>NZ_CP150309.1:3712500-5800000 GCF_051524395.1 Sorangium sp. So ce117
CGAGCATCTCCATCCGCCTGGAGGAGGTCGCCGTCGCGCTGGGCGTCTCGGGACGGCGCGTGACGATGCGCGGGGGGACGGTCTCCGCCGTCGGCCCGCGCGAGGCGATCCTCCACGAGCTGGAGACCTGGCGGGCGGGGCAACCGGCAGGACGTCCCGGCACCGCGACGAGCGAGGGGGGCGGTAGCACCGAGCTGGAGGGCTTGCGGCTCGTCTGGACCGATCGGGCTGACTCACCCGTGGAGAGCCTCTCGGCCGATAACGTGCACCTGTCGCGCGCGGGAGGGCGGACAGCCATCGCTGCGCGCGAAGCGATCCTGTCCCTGGGACGGGCGGCCTTCTCGGTCCGGCACGGCCGGCTGGTGCTCGCCCTGGAGCAGGGGCGATACCAGGTGAGCGAGCTCTCGGCCGACTCCATCGACGCCAACGTGGCGCTCCCGGAGGGGACCCCTGAACCTCAGGTCGTGCCTGAGCAGAGCGGGCGCACCCATCCGGCACAGCTGACGAGGACGGCCGAGCGCGGCGACGGGGCCGATGCGGGGCGGAATCGAGGGGCTGCGGTTCGAGAAGCCCTTCTGCGGGCCGCGCATGGCATCGATCTGGCGCTAGGCAAGGACGCCAAGGTCGACGTCGCAGGTGTCACCGCGCGCCTCCGGCGCGACGCCGATCACCTTAACCTGGGACCAGGGCACCTCGCCGTGCGGCGCGAGGCTGGCTCGCTCGTGGTGGAGCTCTCGCCTGGAGAGGCCGCGATCGCGGCCGCCGGCGCCGACGCCCAGCAAGCGCTCACCTTTCGCCTTCGCGTGCCGCTCAGCGACGCGAAGGAGACCCCGCAGGAGATCGTCGCCGACGTGCAGGGCGGACCGATCTGGCTCTCCACCCTCGGCGTCCATGAAGGGGACATGGGCCTGTTTGATGTGGCGCGGACGTCGATCGTCAGCCGCGCGCGGGTCGTCCTCTCGGCCGACGGCCAGACGCTCGGCGTCGACGGTGAAGGAAGGCTGAAGAACCTCTCTCTGCGGAGCGCGGCCCTGGCAGACGAGCCCATCGCAGGCCTCGACCTGGCATGGCGGGCGAAGGCGAACGGCAAGCTCGACGGGTCCAAGCTCGTCGCCGAGGACGCCGAGGTCGACCTCGGTGCGCTGAGGCTGATCGCGCGCGGCGAGTACGAGCACGCCGGGAACTCACACCGGGTCCGCGGTACCTTCGAGGTGCCCCTCACGGCTTGCCAGTCGATGCTGGATTCGGTGCCCAAAGGGATCGTGGCGAAGCTCCACGGAATGAGGCTCGCCGGCTCGTTCGGGATCGAAGGGAAGCTCCGGTTCGATACCGCGAACCTCGACCGGAATTTTTTGCTTGACTGGGGTGTCTCCAACACCTGCCGCGTGACGGAGATGCCGCCGGAGCTCAGCGTCGATCGCTTCAAGCGCGCGTTCCGGCGTCTGGTTTACGGGCCCGGGGGCAAGCGCGTCGACATCGAGTCCGGGCCAGGGACCGCCGATTGGGTCCCCTACGAGGACATCTCCCGCTTCATGGAGGTCTCCGTGCTGACCACGGAGGACGGCGCCTTCCACCGGCACCACGGGTTCGACGAGGAAGCCATCAAGAACTCGATCCGCGAGAACCTCCGGAAGAGGAGGTTCGTGCGGGGGGCGAGCACCGTCAGCATGCAGCTCGCCAAGAACCTCTACCTCGAGCGGACCAAGAGCGTGGCGCGCAAGCTCCAGGAAACCTTGCTCACCATGTACCTGGAGCAGGAGCTCACCAAGGAGCAGATCATGGAGCTCTACCTGAACGCGGTGGAGTTCGGGCCGCTGGTCTACGGCATCGGCGCCGCCGCGCGGCACTACTTCAACGCGTCGGCGGCGCAGCTCTCGCTCGGACAGGCGCTGTACATCGCCTCGATCCTTCCAAACCCGAGCGTGCAGCACTTCGATGCCAACGGCGAGGTCACCGCTGCGTGGAGCGGGTACCTGCGCAAGCTCATGCAGATTGCGCACAGGCGCCATCGGATCTCCGACGAGGAGCTGGAGAAGGGGCTCCAGGAGGTCGTGGTGCGAGGCTCCCCTGCGCCTCATCTGGCGCCCCGTCAGCCCTCCGAGGACGGCGGTGAGGCGGGTGAGGACAGATCGGGAGAGGACGAGGGGGGCGCCTGGGCGGCGCCTTGACGCCCGCACGCGCGGGCCGGGCCGTCAGCGCTTCGACGCGGCGGTCCGGAGCTTCGCGAAGAACGCGCGGAGCACGCCGGCGCACTCGTCTGCCAGCACGCCCGACGTGACCGCGAAGCGATGGTTGAGCCGGTTGTCGCGCCCGATCGCGAAGAGCGTGTCGACCGCTCCCGCCTTCGGGTCCGGGCAGCCGTAGACGAGCCGCGCAATCCTGGCATTGACGAGCGCGCCGGCGCACATGGGACACGGCTCCAGCGTCGCGTAGACCGTCGCCCCTTCGAGCCGCCAATGACCAAGCCGTCTGGCCGCCGCCCGCAGCGCGTCCACCTCGGCGTGACCGGTCGGATCCTGATCGATCTCGCGACGGTTTCGACCGCGCGCGAGCACCGTCCCAGACCCATCGACGATGAGCGCCCCCACGGGGACGTCACCGGCACCTGCCGCAGCCTCGGCCTCCGCGAGCGCCTCGCGCATCCACAGCGCGTCGACGCTCGCTGGGTCCTCCGGCTGTGCCACAGGGGAGAGGAGCAAATCCGCTCCGTCATCCATGACATCCATGAGAGGCTCAGGACCTTTTACACGACCGATCAGGCGCGCCCAGGAAGATTCGAACTTCCGACCCCCGGCTTCGTAGGCCGATGCTCTATCCAGCTGAGCTATGGGCGCTCTGGTGAAGACAAGTGCAAGGCGTGGCTACGCCACCGCACTCCCGCGTCGCGCTCGGTTGCGCGAAGTGAGTGCCGGCGTTTATACGCCCCTGAGCGAGCTGTCAAAGGAAAAGTGATCGATGCCTGAGGGCGCCTGCTCGGAGCGCAGGACAAAAACAGGGCGCGCGGCGACTCCGTCACGGAATGGCCGCGCGCTTTCACACGCTCTCGAAGGGCAAGCGAAGCTCTGAAAGCGCACCACGAGACGAGCAGGCCAAGCTGACGAAACGGGAAGAAGCCGTAAGCCAAGCAGCAGCGGCGCCATGAAAAGGCGGGATGGCGCCCGCTGAACGACCAAGCACAAGCTAGTGAGGCCCGTTACGAGGGGAGGAGGACCGAGACACGCTGCAGCCCACAGCGCAGAACACGGCCAATTCCGCCTGGAGCAGCCTCTGTGCCATCTCGCAGCCTCCTCCTCGGCGCGTCCTCGCGCGCGCGTACGTCCAGCGGAATACTCACGTTTCGCCGCGGTTTCTTCGGCTGTCGTGGATCCGTGTCCGACGAGGTGCTCGGGCAGCGGTGTCGCGTGCCATGCCGTGTTTCGCAATCTTTGCGGACCAAGAGCCCCGGCCAACGGACGCTGTGACGCGTCGCGCTACCGAGGGCCACGCGAGCGCCTATCGGGGGCCGCCGAAGAGGTGGTCGTGCGGGGCGTCGGCATGACAGCGCTTGCAGAGGGGCAGGGCGCCGCGGTGGGTGGAGGTGCCCTGGGGCGTGAGGACGAGGTACTCCCAGTTGCCGCCGTCGGGGTCGTAGCCAGCCGGTCGCTTCACCATGGCCAGGAGCGTGTCCGGCTCCGATGCGCCCGCCCGGTAGTGGAACTCGACCACGGCCGCGCCAGAGGGGAGGACGCGATCTGGACCGAGCTGCGGGTAGGGCGCAGCCGCCGCGTTGATCCTCACCTCCGCCTCCATCTCGCCGGTGAAGTGCTGGGAGCGAGCTCGACCCGTGACGGGCTGGAAGCTCGTGAGCTGCCCGGCGAGCTCCCACGCCGAGGGCGCCGCGGCCGGAGGTGCAGCCGGCGCCGGGGCGGACGCACGCGCCTCGGGGACGGAGCTGGAGCCGCGTCCGATCCACTCCGTGGTCTCTGCGACGTGAACGGGGGACGGCGGGGGCGGCGCACAGCCGAGCGGCAGGGGGGCCCACCCGGAGCGGACCCGCGCCTCCGTCGAGAGCGTCATCGAGGCGAGCGACGCCGCAGCGAGCGCGCACCACGCAGAGAGGCGGGTTCGGGACCGCACCGGTCGAGATGCTACACTGCCCGGATGTACCTGGCCTCTTCCAGGCGAGGCCGCGCATGGCGCGCCCTCTGGGCCGCCACGCTGGTGTCGCTGTCGGGCGCCGCGCTGCTGGGAGGCGCCCCGCACGCAGCCGCCGAGGAGGCGTCCCGCCGCGCCTGGCTGGGCGTGGAGCTGGAGCCAGGGCCGGCCGGGGGGGTGGTCGCGAAGCACGTCGTCACCAGCTCGCCGGCGGCCAAGGCGGGCATCGTGGACGGGGATCAGGTCATCGCGGCGGATGGCGTCCAGATCGACGAGCCAAAGCAGCTCGTCGCGCGTGTCGCGCTCGCGGGGCCTGGAAACGTGGTGAACCTCCGGATCCGGCGCGGCGGACGAGAGCGAGACGTCGCTCCGACGCTGGTGCCGTTCCCCGGGCACGATCAGATCCTTCGCCTCGACAAGATCGGCACGTTCGCGCCAGCCTGGAGGTCGCTCACCACCGTCGGAGGGACCGTCCCGGCGAACATCGGGACCCTGCGCGGAAACGTGGTGCTGCTCGATTTCTGGGCGACCTGGTGCGCGCCGTGCCGCTTGATGGCCCCGCAGCTCTCGGCGTGGCACGCGGCGTACGCCGCGCAGGGGCTGCGGGTCGTGGGCGTGACGACCGACGACGTGAGCGTCGCGACGAAGACAGCGCAGGCCCTCTCGATGCGCTACGCGGTCGCGGCGGACGCGTCGGAGTCGACCTCCGCGGCCTATGGCGTCAAGGCGCTCCCCACGATGTTCGTGATCGACAAGAAGGGCGTCATCCGGGACGTGGTGGTCGGGTACGACCCGACCCGGCACGCCGAGGTCGAGAAGCTCCTCAAGGCGCTGCTCGCGGAGCCCGCGCCGGCGCCGTAGCCGCCGCGGGGTCGCGCCGGCTGGACCGGTACGCTCTCCATGCTCCTCTCCATCGACGAGTTCCTCTGGGCGCTGCGCCGCGACGGCTTCGCCGTCTCGACGGCGCAGGCCATCGATGTCACGCGCGCGTGCGCCCTCGTCGGGTTCGGCGACCGAGGGACGCTGCGCGACGCCATCGGCGCGGTGGTCGTCGAGCGCGCCGCCGATCTCCGCCGGTACCGCGCCTGCTTCGATCGCTTCTTCTCCCCCGCGGGCGCGCACGTCGGCGATCTGTGGGGGCGCCTGCGGGAGCGAGGGTTCTCGGATGGGGAGCTCTCCGCCCTGCGCGATCTGCTGAGCGCGGCGGCGGAGCGGAGCGGCGCCTCGGGCGACGCGATCGCGTTCCAGGCGCTCGCAGGGACCGCGGGGGAGCTCGACCGCGCGCTCCAGGCGGCCGGGATCGCGCGCGTGCTCGCGCCGATGACGAGCTCGCTCCAGGTCGGGTTCTTCGCGCAGCGGGTGATGGATCAGCTCGGGGTGCCGGCCGTCGCCAGCGCGCTGCGGCGGATCCGGAGCGCGCTCGAGGAGGCGCTCGGCGAGGAGCGGGGGAGGGCCCTCGCTGAGGCGCTCGCCGCCGAGCTGGAGCGGATGCGGCACCGCGTGCGCGAGCACGTGACGCTGTCGCTCCGGCGCGTCGAGGGCGAAGAGCCAGCTGCGCAGGGCCGCATGGATGTCCCGTTCGCTTCGCTCGGCGAGGGCGAGATGGAGGAGGTGCGCCGCGCCGTGAAGGAGCTGTCCCTGCGGCTCCGGGGCGCGGAGCGGCTCCGGAGGCGCCGCGCGCGGCGCGGGAGGATCGATCCCCACCGGACGCTGCGGCGCAGCCTCCAGACCGGCGGCGTGCCGTTCCAGCCGGCGCGTCGAGCGCGGCGGCGCGACAAGCCGCGCCTGATGATCCTGTGCGACGTGTCGGACTCGGTCCGCGTCGCCGCGCGGTTCATGCTCGAGTTCGTCTGCGCGGCGCAGGAGCTCTTCGACCGGACGCGCTCGTTCGTCTTCGTGAGCGAGCTCGCCGAGACGACCGAGCTCTTCGAGGCGTTGCCGGCGAGCTCGGCGCTCGAGCGGATCCAGCGCGGCGAGGTGGTGAGCCGGGCGCACAACTCGAATTACGGGCGCGCCCTGCTGGCCTTCGAGGAGCGACACGGGCGCGACGTGGACCGGCGGGTGACCCTCGTGATCCTGGGCGACGGGCGCACGAACTACTTCGCGGACGAGGCGGAGGTCGTGGGGAGGCTCCGTGACCGGGCGCGGGCGCTCCTGTGGCTGTGCCCCGAGGGGCCGGGCGCCTGGGGGACGGGAGACAGCGCGATGCCGCGCTACGCCGCCGCGGCGACGAAGGTGCTGGTCGCCCGGACCGCGCGGGAGCTCGAATCGGCGGCGCGGGAGGTGGTCGCCCGGCGCGCTTAGGGCTATGGGTCGCGCCATGTCGCTCGATCAGAAGCTGCGGGATCTCACGGCGCGCATCGAGAAGGGAGGCGCGCAGAAGTACCACGACAAGAACGCGGAACAGGGCAAGCTGTTCGCGCGGCAACGCGTCGCGCTGCTCGTCGATGAAGGCAGCTTCATCGAGGACGCGGCGCTCGCCAACGCGGTGGATCCCGAGCTGCCGGCCGACGGCGTCATCACGGGCACCGGGACGGTGGGCGGGCGCCCCGTGTGCGTGATGGCGAACGACTCGACGGTGAAGGCCGGCTCGTGGGGGCGCCGCACCGTCGAGAAGATCCTGCGCGTGCAGGAGACCGCGCGGCGCCTCCGGTGCCCGCTGCTCTACCTGGTCGACTCCGCGGGGGCGCGCATCACCGACCAGATCGAGATGTTCCCCGGGCGGCGCGGCGCGGGCCGGATCTTCTACAACCAGGTCGAGCTGAGCGGCCTCGTCCCGCAGATCTGCCTGCTGTTCGGCCCGTCGGCGGCGGGAGGCGCCTACATCCCGGCGTTCTGCGACGTCGTGTGCATGGTCGAGAGCAACGCGAGCATGTACCTGGGCTCTCCGCGGATGGCCGAGATGGTGATCGGCGAGAAGGTCACGCTCGAAGAGCTCGGCGGAGCGCGCATGCACTGCTCGGTCTCGGGGTGCGGCGACGTGCTGGTGAAGACCGAGGAGGAGGCGATCGCCTTCGCGAAGCGCTACCTCGCGATGATGCCGCAGAGCTCCGCCGAGACGGCGCCCCGCGTCGAGCCGAGGCCGGAGAAGCCGGGGCAGCGGCCGCTCGAGGACGTGATCCCCGCCGACGAGAACAAGCCGTTCGACATCATGGCCGTGATCGACGCGATCATCGACGAGGGCAGCTTCGTCGAGATCAAGAAGCTCTATGCCCGAGAGATCGTCACGGGGCTCGCGCGCGTGGAGGGACGCGCGGTCGGCATCGTCGCGAACCAGCCGAAATACAAGGGCGGCGTGCTGTTCGTGGACTCGGCCGACAAGGCGGCGCGGTTCATCTGGCTGTGCGACGCGTTCAATATCCCGCTCCTGTACCTCGCCGACGTGCCCGGCTTCATGATCGGGACCGTCGTCGAGAGGCAGGGGATCATCCGGGCCGGGGCGAAGATGATCGCCGCGGTGAGCGAGGCGAGCGTGCCGAAGCTGTCCGTCGTCGTGCGCAAGGCGTACGGCGCCGGGCTCTACGCGATGTGCGGGCCGGCGTTCGCGCCCGACGAGTGCATCGCCCTGCCCTCGGCCTCGATCGCCGTGATGGGGCCGAGCGCCGCGGTGAACGCCGTCTACTTCAACAAGATCCAGGCGATCCCGGCGGGGCCCGAGCGCGATGCGCTCGTCCAGAAGCTGCGCGACGAGTACCGGGCCGACGTCGATCTGGAGAAGCTCGCGAGCGAGCTCGTGATCGACGCGATCATCCCGACGGCGAACCTCCGCCGCGAGGTGGCGCGCCGCTTCGAGCGGTACGCCGGCAAGGTCGAGGAGAGGCCGCGAAAGAAGCACCTCGTGCCGCCGGTGTGAAGCGGCCCGCGGCGCGCTCCGGAGAGCGCGCCGCGAGGGCAGCGCTCTTCGAAACCTCGGCCGCGCGCGGACGTGGTGTAGACTCGCGGCGTGCTCGCCCGCAGGTTTCCGCTCTCCATCGCGCTGTTCGGCCTCGCCCTCGCGGCGGGTGAAGCGCGCGCCGACGTCCCGGCCACGGCTGTGGCGCGCCTGCTCGGCTCGCGCCTGGGTCGGCACCCGCTCGCCGATCTGCGGGGGCGCATCCCCGTGATGGTGCCGTTGCCCGCCGGCGCCGACGCGCGAGCGCTCGGGCTGCTCCCGGTCGCGCCAGGCTTCGGGACCATCCGGCTCGCGCCCGGCGACGTCGGCGCCTTCTCCGCCGCGCACCCGGAGCTCAGGCTGCTCTCAGGACCGCCGCGGCGGCCCCTGCTGGATCGCTCCAAGGGGTGGATCCGCGTCGAGCCGTACAGGAAGGCGACCGGCGCGGACGGCGAGGGGGTGGTCGTCGGCGTCGTCGATACCGGCCTCGACGTGACCCACCCGGATTTTCGAGACAAGGACGGCAAGACACGGATCCGATGGATGCTGCAGGCCGGAAGCCCGAAGGGGCTGCACGCGGCGCTCGAGCACACCTACGGGTGCGATGATCCGGACCAGTCGGCGTGCGCGATCTTCTCCGACGCCGACATCGACGCGATGCTCGCGCAGAGCAAGCCCGGCATCCTCCGCGATATCGCGGGGCACGGCACGCACGTGGCCTCCATCGCCGCGGGCAACGGCGGGCCGATGGTCTCGGAGCGGCCCCGGTACGTCGGCGTGGCGCCCGCCGCGACGCTGATCATCGCCGCGCCGGCGCGGCCCGGCGAGGGCTTCGACGATCCGGACATCCTCAAGGCGGTGCAGTTCATCTTCGACCGCGCCGAGGAGCTGAACATGCCGGCGGTCGTCAACCTGAGCGTCGGGAGCGATTTCGGGCCCCACGACGGGACGAGCCCGCTCGAGGCGGGGCTCGCCGCGATGGTCGGCAGCGCTCATCCGGGGCGGGCGATCGTCGTCGCCGCCGGCAACAGCGGCGCGACGTACGAGATCGACGGCGAAGGGCCGCTCGGGATCCACACCGAGGCCCACGTGTCGGCGCACGCCGAGACGCGCGTGCCCATCCGGACGCCGAGCGCGGAGCGCGGCGAAGGATACGTCTGGATCACCTTCCGGCCCGGGGACGAGGTGTCGGTCGGCCTCGACGGGCCAGGTGGCGAGGCGTGGATCGGCCTGATCGAGCCCGGAGATGACGCCGGCTACACAGGCGATGACGGCGAGACGACCGGCGCGGTCATCAACCGGCTCGCGAACGGGAAGTCGCCCATCACCGCGGCGACGAACAGCGCCGTCGTGGCCTTCAGCGGGGCGTGGAAGGCGGGCGAGTTCGCGATCCGCCTGCGAGGCCAAGGGGACGCGCAGCTCTGGGTGACAGGGCTCGGCGACGTCTCGCCGTCGCACGATCTCGGGCTCCTGTTCCCGCGCGCCATCAAGCAAGGGACGATCAACGTGCCCGCGAGCCACCCTGGGCTGCTCGCCGTGGGGTGCACCATCAACCGCGTCCGCTGGCAGCCGCAGGGGAGCTCCACGAGCGTGCGCCTCACGAGCCTCGACGGTGTGGACATCGAAGAGGACAGCGCCTGCTACTTCAGCGCGGCTGGTCCCACGCCGTTCGGCGTGGCCAAGCCGGAGATCAGCGCGCCCGGCGGCCTGGTCGCGGCCGCCATGGCCAGCGGCGTCGACCCGCGCGACGATCCCGGAGGGCTGTTCGATACGCCCGGGTGCCCCGGTGACGAGCCTTGCTTCGTCGTCGACGACCACCACGCGATCGCGTCAGGGTCGTCCATGGCGGCGCCGCAGGTCGCAGGGGCGATCGCGCTCCTCTTCCAGGTCAACCCGAACCTGAGCCAGGCGGAGGTCACGGAGGCGCTCCAGGCAGGCGCGCGGTATCCGAGGGGCGCGGTGCCGCTCGACGCGCAGCTCGGTCCCGGCGTGCTCGATCTCGAAGGCGCGCGCCTCGCGCTCGAGGCCGCCGAGACCGGCGGGAACGAGCCGGCGCTCGACAAGAGCTGGTACGTCCTGTCGAGCTCCTACGCGAGGCCCGACCCGTCGTGGCCGGTCTGGGGGACGATCGAGCTGCGACGCCCTGACGGCGCCCCGGTGAGGGGCGTCGATGGGAAGCTCACGGTCGCCGTCCGCGGCGGGGTGATGCACACGCCGCTCCGGGAGGTGCGCCGCGGGCTGTGGCAGTTCGCGGTCGCCGCGCCGCGCGGCTCCGGAGGGGCGACGCTGGCCGTCGACGTGCTCTACGACGGCGCCTCGCTCGGCGCGCGCGAGCTCCCGGTGGGGAGCGACGTCTGGATGGCGAACGGAGAGCTCGAGGCGACCAGCGGCGCGTGCACCTGGGCCGCGGCTCGCCCGGACGGCACGCCGCCGTCGAGCCGCGCCGCCTGGGGCCTCGCGAGCCTCCTCGTGGTGGCGTCCGCGGCGCGCCGTCGGCGCCGCGGCTGAGCACCTCCGCTGCCCGCGCGCCCTTGCGTCGCCCGGGCGCGCGCGGCTGCCGTCCGCCGCCGTCCGTGTCACCGTGGCCGAGCGGCGGGGCGGGGTAGAGCACGACGGCGATGGAGCATGGACGCATGGAGAAACGGGTGATCGTGGATCGACCTCCCGCGGCAGAGGCGGACGCGGGACACGCGCGCGCGCCCCGGCCGCTGCGGTTCGCGGCGCGCACAGGCTGGGATCTCTCGGGCAACAGCCTCGCCTCCGTGCTCGCCGAGGCGCGCGGGGCGGGGCGCGCGCTCGTCGATTTCACCGAGTCGAACCCGACGCGCTGCGGGATCGCCGAGACGGCTCACCTCATCGCGCCGCTCGGCGAGCCGCGCGGCGCGCGGTACGCGCCGCTGCCGCTCGGCGATCCGGCGGCGCGCGCCGCGGTGTCGCGCTACTACCAGGAGCGCGGGCTCGACGTGGATCCGTCGAGCGTCGTGCTGACGGCCAGCACCAGCGAAGCGTACGGATGGCTGCTCAAGCTGCTCGCCGAGCGCGGCGATGACGTGCTCGTCCCCATGCCGTCGTACCCGCTGCTCGAGTACCTCGCCTGCCTCGAGGACGTCGCGCTCACGCCCTACCCGCTCCTCAGGGAGGAAGGATGGCGCATCGACCTCGGCGCGCTAGAGCGCGCTGCCGGCGAGCGGACGCGCGCCGTGGTGCTCGTCCATCCGAACAACCCGACCGGCTCCTTCGTGCGTCGCGACGACGCCGCCGCGCTCGAGGCGTGCGCCAAGGAGCGCGGGCTCGCGCTGATCGTCGACGAGGTCTTCGGGGACTACGCCCACGGAGACCTCGCCCCGGACCGCTTGCCGAGCTTCGCCGGCGCGCGGCAGGCGCTGACCTTCGTGCTGAGCGGGCTCTCCAAGGTGATGGCGCTGCCGCAGCTCAAGCTCGGCTGGATCGCGGTCTCGGGGCCGCCGGAGCTCGCCGCGGCGGCGCTGGAGCGGCTCGAGGTCATCGCGGACACCTACCTCTCGGTCGGCACCCCGGTGCAGCTCGCGCTGCCGGAGATCCTCGCCTCGCGGGCGCCCGTCCAGCGCGCGATCCTGTCGCGCGTGCAGGCCAATCTGGCCGCGCTCGACGCGGCGATCGCCGCGCGCGCCGGGGGCGCGGTCCGGCGGCTCCCGATCGACGGCGGCTGGTACGCGACGCTGGAGGTCCCGCGCGTGCACGACGAGGACGGCTGGGTCGAGCTCCTCGTGCGCGACGAGGGGATCATCGTCCACCCCGGCTACTTCTTCGATATGCCGCGCGACGGCTTCCTCGTGGTCGGCCTGCTGCTGGATCCGGACGTGTTCGCGGAAGCCGCGCTGCGGCTCATCGGCCGGATCGCGCGCGCGATCAGCGGTGAATGAGGACCACCGTGGAGCGGCCGGCGTCGCGGGAGGCCCGCAGGCCGTGCCAACCCTCCGGCACCGGCGGGTCGGTCCAGGCGAACATCTGCTTCGCGTCGATGGGGGAGAGGTTGACGCAGCCGCCGCTCTTCGGCTCGCCCCAGGCGTCGTGCCAGTACGCGCCGTGCAGCGCGTGAGGTCCGCTGAAGTTCTGCACGAACTGCACCTCGGAGTGGACGATCTTGTCGTTCGTGCTCGAGACCATCGTCGCCGTCACGAACTTCCCGTCGATGCGGAAGCGCCCGGTCGGCGTCGCCGCGGTCTCGATGGCGGGGATGCCCTGCCTCGGGACGCCGCCGCGCCCCGGTGAGATGAGCGTCGCGAAGACCGGGGTGAGCTCTTCGTAGGCGACGAACCAGCCGCCGAGCACGCTCACCTCGATCCACTTGCGCGGCGACGACGGATCGCCCTCGCCCTCGAGCGGCGAGCTCTTCGCCGCCTCGATCACGACGGCGTCGTCCGCCCGCACGTAGACCCCCGGCTCCTGCGTCTCGAGGAGCCGCTCGCCGTCCTCGACCTCGGCGCGACCGGTGAGCCCGACCGAGGCGAGCCGCGCGAACGACGCGCCGGTCGGCTCGAAGCGGCCGCCGGGGCCCCGCTGGTACTTCGGCCGATCGGTCTTGCGGAAGAACGCGAGCGGGAGCGAACGCCCGTCCTTCAGCCAGACGCCCTGGAAGCTCGAGCGCGGGTAGGGCTTCAGGCGATCCTTCGGCATGTACGCCTGGTCCGAGGTCACCACCCAGGTCCGATCCTGCGCGTCGAACGCGCGGGTGAACGCCACCGTCGAGCCGTTCACGATCCGGTCGCGCCCCTCGCGCACGAGGCCGCCGAATGGAAACAGCGCCGGGGCGGCGACCCCCACGGGCTTCAGGTCGACGCCCACGAGGGCCTCGTCGATCTCGCGGATGGCGTCCTCGCCAGCGCCCTCGGCGGCGCGCACCTTCGCGATGTTCGCGAGGTGCTCCTCGAGGTCCCACTCGGAGCGCCGCTGCTCCTTCGCGCTCGGGAGCTGCGGGTAGCGCGGCGCGCCGGTCGACTCCGCGTAGTCATAGGGCCACGGGGACTCGACCCTGGGCGCGTGCGGCCGCAGCGCGGCCACGACTGGGTCGTTCGGGTCGACCGCCGCGCTGGCGCCAGCGCAGACGTAGCCCCGCGGCTCGATGGCGTACCACGCGTCGCACCCCTCGCCCGGCGTCCGCGCGGACTCGACGCTGCCGCCGCGCAGCGCGACGGAGCCGCCGAGCCCCAGGTAGCCGCTCCAGCCCCGCGTCGGGTAAGGGCCAGGGCTGATCCACGCAAACCGCGCCTTGGAGTAGATGCGCGCGCCCTCCGCCGCCGCGCCGGCGGGCGGCGCCGTTGCCGCCGCGCTCGCCGCGGGCGGCGCGTCGGCCTCCGCGTGGGCCGGGTCCGACGCCTTCGTGACGTGCGCCGCCTCGACGACCGCGGCGCGCGGCGCGGCCGCTCCCGAGGACACGCGTGGCGCGTCCGCCTCGGGGGGCGTCCGCAGGGCGTCCGCCTCGAGCGAGGCAGGCGCCGCCTCGGCGGGGCTCTCTTCGGAGCAAGCTACGGCGCCCCCCGACGCGATCGCGCACGTCAGGGCCGCGAGGAGGAAGGAAGGCGGTGAGCTAGCCATGCAAGCGGGAGAGACTAGTTGCCGGTTGCGACCGCGGACAAGCGAACGACAGCCGCGCCGCCCGCGGTTGCCAGCCGGGGAGCCGCGCTCGCCGCTAAAGCCTGCCGAGCACGGCCACCACGAGCAGGATGACCCCGACGAGCGCCGCCGTGATCATCGCGAACCTCATGAGGCGCGGCTTCAGCCACTTCCACAGGACGAGGCGAGCCACCTTCCACAAGAGCACCAGGATCTGCCGGAGGACCTTGCCCACGACGAGAGCGTAGCGCAGTCCCGCGGCGCGCGCTGCCAGCAAGGGCGGTAGAATTCGCGGCCAATGGACGAGCCCTGCGGCCGTCGCCGCGTCGGACCAGGCGGGACACAGCGCGCCGCGGCGCGCCTGCCGGGCACCTCAGCCAGCGGCCAGCCCGGCGTGCGGGCGATCGCTGCGTGCGGTGCGCGGCGTCACGTCAATCGATGTCGACGCTCACCTTCGATGCATAGCTGCCAGGAGAGGGAAAGGTGATCTCGCGCAGCGCGCCGGCGACACACTCGGCCGCCTCCTCGCCCCGTTCGTCGTTGCTGGACACGCCCACGCTGAGCGGCTTGCCGTCGGTGTCGATGTAGAGCGTGGCCTTGATCTGGCTGGCGCCCGCCTGGCTCCGGCACGACGCGAGCGCCGGCCCCGCCTTCTTGTACGGCGTCCCGAGCTGGTCGGGCGTCCAGGGCACGGGCAGGCGCTCGTCGCTGCTCGGCTCGAAGGTGAAGCTGTTCTCCGCCAGGCCCTCTCCGCCGACCGGCTTCGGCCACCTCGTCGCCCTCAGGACGCTCAGCATGCACGCCTCGGTCTCGCGATCGCCCAGGTTGGAGTCCTTCACGAACGCCCAGCGCGCCGTGCCCTCCTCGGTCACCCGGACCTTGAAGCGGATCTCGCCCCCGAGATAGGGGATCCGCTGGACGCCTTTCTGGTAGCAGCGCGAGAGCCGAGGCGACACGCGCTCGAACGCCGCTTGCACCTTCTCCTCGTTCATGCCGCCGATCTCGGAACCCGAGCTCATCTTCGGGCCCGACGTCTCGACAGGCTCGGCGTCGACCATCACCGGCGCCACGGACGTGGGCGCGGCGCCGCCGCAGCCCAGCTGGGCCGCGAACGTCGAGAGAGCAACGACGGTGATGGTACCCCTGAGTAAGCGCGTGAATTTCATGATCGAACGAGGACTCTATACGAGCCGCGTCTTGGGCGAAAAGAGCGCGATGAGGGGAACGCTCGCTGCAGTGCGTGTGAGAGATTCTACGCCAGCGCGAACGCCGACGCGCCGCTCCGAACGCGCGCCCGCTCGGACAGGAGGCGCCCGCAACGCACACGGTAGAGGCGTAGCGGTGAAGGTCCGTCCACGAGCGCCTGAGCGCAGAAGATGCGAGGCGGCGCGCCTGAGCGCACCGGCGCGTCGTGCGCTCGGTGCGTATGGCCGTGGATCACGTGAAGGTGATCGTGCTCGTGGAGCAATGCCATGAGCTCAGCGCTGTTGATGAGGCCGTCCAGCCACTGCATCGCGCCGATCGGATGGCGGAGCGGCGGGTGGTGCTGGGCGAGCACGAGCGCGTCGCCCGAGCGGCGCGCCTCGGCGGCGAGCGAGGCGATCCACGAGAGCTCGCGGGCCGCGATCGCGCCCGCCGAGCGGGTCACAGGTTGCATCATGGCCGTCGAGACCCCGGCCACGACGGCCCCAGGCAGCGCGACGGCGGTCCCCTGCCTGCTCGTCGCCGCGAAGGGACGGAGGCAGCCCTCCAGCGCGCGCTCCCACGCGCCTTCGGTATACGCGTCGTGGTTGCCAGGCACCAACGTGACGTGGGCCGGGTCCCAGGCGCTCTCCGCCAGGACGGCGGCGAGCACCTCGAACTGGGCAGGGGTCCCGTCTTCCGTGAGGTCGCCGGTGAGCACCAGGTGGTCCGCCCCGCTCCGCCCCGCCTCGATGAGCGCGGCCAGCGTGCGACGGCGGCGTTGCGCCGCGTCGATGGGGCGGCCGAAGCTCAGGTAACGAAGCCGCCACCGCTCGGCGCCGCGGCGCCGGTCGTGATCCGCCTCGAGGAGATGGAAGTCCGTGAGGTGCGCGATCGTCGTCATCGACGCGATCGTGAGCCCTGACCGACGTCGTTCTCGCGACATCGACGCAAGCTCTCGGCGACGCAAACCGCGATCGTCACGGGGCGGGCGTGGCGCTGCTCGGGACGGGGAGCGCGCCTTCGGCGAGGTGATCGCTCTCCTGGTTGCCCTCGAAGCTGTTGTCCTCCGACACCGACGGCGCCTGCGCGCCCTGCACGACGAGGCCAAACCGGTTGCCGGTGGACTCCGAGCTCGCGAGCGTGCCGTGGCTGTCGCTGAACAGCAAACCGGCGCGCGCGCAGCGCCGCACCTGCACCGAGCTCACCTGCGCCGTCGAGCCCAGGACCACGAGGCCGTCGCCCAGGTCCGGCACCGATTCCGTCTGCCCACCGGAGCTCAGGGCCGAGAACGTGCCGCCCTCGACCCCGAGGATGACCGTGTCCTCCACCGTGCTCGGCGAGGCCAGCAGCAGGCCCGCCACGCGGCTCTCCAGCACGGCCGACCTCTGGACGAGGACCTGCGCCGCCCCGGCGCTCAGCAGGCCGACGCCGCCCGTGCCGTCGCGCTCCTCCGGCAGCGAGCGCTCGATGAGGCTGTCCGAGATCTCGAGGGTCGCGCTCCGGGACGCGGACACGCCTGCGACGTGGGGCTCCAGGACGTACGTCGACGCAAGCGCGGCGCGGCCACCCTGCACGAGCACGCCGGCGGCGCGATCCCGGTGCAGCGGGTTCGCGCGCGTGCCCTCGATGACCACGCCGCTCGCCGAGAGCGTCCCGCCCGAGACGAACAGCCCGGCGTCGCCGGCCTGGCGCACGAGGCTCGACGACAGCGAGAGCGCTCCGCCGCGCTGCTCGACGGCGACGCCGAGGTGACCGCTCTCCGAGGTCGACGCGCCGTCGAAGAGGTTGCCAAAGGCCTCGACCTCCGTGCCGGCGTCCGCGACGGCGAGCAGCGCGTCGCACGCGCCGGACAGCACGCTGGACGCGAGCGACGCGCGCGCGCCCTGCTCCACGGCCACGCCGCCGGCTTCGGGCGCCGCGTCCGCCGGGGCGGCGATGAGGTTGCGCGCCGCCACGAGCTCCGCGCCGGCGCCCGTCACCAGCGCGCCCAGGTGATGGTGGACGAGCGCGTTCGCGTCGAGGCGGAGCATGCCGTCCTCGAGGTGCACGCCGACGCCGTCGCTCGTCGCCGACCGCAGCGCCGCGGCCTCCAGCAGGTTGCCCTCCGCGACCACCTCCGCCGCCTCGGAGCTGATCCGCAGGTTGACCGTGCCGCCGACCAGCGCGTTCTCGGTGAGCCGCGCCTCGGCCCCGGAGACGACGAGCACGCTGGTCCAGACCTCGCCGGCTCCATCGTCCGCCCACGACGACTGGACGAGGCTGCGCGACAGATCGAGGCTCGCGCCAGGGAGCGCGACCACGAGACCATTGCCGCTCTCGCCCGTCACCCGGACGTCGCGCACCGAGACCGCCGCTGCCTGGATCAGCACCCCGATCGAGGGGCTGAGCACGCTCACGCCGCGCACGCCGGCGCGGTCGACGTCGTGGATCCAGACCGCGCTGACGTTGCCGCTGGGATCGCTCTGCTCGCCCCGGAGCACCACCCGCGAGGCGCACCTCCCGACGATCTCGATGGGCTTCGTGATCTCGATCGGCTCGTCGTACTCGCCCTCGGCCAGGACGACGCGCCCGTCCGCCTGGACGCCCGCCAGCGCCTCCGCCAGCGTCGTGAACGGCCTCTCCCGCGACCCGTCGCCGTCTCCGCCCTCGTAGCCAGGATCGACGTGGAGATCGCCGGGCGTCTCGACGATCTCGCCCCACGGCGCCGAGCCGCAGCCGTCCGGGCCGTCGATGGAAACACAGCCCTTCTGCGGGACCGCGAATGTTCCCTCCGGGCACCTGGCCATGGTGGGATGGCAGGCACCGCCCTCCACGAACTCCGCCGCACAGCCGGGGATCCCGACTTCGATGCAGCCCTCGTCGTGCTTCGGGATCGTCCCGGGCGAGCACTTCGCGAGCGCGGGACGACAGAAGCCGTCCTCGTCGACGAAGGCGTCGGCGCAGCCCTGAATGCCCACCTGCGCACATCCGCTGGCGCCGCTGATCTGCCCCGGCGCACACCCCGAGCCACCGGCGCCCTCCCCCGGGAGGTGGGTATACGGCGGCAGGTCGGTGCTCTCGCAGCCGAGGAGCGAGACCGCGCACAGGCTGGAAGCGACAGAGAAGAGACACCAGAGCGCCGAGTGTCCAAGCTTCGCGCGCAACACTCCACCAACCTAGCAGATGCTCCGATGCGCACGCCGGCAATGCGCGCCTCTCTCGCCGTCTCCAGCCGCTCGAGACCGGACATTCACGGGCGTGACCCGGACAGCCGCACGTCGGCTCGCGCCCAGGCGCGCTTGAAGCGCGCGTGTGCGGCCTCCGCTTCCTCTTCCTTGCCCTGTGCGCGGAGGCTGCGCTCGAGCCCGGACAGCGACCAGCCATTCTGCGGGTTCTGGCGCAGGTCCTCCCGGTACGTCGCCTCCGCATCGCGCGCGCGGCCCGCCGTGAGGAGCACCGCGCCGAGCGTGTGGCGGACCGGCTCGGGCCAGTCGGGCGGCTCGAAATAGCGCAGCTCGTCCTCGATGCGCGCGGCGTCCTCGAGCACGCGAGCAGCGGCGCCGGTGTCGCCGCGCTCGGACGCGATCTGGCCCTCGAGCACGAGCGAGGCGATCTCGAGCAGATCCTTCGCGCGGTTCCTGCCGATCGTCGCGTCCTCCCGGCTCTCGGACGCTATCGCCCGGAGCACCGCCGCCTCGCGCGCGGCGTCGTCATGGCGCCCCGTCGCGGCGAGGGCGCGGCCGCGCGCATAGCGCCATATCCCCGTCGTGTACCGCAGCTCGGGCGGCGGCGCCGGCTCTGCGAGGACGTCGTCCCACCGTCCGAACCGGACGAGCGCGAACAGCAGCGCAGGGCGGAACATCTCGAGCATCGGCATGTGTCGGACGTTGTGGTCGGGCACCGCCGCGGCCAGCTCTCGCGCGGCGCGCACGGCGACGGCGCTGCGCCCCTCCATGCTCGCCGAGACCGAGAGGAAATGGAGGTTGTGCGGGAAGTACATCATCGGATAGATGCCCTCCGGCCGCCGCTCGCGGATGTATCGGCGATCGGCCAGCACCGCCTGCTCGTTCGCGTCAGAGGCGTCGGCGTAGCGACCGACGCGCATGAAGATGTGCGACGCCATGTGCACGAGGTGCCCAGCGCCAGGGGCCAGACCGCCGAGCCGCTCGGCGCTCGGCAACGCCCGCTCCGGCGCGCGCGACGCTTCGACCGCGTGGATGTAGTAGTGATTCGCGCCGAGGTGCTCGGGATCTCGCCGGAGGACGCCCTCCAGCGTGGAGACGATCTCCTCGGTCCCGGGCTGCGGCCGGCCATCCTGCGTCCAGAGATCCCACGGGCGCAGATCCATGAGCGCCTCGGCGAAGAGGACACCCGCGTCGAGGTCGTCGGGGAAGCGACGGGCGAGCTCGCGCATCGCGCTCGCGTAGGCGCGGTCGAGGTCCGCGCGGTCGCGGCTCGACGTTGAAGCGTGGCGCTCCGCCAGCGCGTCGATGTACGCGCGCTCGCGCTCGCTGGCGGACGCGGCGAGCGCGCGCGCCTCCTCCACGGCCTCGAGGGCGGCCCGCTCCCGCGCCGCGTCGGTCGGCTGGTTGATGTTGGGGCCGAGCGTGAGCGCGATGCCCCAGCGGGCCATGGCGAGGCCGGGATCGAGGCGGGCGGCCTCCCGGAATGCCTTCCTCGCCTCGTCGTGGTTGAACGCGTAGACGAGCCGCAATCCCTGATCGAAATAGCGTTGCGCGAGCTGCGATGACGTCGTCACGGGGTGATGGAGAGCGCCGATGTCCTCGAACAGAGGGACGCGCTCGGCGTCGGGCGCCTCCGTAGGCCCTGGGTCGGTCGGCGGCTCCGCTCCGGGCGAGGCGGGGCGTGGCTCCGCGCCGCACGCCGCGAAGACGGCGCAGGCGCAGAGCAGGGGCAGGCTGAAGAGCGCGCGTCGAGCTGTCATGGGCAACCTCCCTGGAGCCCGGATCGCCACGGGTTCCGACGGTCCAACATCCCCTCGCGGGGTCGCTTTGCCTCGGGCGCCGCCCTCCGGCGCGATCGCGGAGGTCGAGCCGAGCGAGGACCATGCACGCGCGGTTCCCGCGGCGCGGGAAGGCAGCGCACAGAAGGCCCGAGCGTGGCCGGGCCTTCGACGCGCCCGCGCCGTCAGCGCGGTGCTCGATGGACGGACGGCGCGACTTGCGGCAACCTCGGGACATGACGACGTGCAGGGATGAAGCTCTCCGCTGGGTTCACCGCTACGCGATCGGCGGGGCGGCGTTCGCCGCGCTTCCGCTCCCGATCTCGACCTCCGCCGGGCTCGTCGCGATCGAGACGCACATGATGGCGATGGTCGGCGAGATCTACGGCGAGAACATGGGATCCGTGGTGACGACCGCCGCCGGCGGGAGCTTCGCGATCCTCGGGCAAGGCCTGAAATTCCTGGCAACCCGGGCGGTCGGCTTCGTCCCCCTGATCGGGCCGGCCATCAAGATGGGCATCGCGGCGCTCACCATCGAGGCGATCGGCCGGGGCGTGGTGGGGCACTTCGAGCGAAAGTACCCGGGCAAGATCTTCGAGAAGGCGTGAGCCGGCGTGGCGTGCGCGGCGCGCGTGCGAGGCGCGCCGCGCGCAATGCGCTGCCTGCCGTGCGCACGAGGCGCGGCGCCCGGACGAGGCGCGGCGCCCGGACGAGGCGCGCTGTCCGCAGTGCGCCGGCGCGCGGCGCTGCCCGACGCGCACGAGCGGCAGCCCGCACACGAGGCGCGGCGCGCGCAATGCGCCGACGCGCGGCACCGCCTGGTGCGCCGCGCGCCGCTATCGACGTCCGTCAGTTCTCGCAGCCGCTGCAGGCGAGGGGGCAGGTGCCGTTCACCGTCGCCTGACAGTGAAGGTCGGGCGCGCCGGCGCTGTCGCCGTAGTCGCAGCAGATCTCGCCAGCGTCGCAGCATCGCACGCCGCAGCAGAGGCCTTCTTCGCAGCCGAAGCCGGGGGCGCACGCATTCGCGCACTCGCCCTGGATGCAGACCTGAGCCTCGGTGCAGGTCGTGCCGCACGACCCGCAATTGCGCGGATCGCCGGCCAGGTTGACGCACTCCGATCCACAGCACGAGAGCCCGGGCTCGCACGTGCACATCGTGCCGCCCTCGCCGCCCATGCCGCCTTCGCCCCCCGAGCTCGTCGTCGCGACGGTGGAGGTCGCTCCGCCTTCCCCGCCCGCGCCCCCGCTGGAGGAGCTCGATGCGGTGACATAGGTCGGCCAAAGGTCGACGGTGCCCGGGTCAGCTTCACATCCAGCGACGGCGAACAATGCGGCCCACGACAGCAACGCGATCACCCGATGACAGGGCATGAGCACCTCCAAGCCGAAAATCACACTACCACGGAGGGGCGCGGCCACACGAGGGGGGCATGGCACACGGCGCGGCGCCGGCTGTATGCACTGCGTCGTGAGCCGCTTTACGCGCGTCACGACGATGCACGCAGCGGCGCCTGCGACATCAGGGGGTGATGAGCTTGCAGTCCGACAGGAGCCCCGTGTACCAGTCATCGGTCCTGTCGAGCCATGCGCCCTCGCTGGACCAACGGATGCCGGGCCGCTTCATCCTGCCTTCGACGGTGTAGGTGCACTTCAACGCGAACCGCGCGGACGGCAGCTTGCCTGAGGTGAGCGCGGGCTCGCTCCAGAGGCCGGCCGCGAGGAACTGGACGCGGTCCGTGGTCGTGTAAGGACGGAGCAGCTTTTTGTCGTCCGCATCCCCCTTGGACCAACCCTGGGTGGGCGACTCGAACGCGCAGTGCCGGCCGCTGATCTCCTCGGCCGACCAGCAGGCGAGATCCTTGATGTCGGTGGACACGAGGGTGACCTCGACCTGGGACTTGTCCCCGGTTTTCCACTTGGGGCCAGCGGTGCCGGCCGCAGGCTCACGCCCGAAATAGGCGAAGGCCGCGGCGAGGCCGCCGATGATGATGAGGAACAGGATCATGCTCTTGCCCAGCGAGCCGCCCTGCGGTTGGGCGGCGGCGCGAGGCCGCGCGCCGGGCTTCTTGCCGGCCGGGCGCCGCGCTGCGCCAGCCTGCTTTGCAGGACGCGAGGCTCTGGCGGGCGCCGCGGCGTCGGCGCGGCCCTCGCCGTCCTCCTCGCTGCGGGTGTCCTGCGCGTCGGCCTCGCCGGGAGGCGCTTCGTCCGTGTCGGGGCGGTCTCTGTCTTCGGAGCTCGTAGCCATCGAGGCGCTTTATGTACCGGAGCGCGCCCGCGACTCAAGCATTCCGTGGACCGAACTGCAGGGCACGATCGCCCGTTCCAACGAGCAGCCCTTGATGTAGGCTGCGGCCGCGATGACGTTCGATGCCAGAAATCCACGCGCGCGCATCCTCGGCACAGGCCGCTCCCTGCCGCTCGCCGTCCCGACGAGCGAGGCGCAGGCGGGCGCGCCGCCGGCGGACGGCGCGGCGGGCGACCCGGGCGCGAGCGACGAGCGGCGCCGCGTCGCGCCCGGCGAGCGGACGAGCGACCTGGCGGCGCGGGCGGCGAAGGCGGCCCTCGAGGCGGCCGGCGTCGGGCCGCGGGATCTCGAGATGATCATCCTCGCCACCTCGAGCGGCGACGCGCCGATGCCGGCGACCGCGGTGTACGTGCAGCAGAAGCTCGGCGCCGAGCACATCCCGTCGTTCGACCTCTCCGCGTCGCTGACGGGCTTCCTCTACGGGCTGTCGGTGGCGAACCAGTTCGTGACGGCGGGGACCATGAAGCACGTGCTCGTCATCGGCGCGGACCTGCTCTCCCGCCGCCTGGATCCGCGGGACAGGGCCTCGGCCCAGCTGTTCGGCGACGGCGCCGGCGCGGTGGTGATCGGGCCGGCGACCGGCGACGGGCGCGGGATCCTGAGCGTCGGCTTGCGCGCCGACGGGAAGAGGGCCGATGTGCTCCAGGTGCCGGGCGGAGGATCCGCGGAGCCGCTCACGGTGGAGCGGCTCGCCGACCGGCGGCACTACCTGCGCGTGAAGCAGCCCGAGCTGCGGCAGGCCGCGGAGGAGCACCTCGGGGCCCACGCCCTCTCGGCGATCGCGGCCGCCGGGCTTGCGCCCGCGGACGTCGACTGGGTGATCCCGCACCACGCCGACCCGCACCTCGTCGCCCTCCTCGCCGAGCGCCTCGGGTGCTCGCCCGAGCGCGTCCTCGGCGCGGTCGACGGCGCCAGCGCGGCCGGGACCTGCGCGGGCTCGGTGGCCATGGCGCTCGACGAGGCGCTCCGCGATGGCCGGATCCTGCCCGGGAATCACGTGCTGCTGTGTGCGCTCGGCGGCGGCCTCACGTGGGGCAGCGCCGTGCTCCGCGTCTGAGTCGACGAGGGCCGCGGTCTCTGGCGGCGCGCGGCCCGGCCGGCAGACGGCCCTCGAGGGAGCCCGCGCGCTGCGCTCGGTGGTAGTGGGGGGATTCCCCGTACCGCCACCGAGCGCAGCGCGACGAGCGCGACGAGCGCGACGGTGGACTTGTCGCCGTGCGCTCCCCATCGTGCAGGAGAACCCATGAACGACGCTCCTCTCTACAAAGATGCCAAGCAGCCCGTGGGAAAGCGGGTGGAAGACCTCCTGAGTCGGATGACCCTGGACGAGAAGGTGGGGCAGCTCATGCAGCTCGACGCCCAGGGAGATCTGGAGGACGCGATCGGGCGGATGAAGGTCGGCAGCCTCCTGCACTGCAACGGGAAGGACGCTGACACGGCGATCCGGCGCGCGCTGGACACCCGCCTTGGCATTCCGGTGCTGATGGCCGACGACGGGATCCATGGCCATTCCTTCTGGGCGGGCGCCACGATCTTCCCCACGCAGCTCGCCATGGCCTGCAGCTGGGATACGGGGCTCCTGGAGCAGGTCGCGCGGGTGACCGCCGCCGAGATGCGGGCCACGGGTCTCAAGTGGACGTTCTCTCCCGTCCTGTGCCTCACACGCGATCTCCGCTGGGGCAGGGTGGGGGAGACATTCGGCGAGGATCCCTATCTGATCGGCGAGCTCGCCTGCGCGATGATCAAGGGCTATCAGGGCAAGGGCCTGGACGATCCGGACGCGGTGCTGGCGACCGCCAAGCACTACGCGGGGTACTCGGAGACGCTGGGCGGCCGCGACGCCTCGGAGGCGAACATCTCGCGGCGCTACCTGCGCTCGTATTTCCTGCCGCCCTTCGAGCGGGCCGCGAGGAGCGGCTGCATGGCCTTCATGACTGGATATCAGTCCATGGACGGGATCCCGGCCACCGCCAACCGCTGGCTCCTGACGGAGGTCCTCAAGGAGGAGTGGGGGTTCGAGGGGATCGTCGTGACCGACTGGAACAACGTGGGCAATCTCGTGCTCGATCAGAAGGTCTGCAAGGACATGGCCGAGGCGGCCACGGTGGCGGTCCGGAGCGGAAACGACCTGATGATGGCGACACCGCAGTTCTACGAGGGCGCTCAGGAGGCGGTGCGCCGCGGGCTCCTCGCCGAGGCCGAGATCGACGCGGTCGTGCGGCGCGTGCTGTCGCTCAAGTTCTCCCTGGGGCTCTTCGAGGACCCGGGGTACAGCAGCGAGCAGCGCATCCAGGAGATCATCGGGTGTGCGGCCCACCGGGACCTGAACCTGGAGGTCGCGCGGGCGTCTCTCGTGCTGCTCAAGAACGACGGCCTCCTGCCGCTCGCGGAGGCGGCGGCGTCGAGGCCCTTGGGGCGGATCGCGGTGATCGGCCCCAACGCGGACGACACGATCGCCCAGCTGGGCGACTGGTCGCTCGGCTCGGGCCAGATGAGCGGCGGCAACGGGCCGCAGCACCCCCGCTCGAGCATCGTCACGATCGTGGAGGGGATACGGGAGCTCGCGCCCCCGGGGTGTGAGGTGGTCTATGCCGCGGGCTGCTCGGTTCTCAGTGAGGACGAGTCAGGCATTCCTGCGGCGGTCGAGCTGGCCCGGGGCGCAGACGCGGTGGTGCTTGTCCTGGGGGACAGGATCGAGCTCATCGGCGAGACGAAGAGCACGGCGACCCTCGAGCTCATGGGCGGACAGAGGGCCCTCTCGGACGCGATCGCCAGGACCGGCGTTCCCACGGTCGTTGTCCTCGTCAACAGCAAGCCGCTGGTCCTGCCGCGCTCGGCGCTCGGCGCGGCGGCGATCCTCGAGGCGTTCAACCCGGGGATGATGGGCGGGCGGGCCGTGGCCGAGGCCGTGTTCGGGGCGATCAACCCCTCTGGCAAGCTGACGATCTCGTTCCCCTACCACGTGGGCCAGCAGCCGATATTCTACAACCAGGCCCGCGGCCAGCACGGGAATCGCTACGCCGACCTCACGCAGGAGCCGGCGTTCGCCTTCGGCTTCGGCCTGAGCTACACGCGCTTCACCTACGGCGATCTGAAGGTCCTGACGCCGAGCGTGGAGCGAGGCGGCACGGCGTCGTTCGAGGTCACGATCACCAACGCTGGCGGGCGCGATGGCGTCGAGATCGCCCAGCTGTACATCGAAGATCTGGTGACGTCGTCCACGTGGGCGCAGAAGGAGCTGAAGGCCTTCCGCCGCGTGAGCCTGGCCGCGGGGGAGGCGCGCAAGGTGCGCTTCGACCTGCCCGTGGCGGAGCTGTCCCTGGTCGACGCGGAGGGGCGCCGCGTGGTGGAGCCGGGGGATTTCCGTGTCCACGTCGGCTCGTCGTCCCGGCCGCAGGACCTGCTCAGCGCCGGCTTCGGCGTGGCGTGACGCCACGGCGGAGACACGGGAGAAGAGGACCGCCACGGCGCGAGGAGCTCCAGGGATCTCGCGCCGGGTCGCCGAGGTTCGTCTCTCATCCTATCTTCTGAGGATCACTGCTCCTCACCCCACGCAGGTCGAAGCGCGGAGCGGCCCCGCGTCGCCGAGGGGGGCGCATCCGCCGGCGCTCTCGGCTAGTGTGCCGGGCCGTTCATGCAGCTCATCTCCCTGTCCCCCCTGGCCGCGTCGGCGTTGCTCTGGCGAACGGCGAACGGACCCTGTGTGACGGTCGCCGTGAAGGCGACCTTCCAGCTCTCGCCCGACGGCGTCGCCGCGCTGGCCGCGCCGCTGCCGCTCTTCGACGACGTCTTCCACGAGCAGAACGCGGGCCGGAGCCTCTATGTCGCCTCGGATGCCGTGCCCCACAAGCCCCGCGCCGACGTCCTGCTCACCGGCAGCGCATACGCCCCGCCCGGCCAGCGCGTGAGCCGCCGGTGGGTGCGCCTCGCCGTCTTCGAAGCGCACGGGCACGCGCCCGCGGTCGACAAGCGGCTCCAGGTCGTGGGCGAGCGGCAGCGCGATCCCGCGACCGGCCAGGCGACGGCGCCGGCCCCGTTCTCCAGGCTGCCCGTGCGCTACGAGCTCGCCTTCGGCGGCGCGCGCTGCCCCGAGAACCCTGTCGGGAGGGGGGCCGATCCCGCCGACCTCCGGCTGCCGAGCGTGGTCAACCCCGCTGCGCCCGACGCCCCCGACGGCTTCGGGCCCATCTCGAGCGCGTGGCCGCAGCGGCGGCGCGCGCTCGCCGCGTGGGATCCGGCGAAGCTCCTGCTGCCCGTCCCGGAGCTCCCGATCGCCATGGACTGGGGCTACTTCAACGCGGCCCCGCGCGACCAGCAGATACGCTACCTGCGCGGGGACGAGTGGATCCTGCTGGAAGGCCTCCATCCCACGGCCGCCCAGGTGCGCTCTCGCCTGCCCGGCGTGACGGCGCGCGTGCTCCTCCGCGCCCCGCGGCTCGCCGACCCCGCCGGCGTCGAGCTCACCGTGCGCTGCGACACGCTCTGGATCGACGCCGACGCGCTCCGGTGCACGCTGACCTGGCGCGCGTCCCTGGCCGTCGCCGAGCGCGCCCTGGAGGCCGTCGAGCGCGGCAGGATCCTGGTGACGCTGGCGCCCCTCGACGAGCGCGCGGCGTGGCCTGCGCCGGAGCCCGCCGCCGCGGCCGCGCCGCCGGTCGGCGCGACGACGGCGCCGCTGCCGGAGGGCGTGAGGCCGCCTGCGGGCGCGCGGCTGTCGCTCCCGATTCCCGAGCCGGATCCGTCGGTCGCCCGCGGCATGAGCGCCGAGGAGTGGGCCGCGCGCGGCGCGGGCGCGGAGGCGGCGCGCCCGTCGCTCGACCTGACGCAGACGCGCCCCCTCGACCCCGCTGCCTTCGCCGAGGCCCTCCGCGCGTTCGACCCGGCGCCGCCCGGCGCCGTCGCCGCGGAGGCCTCGCAGGCGGGTCCCGGCGCCGGGGAGGCGGCCGGAGGCGCGGGCGCGCCGTCGCCGCCGGTGTCGGGGCAGCCGCTGGTGTCGGGGCAGCCGCCGGTGTCGGGGCAGCCGCCGGTGCTCGCGGACACGCGCGAGTTCAATCTCCAGGACGTGCTGCGCGGCGCGCGCCAGGAGGACGCGCCGTTCCCGATCGCGCCGCCCCGGCCCGCGGAGCAGGCCGAGCCCGCGCGGGCCCCCGCCGAGGTCTCGCTGGAGGCCCTCCGGCAGGCCTTCCCCGCCATGGCCGCGCACATCGCGGCGCACGCCGGCGCGCCGCTGCCCACGGCCACGCTGCCGCTGCCCGAGCCGGAGCCGTCGAAGCCGACCAGCGAAGATCTCGCCGGCTCGCCCGACCTGCCGCCGCCCGCGAGGACGACCGAGCACGTCCCGATCCTGAACACTACCCCGTTCGCCGCATTCACCATCCCCTGGCAGGCCCGGCCGCCGAGGGACTCGCTCACCGTTGTGGTCAAGGGCACCTTCGACCTCGTGCCCGGGGCGCCGGCGGCGATCGCGGCCGATCAGGATCTCCCCGGCGGCGACGTCCACGTCGACGACGACCCCGCGAAGAGCCTCCGCTACCCGTCCGATTTCGCGATCTTCAAGCCGAGAGCCGACGTCCTGCTGGTCGGGCACGCGCACCGCACCGGCGACGGCGGCGCCACGGCGCTCGTCCGGCTGCGCCTGGGCGACGCGCTCGACCGCTCCGTCGCGGCCGTCGGCCCGCGCCGCTGGGACGCGCTCGGCGCGCCCACCGCGCCCGGGCCGTGGGACCGCATCCCGCTCCGCTTCGAGAGCGCCTTCGGCGGCGCCGGGTTCGGCCCGAACCCCGTCGGGACCGGGTACGGCGCGCGGGCAGGCGGCGCGCTCCCGTCGCTCGAGCTGCCGGATCGGGTGATCCGCTCGGCGGGCGACAGGCCCTCTCCGGCGTGCTTCGCGCCGATCGCGGCGACGTGGAGCGATCGCCTCGAGAAGATCGGGTCCTACGGCGAGCGCTGGAGGAAGACGCGCTGGCCGTTCTTCCCCGACGACTTCGACTGGACCTTCTTCAACGCCGCGCCCGCGGAGCAGCAGATCGCCTATCCCCGAGGGGACGAGCCGTTCGAGCTCTGGTCCGTGCGCCCGGAGGGCGAGGTCGTCCGGGGGCGGCTGCCCGAGCTGCGGGTCCGCGTGTTCAAGCAGGCGACGGAGAAGGCCGGCGGTGGGTTCTCCGAGGTCCCGATGCGGCTCGACACCGTGTGGTTCGACGCCGACGCGCTCCGGCTCGTGCTGGTCTGGCGGGGCCTGCTCGACGTGGCCGACGAGGACGCTTCCGAGATCGCGTCGCTGTTCGTCCTGAGCGAGCCGATGGCGCAGGGCGGGGCGAAGCGCGAGCCGACGGCGAAGCGCGACGCGCGGGCGCGCTTCTTCGCGGAGCTCGCGGCGCGCGAGGCGGCCGAGGCGCCGGCGGCAGGCGAGGAGGGGGCGGCGAACGACACAGCGGCCGAGGAGGGCGAATCGGCCCTCGAGGCGCGCATCGCCGAGGCGCTCGCCCAGGCGCGCGCGCGGCGGCGCACCGCGGCCGGGAGCGGCGCGGCGGCGGCGGGGGCTGCCGCGGCGGAGGCTGCCGCAGCGCCGGCGCAGGCGGAAGGCGACGTCTCTCCGCGAGAAGACGCTGCTCCCAGCGATCCCGTGGCGGCGCCGCCGACCGCCGGCCGCGACGCCATCCTCGAGCTCCTTCGCCTAGGCGAGCCGCTCGCCGGCATGGACCTGACCGGCATCGACCTCTCCGACGCGGACCTCGCCGGGGCCGACCTGGGCGGCGTCATCCTGAAGCGGGCGAACCTCCGGGGCGCCCGCATGGACGGCGCGCGGCTCGTCGAGGCCGTGCTCGCGGAGGCCGACGCCGAGGGCGCGCGCTTCGAGGGAGCCGACCTCACCCGGGCCGACCTCACCGGCGCGAGCCTCAAGGCCGCGCGCTTCGCCGGCGCCGTCCTGGAGCTCGCGGCCGCGGCCGAGGCGCGCTGCGAGGGCGCCGTCTTCGAGGGGGCCCGGGCGCCCGGCGCCAGCTTCGCGGGGGCCACGCTCACGAGGGCCTGCTTCGATCGCGCGGACCTCACCGGCGCCGAGATGATGCAGGCCGCCCTCGACGAGGCGAGCTTCCGCGACGCGACGCTCGATGATGTGAAGATCTATGGTGCTACAGGGGCGCGCGTCACCCTGGACGGGGCCTCGCTCGCCGACCTCCGCGCCGACGACGTGGTCCTCCGGAACGGGTCGTTCCGTCGCGTGCGGGGCCCGGGCTCCGTGTGGGAGGGCGCCGACCTCACCGAGGGCGTCTTCGCGGGCGCGGCGCTCCCGGAGGCGAGCTTCACCCGGGCGACGCTCGACCGGGCCACCTTCGAGGGCGCCGACCTAGTCGACGCCCGCTTCCGCAAGGCGCGGCTCCGCGGCGCGCGCCTGCGCCAGGCGAACCTGATGCGCGCCGCCTTCGACAGCGCCGATCTCGAGGGGGCCGACCTGCGCGGCGCCAACCTGTATCAGGCGGAGACCTGGAAGGCGCGCACGGCCGAACTCCACATCGCAGAGGCCTTCACGGCAGGGACCAAGCTGGAGGAGCGATGAGCGGCACGGATCACACCGCCACGAACACCTTCAGCTGCGAGGGCGCGACGTGGGCGCCGGCGGGCATGTTCGCGTTCGAGCCATTATGGGCCGACATCGCGGTGTGATAGACGATCTTCTTCCCCTTGGCGTAGACCTTCGAGCTCGCGCGCTTGAAGGTCACCTGCCCGCGGTTCACGTTCGAGACCATCCCGCCGAGCGTGCCGGCCTCATCGCCCTTGCTGCTCGGCATCTTCGACGCCTCGGTCACTGTCTCCTTCTTCTGGACGAGCACCTTGGAGACTGTCGACTCGCAGCCGTTCAGCGTCCCGATGTTCGGGAACGGCGTCGGCACGGGGGGCGCCGGCGGCGCTGGCACCTTGCACACGTCCGGCATGGCGAAGCACATGCCTCCGGCCTTCGTCGCTGCGGGCATCTTCATCTCGGGATCCCTCCACTGCCACGCTGGCTCATCCGAGCAGCACGCGCTCGCCGTCGATCGATGTCTCCTTCTTCGAGACCATCGATGTCCGCTCGCTGACGAGCTGATACGCCTCGCGGATGAGCGAGCGCGCGCGCCTCGCCCGGGTCTGGAGCAGCCCGTCGACGTCGCGGTAGGCGTCCTTTGCCCGCTCGATCAGCCGCTCGGCCTGGATCTCCATCCGACCGGCGGTGGCGGCGATCTGCGCGGCGGTCGTGGCGATCCGCTCGGCGAGCACGGTCGCCTCGGTCGCGTGGAGCGACGCCCTCTCCGAGGTGACGTCGACCGCCGCCGCGGACACGCGCACGGCCGCCCGCTCGACCACGAGCGCCGGCTCGCCGCCCTCGCCGACCTCGCTCGCCACGCGCCGACCCGCCCTGTGCCGGACGTCGCGCCGCGCGCGGAGCTCCACGTCCGTGGCCGCCTCCACGACGACCTTCCCCCGCGGCGCCGCGAGCGTCAGGTCCCCCGCGGGGGCGGCGACGCGCGCCGCGCCCGTCGCGGCGTCGTACGTGACGGCGACAGCGCCCGACGCGTCCCGGATCGCGATCGTGCTCCCCTCGGCCGACGCCGTGGCCCCCTCGGCCGTGTGGATCACGGGCCCACGGGCGGCGAGGAGGATGCCGACGATGTAAAAGTCTGATGTGGTTGCGTGTTTTGAGACGAGCACCCGGTCGCCGGGGGTGGCCTGGTAGCCGGGCACGGCGAGCCGCGCGCGCGCCGTGGCGCCCTCGGCGCCAGGGGCGCCGGGCCGGACGAGGCGCACGACGGCGCGCGCGGCGTCTTCCAGGTCGACGAGGGTGGCCTCGAGCACGCCGCCCGGGGAGGGCTCGTGTTCGAGGGCGACAGCGTCGTTCGCGTTCATCGGGTCTCCGTCCGGAAGTCTTCCGCGCGCGCGCGGTCAGGGTCGGTGTTCTTCATGTTGCGGGTGCGCGCCCCGAGCAGCTCGGCGTCATCGAGCCTGGCCCGGTGCAGGTCGGCGCCCTCGAGGTTGGCGTTCACGAGGTGAGCGCGCTCGAGGCGCGCGTGCGAGAGATCGGCCAGCGAGAGATCGGCGTTCGCCATCACCGCGTCGCGCAGGTCCGCGCCTGGGAGCCTCGCGGCGCCGAGGCTGGCCTCGCGCAGGTGGGCGCGGCGCAGCACGGCGTCGTTGAGCGCGGCGTCGGAGAGGTCGGCGCGGGAGAGATCGGCGCCGTCGAGGATCGCCCTCCTGAGGTTCGCGGCGGGGGCGCGCAGGCCCGCGAGCTTCGCGCCCTTCAGATCGGCGCCTTCGAGGTTGAGCTGAGAGGCCTCCACCGAGGTGAGGTTGGCGCCGCGGAGGTTCGCGCCCGACAGCGTGGCATTCGTCAGGACGCAGCCGCGGAGATCGGCGCCCTCGCCGTTCGCGTCGCAGAGGAGCGATTGTTCGAGCACCGCGCCGGCGAGCTGCATGGTGCGGAGATCGGCGCCGGAGAGGTCGGCCGCGAAGAGCCGTGTCCGGCGGAGGTCGGCTCCGGTGATCGAGGCGGTGGACAGGGAGGCTTCCGAGAGATCCGCGTCGGAGAGATCGGCCTCGGTGAGGTCGACGTCGGCGAGCTGCGCCCCGCGGAAGGTGGCGCCGCCGAGCTTCGCGCCGGCGAGGCAGGCGCCGGAGAGGTCGGCGTCCGAGAGGTCGGCGCCCGCGAGGTCGGCGCCGCGCAGGTCGGCCTCGGCGAGATCGGCGCCGGAGAGGTTCACGCCGGCCCACGACAGGCCGCGGAGAGCCGCCTTGCCGAGGGACACGCCGGCGAGGTCGAGGCCGCGCAGGTCGACGCCCGCGAGGCGGACGCCCTCGAGTGAGCAGCCCTCGAGCTTCGCGCCGGCGAGAGACGCCTCGTCGAGGGTGGCGCCGGCGAGGTTGGTGTTGCGGAGATCGGCGCCGTCGAGGGAGGCGCCGGTGAGGTCCGCCCCGGCGAGCGAAGCGCCGCGGGCCCGCCAGCGCTGGAGCTGGGCGCCCCGGAGCGAGGAGCCGTCGAGGACGAGCCCGTCGCAGCTCGCGCCGGAGAGGTCGGCCCGGGCGAGGTCGCACTGGACGAGGCGCGCGCCCTCGAGGGCGGTGCGGCGGAGATCGATCGCGGTGAGCCGGGAGGCGTGGAGCTCGGCGCCCGCGAGGGACGCCGGGGGGCCCGAGGCGGAGAAGTCGAGTCCGGCGGCGGCGGCGCGCAGGAGATCGGCGCCGCCGAGGAGGAGGCCTGTCGTGACGGCGGCGCGGAGATCGACGTCGCGGAGCGAGGCGCCCGTGAGGTCGGCGGAGGAGAGATCGGCGCCGTCGACGGCGGCGCGGTCGAGGCGCGCGCCCTGGGCGTCGCAGCGCTGGAGGCGCGCGCCGGAGAGGACCGCGTCGAGGAGCTCGGCCTTGTGGAGGCGCGTGGCGCGGAGATCGGCTCTCTCGAGCAGGGCGCCGGAGAGCTTGGCGCCGGTGAGGTCGACCTGGTGGAGGGAGGTGTTGGAGAGGACGGCACCGCGGAGATCGGCGCCTGCGAGGCGGCAGGCCTCGCCGGGAGGGCCGCCGAGGAGGGCGTCGGTGAGGTCGGCGTCGGTGAGGTCGGCGCCCTCGAGGTTCACGTTGCGGAAGATGGCGCCGGAGAGCGTGGCGCCGGCGAGGTTCGCGCCGCGCAGATCGACGTCCTGCCAGAGGGCCTGCGAGAGATCGGCGCCGCGGAGATCGATGCCGGGGGCGACGGCGCCCGAGATGCGGCTGCCGGCGAGCTCGTCGCGCTGGCTCTTCTGCAAGAGCTCGGCAGGCGTCGGGGGTGAGCCATCGTTGCGCTCCGCGGGCATGGTTCGGGCGAGGCTAGGCCATCGCGCGGGGGGTGTCACTGAGGTAGCGTGCAGCCTGAAGTGCCTTCGCTGGCGTTGCTGGGGGGCGTTGGCTGGGAGCGGGGGAGGGGAGAGGAGCGGAGGGGCATGATCAGCGTCGCGGTGAGGATCGAGACGGAGTGCGGCACCTGCAGGATGCCGATGCCGGTCAACACGCTGGCTCGCGAGGTGGGCTGCCCGAGCTGCGGGAGGCCGACGGAGGTGAGCGACGATGTCTGGCAGGCGCTGCTGCGCGATCCGGTCTACGACGGGCCGAGGATGCTAGCGAACGAGGGGCGGCAGTGCTCTGCGAGGAAGCTCTCGGCCGCTTACACCCGGCGCGGTCCGTGCTGCCAGGGATGCGAGAAGGAGATCCCCGTCGCGAGCATCGTAGAGGTGCGAGAGCAGGCGATGCTCCAGTGTGACCGTTGCGCCAAGCAGACCTGGGTGCGAGCGGTGCCGGTGGAACTCGCGGGAGCGCTCCCGAACATCACGCACCTCGTAGGCGAAGATCCTGACTCGCCCGCGATGGCGCAGGCAAATGCGGCGGAGGCGGCGACGTTTCCATGCCCGCAGTGCGGCTCACCCGTCGCGTTCGACGGCGTGAACCGAGCGTACACGTGCCGCTTCTGCAGCGCGAACGTGCACGTACCGGACGACTTCGTATATCGCGGGCGAAGGAAGGTGGCGGCGGACTGGTTTCTCATCTTTCATCCGTCGATCGTCGACAGCGCACCGGCCCCGCAGGCCGTCGCCGCAGGGCTGTTCGACTGGGAAGAGCCGCCTGTGGCGGCGGTCGACGCGGAGGGCAACCTCTACTGCGCGGCGAGGCAGCTGCACTGGGTCTCCGTTGGTACACATCTCGCCCGGGAAAAGCACGAGAGCGTACTCTGGTGCATCGATCCATCGATGAACGTCCGCTGGCTGCAGCGCGGTCGATCGCGCGCTGTGCACCTCGTGCTCTCTCCGAAAGGCACACTCCTCGTCACGGATCGGCAGACGTCAGTCCAGCCTTGGCTATCGGGCAGAACCGGTACGCCTATCGGAGAACCAGCACGTATGGTGAAGGAGAGCCATGGCGGTTTGTCCGATTGCGACGACTTGGCTTGCGATCGCGATGGCTCCCTCTTGATCCTGGACGGTGGTGTCCTTCGGCGGCTCTCGTCGGATGGGGCGGAGTTGCCTCTCTGGACTGGCGGCGCTCCAGGGAGTGTGGATCTCACCGAGATCGCAGGCGGGCTCAAGCGTCTTCAGTGCGGGACGGACGGGTCGATCTTTCTCCTGTGTAGCGCGTCGATCGTGCGTTTTGCTGCGGATGGGCGCGAGATCTACCGCGCGGAGTTCTCCTCGGAGCCTCCGGATCCTCGATATCGCACGTTCGGCGTCGACCGCAACGGCAACGCCTACGTCGTCAGGAGCGGACAGCTCGCGCGGATCAGCGCGACGGGTGAGCTTTCCGTCGTCTTGGAGTCGAAGCGCGACAGGCTGCCGCAACCGGAGATGAGCATTGCTGTGTGTCCCGATGGATCGTACTGGCTCTTTGGTAGGGAGGGGCGCGCCTGGAGGTTTGACCGCGACGGCGAGCTTCTCTTCGCGAGTGAAAAGGAGTCCAGACCCAAGAAGTTGACGTACCAACAAGTCGTCGAGCGACAGATGGATGCGGTCAAGGCCAAGACCCAGGCAGAGCACGAAGCATCGGAGCGGCTCATGCGTGAGCGGAGAGCAGAGGCGGCGAGAGTTCAGCGGATCGTTGGGATTGTTGCAGCTATCGTTGTGCTGGGGCTCTTGGCGCTATTGATGGCCGCTGCTGCGGCGTCGTAGATCGATCTCTGGTGCAGGAGCGTGGGGCTCCTGTTCAATCAGAGCTTGTATGCGTCTGCTAGCCGAGGTCGATCCGGCCGCCACGGATAGTTACCTTGGAAGAAGAGCACGCGACGCTGGTCCCGCCTTTTACCAGCTTGGCTGCGCTGGCTCCCAGGATACACTGGGAACCTCCGTTTTTTACCGACACTGTCCCGCCCTTGACTGACAGGCCGTCGGTCCTTGAGCCGACCATGACGTTGCCGGGCTTTGCGCTCATTCCCCACCCGCCGCCCATGACTTCCGCGAATTTCCCCCCGTGGACCTTTGCGTCGCCGGCGGCAGCGAGATGGATGTTGGCTCCCTTTTCCTGGAGGTCTCCCGCTGTTTTTATGCTCGTGTTTCCGGTCGCTTGTATGTCGAGAGTGGCCTTCGACTTGAGTTGAGCGCCGCCCACTGAGCTTATGGTGAGCGAGGAGGCTGTCGTAATTCGCATGGCACCTCCGCTGTGCGTCTTGGAAGTGCCCACTGTTTTGGATACATAACTGTCGAGGGCGAGGATGTCGACCTTCTTCCCAGTGATGAGCGCCGCGGCGGCGCCTGCAACGGAGACTTTGCCCAAAGATTTCAGCATGGCGATCGCGCCACCAGAGACGATGGCGTTGCCAGCGGAGGAGAGCGCAGCGGACGCGGCGCCGCCGACGAACGCGTCGACCTTACCCATCAGCACCGCTGAGTTGTCCCCGCCACCGAGGAAGAAGGGGGCGCCCATGCCAGGTATGACCGCCGAGACGCGAGGGACCGCGGCGATCCCGTTGGCCGCGCCGATCATGCTGTTCGCAATTCCGACTTGCGCGACCTCCATCGCCTTCCCGGCCTTCTTCGCGGCGTCGCTCAGCAGTTCGACTCCGGCCTTCTTGCCCTCGCGGAGCGCCTTCGCGGCCCCGCTGGTCCCCGATACGATGTCATGCACGATCCCGGCTTTTCGTCGCGTCTGTTCTTCTTCGGCGATCTTCTTCGCCAGGTCCTCGGCTCTCTTCTTCGCGTCAGCGTGTTGTTTGGCGGCTGCGACCGCTGCCTCGTACTCGGGGGCCTCCTTCTCCCATTCTTCCTTCGTCATGGCCCTGAGCAACCCGTAATGATCCTTCTTCGGCGGCGGGTTGTTCTCCGGGTAAGGAGCCTTCGCCTGGGCCGCCGCGAGCACCCTCTTCATGTGCTCCTCCGCGATGACGACCTCCTCGTTCGCCTTCGCCTGCTGCATCGCGTCCCATTTCTTCGGTATATCGAGCGCGGTCTTCGCGACGCCGAGGATGTCGTCCACGATCTTATGATGCTTGTCATCGGTCAGCGCCTTTGAGAACGCTTGCGCGGCGGTCGCGTACTGTGTGATGCTCGAGGAGGCCACGACGGACGCGATGTCCGTGAGGGTCGTGGCGACCGACGTCAATGTGCTGACGCCGGCAGCGCCGAGCGCCGTGATCGCCTCCTTCGTGGTGAGCGCCGCGCCGGACTCCGGCGTGTTCGGAGATCCGAGCTGGAAGGTCGCGCCGCCGTACGGCGTCGAGAGCTTGATCCGCTCCTCGCCCTCGTTGTCATCGATGTTGATCTCGTTGCCGCCGCCGGTCCGGATGACGTTCCTGCGCCCGTTCTTTGCGTCGACGGTGCTCGGTGTGCGGGGGTTCGGCACGGCGCCTGCGATGATGGGCCGGTCTGGATCGCCATCGATGAAGGTGAGGATCACCTCCACACCGCTGCGAAGCGGGAAGTGGAACCCGTAGCCCGCTCCGGTATGGGGCTGGGCCATGCGGATGAGCCTCGATGCCTTGCCGTCCTCGGCGCTGCTGGTGTCGAACAGGAAGCGCACGCGGTAGCGGCCGCTCTCGTCGACCTCGGCGTACTGGCACTTCTCCGCGGCGTCGATGACGCCCGTGATCACGCCGTGCACCTTGGGCTTCGGGGTGACGCGCGGCGGGCGGTACGTCGTCGAGAAGGGGATGGCCTTGAACTCGTTCTCGTAAGCGCGCTCCTCGCCCGTCCCGGCGTTGAGCGTCGCCTGCTGTAGCCGGTGGCGCACCTCGACGAGGAGCAGCTCGATGTCGCCGCGCGGGTGCCCCTCGAGCGTGACCTTCGCCCCGGCGCCGAGGGCCTGCACGTCGCTGGCTCCCTCGAACACCCTGCGGCCGGCGCGCAGCTCCTCCGCGCGGAGGACCGCGATGCGCTCGCCCTCGTCGGGGGTCTTGAAATGAGCGCCGTACTCGACGATGTCGCCGCCGGACGCCTCCGAGACGGTCGCGGCCGCCATGAGGGGCACGTGCGGCGTCCGGTAATTGTAGTCCTTCACAACGTACCGGCTCGGGACGGTGCGCGTCGTGCCCTCCAGGCGGTGGACGCCGATGCGATCGCCGCGCGGGTAGAAGTGCGCGCGCCCGTCGCCGGCGACGGGCTGAAAACCGCTGTTCGTGTCGGAGAAGACCACGACGTCGCGGCCGTCGCGGTGCTCGAAGAAGAACGAGATGCCGAGGTGCTCGGCGAGGCGCGAGACGAACTGGAGGTCGGTCTCCTTGTACTGCACGACGTACTCGCGCGGCGGGTACGTCGAGACCAGGCGGAGCTCGAAGTCGTCGCCCTCGTGGAGACCGGCCCGCTCGAGCTTCTTCTTGAGGATCTCCGGGACCGAGAGATCCATGAAGATCTCCGACGTCTCCGTGAGCGTCAGCCGGAAGGCGCGGGGCACGAAGGTGAGCGTGTACGCCATGTGCAGCGTCTCGGTATGGAGCGCGTCGCGCACGACGGAGATGACGCCGAAGAGCCGCCGCTCCTCGCGGTCGTCCCTGAGGAACACGAGCGCGGCGGGCTCGGCGAGGAGCGCCTCCTCGTCGAGCCCCTCGGGGCTCTTGCACACGATGTGGAGCTGGAACTCGAACGGCTGCGAGATGACCTCGCGCCCGGTGAGGTCGTGGAGCTCGACCGCGTCGGCCGAGAAAGCACGCGATTCCAGGCGAGCAGAGAGGATGTCCTTCATGAGCGTCCTTCGGGTGAAGAGACGCTACCATCGCCCGTCGGCAAGCTCTCTTTCAAGCTGTTCGTGCAGCGGAGCACCGCCGCGTCGCCGCGCGACACAGCTCGCGGCAGCCTCTCAGCCCTCCAGCGGCACCTCGCGTGCCTGCCGCCGCGACAGCATCCGGAGCTTGCTCAATGCGTTGTTCTCGATCTGCCGGACCCGCTCGACTCGTCGTCCCGGCCATAGGACCTGCTCTGCGCCGGGTTCGCTGTGGCGTAGGGCGTGTCGGCGGCGACCGCCGACGCCTCCGGTTTGAATTTGAATCCTGGCTGGATGGTACTGTACACATCCATCCAGAATTCCAATTTTCTCCGGGTCGTGTATCACCGTCGACGGGGCAACGAGCGCCGGGTGAGGCCTCGGCGCCCGAGGAGGGAAGGACCGATGACGGCGAAGCGGGTGGCGCTGGTGACGGGCGCGAGCACGGGGATCGGCCGGAGCGTGGCGGAGACGCTCGCGAGGAACGGGTATGTGGCCTTCGCGGGCATGCGCGATCCCAACGGCAGGAACCGAGCGGCGCGCGACGAGGTGGCCGGCCTGGCGACCGCGGGGATCCCCATCGAGGCGGTCGCGCTCGACGTGACGGACGACGCCTCCGTGGCCGCGGCGGTCGCGACGGTGGTGGAGAAGACGGGGAAGATCGATGTGCTCCTGAACAACGCGGGCGGCTGTGTGATGGGGCTGGCCGAGTGCAGCAGCGTCGAACAGCTGCGGCGGCTCTTCGAGACGCACGTCTTCGGGACGCAGCGCGTCTGTCGCGCCGTGCTGCCGCACATGCGCCGGCGAAAAACCGGGGTGCTCGCCTTCACGTCCAGCGTCGCCGGGCGCGTCGTCCTACCGACCACGGTGCTCTACTGCGCGGCCAAGGCCGCGATGGAGATGATGGCCGAGGGCTACAAGCGCGAGCTCGTGTCCTTCGGGATCGACGTCGTGATCCTGGAGCCGGGAATGGTCCAGACGAAGATCTTCGACAACATGTGGCTGGACGACGACACGGCGCGCGCCGCCGAGTACGGGGCGCTCGGGGGCGTGGCGCGCGCCACTCTCGAGATGGTCAGGACCATGAAGGGACCGCCCCCGGAAGAGCTCGCGGACGTGCTGCTGAGGCTTCTGGAGATGCCGCACGGGCAACGGCCGCTGCGCACGACGTTCGGCGCGGACGCGGCGCTGGTCGACCCGGTGAACGTCGCCGCGGACGAGGCCACGCGGGCGCTTCACGCCCTGTACGGGGCATAAGGCGTAAGGCGATGTCCAGCCGCTCCAGGGCTGGCGCTGATCCAAGAGAAAACTCTCGCTGCCATTGCAACCAATCGTTATTGGCGTCGCCGGTGAGGCGAGCGCGTTAGCGCTGCCCTGCGGTCCGCGGCCGTCCGCCGGGCCTCGCTGCCGCTCCTTGGCCCGCGAGGTCCTGCGGCGTGGGCAGGTACTCGAGCGTCACCCAGGTCTCGCTGCCCGCCGCGCGTATCGCCCCGCGGTACAGGTGGTAATCCACGGCCTCGAACGTGGCCGTTACGGCCTCGGCCGCGGCGCCCGGCTCCGGGGCGAACGCGCCCTCGAACCGGAAGCTACGGTGATCGATCGGGGTCAGCGCCCCCTCGATGCGCCGCGGCTCCTCGAGGCTCGCGAGCCGCCGCCCGCCGTCGCCCGGATCCGTGATCCGGCACGGGAGCCGCGGCTCCTCGCGCTCACCGTGGTGGAGCCGGCAGAAGAACTCGCCGGGCCGCGCCTGGAAGGGAAGTCGCTCTGCCGCGCTGATCCCCGGCGAATCCACGCGCGGCGCCGCGGGGGGCGGGGTCGGGGCGCAGCCCACGAGACCGACGACCGCGAGCCTGGCCAAGGACCAGAGAAAAGCGAATTCCGTACGCTCTCGCGGCATCCCGGCTATCGTAGGCGACGCCCGGCCGATGTCGATCCCACACGACCGCAAGCGAACGCGCCACGGTCCCTTCGCGCTGGCGCTCCTCCTGCGCGGCCTGCCCGTCCTTCTCCTCGCGGGGTGCCCCGCGAGCCCGACCAGCAACCCTCGCGGGCAGGACCGCGCGGCGATCTCCGGGAGCAAGCCCGCCGCGCAGCGAGGCCACGTGCCTGTGACGGTCACGGCCGACCGCGGCGCGCTGCGCGGCGGCACCGTCTCGCTCGGCGTGCCGTTCCCGCCCGGCGCGCTCCTCGACGCCGCACATCTCCGCGTCTTCGACGCCGCCGGGGCCGAGGTGAGCCGCCGCGCCGTCTCGCTCGCGACCTGGCCGGCGGACGGCTCGCAGCGCGCCGTGCTGGTGGCGTGGCGCGCCTCGCTGGACGAGCGCGCGTCGGCGACCTTCACGCTGGAGTACGGCGCGCAGGGCCGCGAGGAGCGCGGCGCGCTCGCGCCCACCCCGGACGGCCCCGCGGTCGCCCGGCTGCCGCCGTCCTGGTACGCCCGGAGCCGCGTGATCGGCTACCAGCTGCCCGCGACCGAGAACACGGCGTTCAAGGTCTGGGAAGAAAAGACCGAGCGCTACCTCGCCGAGATGACGCCCGCCTGGCAGGCCTATGGCATCGGCTGCGGCGCGACGGCCCTGGAGCGCACCTATTACGACGCGCCGCACGCGCTGTTCCAGCGCTTCATCCACCACGGCACCGCCGGCGCGTACCGGCGCGCGCGCGAGGAGTCGACCTGGTACCGCGGGAACGAGCTCCGCTGGTTCGCGGGCGGCGAGGTCGCCCTCTACGCGTGCGCCGATCGATGGGACCCGGCGACGCCGATGGCCTGGCAGCACCTGCGCAACATGCTCGGCCAGGGGATGCTCGACGACTACCTGCTCACGGGCGATCCAGCGGCGCTCCGCGCGCTCCGCGGGCTGGGCGAGGCGTACCTGCGGAACCTGCCCGCCCTGATGGCGGGGGACACACCCCCCATCCGGGCCACGGAGCGCAACCTCGCGTGGACGCTGATGGGCCTCACCAGCTACTACGCCGCCGAGCCGCGCCCCGACGTGCGCGAGGCGCTCGTCGCGCTGATCGGCACGGCGCTCGACTGGCAGCGCGCGAGCCGGAGCGGCGCCTTCGAGCACGACATCCATGCTCCAGATCCCGGCGAGTGCGGGGACGGCCCTCACGGGGGCTCGCCGTTCATGACCTCGCTGCTCGTCGACGGCCTGATGGACGCATGGCTGCTCCTCCGCGACCCGCGTATCCCCGAGATCGTGGTCAGGGCCGCAGTGTGGTACCGCGACCACGCGATCAACCGCGACGGCGTCGCCTTCCAGTACCTCTGGGGCTGCAAGGACGTGGCGTACCAGAGCAGCGCGTGGGCGACGCTCAACCTGCTCATCTCCCACGTCTTCGGCGCCGCTTACCTGGTCTCGGGCGATACGTCATGGCTCGACTTCGGCGACCGCATGGCCCGCCACGGCATCGAGCACCTCTACGCCGGCCGGCCGAAGAACTGGACCCAGGGGACGCGCGGCTTCCTGAAGTACATGGGTTACCGCGCCGAGGGGCGCGCTCCCTGAGAGCGGCGTTCATCCGCCGCGGAGTCGGGTCGTCCCGGAGCCTTCGGAGCCCTCCATGTTGAACCTCCTTCTACGACTTTCCCCGCTGCGCCCAGCCGTCCGCCTCGAGACCGTCGAGCGGCGCGACTTCACCGAGCCGCGCCTCCGCGAGCTCCACGCGCTCTCGAACGCGCTCATGGCCGAGGATTTCGGGCACTTCTGCGTCCACGCGAGGACCAACGATGTCGTGCACGTCTTCCGCCGCGCCGACACGGGAGCGATCGTGGGCTTCCAGTTCTGGAAGACCGCGCCGCTCGCCTTGCCCCGCAGCCGGGCCATCGTCGGCGGGAAGCTCAGGATCTCGCCCGACTTCCGGACCCGCGGGCTGCACCTCGCCTCGGGCCTCGTGTTCCTGCTCGAGACGAAGCGCCGCGCGCCGCGGACCCGCCTCTACCGGCTCTCGATCGCCAGCCTCTTCGGGTTCGTCTCCATCACCGAGGCGCTCGCGCGCTACGAGCTCTTCGATCCGAAGCGCCGGGGCGACGCGGAGGACGAGGCGGTGCGGGAGGCGTTCTTCAGGCTCGCCAGGGAGAGCAACTACCACGTCGACGACGAGACCGGCCTCGTCCGCGTCAACATCTTCATGACCGAGGAGACGGTGAGCCGGTATCCGCCGCGCTACTTCGAGCGCCCGGCCGCGCGGCGCTACGCCGCGGCCAACCCCGGCTTCCGCACGAACGGCTGCTACGCCGGCTTCTGGTTCCGCTTCACCAGCGATAACCTCCTCGCCATGACCCGCGCCGTCATGCGGCGGCTCTTCCTCCGGGGCGCCCCCGTGGATCCATCCGGCCCTATCGGGCGTCCGCAGCCAGGCTCGTCAGAATCTCCTCCATCTGATTCACGATGAGGCTCACGTGCCCCTCTGCTTCGAATTCCCGGAAGCGAGCGCCCCTCAGGATCTTCGCCGCTCGCCTCGCCATCCCGATCGGACTGTTCTGATCCAGGCCTCCGTGCCAGAGCGTGAGCTTCATGTTCTCGATCTCCTCGAGCCCAAAGCCCCACGGAGCCCCGAGGAGCTTCGCGTCCCACGCCACACCCTGACTCCCCATGTGAAAGCTCTCTCGCGCGGAGTCCAGGAACCTCCTGCGGAAGCCTTCATCGTCTTCGACACATTTCCTGTCCACCCCGGGCCTCTTGCGCATGTCCCGCATGACGATCTCGTCAAAGACGTTCGGCTTCGCCGAGTTTCGTGCGGCTTTGCCCAGGCTCGCATCCAGGAGCAACGCGACCGCCGGGGCCATCCGCGACGCGACCCAGAGCAGCATCCGCCCTTCCCAGAGCATACCTCCCGTTCCGAGCGCCACGGGGTAGAGCCCGGACACGACGGCAGCCGCGCGCAATCGCGCTTCTGGGAGCGATTTCGCGCAAGCGAGCACATAGGGTGCACCGCCGGATGCACCGAGCACGCCGAAGCGCTCGACATGGAGGTGGTCTGCAAGGGCGAGCACGTCGCTCGGCCAGTCGAGGAGGGTGCGGGCGGGCTGGAACGTGGACAGGCCCACGCCGGGGCGGTCGGCAGCGATCAGTTGAACGTTCGAGCGACGGGCGGCGGCGTGCCAGAGCGCTCCCTCCAGGCGGGAGGCCGGAAAGCCGTGAAAGTAGAAGACCGTGACAGGGGCCGCGGTGGTGGTGGTGGCGGTGGCGTGCGGGTCGGCTCCAAAGGAGGCGTAAGCAAGCGTTCGGCCATCGGAGAGCGCCAGACTCTGCGGCTCCGGAGAGAAGGAGTGCGCCACCATTTCGTTCTTGTACCAGCTCAACGGAAAGGACACGGATCATTCTTCCCGCCATCCCGCCTTCAGGTTGAAGGCCAGCCACCACCGCCGTATGCGAAATCGGCCATCCGGCGAGAAAATCCCCGGAGCCTCCTCCGATCCGCCACATCTCGCGCGCAGCCCGGCCACGGCGCCGCGCCACGCTTCGTCTCATGACCGACCTCTCCTCCACCGCCGGCGTCGTGGTTCGCCCTGCGGCGGCAGCCCGCCTGCGCCGGCTCGGCGCCGCCGCGCTGTCGCTGCTGGTCGCCACGGCCGTATGGCTTCCGTGCCTCCACCTCTTCTTCCGGAGCGAGCCGGGCGAGCACCGCGCCTCGGGCGCGCTCTCGCCGCGTGGCCAGGCGCTGCTCGCGCATCAGCTCTCGCTCTGGGAGAAGGACAGCGCCGCGCAGGGCGCGGCGCTCGCGCGGATGCGGGCCGCGAACGCCGAGTGGGACTTCATGGGACGGACCTTCCTCGTCCTCGGCCTGGCCAACGCCGCGCTGCGGGATCCGGTCGCCCAGGCGCGCCACCTCGCCGTCATCGACCGGATCGTCGACGAGACCCTCGCCATCGAGCGCGAGCGGGGGATGCTGCACTTCATGATGCCGTACGCCACGCGGCGGCCGTTCGTGCAGCAGCCTGCGCGCAGCCTCTTCGTGGACGGCGAGATCGCGCTCATGCTGGGCGCGCGCGCCCTGGTCGCGCGACGCGCCGATCACGAGGCCGAGCTCGACGCGCGCGTCGCCGAGATGCGGTCCCGGATGGAACGGAGCCCCATGCTGTCGGCCGAGAGCTACCCCGACGAGTGCTGGACCTTCTGCAACACGCTCGCCCTCTCCGCGATGCGCATGGCCGACGCGCTGCACGGCGAGCGCCGCGGCCTCGATCTCGGCCGCCGCTGGCTCGCGGGGGCGCGCGCCCGGCTCCTGGACCCGAAGACGGGGCTGCTCGTGTCGAGCTACACCCACGACGGCAGGATCCTGGACGGCCCGGAGGGGTCGTCCCTCTGGCTGGTCGCGCACGGGCTGCTCCTGATCGACCCTGATTTCGCGCGCGATCAGTACGCGCGGGCGCGCCGCGAGCTCGGGGCGGAGCTCCTCGGCTTCGGCTGGGCGCGCGAGTGGCCCCGTTCGTGGGCCGGCCCGGAGGACGTGGACTCGGGCCCGATCGTGCCGCTCGTCGGGGCGAGCGCCGGATCGAGCGGCCTCGCGCTGCTCGGCGCCGCGGCCTTCGGCGACGCGCCGTACCTCGGGGGGCTGCTCACGTCGCTCGACCTCGCCGCGTTCCCGATCCGCGAGGGCGACCGGCTGCGGTACGCCGCAAGCAACCAGGTCGGCGACGCGGTGCTGCTCTACGCGCTGAGCTTCGGCCCGCTCTGGGAACGGATCGCCGGCGCGGGAGGTGCCCCGTGAGCCGACAGCTGGCCCTCGGCGCCGCGATGCTCATCGCGGCCTTCGCTGCCTGCCACATGCTCGGCCTGCGCGAGCACGTGTCGGTGCTGAGCGGCACGCCCCCGCCCGCCGGCGGGGGCGATCCGTTGCTCGGCGTCGCCTACGCGCTGGCGTGGTTCGGCGGCGTGATCTTCGCGCCGATCCTCGCGATCGCGGCGGGCGTGCTCGCGGTGGTCGACCAGCTCCGGTCGCGGTGACCCGCGCCCTCTCGGGCGGCTCGCCGCCGCGCTGAGCGGCCGCCTGCGCCGCCTCGGCGGGCTCTGCAGGGCGCCCTCGCGCGCGAGGCGCTCGCTCCGCGCGCCTCGGCGATGGGCGACCTGCTCCGCCCGCAGCACGTCGCCAGCAGGCTGCTGCCTGCGAAGCAGACACGCCGCCCGGCGTGCCGGCGTGCCGGCGCGCGCGGCGCCGCCAGCAGCGCCCCGCGGGCGCGGGCAGGGCGACGCGGACGCCGGCGAGCGCCATCCCCTCTGCGAACACGGGGCAAGCGCAGGGTGGAATGAAACGTGCTCAGGCGCGGCTCCCTCGGCGCGAGAAGACACTCGACCTCATGTCTGCCGATGGAAGGAGCTGATCGTGGATCTCGAACTCACCGGCAAGCGGGCCATCGTCACCGGCGGCAGCCGCGGTATCGGCAAGGCGATCGCGCGGGAGCTGGCGCGGGAAGGCGCCGACGTCGTGATCGCCGCGCGCGGCAAGGACAAGCTGGAGGCGACCGCCGCGGAGCTCTCGGCGGAGACGGGCCGCCGCGTCGTCCCGCTGGTTGTCGACACCGGCAACGAGACCTCGGTCAACGCGCTCGTCGAGCGCGCCGTCGCCGCGCTGGGCGGCGTGGATATCCTCGTCAACAACGCGGCCGTGCCGGGCGGGATCTCGACCGCGACGCGCCTCGACCAGATCGTCGACGCGCAGGTGATCGAGGACATCAACATCAAGGTCGTGGGCTACCTGCGGACCGCGCGCGCCGTCGCCCCGCACCTCATCGCGAACGGCTGGGGCCGCATCATCAACATCGGCGGGCTCGCCGTGCGCAAGGCCGGCCGCCCGGTCGCCACCCTGCGCAACGTCGGCGTGGCGGCGATCACGAAGAACCTCGCGGACGAGCTGGGCCCGAAGGGGATCAACGTCACGGTCGTGCACCCCGGCGCGACCCGCACCGAGCGCACCCGGCCCGAGCCCGAGAAGGACCTCGCCGCGTCGGTGAGCATCGGCCGGATCGTCGACTCCCGCGAGGTGGCGTGGGTCGTCGCGTTCCTCGCCTCGCCGAGGAGCGTCGCGATCAACGGCGATGCCGTCGTCGCCGGCGGCGGCAGCGTCGGGCCGATCTATTATTGAGCCCTGACCGACGGGCCCGCGCCACGCGCGGGAGCAGAAGACGAGGGCGCCAGCTCGACGCCTCACGCCAACCTAGCCAAAGCACCACGGAAAATCATGAGCATCCCGACGACCCGACTCGGCCGTACCGGCCTCACCGTTTCTCGCCTGTGCCTGGGCACGATGACGTTCGGTTTCCAGACGGACGAGGAGACCTCCCGCGCCATCCTCGACAAGGCCGCTGCGGCCGGCGTCAACTTCCTCGACACGGCCGACGTGTATCCGCTCGGCGGCGGATTGCCGACCGCCGGGCGCACCGAGGAGATCGTCGGCCGCTGGCTCAAGGGCAAGAGAGACCGCTTCATCCTCGCCACCAAGTGCGTCGGCCGGGTCGGCCCGAACCCGTGGGATCAGGGCGCCTCCCGCAAGCACATCCTGGACGCGATCGACGCGTCCCTTCGCCGGCTCGGCACCGATTACGTGGATCTCTATCAGCTCCACTCCGACGATCGCGACACCCCGATCGACGAGACGCTGGAGGCGCTCGACATCGTCGTTCGCTCGGGCAAGGCGCGGTACATCGGCGTATCCAACTACCTGGCATATCGCCTGGCGCGCGCGCTCGGCCGCGCCGACGTGCGCGGGCTCGCGCGGTTCGTGTCCGTGCAGCCGCGTTATGCGCTCCTGTTCCGGGAGATCGAGCGCGAGCTGCTGCCGCTCGCGCAGGAGGAGGGGCTCGGCGTCATCCCCTACAACCCGCTCGCCGGCGGGCTCCTCACGGGCAAGCACCGCCGCGGCGAGCCGACGACGGGCACCCGCTTCACGCTCGGCACGGCGGCGTCCAACTACCAGCAGCGCTACTGGAACGAGCGCGCGTTCGCGACCGTCGAGAAGCTGCAGGGCATCGTCGCCGAAGCAGGGCTATCGCTGACGAGCGTCGCGGTCGCGTGGGTGCTCGCCAACCCGGCGATCACGTCGGCGATCATCGGCGCCAGCCGGCCGGAGCAGCTGGACGCGACGATCGCCGCGGCCGAGCTGGCGCTCGATCCAGCCCTCAAGGCCCGGCTCGATGAGGCGACCGCGGAGTACCGCCGCGGGGACTCGCCGCGCTGAGCGGGGGCTGGCGGGCTCCCGCCAGGAGGCCCGAGGCCGTCCCGACGCCCCCGGTCGGGGTGCGCGGCGCGCCAGAACCCCTCTGGATGGCATAGAAGTTCACGTTGCGGAAGACGGCGCCGGAGAGGTTCGCGCCGCGGAGATCGATGTCGCGCCGGAGGGCCTGCGAGAGATCGGCGCCGCGGAGATCGATGCCGGGCGCGGCCGCGTCCGCGATGTGGCTGCCGGCGAGCTCGCCGCGCTGGCTCTTTTGCCGGAGCTAGGCTGCGGTCGCGGCGGAGCCGTCGTTGCGCTCGGCGGACATGGTCGCGGCGAGGCTAGGCCATCGCGCGGCCTGTGTCGCTGAGGTAGCGTGCGGGCTGGGCGTGAGCTCGCCGGGGGTGCCGGGGGCGTTGGCTGGGAGCGGGGGAGGGGAGAGGAGCGGCGAGGGATGATCAGCGTCGCGGTGAAGATCGAGACGGAGTGCGGGACGTGCAGGATGCCGATGCCGGTCAACACGCTGGCTCGCGAGGTGGGCTGCCCGAGCTGCGGGAGGCCGGCGGCGCTCGGTGTCGATCTCTGGCAAGCGTTGCTCCGTGATCCGCTCTACAACGGCCCAAGATTGCTCCCGAACGAGGTGCGTCGCAGCGCGGCTGGCAAGCTGTCGGCCGCCTACATTCGGCGCGCGCCCGCGTGCCAGGGCTGCGAGAAGGCGATCCCCGCATCGAGCATCCAGGCGGTGGTGGATCAAGCGATGCTCCGTTGCGATCGCTGCGCGGTGCAGACCTGGGTCCGGCGGGTGCCGCCGGAGCTGGCCGGAGCGCTCCCTGACATCACCCACCTGGTCGGCGAGGAGCCGGACCGGCTCGCAGGAGCCCCTGCGCCCCAGGCGGAGCCGGCGACGTTTCCGTGCCCGCAGTGCGGCTCGCCGGTCGCCTTCGACGGGGTGAGCCGAGCGTGTGCCTGCCGCTTCTGCAGCGCGAGCGTCCACGTCCCGGATGAGTTCGTGTACCGGGGACGAAGGCGGGTGGTGGCGCACTGGTATCTCTGCTTCGCGCCGTCCGTCGTCGTGCGCACCCCCGCCGCGCAGGCCGTCGCCGCGGGGCTGTTCGACTGGGAAGGGCTGCCGGAGGCGGCCGTCGACGCGGAGGGGAACCTCTACTGCGCAGCCACGCAGTCGCGCTGGTACCTCGATCAAGCCGGCAGAACGCAACACAAGAACGACAGGGTCCTGTGGTCCATGGACCCCTCGCTGGGCATCCGTTGGCTCCAGCGCGATCGACCGGATGAGGTGCGCTTCTTGGGATGCGCGAAGGACACGCTCCTCGTGATCGACGCCGGAGGTGCGCCACCGCTCCGGCTCGCGTCGGCGACGGGTGCGCCCCTCGAGAGCGCAGGCGCCGTGGCGCCGAGCATCGAGCTGAGTTTGATCGAGCAGGGCTGCCTGAGCTACGATCATGACGGCTCGCTGCTGCTCCACAAGGATGGCAAGCTCCAGCGGATCGGGCCGGACGGAGCGGCGATGCGCGTGTGGGCCGACGGCGCCACACGGAGCGACACGGGTGAGGACTCCTACTGGAGCTTGACGTCGCTCGCCGATCATCCGGTGACGCTTTCGTCCTTGGCGAGCACGTCTATACATTGCGGTCCGGATGGTTCTCTCTACCTGCTCGACGCGAACCTGCTCGCTCGCTTCGAACGAGGCGGGCGCAAGGTATACTGCGTCGAGATCGGTGGCGGCTCCGCGGATCGACCGAGGGGTGCGGTAGGCGCCGATCGCGACGGGAATGCTTATGTCATCCGCGGCGATCGACTCGTGCGGGTCGGCGCAACGGGCAACGAGAGCGTGATTCTGCACGTGGAGCGTGACGCCCTGCCGCGCTCGGACATGAGCATCGCTGTATGTCCAGACGGGTCGTTCTGGCTGTTCGGTAAGGAGGGGCTCGCCTGGAAGTTCGACCCGAGGTGCAAGCTCCTCTTCGCCAGCGAGAAGGAGCCCAGGCCGAAGAACCCGGCCATGCGCGAGGTCATGGATCAGCAGCTGGAGAACGGCCTCGCGATGATCAATGTGCAGGTGGAGGCCATCCGCGAGGATGCGATGCGAAGCGCCAGGGAGATGGACAGGCTGGAGAACGAGAGGCAGGCGCGCCCGTACAAGTACTCTTGGATCTTCATGATCCTGTTCATCGCCGCGCTCACCGTGGTCAAAGAATGTCGCTTGTAAGCGGCCACGCAGCGCCGCGTCATCCGAGATCGATCCGGCGCGCGGTGACCTTCACCGCGCCTTTCCCTACCGTGACCTTCGTCGAGCCGGCCAGCATCTCGACGGTGCCGCTGGTCACGCTGCACATCGAGCCTCCCTTGATGAGGCGCGCCTGGCTCCCTGTGACCGCGAGACGGCTGTCTTGGTTTCCGACGGTGACCGTGGCGGTGTCCGCGTTCAGGCTCCACTGGCCGCCCTTGACAAGCGCGGTGCTGCCTTCCACCGTGACCTTGCCTGCGCTCTTGAGGTTCATCGCGCCGCTGGACTTGATGTTCGTCGCGCCGCTCGACTTGATGTCGACTGTCCCGCTCGACTCGGCGAGGAGCGGACCTGTGGCCCGCATCTCGAACGAGCCGCCGGCTTTCATGCCGAGCCTCGTGCCGGACTCTATCTCCACGACATTGCCGCTGTCGATGGTGAGCGCCAGGCTGCTCTTGAGCTTCATGAGACCGAGCGACAGCAGGTCCACGCACGCATCGGACGTGACCAGAGCGCTGCCCCTGCCTGCGATCTCGACGGCGCCGCCGGACTTGAGCACGGCGACCGCTCCGCCGGCGACAATGGCATGCCCAGTGGACGACATCGTCGCATTGGCATTTCCGCACACGAACGCGCTCACGTTCGCGGTGATGGCGGAGGTGACCGCGGCGGAGTTCAAGTTGATCGGGGCTCCAGGCGTGGGGACAGGAGAGGGAACCCGGCCCGCCGAGGCGAAGCCGTTGGCCAGGAGCGCCATGCCTTTCGCGGTCGCGACGCTGGTGTGATCCATGCTCCGTTGGGCGATCTTCGTGGTGGAGCTGATGAGGTCTTGCCGGGCCTTCCTGGCCGCGCTGCCCGCCTTGGCTGTCTCGATCCAATCCCCGGCGGTTCGCCAGGTGACCGCGTCATCGCTCTCCGCGTTCAGCGTCTTGTACGAGTCGGCCAGGGCCTTTGCGGCCTTCGCCTCTTCCGTCGCCTTTGCGATCCTCTGGACGTCCTCGGGATGGCTGGCATCCCACTCCTGGCGTGTGGTCGGCCGGCTCGCGCCCTTCGCGTTGTCACCCTCGGGGCGCGTCATGAAGTCGATGGTTTGCATCCTGCTAGTCACCGAGCGTTCGAGGGCGTCGACACGCGCCTGCGCTTTCACGGCTTCTTCGTCGAGCCTTGCGTGCTGAAGGCCGTGCCATTTCGTGTTGGTGTCCACGACGCTCTTGGCGACGCCGAGCACGCCGTCCAGCAGCTTCTGCCCCTTCTCTCCCTTGAGCGCCTCCATGACGCTCGCCGCTCCCGCGTGATTGACGATATTGCCGGAAGCCAGGACGGAGGCGACGTCGGACATCACCGTGCTTACGGATGTGAGCGTGCTCACGCCTGCGTTGGCGACGGCCGTGTAGGCCTCCTTCGTGGTGATCGCAGCGCCAGCCTCGGGGGTGTTCGGAGAGCCGAGCTGAAAGGTGGCGCCGCCGTAGGGGGTCGAGAGCTTGATGCGCTCCTCGCCCTCGTTGTCGTCGATGTTGATCTCGTTTCCGCCGCCGGTACGGATGACGTTCCTGCGGGCGTTCTTTGCGTCGACGGTGCTGGGCGTGTGGGGGTTGGGGACGGCGCCTGCGATGATGGGCCTGTCGGGGTCGCCGTCGATGAAGGTAAGGATGACCTCGACGCCGCTGCGCAGGGGGAAGTGGAAGCCGTATCCGGCGCCTGCGTGGGGCTGTGCCATGCGGATGAGGCGCGAGGCCTTGCCGTCGTCGGCGGCGCTGGTGTCGAAGAGGAAGCGGACGCGGTAGCGGCCGGTCTCGTCGACCTCGGCGTACTGGCCCTTGGCAGCGGCGTCGATGACGCCGGTGATGACGCCGTGGACCCTGGGTTTCGGGGTGAGGCGCGGCGGGCGGTAGGCGGTGGAGAAGGGGATGGCCCTGAACTCGTTGGCATAAGCGCGCTCGTTGCCGGTGCCGGCGTTGAGGGTGGCCTGCTGGAGGCGGTGGCGGACCTCGACGAGCAGGAGCTCGACGTCGCCGCGGGGGTGCCCCTCGAGGGTGAGGCGAGCGCCGGCGGCGAGGGCCTGGACGTCGCTGGCGCCGTCGAAGACCTTGCGGCCTGCGCGCAGCTCCTCGGCGCGGATCGCGGCGATGCGCTCGGCCTCGTCGGGGGTCTTGAAGTGGGCGCCGTACTCGACGATGTCGCCGCCGGACGCGGCCGAGACCGTCGCTGCCGCCATGAGGGGTACGTGCGGTGTGCGGTAGTTGTAGTCCTTGACGACGTAGCGGCTCGGGATGGTGCGTGTCGTGCCCTCGAGGCGGTAGACGCCGAGCCGATCGCCGCGCGGGTAGAAGTGGGCGCGCCCGCCGCCGGCGATGGGCTGAAAGCCGCTGTTGGCGTCGGAGAAGACGATGACGTCGCGGCCGTCGCGGTGCTCGAAGAAGAAGGAGATGCCGAGGTGCTCCGCGAGGCGGGAGACGAAGTGGAGGTCCGTCTCCTTGTACTGCACGATATACTCGCGCGGGGGATGGTCCGAGACCAGGCGGAGCTCGAAGTCGTCGCCCTCCTGGAGTCCGGCGCGCTGGAGCTTGGTCTTGATGACCTCCGGGACGGTGAGATCCATGAAGATCTCCGAGGTCTCGGTGAGCGTCATCCGGAAGGCGCGCGGGACGAAGGTGAGGGTGTAGGCCATGTGCAGCGTCTCGGTGTGGAGCGCGTCGCGCACGACGGAGATCACGCCGAAGAGGCGCCGCTCCTCGCGATCGCCGCGGAGGAACACGAGCGCGGCGGGCTCGGCGAGGAGCGCCTCCTCGTCGAGGCCCTCGGGCGTCTTGCAGACGACGTGGAGCTGGAACTCGAAGGGCTGCGAGACGACCTCGCGCCCGGTGAGCTCGTGGAGCTCGATGGCATCTGCAGAGAAAGCAGGTGATTCCAGGCGGGCAGAGAGGATGTCCTTCATGAGCGTTCCTCGGGTGAAGAGACGCTACACTCGCCCGCAAGTGCGCTGTCGCGCAAGCGGCTCGTGCGGCGGAGGGCCGCCGCGACATCGCCGCGTCCGCCCATCGCGGCGCGACGGCTGCCCGGGTCAGCCGCCGCGCCGTGCCCCTCAACCCCCGAGCGGCGTCTCCAGCGCCTGCCTCCGCGACAGCGTGCGCAGCTTGCTCAGCGCGCTCTCCTCGATCTGCCGGACGCGCTCCCGGCTCACCGAGAACATGCCCCCGATCTCGGCGAGCGTGTGCGGCTGCCCGCCGTCGAGGCCGAACCGGAGCCGCAGCACGTCGCGCTCGCGCGGCGTCAGCGACTCGAGCAGCGCAGAGACCTGCGCGTGCAGGCGGCGGTGGACCAGGAGCTCGTCCGGCGCGGCGCCCTCGCTCGCGAAGAAGTCACCCTGGCGCGCGCCGTCGTCGTCCCCCACCGGAGCGTCGAGGTACACCGGCGGCAGCGCCATCTCCCGCAACGTCTGGAGCTTCTCCATCGACAGCCCGCTCCGCTCGGCGACCTCCTCGGGCGCCGCCTCGCGCGCGTGCTCCTGCTCGAGCTCCCGCCGCGCCTGCAGCGCCCGGCGCCGGGTCTCGGCGATGTGGACCGGCACCCGGATGACCTGGCCCTGATAGAGCAGCGCGCGAGAGAGCGCCTGCTTGATCCACCACATCGCATACGTGCTGAACCGATAGCCGCGCCGGTAATCGAACTTCTCCGCCGCGCGGATCAGCCCGAGATTGCCCTCCTGGATGAGGTCGAGCAGCGGCACGCCCCGGTGCCGGAGCTGCCGGGCTGCCGCCGCCACGAGCCGCAGGTTCGCGCGGACCATCTCGGCCCTCGCCTCGGCCGCCTCCCGGCGGGCGGCGCGCATCGCCGAGAGCGTCCCCTCGATCGCCTGGCGCCCGAGCCTGTCGACCGCGGGGATCGCCGCGCTCAGGGCGCGCTCGATCCGCTCCTCCACCAGGGGGCCCAGGCGCACGTCGGAGAGCCCGGCCGAGAGCGCGGCGCGCGCTCGCTGCCCGCTCGCCTCCGTCCGCCCGGCCTCCGCCAGGGACCGCGCGAGCCCGAGCAGCCGCGCCATCCTCACGGACGTCGCGTCGCTCGGCGCGTCGCCTCCGTCGGCGTTCAGCAGCAGATCGCTCATGTCCACCCGCCCCGCCCGCACATCGTCCGCCAGCGCCGCGAGCGCCCGCAGCGCGACGGGCGACGCGACCCAGGCCTCGATCATCGTGCGCTCCGCCGACTCGATACGACGGCCGAGCTCGACCTCGATCTCGCGGCTTAGCGGCGCGCTTGCCGAGATCTCCTGGAGATAGACCGCGGCGACGTCCTCGCTCGGCCGCGCCGACGGCGCGGCCCGCCGGCTGGCGGGCGCCCCCCGCCGCGACGACGGGGGAGGGCGGGTGTCGGCGCCGATCGGCTCCTCGGCCCGCGTCTCGGCGACAGCGTCCCTTCCCTCCATGATCGTCGTCTCCGCCTCACCCAGAAGGCGCGAGCTCGTGGGACTCTCGTTCATCTCGCCTGCTCCACCATGATGCCGCGTCGCGCGGTGATCGGCTCGGGCGCTCGCCGGGACACGCGGCCTGAGGGCAACCCCCCAGGATGGACCATGAAGCGACTCCGGTCATGCGGCGACAGAACAAAGGGGCTCCGCCGGTCCGCACGATCCAGCGCCGGCGACAGCCGCGCTCACTCCAGATCGCCTGTCAGCGCGGCCAGGCGCCTGGGCCGCGCGGGCCGTCTGGCCCGCCTGACCGAGAGGCGCCGGACCTCACAGCAACACGGCCAGCGGGAGCACGGCGGGGCGCCGCGAGGCCTCGCGCCGGAACACCCGCCGCACGCCGCGGCTGAGCGCGTCCTCCAGCGCCGGCGCCAGCGTGCGCGCCGCGGGCGACATCGCAGCGAGCGCGTCGCGCGCGCTGTCGAGCGCGGCGGCGTACAGCGGGCCGCCCTCCTCGAAGTGCGCCACCCCGCGCCCCAGGAGATCGGGGCCGCGCAAGATCTCGCCCGTCTTGCGGTCGGCCACCACGAGGACCATCACGAGCCCCTGATCCGAGATCTGCTCGCGCTCGCGGAGCACCAGCTCGGAGACGTCGAGCCCGCCGCGCGCGTCGAGCCACACCCGCCCGCTCTTCACCGTCTCGCCGAGGCGCATCCGGCCGTTCTCGAGGATCAGCGAGTCGCCGTCCTCGACGACGAAGACCCCCGACGCCGGCACGCCCATCCGGAGCGCCGTGCGCGCGTGGGCGAGCAGCATCCGGTACTCGCCGTGGATGGGGACGAAGTGCTCCGGCCGGACGGCGTCGAGGAGGACCTTCTGCTCCTCGGCCTGCGCGTGGCCGCTCGCGTGGATGGGATCGAGGCCGCGATCGAGCACCACCGCGCCGCGCTTCGCCAGGCGGTTGGCGAGCTGGCTGACGGCGATCTCGTTGCCGGGGATCGCGCGGGACGAGAAGATCACCGTGTCCCCAGGATCGACCCGCAGCCGGTGGTGGTCGCCCATGGCCATGCGCGCGAGGGCGCTGTTCGGCTCGCCCTGCGCGCCCGAAGCGAGCACGACGAGGCGCTCGGGCGGGAGCGAGGCCGCCGTGGCGTCGTCGACGAGCACGCCGGGCGGGACGCTCAGGATGCCGATTTCCTGGGCGATCCGCGTGTTGGTCGCGAGGCTGCGCCCGGCGAGCACCACCTTGCGGCCGAGCTGGGCGGAGAGGTCGAGGACGCTCTGGACCCGGTGGACGTTGGAGGCGAACAGCGCGACGAGGATGCGCCCCTTCGCCTCGCGAAACCGCCGGGTGAACCCCTCGGCCACCGCGGTCTCGCTGACCGACCAGCCGTCGCGCTCCGAGTTGGTCGAGTCCGAGAGGAGCGCCGCCACGCCGGCGCGGCCGTACTCGGCGAAGCGGCCGAGATCGAGCCGCTCGCCGGCCACGGGGGTGAGATCGATCTTGTAATCGCCCGTGTGGATGAGGATCCCCTCGCCCGTCTCGATGGCGTAGCCGACCGCGTCGGGGATGGAGTGGGTCACGCGGAGGGGCTCGGCGCGGAACGGGCCCGCCGCGAAGTGCTGTTGCGGCTCGACCTCGCGGAGCGGCACGTCGATGCCGTGCTCGGCGAGGCGCTCGCGCACCAGCCGGAGCGTGAAGCGCGTCCCGTACACGGGGACGGGGAACTCGCGCAGCAGCGACGGCAGCCCGCCGATGTGATCCTCGTGGCCGTGCGTGAGCAGCACCGCGTCGACCCCGCCCGCCTCGCGGACGTAGCTGAGGTCGGGGATCGCGACCTCGACGCCGAGCACCTGGTCGTTGGGGAACATGACGCCGCAGTCGACGAGCACGCGGCGGCCTTCCTCCTCGATCAGCATCGCGTTCATCCCGACCTCGCCGAGGCCGCCGAGAGGAATAATCCGGACTCCCATGGGCGCAGCCTAGCATCGCGGATCGCACGAACAGAGGCCTCCGTGCGACGCGCCGCGCGCGCGGACCGACCTGCGCGGGGCGCGGGGGGGGCCGAGCTCAAGAGAGCTGGGCCCCGCGCCGCGCAGGAGGCCTGTCCCCGGTCCGTGGATTGCCTCTGCGCAGAGCGGGAGGACCTCATGGCACAATCCGACCTTTCGCTGGGCGCATACGAGCTGCCGACGACCTACCTGCCGCCGGACGACGTACCGACTGCGGAGCTCGCCTCGCTCGCCCCGAGCGTGCGGGAGGCGCAGCGGACGACGACGATCCCCTCGAGGCCGCTCCTCGGCGCCGCGCCCCTCGCGCGGATCGTCCCCGAGGACGTGCACTCCGCCCTCGATTACTCGAACGGGCTCATCGTCGCTCTGGCCGGGCTCGCCGCGCGGACGAAGGCCGCGAGGATCGCGGGCGTCGCGCTCGGCGCGTCGGTCATTTTCGTCTCCCTGCTCACCGACTACCGGCTGAGCCTGTCAAAGCGGATACCGATCGAGGCTCACGAGGTCATCGATCATGCCTTCGGCGTGTCGGCGATCGCGGCGCCGTTCGCGCTCGGCTACGCGAAGCGCGACCCGCTCGCCGCGGTGATCCACGTCGCCACGGGGGCGGCCACGATCCTGGGGTCGCTCCTCACCGACTATCGCGCGGTGAGGGGCGCCGGGCGCCGGCCGCGGCGGGCGTAGCCGCGCGCGCAGCCGGCCAGCGCCGGAACCTTCCCATGTGCCGAGTCGCCCCACCCTCGGTCCCACCAACGCTCCCCAGGGCTCCACGCGAGCCGCTGGTCCCCTCCCATGCGACTCGCGATGTCCGTGCCAGGGCGCACATCACACACCTGCAGCGCTGATCCTGAGAGGTTCTCCAGGCACTTGCCACAGGCGTTCTCCCCATGCAACCATCGAAAACCTATGCGCCAGACCAGGATTGGTGATCTGCCCTTCACACTGGTCGAGCTGATGTACGAAACGGGGGATACCGTACTCTACCGCGCGCAGCGCGACGCCGACGGCGCCCCCGCGACAATCAAGGTGCTGAAGGGTGAGCACCCTGGCCAGCGGCACGTCGCGCAGCTCCGGCACGAGCTCGAGATCTCACGTCACCTCCAGCTCGAGAGCGTCATTCGCGCCGACCGCGTGGAGAAGGTGCCGGGCGGGGCCGCGCTCGTGATGGAGTACTTCGCGGGACTGTCGCTCGACAAGCTCGCCCGCTCGACCCCGCTCGACCTCGAGGCGAAGCTGCGTATCGCGTCGTCGCTGGCCGGGACGCTGGCGGAGGTCCACGGAAAGCAGGTCATCCACAAGGACGTCAAGCCGCAGAACATCCTCGTCCACCGGGAGACAGGCCAGGTCAAGCTGACCGACCTCGGCAGCTCGACGCGGCTCTCCGAGGAGGCGCTGGCGGCGGAGAGCCCGGACCTCGTGGAGGGGACGCTGGCCTACATGTCTCCTGAGCAGACAGGCAGGATGAACCGCGTCATCGATTACCGGACCGATCTCTACTCCCTGGGAGTGACGCTCTACGAGCTCTTCGCGGGGGTGCTCCCGTTCCAGGCGACCGATCCCGTGGATCTCATGCACAGCCACATCGCGCGGGTCGCGACGCCGCTCTGCGAGCGGTCGCGGGAGATCCCGCGAGCGGTGTCGGACATCGTGCAGAAGCTGATGTCCAAGGTCGCGGAGGAGCGGTACCAGAGCGGCACCGGCCTCAAGGCGGATCTCGATGCGTGCCTGTCGGCGCTCGAGGCGACCGGGCGGATAGAGCCGTTCGAGCTGGGGTCTCGCGACGTATCGAGCGAGCTCAGGCTGCCGCAGAAGCTCTATGGCCGCGATCCGCAGATGGCCGAGCTGCTCGCCGCCTTCGAGCGGGCGCGCGGGGGCAGGTGCGAGCTCCTGCTCATCGCGGGGGGGCCGGGCATCGGGAAGTCGGCGCTCGTGAACGAGATCCAGAAGGAGGTCGCGCAGCGGCGCGGGCACTTCATCGAGGGGAAGTTCGATCAGCTGAGCCGGAACATGCCGCTCGCGCCCCTGGCGGGCGCGCTTCGCCAGCGGGTCCGCCTGCTCCTGACCGAGCCGGCCGAGTCGCTCCGGCGCTGGAAGGACAAGCTGCTCCAGGCCGCGGGGAAGAACGCGCGGATCCTGGTGGAGCTCATCCCGGAGCTCGAGCTCGTGCTCGGGCCGCAGCCGCCGGTTCCGGAGCTCGGGCCGAGCGAGTCGCAGAACCGCTTCAACCTCGTGTTCCAGGACTTCCTGCGCGCCGTCGCCACGGCCGAGCGCCCGGTGGTGCTCTTCCTCGACGATCTCCAGTGGGCCGACCCGGCGTCGCTGAAGCTGCTGCAGCCCGTCGTGACCGATCCGGCGGGGGCCTACCTGCTCATCGTCGGCGCGTACCGGGACCAGGAGGCGATCGCAGGGCAGCCGCTCACGATCTGGCTCGGGGAGCTGCGGGCGGCGGGCGTCGCGCGGCGCGAGCTGCTGCTCCCGCTGCTCGCCCTCGCGGACGTGCGCCATCTGCTCGCGGACGCGCTGGGCGCGCGCGCGGAGCAGGCGGAGGCGCTCGCCGAGGTGCTCTACGCCATGAGCAAGGGCAACCCCTTCTTCTTGAGCCAGCTGCTCAAGGAGCTGTACGCGGCGGGGCTCGTGTCGTTCGACCCGGGGGCCGGGCGGTGGGCGTGGGACCTCGAGTCCATCCGCCAGCGCTGGGGCGCGGTGAACGTGCACGATCTGCTCGTGGACAAGATGCAGCGGCTCTCGCCCGAGACGCAGCGCGTGCTCCAGCTCGCGGCGTGCATCGGCCACCAGTTCGACCTGAAGACGCTGTCGACCGTCCGCGAGCGGCCGCCCGCGGAGGTCGCCGCGGATCTCTGGGAGGCGCTGCGCGAGGGGCTCGTGCTGCCGCTGGACTCCGACTACCGGCTGCTCCACGCGTCCGACGGCGCGCACGCGGAGCAGCCCCTGTCGGTGAGGTACCGGTTCCTGCACGATCGCGGGCAGCAGGCGGCCTACAGCCTGATCGAGGACGCGCAAAAGCAGGAGGTCCACCTGCGGATCGGCCGGCTCATGCGGGCGCAGCTCAGCGGCGAGCCGCGCGACGAGGACCTGTTCAAGGTCGTGAGCCACGCGAACGTCGGCGCGGCGCTGATCGAGGAGCGGGCGGAGCAGCTGGATCTCGCGCGGCTCAACCTGACCGTCGGGCGGCGGGCCAAGGCTTCGATGGCGCACGCGGCGGCGGCCGAGCACTTCAAGACGGCGCTGTCGCTGCTCGGGCCGCGGGCGTGGGAGGAGGAGTACGAGCTCTGCTTCGCGCTGCACCGGGAGCGGGCGGAGTGCGACTGGCTGAGCGGCAACGAGGCGCAGGCCGACGCCCTGATCCGCGAGCTCCTCGAGCACGCGCGATCGCGCCGGGAGCGCGCGGAGGTCCATAACCTCCGGATCCTCGTGCACACGATGCGCGGGGAGTTCGCGGAGGTGCTCCGGGTCGGCCGGGAGGGCGTGGCGCTCTTCGGGATCGAGCTGCCGGAGCCGCCGGAGGCCATCTACGCGGCGTTCGGGGCCGCGCTCGCGGAGATGCCCGGCCACCTCGCGGGGCGCCGCATCGAGGCGCTCGTGCACGCGCCGTGGGTCGGCGGCGAGGAGCAGCTGGCCGTGCTGCGGCTCCTGGCGGCGATGATCCCGGGGGCGTACACGCTGGACCCGGCGCTGCTCGCGCTCATCGCCGCGACGCAGGTGAACCTCTCGCTCCGCTACGGCAACTCGCCCGCGGCGGCGTGCGCCTATGGCCTCTACTGCTTGCTGCTCGCGGGGGGGATGGGGCGGTACGAGGAGGCGCGGCAGTTCCAGCGCGTCTCGCTGGCACTCTGCGAGAGGTCCGACGGGGTGGAGCTGCAGTGCAAGGCGTACCTGGTGTGCGGCGCCCCGTCCCACCTCTTCGAGCCGGTCCGCGCCTCGGTCACGTGCCTCACGAAGGCCTACCAGGCCGGGCTGAGCTCGGGCGACTTCAGCTTCGGGGCGTACGCCTGCCTGAACACCGTGACGATCCTGCTGTCCTCGGGCCACGAGCTCGGCGCGCTCCGGGAGGAGCTGGCCGTGTTCATGCGGTTCCTGCAGCGGACGAAGGATCCGCTCGCCACGCCGGTGCTCGTCGTCGCGCGGCAGATGATCGCGTGCCTGGAGGGCAAGACGAGCGGGCGGAGCAGCCTGACCGACGCGTCGTTCGACGAGGGCGCGTTCCTCTCGGGGCTCGTGCCCGCGCAGGAGCTGCCGCGGTGCTGGTACTTCGTGAACATGCTCGTGCTCGCGGTGCTCTACGGCGATCACGCGGGCGCGCTGCTGATGGCGGCGCGGGCGGAGAAGCACAGCGCGAGCGCGATGGGCCTGTTCCTGGCGAACGACATCCCGTTCTACGTGAGCCTCTCGCTGCTCGCGCTGTGCGCGACGGCGACGGAGGAGGAGCGGGAGCGGCACCTCGCCTCGGCGGCGGAGCACCGGGCGAAGATCGCGGGCTGGGCGCAGCACGCCCCGGAGAACTACGCGCACAAGGAGAAGCTCATCGGGGCGGAGGTGGCGCGCGTCCTCGGGAAGGACGCGGAGGCGGCGAAGCTCTACGATCAGGCCATCGAGGGGGCGCGGCAGGCCGGGTTCACGCACCAGGAGGCGCTCGCGAACGAGCTGTGCGCGCGGTTCTACCTGCAGCGGGGGCGCGAGAGGATCGCGCGGTGGTACATGGCCGACGCGTACAGGGCGTACCTGCGGTGGGGCGCGGCGGGCAAGGCGGAGCACCTCGCGAAGCAGCACGAGCCGCTGCTCGACGCGGCGTCCTCCGGCGACGCGCAGCGGCCCAGGGTCGTCGGTACGACGGTGACGCGCAGGGGGAGCACCGAGTCGTTCGACGTCGCGACCGTGGTCAAGGCCATGCAGGCGGTCGCGAGCGAGACGGTGCTCGACCGGCTCCTCGACCGGCTGATGCGGAGCCTGGTCGCCAACGCGGGGGCGCAGCGCGGCGCGCTGATCCTGGAGCGCGACGGGAAGCTCACGATCGTGGCGACCATGCGCGTCGACCCCGACGCGGTGCAGACGGGGCTGTCGATCCCGGCGCTCGAGAGCGAGGAGCTCGCGACGAGCGTCGTCCAGCTGGTCGCGAGGACGCGGGAGCCCGTTGTGCTGAACGACGCCCGGCAGGACGGCCGCTTCGCGGCCGATCCGTACGTCGTGGAGCGGAGGCCGCGCTCGATCCTGTGCCTGGCGATGGCGCACCAGGGGCGCTCGGCGGGGCTCCTGTACCTGGAGAACAACGTGGCCCCGAGGGCGTTCACGCCGGGGCGGGTCGAGGTCTGCGGGCTCCTCGCCTCGCAGGCGGCGATCGCGCTGGAGAACGCGCTGCTCATCGCGAGCATCCGCGCGGGCACCGAGGCGCTGCAGCGCTCGAACGAGCAGCTGCAGCGCGAGCTCGAGCTGCGCGAGGCGTCCGAGGCGGAGCGGGAGCTCCTGCAGCAGGAGATGCTGCGCCGGCAGACGCCGCTCATCCCGATCACGGACGACGTGCTGGTGATGCCGATCGTCGGCGCGATGGACGGCGAGCGCGCCCAGCGGGTGCTGGAGACGGCGCTCGAAGGGTTCCAGTCGAGGCAAGCCAAGGTGGTGATCCTGGACATCACCGGCGTGGCGCGCGTCGACGCCGCGGTGGCGGAGGCGCTGATCAAGACGGCCAAGGCGCTCCAGCTGCTCGGGGCCAAGACGGTGCTCTCCGGGGTCCGGCCGGAGGTGGCCCGCGCGCTGGTGGAGCAGGACGTCTTCCTCGGATCGGTCGTGACGATGGGGACCCTTCAGAGCAGCATCGCGTATGCGCTGGGGCCGCGCGGCCTGCCGGGGTCGGTCGCCCGGCGGGCAGGGGCGACGCGGCTCGCCTGACGCGCGGGCGCTGCTGCGCGCGGCCGCGAGGCGCGCGCGCAGCGGCGGAGGGCCGCGTCAGGGGCGTGTTGACGGCGAAGAGCAGCTTCCCGTCCGGTGAGATGGCCAGCGGGCGGACCTGCCCGCTCTCGAAGGCGGTGAACGACGGCGCGCCCATGGCCGGCGCGCTCGAGAGTGATACTGCAGTCAGGGATGCGACGAGAACGCCTGACGTCGCCCACCGTGAGACGGGCAATCGATTCATGGTGCCTCCATGCTGTCGAGTGGCCCCAAGCCACGCGACGACAATCCAGGACTGTAAGGCAGGGCGAAATAATCGTTCAAGTGTGCATTGAGGCGCGATGCGATTTTGCCAAGTACGCGCCAAGTACGCGATTCCTCATCTGCCATAAGGACCCCTGATGTGGGCGTGGTTGACACGCACGCACGCACGCACGCGCCTTTGCCTTTGACGCGCACGGCGCGTCATCGCGGCTGGTCGCGTGTGTGGCGCGGGAGGCGCACTGGCGCCCTCTCTCTCGAGCTCGTCAGTCGCGCGCTTCACGTACAGCGCGTGAGCCGCAGGTGTCCCGACGCCTCCCGCGCAGGGGGGCCGGGGCGCGGAGGATCGGGACCGACGGTGCCGAGGAATACGCATGCCAGGCGCCGTCGTTGGCTCGGGCGACCGATGAAGCACCGACCATCAACCCTCCTCCTGGCCGCGCTCCTCGCCGCGGCTTGCTCGCGCCCTTCCAGAGAGGCGCCGGCCGTCGAGCGCAGCGCCGAGGTCGCCGGGACGGCGGCGCCGGCGCCGCCGGCCTCCCCGCCGCCGCCGCAGAAGCTCAAGGCCGTCACGCGGGTCGGCAGCGCGCTCGCGCGCGCGCCGCAGGACGACGCGCTCTATCTGGCCGACGAGGACCACGCCGTCCTCCGGCGCATCCCGCTTCCCGTCGACGTGAGCACGCCGCCTGTCGAGATCGCCATGCCGGGGCGGCCGGCGCAGGTGCTCGCGCTCGCGGACCGCGTGCTCGTCACGATCCGCGATCCCGGGCTCCTCCTTGTCCTGCGGCCCGATCCGGCGGCGGGGCTCGTGGAAGCGGCCCGCGTGCCCCTGCCGGCCGACGCCTGGGGGCTCGCGATCACGCCGGATGAGCGCACGGCGCTCGTCACCAGCGCATGGGCGGGCAAGGTCTCCGCGGTGGATCTCGCGACCGCGACGGCGACATGGGCCATCGATGTCCCGCGCGAGCCCCGCGGCGTCGTGATCCGCGACGACGGCGCGGCCGCGTACGTCACGCACCTCACGTCCGCCTCGCTCACCCGGATCGCGCTGGGTGGCGCTCCCGAGGCCCGGCCGGTCGCCCTCCCTCCGTCGCCTTACCGCGCTCCTCATGGCAAGTCGCTCTCCGCGTCGCTCGGCTACGCGGCCGCGCTCTCGCCGGATGGCCGCCGCCTCTTCGTCGCGCGCCACGCGCTCGGCGCGCTCGGTGAACAGGCGTGGTTCGGCGCCTCCACGGTGGACGTCCTCATGACGAGCGACGAGGCGCCCCTCGCGCCCCGGCGCCGCCAGGGCGCGCCGCTCTGGCGGGCGAGCGCGCTCGACGATGCCGCGTTCGACGACGCGGAGCTGGAGCTCCCCAACACATCGCTCGCCCCGTTCGTCCAGCCGCGCGCGCTCGTGTACCGGAAGAGCACCCGCACGCTGCTCGTCGCCAGCGAGGGCACCGACACGTTGGTGGAGCTCGACGCGCTCGCGGTCGATCCGGCGCTCCGGCCGCTCCGCACCTACGATCTCGGCCGCCATGCGGGCCCCGACATCTACGTGGCGACCCTGTGCGGCGCGCCCAGCGGCGTCGCGCTGTCCGCGGACGAGTCCATGGCGTGGGTGTTTTGCCGTTCCACGGACGCCCTCGCGATCGTCCGCCTCGACGAGCACCGCGACGACGCTCCGTTCGAGCTGAGCCCCGTGCCGTACATCGCGCTGGCCGACGCGCAGGTCCCGCAGCAGGCCTCCCTCGGCCGGAAGCTCTTCTACAACGCGGTCGACTGGGGCACGAGCGGCGGCCTCGGGTGCGCTGGCTGCCACCCGGACGGGCGCGACGACGGCCATGTGTGGCACGAGGCCCACGTGATGGACATCGGCGGCGAGAGCGTCAATTTCCTCGGATCCGCCGAGAACCAGCCGGCCGACGTGGAGCCGCGCGGCGGCGTGCCCCGGCAGACTCCCATGCTCGCGGGCCGCGTGTCGGCCGAGGGGCCTTATGGCTGGAACGCCCAGAGCGAGAACCTGGCGGAGCGCCTCCGCGAGGGGTTCGGCCTTCACCGGTGGGGGCCCGGTGGTCTAGGCAACGGCGAGCTCGCGCTGAGGGCGCGCCACCTGGCCGCGTTCCTGCGCGCGGGCCTCGTGCCGCCGCCCAGGGAGGCGCGGAAGCTCACGCCGCAGGAGGAGCATGGCCGCGCCCTCTTCATGAGCGACACGGCGCAGTGCGCTCGCTGCCACGTGCCCGAGACGGAGCACACCGACCGCATGGGCTACCCGATGCCGGGGTTCGCTGCGCGGCCCGGGTTCGCCGAGGAGAAGGCGGGCCAGGTGTTCAAGACGCCCTCGCTGCGCTTCGTCGGCGGGACGGCGCCCTATTACCACGATGGATCCGCGAAGACGCTCGAAGAGCTCATCGACGAAAACCGGGACCGGATGGGTCGCACCAGCCACATGTCGAGGAATGACAAGGCGGCGCTCGCCGCCTTCCTGAGGACGTTATGAAGAAGAGAGCGGTGATCGGGATGGTCCTGCTCGGCGCGCTCGCGCCGGCGCAGGCGGCGGAGTCGGTGCTCGCCCCGGCGGGAGGCGCGGCGGCCGGGCCGCAGGCGGGAGCCGCGGGAGGCCCGGCGGACGCGGGAGGAGGCGCGGAGGCGCCGCAGAAGCGCGCGCTCGAGGCGACGCCGCCGCCGCCCGAGCGGACGGCGCGGCCGGCAGCGGCCGAGTGGGATGCCGCGGAGCAGGTGTCGCTCGCGCGCGTCGCGAGGGGCGGCGCGTGCAAGGCGCGCCGGCAGCGCGAGTGGCTGCGGATCGATTGCAGCGTTCCGTCGGTGGTCGCCGTGAGGTCGCTCGGCGCCGGGGCCGGAGGCGAGTCTGTCTCGGTCGGCGAGCACAGGGCCGACGAGGACGGCCCCTTTCCGTCGAGCGTCTCGGTGATCTTCCCCGTCCGGATCGGCGACAGGAGGGTCATCGAGATCCTCTCGATCGAGGAAGGATACCGCTTCCAGACCGGGCTCACGACGAGCGTCATGATCTCCGAGCAATGGCTCGAAGGCGACGCCGGGCCGCTCGTCAGCGCGCTCTGAAACCGCGCCGGCGCGACCGTCGACGCGCTGCACGGCGCCCGCCCTGCGAGGCGCCACGCGCCCGGACGACATCCACATGAATTCCGAGGCATCCCGCGCTCCGAGCCGGGAAGCCGCGATCGAGCGGGCGCGCTCTGCATCGAGAGCCTGTTCGCGAAATGTTGCGGCGCTCACCGCGCGACGCCGCATCGTGTGCGCCTTCCACCTGCTACCCGCACTCACGCGTGGCGCGTGGCGCGTGGCGCGTGGCGCGTTCAACCCGCGCGGCTTGCGGGAAGGGATTGGATCCGGCGCGACTACGTCGTAGTGTGGAGAGCTCGCACCGGCCGTCGGCTGCAGCATCCAGAGGAACGATCCGGCGGTCATCGCGCGCTCGGTCGAGAGATGGAGAAGAGATGAGCTGCTTGAGCGTGGATCCTGTCGTCACCGACAGCTTCGGGATCGAGCCAGCCTTGAGGGACGACACCCTCAGCGTCAAGCTCACCGGCACGGGGGACATGGCGGCATCTCCGCCGCTCAGCAGGTACGTCAAGGCGCTGGAGGGCGAGGTGATGCGCCTCTCGGTGAGCACCGTCGAGTTCGACGTGCGCGACCTGCGCTTCATGAGCTCGAGCTGCCTCAAGGCGTTCGTCGGCTTCATCTGCGGCCTGATGGGCCATGGCCTCAAATGCAAGATACGGTTCGTCACGGACGCGAAGCGGACATGGCAGCGCCGGAGCCTGAAGCCCCTGGATCGCATATGCCCGGAGCTGGTCTCGATCGCGGATGCATGATCGAGAGCCAGAGGCCATGACGAGGAAGCGTCGGACGCTCGCGTTTCTGATCGACAATGTCGTTGGCGACTACCAGTCCGAGCTGCGCGCCGGGATCGAGCGCGGCGCCGCGGCGCACGACGTCAACCTGCTGACGGCGTTCAGCGACCCGGCCATGGCTCGCCGGCCGGAGGTGGCCGACCGGGGCACGTTCTATCACCTCATCGGCCCTGAGACCGCCGACGGCGTTATCGTCGCCTCGTCGACGTTCTCCCCTTATGGCGGCATGGAGGTCATGCGATCGTTCTGCCGGTCCTTCGCGGCGCTGCCGGTGTGCAGCATCGGGACCGCGATCGAGGGTGTGCCGAGCCTGATGGTCGACAACGCCCTCGGGAGCGAGATATCCGTCGGGCACATGGCGGACGAGCACGGGTGCCGGCGCATCGCGTACATCGGCGGCCCGAGCAGCAGCGAGGAGGCCGCGCTGCGCGTCGGCGGGTACCGGAGGGCGCTCGCGGCGCGGGCGCTCCCTTGGGACGAGCGCCTCCTCGTGTTCGGTGGGTTCACGATCCCGACGGGGCGCGCGGCGATGCGCGAGCTCCTGGCTCGCGGGGTGGCGTTCGACGCCGTGGTGGCGGCCAACGACAGGATGGCGCTCGCGGCGATCGAGGTCCTCAAGGCCGAGGGACGCCGCATCCCGGAAGACGTCCTCGTGTGCGGGTTCGATGACGTCGGCATCGCTCGCTTCACGAAGCCGTCGTTGACGACGGTGCGCCAGCCGATCGAGCGGCTCGGGGGGATGGCCGTGAGCACGGTCCTCCGCATGATCGACGGCGAGGCCGTCGAACCGCTGCAGCTCGCGCAGGTCGAGCTCACGCAACGCGAGTCCTGCGGCTGCGGGTACCGCGCGGGCGACACGTTCCTACAGCCGGTCCCCTCGGTGCGCGGCTTTCCGCGCGTCATCGCGGATCAGCGGGCGTCGCTGGAGCGCGCGCTCGCGAGCACCGTGGCGATCCCGAGCGGCGCCCTCGACGGCTGGGCGGGCGATCTGCTCGCCGCGATCGAGGCGGAGCTCGCGGGCGACGAGGGGCGCTTCCTGCGCGCGCTCCAGTCGCTCCTCGACGGGGCGAGGCGCGAGGGCGTGCTCCTCGAGGAGTTCCAGGCGGTGATATCGCTCTTGCGCTCGCGGGTACAGGGGTCGCCCGTGAGCGGCGACGCGGCGCTGGAGCATCTCTGGCACGCAGCGCGCATCCTGATCGGGAGCGAGTGCGTGCACGTCGAGGGGGAGCAGCGGCTGAACGTCGAGCTCGCCGCGATCGACGTCACCTACGGCGCGCGGGGCTTCTCTGCGTGCTTGAGCCTGCCCGTGCTCAAGGGGTTGCTGGCGTCGGAGCTGCCGAGGATGCGGTTCTCGGACGTCGCCGTGTCGCTGTACGACGACGCTCAACACGCCACCATGAAGCCGCTGTTCGTGATGGAGGACGGCCACGAGGTGGAGGTGCCGGCCGTGAGCTTCCCGGCGCACCTCCTCGCGCCCCCGGGCTTCCTGGACGCCGACGAGCGCATCAGCAGGATCGTGCTCCCGGTTGCGTTCGGCGACGAGGAGAGATTCGGCGTCGCGGTGCTCGACCACCGCGCCAGCGGGATGATCTACGAGGTGCTGCGCCTCCAGCTCGGCTCCGCGGTCAAGGCCGCGGCGCTGCACCGGCAGGTCGTCCGGGAGGTGGAGCTGCGCGAGCGGCTGGAGCAGGAGCGGGTCCGTCAGGAGAGCCAGGTCGCGGCGCGCATCCAGACCACGCTGGTGCCGAAGCAGCTCTCGATCGAGGGGCTCGACCTCTGCGCGGTCATGAAGCCTGCGGCCGAGGTCGGCGGTGATTACTACGATGTGATCCCGGCGAACGGGGGCGGGTGGCTGGGGATCGGCGACGTCGCGGGGCACGGGCTCGCGGCGGGTCTCATCATGCTGATGATCCAGAGCATGGTATCGGCGCTCACGTGCAATGACCCGGCCGCGAGCCCGGCGAAGGTCATCACGGCGCTCAACAAGGCAATCTACAAGAACGTCCGCGATCGTCTGGAGCGCGACGAGCACGCGACGCTCCTCTTGCTCCGGTACGAGCGCAACGGGCGGGTGACGTTCGCGGGCGCGCACGACGACCTGATCGTGTGCTCGGCGCGGACGCGGCGCTGCGGGTGCATTCCGAGTTCAGGCGTCTGGATCGGCGCGCTGCCGGAGATCGGCGCGCTGACGCGGGATGCCGAGCTCTACCTCGGGGATGGGGACGTGCTCGTGCTCTATAGCGATGGCGTGACCGAGGCGAGGAACGCCCATCACGAGCAGTTCGGTCTGGAGCGGCTCTGCGCCGTCATCGAGGCTGTCCAGACGGAGCCTGTCGGCGTGATTCGCGACCGGATCCTCGAGGAGGTCGAGGGGTGGTGCCCGAGCCCGGACGACGACATCACGATCGTCGTGGCGAGGTATCGCGCACCCGAGTAGCTGCGGCGGGGCGGAGCTCGCGCGCAGTTACCGCGAGCGCGCTGGTTTCTGGGGCCTTGTCGCGTTCTGTGCCCGCGGTCCACGGTGGTCCGGCGCGCGCGAGCGCGTCTTGGCAGGGGATCGGCGGGTCGTGCTGGCCGGCTTCGACGCGAACACCTCGCTCAGGGACGCCGCCGTCGCTGCGCGGGCGATCCATCGGTCGAGCTCCGCAGGAGCCGTGCAGGCATCGATGTGAGCCCGCTCATCCGCCGTCGGTGACAGGCCGCGCGCTTCGAGCACCGCGAGCAGGGCCTCCTGCTTTCCCTCGATCTTGCCTTCGATCTTTCCCTCGGCCCGACCACGCTTCTCGAAGAAGAGCCGGAAACGTCGAGACGCCGGGGTTTCAGGGACTTTGCTCGGATCCATGGCCATCTCCCTGAGCGCGGCCAGCATGGCGTCGCTCAGCACGGCGAGGATCGCACGCGCCTGCGCGTCCCGCAACGGCTCGTCAGCGAGGTGCTTTTCGGTCAGCTCCAGGGCGCGCATCACGATCCTGCGAGCACCTCGTGCGGAGTCCCCGGCATCCGCCTGTCTCTACTCGAAGGGAGCGAGGTTGGCGAGCCGCGATGTCGCGAATCCAATCGTCCGTCGGACAGGGCCGTCGCTCGGACCGACGACGTGGAAGCGACCAATTCTTGCTCGTGATGAAATAGCCAGAGCGCGTGTAATGAGGCGCGGCGGGCGCCAGGGGCCACACGCACAGGGACTGGGGACAACTGCCTTGGCCTGTCGCCGTGGCAACTCTGGCTCGCCGGGCTCCTGCCGGTGATCTTCTCGATTCCGGCGACTCCCTCTGGCGGCCGCCACCCCATCCGCCGCGTTCGCCACCCCTCCCGCCGCGAAATCCCCTGAGTTCGCCGCCTTCTCCGCCTGGCACGCCTTTCGCGAAAGGGCTCCGGCATGCAGGCCACGGCGCTCACGTTCTCTCTGCTCGGGCTCGACGCGCACCCCATCCGGGTGGAGGTCGACTCGGGCCGCGGTCCGTCGTTCTTCCAGATGGTGGGCCTGGCCGAGGCGAGCGTCCGCGAGAGCCGCGTGCGCGTCCGCGCTGCGCTTCAGCAACTGGGCATCGAGCTTGACGAATATGTTATCACCGTGAACCTCGCCCCGGCAGATCTCAAGAAGAGCGGTGGCGCGTACGACCTCGCCATCGCGATCGCCGCGCTCGCGGCGCTCGGCAAGGTGCCTGCCGAGGGGCTCGACCGGATTGGCCTGCTCGGCGAGCTGTCGTTGAGCGGCGCGGTGCGCCCCGTGCGCGGCGTCCTGCCCGCGCTGCGCGGCGCGGCGGCGCAGGGGGTCACGCGCGCGATCGTGCCCCAGGGCAACGCGCGCGAAGCGGCGAGCGTGGCTGGTATCGACGTCCTCATCGCGGAGCACCTGGGCCAGGTCGTCGCGCACCTCCGCGGCAACAAGCCCCTCCCGGGCGCGGGGACCCTGGCCTCGATCGACGCGGAGCCGAGCGCTGCAGCGGCAGATCTCGCGGAGGTCCGCGGCCAGCACGGGGCACGCCGCGCCCTCGAGATCGCCGCTTCCGGGGGACACAACCTGATCATGGTCGGCCCGCCAGGCAGCGGAAAGACCATGCTTGCTCGGCGCCTGCCAACGGTCTTGCCGCCGATGTCCTACGACGAGGCGCTCGATATCACCGCGATCCACTCCGTCGCCGGGCTGCTCTCCCCGGACAGGGGCCTCGTCGCGATTCGCCCGTTCCGCGCCCCGCATCACACCGTGAGCGCCGCGGGCCTCGTCGGCGGCGGGGATCCCATCCGCCCCGGCGAGGTCTCCCTGGCCCACCATGGGTGCCTGTTCCTCGACGAGCTGCTCGAGTTCCGCCGCGGCGTCCTCGAGTCGCTCCGCGAGCCGCTCGAAGAGGGCACGATCGCCCTTTGCCGCGCCCGCGCCCGCGTCGTGTTTCCGGCGCGTCCGATCCTGGTGGCCGCCATCAACCCCTGTCCGTGCGGCTTCCATGGCGACCGCGGCAATCGCTGCGCCTGCTCCCTCGATCGCGTCCGTGCCTACCGCGCGCGGCTGAGCGGGCCGCTGCTCGATCGCATCGATCTCCACATCTCCTTGCCGCCCGTCGATGTCGCTCACCTGTGCGCGCCGCTCGCCGACGGCCGCTCGTCGCTCGACGCGCCGGAGAGCTCCGCGGCGGTGCGGGCGCGCGTTGTCGAGGCCCGGGCCGCGCAGCGCGCGCGCTTCGAGGCGGGGGAGGTCGCGGCGACGCACAACGCCGAGCTCGGCACGCGCGATCTCGCGCGCGTCGCCATGCCGGACGCGACCGGCGCCCGCGTGCTCGCGTCGGCCGTGGAGCGGCTCGGCCTTTCGGCGCGGGCGTATACCAAGGTGCTGCGGGTCGCCCGCACGCTCGCCGACATGGACAGGAGCTCTGCCGTGCGGGCAGCGCACGTGGCCGAGGCGATCGGCGCGCGGCTGTTCGATCGCGAGGCCGCCTGCGGGCCGGCGCCCGCCACCACCGCCGCGGGCGCCTGAGCTCGCCGCAGGGCCAAAGACCACCGCGCCCGCAGCGATGCGGGCGCGATCGCGGCCACCCCGACGGCCGCGCTGGATCGTCTGTCTGCGCGCTCGGGGGCGCGCACGTTCAACACGCAACAGTTGAACCGCAACAAGCAACGAACGCACGTCGAAAAGGAGAGACCGAGATGATGACCGAGATCGCTGAGAAGCTCCGCACCGTGAAGACCGTCGTTGGAACCATCGAGAAGCAGTTCGGGAAGGGGGCGATCATGTCATTGAGCGACCAGAACGAGACCCGGGACATCGGCCTGATCCGGACCGGATCCCTGTCGCTCGACGCGGCGCTGGGGATCGGAGGATACCCGCGCGGGCGCATCGTGGAGATCTATGGCCCGGAGTCGTCGGGGAAGACCACACTCACGTTGCACGCGATGCGGGAGGCGCAGCGCGCGGGCGGCGTCGCCGCGTTCATCGACGCCGAGCACGCGTTCGACGTCACGTACGCGCGCTCGGTCGGCGTCGACATCGACAGGCTGCTCGTATCGCAGCCGGACAACGGCGAGCAGGCGCTCGAGATCGTCGAGATGCTCGCGCGCTCGAGCGCCGTCGACGTGATCGTCGTCGACTCGGTGGCTGCGCTCACGCCCAAGGCCGAGATCGAGGGGGACATGGGCGATTCGCACATGGGCCTCCAGGCGCGGCTGATGAGCCAGGCGCTGCGGAAGCTCACGGGCATGTGCCACCGCACCGACACCACGCTCATCTTCATCAACCAGCTCCGGCAGAAGATCGGCGTCGTCTTCGGCAATCCCGAGGTGACGACCGGCGGCAATGCGCTCAAGTTCTACGCGAGCGTGCGGCTCGACGTGCGCCGGGTGGGGCCGGTGAAGGTGAGCGACGAGGCCATTGGAAGCAGGACGCGCGTCAAGGTGGTCAAGAACAAGATGGCTCCTCCGTTCAGAGAAGCCGAGTTCGACATCCGGTGGGGAGCGGGCATCGACGGCGCGGCGGATCTCATCGACTTCGCCTGCCAGCTCGGGGTCGTGGAGAAGAGCGGCGCGCACCTGTCGTTCGCGGGTGAGCACATCGGGCAGGGGAGGGAGCGCGCCCGGGAGGCGCTGCTCGGCAAGCCGACGCTCGCCTCGTCGCTCCGCGCCGCCGTCGACGCGGCGGCGCCGTCGCGCGCCAACGGTAGCAACGGCAGCGCGGCGATGGATTGCTGATCTCGGGGCGGCCGGCGCGCCCGGCGGCTCGCCGCCGCCGGCGCGGCCGCTCTCGCTGCGCGACGACGCCGCGCCTCGCGAGAGGCGCAGGGCGGTGGGCGCCGGCGGATGGTGAGCGACCGCAGAGACGACACGGGCAAGAGAACGACAGCAGACGACAACACAGAAGCGGACTGGAGCATGTCATGAACGAAGGACTGAACAAGGTGATCCTCATGGGCAATCTCGGCTCGGATCCGGAGCTGCGCTACACGGGCAACGGCACCCCGGTGCTTCACCTGCGCATGGCGACGAACGAGTCGTTCGTGGACAGGAACAAGGAGCCCAAGGAGCGCACCGAGTGGCACAGCATCGTGTTCTGGGGGCCGCGCGCCGAGGCGCTGGCGAAGGTGCTGACGAAGGGGGACGGCGTGCTCATCGAGGGCGGGCTGCGCACGTCGAGCTACGAGAAGGACGGGATCAAGCGCTACCGCACCGAGGTGATCGCGCGGGATCTCCGCTTCGCGGGGCGGCGGGCCCCGTTGGCGGAGCCCGTGCCGGGTCCGGATGACGACGGCGAGCCGACGCAGCCCGGGGCGGGCGTGCCGACCACGGCGCGGCTCGGGAAGAACGGCGCGCGGGGGCGGCCCCCGGAGGTGCCTGCGCTGGATGAGATGCCGTACTGAGGGGCTCCGTCCGGACGGGCGCGCGGGGCGAGGCGGCTTGTATCGAGCCGCCTCGCGGCGTCCCCAGCATGCGCCGTCTCACCCGGTCCGCGACATTCCCCTCTTGCGGTCGCCGTCGCGGCCCCATCGAGCCACCCGGCGCTCAGCGCTTGGCGTGTTGCTGGATTCCACTCAGGCCAGTTTCCAGGGCGATGTGTTACGAGGTAGCCCTTCGCGGACGCTGGCGCGCAGCGTCAGCCGCGAGATGACTGATTCGATGACTTCAGGTCGCCATCACGCGGTGGACAGTATCCGGCAGTGCCGTCTGAAGAACTCTCGTGTCCTACATGAACACAGAAAAGTGATTGAATCGATGGATAACGTGCTCGAAGTGTGTTGACGAATGCCGTGCTTTGGAAGTAAACATTGGATGCTAGGCTCGACGCGACCAGGTGCGATTCTCTTGCTGTACACGATCGACCTCCTCAACCGAATCTGCTCGGCCTGCGGAACGGCAACGTGGTAACCGTCAACCGAGGTACTTCATGCTCAGCAATGCGGTTCGCTTTCTGATGGTGTCTGCTGCTGCTTCTTTCGTCGCGCTCGGCGCTGCCCCGGCCGACGCGTGCTCCCTGCTATCCAGCGGAGCGCTCGACTTCATCACTGCCGGTACGCCGGCGGGGACCGGGGCTGTCTTCGTCACGAGCGTTCAGAAAGAGGAGTTCTGGTCCGACCCGGACCCGATCGTGGACGCGGTGAACGACGCGGCCAATATGTCCTACTACTGGGGTTCGACGAGCCCGAGCTCGGAGAAGTACTATACCGAGTTCACCAAGCCCGGGGCCATCGTCTCGCTGATTTCGAACATCACCAGCGTCGCTGCGGGTGATGTGCTCGTCATCAACAAGACGGTGGCAGGCGGCGTACAGACCGCATACGGCGGGCACACCGTGATCGTCACGGGCCCGGCGCAGCAGCTCACGACGGCCCTCAACCCGATCTACGCGGGCACGATCCAGTGGGCGCTGCCGATCGCCGACTCCACCAGCTCGGTCCACGGATGCAGCACCACCTGGCGTGACAGCCGGTGGACGAACACGTGCAGCGACTTCGTCGCAGGTCCGGGGACGGGCTACATGCGCATCTATACCAATACCTCGGGAGTCCCCGTGGGCCACACCTGGAGCGTCACCTCGGTTTCAGCCGGCAATTATTTCCCGATCACGAGCGCGACCGTCCCGGCGCGGCCCTTCGTCATCGGCAGGCTGAACTCCTGCCCGCTGCCCACGCCGACCCCCTGAGCCGGCGCGCCTCCGGCGCAGCGGCGCGATCGCCGGGCGATCCTGAGGGCACGCGCCCTCAGGATCGCCGTCTCCCCCCCTTCGGCGTTTACGGCGTTCCGCCCTTCTCGGCCGCCGCGGGCACGCGGCAGAGCTGGGCGATGCCCTTTCCGCTCAGCTTGTCGCGCGTCAGCTCGAACTGCGGCACGTACATGCAGAAGCGGCCGCCCTTCTCGGTCGCGATGCTCGTTCGACGCGAGATCATCTCCTCGAGCTCCGAGCGGCTGATGGCCTTGTCCGTCTTCAGCGTGTCCGAGACCTTGAGATCGACCGCGTTCGGGCAGCTGACGCTGGCGGCGACGGTGAGGTTGGGCTTCACCTTCTCCTGACCTTCGCGATAGTCAGCGCCTGGCCCCGCCTGGCCGCCCCCTTCAGCCCTGCCGGCCTGTGCGCCTGCGTGGGGCTGGCTGCCGCCTTGAGCGCCGCCGGCATGGGCCTGGGCCTGGCTGCCGTCGGTCTGGCCCTGCACCCCCGCGCCGCCGCCCTGCACACCCCCGCTGCCCCGTCCCAGGTTGCCGCTGCCGGTCTGGCCGCCCGACGGCTGCTGCGACTTGCCCGCCGCGACGGGATCGATCCGACCGTTCACGGAGGCCGTGTAGGTGCACCCTTCCTCGACCGGGAACGAGATCTGCTCCTGGAGATTCATCGCCTGTTTCTTCTGACTCTGCCCCTGCTGCTGCTGAGTGCGCTGCGCGCCGCTCGGGCTGGGCTTGTCGCCCTGATGCAGCGCGCCGCCCTGCGCCGCTCCCGGCGTGCCCGATTCGCGTTGCTGCGGCGAGCCCGTGCCGCCCGTCTGTGCTGCCGCGAGCGCCGGCACGACCGCGAGCGCTCCCATGGCGAGCGCGAGTTGGATGGACCGATTCGATTTCATATTACCCCCAACCGTAGAATCTGCTTCCGATCGTACTCACCACCGCTGCGGGCCGACCGCCCACTAGGCGGCTTGTTCCCAGACCTTCCTTGACAGCGCGTCCTTGATCCACGCGAGGTGCCGCTGCTCATCAGTGTAGTTGCGCTCGACGATCGCGCGCGCCTCGGCCGTGAGCGACTCGTCCAGCGCCGCCTGGTATTGCCGGTTCGTGAGCTCCTCGTTGCCGCGCATGGCGAGGAGCGCGCTCTGGTCTCCCTGGCTCGTGATCGCCGTGAACCCTTCGATGAGCTTGCCCTTGAGGTCGCGGGTCTGTGCCGCGATGCCGCCGAGCGACGTCACATGTGCGGTCAGATCCACCACGTGGCGCGCGTGATCGTCCCTGAAGCTCGCGAGCCTCTCCCTGGTATGAGCGTGCTCGCACGCCTCGATGGCGCGGTCGTAAGCGGCGATCGCGTCGCGATCGAGCTGGATGAGGTCGTTGAGCACCTCGATGACGTCTCTCGCCATGATCGACACTCCTTCCGGGATCCCGCTCCGCTCGGACCCCACCGCCCACCACCTGGGGCATTTGCGTGGGGGCGCAAGCCATGCGCACGTCGTCACCGGAAGTTGTGGTCGCCGTTGCCGCGCCCGGCTCGGCCGCCGCTCGAGGCTGCCGATGCCGGCCGTGGCGGGCGGTCCGGCATCCCGAACGGCCCGGCAACCTCGACCTGGCACGGACCGTGATACACGTCGGGAGACGGGAAATGGGAGACGGGAGACCCTGACAGCTTCCGTGGACCGGCGCCGCCAGCGCCGGCGCCGCGGGGAGATGGGATGTGCCTATGAAGCGCTCTCTTGGCCGCTCGATGCGCGCCGCGCTCGCGCTGCTCCTCGCTGCCTCCGCGGCTTGCGCCGAGGGGCTCGCGAACGCGCCCAGCATCAACCGCGAATGGACCCAGGACGACCGTGGTCAGGACGCCATCGCGAATGGCCCGGGCTCCTGCCCCAGGGAAGGCCCCGATCCGCTCTCGCCCCCCGGCGAGCTGCGCGAGATCTGTCCCAAGGCCGCTCCGCCGAGGCTGCCCAACGCCGCCGCGTCGCCCTGAGCGCAGCCGGCTCGCGCCAGAAAACCTCGCTGCGTCCCCTGACCTCACGTTCGCGCGCGCAGGAGCGCGCGGCGAGCTCGGCACGAAAGAGGTCCTTCTGCGGTCGACCGCTTCCACGATTCGACCGCCCGTACGTGGTTGTGCCTGCCAGCGCGAAGGCAGAATGTCCCGGCTGAGGCGAACTGCCTCATGCAGAAGGAACGATCGCCAGGGCTCCGGTCTGCCTCTACGGCTCGGACGCGCCGGCTCCCGCCGCGGCGCCCGCTGCGGGGGGGCGACTCCGCCGCTCGCCCGCGGGGCACTCGCGGTGCCCGGCGCCTGCCGCGTCGACCGTGAGTTGGCCGGTCCGGCGTGGCTGCCGCGCGCTCGGGATGGTGATGGGCTCCTCGATGAGCTCCGGCGCCAGGGCGCCGCGGGCGGGGACGAAGCGCGGCTCGCCGGGCTTGCGGTCGTCGGCCACCTTCCACGCGCGCGGCACCTTCCTCAGCCCGACCGGATAGAGGGTGAGGCCGTCGCGGTGGACGTGAATCCGCAAGAAGTTCTTGTAGTCCTGGATCCGGAGCGCCGAGAACGCTTCATTGCCGTGCCGCCGCGCGACGTTGAGCGAGATCAGGAGATACACGCCCATGATCGTCGACCCGACCACGGCGCCGGTGGCGCCGACGAAGAGCGTCACGCCGAGGAGGCTCCACATGGACGGGAGGTCCCGGACGTCGACGCCGAGCAGCGCGCCGCCGAGGTGCGCGAGCCCCAGCGCCGCCCCGAGGTGCGCGAGCGCGTGGAGCGAGCCCGCGAACCGGCGATACCAGGTCTTGTAGGTGTCCGTGAAGACGATGAACACGAGCACGACGACGAGGACCCAGCCCACGGCCCCCGGCCCGGGACGGGGCAGCGTCAGGGAGGAGAGCATGTAGACGAAGGCGGCGGCAGGCCAGAAGCCGAGGTTGTGCCGAGCGAACCAGAGGTTGCGCCAGGCGAGCCGGCGCGACTCCGACTCTGACGGAAACGAGGCGCGCAACATATAAGGGCGCTGGTCGGCGCCCGCGCCGGAGCGGACCACGGTGACCGGCTCGCCGTGGGTCGGGTGGAGGAACGCGCCGCCGCCGCCGGCGATGACGTTTTGCCGGCCGTCCGCGGACTCGTGGCGGCGATAGTGGTGCAGATCTCCGGCGATGCGCGCGACGATCTCGACCCCGGGCCGCGCGTCGGCGAGCTGCTTCTCGAAGAAGGCGAGGTTGCTCTGGAGCTCTGGGTTGTAGATGGCGCCCTTCACCCAGTCGGGCTCGGCGGTGCAGAGGATCACGCGATCGCCGTCGCGCATGTCGTGCGTCGCCAGCTTGCAGAAATACTCGATCTGCGGCTGGTCGATGTCGGACTCGAGCTGGATGTCGACGCCGAGCAGCCAGAAGCCGTGGGGCAGCTTCAGCGCGAAGTAGCTCCGCGACTGGAACGTCTTCCAGGCGCCGAGCGTGCGTTTCTGGCCGAAGAGGCGCATGAAGCTCATCAGCCCGTCGTACCAGTCGTGGTTGCCAGGGATGGCGAACAGGTGCGGCGCCTCCGTCACATCGGCCTTCGGGAGCGCGGCCGCGTAGGGCTCGACGAGCCGCGTCCAGTACGCCTGACGCGTGGCCGAGGGGTAGACCTGGTCGCCGCCCATGATGAGGACCTCTCCGCGCCTCGTCTCCCGGCCGCCCAGCGAGAGGACCGGCCGCGCGAGGAGGGTGGCGATCGCGTAGGTGGGGTTGAAGCCATCGCCCGTGTCCGCCACGTAATCGATCCAGAGCTCGTCGCGCATGACGCCGCTGCGGACGGCGTAGTCGAAGGGCGGCTGCGGCCCCGCGATCGCCTCGAGGAGGCGGAAATCGCCGCGTGCGCCCATCAGGCGGGAGACGGTCATGTCGAGCGCTGAGCGGGCCAGCTGGAAGGGGCTGTACCAGCAGGTCATGACGCTCCGCTGGAGCGCCGCGAGCCGCTCGCGATCCGGGCGATCGATCATCCGTCCCTCCGCTCAAGGGAGGTTATCACCGCCGGAGCGCCGCGCCGCCTCGCCCGCGCGCCTCCGCGGGGCGCGACGACGTCGTGGGCGCTCCCGCTAGGCGAGATCACCGCCCTCCTTGAGGCAGCCGGCGAGCTCGCTGAGGAGCTTGTCGGCCGCCTCCAGACCGCTCGTGAAGACCTCGCCCTCCTTGGCTCGGCGGGTGAGCCGCATGTCGGGCGAGAGTCGGTAAGGTGAGCTCTTCGGCTGGACCAGCTTGAGCACCTTGGCATGGTCGAGCGGGGTGTCCTCGCGCAAGTGCAGCGTCACGCCCTTGGCGCTCGCCTCGCATGCCAGCGCCTTCAGCCGGCGCAGCTCGGTCTTGAGCCGCATGAGGTGCACGAACCGGCGCGCCTCGAGCGGAGGCGGGCCGAAGCGATCTTCCATCTCGACCGCGAGGTCCTGCACGTCCTCGGTCGAGGCGGCACCGGCGAGCCGCTTGTAGAGGGAGAGGCGTACGCCTACATCGGAAATGTACTCTTCTGGCAGAAGCGCATCGGCGTCGAAGGAGAGCTCGGTGTCGACGTCGTGGACCACGGGTTCGCCGCGCAGCTCGTGGACGGCCTCGTCGAGCATCTGGCAGAAGAGCTCGAAGCCAACCTGGGCGACGGTGCCGCTCTGCTCGGCGCCGAGGAGGTCGCCGGAGCCGCGCAGCTCCAGGTCGAGCGAGGCGATCTGGAAGCCGGAGCCGAGCTCGGTGTGGCGCTCGAGGGCCTCGATGCGGGCGCGGGCCTCGTCGGTCATGGCGTTCGGGGGCGGGACGATGAGGTAGCAGTAAGCGCGCTCCTTGGCGCGGCCGACGCGGCCGCGCAGCTGGTAGAGCTGCGAGAGGCCGAACATGTCGGCGCGGTCGATGAGGATCGTGTTGGCGCGGGGGATGTCGAGGCCGCTCTCGATGATGGCGGTGGCGCAGAGGACGTCGTAGCGCCCCTCGACGAAGTCGAGCATCGCCTGCTCGAGGTTCTGCTCGCTCATCTGGCCGTGGGCGACGCAGATGCGGGCGCTCGGGACGAGCTCGGCGAGGCGGGCGGCGCGCTCGTAGAGGCCCTCGACGCGGTTGTAGACGTAGAACACCTGGCCGCCGCGGCCGAGCTCGCGAAGGACGGCCTCCCGGAGGACGGCCTCGTCGTGGCGGGTCACCACGGTGCGGATGGCGCGGCGATCGATCGGGGGGGTCGTGATGATCGACATGTCGCGGAGGCCGGAGACCGCCATCTGGAGGGTGCGAGGGATGGGGGTGGCCGAGAGCGTGAGGACGTCGACGTTGGTCTTGAGCGCCTTGATGCGCTCCTTGTGGGTGACGCCGAAGCGCTGCTCCTCGTCGACGACGAGGAGGCCGAGCCGCTTGAAGTGGACGTCCTTGGAGAGGAGGCGGTGGGTGCCGATCACGACGTCGACGCTGCCGTCGCGGAGGCCGCGAGAGACCTCGTCCTGCTCCTGCTTGGTCTGGAAGCGGGACATGACGCGGACCTCGATGGGGTAGGAAGCCATCCGGGATCGGAAGCTGAGGTAGTGCTGCTGCGCGAGCACCGTGGTTGGGCAGAGGACGGCGACCTGCCTGCCGGCGTTTGCGGCGCGGAAGGCGGCGCGGATGGCAACCTCGGTCTTTCCGAACCCGACATCGCCGCAGACGAGGCGGTCCATCGGACGGCCGGACTCGAGGTCGGCCGCAACCTCGGTGATCGCCCGGGCCTGGTCGGGTGTCTCGTCGAAGGGGAAGGTCGCTTCGAAGGCGCTGTAATCGTCGTCCGCCGGTGGAACGGGCTCCGCCGTGGCGGCGCGGCGCTCGGCGTAGAGGCGGAGGAGCTCGTCGGCCATCTTGCGGACGCTCTTCTCGACCCGCGCCTTTGTCTTGGCGAACGTCTGCCCGCCGAGCCGGTCGAGCTTGGGGGCGCCTTCGCCGCCGCTGAATTTCTGGATCTGGTTCAGGCGGTAGACCGGGAGGTAGAGCTTGTCGCCGCCGGCGTACTCGACGGCGATGAGATCGACCGTGGTTGAGCCGACCTGCTTGTGGACGAGGCCAAGGTACCGCCCGATGCCGTGCTCTACGTGGACGACGTAGTCGCCGACGCCGAGGTTGCGGAGGTCCTCGAGGAAGGCCTGCGACGGCTTCGTGGAGGAGGCGGCGGCGCGCGCGGCGCGGCGGTGAGCGCGGGCACCGAAGATTTCCTCCTCCGTGACCAGCGCGAGCCCCTCGGCAGGAGCGATGACGCCGCGCGCAAGAGAGCCCGTCACGACGAGCGCCGTGTCGCGCGGCGACGCGGAGCTGCTGCCATCGAAGAACGCGGGGTCGAACGGACCGAGGTTGGCCTTCACCCGCACGTCGCGATGGCGGAGCAGGGCGACGAGGCGCTCAACCTGGGTCTGCGCGCGTGCAGCGATAAGCACTCGTAGGCCTGCTTCTTGCCAGGCGACCACGCGACGAACGAGCGGGTCGAGAGCGCCGTGCTTGCCGCGTGACGCACGGGCGGTCTTGATGGCGCGCTCGAGGTCCGACTGGTCGCGCGTCGCGAGCGACGGGACGTCCTCAGGGACGACCTCGAAGCGCTCCAGCGAGTTCCGGTTTTCCGCAGCACCCTCAACCCCGGTGCGATGCAGGGCAAGCACGACACGCGCGCCGAGCCACGAGGCTACGTGTGCCTCGTCCTCGTAGAAGGAGGCCAGCGGGAAGTGCGGCTCGCGGTCTTTGTGGCTCCGATCGGCCGCAGCGCGACCGAGCTCGTTGCGCACGGCGGCGGTGACGGAGGATGGGTCCTCAAGGAGGATGAGCGCGTCGTCGGGCAGGTACGACGTGAAGGAGGCGAGGTCGATGAAGGCAGGCAAGTAGCCTTCGGCCCCGAAGAAGGCGCGGCCGCTCGCGACGTCGTCGACCAGGGCGCGCGCCTTGGTTGAGGGGAAGTCGATGACGTCACACGCGGCGCGTACCCGCTGGCGGGCCCGCTCGACATTGGCAGGCGTGAGGATCGCCTCGCGCGCCGGCGGGATCCAGACCTCCTTCACGTCGGCGACCGTGCGCTGGTCGTCGGGGTTGAAGGTCTTGATCGATGCGACGATGTCTCCGTAAAAGTCGATGCGCACCGGCAGCTCGGCGGAAGGCGCCCAGACATCGAGGAGGGCGCCGCGGACGGCGAAGGTGCCGGGGTCTTCTACGAGGGGGCTGCGGACGTAGCCCGATGCACCGAGGCGGGCCGAGAGCGCGTCGCGATCCATCTCCTGCTCGGCGATGACGAGCTCGGCGTGTTCGGTGATCTCGTCCCTGGGTACGACCTTGCGGGCGAGCGCGGCGATGGGGCAGACGAGGACCGACCAGGGGAGGTCCATGCCGAGGTGGAAGAGCGTGGCGAGGCGGGTCTGGGCGCCTCGGCGGTCCGGGTTGACATCCGCGTAAGGGCTGGCCTCGTTCGGCAGGTAGAGAAGGACGCGGCCGAACGTGGTCGAGCCGGCGGCCTCGGCGTCATCGGCGTCCCGATCGACGAGCAGGAACGAGGTATCGGCCGCCAGAGCGCGGGCGCTGTCGACGTCGGGAGTGAGGGCGATGATCCGGCGCCCGGCGGCGGCCGCGACGAGGCGACGGATGACGAGGGCACCGGCCGAGCCGGCCGAGCCTGTGACATGACGGGTGCCCGGCGGCGCCGCGGCGAGCTCTGCGGCGAGCTCACGGGGCGTGACGACCCGGCGATCTGCCGGGAGGTCGAACGACGGGAGCGGCTCGAAGTCGGCCGGCGTGGAGGCGGGCGGGCCGCTGGCAGCGGTATCGTTCGAGGCGCTGTCGTCGACGTGGCCTGAGAGCTCGGCGATCGTGGCGCTGAGCGGGGAGCTCGAGGTGGAAGTGAGGGAGCGCTCGGGGGGCATCGGCGCAGCGCGGTCTAGCATAGGCGGCGCGATTCGACCCGCGGTCTCGACCCGACCGTGGTTCGCGCCGCGCGCGGGGCACAACCCCACCGTGCCGCGGCCGGGGACGCAACCCCACCGTGCTGGGAGCGTACTTCGTGGACGTCGTAGCGGGGGCGCTTAGCGGGGGCGCTACGCGACGCGCGCGCCAGCTCGGTCCCGGTCACGAATCGCCTCTCTGATACTCCTTGTTTTCGATCTCAATATGATGGTGTCGACGTGCGCTGGTCCTGTGTCTATGCGGCCGCAGGCTCGCCCTCGTTAACGGTGACCCCGTGGAACACGCGCATCCACCACGTGCCCGCAGGGAAAATTACGCTGCGTACACCTGCGCGCCATTGATTGATCGAATGTCGATATGCGATGCGAAAGGCTCGGACGGCCGCGATGGCGGCGTTCTTTGCGTCTGCCTGCCGGAGGCCGACTGCGAATGTTGGATTGAGATCGCGAAGTGGCTCGATGCTCGTTGCTCGCTTGTAAGGAGAAATATTCGTGGCGCGCGCAGCCCCGAGGAAGCCAAGCCTTTGTCGCTGTAGGGCAGCGTGAGCCTGTCTCTCGTGCAGATCGATCCGTCCTGTGATCTCGCGGCGAAATTGGTCGGCGTTGGAATCGCTGATCGACGGTGGAAGCGTGATCGCAAGTGCTACGTCGGTTGGCCATTCGGGGTTCTGTGGATTGAAGTATACTTCAGGGCGTTGGGCGCGCAGCACCCCGCGGCCGATGTCGCCGACGAGCACCTTGGCTCCTGGCCACTCATGTGCATGCGGTACGAGACCAGCAGCGACCGGATTTGCGAGCGTATAAGCGATCTTCTCCACCAGGGCGTCCCGTGTTGCTAGCCGTACCACGCTCGTTGCTCGATCGTCCCACACCGACCCCTCCCACGCGCGCAAGATCTTGGTCCCGAGAGCGACAAGTCGATGGAATCTCTGAAGAAATCGTGGTAGTTCGCCGTGTGTGTCTGTGACAACGATATGAATGTGCGTGGACATCACGCAGAGGGCGTGTACGAGGATACCATAGCGATGGGCCGAGACCGCCAGGGTATAGATCACGAGCCGTGTGATCGCGGAATCGGGGCGGAAGAGAAAATGCCTTCGCAGTACACGGCGGGTGAGAAGATACGTAGCGCCGGGGACGATCGCACGAGGCTGGCTCATGCCTGACGGGTATGTCAAGCGCCGTGCCAGACTCAAAATCCGCCGATTTTTGGGGATCGGGCTGATCGAGCCGGTGGCGGCCGCCATCCTCTTCGCCACCTGCGCCACCCAATGGTCAGGTCGGTGGGGGCAGAGCAGAGCGTGTGCAGAGCGCAACGTCAGTCGAGCGCGACGTCGCAACGTGGTTCGGTAGAGGGCGGCTGCTGCGAAAGCGATGCTGGCGATGCATCGTGGGCCGGTAACAAAACCAAAGAAAGAGCTCAACAGTTCTACAGATGGCCCCCGCCTCCCAGCGATACCCCCCACGTAGTCGCCCCTCGCTGCCCGGTCAGCCCGGACGGCGCATCCAGGTTGACGGCAACCTGGGAGCGTACGAAGGCTCGAATTCGGCATTCGCATACAAGATCGCTGCCCACTGTGAGAAATCTCTCCCTGCGAGCGGGGCCGACTGCGCGAGCATCTGCACTCGCACTCCGGGTGTCAGCGGACCCATCCGCAAGCCCGCGTGAGCGGCGGCCACGACCGCCAGCCGAGACGGGTTGGAGTTCACGGAAACGAGCACGGCTGGATCCAGCTCAGCGCCAACGATCACCGGCATGGACAGCTCCGCCCGGCTGCGGAGCAACAGCGCGATCGGGATCGCGTTCGGTGCCCACATCCAGTAATCCGCGAACCCGCGCGCGGCCGTAGCTACCGCGTAGTTGTATTCGACCTCCGTATTCTTCGGGATGGTGCCAGGGAACGTCGTCACCGGCGGTGCAACCCCGACCCCGGCATAGATCGAGCGGTTTCGTTCTTCGAGAAGCGCCGCCTGCACGGTCACGAACGGATTCCCGAAGCGAAACGACGAGCGCCGCGCCTCGCCCTCGATCCGAAACGTAGTCCAGGCCGAGGTGACGTCCGTGGTTGCGAGCAGCCAACTGTTCAGGCGAACGCCCGCCGCCACCTGCGGCGCGACATGAATCGTAGCCACCGTCCGGTCTTGCGGCGACGCTGTAAAAATGCCGTACAGAGCAACATGGCCTGGCCGCGGCCACCAGGTCGCGACGGAATGTCCCCCGTCGTCTGTGCCCAGCTCGGCGCCCCCCCGACCGAGGCAACCACGGTGACTGTGAGCGCGAGCCCGCGCGCTCTCCTCCTCACTTCGTCCTCCGGAACTTTTGCACGCCGCGACCCCTCAGGCTGGTGACGTAGACGCTGCCGTCGTGCCCCACGGCAATCCCGTGCCCCCAGTCGATCTCCCCGGGACCGTCCCCCGATGTGCTCCACCGGTCCACGATCTTCCCGTCGAGGCTCATCCGCAGCACATGCCCCCGCGGCCGCGCTGGATCCTGATCGCCTCCGTCTACAACGTAGATGTGCCGGTCGGGTCCGAAGGCGATCGCCCACGGTCGCCCCAGCGCGGCGCTCTTCCACTGCGCCAGGTAGTGGCCGTTCGCGCTGAAGACCTGAACACGCGCGTTCTCCCGGTCCGCCACGTAGACGCGCCCCTCGTCGTCGGTGACGATGCCGTGAGGCGTGTCGAGTTGTCCCGGCCCGAAGCCCTTCTCGCCCCACTCCATGACGAACTCGCCGTCCTCGGAGAAGCGCGCGATCCGCGCATGGTTGTAGCCGTCCGCCACGTAGATGTCGCCGTCCAGGCCGAAGGCCACGTTGGTGGGCCGATCGAGCTGCTCGGGGCTCGTCGCGCACCCGATATCCGCGAGCATGACGAGGATCCACACACCGATGCCCTTCATGGCGCCTCGCCGAGGGTCATGACCACATCCCCCTCCGCCGTCAGCTTGAACACCCGGTTCTGCTCGGAGTCCGTCACCCAGACGAAGTCGTTGCGGTCCACCTCGATCCCGTGTGGATAGAAGAACAGCCCCTCTCCCCACGCGTCGAGCAGCTCGCCCGTCTCTGGATCGAACGCCAAGATCGTGGGTTCGCGGATCGGCGCGTCGTTCCCTGACGTGCGCCCGGCCGCATGGCTCACCAGCACGCGTCCTCGCGCGTCAACCGCCACATCAAGCGCTGGGCCGAACACCATCCCGTCAGGGACACGCGGCCACCCGTCCACCACCGCGTACGGCCCTGCAGGCGCGTCGTCCGCCGCCGGCGGTCGCGACGTGCACGCCCCCGCAAGCGCCAACCCTACCAGCCAGCGGGCCCCGCGCTGCGCCCCGGAGACCGACGTTGCGTTGCGAAGCAGCCATCCCATGACCAAGGATAACAATGTTATCCTGGTGGCGTCAACGGGCGAGGCGCGGACGTGGCAGGATGGTGGGCATGGGTGTGATGGATGCCGATGAGCCGGTGGAGCGCGTGTTCATGGCGCTCTGCGAGGGACGGCTGACGCGGGAGGAGCTGACGGCCCGCAAGATCGCCGCATTCCTGGGCCAGACGACGATGGTGCTGTATCACCACTTCGGCTCGCTCGACGGATTCCTCATTCGCGTCGATGGCCTCGGGTGGCGGCGGCTCGCGGAGCGCCTCGACGCGCTGGCGCGCGCTGGCGCCGATGCGCGGTCGCTTGCCGTCGGTTACGTCGAATTTGCGCTGTGCCATCCGGATCTGTACTGGCTGATGGCTGAGCGCCGCTTCGACCGCGCCCGCCTGCGCGAACAGGGGCGCCTGCGGCTCGCGCGCCCTCTTTGGAGCTCATTCGTCGAGCTCTTGCGCCATCACGGCAGCAGGTGGCCGGAGGAGGATACCTACGTGCTCTTCGCGGGCCTCCATGGCATCGCGATGCTCGCGCTGAGCGGGCGCGCCAACCTGGGTGAGGTTTCGTCCGGGAAAATTGCTCCCGTCCTGGTTTCTTCCTGCCAGGGCGGAGCCCCGCATGAGGATCCCAACCTGGGTGAGGGGTCCGCCCCCGGTGAGGATCCCAACCTGGGTGCGGGGTCCGCCGCCAACCCGGGTGAGGGCCCCGTCGGAGGTGCGGAGGTGGCTTTCGCCGCGGCACGCCGTCTCGCGGACCTCGTGCTCCCCGCCCGTCCACCCGAGCCGCCCGCCTCCCAGGCGAGCCGCGACCGCGGCGGCCCCGGGCGCCGCGCCTGAGCCGTCCGCCCAGGCGCCTGCCAGCCCCAGGACGCTCCGCGCGCGACGCACCGGCCTCTGGCACACGGCTCGCCGACCAGGAAGAAAGGGAAAGCGCGTCGACGTGCGCCTTCGCGCCGGGCGCATCCCTCGCGCGGCGCGGGGCTTGCGCTGGCGTCGTGCGAGACCGACCCCAGCACATCGCGCCCGTTCGCCGGACAGGCCTCGCAATGTCGGGGAAATCGGCACGTCCTGCGAGCTCGCGGCATCTATCTCCTTTCGGAGGTGGTATGCGCGCGCGACGCACGGTCGCTTGGTTGCTCAGCGGGGGGCTCCTCACCGCCGGCGCCGGTTGTGGCAGCGACGAACCGGAGGCGCTCGGCGCAGCTCGGCTCGCGGCCGTCGCGAGCGCCGACCGCACGGTGCACGCGGTCGACGCGCTCGGCGCTCAGCACCAGGCCGCCATCGCCGCCAACGCGGACGCGAGCATCCTCATCGCGACCTACACCGATCCGCGCGGCGCCCTCGCGGATCCGATCAGCCTGTCCGGCGTTGCGCGCTCCGCCGACGGCGGGAGATCCTTCGCCGAGGTCCTCGGCCCGAGCGGCGTGGGGGCGCTGCCCTCGGTCGCCGGCGGCCAGGTGCTCGGCGCCCCGCGCGTCGTCCACGATCCGACCCGCGACGTGTTCGTCAGCTCCTCCACCTACGTCCGCCCCGCCGATGGCCTCCAGGGCCTCTGCCTCCATGCCTCGAACCCCGGCAGCAGCACGGCCGGCTCCTTGTGGTCCGCGCCGGTCGAGGTGACCCCCGCGTTCGTCTCGGGGGAGAGCGCCGAGCAGGCCTCCCTCGACGTCAACGCGGCGACAGGGCGCCTCTCCGTTACCTGGGTTCAGCGCGGCGGAGCGCCTCCGAGCATCCTCTACAGCCACTCCGACGATCTCGGCCAGACCTGGTCGCCCGCGGCCACGATCGCGCAGGCGCCCGCCGGTGGCGATCTCGACGGGCCGAGCGCGCGCATCCTCCCCGGGGCGACCGACAGGGACTCCGTCGTCTATGCCGTCTTTCGCGCCATCGAGCCGGGGACCTCGCTGCGCAACGTCGGTTGCCGCCGGTCGATCGACGGAGGCGTCACCTGGGAGCCGCTCACCCTCCTCGACGAGACCAGCTACCCCACGGAAGACCAGATCCTCGGCGTCGACCACGGAAGGAGCGCCCCGTCGATCGACGTCGACCAGGTTACGCGGCAGGTCTACGTCGTCTACCAGCGGAGCGGCGCTGACGGCACAGGGGACATCGCCCTGCGCTCGTTCACGGAGCAGTGCACCGCAGGCCCCGCCGTCCTCCTCAACAGCAATCCAGGGCGCGATCGGGCCCAGTTCTTCCCCTTCGTGGCCGTCGACCGAACGACCGGCACCGCGCACGTCGTCTACTACGACCAGGATGTCGACAGCTCGGGCGACCTGACCGAGATCGTCCACACCGCGTCGAGCGATCAAGGCGCCTCCTTCAGCCCGCCTGCGCCGATCTCGGACCGCCCCTTTCACGCGGGCCACGGCAACGACGCCTCCCGGCAGAACCTCGGCGACCGCATCGGCGGCGTCGCGCTCGCCGGTGAGCTCTACAGCGTCTTCAGCATGACGGCCACCCCGCCGCGGTTCGACGAGGGGCAGCCATCGTCGACCTCCCTGATCGCGCCCAACGTCCACCTCGACGTCCTCGACGAGCTCGCCCGCGTCCCGCCGCTGCGGGCGGCCGGCGCCCGGATCGCGGACGCCGCGTGCGGCGCCCTCGCGAACGAGCGCGTCGATCCGGGGGAGCTCGTCGACGTCGGCGTCTACCTCGAGAACCACCTCGCCAACCCGATCTCCGGCAGGACGACCGTCTCCCGGATCGCCGCCACGCTGTCCACGGAGACGCCCTCCGTGACCCTCGTGAGGGCGAGCGCGCTCTACCCGGATATCGAGCCCCTCCGCACGGTCGCGGGCGACGCGCCGTTCGTCCTCAGGACGGGCCGGGACTTCGTTCCTGGAGCGCCGATCGATCTGACGCTCACGGTGAGCTCGGCTCAGGGCACGGTCGAGCTGCCGATCCAGCTCGAGACGGGCTCGCCGGGCGCCGCGGAGGTCCTCCTCCGCGAGGATTTCGACGCAGCGAGCGCGCCGGCGCTGCCCTCCGGCTGGCAGTCGGTGCGCGCCGGCGGGACGGCCTCCGCCTCGCCGTGGACCGTCGCGCAGACGCTGACGCCCGGAAACAACGCGGCATTTCACGACGAAGAGGCGGCGACGTCGATCGTCGCGCTGGTGTCGCCCGCCGTGACCATCCCGGAGAGCTCCGGGAACTCCCACGTCACGCTCGACTTCGATCTCACCTACGAGCTGGAGGACGATCCGCAAAAGCTCATCCAGGCGTTCGACGGTCTGACGCTGCGCGTGGAGGATCTCACGGCCGGCGCCGCGCCCCGGGCGGTGCTCGCGGAGGCGTTCGCCGAGCGGATCGTCACCGGCGGGAACCACCACTTCCCAAAGCACCTTCCAGCCCGCGACGACCCGGACTACCTGGCGGACAACGCGGTATGGTCCGGTAGCTCCAGCGGGAGCAAGCGCGTGTCGATCCGCTTCCCTGGCGCGGGGCTGCGCGGGCGGACCGTGAGGCTCCGCTTCGACTACACGCAGGACGACAGCCGGGTCTGCACGGATATCGGGCGCCCCGGGCCGTGCGGCGTCGCGGTCGACAACATCGTGTTCGCGGCGGTGCCGGTCGTGTCCAAGGCCTGCGGGGCGGATCTGGCCATCACCCAGACGGCCGCGCCGGATCCTGTATCGCCGGGCGCCCAGCTCACGATGACGATCGACGTCGTCAACGAGGGGCCGGGCGATGCGAGCGACATCGTCGTGTCGTCCGTGCTGCCCGCCGGGGCGAGCCTCGTCAGCGCCTCGGGGACCGGCTGGACGTGCGACCTGGCCGGCGGAGAGCTCGTGTGCCGGCGCGCCTCGCTCGCCGCACGGCAGAGCTCGTCGATCGCGGTCACCCTGGTCGCGCCCACGCTCCCGCCGTCCACGGTCGACGAGGAGATCGAGAGCACGGCGAAGGTGAGCTCGAGCGAGCACGATCCGGCGCCGGAAAACAACGAGAGCGGCGTGCGCATCGACGTCTCCGTGCCAGCGCGCCTGATCGGCTATCTCACCGTCCTCGGCGAGCGCATCGCCGGCGAGGATCTCGCCTATACGGCGCTCATCACCAACACGGGTGGGCGCGTGCAGCCCGACAATGCAGGCTTCGAGTTCGTGGACGTGCTCCCGCCCGAGCTCCTGCTGGAAGGCGCGTTCGCGGACAAGGGCGCGGTCTCGGCCGATCCCGCCACCAACACGGTGGGCTGGGACGGCGAGGTCGAGCCGGGGGAGTGGGTGGCGCTCACGATGGAAGCGATCCTCCTTCCCCTGACCGATGGACTCGTCGTCACGAACCAGGGCACGCTCTTCTTCGACGCGGACTCCGACGGCGTCAACGAGTCGAGCGCGATGACCGACGAGCCCCTGTTCGCCGGCGCGGCCGATCCGACGGTGCTCACGGTGAGGCCCGCCGTCTGCGGCGACGGCGAGCTCGGGCTCGGCGAGCAGTGCGACGACGGCAACCTGCGCAACGGCGATTGCTGCTCGGCTCTGTGCACCGCCGAGCCGCCGACCACGATCTGCCGCATCGCGACCTCGCTGTGCGATCCCGGGGAGTATTGCGACGGCGCAGGGAGCTGCCCCGCGGACGTGAGCCTGCCGGACGGCGCCAGCTGCGATGATTTCGATGTCTGCAATGGCAGCGAGGTCTGCTTCCAGGGACTCTGTCTGAGCGACATCCCGCTCTACTGCGATGACGGGGATCCGACGACCACCGACGAATGCCATCCCTTCTTTGGCTGCCGGAACACGCCGAACAGCGCCGCCGCGGGAGGGGGCGGAGGCGGCGACGACGGAGGGACCGCAGTAGGCGTGGGCGGCGGCGGCGCAGTGGGCGGCGGCGGCGCAGGCGGCAGCGGCGCAGGCGGCAGCGGCGCGGGCGGCAGCGGCGCGGGCGGCAGCGGCGGCGACGCCGGAGGACCGGCCGAGGGCGCTGGAGGCAGGGGCGACGGCGCCGGCGGCGATTGCTCCACCGATGCCGGCGGGGCGGGCGGCACAGGGGTCGGCGGTGGCCGAGACGCGGCGGGTGGGGGTGGGGAAGGGGAAGGGGGCCAATCCGAGGGAGGAGCGCCCCCGGGCCACTGCTGCTGTTTGAGCATCAGCTGCGCGTATGCCGTCATCGGCGGCGAGACCGGGCACGCGTCAGGAGCGGCCCGCGCGCTCGCGCTGTGCGGCGTCTTCGTGGCGCTCGGCAGCGCGCGCCGCGCCCGCCGCCGTCGCTGCTGACGGCGGCGCCCGCGCGCCCTGCGATCACCTGTAGACGAAGACCCCCTTCAGATCCTCGGTCTGCGAGATGGGCGTGCCGTCCTTCTTCGAGGTGGTCCTGAACTGGTAGATCATCCCCGGGATCAGCGCGGGACCGTCGTACTCGACAGAGACGTTCTCGCTCCCCGACACCCTGGGCACCTCCAGGTCCTCCCAGATCTTGGCGCCGAGCGCGTCGAACAACCGCACCTCGTACAGATCTTCGCTGGAGTCGTCCTCGAAGACGAACGTCGGTGTCCCGCTCACCTCCTCCATCGTGCTCGCGCCGGGCGAGACCACGGCGAGCGCGCCCGTCACCTTGAACGACTCCGCGACGGGCAGATCCTGGCCGGAGACCGTGATGCGCACGATCTCGGTCCCGCCAATCGACGTGTCAGGATCCCGCACGAGCGCGTCGTCCTCGAAGGCGGCGAGGACCACGTAATCGCCATCGGGCACCCCGGCGATCGAGAACTCTCCGGTGACGTTGCCTTGCCGGAGCCCTCGCGGGGTCTCGCCGCGCGCGGTCGACTCGTCAAACGTATCGGCCACGACGAGGATGACCGACGTCGCGCTCCCCCCTGGAGCATTCACGATCTCGACCTTGCCGCTCACCACCGCCGTGGCGTCTCCGGTCGCGTGAAGATCCACGCCCGTCGTCTCCTTGCCGGCGCTGACGGTCGCGCTCGCCGTGTCGAGCGCGAGGTCGGCGGCATAACCCTTCACCGTGACGTCGCCCGCAGCCACGTTGTAGATGGTGTAGCTGCCGTCGAGATCGGCCGCGCCGGTGGCGCCGCCCGCGACCAGCAGCGTCCCGCCGGGCTGGTCGGCGTGGACGACCCCGGAGATGGAACCGAGCCCCTCGCTGTCCGAGAGCGGCAACAGCGAGATCTCCGTCGCGGCCGACTCGATCGCGGGCGGTTTGCCCGCCGCGGTGGAGAGGTCGATGGGCAGCGCGACCCGCGGCGCCTTCGGGAACGTCTCGTACGCCTGCGCGTCGGCGCGCAGCGTGACGTCGACCTCGATCGGAGCGCCGCTCGCGTCGCGCCGCGCGGGCACGACGAGCTCATAGGTTCCGTCGGCCCCGGTGATGGCCACCCGGGAGATCACCGCGTCGCTCGGGTCCCGGGCGAGCACGCGCGCGCCCGCGATGGCCTTGTCGTCGAGCGAGTCGTAGACGCGCCCCCTCAGGGTCACCGGCTCGAAGCAAGCGGGCTCGGCGCCCTCCACCTCCTCGCACACCTGCGGGGCGGCGCACCCTGTCTGCGCGGCCACCGAGCAGCTCTGCGGCTGACCCTCGTCGTCGCCGCCGCACCCCATCCCCATCAAGGCGCACAGCATCCCAACAGACATCGAGCGCATCACCATCGACTCGTCTCCTTTCAAACCACGTCTTGTCGCTGCAGGCTCAGCTTCTCAGCTCGCGAGCGGCCAGCGTCGCGCCCTGCGATCCTGTCGCCGCTCCGAGCAGGGACAGTGAATCACGCAGGCGCGACGGGCACCGAGCGGGGGGAGCACATCCCTCCGGTTCTTCTGTGTCTTTCATGGTTCAATCCCTGTCCTCGAATCCAGGGAGAACCCGGGCCAGCGTAGGGGCTAGTTCAAGATGACCTGGCAGCAGCCGGTGATGCAGTAGTAGCCTGCGGCACAAGGCTCCTGGCCGGAGAGCCCGCACGGCTGGACCCCCGCCGCGCACTGGCCTTGGGGCCCGCCGGTGGGCCCGCCGCCGCTGCCGGTCGCGTCGCCGCCGCCGCCTGTCGCGGCGCCGCCTGTCGCGGCGCCGCCTCCAGCGCCGCCGCCGCCCCCTGCGCCGGTGCCGGACTCGAAGCAGTCGTCTGGCAGCGTGTCCTTGCCAAGGCAGAGCTCGCAGCGGCCGCACTCGTTCAGGCAAGCATCCACGGGCGTGCAGGGCTCGCAGCGGGTCGGGTCGGACTCGTGGCCGCGCGAGCAGGAGCCTTCACCGGTGCCATCGGCGTCGGAGCCGAGCCAGACGTACTTGCCGCCGCCCGCCGGCAGCTCACAGCAGCCGAAGCAGTCGCAGCCGTTCGGCGTGAGCGGACCGCAGATCGTATGGCACAGTTCGGACTGCTCGTCGTTGAGATCGCTGCAGCTCTTGCCGTCGGCGCCCGGCGTCGAGGCCCGGCTGTCATAGGCGCACATCGTCCCGTTGTTGGACTCCGGGTGAAACCCGGGCGCGACCTCGTGCTCATCGCACTTGTGGTTCCAGTGGCAATCGTCGTTGCCGGAGCCCGAGTCCTGGTCGAAATAACAGTCGACGGTGCACGCCGGCCCCGCCTGGCCGGGGATCCCGCCGTAGTAGCTGCCCTCGGTGTTGTCGCACGGGCCGAGGCAGTCCGGATCCTGCGCGTCGAGGAGCCCATCGTCGTCGTTGTCGACGAGATCCCCGCACGCGTACGTCTTGCCCTGGCACTCGACGATGCTCGTCGGGGTCGCCATGCCTCCGCCCGCGGCGCCGGTGCCGGCCCCTCCGCCGCTCGCGCTGCCGCCGCCGCTCGCGCTGCCGCCGCCGCTCGCGCTGCCGCCGCCGCTCGCGCTGCCGCCGCCGCTCGCGGCGTCGCCTCCTCCCGCGCCGCCCGATGGGGCGGCGCCGTCAACGGTGCTGTCGCTACAGCCGGCGCTGAGGGTGAGTCCAAACAGGGCGGTCACCAACGAGAGAGAGAGAGCTAGGCGCATGGTGTCTCCAGAGGTGGCTCAGGCGCTCCCGTCCGCAGCGCGCGCTGCGGAGCGGGACTACCGGCGCGTTCATCCGGAGCAGTTCCGCCGCGGTCAGGTCACGGCTCAGAAAAAGACCCGTCGCGAAAAAAACGCGGAGCCATCGCGAAACCGGCGTGTCGTCGTGGGGTGATAACCCACGTTGTGCTCTCGGTTGTCTCTATCTCTTCCGGGTGGCAACCGAGCGGGCACGCTCGTCGCTCTCATGGGGTGGCGTGCACGCTGCGCGTCAGGGCCGCGCGCAGCGGCGGTCAGGCCGCGTGATCGCGCCGCCTTCGGGCGCCCAGGCCCAGCGCGCCCGCGAGGAGCGCCACGAGGCCGACGAGCGCGCCGCCGCGCTCGCCTCGCTGCATCGCGCAGACCAGCCCGGACGAGACCTCCGGCTCCGTGGACCCGCCGCCGCTGCTGCCCGCACCGCCGCTGTCGTCGCAGGCGTCGCCTACCCCGTCGGCGTCGCCATCCCCCTGATCCGCGTTGGCCGCGAGCGGGCAGTTGTCGTCGCCGTCCGGGACGCCGTCGTTGTCGTCGTCCGCGTCATCGGCGTCGCAGGCGTCGCCTTGATAGTCCTCGTCGTTGTCGGCCTGATCCGCGTTGGGGACGGAGGCGCAGTTGTCCTGCTCGTCCGGGACGCCGTCGTTGTCGTCGTCTTCCTCGCAGGTGTCGCCCTGTCCGTCGCCGTCGCTGTCGGCCTGATCGGGGTTGTACTCCTCGTCGCAGTTGTCCGCCGCGTCGCTCAGGCCATCTCCGTCCACGTCCTCGCAAGCGTTGCCCACGCCGTTGTAGTCCGCGTCCGTCTGATCGGGGTTCGGCACGTGCGGGCAGTTGTCCGTCTCGTCCGTGATGCCGTCGCGGTCGCCGTCGACATCGGCCCCGAGGTCGCAGGCGTCGCCGCGGCCGTCGCCGTCGCCGTCGGTCTGATCCTGGTTGGGCACGTGCGGGCAGTTGTCCTCTGCGTCCACGACGCCGTCGTTGTCGTCGTCGTCCTCGCAGGCATCGCCGGTGCCGTCGTCGTCCGTATCTTCCTGGAACAGATTGGACACGACAGCGCAGTTGTCCTCCACGTCGACCACGCCGTCGTCGTCGCTGTCGGGATCGCAGGCGTCCCCGAGGCTGTCCCCGTCCGCGTTCTCCTGGCCAGGGTTCTGATCTACAGGGCAGTTGTCCTCTGCGTTGCGCAGCCCGTCGCCGTCGGTGTCGATGTCGGGCTCGCAGAAGTCGCCGATGCCGTTGCCGTCGCTGTCCTCCTGGTTCGGATTGCGCGTGGCAGGGCAGTTGTCGCAGAGATCGCCGATCTTGTCGTCGTCTCTGTCCTGCTGGAGCGAGTTCGGGACGTCGCGGCAGTTGTCGACGTCGTTGTCGATGCCGTCGCCGTCGTCGTCACCGGCCTCGCAAACGTCGCCGGTGCCGTTTTCATCGGAGTCCACCTGATCGGCGTTCGCCGTGAAAGGACAGTTGTCGTCGGCATCCAGGACACCGTCGTTGTCGTCATCGTCGTCGCAGGCGTCGCCGGTGCCGTCCGCCTCCGCATCCGACTGGTCCGGGTTCATCCCGACAGGACAGTTGTCGCACGCGTCGCCGACGCCGTCGGAGTCCGAATCCCGCTGATCCTGGTTGAGAACGGACTGGCAGTCGTCGCACGCATCGCCGACCGCATCGCCGTCGGCATCCGCCTGGTCCGGATTCTGGGTCTGCACGCAGTTGTCCGCTGAATCTACGACCCCATCCAGATCGGTATCGGGGTCCTCCGCCCACCCCGCGGCCGGCAGGATCAGCCCGAACAGGCCCGCCACGATCCCCACCGAGAACCGTCGCCCGCGCGACCGCACGCCCCTCGTCCCCGCACGTTTCATCGCGCCTCCGTCCTTCATGGCCTTCATGGCGACAGCTTGGTCACGAACACATCCGTGCCCTCGCCTCCCTCGATCCGCTTTTCCCCGAACGTCACCTTCCCGGTGAACGCGCCGGTCACGTAGACCTGCCTGTCGCGGTCGATGGCCACGCCCGTGGCCCGGTCCGGGCCGGCGCTGCCGAAGCGGTGGCTCCACCGGTAGCCGCCTTCCGGATCGAGCTTGGCCACGAACACGTCGTCGTCCCCAGCGCTCGTCACCGACCCGTCCGCCAGCGTCGTGTCTCCGCGGAACCCCCCCGCGACGACCACGTCCCCCGCGCCGTCGACGAGGAGCTGCCCCAGCGACGCGCCGTCCTCGCCGATCACCCGGCTATAGATGTGCTCGCCCGTCGAATCGAGCTTGGCCACGAACACCGCCTGGTGCTCTCCGGCCGCCCGAGGGCCCCCGCCGAGATCGATCGTCGCGCCGAACTCCCCGCCCACGATCACATTGCCCGCCCCGTCCACCGCGACCGCCTTGGCCCGCTGCGGCCCCGCGTCGCCGAAGCGCTTGCTCCAGCGGTGCTCGCCGAGCGCGGTGAAGCTCGCCACGAACACATCGAAATCCCCGGCGCTCTCCAGCGGATCGCCGCCCAGATCGAGCGTGCCGGCGAAATCTCCGATCACGATCGCGTTGCCGCGCGCGTCCGTCGCCACGGCGCGGGCCTGCTGATCGAAGCCGTCGCCGAACCGCTCGCTCCAGAGCAGCACGCCCTCGTCGTTGAAGCTCGCCAGGAACACGTCGCTGCCTCCGGCGCTCTCGAGCCGCTCCTTGCCGACGTGCAGCGCGCCAGAGAAGCGGCCGGCCACGACGAGGCGCTCCGGCGCCGCCGCGACGCTCGTCGCCGCCTGGAAGCCGATGCCCCCGAGCGGCTGCAGCCACAGCTCCTTCCCCTCCGCGTCGAGCCTCGCGACGTAGCCATCTCGCCCGCCGGCGCTCGTCCGCGGCTCGCCGCCGAACTCCAGCGTGCCGGAGAACTCCCCCGCGACCAGGAGACCCTCGTTCCCGTCCGGCACGAGCGCGTTCACCGTCTGCGGATCGAACGCACCGAAGCGCTTCAGCCCGAGCCCCGACCCGTCGCTCGCCGACAGCCGGGCCCAGAAGACGTTCTCCTCGCCGATCGGCGTCACGCTCTCGTCGTCGAGGGCCACGTCCTCCGCCTTCGTGAGCCTTCCAAGGAGCGCCGCGGTGCGGTCGTCGGCGACGGCCACGCTCGCCCCTGCACGCTCCCCGTCGCCCCCGAGCGCGCGCGCCCATTGCACCTCGCCGCCCGACCGCGGCGCGCCGCCGCCGCCTTCGCCGCCGGCCCCCGCAGGGGTCGACAGGCTGAGCTCGGGAGCGCAGCCGAGGACCGCAGCGCCGAGCGCCGCAGCGCCGACCGTCACGACGCCGAGCGCCGCGCCGGCTGTCGCCGGGTAGAACCGTCTCACCCTCATCAGAACACCCCCTGCCACATCACGCCCTGTGCCGTCGGCGTCGCGATCGGCACGAGCGACGACGCCCGCTCGCCGCCCGCCCTGGGCCGCAGGAGGATGCCGCCCAGCGCCGCGCCCACGCCCGCGAGGCCGACCGCGCCGAGCGTCACCGACAGCCCCAGGCTGCGGTTCCACCGCGCCCGGAGCGCCTCCATGCTCTCGAAGTCGTGGACGCCCCGATCGCAGACGGACCCGGGGCACTCGTCCTCGACCCGAGCCCGCGCGGCCAGGTGGTCGGCAGCGAACACCGCGCCCCCCGCGAGCGCCGCGAGCCCCACGCCGCCCGCCGTCCATGCCCACAGCGGCACGGGGGCGCGGGGCTCCGCCGGCGCGTCCGCGGGCGGCAGCTGCCCTCCGCCCACGTTCGCGCCCATGCTCCCACCTGCGGCTGCGCCTGCCTTCGGCTCGGTCGACTGCCCCGGTACGAGGTGGATGCGGACCTCCACCGGCGCGCGCTCCGCCTGCTTCAGCGTGACCTCGCGCCGCGCCGTCTGGAAGCCAGGCGCCGTCACCACCACCTCGTGGCGACCGGGGTTGAGCTTGCGCGGGTAGGGGAGCGCCGCGCGGGGGATCGGCTGGCCGTCCACGCGCGCGTCGATCTGGTCCAGCGCCGCGCCCTCGACCCGGAGCTGGAGCGACGGGATGCGCGCCTCGAGCTGCTCGACCATCGTCGCGGCGGCCGCCCGCGCCTGCGTGAACACCGGCGGCTCGTCGCTCCCGAGGGGCAGGTGGACGACCTCGTAGGCCGTCTCCCGGGCCTCGATCAGGCGACCGAGCGCCTCGTCGGCGCGCGCGAGATCGAGCCCCGTCGTGGGGGCGCGCACGAGCGCGTGGGCCGCCTGGAAATCCTCGCGGGCGCCGGCGACGTCCCCCGCGTCGCGCTTCTTGCGCCCCTCGATGAGGAGCGTCCGCGCGGTCTGCCGATCGGCCGCCGAGGGCTCGGCCCGCGCCGGAAGCGCCCCGGCGACCGAGAGGACAGCCAGGGCTATGCCTGCGGCGCGGGAGGCACGGGGGCGCAATAATTTCATCTCATCACCAAGCCGCCCGGGACTGTCCCGGACTACTCGATCATGATCGCACGCCGCTCGCGCAGGGGTCAACTACGCCAGCGCGCGCGCATCGTGCTCATGGGGCCATGGCGCGCGCATCGCGGTTGGCGTCGATCGTGTTGATCCTGTCGATCACGGCGATCACGTCGATCCACGTCCATTGCGCTCATCGGTTGTTGGCGCTCGCGACTCGCGCCGTTCACGTGGCCGGGCGACTCTGGGGCAGGGGCACGGCCGCAGGCTGGCCGGCGACCCGCTCCCGCTCCCTCGGCGGCGAAACCGATCCTCCGGCGCTGAGAGGCGCCTCGCTCGGCGCGATCGGCGTGAGATCGGCCGTCGCCGGGCCTCGGAGGACGCGGCCCATGGCGTCGAAGCGGGCGCCGTGACAGCGGCAATCCCAGCTGCGCTCCGCGGAGTTCCACGAGACCACGCCGCCGAGGTGGGTACACATCGCCGACATCTCGTGGATCTGCCCTTGCGGATCGCGGTAGACGGCGAGCTTCTTCAGGCCCCTGCGCACGACGGCGCCTGCGCCAGGCGCGATCTGCGCCACGTCAGGGACATCTCCCTTGCCGAGCCATGAGGCGTACTGGCACGCGACATTGAGGTTCTCCTTCGCGTACTCGGAGACGGCGGCCAGGCTCAGGTTGACGCGGGTGGGATCGAAGAGCGACGCCATCCGGCTCTCGCGGCCCTGCACGAGGTCCGAGATCACGATGCCTGCGATCGTCCCGTGCGTCATGCCGTTGCCACAGTCGCCCGTGGAGATGAGGATCCTCGATCCCTTCCTGATGCGACCGATGTACGCGAGGCCGTCGACCGTCTCCATCACCTCGCCGGACCAGCGGTGCAGCACCTCGCCGGCCTGCGTGAAGCGCTCTCTCGCCCACGCCTCGAGCCGCGCGTGGCGCTGGTCCGCGTCGCTGGCCTGTCCGGTCTTGTGGTCCTCTCCTCCCACGAGGAGCACCTCGTCCGGGCCGTCCGGGCCGTTGATGTTGGCGAGGCGGACGTAATGGAACGGTTCGGCCGTGTCCCAGTAGAGCCCCGGTGGGACGGCGCCCCGCGGGATGCGCAGGCCGACGACGTAGGTCCGGTAACCGGCTTGCTTCAGGTGCACGGAGAAGCGCGGAAGGAAGGGGGAGTTCGTGGCGAGCACGGCCTCGCTGGCGATCACCCGGTGCCCGCGCGCCGTCTTGACGACCACCCCGTGAGGCACGGAGTCCTCGTCGACGTCGACCACGTGCGCGAGCGTGTAGAGCCTGCCGCCGTCGCGCTCGATCGCCCGCGCCAGCCCCGCGAGGTACCTGCGGATATGAAATTGCGCCTGATCGGGGAAGCGGACCGCGGGCCCCGTATCGAAATCGAGCAGCGGCGCGCGGTCGACGTAATGGGTCGAGCCGAGCCCGGCGCGGTGCGCGGCCTCGATCTCGTCCCGGAGGGTGGCCGGGGGCGACCCCGGGGCTGTGAAGAGATAGCCGTGGACGCGCCGGAAGTCGCAGTCGATCTTCTCTTCCGCGACGATCCGCTCGATCGTCTCGATGGCCGCCGTGTGGCTCCTTGCGGCGAGGCGCAGGCGGCTCTTGCTGTGCAGCTTCGCGAGCGAGGCCCAGCGCCGGTCGAGCGCGTGCGTGATGTGCGCGGTGGTGAGCCCTGACTCGCCCCCGCCGATGGCGCCGTTGTCGAGGACGACGACGCGCTTTCCGGCCTTCGCGAGGAGATACGCCGTCGTCAGCCCGGCGATCCCCGCGCCGACGACGCACACGTCCGCCTCGTGGTCGGTCGCGAGGGGGGTCATCGGAGGGATGACGGCGTGGGTCCAGGCGGTGTTCTTATCGTAGGCTCGCTCCGTCATAGGCGCTCCGCGTCTGGGCGCCGAGCGCTTTGGCTCGGCGCTTCGTCTCGGTGATGGGTTATGGGGTCTGCCGCCCGGGAGGCGTGATGATCCGCCGCGCCAGACGCCCCGGATGCGGCCTCCATGGCCGCCGCGCCGCCGGCGCGCGCGGGGGGACGCGCGCCGGCGGCGCTCTTCGTTCGCGCGCGAATGCGCGCTCGGGCGAGCTCGTCAGACCCCTCCCGCGGGTCTGCGGAGAGGTCGTTGAAGCGAGCGGGCGACAGGCGGGTGAGCGGCCGAGCGCCGTCCCGACGCTTGCCCGCGCGGCGCTTGTCGCCGCTGCACGCGAAGGGAGCGAGCGTGACGAGCGTAAAGAGAGTCGTGGCGCTCCTGAGCCAAGCCACCCACATCAGTCGCGGGACGATGCAGATCGCGTACCGCGCCCACCGCCGCCCGGCGCGGCTTGTATGTTGGACGTGCCGCGAGGCTCACGGTGAGGCATTCTGCCACGATGAGGCAAACCTGCGACGCGCGCGGCGCGCGTCCGAGGCCATCGCGGGCCGCGTGCAAGAGAACGGTTGATCAGCGGGGAGCGCCGTTCAGGCGAGGCGCGCCGTCCAGGCGGGACGCGCCGTTCCGGCGGAGCCAGGGGTAGCCGATCGTTGCCACGAATTCGCCGCGACAGCTGCTTGATTCGATCCGCGCGCACGCGTACTTGACGTCCACGACACAGCAGATTGAGGAGGTTCGACAGCCCACAGCAAGGGGATGCCGGATCGGCCTTGGCTCCACCGAGCGCCCGCGGCTCGGGCTCTTCGTCGAGACATGGAGGATGAATGAAAACGCACTTGGTGACGAACGTGGCTCGGATTGCTCTTCTGACGAGCATGGGGCTTCCCCTGGGCTGCAACGGCTGCGACTCCGAGCCTGAGGACGGCGTCACCTCGTCGACGAGCGGCGTCGGAGGCGCCGGCGGGCAAGGCGGCGAAGGTGGCGTCGCCGGGCAGGGCGGCGAAGGCGGCGTCGCCGGGCAGGGCGGGGCCGGAGGCGGCGGGGGGCAAGGCGGTGAAGGGGGTGCCGGCGGACAAGGCGGGGTCGGAGGCGCCGGCGGCAGCGGTGGAGTCGGAGGCGGCGGGGGGCAAGGCGCCGGCGGCAGCGGTGGAGTCGGAGGCGGCGGGGGGCAAGGCGCCGGCGGCAGCGGTGGAGTCGGAGGCGGCGGGGGGCAAGGTGGCGAAACGGGCGCCGGTGCATCAGGTGGAGTGGGGGGCGCAGGCGGCGACGGCGGCGCGGGCGGCAGCGGCGGCGGCGAGCCTCCGGCGTTCCTCGGAGATGCCCTGTGGGGGCTCGGCGCCGGCGAGGCGAAGAACGAGCGAATCGAGGCGATCGCGGCGGATCTGCACGATAACGTCGTCCTGGTCGGCGGCTTCGAGACGGCGATCAACTTCGGTGGTGAGGCGGACGCCCTCGTGAGCGACGGTGGTCTCGACCTCTTCGTCGTGAAGCTCGACGCGGCGGGAGGCCACGTCTGGAGCAGGCGTTTCGGGGGCAAGTCCGATCAGGTCGCGTTCGCGGTGGCCACGGATCCGAGCGGCAACGTCGTCGTCGCCGGGGAGTTCGAGGGGACCCTCAACTTCGGCGCGGACGCGAGCACCGAGCTCGTGAGCGCCGGCGGGAAGGACCTCTTCGTCGCCAAGCTCGACGCCGGCGGCAACCACCTCTTCAGCAAGCGCTTTGGCGGCGAGCTCGATCAGGGCGCCACGGCCGTGGCCGTCACCGAGGCGGGCGAGATCGTCGTCCTCGGCATGGTCGACGGCAGCATCAATTTCAGCGAGGCGCCCGGGACCGCGCTCGAGGGGAGCGGCGGTCCCAACGTCGTCGTGGCGAAGCTCGACGCCGGCGGCGGCCACCTCTGGAGCCGGCGGTTCGGCTCCGCGGAGAGCTGGCAGCGCTTCCGCAGCATCGCGGTCGGCGAGTCGGCCCTCTACGCGGCCGGCGCCTTCGGCGGAAGGCTCGAGATCGACGGCCACGTCGTGGAGAGCGCCGTCGACGGCTCGCGCGACGACGAGCCGATCTACAGCATCGATGGGCTCGTCCTGCGGTTCGAGCTCGCGTCGGGCAGCCTCGTCTGGGGCCGGTCGCTGGGCGCCGCCGGCGAGCAGTTCGCCAAGTTCATCGGCCTCGGGCTCGACGGGCATCCGGTCGTCCTCGGCAACTACAGCGCTCCGTTCCGCGTCGGGCTCACGGACATCGAGCGCGCCGCGGTCGGGGATTACGACCTCTACCTGGCCCGGCTCGACGCAGAGACCGGTGAGCCGCTCGCCGCCCGTGGGCTCCCGTCCGCGGGCGACGAGTTCGTCTGGGGCTTCTCGCAGGACCCCTGGGGCAACCACGTGCTGAGCGGTTACTTCACGGAGGCGCTCGAGCTCGGCGGGGCGCCCGTGGAGATCGTGCCGCCCGAGTCGGGCGATGCGTTCGTCGCGAAGCTCAGTCCGGACTTCTCCGAGGAGCTCTGGTCCGACGTCTACCGCGATGGGGTCTTCTGCTTCTCGACGGCCCAGGCCGTCACCGGAAGCGGGAACACCGTCGCCGCTGGCCTCTTCCACGGCGAGCGGATCGAGCTCGGCGGCGGCCTCCCTGCCATCGAGCACAGCGCACGTGTGGGCGATCGCAGCAACGGCGACGTCTTCCTCGTCACCTTGTCGCCGTGACGGACGATCGGGCGCGCGGACACCCCCGCGCGCCCGATCACCGGCGGCGATGTGCCGCGGCGCTGCTCAGTTCGCCTCGTGGCGCGGCTCGGCGGCGTCGGCGTGACGTGCGGCGCTGCCGCCCTGCTCGCCCTCGCGGGCGCTCTCCCCCGGCGCGTCGCTCTGTCCGTCGCCGCGCGACTCGCCGCCCTTGCGGCCGATCTGCGCCATGTGTCCGCGGTTCTGGCTCACGGCCGCGCCGCCCTTGCGGCCGATCGCGGCCATGTGCTCGCGATTCTGGCTCACGCTCGCGCCGCCCTTGCGGCCGGCCGCGCGGGCCTCCTCGGAGCTGAACTCGTGGGCCGTGCCCTTCTCGTGCGCGGCCTTGCCGCCCATGCTCGCGATCGCGCGTTGCTGCTTCTGGTCCATCGCGGCGAACCCACGACTGCTGCTCTGACCGTGTTGCTGTGCCATGAGTCGTCTCCTTGGTGTCTGGGCGCATCGCTCCAGCGCCCTCACGGGGGACCCAGGCGTGGTGCCCTGTGGGATCGTCGCTGAACGATGTCGGCTCCTCCGGGGGACTGCAACGTGAGTGCCATGAAGAGGGATCCATGGACACGCGACGTCACCGGCGCGGATCCAGCGGGACTTCCGTGGATTCTCGTGAGCGCTCGGGAGCGTCCAGGGTGCGCTCCAGCAGGGTGAGGTGAGCGCGATCCTCCGGGCGCGCCCAGGGAAGACGCGGTTTCTGCGCCGACGTGCGCAGCGCCGATTGTGTCGCGTTGCGTCCAGCGCCGCTCAGCCCGGCGAGACCGGCGTTCCAGCGGACGCTTCGCCGCGCGGCAGACTGCCCCACCGGTCGTGAGCGCGCGGGCCATCGCGCCTCGTCCGCGCCGCGCGGTCGAAATCCACGGCGTCCTCTCGTGTGGACGACTCCAGCGCTCGCGACGTCGCCGACGTCACGGCCGCCGGGACGCCGCGACAATCGTGCTCCGGTGCCCAGCGTGCTTGACGGCGCGCGTTGTCGATCGCCATCGCGGATCCCCCGACCGGCGTTGTGGGTGCATCCGTCCCGCAGATCCGGGGGCGACGCCGTCGCGCAGATTCTGCGCTTGCGGGAGCCCGGCAGCCCAACCTGGGACGCGACAGTTTCGTCGTGACGCGTAGACCCTGCGCCGCTGCGTCGCTGCGTTCGCACGCGTGCAGTCCGCCGAGGCGGCGGTTGGGCTGTCGCGGGAGCGCCATGCCGGGGGCGTGGAGCCCCCTACCGCTGTCAAGCGGCGCGAACCGGCCCGTCAAAAACTCGACATCCGTGTGGCCCCCGAGTTGCTGAGCCTGTTGCCTCCCGGCCGCTGGAGCGTCACCGATGTCACGGTGACGCCACGCGCGAACACGTGATACAGAGCGGCCCGGCGTCATCAGCCCATGCGCACCATCCCATCCCTGGAACGTCCCCGAATGCAAGAGAGGCTCACAACGGACTGCGATGAGGTCGCCGGCTCCGGCGGGCTGGTCGACGTCGAGCGCGAAGGCGCGCTGTTGAAGGACGCTCTGCGCGGCCTGGTCGGCGTGTTCGCCCTCCACGACGCGATCCTCATCGGCTATCTCGCCTTGACGACGATCTTCCTGCTTGGCGCGCCGCCGACGGAGCTGCGAGCGCAGTGCATGAGCCGCAATCTGGCGGGCATCGCCGCCCTGGTGTCCGTCTGCGTGCTCGTGCGCCGCGCGACGTTTCTGGCGCCCTTGCTGCGGAGCGTCCTTTACCGACTCTCGCTCGTCGGCGCCTTCCTCCTCAACTACCTTTCGCTTCGGACCCTCTTGCCGGCGGTCCGGAGCGATAGCGTCGACGCGGAGCTCCTCCACCTCGACCTCCTCCTCTTCCGCGTCGAGCCGGCGCTCTGGATGGAGCGCTTCAACACGCGCCCGATCGTGGAGTGGTTCTCCTTCTTCTATTTCAGCTACTTCTTGATCTGTTTCCTCTCGATGGTGCTGGCGGTATGGGTCGCCCGACCAGGCCGGGGGACGACGGAGTACGCGGTCGGCACCACGATCGTCTACTGTGTTGGCCAGCTCGGTTACATGGCGGTCCCTGCGTACGGCCCCATCCAGGCGCTGAGCCACCTCTATCAGGGGCCGCTGGACGGCGGCTTCTTCTGGGGCTGCGTGAGCAGCGTCGTGCAGGCCGGCGGCGCGATGAAGGACGTCTTTCCCTCCCTGCACACGGCCGCGCCGCTCTGGTTCGCCCTGTACACGTTCCACCGCGCCCGCACCGACCGGCGCCTCTTCTGGCTCGCCGTGGTGGCCGCGTTCTTCTCCATGAACATCATCGTCTCCACCATGCTCCTCCGCTGGCACTACGCGATCGATGTCGTCGCCGGCGCCGTCCTGGCCGTGGGCACGGCGTGGCTCACGCCGCGGCTCGTCCGCTGGGAGGAGGGCCTCCGCGCCCGCATGGGTCAGCCGCAGCCGTGGAGCTTCCGGTAAGCGCGCCTCTCCGGCGCCGGCGCGCTCCAGTCCCGCGCGCCTCGGCGTCGGGGGAAGCTCATCTCAGGGAGCCGGCCGCGGCCTGAGCTCGGCACGAGCGCCCGCGGCCTGCTCGATCCTGGCGGCCGCTCAGGCGAGCGGTGCCTCCCACGCTTTCAGCGGAGCACCCCGCGGGAGCTCGTCGGCGCGGTCAGCCGCCGGCTGGAGCCGCGGTGCTTCGTGGACGCGGGCCGGCGGCGCCTCCATCGCCGCAGGCGCCTCGGCGGCGCTCTCCGGCAGAAATCCGTCCGACTGTTTGCTCCAGAGCCGCTTGTAAGCCCCGTTTCGCGCGAGCAGCTCGGCGTGCGTGCCGTCCTCGATGATCCGGCCGTCCTCGAACACCAGGATGCGGTCGAGGTGGACCACGGTCGAGAGGCGATGGGCGATGACGAGCACCGTCTTCCCCTTCATGACGCCGTCCATCGTGTCCTGGATGGCCTGCTCGGTGATCGAGTCGAGGCTCGAGGTCGCCTCGTCGAGGAGGAGGATCGGCGCGTCCTTCAGGATGACCCGCGCGATGGCGATGCGCTGCCGCTGGCCGCCCGAGAGCTTGACGCCGCGCTCGCCGACCATGGAGTGATACTGGTCCTTCATCTGCACGATGAAATCGTGCGCGTGCGCCTTCCGCGCTGCCTCGACCACCTCCGCGTCGGTCGCGTTCAGCCGGCCATAGCGGATGTTCTCGAGGAGCGTCCGGTGGAAGAGGCTCGGGTCCTGCGGGATCAGGCTGAGCTGCGCGTGCAGCGCGTCCTGCGTCATGTCCCGGATGTCCACGCCGTCGATCAAGATGTGACCGGAGTCGATGTCGTAGAGACGCAGGATGAGGCTGACGAAGGTGGATTTGCCGGAGCCGGAGAAGCCGACGAGCCCGACGCGCTGGCCGCGCGGGATCGTCACGTCGAGGCCCTCGAAGATCGGGTGACCGGGCGTGTACCCGAAGGTCACGTTCCGGAGCTCGATCCGGCCGCGCTCGAGCGTCGGGGCGACGGCCTCGGGGCGGTCGACGAGCTCGTGGGAGCGGACGATGGTGTTCACCCCGTTCGCGACGTTGCCGACGAACTCGAAGAACTCGAGGAAGCGGCGGCTGAGGTTGCGCGCCTCGTTGATGATGAGGAGCGACAGGCTCGTCGCCATGACGAACTCGGCGACGCCGATGTCGCCGCGCTCCCAGAGCCTGAGCGACTGGTAGAGCGTCCCCACCTTGAGCAGCGCGGCGGACGCGAACTGGAACCAGCGCACCCGCTCGGAGTACCAGTTCGATCTGCGCACCGCGCGGAGCTCGTGTTTGAGCTGCTCGTCCAGGTACGCGCGCTCGAAGCCGAACCGGGCGAAGAGCCGCGCGCTCGTGAGGTTCGTGACGGAGTCGACGAGCTTGCCTGTTGTCTCGCTCCGCGCGGACGCGGCGCTCACCGCGTGGGGCTGACACCGGGTCGCGAGCCAGTAGGAGATGCCGACGAACAGCGCCGCCCAGGCCGAGACGACCGCGGCGAGCGCCGGGTGAGCGCTGTAGAGCAGCCCGATCGAGACCGAGAAGACGATGGCGATGGGCCAGAAGTCGAAGAGGATGGCCCACAGGGTCTGCGAGACCCCCATCGACGTCTCGCTGATCCGGTGGGCGAGCGCCCCGGCGAAGTTGTTGCTGAAGTAACGATGGGAGTGGTGCTGGAGGTACGCATACAGATTGCGGGTCACGTTCTGGCGCTGCCACGGCCCGACGAGGATCTGGCAGAGGCCGGCGATCCGGCTGAACAGGAACTCTCCGGCGATGAGCGCGACGAACAGCGCCAGCGCGTCGCGCAGCCGTCCGCTCAGCACGACGCGGCCAGCGCCCGACGCCTGCGTCACCCCCTGGATGACCTGCCCGATGGCGTACGGGATCATGATGCCGCACGAGGCGTGGGCCGACTCGAACACGAACATCGCCAGATACCAGGCGCGGTAACGACCGACGAAGTGAACGATGAACCGGAAGGGCGTGTCCGGGAGCACCGGAGCGCCGGGGGCGCGCTGCAGAGAGGTCTTGGGTTCCACCGAGATGTCCTGGGGCGCCCTGCGCGCCCTCATCAGCTGACGGTCATCGCGCGCTCCGCCCTCACGCGCCAAGTGCACTAACCGGGCCAGCTCTGCCCTGGCCGTGACCGTGGAGGAGGGAGGAGCGGTGGGAGGGGGCTGCTGCCTCAGCAGCAGCGGGTGGTGATCGGCTGCTGCGGCGCACGCAGGGGGGGCGCGCGCTCGAACGATCCGGATCCACGCGCGGGCCCCCCGTGGAAGTTCAAGGGGGGGTTGCCGCTCAGCCCTTGCGTGGTCGGCGATCTCCACTAAGCGCTTCAGGATGAGCTGTTCTCTGCCTCGAGCAGCCGCGAGCGTGATGCGAGAAGGGATGAAACAGCGATCGAGCGAGGAGCGCGCAGAAGGGCGCGACTTCATTGAATGCCTGGAAGACCTCGCGATCGTGCGACCTGTGGACGACTCCGAAGAACATCTCCTCTGGGACACAGAGCTCCTGAAGCAGGAGCTCGCCCGCGCGAGCCCTGGCCGCGAGTCGGGGCTGATGCGGCTCCTCGCGGCGCGGGTCGCGATGAACAGCTCTTTCCAGTTCTTCGGCCTTCTCGACGCCCACGGTACGAGCTGGGAGTCGAACCACACCTCGACCAGCGGCGCCGGCGTGGAGCGGAGGGAGGTGCACGGCGTGCCCTTCTGGGAGTGCCGCTGGTGGCAGGGCTCGCCGGAGATCCAGGAGCGCCTGAAGGACGCTGTGCGGCGCGCGGCCCGCGGCGAGTTCGTCAGGTACGACGTGGAGGTCCTCGGGGGGAACGAAGGTGAGAAGCGCATCACGATCGATTTCAACCTGAACCCCGTGAAGGATCGGCAGGGCAAGGTCGTCTTCATGATCGCCGAGGGGCGGGACGTCACCGAGCAGCGGCGGCTCGAGCGCGAGGTCGCGCAGCACCGGGACGAGCTCGCGACGCTCGACCGCCTCAAGACGGAGTTCGTGGCCAACGTGAGCCACGAGTTCCGCACCCCGCTCACCCTCATCCTCGGGCGCGTCGAGGACGCGCTGTCGAGCCCGGCGGGGTCTCTCGGGGGCGACGGCCTCGCCGCGGCCCACCGGAGCACGCTCCGGCTCCTCCGGCTCGTGAACACGCTGCTCGATTTCTCCCGCATCGAGGCGGGGCGGCTCCAGACGTCGTTCGCGCCCACCGATCTCGCGCGGCTCACGGCGGAGCTCGCGAGCTCCTTCCGCTCGCTGATCGAGGGCGCGGGGCTGTCGCTCGTCGTGGACTGCCCGCCGCTGCCCGAGCCCGTCTACGTCGACGCGGCGCAATGGGAGAAGGTCGTCATGAACCTCCTCTCGAACGCCTTCAAGTTCACGTTCGAGGGGGAGATCGCGGTCTCGCTGCGCGCTCACCCGGACCACGTCGAGCTGACGGTGCGCGACACAGGCACCGGGATCCCCTCGGAGGAGCTCCCGCGCATCTTCGAGCGGTTCCACCGCGTGCACGGCGCGCGCAGCCGGAGCATCGAGGGCACCGGGATCGGGCTCTCCCTCGTCCAGGAGCTCGTCAAGGCGCACGGGGGCTCGCTGCGCGCCTCGAGCGCGGTGGGGCAGGGGAGCGCGTTCACCGTGGCGATCCCGAGGGGCCGCGCGCACCTCTCGCCGGAGCGCGTGGTCGCCGCAGGGGAGCCGGCGCCCTCGGCGGCGAGCGCGAGCCTCCACGTGCTCGAGGCGTCCCAGTGGTCTTCACCCCAGTCACCCGGGCGCGAAGGAGCGGCGCCGGCGGGCCCGGAGCCGCGCGCCGACGCCGCGCCCGCGCAGGTCGCCCCGGGCGGCGGAGAGGGCCGGATCCTCGTCGCCGACGACAACGCGGACATGCGCGAGTACCTCATCCACCTGCTCACGCCGAGGTGGAGCGTGGAGGCAGCCTCGGACGGGCGGGCGGCCCTCGAGGCCGCGCTCGCGCGCCCGCCCGACCTCGTTGTGAGCGACGTGATGATGCCCGAGCTCGACGGCGTCGCGCTCCTCCGGGAGCTCCGCGCGGACCCGAGGACGAGCAGCGTCCCCGTGGTGCTCGTGTCCGCCCGGGCGGGGGAGGACGCCGTCGTCGAGGGCCTCGACACGGGGGCGGACGATTACCTGGTGAAGCCGTTCTCGCCGCGCGAGCTCCTCGCCCGCGTCCGGACGCAGATCGAGATGGCGCGGATGCGGCGGCGCGCGGTCGAGGCCGCGGAGCGGGAGCGCGCGCAGGAGCTGCCCCGCTTCCTGGACGCGGCGAGCGTGGTGCTGGCCGAGTCTCTCGACTATTCCACGACGCTCGCGCGGGTGGCGCAGCTCGCGGTGCCTGTCCTCGCCGACTTCTGCGTCGTCGACGCGCTCGACGAGGAGGACGGCGCCTTCCGGCGGGTCGGCGTGGCGCACTCGGACCCTTCGCTCGCAGCCGTGGCCGAGGAGGCGAAGCGCTTCGCGCCCAAGCTCGACGGCAACCCGGAGCACCCGCCGACCAAGGTGCTCCTCGAGCAGAGGTCGGTGCTCGTCGAGCACTTCACGGACGAGCAGATGCGCGCCATCGCGCAGAACGACGAGCACCTCCGGGTGATACGGGCCATCGGGGCGCACTCGTTCATGTGCGTCCCGCTGGCGCGGCGCGGACGGCTCTTCGGGACGCTGACCTTCATGGTCGTGCGATCCGAGCGCCGGTACAGCCGGGAGGACCTCGCGGCGGCGGAGGAGCTCGGGCGCCGCTGCGCGCTCGCGGTGGACAACGCGCGCCTGTACAGGGACGCGCAGAGCGCGATCGCGCTGCGGGACGAGTTCCTCTCGATCGCCTCCCACGAGCTGAAGACGCCGCTCACCCCGCTCGCGCTGCAGATCCAGACCCTGATGCGCCGCGCGCCCGAGCTGTGCCCCGACAGGGAGCGCCTCCCGTGGCTCATGGACCGGCTCGGGCTCGTTCGCCGGCAGAGCGAGCGGCTCAGGCGGCTCGTCGAGAACCTCCTCGACATCTCCCGCATTTCCGCGGGGCGCCTCGCCCTGGAGCTCGAGCAGGTCCGGCTGTCGGACATCGTCCGGCAGGTGGTGTCTCGCTTCCAGGAGGGCGGCGAGATCGCGGAGGCGGGCTCGCGGGTCACCGTGAGCGCGGCGGACGACGCCGCAGGGAGCTGGGATCGTGTGCGGCTCGAGCAGGTCGTCGAGAACCTCGTCTCGAACGCGCTCAAGTATGGTCAGGGAAACTCGATAGAGATCGCCGTCGCCTCGACGGGCTCGATGGCCACGTTGACGATCGCGGACCACGGCATCGGGATCGCGCAGGAGCACATCGGCCGGATCTTCGGGCGGTTCGAGCGCGCCGTGTCGGCGCGGCACTATGGCGGCCTGGGTATGGGGCTCTACATCACGATGCAGGTGGTCGAAGCGCTGGAGGGTTCGATCGAGGTGAGCTCGGTCCTGGGAGAGGGCTCGACCTTCAAGGTGACCCTGCCGCTCGCCGGCCCTCGGGCCTCGGGCCGGCAGGGTCTGCCGGGATTCGAGGGCGCCTGAGGCGCCCGGCGCGAGGGGGCCCCGCGGGCCGGCCCGAGGTCGTGGCGCCCTGGTCGCTGTCACCCTGCGAAGGGAGCGAGTGCGCATGACGACGAGCCGTCCCAGCAAGCGCATCCTGATCGTCGATGACGACGCCGCGATCCGCCGGACGTTGAGCGAGCTCCTGGAAGAGGAGGGGTATGCGGTCGCCTGCGCCGCGAACGGGCGCGAGGCCCTCGCATGCCTGCGGGACGACCCCTCGTCCATCGCGCTCGTCCTGCTCGACCTGATGATGCCGGTCATGGATGGGTTCCAGTTTCGCGCCGAGCAGAAGCGCGACCCGACGCTCGCCGCCACGCCCACCGTGGTGATGACCGCGCGCGGCGCGACGGAGCGCGCCGGCATCGACGCGGACGCGATCCTCAGCAAGCCGTTCGACGTGCTGAAGCTGATGGACACCATCGAGCGGAGCTGCCGGCGGGGGTGAGCCGGCGGCGCGCCGCGCCGAGCCGATCGTGCGGGCGGCGCGATGGCGCGATGGCACGATCGCGCGCGGCATGCGGCCTAGGAGCCCGCCCTCGATCCGCACATGGTCGTGAGCACCGCGAGCAGCTCCGCCGGCTCGATGGGCTTCGGGACATGGGTGTTGAACCCTGCCCGCAATGCGCGCATGCGATCCTCGGTGCGCGCATAGGCGGTGAGCGCGATCGCCGGGGTGCGCCCCCCGCTCGCCGCCGGGAGCGCGCGGATCTTGCGGATCAGCACGTAGCCGTCCTCGCCGGGCATCGCGACGTCGGACACGAGCACGTCGGGCTGCAGCGCCTTCACCGCGAGCAGCGCCTCGGCGGCGGACGACACGGCCGTCACGCGCGCGCCGCACTGCTCGAGCATCGTGACGAGGAGCTCGCGCGTGTCGTCCTCGTCCTCGACCACGAGCACGTTCAGCTCCGCGAGCTCCGGCGGGCGGTCGCTCCCGGAGGAGGCGGACGGCAGCGGCGCCAGCCGGCGCCCCCGGTCGTGGCTCGGCGGCGCCGCGAGCGGCAGCTGGACGACGAACATGGCGCCCCGACCCTCCCCGTCGCTCAGCGCGTGGGCCGTGCCGCCGTGCATCTCCACGAGGCTCTTCACGATCGTGAGCCCGAGGCCCAGGCCGCCGTGCCTGCGGGTCGTGCCGCTCTCGGCCTGCCGGAACTGCTCGAACACGTAAGGCAAGAACGCCGGCTCGATGCCCTGGCCGGTGTCGGACACGGTGATCTCGGCGGACCCGTCGGCGCGATCGAGCCGGATGCGCACCACGCCGCCCCGCGGCGTGAACTTCACCGCGTTGTTGAGCAGGTTCCAGACGACCTGCTGCAGCCGGCCCGCGTCGCCCGCGACGGCGCCCACGCCGGGCTCGAGGTGCGACTGGAGCCGCACCCCCTTGGCGTCGGCGGCCGGCCGCACGACCTCGAGGGCGGCGTCGATCACCGGCATGAGCTCGATCGGATGGACGTCCAGCCGGAGCTTGCCGGCCATGATGCGCGAGATGTCGAGCAGATCGTCGATGAGCTGCGCCTGCGCCTGGGCGTTGCGCTCCACCGTCTCCAGCGCCTTGTCACGGCGCTCCTCGGGGAGCTTGCCGGTGCGCAGCATCCGGACCCAGCCGAGGACCGCCGTGAGCGGCGTGCGGAGCTCGTGGCTCATCGTCGCCAGGAACTCGTCCTTCAGGTGGCTCGCGGCCTCGGCCTCCCGCCGGGCGGACTGCGCCGCGGCGAGCAGGTCTTGCCGCTCCTCCTCCGCGCGCTTTCGCGCCGTGATGTCGAAGAACGAGGAGACGACGCCGGCCACCGAGCCGTCCGCGCCGCGGAGCGGCTGCGCGTTCACCGAGAGCCACACGACCGAGCCGCCCTGCCGCTCCAGGCCGAGGAGGACGCCCGACTGGGGCGCGCCGGTCCGCAGCGCGATCTGCGAGGGGACCATCTCGAAAGGGAATGTCGAGCCGTCCTCGCGGACGAGCCGACACGACGGGCCCAGCATCGTGGACCCGACGAGCTGGGCCATGGGCAGGCCCAGGATCCGCTCGGCGCTCGCGTTCGCGGTGCGGATGACGCCGCGCTCGTCCTGGAGCGTGATGCCCTCCTCGAGCGCGCTGATGATGACGCGATAGCGCTCCTCGCTGTCCCGGAGCGCCCGCTCCGCCTCGATCGCGTCGGTCTCGTCGCGGGTGATCAGCACCGCGCCCGCGGGCGAGCCGTCGGCGTGCCTGAGCGGCGATGCCGTCCCGGCGAGGGCGCGGATGGAGCCGTCCGGGCGCGTGACGAGCCAGCGCGCGTTCTCGACCTTCTCGCCCCGGAGCGCGCGGTGGAGCGGGTCCTCGTCGGGGCGCAGCGGCCGGCCGTCCAGCGCGAGCAGCCCGCGGGTCCGGAGCGACTCGAGCACGTCGCTCTCGTATACCCCGTGCTGTCGCTGGGCCTCGCCGTTGCAGATGCGGAGCGCCCCGCGCGCGTCCGCTGCCATGATGCCGTCGCCGCTCTGCTCGATGAGCGCCCGCAGCAGATCGCGCTCCACCGCCGCGATCCGCTCGGCCCGCTCGGCCCGCTCGCGGAGACGCTTCGTGCGAAGGAGCGCACCGACGCGCGCCGACAGCGCGGCCGCCGGGCAGGGCTTGACCACGTAGTCGTCGGCGCCCGCGGTGAGCCCCTCGACGAGGTCCTCCTCCTGCCCGGCCACGGTCAGGATGAGGATCGGGAGCCCGACCGTGGCGGCGCGCGACCGCAAGAGACTACAGATCTCGGTGCCGGACAGGCCCGGCATCACCTGGTCGAGCACGAGGACGTCCGGCAGATCGCTCCCCGCCACGCGCTCGAGCATCGCGGCGGCGTCCGTGAAGACCTGGGCCTCGTACCCTGGCGCGAGGGCGCGCGCGGCCATCTCGGCCTCCAGCAACGAATCGTCGAGGATCCACACCACCCCACGCTGCGCGTGCTCGCTCGGCGGAGGCTCCATGCCCCCCTCCCGGACGCCTCGCCCCGCGGCCGGCGCCGGGCGCCGGGGCGGGCCGTTCGCGTCGCGCGCGGCGTCGGCGAGCACGAAGTCCATCGTCATTGGCCGATTCATGGTTCTCCAGGAGCAGCAGGGGCCGTGAGGCATATCGCCACAGGGCGGCGCCTCTCGGGGCGGGACGGGGTGGGGGCGCGGAGAAGCGTTGGTTCCGCAAGCATCTTTACCGCCCAGTCTCATCTGAGGGAGAGCCCGCGACGATGCAAGCCTAATACGATGAAAGGCGCCCTGTTGCCCTCTTCTGCCTGTGTGCGTCGGTTGCTTCCGGTCGCGTCTGGCGCGTCAGGTCGCGTCAGGTTGCTTCTGGTCATTGCGCCACGGCCACGCATCGCCCAGCGCTCGCCGGGTTCCATCGACGTCTGTCATGGCGATGGCGTTCGCGTGCGCCGACGTTCGCTGGCACACTGGCGTTCCTCGACGCGCGGGCGGCGCCTGGCCGCCCGAGCGTGGCATCCGAAGCTCGGGACGTGTCCGACAGGAGTTCCCTGATTCTGGCACGGACGCACAAGCGCGATTGACACCCAGCATTCGGAAAGGCTATTCCCTCGACCGAGCACCGCTGTGGCAGAGATCCTCGTCGTCGATGACAGCCGGGTGATGCGCGAGATGGTGGTGGCCTGCCTCCGGGCAGAGCAGCACGGGTTCGCGCACGCGGCCAGCGGGCTCGAGGCGATTGAGACGCTCTCGCTCAGGCCGTTCGATCTCGTGGTGCTCGACCTGAACATGCCCGATATCGGGGGACTCGAGGTGATCGAGTTCATCCGGGGTCAAGACAGGCTGCGGAGCCTGCCGATCCTGGTGGTGACGACCCGGGGTGATGAGGAGTCTCGCGCCCGCGCGCTCGCCGCGGGGGCGTCGGAGTTCATGACGAAGCCCTTCACTCCCGACGCCATCCTGGCCAGCGTGCGCGCGCTCCTGCAGGACAGCGTCGCCAGCGCCGGATGACCGGATGGGCGGCGCGCTCGATGTAAACGAGTTCGTGGCCGGCTACCTCGTCGAGGTGGAAGAGCACCTCTCCGCGTCGACGGCCAACCTCCTCGCCGCCGAGGCGGCCCTCCGCGGCGGCGAGTCGAGCCCCAAGGCGATCCGGGAGCTCTTCCGCGCTCTTCACACCATCAAGGGCCTCTCCGCCATGGTCGGCGTGGAGCCGATTGTGGATCTCGCCCACGCGATGGAGACCGTGCTCCGGGCGGCGGACCGGGCGGCCGGGAGCCTCTCCGCCGCGTCGATCGAGGTGCTGCTCCGCGGGCTCCGGTCCATCGAGGAGCGGGCGCGGGCCCTCGCCGAGGGCAAGCCGGTGCTGCCGGCGGCGCCCGAGCTCCTCGCCGCGCTCAACGCGCTCGATCTCGCCGCCGCGCCGTCGCCGCCCGTGCCGATCATCGGCGCCGATCCCGAGATCCTCGCGAAGCTCGGGCCCGGCGAGCGGGTGCAGCTCGCGCAGGGCGTGGCCGGCGGGCGGCGCGCGCTGCGGGTCGACTTCGTCCCCTCGCCGGCGCGCACCGCCGAGGGGGTGAACATCACGACCGTCCGCGAGCGCGTCGGCAAGCTCGCCGAGATCGTCAAGGTCATCCCGCTCTCGGTGCCGGCCAGCGATGGCGCGCCGGGCGGCATCGCCTTCGCGCTCCTCGTCCTCACGAGCGCGACCGACGAGGAGATCGCGCGCGCGGCGGCGGCGGATGGCGTCCGCGCGCTCACCGTGGAGCCCCCCGTCCCGCCGGCCGTCGCGGCGCTGGCGGAGCGCGAGCCGGACGAGCCAGCGGACCGGGAGCCCCAGCTCCGAGGCGTCGTCCGCGTCGAGGTGGCGCGCCTCGACGACGCGCTCGACAAGCTGTCGGCGCTGGTCGTGACGCGGTTCCGGCTCGCTCGGGCGGCCGCCGAGCTGCGCGCCCGCGGGGTCGACACCCGCGATCTGTCGGAGATCCTGCGTGAGCACGACCGGACGCTGCGCGACCTCCGCGGCGCCATCATGCGCGCGCGCATGATCTCCGTGGCGGAGCTCCTCGAGCGCGTGCCGCTCGTCGTCCGCGGCCTTGGCCGCGCGACCGGCAAGCAGGTCCGGCTCGAGATCGACGCCGGCAAGGCCGAGCTCGACAAGGCGGTCGCGGAGCGCGTCTTCCCTGCGATCGTGCACCTGCTCCGCAACGCCGTCGATCACGCGATCGAGCCGCCCGCCGAGCGGCGGCGCCTCGGCAAGCCCGAGGAGGGCGTCGTCCGGGTCTCCTGCTTCGAGCGCTCCAGCAATCAGCTCGAGCTCAGCGTCGCCGACGACGGCCGCGGCATCGATCGCGCGCTGGTCGCGAGGCGGGCCGGCCGCCCCGCGCCCGAGAGCGACGCGGCGCTGCTCGACCTCATCACGCTCCCCGGGCTGTCGACGCTCGACAAGGCGACGAAGACCAGCGGCCGCGGGCTCGGGATGGACATCGTGCGCCGCATCGCCGTGGAGCAGCTCAGCGGGGAGCTCTCGGTGAGCACGTCGCCCCGCGCCGGCACCACCTTCACCCTCCGGATCCCGCTCACGTTGACCATCGTGGACGCCTTCTCCTTCCTGTGCGGTGACCAGCTGTTCGTGACGCCCGTCGCGGGCGTCGAGGAGGTCGTGGAGATCGACGCCGCGCGCATCATTCGCGGCCCAGCGCCGGGCGAAGCGCGGGGCGGGGCGATGTCGCCAGCCCTGGGCGAAGCGCGGGGCGGGACCAGGCTGCCGGCGCCCGGCGAAGCGCGGGGCGGGACCATGTTGATCGAGCGCCGCGGCGAGGTCGTGCCCCTCGTCGATCTCGGCGCCCTCTTCGAGCTCGGGGCCTCGCCGGCGCGCAGGGCGCTCGTCGTCCGTCGCCACGGCGCGCCCTTCGCGTTCGGCGTGACCCGCGTGATCGGCCAGCAGGAGGTGGTCGTGCGGCCGCTCGAGGACCCGCTCGTCCGGGTGCCGGGCGTGTCGGGCTCGACGGATCTCGGCGACGGGCGCCCCACGCTCGTCCTCGACCTCGTGACCCTCAGCGGCAGGGTCTCCGCTGGCCGCGGCGGCCGCGGCGCGCTCGCCCGGGTGGCCTCGTGAGCGATCTGCACGTGGTCCTGAAGGTGGCGGACACCGAGTACGTCATCTCGGCGGCGGACGTGCTCCACATGGAGTCGTTCGCCGGGGCGACCCGGGTGCCGGGGGCGCGATCGTACGTCGGCGGCCTGGTGCAGATCCGGGGCCGCGTGGTCCCGGTCGTGGATCTGCGCGTCCGCTTCGGGCTCCCGAGCGCGGAGCCGACGCTGGACTCGCGCGTCATCGTCGTTCATTGCGGCGGCCGCACCGTGGGCCTCCTGGTGGACAGCGCGCGCGAGGTCGTCAACATCGCCGAGGGCGAGCTGAGGCCGCCCCCCGAGGTCATGGCGGAGGAGAGCGCCGGGTTCGTCAGGGCCGTCGCGAAGCTCGGGGAGCGCCTCGTCATGCTCGTCGACGTCGGCAGGATCATCGGTGAGGAGCAGGATCATGGCATCTGATGCAATCGCGGACATCGACGGCGCGCTCGCGCGGGCGGAGCAGACCGAGCGCGCGCTCCGTCAGGCGGTCGCGACCGTCGCCGGCGTCGAGCAGGCGGCCGCGCGGCTCGCCGCCCTCGGCGCCGAGCAGGCCGCGGCCGGCAGGGAGCAGGGGGCCATGGCGGGGGCGCTCGCGGGCGAGCTCGAGGAGGCCGGGTCGGCCGCCCAGGCGCTCGCCCGCTCCGGGCAGCGGGTGGGCGACGCCGTCATCGAGGTCGTGAGGGGGACCGAGGGCATGGCGAGCGGCATCGGCGCGCTCGCCCCCGCGCTCGCGAACGTGAAGGGCGACGCCGAGACGCTCGCCGCGTCGGCGGAGACGACCGCGGCGGCGCTCGAGGAGATCGCCCGCTCGGTGAAGGCGGTGAGCGCCAGCGCCGAGGAGCTCGCGTCCTCCAGCGAGGAGCTCCTCGGGTCGGTCTCCGTGACGAGCGGATCCGCCGACGAGGCGGCGGCCCGCGGCGAGAGCAACGCCGCGGCCATCGAGGAGATCGGGGCCACCATCGAGGAGATGTCGAAGGGCGTCGCGCGCCTCTCGAGCGACGCCAAGGGGGTCGGGGCGCAGATCTCGACCATGGCGGGGACCGTCGTCGGCGTGAGCGGCTCCCTCGATCGCGTCGCGAAGGACGCGATCGAGATGGCGAGCGCGGTCGAGGAGACCGCGGCGACCGCCGAGCAGATGGCGCGGTCGATCCGCGGGGTGGCCGAGAGCGCGAAGGCGCTCGACTCGAGCACGTCGACGACCGCGAGCACGATCACGGAGATCGCGAGCTCGGTCGAGGAGGTCGCGGCCACCGCCGAGAAGAACGCCGCGACCGTCGAGGCGAACGCCGTCGCCGCCGAGGAGCTCGCGCGGACCGCGCAGCAGGTCGCGCAGAGCGCCGAGCAGATCAGCGGGCTCGCGGCCGGCAACGCCGCCACGTCGTCGCAGGTCGAGGCCTCGACGCGGCGGATCGTCGCCATCGTCGAGACCGCGCGCGCGACCGCCGAGCAGGGGGTCGCGACCGCGCGCCAGGGCGCCGCGACGGTCGGCAGGTCCATCGCCGGGCTCGGGAGCATCCGGCAGGCGATGGCCGACTCCGCGTCGGTCATGAAGGAGATGGGCAAGCGGGCGGAGGAGATCGGCGACATCGTCCAGACGATCAACCTGATCGCCGACCGCACGAACCTCCTCTCGCTCAACGCCAGCATCGAGGCCGCGCGCGCGGGGGAGCACGGCCGCGGCTTCGCCGTCGTCGCCGAGGAGATCCGCAACCTCGCCGATCGGGCCGCCGTCTCGAGCGCCGAGATCGCCAAGATCGTCCGCGCGCTCCAGGCGAGCGCCCGGGAGGCGGTGGCCGCCTCGAGCGAGGGCGTGAAGGTCGCGGACGAGGGGACCCGGCTCGCGAGCGACGCCGATCGGGCGCTCACGTCCATCCTGCAGGGGGTCGAGGAGCTCGGCCGCTCGATCCGCGACATCGACCGGGCGAACGCCGATCAGGTGCAGGCGGTGGCCTCCCTGACCCAGACGGCGTCGCGCATGAGCGACGAGGGCAGGGCGGTCGCGCGCTCCGCGGCCGAGCAGACCAAGGCGATCCAGTCGCTCGCGCAGGGCAGCGCGGAGATGCGGCGCATGGCCCGGCAGACGAAGGACGCGACCGCCGAGCAGGCGCGCGCGCTGCGGGACGCCGTGAAGGCCAACGCGCAGCTCACGTCCAGCGCCGAGCGGGTGTCGCGGGCGATGGACGAGCAGGCGACGGGGGCGTCGCAGCTCGCCAAGGTCGCCGCGCAGATGCGCGCGCTGACCCAGCAGACCAGCGTCGCGATGGTCGAGCAGACCCGCGCCCTGGCCGGGATCACCGCGCTCACGCAGGAGGTCTCGGGCGCGTCGCAGCGCATGGTCGCCGGCCTCGCGGAGCAGGCGGGCGGCGCGAACGAGATCGCGCGCGCCATGGACGACATCCGGCGGCTGTCGGCCCAGTCGGCGCGGAGCACCGGCGAGCAGGCGCGGGCGGCGAAGCAGCTGGAGGCGTCCGCCCGCCAGGTCGCGCGGCTCGCGGCGGCGGTGACCGCTGCCATGGCGGACCAGGGCAAGGCGACGGCGTCCCTCGCGAAGGAGGGGGAGTCCGTGCGCCGGATCGCCAGGCAAACGGCGCGGGCCGTGGCCGATCAGGCGGAGGCGATCGCGGCCCTCGCGTCGGGCGCGAACCGGCACACGTCGTCGCTCCAGGCCGCCGAGAAGGGGGTGGGTGAGCTCTCGACCCGGAGCGAGCAGCACGCCGCCTCGCTCTCGCGGCTGCGCGACCCGGTCCGGGAGCTGCTCGCCTCCACGGCCAGGCACGCGAGGGACACCGGCGCGATCGCGAGCGACGCAGGCCAGGTGCTCGATCAGCTCGGCAGGATCCGGCTGGCGAGCGCGGAGCACGCGGACGCGGTCGCGGGCGTCGTCGCGACGGTCGCCCACGCCGTCGCCCACATCAAGGCGAACGGGACGCCGCACCCCGCGCCGGAGACGGCATGATCGCTCGTCGACACGCGCCCGCGGTCTCGGACGCGGAGCGGCAGCGCGTCGAGCAGGTCGAGCGGCTCGCCGCCTCGGGGCCTCCGGGGGCGCCTGAGCTCATCGAGATGCTCGCGGATCCGAGCTGGACCGTGCGGCGGGCCGTCGTCGCGTCGCTCGCGGCGCTCGGCGACGCGGCCGTCCACCCCCTCTGCGCGTGCCTCTCCTCCCGGCGCGACAGCGAGGCGCGCATCGCCGCCACGGTCGACGCGCTCGTCGCGTCGCTGGGCGACGTCGACGTCGCCGTGCTCGCGCTGACCCTGGATCCTCGCCCCGCGCTCGTCGCCGACGCGGCGCAGATCCTCGGCCGCCGCGGCAGCGCGAAGGCCGTCCCCCGGCTCGCGGAGCTCACGTCGCACCCCGACGACAACGTCGCGGTCGCCGCGATCGAGGCGCTCGGCCGGGTCGGCGGCAGGTCCGCTGTCGACTCGCTCGTGGATGCCGTCTCGAGCGGAAATTTCTTCCGTGTCTTCCCCGCGATCGACGTGCTGGGCCGGAGCGGCGACCCGCGCGCGATCGGCCCGCTGGCGGTCCTCCTCGAGGATCCGCGCTACGTGCTCGAGGCGGCGCGGGCGCTCGGCCGCACCGGCAGCCGCGGCGCCGCGGCGCCGCTGGTGCGCCTCCTCGGGCGGCCGAGCGACGGCGTCGTGCGTGTCGCCGCGGCGGCGCTCGCCGAGCTGCGCGAGCGGTACCGCGAGCGCTACGCGACGGTCGCGCCGATCGACGAGGCGCTCCGGAGCGAGGCGCCGGCGCCCGGCGTGGCGCGGCGGCTCTCCCAGAGCCTCGCGGGCGCGGATCCGGCCGAGCAGGCCGCCCTCTGCAGCGTGCTCGGCGCGATCGGGGGCGAGGAGGCCCTGCTCGAGCTGACGCGCCTGCTCGACGCCGATCCTCCCGTCGCGAGCGCCGCCGCGGAGGCGCTCGGCCAGCTCTCGCGGAGCGCGGACCCCCGGGTGCTCGCGGCGCTGCGCGACGGCGACAGCGCGCGCAGGCTCCTGCTCCTGCCGCTCGTCCGGGGCGTCGCGGCCGCGGGCGACGTGGAGCGCTGCCTCGCCGATCCGGACGCGGAGGTCCGCGCCGCGGCGTGCGACGCGCTCGCGCGCATCGCGGAGCCCGGCTCGGCGCGCGCGCTGTTCCAGGTCCTCGACGACCCGAGCCCCCGCGTGGTCCACGCCGCGACGACCGCGATCCAGGGCCTCGGCGGCCCGGACGTCGAGGCGCTCGCGCTCGCCGCGGCCCGCGACGGGGCCCCGGCCGCGCGGCGGACGGCCCTCCGGATCCTCGGGCACCTCGCGCCTCCGTCGGCGCTGCCGGTCTTCCTCGACAGCCTCGGCGACCCCGACGTGCGGGCGCGCGAGCAGGCGATCCATGGCCTCGCGTCCCTCGCGGCGCCGGCGGCGCTCGACGCGCTCGTCGCGGTCGCGGCCGATCCCGCGGCGCGGATCCGGGCCGTGGCGATGCGGGCGCTCGGGCAGTCGCGCCGGGATCCCCGCGTGATCGACGCGCTCCTCGCGGGGCTGGGCGACGGCGACGCGTGGGTCCGGTACTACGCCTGCCAGTCGCTGGGGAAGCTCGGGTGGGAGGCGGCGGCAGGGGTCATCGCCGAGCGGCTCCGGGACGAGAGCGGCCAGGTGCGCGTGGCGGCGATCGAGGCGCTGTCGGGGATCAAGGGCGATCTCGCGCTCGCGGCGCTGGAGCAGGCGGCCCGGGACGGCGACACGGACATGCGGCGGTCGGCGCTGATCGGGCTCGGCATCGCGGGGCGGGAGGCGTCGCTGCCGACGTTGCTCGACGCGCTCTCGTCCCCGGACGTGGCGACCCGGCTGGTCGCGGTCTCGGCCATCTCCGGCTTCTCGTCGCCCGAGGTCCTGCCCGCGCTCGTGCGGGCGGCGAGCGACTCCGACGAGAGCGTGCAGGCGGCCGCGACCAGCTTCATCGCCGGGCGGCCCGGCGTCGAGGCGACGAGGACCCTGGTCGCGCTGCTCGTCACGTCGCGGGCGCAGGGGCCGCTCCTCGCCGCGCTCTCGACGCCCGTGCCGGGCCGGATCGAGGGCATCCTCGACGCGCTGGGGACGGCGGACGACGAGCTCTCGCCGCTCCTGACCGCGGCGCTCGCGCGGATGCGGCTCCCCGGGGCGCACGCCGCGCTCCTCGAGGCGCTCCGGCTGCCGCGCGCGCCGGCGCGGAAGGCGGCCGCCACGACGCTCGCCGCGGTGGCCACCCGCGAGGGCTTCGCGGCGGTCGAGCGCGCCGCGCGGACTGATCCAGATCCCGAGGTGCGGCGCGTGTCCGCGTCCGTCCTCGCGCAGTGGGCCTGATCCCGTGGGCATGACGAGCCGCCTCCCCATCTCTCCGCAGGTCTTCGCGATCTTCAGCGCGCTCGTCGCCGAGAAGATCGGCTTCCACTACGACGCGGGCGATCGCGAGCTGCTCGGCGACAAGCTGTCGGCGCGCGCCCTCGACGCCGGCTTCGACTCGCTGCTCGATTACTACTACTTCCTCCGCTACGACCCGGGGGGCGCGGCCGAGATGGACGCGCTGATCGACGGGCTGGTCGTGGGCGAGACGTACTTCTTCCGCGAGCTCGCGCAGCTCGAGCTCGCGGTCTCGGAGTTCGTCGCGCCGCGCGTGGCGGCGGGCGGCCGGCCGCGGATCTGGTCGGCGGCCTGCTCGAGCGGCGAGGAGCCGCTCACGCTCGCGATGCTCCTGGCCGAGCGGGGCCTGCTCGACAAGGTCGAGCTCATCGCGAGCGACATCAGCGCGCGGGCGCTCTCGCGGGCCCAGGGCGGCGTGCACGGGCCGCGCTCGCTCCGGAGCAACGCCCCGCCGCCTCCGTTCGCCGAGCGGTGGCTGCAGGTGACGCCCGAGCGCGTCGTCGTGAGCGCCGAGCTGCGGCGGGCGATCGACTGGCGGCGGATCAACCTGCTCGACGCGTCCCAGGTCGCGTCGCTCGGGCAGCTCGACGTCGTGGTCTGCCGCAACGTGCTCATCTACTTCCACGACAACACGGCGCGGTGGGTGGTCAAGAACCTCTCGGGGACGCTCTCCGCGGGCGGGATCCTCCTGGTCGGGGTCTCCGAGTCGCTCTTCAGGCTCGGCACCGCGCTCGCCTGCGAGGAGCGGGGCGGCGTGTTCCTGTACCGGAACGTGGAGCCATGAGGCGCCCCGCGGTCCGCGTGCTCGTGGTCGACGACTCGGCCTTCGTGCGCAAGGTGCTGCGGCAGGTCCTCGGCGCGAGCTCCTCGATCGAGGTCGTCGACACGGCCATGGACGGCCTCGACGCGCTGGAGAAGATCGCGCGCTACAAGCCGGATGTCGTCACGCTGGATCTCGTGATGCCGAACCTCGACGGCCTCGGCGTGCTCGCGTCGTTGCCGCGCCAGGGCGCGCCGCGGGTGATCGTCGTCAGCAGCGCCGACGCGGACAGCGATGTCGGGGTCAGGGCGCTCCAGGAGGGCGCGACGGATCTCATCGAGAAGCCGACGGCGCTCGCGACCGATCGCCTCTTCGGCCTCGCGGACGAGCTGGTCCGCAAGGTGCTCGCCGCCGCCGAGGCGAAGGTCCACCGCGTGGAGCCGCCGCTCGCCCCGCCGCCCGCGCCCGGCGCGATCCCGGCGCTCTCGCGCACGCGGCTCGTCGTGATCGGCGCCTCGACCGGCGGCCCGCTGGCGCTGACGCGCCTCCTCGCGGCGATGCCCGCCGGGTTCCCGGTCCCCATCGTCGTCGCGCTGCACATCCCTCCTGGTTACACGGAATCGCTGGCGCGCCGCCTCGACGACGGGAGCGCGCTCTCGATCGTCGAGGCGTCGGACGGCCTCCCGCTCCGGCCCGGGCTCGTGGTCCTCGCGCGCGGGGGGACGCACATCGAGGTCCGGCGCAACCTGACGCGCGCCAGCGTCTGCTTCCCGGCGACGGCCGGCGCGTCCCTCTATTGCCCGTCGGTGGATCTGCTCTTCGCGAGCGCCGCGGCCGAGTTCGGGCCGGGCGTGCTCGGGGTCGTGCTGACGGGCATGGGGGACGACGGCCTGGAGGGCTCCCGGGCGATCCGCGCGGCGGGCGGGAGGATCCTTGCGGAGGCCGAGTCGTCCTGCGTCGTTTACGGCATGCCCCGCCGCGTGCTGGAGGCCGGGCTGGCCGCGACCGCGGCGCCGCTCGAGCAGATGCCTGCGGCCATCCTGCGGCATCTTTGATATCGCACGTCGTTACAGCGGTCAGCTGAGGCATCCCTCAAATTCTCCGGAAAATTCACAGGGAGACGGGGAGACGGGGAGGAAATCTTCGAAATACTCCCTGTCTCCCCGCCTCCCTGTTCAATTTCTCCTCAGAAAAGGGCTGCAAAATAATTCCTTAGAGGGGCCAGTAGACGACCTTCCCCTCGATCTCCTGGAACGTCGCCGCGTTGCCGTCCTGGGAGACGATGAAGGCGATCCGCTCCGGGTACCCCGCGACGAACGCCGCGGCCGCGCGGTGGCGGGTGCCGCGCGCGTCGAGGCTCAGGCTCGCGTCCATCCGCTGGTCGGGGGTGGCGGCGAAGACCTCGGAGATGATCGCCCGCGGAGGCGGCAGCTTCGCGCCGAACGCGAGCACGTCGAGGGCGTGGCTCATCACGACCGCGCCGTCGACGGTCGTCAGCCGCACGATGAGCTCGAGCAGCCGGCTGACGCGCTCGGATCTCTGCAGCGCGTGCTGCGAGTCGCGCGGCGCTGGCCTCCCCACGGACGGCGGGCATGGCCCGTCCGGCAGGTAGGCCTCGTGCGCGCCGGCGAGGTCGAGGATGGCAGAGCCGAGGCACAGGGCAGGGGCCAGCCGCTTCACCTCGGTGTCGAGCTGATTGCCCTCTTCCCCGAAGAGCTGCGGCAGGCCCTCGCCCGGCCCCAGGACGACGAGGAGCCCGCCGCGACCGAGCTCGACCATCCCCTCGACGATGCGCAGCAGGTAGCCGCGCACGTTGCGGGCGAGCGCGCTCGCCTGGTCCCGCGCGACGGTCCGCTCGATGGAGTCGAGCAGCGGCCGGTTCTTGGGCATCCACGTCCGCACGGCGCCGCGCTCGTAACGGACGACCTCCCATTCGCCGCGGTACACGGCCACGACGCCGGGCTTCGGGGCGACGACGCGCACGAGCTGATCGAGCGCGAACGACGGCCGGCCGTGCGGCACCGCGATGCCGGCGACGGCGAGCGACCCATCGAGCGGCACCACGGCCAGGAAGGCGCGCGGCCACGCGCTCGCCGGACCCAGGTTGGCCAGGTGCTCCGCGTCGAACGCCACCGGGGACCCGAACCGCACGAGATCCCACGCGGGCTCTCCGGACTCGAACTCGGCGAGGTGCTCGGCGAACACGACGCCGATCGGGTTGAGCCGCCCCTCCTCCGTCGCCATGGACGCGAAGAACAGCGTCTCGATGAGCTGCGTCAGGATCGCGGCGAAGGAGGGCGGCGCCTCGTCGGCGGCGACGCGGGCGCCGGGAGCCAGCTTCTGCGCCGCGAGCGGGGGCTGCCCCTGCAGCTCGAGAAAAGCCGCCGTGACGTCCGCCGGATACTTGGGGCGCATGATCTCGCTCTACCCTCCTCTGCGCCCCCGGTCAGACCGGCGGGCACCGTGCAGGCCGCTTCTCCGTGCGGGCTACGCGGCCCGACGCGAGCTGCCGCCCTTCCGCTTCGGGGCCTCCGCCTTTCGCACCCTGGACTTGCCGCCTTCTTCCGGCGCTCTTCTGCCGTTCTTCTCACCGTCTTTCGCACCGTTTTTCGCGCCGTCTTTCGCTTCGTCGTTCGCGGCCTTCTCGCCCTTCTGTCCGAGGCTCTTCTTGAGCAGCGCGATGAGGTCCACCGTGCCGGTGGCGCGGCGGTGGCGCTCTTCCTCGACAGGCTCCGCGGGCGCCGTCGTGCGGCCGGATTTCACCTTCTTCTCGATGAGCTTCATCACGTCGTCGCGGTACTCGTCCTTGTATTTCTCCGGCTCCCACGCGGTGGCCATCTCGGCCACCAGCCGCTCCGCCATCTCCAGCTCCCGCTTGCCGAGCCCCTTTCCCTGGGCGTCCATCTCGGGCAGGTCGAGCTCCTCGTCGGAGCGGAGCTCGTGCGCGAACCGGAGCAGGTTCAGCATGAGCCCTCTGCCGTGCGGCCTCACCGCGGCGATGTGCTCGCGCGTCCGGATCACGACCTTCGCGATACCGACCTTGCCCGTCTTCCGCAGCGCCTCGCGCAGGAGGACATACGCCGTCACCGGCGATCGCTTCTTGCCGTTCTGGGACGCGGGAGCGAGGAAGTACGGTTTGTCGTAGTAGATCGGGTCGATCTCCGAGGCGTCGACGAAATCGAGGATGTCCACGGTCTGCGTCGCCTCCACGTTCGCGCGGCGCAGGTCCTCGTCGGACAGGACGACATACTCGCCCTTCTCGTAGGGATAGCCGCGGACGATATCGTCCCAGCTCACCGGCTCGCCCGTCTCCCGGTTCACGCGCTCGTAGCGGATCGGCCCCATGGTGCGCCTGTCGAGCTGCGTGAAGTGGAGCTCGTCGGGCTCCTCGGCGGGGTAGAGGGCCACCGGGATCTGCACGAGCCCGAAGCTGATACTCCCTTTCCAGATGCTGCGAGGCATGTGCGCTCCTTCGACCCGGAAGGCGAACCGAGGGGCCCGCGCCAGGTCCGTCATGGCGAGCAATGCAAGCCGGCGGCCGACGACGCGTCCTCGCTGATCCTGCGCCGCGCGCCCGTCCTGGCCGCCTGGGGGCATCGCTGATCCCGCGCCTCCTGCCGCGCGTTGCCACGGCCGAGGTCGCGTTTCGCCACGGCGGACCGGGCGCGGCGGTGATCGGCGGTGATCGCTGCCCCACGCGCCCTCGCCCGCAGTATATAACCGGCGCACGACATGCCTCGGCGTTCCCACGATCTTCACGGCGCCGCGCCGGACGAGAGCCGGACAGCGCTGCTCCTCATCGACGTGATCAACGATCTGGACTTCCAGGGAGGTGATCGGCTGCTCGCCCACGCGCTCCCGATGGCGCACCGCATCCGGGCGCTGAAGCAGCGGTGTCGCGACGCCGGCATCCCGGCGGTCTACGTGAACGACAACTTCGGCCGCTGGCAATCCAACTTCCACCGTCAGATCGAGCACTGCCTGGAAGAGGGCGTGCGCGGCCGCGAGATCGCGGCGCTGCTGCGGCCTGGAGAGGACGATTATTTCGTGCTCAAGCCCAAGCACTCCGGCTTCTACGGCACCACGCTGGAGATCCTGCTCGAGTCGCTCGGCGCGCAGACGCTCCTCCTCACCGGCATGGCGGGGAACATCTGCGTCCTGTTCACGGCGAACGACGCCTACATGCGCGATTACCGGCTGCTCGTCCCGTCGGACTGCCTGGCCTCCGAGACGGAAGAGGACAACGGCCACGCGCTCCGGCAGATGCAGCGCTTCCTCAAGGCCGACATCACGCCGTCGGACGAGCTCGACCTCGAGCGGCTGCCCGCCTGACACCGGCCGATGCGCGGCGTCAGGCGGGCAGCTGCCCGAGATCAGGTTGGATGACAGAGCGTCACGCTCAGGCGACGGCTCTCTGCTTCGACGAGATCCCCTCTTCGGTGAGGACCGCGACGTCGGTCGCGCCGCCGCGCTCGAGGATCTGCTTGGCGAGCGCGCGCTCGTTGCTGTCCTCGACGTGGACGGAGATGAGGATGTTGCCGCCCTTGATCTTGCCCTCGTACTGCTTGGCCTCGACCTCGGGGATGCCGAGCCCGATCAGGGCGCCGGTCACGCCGCCGAGCGCGGCGCCTGCGGCGGCGCCGCTCAGCGCGGCCATGATGGGGCCGGCCGCGATGAACGGCCCGAGCCCCGGGATGGCGAGGGCGCCGATGCCGGCGAGCAGCCCGAGGGTCCCGCCGACCGCGCCGCCCGCGCTGGCGCCCGCCGTCGCGCCCTCGGGCGCCTTCGTGTGCTTCTCGTGCGCGAAGTCCCGCGTCCCGTGCTTGTCGGGGAAGAGCGCCGAGATGTCGCCGGTCATGAAGCCGGCGCGCTGGAGATCGCCGACGATGATGTCTGCCTGAGCGAGCGTGCTCACGAGGCCAAGGACCGCTTTCTTCGTTGCCATGGTGTCGTCTTCCTTTCGGACCGTTCGTGTCGGTTCAGTCAACGTCGACTTCGAGCTGGTTATCGACCCTCTGCACACCCGGGATCCCGAGGGCGATGGCGGCGATGTCGGCCTTCTCCTTGTCGCTCTTCACCGGGCCGCGCAGCGTCACCACCTGCCCCGTCGTGATGATCTTGACGTTCTTCGCGCTCATCGAGAGCGCGTCGTTCGCGATCACCGCCTGCCGGATCTTCTGGGTGATCGTGCGATCGGCCTCGTTCTCGCCCTGGTCCCCGGGGGTCAGCGCGGCGGGATCGCGATCGCGATCGTTCTTGCCTGTGTTGTCGGCGGCCGTCGTGGGGTTGTTCGCCCGCTGGGCGATCTCGCCTGGAACTGCGGGATTGCCGTCCGAGCGAGTCGTGCCTTCCGCTCGATCGCAGCCGGCCGCAGCGGCGATCGAGAGAGGCAGCAGCAGGACGAATTTTGCTGTGTTCATGCCCGGCACCCCTCGCAAGGCCCGGGCCATCCCCGGCGGAGAGCGCCTGTCGGTGCGTGTTCGTGGCCAGGGTGGAGCATGATCCACGTCACGCCGATGGATGAGATGGCTCTCTCCACGCCGTGTCGTGGGTGACTTTTCAATCGCGTCGGTGCGCGGCGCCGCGCGGCTGGCAAGCTCATGGCTGAAGAGAGGCCGGACTGCCCCAAGTGGGGCGAACTGCCCCGTGCCGGCGATGTCAGAAGGGCAGAACTAACGCTATCGGGCGGAGGACGGTGCGTGTGTACGCCTGTGACGGACGCCGTCCAGAGCGCCAGTCGCCAGCGTCCGATCGGGCCCGCGCTCGCGCTCGGGGCGCTGGAGGAAGGGCTCAGTCGTCGCTGGCGCCTTTCGGCCGTTCGGTCGTGCGCGCGATGGGCGGTTCGATCGGCCGTTCGATTCCGAGCCGCCGCAGCTTCCGGTAGAACGTCGCCCTCGACATGCCCGCCTCGCGCGCGGCCTGGAGCGCGTTCCAGCCGGTCCGCTCGAGCGCGGCGAGCAGCGCGGCGCGCTCGTCGCGCGGCGGTCGCGGCGCGCCGCGGCCGCCGCCTTCCTGCGCGCGGGGCAGGTCCACGTCGTCGGGGCCGATCCTGCGGCCGTCGCACAGCACGACCGCCTTGGTGATCACGTTCTCCAGCTCGCGCACGTTGCCGGGCCAGCCGTGCTGGCCGAGCCGCCGCAGCGCCTCGTGGGACAGCTGCGGCGCCGGGCGGCCCAGCTGCTCGGCGGCGCGGCGCACGAAGTGGAGCGCGAGCTCCGGCAGGTCCTCCAGGCGATCGCGCAGCGCGGGCAGCCGGATCTGCACCACCGCGACGCGGTAGTAGAGGTCCTCCCGGAAGCGCCCGCGCGCGGCCTCGGCCAGGAGATCGCGGTTCGTCGCACAGACGAGGCGGAAGTCCACGCGCACGGCCTCGGCGCTGCCCACCGGGCGCACCTCCCGCTCCTGGAGCACCCGGAGCAGCTTCGCCTGCACCTCGAGCGGCATCTCGCCCAGCTCGTCGAGGAAGAGCGTGCCGCCGCGCGCCGCGACAACGAGGCCGGTCCGGTCCCGGTCGGCCCCCGTGAACGCGCCGCGGACGTGGCCGAAGAGCTCCGACTCGAGCAGCGCGGCGGGGAGCGCGGCGCAGTTGATCCCCATGAAGGGGCCGCTCTTCCGCGGGCCGGCGAAGTGGATGGCGCGCGCGACGAGCTCCTTGCCGGTGCCGCTCTCGCCCGTCACGAGCACGCTGACCGGCGCCTCGACCACGCGGTCGAGCGTCGCGAACACCGCGCGGAGCGCGGGGCCGCGCCCCACGATGGCGCCGTAATCGTAGCGGTGCTCCAGGGCCTGCTGGCGGACGAGCACCTGCTCCTGCAGCCGGTCGATCTCCGCGGCCTGGCCGCGCAGGAGCTCCTCGACGCGGCGGCGCTCGGCCTCGAGCTCCACGGTGCGGCGGCGCAGGTCGTCGACGAGCCGCGCGTTGCGCAGCGCGAGCGCGACCTGGTCGGCGAAGGCGAGGAGCAGGTCGACGTCCTCCGGCGCGAAGCGCGCGCGCCGGAAGCGGTTGTCGAGGTAGAGCGCGCCGAGCACGCCGTCCGGCGAGCGGATCGGCACGGCGATCACGGACCTGAGCCGCATCGCGTGCACCGACGCGTGCTCGTGGAAGCGCGGGTCCTCCTGGGCGTCCACGGTGACAACGGGCTCCTGCGTCGCGATCGCGCGCTCGGCGATGCCGTAGCTGAACTTGAGGTGGCTCCTGCCGACCTTCTCCCGGTCGACGTTGCGCGCGACCGCCACGCGCAGCTCGCCGCCCGGCTGCTCGATCAGCAGGAACCCGCGCTCCGCGGCCGTGAGGTCGATCGCGGCGTCCATGGCCATCGCGAGGATGTCGGCGATCTCGACGGAGGAGTTGAGCCTGCGGAACACCGCGAGGAGCCGCTCGAGCTTGGCCGTGCGCTCGGCCGTCGGCGGCGCCGCGGCCTCGGCCGCCGCGGGCGCGCGCGCCGGCTGCGCCGCGCGGCGCCGGGGGTGGGTCCAGAAGGCGTGCTGCAGCGCCTCCGGCAGCGAGCGTGCCATGGCGGTCCAGGCGGCGGCCGCGCGCTCCCGCTGCGCTGCGGCCGCCTCCGGCTCGCCTGCGAGCTCGTGGGCTTCGGCCAGCGCCAGGCGGACGTCCGCGGCGAGGTCGGGCTGCGCCGCGCGCTCGGCGAGGCCCAGGGCGTGCTCGAGGCGCTCCCGGGCGGCGGTGAGGTCCTGACCGAGGTTGGGCTGACCGAGGTTGGGGGTGCCCTGACCGAGGTTGGGTTGACCGAGGTTGGGCTGACTGAGGTTGGGGGTGCCCTGACCGAGGTTGGGTTGACCGAGGTTGAAACCGCCCTGGTCGGAATCGCCCTGACCGAGGTTGCCGTCGCCCTCGCCGTCGAGCAGCGCGAGCCGCCCCTCCAGCAGCGCCGCGCGCGCCCCGAGGTCGGGCGCCTCCCGGGCGGCGCCGTGCTCCCGCGCCCGCCCCAGCGCGGCCCGCGCGTCCCCCACCGCGCCCCGCGCGAGGTGCGCCCGGCAGAGCTCCAGCTCCTCCTCCACCACCTCCCGCTGCGCCCCTTGCGCCTCGAAGCCGCGCCGCGACCGCTCGAAGCAGCGCGCCGCCTCCTCCGCGTCGCCGGCCGCGAGCGCGCAGTCCCCGAGGACCGAGGCCGCCGCCGCCGCGAAGAACGGCGCGCCCCGCCGCGCGGCCTCCGCCTCCACCCGGGATGCCACGCGGGCGGCCCGCTCGAACGCCCCCACGTCCGCCCAGAGCTTCGCCAGATCGAAATCGAGGACGAGGACCAGGTCCGCCTGGCCCAGGGCCGAGGCGAGCCGCGCCCCGCGCTCGTAGGCGGCGAGCGCTTCCCCGAGCTCGCCCGACTGGTGGCACGCCGTACCCACGTTGAGGCTGCAGCGCGCCACCAGGTCGCCGAGCCCGTGCTCCTCCGCCGTCGCCAGCGCCTGCCGGTAGCCGACGAGCGCCGCCTCGACCTCCCCGGCCCGGAAGGCGTCGATCGCCTGGTACGACAGCGCCCGCACCAGCGCCCTCGGCGCCCGCCGATCGCGGTGCAGCCCGGCGGCGAGCCCGAGGTGCAGCCCCGCGAGCCGGCGCTCCCCGAGGTAGCTCGCCGCGACGCCGACGTCCTCGTGGAGGCTCGCCAGCACCTCCGGCTCGTCGCACCACGCGAGCGCCGGCTCGGCGCGGGCCCGCGCCTCCGCGTGGGATCCGAGCCGCAAGAGCGCCCGGCTCGCCAGATCGGCGAGCCCCGCGCGCTCGCGCGGGGTGGATGATGATGATGACGACGCCGAGCCCTCCCCGCCGGCCTGCTCGCTCCGCTCGGCCTCGTCGAGCCGCGCGAGCGCCGCCGTGGGGTCGCCCAGCTCCAGCAGGCACGCGCCGAGCCGGACGAGCGCCTGCGCGCGCCGCGCGCCGAGCTCTCCGGCCTCGTCGCTCGCGAGCAGGTGCTCCAGCACCTCGCGCGCCCGCGCCGCGCGGCCGACGCGCTGGAGGGTGGACGCGATCTCGAGCCGCGCCTCCGCCGACGTCGCCACCTCGAGCAGCGCCTCCGCGGTTGCGCCCCATGGCCTGGGATCGGCCTCGCGCTCCGCGCGGCGCTCGAGGAACAGGCGCTCGGCGGCCGCCGCGTCGCCCGACAGCGCGAGGTGCAGCACCCGCTGCTCGGCGTGCGCCGGCAGGGCGGCTGCCGCCCGCGCGTGCGCCGCGCGGACCACCTCGCCGCCGAGGGCGCAGAGGAGGGCGGCGAGCGGCCCGGCGCGCGTCAGCGTCCACCCCCCTGCGGTGCGCGCGGCGACGCCGCGGGCGGCGAGCTCGGCCAGGTGCGCGACCGGCAGCCCGAGCGGCGGCAGCTCCTCGTCGGCGACCGCGCCCCCCTGCACGGCCAGCGTCGCCACCGCGTCCCGCAGCGGCCGCCCGAGGCCTCGCAGCCGCAGCGCGTAGCGCGCGCTCGCCCCGGGCGTCGTCGCGTCGAGCCCGGCCACGTCCCCGCTCTCGGCGAGCCGCCCCGCGATCACCACGAGATCGGCGGGCCACCCCGCGCTCGCGCGCAGCACGACCTCCGTCGCGTCGCCCAGGCCGATGTCGTCCATCCAGCGCTGCACCGCCTCGCGCCCGAGCGGCGGCAGCGCGACCTCGCGCGCGCTCCGCCCCGCCTCGGCGGCCACCGCGGCGAGCGGCGCCCGGCCGCCGCCGTGCGGGACGCGCTCGGCGGCGAGGAGCAGGACCGGATCCTCGGGGCCGAGCAGGCGGGCGAGCGCCTCGAGCATCTCCCGGTCCGCCCCGCTCACCTCGTCGGCGTCGTCGAGCACGAGCACCAGCGGCCCGGCCCCCGCCCCCGCGTGTCCTCCCCGCGCCCGCGTCAGGCGCTCGTGCGCGCGCAGGGCGCCCAGCGCGCCGGCGGGGAGCGCCTCCTCGCCGGTCGCGCGGCGCAGCATCGAGGCCACCGGCGCGCTGGCCCTGGCGAAGCCCTCCACGGCCTCCATCCGGAGCTCGGCGCTCCACGTCGCCTCGCGCAGGAGGCGGCTCTTCCCGCAGCCCGGCTCCCCGGCGATCACGCAGACGCGCGGGCCGCGCTCGCCTCGCTCGAGCGCGGCGAGCGCCTCGGCGACCGCGCGCATCTCCGCGTCGCGCCCGACGAGGTGGGGCGGCTCCGGCGGCGGCGGGGCCACGGCGCGCGGCGCGGCGCCCACCCAGTCGAGCACCTCGCCCGCGTCGGCCGGTCGGTCGCGCGGCTCGGACCGCACGAGGCGCTCGACGAGCGCGCCGATCGCCTTCGGCAGCGGCTCCGCGAGCAGCGGGGCGATCGCCTCGAGCGTGCGGCCGAGCGAAAACAGGTCCGCGCGACCGTCGGCCGGCTCGCCGCGGATCACCTCGGGCGCGAGGTAGCCCCGGGTGCCGGACACGCCCTCGTCGGGCCTCCCCCCGAGCCGCGCCGCGCAGGACAGGTCGATCAGGACCGCGCGCCCCGAGGCCCCGACGAGGATGTTGGCCGGCTTCACGTCGCCGTGGCGGATGCGCGCGCGGTGGAGGAACCGCAGCGCGTCGAGCACGTCCACGATCGCGGCCCGCGCCTCCTCGAAGCGGCGGCCTGTCACGTACTCGTCGAGCGGCGCGCCCAGCACCGCCTCCGACGTGAAGTAGAAGCGCGGCTCGCCGGTCTCCCGGAGCATGCCGAAGTCGAGGACCCGGACCAGGTGCGGATGGAAGAGCCCCGCCAGCATCCTGAACTCGCCGCGGAACGCCGCCCGCTCCGCCGTGCGCGCGTGGCCGAGCAGCTTGAGGCACAGGTCCCGCCCGAGCGCCTCGTCCCGCGCGAGCCACGCCGTGGCCAGGCCCCCCCGCCCCAGGGGGCGGAGCAGGCGGTAGCGGCGGGCGAGCAGGGTCCCTTCGGCTTGGCTCACCCGCGTAGTGTCTCATGGATGTGCCATCTGAGACAGTGAGACACTAGATGAGACACCTGTGCCTCGCATTTCACGACGATTTCCGTCCTTTTTCATTCGGCACCAGGTTTGCTCTAATGGCCGGCATGGCGATGCGGACGACATACGGACACCGAGGGCGGCGGGGCGCGCGCGTCGCGACGCTCCTCGGAGCGCTCGTTGGCGGCTGTGTCGTGAGCCCGCAGCCGAGCCCGCCGGTCCACGAGCCGATCCTGGACACAGGGCTCGTCGGCGTGTCGGGCGACCCCCAGGTCTTGCGGCAACAGGTCTTCCTCAAGGGCGAGCCTGGGGCGGTCGAGCCGGCGGAGGGCGTGGTCGTGGTGACGAACCTCGACAGCGCGGACGCGCCCGTCATCGCGGAGATCAACCGCGACGGCAGCTTCGTGGCCGCGGTGGACGCGTCGACGGATCAGGTCCTGCGGATCCAGGTGAAGCAGGACGAGCGCCGGTCGGAGCCGGTGGACCTGCTGCTCGCGGGGGAGCCCATCAACGCGACGCAGACGATGCTGGCGCACCTGCCTTGCCTCACGATCGAGCCCGCCGCGTGGGTCGTGCTCGAGGCCGGCGAGCGCGACGTCGTCGTCCGCAACACGTGCGCCGAGGAGGTGTCCATCGGCGCGCCGCGCTTGCGCCGCGGCGCGGGGCCGTTCGGGGTCAGCCCGGCGGAGGCGTTCGTGGTGCCGGCGGGTGAGTCCGCCGCCGTCACGGTGCGCGCGGACGGCGAAGGGGTCGAGCGCGAGGACGTGCTCTTCCTCGAGGTCACGGCGCCCGAGCCCGGGCGCCGCGTCCTGACACTGACGCTCCCCGACTGAGCGGTCGGGGAGACGAACATCGAACTCACGCGCCGCGCTCGACGTACTGCGGGCGGCGCGAGGCGCCCTTCCTCTGGAGGGGAGGGGCTCGTGGATGTCTATTGCCTCGCCGGTGACGGCGGGGCTCTTTTGGAGGAACCCATGAACGTCCAGAATCGTATCAAGAGCAGCCGTATCGGATCCTTCCTCTGGCTCGCGCTGTCGATGCTCCCGCTCGCCGTGGGCTGTCAGGTGGCGATCGCCGACGACAGCACCGCCACCGACTCGGCGGAGGTGAGGGGCGGCGGCGGGCAGGGCAAGGCCTGCGGCGGCCTCCTCGGCCTCTCCTGCAAGAAGGGCCTCTTCTGCGACTACGAGCTCGACGCCATGTGCGGCGCGGCCGATCAGACGGGCACCTGTCAGCCCATCCCCAAGGCGTGCACGAAGGAGTACAGGCCGGTCTGCGGCTGTGACGGCAACACGTACGGCAACGAGTGCATGGCGAACGCGGCGGGCACGTCGGTGTCGTCGGTCGGCGAGTGCGCGCCTCCTCCGGGGGACGTCTGCGGCGGCCTCCTCGGCCTCTCCTGCAAGGACGGTGAGTTCTGTGACTTCGCGCCGGACGCCCAGTGCGGCGCGGGTGACATGACGGGCACCTGCCTGCCCACGCCGGGCGGGTGCACCAGGGAGTACGACCCCGTCTGCGGCTGTGACGGCAACACGTACGGCAACGCGTGCACGGCGAACGCGGCGGGCGTGTCGGTCGCGTCGAAGGGCGAGTGCGCGCCGCCTCCGGAAGAAGGCAAGGCGTGCGGCACCCGCGGCGGCTGGACGTGCGAGAAGGGCGAGTTCTGCAACTTCCCGCCCGAGGTCGAGTGCGGCGCGTGGGACGGGCCGGGGGTTTGCACGCCCATCCCGGGGGCGTGCACGTTCGAGTACAACCCGGTCTGCGGCTGCGACGGCCAGACGTACGGAAACGCCTGCGCCGCCGCCTCGGCGGGCGTGTCGGTCGCGTCGAAGGGCGAGTGCGCGCCTGCTCCCGGGACGTTCTGCGGCGGCATCGCGGGCTTCGCCTGTGAGAAGGGCGAGTTCTGCAACTACAGCCTCGAGGCCATGTGCGGCGCGGGCGACATGACGGGCACGTGCGAGACCATCCCGGAGGCGTGCACGGAGCAGTACGACCCGGTCTGCGGCTGCGACGACACCACGTACGGCAACGCGTGCTTCGCGCACGCGGCGGGCGTGTCGGTCGTGTCGCGCGGCGAGTGCGCTGAGCGCCGGTAAGGCGGTATCGCAGGCGCCGTCCGCGCCGCGCGTCGCGTGACCCCCCCTCGCGCGACGCGCGGCGCGGCGGCGCCGCCCTTGACCGGCTCCGGGCCGGTTCCCTAGCATCCTGCCGCGCATGAGCGCCGCTCGATCCCAGACAGCGTCGACGCTCCTCCTCGACGAGCACTTCGAGGCCGGCGACGACCGGTTCGTGGACGAGGTGCTCGCCTCGGAGGCGGGCCGGAAGCTGAAGGCGCTCGCCCCGCGCTGGTACGAGGACCGGCGCCCGTTCGCGCGCCGCGCGCTGCTCCGCTACATCGACGACGGCTGCGACCGGCCGCACCACCGCGGCCTCGTCAAGGTCCTTTACAAGCTCGCCGAGCAGGCGGGAGACGACGAGATCGTCGGCCGCTTCATGGTCGCCTTCGATCGCCTCGTCCGCCGCAAGCTCGTCAAGGTGACCCGCTACGACTGGGTGACAAGGACCTCCAGCGACGAGCCCTGCCTCGTCAGCGACACCGGCGTGCCGGTCAGCCTCCCGCAGGGCGACGTCGCGTCGCCGCGCTTCTCGATGCGGACGCGCCAGTACCTGCGGCGCCGCGCGTTCCGCTACTTCCGGCGGCTCGGCCGGCGCGACGCCGCCCGCTACGGCCGCGCGATCCGCGCCGCGCTCGCGCTCTACCGCGACGAGCACCTCGACAGGCCCGAGCGCCTGCTCGACGCCTGGGGGCTGCTCCACGCGCTCTACTGGGGCTCGCCCGCCCTCGAGCGCCTCCCGCGCGGCGTCCGCCTCGCGGAGGGCGCCGCCCTCGCCGAGCTCGAGCCCGCGCCGATCTACCCCGAGGCGTGGCAGGGCGCCTTCGACGAGGTGCTCGGCCTGGTCACGGCCGCGAGGAGCCGCACCGTCCGGGCGTTCGCCGTGGGGCTGCTCGAGCGCGGCTACGCCGCCGAGCTCCGCGGCCTGCAGCTCGCCCGCGTGCGCGCGCTCCTCGAGAGCCCGCACGACGAGGTGCAGACCCTCGCCGCCGGCCTGCTCCGGCAGATCCCGGGCCTCGGCAGCCTGCCGATCGCGGACTGGCTCTCGCTGCTCCAGACCGAGAACGCCGCGGCGCTCGCCTTCATCTGCGAGGCGGTTGTCGAGCACGTCTCGCCGGCGCGGCTCTCGCTCGCCGAGTGCGTGGCCCTCGCCTGCGCGCGCGCCGCGCCGGTCGCGGAGCTCGGCCTGCGCTGGGCGAGGACGAAGCCCGTCGAGACCGCCGCCGATCTCGACACCCTCGCGCGCCTCGCGACCGCGGTCGCCCCCCGGGTCCGGGAGGAGGCGGTCGCGTGGCTCGTCGAGGTGCTCGGGCGCTCGCCCCACGGCCGGGCCGAGCACGTGCGCGATCTCCTGGATTCCCGCCACGAGGACGTCCGCGCCCGCGCGCTCGAGCTCGTCGAGGCCGACGCCCGCTTCCGCGACGACACAGGCCTGTGGGCCGCGCTGGCCGAGACGCCGCACGCCGATGCCCGCGCGTTCCTGATCCGGCACCTCGCCGCGCGCAAGGCGGCCTTCTCGCCCGAGGCGCTGCGGCACGTCTGGGCGGCGGCGCTGCTCGCCGTCCACGGCGGCGCGCGCGACAAGCGCGCGGTCGTCCGGCAGATCGCGGACCGCGTTGTCGCCCGGCCCGGCGAGGCGGACGCGCTCCTGCCGCTGCTCGGCGTCGCGCTCCGCAGCGTGCGCGCGCCCGAGCGGCGCGCCGCCCTCGGGGCGCTCGCCCGCGCCGCGTTCCGCGCCCCCGCGCTGCGCGACGCCATCGCGCGCAGGCTCCCGGAGCTCCGGCTGTTCGAGGGGGAGGACGCGGCGTGAGCTTCGATCTCCGCTACCTCGGCACGAGCGGCATGAAGGAGCTCGGCGGCGCCGCCGCGCTCAGCTTCGCGCCCAACCTCGCGCGCCCCAGGGTCTTCTTCGACGGCGAGCTCGCGCGGCCGGTGCGCTTCCGCGAGGCGATCAGCGCGCTCCACGACGTCGTCGTGGGCGACCTGCGGCGCCTGCCGAAGGATCGCTCCGCCCACGAGGCGTGGAAGCAGCAGGAGGCCGAGCGCGAGGCCCGGCTCCGCCGGGAGCTCCACGGCGAGGCCATGAAGGCCGAGCTCGCGCGCCTCGGGAGCGCGCCGCGGCCGCCGAACCTCGAGGCCGACTTCCGGAAGATGCACAAGCTCTACTGGGGCGCGCGCGTCCGCTGGGCGAACGAACTCGCGCGGAGCGACCCGCAGCTCTTCCGCCACCTCGTCCCCTGCGATCCGGTCGTGACCGTCGCGCCCGATGTCGTCTTCTTCGAGTGCTTCTCCAAGGACGAGTCGAGCTACGGCTGCCTCTCGGTCGATCGCGACGCGTTCCGGGGCGCGCAGGACGCCGGCCTCGGCACGACGAACGTCGACTACTCGCTCGCGCTCTACGAGCACTTCCAGACGCTCCGCAGCTACCGGCCGACGCGGCTCCTCGTCGATCCGACCGGCTTCGAGGTCGCGGTGGAGGGCCGCGGCGATTACCGCGAGGAGAAGATCGATCTCCCTCCTTCGTGGCTGCGCGGCTTCGGCCAGCTCCAGGCGGCGATGTGCCTGCCGTGCCGGAGGGTCGACGTCCCCGTGGAGGCGGTCTACTCGCTGCTCGCGCACCTCGATCGGCACCGCGAGCGCACGGGCCCGCGCAGCCTGCGCTTCCAGCTCACGCCGGGCAAGGCGCCGATCCTCGTGCTCGACCCCTGGGGCGTCTCCATCCCGTGCCGCGGCGTCACCTGCGACGATGTCCCCGTGGCCGTGGGGCCCGCGGCGGGCGCGGGCGGGCTCGGCCCGTACCGCTCCGGGGCGCCGAGGGGCGCCCCGGCGGCGGAGGCGACCGAGGAGATCAAGGTGTGGGGGAGGCGCCGTCTCTCGGTGCTCGCGCGGCTCTTGCCGCTCGCCGATCGCATCGAGGTGCGGCTCCTCGGCTCCGGGCTGCCGAGCCTGTGGATCGTCTTCCTGGGCGAGATGCGCTTCACCCTCGCGCTCTCGGGCTGGACGGCGAACGACTGGACCGCGGGTTCTCACCTCGACGTCATGGCGGACGCCTTCACCCCGGACGCGCAGCTGGCGGACCGCGTCGCGCGCCACCTCGAGATGGTGCGGCGCGCATCCTACGGCGAGCTCGCCGTGTCGATGGACGCGCCGGACGGCGCGCTCCGCGGCGCGCTGCACCTCGCCGCGAAGCAGGGGCAGGTGGTTTACGACCACGCCGCGGAGTGTTATCGCTGCCGCCCGGTGATGCCGGTCGCCCTCTCCGACGCGCTGCTCGGCCCCGAGCCCCCGGAGCTCGCGGAGGGCCGGCGCATCGCCCGCGACGGGGTGGAGATCGCGCGGGAAGAGACCCTCTCCGGCGGCCGCCGCGTCGTCATGGCCAGGGCCAAGGCGACGAGCTGCGAGCTGCTCCTCGACACCGACGGCGCGATCAAGAAGGCGAAGTGCAGCTGCTCGTACTTCTACAAGAACCGGCTGCGCGCGGGCCCGTGCCGGCACCTGCTCGCGGTCAAGCTCCACCTGTCCGGCCGCGGTGACGCGGCGCCGTCGCTGCAGCCTCCGGAGCCGCCGGGGCAGGCGGAGGCCGGCTCGCGCGGCCCGCGGGCGCCGACGGCCGCCCCGCGAGGCGAGGCCGTGCCGTTCCCCGCGGAGCTCCTCGTCGAGATCGAGCGCGCCGCGGCGGCCCGGCGGGCGGGGCTCGCGGAGGTCGTCGAGGTGTCGTGGGATCTCGCGTTCGAGCGCATCCAGGGCTGCCGCTCCTGGGTCGAGGCCGTCGCGCTCGGCGGTCCGGAGGCGGAGCGGGCGCTCGGCGCGCGCGAGCTCCGCGCGCCGGTCGTGAGGACGCTCCCGGTCCACGCGGACGTGCTGGCCGAGATCCGGCGCGTCGCTGACCAGTTCAAGGCGAGCCCCGCCGCGGTGGTGGGCCTCGCGTGGCTCGTCGCCAGGCGATCGACGAAGTGAGGTTCACCAGAGACCTGAGAGTCCAGCCCTGCAAGGAGGTCCGTCCGCTCGAGCCCAACATGCTGCGGCGCTCCGCCGCGGTGGAGGTTGTTCTTCCATGCATCCCCACCCCCGATGTTCTTTGGGCGCCTTTAGCAGCTGTGCGGTTCCACTCAGAGGGACCTGACGGTCCTGGAACCGCACAGCTGCCCGGCGCCTGGGTGATCGGGCGTGGTCACGAGCAAGTAGTCGGGCGGGCGGGCCTCCTTGGAGGGCTGGACCGGGTGCTGTCCACAGGAACGGTCGAATGGGCTTCTGGGATAAGCTGAAGTCGATGCTCGGCCTGGGCGGGGCCGAGCGGGGCGAGCGAGCGCCGGGTGGGGCCGAGGCGGAGCAGGCCCAGGCGGCGCAGGCCGGGCCCGCGGCCGCGGCGCAGCCGGCCGCCCGCGCGGGGCAGCCCCGCGCCGCGGCGGCGGGCGCGAAGCCGCGCCCCGCGGACCCCTACGACGCCGGCGGGATCCTCGGCCTCTCGGCGGACGAGCTGCGCAGGCGCGCGCTCAAGATCAACCCGCGCCTGACGGCCTGGATCGGCCGCGTGGACACGATCCCGCCGCAGAGCGACGAGCGCACCGCCCTCATCGATCGGGGCCTCATCCTGCGCGGCCTGCTCACCGAGGCGCAGCTTGCCGAGATCCACCGCGTCGGCGATCTCTGGCTCAGGCACAAGGACGCCGCGGCGCTCGCCGGCACCGTCGCGGCGCGCTCGGCCGACGAGGCGATCGAGCGGCTCAAGCGCGAGAAGCTCGCCCGCAAGGAGGAGAAGCGGCGCCAGAGCGCCGAGCGCAAGCGGCAGCGGGCCGAGGCGGTCGCGCGCCGCCGGGCCGAGGACATCATCTTCCTGGGCACCGACGTCTCGGCGGGCCTCGCGGACCGGCGCTCGCACGTCGAGTCGCTCGCCCAGCGCGGGCTGCCCGTGCTGTCCACCCCGTCCGACCTGGCCGCGGCCCTCGGCGTCGCCGTCCCGCGCCTGCGCTGGCTCTGCTTTCACGGCGAGGCCGTCGAGCGCCCGCACTACGTGTACTTCGACGTCCCGAAGCGCTCGGGCGGGACGAGGCAGCTCGCGGCGCCCCACGCCTCGCTGGGCGCGGCGCAGGCCTGGGTCCTGCGCGAGGTCCTGGAGAAGCTGCCCGTCGAGGAGCCCGCGCACGGCTTCGTGAAGGGCCGCTCCACGGTCACCAACGCGCGCCCGCACACGCGCCGCGACGTGGTCGTGAACCTCGACCTGTCCGAGTTCTTCCCGACCATCACGTTCCCGCGGGTACGCGGCGTCTTCCATCGGCTCGGCTACTCGCCGGCGGTGGCCACGCTCCTCGCCCTGCTCTGCACCGAGCCGCCGCGGCGGCCGGTCGAGTACGACGGGCAGCGCTACTGGGTCGCTGTCGGCGATCGCGCGCTGCCGCAGGGCGCTTGCACGAGCCCGGCGATCTCGAACCAGGTCGCGCGGAAGCTCGATCGCCGCCTCGCCGGCATGTGCGCCCGCGCGGGCTTCACCTACACGCGGTACGCGGACGACCTCACCTTCTCGGCGCCCCCGGGCAAGCGCGGCGATATCGCGATGCTGCTGGCCCGAGTCCGCCACATCGTCGAGGAGGAGGGCTTCGCCATCAATCCGGCGAAGGGCCGTATCCAGCGCGCCGGCGGTCGGCAGGTGGTGACGGGCGTCGTGGTCAACGACAAGCCCTCGGCGCCGCGCGAGGAGGTGCGCCGCCTGCGCGCGATCCTCCACGCGGCGAAGAAGACCGGCCTCGCCGCCCAGAACCGCCGGGGTGTGCCGGACTTCGAGGCGCACCTGCGCGGCAGGATCGCCTATGTGCAGATGATCGACCGCGAGAGGGCCGCGCCGCTGCTCGCGGCCCTCGACGCGCTCACGGGGTGAACGCGGGCGCATCTTCGTGCCGCGTCGTTCGGCTCGATGCGTGGTACTTTCGTACGCCTCACTCGCCTGCCGAGTACCTCGGGTCAGAGATCCTGCCAGGGACCGGTGTCGCGAGGGGAGAAAGATTTCAACGCAAAGCCGCAAAGGCGCAAAGCCGCAAAAAAGAACAGATTCTTGTGCAGGTTTGCGCCTTTGCGCCTTTGCGCCTTTGCGTTGAAATCTCTCCCAAGATCGCTGGCCGGACTTCTGGCGGGCGGAACTAATGCTCGGCAGGCCTCGTCCGCGAGCGCTCGATCATCACGACTTGGACTCGACTCGTCCGAGCGGCTTGGCAGCGCCCGCCAGCGCGCTCTGTGCGTCCTGCCAGGCGGGGTCTCCGGGGTAGAGCGCGGTGTGGAGGTAGGCCCGCGTGAGGAGCTGGACGGCAGCCACGCGATCGAGGTTCTCGTCGGTGGTCTCGGCGAGGTCGTAGCCCGCGACGCCCCCCAGCCCGTGCTCTGCGTCGACCAGCATGAGCAGCGACTTGGGGCCTGGGGAGAGGAAGTAGGGATCCGCGTGCCAGGCGGCGCCTGCGGTCGTCAGGTGGGGAGAGCCGTCCTTGTCGCCGGCGACCACGAGCGCGGGCGTCGTCATGGTGGAAAAATCGATGTTCGCGAAGAATGGGTAGTTCTCTGCTGCGTACCTGCTGAGGGCGTCGCCTCGGCCGGGCGCGGCGAGCAGCACGCCCGCCTTGATCCGCGGCTCGGCGACGCTCACCTCGCTTCCGTCGTGGGGGTCCACGTTCCGCGCGCCGAGCAGCACGCTCGCGGTGTGCCCGCCCATCGAGTGGCCGAGGACGGCCACCTTGCTTCGATCCACACGCCCGGCGATCGCAGGGACGGCGCGCTCGATCCCGTCGAGCTGGTCAAGGATGCGGCTCATGTCCTCGGCGCGCGCGCGCCAGAAGAGAGGCGCATCGGGATGGTCCGAGCCTCTGAAGGGCAGCGTCTTCGAGTCGAGATGCGTGGGCTGGATCACGACGAAGCCGTGCGCCGCGAAGTAGTTGGCGAGCGGGGCGTAGCCGTGGAGCGACGACACGAAGTTGGAGGGGCCGTGGCCGTGCGAGAGCAGCAGGATGGGCAGCTCGCTTCCGGTCACGGGCGCGGAGAGGCGCACCTGGAGATCGACGGGGCGGCCGGGAGCGGGCAGCACGATGGGGTGGATCGAGGAGACCTGCGCGGGTGCGCTGGAGGCGTTCGCTGCGGGAGTCGGTTGGCTCATGATGTGGAGTTCCTTTCGGGGGCTCGGCCCCGCTCATCGCCTTGGTAGCTCCCGCCACCGCTCTCTCATTGGAAGGACCGGACATTTTCGGAGCGCTCGCTGCGCGTCGGCTTGAACGATCGCAGCCGGCGCGCGACACTGCGACGGTGCTTCACACGACGGACACCGCGGCGACGTTCTCGCTCTCGCGCTTCGTCGAGGGGGTTCACTCGCTCCTGCCGGTGGGTGGGCACACTCGTCATGAACGGCTGCCCGACGGACGAACGATGCTCGTCTTCCGCGTGCTCGAGGAGGGCCGGAGAGGCGACGTGTGCGTCGCGGGGCCGCGCACGCACGCGCTGTTCAAGAACGCCGGCGGCGTGGCGCGGGCGATCAGCATCCAGTTCAAGCCAGGCTGGTCGGCGCCGCTCCTCGGCGTGGCCGCGAACGCGCTGACGGATCGGATCATCCCGCTGGAAGACATCTGGGGCCGCCCGGGCGGCGATCTATGCGACGAGCTGCTCGCGGCGCGCAGCCTGCCGGAGCTCCTCGACCGAGTGTCCCGCGCCGTCGCCCTTCGCACCCGCCAGACGTTCGAATCGGCATCGGCGCGGCTCGCGCGCCGCGCGGTTCGCTTGCTCGAAGGAGACGAGGTCCGGGTGGAGAGAGTGGCGGAGCGGCTGGGCGTCACGGCGCGGCATCTCCGCCGTGCCTTCACCGAGAGCGTCGGCGTCTCGCCGAAGGATTTCGCGCGCACCGTTCGCCTGCAGCGTGCCGTGCGGATGGCAGCGACCTCGAAGGACTGGGCGCGCATCGCGAGAGACGCGGGCTACTACGACCAGGCGCACCTCATCGCCGACTTCCGGGAGCTCGTCGGGCTCACGCCGGGCGCCTTCGTGAAGCGAGCGGGCGACGACGGCGCCGCGAGGCGACTTCTCGGCCCATCGGTTGAGGATGCGCGAGCCTGCGCCGAGAGCGGCTCGAACGCCCGCCATGATGTCGGCGAGAGCGGCGTGGTCACGGTGCGAGCCCGCATCGAGCGCGCGGCGCCGTAGGGCGACGGAGCTAGCGTATCGGCAGCATCTCGGCTCGATGGGGCCATCGCCCTCTGTTCCCTGCTGCTTGTCCGGAGACCTCGCAGGCCCGGCTCCCAAAGTGGCACCTTGGACCAGAACAGGTATCAACGGCGGATATCCACCCACGCCGTCCCGCGAGATTCGTCCAGCCGCGAAGTGTCTTCGTGGTACCATCCAGGACACATTCGTGGCGGGGGCATGCCACGACGTGGGCTGTTGACCGGGCCTGACCGCGCCAGAGCACGTCTGACGTCAAGGGGAGTGATGCTGACGATCTCGGGGTATCAAGCGACCGACACGATCTACGAGAGCGGCAGCTCGCGCGTCTACAAGGGCCAGCGCGCCGCAGACGGGCGCGCCGTGATCCTCAAGCTGCTGCGCTCGGACTATCCCAGCCAGACGGAGCTCACGCGCTACCGGCATGAATACGCGGTGCTCCGCAACCTGGATGCGCCGGGCGTCGTCCGGGCGCTCGACCTGTGCAGGCACGAGAACGGGCTCCTCCTCGTCCTCGAGGATTTCGGCGGCCGCTCGCTGGCGCACCACCTCCACCACCTCCAGCGCCGCCCGTTCGACGCCGCGGACTTCGTCCGGCTTGCGATCCAGATCACGAGCGCTCTTCGCGAAGTCCACAGAAGCGGAATTATACACAAGGATATCAATCCATCCAATATCGTAGTCAACCGCGAGACGGGCGTCGCCAAGATCATCGACTTCGGCATCTCGACGCGGCTTTCACGGGAAGAGCTCTCGATCAAGAGCCCCGCGGTGCTCGAGGGGACCCTCGCCTACATCTCTCCCGAGCAGACCGGTCGCATGAACCGGTCGCTCGACCATCGCACCGATTTCTACTCGCTCGGCGCCACCTTCTACGAGCTCCTCACGGGCGCGCCGCCCTTCAGCGCGACGGACGCCATGGAGCTCGTCCACTGCCACGTCGCGCGCGCTCCCGCCCCGCCGCGCGCGCGATGTCCGGGTGTCCCGGAGGCCCTGTCGGACCTCGTGATGAAGCTCATGGCGAAGGCGGCCGAGGGCCGTTACCAGAGCGCGGCGGGCCTCCTTCACGACCTGGAGGAGTGCGAGCGGCGCCTCGCGGCCACGGGCGAGATCGCCCCGTTCCCGCTGGGCCGCGCCGACGCCTCCGGCGCGCTCCGCATCCCGCAGCAGCTCTACGGGCGCGAGCGCGAGGTGCAGGCGCTGCTCGAGGCGTTCGATCGCGCGGCGCGGGGCGGCGCCGAGCTGATGCTCATCGCCGGGTACTCGGGGATAGGCAAGTCCGCGCTGGCGCACGAGCTGTACAAGCCCATCACCGAGGCGCGCGGGTATTTCGTCGCGGGCAAGTACGACCAGCTCCAGCGAAGCACCCCGTACACCGCGATCACCAGCGCGTTCCGCGACCTGGTGCGGCAGATCGTCGCCGAGCCCGAGGCGCAGTTCGCGCTCTGGCGCTCGAAGATCAAGGCGGCGCTCGGGGCGAACGGGCAGGTCCTCGTCGACGTGATCCCGGAGATCGAGCGCATCGTGGGCGACCAGCCGGCCGTCCAGGCGCTGGGGCCCGCCGAGTCCCAGAACCGCTTCGTGCGCGTCCTCCAGAACTTCGTCCGCGTATTCTGCGACGCCGAGCGCCCCCTGGCCATCTTCCTCGACGACCTGCAGTGGGCCGACGCGGCGTCCCTCCGGGTCATCGAGCTCTTGATGACCGACGCGAAGCTGCGCGGCCTGCTCGTGATCGGCGCCTACCGCGACAGCGAGGTGGGGGCCGCGCACCCGCTCTCGGCCGCGATCGCCGCGCTGCGAGGGGAAGGGGCGGTCGGCCGGGTGCGCGAGATCTCCCCGGGGCCGCTCGGCGCCGAGATGGTCTGCCGGATGCTCGCCGACGCGCTGCGCGCGGACGCCGCGGCGGTCATGCCGCTCGCCGCGCTGGTCACGCGGAAGACGGGGGGCAACCCGTTCTTCGTCAACGAGTTCCTCCGCACGCTGCACCACACCGGGTGTTTGCGGTACGACGCCGGGCTCGCGGCGTGGACATGGGACGTCGAGCACATCGAGTCCAGGAACATCACGGACAACGTCGTCGATCTGATGATCGGCAAGCTCCGGGAGCTCCCCGAGGACACGCAGCGAGCGCTGATGTCGGCGTCCTGCCTCGGCAACCGCTTCGACCTGGGCAGGCTGGCGGTCATCCGCGAGGAGACCCGCGCCGATGCCTACAGGCACCTCGTGCCCGCGCTGCAGGAGGGCCTCCTCGTCCCGCTCTCCCCGATGGAGCCCGCGGCGCCCGACGATCTCGCCGCGCCGCTCGTCTTCCCGGACTACAGGTTCCTCCACGATCGCGTCCAGCAGGCCGCGTACGCCATGATCGAGGACGGCGAGCGCAGCGGCCTCCACGCCGACATCGGCCGGCTGCTCCTGCGGAGCCTGGGCGGGCGCGCCCCCGAGGAGAAGGTCTTCGACGTCGTTTACCACCTGAACCGCGGCGCCGACCTGCTGAGCGACGCTGCGGAGCAGCGGCGCCTCGCGGAGCTGAACCTCCTCGCGGGCCGGCGCGCGCAGCTCTCCGCCGCCTTCGACGCGGCGCGCGGCTACTTCGCTCGAGGCCTCTCGCTGTTGCCTGCGAGCGCCTGGCAGGGCGATCCTGCGCTGATGAGCGCGCTCCACGTCGGCGCGGCCGAGGCGGCGTGCATGAACGCCGACTGGGGCGCGATGAAGGAGCTCGTGGACGCCGCCCTGTGCGAGATCCACGACGTCATGAACAGGAGCAAGCTCTACGAGCTCCTGATCCTCTATCACCACACCCAGGCGGAGTTCCGCAAGGCCGTGGACATCGCCGTGGAGGCGCTCGCGCAGCTCGGAGAGACGTTCCCGGCGAGCCCCGGCATGCAGGATTTCCTCGACGCTTATACCAAGACGACGAAGCAGGTCGCCGAGATCGGCCTCGAGCGCCTCGGCCGGCTCGCCCCGATGACGGAGGCCCCGAAGCAAGCCGCGCTCGTGATCCTCCGGCGCGCGATCCATGCGTCGTATTTCGCCGCGCCGGAGATGCTCGGGCTCTTCATCTGCCGCGCGCTCGACCTGACGATGGAGCACGGCGAGTCGCCGCTCTCGTCCTATGCGTTCGCGGCGTTCAGCGTGCTCGTCAACGCCGGCGTGGGCGACATCGCCACGGGATCCCGGTTCGGCGAGCTGGCGATCGCCGTGCACAGGCGCCGGGACGAGCCGTTCTACAAGGCGAGCGTCTACAACTTCTATTACGGGCTCTCCCGGCACTTCTACCGTCCGGCCCGCGAGAGCCAGGCGCCGCTCATCGAAGGGTACCTGAGCTACGCCGAGAACGGCGACGCCGAGAGCGCCGCGTACTGCCTGATCAACGCCTTCGTCTGCGGCGCCGTCTCCGGGCAGAACCTCCTCGACCTCGAGGCGATGTTCGACAGGCACATCGAGGAGGTGTTCAGGTTCAAGCAGGAGCAGGTCATCAACCAGCTCAGCGTCTGGCGGCAGGTCATCCGGAACCTCACCGGCAGGTCCGAGCACGCGGCGAAGATCAAGGGAGAGTTCTTCGACGCCGAGCAGGCGCTCCCCGGCCTCTACGCGACGAAGAACTTCAACACCGTCAATTATATCCATACGGCGCAGGCCATGCTCTATTTCGTCTTCGGCGAATACGAGCTCGCCTACAGGCACGCCGCCGAGACGGAGCCGACCCTCGGCGCGAGCACGGGCAAGGTGTTCACGCCGCTGCACACCTTCTATTACTCTCTCGCCATGACAGCGCTCTACCCGGCGGCCTCGCCGGAGGACAAGGCGCGCTACCGCGAGAAGCTGTCGGAGAACCAGGCGAAGCTCAAGGCGCTGTCCGCGACGTGCGCCAGCAACTTCCTGCACCGGTACCTGCTCGTGGAGGCCGAGCTCGCGCGGATCGACGGCCGCGCGGCCGAGGCGCTGGACCTGTACGACCGCGCCATCGCGTCCGCCTCGGAGCACGACTACGTGAACGAGGCCGCGGTCGCCTGCGAGCTGGCGGGGCGGTTCTGGCTCGCGCAGGGGAAAGAGAAGCTCGCGCGCGTCTACCTCGCGGACGCGAGTTACCACTACGACCTCTGGGGCGCCGCCCGCAAGGCGCAGGACCTGGAGGAGCGGTATCCGCAGCTCGCCGCGCGCGAGGCGCACGCTCCGCGATCCTCGGAGATCGCGCCCTCGCGGACGTTCGTCACGACGACCTCGCTCGGCGCATCTCGCCTCGACCTCAGGACGGTCCTGAAGGCGGCGCAGGCGATCTCCGGGGAGATCGTGCTCGACAGGCTGCTCGCCAAGCTCCTGTCGGTCGCCATGGAGAACGCCGGCGCCCAGCGTGGCTGCCTCGTCCTCCGGGACGGCGACGGCCTGCGGATCGAGGCCGAGGTCGACTGGACCGACGGCCGCGACGAACCGCGCTTCCCGGGGCTGCCCCTCGACAAGGCCGCGGCGCACGAACGCCCGCTCCTCTGGGCCGCGATCGTGCAGTACGTCGCGCGGACGGGCCAGTGCGTCGTCCTCTCCGACGCCTCGACAGATCGGCAGTTCCAGCGCGACGACTACGTCGCGCAGCGCTGCCCGAGGTCCGTCCTGTGCACGCCCATCACCCACCATAACGGCCTTTACGGGGCCATCTACCTCGAGAACAACACGGCGACCGGGACGTTCACCCAGGATCGGCTGGAGCTGCTCTCGATGCTGTCCTCGCAGATGGCGATCTCCATCGAGAACGCGAGGCTCTACACGGGCGTGGAGCAGAAGGTCCGCGAGCGCACGGCGGAGCTCGAGCAGGCCCACGCGACGATCGTCCGCCTGGAGCGGGAGGCGGTCGAGAACCAGATGGCGGGCGGCTTCGCGCACGAGATGCGCAACGCCCTCTCGGGGGCCGCCATGGTGCTCGAGTCGGTGACCCAGGGCGGCGAGACGCTGTGCGCGAAGAACGCGGCCCGGCTCGGCGAGCTGTTCGACTTGCTCAAGGGCGATATCCCGGAGGGCAAGATCAAGGCGGCCCTCGCCCACCTGGGCGACATCGAGGAGGCGGAGGAGACGCTCGACAGCGTGCTCCGGATGGTGGGCGACTGCACGGAGCGCGCGCTGAGCGTCACGAACAGGATCCTTGAGTACTCGAAGCTCGGCGTCGCGCTCGCCGGCAACGAGGTCGTGAGCCTCCGCCGCGTCATCGAGTCCGTCGCGGCGCGGCACCGCGACGAGTTCGCGCGCCAGGGCGTGTCGGTCGAGCTCGATCTCCGGGGCGGCTCGGCGGTCGTCGGGTACGAGTCGCACTTCGACTCCATCGTGAGCAACATCGTCCTGAACGCGCGCGACGCGCTGCTCCTGGTCGGCGACGGCCGCGGGCGGCGGATGCGGGTCGAGACGGTCGACGAGGGGGAGCTCCAGGTCCTCACCATCAGCGATAACGCCGACGGGATCTCGTCCGACGACCTCTCGAGGATCTTCCAGCCGTTTTTCTCGACGAAGCCGACGACCGGCGTGGGCCTGGGGCTCAGCTTCGTCTCCCGCCTCGTCGCGATGTACCGCGGGACGATCGACGTCGAGAGCGCGGCGGAGCGCGGAACGACGTTCGTCGTCCGGCTTCCGCGCGCGGCGCTCCACCACCAGCCGCAGCAGCCGCAACAGCCGCAGCCGGCCGGCGCGCCCGTCGGCCGGATCGATCTCAACCTCTCCGGGAATTGAAAGGAGGCGCCAAGATGACATCGGCGAAATTCACCAGGCGCTTCCGCGAAGCTTCGGACGAGGCGCCGGAGGCGCCCGACAAGGAGCGGGCGATCGTGGTCGTGATCGACGACGACCCGCGGATGCGGTCCGCGCTCGAGTTCACGCTGCGGCGTGATTACGACGTGCGCCTGTACGCGAGCGCGCAGGAGGGCATCGCCGCCATGACGGAGATGGTCAGCCTGGTCATCCTGGATATCCGCATGCCGGGCATCGACGGGCTCACTGCCTACCTGAAGATCAAGGCGCTGTTCCCGAAGGTGCCGATCATCTTCTACACAGCGTTCCAGGACATCCTGGAGAAGCAAGACCTGCTCTCGACCCACAAGGCGTTCGGCTATTTCGACAAGAATGGCGACGTGTCGGGGCTCATCGCGGCCGTCGAGAAGGCCGTCCAGCATTACAGCCTGGTCTCCAGCATGGCGAGCGCGCAGAAGCTCGTGCGCGGGATCATGCCCCCGGACGCGAGCTGATCAGCGGCCGGCGTGCCGCCGCGCGCGCGGCAGCTCGACAGTGAACCTCGCGCCCTCGCCCAGGCGGCTCTCCACGCGGACCGCCCCGCCCATCGCCTCCGCCGCCTCGCGCACGATCCAGAGGCCGAGCCCGAACCCGCTGTATTGGCGGGACGTCGTCGCCCGCTGGAAGCAGCGGAAGATCCGCTCGTGATCGGCCGCCGCGATGCCGATCCCGCGGTCGCGGACGGTGAGGCGCGCCATGTCGCCGGACGCCTCGAGCGCCACGTCGACGGGCTTGCCGACGCCGTACTTGGACGCGTTGGAGAGCAGGTTGGTGATGATCTGCTCGAGCCGCACCGGGTCCCAGTGGCCGCGGAGGGCGCTCGGCGCGTCGACGGTGACCGGGCACGCCGCGCGCCGGAGCAGCGCCGCGTGTCCGTTCAGGATGTCCCGGAGGAGCGCGCTGAGGTCGACCTCCTCCGGCGCCACCGTCATCGGCGCCGCCGTGATCTGCGAGATGTCGAGGAGCTCCTCGACGAGCCGGTTCAGCCTGTCGAGCAGCGCCTCCACGGCCTCGAGCTTCGGGATCACCTCCTCGGCGGCCGGCGGCGGCCCGCCGGCCCTCCGGTACATGCGAAGGAGCGCCTGCACCCGGAGCATCACCGGGGTAAGGGGCGTCTTGAGCTCGTGCGACGCGATGGTCAAGAACTCCTGGCGCGTCTCCTCGACGTGCTTCCGGTCCGTGATGTCCTCCGCGATGACGACGAAGTAGGCAGGCGCCCCGGAGGCGTGACGGACCAGCGAGACCGTGACCTTCGCCCAGACCAGCTCGCCGCCCTTCCGGACATAACGCTTCTCCCGCGAGACCGTCTGGACCTCCCCCGACAAGATGCGGCGCACGTTCGCGATATCGGTGGGCAGATCCGGCGGATAGGTGATCTGCTGGAACGTGAGATCGGTCATCTCTGCATGGGAGTAGCCCACGAGATCGCAGAATTTCTCGTTCAACCGGAGCCACCGGCCCTCGACCGACACCTGGCCGATGCCGACCGCGGCCTGGTTGAATGTGGCGCGAAAGCGCTCCTCGCTCCTCCTCAGCTCCTCCTCGGACCGCTTGCGCTCCGTGATGTCGTGGAACGACGCGACGACCGCGTAGGGGAGGGCCTCGCCAGCGCGGAGCAGCGGCTGCGAGTTGATGGAGATCCACGCCATCTCGCCCTCCGGCCGGTGGACCCCCATGATCACGTTCTTCTGCGGCGCCCCCGTGCGGAGCGTCACGATGGCCGGGTGCAGGTCGCCGTTGAACGGAGAGCCGTCCTCGTGGACGGCGCTCCAGCGGGGATCGCGGCTCTCCCGGCCCGCCATCTCCGCGGACGTGAGCCCGAGGATGCGCTCGGCGCTCGCGTTGCACGCCTCGATCGAGCCGCTCGCGTCCTGGAGGACGATCCCCTCGTCGAGGGCGGCGATCACCGAACGATAGCGCTCCTCGCTCCTCCGGAGCGCCGCTTCCGTTGCCCTCCGCTCCGTGACGTCGGCGCAGATCATGAGCAGGGTGGCGACGCGGCCGCCGCACAGGATGGGGCTGACCCTCACCTCGTAGCGCGCCGCGTGGCCGTGCTCGCCGGGGATCGTGCACTCGCAGCTGTCGGGCGCCCCCGACCGTACGACGCGCTCGACGCAGGAGCGGGCCGCCTCGCGCGTCTCCGGCGCGATGTGCTCGTAGATGCTCGTCCGCAGCAGGCTCGTCGAGCTCGCCCTGGGCAGCGCGCGCCCGGAGAGCAGGATCGTGCCGTCCGGGGAGATCACCAGGATGCAATCGGATGCGCTGCCCAGGATGGCCTGCAGCAACGCCTCGGAGCCGCCGAGCTCGGCCAGCTGTCGCTTGAGCGCGTCGGCGGCGCCTTCTTCCGCGGATTTCCCCAGCGCGGCCACGCTCTATGCATTGTTACCAGAGGCCGCGGCCGCAACCGCGCAGGCGAGCTCGCGTCGGCTGACGGGGCCCGCGCGGGGGCCCGCGTCGCCGCGGTCCCCGGCATCGTTTCTCGGCGCGACGAGCGCGTCGGCGGGTGGCCAAACGCCGAGCGCGCCACTACGCAAACCTCCGGGCGAGGACGATGCGGAGCTCACGGGTGGACGGGACTGGCCGCCAGCGCGCCGAGGGCGCCACCGCGGCCGGGCAGGCCGAGGTGGCGCTGCGGGAGAGCGAGGTCCGCGACCGCGCGGCCAGCGCAGAAGCCGCCCGGCTGGAGGCCGAGGCGGCCGTCCGGCGGAGCGAGGAGCAGTATCGCCTCGTCAACCGCGCCACGAACGACGTGATCTGGGACTGGGATCTGGAGACGAACCGGGTCTACTGGAACGGAGCGGTCGTCCAGCACTTCGGCTGCACGCCGGAGGAGCTCGGCGACGGCCCCGAGGGCTGGTACGACCGCATCCACCCCGAGGACAAGGCGCGGGTGACCGAGGGGATCCGCGCGGCGATCGAGGGCAACGGGGAGAGCTGGACCGACGAGTACCGCTTTCGCAGGGGCGACGGCTCGTACGCGCCCGTCCTCGACCGCGGCTACATCGGCCGGAGCGCGAGCGGCGCGCCCACCCGCATGATCGGCTCGATGCTGGATCTGACCGAGCGCCACCGGGCCGAGGCCGCCCTCCGCGAGAGCGAGCTCTTTCACCGTCAGACCCTCGAATCGATCCCGGGCATGGTGTGGGCGACGCGGCCCGACGGCTACTGCGAGTTCTTCAGCGAGCAATGGGTCGAGTTCACCGGCGTGCCCGCCGAGCGGCAGTTCGGCGACCGGTGGCTCGAGGTCCTGCACCCGGACGATCGGGAGCGGGTCTTCGCCTCCTGGCGCGCCGCGGTCGGCGGGCTCGCCCCGTATGACCTGGAGTACCGTATCCGGTGGCGCGACGGCGGATACCAGTGGTTCAAGGTGCGCGGGCGGCCCATCCGCGACGCATCGGGCCGGATCGTCCGCTGGTTCGGGATCGCGATCAACATCCACGATCTCAAGCTGGCAGAGCAGGCGCTGCGGGACGCGGACCGGCGGAAGGACGAGTTCCTGGCCATGCTGGCCCACGAGCTGCGCAACCCCCTCGCGCCCGTCCGCACGGCCGTCGCGATGCTCCGGAGGGTCGGAGCGGCGGATCCCGTGCAGCGGCGAGCCCGGGACGTGATCGATCGCCAGGTCACGCACATGGTCCGGCTGATCGACGACCTGCTCGACATCTCTCGCATCGCCCGCGGCCGGATCCAGCTCCGCAAGGCGCGCTGCGATCTCGTCGGCATCGTCCGCCAGACCGCCGAGGATTACCGGGCGAACCTCGAGGCGGAGGGCGTGGCGCTCCGCGTGAGCGCGCCGGACGAGCCGCTCTGGGTCGAGGGGGACGACACCCGGCTGGCGCAGATGCTGGGCAATCTGCTGCAGAACGCCGGCAAGTTCACCGACGCGGGCGCGAGCGAGGGCGGGCGCGTGTCGGTGCGCGTCGAGGCGGGCCCTCGGGCGCCCGGGCGCGAAGGGGGCATGTCTGGACAGGCCGTCATCACGGTCGAGGACAACGGCGTCGGGATGGATCCAGGGCTGCTATCGCGCATCTTCGATCCGTTCAGTCAGGCGGATCAGGGGCTGGCCCGGAGCAAGGGGGGGCTCGGGCTCGGCCTTGCGCTGGTGAAGGGGCTCGTCGAGCTCCACGGCGGGACGGTGGCGGCTCACAGCGAGGGGATCGGCCGCGGCTCGGTGTTCACGCTGCGGCTGCCGCTCGCGGCGCCGGTCGCCCGGGACCTGTCGGCCGCCTCCGACGGGGAGGACGCCAGTCGCCAGGGGGTTCGCGTCCTCGTGATCGAGGACAACCACGACGCGGCCGAGAGCCTCGAGATGCTCTTGACCCTGAGCGGCTACGACGTGGAGACGGCGTTCGACGGCCCGACCGGCCTGACGGCGGCCCGGACGCGCCCTCCGGATGTGGTCCTGTGCGACCTCGGGTTGCCGGGCGGGATGGATGGGTACGACGTGGCCCGCGCCATCCGCGCCGAGCCGTCGCTCGCGTCGACGCGCCTCGTCGCCCTGAGCGGCTACGGTCAGGACGAGGACCGGAGGAGATCGCGAGAGGCGGGCTTCGACAAGCACCTCGTCAAGCCAGCCGAGGACACCGCGCTGATGGAGGCCCTGTCGGCGGGGCGCCGCGAGCTGCGCAGCTCGGCGAGCCCGCTCTCGCGCTGACCTGCGGCCGCGCGCTCGCGCCCCCGGTTGCGAGGGCGCCTGGGTTTGGCGTCGACCGCGTGAAGGTGGCATTGTAGGCACAGCGACGCCGAGGCGAACGATGAACGACAGAGAGCTCGAGGCCGCGCTGCGGCGTGATCCGTCCGATGCGCAGGCCTGGCTCGCGTACGCCGGGACGTTGACGGCGGCGGGTGATCCGCTGGCTGAGCTGATCGAATGGGAGCGGCGGGTGAGAGCCGACGAGGCGGGAGCGTGGCAAGCGCGGCGGAGGGCGCGGGAGGAGCTGCGCGGGGCGTGGGGGCTGGACGACAAGGATGGGGTCGACGGCGAGTTCGAGTGGGGGTTGTTCAGGGTGCGTCGGGTGAGGAAGCATCATGCGGCGTGCCTGTGGCGTCTGACTCGAGTACGGCTGCTGGACGCGAGCTCGCTGGAGATCGAGCAATTGCCGCGCGCCGAGCTGGAGGAGTGCCTGGCTGCGCTCGAGTCGTTGAAGCCGCGACGGCTGCTGTTGTCCGATGCCTTGCTCGACGCAGGAGATGCGTTGACGCTGGCGCGAGCCCCCGCGGCGACGATGCTGCGGCAGCTGGTGTTGGAAGCGAGCGGCGCGAGCTTCGAGGGGGACGCCGTGATGGCGGAGTTTGCTCGCGTGCTGCCGAAGGAGGAGCTCGAGCAACTGGGGCTGTGGAATCTACGGATCGGGGACGCCGGCCTGGAGGCTTTGCACGGCGCGGGCGCCTGGCCGCGATTGCGGCACCTGTCGCTCGGCTTCAACGAGCGGGTGTTGAGTGGATCGCTGCGCACGCTGTTCGAGGGCGCATGCTGGCCCCGGCTGGAGCGGCTGGCGCTCGGCTGCGGTGAGGTGGACGCCAGCATGATGCCGTGTCTGTCGGGTCTGCCGCTGGCGGCACGGCTGCGCTCGCTGAGCTTGTGGGGAACTCCGGCGGGCCCGGCGTTCTGGCGTGACCTGGCGGAGAGCGCGAGCTGGGCATCGCTGCAGCGGCTGAACGTGGAGGAGGGTGACTTCGATGACGCGGCCGCGTACGCGCTGAGTCACGCTCGAGATCGGTCGCTCGAGCTGCTCATGTCATTCTTCACGCCGCTCGGCGCGGACGCGGCGCTGTCGCTTCTGCGCGGCGAGGGGCTGCCGAGCTTGCGGCTGCTGGCGAACATCACCTCCGCGACACCCGAGCAGATGGCGGCGCTGCGCGGCTTTGGTCAGCGGTTCACGCTGGGCAGCGTCCACGACTGCGGAACGCCTCAGTGGATCGTGCGCGATCACTTTGAGATGGAGCAGTGGTAGGTCCTCCGGGGCAGCGGCCGCGGGCGCGGTGAGCTCCTGCTGCATCTTCACGGGCGGGCTCCGCGCTCGACCGCGGGTCGTGGAGGCCGATGACGAGGCGCCCTGCGCTCCCGCCGACAGGCGACGCCGCGAGACCCTTGAGAGTTCGCGGCGATCACCTAAAGCGTGCTCAGCTCGCGCGCGCGAGGCCGACCGGGGCCGGGGCGCCGCTCTGGGCGAGGCGCTCGGCGAGGGCCTTGTCGTAGAGGGCCTGTTCGCTCGCCTTGTGGGCGGCCGTGAAGCGCACGAGGATCGCGCACACCGACGAGACGAGCGCGGCGAAGCCCAGCACCGCAAAGCAATCCTGGGTGTCGCCGACCGCCTTGAGCAGGAAACCCGCCGCGACCGCGCCGACGTTGCCGCCCGCGCCCACGATACCCGCGACGCCGCCGAGCGCCTTGCGATCGATGAAGGGCACGAGCGCGTAGGTGGCGCCGCAAGCCATGTGCGTGAAGAGCCCGAAGACGATCATCGCGAGCACCGCCATCCCCGCGGTCTGCATCCGGGAGAACCAGAGCAGGCCGAGCCCCTCGCCGACCATCAGCGCGAACAGGAGCGTCGTGCGGGCGTCCAGGCCCTTCCGGTGCGCCAGCCGATCGGAGAGTATGCCGCCCACCGCGCGCGCGAACAGCGCCAGCAGCCCGAAGCTGCCCGCGGCCATGCCTGCGGTCTGGAGATCCAGCTTGAAGCGGTCCACGAAGTAGCTGGCGGCCACGTTGTGCACGAAGAGCTCGATCCCGAAGCAGGCCCCGTACGTGACGAACAACATCCAGGACCGGTAGTTGCCCATCGCCGCCTTGAAGATCGCCCATCCGCCCTTTTTCCCGCCCTCGATCTCGACGCCCGCCGCGCGAAGGTCCTTGTAGTTCCCTTGCGGGCAGTCCTGGGTGTATTTCCAGTAGAGGACCGCGACGACGAGCATGAGCGCGCCCGGCACCACCATCGCGAGGCGCCAGCCGAGCGATGAGCTGACGCCCAGGCTCAGCACCGCCGCGAGCACCCAGGGCATGGTCGACTGCGTGACCCCCCCTCCGGCGTTGCCCCAGCCCGCGCTGGTGGCGTTCGCGGTGCCGACCACGTTGGGAGCGAACATGACGGACGTGTGGTACTGCGTGATGACGAAGCTCGCGCCGATCATGCCGATCAGCAGCCTGAAGAACAGGAAGACCTCATAGCTCTGCGCGAGCGCGATCCCGAGCACGGGGATGGCGCCGAGCGCCAGCAAGCACGTGTAGGTCGCCCGCGGGCCGTACTTGTCGCAGAGCGGCCCGATCACCAGACGACCCGCCACCGTGATGCCCACCGCGGCGATGTTGATGTTGGCGATCTGCTCCTTGGTCAGCCCGAATTCACCCTTGATGACCGGCATCAGCGGTGCCACCGCGAACCACGCGAAGAAGCAGGCGAAGAACGCCAGCCAGGTCAGGTGGAATGCGCGCATCGCTGGAGTCGACAGCGAAAATAGCTCGATCTTGGTCGCCTTGGTAGCCTGGGTCATGGGTCCTCGTAAGTTGCAAGTTCTGGAGGACCTCGCGGTGCGGCGATCGAGGCCTCAGGACGGATTCATAAAACAAGGACCGTGAATGAATCGTAAATCGTATGTTTCCGGTCGATGTCGAGCCCAAAATAGGTTGTAGATCATATGTTTCCGTCTGATGTCATGCCCCAGGTGGGTTGTCGACCCTATGTTTCCGTCTGATGTCATGCCCCAGATGGGTTGTCGACCCTATGTTTCCGTTTGATGTCCGCGCCGCGCCCATCACGGCACGTGAGGCGCGCTCAGGGCGCCTGCTGGTCAGCCATCGCGATCGGCGGACAGGCGTGCGCGAGGCGCGTCGGGTCTTCGCCTGCGTCGGACGCGTCCGTCTTGCTGGCGCCGTTCACGAGCTGTGCCGGTGGGAGGATGCCGGTGATGGCGACCGTCACCCAGCCCGCAACAACCTCGACCCGTCGGGCCGCAACCAAGGCGTCGGGGCCATGCATCGTACGGCCGCGGCCGGCAGAGGCGGGGATGAAGGATACGACCTGACCCAGGGTATGCCAGGCGCCCGCCGGGGCCCACGGCAGGAGGCAGGATGAGGGCGTTGCCACGCGGAAGGCACGAGCGTGCCGTGGACCCGCGTAAGAGCGCGTCCGTCGCCGCGGTCCTGCTCGGCATCCCCGCACCCCTCGGCATCCCCGCCCTCGCCGGCTTCACGCGAGCTGCCTTCCTCTTGACAGCCTTCGCGTCAAACAGTCGAGATGCAGAGGCGAAAGCCGATCGTGGTATGTCGCGCGACCTCGTGGCTCCAGTTGCGGTACGCCGACTGGAGCCTGCTCTCGATGCTGCGCCAGCACCCGCCTCGCAGCGGGCGCACCCGCGTCGCGCCGCCCACGCACGGATCGCGGCCGAGGCGCATTCGTTCGAGGTGCGCGTCCGCGCGAAACGCGTCCAGGCACCAGCTCCAGACATTGCCGGCCATGTCGTGACAACCAAAAGGGCTCACGCCGGCCGGGTGCGCGCCTATCGGGCTCGGCCCGCCGCGATTCCAGTCCTCGGCGAAGCAGGCGCGTCGTTCGTCCGGGGGGTCGTCTCCCCAGGGATATCGCCGCCCATCGAATCCGCGCGCGGCGAGCTCCCATTGCGCCTCCGTGGGCAAGGTCCCCCCGGCCCAGGCGCAATACCGCAGGGCTTCCGCGTAACTCACGTTCACCACGGGCCGGTCGGGCGCGTCGAGCTCGGGCCGGCCCGCGGAGGGCGGCGCTGCGGCGCCCGTCGCCTCGATGAAGACGTTGTATTCGGCGCGGGTGACCGGGTGCGCGCCGATCCAGAAGGGCGACAGCTCGACGGGATGCGGTGGGTTTGGCGCCTCGGATTCGAAGATCGGCGCTTGGCCCATCGTGAAGGTGCCGCCAGGGATCCACACGAGGCCGGAGGGCGTCGAGCGTGGGGCTGTTTTCATGGCGTCCGGGAGCTCGCCGCCGAGCGTTGTGCTTCGAATGGCTCGATGGAAGGCCACATCGACGCGCGCCGGCAGCCGATGCAATCCTCCGCGACCGGAATCCCCGCGTCGAGCAGCCTGCGCGCCGCCGAGAGCTCGAGCAGCCCGGATTGAAACCACACCAAAGACGGGCGCAGCACGAGCGCATCCTCGACGTGGGGCACGAATTCCTCGGGCTTGCAGAAGACGTTCAGCACGTCGATGGGCGCGGGAAGCTCGATCAGGCGGCGGTGGACGGGCACGCCGAGGATCCGGGTCGCCTCGGGATAGCGGGTCGGGACGGGGAGGATATGGTAGCCGACCTTCTGGAGGTAAAGCGGGATCTGGTGCGCATCGAGGTCCCGGCGGCTCTCCGGCTTGATCCCCAGCACCGCGATCGAGCGCGCATTCCTGAGCGTCCGTTCCATGTCCACGGTGCCGAGTAGAGGGACGTCGAGCATGTTCTGCGCCGCTCCCCGCCGCAGTCGCGCGCCCCCCGGCCGCGGCGCTACTTCCCCGGCGCGAACGGCCCCATCGACGCTCGTCGCGTCCAGGTCGCGCCCTCTCTCACCATGCGCCTCACGTGGATGTGATAGCCGACCTCGCCGCCCGCGCCGTCGCGCGCTACCTCGATCTCGTTGTAGCCGTTGTGCTCCTGCACCTCCCGGCTCGAGAGCGACGGCGCCGCGGCGATACGGATCGTCCAGTCCTCGTGCCGCTCCGGCCATTGCTCCTTGCCGAACCAGCCCGTGTGGCTATGGCCGTGGAGCACCAGGCAGAACTCCTTGTGGGCCAGCGCGTCCTTCACCTCACCGGCGTTGATCAGGCCGCCGAAGCGGGCGAGCTCGGTCGACGGCAGCGGGGACACCGGGTGATGCAGGACCGCGATCCGGATCGGCGCGTGCCACTGCGCCCTGCGCAGGCGCTGGAGATCCGCGTTGTGGACCAGGCCGGGATCGATGCGCGCCACGTGGTCGCGCAGCGCCGCGGCGCGCTCGGCGTCCGGCTCTTCCATGGCGCCTTGCCGCAGGCGGCCGATGAGCGAGAGGAGCTCGTCCCGGACCGGATCCTCCTCCTCCTGGCCGCCGAACTCCGCCGATCCGAGCAGCGCGAACTCCACCCCGAGATCCGCATACCGCGCCACCGCGAGCGCCCGCGTCGCGGGCGGCTCCTCGAGCGGCGGCCGCGCGCAGCGCGGGTGATCGCCGAACGCCCGCGCGAAAGGGACGTGGCGCGCCTGCGTCCCGGCCTGCGCGGGCCCCGTCGCCTGCCGCCAGTCGACGTCGTGATTGCCGCCCACGAGCAGCACGTTGGGCTCGTCGGGCGGCAAGCGAGGGTGAGCCGCGAGGTGCCTGGAGACCTGATCGAGCCAGAGGCGGGCCTCGGCGTACTGGTCGTCGTCGGCCCACTCGGCGACGTCGCCGGACACGACGAGCAGGTGCGGCGCGCGGCCGGCCGCGGCGAGCTCGGCCACGTGCTCGACGTAATGATCGCAGACGCGCGGGGGGCCCAGCCCGCCCTTCATGGCGTTGCCGTGCTGGTTCCTCTCCTTCACGTCGACGCGCTCGGCGGATTTCGGGCCGAAATGGATATCCGAGACGTGGTGGATCCGCAGCGGGCACAGGTTCGCTTCGAGGATCGGATCGGCGAGGACGGGGCGCCCGCCGCGGCGCTCCACGAGGCCGCAGCGCTCGAGCAGATCGACATTCTCGTCGCGGGGAGACGCGCCGCGCGCGATCTCGCGGAGGACGCACCGCTGCGCGTCGGTCAGCCCGTCCTCGAATACGGCGCGGTGATAGGCGAACTCCATGCGCTCGCTGCGCACGCGCGCCATCCACTGGAGCGTCCATGGGGCGTTCGCCAGATCGGGAGATTGCTCGGCGAGCTCGAAGACGAACTCGATCAGGAAGGGATTCCGGCGCCAGATCTCGGGCAGCTCGGGGAGGAGCGCCCTCGACGCGTCGGTGCGGGCGAGCTTGAGCGTCTCGGCGGGCGTGAGCGGATCGAGGAACCGCATGTCCCGCGAGGAGAGCAGCCCGGCGTCTCCGGCGGCCGCGCGCTCGAGCGCTATCCACTCGGCGGGGCTCATCGCCAGGAGGATCTTTGTGTTGTCGCTGTAGAGATCGCGGCACCAGCGCAGGAAGGCGCTCGCGTCGCGCGGGGTGCCGCCTTGGCCGGCGAGCTGCGGTTCATCCAGGAGGAGCGTTATCCCCGGCGGCACGCTGGGAAGCGCCGGGCCGACCCTACGGAGGTCGACGTAGCGCACGCTCGTCTTGTCGGCGAGGCCGAGGTGGTGAGCGAGCGCCTTGAGCGTCCACGTCTTGCCGGCCCTGCGCGCGCCTACGAGCGGCCAGAGCACGCCGTTCGCGGGCAGGGACATCAAGCGATCCAGGAGGTGGCCGTGATCGCGGACGTCGCGCTCCGGCGAGTAGGGTCTCCTCACGTCGAACACGCGCATCAAGGCTCTCTCCTTGGTTCGCTGGCCACCCGTCGAATCCAGTCGAAGAACGGCGGATCCGCGAGCCATGTCCCGAGCGCGTCGCAGAGACCCGCGTCGCAGAGGACGGTGACGTCCTCGGAAGGCAGCCTGCGCACCTCGGGCAGCGCCGCGTCGGGGGCGGCGCGGAGGGCGCCGAGGACGGCGCGCGCGCGCTCGGGCAGCTCGGCCCAGCGGGCGCGGAAGAAGGCGGCGTCGCGGTCGAGCAGCAGGCGTAGCTCGTAGAGCTCGCGCACGCCGGCGCGCTCGACCAGGGCGCGGCGCTGGCCGGCGCGGACGGCCTGGACGAGGGCATAGCCCATCACCTGGAGGTAGAAGGGCCATGGGCCGCAGAGCTCGACGATCCAGCGGGCGGTGCGCTCGGCCTCCATCGGGACGTCGGGAGGCGCGGTGTCGACGAGGAAGCGAATCGCGTCGGCCTCGGGGAGCGGACCGAGGTTGATCGGGGTGACGTCGTTGCCGAACGAGGAGCCCGGGGCGGTGGCGAAGGCGTGCTCGACGATGGTGACCCAGTCCCAGTGCGAGCCGACGAGCACCACGCTGGTCCTCTCCTGGCCGACGGCGCGGAGCCAGGCGAAGACCGTGGCGTCGGCCTGATAAAGATTGGCGACCTCGTCGAGGAGCAGGACGGCGTTGCCGGCGCTGGAGAGGCGGTCGCGGAGGGTGAACGCGGGGGTGGCGTCGGACTGGAGAGAGGGCTCGAGGACGCGGGCGAGATCGTCGGCGGTGCGGATGGGCTGGGCCCGGCCCTCAAGGGTCTTGTGGTGAACCGCGTGGGTCGGGGAGAGGCGTGCGGCGAGGTGGTGAAGGATGGACGTCTTGCCGGAGCGGCGCGGCCCGCGGAGCATCGCGGGGCTGCGGCTCTCGATCAGGGCAAAGAGCTCCGCCAGCACCGGGGCGCGGCCGGGGAGGGAAGGGGCGTCGATGAGCGCCGGGCCGGGACGGAAGGGGTTCGCGATGGCGCTCGAGAGCGGAGCGTCGGGCGCGGGGGGGCCGTCCGTGGCCGCGCGCGGGGGCACGGAGCTGACCGTCCGCGGCAGAGGCGCGCCTGGAGCACCGGAGGTGAAGAGCTCCTCGCCGTCCCAGGGGACTCCGCCCGCGTAGCCGTGGCGCGCGAGCTCCTCTGCGACGTTGTCGCCGGTGAGATCGCCGGCGAGCGCGGCGAAGACCTTGTCCGGGCGCCGCAGGATGTCCCGGAAGCCGGCCAGGGGCAGGTACAGCGTCGTCCGCGAGTCGGGGCGGCGGAGGGCGAGGCGGGCGCGCTCGGGCTCCGCGCCGTCGATCAGGCAGAAGCCTCCGGGCGTGCGCGCGAGCGCGGTCATGCCGGCGGAGACGAAGCTGGCGAGGAGCCTGCGCTGATCCGCGCTCCAGATCCGGACGGTGCCGTCGTGCCCCGCGCTCGCCAGGCGGTTGCCGCGCGGCTGCCAGGCCATGGCCATGACCCGCCGCGTGTGGCCCTCGAGCCGGTCGATCTCCTCGCCCGTGGCTGCGTCCCAGATCCGGACGGTGCCGTCGTGCCCCGCGCTGGCCAGGCGCTCGCCGCGCGGCGACCAGGCGACGGCCGTGACCCCGAGCGTATGGCCCTCGAGCCGGGCGATCTCCTCGCCGGTACCCGCGTCCCAGATCCGCACCGTCGTGTCGTCGCCAGCGCTGGCCAGGCGCTCGCCGTCCTGGCGCCACGCCAGGGCCTTCACGTCGCGCGTATGGCCCTGAAGCCGCGCGAGCTGCTTGCCGGTGTCCGGATCCCAGATCCGCACCGTCGTATCGTGCCCTGCGCTCGCCAGGCGGCCGCCGTCCGGATGCCAGGCCAGCGCGAGGATCCAGTCGGAATGGCCCTCGAACCGAGCGAGCTCCTGGCCCGTGGTCGTCTCCCAGATGCGCACGGCGCCGTCGTGCCCGGCGCTGGCCAGGCGATTGCCGAGGGGGTGAAAGGCGAGGGCCAGGACGCCGTTCAAGTGGCCCTCGAGCCGGGCGATCTCCTCCCCCTGGCTCGCGTCCCAGATCCGCACCGTCTGGTCGTCTCCGGCGCTGGCCAGGCGGTTGCCGTCCGGGTGCCAGGCGAGGGCCAGCACCCAGTTGGAGTGGCCCTCGAGCCGCGTCAGCTCCTTGCCGGTGCGGGTGTCCCAGATGCGCACCATCGAGTCGTTCCCCGCGCTGGCCAGGCGGTCGCCGCTCGGGTGCCAGGCGAGGGCCAGCACCCAGTTGGAGTGGCCCTCGAGCCGCGTCAGCTCCTTGCCGGTGCCGGTGTCCCAGATGCGCACGGTGTTCCCGTCGCCCGCGCTCGCCAGACGCCTGTTGTCCGGGTGCCACGCCATGGCCCTGACCCAGTTGGTATGGCCCTCGAGCCGCGGGAGCTCGCTGCCGGTGCTCGCATCCCAGATGCGCACGGTGTTGCCGTCGCCCGCGGTGGCCAGGCGCCTGCCGTCCGGGCGCCACGCGACGACCCTGACCCCGCTCGAGCGGCGCTCGAGCCGGGCGATCTCGCCGCCGGTGCCGATGTCCCAGATGCGCACAGTGTTGCCGTCGCCCGCGGTGGCCAGGCGCCTGCCGTCCGGGTGCCACGCCACGGCCGAGACCCCGCGCACATGGCTCTCGAGCCGCGCGATCTCCTTGCCGGTGCCGGTGTCCCAGATGCGCACGGTGTTGCCGTCGCCCGCGGTGGCCAGGCGCCTGCCGTCCGGGTGCCACGCCACGGCCCTGACCCCGCGCGCGTGGCCCTCGATCTGGGCGAGCTCCCTGCCCGTGCTCGCGTCCCAGATGCGCACGGTCTGGTCGTCGCTCCCGCTGGCCAGGTGCTCGCCGTCCGGGTGCCACGCCACGGCCCTCACCCAGTCGGCGTGGCCCTCGAGCCGGGCGCGCTCCTTGCCGGTGCCAGCGTGCCAGATCCGCACCGTCAGGTCGTATCCAGCGCTCGCCAGGCGCTGGCCGTCGGGGCGCCACGCCACGGCCAGGACCCAGTCGGAATGTCCCTCGAACCGGGCGAGCTCCGCGCCGGTGTCCGCGTGCCAGAGGCGCACCGTATGATCGTACCCCGCGGTTGCGAGGCGCTGCCCGTCCGGCGACCATGCGAGCGCGTTGATCGTGCCGGTGTGTCCGGACACCAGGTCGACGCGCGCCAGCGGCGGCGTCGCGGCGAGCCTGCGCGCGCGCTCCGGGTGAGCGCCCCTGCCCGCGATCAAGCTAGCGCTCAGGTCGGTCCCTTCAGCCTGCGCGCCGTTCCAGCGGCATCCGGTCCAGGTCGATTGCCGCAGGACGGCGCCGCCCAGCTTGGCCAGCTCGACGATGGCCCCCTTCGCCTCGGCCTGCGTGAAGTCCGCCCGGTGCGCGATCGCGCGCCGGAGGATCGTCCCGTGGAGCTTCGCGCCGGACAGCATGGCCCCGCTCAGCGCGGCGTCCGTCAGGTCGGCGCCGGACAGGTCGGCGCCGGACAGGTTCGCGTCCCGCAGGTTCGCGCCCGCGAGGGGCGCGCCGCGCAGGTCCTCGCCGGCGAGTTGCACGCCGTGGAGATCGGCCCCCTCCGGGATCCACCCGGCGGTCTCCTCGGCCCATCGCGCGAGGCCGAGCAGCAATCGGAGGGCGTTCTCGGCCGGCTCCCTCGTCGAGGGAGTCAATTGACGGTCCATCTTCAGGAACGACTGGACCGCGTGCACCGCCCCCGCGCGCCTCGGCTCGCCGAACGTCCTCAGGAGCTCGCCCACGAACGCCGCGACCTCCCGCGTGATCGGCTTGGTGCGGAGCGCCTCGATCGGCCGCTCGGCCAGCGTCGCCACCAGCGCGCGCGCCAGGAAGTATTCGAGGAACGCCTTGTGCGCGAAGCGGTAGCCGTCGCTTCCTTCCTGCACAAGGAATGTCCCGCCCTGGATGTCCAGGAACGCGGCGTCGGTCGGCATGCCTTCGGGCAGGAAGCGAAAGAGCCGAGCGCGGACCGACTGCTTGAGCTCCTGCCAGGTGCACGCCGGCTGGCCGGACCGCCAGAGCTGCTCGGCGAGCGCCTCGGCGAACTCCTTCTTCTGCTCGTCGGTGAAGCTCTCCGGGTCGTCCTTCCGCGTGTTGTCGAGCCACCGCTTCAGGTACGCCTCGTAGAGATCGGCGCGCCCGACCTTCGCCCCGGAGGCGAACTCGTCCAGCGTGGCCAGCACCATCCCGAGCAGCAGCGGCCGGTGCACGAGGTCCCTGAGGTCGTAGATCGCGGCGATGCGCGAGAGCGCCGCCGCGGCGCCGTCCTCGCCGCGGATCTGCCGCACGAGCTCGCGCACTTGCGCGTCGGTGAACGGCAGGATGGTGAAGCGACGTATCCCGACGGACGTGCCTGGCGCCTGGGAGGGCCCGAACTCGCCGGTGGTCGGGAGGTGCGCGTCGGCGGGGAAGTGGTCATCGCGCGAGGAGACGACCACCTTGCCGCCGCCGACCGCGACCTCCAGCAGGCTGGCGCGCCGCCCTGCGAACTCGGAGGCCTCCAGGCGCGTCGCCATCTCGTCGAAGCCGTCGAAGCAGGGGACGACGAGCCGGTGGCGGATGAGCAGGCGCAGGGCGGCGCGGTTCGCAGGGAGGTCCGGGGCGCCGGCCGCCTGGAGCAGGAGCTGCTCCGGGCTCGCGTGCGGCGAGGCGCCAGCGAGGTTGACGAGCAGGGGTCTCGGCCCTTCGGCGGACGCCCATCGCCGCTCGGCCCACGCGGCGAGCGCGGTGGACTTCCCCAGGCCGAACTCGCCGAGGACCAGCGCCATCTTCTCGCTCGACGAGAGCCACGCGTCGAGGGCGCCGAGCAGGGGCGTGGGCTCGCAGCGCCCGTCGACGAAGGCGTCCGGCTCCACGAACCGCCCCCCGACCTCGCGCAGCCGCTGCTCGCGGAGCGCCGCGATGACGCCGCGCGCGCCGTCGAAGCGCGGCGCCAGGCGCGCGATCCGCCGCGCCAGGGCGTCCTGCGGGATCGCCTCGAGCGTGGCGTTCGCCAGCCCTGACCGGACGGCGGCGGAGCGGAGCGTCTCCCACGCTCGTCGGGGCCCGGTCCACCGCTCGAGGCCGTCGATCCACAGCAGGGCCCACCCCTCGTCCCGGAGGGCCGCGACCATGAGCGTGCACCACGCCGGCCGGCCTTCAGGCCAGACGCCGACCGCCGCCACGTGCTCGCGCCCCTCGGCGAGGGCGAGCAGAAACACGTTCTCCGCCGAGAGGATCTGGTTCTCGGAGAACCGCGGGGCAAGCGCGCCCTTGTCCGGCTCGGCGGTGGGGCCGAGCGCCGCGCGGGCATCGCCGGAGGCGCGCGGCGCGGCGTCGTCCATCGGGGCCCGGAAGTCGGATGGATGCCGCTGGAAGGAGAGCACCCAGCCCCGGTGCTGCTGCGTTCCCAGCGCTGTCGGGTCGAGCCTTCGCGGCAGCTCGACCAGCAGATCCGGCGGCGACGAGCTCTCCCGCTCGTCGTCGCCGGCCTCCGGCGCGCCGCGCACCGCCTGCGCCACCGCGCCGAGCGCCGCCATTCCGTCGAGCGTCCACTCGCCGTTGCCCCGCTTCGCGTCCACCGCCTTGCGGAGCCGCGCCTCGACCTCCACGAACCCGGCCTCGCGCGCTTCCCGCTCGGTCATCCACCCGAACACGACGTCCGCGGCCGCCGCCGCCGTCGCCGCCCGCAAGGCCTCGAGCGGCAGCACCTCCGCGGGGACGATGATCTCCCGCGTGAACTGCCGTATCTCCTCGACGCGGGTCAGCTTGTCGAGCTCGTCGTAGAGCCGGCGCAGCCGCCTCCCGCGCGCCGCGGCTCCTGACAGGGCGCCCGCGTTCAGCAGCACGTCGCGCGCGTCCTCGATCCGCGCGACGAGCGCCTCGAGCGCCTCGTCGTCGTCGCGCCCAAGGAGCTCTCTGGCGCCGTCGAGCCACTGCGCATAGGCCTCTCCCGCCGGGTGGCCTCGGTACACGAGCGTCGCCTCGGCGACCGGCACGACCGGCCGCGGCGCCGTGGGGCGCGTGGCGCGAGCGAGGTGCGCGCTGGCCTGCTCGTACCGGAGATCGACGTCCGCGACGATCACGCCTTCGTCGCCCGGATCGAGGTACCCCGCCCGATCCGGGAAGCGCCGCAGCTCGTGGGGCTGGGCCTCGTCGACGTAAATCGAGGTGCCGCCGCCTTCGGCGCCGTCGCAATAGAGCGTGGGTCGCCCGTACCGGCGCGCCTCGTCCCACACCTTTCCTGCGAGCTCTGGCAGCGTGGTGTGCGGCGTCGCGCTGGGCACGGCGAGGAAGCGGCACTCGCCGAGCTTCTCCGCGAAGGGCGAAAGGTCGTGCGCGCCGTCCCGGAGGAGGAAATCGAGACAGGGCAGCACGCCCATGGGGCCCGGGATGCCGTCCGGCATCTCCACGGGCGCCCACGTGTCGCCTCGGCGCATCGCGCTCCGCTCCACCGCCGCCGCGGTCCGCTTCGCTTGCAGGCCGAGGAGCCGACTCCGGTGGAGCACCGGGCACACCGACTGTCCGAGCGCGGGGAGCCGCGCGGCGCCAAGGCGCTCGTACACGCCGGAGCGGCGCGCCGCCCGGTCAACCGAGTGCGTCCCCGCCACGATGACCATTTCGCCCGCCGCGTCGGCGACGCCGCCGAGGATCTCCCAGGGGACGCTGTACTCGGGAAAGACCACGATCCTCGCCCCGTACTCCGCGCAAGCGGACAGCACCGCGTGGATCCGCGCGAGGAGCTGCGCATTGTAGGCCTCACGGATGCGCCGCCGGAGCGCCTCGAGCTTCGGCTTGATCGCGCTGGGCACATCGGCGCGCGCGGGGAGCAGCGAGTCCGCTGCTCGCCTCGGATCGAACAGCGGGTCCTCGAGCGGAGACCGTCGATCGATGATGATCGCTGGGTAATAGGCGAGCTGTACGACAGCAACCCGCGTATACATCGCTCCCCCCGCCGCCATCTGCATTCGTTTGCTCGCTCTCCGCGGGCGTTCTCCGCGTGCGCGCCGTCCCGCTCGCGTCCGCTACCCGCCGAGGAGCGCGGCGGCCGCCTCGATCGGCACTTCGACGCGCAGCCAGAAGCTGCCTTTCGCTCGGACTCGGGCGAGCGCCGCGCCTGCTGGAGCCGCCTTCGCGCCCGTCGGCGTTTGCCGCCCCGCTGCGTCCGACGCCTTCGCCGTCTTCCCCGCCATCCGGTGTTCCCTTGTCCGCGCGTCGATCGGCGAGGTTATCGCGCGAGCGCGGCGCGTGGAAGCGAAAGCGGCGCGCCTGGCCGCCGTGGCCAAGGCGTCTGGCTGTCTGTGCCAGACGTCGTGCCCGTCAGGGGCGCCTGGTGACTAGGAGCCGGCCACGGCGGAAGATCGGCCGCCGGAGCCGCGGCGCCCCCAGCGCGAGCGCGGCCCCGCACGCGAGCGCGAGCGCCGGCAGGTAAAACCGCGGCAGCGCCACCACCGCCTCCAGGTGGTGCCGGCCAGGCCCGACGCGCACCGCGAAGAAGCCCGGGGCGACGCGCCTCGGGGCCAGCTCGACGCCGCCGTCGCGCACGCGCCAGCCGCTGTACGCCGTCGCGCGGAAGACCACGTCGACAGGCGCCTCGGCGTCGACGATCGCCTCGTACGCGCCCGGCTCGCGCGGCGCCTCGCGCACGCTGGCGCGGGCCGCGTCGCAGCCGTCGTCGGCCACGGCCACGCGCTCGAGCGGGCCGCGGGCCGCCTCCAGCGCCACGAGCTCGCCAGGCGTGTCGAGCACGGTGCGCGGCTGCTCCAGGTGCTCGAAGAGCGCCGCGAGCAGATCCGCCTCCCGCCCGCGCCACACCTCGCGCACGCACCCGAGCCCCACGTAGTCCGTGCCGCCCACCCGCCGAGACAGCTCGACCTCGCCGCGCCTGTCCACGAGCGCCCACGCCTCGGGCGGCCCCGGCCGCTGCGTGGTCAGGTGGATGAGCGTGCGGATGCCGAGCGCCTCCGCGCGCGCGGCGCTCCCGGGGCGCTCGGGCGCCACCTTGAGGAAGGCCGCGGCGTGAACGCCCACATGCGCGCCCGCGCCGGTCGAGAAGGCCATCGGGACCGCGCGGCGGAGATCGGCGGCGTGCATCATCGAGCAGGTCGCGAACTCGTCCTCGACGGCGTAGCTCGCGCGGCCGTGCGGCGCCTCGGCGAGCCAGCGGGCGATGAGATCGGGATCGAAGCCCTCGGCGGGCGGCGGGCAGCCGCGCGACGCGACGAGCGCGGCCTGCTTCTCTGCAAGGACGTGGAGCTCGGCCGCGCGGGCGGGGATCTCGAGGGCCGCGACGAGCGCGAGCGCGGCCGGCAGGACCGCGGCGAGCGCGGCCGGCAGGACCGCGGCGAGCGCGGGGCGCGAGCGGCGCGCGCCCCGCGCTGCCAGCGCGGCGCCGATGCGCGCGAGCGCCGCCGCCGCGAGGTCGAGCGCGCTGAGGATGGCCGCGGCCGCGACGAGCGGCAGGAGGGCGAGGGCGCGCATCGGCTGGAACAGCGAGAGCAGCGCGCGGCCGAGCGGGCCTGCGCCGGCGATCCAGCCGCCGCTCATCGACAGGAGCAGCGCGACCGCCGACGCCGCGAGGACGGCCCGCGACGCCGGGGCCCGGAGGTGCGTCGCGTGCAGGAAGCAGGCGGCGATCCACGCGGAGCCGATCACCGGGGCGTGCTCGTAGTCCAGCAGGTCGCCCTCGAGCATCCACGGCAGCACGCGCTCGGGCCCGAAGCCGATGTGCCGCCAGCCGAGGCCTGCAGGCCAGCCGAAGGGCGCGGCCATCGACGCGATGCCGGGGCTGTAGAGCGCGGCCGCGACAAGGCCGCCGCCGGCCAGCGAGCGGAGCACGCGCGCGCACAGCCGCCGATCCCACGCGGCGATCGCGGCCGCGCCCAGGACGGCGGCGCTCACCGTGAAGACCTGCGGGTGCGTCGCCGCGCAGGCGGCGGCGAGCGCCGGCCCGAGCTCGAAGCGGGCGGGGCGGATCACCGCGGCGGCCCACGCGATGACGAGGGGGATGACCAGGATCTGCGAGAGCAGCCCGAGGAGGAAGAACGACGGCCACCCGCCGGCGAACTGCACGTACGGCGCGACCCACGCGAGCGCCACCGCGCCGGCGGCGGTCGACGCGGGCCGCGCGCCGACCGCGCGGGCCGCGGCGAGGACGACCAGCGGGGCCCCGACGAAGGCGGCGAAGCCGAGCCCCTTCACCGCGACCACCGGCGCGACGCCGAGGCGGATCAGCGCCGCCACGAGCAGCCAGCCGACCGGCGGGTAGTGCAGCGCGACCGGGAAGCCGCCGTTGTTCGTGGCGATCCACCCGTGCGGCAGGCCGCTCGTCGCGATGTCGTACGCGATGGCGAGGTGCGAGATCGTGTCCTTCGACAGCGCGGCGCCGGGCCCGGCGAGCGCGGGCGCGTCGCGCAGCGCGGGCAGGAGCGCCACCGCCACCGCCGCGGCGGCGGCGAGCCAGGCGAGGCGCGGCGCGGGCCCGGGCGCGGCGGCCACGGCCGGCGAGGGCGCGGCGGGCCCGGCGGCCGCGCCGGCGCGGAGCTCGGCCAGCCGGAGGACGAGGACGCCGAGCGCGAGCAGGAGGTAGAGCATCGACAGAGCTCGCCGTCGCCCGCGTCAGCCCGGGGCGCGTTGCCAGGTGCCGAGGAGCGACCAGCCGGTGAGCGTGCGCCGCACCGACACGAGCCGCATCCGCTCCCCGACGTCGAGCGCCGCCAGGCTGCGCTCGTCGAACTTGCTCGGGTGGATGTGCTTTCGCGAGAAGCCGTCGCGGCGCGCGATCCACTCGAGCACCGTGGCCTCGAGGAGCGGCAGCGTCGACAGGCGGCCGTAGTTCGGGGTCGTGAGCAGCAGCGCGCCGCCCGGCGCGAGGCGCGCCGAGAGCCCGCGCGCCCAGCGCGACGGATCGAGGGTGTGCTCGACGACCTCCTTCGCGAGCACGACGTCGAACGGCCCGTCGAACCCGCCGCCCGTCGGGAGCTCGTAGGGCCCCGGACAGACGGCGAAGCGCGGTGCGCGCGCCGGGTAGAGGCGCCGGCACGCCTCGATGGCGCGCGCGTCGAGATCGCAGCCGTGGAGCTCGGTCGCGGGCGGCGCGCCGGGGATCTCCCCTTCGAGGCCGCAGCCGACGAGGAGCACGCGCGGGCGCGGGCCGCGCGCGGCGATGGCGCGGGCGAGGGGGCGGGTGAGCGCGCCGTGGTAGAGCGACCACGGGAACCGCTCGCGGCGGCGGTGGTTCGAGAAGTAGTCCCCGGGCGGCGCCGCCGTTTCAGCCATCGGGCCCCGCCTGCGCCACGAGCAGGTACTCGGCGGCAGCGTCGCCGCCCGGCGCGAGGCGCCCGAGCGCGTTGACCACGGCGCGCGCCACGTCGACGGTGAGCGGGCGGAGCGCTGGCATGGCGATCCAGCGGCCGGTGAGCTTGCGCATCACGTAGCCGAGCAAGCTCGGGTACAGCATGAAGTCGAACGCCCACGAGGTCGGCCGGCCCGCGATGGGGCGTGTCTCCACGAGGTCGAAGCCCGCGCGCGCGAGGTGATCGCGCCAGCCCGCCTCGTCGTAGAGGTGGACGTGCGAGAACACCCGGTCGAGCGCGTCGCCGTACGCCCGCGAGAGGCCGACCAGGCCCACGGAGCGGAGCGCCTCGGGCAGGGCGAGCTGGTACGTCCAGTCGGGCGTGGGCACGATGAGCACGAACCGCGCCCCGGGCCTGAGCGCGCGCCGGATGTTCACGAGGGCGCCGTGGAGATCGGGCACGTGCTCGAGGCTGCAGTTGGCGATGGCGCTGCCGAAGAACCCCTCGGGCAGGTGGACGTTGACGATGTTGCCGCAGATGAGCGTGCGGTACGACGCGGTCCGCTGCGCGCGCTGCACCTCGGTCGGGTTGATGTCGATGCCCCACGCCTGCTTGTCCGGGTAGGCGAGGCGCGCGAACAGGCCGTCGCCGCAGCCGACGTCGAGCAGCGGCTCCGGCAGATCGAGCTCGCGCACGGCGCGCAGCCGCACGCACTCGCGGATGGCGAGCGCCGCGGGCGCGAAGGCGTAGTAGGCAGAGAAGTCGTCCGCGTCGAGCGGCCACTCTCGGTCCACGGGAGCGCTCATCACGCGTCGAGGCGCAACGAGCGCCGGTGCGCGCAGACCGCTCCCGTCGGGTGTGGCTCATCGGGGGACTCGACGATGGCCTTGAGCGCTCCGGGATCGAGGTGCGGCAGGGGCATGCGCCGCATCCTAACATCGGCGCGGCGCTCGTCGGGTACGGCCGAATTTCTCCGAGACCGGGGACGTCGAGGGCCGTGTTACCGAGGGCGGGGTCGGCGTTCGCGAGCTTGGAGAGCCCGCCCTGCGCGGGGCTGTCGCGCGAGGACGCGCCCATCTTCTTCGAGGTCGAGCGTGCGACTCCGGAAAGCGTCTTTCAGAAGCTTGCCGCGACCGAGCCCACCACGGGCTTCGGCGAGACGTTCCAGTACAGCAACAGCATGGCCTCGGCCATGCACGCCGGCGTCTTCGGGCCGCTCGGCATACGCTGGACGACAGCTCGATAGGGGAATCGCACCCTCCGGCCACGGGCAGCCAGATGTCTGGTCACCGTGTGATCACAGCTGTTGGTGGCACTTGGCGCGTCGAAAGGGAAATACATTGTGCCGAGCGCGCGTAAGCGGTTTGCGATGCCCGCCGCGCGGGCGAGCATGCATTTGGCCCTGCTGATGCGGCTGATGGGCGGAGGGCGCGTACTGCGAGAGGCGATCGAAGATTTCCGGCGGCTGCCGGAGGACGCGTCGGAGCGCGACATCGCGCTCGGTCCTCTGCTACGCTTCCGAGCGGAGGTCGCCCAGCGCGGGCCAGCGACACCGGAAGAAGAGGAGTTCGTGATGACCACGCAGGAACTCGTCGAGCAATTCATCGAGCAGGGACGCACGCAGGGGGTCGCGCAAGGGATGGCGCAGGCGACGATCGAGCTCTACGAAGCTCGGTTCGGCCCCATGCCGCCGCCGCTGCGGTTGGCCGTGGAGGCCATACGCGACCTGCCGACGCTCCGGGCGTGGCTTCTCCTTGCCGGCACCGGGACGCGCGAGGCCGTGCACGAGGCCCTCGCCGCCGGTCCCTCCGAGCGCTCGTCCTGACCCCCGCCGCCTGCCGCCCCGGGGCGCGCCGCGTGCGCCGGCCTGGCCGAAGCGCCGCCCGCGCGAGCCACGGCGGCCTCGGGTCACGGGTCGAAGCACCTCGACGACGCGTTGCGCCGGGTGTTACCGAACGTAACGCGAGCGCATCGAAGCGTTACCGAACGTAACGCCATGTGGCCGGACGACGCCACCGGGGCGTTCTCCCGGAGATGAACCGAGTAGTAGTTCGACCCCTCGTGTGACACACTCGATGGCGCGTGTGAGGGACATGGCATCAGCCCGCGCTCTCCCGCGCGCCTCCGGACATCGACGGTGGGCAGCGCAGCCATCCAGATGAGCTCTTCGATCGATCGGGGCTCGATCCGGGCGACGCTGCGCGCACGAGCGAACCGGCGCGCTATCGGCTGAGATCAAAAAATTCGAAAGTTCGAATGCGCTGAAGGAGCTGCTGGTCGGCGGGGGCGGTGCGCCGAGGGGCAATTCGAACGATCGCGAACACAGCAATCTTTCGAGCGTCGAGGACCATGCGAAGAATACTTTGTGCTCTTCTGTTTTTGGCTGTCGCCGGCTGCGGCGATGACACGGACACCACGACATCCAGCAGCACGTCGAGCTCGTCGTCCAGCTCGAGCAGCGCGGCGAGCTCCGGCGGGGGTGATGCCTCCGGCGGCGGCGGCGCTGGCGGCGGCGACACCGGCGGGGGCGACACCGGCGGGGGCGACACCGGCGGGGGCGGCGCTGGCGCCACCGGCGGCGGCGCGGCCACGGGCGGTGGCGGCGACGGCGGCGGTGGTGGCGCCGGCGGCGCGGCGGAGGCGCACTGGGTCGGGACGTGGACGACCGGCCCGCAGCTGACCGAGCCCAACAACAACCCGCCCGCGCCGGGCCTGGCCAACAACACGCTGCGCCAGGTGATCTATACGTCGATCGGCGGCAAGGGCGTGCGGCTGCTGCTCTCGAACGAGTATGGCGACGGGCCGGTGACCATGGAGTCGGTCCACATCGCGGAGTCGACGACCGCCGACGGCATCAACGTGGCCACCGACCATGCACTGAAGTTCGCGGGCGCCGACGCGGTGACCATCGCGGTGGGCAAGACCGTCTTCTCCGATCCGATCGAGTACGCCATCAAGCCCAACACCAAGATGGCGGTGACCATCAAGTTCGGCGCCGTGCCGGCCGGGATCACCGGGCACCCGGGCTCGCGGACCAACTCGTATATCCAGACCGGCAACGGGGTCTCGGCGGCGAACCTGACCTCCCCTATGTCCACCGCGCACTGGTACTACATCACGGGCCTCGACGTCGACGCGGCTCCCGAGGCGGCGGCGGTCGTCATCCTGGGTGACTCGATCACCGATGGCCGCGGCTCGGACACGGACGGGAACACCCGCTGGCCGGACTTCCTGTCTCGCCGGCTGCGGTCCAATCAGGGCACCCAGCAGGTCGCCGTGCTGAACCTCGGCATCGGCGGGGGCAACGTGCTCACCGGCGGGCTCGGGCCGACCGCCAAGGCCCGCTTCCAGCGTGACGTCCTGGACCAGCGCGGCGCGAAATGGCTGATCACGTTCATCGGCGTGAACGACATCGGCACCGACAGCCAGCCGCCCGTCGCCGAGAACCTGATCGCGGCCTATGGCGAGTTCATCACCAAGGCGAAGGAGAAAGGGATGCTCGTTTATGGAGCGCCCATCACGCCGCTCGGCACCGGGTACTTCTCGGCAGCCCGCGAGACGACCCGCCAGACGGTCAACACCTGGATCCGCACGAGCGGCAAGTTCGACAAGGTCATCGATTTCGAGCCGGCGGTCGTCGACCCCAGCGATCCTACCAAGCTGAAAGCTGACCTCGACTACCAGGATGACGGGCTGCACTTCAACCCGACCGGCCTGGAGGCGCTGGCGAACGCCATCGACCTCTTGCTGTTCGTCCCCCAGCCCAAGTAAAGCGGACGCCACTCGTGGGGGGGCGCCCGATCGGGCGCGCGGAGCTCCGAGCTGCCACGCGCCCGGCGAAGACCACCCGCTCCCCCGGCGGAGAACGCGCCTCGGTCCTCGCATGGCGCTGCGATCAGTAACCTGGACAACTGAGTCGTCAGTCTTAACGCGTTGCGCTATGCGTCCTCACGTATTCAGCGGCAACGGTCCTGAGTAGCCTTGTCCCATGCGCGGGCTCGAGGTGGCGCCGTGAGCCGGATCCTGCTGGTCGAGGACGAGGTCGTCATCCGGACGGAGCTCCGGCGGCTGCTCGTCCGTCACGGGCACGACGTCATCGAGGCGGGGTCGGTCGAGGATGCCTCGGCGGATCACGATCTGCGCGCGTTCGATCTGGTGCTGGCCGACGTGCGCTTGCCGGGCGCGCCGGGCACCGCGCTCGTCGGGCAGTGCGGCGGCGCGCCGGTCGTGCTCATGACGAGCTACGCCACGGTGAAGGCGGCCGTGGACGCCGTGAAGCGCGGCGCTGCGGATTACCTGTCGAAGCCGTTCGATCACGCCGAGCTCGTCGCTCTCCTCGACCATCATCTCCCCGGCGCGCGGTCTGCGCCGAGCGCGCTCCCCGACGTCGCGCCAGGCGCCTCGGTGCCCGCGCCGTCTGCGCCGCCCGTGCCGCCCACATCCGAAGACGACGAGCTCGAGGGCATGGTCGGCGGCTCTGCGGCCATGCGCGAGGTGTTCGCGCGGGTGCGCAAGGTCGCCCCGAGCGAGGCGACGCTGCTCGTCCTCGGCGAGAGCGGCACGGGCAAGGAGACGCTCGCCCGCGCCGTGCACCGGTTGAGCCCGCGCCGGCAGCTGGCGTTCGTCCCGGTCCACTGCGCGGCCATCCCCGAGGGGCAGATCGAGGGGGAGCTCTTCGGATACGAGCGCGGCGCCGTCCCCGGCGCGATCTCCGCCCGCGCGGGGCTCTGCGAGGCCGCGGAGGGCGGGACGCTGCTGCTCGACGAGATCGCCGAGCTGCCGCCCAAGGTCCAGGCGCGGCTCCTCCGCTTCCTCCAGACGGGCGAGGTGCGGCGCGTGGGCGCGACCCGCGCCCGGCGCATCGACGTGCGCCTCATCGCGGCGACGCGCCGAGATCTCGTGGCGATGGTGCGCGACGGATCGTTCATGAGCGACCTCTACTTCCGGCTGCGGGTCCTCGAGATCCGCCTCCCGCCGCTGCGAGAGCGGCCGGGCGATGCGGTGCGCCTCGCGGAGTCGCTGCTCCGGCGGCGCGCGTGGGCGATGGGCCGCGCGCCGCTCACGCTGACGCCGGAGGCGCGCGCCGCCATCGCGGCGGCCCCCTGGCCGGGCAACATCCGGGAGCTAGAGAACGCCGTTCACCGCGCGATGGTGCTCGTCGACGCGAGCGAGATCGGGCTGGAGCTGCTCGGGCTCGACGCGCCCCCTCAACCGCCTTTGCCCGCGCCTGCCGCGGACGCGCACGAGGGAGAGCCCCCGTCCGACTCTCTCGAGGGTTATTTCCGCCGCTTCGTCCTCGAGCACCAGCACGAGCTGACGGAGACCGAGATCGCCCGCCGCCTCGGCATCAGCCGCAAGGCGCTGTGGGAGCGGCGGCAGCGGCTCGGGATCCCCCGGCCGCGCTCCTGAGCCTCCGTCGACGGCGGCGCGCCCTCGTCAATTTTTGTTTGACTCGTCGAATGTGAACGTTCACAATTGACTCAGGCACGCTCGGGCAGGGCGGTGACCTGACAACGCCTCCCCTGGATTTGCTTTTCGCGGAAAATTGAACAGGGAGACGGGGAGAACGGTGGAATTTTACTCCCCGTCTCCCTGCCTCCCTGTGAATTTTCCCGAGAGATTCGGGCGAATGCTTCTGGACGGCGACCGCGCGACCACGCCGGGTCGTCGCGATCGAGGAGCAGCGTCGCCTCGACGCGTTCGTTTTTTCTTTTTCTGGCAGCAGCGGGCCGCGCGCTCTCGCTGACACCTCTTATCAGGCCATCACCATGCACCTTCCTTCCCGAACTACCAACACCCGCTCTCTCAACCGACGCGCAGGCGGTACGGCGTCTGCTGTCTGTCTCCTCGCTCTCGTCGCAAGTTGTAGCGGGGAGTCGCAGGTGGGCGACGGTGATGGCGGCGGCGGCGCCACGGGCGCGACGACCGGCCCTGGAACGGGCGTTTCGAGCAGCAGCGGCTCGGGCGGGAGCGACGGGCAAACGACGAGCGGCGGTTCGACGAGCGCCAGCGGAAGCTCCGCCGCGTCCGGGGGCGCTGACCCCGGCACCGGCGGCAGCGGCGACGGCGGCGACGGCGGCGGCGCCCCCGCCGTCTGCCCCGAGACCTACTCCAATCCTCTCATCTGGCAAGACCTCCCCGATCTGGAGGTCATTCGCGTGGGCGACACCTACTACTACACGGCGTCCACCTTCCACCATTCGCCTGGAGCGCCCCTGCTCCGCTCCTACGATCTCGTCCACTGGGAATACGTCTCCCACTCCGTTCCGCTGCTCGACGTCGACCCGTCGTACGACCTGGGCCGGGATAGATCCTATGTGAACGGCATCTGGGCTTCCACGCTCCAGTACCGGGAGAGCAACAAGACCTTCTACTGGATGGGCTGCATGCACAACAAGGGCGGCGGCTGGGTCTTCACGGCCAAGTCCCCCGAAGGCCCGTGGGAGAAGCACAAGGGCGGCTGCTACTACGACATGGGGCTGTTGATCGACGACGACGACACCATGTACGTGGCCTACGGAAACAACACGATCAGCGTGGCGCAGCTGAGCGCAGACGGCTTCAGCCAGGTCAAGAATCAGGTCGTGTTCCAGACGCCGGGCAACATCTCCGGACCGCTGGAGGGCTCTCGCATCATCAAGAAGGACGGGGACTACTACATCTTCACCACGCAGTACGCGAACGGTGAGTATGTGCTGCGCTCGACGAGCGGGCCCTTTGGTCCCTACGAGCTGCGGCCCTTCGCGGTCAAGCTGCCCTACGCCGGCGCTCCGGGCTCCGGCGGCGCCCCGCACCAGGGCGGCGTCGTCCAGACGCAGAACGGCGACTGGTACTACCTCGGGTTCAACGACTCGTACCCGGCTGGTCGCATCCCGGTGATGGCCCCGATGACCTGGACCGACGGCTGGCCGTCGCTCACCCTGGTGGACGGCAAGTGGGGAGGTACGTACCCCTTCCCGAACCTGCCTTGCGGATCGAACCGGGTGAAGCCGCCTGTGACCAAGGACACCTTCGCGGCGGCGACCCTGCGCCCCGAGTGGGAGTGGAACCACAACCCCGACAGCACCAAGTGGTCGTCCGGGGCCGGGCTGACCCTGCAGACGGCGACGGTGACCGACGATCTGTACGCCGCTCGAAACACGCTGACGCGCCGTATCGAAGGACCCGTCTCGATCGCGACGATCGAGCTCGACCACAGCAAGATGCAGAACGGCGACGTCGCCGGCCTCGCTGCCCTGCGCGACATGTCGGCGTGGATCGGTGTCAAGAAGACCAACGGGGCGACGCGCGTCGTGATGACCAATGGGGTCAACATGAACACCTCCTGGGCCACGACGAGCAAGGGCACCGAGGTGGCCGGCGCCGACGTGTCCGGCGGCAAGATCTGGCTGCGCGTGGAGGCCAACGTCCGCACGGATAACGGCGGAGCGCAAGCGCGCTTCTCCTACAGCACGGACGGCGCCCGGTTCACCAACCTGGGCAACACGCTCAGCATGAACAAGAACTGGCAGTACTTCCTCGGCTACCGGTTCGGCATCTTCAACTACGCCACGCAGTCCCTGGGCGGCTCGGTGAACGTCGCGTCCTTCGAGGTAACCAAGCCGTAAGATGCGAGCCGGTCGCCTGCATGGTCATCGGCGTGGCCGAGAGCGAGAGCCCCACGGGCCCGCTCGAGGGCGCGCTGGCGCGCCCGCCGGCTCGTGCACCGTACGGGGTGGCATCGAGCCGGCGGCGTCCTTCGATGACGATGGAGAGGCGTGCCTTGACGGGCGGTTGGCTCCCGCGGGCCGCTCCTGCGCAGGGGCGAGCGGGCCGTGGGGGAGGCGGAGCGGGGCGAGTCTAGTTCTTCGTCGGCGCGGGCGCGCCGCTCTGGATCCACTGGCGGAGGGCCGCGAGCTCAGCGCTCGTCACGCTCGGCTTGCCGTCCGCGGCCTGCGGCATGACGCCCGTCTGGCAGGTGCCGCCGGCGGAAGGCCTGCATCCGGCGCTCCCGGCCGTCCCTGCGACCTTGAGGTAGAGCCAGCTCTGGTCCGGGTTCCCCGGGACGATGAGCTTGAACTGCCCACCGCCCTTGGCGGTCTTGTTGACGAGGCCCGCGACGATGTCCGTCGAGCTGATGTCGCCGCCGAGCGACAGACCTGCTGCGGGACCGGTCGACGGCGCAGCGTGGCAACCGCTGCACTTGTGGATCGCGCTCTCGAAGATCGGACGGATGGTCTCGTGGAACACGCCGGACTCCTCGGGCAGGGGGTTCCCCGGATCCGGATCCGGCTTCAGGTCAGGATTGATGACCTGAGCGATCGCGTCCATCTCGTAGCACTGGGCGGCCACCGCGTCCTTCAGCTTCTGGTCGGTGGGCGACATGCCCTTGGCGACACGGTACTTCTCCCAGACGTTGTCGATCCAGCCGTGCAGCTTCCAGAACATGTAGTTGTCGATGTTCGTGAACTGGTTGCCGAGGCCGTGGTCGGTGTTCTGGGGGCGCACCCACTTGAAGTGGAGATCGCCGTGAAGGCCGCTGGCCTGCTGGTTGCTGCCGGGGATGGCCTGGCCGGCGAAACACTGGAGCCACATGCCGAACGCGCCCTCGTCCGGGAAGCGGCTCAGGTTCTCCGGCTTGTCGATCTCGTCGCCGATCTTCGCGTTGGCGAGCGTCGTGGCGCTCCAGGGCCTGAAGTCCGATCTCCACTGCTGGGGCAGCTCGTCCGCCGTCGTGGGGAACTTCTTGAAGCCCTCGAACTGCTCCGAGTGCTTCGGCCAGAGCTGCTTCAGCGACTGGATCATGTGCCGGTGCATGGCGAGGAACTGGAAGCCGTCGCCCGTCGTCTTGCACTCCTGGTCCGACGGGACCGGGACAGCCGACCTGCAGATATTGACCCTGCTCATGCCCATGCCGCCATTGCAGCGCCGGATGCTATGCCACTCGAAGTGGGCGGCTTGCCATTCGTTCTCCTCCATCCAGGCGATGACTTCCGGCTGAACCGTGAGATCGATCTGGTTGTTCTTCACGAACTCCGCCGAGCCGTCCTTCATCGTCGCGTCGCTGGGATGGGGATCGTAACCATCCACGCAATGATCCTTCGGGTGCGTGTCGCCCGTCCCGCTCGAGCCGCCGGTGCCACCGGCGGGATCTCCGCTCGACGAGGAGGAGCCCGTGGTCGCGGCGGAGCTGGAGGGGTCGCCCGCGCCGGCGCTGCTGGTGCCGGGGCCGGCGCTGGTGCCGGTCAACGAGGAGGTCGTGGTGGAGGTGGACGACACGCCGCCGCCTGCTCCACCAGAGCCCCCGACCTCGGGATCTTCGCCGCCACAGGCGCCCAGCAGCAAGGCCGTGACGCACGAGAGGAAACCGAACGTGCGTTGAGACATCTTGCCCAATGATACGGTGGACGGACCTGCCTGATCGTTGATTCGCATGGTGCTCCTCGTTACCGCTGGATGCCGGACCGCTGGGTGCCGGGTGCATGCTTCCGCGCAGCCGCTGAGCCAGACGCCAGATGGAGCATCGCCCAACCGCCGGTGTCATTTGCGTAGCACGAGGCTTCCGAGCAGAGAAGCGGGTGTAAATTTGCTCCACAACGATCCTCTCCGACGTTGGATGGGCCGCGGGGGAGGGGAAAGTAAAGAGTTTTTAATAAGTCAAGGGTGATCGCCGCTCACCCGGGTGAACGAGGGTTCCGTGCGCCATCCGCCTTCTTCTTGGAAAAGTGAAGCTGTATCGATGGTTGATCCCGTTCAGTGAGGCCATAAATTGCCCGTTCCTGCCCGACCCTTGCGCTGACCTGCGAGATCAAGGGGGCTCCATGGGAAGGCGAGCTCCGCAGGCCAGCGATGCTGGAGGCGGCGAGCGACCTCATCCGAAGTTGACCCGTGGCGGCTGCGCCTTTGATAGCCTGGCCGAGCGGGGCGCTGCTGTGCGTGCCGGCGCTTCGGGGGAGCACGGGACCATGAACGAGAGCCATGTGAATGGTAGTGTTGCAGCGGGCGCGGAGCTGGAGATGCTCCGGCGGCGCAATGCCGAGCTCGAGCGGGAGCTCGCCGAGAGGCGGCGCGTGGAGACCGCCCTGCGGGCGAGCGAGGCGCGGTTCCGGGCCATCGTCGAGGGCCAGACCGAGCTCATTTGCCGTTTCCGGCCAGATGGCACGCTGACGTTCGTCAACGAGGTCTACTGCCGATTCTTCGACAAGACGCCGGAGGAGCTGGTCGGCCACCGCTTCACACCACTGATCCCCGAGGAGGACCAGCGGTTACTAGAGAAGCAGTTCGCGACCGTCGGCCCCGAGAACCCCATCCTCCACACCGAGCACCGGGTCCTGTGCCCGGACGGATCGGTCCGCTGGCTACAGTGGACCAACCGCGCCCCGGTCGGTGATGAGGGGCTGCACGCCGAGTTCCAGTCCATCGGAGTCGATGTCACCGAGCGCCGGCGGGCGGAGGACGAGGTGAGGCGCCTCAACCGCGAGCTCGAGCAGCTGGTTCGTGAGCTATCGACCCCGCTCATGCCGGTGGCGGATCAGGTCATCGCGATGCCGCTGGTCGGCTTCCTGGACGCCGCCCGCGCCGCGGCGGCGCTCGAGACCCTCCTCCAGGGGGTCACCACGTACAACGCAAGGACGGTGGTCGTCGATATCACCGGTGTGGGGGTCTTCGACGCCCAGGTGGCCGACGCGATGATTCGGCTGGCCAAGGCGGTGAAGCTCCTCGGCGCCCAGGCGGTGCTCACCGGCATCCAGCCGCGGATCGCGCAGTCGTTGATCGAACAGGGCGTCGGCCTCGGCGACCTCGTGACGCTTCAAACCCTGAAGGAGGGTATCGCCTTTGCGCTGCGGCGCGAACACCGCGGCTCTCGATCGCCGGCCCGCGAGCGGGCAGCTCGATGAGCTCTCGGAGATCGTCACGGAGCATGTGAAGCGGCCCGCGGGCGCGTCCTCTGCCTCGTTGACCCTCTCGCGCGGCGCGATCTACCTTGCGAGCGCCCCCATGACCCTCCACGTCGTCCGCCAGGGCGAGCTCCCGGCCGCCATGGCGCGTCGCTGCTGAGGGCGATGCTTCCGGCGGACGAGGTCATCAAGAAGCTGGTGGACGTGCTCGCGCCGTACCTCGGCGAGAACATGGCGCGCGCGGCCGTGCGCAGCCAGGCGGACAAGCTGGAGTTCAAGCACGGGCGCCTCTCCCCGGCCGACGTGGAGCGCTTGCTCGCCGCGGTCGCGCCGGGGCTCGGCGTGTTCGTCGGGCGCGACAAGGCCCAGCGGATCCTCGACGAGGCGCGCGCCGCGATCGGGGCGCAGGGAGGAGCTCGATGACGCGCGTCCCCGTTCGCCGCGTGGCGCCGGTGGTGGTGACGATCGTGTGCGCGGTGTACGTCCCGCGCCTGCTGCCCCAGTCCGCCGAGCTCTCCGAGAGGCTCCTCCCGACGTCGGTCGTCGACACCGTGGGTCCGCTCGTGCGGCTCGTGTGCCTCGCGGTCGCCGCCGTGTTCGGCCTGCGCAGCGCCGCGCGCCTCGAGCGCGACAACCCGGCGCGCGGCCCGTGGTTCCTGCTCGGCGCGTGGCTCGCGCTCTTCACCCTGGGCCAGGTCGGGCTCGTGTACTATCCGCTCGTCGCGCGCGCGCCCACGCCGCTGCCGTCCATCGCGGACGCCGCGTTCCTCCTGGGATATGCGCTGCTGATCGCCGCGTCGGTGCGCTTCGTCTTCGTGTACCGCGCGTCCGGCTTCCCCGTCGGCAGCGCGCGCGAGCACCTCGGCATCGCCGCGGGCGCGGCGGCGGCGATGGTGATCATCGGTTATCCCCTGCTCGCGCCGATCGCGCGCGCGCCGGTGCCGCTCGGCGAGCGGCTCATCAACATCGCCTATCCCATCCTCGATCTGATCGCGCTCGTCCCCGCGCTGGTGATGCTGCGGATCGCGCGCGCCTTCCGCGGCGGCAAGGTGTGGGCGATCTGGGGATCGCTGCTCGCGGGCTGCGCGCTCATGGCCGTGGGAGACATCCTGTTCGCGTTCTTCTCCTCGGCGAAGGTGACCGCGTTCGGGCCAGGCGTGGACATGATGTTGCTCCTCGGGTACTTCGCGGCGGCGTGCGGGACGATGCTTCAATACGAGACGATCACCGACTGACGACGGTGGTGCGGTGGTTGCCACAGGTCACAGGACGCCCCGGCGGCGCGCGATGGCACGGTCAGGGTGTGACGGCGGGCGTGACATGTCACGCTCTCGGGTGTGACATGTCACGCTCTCGGGTGTGACATGTCACGGCGGCTCGCCCGGCGCAGAGGTCGAGCCGTCGGCCCGGCGCGCGCCGCGGCTCGCCCATGGGGGTCGAATCTGGCGCGTTGGTGCGCTTGCGCTGCGTCCATGGGTGTCACGCCGGGGAGGGCGCGCCACGCGGCATGCGCGTTGCGTGATCGCTCGCGACACCCGTCCACGGGCGCGCGGCGCCGCCGCGCCATCACACGGAGCTGAGCGCCATGATGTCTGCGCCGATACCGATGACGACAATGAATCTCCTCTCGAGGTCCCTCTCTGTCGAAGAGCGGATCGACGAGGCGGTCCTCTGCGGCAATGTGCCGAGCCCGCTGTCCTCCGTCGCATTTCATGAGGACGTCGAGTGCATCCGCAGGTTCTTCGCCGCGGGGTTCCCGGTTCACCTGGCGGTTCATCGGGTGGACAGCGCCGAGGCGGCGCGCCGGGATTACACGGCGCTGCACACCCACGACGGCCCGGAGATCAACCTGATCCTCCCGGATCCCGCGGGCCTCGAGTACCGCGTCGAGCTCGGTTCCCGCGTCCACCACGTCACCGAGAGCACGAGCATCTGGATCCCGCCGGGCGTCCCGCACTCGGCGAACGTGGTCCGGGGCTCTGGCTACTTCATCACCGCGCGCTTCGACGACGGGGGGGCGAGATGAGACGTGACCTTCCTCGGAGCCTCGACAAGGACGCCGGCGTCAGGAGGCCCGCCGTGGCGGCGTCGAGCGCCGCACAGGCCTACCGGAGAGGGAGCCTCTGGCAGAGGGGGCGCGGCGAGCGCCTCATCGCGTTCGCCGGCGCGAGGCGGGGCGAGCTCGTGCTCGACCTCGGCTGCGGCACCGGCGGCCTCACGCGGCAGCTCGCCGAGCTCGTGGGCCCCGACGGGCGCGTCCTTGGGATCGATCCGGACGAGGCGCGGATCGCGCTCGCCCGGCGCACCGCAGGCGCGCCCAACCTGGAGTTCCAGGTGGCGGCGGCCGAGAGCCTCGGCGAGGTCGCCCGGGACCGCCGCTTCGATCTCGTCTTCTCGAACTTCGTGTTTCACTGGATCCGCGACAAGCGCGCGGTCCTCCGCCGGATGCGCGACCTGCTCCGCCCCTCAGGGCGCATCCTCGTCCAGTGCGTCTCGTCGCTCCCCGCGCTCGTCGGGGAGCTCTCGCGGCTCGCCGACCCTTCGGGGGAGAAGATCCTGCGGGATTTCGCCTTCGAGGACGCCGCGGCGCTCGGGCACCACGTCGAGGGCGCCGGGCTGCAGCTGCTCCGCCTGGAGGAGCAGCATGGAACTCACGTGGTTCCGACGCTGGACGCATTGCTGAGGTGGTGGCAGGCGACGACCCACGAGCGGTTCGACCCACGGGCCATCGAGCCCGCGGCGCTCTCTCGGTTCGCCGAGCAGCACGGCGACGGCGGTGTGTTCCGGGTGCGCGAGACGTTCTGCTGGTTCGAGGCGCGGCTCGCCCCGGCGCACTCGTGGGGACGCGGAGGCTGACTCCCTGAATCTCGAGGGTCTTTTCTGGATTGCGTCGACGTTTGTCTGGTCTCGGGGCCAGGACGACGCGATGCTCCTGGTCGCCACGCCCCCGTTCTTTTCCGAGGTGGGCTACCATCCGCTCCCGCAGCCTCCCGTGGCGGCGCTCGCACCCAGGACCGATCCGAATGTCGATCTTCGAGCTCTCGTTCCAGTCCGGGGAGGCCTCGCTCTCCGTGCGCCGCGTCGTGGTCCAGGAGGCTGTCTCCGAGCTCTTCGCCGTCTCGGTGTGGGCCCGGTCCAGGCTCTCGGATCTCGAGCTGGAGTCGCTCGTCGGCCAGAGCGCGTCGCTCCAGATCCAGCCCGACGCCGCGCACCTCCACTGGCTGAGCAGCAGGCTCTGGCAAGGCGTGTGCAGCCACGTGGAGCAGGTGCAGGCCGAGCCGACGGGGCTCTCGACGTACTACCTCCGCATCGTGCCGCGCCTCTGGCTGCTCACCCAGCGCCGCGGCCACCGCATCTACCAGCACCTCTCCATCCCCGACATCGTCGACGCGCTCCTCGGCGAGTGGGCGATCGAGCCGGCGTGGAAGATCGATCGCGGCGCGTACCCCAGGCTCGAGTACAAGGTGCAGCACGGCGAGAGTGATCACGCCTTTCTCTCCCGCCTCCTCGAAGAGGCGGGCATCGCCTACACCTTCCCGGACCACGGGGCGGACACCAAGCTCACGCTGAGCGACAAGCTCGAGGCGGAGCCGCTGCGGCCGGGGCCGCCGCTGCCGTACGTCGACAACCCCATCGAGACCGCCGAGCGCGAGTTCGTCACCAGGGTGCGGCTCGGCCACGAGGTCCGGCCCGGGGCGAGCACGATCCGCGGCCACGACTTCCGCAAGCCCTCGTTCTCGCTCACCGGCGAGGCGCCCCCGGCGCCCGCGCCCGAGGCGAAATACGAGCAGTACCGCTACGAGCCCGGCGCGTTCCTCGCCGCGAGCGCCGGGGGCGGCGCGCCCGTCGGCGACGCCAAGGGCGTTTACCGCCACGACCCGAAGCACGGAGCCGATCTCTCGACGCGGGTCCTCGCGGCGATGCGCGCCGACAAGCGCGCCGTGCTCTTCGAGGCCAACGTGATCGACCTCTACCCCGGCCGGGTCTTCGCCGTCGATCAGCACCCGCACCCGGAGTTCGGAAGAGGGCCGCTCTTGGTGGCCGAGCTCGAGATCGTGGCCTCGCTCGGCGAGCCGTGGAGCGTGCGCGGGCGCGCGCTCTTCGCCGATCCCAAGGTCCCGTACCGGCCGGCGCGCAAGACGCCCAGGCCGGTCGCGCCCGGGCTGCAGAGCGCGACCGTGGTGGGGCCGCCGGGCGCCGAGATCCACACCGACGAGCTCGGGCGGGTGCGCGTGCAGTTCCCGTGGGATCGCGAGGGCAAGCTCGACGACAACAGCTCGTGCTGGATGCGCGTGAGCCAGGGCTGGGCGGGCGCCGGGTTCGGGATGTTCATGCTCCCCCGCGTCGGCCAGGAGGTGCTGGTGGCCTTCCTCGACGGCGATCCAGATCTCCCGATCGTGGCCGGGCGCGCCTTCAACGGCCGCGAGCTCGTGCCGTACAAGCTGCCGGATCACAAGACGGTGAGCACCTGGAAGAGCAGTTCGTCGCCCGGCGGCGCGGGGTACAACGAGATCAAGTTCGAGGACCAGGCGGGCCAGGAGCTCGTCTACATGCAGGCGCAGCGCGACAGGAACCAGCTCGTCAAGCGCGATGAGGTCGAGCGCACAGCGCGCCACAAGCGGAGCACCGTGGGAGGCGACGAGCACGTGGTCGTGAAGGGCGCGCGAAGGCAGCTCGTCCACGGGGGCGACCACGTGCACGTCAAGCTGGACCAGCGAACGGCCGTCGACGGCTCGGTGTCGCTCACGGTCGCGGTGAACCGGGACGAGCGCGTGGGCGCGAACCACGCGCTCGAGGCCGGCAAGCAGCTCCACATCAAGGCGGGCGCGACCCTTGTGCTCGAGGCCGGGCAGCGGCTCACCATCAAGGGGCCAGGAGGCTTCATCGACATCCACTCAGGGGGCGTCGATATCGTGGGAACCATCGTCAACATCAACAGCGGCGGCGCGGCGGGCGCCGGCCAGGGCGCGAACCCGGCGGCGCCGCTCGAGGCCGAAGAGGCGCACCCCAAGGACACGCCGTCTCCCTGAGACGAGGAGGAGCGAGATCATGCCCGCCGCCGCGCGCCTCACCGATCTGCACACCTGCCAGACCCACCCTGGGACCACGCCGCTCGTCTCGTCGGCCAGGACGGTGAACATCGGCTTCCTGCCCGCGGCGCGGGTCGGCGATCGCGCCGCGTGCCCGGCCAGCGCCGCGATCGTCCAGGGCTCGGCGACCGTGTTCATCGAGGGCGCCATGGCCGCGCGGCTCGGCGACGAGACGGCGCCGAAGGGCGCGATCGTGACGGGGTGTCCGACGGTGAACATCGGCTCGACCCCCACCCTCGATGCGCTGCTCGCCGCGTCCGTGTCGGGGACTCCGTTCCTCGATTGCGAGAGCTGCCGGATGGACGGCGCCGGGTGAAGGCGCTGCTTTATGTGACATCAGGGCTGCTCGCCGGGCGGCGCGTGCGCCTCCAGGCCGGCGAGGCGCTGCGCGTGGGGCGCCTCGGGCGGGCGGACATCGTGATCTCGCAGGATGAGCAGATGGCGCCGGTCCACTTCGAGATCGCGTGGGACGGCGCCGCGTGCCTGCTCGTCGATCGGAGCCGCCGGGGGACGCAGGTCGGCGGCAAGGCGGTCGCCGAGGCCACGATCGGCGACGGCGCCCTCATCGTCGCGGGGCAGACCCACTTCCTGCTGCGGCTCGTGCCCGACGATCTGGGCGCCGATCTCCCCCCTGCGCTGCCGCGCCCGCCGCCGTCACGGGAGCTGCTCGCCGCGCGGGCGGTCGCGCTGGAGGCGCTGCAGAGCGAGCCGGAGCCGCTCTTCGCCCTCCTCGACGCCGCCCGCGAGCGGCGCATCCTCACGCTGCTGCGCGGCTGCGAGGACGAGAATCGCTCGCTCTTCGAGGGCATCGCAGGTGAGGCGATGGCCCGGGCGGCGCCTCACCTGGTGAGGATAGAGAAGGGGTCGGCGCTCCTGCCGGTGCTCGTGAACGAGGGGTGGGGCGAGAGCTGGGGAGTCTACCTGACCGGGCGGAGGCCTCTTCGAGAGGTGCGGCAGAGATTGCGGCGGTCGCTGATCGTGAGGGACGAAGAGACGGGGAAGGGGCTCTATTTCCGGTTCTACGATCCGCGGGTGCTGCGGTTGTTCCTGCCGTCGTGCTCGGCGCGGCAGCGGAGCGAGATCCTGGGGACGGAGATCGGCGGGTTCGTCATCGAGGGCGAGATGGGCGAGGTGCTGCGGCTCGGGGGGGTGTGACGGCGGCTGTCCGGATCCTCAGGATGCGCGCCGCTGCCTGACCTGCACCACGCGCCCCAGCGCCGCCGCCTGGAGCGCCACCGGCTCCGCCTCCCGCTCGTCCATCGCCGGGTGCACCGCCGCGATCACCCGCGCCCGGAAGCGCGCCGAGAGCGGCAGCGCCTCGGCGATCGAGGCCGGCAGGTAGATCACGAGCGGCTGCGTCTCTCCGGAGACGCGCAGCAGCCCGCGCAGGTGCGGCCCGCCCAGCACCTTGCGCTTCTGGTAGTGCCGCTGCTCCAGCAGCGCGCGCTCCACCTGCTCGTTCGCGAGCTCTACCCGGCCCCTCTTTCCGTGGCCGAGCGCCTCGCGGATCTTCCCGCACAGCGCCTCGGCGACGGCGGGCGCTGTCGAGACGCCCGGCGTGGCGAGGAATTTCTCGGCGGCCCCGAGCGCCGCCGCGAGCGCGTCGTCGCCGGCCGCGAGCGGCGTCGCGGTGGAGACCAGCGCCTTCAGCGTCTCCACTTCGTCAAAGGACAGCGAGAGCTCGCCCTCGACCAGCTCGAGCGGCGGCACCGGCATGCCGCGCTTGCCGGCGGCGCGCGCGAGCGCCCCGTGGACGCCCGCGACGTCGGCGGCGGCGCCGCGATCGAGGATCTCGAAGACCTGCGCCCGATCCTCGATCTCGGCGGGCTCGTCGGAGAGGGCCGGATCGTCGGCCTCCGGGTCGAGGGGCTCGGCCTCCATGGCGTCGAGCAGGCACTGCCAGGCCGGCTTGCGGACGATGCGCGGCACGCTCTTCCGATCGAACCAGACGAGCGTCAGCGCGTCCCGCTGCGCCGGCGCGAGCGCGGCGCTGGCGTCCGCTGTCCCGCCTGCGCCCGCGAGCATCGCGCCGATGGTCTGCGGCGCCGCCGGCGCGTGCGGGATCATGCCCATGGCGCTCGACCCGGGCTGCGGAGCGCCGGCCGCCCAGGGGCTCACCGGCTCGCCGGGCGAGGCCTTCGCGATCGGCGGGGCAGGGATCGGAGAAGGGGTATTCGGAGGAGGGGTGTTCGAAGGAGGGGTGTTCGATACGGCCGCGGGGGGCGGCGCCGAGGACGGGGCGACGAAGGGGAGAGGCACCTTCGTCGCATCCTCGGTGAGATCGCCCGTCTGGCCCTCGGCCGAGCTCGGCTTCGGTTGGACACCGGGCGGCTCGGCCGGCCGCGGAGCGGGCGCCTCGGGAGGAGGCGGCGCGGGCGGCCCCGCGCGAAAGGGCATGATCGACGCCTGCACGGCGTCGAGCGACTTCGCCGGCATGTCGACGGTCTGCTTCGACGGGCCGAGGGAGGGAGGCGTCACCCTGAGCGCGGCCGGGGCCACCCGCGGCGGCGGATGGGGCCCCGGCGCCGAGGGGGTGGGCGCCTCGGCCGACGCCTGCCGCGCGGGCCGCTCCAGCGAGACGCGGATCTGCCCTGACTCCTTGGGGCTCGCGAGCGGGAGCTGGCCTCGCCAGGTCAGCGTGCAGAGGAGGCGATCGGTGTCGATCACGAGCGTGTCGCAGCGCATGCCGAGATCGCGCGGCCCGCCGGCGCGGCCGGTGACGGTCGCCCGCGGGCGGACGCCGGGGAGGCTTGTGACGAGGCGCGGGTGGCGAGGATGGAGGTTCTCGAGCACGATCTGCTCGTCCTCGCGGAGCTGCAGCAGGCGCTGATCGAGCGGAGCGACGTTGAAGAAGGTGCGATCGAGATCCTCCGGCAGCGGGCTCGAGAGGAGCGCGCCCGACGACCAGGCCGCCGCGTGTCTGCCGAGCCTGCGGTGCCGCAAAGGCCAGGTGGGGGCGATGGGCCCGAAGCCCACGGCCGCGATCGGGTCGTTCGGGCTGGCCACGAGGTGATCCACGGGGAGGAGGTTCGGGACGGCGGCCCTGCCGCGGGCGTCGCGCGCCTCGCGATGGATGCCCGCAGGGTTGTCCGTGTCCGGCCCGCCCGCGGCGCGCTCGTAGGCGAGCGGCATCGCCGTGAAGTGCGCTCCTTCCTGGAGCTCGCCCCCCTGGGTGAACAGGCGATCGCAGAACACCTGAATGGGTTTGTCGATCTCGCCCACCGCCATCCGCGCGATCAGCGACCGCGCGGGGCTGCCGCCGGGCGCGTGGGCGTGGCCGATGAGGACGACATCGGCGCCCTGCTTCTGCGGCGCGAGATCGCTCGCCTCGATCAGGCTGCGCGCGGGGTCGTCGCCCAGGTGCGCGTCGCGCTCGCGGATCGGCTCCTGCGCGGGCGCGAGCGGCGACTCGCCCGGCGCGAGCGTGAACGTCGCCTTGCAGACGACGGTGAGCACCCAGGTCAGGGAGCGCACCTGCCAGAGGAGCGAGGCGACGGGGAGCGGCCCGTCGGAGACGACATCCATAGGTGGGCCGACGGTACCACCACTCCGGCAAATTGGATTCGGTCAGGCGCGGCGCTCCGCGCCGTCAGGGGGCGCGCGGGCTGTCCGCGATGAACGGGAGCCCTGCCGCGGCCGCGTCCCGGAACGCCTGGGCCGAGGCGGCGGCCCGCTGCATGCACGGCCAGCACGGCTCTGCCTGCGCATCGTCGGGCTCCTCCACCGGCGCTGCCGCGGCGCGCGGGCGCTGGGCCGGGACCGCCGCGGCGGGCGAGGGCGCGGGCTGGGCCAGGTCCTTCCCGGAGCCACCCTGGTCCGGGGCCTCCGCGACGTGCACGTGCCCCGCCGCGAGCGCGGCCGCGAGGTGGTCGATCACCTCGCGATCGTCCGGCGATATCGAGAGCCAGGGCCGATCCTCGCGGAGGAACCGCCGCAGATCGTGCAGGATCTCGGCGCGCGCGCAGAGCGAGGCGATGGTGCGCCGCGCCGCGAGCCGATCTCCGCGAAGCGGCACGCGATCGCCCTGGGGCGGCTCTTCCCACGACCAGAAGAGATCGATCCACCGCTCCTCGCCCGGCCTCGCGGGCCCGCCGCCCTCCGGCGAGACAAGGTCGAGAAAACGCTCGTTCAACCGCAGCCGCAGCACGGAGGCAGGTTATCATGCCCGGGGCCGCGCCGGGCGGCCTCGCCGCGAGGTGATGGATGGATGACGCCGCGCTCGATCGAATCGTTCAGCACCTCTGGGGCGCGGAGGCGGACCTGGTCTACGCCGTCCTCGACGGCGCGCGCGACACGGCGATCTCCGGCTCGGTGCGCTCCTCGGACCTGCCGCACTGCTGCCTCCTCGCGGGCGAGCTGGGCCCGGAGCTGGCCCAGGTGGCGCCCTACCTGGTGAGGCTCCAGCGATCGGGGGAGTTCACGCGACGCCTGCTCCGGCTCGGGTGGGGGAAGAGCTGGGGTATCTTCCTCGCCACGCCGTCTCCCCTCGAGACAGTGCGGCGGCACCTGCGCCGGCTGCTCCGTGTCCTGGGTCCGGACGGAGCCGCCATGTTCTTTCGCTACTACGACCCGCGGGTATTGCGCACCTACCTGCCCACGTGCAACGCCGGGGAGCTCGGCGAGGTGTTCGGTCCTGTCCTTCGTTACGCGGTCGAGGGCGAAGACACCGGGGAGCTCGTCGTGTTCCGGCGCGCCGGGCCCGAGCTCGCGCGCTCCGTGGTCGACCTCCGGGCGGCCGCGCCGGCGTGAAGCCGAAGCGCGGCCCTGTTGCTCCATGCGCGTGTCGTTCGCGTCGACGCAAGAAATGCAGGTCGCTGCCCACGATCCCGGCCGCGGATCCTCGGCAACGCCACCTTGCCAGCCCGCGATGAAGCCCGGCGGGACGTCGGCGCGCGGGTTGCACGTCGTGAGTCCAGTGCGACCAACGCTTTTCGAGATCGTGGTCAAGACGGCCGTGACCCACTCTGTCACCTACACCATCGTGGGTCTTCTGGCGTCTTCGCTGCTCGATTATACGCGGTTCTTCGCAGAGTCCAGCCTGAACCTCCTGATGCGGCCGACGAGCGATCCCTGGGTGATGGCGGGGCCGCTCTTTCAGCCCATCCGGGGAGTGATGTTCGGGGGGCTCTTCCATCTGCTGCGCGAGCCGCTCTTCGGGAAGAGGAACGGGTGGCTGGTGATGTGGATCGCCCTGGTGGTGATAGGCATCCTTGGCACGTTCGGACCGGCTCCGGGATCCATCGAGGGGATGGTCTATACGACGTTGCCGACATGGGTCCACCTCAGGGGTCTTCCAGAGGTTCTCCTGCAGTCCCTGTCTCTGTCGCTGCTGCTGTCAACCTGGGTCCATCATCCGGAGAAGAGATGGTTGCGCTGGACGATGGGAATTTCCTTCTCGGTGCTGCTGTCGTTGCCCGTCATCGGCCTGCTGGTAGGTCAGCCACGGTAGCCGAGCTCACCGCCCTGAAGCGGCGGTCACTCCTCCCTGAGGAGCCCGCGAAAGATGTCCACATAACTGACGATGCCGACCAGCGCGCCTTCTCCGTCGACGACCGGGAGCGCGCCGATCTTGTTGTCGAGCATGAGCTCCATGAGCTCGGTGACGTCCGCGTCCGGACTGGCGCTCACGACATTGCCGCTCATGATCGTGGACACCGGCGCGCCGGCCTTCCGCGGCGCTGCGCCGACCACCGCGGTGTCCTCGGCGTAGGGCGACTGGAGCGCGCGCAGGTCGCGATCGCTGAGCATCCCGACCAGCTCACCCTGCTCGTCGACGACCGGCACGTGGCGGAAGTCCATCGTCTGGAGCACGTTCACCGCCTCGCCGATGGGGTCGTCGACCCGCACGGTCCGGGGGTTCTCGGTCATGAGCTCGGCGGCGCAGATCTTGGGCAACGGCATCACATGCACATTTGAAGCAACTTCCGGACCCGTCGATCCTTCGATGATGTCGAGCTCGCCGGATGCGCGAGCGGCCCCATCCGCCGGCCCGGCGACGCCGCCGAGGGCCTCTCCGAGGCGCGCGACACGACGCGACACGACACGATGATATAGGCGTTCGGCGGCGGGAGCCTCCGAGGGGTGGCGCGAGAGATCGTCTCTGGCCGCGATGAACACCGGCCGGTCGTGGATGCGCGGCGTGGCCTTGGCTGCTGAGCGCGCATCGTGCGACAGCCACACGGCATGCGACCTCCCGTCGTGATCCGAGCTCTCCGCGCACCGCCGTTCGCCGCGCCCGCCCCGCCACGCCGCGAGGTGACGGCGTGGCCCTGCGCGGCTAAGCTCGCGCTCGTGCCGTTTCCCCGGAAGACCAACCCCCTGCGCCGCCTGCCCGCGCTCGCGCTCGCGCTCGCAGCGCTGACGGCGATCGCCGGCGCCGCGTGCGTCAGCAAGCCGACGATGCAGCTCGACCACGCCGAGATCACAGGGATCCGCATCGCCTTCCCGCCGAGCCTCGGCATCCTCATGACGATCGTCGTCAACGTCCACAACCCGAACTCGTACGACGTCGCTGTCCGCGCGGTGCGCGGTCAGGTCGTGCTCGCCGGCCGCTACCCGCTGGCTGTCGACTTCCGGGCCGACGGCGACGGCGTGTGGCTCGCTTCCGACCGCACGACCCAGGTCCGCGTCCCGGTGAGCGTCCCCGTCGATCTGGGCTTCCAGCTGCTCCGCGAGACGCTCACGTCGCCCGTCATCCCGTACCGCTTCAGCGGCCGGGCGGACGTCACCGCGACGCGCACCTTCCGGCTCGAGGCCGACGACTACTCGATCGACGATCACGGCGTCGTCGCCCGCAACCAGATCGAGACCGCCCTCGGCATTCTGCGATAACACCCGCCGCGGCCGGAGGCCGCCGGCGGCACCCTGGCGGCCCACGGGGCGCCCCCGCGCGGACGAACACGCGCTCGGTCTCCGGCGAGGACCACGCGCCGCGGTGCCCGCGTCGCCGTGGCGCGCGACGTGCCGAGGTTGCGCAAGTCGCGCCGACGCGGCGCGGCTGCCCTCGACGTCGGCGCCCGCGCTGGCCGGCCGGCCAGATCGACGCTCGACGCAATGACAGTCCATGACAGCGGCGCGCCCGCGCCGTGAGCGTCTCCCTCCTTCCTGGTGGCGGCTCCCGCCATCAGGTGGAGGCTCCGGCCTCCAGGCGGCACGGCGAGCCCCGACGCGCAGCCTCCGCGCGGGACATCCTGCGCGTCCTGCTCGCTCTCCTCGGCGGTGCCTCGCGCCGCCACGGAGCACGCGGGATCCGGGCCAGTCCGTTCATCGATGGATCGGCGTGTTGGCCACCGACTTGCTTCGGCTCGCTCCTGAACTCGGTCGCACTTGCGACACACGCGTCCCGCGCCTTCGGCGCGAGGGGGAGCTTTCATGGTGGATGGCTGTTCCAGCGGTTTTCTCGCGCTCGATCCGGAGATGAGGCGCCTGCGCGAGGCCCTCGAGACCGTGGCGCCCACGCCGCTTCCGGTCCTGATCCTCGGCGAGACCGGGACGGGGAAAGAGGTGGTGGCGGAGTGGATCGCCGGCATGTCGGGGCATCCCCGCGAGCGCTTCGTGAAGGTCAACTGCGCGAGCCTGTCGGAGTCGCTCGTCGAGAGCGAGCTCTTCGGCCACGAGCGCGGCGCGTTCACCGGGGCGGTGGCGCCGCGCGAAGGGCTGTTCGAGGCCGCCCACGAGGGCACGCTCTTCCTCGACGAGGTGGGGGAGCTGTCCCCGCGCACGCAGGCGAAGCTGCTCCGCACGCTGGAGTACGGCGAGATCGTCCGCGTCGGGAGCACGCGCCCGCGGCGCGTGGACGTCCGGGTGATCGCGGCGACGCACCGCGATCTCGAGCAGATGGTGCGGGAGGGGAGCTTCCGCCAGGACCTCTACTTCCGCCTCAACGCGATCACCCTGCGGATCCCGCCGCTCCGGGCCCGCACCTCCGAGATCCTGCCGCTCGCGGCGCTCTTCGCGGCGCGCCTGTCGCAGCGGCTAGCGCGCCCGGCGCCGCCGCTCGCGAAGGAGGCGACGGACGCGCTGCTCTCGCACGCCTGGCCGGGGAACGTCCGGGAGCTGCGCCACGTGGTCGAGCGCGCGGTCGTGATGTCGAAGGGCGGGACGATCGGCGCGGACCACCTGATGCTGGAGGCGCCGCGGGCGCCGGTCGAGGCCGGGATCAAGGGCGATCTGCGCTCCTTCGAGCGAGACCGCATCGTCGCCGCGCTCGAGCAGGCCCGCCAGAACCAGACGCGGGCCGCCGAGCTGCTCGGCGTGTCGCGGCGCACGCTCACCAACAAGCTCAACGCGTACGGCATCGCGCGGCCCCGCAAGAAGGTCGCGCTGGAGGAGTGCTGACGTGGCCTCGCCGTTCTTCCGCACGATGCGGTCGCTCGAGATCGAGCGCGGTCCGAGGACGTGGATCCGCCTCGCCGTGATCCTCGCCGTCCTCGGCGCCTGGGCGGGCTGGATGCACGCGGCGCGCGTCTCCGTCTACGCGACGACCGGGAAGGCGCGCCTGGAGGTCAGCCGGATGGCCCACCGCGTGGCCGCCGCCGAGCCCGGGCGCGTGTCGGTGCTGCAGGTCTCGCTCGGCCGCCACGTGGAGCAAGGGGAGGTGCTCGTCGAGCTGGACGCGGCCGTCGAGGAGCGGCGCCTGGAGGAGGAGCGCACGAGGGCGGCCGCGCTCGCGCCGAAGATCGAGGCGCTGCAGCACCAGATCGCGGTCGAGGAGGAGGTGCGCGCGTGGCAGGTGAAGCTGTCCGACGCCTCGGTCGCGCGCGCCAGGATCGACCTGCGCCAGCGGGATCTCTCCGCCGCGCACGGCGAGGAGCTCCGCGCGATCTCCGAGCGCCTGCACGACGAGCGGCTCGCGTCGACGGCCGACCACCTCGAGGCGAAGAGCCGCGCCGCCGACGAGCACATCAAGGCGGAGGGGGCGCGCGCCGATGTCCGGCGGCTCTCGGTCGCGGGGCGCCACGACGAGCGGCAGACGGCGGCCCGCCTCGCCGAGCTGGCCCGCGCGCTCGGGGATCTGGTGGCCGAGCAGCAGGCGGCCGACGCGGCGGTGCACACGGCGCTCGCGCAGATCGAGCGGCGCAAGGTCCGCGCGCCCATCGCGGGGAAGCTCGGGAACATCGCGGCGCTCCAGGTGGGGGACGTGCTCAAGCCGGGCGACCTCGTGGCGACGGTCGTCCCGGGCGACGACCTCCACGCCGTCGCGCTCTTCGCGCCGTCCGACGCGGTGGGGCGCGTCGTCCCCGGGCAGCGGGCGCGGATGCGCCTCGACGGGTTCGCGTGGACGCAGTTCGGCATGATCGAGGGGGAGGTCTCCCACGTCGCGAGCGAGCCGTACGACGGCGCGATCCGCGTCGAGCTGCTCGTGCGGCCGGAGAGCGCGGCGTCGATCCCGGTGCAGCACGGGATGCCGGGGACCGCCGAGGTCGAGGTGGAGCGCGTCTCGCCGTGGGCGCTCCTCCTGCGCGCCGTGGCGCCGGGAGGTGCGCGATGAAGCGCGCGTTCCTCGTCCCCGAGGTGCTGCAGGCGTCGCTCATGGACTGCGGCCCCGCCGCGCTCAAGGCGGTGCTGCAGGGGTTCGGCGTCGACGTGCACTACGAGTGGCTCCGCGACCGCTGCCAGACGGACGTGGACGGGACGTCGATCGACGCGCTCGCCGCGCTCGGGCAGGAGCTCGGGCTCGCGACCGCCGAGGTGGTGGTCCCCCACGACAGCTTCCTCCTGCCAGAGGCCGACTGCCTGCCCGCGATCGTGGTCAAGCGCGGCGCGGGCGGCGCGCTCCACTTCGTGGTCGTCTGGCGCCGGCTCGGGCCGTTCGTGCAGATCCTCGACCCAGGCAGCGGGCGCCGCTGGGTGCGCGCTGAGCGCTTCATGGAGGACATGCCGCACTTCCCGATCCCGATCTCGGTCGATCGGTGGCGGCGGTGGGCGTCGTCCGCCGACTCGCTCGGCCCGCTCCGCGCGAAGCTGCGCGCGCTGCGCGCAGACGGGGAGGCGCTGATCGCCCGGGCCGACGCGGACCCGGGGTGGCGGCCCTTCGCGGCGCTCGACGCCGCGGTGCGGATGGTGGCGCGCCTCGTCCGCGGCGGCGCGATCGCGCGCGGGGGCGAGGCGCAGCGCGTGCTCGAGGGCGTCTTCGAGCGCGCCCTCGCCGGGGAGGCGGGCGCCATCCCGAAGGGGTTCTTCTGGGCCACGGAGGGCAAGGCACCGGGGAAGCTCCTCGTGCATGGCGCCGTCATCGTTCACGTCGGCCCGCGTCGCCCGCGTCAGGGCGGCGCGGGCGAGGCCAGCGCGGCCGCGCCCGCGCCTAGGTCCTCGGCTGTCGCGCCGCCGCCGAGCTACCGCGGCAGCGCCGCGCCCGAGGCCGCGCGCGCGGCCACGCCGGACCGGCCCGCGCCGCGCGCGAGCGCGACCGCGGCGCTGCCGGCGTCCGTTCGCCGGGAGCTCGAGCTGCCGACGCCATCCCCCTCGCGCCTGTTCTTCTGGATGCTGCGCGCCGACGCGGGCGGGGCGCTCGCGCTCGTCGGGCTGGCGCTCGCGGCGAGCGCGGCCATCGCGGCGATCGACGTGGTCGTCCTCCGCGGGCTGTTCGACGCGGTGAAGAGCGTCACCGTCGCGTACCAGCGCGCGCTCGGGCTCCTCGCCCTCGTCGCGTTCGCCGCCGGGGGCCTGGCGCTCGAGATCTTCGTGGCCCACGCCGTCTCGCGCCTCGGGCGCGCCCTCGAGGTGCGCTTCCGCGCCGCGTTCCTGGAGAAGCTGCCGCGGCTCGAGGATCGCTACCTGCGCAGCCGGCCGACCTCGGACATGACCGCGCGGGGCCACGCGATGCACCTGATGCGCGAGGCCCCGGCGCTCTTCGCCCGCATCGCGCGCGCGGCGCTGTCGTTCGCCGCGACGCTCCTCGGGGTCGTCTGGCTCTACCCGGGCGGCGCGTGGCTGTCGCTTGTGGCGGCGGCGGTCGCGCTCGCCGCGCCGTACCTCGCGCGGCGGCCGCTCGTGGAGAGCCTCATGCGCCTGCGCACGCACGCGGCGTCGCTCGAGCGGTTCTACCTCGACGCGCTGCTCGGCGTCGTGCCCATCCGCGTCCACGGCGCGGAGCGGGCGGTGCGGCGCGAGCACGAGGCGCTGCTCGTCGAGTGGGCGCGGACGGGCCGGCTCGTGCACGCGCAGTCCACCGCCATGCAGGCCGCCCAGGGGATCGCGAGCACGGCCGTGGCGGTCGCGATCGTCGGGGGCTACGTCGCCTCCGGCGGCCCCGCCGCGGCGCTGCTCCTGCTCGTGTTCTGGTCGCTCCGCCTCCCCGCGGCGGCGCAGGAGCTCGTCGCGGCGCTGCTCGGCTGGAAGAACGTGCGCAACGCGTCCGTGCGCCTCTTCGCGCCGCTCGCGGCGCCGGAGATGGACCTGCCCCGCGCGCCCGCCGAGGACGCCGACGACGCGACGCGCGCCGCGCAGGGCGCCGCGCCGGCCGCCGCGTGCGCCACGTCGATCGACCTCCGGGGCGTGAGCGTGAAGGCGGGAGGGCACACGCTCCTGTCCGATGTCTCGCTGAGCGTCCCGGCGGGGGCACACGTGGCGATCGTGGGGGCGTCGGGCGCGGGGAAATCGTCGCTGCTCTCGCTGCTCCTCGGGTGGCTGCGGGCGTCCGGGGGGGAGGTGCTCGTCGACGGGCGCCCCTTCGACGACGCGGCGGTCGAGCGCCTGCGCCGCACGACCGCGTGGGTGGACCCGGCGATCCAGCTCTGGAACCGCACGCTCCTCGAGAACATCACCTACGGCCACGCCGGCGACGCCCTCGCGCGCGTGCCCCTGTCCATGAGCCAGGCCGAGCTCACCGGCGTCCTGGAGAGCCTGCCCGACGGCTTGCAGGCGGCGATCGGCGAGGGGGGCGCGCGCCTGTCGGGCGGGCAGGGGCAGCGCGTCCGCCTCGCGCGGGCGCTCATGAAGGGCGACGCGCGCCTCGTGCTCCTCGACGAGCCGTTCCGCGGGCTCGAGCGCGAGCGGCGCCGGGAGCTGCTCGCGCGCGCGCGGGAGCACTGGGGGCGCTCGACGCTCGTCCTCGTCAGCCACGACGTCATGGACACACTCGGCTTCGACCGCGTGCTGGTCGTCGAGGGGGGCAGGGTCGTCGAGGACGGCGCGCCGCACGAGCTCATGGATGACCCGCGGAGCCGCTACCGCGCGCTCGCCGAGGCCGACGCGCGGGCGCGCGACGAGGTCTGGTCGAAGGAGCGCTTCCGGAGCGCGACGATGGAGGGCGGCCGGCTCCTCCAGGGGGCGGCGTGAAGGCGGGCGAGGCCGGACAGGCCGCGCTGGCGGGGCTTGCGTGGCAGCCGTCCGCGCTCGGCCACGCGATGAGCGCGCTCACGGCCGCGTGCGGGCTCGCGAGCGGCGCGGCGCCGTCGCCCGGCGCGCCGCCGGAGGGCGACCCCACCGCGTGGATCGAGGCGTACGCGGGGTGCATGGGCGTCGAGGCGGAGGCCGTCCAGTGCAGCTTCGCCGAGCTCGCGCGCGCGCTCCCGTCCCTCGGCCCCTCGATCGTCCGCGTCGAGCAGGGCTACCTCGCTGTGATGTCCGCGGGCCGGCGGGGGCTCTCGGTGCTGACGCCGGCGCTCACGCCGGCGCGGATCCCGCTGGAGACGGTGCGCCGGGCGCTCACCGCCCACCTCGAGGATCGCCCCGCGTCGCACGTCGACAAGTGGCTCGCCGCGGCGCGCGTCCCGCCGCGGCGCGCCGCGCGGGCGCGCGACGAGCTGCTCTCCCAGCTCGTCGCGGATCGCCCCATCGACGGCGTGTGGCTGCTGCGCCCCGATCCGGGGTCGAGCTTCCGGCGCCTGCTCTCGAGGCGCGGGGTGCTCCGCCGGGGCGCGATCTTCCTCGCGGCCGCCGCTTTGCAGATTGCGCTCGGCGTCTTCGCCTGGTGGCTGATCGGCGCGGGCGCGCTCGACGGCGACGTGCAGCCGGGGTGGCTGCTCGCGTGGGTGCTCCTGTCGCTCTCGGCGCTCTTCGTGCAGCTGTTCGCCTCGTTCACGGGGGGCATGCTCACGATCGACGTCGCCGCGCTCCTCAAGCAGCGCCTGCTGTGCGGCGCGCTCCGCCTGGATCCGGCGACGATCCGGGCGCGCGGCTCGGGCGAGCTGCTGGCGATGGTCTCGGAGTCCGAGGCGGTCGAGACGGCCGGGCTCGGCGGCGCGCTCGGGGCGATCGTCGCGCTCGTGCAGCTCGCGAGCGCCGCGGCGGTCCTCGCCGCCGGCGCCGGCGGCGGCCTCCACGTCGCGCTGCTCCTCGGGTGGACGCTCTCCGTGGCGCTGCTCGGGCGCCGCTTCGCCCGGGAGCGGGCGGCGTGGACGGGCGAGCGGTTCGCGATCACGAGCGGCTTCGTGGAGCACGTCGTCGGGCACCGGACGCGCGTCGCCCAGCAGGCCTCGCAGCTCCACCACCTGGAGGAGGACGCGGCGCTCGAGCGCTACCACCGCGCCGCGCGCGGAATGGATCGCGTGGGGGATCTCCTTGCGTCGCTCCCGGCGCGCGGGTGGCTCGCGCTCGGGCTGCTCGGCCTGGTCCCGGCGGTCCTCGGCGGGGTGGGCGTGGGCCCGCTCGTCGTCGCGACCGGCGGCATCCTCCAGGCGCAGGCCGCGTTCGCGACGCTGGCGACGAGCCTCGGCGCGCTGCTCTCGGCTGCGGTGTCGTGGCGCTCGATCGCGCGGCTTTTTGCGGCGGCCGAGGGCCGCGAGCCCGCAGGGATCCCGCAGGCCGTGCTCGGGCGCTCCGCGGCGTCGGACGTGGTGATCGAGGCGCGGGGCGTGTCGTTCCGCTACGACGGGGAGCGCGGCGAGCCCGTCCTCCGCGGCTGCGACCTGGTCCTCTCGAAGGGCGACCGGCTGCTGCTCGAGGGGCGCTCCGGCGGCGGCAAGTCGACGCTCGCGGCCGTGCTCAGCGGCCTTCACGCGCCGTCGTCGGGGCTCGTGCTGCTGCGCGGCCTCGACCGGCGGACGCTGGGCGGGGCGGCGTGGCGCAGCCGCGTGGCGAGCGCGCCGCAGTTCCATGACAACCACGTTCTCTCCGGGACGCTCGCGTTCAACCTGCTGATGGGCCGCGCGTGGCCCGCGTCGCCCGAGGACCGGCGGGAGGCGGAGGTCGTCTGCCGCAAGCTGGGGCTCGGGCCGCTGCTGGACAGGATGCCCTCGGGGCTCGATCAGGTCGTGGGCGAGACAGGGTGGCAGCTCTCGCACGGCGAGCGGAGCCGGCTGTTCCTGGCGCGCGCGCTGCTCCAGCGCTCGGACGCCGTGATCCTCGACGAGAGCTTCGGGGCGCTGGATCCGCTGACGGCCCGCGAGTGCGTCGGCGCCGTGCTGGAGCGGGCGCCGGCGCTGATCGTTATCGCGCACCCGTGAGCGTGAGGGAGCGGATGCTCCTCCCCTTGTCATGGCCTCTGGGGGGACCGTCGTGTTACGATGCCCATGGGATGAGCGCCTGCCTGCACCCCGTCGCGTCGCGTTCGTGGCCTTGCCGCGGCGCGCGTAGCGCGCTCATTCCCCTGCGATCCCGGCTCCTCTGCCGGAGGTCGCCCGCACGCTCGTAGGGGAGCGGCCTTCCGGCGTCTTTCGCTGGCCGCTCCCTGAAGGAAGCGGGCCTGGCGTCGAGGGCGCCTGAGCGGGCGACCTGGGCGAGCACTCACGCCGTCCAGCTCGCCGGCGCGGACCCTCGGCCAAGCCCGGATCGCACTGACGACACAAGGAGATCCCAGCTCATGGCACCTCACACGAATCCCATCGTCCTCACCGAATTTGACCGCGATCGCCTCGCGCGGCTGCTCGAGGCGCTGCGCGCGCGGCCCGGGGGAGACTCCCCGAACCTGGAGGCGCTCGAGATCGAGATCGAGCGCGCCGACGTCGTGAAGCCGGCGGATATCCCGCCGAACGTGGTCACCATGAACTCCAGGGTCGAGCTCTTCGATCTCGACACGGAGGAGCGGCTCTGCATGACCGTGGTGTTTCCCGGGATCGCCGACGTGAAGAGCGGCCGTATCTCGGTGCTCGCGCCGATGGGGCTCGCGCTGCTCGGCTGTCGAGAGGCCGACGAGGTGGAGTGGCCCACGCCGAGCCGCACCCGGCGGCTCCGGATCGAGCGCATCGTCTATCAGCCGGAGGCGTCGGGTCGCTTCGATCTGTGAACCTTCGGCGTGAGCGGCCGGCCTCGCCGGCGCATCGTGCGTCTTGAACCGTCTTGAACGCGAAAGGCCCGACGCTGCTCATCGCAGCGCGGGCCTCCGCGGTCGTATCGTCAGGTTCGAGGGGCCGGTCGCCGCGGGCTGCGGTCTTCGGCTCCTCGCGGGCCTCGTCGGCGTCTCAGCAGCAGCAGCCGGGCGGACAGGTGCAAACCGGCGCGGCAAGGCCCGCCTGGAGCTCCGTGGGGACCTCCACCGTCAGGCGCGCAGGGCGCTCCTCGACGATCTCCTGCTTCGACTCGACCTCGACCTCGACCTTGATCTGCTCGTTCATGGCGATTGCTCCGTAGATAGGTTGGTTATTTCATTCGGGGACTCGACGTCCCGCGAGGAGGGCTATTGCAGTCGCCGTGCCACGCCGTTTTGGGCGCGGTATCGGCCGCTTTGGCGCGGTATCGGCCGCGCTTGAGCAACCCCTTTCCCAATTGGGGAAATCCGTCTGGCATCGCCCTTCCCTTCCAACCAGCTTCCGGTGCGCCGAGCACCGAAAACGCCGATCTGGGCCCGTCCCCGAAGCGGGTGAGCGCCGCTCGGCACGAAGCTCGCAACGGGTCCGCGGTGATGGACACGTCAATCATCCCCGAACTGCTCTCCTTCCGTGCGCCGTGGCTCGAGGAGAAGCTCGTCAAGGACCGGATGGTCTCTTCCCGCGACGATGCGGCGCGGCTCTTCGACGAGGTGAAGAAATACATCTTCGTCTGCCGCGCAGACCGGACCCGGCAAGTCCCCATGTTCTCCCGCAGGGTCGACGAGGTCTGGCACCAGTTCGTCCTCTTCACCGAGGAGTACGCGGCGTTCGGCCATCGCTTCTTCGGCGAGTTCGTCCACCACACCGCCAACACGGCTCCTCGCGGCCCCGGATCGCGCCCCGAGATGACCCGCGCCGAGTTTCGCGCCGAGTACGAGGCGCTCTTCGGGCCCGTCTCCGCGGCGTGGAGCGACGAGCTCGCCGTGACGCCCGACACCCGGCTCATCCGCGTCACGTTCGGCCGCCCCATCTTCGTGCGGGTCGAGCAGGGGAGGGCGGAGCTCGTGTGGTCGCTGGAGCCGCCGCGCGTCCTCCTGCGCATCGACGCGTGGGCGAAGGACGCGCTGCAGTTCATCGTCGACTGCGATCACTTCTATGTCCGCGAGCTCCCCGGCCTCGAGGACAGCGAACGCGTGGCGCTCTGCCGTCCGCTCGTGAAGGGCGACTACCTCCGGATCGCGCCATGAGGCTCGCCGAGCTCACCGCCGTCTTCGGGCGGCTCGATTTCCCGGGCCCCGAGGGCCGCGGCCATCCGCCGCGCGATCACGTCCGCGCGGTCGAGGGCGCGGTCCGCGCCGGGCTCTCGGACGACGAGCTCCTGCTCGACCTCTTCGCGCTCGAGATCGAGCGTCGCGACGGCGCGCCGGATCTCGCGCCGTTCCACGTCCTCCCCGAGGTCGGCGTGCGCCTCGCGTTCGCGTACTGGCGGCCCGGGCGCGCGGCCGGCGCCCACGAGCACTCGGACTGGACGGTCACGGCGGTCGTCCACAACACGCTCGATGTCGCGACCTTCGACTGGGACGCCACGGCCCGCGCGCGGCGGCTCGTGCCGAAGCGGCTGTTCTCCGCGGAGGCCGGGCGGGTCGGTCACATCTACGGGCCGTGCATCCACGACCCGCGGAACCCGACGGGGAGCTGGTCCATCTCGCTGCACCTGTTCGGCCCTCACGACGGTCCGGTCATCGAGGCGCAGGTGGGCCCCATCGAGGGCCTGACCCCCATGGCGCGCCGGGCTGAGCCGGACGACGCGCTCTCGGCGGCGCTCGTCGCGCACGAGCGGGAGTGCGTTCGCCGGGCGCAGATCGACGCCCTCGAGCGCCGGGGCCCGCAGGCCGCCGCGCTCCTCGCGCGCCTCCACGCCCGCGGCGACGCGGGGACCCGGCGGCGCGCCGCCCGGTCGCTCGGCCGGACCGAGGCCCTCGGCGCGCACACCGTCCTCGCGCGCCGCTGGCCGGGCGTGGATCTCGACGCGGCGCCCCGCGCGGGCCGCGCCGAGCTCGTCGCCCGCTGCGGCGCGCGCGCCCAGGTCCTGCTCCGCGTCGACGCGTGGGCCGGGCCCGCCCTCCGCGCGGTGTCGGCCGCCCGGGAGCTCCGCCCCAGCGACATCCCCGGCCTCGCGGAAGCGGAGCAGCTCGCCCTCGCCCGCGCCCTCGTCGACTGGGGAACCTTTCAGCCCTTCGAAGCGCAGGAGAACTGACCCATGCAATCCACGCAATCCACGCAGCTCACGCAACCCGCGCAAACAGACGTCGTGACGCCGGGCGCGCCCAGGCGGCCTGATCTCTTTGCCTACCGGGCGCCGTTCGTCATCAGCAAGCTGCTCATGAACAAGACCGTGGCCACCGAGCGCGAGGCAGAGTCGCTGTTCCGGGAGCTCGTGCGTTATCTCTGGCTGGTCGACTCCGACCGCTCCCGCGCTTATCCGATGTTCTCGCTGCGCGTGGACGAGGCCTGGCACCAGTTCGTCCTCTTCACGATCGAATATGCCGACTTCTGCCAGCGCTTCTTCGGGCGCTTCCTGCACCATGCGCCGAGCAACGCGCCCGTCACGCACGCCTGCCGCGAGGCGACGTGGGACGAGTTCGCGGCCGCGTACAGCGCCCTGTACGGCAAGCCGCCGCCCGAGCTGTGGAGCGACGCTTCGTCCGTCTGCGGCCCTCGCCGCGTGGTCCGCGATCGCGAGGTGTCGGTCCGGCTGAGCGACGGCAAGGCGGAGCTCATCGACGGCGACGCGGTGCTCGTCCGCGTCGACGCCTGGGGCGAGCCTGCGCTGCGCTTCATCGCCCGGCACGGCATCTTCTACGTACGCGAGCTGCCCGGGCTGGACCTGGACGACCGGATCGCCCTCTGCCGGGCGCTCGTCGCGTCGCGGACGCTGCGCGTCGCTCCGTAGCCGGTGCGGCCGCGCTGCGACCGTCGCTACCGCGTGCCCACGCCCAGGAGGGCGGTCATCGAGAGCTGCTGAGGACCGTCGCCGAACCGCGCCTGCAGCCTGCCGAGGATCGCTTTGCCGAACGCTTCCCAGCGCTCGTCGCCCAGCTTGTCCCGCAGGAGCACCAGCGGCGCGTTCGTCCGGCAAACCGAGCGCCAGAACTCCTCGGTCGAGGGCGACTCGCGGGAGTGCTCCACCTCGCGCACCGAGACGTCCTGGAACCCGGCAGCTTCCATCTCGGCGCGGAACTCGCCTGGGTCTCCGAGCGGCGCCTTGCCCTCGCCGAAGGGCAGCCCGGGCAGCTCGGCGCCGATCCCCGAGAAGAGCTCGGCCAGGATGGGCGTCCTGTCCATCGGCGCCCAGCTCCCGACGACGGCGCGGCCGCCGGGACGCAGCACCCGGAGGAGCTCGCGGAAGCCGCGGTCGCGGTCGGGGAAGAACATCAGCCCGAACATCGAGAAGGCGGCGTCGAACGCGCCGTCCTCGAAGGGCAGCGCCATGCCGTCGCCGACGCGGGCGTCCACCGCGAGCCCCGCGCGCGCGGCGCGCTCGCGCAGCTGCTCGACCATCGCGGGCGCGAAATCGATCGCGGTCACGCGCGTCTCCCCGGCGGCGAGGAGGGACAGGGTGCCTGGCCCGGCGGCCACGTCGAGCACGCGGGCGCCCGGGCCGATGCCGGCGAGCCGGAGCGCGTCTGCGGCATACTTCTCGAAGTGAGGGACGATATCGGCCGCGTAGTCGTCGGCGACCATGTTCCACGCGACAGGGGTGGCGAGGGGGCTCGGGGGCTGGGTCATCGGCGACGGTGCTACCATGGGCGCGCCGAGCGGATCCAGCCGCGGGCGCCCCGGCGCGGCGTTTCCGCGGTCGGCGTGTTCTTCATCGCGCTGTGCCCTCCTGCGCCCGCTGCCGCGCCAGCACCTGCCCCGCGAGGAGAGCGATGTTGAGCAGCATCAGGTTCTCCGCCAGCTGCACGTGCCGCTGCTCTGGCAGGATGGATATCGACACCGCCGCCGTGAACAGCAGCGCGCTCCCCGCGCGCGCGAGCTGATAACCGCGGCGATGCCGTCTCGACAGCTGGAGCACGAGCGCCACGAGCGCGGCCGCCGCGAGGATCGGCTTGAGCACGGTGAGCGGCCGGCGGTAGGGGAGGGTGAAGGAGCGCGTCTCGTGCCAGGTCGACACGTCGATGCCGTAGATCTGCTTCACCGCCTGGTGCGCAGTGGACGCCGGGGTCAGCTTGACGTGCCGGTCCAGTCTGCCCACCGACAGCGTCGCTTCCCGGAGGTGGTCAAGCAGGATACTCCCAGCGTCGGCGGGTCTGTCGAGCGCCGCGCTGAGCGCGACGCGGCTCGCCCAGCGATCGAGCGCCGGCGGCGGGAGGTGGAGCTCGCGGGCGGCGATGGCCAGGGGGGATTCGTCATCCCACATCACGAAGTCGAAGCCGCGCAGGTTGCCGTCCCCGTGCTCCCGGAGGAGCGCGACGGAGCGCTCGTCCGGGGCGGCGTGCTCGGGCCGGATGAGGCGAGCGAGCATGCAATAGCGGTTGATTCCGGCCCAGCTCTCCATCGCCCAGGCGCCGCGATGACTCCGGTAATGGCTCATGTAGGCCAGCACGATCAGGCTGGCCGCCATGACGAAGGCGCAGGGGGCGAGCAGGCGGCGGGCGCGTTCGCCGGCGCTGGCGGTCGGGACGCGAAGGGCGCTGGCGATCGTGAGGGCGGCGAGCAGCCCACAGACCAGGAGACCCACCACCCTGACAGAGGCGCTCGCGCCGGCCGCGAGGCCCGCCGCGCCGAGCAGCCAGGGGGAGCCGCGGTGGGCTCCTTCGGCAGCGGCATAACCCGCGAGGGCGACGAGGAACAGGAACAGCGCCTCGGAGAGCACATGGGTCTCGAGCAGGAGGTTCGTGGGCCAGAACAGGCACAGCCCGAGCGCCGCGAGCGGCGCCCAGCCCGGGCGCGGCGCGAGCCGCCGGGCGATCCCGTAGAACAGCAGCGCCGTGATCAGGCCGAGGGTCAGCTGCGTCGCCTGGATGAGCCGGAGATCCGCGGAGATCGCCCGGAGCCCGCGCAGGAACCACGAGTAACCCTGCTGCCGGTCCAACGCCGGAGCCGCGCCCGGCAGCGAGCGGAAGAGATAGGTCCCGCTGTCGAACCAGACCCTCGGCTCCGGCTGCGCCGCGAACAGGGCGGCCCGCAAGGCAGCGCCCAGCGCGACCAGAGCCGCGGCGGCGCGCCGCTCCGGCGTGAACCAGCCTGTCCAGCGCACCGCTGTCACGCGTGCGCCGTGACCCCCACCGGTCCCTCCGAGCGCGGCGTGATCCGCGGGTCAGGGGTCTCGCAGAGCTTCGGGCGGCGGTGGGTGATGACGAGGCGCACGCAGGGGAGAAGGAGACCGAAAAGCTCTCGGGCGTGTCAAGCACCAGCCGCGCGCCCGGTGACGGGTCGACAGCGCATGCTTCATGCCGTCCGGGTTCGTCCCCTCGTATGTCCTGTTGCGAAGCTGGGAGCGCTCACGCCCTCGGGGCGAGGCGACGACAACCGCGCATTCGCGCGAGGGAGATGCCGTGATGAGGTGATGCGGAGATCACCGCGCCACCGCGCTCTCGCGCCGATTCGCCATGCGCGCCTGCGCCAGCGCCTTCGGCGCGCCTCTCGGGCCGGCGGGGCTCGCCGCCGCCTCCGACGAGCCTGGATCAGCGTCCGAGTCCGCGCCCTGCTCGTCATCCGCCTTGTCGGCGTCGGCCTCGGTCGCATCGTGGCGCGGCAGCACGGTCCTCGCGGTCGACACGAGCAGCACGCTGGTCAGCGCGACGACGCTCGCAGAACCGGCGACGAGCACCGCGATATGCATCATTGTGCGCTGGAGGAGGCTCCCTTCATTCAACTTCCGGAGGATCTTCAACATGGTGCTACCTGCCTCGTTCGCGAGCGCCCGCTCGCTGCCAGCGTCTGTGGGACATCTCCTGCGAATGCGAGGGTCGTGCCAGCATCCATCCGCTGGTACCTGCGCATGGATCGAGGGGCTTCTTGCGCCGCTCTGCCAAAGCTGACACGTCCGCCACCTGTACAATGGCTCATCCTGCCAAAATGACAATCCGTTCTTTGAGCGTCTTGCGTCGCGTCGCCACGTCGCCGCGTCGCCGCGTCGCCGCATGAACCGCGTTGCGTACCGAGCGCCGACCGCGCGCGCCGGCGACCGTGGCGACGGGAAGACATGCGTGTCTGACGCGCCTGCCGAGCCTTCCACGCTTTCGGGTCGCATCCTGTCCTGTCGATTTGACCAGCCTGCACGAGGACTCCGTCGCTTCGTCCACCACAACCACCACACGACCCCACGTGCGGGCTCTTCCGGCGGGGCGCGCCGCCGTCGCGCCGTCGTCGCCGATCACGGCCCCTTCCTGCGCGCGGCGGGGTAGAGATCGGGCCCATGCTGCTCACCCGCGCCGAAGCCACCGGATTCCGGGAGACCTCCCTGCACGCCGACGTCATGCGGTTCGTCCGCGCGCTCGAAGGCCGCAACGACCCGCGCCTGCACGTGACCACCTTCGGGACCAGCCCGGGCGGGCGGGAGCTGCCGCTGCTCGTGCTGTCCAAGGACGGCGTGCGATCCCCGGACGAGGCCCGCCGCGCCGGGCGCCCCGTGGTGCTGATGCTCGACGGGATCCACCCCGGCGAGGTGGAGGGCAAGGAGGCCAGCCTCGCGCTCGTCCGCGATCTGCTCGACGGCCGCCACCCCGACTGGCTCGACGCGCTCGTGCTCCTCGTCGTTCCGCTGTTCAACGCGGATGGCAACGACGCGCTCGATCCGCGGAACCGCCGCCTCGACCTCAGGAAGCTCACCGGCCAGCCAGGTCCCGTCGTCGGCACCCGCACCCAGAGCCAGGGCATCAACCTGAACCGCGACTACCTCCGCCAGGCCGCGCCCGAGATGCGCCTGCTCCAGCAGCGCGTGTGCATCCCCTGGGCGCCCGATCTCACGATCGACAACCACGCGACCAACGGGTCGGTGCACCGGTTCCACATGACGGTCGACGTGCCGCACACCATCGAGTCCGGCCGCCCCGAGCCGATCGCGATGGTGCGCGACCGCCTGGTCCCCGACGTGATCGCCGCCGTCCGGCGGCGCGGCTTCGAGAGCGGCTGGTACGGCAACTTCGTCGAGGACGAGCGGGTGCTCGACGCCGACGGCGAGGTCGATCCGGCGGCGCCCGTCGGCCTCGGCTGGATGACCTACCCGCACCATCCGCGGTTCGGCTCGAACTACCGCGGGCTCACGGGGCGGCTCGACCTGCTGCTCGAGTGCACCAGCTATCTCCCGTTCGAGGAGCGCGTCCAGACCGCCTCGGCGTGGCAGATCGAGGCCCTCTCCTGGGTCGCCGCCCACGCCGACGCGGTCCGCGAGGTCGTGGCCGCGAGCGCCCGGCCGCCGGAGCGCGTCGCGGTCCGGTACCGCCTCGAGCCGACGGGGACCCCTATCGACATCCTGACGCGCAGCCCGCGGGCGTTCGACGGCGAGCCGGTCACCCTGCGGATCCCGCACCACGCGCGGTTCGTCGGGACCACGGTGGTGGATCGGCCGCGGGCCTACCTCGTGCCGCCGGCGATCGCCGAGGCCCTGCGCCGGCACGGGCTCCGCGTCGAGCCGGCCGGGGGCGTCCACGACGTCGAGGTCGCCCGGGTGGCGTCGCTCGGCGCCGAGGGCGGACGGGCGATCCTGGAGGCGGCCCGGGTCGGTGAGGTGTCGGTGCGGTGGCGCGAGGAGGCCCGGCGGGCCCCCGAGGGCTGGTTCCAGGTCGACACCGAGCAGCCGCTCGGCGCGATCGCCGTGTACCTGTGCGAGCCGGAGAGCGACGACGGGGCGGTCGAGAACGGCCTTGTGGAGGCGCCCGCCCTCGGGGACGAGCACCCGGCGTGGCGGGTCCGGTGAGCCCGGAGGGGCCGGGCGGTCAGGGCTTCCTGGTCGCCATCGCGAACGCGATCCCGTGCGAGAGGTCGCGGCGCGTGACGATGCCGCTGAGCTCCGCCTCCAGGCCCATCAGCGCCTGAGCGACCTCGGGCCGGATGCCCGTCAACACCACCTCGACGCCGAGCAGCCGCACCGCCTGCGCGATCCGCGCGAGCGCGCTCGCCGCCGCCGTATCGAAGGCGGAGACACCCGTGAGGTCGACGATGCATACCTGCGCCCCCTTGTCGGAGATCTTGTGGAGGAGCGCCTCCGCCAGCTGGTGCGAGCGGCGCTCGTCCAGCGTGCCGATGATCGGCAGGACCAGCACCTCGTCGCAGATCGGGATGATCGGCGTCGACAGCTCGCGAAGTGCGGCAGACTGCACGCGCAGCCGCTCCTGGAGCTCCTTCTGCCTGGTGATGACCTCGGTGAACATCATGATGCCGCCGATCTCGCCGCGCTCGTCGTGCCACGGGAAGACCTGCCAGCGCACCCACTCGATGCGCCCGTCGGCCCGCTGGAACGGGTCTTCCTCGCGGCGCTCGCTCGCGCCTGCGAGGCAGCGCTGATGGATGTCTCTCCATCGCTGCGGGATCTCGGGGAAGACCTCGTAGTGCGAGAGGCCGATGAGCTCGCCCGGCGGAAGGCCGTAGTCTTCGAGCCAGCGCCTGCTCGTCAGCAGGTAACGCATGTCGCGGTCGAACAACGCTACCGCCGCCGGCATGTAGTTTGTCAGGAGTCGCAGGTATTCTTCGATCCGTCCCACCCTCGCGTCGCGACGAATCATGTCCTTCTCGAGCGCGCGCACTCGCTGGCGCAGCCGCTCGATCTCCGCGACGAGCTCCTCGTGCTCCCGTCCCTGCATGGCGCAGCTCCCCCTGTGTTGCCCCGGGCGCGCTCGCGCTCTCGCGCGTCGTCGCGAGTCTATAACGACGCCGGCCCACGCCCGCAGCCCGTCGCGCGGCTCTTGCCGCCGCCCCGCTTCGCGGCGCAAGCTGCGCGCATGGCGCCCCCCTCGACACCGCCGGCCCCCGCAGCCCCGACCGGCCTTCCGATCCAACGAGAGCCCATGAAGGACCAGATTCCCGGGTTTCTGTTCATCGACCACATCGCCATGGCGGTGCCCGCCGGGCAGCTCGACGCGCAGGTGAAGGCGTACGAGATGCTCGGCTTCCGCGAGGTGCACCGGGAGGAGGTGCGGGGCACGGATCAGGTCCGCGAGGTGATGCTCCGCATCGGCGACAGCGACAACCACGTCCAGCTCCTCGAGCCGCTCTCTCCCGAGTCTCCCGTCCAGAAGCTCATCGAGAAGAACGGCGGTCGCGGGGGCTTCGCCCACGTCGCCTACCGGGTCAGCGACGTCCAGGCCGCCTTCGACGATCTCAAGGCGCGCGGCTTCCGCATCATCGACGCGGCGCCGCGGCCGGGCTCCCGGGGCACGACGATCTTCTTCGTGCACCCCCGATCGCGCGAGGACGCGCCGTTCGGTCACCTCATCGAGGTCGTGCAGTCCCATGGATGACAGGCTCTTCGGCGATTTCGCGCCGGTCGCTCTCGCGACGTGGAAGCAGGCGCTCCACCGGGATCTCAAGGGCAAGACCGCGGACGACCTCTCCTGGGCGAGCGCCGAGGGGCTGCTCGTGCCGCCGATCTTCGCGCCGGACAGCCCCCCGCTCCCGCCGGCCACGGGAGGCCCGCTCGTGGCGTCGCTTGTCGCCGAGCTCCGGAGCGGCGCGCCGGAGCTGCGCTTCACGATGGGATGCAGCTATTTCCCGGAGATCGCCCGCCTCTGCGCCGCGCGCCTCCTCGCCGAGCGCCTGCGGCCGGGCGCCACGATCACCGCCGTCATCCCGTCGGCCGCGGTCCCTGGCGACGAGGAGCACAAGAACCTGCTCCGCGGCATCGTCGGGATGATGGCGGCCATCGCGGGCGGCGCGGACGACATCGTCGTCACGCCGCCCGAGCGCCTGCTCGGCAACGCCCGGGTCATCCTCCGCGAGGAGGCCCGCTTCGACCCGCGCGACAGCCCTGCGGCCGGCTCCTGGACCATCGAGCAGCTCGCGCGGAGCCTCGCGCGCGCGGCGATGCAGCAGCTCGGCGACACAAGGGAGATCCCGGAGCCGGGCGCGGCCCCGTCGGACGTCGCGTCGCTCGAGCACCTCGGCTTCTCCGCCGGCGCGCCGCCGTTCCTGCGCGGGCCGTATACGAGCATGTACGTGGTCCGCCCGTGGACCGTCCGCCAGTACGCCGGGTACTCCACGGCCGAGGAGTCGAACGCGTTCTACCGCCGCAACCTCGCCGCCGGGCAGACCGGGCTCTCGGTGGCCTTCGACCTCGCGACCCACCGCGGCTACGACTCGGATCACCCGCGCGTGGTCGGCGACGTGGGGAAGGCCGGCGTGGCCATCGACACCGTCGAGGACATGAAGATCCTCTTCGACCAGATACCGCTCGATACGATGAGCGTGTCGATGACAATGAACGGCGCCGTGCTCCCCGTCATGGCGTTCTACATCGTCGCCGCCGAGGAGCAGGGCGTGCGCCCCGAGCTGCTCTCCGGGACCATCCAGAACGACATCCTCAAGGAGTTCATGGTCCGGAACACCTATATCTACCCTCCGGCGCCGTCGATGAGGATCGTCGCCGACATCTTCCGTTACACCGCCGAGAAGATGCCCAGGTTCAACTCGATCAGCATCAGCGGCTATCACATGCAGGAGGCCGGCGCGACCGCCGAGCTGGAGCTCGCGTACACGCTCGCCGACGGCCTCGAGTACCTGCGCACCGGGATCGCGTCGGGCATGGATATCGACGATTTCGCCGGGCGGTTCTCGTTCTTCTTCGGCATCGGCATGGACCATTTCACTGAGATCGCCAAGCTGCGGGCCGCGCGGCTCCTGTGGGCGAAGATCGTGAAGGGGTTCCACCCGAAGAACCCGAAGACGATGGCGCTGCGGACCCACTGCCAGACGTCGGGCTGGAGCCTCACCGAGCAGGACCCGTTCAACAACGTCACGCGCACGGCCATCGAGGCGCTCGCGGCCGTGCTCGGCGGCACGCAGTCGCTGCACACGAACGCCCTGGACGAGGCGCTGGCGCTCCCCTCCGACTTCTCGGCGAAGATCGCGCGCGACACCCAGCTCTTCTTGCAGCGGGAGACCGAGGTCTGCCGGGTCATCGACCCGTGGGGCGGCTCCTACCACGTCGAGCGCCTGACAGACCGGCTCGCGCGGAGAGCGTGGCAGTTCATCCAGGAGGTGGAGTCCCTGGGCGGCATGGTCAAGGCCATCGAGAACGGCCTGCCCAAGCTGCGCATCGAGGAGGCCGCGGCCCGCAAGCAGGCCCGGATCGACGCGGGCCGTGACGTCATCGTCGGGGTCAACGCGTACAGGCTGGAGAGAGAGGCGCCGATCGCGCTCCGCGAGGTGGACAACACCGCCGTTCGCGAGAAGCAGCTCGCGCGGCTGCGCGAGGTGAAGGCCGCCCGCGCGGAGGCCGCCGTGGGCGAGTCGCTCGCCGCGCTCACCCGCGCTGCCGAGACGGGCGAGGGGAACCTGCCGGCGCTCGCCGTCGACGCCGCGCGCCGCCGCGCGACGCTCGGCGAGATCTCCGACGCGCTCGAGCGCGTCTTCGGCCGCTACGAGGCCCCGGTGCGCACGGTGAGCGGCGTGTACGGCGCGGAGATCCGCGATGCGGGCGCTGGCCGCGAGGTGGAGGCGCTCGTCCGCGAGTTCGCGGCCCTCGAGGGCCGGCGCCCGCGCATCCTGGTCGCCAAGATGGGTCAAGACGGGCACGACCGGGGGATGAAGGTCATCGCCACCGCCTTTGCGGATCTCGGGTTCGACGTCGATATCGGCCCGCTCTTCCAGACCCCGGACGAGGTGGCGCGCCACGCCGTCGAGAACGACGTGCACGTAGTCGGGGTCTCCTCGCTCGCCGGCGGCCACAAGACCCTGGTGCCGCAGCTCATCGAAGCGCTCGGGCAGGCCGGCCGCGGGGACATCCTCGTGGTGGCGGGCGGCGTGATCCCGCCGCAGGACTACCGGTATCTGGAGGAGCGCGGCGTCGCGGGGATCTTCGGGCCCGGGACGGTCATCCCCGAGGCCGCGGCGCGCATCGTCCGGACGCTCCTTGGGAGCCTCTCGTCGCAGGAGGCGCGCTAGGTTGAAGGCGAGCCCGAGGGAGCTCGTCGATGGTCTCCTCGCGGGCGACCGGGCGGCGCTCGCGCGCGCGATCACGCTGGCCGAGAGCTCGCTCCCCCGCCACCAGGAGCTCGCCGAGGAGGTTCTGGAGCGCTGCCTGCCTCACGCCGGCGGCGCCGCGCGCCTCGGCATCACCGGCGTGCCCGGGGTCGGCAAGAGCACGTTCGTCGACGCGCTCGGCGTTCACCTCGTGCGCGATCGCGAGGAGACGGTGGCCGTGCTCGCGGTCGACCCGAGCAGCCCTGTCCATGGCGGGAGCATCCTCGGCGACAAGACGCGGATGCCACGGCTGGCGAGCGACCCGCGGGCCTTCATCCGCCCCTCGCCGTCGGGCGGCTCGCTCGGCGGCGTGGCGCGGGCCACGCGCCAGGCCATCCTGCTCTGCGAGGCGGCCGGATACCGCAACATCCTTGTCGAGACGGTCGGTGTCGGGCAATCCGAGGTCGCGGTCGCCGACATGACGGATTGCTTCCTGCTCCTCATGCTGCCTGGGGCCGGCGACGAGCTGCAAGGCGTGAAGCGGGGCATCATGGAGCTCGTCGATCTCGTGATCATCAACAAGGCCGATGGCGGGAACGTCGACAGGGCCGCGCGAGCGCGCCGCGATTACGAGAGCGCTTTGCACCTGTTCCCGCCGGCGCCTCACGGCTGGGCGCCCGTCGCCTCCGTCTGCTCGGCCCAGGAGGGCCGCGGCGTCCGCGAAGCGTGGGAGAGCGTGCTGCGCCACCGCGCGCACATGCAGGCCAGCGGCTGGCTCCTGCGCCGCCGCGCGGGGCAGGCGCGCCGCTGGCTGTTCGAGCTCATCGAGGGGCACCTGCGGGAGGCGTTCCTGCGCAGCGCTGCCGTGCGCGAGCGCCTGTCTGGCGTGGAGGCGCTCGTCGAGGCGGGATCGCTCAGCCCGCTGCGCGCCGCGCGGCAGCTGCTGGAGGCGTGGGAGCCGGCCGGGAAGGGCTGAGGGGGCGAGCGCTGCGAGATCTCGAGAGGGAGAAGAAACGCAAAGGCGCAAAGGCGCAAAGACGCAAAAATGAAATGATGCAAAGAGCAGGGATGAGCTCTGTCCCTCTCCCTTGCGTCTTTGCGCCTTTGCGCCTTTGCGTTTCTTCTCCTCTTCTCACCAGGGCCTGCCGCAGCACGAGAACCGGGAGCCGCAGATCATGGACCTCGAGGCCAGCGCAGCCTATAGGGTGCCAATCCCATGCGTGACGTCTGCTGGCGCTGCCGGCGCCCCCGTCCGGTCTGCTATTGCGCGCTCCTGCCTTCCTTGCCGACGAGGACCCGGGTCGTGCTCCTCCAGCACCCGCGCGAGCGGAAGGTTGGCATCGGCACGGCGCGCATGGCCCACCTGGCGCTTCCCAACTCCGAGCTGCACGAGGGGGTGGTCTTCGAGGACGACGCCCGGATCGCCGCCCTCGCGAGCGATCCGACCACGGCCGTGCTCTTCCCCGGGGGCGACGCGCCCGCGGCGGGAGGGGCGCCGGTGCGCTCGCTCATCGTGGTCGACGGCACGTGGTGGCAGGCGAGGAAGATGCTCGCGCTGAACCCGCGCCTGGCCTCGGTGCGGCGCATCGGCGTGACGCCCCGCGCGCCGGGCAACTACCGCATCCGCAAGGAGCCCCGGCCCGAGTGCCTCGCCACGGTCGAGGCGGTGGCCAGCGCGCTGGCCGCGCTCGAGGGCGAGCCCGCGCGCTTCGACGAGATGCTGCGGGCCTTCACGTTCATGGTCGACCGGCAGATCGAGCACCAGGCGAGGAGCAACGCCCCGCGACGGCGGCGCGCGCAGGCGGCTTCGCCGCTCGCGCCGCTGCGCCCCTACCGCGCCGAGCCGGCGAGGGTGGTGCTCGTCGACGGCGGGGCCAGCTCCGGGTGGCCGGCGGGCGCCGGCGCGGCCGAGCCGACGTCCGAGCTCGTGCACCTCGTGGCCTGCCGCCCGTCGGGCGAGCGCTTCGAGGCGTTCCTCCGCCCGCGCCGGCCGCTGGGCCCAAGCGTCGCGCACCAGCTCGAGGTGCCCGAGGACCGCCTGCGGGGCGGCGAGGACGCCGGCGCGGCCCTGAGCCGCTTCCGCGCCTTCGTCGGCGATCGCGGCGTGCTGGGCACCTGGGGCTCCTTCACGGTGGACCTGCTCGCGCAGGAGGGCCTCGAGCGCCCGCCCTCCCTCGACCTGCGCGACCTCTGCGCGCGGCACCTGCGCCGGCGGCCCGGCGGCATCTCCAACGGGGCGCAGGCGCTCCTGGCCGCCGAGCCGACGGCGCGCGGCAGCGGGCGCGCCGGGCGCGCGGTGGGGTGGCTCGAGGTCGTCCTCGCGCGCCTGCTCGACCTCGCGGGGGAGGACTCGGCACCAGACAGCTAGAGAGACAAACGGGTTCAAACCGCCTGCAAACAGCCAGAAATTGAACGCCCAAGGCGCCAAGGACGCCAAGAATTTATTGTTGTCTTGGCGCCTTGGCGGCTCGATTCTCTGGTTTCCAAGCCGATCAGTGCTCTGGCACCACGACCGGTAGCCGCCCCGGATCAGCAGAAGAACCGCCACGGCGCCGAGGCCGCCGAGAGGAGAGGGGAGGGATTGTCCCGGTACTTCCCCTCCTGTCTCGATACGCGCGCTGGAGCGCTGCGCGCGTCAGTATGGCCAGAGAGGGGGCCGGGCGTCCGAACGCCCGAGCGGCGACGCCCGGACGGATCGCGCCGGCTTGACCGTGGCCAAGGTGACCTGTACCGTCTGGCCACCTTCGTTGCGAGATTCCCTCGAGACGGCGAGCGAAGAGGAGCGAAAGCCTTATGGACGGGCGGGCGTCGAACGACAGATTCAGGATGAAACAATACTTCCAATTCGGCGACGGGCCGTTCCTCAAAGGGGCCGGGACGAGGTCGCCGGAGGCGTGGTTCTTGGGCCCGAAGGCCGAGAACGCCGACGAGTTCGAGAGGCTCATCGTCGAGGCCATCCGGGATCACTCGTTCTGGCGACGGAACTTCCACCCTCAGGATCCCACGCACATCACCGAGCAGTCCAAGCGGCAACCGTCCTATCTCCACGCGATGGATACGCTGAAGGACAGCTTTCGGTCGCTCATGTCGTTCCTCAAGAAATCCGTGCCCTTCTTCAGCGATCGGTACCAGGGGCACATGAACTGGGATACCTCGATCCCCAGCGTGCTCGGCTACTTCGCTGCGATGCTCTACAACCCCAACAACGTCGCATTCGAAGGGTCCACGGCGACCACGATCCTGGAGATGATCGTGGGCGACGATCTCTGCCGGATGCTCGGCTATCCGCTGCCGGACGAGGGCGCCGGCGACAAGGCCATTCGACCCTGGGGACACATCACTTGCGGCGGCACGGTCGCGAACATCGAGGCGATCTGGTCTTCCAGGAACTTGAAATTCTACCCGTTGTCGCTCCGGGACGCGATGAGATCCGAGCCGAGCCTCTCGGCGGCGCGTGAGCTCGTCGTGACCACGTGCGACGGCAGGCGCGCGCTGCTCTGCGACCTCGACGCCTGGTCGCTCTTGAACCTCAAGGTGGACGAGATTCTCGCGCTGCCCGCGCGCCTCACGCAGGAGTACGGCATCTCGAGCGATACGATCACGGCGGCGATGGCGGGCCACTCCCTCCAGCACCTGGGGATCCAGGAGCTCTACCGGCGATGTGGGGCGGACCTGCCGTGCTCGCCTGTGTTTCTCGTCCCCGCCACGAAGCACTACTCATTCCCCAAGGCAGCGGCCGTGCTGGGCATCGGCTCGGCGAACGTGCTCGATATCCCCGTGGACTGCGACGCGCGGATGAGCCTCTCCGCGCTGGAGGCGACGCTGAAGCGTTGCCTCGACGAGCGGCGGCCGGTCTACACGGTGGTGAGCGTCGTCGGGAGCACGGAGGAGAGCGCGGTCGATCCGCTGAAGGCGATCCTCGACCTGCGCCATCGATTCCAGAAGGAGGGGCTCTCGTTCACGGTCCACGCGGACGCCGCATGGGGCGGCTATTTCGCCTCGATCCTCCGCCCTGACGAGGGGCCGCGCGCGAAGGACGCGCCCTCGGGGCCTGCGGCCGAGATCGGGATGAGCAGGTACGTGACGGCGCAGCTCTCGGCGCTCGGCCGGGCGGATTCGATCACGGTGGACCCGCACAAGTCGGGCTATGTCCCGTACCCGGCCGGGGCGCTCTGCTACCGGAACTCGGCGATGCGCGACATGGTGACGTTCAAGGCCCCCTACATCGTCCACGGGGACGCGGAGCCGACCGTGGGCATCTATGGGCTCGAAGGGTCGAAGCCAGGAGCCGCGGTGGCGGCGGTCTACCTGAGCCACAAGGTCATCCGGCCCACCCGGAGCGGGTACGGGCAGCTCCACCGGAAGGCCCTGTTCAACTGCAAGAGGTTCTACGCTCGGCTCCTCTGCTTGGCTCGCCGGGAAGATCGGTTCATCATCGTCCCGGTCCCGCGGCTTCCAGCCGAGATCGGGGGCGGCGACGTGGAGAGCGAGCTGCAGTTCATTCGCGAGCGCATCGACCGACCGAGCCTCGAGGAGCTCCTGGCCGACCCCGAGGCGATGGCGGTGCTGCCGGAGCTCGGTCCCGATCAGAACATCCTCACCTACGCCGTCAACTTCAAGCACCCAGACGGTTCGATCAACACCAGCCTTGAATTGATGAACCGATTGAACAAGGCGATCTATGATCTCTTGAGCATCGCCCCCGGGGACGACATCTATCACTACCGGATGATCGTGAGCACGACGGACTTCAGCGAGGAGCACTACGGCAACGTCTTCATCGAGGACTACAAGCGGCGCCTCGGGGTCGCGGCGTCGCTGGGCTCGACGGTGACGGTGCTGAGGTCCACGGTGATGGCGCCCTGGCTCCCGGAGTCGCCTGAGGGGAGCATCCTGGATGTGCTGGAGATCGAGCTTCGCGATGCGATCTTCAAAGCGATGATGCGGGACTCGATGCTCCAGGCCTTCGAGGAGATCGACACGAATCGGGACGGCGCCCTGGACGTGGCCGAGATCATGGCGAAGTTTCGCGAGAAGGGCTTCCACGACAGCGAAGTTGACGAGTTTTTGCAGGTCTGCGACCTCGACAGGAACGGCAGTGTGTCCGTGAGCGAGTTCCTCGGGGCGTTCTCGCACTTCCTGATGAAGGCGAAGCTCTCGGGGAGAGAGGCGAGGGGGTAAGCCAGGCGGAGTCGGACCCTCGCCGCCTGGCTCAAGGCCGAGCCGGGAGCTCGCGGCGCCGCCGTGCCGCTGGGCCAGCGTCGAGCCAAGCGCCCTGAACGCCGTTGCGGCGCCGGGCCCCGCGTGAGATGCTCCGGCCGTGGCATTCCTCCGGCTGCGCTGAGCTCGGCATCCGCGTCCGCCCTGTCGCCCCGGCGCTGCCGGGGCAGCGAGGCGTGCGCGCGGGTGCCTGTCCGTGCCCTGTCTTCCCCTGCAACGTGGAAGACCGGGGCGCGGTGACTCATGCCCGGCAACCTGGAACGTTCACGTCACGCACGCCCCGCCGGCCGTGAGCTCGCGCCGCGAGTCTTCCCCATCCGCGCGCGCCGCCCTGGAAAGGTGGCGCGCGAAGAGGCTCGCTCTCATGACCGGAATCAACGAAATCTCCTCCACCGGCTCTTCCTCCTTCGCGCCCATCGATTCGGTCGGCGCGCTCCTCGATGCGGCGCGCCGCGAGGGGCTCCGTCTCGTCACGTCCCACGCCGACTTCGACCGGAGCGGGCTCGACTTCCTCGTCGTGCACGCCCACGACGAGGACGGCGTTCCGTGGGTCGTGCGCACGCCGCGTCGCATCGCGGTCGTCGCATCGGCGCGCGTCGAAGCGCGCGTGCTGGCCCTCGTGCGCCAGCGCTTGCCGGTGGCCGTGCCCGACTGGCGCGTGCACACCGACCACGTGATCGCCTATCCGCGCCTCGGCGACGTGCCCGCCGTCTCCTTCGATCCCGAGGCGGGCCCGCGCTGGAGCCGCGTCGATCCGGCGGCGCCGTCCGATGTGTTCATCGCGTCGGTGGCCGAGGCGCTCGCGGCGCTCCAGCGCGTGGACGCGGCGGCGGCCCGCTCGGCGGGCGTCCCCGTGAAGTCCATCGACGACGCGCGCCAGGTCCATGCGCGGGCCATGGACGAGACGCGCGCCGCGCTGGCGCCGCCGGACGCGCTGTGGGCCCGGTGGCAGCGCTGGCTCGAGAACGACGCGATCTGGCCGCGCGACCTCGCCCTCGTGCACGGCGATCTCCACCCCGGCCACATGCTCCTCGACGAGGGCGGCCGGCTCACGGGGATCCTGGACTGGACCGAGGCCCATATCGGCGATCCCTCGGTCGACTTCGCGCTCTTCGTCGGCGCCTTCGGCAAGCCCGCGCTCGACGCGTGCATCGCGCGCTTCGAGGCGGCCGGCGGCACGACGTGGCCGGGCCTCGCGGCCCACGCCGGCGAGCGCTGGGCGGCGTTCCCCGCGATCGCGGCGAAGTGGGGAGTCGAGTCCGGCGACGAGGGCGTGATCACCCACGCGCGCAACCTGCTCGCAGGGATCGTGGCCGAGAGCGGGTGAGCGCCGGCTCGTCGCACCCCATCACCCATCGTCATGATGCGCTGCGTTGTGAGCCCGCTTATGTTCAGCCGCGGCGGCCCTGAGTAGCCTCTCCACATGACCGGAGGACACGGCGCGGATGCCGGCGCCGCGGATCGCGCGCTCGTGCTCATGCTGCTGGGCACGGTGCTGCTCGTGTCGCCGGCGCGGCTGCTCTGGGCCCGAGGCCTGCTCGCGGTGGCCACGGTCTTCGCGGTCTGGGCCGCGCTGATCGCGCTCGCCTTGCTCGCGACGCGCTCCGACCGCGGCGATCGCGGCGACCTACCAGGCGGCGATCACGCCCGCGGCGAGCGCGAGCGCCGCGACCCGGCGCCCGGTGACGCTGATCGAGGCCCGCCGTGATCGACGTCGGCGTCCTCCTCTTCGCCACGGTGGCCTGGCTCGCCGTGCTCGCCGCGATCGCGCTCGCCGCGCAGCGCGAGCGGATCCCCCGCGCGCTCGCGCGTCACCCGCTCGTCCTCGCCCTCTCGCTCGGCGTCTACGCCTCGTCGTGGACCTACTACGGCGGCGTCGGCTTCGCGCAGCGCCACGGCCTCGTCTTCCTCGCTGTCTACCTCGGCCCGACGCTCGCGTGCATCGCCACCCCGCTCCTCTGGTCGCGCGTCCTGCGGATCACGCGCGAGCAGCGCCTCTCCTCGCTCGCCGACCTCTTCGCCTTCCGCTTCCAGAGCCCCGCGGCGGGGGCCGTCGTCGCCGCCTTCTCCGTCGTCGCCAGCGTGCCCTACGTCGCGCAGCAGTTCCGCGCGACCGAGCAATCGGTCCGCGTGCTCTCCGGGCCCGGGCACGAGGAGGCCGTGGGCGCCGTCTTCTGGGCGCTGCTCACGCTCTTCACGGCGTTCTTCGGCGCCCGTCCGGCCGCCGAGCAGGGGCGGGAGGACGGCCTCGCGGCGGCGGTCGCGTTCGAGTCGGCGGCGAAGCTCGCCGTGCTCGCGGCCGTGGGCCTCGTCGCCGTGCTCGGGGCCTTCGGCGGGGCGGGCGGGCTCGCGGACTGGCTGGGCGATCACGCCGCCGAGGTCGAGGCGCTCGGCCGCCCCGTGCGCGAGGACAGCGGCTGGACGTCGATGCTCGTCATCAGCTTCGCCGCCGCCTTCCTGCTGCCGAGGCAGTGGCACATGGCGTTCGCGGGCGGCGCCGGCGACCGCGCGCTTGCCAAGGCGGCCTGGGCCTTCCCGCTCTTCCTGCTCGCGCTCAACCTGCCCGTGCTGCCCGTCCTCTGGGCCGGGACCCGCCTCGCGCCGGCCGAGCCCGCCGACAGCTTCGTGCTGCTCGTGCCGCAGCTGCTCGGCCAGGGCTGGCTCGCGCTCGCCGCGTTCATCGGCGGCATCTCCGCGGCGAGCGCCATGGTCATGGTCACGGCCGTCGCCCTCGCGAGCGCCAGCGCCACGCACCTGCTCCTGCCGCTCGCCCGGAGGACGCTGCGCCGCAACGTCTACGCGCGCGTGCTGTGGCTCCGCCGCGGGCTCCTGATCGTCATCCTCACCGGCGGGTGGCTCTTCCACCGCGCGCAGCCGCACCGCGGGCTGCTCGTCGAGAGCGGCATCGTGTCGTTCGTCGCCTTCGCGCAGTTCCTGCCGGGGCTGCTCGCCGCGCTCTTCTGGGAGCGCGCGACGCGCGCCGGGTTCCTCGCCGGGCTCCTCGCCGGCATCGGCACGTGGACCGCCACCTGCCTCGCGCCCTTCCTGCCCGAGCTGTCCGGGCTCGAACCGGGGTGGCTCGATCTCCTGCGCGAGGGCGCGGGCCAGGCCGACCCCGCGGCGTACGGGGCGGCCACGGACACCTGGTCGCTGCCCACGTTCGTCTCGCTCGCCGTCAACGGCGCCACGCTCGGCCTCGTCTCGCTCCTGCGCCCCCCGGCCGAGGAGGAGCGCGAGGCGGCGCGCCTGTGCACGCGCCGCGAGATCGGCCCGTCGGTCGAGCGCGCGACCGTGGCCTCGAGCGTGGCCGCGCTCGAGGAGCGGCTCGCGCGGCTGCTCGGCCGCGAGGCGGCCGCGCTCGAGGTCACGCGCGCCCGGATCGAGCTCGACATCCCGCGCGACGAGACGCGGCCCACGGAGCTCCACGCGCTGCAGGAGCGCCTGCACCGCAACCTGTCGCCGCTCGTCGGCCCGGTGCTCGCGAGGACCGTCGCGGAGGCGGACGCGCAGGCCGCCCCCGGGGCGCTCGGCGGTAGAGCGGCGACCGGCGCGCTCACCGAGGAGCTGCGCTGGCTGGAGCGGCGCCTCGCGCGCGGGGAGGCCACGACGACGTTCGTCGGCGCCGCGAAGGAGCTCGACCTCCTGCGGCGCTGGCTCCGCTCGGTGCTCGCGCAGCTCCCCCTCGGCGTCTGCGCCGTGGGCTCCGACGGCGCGATCAGCCTCGTGAACCGGCGCCTCGAGGCGCTCGTCGGCGCCGAGGAGCGCGACCTCGTCGGGGCGCCGCTCGACCGGCTGCCGGCCCCGTTCGCGGAGCTGTTCGCGCGCGCCGCCCGCGCCGCCTCGGCGGGCGAGGCCGGCGCGGACGAGATCGAGGCGCACGTGGCCGGCCGCGCGCGCTCGCTGCGCGTCCACCGCGCCGCGCTCGATCCGCTCGACGCGCGCGCCGCCTCGGGGGGCGTGGTCCTCCTCGTGGAGGACCGCACCGAGCAGCGCGCGCTCGAGGCGCAGCTCGCGCACCGCGACCGCCTCGCCCAGCTCGGCCGCCTCGCCGCCGGCGTGGCCCACGAGGTCGGCAACCCCCTCACCGGCATCGCCTGCCTCGCGCAGAACCTCCGCGCCGAGTCCGACAGCGACGAGATCCGCGCGCGGGCGGGCCTCATCCTCGGCGAGGCGGCGCGCATCGAGGCCATCCTGCGCTCGCTGCTCGACCACAGCCGCACCGGCGCCGTGCCGAAGCCCGGCGAGGGCGCGCGCGCGCGGGTCGGGCGCGTGGCGCTCGCCGAGGTGGTCGCCGAGGCCGTGCGGCTCATCCGGCTCGACCGCGCGGCGCCCCACGTCCGGGTGGATCAAGCCTGCCCCGACTCGCTCGTCGTCATCGGCGACCGGCGCGAGCTCGTCCAGGTCTTCGTCAACCTGCTCGCGAACGCCCGCGACGCGTCCGAGGCCGGCGCGCTCATCGCCGTCCGAGGGTGGATCGAGGCGGGCCAGATCGTCGTCGAGGTCGAGGACCACGGCAGCGGCATCCCCGAGGAGCTCCTCGCCGCGGTGCTGGAGCCGTTCGTGACGACGAAGCGCGACCCGAGCGGCACGGGGCTCGGCTTGCCGCTCTCGCGCTCGATCGTCGAGGACCACGGCGGGACCCTCACGCTGCGGAGCGCGGTGGGGCGGGGGACGACGGTCGTCGTCCGGCTGCCGCTCGCGGGCGCGGGGTGAAGCGGTCGGCGCGGGACGTCGGGTGTTACCGATCGTAACGAGACGTCGCCGAACGAGCCCGCCAGCGTGCTTGCTCCGTGGACGAACAGGTATTCTCAAGGCTGCTTGCGTGGTATTGAGATCAAAGAGAGCAGCATTCCGCGAGCCGGGGGTGACAGGGCATCGACCCACGCGCTGCCCGGCCCCTCCTCCTCCCTCGCGTGCGGGGTGAGGAGGAGCCATGAAGAACACCCTGGCTGCCTCTTTCCGCTCGGCGCGCCTCCAAGCCCGTCTCCGGCCCTCTCGACGAGCGCTGGAACTCCTCCGAGGAACCGTTCTCATGGCACAGACGTCTCCCCAAACCTTCGCCGTGACGCCCACGAACCAGGCCCCCGCGGCCGGGCGTGAGGTTGTCAGCAGCTCCACGCTCTGGAAGGTCATCTTCGCGTCCGCTGGCGGCACGATGATCGAGTGGTACGACTTCTATATCTTCGGGAGTCTCGCCGCGATCATCTCGACCCACTTCTTCCCGAAGGACAACCCGACGGCGAGCTTCCTCTTGACGCTCGGCACGTTCGCCACGGGCTTCGTCGTCCGCCCGTTCGGCGCGCTCGTGTTCGGGCGCATCGGCGATATCGTGGGTCGTAAGTACGCGTTCCTCGTGACGCTGCTGCTCATGGGCGGCGCGACGGCGCTCATCGGCTTCTTGCCGACGTACGACAAGATCGGGCTGCTCGCCCCGATCGCGCTCGTCCTGATCCGCCTCGTTCAGGGCCTCGCGCTCGGCGGCGAGTACGGCGGCGCGGCGGTGTACGTCGCCGAGCATGCGCCCGACGAGAAGCGCGGCTTCTACACCTCGTTCATCCAGATCACGGCGACGCTCGGTCTGTTCGTCTCGCTGGCGGTGATCCTCAGCACCCGCCTCATCGTGGGCGAGGAGGCCTTCAAGGAATGGGGCTGGCGCATCCCGTTCCTCCTGTCGGTCCTCCTCGTCGTCGTGTCCTTCTACGTGCGTTCCCGCCTCAAGGAGTCGCCGATCTTCAGCAAGCTCAAGGCCGAGGGGAAGACGTCGACCGCTCCCATCAAGGACAGCCTCGGCAACAAGCGCAACTGGAAGGTCATCCTTGTGGCCCTCTTCGGCGCCACGGCCGGCCAGGGCGTGGTCTGGTACACGGGGCAGTTCTATGCCCTCTACTTCCTGCAGAACACGCTGAAGGTCCCGTTCATCACGGCCACGATCGTGATCGCCTCCGCGCTCGCCCTGGGCATGCCGTTCTTCGTGTTCTTCGGCGCGCTCTCGGACCGCATCGGCCGCAAGAAGATCATGCTCGCGGGCAACCTGTGCGGCGCGATCGGCTTCTTCCCCGTGTTCTGGGCGATGAAGCAGAACGCGGACAACCCGGTCGTGCTCACCGCGCTCGTGTTCGTGCTCGTGCTGTTCGTCACGATGGTCTACGGCCCGATCGCGGCCTACCTCGTCGAGGCCTTCCCTGCGAAGGTGCGTTACACGTCGCTCTCGATCCCGTACCACGTCGGCAACGGCGTGTTCGGCGGGCTCTTGCCGCTCATCGCCTCGTCGGTGACGGTCGCGACGGGCAACATCTACGCGGGGCTCCTCTATCCGATCGCGGTGGCGCTCATCACCGTGGTCGTCGGCGGGATCTTCCTGAAAGAGCGCAGCGACGTGCGCCTCTGGGACGAGCTCGATCGCCCGGCTTGACGGCGATCTCCCGGCGGACGGAGCGCTGCTCGCGCGCCGTCCGCCGCCTCCTGCTCCTTGCAGATTCGTGGGATACGGGCTCGGCCGTCAGGCGCTGAAGCGAGGCATACGAGAGTACGCCGCAGCGAGCCGCACGACGTGGATGAGCCCGTAGAACTGAACCCTCCCTCGAAATTCCGGAAAAATTCACAGGGAGGCGGGGAGGAGAGGAGTGGAATCCCACCAACCTCCCCGTCTCCCCGCCTCCCTGTTCAATTTCTCTTCTCGAAAATGCCAATAGAATGAGGGGATCCGTCAGCCCGTAGAGTGCACTCCGGTGTGCCCCGCCATCACAGAACGAGCTCCGCGCGGCAGGACAGCAACGTACCAATCGGGCTCACGGGGTCCCGACGACGTTCTACGTCAACAGCGGGAGGAACGACCTGGCGAACTTCGACGAGACGTGGACGAAGGCAGTCCAGGACGGCCACGAGCTCGGCAACCACACGGCGCACCACTGCCATGACGACATGACCGAGTGCGCGGGCGAGTGGGCCGGCAGCCTCATCGAAGAGATCGACGAGTGCACCGACTACATCGTCTCGAACTGCGGCCAGAGCGACGTCTGGACGATGGCCTCTCCCTTCGGCGACGCGGGCTGGAACGAGCACGGCTACTACGAGATCGCGCTCGACGCGGGCGCGCTCACCTTGTCGCCGTAAAAACCCTGTCATCCCGGCAGTCGAGCCGGCGCGCGCGGCGTCCTCGGCGCCCTCACGGGCGCGGCGCCGCGCGCGGGCGCCGTCCATCGTTCACGCAGACCTGTTAGCGGGTCGCCCAGGCCCGATTCGGCTGAGGGGCGCTCTGTTACCGCATCGCTCGATGCGCGGCCCTGATCTCGCGCACGAACCACAGAGGCAGCGAGGGCACAGAGGAGCATCCGTGTGCTCTGTGCACCTGTGGTTCAAATAGTTTCTCTTCAAGGAACCAGGGTGGCCGTGGGAGACGCGATGTTGGCAGATCGCATCGATGAATAGTTTCGTTGTCACTGGTGGCTGTGGGCTCGCCGGTGTGCCCTGGGCTGCTTCGTTACATCGAACCACAGCATGGTATTTGATTCGTCGCGGGCTTGAGAGAGCAATTGTGCTTGACTCGGTACGTGGTGTGATCGAAGGGTCGCTGGTCGGGCATCAGAAATGGGAAGCGGGAAATGGGAGGCGGGAAATGGGACATTGGAGGTACGAAGCAAAGATAGGTTGAGCGCGCCGTGTCATATGCTTTGCGCGCGGCGCGTCGGCGTGGCATCTTACCGATATTGCTTGCGGCCCTTCCGGCCGCTCCTAGGAGAAAATTCATGCGCTTTGCTAGCTTGCTGAGCCTCGGCTCGGTTTCGATCGCTTGCTGCCTGGCTGCCTGCATCGCCGCGTCTCCGGACGACGAAGAGATCCTGTCGCTGGAGGGCGAGCTGCTCAGCTCGGACGGGACGATGTCGGCGGAGCTGTCGTACCAGTCTCAGTGGCCGACGGGGTACTGCGCCAACGTGACGGTGAAGAACGCGAGCTCGAAGGCGAGCACCTCCTGGGGCCTTTCGATCGCGCTCAATGGGGCGACGCTGGCCAACTCGTGGAACGCGCGGATCACGCAGTCGAACGGGCAGCTGAACGCCACCAACGAGAGCTACAACGGCTCGCTGGGGGCAGGAGCGTCGACGACCTGGGGGTTCTGCGCGAACGGCACGGGGAAGCCGTCGATCACGTCGGTCAACGGCAACGGGAACGGCGGCTCGACGTCGGCGAGCTCCAGCAGCGCCTCGAGCAGCTCCAGCAGCGCTTCGAGCAGCTCCAGCAGCGCTTCGAGCAGCTCCAGCAGCAGCTCCTCGGCCAGCTCTGGCGGAGGTGGCGCGGGCGGCAGCGGAGGCTCAGGCGGCGGAGGCGCGGGCGGCAGCGGTGGAGGCCCGGTGGTCAATTCCGGCCTTCCGACGCCACCAGGCTCCAGCAACGTGGCCAAGCCGTCCGGCGCGGCCGGCGGGTTCAGGGTCATCAACTGGGCCGGCTTCACGGGCGCCGTGTCGTACACGTTCGATGACTCGAACTCGAGCCAGATCCAGAACTACGAGACGCTGAACGCGCTCGACGTTCCGTTCACCTTCTACCTCCAGACAGGCAAGACCGAATCGACCAATTCGGTGTGGCAAAGGGCGCTGAGCGACGGGCACGAGCTCGGCAACCACACGAAGAGCCACTCGAGCAACGACAGCGGCTCCGATACGGACGCCGCGACGCAGTTCATCGAGAGCAGGTTCGGGACCAAGGTGTGGACGATGGCGGCGCCGAACGGCTCGTCCGTGTACACGGGCATCGCCAGGACGCGCTTCCTCATCAACCGCGGCGTGGCCAACAACCTCATCGGACCGAACGACTCGACCGATCCGTTCACGCTGCCCTGCTACATCCCGCCGACCGGCGCCTCCACGACGGTGCTGGACCAGCAGGTCACGAGCGCGCGGGACGCCAAGAAGTGGCGCACCGTCCTGGTGCACGGCTTCACCGGCGGCTCCGACGGCGCCTATCAGCCCGTAGGGCTCCAGGCCTTCGTGGATCACGTCAAGCACTCGAAGGCGCTCGGCGACATGTGGCTCGACAGCGTGGTCAACGTCGGCGCTTACTGGCGCGGCCAGAAGGCGGTCTCCTCCGCCACCACCTCGACGTCCGGCGGCGCGACGACCTACACGTGGCAGCTCCCCGCCAACTTCCCGCCGGGCAAGTACCTGCGCGTGACGGTCACCGGCGGCACGCTCAAGCAGAACGGCGTTCCGCTGAACTGGGATCCGCACGGCTACTACGAAGTGGCGCTCGACGCGAAGTCCGTGACGCTGTCGCCGTGACGTAGCGGGCCCGCGTCCCGCGGGCCCTCTTCCGCCGCGACGCGCGCGGTGGGTTTTTGAACCGCCAAGACGCCACAAGACGCCAAGAAGACCACAATCATCTTGGCGTCTTGTGGCGCCTTGGCGGTTTCATTGTTCCGGTAGGGTAGGGGACTTCCCACCAGGATCCGCAAAGGAGCTCTGTCTCCTCCGCGGTTCCAATGTGGCATCTTGCGTGGTTTGCTTGCGGCCCGTCCGGCCGTTTTCAGGAGAGAATTCATGCGCTTTGCTAGCTTGCTGAGCTGGGGCTCAGTCTCGATCGCTTGCTGCCTGGCCGCCTGCATCAGCGCGTCTTCCGACGACGAGGAGATCCTGTCGCTGGAGGGTGAGCTGCTCAGCCCGGACTCGACGATGTCTGCGGACCTGTCGTACCAGTCGCAGTGGCCGACGGGGTACTGCGCCAACGTGACCGTGAAGAACATGAGCGCTAGGCCGAGCACCTCGTGGGGCCTTTCGATCGCGCTCAACGGAGCGACGCTGGCCAACTCGTGGAACGCGCGGATCACGCAGTCGAACGGGACGCTGAACGCCACCAACGAGAGCTACAACGGCTCGCTGGGAGCAGGAGCGTCGACGACCTGGGGGTTCTGTGCGAACGGCACGGGGAAGCCCTCGATCACGGCGGTCAACGGCAACGGGAACGGCGGCTCGATCTCGGTGAGCTCCAGCAGCAGCGCTTCGAGCAGCTCGAGCAGCGCTTCGAGCAGCTCGAGCAGCAGCGCTTCGAGTAGCTCCAGCAGCAGCTCCTCGGCCAGCTCTGGCGGTGGCGGCGCAGGTGGCAGTGGCGGCGCGGGCGGCAGCGGCGGTTCAGGCGGTAGCGGAGGCTCAGGCGGCGGGGGCGCGGGCCCTGGCTGGGACTGGGCCGGCATCATCGGGACCGGTCAGAGCCTGTCGGTCGGGGCGCAGGGGACGCCGGCCAGGGCGACCACCCAGCGCCGTCACAACCTCAAGCTCTCGCTGGGCAACGCCTCCGTGCCGCCCTTCGATCCGAGGAACGGCTCGCTCTCGATGGTGCCGCTCGTCGAGCCCATCCGCGCGCTGGCCACGGGCTACCCGAGCGCGTATCCGCGCAACATCTATGGCGAGTCGCCGCACACGGCCATGGGGGACCAGATCACGGCGCTGGTGCAGGCAGCGACGGGCGGCGATTACATCAGCGTTCACACGGTCGTCGGCGAGAGCGGACAGGCCATGTCGGTCATCCGGAAGGGCGCCACCGACACCGGCTCGACGGGTCGGGCCTACGCGGCGTCGCTGTTCGAGGCCGCCGCGATCGCCCGCCTCGCCGGCGCGGCAGGCAAGACGTACGGCGTCGGCGCGATCGTGATCACCCACGGCGAGTCGGACGCCGGCAGCTCCAGCTACAAGAACGACCTCATCAAGCTCTGGTCCGACTACAACGCCGATCTCAAGCCGCTGACCGGGCAGACCCGGTCGATCCCGATGTTCGTGTCCCAGCAGCACGCCTATCCGAGCGGCTCGAACCAGCGGTCGGCAGCCACGCTCGCGCAGTGGCAGGCCGGGATCGACCGCCCGGGCGACATCATCTGCTCGGGGCCGAAGTACCAGTACCCGTACGCGAGCGACAACATCCACATGACCGCGATCGGGTACGAGCGGCTCGGCGAGAAGCTCGGGCAGATCTATAGCGAGAAGGTCGTGCAGGGCCGCGACTGGCAGCCGCTGCAGCCGACGCGGGTCGAGCGCAGCGGTCGCGTGATCACTGTGCACTTCCACGTGCCCGTGCCGCCGCTCGCCTGGGACAGCGCGCTCCCCGCGCCGCACCAGAGCGCGCTCACCGAGTGGGCGCAGGGACGCGGCTTCGAGGTCCGCACGGCGAGCACAAGGATCCCGATCAGCTCCGTCGCGATCTCGGGCGATACGGTGCGCATCACGGTCGGGAGCGATCTCCCCGCGACCGGCGTCTGGGTCGGCTACGCCATGACCAGCGACGGCACGGCGTTCTCCGGCCGGACGTGGCGCTCGGGCCAGCTGCGCGATTCGGATCCCTTCGTCGGATCGATGACGGGGACCGCGCAGCCGAACTACGCGGTGGCGTTCGAGATGGCCGTGCCCTGAGGCCCGCCGGCGCGGCGGCTCCCTCGGGATCGTCGCCGCCGAGCTCGATGGCCAGACGTCTGGCGATGGATAGCCAGGCGTCTGGCCGACCCCCGTCACAGCCGCGGATCGACCGGCTCGCTCTCCAGCGCCAGCACCCCGAACACACACTCGTGCACGCGATGGAGCGGCTCGCCCTCCACGAAGCGGTGGAGCGCCTCCAGGCCGAGCGCGTACTCCCGCAGCGCGAGCGCGCGCTTCCCCGACACGCTCCGGTGGCGCAGCCGCGCGAGGTGCTGCGGCGCCAGGTACTCCGGCCCGTAGATGATGCGCAGGTACTCCGGGCCGCGGCACTTGATCGCCGGCTGGACGAGCCCGCGCGGGCCGCGGACCACCCACTCCCACGACTTGATCACCATGCCCTCGCCGCCGCGCTCGACCATCTCCGTCCAGAAGGCCACCGCCTGCGCCTCGCTCTGCGGGTCCGAGAGATCGACGACGCGATGCGGGGTCTCCACGAAGAACGCCGGATCGACCTCTGCGAGCCGCGCGAGCTGCCGCAGGTGGAAGCCGTGGTCCCGCGCCGCGTGCACCGCGCCCTCGCTCGCGAGCAGGTGGAACGGCGCCAGCCGGATGTCCGCCAGCGACCGCACCGGCCAGCAGTAACGCCGGTAGGCCGCCACGTACCCGTCCATCGCCGCCTTCCGGGCCGCGTGCCGATCGAGCAGCTCCCGCGCGCTCTCGTCGCGCGCGGCGGTCGTCGTGAGCGCCCGCACCGCCGCGTCGAGCGACGCGCGGCCCGACGAGCCCACGGCGGCGTACTGGCCGCGCAGGAGATCCTGCGCCTTCGCCGACCAGGGCAGGAGCTCCGCGTCGAGGCAGACCCAATCCGTGCGCAGCTCGGCCCACAGATCCGCCCGATCCATCGCCGCCCGCACCCGGTCGATGAGCTCCCGGCTCCGCGCCTCGTCCGAGAAGAACGGCCTGCCCGTGCGCGTCGTGCACACGCCGAGCGGCCCCTCGTCGAGGCGGAACCTCCGCCGCCGCGCGGCCTCGTCGCGGCACACGACGAGCACCGCGCGGGACCCCATGTGCTTCTCCTCGCAGACGACGCGGCCCACGCCGTTCTGCCGGAAGTACGCGAACGCCTCGCGCGGGTGCTCGAGCAGGCCCCCGTCCTTCGCCGTCTCGCTCGGCGACATCGTCGGCGGCAGGTAGATGAGCCACCGGGGATCCACGGCGAAGCGGCTCATCGCCTCGAGCGCCGCCGCCGCGTTCTCCTCGCGGATCGTCACCATCCCGTGCACCCGCGTCCGGATCGCGCGCCGGCCGCGCACGTCGTCGATGTCGAGCACGTCGTACGCATGCCCGCGCGCGCCGGCCTTCGGCTCGCCCACGAGCGGCGCGAGCGGCTTCGCGGGCTCGTAGTACACGCGGCGCGCCTTGACCTCGACGAGCTCGCGCTCCGGGTAGCGGAGCGCCGTGAGCGCGCCGCCGAACACGCACCCGGTGTCGATGCAGATCGTGCGGTTCTCCCACTCGGCCACCGTCGTCGGCGTGTGGCCGTAGACCACCATCGCCTTGCCGCGGTACTCCGAGGCCCAGTTGTACCGCACGGGAAGGCCGTACTCGTCGGTCTCGCCCGTGGTCTCGCCGTACAGGCAGAACTCGCGCACCGCGCCCGAGCCCCGGCCCTGGAACGCCTCCTTCACGCCCGCGTGCGCGACCGCGAGGTTGCCGTCGTCGAGCACGTAGTGGCTGACGAGCCCGTCGATGAAGTCCGCCGCCTTCGCCTTGAAGGCGTCCGTCTCCGACTCGAGCTGCTCGAGCGTCCGCTCGAGCCCGTGCGTCGGCTTCACGTCGCGCCCGCGCAGCTTCTTCAGCAGCTTCACGTCGTGGTTGCCGGGCACGCAGAGCGCGGCGCCCGACGCGACCATCGCCATCGCGAGGCGCAGCACGTCGGGCGAGCGCGGCCCGCGGTCCACGAGATCGCCGAGGAAGATCGCGCGCCGGCCCTCGGGGGGCGACACGCGCGGCGCGTCCGGCAGCCCCTCCAGCTTGTAGCCGAGCGCCTCGAGCAGCTCGACAAGCTCGTCGAAGCAGCCGTGGACGTCGCCGATGATGTCGAACGGCCCGCGCTCGTCGCGGCGATCGGTCCACAGGCGCTGCCGCTCGATCGTGGCCGCCGCGACCTCCTCGGGCGAGGAGAGCACGTGCACGTAGCGGAAGCCCTCGCGCCGGAGCTCCTTGAGCGAGCGGCGCAGCTCGCGGCTCTGGCCCCGCACGACGTGCGGGCCGAACTGCCGGTCCGACCGGCCGGCGTTGCGCGCGTGGCAGAGCTTCTCCGGCATGTCGAGCACGATGGCCACCGGCAGCACGTGGTGCTCGCGCGCGAGCGCGACGAGCGGCCTGCGCGCGTCCGCCTGCACGTTGGTCGCGTCGACAACGGCGAGCCGCCCCGAGGCGAGCCGCTTGCCCGCGATGAAGTGCAGGACCTCGAAGGCGACCGCGCTGGCGGCCTGATCGTTCTCGTCGTCGGACACGACGCCGCGGTAGTGATCGGACGAGAGGATCTCGGTCGGCTTGAAGTGCGCCCTCGCGAACGTGCTCTTGCCGGAGCCGGACGCGCCGACGAGCACGACGAGCGAGAGGGAAGGGACGATGAGGGGGGCCTGCTCGCTCACGACGCCACCTCCGTCGCCTGCGCGAGGGCGCTGCCCGCGCCGCCGTCCTGGGCCTCTCCGCCGCCCGCGCCGCCCGTGCCGCTCGTGCCGCCCGCGCCGCCCTCACGCGTGAAGATCGCCATCTGCGTCGGCGCGCCGAGCGATGGATCCATCGGGCCGATGGGCAGGTGCTCGACGGCGTAGCCGTGCGCGGCCGCGACCCCCTCGCAGAAGGCGTGGAACTCGGCGCGCGTCCACTCGAAGCGGTGGTCGCCGTGGCGGAGCGCGCCGCGCGGCAGCCCCTCGAACAGCGCGTTGTACTCGGCGTTCGGGGTGGTCACGAGGACGACGCGCGGCCGCGCGTGCTCGAAGACGCTGCGCGTGAGCGCGCCGAGCCGCGAGAGGTCCACGTGCTCGATGACCTCGACGAGGGTCGCGGCGTCGTAGCCCGAGAAGCGCGCGTCGCGGTAGGTGACCGACGCCTGGAAGAGCTGGATGCGCCGCCGCTGCTTGTCGGGCAGATCGTCGAGGCGCAGGCGGTTCTTCGCGATCTCGAGGCTGCGCATGGAGACGTCCGCGCCCGCGACGCGCTCGAAGACGCGCTCGTCGACGAGGCGCTTCAGCAGCTTGCCCTCGCCGCAGCCGAGGTCGAGCACGCTCCTCGCCTCGGCCCGGCGGAGCGCCGCGACGACGGCCTCGCGCCGCGCCTCGTCGAGGCTGATCCGCGCCTCGCCCCGGTCCTCGGGCGCGGCCTTCTCGTCCTCGGCCTCCTCGGGGCTCGCCTCGTCGTCGGCCACGAGCCGCGCGAGCGCGGCCCGGAAGAGCGGCCGGCTGTGCTTCAGGTAGCGGAGCGCGATCGCCTCGCGCTCCGGGTGCTCCGGGAGCCACCCCTTGCCCTTGGCGAGGAGGTTGTCGACCTCGGCGTCGCCCACGTAGTAGTGCTTCTTGTCGTCGAGCACGGGCACGAGCACGTAGAGGTGCGCGAGCAGCTCCCTGAGCCGGCACGTCCTCGCGAGCGAGACGCGCAGGTAGGTGCTCTGGCCCCACTCCGGGAACGCCTCGTCGAGCGGGAGGCGCTCGGCCGCGATCTCGTAGCCGAGCGGCTCGAAGAGCCGCCGGAGCAGCGCCTCTCCGCCGCGGCACGGCAGGGCCTCGATCGTGGCGGAGAGGGGGATCGGCGCGTCCGCGAGCTCCGGGCGGTCGCGGCACTTGCCGCCGAGCGCCGAGCCGAAGACCTGCGCGATCGCCACGGAGAGGAACGACGAGGCGACGTAGGGCCGGTCGTTCACGTACTGCGCGAGCGTCCCGGGCTCGCCCGCGCCGCGCCCGCGCACGAGGTCCACGGGATCGACGTCGAGCAGGAGCGCGGCGGTGCACCGCTCCTCGGTCGCCTCCGGATAGAACACGTGCGCCTTGCCGAACGACAGCGGGAACGACTGCGTGTACGCCGGGTTCTTGACGAGCAGGTAACCGAGGTCGGTCGCCGGCCGGTGCGTGGTGGTGAGCGTGAGGAGCATCGGGGGCCCGAGTCTACGCGAGAGGGACGACGAGCGACACGCTCGGCGCGACCGCACGGAGGCGGCTTCCCCGACGTGGGGGGCCCGGCGCTGCTAGCGTTGAACGGGTGACGCAGGAGCCCGCAAGCCAGGGAAAGGCTCACGTCGGCAAGGCGGTGGTGATCACCACGGCCGTGCTCTGGCTCCTCGACTGGATCGACCATGGAAGCTTCGATCCCTGGCGCGGGCTGGGCACCGCGGCGTGGGTCGCGGCGGTCCTCGGCGCGCTCACGCTGGTGGCGCGCCGCATCGAAGCGCGGCGCGCGCCGATCTGGCGTCAGCTCGTCGTGCTCGCGTTCACCGCCGGGATCGCCAGCTCCATCGCCACCACCTTCTTCTCCCTGGTCGCCGCGGCGCTGCCCGAGGTGTTCCCAGAGGGACCGCGACGGCCGCTCGTGGCCACCGCCGTCGTGGGCTTCTTCGACGGTGACGCCTTGTTCGGCTTCTGGGCCCTCCTGATCGAGCTGCCTCGACAGATCGGCGCCGAGCGGAGGCTCGAGGACGAGCGGCGCGCGCTGCGCCAGGAGGTCGAGCTCGCGCACATCCGCGCCGCGCTCGAGCCTCACTTCGTGTTGAACACGCTCAACACGATCGCCGGCCTGGTGACCGAAGAGCCGGCCGAGGCTCGCACCCTGATCGCGACGCTCGGCGACCTGCTGCGGGACATCATGCAGGGATCGCGGCGATCCCATCACACCGTCCGCGAGGAGGTGAGCTGGCTGCGGGGCTTCGCGCGCATCCTGGAGTCCCGGCACTTCGGGCGGCTCGCGTTCGAATGGGACGTCGACGCCTCGGTGGACGACTGCGTGCTCCCGGTGCTGCTGCTCCAGCCCCTGCTGGAGAACGCGGTGCACCACGGCGCGCTGCGCCGGCGGGAGCGCGGCCGTGTCGTCCTGCAGATCACCGGGGAGGCAGGACACCTGCGCTGCGCCGTCGAGGACGAGGGCCCCGGCTTCGACCTGGCCGCTGTCCCGCCGGAGGGGCGGGGGCTCGCGCTGGTGCGGCGCCGCGTCGCCCTGGAGTCGGCCGACGCGTCGCTGAGCATCGACTCGAAGCCCGGCCGGACGCGCCTGGAGGTCACGCTGCCCAGGAGGACCGCATGAAACAGCTCTCCGCTCTCGTCGTCGAGGACGAGTGGCCGGCGCGCAACTTCCTCGTGGAGCTGCTGCGCGATACAGGGAGCTTCGGCTACATCGCCGCGGTGACGGACGTCGAGGCGGCTCGAGAGGCGCTCGATCGGTTGGAGCTCGGCATCGACGCCGTCTTCGTCGATATCCGGCTCGTCGATCGCCCTGGAGACACGTCGGGCCTCGACTTCGCCCGCTCCCTCTCGGCTCGCGCGAGCCCGCCGGCGGTGGTGCTCGCCACCGCTCTGGCGCACCACGCGCTCGATGGGTTCGAGATGGGCGCTGTCGACTATCTCCTCAAGCCGTTCACGCTCGACCGCGTCACCACGTGTGTGGCGCGGCTCCTCGAGCGACGCCGGGCGCCGTCCCCCAGCGCGGGAAAGCCGCGCCTGGTCGCGCGAAAAGACGACCGCCTGGTCTTCCTGGACCTCGACGGCATGCTGGCGTTTCAGGCGGCGGAGCGGCTCACCTATCTCCACCACGTCGAGGGCGTGTTCTCGGTGGACCTCTCGCTCAACGCGCTCGGGGCCACGCTGGGCGACCGTGTCCTTCGCGTGCACCGCAACTGGCTCGTCGCCCCTGCGTACGTGCGCGGGCTCGGCCGGCTCGACGGGGAGCTGATCCTCGAGGTCGGTCCAAGTCTCCGCGTGCCCGTCTCGCGCGATCGCGCGCGCGAGGTCCGGCAGCGGCTCCTGGAGAACACCGTCGGCATCACTCTGCCCGACTGAGCTGGCCTCTCTCGGCCGAGAGGACCAGCTTCGCCAGCTCGATCCCGAAGCCCTCGATGTCAAACACGTCGTACGTGTTCGTCCCGAGGATCACGCGCGTGTTCGCCGCCGGGCAGTCGACCGCAACCCCTCCAAGGCCATAGTCCCCGGCGCCGGCCACGGCGTAGACCGTCTTGCCCTCCAGGTCGTGGGCGCCGCCCGAGAGGTAATGCGTCTCGTACGACGCGAATGCGGCCGGACCGAGCACCTCCCCCTTCCAGACGGCGACCAGCCAGCGCTCGAGGTCGGACACCGTCGTCACCAGCCCGCCATTGCCGACGAGCGACCAGGTGTACGGCCATCCGGCGGGGTCGTTCTCCCCGAAGGTCGAGGCGTCGTATCCGATCGCGGTGTCGACCTGCTCCCAGATCGGGTCACCGAAGAACCCGCTCTGTCGCATGTGGGCGGGAGCGAAGAGCTCGTCACGCACGTAATCCATGAACGCTCGTCCCGAGACGGTCTCCACGACGTCGGCGAGCAGCGTGTAGCCGGAGTTCGAGTATTGCTCGTCGCTCCCCGGCTCGAACAGCAGCTCCTGCGCGAAGATCCGCTGGCGTGCTTCGAGCCGCGTCATCGGCTCGAAGTCCCCCTCCGTGTCGTGGTACTCGTCGAACCCGGCGCGGTGCTGGAGGATCTGAACGAGCGTGATCTCGGCCTTGTCGGCCGGCACGTCATCGAAGAGGGTCGCGAGCGAGTCGGTGACCGCGAGCGCGCCGTCGCCTTCGAGCTTGAAGATGGCCGTCGCGGTCAGGTCCTTCATCACGGAGCCGAAGTCGTACGCCGTGCCGGCGACGTTGGGGATGTTGCTGTCTCGATCCGCCAAGCCGTAGCCGCTCGCGAGCACCTCGGCCCCATCGACCGTGACCAGCACCGACCCGGAGAAACCGGCCGCGGCCGCGTCCGAGAGACGACGCTCGAGCTCCTCGCGGAGCTCGTCCCGCTCGGGAAGTGCGGTCGAATCCCCGCTGCACGCGGTTTGTGGGACAGCCAGCGTGACCAGGCCGGCTGCCATCAGCCATTGCGAGATTGGTTTCATGCCGCGCCAGACTGCCAGCCGGGCTCGCGAAGATCAGGGACGAACGGACGAGCGCCAGGTTCTCGGCCACGAGCGGCGGGTTCTGCGGGACGAGCACGTGGGGGCGGCGGCGGCCCGTCCCGAGCCCCAGAGCGCCGTCTTGGCCGGATCGAGGACAGTCGTGGCTCGCCCGTCGAGGGCGACGCGCGCCGGGTCGAGCCGGTACACTGCGGCAGGCGGGCGGGGGGCGCTCGTGGACCCGGAGAATTTATGAGCACAAGCTCTGAGCTTCTGGACAAGAAGATCCGCGTCGTCGTCGGGGGAATGGCGATCGAGTGGGATCTCGAGAACGGGCAGTGCACCTGGGCCGGCGTCCCCTCGGTGTCGATGTTCCTGCCGAGCAGCGTGGTTGGGCTGATGTCCGGCTTCCAGCGGATGGCGGGGACCGAGCGCTTCAACCTCGCCGTGGAGAGCGGCGGGCGGCTCAGCATCGACGACGACTGGAGCTACATCTCCGGTTATCCGACGTTCGAGGAGGGCTTCAAGGCGCTCGGCGTCGGCGCGGCCACGGCGGGCTGGGGTGTGTGGCACGTGCTCTCCCTGGACAGGGAGCGGAAGGAGGCCCGCTTCCGCGTGGTGAACGGGTGGGAGTCGGTCTACCAGAAGGAGCTCGATGTCTGCTGGGGCAGCAGCATGATCGCGGGCAAGCTGGCCGGATACTGCACCCGGCTCTTCGGGGAGGAGTGCGACGTCGAGCAGACGTCGTTCGCCGCCCGGGGCGACGCCCACGACGAGTTCACGGTGCGTCCCGCCACGACCAGCCTGGAGGACCGGCTGCAGCACCTGCTCGACGAGGAGCGGGCGACGAAGACGGATCTGGCCATCGCGCTGCACAAGCTGAAGCGCGAGGTCGAGGAGCGCGCCCGCATCGCCGAGGAGCTCCAGCGGACCGAGCAGGAGCTCCGCGACAAGCTGTCGCTCATCGAGCGGCAGCAGCACGAGCTCCGCGCGCTCGCCACCCCGATCATCCAGGTGTGGGATGGCGTGCTGACGCTCCCGTTGATCGGCACGCTCGACGGCGTGAGGGCCGGGGTGATCACCGAGGAGCTGCTCGACGCCATCGTCAGGACAGGCTCCCGCTATGCGATCCTCGACATGACCGGCGTGGACAGCATCGACGGCGAGACCGCCGATCACGTGATCCGGATCATCCGCGCGGTCGAGCTGCTCGGCGCCAAGGGGGTCATCACCGGCGTGCGCCCCGCGGTGGCCGCGCTGATCACGTCGCTCGGCCTGGAGCTGTCCGCCGTGACCACGCTGCGGAACCTCCGCGAGGGGCTGCGCATGTGCATCCAATCGCTCTCGGACAAGGCTGCAGGGGTGTAAAGACGGCGGCTGGCCCGTCGATCCCTGCGAGGTGGAGGCCTGCGATGGAGATGATCAAGGAGGCGAGCTGCAACCACTGCACGAGCTGCTCCTCGGAGACGGAGGAGCGAGGGCGCCCGGAGCACGTGACGCTGGCGCTGCGGCTCGAGTACCTGACCGTCGGCTGGAACGTCGTCGAGGGCGTCGTCGCCGTGACGGCGGCCGTCCTCGCCGGGAGCGTGGCGCTCCTCGGCTTCGGCATCGACAGCTTCGTCGAGTGCGCCTCCGGCTTCGTGATGATCTGGCGCCTCCGCGCGGAGAGAACACGCCGGCTGACGAGCCAGGCCCTCGATGCCGTCGAGCACCGAGCTCAGCGACTCGTCGCCTCGTCGTTGTTCTTGCTCGCCGCCTACGTCGCCTTCGATGCCGGTCAGGCGCTCTGGAACGGCGAGCGGCCCGAGTTCACGCTCGCGGGGGTAGGGATCACGGGTCTGTCGCTCCTCGTGATGCGCTGGCTGGCGCGCGCGAAGCGTCGCGTGGCTCGGCGGCTCGGCAGCCGGGCCATGGAAGCGGACGCCTTCCAGACCACCGCCTGCGTCTGGCTCTCGCTCGCGACGCTCGCCGGGATCGGGCTCAACGGGGCGCTCGGCTGGTGGTGGGCGGACCCGATCGCTGCCTTGCTCATCGCCGTTCTCGTCGTCAAGGAGGGCGTCGCGGCGTGGCGCGGCGATCACGGCTGTTGCTGAAGGCGTTTCCTGGCCTGGATGAGGCTCTCCGGATGTCGAGGCACAGGAGCGCGGGGCTGCTCCCTCGTGCGGGTGCCCCATCGAGATCTTGCCAGGGATTGCATGTCGCGCCCGGTCATCCGGCATCGTCGATCGCGCGGCCTGGCGGCTGTTGTGGCTCGCGCCGCTCGAGACACATGGTAGGCTCTGTCGGCTCGTGACTCGGCAGCGAAGGCACCACCCACGCTCCAGGTGGACGCGGCGGCTCGTCCGGCTGCTCTCCGTCCTCGTGCTCGCCCTGCTCGCGAGCCAGCTGACGGTGGCGTACGCCTTTGTGGCCGTCGACGACTGCGGTGAGTCGTGTCCCGACGATGACGACGAGGGGGACTGCCCCTGTCCCCTGGACTGCGCCTCGGGGTGTTGCGCGGCGAGGGTGCCGGCCGTCCCGCCCTCGCTCATCGTGCCGGTCTTGCTCGCGCCCTCCTCCGCGGACCTTGCGCTGCTCGTGTCCGAGCGCGCCCCTCCATCGCCAGAGGTGCGCGAAGTGTTCCACGTCCCAAGGCACCTCGCCTAGCACGGCGCTGATGGCCGCTTCGCGGCCCGAGCCGTCGATCGCGCTTTTGCGAGCTCCACATGGGCCTTGCCGGCCCCCGGTGGCCTCAGCGCGGCGTGGCTCAGCGCCCTGCTAGTTCCGAGCGGAGGGCGTGATCGCGGCGCGCGTCGTCGCGCGCCCGCTCCAGCGCGTCGGTTCAGCGCTGATCTACCCAGCTTGCGCGCCGCGCTCGCGGTCAGATCGGCGGTGGTGGCGCCGCTGCGCTGGCGCGCGAGAGCGACCGCATGCCCGAGGCTCGTCCGTCACGTGACGTCGTGAACAACAAGGAGAAAAGTCCCATGAAGTTTCGTTCCATCTCGCTCGTGATCTGTGTCTTCGCCCTCGGTGCTGCGTCGTGCTCGAAGGAAGCGCCGAGCGCTGGCAAGGCCGCGCCCGAGCAGACGCAGGCGAAGGCGGCGCACGCGCCGGCCGACGTGAAGCCCGGCTCCCACGAGGACTGGTGCGGAGAGCACGCGGTGCCCGAGTCTCAGTGCACCCGCTGCAACCCGGATCTGACCCCGGCCTTCAAGGCCACGGGCGACTGGTGCGCGGAGCACGGGCTGCCCGAGTCGCAGTGCCTCAAGTGCAACCCTGACCTGAAGATCGTCCGGCCGCCGAAGGGGAGCTGACATGCCCGGCCGCGTTCACATCGTGGTGCTCCTGCTCCTCGCGGCCAGCTCGGGGTGCGGGTCCAAAGGGTCGAAAGGGACCGACCTTGCCGCGCAGGAGAAGGCTGAGGCCAAGCCCAAGGCCGCGGCGGCCGTCGAGGGCGCCATGTGCAAGGAGCACGGCGTGCTGGAAGCCCTCTGCACGAAGTGCAATCCGAGGCTCGTCCCGGTCTTCCAGGCCAAGGGAGACTGGTGCAAGGAGCACGAGTTTCCGGAATCCATCTGCCCCATCTGCCACCCCGAGCGCGGAGGCAAGCCGGCGGCCGACGTGGCGAGCGACGGCGCGCCTGCCGACGGGACGAAGGTCAAGCTCAAGACCAAGGACACGGCCCGGCTCGCCGGCATCCTCACCGCGAAGGCCGTCGAGCGTCAGGGCGGCGGCGGCATCCCCGTGACCGCCAGGATCGTCTACGACGCGCTCAAGGTGGCGGAGATCAACGCCCGCGCCCCGGGGGTCGTCCGGCAGCTGCACGTGGACGTCGGCGCGGAGGTCAAGAAGGGTGCGCCGCTCGCGATCATCGACAGCGCAGACGTGGGTGCGGATCGATCGCGGCTGGCCAGCGCGCAGTCGCGCCTCACGATCGCCGAGGAGAACCTGAAGCGCGAGGAGCAGCTTGAAAAGGAGGGGATCTCGTCGCGCCGGAGCGTCCTCGCCGCGCAGCAGGAGCTCGACGCCGCCCGCGCCGAGCGCGCCTCCTTCGCGGCCTCCCTGGCCGTCGTGGGCGCGAGCGCGGGCGGGAGCGGGGGCTACACGCTCACGACCCCGCTCGCCGGCGTCGTGACGCAGCGAAAGGCCACCGTGGGCAGGTTGGTCGGCGTCGAGGAGACCTTGTTCGAGGTGGTCGACGTCTCGAGCATGTGGGCCGAGCTCGACGTCCCCGAGACCGATCTACCGGCCGTCTCGCTGAAGCAGCCGGTGGTCATCGAGGTCGACGGCATCGAGGGGCGCGAGCTCAGAGGGGAGATCACGTACGTGGCGCCGGCCATCGACCCGGCCTCGCGCACGGCCAAGGCGCGCGTCCCGCTCGCGAACCCGGGCGGCGCGCTGCGGGCCAACATGTTCGGCCGGGCGCGCATCCTCGCCCCATCCCGCGCGGCGGTCGTTGTGCCCCGCGCCGCGGTGCAGCGCGCGAAGACGGTGAAGCTCGTGTTCGTGCGGCTCGCGGACGATCAGTTCGAGGCGCGGCGGGTCGAGGTCGGGGCGACCGAGGGCGACCTTGTCGAGGTGACCAGGGGCGTGCGCCCGGGCGAGGAGGTCGCGACCGAAGGGAGCTTCCTGCTCAAGACCGAGACGCTCAAGGAGAGCATCGGCGCAGGCTGCTGCGGCGAGGACTGAGGCGCGGGCCATGCTGAACGCCGTCATCACCTGGTCGCTCCGCCACCGTTTCCTCGTGATCCTGGCCTCGATCGGCCTCTCCCTGGCGGGCATCCTCGCGTTCCGCCGCCTGCCTATCGACGCCTTCCCGGACACGACGCCTGTGCAGGTGCAGATCAACACCGTCGCGCCTGCCCTCTCCCCGGTCGAGATCGAGCGCCAGATCACGGCCCCCGTCGAGCAGGCGATCTCGGGATTGCCCAGGATCGAGGAGGTCCGCTCGCTCTCCCGCTTCGGCCTCTCGCAGGTCACGGCGCGCTTCGAGGACGACACGGACATCTACCTGGCCCGCCAGGTCGTCATGGAGCGGCTCCAGACCGTGACGTTGCCGCCGGGGATCCATCGCCCGGAGCTCGGCCCGGTCGCCACCGGGCTCGGCGAGGTGTTCCACTACGTGGTCACGGGCAAGGGCAAGTCGCTGAGCGAGCTGCGGACGGTCCACGACTGGGTCATCGCGCCGCAGCTCCGCTCGGTGCGCGGCGTGGCCGAGGTGAACGCGTGGGGCGGCGATGAGCGGCAGATCCAGGTGCTCGTCGACCCGGCGGAGCTCACCGCGCGGGGGCTCTCGCTCCACGACCTCTCCGAGGCCCTGGAGCGCAACAACGCCAACGTGGGCGGGGGCAACCTGGACCAGGCCGGCGAATCCAGCCTGATCCAGGGCATCGGCATCGCCACGCGCGTGAGCGACATCGAGGACATCGTGGTCGCCGCCAAGGGCGGGGCGCCCATCCGGGTGCGCGACGTCGCCCGGGTGGTCGAGGGGCGCGAGATCCGGCGGGGCGCTGTCACCGCCGACGGCCAGGGCGAGGTCGTGCTCGGCCTCGGCTTCATGCTGATGGGCGAGAACAGCCACGACGTCACGACGCGGCTCAAGGCGCGCCTTTCGGAGGTCGAGAAGAGCCTGCCACCCGGGGTCGACGTCGCCGTCGTGTACGACCGCACCGAGCTCATCGACAGGGTGCTCGGCACCGTGGAGAAGAACCTGCTCGAGGGCGCGCTGCTGGTCGTGGCGGTGCTCTTCGCCTTCCTCGGCAACCTCCGCGCCGGGCTCATCGTGGCCTCGGCCATCCCCCTGTCGATGCTCTTCGCGTTCGACCTCATGCTGCGCGCGGGCGTCGCGGGGAGCCTGATGAGCCTCGGCGCGATCGACTTCGGCCTCGTCGTCGACAGCTCGGTGATCATGGTCGAGAACTCGGTCCGGCGGCTCTCCGAGGATTCGAGCGACCGGAGCACGACAGAGGTCGTGCGCGACGCCTCGATCGAGGTCCGCAAGCCGACGATGTTCGGCGAGCTGATCATCATGATCGTCTACCTGCCGATCCTCGCGCTCGAGGGGGCGGAGGGGAAGCTGTTCCGGCCGATGGCGCTCACCGTCATCTTCGCGCTCATCGGCTCGATGATCCTGTCGCTCACGCTCATGCCGGCGCTCGCGAGCCTGCTCCTGCCGCGCCGCATGAAGGAGCGCGACAACGTGCTCGTGCGCCTCCTCAAGCGGGCCTACCGGCCCGTGCTGCACCTGGCGCTGAGGTGGCGCTGGGCGGTGCTCGCCGGCGCCGTGCTGCTCCTCGGCAACGCCGCCTTCCTCGCGACGCGGCTCGGCGCCGAGTTCGTGCCGCGGCTCCGTGAGGGCACCCTCGTCGCCAACACCGTGCGGCTCTCGGGGGTCTCGGCGGGCGAGTCGATCCGCTACGGCACCCGGCTCGAGCGGGTCCTCCTCGACAGGTTTCCGGACGAGATCGAGCGCGTCTGGACGCGCACGGGCACCGCGGAGGTGGCGACGGACCCGATGGGGCTCGAGCTGTCCGACATGTTCATCACGCTCAAGCCGCGGGAGGCATGGAAGCGCGCCGCCACGCAGGACGAGCTCGTCGAGGCCATGGAGTCCGAGCTCGCGGGGATGCCGGGCATGCGCGTCATCTACACGCAGCCCATCGAGATGCGGGTCAACGAGATGGTCGCGGGGATCCGGGCCGATCTCGGGGTGAAGCTGTTCGGCGACGACTTCGACACGCTCAAGCAGAAGGCGCGCGAGATCGAGGCCGCCCTCAAGACGATCCCCGGCGCCGCGGACGTCGTGACCGAGCAGGTGACAGGCCAGCCCGTGCTCGAGATCGAGGTCGACCGCGCCGCCATCGCCCGCCACGGCATCGCGGCCGCCGACGTCCTGGATGTCGTCGAGGCGCTCGGCGCGCGGGAGGTGGGGCAGCTCCAGGAGGGCGAGCGCCGCTTCCCCGTGGTGCTGCGCATCGACGATCGCTACCGGGAGGATCCCGCCTCCATCGGCCGCATCCTGGTCACCGCGGCCGGCGGGGAGCGCATCCCGCTCGCGCGGCTCGCGAAGATCCGCTCGACCGAGGGGCCGGCCGCGATCAACCGCGAGTGGGCCAAGCGCCGGATCGTCGTGCAGGCGAACGTCCGGGGCCGCGACGTGGGCACCTTCGTCGAGGAGGCGAGGGCGAGGCTCGATCGGGAGGTCGAGCTCCCGCCCGGCTATTACGTCCGCTTCGGCGGGCAGTTCGAGCACCTCGAGCGGGCGCAGGCGCGCCTGCTCGTCGTCGTGCCCATCGCGCTCGGGCTGATCCTGCTCTTGCTCTACTTCACGTACGGGCGGCTCCTGGATGCGGTCCGCGTCTTCACGGGCGTCCCGTTCGCCGCGATCGGCGGCGTCGTCGCGCTCTGGCTCCGCGATCTGCCGTTCAGCATCTCCGCGGGCGTCGGGTTCGTTGCGCTGTCGGGCGTCGCGGTGCTCGGGGACATGGTGCTCGTCTCGACCATCCGGCAGCTCACCGCGGCCGGGATGCCGGTGCGGGACGCCATCGAGCTCGCGGCCGAGCGGCGCCTCCGCCCGGTCCTCATGACGGCGCTCGTCGCCTCCCTGGGCTTCGTGCCGATGGCGCTGAACACGGGCGTCGGCGCCGAGGTCCAGCGCCCGCTCGCGACCGTCGTGATCGGCGGCGTGATCTCCTCCACGCTGCTCACGCTGCTCGTCCTGCCGGCGCTCTACAGCGTGGTCGGCGGAAGGCTCCGCGCGGACGCCGCCGGCGAGGCGGGCGCCTCCGAGCCTCCGCGGCCCGCCGGCCCGGCCCTGTCGCCTGCGGCGGAGTAGCCGGTGCGCGCGCGCTCCCGCCTCCGCGCGATCGCCGCCGCCGCGGGCGTCCTGATCCTCGTCCAGGCGCTCGCCGTGGGGCTCTACTGGGCCGTGGAGCGCCGCCGCGGCGCCGAGCGGCCAGGTCGCCCTTTCGCGGTCGAGCGGCTCCACGACGGCCAGCGCATGCCCGACGCCGCTTTCGAGCAGCCGGACGGGACCTCGCTTCGCGCGGCCGCCCTGCGCGGCCGGCCTGTGCTGCTCCACTTCTGGGCCACCTGGTGCGCCCCCTGCCGCGCCGAGCTCCCGCGCTTGCTGGAGCTCGGCCAAGAGCTGGAGAGGGCCGGCAGGCTCCAGGTCGTGGCCGTGAGCGTCGACGAGAACTGGGAGGTCGTGCGCGCCTTCTTCGGGGGCGAGGTTCCTCCCGGCGTCGTGCGGGCCGGATCCCCTGCGGTGCAGCAGCGGTTCGGGGTCTCGACGTTGCCCGACACCTTCCTGGTCGAGGCGGACGGCAGGATGTCCCTCCGCTTCACGGGCGCGAGGGACTGGCGAGCGCCCGAAGCGACAACGCTGCTGCTTGGACAGCAGCCGCCAGCGCCCTGATCGCGCTTCCCGCTACTCGGCGCCCCCGGCAGACACCGACGAACCATCGAGGGAGCCGCCTGCGCCATTCGTGCCGCCTGCGCCATTCGTGCCGCCTGCGCCATTCGTGCCGCCTGCGCCATTCGTGCCGCCTGCGCCATTCGTGCCGCCTGCGCCATTCGTGCCGCCTGCGCCACCCGAGGCATTCGTGCCGCCGGTGCCATCCGTGCCGCCGGAGCCATCCGTGCCGCCCGCGCCATTCGTGCCGCCTGCGCCACCCGAGGCATCCGTGCCGCCCGCGCCATTCGTGCCGCCTGCGCCACCCGAGGCATTCGTGCCGCCTGCGCCATCCGTGCCGCCCGCGCCATTCGTGCCGCCTGCGCCGCCCGCGGCATCCGTGCCGCCTGCGCCACCCGCGCCACTCGTGCTGCCTGCGCCACTCGTGCTGCCTGCGCCACCGGAGGCATCCGTGCCGCCTGCGCCGCCCGCGGCATCGGCGCCGCCCGTTGCATCGGCTCCACCGGTGCCATCCGCGCCGCCCGTTCCACCGGCGCCGCCACCACCACCCGTACCGCCTGTGTCGGGGTCCTCCAGGGGGAAATTCTCGTCGAGGCACAAGCGGCCTTCAGGCGTCAGGGTGCAGACCTCGCCTTTCGCGCAGGCCCTCTGGCCCCTCGGGCACTTCGTCACGTCGAAGAGGCAGAATCCGTTGGTCTCCACGCCGAAGAACACACACGAGGCGTGCGGCAGGAGGCAGTCGCTGTGGCTGTTGCACGCGGGCGCGCACATTCCGAGGTCACCAACCCCGGGCTCGGCTGCCAGAGGATACAGGCAGAGACCGCTCTCCAGCCCTCCGCAGTCCTCGTTGGCGACGTCCCCGCCGAGCCCGCACAGCTCGGCGCACACGCCGACGTCGGCGCCGATGTCGATGCACCACCCCGCGCAGGGATCCGTGTCGTCGGCTTCGAGCGCGCACGCGGCGCCCGCCGGCAGCCCTTGCGTAGGCTCGTCGATGCAGATGTTCAGGCGGGGATCGCAGACCCGTCCGCCGCACTGGCTGTCCGATCCGCAGTTCGGCATGCACACGGACACATCGTCGATCTCCTCGCAGCGCAGCTCCTCGCGGCCGCGGCACTTCGTCGGATCGAGCTCGTCGACGATGGTCTCGAGCGGCGGCTCTCCCGGGGTGCAGCCGAGAAGGCAGAGGCCGTCGAAGCACGCGCTGCCTTCGCCCTCACAATCGCTGTCTCCCGTGCACGTGGTCGTGCAGTACCCGCCCGCCGGGCCTCCGCCGAGGAACTCGTCGCCCGACTCCGTGAAGCAGAAGCCGCGCCGGCCGCAGTCCGCGTCCCTCTCGCACCGGGCGCCGAGCCCCCGCCCTTCGCCTGAGCCGCCGTCGCCTGAGCCGCCGTCGCCTGAGCCGCCGTCGCCGCCCCCGGCGCCGCTCTGGGCGCTGGAGCCGCCGTCGTTGCCGTCGGAGCCGCCGTCGCCCGAGCCGCCGTCGCCCGAACCGCCATGGCCCGCCGCGCCCGCGCCGTTGCTGCCGGCGCCCGCGCCGTCGCTCGTCGATGTGCCTCCCGTGCCTTCGTCGGAATCGTCAGAGCAGCCGAGAAATCCCGTCGAAACGGCGACCGTGGTGAGCAAAGCCGCCGCAATTCTTCGCATTCTCATCGCTGTCACCCGAACCAGGAGGCCGTGCCCCCATCGGGCGCGCCATCGACTGATTCACAGACGGTACCGGAATCGGCGCCTCTCCAACATCGGCAAACCGCCTTGTGCCGGCGTTCGCTGCCCCCCGCCGGGCCACGCGGGCGCGGCCCCGCCTCAGAGCCGCACGAGCAGCCCAAGAAACCCGGCGAACGTCGGTCTCCCCGCGGTGCCGAGCCGCTCGCCGCCGAGCGTCACGACGGCGCGGGGCTCGGCGAAGATCGCGTGTGCATCCACCAGGAGGGCCGCGCGGTCGGTCAGGCGCAGCCCGGCGCCCCCGCCCAGGGCCGCGGCGACCGACCAGACATCGCCCGTCGCGCTCCGCAGCGGCGGCAGGGGATCACCGCTGACGAACAGGTGAATTCCGCCCACGCCGGCCGAGAGCACAGGCCAGATCGCGCCGCCCGTGTCCAGCGCCCATACCGCCTCCAGAAAGGCCATCTCCTGACGGACCGACACCGTGCCGAGCTCGCCCTCGAGCGTTGGCCCCAGCGTCGGCCCGGCGAACGTCAGCCGCGCCGCGAGCCCCGCGGGCAGCGCGCCGCCGCGGCCGTCCGCGCCGACCCCGTACGACAGCCGCAGCGCGGGCCCCAGCGCCGGCCCGACGCCGTCTGCGCTCAGGAGCGCCACGAAGCCAGCTTCCACGCCCACGCCCGCGAGCATCCCGGCCCGCTCCGGCGCAGGGGGCATCCCGGCCCGCTGCCGGACGGGCGCCATCCACCGCCGCACGTCGTCGGGAACGGCGGCGCCGCCGTCCTCCGCGGCGCGCCCCTGCGGCTCCTGCAGGCTTGCCTCCAGCAGGCTCGCCTGCAGGAGCTCGACCGCGCGCACGGCCATCACCGACGGCGCCGCCGCGCCGGCCGCCTCCACGGCGCGCACCACCGTCTTCTGCGTCACCCGATCGACGATCCAGAGGTCGGCGGTCGCGCCCGTCCGCGAGCGGACGATCGTCGCGGCCGCGAACGCGTCCGCCTCCTTCGCGGCGCGCTCCAGCCCTGCGCGCAGATCGCCCTCGGGCGCTCGCATGACGCGCACCACCTCGAACCCCGCCGCGCCGAGCTCGGCCCGCAGGCGCGTCGCCGCCTCGAGCACGAGCGGGTCGTCCACGCCGGCCTCGACGATCACCACCCGTGACGCGGCCGCCTCCGCCTTCCGTGAGGGCGCGCCGGGCGGCGCCGCGTCGGCCCGCGCCGCGGCGGGCGCCGACGCGAGGAGGAGCCAGAGCAGGAGAGTGAGGGAGCGCACGCGCCAGGGCTCTATCAGATCGCAGGCGTGGGTGGAGGCGCATCGCAGCGAACGGGACGGGGGCCAGGGAGAGGGGAAGGGCCCAGGGAGGGGAGAGGGGGCATGGGGCCCGGCGACGCACCCGAGGAGCCGAGCCACGGGGATCCCGCAGCGTCCGTCCGGACGGGCCACGACCGAGAGGACCTCCACGGTGCGGCGCGCTCTCGCGGAGGAGCGTCGATGGGCATAAGCTCGAGTGGGCCCCAACCTGCCGTCGATGCGCCGCCGCAGGGATCAGGGGCGACCGCGCCGATCGAGGGGGAAACGCCATGGCAGATGGGGAGATCGACGATCTGCAGCAGCTGCCGTCGCGCCAACTCAGCGGCTCGGAGTCGAAGCGCGACGGCGGTCCGCTGGTGCTCGTGAGCCCGACGACCGGGGGGCGGCAGGGGCAGTCAGGTCATCCGGAGGCCTCGCCGGAGGCAGGGCAGCCTCCTTCCAGGCCAGAGCGGGCGCGGCGGCCGCCCGGCGGGCGAGGGGACGTACGGCAGGCGCCGCCCGCCGAGGAGATCGAGCTCGTCAACAAGACGGCTCGCCGGATCTGCATCAGGCGCGATGGCAGCGATCTCGTCGTGGCGCCTTTCGACGTGGTGCGCACGACGGAGACGGCGGCGCAGGGGCTGGATCTGAGCGTCTGGATCGAGCGTGGTTATGTGGAGAAGCGCGCCCCGGTCCAGGCCGAAGAGCCGAGCCTCGACGCCGCCGCCATCGCGGGGGTGCTTGTCCTCGGGGGGCTCACGTCGCTGTTCATGGTCACCCTGGACGGCTGGGCCCGCCTGGCCTTCGGCACGGTCGGCGTCGGGATGATCGCGTTCACCGTGTTCCCGTCGCTGGAGCGCTGGGCCCAGCATCGCCATCGCAGCACCGCGTTGATGCTGCGCGACCAGTTCTGGCGCGCGATCGGCATGCTGGCGGTGTGCCTTGTGGGGTTCGGCATCCCCGCCGCCACGGTCCTCTTGCAGGCCGAGACGCGCCTTCACGAGATCTTCACGTTATCGATGCGCAGCATGGCGCTGCTGCTCCTCTTTGCGCTGTTCATCGGCGCCGCGGCGACGTTGCCCGCGCTCCTGTTCTTTCTGTTCGCGGAGCAGCGCCGGAACGTGGTGAAGGAGCAGTTTCACCGCGACGTGCTGCGGCTCGACCCCGCGCTCCGCACGATCGACGAGGCGGAGCGGGCCTATTCTCCGCTGATGAAGGACGCGCTGGACACCCGGCGCGGTCCGCTGTTCTTCGTCCCGATCATCCTCAGCACGTTCCTCCTCTCGGTCGGCTGGGTGATCTCGGCGCTGCCGACGGTGGCGTCCGTGGCGGAGACGCTGGGGGACAAGCCGGTCGAGCTTCACTCCCTGTTCATCCCCAACCGGACCGCCTTCACGTTCGCGTTCCTCGGCACGTATTTCTTCGCGCTCAACATGGTATTCCGCCGCTATGTGCGGGCGGATCTCGGGCCCAAGGCGTACAGCCACATCTCCGTGCGCATCATCATCGCCACGATCCTGGCCTGGGTCATGAGCAAGACGTTCGAGGGCGCCTCGCTGTCGGGCGGCGCGGCGCCCATCGACAACGCGCCCTGGCACCTGCTTCTGCTCGCCTTCTTCATTGGCATCGTCCCGGACACCGGGCTCGCCATTCTCCATGACCTGCTCAAGACGCGCATGGTCACCTTCTTCGTCCCGACCCTGAAGGACCGCGACCCGCTGACCCATCTCGAGGGCATCACGCTCTACGACAAGGCGCGCCTGCTCGAGGAGGGCATCGAGAACATCGAGAACCTCGCGCACCACAACCTGATCGAGCTGATCCTGCGCACGCGCATCCCGGCCCCGCGCCTTGTCGACCTCGTGGATCAGGCGATCCTGTATCTCCACGCGCGAGACGAGGCCGAGCCGGCCCGGAACGCGCCGTCGAGCATCCTTTCGAGGCTGAAGGCGCATGGGATCCGCACGGCGACCGATCTCGAGCTCTGCATGGCGACGCAGGAGACGCGCGACGCGGTGATACGGCTGTCCTCGGAGTCGCGCATCCTGCTCCTGCTCAGCGCGCTGCGGGACGACGAGTGGATGCCGCAGCTCCGGAGCTGGCGCGAGTTCCGCAAGACCTACGAATACGCCTACACCGTCGAGCAGCTCACTCCGCCCTCGCCCGGGACGAGGCCCCAGGCGGCGTGACCGCGCGAGGCGTGGCGCGGGAGCGGGGCTGGCCGCCGTCCGTCACCGCGGGCCTGCGACCGCTCGCCACCACGGGGTCGGCGCCCCGACGCGCTCGGGCTCGAACGCGGCGCCGATCCGGGGGGTCACGACGCGCGCGCCCCGCTCGGTGGCCAGGGAGAGCAGCGTCTCGGCCGGCTCGTCCCAGTCGTGGAGCCCGAGGTTGAAGGTGCCCCAGTGGACGGGCAGGAGCGTGCCGCCGCCGAGCATCTCGAACGCGGTCAGCGCGTTCTCGGGGCCGAGGTGGATGGTCCCCCACGCAGGGTGATACGCGCCGACCTCGAGCATCACCAGGTCGAAGGGGCCGTGTTGCTTGCCGATGTCCTCGAACCCGGGGAACAGCCCGGTGTCGCCGGAGAAGAAGACCTTGCGCCGCTCCGCCTCGATGACCCAGGAAGCCCAGAGCGTCGCGTTGCGGCTCGTCGGCCCGCGGCCCGAGAAGTGCTGAGAGGGCGTCGCGGTGAAGCGGACGCCGCCGACCTCCGCGCGCTCGTGCCAGTCGAGCTCGGTGATCCGCGCCGGGTCGACGCCGAGCGCCTCGAGGAGCGCGCCCACGCCGAGGGGCGTGACGATGGGGACGCGCGTGCGGGCCAGCGCCTCGATCGTCGGCGCGCAGAGGTGATCGAAGTGGTCGTGGGAGAGCAGGACCGCGTCGAGCGGCGGCAGCTCGTCGAGTGTGGCGGGGACCGGATGGAAGCGCAGCGGCCCGGCAAAGGAGACCGGCGAGGCGCGCTCGCCGAACACCGGATCGGTGAGGACCCGGCGGCCATCGAGCTCGAGGAGGACGGTGCTGTGGCCGAGCCACGTGACCCGCAGTCCGGTGTCGCTCTGCCGGGCCCAGGTCTCGTGGGGCCGCACGACGGGCAGCGGCGCGGGCGGCTCCCGCCGGCCGCGGCGGAAGAAGAACTCGCCGAGCACGGGCAGCGTCGAGCCCTTGGTCATGGTGGGGCCGGCGCCCGACGGGTTCTCGAACTTGCCGTCCTTGAACTGGGCTGAAGCGCGCGCCCGCTCGAGCCGCAGCCCTTTGCGACGCCGTGAATCGTTCATGAGGGGACGACCTCCTGCCAGGCGCGGTGCCTGGCGAGACAGAACACGACCTTGAAGGCGACCGTTCCGCAGCCTGGTCGCCGGAGGAGGCGTGGGCTCCTCCTGCTGGAGCGCGCGCTCGGCCAGGGTGGCTCGCTCACGCACCGGACGAGCTTTGCGATCGGCGCGCCGGCCGTCAAGGTCTGAACTTGACAAATTGTTCTCAACTTGTCAATGTTGACCATCGCCTGACGCTCTCTCCTTGCCCTGGCCCCTCGGCGATTCACCCCGTGTCCCTCCGGGTCCCGCCTCGGGGGAGCGACCTGCCTGGATGTGTGCAGGGATCGACGCACGGCGGATCCCTGGTCATCCGATGATCCAGGGGTGCCGCGGCAACTCTCGTTCAGGCGAGACTCGACCCGTTCAGTGACACGGGCGAAGAGGGCGCGAGAAGCCAAATGTCTCGGTCGATGTGGGACATTGCGGCACAAGTCATTGGCCATCAACTGCCGTGGTCGTGGCTTCGTAAATAGTCGTTCATAAATGCCGGTAAAGTGAACGAGATGGATAGGTGCGCGGCAGAATGAAGAGGATCGAGGGCGGGAGACCGGCGCGGAGATGCGCAAGTTCGTGCGTGTTTGCACGGATTTGTAGACGATCACGCGAACGATCATGCATGTGTTCGAACATGTGAACGCTCACGTGAAAGACCATGTGAACGAACACGTAAATGACCACGCAAACGAACATGCAAATGACGCGGTGGGACGCATGATGGGCTTGACTCGCAACACGATACGGGACAAGAGTAATCCTCTTAGCGGTGCCTGACCGCCTGTCGAACGAGTCCTCCAGCTCCGCACCTCGTGATCGAGATCCCCTGGGGGGGCGATGACCGATGACCACCGCGGCCGTCCCTCCGGAGCCTCCATCGCGCATTGCGTGTCGAGAGCCCCTGACCAGCGCAAGGGCAGCGTCGAGCTGTAGATAGACCGTACTTCTTACTTGACAGAGGAGAACAACATGAGATTCGCATCAAGGAGCGCCTTGCTTGCCTCCGCGACGAGCCTTCTCGCCGTCTCCTGCATCGCTGGTCTGGACGACACCGGCAGCGAGCAAGGCGACGCGCTCGGGGAGAGCCTTACGATCGACCCGAACGCGGTCTACACGCTCGTCGGCGTGCAGAGCAGCAAGTGCGTCGAGATACGCGGGGGCAGCACGGCGAGCTCGGCAGCTGCGCAGATCGCCACGTGCAACGGCGCCACGCGACAGCAGTTCCGGGCGGAGTCCGCGGGGAGTGGATACTTCCGGCTGCGGAACGTGAACAGCGGCCTCTGCCTCGGGATCAACGGTGGATCGACGGCGAACGGCGCCACCGTCGTCCAATCCAGCTGCGGCAACGCCACGAGCCAGCAATTTTCGTTCGTGGACGTCGGCAACAACGCCCAGCGGATCATGGCCCGAAACAGCAACAAGGCGCTCGACGTCACCGGGCGGTCGACCGCGGACGGCGCCGGCCTCCAGCAGTACAGCTGGGCGAACGGCGACAACCAGAAGTTCACGTTCAAGGTCGTGGGGGGCAGCTCAAGCAGCGCGAGCAGCAGCTCAAGCAGCTCAAGCAGCTCAAGCAGCTCCAGCAGCGCGAGCACCGGCGTCGGTGGTTCGGGCGGATCCGGCGGCGCTGGTGGCGCTGGCGGCTCGACCAGCTCAAGCAACTCGACCAGCTCCAGCAGCTCGACCAGCTCAAGCAGCTCCAGCAGCGCGAGCACCGGCGTCGGTGGTTCGGGCGGTGCTGGCGGCGCTGGCGGCTCGGGCGGCGCTGGCGGTTCGGGCGGCGGCGACGCGGACACGGGGGTCAACCCGGCGTCGGGCTGCACGCTCGGCTACAGCCAGATCCCGGACGGGAAGGGCGGCAAGAACGTCGAGGCCGTCTGCCTTCCGAAGGAGATGAACTTCAACATGGCCGCGTCGCTGGAGGCCTTCAAGACGACGGTCTACCCGCTCTTGACCGCCAACTGCTCTGGCTGCCACAGCTCGACGGGCAAGGCCCAGGCGCCCATGCACTCCGACGTCGATCCGGCGCTGGCCCACGAGTACGCGCTCACGCGCGTCAACTTCAAGAAGCCGGCGGACTCCAAGCTCGTGGTCCGGATGGGCATCGACCGGCACAACTGCTTCGGAACGAGCTGCAGAGACGCGAACACGCAGATGCTCAACGCCGTCACGGCGTGGGCGAACGCCGTCGCGCCGACCCTGCCGGCCACCCCGCGCCCCGTCGCGGCCGGCGAGAAGGTCACCGAGGACCAGGTCAAGGCGTGGATCGCGACGGACAAGGCCACCGTCGCCGCGGCGGACGCGGAGTTCATCAAGTACGCCTCGCTGCACGAGCTCCACAACGCGGGCGTCAGCGCAGAGGAGCTCAACGTTGCCAGGGTAGGGCTGTCCAAGGCCCTGAACTCGACAGCGCGCTGGGCCCCCACGATCGTCAACCCGGTGGACATCAACGGCAAGGGCATGGTCTACCGCTTCGATACCCGCAACTACTGGGGGTACAACAAGGGGGTCACGAAGCTCCACTTCGGCGGATCGGACGACGACGTCTTCTTCGGGAGGACCTCGGTCAACTACCTGGGTGAGCCCGTCGGCTCCGACGTCACGTTCAGGGAGCGCTACAGATACACCTCGACGGTCCAGGTGGATCCGAGCTTCGCCAGGCTCGTCTGGGGGCGCGTCCTCGCCGGCAACGTGGAGGGCGCCACGGACAGCCAGGTGCTGCCGCCCAACGTCAACGGCTTCAAGACCGATTACATCGAGGCGAGCCAGCTCGTCTACACGCTGACACGCCCGGACGTCTACAACGCCATCATGGCGATCCCCTGGTACGCGCAGGATCTCGAGGCCGAGCTCGGCGTCATCAAGGACGCGGGGATCAAGTCGTACGAGTACATGCTCACGAAGCAGGCCATCACCGTCGATTCCCGCATGTACTACAGGGCCAGGACGAAGAGCGGCGGGTTCTACTGGAAGACGTGGGACGTCTTCTCCGGGCAGCTCGACGGCGTGACCACCATCGAGCAGGCGTACGAGACGGGCCAGATCCGGTTCCCCTTCTGGGCGCACCCGATCCCCAAGTTCATCAGCGGGGCTGGCGGCTCGGCGAGCAACTACAGCTTCATCGCGACGCTGGCTCAGCCGAACGGCACGGAGCCGGCGGGGTGCGACGGGGCGCCGAGCTACGCGGGCGGTAGCTACATCAACTGCCGCTACTACACCGGGACCGACGGCCTCCAGCAGTCGGCGGAGGAGGTGATCTGGGATCTGCCGAACGGCCTGCAGGCGTACTCGCTCTGGGGCGGCATCAACCAGCGCCGCGTCGACGCCTTCGTCAACATCGTGCGCGATCCGCGCCTCCAGAAGACCGCCTCGGACGCGCAGATCAACAGCACGCTGGGCTTCGCCGCCCAGGACCGCCGCCTGAACACCGGCAGCTCCTGCATCGGTTGCCATGCCGACGGCATGAACCGAGGCAACAACGATCTGCGCGACTGGCTGGACGCCGGCGGCTCGCGCCTCCCGAAGGGCGAGCACGGGGTCGACGGGTGGATCAACGACGCGGCGACTGTGGCTCAGGTCAAGGAGCTGTATCCCCCGTCGACCGTGATGCGGCCGCGCATGGAGGACGATCGCAAGGTCTTCCTGACGGCGATGGCGAAGATGAAGCGGGGGATGGTCCTCGGCGCGGACAAGAACGTGTACGTGGAGCCGACGATCTGGACCATCGAGTGGGCGCAGAACTTCTACAAGTACCCGCTGAGCCGCTCGAACTAGGACCTTCACTTCCGAGCTCATCCGTGCTCGCCGCGCGAGAGGGCGCGGCGAGCTGACCGGCCCGAGGTGGGCAGCGGCGCGCGACAGGGCGCGCCGGATTGCCTTCCTCGGGCCTCCGCCTTCCACCACACCATTGGTCACCAACGTGAACGTGAACGTTTACGTGGTCGTCTGAGGATTGATCACATTTCCCCCTTAGTTTTCGCTGTGTTGGCGAGGGCGGCGTTCCAGCCCGTCTCCAGCATGAGCAAGGTTTGCATTCCGCGCGCAAGCGTCAGCCAGCCGGGGGGGCCGTTGCGCTTGAGATGTCCACCAAGACCGGCAACGGCGTAGAGCGCATCGACTACCGTCGCCCCCTGAGCCGGCAGCTTCTTGGGCTGGTGCTGGTGCAGCAGCTTCAGCTGCGTGGGGTTCAGGGCTCGTTCCGCGGGCGCGTTGGGCTCAAGGCGTGACAGAGAGCGCAGCAGCAGCATCTGCCACGCGATCGGGGCGAACAGCGCCATCGCGTTCGTCAGGCTCCGGAAGCTCTCGAGCTGGCGCGTCTCGAGGGCGCAGCCGGTCTTGAGCGCCTTGAAGAACTCCTCGATGAGCCACCGTGCCCGGTAATGGTCGACGATCGCTGCGATCTGGTCGGGCGTGTCGACGGGCTCGTTGGTCGCCAGCACCCACGCGACCGGCTCTTCGCCCGCTGGCGTGTCGATCTCCTGCACCAACACGACGTTGACCGCGAGCTCTTCGGCCAGCTCGGGCAGGTAGTACGGACGGCGCAGCGCCACGCGCCGAGCGCCGACGCCCAGCGTGGCGCTCCGCTCCGAGCGCGCGGGGTGCGCGCGCTTGCTCGCAGGTACCGGTCCGGCGCGGCGTTGGGTGAGCACAACCTCGCGACTGAGCCGGATCGGCAGCTCGACCAGCGCCTCGCTCAGCCGCAGCGGAGCGCTGTCGTCGAGCGATTCCTCTTCGTCCTCGGCCAGCTCCGACACGTTCCGATCGCGCGCCATGCGCACGACGAAGCGGTGGCCCTGCTCGACCATGGCGCACAGAAGCGGGTAGGCGTCGGCCTCGCGGTCCATGACGTGCAGCAGCGACGTGCGGTCGCCCACGGCCTGCTCGGCCGCCTCTACCTGCCGCAGCCAGCGCGTCGACTCCTTGTCGGTCACGCGCGCATAGTCGCTGCCCGTCCTGTTCTTCTTGCGTGGGCTCTTGGAGAGGGCGGAGGCTTTGCGGGCCCAGCAGGCAAGGCCCAGCAATCCGAGCGGCTGGTTGATCGCGTCGGTGGCCACGGCGAGCGTCGCGTGCGCCAAAAAGCCCTGCGTGTCCTTGCCGTTGAGCGGACCGAGCCCTTTGCGTGCTCCGTCGCCGTCGAAGGCGACCGCGGTGGTGTCATGCACCGCGCGAACCGTGTCGTGACCGGCCATGCGCTCGAGGGTCTGCTCGCTGTGGGCTTGCACCAGCGCACCATACGACACGCGCTTGTTGCCAAGGAGCCGGTAGAAGCCCTCCAGCTCTGCCTCTGTCTTCAGCGAGTCCGGGAAGCTCTCGCCCGGCGCGACGCTCAGCCGTGCCACCACAGCCCGGACCCGCTGATGCAGGCGCGCATCGCCCAGCTGCACCGTCTCGAACTCGCGAACGATCGAAGGCGTCGTTTCCGGCACATCGGGATTTCCCATAACATTTCAGACGCTTGGCGCGTCCGAAACGGATCAAAAAATGTGCGGGATCCTCAGACGTGGTCGTGGTCGTGGTCGTCAACGGTAGGCCGTGAACGACCACGACCACGACCACGTAAACGACCACGACCACGTAAACGAGCACGACCACGACCACGTAAACGTTCGGATGTAGGAGAACGCGGCGCGAAGCCTGGGTAACGCTTATGGGGGTAAGCCCACACCAGCGAACGTTCTCCCGATCGGATCAACCGATGGATGCCAGAACGGGGGAGTCACCCGCCGGGCGTCACGGCGTGAGGAGATCGCGCGCCACGGGCTCATGCGCGCCGCGCGGGTGGCGCTTCAGGTAGAGCTCCGCGATGGGGCGCGCCGCCGCCCGGCCGGCCGTACGCTCGATCGCCACCATCTTGCGGCCGAGCGCCTCGGCCGCGAACGGGCCGCCCGGCGACTCGGCGAGGTACGTGTCGTACCAGGCGACGGCCGCCTCGGGCGAGCCGCCGTCGTGGATCAGGCGGCCGAGCAGGAAGGCCGCCGCCTTGCCCTGGCTCGTCCCCGGGAACCGCTTGCGCGTCGCCGAGAGCGCGCGCTGCGCCACGTCGCCCCGCCGCGCGTACCGCGCCGCGTCCCCGAGGGCGACAAGGTCGTCCAGCGAGCCCCGCTCGAGCACCCCCCCGAGTCCGCGCTGCTCCGCCTCGGCCAGGACCGCCCGGAAATCCCCCGCCGCCACGCGCTGCGCCCAGCTCGGCGCCGCCGCCGCGCCGGCCGGCGCCGCCGGCCCCGCACCGTCCGTCGGAGGGCTCGCGGGCGCCCCCTCTGCCCGCGAGCCCTCCGGCCGTACGGCCCCGGCGTCGCCGCCCCCGGCGTCGCCAGGTCCGATGGTCTTCTCCTCCCGGGGCTGCGCCGCCGTGCCCGCGGGCGGCAGCGCCTTCGGCGCCGGGTCCGCCGCGCTCGCGGCGTCGCCGCTCGAGATCTGCACGTCGCCCTCGCGCATCCGCGCCACGAGCCGCTGCCCGGCGCGGAGCGGCAGCCCGTCGGGCGCGAGCGGCCCGCGCACGGTCACGCTCCCCTCGTGCAGATCGACGCGCAGCGTGCCGTCGCCGCGGCTCCAGGACACGTCGAACGCCGTGCCGGTGACCAGCACCGCGAACGGCCCCGCCTCGACGGACCAGCGCGCCCTCGGCCGCCGCGTGACGCGCAGCGACGCGCGGCCGTCCTCGAGCAGCATGCGCGCCCCGGCCGCGTCGACGTCGACCACGCGCATCGCGCTGCCCGGCGAGAGCGCGACGGAGGTGCCGTCCGTGAAGCGGAGCCGCGCCTCTCCGCCGGCCGTCGCGGCGATGTACCGGCCCGCGGCGGAAGGCGCGCCCTCGACGGCGTAGTCGAGCGGCCGCGCCGGCCAGAGCGCGACGAGCGCGAGCGCGAGCGCCGCCCCGCCGGCGAGCGCGAAGCTCCACCGCGGCCGCCCGGTCAGCGCGCTCCACAGGGGCGAGGCGCGCAGCCACGAGCCCACGCGGCCCAGCGCTCCCGCGCGGCCCGCGCCGCGGCTCACCGCCTCCACGAAGCGGGCGCGCTCGGCGGCGTCGTGCGCCGCGTCGACGTCCGCGGGGACGCCGCTCCGCACGATGTCCGCGAGCCGGCTCAGCTTCTCCGCTTCATTCATCGCGATCTCCTCCGTCGGCGGGGAGGGTCCCGGGCCGATCGAGGTCCTGCGGGGCCTTGGTGAGGTAGGCCGAGAGCGCGGGATCGCGCTCCGCGGCGGTGAGGATCCGGTGGGACGCGCGCGCCAGGTGGCGCTTCGTCGTGGCCAGGGAGCAGCCGAGCGCGGCGGCGATCTCGGTGAGCTCGAGCCCCTCGATGAACCGCAGCACGAAGAGCGTCCGGGACCTGTCGTCGACCTGGTCGAGGATGCGGTAGAGCCGCGTGAGCGCCGCGCGCCCCTGCGGATCCTGCTGCGCGCCCCCCATGTCCGGGAGCTCGCCCGAGGGCGACAGCTGGAGCCAGCGCCGAACGCGCCGGCGCCGCAGCTCGGCGCGCGCGACGCGCACCGCGATGCCGACGATGAAGCTCGAGAGCAGCGAAGGGTCCCTGAGGTCCTTCGCCACGCGGAAGAAGCGCAGGAACGTGTCCTGCACATGATCGTCGACCTCGTCGCCCGGCCCGAGGGTGCGCGTCAGGATCCGGCGCACGAGCGGCGCGAACCTCTGCCAGAGGATCGGCGCGGCGCCCGGGTGCCCCTGCGCGGCGGCGCGCGCGAGCGCCTCGTCGTCGGTCGCCATCAGCGGTAGCGCCTGCACGCCTCGCCTTTGCGTGAAGGGCGCGACCGCTGTCAAGGGCGGGACGGTCGACCGGCGCGTTGGGAACACGCCCAGCAGTGTTCTCCAGAGGTCCACCGCGGCTCAAGATTCGGCACGCCCGCGCACCGGAGGAGCTCGAGACAGGGTTAACGATCGAGGAAGCTCGATACCATGTGCGCTGGGCTAACGATTTCGGTCGCGGCGGATCCCGACGTGGTGTGAACGTTCTCACAGCAGGTTCCGTATCGGTTGTAACCTGTACGCATGACGACACCTGGGGCGGTTCATGTCATCGGATCGGCGACCTCGCCGCAGGGCTACGCCGCGGAGGCCATCCTCCACGAGGGCACGATGATCACCGTGTGCCGCGCGCGCCGCGCGTCGGACGGGCAGCCGGTCGTGCTGAAGGGGCCGAGCGCCGGGCGGGCGTCGCCGCGCGCGATCGCGAGGCTCCGCCACGAGCTGGTCATCACGCGCGAGATCGCGCACCCGGGTGTCCTTCGCGTCCTGGACGTCGAGGAGAGCGACGGGGGGCCCGTGCTCGTCCTGGAGGACTTCGGCGGCGCGTCGCTCGACATCGTCTCGCGGAGCGAGAGGCTCGGCCTGGGCACGACCCTGCGGATCGGCATTCACGTCGCGGACGCCCTCGCGTCGCTGCACCACGCGGGCATCATTCACAAGGACGTCAAGCCGCACAACATCCTCGTCCGCCTCGATCCGCTGGTGGTCAAGCTCTCCGACTTCGGGATCGCAACGCGCCTGTCGCAGGAGGCGCCGAGGGCCGAGAACCCGGGCGCCGTGGAGGGGACCCTTGCGTACATGTCACCCGAGCAGACGGGCTGGATGAACCGCAGCCTCGACTGCCGGACTGACCTCTACTCCCTGGGCGTCACCCTCTACGAGGTGCTCACGGGCGCGCCTCCGTTCACCGCGCCGAGCGCCATGGAGCTCGTGCACTGCCACCTGGCCAGGACGCCGGCGCCGCCGCACGCCGCGTCGGCCGAGATCCCGAGCGTCGTCTCCGATCTCGTCATGAAGCTCCTCTCCAAGGCCGCCGAGGATCGGTACCCGTGCGCCGAGGCGCTGCGCGCCGATCTCGAGGAGTGCCTCCGGAGGTACGAGGCCGACGGCCGCGTCGATCCTTTCCCGCTCGGCGAGCGCGACGCGGGCGGCCGGCTCTGGCTGCCGGAGAAGCTCTACGGGCGCGAGGCCGAAGCGCAGGCGATCGTGGCCGCGTGCGAGCGCGCGGCGGCCGGCGCCGTCGAGCTGTTCCTCATCTCTGGCCACGCCGGCGTCGGCAAGTCCGCCCTCGTCCGCGAGGTCTACAAGGTGCTCGCGCGGCGGCCCGGGTACTTCGTCTCGGGGAAGTTCGGCCAGCTCAAGCAGCGCACCCCCTACGCGGCCATCGCGCGGGCGTTCGGCGAGCTGTGCGAGCGCATCCTGTCGGAGGGCGAGGAGTCCGTGGCGCGCTGGAAGGCCCGGCTGAGCGCCGCGCTCGGCTCGATCGGGCAGGTCGTCGTCGACGTGATCCCCGAGCTCGAGCGCGTCGTCGGACCCCAGCCCGCCGTGCAGCCGCTCGGGCCGAGCGAGTCGAAGAACCGCTTCAGCCTGGCGTTCCAGACCTTCGTCCGCGCCGTCACGGAGGAGCACCTCCTCGCGCTCTTCATCGACGACCTCCAGTGGGCCGACCCGGCCTCGCTGAAGCTCCTCGAGCTCCTCATGACCGATCCCGACGTCCGCGGGATGCTCGTGATCGGCGCCTACCGCGACCACGAAGTCGACGACGCCCACCCGCTGGCGAGGTTCGTCGGCGGCCTGCGGGTCGCGGGCGCGTCCGCCTCCGAGGTGTGGCTCGGGCCGCTCGAGATCGAGGACATCCGCCGGCTCCTCGCCGACGCCCTGCGCTGCCGCCTCGAGGACACGGACGCCTTCGCGGCGCTCATCCTGGAGCGGACCGCGGGCAACCCGTTCTTCATCCACCAGCTCCTGCACGCCCTCGCCGGCGAGGGGATCGTGCGCTTCGATCCGGCCGCGGGGGCGTGGGCGTGGAGCCTCGAGCGCGCCCGGAGCGCGGAGGGCGCGGAGGGCGTCGTCGAGCTGATGGCCGCGAAGATGCGGCGGCTCGCGCCCGGCGCGCAGCGCGCCCTCCGGCTCGCCGCCTGCGTTGGCCACCGCTTCGACCTCCGGACGCTCGCGCTCGTCGCCGAGCAGCCCCCGGGCGAGGTGGCCGCGGCCCTCTGGGAGGCCCTGCGGGCGGGCCTCGTCGTGCCCCTCGATCCCGAGTACCGCCTCGTCCACGCCGGCGAGGCGGCGGTCGCGGGCAGGCTGCTCGAGGACCCCTCGTTCCGCGTCTCGTACCGGTTCCTGCACGATCGCGTCCAGCAGGCGGCGTACGCGCTCATAGACGAACCGGAGCGGAAGCGGCTGCACCACCGCATCGGCCGGCTGCTCGCGGCGAGCCTCGGCGAGGACCCGAGCGACGAGGATCTGTTCGTCGTCGTCGGCCACCTGAACCTCGCCCCGGCCCCGATCGAGGATCCGGCGGAGCGCGGCGAGCTCGTGCGGCTCAACCTGGCCGCGGGGCGGCGCGCGCAGGCGGCGACCGCGTACGACGCCGCGTTCGGCTACCTGAGCGCCGCGGCGTCCGCGCTCGGCCCGGATCCGTGGGCCGGCGAGCCGGGCCTCGCCTTCGGCGCCGTCGACATCTTCGACATTTGCGCCGCGAAGGCCGAGTGCGCGTACCTGAGCGGCCGCAGCGACGAGGCGGAGGCGCTCTTCGACGCCCTCCTCGAGCGCGCCACCTCGGACGTCCAGCGCGCGCGCGTTTACTGCATGCGGATGGTCCTCTACAACGCGCAGCACCGCTGGGCGGCCTCGCTCGCGGTGGCGCTCCAGGGCCTGCGCCTCTTCGGCATGGAGGTGCCCACCGAGGGCGAGGCGCTCGCCGCCGCGCTCCGCGCGGAGCTCGCCGAGGCCGAGCGCGGCTTCGCCGCCCTGCGGGGCGAGGACGTCGGCGCGGCCCCCGAGCTCGCCGATCCGCGCGTCAGGATCGTGGTGGAGATGCTCGGCTACGGCTCGCCCTCGGCGTATATCGTCAACCCGCCGCTGGCCCAGCTCCTCGCCGTCAGGATGACGAACCTGTCGCTCCGGCACGGGATCTCGCCGATGGCCAGCGTGGCGTACGCGCTCCACGGCTTCTACCTGGCCGCGTTCTGGGGCCAGCCGCACGAGGGCTACAGGATCGTGCGGATGGGCGTCGCCCTGAACGACAGGTACCGGGTCGATGCCATCAGGGCGAAGGTCGACTTCAACTACGGGGTCGTCATGAACCACTCGAGGCCGCAGCGCGAGGCGCTCGAGGTCCTCCAGCGGGCGCGGGTCGCCGGGATGGAGACCGGCGACTTCATGTTCGCGTCGGCGGCCTCCAACATCGTCGCGCAGATGAAGCTCAGCCTGGAAGGCGAGCTCCGGCGCGTGCGCGAGGACGTCGGCGGGTTCCTGCGCTTCACCTCCCGCACGAAGGACGCGCTGTCGACGGCGGTCCAGACCCTCGCGCTGCAGGTGATCCAGAACCTCGAGGGACGCACGCTGGACCGCGGCACGCTGAGCGACGCCGGCTTCGACGAGGACGCCTTCGTGCCGAAGCTCGATGGGATGGGCTTCGCGATCGTCGCTGGCTTCTACTACACGAACAAGCTCGCGCTCGCGTACCTCTACGGCGATTACGAGGGCGCGCTGCGGATGGCGCGCCGCGCGCGCGAGCGGGCCCGCGCCGTGACGGGCCAGTACATCGGCATCGTCGATCTGCCGCTCTACACCTGCCTCACCATCCTGGCGCTCGGCCCTCGGGCGAGCGGGGAAGAGGGCGGCGCGCTGGCCGAGATGCTCGCGTCGAGCCACGACAAGCTCGCCGTCCTCGCGCGGGACTGCCCCGAGCTCCGGCACCTGGAGCTGCTCGTCCGGGCGGAGCGCGCGCGCGTCGCCGGGGAGGCGCTGGAGCCGATCCTCGAGCTCTACCAGCAGGCGAGCGACGCGGCGGAGCAGGCGGGGTACGTGCGCTACCGCGCGCTCGTCAGCGAGCTCTGCGGCAGGTTCCTCGCGGCGAGGCGCATGCCGTGGCTCGCGCGCTCGTGCCTCGTCGATGCTTACCAGGCCTACGCGCGCTGGGGCGCCACGGCCAAGCTGCGGCAGATGGAGGAGGCGTACGTCCAGCTGCTCCCCCGCGCGGCGGCGGGCCAGGCCGCGTCCGCGAGCGTCCTGTCGAACCTGACCTCGGTCGCCTCGTCGACGACCGATACGGTCGCGCGGCGCGTGGCGCTGCTCGACGCGGCGGCGCTCATCCGCGCCGCGCAGGCGGTGGCGCGCGAGATCGATCTCGGCCGCGTGATGACGCGGCTGCTCCGGCTCGCCATCGAGAGCGTCGGCGCCCAGCGGGGCGCGCTGATCCTGGACCACGAGGGCGGGCCGCGCGTGGAGGCCATCGCCGAGGACGAGGGCGAGGTGCGCGTCGGCCCGTCCACGCCCGTGCGCGAGAGCGGCGCCGCCGCAGCCCGGGTGATCGAGCTCGCGATGCGCACCGGGAGCGCCGTCGTCGTGGCCGACGCCGCGCAGGACGGGCGGTTCGATGGCGACCCCTACGTCGCGGCGCGCAAGCCGCGATCGGTGCTCGCGCTGCCCATGGTGAGCCAGGGGGAGATCTCGGGCGTCCTCTACCTGGAGAACAACGCCGCGCCCGAGGTGTTCTCGCCCGCCCGCCTCGACGTGCTCGAGCTCGTCGCCGCGCAGGCCGCCATCGCCGTGAAGAACGCGCTGCTCTATGCGCGCGTCCAGGCGGCGAGCGACGAGCTCCGCAGGGCCAACGACGCGCTCGAGGCGGCCGTCGCCGCCCGCACCGCGGAGCTCTTCGCGGCGAAGGTGCAGCTGGAGGCGGAGCTCGTCGAGCGGGAGAGCGCCGAGCGGGCGCGCGCCGCCCTCCAGGAGGACCTCATCCGCGTTCAGCGCGAGCGGCTCGCCGAGCTGTCGACGCCGCTCATCCCGATCACCGACCAGATCATGGTCATGCCGCTCATCGGGACCCTGGACGCGGAGCGGGCCGACGAGGCGCTCGAGACGGCGCTGCACGGCGTGGCGGACACGTCGGCGCAGGTCGTCATCCTGGACATCACGGGCGTGAAGGGCGTGGACAGCAGCGTCGCCGCGACGCTCGTCCGGGCCGCGACCGCGCTGCGGCTGCTCGGCGCCGAGGCGGTGATCACCGGGATCCGAGGCCACGTGTCGCAGACGCTGGTCAGCCTCGGGATCGACCTGAGCGAGACCGTCGTCCAGGGGACGCTCCAGCGCGGGATCGCGTACGCGCTCCGGAAGACCGGCCAGGCGCGGCAGCTCGCCGCCATGGCCCCTCGCTGACGGCCCGCGATCGCGGGCGCTCAGTTGGCGAGCTTGTTCGCCTCTCGCGGGCCGAAGATCGCCTCCCAGTTCGAGCGGTAGGCGTCGGTCGCGACCTGCGCGGGGCCTGACCGGGGCGACTCGCGCGCCGCCGGGAGGAGCACCTCCACGTCGAAGAGCCGCGTGTGCTCGGACCGCTGCGTCAGCTTCACGAGCTCCCCGTTCAGCGGGCGCCCGTGCTCGGTGGGCCGCAGCTCGCCGATCTCGAGCCGGTCCTCCCGGCTCCGGATCACCCGGAAGCCTTCCCCCTGCTCGACGGGGCTATGGATGAAGACGACATCCTGATTCGCGGCGGGCGCGGGCGTGTCCTGGTTCTGCGGGGGCTCGTCCTTGCCCATCGCGAGAGTTTCCCACGTTTGCCCCCCCGAGCGCCAGGTGAAGCGAGCGGTCGATCACCGCTCGGCACCGCTCGGCACCGCTCGGCACCGCCCGGCTCCACCTGTCACCGCCTGCCACCGCCTGCCGCCCATCGCACCCCGCCTACGCCCCCGTTGCTCCGTCGCTCGCCGCGCCACAACGCTGCGCATCACGGCGGCGCGTGTTCACGTGGCACGTGGCGCATGGCGCGTGGCCGGGGCCTCCAAAACTTGGCCAGCGCGTGGCTTACGCCGTACTGCCGGCCAATGGGCCCTTTGCACCGCGGAGGGCCCGCGATGGCGGACGCGGCTTCGCGGCGGAGGAATGGGCGTATGAACGGTCGAGGCGCAGAGGGAGAGGGCGTTCGCAAGGCGCCGGAATCCTTGGACAGGGAGCGCGAGGGCGGCGGCGAGCGGCGCGCTGGCGCCGGGCAGCGGGTCCGCGTCGAGGCGCTCGTCGCGGTCGGCGAGACGTCGGGCGGCGGCTTCGAGGCCGAGTCGATCGACATGTCCCCCGAGGGGATGCGCCTGCGCACGGCGTACCTGCCGCGGGTCGGCGACGCCCTGATCTGCCGGTTCGACGGGCTCGGCAAGGAGCTGGTCGTCGAGGGCGAGGTCTGCTGGCGCGCCGAGCAGGCGCGCGGCGGCGAGTTCGGCCTGCGCTTCACCGGCCTCGACGCCGAGGCGGAGGAGGCGGTGCGCGCGATGTGCTCGTCGATCGACGCGGGCGCCGCGGGCGCCGCGCCGGCGCTCACCGTCCAGGCCGCCGCCGCGTCGCTCGGGGCCGCGCAGCGGGGCTCCCGCGTGCGGCTCCACATCGAGGGGCTGGGCTCGCCGATGAAGGCGCGCGTGCGCGGCGGCGGGCTCGACGACCTCGAGGTCGGCTCCAACCTGGAGTTCCTCAAGGTGGGCCGCTCCCTCGAGCTGGAGGAGGTCGATCAGGGCACGCGCCGCGAGGCGTACATCGATCACGTGAAGGTCGAGGTCGACCCGGCGACGAGCGTGCCGCAGCTCGTTGTCACGCTGTGCTACGAGGCGCCCCGCGCGGCCAGGGCGCCGCGGCCACGGCCCTCGTCGCCCGAGGCGCTCCCCCCGGCCCCGGCGCGATCTTCCCACGACGCCGGCGCGGCGGCGCGGGCGCCGTCGTCGCCGCCGCAGGGCGAGCGCGCGGCTTCGCGGCCGTCGTCGGCGCCGACCGTCCCGGCGCGCGATCATCAGAGCGAGCGCGCGGCTGCGCGGCCTTCCACGGCGCCGACGGTTCCGGCGCGCGATCCTCAGGGCGAGCGCGCGCTGGCGCGGCCTTCCTCGGCGCCGGCGGCCGAGCCTCGGGGCGAGCGCGCCTCATCGGGCGCGAGCGGCGGCGCGAGCGGCGGCGCGGCGGCCCACGCGGACGACGACCACGACAGCGACGTGTCGCCGGCGCTCTCGGCCCGGGAGGCGCGCGCGGGCGCCGAGGCGGCCCCGCCCTCCGCGGACGACGGGGCGCCGCCCTCCGCGAGCGCGGCCGAGGACGCGGGCGCCGAGGCGGCTGCCGATGCGCAGCCGGGCCGGCTGCGCGAGGTCGGCGAGAAGGCCGCGATGGCGGGCAAGGCGGTGGCGGGCAAGATCGCGCCCGCGCTCGCCGGCGCCGGGGCGCGCGCGGCCACGGCGATGGCGGGCCTCGTGGCGAGGATCAAGGCGCGGCGCGCCGCGCGCGCAGGCGACGGCGACGGGTCGGGCAAGGACGGCGGCCCGCGCCGCAAGACGGCGCCGCCGCCGGCTGGCGCGCTGAAGTCCGGCGGGCGCCGGCTGGTGCGCGAGGAGCCCGAGGAGGCGGCGGGCGAGGGCGGGGAGCCGCCGCGCTTCAACAAGAAGGCGGCCGCGGTCGGCAGCTTCCTTGGGCTGGCGGCGGTGCTCGTGGTGTTCGGGGCGGCGCGCTTCCTCGGCCTGCGGGGCGGCGACGCGCCCTCGGCCGGGGCCGAGTCGGCCGCGGGCGCGCCGGCGCTGCCAGCGTCGGCGTCCTCCGGCGCGCCTGCCCTCGCGGCGGCCGCGGGGCCGGCTGCAGCGCCGGGTGGCGCGCTCACGGCGAACGTCCCGCTGTTCGGCGCGACGCCGCTGTCGACGACGGAGCCTGTGCCGCCGACGCCGCCGGCGGAGCCGAGCGCGCTGGCCGGCGACGCGCTCGCGCCGGGCGCGGCGGTCCCGGGCGGCCCGGGCGAGGACGACGAGGTGGAGGCGGCGGACGACGGCGACCAGGAGGGGCCGCGGGAGTGGGGGCAGGGATCGGTGCGGAACCCCATCGTCCTGAAGCTCAAGATGGACGGCCCGATCGAGGAGCTGAACGGCGCGGCCGGCGCGATGGGCTTCACGGTATCGCTGCCCGATCGGCGGGCGCTGTCGTCGGGCAGCGGCCTCGCCCGCAAGGACAAGCGCATCGCGTCGGTGCGCGTGGTCAACACCGCGCACGGCGCGGAGGTCACCCTGCAGTTCAAGGACGGCGTGCCCGCCTACAAGGCGAAGGCGCGCGGCGATCGCCTGGAGATCGCGCTCGGCCGCGGCGAGTCGAAGAAGGTGGCGTCGAAGTCGAAGCCCGAGAAGAACGAGAAGCACGACAAGAAGAAGGGCGACGACGCCAAGAAGAAGAGCGAGAAGGGGAGCGGTAAGAAGGACAAGGAGCGCTGAGGGGCGCTCGGCCGAGCAGAGCCGACGGCTCGCAACGAACCGAGTCCGCCGCTGGTACCGAATCGCTCGACGATCGCCGATCCGCGCGGCGCGCCGCCCGCCTGGCGTCGAATCAGGGCTCGGCTCCTTCCTCTCCTCCTCAGAGGAAGTAGTGGACCGTCAGGTTGACGGACCCGCTGCTGGCGTTGCTGCTCTCGCCCATGTACTCGTAGCTCAGGATCGTCCAGCGCCCGGTCATCTCGAACCCGAAGCCCTTCGGACGACCCCACAGAACGCCCAGCTCCAGCATGCCGCCTAGCGCGTCGTCGAACCGAGCATCGGCGCCGCCGAGGACGCCGTCGCCATAGAGGTGCGGGTTGAGCTCCAGGATCCCGCCCGCGGCCACGACGCCGTGCCACGAGCTGTCGATTGCCACCAGGCTCCGGACGGAGGCCATCAACGGGATGCGCTCCAGCTTGATCGAGCCATCGGCGTCGGCGAGGGTGCTCTTGTACTTCCACCCGGCGTCCAGCCCGAGACCGAGTCCCACGCGATCCCCGAGCCAGAGAGGCGTCCAGGTCAGTCCACCGGAGAGGGAGACCCCTTCTCCGGCGTGGACGGTGGTCGTGGAGCCGTCCGAGTACGTGAGCTCGGCGAGCTCATCGCCGCCGAAGGCGAGGCCGAGCGAAGCGTGCAGCCCCAGAGACGAGAGCCATTCCCCGCGGCGCAGAGCCGGGGCGAACTCGTTCGGAGCGCGATCCTCCTCGGGTGCTGCGGAGGGGGCCTCGGCGCGCGCCACGGAAGCCCAACCCAGTATTCCCACTCCCAGCGCCGTGATCAGGATCTTCGAGTTGATGGTCATGGTTCTCGCTCCAATCCGAGCCGTCAGCCGGTGACGACGATCTTGTCGCGCACGCCGACGAGTACGCGTTTGTCAGCGCGGCTCTTCCCGACGTTGTGCAGCCTCTGAACGCCGTGATGCCGGCACTCGGCGCGGCGTCAGCCTCGGTGAAGGACACGCGTACTGGCGTTGTGTGAGCCTTCGAGTGACGAGGCGATAGACAATGGGTTTGTTGTGAAATCTTGTCAACGACGAAGCAGGGAGAGGTCATGGCGTCATGAAGGCATACCCAGCAGGCTTGGTCGAACTCCCGGGAGCGCTCGCCATGGACGCCGAGCAAGGCTCGGCCGATGGATGCACAGGAGCGTGGCGGTGAGGTCGACCCGTGCATGCCTCTGTCGCGGGATCGGCTGTTGCGGGCGCTGCTTCGCTTCGCCGACGAGGCGGGCCTCGACGCCGTGACGATGCGGGCCGTCGGCCAGCGCTTGCACGTCGAGGCCATGTTCCTCGACAAGCATGTCACTCACAAGGGCGATATCGTCGACGATCTCGTTGAGATCGTTGTCTCCGAGATACTTTGCCTTCGGCGTGGGGGCGCCGCCGGAGGGGGGCGCAGCGGACCGGATCCGCTGGAAGAGGGCGCCGCCAGGGGGGCACAATGGGCCCGGACCGTTGAGGGGGCCGCCGGGGCCGCGACGCGCGCTGACTGTCCGCGCCCTGGGCCCACGTGGCCGAAGGTCCTCCTTGATTCCCCATCCACGGCAGCCGCGGTAGGCCCCCGTGGCATAGGTGTTAACCAGCGCGTTCAGGGCCCCAAGCCAGCCCCCCAGCAGCCACCACTGCGGTCGTGAACGTGAACGTGGTCGTGGTCGTGAACGTGGTCGTGGTCGTTAACGGCTCAGTCGTGAACGTGAACGTCTCGTCCCGTTAATGGTCGACCAAGGTACCGGCGGAACGTTCACGTCTACGATCATGTCGTCGACGACCACGACCACGTTCACGACCACGTTCACGTTGGTGAACGCTGGGGGGGTCGGGCGGGGCCCTGAGCGCGACCGAACGACCTCCGCCCCCGCCTCGCTACACCGATCTCCCCGGCCCCACCGGTGGCGGGATCGACCACTCCGCGCTGTCCGACAGCCGGGGCTCCGCCTCCTCCGCCGCGCTCCCGAAGAAGTCCGCGACGTCGTGCCGCCTCGCCTCCGCGTCCGCGCGCCCCAGCTCGATGAGCTTCCGCGTGAACGAGCCGTCGAACAGCAGGTAGCTCGCGAGATCCGCGTCGTTCTCCGCGCCGACGTCCACCAGCGAGAGCAGCCTCCGCATCATCGCCGGGCCGCCCTGCAGCTTGCCCGCCCTCACGTGCTCCGCCGCCAGGCGCCCGAGATCCGCGCTCGGCCGCACCACCAGCGTCTCCACCCTCCGGTACGGCAGCGCCCCGCGCAGCGCCGCGGCCCCGTTGATCGATTGCAGGAAATCCGGGCCGAACGCCTGCTCCCCGTCCTCGATCATGTGGTTCACCCGCGTCAGCACCTCGAAATCGGTCTGGATGTGGTCGAGCAGGAACGCGTTCAGCACCTTGCCGAGCACGAGCGCCATCCCCGGCGGCTTGCCGCTGTCCCCCGCGTCGATGCTCCTCACCTCGCGCGACAGCCCGATCGCCAGGACGTGCGTCGCCCCCAGCCGCAGCGCCGGCGCGATCGGCGTGTTCTGCCGCACGCCCCCGTCCATGTACAGATCGCGGCCGATCCGCACCGGCGGGAACAGGATCGGGATCGCCGCGGACGCGAGCGCGTGCTGCGGGCCTATCAGCGCCCCCCGGATGATCGTCCGCGGCGGCGCCGTCGTCGGCAGCGCCCCGTCCGGGCCCGTCTGCATGAAGATCACCGTGCGGCCCGTCCCGATCTCCGTCGCCGACACGCTCACCGCCGAGAGGTAGCCGTGGCGCAGCGTCCGCGCGATCGCGCGCCACGGGATCTCCCGCTCGACGAGCCGCTGCATCGGCGACACGTCGAACAGGCCCACCCCCTCCGACCCGCCCCCGAACAGCAGCTTCGGCATCGAGATCGCCTGCCGGACCCCGAAGCCGAGCACCGTCTCCAGCTTCAGCTGCGTCCACAGGTTGACGAGGCGCCGCACCCCCAGCGTCGGATCGTCGAGGTGCGCCGCGAGGTAACACGCGTTCACCGCGCCCACCGACGTCCCGCACAGGATGTCGATGCGCGGCGGCGCCCCGCGGAGGCGGGCGAACGCGTCGAGGACGTACGACAGCACGCCGACCTCGTACGCGCCCCGCGCGCCTCCGCCCGAGAGGATCACCGCCACCTTGCGCCGCGGCTTCGCCCCGGTCCTCGCGCCCGTTCCCGTCATGCCATCTCCCCGCGGCGGAGCGGGTCGTGCGCCGCCGCCGGTCCGTCCGCCTCCGCGGCGAGGACCCGCCGCACCACGGTGCGCTCCAGGAACAGCGCCCTGAGCCGCGCGTCGCGGATGTAGCCCGCCACCCTCCGCACGTGCGCCGCCGCGCGGTGGTACGCGTCCGTCGAGCTCGCCGGCGCGCCCTTCTGCAGCGCCTCGCAGCAGAGGTCGCGCACCTCGATGCCGTACTCCGAGCTGCCCGCCTCGACAGCGCCGAGCGCCGTCCGCGCGAGCAGCACCCCGGAGTGGACCTCCCCCGCGTCCACCCGCGACGCCGCCTCGATCGCCGTCGCGTGGGCGTGGTAGCTCATCAGCCCCTGCGACTCGGCGAGCTGCCGCGCCTCGGAGGCGCTCGCGATCGCGCCCTGGATGTCGCCTCGCGCCCTGGCCAGCAGGCCGCGGACGTTGCGCTCGTGGATCATGTCGTAGACGCTGCCGGTCACCGCGATGAGCGCGCCCGCGTCGGCGCAGAGCGTGTGCGCGGCGTCGACGTCGCCCGCCTCGAGGAGGATCCCTGCCGAGCAGAGGAGCGTGTCGGCCCGCGCATCCTGATCGTCATAGCGCTCGTGGGCCTCGCGCGCCCGCTTCATGTACGCCAGGCTCCGCGGCACGTCCCCCAGCTTCGCGTAGGCGTGGCCGATGTTGCTTAACGTCTTGGCGATCTGGAACCGGCCGCCGATCGCGAGATCGATGGAGATCGACGAGAGCCCGACCGCGATCGCGTCCTCGAAGCGCTCGAGCACGAACATCGCCACCGCGAGCGAGTTCTTCGCGCGCGCCTCGCTGCGGCGCGCCCCCACCGCGCGGAACACCGCGATCGCCTCGGCGTAGGCCTCCACCGCCTCCTGCACGCGGCCGACCCGGCGCAGGAGCACCCCCTTCGTGCGCAGCACCTCCGCGCGCGCCCGCGGCGTCAGCCCGCCCGCCTGCGTCACCCGGAGCGCGCGATCCGCCGCGCTGATCGCGCCCTGGACGTCGCCGAGCTCGCGCAGCACCTCCGACAGGATCGTGAGCGCCTCGACCTCGAGCGCAGGGCGGCGCGCGATGCGCGCGATCTCGGCCGCGCGCTGCGCCACCGGCAGGCCGCGGGCGAGGTAGCCGTCGTCGAGGTCGAACCGCGCGGTGCGCACGAGGGCGAGCGCCGCCCAGCGGGCGTGGCCGCTCTCCTTCGCGAGCTGGCGCAGCGCCGCGAGGTGCCGCCGCCGGTCGCGGCGGCGGCCGAGGTGGCGGAAGATCGCCTCCAGCGCCTCGTGCGCGATCATCCGCCGCGTGTCGCCGGTCGGCAGGAGCGACAGCGCGCGCTCGTAGTACCGCCGCGACAGCTGCGCCTGGTGCCCCGCGCGCGCGGCCCGCGCGGCGTCGAGGTAGAGCTCCGCCGCCGGCCCGGGCGCCTCGCCCCGCGCCAGGTGCTGCGCCACGATCGCGGCCGAGAGCCCCTGCGAGAGCGGCGTCGTCGAGAGGTGCTCGCCGAGCCGCCGGTGCATGCGCACGCGGCTCGCGCCGTCGAGCGCGAGGTAGGCCACGTCGCGCACGAGCGGGTGCCGGAAGTCCACCGCCCCGGCGCGGCGATCGCACAGGCCGCGCGCGCAGAGGCGCGTCACCGCCTCGTCGTCGGCGAGCCGCGTCAGGTTCAGGATGTCGTCCTTGAGCAGCGGCCCCCCCGCGACCGCCAGCCAGTTCACGACGTCGTGCTCCGCCGGCGGCAGCTCGCGCAGGCGGTCGCCGATGAGCTGCTCCAGCGTCGAGGGCAGCGGCTCGCCGCGATCCCCCGTCCGGTCGTGGCGCACGAGCTCGTGCCGCCCGCCCGGGTGCTCGACGATCTCCAGCGTGCCCCGCTCGAGGAGCGCGTCGATCATCTCGAGCAGGAAGAACGGATTGCCGGCGACGCGCGGCACGAGCTCGCCGCAGACGGCCGCCACCCCGTCGCGCACGCCGAGGCGGGCCTCGACGAGGCGCATCTGCTCCTCGGCGCTGAGCCCGCGGAGCTCGATCCGCACGAGCCCCTCGATGAACGGGGTCACGCGCTCCTCGGGGCGCGTGAGGAGCAGCACGAGCACCGGGAGCCGCTCCGCGCGCTGCTTCAGGAGCTCCGAGAGCAGCTCCAGGCTCGGCCGGTCGGCCCACTGGAGGCCGTCGATGACGACGACGAGCGGCTGGTGGCGCGCCAGCGAGCCGAGCAGGTACTTCACGCCCCGCACCACCACGTCGCGGCCGTAGGCGGCCGCCTCCTCCTCGGGGTGCTCGAGCTGCTTGCCGGTGACGAGCTCGGCGAGCCGCGTGACGATGCGCGCGCCGAGCGGCGAGCGGGCGATGGGCCCGAGCAGCGCGCGGATCACGTGGGAGGCGTCGTCGATCGCGTGGTCGAGCCCCATCCCGGTGACATCGCGGAGCACGTCGCAGACCGTGGCGAGCGGCAGCTCGCTCTTCACGGGCGAGCACTCGACGTGGAGCACGCGCGCGTCGCCGGGGAGCTCCGAGAGGAACGTGGAGATGAGCGCGCTCTTGCCGATGCCCATCTCGCCGACGATGACGCGCGCCACGGATTGCCCGCGGAGCGCGCCGATCGGCGGGCTCGAGGGCCTGCTCGAGATGCTCGGGGGCCTGCTCTGCCGGCTCCCCGGCGGCTCGCTCTCGCCGAAGCGCGCGGGCGGCTCGACGTTGCCCTTCACGGGCGGCGAGATCGCCCGGTGGTAGGCCGCGTGCAGATCGGCCCGCTCCGCGTCGCGCCCCACGAGGTCGTTCGGCGAGAGCGCGATCTCCGCCATGCGCTCCTCGCGGGTGAGCGGGCGCTGCAGCGCGTAGAGCCGCATCTGGTGCGGGACCGGGTAGCCGCGGGCGTCGTCGAGGTCGAGCGAGGGCGCGTCGCCCCAGCGGAAGTCGCGGCGGACGAGGCGGTAGACGCCGCCCGCGACCCAGGTCTTGCCGAACGGGGTGCGGCTGCCGATGCGCTCGGCGAGGAAGTTCGCGGGCTCCTTGAGCGCGTGGTTGATGAGGTGCCCCTGCTCGTCGCGCTCGCCGTACGCGATGCCGCGGACGATGCCGATCGCGGCGCGGAGCTCGACGGGCAGATCCTCCGACGCGCCGGCGAGCGCCTCGTGCACGTCGACCGCCAGCGAGGCCGCGTCGGCCGCGGCGCGCGAGGGGTTCGCGAGCAGCCCGACCACCGCGCGCGCGCCCGCGTGCGACTCCCACGACCAGATCGCCCCGTGCTTGAAGGCGATCGCGTCGAGGGTGGTCCGGATCGAGCGCCCGCTGCGCTTGCCGGCGAGCCGGCCCTGCGCCCCGAGCAGCGCGTCGACGCCCTCGATGCGCAGCGTGACCACGGCGACGTGGCGCACCTCGCGCACGGCGCGCGGCGCGCCCGTGCCCTCGGCGTCGCCGCCCGTGCGCGCGGCCGGCACCGCCGCGAGCGTCTGCGGCTGCGCCACGGAGCCGTCGTCGGCGGGCTGCTCCTCCGCGCCCTCCGCGCCCTCCACGCGGCGCGCGGCGCCCTCGCGCGCCTCCTCCGCGCGGTCGCGGCCGAGCAGGTGGGCCACGGTCTGCTCGACCGAGGCGTTGTCGACGAGCTCCTGCCGCGCGAGCAGACCGCGCGCGACCGCCCCGGCCAGGTCGCGCGCGGTCTGGAAGCGGGCCTCGGGCTCGCGCTCCATGGCGCGCATCACGATCGCCTCGAGCTCCGCGGGGATGTCGCGCGCGTGCGACGACGGGGGGTCGAACCGGCCCTCCTTCACGGCCTGGAGCAGCGCCTCGTCGTCGAGCTTGCCGTACGGCGAGCGCATGGCGAGCAGCTCGTAGAGCACGACGCCGAGGGCGTAGATGTCGCTGCGCCGGTCGACGCGCTCGCCGCGCGCCTGCTCGGGCGACATGTACCCGAACTTGCCCTTCAGCACGCCGGGCTCCTCGCGGAAGAGGTTGGCGCTGGCGATGCCGAAGTCGGCGATCTTCACGACGCCCTCGAGCGAGAGCAGGATGTTCTGCGGCGAGACGTCGCGGTGGACGATGGCGAGCGGCATGCCGCCCTCGTCCTTGCGCTCGTGGGCGTAGTGCAGCCCCTTCGCCGCCTCGGAGACGATGAACGCCGACACGAGCGGCGGGATCCGCGACTCCTTCTGCTGGGCGGCCCGCATCAGCTTGCCGAGGTCGAAGCCCTCGACGTACTCCATCGAGAGGAGCAGCCCGTCCTCGCCGTGGTCGGAGAACTCGTAGACCTGGACGATGTTCGGGTGGTTCAGGCGCGTGGCGAGGTGGGCCTCCTCCACGAACATCGCGCGGAAGCGCCGCGAGGCCCCGTGCGCGGGAAGGATGCGCTTGACGACGAGGAGCTTGTACGTCCCCTCGGCGCCCCGCTTCTTGGCGAGGAAGACCTCCGCCATGCCGCCAGCGCCGAGGCGGCGCTGGATCTCTAGGTCGGCGAGCTGGGACGGGTGCTTGGCCATGCAGCGAAGCGGCGCGCGGGCGCCCTGGCTGGGAGGCGCCGAGCGCGGTGAATCGGGTGACCGGTGATGAACAAGGTCCGCGCTCGGTTCCCCCGATCCATGGGAGGACTACGAGTTGACCCGCATGGTAGCGTCCCGCCCGGGTCTCCGGGGAGACAACCAGGGTGGAAAGGCGAATCTTTCTGGGTGGCTCGGGGATCCCCGCCGGGGGTGAGCCTGCCCGCGCGCCGCACATCCGCCATGGCGGCGCCGCCAGACCCCGGCCCTGACGCTTCGCTTGCAAGGCGCCCTCCCACGGCGCCCGACACCTGGCCGGTGCTGCGCCAGCAGCAACAAAGCTGTTGCCGAAGCACAGGCCGTCTGTTAAAACGGATGCTGCGTCTGTGATGAGAGACGCCGGGCGTCCGACCCCGGCCGCTGGCCATTGGCCACTGGGCCGAGAGGCGGTGGGGTCGTCGTGTGCGCGCCCGAAACCTTGAGGGCTTGTAATGGACATTCGCGTGACAGAGGCGGACGTCGTCGTCGTGGGCGGCGGCAGCGCAGGCTCCACTGCAGCGGTGGAGGCGCAACAGCGGTTGCCCCGGGGGAGGGTCGTCCTCCTCGAGAAGGCGCATATCAAGCGGAGCGGCGCCATCGCGATAGGCATGGATGGGCTGAACAACGCCATCATCCCGGGGCACGCGACGCCGGAGCAGTACGTGAAGGAGATCACGGTGGCCAACGATGGCATCGTGAACCAGCGCGCCGTCTATGAATATGCGCGCAACAGCTTCGCGATGATCCAGGAGCTCGATTCCTGGGGCGTGAAGTTCCAGAAGACGCGATCGGGCGATTTCGACGTCAAGAAGGTCCACCACAACGGGAGCTACGTCCTCCCGATGCCCGAGGGCTACGATCTCAAGAAGATCCTGACGCGCATGGTCAAGCGCGCCGGCGTGAAGGTCGTCAACCGCGTGATGGCGACGCGTATCCTCGTGACCGACGGCCACGTCGCCGGGGTGATCGGCTTCGACACCCGGGAAGGACATATCGAGATCATCAAGGCGAGGGCGGTCATCCTGTGCTGCGGCGCCTCGGGGCGGCTCGGGCTGCCGGCGTCGGGCTACCTCCACGGGACGTACGAGAACCCGTCGAACGCGGGAGACGGCTACTCGATGGCGTACCACGCGGGCGCCGAGCTCTCGGGCATCGAGTGCTTCCAGGTGAACCCGCTCATCAAGGACTACAACGGTCCGGCGTGCGCGTACGTGACAGGCCCGCTCGGCGGGCACACGGTCAACGCGCGGGGGCACCGCTTCATCGAGAGCGATTACTGGAGCGGGCAGATGATGCTCGAGTTCTACCGGGAGCTCCACTCCGCGAACGGCCCCGTCTACCTGCAGCTCACCCACCTCGCCCCGGAGACGATCACCGAGGTCGAGCGGGTCCTGCACCAGACGGAGCGCCCGAGCCGCGGGCGCTTCCACGAGGGGAGGGGGCACAGCTACGCGAGCGATCTCGTCGAGATGCACATCTCCGAGATCGGCCTGTGCAGCGGGCACAGCGCGTCGGGGGTCTGGGTCAACGAGAAGGGCGAGACCACGGTGCCCGGGCTCTACGCCGCGGGCGACATGGCGTGCGTGCCGCACAACTACCTGCTCGGCGCGCTCACCTACGGGAAGATCTGCGCCCAGAGCGCGCTCGATTACCTGGAGCGCGCGCCCGCGGTCGAGCCGCTCGCCGCCGCGGTCGACGCCGAGCGGGAGCGCATCCTCGCCCCCCTCTCGCGGAAGAGCGGGGTGGCGCCGCACCAGTACGAATACAAGGTGCGGCGCCTGGTGAACGATTATCTCCAGCCGCCCAAGACGGGGAACAAGATGACGCTCGGGCTCGAGTACTTCCTGCGGGCGAAGGAGGAGCTCGAGGAGGTCACCGCGGAGAGCCCCCACGAGCTCATGCGGGTGATGGAGTGCCATTTCATCCGCGACTGCGCGGAGATGGCGGCGCGCGCGTCGCTGTACCGGACCGAGAGCCGCTGGGGCCTCTACCACTACCGGCTCGATTACCCCGAGATGGACGACCGCAGCTGGTTCACGCACGTGCAACTGAAGAAGGACGAGCGCGGCGAGATGGTCGCCTTCAAGAGGCCGGTGGAGCCCTATCTCTTCCCGATCGACGACGGCGAGCGCAATGCCTACCACCGGCTGCGCATCCCGGCCGAAGAGCAGCGCGCGTCGGCCTGACGAGCGCGCGAGAACGCGAGAACACGAGGTCAATCAAGCGATGGGTCACCTGCTCAACCGCGAATCCGTCAAGGCGCAGAGCGCCAGGTCCGTGGGCCACGCCGAGGCCGCCGTGCGGCTCGATCTGCCTGTCGTCATCGACGAGGCGTCGTGCATCAAGGGCTGCCGCATCTGCATCGACTCGTGCCCGGTCGATTGCCTCGCGATCGATCCCGAGACGAAGAAGGCCCGCATGGCCTACGACGAGTGCTGGTATTGCCTCGCGTGCGAGATCGATTGCCCCAAAGAGGCCATCACCGTGAAGATCCCCTTTCTTATCCGATAGCGACACCACGGCAGAGACGACATGACACAGCCTTCGCTCGCGCAGGATCTCGAGGGCATCCTCGGGGATCCCGACCCCGGCGCGCGCCAGCTGGCGCTGACGCAGATAGAGGATCTCTCGGATCCGGAGATCATCCACCCCCTGATCGCGGCCGTCCGCGACGAGGATCCGACGGTGCGGGCGCTCGCGCTCGGGCACCTCGAGGATCTCGGCGACGCCCGCGCGGTGCCCGCCGTCGTCGGGGCGCTCGACGACGAGGACGACCGCGTGCGGGAGGCGGCCGCCACGGCGCTCCGCGAGATCCGCGGGGCAGACGCCGCCACGCACCTCATCAAGGCGCTGGGGCACACGAGCCCGTTCGTCCGCACCTCGGTGATCGTGGCGCTCCGCGAGATCCGCGACCCGCGCGCGCTCGCGCCCCTCGAAGGCGCGCTCGGCGACCCGGATCCCGAGGTGCGGCGCGAGGCGGTCCTCTCTCTGGCTTACCTGCGGCGGCCCGAGTCGGCGCCGGCGCTCCGCCCGAGCCTGCGTGATCCCGACGCGCGGGTGCGGCAACTCGCGATCGGCGCGCTCGAGTCGCTCGGCGCGCCGGGACTCGTCCAGGACCTCGTGGGGCTGCTCTCCGATCCGGACTGGCGGGTGCGGGTCGAGGCCGCCATCGTGCTCGGCCGCTCGGAGCACGGCCTCGCGGCGCCGCACCTCCGGAGCGCGCTCGACGACGGCGCCTGGCAGGTCCGGAAGGAGGCGGCGCTCGCGCTCGGGCGGCTCCGGGCCACCTCGGCCACGGAGGACCTCGTCGGGCTGCTCGGGAGCGATCTCGCGGATCTGCGCAAGGCGGCCGCGCAGGCGCTCGGCGAGATCGAGGCGGCGGTCGCGGAGGCGCCGCTCCGCCGGCTGCTCGGCGACGCCGACGTCGAGGTGCGGAAGGCGGCCGGCCGCGCGCTCGAGGCCATCCGGACGGGAATCGGGCGAGGCAACGAACGACATGAGACCTTTGCGAGGGATTGAACCGATGACCAGGGCACTTCGCGCGCTCGTCTTCCTCACGTTGCTCGCTGCGGTCCTCGCCGGGCTGTCGTGCAAGCCGGAGGCGAAGCAGACGATCCGGATCGCTATCGGGACGCAGGACACGACCATCAATTGCGCCACCGGCGGGCTGCTCATCCGGGAGCTCAAGCTGCTCGAGAAGCACCTGCCGAGGGACGGCAAGTACAAGGACGTCACCTACGAGATCGAGTGGAAAGACTTCACCTCGGGGCCGCCGCTGACGACCGAGATGGTGGCCGAGAAGCTCGATATCGGCGCGATGGCCGACTTCCCCGGCGTGCTGAACGGCGTGGCGTTCCAGAAGCAGGGGAGCCGCAGCCGCTTCATCGCCACGCTCTCCGGCAGCGCGCTGGGGAGCGGCAACGGGATCGTCGTGCCGAGCGACTCCCCGGCACAGGGCCTGAAGGACCTCAAGGGCAAGCAGATCTCGGTGCCGTTCGGGTCGTCGGCCCATGGCATGTTGCTCCGGGCGATCCGCGATCTCGGCTGGGACCCGGACAAGGACGTGACGCTCGTCTCGCAGTCGCCGGAGGTGGGCGGCTCGTCGCTCAAGGCGAACAAGATCGACGCGCACGCGGATTTCGTCCCGTTCGCGGAGCTGTTCCCCTTCCGCGGCTTCGCCCGGAAGATCTACGACGGCTCCGGCGTGAAGGTGCCGACGGCGCACGGCGTGCTGGTGCGCGAGGCGTATGCTTCGAAATACCCGGAGATCGTCGTGGCCTTCCTCAAGGCGGCGCTCGAGGCCGACCGCCTGTTCGCGGAGGAGCCCGAGAAGTACAGCGAGCTCATCGAGAAGGTGACCGGGGTGGACGCCGAGGTCGCCTACATGTTCCACGGACCGCTCGGTATCCAGACGCGGGACTTCACGATCAAGCCCGAGGTCCGCCGCGCGCTCCAGGTGGCGGTCGACACGCTCACGCTGCTGAAGCGCACCGACACGACCCTCGATGTCGGCACGTTCGTGGACGACCGGTACATCCGGCGCGCGGCGGCGGAGCTCGGGCTCGACTACGAGGCGCGGCTCGCGAGCTACGCGAAGCTCCCGCTGTCCGGGAAGGACGCGCTGTCCGGGGAGCCGATCGCCGAGCCGACGCTCGTCGCGCAGATCTGGGTCGCGGGCGAGCCGAAGGTGCGCGCGTACGCCAGCCCGGGCACGGCGCTCGCCGCGCTCGGGCAGCTGACGATCGAGGGCAAGGAGATCCGCGCGGTGTTCGTGCACGATCGCGCGAGCGGGGTGAAGCTCCTGGCCGATCGCGCGTGGTACGCGAGGCGCCCGGACGGCGGCCTGTCGGCGTTCCTGGCGAAGGAGGACGCGGAGCGGTGGGCCGCGGAGAACGGCGCGGCGGTCGTCGACTTCGCGACCCTGCGGGCCGAGCGCGCGAAGCTCACGGCGGCGGCGCCATGACGATGATCTCCGAGCGCAGCGCGCCGGCCGGGGCGGAGCTCGCAGGCGGCGCGGCCTTCGCGCCCGCCCCGGCGAGCGCGGCCTTCACGCCCGCAGCGGCGAGCGCGGCCTTCGCGCCCGCAGCGGCGAGCGCGGCCCGGCGGGGCGCGTCGTCCCCCGCGCCGGATCGCGCGCCCCGCGACGGGCGCCCGCGCCGCGACCTCCGCCGCGCCTTCCTGCGCGCCCTGTCCGTGGCGGCGTGCGTCGGCCTCTGGCAGTGGGCGTCGATGACCCGCGCGGATCTCGGCGTCGTCACGTTCCTCAACGTGCCTGCGCCGACCGACGTCCTCGCCGCGGCGCGGGAGCTCTTCGCCTCGCCGAAGCTCTGGCAGCACCTCGGGAACAGCGTGTTCCGCGTCCTCGCGGGGTTCGCCGCCGCGGGCGCCACGGGCGTCGTGCTCGGGCTCCTCATCGGCAGGTCGCGGCTCGCCGAGGACACCCTGCTGCCGCCGCTCGAGATCCTGCGCCCCATCCCCGGCGTCGCCTGGCTCCCGCTCGCGATCCTGATGTTCCCGTCGGCCGAGCTGAGCATGATCTTCATCACGTACATGGGCGCGCTGTTCCCGATCCTGATCGCGACGATCCACGGCGTGGGCGCGCTCGATCCGCGGCTCATCGCGAGCTCCCGCAGCCTGGGCGCGCGCCCGCTCCGCCTGTTCCTCGAGGTGGTCCTGCCGGGCGCGCTGCCGAGCATCGTCACGGGGATGAGCATCGGTATGGGGACGTCCTGGTTCTGCCTCGTGACCGCCGAGATGATCGGGGGGCAGTACGGCATCGGCTACTTCACCTGGGAGTCGTACAACTTGCAGCGCTATCCGGACATCGTCCTCGGCATGCTGCTCATCGGCCTGCTCGGCATGCTCAGCAGCGCGCTCGTCCTGCGGGTCGGCGCGTGGCTCACCCCGTGGCAAGAGCCCCAGGAGAAGGGCCGATGACGCTCGACGCGAACCGCGCGGCGCGCCGGGAGAGCCCGGGGGGCGCCGTGGAGATCCGCGGCCTGTCCGTGGCCCTCGGGACGGGCGCCCGCCGCGTCGAGGCGGTGCGCGACCTCGACCTCCGCGTCGAGGGCGGCGAGCTCGTGAGCCTGCTCGGCCCGTCCGGGTGCGGGAAGTCGACGATCCTGAACGCCGTCGCCGGGTACGTGGCGCCGGAGCGCGGCAGCATCGTCGTCGGCGGCGAGCGGGTCGAGGGGCCGGGGCCGGCGCGCGGCATGGTCTTCCAGCAGAGCTCCCTGCTCCCCTGGAAGACGGTGCTGAACAACGTTGGCTTCGGCCTCAAGGTGCGCGGCGTCCCCGAGCGCGAGCGCAGGGAGGCGTCCCGGCGCCTGCTCTCGCTTGTCGGGCTGTCGGGGTTCGAGGACGCCTATCCGGCGCAGCTCTCCGGCGGCATGCAGCAGCGCGTCGAGATCGCGCGCGTGCTGATCACGGAGCCGCGCGTCGTGCTGATGGACGAGCCGTTCAGCGCGCTGGACGCCCAGACCAGGCTCTCGATGCAGGAGCTCTTGCTCGACGTCTTCCGCCAGGTCCGCACGACGGTGCTGTTCGTCACGCACGACATCGACGAGGCCATCTTCCTGTCCGACCGCATCGCCCTCATGACCCGCCGCCCCTGCCGCGTCGGCGCGGAGATCGCGGTGCCGTTCGGGAGGCCGAGGACCGCGGCGATCGTGGGCTCCGGCGAGTTCGCGGCGATCAAGCGGCGGTGCCTCGAGGCCCTCCGCGACGAGCGCGCCGCCGCCGCGCACCGCCACGACCTGGAGGCCGAGACAAGCGCGTGAGGCGCGGGCCGGCCCACCGTGCCCGGGCCGCGGGGGCGCGGCGCCTCGGGTCCGGCGGCTCCGGTCCTCTCGTACGCGCTTGATGTCCCGGGCGTTCCTCCTTACTACCGAGCCGAGAGGAGTGTTCCCGATGCTCAAGAGATTCCTGCGGGTGACTGACGTGCCGTTCTCGGCCTCGGTCGGGCTGCTCGCGCTGCGCGTCGTTATCGGCGTCGCGTTCATGTTTCACGGCTGGGGGAAGATCCAGGCCCCCTTCAGCTGGATGGGGCCCACCGCGCCCGTTCCTGGGTTCTTGCAAGGGCTGGCCGCGCTCTCGGAGTTCGGGGGCGGCCTTGCCTGGGTCCTCGGCCTCCTGACGCCGCTCGCGTCGCTGGGCCTCGCCGCCACCATGGCCGTCGCGGTCGCGGTTCACGTCTCGAACGGCGATCCGTTCGTCGCGATGGGAGGACCCTCCTACGAGGCGGCGGCGGTCTACCTCGGCATCTCCGTTGCGCTCCTCCTCGTCGGGCCGGGGAGGCTCTCCGTCGACGCGGCGGTCTTCGGGACGAAGCGCTGAGCTCTCGCGCGCGCCCTCGCGCGGTCCGCGCGAGGGCGTCGCTGCTCGCTCTCGCGCGGCCGATCGGAGCCGCGCTGCCCTGCTGCGTCCGGCCGGGCGGATGATGTCGGCACGCGCTGGAGCGCCCTGATCCAGCTGGGTGGGACAGCGCGTGCGCCGACCCATGTGCGCGCTTGAATTGCGCCTGTGAAGCCGCGCCGTCCCGACACTATGCTCCGGTCGGGAGGACCCGATGAGAGACGCCGAGGCGATGGCGCCTTCGAGCAGCGCGCGGCGCGGTGTCGTCATCGCAGCGACCTGTTCGTTCGCCGTTGGGTGCGTGACGCTGCTCGGCTGGTGGATCGGGGCGACCGCCCTCGTCGCCATCGCGGACGGCCTGCCGCTCATGGTGCCCAACACCGCCGTCGCCCTCGTTTTGGCGGGGGTGTCGCTCTGGGCGCTGGGCGCGCGAGAGTGCCCGGCGCCGCTCCGCCGGCTGGGACAGGCGTGCGCCGCCGTCGTCCTCGCGCTCGGCCTCGCGGTCCTCGCGCAGTACATCTTCGCCTGGGATCTCGGCATCGATCGCGTGCTGCTCGCGGGGCGCGTGGATTTCCCGAGCAAGTTCCCGGGCAGGCCGCCGCCAAACACCTCGCTCTGCTGCGTCCTGATCGGCCTTTCGCTCCTCTCGCTGCGCGTGAAGACGCGGCGAGCGTGCCTGTTCTCGGAATGGAGCGCGCTCCTTGCCGCGGCGCTCGCGCTGACGGCGCTGACCGGCTACGTGTTCGGCGTCGGCTACTTCTACGGGCTGCCGCCGCTATTTCCGTTCACGGGCATGGCGCTCCACGCGGCGATCGCTTTCCTCGCCCTCTGCGCCGGGCTCCTCATGGCGCGGCCCGATTGCACGACGTTCGCCACGCTGACGGCCGGCCAGTCCGGAGGCATCCTGCTGCGGCGCTTCCTGCCCTACGTCGTCCTCGTTCCGCTCGTGAGCGGCCGCCTCTTCCTGTTCGGCGCGGATCGCGGGGCATACCCCATCGCGGCGTCGCTATCGCTCGCCTCCGCCATCACGACGCTCCTGCTCGGGGCCATGCTCTGGGTCAGCGCGGCGCGCATGAACCTCCTCGACGAGGCGCGGCAGCGCGCCGAGGAGGCGCGCGCCTTCCTCGCGACCGTCGCGCAGGCCTCGGACGACGCCGTGATCGGCACCTCGCTCGACGGGACCATCCTGAGCTGGAACCCGGCGGCGGAGCGCCTTTACGGCTACTGCGTCTGCGAGGCGATCGGGAAGAAGCTGCCCCTCCTGTGCCTGCCCGAGCGCGCCGCCGAGGCAGAGGCCGTCCTCGCGCGCCTGCGCCGCGGCGAGCGCGTCGAGCGCTTCGAGGCCGTGAGCCGGACCAAGGACGGGAAGAGCATCGACATCGAGGTCACGGTGTCGTCGATCGTGGACGCGTCGGGGCGCGTCACCGGCATCTCGACGATCTGCCGCGACATCGGGCGCCGCAAGGCGATGGAGGCCGAGGTCTCGAGCGCGCACGAGGCGGAGCGGCGCATCCGTTCGCACCTCGAGGCGGTCATCGAGCAGCTGCCTGAAGCGGCGATCCTTGTCGACGCCAAGGGGCGGCTCATCAGCTGCAACAAGCTCGCGCTCCAGTACGCGTCGAGCGTCGAGGACGATCCCGATCCCTGGGGCAACCGGCTGTGTTTCGAGCACAGGACGCCGGCGGGAGAGCCCCTCGTCTGGGACGAGCGCCCGCTGATCCGGGCCCTTGAGCGCGGGGAGGCCGTGACGGGCGTCGAAGCGCTCTTGCGGCGCGCCGACTGGGGCCTCGTCCCGGTGCTGGTCAACGCGGTTCAGGTGCGCTCGGACGACGGTGAGCTCCAGGGCGCCGTCGCCGTCTTTCATGACATCTCGGCGTTCAAGGAGATGGAGCGGCAGCGTCAGGAGTGGATCGGCGTCATCGCTCACGATCTCCGCCAGCCCATCCAGGTCATCGCGACCGCGAGCCGGCTCCTGGGTCGCGCGGCCGGCGAGCGGCCCGTCGCGGACTGCCAAAAACAGCTCGACAGGATCACCTCGTCCATCGAGCGGCTGCGCCGCATGATCGACGACCTCCTCGACGCGTCGCGGATCGAGGCGCGGCAGCTCACGCTGGATCGTTCGCCGGTCAATCTGCGCGCCCAGCTCGGCGAGATCCTCGAGAAGTCGGCCGAGGTGACCGCGGGTCACGCCCTGAGCCTGGAGGTGAAGGGCGATGTGCCCGCCGTCCTGGCGGACCCAGGGCGGCTTGAGCAGATCGTCACCAACCTGCTCTCCAACGCGGCCAAGTACGGTCGGCCGGAGGGCGACATCGTGGTCGCGGTCGACGCCGGGCCGGGCAGCGCGCACGTCGCGGTGACCAACTGGGGCGGCGGTATCCCGGAGGCGTCGCTCCCGTACCTGTTCAAGCGCTTCTGGCGCGCGCCCGACGCCGCTCCGCGCGGCGTCCGCGGCGTCGGTCTCGGCCTCTACATCACGAAGGGCCTCGTGGAGGCCCACGGGGGCAGCATCTCCGTCGAGAGCAGCCCCCGCGGCGCGACGACATTCCGCTTCTCGCTGCCGTTCGCGCCCGATACCGCGCCAGCCGCCGGGGCGTAGCGCGCAGACAGCCCCTCTCTGCCCCTCTCTGCCCCTCGCTCCTGGTTCCTGCTCCACCGGCGACTCCATCCCGAGAAGGAGGCTCTCAGGCGAGCTCGTCAATCCGCCATCGGCGAGCTCGTCGATGGGTCGTCCCAATCCTCCCAAGATCGCAGAGACGTTTGTCCTGTCGCTGTCCGTTCTCCGTATTCCGTTTTGCGGTGCTGCCATCCTTTCGCAGGTTTCTACGGCTCAGATCGTCAGAATGATTGCAGAAGGAACTTCCTGAGGTTCGTATCCTTGCTACACCTGAGATCCGCTCCGGCCCGACGCCGGAGCAGTAAGGTGGCGCAGCAGTGAATTCCTGGTTCTTGCAGGTGAGTAAGCGGCTGGGGCCCGCGGGGCGCCGGCTCTGGGTGCTTGGGTTCATGGGGGTGGTGCTTGCGGTCACGCTCGGGCTCGCCCTGCGCGCGGCGGGCGAGTCGTCTACGCAGCGTACGGCGACGTACACCGAGCTCCTCCAGATCGCGCAGGCGGGGCAGGCGACCGCGGTCGAGGTGAGCGGGGATCGTTTCCTCGTGCGTCAGGCGGGCGGCGCCGCGGTGACGGCCGTCGTCGACGAGCCGACGCTCCGGCAGGAGCTGGTCTCCCGGTTCGCGGGCGCCGGCGCCTCTGTCGACTTCGCCTCCCGGGAGGATCCGTCGCGCGCCGCGTCCGCGGTGCTCCCGGTGGTCGTGCTGGCCGCGGTCGGCTTCGCGCTCTTCACGGTGAGCCGGCGGCGCAGCCCGAAGGTCTTCTCCGACGTGAAGGCCGGGGCGGCGCGGGCGGCGGTGCGCTTCGCCGACGTCGCGGGGATGCACGAGGTCAAGCAGGAGCTCGCCGAGACGGTCGAGTTCCTGAAGAGCCCGGATCGCTTCGCGCGCCTCGGCGGCCGCCCGCCGCGCGGCGTGCTGCTGACGGGCGAGCCCGGGACCGGCAAGACGCTGCTCGCGCGCGCCGTCGCGTGCGAGGCGGGCGTGCGGTTCCTCTCGGCGTCGGGGTCGAGCTTCCAGGAGATGTTCGTCGGCGTGGGCGCCTCCCGCGTCCGCGCGCTCTTCGCCGAGGCGCGCAAGTCCGCGCCGTGCATCGTCTTCATCGACGAGATCGACGCCGTGGGGCGGGCTCGCGCGAAGGGGCACGGCGACTCCGCCTCCGCGGAGCATGACCAGACCTTGAACCAGCTGCTCGTCGAGATGGACGGGTTCGACCACGAGACCGGCATCGTGGTCATCGCGTCGACCAACCGCGCCGACATGCTCGACCCGGCGCTGCTCCGGCCGGGGCGCTTCGACCGCAAGGTCACCGTGCCGCTCCCCGACGTGCGCGGCCGCGAGGAGATCCTCAACGTCCACGCCGGGCCGATCCCGCTCCAGGGGGAGGTCGATCTCGGCTACATCGCCCGCGGCACGCCGGGCTTCTCGGGCGCCGACCTGGCCAACCTCCTGAACGAGGCGGCCATCCTCGCGGCCCGCGAGGGCGCCGACGCGGTGGACCCGACGCACATCGACCGCGCGCGCGACCGGGTGCTCATGGGGCTCGAGCGCAAGGGGGTGCTCGTCGACGAGGACGAGCGTTATGCGACCGCCGTCCACGAGGCCGGGCACGTCGCGGTCGGGCTCATCGCGCCGAGCTGCGATCCCGTGCACAAGGTGTCGATCCTGCCGCGGGGCCGCGCGCTCGGCGTGACCCAGGCGCTGCCCGAGAAGGATCGGCTGATGTACCGGAAAGAGTACCTCGAGGATCAGATCTGCATGCTGATGGGCGGCCGCGCCGCCGAGATGGTCGTCCTCGGGACGATGACGGCGGGCGCCTCGGACGACATCCAGCGCGCCTCGACGATCGCGTGGAAGATGGTCGCGGAGCTCGGCATGAGCCACCTCGGCCCCATCTGCGTCGGCGACGGGCACCCCTCGCGGAGCCCGGCCCTGCTCGACCGGGTCGACGAGACGGCGCGGGCGCTCACGGAAGCGCAGCTCTCGCGCGCCATCGAGATCGTGAGGTCCCGGCGCGGCGAGATCGAGGCGCTCGTCAGGGCGCTCCTCGAGAAGGAGACGCTCGGCATGGACGAGATCCAGGCCTGTTTCCCGGCCGATCGCAGGCCGCGCCCCGAAGGCCAGGCCGCCTGACCGGCGGAGGCTCGAGGACGCCGGAAAGGGAAGTCCTTTTCAGGCGTCCTCGGCGGCAGGCCGCCCGCTCGCCGCGCGCGCGTCCGGCGCTCTCCCCTCTCGCCGCCGGACTCGACTCTTCCCCCTGCAGCCCAGCCGTCTCCTCTCGTCTCCGACGCTCCCGCGCGTGTGGCTGGCGTGTGAAGAGCCTGTTGTCCGAGATACGTTGTGCTCGGAAAGCTCGCTTCCCGGCCGCGCGCGCCGGATCCGATCCGGCGCGGGGCTTTGAGCCGCGGCGCGTCGCGCCTTCCTTTCCGTCCGGAGAGGTCAAATCTCCCCTTGCGATTGCCGGGCAAGCTGGTGAAGTGTGGCCACTTGCATGCATGGATTCTGTTTCGTTCGCGTGTCTCTCGATAGGGCACCCTCTCCGCGTTCGCCGATGGCCAGGCCTCTCACGGGCCGCTCCCTGAGCTCGGCGCGGCCGTCGCGGGCTCTCCTGCCCCGCTTCGGTTCGGAGGCGTGCGGTGCCTGAGCCTCGGATACTGATCCTGTCGAACAGAGATCCGGAGGAAGTCGTCGACGAGCCGCCACTCGCGCAGCGGGTGGGGAGCGGGCGGCTCCGGCTCGGTCGCGAGGACGGCAGCGCGGTGGTCGCGGAGAGCGTGCTCGCGGCCCTCGCCGCGGCCCCGGGCGTGCGCGTTGCGCACCGGCCCGTGCTCCGGCCGAGCGAGGTGCTCGCGGCCATCGGCGACCATCGCCCGGACGTGATCTTCAACCTGTGCGAGGCGCTCGACGGCGACAGCCGCCACGAGGTCATGTGCGCGTGGCTGCTCGCGGGGCTCGATCTCCGCTTCACGGGCAGCGATCACGTCGCGCTCCGGAGCTGCCTGCACAAGGCTGAGGCGAACCGGATCCTGGCGCGCGCCGGCGTGCGCGTGCCAGCGACGGTGCGGGTCGAAGGCCCGGATCGCATCCCGGAGGTCGCGTTCCCGGTCATCGTCAAGCCGGAGCGCGAGGACGGCTCGATGGGCATCGATCGTGGCTCGGTCGTCCACGATCGCAGGGCGCTCCGCGACCAGGTCGCCGCGGTCGTCGCGCAGTGCCGCCAGCCGGTGGTGGTGCAGCGTTACGTGCACGGGCGGGAGATCTCGGTCTCGCTGCTCGGGTGGCCGACGCCGCGCGTGCTGCCGCCCGGCGAGATCACGTTTCAGGGCCTGCCAGAGGGGCACCCGCACGTCGTCACGTACGAGTCGAAGTGGCGCCCGGAGACCGCCGCGTCGATCGGGACGCCCTCCTCGGCGGCGGTGCTGCGGCCGCTCGATCTGCGCCGCGTCGTCGCCGTGGGCCGCCGCGCGTTCGAGGTGCTCGGGCTGCGCGACTACGGCCGCGTCGACGTGCGGCTCGACGAGCGCGGCACGCCGCACGTCATCGACGTCAACCCGAACTGCGATCTCTCGCCGGACGCCGGCTTCGCGCGGGCGGCGGCGCGCGCCGGCCTGTCGTACGCCGACGTCGTCTGGGAGATCCTCCGCGCGGCGCTCGCCCGCGGCGCGCGCCACGACGATCTGCTCCGCGCGCGGGGCCGCGCGCCGGCGCGCGGCCGCGCCGCGGCGCGCTCCGCTGCCCGCGGCGCCCTCGCCGCCGCGCCCGAGGCGCCGTGATCACCCAGCGCGGTCTCCGCGCGGAAGATCGGCCGCTCATCGCCGCGCTGCTCGAGTCGGTCCCGGCGTTCACCGACGACGAGCGCGCGGTGGCGCTGGAGCTCGTCGACGTGACGCTCGGCCAGCCTTCGACGGACGGTTATGGCTACCGGTTCGTGCTGAGCTTCCTGGGCGCCCCGGGCGGCGACGGGGCGCCGCGGCTCCTCGGGTACCTCTGCTACGGCCGCACGCCGATGACGCAGTCCACGTACGACCTGTACTGGATCGCGACCTCGCCCGATTTCGCCCGGTCGGGGGTGGCGCGGGGGCTCGTGGCCACGATGGAGAGCGAGATCGCGCGCGAGGGCGGCGGCCTCGTGCGCGTGGAGACGGGCAGCCGGGAGGGGCACGGCGCGGCGGTGCGCTTCTACGACGCGGTGCAGTTCACGCGGGCCGCGGTCCTCGCCGACTTCTACGCGCCGGGCGACGATCTCATGATCTACACGAAGCGGGTCGCCCCGGCGCGCGCCTGGGCGGCGCCCTCGGCCGGCGAGGCGCCGGCGCGCGTCGACGCGCCCGCGCGCGGCGAGGCGCCCGCGCGCAGCGACACGCCGCCGGGCGAGCCTGCGCTCTACGACGCGGCGTTCGGCTACCGCGACTACGCCGCCGAGCGCGACTTCCTGCTCGCGTGCGCGCGCCGCTTCGGCGGCCGCCCGGTGCAGCGCGTCCTCTCGTGGGCCTGCGGGCCCGCGCGGCACCTGGAGGCCTTCGCGGAGCTCGGCGTCGGCTGCGCCGGCGCGGACGGCTCGGCGGCGATGATCGCCTTTGCGGAGCGCGCCGCGGGCGCCCGCGGCGCCGGGGCGTGCATCCGCTTCTCGTGCGCGGAGCTCGACGAGCGCCCGGACGTCGCGCCGGTCGATCTCTCGTTCGTGCCGCTCTCGGCGATCCACCAGCTGGCCACGCCGGCGGCGCTCGAGCGCCACCTCCGGCTCGCCGCCTCGCTGCTCCTGCCGGGCGGCGTCCACGTCATCGAGGCGACCCACCCCGCCGATCTCACGCCGTCCGGCGTGAACAGGACGGAGTGGACCGAGCTGCGCGGCGAGCAGTCGATCGACGCGCGGTTCCGCATCCACATCGAGCGGTCGACGCCCGATCGCGTGGTGCCCGTGACCCTCGAGGTTGTGTGCTCGGCTCGGCGCAACGGCGGCGCGCCGAGGGAGCTCTCGTCGATCCGGCAGGAGGCGACGTGGTACGTCCCGGACCTCGCCGGGTGGCGGCGCGTCGCGGAGCGGGTGCCGGAGCTCTCGCTGGTGGCGACGCTCGGCGACTTCAACGTCGATGTGCCGTTCGAGCACGCCGCTGCGTGGCGGCTGATCCTGGTGCTGAAGCGCCTCTGATCGATCGAAGCCGCGCGCGGCCGCGATCAGTTCATATCCCAGAAGTACTTGCCCCCGCTCGGCGGCGGCTCGTCCGCGCCGCCGCCGGGGCCGCCCGTGTCTCCGTCGCGCGTCAGCTGGAGCACCTCCTCGAGCGAGCTCGCCTCCTCGCGCCAGTACGCCTCCGTGCCGAAGTGCGGAAAGGTCCTCGGGAAGATGGGGTCGTGCCAGCGCCGCGCGATCCATGCCGCGTAGTGGATCATGCGGAGCCCTCGGAGCGGCTCGATCAGCCCGAGGGTCGAGCGGTCGAAGCGGCGGAGCTCCTCGTAGCCCTCGATGAAGAGCTCGCGCTGCTGCCGGGCGGCCTCGTCACGGCCGGGGAGGAGGAGCCACAGATCCTGCACGGCGGGGCCGACGACCATGTCGTCGAAGTCGAGCACGCGGAGCGCGCCGTCGCGCAGGAGCAGGTTGCCGGGGTGCAGATCGCCGTGGATGCGGTGCACGTCGACGCCGCGCAGGCGCTCCTCGGCCGCGTCCGCGACGGCGCGCGCGGCCGCGAGGTACCGCCGCTCGACGGCCGCGGGGATGAGCTTGCGCTCGACGAGCCAGCCGAGGTCCTCGCGCGCATAGGTGTCGGCGGAGAGCCGGACGCGGTGCTCGGCGGCGCTGGCCGCGCCCACGTTGTGGATGCGGGCGGCGAGCCTGCCGAGGCGCACGAACAGCTCGTCGCCGAGCTCGTCGGGGGCGCGGCCGCCCATGCGCTCGAAGAGGCAGTACGGGATGTGGTCGATCTGCTTGAGCGTCTCGCCGTCGGGGAACGGGCGCGTCGGGCAGACGGGGATCTCGGCGTCCGCCAGCTCCGCGAGGAACCGGTGCTCCTCGAGGATCTGCTCCCGCGTCCAGCGCCCCGGCCGGTAGAACTTGGCGATGACGCGGGTGCGATCCTCGCGCTCGACCTCGTAGACGCGGTTCTCGAACGAGTTCAGCGGGTAGCAGACGCGGTTGCAGTGGACCCCCGCGGCCTCGACGGCCTCGATCACCTTGTGCGGCGTCAGCGACAGGAAGAGGTCGGTCGGGGTGGTGGTGCTCATGGTGGGGAGAGTTGAGCACCGACCGGCGTCGCGCTCGACGAGAACTTTCGCCGCGCGCTGCCGGAGGCCGTCGCCACGCGCCGTTGCCGCGCGGCGAGCGTGGTTGCCGCGCGGCGGGCGTGGTTGCCGCGCGGCGGGCGTGGTTACCGCACCGCGCGGCGAGCGCCATTACCGGGCGGGCCCAGGGGCGCTGTGTCAAGCGCGGCCGTGATACGCTATCCTGAGGACCGCATGATGGAAGAAACGCAGCTTTCGTTTCGTCACCTCGAGCTCAACAGGCTCGAGGCGATGGTCGAGATCATGTTCCTCGCCGCATACGCTGACGGGTCCATCAACGAGGCCGAGCGCGCCGAGCTCGCGCGGCACGTGACGGCCATGAGCGACGGGCGCCTCGGGGCCGACCTCGTCGAGTCGCTCATCTCCATCATCGAGCGCTCGGTGCGCGACGAGGGCAGGAGCGGCCGCTTCGCGGCGCTTCGCGTCCGCCTGCCCGACGTGCGGATGCGCGAGGCCGCGATCGAGCTGGCCGTCCGCCTCGTGGCTGCCGACGGCGTGATCCACGAGAGCGAGCACGCGCTGCTCGTCGAGGCGGCCACGGCCCTCGAGGTGCCGATCGCGTTCAAGGGGCGCGTCGTGCCCGGCTCGGCCCGCTGAGCGGCGCGAGGGGCGACCGCGCCGCGGCGATGCCGGCGCGCGCCCCGGGGGTGCCTCGCTGGCTATCGGGCGATCCTAACCGACATCCGCTGTCGATGTACCCGTCGAGCGCCGGTGTGGCGCGCAGGGAATGCGTCGTGCGACGACCGTTGCGCCGACGGATCCGTCGCGCGCTCGTCCCGGGACCGCGCCGGCGGACGACGCGCCGCGGCTGCGGACGACGCGCGCGCCGGTCACGGCGGACGGCGCGCAGCCCCCGGGGCGAGCCGATGGCCGCCGGCGCCGGATCTGATGCCTCCACACCGCAATCCAGGCGCCGCGGCGCGCGGGAAAGAGGCGGATCTGCGGCGATTTCCATCGGCCTGCTCCTTGCAGCACACGTGGGCAAGGACATGGACAGCCACCGAACTGACAGCTCCACGACGCCACATGGCGGCTCGATGGATCCCGCGTCGAATCGATCCCGCCCCCCGAGCGGGGGCCGAGCCTCTCAGCGTGCGTACCGCTCGCCGCGGTCTCCGCGCTGGCCCTCGTCTCACCGCCCTCCGTTCGAGCCCGTCGACCTCCGGACGTCGGGCCGCCTGTCGAGGCCGTCCGGCTCGGCCTTCCGGCAGGGCGGGGACGTCGCGCCGCTGGAGACGCCGAGCGACGCTCCGGCCACCCCGGCGAGCGTACCGCCCGCCACGCTGCGGACCGGTCTTGCCGGCGCGCCCCCCGCCGCCGCCCTGGCGGTTCCTGCGAACGACCCGTGCTCCGCCGCGCTGCGGCGCTACGCCCCAGGCGACGTCCTCGGGGGGCGCTATCGCCTCACAGAGCTCCTCGGAGAGGGCAGCATGGGCGCCGTGTGGAAGGCGCGGAATCTCTCCCTGAGCCTCGATGTCGCGCTGAAGCTCATCCGTCGTGACTGCGCCGTCCCCGAGGCCGCCTCGCGGCTGATCCGGGAGGCGCAGGCGACGGCGCGGGTGTCGCACCGCGCCACGGTGCGGATCTTCGATCTCTGCTTCACGGAGGAGGGAGAGCCGTTCGCGGTGATGGAGCTCCTCCAGGGCCGGTCGCTCGCCCAGGCGCTCGCCGAGTCGGGCCCGATGTCGCCCATCTCCGCGGTCCAGCTGCTCCTTCCCGTGATCGGCGCGCTCGGCGCGGCGCACGGCGCGGGGGTCGTGCACCGGGACGTGAAGCCGGCGAACATCGTCCTCGTGCGCGAGGGCCGCCGCACGGTCCCCAAGCTCATCGACTTCGGGATCGCGTTCACCGAAGTGCGCGCGGCGGGCGACGAGCGGAGGGAAACACTGGTCGGGAGCCCGGCCTACATGGCGCCCGAGCAGGTCCGCGGCGGGCAGGCGTCGGACGCGCGCGCCGACGTGTGGAGCGCGTGCGTCGTGCTCTACGAGCTCGTGAGCAGCCGTCGCCCGTTCGGCGGCCCGAGCAGCATCTCCATCGTGCACGACGTGCTGCGCGCCGCCCCGCCGCGCCCGGAGGCCCTCGAACTGCACCCGCGGCTCTGGGAGATCATCGAGCGCGGCCTGGCCAAGGACCCTGATGGGCGCTTCACGACCATGGCCGCGCTCGGCCGCGCGCTGGCCCAGTGGGCGATCGCGGCCGGGGTCGCCCACGACGTCACGGGCGCGTCCCTCGTCGACTACTGGCTGTCGTGAGAGGGGCTCTCAGTACGTCACGCCGCAGCCCTTCGCGTCGGCGAAGGCCTTGATCGTCGCGAGCTCGGCCGTCGTCGCGTCGCTGTAGGCCCAGCTGATCGCGCCCGCGTATCCCTGGCTGTACCAGCTCTCCAGGAGCGTCGGCAAAGCGGCCGTCGCCAGGCCGGCGATCGGGAAATCCCCCATGATCACGGGCTTGTCCGTGATGCCGTAGTCCTTGGGCGACTGGTTGTAGGGCCAGTACAGGTTGACCCGGTCGTTGATATGAAAGGTGTAGAAATCGACGTCGGTGTCTCGCCAGGACCGCGCCCACTTCATCGACGCCGAGCCGATCGTGACGAGCGCCGTGCTCTCTGCGCGCAGCGCCCGGATGGCCTCGCCGAGGAACGCCGCCATCTGCGCGTGCTCGATCGGATCCACCTGGGCGTCGGGCTCGTAGCGAGGGCCGTCGTCCGGGCTCGGTCCGGTCATGGCCAGCTCTGGCTCGTTGATCACGTCCCACGCGACCATCCGGTGCCGGTAGGGGCTCTGCGCGACGGCCCTGGCGATCGGCCGGACGACCTTGTCTATCAGCTTCGCGCGCCGCTTTGCGTCCTTCACGATGGGGGTGATACCGACGGTCTTCACGTCGGCGTCGATCCGCGTCGGGTGGAAGTTGTCGAAGGAGAACAGGCAGAACACCAGGTTGACGTCCGCCTGCTCGGCGAGCTCGAGCGCCTTCTGGACGTCGCGCCGCGTCGTCCCGCCGAGGCCGGTCGGGTTCTCGCTCGTGTCGAAGACGACGCTCTCGCCCCGGATCTCCGGCAGCATCCACCACCGCGCGACGCTCGCCCCGTGAGCACGGATGTCGGCGAGGTTCTTCGCGTGCGTCTCCGCCTCGGCCGCGACGCCGCGCTTGTCCCACGCGGCGATGCCGCCGAAGTCGCCGGCGAAGTTGTGCCACGCATAGTTCATTCCGAACATGAAGCGCTTCTTGCAGCCGATCGTGATACCAGCGCTCTCAGCGGGGCACTCGTCGACACACTCCATGCTGTCGATCGGCGCGCCTCCCTGTCCTCCGTGGCCACCCTCGGAGGAAGCGCCCTCGCCGCCGCCGCCGCCAGCGCCGCCGGCGCCGCCAGCGCCCTTGCCGGTCGCCCCGCCAGCAGGCGGGCTCTCGCCGGTGCAGGCGACGAGGACCAGCGCGGCTGTTGCGATGAGCGCGCGGAGACCCGGTGGGCAACGGAGTGTGTTCATAAGGACAGCGGGGTGATCGTACGCGTGCTGTCACGCGAACGCCATCCTCGGGTGGCGGCGCGGGCAGCGAGCGGGCTGCGCGACGCGGGCAGGAAGGGCGGCGCAATGCGGGCAGGCTGGACGGCGGGCGAGGCGGGGCGGCGCCGGCGGGGTTCCCCTTGAAACCTGCTTCCCCGCCCGGCTATGGGAGGGACTCGGGCGCCGCTCGGGCCCCGAACGCCCCGCTTGCGGGAGGAGAACCACCGATCATGAAAGCGCGCGCAGCCGTGGCCCACAGGGCCGGCGAGAAGCTGACGGTCGAGGACGTCCAGGTGGAGGGCCCTCGCGAGGGCGAGGTCCTCATCGAGATCAAGGCAACGGGCGTCTGTCACACCGACGCTTACACGCTCTCAGGAAAGGATCCGGAGGGACTCTTCCCCGCGATCCTCGGTCATGAAGGCGCGGGCGTCGTCGTCGACGTCGGGCCGTCCGTGAAGAGCCTCAAGAAAGGCGATCACGTGATTCCCCTCTACACGCCCGAGTGCCGGCAGTGCTCTTATTGCACGAGCGGAAAAACCAACCTCTGTCAGGCCATCCGCGCCACCCAGGGGCGCGGGCTCATGCCGGACGGAACGAGCCGCTTCTCGATCGGCAAGGAGCGGATTCACCATTACATGGGCACGTCGACCTTCTCGAGCTTCACCGTCCTGCCCGAGATCGCCGTCGCCAAGATCCGCGAGGACGCGCCGTTCGACAAGGTCTGTTATATCGGCTGCGGCGTGACGACGGGTATCGGCGCCGTCATCAACACCGCGCAGGTGAGGCCCGGCGACAACGTCGTGGTCTTCGGCCTCGGCGGCATCGGGCTCAACGTGATCCAGGGCGCCCGGATGGCCGGCGCCGACATCATCGTCGGCGTCGACATCAACCCGAAGCGCCGCGAGCTGGCCGAGAGGTTCGGCATGACCCACTTCGTCAACCCGAGCGAGGTGGCGGGGGATCTCGTGCCCTACCTCGTCGATCTGACCCGGGGCGGCGCCGATTTCAGCTTCGAGTGCATCGGCAACGTCAAGGTGATGCGCCAGGCGCTCGAGTGCTGCCACAAGGGCTGGGGGACGAGCATCATCATCGGCGTCGCCGGGGCCGGCGAGGAGATCGCCACGCGCCCCTTCCAGCTCGTCACCGGGCGCGTCTGGAAGGGCACCGCGTTCGGCGGCGCCAAGGGGCGCACCGACGTTCCCAAGATCGTCGACTGGTACATGGAGGGCAAGATCAAGATCGACGAGCTGATCACCCACACGATGCCGCTCGACGACATCAACCGCTCCTTCGACCTCATGCACGAAGGCGAGTCGATCCGCAGCGTCGTGCTCTTCTCCTGAAGCGGCGCGGCGCTCGACGCCGGCCGCCTCGCGCGTGACCGCAGGGGCGGACGAGCGCACTAGGCCCCTCGGCGCGCGGCATGGCGCGCGCCGAGCGCGGCGCGTGCGCCATGCCCGCGCGCCATGCCCACGCGACAGCCTGCTCTTCGGGGCGCATGTCGGTGCCCTATCGGCGGCGACGGGTGCTGCAAAAATGCTGACCCATGTGACATCATTCGCCGCCATGGTCCATGTCACCTCCCTGGCGGGGCTGCCCGCCAACGCCCTTGCGGAGTCGAACGCGGCGATCGCGGCGTGCGATGCTGTCGTCCTCGTCGCGCCGTCGCCCATCGCGAAGTACGCGGGGGGGCTCGGGTCCGCCGTGGGCGCGGTGGTCGAGGCTGCGGCGCGCGTCGACTCCGCGCTCGAGGGCAAGAGTGCTCCGCTCGTCCTGCCGGCGCCGGGGGTGCCTGGCGGGCGCCTGGTGCTCGCGCCGATGGGGCCGCTCTCGGAAGACGTCGATGACGTCCGCTCCGTCGCGGAGGCCGCGGCGGCCGGCTTCGCGCGGGCGGTGGACGCGGGGGCGAGCCGGCCGCTGCTCGTCGTGCGCGCTCCGGTGGGCGCGGCGCCGCGGTTCGCGCGGGCCGTCGAGGTGGGCGCGCTCGCCGCGCTCGGGAGCCAGTGGACGCCGCTCGAGGCGCGGGAGGCGGAGATGGCCCCGCGCTCGGCCGAGTCGGTGGCGGTGCTCGGGCTGTCGGAGGCGCGCGCCCGCGAGATCGCGGCCGTCGAGGTCGGTCGGGCGCTCTGCCGCGACATCACGGGCACCGAGCCGGAGCGGATGGCGCCCCGCCGCGTCGCCGAGCTGTGCGAGGCGGCGTTCGCCAGGACGGGGGTGCTCGTCAAGATCGAGCGCAACGTCGATGACTATCCGCTCATCAGCGCGGTCTCGCGGGCGTCGCGGGTCGTCGAGCGGCACCGGCCGTGCGTCGTGCGGCTCGACTACAGGCCTCGCGGGGAGATCCGGCGAACGGTGCTGCTCGCGGGCAAGGGCGTCACCTACGACACGGGCGGCGTCGACCTGAAGACCGACGGGCACATGGCCGGCATGTCCCGAGACAAGGGCGGCGCCGGCGCGGTCGCCGGCCTCGTGCGCGCGGCCGCGGCGCTCGGCCTGGAGGGCGTGCGCATCGTCGGGCTCCTCGGGCTCGTGCGCAACAGCATCGGCGAGGAGTCCTATGTGAGCGACGAGATCATCCGCAGCCGCGCCGGCGTGCGCGTCCGGATCGGCAACACCGACGCCGAGGGCCGCCTCATCCTGGCTGACCTGCTCGCGCTCGGGCGGGAGCTCGCCATGAGCGGCGCGGCCGACCCCATCGTGTTCTCGGTCGCGACGCTGACCGGGCACGTCTACCGCGCCCACGGGCCTTACACCGGCGCGATCGGCAACTCCGCCGCGCGGGCGGAGCTCGATCGGCTCGACGTCCTCGCGGAGCGCTGGGGCGAGCCGATGGAGCGCGTCCGGCCGCGGCGCGAGGACTACGCGTTCGTGGCGCCCCGGTCGAGCGCCGAGGACGTGGTGTCCTCGAACCGCCTCGCCTCGGTGAACACGCCGCGCGGGCACCAGTTCCCCTTCGCGTTCCTCGACATCGCCTCGGGGCTCAAGGGGGGGGCGCTGCCGTTCATCCACCTCGATATCGGCGGCGTCGGGGTCGAGTCGGCGGACTGGCAGTTCGGCCGCCCGACAGGCGTCCCCATTCCGAGTCTGACAGCTTATCTCTCTGGCGAATCCTGACCTACAGGAGCGCCAAGGGGGAGACAGCGGGCCTTCCGAGCTCTCGTGGAGAATCGGGAAGGAGCCCGTGTTTTCCGCGCTCGATGGGCGGGTGATCCGTTCTTGGTGGCCGGGGTGGGGGGGCGGCCCGAGCGGATGTGTTGCGCGGTATCATCGGGGCGATGGGGGCGGCCGGCACGTCGCTGGCAAGCTGGGCCGTCATGCGGAGAACTCGCTCGACCACGACCGGCCATCGCGCACCGATCCCGCGCGCGCTCGCCGGGGGACTCGTCCTCGCGGCCACCGCGTGCAGCACGGGGGAACGGGGGATCAACCTGGATGTACCGCGCCTGCCGACACAGCGCGACAGAGGGGATGTCCTGCCGGCTGTCACGAGCGACGGCGAGCAGGCCGAGCGCGCGCAGCCGGCGCCCGATACGGCCGGGATCACGAGCATGGCAGTCCCGATCGGGAGCACCGGATTTGCCCGTGGACGGTCGACGGTGGTCGTGAAGGGCTCGATGGAGCGCGTGCGCGCCGCGGTGCTCTCGTTCGAGCGGTATCCGGAGTTCATGCCGCACTACAAGAAGTGCCGCCTGCTCGGGCGCACGCCCGCGGGCGGGTGGGATCTCTACATGGAGGTCTCGGCCCTTTCGGGCGCGGTCACGATGTGGGCGCGCATCGAGATCCAGAAGCCGGTCGTCGAGGATGGCGTCGAGACGTACTCGTCCCGCTTCATCTCCGGCAATGTGCAAGATCTCCAGGCTATTTGGCGGCTCGAGAAGATCGACGCCCAGTCGACGCGCCTGTCCCTCGAGGTGTTCCTCCGGCCGAAGCTGCCGCTTCCGAAGAGCCTCCTCAACGCGGAGAACCTGGACGGCTCGGCGCGCGCCGTCGCGGCCATCCGGGCGCGCGTCGAGCAGGCGCAGGACGGGAATCGCTGACGCGCGCTGGAGCGAGGCGGCGAGGCCGGCGTCACCCGCCCGAGGCGAGCCTCCGGACGGGGTTGGGCACGTCGAGCCGCGCCGCCGTGGCGCCGTAGACGACCCGCTCGGTGCCCGGGTCGCCCAGGAACTCGTAGGGAAAGCCGAGCGGCACGCGGCTCGCCGCGTCGAGCCTCTCGAGGGCCGCGGCGGGCAAGACGACGTCGAGGCAGCCCAGGCAGTCCTGCATCTGCTCGGGCTTCCGGGCGCCGACGATGGGGATCACCTGCGCCGGGCGCGACCTGAGCCACGCGAGGGCCACCTGCGCCGAGGAGCACCCGAGCTCCTCGGCCACCGCGTCGACCGCGCGCGCGACGCGCAGGCCCCGCTCGTCCAGGCGCCCCTGGTTCATCGCGGCGCGCGCGGCGTCGTTGCCGCCCCCCCGCGTGTACTTGCCCGTCAGCACGCCGCCGGCCATGGGCGCCCACGCGAGCACGCCCAGGCCGAGCCGGGACGCCATCGGGACGAGCTCCCGCTCCACCGTGCGCTCGATCAGGCTGTACTCGATCTCGATGCCGACGAACTGCGACCAGCCCCGGAGCTCGGCGATCGCGTTCGCCCGGGAGACGACCCAGGCAGGCGCGTCGGACATGCCGACATAGAGCACCTTGCCCGCGCGCACCACGTCGTCGAGCGCGCGCATGAGCTCGGCCTCTGGCGTCGTCCAGTCCCACGCATGGACCCAGAGCAGATCGATGTAGTCCGTCCCCAGGCGCTTGAGGCTCGCCTCGACGGACTGGACAAGGTTCTTCCTGCCGTTGCCGCTCGCGCTCGGATCGGCGTCGTTCATGGAGAGCGAGTACTTGGTCGCGATGACCCACGCGCCGCGGTCTCCGCGGACGAGCTCACCGACGATCCGCTCGGCGCTGCCGTTCGTGTACTTGTTGGCGGTGTCGATGAAGTTGCCGCCGCGGGCGCGGTACGCCTCGAGGATGCCGCGGCACGCCTCGGCCGAGGCGCCGAAGCCCCAGTCCTCGCCGAAGGTCATGGTGCCAAGGCTGATCTCCGAGACCTTGAGCCCGCTGCCGCCGAGCAGTTTGTAACGCATCTCCATGGTCGTCCTCCTCGGGCGCAGTCGTCGCCCGGCGACCGGCAGCCTAGGGCGGGCGGGAAGGGCGCTATAGAACGCCGCTGCGCTCCCTGGAACCGGGCTGCTGCGTTGACCGGCCCCGCGCCGCGGGCGCATGCTGGGGCCGGCTCTCCGATGATCTCCCGCGTCTCCCGCAGCGCCATCCCGTTCGTCCGCGCCGGCACCCGCGAGCCCATCGAGGCGCTCCGGCAGGCCGAGATCCGCGCGTCCAGCCGCTCGCTGCGCTGGACAGGCGTGGTGGCCGAGCTCGGCGTGAACCCGTCCTGGGAGACAGACCACCTCGCCGTCGCCGGCCATTACATCGCCATCAACCTCGCGGACGCGCCGCTGCGCTTCGAGCGAAAGCAAGCGGCGGTTCGGGATCACCCCCGGCGCGCTCGCCCGTACCCGGTGATCGCCGTCCGGCGGCGCGAGGCGCTCGCGGCCCTCAGGGCAGCCGGGTGCTGAGGTTGGCTATTCCGTCCGAAGGGCCGTCGAGGGGAGGGGAGCCGAGCGTCCATTTGCGGACCGGCGTGCCCGGCGGCAGCCCGACGTAGTTGTGGCGATGCCGGGACCCGTTGAGGTGCGCCCGGTTGCCGGTGAAGGCGCTGAGCCCCGCGGGATCCTCGTTCTGGATGCCGTAAAGCGTGTTCCTCGACAGCGTGTTTCCCTCGACCAGCGCGCGCGCGCAGGCCCTCAGCCAGATCCCTTTGCCGTCGTTGTTCGCGGACTGGCAGCCGATGATCCTCGCGTCGCTCTGCCCCTCGAGCAGGAACCCCGCGCCCTTCTGCGGGTCGCCGCGCGACGGACCGGCGTCGACGGGCGGGGCCGGCGGCTGCACGAACAGGGGCGTTCGGTGGACCGTGTTGCCGTCGGCGATGCAGTCGATGAACGCGTTGCCCTCGCCGCCCACGAGGCCCCCCTGCGGATCCGCGAGCGGCGTCGACGCGATGAACCCGGCCGCGAGCCCGTCGTCCTCGGCGGTCCCGCTCGCGTTCCTGTTCCCCACGGCCACGCAGCGCCTCAGCACCACGTGGCGGGTCGAGTGGAGCGCGAAGCCGCCGGCGGGCGCGCTCGCGCTCGCGCCGTGGTTGCCGATCGCGCGGCAGCCCTCGAGCAGCCCGCGGTACACCGCCCTGCCGATGCGAAAGCCGAGCGCGGAGAAGTCCTTGACCGCATCGGCGGACGCGGCCGGGTTCGCGTTGTAGTTCCCGTCCGCCTCGCACTCGACCATCTCCAGGTTGCTCGTCGTCGAGATGTTGAACCCGCACGCGCGGTTCCCGGTGAGCGTGAAGTTCCGGTTCGCCCTGCAGCGCAGGAATTTGTAGTTCTCTCCCCACGCGAAGAAGCCGGCCGGCTCTCCGCCCGACGTGTTGTCGTGCGCCTCGCAGTCCTCCACGAGCACGTTGCGGCAGATGACGAAGTCGGCGCCGACGACGTTGAACTGCACGCCGCTCGGCTGGGCGCTGGTGTTCGCCGTGCGGTTGAACACGCACCCCTTGACCTGCACGTCGTCGCAGAACAGGACGAGCGCGCCCAGCGTCACGACGAAGTCGAGCCGGCTCGAGTTCTCCGAGCACACGCAGTTGATCATCCGGATGCCTTCGGCGAAGGCGACGCCGCCGGCCGCGTCCCGGGCGCCCATCACGAAGATCCCGCCGTTGCGGCGCAGGAAGCCCGTGTCGATCACGCCGTCGCCGCCGCACCGCCGGACCGACAGATCGAGCAGATCCAGCTGGCTGCACGCCCTGGCGGCGATCCCCACCCCCTGGATCCCGAGCACGCTGCCGTTCCTGATGACGAGCCGCGTCCTCCCCTCGGCGAACACGCCCACGTTCCCGGAGACGACCTCGCCCCGGCAAGGCCTCGCGCCCGGGTCGGGGGCGACGACGGGCGCCGGAGGGTCGATCTGCCGCAGCGTCCTGCCGCACAGGTCGAGGGTGACGTCGTCGCTCGCGATCGTGATGGCCCGCGCGCTCGCGTCCTGCGCCACCCAGTCGACGTCTTCCACGAGGGTGTACACGCCGGGCGCCGTGATGACGAAGGGGACGCGGCGCTCCGGGTCCGGTCCGCCGTTGATGTCCTGCGCCGTGATCGGCGTCGCGGGGAGGCGCGCGCCGGCGCCGGGGAGCTCGCTCATGGTCCTCGGGCGGGAGTCTACGCCGTTCAGCCCGCTCCGCGTCGCGCCGGCGAGCGCGCGCCTCACTGGATCGGCACCGCGCGCAGCGACTCGGCGAGCTTCGCGTAGAGCGAGCTCCGCGGGTCGTCGCGCCGGTAGATGAGCCGGAAATGATCGCGCGCGAGGGGCGCGGACGGCAGGAGCCGCTTCAGCTTGCCGCCGCGGAGCTCGGCGGTGACCATGTGGCGCGGCAGCACGGCGACGCCCTCGCCGGCGAGCACCAGCGCCTTGATGGCGGCGCCGAGCCCCACCCAGCGGTGCCGCGCGAACGCGAAACAGCCGGCGCCGCCCGCCTGATCCGCGAGGTACCGGAACAGCGGCATGGTCGGATCGATGTCGAGCAGGCAGTGCCGCGACGCGTGCTCCGGGCGGGCGAACGCCTCGCGCCGGAGCAGCTTGGGGGAGGCCACGAACGCGTAGCGCTCCTCGTGCAGCGTCTCCGCCGCGAGGCTCGTGGCGCTCCAGCGCGCGCTGGTGACGACGCAATCGACGCTGCGGTCGTAGAGGCGCTTCAGCAGGTCGTCGGAGGCGCCGAAGTAGAGGTGGAGCGTCAGCTCGGGGCGCCGCCGCGTCAGCGCGCCGAGCTGGGGGACGATCCACGACATCCCGAGCTCGAACCGCGTGCCGAGCGTCAGCTCGACCGGCTCGGGCGCGGGGCCCATCGCGCTGCGGAGGCAGTCCTCGGCGAGCGCCAGGCACTGGCGGGCGCGCGGCAGCAAGGCGAGCCCGCGCGGCGTCAGCTGCACCCGGCGCGTGGTGCGCTCGAACAGCGGAGCGCCGACCTGCTCCTCGATCTGCCGGATGCGCTGGCCGAACGCGGCGGGGCTGAGCGCGACGGCGCGCGCTGCGGTCCGGAAGTTCAGCGTCCGCGCCGCGGCCTCGAAGCAGGCGAGGTTCTCCAAGGAAGGGAGCAGCATCGCGGGATCGTATCGTTTTGCGCAACAATCCCGGCCATGAAATACGGGATCGCGCCGGCCGCGGCGCGCGGTCCACCTCGCGCCGCGGCCGGCGCGCGTGACCCGGAGGGCTGGGGTCGTCCGGACCCCGGGGCGCTACCGGGGATCCTCGACGGGCGCGGTCTCGAGCGGGACGGTGCCGCCGTTCGCGATCCACTTGAAACCGTCGACGAGCGCGGTCGAGTCGACCCTTTCGTCGCCGGCGTCGAAGATCATGAACCGCAGCTTGAGCTCCTCGCCGCCGGTCACCGGGGCCCGCGTGCGCAGCCAGCCGGTCGCGCCGGCGTTGTTCCAGAGCCCGAAGCCGGTGCCCTCTAGCTCGTCCGTCCCGAGCGGGCACTCCTCGCAGACATCGAAGAAGCTGAGTTTGACGCTGACGGGGTTGCCAAGGCTATCGAACGAGAGGTTGCCGTCGAGCGACCCTGGCGGGGCCGGCGTCGCCAGGGCGACGAACTGGTCGTTGAAGCAGTGTTCTTCTGCGACGAACTCGGGGTATTCGAAGGTGTAGAACTTGAACGCGAACTCGTAGCCTGTCGCGTTCGTCGGCGCGCGGATGACGAGCTCGAGGGCGATGTCGTCGTGGATGTTCGCCGAGGGAGCGCACTCGGGGGGGCCTTGCGGGAAGCCGGGCGGCGCGTCGCCCGGCCCGTAGTTCTCGCAGCTATCCGCGTTGCACGCGCCCGGCCACCCGGCGATCCGGGCGCGACCCGAGGACAGGACGAGCAGGCGGGTCCCGCCCTGCGGGCGCACGTTGGGGCCGAAGGAATCGAGCACGCCCACCGCGGGCGAGGGCTCCGCGGGCGAGCCGTCGCCGCGCACGTACTGCGCGCTCAGCACGCCCCACTTCCTATCGCCGGGCGACGCCTTGGCGCAGAGGTCGATCGCGTGGGCCCCGTGGATGGCGTCGAAGTCGGCAGGAGCGATGTTCCTGTCGCAGCCTGGCGGCGCGTTGTCGATCACGCCATCGCAGTCCTCGTCGGCCGGCTCGGGCACCGCGCCGCTCGGGTCGGGCTCCGTGATCACGACCTCGACGGCGCCTGGGTTGACGTTCGTGTCGCCGTCGTTGCAGTCGCCGTCCTCGATGGTGAACCCGTCGCCGTCGTCGTCGGGCGACGGGCCCTCCTCCGCCGGCGCGCCGCCGCCGAAATCAGCCCAGGAGCCCGTCGACTCCACGCGTCCGCCGGCGCCCGCCTCCGCCGTCGTGGCGCTGGCGCTGGTCGCGCCCCCGCCGCCGCCCTCGCCAGGCGCCTGCTGGTCGCGCGCCGTCGCGGAGCACGCGCCCGAGGCCCAGAGCGCCGCCCCGACGCTCGCGCAGAGACCCAAGTAGACGAAGCGCCCGCCTCTCATGGTGCATCCACCTCGATGGTTGGTCCGGACCGCCGGAGCGCCGCGTCCCCGGCGACCCGCGGCAACATGCGAGCACATCACGGCCTGGGCTCGCTGTCTTCTGTTCGCTGCTGCGGCGGCGCGGGGTCGTCGGGCGGTGCGCCTCGCGCTCGTTCCCCTCGCTCCCCTCGCTCCCCTCGCTTCAGGAGCCGCGCGGCCCACAGCGAGAGCGCGAGCAGCCCGACGGCCAGCGCGCCCCCGATCGGCGCGCGGTGCCGCTCGGTGAACGGAAGGTCGCGCGCGACCGGGGCGGCGCCGAGCTCCGGGTTCGCCGCTGCGGCGCCGAGCCTCGCGGCGGGGGGGCGCTCGCGCACGGTGGGGTCGAGCAGGTCGGCCAGATCGTAGCTCGGGCGCTTGCCGAGCGCGTCGCCGACGTAGAGCCGGTGCGGCCCCGGCCGCGCGGCGCGGAACACGATCTCGCGCGCCCGCACCTCGCCTTGCGCGCCCGAGAGGGAGAGCGGCGCCGAGTCGCCGTCGTGGATCGTGAGCCGGAGGAAGCGCTTCCGGGTCGGGCTCAGCGGGATCCGCGTCGACGCGAGCGAGGGCCCCGACTCGCCGCGCGGACGGATGCGATGGATCATGCCGCTCCCCACGGCCGGCCAGACCGCGCGGTACGTGGTCGAGGCGACGTCGACGCGGCGGCTGAACTCCGGCGTGGCGACGTCGAGGAGGACGGCCTCCAGCGGCGCGCCGTCGGCGCCGGCGTCGAGCGTGACGAGCGTCGTCTTCGCCTCGCTGTCCCGCTGCGTCTCGACGATCGCGAGCGGCAGCAGCGCGGGGGACTCGGTGGGGGCCTGCGGCTCGCACGAGACGGCGCCGCCCGTGATCCGGACGTCCGCGGCCGCGCCGCGCGCCGGGGCGCCCTCGGGGACAAGGCGGATCCGGACCAGGGCGGCGCGCGAGAGGGGATAGCGGACCGACAGGTGCTCGACCGTCTCCGAGCCCTGGGGGACGCGGTACACGTGGGCGCCGCGCGCGACCTCGCTGAGCGCCCTCGGATCCGCGCCGGTCTCGACCCGCGCCTCGCGGAGGAAGCTGCCGCCGGTGACGCTGAGCTCGACGCGGCAGTGGCGCGTGCCGGGCGCGTCGAGCGCCCAGGTCGCGTGCGCCACGCCGGCGGCGTCGACCCCCGGATCGAGCATCGTGGCCGCGATCCGCCCGGAGGCGTGCGCGGCGCCCGGCTCGCGGATCACGTAGGGCACCTCGGCGCCGTCGGGGCCTGCGATGCGGACGTCGGCGAGCAGCTCTTCCGCGCGGCTCTCGCGGTAGAGGTCGAGATCGACGTCGACGCGGTGGTCGCCGGCGGCGTCCACGCCCTCGATGGGCCGGACGAGCGCGTGTTTCTCGGTCGGGAGCGCCGCGCCGGTCTGGGCCTCGGCGGGCCGCGCGAGGCTCATCGCCGCGAGCAGCGCGAGCGGCCCGGCCGCGCCCCGCGATCCGGCGCGCAGGAGCGTCACGAGGCGCCGTCCGAACCGTGCGTAGAGGAACCCTCCGCCGACGAGCAGCGCCCCGACGCCCGTGAAGAGGGCGATCTGGTAGATGCGCTCGACGTGCCAGACGTCCCAGGCAACGAGCTTCGCGATGGTGACGGCGAACAAGGAGAGCCCGGCGTAGCGATGGAAGGCGTCGCGCGCCGCGAACCCCGCGGTGAGCAGCGCGATCGCCGCGAGGGCGAGCACGAGCGTGGTCGCCATCGCGAGGCTGCCTTGCTGGCCCTCGAGGGCGGCGCGGTGCTGCACGGTGAGCTCGGCGAACTCGGCCGCGTCGAGCGGGGCAGGCGGGGCGGCGGGGAGCGCGGTGATCGCGCTCCGCACCTCGAGGACGACGGTCGTGATGAGCAGGGCATACCCTGCGCCCAGCGCCCCCACCGCGGCGCCGCGCAGCTCGGCGCGCGCGGCGTCCGGGGGGCGGGCGAACGCCGCGCGCGACAGCAGCCGCCCCGCGGCGAGCAGGGCGGCGCTCACGCCCGCGAACGCATAGGTCCTCGCGTTGAGCAGGACGGGAACCGCCATGGTCCCGTCGCGGCCGTGCGTCGCGAACCAGGTCGTCACGAGCGCCTCGGCCTCGGCCCGATCGACGATGAGCGCCCGCGCGAGGGCGGCGGCGAAGAGCAGCAGGGTGACGGCGAGCCAGGCGCGCTCGCCGGTGCGCGCCGCGATCGCGGCCGCCACGGCCGCGAGGATGCTCCAGACCACCGTGACCGTCGCGCCGCCGAGCCCGAACGCGACGGCCGCGGCGAACAGGGCGAGCGCCTGTCCGAGGAGCAGGGCGATGCGATCGGCGGGGGGCGCGGCGCCGGCGCGGGTCACGCCGGCGCGGGTCACGCCGGCGCGGAGGAGCGCGGCGCCGAGCGCCAGGTCGAGGGCGCCGGCGCCGGCGGTGAGCAGCGCGCGGAGCGTCGGCGTGTCCTCCGGCGTGGCGCCGAGCGCGGCCGCGACGAACCCGAGCGTCGCCACGCACGCGGCGAGCGCGTCGGACCACGAGAGCGCCGGCGCGCCGGGCTCGCGCGGGCGCCGCGCCGAGGCGCCCGCGGCGCCGAGGAACACCAGCATGACGAGCGCCGATGCGCCGAGGAAGCCTGCGCTCACGGCGTCGACGGCATCGGCGGCCGCCGATGCGCCCGCGTCCGCCGGCGCGCTCGCGAAATGCGCAGCCGCCGCGAGCGCGACTGCCGAGACGATCGCCGCGGCGAGGAGCAGGGCGGGGAGCGCGGCGCGCGCGGCCGTCCACGCCGCGAGGGCGGCCGCGCCCGCGAGCGCGAGCGCGAAGAGCGCCGCGTCGGCCTCGATCAGCAGCATGCCCGCGGCGCAGGCGAAGAGCGCCGCGCCGGCGGAGCACGCGATGGCGGTCTTCCGATCGAGCTGACCCGCGAGCCCGGCGCCGCGGAGCCACCCCGCGAGGTAGACGAGCGTCCAGGCCGCGACGAGCGCGACGAGCGTCGTCCGGTGCGCCGCCGGCGCGTCCGCGAACGTCGCGGCGAAGCCGAGGAAGGCGGCGCCCATCGGCGCCAGCAGCCAGGCACTCTCCACCGGCGCGCGCAGGGCGACCAGCGCCGCGAGCGCGAGCGCGATGGCGGCGGCTGCGAGCGCGCGCGGCGCGTCGAAGAGCAGCGCGGTCGCGCCCGCGTGGGCGAGCACGAGCGCGGCGATGCTTGTCGCCGTGGCGTCCGCGCGCGCCGCGACGCGGAGGACGCCGGTCGCCGCCGCGCCGACCGGCGCGGCGCTTCGATCGGGGCTCGAGGCGGGCGCGCGGCGCAGCCACAGCGCGCGCAGGATGCCCTGCGCCGCGGCGAGCGCGATGAACGCGAGGGGCGCCGCGCGCGCGGCGAGCGGGAAGTAGGGCCCCGGGAGCGCCTGCGCGGGCGAGTCGAGCCAGGGCGCCCCGTCCGGATCTCCGCCGGCCGGGGCGGCGCTGGCGTCGAAGTACGTGGCGTACCAGCCCCAGAACAGCGCCGTATGGCCTGCGATCGCGAGCCACGGCGCGACGCGGAAGCCGAGCCTCGCTGCGACGGCGTGGGCGACGCTCGTCATGAGCAGGAGGTAGCCGAACAGGACGAGCGGCCGGTCCTGCCCCGTCGACAGCACGACGGGGTTGAGGAAGCCGGCGACGAGGCTGAGGACCAGGATGGCCTCGCCGCGGTGGCGGAGGGCGAGGCCGGCGCCGAGCAGGAGGAGCACCGTGTCCGCCGCGAATGCCGCGGGGATCGGGACGAGCTCGTACAGCGCGGCGCTCGCCCACACCGACGCGATCAGGACCGAGAGGCCGAGGCCGATGAGCGTGTGGACGAAGCGACGCTGCGCGCGCCCGCGGAGCACCTCGGCGATCGCGAGGAGCGCGGCGCCGGTCGCGGCGCCGATCGCGACGCGCCCGAACGGCCCGATCCAGGCGTTGTCCGAGGCGTACTTGAAGAAGAAGAGCGCGCCGAGCAAGAAGGTGGTCGCGCCTGCGCGGGTGAGCCAGGTGAGGCCGAGCCGCTCCTCGATGGAGGGTCGCTCCGGGGCCTCGCGGTGCGCGGCCGAGCCGGCGCCGGACGCGCTCGCGTCGAGCGTCGCCGCGGGGCGAAGCGCGCGAGGCATCGGAGGAGCAGCGGGACCCGGGAACGCGACCGCGGAGGGCGCCGCGGCCTCCGCGTCGGCGAACGCCGTGGACGCGGCCGCCGGGGGCGCGGTGGCGGTCGGCTGCGCGATCTCGGGCGGCGCGCCGGCGGTCGCCGCGTCGAGCGCGGGCGGCGCGCCGGCGGTCGCCACGTCGAGCGCGGGCGGTGCACCTGCGCCCTCGGCGTCGAGCGCGGGTTGCGCCGCCGCTGGGGGCGGGAGCGCGCCCTGGGCAATCCGCTCTTGCTCCAGGCCGTGTGTGCTTCGCAGGCTCTCCGTCGCTGCGGTGAGCGTTGCGCGGCCGCGCTGTCCGGAGAGCTCGGCCACCCGGTGCTCCAGCGCGTGGATCCGCAGCAGGAGGTCCTCGTTGCGCCGGTTGGCCCGGACGGCGAACACGAAGGCGACGAGCGGGGCAACCAGGAGATAGGCGACGAGCGCGAGCCCGAAGAAGACGACGATTCCTGCCCCCATACATGCTTCGTAGCATGGGGTGCGCATCGCAGGCGCCGCCCGTCCGCGCGATGATGCCTGTGCTGTTCACGCTGCTCGCGCTGACGGCCCCATCGGAAGGCGAGGACCTTTCGGCGCGCGCTGGGATTCGGGTAAGGTGCATCCGCATGAGGAACACACGCCTGCCTGATCGCCGCGCGCCGGGCGCCTGCTATCTTCCCCGTGTTCCCGGACGGCGGCGTTGCTCGGGGGGGGAGCGCGGCCATTCGGGAACAGTTCTTCTGTCCTCTCGACCTTCTGCGCCGGAGACCTCGCGATGGTGAAGCACCCGACCGTCTCTGCGTGGCAGCGGGATCACGAGGAAGGTGGTTATACGGCCGAGTTGCACGGCTGGACCTTGCGGGTCCGCTGGATACCCGAGCGCCCGGGTGAGGTCCGCGGCTTCGTGTGGGAGGCCGTCGATCCCTCGGGGAACAAGGTCACCTCGCGCGAGATCCACGAGGAGATCGAGGTGGCGATGGCGTACGCCGAGGAGCGCGCGGCCCCCGATCCGAAGAAGCACGAGGGCAAGACCGTCGATTGAGCCGCGCGCCGCGCGGCGGCGCCGGGCTCAGCCCGCCTTGTCTGCGGGCGCCGCCTTGCGGCTCCGCCTGGCGCCGTAGTTCCGGATCACGATCTCCCCCACGCGGCCTCTGGCGTCGCTCTTCGCGTTGATGCTCCGGAGCGCCGCGACGCGGTCGATCTTGAACCGCTTGTAGAGCGGCGGGATCTCCGGAACATCGGAGTTCGAGAGCATTACCTGGACGCCTCGCGCGTCGAGCTCCGCGAAGAGGGCGGCGAGGCGCTCCTGGTCGCGGAAGCCGAAGCCGCCCGCGCTGTAGGACGTGAAGTTCGCGGTCGACGAGACCGGCGAGTACGGCGGGTCCAGGTACACGAAGTCGCCTTCCTGGGCGTGGTCGAGCACGCGCTCGAAGTCGCGGACCTCGAGCTCGACGCCCCGCAGCGCCGCCGAGCAGGCCCGCAGCTGGGGCGGGTTGCAGATGGCCGGCTTGACGTAGCGGCCGAAAGGCACGTTGAAGCGGCCGGAGCTGTTCACCCGGTAGAGCCCGTTGAACCCCGTCTTGTTCAGGAAGATGGTCCGCGCGGCGCGCTCGGGCAGCGACAGCGAGGCGGGATCGACGTCGCGAACCTTGTAGTAGTGCGCCTCCTCGTAGGCGTGGCTGCCCAGCGCGGCGATCACCTCGTCGACCCGATCCCGCACCGCCCGGTAGCAGTCGATGAGCTCGGCGTTGACGTCCGTCAGCGCCGCGCGCTTCGGCTGCAGGCAGAAGAAGAGCGCGGCCCCCCCCATGAAGGGCTCGAAGTAGCGCCCGTAGGACGCGGGGAGGAGCGGCTGGAACTGGCGGAGCAGCTGGCCCTTGCCGCCCGCCCATTTGAGGAACGGGCGTGGCGTCACGGGCGCGTCGTCGTCGGGGTCGGTGACAAGGGCGGTGGTCATCGCGCAATACTGGACGCCAACCTACCAGGGCGCGCGATCGTCCTCAACCGCCGAAGGCCGCCGTGAGCGAGCGCGCTCGTCCGACGCGTCCGACGCGCCTCGCCGGTCCGCCCCCGACGCGCGGGTGCCCGGGGCCATGGGTCTCTCCAGGCTAGGTCTTTCTATGTCCATGCCGCGGCCCCGTCGGGCGGCGACGTGCCTTGAGGTCGACAGCGGATGTTGGCCTGATTCATCAGCAATTCCGATTGCTTGTAAGCATGCATGAGCGTGCGTGTCCCGGCTGGAGCGCTGCCCGGATCATGGCATGTCGCCGCTTGCGCGATCGCCGAGCAGGGATAAGTTGAAGTCTCGACACGCGGGCTGAACAGCCGCTGGTGGAGCGGAGCTCTCCCGCATTCGCGCACCGCCGCGTCAGGCCATCTCGCCGGTGGACCTGCGCGGCGCGGCAGGGGCTCGCTCGGGCGCTGGGCGCGGGCGTCCCGCGCCGGGTGGCGGCTCCTCGAGGGGCCGCCATTCGTGGCAGCCGCCGTTGCTTCTCGACAGGAGGGATGCCGCCATGATGCTTGCCTTCGACCTCGATCGCGACGACGCCCCGCAGCAGCGCGGCCCCGGTCCTGCGGACGGACCGGGTTGTTTCGGTGAAGCCGCGGACTACCGTGCTCAGCGGATCCTGTACGCCGCCCGCGACTGGATCGGCGAGCAGGACGGCATCACCACCGACGGCCGCTCCCTGATCCTGCTGCACGCCCAGCGGACGCCGCCGGAGCGGCGCGAGGCGCTCGTGCGCTGCTTCGAGCGCGTGATCCTGCACGCCCCCCGGCCGGAGCTCGCCGCGCTCTCGGCGTCGCTGCGCCAGGCGGGGCTCTCCGTGGACGAGGACCTCTCGGTGATGGGCGCCCCGGCCGGCGAGGTGCGCGCCGCCGTGCAGGGGCTCAGCCGGTTTCGCACATTCCCGCCGGGCCTGCGCCTGTCCAGGGTGTCGCCGGACGACGACGATGCGTCGATCCGCGCGATCCAGGAGCTTCAGGCCGAGAGCGGCCACGCGCCGCTCCCGGGGTGGTACCTGCGCGGCGGCGAGGGGCGCTCCTTGACGCTCGCGCTGCGCGATGGCGCGGGGGCGCTGATCGGCTGCGCCACCCTGTGCGTCATGACGCGGCCACAGCCTGCCGAGATCGGCGGGCGCGAGGCGCTCGCCCAGCTCGGGCTGCTGGGCGCCCCGCCGCTCTGGATCTCCGACGTGGGCGAGGCGCCCTCGTGGACGGCCATGCCGATCTGCACCTCGCTGCGCGAGGACCACCGCGGGCGGGGGCTCGGGGCCCCCCTGCAGGCGGCGGCGCTCCGGGAAGGGCACGATCGCTTCGGGATCCGGTGGTTCTACGCGCTCGTCAGGGCCGGCGACGAGATCGCCAAGCGCATGAACGCGCGTTGCGGGCTCGCCCCGCACCGTGCCGAGGGGTTCCTCGTCGCGTCGGCGGTGCCCCCCGAGAAGCCCCGGCGGCCGGCGGACGGGCGCCGCGGCTCAGGCTGACAGCACGGGCGCGAGGAGAAAGCGCCGCCGTCCTAGCCGAGGAGCCATGGGGCCGGCGCCTCGCCCGCGAGGCGCCGGCGGATCGTGTCGAGCGCGCGCTCGAAGTAGCCGTCGCGCGCGACAACGAACTCATCGAGCCGCACGTCGCGCGGCTCGACCTTCACGGCGCCCGCGGCGTCCGGCGGCCGCCGCACGAGGCCGCTCGCGCGGGGCACCTCGCCTCGGACGAGGCGCAGCGCCGCGCCGAGCGGGAGCGACAGCAGCGCGGTCACCTCGCGCGGATCGGGACGCAGCTCCTCGAGCGCGCGGCGGGTCGTCGCGAGCAGCACGTCCTGCAGCTCGCGATCGACGATGCCCGGCGCGTGATCGTCCTGGCTGCGGCGCGTGCCGAGCCGGACAACGTCGCGCGGCGAGAGCGGCAGGCCGATCTCCTCCTCCGCCTCGCGCAGCGCCCCCTCGAGATCCTCTCCGGCGCGGTAGTGCCCCGACACGGCGACCTCGAGCGCGCCGGGCCAGGTGTCCTTCTCGGGGCTGCGCTGCTGGAAGAGCACCCAGGGCTCCGCGGCGCTCCGGCCGCTGTCCGGCTCCAGGCCATCGGGCCCCCGCTCGAGGAGCACCCACACGTGAACGCTCCGGTGCCAGTCGCCGTCGCGGTGAACGAGCCTGCGCGCCTTGCGCACGCCGAGCGGCCGGCCGTTGTCATCGAGGAGGTCGAAGAGCTCCTCTTCGTCCTGCGCCGCCATGCGCCACAGGGTAGCGCAACGTGAACGGAGCAGGACGTCTTCGCTGATCTGCGTGCTCGCTCGTCCGATGACGCTGTGCTCCGTGCCGTGCCCGACGCACGACATCAGACGGAAGCAGCAGGAAACGAGGCGAGAGGGGTGAAGTGGCGATCCCAGCGGGAATCGAACCCGCGTTACCGGCGTGAGAGGCCGATGTCCTAACCGCTAGACGATGGGACCTTGTTCTGTGGAGAAGACCGACAGCAGAGCTGAGCGGTCTGGCTGGGGGACAAGGATTCGAACCTTGATAGCAAGAGCCAGAATCTTGCGTCCTGCCGTTAGACGATCCCCCAAGGGGTCAGCGCCGTGTTCATCAGCGCCACGGGCCGCGGAATCTACTCGGGCTGCCTGGATTGTCAAGCGATCGAAATCGGACCCGCCGAAGAAAAATGCTCACCGCCAAAAATCGCCCAATTCTCGCGTGTTTCGAGCGACTCGGGCATCGAGCAAGCCCTTCCCCCTGCTCGGCTCGTCGCTCAACCCGCTCCGCCCTCGTTGTATGCCGTCCGTTGTCGTCGCGCTGATGTCATCGCGCTCTCGCCACGATCCGTTCATGCTGTCTTCGTACTGTCGGTGGCTCGTCCCTGGGGAGGCTCCGCGATGTCGCAACCGCGCCCTCGCCGTCGCTTCTCCAGACATCTCGGCTTCGCCGCCCTGGACTTTCGGCCCCGGAAAAGTCGCGGCTCCCTGCTGCGTGCCCTTGACGCGCCGGGTGACTGATTTACTTTCGGCCGCGGTTTAGCCACCGGCCTAGGAGAGTGCCAAGACACTGCGATGTCGGGCACTTAGCTCTCGTCGCGCGGGCGCATCGCCCCAGCGGGGGGGCGAACGGGACCTCCGGCGAGCCGATGGTCAGTCAACAAGCCGAGGACGAGGGAGCCAGCATGAAAATCAGGCCGCTGCAGGATCGGATTGTCGTCAAGCGCGTCGAGAGCGAGACGAAGACCAAGGGGGGCATCATCATCCCCGACGCCGCGAAGGAGAAGCCGATCGAGGGGCGCGTCGTCGCGGTGGGGAACGGCAAGGTCCTGAAGGACGGCAAGGTTCGCCCGCTCGATGTGAAGGTCGGGGACAAGGTGCTGTTCGGCAAGTACAGCGGCACCGAGGTGAAGCTCGACGGCGAGGAGCACGTGCTCATCCGCGAGGACGACGTGCTCGCCGTGACCGAGTCCGCCTCGTGAACCAGGTCTGAGGCAACCGAACGCAAGCGTTAGTACACGCGGCCGCGCGGCCGCGAGGGGATTGAGAGATGGCTGCGAAGCAGATCGTTTTTAGCCGCGGCGCCCGCGCCGCGATCCTCAAGGGCGTGAACACGCTCGCCGATGCGGTCAAGGTGACCCTCGGGCCGAAGGGGCGGAACGTCGTCATCGAGAAGAGCTGGGGCTCCCCGGTGGTGACGAAGGACGGCGTCACGGTCGCCAAGGAGGTCGAGCTCGCCGGCAAGCTCGAGAACATGGGCGCCCAGATGGTGCGCGAGGTCGCCTCGAAGACCAGCGACAAGGCCGGCGACGGCACGACGACGGCGACGGTGCTGGCGCAGGCGCTCTTCGGCGAGGGCCTCAAGCTCGTCGAGGCCGGCCACAACCCGATGGATCTGAAGCGCGGCATCGACGCGGCGGTCGCGAAGGTCATCGAGGCGGTGCAGAAGGCCGCCAAGCCGACCAAGGACAAGGACCAGATCGCCCAGGTCGCCACGGTCAGCGCCAACGGCGACAAGGAGATCGGCCAGATCCTCGCCGACGCCATGGAGAAGGTCGGCAAGGAGGGCGTGATCACGGTCGAGGAGAACAAGCGCATGACGACGGAGCTCGAGACCGTCGACGGCATGCAGTTCGACCGCGGCTACCTCTCGCCCTACTTCGTGACCGACCCCGAGAAGATGACCGCGGTGCTCACGAACCCGCTCATCCTCGTGCACGAGAAGAAGATCTCGGCCATGGCCGACCTCCTGCCGCTGCTCGAGCAGGTGGTGAAGCAGGGGCGCGAGCTGCTCATCCTCTCCGAGGACATCGAGGGTGAGGCGCTCGCCACGCTCGTCGTGAACAAGCTGCGCGGCACGATCAAGGTCGCCGCCGTGAAGGCGCCCGGCTTCGGCGATCGCCGCAAGGACATGCTGAAGGACATCGCGATCCTCACGGGCGCGACGCCGTTCATGGAGGACCTCGGCCAGAAGCTCGAGAGCGCCACGGTGCGCGACCTCGGGACGGCCAAGCGGGTCGAGATCGACAAGGACAACACCGTCATCGTCGACGGCCAGGGCGACAAGACCGCCATCAAGGGCCGCATCGAGGCCATCCGCAAGCAGATCGCGGACACGACGAGCGACTACGATCGCGAGAAGCTCCAGGAGCGGCTCGCGAAGCTCGCCGGCGGCGTCGCGGTGGTGAAGGTCGGCGCGGCGACCGAGGTCGAGATGAAGGAGAAGAAGGCGCGCGTCGAGGACGCGCTGCACGCGACCCGCGCGGCCGTCGAAGAAGGCATCGTGGTCGGCGGCGGCGTGGCCCTCTTCCGGGCGGCCGCCTCGCTGGAGTCGCTCAAGTTCAACGACGAGCGCGACGTCGGCGTGCGGCTCGTCCGCCGCGCCGTCGAGGCGCCGCTCCGCCAGATCGCCCAGAACGCGGGGGTCGACGGGACGGTGGTCGCGGAGAAGGTCCGGACGGGCGCGCCGACGTTCGGCTACAACGCCGCGACCGACTCGTACGAGGACCTGCTCGCCGGCGGCGTCATCGATCCGGCCAAGGTCGTGCGGCACGCGCTCTCCAACGCGGCCAGCGTCGCCGCGCTGATGCTCACGACCGAGGCCCTCGTCGCCGAGAAGCCCAAGAAGGAGAAGGCCGCGGGCGGCGGGGCTCCCGGCGGCATGGGGGGTATGGGCGGCATGGGGGGTATGGGCGGCATGGGCGGCATGGGCGGCATGGGCGACTTCGACATGGGTTGATCGCCTGTCCGCGCCGCTCTCGGGCTGCCGCCGCCTCCGCGCGGCGCCGGCCCGCCGGGCGCGCTGCCCCGACGAAGCGGGCCGAGGGGCCCTCCAAAGCATGCTGGCTTGGGGGGCCCCTCGCGTTTTGTGTTTTGTGAGCGCCAGCGCTCTTGCCCGGGTTTTTGACCCGCGGTCACGTGGGGCGCTAGACTCCCGGGCAATGTCGGAGTCGTCGTTCGCCCGCTATGGCCGCGAGTACGTGCCGGGCGACGTGCTCTTTCGTGAGGGTGACTCCGGCGACGTCATGTTCGTCATCCAGTCGGGCGCCGTGCGGATCACGAAGTCGGTCGTCGGCGAGGACAAGGTGCTCGCGGTGCTCGGGCCCGGCGAGTTCGTCGGCGAGATGGCGATCTTGAACGGCAAGCCCCGGAACGCGACGGCCACCGTGAGCGAGCCGTCCCGCTGCCTCGTGATCGACGCGCGGAAGCTGGAGGTCATGCTGCAGCGCGACGTCGAGATAGCGCTCCGTCTCCTCAAGAAGCTGGCGAAGCGGCTCGACGCGGCGAACTCGCTCGTCGAGATCCTCATGCACCGTGACCCGAAGGCGCGCGTGATGCTCGCGCTCGCGCGCCACGCCGAGGCCTTCGGGGAGGAGACGCCTGAAGGCATACGCGTCCGCTCCTCTCCCGAGGACATCGCGCGCGAGGTCGACGTCGAGCAAGAGACGGTGGACGAGGTGATGAAGCGGCTCCGCCGGCTGAAGCTCCTCTCGTACGGGCCGCCTGGACCCGCGGCGATCATGGTGACCGACATGCGCAGGTTCAGGGATTTCATCGAGTTCCTGGACATGCCGCAGAAGTTCGGCGGAGAGAGCTGAACCAGTGGAGCTGCGTGTCATCGGCTGCCACGGCGGGGAGACCCCCAGGCATCGCACGTGCGCGTTCGTCGTGGACGACATCCTCGCGATCGACGCCGGCTCGCTGACCAGCGGGCTCGAGGTGAAGGACCAGGCGCGGATCGAGGCGTGCCTGGTGAGCCACGCGCACCTCGATCACATCCGCGACCTGGCCACGATCGCGGACAACCGCTGCCAGCTCGGGTGCCCGCCGCTCGTGATCGCGGGCACGCGCGAGACGCTGCGGACGCTCAAGAAGCACTTCTTCAACAACGTGCTCTGGCCCGATTTCGCGGTGATCCCGAGCGCCGGGCAGCCGACCATCCAGTACCTCGAGCTCAAGCCGGAGCGCCCCACGCCGGTCGCCGGTCGCCTCGTGCGCGCGGTCCACGTGACGCACACGATCGACGCGTCGGCGTTCGTGATCGAAGGGGACGGCGGCGCGATCGCGTACAGCGGCGACACCGGGCCCACGGAGCGGCTGTGGGAGGTGCTGAACCAGCAGCAGGACCTCCGCGCGCTGCTGATGGAGGTCAGCTTCCCCAACCGGGAGCAGCGCCTCGCCACCGTGAGCGGCCACCACACGCCGCAGACGCTCGCCCACGAGCTCCAGAAGTTCCGCGCGCCGAGGGATCTGCCGACGATGCTCTACCACATCAAGCCGGTCTTCCAGGCCGAGGTGGAGCGGGAGTGCGCCGCGCTGAAGGGGCTGAACCTGGAGGTCCTTCAGCTCATGGATCACTTCGTCCTGTAGCCGACGCATCGCCGACGCATCGGGGCGGGGCGTCGTGCGCGCGCGGGGGATGGCGGCGCTCCGCTCGACGCGATCGTGGCGCCGAGCTGCCCTGTCCGAGGGGGGATCGCTCGCTGGTCCGGGCGAGATCTCACCGCGCAGGAGGTGAGGCCTGGGCCTGCGCGGCGGCGGTGTCGGGAGCTCGCGCGCGACGCGGCCGCAGGCGCGGCGGGCTAGCGGCTTTCCTGGGTGGGCTCGTCGTTGAAGGGGCGCTTGCCGTCGGGCACCTCTTCGACGCGGGCGAGGACGACCGTGATGTTGTCGGTGCCGCCGAAGTAGTTCGCCCGATCGATGAGCGCCGTGCACGCAGCGTCCAGCGAGCCGCTGGACATCACGAGCTCGAGGATCTGATCGTCGCTCACCAGCCCGGACAGGCCGTCCGAGCAGAGGAGGTACACGTCACCGTGCCGCGTCTCGTCCGTCACGAGATCGACGAGGACGTCCTCGCGGATGCCGAGCGCGCGCGTGATGACGTTGGCCGGCAGCTGCCTGACCTCCTCCTCGGTCATCCACGGCGCCATGTGCGCCGCGTCGCTGACGAGCGAGTGATCGCGGGTGAGCTGCGTGATCTGGCTGTCGCGCAGGCGATAGCAGCGGCTATCCCCGACGTGACCCACCGTCACGTGCTCGGCGTCCTTGGAGAACATCGCCGCCACGATCGTCGTGCCCATGCCGAAGTCGGCGAGCGTCTTGAGCGAGCGATCGAAGATGCGCCGGTTCGCCAGCCTGAGGCCGGTGACGACGTAGTTCTCCTCCTCGGTCAGGTTCGGATCGGCAGGGAAGGGCCAGGTGGCGTCCCTCCCCACCGTCACGGACAAGAAGTCCGAGAGGGTGCTCACGGCAAGCTGGCTCGCGACGTCGCCCGAGCGGTGTCCGCCCATTCCATCCGCCACGGCCACGACACGGTACTCCTCGCTGACGAGGAGGTTGTCCTCATTGTGGTCCCGGAGGAGCCCGGTATCCGTCATCCCGGCAAACCGGGTCCGCAACATGGGCAGAGAGTAGACGCGGAGCAGGGGGGCAGCGCAAGTTCAAGGCGAGGGCAAAGCTGAAATCCTGGGCCGGATCTCCCACAGCGGCCTCGCCATGGCCGCTGGAAGCGGCCGGCGGCAGGGGTAAAGGACCGTTCCGGAGGCGCCCGCTCGCCGGACGCACTTTGCTCTTGAAAGATGAGAGAGGACGTGGGGTTCCCCGCCGCGCGGCGCGCGCCGAGGCGACGGGCGCTCGAGCTCAGAGCCAGCTCTCGCCGATCGCGATCCCCGCCGAGGCCGCGATCGCCTCGGCGGCGCGCACGCCGCAGGCCTGCGCCTCCTCGAAGAGCGCCATCCCCGGCTGATCGACGTGGGCCCAGGCGACGCGCTCGGACAGCGCGCAGCGCGGCTCGAACGGCCGAGGGCCGAGGAAGCCGGGGCGCGGGCGCGGCATCGCGTGCCCCCAGATCATGACGTCCATCCGCTCGACGTCGTCGCGCAGGTGCGGGTGCGCCGGCGCGAGATCGCGCAGCACGCCGTCGGCGAGCGACGCCCACGGCGCGCGGAGCAGCGCCGCGCGCGCGGCGGCGACGTCCGGCCCGCCGAAGGCGCGGTAGTACGTCAGCACGGTGCGCTGCACCGGCGTCGCGAGGCGCGACCGCTGCGTCGTCGCCGCCGCGAGATCGGTGAGCTGGTGGCGCGCGTCGACGTAGCCGAGCCCCTCCGCGCCGTAGAGGACGGAATCCCACGCGTGGTTGGGATCGATGGGCCGCTCGACGTGCAGGTTCGCCACGAGCCACGCCGACGCGACCCGCTCCGGCAGCTCGCCCGCCGCGCTCCCCGCGAAGATCCGGCGCACGACGAACGCCGGCGCCGCGAGGATCGCCGCGCGGGCCTCGACGCGGCGCGCCTCGCCGCGCTGCACGTCGACGTAGTCGATCTCGACGCGGCCGCTCGGCTGCGGGCGCACCGACGTGACGAGCGCGCCGAGCGACACGCGCGGCGCCGCGCGCTCGAGCAGCGCCTTCACGAGCCGGCCGTTGCCCTCGGGCCAGACGAGGTAGCGGCTGCCCGCGAGCTCGGGCGCGCGCGCCTTGCGCCCCGCGAAGTAATGCAGCCCCGCCCAGGCCGAGATCTCCTCGGGCTCGCCGCCGAAGTCATCGAGCATCGCGTAGCGCACGTACCAGCGCACGAACGGTGTGCGGTACCCCTCGCGATCGAGCCACGCCGCCATGCTCATCCGGTCGAGCCGGAGGAGCTCGGGGTCGCGCGAGGAGCGATCGAGCGGGATCTGGAACGCCGGGCGCCCGTCGCTGCCGGTGAGCTCCGTGAGCTCCTCCTCGAGCGCGTGGAACCTCTCGAGCTCGTCCAGCGCCTCGCTCGAGAGCGCGTCGACCGGCGCGAGGCCGCTGTGCCACGCGCCCTCGTAGAACAGCCGCTCGCCCGGCGCGTGGCACAGCCGCCTCGGATCGAACACGGGGCGCCCCGCCGCGTCCCACCCCGTGACGACGCCCATCTGATCGAGCAGCCGCAGCGTCGCGCGCGCCTCGACGTTCGGCGCGGCGAGGTAGTGCGCGCCCCACGGGTGCGGCACGACGCCGTCGTCGCCCCACGCGCTCGTGCCGCCCGGCCTCGGCTCGAGCTCGAGGACCCGCAGATCGAGCCCGGCGCCGGCGAGCCGCCACGCGGCCGACAACCCGCTCACCCCGCCGCCGACGATCACGACGTCCGCGCGCTCGGCGGGGCCGCTCGCCGCGGGCAGCGGGCCGCCGCGGAGCAGGTGGCCCGCGCCGTGGGCCGCGCCGACGATCTCGCCGGCGAGCGGCGCGCGCCCCGGCGCGGCCGTGTGCACGACCCAGCCCGCGGCCACGGAGCTCAGGAAGCCGCGGCGGTTCACCCGATCACCGGGTCCACTCGGCCCACTCGCGCGTGTACACGGAGACGAGCTTCTGGTCGTTCAGCCGGTTGATCGGCGCCTCGACGCGGCCGAGATCGCGGGGGAACCGGAAGAGCTCCGGCAGGCCGCTCGAGTCGAGGTAGCGGAGCCTCGACGGATCGATCCGGAGGGCGCCGGGCGCGGCGAGCCCCTCGCCGCCCGCCAGGATGAAGCCCCACTCGCCGAAGCTCGGCACGTAGACGTGCAGCGGCGCGGTCTTGAAGCCGGCCGCCTCGAGCGTCGTCACGACGCTCCAGAACGACTCGCGCGCGTAGTGGGGCGACGTCGCCTGGACGACGGCGAGCCCGCGCACGGAGAGCCGCTGCCGGAGCAGGTGATAGAAGGCGTCCGTGTACAGCTTGCCGACGGCGTAGTTGCCCGGATCGGGGAAGTCGACGATCGCGAGATCGAACGACTCGGTCGACTCCTCAAGGTACTTGAACGCGTCCTCGTTGCGGACGGCGACGCGCGGGTCGTGCAGCGAGCCCTGGTTCAGGTCCGCGGCGAGCGGCAGATCGCGGAAGGCGCCGGTGACCGCGCCGTCGAGGTCGACGAGCAGGATCTGCTCGACCGACGGGTAACGGAGCAGCTCGCGCGCGGCGAGCCCGTCGCCGCCGCCGAGGATCAGCGCGCGCCGCGGCTCGCGCCCCAGCGCGGCGACGGCCGGGTGCACGAGCACCTCGTGGTACCGGTGCTCGTCGTCCGACGAGAACTGGAGGTTGCCGTTGAGGAAGAGGCGCGTCGTTCGCGGGCTCCTCGTGATGACGAGGCGCTGGTACGGCGACTGCGCGGCGTAGACGATGGGCGCCCCGAAATAGAGCGCCTCCGAGCGCTCGACGAACCGCGAGACGAGCGCGAAGGCGACCCCGAGCCCGGCGATCACGATCAGGCAGAGCGCCCGCAGCCGGACGATGACGGCGCGATCGAGCGGGAACAGGAACGTGCTCGTGAGCGCGACGACCGCGTTGAGCATGCCGAAGAACAGGCTCGTCTGGTGGATCCCGAGGCGGGGCAGGAGGAGCGAGGGGAAGAGCAGGCTCGCGGCCAGCGCGCCGATGTAGTCGAGCGTGAGCACGCGCGCGACGAGCCGCTTCAGATCCAGCGAGAAGTTGAGCAGCCGGATGAGCAGCGGGATCTCGAGCCCCACGAGCATCCCGATGAGCAGCACGAGCGAGTAGAGCAGCGCGCGGAACGACCCGAGCGCGGTGTAGACCCTGAAGAGCATCGGCGCGGAGAGCCCCCCGACGAGCGCGAGGCCGAGCTCGATCTCGACGAAGCGCTCGAGGAGCCGGCTCTCGATGTACTGGGAGAGGTACGAGCCGATCCCCATCGCGAACAGGTAAAGGCCGATGACGAAGCTGAACTGCGTCACCGAGTCGCCGAGGACGTAGCTCGCGAGCGTGCCGGTGATGAGCTCGTAGACGAGCCCCGACGTGGCGATGACGAACACGCTCGCGAGGAGCGCCGGGTGCACGAGCCGGGGCAGCGGCTGCGCCGCAGGGAAGGGCGCCGGAGCGTCCCCGGGAGGGGCGCCCCGAGCGCCCGCAGGGCTCTCCTCGACGGCCGGCATCGGCGCGGTCCTAGCACCGCTCGCGCTGGACCACAGCCTGTTCGGGCTCGCCGGCGCACCTGAAACGCTTCCTCTTTCGTCGTCGAGGCTTCTAGTATGGTGCTCGCGTGAGCACGCCCTTCGACCGAGCAGCCGCGTGCCCCTCCTGCGGCGCGCCGATCACGTTTCGCTTCGCAGGCGCGATGGCGCAGGTGTGCAAGCACTGCAAATTCGTCGTCGCGCGCACCGATCGGGACCTCCGCGCCGTCGGGCGCGTCGCCGACCTGGTCGAGATTCCCACGCCCCTCCAGCTCGGCGTCACCGGGCGCTGGGGCAACGAGCCGTTCGTGGTCGACGGCCGCGTCCAGCTCGATCGGGCCAGCGCGCCGGGCGCGCCCTGGCAGGAGATCTTCATCGCGTTCCCGGCCAGCGGCCGCTGGACGTGGGTCGCGTTCGCCCAGGGGCGCTGGTACGCCACCACCGAGGCGCCGCTCCCGATGAACGGGCTGCCGCCGTGGAGTTCCCTCCAGCCGGGCGGCCGTGTCCACCTCGAGGGGCACGGCATGTTCACCGTCGTCGAGGTCGGCCGCCGGCGCGTGATCTCGGCCGAAGGAGAGATGCCCTACGTCGCCGCGCCGGGCGTGGTGACGGGCTTCGCCGACATCGCGGGGCCGAGGGGCGAGTTCGGGACGCTCGACTACGGCGACGGGCGGACGATCCCGCCCAAGCTCTACCTGGGCCGGCAGATCGACCCGGCCATCATGCAGCTCGACACCGGGGCCCCTGTGGACCAGCCCACGGCGCAGGTGTCCGCCGTCGTGTGCCCGAGCTGCGGCGGCAACCTGCCGCTCGCCGCGCCCGGCACCACGGAGCGCATCGTCTGCCGGTACTGCGGTACTGCGAGCGATCTCACGAAGGGCACGCTCGTCGCGCTCGGACAGGTCCCCAGGCCGCCCATGGAGCCGTACGTCCCGCTCGGCGCCGAGGGCCAGCTCCGCGGCATGCGCGTGCTCTGCATCGGCTTCGTCATCCGGGGCTGCACCGTGGAGGGCGAGCGTTACCGCTGGCGCGAGTACCTGCTCTACGGCGGACCGAGCGTTGGCTACCTGTGGCTGATGGAAGAGGACGGGGCGTGGCAGTTCGTGACGCCTCTCTCGCCCGGCGAGGTCCAGCCGATGGGCTCGACGGCGAGCTATCAAGGGCGGACGTATGCGCTCAAGCAGAGCGTCCACGCCGAGGTGGAATACGTCATCGGCGAGTTCTACTGGAAGGTCGAGATCGGCGAGGCCGTGCAGGCCACGGAGTACCAGGGCGAGGGCGGCAAGGTCAGCATCGAGCAGGCCCCGACCGAGGTGAGCGTGTCGTTCTGCTCACCGCTTCCAGGGAAGGAGATCGCCGCCGCCTTCCACCTGCCACCCCCGCCGAGCCCCTCGTTCGGCGACGGGACGAGCGGCGGAGCCGGCCGGATCGTCGTCATCGTCGTCGTCGTCATCGTCGTCCTCCTCATTCTCATCGCGCTCAGCGACTGCGGTGGGGGCGGCGGCGGCGTCCTCTTCATTCCGAGCGGGGGCGGCAGCCCGAGCTTCGGCGGCGGGAAGTGATCCAGCTCTACTGCTCGATTCGGCTACGCATGAAATGAACGACATGTGCCGGTGCGTCTTTTGCGATCCCGGCTGGTGTCGAGTCGGGCACGTGCAGCACTGGACATGTCTATGTCCACCTCCGTGGAAAGGCGACATCGCGTCGAGCGGAGCGGTCGGATTCGGGCAGATGATGGTCGGTTTCGGGTATCGCCCCGCTCCGGCCGCCGCCGGCGATCGAGTAATTTCAATGGGTTACACGCTGGCTTACGGCGGCCCGTGACGTGCAATGTGCCGTCTGACGCCGGTGGTGGACCGGCGGCGGAGGCCCATGCAAACGGTGAATTCGATCGACCCGCACGCACAGCTGCGTGCGCTCTACATCTCCCTGCTCCGAAACCAGGAGCACTTCGACGAGTTCAAGCAGCTGCTCGCCCTCTACGTCGTCGCGCCCGAGGCAGATGAGGAGCCGGTGGACGCGGCCAGGATCCGCGCGCAGCTCAACGGCCGCATCCGCTCCTGGATCGGCGGCTTCTTCGATGGGCTGAGCGCCTCCCAGGTGCTCCAGTGGCGCGCGATCGTGGTCGAGGAGCGCTTCAACGTGTGCCTGTCGCCCTGGAAGGAGTCGAACGTCTATTGATGCCGCGGCGCAGGCGACAGGCGGGGTTGCACCGCCATCGGCGTACGTCTCACCGGCGCGGCTCTGCCCCGGTGCCATCTACCGGCGCCCGGAGCGCGCCGCGCACCGCGAGCGCCGTGCCCGGCGCGCCGCGCCGGGCGAGGGAGGTGCCCGCGCATGGATGACGCCCTGTGGGTGGACGAGCTCTACAAGGCGTTCTGGCGGACCCTCCCCGGGATGCTGCACGCCGACGCGCAGGGGCTGGCCTACACGCTCGGCCTGTCGCCGTCGCGCGACGTGCCCTGGAGCGCCGTGTTCAGCAACGAGATCACGCTGGCCGCGCCCGCGCTGCTCGCGGAGGCCATGCCGGGCGTCCGCGGGGCCACGGTGCAGGACGCGCTCCTCGCGCACCTGCTCGCCGTCATCGAGGCGTTCGGCACCGATCGCATCAAGGACAAGCAGGTCCGCCCGACCTGGCAGCTCGAGGCCATCCTGGCGCACGCCCGGCGGGCGCGCGACGAGGCGCTCCGCCGCGTCGCGCCAGGGGTCGATGACCCGGCCATCGATTTCGCGCGCGCGGACGACGCGACGCTGTTCGCCATCGAGACCGAGCGCAGCCTCCTCGCGAGCGGCGGGCCCGCCGGCTTCAGCCGCTATTACGCGCTCTCCCTCGGCAAGCAGAGCGTCGGCTTCCCGGCGTCGATCGCCCTCGCGCACGCCGCCGGCTGGACGGCCGAGCGGCGCGAGGTGCTCGCGCGGCTGCTGTCGTCGGTGTGGCTCGGGCTGCAGCTCCACGACGACGTCATGGACTGGCAGGACGACTACCAGCGAGGCGGCGCCTGGGCCGTCGTCCTGGCGTCGGAGCTCCGATCGCGCGCGCACGAAGAGCCCCGGGCCGAGGAGCGCGATCGGGAGCGCGCCTCGGCGCCGCGCCACCGCGGCGCGGTCGCGTACGGGCCGCTCGGGACGCCGCCCTGGGGGATCGCGGTGACGCCGAAGGCGCAGGGCGAGCCGCCGATCCCCGACGCGCCCTCGTCCTTGCTCCCCGTCCGCCGGATGGTCCTCGAGTCCGGCGTCCTCGCGGCGATGCTCGACGGCGAGCGCCGGTGCTTCCGCGCCGCGCGGCGGCGCGCCGCGGTGCTCGGCGCTCGCCGCGTCGCGGCCTGGGCGGAGGGGAAGGCGGCGCAGGCGCAGGAGCTCGCGCGGTGCGAGGCCGAGAGCCCCGGCTTCGCGAACCGCGCCCACGCGCTCAACGCCTGGGCCAAGGCCGTGCTGGCATGAGCCGCGGCCGCGGCGCGGCCGCGCGAGGGGGGGCGGGCTCTCCGGAGGAGGGGTCCGCGCGCGCGCGTCCGGCGCCCGGTCGCAAGAGCGCGCCGCCCCCGGCGTCGTCCGCGACGCCCAGGGCGCGCTCGCGGCGCCCGCCGTGGGACTTCGGCTATGCCCCGGTCCCCACCGCCGCCGGCGACGACGACGACGGTCCCCTCGACGTCGTCGTCGCCTCGCGGTGCCCCGTCGCGCCCGACGCGGTCGCCGCGGCGCTCGGGGCGCGCTGGTCTGGCGTCGCGGTCGAGCGCGTCATCGAACGGACGCCCATCTTCTGGCTCCGCGTCCGGTCCCCCGACCGCGGGCGGCGCGCCGACGTCGCCGCGGCGCTCTCGGCCGCGGCGCTGCCGGTGCGCTACGTCGCGTCGGCCCGGCGCCCGAGCGCCGCCGTCGCCCCGCGCTTCGACGCGGCCGCCGGCGCCGCGGCGCGCCCGGAGGGCTGGACGGCGCGCCGCGCTTCGGTCGAGGACGAGCCCGTCACCCCCGGCCGCTGGTTCCTGCGCGACGAGGGCGGCGGGATCGGCGTCGATCGCCGCCGCTGCGGGGGCGGCGCCGGGACGCGCCTCGGGGTCATCGACGACGACGCGTGGACGGCCGACGAGCTCGGCCTCGAGCGCGAGGTGCTCGTCATGATGGAGCAGCCGCCGCGCAGCCAGGCGCACGGCGCGTTCATGGTCGCGTGGGCCGTGGGGGGCCGCCGCCCCGGCGGGTTCCGCGGCGTCGCGCCGGACGCGTCGCCCCGGCTCTACCTGATCCCGAAGCCTGGATCGTGCGTCGTCGCCCTTCCGGTCGCGATTGTCCGGGCGGTCAGCGACGGCGCCGACGTCGTTGTGTGCGCCGCGTACGTCGAGGGCTCGACGACGCCCATGCTCGACGACGCGCTTGAGTTCGCCGCCCGCCTCGGGCGCCGCGGCCGGGGCTGCCCTGTCGTGTTCCCCACGGGCCGTGAGGCCTCGAGCCCTCCCGAGTCGCTGCACGCGAGCTTCTCGCTCGGGTTCGGCGAGCCCGCGAGCGACCCGCGCGTGTTCTGCGTCGGCCCGGGCGCCCGCGGCGAAGGGTGGTTCCTCTGGCGGGACCGGCGGGGGCGCAGCCGCCCCTTCGCCAACCGCGGCCCGGCGGTGCGGTGGCTCGCGCCAGGGGACGACATCACCTGCCCGCTGCCGTCCGCGTCCAGCGCGACCCCCGCGCTCGAGCGGCTCTGCCACGCCGAGTCGAGCGGGGCCTCGGCCCTCGCCGCGGGCTCGCTGCTCCTCGTCCTGTCGCGGAACCCGTCGCTCCGCCTGCCCGAGCTCGACGCCCTCGTGATGCGCACGCTCGCCCCCGTGCCTCCCGCGGCGCCCGCGTCGGCCGAGCCGATCGCCGACGCGTGGGACGTGCTCCCCGACGGGCGCGATCGCGACGGCCACAACGCCAAGCACGGCTACGGCCGCATCGACGCCGGTCGAGCCTGCCTCGCCGCCGGAGATCCCGTCGCGCTCGCGCTGGTGTCCGTCGGCGAGGACGGCGCCGCTCGCATCTGGCACGACGCCCGCGCCGAGGGGCCGCTCGTCCGCCGCCTGTACTCGCGCCGCCTCGGGCGCTGGGCGGTCCGGGCGCTGCTCGCCGACCCGAGCCTCTGCCACGGCGTCTGCGCGCTCGTGCGCCACGCCCGCCTCACCGCGGGCGACCCGCGGCGCCGGCGCGCCCACGGCGCTGGCGCCGTGCTGCGGCAGCTCTCGCTCGTCGTCCGCGCCCTCGCCGCGAGCCGCGCGGCGCCGCCGCCCTCGCCGCGCGTGCGGGACGAGATCACCGCCCTGCTCGACCGGCTCGAGCGATCGGCGACCGACGCCGCCGCCGTCGCCTACGTCGAGTCGCGCTTCGGAGCGCTGGCGGACGTCGTGTTCGCGGACGCCACGGACGGCGACGCGCACGAGGGCGCCGCCTGAGCGCGCCGCCGTCCCGCCGCGGGGTGATCCCGCTCTCATCTCCGCGGGAAAACGTAATGATAATTGCGTAGTAGCGCCGCTGGGGCGCCGGGATCGCGGGTGACGGGCGCGTTGCGCCCCGTCCGGCGCGCGAGCCCCGTTGGTTCACCCGGAGTTCCAGCGTATCGTGGGTGGCTGGCGGCGCAATTTGCGCGCCGTCGGCTCTCCCGATGCCTGCTATCGAGAATCGCCGTTGGCTCCTCGCGGTGGTCGTCCTCGCGGCGCTCGTGCTGGGCGGCTCGGGGATGAGGAGCGCTCTGGGCTGGTACGAGCGCCCGTTCCCCGGCGTGCTCGTCGATCCGGACGGCGTGGTCTCGAGCGTGGGCCTGCCGTCCTGGGAGGGCTTCCAGAAGGGCCTCCGGTACCCGGATCGCGTCGTCGAGGTCGACGGCTGGCGCCTCGAGAGCACCGCGGGGCGCTACCGCGCGAGCGCCTGGGACGCCGCGGTCGAACGGGCGGCGCACGAGGGGCGCCGCTCGGTGCACGCCCGCGTCGAGACGGCGGAGGGGCTGCGCGACGTCGAGCTCTCCCTCGTCCCCTTCGACGCCCTCGCCTGGTGGTTCTACGCCGGCGGGCTGATGGTCGTCGCCTCGCTCTACGTGGGCGCCGCGCTCATCGCCCTCAGCGCGAGCCCCCACGGCAAGCTCGCCCGCGCCTTCGCGAGCGCCGCGCTGTTCGCCGCGCTCTTCCAGTTCGCGCTGTTCGACTACCACAGCTCGCGCCACCTCGTCCCGTTCTTCCACGTCGCCTACGCGCTCGTCCCGATGAGCTTCTTCACGCTGGCGCTGCGGCTGCCGGACGACGTCCCGCTCATCGCGCGCTACCCCGTCTTCGCGCGGATCGCGCACGGGCTCGGCGGCCTGCTCGCCGCCGCCCTGCTCGCCTCGCACGCCATGGGCTGGACCACCGTCTCGCTCCGGAGCGTCTGCGCGATCCTGTTCGTGGCGTCGTTCTTCTTCTTCGCGACCACGCTGATCCTCCGCTTCGCCGCGGCGGAGGGCGATCGCCGCCGCACCCTGCGCGCGCTGCTCCTCGCGATGGCGCCGCCGCACGTGGTGATCGCCCTCGGCTTCATGCTCGCCATGCTCGGCGCCCCGGCGTCGACGCTCGCGTGGTTCGCGATCCCCGCGCTCGCCCTCACGCCCGTCTCGAGCGTCGTCGCGTTCATCCGCTACGACCTCTGGGGGAGCCGCGCGCTCCTGTCGCGCCCGCTCACGCGCGTCATCATCGCCTGCATGATGGTCGCGCTCACGGTGATCCTCTGCTCCGCGTGCGCGGGGTACGCCGGCCTCCCGCTGCTCGGCGCGATCAAGGTCGCGGCGCCGGCCGCCGTCGTCAGCGCGGCGCTCGTCGTGTTCGCGCTCGGCGCCGGCGATCGGAAGCTCTTCCCGGCGCGCGCGGAGTACAAGCCCACCGTCGAGCAGCTCAGCGAGGAGCTGACGCTCGTCGCCGATCCCGACGAGGTCGCCTTCGCGGTCGAGCGCACGGTGGCGCGCTGGCTCTCCTGCGAGCGCGTCACCTTCCGCCGCATCGCGGTCGACGCGGCCGACGGCGCGGGCAGCGCCGGCGCCGCGCCCGGCGAGCCGGCGCCGAGGGCGGACGAGTCGAGCGGCGAGCGGGTCATCGAGGTCGAGCCCTCCACGACGAGCGCGAGCGCGAGCGAGCTCTCGCTGACCGTCATGTTCCGCGGCCGGCTGCTCGGCGTCCTCGAGGTGGGCAAGAAGCGCGGCGGCGCCCTGTTCACCAGCGAGGATCTCGACCTGCTCCGCACGATCGGCAACCAGGCCGCGCTCGCCATGGCGCACGCCCACAGCTACGCGGAGCTGGAGCGGCGGCGGCGGGAGCAGGCCGCCGCGTGGCGCGACGAGCGCGCGGCGCTCATCGAGACGCTCGCGGCCGAGATCACCCACGAGGTGCGCTACCCGATCAACTTCTTCCGCTCCGTGTTCAAGCGCGGATCGAAGAACCAGAGCCTGGACGCCGAGGAGGTCGACATCGGCTGCGAGGAGGTCGAGCGCCTCGAGCGCCTCGTGATGGGGCTGCGCCGGGTGACGCACAGGAAGCTCGAGCGCCGCCGCCTCGCGGTCGAGGAGCTCGTAAGCCGGGCGGAGATGCTCCTGCGCGATCAGCTCGGCAAGCGGCGGATCGAGGCGCGCGTGAGCGCTGGATCGAGGCTCCGCTGCGATCCCGATCAGGCCACGCAGGTGCTCGTCAACCTCCTCTCGAACGGCCTCGACGCGGCCGGCGACAAGGGGACGATCGGGGTCGTCTGGGAGACCACCGAGAGCGGCGCCGAGCTCGTCGTGTGGGACACGGGGCCCGGCATCTCGGGGGACGCGTCGCGCCTCTTCGCGCCCTGGTACACGACGAAGCCCCGCGGGACCGGGCTCGGGCTCGCCATCACGCACCGCATCGTCCGGGCCCACGGGTGGTTGATCGAGCCGGAGCGGCGCGACGGCACGACGCGGTTCGTGATCTCGATCCCCGCCGCAGACGTCTCCATCACCGCGGAGGACGAGGTCGCGTGAAGATCCTGATCGTCGATGATCAGCGGAGCGGCCGCCGCACGCTGCGGCAGATCCTGGCCGCGCTCGACGAGGTCGAGGTACTAGAGGCGGTCGGCCTGGACGACGCGATGACGGTCGTCGAGCGGAGCGCGCCGGACCTCCTGCTCCTCGACGTGCGCCTGTCGGACGATCCGCGCGACCGCGGCGGCCTGGAGATCCTGCGGCGGGTGCGGGCCTCGGGGCGGAGCACGCCGGCGCTGATGGTCACGTCGGTCAGCGAGCTCTCCGAGATCCGGGAGGCCATGCGGCTCGGCGCGCAGGACTACGTGCTGAAGGACGAGCTCTGCCCGGAGATGCTCCTGCCGATCATCGAGGGGCAGCGCGAGCGGCTGCTCCTGAAGGGCGAGGTGGTGCGGCTCCGCGAGCGGGTCGACCGCACGTTCGGCACGAAGGCGCTCATCGGCTCGTCCGCGGGGATGGAGCGCGTCCGCCGGATCATCGAGCGGGTCGCCGAGTCGAGCAAGACGGTGCTCATCCGCGGCGAGACCGGCAGTGGCAAGGAGATGGTCGCCCGCGCGCTGCACGAGATGAGCTCGCGCCGCGGCGAGCCGTTCGTCGCGGTCAACTGCTCCGCGCTGCCGGGGACGCTCATCGAGTCGCTCATCTTCGGGCACGAGCGCGGCGCCTTCACCGGCGCCGAGAAGCGCATGCGCGGCCAGCTCGAGCTCGCGGGCGCGGGCACCATCCTGCTCGACGAGATCGCCGAGATGCCCGGCGAGCTCCAGGCGAAGCTCCTGCGCGTCGTCGAGGATCGCCGCTTCCGCCCCCTCGGCGCCGAGTCGGAGATCCCGCTGCGCGCCCGCGTCCTCGCCGCGACCCACGTCGACCTGGAGAAGCGCATCAGCGAGGGGCGCTTCCGGGAGGACCTCTTCTACCGGCTCAACGTCGTCACGGTGCACGTCCCGTCGCTGGCCGAGCGCGACGCCGATCTCATCGAGCTCCTGCTCGCGTTCAGCGCGGAGCTCCCGCGCAAGCTGCGCTACACCGACGACGCGATCGCGTGGCTGGTCCGGCGGCCCTGGCCCGGCAACGTGCGTGAGCTCCGGAACGTGGTCGAGCGGCTGGGGCTGCTCGCGGACGACGATCTCATCGACGTCCCCACGCTCGAGGAGCTCGCGCGCGAGCGGCCGGTCGTGGACGCCACCGCGGAGATCGACCGGCTGGCGCGCGCCCTGCTCGCGCTGCCCGAGCGGCTGGGATCGAAGCTCCGCGTGATCGAGCGCGCCGTCCTGCACCACGCGATCGAGAGCTGCGGCGGCAACAAGGCGGCCGCGGCGCGGCTCATCGGCGTCGATCGGAAGATGCTCGAGCGGCGCTGGGACCGGCACACCGGCGAGGAGCCGCCGAGCAGCCGGCGGATGTCGATGCCGACGCCGATGGCCGCGCGCCACCTCGGCGAGGAGCCGCCGAGCAGCCGGCGGCACACGCCCGCGAACGGGACGCGGCACCTCGGCGAGGAGCTATCGGGCAACCGCAACCACACGCCGGTGAGCTTGCCGCGGTACGCCAGCGAGGAAGCGCCGAGCACCCGCCGCCAGGCGCCGCCGCCAGACCACGACGACGTCTGAGGGGCGCGGCGCGCCACGTCGGCGGCGTGCCGCGCCGCGCCAACGGCGGCGCCGCGCGCTACTTCCTGCCGATGCCCGTGTAGACGAACCCCATGCCGCGGAGCTCGTCCGGCTCCCAGATGTTGCGCCCGTCGAAGAGCGTCGGGGAGCTCAGGATGCGCTTCAGCCGGTGGAAGTCCGGGCGCCGGTACTCGTGCCACTCGGTGACGACGACCAGCGCGTCCGCGCCCTCGGCCGCGCCGTACATGCCGTCGCTCAGGAGGATGCGGTTCCCGTAGATGGCGCGCACGTTCGGCATCGCCTGCGGGTCGTGCGCCTGGACCGTCGCGCCCGCCTCGAGCAGCGCGTCGATGAGCGTGAGCGCCGGCGCCTCGCGGATGTCGTCCGTCTGCGGCTTGAACGCGAGCCCCCAGACCGCGATCGTCTTCCCCTTCAGGGCGCCGTCGAAGTGGGCGCTCACCTTGCTGGCGAGCAGCCGCTTCTGCCGGGCGTTGATCCGCTCGGTCGCTCGGACGATCTCCAGATCGTGCCCGACAGAGCCCGCGGTGTAGAGGATGGCCGAGAGGTCCTTGGGGAAGCACGACCCGCCGAACCCCGGGCCGGCGAACAGGAACTTCGTGCCGATGCGCGGGTCGGCCCCGACGCCCTTGCGCACGAGCTCGATGTCCGCGCCGACCTTCTCCGCGAGCACGGCCAGGTCGTTCATGAACGAGATGCGCGACGCGAGCAGCGCGTTGGCGGCGTACTTGGTGAGCTCGGCCGAGCGCGCGTCCATGAGCTGGATGCGATCGCTCGCCCGCACGAACGGGTTGTAGAGGTGGCGCAGGATCTCGCGCGCCTTCGGGTCGTCCGAGCCGATGATCACGCGGTCGGGCTTCATGAAGTCGTTGACCGCGTCACCCTCCTTGAGAAACTCCGGGTTCGACGCGACAGCGAACGGCTGGGTGGCGTTCGCGCCGATGATCTGCCGGAGCCGGTCCGCCGTGCCGACGGGGACCGTGCTCTTCGTGGCGATCACCTTGAAATTGTTCAGGTTCTTGCCGATCGTCTCGCCGACGGCCTCGACGGCGGAGAGGTCGGCGGAGCCGTCGTCCGCCTGGGGCGTACCGACGGCGATGAAGACGATCTCGGCGTCGCGGATGGCGCCGGCGACGTCGGTGGAGAACCGGAGCCTGCCGTCGCGGGTGTTCTTCGCGATCAGCACGTCGAGGCCGGGCTCGTAGATCGGCACCTCTCCGCGCTTCAGCATCTCGATCTTGGCAGCGGACACGTCGACGCACGCCACGTCATTCCCGAAATCCGCGAACCCCGCGCCGGCGACGAGGCCGACATACCCTGTTCCCACGACGGCAAGCTGCATGGGCGGGACGCTACCACGACCCCGGCGCCGTTCTAGCCGGCAGTCGCACGGAGTGTGGCCTCCGATCGATCTGTCCCGCTCCTCTCGCGTGCGAGCGCGCCGAGCGTTCGTGCTGCCCTCGCCTCCCTGAGCCGAGGGGCTGCCGGGCGCGTGGTGGTCGTGGCGCCGTGGCGCCGCGCGGCTCAGGGGTGGACGAACACCACGGTGCCGGTCAGCGAGCGCGCTGCGCCGTGCCATCCCGGCGGGACGGCCGGCTCGGTCCAGAAGAACAGGCGGCGGGCGTCCTCTGGAGACAGGTTGATGCAGCCGTGGCTCTTGGGCCGGCCGAACTTGTCGTGCCAGTACGCGCCGTGCAGCGCATACCCCTCCTCGAAGTACTGCACGTAAGGCACGTCGCGCAGCTCGAACTCCTCACCGACGGTGTCCGAGTCCATGGTGCTCGTGACGAACTTCGTGTGGATACGGAAGATCCCGCGCTTGGTCGCGGTGCTGGACTCGTGGTCCTCGAGCCCCGCCTCGCCGCTCGAGATCAGCGTCGCATAGACGGGCTTCGTTCCCTCGTAGGCGACGAGCACCTGCTTCGTGATGTTGACGTCGAGCCACTTCTCGCCGTTCTTGCCCCAGGCAGGCATCTTCTTGGCAGGGTCGATGCGGCCGGCGTGGCGGTCGTCGACCCAGTCACCGTCCTTCGTCTCGTAGTGCAGCTTGCCGCCGAAGAACTGCTGTTTGCCGGTGAGGGGCACGGCGGAGCGCCACTCGAGCTCTCCGCCGTCGACGAGCTTCTTGCCCTCGACGCGCCATCGCTTGCCCCCGGCGCGGCGCACGAGCACGAACGGGAAGTCGATGTCCTTGCCGATCTCGACGCCGTGGAACTCGGAGCCGCGGATGGGGCGGAACCTGTCGGCCGGGACGACGCGCAGATCGGTTGTGACGTTGTAGCGCCGGCCCTCGTGGAGGAACGACTCGAGGAAGGCCATCCCGTTGCGCCGAGAGACCTCGTCGATCTTCACGGCGTCGCTCGTCTTGATGAGGCCGGAGAGGTTGGGGGCGCGCCGGCCGTCCCGCAGGTACCAGGGGATCTCGCGATCGGTGATGCGCTGCGCGAGCGCGTCGAGCGCGGGCGGGGCGGGCTCTGCGCTCCATTTGAGCCAGACGTCGAGGCCGTAGGTGGCGCCGCTCTCCTCGTCCTTGGCCCAGCGATCGAGGTGCTTCTTGAGGCTCGGCTCGAAGCGCGCGACATCGTCCTCGGTCGGGATGCGCGCGTAGGCCGGGCCGCCGCGCGTGACGGTCCCGTACATGTACGGGAGCTTGTGGGTGACGTCGGGGCGGCGTGCCGCGGCGCGGACGATCTCGTCGTCGAGGTCGAGCGTCGCATCGGGGCCGACGCAGACGTAGCCGAACGGCTTGATCTTGCGGAAGCCCCCGGGGCAGCCGGACGTGCCGGCGGGCTCGGGATCCATCTCCACGACCGCGCCGGCGCGCAGGAAGCCGACGGGCTTCGCGTCGGCGCTGGGCCGCGCAAGGACGCGGGTGAGCATCGAGGTGCTGGCGAGCCGCGGGCGGCCCTCGGGGACCGGCGCCGGCGGGGTGGCGACGCCGCCGAGCGAGACGATGGGCGGGCCCTCGGGCAGGCCGGGCGGCGGCTCGTCCTCGGCCGGGGCGGGGGATGCGGGAGAGGAGGTGGAGGCCGGGCCCTGCGCGGCGGCCTCCTTGGCGCTAGCGCTGCCGGGGGCCTCGAGTGGCGAATCGGGGGTGCTCCCGGACCGGGGCTGGCCGCAGCCCGAGAGGAGCGCACCGAGGGCGAGGAACGCGAACGCAGGGCGGCGCGCCGCGGGTGAAGCTGCGGCGCGCGGTCGGGGCGGCGTGTCCATGGCGCGGCGACGGTAATGCACGGGAGGGGGAGGAGGGCCAGTTTTTGGCGGCGCATGTTCTGTGGGCGGTTGGCGCGCGCCTCTCTCCCGGTCCTGGAGGAATGGCGGCGCCACACCGCGGACCGTGGCGCTGAGACGCGCGGCACGTGTGCACGATGACGGACTGACGCCGAGCAGGGCGCCGCGCGACGAGCCAGCGCCGCGCAGCGGAAGAGAGCTGCGTTCAGGGCGACACGCCGCGGCGGGAGCGAGCTCGATCTCGCTCCTCGGCGCAGCGAGAAGCCGGGCGATCTCGTTGCTGGAGGAAGCCGGAGGGCGAGCAGGTCAGGCGGGCGAGGTAGCCGGGATGGACCGGGTCGTCTAGGCTCGCGGGGCCCGCGGAAGGCTTCGGTGCACGCCCATGATCGAGACCGTCAGCTTCAAGAATTTCAAAGCGCTGCGGGACATCCGTTTCCCGCTCGAGCGGTTCACGGTGCTGGTAGGGCCGAACGCCTCCGGGAAGACGAGCGTGCTTCAAGGGCTGGCCGCTCTCCACGCGGAAGACCCGTGGTCAACCCTGGAAGGTGAGCGACATCCGTCCGTGGTCCGCTCTCATGGCACCAGCGAGCCGATCGAGATTCGATGCACGGGCACCTGGAGGGGCAAGGCGGGCTCGATCGAGCTTCGTGCAGAGGAATACGACGAACTGCACTGGGCAAGGTACGTGACCGTTCACCATGGTGATGACGTATTCACGGAACAGATGGGTGGCATTCAGTTGTCGGATGAAGCTCGAGATGCGGTGGATGCTGTTCGCCCTCCGGCGGACTTGCTCAGGCTCGACGCGACCAAGCTTGCCCAGCCGTCCTACAGCGCCTCGCTCGTGCCGCGAATAGAGCCGGACGGCGATGGCCTGGCCGCCGTGCTCGCCGAGATGCTCATCTCGCGCGCGGACGACTTCCGACGCGTGGAGGAGGCGCTGCGCGCAGTCATTCCGTCTGTGGAGAGGATCCGTCTGGAGCGGTCAGCGGTGAGGCGGCCCGAGATCCAGCGGGTGACCATCAACGGCCAGACGACGACGAGCACCGTAGAGCGCGAGTACGTTGGCCATCGTGTCGTGCTGGACATGCGCGGTGCGGCCAATTTACCAGCCCATGCCGCGAGCGAGGGGACGCTCATCGTGCTGGGTATCTTAACGGCGATCATCGGTCGTAGGAGCGCGCACTTGCTCCTCATCGACGACCTTGAGCGTGCGATCCACCCGAGGGCCATCGCCGATCTGGTCGCGCAGATCCGCAAGCTGCTCGACGCGCTTCCTGACCTGCAGATCGTCGCGACGAGCCACTCCCCCTACCTCATCGATCATCTCGAGCCTGAGGAGGTTCGACTGATGAGCGCCGACGAGACCGGCGCCGTGAGGTGGGCCCGGTTGAACGATCATCCGCAGTTTGAGCGCTGGAAAGAGTTCATGCGCCCAGGGGAGATCTGGAGCATGGTCGGCGAGGAATGGGTCCGCGATCGAGGCCCGCAGCCCCATGCCTGAGCAGGTGGCCTGCTCGATAGCGATCGTATGTGAAGCGGACGCCGACCGGCGCACGGCCTGCGTGCTGTCCGATCGAGCGCTCTGCGAAAACGTCGACTGGATTGGCTCGGAGACGATGGATTTCTTTCGCCGTTATCATGGTATCTTCCTTCAGGATTCTCACCTGAAGTGGACGAGCATGAAGGGGATGGCGAGAGCGCGACATGTCGTCGCGCACGGGTTCTCCGGCGGAAGACCGCGCGAACCAGACGCAGCGATGGCCGAGCAGGCCCTGAAGCTCCTCGCCACGCTCGGCTCTCCTCCAGACGTTGTGATCCTCACGCGTGACGCGGACAAGCTGAGCCGACGTCGCGAGGGTTTCGAGCAGGCGCGGGATTCACAGCCGTGGCCCTTCGCGGTCGTCATCGGCGTCGCCAATACCAAGCGCGAGTGCTGGATCCTCGCTGGCTACGAGCCTCGCGACGACGCCGAGAGAGCGCTCCTCGAGCGCGAGCGCAAGGATCTCGGTTTCGACCCCCGCTTCAGCGCCGAGCGGCTCACGGCGAGCGAGGAAGGCGCGAAGCGCGATGCGAAGCGGGTGCTCCATGCGCTCACGGGAGGGGATCCAGAGCGGGAGGAAGCATGCATGAAAGACCCTCCCTTGACCACCCTGAAGCAGCGAGGCGCCGCGACCGGGCTCATGGACTACCTCACGGAGATCGAAGAGCGCCTCGTGCCTCTGTTCGCCCCGGTCGCGAAGCGCTGACCACCGACCTTCCCCGGCTCCCTTGGCCGAGGCGCGGCGCCGCGCCTCCACGCCGGGCGCGGCGCAGCGTCGTCGCGCACGATCAGGGTGAACGGATACCGCTCTTCACCTCTCGCGTCGGGATCGTAGGCCCCGGTGGGCAGCGCGGTCACCACGAGCGTTCGTTTCCCGTCGGCTGCGAGCTTCAGCTCCGCGGAGCCGGACGACAGGTCCAGGATCTCGCCGTCCGAGTCGGGCGTCAGACCGGGGACGGCCTGGACGACGAAGCGGCGCCTCGCGTCGCCGGGCGCCTCGAGCGACACCCGGAGCGATCGCGGCGTGTCCGCTCCTGCCGAGAGCTCGATATAGCTGGTGCCGAGCAACATCGGCGCGCGCTCGCGGACGTCGATCCTGCCCGGCCTGGCCTCGACCTGGGCCGCCAGCGAGAGCTTCGCCGCCGCGAGGTGCTGAAGGCCGCCCGCGAAGTGCCGGAAATGGCGGTCGTCGATGTGATCGCCGGTGTACCAGCGCCAGCGCGCGAGCTCGTGGACGGCCTCGACATAGCTCATGCCCGCCGCCTCTCGGAGCATCGCATCGAGCGCATCGACGAAGTCAGGCTCGTTGGGCTGCGCGCCGTCGCCTGCGGCGGGGGCGTCGCGCGACCCGAGCCACATGCGCGAGACGAACCGCGGATCGCCGTCGAAGAACCGATCTTTGAGGTAAAGCAGCACCATGGAGGCGCCGTACATGGACCATGTCTCGTAATGGTCGTTGTGGTCGATCGCCCATTCCGGGTGCCTCTGAAAGTCGGCCAGGCCCTCGCCCGCATAGCGATCCGCGCGGACCTGGTCGAGGAACGTCGCCGACATCTCGAAGACGACGGGGCTCTCGCTCCAGTCGTCCGCGGCCTGCGAGGCGTGCGCCATCTCGTGCACCACGGTCTCCTCGAGAGCGGAGCCGCCGTAAGGCCCCCACGGATCGACGATCATGTAGGGGTGCCGGTCGTCCCATGAGGTCGACGGCTCGCCTCCGAGGACGTCGACGAGGCAGCTGCGGTGGCCTCTCCACACGAACACATCGAGCGCGTCGTCCGGCCCGCACTCTCCGCCATCGCCGATGGGCGGGCGCATGCCGATCTGGCGCACATGATAGTCCCAGCCCTCCTCGACGAACGCGAGGACCTGGCGCGCGGTGTCGCGCTCTTCCGCCTTGTAATGGTGCACGAGCACGGGGAGGGTCGAGGATCGAAGGGAGAAAGGGAACATCTCCTCGAAGTCGGCTCGCCCACAGATGCTCGCGCCTTCCGGCAAAGGGTGCTTGTACTCCGACGGTGTGGCCGGGGTCATGTCATCGCCCTCTGTGCCGCAGCCGACGGGCCCGAGGCCGAGGGTGAAGCAAGCCAGCCAGGGAAGGGATCTCCGCATCGAGGCGCTTTAACCGAGCCTCCGGGGAGCTTGCAAGGAGCGGCCGCCAGCATGGCCGCGCGGCGCGCGGCGCGCGAAGTGGAGCAGCACCCGGCTGCGTGCGTGCCAGAGGTGCTGCTCTCTCACCGCGGCTGTCGTGCTAGGCGGACTGGTCGAGCTCTCGCAGGATGTCGCGGAGCGCCTGGGCCTCGGCGCGCTCGAGGACCAGGGGCGCCGACAGGCACGTGGGCGCGTGGTCGCGATACTCCACGGGCTGGAAGGCGGCGAGCGCACCGGACGCGGTATAGGCGAGATCCAGGCGCACCGCGGAGGTGTCCGGCTCGCCCTCCCCATCCAGGGCGAAGGGGAGCTTCGCGATGGCGGCGAAGTCCCGCCTCTCCAGGGCGGCAGTGAGCGCTCCGATCGGGCAGGTGAAGTAGCGGAACCCTTCTTCCACCTTCTCACCCGTGGGCGTGTACACGGTCTCGCTCAGGATCAGCCATTTGCGGCGGGTGGCGAAGCGAGGGTCGGCGCGCATGAAGTCGGAAAGATCTTGGATCTCCATCGCGCGTTCATACCTCAACCGGGCCCAGGATCTCCACCAGTCCGTCGGGGCAGATCACGCTGTTCGGTCATCGCACACAGGAACGCAGGGTGGGTCGTCTCGACGCCTTCTCCCTGTGACATGGCCCTACGGCGGGGGGCGATGACGGGCTACGACCGTCCGAACCTGAGCAGCAGCCCGAGCCAGCCCTTCGCCAGGTAGAGGAGGTTGATCAGCACATACATCCAGAAGAACACGTCGAGCCGGTCCGCGAGCGCGAACGCCCAGATGTGGCTCGGGTAGTGGTTCAGGAAGCGCAGGAACGTCATCACGAGCCCCGCCGCCCGGGCGGCGGGCGACCGGGGCCGCTCCTCCGTGGCGGTCTCGTAATAGGCGGAGACCGAGGTCTCCTTGCCGCTGATCTCCGGGCGGCGGACGAAGTTCGTGAGCGAGATCGCCGAGGCGATCACCGCGACCCCCACGACGCCGGCGAGCAGGAAGCGCGGGTCTCCGCCGGGCCAGCGGCCGCCGTCCAGCCCGAGGCCGCCGGCGCTGAAGAGGCGCATCGAGAGGGCGCCCGAGAGGAGCACCGCCTTGAGCTCGTCCGTGAAGAAGTCGAAGAGGTGGCCCTCCTTCGACGCGAGCTGCTTGTGGCGCGCCAGCATCCCGTCGGCGCAGTCGAGCAGGTAGCTCAGCTCGAGCACGGCGATGGCGACGAGGCCCCCCGCCGCCGTGGGCAGCGCGACGAGCAGCGCCGCCGCGGCCACGAACACGGCGAGGTTGAGCAGCGTCACCTGGTTCGGCGTGATCGCGGTCCGCGCGAGGAGCGCGACCACGCCGCCGGCGAGCGGGCGCATCAGGTAGGTGTTGAAGAGCTGATCGTGCTTCTTCCGCGTGGCCAGGTAGATCCGCTTCGCTTCGCCGAGCATGGCCGGCGCATCCTAGCCGAGCGGCTCCCGTCTTGCTCGGGCGGTGGCGGCGCTTTCGCCTCCGTCGGCGGCACCTTCGCCCCGCCGGACGGGCCGCCCCCGGTCAGCGCCGCGCCGGGCGCGAGGCGGGCGCGCCCCCGTCCAGCGGCTCGTCGCTCCAGTCGACGGCGATCGAGTCCTCCTTCGCGGCCTCGGGGCGCACCCACTCTCTGGTGATGGAGCCGCCGCTCACGGGAGGCTCGTCGCTCCAGTCGACGGTAATGCCCGTGATGCCCTCGACAGCGGTCGAGACGCTCGCGGGCATCACCGGGATCGTGGCGGGCCCGCTCTCGTCCGCGGCGCCTCGGGGCGACGGCTGCTCTCGCAGCGTGATCGCGTCCGGAGCGAGCGCGTGCGCGAAGCGCGACGCGCGCGGCGGCGGCTCGCTGCGCAGGAGGGCGCGCACGTCCTCCAGCATCTGGCGCGCGTCGGGGTAGCGCTGATCGCGGTCGAAGGCGAGCGCGCGATCGACGACGAGGCACACGTCGCGCGGCGCGTGCGGCGCGCGCTGGGCGAGCGGCGGCGCCGGCTCCCTGCCCATCTTCAGCAGGAGGTCGAAGTCGGTGCTCGCCTCGTGGACATGGCGGCCGGCGATCAGCCGGAACATGGTGGCGCCGACCGCGAAGAGGTCGGCGCGGGTGTCGATGTCGCGGCCCTTCGCCTGCTCCGGCGGCATGTAGGGCGTCGTGCCGAGCACCAGGCCCATCCGCGTGAGCTCCCCCTGGAGGCTGGAGTCCTGGCGGATCCGCGCGAGCCCGAAATCGAGGACCTTGATCCGCGGGACGCCGCCGTGCGCGGGCGTGTCCGCTGCGCCGTCGCCGACGACGTACAGGTTGGGCGGCTTGATGTCGCGGTGGATGATCCCCTGCGCGTGCGCCGCGGCGAGCGTGTCGAGCACCTGCGCTGTGAAGCGGAGCACCTCGGCCAGCTGGAGGCCGCCGAGGCGGCGCTCGCGCTCGGCGAGCGACTCGCCCTCGAGGAGCTCCATCACCAGGAAAGGCGCCCCGTCCTCGGCGACGTCGATGTCGCGGATCTCGACGGCGCCCGGGTGGCGGAAGCGGTTCGCGGCCTGGGCCTCGCGCTCGAACCGGTCGCAGATCTCCTTCGATTTCGCGGCCTGCGGGTGCAGGATCTTGAGCGCGTCCCGGCGGCCGATCCGGTGGACGCCGACGTAGACGGCGGCCATGCCGCCGGCGCCGAGCAGCCGCTCCAGCGTCCACTTGTTGCGGATCGTGGTCCCCACGCGTTGTGAGGCGGTTTCGCTGCTCATGGGGTCCTTCCGCTCATGGAAGCGGCGCGGCCGCACGCGGTCAAGCGTATGCTCCGCGCGGTCGCGAGGAGAGCGATGGTGAAACCGGGCAAGCAGAGCGGGCGGCAGTACACCGAGGCCGAGGTGCGGGCCATCCTGGAGCGCGCCCTGCGGGACGCGCAGACGCGCGACGTGAGCCATGACGAGCTGGTCGCGGCGGCCGAGGAGATCGGCATCTCCCGGGGCGCGATCGAGGCCGCATCGCGCGACATCGAGCATGTCCGGGGCGAGGAGGCGGCGCGCGAGGCCATCCTCGCGCGCCGGCGCAAGGGGTTCCGCTCGCACCTGTTCTCGTTCCTCCTCGTGAACGCGTTCCTCTTCGCGGTGAACGCGCTCACGGACGGGCCGTGGTGGTTCTTCTGGCCGCTGCTCGGGTGCGGCCTGGGGCTCGCCTTTCACGCGCTCGGCGCGCTCTCCAGCGACGTGTCCCCGCGGCAGATCCGCCGGGAGCTCGAGCGCAGCGCCGCGCAGTCGCGGGCAGAGCAGCACCGGCGGCTGAAGGAGCAGCGCGAGGCCGAGCGCCTCGAGCGCAAGCAGCGCCTCGAGCAGAGCGCGGAGGATTTCGGGCACGCCCTCGAGGAGGGGGTCGCGACGGTGCTCTCGCGGATCGCGCAGGAGATCCGTGGGAGCGCTCCGCCGCCGGCGCCGGTCGAGGGCGCGTCGAAGAGGTCGCGGATCGCGCCGCTCGACGCGGACGAGGCCGAATCGGAGGAGCTCGGCGAGGAAGAGGCGGATCGGGCGGCCCGGCGAGGCCGCGGCGGGCGCTGACGGCGCGGCGCCGCACGTGTGGCGGTAACTTTTCGGGAGCGGCGCGTGGCCTATCGTTCGACCACCGCGAGCGGCGCGTAGCCACGGCGGGCGGCGCGGGCGAAGGCGCCGGGCGTGATCCCGAAGGCGCGCCGGAAATGGCCGTGCAGCTGGCTCTGATCACAGAAGCCGAGCGCGGTCGCCACCTCGCTCACCGGCCTGCCCGCCGCCAGCCACGCGTACGCGCGCGCCACGCGCATGCGCAGCACGTAGGTGTACGGCGGGATCCCGTGCTCGGCGCGAAACGCACGGCACAGCTGGTAGCGATCGAGCCCGGCCGCCGCCGCCAGCTCGTCGAGCGAGAGGGCCTCGCCGAGGCGCGCGTGGATGAGCTCGGCGGCGCGCCCGAGGCGGCCGCGCGCCACGCCGGCGTGTGGCCGCGCATCGGCGCCGTCGAGCTGGCGCACCAGCGCGTCGAGCGCCTCGGCCACGACGACCTGCCGCGTGAGCGGATCGGGCCGCCCGCGGTACGCACGGTGGAGGGCGAGCAACGGCCGGCGATCGGGATGGCGCCGCTCGAGCAGCGGCACCCGCAGCGAAAGGCTCGGCCGCAGGCCGCGGCGCTCGGCCTGCTCGCGCACCAGCGCCACGTCGAAGGTCACGATCTGGAAGCGCGCCGGCCCGTCGCGCCGCAGATCTTTGTGCACGCTCGTCGGCGCGTCGAGGTGCAGGTCGCCCCGCGCGCTGGCCACGCCGCCGCGGCGCGACCAGAACTCCGCGCGCCCGCGATGGATCAGCGCCACCGCGTACGTCTCCTTCACCGCGCACCACAGCCGCTCGTCGGCGTCGACGAGCAGCGAGCGCACACCGGGCACGTCGGCGTAGGCGCGCAGCTCGGTGCGCACGGGCGCGGCGTCTCTCGGCATCCACCGAGCGTAAACCGGCGCCAGCGGTCGCGCTCTCCGAAGTTTGCGCACGAACGCTCGAGAACGACGCTGGCGGTCGCGCGCGCCAGAGTTGGCGCAAGGAAGCCCAAGACGACGCCGCGGTCGGACCGCATGCTCGCGCTCGATAGCGAGGAGCCCACGCAATGCAGGAATCGTCCGCCGCCCCATGCTCGCCGCGCGTCGCCGCCAGCGCCGCGTTCTTGTGCTTCGCCCCCGTCATGGTCAGCTTCGCCGTCGCCCCCGGCGCGCTGTGGCCCGAGTACCCGGGGCTCGCCTTCCACCTCGCGGTCTTCGCGCTGGTCCCGAGCCTGCGGGCGCCGGAGTGGGCGCGGATGGCCGGCTACGGCTGGCTGTTCCTCGACGTGACCACCGGCGTGATGGCACTCAACCACGTGCCCCACGCCGTCTCCGATCCGGTGCGGCTCGGCGCCCACATCTTCGCCGGCATCTGGATCGTGACGGCGTCGCGCGCCGCCTCGCTGCCGGTGAAGCTCGTCGGCGTCCCCGCCGGCGCCTGGCTCTTCGCCTACAGCTTCGTCTCGCCCTTCTTGCCCCCGACGGTGCTGGCGCCGGCGTCGATCTTGATGATGGTCTGGTTCGCGCTCATCGCCTGGCAGAACGGCAGCCAGCGGCGCGTGTGACGCAGCCGCGCGTCAGAGCTCGGGGAGATTCGGCACGGCAGGGGTAGGGGGGGCCAAACGCCTTTGCGGTGGGTAGGGGGTTCAATGCCTTTGCGAAGACTGGGGCTGACGTTTCCGCGAGGGCAAGACTGCCCTTCCCCGCCCGCGTCTACAGCGCGCCGCCGCGGCCTGCCAGAGTCCGGGCGTGGGCTCAGAGCAAGTCGGAGAGGTCCGGAGCGCGCGTGTTCAGGAACGCGATCAGCTTCGTCAGCCGGCCGGGGGTCAGGCGCCGCTCGCGGCGGAGCAGCGAGATCGGGACGGGCTCGGCGCGGAGCGGCGCGAGCACCTCGACCGCGGCGCCGCTCCGGAGGGAGGCCGCGGCGAGGTAGAGCGGCGCGCAGGCGATGCCGGCGCCGGCGAGCATCGCGCTGAAGCCCGCGTCACCGTCGTCGAAGGTGAAGCGCGCCTTCGGCTCGTAGCTGCCGTCCCGGTGCGGCCAGGGCAAGACGCGCCCGCTGCCGTTCCGGAAGGCGACGAGGTCGTGCCCGTCGAGATCGCGCAGGGTCGCGGGGCGCGCGCGGCCAGCGAGGTAGCCCGGCGTCGCGCAGAGCACCCACGGCGCGGCGAACCAGGTCTGGGCGATGTGCCCGGGCAGACCGTCGAACGGGCCGGAGCGGATCGCAAGATCGATCCCGCCCTCGGCGAGGTCGAGCACCCGGTTCGTGACGCGGATGTCGACCCGGATGTCCGGATGCACGCGCGCGAGCTCGCCCACGAGCGGCGCGAGGACGTGCCGGACCATGCCGGTCGCCGCCGTGAGCCGCACGTTCCCGCCGTCGCCGCGATCGGACGCGTTCGCGGCCGTCTCGGCGAAGGCCTCCGCCGCGCGCACGGCCTCGCGCGCGGGCTCGATCAGCGCCTCGCCGGCGTCGGTGAGGGAGATCGCATGCGTCGAGCGATGGAGGAGCCTCACGCTGGCGCCGTCCTCGAGCCGCGTGATCGCCTTCGAGACGCTCGCGGCGGACATCCCGAGCCTGCGCCCGGCCTCGGCGACCGAGCCCGCGTCCACGACGGCGAGGAAGCACCGCAGCTGCGGGACGGACACCTCGAAGCCGATCGCGGCCATGCCGCGCGACGATGCGCGCGTTCACGGCGCGCCGCAATGGCGGGCCTCCTCGCCGCGCTCGCGATCGGATGCGCCCCGGCGCCCCGTCCGGCGGCCGACGCCAAGGGGAACGCCGGCTTCAGCGGCCACGACGACGTCGCGTACGACGCGAGCCACCGCATCGAGAGCATCGTCATGTTCACGGACATCCCTAAGGAAAGGCTGAAGTAGATGATCACGATCACCCCCTCCGACCTCGAGCGCTTTCTCCGCGAGGACGACGGCAAGCCCGTCGTCATGCTGAACCTCCTCCGCTTCCGCCCCGACGGCGGCCGCGAGCGCTACTTCGAGTACATCGCGCTCGCGCGCCCCGTCCTCGCCCGCCACGGCGGCGAGATCCTCTACGCGGGCGACGGCAAGACGGCGCTCTGCGCCGAGTCCGGCCAGTCCTGGGACTGCGTCGCCCTCGTCCGGTATCCCTCGCGAAGGGCGTTCACGGACATGATCGCCGATCCGGAGTACCACCGCGCCGACCCTGTGCGCCTCTCCGCGCTCAGCGAAGCCGTGCTCCAGCCGACACACCCGCTCGGCTGAAGCACTCCACGCTCTCGAAGGCGCGTCTTCCGTCACCACCCTGCGGACATGCGGATCATGGAGACGCTCGTCCTGGAGAGCGACACGGACTGGACCGTGCTCCGCCCACAGCGTCTCCTCGATCGGATCACGGGCGCTCGCGAAGCGTGAATTGCCCGCAGAGCATCTCTTTCTTGAAGCTCAGCTCATCGAGGCCGATCGCCACGTCCAGGCCGGCCGACCTCGCGAGCTTGTTCATGTCGAACGCGACGAGCTGGATGTTCGAGGCGAAGCGCGCCACCTGGTCCAGCACCGCGTCCAGCAGGGCGTCGATGGTCTTGTTGAGCGACTTGCGGCGAAGTCGAGCGGGCCCCAGCTCCCCTCGAGCTTGATGTCGATGTCCGAGCGCTTCACGTCGAGGTGGATGGCCGCCTTCGCGTCGCCGTCCAGGCGCACGAGCCGCACGACGGGCTTCAGCACGCACTCTCCTTCCAGCTTGATGGACTCGCCGATGCCGGCCACCTTTCCCGAGACCTTGGCGTATGCCTTGACGCGCATCGTGCACGTGGCCTTGTCCTCGGAGATCTCGAGGTTCGGTGAATAGACGGTCGCCTTCACCTCGGCCTCGCCCGAGAACACCGAGTAGCTGGCCTTCTCCTTCTCCTTCCAGGAGGGATCCTTGACCAGCTCCTCGAAGGCCACGTTGATGGCGTCCTCGCGGACGACGAGGCGCACGCGCCCGGCCCCCTCGATCGGCGGGAGGTCCGTGCGGGGGATCGCCATGCCAGGCGCCGTGGCCTGATTCCCGCCGAACACCCGCGCAGACCCGTTGATCTGGTCGTACTCGACCTGCGCGCTGATCAGGGTCGCTCGGATGTCGCCGAGCCCCTGTGTCAGCTCGGGGATCAGGAGGCGCTCAAGCCACTTGACCAGGGCCGGCACCACCACCCTGTCGAGCACCTGGGTCGCGACGGGATCCACCTGGCCCTGTGTGGTGGCCACGGCCTTGTCCACCTTCATGATCAGCCGCGGCCCGGCCGCTGCGCACGTCGCCAGGATGTCGGCCCTGGCGATGAACTCCAGCTTTCGGTCCGGGAAGGTGAGGGCGAGGTGGATCGTGTCCACCGTGCAGAGCGTATTGGACCTGCCCGCCTGGACCTGGGGCGGCAGCGGCGCCAGGTTGAGCCTTGGCGACGTCGGGATGGAGTACAGGTAGCTCGCGCCGAGCTCCGGGAGCGTGCCCTCCTGCTCGAAGTACTCGTCATAACGCCGGTAGTAGTAGTCGACGACGAGCTGCATCAGCGACTCGTCGGCCGCGAGGTACACGGCCTCGGTGCGCTGGGGCTGGATGTTGGGGAGCTTCACTTCGGCGGTCGTGGGGGTAGACATCGGGGCTCTCCTCTCGGGTTGGAGAGAGGCCTCTGTGAGCCTCGCTCCGGCAGCATGTGCGGTCTCGGGGTGCGTCTCACCCCGCCCTCCGCGCGCTTCACTCCTTCATCCGAAAGGCGAGAGAAGAACCCGACAGCGGTCGGTCGATCTTTTCTTCAGGAGCTCGCCCAGGTCGCCGCGGGCCTTCGCCCCGCGCCGTCCGACGGTCCACCCCTCTCGCGTCCGCGTCACCCCCGGCCGGCTACCCTCGACGGGATGGTTCACCCCGTCGTCGATCGGTGGTCCCGTGACCACTTCGGCGCCCCCGCGCAGAAGCGCGCGAGGCCGGTTCCGACCGATCCTGGTGACCGCTGCCGGCAACCGGGGCACCATGGCCGCCGCATGGGCCTGCACCAGGGCGTTCCCGGTACCTCGCCGGCGAGATCGGGGCGGAGGCTTCCGGCAGGCAGCGCGAGGTGAGCGCCAGGCGGAGGGAACAGCGTGTCGTCGAGGATCTTCATCAGCCATGCCGCTGCGGATTCATCGCATTGCCAGCTCCTGGAGCGCCATCTGGCGTCGCTTTGCCGCGAGCATCTGATCGCGCTCTGGCATCACCGCATGGTCCATCCAGGCGAGGATGCGCGAGCGGCGATCCGCAGGCAGATGGAGGCCGCCGATGTCGTCCTGCTGCTGGTCACCCCGGATTTCGTGGCATCCGACGAGTGCAACGAGCAGGCGGCCCAGGCGATGGTGCGCCATCGCCTGGGCGCGGCGCGCGTGGTCCCCATCCTGGTGCGCCCTGTCGACTGGCGCGGCGCTCCGTTCGCGGCGCTGAACCACCTTCCTCCGGACGGGCGAGCCATCACGCGTCATCCGGACCACGACGAGGCCTGGGAGCAGGTCGCGCGCGAGCTCCGGTCCATGGTCGTGCGCACTTCATCGCGGCTCGGCGTCGCCGGTGAGAGCACCCCAGGCCGCCCCCGCAGGGAATCGCCGGCGAGCCGCATGCTCCGTGCTACGGCGCTGGCGATGGCTCTCGCCGCTGCTGGAGCGACCTTCCTGTGTCTCCGTTCGGAGCCCGAGCTACGTGACACCGTGAAGGCGTCCGAGCCACGTGACACCATGAGGCTGAGCCATCTCCTCTGGGCTCCAGCGGACTGCGGTCAGAAGCAGCCCATGGTTGGCTATCGACAGTGCAGCGATCTTCGTGGCCTCCCGTGGCTGCAAGCCCAGCTCAACCTCCTGAAGAGCGCCGGAGTGCAGGGCTTCATCGATCTGCCCGTCGATGCGCGGCTGGACGCGGCGAACTCCGCGGGGAAAGATAACTGGCTGCTGTACACGACGGCGGGAGACCGACGTGTGCTGGTCGGGGTGGGCTATCAGCATGAAACGCGCTCGAAGGATGGGTGCCTGCGGCTGTACGATGCGCAGACGCTCGAAGCGCGCTCTGCCACGGTCTGCCTGGACGAGGGAGGGCGCTGGTGGACCAGGGACGAGAACGGGACCTATCGAGCTGTTGGACGGTGACGTTCCACCGGGCGCGTCGAAGGGTGTAGATCCTGCACGCCCTCCCCGCGGAAGACGGCGCCATGGCGGGGGCGACCTTCGCCCCGCGCTTCGCGCCGCTCTCCCACGCCAACCGCCGCCCCTCTCGCTTTCGCCTCTCCCCCCGGCGGGCTACCCTCGATGGGATGTTTCACCCCGTCGTCGACCGGTGGTTTCGTGACCGCTTCGGCGCCCCCGCCCCCGCCCAGGAGCGCGCCTGGCCGGTCATCGCGGCCGGCCGCGACGCCCTGATCAGCGCGCCGACCGGCGCCGGCAAGACGCTCGCGGCCTTCCTCTTCTGCCTCGACCGGCTCGTCCGCGACGCGGCGCGTGGCGCGCTCGAGGACCGCACGGATGTCCTTTACATCTCGCCGCTGAAGGCGCTCTCCCACGACGTCCACCGCAACCTCGAGCAGCCGATCGCCGAGATCTCCGCGGCCATGGAGGCGGCGGGCCTGCCCGCGCCGGGCATCCGTGCCCTCGTGCGGACCGGCGACAGCCCCGCGCAGGAGCGGCGCGCCATGGCGGCCCGGCCGCCGCACGTGCTCGTCACGACGCCGGAGTCCGCGTTCATCCTGCTGACCAGCGCGTCGGGGCGGCGCGCGCTCTCCGGGGTGCGCACGGTGATCCTCGACGAGGTCCACGCGATCGCCGGCGACAAGCGCGGCGCCCACCTCGCGCTCTCGCTCGAGCGGCTCGAGGACCTCGTGGTCGGCCAGGGCGGCGCCCGGCCGCAGCGCGTGGGCCTCAGCGCCACGGTCCGCCCCATCGAGATCGCCGCCCGGCTCGTCGCCGGCGCGCGCGAGCTGCCCCAGATCGTCGACGTCGGGCAGCGGCGGGATCTCGATCTCGCCATCGAGGTGCCCCGCGACGAGCTCGGCGCGGTCTGTACGCACGAGCAGTGGACCGAGATCTACGACCGCATCGCGGCGCTCACGGAGGGAGCGCGGTCGACGCTCGTGTTCGTCAACACGCGCCGCCTCGTCGAGCGGGTCGCGCACGCGCTCGGCGCGCGGCTCGGCGAGGACGTCGTGGCGGCCCACCACGGCAGCCTCTCGCGGGCCCGGCGCCTCTCGGCGGAGCGGCGCCTCAAGGCCGGGGAGCTCCGGGTCGTCGTCGCGACCGCGTCGCTCGAGCTCGGCATCGACGTCGGCGCGGTCGACCTCGCCTGCCTCGTCGGCTCGCCGCGGTCGATCAACGTCGCCCTCCAGCGCATCGGCCGCTCGGGCCACGCCCTCGCCGCGACGCCGCGCGGGCGGCTCTTCCCGCTGACGCGCGACCAGCTCGTCGAGTGCGCGGCGATCGTGCGCGCCGCGCGCCGCGGCGAGCTCGATCGGATGGCGTCGCGCGAGGGGCCGCTCGACGTGCTCGCGCAGCAGATCATCGCCGCGTGCGCGTGCGAGGAGCGGGACGAGGAGGGGCTCTACGCGCTCGTCCGCCGGGCCGCGCCTTACGAAGGCCTCTCGCGCCGCGACTTCGACGCGGTGGTGGCCATGGTCTCGGGCGGCGCCGCCGCGGCGGACGACGGCGCGTCCGCGGCCCGTGGCGCGCGGCAGCGGGCGGGGTCGCTCGTCTACCGAGACGCGATCGGCGGCCGGCTGCGCGGGCGGCGCGGCGCGCGGCTCGCGGCGCTCACCTCGGGCGGGGCGATCCCCGACATCGCGGCCGTCGACGTGGTGCTCCAGCCCGACGGCACCAAGGTCGGCACGCTCGACGAGGATTTCGCGATCGAGTCGTCCGGGGGCGACGTCTTCCTGCTGGGCAACACCTCCTGGCGGGTGCTCCGGCTGGAGGGCGGCCAGATGTGGGTCGAGGACGCCCACGGCGCCGCGCCGACGGTGCCGTTCTGGCTAGGAGAGGCGCCGGCGCGCACCCCGGAGCTCTCGGCCGAGGTCGCGGCGCTCCGCGCCGAGGTCGCCGCGCGCCTCGACGAGGAGCGGGCCGAGGGGACGCGGCCGGCGGCCGAGCGGGGCCAGGGCGGCGAGGAGGCGCGGGCGGCGTGGTCCCGGGCGGCGCGCTGGCTCATGGAGGCGTGCGCGCTCGACGCGCGCGGCGCGCTGCTCGTGCGCGACTACATCGAGGCGGGGCGCGCGGCGCTCGGCGCGGTCCCTGGCGGCGCGACCGTCGTGGTCGAGCGCTTCTTCGACGAGGCCGGGGGGCAGCAGATCGTCGTCCACACGCCGCTCGGCGGCCGGGTGAACCGCGCGCTCGGGCTCGCGCTGCGCAAGCGCTTCTGCCGCTCGTTCGACTTCGAGCTCCAGGCGGCGGCGACCGACGACGGCGTGCTGCTCTCGCTGTCGGCGGAGCACGGGATCCCGATCGACGAGGTGCTCGATCTGGTCCGCCCCGAGGGCCTCGAGGAGGTGCTCGTCCAGGCCGCTCTCCAGGGCCCGATGTTCCGCACGCGCTTCCGCTGGGCCGCGTCCCGCGCGCTCGCGCTGCTCCGGTTCCGCGGGGGCCGGCGGGTGCCGCCGGCGCTCCAGCGCATGCGCGCCGACGACCTCCTGCTCTCGATCTTCCCCGAGCAGCAGGGCTGCCAGGACAACCACGGGCTCTTCGCGCACGTCGATCCGCCGGATCACCCGCTCGTCCGCGAGGCGCTGCGCGACTGCCTGACCGAGCTGATGGATGTCGAGGGGCTGCGCGCGCTGCTCGTCGGCCTGCGCAGCGGGGCGATCCGCGTCGTCGCGCTCGACACGCCGGAGCCGAGCGTCTTCTCGCACGAGATCCTGAACGCGAACCCCTACGCGTTCCTCGACGACGCCCCGCTCGAGGAGCGCCGCGCGAGGGCGGTCCGGGTGCGGCGCGGGCTCCCGGCGGAGGTCGCCGAGCGGCTGGGCGGGCTCGACCCGCAGGTCGTCGCCGAGGTGGTCTCCGAGGCGCGGCCGGACGTGCGCGACGCGGACGAGCTGCACGAGCTCCTGCTCGACCGGGTCGCGCTCCCCGCGGAGGAGGGGATCCGGAGCGGCCTCGCGAGGCACTTCGAGGCGCTCTGCGCCGCGGGGCGCGCGGCCGAGGTGGGCGCCGCTCCGGGCGCGGGCGTGCCGCGCGCGCCGCGCTGGGTGGCGACCGAGCGGCGGCCGCTTGTCGAGGTGATCTGGCCGGAGGCGGTGTTTGCGCCCGACGTCGCGGTGCCGCCCGCCGTGCGCGGGGCCGCCGGGGCGGTCGATCGCGGCGCCGCCATCACGGCGCTCGTCCGCGGCTTCCTGAGCGCCGCGGGGCCGATCTCGACCGAGGATCTCGCGTCGCGGCTCGACGTGCCCGCGTACGAGGCGCTGTCCGCGCTCACGCGGATCGAGCTCGCCGGCGGCGCGCTGCGCGGGCGCTTCCTGCCGGGCGCGCCGTCGCGGTCGGCGCAGGCCGCCGCGGACGGCAGCGATCCGTCGATCGAGTGGTGCGACCGCCATCTCCTCGCCCGCATCCACCGCCGCACCGTCACCGGCCTGCGCAAGGCGATCGAGCCCGCGACCGCGGCGGAGCTCCTCCGGTTCCTCCTTGCGTGGCAGGGCGTGCGGCCGGGCACGCAGGCGCGCGGGCCGGGGGGCCTCGGGCGGGTCATCGAGCAGCTGCAGGGCTTCGAGCTCGCCGCCGGCGCGTGGGAGCAGGCGGTGCTGCCCGCGCGCGTGGCCGGCTACGACGAGGGGCTGCTCGACGCGCTCTGCCTGTCCGGCGAGGTGGCGTGGGGCCGCGTGGTCCCGCGCGACGCGGCGGCGCCCACGCGCGCGGCGCCGATCACGCTGGCGCTGCGCCGCGATCTCCCGTGGCTCCTCGCGCCGCGGGAGGCCGAGGGCGCGCCGCCGCCGGCGTCGCTCTCCGAGGCGGCGCAGGGCGTGCTGTCGTTCCTGACGCGCGCGGGCGCGTCGTTCTTCGACGACCTCGCCGTCGGTGTGGGCGGCGCGGGCGGCTTGGGCGGCGCGAGCCGCTCCCGGGACGAGGTCGAGGAGGCGCTCTGGGAGCTCGTCGCCGCGGGGCTCGTGACCGGCGACGGCTTCGCGGCGCTGCGCTCGCTGCTCGGCGGCGGCGGCGCGGCCGTCGCGCTGGGCGCGGGCCGCCTGCGCGGCGGGACGCGCCGGGGCGGCCCCGTCGCGTCGGGCAGGTGGTCGCTCCTGCGAGCGCGCCCGGACGCGTTCGCGCCCGCTGCTGGCGAGAGCGCCGAGGGCCCCGACGCTGTCGAGGCGCTCGCGCACCAGTACCTCCGCCGCTACGGCGTGGTCTGTCGCGAGCTGCTCGTGCGCGAGCCGCGGCCGCCCGCGTGGCGCGACCTCCTCCGGGTCTACCGGCGGCTCGAGATGGCGGGTCAGCTCCGGGGAGGGCACCTCGTCGCCGGCTTCGTGGGCGAGCATTTCGCGCTGCCCGAGGCGCTCGACGCGCTCCGCGCCGTCCGGCGAGAGCCCCTGTCCGGCGAGATCGTGCAGCTCTCGGCGTGCGACCCGCTGAACCTGGTCGGCATCGTCACGCCGGGGCCGCGGGTGCCGGCCGCGCTCGGGAACGTGGTCATCTACCGCGACGGCGTGCCGCTCCTGCCCGTGGCCGCGGCCGCGCCTGGCGGGCCGGGACAGGCGATGTCCGCTGCCGCGGGAGCAGCGATGTGAGGGCGACGACCCAGCCTTCTCGCCTCGCCAGAGGAGAGAATTCAACGCAAAGGCGCCAAGACGCCAAGGCGCAAAAATGCACGATAATTGTTCTTTCGTTTGCGCCTTTGCGCCTTTGCGCCTTTGCGTTGAATTCTCTCTCCGGATCCCTGGCCGGACTCCTGGTGGGCGGAACCAGGTCATCATGCGGTTCGATGAGATCGAGAGTCATCTGCGCGCCGCGCAGGCGGAGTCCCTCGACCCGGTGTGATGGACGAGCCGAACTCGAGTCCTTTGACGGTGATCATCGAGGCGCGCAGCAAGACCCCCGCGGCAGGCCGCCAGGGCAGCCCGCGCCCTTGACGCTCGACCGCATGGCGCGAGCTGCCGTACGCTCACGCCAATGGCCAGCGAAAAGAAGAAGAAGTCACGAACCGAGGCCGCCTCGGACGCGGACACGCAGGGCGAGAAGCCCTCCGCTGAGCCGCAGCGCGGCGGCAAGAAGAAGAAGTCGACGCTCACGGCCGCCCAGCGGCAGGATCTGCTCGATCTCGATCCTGCCTATGAGGCGCCGATCGACCACCCCGTCTCCACTACGTTGCAGGAGGCGCGGGAGCTCGAGGTCGCCCTGAGCAAGCTCGGCAAGGAGATCTACAAGAAGAGCAGGCTCTCGAAGGAGGTCGGCACCTCGATCTCTGCCCGGCGCGACCTGCTCGCCGCCGCCGAGTCCGCCTGGACCGAGGTCCGCACGCTCCCGCTCTCCTCCGACCTGCGCGCGCAGCGCAAGGACGCGGAAGCCCTCAAGCGCGACGCCATCGCGGCGCTCCGCTACTTCCTCGCGGCGGACGAGGAGGTGGAGCGGCGCGTCGACGGGATCCTCCTTGGCACCGGCGTCGCCGACCTGGTGAGCGATCTGAGCCAGCTCGCCGAGCTCCTCGAGCAGCACCGCGACGCGCTGGCCAGGGCCGATCTACCGAAGCGCGCCCCGGAGCGCGCCCGTGAGCTCGCCGCGGCGCTCGGCAGCGGCGCGGCGGAGCGCGCCGTCGATCCCGGGGGCAACGCCGCGATGGCACTCCGGAATCGCGCCTTCTGGTGGCTGCGCGAGGCGATGGACGAGATCCGCGCCGCAGGCCGCTATGTCTACCGCGACGAGCGCAAGGTGCTCGCGCTCTTCCGCACATCGAGCGCGCGTGCCCGCGCGCGTCGGCGCGCAGTGAAGCAGGATGAGCCCGAAACGACCGGATCGAGCCCGACACCGGCAGCGCCTGAGCCTGAGCCTGAATCGACCTGACGGCAGCGATCCGACACATCGAGAGCCCGATCCCAGCCGCTTTCGCGAAGCGGACACCGCTGCGGCGTGCTCGAGCGCACGTTGCGCTCCAACCTTGATGCCGTCATTATCCTGCGGCGAACACGCGCTCGGGGGGGCGTTCCTGGTCATCTGAGGCCGCCGCCATGTGGACTGTCTTTCCCGAGCTTCGCCAGCCCGAAAACTCCCGTCACCGCGCCTCCGGCCCGCCAAGGGTGCTCTGGACATCGGCGGTCGCGTTCGCGGCCGCTCTGCAGTGCCTCGCGTGCAATCAGGGAGCGTCCCAGCCCGGCGGCGCGAAGGCGGAGAAGCCTGCGGCCAGCGTCAAGGAGGTGACGCTCGCCCCCGTGACGGAGCTCGTCATGGAGCAGGCCATCGACATCTCGGGGACCCTCGACGCCGATGAGCAGGTGACGCTCGGGGCCAAGGTGGCCGGGCGCCTCGCCTCGATCTCGGTCGACCTGGCGAGCCCGGTCCAGCGAGATCAGGTCATCGCTCAGCTGGAGGCGCGGGACTACGAGCTGCGCATCGAGCAGGCCACGGCCGCGCTGGCGCAGAGCCGCGCCCAGCTCGGCTTGCCCCCGGACGGGCCTGACAGCGAGCTCGATATCGAGGGCACGGCGGTGGTGAGGCAGGCCCTCGCGACGTTCAAGGAAGCGCAGGCCAACCAGGTCCGGGCGCGGGGGCTCGCCAGGGAAGGGCTGATGTCGGGCATGGACCTCGACGCGGCCGAGGCGGCGGCGGTCCGCGCGGAGACCGCCGTGCAGTCGGCGCGGGAGGAGGTGCGCATCCGCGAGGCCGCCGTCCGCCAGCGGCGCTCCGAGCTGCGCATGGCGCGGCAGCAGCTTGCCGACACCCTTGTGCGGTCGCCGCTCGATGGCGTCGTCCAGGTGCGGAGAGCGAACGTCGGCCAGTACCTCGCCGCGGGGGCGCCGATCGTGGACGTCGTCCGGATCGACCCGCTGCGGCTGCGCGTGGCCATCCCCGAGCTCGAGGCGGCCGCCGTGCGCGCGGGCCAGCCCGTGCGCGTGACCCTCCAGGGAGACAGCGCCACCTATCCAGGGACGGTCGCGCGCCTCGCGCCCGCGATCGACCCGCAGAGTCGCACCCTGCTCGTGGAGAGCGACATCAAGAACCCCGGCCACCTGCGGCCGGGGAGCCTCGTCAGCGCGCAGATCGTCGTGAGCTCGAGGCCGGTGCCGACCGTGCCGGCGACCGCCGTCGTCCGGTTCGCCGGCCTCGCGAAGGTCATCACGGTCGAGGACGGCAAGGCGAAGGAGAAGCAGGTCACCGCCGGAAAGACGTCGGGGGATCGGATCGAGATCGTGTCCGGCGTCGCGGTGGGGGAGTCCGTCGTCGCCCGGCCCGGGTCGCTCCAGCAGGGGCAGCCGGTGCGCGTGGTGGAGGGGGGCTAGGGTGCAAGCGCTCGCCAGGATCTGCATCCAGCGGCCCGTCTTCGCCGCCATGCTGACGCTCGCCCTCGTGGTGGTCGGCGCCGTGGCCTACTTCAAGCTGGGCGTGGATCGCTTCCCCGCCGTGGACCTGCCGACGGTCTCGGTCCGCACCACGCTCCCCGGCGGCGCGCCCGAGGACGTCGAGTCGGAGATCTCCGAGGAGATCGAGGCGGCGGTCAACACCGTCGAGGGGATCGCCGAGCTCCGCTCGATCTCGACGAGCGGAACCTCCGTCGTCGTCGCCACCTTCAACCTCGACCGGGACATCGACTCGGCGGCGCAGGACGTCCGCGATCGCGTGCAGGCGGCGCTGCGCCGGCTCCCCGTGGGCACCGATCCGCCCGTCATCGCGAAGCAGGACAACGACTCGACCCCGGTCATGTCGATCGCCCTCTCGGCCGATCGCTCGATCCGGGAGCTCACCGAGGTGGCCGACAAGCTCGTGCGGGTGCAGCTCGAGCGGTCGTCGGGCGTCGGCGAGGTGCGCGTCGTGGGGGGGCAGCAGCGCGCCATCAAGATCTGGCTGAACGCCGATCGCCTCGCCGCGTACGGCCTGCCGATCACCGCCGTCCGCGACGCGATCGTGCAGCAGAACGCGAACATCCCCGCGGGGAACGTCACGGGCAAGGAGGAGGAGCGGACGCTGCGCACGATGGGCCGCATCGAGGACGCGGGCGCGTTCAACGATCTCGTCGTCGCCACCGTCGACGGGCGGCCCGTCCGGGTGCGCGACATCGGCCGCGCCGAGGACGGCACCTACGAGCAGCGCTCGCTGGCCCGCCTCGACGGCAAGCCCACCGTCGTCCTCGACGTCGTGCGGCAGTCGGGCGCCAACACCGTCGCGGTGATCGAGGCCGTGAAGGCCAACCTGGCGAAGCTCTCCGAGCAGATGCCCGAGGACGTGCGACTCGAGGTGATCCGCGATCAGTCGGGCTACATCTACACGGCGCTGCACGAGATCAACGTGCACCTCGTCCTCGGCAGCATCCTCGCGTGCGCGGTCGTCCTGCTCTTCATGCGGTCGTGGCGGTCCACGATCATCGCGGGCGTCGCCATCCCGACGTCGGTCGTCGCGACGTTCGGCATGATGTGGCTGCTCGACTTCACGCTGAACAGCGTGACGATGCTGGCGCTCGTGCTGATGGTGGGCATCGTCATCGACGACGCCATCGTCGTCCTCGAGAACATCTTCCGCTTCGTCGAGGAGAAGAAGATGGACTCCTTCGAGGCGGCCAGGGCCGCGACGCAGGAGATCGGGCTCGCCGTGCTCGCGACGACGCTGTCGCTCGTCGTCATCTTCGTCCCCGTCTCGTTCATGTCGTCGATCTCGGGGCGGTTCCTGTTCCAGTTCGGGATCACGGCCACGGTCGCGATCCTCGTGAGCCTGCTCGTCAGCTTCACGCTGACCCCCATGATGAGCGCGCGCCTGCTCCGCGAGGAGGGCGCCCGCGCGCACGGGGTGGCGGAGGCGGGAGCGCACGGCGGCGGGGGCGGGGCGGCGACGCGAGAGGGCTTCTACGGGAGGCTCGAGGCCAGATACACGCGCGCCCTCGCGTTCGCGATGCGGCACCGGGCGCTCGTCGCCGTCTCGGGCGCGCTGGTGATGGCGTCGGCCGTGCCGCTCTACGGGCTCGTGAAGCAGGAGTACATCCCCTCGGGCGCGGACGACGCGGAGTTCGAGATCCGCGTCACGGCCCCGCTCAGCGCGAGCATCGGCGCGATGGACGACGTGATGCGGCAGATCAGCGACGACGTCCGCGGGGTGCGCGGGGTGCGGAGCGTGCTCGCCACCGCGGGCGGCGGCTTCGTGGGCGGCGTCAGCGCGGGTGAGGCCTTCGTGCGGATCGCCCCGCACGACGAGCGCACGTTCTCCCTGACACGGCTGCTCAGGGAGACGTTCTCCGGCCATCCGTGGCGCGCCTTCAAGGACAACTACTCGCAGAAGGACGTGATGCAGGAGGTGCGGCGCAAGCTGCGCAAGTACTCCGATCTCCGGATCTCGGTGCGCAACGTGCCGTCGTTCAACATCGGCGGCGGGAACTTCGAGATCGACTTCGCGATCCAGGGCCCGGACATCGAGCAGCTCGAGCGTTACGCGAACGAGCTCCGCGAGCGCTCCGCGCAGCTCGGCGGCATCGTGGACGCCGACGTGACGCTGAAGATCGACCGGCCCGAGCTCCGGGTGCTCATCGAGCGCGATCGCGCGGCGCAGCTCGGGGTCCGGACGCAGGACATCGCGACCGCGCTGCGCCTGATGGTGGGAGGAGATCAGGCGGTCTCGCGCTTCCGGGACGAGGCCGAGAACGAGAACTACGACGTGCAGCTGCGCCTCATCGAGGAGGATCGCGATCGGGTGGCGGCCGTCCGCCGCCTCTACGTGCCCCGGACGGCGCGCGCGCCGGCCGCGCCGTCGCCGGGCGGCGCCGGCGGCGCGACGGCGCCCTCGGCCGGGACGCCGCTGCTCCGGGGCGACCTTGTGCGGCTCGACAACCTGGTGCGCATCGAGGAGGCGAGGAGCCCATCGCGCATCGACCGGCTCGATCGCCAGCGGGTCTCGAGCCTGCGCGCCGGCGTTGCCCCCGGTTACGCGCTCGCCGACCGGCTGGAGGCGCTGCGCGGCGCCGCCCGGGAGATGGACATGCCCGCGGCGTACACGACAAGCGTGCGCGGCCGCGGCGCGGAGCTCGAGCGCACGTTCGGCGAGTTCATCTGGGCGTTCCTCCTGTCGATCGTGCTCATGTACATGATCCTGGCGTCGCAGTTCGAGAGCCTGGTGCACCCGGTGACGATCCTGCTCTCGCTGCCGCTGTCGGTGCCGTTCGCGCTGCTCAGCCTGTGGGCGACCGGGAACACGCTGAACCTGTACTCTGCGCTCGGCTTCCTCGTGCTGTTCGGCGTGGTGAAGAAGAACTCGATCCTCCAGGTCGACCACATGAACAAGCTGCGGGGCGAGGGCGTGCCGCGCGAGGAGGCGATCCTCCAGGCGAACCGCGATCGGCTGCGGCCCATCCTGATGACCACGCTGGCCCTGGTCGCGGGCATGCTCCCGCTCTGGCTGGGCACGGGGCCCGGGGCCGAGGAGCGCCAGACGATCGCCGTGGTGGTCATCGGCGGCCAGTCCCTGAGCCTGCTGCTCACCTTGATCGTCACGCCGGTCTCGTACTCGCTGCTCGACGATCTCGCGCGCAGCGAGCGCTGGGGGCGGGTCCGGTCCCGCGTGGCATCCCTCCGCGAGCGCGCGACGGCGCGGTTTGGCCGGCTCTTCGCGCGCAGGACGACGTAGGCGCGGCGGCGCCCGCTGCCCGGCGCCTCAGCCCTTCGCCATCCGGAGCGCGGCCACGGCCACCGCGCCCCAGCCCGCGAGCAGGAGCAGCCCGCCGAGCGGCGTGACCATGCCGAGGACGCGGACGCCGGTCAGGGTCATCACGTAGAGGCTGCCGGAGAAGAGGAGCACGCCGCCCGCGAAGCAGAAGCCGGCGACCGTCGCCGCCGTGCCGCCGGTGCGCGCGGCGAGGTGGGCGGCGAGCGCCAGCGCGAGCGCGTGGGCGAGGTGGTACTGGGCGCCCGTTTGCCACCAGGAGAGGCGCAGCGCGCCGTCCGGCTCCGCGTCGAGCGTCGCCTTGACCCCGTGGGCGCCGAAGGCGCCGAGCGCCACCGCGAGGAACCCGTAAACGCCCGAGAGCAGGAAGAAGAGACGTTCCATCGGGCGCGGAGCTTAGCCGATGGCCGGAGCTCGTCACGGGGGGCGCTTGGCTGGGTGCGCAACTGCGGCGGGCTCGCGCCGATGTTCGAGGTGCAGGAGGACGGTCCGTCGACATGGGCAAGCGAGGCCGCAGGCGCCGAAGGGAGAGCACGAGGCAGGACGACGCGCCGGACGACGTCGATCTGATCCTCCGCCACGTGTCGCGGCAGTTCCCGCACGACGTCGCGCGCGCTCTGCTCGGCGCGGCCGGGCCCATCGAGCCGCTGGGCTGGGTCGACACGCAGGTCACCGGCCGCCAGCGGCGGCTCGATCGGGCGCTCGCCGTGAAGGTGGGCGGCGAGCGGCGGCTGCTCCACGCCGAGTGGACGCTGGCGATGGGGGACGAGATTCCGTTCCGCGTGTTCGAGTACCATTGCCTGACGGCGCTCGCGGTGGCGGACGAGGCGCGGGCGAGCGAAGGCGCCCCGGCCCAGCAACCCACGCCGATCGACAGCGTGGTGGTGGTCCTTTCTGGCCGGGAAGCGCCGTGGCCAACGCACGGCGCGTATCGGACATCGTCACTGGATGAGCCGTTCTCCGGCGTGCAGTTCCGTATCGAGGCGGTCTATCAGCGGACGGTGGCCGAGCTGGCGGCGCGGGGAAGCCCGTTCTGGCTGATCTTTGCGCCCCTGGCCGCGGATGCGGATGGCAGCAAGCTGAGCCAGGTGATCGAAACGCTCCGGGCCTGCTCCGGCGAGCGTCAGTTTGCGGAGCTCGGAGCGGCGATGGTAGCCCTGGCCGAAGCGGACACGCGTGAGCGTGGCCTGGCAGATGTGGTAAAATCATTGCTGCCGCGGGAGATCGTCATGCAGAACTCGATTTACAGGGAAGGCAAGGCGGCCGGGCTCAAGGAAGGGCTGGAGAAGGGGCTAGAAAAAGGGCTGGAGAAGGGCCTCGCGCTGCTCGCGCACCAGGTCGAGCGGCGACTGGGGCGCCCGCTCACGGCAGCGGAGCGAAGCCGGCTCCACGAGCGCCTGCACGCAGAAGGCCCGGAGAACGTGGGCGACGTGGTGCTCGACCTCTCCGCAGACGATCTTTCGATGTGGCTCACCGCCACGGCCTCGTGACGGTCCAGCGGACCAACGGCGCACGCCCTGCCAGCGAGCCAGCGCCGCGTGCTCGGCCGAGCGCGCCGCGCGTCAGCCGCCCGCCGCCCCCCGCCGCGGGAAGATCGTCCCCCGGATCTCCGCCATCGACGTGCCGAACGTCGTCGCGAGCCGGCCGAGGACGAGGCGGTTCAGCCGGCCGTCCGGCGGCGCCTTGACCGCGATCACGAACGCGACGTCGATCGGCGTGCCGGCGTGCCTCGCCGCCCGCTCCGCGAGCGCCGCCGCGGCGACGTCGGACAGCTCCTCACGACGCGCGACGCGGATCTTCACGTAGAGCGCCGCCCGCATCAGCGTGTGGTAGCCGTGCATCCACGCCATCCAGCGCTCTTCCGGGCCCCCGGCGAGGGCCCGTGAGAGCGCGTCGCGGCGCCGCTCGATCTCGTCGAAGGGCAGGTTGTCGAGCTCGTTCAGCGCGCCGGGGAACTCCCCCGCGAGCGCGCGGAACACCTCCTTGCCCGGAATCGGCTCCCCGGCCGCCCGGGCGCGCCGGAGCTCCGCGAGCGTGAGGTACTTGCGGGCAAGCTGCGACAGGACCTCCGGTGAGAGGCGCGTGTCGCCGTCGGGGACCGCCGCGCCGGTCACAGCCAGCCGTGAGGGAACGCGAGGACGTCGCCGATCGACGCGGCGCCGAGGCACAGCGCGACGAGGCGATCGACCCCGAGCGCGTTGCCCGCCGCGGGCGGCATCCCCTCCTCGAGCGCGTCGACGAAGCGCTCGTCGACCGGATAGACCGGCTTGCCCTGGGCGGCCCGCGCCGCCTGATCGGCGAGCAGCCGCGCGCGCTGCTCGACCGGGTCGGTCAGCTCGCCGAAGCCGTTGCAGAGCTCGACGCCCGCGACATACAGCTCGAACCGCTCGCAGACCCGCGGATCGCTCGGCTTGAGCCGCGCGAGCGACGCGAACGGCGCGGGGAAATCGACAAGGAACACCGGATGGGGCAGCGCGGCGATGGCCGGCTCCACCGCGTCCACGAGCAGGCGGAAGAAGCGCTCCTCGTCGCTCGACGCGAGCGCGATCGCGTCGTCCGCGGCCACGCCCGCCCAGCGCGCGAACGCCTCGCCGATCGAGATCCGCGGGAACGGCCGCTCCAAACGTACCTGCTTGCCGGACGTCGAGATCGTGCCATCCGCGCCCAGCGCGCCCGCGACGCGCTGCACGATCGCCTCGGTGTCGGCCATCACCTCGTCCACGCCGGCAAAGGCGCGGTACCATTCGAGCATCGTGAACTCCGGGTTGTGCCTGTCCCCGAGCTCCCCGCGCCGGAAGCAGCGCGCGAGCTGGAAGCAGCGCGGGACGCCTCCCGAGAGCAGCCGCTTCATCTGGTACTCCGGGCTCGTGATCAGGAACGTCGGGCGCGCCGCCTGCACCGCGAACGCGTCGAGGTGCAGATCGAGCCCGGGGGAGGGGACCATGCTCGGCGTCTCCACCTCGAGGAAGCCGCGCTCGGCGAACAGCGCCCGCACCGCGGCGAGCGCCGCCGCGCGCTGGGCGAGCGCCGCGCCGCGCCCGCGATGGATCGCGCGCTCCGTCTCGCTCGACGGCGGCGCGGCGGCGCCCGCGCGCGCCCGCGGCGGCCTCCGGGGCGCGATCCGCTCGACGAGCCGCGCGGACGCGAGCGCGCAGTCGGTCGGCGCCGGCGCCGGCGCCCCCTCGACGATCGCGAGATCGCCGACCTCGAGCGGCGGCGCGAGCGCGCCCTCGAGCGCGACGCGCAGCGCGCCGAACGCGTCGCCGAGGACGACCGCGCCCTCCGCGACCTCGAGCACGCGGCCGCCGACGCGAACCCTGCCGGGCAGCGGCGCACCGGAGGGACGGGCGGGGCACGGGGAACAGGCGGAGACGATGTCGCTCGGGGCGAACGTCGCCGGGAATCCAATGGAGGTGTTTGTTTCAGAGAGAGCCACGGGAGCCTGCGTTGAAGGTGCCGGAGACATACCACGCAGGTTGACCAGGGAGGTCACGTAACGAGGCAATCGCGGCCACAACTCCTTGATTTTCCACGAGGACGTCGCGTCGCTTCTCCTTGATGAGCCAACGCAACTCGTTACGTTGGTCGCGCTCGTCGGTCCGGCCCTGCCGCGCCTCACGCGAGCGCTGCTTGCAGAAAGCCAGCAGAAATCCAGCCGGAGAGATGAACCCATGAGACGACTGCCGCTCTTGCTTCCGTTGACCGCACTCGCAGCCTTGGCGTCTGCGGGGCCCGCCGCCGCGTCGGAGTGGCACACGCTGCGGCAGGGCTCGCCGGCAACGGCGCTGTCCTTCCGCGGCACGGATGGCGCGCGGGGCGCGGCGGAGGCGGCGCTGAAGCACGCCGCTTCAGACCTCCGCCTCCAGGGCGTCTCGCTGCGTTACCAGAGCGAGCTCGTCGATGGCGATCACCGCACTGTCCGGTTTGGGCAGGTCCACGCCGGACTGCCCGTGCTCGGCGCCGCGGTGGCGATCGATCTCACTCGCGAGAACCGCGCGGAGGTCGTGGTGCTCGACGTGGCGCGGGACCTGTCGGTCGCGACGACGCCGACTCACGGGGAAGAGGCCGCGCGGCGCGCGGTCGAGGCGACCTACGGGATGACGCTCGCGGAGCGGCCGAACGCGGCGCTCGCCGTGTTTCCCGAGGCGGAGACCGGCGGCAAGCTCGTCTGGGTCGTCGATGTCCGGTCGGATCGCGGCGGGGAGCGCTACCTCGTCGACGCGCACACAGGCAAGCTCGTCCACAGGCGCTCGCTGGCCGTGCACGCGCGAGGGCGCGTTTACCCCATCAGCTCGGCGGTCACGCCCGAGGTCCAGGATCTCGAGCTCAGCAGCCTCGACGCGGCGGATCCCCAGACCTTGAGCGGCTGGAACGGCAACTTCAAGGTGGTGAATTACGTGGATGGCGACCTCACCGGCGGCGTCGCGCTCACGCTGGAGCAGAGCGTCGGGCCGAACGCGGGGGAGGACTTCCTCTACGATCCGCCGACGAGCGCCGAGGATGCGCACGACCAGTTCGCGCAGGTCGGCATCTATTACCACCTCACCCGGATGCGCGATTACTTCGTGTCGACCCACCAGATCGACATGGGGGCGCCTGGCTGGAAGCTCGTCGCGGTCGCCAACATGCTGGAGGCGGGCCGGCCGATGGACAACGCGTTCTTCTCGGGAGAGGGCGTGGGCGAGCCCTTCCGCGCGCCGAACCTCATCGCCATCGGCCAGGGCTCGTTCTTCGATTTCTCGGACGACTCCGACGTGTTCCTCCACGAGTTCACCCATTATGTCTCCGCCAACGCGGTCGGCTACAATGGGGGGCAGTTTGCGATCAACGAATACGGGCTCTCCCCCTGGGCCGGCAGCATCGATGAGGGCATCGCGGACTATTTCGCCTGCACCGTGAACGGCGACTCCACGCTCGGCGAGGCGACGCTGGCGCCCTTCGGCATGGCGCGCGACCTCGCGAAGGACACCAAGACATGCCCCGGCGATCTGGTGGGCGAGGTGCACGAGGACGGCGAGCTGATCGGCAGCCTCGCGTGGTCCTTGCGCGAGAAATTCGGGGCCAAGGTGGGCGACAAGCTCGTCTGGGGCACGGTGACGCTGCTGACCCCCAACGCCTCGTTCGGCGATTTCGCCAAGGCGCTGAAGAGGGCGACCGGCAAGCTGGTGACCGCCGGTGAGCTCACGGAGGCGGACGCCGGGGCCGTCGACGCGCTGATCGAGAGCCGGGGCCTCGACGACTGCGAGGAGGTGCTCGATCTGACCGGGGGCAAGTCGCAGACGACGAACATGTTCGGGATCGACTCGTTGGTCTTCGGCTCGGGGGCGTCGTGCGCGGATTACCGCTCGCAGCTCAGCCTGCAGAGCCTCTTCCACTTCAAGAGCAAGCCGGATCGGGCCGCGAAGGGCGTCCGCTTCACCGTGGAGCTCGATCCCGACCGTGGGAACGACGTCGAGTGGAGCATCTACGTGAGGGCCGGCCGGCACGTCGGCTTCACGCTGGGCGAGCTCCTGCCGGAGGCCACGAACTACGATTACAGCGTCGAGGGGATCACGGAGACGGACGGCGAGCTCGTCATCGACGAGACCTCCGATCCGCCGTTCGATCCCACGCAGACGTACTACCTGGTGATCGGCCACAAGAACTGTCCGTCCTCGTCCGTGACGGTGGAGAGCGAAGATCTCGGGCTGGAGCCGCCGGTCGATCCGACGGAGCCCGTCGAGCCGGAGCCGGCCGGCTCCACGGGCGGCGCGACGCCGGATCCGACCGATCCGATCGAGGATCCCGAACCGGAGACGGTCGCGGGGTGCGCTTGCCGCGCCGCCGAGCCGAGCGCGCCCGTCGCGCCGTGGACGGCGCTCGCGGGGGTCGCGCTCGCCGGAGCTGCCGTGCTCAGGCGGCGTGCGCGGGCGCGCCGCGAGCTGGGCTGAAGTGAGGGCCTGAGGCCGCTGGCGTCACGCCGCGGGCGGCGCATCGACGTGCGCCGCCTGCCCTCGACGCAAGCGCGAGGCCTGGAGCGCTCGCGCCTGTCGCTTCTGTGGGTGGGATGCGGGGGCTGCCTTCGCTGCGCTAGCGTCCGCCCGCGCCGCCGGTACCGCCCGCGCCGCCGGTGCCGCCACCCGCGCCGCCGGCACCGCCACCCGCGCCGCCACCGCCTCCGCCCGTACCACCGGCGCCACCCGTACCACCGGCGCCACCCGTACCGCCCCCGCTTCCTCCCTCGCCTGTACCGCCGCCCCCGGCCGTCCCGTTGCCGCCGGTGCCACCGCCGCCGCCGCTCGTGCTGCTCACGCTGCTCACGCTGCTCGTCGTCGGATTCTGGTTGGGATCGCAGACCTGCGTGATCACATCCGGTCTGCAGCAACGATGTTGTTGCTGCTGCTGACCGATGCCCATGCACTCGAGGCCATCGGCGCAGTCATCGTTGCCGTTCGCGATTTCGCAGGGCTCGCCCTCTCGCTGCTGGCTGCAGCTCGCGGCGGAGGCGACGATCGCCGCGGCGAGCGCGGCCAGGAGGAGCGCGGGGCGCAAGGCGTTGCGCGATGTTTTCGGGGCTTTCACGCGCGCTGGTCTAGCAGAACCAGGCGGGCTTGCCTATTGCCCATCTACTGCGGAGGGGTAGGCCGGTTCTTGGCGTCGATGGCGTCGATGAACAGGCCCATGTACTGCGCGGCGCTCGTGATCGAGAAGACGAGCGATAGATAGATGAGCAGCCGTCCGACGTGCACAACGTCGACCTCTCCGAAGTCGACGCCGAGGTGGATGTGGTACGGGTAGCCGAGGATCAGGCAGACGATCCCGATCATCTGCAGCGCTGTCTTGATCTTCCCGCCGTCGCCCGCCGCGATGACGAGCCCCTCGGTCGAGGCGATGGAGCGGAGCGCCGTGATCGTGATCTCGCGCGAGATGAGCAGCACCACCGCCCACGCCGGGATCCGGCCCATCGGCACGAGCCACACGAGCGTGGCGGCGACGATGAGCTTGTCGGCGAGCGGATCGAGGAACTTGCCGAGCACGCTCACGAGGCCCTGCCGCCGCGCCAGGTAGCCGTCGAGCATGTCGGTGATCGCCGCGAGCGAGTAGACGCCCGCGGCCCAGAAGCAGTCCCGCGGCGCGCCCCTCGACAGGAGCAAGAGGACGGCCGGGATCATGAGGATCCGGGCGAACGTGAGCAGGTTCGGGAGGTTCCGCGCGTCTTCCCAGAGCGTGCGCCGCCGCTGCGCCTTGATGCCCCGCAGGGACGTGCCCGCGCTAGCGACCATCGATGAGGACCATCCCCTCTCCGCCGAACGTCACGAAGCCCTGCATCCCTCCAGGCGCCTCGGAGGCGGGCAGCGTCCGCGGCAGGAGCCGGCCCATCCACCCGAGCACCGCGGTCGCGCGCGTCGACGTCGGCCGCGACGGGGTGATCTCCAGCGCGGCGGCGCGCTCGGGCACCGACAGGACCATGTGGCCGCGGCCGCGGAGCTGCACCATCGCGACCGCCTCGCCCTCGCCGGCCGGCAGGCGGCCGTTCTCGTAGCCGATCGGCAGATCGAAGCCGACGAGGACGTCCTCGCGCAGGTAGATGGACTCTTCCCCGAGCGTCACCGGGTGGAGCCGCCGCCCCTCCGGCGCGCCGAGCACGAGCTCGCAGCGCCCGCCGATCTCGATGAAGGGCGTGCTCGGCCCGCCGAGCGGCTCGTCGAAGATGCGCCCGCGCGCCTGCCGCTTCAGCACGTGCGTGGCGGTCCCGGAGTGCACGCTCATGGTGCGCAGCGCGTCGAGCCGGGCGACGAAGCCCTTCGCCGACTGCACGAGCACGACGCCGCTCGGGTGCCGCGTGACCGCGGCCTCGCGCGGGAAGACCAGCAGCCGCTCGCGCGCGAGCGCCGAGAGCGTCTCCAGCGGCGGCGCCGCGGACGGCGTCGCGGCCGGCGGCGTCGCGGCGGGCGCCGCCGTGGGAGGCGGCAGCGAGGACGACGACGGCCGCCCCGCCGCCTTCTTGCTCGCCGCCGCCGCGTCCGCCGCCGCGGGGACGGCGATCGCGAAGCGGCCCGTCGCGGAGGGCTCCTCGGGCGCCACCGTGCTGCGGCGCACGGTCGGGGCCACGCTCCCTCCCGGCGTCGCCTGCACCGCCGGCATCGACGGGACCGTCGGCGCCGCGCCGACCCTCGGGCCGGGAGCCTTGCCCGCGCCGGGCAGGTTCGTCGCGCCTCCCGCGCGGCTGTCCGCCCCGAGGCTCTTGAACGACGGCGGCGCCGGGATCGTCGGCATCATCTCGCGGCCAGGCTCGATGGCCGACCATGTCCCTGACGGGATGCGCGGCAGATCCGAGTCGTGCCGGAAGCCCGCGCCGGCGCGATCGAGCGCCTGCACCGCCTCGCCTGCGGCGCGCTGCACCTCGACCTTGGCCTCGACCGGCGGCTGATCCTCGGTGTCGGGCGGTTCCATCGAGTAGCGGCCCGTGGCGCCGCCCGTCATGTCGAGCAGGCGCCGCGCCATCGCGTCGTGGCCGCCCGCCGCGAACGCGTGGCTCGCGCGCTCGTAGTCGCCCATGCGCTGGAACGCGAGCCCCAGGTAGCCCCACGCGCGCTGGTGCTTCGGGTTCTGCTCGAGCGCCTTCTCGAGCTCGGACCGCGCCTGCGCCGGCTGCCCGGTCTTGAGGTACGAGAGCGCGAGGTTGATGCGCGGCTCGACCGCCTCCGGGTGGGCCTGGATCAGCCGCTCATAGATCGCGATCGCCCGCGGGTAGAGCCCCAGGCGGAAGTAGACGATCCCGAGCAGGTCTTGCCCCTTGGGATCGCTCGGCTGGAGCGACAGCGCGCGCTCGAGCTCCGCCTTCGCGGCGTGGACCCGGTTGTCCTGCAGGAGCTCGCTGCCCCGGTGCAGGTGGAACAGGAACTCCTCCGCCGCGACTTCGCGTGAGGAGGGCCGTGGGTCGTCGCGCTCGTGCATTGTCGGGGGGATCGTACACGAAAACGCACACACGCCGTCAGGCGCTCGCCGCCTCGATCGCCTCGGCGAGCGTGAAGGCCCCCTCGTAGAGCGCGCGGCCCACGATGACGCCGCTGACGCCGGGGATCTGCGCGAGCGCGCGCAGGTGAGCGAGCGATCCGACTCCGCCGGAGGCCAGGACGGGGAAGCCGCACGAGGCGGCGAGCTCGCGGGTGGCTTCCAGGTTGGGGCCGACCTGCGTGCCGTCGCGGGAGACGTCGGTGTAGAGGAGCGCCGCGACGGGGGCGCCGGCGAGCGCGCGGGCGACGTCGAGGGCGGTGACGGAGGAGACCTGCTCCCAGCCCTGCACGGCCACGCGCCCGTCCTTGGCGTCCACGGCGACCACGACGCGCCCCGGGAAGCGGCCGGCGAGGTCGCGCACGAGCGCGGGATCGTTCACCGCGGCGGTCCCGAGCACGATGCGCTCGGCGCCCAGCGCGAGGTAGCTCTCGGCCGCGGCGGCGGAGCGGATGCCGCCGCCCACCTGCACGCTGCCGCCCTCCGCGCCGAAGGCCGCGATGACGGCGCGGACGGCGTCGGCCTGGACGGGCAGGCCGGCGCGGGCCCCTTCCAGGTCGACCACGTGCAGCCGAGCGCAGGCACGGCGGAGGCGAGCGGCGAGCGCCGCCGGATCCTGGTCGTAGACGGTGACCTGATCGTAGCGCCCTTGATGGAGGCGCACGGCCTGGCCTCCGAGGAGATCGATGGCGGGGATGAGCTGCACGCGGCGGGTCTAGCGCGCCTCTGCGCCGGTGGGTAGAGGCGGCGAGGGCGGCGAAGGTCGCGAAGGTGAACGGCCCCGCCGCGTCACCACGACCCGCTCGCCCCGAGCACGACCCCCTCCGGGCCTGCCGCGAGCACGCCTGCGCGGATCCGCCTTGACGTCGCGCCGGCGGTCATATCGCTCTGCTTCGGCTCGGTCAGGTAGAGGACCGCCGCCGTCCCGAGCCCGGCCAGCCCCACGCCGAACCCGATCGTGCTCACGAGCCCGGTGGTGCTCGCGCTCTCCGCCGCGTCCAGGCCCGTCTGGTCGCAGGCCGTCGGGTCGCTCAAGCCGATCCTGCTGCCGCAGTGCTCGCGGACGACGCTCTTCTTGCCGAGCGTGAGCGCGCCCGTCACCCCGCCGAGCACGAGCCCCGCGACGCCGACGCCGCCGGCCGCGTACACGGCCGCCCGCCGGCCTGAAAGGCCCTCGGCGGACGGCGCCGGGGCGCCGCTCACCTGCAGCTCGACGCGCTTCTTCTCGCCTTGAGCGAGTTGGATCCGCGTCTCCTGGACAGGCCCTCCCGGCGGCTGCGTCGACACGACGTGCTCTCCCGGATCCACCGGCACGCTCGCGCCCAGCGCGGCGCTGTCCACCGCGCGACCGTCGCGCTTCACCACCGTCCCCGCGGGGGCTCCGGGCGGGAGGGAGAGCGCGAGCTCCGGCACGAGCGGGGCCAGCTTCTCGCGCTCCTCCCGGGCGACCTTGGGCCGCTCTCCTTGCCGGCGCTTCTGCTCCGGCGTCAGCTGCTCGTAGAGCGCAAGGTACTCCCCGAAGTGCGCGAACGCGCTCGCGACGCGGCCCCACCTCGACTCGCAGATGGCCAGCGTGAAGAGCGCCCCCGGCTTGGGCTCGAGCCGATGGCTCTCGGCGATCGCGTTGCAGCCCGTCTCGTACTGGCCCGCCTCCATCTCGGCGAGGCCCCGGTTGAAGAGGGCTTCCGCGGCCGCGCTGTCCTGCGCCGCGGCGGGCGTCGCGGCGGCGAGCGGCCAGAGGACGAGAGCGAGAGGAGCCATCCGGCGCAGGCGACGTGTCATGTTCTGGGGCATCCACAGGCGAAGGTGTCGATGGGTGTCGGCGAGGATCGGACCGGCAGCGCGGCGGACATCGGCCTCAATCTCGTCCGAGCAAAGGGACTTTGGGGCGAGAGGCGGCGCCTGTTCGCCCGGTCGAAGCGGGCCTCGGCGCCACCTTCGGGGGAGCGCCCGCCGCCCCGCGCGCGGCCGGCCCCGCGCTGGCGCTCGCGCTGGTCGCGGGCGGGGTGGGCTCCGCGGCGAGCGCCGGCGCGGAGGCGCTGGGCGTCGGCGCGGACGGCTCTGCCTGCGGCGTCGCGCTCGGCGCGGTGGTCGCGGCGGCGCTCGCCGAGGCGGCGTCCGGCGCGGGGGCCGAAGGCGGCGCGGCCACCGCCGGATCGGCCTGGGCCCCGGCGCGGATCAGGAGCCAGGTCCCTGCGCCGAGCACCCCGAGCCCGAGGACGACCGCGGCGGCGACGAGCGGGGCTCGGCTTGGCGCGATCGGCGCGGTGTTCCCTGAAGGGACGGACGTCACCGACGTCTCCATGGTCGCCGCGAGGGGCGCGACCGGGGAGCGAGACGGGTGCTCCGGCCCCATCGGGCCGACGCTCGTCGCCACCGGCGGCATCATCGCGGGCGCCGTGATCGCGGGCGTGGTGAGCGCGGTGATCGCGGTGATCGCGGGCGCGGTGATCGCGTGCGCCGAGGGGCTCGCCAGGGCCCAGGGCGGCGTGGTCGGGCGGGGTGAACGCCCGCTGCTGGCCGGGGCGAGGCCGAGCAGCTCGGAGAGCGCCTGCGCCGCCTCGCTCGCGAGGCGGAACCGCGCCGCTGGATCGACGGCCGTGGCCCGAGCGAACCAGCCATCGAAGAACTGCGGCAGCACCACCCGCTGCGACATCGCCCGGTGGACCGGCGGCTCCTGCGGCCCGTTGACGGCCACGAGCGCGAACGCGATCACGTCGTTCGCGCTGAGCGCCTCCGGGCTCCAGTACGGCGTCCCCACGAGCAGCGTGTACGCGATCATGCCGAGCGCGTAGATGTCCACGGCGCTGGTGAGCTTCGTGTCGGTGCGGAACTGCTCGGGCGCCATGTAGATGGGCGTCCCGAGGCTCCGCGTGATGCCGGCCGCCGTCCCGCCCTCGGCGAGCAGCTTCGCCACGCCGAAGTCGAGGATCTTCATGCGGGGCGTCCCGTCGTCGCGCTGGGTGACGAACAGGTTCTCCGGCTTGAGATCCCGGTGGATGATGGACGCCGCGTGGGTCCGGTCGAGGGCCGACGCGGTCTGCTGGAGGTACGTCGCGACCTCGCCGGGAGGCAGCCTGCCGAGGCGCTTGAGGCGCTGGCCGAGCTCCTCGCCGCGGAGCAGCTCCATCACGAGGAACGGCATGCCTGTCGCCTCGTCGATGCCCGCGTCGAAGACGTCGACGATGTACTCGCTCTCGATGTCCGCCGTGATCTGCGCTTCGCGCTTGAAGCGGCTGCGCATCTCCTCGCTCTGGAAGAGGTACGCGTGCATCACCTTCAGCGCCCGGCGGCGGTTCGTCTCGATGTGCACAACCTCGTAGACGGACCCCATCGCGCCCACGGCGAGGAGGCGCGCCACGCGATAGCGGTGCGCGAAGACCGTTCCGTCCGCGAGCGTGCCCGACACGGCGGGAGGGTCGCGCGCGGCGGCTGTCGCGTCAAGGATCCAGGGACCCGCGAAGGGCGGGCTGCGCGGAGCCGCGGCCGCGACGCTGCGACGCCCAGCTGCGCGCATCACCGCGCCCGTGCGCACCGCAGCCCTGCACCGGCGAAGTGGCCCGTCGGCGGGCGCTCCTGGAAGGCGGAGGTGAGCAACGTCTCCTTCCCGCTGCGCCAGCCCCCGCCCCAGATCATGTGGTTCGTGTCGGGGGTGAGGACGGCGCAGTCATCGCACGCGGTCGGGTCGTCCGCCGCGAACGAATCCAGCACCCACTCCCACACGTTTCCCCCCAGATCCGCGTGTCCCCACCGCCCGTCTCCCCGCGGCGACCTCGACCCGCTAGGCTGGAGGTCCGCGATCTCGCACGATCCATCGAGGCCGCAACCGTACACCGCGTAGCTCTCGTCGGGCTCCGGGGCGCTCTCCGGGCTCGACCATGGATACACGCGCTGCTCGTCCCCGCCGGCGGCCGCGTAGCGCCGCTCTGCTGACGTGGGCAGCCGGCCGCCGTCCCACGCGCAGAACGCGAACGCCACGTACCAGCTCACGCAGGCCGCGGGCAGGAGCTCGTGCTCGCCCAGCTCGTCGGTCCACGAAAAATAGGGATCTTCGCAGTGAAGCGACGCCGACAGCGCCGTCCGGTCCACGGGCAGGTCGGCGTCCCACGCGGCGCGCCACCCGCTGTCGGGGATCTTCGGGTGCGCTCCTGCCCCTGCCACCGGCCAGCTCGCCGGGTACTCCGACAGGAACGCCCGGAACCGCCCCACCGTTACCTCGAATCGATCCAGCCGGAAGTCGCTCACCGTCACCACGCGCGGCTCGGCGTCGCCCCGATCGAACGTGCCTCCGGGCACCACCAGGCTCCCGCAGCAGCCCTCGTCTCCGCGCGGCCCGCAGATCGCGTCCATCTTCGCGCAGCTCCGAGGGACGGTGCAGCGCCCGTCGTCACACAGGGGCGCGTCCGCCGGGCACTCGGGTTCGTCCTGCCACGCTCCGGCTTCGTCGCACGTCTGCGGCCTGTTCTGCGCGCACCGCACCTCCTCTGGCGTGCACGTCTCGGCTCCGCCTCCGCCGCCCGCGCCGTCCGCCAGGTGGTACGGCTTGTCCACGCCCACGATCGTCGTGCAGCCCCCGATCACGAGGCATGCCCCCGTCCACATCGCCACGGCAGACGCTGCGATCCGCATCAGCGCCGCGCCCCGAGGCGCTCGACCAGCGCGGACCGGACCGCGCGCCGCGGACGCCGAGCCTCCATCCCAAGAATCTCCATGCGCGGGATTCTACTGACATTTCGGCTCGCGAGAGGGCCCGCTCGACGCCGCGTTGCCGCCGTGGGGAGCGAGGTGCGACCGGCGCCCTCCTCCGCAGCGCCGGGCTCTGCCGCGTGTGTCCTGATGCATCGCGGCTTCTGTCCTTGCGCGCCGGCCGACATCCGCGCCGACATCCGCTCGGGGCGAGGCGTTCCGGCCCGGCGGGCGCCGGTTGCACGAGGTCGTCGGGCAGATACCATCGCTCGCTGAAGATGGCTGTACTCACGCTCGAGCAAGCGGCGATCCCGCTCCGGCAGGCGTACCGGGAAGGTCGCCTCATTCCCTTTCTGGGCGCGGGCTTCTCTGCCCCGCTCCGGCTGCCGATGTGGAAGGAGCTGATGGGGTGGATGGGCGCCGCGCTCGGGTTCGAGCCAGCGCTCTTCGAGCTGCACGGCCTGCCCCCGCAGCTCGCCGGCTTCTTCGCCCGCGAGTGCGCGGGCGGCCTCGACAGCTTCATCGCCGAGATGCGCGCGCGCTTTCACGCGGGCGAGGTGGACGAGCGGCGCAGGAGCTCGTGCCAGCACAAGGCCCTGGCGCGCCGCGACTTCTCGACCATCTACACGACCAACTTCGAGCACCACATCGAGGAGGCGCTGCGGGACGCAGGCAAAGAGGCCGTGGCGCTCGCCAGGTTCGACGACTTCGCGCGGTGCCCGGCGCAGGGGGCGTGCCACGTCATCAAGTTTCATGGAGACCTCGAATGGCCCGAGACGGTGGTGCTCACCGAATCGCAGTACTTCAGCCGCCTCCGGCTCGAGGCGGCGCCCGATCAGCGCCTGCGGGCCGATCTGCTCAGCAACAGCTTCCTCTTCCTCGGCTACAGCTTCGGCGACGTCGACATCCGGTACATCTGGTACCGCATGGAGCAGATGCGCATCGAGGGCAGCCCGCAGCTCGCGAGGCGCGCCTCGAACCGCCGCGGCTACTGGGCGACGTTCGGCGCCGGGCTCGTCCAGCCGGCGCTGCTCGAGGACTGGCACATCGACGTGATCGAGCTCGACCCGAACGACAAGACGAAGAGCGTCGTGGACCTGCTCGACGCGCTGGACGGGTGAGGGCGGTGGTCATGGTCTATTTCGTCTCGTCGAACCACCGCAAGATCGCGGACATGACGTATGTATGGAAGGACGCCCCGACGCCGCTCCGCGTCCTCCGGCTCGACGTGCCCCAGATCCTCTCCTCGGATCTCGACACCGTCGTTCGCGAGGAGGCCCTCGCCGCCTACCGGCTCTCCCTCGTGCCGCTCTTCGTCGAGCACGGCGGCCTCTTCATCGAGCACCTGAACGGCTTCCCGGGCCCGCTCGCGATGCCGTTCTGGGAGCGGCTGCAGGACCGGATTTGCTCCCTCATCCCTCCGGGGCAGTCGCGCGCGGCGCACGTGGTCCAGAAGGTGTGTTATTGCGACGGCCGGACGCTGCGTGTCTACACGGGCCGCGTCCCCGGCGAGATCGCCGTCGAGCGGCGGGGAGACGAGGGCATCCACTGGGAGCCGATGTTCATCCCGGCCGGGCACACGCGCACGCTCGGGCAGATGCCGCGTGACGAGCGCCTCCGGTGCTCTGCGAGCGCGGAGGCGCTGCGGGCGTTCCGGTTCGATCTCGGGCTGTGATCGCGGTGGTGCTTGACTTCCGGATCGCTTTGGAGTTCCTAACCGTCCACGACCGCGGCAAGGGGGCGAGAGCCTGATGTCCGGCGCTCCTCTCCCCCGCGCTCAGAGGTTGTCCTCATTTGGCGCGGAGGCGATTCATGGAGTTCAGACAGCTCGGCGGGTCAGGGTTCAAGGTACCGGTGCTGAGCCTCGGGACGGGGACGTTCGGTGGCTCCAACGAGTTCTTCCGGGGGTGGGGCGCGAGCGACGTGGCCGAGGCGACTCGGCTGGTCGACGTCTCGCTCGAGGCCGGGATGAACATGTTCGATTCGGCCGACATCTACTCCGACGGGCTCGCCGAGGAGATCCTCGGCCACGCGATCAAGGGCAGGCGCGACAAGGTCATCATCTCCACCAAGGCGACCTTCCGGAGCGGCAAGGGCCCGAACGACGTCGGCTCGTCGCGGTATCACCTGATCCGGTCGATCGAGGGGAGCCTGCGCCGGCTGCAGACGGATTACATCGATCTCTTTCAGCTGCACGGCTTCGACGCGGTCACGCCGGTCGAGGAGACGCTCGGCACGCTGGACGATCTCGTGCGAGCGGGGAAGATCCGCTACCTCGGATGTTCGAATTTCTCCGGCTGGCACCTGATGAAGTCGCTCGCGGTGTCGGAGAAATATGGTCTCTCTCGGTACGTGGCGCACCAGGCGTATTATTCGCTGGTGGCGCGCGACTACGAGTGGGAGCTGATGCCGCTGGCGCTCGATCAGAAGGTCGGCGCGGTGGTCTGGAGCCCGCTGGGCTGGGGGCGGCTCACGGGCAAGATCCGGCGCGGGCAGCCGTTGCCGGAGGTCAGCCGGCTCCGGAACAAGCTGTCTGTCGAGGGGGGGCCGCAGATCGACGACGAGTACCTCTATGGTGTGGTCGACGCGCTCGACGCGGTGGCGAAGGAGACGGGCAAGACCGTCCCGCAGGTCGCGCTCAACTGGCTGCTGCAGCGGCCGAGCGTCGCGAACGTGATCGTCGGCGCTCGTAACGAGGAGCAGCTTCGACAGAACCTCGGGGCCGTCGGCTGGAACCTCGCGCCAGAGCACATCGCGAAGCTGGATGCCGCGAGCAAGACGAAGCTGCCCTATCCCTACTTTCACCAGGTCGGCGCGTTCACGGAGCGCAATCCGTTCCCTGTCGCGCTCTGACGGTCGCGGCCTGGCCGCGACCGGCGGCTGATCCTGCGCGGAGGCCCGGCTCGGGGGCGCGCACCGCGCCCTCGCCGTGGGAGGCGATCCCGTGGCGAGGGCCGGTCAGCGCAGCACGGCGGTGGCGTCCGGCGTGGCGGCGTGCAAATCAGCGGTCGTGCTCATTCTTTGCGACTTCGACGGGACCATCACCCGCGACGACCTGACGAACCGGGTCTGGGACGCCCACCTTCGCTATGACTGGCGGCAGGTGCTGCTCGCGCCTGCCGCCTCCGGCGAGCTCACGCCGTTCGAGCTCCTCCGCCGCGGCTACGCCGACGTGGATCGCCCGGCCGCCGAGCTCCTGGCCGAGCTGCGCCCGCACGCCGGGCTGCGGTCAGGCTTCGAGGATCTCCTGGCCCTGTGCGCCCGCCGGTCGTGGGTGTTCCACGTGATCAGCCACGGCTTGCCGTTCTACATCCGCGAGTTCCTGCCGCCGGGCACCGCGTTCTCTTGCTTCGATGCCGTCTTCGATGGGCGCTGGCGCGTGACCGTGCCCGGGACGGTGCCGCTCGGTCCCGGCGAGGACTTCAAGATCCGCGTGCTCGACCAGCTGAAGGCGGCCACCGGCGAGACCTCCACGGTCTACATCGGCGACGGCCGGCTGGATTACCCCGCGGCGCGGTGCTGCGATCGCGTGTTCGCGGTGCGGGACAGCGCCCTCGACGCGCTCTGCTCCCGCGACGGGACACCGTGCACACCCTTTGACAGCTTCGCCGAGATCTGCGCGGCGCTCGAGGGCGGCGGCGCCCCTGACGGGGAGCGCGCGCGGCGCGCGGCCGACGCTACGCCCACACCTGGCTGATCCATCCGAGGTTCATCCAGCCCAGGGACCCTCTCGCTTCGGGGTACGCCCGCTCGATCGCCGCCGCAGGCGCGGCGCGGCTCAGATGTGCTTCGGCGGGTTCAGCTTGTCTTCCGCCGACCTCCGCTGGACGAGCGCCTTGGCCTTCTCGTAGAGGACCCGCAGCCGCCCGCCCTCGGGCTCCCAGTACTCGGCGCGCTCGACATAGAGCTTCAGGAGGGCGGCGTGAGGGTGGGTGGGGCCGGCCGGCAGCCACGCCTTCCACGAGGGCTTCCAGAGGCTCCGGATCTTCTCCTCGTTCCTCTCGATCGTCGCGCGCGCCGAGATCGAGATGTACGCCCGATCCCGCGGCCTGTAGCAGCAGACCGCCACCTGGTGCTCGCGGGAGATCTCGCCTGTCTTCGCCGCCTCGTCCTCCGTCACGAACCAGAGATCGCAGTCCATCAGCTCGGCCGGCTCCTGGATCTCCATCGGCCGCCCCCGCATCAGCCCCTCGGGGGTCATCGTGACGAGCATCGCGGTGTCGAACTCCCTGAGGAGCGCGTGCAGCTCGCTCATGGATCCGCGGATCTGAGCCCTGGCCTCCGGATCCATACTCCGGTGTTGCTCTCCACTCTGGTGTTGCATGCGGACAAAGCTGCTCCGCGGACCCTGGCCCGCAAGCAGGGGTGCACCCTGACCCGTGTACCGCAGCAACCTGGCGGCGCTCCGGCGTGACCCGATGCGCCGCGCGCTGCAGAATGGCCCAGGCAGCTCGGCTCACCTTCGCTGGTTTTTTGCGCAGTGGACGGCGTGATGCGACGCCTCGACGCGCGTCCGCTCGGCAGATGGGGCGCTCTCCTGCCGCCAGAAGTGCCAATTGGCGGGCCCTCCTGGGCGGCACACTCCATGCGTTCGCCGGCGCGGGGGCACACCACAACTCCGCCCAGCAGGCTCTGCCATGACCGCGTTTTTGGACGACTTCGACCCTCGTATCCCCGCTGTCCCGATCCGGGACGACACCGCCCGGATCCGGGAAGATTTCCTCGTTCTCGCCGCGCACGAGATCAGGACGCCCGTGACCTCGCTCCTCCTGCAGCTCCAGCTGACGAAGCGGATGAGCCAGCAGGAGCCGGAGAAGACCCCGGCGTGGGCGGCGGCGATGCTGGCCGTCTTCGACCGCCAGCTCGGCCGTCTCGCCCGGCTCTGCGACGACATGTTCCAGGCGAGGCACGGCGGCCTGGCCCGCGGCGCCCCGACCCGTGAGCCGGTCGATCTCGTCGGGCTCATCCGCGAGGTGGTCGCGACGGCGGTCGCGCACCGGCCGGCCGCGTGCGGCGCCATCTCGGTCGCGGCCGAGGGCCCGGTGATCGGCTGGTGGGACCGGTCTCACCTCGAGCGCATGGCGTTCCACCTGCTCAAGAACGCGCTCACCTTCGGCGAGGGCAAGCCGATCTCGATCGAGGTGCGCGCGACCCGCGCGCGGGCGCGGCTCATCGTGCGCGACCGCGGCATGGGGATCGCGCAGGAGGACCAAGAGCGGATCTTCGCGCGCTTCGAGCGGGCCGTCCCTGTCGAGCGCTTCGGCGGCCTGGGGCTCGGCCTGTACATCGCGCACGTCGCGGCGCGCGCGCACGGCGGCGCGATCCGCGTCGAGAGCGAGCTCGGCTGCGGCGCGGCGTTCATCGTCGATCTCCCGCTCGCCCCGCGGCGGCCGCAGCGGGTGAGGGCGGCGCGGCGCTCCTCCTCCTCCTCGCCGATTCTCCCCTCGCGCCCGGCGCGGGCGCGGCGCGGGCGCGGCGCGGGCGCGGCGCGCGCGCCCGAGCTTTCCCTGGGCGCGCACCTCAAGCTCGCGCAGGTCAAGCAGGTGCACCAGCGCCTGCTGCGCCCGCACTGACGCGCGCGCGGGCGGGTCAGCCGTTCAGGAAGCGGGCGAGCAGGCGCAGGCCGGCGGCCTGGCTCTTCTCGGGGTGGAACTGCGTCGCTGTGACGTTGTCTCGCTCGATCGCGGCGGTGACGCGGTGCGGGCCGTGCTCCGTCGTCGCTGCGACCAGCGCGGGGTCGAGCGGGACGGCGTGGTAGCTGTGGACGAAGTAGACGAAGGGGCGCTCGCCGGCGAACACCGCGAGCGGGCCCTCTACCTCGCGCGCGAACGCGATGCGGTTCCAGCCCATGTGGGGGATCTTGATCCCGACCCAGGGCTCGCCGGGAGCTGCGTCCGCTTCGGCCGCGCTCGGCTGTGGGGTGAGGCGCTTGACGGTGCCGGGGAACACGCCGAGCCCGCGCGCGCCCTCCGCCTCCTCGCTCCCGTCGAAGAGCGCCTGCATGCCGAGGCAGATGCCGAGGTAGGGCGTCCCCTTCCGGATCTGCGCGCGCAGCGCCTCGCCGATGCCGCTCTGCAGCGCCGCGGCGCAGTCGCGGAAGGCGCCCTGGCCGGGCACCACCACCTTGTCGGCCCGGCCGATGAACTCCGGGTCGCCCGTGCGCGTCACCGCGCACGGCGCGCCGGCGTCCTCGGCGGCCTGGAGAAGCGCCCGCTCCACGGAGCGCAGGTTGCCCATCCCGAAATCGACGAGCGCGATGGCTTGCATGGCTCAGAGGCTCCCCTTGGTGGACGGGATGCCGGCGACGCGCGGCTCGATCCGGGTCGCCTTCATCAGCGCCTTGGCGAACGACTTGAAGCAGATCTCGACGATGTGGTGCAGGTTGTCCCCCTCGATGAGGCGGACGTGGAGGTTCGCGCCGACGCCGCGCGCGAAGCCCTCGAAGAACACCGGGGCGAGCTCGACGTCCCAGGTGCCGAGCTTGGCCTTGGGCAGCGGCACGCGCCAGACGAAGTACGGCCTGCCGGAGAGGTCCAGCGCGCACTGCGCGAGCGCCTCATCCATGGGGAGGGTCGCCTCGCCGTAGCGGGCGATGCCCGCCTTGTCGCCGAGCGCCTTCTGCACGGCCGTACCCAGGGTGATGCCGCAGTCCTCGGTCGTGTGGTGGCCGTCGATCTCGACGTCGCCCTCGGCGTGGATGGTGAGATCGAACAGGCCGTGGCGGGCGATCTGATCGAGCATGTGCGTGAGGAAGGGGAGCGGCGTCTTGATCTCCGAGCGGCCCTGGCCGTCGAGATCGATCTCGATGCGGATGTCGGTCTCGCGCGTCTTGCGCTCGACACTGGCGATGCGGGGCATGGCGCGTAGGGTAGTCGCCCTTCGCGGCAAGGGAAGCGGCGTGATCCCGATCACGTGGCAGGTAGCGCGGCAATGGCCTTGGATGCGAGCGCCGGATCGCATAAGGTGGCCCCCTGGATAACGTGGCGGTGGTGGCGCCCTGGAGGCAGCCCCAGCGCGGGAGCGTCCGTGAGCTCACCGGTCACCGAAGGTCAAATTCTATCGGGGAAATACCGGGTCGAGCGCATCCTCGGGCAAGGGGGCATGGGCGTTGTCGTCGCCGCGTTGCACGAGAAGCTCCACCAGCGGGTCGCCATCAAGCTGCTCCATCCCGGCGCCAACGACGAGATGGTGGAGCGCTTCGTGCGCGAGGCGCGCGCGGCGGTGCGCCTGAAGAGCGAGCACGTCGCGCGCGTGCTCGACGTCGGGACGCTCGAGACGGGCGCGCCGTTCATGGTGATGGAGTACCTGGAGGGGAGCGACCTCCAGGAGACGCTTCGGCAGCGGGGCCCGCTCGATCTGGAGGAGGCCGTGAGCTACGTGCTCGAGGCCTGCGAGGCCATCGCGGAGGCGCACGCGGCCGGCATCATCCACCGCGATCTCAAGCCGGCGAACCTCTTCCTCACGCGCGCGGCGGACGGCAGCGGCATGGTGAAGGTGCTCGACTTCGGCATCTCGAAGGCGCTCGCGGACCCGTCGACGGCCGGGGCCGAGCCGGAGCTCGGGCTGACGAAGACGGCGATGGTGCTCGGCTCGCCGCTCTACATGGCGCCCGAGCAGATGCGCTCGGCGCGCTCGGTCGACGCGCGCGCGGACATCTGGTCGCTGGGCGCCATCCTCTACCAGCTGCTCACCGCGCGTGTCCCCTTCGACGCGAGCTCGCTGTCCGAGCTCATCCTGATGATCAACACCGAGTCGCCGCCGCCCCCGACCACGTTCCGGCGCGACCTGCCGCCGGGCCTCGAGGCGGCGATCCTGCGCTGCCTCGAGAGGGACGTCGCGAAGCGCTTCAAGTCGGTCGCCGAGCTCGCGGGCGCCATCGTCGATTTCGGGCCTCCGCTCGCGCTGGCCTCGCTGGAGCGGATCGAGCGGACGCTGGGGCTCGTCCCCGCGGTCTCCTTCCGGGACCGGGCGAGCTCCGTGCGCGAGCGCATGAGCACGCCGCCCGCCTGGCAGACGTCGCAGGAGCGCGTGAGCGGCGTCCCCGCGGCGACCGCGCGGCACAGCGCGGCGCCGCCTGCCGGCGCGACGGCGGGCGGCGCGGTCGGCGCGGTCGGCCACACCGCTGGCCCGGCGGGCACCGCGCCTGGCTGGACGGCCGGGGGCGCCGCGTCCGGGCCGCGCTCGCGGAGCGGCGTTGTGCTCGCGCTGGCCGTGGTGGGCGCCGCTGTGGTGATCGGGGGGATCCTGCGCTTCGTCACGTTCCATGGCGGCGCGGACGCTCCTCCCGCCGACCCGTCCGCCGTGTCGGCGACCGCCTCCGCCGAGCCCTCGGCGCCCGCGACGCCGGCCCCGCCCCCGCCTGTCGCGCCTCCGGAGGTGACCGCGGAGCCGCAGCCGCCGGCGACCGCGGCGCCGTCGGCGACCGTGTCCCCGGTGGCGACCGCCGCGCCGGTGGCCACCGCGGCGCCGCTGTCGACCGCCGGGCCGAAGGCGCCGGCGAGCGCGACGCCGGTCGCCACGAGCCCTCGGGCGAAGCCCACCGCCGCGCCCTCGGCCCCACCGGCCGCGACCGCCGCGCCGACCGCGACCGCGACCGCCGCGCAGCCGGGGAGCATCTTCGATGTGCTGAACGACAAAGGTAAGCCCAGATGAGTTGGCCAGGAAGCGAACGGCTCCCGCTGTGGAGCAGCAGGAGCCTGCGCGTCGGCGCCGCGGTCGCGCTCGGCGGCGCCGTGCTGACGGCGCTCGCGCCCGCGGGGGCGCAGCCGGCGCCCGCGGGGGCGCAGCCGGCGCCTGCGGGGGCGCAGCCGGCGCCCGCCGCGGGCGCGCCTGCCGTCCAGGGGCCGCTGTCCGCGACGCTCACCGGCGAGGCCAAGGCCGAGTACGAGGCCGCGCGGATCCTCTTCAACGACGGCGACTACCGCAACGCCATCATCAAGTTCGAGCGTTCCTTCGAGCTCTCCGGCGACCCGCGGCTGCTCTGGAACATCGCTCTCTGCCAGAAGAACCTGAAGCGCTACGCGCGCCTCCTCGGGACGGTCGAGAAGCTCCTCAGGGACGCCGGCCCTCAGCTCGGGGAGCAGGATCGCAAGGACGCCGCTGCGCTCATCGAGGCGACGAAGGCCTACGTGAGCCGGCTCGATCTGAAGGCCAGCGAGGCGGGGGCCACGGTCTTCGTCGACGGCGAGGAGGTCGGCCAGACGCCGCTGAGCGAGCCCGTGCTGCTCGACGTCGGCACCCGGAAGATCCGGGTGACCAAGAAGGGCTTCAAGGACGTCGAGGTCTCCCAGCAGGTGACGGGCGGCGGCGAGGTCACGGTCACGGCCACGCTGGAGAAAGAGGTTCATCAAGGGCGGCTCATCGTCGCGGCGGCGCCGGACGCCGTCATCTCTATCGACGGTCGCGTGGTCGGCCGCGGCGGCTACGACGGCGCTGTGCCGAGCGGCGGCCACGCGCTCCGCGTCACGGCGTCCGGCATGGTGACGCACCAGTCCGAGGTGATGATCCAGGACAACCAGACGCGCCGCGTGCAGGTCACGCTGGTGGCGCAGCCCAAGCAAGGGAACGTCGAGACCTGGCTCTGGATCGGCGGCGGAGCGCTGGTGCTCGCGGGCGCGGTCCTAGTCGCCACGGGGGTCTTCGGCCCGGAGCCGCCGGTCGACGGCCGCACGTCGCCTGGCTCGGTCTCCCTGTCCCGGAAGGGCGGCGCCACGTTCACGATCCCCTTCGGGGGTGGCCGATGAGCGCCGTCGCCCGGGCGGCGCTCGCCGCGCTCGTCGCTGTCGCGGCCTGCGGGTGCTCTCCGCCGGACGAGATCATGCTCGCCGTCTCGACGGATCTCGAGATGCCCAAGGACTTCGGCGCCCTCCAGGTGCAGGTGTTCGAGGGCGGTACCCCCAAGTTCTCGGCGACCTACGAGCGGCTCGGCGAGTCCGACGCCGCCGCGCGCCTGCCGGCGACGATCGGCTTCTACTCCTCGAGCGGCGGGGGTGATGCCATCCGGATCAAGGTCAGCGCCCTCCTCGGGGACGAGCTCGGCGCGCCGCGCATCTTGCGCGAGGCGGTCACGAGGATCCCGAAGAACCGCGTCGCGCTGCTGACGCTGCCGCTCAACTTCCTCTGCGACGACTCGGGCGAGAGCGACGGGAGCGGCGGCGTTGTGAACAAGCACTGCTTGGAAGGGCAGACCTGCGTCGCGGGGGCGTGTGCATCGAGCGAGGTCGATGCGGGCGCGCTCCCCGACTACGCGCCTGCGGACGTCTATGGCGGCGGTGACGGCGACGGCGACGGCGATTGCTTCGACGTGACGGCCTGCTTCCAGGGCACGACGCCTGCGGAGGTCGACACGGCGTGTTCGATCGCGGGCGAGGCCGGAGTCCCGCTGAACGTCGCGCTGGAGACCGCGGCGGGCGACGGGATCTGCGATGACGCCGAACGTTGCCTTGTGGCGCTCGACGCCGGCAGCGCCGATGGCTTCCAGGTGGCGGAGGACGGGCGGATCCAGCTGCCGACCGCCGTCTGTGATCAGGTGGCCGCCGGCAGGATTGCGGCCGTCGTGACGTCGCCGGTGACGGCCGCGTGCGTCCAGAAGACCGTGGGCCTGCCGACGTGCGGGCCGTGGTCGGCGTCGGGCTCCGCGAAGCCGTGATGATGGAACCGTGAAGTCGCCAGAAGACGCCAAAAAGCCGCCAGAAGACGCCAAGAAAAACACAAAAATTCTGGCGTTTCTTGGCGTCTTCTGGCGACTTCACGGTTCAAAAGCCCCTACCCTTGGCCGAAGTACCCCTCCACCCACTCGAGCGCTCGCCGTCCGGCGTTCCGTCAGATCGAGATCTGGGAGAGCGCTCGATATCGATGTGCCGTCGAGAGCGTGACCTGACTTGACGCTCGTCGTCCGGCGTTCCGACAGGTCGCGATCTGAGAAAGCGGTCGATCGCGACCTGCCGTCAAGGACGTGACCCTGGCTGACGCTCGTCGTCAGGCGTTCCGGCAGGCCGCGATCTGGGAGGACGCTCGAACTCGGGTGTCCCGTCGAGAACGTGACCTGAGCTGACGCTCGTCGTCAGGCGCTCGCCGAGATCGCGATCTGCCCGAGCGCCTGAACTCGACGTGCCAGCAAGATTGCGATCTTCCCAGGACCTTGCCGGGATCGCGGAGCCCAGGTCCACACCTGGGCTTCCCTTCAAAATTACGCTGCGCGCCAGATCGGGGCTGCCTTCCTCCGGCTCCTGTGAGCCTCGGCCCATGACGGGCGCCGGTGAGGGCCGTCACGTCGCGTCGGTCACCCCGAGGCGCGGCCTGGGGCTGCGCTGCGCGCTCCGCGGTTGCTCCTGTAATCGGGTGTCATCGACAGGACACGAGACCGGCGCTTCCCTGGCACGACGCGCTGTCCCCCACGTGGAGGTCTGTCCCATGTTGAAACACCTGATGATCGAAGAGATGGTCGCCCTCGTCGCTCCGTGGATCGAGGATGCCCAGCGGAAGCGGCTGTTCCTGTCGATCCCGGAGATCGCCGGGCTGCACGACAAGGTGGCCGAGGTCCACGGCGCCGTGCTGGCGGTTCGCCCGAGCAGGACGGGCGTGTCGGCCGGGATGACGGCCTTGAACGACGAGCTCTCGAAGGTCGACGAGCGCCACGATCACCTGGCCAAGGCGGTCTCGTATGGCATCGACGCGCACCGCGAGCACTGTCTGGCGGAGGAGCCGCCGGACGTCGGGGGGGCGGAGGCGTGTGATCAGGCCCAGGCCAGGCTGTTCCCGACCGGGCTCGCCATCATCAAGGCGTCGCCCACCGCGGAGTCGGGCAACACGGCGCGGATCGCCCGGCTCCTCGACGAGGAGCCCTCGACCGCGGCCTTCCTCAAGGCGATCCCGGCGCCGGGCAAGACGACGCTGCTCCACACCGTGCAGCGGTGGATCGCGTCGGGCAAGGAGCTCTCGACGATCGAGCACCGGCGGGACGCGCTCGCTGCCAAGGAGAAGACCGCGCCGGTCGTGAACGCGACGATCCTGGCGGCGCGCAATCAATGGCTCCGCGTCGTCGCTGCGGTGCTCTCCAACCTGGAGATCTCCAGCGCTCCCGCGGAAGCCATCGAGACGATCCGCGGCCCCGTCCTGAAGGCGTCCGAGCGAGCCGGCAGGCGCTACGCTGGCGGCAAGGCCGGGAGCGCCGGCGCCGAAGGGCCTCGCCAGCCCGCGGGAGCGGGGGAGGGGGGCGCCGCCGCCGGGGGCGCGCCCGGCGTCAGCCCGCCTGTGGAGTGACGCGGCCGTCGGCGCGCGTCACCCGCGCCGCCGCCGCCGCGCGAGGAGCGCCGCGGCGGCGAGCCACGCCGCTGCCGAGCCCGCCGCCCCGTCGGCGCCCGCCGCGAGCCCGCAGCCGTTGCCGTGCGCCCGGGGGTCGCCGCGCAGCGGTCTGGGGGTGGCGCCCTCGCCGCCAGAGCCGTCCTCGCCGCCTTGGCCTCCGCCGCCGCCCGAGCCCGCGTCGCCGCCGCCCGAGCCCGCGTCGCCGCCGCCCGCACCGTCTTCGCCGCCCGCGCCGCCGCCTCCGCTGCCGGCGTCATCGGGCACGCAGCCGCCGGCCACGCAGGTGCCGCCGGGGCAGCGGGCGCCCTCGTTGGGGAAGAGCGCGCACTCGCCGTGCCTCGGGTGGCACTGCGCGGAGGTGCAGACGTCCCCGGAGGGCGCGCACACGACCGGATCGGCGCCCTTGCAGACGCCGCCGTCGCAGGCGTCGGTCCGGGTGCAGGGGTCGCCGTCGTCGCAGGGCGCGCCGTCGGGCTTCGCCGGCGCGCTGCAGTCGCACGCGTCGCCGACGTGGTCGCCGTTCGCGTCCTCCTGCCCTTCGTTCGAGAGGAACGGGCAGTTGTCGTCGGCGTCGGGCGCGCCGTCGCCGTCGTCGTCGTCGTCGCACCGGTCGCCGTAGCCGTCGTCGTCGCCGTCGCTCTGGCTCGGGTTCGCCATGAGCGGGCAGTTGTCGCCGTCGTCGGGCGCGCCGTCGCCGTCGTCGTCGCCGTCGCACGCGTCGCCCTCGCCGTCGCGGTCGAGATCGGACTGCTCGGGGTTCGGGATGGAGAGGCAGTTGTCCACGCCGTCCTCCACGCCGTCGTCGTCCCTGTCCAGCGCGTTCAGGTCGCACGCGTCGCCCCGGCCGTCCGTGTCGGCGTCGGCCTGATCGGGGTTGGGGACGAGCGGGCAGTTGTCGGCCTCGTCGCCCAGGTGGTCGTTGTCGTCGTCGTCGTCGCACGCGTCGCCGCTCTCGTCCGGCGGCGACTCGTCCTTGTTGTTCTCCTGCCCCGCGTTGGGCGCCGAAGGGCAGTTGTCGCCGTCGTCGGGCACGCCGTCGCCGTCGTCGTCGGGATCGCAGGCGTCGCCCGCGCCGTCGCCCTCGAGGTCCGACTGATCGGCGTTCGGCGTGAGCGGGCAGTCGTCGTCGCCGTCGAGGACGCCGTCGCCGTCGTCGTCGGGATCGCAGGCGTCGCCCGCGCCGTCGCTGTCGGCGTCGGCCTGAGCCGGGTTCGGCGCGGACGGGCAGTTGTCGTCGAGGTCCTTCACGCCGTCGTCGTCGCCGTCGCCGTCCACGTCCCAGTTGACGACGAAGGCCCGCTCGGCCACCGACATCCCGGCGAGCGCCGGCGCCGGGAGCGCGTCCAGGTGGGCCGCACCCGCGTGGGAATCGGCCCGGCTCGCGCGCTGGCCGCCGAAGTGCATGACGACCCGCGTCTCTCCGGGCGGCAGGTTCAGGGTGAACTCGACGACGGGCCCCTGCGTCTCCGCGCAGTCGAAGGTGGCCATCCCGACGCTCGCCGGGGCGATCGCCGCGGAAGGCCCGTAGAAATTGAAAAAGAGGCTCGGATCCCCCGCCATGTCGTTGGCGTCGTCGGTGGCGAGCCATCGATCCGCCGGCGTGAACTCCAGATCGCCGGTGTGCGACTGCGTGATGGTGGTAGCGCGGTCGGATCCGACGTTCGTCTCGATCCGCACGACCGTTGCCCGCTCTCGGGGGGTGGGGTTGTGGAGGATCTCCAGGAAGCGCGCCCAGCCCTCGTCGGTCGGCACGTACACCTTCCGGGTGACCTCGAGATCGCCGAGGAGCGCCGGCCCGTGGACGAGCTGCCGCCCGTCCATCTCCTCCACCCGGGCCGAGGCAGGAAAGGCGACCCCGTCCACCCGAAGCAGCATGCCGCTGTCGAAGGCGTCATTGGTCCCGTCGTTGATCACCCCCTCCGTCCCGACGTCCCACCGGAAGTTGAGACCATCTACGAGCGCCTGAACGGGCCCTGTGACAGCGCACTGCGCCGCCGCGCTCCGCGGCGCCGCCGCGAGGGCCAGCGCGGCGCCGACTGCTGTGGCCATGACGGTTCGCTTCATCATCACTCTCTCGCTCCCCGGGCCGCGCCTGACGGCTTGACCGCGCTCGTCAGCGCTCCGACGTCGCCCGCCGGCTATCTCTTCTCCAGGACGAGGAGCTGCACGCGCCGGTTCTTCTCCCGCCCGGCCGCGCTCCTGTCGTCCGAGATCGGCTGGCTCGCCCCGTATCCCTTCGCGACCAGCCGCTCGGCCGCGATGCCCTTCCCGACGAGCCACCGGCGCACGGCCTCCGCGCGAGCGGTCGAGAGCGTCTCGTTGAACCTGGCGTTGCCGGCGCCGTCCGTGTGCGCGGAGACCTCGATCTTCACCCACTCCGGGTGCTGCTCGATGACGTCGCGCACCTCGGCGAGCACCGCCTCGCTCTTCGGATCGATCGGCGCCGGGTCATTCTTCAGCACGCGGAACACGACGGGCTCCAGCAGCAAGATCTGCTCGCCCTGCACCCGCACCCGCGTCGGGCAGCCGCTCGCGGGCGCGTCGCCGCTCGCCGGGCCCTTCTCGCGCGGGCACGCGTCGGCGTCGTCGGGCAGGCCGTCGCCGTCCTGGTCCGTGGGCTGGCGAGGAGCAGGGGGGCAGCCAGGGCGCGTCGCGCCGCCCGCTGCGTCGCCCTTCTCCGTCGGGCACGCGTCGAGCGCGTCGGGCAATCCGTCGCCGTCCTGGTCCGCGGGGCAGCCGCGCCGCGACGGGTCGCCGCCCCCGGAGCCCGCGGCCGCATGGGGGCAGAGGTCGTCCGGATCGGCGACGCCGTCCTCGTCTTCGTCCTCGACGGGGCAGCCATTCCTCTTCGCGTCGGCGCTGGCCGGGCCGTGCGCGTACGGGCACGCGTCCCGCGCGCCCGCGATGCCGTCCATGTCCGGATCCGCGTTCGCGCCCGCGTCCGCCGCCGCGCCGGCGGGCGGCGGCGCCGGGGGAGCCCACGCCACCGTGCCCATCGCGCGGAACGACGGCGTGCCGATCGCGTCGCCGATGCCCGGCCCGGCGGCCGCCCCGACGACGAGGCCGGCGAGGGGGCGGAACGGGCGGAACCGCGCGCCGAGCAGGAGCTCGGCGCTCGTCGTCCTCTCCACCTCGACCCGCTCGCGCGCGGTGAGCGACAGGGAGCCGCCCTGGAGCATCGTCTCGGCGTACACCTCCGGGCCGAGCTGCAGCCGCTCGTCCCAGAGGAGCACGCCGGCGCCGCCGCCATAAGCGAGCGTCGAGGGGCTCTCGGAGCTCCGCATCACCGCGCCGGCCGCGACGCTCCACACGACGCGCGCGACGCGCCCGCCGAGCAGGAGCTGCGGCGTGACGCGGACCGCGCCCTCGCCGACGTACGCGTCCGAGCTGCCCGTGGGCAGGTGCAGGGACGCGCTCGTGCCGATCTGGAAGGGGTCGCCCTCGTCGCCGAGCAGCCGGACGCGCACGCCGAGGCGCAGATCGCCGAACGCCGGGGAAGAGGGCGCCTCGGGCGCGCCTGCGCCGGCCGCCGCGGCGGCGCCGTCGCCGCTCTGGGCGAGCGCGAGCGGCAGCGACGCCGAGACGAGCAGCCGATCCCACAGCGAGAGGGAGCCGCCGACGTGGAGGAGCGACTGGCTGCCGACGATCTCCCGCTCGGGCGAGGCGCCGCCTCCGAGCGTGAGCGGATCCTCCGCGTGGTCGAACAGGGCGAGCCCGCGCGGGACCAGGTGCCCTCCGATGAACGGCGACGGCACACCGAAGAGCGGATCACCCGCGGGGGTCGGCTCGAACCGGCTGAGCGCGACGGCGCCAGGCCCCTCCGCGCGCGCGGAGGACGGGCCGAGGGCGATGCCGATCAGCGCGCCCGCGAGCGCCGCGCCCACCGTGATGAAGCCTCTCATGGGCGCCGGATGGTATCCCCGCCACCGCGAGCGGAGCAAAGGCGATTTGTCCGAGACGTTTCCAACAGTTGCTCGTGCGGCGCGTGCATCGGATAGCATCGCGGTGATCCGAGGTGGAGAGTCGGAGAGTCGGAGCGCCGCCATCGCGGCGTGCCTCCGCCAGCAAGGAGCATCGATGCGAGGGAAGCACCTGGGCCATTGGGGGCGCGCCATCGCGGCCGCGCTCGGCGTTTGGCTCGCGGCGGGCGTCGCCGCGGCCCAGCCGGCGCGCTCCGCGCCCGCCGCGACGCCGCCCGCCGCGACGCCGCCGGCGGAGACGCCGCTCGCGGAGTCGCTGACCGGGATGGCCAGGGCCGAGCACGGGGCGGGCGCGGCGCTGTTCGACGACGGCGACTACGCGGGCGCGCTCGCGCGGTACGAGCGCGCCTACGAGCTGTCGCGCGATCACCGGCTGCTCTGGAAGGTCGCGCTCTGCCAGAAGAACCTGCGGCGCTACGCGAAGATGATCGCGACGCTGCGCCGGATGGAGGCCGAGGCGGGCGCCGCGCTGTCGGCCCGCGACAAGCAGGACATCGCCGACCTGATCAAGGCGGCCGGGGCGTTCGTGTCCTTCCTCGCGATCACGGCGAGCGAGCCGGGGGCCGCGGTGTTCGTGGACGACGAGCCGGTCGGGACGACGCCGCTCGCCGCGCCGGTGCCGATCGACATCGGCGAGCGCCGCATCCGCGTGTCGAAGCCGGGCTTCGTCGATTTCATCCGGCAGGTGAAGGTCGTGGGCGGCGACAGCGTGGCGCTCGTGGCGCGGCTCGACCGGGCGTTGCACCGGGGGCGGCTCGCCATCGCGGCGGGGCAGGACGATCTCATCGCGATCGACGGCAAGGTGGTGGGCAAGGGCCGCTGGGAGGGCTCGGTGCAGAGCGGGACCCACGCGCTGCGGGTGACGGCGCCGGGGATGACGCCGCACGAGGCGCAGATCCTGGTCCGCGACGACGAGCGCCGCCGGATCGACGTGTCGCTGGAGCGCGCCGCGCAGCGGGGCGGCGCGAGCAAGTGGCTCTGGATCGGCGGCGGCGCGGCGATCTTCGCGGGCGCGCTCGTCGCGGGCTCGCTGCTCTTCGAGCCGGGGACGCCGGCGGAGCAGGGCAGCCTGGGCACGGTCCCGCTCGGCTTCGGAGGGAGACGTTGATGCGGATGAAACGGACGAAGCGGACGAAGCGGACGGGAACGATGTCGGCGGTGGTGTTGCTCTCGCTCGCGGCGGCGGCAGCGGGGGTTTCGGCCTGCGGCGGGGAGAAGGGGCAGCTCATGGTCGTCTTCCAGACGGACATGTCGCTGCCGAAGGACATCGATACGGTCCGGATCGAGGCGACGCTCGACGGGTCCGTCGTCTACGACGAGACGTTCGAGCGGCTCGGGAGCGAGGGGTCGATCCTCCTGCCCGCGACCCTGGGCTTCCTCACGCCCGACGACCCGTCGCAGGCGCTCCGGGTGCGCGTCATCGCGAGCCGCGGCGGGAAGGACGGGGTGCGCCTGCTCCGCGAGGTGCTGACGACGGTGCCCGAGGGGCGCACGGCGACGCTGCACATGCCCATCCAGTTCCTGTGCGACGGCTCGGCCGAGGTCGAGCGCGACGCGCAGGGCAACGCGCTGCGCGACGCGGAGGGCAACGTGCTCGTCAAGAACAGCTGCCCCGAGGGCCAGAGCTGCGTCGCGGGCTCGTGCGTGCCGCGCGAGGTCGACTCGCGCGAGCTGCCCGATTACGAGGCCGTGGCCGTGTTCGGCGGCGGGGCAGGCGACGGCGACGGGCTCTGCTTCGACACCCTGCGGTGCTTCGCCGCCGCCGCGTCGGCGCCCGTGGATCTCGAGGCGTTCGCCGCGGACGGCACCGTCTGCCGGGCCGCCGCGCCGAGCGGCGACGTGAACGTCGCGCTGCTCACCCAGGGCGGCGGCATCTGCGGCGAGAGCGCGTGTTTCGTGCCGCTCGACGCGGAGAGCGACGCGGGCTTCCGGGTGGAGGAGGGCAACGTGCTCCGGCTGCCGGTCGAGGTGTGCCGGCGGGCGCAGAGCGGCAAGCTCGCGGGGCTCGCGATCGCGGAGGCGGGCGAGGGGCAGTGCCGCAGGAAGGGCACGGATCTGCCGACGTGCGGCCCTTGGTCGGCGCTGCTGGGCGGCGAGTCCACGAGGCCTGACGCGTCGGCGCCGGTCCCCATCGCTGTGGCGCAGGTCCACCCTGTGTCGCTGCGGGTGGCGGGGGGCAGCGTGACGTGGATCGCGGGCGCCACGTTCGACGGGGAGGGGATGGCCCAGGAGGACGGGGAGCTGAAGACGGCGCCCGTCGGCGGCGGCGATCCGCGGATCCTCGGCGCGACGCAGGCCTCGCCGCGGGATCTCGCGATCGACGAGGCGCGGCAGGTGGCCTTCTGGACGAACGCGGAGGACGGCACGCTGAGCGTGGTCCCGCTCGCGGGCGGCGAGCCGCGCGTGCTGCTCGCCGATCTGGAGCAGCCCGAGGGGCTCGCGCTCTCGGGCGACGCGCTCGCGTGGACCGAGCTCTGGGGAGGCGGCGTGTTCCGGGCGCAGCTGAGCGGCAGCGGCGCGGAGGTCGCGCTCGGCGCGCCGGAGGACCTCACGCCGCCCGGCACGACGTTCTCGTCGCCCTACCGCGTGGCCAGCGCGGGGGACACCGTGTGCTGGACGTACCAGGGCACGCTGGGCAGGACCGACGGGGCGGTGGCGTGCCGCGTGGGAGAGGCCTCGGTGACGATCGCCGCGGAGCAGCTCACCCCGCGGGAGATCGCGCTCGACGTGGACGGGGAGGGGAACGCGGCGGCGGTCTACTGGGCGAGCTTCGAGGGCGGCAGCGTCTTCCGGGCGGATCTGAGCGGGGCGGAGGCCGGCGCGCCCGAGGAGATCGCGTCGGATCAGGGCCAGCTGAACGGCCTCGCGGTGGACGAGGGGCACGTGTACTGGACGCGGCGCGACGCGGGGACGGTCGTGCGCATGCCGAAGGGCGGCGGGGAGCAGGAGGTCCTGGCCTCGGGGCAGGCGCGGCCGGGCGACATCGCTGTGGACGAGGCGACCGTCTACTGGATCAACGAGGGATCGCCGGACGGCAGCGACGGCGCGCCGGTGAGGGACGGGGCGGTGCTGAAGCGCGCGAAGTGACGGGGACGGCGGCGAGCGCAGGGGGCGGCGCCGCGCCGCCTGCGCGCTCGCCGCCGCGTTGTGCTATGGCGCGATCCGTGAAACGCACGGCGCTTCTCCTGCTCGCCCTCGCGCTCCCGGCGTGCGGATCGAGCTACGCACAGCAGGGCCCGAGCGACACGCTCCGGGCCTACGCGCAGGCGCTCCAGGAGGGGCGCGTCGACGCCGCCTACCGGCTGCTCTCGGACGAGGCCAAGCGGTCGATGTCGCTCGAGGCCTTCCGGCGCGCGGTGCGGGACAACCCGGACGACGCGCTCGAGATCGCCCGGGCCATCGCGCGGCCCGCGGCCGATCCGGTGGTGACCGCGACGGTCACCATGCCGAACGGCGAGGAGCTCCTGCTCGTCTTCGAGGGCGGCCGCTGGCGGCTCGACGCGGCGGCGGTCGATCTCTACGGTCAGGCGACGCCCCGGCAGGCGCTGGTGGGGTTCCTGCGGGCCTTCGAGCGCAGGCGCTACGACGTGATCATGCGCTACGTTCCTGACGCCGAGAGGGAAGGCCTCGTCGAGCCCGCGGGCGCCGCGCCCGATGAGGCAGGCGCGCCTGGCGAGGCCGGCTCCGCGCGCGCCGGCGGCGAGGGCCCGGCGCAGCCCGCCGGACCTGGAGCCGCGCCGGGGACCGCGGGAGCTGACGCGGCGCAGAAGCCTGGCGGTCGGCCCGGGACGGTCAAGGCCGCGGCCGCCGCGGCGCAGCTCACGCCCGAGAAGCTGAAGAGCGCCTGGGAGGGGCCGCAGAAGGAGCAGATCAACCGGGTCGTCCAGGCGATCAAGGCGGCGCTGCCGACGGCGACCATCGAGGAGACCGGGGACAGCGCGTCGATGGCCTATGGCGCCGGCGGCACGGTCGCTTTCACGCGCGAGCACGGGGTCTGGAAGATCAAGGACTTCTAGCGGCGCGCCCGCGTCATGGCTTCGAGAAGAGCGCTGTACTAGGGTTGTCTGCATGCCGACCGGCGATCCTTCTTCGCGAACGCCTCCCTCGCCCGACGCGGATAGCGTCCCGATCCTCCCGCTGCGCAACTCGGTGCTGTTCCCGATGTCGGTCGTGCCGATCAACGTCGGCCGGCCGCGGAGCGTGCGCCTCGTCGAGGATCTCCTCGGCCGCGAGCGCGCGCTGGTCGGCGTGATCAGCCAGAGGTCGCCCGACGTGGACGAGCCGACGTTCAAGGAGCTCTACTCCGTCGGGACCGTCGCGCGCGTGGTGAAGGTCATCCGGCTCGGCCCGAACAACTACTCGGTCGTGCTGAACGGGCTCGGCCGCTTCCGGATGAAGTCGGCGTTCTCGCTGGAGCCGTACATGCGCGCGCGGATCGAGCGCATCCCGGAGTCGCTCGTGCGCGACGTGGAGCTCGAGGCGCTCGGCGCGGGCCTGCGCGAGGCGACGCGCGAGGTGCTCGGCCTGATGCCGAACCTGCCGCGCGACACGGCGGGCATCCTCGACAACGTGCGCGAGCCGGGCGCGCTCGCCGATCTGATCGCGTCGAACTTCCCGCAGGCGCAGGCCTCGGTCGGCGACAAGCAGGAGATCCTCGAGGCGTTCGACGTGAAGGCGCGCGTCCGCCTCGTGCTCGCGATGGTCGGCCGCCAGCTCGAGGTGCTGCGGGTCAAGAAGGAGATCTCCTCCATGGTGCAGGAGGAGATGGGCAAGTCGCAGCGCGAGTACATCCTCCGGCAGCAGATGAAGTCGATCAAGGAGGAGCTCGGCGAGGGCGGCGACGACGACGAGATCGAGGAGCTCCGCGAGCGCATCCGGCGCGCCAAGGTGCCGGCGGAGGTCGACAAGGTGGTCCGCAAGCAGCTCAGCCGGCTGCGCTCGATGGCGCAGCAGTCGGCCGAGTTCAACGTGACCAAGACATACCTCGAGTGGATCGCGGATCTGCCGTGGTCCAAGACGACGGTGGACAAGCTGAGCGTCGAGAGCGTGCGGCGCTGCCTCGACGAGGATCACCTCGGGCTGGAGAAGGTGAAGAAGCGGATCGTCGAGTACTCGGCGATCCGGCAGCTTCGCACGGACAAGAAGGGGCCGATCCTGCTCTTCATCGGGCCGCCCGGCGTCGGCAAGACGTCGCTCGGCAAGTCCATCGCGCGCAGCATGGGGCGCCGCTACGAGCGGATCGCGCTCGGCGGCGTGCGCGACGAGGCCGAGATCCGCGGGCACCGGCGCACCTACGTGGGCGCGCTGCCCGGGCGCATCCTGCAGGCGCTGAAGAAGGCGGGGACCAGGAACCCGGTGCTCGTGCTCGACGAGGTCGACAAGATGGGCGTCGACCTGCGGGGCGATCCGGCGGCGGCGCTCCTCGAGGTGCTCGATCCGGAGCAGAACTCGACGTTCCAGGACCACTACCTCGACCTGCCGTTCGATCTGTCGCAGGTGATGTTCCTCGCGACCGCGAACAACTGGGACGGGATCCCGGGGCCGCTCGTCGACCGCATGGAGGTCATCGAGGTGCCCGGCTACACGCGGACCGACAAGCTGGGGATCGCGCGGGAGTTCCTGGTGCCGAAGCAGCTGTCGGCGCACGGGCTCACGGACGAGCGCCTGGAGTTCACGGAGCCGGGCATCGAGGCGGTCGTCGACCACTACACGCGCGAGGCGGGCGTGCGCGGCCTGGAGCGGCAGATCGCGGCGGTGTGCCGCGCGACGGCGGTGAAGGTCGCCGAGGGCCACGACGTGCGCGAGGTGGCGACGCCCGAGCACGTGGAGCAGGTGCTCGGCCCGCACAAGCACCGCCCCGAGATCGCCGAGCGGACGCTCCAGCCCGGGGTCGCTACCGGCCTCGCGTGGACGCCGGCGGGCGGCGAGATCCTCTTCATCGAGGCGACGAAGATGCCGGGCAAGGGCAACGTGGTGCTCACCGGCAACATGCGGAACGTGATGCAGGAGTCGGCGAGCACGGCGGTGAGCTTCGTGCGCAGCAAGGCCGATCGGCTGCACCTCGATCCGGAGTGGCTCAAGGAGATCGATCTGCACGTGCACATCCCGCAGCACGGCACGCCGAAGGACGGGCCGAGCGCGGGCGTGACGATGTTCGCCGCGGTGGCGTCGCTGCTGCTCGGGGCGTCGGTGCGCAGCGACGTCGCGATGACGGGGGAGATCTCGCTGCGCGGGCGGGTGATGCCGGTCGGCGGCGTCAAGGAGAAGCTGCTCGCGGCCCACCGCGCCGGGATCCGGCACGTGCTCATCCCGACGAAGAACCGGCGCGACATCGAGGACGTGCCGCAGGACGTCAAGGAGCAGATCAAGATCACGATGGTGTCGTCGATGGAGGAGATCCTGCCGCTCGTGCTGGAGCCGCCGCGGCGCGCTCCGGCGCAGAGCGCGTCGCAGGAGGAGGTCGAGGAGCAGGCGGGGGTGTAGCGGGAGGGCGCTCCACGAGCGCCTTCCCGCCTTCGTTCGATTTCGAGCGCGTTCCGGGCGCCGCGGCGACGCTAGCCGTGGCAGGCCCGCACGAAGCCGCAGCGCAGCTTGCGGCACGCCTCGACCGGGACGCCGTCGAAGCGATCCTCGGACCTCGCCTCGGCGAAGCGATCGGCGAGCCGGGCGAGCTCGCGCTCGAACCGCGCGTGCTCGTCCTCGGTGAGGGTCCCCATGGGGCCCGAGGCGGCGAGCCACACGGGCTCGACCTCGGCGCCGACGAAGAGCACGCCTGCGCGGACGGGGCGGTCGGGGTGGCGCCTCCTGAGCGCGAGCGCATACGCGCGCAGGCGGAGCTCGTACGGCGAGAGATCCGCCCGGGGGCGCGCGCGCTTGTACTCGACGACGTCGACGAGGCCGCCCGGGTGCAGGACGGCGAGATCGACGGCGAGCGAGAGCGCGAGCCTCGCGCCGCGCCGCCGTCCGGAGCGCTGGGGCTCGACGTCGAGCACGAGCGCCTCCTCCCGGAGGAGCGACGCCTCCTCGGCGCGCACCTGCCGCGCGTAGGGGCCGTCCAGGAAGCGCGCGACGCGCTCCGCGGTGCGCAGCACGTCCGGGCCGTGCGGCGGGAACCCCTCGAAGGTGAGGCGGGCGACGACCTCCTCGGCCTCGGTCGGCTCACCCCAGCGCGCGCGCGGCCAGCGCTGGAGCACCCGGTGCACGGCGCGGCCAGGAGGGCGAGGATCCGCGCCGTCCTCCAGCTCGACGCGCTCCTCGCCCGGGAGCTCGGGCGGGCCCTCGACGTCGAACAGGCCGAGCTGGCCCTCGCCGGCAGGCTCGCCGATCCCGAGGAGGTGGCGCAGCCGGAAGCGGCGCGGGCACGCCTGGAACGCCGCGAGGGACGCGGCCGCGACCAGCACGGTCTGCGCGCGGGCAGGCCCCGTCGCCGGCGGCGCCCGGGGGGCCGGCGCGGCGCGCGCGTACGCGTCGGTGCCAGGCGCGGGCGCCTTCGCCCCGGCGAGCAGCGCGCAGGCGTCGAGCGTCGCGCGGATGGCGCCGGCGAGCGGCGTGGAGGCCTCGACGAGGTCCGCCGCGGCGACGCGGGGCTCGTCGTCGGCCGTCGCTGTGGCGCGGGGCTCGGCGCCGACCGCCGCCTTCAGCGTGAGCCACGCCGAGCCGCTCCGCGGCTTCGCTTCGGCGCCGACGAGCACGAGCTCGCGGCGGGCGCGCGTGATCGCGACGTACGTGAGCCGCTGCCGCTCGGCGCGCTCCCGCGCCCGCACCTCGGCGCGCGCCGCCTGGAGCGCGGGCGTGCTGACGGGCAACAACGGCCCGCGCGCCGACGCCTCGGCGTCGGGGAGCGAGCCGGTCCGCGACCGCCCGTCGATGACCCGCGCGAAATGGCGCACGAGCAGGGCGGCAGGCCGGTCCCCCGCGGCGGGGACGTAGCTCAGGCCAGGCTGAACCGCGCGGGGCTCCGCGTTGAGATCCAGGAGCACGACGGCCGGGAAATCGAGCCCCTTGCTGGCGTGGATCGTCGTGAGCCGCACGGCGTCGTCCTCGGGCGAGAAGACGGCGGCCTCGGGCTCGTCCGCCTCGTCGCGGATGCGGCGGTCGAGCCAGCGGACGAAGCTCGCGAGCGAGCCGCCCCGGCGGCGGGCGATGGAGACGAGGCGGTCGACATTGCCGAGGCGGGCCTGGGCGCGAGGGAGCGCCGCGATGACGCGGTCGAGATCGAAGGCGGTGACCGCGGCGCGGATCGCCTCGCCCGGCGTCGAGCGGAGCGCCGCGCGGCGCAGGCCGGCGTAGCGGGCGCGGAACGCCTCGAGGCGCTCGCGATCCCCCGCGGGCAGGCGCGCGAGGACGGGGAGCGGGCGCCCGTCGTCGAGCTCGGCGTCGTCGGGCGAGGGCGACCAGACCCCCTGCGCCAGCGCGGCGGCGGGCCAGCGGCCGAGCAACGGGACCGCGAGGCCGCGGCCAGGAGGCGCGAGGAGCGCGAGCGACGTGTCGGAGAGCGCCACCACCGGGCCGCGGAGGACGGTCGCCAGGGCCAGGCGATCGCGCGGATCGAGCAGGAGGCGGAGGATCGCGGCCAGATCGCGGACCTCGGCCGCGTCGAAGAGCGCGCGGCCGGCCACCACGTACGGGATCTCGAGGCGCGCGAGCGCCAGCTCGACGAGCGGGATCGTGCTCCTCCGGCGGGTGAGCACGGCGACGTCGCGGAAGCGCAGATCGCCGGTCGCGGCGCCGTCGCCGCCCGCGGCGCCGTCGCCGCCCGCGGCGCCGTCGCCGCCCGCGCCGCGGACGCGCCGCGCGATGTACGCGGCCGCGATCAGCGCCTCGCGCAGCTGTCCGCGCGCGTCCCGGACGAGGGCGTCGACCCCGTCCGGAGCGCCGCCGCCGTCGCTGACGAGCACGACGTCCGTCGGGCCCTCCGCGGCCCTGCCGGGCGCCGCGACGAGGTGCTCTGCCGCGCTGTAGGCGATCTCGAACTCGCGCGGCGAAGCCTGGGGCGCGCCCGCGTCGCCGTCGCCCGAGCCGCGATCCTGGGCGAAATCGCGCGCGGAGAAGGCGTTGATGAACGCGAGCAGCTCGGGCGTCGACCGGCGGCTCTCGCGGAGCGCCACGAAATCGGCGCTCGGATCCGGCGACCAGAGCGCGGGCGCGAGCTCGAGCGCGCGGCCCGCGGCGGCGCCGGCGAGCTCCGCGCAGACGCGGCAGAAGATGGAGACGTCGGCCCCGCGGAACCCGTAGATGGATTGCTTGCGATCGCCGACGAGGAACAGGCCATGACCGGACAGGCTGGCCGCCGTCGGGGCCGCGCCGGCCGGGCGCGAGAGGGCGGCGTCGTCCCGCTCGCGCAGGAGGTACACGAGATCGCGCTGCACCGCGCTCGTGTCCTGGAACTCGTCGACGAGCAGCACGTCGACCGAGCCGCGGACCGCCGCGCCGATCGCCGGATCGTCCCGCAGGCCGTCGCGGGCGGCGCGCAGGAGGTCCCCGAACCCGAGGCCGCCCTCGGTGCGGCGGATCGCCGAGAGCCGCTCGCGGATCTCCTCCAGCAGCTCGACGATCCGCGCCTCGCGGCGCGACAGGGCCGGGGCCTCGCGGAGGAAGCCGAGCAGCTGCTGCGCCTTGTCGCGGTGGGTCTCGCCCGGCAGCGCCTCGCGGAAGGCGATGAGCGCCTCGTCGGCCGGCGTGGACTTGCTCTTGTGCGGCTTGCGCTGCGTGAGGAGCTCGATGAGCGGGGCGCTCGCCGCGCTCGCCGGGAAGGGCGCGCCGCCGTCCTCGCGGCCGAGCGCCGCCACGAGCGCCGCCGCCGGCGCGCGGAAGGCGGCGCTGCCGAGCGCGGCGCTCCCGGCGGCGAGGCGGCGGAGCTCCCGCGCGAGCGCGCCGGCCTCGGCGGCGTGGTCGGACACGGCGAGCCGGCGCGGCGCGAGGCCGTCCTCGTCGAGCCGGTCGAGCAGCCGCGTGACCTCGCTTCGCGCGGCCTCGACGCCGCCCGTCGCGGCCATGAGCGCGCGCGCGGCCTCGGCGCGCTCGCCCCCATCGGCGAGCGCGCGGCTCAGCGCCTCGTCGACGGCGAGGTCGCTGAGCGCCTGCGCCTCCTCCTCGTCGAGGATCCGGGCCGAGGGCGAGAGCCCCATCGCGATCGCGTGCCGGTCCACGATCTGCTTGGCGACGCCGTGGAGCGTGTCGATGCGCGCGGCGGGGAGGCGGGCGAGCGCCTCCTCGGCGCGCTTGCGCAGCTCGGCGGCGGGCAGCGACGCGCCGCCGCCCGCGCCGGCGAGGCCGGCGACGGCCGCCTGCCGCGCCCGGAGGATGTCAGCGAAGGGGATGTCCGCCTCGCCGTTCCAGCGGGCGATCTCGCGGAGCGATCGCTCGACGCGGTGGGCGATCTCCCGCGCCGCGGCGCGCGAGAACGTCGTCGCGACGATGCGGTCCGGCGGCACAGGCGGCGCGGCGGACGCGGCGTCGGGCAGGCCGAGGGAGGTGAGGCCGAGCGTGAGCAGCACGTAGAGCGCCGTGAGGCGGTGGGTCTTGCCGGTGCCGGCGCTCGCGGCGACCACGACGTTGCGGCGGAAGGCGTAGATGAGCGCGTCGCCCTCGGCGAGCTCCGCGCCGCGCGGGGCGGCGCTCACGCGACCTCCTCCGCGGCCTCGTCGCTCGGCACGACCGCGGGGCGGCGGCACACGTCGCGCGCGTCGCACCGCGCGCACATCGTCGAGAGCGCCGGCCGCGGCGCGGCCTTGCCCTCCCAGAGCGCGACGACCGCGGCCCGCGCCGTGCGCGCGGCCTCGGCCCAGCCCTCGGCGAGCGCGCGCTGCTCGTCCGCCGTGCGCGGCCACAGCTCGATGAGCCCGCGCTGGCGCACGCCGATGTAGACGGCCCGCACCTCCTCCGCGCCGAGCGCGCGCGCCGCGATGGCGCTGTACAGCGGCAGCTGGAGCGCCCTCCGCCGCTCCTTGGCGTCGGGGAGCTTGCCGGTCTTGTAGTCGACGACCCGCACGACGCGCTGGTCGGTCGATCGATCGAGCCTGTCGATCTGGCCGTCGACCCACAGGCTCGGGCCGTCCTCCTCGTCGGACAGCGGGGGGAGCTCGAGCGGCTGCCACGGGGGCGGCTCTCCGGCGCCGAAGCGCCGCTCGGCCAGGAAGAAGCGGAGCTCCGGCGACGCGTCCTCCCCGTCTCCGTCGAGCGTGCGGGCCACGACCTCCATCACGTCCGCGATCGCCTTCTCGACCGCCTCGCGGCGGAGCGGGGCCATGGGCGCCGAGGCGCCGAGCGCCGCCTCGGCCGCGGCGCGCGCCGCCGCGAGCTGCTCGGCCGGATCGCGCTCCGGGCCGAGCTCGCGCAGCGCCTCGAACGAGGCCTGCAGGGCGCGGTGGATCAGCGTGCCGCGCTCGCGCGCGTCGGCCGACTCGGCGAGATCCTCGGCGCGGCGCACGTGCAGGACGCGGCGGGCGAACGCCGCGAAGGCGCAGCCCACGGCGCGCTCGATGTGGGTGACGGCGATCGGCCTGCCGGGGTGCGCCCCGCCGATCGCGGCCCTGAGCTGCGCGGCGAGCGCGGGATCGCGGTCGACGAGGACGCGGCCCGTGTGGAGGTCGATCGGCGCGCGCGGATCGAGGAAGAAGTCCGCGCGGGCGCGCTCGATCCGGATCCGCTCCGCGAGGTCCGCCGCCGGCCGCCCTCCGCCCGCGAGGGCGATGAGCTCCGCGTCGCGCGGGCCGAGGGGCGCCGCGTCCGGGGCGACGCGCGAGGCGGGCTCCGTCCGCTGGTGCGCGCCGGCCGCCGCGGCCGCGGTGAAGAGCGGGTGCGGCTCGTTCGGCTCGCTGTCGTCCCCGCGCGTGAAGCAGAGGGCGACGCGGCGGGCGCCGGCGAGCGCCCAGCCGAGCTCCGCGCGCTGGGCCGCCTGGCGCTCGCGCCCCGACGCGGGGCGGCTCGGCGCCGGCAGCCTCCCGCGGAGCGCCTCGCCGAGCAGCGTCTCGTCCGCGCCCGGGCTGCCGCCGTAGGCGCGCGCGTCGAGCCCGGTCACCACCACCACGTCGTGCTCGAGCGCCGTGAACCCTGCGGCGACGTCGATGCGCACCGCGCCGGCGCGGCCGGCGTCGCCGCGCGGCCCGGCGCCCTGCTCGGCCGCGGCCCGCTCGAGCTCCGCGTAGATCTCGGCCGCGGTGGCGGGGCGCTCCTCGCAGCCGAGGTCGTACGCGGCCCGCGCGAGCGCCTCGGCCTGCTCGCGGATCGCGCGCGCGGCCCGCGCGCCTTGACCCATCGCGCCCATCGCCTCGAGCGCGAGCGCGCCGCCGCTCCGCCGCTCGCCGCGCAGCGCGGCGCGGAGCTCCTCGATCCCGGGCTCGCCGAAGCCCAGCTTGTCGAGGAGCGACAGGAAGCGCCGCACGATCTCGGGCCGCGTCGTCGCCTCGCCGATCCAGCGGGCGCTGGCGAGCAGCCGCTCCAGCGCGTGCGGCATCCACGCCTCGTCGTCACCGTCCTCGTCGCCGTGCGCGCCGCCCAGCACCGAAAGGCCCAGGGCGAGCTCCGCGTCGCTCAGCGCCTCCTGCGCGGTCGCCGGCGCCGGCCGCGCCGTCCCTGCGCGGCGGTCCGCGCGGCGGGCCGCCACGACCGAGATGAGGCCGTCGATGAGCAGCCGGCCCGTGCGATCCACCTCGACCGGCACGTCGCGCAGCCGGTGGGCGAGGTCGGTCGAGCGCCGCTCCGCCTCGGCGGCGGACGTGCGGTCCATCCAGGCGCCGGCGTGGACCCCCGGGGCGCGGAGGATCTCGATCGCCTGCTCGCGGCGCACCGGCCCGACGGCGAGGCGCAGGAGGGCGAGCGCGACGCGCCCGTCGGGGCAGCTCGCGGCGGCGCGGCCGCGCGGCTCCGACGAGCGGACGCCCGCGTCGGCGAGGGCGGCGCGGAGGGGCTCGATCGCTGCGTCGTCGAGCGCCGGCACGACGACGGCGATCCGCTCGGGCGGGATCCCGCGGCCGAGCGCGGCGGCCACCTCGGCGGCGGCGGCGCGCGCCTCGCCCTCCGGGGTCCTCGCCGCGACGGCGGCGAGCGGCTCCGCACCGCCGTCGGGCACCCACGCGATCTCGGGCGCGTCCTCGAGCGAGGCCCAGCGCCGCTCCAGGGCGTCGGCGACCGGCGCCGCGCCGTCGTCCGGCAGCGCGGGCAGCTCGACGGTGACGCCCGCGCCGCCGCGCGCGCGGACCGCGGCGTGGAGCGCCTCGACCCAGGCGAGATCGTCGGGCTCCCAGGCCACGGCGCCGCGGATGGCGACCTTGCGCGGGAGCGGGAGCGCGCCGGCCGAGCGGAGCGCCCGCGCGAGCAGGAACCCCGCGCAGCGCGGGTCGACGAGGCGCGCTGCCCGCAGGGCGGCGTCCGCCCGATCGAGGACCTCGGCGATGGCGATCGCGTACGTGGTCCCGAGCGCCCGCAGATCCGCCGGGGAGGTCCCGGCGCGCCGGAAGCTCCCGAGGGCGCGGTCGAGGGCGTGCGCGAGCGCGACGCGCGCGGCAGGCTCGGCCGGCTGCCGCAGCCGATCCGGCGGCAGGGCGTCGAGGGCGAGCCGGGTGGCGAGGCGGGTTGTGTGAAGGCTCGCTATGGCGGCGTCCGGCGCCAGCAGGGCGAGCGCCTCGGAAACGAAGCTCCACCGTGAGCGGATTTCCTGGTCCGCGGTGCGCGCGTCGCGCAGATCGAGAGAGGCGAGCTCGCGTTCAACGTGCCGCTCGGTCGGGACAATGAGGAGCGATGTTCTGCTCACCACCGCGAGACGGCCGAGCGCCGCTCCCGGGAAGCGCAGGCGCCCGCCACGGCAGGGGGCTGAGAGGGCGCCGGCGCATCTGAATGCACGTCCAGCAAGGGGTACCTCACGGCAGACCCTTTACTTCATGCATCCGTCCCCTCGCAACCTCCGCCGGGGGCGCGCCTTGTTGAAAAAGTCTCGCGGAATGTGGGAATTCTTGTGGGGAAATCGGAATGCGTGTTGAAAAACCTGTTGGGAACCCTGGACGCTCCGGGCCGTAGCCTCGGTAGATCTGCGGAATTGCCCCCAGCAAGCGCGCGCCGGAGCACGCCCCGGGCGCTCCAGGGTTTTCAACAGGCTCAGCGGTGAACGGAGGCGACCGGAGGCGACGGGGCGTCACGACGGGAGCGTGAGCCGCCTCGGTAGAACCGAGCGGGAGGGGCGGACGGAAGAAGGGAAACGGAGGAGGGGTGGTTGTACGCTCTGTCGCGAGGCGCCCTGTCGGTTAGGTCGGTTGCGAGGAGAGCTAGCGGTGCGCGACGTCCTTGTCGCGGCGGACGCTTGTGTCGTCGGCCGGCGGCAGATCGGCCACGCTCGCCGGCAGCAGGGCGGGGGCCGCCGTCACGCGGCTCTGGTCGTCGCCTCGCGCGGCGGGAGCGGCGCCAGCGGACGCGGCGGCGGACGTGCTCGCTGCGGTGCCCGGCGCAACGTCGGTGGCGGCGGCGGTGGTCGCCCCGGCGGGGGGCGCCTCGGACTGTGCGCGATTCCGCACAGCGGTCACCGCCTTGTCGGCCGCCTTGACGAGCTGTGTCGTCACGACCGAGGGCGGGAAAGGGAGCTTCGGGGCGACGAAGAGCTCGAGCTTCAGGATCGTGTGGTGCTCGTCGACGGCGCGGAGCCGCCAGCGGGCGCGGAAGTCGGCGACGTTGCCGCGCTTGTGGCGGCCGGAGATCACCTCGTCGGCGCCGTCCTTGGTGGGCGGCGACATGTCGGCGACCGTCCAGATGTGCGCGGCGCCGTTCAGGATCGGCACCTGGAGATAGACCTCGCTCGTGCCCTTGCGCTTCGTGAGCACGCGGCTCTGGTCGAACGGGCCGATGAACGTCTTGTAGTTGCCGTAGGAGGTGACGATCTTCCGGACCGTCTGCAGGGGCGCTTTCACGAGGATCGCCGCGCCCCCGGTGTCGATCGCGGCGACGGGCCCGGTGGTCTTCAGCGTGTACCGGAGCGCCTTCCCGAGCGACGCGAGCTTCTCCGACTCGGCGTCGGCGGCGCGGGCCGCGCGCGGCGAGAGGGAGAGGGCGAGCACGGCGAGCGAGAAGGCGATCAGGGACAGGGACCACAGTTTCTTCATGGACTCTCCTGTTCGAGCGACGTCCGTCAGCGCGGGCTCCCCCCCACGTCGCGGACATGCGCCTCGGGCGGCGAGACCGCAGCCCCTCGCTAGATGTAACTCCGTCAGCACGCGGCTGCACGCCTGCGCACTACAGAAAACATGCTTTCTTCGGACGAGGTCGGAATTCAGCGGTCGGCGTCGGCGCGCTTCGCGTTTGCGCCGCGCTGCGCGCTGTCGTCAGTCGTGGGCGTCGGCGCGGCGCTCGCGGCCTGTCCGGCAGCGTCGGCGTCGGGCTCGGATGACGCCGCAGGCGGCCGCAGGGGTCGCTCGCCTGGCTCCTCGTCGAGCGGGGCCATCTTGCAGGAGCCGTCGAACTGCACGCCGCGGTCGATCATGATGGCGGGCGCGTGCAGGGCGCCGGTCACCTTGGATGGAGCGTAGAGCTCGATGGCGTCGCGGGCGCGGATGCTCGCCTGGACCTCGCCGCCCGTGACGATGCACGTCACGACGTGGATCTCCCCGATCACGAGCGCCCCTTCGCCGATCACCAGCACGTCCTCGCCGCGGATCTCACCGCGGAAGCTGCCGTCGATGCGCACGCGGCCCTCGAAGAAGAGCTTGCCTTCGAAGTGCGTACCGCGGCCGAGGAGGGCGTTGATCTCGGTGGGCCGGTGGCCCCCGCCGTCGTCGCCGCGGGGGCTTCCTGGGGATCGCGGCGAGAGGGGCGAATCCCTGTCGCCCGGAAAGGACATCGGCTCCATCGCCCGCTGGCTTACTTCAGGCATCGTCACATTCGCAACGGGGGTGCGCGTCAGTCGCGTAACGGGCGCGCGGCGGTGGCCGTGTATGTTGAATGATTTCAGATGCTTGGGCTCGATTTGTGGCAGGGTACGTTTTCTGCAGAGGGGGCGGACCGAGCAGGTGTCCCGGCGTGCTGATCGCCGGGGGCGCGCGGCGCGTGGCCGACGTCTGGCCCGAGCGCGCGTGGAGCGTGAGGGTCCGAGGCGACCAGGAGAGGGAGTGGAGATGACGTTCCGATCGTTGCTTGTGGCTGCCGGTGTCCTGGGCAGCATCTCGGTAGCGTCCGCGCAGACGCCGCCCGCGCCGCCGACAGCTCCGCCGGTCGACCCCACGCCGCTCCAGCCGACCGAGCAACCGGCCGCCCCGGCGCCGGCGGCGCCGGGTGCTGCCGCTCCCGCTGCTGCGCCCGGTGCTCCCGCGGCTCCCGGCGCTCCTGCCGCTGCGCCGGGCGTGGCTGCTGCGCCCGCTGCTGCTCCGCCCGCGCAGCCGGAGCCTCCAGCAGCGCTGCCGCCCGCCCCTGTGTCACCGCGGCCCGACGCAGCGGCCTCCCCGACGGTGCAGTGGACTCAGGCCACTGCGGCCGACACCGTCCAGGAGGAGGACGAAGAGACGACCCTGCCCTGGCGAGGGACGACGTTCACCTGGAACCAGGGCGGTAGCACGACCCTGTTCGGTGTTGGTGGGGAGTATATCCCCGCCATCCAGGTCTACGGCTGGGATTTCACGTTCCGGCCCAACTTCTATGTGCTCGACCTGCCCAAGGACAAGGTGTCGGTGGCCGCCGAGATCGGCTGGGTCACCGAGCTCACGAACAGCGACACCACGACGGATTACCGTGAGCCGCAGTTCAAGGACACCGGGCTCAGCGCTCGGTACAGCCGCGAGCTCTGGCAGAGCGGTGGCGCGAACGAAGGCGAGTACAAGACGGACGGGGCCATGCGGCTGCGGGTGCTCCTGCCGACCTCGCCGAACAGCTGGAACTCCGGCAAGTACTTCCTCCTGTCGGTTGGCCCGCAGATCACCCAGAAGATCAAGCTGCTCGGTTCGAAGGCCGACGGGCTGAACAACGTGACGGCGACGCTCGGCGTGACCTACGCCCATCTGTTCGCGGACTCGTACACGCCGGTGAAAGCTGGCCTCCGGCGGCCCCGGATGGCCGTAAGCGGTGACCCGATGTTCGACGACCAGCTGAGCGGGGTGTCTCAGACCACGGATAGCCTGACCACGAGCCTCGAGGTCGACCTGCCGCTCTACAAGGACCTCTCCCTGGCGACGAGCTTCAGGCTCATCGGCCAGTTCAAGCACGAGTTCGAAGGGGGATGCGCCAACATCGGGACCGGCTGCGCCCCGTACGAGGGCTCCCAGGGGCCCACCTACGCCGTCCAGACGGCCTTCGATGTCAGCGTGAGCTACCCGGTCTACGAGGTCGTCGGCCTCACGCTCGGGTACAACAACAGCAACATGCAGCTCGGCCTCGACGGCCAGCGCAGGAATTTCTTCTACAGTCCTGACGCTCAGTTCTATCTCGACATCACCGCCAACCTCGACGTCATCTACTCGAAGGTGACCGGCCGCGGGGAGAAGCCCGAGAAGGCGGGCGCGGCCAGCGCTTCGCGCCGACAGGCGCTCTGACGCGCGCGAGCCGTCGCGGCCCACCGGCGGCTCGTCAGCGGCTCGTCAGCGTCCAGTTACGCGCGCCCGCGGCTCTCGCCGGTGGTCAGCCCGCCCGCGATGAGGTGCGCGGCGCGCAGGGGTTCGGGGAGGTGGCCGTTCACCGAGAGCCGCGCGATGAGCGCGCTCGCGTCGTCCAGCGAGATCCCGGCGCGCTGCACGTACACGCCCGCGACAGGCTCCATCGGGCCGGCGCGCTGGATGAGCGCCCACTTGCGGCGCCCTCCCCGGACGCGCGAGAGCAGCGCGCCGCGGATCGCGTCGAGGTCGGGGAGGCGCCGCGCCACGACCACGACCGGCAGGGCGAGGGCTTCGTGCAGCGCCGCGAGATCGACGACGTTGAAGCCCGCCACCGCGATGCCCTGGAGCATGACCACCTGCGCCTGGGCGTAGAAGCGGGAGCCGCGGATCATCGCGGCGATCGCGGGCGTGGCGTTCCGCCCGTCGCGCCTCACGCGGGTGGAGAGGACGCCCTCGAGGCGCAGCCCCGAAAAGACGGTCCCGACGACCTGCACGTCGCCGCGGTGGTCGCGGGCGAACGGCGCGTCGTCGACGCCGATGACATGCGAGAAGCGTGGAGCGCGGGCCGGCACACGCGGAGCTTACCGTGCTGCCGTCTTTGCCGGGCCAGGCGGTCGTGCTGTACTGCTAGGATGCGACCTTCCAGGCACCTCTCGCTGAGCCTCTCGCTGGCCCTCGGCCTCGCCTCGTCGCTGGCCTTCGCGCAGGGCGCCACCGCCCAGCCGGCCCCGAAGGCCCCCGCGGCGCCGGAGAAGGCCGCGGCCCCGCAGAAGCCGGCGGTCAACAAGCCGCGCGGCGGCAGCGCCGGCGCGCCGCAGGCCGGGCGGCAGCGCCCCGGGCGCGCGCGCAAGCCCAAGAAGGACGCGCAGGCGAGCCTCGCCGGGCGACCGGTCGCCACCTTCCCCGGCTTCCGCATGCTCCCGACCGGCGGCTCGCGCGTGTTCGTGCAGATCCACGGCGGCAAGGTCGACGTCGCCGAGTCGAAGGCCGCCGGACGCGTCGTCTACCGGCTGAAGGGCGCGGGGGCGATCCAGACGAACCGCTTCCCGCTCGTGACGTCGTTCTTCGCGACCCCGGTGACCCAGGTGCAGCTCGTCGGCCAGGGCAACGATCTCGACATGGTGATCGACCTGCGCACCCAGGCCGACGCGACGTACCGCGTGCTCGAGACCGATCAAGGGATGGTGCTCCAGGTCGACTTCCCCCCGTCCGTCCCCGAGCAGCGCTCCGCGGCGCCGGCCGAGGGAGCGCGCAAGCGCTCCGAGCGCCGCACGATCTCGCAGGACCCCGGGAGCGACGAGGAGAGCTCGGATCTCTAGGGCTCCGGCTGGCCGCGGCGGGGGCCCGGGCCGCGGCCGAGCTCACCGCTTCAGGGCAACTAGAGGGCGACCGCCTCCCGCCGGGCCTTCTCCCCGGGCGGGCCCGCGTCCGCCGCCGAGGCCGACTCGCTCATCGCCGCCGCGGCGAACGTGACGAGGACCATCCACAGGAGATCGGCGAGCAGGAGGTGGACGAGCTGCATCCACACCGGCGCGAGCAAGAAGAGGTTGAGGAGCCCCGCGCCGATCTGCAGCAGCACGAGCGCTCCGGTCGCCGCCGAGAGCCGCGCGACCTCGGGCGAGGGGCGCCGGGCAGCGACGGCGCCGCGGGCGAAGAGGAGGTAGACGCTCACGGCCGCCGCCACGGTCGGGTGCAGCACGCGCAGCTGCAGCAGGAAGTGCGCCGCGGGCGAGAAATCCTGCGCCAGGCCCTCGCGGAGCGACGCCGCGGCGAAGAGCGTGTCCCCGAGCGCGGCGATGGCTCCGGTCACGCCCACCGCCAGGACCCCCGCGAGCCCGGCGCCGAGCAGCGCGCCCGTCACCCCCTGGCCGCGCAAGCGCACGCGCCGGCCCCCGCGCGCCCAGTAGAGGGTGCAGGTCATGGCGCCCACCAGCAGGAACGTGTTGATGAGGTGCACGGCCATCCAGAGCGCGCGGGCCGCCGACGCGTCGTGGGCGACGTACTCGAGCAGGACGATGCCGGCGCCGACCGCCGCCTCGGTGATCATGAACAGCATCGACGCGGCCGCGCCGCCGCGCACGGGGTGCCCCGACGGATACGCGACGAGGGCCCAGACGAGCTGCAGCGCGACGAGCAGGAACGCGACGCCCGAGGTGGCGCGGTGCGTGAACTCGATGAAGGTCGCCGCGCTCGGAGAGCGCGGGATGACGTCGCCGTTGCACGTCGGCCAGTGGCTGCCGCAGCCGGCCCCCGAGCCGGTCGCGCGCACGAACGCGCCCCACAGGATCACGCCGAGCGTGAAGGCCAGCGCGAGCGCCGCGAGCTTCCAGAACCGCGCCTGAGTCATGCCGGGTCCTTACCGCGAAACCAGCGCGACGGCAGCCCGCGCGAGATCGGCGATGCAGGGGCGACTTGCCCGGGCAACTCCCGCGATTGCCTTCGTGATTGCGCGCGACCGCGCGCGACCTTCGGCGAGGCGGCGTCCGCCGCAGCGCGATCTCGTTGCGCCCGGCCCCGGCTGAAGGGAGGATGTGCCGGTGCCGAACAGCGACGACCTCCGAAGCGCTCCGCTCTCCGCGCCGATCGAGCTCCCGAGCGGTCGACCGGCCAGGATCGTCGTCGCGGACGACGACCGCCTCGCGCGCCAGATGCTGGCGAGCATCCTCCAGAAGGCCGGCTTCCAGGTCGAGGCGGTCGACGACGGTCAGGAGGCGATCGAGCTGATCGGGCGGGGAGGGGTCGATCTCGTGCTCCTCGACATCGTGATGCCCCGGCTCACCGGCCTCGAGGCGTGCAGGCTGCTCAAGAGCATGACCTCCGAGTCGTTCCTCCCCGTCGTGCTGGTCACCGTGAAGAGCGACACGGCGAACCGGGTCGAGGGGCTCAAGATCGGCGCCGACGACTACGTCTGCAAGCCGTTCGAGGAGGAGGAGCTCCTCGCGCGGGTCGGCGCGATGCTCCGGATCAAGCGGCTGCACGACCAGGTCGCGGCGCAGCGCGCCTACCTGGAGCAGCTCTCCATCCACGACGAGATGACGGGGCTCTACAACTACCGTTACCTCTTCACGCGGCTCAACGAGGAGTTCAAGCGCGCGGAGCGCTACCACGAGCCGTTCGCCTGCGTGCTCGTCGACATCGATCGGCTGAAGGTGATGAACGAGACCGGGGGGCGCACGCTCGGCGACGCCGTGATCCGGCGCGTGGCCGATGGGATCCGCCGCTCGGTCCGGGAGGTCGACGTGGTCGCGCGCTACGGCGGCGAGGAGTTCCTCATCGTCCTGCCGAGCACCCACTTCGCCGGGTCGCTGACGGTGGCCGAGCGGATCTGGCGCGAGGCCGCCGGCAACCCGGTCGAGTTCGGCGGAGAGGCGAGGCCGTGCAGCGTATCGATCGGCGTCGCGCTCTACCCCTCGCGCGACGTCCGCTCCAAGGACGGGCTGATCCGCGCCGCCGAGAGCGCGCTCAACCAGGCGAAGCGCGAGGGCGGCAACCGGATCTGCGTCTTCCAGCAGCACGGCCAGATCTACACGCCCGCGGCGAGCGGCGAGCCGCAGTCCTCGCCGCCGCCGGGGAAGCTCCGCCGCTCCAGCGATCCCGCCTTCGCCGCGACGCACGCGGCGCATGCGGCCGCGGACGAGCCGAGGGAGCCGCAGACGCGCCGGGGCACCGACCTCCCGCCCTTCGCCTCACGCAAGCCGCTGTAGTCGCGCCTCGCCGCTCCGCCTCGTGAACGCCGCAGATCGCGCCCGTATCCTCCTCGTCGACGACGAGCCGGCCCTGCGCCGCGGCCTGGCGCGCGCGCTCGTGCGCGACTTCGACGTCCTCACCGCGGAGGACGGCCCCGCGGCGCTCGGGCTGCTCGCGACGACCCGCGTCGAGGCGGTGCTGCTCGACCTCGCCATGCCGCGCATGAGCGGCGCCGAGGTGCTCGATCGGATCAGGGCGACGTACCCCGACGTCGAGGTCGTGGTGATGGCCGGCCACGCCGACCTCGACGCCGCGATCGCGGCCGTGCGCGCCGGCGCGTACGGGTTCGTGACGAAGCCCGTCGACGCGGAGGCCGCGGTCTCGATCGCGATCGAGCGCGCGATCGAGCGCCGGCGGCTCGAGGGCCGCGCGCGGGCCCTCGAGGAGCGGGTCGACGAGCACGAGCAGCTCGGCGAGGTGATCACGAGCTCGGCCGCGATGCAGGACGCCTACAGGAAGGCCCTCGGCGTGGCGGCCGTCGGGGCGCCCCTCCTGCTGATCGGCGAGCGCGGGACGGGCAAGGAGCTCGTCGCGCGCGCCGTCCACCGGCGCGGCCCGCGCGCCGCGCGGCCGTTCGTCGCCGTCGACTGCAGCGCGCTGCCAGGGTCGCGGGCCGAGGACGAGCTCTTCGGCGAAGGCGGCGACGCCTCGCCGGACGGGCGCGCCCGCGGGGGCCTGATCGAGGCGGCGGACAAGGGCACGCTCTTCCTCGACGAGGTCTCGGCGCTGCCGCCCGCTGCCCAGGCCAGGCTGCTCCGGGTCCTCACGCACGGCGAGATCGCGAGGGCGGGAGGCGAGCCGCGCCGCGTCGACGTGCGCGTGATCGCGTCGGCGTGCGAAGGCCTCCGCGAGCTCACCTCTACCGGCCAGCTCCGGGAGGATCTCGCGTACCGGCTCGGCGTCATCGTCGTCGAGCTGCCGCCGCTCCGGCGGCGCAAGGAGGACGTCGCGCTGCTCGCGAGCCATTTCCTGAACCGGTGCGCGCGCAAGCACGGGCGCGACGTCAAGCGGATCGGCCCCGAGGCGGCGCGCCTGCTCCGCGAGCACGCGTGGCCGGGCAACGCGCGCGAGCTCGAGAGCGCCATCGAGCACGCCGTGATCTCCGCGCGCGGCGAGGCGATCTTGCCCGCGGATCTGCCGCCCTCGGTGTCGGGGCGCTCCGGGTCGCCGCTTCGCCCTCCGAGGGACGCGCTCGTCTTGCCGGCCGAGCTCTGCGATCTCCCCTACGCGGAGGCCAAGGAGCGGGCCGTCGATGCGTTCGATCAGATCTACGTCGGGCGCCTGCTGGAGCGCACGGGCAACAACCTCAGCGAGGCGGCGCGGCAGGCGGGGATGGATCGCTCGAACTTCCGGAGGCTGAAGAAAAAGGTCGCGTCACGCGGAGACGAGCCGGCGCAGGGGGAGAGCGACGGGGCGGGGCCGAGCAAGGGCGGCGCGGGCTGACGCGCGGACACGTCGCCGGTCGCACGTCGCGCGCGCACGTCGCAGAAGCGCGCGGCTGGCTCGTGCTACGTTGCGCCGAAAATGGCCCGACGCGCTGCACGAGCTGCCCTTGCTGCCGCCGCCGTTTCCCTCGCGGTCCGGCTCGCGCCGCTCCCTGCTGCCGCCGCCGACACCGTCGGGGCGCCCGGGCGGCGAGCGGCGGCGGTCCACGATCTCCCCGGCGTGCTCGCGCTCGCCGACCGCAATCACCCGAACGTCGCAGCCGCGCGCGCGAAGCTCGATCAGGTCCGCGCGCAGCTCGACGAGGCCCGGTACGCCCCGTTCTCGCAGTTCAAGCTGACGGGCGGCGTCGCGCTCGCGCCGACCGTCCGCGGGAACAACGTCTTCAGCCCGAACACCGACGTCTCGCTCACCTCGAGCCTCGGGGTCGGCTGGCGCGTGAACATCGACGGCGTCGTCCCGCTCTGGACGTTCGGGAAGATCACGAACCTCTGGGACGCCGCCGAGGCGAACGTCCGGGTGAACCAGGCGAGCGTCGAGAAGGAGCGGGACGCGGTGCGGCTCGACGTCCGCAAGGCCTACTTCGGCCTCCAGCTCGCGCGCGACTCGCGGAGCCTGCTCGTCGACGTGAGGGCCGAGATGGACAAGGCCCTCCGGCGCCTCGAGGAGCAGGTCGAGCGCGAGGAGGGCGATCCCATCGAGCTGCTCAAGCTGCAGACCTTCGGGGCCGAGCTCGAGGCGCGCGGGGCCGAGGTCGACAAATACATCTCGGTCGCGCTGGCGGGGCTGCGCTTCTACACGGGCGTCGCGGATCTCGACATCCCCGACGTCCCGATCCGCCCGCCGAAGCACCGGCTCGGCCACGTCACCCGTTACCTGACCGCGGCGCGCCTGTACCGGCCGGAGCTCGCGCAGGCGCGCGCCGGCTTCGACGCGAGGTCCGCGCAGGTGCGGCTCGCGCGCGCGCAGCTGTTCCCCGACATCGGCATCGCCCTGCAGGTCGGGGTGAGCGCCGCCCCGGAGGTCGCGGATCAGCTGAACCCGTTCACCAGCGACCCCGGCAACTTCTTCCACTACAGCGCGGCGCTCGCGCTGCAGTGGAAGCTCGACCTCTTGCCTCAATCGGCGCGCATCCGCGCCGCCGAGGCGCAGCTCGAGGAGATGGCGTCGACGCAGCGCTTCGCCATGGGCGGGGTCGCGACCGAGGTCGAGACCGCCTATGCCGAGGTCGTGGAGGCCCAGAAGCGGCTCGACGCGTACACCAAGGCGGCCAAGTACGGGAAGCGCTGGCTCGTGATGGTGCAGCAAGGAATCGACGTCGGGACGATGGCGGACAAGGATCTCATCGATCCAGCCAAGGCATATGCCACGAACCGATTTAACCAGCTGAACGCGACGATGGATCTCGACATGGCGATGTCGCGGCTGGCGAAGGCGACCGGCTGGGACGCCATCGCGCCGGACGGCACCTGAGCGAGGGGGCGGCCGCGCTGAGGCACGCGCTGCGTCGCTCGGGCGCCGCTCGGGCGCCGCTCGGCTCAACGTCACCCCGGCTTGAACGCGACCGTCCTTGGCAGTACGGTGCGCGACAGCATGGGAGCCAACGTCAACGTCGAGCGGGCGCCGCACAAGGTGGCTTTGGCAGCGAACGGTGATGCGGCGCGGCGCGCGGCGAGCGGCGCATCCGCGGGCGCCAGCATCGCGTTTTACGTCCTGCTCGCGGCGTCGGCCCTCGCCATCATCGGCACTCTCCACTTCGTGGCGTACGTCGTGCCGACCGAGGCCTCGATGGGGATCGTGCAGAAGATCTTCTACTTCCACGCCCCCGCCGGGTACGCGATGTACATCGGCGCGACCATCTGCTTCATCGGCTCCGCCGGTTACCTCGCGCGCGGCACCCAGCGCTGGGATTCGCTGGCGAAGGCCGGCGCCGAGGTCGCCGTGGCGATGGGGCTGATCGTCCTCGTCACCGGTCCGCTGTGGGCCGCCAAGGCGTGGGGCGTGTACTGGACGTGGGATCCGCGCCTCACGACGTCGCTGCTCAGCGTGCTTATCTACATCGCTTACGTCGTGCTCCGCGCCTTCACCGGCGACAGCGACGCCGAGCGCAAGTTCGCGGCGGCCCTGGGCGTCCTCGGCGCGGCCAACCTGCCGATCATCCATTATTCGGTGAAGATGTGGGGCGGTAACCACCCCACGGTCATCACGGGCAAAGGCGGCGGCCTCGGGCACCCTGACATGAAGATGGCGCTCGGCTTCGGCTTCCTCTCGTTCACCCTTCTCACCCTCGCGCTCGTGTGGGCGCGTTACCGCGTCGATCTCGCGTCCGCGCGGCTCGCGGAGCTCGAGCAAGAGGCCCTCGAAGCCGGCATCGGAGAGGACTGACAACATGCAATCCAATCATTCCTTGTTCTCCCATGCGGCGTTGCAGCAGCCGACGAGCACCACGACGGACGACCGAGCGCAGGCGTTCCGCCCCGTCCAGGGGGGGAACGACATGCAGAGCGGAGAGAAGCTGCTGGTCGAGGCGTACGCCGCGATCTGGCTCATCCTCTTCGCGCTGGTCTTCGTCTCGTGGCGCCGGCAGAAGCAGATCGACCGGCGCATCGACGCGCTCGAGGCCGCCGTGCAGAAGGCGCGGGCTGGAGCGGACCAGGGGGCGAGCTGATGCCGAACCTGGGGGAGATGACCCCGCAGCACGCGCTCTACATCCCCGTTGTGCTGATGCTTGGGCTGATCGTCGGCTACATTCTGGGCAGCCGCGCCGTGCGCGCCGAGCTCGAGCGACGCAGGCGCAGAATGAAGGAGTGACGGGGGCGCAGGCCTTCGTCCCGCGTAGCTGGCGGGCCCGGTGAGCGCCGTCCCCGCCCCACTAGCCGGAGGTCACAAGGTGGTCGATTTCTCTGTGAGCGAAGAGCACAAGGCTCTCATCGATACGGCGCGTCGCTTCACGAAGGAGCGCATCCTCCCGATCGCGGCCGAGTGCGATCAGAAGTCGTACTTCCCGATGGATGTCTTCGTGGAGGGCTGGAACATCGGCCTCGTCAACCCGACCTGCCCGGCCGAGTACGGCGGCCCGGGGATGGGCGAGCTCGAGAACGCCCTCCTCGCCGAGGAGCTCTCGTACGGGTGCACCGGGATCCAGACGAGCTTCCTCGCGAACGGCCTCGCGCTCACCCCCATCAAGCTCGCCGGCAACGAGGATCAGAAGAAGAAGTACCTCGGCATGCTCACCGCCGAGCCGATCATGGCGAGCTACTGCACGAGCGAGCCGGACGCGGGCAGCGACGTCGCGGGCCTCAAGACGCGCTTCACGAAGCACGGGGATGACTACGTGCTGAACGGGCAGAAGTGCTGGATCACGAACGCGAGCTACGCGCGCTACTACGTGATTTTCGCGACGTCGAACCCGGAGCTGCGGCACAAGGGGATCGCGGCGTTCATCGTCGACCGCGACACGCCCGGCGTCCGCGTCGGCAAGAAGGAGGACAAGCTCGGCCAGCGGGCGAGCGACACCGCCCAGGTGTTCCTCGATGATGTGAAGGTGCCGAAGGCGAACCTGCTCGCGCCCGAGGGGCAGGGCTTCAAGCTCGCCATGGAGACCTTCAACCAGACCCGCCCCGACATCGGCGCGGCCGCGACGGGCCTGATGCGGCGCTGCGTCGACGAGTGCGTGGCCTACGCCAAGGAGCGCAAGACCTTCGGCCAGCCGATCGGCAACCACCAGCTCATCCAGTGGATGCTCGCGGAGATGGCGATCCGCGTCGAGGGGACGCGCCTGCTCTACCAGAAGGCCGCGTGGAACCTCGATCACGGGGTGCGCGACCCGATCGTCTCGAGCTTCGCGAAGGCCTACGGCGCTGACAGCGCCATGCAGACCGCCGTGGACGCCGTGCAGGTGTTCGGCGGCAACGGCTACGTGAAGGAGTACCCCGTCGAGAAGATGATGCGCGACGCGAAGGTCCTCCAGATCTACGAAGGCACGAGCCAGATCCAGCGCCTCGTCATCGCGCGCCAGCTCCTCGCGTAGCGCGCCGCGAGGGCGACCCGCGTCAGGTCTGCGGGTGCCAGACCAGCGTGAGCTCGGGGCCGAGCGTGAGCGCGAGGCCCTCGGCGGGCACCATCACGCGGCGGACCTTCTGGCCTGCGAACCTCGTCCCGTTCGTCGAGCAGAGATCGAGGGCCATGATCTCCGCGCCGTCCCGCAGGAGCAGCAGGTGGGTCCGCGAGATGTGCGTGCTCAGGACGGCGCGCAGGCCGCGGTCCAGGCAGTTGTCGGCGCGCCCGAGCAGCACGCCGTCGTCGAGCGCCTGCTGGGGCAGCTCGACCGCGGCGCTGCGCTCGCTCGATTGCAGCGTGAGCCGCACGTACCCGCTCTTCGCGCGCGGCGCCACCATCTCCTCGATGTGCGAGACGGGGCGCACCGACGTGATGTGCGAGATCTCTCCGCGGGCGAAGCGGTGGCTGGTCGTGATGCCCTCGGTTGCCGGGGGCGGCGCGGCGCCCTCGCTGACGGCCTTGCTCGCGACGCTCTCGAGGCCGCGCGGCGGCTCGCTCATCCCGCACGAGCTCACCTCGAGCACCCTCGACGAGGCGCGCGGCCCGACCGGGAGCCCGCCGACCACGTGCTTGCCGATGCGCACGAGCAGCGGGCCGCTGACGACGATCGACCGCCGCGGCACGTCGTCGTCCACGAAGAAGGGGATCGAGGTCTGCAGATCCATGAGCCGGAGCCCGAAGCCGCCGTCGGGGAGGTTGCAGCAGGTGGCGACCAGGTGGCGCACGCAGACGTCGTCGCCCGACGCGAACTTCATGTCGCAGCGCGGGTGCGAGCCGAAGACGGCATATGCGCCGCTGTTCGCGGGCAGGTCCAGCCACGCGACGTCACCGCCTGACACCCGGAACAGCCGGTACCCCTCGGTCATCGGCGACTCGGGAGGGTTCAGCGCCATCACCGCCTCGGCGGTGGACAGCGCGCGCCGCATCGTGGCGACGTCGATCCGCGGTTCTACCGTCATCGCGCGCTCCACGAGCGGCGCGATGTCGCGCGCCCCGCAGTCCGCGTCGGACCGCCGAGCTCGAGCGTGAACGGCGGAGTCGCTGCGCAGGCCTCCGGCAGAGCCGCGGCAGGAGCGAGCGTGGTGGATGTCAGGCAGCGGCGAGGCCTCATGCGGTCGAGCCGAATCCTACCGGAATTTTTCGTCTGGGGCTCTTTCGCTGCGCGCCCCGAATCTGCTGTGGCCGGCGGGGCTCAGGTCGAGACGACGGCTGTCCGGTTCAGCTCACGCCGACGCTGACCTCCGCAACGAGCTCGCCGCCCCAGCGCCAGAAGGCCACCGAGCGGCTGAACAGGACGATGACCTCCAGCCCGAGCCCTCCGCCGAATTCGAGCCGAAAGCGCCCGACGTCCACCTCGATGAGTTGCATGCTCCCCGAAGACGCGAGAGTCGGGCCAACCGTGGATCCGTGCGCGTTGCACGCTGGTGTGTCCGCCGGAGGCACGGCCTCGCCTCGGCCGGTGCGCAGGGCGCGCCGGCCCGCGTCAGCGGGGCCAGGGCGAGGCCCCGCTGCGCGCCGCCGCGAGGGGGGCAGCGGGGCGGCGACGTGGCGCGCGCTCGCGGCAGGGACAGGGGGAGGGCCGGCCGACGCAGGCGAGCGGGCGTGGAGCCGTCGCGCGGTCGTCGACAGACGCGCCATTTTGACGCCGCCCGCACGGTGTCTATCCTGGTCGCGGTGTCCCGGATCCTCCCACGCTTCGACTATCGCATCGAGTTCGCCGCATCGACCGATGTCGGCCTCGTCCGCCCGAGCAATGAGGACCGGATCCTCTGTTGCCCCGAGCTCGCCCTCTTCGGCATCGCCGACGGGATGGGCGGCCACGCCGCGGGCGAGGTCGCGGCTCAGATCGCCGTCGACACGGTGCGCGGCGAGGTGCTCCGTCCGCCCGCCGCCGCCATCCTCGACGCGTACGTGGCCGACCCGAACATCGAGGCGCGGCGCGAGGTGTTCGCGCTGCTCCGGCGCGTGGCCGAGGCCGCGCACGCGGCCATCCTGGAGGCGCGCCGCATGGAGCCGAGCTACCAGGGGATGGGCACGACGCTCGATTTCGTCGTGCTCGCGCACAGCCGGGCGTTCTTCGCCCACGCGGGCGACAGCCGCGCGTACCTGGTTCGCCCGACGACCACCGTCCAGCTCACCCAGGACCACGCTCTCTACGATACGCTCCGCGCGGCCGGCAACCCGACCCCGGCCAGGAAGCCGCAACGGAACCCGCTCGTGAACGCGATCGGGCTCGCGGGCACCGTCGCGGTCGACACCGTGTTCGTCGATCTCTCGCGCGGCGACCGCATCCTCCTCTGCACCGACGGGGTGCACAACGCGATCGACAGCGAGGCGTCGCTCTCCCGCTTCTGCTCGAAGGGCGGGCCCCAGGAGGTCGCCGCGGGCCTCCTCGGCCACGCGCGCGAGCGGGGGGGCCACGACAACGCGAGCGTGATCGTCATCGACATCAAGGAGCGCTTCGTGAAGCGCGCGGACGACGCCGGCCCGTCCTCGCGCGATCTGTCGGTGCTCTCCGCGTGCCCGCTCCTCGCCGGCATGAGCCCCGCGGCGGTGCTCGGGGCGCTCGCGGCCGGCGTCGAGGTGGAGCTCGGCGCGGGGGATCGGATCCCGCGCGACGTCGCCAGCGATCTGGTCGCTTACCTGGTGCTCGACGGGGCCGTGAATCTTCCGGACGGGCGGCGCGTCGGGTCCTCCGGCCTGCTCTTCCCCGAGTCGCTCGTGGGCGCGCGGCGCAAGGGCGAGCTGCCGGTCGCCGCCGCGCGGACGCGGCTCATCCGGATCCGCAAGGACGATTTCGCCGAGGTCTGCGAGCACGACGCGGAGCTCGCGGCCGCCCTGTACCAGCGGCTCGCGCGGTACCTCGCGCTCGGAACCGGATGAGCGCGGCCGAGATGCAGCTCTCCCTGCTCCACCTGGACGATCGCGTCGCGGCCTTCGCGAAGCCGTCCGGGCTGCTCGTGCACCGCGGCTGGGGCGACGCGCCGGTCGTGTTCGTCGACCTCGCCGAGCGCGCGCTGGGCCGGAAGGTCTACCCGGTCCACCGCCTCGACCGCGCGACGAGCGGCGTGCTGCTCGTCGCGCTCGACGCCGCCGCTGCGGCGCTGCTCTGCGCGCAGTTCGAGCAGGGCCTCGCGCGGAAGCGCTACCTGGCGCTCGTGCGCGGCGTCCCCCCCGAGCGCGGGTGCATCGATCACCCGATCCCGAGGCGCGAGGGGGGCCCGCGCGTGCCGGCCGTCACCGACTTCGAGCGCCTCCACGCGCTCGAGCGCTACGCCGTCGTCGAGGCGCGCCCGCGCACGGGCCGCCTGCACCAGGTGCGGAGGCACCTCAAGCACATCAGCCACCCGATCATCGGCGACGTGAACTACGGCAAGGGCGAGCACAACCGCCTGTTCCGCGAGCGGTATGCGCTGCACCGCCTCGCGCTCCACGCGGCCGAGCTCGCCGTCGCCCACCCCGAGACGGGCGCGCCGCTGCGCCTCGCCGCGCCGCTGCCCGACGACCTGCGGGGCCCGTTCGATCAGCTGGGCGTGCCGGCGTGGATAGGCGCCGTCGGCGACGCGGCCGCTAGCCCGCCCCTGGAGAGCGGCGCTTCGGGGTGACGCCGTGGCCGGCGCGGATCTCCTCGAGGGAGAGCGCCGGGCCTCGCTGGACGAAGCCGCCGTCGAACGGGTTCTCGGCGAGGAACAGGGGCGTGTCGAGATCGACGAACGAGAACCCGCCGAGGCCGGCGGCGAAGCACGCCGACGCCGTCATCGCGAGCACCGACTCGACCATGCCGCCGATCATGAGCCCGAGCCCCGCGGCGCGGGCGACCGCCGCGATGTCGAGCGCCTCGGCGATGCCGCCCTTCATCAGCTTGATGTTCACCACGGTCGCCGTGCGCTCCGCCGCGACGCGGAGCACGTCCTCCGCGGAGGCGGCGCTCTCGTCGGCGGCCACGTCGACGCCGGCGCGCCGCGTGACCTCTTTCATGCCGTCCCAGTCGTCGCGCGGCACCGGCTGCTCCAGCAGCGCGACGTCCGCGCCGAGCCGGCGCGCGTGCGCGACGAGCGCGAGCGCCTCGCCCGCGGTGAGCCCGCCGTTGCCGTCGAGGATCAGCGACGCCGCGGGCGCGGCCCCGTGGATCGCCTCGATGCGCGCCGGGTCCGACGCGGCGAGGCGGCCCCCGACCTTCACCTTGAGCGCGCGGAAGCCCATGGCCGAGGCGCGCCGCGCGGCCTCCTCCGCGCGCTCCGGCGAGCCGGTGGTGATGGTGATGTCGGTCGTGAGCGCCGTCCCGGACCCGCCGAAGAAGGCCCAGAGCGGCATGCCCGCGCGCTTCGTGAGCGCGTCGAGGATCGCGGTCTCGATCGCGCAGCGCGCCGCGCCCGCGCCGCCCGCGGACGCCTCGCGGAGCGCGCGCGCGACGGCGCGCCACGCGCGCGCGTCCGAGCCCACCGCGGCCTCGCGCAAGGAGAGGGCGGCGGCGCGCGACCCGTCCTGCGTCTCGCCGTTGAACGCGGGCAGCGGCGCCGCCTCGCCGAAGCCGAGCGTCCCGTCGGCGAGCTCCACGGTGACGAGGAGGTTCGCCGCGCGCTCCTGCGCGCCGCCGGCGATGCCGAAAGGCTCGTGCAGCGGGATGTCGAGCGCCTCGACGGAGACGCGCCGGATCAGGGTGGGGGTCATCAAGACGAGCGTCGCCTCCTCGGGAGCGTCAAGGGGAGCGGGCCGCGGCCGGGCCGAGCAGCGCCTCGACCTCCCGGGAGATCTTGTCCTCCTCGCCGTCCTCGTAGCCCGCGTGGATATGGCGCACGACGCCGTCCCGATCGACGACGAACGCGGTCGGCATCCTCCGCGGCCTGTACGCCTTCTCCGCGCGCTGGTCCTTGTCCCAGAGGATCTTGAACCTGACCCCCGCCTCGTCCGCGAACCCCGCGATCTGTTCCGTCGAGACGTCCTCGGGTGCGTCGAGGGAGACGGCGAGCACGGCGAGATTGCCGCCGAAGCGGTCGACGAGCTCCTGGTACTTGGGGAACGATCTTCTGCAGGGGCGGCAGTAGGTCGCCCAGAAATCGACGATCACCACCTTGCCGCGCGCGTCCTTGAGCGTGGCGGGCCCCTCGCCGCTCACGACCTCCGCCGCGAGCTCGGGCGCCGCCGAGCCGATCAGGCCGCCGCCCGCCTCGGGCGCCGGCGGAGCGATGGGCGCGGCGCCGCCGCAGCCGCCTGCGAGCGAGAGCGCGAGCGAGGCGCAGAGGGCCGCGAGGACACGGGCGAACGACGGCGATGAACTGGGCCTCATGACGAGTTCTCCCTCCCCGATCAGGGCTCGCGATCGACGATGGAAGCGAGCATCTCTCCCTCGGCGCAGAGCGTCCCGTCGACGCTCGCCTCGCCGCGCAGCTTCCAGACGTTCGAGCGGTGGTGCAGCACCTCGGCGTAGAGATCGAGCCGGTCGCCGGGCGTCACGGTGTGGCGGAACTTCGCCTTGTCGATGCCAAGGAAGAACATGAGGTTCGACGTGGCGTCGAACGGATCCGACGCATAGGCGAGGATGCCGCCGAGCTGCGTGAGCGACTCCAGGATCAGCACCCCGGGCATGATCGGCCGCTGGGGGAAGTGCCCCTGAAACCAGGGCTCGTTGTAGGCGACGCACTTGTAGCCGCGGATGCACTTGTTGGCGGTGATCTCCGTCACCCGGTCGACCATCACGAGGGGGTAACGGTGCGGCAGGATCGACAGGATCTGATGGATGTCGAGCGTGACGGGCGCTTGGGTTCGGTCAGGCAAGGCCGGCTCCTTTCCGCGGTGTGGAGCGCGCGGGCGGCGCGCTACTTCGCGTCGTCCTTCTTCTCTGCCTTGTCGCCGCCCGCGTCGTCCTCGCCGCCGCCGGTGTTGTAGAGCTGGATGACCTGCTCCGTCAGATCGAGATCGGCGCGGACGTACGGGGCCGCTTGCTTGTCGAAGATGATCTCGTAGCCCGACTTCTTCGCGATCCTGCCGACGATGAGCATCATCTTCTTGAGGATGGGCCCGGTGAGCTCGCCCTGCTTCTTCTGGAGCTCCTTATTGTAGTCGACGAACACGGTCTGGAGCTCGACCATCTGGCGCTGCCAGTCCTCCATCCGCTTCTGGAGCGACTCGCGCGAGAGCACGCGCGACTGCTTCTCGATGTCCTCGCGCGCCCGCTGGAGCTCGGTCTGCTTCGCGTCGAGCTCCTGCTGCCGCCGGTCGAAGAGCTTCTTCAGCGTGGCCTGCGCTCGGATGCCGTCCTCCGTCTGCATGACGGCGTGCTGCACGTCGACGACGGCGATCCGGGTCTCGGCGGCGGCGACGCTCGGCACGGCGAGGGCGAGCGACACGGCGGCGGCGCGGGCGATCCGAGCGAAGAGCGGCGCGGGCCGATGGACGGGAGAGCGGGAGACCATTGAAGGCGATTACCCGCCGCGTGACGGACGGTCAAGGTGTGCGGGGGATCAGAGGCACTTGCCCGAGATGCAGCTCTCGCCGTCGGGGCAAGGCTCGTCGAGCGAGCACTCCGGCGCGACCTCCTCCCGCGTCTTGCAGAACCCGTCCTCGCAGCCGACGAAGCGGCTGTCGATGAGCTGGCAGGCCCGGGTGTTCTCGCACGGGTAGTGGCAGTAGCCGTCCTCCATGCACTCCTGGCCCTGCGCCGCGCAGGCCTTGGCGCCGCAGCCGGGCTGAGGCGAGGGGTCGTCCATGCACGCGCCGGTGGCCGCGTTGCACACCTCGCCGGGCGCGCAGTCCGCGTGCGTCGCGCAGCCGGTGGTGCAGGCGCCGTCGACGCAGACCGCGCCGCCCTCGCACGGGGCCTCGTCGCCGCACTCGGGGTTCGCGGGGTCGGGGACGCAGACCCCGCGGTCACAGCGCGTGCCGGGCTCCGCGCAGGGCGCGGCGTTGGAGCAGCCATCGGCGCACTCGCCGTTCACGCACACCCTGCCGTCGCCGCACTCGTAGCTGAACTCGCACGCCGCGATGCAGAGCCCGTCGACGCACCGCGTGCCGTCCTCGCACGCGCCGTCGCCGTCGCAGGGACACGTGGTCAGCTCCGCGTCGCACTCGGGCTCCGCGCCCCCCGCGCCGCCCTGGCCCGCGCCGCCCTGGCCCGCGCCGCCCTGGCCCGGGTCTGCTGGACCCGCGCCGCCCTGCCCCCCACTGCTGGCGGCGTCGATGTCCGGCTCCACGGGGCGACACCCGTAACCGTCGCAGAGGAAACAGTTCTCGCCATCGGGGTCGCACTGGAGCGACGCATCGCCACAGCCGCCGCAGCCCGTCGAGGTCGCGGCGATCATCAGGAACAGCGCGCCTCGGCCCAGGATCTTCGCAAGGGGGGAATGAAGAAGCATCGAAGTCCTCCAGCGGCGGCCGGCACAGGCGCGGCCTTCCCGCACGACTACCATGACGCGCGCTAACACGCAGCGTGCCACGGGGCGGCAGGAGCGGAGCGCCGGGAAGCCCGACGAGGCGCTCATTTTGTGAACCCGCTTGTGAACCTGCGTTCACCTGCGCTCGTCGCGCGAGGTTCACTGATCCGTGGGGGGCGCGCGGTGTGAGGGGGGACGGCCGGCGCTCGGAGCCCGGGAGCGATGGGGAAGGCCGCAGCAGGCGCTTCCGGTCGGGGCGAAGGCGCGGGGGCGCTCTCTGCGAGCAGCCCGGCCGGTCACCCCGTGAGGATCAGGAGCGGTACCCCGCGTTCACGTCGACGTAGCCGTGTCCGAGATCGCTCGTGAGGTACGCGAAGTCGCCGGGGCCGCCGCCGAGCACGAGCTCGATGACATAGGTGTCGCGCGCGAGCACCTCGTTCGCCTTGAGCTCGGCTTCCGCCCCGATCGGCGCGCCGTTCCGCACGATCGGGATCCCGCCGACGAGGATCTGGGCCTCGCGCGGGTCGAAGGGGACGCCTGCGCGGCCCGCGGCGGCGAGCAGCCGCCCCCAGTTCGCGTCCTTGCCGAACAGCGCGGTCTTCACGAGCATCGACGTGGCCACCGTACGCGCGACGGCGCGCGCATCGTCGCGCGTCGCGAGCCCGCGGACGCGGATCTCGGCGACGTGCGTGCTGCCCTCGCCGTCGGCCACCATCGAGCGCGCGAGCTCGCCGCACACCTCGGTCAGGCCCGCCGAGAGCTCGTCGCGCGAGACGCGGCGCTGCGACGCGCCGGAGGACAAGAGGAGCACCGTGTCGTTGGTGCTGGTGTCCCCGTCGACGCTGCACGCGTTGAACGTCACGTCGCACGAGGCCGCCAGCGCGTCGCTCGCCTCGCCGGCGTCGAGCACGGCGTCGGTGAACAGGAAGACGAGCATCGTCGCGTGGGGCGGGCCCACGTCGGGGTGGATCATCCCGGCGCCCTTGCCGATGCCGAGCAGCGTCGCGCCGGCGCCGAGCTTGCGCTGCGCGAGCTTCGGCCAGCGGTCGGTCGTGCAGATCGCCTGGGCGAAATCGAGGTAGCCCTTCGGCGACAGGCGGGCCGACAGCTCGGGGACACGCTCGATGATCCGGTGCGCGGGCAGGACGGCGCCGATCACGCCGGTCGAGGCGGGGAGCACCTCGTCCTCCGAGGCGCCGATGGACTCGGCGACGGCGCGCGTCGTATCGAGCGTCGCCTTCCAGCCTGCCTCGCCCGTGCACGCGTTCGCGCACCCGCTGTTGGCGACGACGGCGCGAGCGCGCCCCGACCGGACGCGCTGCATCGCGATGTCCACGGGCGCCGCGCGCACCACGTTCCGCGTGAACATGCCGGCCACGATCGCCGGCTGATCGGCCACCGCGAGCGCGACGTCGATGCGCCCGTCTTTCCGGATCCCGGCGCTGATGGCGCCGAAGCGAAACCCTGCAACTGGCTCGAAGCTCATGAGGGCGCGGAGTCTACGCACGAACGCGCGCCGGGAGAAAGCGACAAGCGGAAGGCGCGCGCCCCGGCGGAAGAGACGCCGGGAGGCGGCCGAGCTGAGCGCGGCATTTGCAATGCTCTGCCCCGATGATCTCGGTCCGGATTGTCGACATCAAGGGCCTGTATCTGCCGGGCTTTCCCGACAGCACGGCGCCGCCGGGGACGACGCGGGCGGCTGGATACAAGCCCGGTTACAAGAGCCTCGATAACCGGGGACGCGTCTACATCAACCGAGATCTCGATGGGCAGTGGGCAAAGAATACGCAGCTCGTCGAGATCACCGTCGAGGTGACGAGCTCCGAGGGCGAGCTGCCAGAAGGAGCCCGGATTCGCTGGAGCGCGCGCGATCCAGACGATCCCTCGAATGAGCGGCCGGAGGTGCACCCGGACTGGGCTGGCACCCTCGACGAGAACGATTACGACGCCGAGGGGGACTATGTGGCGCCGGCCGAAGACGACAACGAGGGAACGCAGGACAGGGCACCTGGCTGGGAAGAGGTGGAGGGCTACGCGCTGTCCGACGCGGCGGAGACCAGCGCGAGCACGGCGATCGTGGGGGGGCGGAGCGCGATCCGGCGCCACATGACCGATATCGCCGGAGACAACCTGATCGTGAGCGCCGAGATCGAGGCCGATGGCATCGCCGAGGCGGCAGGCGACGAGACCGGGATCATGACGCTCTGGCGCCGGATCGACGTCGAGTACATCCGGATGGAGAGCGCGCCCCCGGTGCCCGTGGAGCAGGCGCCGGAGCACTTCGAGCTGGTCTTCACCCAGCTCGACTTCACCGAGGCGCGCGTGATTCAGGACCTGCAGCACATGGCGCTCGACGCCGGCACGCTCGGCGAGATGGCCTCGCGCTTCGTGAGCGAGCACTTCGAGCACGCCGGGGAGCCTGGCTGGTTCTGCCTGATCGCCGCGCTCGAGCCGCACGCCGTGCCCGAGGTCCGGGGCGAGCCGCTGTTCTCCGGCAGCGTCACGATCCTGGACGGCGGCGAGGGCGAGCGGCGCGGCGAGTACGTGGAGATCCCTGGCGCCCACCCGGAAGCGAGCTACGTCACGTTCCGCTGGGACGGCTGGCAGATGAGCTTCTCGGTCGCGAGCGCGGCAGTCCTCGACGACCCGCCGCGGACCCGCCTCTGGCTCGCGCCGCACGACATCCAGAGCCAGTTCACCGCGGGCGACGGCTCCCTGGCGCACGCGTACGAGCGGCGCCTCTTCTTCTTCCCTCGGGCCCGGCGCAGGGACGGGGCGTGGGAGCCCCCGGGCTACGGCATCCCGGCGCGCGTCGACGCCGACGTGCGGGGCCCAGGGGCCACCTACACCGCCGGCATGAGCCCCACGATCGACATCGGGCCGGCGAGGTACTTCGCCGGCAGGACCATCCTGTTCACCCATCACAGGGCGTGGTGGGACCCCGAGGGGGCGCAGCCCCGGCGCGGCTACGAGCGAGCCACGCTCCACACCATCGTCCACGAGCTCACGCACGCGTTCGGGATGCCGCACAAGTGTGGCTACTTCGATTACCGGCAGCCGCGCCGGACGACGTGCTGCATGAACTATCGGTCCCACTGGATGGTGGACGCCGACCAGCAGCTCATCCCTGGAACCGACGGGCGGGTCGGCAACGACCTGTGCGGGCGCCACGTGAAGGAGACCCGGCGCGTGCGCCTCGAGAACAACAGGGGACTTCGATGGAGATGAGGGGCTGTCATGTCCGATGAACACGCGCGGAGCGCCGGGGACCCGGTCGGCCCGCCCGGGCTGGTGCTCCGTTCACTCGACCACGATCGCCGCTATGTGCTCGGCTTTCCCCTGCACGTGGCCATCACGCTGTGCGCCGACCGCCCTCGGGCCTGCATCCTGCGGCTCCCGCGCCCGAGCTGGGCGGGCAACGCCGGCGCGATCGGCGTCCGCCTCGCGCGGGCGGGCACTGGCGAGGAGGTCGTGAGCACCGAGCCCGCGCCGGTCGTGCTCCCCGAGCACGGCACGCCGGTGTTCCGCCTGTGCCCGGGCGAGTGCAGGCGCATGCTCATCGACGTCTCGTCGTACCTCCCGGCGGGGCTCGATCCCGGGCAGTACACGCTGGTGATCGTCTACGTCGGGCCGCCGGACCGCGCGGAGAGCGCGCCGGCGCCGATCGAGCTCGCGGCGCCGAGCCCCGAGGAGCAGCGCGAGCTCGGGCGCCTCGCGCCCGAGGCCGCCCGCGCCGGCTCCTGGGGCCGCTGGACGAGCCTCCCTCCGGACAGCGGCGCGGCGGTCACGAGCCGCGTGGAGCCGGGCGACCCGCTCCGCTTCGACCACATCCTGCGTTATCTGATGTACGGGCCGCAGCCGCTCGGCGACGTGGACCCGGCCCTCCTCGACGTGCTCCGCGGCGTCTACGAGCCGGAGGCCCACGCGCTCCGCGCCGAGATCTACGCCGCGCGGGGAGACGCGGCGCGCTTCGCGGAGGCGGCGGCGTTCATCCGGGCCACCTATCCGGGGCTCGCCTGGTGGATCGAGCGGATCGAGGCGGGGCAGAGCGAGATCGGCTTCGTCCGGGCATGCCGGGCGAACCCGTGCGGCGGGTGAGCGGCGGCTCCGGTCCACGCCCGCTCACGCCCTCGCCGCCGCGCCGGCTCCACACGCAGATCACGCGATTGCAACGCGATGTTCACGTTGCGCGGGTTCAATGGTCGCCGAGCGATGCTTGACGCGATGCGAACCATGGCGAGGTGCTTCTGCAGAAGGACGCGGTCGTGAGCGCGCTGCCGCCCGACGCCGTGACGTCGCTCCCGGGCGCCGAGGCCGCCGCGGTCTCGTGGCGCACGCAGGGCCAGCGCTACATCACGATCATCGTCAAGGCGAGCTTCGCGTTCACGCCCGGCGCGGCCATGTGGCGGACGGAGCCGCAGGAGATCCTCCGCGCCGAGGTCCATCACGGCAAGAACCCCGCGCGGAGCGTGCGGTTCACCGGCGATCTCGCGCCCTACCTGGGCCGCGCGGACGTGCTCTTCACGGGCGACGCCCACGCCCCCGAGGGGGCGCATGTCGAGTGCTTGCCGGTGCGGCTCGCCGTCTTCGGCGCGGGCGGCTGCGCGCTCGACAAACGCCTCCTCGTCCGCGACAAAAAGCCGTTCCAGCGGATGCCCCTCGTGTACGAGAAGGCAGCGCGCGGCGCGAACGGGTGGGAGAACCCCTTCGGCATCGACGCGGGCGACGGCGAGGCCAGGGTCCTCGATCCCCAGGACCCCGCGCGGCCCGCGGGGCTCGGCCCGATCGCGCGCGCCTGGCCCGTGCGCAAGCGGCTGCTCGGCAAGACCCGGCGCGAGACGCTCGAGGGCCCGAACGCGGAGATCCCCGCTGGCTTCGACTGGTCGTACTTCCAGGCGGCGCCCCCGGACCAGCGGATCGACTATCTGCGCGGCGACGAGTGGATCGTGCTCGAGAACCTGCACCCGGCCGCTCGCCGGCTGGAGATGCGCCTGCCCCGAGCGCGCGGCGTGGCGCGGATCCACGGGCTCGCCGCGCCTCCTGCGACAGGGGGCGACGTCATCGAGCTCAACGCGGACACGCTCCGGATCGACGGCGCCGAGCAGCGCTGCACGGTCGTGTGGCGTCAGATCGTCCCCGTACCCGACGGCCACGCCCTCGCGGCCGTGCGGATCGCCGCCGGCGTCGCGGTCGACAGCGAGGAGCTCGCGTGGCCCGACCTGCGCCCCGGGCGGGCCTCGGGCGCCGCGGGAGCGGCTCCAGGTGCGCTCCCGATCGGCCCGCGAGGGACCGTGCACATCGAGGACGCGCCCGGCCAGGCGCGCCAGCGGGACGGGGATCCGGGGCGCACCATCCACCTCTCGGACGACGAGATCGAGCTCATCGACCTGATCCAGCGCCCGTCGCCGCTGCAGACGGTCGCGCTCTCCGACGAGCAGGGCGAGGCGGCGGTGCGCGCGCCGGCGCTTCCGTTCGCGCCCGCGCCGGGATCGTCGCGGCAGGGCCGGGTACTGGCCAAATTTGGACAGGGAGACGGGGAGGCGGGGAGAAAAAACTCAGCAAATCTCCCCGTCTCCCCGTCTCCCTGTGATTTTTCTCGGGCAAAGTCGACCACCACCCAGGGCCGGCCCGAGCCAGCGCGACCGCAGATCGATGCCGTCGCGAGCGCGACGCTCGTGCTGTCGAGCGAGGAGGAGGTGCGCGTCGGCGAGCGGCCCGCGATCCCGTTCTTCTTCGACCCGAGGCCCGCGCCGCGCGTCGAGCTCAGGGCGCCGATCCCCGGCGCGCCCTGGTCTGGCGCGCTCGCTTCACCGGCGCCCGGCGCGTCCATGGGGCTCGCGACCCTCGCGCTGGAGGAGGATGCTCCGCCGCCGCCCGCCGAGGTGTTGCCGCCGCCCGTCGAGTCTTCGTCCTACGCCGCCCCGGCCTCGGGCGTCCTCGCGCGCGAGCCCGAGCGACCCGCCGCGTCCCGCTTCTTTCACGCCCTCCGGCGCGAGGGCGAATCGCCCTCCGGGTCGCTCCCGCCGCTCGGCGACGGCGACGAGGTGAGCCTCGAGCGGTGCGCCCTCGTCACGGCGGAGCTCGCCGAGAAGCCGGTCCCCCGCGCCGACGTGCTCAGGGCGCACGGCCTGTCGGAGGCGCGCTGGGCAGAGGCCGAGCGGCGGTGGCGGGAGTCGATGGCAGAAGAGGCCAGGCGCCGCGAGCGGGCGCTCCGCGACAGGTTCGACGCGGCCTACGTCGGCGCGTGGGAAGCCGTCTGTGGCCCGCTGCATGCGGCCGACTATGCCCGGCTGCTCGTCGCGACCGAGCGCAGCGGGGGCGCCGCGGCGCTCGGCGACCGCGCGATCCGACGCACCGTGTGGGTGCGCATGAAGCGGCTGTGGGCCAGGCGGCTCGCCGACGATCCGCGCCTCAGGGCCCGCGTCGAGGCCGAGATCGCGAGGCTGCGCGAGGCGCCCCGCCAGCGCGCGCAGGCCGGCGCACCCGCGGCGTACGCCGTCTGATCCGCGTCGCGCGCCGTGCCCCTTGACCGCGGCGCCCGGGGTTCCGAACATCATCGCTGGTGCAAGCGATGGTCCATTCATGATCGACGCGTCGACGCTGGGCAAGGAGCTCGCGGGCCGGTACAGCGTGGAGGGGCTGCTCGGCGTGGGCTCGATGGGCGCCGTCTTCCGCGCGCGCCACCTCGCGCTCGCGCGGGTCGTCGCGATCAAGGTGCTCACCGGGCACACGGATCCGCACGCCGGGGAGCGGATGCTGCGCGAGGCGCGCATCTCGGCGCTCATCAAGTCGCCGCACGTGGTGAGCTGCTACGACTTCGGCTTCCTCTCGAGCCGATCGCCGTTCATGGTGATGGAGTACGTGGGCGGCCCGTCGCTGGCCGCGAGGCTCCAGGATGGCCCGCTGCCGCTCGACGATCTGCGGCGCTACATGCTCCATGCGGCGCGGGGGATGGCCGCCGCGACCGAGCTCGGCGTGATGCACCGCGACCTGAAGCCGTCGAACATGCTGATCGCGCCGTCAGGGGAGCTGAAGGTCGCCGACTTCGGCCTCGCGCGCCTGACCGCCACGACGGGGCCCTCGGCGCTACGGGAGCAGCCCCTCACCGCGATGGGCACCGTGCTGGGGACGCCGTTCTACATGGCGCCGGAGCAGGCGTGGAGCCCGCAGGAGAGCGACACGCGCGCGGACATCTACAGCTATGGCGCGTCGTTCTACCACGCGGCCACGGGACAGCGACCGTTCGAGGAGCAGGAGCTCCTGCCGCTCCTGCTCGCGCACCGGCAGGACATCCCGGCCCGGCCGCGGGCGCTCCGTCCCGAGCTCGACGAGGACGTGCAGGCCGTCCTGGAGCGCTGCCTGGCCAAGGACCCGAAGGACCGCTTCCAGTCCTTCGACGAGATCGACACCGCCCTCGTGGGCGCCCAGAGCACCCGCTGGGGGGACCCGCACGACCTGACGCTCCGCGTGTACATGGAGCAGTACACGCGCTTCCGGCCCGCCATCCTGTCGGGCGGCGCTGCCGGGCCGGTCACGGCCTTCCAGTTCCACGGGGACAGGACGCTCTCGATCGTGCGCGCGAACATCGCAGGCGTGTCGGCCGACGCGCTCGTGAGCGCGGACGACGGGCAGCTCACCATGTCGGGCGGCGTGGCGCTCGCCCTGAACCACGCGAGCGGCGGCGTGTGCCACATGGAGACGCGCAAGTACGTTCCCGTGCGGCACGGCGGGGTGGTGGTCAGCTCCGGCGGCAGGTTGAACGCGCGGTTCGTGTTCCACGCGATCACGCTCGACTGGGATCACGTGGCGACCTACCGGCCGACGCGCGATCTCATCCTGCGGCTCCTGGAAGGGTGCTTCTATCACGCGGACACGATGAAGCTCCGGAGCATGGCGCTGCCGCTGCTCGGGGCGGGGCGAGCGGGCTTCTCGCCCGCCGAGTGCCTCGACACGATGGTCGAGTTCCTCGTGAAGGCGATGCTCCTTGGCGGGACAGGGCTGTCGCACGTGACGATCGTGCTCCGGGAGGGCGCCGGGGTCTGAGCGAGCGCCCTCTCGGCAGGTAGCGCCGCGCCATCGCCCCCGGTCCCTGTTTCCAGTCCTCCTGGAGCAGGGGCCCGTGGCTCAAGGAAGTGTCACCGCAGCTCCCGGTCAGAAGTGTTACCAGGGCTCCGCTCGTACACTTGCTCACCGTTGTGCGGCTCCTGCGCAGCTCAACCGGCCTCCTGCACGTCGATTCCGTGTCCTTCATCACTGGATGCCGCCTCCTGCGCAGCCATGGCCGCCTCCAGCGCAGCGCCGGCGGCTCTCCTGCGCGGTCTTGGCCTCGTCCTGCGCAGCGCCCCTGGGTCTCCTGCGCAGCCACGGCCGCCTCCAGCGCAGCGCCGCTAGATCTCCTGCGCGACTCTGGCCGTCTCCTGCGCAGTCTCTTCTGGTCAGCGTCTCGGTCGATCGATCTCCGCTCCGAGCACGCGGAGGCCCTTCAAAAGGCGCACCGCGGCGGAGTACTGGTACGCGGGCACCGACAAGCACCGCGCGGCGAGCACGGTGCTGCCGCCAGCGTCCAACGAGATCGCCGCGGCGCCGCGGATCTCCGGACGCGTGCTGTTCGCCGACCACTCGGCTGACGAAGACTGCCAATCACATCACCATCAGCACACCGGCGTACGCGCCGGACGGGTCGACTCCTGTCTCTTCGGATCACTCGCCGAGTTTCTATTTGACGCCCAGATCCCACCGAGAACAATGGCGCGTGTCCCCACACCGCGTGTCGCAGCTCGGCGAGGAGCCTTCACCATGTCGATGCGCTTCCACGGCAAGGTCGGCCTGCTTAGCGCTTGTAGCCTCGTCGCCGCCACCGCTCCGGCGCTGGCGCTCGAGTTCAGCGGCGGTGTCAGCGTCGGTGGGATCCAGGTCGGGACGGAGCCCAGGCTCGCCGTGAGCCCCTTCATCGGGTGGCTGTGGCGCAGGACGAGCGACTTCCGGATCGAAGTCCACAACGTGCTCAGCGTCGTCCCAGGGGCAGGCGTCGGGTTCTACGACCGGACGGCGGTCACCTTCGGGTACACCACGAAGACCGGCAACGTCAGCCTCGGGCCGTCGCTGTCGATCTACATGATGCAGGTGTGCGGCGCCGTGATCTGCGACCGCGTGATGGGCGTCGCTCCGGGCGGCCGCGCCCAGTCCGACTGGTACTTCGCCGGGCGCCTCGGGGCGTCCACGAGCGTCAACGTGGACTGGGCCGGCGGGAGCAGCATGCGAGCCTGGACGAGGCCAAGGAGCGATGTGAGTATGCCAACGGGGTGCACCTCGGCTCGGGAGCGCAGTCGTGCGGCCCGTGCCGGTGGGTGACGAACTCAAGCTCGATTAGCAGCTCTTGTCGGCAGCATTGCGTCGATGTGGCGGAGGCATGCGAAAAGGACTGCCGCAAAATTCCTGAGAGCGACAAGCCAGCTCGTCGGAGATGCTGGGAAAAGTGCAATAACGAGTATGCTGAATGCATCAAAAAGTGCAAGGACTGAACAATGAGCTCTCATGCGGTCACCAGGGCGCTGGCGCGCACCCTAGAAATGACGCTGCCAGGATCGAGCGACGTTCACGACATCGTTGTTCGCATCGGGCTTCCAGAGACCGATCCCATTCCGGGCGGAGATTTTCGTGTGCTACTCGAGATCAGTGGATTCGACGAGCCGTACTCTCGTCACTTTTGCGGTGTCGATGAGCTCCAGGCATTTCTCGCAGCATGCTGGATCGTGCCGCCAATCCTCGCCACGCTTGCCCCCGCCGGAGCCAGGTTAAAATGGCTTGGCGAGGATGACCTCGGGTTCGGGACTTCCTCTGCGACCCCCTGAAGAAGCGCGGAGATTTGCGGCGGTGGATGCTCCGTATTGGAGGGGTCGCCGCGCTCGGCGCCGTTGTCGAGAACATGATAGAGGTTGCGGGTGGTCATGATCGAGTTGAAGTATCGATTTCATGGTGATGCTTCTCGGGATGTTGGCGCCGCCGCACACGGTAACGGCATCGTGTCCGGCACAGAAAGGCTCACTGCGGCACGCGCGATCTCCTGCGACGCGGCGAAACCACGCGATCTGCGGGATCCCTCAGCCTGGACCAACCTTTGCTGTCCGTGCCCTCGGGAGGTGATGCTCATGTCGAGGATCCTGGCGATGGTTTCAATTTGTCTTCTGGCGTCCGCCTGCGTCGATTCGACGACGGTGGGCCCTGGCGGGCCCACGAGCAGCTCCTCCGGCGGCGGCCAAGGGGGGGACGGCGGCTCCGGCCCGGGGCCCGGCGGCGGCGCGGTCGATTGCTCGGCGTTCGAGGACGACGAGCCCGGACCGCAGGTGACGTTCACGGTGACCAACAACCGCGCGACGCCCATCTATTACCACAACGACCAGTGCTCCGACCGCTTCCGCGTGGCTCCGGAGGGTGGGCAACTCGGCAATGCGGAGCTCTCGAACATCGAGATGACCTGCGAGGAGGTCCAGACGGCAGAACACTGGCCGCTCGACTGCCACGACGCGACCGTGATCGAGATCGCGGCCGGACAGAGCGCGACGTTCGGTTGGACAGGCGTGCTGTACGAGCGCCAGCAGATGCCGAGCGCCTGCGCGGTTCGGCCGGACAATCCATTCGTCGCGTTCTGCGAGCTCGCCGTCGCCGTGCAGCCCGGAGCGCTCGAGATCGCCATCGAGCTCTTCGGCGCGGCCAAGTGTGAACTAAGCAGCATATGCGATTACCCCAGCGCTCCGTTTACTGTCAGGCAGGATTTCACGTACCCGGACGACACGGCGGTTGCGATCGCGATCGACTGACGTCGCCACCTCGCTCAACGGTCGATCGGACTCAGGGAGATCCCTCATCGGGATCGACATCGGGAGCATAACAGTTCGCGGTACCTCAACGAGGGTGGGCCAGGCGCGCCGCGTGGAGCGAGGGGGTCAGAGATGGCGCGGTCCCGGGCTCGACGTCCTCGCCGGGATCGCAGCGGTCATCGACGCTTGGTGCGTGGATGGGTGGGCGGCTTGCTGCGCGCGGGGCCGGCTTCCAGCGCGTCTCTACCTCGGAGGTGGAGGGCAGACCCGCCTTCGGCTGGGAGTGGCGCTGGCGCTCCAGCGGGATGGTGGTGGCCTATCCGGAGATCATCTGCGGCGAGAAGCCATGGAACGCGCCCACCGCTGAGGTATCGCCGATTTTCAGGAGAGTGAACGAATCCGGGTTCGATGATGCTTCGATGATCGAACCCACGCGCGCAGCGTGACTGTGATCTTGCAAGACGCCGCACCGCGAAGCGGTCGCGATGAAGAAAGGACCCTTGACTTTCGCCTCCTGGTCGTAAGAGTATTCCACCCTCCCTTGACGGTCCGGACCTCTCTCCGCCGGGGGCCGCAGTCGGTCGCGGGATCGCGCAAGGGCCGACTCCGAGTGAGGGTACTGTCGGGATTATTTGCTTCTTGCAGCTGCGCGTCCGAGTGGGTCTTGCTTTCTCCGTGGTGATGCCCGGCCCCATCACACGGCGTATTCGAGTGTGAGCATCTGTCTGGCGAGCGTCGTGATCGCCGGGCATGTGGTCGGCGCAGGCCCGCGGGTGCATTCGTGAACACCGCGAACACGAGCGCGCTGGTCGAAAAATTTGAATCTTGACCCATGGTTCGAGGGTACGCAGGCGTCTCGATGGTTCAGTAATTCATCTCGAGCAGAAGCCTGCGGCTTCGCCGGTCCATCATGGAGAACCCTTCAATGCGCATCGCTCCCTTGCTCGGCTACTTATCCGCCTCGATGGCATGCGGCCTGCTGGCGTGCAACGCCGAGCGCATCGTGGGCGAGGACCTCGACGTCCTGGACTCCTCGTCGAGCAGCTCGTCGTCGTCGAGCAGCGGCTCGATCTCGTCGACGAGCAGCAGCGCGGGGACGGGCGGCGATGGGGCCGGCGGGGGCTCCTCGTCGAGCAGCAGCTCGGGGGCGGGCGGCGATGGGGCCGGCGGGAGCTCCTCGTCGAGCAGCAGCTCGGGGACGGGCGGCGGCGGGGCCGGCGGGGCCGGCGGGGGCTCGTCGTCGAGCAGCAGCTCGGGGACGGGCGGCGGCGGGGCCGGCGGGGCCGGCGGCGCACCCGACACGTGCACGACATCCGAACCGTCGGTCTGCAGCAATCAAACCGGCGACCACTGCGGCTTCACCTATCAACTCTGGATGGACCGGGGGACCGGCTGCCTGACCAGCACCGCGGATGGCTTCAGCGTGGAATGGAGCGATATCAACAACTTGCTGGGCCGCAAAGGCCTGAGGCCCGGGTCGGCGAACCAGATCGTGACCTACGAGGCTGACTTTCAGCCAAGCGGCAACGCCTACCTGGGTGTCTATGGTTGGGCGAAGAAGCCGGACGTCGAATACTATATCGTCGATGGCTGGGGCACCTGGCGCCCCCATGGCGGAACAAGAACCATGGGCACCGTCACGAGCGACGGAGGCGTCTATGACATCTACAGAATCGATCGATCCGATGTGATTGGGATTGATGGCGTCAATGCCCCTCCCCAGTTCTGGAGCGTTCGCACGCAGAAGCGCACGAGCGGAACCATCACCGTCGCCAACCACTTCGACGCATGGCAGAGTCTGGGGATGAACATGGGGACCTTGAGCGAGGTCTCGATGTTCGTGGAAGGATATCAGAGCAGCGGAAGGGCTGAGGTGAGCTTGTCCATGAGATGAGCGCCGGGGTCGGAGCGTCGAGCCCAGCCCGCCCCCGAGCTAGCGCCCGCTCGCGCCGTCTCCCCGCGCGGCCACGGACACCCGCAGCGCGCCGATCCCGCGCGCCTCGGCCGTGGCGCCGGCGATATCGATGACGAGCTCGTCGCCGGACGCGAGCGGCCCCACGCCCTGGGGCGTCCCGGTCGCGATGACGTCGCCAGGCTCCAGCGTCATCACCCGGCTGATGTACGCGACCAGCTCGGCCACTCCCCAGATCATCTGCGCCGTCATCCCGTCCTGCCGCACCTGGGAGTTCACGACAGCCCGCACGCGGAGCGCCGCGGGATCGAGCGCCGTCTCGATCCACGGCCCCACGGGGCAGAACGTGTCGAACCCCTTGCCCCGCGTGAATTGCACGTCCTTCCGTTGCAGATCCCGCGCGGTGATGTCGCCCAGGCAGGTGTACCCGAGCACGTGATCCAGCGCCTCCTCCGGCCGCACGGCCCGGGCGCGGCGGCCGATGATCACGCCGAGCTCCGCCTCGTGCTCGACCCGCTGGCTCTCCGGAGGGAGCACGATGGACTGGCCAGGACCGATGAGCGCCGAGGGCGGCTTGAGGAAGAGGAGCGGCTCGACCGGGACGTCGTTGCCCAGCTCCTGCGCGTGCGCGGCGTAATTGCGCCCCACACACACGATCTTCGTGGGGGCCACGGGGCAGGCGAGATCGATGTCGGTCCACGCCACGGCCTCCCCCGTGGTCTTGCCGCCGAGCCAGGGCGGAGCGTCCAGGACGAGCGCGGCTGCGCCGTCGAGGCGGGCGAAGAAGGCTGGGCGATCCTGATCGGGAGGCGCGAGGCGAGCGAAGCGCATGGCGCGAGCAAAGCGCGATCTTCGCGTCGCGGCAAGCCTCGGGGACCCTTGCACAGCGACGTGCGAGCGCCGGGCGCCCGCCAGCGCGGAGCTCGTGCGTCATGGTCGTCGCGCGACGTCGGCGGCGGGCCGCCGTCACCGAGGAGGCGCGGCGACGCCCCGGCGTCGCGCGACGAGGCGAGCCTCGTGATGCCCTTCCTCGAGCCACCCTTCCTCGTAACGGACCACCTCGAGCGCCTCGCCGAGGAGCCCCGGCAGCTCGCCGTCATCGAGCAGCCAGCGCGCGCTCGGGTGCGCGTGCCGCAGCAGGTTCGACCGCGTCGGGTGCACGACGACGAGGTGGCCGCCCGGGGCGAGCTCCGCCGCGCAGGCCGCGAGCCTGCGCTCGAGGAAGTAGAAGATCACGAGGAGGTCCCACGGCCCGGCAGGGAGCGGATCGCGCTCCACGTCGAGCGTCACCGTGCGCAGCGCGAGCCCTTCTCTCGCCGCGGCGGTCCGCGCGATGCCGAGCCCGACCTCGGAGATGTCGGCCAGCGTCACGTCGAGCCCGCGCCGCGCGAGCCACAGGGCGTGACGACCCGCGCCGCCCGCCAGGTCGAGCGCGCGCCCGCGCCGGGGCAGGAGCGGATCGAGCGCCGTGAGCGCGGCGGACGGCTCCCCCGGATCGCCGCCTCCCTCGCGGTAGCGGGCGTCCCACCTCGTGCGATCGTCGTCCGACACGCTTTCCTCCTGTGCTGCTGGCCGCGCCGGGGCGAACACCGGCGAGCGCCCCTCGCTGGCGCGGAGCGTACCATCCTCCAGCGGGGCCGCTCCGGCGCGGGGCGACGGCGCCGGCCGGCGTCTTCTGGACGCGCGGCATGACCTGGCCTAGCACGCCGGCGGTTTGCCATGCCCGAGTGCCTGACCCTGGCCCCGACCCCGGATCCTCGCCGCTTCCGCGCGCCCGACGGCGCGCTGCTCTCGCCGCCCGAAGGCTGGGCGTGCCTGCCCCCGGGTGACGCCGGGCTCACCCGCCGGGTGAAGCTCGCGGGCCCGTCCTGGATGGTCGTCGAGAAGCGCGGGAGGAAGACGTTCTCCCGGGGTCTCTGGGCGCCGGCCGCCACCATCGAGGCCGCCCGCGCGGCGCTCGAGGCGGAGCGCAGCACGCCCGCGTACGCGAAGAAGCGGGAGGCGGACGCCCGGCGGAGGGAGCGCGACCAGGAGGAGTACGTGCGCGAGTTCGAGGCCGCGGTGGCCGCGTTCCTCCGGTTCTCGCCGCGCTACGCGGCGCTCGCGCGGGCGGTCGCGACCAAGGTGACGCTGCACGCCACGCCGGTCGGCAGCGGCACCGTCGCCCGCACGGAGCGGATCCCGGTCGGGCAGCGCGCCGAGTCGGCCGTGATCGCCTGGATGCGGCACCAGACCACGGCCTACGACTCGATGGCCATCCCGCGCGTGAAGGGGATGCGCCGCGAGGTGCGGCGCGAGCTCGCGCAGATCTCCCGCGCCATCCTCGATCTCCATCGCGGCGACGCGCCGCACGCGGGCGCGTCGTGCCCGCTCTGCGCGGCGCTCTGACGCGCGGGGCGGAGCAGAGCGAGCGCGCTACCCGCCGAGCAGCCCCTCGCCGACCAGCCGCGCGCGCAGCCCCGCGGCCCCGTCGAACACGTGCGCGCGCATCCCGACCGCGGCCGCCGCCTCGCAGTTCTCCGCGCGATCGTCGACGAACAGGCACTCGCCCGCGCCGACCCCGATGCGCGTCATGAGCCGATCGAAGAACTCGCGCGCCGGCTTGCGCACGCCCAGGTGATGGCTCGAATAGACCCCCTCGAACAGGACGTCGAGCCCGAACGCCTCGCGCACCTCCTCGACCCACACGGGGTAATTGCTCGCCACGAACCTGAGCGAGCGGCCCTCGAGCGACGCGACAATCTCCCGCACGCCGGGCAAGAAGCGATATCCCGCGCGGCGCACCCGGTTGAACGCGTCGAGGTCGAACGAGAACCCCTCGGCGCCTTCACGAAAGAACCGGCGAGCGAACTCGGCCTCATCGATCTCACCGATCTCGAACGCAGGCCAGCACGTGGGGTCGCGGTGCTTTGCGATCTCGGCGCGCGCGGCGGGCGCGGCGGACCGGATCGCCGCGGCGAGCGCCTCCCGGTACGGGTCGTAGAGGACGGTATCCATCAGATCGAAACACACTGCGCGGACCATCAGTCGCGAACCGTAGCACCGGCGCGCGCCTGTGTGCGCACACAGGTCACACAGGCGCACAGGCGTGCGGCCACACGGGTGAGTTGCGTTGAGGGCGCGCGAGCCAACGCGAGCCAACGCGAACGAACCCGATGTCACGAAACCGATACGAACTTTGAGAAAGCGCATCTCGCAATGCGCTGCGCGATGGCTTATACTGGGCATGGGTGGCGAGTTCTCAGGAGCATGGTCCGGCGACGCGCCGGCTCCTGAGATCGCGTGTGGTGGTCTGCTTTTCTACCGGCGCGCAGCGCCGGGACTTACTTAAAAAGGAGTCAGGCCATGAGATTGCCTGCGATGGGCATTGCCTTGTTCACGGTCGCCGTGGCCAGCGCGGCGTGCGGCGGCGGTGGTGACGACGAGAATCTCAATCAGAGCGGCTCGGGCGCCGGGAACAGCTCGGGTAATGGGAGCGGAGGCGACGACGGCGGCTTCGGTTCAGCGGGGGTGACCTCGGGCAGCGGCGCCGGCTCAGGCGGCCCCAGCAGCGGCGCAGGCCCTTCGACCGGGGCCGGCGAGGCGTGCGCCACGCAATCGGCGCAGGCCGGGCTCCAGCCCGTGTACCTGGCTGTCGCGTTCGACGTGTCAGGCAGCATGGGGATGAACGACAGGCCCTCGCACAGCAAGGAGCTCAAGTGGGATCCCGTCGTCGCCGCGACCAAGCAGTTCTTCAAGGATCCGGCGTCCGCGGGGCTCACCGCCTCGCTCACGTTCTTCCCCGGCGAGCGGCGGATGTGCGACGCCGGAACCTACCGCACGCCGGACGTCGAGATGACGCCGCTGCCCTCCGAGGCGTTCGGCGAGGCGATCGACGATGTCACGCCCGCGACCGACGACGACTGGCGCACGAGCACGCCGACGGCGTTCGTGGTCGACGGGACGGTCACTTTCATCGAGGCGCAGCGCCAGGAGAACCCCGGGAAGTACGCGCTCGTGCTCGTGACCGACGGCTACCCGCAGCGCTGCAGCAGAGACGCGGACAGCATCGAGGCCGTCGTCGAGCGCGTCGAGGGGGCGCGCCAGGACAACGTCCCGACCTACGTGATCGGGGTGGCGAACCCTCCGGAGGACGAGCCGGGAAACGTCGACAACCTGCGCGACATCGCGGTGGCGGGCGGCACGGGGAAGGCGTTCATCATCGAGACCGGCAACCCCGACGCGACGGCGACCGCGTTCAGGGCGGCGATCGACGAGATCCGCGGCGCCTCGGTGTCGTGCACGGTCGCGATCCCGGCCGCTCCCGACGGGCGGACGTTCGACAAGCAGCGGGTGCGCGTGACGTACACGAGCGGAGGGGGCCAGCCGAAGGCCGTCGCGTACGATCAGGAGTGCGCGAGCGCCGACGCCTGGCGCTACGACAATCCGTCGAACCCGACGCAGATCGAGCTCTGCGAGAGCGTGTGCGGCGCGATACAGTCGGATCCAGCGGCGTCCCTGGGAGTCGACTTCACCTGCGAGGACGTGATCGACATCCCGCAGTGATCGGCGGCGGGGGCGCTCCCTGATCCGGGCGCGCCCGCCGCTGACGTGGCGCGGCGCGCGCAGGCCCGCGTCGCGAGCGCTTCCCTCAGGGCGCGCAGGCTGCCTGTGGGCTGAAGAGCGCCGGGGCGAGGCCCCGGTAGTCTTCGTGCGGCACGCCGCCGCGGAGATCGCCGCCGAGCTTGTAATAGAAGCACCGCGAGGCGGGGATCCCGGCGGCCGTGTACGTCGCCACGTCGCTCGGCATGTTGCCGAAGCCGAAGGAGGGCACGATGCCCGTGCGCGCCTTGAGCCATCCGAGCTCGATCGTCTTGAACTCGGCCGCCGCGCCGCCGAACGCGCCGGTGACGCCGATGGTGGTGCGGAGGATGCCCGGCGGGAAGCCCTGCTCTCGCAGCCAGACCCTCGTGCTGCCCACGAGCCACTCGGGGCGCGCTGTCACATAGAAAAGGTAGATCCCGCTCTCGGCGAGGGCGCGCATCGCCTCCGCCGCGCCGGGGTGGGCGGCCGGCGGGCCGCCGCCGACGAGCTCGCCGACGACCGCCGCCTCGCTCGACGTGAGCGTCCCGTCGACGTCGGTCACGGCCACCTGCGCGCCGGACGGGAGGATCTCGATGAACAGATCCGCGCTCGTGGCGTCGCCGGCCACGGCGAGGTGGACGCGGTGCCGGCCGACCTCGAGGCGCCGGCCCGCGGCGAGATCGATGTAGACGCGCCCGCCGGTGTCCGGGATCCCCTCCGTGGTCGGGTGCGGTTGGTCGTCGTCGCTCGTCCGGAAGGTGCCGAGCCGCTCCCAGGCGCCGCTGCAGCCGCGGAGCAGGTAGGCCTCGACGTCCTCGTCCTCGAGATCGTCGTCCTGCGGCCCGTAAGCGAGCTTCGCGATGGCCCACTGGGGCCCGTCGGCGCGGGCGAAGAGGTCGCGCCCGCGGTGGCGCGGCCACCCGGCCGCGACGAGGCGCGAGCGCGTGTGCCTGAACCCGCGCGGCAGGGCAGCCGGCGGCGGCGCGTCGCAGGCCGGACGGGCCGGGCAGGCGCCCGCCCGGGGCCGCGGCGGCGCGGGAGTGTCAGCGTGGCGCGGGGCACCGGCGCAGGCGACGAACGAGGCGGCGGCGAGGACCAGCGGGGCGAGCGGGGCGGGGCGCAACATGTCCACGTATACCGCGTTGGTCGTGGTCGTGAACGTGGTCGTGAACGTGGTCGTGGTCGTGGTCGTGAACGTGGTCGTGCGCCGGCCGACGTGAATCGTGGGAGTTGAGAGCGGCGATCTTCGGGTGACGTTCACGTTCACGATCGAGCCGTTGACGACCACGTTCACGACCACGACCACGACCACGACCACGACGACGACGGTGATCGCTAAGATTCAGGTCCAGAAGCCGGTCGGCTGCCCCAGGAGCGCGGCGCCGACCTGGCCGAACCAGCCCTCTGCGGCGGCGGCGTGCTGCGAGAAGGTGTGAATGTCCCGGAACCGCCGTTGCACGGGCGAGGCGTTCCGGGCGACTCCGCCTCCGCCCGCCTGATAGCAGGCGTCCACGGCCCGGGCGCTCACCTCCGTCACCCAGGCCAGTGCGCCCGAGATCCGCGGCGCCATCGCGAGGGCGGCGCCAGGATTGTTCACGCACCCGTCCCAGAGCTCGTCCCCCATGTCGCGCAGCAGGGCGCGCGCCGCGCGGACGCTCGTCTCGGCGCGGCCGAGGTTCACCTGGAACAGCGGAGAGTCCGCCAGCTGGGCGCGCGCATACAGCCGCTTCTTGCCCGAGCTCGCGAGCGTCACGACGTCGTCGAGCGCCCCCTGGGCGATCCCCACGGCCACGGCCCCCATGTGGAGCACGAAGTGCAGGACCGGCGCGACGAAGCCCGGCCCGGCCACCGACGGCTGGCCCCGGAAGATATCGAAGGTGTTCGCCTCGGGGCAGAAGGCCCCTTCCAGCGCGATATCGTGGCTCCCCGTGCCGCGCAGGCCGAGCACGGACCAGGTGTCGAGGATGCGCGCCTCGCTCGCCGGGAACAGCATGCCCCGCATCTCTGGCACCTCGCCGGCCTCGCGCGCCGCGCCCATCCGCGGGCGGCCGCCGTCCATGATCACGCAGTTCCCGAACAGCCAGCTGGCATGCTCGCAGCCGCTCGCGAAGCTCCAGCGCCCGGTGACCCGGTAGCCGCCGTCCGTCGCGTGGGCTTCCCCCTGCGCGTTGAAGCCGCCGCCGATGATCACGTCCGGCCCGCCGGTGTAGATGGCGTCGAAGCGCTCGCGCGGCAGGAGCGCGAAGAGGTTCGGGCTCTCCGAGCCGATCATCACCGTCCAGCCGGTGGCCCCGTCCGCCCGGGCGAGCGCCTCGAGGACGTCCATCCCCGTGCGCAGATCGATCTCGTGGCCGCCGTGGCTCCTCGGCACGAACATCCGGAAGCAACCCGCCGCCTTGAGCTGGCCGAGGAGATCCGCGGGGAGGCGCCGCGCCTCCTCGATCTCCGCGCTCCGTGAGGCGATCGCGGGGGCCAGGTCACGGACGGCATGCAGCACCTTCGCGGCGTCTTCGTTCTTCATCGCTCGCTCCTCGAGATGGGGGGTGGCGGAGCCCGTGAAGGCTCGGCAAAACAGCTCATCGTACGGCGGTTCTGGCGCTCCGCGCGGACTTTCGGCCCCCCTCCGCCGGGAGGAACGTCATCGCGGGTCGGTCACGCGGCCCATGAACAGCACGGTGCCTGTCGCCACGTCGCGGATCAGGAACACGAACGGGTGATCCGCGCGGAACACCTGGGGCTGCGCCGCGGCCAACCGTGTCGTCATGACGACCCCCGTGGCCGCGGCGGCCTCGGTCCCTTCCTCGTTGACCTCCACGAACGCCTTGTGGCGGACCTGGGAGATGAAGAGCGGCTCCGCCCTCGTGATCCCGGTGAAGTCGGCCTTCTTGTCGTCGAACGCGAGCGGCATGCCCAGCGCGCTCAGGGTCGCCGACAGCTCGAGCTCGGCGGTCATCTTGAAGCGCGGGAGCGCCACGTCGACCCGCGCCGGATGGAGCGCCTCCACGTACGCCTTGAGCTCCCCCGCCGCCAGGCGCTGCTCCACCTTCGCCAGCCCGTCCACCTGCGCGGGCAGGACGACGACCATGGCCAGCCGGCGCTCGGGGCTCTGCGCCTCGTACGCGAGCTCCAGCACCGACGCGTCAGCGGTCTTTCCAAAGCCCGCCTGGAGCGTCTTGCGCATCATCGGCACGGCCGGCGCCGTCCCGGGCTTGACCGTGAACGGCTCGTTCTTGGTGGCCTGTTTGTCGAACGGCGTCGCCCACTTCCCCTTGAAGTAGACGGCGTTCGTGAGCACGAGCCGAGTGAGACCGGTGATGCTGCCGGCGGGCATCAGGTCCTTGATCTTCCCGTTCGTCTGTTGTTCGACCCATTGATTGATGCGCCCCCGCGCCGGCTCGCTCCCGCCCTTGAAGTCGACGAGCTCGATCCCGGCCCCGTAGTGCTGCTGGGTGGTGCTCTGGAACGCGGGCTCGATCGGCAGCCCGGCCTGGCCCCACAGCCGGTTGGCGATCCGGAGCTCGGGCCCCTTGGGCCCGGTCGCCAGCGCCAGCTCCTTGAGGAGCCCGGCGAACGCGGGGTGGAGCGCCTCGGGCGGGAGGGTGAACTCGAGCGTCTTCGCCATCTGGGCCGCGGTCTCGCCGCGGGCGCCGGCGTAGGTCATGGCCAGCGCGGTCGAGATGCTCGCCGGCGAGAAGAAGAGCTTGTCTTTCGTGGCGGCGAGCTTGCCGTAGAGGCGCTGCGCGAACGCGGCGTTCGCGTCGGCGAGCGCCGTGGCCGGCGGCGGGGCCGGCTGCTCCGCGTCCGGCGGGGCGGGCTCGCTCGGCCCAGGGGCCGCCGCCTCGGAGGCCGGCTTCGCGGCGGGACAGACGTGCTCCCACCGGCACGCCCCGCCCTCGGCGCGCGTGCACTGCGGGGTGCCGGTGGAGCCATCGTCGCAGACGCGGGCGATCATCGCGAGGGGGCCGCAGTCGGCGGGCTGGCACGCGGACGCGCTCGGGGCCGGCGCGGCCGGCGGGACGCTTTCCCGGGCCTGACACCCGAGCCCCAGCAACGTGCACAGCGCGGTCGTGAAGAACGAGATCGGTCTGGCCATGGCGCTGCGGTACCAGCGCGCCAGGCCGGCGGGAAGCTCGACCGGAACGAGGAAGGCGGCGAGGGCGTGTGCTCCTGCGGCGCCGGCGGGCGTCGCCGCGCGGCGCGCGCCGTCAGAAGTTGTGGATGAACGTGAACCGGCCAGCGAGCTTGTTCTTCTGGGCGGCCTGGCTCTCCTTCTGCGTCTCGTAGCCGAGGTAAAGGAGCAGCTTGTTTCCCGTGCCGTAGTTCAGCCCGATCACGCCTCCGACCTGCAGGCTGGCGAGGCCGCTCTCGTCGACGTCCGCACCGGCGGTCAACGGGTCGTCCTCGAGCGTGACCTCGTTGAGGTCGACCGTGGCCTCGAGGTGCGGGCCGATGCCGAAGTCGTCGATGGGGTAGTAGAGCAGGAAGTCCCGCGTGTAGACGTAGTTCTGGACGCTCTCGTTGAACATGCTGGAGAACGACCCCAGGATCCACGACTCGAAGTAAACGGGCTTCGAGTCGACGAAGGTGAACAGCTGCGGGGCGACCAGCGCCGCCGGTTCCATCGTCATGAAGTTGAACGAGAAGCCCACCATCGGGTTGATGATGACAGGACCCATCGTGAAGGCGGGCCCGATGTCGAACTCCGCGGTTCCCAGCGTGGTGAGGTAGATGTCGCTCGAGAGGCTGATGGGGCCGACCTGGTGCGTGGCGCCGGCCCAGAGCTGGAGACCGAGGCTGTCTGCGTCGAAGCGGAACCAGCTCGGGATCGGCGCCGGCGCGGCGGGCTCCGCCGCGGGCGTCGGCGCGGCCGTCGCCCCGGCCGCGGCCGCTGCGCCCGGATCAGCCGGGGGCGGCGCGGGATCCTGAGCCCAGGCGGCCGGCGACGCGAGCAACCCCACGACGCAAGCGAGCGCCGAGCAACATCTCCGCATATCGTTCTCCATCATCGAATTGCCTCCTCTGCGCAGCATGAGGTGAAAGCAACATGAAACGTGAGAGCAACATGAAACGTGAGAGCAACATGAAACGTGAGAGCAACATGAAACGTGAGAGCAACATGAAACGTAACGGCAGTCGGTCGACACTAACGTAATGGAGAGCGGTTAGGCAAAGCCGATGTGCACGGGAAGCCTCCGAGCGGCGCGCGCGGCGGCGTGGCCTGCCCGCGCCGGCGCACCTCGCTGGCCACTGGCGTCGATCGGGCAGGGGAGCGGCTTGAGCCGTCGGCGGCGCTCGACCGGGCGAGGACGCCGTTCGCCGAGGGCCGGGGGCGCGCAGGGGGAGAGGGCCTGCGCCTGGTTGGAGAGGAGGATCACAGGGGGATGTGCTGGATGCCCGCGGCCGCCCCGAGCGACGCCAGCACGGCGGCCCCGACGAGGAGCAGCGTCATCTTCAGCAGCGTCCCCTCGATCTGGTCGGTGACGAGGCCGTCGACGCCCTGGGCGAGCTCGTCCCGCACCTTCAGCAGGTCGATGCCGCCTCCCTGGTTGGCCTCGTTGCGGAAGCGCGCCAGCGTCAGCGTCTCGATGGTCCCGAGCAGCTGCGCCTCGATCCTGCGCCGCAGGAACCCCCGCACGCCGCCCCCTGTCGGCGAGGCCTCCACCCTGTGGATCACGGCGAGGCGCAGGCGCTTCACCGCCTCGTTGAGCGGGACGCGCTCCACCGCCTGCGCCATCCGCCCGCCGCGGGCGCCCGCCTCGGCCTGCTCGGAGACGCCGAGCAGCCGCTCGAACACGGCGGTCACGAGCGTCCCGCCGAGGCGCTTTGCCCGCACGATCTGCAGGATGCCCGTGCCGAGCGCCCGCTTCCACGACAGCGTGAAGCCGATCACGGCGGACAGCGCGAGCGCCGCGACGGCCGCCAGCCCCCCGCGCAGCGCCGAGCCGTCGGCCGCGATGGCATACGACGAGCCCGCGAGGACGAGGGCCAGGAACGACATGGCCGCGGCGGTCAGGAAGAAAGAGCGGAGCGCAGGTCCCAGCGCCCCGGCGACACCTTGCACGAACGGTCGAAGATCCATGACCGCTCAGCTGACCACGCCCGCCGCGCGGCGAAAATGCCGAACCCGGCGGGCGCGCGTCGAGCGCGGGGAGCGGGCCCGGAGGGCGCTCCTCCCGGCTCACCGGCTCAGATGACGCCGAACTTCTTGCCGACCTTCTCGAACGCCTCGAGCGCGTGATCGAGGTGCTTGCGCTCGTGGGTCGCCATGTAGCTCGTGCGGAGGACCTGCTGCTTGGGCGGGACGCCGGGCGTGATGAACGGATTCACGTAGAGCGAGTAGTCGTCGAGGAGCGACTTCCACATCATCACGGTCTTGAGATCGTCGCGGATGTAGATGGGGATGACGGCCGTCTCGGTCTTGCCGAGCTCGAAGCCGAGCCGCTGCAGCTCCGTGCGCATGTACGTGAAGTTCTCGCGGAGCTTCTCCTGGCGCCAGGGCTCCTCCTGCATGACCTCGAGCGAGGCCATGGCGGCGGCCACGCAGGGCGGCGCGGCGCTTGCCGCGAAGAGGAAGCTGTAGGCGAAATGCTGAATGTAATCGAGCACCTTTCGCTCACCGACGAGCCAGCCGCCGATCGAGGCGAGCGACTTCGAGAAGGTGCCGCCGATGAGGTCGACCTCCTTCTCGAGGCCGAAGTGCGCGGCGGTGCCGCGGCCCCCCGGGCCGATGACGCCGAGCGCGTGCGCGTCGTCGACGAGGAGCCGCGCCTTGTGCTTCTTCACCACCTCGACGATCCCGGGCAGACTCGCGATCTCGCCCTGGGCGCTGAAGACGCCGTCGGTGATCACGAGGGCGCCCTCGGTGTCGGCGAGCTCGGAGAGCGCGCTGTCGAGCGCGGCGGGATCGCTGTGCTTGTAGCGCACCATCCGGGCGCCGGACGCCTGCGCGAGCCGCACGCCGTCGTAGATGGATGCGTGATCGTCCTTGTCGATCATCGCGACGCTCCGCTTGTTGCTGAGCAGCGCCGAGATGGTCGCGATGTTCACCTGATAGCCCGTCGTGAACACGAGCCCCGCCTCCTTGCCGTGGAAGGCGGCGAGCTTCTGCTCGAGCTCGTTGTGGAGGCGCATCGACCCGTTCACGAGCCGCGAGCCGGTCATGCTGGTGCCGTATTTGTCGATGGCGTTCCGCGCGGCTTCCCGAACCTTCGGGTGGGTCGTCAGCCCGAGGTAGTTGTTCGAGCCGAGCATGATCACGGTCCGGCCCTCGAGCTGCGCCTCGGGGCCGTTGTTGAAGTCGAGCGGGCGGAAGAAGGGGTAGACGCCCATGGCGCGGGCGTTGTCCGCGGTCATGAACTTGTACGCCTTCTCGAACACGTCGCGCCCGCCGATCCGCGACAGCGACGTCCGCGCCGCCATCTGGGTCGCGAGCTGCTGCTCGGCCGCCGCGGCCACGTAGGTGCCGGTGCCGTTCGAGCCCGCGCCGTTCGCGCCGACGCCGTTCACGTGCGTGCGGGCGGCGGTACGCTCGCGCGGCGCGTCGCTGCTCGCCGTCTCCTCCACGACCGACAGCCCCGCGCCGCCCGCGCCGCCCGCGGCGGGCTGGCGGGCCGCCGCGCGGGACGGCGTCGCCACGTGGACGCCGGCCTCGTCGTCGAGCGCGGGATCGATGTTCGGGAGCGCGTGCCCGTTGAGCAGGATGTCCCAGGCCTCGGCGGCCCGCTCCCGGGCGGCGCGTAGGCGGTTCTTCGCGTCCATGACCCCCGTGGCGAGCCGCATCACGCGATCGTTGCTGACGACACGGACGACCACGCCCGACGAGGTGAGCTTCTTTGCTTGGTCGACCAGACGATCCTTCATCCTCATGCCCTGGCTCCTCACGCGATCGAATTAAGGGGCGCGGTCCTGTCCGCGAAAGCCGCTCCGGCGTGCAGGATCGAGGCCTCTCGAGCCCCTGCTGGTTCCCTGCGCGTGTCGCCGCTAAAGCAGCCTGAGCGGGCCGCGTCAACTGCCACCACCGCGTCGCCCCGGCGCGCCGCGAGCGCCGCGAAGCGCCGTCGCCGCGCACGCGCATTCCGCATCGCGCAGGAGCGTTCGCGCGGTGCGCGGCGACGTTCGCAGAGCTCGCCCGCCGAGGGGCCCGCGCGCGCCGCGCCCGACTCCCAAACACCGCGGAGGACAGGCTGCGGCAGGGGCAAAGACGCAACTCGTTGCGGAGTGGTGCGCGCCGGTGTAGGAAAAGTTTTCAGGGTGTATGCGCCGTGTCCTAGTCGTTGACGACGAAGAAAACCTGCGCCTCGTGGTGCGCACCTTCCTCAAGCGGGATGGCTACGAGGTCGAGGCGGTCTCGAGCGGCGAGGAGGCGCTCGCGATGGTCGAGTCGTTCGGGCCCGACGTCATCCTGACCGACGTCCGGATGCCCAGGATGGGCGGGCTCGATCTGCTGGCGACGCTGAAGGCCAAGGGCAACGAGGCCACGGTCATCGTGATGAGCGCCTACGGCAACGTCGACCTGGCGATCGAGGCGATGAAGGCGGGCGCCTACGATTACCTCCAGAAGCCGTTCAAGGCCGAGGAGGTGCTGCTCACGCTCCGCAAGGCCGAGGAGCGGGAGGCGCTCCGCCGCGAGAACCGCGTCCTGCGCCAGGAGATCCGGCGGGAGAACCTCTTCGAGGAGATCCTCGCGAAGAGCCCGCCGATGCAGGTGATCTTCAAGACGATCACGAAGGTCGCCGACTACAAGACCACGGCGCTCATCACGGGCGAGAGCGGCGTCGGCAAGGAGCTCGTGGCCCGGGCGATCCACCGGCGGTCGAACCGCCGCGGCGGTCCGTTCGTCGCGGTCAACTGCGGCGCCATCCCGGAGAACCTGCTGGAGAGCGAGCTCTTCGGGTACAAGCGGGGCGCGTTCACCGACGCGGTGAACGACAGGGCGGGGCTGTTCGAGCAGGCGAACCACGGCACGCTGCTGCTCGACGAGATCGGCGAGCTGCCGCTCCCGCTGCAGGTGAAGCTGCTCCGGGTGCTCCAGGAGGAGACGCTCCGCCGGCTGGGCGACAGCAAGGACATCAAGGTCGACGTCCGCATCCTCGCGGCGACCCACCGCGACCTGATGGCCGAGACGCAGGCCGGCCGGTTCCGCGAGGACCTCTTCTACCGGATCAACGTGCTCCCGATCGCGATCCCTCCGCTCCGCGAGCGGCGGGAGGACATCCCGATCCTCATGGAGCACTTCCTCGCGAGGAACAACGCGCGGTTCGGCATCAACATCCGCGGCTTCGAGCCCGAGGCGAGGCGGCTGCTCCTGGAGTACCGCTGGCCGGGCAACGTGCGGGAGCTGGAGAACACCGTCGAGCGCGCCATGGTGCTCTGCGAGGGCGAGCGCATCGGCGAGGCCGACCTGCCCGAGCGGATCCGCGAGGCGCGCGATCCGATCCAGATGCAGCTGACGAGCGGCGAGCTGTCGATCAAGAAGACGTCCCGCGTCATCGAGGAGATCCTCATCCGGCGCGCGCTCCAGAAGACGAAGGGCAACCGGACCAAGGCGGCCGAGGTGCTGGAGATCAGCCACCGGGCGCTGCTCTACAAGATCAAGGACTACCGGATCGATCTCTGACGACGACGGGCCGGCTGGGACCACAACCGAGCGCGGGCGGCAGAACAGCTCTCTTGCGCCCGTCGCTTCAGGCGGCTACGTCGTCCCGCTCCCCCATGAAGAAGAATTACGTTCTCGACGCGAACGTCCTCCTCCACGATCCACACGCGATCTTCAGGTTCGAGGACAACGACGTCATCATCCCGATCTACGCGATCGAGGAGATCGATCAGTTCAAGCGGGAGGGCTCCGAGCGCGGGCGCAACGCGAGGACGATCGCCCGGCTGCTCGACGAGGTCCGCGGCGCCGGGACGCTCGCGACCGGGGTGCTGCTCGAGAGCGGCGGAACGCTGCGGATCGCGATCCCGGAGCGGCGGCCGGAGCTGCTCGTGGGGCTGGAGTCCGGATCGCAGGACAACGCCATCCTGCAGACGGCGATCGACATCCGCGATCGGCACAAGGATCGGCCGACCATCTTCGTGACGATGGACACGAACCTCCGGATCCGCGCCGACGCGCTCGGGATCCCGGCGGAGACGTACGAGAACCAGCGGGTGCACGACCCGGCCATCGAGCAGTCGGTGGTGGAGCTCGAGGTGCCCGGCGCCGAGGTCGACGCGTTCTTCCAGAACGGCTTTCTCGCCGGCGCCAACCTCTCGGATTTGTTGCCGAATTCTGCGGTGCTGCTCCGCGACGCGGGGGCGCCGAGCCACACGGCGCTCGGCCGGTTCGACGCGGCGCGCGGGCAGATCGTCGCGCTCCGCGTCGGGCGGGAGGGGGTGATGGGGGTCCGGCCGCGCAACAAGGAGCAGGCGTTCGCGCTGGACCTCCTGCTCGACGATTCGGTCCGGCTGATCACGCTGATCGGCAAGGCCGGGACGGGCAAGACGCTCCTCGCGCTCGCGGCGGCGCTCAAGCGGACGACCGAGGACAACGCCTACAGCCGGCTGCTCGTGAGCCGGCCGATCATGCCTCTCGGGCGCGATCTGGGCTTCCTTCCGGGCGACGTGGACGAGAAGCTGAACCCGTGGATGCAGCCGATCTTCGACAACCTCGAGTTCCTGTTCTCGAACGGCGGCGCGAGGCCGGGGCGCGACGCGCGCGGCTTCGTGGAGCTCCTGGAGAGCGGGCAGATCCAGGTCGAGCCGCTGACCTACATCCGGGGGCGCAGCCTGCCGCACCAGTACCTCATCGTGGACGAGGCCCAGAACCTCACCCCGCACGAGGTGAAGACGATCATCACGCGGTGCGGCGAGGGGACCAAGATCGTGCTGACCGGCGACCCTCAGCAGATCGACAACCCGTACGTGGACCACGCGTCGAACGGCCTGCTCGTGGTGGCGGAGCGGTTCAAGCGCGAGCGCATCGCGGGTCACGTGGTGCTCGCCAAGGGCGAGCGCAGCGAGCTCGCGGAGCTCGCGGCGAACCTGCTCTGAGGCGGGCGGCACCGGGCGCGCGGCGCCCTCACGGGGCAGGGGCACACGGGGCGGGGGCGTACTTGGAAGGAGCGGCGGGCCGTGGCGCGGCGTCCTCGAGCTAGATCGGCCGAGCGGCCGGCGCCTCCGGCGTGGGTGCCGGACGCGGATCGGCTCCTCGGCGCCGCGGCGCGGCGGATCCGCGTCGTCGGGTCGAGCACGCCGGTGAACCTCGTCGAGGAGCTCGCGCGGCTCGCCGCCTCCTGGGCTCGGAGCGGCGGGGAGCTCCCGCGGTTCGCCTACGCGCCCGCGCAGGACCACGGCGATCTCCGGAGGGCGATGGAGGCGGCGGCCGAGCGGCTCGCAGGGCAAGGAGAGCTCGGCGCGGTCTACGCCGGCCGCGCGAGCGAGCTCGCCGCGGAGGCCGCCATCTGCGAGGCCGCGGGCGGGGCCGGGTGCTGGGCCGCCGCGCGCCGCCGCTACGCCGCGCGCGACGCGTTCGACGAGCAGGCGGACGCGCTCGCCGCGGCCTGGGTCGAGCAGGAGGCGGGCGCCGCGTCGAGCGACGAGGAGCGGGTGCGGAGCGATGACGCGCGCTCGCCCCGGTCGCTCGTGTCGCGGATGCGCCGCGAGATCGGGGCGCGGCGCCTGCCCCTCCGGGTCGTGATCGCCGACATCGCGCCGCTCGCCGCGACGGGCGACGGGGTGATCCAGGTCGCGCGGGGGCGCATGCTCACGCGCGACGACGTCGAGCGCACGGTGCTCCACGAGATCGAGGGGCACGCGGCGCCCAGCGTGCGCGCCGCGGCGCTCCCGCTCGGGATCTTCGCGATCGGGACCGCGAACGGGGGCGACGATCAGGAGGGCTGGGCGCTCGCGCGCGAGCGCGCCGAGGGGTACCTGGTCGGCGCCCGCCGGATCGAGCTCGGGCTGCGCCACCTCGCCGCGCGGAGCGTCGAGCGCGGCGCGGGCTTCGTCGAGACCGCGCGGCTGCTCGAGGCGCGCGGCGCGTGCTCCACGGGGGACGCCCTGCGCATCGCGGCGCGTGTCCACCGGGGCGGCGGCCTCGCGCGGGAGGTCGTCTACCTGCCGGCGCTGCTGCGGGTCGAGGCGCTGCTCGTGGAGCAGCCAGCGCTGGGGCTGGTGCTCGCCTCGGGCCGGGTCTCGGTGGGCGCAGCAGCGTCGCTCTCGTCCTGGGCCAGGGAGAGGTGATGGATCGTGGCTGCCCAGCTCGATCGGGGTTGCCCGGCTCGATCGGGAGGATGGGAAGCCGGGAAGAAAAGTCCGATCCTCGCTGAACTTCATGCCTTCCTGTGAAGCCGATCCCATGAAATGAAGGCAGCGCCGGTCGGGTGAGGGGCGGGCGAGAAAGGGGGCTGCGTGAAGGGAAGGATCACTCCAGCCGTGCGAGCACGGCATGGAACGCGCTTGACGTGGTGGCCGGCGGGCGGGCTGCCTCGCGCGTGCGGTCGCGTCCGGGTCGACCGCGCGGCGCGCAGCGGCGGTCCCGGGAGCGGATGGGCCGGGCGGAGGCGGGCATGAACTCGAAGAAGGCCATGGAGAGGGAACCCAGGCGGCCGCCGAGGGGAGGGGAGGCCCCGACGGTGGTCCTCAAGGGGGACCTCCATGTCCTGGAGCTCGGCGCGGGCCTGATGCTCGACGTGTTCATCAACGTCGAGGGGCGCCTGACGACGTTCGTCAGCCTGGACGGCCAGCTCATCGCGGAGCTCCGCGTCGCCGGTCTCGCCTGAGGTCCCGGGCCGATCAGGGGCCCGAGAACTCCCGGACGACGCGGAGGATGCCCTCCCCGTAGCTCGAGATCTTCGCCTGCCCCATGCCGCGCGCGAGCGCGAGGTCGTCGAGCGACGCGGGCCGGATCCGCGCGATTTCCCGGAGCGTCCGGTCGTGCGCGATGACGTAGGCGGGCAGCGACTTCTCCTTCGCGAGCGCGGCCCTGTGGGCCCGGAGCGCCTCGTACAGCGGCACGTCGCGTTCCTCGAGCTCGACGCCGGGCTCCGCTTGCGCGCGCGAGGCGGGGAGGGGGGCGCCCGGCGCAGGGCGCGCCGCGTCGTCGTGGGTCGCTGCGGACGAGAACGCCTGCGGGGCCGGCTGCGCGCGCGCCCGCGGGGCGGGCGCGGCCGCCGGCGGGCGCGCGGCGGGTGACGGGCCCGGCGCCGCGCGGCGCGGGCGATGGGCCCGGCGCCGCGCCGCGAGGACCGGGAGCCGCACCCGCGTGGGCACGTCTCCGCGCATCACGCGCCAGCCCGCCGGCGTGATGAGGGGGACGGGGAACTCGCCGGTCGTGAGATCGATCCACGCGTTGGCGAGCAGCGCGCGAAGGATCGACATCGCCTCGTCGTGGCTCTTCCTCTCGAGGACGCCGAACGTCGAGAGCCGGTCGAGCCCCATGCGGCGGACGCGCTCGTTCGACTCGCCGATCAGCATCGACGCGACCGCCTGCATCCCGGCGCCGCCCTTCACCCGCGCGACGCCGGCGAGCGCGCGGCGCACGAGGTCGTTGTCGCGGGCGAGCGCGGCCGGGTCGCTCGCCTCGAGGGCGTCGACCTCCAGGCAGACGTCGCAGTGGCCGCAGCCGCCGAGCGACTCGGCCTCGTCGCCGAAGTAGCGGAGGATGAAGTCGTGCCGGCACGTCGCGGCGTCGACGTAGCGGAGCAGCTCGCGGAACAGCCCCCAGGCGCGCGCGGCGTCGTCGGCGCTCGCCTCGACGCCCCCCTCGCCGAGCTGGCAGAGCCGGCGGCGCAGCGCGATGTCCGCGGGCGCGAACAAGAGGAGGCCGCGGGCCGGGGCGCCGTCCCGCCCGGCGCGGCCGACCTCCTGGTAGTACGCCTCGATCGACGACGGCGGCTGGGCGTGCACGACGAGGCGGACGTCGGGGCGATCGATCCCCATGCCGAAGGCGTTCGTGGCCACGACCACGGAGAGGCTGCGATCGGCGAAGCCCGCCGAGAGGCGCGCGCGGGACTCGGGGGCGAGCCCGGCGTGGTACGCTTCCGCGTTCCAGCCGGCGTCGCGGAGCGCCTCGGCGAGGCGCTCGGCTCCCTTGCGGGTGGCCGCGTAGACGATGCCCGCCCCGCGGGGCCGCCCGGGATCGCCGAGGGCCTCCAGCAGCGCGCGCGCCGTGCGGCGCCCCGCCTCGCGCGGGCCGTCGACCGCGGAGACCTGCAGGTGGAGGTTGGGCCGGGCGAAGCCGCGCAGGATCACCTTGGGCGGCGGCTCCTCGGGGCCGCGCCCGCGCCCGCTCGCCGCATCGCCGCCGGCGTCGTCCGCGCCGTCGGGCGCTGGCCGCGGCCAGCCGAGCCGGCGGATGATCTCGTCGCGCGCGTCGGGGGTCGCCGTCGCGGTGCAGGCGAGGACCCGGGGCGGCCGGAGCCGCGCGAGCGCGGCGCCGATGCGCAGGTAGTCGGGCCGGAAGTCGTGCCCCCACTGGACGATGCAGTGCGCCTCGTCGACGGCGACGAGCGAGAGGCGGCTCGCGGCGAGCGCCTCGAGGAACCCGTCGAGGGCGAGGCGCTCGGGCGCGGCGTAGACGAGCTTGTACTCGCCGCGGCGGAGGGCGGCGAGGCGGCGGCCGTTCTCCTCGCGCGCGAGGCTGGACGCGATGAACGTCGCCGGGATGCCGCGCGCCTCGAGGGCGCGGACCTGATCTTCCATCAGGGAGATGAGCGGGCTCAGGACGAGCGCCGTGCCGGGCAGGGCGACGGCCGGGAGCTGGTAGCAGAGCGACTTGCCGCCGCCGGTCGGGGCGACCACGAGGACGCGGCCCGCGCCCCCGAGCAGGGCCTCGATCGCCTCGCGCTGCCACGGCCGGAACGCGGCGATGCCGAACCGCTCCGCGAGCACGGCGTCGAGCGACGGCGGCGGGCTCTCCGGCGGGCGCAGCGGGGAGGGGGCGAGGCGCTCGGTCACGATCGGCGAGGGGCGTTCAGCGAGGACCATGGCGGCGTCATCGAGCGAGCGCCGTGCCTGCCGAGAGCCCTAGCATTTTCGCGCGCTTGCGTCGCCGGGTGGGTGGCGGCGCCATGGCGGTGATCAGGCCTGGACGACGCCGATGCCCTTGGCGAGCGCTTCCATGTCGTCGAAGTGATAGACGTGGCGACCGCTGCGCCCGGCGAGCGCGGCGGCGACCATCGCGCCGGCGACTGTCCTCGCGTCGATGGGCCGGTACCTGCGCAGGCCGCCCTTCATCGTGAACCGGAGCGTCTGCGCCGCCGCGACGCCGATGGCCTCGCCCTTCCTGACCTCGCCCCGCTCGCCGAGCAACAGGCTCGGCCTGAGCACGTGGACCGCCGCGAAGCTCGCCGCCGAGAGCTCCTGCTCGAGCTCGCCCTTCACGCGCAGGTAGAAGCTCGTCGAACGCGGGTCGGCGCCCACGGAGGAGACAAGGACGAACTGCTTCACCCCGGCCTTCTCGGCGAGCCTGGCGACGGTGATGGGGTAGCGATAATCGATCTCGTAGAAGGCCTCTTCGGAGCCGGCCTTGGCGATCGTCGTCCCGAGCGCACAGAACACGTCGCTCACGCCGGCGAAGTCCGCGCCTTCGAGCCGGTCGAAGTCGACGATGCGCTGCGAGAGCCGCGCATCCTCGATCGGGGCCGGGCGGCGGAGCAGGGCGACGACCTTCGTGTACGCTGGCTGTTGCACGAGGAGGCGCAGGCAGTGGCCGCCGACGAGGCCCGTTCCTCCCACGATGAGAGCTGTCTTGTCGACCGTCATGTCTTCCATGTCCGCGCGGAATCACCCGCGGAGAGCGCCGCCGTGGGGATCCACAGCCGTACCACGCAGCGTAACGCAAGCGGCGCGCGAACCATAGCGGCCGGCCGTGCAGGGCGCGAGCGGACCGACGGCGCGCCCTCCCCACGCTTCCTTTCCTGGTATGTCTGGGCGCTACATGCTCTGTCCGTGTCCAGTCACGTGCCGCGCTCGCCCGGAGCAGCATAGACGGACGACCGCTGTCCTCACGTGAGCGGCGCGCTGGCGACCTTCTGCGACGGCTTCGCGCGCTGTGCCTGCGAGCGCTTCGCGCGCTGGGCGTGGAAGGCCTTGACCGCCATCGGGATGACCAGCTCCCGGTGCTTGGGTACCAGGTTGTTCGGCAGCTGCTCGACTGGCCACCAGGTGCCCGTGGCCGGGACCTCGGCGAGCTTCGCCTGATGGACCCGGGAGAGCATCCAGCCGCGCGTGGCGGCCGAGAAGTAGTCGCCGACGAACGTGAAGTCGGAGATCGTCATCCCGACCCGGTGGAGGAGGTGCTCGGGCTGCTCGCCCGGCGAGAGGACGCTGCCGGGGCAGCACCACTCTCCAGGGCCTGCCGCCGACGCTCCGCGCTGCGTCAGGAGCACCTCGAGGGCGCCAGAGTCCGCGTTCCTCCGGAGGCATACGGCGTCCGCGGCGAGGTGGATGGGGAGCCGGGAAAGAGCGCTGATGAGCGAGCTGCCGAGCGGCTCCCGTGGATCGACGTACCCGAGGAGCCAGCCGGCCATCGACTTGATGAGCCTCATCTCGGTACCCTCCGCGAGGGCGCGCTGCGGGGCCGCTGGAGCACCGCTTGCCGGGCGTTCAGGCGAGCGCGCTGGCGCTGCTCAGGGCTGGACGTCGTGCCAGGGTCGTCCTTCGCGCTGCTGCCGGGGCGGCGCGGCCGGGTCGATGGGATCGAGGTTCGAGTTGGATCTTTCATAGAGGTTGCTGCGTTGGTGTCGTTGTGCGTTGTTGCGTGATGTTGCGCAGGTTCAGATCTTCATGTCGTTTCTCCTGGGATGTCGGGCTGCGCCGACGACGTTGATGAGCCTACAATGCGCTCTGTTTCTTTGTCGTTTCAGTCGTGCAGCTCGGACGTGAATCATTGTCCTGCGTCGTTGCTCGCGTGTCTCGCCGAGCTCCTGACGCCGGTGTTCGGGTGTCGTGCGTGAGAGTCGCTGGTGCTCCGGGCAGCGAGCGCGCCTGCGTTCGCCGGGGCATCGATGACATCGGGGTGTCAGCCGGGCAGTCGTCGCGTCGTCCGCGCTGGCCCGCCGGCTTCATCCTCTTCGGCGCCCTCGGTCACCTCCGCATCGACGTCGATGACCTGCCACGACGCCGGTTGCCCGCGGGACGCGCCAGCGCGCCCCTCGGCGCGCTCACCGAACGGTCCGCCGCCCAGGTCGATGACCCTCATGCTGAAGAACGCGCCGTCGCCGGGGCCGCCAACGCCGACGCCGGCGGCGCTCGCCGCGGCCACCCGCCGCTCGAACCGCTCCCGCACCACCGCCGCGACGCGGCGGCGCACCGGCGGGAGCAGGAGCAGGAGCCCTGCCACGTCGGTCAGCACCCCCGGCGTGACGAGCAGGGCCGCCCCGAGGAGCACAAGGAGCCCTCCCGTGAGCCCCTCGTCCGGGACGCGCCCCGCGGCCATCGCGCCGCGCCACGAGGCGAGCACCTTGAGCCCCTCGCGCTTCGCGAGCGCTGCGCCGAGGACCGCCGTCCCGAGCGCGATCGCCACGGTGGGCCAGAAGCCGATGACGTCGCCGATCGACAGGAGGAGCCAGAGCTCCAGGATCGGGAGCGCCGTGAAGAGCAGGATGAGCTTGCCCATGACCCCCGTCGTCTAGCGCCCCCGGCCGCGCCGCGCACGCGTGAGGCCGCCCGCCGCCGGCGTCGCTGCCGAGCGCCGTGCGCCGTCATCACGCGCCGGGCCGCGCCGCGCCATCATCGGCCGCCGCTGAGTCCCGCGAGGCCGGCTGTTCCAGGCTCCGCCCTGGTTCCTGCGCCGGAGTACCGGCCGCGGTGAGAGTGCGCTAAGAGCGCTTGCCCCGGAGAAATCCATGACGACTGTCCCCGTGGAGCAGGAAAAGGTGGAGGCGTGTCGCGCGTTTGCCGCCGACATCGCCGACGAGGTGCAGCGCTTCATCGACCGCCACACAACGGTCGGCGTCGAGCGCACCGTCGCCCGCGCCTACGGCGTGATCGGCGCCGACGCCGAGGGGACGCCGCTCGTGAACGCGCTGGTCGATCGCATCCACAGGGCGGGGCAAGCCGGCCGCGGCGTCGCGTACCACCTCGGCCGGGCGCTCTGCGAGGGCGCCGGCTCGGTGCAGGAGGCCGCGGAGATGCTGGCGTTCAGCGAGGCGGCCGACCTCGGCCCGGGGCCCTCCGCGGCCGAGGCGCGCGGCGCGCTCGAGGCCGCGACGCGGGAGGCGATCGCCCGGATCGACAGGGCCCGCGACGAGCGCGAGGCCACCAAGGCGGCGCACCGGGTCGGCGTCGCGCCGCTCAAGTACGTCATCGTCGCGACGGGCAACATCTACGACGACGCCGTGCAGGCCAAGGCCGCCGGGTTCGCCGGCGCCGACATCGTCGCCGTGATCCGCGCGACCGCCCAGTCGCTCCTCGACTACGTCCCGGAGGGGCCGACCACCGAGGGATACGGCGGCACGTACGCGACCCAGGAGAACTTCAGGATCATCCGCCGCGCCACCGACGAGGCGACCCGCGACACCGGCACCTACCTCGCGCAGACGAACTACTCGTCCGGTCTCTGCATGAGCGAGATCGCCTGGATGGCGGCGGTGGAGCGGCTCGACATGCTGCTCAACGACGCGATGTACGGGATCCTGTTCCGCGACATCAACATGCAGCGGACGTTCATCGATCAGTATTTCTCCCGCAGGATCATCGCGAGGAGCGGCATCGTCATCAACACGGGAGAGGACAACTACCTCACGACCGCCGACGCGGTCGAGAAGGCCCATACGGTGCTCGCGTCGCAGTTCATCAACGAGGCGTTCGCGCGGCGCGCGGGCCTCCGCGAGGAGCAGATGGGCCTCGGCCACGCCTTCGAGATCGACCCCTGGCTCGAGGACAGCCTCCTCTTCGAGCTCGCCCAGGCCCAGCTCGTCCGGCAGATCTTCGACCGGCACCCGATCAAGTGGATGCCGCCCACCAAGTTCAAGACAGGCGACATCTTCCACAGCCACGTCCACGACGCGATGTTCAACCTGGTCGGGATCACGACCGGCCAGTCGATCGAGCTGCTCGGGATGTTCAGCGAGGCGGTCCACACACCGCTCCTCATGGACCGGTATCTCTCGCTGAAGAGCGCCCGCTACATCTTCACGGCGGCGCGGCACCTCGGCGACGAGATCCAGTGGAAGCCGGGCGGCATCGTCGAGCGGCGCGCCCGCGAGGTCCTCGACAAGGCGCACGAGCTGCTGCGGGAGGTCGAGCAGGAGACCGTCTGGGACGCCATCGGGCGCGGCGCGTTCGGCGACGTCAAGCGCACGCGCACCGGGGGGAAGGGGTACTCGGGGGTCGTCGCGCGCCACCCCGAGTACCTGAACCCGATCCTCGAGGTCCTGGAGCGGTCGTAGCCCCGGCCTGCTGCGCCGTCCCGGTCGGGGGCCCTTCGGCCTTCGGGCTTCGGGCGCGCCGCGAAGGACGGGATTCCCGGGACAACTCTCCTGGAGGGCCGGAGCGTCAGCGCGCCGGAAGACATTCTTCCTGACTTGGCATCTTCTGTGCGCCGAAGCATGGCTGAAGCGTGGAAGCGTGGAACCATGGAAGACGCGCGCTCTCGCCCCCTCGATCGCGCTGGCCGCGCGGCGCCGCATGGCGATACTGTCAACGATGGATGGGCTCTTCCGGCCCCCTGGTTGTAGACAGAGGTGAGCATGACACTGCGAAACATCCTGCGTGCGTATGGCGACCGAGAGGGGGACGGGATGGTCCAGATGTCGTTCACGCTCCGCGTCCTGCCGGGCGACCGCGCGCGCGAGGCGGCGAAGCGCTTTGCCGAGTCGCACGGCCTGCGCGAGCCGCTGGTCACGGCGATGGAGCAGGCCAGCCGGGAGCACACGTATTTCGTCGTTTACGGGCACTCCCAGCACGGGGTCGACCTCTCGGACATCGAGGTCCAGGAGCTCGCGGCCCAGCCGCTCACGCGGGACGACATCGAGGCGCAGGCGAAGAAGCTCGGCCGGAAGATCGTGGTCGTCGGGGCGTGTACCGGCAGCGACGCGCACACGGTCGGCATCGACGCGATCCTGAACTACAAGGGGTTTGCCGGCGAGAAGGGGCTCGAGAGCTTCAAGTGCTTCGACGCCCACAACCTCGGCGCGCAGGTCGAGAACGCCGAGCTCTGCGAGAAGGCCAAGGCGCTCGGCGCGGACGCGATCCTGGTCTCGCAGGTGATCACCCAGCGGAACTGCCACAAGGAGAACGCGGCGGCGCTCGTCGACCTGGCGACGCGCCAGGGCTTCCGGGACAAGGTGATCCTGCTGCTCGGCGGCCCGCGCATCGATCACAACCTGGCCGTCGAGCTCGGCTTCGACGCTGGCTTCGGCCCGGGCACCAAGCCGATCACCGTGGCCTCGTTCCTGATCGAGCGCCTCGTGGGCCGGGCGTAGCCGGTCAGGCGACGAGCAGGTGGTAGGCGGCCGAGAGCTCGGCGAACCGCGCGGTGCGCTGGGCGCCGTCGCCGGCGTGCGCGGCGGCGCGGTCGGGGTGCATGGACGCGGCCAGGCGGCGGAATGCGCGGCGGATCTCGGCCTCGGTCGCGCCCTCGCGCAGACCCAGCACATCGAGCGCCCGGCGGCGCGGCTCGTCCGCCCGAGCGGCGCGCGGCGGCGCGCCCGCCGGCCCGCTGTGCGCGGCGCGCGCCGACGAGCCGGCGCGCCGCTGCCGATCCCGCGCGCGCGGGCGGCCGTGGAGGAAGTCGCTCGGCGGGAGCGGGCCTGTCTGCCGCAGCGACCCGGCGAGGGGCCTCGCCGTGTGGAAGCAGATGGTCGCCTCCTCGATGCTGAACAGCGCCTCGATGCGCGCGCGGAGCTGGATCCGGAGCGCGCGGTCGACCGCGGTCGCCGGGATGAGCCCCGCCGCCACGAGCACCTCGCCGGTCCGGCGCCCCCGGTGCGCGGCGACGAGCGCGGCGAGCCGCTGGATCGACGGCTCGGGCGCGGAGCCCTCCTTCGCGAGGATCTCGCCGAGGCGGGGCACCCGGAGCGGCGTCTCGACGGCCGTGACGAGGCCGGAGAAGAGCTGGATCCGGTGCTGGCGGCCCGGCACCGTCGAGCCGCTCGGCGTCCGGAGCTCGCAGAGCTCCAGGAGCCCGGTGGTCTTCTCGCGGTGCAGCGCGCCGAGCAGGTCTCCCAGGGTCGACGTGGAAAGGCGGCTGGGCAGTTGCATCGAAGGCGGCGTTATCACTGCCGCGCTCGATCGGCCAAGGAAGCGGCGCGGGCGCTCGGGCGCCCGGCCGTCACCCTCGCCGGACGGGCCCGCTCGCGCGCACCGTCGCTCGGCTGTCGCTCGGCCTTCGCTCGATTGCGTTGCGCGCGCCGGCGCGCACGAATGTGTGCCCGGGCCGAGGCCCGCCGTGCGAAGCTCCGCGCGAAAACGGCACGGCGCACCGCGCCGGCGCGCGGATCAGGAGGAATCTGCGATGGGCTTGCTCGACGGAAAGGTCGCGATCATCACGGGAGCCGGCGGCGGGATCGGCCGCGAGGAAGCGCTGCTCTTCGCCCGGGAGGGCGCGAAGGTCGTCATCAACGACCTCGGCGGGACGCGCGACGGGTCGGGCTCGAGCGACGCGATGGCGGCGCAGGTCGCGGAGGAGATCAAGGCCGCGGGCGGGCAGGCCGCGCCGAGCTTCGACAGCGTGGCGACCCCCGAGGGCGCGGCGAAGATCGTGAAGACCGCCGTCGATGCGTTCGGCCGGGTCGACATCCTGGTGAACAACGCGGGGATCGTCCGCGACAAGACGCTCCTCAAGATGGATGAGGGCATGTGGGACGCCGTCATCGCCGTTCACCTGAAGGGGACGTTCCTTTGCACGCAGGCCGCTGCGAAGCAGATGGTCGCGCAGGGCGGGGGAGGGCGGATCGTCAACACCACGAGCGTCTCCGGGATGATCGGCAACTTCGGGCAGGCCAACTACGCGGCTGCCAAGGCCGGCATCTACGGCCTCACCCGCACCGCCGCGATCGAGCTGCAGAAGCAACGGATCACCGTCAACGCGATCGCGCCCATCGCCAAGACGCGGTTGACGGAGGATCTGCCCATGTTCCAATCGGCGGGTGACACGCTCACGCCGGCGCACGTGGCGCCTGCGGCGCTGTTCCTCGCGTCCGACCTGTGCGCCGACAAGACCGGCAACGTCCTCGCCGTCGCCGGTGCACAGATGTACATTTACAAGGTCGTCCAGAGCCCCGGGAAGTTCAAGGACGAGGGCGGCGTCTGGACGGCGCAGGAGATCGCGGATCACTGGGACGCGATCATCAAGCTCTGATCGTGGCGCCGGCGCGACGGCGCAGGGCGCCTCGCCGAGGGCGGGCGCGGCCGGGGCGCCGGCGCGCCCGCCCGGGGCTGCTTCCCGCGGATCGCGTCGCACGCGCGGCGCGGCGCGGACGATGCGGCTGCGCGCGAGCCGACCGTTGCTGCGCTGATCCCTGGATGCTAGGTTCGAACCGCTTCCGGGGTACGTTTGGCGCATCGGCGCACTGTTCGAGCAGGTCGTTCACGCGGAGTCTGGAGGTGCCACCGGTGACCGTCTTTCGCTGCTGTTACGCCTGCGCCATGTCGCGCGGTGCGGCCTCTGCAGCGCGGAGGCGTTGAGCGCCGTGTCGCGTGACGCCCACATCCCGCTCGCCCTGTGGATCTGCGCGGCGATCGTGGCGCACATGGCGGGCGGCGGCGGCGCCGTCGAGGTGGCGCAGGTCATCGAGGATCGCGCGCAGCTCCGCCAGATGGTCCACGCGGTGAGGGATGGCCTCCGGCCGGGCGACACGACGTTCGAGATCCTGACCGACGGCGCTGCGCTCACGCCGCCCCCCGCCCCGCTCGCGCCGCCCGAGCTGCCGTCGGACAGCGAGCCGGACAAGGACGCGACGCCCGATCCGCAGCAGCCGAAGCCCGAGCCGACCAAGGCGGCGACGATCCCGCCGCGGAAGCCGCCGAAGGCCGAGCCGCCGCGCCAGGCGAAGGCGCCTCCGCCCGCGCCGCCAAAGCCTGAGCCGCCCAAGGAAGAGGTGGCCAAGATCGTACCGGTCCAGCCGGCGCCGCCGCCGCCGCTGCCGCCGGCGGATCAGCGGATCGCCGTCCGGCAGCACGTCCAGAAGGACCAGCAGGACAACCCCGAGGCGAACCGGATCGCGGACGACGCCAACAAGGTCGACGAGGAGACCATGGCGCAGATCCGCTCGAAGGATCAGGACGATCCCGAGCCGACGCCCGGGACGCCGTCGGGGCCGAAGGCGCCGACGGACAGGGTCGGCGACAGCGACCACGATCACAGCGGCCACAGCGAGGAGCGCGCCGGCAACGAGAAGCACGCGCCGGGCGAGGGGAACCCAGAGAGCGAGAGCGCGGAGCACCACAGCCCGGCGTCGCCGGCGCAGGCAGCGCAGGCCTCCCGGGCGGCGCCCCCCCCGAGCGTGCCGGGCGCGAGCGGCGGCGCTCGCGTCGCGCAGGTCTCTCCCGCGCTTCCGCCGCCGGAGAAGGGCGCCGCGGGCGGCTCCGGCCCGGCGTCGCCCGAGGTGATCGACGGCGCGCGCGGCGGCTATACCCTCAATCCGGCGAACCCGGGCGGCGACGGCAAGAGCCGTGTGGCCGGCAAGAAGGCGACGCCGCAGCCCTACCAGAGCCCGGTCCGTGTCGGCTCGATCGGCCTCGGCGCGCCGGGGCTCCCCGGCGGGCCCAACCTCAACCTGGACATGGCCGGCGTGCAGGCGGCCGTCGGCAACGAGAAGCTCAGGGCGGAGCGGGCCTCGGACGGCGCCTCCCGCAGGAGCGCGCACCGGGGCTCGTGGGAGACGACGGACAAGTGGAAGAAATGGCGTGCCGCGATCGAGAACTACGACCCCTCGGTCAAGCCCGGCAACCAGACCTCGCTCAACGCCGCGCGGGTGCCGTTCGCGACGTACATCAACATGATCCACAACCGGCTCCACCCGATCTTCGCGGAGGAGTTCCTGGCGTCGCTCGAGAGCTTGCCCTCCGGGCACGCGTTCAACCAGAACCGGGTCACGCACGTGGAGATCGTCCTGAACAAGGACAGCGGCAGCGTCGTGCGCCTCGGCGTCACGAGGCCGAGCGGGATGACGGCCTTCGACATCGTCGCGCTGAACTCGGTGCACCGCGCGTCGCCCTTCGGCAAGGCGCCGGACGCGATCGTGTCGCCGGACGGCAACGTGTACTTGCACTGGGAGTTCCACCGGGATCCGTACGACGCGTGCTCGACCCGCAACGCCCGCCCGTTCCTGCTGAAGGCGCCCTCCGGCGCCGCCCCGATCGAGCCGGCGCCTGTGCGCAAGGGGCCGCGGCCCGTCCCGGGCGACGAGGGGGCGCCAGCGCCGCCAGGCCCGCTGCTTCCGCTCAGGCGTTAGGTCCCGGCTCTGCACCGGGACCGCGGCGATGTATCCTCCGCGTCATGCCGAAGGATTCCGACGAGGCCGTTCGAGTGACCAACGCGCGCATCGAGGCGGCGCTCGCGGATTCCCCGGCGTTCACCCGAGTCGAGCCGCAGTTCTACGTCGTTCGCCAGGGGACAGCGTACGTCTACCTTCATGTCCTTCCCTGGGCGCCCGATCGCGCGCTCGTGCGGCTCGTCGCGCAGCTCGCCCGCGGCGTCGAGATGACGCCGGACCTCGCGATGAAGCTGCTCCGCCTGAACGCGCGCATCCGCTTCGGCGCCTTCGGTTACGTCGCGCAGGGCTCGTGTGTGGTCATCGTCCACACGCTCCTCGGCGGCGAGACGCTCGACGCCGACGAGATCCTTGTCGCCCTCCGGGATCTGTCCGTGCTCGCGGACGAGTACGACGATCGCATCGTCGAGGAGGCCGGCGGCCAGCGGATGCAGGACCTGATCGACGCCTCGGCGACCGCCGCGGTCTTCACGGATCTCGAAGCCCCCCGCGCCTGGGACAAGGGCTGAGCGACGGGCGCTGTTCTTCATGCTCCTCACCATCGATCTCCCACCCGAAGGCCCTCCTCCCTCCGCCGCGCCGGACACCGCTGCCTCGCCCCGTCGCGAGGAGGGCGGCGAGCCTCCGCCCGCCGAGCGCCGGTCCTCTGCCGCCGGGCGGCCTCCGCTCGCCGGCCTGCCTGTGCTCGCGCTCATCCGGCCGCTCGCCGTCCTCGCCCTGCTCGCGATGATCCTCGGCCGCATGGTCGCGCCGGCGATGGTCGGCCTGGCGGTGGGCATCGAGCGCGCTGTCCACACGATCGAGCTCGCCGGCGCCGGCGCCTCGCAGCTCTTCGCGATCGGCGCCATCGTCGTCGCGATGGCGCTGATCAGCGCGGTCGTGCGGAGCCGCGTCCCGTACGCGCTGCGGATCGGCGCGATCGTCGCGGGCAGCTTCGTCATCCTGGTCGTGCTGCACGCGACCGTGCAGCGCGTGCCCGATCTGTCCGCCGCGCTCATCGGCGTGAGCGCCGCGATCCTCGCGCTCGGCAGCGCGTGGGAGGCGCTCCGCGTCCCGTTCGTGCGGCCGGTCGCGGCCGCGCTCGGGCTCATCGGCGCCTCCGCGCTCGTGCGGCTCGCCGGCGTCCTCCTGGCCGTCTGGGCGAACGACCGCGGCTCGAAGGCGCTCGCCGGCGCCACGAGCTCTGTCGCGACCGCCGCGTTCGCGCTCGATGCGCTGGCCGTCCTCGCGGCGACGGTCGCGCTCGGCGCGGGCCGCGAGGCGCGGCCGCGTGACGCCGAGCCGCCGCCGCCGCGCCTCGTGAGCCCGCTCTCGCTGGTGGCGCTTGCGTCAGCGCTGTTCGCCACGCGGGCGGCGCTCGCGGGCGCCGCCGACGACGCATCGATGGTCGAGGCGCTCTTCCGCCGCGCGCTCGACCGGCTGCTCACCCGCCCCGCTCCGGTCGTGCCGCTCTCGATCCAGCTCTTCGTCGCCGCCCTGTCGGTGGTGGTCGTCGCGCTCGCGCTCGTCGCCCCGCCGCGGCTGCCGGCGCTGGGCGGCGCGCTCGCGCTGCTGCTCGTCGCGGGCAGCGCCCCGGAGGTGCCGCTCGGCGCGCTGTCGCTGGTGATCGCCGCCCTCTGCATCGCGCTCGCGGCCCGCGACGAGCGCGGCCTCTGGGCGGCCATGCTCGCGAACGAGCGCGAGCGCACCTCGAGCTCGCTCCCGGGCGCCGGGAAACCGGACATCACCGGCGGCGCGTCAGGTTGACGCGAGCGACGACACTCGTTAAGCACGCCCTCGCTGTGCGGAAGAACAGCGCGCGGCATTCCACCCGCTGCTCGCCAGAAGGACGCGGTGGGAGCCGCCGCCCGGTCCAGACGGTCCCTCCTTAAAAGGCCAGATCAGGCGCGGAGGGGCGCGAACCAGGCTCGCGTGGCGCGCCGCGGGCGCGGGAGAGTCCTCATGCATCGTCGCGATCTCGCCTCGCTCTCTGCTCTCGCGCTCACCGCGCTGGCGCTCGCAGGGTGCCCCGAGGAGCCCTCGAGGCCCAGCGGCGGTACGGCCGCGACCGCCACCACGGCGGCGCCCCCCGTGGCCTCGGCCGAGAAGCCCGCCGCGGCTCCGCAGGGGTCTGAAGCGCCGACGGCCACGGCGCAGGAGGCCGCCCCGGCGGCCCCCGCGGGCAAGGGGATCATCAAGGGGGTCGTCAAGTTCACCGGCAAGCCGGTCGAGATGAAGGTCCCCACCGCGCGCAAGGACGCCCCGGTCTGCCAGGACAAAGATGTCCTGTACAACGCTGTTGTCGTCAACGATGGCAAGCTCAAGGACACCTTCGTCCGCATCGCGGTCGGAGGCGTGCCGGGCAGCTGGAAGGCGCCCGACGCGCACGCGGTTGTCGACCAGCAGGACTGCATGTATGTGCCGCGCATCCAGGGCGTGGTCTCCGAGCAGCAGGTCGACATCAAGAACAGCGACAGGACGCTGCACAACGTGCACACCTACAAGGGCTCTGAGACGCTGTTCAACCAGGCGCAGCCGGGGGGCGCCGCGCCGCTGACGAAGGCGTGGAAGGACGGCATCATCAAGCTCACCTGCGACGTCCACCCGTGGATGCGCGGCTTTGTCGTGGTGACGGATCACCCCTTCTTCGCCGTGAGCGGCGATGACGGCTCGTTCACGATCGAGAAGGTCCCTGCCGGCAAGTACAAGCTCGATGCGTGGCACCCGCACCATGGCCTGAAGACGGCCGACGTCACGGTCGCGGACGACAAGCCCGCCCAGGTCACGTTCACGTACGCTGGCACCGAGCCTGAGCCGGCGGAAAACAAGGACGAGCTCAAGGGCCTTTGGTGAGATCCATGGCAGCGCCTGCAGCAGGCGTCGCCCCGCCCCGGGCCGCCCGGCTGGCGGCGAGCGGCGCGGTGGAGCGACCTTTCCAGGCTCACTCGACGCGCAAAGAACGGATGAGCACGCCACGACGGTTGCCGCAAGGCGACTCGTGCCCTAAAGGGAGGCAGGCGACAACTGACGAACTCGACTCCCCGAGCCGTGTTGTGCGCGCTAGTCTCCCGGCCCCGATGCTGTTTTCTCCCGCCTCCCGCGCTCCGGTGATGACGTCGTTTTTCAGTGTAGCTGTCCCGAGACCAGGGATCTTCGGAGATGTCGCGCGAGCGCGCGGCGCGGGCGCCGGGCACAGCAGCGAGGTGCGCGCGTGACCATGAGCGTCGAGCCGGCCGCCGAGCGCGCCCCGGTCCCTTACGTTCGCCAGGCCGAGCCATCCGAGGGCGGCGGCTGTGCGGTCCCCACCAGCGCGCGCCCGCTGCTCAAGGGAGCGGCCGATCTCGTGAGCCTCACCAAGCCGCGCATCACGAGGATGGTGGTCGCGACGATGCTCGGCGGCATGTGGGTCGCGAGCCGTTATCTCCGCGCCGGACTGGCGGGAGAGGCCGCGATCGAGCGCGCGGCGGTGCCGCCGGCGCAGCTTGCGCTGGCGTTGCTGGGGACGGCGCTCGTCGTGTCCGGCGCCAACGCGCTCAACATGTACATCGAGCGCGACACCGATCTGCTGATGGCGCGGACGCGGAGCCGCCCCTTGCCGGCGCGGCGGCTTTCGCCGGAGCTGGCGCTCTGGTTCGGGATCGCGCTCTCGGCCGCCTCGATTCCGGTGCTGTTTCTCGGGGTGAACGCGATCACGGGCGTGCTCGCCGCGGTGGCGCTGCTCAGCTACGTCCTCGTCTATACCCCGCTCAAGCGCAGGACGACGCTGTCGCTGCCGATCGGGGCGATCCCCGGCGCCATCCCGCCTTTGCTCGGGTGGACGAGCGTCACAGGGCAGATCGACGCGCCCGGCTTCCTGCTCTTCGCTGTCATGTTCCTCTGGCAGATCCCGCATTTCCTCGCGATTTCGCTCTTCCGTCAGGACGAGTACCAGCGCGCGGGGCTCAAGGTGCTGCCGCTCGAGAAGGGCGATCTCACGACACGGCGCCACATCGTCGGGTACCTGGCGCTGCTCGTGCTGTCCTCGGTGCTGTTCGTCCCGCTCGGCGTGGCGGGCCCTGTTTACCTCGGCGCCGCGATCCTCCTCGGCGGGGCGTTCTTCGGGCTCGGCGTCTACGGTCTCCGCGCGGGCACCGGCGCTCGCTGGGCGCGTCAGGTCTTCTTCGCCTCCATGGTCTACCTGGTGCTCCTCTTCGCTGCGCTGATGATCGGCGCCTGAGCGGCGCCTCGTCGCCTTGACTCACTGGCGACAGGCCCTTAAGCGTCACCGGATGGTCTCAACGGAGCCCACGCGCCACACGAACGGCGCTCTGTCGCCTGCGGAGCCGACCGACCAATCACTTCCGTCCGACCGCGGCGACGCGGGGAGGCCTCGGCGTGGCGGGCTCGTGGGCACGCCGGTGTTCTGGGCCGCGCTCCTCGCGCTGGTCGGGCTCGTGGCGCTCATCACCATCGGGATCGCCGGGCGCGCGCTCCACGGCCAGGCCGCGGAGACGCCCGCGATCCGCATCCCTCTGCCCGCCTTCGAGCTCACGGATCAGCGGGGCGCGCGGTTCGGGCTGGAGCAGCTCCGGGGCCGCGTGTGGATCGCGGACTTCATCTTCACGACCTGCCCGACCGTCTGTCCCAAGCTCACGCAGCGCATGAGCGAGATCGAGCGCCGAGGCCGCGATCTCGGTGACGCGCTCCACCTCGTGACATTCACCGTCGATCCGGAGAACGACACCCCGGCGGTGCTCGCAGCCTACGCGGCGTCGCAGCGGCTCCCGCTCGAGCGCTGGACGTTCCTGACAGGCCCCCTCGATCAGATAGAGTCGACGGTCCTCGACGGCTTCAAGATCGCCATGGGCAAGAAGGAGTCGAGCCCTGGCCTCTTCAGCATCTTCCATGGCGAGCGCCTCGTGCTGGTCGACCAGCAGGGCGTGATCCGCGGCTACTACGAGGCGAACGACGACGGGATCGACGCGGTCCTGCGCGACGCGGGCGCCCTCGTGAAGTCGAGGTGACCCGCTCGCGCCCTCCTCACGCCTCGATGGCGAGCCGCTTGATCATCTTCTGAAGGCCGAACCTGGACAGACCCAGCAGCTTGGCGGCCTGCGTCTGGTTCCCGCGCGTGCGCTCGAGCGCGTCGCGCACCAGCTCCGTCTCCAGCGCGTCGATCCTCGCTCGGACGTTGAGGCCGAGCTCGCGGGGCGTCGCGTTGCCGCCGTGCGCGATCTCCGGTGAGAGGTGCTCCCGATCGATGGTCCCGTCGCAGAGCACGATCGCCCGCCGGATCTCGTTCTCCAGCTGGCGCACGTTGCCCGGCCACGCGCAGGCCGAGAGGCGATCCATCGCCCCGCGCGTGACCCGGACCGAGCCGCGGCTGTGCTTCTCGACGAGGTGCTGGACGATGAGCGGAACGTCCGTCGCGCGCTCGCGCAGCGGCGGAACCCGGATCGTGATGATGTTCAGCCTGTAGAGCAGATCCTCCCGGAATGCGCGGGCCCGGACGAGCGCCTCCAGATCCCGGTGGGTCGCGGCGATGACGCGCACGTCGACCTTGCGCGCCCGCTCGGAGCCGATCGGCCTCACGAGGCCGTCCTCGATGACCCGCAGCAGCTTCGTCTGCATCGCGAGGCTCATCTCGCCGATCTCGTCGAGGAACAGCGTGCCCCGATCGGCCACCTCGAAGAGCCCGGCGCGCGGGCGATCCGCGCCCGTGAACGCGCCGCGCACGTGCCCGAAAAGCGCCGACTCGAGGAGCCCTTCGGGGATCGCGCCGCAGTTCTCGCTCACGAACGCGTGCGCGGCGCGCGGGCCGTTGTGGTGGATGGCCCGCGCCACGAGCTCCTTGCCGCTGCCGGACTCGCCGCACACGAGCACCGGAACCTCGGAGGCGGTGACCCGATCGACGAGGCGCAGCATCGCGCGCAGCGGCTCGCTCTCGCCGATGATGGCGTCGTACCGGTAGCGCGTGTCGCGGCCGCCGCGCGCCCTGGCGAGCTCGAGCGCCGCGGCGTCGAGCTCCGCCTCGCGCCGCGCGAGCTCCTCGGCGAGGCGCGACGAGGCGCGCTCCGCGCGGCGCGCGGCCCGGCGCAGCTCGACCTGCGCGCGCGCGTCGGAGATCGCAAGCGCCGCGACCGACGCGATGGCGCGCGCCCACCGCAGCTCCTGCGCGCCGAACGCGCCGCGGCGCACGCGGTCGTCGAGGTAGACGACACCGAGCGCCTCGCCGCGCGCCACGAGCGGGACGGCCAGCACGCTCCGCAGCTTCAGCGCGTGCACGCTGTGGTGCACGCTCGGCAGCTCCCCCGCCGCGTCGACCGCGACCACCGGCTCGCGCGCCTCCAGGGCGCGGCGCGCGAGCGTCTCCGACAGCGCGAGCTGCTCCGCGCCGAGGCTCGAGCGCGCCAGGTTGCGCGCGGCCCGCGGGACGAGGCGCCCGTTCGGGGCGCGCAGGAGCAGGAGCCCCCGCTCGACCCCCGTCCAGAGCACGAGCGCGTCGACGACCCGGTCGAGCAGCGGCGCGAGCCGCTCGCGCTCGCCGAGCGCGCCGACGAGGGCCTCCAGATCGCGCGCCTGCTCGGGCCGAAGCCCGCTCTCCGGCAGCGCCCGCGCGCGGACGACCCACGGGAGCGACCGGACCGCGCCGGATAGCGCCGACGCCCCTGGTGAGGCAGCGGAGGCGCCCGCCGAGCCTGCGCCGGCGGTGCGCACGCAGAGCTCGCGCGCGGCGTCGGCGAGCGCGGCGAGCACCCGGTGCGCGACGTCCGTCTGCCCGGCCCTGACGGCCAGCGCGTGCGCCGCTGCCAGCGCCGGGCCGCGCGCCGCGATCGGGGCGCGGGCGCCCGCGAGCGCGGCGATCGCGGCGAGGATGCGGTCGCTGCGGCCGCGCCACGCCGATGCGCCCGCCGGGCCGCGCGGCGCGTCGTCCGCGGCGGTCGCGGAGCCGACGTCGTCCGCGGAGCCGACGTCGTCCGCGGCGAGCGCGATCGCGGCGCGCGCTCCCCACCAGTCGAGCCGCGAGGCCGCCGCGGGCTCCGGGCCGTTCGCGAGCTCGTCGAGCTCCTCGACGCGGGCTCCATCGAGCTCGCCCGCGCCGTGGCGGAGGAGCCGCGCGGCCGCCCGGAGCGTGTCGTCCGCGGAGCCTCCGGCGAGGAGCGCGGCGGCGCGCGCCGCCGCCGCGCGCGGGTCGACGTGCGATCCGGCGTCCGCGCTCACGACGCCGTCGCCCCGCGCGGCGACCACGTCGGCGATGGCCCAGAGCGCGTAGGCCTCCGCCTTCGCGTCGCCCGCGTCGCGGGCCCGCGCGATGGCGTCCTCGGCGGTCCGGCAGGTCTCGTGCACCAGGCCCGCGGTGGCGTAGGCGGCGGCGCAGGCGAGCAGCGCCCGGGCGCCCTGCGCCGGCCGGCCGAGGTGCTCCCAGAGCAGCGCCGCGCGGGTCGACGTCGCGATCGCGCCGTCGAGATCGCCGAGATCCACCGCCGCCGCCGCCTCGCCGGTCCGGTAGGTGGCCTCCTCGACCACCGCGCCGGCGCGGACGGCGTAGTCGACCGCGGCGCTGAACGACGCGTGCGCTCGCTCCGGATCGCTCGCGTGCCACGCGTAGCCGCGCACGGCGGCCAGCCGCGCCAGCTCCTCGACGGAGCTCGCGAGCGCCTCGCCGCGCGCCACCTCCGACAGCGCCCGCGCGGTGTCGCCGCGCAGCACGGCGAGCAGCGCGCGCACCTCGCAGAGCGGCGCCGTGACCGCGTCCCCGGCGAGCGCGTCGGCCGCCTCCAGCGCCCCAGCGTCGATCGCGACGCGCGCGAGCACCGCGCGCGCGCGCCCCTCCGGGTCCGCGCCGGCGTCGATCGCGGCGCGCGCGCGCTCCTCCGCGAGGGCGCGATCGCCGGCGCGCCGCAGCACCTCCGCCGCGAGCGCCGCGGCCTCCGTCGCGCCGCGAACGCACGAGCGCAGCATCAGGCTCCGCGCGCGCCCGGCGTCGCCGTGCAGCCGGAGCGCGTTGGCCGCCGCGACGATCAGGCTGGCCGGCGCGTCGTCGCGCTGCTCGATCGCCTCGAGTGCGAGCGGATCCGGCGGCACCCGCGCGATCGCGAGCGCCAGCGCCGCCGCCTCCGCCGCGCCGAGGGCGTGCGCTTCGGCGGCGCCCTCGGCCGCTCCGCGGTCCTTCGGCGCCGCGCTCGCCCGCCGCCGCGCGCCGCTCCCCGGGGTTCCCAGCGCAGCCGCCTCGACGTCCGCGAACGTCCAGGCGCGCGGCGGGACCTGCCGCGCGAGCGCGACGAGCGCGTCCGCGAGCGCCCTCTCCGGCGCAGACGCGAGCTGCCCCATCGGCCACGCCGTCGCGCTCGTCCCCGCGAGCGCGGTGAGCCACCGCGCGACGCGGTCCGGCCCGAGCCTCCCCAGCCACGCCGCGTCGCTCTGCGGCGGGCCCACGCGCGCCGCGCCGTCGCCCGCGCGGAGCGACGCGCCGGAGAGCGCGCGCACCCGCTCGACCACCGCGAACGCGTCCACGAGCCAGGGGGCGACATCGTCGCGCACCCCGAGCGCCGCCTCGAGCTCGTGTCGCCGCAGGCGCAGGTAGGCGGCGCGCACGCGGCGCGCGTCGCGGTCCTGTCGATCGCGCTCTGCGCCGGGCGCCCCCGCATCGCGGCCGGCGCGCCCGGCGGGGGGTGCGGCGAACGGGGGCCGCGCCCGCTGCGCGCCGGCGATCGCGGCGCGGGCCGACTCGGTGACCCACGCGGACGACGGGCGCGCCGCGGGGGAGGGCGAGAGGAGCGCCCGGCAGATCGCGTCGAGCGGCGGCCCGGCCGTGCTCTCCGCGGCCGCCGCGGCCCGCGCCGCTCCGATCGGATCGTCCGCGTCCGCCACGCCGGGGAAGGCGATCTCGGCGAGCAGCGTCCCCAGCGCGAGCAGGTCCCTCGCCCGCGCGTCTCCGAGCTCCGCGTCCCCGCGCGCGATGTACCGCAGCGTCGCCCCGTCCACGGACGTCTCGTGGATCGAGCAGGCGAGCCCCAGGTCGATCACCGCGATCCGCCCCTCCGGCGTCAGGATCAGGTTCTCCGGCTTGAGGTCTCCGTGCGCCAGGCCGATGCCGTGCAGGTCGGCGAGCGCCTCGCCCGCGTCGCGCGCGGCGGCGAGCGCGAGCCCCGCGCGCTCGCCAGGGGGCAGCCCGCGCAGGGCGTCGGCGACGGCTCGCCCTTCGATCCAGCGCATCGCGACGAACGCGCGCCCCTCCTCGCCGGGGGCGCCCTCGACGCGCGCGACGTTAGGTGGCGCCGCGAGCCACCCGACGTCGACGAGCTCTGGCAGCCGCGGCGACAGCGCCAGCGCCGCGTGCAGCGCCTCGCGGCCGAGCACCCGCCGCACGGAGGCGCGCTGCGCCGCGGACGCTCCGCGCCCGCGCGCCTCGATCTTGAGCGCCACCACGCCGCCGCGCTCCTGATCGACGGCCCTCCAGACCTCGGCCGACCCGCCGGACCCCGCGACGTCCAGCAGCCGGAAGCGCTCTGCCAACCGAGGTGTCACGGTCGACGGCTCGCTCATCCCCGGAATGCTCCCGGGCAAGGAGCCACCTGTCAACCCGGTTACGGATCCGGCGCAGCGCCCCCCGCCGCGCCTGCCCCGCCTCCGCCTCCGCCTCCGCCGCCCGATCCCTCACCGCAGCTCGGCGCGCCGCCGTCTGGCAGATCGATATCGACGGCCCCCGCGTCGCTGCAGGTGTCTTCCGGGCCCTTGCCGTAGTGGTCCGCCACGAAGCGCGCGAGCGACGCTTTGTCGAGGCACGTCGCGGTGTACGTCGCGCCCCAGGCCGCGGCCGCGACCGGGGTGTCCAGCGCGCTGTCGGGCGTCATCACGAGGCGCGCCTCCGGCCCTCCCGGCACCATGAGGCACTTCGGATCGGAGGCGGCCTCGGCCCGCACCTCGTCGAGCAACGCCTTCACCTCTGCGCAGCCGGACGGGGCGCACCGGTACGCGAGGACGATCGCGCCGTGCTCGAGGTTGTGGACGTACATCTCGCGCGGGACCTCGGACTCGAAGCGCTTGTACTCGGCCCACAGGCCCCAGTGATCTCCGCCGCTCGGCGGGTTGGTCGCGTACTGGACAGGCGCGCACGTGGCCACGTGTTGCGCCGACGTGACGGGGATCCCCGTCTTGACGACGACCTTGCACTCGGCCTCGCCCGGGAGCGGCGGAGCATCCGGAAAGCTCGTGACGGTCTCGGGTTGTTGCGGCGCGGGCGCGGCGTCGCCCTCGTCGATCGGGGGCGAGCTCGTGCCACACCCGCTCAGAGGAACGGCGAGCCCGGCGACCATCGTGGCAGCGACACACATCTGCGCGAAACCGCAGTGTTTCATGGCCGAAGCCTACCATGTCCGACGCGCGACGCGCGTTGCCCTGGCACGTCGGCTCTGGTGTACTTGGGTCCCCTAGCGTGGCGAAGCAACAGAACGATCATCGGCAGACGCTCGTCACCTGCACCGCGATCGCCCCGCCGGTGCTGCCGGTGGCGCCCGGCACCGCGTGCCTGGTGGTGATCTACGGCACCGAGCTCGGGCGCCGCATCGCGCTAGGGACCGGGGCGATCGAGTGTGGGCGCGCGATACAGACCGATATCCCGCTCGACGACGACGCGGTGAGCCGGCGTCATGCGCGCATCTCCTGGACGGGGATGAGCTACGTTGTCCGCGATCTCGGCTCGACCAATGGCACCTACGTGAACGACGTCTCCGTCGATGAGCGCGCCCTGACGGACGGTGACCAGGTGAAGATCGGCCGGACGATCTTCAAGTTCATCCAGGGTGGGAACGTCGAGCTCTCGTATCACGAGGAGATCTACCGGCTGATGACCTTCGACGGTCTGACGCAGGTCCACAACAAGCGCTCCTTCGAGGTCGCGCTGGAGCGCGAGGTATCGCGGGCTTGCCGCTACCATCGCCACCTCGCGCTCATCATGTTCGACATCGATCACTTCAAGAACATCAACGACACCCGCGGGCACCTCACGGGCGACGCCGTGCTCCGCCAGATGGCCGCGCTCGCCGCTGCGAACGTCCGCCGCGACGACGTCCTCGCGCGCGTCGGCGGGGAGGAGTTCGCGCTGCTCGTGCCGGAGATCGCGCTCGACGGCGCCCGCCTGGTCGCCGAGAAGCTGCGCGCGCTCGTCGAGCGCACGCCGTTCCGCTTCGAGGACGGCGAGGTCGCCGTCACCGCGAGCTTCGGGGTCGCCGGCGTCACGCCGGACGCGCCGGTCTCGCCGATGGAGCTCTACCGCCGCGCCGACGAGCGGCTCTACCATGCGAAGAAGGCCGGGCGGAATCGCGTGATGTGACGCTCCGCAAGCGCCGTCAGGGCGAGGCAGCCGGGGCGGAGCAGTCTCGCGGCGCGGCGCCGTTGAGGATCCACGTGGACAGGATGTCCATGCCGTCCACGTAGGGTGTTGTGTCCTGATCTTCCGGCGTCTGGGGGTGGAACCAGAATATGGGGTTTGAAGGCGGGGGCGGCATCGGCATCCCCACGACGAACGCCGCCTGCAGCCGCTCGTTCTCCTGGCGGAGCTTCTCCGCCGCATCGGCGGGCAAGGAGGGGTCGACCGCGCTCTGCCCGATGAGGATCTTGTAGAGCAGGTAGCTGTTCCCCGGGTTTCCAGGGTCGATGAGCGGCATGGCCCTGCCGAAGCGCTCCGGGGATGCCTCCCCCACGTGCGCCTTCTCGCCCATCTGGGTCTGGTGCGCGGTGCGCCCGATCGCGGTCTCGAACAGCGGATCGAGCTGGTTGAACGCCGTGCCCAGGTTCAGGTCCAGCCCAGCGGCGGCGCTCGCGCCGTTGTGGCACCCGAAGCAGCCGTAGAAGAGGTAGTACGCGGCGCCCCTCACGCAGGCGACGCACGTCGGATCCGCGGGAGCGTCTCCCTGGCAAGCTTCCGTGCGCGTGACGCACTCGAGGTCTCGCTGGCAGAAGAAGTCGCCGCTCGGCGGGCGCTCCGGCATCGCCTGAGGCGGGTTCGTCGCCGCGACGGAGAACTCGATGCGCGTGTTGCCGCCGAGGGGTGCGCCGTCGAACGCGCGGATGCCGGACGGCGCAGCCTCGTCCGCCGGCTTGAAGACCGTCAGCGCGTACCGGGTCCCGGGAACCAGGCCCGGCATTCCTTCGATCTGGCGGAAGATGACCTCCCGCTGGACAGGGTTGTACGTGGGCGCCAGGGCGATCGGATTGACGCAGTCCGCGTAGGTCTGGACTGTCGCCAGATCGCCCGAGACACACACGGATTCGGCGCCGACCGTGGCGCTCACCGAGCTCGGCAGCAGGTAACGATCGAACTTCAGCACGAAGCTCGCGGTCGACAGGACCTCGGTCATGCCGGCGGGATCGAGCGTGGTGCGGACGGGCTGGTAGTTCTGGTCGAGGCTGGTCGTGGCGCGCGCCTCGATCAGCTGGACAGGAGGGGCGTCGATCGGCTGGAGCGTGGCCTCCCCCACGTCGCAGCCGACCGTCGCGAGGGCCGCCTGCAGGCAGAGGGGGAGGGGGGCGAGGCGTGTGGCGCGAGCTAGCGTGCTCAGCTCTCGGAGTAGAGCGAGAGCTGCTCGCGGACGACCTTCTCGTTTACCCCGGACTGAATGTGCTCCTTGAGACAGTCGGCCAGCGTGATCAGCATGTCGTCTACCCCTTTCTCCTCGATGAGCTTCGACAAAAGTTGGCGTGCATCCCGTCCGTCGTCCTCGCGGAGGAAGCCCCGCACTGTCTCCAGCGTGATTTCCCCTTGGAAATCGAGATAGAGGTTGTCGATCAGGTACTTGATCAGCTCCTTCACGCCCGTTCTCCTTGGCGTTCGCGGCGATCGTTAGGGAAGCCGCGCGCACTTCGCTATACCCGTCGCCGGAAGGCCAGGGCAAGGAATATACTGACGGATTTTGACTTTTCATTGGCACCGCTGCACGAACCTGTCGCTCGACTGATGGCACACCAGGCACGGACGCGGGTTCCGGGAGAACGCCGTCTTGCACTTGCTCTCGAACCCGAGCGGGTGCGGGTTCAGCCCTTGCCCGCCTGACGCCCCGCGCGTCGCGTGGCAGGTCGCGCAGTCCCGCTCGGTGTGGCAGGAAACGCACGCATTCAGGTTTCGCTCGGCTTCCCAGGCGTGGTGCTTCGCGCTGCGCGGCGCTGTGGTCCACTCCGCCGGCGGGGGATGGAAGCGGCGCCCCGCAGGCCGCGCTGCGCTCGGCGCGTCGCGCGCCACGCCCGTCCGCCGGTGACAGTCCGCACAGAACGTCTGCTCCTGATGGCAGCTCACGCAGCGAGGATTGTCCTGCCGGGCCGCTTGCGGGTGCATCGAGAGGAAGTCGTTCGGGTGGACGTTGCGCGGACGGATCTTCCCGTCGTGGCAGTCGGTGCAGTAGTTCGCGCTGTGGCATGACCCGCAGAAGGCGCTGTCGTTCGCGGCGACTTGCTTGTGCCGCTCGAGCCAGTCGGGCGTGTGCCCCGCGCTGTGCAGCCACGCGGGCGGCAGCAGATCGCCCGTGGCGAACGCCGTCACGAGCCGCCCGTCAGGGCGCGTCAGGTGGCAGACGTCGCAGTCGCTCTTCGCCTCACCCTGGGCCGCGCCGCTCATGTTGTGGCACGTGAAGCAGCCGGCCATGCGCGGCAGCTGGTCACGGGTAGCGAGCTCGATCCGGTCGACGCGGCCGTGGCACTGGCTGCACTTGATGTTCCTGCTCACGTGCTTCGCGTGAGGGAAGCGCAGGTTCGCATGCGGCAGCACGAGCGGCGCCACCTTTCCGTCGCTGCCAGCGTTCTCCCCGATATGGCAGTACACACACTGTCCGTTCTCGTTCGTCCCCGCCTTCACCTGGGTGAGGTCGGAGTGATCGACATCATGACAGTTGTCGCACGTCTCGCTCGGCTTCGGCAGCAGCCGGTCCGTCACCGCGCCGCTCGCGTAGGCCGCGCCGTGGCATGATTTGCACGTCTGCTTGAGCCCCTTGACGTGCTTCTTGTGGTTGAACCGGATCGTCAGCGTCTGCGGGGGGTAGATCTCGTCGCTCGGGACCGGGGTCGCGCTCGTCCCAGGCGGCATCCACGCCAGCGGCACCTCCGCGTCGTCGGGCATCGGGTGGAGGCCCGACGTGTACCCGCCGCGCGGCGCCTTGGCGGGCGCCTCTCCCTCGGCGTCGCCTTCCTCCGCGTCCTCCTCTGCCGCCTCGGCGCTGTCGTCGCCTGCTGCCGCCGGCGGCTTCGGCTGGGCAGCCGCCTCGGGGCCCACGATCGCGAGCGCCAGCGCGCCAAGGCACGCGACGATCGCGACCCACCCAGGGACGAACCTCGCCTCGTCTCGCCGAGCGCGGCGGCGTCCGTCCTGTCTTGCGTCCATGCGATCCTCGCTCACGGCGCCACCCGCAGGTTCACGAGGCCGACGACCCGGAAGCGCTGGCCCACCAGCCGATTCATGTCGTGCTCCCACTCGAGCTTGAAATCCGCGGCCTCGCCCGGCCGATACCCGGCCCCAAGGACATATCCGAACGACGTCGCACCCCGGTCCGGCCTGAGCGGATCCTCCCAGTTGTACAGCGACATCCGCGCTCCGAGCGCGTAGCGCTGCCCGCTCAGCCGCTTCTCTCCCGAGAGATCGGCCCCCGTCCGCCGCCCGCGCTCCCCCGTCTGCAGCATCCCGCGGAGCTCGACCGACGTCGTGCGCGTGCGGTAGCGGCCCGCGAGGTTCGCGAGCACATCGGTCGAGATCGTCGCGGCGCGGTTCTTCTCGTCGCGCGCGTAGTCGCGGAGATCGCCGTCATTCGGATCGAGCGACGTCGCGCCGACGCAGCCCGGTCGCCTCACCGCCTCGCACTGGCCAGCGCCGAACTCCTCCGGGTTGCCTTCGGCGATCCACATCCGCGTGCCGCCCCAGGCCGCGACATCCATCTCGCGGGTGATGTCCACCGCCGCCCGTCCGGTGATCGTGGTGATGGGATCGTGGGTGAACCAGTTCCAGATCGAGTCAGCGTCGAACGTCGGAACGAAGTAGTCGACGTCCGCCCCCAGCGTGACCCGGCTCCCGGCGTACACCTCCAGGCCGCCGTAGAACGAGCCGACGAGCTGGTTGTAGAAGTCGTAGGTCACTCCGCCCTTGATGCCGCCGAGATCGGGCTTGTTGATGTTGGCGGCGTACCCGAGCCGATCCTGCGAGATGCGCGACTCATCGGACGTCCGGACGCCTCCGTCCGGATCCGGGAACTGCTGGGTGACGGAGGTTCCCAGGTTGTAAACGCGGCGGTAGGTCAGGCGACCGTGGATGTAGTTCGGGCCGGCGCTCTCGAGCGCGACGCCGAACGCCGGCGCCAGATCGGCCTCCTGGTACGACGGGAAATCTGCTGCGCTCCCGGGCTGCGTCCGGTCGTCACCGAATCCCCGGTGGCTGCCGCGCCAGATCCCCTGCCGCTCGAAGCGCGATGTGGAGAGCGGCAGGCCGCCGCGCTGCTCGAGCCCGCCGTACGCCTCGAGTTGAACGTAGTAGGGCGTCGTCACCCGGACGAGCGCGCCGTCGAACGACCACCACCCGAGCACGTCGCTCACGTACTGGCGGCCGACCCGGAAGCCGAGCCACCCGCTGGCGACGTTCCGCCCTTCGACGTACGCGTACATCAGATCGAGGGGCGCCTCGCGCAGCCCCGGGATGTAGCGCGAGCCGCCATCGATGCTGTAGTCGGTCTCGCCGCCCCGCTGCGCGCCGTCGAGGTGGCCATTCATCCCGAAGTCCGCGTCGAGCCGGAGCCGCACGGTCGCCGAGTAGTCGGCCTCGCCTGGGGCGGAGTCGCCCTGGAGGTTGTAGACGGCGAGCCCCAGCGTCTGAAGGAGCCGCCGCCGCTCGATGTTCGTGTCGCCCCAGGGGCCCGCGACCTCGTAGGCCTGGACGCCGGTCGTCGACTCGACCTCGAAGTCGGCTGCGTCCGCGCTGCGCGCGACGAGCGCGCAAGGCAGCAGGCACGCCGCGGCGAGCGCGCGTGAGAGGGGGAGGCGACAGAGGAGGACGCGACGGGCGCTCCCCACGTGCGTGCCTGGGCGAGCGTCGCTGGACCGCCGGGGACGAGGTCGTGACGGAAGCTCCGCCATCCATGAGCGGTGCTCAATCACGGACTGCGCTCGCTTTCGTCTTGTGCGGGCCGGTCTGCGCGGCTTCGCTCTCAGCTACCGCCGAGGGCTGAACAAGCATGGCGTGGAGTTTCGTCCACGTGCGGTGATGCTGTCAACCCGATCGCAGGACGAACGGACTTGTCACGACGCGCGCCGGGTCAGCTGTATCCAGCGCCCTTCCGGAGCTTGCCGTCCGAGCCCACGCTGAAGCCGTTCGAGTCCTGGAGCGCCTGGCTCGCGCTGCTCCGCAGCTCGGCCGGCACCGTCCAGCCCCGGGTCATCAGCCCCTCGGCGACCTTGTTCTTCACCCGGACCGACTCCTCGGTCGCGAGCATCTTCACCAGCGCTGGCACGCTCGCCTCATCGCCCTGGGAAAAGATGGTCTGCACGGCGTGGAAACGGACCGTCTCGTTGACGTCGTCGAGGAACCGCTCGACCGCCACCCGCACGTCGTCGCCCTTGATGTCGCCCAGCGCCATGATGAGCTGCTGCTTCGGCTCGACGTTGCGCGCATACTCCGTGTCGAAGCGGTCGAGCAGCTGGACGAGCTCGGTCCGGTACCCGGTGTCGTCGAGCAGCGCCCGCAGGATCTTGAGCGGCCAGGTGAGCGCCTCGGCCTTGATGCAGAACTCGACCACGGCCGGCACCGCGTCCTTGCCCGCATCGACGATCCCCCGGAAGGCCAGATCCTTCTCCTCTTGATCCGTGATGGAGGGGTCGATCGAGAACGTGAAGCGCCTGAGGAGCGCCGCCGCCGCATCCGCGCTCTTCATCGCGGCGAGCGACTGGATGGCGTCAAGGCGGTCGTACGTCTGAGCGCGCTTGTCCGCGACGACCTTCGCAGGCCCGGCCACCTTCTTGTCGGAGGGGGCGCCCCCGGCAGGGGGATTGCTTTTGCGGAGAAAATCGAAAATACCCAACGCTGACCTCTGGTGGCTGTCCCCGCCGCCCGGTCCGAGCTACCCGGCGATCGTGGCCCGATCTATAGCGGGGCGCATCTTCGTGCGCTACGGGCTCATCCGCGTCGTTTGGCTCGCTGCGGCGTAAGTTCGTACGCCCCACGCGCTTGCCTAGCGGCTGAGCCCGTATCACGCGAACCTGCACCCCGCTAGAGTGGCTCCCCGCAGAGGGGGCCTCCCGCCCGAGCTATCCCGGGAGGACCGGCTCGGTCACCGCGAGGCGGCGCAGCCGGTCTACTCGGTCGTCTTGATGCCGGTGGGGAATTGAATACTCAGGCTCACGGTGACCATGCTCGTGAAGTGGAATTCGCGGTCCTTGTCGTCCACCTTTCGGTCAGGGAACGCCTCGTCGGTTCCGAGCCCGTGGTTGTCGAAGCCCGAAGTATTCCATGCGAACGGCAGGGCGCGCCACTCCGCCCCGAAGCCGATGAAGTCCGACGGGTAGAAGTTCCAGCCGAGGCCGAACGTCGGCGCGAAGGCCATGCGGCTCTCGAGCCCGAAGGTGTCCGCGCAGGCGTTCTGGGTGGTCGTGCCGCACTCCTTGCGCTCCTTCACGCCGATCGCCGCGGCTCCCGCGAAGAAGCTCACGTCGGTGTCAACGAAGAGCTCGGCGAACAGCGCCAGCTTTCCGCGGAAGGGAACGACCGTGACCTGTGGCGCTGCGACCCACTGGATCTGTCCAAGCTGATCCTTCGTCAGGTCGCCCTTGGTCAGGTTGACCCTGGTCAGCTGGCACGCCTTCGTGAACGGCTGGGTGTCGCAGTTACGCCCGTCGATCGCGACGCGCTGGAGCTCGTCCGTCAACCCGGTGTTGTACTGAAACCCGTACCCGCCCCAGGCGCCGAAGCCGAGCCAGTCCGTGAAGTGGTAGGTGAGCCGCAGGCCCGGCATGATCGTCCGCCGGTACTCGTCCAGCAGCGTGAACGATGCGCCTGGAGCCACCTCGAACCGCCCGTCGCGGTGGAGCCGGAGCTTCCGCACGGCCGGCGCGCCGGCCAGAGGGCCCGTGAGCTGAATCTCCTGCGCCTCCGCGGGCGCAGCCGTCATCAGAAGTGCACAGCCGGTAAGCCCTGCCACCACGGTGCAGAGGCTCTGGACGAATCGACGCATCATGCCTGTCCCCGTCTTTGGCTGAATCATCCTATGTCTCGCGCTCAGCGTCTGCGCGTCCCCGCGTCCAAAGTCCTCACTTCGGCAGCCGGTATTCCCAGGAGAACGGCAGGAAGACCGACAGCCCGACCTGCGCCTGTACGTTGTTGGTGAAGCTCTTCCCCTCGGCGAGCCAGGTGCTCTTGTCCTGAGGGTTGGTCTTGTCGACGCTGGGGTTCTCGAGCTCGTCGAAGAAGATGTAGTCGCTGACCTCGAACATCGCCGCAAACCAGCGGTTGAAGAAGATGCGGAGGCCACCGCCGACGTGGAACGAGAGCTTCGGCTTCCAGTCGAAGGTACGGTTGTCGGGATCGACGACGGCCATGGGCCTCGTCGAGATCGCGCCGACACCGCCCAGTACGAAGAAGTCGTAGTGGAAGATGAAGTCGCTGAACCCGGCGAACTTGCCGTACGCGGGGACGTACGTGAAGTTCGCATTCGCGTTCCACTGATACTCGGTGATCGGCTCGCCGACACGCGCCGCCCTGCTCGTCTGGAAGTTGAAGTCCGACGGCGTGTTGAGGGCACCGTACCAGTTGCCGTTGACCCCGATCGCGAGGACGTTGGTGAGGTACCAGTTGACCGCGAGCCCCGGCCCGTTGTGGCCGACGAACTGATCGTTCATCGTCAGCCCGAAGTACGGGTTCACCTCGAAGCGGTGGTAGCGCAGCGCGTAGATCTGCTGCACCGCGTAGGTCTCGTTCTTGAGATCCTTCGCGGCCTCCTTCTCCAAATTGATCGTAGGACACGCCGTCGGGTCGATCGCACAGATGTCCCCAAGCCCCGTCGTCTCGCCGCCCTCGGCAGGGGCCGCGGGCGCCTCCACCGGCTCCGTGCCCTCGGCAGGAGTCTCTGGCTCGTCGAGGTTGATTTCCTTGGGTTGCCCTTTTGGCTGAGCTGATGCCGTGAGCGGCATCGCGACCAGCGCAGCCGCAACGAGAAGCCCCACGCGAGCCTGGTTCATCGCCATCCCTTCCAAAGTCCGTGCGATGCGAGCGATCGATCGCCCAGGTAGTACAGCTTCCTAACTACTCGAATTCATTAAATAATTCGGTCAACCGCCAAGCCCGACGGACTATATCACGTCGAAAATAAAAGGATCAACAACCAAATCCTTTTGCCACGGACGACCGGCGGCGTCGCAGAGGGGACCCGCCGGGTGGACACGCGGCGAGCGGCAGACTCGCTGCACAATCACCGCGGGCTCGGATCGCCGGTGTGCTTGCGCCGAGGGCGCGACGATGGTGACGCCTGACGGTTTCAGCGGGAGAGGCGCGGCGTGCTGAGACATCGGAGCCATCGCCCGTTGGTTGGACCGGCCTCGAGCCGCGTGATTGGGTGGTGAGGAGAGATCGAGCGCCGCCGGCGCTCACGCCGCGGACCGCGCGTCAGGCGGCCGCGTCTTCGGAGCCGCTGGCGCGGCCGAGCATCGCCTCGACGAACTCGTCGGGCTCGAACTCGCGGAGGTCTTCCGCGCGCTCGCCGATGCCGACGTACCGGACGGGCAGCCCGTGCTCGGCGCAGATGCCGAGGATGACGCCGCCCTTGGCGGTGCCGTCGAGCTTCGTCAGCACGATGCCGGTGATGGGCAGCGCCTCCTTGAAGAGCGCGGCCTGCTGCATGGCGTTCTGGCCGTTCGTCGCGTCGAGCACGAGCAGCGTCTCGTGAGGCGCGCCCTCGAGCGCCTTGTTCATGGTGCGCGCGACCCGGGACAGCTCCTCCATGAGGTTCGTCTTCGTGTGCAGCCTGCCGGCGGTGTCGGCGAGCACCACGTCGGCGCCGGTGTCCTTCGCCTTCTGGATCGCGTCGAAGATCACCGCGCCCGGGTTCGCGCCGTCCTTGCCGCGCACGACCTCGCAGCCGACGCGCTTGCCCCAGACGTTGAGCTGCTGCACCGCCGCCGCCCGGAACGTGTCGCCCGCAGCGAGCACCACCGTCCGGCCCTCGGCCTTGAGCTGCGTCGCGAGCTTGCCGATCGTGGTCGTCTTTCCCACGCCGTTCACGCCGACCACCATCACCACGGTGGGCTGCGCCTTCAGCGGCAGCCCGCCGCCGGCGCCGACGCGCAGGATCCGCTTCGCGTGCTCGCGCAGCGCGTCCCAGACCTTGTCGGTGTCGGCGAGCTCGTTCCTGCTGAGCGCCGACCGGATCTCGTCGAGGAGGAGCTCTGTCGTCTTCACGCCGACGTCCGAGGTGAGCAGCACCTCTTCGATCTGCTCGACGACGTTGGGATCGATCTCCTTCTTGCCGGCGAACAGCGCCTTCAGCCGGCCGAAGAACCCCTCGCTCTCCCGCACCTTCGTGAGGCCTTTGCGGAGCCCCTCGATGTCTCGCTTGCGCGCGGCCGGAGGCGCGGTCTCCCGCGCTGGCCTGGCGGCCGGCTTGACGGCCGGCGCCTCGATCGCGGGCGCGATGGGCGCCTCCGCGACCGCGGTCGTCGCCGGCTCGATGGCGGGCGGCGGCGCGACGGGCGCCTCGACAGGGGCGGGCGCCGCGGGCGGCTCCTCCTGCGGCGCGGGCTCCTTCGCCTTCGCCGGAGGAGCTTCCTCCGCCTGAGGCTTCTTCGGGGCACGCGGCTTCTCGGTCGGCTTGTCCGCCGGCTTCTCGGAGGGCTGCTTCGCCTTCTCCTGGAGCTTCTTCGGTTCGGGGGGCGCTGCGATCTCCGGTGGCGGCGCCTTCTTCGTGACGAAGTAGACGATCGCCGCCACCACGACGAGGCCGACGATAATTAGGGCGATTTCCACGTTGGCGTTCTCCGGCGAGGGAGCCGACTATATGGGACGCACCCCATACGTCAACGTGCGGTCGCGCGGGGGCGCGATCCGACCAGCGAAACGGCAGATCGGCGCGGCGACGGGGCCGGCGCTCCGCGGGCCCCGTGCGCCTGGCTCACGGGGCCAGCGGCGCGGCGCCCGGCTTGGGCTCCGACGCCCCGAGGTCCTGCTCGATCCGCTCGTCCACGGGATCGGGACCGAAGGCGGCGTGCTCGATCCGGCTCGCCCAGAGCTCGACCTCGCGCTGCTGAACCCTGCTCGCCACCCGGCGCACGTGCCCGGGCGTCGGCTCCGGCGGCCCCTCGAAGGGCGCTCCCTGGCGCCGCGCCCAGCGGACGAGGCGATCGAGGACGGCGCGGCGCCGCGTGACCAGCGCGATGCCCAGCTTGCTCGGCGACGGGAGCGCCTGCTCATGGCTGCTGTGCATTGGCGCGCGGACCACGAGCCTCGCGTCGCTCCGGTACGGCGCCTCGATCGAGAACTCGCCGACGTCGTCCGTCAGCGCGCGGGCGATGACGCCGCTGCCGTCGAAGGCGGGGACGACGATCACGAGCTCGGCGCGCGCGATGGGCGTTCCGTCATGCGCGTCGGCGACGGCGCCACGCCAGCCGGTCGCGCCCTCGAGCGGTCCCATGACGCGCACGCCGGCGCGGCCGGGCGGCGCGACGGGCCGCTCGTCGCCCGCGCGCGTCGTTGCGGCGCGCTTCGGCGCCCGCCGCCAGCCGCCGAGCACCCAGCCCGCGATGGCGAGGACGGCGGCGCCGAGCGCGATCTGCCGCCACGCCCCGGGGCCCGCGACGGGCACGTCGATCGCGAGCTCCGCGCCGGGGATCCACCAAGGCGAGGCGGGCACGTAGCGGAGCGAGATCGGGACCGTCCCCGCTCGCTCGGCGGTGAACGCGGCGATCACCCGCGCCTTGCCGCCGGTCACGGTGGCCGCCCCGACGGGCTCGCCCGCGCGCAGCGCCTCGACGACGCCGCCCTCGACCGGGCCACGGGACGAGCGCACCTCGACGTCGATCGGGACGCCGTCCTCCGCGCGCGCCGGCTCGACAGGATGCGACAGATCGAGCGTGACTTGCGCGTACCGGACGACGCTCTGGCTGACGCTCGCCTTCGCCAGCGTGGCGGTTCCATCGAAGCGCGCGCGCAGCACGCCCTGGCCGGCGCCGTCGAGGCGCTCGGTCGGGAGCTCGAAGCGCGCGCGGCCGTCGCCGCCGGTCGGAGCCTCCGCGAGCCGCGCGCCGCGCTCGTCCTCGAGCACGACCGGGAGGCGCTCGCGCTCGAACGGCGCGCCGCTCCCGACGCCGCGCGCGCCGCTGCGATCGAGCCGGAGCGCCACGGTGACGTTCACCGTCGGGCGATCGAGATCGACCGCGTCGACCGGCGGATCGAACCGGAGGATCACCGGCGCGAGCGGGGCCGCGTGCGCCTCGAGCGGGATCTTCGCCTCGACCGCGTCGTAGAGCTTTCCCCCTGCGAACCGGATGCGCAGCGTCGCGTACGCGAGCGGCGCGCGCCCGCGGAGGCAGAACCCGCCGCGCTCGTCTGTCGCTATCACGTAGCCGCCTTGCGAGGGGCGGGGCTCGCGTGCGCGCGTCGCGCCGTCGGCCGCGCACCCGTCGACCGCCGGCAGGACCGCGGGGGCGCCGGCGCTCGTGAGGGCATCGATGGAGAGCGGCGCCTCCGCGATCGCGCTCCGCGCGTCGTCGACCACGCTTCCGCGCACGACGAACCCGTCGGGCTCGGTCCATGCGACCGCCTCGATCTGCGCGCTTCCGCGCACATGGATGCGGAGCGGCGCGCCATGCGTCTGCGCGTGCGCGGCGGGCGCCGCCGCGAGCGCCGTGGCCGCGAGGAGCGCCCACGGCAGGCATCGTCTCAGTCCGCGCATCTCCCGAAGGCCTCCGGCGAGCTCCTCGTCATGGTCGCGCATTATCGGTCACGCCGGCGCGGCACGGGCAAGGGGAAGCCGATCCGAAGCCGTGCCGAGCTCGCGCTCGCCCGGCGCGCGTGGTGTACGTGGTGTGCGTGTCGCGAGCGAGCGAGCAAGCGGCGAGTGCGGACGTAAGCGGACGTGAGCGGACGTGCACGCGAGCTCGCGGCAGCGCGTCGGGTCGATGGCGGCAGCGGTGGGTAGATAAGCGGATGGTGAAGCCGTGTTCGCCGTGAGCCCAACATGGTTCACGCGTTGAAGCGCCGCGGGCAGGCCGCGTCAAACCGTCCAGTCTGGTCGCAGCGAGGAGCGAGCGAATGCAAGGCAAAAGTGCGAGCGTGTGCGCACCAATTTTCGGGCGTAGACCCGCTGATCCGATCGCCACGGCGGCGATGCGCTCGTGTATCGTCGGACGTGGAATGCGTCGGCCCTTTTCAGTGCTCGTGTTGCTGGTTGTGACGCTTGTACTCTCGCTGATACCCACGAGGCTCTACGCGGATCAGCGCACGAGCTACCTCGCCGACCAGCTCAGGACCAACGAGGACTATCGCGTCCGCACGCAGGCGGCGCTCGCGCTCGGCGCGTCGGGAGACGACGCCGCCACGAGGCCGCTCTGCGACGCGCTCACGGACGGCAACGCGTCCGTCAAGGTCGCGGCGGCAGCGGCGCTCGGCAAGCTCGGCAAGCCCGCGGGGCTCGCGTGCCTGGAGCGCGCCGAGGGCCGCGAGCAGACGCCGGCCGTCAAGTCGCAGATGCAGAAGTCGATCGCGGCGCTGTCCGCTGGCGGCGGGAGCGGCTCGGCGGCGCCGCCGCCTCCGGGCGCGGACACGAAGTACTACGTGGCCATCGAGATCACGAACAAGAGCGGCCGCCCCGAGTCCGAGATCGAGCCGCTCGTGCGCGCCGCGATACAGTCGAAGATCCTCGCGAAGGCCGGCTACGCGGTCGCCCCCAAGGGCGAGACGGTGGCGCAAGGCAAGAAGATTCTGAACGGCAAGAAGCTGAAAGGCTTCTATCTCCTCGCCACGGTCGAGCCCGCCGTGTACCAGGGCGGCAACCTCACCCAGGTGGTCCGCGTCAGCATGTGGACCTATCCGTCCAAGTCGCTCCAGGGTGAGTTCGCGCCGAAGCTCACGCAGAGCGGCACCCCGAAGAAAGACGTCCAGAGCGAGAACATCCTGATGAAGATGTGCGTCGAGAACGCGGTCGAGACCTTCCACAAGGTCGTCGCCTCGCTGTGACGCACCTTCGCTGCTCGATATTGGCTTTCCCAGTGCCTCACGACCCTTGTCATCTCCAGCCAGCTTCGAGGATCCCATGAGCGACGCTTCCAGCACGGCCCCGCAGACCTCCGCGCCGGAGGTCAGAGCGCGCTACCAGCGGAGCGCGCGGAACTACCTGCTCGACCAGAACTTTCAGCTGAAATACACGGGGTTCCTCGTGGGGATCAGCCTTGCGCTCTCCGTGGCGCTCGGGATCCTCCTCTGGAACGCGAGCTCGAAGATCATCGAGCAGAGCCGCAGCGCCGTGCAGCAGGGGCAGGAGACCGTCCGTCAGGGTCAGGAGACCGTCAAGCGCGGCCAGGAGGTGCTCGTCCAGAGCCGTCGGGTCAGCGAGGTCGTCGCGATGAACATCGCGAAGGAGTACAAGGACGATCCCGAGCTCGCGAAGACGTTCGGCGAGGCGGCGCAGCTCGACGAGAGCAAGCTCAAGGACGAGCAGTCGCGGCTCGAGCGCGACGCGGCCATGCTGCAGCAGCGGGCGGAGGCGCTCGGGCGGCAGGCCGCCGACGTCGCGAACAACCAGCAGATGCTGCTCCGCCTCATCGTCGCGCTCCTGTCGTTGCTCGTCCTCGGCGTCGGCGTCGCGGGCATCGTCTTCACGCACAAGATCGCCGGGCCGATCTTCAAGATGAAGCGGCTGCTCCGTCAGGTCGGCGAGGGCAAGCTGATCGTGCGCGAGAAGCTCCGGAAGGGCGACGAGCTCCAGCACTTCTTCGAGGCGTTCGAGAAGATGGTGGAGGACCTGAGGGCGCGCCAGCAGGGCAAGATCGCCAAGATGGATGCGATCCTCGAGAAGCTCGAGGCGGGGGCGCACGCCCAGAAGGGGACGATGGAGATCGATCCCGAGGGGCTCTCCCAGCTGAAGCGACTCCGCAGCGAGATGCAGGAGCAGCTCGACGCGTGATCGCGCCCGCGCGCGGTCGATCGACGTACGCGCTGTCCGAATCCAGCCCGAAATCAAGCCAAAAATAAGAGGAGTTCAGGCCGCGCTAAAATGCGGCCTTGACGATCTCGACCGTCGCTTCTCCGCTCGGGAGGAACGTCACGGACGCGGCGTCGAAGCGCATCCGCTCCACGCCGCGCACGCGCGAGAACGTGGCGCGCCAGAGCCGCTCGCCCGCTCGCCGCACGCGGGCGCGCTTGCTCGCGTCGATGCTGTCGAGGGCGCGGACGTAGGAGCCGGCGCCGCGCGTCCGCACCTCGATGATCACGATGACGGGGCCGTCGCGTGCGACCACGTCGATCTCCAGCCGCCCGACCCGCGCGTTGCGCGCGACGATCTCCACGCCTTGCGCGGCGAGGTGAGCGACCACCGCGTCCTCCGCGCGCGCGCCGAGCGCTCGCCGCGCGTCGGCCGCCGGAGCGCCAGCACGCCCGATCGCGGTCCGGCTCGTCGCCGAAGCCGCCGGCGCGCTGCGCGTGGCGGTGCGCCCGGGCGGACGGCCGTCGTGTGAGCCCGAATCGTCGCTGGGAGGGAGGGAGAGGGAGGTGCCGGCCAGATCGGCCGTCGTCGGGCGAGGGCTTCGCGAACCGCGACGGCCGGTCACCCGACGCCTAGAAGCCTTCGCACTGGTCCGAGTTGGCGCGGCCCTGCACGTCGCCGCAGGCCCCCTCGTTCTCGAACCCCGTGTTCTGCTTGATGCAGTACTTGCCGGTGATGTTCGGGTCCCCGAGGCCGACGTTCGGCCGGATCTCCGAGCAGGTGAAGCCCTGCGGGCACTCGCAGAAGTTGAAGTTCGGATCGTCCGGCTCGCCGTCGGCCACGCCGCACCGGCACGAGCAGTACACCGCCTGCTGCGCGTTCCGGTTCGAGTTGGCGGCGCACTGGCCGCACACGGGCGACGCGACCTGGTCGTCGGTCCCCGGCACGCAGCAGGCTTTGCCCTCGTTCTCAGCCGCCGACTTGGTCGGGTCCTGGCAGCCGGTGAAGCCGTCGCGGCAGAGGTAGAGCTTGCAGACGCCCTCCTCGCACTTCCAGCCGTTGCCGGGGCAGTCCGCATCGGCTCCGCAGCGACAGAAGGCGCCCGCTGCGTCGCACATGCCGCTGAGGCACTGGCTCGCGCCGCCGTCCGGCCTCGACGGTTCGCAGTCGGGCGCGTAGGTCCCCGACTCCTCGCAGGTTGTGCACCCGCCCTGCCCGGGGATACACGTCGCGGGCGCCTCCTGGCCGAGCGGGCAGCTCACGCGCCCCTGGAAGTGGTTCACCAGGCAGATCCGCGTCTGGCACTGGAAGGATCGCGATTCGATGTTCTCTTCCGTCACCTTGAAGCCAGCGAACTGCGAATCGTACTCGTCTTCAGGCAGACACGGGTCGCCGACGCCGCCGCTCTCGCACGCGGAGGGCAGGCTCGCCATAGCGACGACGCTGAGCAGGCCGAGCAGGCCGGACAGAATGGAACGGGTCATCAGAACGTGCTCCTTCGGCGGCGGTGCGCGCCACCGCTTCGGCAGCGGCGCGCGGACGGGAGGCAAGAAAACGCTCAAGTCGAGGTGCTCAAAGGCACAACGTCAGCGGTTGGACCCTAGACGAAGCGCGCCTTGAGCGTCAACAGCCGGATGGGGCGCGCCCGTCCACGTCGCCGGGGTGGCGGGCGCCGCCGGTGCGAGGCGTTCGACCCTGCGCGCGCTCGTCCCTTGGCGGCGGACGGCCTGGCCGCCGCCTGGGCGGCGGCGGTGATGCGGCGGCGCGACGATCGCGTTTAAGGAAGCGAGCGCGCCTCCGTTCGATAATTCCACCGTCGACTCCTACGCAGTGCGCAACCCCAAGGTCGACCCGGCGCCCGGTGTCTCAGGACGGGAATGCAAGAGGGGGCGCCTCGCCCGGCATCGCTTGACAAGCTGCGCGCCACAATCCTACCATCCCCCGCCACACGCAAGTATCCGTTGATTCTCATTGAACTTTTTGGTTCCTGACCGAGCTGCCTCGGGGGTCTACGGCGCGCGTTCTCCGTGTGTGGAGCCGCGAACGGGGCGAAGGGGCCACGATCTTTACGTCGCCGAAAGCGAGGAACGACGATGCGGAACCGGGTGGCGAGTATCTGCCTTGTAGCTTCTGCCCTGTTGCTATCCCCCGCCGTGGGGCATGCGCAGCCCGGCAAAGGTAAGCCCGTCGCGGCTGAAAAGGCGGACGCCAAGGGCGACAAGAAGCCCAGCAAAGAGGTCAGCGCCGACGAGGATGCGGGCCCCGTGACCGCGGGCCAGATGACGGAGGAGGCGGCGCAGGGCAAGCGGCTCTTCGACAGCGAGCGGTGGAGCGACGCCGCGCGGCAGCTGAAGCGCGTCGTCGACGGCGACACCGGCGATGACGATGGCAACAAGCAGATCGCCCAGTACCACCTCGCGATCGCGCTCTACCGCATGCAGTTCTACCAGGCGAGCTACGCGATCTTCTCGCAGATCGCCGACAAGCCGAACCACCTCAAGTTCAACGAGACGCTGCTCTGGCTGTCCAAGCTCGCGACGCAGCTCCCGGAGCCGGCGGACATCATCGAGCGCGTCGGCAAGTACAAGACCGAGCAGGTCGCGCGGTTCAACAACCCCCAGCAGCGCGACCTCTACTGGCAGCTCAACTACCTGCTCGGCCGCTACAAGTACCGGAACCGGAACTACGAGGAGGCCATCAGCCTCTTCGCCAAGGTCGACCCGAACAGCAAGTACTACGTCCAGGCCCAGTTCTTCAGCGGCATCTCGTACGTGCAGCTGCGCAAGTCGGTGCCGGCTGTCAAGTCGTTCCAGCGCATCGTCCAGGCGATCGACGAGGGCGTCGAGGGCCTCGAGGACGAGGCGCGCATGCGCGACCTCGCGTTCCTCTCGATGGCGCGCACCTACTACTCGGCCTCCGTCCGCCTCGACGACAACAACGTTCCGACGATCGACGCCGCGAAGCTCTCGGCCGCCGTCAAGTACTGGAACCGCGTCGACGTCGCGAGCGAGTACTGGCTGGACAGCCTCTTCGAGCAGTCCTGGGCGTACTTCATGGCCGGGCTGTACCCGCAGGCGCTCGGCAACATCCACACGATCGAGTCGCCCTACTTCCCGAACTCGTTCTATCCCGAGGCCGACATCCTGAAGGCCGTCGTCTCGTTCACGATCTGCCAGTACGGCGACGCGACCACGATCGTCGCGAAGATGAAGAAGAAGTACGAGCCGATCAAGAAGGACCTCGAGTCGATCCTGGCGCGGTACCAGGGGGAGGGGAACGAGGAGCGCTTCTTCCAGTTCCTGAAGGACGTGGGCGCCGGCAAGGGCGACATCCCGCCGAGGGTCCGGCCGATCGTCGAGAACGCGCTCTCCGACCGCCAGCTCCGCCGCAACATGGAGTACGTGCGCATCCTCGATGAGGAGGCGGACCGGTTCAAGAAGGCGCCCGCCAACTTCCGCAACTCTCCGGTCGGCAGCGACGTGACCGACGCGCTCGAGTTCGCGAGGAGCCTCGCGATCCGGAACGCCGGCACGCTCGGCCGGGAGCGCTACCAGCGCAACCTCGACGAGCTCAACGAGCACCTCCGCGACTCGTCGAAGATCCTCATCGACATCACCGCGGCCGAGAGGAACAAGCTCGATCAGCAGGTCGTCAGCGGCCAGCTGTCGAAGGAGGACGCGCTCACGTACGGCGTCGTCAAGCCCGACGACGAGCACGTGCTCTGGCCGTTCGACGGCGAGTACTGGCGCGACGAGCTCGGCTTCTACCGGCAGGTCGTGACGTCGAAGTGCAGCAAGTGAGCGATTTCATCATGGTTGGCCCCGCGGCCATAGGTCGCGGGGCAGGCAGCGCTTCCTCACGGGGGTCCGTGGCGGAGGGACGGAGATGGAGATGAAGCAGTCGAAGTTCGGTGTACTGCATGCGCTCCGCGCGGCGGCGGGTACGTTGGCCGTGGCGGCGTGCGCGGTCACAACGAGCCCCGCGTCGGCGGCCGACGCGTGCATCACGCAGCCGGCGAAGGATGCGATCGCCGCCTGTCCGGGCGGCAAGCTCCAGGTGTCGGCGGGCAAGAAGCCGCAGGTTAGCTTCAAGTCAGCCCCGCAGGGGATCCAGCTGAAGAAGCGCGAGGACTTGACGAAGCCGGCCAATCCGACCGCTTCACAGGCCTCGGCGCAGCGCGACGAGCGGCGCAATCGCCTCGCCCCGAAGGTGAGGAGCCTGCTCGTGACGGAGATCCAGGGGCTCGAGGGCCTGTACTCCTCGACGCCCAAGAACGCGCCGGACCGGCCGAAGCTGATGCGGCGCCTCGCCGAGGGCTACGTCGAGCTCGAGTCGGCGGCGTTCCGCGACAAGACCGAGGGGCAGATCAAGGCGGACGAGGCCAAGCGGAAGAACCCGAAGGCGGTCGCCGGGATCCGGACCGAGATCGCCAAGGCCGACAAGATCCTAGCCCTCGCGCGAAAGCAGGCGATCAAGTACTACACGGACCTGAAGACGCAGTATCCGAAGTACTGCCAGAGCACCAACGCGGCCGACCCCGCGAAGAGCACGGGCTGCACGGACGAGGTCCTCTACTACCTCGCCTATGAGTACGAGCAGGCCCAGCAGCTCGAGGACGCTCGCAAGGTCTACTTCGAGCTCATCAAGAACTGGCCGAACTCGAAGTACATCCCGAACGCGTACCTCGCCTTCGGCGAGCTCTTCTTCAACGAGGCGCAGGGCGACCCGTCCAAGTGGGACCTGGCGGAGCAGTCGTACGTCAAGGTCACCCAGTACCCGCCGCCCGAGAACAAGGTCTGGGGCTACGCCCACTACAAGCTCGGGTACGTCTACTGGAACAAGGGCGACTTCGCCCGCGCCATCAGCGAGTTCAAGAAGACGATCGAGTACGGGCAGCAGTTCCAGCAGATGCCGAACGCTGCGCAGCTCGCCGTCTCTGCGCGGCGCGACATCATCCCCGTCTACGCGCTCGCGGGCGACCCGCGCAAGTCGCACGACTTCCTCCGTCCGCTCAGCGGCGACGCGGGCGGCAGCTCCGAGAAGACGTTCAAGATGATGGACGACCTCGGGCAGAACTACCTCGACACCGGTCACTACAAGGAGGGCATCGAGCTCTACACCGACCTGATGACCCGCGATCGGGGCCCGAGGTACTGCGTCTACCAGGGGCACATCGCGGAGGCGACGCTCGCCATGAAGTCTGGCAACAAGGACCAGATCATCGGCGAGCTCGGGCGCCAGCTCGACGTCCACAACAAGTTCCAGGGCGAGGGGCACCCGGCGGACGCCAAGCTGAAGTGCTCGAACATCACCGCCGGTCTGCTGACCGAGACGGCGATGGCCTGGCACCTCGAGGCGGTGGGCTCGGGCGGCGTGCGCGGCACCGGCGACAAGAAGACGATGCAGCTCGCCGCGCAGCTCTACGACAAGGTCGTCAACAACTTCAAGCAGGAGCAGTTCGCCAAGTTCGAGTTCCCCCGCATCCTGAAGGAGGACTGGCCGAACATCTTCAAGATCAAGTACGCGATGGCCGACCTTCTGTACTTCCAGAAGGACTGGGCCAAGTGCGGTCCCGCGTTCGACTCGGTCGTGGCCGAGGACCCGAACGGCCCGCAGGCGGCTGAGGCCGCGTACGCCTCGGTGCTCTGCTACCAGAACATCTACACCGAGACCCACAAGGACGGCTCCGACAAGAAGGGCTCCGGCAACCTCCCCGACGGGGGGACGGGCAAGAAGGGCGACAAGAAGGCGGAGAAGGCGAAGTTCCAGCCGAAGGACTTCAGTGACAGCCAGAAGGGCATGATCACCGCCTTCAACCGGTACGTCTGCTACATCAAGCCCGCGGCGAACGACAAGGAAGCCCAGGAGCAGTACGTCGAGGTGAAGTACGCGCGCGGCCGCACGTACTTCGAGGCGCAGCACTGGGAGGAGGCCGCGCTCGCGTTCCGCGACGTGGCGCTGAACCATGCCGACAAGGAGGTCGGCATCTACGCGTCTCAGCTCTACCTCGAGTCGCTCAACGTCCTCGGCGCGAACATGGATCCGCCGCGTCCGTCTTGTTACGACGACATGGCCGCGGACGTGCCCAAGTTCATCGATCTCTACTGCAAGGGCGGCAAGGAGAAGGAGAACGCCGAGCAGTGCGGCATCCTGATCCGCATCCAGCGCGACATCGAGCGCCTGCGCGCGCAGAAGCTCGTCGAGGCTGCTGACGCGGCCGGTGGCGTCGAGGCCCTCAAGAACTATGAGAAGGCCGCCGTCGCTTACATGGACATGTGGAAGAAGTACGGCGAGGCCGCTTGCGAGGCGAAGCAGCCCGCGTGCGAGAAGAGCGAGGAGGTCCTCTACAACGCCGCGAAGGCGTTCCAGGCCGCCCGCCTCATCGCCAAGTCGATCTCGGCCCGCAAGATCCTGCTCGACCCGCGGTACAACCTCCACAACACCGAGCTGGCGAAGACGTCGATCTACGAGATCGGCGGCAACTACCAGGCGATCGCCGTCTATGACGAGGCGGCGAACTGGTACGAGCGCTACGCCCGCGAGAACCCGAAGGGGGAGAAGGCCGCGGAGGCGCTCCAGGACGCGGTCGTGCTGCGGCTCGGCCTCGGTCAGGAGGACCAGGCGATCAAGGACGCCGACCTCTTCAACAAGAACTACGGCAAGGCGAAGCCGGCGCAGACCGCGCAGATCGCGTTCGCGATCGGCGCGCACTACATCGACCGCGAGGACTGGGATCAGGCGCGCCGGCGGCTGTCGACGGCGATGCCGCAGATCGATCGCAACGCGACGTTCGACGTCCAGGTGCAGGCGCACGCGATGTACGCGCGCGTCCTGCTGCAGACGAAGAGCGTGACCCCGGCGAACGGCGAGTACAACAAGGTCCGCGGCTACTGGAAGGACCCTGCGGCCGCGCTCAAGAAGCTCGACGCGATCGGCGGCGAGGAGCCGGAGAAGCTGCGCCGGCTCGGCAAGGTGCTGACCGCGGTCGGCGAGGCCTACTTCCACTTCGCCGAGCAGAAGCGGAAGGACGTCGATAAGATCAAGTTCCCCGAGTACAAGGGCTCCGGGAACCGCGAGGACGTCCTCAAGCACATCAACACCAAGGTCGCCGACTGGGTGAAGAAGAAGCGCCCGGCGATCGAGGCGGCCGACGTCGAGTACCAGAAGATCCTCAAGCTGGAGCCGACGCCTCCGCCGAAGTGGGTCATCGCGGCCGGCGCGCGCGTCGGTCAGATGTGGGGCAAGTTCGTCGCCGAGTTCCGGGCCGCGCCCATCCCGAAGGAATGGAAGGGGCACGGCATGGTCCCGGGCACCGACGTCTCGTACGACGAGATCCGGGGTGAGTACTACTCGCGCCTCGACGAGGCGAGCGAGCCGCAGAAGCAGATGGCGAAGGGCGCGTTCAAGACCTGCCTCGACCTGTCCGTGAAGTACCAGTACTTCGACGACTACTCGCGTACCTGCGAGGTGTGGCTGTCGAAGAACTACGGCGCCGAGTACCACCTCATCGACGAATTCCGTGGCTCCCCGTCGCGGGTCAACTCCGGCATGAGCGAACGCCCTGCGCCGCTGAACCTCGACGGGACCGCCTTCCGAGAAGCGCTGACCGCAACCGACAAGCCGGCTGCGAGCAAGGACAAGGAAGAGGGCGAGGACAAGAAGGCGGGCGAGGACAAGAAGGCGGGCGAGGACAAGAAGGCGGCGCCGGCGGCGGCTGGCGCGTCCAAGGAAGGCTCGGCGCTCGATCGGGCCACGACCCGACCCAGGAAGTGATGGAGCGAAACATGAGAAGCATCACCTCATTGGCAGCGGTTGCGGTGCTCCTTCTGGCCGCGACGGGTTGTGGCGGCGGCAGCACCGGCGGTACGGCTCACGGGGCGAAGGACCCGACGACGGGCAAGGCGATCACGGACAGCAAGGGTCAGGCCGTGTCGGTCGAGGCGGCCAACAAGTTCAAGACCGCCATGGACACCATGGTCCAGCACGACAAGGCTGGGGACTGGTCCGAGGGGACTTGCAGCTCGACGGCCCAGCTGTTCCTGGACGCGGCGGACGAGCAAGGGGACACGACGTTCGCCGAGGCCATCTACAACGCGGGTCTCGCGTACCAGCGTTGCAAGAAGGACTCGGAGGCGAAGAAGTACTTCACGCAAGCGCTTCAGAAGAACCCGAAGTTCCACCCCGCGCGGGTCCAGGTGGCGCTCTACAACCTGGCGGAGTCGGGCGAGAGGAACCTCGACGCGGCGATCAGCGAGATGCGCCAGGCCGCCGTCGTGGATGCTCAGTACAAGAACGTCGAGGCGCTCGTGCACCTCGCGCTCCTGTACATGAAGCGCGGCAACCAGGTCGCGGACAACGATGGCCCCAACGACTTCCAGCGCGCGAAGCGGTACATCCAGAGCGCGCTGGCCGTCGATGATGCCTTCATGCCCGCGTTCAACCAGCTCGCGATCTACTACCTGGAGACGGCGAAGCAGAAGGCGGGCAGGAAGACGGGCAAGGCGGTCGCGACCAACGTCAGCAAGCAGAAGAAGGTCGACACCCAGGCGCTGGAGCTCGCGGCGCTGGTCTGCTCCCAGGCCATCCGCAAGAACCCCAACTACGCGCCGATCCACAACACCGCGGGGATGATCCAGGTCGAGCTCGCGAACCTGAACGGCGCCGTGCAGGAGTTCAACCTCGCGAGGAGGCTCGATCCGACCTTCTACGAGGCGCAGATGAACTACGCGGCGGTGAACCTCCAGTTCCGCGGGTTCCAGCAGGCGGACGAGGCGTACCGCGCGGCCCTGAAGATGCGTCCGAACGACTACGACGCTCATCTGGGCCTCGCGCTCGCCCTGCGCGGTCAGATCGATGACGCGAACTTCGACAGCATGGTGGCCGCCGCCAGCGCTGAGCTCGAAGCCGCCAAGAAGGTCGCCCCCGAGCGCGCCGAGACCTACTACAACGAGGCGATCCTGACCCAGGAGTACAAGGCGAAGTCGGGCGGCAAGGGGGCCGAGGGCGCCCTCATGTCGGCGAAGGGGCTATTCGGTCAGTTCATCCAGAAGGCGGGCGTAAGCGCCGAGTTCGCCGACGCGGTGAAGCGGTCGAAGGAGCGTATGAGCGAGATCGACCAGATCATCGCCTTCAACAAGCAGACCGAGGCCGAGCGGAAGGCGGCCGAGGCCGACATGAAGACGAAGGAAGCCGAGCAGGAGGCAGCTGCCGGGAGCGAGGGCGAAGGGGGTGAAGGGGGCGAAGCGACGACCCCGGCCCCGGCTCCTGCCCAGTAGCGGAGCCTCGTCCTGCGCGCTGTCGATGGCAGGGTGCAGGTTCGTGTGACACGGGCTCAGCCGCTGGGCAGGGGAGCGAGGCGTATGAAAAGTACGCCGCAGCGAGCTTCACTCTGCGGATGAGCCCGTCGCGCACGAAGATGCGCTCCGCCACAGCGGACGTCTCGATCGGTCCGGGTCGTAAGGAGGGTGAGCGAGGGATACGGTAGTATTCCGGGCGAGCTCGACGGGCGGGTCGGACCGCGTGGCGGTGCGACAGACAACGGCACCTGGAGCCCTCTTCTCTCACTGCACGAAGCTGCATCAAGGAGAAGGGGGCTCGCTTTTTTCGTCGTCGTCGCAGCTCTCTGGGAACCTTGGGTGGAATCGGTTGTCGAGGCGTGTGTGGGTCGTGCTCTCCGACGCCTCGATAGCATGCGAAGCTGGTTGACCGGCCGCCGCGTAAGGCGGTACAATGGCACTGTAACCGCGTCGGAACATTGTGAGGAGGCTGGAATGAGAGGGTTGACCCGATTGGGTGCGGGAGTCGTGGCTGCCGTTCTTACGAGCGTGGTCGCCTCATCGGCGTTCGCGCAGGGAGCGGCTCCTGGCGGTGGGAAGAAGGACGAGGGGTACGGGTACGAGTTCTCGGACGATCCGCTGAACGCCGGCGGGTTCGGCCCCAACGACGCCACCATCCGCGTGCGGCCCGGCCCTGTCCGGACGACGCTGATCAGGCCCCGCACCTCGTTCGTTCCGGAGATGCTCAAGTCGGTCGAGAACCTCTGATGTGACGGGCAGGTTTGGCACCTGCCCTATCGATTTACCCCCCGGTGCTGGGGGCGTGCGCCGCGCGGCGCATAGGGAAGGCTGGCGGAGATGGAAGGCAAGCAAAGGGTCGCTCTCACATTTGCGCTCTACCAAAACGAGGCGCTCGTCCGCCGGGAGACGATCACCCAGGATATCGTCAAGGTAGGCAAGGACGCGAAGAGCCATCTGCGTGTCGATGACGAGCTTGCCTCGCGCATGCACGCGGTCATCGAGGTCGCCTCCCCGCAGGACATCACGCTCATCGATCTCGGCAACGAGCCGGGCACGATGGTGAACGGGGCGCGCGTCAACAAGTGCAAGATCAGCCCAGGCGATCAGCTCCAGATCGGCGGCACGAAGATCATGCTGGAGCGCGCGGAGCCGGTGGCGGTCGCCGCGGCCGCGGGCCCTGCGAAGCCGGTCCCCGCCAACCCGTTTGCGGCGGCGCCTGGTGGGAGCCCGTTCGGCGCTGCGGCGCCCGGGAATCCGTTCGCGGCTGCGCCGCCTGGGAACCCGTTCGCCGCGGCCTCCGCGGGCGGCGCGGACCCGTTCTCCTACAACAACCCGTTCGCGCAGTCGGCGCCGGCCGTCGACGAGGTGCCCCCGGACGCGCCCGAGGGCTCCTACACGTACACGCTCGTGAAGAACGGGCCGGACGTGCCGAGCGACGAAACCGAGGTCCCGGCGGCCTCGGTCGAGGTCATGATTCTGTGGGATGCCGCGGTGCTCCACGTCGAGCACCTCACGCCGCCGCGCTCCTTCTACGTGGGTGAGGAGGCGGGGAAGAACTTCAAGTGCGACTACTTCATCCCCTCGGAGAAGCTCGGCACGACGCGAGCGCCCATCATTCTCGCGGATCGCGCAGGCTCGGTCTCCGTGGTGCTCCTGCCCCGCGCGACCGGCACCATCGAGATCCCGGGTAGGCCGAAGATGACGGTGCAGCAGGCGATCGATCAGGGCCTCACGCAGCCGTGTTCCGAGCTGTCTGGCGCCTATCAGATGGCGCTTCCGTCGGGCGGGAAGGCGAAGGTCGAGCTCGACGGCATCGTCTTCCAGGTGTCCGCCGTGAACGCAGGCAAAGTCGTGGCTGGCCACCTCCAGCTGGACACGCAGAGCCTGCTGTATACGGGCCTCTCGATGGCGGTTCACCTCGGGCTGCTCGCGGCGATGGCCTTCTTCATGCCGCCCCTCGGCGATACGGGCGAGGACGGGATCTCCGCTGACCAGCAGTTCCTCATCCAGCAGTACCTCGCGGCGGCCGCCGAGAAGGAGATGGAGGAGAAGGAGACCGAGCAGGTCGCCGAGAACGCGGCGGACAACAAGGAGGGTGGCACCGGTACACGCGCCAAGGGTGAAGAGGGTTCGATGGGTAACCCGAACACCAAGGCCACCGGCAACCGCTACGGCGTCCAGGGGCCCGCTGACAACCCGGATCCGCACATCGCCCGCCAGGCCGCGCTCCGCGACGCCGCGGAGTTCGGCATGATCGGGCTGCTGAACGCCGGAGCCGGCGGCGATCCGAACGCGCCGACCGCGCCGTGGGGACGCGACGATTCGCTCGGAAACGATGCGCTGAGCGCCCGCGGCAACATGTGGGGCGATCAGATCGGCGACTCGTTCGGCGCTGGCGGCCTCGGCCTCTCCGGCATCGGCGAGGGCGGTGGCGGGCGCGGCGAAGGCATCGGCCTCGGCTCGATCGGCACCATCGGTCACGGCGCCGGCACCGGCACCGGCCAGGGCTTCGGCTCCGGCCATGGCCGCCTCGGCGGGTCGCATCGCACCAAGCCGCCGCAGGTGCGCATGGGTGCGACCAGCGTGAGCGGTCGTCTGCCCCCCGAGGTCATCCAGCGTATCGTCCGCCAGAACTTCGGTCGATTCCGGCTCTGCTACGAGAACGGGCTCAGGAACAACCCGAATCTGCAGGGCCGTGTCGCGGTGCGCTTCGTCATCGGGCGCGACGGCGCGGTCTCCAACGTGGGTAACGGCGGTTCGGATCTGCCCGATAACGGCGTGGTTTCCTGCGTCGTTCGGGCGTTCTACGGCCTGTCGTTCCCGCAGCCCGAGGGCGGTATCGTCACCGTCGTCTACCCGATCATGCTCAGCCCCGGCGGCTGAGTCCGCCTCGCCGCTCGGTTCGAGCGAACGCCCCGCACGCGATGTGCGGGGCGTTTTTCGTTTCAGCGCTGGACGCGGCCGGCGCCGGGCGCGGCCAGCGGTCTGCGGCGAGCGCCGTGGGGTGGCCAGCTCGGCGTCCGCCGCGCGGGGAGGGCGGGGCCCCGCGTGGAGGCGCTGCAGCGAGGCGCATGCACGGGGTCTGAAGCCCTGGACTTCCGCGGTTGCCTCCGCCTATTCTCGCGTCGCCGCGCGAGGTTCAACGCGCGCCACCTCGGGACGCTTGTGACGGTGCCACACGGAGCGGGGCAGCCCGTCTCCTAGATTGCTGAAGGAGCGGCGCAGCCGACTCCGGGATGCTGAAGGAGCGGCGCAGCCGACTCCGGGACGCTGGAAGGAGCGGCGCAGCCGTCTCCGGGATTGGGGACGGAGCGGCGCAGCCGACTCCGGGACGCTGTGAAGGAGCGGCGCAGCCGACTCCGGGACGCTGTGAAGGAGCGGCGCAGCCGACTCCGGGACGTTGAAGAGGGGCGACGCGACGCCCAGGTCACTCAGAGGCCGGCGATGCCGGGGCCATTCGAAAGGTGAGCGAGATGAAGCTTGGGGCATTCTTGATGGTTGGCCTGGTCGCGGCGAGCGCGGCGGGCCTGGGCTGCAGCCGCCATCGCCAGGAGGCCGTCATCCTGGCGAATCAGGCCGACAAGGAGGTCGCCGTCAACCCCGACGGTGCGGCCAACAAGTACGAGCAGGCGACCAAGCTCGACCCGAACAACCACCGCATCTTCTTCAAGCTGGCGATGGCACACAAGAAGTCGGAGTCGTGGGACAAGGTCGCATCGACGCTGGCTCGCGCCACGCAGATCGCCCCGAAGTTCGCGAACTACTGGTTCGAACGAGGGTGGGCGCTCGAGCAGCAAGCGAAGAAGAAGACGATCTCGTACGAAGAGGCCAAAGAGCCCTACCAGAAGTGTATCGAGAACGACCCCAACTTCGCGGATTGCTACTCCCAGCTCGGGAACGTCTATCTCTGGACGGACGACGAGCAGAAGGCGCTCGAGAACCTCACCAAGGCGATCGAGCACAATCCGAACGAAATCCGCTACTACGCGGCGCTCGCCGACCTGTACACCCGTCTCGGGTACACGAAGGAGGCCGAGCAGGTGCTCAAGGAGGCGAAGTCGTTCGCGAAGCCGGGGGACAAGTACCTCTTCGGCGTCCACAGCCTGCTCGCGTCGGTCTACCAGGACCGGGGGTCCACGGCGGAGATGGTGTCCGAGCTCGAGGCCGCCAAGGCGGTGGCGCCCACGGATGGTCCCGAGTCGGTGCAGATTCTCTGGAGTCTCGGGAGCACCTACGCGACCCTGGATCCGCCGCGCAAGCAGGAGGCGATCCAGATGCTCAAGGGGTTCACCACGCGCGCCTGCAAGGGCTCGAAGGCGGCGAGCTTCAAGACCGAGTGCGAGACGGCGAACACGCTCGTCGCGCGGCTCGGCGGTCAATAGCCGTGATGCCGCGCGCGGCACGGGGCACGTAAGCGTTTCAATTCGTTCGAAGGTCGGGGCCGAGGGTCGATAATCAATGGATCTTGCGCAGCGTCTCAATCATCTCGAGTCGGTTCATGACTGGCAAGGGCTCGTCGAGGAGCTCGAGAAGGGGATTGCGGCCGAAGGGGACGCGACCCGGAAGGCGGCATATCACCTGAAGCTCGGGCGGCTGCTCGAGGAGAAGTTCCTTCAGGCCGTCAAGGCGCTGAAGCACTTCCAGGACGCCTACAAGCTGAATCCAGCGCTGTTAGAGGCGCTGGAGTCGGCTCGTTCCATCTACTGGGACCTCGGCAAGACCAACATGGTCCAGAAGCTCCTGGAGCTCGAGCTGAGGAACGCCCCCGAGGGGACCGCGGCCGCCGAGCTCCGCGTGGAGCTCGGCGACGTGCTCTGCGACGCGGGCGATTTCGAGCGCGCGACGGAGATGTACGCGAAGGGCCTCGCCGCGTCCGGCGGGACGAGCGAGGAGGCGCGGGCCTGCCTCTTCGACATGCAGGTCGACCAGTCGTCGTGGTCGGCGCGCATGGCGGAGCTGGTGGACGCGGCCGACGCGGCCGCGAGCACCGACGAGCGCAAGCGGCTGCTGCTCCGCGCGGCGCGCCTCGCGAAGCGCTTCGATCGCGGTCAGCTCGAGGACCTGCTCCGGAGGGCGTACGAGACGGCGCCTTCCGACAAGCAGGCCGCGGCGATGTTCGAGGGGCTCCTCGTCGAGGCGGAGCGGCCGCAGGCGATCGTGGAGACGCAGCGCCGGATCCTCGACGCGCGCGCCGGCGTGGCGCGCGGAGAGGCGGCGTTCAAGTTCGGCGTCCGCTGGGCCACGCGGCACCAGAACGTCGAGATCGGCTCGAAGCTCCTCGAGGAGTCGCTCCGGTTCGATCCCTCGAACGAGGCTGCGTTCGCCTACCTGCGCGAGCTCTGGGGGACGAAGGAGGGCAACTGGGAGCGCGTCGCGTCGCTGGCGGAGAGCGCTGCCAACCAGAACGGCAGCTCCCCGTACATGATCGCGCAGGCGGGCGGCGTCGCCTGGCGCCAGCTCGGCAACCTGATCCGGGCCAGGAGCTGGTTCGAGAAGCTCTCGGCGGTCGCCCCGACGCACCCGAGCGTGAGCGCGTTCGAAGCGCAGATCGGCGAGCGCCTCACGGCCGCGCCTGTCGCGCCGTCCGCGCCTCCGCCGGCTGCTGCCGCGCCTGCGCCCGTCGTCGTCGCGCCGGCCGCGCCTGCGCCCGTGGCCGTCGCGCCTGCGGACGCCACGCCGCTTCCCACGAGCGCGCCTGCGCCCGTCAGCGGGCCGGCGCCGCTCAGCACGCCGGCGCCGCTCAGCACGCCGGCCCCGCTCAGCGCGCCGGCCCCGGTGAGCGGCAGGGCGAGCGCGCCCGCGAGCGCTCCTGTGGACGCCTCGTCGGTGGACGAGCGCGACGCGAGGTCCTCGGTGGCCGACATCGAGCCGCCGCCTCCTGCGCGGGCCCCCGCCGAGAGCAGGCCTGCGGATTCGGAGGTCGGCCGGCGGCCGACAGCGCCGCCGCCTCCGGCCGCGGAGGCCGCGGGCCGCGTCGAGGAGCTCAAGGCCAAGGCCCAGAAGCAGGAGCAGGCCAAGCGGTACAACGAGTACGTCAAGACGCTGATCGAGATCGCCGAGGCGGTCTCGGATCCTGCCGAGAAGATCGACAACTACGCGAAGGCGGCGGAGCTCTACTCGGGCAAGTTCTCGAACGCTGCCGAGGCGGTGAAGTGCTACGAGTCGATCCTCGCGATCGACGGCGAGCACGCGCAGGCGATCGACTTCCTCCGCCAGAGCTACGAGAAGCGGCGCGACTGGGAGAAGCTCATCGGGCTGCTCCGCCGCGAGGCCGCGGCGCTCCCGGAGGGCGGCGATCGCGCCGCGAAGTACCTCGAGATCGCGAAGCTCGCGTCGGAGCGGGTGAAGAAGGTCGACTTCTGCATCGAGCTCTGGGACGAGGTCCTCGCGAACGACCCGGAGAACCCCGAGGCGCTGAACGCGCTGGCCGGGCTCTACGAGAAGAACAAGGACTACCAGGCGTTCGCGAGGGTGCTGCAGAAGCAGGTCGACACGACCTTCGACAGCACCCAGAAGCTCGCGCTCCTCAGCAAGCTCGCGCAGCTCTACGGCGAGCGCCTCAAGGACGACGAGGCGGCCGTCAAGGCCTGGCAAGAGGTGATCGCGCTGAACCCCCAGGACCGCAAGGCCCAGGAGGCGCTCAAGAAGGCGTACCTCCAGCTGCAGCGCTGGGACGACCTCGAGGTGTTCTACGCCGAGAGCGGCAAGTGGGACGAGTTCATCCGAGTCCTCGAGTCGCAGGAGGCCAAGGAGACCGACGACGCGGCCAAGATCAGCCTGCTGGTCAAGATCGCCGAGCTCTGGATGGTCCAGAAGCAGAAGGCGGATCGCGCGGCGCGCGCCTACGAGAAGGTGCTCTCGATCGACGGCTCGCACCTCGCCGCGGCCGAGGCGCTCATCCCGATCTACACGCAGGCGAACAACCCGAAGGGGCTCGCCGGCGCCATCGAGGTGAAGCTCTCGCACGACCAGGACGACGTCTCCCGGCTCGACCTCTACCGGCAGGTCGCGGCGCTCTACGAGACGCGCCTCAAGGAGCCGCAGCGGGCGTTCGAGCGTTACCTCTCGGCCTTCCAGATCGCCCCGCAGGACGAGCAGTGCATCGATGACGTCGAGCGCGCCGCGCGCTCGACCGAGGGGTGGGACGCCCTGATCCAGGCCTACTCGTCGGCGATCTCGCGCGCGGAGGGCGAGGGGGACATCGCGCTCGGGGTCGATCTCCGGCTCCGGCTCGGGCGGGTGTTGCTCGACGAGGTGAAGCGCATCGACGAGGCGCTCTCGCAGTTCCGCGCCGTGTACGAGGCGGACGGCGAGAACCAGGCCGCGATCGGCGCGCTGGAGCGGCTCTACCGCGAGACGGGCCGGTTCGGCGAGCTGCTCGGCATCTACGAGAAGAAGCTCGGCATCGTCACCGAGCCGGAGGAGCGCAAGCAGATCCTCTATGCGATCGCGGAGCTCTACGAAGGGGAGCTGCGCGACGCGGCGCAGGCGATCGGGACGTACCGCCAGGTGCTCGACGACGAGCCGACGGACCCGCAGGCGCTCGCGGCGCTCGACAAGCTCTACCGCGAGCAGCAGGACTGGGAGTCCTACGTCGACGTGCTCCGCAAGCGGATCGACTCTCCGCTCGACGAGCAGGCGCTCATCGACCTCAAGTTCCGGCTCGGGAGCACCCTCGAGAAGCACCTGAACGATGCGGCCGGAGCGCTCGAGAACTACAAGGAAATCCTGATCCTCGATCCGGGCAACGACGCGGCGCGCCTCGCGCTCGAGGCGCTGCTCTCGAACGAGTCCCTGCGGGCCGAGGCGGCGGCCATCCTGCAGGAGATCTACGAGGGGCGCGGCGACTGGGAGAAGCTGATCCAGGCGCTCGAGATCCTCGCCGCGGCCGAGGGCGACACGGCGACGCGCGTGGCGCTGCTCCGGAAGGTGGCGCGGACGGCGGCCGAGAGCCTGAGCGACCTGGGCCGCGCGTTCGACGCGCAGTCGCGGGCGCTCAAGGACGACCCGTCGCACGCCGAGACGCGGGCGGAGCTCGAGTCGCTCGCCGCGCAGGCGGGCGCCTGGGACAAGCTCGACGTCATCTTCAGCGAGATCGCCGATTCGCTGAGCGACGCGCGGCTGAGCCGCGAGTACTGGATGCGCCTCGCGAGCATCCACGAGCGGCTCGGCAAGGTCGAGGAGGCGGCGAACGGCTACCTCCGCGTGCTCTCGATCGACCCCGCCGACTCGGAGGCGCTGGAGGCGATGGACGAGCTCTACCGGCGCACCGAGCGCTGGGGCGATCTCATCGGCGTCTACCGGCGCCGCATCGAGCTCGTGCACCAGCCGACCGAGCGCGAGGGCCTCTACGCCCAGATGGCCGAGGTCTACGAGCAGCGGCTCGGGCAGCCGGAGGAGGCGATCGCCGCGTACCGCGAGGTCCTCTCCATCGACAACACGAGCCTGGTGGCGCTGACGGCGCTCGACGGGCTCTTCAGCCGCCAGGGCATGTGGGAAGAGCTGGCGGACAACCTCGAGGCGCAGCTCGGCATCGCGGTCGAGGAGGAGGCGCAGATCCGGCTGATGCTCCGGCTCGCCGCGCTGCGGGAGTCGCGGATGCGGCTCGTCGACTCGGCGATCGACATCTACCGGCAGGTGCTCGAGCGCGAGCCGACCAACGTCGAGGCGCTCGGGGCGCTCGAGCGCCTCGGGAAGGTCGCCGAGCACGAGCTCGCGATCGCGGAGATCCTCGAGCCGCTGTACCGCCAGTCGGGCGACTTCCAGAAGCTCATCGGGGTGCACGAGGTGCAGGTGCGGCGCAGCGACGACGTGACCCGTCGCGTCGAGCTGCTCCACCAGATCGCCGTGCTCTACGAGGACGCGGGCAGCGACCTCAGCTCGGCCTTCGACACCTACGCGCGGGCGCTGAGCCAGGATCCGGCCTCGGAGTCGACGCAGGAGGGGCTCGACCGGCTCGCGCGCGCGACCGGTCGCTTCGCCGACCTGGCGCGCGTGTTCGAGACGCTGGCGGCGCAGCAGACGGACGCGGAGCTCGCGAGCTCGCTCTACACGATGAGCGCGCGGATCTACGAGGGAGACCTCGGCGACATGGACAGCGCCGTCGGGCACTACCGGCGCGTGCTCGAGATCGATCCGCGCAACCTGCACGCCGCCGAGTCGCTCGAGCGGCTGTTCAGGACCTCGGAGCGCTACAACGAGCTGTCGCAGATCCTCCAGCAGAAGGCGGACATCCTCGACGACCTGACCGAGAAGAAGCTCGCCCTCTTCCAGGCCGCGAGCCTCGAGGAGGAGGTGCTCGAGCGGCACGATCAGGCCATCGCCGTCTACGGCAAGGTCCTCGAGCTCGACGCCGAGGATCTGCGGGCGATCGACGCGCTGACGAAGCTCTACCTCAGCCTCTCACGCTGGCAGGAGCTCCTCTCGGTCTACGCGAAGAAGGCCGATCTCGTCCTCGATTCGAACGAGAAGAAGCGCATCTACTACCAGATCGGCGCGGTGTACGAGCGCGAGCTAGGCAACGTCGCGAGCGCGATCGACACGTACCAGCGCGTGCTCGAGATCGATCCGGACGATCTCCAGGCGCTCGGGCGGCTCGACGTGCTCTACCAGACGTCGCAGAACTGGCTCGAGCTGCTCAGCGTGCTCCAGCACGAGGCGGAGATCACCGCGGACCCGGCGGAGGGCATCAGCTACCAGTACCGGATCGCGGAGCTCTACGAGAAGCACCTCGACGACGTGTCCCGGGCGATCGAGCTCTACCGTGATCTCCTGCAGCAGATGCCCGATCACGAGCCGACGCTGCGGGCGCTCGAGCAGATCAAGGACGGCAGCCGCGAGCCGCTCGGCGCCGCGCTGGTGCTCGAGCCGATCTACGACGCGTCCGGCGAGTGGCAGAAGCTGATCAGCGTGCTCGAGGTCCGGGTCAAGGTGGCCGAGGACCCGTACGAGAAGGTCGATCTGCTCCACCGCGTCGCGCGCCTGTCGGAGGAGATGCTGAGCGACCACGTCACCGCGTTCGAGACGTACGCGCGGGCGGTGACGTGCGACATCGGCAACGAGGAGTCGCTCTCGAACCTGGAGCGGCTCGCGATGATGGTGAACCGCTGGCCGCAGGTCGCCGCGCTGTACGACACGGAGCTCGGCCGGCTCGGCGAGGAGCCGGCGCGCTTCGTGGAGCTCGGGCTGCGGCTCGCGCAGATCTTCGAGACGCAGCTCGACGACATCGACAGCGCCGTCGCGCGCTACCGGCGCGTGCTCGAGGTCGAGCCGGAGAACCAGACCGCGATCGCGTCGCTCGATCGCCTGTTCACCGCGACCGAGCGGTGGGGCGATCTCGTCACCATCCTGTCGCGCGAGTCGGAGATCGCGCAGTCGCCGGACGAGATCCTCGAGTTCAAGTACCGGCTCGGCGTGGTCTATCAAACGCGTCTCAACGACCTGCCCGCGGCCATCGGGGCGTACCGCGAGGTGCTCACGGCGGCGCCCGAGCACTCGCCCACGCTCGAGGCCCTCGAGGGGCTCTTCGCGGCCGGGATCAAGCAGATCGAGATCGGCGCCATCCTGGAGCCGCTCTACCAGGCGGCGGCGGAGTGGGAGAAGCTCGGCGGGGTGCTCGAGGCGGAGCTCACCCACCTCACCGAGGCGCAGGAGCGGCAGGCGATGTACTACCGGCTGGGGGAGCTCCAGGAGGAGCGCCTCATCTCGCCGGACGGGGCCCTCGCCGTCTTCATGCGGGCGTTGAAGGAGTACCCGGGCGACGAGAAGACGCTCGAGGAGGTCGAGCGGCTCGCCGGCTCGGTCGACGGCGGCTGGGAGATGCTCGCCAACGCGTACGCCGACGTGCTGGGCATCCACAGCGACAAGGACGTCCAGACCGGCATCGGCAAGCGGCTCGCGCGGGTCTTCGAGACCGACCTCAGCGACGTCGCCAAGGCCGAGGAGACGTACCGGTACGTGCTCGGCATCGAGCCGCTCGAGGCCGAGGCGCTCTCGAACCTCGATCGGATCTACACGCAGCTCGAGCAGTACCCGGAGCTCGCGAGCGTGCTCGAGCAGCGGGTGCGCGCGACCGAGGATCGCCCGGAGCTCGTCGACCTGTACCTCCGGCTCGGGCAGACGTACGAGGAGCGGCTCGGTCAGCTCGACGACGCCATCCGCGCGTTCCGGCGCATCTTCGACGAGCTCGAGACGACGAACGAGCAGGCGATCAGCGCCCTCGAGCGCATCTACACGGCCAAGGGTGCCTGGACCCAGCTCAAGGTCGTGCTGGAGCGGGAGCTCGAGAACGCGATGGGCGACAGCCAGGAGGCCGACATCCGCGCCAAGATGGCGCACCTGCTCGCCGATCGGCTGAACGACGTCCAGGGCGCGGTCGAGACCTGGAAGCGCGTCCTCGACCTCCGGGGCGAGGATCCGGAGGCGCTCGGGGCGCTGTCCAACCTCTACGAGCGGGTGGGGCAGTGGTCCGAGCTCTGCGACGTCCTCGAGCGGCATTACGACATCGCGATCGACGACGAGTCGCGCGTCGCGGTGCTGCTCCGCCGCGCCAAGCTGTTCCACGAGCAGCTCGGCCGCGACGACTCGTCGCTCGACGACTACCAGCGCGTCCTCGACATCGACTACGCGAACCTCGAGGCGCTCTACGCCATCGCGGCGATCTGGCGGCTGCGCAACGAGCCCGAGCAGATCGTGAGCTCGCTCCACCAGACGGTGGATCGGGCGCGGGACGTGCTGCCGGCCGAGAACGTGATCGCGCTGTACCGCGAGCTCGGGACGACCTACCAGCACGTCCTCGGGCAGGCGTACGACGCCATCGACGCCTGGAGGAAGCTGCTCGAGGTCGACCCGAAGGACTTCGAGGCGATGGCCGCCCTGGAGAACCTGCTCCGGGCCGAGGGGCGCTGGGTCGAGGTCATCGACGTGAAGATGGGCCGGGCGGCGGCCTACGAGTCGCCGGCGGACAAGGTGCGCGAGTACCTCGAGGTGGCGCAGATCTGGGAGCACCAGGTCGAGGAGAGGGACCGGGGCACGCTCGCGTACGAGAAGGTCCTGGAGCTCGAGCCGACGCACGACCAGGCCTTCGCGGCGCTCGAGCAGCTCCACGACGCGGCCCGGCGGAGCGAGCCGCTCATCGAGCTCTACCTCGCGCGGCTCGACTCGCGCGAGGAGGTCTCCGACAAGACCGACATCCTCCGCAAGGTGGCCCGGGTCTTCGAGGAGCAGCTCGAGGACAAGCCGCAGGCCTTCGACGCGCTGCTCACGGCGTTCGAGATGGACTTCTCCGACATGGACACGGTCCGCTACCTCGAGCGCATGGCGCAGGCGACGAACCGCTGGCCGGAGCTCGTGCAGACGGTGAACGGGTGGCTGCAGCAGCAGACGGCCCCGCTCCAGAAGATCACGCTCTGCCTGCGCCTCGCCAAGTGGTACGCGGAGGACCTCGGCCACCCCGAGTACGCCCAGCCGTACTACCAGCAGATCCTCGCGCACGACCCGAACAACGTCGCCGTGCTGCGCCAGATGGCGAACTTCTTCAAGAAGACCGGCCAGTGGCAGCAGCAGGGGCAGATGCTGACGAGCGCCCTCAACGTCGCGGTGACCGACGTCGATCGGAAAGAGGTCCTGACCGAGCTCGGCGAGGTCCTCGAGCGGCACATGGGCGAGGTCGAGCAGGGGCTCAGCTTCTACCGGCGCGCCCTCGACGTGGATCCGCTGCACCTCCCGGCCCTCGAGGCGCTGGAGCGGATCTACACGGATCGCGATCAGTCGAACGATCTCGTCGACGTCCTGCTCCGCAAGGCGCGGGCCGTGAACGAGTCCGACGTCGTCGCGGCCGTGAAGCTGCGCACCGCCGGCCTCTACGAGTCCAAGCTCGGCCTGATCGAGAAGGCCGGCGCGGTCTACCGCGAGGTGCTGGACATCGACGCCTCGAACCTCCTCGCGATGCGGGGGCTCGAGCGCGTCTACACGGCGACGCACCAGTGGCCCGATCTCGTGCGCGTCCTCGAGATGCAGCTCGACGTGGTCACCACGGAGCGCGAGCGCATCGACGTGCTGATGAAGATCGCGACCCTCCAGGAGGAACAGTTCCTGAAGCCCGATCTGTCGGCCGCGCGCCTCGAGCAGGTGGTCGAGATCGACCCGAGCCACGAGCCCGCGCTCGAGGCCCTGGAGCGCTGCTATCGCCGGCTCCGCCAGTGGCACGATCTCATCAACACCTACGATCGCCACATCAACGCGGCGGAGGACCGGCAGAAGAAGATCGAGCTCTGGTCCCACACGGCCAAGGTCTACGCAGAGGAGATCGAGGACCTCGACCGCGCCATCGACGCGTACCTGAACATCGTCGAGATCCAGGACACGCACATCCCGGCCCTGGAGGCGCTGGCGAAGCTCTACGAGAAGCAGGACAACTCGTCGAAGGCCATCGAGTACATGACGCGCGTCGCCGACCTGACGGCCGACGGCAAGCAGCGCGTCGAGATGTACTTCCGGATCGGCAGGCAGCTCGACGAGAAGCTCGGCGAGCGGGTCCTGGCCCAGGAGCGCTTCGAGATGGCGCTCGATCTCGATCCGTCGCACGTGCCGACGCTGGCGGCGCTGCGGGTGATCGCGATCGACGCGGCCGACTGGGACCGGGCGGCGCGTTACCTCGATCAGGAGCAGATGAACACCGACGCGCCCCGCGCCAAGGCGCGGTTGCTCGTCGAGCTCGGCAAGCTCCGGGACGACATGCTCAGCGAGCACGCGCTCGCGGTGCAGGCGTACGAGATGGCGCTCCAGAGCGATCCCGACAACGAGGACGCCGCGATGCCGCTCCTGAGCGAGTACGTCTCCACGGAGCGGTGGGCCCAGGCCGAGCCGCTCGCGGAGATGCTCGTCAGGAAGAGCGGCAAGCGCGACAGGTCAGAGCAGCACCGGCTGCAGCGGACCTTCGGGCGGGTCCTCGAGCGGCTCGGCAAGGACGACGCCTCGCTCAAGGCGTACACGGCCGCGCACAACCTCGATCTGGCCGATCAGGAGACGATCCGGGGTCTGGCGGACGTCAGCTTCAAGCTCGGCGACTGGGCGAGCGCGCTGACGAACTACCAGAAGGTGCTCACCAGCCTCGACGAGGCCGAGACCGAGGAGCGCGCGACCGTCTACTACAAGCTCGGCTGCATCAAGCAGGCGCAGGGGCAGTCGAAGCAGGCGGTCAACAACTTCGAGAAGGCGCTCGGGGCCGAGCCCGCGCACCGGCCGACGCTCGAGGCGATGGTCGCCGTCTACGACGCGCTCAAGGACTGGAAGCAGGTCTGCCACTACAAGCGGCTGATCCTCGACAACATCATGGACGGCCTCGAGCGGTTCAGGATGTTGAACGACATCGGCGACATCTGGGTCGACAAGGAGAACAACATCCCGAAGGGCGTGGAGGCCCTGGAGGAGGCGCTCGAGCTGGAGCCGCAGAACCACGTGCTGCTCCACAAGCTGCTCCAGCTCTACCAGCGCACGGGGCAGTGGGAGCGGATGGTGGACTGCCTCCAGCGCATCGCGGAGCTGGAGCCGCAGCCGGATCGGAAGAGCCGTTACCTCTACACGATGGCGCAGATCTACCGCGACAAGCTGGACGACCCGGCGCGCGCGGTGGAGCTGTTCAACGACACACTCGATCTGAACCCGCACTCCCTCGAGGCCTTCGAGCGCATCAACAAGATCCTCACGGCGCAGAAGGAGTGGAAGCAGCTCGAGCGGGCGTACCGCAAGATGCTGCATCGGGTCGCCGGCAAGGGGAACACGGACCTCGAGTACAGCCTCTGGCACGCGCTCGGGCTCATCTACCGTGATCGGCTCGGCGACAGGACGGCCGCCCTCGAGACGTTCCGCATGGCGTCGCGGCTCAAGCCCGAGGACGCGACGGAGCACCTGATCCTCGCGGAGCTCTACGAGCAGTCGGAGCAGTTCGATCTGGCGACCGGCGAGTTCCAGGCGATGGTCAAGATCGATCCGATGAAGATCGACCCGTACAAGCGGCTCTACCGCCTGTACGTGGACAGCAAGCGCTACGACCAGGCCTGGTGCGTCGCGGCGGCGCTGTCGTTCCTCCGCAAGGCCGATCCCGACGAGCAGCAGTACTTCGAGGACTACCGCCCGCAGGGGCTCATCCAGGCGAAGAGCCGGCTCGACAACGAGCAGTGGATCAGGAACCTGTTCCACGAGGAGGAGAACCTCTACGTCGGCAAGATCTTCGAGATGATCGCGGGGGCCGCGCTCAGGGCGAAGATCGAGACGCTCAAGCAGCGCCGTGAGCTGCCGGTCCTCGATCAGCGCTTCCTGCAGGATCCGGCGACCTCGACGGTGACGTTCGCCCGGACCTTCGGGTGGGCGGCCAACGTCCTCGGCCTGCCGGCGCCGCGGCTCTACGTGCGGAGCGACGTGCCCGGCGCGCTCGTCGCGGTGGCGAACGAGCAGCCGGCGTCCGTCGCAGGGCAGACCGTGCTGACCGGGTTCTCGCCGCAGGAGCTCACGTTCATCGTCGGCAAGCACCTCGCGATGTACCGCGGCGAGCACTACATCAAGACGCTGTTCCCGACGGTCACCGAGCTGACGGTGCTCCTCTTCGCCGGGATCAAGCTCGTCGCGCCCGACACGTCGGTCCCGCCGGACATCGAGAAGCAGATCACGGCGACCGCGCAGACGCTCCGCGGGTTCATGCAGCCGATGCAGCTCGAGGGGCTCCGCATGGTGGTCAAGAAGTTCCTTGCGGAGGGCGCGAAGGCCAACATCAAGCGGTGGGTCCAGTGCGTCGACATCACCGCGGCGCGCACCGGCCTGCTCCTCTCGGGCGATCTCGAGATCGCGAAGAAGATCATCGCCGCCGAGCCGCAGCAGCCCGGGGATCTCCCGCCCCAGGACAGGCTCAAGGAGCTGATCGTCTTCTCGACAAGCGATCAGTATTTCGCGCTGCGTCAGGCGCTCGGGATCGCCATCGGCGAGGGGTGATCCCGCGCGGCAGCAGGGCCTAAGTAGCGGAATTCACCTCATTAACCGGAGCACCCGGGGCACTCGGGGAGCGCGCGTGCGCTCCTCGCCCCGGGGCTCCGCTGTGCCGGAGGGATGCACATCTCCATGAGTCTGCTTGACGAGTCAGCAATCCTTACGAACGATCAGGTGCTGTGACCTCGTCATCGATGATCGTCCGGCTCCCCGTGCAGTCCGCGAGAGGCTTCGGGAGATACAGGCTGATCGCAAAGCTTGGGCAGGGAGGGATGGCCGAGGTCTTCCTCGCTGCGCATCGCGGCCCGCTCGGGTTCGAGAAGCTGGTCGTGATCAAGCGGCTCAAGCCGGGGATCGCGACCGAGCCCGAGGTCAACGCGATGTTCCTCGACGAGGCGAGGCTCGCCGCGCGGCTGAACCACCCGAACGTCGTGCAGACGTACGAGTGCGGCCAGATCGACGAGCAGTACTACATCGTGATGGAGTACCTGGAAGGGCACTCCCTCGATCGGATCTGCAGGAAGATCGACCCGTCGCGTCACCGCGCGGTCTACCTGGCGATCCTCGCCGACGCGCTCGCCGGGCTTCACTACGCGCATGACCTCATGGATTTCAACGGCCAGCCGCTCCATGTGGTCCACCGCGACATCAGCCCGCACAACATCTTCGTCACCTACGACGGGCAGGCGAAGGTCGTCGATTTCGGGATCGCGAAGTGGGCGACGCGCGACGCGGACACCAGCACCGGCGTCGTGAAGGGGAAGATCCGGTACATGGCGCCGGAGCAGGCCCTCGCGACGATGGTCGACCGCCGCGCGGACATCTTCTCGATGGGCCTCATCTTCTGGGAGCTCGTCGTGGGCGAGCGCTTCTGGGGAGATCTCTCCGACGTGCAGATCCTCCAGCGGCTCACGTTCGGCGAGATCCCGAAGCTGCGCGAGCGGTGGCCCGCGGCGCCTGACGCCCTCGAGCGGATCTGCTCGCGCGCGCTCGCGATGGCGCCCGAGGAGCGGTACGCGACGGCGGCCCAGATGCGTGACGACGTCGAGGCGTACCTGGCGACGATGGGCCGCCGCCCCTCCTCGGCCGAGATCGGCCGCCTCATCGGTGAGACCTTCGCGCACCGCCGCGCCGAGGTGAGGTCCGCGATCAGCGACCAGCTGGGGCGGCTCCACGCCGGCGCGGCCGAGGGCGGGGAGGAGTTCGAGATCCTGCCCGTGCTCGAGGAGCGCGGCGCCGTGCCGTGGTCTCAGCGCATGCCGCTCTCGCAGATGTCGCAGCAGTTCTCCGCGCCGGTGGGGGAACAGATGCTGGGCGACGACCCGTCGCGCGAGGACAGCATCTCGAACCGCCAGACGATCCCCACGATCATGGTCGCCAACACCAAGTCGACCCGGCGAAAGGCGCTCTGGAGCGCGGGGATCGCCGTGCTTTCGGTGCTGCTGATCGGCGGCGCGTGGGCGGTCCTCGCGCTTCGCCCCACGGCGACCCCGCCAGAGGGCGATGTTCCTCCGGAGACCAGGGGGGGCGAGGCCACGACCCCATCTCCTCCAACCTACGCGCCCCCGGTCGCCAACCTCGTCGAGCTCCGGATCATCGCCACGCCGCTGGACGCGAAGATCTACCTCGACGACGTGGAGCTCCCCAGCAACCCGTTCTTCGCGAGGTTCAGCCGGGATGGCACCGGGCACCGCATCCGGGTCACCGCCGACGGGTACACCCCGGAGGCGCGCTTCGTGGTGTTCACGCGCGACGAGGTGCTGACCATCAACCTCCGCCCGGTGCCGTCGACGTCCCCCAAGGCAGGCGGCGGAACCGCGCCTCGGAAGTGACCGGCAGCGCCGCGGGCTCGGCGTGACCGCCGGAGGCCGCGCGAGAGGGCGTCGGAGCGCCGCGCGGGGCGTTACGGCCGGCCGCTCAGCATCACCTCGAGCTCCGGCGGCACGCAGCCGTAGGCCTCGGCGGCCGCGAGCAGCGCGGAGTTCTGCGGCAGGTTGAGCAGGAACGAGCTGGCGTAGGGCGTCCCCTCGAGGCCCTTCAGCCGGCGCAGGAGCGGGGGCATCGCGCGCTCCATCGCGGCCCGCGCGCCCTCCAGATCGCCCATGTCCACGCAGGCGTCGTGGAGCGCGAGGTAGATCGGCGCCTCGTTGAGCAGGCTCGGCGCGCCCGCCTCGACGAGGGCCGCCGCCTCCCGCGCGATCTCGCGGGCCTGCTCGGCGTCGCCGAAGCGGCGCTCCGCCTCGGCGCAGAACCCGAGCGCCACGGGCAGGACGTCGCGGTTGTCCGTGACGCGGTACGCGTCGGTGGCCTTCTTCAGCAGCGAGCGCGCCCGCGCCAGGCCCGACGACTCGAGGCGCAAGAGCTCGCAGCCCCGGTAGAACAGGATGCCGAGCGTCACGCGGTCGCGCACGACCCACATGCTCCCCGCGGCCTCGTCCGCGCTCGCGCGCGGCTCCGCGAGCACGGCGTCGAGCCGGGGCTCGGGGCCGAACGTCGCCGCCCAGCAGAGCAGGATCATCTGCCCGTGCCGCGCCGCCCCGGAGCTGCCGATCGCCTGCGCCCTGGCGATGCCCCCCTCGATCTCCTGGAGCGCCTCTTCCCGGGCGCCGATGGTCGTCAGCGCGAAGCCGACGTTCATCGTCAGTATCGCCTCGCGCTCCTGCAGCCCGGCGCGGCGCGCGGCCCGCGCCGCGTTCCGGCGCGCCCCCAGCGCGGCGGCCGGCTCGCCGCGGGTCTGGTGGGCGACCGCGCGCGTCTGCCAGGCGTCGACCGCCGCCCAGACGAGGTTCCGCCGCGCCGCGAGGTCGAGCAGGTGCGCGGCCTCCTGCTCGGCCATCGCCAGCTGCCCGGCGAACGCGTGGACCTGCGCCAGCGTCGCCGAGCACTGCGCCTCCTCCTCGACGAGATCGATCGACCGGGCGCGGTCGCGCAGCGCCGTCAGCCGCCCCTCCAGGTCGATCCCCGAGCCGCACGCGTGGTCGTAGCGCGCGCGGGCCGTCAGCGTGCGCAGCTCGCTCGCCTCGTCAAAGACGTTCTCCCACATCGCCCGGATCGCCGAGTCGCGCTCGGGCGAGCGCGCGTCGAGCCGCGAGTACGCCTCCTCGAGGAGGACCGCGCGCGCGAACGCCGTCGGCTTGTCCGGGGAGAACACGAGCGCGCGATCGGCCATCGTGACCGCGTCGCGGAGCGAGTTCGTCGCCAGGGCGCGCCGCGCGGCGGCCTCCCAGCGGATCGCGGCCTCCTCGTGCTCGCCGCCGAGGTCGAAGTGCTGCGCCACCGTCGCGCTGTCCTCGCCGAGCCGATCGAGCCAGCGCGCCGCCGCGGCGTGCAGCCGCTGGCGGAGCTCGTCGCCGACGGAGGCGTACGCGACGTCGCGGACGAGCGCGTGCTTGAACAGGAACTCGCGCGCGGCAGGGAAGCGCGACGCGGGCTGCGCGACGAGGAGCTCCGCGGCGATGAGCTTCTTCAGCGCCGTCGCGGGCTCCGCCACCCCGACCTCGGCGAGGCCCACGTCCCACACCGACAGGCCGAAGACGCTCATGCGCACCACCGCCTCCCGGGTGGGCTCGTCGAGCGCGTCGAGGCTCACCTGGATGGCCGCCTCGATGGTGGGCGCCGTGGCGGCGTCCTTGCCTGAGGCGATGACCCGCGCGAGCTCCTCGGCGAAGAGCGGCGAGCCGGCCGCCTGCTGCGCGACGCGGTCGAGCGTCGCGTCCTCGAACGGCCGCGCGGCCGCGGCAGCGCTGAAGACGGCCCGCGCGATCTCGCGCGTGGCCCGGCGCGCGATGGGGCGCAGCTCCACGCGCACGTGGTCGCGGCCGGCGAAGCGCTGGCCCTGGTCGCGCCAGAACGCGGGGCGCACCATGAGCAGGATGAACAGCGCCCTCCCGGTCGCCCGCCCGAGGAGGTGATCGAGCCACGCGACGCTCTCCGGGTCGGCCCACTGCGCGTCCTCGACGAGCAGCGCGCACGGCTCGCTCGACGCCGCGTCGACGGCGATGTCGGTCATCGAGAGGTAGAGCGCGTCGCGCGCGCCGCGCAGGTCGACGCCGTCGGGGAACGGCTGGTTCGCCAGCAGGCGCGCGAGGAGCCCGCCGTCGCCGTGGAGCGGCCGCCGCGCGCGCACCGCGTCCTCGGCCTGCTCCAGCGACGCGCCCTTCGGCAGGCCCATGAGGACCCGCAGCGCGTCCGTGGCGACGCCGAGCGCCTGCGCGCGGCCGAACGACTCGCAGCGCAGCTGGATGAGCCGCGGCGGATCCGGTCGATCCACGATGCGGGCGACGAACTCGCGCGCGAGCCGGCTCTTGCCGATCCCCGGCGGCCCCGAGATGCTCATCACGACCGGCGTCCCGTCCTCCACGCAGCGCTCGAACGCCGCGACGGTCGTGATGAGCTCGGCGTCCCGCCCCACGAACGGCGTCTGCGCGTCGGGCCGCTTCGGCGCGCGCGAGAGCACCCGCACGGCGCCGCTCTCCAGGGGCTCGCCCATGAAGCGCCCGCGGGACAGCTCCACCGTTGTGGCGTCGGCGAGGACCCTGCCGAGGCCCGCCTCGCGCGCGAGCGCGACCGCGCGGTCGACGACCTCGCCGGCCGCGCGCGTCCTGTCGACGCGCATGCGGCCGGAGGCGACGCCGACGCGGCCGCCGCGGCCGCCGAGCGCGAGCCCGAGCTCGAGGGCGCGGGACGCCTCGTCGCCGTGGGCCTGCCGCACGCCGAGGTGGGCGGCGATCGAGTCCGTGCCGAGCGGCAGCGCGTCGGCCCCGCGGCGGCGCAGCGCCTCGAGCTCCCGCTGGCGCTCCTCGCCGGTGGCCACGTGCAGCGCCACGATCGTGGTCACGAGCCGCGTGCCCATCGCGCCCGGCGGGTTGTCGCTCACGCGCAGCGGCGACGGGGTGGGCAGGTACGGCTCGTCGGCGAGCGCCGCGAGCCTGTCCGCCACCTCGTGCGCCGAGCTCGGCCGGAGCTCCCGGTCGGCGAGCAGGAGCGCGTGGATCAGGTCGTCGAGCGCCGGTGGCACGTCGAGCAGGAACTCCGAGAGGCGCGGCGCGGGCGTCGTCGCCAGGCGGACGAGGGTCGCGATCGAGGTCGGCCCCATGTGCGGGGGCCGGCCGGCGACCAGCTCGAACAGCGTCGCGCCGAGCGAGTAGAGGTCGCTGCGCGCGTCCACGGTCGCGTCGCCGCGCGCCTGCTCCGGCGAGATGTACGCCGGCGTGCCGACGAGGCCGCCCGCGTCCGTCGTGAGCACGAGCTCCTTCGACGCCGCGACGCCGAAGTCCACGAGCTTGGTGCGGAGCGGGGCGTCCGGCGAGCCGCGCAGGAGGAGGATGTTGGACGGCTTGATGTCGCGGTGGACGACGCCCGCGGCGTGCGCGGCCGCGAGCGCGCTCGCGACCTGCCGCCCGACCTCGATCCCCTCGCGCAGCGAGAGCGGGGAGCGCTTCTGGCGCGCCGCCAGGTCCTCGCCGTCGAGCCACTCCATCGCGATGAAGGTCGCGCCCTCCTCGATCCGCCGCCCCTCCGCGTCGACAGCGCTCGCCTCGAGCGTCCCGAACGCAACGACCCTCACGATCCCCGGGTGATCGAGCTCGGAGAGGACCTGCCCCTCGCGGGAGAGCCGGGCCTGGTCCTCGGCGTCGACGCCGACCGCCGTGATGATCTTCAGCGCGACGTACCGCTCTGTCTGCACGTCGAAGGCGCGGTGCACGGTGCCGATCCCGCCGCGGCCGACCTCGTGCTCGATGTGGAACCGGCCTGCGACGAGCGGCCGTGCGGACTCGATGCGCGCGGAGCTCATGCGCTAGCCGACGTGGTCCGAGGGATGGGCGCCGGGTGGGCTCCGGCGCAGCGGAGAGGCGATCTCATGGCGCCGGGCCGCGTGGGCCTGCGGTGTTCCGACAGGGCGCATTCGCGAAAGAGACTACGCCGTCGCTCATGGCAGTTCCAGTGTCGCCGTCACGGGAACCCGGCAACGTCGCGGACGCGGCGATCCGGCCGGAGACGTCGTAGAGCGCGCGGCGGGCCTCTCTTGACGGATCCGGCGGCTCCTCCTACGGTCGTCGGCTCCGCTGCTCCTTCAACGTTACGTTCACCGTCACGTTACGTTCGAGCGGCGGGAGCCATTTCGATGCTCGATCGCGTCGCCGTTCACCAGACCCGGCTGCGCACGCCCGGCCTCGGGCTCGACGCCAAGGGGGTCGCGCTCGGCGCCAAGGGGCTCGTCCTCCTGCCGTCGATCGATCGGCTCGTCGCCTTCCTGGCGCTGTACACGCGGCAGGGCTCGCTCGCGGACATCCTCCGCTCGCTCGTCGTCGAGATCGTGCGCTCGAAGCTGGGGGCGCGGGAGGTCACCCTCCTGTTCGCGGCCGAGAGCAGCGATCGGCTCGACCGTGTCGCCGAGATCGCGCGGCTCGCGGGCGGCTACAGCTTCACCGGCACGAGCCGGCATTTCGTCCAGTACCGCGACGCGGCCGCGCCGTTCGGGTACGACGTCCCGCAGATCCTGCCCAGCGACGCGGCGCTCTCGCTCTATCACAACGCCTTTTCGCAGACGTACGAGGTCGAGCGGCGCGTCGACGTGCGCACGCTGCTGCTCCGGCTCGAGCCGCACCTCGATCCGGCCGCCGGACGGGACCCTGGCCCGCGCTGGCTGCTCGCGGAGTCGGGGCTCGGCCCGGCGCTGATCCGGTACTTGTCCCGGAGCAGCGTCGAGGCCGAGGTCGGCCTGTGCGAGTGGCCGCCGGAGTCGAGCTTCGATGACGCCCCGGTGCTCCGGTACCTCTTCCGCGTGCCGGCCCTCCCTGCCCGGATGGTCCCGCTGCTCACGAGCACGCCGGGGCTCGGGTATTTCGTCCCGGTCGCGCCGGGCGCGGCGGTGGAGGTGGGGTTCCGGCACCCGGTCAACCTCCGCGCCTGCCCGGTGTTCGGCGAGGCGGGCCTCGTGCTCTTCCGGGGTGGGGGCCGCGAGGCGCTGGAGATCGCGAAGCTTCCGGCGATGGGCGACGTCGCGGCGTTCGCCCGGGTGGAGCTCGGCCGCGAGCCCGTCGCGGCGAAGGTGGCGGCGGAGGGCGACGCGCAGCGCCCCGCGTCGGTCGTGCTCTCGCTCCGCCTCGTCCCGAGCTCCGAGCCGTGGCGGTCGGTCACGGCGTCGTGGATCCGGCCGCAGGAGATGCCGCTCCTGCGGCACGTCGCCTATGCGCTCGGCCCCGAGACCCTGCGCCGCGCCCGCATCGCCTTCACCGCGGCAGGCGCGTTCCTCAGGCACCCCACGGGCATCGAGGGGATCCCGGTCGGCGAGTTCTTCCGGGAGGTCCATCCGGGCCTCTACATCCCTGCCGGGTACGACGCGGTCCCTGCGGTCGCGCCCGGCGTGCTGTTCCGCGCGCTGGGCGCCCCCGCCGGGCAGGCGCTGTTCATCGGGCGCGACGGTGGGGCGATCGGCGTGCCGGAGGAGGCGTTCGTCCCCCTCGAGACGGCGCTGCTCGAGGCCCAGCAATGGTCGGCGGTGGCCGTGTCGTCCGCGGGCCTCACGGCGGCGCTGGCCACCGAGCTGCCCGAGGTCGTGCTCGGCGGCGTCGGCATCCGGCCGCTGCGCGACCTCGCCCCGTCCGAGCCGCTCGCCGAGCCGAGGGCGCTGCCGCCGGGCCCTGGCCGGACGCCCCAATGACCCAGCCTGAAGCGATCGCCGAGCGCCTCTCCGAGCTCCAGGCGAACGTGCTCGCGCCGCTCGTCCTCGGCGGTCCGCTGCGCCTTGTGCGCCCCTTCGGCGTCCGGCTCGCGCTCCTCCTCGGCGACGGCGCGCCGGCGATCGATCGCGACCTCGGCTCGCGCATCGATCTGGTCCGCGTCCGCGTCGCCCGCCTCATCGCCCCGATCGACGTGCTCCCGGAGCTCGGCGCGGCCGAGTGGGCGCTCCTGGCCGCGCTGAACGACCTGCTCCAGCTCACGAACCACGAGCTCGCCGGCGTGCTCACGCGCAGCCGCTATCCCCGCCTGCTCGCGAGCGTGCGCGACCTCTGCGAGCTCGTGCCCGCGCCGGCGGACGTCGGGTCCGCGCTCTCGCGGCACGCGACGTTCGCGCGGGTGCTCGACTGCTTTCGCACGGACGCGCTCGTCGCCTGGTGGACGGGCCGCGCGAGCTTCCGCGGCCAGCGCCCGCCCCCGCGGCTGCTCCGGTGGCGGCAGCTGCGCGGCGTCCAGGTCGAGACCCGGCGCGTCGGCCTCGCGGACATGGGCCACGGCGTCCCGGGGCTCGCCCCGCCGGACTTCGCCGAGGCGCTCTCCCTCTGGATGACGCGCACGCCGCTCACGGATCTCGCGACCGCCGCGCGGAAGGACCCGCCGTTCGCGTGGTCGGCCTCGACGCTCGCGGTCGTCGCCACGCCTCCTGGCCGGAGCCTCGCGTACCGCGTCCTCGTGCGCCAGCCCCACGACCTCGCCGTCGCGGCGCTCGCCCGCGCCGCCCGGGAGGTCCCGCCGCGGTTCGGCCAGGCCCGGGCGCTCGCCGAGTCGTTCGCCAGCGAGGTCGCCGCCGGCATCAAGCTGCTCGACGAGCGCTCTGCGGCCGGCTGACCCGCGCCTTGCCACGCGCCCGTCCTGTCATCTCCACGCACCGCGCGCGGCTTTGCTCGGTTCAAACGGGGCGTGGTACGCTCCGTCCTCCTTGGAGAGGCGCGCTGTCCTCGCGCCCGCGCCTTCGACATCACCTCACGGGCATGGCCCTGGGAGCGACGAACCGTTTGAACCGGCAAGACGCTGAGACTTCCGACAAGTTGCTTGCTTCTCCCTGGCGCGCGCGGCGCCGCGGCTCCTGCCTCGATGCGTTGCCGCGCGGCGGGCGCTCCTGCGCGCGTCTTGCCGGCGTCGCGTTCGCGCTCGCGCTCGCGGTGAGCCCGGGCGTCGCGTTCGCGCAGGCGGAGGCGCTGCTCGACGAGGGCAAGAGCCTGATGAAGAGGGGCAAGGTCGCGGAGGCCTGCCCGAAGATCGAGGAGAGCTACAGGCTGAGCCCGAGGTCGGCGACGCTCCTCGCGCTGGCGATGTGCCACGAGAAGCAGGGCAAGGTCGCGACGGCGTGGTCCGAGTACATCGATCTCGGCGCAGCGGCCCGCAAGGAGGGCAACAAGCGCCTGGAGGCCGACGCGAAGGCGAGGGGAGCGAAGCTGGAGCTGTCGCTCCCGCGGCTGACGCTGAGCGTGCCGCGGGCGGCCGTGGTCGAGGGGCTCGAGGTGACGCTGGATGGGGCGCCGGTCGACGGCGCGCTCTGGGGCCAGGCGAGGCCGATCGATCCTGGCCAGCACAAGGTGAGCGCGAGCGCCCCTGGCAGAAAGCCGTGGGAGAAGTCGGTCACGATCAAGCGGGGCGAGCGGAAGACCGTCGCGGTGCCGGCGCTCGCCAAGGACGCCTCGGCCGCTGCGCAGCCTGCGCCCGCGGCGGAAGCGCCCGCGCCGGCGGCGCCGGAGAAGGGGAGCGCGGGGTCCGGGGACGGCGCAGCGGAGCCGGGGAAGGGCGCTGCGGGGGCCGCGAGGGGCGCCGCGGCGCCTGAGAAGGGCGCGGTTGCTGCGGCGTCAGGGAAGGGCGCTGCTGGGCCAGGGAAGGGCGCTGCGGGGCCGGGGAAGGCTGCTGCGGGGCCGGAGACCGATGCGCCGCCTGCGGCACCTCCTGCAGCCGAGGAGCAGGAGCCGAGCTCCGGATCCTCGCCGAGGCACACAGGGAGCTTCGTGATCCAGGCCGGGGTGGCCGGCGGCGCGTTGATCGGCCTGATGGACTCCGGCAGCTTCGGCGATCTGAGCGCGTACTCGTACAGCTACAACATCCCGGAGGGGGAGCTCATCGCGCCCTGCGACGATGAGGTCTGCCATGCCAGCTTCGATCCGGCGATCGGGCCGTTTGCCGGCGGGGAGGCGTTCATCGGGGTTGCGCTCTCCGAGGATCTGCACCTTGGCGCGCGTGTGCTGGGCGGCTACCGGTTCGGCGGCGGCTATCTCGCTGTCGGCGGCCCCACCGTCTCGATGCGCCTCGGGCGTCTCTGGCTCGGCCTTTCGGGGCTCGTGGGCCCGGTGGCGCAGCAGGCGAAGGTCACCGGGATCAAGGGGGAGATCCCCTCCGAGGTGGTCCATCTCAACTACGGTCGGAGCGAGGTCGCGGTGAACGCGCGCGAGGGCAGCCTCCCTGAGAGCGCGCTCGTTGAGACGCTCGCGTTCGGCGGGAGCGTCGACGTGTCCCTGGTGCTCGCGGACCTTCCGAGCGCGGGCTGGACGTCGGGCGCGCTCCTGCTGAGCGTCTCGCCGACGGTCATGAAGGGCCTCGACGGCTGGGTGTTCGCGGCGCCGGCGAGCCTCGGTTACCGCTTCTACTGAGCGGCCTCGCGACCCATCGCGCTCTCTCGTCGGGCGCCCGGGTGAGGGCACCGGGAGCTTCGGTGCCCGACGAGCCCTGTCCCAGCTGCCAGCACATGCTCGATCACTTCCTCCGGAAGAACATGCTGCAGCCCGCGCAGCTCCGCCCCGGCGTGCCACCCAGGGCAGCGCGGCGGGCCCCGCCCGAGGCGTAGCCTAGCCCCTCGGGTCCGCGCGCCGCCGCCGGGCGCGGCGCGCCTCGCCGCGGGCGCTGTCCGCCCCGCTGGCGGGCTCGGGCGGCGGGGCGAAGCCGATCGCCGCGAGATCCTTCTCGCCGATGACGTCGCCCTTGGCCACGAGCGCCGCGCGGAGCAGGACCGCGCCCATCTCGGCGTCGTTGCCGGGCCACGGGTGGTCGAGCACCGCCTGCAGCGCGCGCAGATCCAGGCCGAACGGCCGGCCCCGCAGGCGGACGCCGATGCGCGCGAGGTGATCCAGCGCGAGCGCACGGAGGTCCTCGGCGCGCGACGACAGCGAGGGCAGCGCGACGGCCCGGTCGCCGAGCCGGTCCGCGAGCCGCTCGCTCAGCTGACCGGTCGCCGCGAGCGCGTCCACGGTCTGAGGCACCGCCACGACGAGCCCGACGTCGTCCGGCAGCGCCGCGCCGAGGTAGCTCTGCACCTCGGACGGCAAGGCCTGGGCGTCGAGCACGAGCAGCGTGCCCCCCCGCGCCGCCTCGATGGGCGAGCTGTCCGGATCGCGCCACAGCGCGAGCGCGCTCGGCGTCCCCGCGGAGCCCTCGATCGCAGCCGTCTCGTCGCGCGTCGGCGCAGCGCCCCGCGCCTGCGCGAACGCCTGCGCGAACCCCTCGGGGACGGGCGCCGCGCCGTCGACGATCGCCAGCGGGCCGCCCGCGCGCGGTGAGGTCAGGTGGACGACCGCGCCCCACGCCACCGCGTCGATCCCGGGCGCCGTCAGCAGCGTGACCGGGCCGCCGGCCACGCCGAGCCGCTCCAGCTGCTCGAGCGCCGCGCGGGCGGCGGGGCTGTAGGCGGCGGCCCGCGCCGGCCGCGCGAGCAGCGCCGCGATCGCGCGGAACCGCCCCGCGCCCTGCGCCACGGCCCGCTCGAGCCGGCTCACCTCGCGCGCGCGCTCCTCCGCCTCGCGGCGGGCGGCGACCTCGCGGCCGCGCGACCCCGACAGCATCGCCGACACCGCGATCACGGCCCCGAGCCGGTCGGCGACCGCGCGCAGGCCGCTCACCTCCTCCAGCGTCATCGGCGACGCGCGCCGGGCCCGGGGGATGGCGAGGGCACCGATCGGGCCCTCCGCGTCGTTCACAAGGGCGACCACGCCGACGTCGCGCTCCGCGAGCCAGGCGAGCAGCGGGCGCACCTCCGGCCGCCGGACCTCGACGGCCTCGGCGGCCTCGACGCGCAGGACGCGCTCCGGCTCGAGCTGGGCGAGCTCGATGAGGCGCGCCGGCACCTCCGCCGGCTCGGTGTGCTTGTAACCGGCGCGATCGACGGTCACCTGCTCCGGCGGCGAGAGCAGGTAGAGCGCCGGCGGGGTCTGCCCGGCGACGCCGGCGTCCGACGCCTCGCGCAGCGCGGAGAGCGCCGCCTCGAGCGCCGCCTCCGGCTCCGGGTTCATCGCCGCGCGCGTCGCGGCGTCGAAGGCCCCGAGCCAGCGCGCCCCCTCCGGCGCGAACCGGCGCGCGAGCGCCGGCGCCGCGAGCCCCGCGAGCGCGCAGAGCGCGCACGCGCCGAACACGGCGACGCCGACGGAGGACTGCGGCGCGCCGCGGAGCCCGAGATCGCCGCGCGGCGCCTGGTGCACGGCGTAGACCGCGAGCAGCGCCGGCGGGGTCGCGAGCGTCGCGACGGCGAGCGTGCCGCGGAGCGCGCGCGAGACCTGCGCCGCGTCCGCGGCCACGGTGCAGAACGCGACGCAGACCGCCGCGACGGCGCTCGTGACCGGCAGGATCGACTCGGGGGGCGCGACGCCGACGAAGGCCGCCGCGAGGCCGACCGCCAGCGCGGTCGCCGTGAGCAGCAGCGCGGCCTCGACCCGGTCGGCCACGCCGAGCTCGAGCCGCCGCGCGATGCGGACGCGCGCGATCGCCACGAGCGTCACCGTGAGCGAGCCGAGCGACGCTGCGGAGGTGGCGTAGTGGACGAGCAGCGGATCGAGATCCGCCGCGCGCTCGGGCGCCACCGCCGAGACGGCGGGCAGGGCGACCGCGACGGTCCAGAAGAGCGACGCGAACGCCGCCGCGTCGAGGCGCCGCGTGCTCGGCGGAGGCTCGAGCAGGCCGCCGAGGCCCGCGATGCGCGCGAGCCCGACCAGGGCGGCCATCGACGCGGCCGCGGCGCCGAGGTTGCCGAGCGCGATCAGCGCGAGCCCGGCGGGGCCGCTCCGCGCGGCGGCGAGCATCGCGGCGCCGGTGAGGCACACGGCGGCCGCGCGGCGGGCCGCCGGCTCGATCCGGTCCTCTCCCCGCGGCGGCCGCTCTACCCAGCGGAGGCCAAGCGCGAGCAACACCGGCAGCCCGAGCAGGGCGAGCCACGCGGGCCCGTGACCGCCGGACGCCCGGAGCGCAGCGAAGGCGGTGTAGGCGACGGCGGCCGCGGCGATCCAGAACGAGCGCCGGCGCAGCATCGCGGCGAGCGTAGCGTTTGGCCACGGGGGCGCCAACGAGGCGGTCTCATCGAGGGGACGACCGCGCCGCCCGCGCCGCTGCCGCGGCCAGACGCTCCTTCGCTACCTCAGGGCGGGAGCGCCGCGATGTAGTCGTAGAGACACTTCATCTCGTCGGCGGTGAGCGTCGGACCGAGCGGCATCCGGTTGTCGCACGGCGGGGCGTCCGTGACCTTCAGGTACATCAAGCTGGCGTCCGGGTCGCCCGGCACGACCACCGTGGCTTCGCCGCCGCAATCGGACGCCTGGCCCGCGACCCTGGTCTCCCAGCCCGTCGTCAGATCGAGGCCCCCCAGGTTCGCTTCCCCATCGTGGCAGCCCGCGGTGGCGCACTTCGCCATCACCAGCGCCTGCGCTTCAGCGCATCCGGCCCCACCGCCGCTGCTCGCGCTGGTGGTCGCAGCGTCGCCGCCGGTGGTGGTGGTCGCGGCGTCGCCGCCGGTGGTGGTCGCGGCGTCGCCGCCGGTGGTGGTGGTGGTCGCGGCGTCGCCGCCGCCGCCGGTCGCCGCGCCGGTGCCCTGGCCGTTTCCGCCGCCAGGCCCCTCGCCGCCGGCGAGGTACTGGTCCTTGTCCTCGAGGGTCCCCGCGCAGCTGATGATGAACGCGGCGCCGCTCATCACGGCGGCGGCGAGCGCGGTGCGCCCGCCAAGGAAAGCGATGTACGTCACGTGCTACCTCTCTCTCTCGCTCAGTAAATATAGGCTCCGGCGAGCCGCACCCCAAGGTACTGGTCGATCGCCCCGCCGGCGACGTACCGGTCGCCGATTGCGGGCTCGAACGACGAGAAGAACCGCGCGTACTCGACGAGGAGCCGCGCCTCGACGCCGGTCGTGACGGGCACGAGCACCCCGGCCATCGCGCCGATGCCCTGCACGCTCGCGCCCTCGAACCGATCGTAGACCTCGCCCGACGAGAGCGGGAACAGGTATTCGGCGCCGAGCGCCAGCGCGACCGGGCCGACCGGCACCCGCGCGTCGAGGCCGGCCCGGACCAGCGTGTAGGAGACGTTCGGCACCGTGCTGGCCAGGGCCTCCGCCGCTTCGACCTCGAAGGTCAGGAGCCGGAGCCCGGCGGAGATGCCGAGCACGGACGACTCGCCGATCGACAGCCGCTCCCGCAGCCCCAGGTTGATGCGCTGGTAGGTCGTGCTGAGCGGATCGCCCTCGCCCACCGCCGAGTTGAGGCCGGGCGCCATCATGAACCCCGCGGTGATGCCGAGGCCCTTGAGCACCGGGATGTCCGTCGACGCGAGCGGGTACACCTCGCCGGAGATCGACAGCGCGGGCTGACCGAAGACGTCGTAGGGCCGGAGGTTCTGCGTGACCGGATCGGAGTAGTCGAACCAGCGGCCGGCAAACTCGACGCCGGCCTCGATCGAGAAGAGCGCCGAGCGGGGGTCGTGGGGCTTGCGCTTCCCGCCCTTGTCGCCGTCGTCGCCGCCCTTGTCGCCGTCGTCGCTGCTCTTCTCCTCGCCGTCGCCGTCGCCGTCCTTCTCGCCGTCGCCGTCGTCGCCGCCGTCCTTCGGCTGGTCCTCGTCGGCCGCGGCGGCCGCCGGCGCGATCTGCGAGAGCGTCGGGCCGAGCAGCTCTTCCAGCGCCTTCTTGCGGTCGTCCCGCGAGCCGCCCAGCGGCACCGCGCTGTCCACCGCGAGGTCGCCGGCGTTCTCGTCGACGTAGACGAGGTAGACCTCTTTCTTCTTCTTCTTGTTCGTCCGCGAGACGCCGTAGATCACACCCTCGGCCTTCGCGGCCTTGCCCGCCTTGCGGATGCGGTCGATGGCCTTCTTCCGCTGGGCCTTCATCACCAGCGCGTCGCCCACCGGCTTGGTCTGGCCGGCGCTGCGCAGCGACTTCGAGAACGCGTCCTCGTCCACGACCTTCAGCGTCTCCGGGACGAGGGACACGATGTCTTCGCGGATGTCGTCCGCGTTCGGCCCCTCGATGTAGATCGCGATCGACTTCGACCCCTTGGGGGCGGCGAGCGCGATGGGCGAGAGCGCGAACGTCGTGACCGTCGCGGCGGAGAGCCCGAGGAGGATCCTCCCGCAGAGGCTCAAAGAGAGGGACAGCGTTGTGAACCTGGTCGGCTTCCGCGCGGGCCTTTTGCCGGCAGCGGCGTCAAACGAAGCTTGCACGCGGCGAGCCTACAGGCGATGTCCCGGCTGGATCCAGCGTCTTTCGAGGGGCTCAGCGACATTTCGGGTGACGCGCAGTGTCGCTACGAGACTCCGCTACAATCGAACTCGCGGGGCGCGCCGAGCCTCGTCTTCTTGGCGCCTTGACGGGCCCCTGCGACGTGAGAAATGTCGTCGCCCGATGCGCAGCGCCGCATCGCATCGCAGGCCAGCGCGTCCCCCAGGGGAGAGGGCAGATGGATCGGTCAAGAGGACGGCACCGCCGCGCGGCGCGCGGCCCCGGCGGCTCTCTCGGGCTTGCGATCGTCGTGGCGGCGGCCGCCGCCTGCTCCGGCGGGCGCGGCGGCGGGGCCGCGGGGGGAGCGGAAGGCGAGGCGCCGCGCTGCGCGGAGCTCCGGCCGGGCGCGTCGCCGCTCCGGCGGATGACGCGCTTCGAGTACAACAACACGATCCGCGATCTCCTCGGCGACGACAGCGCGCCGGCCGACGCCTTCGTTGTCGAGGAGGAGGCGCTCGGCTTCAACAACCAGGCGGCGGCGCTCGGGGTCACGCAGCTCCTCGCCGAGCAGCTCATGAAGGCCTCCGAGGCGATCGCGGCGCGGGCCGCGAAGGATCTCGGGAAGCTCCTTCCGGGGTGCGACCCGGCGGTGCAGGGGCCCGACGCGTGCGCCGCCGAGCTCATCGAGCGCCTCGGCAAGCGCGCGTTCCGCCGGCCCCTCGCGCCCGCGGAGAGCGAGCGGCTCGCGCGGCTCTTCGCCTTCGGGAACGACGAGCACGGCTTCTCGACCGGCGTCGAGCTCGTGATCCAGGCGCTGCTCCAGTCGCCGCACTTCCTTTACCGCGTCGAGCACGGCATGCCGGATCCGGCCGGCGAGGGCGTGGTGGCGCTCTCGGACCACGAGATCTCCTCGCGGCTCTCGTACCTGCTCTGGAGCTCGATGCCCGACGACGCGCTGTTCGCGGCGGCCGACGCAGGAGAGCTCCGCTCCGCGGAGCGGATCGCCGCGCAGGCCCGCCGCATGCTCGAGGATCCGCGCGCCCGCGCTGCCGTCGCGAACTTCCACGCGCAATGGCTGCAGCTCTCGAACATCGACACCCTCACCAAGGACCCGGCGGTCTACCCCGGCTTCCACGCCGGGCTCCCGGCGCTCCTCCGGGCGGAGACCGAGGCGTTCCTCGATCACGTCGTGTTCGAGGACGGCGCCGGCGACGTGGCGACGCTGCTGACGGCGCCCTACTCGCTGATGAACGCCGAGCTCCGCGCGTTCTACGGGCTGGGCGCCGCGGGCGGCGCGGAGGCGCCCGGCGAGCTCTCGGTCGTGCCGCTCGACCCAGCGCAGCGCGCCGGCTTCCTCACCCACGCCAGCGTGCTCGCGGTGCTCGCGAAGCCGGATCAGTCCTCGCCCGTCCACCGCGGCAAGTTCGTCCGGGAGCGGCTGCTCTGCCAGATTCTGCCGCCGCCGCCGCCCGACGTGGACATCCAGCCTCCGCCGGTGCGGGAAGGGATCCCGACCCGCCGGCAGTTCGAGCAGCACGCGCAGGACCCGGGCTGCGCTGGCTGCCACCGGCTCATGGATCCGATCGGCTTCGGGTTCGAGCGCTACGACGGGATTGGCCTCTACCGCGAGGTCGACCAGGGCGTCCCGGTCGACGCGAGCGGCGAGATCGTGGCGAGCCGGAGTGTCGATGGGCCCTTCGACGGGGCGGTGGAGCTCGCGCACCGCCTCGCGGAGAGCGACGAGGTGCGCCAGTGCGTCGCGACGCAGTGGTTCCGCTTCGGCTACGGCCGCGCCGAGCAGGCGGAGGACGAGTGCAGCATGCGCCAGATCCAGGCGGCGTTCGCCGAGAGCGGGTACAACATCAAGGCGCTGCTCGTGGCGCTGACCCAGACGGACGCGTTCCGCTACCGCCGCGCGGCGCCGGACGCAGGGGGCGCGCCGTGAGCGGCGCCGCACAGCGCCGGGCGTCGAGGGGGCGCCTCGATCGCCGCGCCTTCCTGCGCGGGGCCGGCGGGCTCGCCCTCGCGCTCCCCTTCCTCGACGCCATGGCGGGATCGGCGAGCGCCGTCGATTTCCCGAAGCGCTTCGTCGTCTTCTTCACCGGCCTCGGCACGGTGAAGGAGGCCTGGCAGCCGACCGGGACCGAGACGTCGTTCGAGCTCGGAGAGATCCTCGCGCCGCTCTCTCCCTACCGGGACAAGCTGCTCGTCGTCGAGGGCATCCACATGGAGTCCGCCTACCACGGCCCGGGCGACTCTCACCAGCAGGGCATCGGCCAGGCGCTCACGGGCACGGAGCTCCAGGAGGGGACCCTCTTCCCGTACGCCTGCAACCCGGCCGCGCGGGTCGGCTGGGGCGGGGGCATCTCGGTCGACCAGTTCCTCGCCGCGAGGCTCGGGGATCGCACGAAGCTCTCGTCGCTCGAGCTCGGCGTCCAGGTCCAGTATGCCAACGTCTCGTCGCGCCTCTCCTACCTCGGCCCGGGCCAGCCTGTCCCGCCCGAGGACGATCCGCGCGCGGCGTTCGACCGGCTGTTCCTGGACCTCACCGCCGATCCGGCGGAGCTCGCGCGGCGGCGCGTCCTGCGCCGCCGGGTGCTCGGCGGCGTCATGGAGGACTACGGCGCCCTCGCGCGCGAGCTGGGGGGCGAGGACCGGCGGAAGCTCGAGCAGCACCTCCACGCGCTGAACGACATCGAGCAGCGGCTCGACGTGCCGGCGCTCCTCGGCGGCGCGTGCGCCCTGCCGGCGCTGGGCGAGCCGCTCGACGTCTACGCGAACGACAACTTCCCCGCGATCGGGAGGCTGCAGACCGACCTGCTCGCGATGGCGCTCGCCTGCGATCTCACGCGGGTCGCGTCCATCCAGTGGAGCGCGACCCAGGCGGGCAAGGTGTTCACGTGGCTCGGCCAGTCGGAGACGCACCACGCGCTCTCGCACTCGAACATCGCCGACGCGGACAAGCAGCAGCAGCTCGTCGACATCGGGCGCTGGCAGGCGGAGCAGCTCGCGTACCTGCTCGAGAGGCTCGACGCCGTCCAGGAGGGCACGGGCACGCTCCTCGACAACACGCTCGTCCTCTGGTGCACGGACATCTCGGAGGGGCAGAGCCACTCGCGGCGCGACATGCCGTACGTGATCGCGGGGGGCGCCGGCGGGGCGCTCAGGACTGGAAGATTTTTGCGCTATGCCGGCGATCCCCACAACAACTTGCTCGTCGCGCTCTGCAGCGCGATGGGCGTGGACGTGTCGACGTTCGGCAACCCCGCCTACTGCACGGGGGTGTTGCCGGGCCTCTTGGCCTAGGTGCGCGCGCCGGAAATCCCGCCAGGGCTTGCTGAAGCGCGCAACCAGAGCGGCCGCGAAGCGGGCGCCGGGGTTCGGGGCGGAGCCTCGAGGAACCAGCCCCGGCGTGCGCCGCCGCGTGTTTTGGGCTTTTCGTCGCGCGCCGATTTTGGCAAGTACGCCCGCATGGGCGCCCTGCTGTCCTCCGGGAAGCCTCACGGCGCGCGGCGCGCGGCGCGCCTCGCTCTCTGTCTCGCTCACCTCGCGGCGCTCACGGCGGCGGCGTGCGGCTGTCGCAAGCCCGCGGACGTCCCGGCGGACGCGGGGGCCGCGTCCCCGGCCGGCGACGCGGGCGCCGACGCGGCGCTCACGGCGACCGACGGGCAGACCGCGCCCGCGGAGCTCGCGGCGCCCGCGTGGCCGCCGAGCGACAAGCCGCTGCTCGGCGTGACGGCCTTCGTGGCGACCGTCTACAAGGAGCCGCGCGACACGTCGAAGAAGCTCGGGTACCTGCGCGTCGGCTCCAGGGTGCCCCGCTCCGCTGAGCCCGCCGGCACCGCGGGCTGTCCGGGCGGCTGGTATGCGATCGAGCCCCACGGCTACCTCTGCGTGGGCGAGGAGGCGACGCTCGACCTGAACGACCCGATCCTCAAGGCCGCCGGCCCCGGGCCGAACCTGAGGACCGCGCTCCCGTACCGGTACGCCTTCGTCCGCGCTGTGCTGCCGCTCTACCTGCGCGTCCCCACCGCCGAGGAGCAGCGCAAATCGGAGTTCAAGCTCGACGATCACCTGTCCTGGTTCGAGGAGAACAAGGCGACCGTGCAGCGGGTCATCCTCGGCGCGAACGACGTGGCGATCGACGCGCGCGGCGTGCCGCTTCCTGGCAAGCAGCTCGGCGAGCTCGGCCTGGGGAAGAACTCGCTCGAGCTCGGCGAGGGCGCGCTGCTGGGCGCAGAAGGGGACGGCGACCCGATCCCGTTCTGGCTCGAGGGCGGCAAGCGCCTCATCCGCAACATCAGCGACTTCAAGGTCCCCGACTACGCGGTCTTCGCCGATCGCGCGCGGCGCTTCACCGGGCTGTCGCTGATCGGATCGTTCGCGACCGGACCGGAGTCGCTGAGCCGGCGGTTCGCGATAACGACCGATCTGCGGCTCGCGCCTGCGACGAAGATCAAGCCCGACACCGGCTCTCCCTGGCACGGCGTCGAGCTGACCGATGCGCTCACGCTGCCGCTCGCCTTCGTCCGCGCGCGGGGCGCTCGCGACGTCCAGATCCAGGGCGACAAGGCGACGCCGGGCAAGGAGCTGCCGTTCCGGGACATCGTCCCGCTGACCGGCAGGATGCGCCGGATCGAGGGCGTGAAGTACTACCGCACCCGGGATCAGCGGTACGTGAGCCAGCTGGACGTCGGGCTCGCGGTCGCGCCGTCCGCGTGGCCGGAGGTCGCCGAGAAGGGCGAGAAGTGGATCGAGGTGTCGATCACGCACCAGACGCTGGTCCTCTGGGAGGGCAAGCGCCCGGTCTACGCCACGCTGGTCTCGACCGGCCAGGCCGGGGTGGCCGATCCCAAGACCACGACCGCGACGGTGCGCGGCGTCTTCCGCATCCGCAACAAGCACATCACGGCGACGATGGACTCGAACGAGTCGTCGAGCGTCGGCGGCCGCGCGGAGACGACCGCCGACGCGCCGTCGGCCTCGCGCGGCGCGAAGCCGGACAAGGGCGGCTCGTCGAAGGAGCGCGCCTCGAAGAAGCCCGGCGCGAGCGCGGCGGCGAAGCCCGCGGCGGGCGAGAAGGTGGTCCCCCGGAAGGGCGACGGGGAGTACGGCGTGACGCGGCGCCGCGGCGAGGGGACCTACGCCCTCAAGGACGTGCCGTACATCCAGTACTTCGCGAGCGGCTACGCGCTCCACGCAGCGTACTGGCACGACGTCTTCGGCACGCCGCGCAGCCACGGCTGCATCAACCTGTCGCCCATCGACGCCCACCGGCTGTTCCTGTGGACCGATCCCCCGGTGCCGCCCGGATGGCACGCGCTCAACACAGGCGAAGAGCTGGGCGAAGGGACCACAATCATCGTCCACGAGTAGGTGAGGCGGGCGCTGTTATCGATGAGGGAGAAGAGGGGGCGCTCAGTGCTTCGGCGCGGTGTGGATGAGGTCGATCAGCGCCTCGTCTGCGGAGGCGGCGAGGGCGTCGAGGAGCGCGGCCAGGCGGGCGTGCTGGTCCGGGGTGAACGGGGGCATGCCGAAGCGCGCGCGCACGCCTGAGAGGCGGAGAACGAGGCCGGCGCCGTCCTGGTAGCCGGCGATCCAGGGGCCGCGGGTGAGCTCGTCGCAGATGCGACGGAGCCGCGACTCGAAGGCGGCGCGATCGGCGAGGGCGCCGGCGGGGGAGGGGGCGCGCTGCTGGAAGTGGTGGATCGAGGCGGCGGCCTCCGTCGGGGTGCCGTCGATGGCCTCGAGGCCGGCGCGGAGGTCGTCGAGGAGGGACGCGAGGCCGGTCCTGCGGACGAGCGCGCCGTCGAGGCACATCTCCCAGAGCACGTGGGCGAAGAGCGCGAGCCGCGGCGCGCCGAGCGCGGCGGCGCGCAACGCGGCGGCGAGGCGGCGTTCGCCCTCCACGAAGACGGGGGCGGCGTGGAACCAGCGGTCGGCGGCGACGTGGTGGTCGATGCCGGCCAGGACCTCGGCGAGGCGCGGCGGCGGGGCGGCGGGGCGATCGGGCGCGCGGGAGGGCCTGACGCGCCGGTCGGCCATGCGCCAGAGGTCCGGGAGCATCGCCGCCGCGCCCGCGGCGGCCGAGCCGAGGTCGCGCGCGGCGAGGTGGCGATGAAGCAGGAAGTTCATGCGTTCAGGATGGCGCCGCCGTCCGCGGCGGTCGACGGCGAAGCGATGCGGCGCGCTCTCCCTCGCCCTTCTGAATTCCCGCTGTGGGGCAAGGGATACGGCTGCTTCGGCGACGCTGCGGGCCCGTGAGGGCCTGCAGCGCAGGCCGACCGTGGCAGGCAGGAGCGCCCATGAGCTGCCTGTCCCCGATCCAGGAGACTCGTCTTCGTGCTCGATCCACCGGTACGCGCCGCGTGGTGCGCGTGGCGATGAGAGAAGTGCGAGGAAGGCAGTGCGCCTCGATGAACCGGATCTGCGGTGGTCCGGCGGTCCGAGTTCTGCCGCGGCGCCGCAGCGCTCATGTAGGCAGATCGGCGCCGTCGAGCTCGCATCTCCTGCCTCCGTTACCCGGCCAGCGGAGATGGCTCCATGCCAGTCGCCCGCTGCGGCCGTCATGGCCCCTTTTCCTCCTTGGAGCCGCGAGTTCGGCGGGGCCCCCACGCGCGCCCCGCCTCGCACATCCCCTCGCCCGCGGCCGTTGCTTCTCTTGCTCGGGGTTCGGCGCAACAGGTAGCCTAGGCAACGATGCAGGCCAGCGACCCGTTCGGCTGGGTGGGGTCGATCATCGACGGCCAGTTCGCCGTCGAGGCGCTGGCGGGCGAGGGAGCGTTCGGCGTCGTCTACCGGGCCCGGCACCTCGGCTTCGATTCGCCGGTCGCCGTCAAATGTCTCAAGATCCCCGCGGGTCTAAGCCCTGACCAGCAGGACGGCTTCCTCGCCAAGTTCCGCGAGGAGGCGCGCCTGCTCCACCAGCTCTCCCGCCGGACGATGGGCATCGTCCAGGCGCTCGACATCGGCGCCGCCGCCGCTCCGAAGGGGCCATGGACGCCGTACATCGTCATGGAGTGGCTGGAGGGCGAGACGCTCGAGCAGGATCTCAAGCGCCGCAGCGCCGAGAAGCTCCCGCCGAGGAGCCTCGGCGAGGCGATCCGGCTCCTCGCGCCGGTCGCCTCCGCGCTCGCCGTCGCCCACGACGAGAACGTGTCTCACCGCGACGTCAAGCCGGCCAACCTGTTCCTGCTCGGCGACCGCATGAAGGTGCTCGACTTCGGCCTCGCCAAGGTCTTCTCCGAGACGCCGACGTTCGCAGAGGCGCTCGTCCAGACGGGACGAACGTTCCGCGCCTTCACGCCGCAGTACGGCGCGCCGGAGCAGTTCAGCCCGCGGTTCGGCGCGACAGGGCCCTGGACCGACGTCTACGCGATGGCCCTCATCCTCATCGAGGTCGCGAGCGGTCAGCCCGCCCTCTCGGGCGGCGACGTCATCCAGCTCTTCGTCGCCTCGAGCGACGAGGCGATCCGGCCGAGCTTCCGCACCCGCGGGGTGAACGCGAACGCCGACGTCGAGGCGGTCCTCGGCCGAGCGCTCGCGATCAACCCCTCGCAGCGGTTCCACAACCTCGGCGAGATGTGGGCCGCCCTGGAGGCCGCCCACCGCGCCAGCGTCGTCGTCGTGGCGCGCGACACCCTGCGCGCGCCCGCATTCGGCCAGGGCGACGCGAACGACGACGCGGATGACGGGCTGCTCGACCTCGCCGCCGTCCACCTGCCGCCGCTGCCGCCGCCGCCGGCGCTGTCCGTCCCGCCGCCGTCGCTGCCGCCGTCGTCGACGCCGTGGCGGGCGCCGGACAGCAGCGGGATGAGGGGGAGCGTGAGCTCCGATCGCGGCTCGCCGCGGACCCGGGCCGCGCTGCCGTTCGAGGGCGGTGAGCACCGGGTCTGCACCGTCCTGTTCGCGGATCTGTCCGAGGCGACCGCGCTCTCGTCGCGGCTCGATCCCGAGGACGTCAAGGACGTCGTCGACCGCTGCTATCAGGTGCTCGCGGAGCACGTCGAGCAGATGCACGGGATCGTGGAGCGGCCGATCGGCGGGCGCGTCATGGCGGTCTTCGGCGTCCCTCGCTCGACCGACAGCGACGCCGAGCGAGCGATCGTCGCGGCGCTCGGCGCGCAGGCCGCGATCCCGCGCCTCACGCTGCCGCGCGCCGCGCGCTCGGTCCGCCTCTCGGTGCGGTTCGGGATCGCGACGGGGCGGGCCTTCGTCGGCGTCGGGGGCTCGGCGCGGCAAGATCTCGCCGTCATCGGCGACGCGGTCGACGGCGCGGGGCACCTGCAGCAGCTCGCGCCGCGCGGCGCGATCGTGATCGGCCGCGACACCCGCCGCCTCGTCCTCGGGCGCTTCCTCGTCGAGGCGCTCGACGCGGGCGCGGTCCGGGCGCCGGCGGCGCCGCCGGCGTCCACCGCGCACGGCGCGGCGCCGCCGATCTACCGCGTGCTCGGCGAGGCGCCGCTCCACCACGCGCTCGTACCGCCCGATTTCCATGGGCTCTCGACGCGCCTCGTCGGGCGCGGCGCGGAGATGCAGCGCCTGTGTGATCTCGTCGAGACCGCCTTCCACGAGCGGCGGCCGCGCCTCATCACGCTGGTCGGCGCGCCCGGCGTGGGACGGACGCGGATGCTCGCAGAGCTCTTCGCAGGCCTCCGCGACGGCGGCGCCGCGCCCTCCTCGGAGCGCGGGTACGCGCTGGCGCCGCCCGGGGGGCTGCTCGTCCTGTCGGCGCAGTGCTCGGCGCTCGCGCAGGATTCGAGCTATGGCCTGGCCGGCGCGCTGCTCCGCCGCTGGTTCGGCATCCAGGAGGCCGATCCGGCCCAGGTCATCCTGCGCAAGCTGCGCCGCGGCCTGCGCTGGATCCGGCTGCGCGCCGCGCGCGCCCGCGTCCGCGCCGAGCGGGAGGCCGCCGGCGCGGGGGCCAGGGCCGCTGCGCTCGGGGGCGCGTCGCCCATCGTGACCCGCGCGTCGTCCGTCCCGCTACGAGGGCCGATCAGCTCGACCGTCAGCGGGCGCAGGGGAGCCGGGGCGGCGCGGTACGAGGACGATGACGAGCTCGATCCGTCCCCCTCGCTGTCGAGGCCGACCGGGGGGAGCGACCTCGAGGAGATCCTCGCCCGGCTGGCGGCCATCCTGGGCGCGCGGCCTGCGCCCGCCGGGCTCCTCGAGGCCGCGGCGCGCGGCAGCGTGCTGGCGAGGCGCCGGATCGCCTCCGCGCTCGCGCTGCTCGTCGCCTTCGCGCTCGAGCGGACGCCGATGGTGATCGTGTGCGACGACCTGCAGTGGGCCGACGACGCGACGCTCGACCTCGTCGAGGAGCTCGTGGCGAACGCCGAGGGGCTGCCGCTCTGCATGGTGTGCACCGCGCGCCCCGAGCTCTACGAGCGCCGCCCGGACTGGGGCGTCGGGAAGGAAGCGTACGTCCGCGTCGACGCGTCGCCGCTCGCGCGGCGGCACGCGGAGGAGATGATCCGGGATCGGCTCCGCGGCGCCTCCGCGCTCGACAACGAGCTCGTGCGCGCGATCGCCGAGCGCTCCGAGGGCAACCCGCGAACCCTGGAGGAGACCCTCCACCTCCTCGTGGATGCCGGCGCCATCGAGGCCCAGGACGGCGCGTGGCACGTCCGTCACGACGCGATCGGCGCGCTGAGCCTGCCGCCGGCGGTGCACGGAGTGGTCCAGGCGCGCCTCGACCGCCTGGACGAAGGCGCGCGTGGCCTCCTCGCGCAGGCGGCGGTCGTCGGCCGGACCTTCTGGGAAGGCGCGGTCGAGCGGCTCCGCAACGACGCCCCGCAGGCGCGCTCGCCGATGTCGAGCGAGCGCATCCTCGCGGAGCTCCAGGATCTCGATCCGCCGTTCTCGGTGCGCCACGGGGGCAGCGCGTCCACCGCCGAGCTGCTCGCGCGCCTCTGCGAGCGCCAGCTGATCCGGCTCCGCTCCCCCGCGTCGTTCCCCGGCGAGCGCGAGTACGTGTTCGTGGAGCAGGCGACGTGCGAGGTCGCCTACGAGATGCTGAGCCTCAAGATCCGCCGGCGGATCCACCTGCTCGTCGCCGACTGGATCGAGCACCGCGCGTCGAACGTGGAGGCGCGCGACGAGGGGGCCGCCCTCCTCGCCCACCACTACGAGCGGGGCGGCGATCTGCGGGCGGCCGCGGCGGCGCACGACCGCGCCGCGGCGCACGCCGCCGCGATGGGCGAGGGCGCCGCGGCGCTGCGCCACGCGGCGCGCGCCCGGGAGCTCCACGACGAGCTCGCGGCCGACGACGCGTAGGGAGGCCGCCGCTACAGCGCCTTGCCGCGCGCGCTCGGCAGCCGGGCGCCGGACACGACAAGCGCATGGCGCAGGGCGTCCTCCAGCGCGCCGAAGGTCTCGAGCGTCCGCGCGTCGCTGCCGAGCGTCACGATGGCCTGCGCGACCCCGGGGGAGATCCCGGAGACGAGGCAGCGGCTGCCGAGCAGGCTCGCGGCCCGGGCCACCTGGAACAGGTGGTCGACCGTCGGCGTGTCCACGTCCTCCACGCCGGTCAGATCGAGCACGGCGAAGTGGGCCTGCGTGCGGACGATCTCCCCGAGCAGCTTCTCCATGACGTCCGTGGCCCGGGCGCGGTCGAGCGCGCCGATGATCGGCAGCACGAGGACGCCCTCCCACGCCTGGATGATCGGCGTCGACAGCGCGCGGATCGCCTCCTGCTGCCGGCGAAGGACGCTCGCGGTCCGCTCGCGTTCGGCGTTCTCCGCGGCGAGCATCCGATTCTTGCCTTCCAGCTCCTCGGCGTACACCTCGAGGCGCTCGATCGACTGGCGCAGCTGATCTTCGAGCCGCTTGCGCTCGGTGGTGTCCCGCATCGTCACGGCGACGCCGCCCTGGATCGGCACGATCTGGTGGTGCACCCAGACGCTCGGGCGCGACGCCTGGGCGTTCGACGCGGGCAGGAGGATCTCCTCCTCGATCGGCGCCCCCTTCCGGAGGCAGCGCAGGCACCTCTCCAGGAGGACGCCGGCCTCGACCGAGTGGACGAGCTCCGAGAGGCGCTGACCGAGGAGCTGCTCGCGCGGCATCGACGACAGCATCGTCGCGGCGCGGGCGTTGAGCCCCGTGATCACGAAGTCGGCGATCTCCTCGCTGTCGTCGCGGCGGGAGGCCAGCGTGAGGAACGCGTCCATGCTGGCCTCCACGGCCGCGTGGAAGCGCGCCTCGCTCTCCCGGCGCTGCTCCTCGGCGCGCCGGCGCTCGGTGATGTTCTCCCCCACGATGAGCGCGTTCGTGACCTCGTCCGCCCCCCGGATCGCGCTGACGTGGTTCGCGTACCACGCCCGCCCGCCGTTTACCCCGAGGCCGACCACCTCGTAGCTCGCGCGGCCTCCCTCCCGGAGCACCGTCTGGAGCGCCTCCCTCACCGTGTCGTGGTACTCCGGCGCCGTGAAATCGTAGAGGCTCCGGCCGACGATGCTCTCTTCCCGGACCCCGGGAGACGGCCGGTTCACCGAGACGATGCGCGCGTCCTTGTCGACGACCACCAGGTGGTGCGGGATGCCGTCGTACAGCGCCCGCAGCTTCTCCTCGGACTCACGGAGCGAGATCTCGGCGGTCTTGCGCCGCGTGACGTCGCGGGCGACGAAGTAGACGAGGCCCTCGTCGAGCGCGAGCATCGCGTTCCACTCGAGCCACCGGTACGAGCCGTCCTTGCAGAGGAAACGGTTCTCGTAGGTGATCGTCTGCGCGCCCGTCGAGAACGTGTCTGTCTCCGAGAGGGTGCGCGCCTTGTCCTCGGGGTGGATGAACTCGAGGTAGGGCCGCGCCATCAGCTCCTGGCGGCTGAACCCGAGCGTGCGCTCCCACGAGGGGCTGAGCTCCTTGAACCGTCCGTCGAGCGTCGCGGCGCCGAGCATGTCGACGGCGAGCGCGTAGAGCCGCCGCTGCTCCTTGTCCTCTTCGCGCACGACCGCGCGCAGGATCGGCCCTGCGCGGTCGGGGAGGGCGAGCCGCGCGATCTGCGTGTCGGCCTGGATGAAGTCCCCGCCCGGGCGCCGGTAGAGCCACCGAAACCGCTGCGGCTCGCCCCGGCCCGCCGCGTCGAGCCGCTGCGCGAGGCGTTCGGCGGAAGCCTGTCCGTCGGGCTGCAGGAGCGGCGCGAGGTCCGCGAGCTCCCGTCCGACGAGGCCCTCCGCGGATCCGGCGAGCAGCCGTATCGCCCTCGGGTTGGCGTCGATCACGCGGCCGTTCTCCAGGAGGAGGATCGCGTCTTCGGCCGCCTCGAACGCGGCGCGGTGGAGATCAGGCTGGCTCATCGTGGGCGCCGCAGGGGGTCAGGAGCGCCGTGCCGCCGCGTTGTCCTCTCGATCTCGATCGCCAATCAGCACCTCGAGCGGCCGCCGACACCCCTCTCTGCCGCTGCCGCCAGCGGCGCATTGTGCAGGAAGCCTCGGTGGAGATCGAGGTCCATGAGCCCGCGCGCGGCTCGGCGCGCTGGTTGTCGTCGTCGTCCTCGTCGTCCCGCTCGCTTTCGTCGGCTTCGTCGGCTTCGTCGGCTTCGTCGGTTTCGCCCTTCGTCCGCTCCCTGATCCGGGATCCGTCCCGGTGCAGGCCGCTCGCGCGGCGGCATTCGAGCGCTGTCGCCTTCGTCAATGTTGTCTGCCTGCCACCCGCTGACGACGACCTCTCGCGTGCTGCGGGCGTCGTGGTAGCGTTGGCCTGTATCGCGGGGGGTTTCTTCTGCGCTGCCTTTCGGCAGGCAGCTCTCGCGCGGTGCGAGGGGGGTGCGATGATCTCGGAGGCGTGCGGGCTCTGCGCTTGGCCAGCGAGCCTAGTCGTCGACGACGTGCAGCGGCACAAGGGGGCGCTCCTGGACAAGGCGCTGCAGATGCGCGCGGACAACAACGAGCCGCTCGCGCGCGTGGCCTTCCGGGGCGCGCTCTACTGGCAGCGCTGGCTCCTGACGAAGGAGCCTGGGCTCCACGAGGAGGCTCGGGTCGTCTCGGGGCTCGAGTTCGCCCGAGAGGCTGGCGACTGGAAGGAGGCCGATATGCTCCTTGCCCACGCCGACAGCTCGATCGCCCTCGCCGGTCTGCCGTTCGTCGATCACTGGAAGGCGCTCGTCGTGCAGCACTTGCCGGAGCAGGTGAGCGACGAGCACGAGCTCGAGGAGACGTTCCAGGAGTTCCGGCGGCACCCGAGCGAGGAGGCCGCGGAGAGCGTGCGACGCTGCGCCACGGCCATCGCGCCGCTCGGGTCGCCCGTCCCGGTGCACAGCCTCCTGGCGCGTGTGGCCATGGATCTCGGCCAGACCGAGGAGGCGGAGTTCCACCTCGCCGCGCTCGTCGTCTGCAGGCCGCTCTGGATCCCCTACGTCGTGCAGCTGGCCGAGCACCAGGCGAGGCTCGATCTGCCGCGTGCCCTCCGCACCATCGAGGACGCGCGCCGGCTCTTCGGGCCCGACTTCTGGCTCCCTCTTTGAGCGGGATTCACCCGCTCGGCGACGCATCTTGTGAGAGCGTCGGCTATCGACGGCCTCTGATCCCCTTGGAAAGCTGTCGTGGAGGGGAGTTGCCATGCGCGGGCGCCCCCGTCTCCGGACTCCGCCTCAGGTGTTCTCGAGGGTGCGCATCCAGCCGCTGATCCGCGCCCCCGCCGGCTTGGGCCAGCCCATCCGCGCGAAGCGCTCGAGGAGCTGCGGCGTGTGGTCCCCGGTGCGGCTGTCCTTGAAGGCCGCGCGCGCCGCGTCGAGCTCGCGCGCCGCCTCGTGGAAGCGCCCCTCGTGGTACGCGAGCCAGGCGAGCGTCAGGTGCCGGTGCTGCCGGGGCTCCGCCTCCGCGAGCGCCACCGCCTCGCACGCCATCAGGTGCTCGCGAGCGAGCTCCGCCTCCCCGCGGTGGAGCGCGATCTGCGCGAAGAGCAGCCGCGCCTCCACCAGGCCCCACGGATCCCCGAGCCGCTCGAAGAGCCTGCCGGCGGCGAGCGCGTGCTCCTCGGCGAGCTCCGGCGCGCCCGCGTCGAGGGCCACCATCGAGAGCAGGCGCTCGCACCCGGCCTCGCCGCGGGGGTTCGCGACGTCGCGGAAGCTCTGCCGCGCCGCGAGCGCGCCCGAGCGCGCCGCCTCGAAGTTGCCGACGCGGTGGTCCGCGTGCGACAGCGCGAGGTCGCACTGCGCCAGCCCGAGCCGGTAGCCGATGGCGTCGAAGTCGGCGTGCGCGGTCGTGAGCAGCGCGCGCGCCGCGTCCGAGGTCGCCCCGGCCTGCTCGACCATGCTCTGCAGCAGCAGGCACTGCGCCCGGCCGAGCCGATCGCCGACCTCCATGAACCGCGACGCCCCGGACGCGAGCACCGCCCGCGCCCGCGCGTGCTCGCCGAGCAGGTAGTCGATCTCGCCGAGCAGCACCTCGCACTGCGCCTGCCCGTGGCCGTGGCCGATCTCGTCGAAGATCGCGTGCGCCCGCGCGACGAGCCGCCGGCCCTGCGCCTCCGCGCCGAGGTCCGACGCGATGTGCCCGAGCAGGCGCAGGCAGTGCGCCTGGTTCTCGCGGTCGCCGGCTTGCTCGAAGATGCGCCGCGCGTCCTCCGCGTCGCGCCGCGCCTCGTCGAGCCTCCCCGCCAGCCGCAGCGCCTCGGCGCGGAAGCGCAGCTGCGTCCCGAGGCGCGTCCCCGTCAGCACGGGCCGCGCGTCCACGCCGCCCCGGAGGCCCGGGCGCGAGTCGCTCCCCCCGGGCAGCTTGCCGTCGAGCACGGCGAGATCGCGGAGCGTCGCCGCGATGTCGCGCGAGCTCTGCCAGTGCGCCGCCACGTGCGCGTGCATGAGCGCCGCGGCCTCGTCGGTGTCGCCGGCGCGCAGGAGGCTGACGACCCGGTGCCGGAGGATGCGGCGGCTCGACGCGGCCGGGTGCGCCCCGAGCGCGTCGGCGGCGGCGCGGAACACGCGGGCCGCGTCCGGCTCGAGGAAGAGCTGCGAGAGGAGGTGCTCCTGGAGCAGCGCGTGCGGCCAGCGCAGGCGATCGCCCACGGCGAGGAGGATCTGGGCGCGCTGCATGGACGCGATCGCCCGGTCCGCCGAGATGTCGAGCGAGGTGAGCAGCGCGCGCAGGATCTCGCGCCGGATGTCGCCGCCGAGCGCGGCGGCGGCGCGCGCGCCGGTGCGGAGCTCCTCGGGCAGCGCCGCGAGGCGCTCTTCCCAGAGGTCGGCGGTCGTCGCCGCCTGCACGGCCATCGACGCCCTCGGCACGAAGTACTTGCCCGCGCGGAGCTGGAGGTGCCCGCCGCCCGCCCACGCGTGCAGCAGCTGCAGCGCGAAGAGCGGGTTCCCCTTGCTGCGGGCCGTCGCCGCCTCGGCCGCCGCGTCGTCGAGCGGCAGCGTCTCCCGGAGCAGCGCGTGCGTCTGCGTGGGGTTCAGCGGGGCGACGTCGAGCCGCTCCCCGACGTAGGCCGCGAGCGCCCCCTCGATGCGCCTCGCCGCCACCGGATCGCACTCGACCGCCTCGCTCCTGACGGTCGCCACGACGAGCAGGCCCAGGTTCGGCGCGTCGCGGTGGAGCGTGAGGAGCCCCTCGAACGTCGTCGACGAGGCGTAGTGCAGGTCGTCGAGCCAGAGCAGCACCGGCCTGTCCCGGCCGATCCTCTCCAGCGTCTTGCGGATGATCAGCCAGCGGAGCTCGGGGCGATCCAGGCGGAAGCGCTTCCCCGTCGGGCCGACCGCCTCGCTCCCCGGGGGCGACGGCTTGATCCACTCGGCGGTCGCCGCGACCCACGTCTTGCCGACCTCGTCCTCCGGCGGGACCTCCCAGAGGTTCATCAGCACCTTCTCGACGATCTCGCGCTCGGCCCGCTCCAGCCGGTAGTGCTGGGTCACCGCGCCGAGCACGCCGTCGAGCGGCGCCGCGATGCGCCGGTAGCGCGCGCGGAGCGGCACCATGAGCGCCCGCTCGTGGACCTCCTCGCAGAGCCACTCGGCCAGCCGGCTCTTGCCGACGCCGGCCTCGCCCGCGAGCAGGACGAACCGGTGCATCGCCTTCGGCGCGTCGACCATCTCGGCCACGACCTCCATGAGCCGCGCCCGCTCCCCGGTCCGCGCGACGAACGGGCTCGGCCGGAGCGCGAGCAGCCCGGTGGTCGTCACGGACGGCGGCGGGTCGTCGTCTGGGGGCTCGATGAGCTCGGGCGTGAGCAGCTCCTTGCGGCTCGGGGGCAGACGGCCGCTCGTCAAGAGCGCGATCGGCAGCGGCGTCGCGGTCACGTTCGCGTTGTTGCGCGGCTCGAACCGCTTCCACACCCGCCGCGCGTCGCCCGCGAAGTCGAAGCGGTGCCAGGGCCGCTTCGCGAGCAGCCGCTTCGCGAACTTCGCGACGTCGCCCGGCACCGGTGGGGGGAGCGGCAGGTCCGGGATCGACGCGCTCCGGTGCTGCTGGAGGAGCTCGTCGTTGTTGCCGTCGTAGACCTCGCCGCCGGCGAGCAGGGCGTAGAGGATGCAGCCGAGCGCGTAGAGGTCCGTCGGCGGTCCGACGTGGGGCGCCGCGAAGCGGATCTGCTCGGGCGCCATCCAGCCCGGGGTGCCCGCGCCCCAGCGCACCGTGGGTTCGCTCTCCCTGGAGCCGTCGAGCCGGTGATCGACCCGGTCCTGGATGAGCCAGGCCAGCCCGAGGTCGAGCACGTGCACGAGCGGCGGCTCGCCCCCGTGCTGCAGATCGACGAGGACGTTGGAGGGCTTCAGGTCCCCGTGGATCACGCCGCGCGCGTGCGCGTGCGCCAGCGCGCCGAGCACCTGGTCGATGACGCTCCAGATGATCGGCCAGGGCAGCGGGTCCTCGAGCCGCGCGAGGTAGAGCCACTCGTGGAGCGATCGACCTGGGACGGCGTCCATCACGAGGTACGGCGTCCCGTTGCTGAGCGCCCCGAAGTCGCGGGCCTTGACGAGCGCCGGATGGGAGAGCCCGGCGAGCGCCCGGGCTTCCTCCTGGAACCACCAGGCGTCCTCGGGGCGGGCCGCCGCGCCTGGCCGGTCGAGCAGCTTCACGGCCACGCGCTCGTCGATCACGAGATCGCGGCAGAGATAGACGACCCCCATGCCGCCGCGGCCCAGCTCTCGGCGGACCTGATAGCGACCGGCCAGGATCGTGCCCGGTAAAAAGCCTTCTTCCGACATGACGGTGAGCCGCCCGATGATAGCCGTGCCGGCCGGGCCCGGTAGACTCGAATCTCGCCAGGCGGAAGGCGCCAGGCGCCAGGCGCCAGGGCGGCCCGAGGTCGCTTGGCGGCAGTTCGTCGTGTCGGGTCCGCGGAGCGATGCTAGGTTGCGGTGATGGATGCAGCGGTACGCGTGCTTGCATTCGCTGGCGCGAGGGATGTGCTGGGTACCGGAGAAGTGGCGCTGCCGCTGGCTGGTCCCTGCACCGCAGCGGAGCTCCTGGAGCACGTCTGTGCTCGTTATCCGGGGCTCGGCCCCTACAAGGGATCCATCCGGGTGGCGGTGAACGGCGTCTATGCGACGCCGAGCGATCCTGTAGGTTTCGGTGACGAGGTCGCGCTGATCCCGCCGGTGGCGGGCGGCTAGCGGGAGGACCCGAGAGGGACGCGCCATGCCTTCTTCTATCGGCGGCCTCGATCCTGCGCGCAGTGCGGGCGACGCATCGGCTCAGCGGCGGCGATCGCTGCCGCTCATCGGCGGCGGAGACGCTGGCCGACGCGCGGCCGTGATCCCCTACCGCGACGGCGCCGGCCAGGCAGCTGGCGAGCACGCGGGGCCCGCGCCGCGGAGCGTGCGCATCTCGGTCACGGATCGGTGCGACTTCGCGTGTACCTACTGCCGCCCGTCGCGGCATGACGGCTATGCCGACGGCAAGCTCATGACGGCCGCCTGGCGCACCATGTTCGAGGCGCTGCGCGACGCCGGCGTCCGGCGGGTGCGCCTGACCGGCGGCGAGCCGCTGCTCCACCCCGAGATCGTGTCGATCATCGAGTGCCTCGCCGCGCTCGGCTTCGAGGATCTGGCCCTCACGACGAACGCGTCGCAGCTCGCGCGGCTCGCCGGGGCGCTGCGCGCCGCCGGGCTGCATCGGCTGAACGTCTCGATCGACACCCTCGATCCCGGGCGCTTCGGCGAGATGACCCGGGGCGGCGAGCTCGCCCGGGTGCTCGACGGCATCGACGCCGCGATCGCGGCGGGCTTCTCGCCGATCAAGCTGAACACGGTGGTCCTCCGCGGCGTGAACGACGACGAGATCGAGCGGCTCGCGCTGTGGGCCTGGGAGCGCCGGATGGTGCCGCGCTTCCTCGAGGTGATGCCGATCGCCGAGGGCGCTCGGCTCGTCGGCAAGCACCTCGTCACCGCGGCCGAGATGAGGGCGCGCCTTGCCGAGCACCTCCTCCCGGAGGAGGCGGCCGCCGAGCCCGGCCTCGGCCCGGCCAGGTACGTCCGCGCTCGCCGCGACCCGTCGCTCCGCGTGGGCTTCATCACGGGCACCAGCGACACGTTCTGCGAGAGCTGTGATCGCCTGCGCGTCTCCTCGACGGGCGTGCTCCGGCCGTGCCTCGCCACCGACGATGGCGTCGACGCCTCGCGCGAGGCGAAGAGCGGCGATCGAGCGGCGATCCGCCTGCGCCTGGACGAGGCGTGGCGCCTCAAGCCGGACGGCAAGGTCTGGAAGGGCTGCACCGAAGAGACCGCCTCCACGGTGTCGATCCGCGCGATCGGCGGCTGACGGAGCGGGCGGATCCGAGCGGGGCCGGATCACGTTCGGCTTCCGGTCCTCACGGCTGTCGTGTCAGATTCCGGGGCGATGCCGCGAACCCCTGATCGACCCGGCGAGGGCGAAGCGCTCTCGACTCACCTCTCTCCGAGCGGCGAGGCCCGCATGGTGCCTGTCGAAGGCAAGCCCGTCACGCACCGACGCGCTGTCGCGTCCGGCGCCGTCATGATGCGCCCCGAGACCATCGCCCGGGTCGCGCGGGACGACGCCCCGAAGGGCGACGTGCTGGCCGCCGCGCGGATCGCCGGGATCATGGCGGCGAAGCGCACGCCGGAGCTCATCCCGCTCTGCCACGGCATCGCGCTCACCCACGTCTCGGTCTCGCTCGACGTGGACGAGCCCTCCGCGACGATCCGGGTGACTGCCGCCGCGGAGGCGGTGGATCGCACAGGGGTCGAGATGGAAGCCATGGTCGCGGTGAGCGCCGCGTGCTTGACCATCTACGACATGCTCAAGGGAATCGATCGCGAGATGGTGATCTCGGACATCAAGCTCCTCGAGAAGAGCGGGGGCCGCTCCGGCCATTTCCAGCGGAGCGCGCCGTGAGCCGGATCCGCGCCGAGCCGCTCGGTCTCGACGAGCTCATCGCCGCCGTGTCTCACCCTGGCGCGGGCGGCATCGCCACGTTCCTGGGCGTGGTGCGCGACGTCAACGAGGGCCGTTCGGTCACGCTGCTGGAGTACGAGGCCTACGGGACGATGGCCGAGGCCGAGCTCGAGCGGATCCTGTCGGAGCTCGCCGCAGAGATCCCTGGCGTGCGCGTCGCCGCGACGCACCGGGTGGGCGCGCTCCACGTCGGCGATGTCGCCGTCGCCTGCGCCGCGAGCGCGCCGCACCGGGGAGAGGCGTTCCGCGGGTGCCGCCTGCTCATCGACCGCATCAAGGAGCGCCTGCCGATCTGGAAGCGTGAGCACGGGCCGGACGGCCCCTACTGGGTCGGATGGGAGGACGCCCGCTGCGCCGGCGAGCATGGGCACGAGGCGCATCACGGGCACGCGCACGCGCACGGCGACGAGGAGCCCCACGGCCACGGTGGGACGGCGCCTCCGGCCAGCGCTGGCGCCTAGCGCAGGCGAAGCCCGGCCGGCGGAGGCGAGGAGAGCGGGTCGTTCTCCTTCAGGCGGTTGTGGTGCCGGATGTCCGTCCCCTTGACGAGGAAGACGACCGACTCGGCGATGTTCATCGCGTGATCGGCGATGCGCTCCAGGTACTTGGCGATCGACTGGATGCGTGTGGCCCTGTACACCGTGCTCGGGTCGCGGCTCATGACGAGGAGCACCTCCTGGAAGATGCGGGCGTAGTGCTCGTCGATCACGTCATCGCGCGTGAGCAGCTGGTTCGCTCGCTCGCAGTCGCGGGCGACCAGCGCGTCCAGCGCCTCGTGCACCACCTCGATCGCCTCGTCCGCGAGGCCTTGCAGATCCGCCACCGGCGCGAGCGGCGGCTCCTCGTTGAGCTCCTGCACGCGCTCGCAGACGTTCACCACGAGGTCGCCGACCCGCTCCAGATCGGTGACGATCTTGAGCGCCGTGGTGACGAAGCGCAGGTCGGACGCGACGGGCTGGCGCGTCGCGAGGATCCTCATACAGAGCTCGTCGACCTCGCACTCGAGGCGGTTGATCCGGCGATCGAGCCGGATCGTCGCCTTGGCGAGGCCCGTGTCGCGCGTCGTGAGCGCGGTCGAGCCTTTCTGGATCATCTCCTCGACGAGGCTGCCCATGAGCAGCAGCTTCTCGCGAAGCGTGCGTAGCTCGTGCTCGTAGACCTTGCTCGTGTGCGACGTCGGCATGACTCTATCCCCCGCTTCCATCAGCCGAACTTCCCGGTGACGTAGTCTTCCGTCTTGCTCTCCTTGGGGTTGGTGAAGATCGTCTGGGTCCTGTCGAACTCCACCAAGTCCCCCATGTAGAAGAAGGCGGTATAGTCAGAGCACCGCGCGGCCTGCTGCATGTTGTGTGTTACGAGCACGCAAGTATATCGCTCTTTCAGCTCGTCGATGAGCTCCTCGACGCGCGCGGTCGCGATGGGATCGAGCGCCGAGCACGGCTCGTCGAGCAGGATCACCTCCGGCTCCACCGCGAGGACGCGGGCGATGCAGAGCCGCTGCTGCTGGCCGCCCGAGAGGGATAGCCCGGACTGATCGAGCTTGTCCTTCACCTCGTCCCAGAGCGCCACCTGGCGCAGGCACTTCTCGACGAGGCCTGTGGGATCCTTGACGGAGATGCCGTTCAGCTTGTGTCCGGCGAGGACGTTCTCGCGGATGGACATCGTTGGAAACGGGTTGGGTTTCTGGAACACCATGCCGACGCGGCGCCGCAGCCTTACCGGGTCGACGGCTTTGTCATAGATGTTCACGCCGTCGATCATGACGGAGCCCTTCGCCGAGGCCCCGGGCACCTGCTCGTGCATCCGGTTGAGACAGCGCAGGAACGTCGACTTCCCGCACCCGGACGGGCCGATGACCGCTGTGACCTGGCCGTCGGGGATGTTCAGCGTGATGTCGTGGATGGCGTGGAACTTGTGAAAATAGGCGTTGAGCCGGGTGACGCTGATCTTGGCTGGCGGCGCCTCGTCCTCAGGCTCCATGGAGCGGCTGTCGATGCCAACGGTGTCGAGCCCGCTGCGGCGTTCCCCGGACCGTACTTTGTGGTGCAGTGAGTCAAACGAGCTCATCGAGTGCCTTTAGCGCGCCTTGACGCTCCGCGACGTGACGATGCGCGCGAGCAGGTTGAGGAGGAAGACGATGACGATCAGCACGAGGGCGCCTGTCCACGCCTCCTGCTGCCACTTCGGGTAGGGCGAAGTAGCGTTCCGCCAGATCTGCACCGGCAGCGAGGCGATGGGGCGGTCGATGGCGAAGCTCCAGTACGATGAGCCGAGCGCGGTGAGGAGCACCGGCGCGGTCTCGCCGGCGATGCGGGCCACGGCGAGCATCACGCCGGTGCCGATCCCGGGCGAGGCCGTCCGGAGCACGACGAGGAGGCTCGTGCGCCACTCCGGCACGCCGAGGGCGAGCGACGCCTCGCGGAGGTGGGCGGGCACGAGCTTGAGCAGCTCCTCCGTCGTGCGGGTCACCGTCGGGAGCATCACGATCGCGAGCGCGATGCCGCCCGCGAGCGCCGAGAAGCGCTTCATCGTGACCACCACGAGGGCGTAGACGAACACGCCGATGGTGATCGAAGGGACGCCGCCGAGCACGTCGGCGATGAACCGGATGGCGGCAGCGAGCTTGCCGCGCCCGATCTCGGCCAGGTAGATGCCGGCGAGGATGCCCGTCGGCAACCCGATGCCGCAGCCGATGGCGACGAGGATGAGCGTGCCGACGACCGCGTTGCCCATGCCGCTCCGCTCGTCGCCGACGGGCTTCGGCAGCTGGGTGAAGAAGTCGAGGGACAGCCCGCCAAGGCCCTTGCTGACGACGTAGATGAAGATCAGGAACAGCGGGACCAGGACGACGACGGCGCTCGACACGCAGAGCCCTTCGAAGAAGTAGCTGCGTACGCGGCGCAGCGTCTCGCCGGGCGCGGGCTCGAGCAGCGTGCGCCGGGGGGCGCTCGTGGGGCTCGCCACGGGGACAGGGGTGTCGCTGTTCATGCGCGCTTCTCCAGCTTGCTCTTGGTCGAGCTCACGAGCCACCGGGCGAAGAGGTTGAGGAGGAGGGCGACCCCGAAGAGGAGCAGCGCGATCTTGGACAGCGCCGACACGTACATGTCGCTTGTCGCCTCGACGAACTCGTTGGCGATGACGCTCGCCATCGAATAGCCGGGGTGGAAGATCGACGCGCTCACCTTCGGGACGTTGCCGATCATCATCGTGACCGCCATCGTCTCGCCGAGGGCCCGGTTCAGCCCGAGGATGATGGCCCCGATGATGCCCGAGCGCGCCGAGGGGAGGACCGCGTAGCGGATCGTGTCCCACGCGCACGCGCCGAGGCCGACCGCCGCCTCGCGGTGCAGCTGGGGCACCGCCTGCATCACCTCCCGCGACACCGACGTGATCGTCGGGACGATCATGATGGCGAGGATGACGCCCGCGGCGAACATGCCGAAGCCGAGCGGCGGACCCTCGAAGAGGGGGATGTAGCCGAAGTACTTGATGATGACCGGCTCGACGGTGTCCCGGAGCCAGGGGCGGAGCACGGCGATGCCCCAGAAGCCGTAGACGACGCTCGGGATCGCCGCGAGGAGCTCGACCATGAACCCGAGCGGCTTGCGGATCCGGTGGGGGGCCAGATCCGACAGGAAGATCGCGAGACCGAGCGAGACGGGGACAGCGAGCACGATGGCGATCAGCGAGGTGACGACCGTGCCGTACACGAACGGGAGCGCGCCGAACTCCTCGCGCGCAGGGTCCCACACGCTCCCGCCGAGGAACCCCAGCCCGAACTTGTCGATGGCGAGCCGCGACGATCGGATGAGCTCCAGCACCATCAGCGCTGGTACCGCGAGCACCGTGAGGCCGAACATCGTCAGGATGGCGCGGAACGCTCGATCGGCTCCTCGCGCGCCATGTGGCGCATCGCTGTGTGGCGCGGGCGAGGCGGCTTGTTGCATCGGGACTTCTACGGTGCTCATGGACCTATCCTGCGCTCCTGCGCGCACGCCAGCCGCGCACGGCGGGGCGCCGTTCGCGCGGCTGGCGCGCATTCCTGGGGTCATGGGGCGAGCAGGGGCTTGCCGTCAGGGCCGACCAGCGCGGCGAGCTTCTTGTTGACCTTCTCGACCACAGCCGCGGGCAGCGGGGCGTAATGGAGGTCGTTCGTGAACTTCTGGCCGTCTTGCATCGCCCACTTGACGAAGCTGCCGAGCACCTTGCCCTTCGGGAGGTCCTTCTGCTCCTGGTACACGAGCAGGTACGTGAAGCCGGCGATGGGATATGCGTCCTCGCCCTCGGCATCCACGAGCGAGATCCGGAGGTCGTCCGGCATCTTTGCGGCGGCGCCGGCGCCCGCGGCGGTCGTGCTCTCCAGCGACGGGGTGATGAACTTCCCGCTCTTGTTCTTGAGCGAGGCGAACGTGAGCTTGTTCTGCATCGCGTACGCGAGCTCGATGTAGCCGATCGAGGCGGGCGTGCTCGTGATCAGGGCGGAGACGCCGTCGTTGCCCTTGGCGCCGAGGCCGCCAGGCCAGTTGACGCTCGTCCCGGTCCCAGGTCCGCTCTTCCACTCCGGGCTGACCGCGCTCAGGTAGTCGACGAAGATCTTGGTCGTTCCGCTGCCGTCCGAGCGGTGGACCGTCGCGATCTCCTTGTCGGGGAGCTTCACGTCCGGGTTCTCCTTCTGGAGGGCCGGGTCGTTCCACTTCTTGATCTTGCCCAGGAAGATGTGCGCGGCCGCCTCCGGCGTGAGCTTCAGGCCAGACGGGACACCCTCGAGGTTGTAGGTCAGCACGACCGCGCCCAGGCACGTCGGCAGGTGAAGGATGCCGGCGGCCTTCCCGAGCTGCTCCTCGTTCATCGGGGCATCGGTGGCGCCGAAGTCGACGGTCCGCTCGGTGATCTGCCGGATCCCACCGCCGGAGCCGATGGACTGGTAGTTGATCTTGACCTTGGAATTGGCCTTCTGGAACTCAGCGATCCACTTCGTGTACAGGGGGTACGGGAACGTCGCGCCCGCGCCCGTCAAGGTGATGTCCCCGTCAGCGGTCGGCTGCGGCGCGGTGTCCTTCTTCGCGCCGGGGAGCGAGCCGGTTTCTTGGGGGGCATCGGAGCGACCGCACGCCGCGGTCAGGAGGAACATCGCCAGGGTGAGCAGAATTCGAGCCATGCACAGCAAGGCGTAATCGAGGTTTGTGACAGCTCGGTGACGGCAAGGTGGAACAGCGAGCACCGCGCTTTCCTGACTTTGCGTGGTTCGCGTGGATCACCCGGCGCGCGCCAGGCGGACGGTGAACTGGGTGCCGCGGCCGATGGCGCTCTCGACCTCGATCGAGCCGTTCATCAGCTCGACCAGGTGCTTCACGATGGCGAGGCCGAGACCGGTGCCGCCCAGATCGCGTGAGCGGCCGGCGTCGACCCGGTAGAACCGCTCGAAGATGCGGCCCAGGTGGTGAGGCGGAATCCCGGGGCCGTCGTCGACGACGGCGAGCGTCACCTGCTGATCGGCCGAGCGCGCCTTCACCGTGACGTGAGCTCCCTCGCCCGCGTACTTGATGGCGTTGTCGAGCAGGTTCATGAGCACCTGCTCGAGCGCGCGGCGGTCGCACCGGACGGGCGGGAGCGCCGAGGCGTCGACCGTCAGCGTGACCCTGCGCCGGCGCGCCGCCTCGGCGAGCAGCTGCGTGACGTGCTCGATGGCCGGGGCAATGTCGAGCTCCGACAGCGCGAGGCGGAAGTTCTTCGCCTCGATCTTCGAGAGGTCGAGCAGATCGTCGACGAGGTGGCGGAGGCGCTTCGCGTGCCGATCGATCACGTCGACGAACTCGGCGGCCTCGTCGGGGTCCTTCAGCGCGCCGAGCTGCAGCGTCTCGGCGGCGGTGCTGATCGCGGTGACCGGGGTGCGCAGCTCGTGGGACACGTTGGCGACGAAGTCGGTCCGGATCGTCTCCAGCCGGCGGAGGTCGGTGACGTCGTGGAACACCGCGATGAGCCCTGGCTCGGCGGACGCGCCGTCGTGATCCGCGCCCCACGCGGCGAGGGCCTCGCGCTCATCGTGCCCGAGCCGCTCCGGGCCCTTCCGGCGCGACACGCGCACGAGCAGCCGCCTCGGCAGCGTCCGCCCGAGCTCGACCTCGGCGTCGACCGGCTCGTCCCGCTGGCCGGCGAGCTGGATCGCCTCGGTGAGCCGCGCGTTGCGGATCGACTCGATGACCGATCGACCGAGCGCGTCCTCGCCGAGGGAGGCCATCGCGCGGAGCGCCCGGTTGGCGAGGAGGATCCTCCCGTCGCGATCGAGCACGAGGACGCCCTCGCTCATCCCGTCGAGGATGCCCGCGAGCAAGGCGCGCTCCGTCCGTACCTCGGCGGTCGAGCGGGAGAGCTCGCTCGTGAGGTGGTTCAGCGCGCGCGCGAGCTGGCGGAGCTCGCCCGAGCCGCGCAGCGGGGCGCGCGTCGACAGGTCGCCCTCGGACATCGCCTGCGCGAAGCGGGTCAGCCTCCGGATCGGGCGCGTGACGAAGAAGGCCGTGGCGGCGCCGACCGAGACGGCGACGACGATCACGGTGCCCATGCCGAGCAGCAGGGTGCGCCGCGAGCGGAGGAGGGCGGCGTCGACGGCGGCGCGCGGGCTGTGCTCCGCGAGCAGCGCCGCTTCCATGTCGCGCGCGGCGAGGCGCTCGATCGGGACGCCAGCGACGAGGAGGGCGAGCACCGTCCCCGCCGCGAGCTTCGCCCCGATGCCCAGCCCCCTCGGCAAGCGCATGGGCCCTCTAGGCGACCTCGGGCTCGGCGCGGAACCGGTAGCCGACGCCGCGCACGGTCTCGATGTAATCGCCCGCCGCCCCGAGCTTCTCGCGGACGCGCTTCACGTGGGTGTCGACGTTGCGCGCGGTGACGTCGACGTGCGAGCCCCACACCTCGTCGAGCAGGAGATCGCGCGACAGCACGCGCCCGCGGCGATCGTAGAGCATCATGAGCAGGCGGAACTCGAGCGCGGTCAGCGCGATCTCGGCCTCCTGCACCCAGGCCCGGTGCGCGGCGCGGTCGACCCGCAGGATGCCGAAATCGAACTTCTCCGGCGCCGACGCCGGGCTCTCCGAGCGCTTGAGGATCGCCCGCGCGCGCAGGATGAGCTCGCGCACGCTGAACGGCTTGACGACGTAGTCGTCGGCCCCGAGCTCGAAGCCGACGATCCGGTCGATCTCCTCGCCCTTGGCGGTGACCATGATGACGGGCACCGCCGAGGTTTGCGGGTTCTGCTTGAGGCGGCGGCAGATCTCCGTGCCCGACATGTCCGGGAGCATCAGGTCGAGCAGGACGAGATCGAACCGCTCCTCCTTGACCGCCCGGAGCGCTGTCTCTCCGCTCCCGGCGGACACCACGTCGAACCCGGCTTGACGAAAATTGTAGGTGAGAACGCGCTGCAGGTCGCGCTCGTCCTCCACGATGAGCACATGGCTCGGCATGGCGGATGTATCTAGCAGCGCATTGTGACAGCTTGATGGCGATCGCGCGTGCCGCGCGTCGCCCTCGCGAGACGGAATTGCGACAAGGACGAGGTGCAGCGCGAGCGCGAGGAGAGCGCGGAGATCCGAGACGGACGGCGGGCGGATCGGACGCGGCCGATCCTCATCCGGGAGGCGCGGCCGGGAGAGCAGCCTGGAGGGGTGCGGCGGGACGGACAGCGATGACGGAAGCGCGGCCGGGCGGCGGGTCGTGCAGCGAGGCGGGCGGCGGCCTTTCAGGACGGAATGCGTGGCGCTTGCAACGCTCGGCGTTTTCGCCTAACTGGGCCGCCCATGGCCCTCGAGCGAACACTCTCAATCATCAAGCCTGATGCGATGGAAAAGAACACGGCCGGCGCGATCGTCGCCCGCCTCGAGCAGGAGGGCTTCACGGTCAAAGCGATGAAGCGCATCCACCTTACCCGCGCGGAGGCCGAGGGCTTCTACGCGGAGCACCGGGGGCGCGGCTTCTTCGACGAGCTCGTGACGTTCATGTCGCGCAGCCCCATCCTGGTGATGGCGCTCGAGCGCGAGGACGCGGTGGCGAAGTACCGCGAGGTCATCGGCGCGACGGACCCGGCCAAGGCGGCGGCGGGGACGATCCGCAAGCTCTACGGCGCGAACGTGGGCGAGAACGCCGTCCACGGCTCCGACAAGCCGGCGACCGCCGCGCGGGAGATCGGCTACTTCTTCGCGGGTTACGAGGTCGCCCCAAGCGCGACGGCCTGATGCTCGGTGAGCGGCTCGCGGCTGCGCTCGGCGCGGCGCGGGACGGCGCGGCAGGCATCGAGAGCTTCGCGCACCTGCTCGGCTCGCGCCGCGTCGGGCCGCGCGGGGTCGCGCTCGCGCTGCCGGAGGTGTGCGAGGGGTGCGCGGCGCTCGTCGTTGCCCTCGACAGCCTGTCCGCGGCGGTCCGCGACGGCTTCGTCGAGACAGACTCCGCCGTGGCGGACGACGCCGCGGCGGCCGACGCCGCCTGCGCGGTCCTCGGCCACGCGGGCGTCGAGGTCGCGCGCCTCACGGACGAGCTGTCCCGCGCCGCCGCGGGCGCCCCGCCGGCGCGCGGCTCTGGCCGCGGCCGCGCGGATCGCGGCGGCTCCGAGCGCGGCATCGACGCGCGGCAGCGCCTCGGGCTCGAGGCGTCGGTGCGCAGGACGGCCCGGGAGCTGAGCGGCGCGCTTCGCCTGTCCGAGCTCGTGATCGCGACCCTCGAGCTGCGCCCGACGCCGCTCGATCTCATCGACGTGCTCCGCAACTGGAGCGCCGCCCCGGCCGAGGGGCGGCCCGTTGTCGGCATCTCGGTCGCCTCCTCCGATGGCCGCGCCAACGAGGTGGAGGGCGACGTGCGCGCCGTGAGCGGGCTGATGGAGCTCGCGGTCGGCATGGTCAGCGCCGCGGGCGTGGCGAGCCCGCACCTCGCCGTGTCCCGCCTCTCGGACGGGCGCTCGACGGTGCGCATCGCCGAGCGCGGCCCGCGCGAGGGCGCGCCGGCGGTCGCCCTCGACGTGGTGCTGCGCGACGGCGGCGAGCGGGCGGCCGCCGTGGCCCGCGTCGTCGCGCGCCGCGCGCGCATCGAGCTCGTCGAGGGGACGGGCGGGCGCGTCGTCACCATGACGTTCTGACCCCGGTGCCGGTGCTGGCTCGGCCGTGCTAAAGGCGGCGCCATGGCCACCGAAGAATCCATGAAGTCCCTCGTTGAGGCGGCGTTCCGCGACCGCGAGCTCCTCCGCTCGCCCGCGCACGAGGCCGCGGTCCTCCGCACGATCGAGAGCCTCGATCAAGGCCTGCTCCGCGTCGCCGAGCCCGACAAGACCGCGCAGGCGGGCGGCGAAGGCGCGGCGTCCACCGGCGAGGGCGCCCCGCACAGGTGGGTGACGCACGCGTGGATCAAGGAGGCGATCCTTCTCTACTTCTCGCTCCGCAGCATGAGCGTGATGGAGGTCGGCCCCTTCGAGTTCCACGACAAGATCCCGCTCAAGCGCGGCCTCGACAAGGCGGGCGTGCGCGTCGTCCCGCCGGGGACGGTGCGTTACGGCGCGTTCCTCGAGCAGGGCGCGATCGTGATGCCCGGCTACGTGAACATCGGCGCGTGGGTCGGCTCGGGGTCGATGGTCGACACCTGGGCGACGGTCGGCAGCTGCGCGCAGATCGGGCGAGGGGTGCACCTCGCCGGGGGCGTCGGCATCGGCGGGGTGCTCGAGCCGCCGGGGGCGCGGCCGGTGATCATCGAGGACGGCGTCTTCGTGGGCTCCCGCGTGATCGTGGTGGAGGGCGTCGTGGTCGAGGAGGAGGCGGTGCTCGGCGCCGGCGTGGTGCTCACCGCGTCGACGGCGATCCTGGACGTCACGGGGCCGGAGGTCGTCGAGCACCGCGGCCGGGTGCCCGCGCGCAGCGTGGTGATCCCGGGGACGCGGCCGAAGCGCTTCCCGGCAGGGGAGTTCTCGATCCCCTGCGCGCTCATCATCGGCAAGCGGAGCGAGGCGACGGATCGCAAGGTGTCGCTGAACGCGGCGCTGCGAGATTTCGCGGTGCCGGTGTGAGCGCGCGCGCCGACGCGGACGCGGCGGCCACGGCCGATCTCGCGGACACGCTGCTCTGGCTCTGCTCCGTCCCGTCGCCCACGGGCGAAGAGCAGGAGCTGTGCTGCGCGGTTGAGGAGCGGCTCGGTCGGGCTCGGCTCGCCGCGCCGGTGCGCCGCCACGGCGACTCGCTCGTCGTGCAGGTGACGCAGGGCACGGGCGGCCCGAAGATCGCGCTGGCCGGGCACCTCGACGTGGTGCGCACCTCGCACGACGGGCCGCCGCGGATCGAGGGGGATCGCCTCTACGGCCCCGGCGCGAGCGACATGAAGTCGGGGCTCGCGCTGATGCTCGACCTCGTCGAGGGCGAGCGGGAGGCGATCGCGGGCGTGGATCTGACGCTCGTGTTCTACGCGCGGGAGGAGGGTCCGTACCTGGAGAACGAGCTCGCGCTGGTCATCGAGCGCGAGCCGGACCTGCGCGCGCTCGATCTCGCGGTGTGCCTCGAGCCGAGCGACAACCGGCTGAGCCTCGGCGCGAGCGGGTCGCTCCACGCGGGGCTGACGTTCCGCGGGCGGACGGCGCACAGCGCGCGGCCGTGGCAAGGGGAGAACGCCATCTACAAGGCAGGCCCGCTCCTGTGCGAGCTCGCCGCGCTCGCGCCGCGCGAGGTCGAGATCGACGGCTTCGTCTACCGCGCCGTGACGACGGCGACGATGGCGCAGGGCGGGCGCGGGCGGAACGTCGTTCCGGACGAGTTCACGATGAACCTGAACCACCGCTTCCCGCCTGGGACGTCGATCCAGGAGGCGCAGCGGACCATCGAGGCGCTCGTGGACGGCCGCGCCGAGATCGCCTGGCGCGACCTCAGCCCTTCGGCGCCGCCGCACGCGTCCCACCCGCTCGTCGTCGCGCTGCGCGAGGCGGGCGTCGCCGCGGTCGAGCCGAAGCAGGCGTGGACCGACGTGGCCCGCTTCGCGGAGCTCGGGGTGCCTGCGGTCAACTTCGGCCCCGGCGAGAACGCCCAGGCGCACCAGCGCAACGAGTGGTCGTCGCTTCAAAAGCTGTCCGAGGGGCGCACGATCCTCCGCCGCTGGCTCTCGGCGCTCGGACCGGCCTGACGCCGCGCGCACCCGCTGCGCGCGCTCGGTGTCAGGGGGGAGCCCGGCTGATCGCGCGCGGCGTTCGGGGCGCGCCTCGGTGACGCTCGTGCCCTTCAGGTGGCCGTGCGCACCGAGAGTCCGGCGGCGGGGATGGTGAAGAAGAACGTGCTCCCCTGGCCGGGCGAGCTCTCGACCCAGATCGTACCGCCGTGGGCCTCCACGATGCCCTTGGTGACGAACGCCGCGAGCCCCATCCCTTGTCCCATGGGCCTTCGAGGGGGCGCGTGGCGAGCGAAGAGCAGCGGTCGTTGCTCCGGGGAGATGCCAGGTCCGGTATCGGAGATCGAGAATCGCGCGTCGGTGCCCGACGGCTCGGCGCGCACCGTGATGCGTCCGCCCTTCGGCGTGAAGCGCATGGCGTTGCCGAGCAGGGTGGCGATGACCTGGACGATGCGCTCCCGATCGCACGCGATGGGCGGCAGCTCGTGCGGCAGCTCCTTCGCGATCTCGAGCGGCTTCAGCGCGACCGTGGGCGCCATGAGCTCGATCGCCTTGTCGAGGATCGGCTCGACCTCGTGCGCGCCTTTGCCGACCTTCAGCGATCCGCTCTCGATGCTCATGGCGTCGATCAGGTCCTGCGCCAGCTGGTTGATCTCGTCCGCCGCGCGGGTGATCGCCTCGAGCTGCCGCCTACCCGGGCCCTCCTGAGGGACGGATCGCATCAGCATGCGGGCGCTCACGACGATCACGCTCAGCGAGTTCCTGAGGTCGTGAGAGATGGTGGATACGGTCTCGCGCAGGATGCGCTCTGCCGCCTCCGCGCGGCGCTCGAGGAGCTGGCGCTGCTCCTCGATAATCCGCTCGCGCTTGGCCGCGTCGCCCCGTGGGGCGAGCCGCTCCGCGTCCGCCTTCGATCGCCGGGGCGCCCTGGCGCGCAAGGTCGCCGGTCCCGCGGATCGAGGCCCGCTCGCCGCGGCGGACGTCGAGCCCCGCTTCGGAGCGCGCAGGGGCGCCGCCGTGGTGCGCCCGCGGAGTGTGCGGCCGTGCGCTGCGTCCGCGCCGTCCGCCGCGTTCTTCCCGGCTTTTTTTCTCGTCACCCCCGCCATTCTTGTCCCCTCGTGCCTCTCAAGCACTCAGTTAGCCAGAAAGACCGGGCCGAGAATAGTCAGGTGGTGCCGCAGTCAAGTCCTGGCAGCGCGGGAGCGCAGGTGCGTTATTCGCGGTCTCCGCAGTCTCGCCGCGGTCTCGCGGAGGGCACGCGCCTCGCGGATCTCGCGAGCTCGTGCGCGCTGTGTAGGTCTCGCCGGTTCCGTCGAGGGGGATTCGCGGCGCGTCAGGGCGCGCTTTCCGGCTGCGATGACGCGCTGCCGCGCGACAGGAGGCGGCGAATCTCGAGCACGAGCGTGTCCGGCAGACACGGCTTCGTCAGGAAGGCGTCGCACCCCGCGTCCTTCGCCTCGCGCGAGTGCCCCGCGAGGGTGTGACCTGTGAGGGCGACGATGGGGATCCTCATGGTGCGAGGATCGCTCTTGAGGTGGCGCGTCGCCTCCCAGCCATCGATCTCGGGGAGCGAGAGGTCCATCAGGATGAGGTCCGGGATCAGCTCGAAGGCGCGGTCGAGCGCCTCGCGCCCCGTCGCCGCCTCGGCCACGCGGAACCCGGAGAAAGACAAGTACTCCGCGAACATCTCCCGGTTGTCCTGGAAGTCGTCCACGACCAGGACGAGCGGCGAGACCGCGTTGTCATCAGACTTCACTTCCATCCCAGTGAACCTTTCCATTCCTCGGCGCGCCGCGCCGCCCGATCGATCGTAAGGGGCTCCGGCATCGCTCGGCCGGCCTCTCACGCAGGGTCATGTAGGGGGGCGATCCGCTCGGGTCACGTCATGTTTGTATACCTGATTGCGGGCACAATGCCGGGCATTTCCCCTCCCGCGCAGGGGTTATCCTGCATTTGCCCTGAAGGGGTTTCAGGTTGCTCCTGACGTGCCCTAGGTGGGTCCGTAGGGGCGGCGGACGCCGACGATCTCGTGGAGCAAACGAGCGGCGCTGTCCCAGTCGACCGGCTTCACGAGGACACCGTCGAACGCCGAGGCGTTGAGGGCGGCGCGGGCCTCGAGATCGCGCCGGCCAGTGCACGCGAAGATGGCGACGTGCTGGGTCGCCGGATCGGCGCGCAGCGCCTCGGCGACGACGAAGCCGTCGATGCCGGGCATCCTCAGGTCACACAGGATCACATCCGGCACGTCCTGCGTCGCGAGGAACACGCCACGCAACCCGCCGGCTGCCCGCTCTACCAGGAAGCCGTGCGCAGCGAGCGCCGCCTCCGCCATGACGAGGAAATCGGGATCATCATCGACGATGAGGACCCGGCGCCGCCGCTCGATCACCAGGGTATCCTCGTCTCCCTGCTCGTCGTGATGCTCGGTGAACTCTCTGCGCTCTGCCTCGGACATGCTCCCCCGCTCGCGGCTCGGCTGACAGCGCTCCCCAGGTGCTCGGGCTTCGATGCGCTGATGCGCGGAAGCGTGAAAGGAGAGCAACGAAGAGCAACGGCCTCCCGCCGGCGTTTCTGGAAAGGCCCCCCCGCGCTGGTGGAGGCGGAACCTGAACCCCAGGTACACCTTGTGCCCAGGTCGCTTATCCGCAACCATCAACTGTCCAGCGCAGATGGGGGTCTCTGCGCGGTTCACCCCCAGCCTCCGGCGACCGCTGTTTCGGGGGAGCCCCGACGACAGTTGGCTTGCTCGTCTGATGCTCGCGGTCCGCGCTGCTGCATATTCGGAGCAGGCGTTTATGTGGATGGATGACGAGTTCTTCGCGCGTGTGGGCCACGATCTTCGGGGCGAGCTGGCGACCATGCTGGCCGGGGTCCACTATCTCCTGCGTTACCAGAAGGACCTCGGGGCGGCCCCGCGGGACATGCTGGAGCGCGTGCGCGGCGCGGGCGAGCGGCTGAAGCGGCTGCTCGACGAGTTCGACAACTCCATCTGGCTCCGCCAGGACGCCAGCCGTCCCATGGCGATCGCCTCGTGTGATGCTGGCGAGCTCGCCCGCCGCGCGGCGGGGCATCTCGAGGGAGCCGCCACCGCGCGCGGCGTGCGCATCTCCTTCGACGCCGAGCCCGACGGGGGCGCGCCCGTGGAGGGGGATCCGGAGCTGCTCCGGGTGGCGATCGAGTACGTGCTCGGCTTCGCCATCCTGCGCTCGCGCGATCGCCCCGTGCAGATGCGTGTCTCGATCTCTGGCGGTGAGGCGATGGTGACCGTCATCGACGAGGCCGGCCCCGTCGCGCCCGAGCCGCTCGCCCGGCTGCTCGATCCGTTCGGCGAGCGGGCGGCGATCCCCGCCGACCCTGTCGCGCCGCGCCGTCGAGAGCGGCTGGGCCTCGGGCTCGCCATCGCGCGTGGCATCCTCGGTGCGCACGGGGGCGGGCTGACCGTGGAGCCGTCGTCCGAGCGCGCGGAGGGCGGCTCGACGGAGCCGGCCTCGGGGCTCTCCGCGACGGGGCTGCGATTCACGTGCTCTCTCGGCGCCGTTCGGCGGGGCTCTCCCCCCGGCTCGCCCGAAACGACGGGTCGCGGCCGTGCGGCGAGCGCGAGCGGCGATGACGGATGAGATCCTGCCCTGGGCTCGCAACGCGCGGATCGTGTCCGATGAAGACTTCGTCTAGGATGGACGGGGCCGCACGTCGCGAGCGTGCTCCAACTTCCACCGCCCACCGATGAATGCGCCTCGATGCCGACGCTGAGCTCTCTCCTCGTGCAGCATGGGGTTACCTCGATGCGGGTGGTCGAGGAGGCGATCGCCCGCCAAGTGCTCCACGGCGGCGATCTCGCCACGAATGTGCTGGAGCTGGGTGCGGTGCGTGAGCGAGAGCTCACGGCGCTGCTCGCGGAGAGCCTCGGGCTCCCGCCCGCCGTGGGCCGGCTGCGGCCCGCGTCGCCCGAGGTGCTCCGGACGATCCCCGTCGATCTTGCGGTCCAGCACCGCGTGTTCCCCCTCGACGTACGCGCAGGCCTCGACGTGGCAGCGACGGGAGCCCCGCAGCGCGAGGCGACGCTCGTCATCGCCACGGCAGAGCCCCTCGCGTTGCCCGTGGCGGAGGAGCTGAGCTTCGCGCTGGGGGTCAGCCTGCGGCAGCTCGCCGCGCCGCTGGTGCGCATCCGCCAGGCGCTCGCCGAGCACTACGGCGTGGCCCTGGAGCGGCGGTTGTCGCGGCTGGTGAAGCAGCTCGACGCGCGCGCCGAGCCGAGCCCCAACGAGTCGAACGAGTCGAACCCGGCGAACGAGCCTGGCCCTGCGGGCCCGCCGGCGCCGGCGCCGCCGCCCGCCTCACCTGCGGGCACCGACGCGGCTCCACACGCGGCGGTCGACGCCAGCTCGTCCGCGCAGATCGACACGAGTTCGCCTGCCGAGGTCGTCGCGGATCCATCGGCCGAGCTCGCTGCCGCCTCGCCCTTTGGCGCCGATGCGGATTCACCGGCAGGGGTCCGCCCCACGTCACCTCCAGGAGTCGAGGCGGCTTCGCTGGCCAGCGTCGATGAGCCCGAGGATGCCGCTGAGACCCAGCAAAAGCGACCCAGCATCGACGATGCTCCGACGGTCGAATCGCTGACCTCGATCTACGACGAGGACACGGTCGTCGCGGACGTCGCGCTCAACGAGGCGGTGCCCACGCCGAGGAAGCCGCCGCTCCACGAGATGGATGACGAGCCGACGGTCGTCGCTGCGTATCCGCTCGATCTTTCCTTGCTCCGCAATCCCGAGGCGCACATGCCTCGGGTCGAGGCGGTCGCTTCACAGCGCGCCGCGCCAGCACCTGGTGGGGCGGCCGCGCATACCGGCCAGGCGGCCGCGTTGCAGGAAGAGCCGGCGATCGAGCCGGCGGTGCCGACGCCGCGCTCCGAGCAGCTCGCGCCGCACCTTTCGCCGCTGGCGCCATCGGAGGCCGTGCGCACGCCGCCGCCCGTGGGAGCCCCGGGGCCGCCCATCGACATCCCGGAGCCGGCGCCGAAAGCAGCGGCCTCGCCGGCGTCGGCGCTGTCGGGCGTGCGTTCGCCAGCGCCAGGCACTCGGCTCCTGACGGGCTGGCTGAAGCGGGCCTCTGCTGCACACCGGCCTCAGCAAGAGCCGCTGCCGCGAGCCGCTGCGGCGCTCCAGCAGCAGCCCCACGGATCCGCATCCACGGCGTCGACAACGGCGGCATCGGTACCCGCAGGTTCGACACCTGAGGCGCCGGTACCCGTGCCGTCGGCGCCTGCGGCGTCGGCACCCGCGGCGCCGGCGCCCGCAGTGTCGGCACCTGCGGCAACTCCGGCGGAGCGACGCGAGCTCTCCTCGAGCGCGCCGGCGGCGAAGGTCTCCATGCGCGAGGCGGGACGGTCTGCGTCCGCTGCGCAGAGGCGGAAGGGCCCCTTCACGCTGGCCATGGCCGAGCAGGCGCTCGCCGCCGTCGGATCGAGCGAAGAGGTGCTCGGGGTCCTCTTCGACTTCGCTCAACAGTACTTCGAGTACACGGTCCTGTTCACGGTGCACGGCGAGCGCGCTGAAGGCCGCAACGCTTCAGGTCCAGGCGCCGAGCGCGAGCGCGTCACGAAGATCGCCGTGCCCTTCGAACGTCCGAGCGCCCTCGCCAGGGCGCGCGCGCTCCGCGCGCCGGTCGTCACCGCCGTCGCCGGCAGCGCGCCTGACGCCGAGCTCCAGCGCGAGCTCGGCAGGAAGGTCCATGCGGCCGCCGTGGCGGTGGTCCCGATCGTCGTGCGCAGCCGCGTCGTCGCGCTCGTCTACGGCGACGACGGCGCCACCTCGGTCGAGCTCTCGAGCATCGGAGACCTCATCGCGCTCGCCGGCATCGCGGCGACGGTGCTGGAGCGGCTCATCCTGCGGAAGAAGCAGAACCGCAGCGGCGGAGCCCAGCAAAGCGACGGCCCGGCGCCCCACGAGGCCGCCACGCTTCAGCAGAAGGCGCCCGCGCCCCCGCATCCCGCGCCCCCGCATCCCGCGCCCCCGCCTCCGGAGGACGCCGCCGCGCGTTCGGAGGACGCCGCTGCGCCGATGGACGAGCAGGCCACGGAGGGACCGCTCTCCCTGCGCACCCGCGCCGCGCTCATGGAGCTGAGCAGCTTGGTCCGCGCGGACGCGCACGGCTCGCACGTCGCCGCCGCGGGCGCGCAGCTGCCTGCGGCGGATGCAGACCGCGACGCGGGAGAGCCCCCGCCCGCCGGCTCCTCCGACGTCGCGCCGCAAGCCGTGCGGCCGCAGGGCGGCTGGACAACGGAGGACGGGGCTTCCGGGATCGACGCCGTCGCGCGGGCCTTCGGCCTTCGCGGCACCGGCGTGGAGACCGAGCCCGTGCGTCCGGACGAAGGTGTCGCGCATGCGATGGCCTTCAGCTCGACGATCCCGCCGGCCCCGACGCTGCACGCGCGGCGCATGGGCTCCGAGCCGCAGCTCCGGTCGGGCCTCGAGGTGGACGCGGACGTCGTGTCCGGCACGGCCGTCACGGCGCCGATGATGCCGGCGGTCACGCCGCCGATGATGCCGGCGGTCACAGCGCCGATGATGCCGGTGGTCACGCCGCTGCCTGGGACGCGCGCCGCGGCGTCGTCGGCGCCGGCGATCATCGACGAGATCCCCGACCTCGAGATCCCCGCGGCGCCGGTCCCTTCGGCGTCGGAGGACCTCGATCTCGGCGAGCCGGAAGAGGCGCGGACGAAGCGGTACTCACGGCCTCCGTGGATGCTCGACAGCTCGATCACGCCGGGCGCGGAAGAGCACCGGGAGCTCGGGCCGGCGCCGGCCGCGGGGCGGCCCTCAGGGCGCCGCCGCACGCCTGTTGCGGTCGAGACCGCCACGGCGTACGCGAGGCCCCCGTCCGAGCGGCGCGCCGCGGTCTCGCCGTCGCCGGCCGGCGACTTGCGCGCGGAATACACCTCGCTCCTTCAACATGTCCTCGCGGGCGGCGAGGCCGGCGCGAGGGCGTTCGCCGAGCTCGTGCGCAACGGCGACACGGCGATCTCGGTCGTCGCCGCGCGGTTTCCCGGTCCGCTCCGGGTCGATCGCCAGCGCTTCCGTGAGCAGCTCGCCGGCCCGGAGGGCGCCGCGATCGTCGCCACCGTGCCCCCCGCCTCCCAGTGCGGGCCGCTGCTCGAGCTCATCGTCGCGATCCGGCGCCCGGCGCTGCCCTTCATGACCGTGCGGAGCGCCTCGCCCGATCCCGAGGTGCGCCTGTGGGCCACGCACGTGCTCGGCGAGCTGACGTACCCGGAGGCCGCCAACGCGCTGCTCCCACGGCTCTTCGACGACAGCATCGCCGTGCGGCGGATCGCGATCCAGTCGGCCGCCTCGCTGATCGCGGCGCCGCCTGCGGGCGGCCCGATCCTGCAGGGGCTCGACCACATCGCGCGCGACCGCGAGGAGGCGTCCGCGCGGCGGCTCACGGCCATCGAGACGATGACCGAGATCCGCTCGGGAGCCAGCGTGCCGGCGCTCATCAGCGCGCTCACTGACCCTCACGAGGCGATCGTCGAGGCGGCGACGCGGGCGCTGGTCGTCGTCACGCGGGACGATCTCGGCCGAGACGCGCGCAGGTGGCTGTCGTGGTGGTCGAGGAACGGCGAGCGCCATCGCATCGAGTGGATCATCGACGCGCTCACGCACGAGAAGCCTGCCATCCGCCGCGCGGCGATCGACGAGCTGAAGGGCGTCACCAAGGAGTACTTCGGGTACTACGAGGACCTGCCGCGGCAGGAGCGCGAGGCCGCCCAGGAGCGCTACCGCGCGTGGTGGATCTCCGAGGGGCGCTCGCGTTTCCGCACCACCGGCTGACGCCGCAACCATGGAGCGGGTGGCGGCGGGCGCGCGGCTCGCGGCGCCGCCTCCCGTGGGAGCGGCGCGCCGGCGCCTCACGGGCGACGCGCGCAGAAGGAGGTTGAGCCCGCGTCGCGCGGGGAGGCGGGCGGCTCGGCCGCTCAGCGGGAGCCGCCCGTCGGGTGGGCTTCAGGGAGGGTCAGGGGAAGGGGAGAGAGCGAACCGCGCAGCGGCGGTTCACTTCGGCGCGGCGGGGGCGGCGGCCGGCTGCGTGGCGGGCGCCGGCCTCTTGGCGGGCAGCCCGGCGGGAGCGGTCTCGCCGGCCTCCTTCATGGCCTTGTCGATGAGCTTCTTGAACTTCGAGAACGGCTGCGCGCCGCTGATGAAGTAGCCGTTCACGACGAACGCTGGCGTCCCGCTGATGCCCGCCTTGTCCGCCACGGAGTTCTCGGAGTCCACGAACGCCTTGTGGGTGTTCGCGTCGAGCGCCTTCTTGAACTTCGTCATGTCGAGGCCCTGCTCCTCGGCGTACTTCTCGAGCGAGGCGCGCGAGAAGGCGTCCGGCTGCCCCTGATTCTTGAAGAGCACCTCGTGGTACGCCCAGAACCCGGCGTTGCCCTTCTGCGTGTAGGCCTCCTGCGAGGCCTCGGACGCGAGCGGCGCGTTCTTGTGCATCGGCAGCGGCCGGTGGCGCCACACGATCTTCAGCTTGTCGCCGTAGGTCTTCGAGATCTGGGAGACCGTGTCCTCGACGCGCTTGCAGAACGGGCACTCGAAGTCCGAGAAGACCTGCATCACGACCTTGGCCTTCTCGCCGCCCTTCCACGGGCTGTTCGGCGCCGGGGCGGAGACCTCCTTGCGCTCGGGCGGCGGCGGCTCCTTGCCGTCCTTGATGATCTCGGCGTAGAGGTCCTTGGCCGCGACGCCCTTGGCGAGCAGCGCCTCCGACTTCTTGATCTCCTCGTCGATGATCGTCTTGAACTTGTCGAGCGGCTGCGCGCCGACGAGCCGGCGGCCGTTGATGAAGAAGTGCGGGGTCCCGGACGCCTGCAGGTCGTCCGCGAGCTCCTGATCGGCGGCGATGGACGCGCCGAACTTCTTGGTGGCGATCGCGGCCTTCACCTTCTCGACGTCGAGCCCGAGCTCCTTGGCGTAGCCGAGCAGGTCGTCGTCGCTGAGCTTCTGCTGGTTCTTCCAGAGCAGGTAGTACGCGTCCCAGAAGCCCTTCTCGCCCTTCTGCGCGCGGGCCTCCATCGCGAGCTCAGCCGCAGGTTCGGCGCGCTGGTGGAACGGGAGCGGGTTGTTCTTCCAGACGACCCGGACCTTGTCCCCGTAGGTCGTGAGGATCTCGTCGAGGGTCGGGACGACCTTGGAGCAGAACGGGCACTGGAAGTCGGACCACTCGACGATGGTGACCAGCGCGGTGGCCGGGCCCTTCGCCGGCGCGTCGCCGACGGGCACCTTCCAGACGGTCTTGTCGTCCTCCTGCGGGCGCTCGCGGTCCTTCTGCGGCGGCGCCTTCGCCTTGTTCTCCGCGGCGAGCTTCGCGTACACCTTGTCGGGCTTGGTCCCGGCGGCGACCGCCGCCTGCGCGGACTTGAGCTGCTCGTCGATGACGGACGTGAACTTGTCGATCGGCTGAGCGCCGCTCAGGAACACGCCGTTGATGATCGAGGCGGGCGTGCCGGTGACGCCCGAGGTCTTGCCGACCGCCATGTCGGCGTCGATCTTGGCCATGTACTCCTGCCGATCGAACGCCGCCTTGAACTTCGCCCTGTCGACGCCGGCGTCGCCGGCCCACTTCTCGAAGTTCTCGGTCGTGAGGCTCTTCTGGTTCTGGAAGGCCAGCTCGTGGAACTTCCAGAAGGCCTTCGAGCCGCCGAGGCGGAACACGGTCTCGGCCGCGAGCGACGCCGGGCGCGCGTTCTTGTGGAAGGGGAGCGGGTTGTTCTTCCAGATGATGCGCAGCTTCTCGGGACCGTACTTGTCCTTGAGCTGGTTGATCGTCGTCTCGACCTTGCTGCAGAACGGACACTCGAAGTCGCTGAAGACGACCATCGTCACCGGCGCCGCCCGCGTGCCCCACATGGGGTCCTTCGACGAGACCGGGACCGCCGCGTCCTCGTCGGTCCACGGCTGACCGTCCTCGACGGTCGCCGAGATCTCATGCCCGCGCGAGCCGGCGCTCCGATCGATGCTCCACATCAGCCCCATCCCTGCGATGAAGCAGAGAAGAAAGCCGACGATGGCTGTTCCCTTGTTCATGATGTTTCCTCTCTCAACGTGGTGGGGCTCCGCCAGGCGGGCCCCTCCTTCAACGCGGGCGCGGCACCGGGTGCAGCGCCCGCGACAAGATCGCCAATCGTGACCTCCCGGGGCGGCGAGCCACCCCGGGCCGAGGGAGCCTCCGCCGCGTGCGCGCGGCGCAGCCCCCGGTGGAGCGCCAGGGCCGCTCTCGACCCCTCACGCCGGCGCCAGCGACCGGCCTCGGGCGCGGATGGCACGTCGCCCTCGAGAGGGCGAGTCCGCGCGACGTGGGACCGGACCAGCGCCTAGGAGGCTCGGGTCAGACCGGCAAGCGCTCCGGACCTCGCGGCAGCGCCGTCCTTGCGCCGAGAGCTGCGGTCCACGAGAGACCACGCGGCGCGATCGGGGGCGGGCTGCCGGCGAGCTCGCCTCATCGAGGCGGGTGGTAGACGCCCTGCGCGACGCCGGGACGCGGTCCTCCGGAGAGCGCCGCGAACGAGAAGAGCGAGACCGGCGCGTACGGGGCAGGGAGGACGAGGTCAGGAAGGAGCAACGCTTGCTGCGGGGCGCTGGAGAGCTCGCTCACAGGGCCGGGGTGCCGCGAGTTCGGCCCGACCATGGGCCCGCCATCGCTCCCAGCGCAGCCTGGCGCCGCGTCGATCCGCGCGTCGGTGATCGGGAGGGTGCGGGGCGGAGCGACCGAGGAAGCTCCGCGGGGATCGCAGATGGGCGCGTACCTCGTCTCGCCCGTCGCATCGTCGACGCTGGTCAAGACGGTGCACGACGGCTCGTCCGGCGGGGCGACGATCGTCATCCGGTCGTCCTCGCACACCGGGACGATCGCAGCGCGCGCTGTCAGCGGCAGGACCAGCGCCAACGCGAACGTCAGCACGGTCATCAGGCGCTGGACAGCGTGTCGCGACATCCCTCGCCAAGGATTAGCCGAGGCGTGCAGGGAGAGCAATGGCCCGGATCCCCGCGGGAACGCGCCACTTCGGGGTCTTCCTGGACGGATCCCGACGCTTCTCCAGGGTACCGCCCGGAGGACGCCACTTGTCGACAGGGTGTGGATAACTCTGTGGATAAGTTGAAGATCCCCTGTGTCGAAACGGTGGTTCGAGCGGCCCGCGCCAGCAGGAGCACGGGCGATTTCCGCGTCGCGCAGCGGTTCGCGCGAACTTGGCCCACCTTGTCCTACATCCGGTAGGTTCGCTTCATGGCGAACTCCTCCGCGACCGTGCCTCGCCCGGTTCCTCCGCCCTCGCATGAGCCCACCAAGAGCGGCTTCGCTGCGGACGATGTTCCCCGGCCGCTCGGCCGTTACGTGCTCCTGCGGCGCATCGCTCGGGGAGGCATGGGGGAGGTGTTCCTCGCCTCCACGACCGGGCTGGAGGGCGCCGAGCGCCCCGTCGTCGTGAAGATCATCCGCCGCGAGCACGCGTCCGATCCGAGCTACATCGCCCGCTTCCTGGACGAAGCGCGGGTGCAGGCGCAGCTCCAGCACTCCGGCGTCGCGCAGGTCATCGAGGCGGACGTCGACCCCGCGACGGGGGAGCCGTACGCGGTGGTCGAGCACGTCGAGGGCCGGAGCCTCGGCGAGGTCCGGGCCCGCGCCGTGCAGCTCGGGCACCGCTTCGACTGGGCGGAGGCGGTCGCGATCGCGACGATGATCGCCGAGGCGCTCGCCCACGTGCACGAGCGCAGGGACCCGTCGGGCGCCGCGCTCGCCATCGTCCACCGCGATCTGTCGCCGCAGAACGTGATGCTCGGCTTCGCCGGCGACGTGAAGATCATCGATTTCGGCACAGCCCGCGGGCAGAACCGGCGCTGCCACACGGTCGCGGGCGTCGTCTTCGCGAAGCCGGGCTACGTCGCGCCGGAGGTCGCCAACGGCGACCCGGGCGACGCGCGGGTCGATCTCTATGCGCTCGGGATCATGCTCTGGGAGCTGTGCGCGGGGCGCCGGTTCCTCCAGGGCGACGCGCAGACGCACATGGCCTCGGTCGCGCGCAACCAGAACGACCCGCCGCCGATCGCGCTGTCGCTCGGGGCCCCGTCGGCGCTCGACGCCGCCATCGGGCGGCTCACGGCCTTCGACCGCGAGGCCCGGTACCCGTCGAGCCGCGCCGCCGCGCGCGACCTCGCCGCGCTCCTAGGGGCGGCGGTCGCCCTGCCCGGCGGCGAACGCGGCGTGCGTGCGCGGGCCGCGCACCTGATGCAGCGCCTGTTCCCTGGCGAGCCGGGGCGCTCGCGCAGCGAGTTCGCGGCCCTCGTCGTCGCCGCCAAGGCCCATCGCGCCACGGCCGTCACGCCGGTGAGCCCGCGCGCCGAGGCCATGGCCTCCGCCGAGCGCGTGGACGACGGCACGCTGCCCGGCACGCGCTACCGGCTGCTGCGCGAGATCGGGACGGGCGCGAGCAGCACCGTCCACGAGGCGGAGCACGTCGATCTGGCGCGCCGCGTGGCGCTCAAGGTCGTCTCGGCGGAGCAGTCGGCGACCGACGTGATCGCGAGCCGCTTCCGCCGCGAGGCCCGCGTCCTCTCGCGCCTCTCCCACGAGCACCTCGTGAAGGTCCACGATTTCGGCATGGCCGCGGACGGCCGGCTGTTCTGCGCCATGGACCTCCTGGAGGGCGAGACGCTCGACGCCCTGCTCGTCCGCGGCGGCGCGATCGACTGGAGGGACGCGCTCGCGATGGCCGCCAAGGTGCTGAGCGCGCTCGAGCTCGCGCACGCCGAGGGGCTCGTTCACCGGGACATCAAGCCCGAGAACCTCTTCATGACGCGCCCGCGCGGCGCCGAGGGGGCGCTCTCCCTCGCGGACGCCGGCCTGAAGCTGCTCGACTTCGGGCTCGCGAAGCGCCTCGCCGACGATCGCGGCGAGGCCTGTGGCGTCGCGGACGAGACGGGCGCCGGCGAAGGGCCGGCCCGGGCCGCGGTCGCGATCGTCGGGACGCCCGAGTACATGGCCCCCGAGCAGGCCGCGTCGGGGCGCATCGACGGGCGCGCCGATCTCTACGCGCTCGGCTGCGTCCTCTACGAGATGCTCACGGGGCGCCTGCCGTTCGTCGAGCAGAGCCTCGTCGCGCTGATCGACGCGAAGATCAAGGGCAGCCCCGAGCGCCTCCGCGAGCGCGCGCCGACCCGGCAGATCCCGACGTTCGTCGACGATCTGGTGATGCGCGCGCTGGCCCGTCACCCGAGCGTCCGCTTCCAGAGCGCCGCCGAGATGCGAAAGGCCATCCTGGAGGCGCTGGGGCGACCTGCTCGCGCGCGCACCCGCCGCCGCGCGATCGGGTTCGCCGCGGTCGCCGCCGCGATGACGCTCGCGGGCGTGCTGGTCGTCGGCAAGGGGCGCGAGCTGGTGGCCCGTGTCCCCGCGGTCGCTGCGCTCGTCGGCGCTGCGGGCGAGGCGGCCGCGTCGTCGGGCGACGAGGCGCAGCCCGCTGCGCCGGCGGTCGCCGCGGAGGCGCTGGCGGCAGCTGCGGAGGCGCAGTCGCTCGCCGCAGCCGCGGAGGCGCCGGCGGGCGGCGCGATTGAGGCAGCTTCCTACGCGCCGGCGTCTGTCGCGGCAGCTCTCGCGGCGGCCAGCGCGCCAGGGCCTGGCGCGGCAGGGCAGGGGAGCGCCACATCTTCGGCCCTCGCGGCTGTGCCCGCCGGCTCCGATGCCGCCGCGCCCCGAGAGGGAGCCGCGCAGCCTGCGGCGGTCGTGTCGCCTCCGCAGGCCGCCATCGCGAAGAGCGACGCGGCGAAGCCGCCTGCGAGGGACGAGCCCGCCCGGCGCGCCTCGGCGATGACCGCGCGCGCGCCGGCGCCGAAGGCCGCCAAACCTGCGGCGCGCGTCGCGGCGGATCGCGCCTCCCGCGAGGTCGCGAAGCGCGAGCCGAAGGCGCGCGAGCGATCGTCCTCGTCCGCGGCGCGCGAGTCGGCCGCCCCGACACCCGCGCGTGGCGAGGCTGACACGGCGACGAAAGACGCGCACGAGGATCGCAGCGAAGCGAAGCGGCGCCGTCACAAGCGGCGGTCCCGGGTCGCGAAAGCGGAGTAGCCGCGCGTCGCGCGGCGCATTTCGCTCGCGCATGGGCTGCGGCGTTGTATACCGCGCAGCCTGCGATGGCTCAGATCGCCTTGTCCGCGCCGGGTTCGAACGCCGTTACTTCGGGCCCACCCCATCGCGCCATCCTGCGGCTCGCGCTGCCGACCGTGGCGGCGATGCTCACCCAGAGCATCGTCAACGAGGTCGACATCGTCTTCTTCGCGCACCTGCCGTGCCCCGAGTCCTCGAACGCGCACGCGGCGCTCTTGCCGTCGCTGATCGTCCTGTGGCTGTTCGGCGGCTCGCTCAGCGCGATCTCGGTCGGCACGCAGGCGTTCACGGCGCGCCGCTTCGCCGAGAATCGCCCCGGGGACGCGGGCGCGGTCCTCGCGAACGCCCTGTTCTTCGCGATCGTCGCCGGCGTCGTGTTCTCCGCGATCGGGTACCTGACGATGCCGTACATCCTGTCCGTCATCATCAAGGTGCCGGACGCGCGGCAGGCGGCGCTCGACTACCTCGGCTGGCGCCTGCTCGGCGTGACGTCGATGGCGGCGACGTTCGCGCTGAAGGCGTTCTTCGACGGGATCGGCAAGACGCACATCCACCTGGTCTCGGCCCTCGCGATGAACGCGCTGAACATCGTGCTCTGCCTCCTGCTCATCTTCGGCAACGCCTCGCTCGGCATCCCGAAGTACGGCATCGCCGGCGCGGGCATGGCCGGCTTCATCTCGACCTACGTCGGCCTCGCGATCATGCTCGCGTACGCGCTCCTGCCGGAGTACCGGCGCCGCTACCGCCCGTTCGCCACGAGCAAGCTCTCGGCCCCGCTCGTCTGGTCCATCCTCCGGCTGTCGATCCCTAGCGCCGTCGCGACCGTCGCGATCATGACGGGCTTCGCCCTCTTCTACGCGATCGCCAGCAAGCTCGACCAGGTCGCGCCGGCGGGCGTCGTCTCGCCGCTCTGTCCCGGCGGCCGCGCGGAGCCGGTGTACGGCGCCGCGACCACGGTGATCGTCGGCATCCTGAAGCTCACGTTCACGGCCTGCCTCGCCTTCGGCACGTCGACGGCGACGCTGGTCGCGCAGTCGCTCGGCGAGAAGGACGGCGACAAGGCCGCGCGCTTCGGCTGGACCAGCGTCCGGCTGGGGCTCGCGATCTTCGGCGTCGTCGGCCTGCTCGAGGCGATCTTCGCGCCGCAGATCCTCGCGTTCGCCAGCAGCAGCGAGCTCGTCCAGGCCGCGGCGCTCCGGCCGCTCCAGATCATGGGCATCTGCACGCCGCTCGTCGCGGTCGGCATGATCCTCACGCAGGCGCTCTTCGGCGCGGGCAACACGATGTTCGTGATGGTCGTGGAGCTCGTCCTGCACTTCACCTGCCTCGTCCCGCTGGCGTGGCTGCTCGGCATCACGCTCGGCTTCGGCCTGATGGGCATCTGGGGCGCCGGCGTCGTCTACGTGGTCCTCCTCGCCGCGACCATGGTGTGGAAGTTCCGCTCGGGGGACTGGAAGAAGATCCGGCTCGACGCCCAGAAGCCCCTCGACGAGGCCGTGCTCGGCGAGGGCGGCGGCGGGGCGAGCGCGTAGGGGCGCTGAGCCGACCGGCTCAGCGCGGGAAAGCGGCGGCGTTCCCGCCGTCGACGGTCACGACGCAGCCCGTCGTGGCCTCGGCGGTCGCGAGGTAGAGGAAGGCCTGCGCCACGTCCGCCGCGGTGGTCTCGCGCCGGAGCAGGTTGTCGCGGAAGTAGTCGTCGACGGAGACGTTGCGGGCGCGGGCGCGCGCCTCCAGCAAGCCGGCGCCGAAGAGCGCGGTGCGGATCCGGTCGGCGTTCACGGCGTTGGCCCGGATGCCCTGAGGCCCGAGGTCCACGGCGTACTGGCGCATCAGCGAGACGAGCGCCGCCTTGGCGACGCCGTAGGGGCCGAAATCGGGCCCCTGGTTGAACGCGCTCTTCGACGCGTTGAACAGGATCGCGCCGCCTGAGCCCTGCGCGAGCAGCACCCGCGCCGCCGCGCGGGCGACGTTCTGGTGGCCGAGCAGGTTCAGCTCGAGCGACGCGCACAGGGCCTCGTGCCCCTCGGACGTGTGGAGGGATCCAGAGAACGCGCGGCCGGCGTTCGACACGACGACGTCGACGCCGCCGAAGTGCGCCGCGCACTGCGCGAACGCGCGGTGCACGCTCGCCTCGCTGCGCACGTCGCAGGCGACCTTCATGCAACGGCCGCGGTAGCGGCCCCCGAGCTCGGCGGCGGCCTTCTCGAGCGACTCCTCGTCGCGATCGGCCAGCACCACGTGCGCCCCCGAGGCGAGGAACGCCGCCGCCGTCGCGTGGCCGATCCCCGAGGCGGCGCCCGTGATCAGCGCGATCCGTCGATCGAGCTGGCCCCGCTGGCCTGCGCCGAGCTTCAGCTTCGCCTGCTCGAGGCTCCAGTACTCCATGTCGAAGAGATCGAGCTCCGGGACCGGCTGGTACCCGCCGAGCGCCTCGGCGGCCTCGATCACGGAGACGGTATGCGCGTAGACGTCCGCGACGATCTCCGCCTCGGCGCGGGAGCCGCCCACGCACAGCGCGCCCGCCCCGGGGAACAGCAGCACCCGCGGGAACGGATCGAGCTCGTCGCGGACGACGCCCCGCGCCGCGCAGGAGCGGCGGAAGTACTCGTGGTACTCGTCCACGTACCTCGCGATGGCCTGCTCGACGGTCGCGCGGAAGCGCGCCGTGTCGGTGATGTCGTGGCCGTGGATGACGAGCGGCCGCGCCTTGGTGCGGATGACGTGATCCGGCGTGGCGCAGCCGATCTGCGAGACCCTGGCCAGATCGTCGCGCGCGCAGAACGCGAGCAGCTCCAGGCCGGTGCGGAGCGTGCAGACCCAGGGGCGCCCCGACGCGCGGGCGAGCGCTCCGCGGACGACCGGCCCGATGGCGGCCCGGAGGTCCGGATCCGCCACGACCGTGGGGTGCGAGACGATCACGCTGCGCTCGGCGATGTAGTGCTCGGCGCGCGTCACGGCGTCGATCATGCGCGTGTAGCTCTCCTCGGCCGTGTCTCCCCACGTGAAGACGCCGTGCTTGTCGAGGATCATCAGCGACGGGAGCGCCCCTCGGGCAAGGCGCTCCCGGACGAGCTCGGCGACGCGGCGGGCGAGCGCGAAGCCTGGCATGACGTACGGCACGAAGAGCGCGCCGTCCCCGTAGATCGCCTGGACGACCTCGGCCGAGCCGGGCTGATCGATGACCGCGAGCACCGCGTCCGCGTGCGTGTGATCGACGAACTTCGCGGGGATGATCGCGTGCAGCAGCGCCTCGACCGACGGCGTCGGGCTCGACGGATCCAGCATCTGGCCGCGCAGCAGCGCGACCATCTGCTCGTCGGTCATCGCCTCGAGCGCGCAAGCGCGCTGGAGCGGCGCGAGGCGGCACGCCGGGAAGCCGCGCGGCTCGATGGTCGCGAGGTCCCACCCGCTGCCCTTGATGAAGAGCACGTCGACGCGATCGCCGAGCAGGTCGACGGCCGTGCTCTTGACGCTCGTGTTCCCGCCCCCGTGGAGGACGAGCGACGGATCGGCGCCGAGCAGGCGGGAGGTGTAGACGCGGAGGGCGAGATCCTCGCCCCAGGTCGAGGCGTAGGTGTCGAGGGTGCGCTGGGCTTCGTCCTTGCTGTGGCGAGGATCCATCGATCGGCCGCCTACCCCAGCGGCGGAGGCGCCGAAAGCCCGCCGCTCAGTAGCGGTAGTTCTCGGCCTTGAAGGGGCCCTCGGCGGGGACGCCCAGGTACTTCGCCTGCCCCGACGTGAGCTGGGTCAGCTCGACCCCGAGCTTCGGCAGGTGCAGCGCCGCGACCTTCTCGTCGAGCTTCTTCGGCAGCAGGTGGACGCCGATCGTGTGCTTCTCGGTCCACAGGGCGATCTGCGCGAGGACCTGGTTGGAGAACGAGGTCGACATCACGAACGACGGGTGGCCGGTAGCGCACCCGAGGTTCACGAGCCGGCCGCGCGCGAGGACGATCAGCCGCTTGCCGTCCGGGAAGATGAAGTGATCGACCTGCGGCTTGATGCTCTCCTCCTTGATCTCGGGGTTCTTCTCGAGCCACGCGATCTGGATCTCGGAGTCGAAGTGCCCGATGTTGCAGAGGATCGCCTCGTCCTTCATCGCGATCATGTGCTCCGCCCGGACGACGTCCTCGCAGCCGGTCGCCGTGACGAAGATGTCGCCGACCGGGGCGACGGTCTCGAGGCGCTTCACCTCGTAGCCCTCCATCGCCGCCTGCAGCGCGCAGATCGGGTCGATCTCGGTGATGATCACGCGCGCCCCCAGGCCGCGCAGCGACTGGGCGCACCCCTTGCCGACGTCGCCGTAGCCGCACACGACGGCGACCTTGCCGGCGAACATCACGTCGGTGGCCCGCTTGATCCCGTCGCCCAGCGACTCGCGGCAGCCGTAGAGGTTGTCGAACTTGCTCTTGGTCACCGAGTCGTTGACGTTGATCGCGGGCACCTTCAGCTTGCCCGCGCGGTGCATCTCGTAGAGCCGGTGCACGCCGGTCGTCGTCTCCTCGGAGAGCCCGCGGATCGGGTCGGCGCCGGTGAAGAGCTCCGGGTGCTTCTCGTGGGCGACGATCGTGAGATCGCCGCCGTCGTCGAGGATCATGTTGGGCCCCTTGCCGCCCTTGAAGGCGTAGAGCTGCTGCTCGATGCACCAGTCGTACTCCTCGAGGGTCTCGCCCTTCCACGCGAAGACCGGGATGCCGGCCGCCGCGATCGCCGCCGCCGCGTGGTCCTGCGTCGAGTAGATGTTGCAGCTCGTCCAGGTGACCTCCGCGCCGAGGGCCACCAGCGTCTCGATCAGCACCGCGGTCTGGATCGTCATGTGGAGGCAGCCGGCGACGCGCGCGCCCTTGAGCGGCTGCGTCGGGCCGTACTCCGCCCTGAGCGCCATCAGCCCGGGCATCTCCTTCTCGGCGATGCGGATCTCCTTGCGACCCCAGTCCGCGAGCGTGATGTCGGCGACCTTGTAGGAGAGCTTCTTCTCAGCAGTCATGGTGTCCCTTTGCCTTTTCGGTGAATGCGCTTGTGCGCGCGCCGCGCCAGCCGACGAGCAGCTGCCAAACCAGGTGTCGATCCGGGCCTTCGCCCTGCCATGCGGACGGCAGCCGCCGGAGCTCGACGCCGGAGAGCCCGGCCTCCTCGGCGAGGCCTCGGAGGTCGCCCGGCGGGAAGCCGAGCCAGATGTCCGCCTCCTGCTCCCGGAGGGCCTGATCGTGGTGCGCCTCGTAATCGAGCACGCACACCGCGCCCCCGCGGACGTGAGCGCCGTCGCCGCGGCCGGGCGCGGCCGGCCGCGCGAGCTCGACGAGCGCGCGCATCGCCTTCGCCGGCTGAGGCGCGTGGTGCAGCACGCGCGCCGCGAAGACAACGTCGGCGCCCCCGGAGAGGGCCTCGCCCGCCTCCGGAGGATCGCCGCCGAGCGCGCGCGCCACGGCCCGGATCACCTCGGGCCCGTCGATCTCGCCGCACACCAGCTCGACGTTCTCGAGGCTGCGCCGCCGCAGGCGCTCCCCGGCGAGCTGCAGCTGCGCGCTCGCGCGATCGAGCGCGACGACGCGATCGAAGACGGGCGACAGCACCTCGAGCAGCGCCCCGTCGCCGGTGCCCGCGTCGACCGCCAGCCGCCGGTGGGGCAGGAGCGGCGCGAGCGCCGCGAGGTAGGCGGCGAGCTCGGCCGGCGGCCCCGGGCGCAACGGCCGCCCGCCGCGCGCGAAGAACTCGCGCGTCTCGGCGTCGCGCGCGGCCAGCACCTCCTCGACGCGCGCGAGCGTCCCGTCCGCCGCGCACGCGCGCTGGCCCGCGCGCACCGCGTCGTCGACCACGGGATCGGTCGTCGCGCGCGGATCCAGGCGGAGCAGCGTCCACGTCCCCTGGCGCCTGGCGAGCAGGATCCCCGCCTCACGGAGCGCGGCCGCGTGGCGCGAGATCTTCGGCTGGCCCTCGCGGAGCAGCTCGGCCAGCTCCCCGACGGCGAGCTCCTCCGCCGCGGCCAGGCCGAGGAGCCGCACTCGCACCGGATCCGCCAGCAGCCGGTACAGCTCGCACCGCGCGACCGCCTCCTCCGGCTGGGCCGGCGTCTCTGCGACCGAGACCATCGCTCATCTATATGTGTTAATGCGCATAAATGCAAATAGTTTGAGCAAGGCCTTGAACGCGCTCGGTTCGCCGAGAAGGCCCGGCTGACATGTGTGCCGGGGCACCCTCGGGGCGCGCGGCGGGGCAGGCTCCCGTGCAGCGGGCAGCCGTGGCCAGCCAAGCCCACGGGGGCGCCCTTCAACGGCCGCCTCCTTACCGGGGCTCCTTCTGCTTTCTCTTCGATCGCCGCTGTCGTGGTGCGCCGCGGCTCCTGGCTCGCGCTGGGTCAACCGAACGAGCGGACGGCCTTCTCCAGCTTCGCCTCTTCCGAGGAGCGGAGCAGGCCCACGGCCACCACGGTGAGGCGCTCCGGCCGGAACAGCATGCGCGCGGCATCGCGCACATCGGCGACGCTGACGCGCGCGAGCTCCTCGTGCCGCGCCTCCGGGGTGCGCGTGATGTCGGCGAGCGCGGCGAGCCCATGGAAGCCGGCGGTCGCCTCGGCGTCGTCGAGCATCGCCTCCACCGACCAGAGGTGGCGGTCGCGCGCCTTGGCGAGCTCGTCCTCGCGCGGGCCGACCTCGGCGAGCTCGCGGAGCAGCGCGAAGATCTCCCGGACCACTACGGTCGCGCGGTCGTGCTGGACGCCCGCGGCGATGTCGACGACCCCGTCGTCCTCGTAGGCCTCGAACATCCCCGACACGTCGTAGCAGAGGCCCAGCCGATCGCAGATCCGCTCGTACAGCCGCGTCGACATGCCGTCGTCGAGGACGCGGAGCAGCATCTCCACGGCGGGCTCGCGCGGATCGCGCTCGCTCACGCCCCGGAACGCGATCCGCAGATCGGTCTGGCTCGACTGGTTCTCGATGAAGCGGAACCTCGGCTTCTTCTGCCCGTTGGGCGGCGGCGCGGCGGGCACCTGCTCGCCGCGCGGCAGGGCGCCGAAGTGCCGCTCGGCGACCCGCGCGCACGCCTCGGGATCGAGCCGCCCCGCGAGGCAGAGCACCGCGTTCGCCGTCGTGTAGTGCCGGGCGTGGTGGGCGCGCAGCATCGGCTCGTCAAAGCGGTCGAGCGCCTCGATGTCGCCCGTGATCGTGAACCCGAGCGGGTGTCGCTCGTACATGAGCGCGCGCGCGTTGTTGTCCGCGTCGATGTCGCGCCCCTCGTCGTCGAGGTCCTCGAGGATCTCCTCGCGCACGATGCCGCGCTCGACCTCGATCGCGGTGAAGCGAGGCGACGTGGCCACCTCGCCCAGCAGGGCGAGCACCGGCTCCAGGTTCGTCGGCGGCACCGAGATGCTCATCACGCCGTGGTCGACGTGGGTCGCCGCGTAGAGCGTCCCTCCGAGGCGCTCGAAGGCGAGCGCCTGCGCGTGCGCGGTCGGCAGCGTCGGCGTCCCCCGGAACACCATGTGCTCCAGGAAGTGAGAGATCCCGTTGTTCTGCTGGCTCTCGAACCGCGAGCCGACGCGCAGGTAGAGCGAGGCGACCGCCCGGTGGACGTGCGGTTGCGGGACGAGGACGACCTTGAGGCCGTTCGAGAGGACGACGTCGCGCGCGTCACGCAGCGGGAGCGACGTCATTCCCCCTCGTCTTCGAGCGGCAGCGGCGGCTCGCCGGAGCCGTCCTCGGCTGGCTTGGACTCCTTGAGGAGGTTCTGGTCGTACTTCACCTCGCTGCCGATCGTCGACTTCAGCCGGCGCACGTACCCGATGAGCGCGTCGTTCTGCTTCGCGGCGCGCATGGCCGACGTGTAGAACTCGCGATCCTTGTCCCACTGCTCCTGGCTCGCAGAGGTCTTCTCCTTGAGCTGGATCACCGCATAACCGTTCGCCAGCGCCACGACGTCCTTGGGCAGGTCGCCCGGCTTGTCGAGCTGGAAGGCGATGCGCGCGGCCTCGGTGCTGTCCCTCGCGTCGGCGATGGGCGAGCCGGAGACGTTGAACGGCAGGCTCGTCTCGACGGTGGGCCGGTTCGGGTGCGTCGCGATCGTGTAGGGAGCTCGCGCCTCCCCGGCCTCGGCCTGGCCACCCTCCTTCGCGCCCGCGTCCTTGTTGACGTCCTGCTTCGCCGCGCCGCCCGCCTTCGCGCCCGGCGCCGCGGCGCCCTCCTTCTCCTTCGCTTTCGCCGGCGTGAGCTGGGCCATGTACGCGGCGAGCGCGTCCTCCAGCGACTTGCCGCCCGCTGCGGCGGCGAGCACCTGCTTCGCGGCCTCGGCCGCGAGCCGCTCCGACTCGTGGGCGATGTAGAACTCGCGCGCCGTCTCCTGCCGGCCGATCTTCTCGGCCTCGGCGTCCTTCGCGATCTGCTCGAGCTTGATCACGTGGAAGCCGTCCTCGGTCTCGATGAGGTCGGACACATCGCCTGCCTTCATCTCGAAGAGCTTGTCCTCGACAGGCTTGCTCAGGCGCCCCTTGGCCACGCATCCGAGCTCGCCGCCGCGCGCCGCGCTCGGATCGTCGCTCGCGCTGCGGGCCACGTCGGCGAAGCTCTCGCCCTTCTTGAGGCGCTGGACCGCGCCCTCGATCCGCGCCTTCGCGGCGGCCTTGCCCGCCTCCGGCCCCTGCTCGGCCTCCTCGGGCGTCACCTCGACCCTGAGGACTCGGGCGACGCGGCACTCGGGCTGATACTGCGCCTTCCGCCCCTCCCAGGCCTTGTCGAGCTCTTCTTTGTTGTTGTCGGCCCAGGCCTGGATCGCCTTCTCCGACGTGTCCACGATGAGATCGCTGTAGAAGCGCCGGTCGAAGCGCACATAGGCGAGCGTCCTCGTGGATTTCTCGCGCGAGAACTGCTCGAACGCCTCATTCTCGCCGACCCGGACCCGCGCCCGGATGAGCTCGCGCATCCGGGCGGCGATGAGCTCCTTCCGCTGGTAATCGCGGAAGTCCGTGGGGCTCATCTTCGTGATGTTCCGGATCTGCTTCTCGTACTGCTTGTTGTCGAATTTCTTCGTTTGCCGGTTGCGGACGTCCAGGTAGCGAGTGAGGTCTTCCCGGAGGCTGAGGGCGTAACCGACCTGGCGGATCTTGTCTGCCGGGAGCGAGACATGCACCCTGCCAGCCACGAGCTCGTTCGTGAGCTCGTCGTCCGAGACGCTGATCCCGAGGCGCTTCGCGTCCTCGTTGAGGAGCCACCGCTCGTAGAGCCCCTCCGCCGTGAGCCGCCGGTAACCCATCGCCCGGAGGCGGTTTTCGTCGGGGCTCCGCATCGCGAGCAGGTTCTTCGACGCGTTGAAGTCGATCGAGGAGATGCAGCTGCCTCGGACCTCGACGGCACAGGTGTTCCCGGTCGACTGCACGGGACCCGTGCTCGGGCGGAACTGGACGATGAAGACGACGGCGATCGCGATGATGATGGCGGCGCCGAAGATTTGGCTCAGTCTGTTCACGAAGGGCTCGCTCCCGGGGCGTGCGCCGCTCGCTCTTCGAGCGGCCTCCCGCCTTGGCCTGGCGCGGCATAGCACGGCGTCGACGGCGTGTCTTTACGGCGGTCGGGAGCGGGGCTAGGGGCACATGCCATGGCAAGCTCGAAGTCACACCTCCCCGATTGCGGCCTCTACCTGACGACAAAGCCGCTCCCCGGACACGAGGACAAGGTGCCTGCTGGCACCATCGTCTCCTTCCACAACCACTCGGACAACGGTCTGCCGACGGTGACGACGCCCGACCACAACGTTCACAACCGCTGGCACTTCCACGGCCCTGCCGTCGCGTTCCGGGGCACGACGTGGGCAGACTCCCTGCAGCGCCTCCCCGCCGAAGGGTTCTACACGCTTCGCAAGGAGCTCGCGTTCGACGGCGGCAACTGGCCGAAGGGCACGCTCGTGCAGCTCGGTTACACGCAGGCGGGCATGCCTATCCTGTTCATCGCCCGTGTGCGTTCGCGGCTTCAGGAGAACGACCTCTTCTTCTCCGACAAGGGCGTAGGCATCAAGCGCGAGCAGCTTTCCCTGCTCGAGCCCGTCTCCGTCTTCGAGGAGCCGAGCGACGGCTCCGGCCACCAGCCCGATCACGCCGACGCGCACTGAGGGCCGCCGTAGAGGGCGCATCCTCGTGCACCGCGCAGGACGCAGCTCCCGTCCATACTGAATATCGACCGGAGCTCACATTTCTGTCCCCGGGCACGGCGTGTGCTTGTAATTTTCTTTCGTGATTCGACGCAGAACCCTCACACCCCCGTCACTCCAGATTCCGCCTGAGCTCCTGGCCAACCGTCGCAGGAGCCCACGCCGTGAGCTGAGCGAGCGGGTACGCCTGGAGACCGGCGAGCGCGCCGTCGCCGGCTGGACGCTGAACGTGAGCGTCGGCGGGCTCAGGGTGGTGATAGAAAATTCACTCGATCCCGGTACCGAGCTAACGGTCTGGCTCGACGGTAGAAGCCCGCGTCCGGGTAGGATAATGTGGGTCCAGGACGAGCCCGATGGATCGATCGTGGGGGTGTGCTTCCTGGATGGCCTGGAGGATCGGGAGGGCATCAACGGTCTGGGGGGCCTGGAAGGAGGCCCCTCGAGGTCGCCGCGATCGAGCTCCTGAGCGCACAGGAGCGCGCCGGCGCGCCAGAGCGCCACACGGGGTCGGCGCTGTCGGCTTGACGAGGCACCCGCAATTTTGCGATGGATGTTCCTGCTGACAGCTGGGGGTAGCCGGAAACCAGCGGAAGATGCCGACACCCGCGGAGATAAAGAAGGCCCTGCTCCAGGCCGGATTCGAGGTCTACCGCACCCGGGGCGACGCCGTGCAGGTCGCGGAGCGGGTGCGGGAGAACCTCCTCATGGACTCGGGGATCGTCGTGGGCGCCGAGCCGCTGCGGGTCGGGTTTGTCGTGCGCGCCCAGCGCAACGACTTCCCGGGTGCGGCGGACGAGCTGCTCTTCGAGCGCGCGCGCGGGATGGCCGAGCCTGCCGTGGCGCGTGGCTACACCGAGGCCGAGGCCGCCCTCCGCCACGTCCGCGACCCCGGCGACGCCGAGCGGACGCTCGATACGTGGTGCGAGGTCCACTTCGAGAAGCGCGTGGCGTCGCTCGAGCTCGCCGTCAGCGAGGTGGGGTTCGCCCTCTCGCTGGAGAAGACCGCCCCGCCGCGCTGAGCGGTACGCGATGCCCTTCGACCGCGCCGCGAGCCTGCTCGGGCCGTCGGGCCCGTTCGCGCGCGGCCTGGACGGGTACGAGGACCGACAGGGGCAGGTGGCGATGGCGAGCGCCGTCGAGCGGGCGCTCGCGGAGGACCGCATCCTCCTCTGCGAGGCGGGCACCGGGACGGGCAAGACGCTCGCCTACCTGGTGCCCGCGATCCTGAGCGGTCGCAAGGTCGTCGTCTCGACCGCGACGAAGGCGCTCGAGGACCAGATCTACACGAAGGACCTGCCGCTCGTGGCCGAGCACCTCCGGCTGGATCCGCGCGCGGCGCTGGTGAAGGGGCTCGGCAACTACCTGTGCCTGCGGCGCTTCAGCGAGCTCCGGACCAGCCCCGGCGCGGGCGCCGGGATCGCGGGGCGCTCGCTGCCGCTGATCGAGGCGTGGGCGCAGGAGACCGAGATGGGCGACGTCGCGGAGCTCGCCCACCTCGCCGAGGGGGATCCGCTCTGGCGAGAGGTCGCGTCGTCCAGCGAGACGCGCCTCGGCGCCTCGTGCGAGTACTTCGAGAGGTGCTTCGTCACGCGGATGAAGCGCGACAGCGAGGCGGCGCGCCTCCTCGTCGTCAACCACCACCTCTTCTTCGCGGATCTCGCGCTGAAGATCGCCGGAGCGCGCCGCGGCTTCGCCGGCGCGGGCGCGCTCCCGCCGTACGATGCGGTCATCTTCGACGAGGCGCACCAGCTCGAGGACATCGCGACGGGCTTCTTCGGCGTCCGCGTCTCTCGCGCGCGGGTCGACTCGATGCTGCGCGACGCGGACCGGGCCTTCATCGCGTCGGGCCTCGCCGATCGCATCCTCGGGCGGGGCGAGGGGACGGCGATCACGGCCGTGGTGCGCGAGTCCGCGGACGCGCTCTTCGATCGGCTCGCCTCGCTGGGCGGCGCCGCCGGCGGCGGGGATCGCGGCGAAGCCCGGAGCCCGCTCGCCAGGGACGCCTGGTCCGGCGAGCTGCTCGACGCGTACCACCGCCTCGACGACCACCTCGAGGCGCTCGCGGCGTACGCGAGCGCGAACGCGATCAGCGAGGCGGTGCAGCTCGTCGGCAACCGCGCCGCGCAGCTGCGGGACGACGCGGCGCGGATCGTCGACCCCGCGACGAACCAGGTCACGTGGGTCGAGGTGCGCGGCCGCGCCGTCTCGTTCGGCGCGTCGCCGGTCGATCTCGGGGACATGCTGCGCGAGCACGTCTTCGAGCGGATCGGCGCCGTGGTGCTGACGAGCGCCACGCTGACGACGGGCGGCTCCGCCGGGGCGGGGTTCCGCTTCCTCCGCTCGCGGATGGGCCTCGACGAGGACGTGTCGGTCCCTGTCGACGAGCTCGAGGTCCCTTCGCCCTTCGACTACCCGACCGCCGCGCTGCTCTACACGCCGCGCGACCTCCCCGAGGCGACCGACGCGGCGTTCGTCGAGCGGGCCGCCGATCGCGCGGCCGAGCTCATCGGCATCACGGGCGGCGGCGCGTTCCTCCTCTGCACGTCGATCCGCGCCATGAACGCGCTCGCCGCGGCCCTCCGCGTCCGGCTCGGGCGCGCCGCGGCGGTGGCCCGCGCGGATGGGAGCGCTCCGGGGCGGCAGGCTCCGCTGCTCGTGCAGGGGGACGCGCCGAAGGGCGCGCTGCTACGCCGCTTCCGCGCAGAGCGGCACGCGGTGCTCGTCGCGACGATGAGCTTCTGGGAAGGCGTGGACGTCCCCGGCGAGGCCCTGCGCCTCGTGATCATCGAGAAGCTCCCGTTCGCGGTGCCGACCGATCCCGTCGTCGCGGCCCGGTGCACGGCGATCGAGCAGGGCGGCGGCAACCCGTTCATCGCCTACAGCGTGCCGCAGGCCGCGATCACCTTGAAGCAGGGCTTCGGCCGGCTGATCCGCGCGCGGACCGATCGCGGCATCGTCGCGATCCTGGACCGCAGGATCCGCACGCGCGGCTACGGCCGCGTGCTGCTCGACAGCTTGCCCGACGCACGCCGGACCGACCGCATCGAGGACGTGCGCGCCTTCTGGGCGGCCCACGCGGCCGACGCGGAAGCGGAGCGAGGCGGAGCGCCGGCGCGGACGTGAGGCGCGGCGCGAAGGGGCCGCGAGGCGAAGCGCGAGATGAGGCGCGCGCTCCGGCGACGCGCGCGCTCCGTCGGCGCGCTCGTCAGGGATACGACGTCTTCCCGTAGATGCACCACGCGCCGCCCTTCCGGAGCGCGATGGCCTGGCGGAGCCTGTAGTCCGCCTTGAACCTGGGGTCGTCGTACGAGGCGCGGGAGGAGGGCACCGTCGGGCTCTTGCAGTCGATCGCGGAGGAGATGAGCAAGAAGTAACGCGGGTTCTTCGCGAAGATCACGTCGGTGTAGCCGGCCCCGACCTTGTGCGTGTACGCGCCCGGCAGGCGGGAGACCTCGGGGCTGAGCAGCCCGAGCATGTCCACGACCGGGAAGCCCGTGCGGTAACCGACGTAGCCGATGTCGGCGAGCGCGATGGGGCCAGGCTCCGCGTTCTGGACGAGCCACTCCGCGGAGCGCCCTGCGGCGTCGTCCCAGAAGCCCTTGTCGTTGACGAGGAGGTTCCGCTGGGCCCGCACGAGCTCGCCGGCGCGGGTCGCGATCGTGATCGCGCCGAACGCCGCGATCGCGAGCGACGCCACGCGCTCGCGACGCGCGGCGATCGCGCGGACCGCGTCGTCGGCGAGCAGGAACGCGAACGGCTCCGCGGGCGCGAGGAACCGGAAGTAAGGCATCCAGTCGCCGCCCACCGCGACGACGTACACGCCGAACAGCAGCGCGATCGACGCGATCGCGAGGCCGCTCCGGCGCCGGTGGACGATGGATGAGGCGACCGAGAGGATCCCGAGCCACAGGAAGGCGCCGGCGTGCTGCGCGTACTTGCGGACGTAGTCGCCCCCGCCCTGGATCTGCTGCGCGAAGTCGCCCGTCTTCGCGGCGAGCGTGTTCGGGAGCCACGCGCCGTAGTAGCTGTGCCGCCACACGAGGTGCGCGGCGACCGGGAGCGCGAACGCGACAAGGCGCAGCACGCTCCGGCGCGAGAGCGCCTGCTCCGAGTGCCAGACGACGAGCAGCCCGAGGAACAGCGGCGCCTCCGGGCGGGTGAGCGCGGCGAGCGCGAACACCGCGCCGGACAAGGGGAACCAGGGGAACCATGAGGAGACGGGCGCGGGCCGAGCGCCGCTGTTGTCGCTGGCGGCGTCCTCTTCGCGGAAGAAGAGCTCGGTCCCTGCGAGCGTGAGCAGGAGGAACAGCGGCGTCTCCAGCCCGAACACCGCGTAGCCGGAGAAGAGGACGCTCATCGCGAGCAGCCACGTCGCGAGGCAGGGCACGTTCGAGAACGGACGCAGCCGCCGGGAGAGGAGGTAGGTCGGGACGAGCGCACCTGCGGCGCAGGCGGCGCCGAGCACCTTCGCCGCCGCAGCCGGCGCCGCGCCGAGCTTCACCGCCGCGGCGAGGAGCACCGTCCAGAGGAAGTTCGTGTAGCCCTCGACGCGCTCGCCCACGTTGTAAACGAGCCCGTTTCCGTTCGCGAGGTTCTCCGCGTACCGGAACGAGATGTACGCGTCGTCGATCGTGAAGCTCGCGACGCGGAGCGCAGCCGCGATCGTGATCACCATCGGCGCGAGCAGCCCGAGCGTGAGCTCCAGCGAGGCGGGGAGGGGAGCGCCAGCGAGCCAGGTTCGAAGATCGCGCGCCGGCGAGCTGTGGCGCTCGGCTCCGGACGGCTCCTCGCCTTCGATGGACTCGTCGTGTCCCACCTCCTCGCTCCTCCCCACCGCGGTCACGGGCTCGTCGCTCATCGGGCGCGACCATACCGCGATTGTCACAGCCACAACGTCGAGCTGCGTAAATCGGGACAGGATGGTGTGCGAACACCCGGACGCAGTGCGAACGAAATTGCGCACTCTGACTGTAGGGCTACGCTGTCGAGGCAGCCACGGCGACGGCTTCCCGTGCTGACAAGGAAGGAGTCGAGTGATGAGCGAGCTCGTTGCGCACCTGCCCGTGATCGGTCCCGTCGTTGTCCTGGCGGCGCTCGCCCTCGCCGCCGTCTTCCTCGTGCGCAGGGCGTCGGCCCCCGGTGCGCCCTCTTCCGCGCTGTCCGTGAAGGAGCGGGCCATCGTGGCGGCCTGCGCTGACGCCCTGTTCCCGGCCGGGGGCCCGATCCCGGTCTCCGGCACGGAGGCCGGGCTGGTCGAGTACGTGGACCGCTACGTCGCGCGCACACCGCGGCCTCTCCGGCCCTACATGCGGCTGCTGTTCCACTTCGTCGAGCTCTCGCCCTGGGTCTTCGGGCCGCGCCGCGCCCGCTTCACGCGCCTCCCGCAGGCTGATCGCATCGCGGTGCTCGCGTCGATGGCGCAGAGCTGCATCTACCTCCGGCGGGTGACGTTCCTCTCCCTGCGGACGATGCTCTCGATGGGGTATCTCGCGAACGAGAAGGTCGCCGGCGCGATCGGCGTCGCCTGCTGCGCCACGCCCTTCGAGCGCCGCGTCGCCGGCAGAGCGGCGGGTGAGCCCGCCGCCGCGGCGCCCCCGTCGCTCGCGCCGGGGGTGACGGCGTGAAGCTCCCCGTCTTCCCGGAGCCGCCTCGCGCCGTGGCCCGCGAGCGGCGCTCGCTCTCCGAGGCGACGCTCCGATCGAGGGGCGCGGTGGAGCCGCTCGCGCCCGACGAGCCGCGCTCGCAGGTGAAGGTGTTCGCCGACTACGAGGGCGAGGTGCGGGCGTCGTGCGAGGTGCTCGTCGTCGGCTCGGGGCCGGGCGGCGCGGTCGTCGCCAAGGAGCTCGCCGAGGCGGGGCGCGACGTGATCCTCGTCGAGGAGGGGCCGCCGTTCGGGGTGGAGGATTTCCGCCAGGAGCCGGGCGAGTCGCTCTCGCGCACGCTGCGCGAGGGCGGGATGCGCGCCGCCCGCGGGCGCATGCTTATCCCGACCATGCAGGCGATCGCGCTCGGGGGCGGCTCGGTCGTCAACTCGGCCATCTGCGCGCGCTCGCCCGCCTGGGTGTTCGACAAGTGGGCAGAGCGGACCGGCACGTCCTCGCTCACCCTGGACGCGCTGCTGCCCCACTACGATCGCGTCGAGCGCCTGCTCGGCGTCTCGCCCACGCCGATGGAGGTGCAGGGCGAGCGCAACCTGCGCTTCAAGCGCGGCTGCGACGCGCTGGGGCTGTCGAGCGAGCCGACCCACCGCAACGTGCGCGGCTGTCGCGGCTCGGGCGAGTGCTTCACGGGGTGTCGCAACCGCGCAAAGATGTCGACCGACGTCTCGTACGTCCCCGCCGCGATCCGGGCGGGCGCCCGCGTCTTCACCAGCGTGCGCGCCGAGCACCTGCTGCTCGCCGGCAGGCGCGCAACCGGGATGCGCGGGCGCACGATCGAGCCGTTCACCTGGCGCGAGGGGGCGCCCGTCGAGATACGGGCGGAGCTCGTCGTGCTCGCGGCCGGCTGCATGGCGACCCCGCTCATCCTGCTCCGCAGCGGCGCCGCCGGTTCGAGCGGCCATGTGGGCAACGAGCTGCAGCTCCACCCTGGGCTCGCCATTATGGCGGTGTTCCCGGAGCCCATCGATCCATGGGAGGGCGCGACCCAGGGCTATCACTCGCTCCACTTCATCGAGCAAGGGATCAAGCTGGAGGTCCTCTGGTCGCCGCCGGCCGTGCTCGCCGCGCGATTTCCAGGCCTCGGGCACGACTACCAGCGTCATCTCCGGACATACAACCGGATGGCGCCGTTCGACGTCATCATTGCAGCCGAGCAGTCGCGCGGGACGGTGCGTCCGAAGCGCGGCAGCTGGGACCCTGATGTGCGATTCGACTACGCACCGCGCGACGTCGAGAAGATCCAGCGCGGTCTCGGCATCTTGTCCGACATCTGCTGGGCAGCGGGGGCCTCGTCGATACTGCCCGGGCTGCACGGCGTGCCCGACGAGCTGACGTCGCCCAAAGAAGCCGAGATCCTGAAGAGCAAACGGCTCGACGGGCGTGACACGATCACCGCGGCGAATCACGCGTTCGGTACGGCGCGGATGTCGAGGCGCCCGCGGGACGGGGTGGTCGATGAGGAGGGGCGCTGCCACGATCTGGACAATGTGTACGTCGCTGACACGAGCATCTTTCCTGGAAGTCCTGCAGTGAATCCGATGCTTACGTGCATGGCGCTGGCCGATCGCATCGCATGCGGCATCATCGAGCGCTGGTGATGCGCGCGGCGGCGTGTCACCACAGGAGTCAGTGAGCCAGGGGCGCCACATCCGTCGGGCAGGCACGGCATGTCGCGGACGGTATGTGAGGGGGGCTTTGCACCCGAGAAGGAGGCAACTCCCGAGTTGATACGAGGCCCCGCGAGGTACAAGTTTAACGGCACGTTTCAACTCGCACGGGGCCGAGCCGTCCGTCCGCCGAGCTGGGAGGGAAGCTTTGGGACCGAACGCAGTTTCAGCTGCAATTCCGCGCGGACAAGCGCGCTCGCCGCATCGGAGCCACAGCCATCACGGCCGTGTGCTCCTCGTCGAGGACGAGCCCGACCAGGCGGCCATCCTCGAGGCGGTGCTGCGCCATGAAGGGCTCGACGTCGTCGTTGCGTCGAGCGGCGAGCAAGCGCTCGAGATCCACCAGCGGACGCCGGCTGACGTGCTCGTCACGGATCTCAACCTGCCGGGCATGACGGGGGTCGATCTGATGCGCCGGCTCTCGCCCGGCGAGCTCGAGGGGCCCGAGCCGAAGGCGCCGCCGCCCCACGTGGTCATGGTCACCGGCGCGGCGTCGATCACGAGCGCCGTCGACGCGCTCAAGCTGGGAGCGGCCGACTACCTCCAGAAGCCGCTCGATCCGGCGCGCCTCGTGCTGCTCGTGCGCGAGCTCCTCTCGTCGCCGCCGACCGAGTTCGACGACGACGATCCCCTCCATGGGCAGCTCGTGTTCGAGGGGATGATCGGCGGCTCGCCGCGGATGCGGGAGGTCTTCACCCGCATCGATCGCGTCGCCGCGACGATGGCCCCCGTGCTCATCGTCGGCGAGAGCGGCACGGGCAAGGAGCTCGTCGCGCGCGCCATCCACAACCGGAGCCGCCGCCGCGCGGGCCCGTTCGTGCCGGTCCACACGGGCGCGATCCCGCGCGAGCTCATCGGCAGCGAGCTCTTCGGCCACGAGAAGGGCTCGTTCACCGGCGCGTTCGCGGCCGCGGAGGGCAAGTTCGAGGCGGCGGCGGGCGGCACCGTCTTCCTCGACGAGGTGGGCACGATGGACGCGGCCGTGCAGGTAAGCCTCCTCCGCGTGCTCGAGACGTACCGGTTCACGCGGGTCGGCGGCCGCAAGGAGATCGAGGCCGACGTCCGCGTCGTCGCCGCCACGAACAAGGACCTGCTCGACCTCGTCGACGACTGCGTCTTCCGCGAGGACCTCTACTACCGGCTCAACGTGTTCACGGTGACGCTGCCCCCGCTGCGCGAGCGCAGGGATGACATCCTGCCCATCGCGGAGCGCTTCCTGCTGAAGTTCGCCAAGCGCTACGGCACCCCGGCCCGCCGCCTCTCGGACGCCGCCGTCGAGCGGCTGACCGAGCACGACTGGCCGGGCAACGTCCGCGAGCTGCGCAACGTCATCGAGCAGACGGCGCTCTTCGCCTCGAACGAGCTGGTCTCGGCCAACGACGTCCAGCTCGGCCAGGGCCGGATCGAGCGGCGCTCGGGCCGGCGTTCCTATGACAGCATCCCGTCGGCGAGGGTGGCGGCGCCGGTCGTCCCTGCCGAGCCGGCCGAGCCGCTCTCGGTGCCGATCGTTCATGCCGCCGACCTGGTGGTTCCCTCCGAGCCCGTGCCGTCGCACGTCGGCGCGCAGCCCGTGCCGTCCTCCATCGGCCCAGCCTCGATGCCGCGGAGGCCGGGGGAGGCGGGCGCGCACGAGGCCGAGCCGTCGCGGGACGCCGGCGAAGCGGCCGAGCACCCGCTCGTGCTGCGCCTTCCGGTCGGAACGCGCCTGGCGGACGCGGAGCGCAAGCTCATCCTGCTGACCCTCGAGGCGGTGCGCGGCAACAAACAGCGCGCCGCCCGCGTGCTCGGGATCAGCCGCCGCGGCCTGTACTCGAAGCTGCAGGCGTACGGGGAGCACGTGGGGAGCCACGAGGCCCAGGCGCACAGCGAGAGCGCCGAGCCGCAAGACCCGGTCGACGATGTGCCGGTCGTCACCGACGAGCCGGTCCTGGAAGAGCTCGGTTCCGTGCGCGGCGACGCCTGACGGAGCCTCCTTGCCGCTCTGCGCCGCGCGGCCACACCGCGCCGCGCCGCGAGCTCACACCGCCACACCGCAGGTTCGCAGTACCGCAGCAATCACGGGTCGGGCGGGCGCGTCGAGTGTGAGGCGCCTCCCCGCGCGGATGGGCGCCTGGGCCGCGCCGCGAGGCGGCTGGTCGCACTCCGGAGCCCGACCTGCGCGCTGCTGCGCCGCACCCCGACAACGGTCCCGTCGGAGGTCCGTCCCTTTGTGCTTTACGAAGGGACGACGACCTCGGCTATCGTAAAGCGGAGCTGCGAGATCAGACGCGCGACTGGCACGTCAGAGAGCGAGCCACCGGCGCGGCATCAAGGTAAACTCTACGCGACGCCTCGCCGGCACTACACCCCAGCGGGCCAGCCCCCAATGAAGATCACCTGCCAGTCCTGTCAGTCGAAATACACCGTCTCGGACGAGAAGGTCCAAGGCAGAACCGTCAAGATCAAGTGCCGCAAATGCGGCGCGACGATCCTCGTGAACAGCTCGGGCGTGACGACCAACGGCGGGGTCGCCGATCCGGTCTCCGGCACGAGCGTTCCGAATGACGGGACGACGTACCTGGTCAACGTGGCGGACGGAGATCAGCGCTCGATGGCGCTGGCCGAGATCGTCACGAGCTACCAGTCGGGGGTGATCAACGCCGAGACGTACGTCTGGGCGGACGGCATGGCCGACTGGCAGCCGCTCGGCCAGATCGACACGATCGTCGCGGCCCTGCATGCAGGCAGCGCTCCTGCCTCCGTGGCCGCGCAGGAGGCGGCGCCGGTGCCGTCGACGTCCGTGCCCAGCGGGGGAGCGGCCCTCGGGCAGACCTCCCCGGGCGTCGAGTCGGTCGCGGCGGCCGCTCCTCGAGCAGCGGCTGTGCGTCGCGATCCGGCGCGTCCGACGCAGGATCTCTTCGGCGCGAGCCCGGGCGTCGAGGCGCACCGGCCCAGCTCCGACGACGTGGCCACGAGCGCTCCGCTCTTCAAGAGCGGCGCCGCGCCTGGCCAGCGCGACGAGAACTCGATGCTGTTCTCGCTGAGCGCCCTCACGGCGAAGGCCGCCGCTCCGGCCCCGGCGCGGGCGGCCGTCAGCGCCACGGACGACTCCGGCCTCATCGACCTGAAGGCCCTCGCGTCGGGAGCTGGCGTCCGAGCGCCGTCGCCCGTCGCGAGCATCGTCGCCAACGATGGCGGCCTGTTCCAGCTCAGCGCGCCGATCGTGACCACGGCGCGAGCGCCGTCGGTCGCGCCGCCGAACGTCGGCGAGGCCCCTTCCAAGAACCGCGCCCCGTTGATCATCGCCGCGGGCATCGCGATCGCGGGCATCGCGATCGCAGGTGTCTTCTTCCTGATGAAGGGCGGGGGCAGCACGCCGGTCCCCACCGCGGTCGAGACCGCGCCGCCCACGGCCGCCGCGCCGGCGACGACGGCGCCCCTCGACACGGCGCCCGCGCCCACCGCGCCGGCGACGGCGTCGGCGACCGCGACGGCAGAGCCGGTCGCGAGCGCCGCGCCGAGCGCCACGCCGACGGCAGCAGGGGCGCGCCCGAACGCGAGGCCGACGCCGCGACCGAACACGGGCGGCAGCACCGCAGGCAAGCAGACGCCTGGTGCGGCCGCCCCGGCGCCGGCCGCTCCGGCCCCCGCGAAGCGCGGCGGCTGCGGTTGCGCGGTCGGCGATCTGATGTGCGCGATGCAGTGCTCCGCAAAGGGCAAGTGAACGCGCGTCGGCCGTCGTCCGATCGGTGAGCGGAGATCCTCGTCGCCGGAGCCGCGCGTGCAGCGGCTGCTCCGGCGCTGGGCGTGCGATGCGCGACCGGCGTGGGCCGGCCGCTGCAGAGACGCGCGACGCGAGCCGCGGCTGAACCTTGGCGTGGGCGCCCGCAAGGACGGTGCGGCGCCTGGACCGCCGCGCTAGCATCGTCCGTCATGAGTGAGCCCGACGGGCGGCTGCGCGCGCCGATTCCTCGGCGGATGCCGGGCGCGGCGCGGCGCTCCGCGATGGCGCTGCTCCTTTGCGCGAGCGCGGCGGGGTGCGGTGGACAGGCGGCGATGGCGCCCTCGGGAGGACCGGCGTCGAGCGATCGCAGCGCTTCCGGGCAAGCGTCGCGCCTGGCTCCGGGCGGACGATCCTCGCAGGGGGCGCTCGTGACCATGGTCACTCCATCGCGGCTGCTCCCGGATCTCGTCGGACAGCGCGGCGTGGTGGCCAGCGAGGCGGGGGCCAAGCGGGTGCTCATCGATCGCATGCGCGTCGTCGCGCACGACGATGGATCGCTCGAGCGCGCCGCCGACCTGTTGCCGTCAGGTCAGGTCACCTCGCTCAAGCTGCCGACGCGCCTGGGCGGCGGGTACCTGTTCCACGCCTCGAGCCGCGGCAGCGCGCAGCTCTGGCGGGCCCAGGCGTGGCTCGCCCCGCTCGAGCCGCTCGTCCAGCTGCCGTCGGAGGCGAACGAGATCCTCGCGGGGTTCGATCGCCTCTACGCGCGGCTCTCGCACAGCCACCGGCTCCTCGCGATCGACGCGCAGACGGGCGCGGCGATGCCGCTCGGCCCGCTCCCACCCGCGAGCACGTACGGCCAGATCGCGTTCGCCGACGGATGGCGCGCCCTGGTCGAGGCCGATCTGCGCGGCCTGCTCGTCACGTTCGACGCAGGGGCCACCTGGCGTCAGGTCGAGATCGACGCGCGGCCGACCTCTGTCGCCGTCGTCGGCGGCGATCCTGCCGTCATGACCGCGAGCGGGCTCTACGCGGTCGATGCGCGCGGCGGCGTGACGTACCGCACGCTCGAGGTTTCCGACGACGTGCAGGAGCCGCCGGCGCGCGCGCAGGGGCCTCTCGGGAGGCGCCCGCTCCGCGCCGCGGTCGAGGACGGGTGGCCCGACTCGAGCACGACCGCGGTGGTGGCTCGCGGCGGCGCCCTGGCGCGCGTCTCGCTGCGCGACGGGGCGGTCATCGACGTCGCGCTCGACGCCTATCCGGAGCGAGAGGCGGCCTGCCATGCGATCCGCGCGGGGGCGTCGTTCGGGTTCGTGTGCGGCGAGCGCGAGGGGCCGACGACCCTGTACGCTTTCCAGCCGCCGCTCGGCATGCGCCGGCTGATGCGCTTCGACGAGCCCCGCTTCGTGGTCGCGAGCGGCAACGGCGCGCTGGTGATCCGCGGCTCCTGCAGCGAAGACAGCGCGGAGCGTGCCGGGCGTGCGTACTGCGTCGTCGCCGCCGACGGGCGCACCCGCGAGATCCACGTCCGCGCGCCCGCGCGCGACGTCGGCATCGAGCGCGTCGTCGCGCTGTCCGATGGCCGCATCGCCGTCCTCTCGCCGCCTCGCCTGGACGCGTCGGGGCAGCTCACGCTGCTCAAGGGGAGCGACGTCACGACCGTCCCGCTGATCCTCCCGTCCAAGCCGCGCAGCACCGCGCGCGATCTGCAGCACGGCATGTGGATCGAAGGGTTCGAGGAGCGTGAGCCCGGCGTCATCGGCGGCTGGGTAGAGGCAGGCGGTCCGATCGTGGGCGTTCGGATCGACGCGAAGAGCGGGAAGGTGACCGCGGGGGCGCCGCGCCAGGACGGCACGGGCGCGCTCTTGTCTGGGCGGTTCGCGTTCTCCCTCGGAGAAGGCGAGCGCGCCGCCGAGTCGACGGACGGCGGCATGACCTGGCGCTCGCTCGATCTGCCGGAGCGGGACGACGACGCCGCGGCGTCGAGGACGCGCGCGTGCGGCCCCGTCGGCTGCGTCTTCAGGGGCTGGATCCGGGTCGGCTGGGGCAAGACGGCGCTGCCGGACGATCTCGCCGAGGCGAAGCCGCCGCCGGTGCTCCAGACGCCGCTCCGCGCGGGGAGCCCGATCGCGATGCGCTGCGCGGCCCTCGGCTCCTCGACGCCACCGCTGCCGGACAAGCCTCCCGCCGCGCCTTCCGCGCGCGCCGAGGGAGCGCGCCCGGCCTCGTCGGTCACGCGCTCGGCGTCGACGGAGATACCGACGTCGCCGTGGGCTCCTTTCCGCAACACGCCGCCGCCCAAGCGCGGGGCCGACGAGATCGGCCTCGATAACGGGGCTCCGTACGACATCGTGACGATGCGCGCCTACGCATGGGGCAAGCGAGGCGCAGACTGGGCGCGCGCCGGGCGCTGGCTCCTCCGCTTCGACGATCGCTTCGACCCGGATGGCGGGGTGCGTTCCAGCGGCGTGAGCGCCTCGCCTTGGTCGGATGAGGCGTCGGCCGCCGAGGCGCTCGGGGTGGTGAGTCAGGGGGCGGCGTCCTGGGGCGCGTACCTCGATCCTGGCGGACGGGCCGCGCTGACCCACGTGTGTCGCGGCGCCGGATGCAGCCTGTTCGCAGCCTCTGAAGGGCTGCCGATCCTTCCGTTGCGCGACAGCGCAGGCCGCGCCGGCAATTTCCTCCGGCCGTTTCCGAACGGCGCCGTGCGGCTCGGCGAGACGTGGTTCTTCGCGACGCCCGGCGGCTCGTATGACGTCGTGGCGCTGTGGCGCGCCGACCTCGGGATCGCGCGGCAGCTGGCGACCTACTATCGCCCTGGCCGCTCGGGCTACGGCGTGGATCCTCCGCGCCTGGTCCGGCGCGCGCTGGGCGGCGGCGTCGGCCTGCTCATCTCGGCGGCTCCCGACCCTGGCGTGCGCGCCGGCTCCTGGCACGTGCTCCCGATCGACCGCGAGACCGGCGCGCTCGGCGAGGCCGTGCCGCTCGGCCGCAAGGACCTCGCGGATACACGGATCGAGCGCTGCGCTCCGGGTCAGGACGGCTGGCTCCTCGACACGAGCCTGGAGGGCTCGCCGAGCTTCGATGTCGGCGGAAGCTCTCCCTCCGTCGACGGCGCCGAGTTCCGGCTTCGCCTGGATCCAGGCAGCGCGTGCGTCGAGGCGATGGCGGTGAGGCTGCAGGGCGCCTTCGCGAAGGCACCCGAGAAGCAGAACGACGTTGGCGCCGGCGCGATCCCGCTCGCTGCGACCGAGCGCGCAACGGGCCGGAGGTGGCGGTTGCGCTGCGAGCCGAAAGACGCCGCCAGATGATCCGCTAGTGGGTGATGGCCTCCGGCGAAACGGCGTTCACCCGTCCCTCGACGCCGACCTCCTCGCCTCCTCCGTCGCGGATGGTCCCGAGCCAGTCAGCCGTCCATGCGATCGGCGCGGCGGAGCTGTTGAGCTGCGCAGGGCCTGAAGCGTTCACGACGATCTCGCCGATCCTCCCGGCTGTCTCCGATGCCTCGGTTCCAGCACGCCACAGGAGCGTGAGCCCGTCAGCGCACAGCATCGCCATGCAGTCGCTCGTGCAGTCGGAGTAGCCGCCGAGCAGCTCGCCGAGCGCCTGGCACTCTGCGGCAGCGGCGAGCGCCGCGGGGACGGACTCCGCGGCCGTCTCCGCTGCGACCCCGAGCCCCGTCAGCCCGCCGATGGTTCGGGTTGGCGACCACGTCAGCGTCCCCGCGAGCCGGAGCACGTCGCCGGGATCCGCCGTCCACGACATGAAATGTGCCGGTGGTACGCCCGCGTTGTCAGAGGTCACGCTGCCGAGCCAGCTCGCCTCGAAGAGCGCGCGTCCCTGCATGTCTGCCACGCCGCTCAGCTGGCCGTCGAGCGCGAGCGGCGTCCCCGCGAGCCCGGTACGCGCCCATCCACGACACCTGTCGCGCAGGGGGATCGGGAGCGCGGCGAGGTGCGCCTGTGCTGCGGCGTCCCAGTCACGCTCGACCCGCTGCGCGGCAAGCGCGCGCGCATGGTCCGGCGGCGCCGCGCGCTGCATGGCGTCGAGCAGGGACGCGGCTTCCGCGCCGGCAGGCAAGAAGGCGTCGAGCAGCTGCTCGGTCGCTGCTTCGAGCATCGCGGTCAGCCCCTCCGCTGTCACGAGGGTCAGCTTCGTGTCGAGGCGCGTCGCCGCCATATCGATCGGCAGGTCCTTGATCGGGACCCGGACGTCGCGCGCGGAGCCGGCCTGCAGCTCTCGTTCGCCCACGCAACCCCACATGATCCGACCGCTGTGCAGGGCGACGGTAAGGCTCGGCCCTACAGGCGCGCCCTTGACGACAACCGGTTCGTCCGGACCGCCGTGCGCCACGAGCGCGCCCACGGGTGCTTCAGGCGCAGCGGCCGCGATCTCCTCGCAGGTGGCCTCCGCGACGACGCTCGCCGTCCAGTCCTTCGCGACGCGCGTCCCCTCGTAGACCGGGATGACGCGGAGCGTACCGAAGCCCTCCGCGCTCACCGAAACACCGAGCTCCGCGGACGGCCCGCCCTTCGTCGCGGCGCGGAGCCGAAACGTGCTTCCCAGGGTCGACGCGTGGAGCTGAACCGAGGCCCTGCCATTTTCGTCCGCGACGGCCGTGGTGCGGTCGACCCATGCACCTGCAGCTTCGCCGAGGAGGGTGAAGCTCACCTCGTAGGGCGCCGGTGGTTGTCCCGTGACCCAGACCGTGCGCAGCTCCCCTGGCACGAGCTGGAGCGTGCCTTCCTCCTCGAACGCCAGGACGGTGGGTTGAGCGGTGTCCCCGGGCATGTCGGGGCCGCCCGTCGACTCATCGGCCATACGAAAAGAGCAGGACGCCAGTCCCACGATGGCGATCCAGGGAGCCGAGTACTTCCAAGGCAAGCTCACTCTTGGAGTGTACCTTGCATCTCCCCCAGCGAACAGTGGAGGGGCAAACGTACGACGGCATTCCGGGTGAGCCCTGTCCGTCGGTCACCGACGCTACCGAGCAGAGCTTGGGGTGAGTAGGGTCGCACAGTCGTGCCGTCGCGAGCTGTGCCGCGAGGCGGTGGTGCCAGGGCCGCGTGGCGGCAGCGGACGACCGCAGGGCAGCGGACGTCCCTAAGGCGCGACCGGTGGCGCCGCGCCTCGATACCTGAGGCAGACGGCGCCAGCCCGCAGGGGCGCGACTACTTCACGTAGATCTGGGCGACGGCGAGGCCGCTGCCCTTGACGGTCATGATGGCCTTCGCGGGGCCGCCCACGGGGAGCGGATTCTTGAAGCAAGAGCCTTTGCCACCGAGCGTGGCGTTCGGTCCCGTGGTGTTGTCCTGGGAGAGCACCACGGGCGGCAGCATCGGCGCGGGCTGCGCGACGATCTGCAGGTTGAGCTCCTGGACGCCGAGGCCCACGCCGATCACCGAGTAACACTTGCCCGGCTGGATATTGAACGGCTGCTCGAGCGTCTGGCCGTCCTGGAACTGCCCGGCGAACGCGCCGCCCTCCGGCTGCATGCCCTGGACCTCGGAGGCCGCCATGGCGGTGAGGATCGGGGTCGCTGCGCTGACCGCAGCAGGCGCGATCGGGGTCGCCTGGCCGGTGCTCGTGCCCGTTGCGGTCGGCGTCGTCGGCGTCGGGGTGGGGGTCGTGGTGGCCGGCGGCGGGTACTGGCCCGGCTGCGTGGGTTGGCCGTACTGGCCCGGCTGGGTGGGCTGACCGTACTGTCCGGGCGGGTATTGTCCGGGGGGGTACTGGGTTGACGCCCCGTACTGGTTCTGCATCTGCGACGGGTTGTTCGGCTCCGGGTCGCTGCCGCCGCAGGCGAGGGGCGCGAGGCCGAGCAGGGCCGCTGGGATGAGGACGTGCAAGCGCATACGAGGCTCCTTCAGGGTTGTGCGGGTGAGGCCGCGATAATGGGACGCTCGCCGCACCCGCGGCGGCTCACCGCCGCTGGTCACGGTCGGTAAGACGGCCGAGGTGGGGGCGTGTTCTACAACGACTTGGCGGCGCGAGGCCAGACGCTGCGGTGAAGATGGCACGAGGCGCGTCCAGCGAGCGGAAAGCGGCGTCGCCGCGGCCTGGGTACACAGGTCCCGGAGCACGTTGTCGACCAGCGTTCGACGTTTCCGTGTTCGCGGCCGCGCGCGCGGCGTCGATCGCCCCCCGTGTCCCCGCACGGCCGCGGCCGTCGAGCCCCCCCCGATGGATGCGCTGAGCCTGGCCGGCGCCGCCTACCGCCGCCTACTGCCCCATTCCTCGCGAAGACGCACCAAGCCGTCGGCGCACCCGCCGGAGGAACCACTGGTCCCTGCAGCCCTCCATGGGACCCCTGCGGCGCTCCAGCCCAGTTGACGCGGGCGGAGGGCGACACCAGAAACCCCGTTCACAACCGCGCGCGGGGCGGGGCGGTCACGTGGTCCGCTTGGCGAGCCCAGCGCGGTCCCGTCGCGAGCCCGGCCGGCACGCCACGGCGTGCGGCCCGGCAGTCACGCGCCGCTTCTGTGTAGATTGAACAATGGGCGATCCCGCTCGCGGCGGGAGATCAGGAACGAGCCATGAGCGACATCCACCAGGCGATCAAGGATACCGTCGAGAGCAACCGCGTCGTCCTCTTCATGAAGGGCACGAAGACCTTCCCGCAATGCGGGTTCTCGGCGCGGGCCGTCGACATCCTGAAAAAGTGCGGCGTGGACTTCAAGGACGTCAACGTGCTGTCCGATCCCTCGCTGCGCCAAGGGATCAAGGACTTCTCGCAGTGGCCGACGATCCCGCAGGTCTACGTGGACGGGAAGTTCATCGGCGGCTCCGACATCCTGACGGAGATGTTCCAGTCGGGCGATCTGCAGAAGCTCCTGTCGAAGCAGGACTAACGTCCGGATCGCTCGGGGGCGCGAAGCCCCGCCGCGCTGACGGCGCGGCGCAGGACCTCGTCGAACATGTCGCCGGTGAGCCGCCCCGTCTGGGTGTTCTGCTGGCTGACGTGGTAGCTGCCGAAGAGCAGCGCCGCCCCGGCGCCGCCGCGCGGATCGGGGATCGCCGCCTCCACGCTGTGCGCGAACGGTGGGAGGCGCGGGTGAGCTTCCGCGCGATCCCCCGCGGACGCGCCGCGCGAGCGGGCGAGCGCGGCGACGGCGTCATAGCCGATCTTGCCGAGCGCGAGGTAGACGCGCGCCCGATGCAGCGCCGCGAGCTCTCGGTCGATCCACCCGCGGCACGCCGCGAGCTCGGCGATGGTGGGCTTGTTGTCCGGGGGAGCGCAGCGGCAGGGGGCGGTGATGAACACGCCCCGGAGCGAGAGCCCATCGTCGCGCGAGGTGCTCGTCGGCTGCGAGGCGAGCCCCGCTCGATAGAGCGCCGCGTAGAGGAAGTCACCCGACCGATCGCCCGTGAACATGCGGCCGGTGCGGTTCCCGCCGTGCGCCGCCGGGGCGAGCCCGACGATCACGAGCGGCGCGTCCGGATCGCCGAAGCCCGGCACAGGGCGGCCCCAGTAGGTCTGGTCCCGGTAAGCGCGCCGCTTCTCTCGCGCGACTTCCTCGCGCCACGCCACGAGCCGCGGGCAGCGCCGGCACTCGACGAGCTCCGCCGTGATCAGATCGAGCGCGCGCGCCGCGCCGCCGCGGCTCACGCGGCGGGCTCGCCGCCCGAGCTCGTCGATGCGCTGCTCTGCCCCACGTCCACGCCGCGCTCCGATGCGCGCGCCTCCGCGAGCGGGCGCGGCGGCGCCGCCGCGTGGTCTGTCAGGCCGCTCTGCTCGCCGGCCACCATCCCGGTCACGATGCGGTCGAGCACCGCGTCGAAGCGCAGGCGATTGAAGCGAGCTCCGCTCGCCAGCCAGTCGATGTGCCCGCCCTTGCCCGGAAAATGGCCGACGATGTCCAGGTGGTCGGCCTTGCCGGCCCAGATGAGCTCCCCCCAGACCTGCGAGGCCAGCGGGACCACGCCGTCGTTGGCGTCCGGCGGCGGCAGCTCCCCGAGAACGCGCGCGAGCTTCTGCTCGATCGATCCGTCATGGGAGCGGCAAGGGTAGTGCTCGTTCAGGCGGGCGGTGATGTTCGACAGCGCGGTGAAGATGGCAGCCGACATCGCTCCCCACGGCGACCGGAGCGCCGATACCCAGTCGCGGACGGCGTTGCGTGGCGCGTACGTCGCGACGCTCTGGTACCGCAAGCCCGCGCGGTCCTCGAGTCCGGCGTGGAGCAGATCCATCGCCTCGGGCATGAGCTGGACGATGGCGCCCTGGTCGTCGCGCAAGAGCTTCAGCCAGGCGCGCAGCTCGCGGCTCGATGCGTCGTCGAGCACGCGGATGAAGCTCTCGACCGCGCGATCGATGAGCTCGATCTCGAAGAAGCCGAGCTGCGCCCGGCCGAACGCGGCGACCAGCGCCGACGCGGCGGCGAGCGGCGGCGCGCCGAGCTTGAGGCCGGCCACCGTCAGCGCGGTGACGGCGTAGAGCAGGCGCTGGCCGCTCACCGTGGCGAAGAAGGCGGCGAGCGGGGTGCCGAAATGGGGCGTGTTGATGGTGGTGACGGACCGCAGCCGGCTCGTCCAGCCGAGCCGGCGGTGAGCGTTCCCGGGGAGCCGTGACGTCGGCGAAGCGACGAGGCGAGCGTCCAGGCCTCCGGTCGAGTGGCCTACGATGTGGATGGGGCCGTCGTCGTCCCCGGCGCTCTCGTCCACGAGGCGGGCGAGCTTCGCCGCCCGGCGGAGGATGGAGGCCGTCGGGTGGACCTCGCAGACGTGGATCTCGACGATCCGGCCGCGATCGCGGAACCGCTCCTCGATTGCGCGGATGAAGTGCTCGAAATACTCGAGGGAGGCGAGGGTCGCGAAGCCGAACATGCCCGGCGACAGGTAGACGCGCGTCTTCTGCACGCGCGGGAATGTGCCATGTCCACCGGCCCTCCGCGGCATTTCCATCGCCGCCCGCGCCTGCGACCGTGACAGCCGGGCGGCGTGAAGAAGCGGCGGCATGCCGGCGGCAAATCCGGCTACCCTGCGATCGTGGACGACCCCAGCGCGCGGGAGATCGAGGCGGCTGTACAGGAGGCCCTGGGCCTGTTTGGAACATCGGGCTCGGTGAGCGTGCAGGGACGCCAGATCGCGCTGCGCGGGCGCGGTGCGCCCGTGGCCATCGATCTGGAGCAGCTGGTCGAGCAGTGGCCGCTTCTGCCACAAGAGCTGCGCACGCGTAAGGCGTCCGACATCGCGCGGCGGCTCGCTCAGGCGCACCGCGCGGTGAGCTCGCTCGCGCCGCCTGCGCCGGCCGCCCGGGTCCGGCCAGCGCGGCACCTCGTGATCCCCGTCGGCGCGCTCGCGCTGGTGGTCGTCGTCGCGCTCTTCGCGTCGCGCATGCTCCGATCGCGGGAGGCCCCGGCCGCCTCGCCGACAGAGCCGGAGACGACGTCTGGCGAGGATGCGGCGCGGAACGCGCGCACCTGCGAGGCCGCCCGCAAGCGGATCTACGCCGGCGCTTCCATGGGGCCCTTCGAGCTCGCGGGCTGGGTCGCCGAGCTCTGGCTGGCGATGCCTCGCGGCGCCGCTGCAGCGGAGGTCGCCTCCGGCGCCGGGGAGCCAGCGGCCCTGACCGCCGAGTCCGTGGGGCTCGGCGCGCTCATCGCGCAGGGCAAGCTGACGTCGGGCGCCGACGCCGAGCTCGCCGCGATCACCGACGGGGTCGTGGAGATCGTCCCCGGGTTCGATGCGGAGGAGGCAAGGCGCTCTCCGTCGTGGCGCGCGATCACCGCGCGTTTCTCCGGCGGATACGCGCGGGCATACTTCGATCCCGCGCACCGGGCGCGCTTCGTCGCGCTCGGCGATCGCATGGCCGACGCGGCCGCCGCGGCGCTGGGCGCCCTGTACGCGCGCTGCGCGCACCTGCCCTACCACGACGCCGGCGCCTGGTTCCGCGGCGCGGATCCGGCCACGGCGGCGGCGGCGCTCGTCTATGCGTCCGGCCTCTTCGCCGAGATGTCGGCGGTCGATCGAGGGGCGCTCGCCGCGCTGCCAGGGGTGGGGCCGATCGACGCCTTGCGCGGCGCAGGCGCCTCGCTCGATGCCGCGAGCCTGGGCAAGCTGGTGGGGGCGCACGGCGGGGGCATCACCAAGGGCGGGACAGGCGCGGTCGTCATCACGTTCCCCGTCGGCGGGCCGACCCGGGCGACGACCGCGAGCCGCACCGTCGCGCGCAAGCTGCAGGTCGGCGTGGGCCAGGAGTGAACGCTCACTCGCCCGCGGCGAAGTGCACGATCGAGAAGACCCGCGCCGCGTCGCCGGCGCGCTCCGAGAGGAGCGCACGACCGCCGAGGAAATCGAGCTCGACGACGAAGGCGAAGCCGGCGACCTCGCCGCCCTGCTTGCGGGCGAGCTCGGCCGCGGCCGAGGCCGTGCCGCCGGTCGCGAGCAGGTCGTCCACGATGAGGACCCTGGCCCCCGGTCTGATCGAGCCCTTGTGCATCTCGAGCTCTGCCTTGCCGTATTCGAGCGCGTACGCCACGCGATCGGTCGCGGCCGGGAGCTTGCCTGGCTTGCGCACGGGCACGAAGCTGGCGTTGAGCCGGGCCGACAGCGCGCCGCCGAAGATGAAGCCCCGGGACTCGACGCCGACCACGACGTCGACGTGCTCGCCCACGAAGCGCTGGGCCAGGAGATCCAGCGTGATGTGGAGCGCCCGCGGATCCGCGAGGAGCGGCGTGATGTCCTTGAAGAGGATCCCGGGCTTCGGAAAATCCGGGACGTTCCGGAGGTGCGCCTTGAGATAACGGAGCGCGTGCTCGGAGGGCAGGGCGTCGTGATTGAACATGACGCCGAGCGTAGGCGAGCGCATTCGAGCCGGAAAGCGCGCCACGCGTCGCGACGCGAGCTACGTCAGGTGATGTGGCCGTCGTTGAGCTCCGCGGCGAGGAGGCCTGCGATGCCCTCGTGCTGCGCGGCGAAGAGGTCGAGGGTCAGCGGCGTGACGCTGACGGCCCCTGCGTCGTAGGCCTCGGTGTCCGAGCCGGGGACGAGGTCGTGGCGTACGCCCGCGCCGCCGATCCAGAGGTACTCGTGCCCGCGCGGATCCCGGCGAAAGATCACCTCTTCGGTGTACAGGCGCGCGCCCATGCGCGTGGCCCGCACGGGCCAGCTGCTGCCCGCGGGGATGTTGATGTTGAGCAGCGGCGCTGGCCGGCGTCCCTCCTTCCCGGCGGCGCGGTGGAGGGCGAGGGCGAGCTTGACGCCGAGCGCCGCTGCGGCCGGGAGAGACGCGCCTGCATCGGCGGAGAGCGCGATCGAGGGGACGCCGCGGAGCGCTCCTTCGCGCGCGGCGGCCACGGTGCCCGAGTAGAAGATGTCGGCGCCCAGGTTGAGCCCGTGGTTCATGCCCGACACGACCAGATCGGGGCGCCGCGGCAGCACGCGCGTGCCGGCGTGAAGGGCGACGTAGATGCAGTCGGCGGGCGTCCCGTCGACCGCGAACACGCCGGGCGCAGCCTCCAGCAGCCGGAGGACGCGGTGCAGGCTCAGGGAGTGGCTCGTCGCGCTCTGGTTGACCGCGGGGGCGCACACCACCACGTCGGCGTGCCGGGCGAGCTCGTCCCGCACCGCGGTCAGACCCGGAGCTGAGTAGCCGTCATCGTTGGAGAGGAGGATCAGAGGGCGCATGCGTTCGCTCGATGGGTCTCTGGATCAGCGACCGAGCATGCGCCTCGCGAGCGCGGCGACGAGCTCGACGAGGGCGCTGACGCGGCCGAACCATCCGGCTCCCCCGCGCGCCCGCGCCATCGCGAAGGCGACCGTCCGGAGCGCGGGCGTATAAGGGTACCACCACAGCTCGCTCTTCGCCCTGCTGCGGTCCTCGAGCAAGAAGCGCGGCCGCGTGAGCTCCGCGAGCGCGTGTGGGCTGCTCGTGACGCCGTAGCCGCTGTCTCCCGCCCCCGTCCACGGCGCGGCCGGGAGCGCGCCCGTGAAGCCGTGGTTGTTGATCGTCACCACGCCGGAGCGCAGGCGTCGCGCGAGCGCGTGGGCCCGCTCGTAGCCGCGGGTCCAGAGGCTGGTCGTGAGCGCGAAGCGGGACGCGTTGGTGCGCGCGATCGCCTCCTCGGCGTCCTTCACCACGATGATGGGAAGAACGGGGCCGAAGGTCTCCTCCCGGAGCAGCGGCGTGTCCTCGCGCTCCACCTTGAGGACCGTCGGTGGGAAGGCGAGCGAGCCCTCTTCCGGCGCGCCGCCGGCGAGGATCTCTGCCCCGCCCTCGACGGCCGCCTCGAGCTGATGCCGCACGATCTCCGCCTGCCGCGCCGTCGTCATCACGCCGACGTCGATGCCGGCCCGGAGATGCCCCGTGAGCGCGACGACGCGCGCGATGAAGCGGTCCGCGATCGCCTGCTCGACGTAGACGCGCTCGATGGAGGCGCAGTTCTGTCCGGCGTTCGTGAAGGCGCCCCAGAGGACGCCGCGCGCGGCGCGCTCCAGATCGCAGTCGCCGAGGACGATGGCGCTGTCCTTCCCGCCGAGCTCCAGGGACGTCGGGATGAGGCGCTCGGCGCACGCGACGGCGATCTTCTTGCCGGTCGCGACGCTGCCCGTGAAGACGACGAGATCGACGCCGGCCCCGGCGAGCGCGGCGCCGACGTCGCCGCCGCCCTGCGCGACGGCGAGGACGCCGTCCGGGAGCAGCCCGTCGAACAGCGACGTGACGAGCGCGCCGGAGCGCGGCGTGATCTCGCTTGGCTTGAGGACGACGGCGTTGCCCGCGAGCAGCGCCGGCACGATCGTGCGCAGCGGGATCGCGACAGGGTAGTTCCAGGGCGTGATGAGCGCGACGACGCCGCGCGGATCCCTCTGGATGCGCCCGACCTTGCCGGGGTAGGCGAGCGGATCGAGCGCGACGGTGGAGTCGTCGAGGAGCTCCTCGATGGACCGGGTCCAGTAGTCGATGAGATCCGCGTTCGGCAGCACTTCTGCGAGCGCGGCCTCCTCGATCGGCTTGCCGCACTCGCGGTGCACGAGCGTCGCGATCTCCTCGGCCCGCGCGAGCAGGCGCTTCTTGACGCGCGCGATGAGCTCGGCGCGCTCCCTGATCGGGACCTCCGCCCAGGCGATCTGCGCCGCCCGCGCTCTGGCGACGATCGTCGCGAGGTCGCTGAGCTCTGTCTCCGCCACGTCGTCGAGGGGCGCTCCCCCTGCCGGGCTGCGCAGCGGGAAGGGACCGGAGCTCGCCACCCTGACGGACGCCGACGACGCCGCGTCGCCAGCTGCGGCGCCGGCCTCGTCGGGAAGGGGAGTCGTCTCGGAATCCATCGGGCGCGGAGCCTAGCACCGCGCTCCTGCCCCTCTGCATGGGGCATGTGGCGACCCCGAGGGAGCAGGCCCCGACCGGACCGGCCGGGGGCGCGGGTTTCTACGGAGCGGGATCAGGTGCGGGGGCGGTCTCTTCAGCGGGCGCGGGCGCAGCGCCCTCACCGTCCGGGGTGGCGGTGCCGGCGGGGCTGCCTTTCCGCTTCGTGGGGCGGTCGGGCGTGGGGCTCGCCGCGGAGGGCGTGATCGACAAGATCGTTTGCTTGCGGCAACCGACGATGACCGCCTGGCCGGCGGAGAGCCACGCGGGGTCCGACGTCTTCTCCGTCGTCAGCTTGCCGAGCCGCACGTAACGCGTCCCGCAAGGCACGTCGAGCGTCTCTCCGGTGCTTCCGGCGAGCGAGCCGTTCACATACACCGACGCGCGCTCCGGCGAATTGACCGTCAGGTGGCCCCGGCTCGACGGCAGATCCTCGGCCTTGCCAGCGGCAGGCGCAGCGCTCGCCTCGGGGGCAGCGCTCGCTTCGGGGGCAGCGCTCGCTTCGGGCGCAGCGCTGGCTTCGGGCGCGGCGCTCGCTGCCGGCGTCGCGCTCTCGGCCGCGGACGGTGCAGCGGGCGCCGTCTCGGTGGGCGCGGCGGTCGGCGTCGGCTCGGTGGTCGGCGGCTGCGCGGTCGCGCCCTGGGTCGGTCCCGCAGACGTGTCGGGGGCGACGTTGGGGAGGGGCGCGGGCTCGGAGCCAGACACGCTGAGCCGGTACGCGACCGCTGCGCCGCCCACGAGGAGCGCCACGGCGGCGATCACGATGCCCACGCGGGAGCGCGGGCGCGGCGGCGGTCGCACGGTGATGCCGGCGTCCGCGGCCGGCCGCGTCGTGACGTGGTCGGAAGGCTTCACGTCCTTGTCGGCCGGGAGGGGCGGGTCCTTGGTGATGACCTTCGGGAGAAGGTCGCGGTCGGCCGCCTTCGGCCTGGACCTGCGATCCGCTTCGTCGCTCGCGTCTCTGGACCGCGTTCCGGGCGACGCATCGCCGGTCTCTGCCGCGACCGAGCGCGCGATAGCCTGAGCTTCGGACCGCGCGGAACGGACCGCCGTCTCCTCGTCTTCGAGGCCCTCGGGGCGAGAACGAATGACGGTGGGCTCGTCCTCGAGCATGCCGCGGATCACGGTCGGCTCGTCGTCGACCATCTCGCGGTTGAACTCTCGCTCGGTGGCAGGCTCCCCCATCGCGCGCCGCGTGGCGGCGGCGATCGGATCCGGCGCCTTGGGGGTGACCGGCTCACCTGAAGAGGACGGCCCACGGGCAGTGACCGCCTCGAGCGTGGAGGCGTCGTCCGCGGAGGCCGACGCGGCCGTGGCGTGTACCTCCGCGCGGTCGGGCAGGGATCTGCGCTCCGCGCGCGCCTCGGCATCCGGCGCCGCCCTGCGCTCGGCCGGGAGCTTCAGCGCTGCAGCGGGCTTCTGGCCGGGTGCCGGCTCGTCGGGGAGGAGCCCTGCGAACGAGAGCTCGCTGTCGCTCTCCGCCACCTTCGGCCGCGCAGCGACGTCCTCGTGGGGGAAGAACGGCTTCGTCTCTGCGCGCGGGCTGGAGCCCCGGGCCGGGGGCACCGCCGGGCCTGCAGCGGGCGCGTCCTTGCCCAGGGCAGCTGACCTGGCCGCAGGCGCGGTGACCTTGGCCGCGGTCCTGGCTGCCTCTCTCGGCTTCAGCTCGGCAGCCTCCGCGGGAGGACGGAAGGTCTCCTGAGCACCGGCGGGGGGGCCGGCGTCAGCCCGCGGGAAATCGATCGAGGCGCCGGGCCTGGCGGCCGGCTTCCCAGGGGAGCTGGGAGGCGGCGCAGGGTTGCGCGCCGGCGTCGCCGCGGCCGGCTTGACGGCCGCGGCCTTGACCCCGCTCGCTGCGGGCGTGGCCGCCGCGGGCGTCTTCACCGGCGGCTGTTGCGGCGTCTTCGCCGGAGATTGCTGCGGCGCCTTCGCGGCCGCTGCGGGCTGCTTCGCGGCGCTGGCCGCCGCGGTCTGCGCAGCCGCCGGGCTGAAGGCGTCGATGCCACCGACGTCGTCCAGGGCGGGCTCGAGGGAGCGCGGCGCAGACGGTCCGCTCGCGGCGATCGCGCTCGCCGCCGGCCGTGCTTCGTTCGCCGGCGACGTTTCCGTCGAGCTGAACCTGGGGTCGGGCGAGGCCGCGCCCGCCGTGTCGTTGGCGATGGCGCCGGGCGCCTCGCCGCGATGCGGGACGAGCTCGGCGGAGGCCGCGAGCTGCGCCCGGGTGCGGGGCGCAGCGGCGTTCCGCTGCACCCGGTGGAGGAGCGCTTCGAGGGTGGCGACTTTTTCGGCGACGTTCACGCCGCGCCAGCATATCGCGGCTCGGCGCTCGTTACATCATTCGCGGTGAAGGGGCGCGATCGGGCGGGCTCACCGGCGGAAAATCCCGCCGGAAGGGGTCAGAGGGTCTCGAGGTAGGCGACCAGATCGTCGATCTGGGCGTCCGAGAGCTGGGACGTCTTGCCGTGCCGGTCGCCGCCGCCGCAGGCGGGGTTGGTGAACCGGTCCTTCAGCGTCGGCGCGCATCCGTCGTGCATGAACGGCGCGCGCGCGCCGATGCGGACCAGCGACGGCACCTGGAAGCGCTTGCCCGTGCCGACGTCGAACGAGTCGCTGGTCGTGAGCTGAGCGCCCGCGTGGCAGCTCGCGCAGTCGACGGCCTTGTCGTGGAAGAGGGCCTCGCCGCGCGCGACGGCCTCTGCGTCGGGCGCCGACGACGCCGGCGGAGCGGGGAGGCTGTCGATCCACCGGGCGAAGACCTTCACCCGGCGCGGTCCCTGGTGCATGCCGCCCATGCGCCGCTCGAAGACCTCGTCCATGATGGCCTCGATGCCCGACATATCGCCGTCCCAGTGGAACGGGGCCGTGTTGAGGATTCCGCCGCTGACGAACTGGGTGCGCCGCGCTCCGATGGGGTTGAAGTGCCAGGTATGGCTGTCCTCGCCTCCCTCCGGATGGCATGACGCGCACGCCATCGGGCCGGCAGCGTTCCGGTGGAACATCTCGTGGCCGGTGTCCCTCCGGCTCTCCCCGGGGAGCGTGATGACCTTGGCGACGCGGTTGCCGGCGGTGTTGGGAGCCCCGAGGACCTGGATGCCCGCCGGCTCGCGGGTCTGCACCACCACGGAGCCGCCGGCGAACGCGACGGCCGTGGGCTCGCCTTCCACGACCACGCGCTGCTCCGCCTCGACGCAGGTTCCTTCGAAGGCATCCATCGTCACGTTCAAGGTCGCGCGGCTGGTCATGAGGATCTCGCTCCTGCCGGCCGCGACGACCGCATACGAGAGACCGTCATCGGACACCGCGACATCGACCGGCAGGGTCGCGGAGGGAAGGGCAGCGGCCAGGTTCGGCTGGCCATCGGAGTCGGGCGTGCCGACCTCCGAGACCGTGGTGTGGACGACGCTCCCATCGCATCCGCCGGAGCTGTAGCCCCCCTCCACGATCTCGACGGGCGCGATCAAGGCGCGCTGGTGGACCATCGCGACACCGCCTGTCGGCAGCTTGATCGTCCGCCAGGCGACGGTTGGCGCGAACTCCTGCCCGAACAGGTTGAACTTCGGGAGCTTCTTTTGCTCCATGACGATGCCGTCCGCCCCGATGGTGAGCAGCTCGGCAGACCGGAACTTGCTGACCAGGAGCCGGTCCCCGTCCACGATCACGTCGCGCAGATCGCGATCGAGCTTCAGGCGGCGCGTCGCCGCTCCGGGACCGGCCGGGAGCGTGACGAGCTCGCCGCCGAGGCACGCGACATGGAGCGCGTCGGTCTGCGCATCGTAGGCGACCCCCCGCGGGGCCGGGCACACGTCGCGCCGGTCGACGATCGTCCCGCTCTCCGCGTCGACGGTCACGATCGCGCCGCCGCGGCGGAGCGCGACGTGGAAGCGACCCGCGTCGTCCTCGACGACCCTGCCCGGCTCGTCGCCCTTCTGCAGGGCGATCTCCGCGGTCAGCTTCTGCGCCTGGAGATCGACGATCCAGACGCGGTCGCGATCCGGATCCGCGGCCACCGCCCGGAGGGCGCTCTTGCTCACGGCGAGCGTTCCGCCGCTGATGGCGGGCGGCGGCTCCGCCGCGACCGCGACGCTCCCCGGATCGCCGATGCCGATGTCGGGGGTGTCGTCCTCACCGAGCTCCCACGGAGCGCAGGCGGCAAAGGGTGATGCGATGACAAGGATGGCGAGGAACGGGGAGAAGCTGCGGCGCGACGCAAGCAGTCTATGCATGAGGGCCTCCGGTCCGCCGCCAAGCAAGATGGCGGCCACTTCATTCGATGTTCTTCCATCCGATCGCGCGCGGCAATACGTGTTGCCGCGGAGAGAGCGACGTATTCCTGCCGTCCACAACGCGCGTGAGCGCGGTTGGGGGGCGCGTCCGGCGAGGGTCCCGGGATGCGCATCGGTGACGACGTCCCTGCTGTCGTGGCCCATTGCGGCACGGCATGACGAGCGCACCAGACCATCGGGCCCGGCGTGGCTCCGGACGGTGTCCGGCGCGGTCTGCGTATGACGTGGGCCTTGGGGCGCAAGCATCCCGTGGGCCGAGAGCGCGGGCTGCCCGGTCACCTTCGCCGGACGGCGAGGCGAGCCATCGCCGAGACGCGATGCGTGGGATCGCCTGTGACTTGACGGGTGCTCTCGCCGCCCATAAGTGACCCACCGGTCATGAAAAGCACCGCACCCTCGTCTCGACGCAGCATCTCGCTGGCTTCGACGCTCGCCGGGCTGCTCGCCCTCGGGCTCATCGCCTCACCGGCCGCGGGGCAGCCGGCCGCTCCCCGACCGGCGGCTCCGCAGCCGGTCACCCCGCCGCCCGCCCCGGCGCCTCCTGCCGCGGGCCAACCGCAGCCCCCGGGCGCTCCTGTCGCTGCGGCCCCGCCGGCGGCGCCGAAGGCCGATCCGCTCGCCACGGCGCTCGCGCCGCAGCCGGGGGGGCTGACGCCGGACGACGTCGCGAAGGCTGCGCTGCGGACGCGCGCGTCGCTCCGCGCCAAGCAGGCCGATCTCCGCGCGGCGGCTGCGAAGGTCGACCAGGCGATGGTCAATTTCTTTCCGCGGCTGACGCTCACGGCCACCTACACGCGTTTGTCAGAGGTCGAGACCCCGGCCCTCGGCGCGGGGGCGCCGGTCGTCGGCGTGACCAACGGCCCGGGGCAATCTGGATTCAGCGAGGGACCCCTCTCCACCGCGCCTTGCGCAGACGCTGCGGGGCAGTGTGTCGTCGACGGCGATGGCCGCTTCGTGACCCTCAACCGTTCTCCTGGGCTTAGCCTCCCTTCGTCCGTCAACTCCTACTCCCTGACGGCGAGCCTCGCCGTACCCATTTCGGATTACGTGTTCCGCATCTCGCAGGGGTACGCGTCGGCGTCCCACGCAGAGAGCGCGAAGAAGCTCGAGCTGCAGGCGGAGACTCTGCAGGCCGCGGCCGACGCGAAGATCGCGTTCTTCAACTGGGTCCGCGTGAAGGGGCAGGTCGTCGTCGCAGGTGAGGCGGTGTCTCAGGCCAGGGCGCACGTCGAGGACGCGCGCCGCACCTTCGAAGTCGGGCTGCTCTCGCGCGCCGACGTGCTCCGGCTCGAGGCCCAGGTGGCCGGTGCGGAGCAGGTGCTCAATGAGGCGCAGGCCGCGCTCCTCGTCGCGGACGACCAGATCCGTATCGCGCTCGGCGCCGCGCCGGACAGGCCGCTCACGTTGGGGATCGATGTGATGGGGAGCGCGCCTGCGAAGCCGCCCGCGGAGGCGCTCCCGGCGCTGGTCCAGGAGGCGCTTCAGAAGCGCCTCGAGATCCGCGCCCTCGACGAGACGCAGTACTCGCTCGAGAAGGCCGAGGCGGTCACGAGGGCCGGCTACTTCCCGCGGGTGGACGGGTTCGCCGATCTCACCTACGCCAACCCCAACCAACGCGTCTTCGGAGCTCAGGACAGGTTCGATGCGACGTGGTCCGCGGGCGTCCGCGCCACGTGGGTCGTCAACGACATCTTCACCACCGCGGGCGCCTCCGCCGAGGCGAACGCCCGCACCATGCAGATCGCGGAGCAGAAGGCCGCGCTGCGCGACGCCCTCCGCCTCGAGGTGGCCTCCGCGTATTCCGAGCTGAGCAAGACCGCGAGCAGCATCGAGTCAGCGGAGCGCCAGCTCGCGGCGGCCGCGGAGTCGATGCGCGTCCGATCCGAGCTGTTCCGGGCAGGGCGGGCCACGAGCGTCGACGTGGTCGACGCCGAGGGCGAGGTGACGCGCGCGCGGCTCCAGCAGCTCAACGCGCGTGTCGGCGCGCTCGTCGCCAAGACCCGGCTGGACCACGTGGTCGGACGCGACGTGAAGGACCTGAAATGACCTCGCCGCGCGCGTCTTCTTCGCTTGCGCGGCCCTCCTGGCCGGAGTAGGGAAGGCGTGCGCCGCTGCACCGCGGGTTCCTGCGGCGCCGTTGTCGACACCACGGCAACCACCCGCATCATCCCTCACCGGCCGAGGCAGCGCGTCCACGGTGCGCGCCCGGTCCGCCCGTCATGACGGAGCTTGCGCTCATCCTCAGCGGCGGCCTGCTCGGGCTCGCTTTTGCGGCTTACCTCGCTCGCTGGGTCGTCGCACGCCCCGCGGTCGAGCCCGAGATGCAGCGCGTCGCCGCGATCATCCAGGGGGTCGCTGATGCGTACTTTCGCCGGCAGAGCAGCGTGATCGGCGCGGTCTCCGCGATGCTCGGAGGCGCCATCTTCCTCGCTTACGGCCTCCTCCGGCGCGCCGGGGAGAACAACCCGGTGCCAGCGCTGGAGCTCGGTGTCTGGCTGACGCTCTCGTTCGCGGTCGGGGCCGCCAGCGCGGTCGCGACCGGCCGCGTCGCCGCATGGATCGCGCCCCGCACCAGCGTGCGCGCCGCGAGCGGCGCCCGCCGCTCGCTCGATCTCGCCCTGCAGATCGCCCTCCGCGGCGGCGCCGTGTCGGGGCTCTTCGTCGCGAGCATGAGCCTGCTCGGCCTGGGCGGCCTGTTCGCCGCGGTCCTCGCGTTCCGTGGCGGCTTCGGCGCCGAGCCGGCCGAGGCGCTCGCGCTCGCCCCGACCATCCCCTGGGTCATCGCCGGTTACCCGCTCGGCGCCTCCTTCGCCGCCCTGATGGCGCAGCTCGGCGGCGGCACCTTCTCCAAGGCGGCCGACCTCGGCGCGGACCTCGCCGGCGCGGAGGTCGGGCTCGACGGGGACGACCTCCAGAACCCGGCCACGATCGTCGACCTGGCGGGTGATACGGTCGGCGACTGCGCCGGGCGCGCGGCCGGCGTCTTCGCCTCCACCGTCGCCGAGAACGCGGGCGCCATGGTGGTGGGCGCGATGCTCTTCCGCAACAACGCCGGGCTCCCGAGCGCCCTCGCCGTCGTGCTCTTCCCGCTCGTCAGCCGCGCGTTCGGCCTCATCGCGACGCTCTTCGGCGTGATGGTCGTCAAGACCGACGACCGCGAGGACGCCTTCAACGCCCTCGTGCGGGGGCTCTACGTCACGGCCACCCTCCACGCCGTCGGCATCGCCGGGGCCGCCAAGTGGCTGCTCGACGCCCACTGGGTCATCTTCTTCGGCTGCGGCGTGATCGGCATCGTCACCGGCATCGGCGTGCTGCACGTCACGCAGTACTACACGGAGCAGCGGCACCGCCCGGTGCGCGAGCTCGCCGAGGCGGCCCGCAGCGGCTCCGCGATGGCGGTGCTGCGCGGGCTCGCCATCGGCCTCGAGAGCTCGGTGCTCCCGCTCCTGGTCGTCGTCGGCGCCACCTTCGGCTCCTACCTGCTCGGCGCCCGCTCCGGGCTCGCCGGGGGGGGCCTGTTCGGCACCGCGGTCGCGACGATGGGGATGCTGGGCACCGCGGGGTACGTCCTCGCCATGGATGCGTTCGGCCCCATCGTGGACAACGCGGGCGGCATCGTCGCCGTGACCGTCGCCCGCGAGCGGCCGGACGTGCGTGGCCGCACCCTCGTGCTCGATGCCGTCGGCAACACGACCAAGGCGCTCACGAAGGCGTACACGGCCGGCGTGGCCGCGCTCGCCTCGCTGCTGCTCGTCGCCGGCTACCTCGATGAGTCCCGGCGCCGCGCGTTGGCGTCGAGCGCGCCGATTCGCGGCGAGACGACCGCGATGGTCCTGCGCCTCGACCGGCCCGAGGTTTACCTCGGCGCCCTGGTCGGGATCCTCCTTGTCTTCTGGCTGGCCGGCCGCTGCATTCGCAACGTCCTCCAGGCTGGCCGACGCGTCCTCGACGAGGTGAGGCGCCAGGCCCGCGCCCGCCCGCCGGGCTTCGTCGGCGACCACGAGCCCTGCGTCGAGATGGTCTCTCGGGCCGCGCTGCGCCATATGATCGCGCCAGCCCTCGTCTCCGCGGTGGTGCCCGTCGTCGTGGGACTTGCCTTGCGCTTTGCAAGGACGGAAGATAATCCTCTGGTCGCGGCCGATTCAGTCGCGGCCTTGATCATGGCCGGGACGGTCGCAGGCGTCCTCGGGTCGCTCTTCTTGGGGAATACCGGGGCGATCTGGGACAATGCGAGGCAGTACATCGCGACCGGCGCGCACGGTGGGCGCTACCTTGTCGACGAGACGGGGGCGCGGGCGGACAACCCCACCTATGGTGCCGCCGTCGTCGGCGACACGATCGGCGATCCGCTCAAGGACGTGGCCGGTCCCGCGATCCACGTGCTCATCAAGATGCTCCCCGCCGTGATCATCGTGTTCTTGCCGTTCTTCATCTGATGACGGTTCTTCACCCAGCGGGATTTGCCAAGAGATCCCGTTCACCCGACCCATCCCGGCGAATCACCGCCGCACCCGTATCCCGAGCCCACGACGTGCCGCCTCCGATCTCCGACGCACTCTCCACCCTCAGCGATCGTGGCCTGCGAAGGCTGCTTGGCGCCCGCACCTTCCTCCGCGGGCTGGAGTACTTCCGCCGCCGCGTCGTTGAGGACATCTCCATCAACGAGACGATGGCGAGCGGTACCGTCCGCGCCGCCGACTCCGAGCCGTATCCGGTCAAGGTCGAGCTATCGCCCGATGGCATCCAGTCGCAGTGTTCCTGTCCGGCGTTCCAGAAGGCTGGGCAGCACTGCAAGCACGTCGCGGCGCTGCTCATCAGCATCCGCGACCAGGCGCGCGGCGCACAGCCGCGGCGCGAGCCGCCGATCCCGGCGCTCGTCCCGCAGACCGCCCACGCCGGCGGCGACGCCCTGAAGCGCGTGCGCCGCCGCGATCGCCGCGGGCGCCTGGCGATCACGCCAGCGGCGCCCGTCCAGACCGTCGTCGGCACCCACGGGCCGCCGGGCTCACCCGTCGCCCTCGCGGCGCCGATCCTGGACGCGACGGCCAAGCAGACCGGGATCGGCGCCTGGCTTCCGCCCGAGGGCGTCACCGGGGCACGGCGCGTGGAGTTCCGCCTCCACGTGCGGCAAGGGGCGCTGACCGTCACCGTCCTCGACGCCGAGGCGCGCGTCCCAGTGCTGCCCTCTGCGGCGCTCGCCTGGCAGGCGCTCTATCCGACGCCGGATCGCGACGCGCTCCGGCTGCTCGCCCGGTTCGAGAGCGGCAACCCGCGCCACCCGGCCGTCGACATCCGCGGCGAGGACGTGGCCGAGCTGCTCCCGCTGCTCGAGGGCCAGCGCGTGCTGCTCGAGCCGGCCCTGATGCAGCTCCGCTTCGGCGACGACAGCCTGCGGCCGCGCTTCGATCTCGAGACCGTCGGCGGCGACACCATCATCGTGAAGACGAGCTTCGAGCGGGGGAACGACAAGCGCCGCTTCTCGCTGCTGCAGGGCGGGTGGTTCGAGGGCTGGCCGGGCTGGCACATCGACACGCAGGAGGGGCTCGCGCGCCGCATCGACAAGCGCGTCTCCCCCGCGGCGATGCGCCGCCTGCTCCGCTCGCCGACCATCGGCGAGCCGATGAGCGAGCTGGCCCGCATCATCATGCAGGGGCTGCCCAAGATCGCGCTCGAGGTCGGCGCGGAGCTGCCCGACCTGAACCAGATCGCCGAGGTCGTCGATCTCGTGCCCACGTTCCGCATGCGCGCGGGCGGCTCGCTCATCGAGGCGCGCGTCACGCTGACCGCCGCCTACGGCGACGCGGAGGTCGCCGTGCGCGCCGACGGCATGTCGCCCCCGGTGCTCATTCAGCCGCCCGAGGAGGGGATGAAGCGCGCCCGCTGCATCCGCGTGGACATCGCCGCGCAGCAGGAGGCGGCGAGCAAGCTGCTCGCCCTCGGGCTCAGGCCGGACGAGACGGGCCAGGGCTTCGTCGCGAACGGCGACCAGGCGCTCACCTTCTGGACCGAGGGGCTCGCCGAGCTCCCCGACGACTGGGACCTCTTCGTCCCCGAGGATCTCGTCGACACGCAGGTGCGCGGCAGGCCGATCGGCGTGTTCGCCAAGGTCACCTCGGGGATGGACTGGCTGAACGTCAAGCTCAGCTTCGAGAGCGAGGGCGTCGGCGTCGATCGCGACGAGCTGCGCCGCTGTCTCGCCGAGGGCAAGCGCTACGTCCGCCTCGAGGACGGGTCGTTCGCCGCGTTCGATCCCGACGCCGTGCGCGCGATGCTCGATCGCGAGGTCGAGCTGATGATGGCGGCCGGCAAGAGCGGCCGTCTGCCGCTCGCGCAGGCCGGGCGGGTGCACGAGCTGCTCCAGCACGCGAGCGGATCGAGCGTGACCGCCTCCGCGCGCGAGCTGTTCCAGAAGCTCAGCAACATCGACGAGATCGGCAGCACCAAGCGGCCCAGGAACCTGAAGGCGACGCTCCGTCCCTACCAGGAGGCGGGCCTCTCGTGGCTCAAGTTCATCCATGACATCGGCTCCGGCGGCGTGCTCGCCGACGACATGGGCCTCGGCAAGACAGTCCAGACGCTCGCCCTCCTGCTCGCCGTCAAGCAGGAGGAGAAGCACATGCGCGCGCTGATCGTCGCCCCGACGAGCGTCGTCACGAACTGGGAGCGCGAGCTCGCCCGGTTCGCGCCCTCGCTGTCGGTCGCCCTCTGGCACGGCGCCGATCGCAAGGATCAGATCGACGAGGTGAAGGCCGCGGAGGTGGTGATCACGAGCTACGCGCTCCTCCGTCGCGACGAGGATTTCCTCGCGCAGCTCGACCTGAGCTACGCCATCCTCGACGAGGCGCAGCACATCAAGAACCCGATGAGCGCCACCGCCGCGGCGGCCAAGCGGCTCCGCGCGAAGCGCCGGCTCGCGCTGACGGGCACGCCCATCGAGAACCGGCTCTCGGAGATCTGGTCCATCTTCGACTTCGTCTCGCCGGGCCTGCTCGGCTCGCTTGACAAGTTCGAGGCCCGCTTCTCGCGCCCGATCGAGGCGGGCGACTACAGGACCGCGCAGCGGCTCCGCGCCGCCATCCACCCGTTCATCCTGCGCCGCACGAAGCAGGAGGTCGCCAAGGATCTTCCCGAGAAGATCGAGATGGATCAGATCTGCGATCTCACCGGCGAGCAGCGGGCGCTCTACCTGCAGGTCGCGCGCGAGGTGCGGGCGCAGGTCCTCGGCGAGGTCGAGCGCGTCGGCCTCGCGAAGAGCCAGCTGCAGATCCTCGCCGGCCTTACCCGCCTCCGGCAGGCGGCCTGCGACCCGCGGCTGCTCGGCTTGCCGCGGGAGTTCGGCGACGACGACTCGGGCAAGCTCGTCGCGGTCCGGGAGCTCATCGCGAACGCCGTCGAGGGCGGGCACAAGGTCCTCGTCTTCAGCCAGTTCGTGATGATGCTGAGGCTCATCGAGAAGGCGATGAAGGAGGATGGTGTCGCCTACGAGTACCTCGACGGCTCCACGAAGGACCGCGCGGAGCGCGTCGACCGCTTCCAGAACGATCCGAGCGTGCCGGTCTTCCTCATCAGCCTCAAGGCGGGCGGCACGGGCCTGAACCTCACCGCGGCCGACACGGTCATCCACTTCGATCCGTGGTGGAACCCGGCGGTCGAGCAGCAGGCCACCGACCGCGCCCACCGCATCGGGCAGACGAAGGTGGTGACGGCCTACCGGCTCATCGCCGAGGGGACGATCGAGGAGAAGATCCTGCTGCTCAAGGACAAGAAGCGTCAGCTCGTCGCCTCCGTCCTCAGCGAGGACGCGGGCGGCGCGAAGAAGCTCACCAAGGCCGACCTGGAAGAGCTGTTCGCGGTGGACTGAAAGAACGACGGCGCGCTGGGGGAGCGCGCCGGTCGGGGAACACCGGCCGATCCATGAGAGCGCGCAGGGGAGCGCGCCCTCACGGGGGCACAGGTCGATCCATGGCGGCGCTCGGAGTGGCCCTCGCGGGGCCTTCCGGCACCGCAGGGCGGGGGAGGGGGGCTACGGCTTGCGGCCGCCGCTCAGGACCATCAGGTGGTACTTGCCGAACTCGCTCTGCCCCAGGGTGAACAGGACCTCGATCAGCAGGCGGTACGGCGTGGTTGCGTCGGCGACGATGATCGCCTCCGACGACGACGGATCGAGCCCTTTCGCCGCGCGAATGGCCTTGTCCGTCTCGCGCGCGTGGGACAGGGCGTTCGCCAGCGGCACGATGTAGAGATCGTTCGGGCCGCTTCGCTTGTACTTTGCGTCGACGCCCGACTGCGCGAGCTGCTCGCGGTTGGGCAGCATGACGATCGGGGTCGGATCCTCGCCGACCAGGATCTGCGACTTCGAGACGATGACGACGACGCCCTCCTGGGAGGGCTCGGCCTGCATCACCGACTTCGGCAGGGTGAGGTCCTTCGACTGCGGGATGGATGCCGCCGACGATCCCACGCTCTTCAGCAAGAAGACGAGGATGATCGTCATCAGGTCGAGCATCGCCGTGATGTTCAAGAAGTCGATCTCGGGGTCCCGCCGGTTCCTTCGGATCGCCTTCCGGAGGGCCGCCTTGTAGCGGACGACGCTCGCCTTCGGCCGCGGGGCAGGTCGCTGCTCGGCGCTCATCGGGCCACCCCGAAGTGGACCTCCGGGAACAGCACCTCCCCGTCGTCGCTCCTCAGCGCATCCATCACGTCGATGATCGTCTTGTAGTCGATGCCCGGGTTCGCCGTGATCGTCACCTGCGTCTCCTCTTTGAACTCGGGGCGGGCGTTTTTGAGGCGCTTCGCGCACGCCGTGAGCGCGGGGTAGTCATAGCTGTCGTTCGCCTTCGGCACCGTGACCCCGCCGCCCACGTCCTGGCAGCCGGTCGCGATGTTGCCGCTCGACGTCTTCAGCGAGATCCCCTGGCTCGTGATGAACGCGGAGAGGTTCAACGCCTTGCTCGAGAGCTCGCTGCGCACCTTGCCCCCCCCGATGGATGGCGGGGTCGTGTCGATCGACGACACGAATGTCACCGACACGCTGGCGAGCACGAAGATGAGGATGTTCATGATGATGTCGAGGTACGGGACGACGTTGAGCTCGCCGGCCTCCTCCCCGGCATCGGGCTCCTTGGGGTGCGATAGGCGCCGGATCTTCGATCGCTGCGCCGAGCTGAGCGGGACGTCTTGCGGGTCCGCCATGGGCTAGTAGCCAGGCTTGCTGCTGATCGTGAGCAGGTTGAAGACGCGCTCGGTCGTCGACTCGAGATCGTGCTGGATGTTCTTGGAGCGGGTGTGGAGCAGCACGTGCGCGATCATGCAGACGACCGCGATGGCGAGGCCGAACGCCGTGTTGTACATGGCCTCCGCGATGCCGTTCGAGAGCATCCGCTGCTTGTCGGCCTGCGAGAGGCCCTGGGCGGCGATGGAGGCGAACGTGTTGATCAGGCCGGAGACCGTCCCGATGAGGCCGATCAGCGTCGCGATGTTCGCGAGCGACCACAGGGCGCCGATGCGCTTCTCCACGGCCGGCTTGAGCTCGGACAGCTTCTCGCTGAGGGCGGCGTCGATCTCGTCGGCCCCCTTGTTCGCGTGGGTCAGGCCGGCCTTAACGAGCTGCAGGATCGGGTAGTCGCTCGCGTCGCAGAGCTTGATGGCGCGGTCGATGTTGCCGGCCGCCACCAGCTTCTTGACCTGCGCGAAGAACTCCTTGGAGTTCACGCGGTAGCGTCCCAGCTGGAACGCCGTTCGTTCGATGATGATGGTCACCACGACCGCGGAGACGACCAGGTTCGCGATCAGGAAGGTCGGATTGTGCTTGATGGCCTCCCACATCCCACCTTCGCCACCACCCTCGGCCGCCAACATCAGCAGATGACGCATCCTCGAAGTCCCTTTCTCAGCGTCGTCAGAAGCCCGACAATCTCCAGGCGCGGCGACTATAACTGCCGCCCGATCCCGTGTGCAAGCTCGGCGATGCTGCCGCGCCCCGAGCCGCGAGGCCGGGATCGCCGAAAATCCCCGCAAGAACCAGCGCATCTCACGGCGAGCTCGCCCCGGCCACGCGGACGGGCGCCCTCGGCGCCGAGGCCGGACAGGGTGGTCCGGAGACCCCTGAATCGCTCCGGCTGCCGGCGTCTGAGCGGGCCACCGTGCTCTGCCATCGCCGCGTCGTCCGGGCGGATGAGTCGCTGCGCTCGCTTTCGGGTGACGCGGCTCGCACTGCCGCGGCGCGCGATCCGGCCGGTGATGGTCCATGCGGGCGCTGCGCCCCCTGAAATTCGCGGCATCTGCCGCAGGTCGGCCCGCATCGCTCCCGGCCGATCATGACATAACCCCGCGATTGTTGTAAAGTTTTGCCCGTATCAGAGCGCTCACGTGTGGCCAAATCTCTCTTGACGGCGCCGGGTCTCAATCGCGAAGATGCGCGAGTCCCCCGGGCGCGTCGGCGTAGCTCGGCCACAAGGCGGCACGCTCTGCGGTGAACGGGGAGCCGCGCCCAGAGCCATGAAAGGGCCCCTGGCGCGACGACGCGAAGTCAGTCTTGGACGACAGGTGGGAGAGCTGGGACGGCGCCGCGCGCCGGCACCAGAAGAGACGATCAGGACTCTTGCAGAGGTCAGCGCCGCTCGGCTAGCGTCCCGTGGGCATCTCGCCAGAGAGCGACAGCAGCACGCCGTCCACGGCCAGCGCCGCCAAGCAAAACAGGCCTCTCATCCGTCTTTACGTGTGAGTGAAAGACTGCCGCCCCTCGGCAACACGAGTCTGACAAAGGGAACCGATCGAGTTGCGCGAAACCTCATCCCGGGGACGCGAGGCGAACTGGAGGACAGAAGCAATGCACGGAGCGTATGAAGCTTTCAAAGAGGGTGGGTGGGGTATGTGGCCCATCCTGTTCTGGTCGATCCTCACGATCGGCATCATCGTCGAACGCGCCCTCTACCTGTTCGGCTCGTCCATCAACAAGGACGTCTTTCTCGCCACCATGCAGAAGTGCATCCTGGCGGGTGACGTTGCCAAGGCCGTGAAGATGTGTTCGGCGGCGAACGCCCCGCTCGCCCGCATCGTCCAGGCCGGCCTTGTCAAGGTGAACCGTCCCGACGAGGAGGTCCAGGCGGCGATGGACGAGGCGGCTCTCCGCGAGCTGCCGAAGATCTCGGCGCGCACCTCGTACCTCGCGCTGCTCGCGAACCTCGCGATGCTCTCCGGCCTCCTCGGGACCGTGACGGGCCTCATCAAGTCGTTCGGCTCGGTCGCCGGCGAGTCGGTCGACCCCAGCCAGAAGGCCCGCGTGCTCGCGCTCGGGATCTCCGAGGCCATGAACTGCACCGCCTTCGGCCTCGGCGTGGCCATCATCGGCCTCATCGGCTTCGCCGTGCTGAACGGCAAGACGCAGCACATCGAGGACGACATCAACGAGGCGTCGGTGCAGATCCTCAACCTCGTCGTCGCGAACCGTCAGAAGGTGAATGTCGCTGCAGTAGGTCAGGCGGCTGCCTGATGGTCCTCGGCGGGCCCGGGTCGTCGAGCGCCCTCCGCGCGCGATGCCGCCTGGGCCCGCTCTCGCGCCTCGAAGCCCCGGACGGCGGCTTCCGCCGCCGGGGCCCCGGGAACTTCGGAAGAGCGACGAAGTCAGACCCAGCATGGTGCCCCACCGCGAGCTGCGGGCAGGGCGTTCCCCGCAACAACTTGGATAGGTGAGCTCAGGCTCACGTTGGGAAGGCAATATGGGCGGCGTAGACGTCGGCGACGGTGGCGGCAAGAAGCGGTCGACGAACACTGATATCAACATGATCCCGTTCATCGACCTGCTGATGGTCACGATTGCATTCCTGTTGATCACGGCGGTCTGGGTCACCAACTCGCGCATGAACGCGGACGCCCAGGTCCCTGGCCCTCCGGACCCGAACAAGGAGCTCACCCCGCAGACACCGGAGAAGGTGCTGAACCTTCACATCGGCGAGAGCGAGTTCGGGCTCGTGTGGAAGCAGGGCGCGACGGTGGTCAACGAGGTCAAGGTGAACAAGTCGCCCGTCGAGATCGGCAGCGCGGACTCGAAGATCGTCCGCTACCCCGAGCTGGCGAAGCGGATCGAGGAGGAGTGGAAGACCCACGGCGGCCACCGCGATCCGAGCGACAAGAAGCTCGACCAGGCCATCCTCCACACCGACAACCGGACGCCCTTCAAGGAGATCGTCGCGGTGCTCGACGCGCTCTACGCGCCCAAGCGCGAGATGCGGTTGCCCGATGGGAACAAGCAGGTCCCCGTGTTCAACATGACGTTCTCGGTCCGCTGAGGCAGGAGCGCGCACATGGATAGGTTCAATCCGAAGCACCACAAGAACCCCCACGCTCATGTGATCCACCAGCCGGGCCGCCGGCTGATGAAGGGCGTGCCGCTCCGGTTCGTGTGGAACAAGGTGTCCGGACACGGGGCTCGCAGCCCGAACGCGGGGCTCAACCTCGTGAGCTTCATCGACTTCCTCGTCGTGACCGTGATCTTCCTCCTGATGTCCTTCTCGGCGTCAGGTGAGATCGCTGTCGACAAGAACGTCAGGCTCCCGAAGGCGGAGAACGTCGAGGACGTCATCGACGCGCCGATGGTCGCCGTGAACGGCAACCAGATCCTCGTCGACGGCGCCCTGGCCGGGTCGACCCGCGCGATCGAGGAGCTCGGGCGGCTTCAGAAGATCGACGAGCTCTTCAACCTGCTCAAGAACAAGCGCGAGCTGTGGAAGCAGGTGCAGCCGAACAAGCCGTTCCCCGGCGTGTGCATCCTCCAGGTCGATCAGAACGTGCCCGCGCTGGTCGTGAAGAGCGTGTTCCAGACCGCGGCGTTCGCCGGTTACCCGAACGTCAGCTTCATGGTCAGCAAGCTCCCGAAGTCGCAGTGATCCCCGCTTCTTGACCTATCGAGCACAGAAGGATGGGGCACGCCGGGCGACCCCCGGCGGCCTCGGTCACCATGGAACGTGGTGGCTCCAGCGGCGCGCTCGGCGCGGCCTTCGCCTCTACGCGGCTCGCGTGGAGGAGGCTGCCTTGCTCGGGTGATCGGGCTGGGGCCTCCTGCGTGGAGCCTCTGCTATGTCCTCTGAACAGCCGCCCCGCGAGCGCGGCCTGCCGTCGGTCTACAAGGCGCGCGAGGCGCGCTCCAAGATGCGCTGGCCCCCGGCGAAGTTCTGGGGTTACACGGCCCTCGTCCTGGCGGTCTCGGCGATCCTCCACTGGAAATGGTCGCAGGGGCAGATGGAGAGCGCGCGCCAGAAGCTGATGGCGCGCCAGCGTGCGGTCGCCGTCGAGCTTGGCCCGCGCTGGTTCCCCATGCGCGAGCGCGTGGAGGGCTGGACCCTCGATCTAGCGCGGAGCGCCGGCGCCGATCTCGTGGATCGGGAGGCGCTCAAGACGTGGAATTTCCGTGAGCTTGCGGGTATTTACCTGCGCCTCCGGCTAGACGAGGCCACGGGCGTCGACGCTGTCCGGAAGAACGCGCAGCAGTCGCTCCGCGACGCGTTCACTGCGTGTCTCTTGCGTGTGCCGAACCCGAACCCGCTGGCCGGCGCGGAGTGCAAGCGCACGCGTGACTGCCCCGCGGGCGACTACTGCAACGAGGCAGAGCGCTGCTCCAGGCCCGCGCAGCCCTTCAACCTGCGCGTCGCCTACCGGACGATGCACGTCCTCTCGGACGAGTGGGTGCGTGACGCACAGGATGCCTCGAGCGAGCTCCGCTTGCGGCTGCTGGAGTCCAGCTTCGAGGACACGATGCGCGACGATGTTCCGCTCGCGGCGGAGCTCCTCACGCGGGCGCAGTATTACCTCCTCGTCCTCGACGAGCAGGCCGAGGGAGCGGCGAGCACCGAGGCGTTGCTCGGGGTGCCGCACATGGCGCGGGTCGGGGTGTGGCGGCTGTCGGACGGCAAGCCCATCCTGCGGGTGCGCCGCGAAGCGAGCGGCAACCTCATCGGCGGGACGCCCTCGGTCGAGGGGAGCGTGCTCGATGCACGGCAGCGGCAGGCGAACAGCTGCGCGCTTGCGCTCGCGGTGCGCGAAGCGATGGGCGACACCACGGCCGCGGTCACCGAGCCGCAGTAGGGCGCGCCGCCCCCGCGGCGTGCGTGCCGCTCATCGCGCCCGCGCGCGTGAGCTCGCCTCGTAGCCCGCGCCGCCGCGTGAGCTCACGCGCGCTGGCGCGCCGCAGCGCGCGCTGGCGCGCCGCACCGCGCGCTGCCGCGTCAGCGCACACGCGCGCCTCCGAGGAAGTCGCGCGCGACGATGTGCAAGTCCGTGAGGTTGTGACCTGTCGGGCCCGTCTCGACGCGCGTGCCGAGCGCGCGGTGAACGACGGCGTCGTCGAAGCGCGCGAGCGCGGAGTCGATCGTGCGGTCGTCCGTCGCGGCGGCTGCCGCGCGGGCAACGGCCGCTCCCGCGGCGCCGGAGCTGCCGTCGACGCCGTCGGAGGCCGCGCAGAGGAGCGCGACGTCCGGCGGCAAGCCGCGCAGGGCAGCGAGCGCGATCCATCCTGCGCGGCCGCCAGCCCCGCGGTGAGCCGACAGCGCCAGCGTCGGTTCGCACGGGATCACGGCCGCTTCGCCGGGAGCGAGGGTGCGCGCGAGCGCGAGGCGACGCTCCACGATCGCGCGCGCGTCGCCGTCCTCGGCGGGGGCGGCGGTGGCGCGGAGCCCTGCCCTGTCGGCGAGGGCCGCCGCCACGCGCTCCGCGAGCTTGTCCGGATCGGCGAGCACGCGCGCTTGCAGGCGCCGCGCGTCCGCTGGCTTCAGCGACTCGCTGAACGCGGGCGTGAGCCGCGCGAACCGAGGGGCCCAGCGATCGAGCGCGGCGAGCGCCTCCTCCACGCGCGTCGGGTCCGGGACGGTGGGGCCCGAGCCGACGTCGTGCGGGAGTCCACCCACGACGTCGCTCATGAGCAGCGTCAGCACGCGCGCCGGGGCCGCCGCCGCCGCGAGCCGCCCACCCTTGATCCGCGACAGGTGGCGGCGAACGAGGTTGACGTCCTGGATCGGCGCGCCTGCTTCCAGGAGCTCTGCGACGACGGCCTGCTTGTCGGCGAGGGACACGCCCGGAGGCGGCGCGGCGAGCAGCGCCGAGGCGCCGCCGGAGAGGAGGGCGATCAACAGATCCTCGGGCCCGAGCGCGGCCGCGATGGCGAGGGCCGCTTCGGCCGCGTCCACGCTGTGCGCGTCGGGGATGGGGTGCGCCGCGCGCATCACGCGCAGCGGGCGCAGCGCGGCCTCCTCGGGGTCGGCCATCGATGTCGTCTCATCGCGCGCGGCGAGCGCCGGGGCCGCGACGGTGATGACGAGCCCTCCGGCGATCCTGTCACCCCAGCGGCGGAGCGCGCCCCGGGCCATCCCGGGCGCCGCCTTCCCCGCCGCGATGACGAACACGCGGCCGCGGTGCGCTTCGGACTCGGCGTCGAGCGCGCGCTCGACGAGCCCAGCTGGGTCGAGCTCTGCCAGCCCGGCGCGGAACGCGGCCACCAGCGCCGCGCGCAGCTCGTCGAGCGCGGCGCTCAACGGGTGCTCGCGCCGACCACGCCGCGCTGCGCCGCCCCCTGGGCGGGGGCGCGGTCGCCTGCGTCGACGAGGTGCGCGCGGAGGACGTGATGCCAGCCGAGCGTGACCGAGAGGAGCGCCCGCTGCGCGTCGCGCGGGCCGTCGTCGCCCGAGAGCTCCGGCCCGCGAAAGCGGAGCGCGCCCCGCAGGCCGAGGAACGGGCCGGTGGCGTCTCCCAGGAGCGGCACGTCGAGCGACAGCGAGAGCTCCAGCCCGGGCTCCGCGGCGAGCCCGGCTCCGGGCGGCGCTTCCCAGAACGAGCCCACGCCGAGCGCCACGGAATCGATGAAGAGGTCGAGCCAGGGGGCGCTGCGCTCGAGATTGCTCGCATAGCGGGCGAGGAAGAGCGGCTGGATGAAGACGCCGCTCGCGATCGAGCGCGCGACGGGCGCCCCCTCTGCGCCGAGCGCGTCGGTGTAGTGCGCGTACAGGCCGGCGGTCGAGAGGTACACCGCGGCGCCGCGCGCGCAGAGCGCCGGACCGCCGTCCGCGAACGAGGCGCCCGCGCCCGCGCGCAGATCGAGGTCTCCGTCCAGCCGGCCGTACGCGCCGTCGCCTTCCGCATGCGCCGTGGACGCCCCCGCGAGCGCCGCGAGCGCTGCGACGCCGGCGAGCGCCCTGGTGATGGCGCGGCGCGTGGGCTCGCACGATCCCCGGGCTGCCTTGTTCCTGGTGGTCATCAGCGTATCAGCGCCTCCCGCACCGTATCCCGCAGCTCGGGCGCGAAGAGGATCCGGGTGCGAGTCATCGTCTCGTTGCGCAGCCGATCCAGCAAGAAGGACACCTCGGCGGGGCGCCGCGGGCGCCCTTTGGAGTAGACGACCATGAGCGACGCGTCCTCGGCGTAGGGCGTGTCCTCGGCGACGTCGACGCCGACGTACACCTCCGGGTCGAGCCCGGCGCTCTGCGCGATCCCGCGCACGGTCTCAAGCGCCGCCGCGCGCCGGGCGTCGCGCTCGGCCGGCGACTCGCCGGGCTCCGGGAACAGCTCGACCGACTTGAAGAGCGAGCGCACGCGCAGGCGGCGGGCCAGATCGGACAGCACGGGATCGGGCGCCGCTTCCCAGGCATGGATGGACCCGAGCAGGACCTGATCGTCGAGCTCGAGGTACTGCTCCAGGGTGGGCATCTCGCCGACGGCCATCGCCGCGATGGCCGTGGGGACCTCGGGGATCCGGTCCCCGGCGGCGAGGCGGGTGACGACGCGCCGGAGGATGGCGCCGATCATCCACTCCGCGCTGCGCGTCGTCTTGTGGAAATAGACCTGCTGAAACATGAAGAAGCGAGCGAGCAGGAACGACTCTATCGCGCTCATCCCCTTCGTCCCGTCGATGGCGAGCGCGGGCGCCGGCGGGGCAGACGCGGCGCCGCCGCCGGGCATCTCCACCTGGACGTCGCTGAACCTGAGGCTGCGGAGCAGCCATGGCAGATCGTACTCGCCGTACCTGACGCCCGTCGCGTGCGCGTCGCGGAGCAGGTAGTCGCAGCGATCGACGTCAAAGGTGCCGCTCACCGCCTTGGCGAGGTACGGCAGCTCGTGCCGCCCGCCGATGAGGTCGGCGACCCGCTGCGGGAGGTAGGGATCCTGGCGCACGAGCACCTGGTGCACGTCCGAGGACCGGTCGAGCAGGATGCGCTCGGTCCAGCGCTCGTGGTGGAGCGCCCCCGGCATGGCTTCCTCGAAGAGGTGCGACAGCGGGCCGTGGCCGAGATCGTGCAGGAACGCTGCGGCGATCGCGTCGCGCGCGCGGTCGCTGGTCACTCTCTGCCAGAACGGAAGGTCGCGATCGATTTGACGGAGCCTCGCGATCAGGAGGCGCATCACGTGGGCGGCCCCGAGCGCGTGAGAGAAGCGGGTGTGCTCGGCGCCTGGGAAGGCGAGCGACGTCAGCCCGAGCTGACGGATGCGCCGCAGCCGCTGCACCTCGCGAGCGCCGAGCAAGCGCGGAACGATGGCCGCTTCGCCGCTCTCGAACTCGATCAAGCCGTGGACTGGGTCGCGCAGAATCAAGATGGGTCTCCACTCGACGCCATGGGCGCAAACGGCGCCGAGTCACTCAGGAGTCGCCTGATGGCGTCGATCTGCGGGCGTGCGCGCGGGGGGGAGGGCTCATTGCTTCGGGCGTGCGGCGTGGAGCACAGCATGGTGCGCCTCGAACAGGGGCGGGAAATCAAGGAGGTATGCGACGTTCCCACGTGGGCCCGCGGGAAGGCAAGCGCGGCTCGTCGCCGAGCCTTCCTCGTGAGCGATCCAGCGAACCGGTCGGCTCCGCCTGACGAGGACGATAGGCGCGCTGCATCGGGGCGTCATGAGCGTGGCGTGCGACGGAATCCACGGGATGCGGCCAGCCGCGCCGAGGCAGAATCGCGCGGCGGACGTCGTGCGGCCGACGTCGCGGACGTCGCCAACGTCGAGCGAGGGGCAAATCGTGTCGAGCGTCGCGTGAGGCGAAGGCGCGCGTGGCGCACCACGGCACCGCGAACGCTGCCCTGCGGCCGCATGCGATTGCGTACGAGCGCGTGTGATTGCGTGCGGTTGCGTGCGGTCGCGGTACACGAGACGAGCGCGCGAGATGCGCGGGTGAGATGCCTGAGGCGAATCGGGCGAACAGCGCGCGACCACGCGAGGAACGTGCGAGGACGACGTGAACCACAGCGGGGTGAACAGACGCGAACAGACGAAAATGAGGCGCCGCGATGCCAGCGCGAGCGAAATTGTGATCGGAGAAAATTGTGTTCGGAGGAGGAAAGTGCTCGATTTCTTGAAGCTGGACGAGCATCCTGGTGTACGGTAGGAGGCTGACTATTCCGTTGGTTAACGCGGGTCATCGGATATCCGGGAGATCAAGTCGAGCGCATGACCACGACCAACGGACGGCAGTCGGGGCGGGGGCATCCTGCAGATGAGGAGCAAGGTCGGGTGACACGCGAATCGGGAGGCATGGCGAGCAGTGATGATGCTGAGCTCGACGAGTCGCCGAGGCGGCTCGATGCCATCCTCCGCGCCCTCCCAGAGTCGGAGCTCAAGGGCCTCATCACACGCATGGGGATCCGCATCGACGCCGCGAAGCGCATCGACGCGCCTTCTCAGGCGGCGCGGGCGCTGGTCGGCCTCCCCGACGTGCGCGACCCGTCGCGGCTCCCGACCGCCAGCCGCGAGCTGCTCCATCGCATCGCCGAGGCGGGCGGCGTGCTCGTCGTCCCCTCGCTCCCGGCCGGCCTCGAGCCGCTCATCGCCCGTGGCGTCGTCTACGCGCGCAAGACCGACGAGGGCATCGAGCTCGTGCTCCCGGCGGCGTTCCTCGTCCAGCTGAAGAGCTGGGAGAGCGAGGACCCCCGGGCGATCCGGGCGCTGCTGGCGCAGGCGCCCTTCGAGACGATGAGCGCGATCGCGACGCACTACCTCGGCCGCCCGGCCACGCCGCCCATCGCGCTGTCCCTCGAGAACGCGTGGGAGACGCTGAGCGATCCGGAGCGGCTCCGCGAGGAGATCGATCGCCTCGCGCCCGTCGAGCGCCGCCTGCTCGAGTCCATCGAGGCCGTCGGCGGCGAGGTGGACACGCAGGAGCTTCTCGATCTGGAGCGGGAGCCGATGCGCCTGCGCAGCGCGAGCGGGGTGACGGCGAGCCGCCGCGGCGCGGGCTTCGCGCTCGAGCGCCGCGCCTTCCTCATCCCGATCCATCCGAACCGGCACGTCGTGCCGACCGAGGTGGCCGCCATCGTCGGCGCCGATCGCCGCCGGATGCGCGAGAAGCGGCGCGAGCAGATCCGATCGTTCGTCCTGGAGGAGGATCACGCCCCGCGGCGCGCTCGCTTCGCCTCGGATCCCGGGATGCTCGCGCTGGCGCTCGCGTACTGCGTGCGAGAGCCCGGCAGCGACGTGCGCCCCGGCGTCGGGACGCCGCGGTCGCTGCTCGTCCGGCTCGCGCAGCGCTTCGGGCGGGACGTCGAGGGCGTCGCGCTCGTCGCGGCGCTGGCGCGCGCCGTCGGGCTATGGGACGCATCGGCCGCGTCGCCGGCGACGCCGCCCGGCTCGCTCCAGGTGCAGGAGCTGACGCCGCTCCTGTTCACGACGTGGCGCCGCGGCGGCGCGTGGGATGAAGCGCGCGCCGAGCGGGAGGTGCTCCGGGTCGCGTCGGACAACCGCGACGCGAGCCCCATCGGCGCGCTCCGCGAGATGGTGCTCGATGCGCTGCACGACCTCGGCGAGGGCCGCTGGGTCCCCTGGCAGTCGCTGCAGGGCTACCTGGCGGCGGATGAGCGCATCGCCGGGGTCGAGCGGCTGGTCCGTCGCTGGGCCGAGCGCGCCTCGGTCGAGGCGCCGGAGGTCCCCGACATCACGCGGCGGATCGCGCTGGAGTCGCTGCCGGCGCTCGGGATCATCGATCTCGGCGGCGCCGAGGACGTGGCCAGCGCGGAGCTGGCGCTCCGGCTGACGCCGCGCGGGCGGGCGCTCCTCGCGGGCTCCGCGCCGAGCTCGGACAACAGCAAGAGCAAGTTCGTCGAGGCGCACGCGCTGCGCGTCGGCCTGAGCGCCAAGGTCGCTGCCGTGCTCGGGCTCTCGTCGTTCGCCGAGATCGGCCGCGTCGGCGATCAGGTCGACCTCCTGCTCACGCCGCCGTCGATCGCGCGCGCGCTGTCGGTGGGCCTCGACAGCGACGCCCTGCGCGCTCGCATCGAGGCGGTCGCGCCGCTGCCGGACACCATCTCGCGCATGCTCATCCAGGCGAGCGTCGTCATCGGCAAGGCGAGCTTCGTCGGCGCCTCCGGCTTCCTCTGGATCGAGGATCCCGAGATCCGCGAGCTGCTCCGCACGCGGAGGCCGGCGGCCGAGATGTTCGTCGATCCGTCGCCCCCCTCGGGCTTGCTGATCGAGGCGGGGGTCGATCTGGAGCGGCTCATCCGTCGCTGCCGCGCGCTCGGCGTCGAGATCGAGGCCGATCTCGGCAACCTCAAGGCGACGCGGCAAACCCCGGCGCACGGCACCGAGGGACCGCACCGGACCTCCTCGACGGCGAACATGCGCCGATCCCGGACTCCGCCGGCGCGCACCCGTTGAGCTCGCTGTCAACCGGCATCGAGAGGCCATGAGCGCGGGCCGACCGCCGAGCCGAACCTGAAGGAACGGTCTGGCGGTCATCGGCGCTCACAATCGGACCGCAGGGGCGCGTCGTCCGCGGTGCGTGAGGCGCGCAGGCTGGCGCTGGGCTGCGCTTGATTCCGCCTGCTCCGCGCCAGCGTCCCACCTGGGAGGCGGTTTTTCGCAGCTCTTTGCATTCCTGCGGCGTGAGGGGAATCGCTTCGGAGAAGCGCGACGTGTATACCTTAGCTTGATGGCGCCCTCCTCTGGTGAGCCGGACTCGACCGAAGGAGAAGTCTCGGTCGGCCCGGAGACGGCTGCGTTTCCGCTCGGCCCTGGGGAACCGAAGGCTGACAACGTCTACACGATCGCGCCTGGCACCGTCATTGCGCGCAAGTACCGCGTCGAGCGCACGATCGGCCGTGGAGGCATGGGCCTCGTGGTCGAGGCGCTGCACCTCGATCTCGATACGCGCGTCGCCATCAAGTTCCTGCTCCCGGAGTTCATGTCGTACACCGAGGCGTCGGAGCGGTTCATGCGCGAGGCGCGTACGGTCGCCAAGCTGCAGACGCACCACGTCGTGCGCGTGCTCGACGTGGCCGCGCTCGACAGCGGCGAGCCGTACATGGTGATGGAGCTGCTCGACGGCGTGGACCTCGCGGGCCACGCCGCCGAGGCGGGCACGCTCGCGATCGGCGAGTGCATCGATCACATCGTCCAGGCGTGCGAGGCGCTCGCGGAGGCGCACGCGCTCGGGATCGTCCACCGCGATCTGAAGCCGGCGAACCTGTTCCTGACGAAGCGCCCGGACGGCGCGCCGCACATCAAGGTGCTCGACTTCGGCGTCTCGAAGATCCTCACCGGCGACACGGGCAACGTCTCGCTCACGCAGACGACCACGATCCTCGGATCCGCGCTCTACATGTCCCCCGAGCAGATGCGCTCCTCGAAGAGCGTCGATCCTCGCACCGACATCTACGCGCTCGGCGTGTGCCTCTTCGAGATCATCGGCGGCAGGCCGCCGTACGTCGCCGATAGCTTCCCCGAGCTGTGCGCGAAGATCTACACGTCGCCGCCCGAGGCGCTCCAGGACCTCCGCCCCGAGGTGCCGGAGGGCCTCGTCGAGGTGATCGAGAAGTCGATCGCGCGCGAGCCGGAGGATCGCTTCCAGTCGATCTCGGAGTTCGTTCAGGCGCTCGCGCCGTACGCCGCTCCGAGCACGCGCACGACCATCGGCGCGATCCTTCGCCAGCACGCCGTGGAGCTCGACTTGCCTCCGCCGGCCTCGCGGGCGGCCATGACGCGGACGTCGCGCGCGTCGCGCACGAGCAGCGGCGGGCCGTCGGTGAGCGACAGGGGCGCGCGCACGGGCAGCTCTACGCCTCCGGTCGAGGAAGAGGCCCCGCGCCGTGGGCGCACGCTGCTCTACGTGGGGGTCGGGGCCGTCGCCGTCCTCGTGGGCGCGTGGGGCGCGCTCCAGTTCCAGCGCAGCCGGTTCGCCGTGGGAGGGAGCGAGGCGACCGCTCCGGCGGACGCGCCTTCGTCAGGCGACACCGCGGCTCCCGGCGCGCCGACGGCGACGGCGCCTCAGGCGCCAGATACGGCCGCCGCGATCCCGACGGTCGCTGTCCCTGCTGCCACCGCAGCGGCCGCTGACGCGGGCGCGGCGAGCGCGAGCGAGGTGGACGCAGGCGCATCGGATGCGGGCGTCAGCTCCACCGAGACAGCGGCGGACGCGGGGAGCGGGCCGTCCGCAACGGGGACGACGTCGCCGAGCGCCAGCGCTGGCAAGCCGCCGCGCGCCGGCGCGGGCGGGCGAGGGCGCACGCGCCCAACGGAAGCTGGAGGGGCTGCCGTGGATGCGCCGGCGCCGCGCACCGTCACGCCCACCGTGAACGACGATCTCTCGCTGGAGACATGCACCGCCACGATGCCGGACGGCTCCAAGAAGGTCGTCCCCTGCAGGTGACGCGCGCCAGGGCCGCCCGTGTGCGGCGGGGCTCTCCGGTCACGCCGGGATCGCGGCCGGATCGCTGAGGATCGCGCCGGTGAAGCTGGGGCGCAGGTAGAAGCCGCGTGGCAGCGCGGCGATCATCTCCCCGTCGCGTCCGAACGCGAGCGTCCGCGAGCGCCCGCTCGCGGCCTTCGGCCGCACCTGGAGCCAGCGCCCCGCGTGCGCGGTGAGCGCCTCGACGGCGCCGATGCCGATGAGCCCCATCAGGTCCTCGAAATCGGCGCGCAGGACGCGCTCCTGCGCGTCCGTCGGCCGCCAGAGCCGCGGGGCGCCCAGCCGTCGCTCCTCGCTCGGCCGGCCCGGAGCGGCGATGATCGGGACCCAGAGCACACAGGCGAGCTTCGCGCGAGCGCGCGACGTCTCCCACTCCGCACGATCGGCGTCCGACAGCGAGATCGAGCAGACGAACGTCGACTCCTGCGGCGCCCCGGTGACCTCGACGGGGATCGTCTTGAGCTCGATCCCGAGGTGGGGAAAATCGGGCCTCGACGTCGAGCCGGCCGTCGCGCCGAGCGCGCGCTCGACGAGCGCGCCGGCGGCGCCCTTCGTGCGCACGCCGCCTCGGGGCACGGCGCAACCGAGCGCGCGTGCGAGATCGGCGAGCGTCAGGCCGGCGAGCGCGGCCGCCCGGCACCTGAGCTCGGCTTCGTCGCGAGGCGGTTTCAGCGCAGAGACCAACGACGCCGCCCTTAGAGCATCGCGGGGCGCGACTCCAGCGCTCAGCCGCGATCGAGAAAGGTTGGCCGCCGGGGTGCGCCGGGACGTCGATGGGGATCGAGCAGCGCTGACCCGGGGGCCATGGCGGCCTGATACGCGGCCCCCCGAACGCGCCGCCGAGAAACAACCTACTGCTTAAATCCTTCTTTGAGCCGACAGGATTCAGAGGAAAAACGCATCAGGAATTTCCTGTATGGACTTTCCGAGGTCCACCGATGCTGGGCCTGGCAGCCCGCTCGTCGTCGAGCGGCCATCTCAGGTCAGCGAGCTGGCCGGTGATCCGCAGCAGCATTTCCCGCAGGGAGGAGGCGTTCGCGCGATCGTTCGGGTTGTGTCGTAAACAGGCATACATGAACGCCGCGATGTCTGCGGTCCTCGGATCGTCGGCGATGCGCTTGATCGGCGCAGGGAGCCCGTCGTGCGTGACGTGCGCCGTGATGAGCGCGACCTCGGTGGGCGCGTCGAACAGCGTCTTGCCGGTGAGGATCTCGTAGGCGAGGCAGCCGAAGCTGTAGACGTCGGCCGTGAGCGGGGTCGGCGTGACCCCGGCGGGGACGACGCCCCAGATCTCCGGGGCGCCGTAGCAGCCGGTGGCGCAGCCAGGGCGGATGTGGCGGCCGGCGAGGCCGAAATCGACGAGCACGGGCTCGCGTCCCCCGCGCAGGATCACGTTCGTCGGCTTGATGTCGAGGTGTCCGACGCCGACGGCGTGCATGGCTTCCAGCCCGGCGAGGATGCCGTCGAGCAGCGCCACCGCGCTCCGCGAGGTGAGGCCTCGAGCGTCGAGCAGCTTGTCGCAGCGGATGCCCTCGATGAGCTCCATCACGAGGATCGGCTTGGGGCGGGCGCCCGCGTCGAACGTGACGAAGCCGGCGAGGTTCGGGTGATCGGGCAGCGAGAGCAGCGCGCCCGCCTCCTCCCGGAACAGGCGGAGGAAGTCGGCTTCCGAGACGCTCCTGGCCGCCGTGTGATCGTACTCCGGCACCTTGAGGGCGAAGCGCTCCGCCGACGGGTCGTGTCGTTCCTCGGTGCGGGTGACGACGAACACCGTCCCCAGCGAGCCGCCGCCGAGCTGGCGGTGCACGTAGAAGCCGCCGAGCGTGCGCCGGCTCGGCAGCCACGCGGGCAGCGGCTGCTCGGGCAGGGCGACCCCGCTCGGCGCGCTCTGCCGCCGGACCGGGAGCAGGAGGACGCGCGGCACGACGAGGGCGACCACATCGGCGAGCGCGCTCGGGATGCTCGCGCGCGCGGCCGAGACGAGCGCCTCGATCGGCGCCGCGACGCTCGGCTCCGCGTCGCCTTCCTCCTGCAGCGCGACCTCGATGGCGAGGCGCAGCGGCTCGGTCGCGCCGGAGGGCGCGGAGGCCGGGTGCTCGCCGCAGCGCCGGCGCGCGCCCGCGGTCAGCTGGGCGAGGCGCGTCAGGGCCTCGTCCAGGGCGGCGAGCGGCGAGGCGTCCGCGTCGCCGTCGCCCGCGCCGGTCAGCGCGCTGAGCGCGCGGGCCGCGTTCATCGCTCCGAGCGCGCGCGCGAGGCGGGCGAGCGCGCCCCGCACGATCTCCGTGCGCTGCGACGCGCCCGCAGGGAGCGCCGTCACGAGCGCCTCGATGGCGGCGATGCGCTCGAGCGCCACGCGCGCGCGCTCGGCCTCGGCGAGCTCCGCGTCGAGGCCGCCTTGCCGGGTCGACCGGCGCGACGCCGCGGCGTCGCTCTCCGGCGCGCGCGCGCCTCCCTCGCGCCCACCGCGCGCGCCTCCCTCGCGCCCGCCGCGCGCGAACCGCGCGTAGGCGCGCAGCAGCTGGGCGACGTCCGGGTGCATGCTCGCCTGGCCGAGCACGTCGAGGTCGTCGGGGTCGCCGCCGCGCATCGCCGCGTGCAAGAAGATGTCGGCCGCGTCGGCGGCGCCTTCGCGCACGAGCGCGTCGAGGCCGCGGGCGACCGAGGCGGCGATGGCGCGGCGGAGCGACGAGCCGCGTTCGGCGCGCAGCCGGTCGAGCAGCACGCCGATGGCGCCCGTCCAGCGGGCGAGCACCCGCGCCTTGAGCTCTGGCTCGCTGCCGAAGTCGGTGCTCTCGCCGTCGATCAGGTGGATGAGCGCGCGCAGGTTGCGCTGGTGCACGGTGACGTGCAGGGGCGGCGAGGCGCTCGCCCGCGCGGCGGGCCCCTCGGCGCGGAGCAGCCAGCGGGCGAGCCGCTCGTCGAGATCGTCCAGGGACGCGACCCCGGTCGCGTCCTCGCTCGGCCGCCGGTTCAGGAGCAGGAGGCTCTTCAGCAGGCCGGAGCCGAGCAGCTCGGCGTCCAGCTCACGCACGAGCCCCACCGCGGCCCTGCGCGCCGCGGTGCTCTGCGCGTCGTCGTGCTCGGAGAGCTCGATTTCCTCGAGCGCGCCCACCACCTCGGTCGCGAGGGCGTAGGCCTCGAGCGCGCGGCCGTGCGCGTCGCGCGGGCCGGTCTCGACGAACGCCGCGACGGCGCTGTCGAGCGCGCCGCGCAGCAGCGCCACCCCGGCGCTGTCCATCGAGAGGTCGCGGTGGATGACGCGCGCCAGCGCCGCGAGCCCGTCGTCGCGGACGTGCGCGCTGGGCGGGGCCTCGAGCGCGTCCTCGAGCGCGCGGGCGCAGCGCGCCGCGGCGCGGGCGCCGAGCGGCTCGCCGCGGCTCATCACGCCGCGCAGCTCGCGCCGGAGCTCGACGATCGCCTCGGCGGTCGCCATCGGGGACGTGCGCGCGATCTCGTCGAGCAGCGCGTCGGCGGCCTCGGGCTCCGCGTCGGCCGCGACGGGGAGCCCCCAGGCCATCGCCGTGGCGATGCCCGGGTCCGCGGCGAGCAGCGGGCTCCGGAGCAGCTCGATCGCGCGTCCGAGCGCGCCGTCCGGATCCACGGCGATGCTCGCGGCCAGCGACGCCGCGCCGCGCCGCCACTCGGTGGGGGAGAGATCCTGGGCGAGCAGCGCGCGCACCTCCTCGGCGAAGTCGGGCAGCACCCCGGCGAGCAGCCCTCGCGCCGCGGCGACGTGGCGCCACACGAGCGGCTCGCGATCGGCGAGGAGCGTCTGCCAGGCGAGCGCGATCCCGTCGGCGCTGCGGTCGAGGTCGCGCCGCCGCCCGTCGCCGACGTTGCGGAACAGCCGGAGCGGGAGGTCGTCGCCCTGCATGGCCCGGCGGGTCGCCTCGCGGGCGGCGCGCTCGATCAGGCGCGCGGCGAGCCGTCGCTCCGGGAGCGAGCCGGTCGACGGCGCGGCGATCCAGTCGCGCGACAGCTCGCGCCGCGAGGCGAGCAGGAGCGCGAGCGGTTCGACCGGGATGTCGGTGCCGGCGGGGAGCCAGAGCGAGAGCATCACGCGGGCGCGGATTCCTGCGCCGGACAGGCCGCGGGCCGAGCCGGCCGCCATGCGCGTCGCGAGGGCGACGAACGTCGCTGCGTTGCCGGCATAGAGCTGTCCCAGGACGCGCCTGCCCAGCTCGCGCCGCTCCGGCCCGAGCGGGAGCGCCCCGGCGATCTCGTAGAGCGCCACGCTCGCGGCGGCCGGCGCGAGCCAGCTCAGATCGTCGAGCAGCCCGTCGGCCATGGCGGTCTGGACGCTCCGGAGCAGGCCATCCGGGCTGAGGGAGTCGAGCGGGGTCGATCCATCGAGCGCATCGACCAGCGCCAGCGAGGCGATCGTCTGCCGGAAGAGCGCGCGCCGGACGTTCGGGTCGTCGTGGGACGTGAGGTCGACGAGCCCTTCGAGGTATTCCGCGCGCGGTCGCATCGGCAGGTTGCGCAGTCTAGCGCGGCGACGCGCCGGCCCCCCTCTCGCGCCGCAGCAATCCTCGCCCGTCATGGAACCTCCCACCTCGACCCGGAGCGCGTGCTGCTCCACATGGCTCCGAGAGAGCTACCTCCCCCTACGATGATCGGACCGGCCGGAGGCGCGCCCCCGCCGCGCGCTCCGCCGCCTCGCCCCGGCGAGCACGACATGGCGGGGCGAGGAGCCAGCCCTGTTGAGGCTCGATTTCGTCCAGAAGCGGGTCCTCTCGCGTCCGGCCGCCTGGGCTGTCGGCGCGCGTGGGGCAAGTGGCAGAGCGCTCCAGGCCGCGCCACGCGCGTTGAGGACGCAATCCACGCATCCTGCGCAACGCACCGCACCCCACGGACTGACTGGGTGGAAGTGGGCATCGAAGTGGGTTAAGCGGCAGCGCGTGCGGGGCCTCGTCGCCCTGCGTGTTCGCCGCGCGACGCCGCGACCGAAGAGCTGGAATGCAAGGAGACGTGGAACAGGGCTATTTCGACCTCGACGCGTTTCGCGCGGCGTACTCGCGCTTCCTCGCGCCGGCGGGGGACGCGGCACCGCGCATCCTGCTCACGGGGCACTCCCACCAGGCCTGGCCGGATGTGGCGCGCGACGCGCTCGCCGCATGCTTCGACGACGCTGCGCGGCTCGTCGACGGCAAGTGGGACGCCGCGGTGTTGCCGAGGCTCTCGGCGGTCGGCGCGGCGATCCTGGAGCGGATGGGCTTCGAGCGCGGCGACGCCATCGCCTTCGGCCAGAACACCCACGAGCTCGTCTACCGGCTGATCACGTCGCTCCCTCGGCGCGAGCGGCTCCGGATCGTCACCACGCAGGGCGAGTTCCACTCGCTCAGGCGCCAGCTCGCCCGCCTCGCCGAGGAGGGCGTCGAGATCGACTGGGTGAGCGTCGAGCCGCGACACGCGCTCGCCGACCGGCTGCTCGCCGCGCTCCGGCCGGGCACCTCGATGCTCGCGATCTCGGCCGTGCTCTTCGAGAGCGCGACGGTGGTGCCGCGGCTCGACGAGATCGTCGCGCGCGCGGCCGAGATCGGCGCCGTCCCGCTCGTGGACGTCTACCACGCGTTCAACGTCGTCCCGCTCGCGTGGGGCAGCGCGGCGCCTCACGTCTTCGCGGTCGCGGGGGGCTACAAGTACGCGGCGATGGGCGAGGGGATCTGCTGGATGCGCGTCCCGCACGGCTGCGGGCTGCGCCCGGTCTTCACCGGCTGGTTCGCCGACTTCGGCTCGCTCGCGGGCAGCAGCGGCGGCGTCGCGTACGCGCCCGGGGGCGCGCGATTCGCGGGCTCCACGTTCGACCCCTCCGCGCTCTACCGCGCCGCCGCGGTGATCGAGCACTGGGATCGCTTCGGCCTCACCGTCCCGCGGCTGCGCGCGATATCGCTCCGGCAGACCGGGCGCATCCTCGACCTCCTCGACGCCGCGGGCCGCGGCGGCGACGTCGTCTCGCCCCGCGAGCCCGAGCGCCGGGGCGGCTTCATCGCCGTTCGCTCGGCGCGAGCGGGCGACGTCGTGGAGCGCCTCCGCGCCCGGCACGTGCTCGTCGACGCCCGGCGCGACGTGCTCCGCATCGGCCCCGCGCCTTACCTCACCGACGCCGAGATCGACCAGGGCGTCGCGGCCCTCGTCGAGGAGCTCGGTCGCTAGCGCCCCGGCGGCGTTCTCGTCGGGACGATCAGGGTTCGCTGTGGACGCGCGGCGCGTCGGGGTACAGCGACCGGAGCCCGCGCCAGGCGACGTCGGCCGCGCTCTCCGCGGGCTCGGCGAGATCCCACTCCAGGTAGAGCTTGTCGCCGTCGTAGCAACCGAAGCTCGTCGACAGGCAGAGCAGCGGCTCGCGCTCGGTGGCATACCCCTCGCGCGCGACGTCGTGCCCGTAGATCGCCACGCGAGCGTCCGGGTCGATCGCGCGGAGGAAGGCATGGGCGCGGTCGCTCGATGTGCTCCGCGCCCAGAGCAGCGCGCCGAGCGTCCCGTGCAGGCTCATCTCCGAGAGCGGCACGTCGAGGAACCCGTCGAGCGGGAGCCGATCGAGATCTTGCCGGCTCTGAATGCGGGCGTGCGGCGCCGCGTGGAGCATGACCAGCCGGGCCGCGCGCGCGGCCGCCACGAACGGCCACCCGCGGAACCAGCTTCGCATCGCCAGCGTGTCCTCCGGGCCGAGGAGATCTTCGAGCCGCAGCGCCTCGTCCGGGAAGAATTTCGCCACCACCGGACCTCCCACGTGCGCGTGCTCGTGGTTTCCGAGCAGGTAGTGAACCCGGCCGGGGTGGCGTTCCGCGAGACTCCTCGCCTTTTTCAACAAGGTCACGGAATCGCCCCGGTAGAACGAGCCCAGGTAGTCGGGCCATTCACCCTCGTCGAGCTCGGGCCCGTGGACGAGGTCGCCCGTGATCACGAGGACCGCGCCGTCACGGCCGGTCGCCGCCTGCTCGAAGATCTCGGCGATTCGCTCGAAATCCGCGACATTGCCCTGCAAGTCGGTGGCGACGATCAGTCTGCCCCGATCAGGGAGGTCGACGACACGCTGCACGTCTCCAGCATAGCCGAACGTCCCTGCGTTCGCCTCGCGTGAACTGAGCTCATCCGACGCGTGAACGCCGGCCGGCTGCCACGCGACGCCCTCCGCCAGATCGTCCAGATTTGACGAAATATTACAATAGTACTGTCGCTTGGCGGAGGTTCTCGCTCGGGCTAGGCTCGCAGCCGTATGCAAAACCGGAAACTTTCAGCGTGGGTGGACGAGGTCGCCCATCAGACGCGGCCCGATCGGGTCGTCTTCTGTGACGGCTCCGAGGCGGAGAACCGAACGCTGATCCAGGGGATGCTGAGCGACGGTACGCTCCTCGCGCTCGACGGGGAGAGATACCCCAACTGCTATCTTCACCGGAGCGACCCGACCGACGTCGCCCGGACTGAGCACCTCACGTTCATCTGCACTCGCGATAAGGAAGACGCGGGCCCGACGAACAACTGGATGTCGCCGGAGGAGGCCTCGCAGCGGGTCGGACGGCTGTTTGACGGGGCGATGAAGGGGCGGACGATGTTCGTCGTCCCGTACCTGATGGGCCCAGTGGGATCGCCCTCGGCGAAGGTCGGAATCGAGATCACCGACAGCCCTTATGTCGTGGCGAGCATGCGGATCATGACCCGTATGGGCCGGGTCGCGCTCGATGCGCTGGGCAGCTCGGATGACTTCTGCAGGGGGCTGCACTCGCTCGGGGACCTGAGCCCCGAGCGCCGCTTCGTCTGCCATTTCCCGGCGGAGCGGCTCATCTGGAGCGTCGGCTCCGGGTATGGGGGCAACGCGCTGCTCGGGAAGAAGTGTTTCGCGCTGCGCATCGCGAGCACGATGGCGCGCGACGAAGGGTGGTTCGCGGAGCACATGCTCATCCTCGGCCTGGAGGACCCGGGAGGGCGGGTGACGTACGTCTGCGCGGCGTTCCCGAGCGCCTGCGGGAAGACGAACCTCGCCATGCTGGTGCCGCCGGCGTCCCAGAAGGGGTGGAAGGTGTGGACCGTCGGCGACGACATCGCCTGGCTGCGCATCGGCCGGGATGGCCGGCTCTGGGCGATCAATCCCGAGGCCGGCTTCTTCGGCGTGGCGCCGGGGACGAGCTCAAGGACGAACCCGAACGCCCTGGCGACGCTGGCCAGGAACTCGATCTTCACGAACGTGGCGCTCACGCCGGAGGGGACGCCGTGGTGGGAAGGCTTCGACGGTCCGGTGCCGCCGGTGCTGACCGACTGGAGGGGACGCCGGTGGACGCCCGACAGCGGGGAGCCCGCGGCGCATCCGAACAGCCGGTTCACTGCGCCGGCCCGCCAGTGCCCGTCCATCTCGACGGAGTTCGACGCCGCAGCGGGCGTGCCCATCTCGGCCATCGTCTTCGGCGGACGGCGCGCGCGGCTCGCGCCGCTCGTCTGCGAGGCGCGCGGCTGGGCCCACGGCGTCTATCTGGGCGCGACGATGGCCTCGGAGACGACCGCGGCCGCCACCGGGAAGGTCGGGGTCGTCCGCCGCGACCCGATGGCGATGCGCCCCTTCTGCGGATACAACATGGGCGATTACTTCCGGCACTGGATCGAGCTCGGCGAGAACCGCGCGGCGTTCCCGAAGATCTTCCACGTGAACTGGTTCCGGCAGGGCGAGGCGGGCGCGCTCCTCTGGCCAGGCTTCGGCGAGAACCTCCGCGTCCTGCGCTGGATCGTCGCGCGCGTGCGCGGGGAGGCGAAGGGACACGACACAGCCGTCGGGATCATGCCCACGGACGGCGAGCTCGACACGAGCGACCTCGGCGTGAACGACGAGGCCATGCGCGAGCTCTTCGCCATCGATCGCGACGCGTGGCTGGAGGAGGCGCGCGATCGCGAGGCGTTCCTGGAGTCGTTCGGCTCGCGGATGCCCGAGGCGCTGCTCCGGCAAAACCGGGAGCTCATGGCCCGGATCCGGGCGTGAGCTAGCACCGTCGAGAGCGATTCACGCGCGGTTCACGCGCGGTTCACGCGCGATCCACGGCCGATTCACGCGCGATCCACGTCCGATTCACGCCACGTATCACCCCGCTCGTCCGCGCTGCGTGGCGAGAACGGTCGGGAATGTCTTGACGCCGGCGCAAGTAGGCCCACACAGTTCTTTCAGAAAATTTTGAAACTTTCATGAGCCACGCAAGCGACATCCATCGCCAGGCGGAGCTGCTCGCGGCGGATGCGATCGGCGACGTCATTGAGCACTGGGGCTTCCGCCGGGTGCTCGGGCGGATCTGGACCGTCCTGTTCATTGAAGGCGGAGCCCTCTCCGCCGCCGAGATCGGCGAGCGGCTGCAGGTTTCTTCCGGCGCAATGAGTATGTCGCTGACAGAATTGCAAAGGTGGGGTGTAGTACGAAGAGTATGGAAACCGGGCGAGCGGAAGGAGTTCTTCGAGGCCGAGACGGACTTCTGGAAGATGATTTCCAAAGTGTTCGCCGAGCGCGAGCGGCTGATCGCCGACTCCGTGAGGGAGCGCCTCGAGCGGGCTTCGGCGCTGCTCGAGGGCCTGCCTCCCACCGACGCCGCCCGGTTCAGCCTCGATCGAGTGGAGCGGCTCCTCTCGTTCGTGATCGTCGCGCAGGCGGCGCTCGACGGGTTCATCAAGAGCAGGACCGTGGATTTCTCGCGGTTCGGGGATCTGGTCCGGTTCCCCATCCGCGCCGTGCGTTCCCGGCGAGGCGCCTAGCGGGACCGTGATTTCGGAGGGTTCGACCGTCACGGGGGCCCCGCGCGGTGCGGGGCGCAGCGTGCGCTCGTGCTTCCAGGTGGAGATGGGATGACTGCGACTACAACGTTTACTGGGACGGTCCAGCGGAGCGATGTCGTCTCGAGCCTCGGAGGCATGTGCGCTGGGCGAGGGCTCGACGCGCTCGCTGCGCGCCTCGCGGAGCTGAGGCGCCTGCTCGACGGGGACCTCGGCGACATCGAGCGCGAGATCGCGAAGGTCGGGCTGGACGGCGAGACGCCGGCGCACCAGAGCGCTCGGCACTTGCTCGGCCTGAACGGCAAGCGGCTGCGGCCCATCTGCGTCGCGCTGGCCTCCCACATCGGGGGCGGCTTCAACGACGCCGCGCGGACGTTCGCGGTCGCTGTCGAGCTCGTCCACAACGCGACGCTGCTGCACGACGACGTCGTCGACCTCGGCGACCGCCGGCGCGGCGCGGACGCGGCGCGGGTCATCTACGGCAACGCCGCCTCGATCTTCGGCGGCGACTACCTCCTGCTCGACGCGCTCTCCAAGATCCAGGCGGTCGGCATGACCGACGTGCTCGAGCGGGTGCTCCTCGTGATCAAGGAGATGGTCGTGGCCGAGGCGCTCCAGCTCGCGTCGCGGGGCCGCGTGCGCACGAGCACGAGCGAGTACTTCCAGATCGTCGACGGCAAGACGGCGTCGCTGTTCCGCTGGGCGATGTTCGCAGGGGCGCGCGCGGGCGGCGTGAGCGAGCCGCTCTGCAAGGCGCTCGAGAGCTTCGGGACGAGCCTCGGGGTCGCGTTCCAGCTCGTCGACGATGTCCTCGACTTCGCCGGCGACCCGGAGGCGACCGGCAAGGCGCTGCTCACGGATCTGCGCGAGGGCAAGATGACGTACCCGCTGCTCCTCGCCATGGAGCGCGACCGTGAGCTCACGCCCGCCCTCGAGGCGCACTGCGCGTCGGAGGACGCGGCCGTCGAGCCGGAGCTCGGCCGGCGCATCGCGCAGATCATGGTCGAGAAGCGCGTCGTCGACGACTGCCTGGAGCTCGCGTCCCGGCTCTGCGGGGACGCGGTGCGGAGCATCGAGCCGCTCCCGGAGAGCCCGGCGAAGGCGGCGCTGGAGGGGGTCGCGATGTCGACGCCCCGGCGGAAGCGGTGAGCGGCGATGACGAACCCCTTGATGCAGTGCGCGGGGCGCGCGCCCCGCTCGCGAGCGCGCGCGGCGCGCGGAGACACCCGATGAGCCAACACGTGTCCAGCCGGATCAGCGGCTTCTACAAGCGGTGCCTCGAGGAGCGGCTCCGCGCGATCCAGGCGCTCGGTCTGCTCGACGAGGAGGCGCTCGCGCACCTCGCCAGCGGGGGAGGGCTGCCGACGGCGGTGGCCGATCGGATGTGCGAGAACGTCATCGCGACGCACGCGCTCCCGCTCGGCCTGGCGCTGAACTTCCGCGTGAACCAGCGCGACGTGCTGGTGCCGATGGCGGTGGAGGAGCCGAGCGTCATCGCCGCCGCGTCGAACGCGGCGCGCATGGTCCGGCGGTCGGGCGGCTTCTCCGGCGAGGCGGACCCGCCGATCATGACCGCCCAGGTCCAGCTCGACGACGTGCCGGACGCGGAGGCGGCCGCGGGCCGGCTGGAGGCGGCCCGCGCGAGCCTGCTCGCGGCCGGGGACGCGGCCATCCCCAGGATGGTGGCGCGCGGCGGCGGCTGCCGCGATCTCGAGGTGCGCGTCCTCTCGGCGGAGCTCGGCGTGCTCGTTGTGCACCTCTACGTCGAGGTCGGCGACGCCATGGGCGCGAACCTGGTCGACACCGTGGCAGAGGCGGTGGCGCCGCTCGTGCAGCGCATCGCCGGCGGGACGCTGGGCCTGCGGATCCTCTCCAACCTGACCGTCCGCCGCCTCGTCCGGGTGACGGCCACCGTGACGGACGACGCGCTCGGGGGCGCGGACGTGGCGAGCGGCATCGCGCGGGCGAGCCGCTTCGCGGAGCTCGATCCGTACCGGGCGACGACCCACAACAAGGGCTTCATGAACGGGCTCGACGCGGCCGCTGTCGCGCTCGGGCAGGACTTCCGCGCCATCGAGGCGGGCGCGCACGCGTACGCGGCGATCGGCGGCCGGTACCGGCCGCTCAGCACGTGGGAGCGCATCCCCGGCGGGCTCGTGGGGCGGGCGGAGCTGCCGCTCGCGGTCGGCACGGTGGGCGGCGCGACCGAGGTGCACGCGGGCGTGCGCGCGGCGCTGCAGCTCGTGGGCGCGAAGAGCGCGCGCGAGCTCGCGGTGGTGCTGGCGTCCGTCGGGCTGGCGTCCAACCTGGCGGCGCTGCGCGCGCTCGCGAGCGAGGGCATCCAGCGAGGCCACATGCGGCTCCACGAGCGGAAGCGCGCGATCGGCGGCACGTCGACGGGGGGCGGGGAGTCCGCCGCGCCGCCGTCCGGCGAAGGCAAGCGGTTCGCCGCAGAGCGAGCCGAGGCGCCGCGCGCGGTGCACGAGGCGGGGGGCGGGACATGAGCGACGCGAGCCAGGATCAGGCGCCGCGCGGCGAGCGCCGCTTCGGCACGGGCGAGATGTTCGACGGCATCGCCGAGCGGTACGATCTCCTGAACCGGGTCATCTCGATGGGGCTCGATCAGGGCTGGCGGCGGCGCGCGGTGCGCTCGCTCGAGCTCTCGCCCGGCGCGACGGTGCTCGACCTCGCGACCGGCACCGCCGATCTCGCGATCGCGATCGCGCGGGCGCACGAGGTGAAGGTCATCGGGGTCGATCCGTCGCAGGGGATGCTCGGCGTCGGCCGCCGGAAGGTGGAGGCCGCGGGGCTCGCCGGGCGGATCGATCTCGAGGTCGGCGACGCGCAGCAGCTCCAGCTCGGCGACGCGAGCGTCGACGCCATCTCGATGGCGTTCGGGATCCGCAACGTCCCGGATCGCGCGCGGGCGCTCCGCGAGATGGCGCGCGTCACGCGGCCCGGGGGGCGCATCGCGATCCTCGAGCTCAGCGAGCCGCGCAGCGGGCTCATGGGCAAGCTCGCGCGCTTCCACATCCACACGGTCGTCCCGTACGTGGGCGGCGCGATCTCCGGCAAGGACGAGTACCGGTACCTGCAGGACTCGATCGCGAGGTTCCCGCCTCCGGACGAGTTCGCGGAGCTGATGCGCGGCGCGGGGCTGCGCGTGCTCCGCGTGGAGCCGCTCACGATGGGCGTCGTGTGCCTCTTCGTCGCGACGCCCGAGGGGGCCTGAGGTGCGCGCGAGAGAGGGCCTCTGGGGGCGGTGATGGGCGGGTCGAACCTCCACTCTGCCTGGGCGCAGCTGTTCGTCCGCGCGCTCGCGCAGGCCGGGGTGCGCGACCTGGTCCTCTGCCCCGGCTCGCGCTCCACGCCGCTCGCGATCGCGGCGATGGAGAGCGAGGAGGTGCGCTGCCACAGCGTCGTCGACGAGCGCACCGCCGCGTTCTTCGCGCTCGGGCAGGCGCGCGTGACCGGACGGCCCAGCGTCTTCGTCTGCACCTCGGGCACCGCCGGCGCGCACGCGCTCCCGGCGATCATCGAGGCGCACCAGAGCTTCACCCCGTTCATCGCGATCACGGCCGATCGCCCGTGGGAGCTCGCCGACGCCGCGGCCGCGCAGACCATCGATCAGACCAAGCTCTTCGGCGACCACGTCCGTCACTTCGCCGAGCTCGGGCTGCCGGATCCGTCGCCCCTCGCGTTGCGCGCGGTGACGCGCATCGCGGCCCAGGCGGTCACGCGCGCGCTGTCGCCGACGCCGGGCCCGGTCCACATCAACGCGCGCTTCCGCAAGCCGCTCGAGCCTGTCGACGCGGCCGGGCCCGAGCCATGGCAGGCAGAGTGGGAGGCGCTGATGCGCCGCGCCGGCACGCGGGTCGTGTCGGCCTGCGCCGGGGTCGATGGGCGCGCGATCGAGGAGCTCGCCGCGCGCTGCGCGCGCGCGGAGCGGGGGCTCATCGTGTGCGGCCCCGCCGAGAGCCGAGAGGACGACGCGCGCGCGCGCCGCGCGGTGCTCGCGCTCTCGCGCGCGACAGGCTTCCCGGTGCTCGCCGAGGGCACGAGCCAGATCTGCTTTGGCGGCCTCACCGAGGGCGTCGTGATGCCGGCGTCGTTCGATTCGTTCCTCCGCGCGCCCGAGTTCCGCGCGGCGAACGCGCCCGACCTCATCCTCGAGCTCGGCGCCCCGCCGACATCGGCCGGCTACGCGACCTACATCGCCGAGCACACGAGCGCCCGCCGCGTCGTCGTCTCCGCGCACGGCTGGAACGACCCGACGAGCGCCGCGTCTGCCCTCGTCATGGGTGAGCCCGTGGAGGTGTGCGAGGCGCTCGCGGCGCGCCTCGCCGGGGCGGCGCTGAGCCTGGGGCGCGGGCGGCGGGACTGGGCCGCGACGTTCGCGCGCGCCGGCGAGATCGCGGCGGCGCACGCCGCGCGCGCTTGCGCCGGGGACGAGCTGACGGAGGGCGCCATCGCCCGGATGGTGGCCAGCGCGTGCCCTGCGGGTTCGCTGCTCGCGATCGGCAACAGCATGCCGGTGCGCGACCTCGACACGTACTGCCCGCCGTCGGCGCGCGCGCTCCGCGTGCTGCACCAGCGCGGGGCGAGCGGGATCGACGGCCTCGTGTCGGCGGCGGCCGGCGCGCGCGTGGCGGCCGCCGCGCCGGTCACGTTGCTGCTCGGCGATCTCAGCCTGCTGCACGATCTGACCGGGCTGCTCCTCGCCGCGAAGGCAGCGGGCGACGGCCGAGCGCCGCTCGTCATCGTGGTGGTCCAGAACGACGGCGGCCGCATCTTCGAGCACCTCCCCATCGCCAGGCGCGGCGCCGAGTTGCTCGAGCGGTGCTTCACGATGCCGCAGCACCTCGATTTCGCGCCCGCGGCGGCGATGTTCGGGCTCGCCTACGAGCGCGCCGGCACCGCCGGGGATCTCGCCCGCGCGCTCGCCGCGGGGTACCAGCGGGCGGGCGCGACGCTGATCGAGGCGGTGGTGCCGCCCCACGACGGCGCCGCCCGCGTGGCGCGGCTCTGGTCCGACGTTCGTCGCGACGTCGCGGCCCTGGGCAGCGCGCCGGCCGCGGACGGCGCGGCGGCCGATCTGCAGACTCCATGAGCGGCGCGCGCGCCGAGAACCCCGAGCTTGCCGAGAGGGATCCACGATCATGAGCCAGGTCAACGCGAACACGAGTCCCGCACCCGACGACGTCGCGCGCGACGCGTCCGGCGAGGGCGCCGCGCAGCGCGGGAGCGCTCGCGCCGCCGCGAGGGCGCGCGGGCCCCGCGAGCTGGAGAGGGGATCGTGAGCGCCGCGGCGGCCCCTCAGACGGCGGGCGCAGCGGCCCCGGGTGGCGTGCGCCCCGGCTCGCTCCGGGCGTGGCTCCTCGCGTGCCGGCCGGCGACGCTCACCGCGGCGCTCGCGCCGGTGATGGTCGGGACGGCCGTCGCCTACGCGCTCGGCGGGATGCGGCTCGGCCCGGCGCTCTCGGCGCTCGCGGGCGCGATGCTCATCCAGATCGCGACGAACTTCGCGAACGACGTCTTCGATCACGAGAAGGGCGCCGACACGCACGAGCGGCTCGGCCCCACGCGCGCCGTGCAGGCGGGGCTGCTCACGCCGCGCCAGGTGCGCGCTGGGCTGCTCGTCACGATCGCGCTCACGCTGCCGTTCGGGGTGTACCTGGCGTTCGTGGGCGGGTGGCCCATCGTGGTGATCGGCGTCGTCTCGATCCTCGCTGGCGTCGCGTACACGGGTGGGCCGTACCCGCTCGGCTATCACGGCCTCGGCGACCTGTTCGTGTTCGTGTTCTTCGGCCTCGTCGCCGTCTGCGGTACGGCGTTCGTCCAGCTCGGCTCGGTCCCGCCGCTCGCGTGGGCGGCGGCCGTGCCGATCGGCGCCATCGCCACCGCCGTGCTCGTCGTCAACAACATCCGCGATCGCGAGACGGACGTCGTCGCCGGCAAGCGCACGCTCGCCGTCCGGCTCGGGCGCCGCGCGGGCGTCATCGAATACGCGATGCTCTTCGCCGCCGCCTACGCGGTGCCGGTCGCGCTCGCCGCCGGCGAGGGCCGGCGGTGGACGCTCCTCGTGTTCGCGACGTTCCCTCGCGCGGTGCGCCTGCTCCGGGTGCTGGCGACGACCGACGGCCGGCCGCTCAACGACTGCCTCGCCGGGACGGCGAAGCTGCTGCTCGCCTACGCGCTGCTCTTCTCGCTCGGCCTCGTGGCCCAGCTGTAGGGATCATGCGCGTCGTCGATGCCCGCCTCGCGTCCCGGGTCCTCGAGGGCGCGCGCCGGGGCCTCGTGCTGTCGCTCACCGACGACGAGGGGCGCGTCGGCCTGGGTGAGGCCACGCCGCTCCCCGGCTTCTCACCCGATACGGCCGACGAGGACGAGCGCGCGCTCGCCGAGCTGCCGGCGGCGCTCGGCGCGATCGAGCTGCCGGCCGAGGGCGCGACACCGACGGCCTCGGCGTCCGCGATCCTGCGCGCGCTCGCGCCGCTGTCATCGCGGCTGCGCGATCTCCCGGCGGCGCGCTTCGCCCTGGAGACGGCGCTGCTCGATCTGCTGGGCCAGCGCCTCGGCCTCTCGTTATCCGCGTGCCTCGGCGGACACGGGCGCTACGCCGACGTCCAGGTGAACGGGCTGCTCACGACCTCGGTGGCGCTGCCGGAGATGCTCGAGCGCGCGCGCGCGCTCGCCGCGCGCGGCGTCCGCGCGATCAAGGTGAAGCTCCGCTCGCGCGGGGAGGACGGCTTCGCGCGCGACCTCGAGGCGCTGCGCGCGCTCCGGCGGGAGCACCCGGGCGTCGAGCTCCGGCTCGACGCGAACGCGGCGTGGTCGCTCGACGAGGCGCCCCGCCGGCTGGCGCTCCTCGCGCCGGTCGGCCCGCGCTTCGTCGAGCAGCCGGTCGCGCCCGAGCTCCTCCATCACCTCGGCGCGCGCGAGGTCCCGTGGGCGGCCGACGAGTCGCTCGCGGTCGAGGGCATGCCGGAGCGCCTGCTCGAAGCGGAAGGCTGCGCTGCGTTCATCCTGAAGCCCGCGATGCTCGGCCTGCTGCGCGCGCACGCGCTCGGCAGCAGGGCGCAGGCGCGCGGCATCGACGCCGTGGTGACGCACCTCTTCGACGGGCCCATCGCGCTCGCCGCCTCGTGCGAGCTCGCGCTCGCCTTGCCGCGCGCGCCGCTCGCGTGCGGCCTCGACGCGCACGCCGGCCTGGAGGCGTGGCCCGCGATCCGGATCCCGCAGCTCCGCGAGGGCGGCCTCGTCGCGGCCAGCGATCAGCCCGGCCTCGGCATCCGGCCATGGACGGGCTGAGCCTCGTCGATGCCGCGCGCGATCCCGCGATCGCCGCCCGGACGGCGATCGTCCTCGGCGGCGCCGAGGACGACGCGCCGCGCGCGATCGACGTCCCCGCCCTCGGCGTCGGCCCCGGCGGCGCCCTCCGCTTCGGCGAGCTGGCCCCCGCGGTCGCGGCCGTATCTGCCCGGCTCGCCCGCGCGGGGATAGGGCAGGGAGCCCGCGTGGCGCTCGTCGCCCCGAACGCGCTCGGGACCGTGGTCGTCCTCCACTCGCTGCTCGCGCTCGGCGCCGTGCTCGTCCCGATCCATCCCCGGCTCACGGCCGGCGAGGCGGGCCTCCTGATCGACGACGCGCGCCCCGACCTCGTGCTGCGCGAGCCTGCGCTCGCCGCCCTGATCGACGACGCCGCGCCGGAGATCGGCGCGCTCCGCGAGCGCGGGGCGCGCGCCGCCGAGGCCGCGCGCGTCCCGCCGCCGGACCCTTCCGGCGATCTGGCGATCGTCTACACCTCGGGCACCACCGGCCGTCCCAAGGGCGCGGTGCTCTCGCGCAGCGCGTTCCTCGCCGCCGCCGAGGGGAGCGCGGCCAACCTCGGCATGCGCGACGACGATCGCTGGCTGCTCTGCCTTCCGCTCTGCCACGTCGGTGGCCTCTCGATCGTGACCCGCTGCTTGCTCGCGCGCCGCGCTGTCATCCTCGCGCCTCGCTTCGAGCCCGCCTCGGTGCTCGCCTCGATCGTCCGCGACCGCGCGACGCTGCTCTCCGTGGTGCCGACGATGCTGCTCGCGCTGCTGGAGGCCGATCGCGACAACGTCCTCGCCCGGCTCCGCGCGGTGCTCGTCGGCGGCGCGGGCGCTCCGGAGCGGGCGCTCGACGAGTGCGCGCGCCGCGGGGTCCCCGCGCTCACCACGTACGGCCTCACCGAGGCGTGCTCGCAGGTCACCGTGCAGCGCCCGCGCGATCCGCGCACGACAGAGCCGGGCTCCGGCTCCCCGATCGCCGGCGTCGAGCTCCGCATCGAGGGCGCCGGCAGCGACGGCGTGGGCCGCATCGAGATCCGCGGCCCGGTGCTGTTCCGCGGCTACTACCGCGGCCCCGACCGCGCACCGGAGCTCTCGGTCGACGGCGCCGGGTGGTTCGTCACCGGCGATCTCGGCGCGCTCGACGCCGCCGGGCGGCTGCACGTCGCGGCGCGCCGCAGCGATCTCATCGTGACCGGCGGCGAGAACGTCTACCCCGCCGAGGTGGAGCAGGTCCTCGCGTCCTGCGAGGGCGTCGCCGGCGCGGTGGTGTTCGGCGTGCCTGACGATCGCTGGGGCCAGGTCGTCGCCGCGGCGATCGTCCCCGAGCAGGCCTCGCCTTGCGAGGCGGGCGGCGCCGCACCCTCGCCCGCATTGCTCGGCGACCTCGCGGCCGTCGTCGCGGCGCGGCTCGCCCCGCACAAGCGCCCGCGGCGCCTCTGCGCCGTCGCGGCGCTGCCGCTCACCGCGGCCGGCAAGCTCGATCGCGCGGGCGCGGCGGCGCAGCTCGCGGCCGCGCTCGCCCCGTTCCCACCACGCTAGCGCCCGGCGCGCCGTCCGGCGGCCGTCGCTCGGCGTGGCTAGGCGAGCGCGCTGCGCAGATCGTCCGGGAGCGGGCACGGCGTGAAGCGCGCGCCGTCGATGCACACGTGCACGGTCTGCCCGATGGCGGCGACCCGGCCCGCCGTCGTCATCGTCACGCGGTAGCCCACCGTGAACGACGTGTCGCCGAGCTTCGGCGCGAGCACCTCGACATCGATGGCGTCACCGAACCGGAGCGGCAGGAGGTAATCCGCCTCGGCGTGGACGAGCGGCAGCTTGATCGTGCCGCCCGCGATCATCGCAGGAAGGTCGATGCCTCGCTCCTTCAGCGCGATCATGTACGCGTCGCTGAAATACTCGAGGACCCGCGGATAGAAGACGATCCCGGCCGCGTCGACGTCCTGGAAGCGCACGGCGCGGCGCTCCACGGCGAGGCGCGGCGCGGTCTGCTTGAGCTCATCGACGCTGAACGCGCGCTTCATCGCGCCGCAGGGTAGCGCAGAGGCGCCGAGCACGTCGCGAGGAGCGCGGTGCTCCGCCGCACCGCGGCGCCCTCCTTCTCCAGCTCTGACGCGGGCGGTCAGGTCTGACCGCCGACGCTTCGCCGGGTCGTTCTGCTGTCCCTTTCTGCTCGCCGTCGTCCGTTTCGCGGTCCATGCTCGCCCGCGATGGCTGACCGACGTCCCGGCGGTCTCGGGGCCGGGTCCCGCAGGCTGCGTCGCGCCACCGCGAAGGATCGCGAGCGCCGCGCGATGCGATGCCTCGGGCCCCGAGCGCCGCGCTCCCGCGGCGTGCTCGCGGCGCTCGCTTGCCTCTTGGCGGCGAGCTTCGCGGTCGCGTGCGAGTCGGCGCCGGTGTCGACCCCGACGCCGATGCCCTCTCAGAGTCCGCCTGTCGCTGCGCTGCCGCGGCCTGCGTTCGCGGAGACCTCGACGCCGACCGGCGCGGCGCACGCGTCGAACCCGCTCGGCCTCCCCCCGTACCCGATCAAGCTCGAGCCAGGCCGCCGCGTGTTCACGTTCTCGGACCGGATGCTCGCAGGGGCCAAGCTCGGGTCCACGCTCGTGCTGTACGCGGCGACCGTGGTCGGCTTCGACGGCGACGACCTCATCGTCGAGGGGAGGGGTGGACCCTCGTACAAGGTTCACCCGGGCTACGTCATCCCCGTGCCCGACGCGCCCCGCCTCCGGCCCCACGACCCGCTGCTCACGGAGTGGAACGGCGTCATGAAGCACGCCGTCCTCACCCGCTTCGTGAAGGACAAGATCGAGGTCCGCTACACCGACATGGACCCGCGGACCCCGCTCGCGCAGCTCAAGGGCGTTCGCTTCGTCGTGCAGACCGCGGGGCTCGCCCCCGGCAATTTCGCCGCATGGAAGGACGGCGAGACGTGGCGCCACGTGCTGCTCGTGTCGCGGCTCGGCGGTCCCGCGGCCGAGCCAGGCGCCGTCCTGACGTCGCTATCCAGCAGCTCCGCACGGTGGTTTGCCCTCGGTTACGGCGGCGCCGCGCTGCTCGCCGACGAGTCGGCGCTCCGTCCGCTCCCCGTCAAGCCGCAGCTCAAGATCGGGGCGAGCGTCTGGGCCGAATGGGTCGGCGCGCTCCGCCCCGCCGTCGTGCAGAGCGCCGAAGAGACAGGCCTGTACACCGTCAAGTTCGAGCGCGCCGGGCGGCCGGCCACGGTCGGCTGGGGGCTGCTTACGCCGCCGCTCGAACGGTAGTAGCCGCACGGCACCGCAAGAGCGCATCGCTCGATCCGCCACCCTGGCCCGAGGAGCGGTCCTGGCCCATGGCGAACTTCCGAGGTGGGCGAGCGCCGGATCGCGCATCTCGCCGCGCCGCGAAGCGACGATCCGGAGTCGAGTAACGCCGCTCGCACGCAGCGCCGGTGCGCAAGACGCTACGCGTTTTCGCCCGACATGGAGAGTGGTAAGCGCTGTAGTATGGATCTCAGGAGCGCATGGTTGGCGACGCGCCAGTGGGTCCCTTTCACCCTCAGGACCATGGCGTACGGCACCGTGTCTCTGACGCTGGGGCCCCTCACGCCGCAGCGCTCGGCGAGCCTGTGGGCGATGCGACGCTGGTGTCAGGCGAGCGCGCGAGCGCTCGATATCGAGATCCAGGCGAGCGGACTCGAGAACGTCCCTCCCGGGGTGTTCGTCTACTGCTCCAACCACCAGAGCCTGCTTGACATCCTGACCCTCGGCGCCGTGCTGCCGGGCGATTTCAAGTGGGCCGCCAAGCGCTCCCTGATGAAGATCCCATTCCTCGGCTGGCACCTCCGGCTCGCGGGTCATGTGCCGGTCGATCGCACGGTCGGCTCCCGCGCCGCGGTCGAGGCGATCTCGCGGTTCGAGGAGGTGCTCAAGAGCGGCAAGCCGCTGCTCGTCTTCCCCGAGGGGACGCGGAGCGAGGACGGCATCCTCCGGCAGTTCAAGAACGGCGGCTTCTATGCAGCCGTCCGCGCCGGCGTGCCCGTGGTGCCGGTCGCCATCGACGGCACGCACCTCCTCATGAAGAAGGGCGCCCTCGACATCGGCGACGGCACCCTGCGGATCGTCCGCGTCCGGGTCGGCGCGCCGATCGCCGTGCGCCCGGACGGCCGCGAGGGCGCGCGGGTCAACGAGCTGCGCGAGCGCGCCCACGCCGCGGTGAGCGAGCTCCTCCGCTCGATCGGCGGTCGCGTCGAAGCGCCGGCCGGCGCCGCGGCCGAATCGGAGGCGCCGGCGAGCGGCGCCCGGACCGAGCAGGCGTCCGGCTGACGGGGCGCCGCGCCGGCGGGGCGGATCAATCGCAGAGGCTGGGGAGCGCGTCGATCTCGGCGAACAGCTCGTTGTAGCCGTCGATGCGACGGCCGCCGTGCGCCTCATCGTCGAACCGGTAGAACACGCGCCGCGCGACCGGCATCACGCCGCCGTTGTCATAGGCCTCGGCGTCGGTCGCCGTGTTGCCGAAGGCCCACGCGGGCAGCATCTCCCTTCCGTCGAACAGCCGCTCCAGCTCCGCTGTCTTGTACTCCACGGCGCCGTCGCCCGTCGCGCCTGTGAGGCTCAACGTGGTGTGCACGATGCCAGGCGGGAAGCCGTACGCCTCGAGGAAATCGCGCGTGCGCTGGACGAGCCACTCCGGCCGCGCGGTCAGGTACATCGGGCGATAGCCCTTCGACGTGAGCCGGTGGAGCGCCGCCGCGGCGTGCGCGTGCGCGTCGGGCAGCTCGCCGAGGAGCAGCGAGGTGAACTCCTCGGTCTCCGTGCCGGTGAGCGTCCCATCGACGTCGCTGACGAACATCGGCGTGCCCCGCGGGACGACCTCGATGAAGAGGTCGGTGCTCGAGAGGTCACCACGGACGACCAGGTGGACCCGGTGCCGGCCCGGACCGAGCCGCTGCGCCGCGGGGATCTCGAAGTAGACGCGGCCGCCGTCATCGCTGACCCCCTCGACCGCGCGGTGCGCCGAGTCCGCTTCCGTCGTGGTCGCCGAGCCGAGGCGCTCCCACTCTCCGCCGCAGCCGCGGAGCAGATAGACGTCGACCCGCTCATCCTTCAGGTCCTTGTCCGTGATCCCGTAGGAGAACTTTCCGATGATCCATTGCGGGTCGTCCGGCGTCAGGTAGAGGTCGCGTCCACGGTGGTTGGGGCTCCCAGCGCCGGCGATGAGGTAGGAAGACGGGTGATTCCACGCGAGCTCCTCGCCCGGATCGGGCCGCGCCGCATCACACGCAGGAGGTGGGTTGCAGGAGGCTCCCGGCGCCACGCCGCCGCTCGAACCGCCGTCCTCGCCGCTCGGCGGGCCGCCACCTCCATCGCCCTTGCCCCCGCCGGCATCATCCTGGCCCCCGCCGCTGTTCTGGCCGTCGCCATCGCCGCCCCGGCCATCGTCATTGCCTCCCTGGCCACCGCCCCCGCCTCCGCTCGGCGTCCACTCGAGCGTCGCGTCGGCCGGTCCGCAGCCGATCGCGAGCGCTGTTGTCGCCATGACAAGTAGGATCCTGGTCTGCATCGGGCCCGAGTGTGACCGAGTCGCCCGCGTTCGAACAGCGACCTCCGGTCGTCGAGGGCCTCCCCGCGGACCGCGCTCGCCCCTTGCGCGCTGGCCCGACTCCGGGCAATCGTAGCGGCCCCAACGATGCCCAAGCCCGATCCGAAGGTCTTGCTTCGCCACGCCGGTGACTATCTCAAGGCGCACCCCGAGGAGATCGCGAGGGCGCTCCGCGGCGCGCTCCGCCTGCGGTTCGGCGTCCCGATCGATGCGCTGCGCTATCTGGCGCGAGAGCTCAGCGGCGGCAAGCGCGCGCCGAAGGACATCGTGATCGAGGCCGCGCCCCCGGGCCTGCGCCTCGCCCTGACGGTGAAGATCATGGGCGCCCCGATCCGGGCCTCGTTCACGGCCTTCGCCGAGGAGCTCGACGTGCGCGCGGACGCGATCCAGGTCGGCCTGCGGATCGCCGACCTCAAGCTGCAGGTGATGGGCGACGAGGCCTCGCCGATCGCCGGGCTGATCGGCTCGGGGGCGATCGACCTGAACAAGCCGGGCGATCTCGTCTCCTTCATGCCCAAGCGGCCCGCCGCGCTGATCGACGCGAAGGGTGACAGGATTACCCTGGATCTCCTCAAAATCCCGGCCCTCGGCGGGAATCCGGCGGTCGTGCGGGCGCTGCGCATCTGCGCGCCGGTGCTCGGTGTCCGTGCGCTCAAGACCAAGGATGACCACCTGGACGTGCACCTCAAGGCCACCCCCTCCGGGGTCGCCGCCGCGATCGCCGCGGTGCGCGCGGGCGTCTGAGGCTCTTTCCGGTGGGGGCCGTCGCCCGCTAGACTTCTCCCTGCATGTCTCGGCTCCCCGAGCCCGCGCCGGCTGCGCTCTCGTTCCAGTTCCTTGCCGAGATCGCATCCGGGGCCACCACCCGCGTTGATCTCTGCAGGTCGGCAGGTCCGCACCGGCCTGGGGAGCTGCTCGCCGTCAAGCGGCTGCACCCGCACTTCGCCGAGGATCAGAACGTCTCCACCCGGTTCCTCGACGAGGTGCGCACGACCGCGGCGCTCAAGCACCCGAACGTGGTCGAGGTCGCGGGCTGGGGGACGGACGAGCAGGGGTGGTACTTCGCCGTCGAGCTCGTGCAGGGCGTGAGCCTCGCGCGGCTCATGAAGACCGTCTTCGACACCGGCGAGATGTTCTCCGAGCGGCTCGTCGTCCACGTCGGCGCGACGCTCTGCCGCGGGCTCAGCGCGGCGCACGAGCTCCGCTCGCCTTCCGGCGCGCTGCTCAACCTCGTGCACCGCGATCTGACGCCGGGCAACGTGCTCGTCGGGTTCCAGGGCGAGGTGAAGATCGCCGATTTCGGGCTCGCGAAATCGTCGCTCCGCGTGATGACGACGGCCGTCGGGGCGCGCCGGCGCGTGACGACGTACATGGCGCCGGAGCAGGCCCGCGGGGGCGCCGCCGACAGGCGCTCCGATCTGTTCTCGCTCGGCGTCGTGCTGTTCGAGCTCTTCACCGGCAAGCACCCGTGGCCGTCGACGAGCGACTACGAGCTCCTGCGGAGCATGTCGACGCAGCCAGCGGCCGACCTGCGGGAGCTCCGGCCGAAGATCGACAAGGAGCTCGTGTCGATCGTGATGCGCTGTCTCGAGAGGGATCCGCCGTCGCGCTTCCAGAGCGCGGACGAGATCCTCGCTCGGCTGGAGGGGTGGCTGCACAGCCACGGGTACCACGAGGGGAACGAGGAGGCGCTCGGGCGCTTCGTGCGGCGCAACGCGATGAGGCAGATGCGCTGGTTCGAGCGCGCCGTCACCGGCGGCTTCGCCGGGGTCGCCAAGGCGCCGCGCCCCTCGCTCTCGACAGCCGAGGCGATCCCGCGCCGGCCTTCGGCCGATCCGCAGGGCAGGGGGGCGAACGCCCCCGGCCGGCCCCGCGGCGGCGGGGGCGCGCGCGCTCAGAACGACGACGCGACCGACATCGAGGCGCGCCGCGGGACGCTGTCCCCGCCGCCGACCGGCCTCACGCCGCGCGAGGCGGACGCCGCGGACGACGACCTCGACCGGCGCGGACCGATGGCCTCCGAGACGGCCGACGAGGCGACGGTCGTCGTCGGCAGCAACGGCAGGGTGCGCGCAGACCCCGGGTCCTCCAGCTCGGGCGGAGGACGGCGCCGCAGCAGCCTGCCCTCGTACGGATCCCTCACCGATCGGGACAGCGAGCCGCTGCCGGTGTCGGGGAACGCGCCGCGCGCGACGTCTGGGAACGAGGCGACGCCCTCGAGCTCTCCCGTGGGCGTGTTCTCCGTGGATCACGACGCCGACACACCGCTCACGGCGCAGGGCGCGCCGGGAGGGGCGAGGCCGCTGCACGCGGAGGTCGACCGCCTCACGACCGAGGCGCTCCGGCTCCGCGAGGAGGCCCGCTTCGCGGTCGCCCACGCCGAGCGCAAGCTGGCGCTGGCCAAGGTGGCTGCTCACCTCTCCGAGATGGCCACCGAGGCGCTGCGCCTCTCCGCGAGCGCCGCTCCGGAGCGCGCGTCGCACCGCCTCGACGAGGCGCTCGCGCTCGAGCGGGCGATGCACAAGGTGATGTCCGCGCCGCTCACGCTCGCGCCCGAGATGACGGCGCTGCCTGTCGCGTGGGGCAACGAGCAGCGGGCCATCCTCGCCCAGCTCGGCCTCGAGCACCTGGCGTCACCCGCCACGTCGAGGCCCTCGGATTTCGGCGCGCCCCCGCATCGGCTCACGCCGGCGCCCGGGGACGTGAGCGCGGCCCAGCATCGGCTCACTCCGGCGCTCGGGGATGCGGGCGCGGCACAGCCGTTCATGGGCGCCGACCCCGCGAGGCGCGACGCGGCAGGCGTGCCATACGCCGCGCTCGCCGTCCGGGGCGACGCTGCGGGCGACGCGATCGGCCCGCCCACGGCCGCGGACGCCGTCGCGTTTCAGGCCAGCCTCCGGCCGATGCTGCTCGGCGTGCCGCGCGCGCTCGCGCTCGCCGTCGCGGCGGCGGCCTTCATGGCGTTCGTCTTGCTGGCCTGGTTCTATTCCTGAAGCGCCGCTGCGCGCGCTGGCGGGGAGCGCGCGAGCGCGCCCGACGCGCCGAGACGTCGCTTGATCCCGGCGGGGCACGGCGGCTACCGTCCTTGGATCATGAGCGAGCAAAGCGACTGGGTGCTGATCGGCCTGGATGAGACCACGGCGCGCCGGCAGGGGATCCCCGCGCGCATGCCGGTGCCTCGGGGGGAGTTCGAGGGGCTGGCTGACAAGGGGCTCAGCATCGACGCCGCCCGCAAGTGGATCAAAGACTTCCTCACGAACTCCGAGCCCGGCAAGAGCGGCGTCTGGCGCAAGCAGAACAGCACGCTCGTCTCGCAGTTCGAGGCGTTCCTCGACAAGGCTCCGGTCTGGGAGCGCGCGCAGAAGGCGTTCGGCGAGCGCGATTACGAGAAGGCGATCTCGGCGCTCAAGCGCATCATCACGATGGATCCCGACGATCACGCCGCGCGGCTGAACCTCGCCTCGGCGCAGGCGAACATGGGCGATCACCCCGCGGCGCTGAAGAGCTTCCAGTCGATCCGAAAGACGTTCCAGGGGGACGCCGACTACCACGTGGCGGTCGGGCAAGTGCACCTGGCGATGCAGAAGAAGGACGCCGCCCTCGATGAGATGGTGCTCGCGCTCGAGGCGAAGCCCGACTGCCAGCCGGCGCTGGACGCGATGGTCCAGCTCGGGGTCCTCCTGCCGATCTACGAGAACCCGCGCGACGCGGCCTCGCTCGTCTACGTGCGCTCCGACGCGGTGCTCGAGTACCTCGCGGGCCAGTGGGACGCGGCGCCCCGCGACGGCGCGTTCTATCTCGAGCAGCTCGCCTACCACGAGCGCGAGCTCCGCCACGACGTCGCGCTGGCTGCAGCGGAGCGCGCCGTCGCCGCCTCGGGCGAAGGGGCGAGCCGCGAGCGCGCGCACCTCGCGCGGATCGCCGCGCTCCGCTCGCTCGGGCGCACCGACGAGGCGCTCGCCTCGGCCGAGGCCTTCGTCGCGACGGCGCCGTCCTCGTCGGGCGCCTGGGTCGAGCTCGCCAAGTGCCTGTCCCAGGCGGGCCGCGGAGCGGAGGTGCCCGCCGCGGTCGAGCGCGCGCTGGAGAGCGACCCAGGCGACCTCGCGGCGCTCTCGCTCCGGTTCTGGCCGAGCGATCCCGCGGACATCCAGAAGGTCAACGAGGCGATCCCCGCGCTCGCCGCCTTCGTCGCGGCTCACCCCGAGAGCGCCGGCGCGCGCCGCTCGCTCGCCCGCGCCGAGCTGGTCGCAGGTCGGATCGACGACGCGCTCGCGGGCTTCGCGGCGGCCGTCGCGCTCGCGCCCGGGGACGACGACCTCCGGGCCGAGTACTGGACCGAGCTCGGGAAGCAGCAGCGATACCCGGACATCATCGCCGACGCCGCGAAGCTCTCGGACCTCGCGAAGCGCGACTGGAAGCTGCGGTGGAACGAGGCCGAGGCGTACGCCGCGCTCGGCAAGAACATCGAGGCGCGGGCGGCGTTCTCGGCCATCAACTTCGACGAGTCGCTGCACGTCGACGTGCGCCGCAGGGCCAAGCGCGCCGTCAAGACGATGGATGAGACGCCGCCCGTCGCGCCGTGACGCGGGCGGCGCGCGCTCAGAGCGAGCCGGAGACGCCGAGCCCGACGGTGTCGCCCGTGACGATCGGCTTCACCGACAGGGCGACGTCGTTGCGGACGAGCTTCTTCTCCGGCGCGGCGAGGCCGCCGATGAACATCGCGGCCCCGGCGACCTGAGCCAGCCCGTCGACCATGAGGACGAAGACGCCGCCGCCCTTCGCATCGGCGGTGCCGACGGTGATGAAGGGGCCGGCGAGCGGGATGTAGAGCGGGAGGTAGCTCTCGCCGCTGCCGCCGTTCGCCCTGTCCGCGCTCTCCGCCACGAGCCCGACCATCGCCGAGAGGATGTAGGTGACGCCGAACGTCACGGCGCCGCCGATGACCAGGCCGCGGCGCGCCCTCTCCTCGACGCGGTAACCCTCCGGGACGGCCTGCCCTTCCTCGTAGTTCATGATCCTCGGGCCAACCGGATACGAGCCGGAAGGCGATGCGTATCCCGGAGGCGGGGCGTATCCCGGAGGCGGGGCGTATCCCGGGGGCGGGGCGTATCCCGGAGGCGGGGCGTATCCCGGAGGCGGGGCGTATCCCGGGGGCGGGTAGTAGCCGGGCTGCTGCCCATACGGGGCAGGCGCGCCGTACGGCGCAGGGGCCCCGTGGGGCGCGGGCTGCGGCTCGGCGCCTGCGCGCGGCGAGGACGCAGGAGGCGCCTGCGCGAAGGCGGAGGGGGCGCTGAGCAGGAGTGCGGCGAGGGGTGCTGCGCTGGCGAGGAGCGCTCGCCACGGGTGCGTCGAGGCGCCCTGTCCGGGATGGGTCGTCATGGTCAATGACGCTAACGCAGCTCCGTCGCCAAGGTCCAGACGAGCGCAGGACGCCGGCGCGCGGCGTGAGTGCTCTCGGGCGGCGGCTATGCGCGCGTGCGCGCGGGCTCCATCGGCTGGTGCCTCCTCACGGCGCCACCGTCCGTGTGCGCCTCGAGCGCCGGCGCGTGGTGGTCCTCCAGGAGCGGCGGGATCTCGCCCGTGATCAACCGCGAGGCGCGCTCGTAGGTCACGTAGGACAGGGCCCACGAGAACAGCACCAGGAAGCGGTTACGGAAGCCGATCAGGAAGAGGATATGCACGAACAGCCACGCGAGCCACGCCAGGAACCCGGAGAGCTTCAGCTTGCCGAAGTCGGCGACCGCCGCGGCGCGCCCGATCGTCGCCAGGGATCCCCGGTCGTTGTACCGGAACGGCAGCCGCGGCAGCCCCCGCAGGGTGCGCGCGATGCAGCGCGCGGCGTGGCGCCCTCCCTGGATCGCCGCGGGCGCCACGCCGGGCACGGGCGTCCCGTCCTCCTGCTTCAGCGACGCGAGGTCGCCGATGACGTAGATGTCCTCGTGACCCGGCACCGTCAGGTCCGGCGCCACCAGCACGCGCCCTGCCCGGTCGAGCGGCGCTCCGAGGGTGCGGGCGAGGGCGGACGCCGCCACGCCGGCCCCCCAGAGCACGGTCCTGGCTTCGATCCGCTTGTCGCCGATCGAGACCCCCTCCTCGTCGATGTCGGTGACGCGGCAGTTCGTCCGCACCTCGACGTTGAGCGAGACCAGCTGCTGTCGCGCCTTCTCGCCGAGCTCCGGCACGTACGACGGCAGCACCTGCCCGGCCCCTTCCAGCAGGAGGATGCGGGCTTGGCTTGGATCGATGCGCCGGAACTCGCGCACGAGCGTGTGCCTCGCGAGCTCCGAGAGGGCGCCGGCGAGCTCGACGCCCGTCGGGCCCGCGCCCACCACCACGAACGTCATCCAGGCGCTCCGCCGCGCCGGATCCGGCTCGCGCTCGGCCGCCTCGAAGGCGAGCAGGACGCGCCGGCGAATCTCGAGCGCGTCCTCGACGGTCTTGAGCCCGGGCGCGACGGCCGCCCACGCGTCGTTCCCGAAGTACGAATGCGACGCCCCCGCCGCGATGATCAGCTTGTCGTAGCCGAGCTCGCCGTCCTCGAAGATCACCCGCTTCTGGACGGGATCGATCGCCTTCACCTCGGCGAGGATCACGCTCGTGTTCTTCTGCTTGCGCAGCACGTGGCGGATGGGCGTGGCGATGTCGCTCGCGCTCAGGCCCGCCGTCGCGACCTGATACAGGAGGGGCTGGAACGTGTGATGGTTGTGCCGGTCGATCACGGTCACCCGTACCGGCTCGCGCCGGAGCGCCCGCGCCGCGTAGAGGCCGCCGAAGCCGGCACCGATGATGACGACGTGCTCCATGCCGTGGCCCTGGTTCCCGTACGCCACCGCAGCAAGAGCCGGAGCCGCAGATCTCCCGCTTTGACCCTGGACGTGCAGGGGGGCGCCCTCGCTCGTTCGCGGGATGGAGGCCGCGAGGCGGCCGCTCGCGATGCCCTCTCGTCCCCCTCTCGTCGGCGTCGCCGTCCGTTCGTCGGGCAGCGCCGGCGTCAGGCGCCCCAGGCGGTGCGCGGCAGGGACCGGCCGATCGCCGCTGGCCCGGCTAAGCCGTCTTGCCCTGAGCGATCCACTTGTTCATGAAGACCGCGCTGACCTCCCACCCTTGCCGCAGCTCTTTCTCGGCGCTGCTCTCGAGCATGCCGCCGACACCGAACACCTTCGCTTCGATCGTGATCTCGGCGATCCGACGCACCTTGTTGTCGCCGATGGCCTCGGCGCGCACCACGCCCTCGTTGCGCATCTTGTCGGCCAGCGTGCTTGGCGTCAGCTTGAAGGTCCACACGTTCGTCGCCTTGTTCAGCCTGCCCTCTTCCGTGTAGCGGAACCCGGAGCCGAGCAGCTTCTCGACGGGGCCGGGCAAATTCATCTTCGGCTTCCCGGCCGACCTCCGGATGATCTCCGTCGCCGTCTCGACCTGCTCCGTGATCGTGAACTCGGGGAAACCGAGCTCCTTCCTGTAGAGCTCCTCGTTGAATGTCTTGTCCAGGAACAGCTTCCAGAACGTCTCGAGGTTGCAGTTGATCTCGTGCGTGAGGGTGAACTTGCCCATGGGATCGTTCCTTTGCGGTGCGCGGGGTCGATGACGTCCAGCTCCGCGTTTACCGCAGCCCGTACGTGGCGTCCATGTCTCGACCAGGACCGCTGAACACGGGATCTGCGCTGGCGACGCGTCCGTCTGCGTTGCGCGCGCCACCGGCGCTGTGCACGGTTGCGTACGCGCGCTCCGGGCGATGCGAGGGCTGGCGGCGGCCTTCCGGCGCTTCTGCGTCCGTGCGATCATGACGCTGTGACGTGCATCCTCGTCATCGACGACGACGCCGCGATCCGAGCCATGTTTGCGCGTTCGCTCCGTACGCTGGGCGACGTCGAGGAGGCGAACGGCGGGGCGCCGGCGCTGCGCCGGCTCTCCGCGCGCAAGTTCGATCTCGTGGTGCTCGATCTGCACATGCCGCTGATCGACGGCTTCAGCGTGCTCGAGTCGCTCTCGGCCAAGGGAGCGCTGAACCGCGACACGCCCGTCTTCGTCGTGACGGCCGATGAGTCGCAGCAGGCGCGCATCCGCGCGCTGCGACGGCACGCGATCTTCCTGCTCTCGAAGCCGGTGAACCTCGCGATGCTGGTGTCGCTCGCGGAGTCGTCGCTGAAGAAAGCTGCGGCCCGCGCCACCCCGCCCCCGCCGCCCGACGAGGCGCAGCCGGAGAAGCCGAAGGAGGACTGAGCGCGATGCGCCGGCCGCGCGGGCTGCGGGGGAGGCAGCCGCGCCCGGTCCGAAGGCGCTACCGCGGCGCCAGGTCGAGGGGGGGCGCAGCGGGGCGCGGCCGAGGCGGCGCCTGGCCGGGGACGGGCCCGCGCGGCAGCGTCGAGACGGGCGGAGTCGCCGGCAGTCCGGGCTGGCTCGCGGGCCGTGGCGGAGGCCACCCGGTGACGGACGGCGTGGGCAGGGGCCCTGGGACGCGCGGCGCAGGGGTGACCGAGGAGCCCGGGTACGGCGCCCCCGGCGCGGGTGCGGCGCCGGGGACGTACGCCGGCTGCCCGCTCGGGAGAGGGGTGGCTGCATCGGCGGGCACCGCGGCATCCGCGGCCGCGTCGGCCGGGGCGGCCGCGTCGGCGATCAGCTCGGCTGCGGCTGCATCGGTCGGGGCCGCGGCGTCCGCGACGGTGTCGCTCGCGACCGTCGACGCCGTCGCTGCCGCGTCCGGCTTCGCCGCGGCATCGGCGCCGGCATCGGGCGCTTGCACCGTCGGTGCGGAGGCGCTGGGGCTGGCGGAAGGCACCACCACACCGCCGAGCGGCATGCGGCCGGAACGCGCGAGCAGCAGGAGCGCAACGGCCGCGACCGCGCCCAGGACGATCAGCGCGAGCAACGCCATGCGGATGAAGGACCCCTTCGCGGGAGGGGACGCGCGGCGCTCGGGCGCGGACGCGACAGCGCTCGCGGGGCCGCTCGCGTGCGCCGCCGGACCGACGTAAGCCGCCGGCCCCGGGGGCACCGGCGGCCCCACCTGCAGCGGCGGCGGGAGCAGCGGCAGCGGCGAAAGCCCCGCCGGGAAATCGAACGGCGAGCCTGCGCCGTCGGGGTTCGACTTGCGGGTCGCATCCGGGGTCGATTTGCGCGTCGCGTCCGGATTCGACTTGCGCATCGGGTCGGCGTTCGCGCGGCGCGGGCTCGTCGGCGCCGGCATGCGCGAGCTTGCCGGCCCCGACATGCGCGAGCTTGCCGGTCCCGACATGCGCGAGCTCGCGGGCCCCGACATGCGCGAGCTCGCGGGCCCTGACATGCGCGAGCTCGCGGGGCCTGCCGGGGACGAGGGCGGCGCCGCGTCGGCCGCGCCCCCTCCCTCCGTCGACTCCGGGCCGTCCTGCAGGATCGGCAGCATGGAGATGCGCCGCAGCATCACCTCGGTCGCGTCCTCGGGGCGCGAGGCCTGCGGCTTCTGAGGGTGGGCGCGCTCGGCGAGGATCCGGTCGAGCTCGTCGAGCGCCTGATCGATCCGCTCCTTGCGCGCCTCGGCGACCCCGGGGAGCAGATCGCGGACGAGCTGGCCCACCTGTTTGTCGGTGTAGCTCTCGCGGACCGCGGCGCTCACCTGCTCGAGATCACGGCGCAGCTCCGCGGCCGTCTGGTACCGCTCGTTCGGGTTCTTGGCGAGCGCGCGCATGATGATGCGGTCGAGCTCCGGGTGGACCTCGGGCATGATCTCGCGCGGCGGCTGCGGGTTGCGGTTGGCGATCTGCTGCATCGCCTCCAGCGGGCCCTTGCCGCGGAACGGCGTGTGGCCCGTCACCAGCAGGTAGAGCAGCACGCCCATCGAGAAGAGATCGCTGCGGCGGTCGAGCGCCCCGCCCATGACCTGCTCGGGCGAGAAATACCCCGTCTTGCCCTTGATCGCGCCGACGCGGCTGGTCTGCGCGCGCGCCCGCGTCTTCGCGACGCCGAAGTCGACGACCTTGACCATGCCGTCGAACGTCACCATCACGTTCTCCGGCGTGACGTCGCGGTGGATCAGGTTGAGGAGCTCGCCCGTGTCGTCGCGGACCTCGTGCGCCGCGTGCAGCCCGGCGCACGCGTCGATCATCACGTGAAGCACCCAGCCGAGCGGCAAGAGCGCGCGCTTCGCCTTCTGGTTCGAGAAGATCTTCGCGATCGGGGCGCCGTCGATCCACTCCATCGCGAGGTACGGCCGATCGCGGACCTCGCCGTACGCGAGGATGTGCACGACGTTCGGGTGGAGGATCCGCGACGCGGTGCACGCCTCGTCGAGGAACATCGCCCGCGCGTCGTCATCCCCGCGCATCGCGTCCGACAGCAGCTTGACGGCGACGATCTGGACGGAGCCGTTGGGCCGCCTGAGCCGCGCAGCCCACACGGCGGCCATGCCGCCCACGGCTGCAGGGAACAGCAGCTCATAGGGGCCGATCGTATCGCCCGGCTGGAAGTTCCCCGGGTCGTCGTCGTTCCAATCACTCCACGGATCTTTGGCCACGCGCTCCCCCACCATGTCGGAAGACGTGCAGCGCGACAAGACCTGGCGCTCGGCCCCGTCTTCCCGCTCCCCTGCGCGGCGCTGCCGGTGTCAGGCCCGGCGACGCTCGCCTACCATGCGCTCGAGCCGCCCGAGCGCCCGGACGAGGACATCCTCGCTCGGGCCGAAAGAAAAGCGGACGTGGTGGCGGAACCGCGACGGCCGCCCCGCCCGGCGCTTGCCGGGGTTGACGTCGAAGAACTCGCCCGGCACGACGATGATCCGCTCCCCGAGGGCCGCCCGGAAGAAGCCGTAGCCGTCGGAGAGCCCCGGGGGCAGATCCGCGACCGAGCCCCAGACGTAGAACGTGCCCTCGGGCTCCGCGTCGACCGTGACGCCGATCCTGCGCAGCCCCTCGAGCATGATCTCACGCTTGTGCGAGAACGTCCGATGGATGGCCGTCGTCTCGGCGCGGGTGTGCTCGATGGTAAGCAGCTCTGCCGCGGCGCGCTGCATCGGCTTCGAGCCGCCGCCGTCGAGGAAGCTGCCGGCGCTCGCCACCGCCTCGATGACCTCGCGCGGCCCCAGCGTCCAGGTGACGCGCCAGCCAGGGTAGCGCCAGTTCTTGGTCAGGCCGTCGAAGATCACGACCGGATCGCGGTCGACCTCCTCGACGTAGCGCGCGGCGCTCTCCATCGGGGCGACGTCGCCCATCCCGTAGATGTAGTGTGAGTAGAACTCATCGAGCAGGAGCGCGCAATCGAGCTCCTTCGCGGTGCGGACCCAGGCGGCGAGCTCCTCGCCCCGCACGTGCTTCCCGGTCGGGTTGCAGGGGTTCGAGGCGAGGATCGCGCTCAGGCCGCGGCCCAGGATCTCGCGGCGCAGGTCGCCGACGGAGAACGAGTAGCCGCGTTCGCCCTCCAGCAGGATCGGGATCGGCGAGAACAGCCGGAAGACGTCGAGCAGCTCCTCGTAGGCGGTGTAGTCGGGGAGGAAGTGGCCGAGGTTGATCTGCCCGAGCGCCGCCGCGGCGCGGGTGAGGGCGATGCGACCCCCGCCCGAGACCGCCACGTTCTCGGCCGTGTAGCGCGACGGCATGCCCCGCCGGTACGCGCGGTTATAGAGCGACGCGATCGCCTCGCGCAGCTCCCAGAGGCCGGCCACGGGCGCGTACTCCTGGTCGTCTCCGGAGATCGGCACCGCCACGCAGCGCGCGGGCGAGCCCGGGAGCGGGCCCGTCTCCGGCTGGCCCTGCCCGAGGTTGCACCAGCCGTCCGTCCCCTCGTCGGCGCCCGCCTTGAACCCCAGGCGCGCTGCCTCGGTCGTCACGTAGATGACGCCCGTCCGCGGAACCTTCCGGAAAGCGTGGACCGCCCGGTCGTCGCCGCGCGGCGGGGCCGGCGTGTTCCCCCGGTCGGCCGCCGCCCCAGGATCGCTGGGCCGGGCCTCGTCTCCCTGGACGTCGCTTCGCTCGTCGGGATGCTCTCGCGCTGCTTCTGTCATCGTTCGTTTCCAGGCACTTCCAGGCATGGGAGGCGCTGCCGTGGCGACCCAGCAGGAGGCGAGCGCCTCAGGCCTGCTCGGCCGTCGGCTTTCCGCCGTCCTCGCTCGATGGCTCGGGCTGCCGCGCCCACGGCATCGTCTTACCCGAGAAGATCCAGAGCAGGTAATAGCAGAAGGCGAGTGAGACAGCGGTGAGCACCGTGTACTTGTCGTCGTTGTAGTTGAACGTGATCCAGATGAACTGGCTGAGCGCCGCCAGGCCGAACAGGGGTACCTCGATCTGGCGCTTCACCCGGGTGAGCGGCGCGCTCAAGATCATGAATGAATAGTAATAACAGGTGAGCTGCGAGAGCAGGATGACGAAGATCTGGGCGAGGCACTGGGCCACCCACAGCGAGCGGACCCGCCGGCACACGTAGACGAAGCCCGCCAGGGTCGCGGCGATGATCCCATAGGCGATCCAGCGGTATTTCGCGTAGCGCTCGTTGCGCATCCGCTTCCAGACCTCGAACGGATCGACGAGCTTCGTGTCCTTCGTGTACTTCATGCGGCCGGACTCGACGCCCGTGCCGGGCTCGTGGCCGACGAGCACGCGGAGGCCCATGTGGTTCGTCAGCGGCGTCTGGTCGTGCACCTTGAGCGTGTGCTCGTAGAACTGCCGGTACGAGTCCGTGCCCGAGACCTTCATGCTCACCGGAATGAGCACGGCGGCCGCGAGGACGCCGCCGATCAGCACCTGCACGTGCGACCTCGCCATGCGCTTGTGGCGGACGAGGTGAATCCCGGCGACGGTGAGCCAGCCGATCACGGGCAGGCCCGGGAAGATGCGCAGGAGGCCCGCGTAGACCATGCTCGCGCCCGCGAGCTTGAAGTAGCGCTTCCGGATGAGGCAGGCCGCGAGGACCAGGTAGAAGAGCCAGTCCTGCCGGAGGAACGCGCCGCCCGTCCAGTAGAACGGCGCCGACGACTGGCAGCCCCAGAAGATCGCCGCGACGGCGAAGACCCGCCACCCGAAGGCCCAGTAGAGGGCGGCGAACATCCCGAGCAGATAGAAAATATCGAAGCCGGCGAGGAACTGGAGGTAGCGGGTGCTGGCCGGCTGGAGGTCCGCCCAGAACTTGCCCATGATCGTCCAGACCGGCGGCGGGTTGTAGCCGTGGTCCTTCTGCATGTCCTCCCAGTAGCCCTTGTCCGAGGCTGTCCGGAAGAACTGCACGTCGGCCTTGAACGCGTCCCAGCGCTCCGGTGCGAAGTGCGCCTTGCAGATCTCGGGCGTGCTGAGCACCTCGCTCGCCGGCATGAGGAGGTTGTCGCCACCGAGGTTCCGGATCTTCTTGTCCGGGTGGCGTACCTCCTTCGCCATGTCCAGCTTGACCTGCCGCCCGGTGTCCTCGTTCGTGTACGTGACGAGCCCCAGCTCGTCCTGCGCGATCAGCGCGCATTTGTAGAGGCCGTCGTACCCCATCTCCGGGAAGTACTTGGCCCCCATGTAATAATGGAACTGATCCCAGCGGTGGTAATACTTGGCATAGCCGAAGCGGAAGCCGTTGAAGTACGCGATGATGGCGGCGACACCGAGCGCCACGCCGGCGAACCGCTTCCAGCGCTCCGCGATCGGCCGGCGCATCCCCTCGCGGTGCGTCTCGTAGAAGACGCAGAGCGCGGCGCCCATCGCGATCGCCACCTTCGCCATGTCCACGGCGCGGGCGTGCTCGTCGATGTACCGGTCCAGACCATAGAAGAAGAGCGCGACGCCCGCGGCGACCGTGCTGTACCGCGCGAGCACGCGGAGCCGCGACGGGGCGAACCAGTTGAGCGCGAACGCGACGCCGAAGTAGGCGCAGAGCGCGATGACGATCTCGATGACTTGTTGTGACGTGAGCTTCATTGCCTGCGGTTCGGATCGGGATCGAGGTGACGCGGGACGCGCCGGCGGGCCTCTTCGCCGGCCTTCCACGGCAGCGCGCCCGGCGTCGGGCGCTGCTGCCGCCGCCCCGACCCGCCGCTGCGGGCTGGAGCCCGTCGGCCGGGGAGACGCCGTAGGTGCAGGGCGCACCCCGTCCCGGACGGGCTCCACGGGGGAGGCGGGGCCACCTTAGCCGAAATCCCAGGAGTGTGGCGCTCTCGTTGTGGGCGCCATGGGCATCGGCGGGCGTACCCAGGTGGCGTGCGTGGGACCGGTGTGACCGGGGCGGAGCCGTGTCGGCTCGACGTGCTGCGCAATTGAGCGGGCTTCCTCCGCCGAGCAGAGCTCGTGTATCGTCTCCCTTCGTGTCGAACGACAGTTTCTCTTCCGCTTCTTCGGGGGGCTCGGAGCGAGAGGGGGCCCGGGGCCCCTACGGTTTTCTCGTGCGGGTCGACGGTGCGCCGCCGCTCTGGTGCCGGGAGGTGCGGGGCTTCCACCGCGCCGCCGTCGCCGCGGCCGATCCTGACGCGCTGCCTCCCGCGCAGCTCGTGCTCGTCGGCCTCGACGAGCCGGCGCGCGCGTGGCTCGCGTCGTGGGCCGAGGACAGCGAGCGCGTGCGGCGCACGCTGACGATCCGCCGGCTGCTCGACGACCGGGAAGCCACCGCGGTCGTGACGCTGGCGTCCTACGGTTACGGAGTCAACACCGCGCTCGCCGTGGAGTCGGTCGTGGTGCCCGGGGGCGACGGCCCGGCGGCCATCCTGCGCAGCGGGGTCCACACGAAGGAAGAGATCGACGCGATGCTCGCGGTCCTCGCCACGGCGCTGCCGGAGGGCGAGGAGGCGAGCTGGTTCGCGCACGTCTGACGCGCGCGGGGCCCGGTCACGGCGCGCTGATCCGCCGCGCGACGTCCTCGCCGTTGTTCCACCGGACCTGTTCCGGCAGAGCTGTGCGTTTGCGTCCGGCACGTCGTCTCGCTGGAGCGCGCCGCGCCTCGTCCTGCCGAGACGCGCCTTGAACCTCGCCCTGCCTGGCTGCTTCTCCGGTGATGCCTGCCCGGCGGCGTGTGGCGTGCGGCGTGCGGCGTGCGGCGTGCGTTGTCGAACGACGCCTGCCCGGCTGCGCTGCGAGACGCGGTGGGAGCGGTGGGACGATGCGGACCGTGGGTGGACAATGGATGGAATGGAAGAGAATCGCTTTCGATGTTTCGGTGCGTGAGCCCCTTGCTCGCCTGAACAGCGGTGATACGCTGGTCCTCGGCCTCGGACGGAGCATCAGCTCCAGGATGGTCCTGCCGTGGAGCACCACGGTGCCGGGGTCGACACCAGATCGGCGGGCTCTCCGCTGATCCGCAATCGAACACCCTTGCCATGCCGGACGATCCCTTTCGATCCGGCGCGGGGTGCCGGCAAGCCGGAGGAGGGATGGACACCATGCACAGTACCAGTGGCTCTTCTATACCGGAGGCTGGGAACGGCTGACCCTCGTGGAGCGTGGACGCAGGGTCATCGGGGCCTTGCAAAACGCTACCGCGCTCGGCCAGGTCCGGCGCTCGATAACCTGTTGACTGCCATCGCGACCTCCGCGAGGCCGGCAGAGAGGGAATCGAGGAAGACTCAGGTCTTCCGGCAACGATTCTCACCGGTGCTCCGGGGCCGAATGCTCGTCGCGATGGGACAGGGGGGGCGCCGCACAGGCGGGATCAAGCGGGGTCCAGAAGGCCTCCGGTAGAGGCCCACGGGACGGGTCGGGTGCGAGCAAAGCACCCGACCCGTTTTTATTTCCATTGCCTGGGAGCGCTTTTTTGTCCTGCGCCGTGCCCGTCTGGTACGCGGGCTCGATGCGGATGCTGCTGCTCGCGCTGCTGCCGGCGTTGCCCCTTCTTCCAGCGTGCGCCGACGCCTTCGGGGATCGAGAGGCGCCGGAGCGGGGGACCGCGCTCGGCGCGTTCCACGTGGTCGGGACGCAGACGGCGAACACGTGCGGGGAGGGGGCGCTCGGCGCGAAGCGCCTGTGGGAGTTCGACGTCGAGCTCGCGCGCGGCGACGGCGCCCTCTACTGGAACAACGGCGCCAGCGTGATCGCAGGCGTCATCGACGACGACGAGGTGGGCTTCTCGATCGACGGGCGCGTGGTGGTGGACATGCGCGCCGGCGACGCGCCGCCGGGGCCGCCGTGCTCCGTCGAGCGCCGCGACCGGGCGCTCGGGCAGCTCGGCGGCAGAGGGGATGACGTCGCGGGGTTCAAGGCGACGATGTCCTTCGAGTTCGTGCCCACGGCGGGGTCTCGGTGCGAGGACCTCGTCGCCGGAGAGCTCAGCGTCGCGCCGGTGCTCGCGGCGCTGCCGTGCGGCATGGCCTACGATCTCAAGGCCAAGCGGAGCGCGCTCCCGCCCGAGTGAGCGTCGGCTGGGCGTGGACCTCCGGGCGCGCGCCGCGGTAGGGTGCCACGATCGTGAAGCACGTCATCCATTCTCTGGGCGGGCGCGGCGGGCGGCGCACCGTCCTGGTCCACGGCGGCGCGGGCAACGTCGCTCCGGAGCGGCGGCCGCTGCATGCGGCGGGGTGCCTCCGCGCGGCGCGCGAGGGAGCGCGCGTGCTCTCCGAGGGAGGCAGCGCGCTCGACGCGGTCGAGCGCGCGGTGCGCGTCCTCGAGGACGATCCGCTCTTCAACGCGGGCACGGGCGCGTGCCTCAACGAGGAGGGCCACGTCGAGCTCGACGCGTCGATCATGGAGGGCCGCGGGCTCAGGGCCGGCGCGGTCTGCGCGCTCTCGGAGTTCGCCGAGCCGATCGCGATCGCGCGCGCGGCGCTGGAGGACGGCCGGCACGTGCTGTACGCCGCGCACGGCGCCGCGCGGTTCGCGCGGATGAAGGGGTTCACGCCCGTGGGCGAGGCGGCGCTCATCACGGAGGCGGCCCGGGAGGCGCTCGCGGCGGCCCAGCAAGGCATCCGCGCGACCTCCTGGGCGGGCAACACGGTCGGCGCGGTGGCGCTCGACGAGGGCGGGCTCACCGCCGCGGCGACGAGCACGGGCGGCACGGTCAACAAGCGGGTCGGGCGGGTGGGGGACTCGCCCCTCATCGGGGCAGGGACGTACGCTGACGACGAGGCCGGGGCCGTGTCGACGACCGGCCACGGCGAGGGGATGATCCGGCTCGCGGTGGCGCACTCGGCGGTGGAGCGGATGCGCGCGGGCATCGGCGCGGTCGACGCGGCGAGCGGGATCATCGCGCACCTGGCGGAGCGCCTCGACATCACCGGGGGCGTCATTGCGCTCGATCGGGCTGGGCGGTTCGGGCTGGCGCGATCGACCGCGACCATGTCGTGGGCGGCGGTCGGCGATTGGGGCGAGGAAAGCGGTGTGTGAATTCGCTTTACAGAGAGCCCCGATTATTTCATGGTCACTGTTCATTACGTGACGCCCCTGGCGCTCTCGCGTGTGCGGTCGTGAGCATCACTGTCAGTCCGCGTTCGTCCTGAGCTGGGGTGTTCGCAACCAAGCCGCGGCGCTGTTGCGCGTGTCGGATCATGGCGTGTCATGCATGGCGAGGCGGCCTGAACGGTGCCCGATCCACGGGGATCACGCTGGGCTTCGTCACCAGGAGGTCTATCTTATGAATCGGAATTCGCTGCGGTTTCTCTCGGTGGGTCTGCTCTTGGCGGCCGTTGCGTGCGGGGATGACGACGGTGGCTCCGGCGGTGCAGGGAGCGTGTCCTCGGGCACGGGCGGGGCAGGGGGGACCGGCGGCTCTGCCGATGGCGGAGGCGGGAGCGGGGGCGGCGACGGCGGGGGCGGCGCGTCGACGCCTGGCGGGAGCGGGGCTGTCGATACGGGGGAGTACCGCAACCTCTTCGTCGAGAACGGGCGCACGCAGGACGAGGTGAACGCCAAGATCGCGGCCGCCTGGGACCATCTCTTCAAGGGTGATCCGGCCGAAGAGGCCGTCTATTTCGAGCAGGAGGAGAACGACAACGGCCCGCTCGCGCAGATCCGCGACATCGCGAGCGCGGACGTGCGCTCGGAGGGCATGAGCTACGGTATGATGATCGCCGTCCAGACAGACCATCAGGCGGAGTTCAACGCGCTCTGGAACTGGGCGAAGACAACCATGTTCCACGCCGACGAGACGCACCCGGCGTACGGGTATTTCTCGTGGCAGATGAACTTCGACGGCACCCCGCTGGACGAGATGCCGGCGCCGGACGGCGAGGAGTACTTCGCGACGGCGCTCTATTTCGCGTCGGGGCGCTGGGGCAACGGTGAGGGCATCTACAATTACAGGGCGGAGGCGGATCGCTTGCTCGACCTGATGAAGAACCGACCGGACATCACCGGGGAGTCCTTCGGGAACGGGGAGACGCGCACGACGACCGGGTCGACGCTCTTCAACACCGAGAACCACCAGATCCGCTTCACGCCGGACGCGGGGAACTTCGAGACCAACGGGGACCACACCGATCCTTCGTATCACCTGCCGGCCTTTTACGAGATCTGGGCCAAGTACGGTCCGGAGGCGGACCGCGCCTTCTGGAGCGAGGCGGCCGAGGTGAGCCGCGGCTACTTCCACCTCGCGGCCCACCCGGAGACGGGGCTCACGCCCGATTACGCGAATTTCGACGGCACGCCCAAGGCGGCGTCGTGGAAGCCCGAGTCCGTGGACTTCCGCTTCGACGCGTGGCGCACCGCGATGAACTGGTCCGTCGACTGGGCGTGGTGGGCGAAGGATGAGCGCCAGCAGGAGCTCAGCGATCGCATCCAGGCGTTCTTCGAGGCGCAAGGAGCGGAGTACGGGAACCAGTTCACCCTCGACGGCGAGGCGCTGAGCGCCGACCACTCCTCGGGGCTCGTCGCGATGAACGCGGCCGCCAGCCTGGCGGCCAAAGGCCCGCGGTCCGCCGATTTCGTCCAGGCGCTCTGGGACCTCGCTCCCCCGAGCGGGCAGTACCGCTACTACGACGGCATGCTGTATTTCATGGCGCTGCTGCACGTGGGCGGTCAGTTCCAGGCGTACGCGCCGCAGTGAGGCGCGGCGGCGCGGCGCTGCGCAGATTCGTGTGATCCGGGCTCCGTCGCGCGACGCGATGAGCCCGTGGCGGACGAATCTGCGCCCCGCTATAGTCCGCCGCCCCCATGATCCCTGCCGGTCCTCTGCCCATCACCCCGCTGTCCTCGCCGCCGGATCGGATCTGGCGGGTCCCTGGCTCGAAGAGCATCACGAACCGCGCGCTCGTGCTGGCTGCGCTCGCCGACGGCGAGAGCACGCTGGAGGGGGTGCTCCATAGCGACGACACGCGGCACATGCGGTCCGCCCTGGAAGCGCTGGGGATCGGGATCGAGGACGCCGGGCCGCACACGCTGGTGGTGAAGGGGGGGCGGGGCCGGCTGCGCGCGCCGAGGCGCGAGCTGTTCATCGGGAACAGCGGCACCACGGTGCGGTTCCTCGCGGCGCTCGCGTGCCTCGTGCCGGGCGAGGTGGTGCTGGTCGGCGACGAGCACATGGCCAAGCGGCCGATCGCCGATCTGGTCGACGGCCTGAGGCAGCTCGGGGCGGACGTGGAGTGCGCGACTGGCTGCCCGCCGCTCCGGATCCGGGGCGGCCGGCTGAAGGGCGGCACGCTGACGATGCGCGGCGATCGCTCCAGCCAGTATTTCTCGGCGGTGATGATGGCGGGCCCCTTCGCCGACGCCGCCATCGATCTGCGCCTGGCCGGCGAGCTGGTCAGTCGCCCTTACGTCGAGATCACGCGGCGCATGGTCGCGGATTTCGGCGGTCGCATCGACGAGGCCGCGGGCGGGTTCACGGTCCATCCCGCCGCCGGGTACCGCCCGCGGGCGTACCCGATCGAGCCCGACGCGTCGTCCGCGAGCTATCCGTTCGCGCTCGCCGCGGCCGCGGGCGGCGCCATCACCGTGCCCGGGCTCGCCGAGGGGGCGTTGCAGGGAGACTACCGGTTCGTCGAGCTCCTGGAGCAGGCAGGCGCGCGCGTGAGCCGGCAGGCCGACGCCACCACCGTGCGCAGCGACGGGCGCCTGCGCGGCATCGACGTCGACATGCACCACATCTCGGACACCGTGATGACGCTGGCCGCGATCGCTCCGCTCCTCGAGGGGCCGACGACGATCCGGAACGTGGCGAACATCCGGATCAAGGAGACGGACCGCCTCGCCGCCACGGTCGCGGAGCTCCGCCGCCTGGGCCAGGAGGTGACCCACGGCGACGACTGGCTCCGTATCGAGCCTCGGCCCCTGACGCCCGCGCTCGTGCGCAGCTACAGCGACCACCGCATGGCGATGAGCTTCGCGATCCTGGGGCTGTGCCGGCCGGGGATCACCATCGAGGATCCGGCCTGCGTCGCGAAGACGTACCCGACGTTCTGGGAGGACGTCGATGCGTGCTCCCGCGCGGCAGGCGCGGCGCCCGCCGTGTGATCCCGGCCCGCGCCGCCGGTCGGGCGCTCAAGAGGCGGCGAGCACGGCCTCCACGCGCGCTCGATAACACACGCGCGCCGGGCCCAGGTCAGAGGCGGGGCCGCGCGTTCTCGTCGAGCCAGTCGAGCGCCTCGTCCATCACCCGCTCGGCGTCCGGCAGCTCTCCGTGGTGCGCGCCGGGCATCTCCCGGTAGACCGCCGGTATCTTCGCGGCGAGGAGCCCGCTCGCGCCGTCCTTCATGCGGTACGTGGCATCGAGCTCGCCGCTGATCATCACCGCTCCCCGGATGTCCCGGAGGCGCGCGGCCGAAGGCGTGGTGGGGGCGCCGAGCAGCACCAGCCGCGAGTACCGCTCCGGCCACCGCTCCGCGAGCCGCTCCGCGATATAGGCACCCTGCGAGTAACCGATGACCACGAGGTCCTCCGCCTCGCCGCCGCACGCCGCCAGCGCGCTCCGGATGCGGCCGTCCTGCTCCTCGGCGTCGGGCGAGTACTTGCTGAACACCCCGCCGGCGCCGCAGGGCACGTTGCCCTGGAGCCCGAGCACACCGCCGTGCTCCCGCGCCGCCCTCGCGAAAGCTTGCACGTAGCCCATCCCATGCCCGCACATGCCATGAAGGAACACCATCCGCGGACACGCGCCGAGAGGCCCGGTGACGACGAACGCCGGCAGATCGCCAGGCACGGGCGCCTCGGTCGCGACGAGCGGCGGCTCGGCGGGCTGCCGCTCGATCATGGCGGGCTGTGCCGGGCGCTCCTCCGCGAGCGCACGTTCCTCCTTGCCACACCCCGTCGCCAGCGCCGCGAGGCCGAGTCCGGATATAGCCATGGCGGAAATTTTCATCATCCTGGCGTTGGGCCACGATCGGCTCACCGCAAGCGGCCCGGTGCACCCGCGGGGGTTTCCGCTCACCCGGCGAGCAGAGCGGTTTGCCCTTTCTGACGGATGAATCATCCGTTATAACGGACAATGGCCTGGCTGGCGCGGCTCCCCGGGATCGTCGCGCCGCGCGCCCGCGGCACCGAGGCGCGCAGGGAACAGCCTGGCATCGCAGCAGGGGAGTACGTCCCGCGCTGCGAGAGACGATCGATTGCAAGGATGGCAAGGAGCAGACCGATGAGTGATCGCGGCTTGGGTTATTTCGGCGAGCGGTACGGCAGCGAGGGACCGGCGCCCCGCTTCGCGCAGTGGAACGAGGTGATCGAGGCGCTGCTCGGACATCGCTCGGTGCGGCGTTACGCGCCGAAGCCGCTCCCGGAGGGCACGCTCGATCTGCTCGTGGCCGCGGCGCAGTCGGCGCCGAGCTCGTCGAACCTGCAGCTCTGGAGCGTGCTCTCGGTGCAGGACGCCGAGCGGCGGCGGCGCCTCTCGGAGCTCGCCGGCGGCCAGGCGCACATCCGCGAGTGCGGGCTGTTTCTTGTATGGCTCGCCGATCTGCGGCGGCTCGGCGAGCTCGCGAAGCACCGCGGCGTGGGGCACGAGGGGCTCGATTACCTCGAGATGTTCGTCATGGCGGTGGTCGACGCGGCGCTCGCCGCGCAGAACGCGCTCGTCGCGGCCGAGTCGCTCGGCCTCGGCACGGTCTATATCGGCGCGCTGCGGAACCACCCTGAAGCGGTCGCGGCCGAGCTCGGCCTGCCACCCCAGGTGTTCGCGACGTTCGGCCTGTGCGTGGGCTGGCCCGACCCGGCCGCCCCGGCGAGCATCAAGCCGCGGCTCCCGCAAGAGGTCGTCCTGCACCGCGAGCAGTACGGCGCGTTCGAGCGAAGCGTGGGCGCCCTCGATAGCTACGACCAGCTCATGGAGCGCTTCTACGCGAAGGAGCGCATGGGCGTGCAGGGGAGCTGGAGCCGCCACTCGGCCGCGCGTGTCGAGTCGGCCCAGGCGCTGCGCGGGCGCGACCGGCTGCGCGCGGCGCTCCTGGCGATGGGTTTCCAGCTGCAGTAGTTGCGGCGCAGGGGTCGAGGCGCGCTCGAGGTGCCGCGGAGGTGCGCCCGGAGCAGCACCGGGGCAGCAGCCCCTGGTGCCTCTCCAGCAACCAGGGGGGCGCCCGCCGGATCGACGTGGGGAAACAGGCCATGGCATGTCGGCTGCAATTGCAGTGGAGAGGGGCGGATAAGGCAGCTGGCCTGAACAAGGGAGCCTTCCCATCATGAGCGAGGAACTGGAGCCTGAGGGCGAGGTCGGACGCGTCCTCGACGGGAGCGACACGCTGGCGCTGGAGGCCGACGTCCTGGTGCTGGGCGGCGGGCCCGCCGGGACCTGGGCCGCGCTCGCCGCGGCGGCGAAGGGCGCGCGCGTCGTGCTCGCGGACAAGGGGTATTGCGGCAGCAGCGGCGCCACGGCGCCTTCAGGGGTGGGCGTGTGGTACGTGCCCCCGGTCCCCGAGATGCGCGAGGCGGCCAAGGCCAGCCGAGAGGGGCTGGGCGGCTTCCTCGCGGACCGGGGCTGGATGGACCGCGTGCTCGACAGGACGTGGGCCAGCGTGAACGACCTCGCGACGTGGGGTTATCCGTTTCCTGTCGACGACAGCGGGCAGCCCGTCCGCCGCAGCCTGCAAGGCCCCGAGTACATGCGCCTCATGCGCAAGCGGGTGAAGCTCGCGGGCGTCCGCATCCTCGATCACAGCCCAGCGATCGAGCTCCTCGTCGACGCGAGCGGCGTGGTCGCCGGGGCGTCCGGCATCTGCCGGCAGCTCGGGCACAGGTGGGTGGTGAGGGCCGGGGCCGTGGTCATCGCCACCGGCGGCTGCGCGTTCCTGAGCAAGGCGCTCGGCACCAACGTCCTCACCGGCGACGGAGGGCTGATGGCCGCCGAGGCGGGCGCCGACATGTCAGGGATGGAGTTCTCCAACGCCTATGCGATCGCCCCGGCCTTCGCGTCGGTCACCAAGACCCTCTTCTACAACTGGGCGACGTTCTATTACGAGGACGGGCGCGTCATCGAGGGGGCCGGCTCGCAGCGCGGCCGGTCCGTGATCGCAGAGACCCTCCTCACGCAGCCGGTCTACGCCCAGCTCGACAAGGCCGACGAGGCGCTCCAGGCGTGGATGCGCACGGCCCAGCCGAACTTCTTCCTTCCCTTCGATCGCGCCGGCATCGACCCCTTCCGGCAGCGGTTCCCCGTCACGCTGCGGCTCGAGGGCACCGTGCGCGGCACGGGCGGGATCCGCATCACCAGCCACGGCTGCGCCACATCGGCGCCGGGGCTCTACGCCGCCGGAGACGCCGCGACGCGAGAGCTCATTTGCGGCGGATTCACGGGCGGCGGCAGCCACAACGCCGCGTGGGCCATCTCCTCGGGCCAGTGGGCCGGCGAGGGAGCAGCCCTGTTCGCGCGCAGCGTCGGCCCGAGCGCCGGCCGGCGGGTCGTCGAGGGGGCCGGCCGCGCCGCGCTCCCGGCGGCGGGCGGGACGAGGCCGCTCGACGCGGAGGGGGTGATCCGGTCGGTGCAAGACGAGGTGTTCCCGTACGACAAGAACCTCTTCCGCACCGCGCGGGGGCTCGCGGCCTCGCTCGACAGGCTCGATGGGCTGTGGCGGGAGGTGCGGCAGGCCTCGCCCGGGGCGGCGGTGCGCGGGGCCGTGCGGGCGCGGGAGAGCGCCGCGATGGTGGCCACCGCGCGCTGGATGTTCAACGCGGCGCGCGCGCGCACCGAGACGCGCGGCATGCACAAACACACGGACCATCCCGGGCTCGACCCGGCGCAGCAGCGGCGCCTGATCACCGGCGGTCTGGACCACGTGTGGGTGCGCCCCGAGTCCCCCGCGCCGGCGTCGATCGGCGCGGCCGCGGCGGAGGCGCAGGCGCCATGATCGAGCTCGTCAGCGACGCCCGGTGCATCGGGTGCGATCTCTGCGTCGAGGTCTGCCCCACCGACGTGTTCGACCGCGTGCCGGGCGGCGCGCCGGTCATCGCCCGGCAGGGGGACTGCCAGACGTGCTTCATGTGCGAGGCCTACTGCCCGGTGGACGCGCTCTACGTGGCCCCGGAGGCGGAGCGGCCGGTCGCCGTGGACGAGGAACGGATCGAGGCGTCCGGGCTGCTCGGGAGCTACCGGGCCGCGGTGGGGTGGGGCACCCGGCGCAAGCCGGGCGCCGCCGCCGACGAGACGTTCCGCGTCCTCACGGTCGCTCGCCAGACCTAGAGGCGCCGCGAGCGCCTCCGCGTGCCTTCACGGCAGTAGCCCCCATCCCCATCCCCGCCACGACAGTTCTCGCGGCGAGCCGTTCGAGCGCGAGCACCTGCTGCCCTGAAGGGGCTCGGGCCAGCCGAGCCCGTTGTCCTCAGGTGCGTGGCGGTAAATTTTCGACGCCCGAGGAATCGTGCGTCCCGTGCAATTCTCATGACTGACTTCGCCCTGCTCTCACAACCTGGGTGAGAAACGAGGCCACCATTCCGCTCACGGCCGGGAGGCGAGGCGCCGACCGGACGATGAGGGGCCGCGCGAGGTATGCATGAGACGACCTATTTTCTTGATTTGCTTTTCGCTCGCTGCCGCTCACCTGGCATGCGGATCGAGCGGTGAACCCGGAACCAGCTCGGACGGCGCCGGCGGGGAGGGCGCCGGGACGGGCGGCGGTACGACCGGCGCGGCGTCCAGCGGCAGCGGCAGCGGCGCGGGCACCAGCGCTGCGTCCGGCAGCGGCGGCGCCGGGACCAGCGCTGCGTCCGGCAGCGGCACCGCCGGGACCAGCGCCGCGACCGGCAGCGGCGGCGCGGGCGCGGGCGCTGGCGAACCGACGGGGTTCGCGCAGATGGAAGACCTCGACCGCGGTGTCGTGGCCGTGCCCACGGAGGGCGGCACGTACGTGGGCTTTCGCCTGTTCGGCTACGACCCCGACGACATCGCGTTCAACGTCTACCGCGACGGCGCCAAGGTCAACGCCGCGCCGCTCGCGGACTCCACGAACCTCGTGGACCGCGACGGCTCTCCGAGCTCGGTCTACACCGTGCGCCCCGTCATCGGCGGCGTCGAGCAAGGCGAGTCGGAGTCCGCGCCCGTGTGGAAGGATGGAACCCTGTCCATCCCGACGACGCCGCCGCCCGCAGGGGACGGCTACACGTACTCGAGCGGCGATGGCAGCGTGGGAGACGTGGACGGCGACGGGCGTTACGAGATCATCCTGAAGTGGGATCCGTCGAACCTCCAGGACAACTCGAAGGCCGGCCGCACCGGCAAGACCTACCTCGACGCTTACTCGCTCGACGGCAAGCGGCTCTGGCGCATCGATCTCGGCGTGAACATCCGGGCCGGAGCGCACTACTCGCCGTTCCTCGTGTACGATCTCGACGGCGACGGGAAGGCGGAGGTGGCCGTCAAGACGGCGCCGGGGACGCGCGATGGGAGGGGCGAGTACCTCAGCAAGGGGCCCGCGGCCGGCGATGACGATTCCAAGGATTACCGCAACAACGACGGCTATATCCTCACAGGCCCGGAGTACCTCACCGTGTTTGCCGGCGACACCGGCGCAGAGCTCGCAACGACCGAGTTCAAGGTCGGCCGCAGCGACCCGTGCAGCTGGGGCAACAACGAGTGTTATGGCAACCGCGTCGACCGCTTCGTCGGCACCATCGCCTTCCTCGACGACACGGGGCGCCCGAGCGTTGTGTTCGGGCGCGGCTATTACGCGCGCACGACGCTCTCGGCCTGGAACTACCGCGACGGCGCGCTCTCGAACCTCTGGACGTTCGACTCCAGCTCGAGCCGCGCCAACGAGGCGTTCGGCGGCAAGGGCTGCCACTCCATCAGCGTCGCGAACGTGGACGACGACCCGCAGCAGGAGATCATCAACGGCGGCGCCACGTTCGACGACGACGGCACGGGCCTCTGCGCGGTGGACTACTACGCTCACGGCGACGCGCTGCACGTCACGGATCACATCCCGTCGCGCCCTGGCCTCGAGGTGTTCCAGCCGTACGAGAGCGGCGACGCACCCGCCTACGCCATGCGCGACGCCCGCACGTGCGAGGTCCTCTGGAGGGGGCCAGGCAACGGCGGCGAGGAGGGCCCTGGCCGGGGTGTGGCTGCAGACGTCGACCCGCGCAGCCCTGGCAGCGAGGCGTGGGTCAACAACAGCGAGCTGCTGCGCGGCTCGGACGGTGATGGCGTCGGGAGCCGCCCTGCGTCGAGCAACTTCCTCATCTGGTGGGACGCGGACCTGAGCCGGGAGCTCCTCGACGGCAACGGCATCCGCCAGGCCGACGGCCAAGGGGGGAACTTCACGGCCGCCGGGTGTACCTCGAACAACGGCACGAAGAGCTCGCCGACGCTCAGCGCCGACATCCTGGGCGACTGGCGTGAAGAGGTGATCTTCCGCTGCGGCGATTCCATCCGCATCTTCACCACGAACCAGGTCGCGACGAACCGGATCTACACCCTGATGCACGATCCGCAGTACCGCGTTGCCATCTCGTGGCAAAACGGCGCCTACAACCAGCCGCCTCACCCGAGCTTCCATATCGGGGAGGGGATGGATGCAGCGCCGAAGCCGGACATCCACGTCCGCTGAGACACCGGCGCTAGCGAGTCGCCTCGCTCGACTCGACATCTGAAGCCGACGGCCTGGCTACCGAGTCACCACGCATCGAAAGGGCCGCCCTCACTGCACAGACCTCCTGTGAGCGTTCACAAGGTTTATAAATACACGAGTACAGTACATTCGTTAACACCGTTGACGAAGTTCGCGTGACGCTGGTACAGTGGTGTTACCTGCCCGCGGTGAGGCGGGTTGCGCCTGACGGACTGAGCCTAACGGCCTGAGAGCCTGAGAGAGCGACATGCGATTTATCGACCTGCACCAGGGTTCTGCAACCGACCTCCGTACATCCCGGCGGGGCCTGGCGACGCTCGCCGCGCTGGCCGCGTTGTTGCTCAGCGCGTGCGCCGGTGACGATGGCAACTCGTTGAGCGGCGCGTCGGAGGGCGGCGCGGGAGGACCCGACGCGACGGGCGGGACGGGCGGCGCGGGCTCGCAATCGAGCGTGAACTCAGGCTCGGGCGCGGGCACGGGTGCGGGCTCGCAGGCGAGCACGGGTGCGGGCTCGGGCTCGGGCTCGGGCTCGGGCGCGGGCACCGGAGGTGCCGGTGTCGGCGGCGGTCCGGACGACCATCCTGCGTACGACCACTGCGTGAGCGGGTACATGCCGCACCCGAGCGACTCGGATCCCAACATGAAGGATGGCCCGGCGGAGTTCTTTCCGCCCGGCAACAACAGTCCGGACATCGTCGATACGACGGTGCAGCCCCAGGTCCTGGACTGGATGTATGAAAACAGGTGGCAGGACGCTCACGTCGAGTGGCACGCGATCCGCGCCTGCAACTTCGGGGGCGCCGGGAGCAAGGTGGGCATCTGCAAATTCAAGCAGCTGGTCCCGCAGGATCAGAACTGTCAGAGCGCCGGCGACGGCTATCAGTTCCTTGTGTTCCACCGCCACATGATCCAGGCGCTGCAGCAGCTCTGGCCCAATCATAAAGAGCAGTTCACGGGCTTCACCAAGTTCCCGACCAAGGCGGAAGATGTGCCGTCCCAGTGGCGCTCCGCGTGGAAGAACTGGGACGCGGCCGCCCTCGAAGCCGGGAAAATCGGCGATGAGATCGACAAGCCCGAGAACCTCGCGAGGTTCAAGGACGAAGGCGAGCTCGGCTTCTGGCTTCAGTGCAACGTGGGGCAGAAGCTGGCGGGGGCGACCAACATGCCGTGGGTGGGGCTCCACTTCGTTCTGCACGCCAAGTGGGCGCGGCCGGGCAACACGACGCACGGTGTGAACAACACCAATGCGAACATCGACAACTACATGTTCTGGAAGCTCCACGGCTGGATCGACAACGTGTGGGAGAAGTACCGGCGCGCCAAGGGGATGTTGCCGACGGACAAGAAGTTGACGGATGATCTGATCGCGCAGTGCCGCGAGATGGACACCGAGATCAAGATCATCAAGGAGAACCTGGACCCCGAGGATGTCAGGGATCCCAATGCGCCTTTGCCGGTGGAGTCAGGGTACTTCCACGAGAAGGTGCGGCCCATCTTCGAGAGCGCGACGAATCTGTGCAGCGGCTGCCACGCCGAGTCGGGCCCCAACGCGGGGCTGTCGCTCGGTGGCCGCCTCAGCTCCAAGGAGATCGTCGACGGTCTGGTCAACGTCGCCACGCGCGGTGGCGGCCAGTTCAAGCTCGTCGTCCCGGGCGACCCCGACCACAGCTGGCTCTACCTCAAGGCCGCCGGCAAGGCGGAAGCCGCGGGTTGCCAGCAGTCCTCCACGGCGCAGTGCATCTCGGGCGTGATGCCGCCCAGCACGGGGGGGCCGACGGTCAGCCCGGCGCAGCTCGAGATCTTGCGTAAATGGATCGCGGACGGCGCCCCGGGACCGACCTGATCCTGGCGAACGCTTGAGGTCGGCGGGGATCCGAGCTGCCGGCCTCACGACTTTCGGGGCTCGGGGGGGCGCCATCCGCGCCCTCAGGCGTGAGAAGTACCCAGGACGCTCCACCTCTCTCCTGGCATCCCGCACATCGATCCCGTTGCTCGCCCCGTGGCATAAACGTCAACCACGCTTCGCGCCGCGTTCTCCTACATCCTAACGTTTACGTGGTCGTGGTCGTTTACGGCTGACCGTTGACGACCACGACCACGACCACGACCACGTTCACGTAAACGTTGACGTTCACGTGGGTGACCGATGGTGGGGTGGAGCGGGCTTCGTGCCCTGAGCGTGACAGAACGAGCTTGGTTGGCGCCTGTGAGGGGCACTCCACGAGGCCGGGCAGCTCGGCACTACCTGCACGCAACCGGAGACGGACCTGGGCGAGGCCGTACTCGTTCCGCCTGCCAGAAGTCCGGCCAGCGATCTGGGGAGAGATTTCAACGCAAAGGCGCCAAGTCGCAAAGTCGCAAAGCCGCAAAAAAACAGATCTTGCGCAGTTTTGCGCCTTTGCGACTTGGCGCCTTTGCGTTGAACTCTTTCTCCCCTCGCGACGCCGGTCCCTGGCAGGATCTCTGACCCGAGGTACTAGGGTCCAGGCGGCGGGTAGGTTTCCTTCATCTCCTGGATCCAGCGCGAGACCACCTCCACGCCCGTCTCGTCGACCTTGTGTGTCCCGATGCGCGGCATCTGCCCTTCGAAGCCGCGGAGCACCTGGCGGGCGACAAGCAAGCTGCGCGACGGGTCCCCCGGCCGGATGTCATACCAGTTGGCGGGGTCGGGGTTCGTGAGGCCCTCGTACTTCGCGTTTTCCGCGGGGCGCTTGTTGATGCCCGTCCGGGCGGCGTCCGTGGCCATCACGTCGCCGAGCTCGCCCGCCTCGAGCCGCAGGTACAGGCCCGTATCGTGGGCCGCCGCCTCGGGCAGGTCATTGTGACAGCTCACGCCGCAGTTGGCGTGCAGGTAGCCGAGCGCCTGGCGCTCCACCTCGTTGCCAGGAATCGTGAGGGCGAGATGGCTCGCGTCCGCGAACACACCGAGCTCGACCAGCGTCTCGGCCGAGAGCCCCTGGGCGCCAGCGCCGAGCATCAGCGCGTCCCAGCCGAGGACGTAATCGGCGCGCCCGACGTGGCACTCCTGGCACTGATCGCGGTTCGGCACCGTGTGGCCAGTGCCGTAGAGATCGGTCACGCCGAAGTCGTTCTGCATCTGGATCGCCTGCTTCTCGTCCTCGGACCACACATAGCTCGTATAGACCCAGCCGGCGGCCGTCTTGCGCAGGAGGCGAGTCTCCGCGAGGCGCTGCGCGCCGCCCGCGCCCGTCACGCTGAACTCCTTCCAGAACTGCGTCCCCTCGGGGTAGATGAACGCGTCCGGATCGCTCGTGTCCACCTGCTGCCCTTTCGGAATCGACACGAAGCGCCGCTTCTCGGCGCCGTCGCTCCAGAGCTCCACGGCAGGCTTGTACTCGAGCACACCGCACGCGAGCTCGCGCTGATCGAAGTTCCCGTAGAGCCCCGTACAGCGCAGATCCACCGGCAGCACGCCGTCGAGCGGCGCAGCGCAGTCCACGTCGGTGGGCATCGCGAACTCTGCGCAGCCCGCGCCGCCGGCGCCACCCGCGCCGCCTGCGCCGCTCGTTTGCGCGCCCGATCCGCCGCTGCCCACCGTGGCGCCCGACCCCCCTTCGCCCTCGGGCTGCGCTTGCCCGCCGCCCGAGCTGCATCCCGCCGCGAGCAGCAGCGCGCCGACGAGTGAACCGTTCCTCACGACATGAAAAAGCATGCGCGCAGTCTGCCACAGGAGAGGAGCGCTTGGGAGCGTGGAGTCACACCTTCGCCATGCCGCATCGCGCATCGACCCCGCGCCGCGCGCTTCATCCGGTCACCCGTCGTCCTTTGCAGGAATGTGAACGTCGATCAATCAACGATCGACCGGACAGAAGCGGTGGAGCCGACGGAGCGCGATGAGGGCAGGGCGCACTCTGAAAAGGTGAACCTATCGAATGGTCCACTCTTGCTGTACACCGCGCGTCCAGCGCCGGATCGTTCACACGGCTTGGACGCCCGGCATGGCCTGTCCGCCGCGCTCGTGCGCCGCTCCGGCGCCATGCTCGCGCGGTCGCGGCGGGCGCGGTGCGGCCTCGGCAGCAGGCGCTGCTGACCGCGTGCTCGTGACGCAGCAGCTGGCGCGCGGAGTCCGGCCGAAGCGCGTGGAAATGCCTGGCACGGCGCGTGCGATACGCGGCGCGCGTCGGAGCAGCGACCCGGCACGGAGGGCGCGCTCGGCGGTGCGCCGCCCGGGCCCGCGGTGGCGCGCCGCCCGGGCCGTCACCCCGCCCAGCGCGCCAGAGAACAACCTTTTCACGGAGCCGTTGCATGAGTGGTCTCAGTCTCGTCTTCGATACGCCCCAGCTCGCGCAGGACTACGAGGTGCGCAGCGCCGATCGGCAGTTCCGCCATGGAAAGCGGCTGATCGCCGAGCTCGGCGTCCGCCCCGGCGATCACGTGCTCGACGTCGGCAGCGGCACCGGGCTGCTCGCAGAGCACGTGGCGGGCCTCGTCGGGCCGACAGGGAAGGTGCTCGGGATCGACCCGCTGCCGCTGCGCGTGGAGATCGCCCAGCAGAAGGCGAAGGCGAACCTCTCCTTCCAGGTCGGCAACGCGTACGCGCTCGACGGGCTCCCCTCCGGCAGCTTCGATGTCGTGTACCTCAACGCCGTCTTCCACTGGCTCCCCGAGAAGACCGAGCCGCTGCGGCAGATCCACCGCCTGCTCAAGCCGGGGGGCCGGATCGGGCTCACCACGGGCGCGAAGGATCACCCGAACCGCCTGCAGGCCATCAAGCGGGAGGTGCTCTCGCGTGAGCCCTACGCGCGTTATCCGGAGTCCCGGGATGGGACGCCCCACTGGGTCACCGCCGTGGAGCTCGCCGGGCTGCTCGGGGGCGCCGGCTTCACCGTGCAGAAGATCGAGGCCCAGGAGAACGTGCACCATCAGCCGGACGGGCGCGCCGCCATCGCCTTCTCGCAGGCGAGCTCGTTCGGCAACTTCCTCGGACACCTGCCCGAGTCGCTGCGCAGCCAGGCCATCGAGGACATCCAGCGCGAGCTCGAGGCCTTCCGGACGCCCGAGGGCATCCGACTCGAGGGGAGGCGCCTCTTCGCCATCGCACACAAACCGGCGTCGCACTGAGCCGACACGTCGATAGCCGACCACCGCACCGCGACGCCATCCCAGCACCCTTTTCGCTTTCTCTGCCACGAGGAGAATTCCGCATGAGCGCTACACAGAACCAGAGCAACAACGTCCTCGAGATCGTCCCCGTCGCTGGCCGGATCGGCGCGGAGGTGCGCGGCGTGCGCCTCAGCGGCGATCTCGACGCCGCCACCGTGAGCGAGATCCGGAAAGCCTGGCTGCGATACAAGGTCATCTTCTTCAGGGGTCAGCACCACCTCGACGACGGCTCGCAGGAGGCGCTCACCACGCTGTTCGGCGCCAAGCCCGTCGCGCACCCGACGGTGCCCGTGGTCAATGGCACCGATTACATCCATGAGCTCGACTCGCGGGAGGGCGGGCGCGCGAACTCCTGGCACACCGACGTCACGTTCGTGGACGCCTACCCGAGGGCCTCGATCCTCCGGGCGCTCGTGATCCCGGCGTACGGTGGCGATACCGTGTGGGCCAACACGGTCGCCGCGTACCAGGATCTGCCGCCCGCGCTGCGCGCGCTCGCGGACACGCTGTGGGCGGTCCACAGCAACGAGTACGACTACCAGGCGCGGAAGCCGAACTCGTCGGCGGACGACGTGCGGCGCTATCAGGAGGTGTTCACGTCGACCGTGTACGAGACCGAGCACCCCGTCGTGCGCGTCCACCCGGAGACCGGGGAGCGGTCGCTCGTGCTCGGCCACTTCGTCAAGCGGCTGCTCGGCGTCTCGTCCCACGACTCGACGCACCTCTTCCAGGTGCTCCAGGAGCACGTCACGCGCCTCGAGAACACCGTGCGCTGGCGCTGGGCCGCGGGCGACGTGGCGGTCTGGGACAACCGCGCCACGCAGCACTACGCGATCAACGACTACGGCGATCAGGTCCGCGTGGTGCGCCGCGTGACGGTGGACGGGGACGTGCCCGTCAGCATCGACGGCCGGCGCAGCGTCACCCGTAAGAAGGCGCCGCGCGCCGCCGCCGCGAGGAGCGAGAGCGCCGGGGTCGCCGTGGCCGCGGCGACGGCGTAGTCGCGCCGAGCCGGGGCGCGTCCGCGGGCGTCAGGGGATCCTTGACGGCCGCGGACGTGTGCGCTTCACCTGCGGCGGAGGAGCACCCCGTGGGTCCAACAAGCAAGCGCGACGACGCTCGAGACGGAGCGCAGAGCACGGCGCACGTCGTGGTGATCATGCTGATCGTGGCCTTCGGCGTGCTCGCGCTGCCGTGGATGGTCCTCCGGAAGCTGGACGCCCGGACGCCGACGGGCGGCGTGGCGGCGTCCGGCGTCCCGGCCGAGGACCTCGCCCAGGGCGGCAAGATCTATTATCGCTCGTGCGCCAACTGTCACCAGGCCAGGGGGGAGGGGAAGCCGGGCCGCTATCCGCCCCTCACCGGCTCGTCATGGCTGCTCGAGGACAAGGAGACGCCGATCCGGATCACGCTGCTCGGCGCCGCCGGTCCGATGGAGGTGAACGGCGCGCTCTACAACGACGTGATGCCCAACCTCGGCGTCACGCTGTCGGACGAGGACGTCGCGCTGGTGCTCACCTACGTCCGGTCGAGCTGGGGGAACAGCGCGCCCGCCATCACGCGGGACGAGGTCGCGAAGGTGCGCGCCTCGCTGGGAGACCGGGTGGAGCCCTGGGCCGGCGGCGCGGCGCTGTCGGCGGCGCGGGAGACGCGCGTCCTGCCCTGAGGCGCGCAGGCGAGCGGGGCTGGCTGCGGCGCGGCGCTTCCAAGCGGGGCTGGCTGCGGCGCCGGCGCTTCCAGGCGAGAGGGGCGGTCACTCCCGCACGGGCTCCTGCAGATCCACCCCGAAGTGCTCGCGGTAGCCCCGCCGCGCGGCCTCGCGCAGCTCGTCGTCGCCGCGGCGGACCTGCTCCTCGAACGCCTGCGCGTACGTCTCGGGATCGACCTGCCGCGCGCCGAAGCGCAGCTTCCTCCCGGAGAGCGTCTCGAGGACGAGCGTGGCCACCCGGTGCTCGGCGCCGCCGCGGGCCACGACGCCGAAGGGGAACAGGTGCACGAGCGTGAGCTGCGGCGGCGCGTCGCCGGCCGTCATCTCGGCGATGTACGCGGAGAGCTCGCGGCTCACGCGGTCCTGCGCCTCGTCGGAGAAGCCGGCGAGCAGCTCGGTCACCGCGGGCGAGAGGGGCAGGTGAGGGCCGTCGATCTGGTGCTGGAGCTCGTGCCGCTCGGTGCCGGCGAGCACGGCCCGCTCGAGCGTGGATCCCAGGCGCTCGCGCAGCTTCGCGAGCGCGGCGTCGCAGCGCGCGAGGGCGCCGGCGCGAGCGCCGTCCGCGCCGTCCGCCGCCGCGTGGCACGTCGCGCCCTCCTGATCGAACCGCTCGGCATAGGACCGGACCTCGGAGCCGAGGACGAGCGCGAAGGGATCCTGGTCGCGCGAGAAGCCGAGGTGGACGCGGCGCTCGTCCGTCATCGGCTCCACGAGGAGCGTCGCGAAGCGGTCGTCGCCGACGCGGTAGGCGTGGACCTCCTTGACCCGGTAAGGCGTTGTGTAGAAGCGCCGCGTGGCGCCGTCGGCCGAGACACCGAGATTGACGGCCGCGTCGAGGTAGTACCCGAGCCCGGCGCGTCGCGCCTCGTCGTTGGCCTCGGCGACGAACCGGCCGAACGCGCGGCCGGAGAGCTCGAGATCGTCCACCTGAGCGGCCAGCGTCGCGAGCGCCGCGGCGACGTCCTCGCCGTCGGGCTGCGCCCTGGCGACCGCGAGCATCTCGCGGCTGCGCGCCCTGGTCAGCACCTGCGCCTCCGCGCCCGTGCCCTGTGCGCGTCCGCTGCGCGCGTGCGCGTCGCGGGCGATGCGCGCGCGCTCCCAGCTCGGCAAGAGCTCGCCGTACACCTTGTCCCATTCGGCCGTGGGCGCGCCGAGCCTCCAGTCGACGCCCTTCGGCGCGGGGCGGCCGAGCACGAGCAGCGCGCCCAGCAGCGCGGCGACCGAGGCCGCTGCCGCGCCTGCCGCCACGATCGGCCGGGCCCCGCCCGCGCTGGCCCCGATGCCTGGCTCCAGCTCGGCTTCGGGCACCATCACGCCGAGCGCGAGCACCTCGATCGCGGAGGCGAGCACCGCCACGACCGCGGCGAGCAGGAGCGCGAAGAAGGCGACGGTGCCCGCCTCGACGCCCCAGCCGCCCGAGAGGAACGCGCGGTACACGAAGAGCAGCATGAGGCCCGGCATGGCCCACACGGCCGCGATCGCGAGGCCCGGGTGCTCGCGCCGGGGGACGCGGCGCGCGTACGCGAGGCCCAGCAGGGCGATCGCGAGCGGGCCGAGCACGAAGAGCAGGACCATGCCGTAGCCGAGCTGGAAGCGGGCGTCGGGCAGCGTCGCGACGAGCACGGCCGCGCGCGCGATCGTCTGCGCGGGGATCTCGCCGCGCGATGGCCAGAGGTAGAAGACGAGCGCCGCGGCGAGCGACGCGACGAGCAGCGCGCTGCCGCCCCTGCGCGCCCGCGCGTGGAAGCGCAGCACCACGCCCGCCGCGGTGAACGCGAAGACCGCGAGGAACGGGGCCGGCCGCGTCACCAGGCTGTCCGGCAGCGGCAGCATGTCCCACGCGGAGCTCCGGCGGCCGATCCACACGGCGACGTTCACGGCCACGAACGCGGCGAGCACGGCGATGGCGCGCGACGTCGGCCGCTCGACGAGCAGGCCCGCGCGCCGCTCGGTGCGCGCGCCGAGGAAGAGCAGCCACAGGCCGGCGATCGCGGGCGCGAGCGCGGCGACCTGGGCGGCGGGCGCGAGCTCGGGGAGCACGCTCCACACGAAGATCCCGTGGCCGTAGGCGACCTCGTACGGCACCAGGGCCGACAGCGCGAGCGCGAGGCCGCTCCACAGGCAGCGCGCGCGGAGGCGCTCGGCCGACATGCGGTAGAACATCGCGGTCGCGGCGCTCTCCTCGCCGGGAGGAGCGGCGGCGTCCGGCGGCGGGGCGCCGGTGTTCTGCGGCCGGGCGGTGGCGTCCGGCGGCGGGGCGCTGGCGCCGTGCTGCGGAGGGAGGAGGGGCGCGGTCACGGCTCGACCGCCGCGCTCGCGATGCGCGAGATCGACCGCTTCTGCGGGAACACCGGGTCGCGGTACCGCACCTCGAACAGCACGCGCTTCCCGTCGGCGGAGAACCGCGGCACCCGCTCCGTCGCGGAGCCCACCGTCAGCTTCTTGATCTCGCCCGTGGAGAGCGCCAGCACCGCGATGTCCGTGCCGCCCGCGCCCCGCGTCTCGAACGCGACGCGCGCGGCGTCGGGCGAGAACGCGGGCCACGAAGCCCCGCCCGGGGCCGCGTACACCTTCCGGCGCCACGTCGTCGTGTCGATGACCGCGATCCCCGGCTCGTCGCCGTCGACGACGCACACGATCTTCGTCCCGTCCCTCGATGCCGCCGGGTTGCGCAGGTCCTCCCCGGGCTTCGCGCGGAACGGGCGCTCGATCGACAGCGGCTGCTTGCCCACGTCGACCACCGCGAGGTGCGGCGCGTCGCCCTCCGACGCGTCGGGCACGTAGACGAACGCGAGCCTCGTCTCGTCGAGCCACGCGAACCCGCCGAGCGACTCGTTCTCGGTGTGGAGGCCGAACACCTCCTTGCCGCCGTCGGTGTCGAGCACCATCAGATCGGCCTGCGCGTCCGCCTCCGGGCGATCGTAGACCGCCACGAACCTGCCGCCGGGGGCGAGCTTCGGGTCGACGAAGCGGTGCTCCGGATCCACGCGCACGCGCTTGCTCTGCCCGGATCGGTCGACGACCGTGATCGTCTTCGCCCAGCCGATGAAGTCCTCCACCAGCGCGACCCGGTCGCCGTCGCGCTGCGACGACGGGTACGAGTACACGTGATAACCCCTCCACATCGGCTTGACCGCGCCGGGATCCGTCGTCGGGACCGCCGGTTGATCGAGCGGCCGCCACTCGACCGTCTCCAGCGCATCGCTGCGGGCGAGGTCCCTGGACCGCACCGAGTGGAACACCGAGACGTCGGCCGTCTTGACGAAATAGCCGCCCTCGGCCGTGCCCACGAGCAGGTCCTCCGCCGCCTGGGGCGACAGGAAGGTCACGCGACCCTGCTCCTCGGCCTCGATCTCCTTCGCGCGGGTGGCGTACGCGCCGGCGGCCCGGTCGAGGTTCGCGGCGCGGTCCTTCACGAACCTGCGCGCCGACGCCAGCCGCTCCAGCAGCTTGATGTCCGATCCCTCCGTGATCTCGCGCACCGAGGGGTGGTCCATGAGCTGCGCGATCACCGCGTCGAGCGCCTGGGAGGCCATGGAGTTCGCGAGCAGCGCCATCGCGCGGTCCTTCTTCGTCGCCCCGGAGTAGCCGCGGATCCGCCGCTCGGTCGACGTGCCCTTGTCGAGGAACGTGAGCGTCACCGGCGCGTCGACCCGGAGCTCGAAGTAACCCTCCTTGATGGGGTGCTCCACGATCTCGGGCGCGAGGCGCGCCTCGATGATGAAGCCGGCGCCGAGCGCCTTCGCGGCATCCTTCGGGTCCTTGGCGCTCTCGAGCGCCTTCATCACCTTCGGGTCGCCGCCCTTCACGGGATCGAACCCGAGCTCCGCGAGGTGCTCGCCGAGCTCGTCGGCCAGCCTCGCCGCGGGCTGCGACCCCTCCCACCAGTACCCGTCGAGATCGATGGCCACGAGGATGCGCAGCGGATCGGTCGCCGTCATCGAGCGGAAGGCGAGGAGGCCCGCCGCCGCGATCACGAGGCCGAGCACCGCGAAGACCGGCCAGAGCCTGCGCTTCGGCACGAGCGCCTCGAGCGACTCCAGCGGTTCGGGCTCGGGGGCGGGGGGCTGCGCGTCGGTCGGTGTTCGAGGCTCCTCCATGGAAGGGGACGTGCCCTATCCGCGAGAGGGCGTAAAGCTGCGCGCCCCCCATGACCGTCCGACCATACTCTGCCGGCGCGGAGGGCTCGAATTGGGGCTGAATTCGCGGAGGCATGCGTCGTGCAGGCGCGTCAAGCCCTGCTCTTCATCAACGAGGTCCCCGATGAACACGGCACATGCCTTCCGACGCACGCTTGCCCATCGCCTCTTCGCCCTGCTCGCGCTCCCCGCTGCTGCGGGCGCGGCCGGCTGCACCAATACCTATAGCAGCTGTCCCGAGGATCCCGAGCCCGTCTCCAAGGTGGCCTGCTTCGCGTGGCCGCAGGACGAGGCTGACGCCCTCGGAGATGCTGGCGGCGAGGGGGGAGCCGGGGGCGGCGGAGGTGCCGGCGGGAGCGAGCCTGTCGCGTGCCCCTCGCGGTCGGAAGGGCAGGAAATCCTCAATCAGACCGGCTTCGGATCTCACAGCGTCAAGAGCGATGGAGCCTTGCAGGACGGCCAGTGCTGCTATCAGACGTACTTCATCCCCATGTGCGAGGGGCGCCCGTACCTCGTCGAGGAGGCGGCGCGGACAGCGCCGTTCGTCCGCGCCCGCGGCAGCGCCGGGTGGGGCGCGGCGGAGGCCGCCGCGCCGCGGATCGATCATCTCACCGCGGATCTGCGGGCGGCGCTGGCCGCGGCGTGGACGCGCGACGCGCTCTTCGAGCACGCGTCCGTGGCCTCGTTCGGCCGCTTCGCGCTCGAGCTGCTCGCCGCGGGCGCGCCGGCCGATCTCGTGGAGGAGGCGCACCGCGCGGCGCTCGACGAGGCCCGCCACGCGCGCCTCTGCTTCGCCCTCGCGAGCGCCTATGCGGGCGAGGCGATCGCGCCGGGCGCGTTTCCCTTCGACGGGCGGGTGGAGGTCGAGGCAGACCTCGCGTCGATCGCGGCGCGCGCCGCGAAGGAGGGCTGCATCGGCGAGACCATCGCGGCAGTTGTCGCGGCCGAGGAGCTCGGCGCCGCGGAGGACCCGGCGGTGCGGAGCGCGCTCGCGATCATCGCGGCGGATGAAGCGCGGCACGCCGAGCTCGCGTGGGGCACGGTGGCGTGGGCGATCCGCGTGGGCGGCGAGCGCGTGCGCGCGGCGGTGGAAGAGGTGTTCGCGGGGCTCGGGCGCGCGGAGCTCGGGGGAGGCGACAGCGCAGGAGGTGCGCAGCTCGCGGCGCACGGGCGGTTCGGCGCCGCGGCGCGCGGCGAGGCAGCTGCGCGCGCGATCGAGGAGATCGTGCGGCCGGCGTCGAGGTTGCTCCTGGCAGGGCGCCCGGACGCAGCGGCCCAGAGCGCGATGACGGCCTGAGGGCGGGGGCCCTTCCGCTCGCCTTGGCCACGGGATACGCTCCCTCTCCGCCATGAAGGAAGCGCATCTCGTGACCGGGGCGACCGGGTTTATCGGCGCCGCGCTCGTCCTGGAGCTGCTGGGGCGGACCGATGACGACATCGTGGCGCTGGTCCGACCCGGTGACACCGGGGCGGTCGACAGGTTCCGCCAGTCCATCCATCATGCTGCAACGCTCTACGAAGCGACCGATGTGCTCGCGAAGCTCGACAGGTGCCGTGTCGTCGCCGGTGACGTCGTCGAGCAAGAGTGCGGCATCCGCGATCCGATCGGTGTTCGCGTCGCGCAGGTGTGGCATGTGGCCGCATCGTTGCAATATGAGAATCGTCACGTGGACGTCATCAGGGCGACCAACGTCGAAGGCACCCGCCGCGTCCTCGCCCTCGCGGGGCAGCTCGGGGCGGGGACGTTCAATTACATCAGCACGGCGTACGTTGCAGGGCGAGCGACAGGGGCGATCCCCGAGGTGCAGAGCCGCGGCAACGCGACCAACAACCACTACGAGCAAAGCAAGATCGACGCCGAGACGCTCGTCGCATCCTGGGCGAACGGGCGCGTTCGTATCTTTCGCCCCAGCATCGTTGTGGGGCATAGCCGCACGCTCGGGGCGACCTCGTTTTCGGGCTGTTATGGCTTCTTTCGCCAGCTCGTGCAGTTCCGCGGGATGATCGAGCGCACCCAGAAGGGCTTGCTCTCGCGATCCCCCGTGCGGATGAGGGTCGACCCGGATGGCGACCTGAACCTCGTTCCGGTCGATGCGGTCGTCCAGGAGGCCGTCGCGATCGCCCTCCAGGACGCACGTGAGGGTGTGTTTCATCTGACGCATCCATCCCCATGGAAGACCGGCGCGACGGTGCGCACGATGTTCGAGCTGCTCGGTATGCACGCGCCCATATTCATCGACCGGCGTGACGACTTCTCCTGGCTCGATCAGCAGCTCGACAAGCGGATGGACTTCTACGGTTCGTACATCATCGGTCACAAGCATTTCGAGCGAATCCGGACGGACGCGGCGCTCCGGGGGTGCGAGCGTTTTGCGTACGCCGAGGTGCCCCTCGTGGAGCTCTGCCAGTGGTACTTTCAGGTCCTCGAAGAGACCCGCAAGAACCTCCCGGTGGCACGCTGATATGGGCGCGCTAGGGCCGCTCTTCATCGTGGGGACGGGGCGTTGTGGGTCGACCATGCTGTCGAACCTCGTGCGCCGACATCCGGACGTGCTGAGCATCTCCGAGTTCTTCTCGCTGGCCACCGACCTCGGTGGACGGATCTCCCTGTGTTTCCCGGACCATCCGATCGGTGCGGACGAGCTCTGGCGGATCGTCGCGGGCATCCAGCCCAAGCTGGCGACGATGCGGCGCCACGACGTCATGATGGACGAGGTGCTGTATCGGCCGGCGGCGCTCCGATCTTTCGGCGGCGTACCGGGTGTGCCGGCCATCCTGGAGACCGCGCTTCCGCATCTGTGCGACGAGCCGGAGGCGCTGTTCGACGACCTCGAGCGCTTCGTCGCCACCCTGCCGACGGCGGCGGTCGGCCAGCACTACCAGCAGGTGTTCGGATTTCTCGCTCACCGCTTCGGCAAGCGAATGTGGGTCGAGCGTTCCGGGGGCTCGCTGCGGCTGGTTCGCCGGCTGATCAAGAACTTTCCCGACGCGCGTTTCGTTCATCTGGTGCGCGACGGCCGCACCTGCGCCATCTCGATGAGCCGTCACCTCGGGTTTCGCATGGCGTTGATCGCGGTTCAGTTGACCGAGATCCTCGGCGTCGACCCGTGGGAATCGAGGGACCGCGCGTACGTGGACGACGTGCCCGAGGAGCTACTCCCGTTCTTGCCCGAGCGCTTCGATCGCGAGGCCTTCCTGCGCTACGAGACGCCGCTGCCGCTGTGCGGTCATTACTGGTCCGGCGAGATCGTGACTGGGCTCGACGAGCTCTCGGGCGTCGCGCCCGGGCGGCTCTTGACGCTTCGTTACGAGGACTTCGGTCGAGCGCCGCGCCCGACCATCGCTCGCCTGATGGAGTTCATCGGCGTCGACGTAGATGACGCCTGGATCGAGCGGATGGCGGGCATCGTGCGTCCAGCGCGCTCGCGCTTCAGCGAGCTCGCCCCCGGAGAGCGCCGGGCGTTGATGGATGCGTGTCAGCCTGGCTTCGCCGCCCTTGCGGAGCTGTATTCCGACGAGATCGCGGAGGCGGCCATGGACGAGGCCACGACCTGATCCGATGGCGGGTCGCGCGTGCTCCTCTTCCGAGTTCCGAGCACGCGGCGCGCCGCGCGCAGGCGGTCGATCGGTGCGTGTGGAACGACGGCAACACCTGGCCTTTTCAGCGTATACATTTTGCGTCTTTCAGCACGATTCCGGCAGCCGGAATCCTGTGCCCTGGGCGGAGAAGGCGAATCCTGCTCCATGGACGCGCCCCCTCTGAATCCGACACGCCCGCTGCGATCTCGCTCATTTCAGGGAGAGGTATTGTCGTCAGCAGCCCGATGCACGACCACGGCAGCTTTCTTGCATAGCCGCGCCGGTCGCAGGAGGCGCAATGAAAGCTCAATCCGGAGCGGGGCTCACCGTGCTCGTCGCCATGATCGCGGCGTTCGCCGGGTGCACGATGTACGACGGCTATGACGATCTCCCGTACGACGATTCTCCTCCAGAGTTTACGGGGCCCAGGGTGCCAGATCCACCCCCCAACATCTCCGCGGTGCCGCCGCCCCCGATCAGCGGCGGGACGCTCCTTGTGACCGCCGACAAGGCGCTTGCCATTGCCGCGGATCCGGACCGCGACAGGATCTCCATCGTCGACCTCGTCGCGTTCCAGCTGGACGCCATCCTCCCTCTGGAGAAGGACGACGAGCCCGGGCGCGTGGCCGAGGGGGCGGCTGGCTCCGTGCATGTGGCGCTCCGCCACGGGGGCGCGGTGGTCACGATCGATCTCGCGACCAAGGAGATGCACCGCAGGCCCGTTTGCCCCGCGCCCCGCGGGATCGCGTACGACGCCTCGACAGACCTGCTCCACGTGGCGTGCGCGGGCGGCGAGCTCGTGACGCTCTCGTCGGACCTCGCTGCCCCGCCGGTCCGCGAGCTCCGCCTCGACCGTGATCTGCGCGACGTGGTCGTCGAGGGGGAGTCGCTCCTCGTGAGCCGCTTCAAGTCCGCCGAGCTCCTCGTGATCGCGAAGGACGGGACCGTGGCCGAGCGCATCAGGCCGCCGGCGTACATCCCGCGCGAGATCTACGGCGCCGAGGACGACGCGCGCGAGTACGAGCCGGCGGTGGCGTGGAGGACGGTCCCGCTGCCCGGGGGCGGCGTGGCCATGGTGCACCAGCGCGACATCGTCGCGCCCACGAGCAATACGGGTATCGGTAGCTACTACGGGCAGGATTGCCGCCGGAGCGTGATGCATACGGCGGTGACCGTCATGCGACCGCTGCCCAGCGAGGCCCCTTCGTCCAGCCCTGCGCTGTCCAGGCCTGGTGTTGGCGGCCTCGGCTTGGGGCTGCTCCCGGTCGACATCGCGGTGTCGCCGGATGGGCTCAGCGCGGCGGTCGTGCAGGCGGGCAGCCGCGATCTCGTCGAGACGCCGCTCGAGACCGTGGAGCAGTACGACGGGATCGACCCCTGCTCGCTCGCCACCGATCAGCGCCGTCTCATGGTCCGCACCTTCGGCGAGCCCATCGCGGTCGGCTACGACGGGGAGAGAAACCTGCTCGTGCAGATGCGGGAGCCGCCGATCATCCTGCGCCTCGCGGCCCTCAGCGGCGAGATGCTCAACACGCTCGATCTTCACGGTGAGAGCCGGCTCGACGACGCCCATGCCCTCTTCCATGGCGACGACGGAGGATCCCTCTCCGTCACCTGCGCGTCCTGCCACCCGGAGGGGCATGAAGATGGCCGGGTATGGAACTTCGCCCCCTTCGGAATGCGCCGCACGCAATCCCTCGCAGGCGGAATCGTCGCGACGGTGCCGCTGCACTGGGATGGGTTGCTGGCGAATTTCAGGGTCTTCATGAGGGCGGTATTCGAGGACCGGATGGGCGGTTCGCTTCCGAGCCTCGATCACCTCGACGCGTTCGCGGCGTGGCTCGACGCGATCAAGGCCCTGCCCCGGTCGAAGCCGGCGGACGAGGACGCTGCCGCGCGTGGCGAGGTGCTCTTCAACGAGCCGACCCTCGCGTGCGCGACGTGCCATTCCGGCGAGAAGCTCACGAACAACGAGACGGTCGACGTGGGCACGGGCAAGCCCTTCCAGGTGCCGTCGCTGCGCGGGCTCGCGGCGCGCGCCCCGTACATGCACGATGGCTGCGCCGCGACGCTCCACGACCGCTTCGGCCCGTGCGGCGGAGGGGATCGACACGGCGTCACCTCGGCGCTCACGCCGGCTCAGATCGACGATCTCGTCGCGTACCTCGAGACGCTCTGAGCCGAGGGCTCCCGGTTCGCTCTGAGCGCCCCCTCGCGCAGCGGCGAAGCGTCCTGGCCTGGACGCGACGTGCCCAGCAGCTAGCCTCATCGCATGTCCGATCTGCTCGTCAACATCGATGTACCGGCGCTCGATCCTGCCATCGCGTTCTACACGCGTGCGTTCGGGTTGCGCGTCGGGCGGCGCTTTGGTGCCTCCGGGGTCGAGCTCCTCGGCGCGGCGGCTCCCATCTACCTCCTGGTGAAGCCGACCGGCAGCGAGCCTGCCGCCGGTGCGTCCCCGCGCGACTACCGGCGCCACTGGACGCCGGTCCACCTCGATTTCGTGGTCGACGATCTCGAGGCCGCCGCGCGCCGCGCGCAGGAGGCAGGCGCGGTCCCTGAAGCCGATATCGAGGTGGCAGCGTGGGGGCGCATGCTCCGCCTGGCCGATCCCTTCGGCCACGGCGTCTGCCTTCTTCAGTTCAGCGGCCGCGGCTACGACGAGATCGCCACGCCCGGCTGAGCGCGCGGAGGTCCCGCGGGGCGGCAGCCCTTGGCGCCATCGACGAGATCACGTGTCCTCCCGCCCCGCGCCGGCGCAGGGCCCTGGGGGCCGCATCCCGCCGAGGTAGCGCTCGAGCAGCCGCACGAGCTCCTCGGCCAGCGCGCCAGAGCGCACGTCGTCGGGCCGCTCGACGATCGCCTGATGCACCACCGCGTGCGCCGCGGTCTGCATCATCCACCACGCGAGCTCCGCGTCCGGCGCCGCATAACCCCACGCCGACAGGAGATGTTTTGCCTCCTCGAGCAAGAAGCCCTCGCTCGCCGCGGATCGGGTCGCCTTGATGCGCGGCATCTGCTCGAGGAACACGCGGTGCAGCTCGGGCTCCACGGCGTGGGCCGCGATGCCGGCCTCCACCATCGTCCGGATCACCCGATCGGGCGACTGCCCCTGATGCGCGGCGAGCACTGCGGCCGCGGCCGCGCGGCCCTGCTCGATGTGCCGGCGGTGGAGCTCGGCCACGAGCGCCTCCTTGCCCGGAAAGAACTGGTACAGCGACGCGACGTTCACCCCGGCCCGCTGGGCCACGCGGTTCGTCGTCAGCCGCGCGTACCCGTCCCGGACCAGAATGTAAGCGGTCGCCTGCAGGATCGCCTCGACCGTCGCGCGCGACCGGTCCTGCGTCGGCTGTTTCCGCGGCGTGATGGCGTCCCGCTTGCGCATGGAACCATGCTGGCAGAACGCAAGCTGACGAGGCAAGCGACAGCGTCCAAGATGGCGTGACTTCACCTGACAGGAGACAGCCAATGAATCCGTCGCTGAGCACGCACGTCCTCATCGCGGGGGCGGGGCCCACCGGCCTGACCCTCGCGTGCGATCTGGCCCGCCGCGGCGTGGCGTGCCGCATCGTCGACAAGGCGCTTGCCCATTTCGCCGGCTCTCGTGGAAAGGGCGTGCAGCCGCGCACCCTCGAGGTCCTCGACGATCTCGGGGTGGTCGACGCGGCGATGGCCGCCGGAGCCCCTTACCCGCTGATCCGCGCCTACGACGGCGCCGCGGTGCTCGGCGACTGGGCCATGTTCGAGCGCCGCGCGCCGGCGCCGGACGTGCCCTATCCGAACCTCCTGCTCCTCGGGCAATGGCGGACGGAGGAGATCCTGCGCGCCCGGCTCGCGGAGCACGGCGTCCATGTCGAGCTCGCCACCGAGCTGACCGGCTTCGAGCAGGACGGCGACGGCGTGACGGCCACGCTGGTCCGGGCGGGCGAGACGGAGCGCGTCCGCGCCGGCTACCTCGTCGGCGCGGACGGGGGGCGCAGCTTCGTGCGGCGCGCGCTCGGCGTCGGCTTTCAGGGGGAGACGCTGGAGGCGGACCGGGCGCTCGTGGGCGACGTCCGCGCCGACGGGCTGGACCGCGAGCGCTGGCACGCCTGGCCGAAAGCGCTCGGCGGCCCGGTCGCGCTGTGCCCGCTGCCCGGCACGGAGCGCTTCCAGATCCTGATACCGATCCATGGCGACGAGGCGCCCGAGCTGACGGTGGAGGCCGTCGAGAGGCTGTTCCACGAGCGGACCGGGCGCTCGGATGTCCGGCTGCACGACGCGGGCTGGCTGTCGCTCTACCGGCCCAGCGTGCGGATGGTGGACCGGTACCGGGTCGGCCGGGTGTTCCTGGCCGGCGACGCCGCTCACGTGCACCCCGCGGCCGGCGGACAGGGCCTGAACACCGGCGTCCAGGACGCCTACAACCTCGGCTGGAAGCTCGGCCAGGTGCTGGCGGGAGCGCCCGCGGCGCTGCTCGACACCTACGAGGAGGAGCGGCTTCCCGTCGCCGCGGCGATGCTCGGCCTCACCTCGAGGCTGCATCGCCGGACCGCGGAGGGAAGCCCGGGCGAGGTGCGGCGCGGCCCGGAGACGCAGCAGCTCGACATCAGCTACCGCGGGAGCTCGCTGGCCCGCGACGTTCACGGCGCGCCGGCGCGCGTCCTCGCCGGGGACCGAGCGCCCGATGCGCCCTGTCATGACGCCGAGGGAGCGCCCGTCCGCCTGTTCGATGTGTTCCGTGGCCCGCACTTCACGCTGCTCGCCTTCGGCGCGGCCCACGGGGACACGGTCGCCCGGGTGAACGCCCGGTACGGCCCCGCCGTGCACGCGCGCGCCGTGGTGCAGCCGGGGGAGCCAGCCGGCCGGCGCGCCCTCGTCGATACGGACAGGCACGCGCGCGCCGGCTACGACGTCGGCGGCGATGCGCTCGTGCTGGTCCGCCCGGACGGCTACATCGGATGGCGCGCTTCCCCGGGCATGCTCGAGCAACTCGAAGACTTCCTTCGCCCGCTGGTCGGGTGACCGCGTTGTCCACCCGCGCGTTCGGCTTGCGCGGTGGGCAGCGCTTCGGCGCTTCCTTCGTCGCGCTGGCGGGTGGAGGGAAGAGCCTCCACTGCTGGCGGCGCCGAGCGCCAGCGCGAGCCTCGCGTCCCCTCAGCAGGGGTCGAGCGCCGCGCAAGAATGGGGTGCAGGGGCTCTCTCTGTGCCAGGCAAGGGCTTTGCTACGGCTGTGCTTGGCGGTACGCTGAATCCGATCGAGCTACCGCGCAGGCCACGCGACACCTCTCGAGGTGACGTTCCCTGACGCGCACGCGGGCTCCGCCCGCGCAGGAACGAACAGAGTCCCCGCACGCGCGCGCCCGCGAGATCCGCTCACGCGCCCGCGCGACCCCAGAGAAAGGCAGCGAAGGAAGAACATGAACACCCGCTGGTTTGAACAAGTCCTTTTGGCCCTGACAATGACGCTCTCGGCCGGTTGCGCGGCCGAGGCGCTCAGCGAAGAGGAGCAGAGCGAAGTCGTGGGCGAGGCGGAGGAGGCGATATCGCTCTTCTCCTTCAGCCGGAGCACGACCAACAACGCCACCGTGAACACGGCCAATTTCAACCTCAATATCAACCCAAACAGGCGCGTGATGATCGGCACGACGGGCATCGTCGGCGCCAGCTCCTCGGGCGACACGTTCCTCCGCCTCTTCGACCTGAGCTCCGGGTCGCCCGTGCAGGTGGCCTCGGCGAACGACGGCCCCTCGGGGTCGATCTCGGCGCAGATCCGCTATACGACGTCGTCGACGGGCTGGCCCTTCCAGATCCGGGCCGGCTGTGACGGTTTCTCCTCGTGCAGCGGCACGGTCGCGATCGCGCACGGCAAAGGCACCTTCTCGTACTCGAGGAGCAGCACGAACTACGCCACGACCAACTACGTCGACCAGGCGTACTTCTTCAACGCCGGAGAGACGATCTCCTTCGGCACCTGCGCCGCGGTGCTCTACGGGGCGAGCCGCTCGGGGATGTCGTACATCCGCCTCTTCGATCGCAACGGCGTCCAGGTCGCGGTGGACTCCGCCGAGACGATCGGCTGCTCCGAGATGCCGAAGACGACCCACGTCGCGGCGCTCTCGGACTACTACACCTTCCGCGCCGGCTGCGTCGGCAACGCCTCGTGCACCGCGACGGTGGCCGTCTACGCCGAGTGAGGCTCGACCAGCTCGCGGCGAGCAGCTTCCCTGTCAGAGCCGGCCCACCGCTCGAGGCTACTTGCCTGCTTGCCGCTCGGCCCGTCCCCATGGCCGGAATTCGCGGACTCATGGACAGACGGTGATTGTCCGGTATTCTCGCGTCGATGAAGTCTGCGCCACCGCGCGGATCAAAACCCGCGCTGGCGGCATGGCGTGACGCCTGAGGCGCTGTAAGGTCTGCCCCGCCGTACAGCAAAGGAAGCACCTCGAAGGATGAACCGCCCGTCCGTCACCGCCGAGTCGTCCCCCGGAGCAGACCTCTCCACCGCCGGCGGGCGCGCGCATGGCTACCCGCGGCCGCAGCTCCGGCGCGCCGGGTGGGAGTCGCTCAACGGTACGTGGAGCTTCGCGCTCGATCCCGAGGCGCGCTTCCGGGAGCCGGCCGACGTCGGCTGGGAGGGCTTCATCGAGGTCCCCTTCGCGCCGGAGACCCCGCGGAGCGGCGTGGGCGCGCGCGGCCTCTTCCGCGCCGTCTGGTACCGGCGCACCATCGCGGTGCCGGAGCTCCGCGGTGGAGAGCGGCTGATGCTGCACTTCGGAGCCGTCGACTACGACGCGACCGTCTGGGTCGCGGGGAGCCGCGCGGCGCATCATACCGGCGGCTACACCCCGTTCAGCGTCGACATCACCGACCTCGTCGGTTCGGCGCGCGCCGTCGAGATCGTCGTGCGCGCGGAGGACGATCCGCTCGACCTCGCCAAGCCGCGCGGCAAGCAGGATTGGCAGCTCGAACCGCACTCCATCTGGTACCCGCGCACGACCGGCATCTGGCAGACGGTGTGGATGGAGCGCGTGCCCGCGAGCTCGATCGCGGCGCTCCGCTGGCAGTCGAGCCTCGACCGATGGGAGCTCGATTTCTACGCCAGGATCGGCGGCGAGCGCCGGGACGGACTGCGGCTGCGCCTGCGCCTCACCGCGAACGGCGCGCTGCTCGCCGAGGACAGCTACGCCGTGGTGCTCGGCGAGGTCCACCGCCGGATCGCGCTCTCCGATCCGGGCATCGACGACTCGCGCAACCAGCTGCTCTGGAGCCCCGAGTCACCCACGCTCATCGACGCCGAGATCGAGCTCGTCACCCGCGACGGCGAGACGATCGATCGCGTGCACAGCTACACAGCGCTCCGATCCATCGCGGTGCAGGGCGACCGCGTGCTGCTCAACGGGCGGCCCGTCGGGCTCCGGATGGTGCTCGATCAGGGCTACTGGCCCGAGACCGGGATGACCGCGCCCGACGACGACGCGCTCCGGCGCGACATCGAGCTCACGCGCGCCATGGGGTTCAACGGCGCACGCAAGCACCAGAAGATCGAGGATCCGCGCTATCTCTACTGGGCCGATCGGCTGGGCTTGCTCGTGTGGGAGGAGATGCCGAGCGCCTACCGCTTCACGCCCCTCTCGATCGAGCGCCTCACGCGCGAGTGGACGGAGGCGATCAACCGCGATTTCAGCCATCCGTGCGTCGTCGCCTGGGTGCCATTCAACGAGTCCTGGGGCGTGCCCAACCTGCCGGACAGCGCGCGCGAGCGGCACGGGGTCAAGGCGCTCTATCACCTCACCAAGACGCTCGACCCGACGCGCCCGGTGATCGGCAACGACGGCTGGGAGGCCGTGGCCACCGACATCATCGGTATTCATGACTACGATCCGGATCCGGCCCGGATCGCCCAGCGTTACGACGGCGGAGAGTGTCGCCCGCGGCTCTTCCGGCGCGAACGCCCCGGCGGCCGCGTGCTCGTGCTCGACGGCCACTCGCGCAAGCAGGAGCACCCGATCGTGCTCTCGGAGATGGGCGGTATCGCGCTCCGACGCCCCGGCACGTGGGGATACACCTCCGCCGATAACCCCGCGGCGCTGGAGCGGGCGTACGAGCGCCTCCTCGCCGTGGTGCGCGCGACACCGCTGCTCGCGGGCTTCTGCTACACGCAGCTCACCGATACCTACCAGGAGGCCAACGGGCTTCTCTACGCCGATCGGACGCCGAAATTCCTGATCGACGCCATCGCCGCCGCCACGCGCGGCCGGGCCGCCGGGCAGGTGCACCCCGACCCGATGGAGCTCGCGGAGTGCGCGGGCCCGCGCCAAGAAGGCATCATCATGGACGAGGTGATCGCCGGGGAGGAGTGATGTTCAAACGGCGCCTCGCCAAACCGGGCGGCTGAGAGGCGGCCGAGCTCCGCGATGGACGTGGCCCTCAGGTACGTTCCTTGTATTGCCCCTCCTCGGCGGCACGCTCGTGCACATCAGCCGCGCCGCGGCCGCCACCGAGGAGGACAAGCATGAGCCCGAAACGGCGGCCGGACGTCGTCTGCTTCTCGCACCTGCGCTGGAGCTTCGTCTTCCAGCGCCCGCAGCACCTCCTCTCGCGCTGCGCGCGCACGCGACGCGTGTTCTTCTTCGAGGAGCCGATGTGGAGCGATGGGCCGCCGCGGATCGAGGCCGCGCCCGTCGATCGCCACGGCGTTCGCGTCGTCACGCCGCACCTGCCACCAGGCCTCGACGACGCGCGGATCCACGCGCTACAGCGCGATCTCGTCGACGACATGCTCGATCGCTTCGGCATCGACGATCATGTGCTCTGGTACTACACGCCGATGGCGCTGCTGTTCTCGCGGCACCTCGCGGCCAGCGCGGTCGTGTACGACTGCATGGACGAGCTCTCCGCGTTCGCCGGCGCGCCGCCCGCGCTCAAGCATCACGAGGCCGAGCTGCTCCGCCGCGCCGACGTGGTCTTCACGGGAGGGCGCAGCCTCTACGAGTCCAAGAGGGCGCTGCACGCGAACGTGCACCTGCTCCCGAGCAGCGTCGACATCGCCCACTTCGCCGCGGCGCGCCGGCCGCTCGCGCCGCCCGTCGATCAGGCCACGATCCCGGGCCCGCGGCTCGGTTACTTCGGCGTCATCGACGAGCGCATGGATCTCGATCTCATCGCCGGCGTGGCCGCCGCCCGGCCTGAATGGCACCTCGTCTTCGTCGGTCCGGTCGTGAAGATCGAGCCGGCGAGCCTGCCGCGCGCGCCCAACATTCACTATCTCGGCAAGAAGACCTACGAAGAGCTGCCCGCCTACCTCGCGGGCTGGGACGTGGCGCTCCTTCCGTTCGCGCGCAACGAGGCCACGCGCTTCATCAGCCCCACCAAGACGCCGGAGTACCTCGCGGGCGGCAAGCCCGTCGTCTCCACGTCGATCCGCGATGTCGTCCGGCCCTACGGCGAGCTCGGCCTCGCGCGCATCGCCGACACCGCGGCCGATTTCGTGGCCGCCGTCGAGGCGTACCTCGCCGAGGACCACGCCGCGCGGCTCTCGCGGGCCGACGCGCTGCTCGCACAGGGATCGTGGGACGCCACATGGTCGAAGATCGAGAAGCTCCTCGACGGCGTGCTCATGGTGGGCCGGCGCCCGGCGGCGCGGCAGGGCGCCGATGTTTGACTATCTCATCGTCGGCGCCGGCTTCGCCGGCTGCGTGCTCGCCGAGCGGCTCGCGCGAGGCTCGGGCAAGAAGGTGGTCCTCTGCGATGTCCGCCCGCACATCGGCGGCAACGCCTATGATCACCACGACGCCGCCGGCGTCCTGGTGCACAGGTACGGCCCCCACATCTTCCACACCAACTCGCGGGAGGTCTTCGAGTACCTCTCTCAGTTCACCGAGTGGCGCCCGTACCAGCACCGCGTGCGCGCCTGGGTGGACGGGCAGCTCGTCCCCATCCCCATCAACCTCGACACCATCAACCAGCTCTACGGCCTGCGCCTGAGCGCGCCCGAGGTGGAGGCGTTCCTCGCGTCCCGGGCCGTGCGACGCGAGCAGATCCGCACCAGCGAGGACGTGATCGTCAGCAAGGTCGGCGTCGAGCTCTACGAGAAGTTCTTCAAGCACTACACCCGGAAGCAGTGGGGACTCGACCCGTCCGAGCTCGACGCCGCCGTGACCGCGCGGGTGCCGGTGCGGAGCAACCGCGACGATCGGTACTTCACCGACACCTACCAGGCCATGCCGCTCCACGGCTTCACGCGCATGTTCGAGCGGATGGTCGATCACCCGAACATCAAGATCCTGCTCAACGCCCCGTTTCGCGAGATGCAGAGCGTGATCCCTCATCGCGAGGTGATCTTCACCGGCCCCGTCGACGCCTTCTTCGACTATCGCTTCGGAAAGCTGCCGTATCGATCCCTGGAGTTCCACTTCGAGACCAAGGATCAAGAGAGGTACCAGGACGCGCCGGTCATCAATTATCCGAACGAGAACCCCTATACCCGGGTCACCGAGTTCAAGCACCTCACGGGCCAGGTGCACCCGAAGACGACCATCGTCTACGAGATCCCGAAGGGCGAGGGCGATCCGTATTACCCCGTGCCGCGGCCGGAGAACGCGGCCCTCTACCGCAGGTACGAGGAGCTCGCCAAGGAGACGCCCGGCGTCCACTTCGCAGGGCGGCTCGGGACCTATCGCTACTACAACATGGACCAGGTGGTGGCGCAGGCGCTCACCCTCTACGCCAAGCTAGCCGGCGTGCCGAACCGACAGCTCGCCGCGGCCAAGGCGGCTTGACCATGGCGCAAGAGGCGAGGGCGCCCCTCGAGATCTGGGGCGGGGTGGAGTGCACGGTCAACCGCGTCGGCGACGTGGTTCACCACCAGCTCGAGCGGAGCGGGCACGCGCGCCGCCTCGATGATCTCGATCACTTTGCCGCGCTCGGGATCCAGGCGCTGCGCATGCCCGTGCTCTGGGAGCGGACGGCCCCCGATCGGCCGGAGCGCCTGGACTTCGGCTGGGCTGACGCGCGGATCGAGCGGCTCCGGGCGCTCGAGGTGCGGCCCATCATCGGGCTCGTCCACCACGGCAGCGGCCCGCGTTACACGAGCCTCGTCGATCCGGGCTTCTCGGAGGGGCTCGCCCGCTTCGCCCGCGCGGCGGCCGAGCGTTATCCGTGGGTCACCGACTGGACGCCGGTGAACGAGCCGCTCACGACGGCCCGCTTCTCGGGCCTCTACGGGCACTGGTACCCGCACGGCCGCGATCCGCGCACGTTCGTGCGCGCGCTGCTCACCGAGTGCCGCGCGATCGCGCTCGCCATGCGCGCCATCCGGGAGGTGATCCCCCGGGCGCGCCTGATCCAGACCGAGGATGTCGGCAGGACGACGAGCACGCCGCTGCTCGCCTACCAGGCCGAGCACGAGAATCACCGGCGCTGGCTCAGCTTCGATCTGCTCACGGGGCGCGTGGACGGCGATCACCCGCTGTTTCCGCTGCTCCTCGGGTGGGGCGCCTCGCCCGCCGAGCTCGCGTGGTTCGTCGAGGGGCCATGTCCGCCGGACATCCTCGGCATCAACTACTACATCACGAGCGAGCGCTTCCTCGACGAGCGGCTGGCCTCTTACCCCGCCTGGTCGCACGGCGGAAATGGCAAGCACGCGTATGCCGATGTCGAGGCCGTGCGTGCGGTCGCCGAAGGCATCGACGGGCACCGCGCGCGGCTCCAGGAGGTCTGGGATCGCTACCGCCGGCCCGTGGCGATCAGCGAGGTGCACCTCGGCGGCCCGCGCGAGGAGCAGCTTCGCTGGCTGGTCGAGGCGTTCCGCGCCGCAGAGGCGGCGCGCGCGGCGGGCGTGGACGTGCGCGCGGTCACCGCGTGGTCGCTGCTCGGCTGCTTCGACTGGAGCTGCCTCGTCACGGAGGAGCGCGGGCACTACGAGCCGGGCGTGTTCGATGTGCGCGGCCCCGAGCCGCGGTCGACGGCGCTCGCTCGGCTGGTCTCCGCGCTCGCGCGCGGCGATCGCTTCGAGCACCCCGTGCTCGTCCCGCCGGGCTGGTGGCGGCGCCCGGAGCGGCTGACGTACGGTCCGGCCACGGCCGCCGCGCCCGCGCCCGAGGCGGCCGCCGCCGGCCCGCCCATCCTGATCACCGGCGCGAAGGGGACGCTCGGCCGCGCGTTCGCGCGCCTGTGCGCGCTGCGCGGCCTGCCCCATCGCACGATCGGGCGCGACGAGATGGACATCGCCGATCCCGCGTCGGTCGAGCGCGCCCTCGATCGGTTCGCCCCGTGGGCGGTCGTCAACACGGCGGGGTTCGTGCGCGTCGACGAGGCCGAGCGCGAGCCGCACCGCTGCGAGCGCGAGAACGCGCTGGGGCCCGCCGTGCTCGCGATCGCGTGTCGCCGGCGGGACGCGCGGCTCGTGACCTTCTCGGCCGATCTGGTCTTCGACGGCGCGCAGCGCTCGCCGTACGTGGAGACCGATCCCGCGCGGCCGCTCAACGTCTACGGCCGCAGCAAGGCGACGGCGGAGTGGAACGTCCTCGCGATCCTCCCGGAGGCGCTGGTGGTGCGCACCGCCGCGTTCTTCTGTCCCTGGGATGAAGCGAACTTCGTCGGCGCCGCGCTGCGCGCCCTCGGCGAGGGCCGGAGCTTCCACGCGGCCGACGACGTGATCGTCTCGCCGACGTACGTCCCGGATCTCGTGCACACGACCCTCGATCTGCTGATCGACGGCGAGCGCGGCATCTGGCACCTCGCCAACCGGGACGCGACGAGCTGGGCGGAGCTCGCCTCGCGCAGCGCGGCGCTCGCGCGCGTCCCCGCGACGCGGCTCGTGCGCTGCCCGAGTCGCGCGCTCGGCCTGGCCGCGCCGCGCCCGCGGTACAGCGCGCTCGGGAGCGGCCGCGGGCTCTTGTTGCCGTCGCTCGACGACGCGCTCGCGCGCTACGTCGCGGAGCGTGACCCCCGGCCACAAAGTTAGGAGGTTTCATGCGCGTCCTGGTCACCGGCGTAGCCGGCTACATTGGCAGCGTGATCACCGAAGAGATCGTCGCGCGCGGTCACGACGTCGCGGATCTGGCCGAGATCATCGGCTCGGCGTTCCGCTGGGGGCTCGCCCGGCGACGCGAAGGCGGCGCTCGCCCGGCAGCTTGATCTCGCCCACGCCGCGGTTCACGAGCAGCGGCGCCGAGGAGGCGGAAGCGTGGCCGCGATCGCGTTCGAGCATGTGTACAAGCGCTACCAGGGGGGCGCGCCCATCGTGGAGGACCTGTCGCTGCGCATCGAGGACGGCGAGCTCCTCGTGCTCGTCGGGCCTTCCGGGTGCGGCAAGTCGACGACGCTCCGGATGATCGCGGGCCTCGAGGACGTCGACGGCGGGACGCTCTCCATCGGCGGCCGCGTGGTCAACGACGTGCCCCCGAAGCAGCGCGACGTCGCCATGGTCTTCCAGAGCTACGCGCTCTACCCGCACATGACGTGCTTCGAGAACATGGCGTTCTCGCTCGCGCTCCGCCGCGTGCCGCGCGACGAGGTGAAGCGCCGCGTGGAGGCCACCGCGCGCGCGCTGGCGATCGATCACCTCCTCGATCGCAAGCCGCGGGCGCTCTCGGGCGGCCAGCAGCAGCGCGTCGCCATCGGGCGCGCCATCGTGCGCGAGCCGGGCGTGCTGCTCATGGACGAGCCGCTCTCGAACCTCGACGCCGCGCTGCGCAGCTCGATGCGCGCCGAGCTCCGCCGCCTGCATCGTCGCCTCGGGACGACGTTCGTGTACGTGACCCACGATCAGACGGAGGCGCTCACCCTCGGGGAGCGGATCGCCGTCCTCCGCGGAGGCGCGCTCCTCCAGCACGACAGCCCGCAGCAGCTCTACGACCGGCCGGCCAACGTCTTCGTCGCGACGTTCATCGGCGCACCCCCGATGAACCTGATCCCCGCCGAGCTCCGCCTCGACGGCCCGACCTCGGTGCTCTCGGCGCCCAGCGTGCGGCTCGCGCTGCCGAGGACACCGGAGCACCGCGAGGGCCGGGTGATCGCCGGCGTCCGGCCCGAGCACCTCGGCCCGGCGCCCGCCGGCGCGTCGCTCGGCGTACAGGGCGATGTCGAGATGGTCGAAGCGATGGGGTTCGAGTCGTACGTCCACCTGCGCGTCGGCGACGCCGCGATCGTGTCCCGCTGGTTGGATCGCGGCACGACGCCGGCCGTCGGCGCGCGCGTGGCGCTGGCCGCCGCGCCGGAGCACGTCCATCTGTTCGATCCGCGCACCGAGGAGCGGGTCTGAGATGGCCCGTCGCGCGCTCTGGCTCGTGGTCCTGTGCGCGTCCATCTCGCCCGCCGGATGCGCCTCGAAGGCCGATCCCCCCTCGCACGTCGCGCGCACCACCATCACCTTCGTGGGCTGGGGGATGCCGGAGGAGCGGGCCATCATGCGGTCGGCGCTCGCCGCCTTCGAGCGGATCCACCCGGAGATCCACGTCGAGTACACGCAGGTGCCCGGCGTCGGCTACGACTACCTCAACAAGCTCCGGCTGATGATCGTGGCGAAGCGCGCGCCCGACGTCTTCTACGTGCCCGACGGCGCGTTCGGCGAGATGGTCAGTCAGGGCGTCCTGCGCGACATCGACGGTCTCGTACAAAAGAGTCGGAACCTCGACCTCGCCGACATCTGGCCGACCGCCCTGGACCGCTATCGCTGGAATGGCCGCGTCCTCCACGAGGGCAGCCTCTACGCGCTGCCGAAGGACATCGGCCCCACGGTGCTCTACTACAACAAGGACGTGCTGCGCCGCCGCGGCGTGCCCGCGCCGGATCCCGAGGTGCCGATGACCTGGGACCAGGCCATCGCCGCGTTTCGTGCGCTCACGTACCGCGAAGGTTACGTCCAGCACTGGGGGATCACCGGATATCCCTATGAAGCCGCGGTGTGGTCCGCGGGCGGCGAGATCGTGGACGCGGCGCAGCGCCGGTGGCTCATGGACTCCGACGTGTCGATGGACGCGGTGCAGTGGTGCGCGGATCTGGCCCTCCGCCATCAGGTGGCGCCCAACCTCGCCCGCAGCGGCGGCGCCGGGCAGAGCGAGCTCTTCGAGGCCGGGCTCGCCGCCACGCACATCGATGGTCGCTGGATGGTCCCGCGGTATCGCCGGATGCGCTTCGACTGGGATGTCGCGCCCGTGCCGGTGCCGAAGCCGGGCATGACCTCGGTGAGCTGGTCGGGCTCCGTGGGGCTCGCCGTCAGCGCCGCGAGCCGGCGCGTCGCCGAGGCGTTCACGTTGATCGAGTACCTGGCCGGCCCCGAGGGACAGCGCGAGCTGGCCCGATCCGGGCTCCAGGTGCCCAATCAGCGATCCGTTGCCGCGACCGCCGCCTTCCTCCAGCCCGGGCAGCGGCCGGCCCACGCCGAGGTCTTCCTGCGCGCCGCCGAGACGAGCCGTCCGAGCCCCGAGACCGAGATGCCCAACGCCTTCTGGCACGAGGTCTTCTCGAGCTTCATCCCCCAGGTCTGGCGCGGCGAACGGCCCGCGCGCGAGCTGCTCCCGGCCCTCGCGCCGGTCGTCGAGCAAACCATGCGGGAGAACAACCCCGGACCGGAGGCAGCGCGTTGAAGAAGCAGATACCGCGCGCCCGCGCCGAGGCGCGCTGGGGTTGTGCGTTCGTGGCGGTCCCCGTGCTCGGCTTCGTCGTCTTCGCGCTTGGCCCGATGCTGGCGTCGCTCTATCTGAGCTTCACCCGCTTCGAGGTGCTCACGCCGCCGCGCTGGGTCGGCCTCGACAACTACGCTCGCCTCTTCGCCCGGGATTTCTTCATCTGGCGGACGCTCGCCAACACGGCCTTTTACCTCCTCGGCATCCCGGTCGGCATCACCATCTCCCTCTTGCTCGCGCTCCTGTTGAACCAGAAGCTCAGGCTCGAGGGGCTCTTCCGCACCGTCTATTTCATCCCCTCCGTGTGCTCGATCGTGGCCGCGGCGCTGCTCTGGAAGTGGATCTACAACGCCGACTACGGGCTCATCAACACGTACCTCCGCGCCCTCGGCGTCGCCGACCCGCCCGGGTGGCTCTCGAGCCCGCACCTCGTCAAGCCCGCGCTCGTCGTGATGGGGATCTGGAGCGGGCTCGGCTACAACATGGTCCTCTTCCTGGCCGCGCTCCAGGGCGTGCCGCGATCGCTGCTCGAGGCCGCGGAGCTCGACGGGGCGAACGCCTGGCAGCGCTTCCGGCACGTGACCCTGCCGGCCATCAGCCCCATGACGTTCTTCATCGCCGTTACCAGCGTCATCGGCGGGCTGCAGAGCTTCGATCAGGTCTACGTGATGACGCGCGGCGGCCCGGAGTTCCGCTCGGCGACGTTCATGCTCTATCTCTACCTCACCGGCTTTCAGTACTTCCAGATGGGTTATGCGTCGGCGATGGCCTGGGTGCTCGGCGCGCTCGTGATGATCGTGACCGTGCTCCAGTTCCGCCTCGCCCGGCGCTGGGTGCACGATGAGTAGCGGCCGGAGGTCCCGAGGGCGCCGCGCGCTCCGGCTCCTCTCGTATGCGATCCTCGCGCTGGTGGCCGTCTTCGTGCTCGCGCCCTTCGCGTTCATGATCAGCACCAGCGTGAAGCCGGCGGACGAGATCCACGCGGTCCCGATCCGCTGGATCCCGGCGCGCCCGACGCTCGCCAACTACCGGCAGGCCTTCGCCGAGATCGACATCCTCCGCGGCACCTGGAACACGCTCCTCATCGCCGTCCCGTCCACCCTCGGCGGCCTCCTCACCGCCTCGTTCGCCGGCTACGCCTTCGCGAAGCTCCGTTTTCCGGGGCGCGACGCGATCTTCGCCGCGCTCCTGTCGACGATGATGCTGCCGAGCGTGGTCACGTTGATCCCGCAGTTCGTTGGCTTCGCCCGGATCGGCTGGATCGACACCTACTATCCGCTCATCGTGCCGGGCGCGACGGGCAGCGCGGTCGCGATCTTCCTGATGCGGCAGTACTTCGCGAGCATTCCGGACGAGCTCATCGAGGCCGCGACGCTGGATGGCGCGAACCCTCTCCAGACGTTCACGCGGGTGGTCTTCCCCCTCGCCGGGCCGGCCGTCGCGACGCTCGCGGTCCTCGGGCTCAAGGCCGCCTGGAACGACTACTTCGGGCCGCTCATCTACATCACCTCTCCGCAGAAGATGAACATCCAGCAGATGATCGCCGGCACCCAGAACGCCTACGGCGGCGAGCCGGCTGTGCTCATGGCGGGCGCCTCCCTCGCGATGTTGCCGCTCGTGGTGCTCTTCCTGTTCGCGCAGCGGTACTTCGTGGAGGGGCTCGCGCGGACCGGGCTCAAGCGCTGATTCGTCGCCATGGCGCAAGGCTTGTTTCCGGACCGGAGTTGTCCGCCCGGACGGGCACATCGGAAGGCTCGCGTCCCCGGGCACGCCCGAGCAGCTGGACGAATGCCTTCGCCCGCTGGCCGGGTAGGGGAAGGCGCCGAGAGCAGGAGGTGCGGCTCGTTCGGTTGCTTCTGGGAGCCAGGCGGCGCACCCCCTGGACGTCGGGATCGGCGCGTCGGTCGGATGTCGGAGCTCATCCATGATGCCCAGCATGGATCAGAGAACCCCGGTGCATCGTCCATGCGCGCTCGACCGTGGTCTACAAATCGCAGCAATCTTCACTCATGGAAGCCACGACATACAGGCTGATTGCCGCCCTCTTGCTATCGCCCGTTTGTTCCTCATGCACCATGGCGGCGGAGGATGTAGGCGAAGGGGCCGACGTGGTCATGTTGGATGACATGACCACGTCAGAGGCCACCGCCACCGCATCGGATGAGCTGGATTTTCATGACGTGCCGCGCGTCGATCGTCAATTGATCTGCCTCGCCTTGACGACATCAGGCCAAGAAGCGAAGGAGGCGTTTTGCGGATCGCGATGGAGGCTCGACCCAGACAAAAAGGACGAATGCTCGAAGAAGGCAAACAGCGGGAGCGATGTTGAATGGGTCTTCTACTGCGCACTGACAACGTTCCCGGATTAGCCGCATGAGCCGCTAGATCTGCTATCCGAACGCCGTTCGCCGGTATGCCGTGGAAGGTGAACCGGACCGCCAGATCGCCCTGGTCATCGGTAAGCCGATCGAGCCGGGGTCCCCGGACGGCGGCTCGCCCCTGTCCATGGTGAACGCGCATGGGGTCGCGGGGGGCTGTGCGTTGGAGAGGTACGGGGCAGCTTCGCTCCCCAAGCTCGGCAACGTCGTGACGATCATCGAGGACACCTGGACCGTCCAGACGAAGGACGCGCGCGGCATCGTCTATTGACGAGCCTCTCGAAGAAACAGGGGACCGAGGCGGCTGAAGCGCGTGAGCTCGAGCGCTACCTGCCCACGGTCGAGCGCGCCCGCCGCCACTCCTGAGCGCGCACTGTCGCCGCTCCTGAGCGTCCCGCCGCGCCCCTGCTCGCGCGCATGCTCGCCGAACGGCCCTGGGGCCGCGGCGCGAGTGCACCCGTCAGGTCTGCAAGCGGCGATCTCAGGATCGAAAGCTTCAGGGGCTTCCTTACGGGTAAGTCCTTGAAAAAGGTGCGGAAAGACCCTGGACCGTGTCCTGCTAGGTTACCAGGGCAGAGCGCCCGTGACGGCTTCCCCCCCCCGCCGTCGAATGGGCGCTCTTTTTTTAGGGCTCCCCCACAGAATCTGTGGGCGCACGCGCCGAGCAAGCACGGAACGACTTGTGGACGGGCATCTGCGGGGCACCCTACCGCATCGCATTTCTGAGCGATGCGTCGAGGGCATCCGTGGGACGCGTTGCCTGCTCCCGGATCGTCGTCGCACAGGCTGTGCGTGGATGCGTCGACGCGCAGCTGGAGACCGGAGAATTGAACGCAAAGGCGCCAGGGCGCAAAGACGCAAAAAGACACGAGAGGGGCATGTAGTTCCATTCTTGCCATCCATTGGCCACACGATGGATGCCCTGCATTCTCTCTCCGCTTTTTTGCGTCTTCGCGCCTTTGCGTCTTTGCGTTAAAATCCGCCATTCTCGGCGACGTCCGCCACATGCGCGACGAGGCACCCTGCGTTGTGGGTGGTTCCGCGCCCGGAGCGCCTTCGCCAGGAGCGGGTAGCCGTGACCTTCGAGAATCCGGCCGCAGAGGGCGAGCCGGAAGCCGAGGCGACGGAAGGCGTCGATCCCGGCGACAGCGAGGAGCGGTGATCGCGCTGGAGCGCCGCCGCACAGCCCTGGGGGCCGCGGCGCGAGCGCATCCGCCAGGTCTGCAAGCGACCATCTCAGGATCGAAAGCTTCAGGGACTTCCTGATGGGTAAGTCCTTGAAACAAGTACGGAGAAGCCCTGGCCCGTGTCCTGCTAGATAACCACGGCAGAGCGCCCGTGACGGCTTCCCCCCCCCGCCGTCGAATGGGCGCTCTGTTTTTTGTGGCCCGGCGCGGCAGGGCGCGAGGAGCGTCCGGCAGACGCTCGGCTGCTGCGGCTACGGATCCTCGGTGACGAGGACGATCGCGAGGCCGTCGTATCCCTTGCTTCCCACGGTCTGGATCGCCGTCGCGCTCACGCGTCGCTCGGCCGCGAGCAGCTCGTTCAGGCGGCGCACCCCCTGGACGTTGGGATCGGCGCTCTCGGGGTCGATGACCGCCCCCTTGCGCACGACGTTGTCGATCACGATGACGCTGCCGCGGCGGGAGAGCTTGAGCGCCCACGCGAAGTAGTCGGGATTGCTCGGCTTGTCGGCGTCGATGAAGATGAGGTCGAACGGGCCGCGGCCCTCCGCGGCGAGCCTTGGCAGCGTGTCCAGCGCTCGCCCCAGGCGCAGCTCGGCGATGTCGGCCAGCCCGGCGCGATCGAGGTTCGTGCGGGCGACCTCGGCATGCTTCGGCTCCGACTCCAGCGTGATCAGGTGGCCGCCGGCGGGCAGCGCCCGCGCGAGCCAGATCGTGCTGTAACCCCCGAGCGTGCCGATCTCCAGGATGGCTCGCGCCCCCCGGATCCGCGCCAGGAGATGCAGCAGCTTGCCCTGGTTCGGCGCGACGTTGATCGCCGGCAGGCCGGCCGCGGCGCTGGCCGCGAGCGCCGCATCGAGCGCGGCGTCGGACGGGACGAGCAGATCGGTGAGGTAGCGATCGACGGCGGACCATTGCTCCTGAGCCATGAAAATCTTCCTCCTCACGTCGGGCGACCCCCGTCGCCTCGCACAGGTGAGTTGAGCGGCAAGTGTTGAACTCTACTGCATGTATCGGCGATGCTGAGCGCCCTCGCAGGGACGCCTCGCCGCCAGGTCAAACGTTGGATGTTTGTCCGTTATAACAGATGCCTGGGATGAGCGCAGCCCTCGCCGCCGCGCGGGGCTCGTCGTTCGTCCTACCGCGGCACGAGGACGCGGACGTCCCAGGGCGCGAGGTCCAGCGCGAGGGCGTCGGCCCGGAGGTGCGCGCCGGCGCCGCTCAGCGCGTCGCGCAGGCCGCCTCGCGCGTGGGCGGCGAACGGCTCCGGGACGGTGAGCCGCTTCTTCACCGATCGCTCGCTGAAATTCAGGACCACGAGCGCGAAGCGGGAGGCGTCGTCGCCGTGCCTGACATAGGCGAAGACCTCGTCGTCCGGCCCCCCGGCGTGCACCGTGATAGCCAGATCGCCGTGACGCCGAGCCGCTCGATCGCGGGGAGGGCGGCGCGGACGCTCCGGAGCGGCGGATCACCGAAGGACGGCGGCACGACGCCGTAGAGGACGGCATCGTCGATCCAGGCCGGTGCGGGTAGTGCTCAAAATTGAACATGAAGGCGGGAAGGCGGGAAGAAAAGATCAATGATCTTCCCACCTTCCCGCCTTCATGTGAACACTCTCCGGGCAAATTTGAGCACTACCTCGCCGCCCACCCGGATCGCGCAGTCCTCCAGCGTGCCCGCTCCGGCGAGGGCGCCCTGGACGCGCGCGCTGAAGGCCCAGACGTCGGCATCGCCGGCGTGCAGCTCCAGCCGGGCTTGCGCCGCCGCGGAGGGGCGCCGCGATACCGAGGGGGTGACCGATTCGCACGAGGGCGCCGCCAGGAGCAGTGCGGCAGCCCATCCAAGCCGGGTGAGCGGCCGCGCATGAGGCGATGGGCCTGGGGCGCGCTGCCGAAGAGCGCCCATGGCCGCGCCGATCGGCACGACCGATCCAGAGAGAGAGCACGGAGGTTTTATGTCGTGATCTTCTCGCTCTCCTCCATGTCCGCCGTGTCGTGTCATCCACGGCGGCGCATTCCCGTGCTGGGGCTTCCCCTGCGCCTCCTCGCGCCAGGATCAGGCGGCGGCGTAAAGGCGGCTGCGGCTCCGGGCGCGCACGACGAGCGGGACGCCCCCCGAGGGGCTCAGCGTCAGATTGCGGCGCACGGGGCGGGGCGGACGCTCGTCGAGCAGGCGGAACTCCCATGCTGACAGCGCCACGCCGAGCACGATCTTCATCTCGAACATCGCGAAGGCCGCGCCGATGCAGCGGCGGTGTCCGCCGCCGAACGGCAGGTACTCGAACGGGGAGAACTTGCGCTCCAGGAAGCGCTCCGGCCTGAACCGGGACGGCTCGGGGTAGAGCTCGGGGTGGTGGTGCACGAGCAGGATGCAGGGCGCCACCCCCGTTCCCGGCTGGAGCTCGTGCTCGCCGAGGCGGAACGGCTGCGCCAGGAGGCGCGGGGACTCGGTGACGATCGGATAGATGCGCAGCGCCTCCTTGCACACGGCGTCCAGGTAGGGCAGGGCAGCGAGGCGCTCGGGGTCGGGCTCCGGGCCGAGGGCGTCGATCTCGTCGCGGAGGCGCGCGAGGACGCCGGGGTGGCGGTGCACATGATCGAGGGCCCACGCGAGGGCGAGCGCCGTGGTCTCGTGCCCGGCGAACAGCAGCGTCCGGAGCTCGTCGAAGATGGCCTGATCGCTCATGCGCGATCCGTCGTCGTAACGGGCCGAGACCATGAGGCTCAGGATGTCGTCGCCCGGCGCCGCGCGCGCCCGCTCGATCTGCGCCCGGAACAGGGCGTCCAGGTCGCCGACGCGCCGGCGGAAGCGCGCGTAGGGGCCGATGCCGCCGAGCTCCCGCTGCAAGGGCGGCAGGAAGGTCAGCGCCGGGGTCAGCGCGTCGGTCATGGCGACGACGGCCTGAGCGAATGCGCTCGTTCGAGACGGCTCCTCCACGCCGAAGACGGCGCGGATGATGACGTCGAGCGAGATCGCCTGCGTGAGCTCCTGGGCGATGGCGCGGGGCGCGCGCGCCGCCTCGGTGAGCCTGCGGGCGGCGGTGTCCGCCATCGCCGCCGCGTAGGCGCGCATGCGATCGCCGTGGAACGGCGGCGTCAGCAGCTTCCGCTCGCGCCTGTGGCGCTCGTCCGAGAGCATGAGCAGCGAGTGCTCCCCCACGAGCGGCGCGATCGCCTTGGTGGCGAAGGGAAGGAAGGTCTCGGGCGGCGCCGTCATCACGTCCTGCACCGTCCTGGGGCCTCCGGCGATCACGACGTCGCCGCTGACCACGGGGACGTTGAAGACATCACCGTAGGTGGCGGCGCAATGCGTGAGGAACTCGAACGGACGGGTGAGGAACTTGTAGGTCGTAAGAAGTCGGCTGCGCGGGCCTCGGGGCAACTGGCTCATGGCGTACCTCGGCGGGGGGCTCGAGCCCGGGGGCGCGCGGCGCCTCACCGGGATCGACGCTAAGGATGGGCTCGGCGCGCCGCTGCGGCAGCGGCGTCGGGCGCCAATGTTGCGACGGACGGCGCCAGGCGGGGGCGCGCCGCGCGGTGTCCGTCCGACCAAGGCCCCCGTGACCCACCCCCGTCGGGGCCGGCCGGCGCTACCGCGCTCGCGCCCCGAATAGCTCGCCTGGGCCGTTGTCGGTGCGGCTAAGCAATGCTCATGCCGTAGGCATAGCGGCGGGCGGCGGCGTTTTTTGTCGGATGCAGCGATGAGTTCCGCGCGCTCCGGCAGTCGACCTTCCGAACCCGTTCCGCGGCAGCGCCCGCATCGGGCGAGGCCCATTCCCGATGACCATGGAGATGTCCCCATGACCCGGATCGAACTGCCCCGCGTCGTGTCGCGCGCCGAGTGGCTGGAGGCGCGCAAGGCGCTGCTCGCCCGCGAGAAGGAGCTCACGAGAGCGCGCGATCGGCTCAACGCGGATCGCCGGCGCCTGCCGATGGTCGAGGTGACCTTACGGGCGTGGCACGGAGTCGACGGGCGGCTCGTACTATTTCCTCGATCTGACCGCGCTCGGGCGCCAGGAGGAATGGGAAGAGCCCAAGGGGCGCAGCACAGGGCTGGGCGCCAAGGCCGGCGACGAGCGCATCCGCTACCCCGACGAGCAGGAGGACCTGTCCGACTCGAGCGGCGCGCGGCCCGCGGTCGCCGCTCCCGAGGCAGACGACTGTTGCTCACGGATGCGGCGCTGAGCCGCAGGGCCCTCGCCACACCCGGCGAACGCGCGACGTCCGAGCGGCCTCGCTCGCCGCGGGCAGCAGGGAACGCCGCTCACCGCGCATCGAACCTCACGTCCAGATCCGGGTACTTGCGGGCGAGGTACTCCAGCGCCAGCCACGTGTGGCAATGCCGGACCTCGGGCTGGCGCGCCGTGGGGCAGTTGCAGCCGAGGAACACGTCGCCTTGCCGGGCCTCCTGCGCCAGCGCGTCGAAGTGCTCCCGTTGCTCCGCAAACCGCTTGTCGAGCACCGCAAAGTAGGCGGCGCGAAACCCCTTGAAGCCAGCTTGCGAGGGATCCGAAAGGAACTCTTCGACGATCTCCGGGGTCGGCCTCAGGACGTGGTGCGTGTGTTTGCGCGTGTCGTACCGCTTGCCCTCTGGCAGCGGATCACCCTCCGGACGGCGCCCGCGGACGATCTGGTAGCGTGCAAGCATAGGTGCTCATTCCTCCTTTCGTTCGTCGTTTGCATGCGTCGGCCGTGAGGTCTCATGGCGGTCCGGACGAAGCGCAGCGCGCGCCGCTCACCGCGGCGCCGGCGCGCGCGCCACGCGGCCGCCCACGACCACCATGTCGATCGGCGTGTCGACGAGCGAGCGATCGGGCGAGAGATCGCGGCCGAGGACGGTCAGATCGGCCACGTAGCCAGGCGCGATCCGGCCCCGCTGGCCCTCGGCGAAGGCCGCGTACGCGGGCGCCTCGGTGAAGGCCAGGAGCGCCTCGTCGAGGTCGAGCCGCTCCTCGGGCATCCACCCGCCCGGGGGGTGGCCCGAGAGATCTTGCCGGGTCACGGCGGCATGGATGCCGAGCAGCGGTGAGGCGTCCTCCACCGGGAAATCCGAGCCGAACACGAGGCGCGCGCCCGACGACAGGAGCGACCGCCAGGCATAGGCGCCCTTCAGGCGATCGGCGCCGAGCCGCGCGGGCGCCCACGGCATGTCGCTCGTCGCGTGGGTCGGCTGCATCGAGGCGATCACCCCGAGCGCCGCGAAGCGCGGCAGATCGTCGGGCGAGAGGATCTGCGCGTGCTCCACCCGGAACCGCAGCGCCGCCGCGCGCTCCGGGCCGAGCGCCTCGAACGCGTCGAGCACGGCGCGGTTGGCGCGGTCGCCGATCGCGTGCACAGCGAGCTGGAAGCCCGCGTCCGCGACGATCCGCGCCGCGCGCGCGAGCGCTTCGCGATCCATCAGCAGGAGCCCGCTCGTCGAGGGCTCGTCCGCGTACGGCGCGAGCAGCGCCGCGCCGCGCGAGCCGAGCGCGCCGTCCGCGAAGAGCTTGACCCCGCCCAGCACGAACATCGCCGTGCCTGTCGGGTCCACGTCGGGCGCGCGCGCCTTCAGCCCATCGAGATTCCCGTCGCCCGCGAGGTACGCGGTGACGCGGATCGGCAGCCGCCCGGCGGCGGCGAGCGCGCGGTAGACGGCCACGGTCTCGTCGCCGATGCCCATCTCGTGCACGCCCGTGAGCCCGGACGCGAGCGCCGCCTCGGCGGCGCGCAGGATGCGCCGCTCGCGCACGGCGGGCGGGTCGGCCGGGACCTTGGCCTCGATGAGGCCCATCGCGTTGTCGATGAAGACGCCCGTCGGCTCGCCCGCGGCGTCGCGCAGGATGCGCCCGCCCGGTGGATCCTGCGTGCCTCGGCCGACCCCGGCCGCGCGCATCGCCGCCGCGTTCGCCCAGAGCGCGTGCCCGTCGACGCGGTGCAACGCCACCGGGTGCTCCGGCGCTGCCGCGTCGAGCGGGGCGTGCGTGGGGAACGCGGCGCCCGGCCAGAGGTTCTGGTCCCAGCCGCGGCCGGTGATCCACTCGGCCCTCGGGCGGGCCTTCGCCGCCTCGGCCACGAGCGCCGCCGCCGCCTCGGCGCTCTTCGCGCCGCGCACGCTCAGCGTCTCCAGCGCGACCCCGAGCCCGTAGAGATGGGCATGCCCGTCGACGAGGCCGGGCACGACCGCGCGCCCCGGCAGCTCCTCGACGCGCGTCCCCGGCCCGACGAAGGCCTTCGCGTCGGCCGCGCTGCCCACGAAGACGATCCGCTCGCCGCGCACGGCGACCGCCTCGGCGCGCGGGTTCCCGGGGTCCATGGTCCGGACGACGCCGGCGGAGATCACGAGATCGGCGGGCGCCTCGGACGCCGCCGTCGCGGCGAGCAGGCCCGGCGAGGCACAGCTTGGGGCGAGGCTGCCGAAGAGGCTCAGGAGCGTCGCTCGGAGCGCGTTCGACATGAGCGCCACCCTAGCACCCGCATGGGGCGCGCAACGGCGGGCAGGGGGCTACCAGAGGCTCAGCGTGATCGCGATGGTCAGCAGCGGCAGCGGCGCGAGCACCGCGACGAAGAAGACGAGGACGTCGAGCCGCGCAATCCGCGCGCTCCCTCGCTCGAGCAGCCGGGCCTGCTCTCCGGCGACGATCTCGGCGCCGCAGTGAGCCCCTCCGCGGTACGTGCCCCCGGACGTCGGTCCGAGGACCACGACCGGTCCGGGCGGCAAGCCGCGGTCTGCGGCGCGCACGGGAGCCGAGCCGTCCGCGAAGTCGAGCCAGCCGTTTTCCTCGAGCACCGCGACCCTCGCCCCCGCGATCCGCGCGAGGGCGCGGCGGGCGCGCCAGCGATGGCGGAGCAGCGCCGCGGAGAGCAGCGCTCCGCAGGCCGCGACGGCGATCGCCCGCCGGTGGGCGCCGAGCACGTCAGCGACGAGGCGCATGGACGCGGGCCTCGCGACGAACCGCGGCGCCGCGAGGACGACCGGACCTGCTTCGCCGCCGCGATGGGCATCGTGGATCGCTCCGTCGAGCACGAGCAGCTCGCCCAGCTGGCGGCCGCTGGCGAACAGAGACGCCTTGCGAACGAGCGGCGACGCCTGGCGGATGATGAGAGAATCGCGGGCATCGATCCAGCCCGGCTGCTGCCGGCACGCCTCGGGGTCGACCATCGTGTACGTGCCGCGCTGAGACAGCCACGTCACGAGCTGAGCGTCGAACGGCCTCCCGGCCTCCTCCACATCGAGAAAACACCTCTCGGACAGGCTCGGGCACAACCGGCGCACGCCCAGCCGGCCGATGGTCACGTCGTGGATGCGCGTCACGAGGGGCGGTCCGGACGGGTCCGACGGGCCCTCGGCGATCATCGAGGGCTCCCCCTCGACGGGCGGGACGACTCCGATGCTCGGAAGGGACGCGATGTGATCCTCCGGATCAGGCTCTCGCACGGCGCGAGCGGTCGACACGGCAATGAGGCCCGTGGCCAGCGCGAGGACGGCGACGCTCGCCGCGTGGAGAGCGCGCGGCGGCACGTGGACCATGGTGCTCGCCATGGCAGCGAAGAACACCACCCCGAGGGCGCCGACGAGGGCGGACATGAGCCCGAACACGCTCCCGCTGGCCGGCAGCCACTCTCGCCATACGTGCCAGGAAGGGGGGATGTCGGGGCACGTCATCGCATCCCGGGTCATTCGGAAGAAAAGGTACGCGAGCGGAAAGACGAAGAGGGGAAGGGAGACGCGCAGCGCAGCGCTGCGGGTCGCGGCGGCGACGCAGAGGAGCGCGACGAACAAGCCCGCCTCCACCACGAACCAGGGGACGGCCACGTGCTTGCCCGCGAGGATGGCGAGCGCGACGCAGGGGCCAACCAGGACCCCCACGCACGCGGCGTGACCCCTCGGAGGGTCCGAGGAGAAAGAGGGGGGATGATCGCCCGGTGCCAGCACCAACGCTCCTTGAGCTTCACCGAGGCGCCCCGCCCACGGCGGGGCCACCTGGACGCCGAGGAGCGCCCTGCGCGCTGCGCGCCTCGGAGAAACGCGCCTCGGCCTGTATGTCCGACGATCCCATGGGGCGCCGATCGCCGTCAAGGAGGCCGCCGGATCGCGACGGACGGGCGCTCGACTCCTCGGGCTCGTGCATCGAAGGCGCCGCGCTCCCTTCACAGCCTGCGGGACGCGGGCGGCGCGGGCGGCGCCGACCCGTCGAACGAGCACATAGCCTGAGCCGGCCGCGGCCTCCCGGGCCAGAGAGCACCTGAGAGGACACCTGGTGGAGGCTCGCGCCGTCGGCGTGGGGGCTCAGACCTCCACCGCGCCGCGCGGGCGCCCCCCCGGCGCCGCGCGGTGGAGCGCGAAACCACCGCAAGAGGCCGTCTTCCCCGTGGATCCTGGGCGCGCCGGGGGCGGCTCGAAGCGCCCCGACAATCTGGCCTGCCGATTGCTCTATCGGGATGCGACGCCGCGAGACAGCGACGAGGGCCATCTGGGCGACTCGAACTCGCCAGAGGCCACTGACACGCGATCTCGTGAGCGTGAACCCCGACCGAAGGATACACAACCATGAAGCTCAAGAACCTGCTCCTCTGCTCGCTCATCTCGTCCTTCTCGCTCGTCGGCTGCATCGCCGAGCCGCTCGACGGCGACAGCGCCGATGAGGGTGCGAGCGACGCCGCCGAGGTCGTGGGTGAGGGCGCAGAGGCGATCATCGGCCCGGGGGGTGACGACGGCGGCGGCCCGGTCACGAAGACCGTGAACCTCTCCTGCTCGATCACGTTTCCCAGCATCTTCAACCCGAACGCGGCGATCAAGAACACCTCGCTCTTTGGCGTTCCGGACATGGCGAAGATCACCTTCACCGTAACGCACTACTACGGCGATCCTGGGCCCTACACCCGCTCGGTGACCGGGCCGCTCGCCAAGGGCCAGACCAAGCTCGTCCCCCTCTCGCACCCCGGCGCGCTCGACGCCTACGGTTGCACCGCCAAGGCCACCTGGACCATCATCGACTGAACCCGCCGCAGCAGACCAAGCGGTAGCTTCTGAAATCCGCGAGGGGCGGTCATCATACCCACGACTTCGCCGTGGTGGGCTGGCAGTGCTTGACGAAGAGCGAGCCACTCGGTCGACGGATGAGCACGACCTCGAGGCCCACCCAATCCTCTTTCACGGGGTTGCCGCCCTGGATCGAGATCCACAGCTTTCCGGCCCCATGGGTCGTGTACTTCATCAGCGTGGTCTCCGCGCCGTTCTGCAAGCCGTTGATCTCCGCGCGGTGCTGCTGCAGCACCCGCGCGAGCTGCGTGGCCATCCCATCGAGTCCGCTGGGGATGCAGGCGTTGGCGCCCACGTTTCGGCGCAACTCGGCCGCGTTTTTGGCCGAATTGTCATCGTCGGCATAGTGTTCGGCGCAATTGTTGCCGGCGTTTCTCGCGAGCAACGCGCGGGCTTCGTGCACAGTATAATCCTGCTGGGCGAGCAGCTGGTTCGCCCTCTGCTGGTCGCCGCCCGTGGCCTTCAACGCGAAGAGCCGCTCGTGCACGACAGCAAAGGTCGCGGCGCCGTTCGTCGCGTAGTCGAGGGCATCCTCGGCCTGTTGGCCGGCGATGCCCCACGACTGCACCAGGACCTCGGCGGCTTCTTTCCGGAGAGGCGTCCCCTGGGCTTCGATGAGCAGGCCCGCAGTGGCGGGGTCGCCCAGCACGCGCTCCTCGTGATCGCGCAGCCAGAATAGGCGGGCGTTGGGGAGCGTGGGCGCGCTCGCAAGGATCGTCATGGCCTTGTCGAACTCGTCGATCACCCACCGTAGCGCGTGGAGCAGGTTCAGCGCGCGATCGGACCCGAAGTTCGCGTTCGCCGCAGCACGGAGCACGCGGTCGAACACGAGGAAGTTGCGACCGACCGGCCAGAGCTGGTGGTCAGAGAGGATCGTGCTCCAGTCTGCGTCGGACAGACCCAGATCGAGCAGCTCGGTCAGTTTCGCGCAGCGCTCAGGTTTGTAGTACCTGGACAGCAACCGCGCGACGGTCGCGGCATCACAGCCTTTGGCGGCGACGTTGCTAGCGGCGATCAGCAGCTTGGCGGTCGCCTGCAGGTCCGCCGCCAGGCAGTCTGGCGAGAGGGCATCGAGCAGCGTGAGACCTTGGGTGCGACGGAGCTCGATCGAAGCGAGCTGCAGCCAACTGAAGAGCGACTTGGCCGGATAGGGGCTCCCCACCGCGGCGCGGAGCTGGTCTTCCGTGCCCTGCGAGGCAAAGAACTTCTCGGCCGCGTCGAGAAATTGCTGTTTTGTACCGTAGTTGCCAAGCAAGGCAGGGAGGTTTCGCTTGACGATGATCGTCACGTTCTGGGGTGGACCTTGGAGCGCAGCCTCGATGTCGGTGGTGCCGAGGTCCGCGCACGAAACGCTCACGATCCCCGGCTGGACCGGGACGCCCCCGACCCAGGTGATCTGACTCGCGGCGGCGGGCGGCGAGGTGTCGGCTCGGATCTGCACGTCGGCTGCCCCCTTGAAGGCCTCCCAGGCGCCGCTGCCATTGTCCGTGGCGTTGATGACCTCGAGCCGGACGAGCACGGGGTGCACGGTGAGGGTGTCGGAGCGGGATGCGCCGCGTAGCGATACCCGCACGTCCCGCGAGCCGAGCTGATCGCACGAGACCTGAGCGGTGTGTTTGTCGCCGCTGGGCGCGGCGCCCTCCCATTGGAGCTGGTTCCAGGCGTCCGGTAGGTCGGGGAGCGTGGTGGCCGTCGCGGTGACCGTCGCAGCGGGGTCGTAGGAAGCCTCGTTGACGCTGAGCACCAGCGATTCGAGCACGGGGTGGACGCTGAGGGTGGCCGAGCGGGACGCGCCGCGCAGCGACACCCGCACGTCGCGCGACCCGAGCTGATCGCACGAGACCTGGGCGGTGTGTTGGTCGTCGCTGGGCGCGGCGCCGTGCCATACGAGCTGGTTCCATGCGTCCGGTGCGTCAGGGGAGGTGATGGCCGTCGCGGTGACCGTCGCAGCGGCGTCGTACGACGCTTCTTTGTTGCTGAGCACCAGCGAGACGAGCACGGGGTGCACGGTGAGGGTGTCCGAGCGGGACGCGCCGCGCAGCGACACGCGCACGTCCCGCGACCCGAGCTGATCGCACGAGACCTGGGCGGTGTGTTGGTCGCCGCTGGGCGCGGCGCCGTGCCATACGAGCTGGTTCCATGCGTCCGGTACGTCGGGGAGGGTGGTGGCCGTCGCGGTGACCGTCGCAGCGGCGTCGTAGGACGCTTCTTTGTTGCTGAGCACCAGCGAGACGAGCACGGGGTGCACGGTGAGGGTGTCCGAGCGGGATTGGCGGCGGAGCGACACCCGAACGTCCCGCGGGCCGAGCTGATCGCACGAGACCTGGGCGGTGTGTTTGTCACCGCTGGGCGCGGCGCCCTCCCATTGGAGCTGGTTCCAGGCATCCGGTACGTCGGGGAGGGTGGTGGCCGTCGCGGTGACCGTCGCAGCGGCGTCGTAGGACGCTTTTTTGTTGCTGAGCACCAGCGAGACGAGCACGGGGTGCACGGTGAGGGTGGCCGAGCGGAATTGGCCGTGCAGCGACACGTGCACGTTCTGCGAGCCGAGCTGATCGCACGAGACCAGCGCCGTGTTGCCGTTCGATGACGCGACGCCATGCCATCCGAGCTGGGCCCAAACGGCCGGATCGTCGGGGGAGGTGGTGGCCGTCGCGGTGACCGCCGCAGCGGTGTCGTAGGACGCTTCGTTCGCGCTGAGCACCAGCGATTCGAGCCGGAACACCCGCACGACGAGCTCGTCCTCGACCCCGCCAAGGGTCGCCCCGATGATCTGCTCGTCGAACACCGCGCGCGAGAGAGCGCGCAGGTTCGGGCTTCCGGCGACGGGAGCCCCTCCGGTCCACTGGATCTGAGCCCACGTCTCCTGATCGTCGGGAGTGGTCCTCGCCCGCACCAGCACCACCCCGTCCCCTTCGTGGAGCGTCCACCAGGTCCCGCGGTGAAGCTCGGCGTCTCTCACCACGTCGAGCCGCACGAGGAAAGGATCGAAGACCGTGACGTGATGGGAGGCGAACATCGGGCCGAGGCATGCGAACACCACGAAGTCGCCGGCCTGCGAGCGTGGGACCAGCCGGTGCCGGGGACTGCCCGCGTCGAGCCCCCCAGCCCACGCGATCTGGTTCCAGGCGGTTCCGTCGTTGGGGATGGTGTCCGCCTCGAGCAGGACGAAGCCGGCGGGGTGCGTCGTCGTCCGCGACGCGTTGGGCCCCGTCGGCGCGGCGCCTGCGATGACCCTGAGATTGATGAGCACCGGGCGGTGGTCCCGGCAGACCAGGATGGGGTCGCCGACCCGCCTGGCGCTGTGCTCGCCGAACGCCTGGTCGCGCGCTTCGTGCCTGGGTGACGGCTTGTGCCGCTTCGTGGGCAGAGGGTCGTAACCCTCCGGAATGCCGCGTTTCATGGAGAGCCGTCGCCTCCCAGGGGAAACCCTCGGGCTCCGGCCTCGTCCTCGAGGGCCGGCATCCTCAGATCGCCGTGGAGGGCGGGATCGCGCAGGATGCGGGCGATCCAGGGGTGGGCGGGATCGGCGTCGAAGCCGGCGCCGACATCGAGCATCCAGTCGAGAAACTGGACCACGTGATGCTCGAGGGTGACGCCGTAGCGGCCGGCGCGGACCACGCCCTCCTCGATGAAAGCGCGGAGCTCGGCGTCGCCCAGCGCCTCGCAGGCGGGGCCATGCCAGCGCCTGAGGTAAGCGGCGGTCTGGACCAGGAAGCGGTCCCTCTGCAGGGCGGCGAACGCCGCCTTCTGGTGGCGTCGGATGATCAGCATGGGACCGACGGCCGGTGACCGAAGATCGTGGGGCGCACGAGAGCGGATGCTACGCGGTGCGAATGGCCCGCACAACGCTCGCCGGACCCTCCTCGGGGACAAGGGGGTCGACCTCCGGCGATCGGCGCACGCCGGCGTGAGGAAGGGCGGCCATCTGGCGGCTCCTCGTTCCCGTTTTCCGCGCGACGAAGTCTCCCAGGCCAGAGAGCACCTGAGAAGACACGTGGTGGAGGCTCGCGCCGTCGGCGTGGGGGCTCAGACCTCCACCGCGCCGCGCGGGCGCCCCCCCGGCGCCGCGCGGAGGAGCGCGAAAACCACGAGAAAGGCCGTCATCCCCGCGGATCCTGGGCGTGCCGGGGGAGGCCCGAAGCGCCCCGACAACCTGGCCCGCCGGTTGCTCTATCGGGATGCGACGCCGCGAGACAGCGACAAGGGCGTCCCGGGCGACTCGGTATCGCCAGAGGCCGCCGACACGCGATCTCGTGAGCGTGAACCCCGACCCAAGGATACACCACCATGAAGCTCAAGAACCTGCTCCTCTGCTCGCTCATCTCGTCCTTCTCGCTCATCGGCTGCATCGCCGAGCCGCTCGACGGCGACAGCGCCGATGAAGGCGCGAGCGACGCCGCCGAGGTCGTGGGTGAGGGCGCAGAGGCGATCATCGGCCCCGGGGGGGATGACGGCGGCGGCCCGGTCACGAAGACCGTGAACCTCTCCTGCTCGATCACGTTTCCCAGCATCTTCAACCCGAACGCGGCGATCAAGAACACCTCGCTCTTTGGCGTTCCGGAGGATGCGAAGATCACCTTCACGGTAACGCACTACTACGGCGATCCTGGGCCCTACACCCGCTCGGTGACCGGGCCGCTCGCCAAGGGCCAGACCAAGCTCGTCCCCCTCTCGCACCCCGGCGCGCTCGACGCCTACGGCTGCACCGCCAAGGCCACCTGGACCATCATCGACTGAACCCGACTCCGCTGGTTCCTTTCCAGGAGGATTCACAGGGAGGCGAGGAGACGGGGAGTAGAATCCCATCAAACTCCCCGCCTCCCTGTTCAATTTCTTCTTCGCTGTAATGTCAACAAAATGAGAGGATTTGTCAGGTTCGGAACGAGGTGTCGACGACCGGACACGGCGCGCCGGACGGTGTGGTCTCTCACTCCGCTGCTTCGGTACTGCAGGTGATGTTGATCCACCCTCCACGGCGTTCGATCGGGCCGCCGATGAACCGGAGCGGCCATGGGTGCTCCGAGGGCCCGCAGCGCCACTGCGACACGAGCTCCGGCACCTCGGTCGCGCAGAAGCCGCTCGGGCATCCTGGACAATCGAGCGAATGCCGGCAGCTCTCCAGGTCGGCGCCGGCGAGCTGCACGACCTCGCAGCGGCGCAGCTCCTTGCCGCCGCGCTCGACGAGCGTGGGCTGCCCGCCTGGATCGCGCCGACCTAGCGCGGCATCGCAGCGCTCGACATCGGCCTGATCGATCATGACCTTGCAAGCGACCACGCCTCCGGCGTCCACGGCGAGCGGGTGGGCCTGGCAGATGGGGCCGCAATCGGCAAAGCCCGGGTGAAGGAGCATGTCCCACGTGTGCTGATCGTCGCAGCTCGAGGTGATCGGCTCCGCGCTCATGAGCTCGCTCCACGCCGCGAGTCGCCCGCCGCCTTCGTCGATGGCGTGACAGGTCCAATCGGGCGTGGTGAAAGGCCCGACCACCTCCGTGTCCAGGGTCATCGACAGCGCTGTCTGGCTGGGTACCTCGTCGGCGACGAGCCCGGGCCCCTCGTCGTCGCGCGTGCTCGCGACGAGCAGCCTCGCGATCCTGTCTTGAGGCAGCGACCTGACGAGGGCTACCTCGGCATCCCCCACGGGTGCGCGCGCGCCCGTGACGAGCTCCAGCGCGCGCCTGGCCGTCCGTAGCGGGCGGTACTCCTCCCCGGGCTCGGCGAGCCGCTGTCCCAGCGCCTCTGTCACGCCTGCCATCACCGCCTCGACCTCCTCCTCGTGCGAGGTCTGCGTGGTCCACGCGAGCGAGGGGATTTCCCTCGAGGTGACGAGCGCCGCAGCGTCGGGCGCGCTCGGCCGCGCGACGACCACCCGAATATCGCCCGGGTGCCACTGGGCCGGATCCGCGCTGCCGCATGTTCCCCACCGCGATTCGATCACGGCAAGGAGGCCTGCGCGCACGCTCTGGGCGACGCGCTCACGGAGCTGCGCGGCTTCGGTCGTGTCCGCGTCATCGACGACCAGCACGATGACCTTCGGGCGCTCCGCGATGAGCCCTCCCTCGAGGACCAGCTGCGAGGTTGTCCGCGGGTCCACCGCCACCGGATCCGTGCCGCACGCCACGGCGGCGAGCGTCAACCATGCGAGATGGAGAGACCTCATTTGCCACATCATGAGCCGTATTGGCAACACGCGTACCAGCGAGGGAGCCGCTCTCCATTCCGAGAAGAGCGCTATTCCCGCGGTATCCGAAGGAGGCCAAGCGCGCTCCATGCCAACGCGGCGGCGCGCGGCGCCAACCCAGTTGCTCAACCCGAGTGAACCGCTCCCGGCCGGAATGGTGGTGCTGGATCCGCAACTCATCCACGCATCGAAGGAGCCCGTCCACGACACGCTGGGCGACGCCTCGCTCCCGTTTCTCAGTGCATTGCACCCCATCGCCGGCGGAGGCGGAGCGAAGCCGCCGCCGGCCGGCGCTCAAACTCCCAGCTTCGGGCGCTGAGCGATGATGAAGTCGACGGCGGCGCGCACGCTGCTCACCTTGGCGTAATCGGCGTTGAAGGTGGCCACGAACGATTTCGCCTCCGGCCAGGCGTCGAGCGTGGGCTCGATCTCCTCGGCCTTCCAGCGTGCGCCGAAGGGGGCCATGAGCAAAAGGCCGAGCTTGAGCCCGCGCAAGCTCCTGAGCAGGAGCGCCGCGTCGACGACCTTCTCGCCGCGCGACCTGGTGCGCAGGGTCTGCAAATCGACGAGCTCTTCGTCGAGGAAGGCCGTGGCCGTGCGCTCGAGCAGCTCGTGCGCCGTGGCCCGTGGCAGCGCGCGCCACACCTCATCGGGCAGCGACTCGGACTCCTTCAGCGTGAGATCGAGGTGGCCGAGGAGGCTCGGATCAAGCTCTTTTCCAGGCTCGACGAGGCAGGCGAAGAGCCGGAGCACGGTCGAGTACGTGACCTCGGCGCCGCGCGCGCGCAGGTCGTCGAGGCGCGCGAGCTCGGCCTGGGCGAGCGCCAGAGTTGCACCTCTGTCCTGGGCCACCGCGTCGGCGATGAGCTTCAGCTGGCCTTGGTTCGAGCCGGGAAGGTCGAGGTCGCGGAGCCGGCGGGGGTCGAGCCAGAGCGCGAGCCGTTCGAGCGGCGAGAGGCCGGCGACGAGCTTCTTCAGGGCTTCCCTGGCCCGGTCGTCGTTTTCGGCGTCGATGCGCTCGCTGGCCCGCCAGAGGGGCAGCTCCACGTCCTCCTCGCCGAAGCGGAGGCGCACAAGCCGATCGCTCGGGAGCCAGGGGCCGAGGCCGATCAGCGCGCGGCGCAGGGCGAGGGGCCGGGGCACCGCGTAGGAGCCGAAGTCGACGGGGGCGTCGACCTCGCGCTCGGCGGTGAGCTCGAGCAGGCGCTGCGCCATGGGGGAGAGCGCCTCGGGGCGGACCGTCTCGCGCTCGTTCGGCCGAGGCGAGAAGAGGAGCGCCAGCCCGAGCGCCACGATCTTCGCGGAGGGGGCATCCGGACCCTCGAGCGGCGCGAGCAGGGAGCGCGCGGCCTCCTCGCGCGTGGCCTCGCTCGCGTTCCGGAGGATCGCGAAGGCTCGCTCACGGAGATTTCCATCCCAGAAGGGCAGGGCGTCGGCCGCCTTGGACTTCAGGCCGAGCGCCTGGCAGAGGCGCAGGAGCCCTCCTTCGGGCAGTCGATCGAGCGGGGCGCCGAGCGCGAGCGCGAGCGCAGCGACCGAGGCGAGGGGAGCCGAGCGTCCCTTCACGGCGCCCGCGAGCAGCGCGTGCGCTTCGGTGTCCTGCTCGCGCGCCAGCCACGCGCCGAGGCAGAGGAAGGCGGCCATGCGCGTCGGCTCCTGCTTCTCGCGCCGTGCGAGCTCGAGCACGGCCGCCCGCGTCGCGCTCGACGGCGCGATGGGGGAGAGGGCGTAGAGGGCGTGCGCGCGGACGTTCGGCGCCGCGTCCCCGAGCCTCGCTGCGAGCGTGGGCTCGTGGCTGGCGAGGGCCGCGCGCGCGGCGGCGCGCGCTCCGGGGCGCTCCTCGCGCGCTCCCCGGTCCTCGGCCAGGCGGACGCCGAGCCGGAGCGCGTGGAGGTGCACCTTCGGATCCCACGCCGGGTCGCCCTTCACGAGGTGGGCGAGGAGCGCGGGAGCTTCGGGCGCACCGGCAGGGTCGGTGGCGAGATCGTCGAGGACGCGGAGCGCGCGCTTCCTGTCGGGTGTTTTGCCGCCGATCGCCTCGATCAGGCGAGCGATGGGCGCTTCGGTGGGCAGGGCGACCCGGGCGAGCAGGGCGAGCGCCGCGTCCTTGCAGGGCAGGTCGCGCACGAGGCGGAGGGTGCCCTGCGTGTGCTCCGACTCGCAGGCTCGCGCCGCGCGGTGCCAGGCGATCAGCTCCTCGCGGGACTGCCACTGGGTGTGCGCGAGCCGGAGGGCGCGCGGGGCGCCGCCCGGGCCCGGCGGGAAGTCGCCTGTCTCGAGCGCGGCGTCCCACGTCGGGTGAAAGGCGTCGGCCATGCGGCAGGGCTCGTCGATGAGCTCGTGGAGCCCGAAGCCGGTGGGATCGAGGGGCGCGGGCTCCTGGCTCGGCGAGAAGTCGGGCGCGCCCCGCGCCATCCCCACGAACGAGACGGCGCCGCCCTCCTGGGCGCACCATTCCCATTCCACCTCACGGATCTCGCGGTAGCCACGCCGGGCGGCCTCGGCGAGACGATCGTCGCGCTCGTCCTCCGCGCACGGAGCGCCGCGGCGCGCGACAAGGAACGGCGGAAGGCGGAACCAGCGCGGGGGCCGCGCCGAGCGGAAGCCGTCCTGGAACGCCGCTTCGTCGACGTCGCCGAGGTCGGCCGCGGCCCAGCAGGTGAGCATGTCGTCGGGCGCGAAGCCCACGCGCGCGACGCCGCCGGGCACGACCACGAGCTCGTGCCCCGTCTCGGTGTCGCGCAGGACGCCGAGGCCGTCGCTGCCCACGTGCGGCGCGGCGAGCTCGAAGCTCGGTCCGGAAGCCTCCGCGGCGAGGCGCTCCACGAGCTCGGCGAGCACGCGTTCCTTGCCGCCCTTCGACAGGCGCCGCCAGGCGTCGATGTTCGCGAGCGCGGCCACGAGATCGAGGTCGTCCACGGCGGCCGGCGCGGCGATGGCGTCTGGCTTGCCGTTCTTGGTGGGCTTCATCGCGGACTTCGCGGCCTTCCTGGGCGGCAGCGCGTCTCGCTTGGCGGCCTCGTACGCAGCGCGCGCGCTCGGGCTGACGCGCGCTTCGAGCACGACCTGGTCGTCCTCGGTCAGGGCGCGGGGCGTCTGGAGCGACATCGCGAGCTTCCCGGGCGCCGCCGTCAGGCCCTTGCCGCTCGAGAAGCGCAGGCTGCCGACCAGATCGGTGATGTCGGTGATGGGAGCGACGTTCGCCTCCGCCGTCCACATCTCCGCCTCCGCTTGGGGGAAGCGGAGCGCGCCCACGAGCCAGAGGCGCTCTCCCGGCTGGCGCACCGTGGCCAGGTAGAGCGTGCCTCCCTCCGAGAGGGGCTCGAGGGCGCGGTGCCGGCTCAGGTAGCGATCGAGGGGCAGGACGCTCCCTGGCTCGCACGCCCCGTGTTGCTTCTCCAGGCCGGCGAGCGCGGAGGCGCTGATGATCGCGAGTACGCTCGTCATGAGTCGATGCTATCTCGGGCGTCGTACCCAGGAATCGCCTTTTCTTGTGCATGGCGCTGTGTTTGCCTGGGAGCGTTCGCCCGATCGGTCGGGCGAGGAGGATGTAGACCATGCGCAAGCTATGGATGGCTCCGGTGATGGCGGCGGCGGCGCTGATGACGGCGCCGCGACCCGCCGAGGCGTGCGGAGGATTCTTTTGCGGACGACAGCCGGTGGACCAGACCGCGGAGCGGATCCTGTTCGCGACGAACCAGGATGGTTCGGTCACGATGGTGACGCAGATCCAGTATGCGGGCGCGGCGCCGGACTTCGCCTGGGTGGTTCCGCTGGCCGAGGTGCCGGCGGTGGAGAGCCTCGCTGTGTTCCCGCAGCTTGCGCTCACCGCCCTCGATTCAGCGACGGGCCCGCAGTTCCAGTGGCCCAACGACCCGAGCTGCTACCCCGCCTTCCCCGAATCCGCGGGGGGCGGGCCCACCGCGGGCGGCACCGACGACGGCGACGTCACGGTGCACATCCGGGAAGAGGTCGGGCCGTACGACGTGGCCGTCGTCGAGTCGACCGATCCCACGGCGCTCGTCGCCTGGCTTCGCGACAACAACTTCCGCGTTAACGACGCGATGGTGCCGTACATCCGCATCTATACGAGCGAGGGGATGAAGTTCCTCGCGCTGCGGCTCCAGCCGGACGCGGCGGTCACCGACATCCAGCCGTTCCGCTTCACGCTTCCGTCGGGGTCGCCGTCGATTCCGATCCGGCTGACGGCGATCGCCGCCGAGCCGGAGATGGGCATCACCGTGATGATCCTCGGCGACCGGCGTTATGGGCCGGCCAACTGGCCGGACGTCGAGATCGACGACAACCAGATCGTCTGGAGCGCGAACCAGTGGCCGCTGCAGACGAACTGGACGGCGCTCGTCGCGCGCGGCGTCGACGACGCCGGCGGTCGAGGCTTCGTCACGGAGATGAGCGGACCGACGACCGACATCGCCGAGCAGGTCCGCAACACGATGACCTCGGACGAGGATCAGCTGGCCGCGCGCGACGCGCTGCTGCCGCTGCTGGAGGGCAACGCGACCATCACACGGCTCTATACGCGCCTGTCGCCCGAGGAGATGACCGTCGATCCGATCTTCCGGCGCACCGACGGTCCCGTTGTGTCGAACACCCGTCTGCTCCAGCGCTACGTCGATGACCGCGACCTGTGCGTGGGCGCTCCGGCCTCCGAGGCCGCTGGCGCCGCGTCGCCGTGCGACTTCGCGGCGTGCGGCGCAGGCGGCCTGTGCCGCGTCGTCGAGGGCGCGGACGGCGCCCAGCCCGTCGCCGCCTGCGCGTGCGTGCCCGGGACGACCGCGCGCACCACGCTCGATCCGTCGGGTCGGCCGACGGTGACCTGCCAGGACCTCCGCATGTCGTTCCTCAACCCGGGTGACCGGGCGCTCCCTGACGCGCCGCCGCTCGCGGATCCTTGCGCGACGTTCGACTGCGGCGCGAACGGCGAGTGCGTGCCGATGAACATGACGCCGACCTGCCGCTGTTCGACCGGTTATGTGGCGGTAGGCACGATCGCCGCCGACGGCAGCCGCACGACGACCTGCGTTCTTCCCGACGAGCCCGTCCCCACGTCCTTCTACGACCGGCGCGTCCCGCCGCTGCCCGATTCGCTGCCGGGCGGCCGGCCGGTCGATGTGCCGCCGCCCGCCGTCGGGGCCGCCTCTGGAGGCTGCAACGCCGGCGGCCATGCTGGCGGTGCCGTCGGTCTCAGCGGCGCGCTTCTCGGGCTGCTGGCGGCCGCGCGCCGCCGCCGGCGCTCGTAGGAGTCCACGCCGTGGCCAGCTCGACCTCCGCCGCCGGTTTCGTCGTGCTCCTCGCGTTCGCTCCTGGCTGTGTCGGCGGGGACGAGCCGCCGGCGCAGGGCATCGCCGAGCTCGGCACCGGCGAGTGGCAGTTCGAGCCGCTCGCCGAAGGCCAGGAGGTCGAGCTCGCCCACGGCGCGCAGGGCGGCTGGCACGTGTGGACGAGCGTCAGGACGCTCGGCCTGGAGCCCGAGGGCGTCCAGCTCGAGGTCACGACGACCGTGATCGGCGATCCGTCCTCGGCGACGACGAGCCGGGGGAGGATCGCGCTCGAGGAGCTCGAGGACGGCCGGTGCGAGTTCATCGGATGGCCGGCCGTGCTGCGCGAGCCAGCTTGTGCCATCGGCCAACCGCTCCGGATCAGGGGGGTGGTGACCGACGCGCGAGGCACGGTTGCGACCGCCGAGCGGCTGGTGCACCCCCGATGGGACAGCGACGAGGCCTGTGCTGGGCGGCCATAGGGCCCGAAATCCACATCGCCCCCTGTCCGCCAGGCCGTCCGGTCAGCCGCTCCGGGCCGCGACGACGAGCTCTCCGCGCGACCTCGTCTGCGACCGGCTCCGTCGAGTGATAAGAGAACGTCATGGGGGTCGATGCGCCTTTCATCCGAGAAGCACGGCCGGAGGACGCGCCGTTGCTCGCCGCAGCCGAGCGCGCGATCGCGAGCGTTCCGGGGAAGCTCGCCTCGAGGCCCGACGAAATCGTCGACGACGACCTTCGAAAGAAGATCGTCGACCTCGACGCTCGCCGCGGCGGCATCTATCTCGTCGCCGAACACGCGGGCACGGTCGTCGGGCATGCGTTCTTGGAACCGCTCTCGCTTGCCGCGACGTCGCACGTCGTCAGGCTGATGATCGCCGTCCACGAAGGCCATCAACGCCAAGGCATTGGCAGAGCCCTCATGAACGCGCTCTTGCGCTGGGCGCGCTCAAACCCGCGCGTTGAAAAGGTCGAGCTTCAGGTGCGCTCGTCGAACGAGCCCGCGATCGCGCTTTATCGATCGCTCGGGTTCGTTGAAGAGGGGCGTAAGACGAGGCGGCTGAAGAGCGGTCTGAACGAGTACCTCGACGACGTTTACATGGCTCTGTGGGTTGGTCCGTGAAGCGCGAGCTGCGTGGGATCAGCACGCGCGGTGCTGGGTACCCTCGCCGGGCGTGATGAAGATCATCACGCTCGGCGAGCGCACGATCTGCCCGTGCCAGACGCCGCGAGGGACGATGCACGTGCCCTGATCGCGCAGCTGGATCACGCGCTCGCCGCCCTCGTCTTCCAGCACGACGTCGACCGAGCCGGAGAGCAGGATCAGGATCTCGTCGCCACGGGGGTGGACCTCGCGGTGATCGGGGCTCTCGTTCATGTGAAAGAGGCCCACCATGCGGCCGGCGTGCAGCTCCTCGCGTTCGCCGATCTTCGCCCAGAACTCGGCGTCCACAGGGATCAGCTTCGCGGCGCCGCCGTCGAGGAGCTGCAGGTAGGTGTCGGAGAGAAGAAAAGCGTGGGGGTCGTGTCGGGTCATGCGCGCACCATGGGCCCTCGCGCGCGCCGGCGATTGTAGATTTTTTCCGAGCATCCCGCTTCGCGGCCGCCCAGGTGCCGCGCGCCAGCAATCTCCGGCGGGACGATTCCGCAGGGGCGAACCGTCGCAATCCGGTGCTTTCCTTCAGAACCAGCGCGCGAGCGCGTCGTCGAGCGACTTCGACGACGCGTCTGTCCACGCGATGCAGCCGTCGGGACGGACGAGCATCGACGGGCCGTCGTTGGTGCGTGCGACGTGCACGTTGCGCGGGAGTGACCGTTTCGAAGGCGAGATGAAGAGGCCGCCGCCCTTCTCCATCAGCACGTAGAGCCGCTCTTCGCTGCCGCCTTCGAGCGTGAGGAGCTGGTCCTTCGCGAGCGTGCCGACGAGCGGGTCGTCGTCCCCGAGGTCGTAACGAATGCCGACGCCCGAGAGCATCTCGCCGAAGTAGCGGTTGCCTTCGGGCAGCTTCATCAGGTCGCTCACGATGGTGCGGAGCGCGCTCGTCAGCGGGTCAGGTCGCATGAGCGCGACTTGCGCGCGGGTATTTTCGAGGACGCGCGCGGCGACGGGATGGCGCTCGGCGGTGTACGAGTCGAGGAGATGCTCGCGCCCCTTCACCGCCGCGGCGAGCTTCCAACCGAGGTTCGCGGCGTCGACGAGGCCGAGGTTCAAGCCTTGGCCGCCAAAGGGCGAGTGGACGTGCGCGGCGTCGCCGGCGAGAAAGACGCGGCCAGTTCGGTAGCTCGTCGCTTGCCGCGCGTGATCCGTCCAGCGCGTCGCCATCGTCATCGACAGGATCTTGACGTCGGTGCCGCTCACGCGCTGAATCGCCGCTTCGACCTCGGCTTGCGTGATCGGCGCATCCCGATGGGGCGGCGGCCCGTTGAACTCCGCCGTGAAGACGCGCCCCGGCATCGGTCCGGACGCGACGAGGCCGCGCGGCGTTCGATGCCAACCCATCGCGAGCTTCTCGGGCGCATCGAGCTCGACGACAGCCTGATAGCCGGTGATGGTCGGATCCGTGCCGGGGAACTCGAAGCCGGCGAGCTTGCGGACGCGGCTCCGGCCGCCGTCGCAGCCGACGAGGTACTTCGCGCTCCGCGGGCCCGCGCTCGTCTGCGCGGTCACGCCGTCGTCGTCCTGCTCGAAGCCTTCCACCGTGATGCCGCGACGGATTTCTATCCCGAGCTCGGTCGCGCGCGCGCTCAGGATCCTCTCGAGCGCCTCTTGCGGCACGAGACGCATGTGGCGCTCCGGGTCGCGCTGGAGGTCTTGGTCAATCAAGAACATTCCAGAAAAATGGCCTCCTGGCCTCTTTATCGTTCCAGATCCGAAGCGCGCCTTCAGCGCCGGCATCATCCGCGCCATGGTGGCACGGCGCTCGTCGTCGAGCGCACGCGCGAGCCCGCGTCGTTCCAGCGCCTCGGCTGCCACCGCGCCGACCCCGGCGGCCTTGATCGTGCGGTCGGGCTCCACGAGCCGCTCCAGCACGAGCGGCTTCACGCCCGCGATCGCGAGCTCGATTGAGAGGAAAAGCCCGACCGGACCGGCGCCTACGATGACCACGTCGTGAGTCATGAGCCAAATCTTAGACTCGGTAAACATTTGCGCAAGTCAAATATTTGTCTTAGTCTAAGATTCGATCCATGGGCGAGCTCCGGGAAAGCAAGAAGCGCGAGACCAGGCAGCGGATCTCCGACGTCGCGACGGCGATGTTCTTCGCGCGCGGCTTCGACGCGGTGACGGTCGAGGAGATCGCCGCCGCCGCCCATGTCTCCAAGATGACGGTGTTCAACTACTTCGCGCGCAAGGAGGACCTCCTCTTCGATCGCGAGGACGAGGTGAAGCGGCTCTTACGCGAGGCAATCGGCGAGAGGCCGCAAGGGCAGTCGCCGATCGACGCGCTCCGCCGCCTCGTCGACAGGCTGTGCGAGCAGAAACATCCGTTCGTTCGCATCGACAGCCAGACGGTCGGCTGGTTGCGCGTCGTCGCGGCGAGCCCGTCGCTCAAGGCGCGCCTCCGCGAAATCGGGGATGAGACGGTCGAGGCGCTCGCGGTCGAGCTCGCTGGTCCGAAGCCCGATGGCATCGTGCGGCTCGTCGCCGGCATGGTCGTGCTGACGTGGCGCACGGCGTACGGCGAAGCCATCCGCGTGTTCGAGCGCGGAGGCTCGGCGAAGAAGGCGAACGCTGCGTTCATCGCGTTGATCGATCGCGGTTTTGCGGCCATTCACGGGATGGCGGCGAGCACGCGCTTTGCCTACGCGCCGGCACCCAGCGGATCGTGAGCCACATCATGATCAACGGGCTGGGCAACGGCACGATGGCCCTCTCGTCGAGCTTCGCGCTTCTCGCAGCTCCGCGACGTCGCGCGGAGGCTCGGCGAGATGGCCGCGAACCAGCGCGCCGGCCTGCCCCTCACGCAGGAGCACCTCGATTTCATCAACCAGGCCGTTAAGGTCTTTCGGGGTTGCGGAGCTACCGGGCGCGGGCGCGCCGGTACTCTCCCGGTGTCGTTCCCGTCCAGCGACGGAAGCTGCGGTAGAAGTGGCGCGGCTCGCCATAGCCGAGCAGGAACGCGATCTCCTGGAGCGCGAGGTCAGGCCGGCGGACGAGATCGAGCGCCTTCTCCCGCCGGGCCTCGTCGAGCTGCGCCGTGAACGACGTGCCGATGTCCTTGAGCGCGCGCTGGAGCGAGCGCGTGCTCATGCCCAGAGAGCGCGCGACCCCCTCCTGGTCCACGTCGCCGTGGTCGAGCCGCTCGTCGATGCGGGCGCGCACGCGCGCGTCGAGCGTCGCGGCGCTGGCGGGCGCGGCGCGCGCGGCGAGGAGCTGCTCGGCGTGGCGAACGAGGTAATCGCGGACCGACGGGTCCGCGCCGACCAGGGGCGCGTCGAGCAAACGCGCATCGTAGACGAGGCCCGTGGCGCCCGCGTCGAAGCGGGCCGGAGCCCCGATCGCCTCCTCGTAGAGCGACGGCGGGTGCCGGCGAGGATGGCGGAACAGCGCCTCGATCGGCCGCGCCGAGCCGCCGAGATAGAGCGCGATGAAGCGCGCGAGCGTCGCGATCATCATCTCGATCGGCTCGGCCATGGCGACGACGCGCGGCTCGTGCTCGAGCGCGAGCCGGGCGACCCCGCCGTGCTCCTCGAGGGTGATACGGAGGTACGGGTCCATCAGCCGGCAGAAGCGGCCATAGACGGCGACGCCCTGCCGCACGGTCTCGCTGTGGCGAAGGACGTGCCCCACGATGCCGACGACCGACACCGGGATGCAGCGCGCATAACGCAGCCCGAGCGGCTCGCCGGGGAGGCGCTGGAGAAGGACCTCCCACAGCGAGAAGAGCGATGCATACGGCACGAGCTCGTCGGGCGCGGCGAGGACCTCGGGCGAGACGCCGGCCGCCCGGAGGAGATCCTCCTGCGGGACTCCGCACGACGAGGCGAAGGCGACGAGCCCGGCGGGCATGGATGCGAACACGAGATCGCCGTCGGACATGGCGTGCGCCGAGGATAGCGCAGCCGCCCGGGGGCTCAGCGCCGATCCCGCCGCGCTCGAAATCCAGCTTGAACGAGCGCTCCGGCTCGTGGCATCCTCGACATGCACGAAAAGGGGGGGACGATGGCGGTGCATCACATCGCGCTGGCGACCAGCGATCTGGTCGCCACACACCGGTTTTATACCCGGGTCATGGGGTTTCGTCTCGTGAAGGTCATCGCGGTGCCTTACGAGGGCAGCCGCGACGGGGGCTGGGCGAGGCACGCCCTGTATCGGACCAGCGAGCCCGATGGTCCGCTGCTGGCGTTCTGGGATCTGCACGAGGAGACGGTGCGGGGCCGCTTCAGGACCGATCTCTCGACAGGGCTCGGGCTGCCGGTGTGGATGAACCACCTGGCTTTCAGCGCCCCGACGGGCGAGTTCTACGGTCGGATGCTCGCGCGGTGGCTCTCGCACGGCCTCGAGGTGACCGAGCGAGATCGCGAGTTCTGCCGCTCGATCTGCACGATCGATCCCAACGGCATCATGGTCGAGTTCTGCCAGACCCTCCGGCCCTTCTCGGCCGAGGAGGTGGCCGACGCGGAGCGCTCGCTCTTCGATCCGATGCCGCCGCTCGAGCTGCCGCGACGCTCGATCGTCCACCGGTCGCAGCTGGGGTGACGCGCCTGCGCGCGACCGGGCCTCCGATGGGGATTGCGCCCCATCGTCACGGCATGCGCAGCATGTTGGAGGATGAAAGCGCGTGCTGCGGTGTGGCTCAGGGCGCTGCCGGAGGACCTTCCCGGCAGGGCGCCACCCGATCGGCGCCGCCGAAGAACTCTCCCGCGAGCAGCGACCACGCCCGCGCGTTCTCCGGCGGGCCGCACTTGAACGGCGCCTTCGCGAGCCGCTTGCCGCGGAGCGCCGCGCGCTGCTCGCGGTAGTAGCGGATCGCCAGCTCGGCGGCGTACTCCACCACGCCGTTTCCAGGCTGGAACGAGTAATACGTGCCGCCCTTCACGATGGTCTCGTTCGGCGAGTACGGCGTGAGGCAGGTGATCCTCGTCCCGCAGCGCGCGACGATCCCGTCGTAGATCGGCGAGAGCGCCGCCTGCGACCACCCGCCGTGCGCGCCGTCGTTCAGGTGGAAGAGCTCGTGGAAGAGCGTCTCCCGCACGTCGTCCGCGGAGCGGTGGAGCGAGCCGGAGAGGTTGTACGCGACCGTCCAGCCCGACGCGTAGGCGGAAGGCGTCCGCGCCCGCACAGACCGGAAGTACTTGAGCGCGAGGGCGCGGTGCCGGTAGCGCACGGGCGAGCTGGCCGTGGCCGCGAGATCCGCGACGAAGGCGTCGAAGTCGGCGATCGCCGACACCGTCCACTCGAGGTGGCGGCGCTCGGCGCGCACCGGCAGCTCCGGGACGAGGTGGAGCATGCCGCGGTAACCGCCATCCATCATGTGCTCCCGCTCCAGCCCGGCGACGCTGCCGTTCTGGTCGAAGAGCGCGGTGGCGCTCGCTGCGGCCTGCGGGTCGCCCTGGTAGCGGAGCGCGAGCAGGCAGCGGATGCGCTCGTGCGCTGGGCTTGGCGCGGCCGCTGTCCCGGCGTTCCCGCGCCGGCAGGCGTCGATGGCGTCCCGGTGGGCGGCGGCGTCGCCCGGGAACAGGATCGCCTCGGCCTCGTCGGCCGAGATGGCGGGGGCCGGCTCGGTTGGGGCGGGGGAGGGCGCGGCGCCGTGCGCGCCGTCGGCCTGCGCCGCCCCCGCGGACGCGGCGCCGGCAGGCCCAGGGGTTCCCGGGCCAGAGGGCGCGCCGGTCACCGCGAGGACCGGAGAGCTCGGCGGCGCCGTGGCCTTGCCGGCGGGGCCCGGGGGGCCGGAGCTCGCGGGGGCACACGCCGCGACGAGCACCGGCAACGCGAGGGTCAATACGGCGGCGAGCGGCGTGGCCTCGGGGCGCATCCTGTCCAGGATGCCAGAACTTGGTGCGGCGATCATCCAACGATGTCCGTGAGGGCAGGGGAGGACGCCCATCGAAGCGCGACGGGCTCTCTGCGACGTGAACGCTACCCACCCGCGCGCCGCAGCCACATGCCGATAAGCTTGCTCCCGGAACGACGTGTCGCTGATGCGGGCCTTCCTACGGCACCACCACCGTATCGTTTGTTTGCAGCGGCAGATCTCCGCGGAGATCGCCTTTCCCGACGACCTCATCGAAGGCGAACGGAATCCTGCGCTCGCCGATCGCGTCGCGCCGGACGATCACCACCTCGTCGGGATCGGCGAAGCGCGTGAATCCGCCCGCGAGGGCGAGCGCCTGGAGCACGGTGATCTGCGCCCTCGGCGTGAACTCGCCAGGACGCGACACCTCGCCCATCACGTAGACCCGGTAGCTGTGGAGCTCTGCCACCTCGACGCTGACGACCGGCTTCTCATGATAGAACTTGGCGGCCTGCGTCGCGATGTCCTCGGCGACGCCCATGACGGTGCGCCCCGACGCCAGGACGTCGCCGACGAGCGGGATCGTGATGAACCCGTCGGGTCGCACCGTGACGCGCTGGCTCAGCGCCTCGTTCTTCCAGGCGCGCACCTCCAGCACGTCGCCGGGGCCGACCGCATAGGCGCTCGTCGCGCGGCGCTCCGCATCGAAATCGACGCGTGGTGCGCGCGCGCGCGCGCCGCAGCCCGGGAGCGCCATGAGGACCGTGAGCGCGGAGCAGAGCAGGGCAATCCGGACACAGCGGGAGCACATGCGGTTTCCAGCCTCCTTGATGCGATGGCGCTCCAGCAAGCGCCGATCCCGCCGCCGCGCTCCGCGCCTGCTCCTCGCGCGCGCACTGGCGCTCTTCTCGCGTGCCGCTCGGGCCCGCGGTGCTAGATCCGTCGCGCGGAAGGGGGGAATGCGCGCCGCGCCTCATCGCGCCCGCGCAGGGCGCCTCGGCGCGGCCGTCACGAGGGCGCGGCGCGGGCCGCCCGTGCGCGGCGCGCGCCACGCGAACGGCGCGCCACACCATGGCAGCGTGGGTCGTGTGCGCGCTGTGCGCGCTCGTCATCATCAAGCCGCAGGAGTTCATCCCCGCGCTCTCGGGGATTCCGCTCGTGCACGCGGCGTTCGGGATCACCCTGCTCTGCGTCGCCCTCGACGTCGTGTGGCGGCGGCTCAAACCGACGCTCGCGCCTCAGGTCGTCTATGCGCTCGCGTTCCTCGCCTGGGCAGCGCTGACCACCGCGCTGAAGCGCCCGACCGCGCTCGAGGAGCGCGGAATGCAGCTCGCGACCGTCGCGGGCATCTTCGTCGCCGTCGCCGTCGCCGCCGCCTCGCCGCGAGGGCTGCGGGCGCTCGCGATCACGCTCGTCGGCTGCGCCGTCCTCACGACCGTGGTCGCGATCGTGCAGGCGTTCCAGCCCTACGGCTGCATGATCGCGGCTCCCGATGACTGGGAAGGCAAGGGCGAGCTCGAGCCGGATGGGCGCCCCTGCGAGACCAACGTCGACTGCCGCATCGAGGCGCCCGTGCCCGACGGCAACTACCGGTGCGAGCGCCCCGGGCCGCTTGGCACGTCGACCATCGATGGCCGCGTCCGCTACCGCGGCTCGCTCGCCGATCCCAACGAGCTCTCGCTGATGGCCGGAATGTCGATCCCGCTCGCGATCGCGCTCGCCGAGCGGCGCTTCGGCCCGCGCCGGCCGCGCAGGTCCGTCCGCGGGGGCTCACCCTCGTCGGCTGGCGCGCCGCCCGGCGGCGCTGCGCCAGGGCCCGCGCGGGCCTGCGGGGCGCGCCGCGCGCTGACGCTGCCCGTCCTGCTCACGGATCGGCTGATCTCGCGCGTGGCCGGGGGGCTCCGCGCGCTCCCCGTGACGGCCGTCATCGCGGCGATCGGCGCGATGGTCGTCCTGTCGCGCTCGCGCTCGGGCGTCATCGTGTACCTGGCGGTCCTCGGCATCAGCTTCATCCGGCGGAGCGGGACCCTCGGCGTCATCGCCGCCTGCTTCGTCGGGCCGCCCATGCTCCTGCTCGGGGGCCGGAGCGGCGATGAGGCGAGCGAGAGCTCGGGCGAGCGCGTCGAGCTGCTCCGGGAAGCGTTCGAGATGATCCGCCGGACGAAGGGGATCGGCGTCGGCGCAGGGCAGTTCGGCGACGAGTCGTCGCTCGGCTTGACGGCCCACAACTCGTATCTCCTCGCCGCGGCCGAGACGGGCTTGCTCGGGATGTGCCTGTTCGCGCTCGTCCTGTACGCGTCGATCAAGGTGCCGCTGTCGATCTGGCTGGGCGACGTCGATGTCGGCCCCATGGCGAGGCGGTTCGCGCCGGCGATCTTCGTGAGCCTGTGCGGCGCGCTGATCGGCATCTTCTTCCTCTCGTGGGCCTACAAGGACATTCTCTACATGGTGTTCGGCGCCTCCGCCGCGCTCTACGGCGCCGCGCGGGCCGAGGACAGCCGCGTCGTGGTGCGCGTGTCCGGGAGGGAGGTCGCGCTCGTGTGCGGCGGGATGTCCCTGGTGCTCGTGCTGCTCAACGTCCTGCTCCGGTTCCTCGGGTGAGCGCGCCCGCGAGCGCCGGGCGCTCCGGGACGGCGGCGGCGCGGCCTGGCAGGTCGTCCGACGGGAGCGCCCTGGAATGGTGGTATGCTGGGCGGGATGTCGGCTCCCATCCGCAAGCCTGTCGACCCCGCCGCGGCGCCGATCCCGGCCGAGGCGCCGCGCGCCCCGACGGAGGCCGAGTGGGCCGCGATGTCGCCCGCTCAGCGCCAGCAGGCGATCGCGGCGCTCGTCGACTCCATGTCCCAGGAGGAGATCGACGAGCGCCTGGCCATGGCCGACGGGGACCCGCACTTCGACGCCAAGGTGGAAGCCCGCGACGCGCTCCGCGCCTGGTTCGGCCGGCGCGGGCGGCGCGTTTATGTCGGCGCCGACATGAAGGCCCACTATCCGGGCGAGAAGGGCTTCACGCCCGACGTGATCGCGGTGACCGACGTCGATCCCACCCCGCGCCTCTGCTGGATGGTCAGCGCCGAGGGCAAGGGGATCGATCTCGCGATCGAGGTGCACTACGCCGGCAACTGGCGCAAGGACTTCGTCGACAACGTCGTGCGCTACGCGACCCTCGGGATCCGCGAGTACTTCATCTACGACATCCCGCGCGGACACCTCAAAGCTCACCGCTTACCGCCCACCGGCGTGCGGCGCTACGAGAGCATCCCCTCGCGCGCCGGGCGGTACCGATCGGAGGTCCTCGATCTGGATCTGGCGGTGGAGGCGGGGCGTCTCCGCTTTTACGCGGATACCGCTGAGCTGGTCACCGCCAGCGAGCTGGTGGGCAAGCTGGAGGGGATGATCGAGGCCGCCGAGGCTCGCATCGAGCAGGAGCAGGCGCGGGCAGAGCAGGCGGTGGGGCAGCTGTCGGCGGCGATCCTGATGGTGCTGAACGCGCGCGGCGTCCCGGCGAGCGAGGAGGCGCGGGGCCGGATCCTCCGCGAGACGGACGGTGGACGTCCTGGGACGCTGGCTCCAGCGCGCGGCGACCGCGGCGGCGGTGGAGGAGCTGTTCCTGGAGTCGACCGGCCGCTGACGGAAGCCGGACCGGGGGCTCCCGGGTCAGCGTGATTTCCTGGAGAGGGGCCATTCTCGGAATGGAACTGGCCATCTTCAGGCGAGCGACGCGGCATCAGGGAGCCACGTACGACGCATTCAGCGCGATCCGGATCTCGGGTGTGTGCGCAGGCGCGAGATGCCTCTCAAGCAGGAGGCGCGCCCATTCTGCATGGCGTCACGGTTGCACGACGCCGTTGCCTCGCGCATCGCCTCGTGGTCTTTTGAGGATACCGTGTCTTCCCTCACCCAGCAGATCGCCGCGCTCCCTGGCCCTCTCCTCGCTCGCCTCCGGGCTCGCGGGTTCGACCCCGATCGCGTCGCCCGGTGGGCCGCGTCCATCGGCAAGGACCGGGACGCCCGCAACCGCCTCCAGGGCACTGTCGAGCCGCCCGCGCCTGGCGATGTCGGCGACCTGCCCGCCGAGGGCACGCCCGAGCACGCCCGCTGCCGCGAGGCGGGCCTGGCCGCGCTGCGCCGGGGCGAGGTCGCCCTCTGCGTCCTCGCCGGCGGGATGGCCACCCGGATGGGCGGCGTGGTCAAGGCGCTCGTCGAGGTGCTGCCCGGTCGGACCTTCCTCGATCTGCGCCTCGCCGAGAGCGATCACCTCCGGCGCACTACGGGGGTCCCGGTCCCGCTGTGGCTGATGACCAGCGAGGCGACGAACGGGCCGATCCGCGAGGCGCTCGGCCCGCGCCTCGACGAGCCGGGCGATCTGTGCGCCACGTTCGAGCAGCACGTCTCGCTGCGCCTTACCCCGGAAGGCGGGCTGTTCCTGGACGAGGCGGGCGAGCCGAGCGTCTACGCCACCGGTCACGGCGATCTCCCGGATGCCCTCCGCGAGAGCGGCCTCCTCGGCCGCTTCATCGCCCGCGGCGGGAAGATCGTCTGGATCGCGAACCTCGACAACCTCGGCGCGACCGTCGATCCGGTCCTCCTGGGCTGGCACCTCGGCCACGGCGGGCCGCTCTCCGTCGAGGTGGTCGACAAGGGCGGCGACAAGGGCGGCGGGCCGCTGCGGTGGAACGGCCGACCGGTGATGGCAGAGGACTTCCGGCTGCCGGTCGGGTTCGATCCGAAGGTCGTGCCCGTCTTCAACACAAACACCTTCCTGGCGAGCGCCGAGGCGCTCAACGCGCTCGCGCTGGACTGGATCTATGTGGAGGTCGAGAAGAAGGTGGACGACCGCAAGGCGATCCAGTTCGAGCGCATCCTGAACGAGGTCACGTTCGGGCTGCCGGCCCGGTTCGTTCGCGTCCCGCGCGAGGGCCTCGCGGCCCGGTTCCTTCCCGTCAAGGACGTCGAGGAGCTGGAGCGGCGGAGGCCGGCGATCGAGGCGATCGCCCGCGCGCGCGGCTTTCTCGGCTGAGCCGCGGGGCCCAGGCCGCGTCGCGCGGCGCGCGACTGGCGAGCGAAGGTGCCTGTTGTCGTGAATCGACGCGTGCCACGAGGCGCTGCGCGCCGTTGAGGAGCGCCCGAGCGCGCGCTGGAGGATGGGAGAGCTGGATATGGCAGATGCGCAGACGGTCTCTCTGGACGCGGCGACGCCGGCGGATGCGGTGATCCTGTCCAATCTTCTCGAGCTGTACATTCACGACCTCAGCGATGTGTTCCCCGCTATCGAGCTGGGGCAGGACGGGCGCTTCGGCTACCCCAAGCTCCCTCTCTACTGGTCGGAGCGGGAGCGGCGGCTCGCGTTCCTCATTCGATGCGGCGGGCGCGTCGCGGGGTTTGTCCTGGCGACGCGCGGTTCGCCGGCGGTGGAGGACCCGGACGCCCTCGATGTGGCCGAGTTCTTCGTCCTTCGCCGCTATCGCCGCTCTGGCGTGGGCCGCCAGGCGGCGTGCCTCCTATGGAACGGCCTTCCCGGGAAGTGGACCGTGCGCGTCGCCGAGGGGAACCGGGGCGCTCTGGCGTTCTGGCGCGGCGTCGTCGCGGAGTTCACGAGCGGCGCTGTGACGGAGCTCGTGCGTCCTGGCCAGCCACACGCCTGGCGGGTGTTCTGCTTCGAGAGCGTGCCTGAGCGCGTCGCGCCCTGATTCACGGCGGCGAGGATCACGGGCGCCGGCCGGCGCGCCCCTCCGGATCTTCGGCGAGCAGCTCCTCGATCTCGGCCGCCGCCTTGTCGAGCACCTTCACGGTGCGCGCGAGCACGGCCGGCGTGATGCGCCCCCGGCGCATCGCGTGGCGCAGCATCTTCATGAGCGAGCCGATGCGCTTCATGACGTCGCCGAAATCCTCGGCGAAGCGCTCCCACGAGGTCTCGACGAAGCGCTCGTAGAACTCGTCGACGTACTCGCGGTTCGCCTTGAGGTCCTCGCGCCCCGCGTCGGTGATCTCGTAGATCTTGCGCCCCTCGGCCTCGATGACGCGCGCGTGGCCGAGCTCCTCGAGCATCTGCAGCGTCGGATAGATGACGCCGGGGCTCGGCCGGTAGGTGTCGCCGCTGCGCTGCTCGATCGCCTGGATGACCTCGTAGCCATGGCGAGCTCGCTCGGCGAGCACGTCGAGCACGAGGTAGCGCACGCCGCCGCGATCGGCGCGGAGCGGCGGCCCTCCAAACCAGTCGCCCCACCAGCCCGGCGGGCCGCCACCCATGCCGGGCCGACCCCTCCCGAACGGACCCCCCCTCGGCCCTCGCGGGCCTGCGCAGTGATGGTGTTCGTATCCCCAGAACATAGACAAAATCCCTCTCTGGCTCGGCGGTGGACCGCCACGGCGGCGAACACTCAGCTGCCGCGCGCTCGTGCGCAGACCACCCCGGCTCCACGGCCCGGCTGCCCTGTGGCGGCCGGGTCGATATTCTAAAAGATATATCTAAAAGATAGCTCTCGACTGTCGGCTGTCAAGAGGCGGGGCGGGTGGGGTCGCAGGCTCAACCTGGGTGGGGTCCGCGGGCTCAACCTGGGTGGGTTCCGCGGGCTCAACCTGGGTGGGGTCGCGCGGGCTCAACCTGGGTGGGGTCGAGGCTGTTCGCCGGCTGTTCGCTGCTTGACACAGGACGCACGTCCCTGTAATGAAAGTGAAAATGATTTTCAGTATCGACGCTGCCCCTTCGTTTGCTCGACGCGAGCTCGCGGGAGTCGCCGCGTGCGCGTACGCCTCCGACGCGTTTCCCGACCTCGGGCTCCACGACGAGGAAGCGCGTCAGCTCGCCCGCGTGCTCGAGGTCGAGCGCGCCGGCTTCACGGAACAGGAGCTCCGCCCCCTCGCGACTCGCACGCGGCTGGTCGACGATGTCGTGGGCGACTTCTTCCGCCGTCACCCGGACGGGCTGGCCATCGGGCTCTTCTCCGGGCCGTGCACCCGGTTCTCGCGCGTCGACAACGGGCAGCTCCACTGGATCGACATCGACGTTCCCCGCGTGGTCGCGTGGAAGTCCCGGCGCGCCCCGCAGACGTCACGGTATGCGCTGGCCACGGCGTCCCCCGGCTGCGATCACTGGATCGATCAGCTCGCCGACGCGCAGGACTGGCCCACGTTGATCCTCGGCCTCGGCCTCTTCTCCCATCTCGGCCCCGAGCGGATCGGCGCCTTCTTGACCCAGGTCTCCCTGCGCCTCGCCAAGGACGTGGAGCTCCTGCTCGACGCGAGCCCGTGCCTCCAGCTCCGTCCCACCGCGGCGAGGGGCGCGCGTCACGTCGAGCTCCACCGAGAGGGAGGCGTCGTCGAGACGTTTCCATGGCTTCGCGTCCTGGGCGATAACGACTATCCCGAGCCGCTCGGCGCCCGCATCCGGACCACGAATGGACTCGCGCGCTTCTTTCGCAAAGCGCAGTTCCCGATCCTCCGCCACCTCCGGCGCGTGTGAGCCCTCGATGGCACCCTCGATGACAAACAACAGCAAGACCCTTGAACAAGGACAGAGACGCTCGATGAACATCCAGGACTACGTTGACGCACCGGCGCCCTGCGGCGCCGCGCTCCACCATCGCGACGCGCGCGCGTCCCTGGGGAGGGCCCGGGCATGAGCCGTTACACCGGACCTCGCGTCAAGGTCATGCGCGCGCTCGGGGTCGAGCTCCCCGGGCTGTCGGCCAGGAAGACGGAGCGGAGGCCTTACCCCCCCGGGCAGCACGGACAGGCCCGCAAGAAGCTCAGCGAGTTCGCCCTGCGGCTCCGCGAGAAGCAGAAGGTCAGGCTCAACTATGGCCTCACCGACACGCAGCTGAAGACGCTCATGCTCGAGGCGCGCAGGAGCGATCTCGCCGCCGGGACGAAGCTCATCGAGCTGCTCGAGCGGCGGCTCGACAACGTCATCTTCCGCGCGGGGTTCGCGCGCACCATCCCGGCCGCGCGGCAGCTGGTGGCGCACGGGCACGTGCTCATCGACGGAAAGCGCGTCGATATCCCGTCCTACCGCGTCACCACCGGAGAGACGGTGAGCGTGAGCGAGAAGCGCCGTGACCACCGGACCGTCGTGGAGGGCCTCGCGAGGACGGACATGGAAGCCCCCACGTGGCTCGCTGTCGACAAGGACGCGCGCCAGGCGCGCGTGGCCGCGCTGCCGGACGAGACGAGCATCCCGTTCCCCATCGCGGTTCAGCTGATCATCGAGTACTACTCGCAGCGGCTGTGACGAGGACCAGGGCTCGCCGCGCTGGCGAGCCCACCTCCCCCGACGGGCGCGAGGTTCAGGCTCTACCCCGAGAAGTCCGCCCGCTCGATTCAGGCGCGCCTGCGAAAGTCCGGCGAGGTGCCGGCGAGCGTGTAGGTGGCCGGGTGGAGGCATCGCCCGCCCCTGGACCGGGTGTCCAGATCTGGGTCTGCCGCAGGTGGTGTCCGATCGCCATTAGGTCCTCAATGCCACGGTCCGGCTGCCGCGGGCGCCGCATTCAGAGCAGAAAAGGACGTATTTACAGGAATGCTGGAGCTGCTCCTTCAACAGGTAAGCACAGACTGTGGCGAGATTGATTCGGACCAGCTCTCGAAGGCGAGCACGCCGCTTCGGCGCAAGGTTCGCACGGTGCTTGAGGAGGATCCAGCGTGTCGTTGTGAGCGCGGTATGCTTCCCAGTCTTGCGAAGAGCACGGGCCTCGTCGCGGCGCACATTCCAAGCGAGCTCGTCGACGCCGATGGAGCGGATATCTTCAAGGCTGCACATGCAACCGCGCTTGCCCAGCAGGTGAGGCACGGCGCGGCGGGTATGACCGTCGCGCAGCTTCGCGGTCAGTGGACCCCTGGTCGCTATGCTCTTGACCGGCCCCTGCGCCCACAGATTCTGCCGGAGAGCCCGTTTTTTTTCTCGTGCTGGGAAGCACGAAGCAGAAACACAAACGATTTCAATAATTCCGGCTCGCTCCTCCGCCGGATCCTCTTCCGGTGTGGGCCAACACGGACCCAACCGGCGCCCCTCGGCCACCACACCTCACGCACCTGGGCGCGGAGGACGCGGCGGCGCGCTTCACGAACCCGGGCCCCGCGAGCGCATGAAGGGGCGGCAGCTCCAGGGAGAAAGAGGTCCAAGCGCTTCGGAAGCGTCAAGCACCAGCTGCGGGACCGCCTTCTCCACAGCCTGCAGCATTGAAAGGGCCGCTTTCGGTCCACAGCCAGCCTGCGGGCTCATTGCGACGAGACCACGCCTTCGTCGCTCCCGTGTTCGCCGACTTTTACCTTGACACTGGAAGACGGCGCCGTGCACGATGGCCATCTAGCGCAGCCTCGTGGGGGACGCGGTTCGCAATGATCATGGGGATGTCTTCGCTCAAACGACTGTGGCCGCTGAGCTGCGGTCCGCTGTTCACATTTCTCGTCGTTCTCGCCGTCATGCTGGCGAAGAAGGCTTTGCTGGGAATACCCAACCCGCCGGCTATTCTGGTCCTCGCGCTCGTCTACTCGGCTTATGTCGGAGGGATCATCCCCGGGTTGATCAGCGCGACGTTCAGCTGGCTCTATATCGCGCTGTTCTTCTCGATTTCCGGTCAGCCGTTTCATTACACGGACGAGAACCTCCAGCGCGTCATCGTGTGGGCCATCACCCTGCCGGCGACGGCGCTGATGGTCGGCAGATTGAAGCGCCAGACAATGCGGCAGATGTCCGCGCTGCAGGAGAGCGAGCTTCGGCTCCGGAGCGTCATCGACAACATGGTGGACGCGGTGTTCACCTTTGACCAGCATGGCGCCATCAAATACCTCAATCCGGCCGCCGAGCTCCTCTTTGGGTTCGGGGAGCGAGAGGTGGCTCGCCGGGACGTCTCCACGTTCCTGGTCACGTCCAGCGCGCCCGCGCCTGGCGGCGACGCGAAAGACGCGTCCCAGCTGAAGTGCCAGCCGCTGGGCTTCTTGGATCTGCCCGTCAATCGCCGCGAGATGCTCTGCCGGCATCGGGACGGGGGCGAGTTTCCGGTGGAGGTTAGCGTCGCCGAGATGGCCTTCGGCGCGGAGAGGCTCTTCATCGGCACCACGCGCGACATCAGGGAGCGCAAGCTTGCTGAGGAGGAGAGGCGTCGGGCAGAGGAGGAGCGGAGCCGATTCCAAGAAGAGCTCATCCGGGTGCAGGCGAACGCCATCGCGGAGATCTCCACGCCGCTCATACCCGTCCGCCGCAGGGTCCTGGTGATGCCGCTCGTCGGATCGATGGACTCGCAGCGCGTGGTGCGCGTGATCGACGTCCTGCTGAAGGGCATCTCTGTGCACAGCGCGCACAGCGCCATCCTCGACATCACGGGGGTCCCCGTGGTCGACACCCTGGTGGCCTCCGGGCTCGTCCAAGCCGCCCATGCGGCGCGGTTGCTCGGGGCGCGGGTGGTGCTCACCGGGATCCGGCCCGAGGTCGCGATGACCCTCGTGACGCTCGGCGCCGAGTTCCACGGGGTCGTCACATGCAGGACCCTGGAGCAGGGGATCACCTACGCGGAGGCTCAGGAGCGGTAGCCGCGGGCGGAGGTCCGTGCCGATGAGGAGCGCCCGTCTCCCTGTAGCTGTCCGTCAAGGAGTCAGCGCTCGCCGCAAGTGGAGTGTCCACGGCGCCGCCCGCCCTCGCTCACCCGAGCCGCGTCCCCCCTGGCGGGTGCGTCCCGGGGTGACGCGCCCGTGAGCACGCGCCTTGCCGTGCGGGGGCGGAGCGCCGCCGCGCGCGCCCTCCGCGCCGCGCGGCGCCGGACGCGCTGCCCGCGGGGCGAGGAACACCATGGCCAGCCTGAGCACGGAGAGCACACCCCGGGAGCGCCTGGATCGCGCGATCAGCGTCCTCGGCCGGGTCCGGATGTACTGGCGCGGAGCGGCCGCGATGCTGGCCGTCGGACTCGCGATCTCCTTCGCCCTGGCGCTCGCCACGAAGCGGGCGTGGCGGAGCGAGGCCACGATCCTCTACCGCGACACCATCCAGACCGGCCGCGATCCCCAGAGCGGCACCGCGCGCGCGGCGCGCCTCGGGTCGAAGCTGAAGGACGCGCTCACGGCGCGCGGGACGCTCGCCGGCGTCGTCGAGGCGTTCGGGCTCTACCCGGAGAAGACCGCCCGCTCGATGGTCGAGGCCGTCGAGGAGATGAAGACCCACGTCGGCTTCCGCGCGCAGAGCAGCGATACGTACGTCGTCTCGTTCACCCACGACGATCCGCACGTGGCGCAGCAGGTCGCCGCCCGCCTCACGCAGATCCTGCTCGACGACTACCGCCGCGACAGCCTCGGCACGGCGACGATGACCCGCGATTTCCTGCGGAAGGAGCTCGCCGAGGCCAGCTCCAAGGTCGAGGCGGCGAGCCGCGCGCTGGCGACGTTCCTCGCCAGGAACCCGCAGTTCCAGTGGGGGCTCAACGACTCTCCCTATGCACCGGCGCCCCAGCAGCTCGGCTCGCCCGGCGCCCCCGCGCCCGCGGCCGGAGCGCGCGCTCTGTTGTCAGCGCAGCCTGTCCGCCCGGTCGACCCGCAGCTCGCGGCGCTCGAGCGGCAGCTCGCGCGGGTCGAGGCGCTGCTCGGGGCCGGGCGATCGCCAGCGGCGGCGCCGGGGCAGCCGCTGCCCCAGAGCGTCGTCGAGGCGCAGCGGGCCCGCTCCGCCGCCGTCGCCGCGGTCGCGGCGGCCGAGGCGGCGCTCGCCGAGAAGCTCACGACCGTGACCCCGATCCACCCGGACGCCGTCGCCGCGAAGCGCCGCGTCGAGGCGGCGAAGGGCCAGCTCACCGCGGCCGAGAGCGCGCTCGGGCTCGTGCGCGCGGGCGTCACCGAGGCGCCGGCCGGCGAGGCGCGCGCGCTCACCCCGTCGCGGCGCGCGGCGCTCGCGGCGGAGCGGACCGCGCTCCTCCGGCAGATCGCGGGGCTGCGCGCGCGCGCCGGAGGCGGCAGGATGGTGGCGGGGGGCGAGGCGCCGCGCGCGCCGGCGGAGAGCGCGGCCAGGGGCGAGGCGCCGCGCGCGCCGTCGTGGGCGGCCGACGGGGGCGCCGAGGAGCGCGTGATCGAGCTCGAGACCGAGTGGCACCGGCTCCGCCTCGATCTGGAGCGGGCGCGCGAGTACCTGAAGACCGTTCAGGCCAACGAGCGGGCCGCGGACCTGTCCGCGGACGCCGCCGAGAACAAGAGCGAGACCGAGCTCGACGTCCTCGACCAGGCCTACCTGCCGAGCCGCCCTGACCGGGGGCGGGGCCGCGTCTTCTTCGCGGGCGCCGCGGTGACGTTCTTCTTCGCGCTCGGCGTCGCCGGGGCCCGGGTGCTGCTCAACGACACGCTCTACGACAGCGGCGACATCCACGCGCTCGGCGGCCCCGCCCTGCTGGCCGCGATGCCGGAGCTCCCGGCGCGCCCGCCGCTCCGCGAGCGCACGATCGTGCCCGCGTACTACGCGGAGCCGCCCGTCGAGCCGAAGCGCGGCACGGAGCCGCCCGGCGGGCGCGGGCATGGCGCAGACCCGCCTGGCGCGGCTGGGCCCGGCACGGAGCCGCCCGGCGGGCGCGGGCATGGCGCAGAGCCATCCGGCGCGGCGGAAGAGGCCGCTCCGGCCGGCGCCGCCCCGGCCGGCGCCGCACCGGAGGACACGCTCCGGGACGGCCTCGATCTCGGCGACTGCGAGGTGGTCGACCGGTCGTCCTGGAGCGCGCCCGAGGCGCCGCTCGCCTGCATGGGCGTCCGCTCGTTCGCGCGCGCCGGCGGCCCCGCGTTCGATGGGCCCGAGGTGGAGATCATCGGCGCGGACCTCGATCCCGAGGGGCACGGCGTGTTCGAGCTGCTCCGGGGGGCGCCCGCGCCCGCGCTCGCGGCGCTCCGGGTCCTGCGGCACCGGCTCGATCAGCGGCGGGCGGGCGAGCCGCTCGCGGTCGCGGTGGTGAGCCCCGGCCGGGCCGAGGGCAAGACCGCGCTGGCGGTCCGCCTGGCGATGACGCTCGCCGAGGCCGAGCGCGCCCGGGTGCTGCTCGTCGACGGCCACCTCGCGTGCCCCCGCGTCGCGGCGACGCTCGGCCTGCGGCTGCCCGCGCACGCGAGCTTCTCGGATCAGCTCCGGCGGCGGATGGCGGGCGAGATCCGCCCGCTGGGCGTCATCGCCGTCAGCCAGTCGCTCTCGGTGCTCGCGGAGCCCTCGCTCGAGGCGAGCTACCCCGCGGCGCTCCACTCGGTCCACTTCGAGGCCGCGATGCGCACGCTGCGGCGCTACCACGATTACGTCGTCATCGACGGCCCTCCGGTCCTTGGCTCGGGCGACGCCAACGTCATCGAGGACGCCTCCGACGGCATCGTCCTCGTCGCGCGCGCCTCGCTGACCCGGGCGTCGTCGCTGACGAGGGCCGCCGAGCAGCTCGGCGATCGTCGCATCCTCGGGGTGGTCCTGAACGACGTCGCGCCGAGGCCCGTCGCCAGGAAGCGAGTCTGCATCGACGGTGCGCCAGCGGGGCAGTCCGTCTAAGGAGAGACCAGCAGGCGCCGAGAGGGGGAGAAGGGAAAGAAGCGCGGGAGGAGCAGCGGTGATGCGCTGGCGCCCGTGCCAATTCAATCGATTCTCTGTCGGTTCTTCGACGCTCTCGCGACATCTTCGCGATCAGAACGTGATCTTTACCGCGTCCGCCGACCTGTTCGCCTGGCCGTGGTGGACGACCTCGATGTTGTTCCCATCCGGGTCGAGCACGAACGCCGCGTAGTAGCCGGGGTGGTACGGGCGCTTGCCCGGAGCGCCGTTGTCCTTGCCGCCCGCGGCGACCGCGGCGGCGTGGAACCGATCGACCGTCGCGCGGTCGCTCGCCTGGAAGGCGAGGTGCGTCCGACCGGTGGTCACGCCGGCCGCGGCCGGCGAGTCCACGCTCGAGATGAAGAGCTCGTCGGCCCAGAAGTAATCGTCGCCCTCGCCTGCCATCGGGATCCCGATCGCTTCGAAGACGGCCCGATAGAACTTCTTGCTTGCCGCCAGGTCGGCCACGACGAGCTGAACGTGATCGATGAGGCGCCCGCGATAGATCTCTTGAATTTCCATCGCCTCGGGATACCGCACTTCGCCCCCGGCGCAAGCAGACTCATTCGAGCTCATCTGCTCGCGGGCTGCGCGAGGCGCGGTGTTAGCGCCGCGCGCCCGGGAGTTCAGCCGATCTTGAAGTTGATCGATTTCGGCCGCGTCAGGTGCAGGAACCCGAGCGTCGAGAGCGTCGCGCCCTTGCCGCTGTTCTTCGCGCCCGTCCACGGGAGCGCCGGATCCAGGGTGTCACACTGGTTCATGAAGACCGTGCCGACGTCGAGCTCGCGCGCGAGCCGCGCGGCGCGCTCGCGGTCGCGCGTCCAGACGGACGCGGTGAGCCCGAGATCGCTGTCGTTCATCAGCGCGAGCGCCTCCTCGTCGGACGAGACCGGCACGATGGGCAGCACCGGCCCGAACGACTCGATGCGCATCACGTCGAGATCGGGCGCCGTGTCCACGAGGAGCGTCGGCTCGAAGAAGCGGCCGCGGCCGTCGACCTGGGTCGCCCGACCGCCGCAGAGCGCCTTCGCGCCCCGGGAGAGCGCTTGCTTCACCTGCGCCTCCAGGAACGCCGGCGCGTGAGGCTGCGCCATCGGACCCAGGTTCGTCCGCTCGTCGGTCGGATCGCCGAGGACGTAACGCTTCATCAGCTCCAGCGCGGCCTCCACGAACTTCGGATAGAGGTCGCGGTGAACATACGCGCGCTCGACAGCGCAGCAGCTCTGTCCGGCGTTGTAACAGGCGCCGTCGACGATCCCGTCCACCGCCTTCTCCAGGTCCGCGTCGGCCGCGACGTAGGCGCCGTCCTTCCCGCCGAGCTCCAGGCCAGCGTCGACGGCCACCTTCTTCGATGTGGCCGCATAGATCCGGCGTCCGCCTTCGACGGAACCGGTGAAACCGACGAAGTTGACCCGCGGGTCCGACGCGATGCGCTCGGACGTGGCGTGGTCGCAGTGGAAGGCCTGGACGAGGCCGGGCGGCGCGCCGGCCTCCGCGAACGCCGTCGCGAAGTGCTCTCCGCAGAGCGGCGAGCGCGGCGAGTGCTTGAGCAGCACCACATTGCCCGAGAGCACCGCGGGGATGACCACGTTCACGGCGGTGAGGAGCGGATAATTCCAGGCGGGGAGATTGAAGACCACACCGAGCGGAGCGCGCACGATCCGCCGCTCGAGCCCGGGGAGCTCCGGCAGGATCACATCGGCGAGCGCGCCCTCGGCGATCGCGATCATGTGCCGGGCTCGCTTGGCCATCCCCGCGACTTCATTGCGGGATTGGCGCAGGGGCTTGCCCATCATGCGGGTGATGTCGGCGGCGATCGACGGGGTGTTGGCCTCGATGTGCTCGACCGCGCGCTGGCACAGGGCGGCGCGCTCGGCGATGGATGTGCGCGAGAAGCGCCGCGCGGCGGCGGTCGCCGTGTCGAGGAGCCGGTCGACGGCGGCCTCGTCTGCAAGAGGCCGGCGGACGGCTTCCTCGAGGGTATACGGGTTGTCGATCACGAGGTCGGACATGGCGGCGAGATTAACCCAGTTCCCTGGGGGGCCAAGCGTCGTCTAGACTCGGGGCGAATGCGCGCCACCGCGGCAGGTCTATCCGACGTCGGCAGGGAGCGGGTCCACAACGAGGACCGATACATCCTCCTCCCCGAGTTCAACGTCTACGTCGTCGCGGATGGCATGGGCGGGCACGAGGCCGGCGAGGTCGCGAGCCGCATCGCCGCGAGCGCCATCGCCGGCTACTTCCGCGAGGCGAACGGCAAGCGGCGCAAGGCGTCGACCGGCGACAGGCTGCGCGCCGCCGTGACGTACGCGAACGCGCGCATCTTCGCGCACGCCGACGACTCGCGGTTCTACCGCGGGATGGGGACCACGGTCGTCGCCGCGGCGTTCTCGCCGCGGGAGCGGAAGTTCTACGTCGCCCACGCCGGCGACAGCCGCTGCTACCTCCTCCGCAACGGCGATATCTCGCAGCTGACCCGCGACCACTCGCTCATCGCGGAGGCGCTCCTCGAGCGGCCCGACCTCACCGAGCGCGACCTCGCCTACCTGCCCCGCAACGTCATCACCCGGGCGCTCGGCATCGGCCCCAGCGTCGACATCGACCTGCGCGCGGAGCGCGTCGAGGCCGGCGACGTGTTCCTCCTCTGCTCCGACGGCCTCCACGGGCTCGTGGACGATCGCGAGATCGCGCGCATCGTCGAGGACAACGCCGTGCTCGCCGACGCGTGCGGCAAGCTCATCGACTGCGCCAACGAGAACGGTGGCCGCGACAACATCACCGCCGTGCTCATCCGGATCGAGGAGACGGCATCGGCGTCGTGGAGCCAGCGCCAGGGCGTCAAGAGCCGCAGCGCGCGGTAGCATCGGGCTGCGTGCGGAGGGGGCCGAGCGCGCGCCGCGTCATCACGTGAGCGGCGCCGCCGCGCCTCTGCCGCCTGCAGGTGGGCTGAAGACAAGGGAGGTCATGCATGCGAACCAGGTGGATCGGGACGGGGCTCTTCGTCGGCGCGCTGCTCGCGTGGGGCTGTGGCGGCGAGGCGGCGCTCGGCGAGGCATGCGACGAAGCGGGCGCGGACGGCGAGTGTGAGAGCGGGGCGGTCTGCGGCAAGCCCGACGACAGCGCGGCGCTCGAGTGCCTGAAGACGTGCGTCGAGCAGACGGACTGCCCCGCGGACCAGGAGTGCAACGGCGTCTCCGGCTCGGACCTCAAGGGCTGCAGGCCGAAGTAGGGGAGGGCGCCTGGCCGAGCGCGGCGCGCCGGCCGCCGCGCTCAGAGCACGCCGGCGTGCGCGCGATCGAGCAGGCCGTCCATCACCTCGAACAGCTTCCGGTTGCCGTCCTGGGAGTAGCCCGCGAGCTTCTCTTCACAGGCCGGGATGGCCTTCACGAAATCCGCGACGACGGCCGGTTCGTCCAGCGAATCGGCGCCGCGGCCGAAGCCCTCGCGCTCGAGGTAGCGGGCGTTGAGCACCTGCTCGAACTGGCGGCCGAGGGGGACGGCGAGCATCGGCTTGCGCAGGTAGACCGCCTCCCCCATCAGCGTGAACCCGCCGCCGGCGATGACGGCGCGGCACGACGCGAGGTCGTCGATGAAGCCCTCCTCGCTGAAGGGGCGGTAGCGGAGGTTGCCCTCGACCTGCTCCTCCGTGATGTTCCGGCGCATCCCGTAGATGCGGCACTCGAGCCCGGTCTTCGCGAGCGTCGCCGAGAGCGCGTCGTTCCCCTCGGCGGTCTGGTAGACGAGCAGGTGCTCCCCGGGGCGGCGGTTCGCGGCGATGATCTCGGGGCGGAGGATCGGCGGCACCAGCGTCGTCTCCTGCTTGCGGACCGGCGGGCGGAAGAACGTGGCGATGACGTAATGGTTGCAGAACGGCAGCTTGCTCTTCACGAACGCGCGCGTGAGCTGGAAACCCGCCTCGTGGCCGGCGAGGATCTCCGCGTCGTGGGTGCACCGGTTGATGATCTGCATGTTGTCGACCGAGAGGATCGGCAGCCGGTGGAGCTTGGCGTAGAGGTACGTCCACGACTCGAAGTCGCTGATGGTGAGCTCGGGGCGAAAGTCCTTGATGAGCTCGAAGTACGCGGCGATGTTCTTCGGCGTGCCCGTCGCGCCGGAGAGCACGTTGGACCAGAGCGTCTTGCCGCGACGCACCCGGTTCTCCTCGTAGATCATGTGGAGCCCGTGGATGCGGTTCACCCCCGCGAAGCGCTTGGACAGGAAGTCGGTCGCCCTGCCCGACGCCATGATCTCGAGCTCGTGTCCCTGCGCGAGCAGGTGTTCGATCACCACGCGCGAGCGCATGGCGTGCCCCATCCCTTCGCCGACGACGCCATAGAGGATCTTCATGACGCGCGAGTGTAGCGGGGGCTCTGGGGCGTTCGGAAGGAAACCGCGGCGCCGCGGCGCGGGCGGCGCGTGCGGCGACCGAGCGCAGGCGGCGCCGCGGCGCGGGCGGCGGGCATGACGCCCCGCCGCCGGATCTGGAGCGAGCTGCTGCCGCTCGAGGTGGTGCGGGCGCCCGGGACGCTCGCGCTGCTACGGCGGTATGCGCTGGAGCTCTCGATCGCGGTGCGGCCGGCGACCGCGGCGGGGCTGCCGGATCTCGCGGCGGCGTGCGCGGACGCGGGGGTGGCGGTCGCTGTGTGGCCGATGATCGCGGACGAGGACGGGCGCTGGGCGAGCGCCGGCAATGCGGCGGCGTTCGACGCGTTCGTCGCGCGGCTGCTGGACGCGCTCGACGCGCGGCGCCTGGCCGCGGCGGAGGTCGTGTTCGATCTCGAGCCGCCGATCGAGGCGGTGCGGCGGGCGCTCGCGGGGGGGCGCGGCGCGCTCGATCTGCTCGGCGGTGGGCCGCGGGGAGCCCCGCGGTGGGACGAGGCGCAGCGCGCGTACGCCGAGCTGGCGGGCGCGGTGCACGCGCGCGGGGTGGCGACCTCGGCCGCGATCGTGCCGCTCGTCCTGGCGGACGGGCCGGCGCGCGGCTGGGAGCAGCTGCTCGGGACGCCCGTGTCCGCGCCGCCGTGGGGGCGCGTCGGCGCGATGCTGTACACGTCGCTGTTCGAGGGGTATTCGCGCGGCGCGCTCGGCCGGGAGGACGCGCTCGCGCTGCTCGCCTGGGGGTGCCGCGCCGCCGCCCGGCGGTTCGGTCCGAAGGCGGGCGCCTCGCTGGGCGCCGTGGGCAAGGGCGCGCTCGGCGACGAGCCTGTCTACCGCTCGGTCGCCGAGCTCCGCGAGGACGTGGCCGCCGCGGAGGGGGCCGGGGTCTCGGATCTCTCGCTCTTCGACCTCGGCGGGGTGCTGGCGCGGCCGCCGGCCGAGGCCTGGCTGGAGGCATTCGTGGCGCCGCCGGAGGCGCGTTCGCCCCGGGATACGCTGCGGGCGCGCGGCGTGGTCGCGGCCGCCGCGCTCGTGGGTCGGGCGGCGGGTTATGCTCGCCGGCTCACCTCGCCATGACGCGATCACCCGTGGTGTGACTTGCCCTGGCCGCGGTAGCGCTTCCAGTGATGTCGCTTGTTCTTGTTCTTCGGCCTGCTGTTGCCGGACAGGCCGATAGACGTCTTCTTCGAGTGCACTGACATGGACCCGTCATGGCGCCGAGACGGTGCGGGCGACAGGGGTCTTAAGCTCCGACGCCGCTCAGCCCGGACCGCCGGGCTGAGGAGGCAACGACTTCTCTGAGGGTCAGGGCGGCGTGCTCCTGGCGATCTGGCGGTTCGTCCCCCGTCGCCGGAAAGCTCAGACGCCTTCGCGATCGGGCGCTCTCGCGGCGGGCGGCTCCGCTGCGCTGACCGCCGCGGCCGCCTGCAGGCTCGGCGCCGCCTCGGCGGCGCCCGCGGAGGCATGCCGGATGCGCCGTTTCGTCTGCACGATGTGCACGATCTGGTCGAGGATCACGGCGACGAGGATCACGGAGCCGATGATGATGAAGGTCCAGTTCGGGTCCAGGCGCCAGATGCGCTGGATGCGGTCGGCGTCCTCGTACGGCAGCTGAAACATGTTGATGCCGTTGTCGATGACGCGCATCACCGCGGAGCCGATGATGATGCCAAGCACCGTGCCTTCACCCCCGCGAAGCGAGCAGCCGCCGAGCACGGCCGCGGCGATCGCGTACATCTCGTACGCGATGCCGACCTGCTGCGACATCTGCCCGATGTACGACGCGTAGCAGACGCCAGCCACGCCGCCGAGGCCCGCCGAGATCACATAGGTCGACGTCTCCACCCGCCTCACGTTGATGCCGGAGTACTCGGCCGCGTCGCGGTTGCCGCCGATCGCGTAAACGTAACGACCGAACACCGTGAAGTGCAGCGCGTAGGCCGCCACGCCGCCCACGGCGAGGAACATCAGCAGCGGATACGGGACGAGCGCGTCGCTCCCGCTCTTGAGCAGCCCGCCGTTCGCGAGGGCGAGCAGCGGCGAGCCACCGAGGCTCAGCGTGCCCCCGCCGGCGATGGTCTGCGAGACGCCGCGCAAGAACAGCATGCCGCCGAGCGTGACGATGAACGGCTGCAGCTTGAGCCGCGTGATCAACAGGCCCTGGCCGAGGCCGATCAGCAGCGCCACGCCGAGCGCCACCGGAATGCCGATCCACAACGGGTAACCCAGGCCGCCGAGCTGGCTCGACGAGAGCTTGGCGATGAGGACGCCCGTCAGGCCGATCACGGACCCGATCGACAGATCGATGCCGCCGGCGATGATGACGAACCCGATGCCGATCGCGAAGATCCCGAGCATCGAGATCTGCCGCAGGGTGTTGATCGAGTTCGACTGCCCGAGAAAATCCGGGTTCGAGATGTAGAGGCCCAGACACATCACGACGAGCGCGATGGTCATCCCGAGCTCGCGCCTCACGACAGATCCTCCTTGTCGGCGTGCCCCGTCATCAAGGTCGCGATCCGCTCCTGGCTGAGCCGTTCCCGCGGCAGCACGCCCTTGATGCGTCGCTCGTGCATGACGGCGACGCGATCGCTCATTCCGATGATCTCTTCCATGTCCGAGCTGACCATCAAGATCGTGATGCCTTCATCCGCGAGGGCGGTCATGTGGCGGTAGATCTCGGCCTTGGCGCCGACGTCGATGCCCCGCGTCGGCTCGTCCAGGATGAGCACGCGCGGGTTCATGGCCAGCCATTTCCCGAGCACCACCTTCTGCTGGTTTCCGCCGGAGAGGTTCACGACGGGCTGACGGATGCCGGGCGTCTTCGTCCTCAAGCGCTCCACCTCCGATTCGGCGACCTGGCGCTCCGTCTCCCTGTTCAGGAAGCCCCAGCGGCTGTAGTTGCCGATGTCGGGCAGGGAGGTGTTCTCCGCGACGCTGAGCGGCAGCACGAGGCCGTGGCGCTTGCGATCCTCCGGCGCCAGGTAGACGCCGCGGTCGATGGCGTCCCTGGGTTTTCGAGGAGCAAACTCCTTGCCTTCGAGCGTCATGCGTCCCCCGAGCGCCGGCGTGACCCCGAAGATCGTCTGCATGAGCTCCGTGCGGCCCGAGCCGACAAGGCCGGCGAAGCCGAGGATCTCCCCGCGTCCGGCCGAAAAAGAGATCTGCGCGGGCGCGCCGGGCACGACGAGCCCTTCGACCACCAGCACGGGCTCGGTCGATGTACGGGGCCGTTTCTCCGGGAAGTAGTGCGCGCTGAGCTCGCGGCCCACCATCATGGAGACGATCCGTTCGCGCGTCGCTCCCGCGCGCGTGAGGTCCCCGACGTGGCGGCCGTCGCGCAGGACCGTCACGCGGTCGGCCAGCGTCATGACCTCTTCCATGCGGTGCGAGATGTAGACGATGCCGATGCCGTCCGCCCGGAGCTTGCGGATGATCCCGAAGAGATGCTCGGACTCACCGCTCGTGAGCGACGAAGTCGGCTCGTCCATGATGAGGATGCGCGCGCTCAGGGCGAGCGCCTTGGCGATCTCGACCATCTGCATCTGACCGGCGGTCAACGCGGACACCGGGGTCGAGGGCGGGAGCCGCAAGCCCACGCGCAGGAGCAGCTCACTGGCGCGGGCGGCCATGTCGCCCTTCGGCAGCGGACGGAGGAGCAGCCCTGTCGCGCCGCCTTCGTTGCCGAGGAAGATGTTGGCCGCGATGTCCAGGTTCGGCGCCAGCATCAGCTCCTGATGGATGAGCGCGATGCCGAGGCGCTTGGCGGCGCGCACGCTCTCGATGGCGACGTTCTTCCCGTCGATGCGGATCTCGCCTTCGTCGGGTTGCAGGGCGCCCCCGAGGATCTTCATGAGCGTGCTCTTGCCGGCGCCGTTCTCGCCCATGAGGGCGAGCACCTCGCCCGGCTTCAGCGAGAGAGAGACGCCCTGGAGCGCGACCACCCCGGCGAACCGCTTGGTGATCGCGCGCATCGCGAGCAGATCCGGAGCCGACGCTGTCACGCTCACTTCTTCATTTCGGCGAGCTGCTGCTTGAAGGTCGCCACGTTGCTCTTTTCGATCAGGTCGATGCCGGTGTCGATGCTCTTGTTGGCCGGGATCTGCCCTGCCGTGCCGGGCTTGACCGAGAGCTCATGCGCCCACTTGCTCGCCAGGTAACCGAACTGAAACGGCTTCTGGACGACCGTGGCCGAGATCGTGCCATTCTCGATGGCCGTGAGCGTCTCCTCTTCCTCGTCGAACACCGCCGCGAGGACCTTGCCCTTCTTCCCGAGCGCCTCGATGGCCGCCGCGATGGCGGGGCCGTTGTAAGACCACAGGCCTGCGACGAGCTTCAGGTCCGGGTGCGCGTTGATGATGTCCTCCACGTTGGAGCGCGCCTTCGCGCGGTCGGTGTTGTCCTCCCGCTTGTCGACGATCTCGATGTTCTTGCCGGCGATCGCGTCCTGGATGCCTTGCAGGCGCTGCTTCGCGTTGTCCGCGGAGAGCGTGCCGACGAACACGGCCATCTTGCCGCCCTCCGGGAGGAGCTTCACGATATGGGCGCCGAGCGCCTTGCCGGCCTCGTGGTTGTTGGTGCCGATGTAGAGAAGGCGGCTCGACGCCGGGGCGTCCGAGTCGAACGTGATGAGCTTGCTCTTCCCGGCCACCTTGTTGAGCACCGGGACCTGATCGGCCGGCGCGATGGCGCTCACGGCGATGGCGTCGTAGCCCTGACTCGAAAGGTTCTCGAGGATCTGGTTCTGCTCCTCCGTGGTGCCGTTCGACGGCATCTTCACGTCGACTTGAACCTTGCTCTCTTGCTCATATTTCCGGACGCCCGCCTGGGCGATCTTCCAGAACTCGGACGCGTTGTTGGTGACGAAGGCGAGCTTGACGATCTTCGGCTTCGCGCCGCCGCCCTCGGCAGGCGCGGCGCCCGTCCCCTCGCTCTTCTCGTTGCACCCCGTCATCGCGAGCAGCGCCAACACGAAGGGCGCCACGACCGCCCAACCCTTGCGCCAGGACTTCGTCTCTTTCACGGCTGGTCTCCTTGCTGATTCACATTCAAGAACGTGTTGACATCACGCGCGGCGTCGCCCTTACCCGGCCGTTGTCCCCGTGATCTGCCGCAAAGCTGGCGGCGCGTTCTTCCCACAGTGCGCCCCCGGTGGCAGGGGTCTACCCTCCGCGTCCCTGGAGCCCGACCCGCTCCTTGGTCTCCACCATCGGAATGGATCTGGAGGACAAAGGACACCCGCAGGAATGCACTGTGAACGTTCACATTTTCGGTGTCAACTCCGATCGGCGGGTGCTGTGCGCAGCGTGTGATAGGTTGGTGCGGTTCGAACATATTTGTCTTGTGGCATTGGCTTGAGTGCGCAGAGGTGCCTGTGAATCGAAGCAAGCGGTGGGTCGTCGACGCGACCTGGGTGATGGCCGTCCCAGCGGCGCGCGCCCGGACGGGGATCGCGCTCGGCGTGGTGCTCGCGGCCGCGGCGTGCGGCCAGGAGGGCGGCGACCGCGATGCGATCGCGGGGAGCGGCGGGTGGGGGATGGGCGGCGCGCCCGCGACAGGCGGAGCCTCGGAGACGGGCGCCGGGGTCGGCGGAGCGGAGAGCACCGCGAGCGGCGGCGCGCCGGGGGACGGCGGAGCGGAGAGCACCGCGAGCGGCGGCGCGCCGGGGGACGGCGGCGCGGCCGGGGAGGGCGGTGGTCCGGGCAGCGGCGGCGCGGGCGGAGCGCCCGAACGATGCAGCAGGGCCGCGGCCTGCGGGACGCACAAGTGGGCGTGCTGGCCCATGCCCAACCCGGCGGGCAGCGGCCTGCCCAACCCCGCGAGTTATACCGATGTGGGGGGCGGCGTTGTGCGCGACGACCTCACATGCCTCGAATGGCAACAGAACCCTCCTTCCGAGGCGTACACGTGGGAGCAGGCGATCCGCTATTGCGACGACCTGACGCTCGGCGGCTTCTCCGACTGGCGCCTTCCCACGCGCATCGAGATGACGTCGATCGTCGACTTCACCCGGAGCCCGGCCATCGACAGGGGCGCTTTCCCGGGGGCGCGCGGGGGCTTCCACAAGACGTCGTCCGACTGGATCCTCACCATCCGGCAGGCCGGCGCCGGCGCGGGGCGCGACTATGCCTGGGCCTTCAACCTGAGCGACGGGATCGTCAGCAACGCCTACTCCAAGGCGACCGCGGCGAGCCTGCGCTGCGTGCGAGGCAACGGCGAGGGGGAGGCGCCGAGCAGCCCGGCCGTGGCCCCTCCCGACCAGTACGCCGTCGCGTCGCCCGGCGAGGTGATGGACAGGTACACAGGCCTCGTCTGGCAGCAGGGGTATTCGCCGGCCACGCTCGCCTGGGCCGAGGCGGAGAGCTACTGCGCGACGCTCGATCTCAACGGCCACACGTGGCGCTTGCCCAGCATCCGGGAGCTCGCGACCCTCGTCGACGAGGCGCAGGTGGCGCCGTCGATCAACCGCACGATGTTCCCCGACACGCAGTACGGCGCCCGCAGCAACGACTGGTACTGGAGCTCCCACGCGGCCGTGGGGAACGCGGCGGCGGCCTGGGCGCTCAACTTCGACGACGGCTTCACCGGGTTCAACGCCGGAGAGAGCGGCAAGTGGAACTATTTCACCGCCGCGTGGGTGAAGTGCGTGCGCTGAGGGCGCAGCCGTGGCTGAGGCGGCCCGCCCCGGGAGCTCGGCGGCGATGGCCGGCGCCGCCGCGCCTCGTTTCGGTGGCGGGCTGCCGCCGGCGTCGGATAGCGTGCCTCGAGTGAGCCCGAGCACTCCGCCGGCGCGCCCTCGCCTCGCCGCCCACGTGCTCGCGCGGCGCCACGTGGTCGGCGAGGAGGAACGCGTCATCCTCCACGATGTCCGCACAGGGCAGCTGCTCCAGCTCGGCCCACGGGAATGGGTCCTGCTCTCCGCGGCCGACGGGACGCGCGACGTCGAGGGCATCGTCATCGCGGCGGCCCGCGAGGGCGCACACGCGCGTGTGCCCGCGGCGCAGGCGTTCTTCGCCGAGCTCCACGCCGCGGGGCTGCTGGGAGCGGACGACGCCGGCGACGACGCGGCGCGCTCCGGGGCCACGGCGACCGCGACGCCCGCGACGCCCGCGGCGCCCGCGGCGCCCGCGCTCGACCCGGGGGAGCGCGATCCCCGCGAGCGCCCGCTGGAGGTGCTGCCCGACTTCAGCCTGCACTGCGACGGCCGCGGGAGCTGCTGCCGCATCTACGCCTCGATCCTCTTCGATCCCGAGGAGGCCGCGCGGGCGCGGGCGCTGCGCCCCGACGTGCTGAGCGGGGGCGCGCGCCACGAGCGGGCCTTCACGCCGGAGCGCGGGACGTGGCCGTGCGCGGCCTCCGTCGTGGCGATGCGGGATGGCCGGTGCGCTTACCTCGAGGGCGAGGGGCGCTGCTCGCTCCACGCGAAGGGCGGGCCCGAGGCCAAGCCGCTCGGGTGCCGCACTTTCCCGACCAGCTTCATCGACGACGGCGAGTCGGTGCGCGTCTCGGTCGCCGTGGAGTGCGCCTGCGTGCTGGCCAGCGTGGGCCGCCCCGGCGGCGCGCCGCTGCTCGATCCGCGCCTCGTCACGCGGGGAGATCTGGACGAGCGCATCGATGTCGCCCGGCTGCCGGAGCGCGCGCAGGTGGCGCCCGGCGTGACCGCCTCCCGCGCCGAGGTGGTCGCCTGGTCGCGGCGCCTCGCCGCGGCTGCGCCCCCGCCCGACGTCGCCGCGGGCCTCTTCTCGCTCGCCGCCGCGCTCGAGGCCGAGGGCCTCGTCGAGGGGGCAATCGCGCGCTTCGAGCGGCCCGATCCCCTGGATCCCGCGGCGCTTGCGCCCTGGCTCGCCGCGCTCCACGGCCGCGCGGCGCGGCGGGCGCGCGAGGACGCCGCCTGGCGGAGCGAACGGGACCTCGCCCGGAGGGCCACGCAGTGGATCGCGGACGCGACCCTGGCGCTGGCCGAGCCGGACCTGCTCGCCGCGCTGCTCCTCTCGCCCGTGCGCGCGCGCGTCGGCGACCGCGAGCGCTTCACCCTCCGCGCGGCCTTGCACGGCCACCGCCTGCTCGGGGCGCTGCCGCTCTCGCTGGCGCTCCGCGATCGCGCCGTGCGGCTCGTCGTTGCCCGCGCGCTGCCGGCGGTCGTCGACGGGGAGGGGCCGGACGACCCGGCCTGCGCCGAGCCGATCGCGCTCGTGGAGGCGACGCTGCGCGGCCACGGCCTCGACGCGTACGCCGCCGACGTGGCCATGGCCGGATGATCGCGCACGTCTCCTCGAACTCGGAGAGACATCGCCTCCGATCCTGTCGATAATGCGCCCGCGATGAGCCAGCCCCCGCTCGACAACAAGACGGACTTCGCCGCGCACCCACAGCTGCTCGTCGACCGGGACGGCGAGCAGCTGGTCACGATCGTCAAGGCGAGCTTCGAGCTCCAGGGCGACGGCAGCCTCGAGCTCGCGCCCCCCGAGCGCACGCGCGGGGTCCGCCTCGCCGACCTGCCCTGGGAGGAGAAGAAGCCCGAGAGCGTCGCGTACCCCGCCGACATCTGCCTGTTCAAGCCGGCGACCGACGTGATCTTCGTGGCCACGGCGTACGCGCCGAACGGCAAGGCCGTGCCGTCCTTCGACGTGCGCGTCGAGGTGGGCCCGCTCAGGAAATCGCTCGTCGTGTTCGGCAAGCGGCTCTGGGTGGACAAGGGCGGCGGCCTCACCGCGCCGGCGCCCATCGAGCAGATCGACATGCGCTACGACCACGCCTGGGGCGGGCTGGACGACGACGATCCCGCGGCGCCGCTCGAGGAGCCGCGCAACCCGATCGGCACGGGCGTCACGCGCGCGCCGGCCTCGCTCACCCACCAGCCGGCGCCAGCCATCGAGGATCCCTCGTACCCGATCCGGACCGCGAAGACCGCGCCGCCGCCCGCGGGGATCGGGGCCGTCGGCCGGCACTGGGAGCCGCGCCGCGGGTATGCCGGGACGTACGACGTCGCGTGGCGGGAGAACCGCGCGCCGCTCCTGCCCGAGGACTTCGACCACCGCTTCAACCTGTGCGCCTCGCCGGGCCTCATCGCGGATCCGCCGCTCGCGGGCGGCGAGCCGGTGCGGGCGCTCAACCTCACGCCCGAGGGGGCGCTCAGCTTCGAGCTCCCGAAGGTGCAGGTCGAGATCGAGTTCCACGTGAAGGATCGCGCGCCGGTCGCCTTCGCGCCGCACCTCGACACCGTGCTCGTCGACCTCTACGCCACCGGCCCGCAGAAGCCGGTGGCCGTCGAGATGGTCTGGCGCGCGCACGTCAAGGCGCCCCGGCGGATGAAGGACGCGCGCGTGATCGTGCGCGAGCGGGGGCGAGCGTGAGGCCCCTCGCCGTCATGGTGGCCGCGGGCGCGGTAACGCCCGTCGGGCTGCGCTCGATCGACACCGCGTTCTCGCACCGCGCCTCGGCCGCGGCGATGCGCGAGTCGCCGCTCGTGGACGGGCAGGGCGAGCGCGTCACGATGTGCTTCCTGCCCACGCTCGATCCGCGCGTCACGGGCGCGGCGCGCGCCGTCCTGCTCGCGGAGCGCGCGCTCGGCGAGGCGCTGGAGAAGCTCGGCCCCGCGGCGCGGGGGCTTCGCATGCAGATGGGCCTGTGCCTCGACGAGCACCTCGGGCAGCGGCCGCCGGGCGGCGAGGCCCCGGCGCAGCGGGTCGCCGCCGAGCTCGCCGCGCGGGCGCAGTCGTACGGGTGCGCGCCGGAGATCGCCGTCAAGGTCTCGACGCGAGGCCCCGCCGCGCCGGGGTATTTGCTGCCGGAGCTGTGCGACGCGCTCGCGCGAGGCGCCATCGACGCGGCGCTGCTCGGCGGCGTGCACACCGACTACGACCCCGCGCGCATCGCCGCGCTCGACGCCGCGGGCCGGCTCTTCCGGCCGGACAACCTCGACGCCCTCGTCCCCGGCGAGTGCGCGGCCTTCCTGGTCCTCATGCGCCCCGACGTCGCGCGGCGCGCGCTGCTCCGCGAGCTCGGGCAGATCGTCGGCCTCTCCACCGCGCACGAGCGGGCCCGCCCGGACAACGACGAGTCCGCGTTCCAGGCCACGGGCCTCACCGCCGCGCTGCGCGCCGCGCTCGCACCGCTCGCGGAGCGCGGGCTGCGCGCCGGCTGGGTGCTCACCGACATCACCTTCGAGACCTTCCGCCATTTCGAGCTCCAGGCCGCGTCGGTGCGCACGCAGCAGCTCTTCTGCGATCCGCAGCAGCTGGAGTGCCCCGCCCAGCGGATCGGCGCGCTCGGCGCCGCGGCCATGCCGCTGCACCTCGTCATCGCGTCGGAGGCGTTCACGCGCGGCTTCGCGCCGCACCCGTGCGCCGTCTCCCTCGCCGGGAGCGACGGCGGAGAGCGCGCGGCGATGGTGGTCGTGGCGCCGGGGTGATGGCGAGAGAGGGCGAACCAGGTCCAGGGGCAGCCGCCGAACGGGACGACCGCCGAGCTGCGGCGCCCACGAGGGATGCGGCGGTGGTGGGGTACTTTGGCTGAAGGTGGGGTCATTTGAACCGCCAAGTCGCCATAAGACGCCAAGATTTCAGAGGATTTCTTCGCGTCTTACGGCGACTTGGCGGTTCCATCATTCCGGCGCGGAAAATTCTCTCGCCACCTGTCGACGCCGCCTCGGAGAATTGAGATGCAGCCGTAGGTTGTCGGCACGATAAGCCGACACCAGGCCTACCGGTAGCGACCGGGCCAGCTGTCCGCCCAATGGGTATCAGCGAGCTCGGCGCATTGCGTTTCGACCTCCGCTGTTGTGCAGTTCCCCCTGGCAGGCTGAGCTCGACCGTGTTGCTTCTCGCACGCGTACGCAGCCGTAAAGAAGTTCCGCCAGTAGAGGGGACCACGATTATCGGAGCACGACGTGGAGCGCGCCCGGCTGATTATCGATTCTGGGGCGGTATCCTCGCACATCTGCAGGACACACCCAGCCTGGCAGGCTTCTCCCAGCTCTGCCGGCACGTGTACGCAGGGCGACAGCTCCTTTCCGGGGGCGCACCACTCGAGGGTCCGTGCCAGCTCTTTCGTGCTGCATGGCGGACCGTAGATGGTTCCCTTGGGTTCGTCGCGGCACCCGGGCGTGCAGGCGACGAGCAGGAGCACGAGCGCGATGGTCGATGCGTTCATGCCTCTTGCTTAGCATAGGCATGAGGCGCGGATCGACGCCGCGCAGCGTTCGCGCGGCTCGCCGCGAGAGCACGAAAGCCCCCTGCATGAGAGTAGTTGTCGTTGCTCGGGGATCCGCTCACCGACCCGACCGCAAAATAGTGGGGTCGTTTGCGCCCACAAAAGTGGGGTCAATTCAAGGCAAGCGGGGTAATTACCCCACTACCTGTCGACTCCATCCCCGGAGAATTGAAATTCAGCCCGGAGGAGGTCGACACCCTCCCCGGAGCCCGTCGCCAGATGGCGAGTCGGCCCGATCGCGCGCCGCGCCGGCCCCCCAGGGCGGCCGTGCAACGCAGGAACCTGCTCCCCTTGGCGGTGTCAAAAGGCACCATGCCCAGGCCTTCCCTTCCGCTCGCTGGCCTCCTCCTCGTCGCCGTCCTCGGCGCCGCCGCGACCTCCGACGCGGCCACGGACGGCCGCGACGCGGTTGCCCGCGGCCTCGACCTCTTCGTTCACGCGCCCGACCGCGGCGCGCCCGGCGCCACCCTGCCGGTCCAGGTCCTCGCGCTCGGCTTCCCCACGGCGATCACGCTCCGGCCGCTCGAGGCGGTCACCGTGGAGGCGACCTGGGATCCCGAGCACCTCGGCAAGGTCAGCGCCGTCCCGCCGCCCGTGCGGGTCACCACCGACGCGAAGGGGCGCGCTCACCTCGACGTCCCGATCCCGGAGGGGCCCGAGCGCGAGCTCCGGCTGCTGCTCGGCGTGCGCGCCGGCGACCGGCAGCGGACGCGGACGCTCACAGTGCACCGACTGGCGCCGCTCCAGGTCGACCTGCACGTCCCTGACACGCGCGTGGTGCCGGGCAGCGCGATGTCGGCGTGGATCACGGTGCAGAGCCAGGCCTCGGGGCAGCCGGCCCCGCGGGTCCCCGTGGAGGTCAGCCTGCTCGAGGGCGGCGTCGCCCGGCACACGGCCGTGGTCACGACCGACGCGGCCGGCGTCGCCATGACGCGCGTTCCCGTCCCCTGGATCGACGAGCCCGGCTGGCGCTGGATCCTCCGCGCCCGCGCGCGGAGCGCGGCGGGGGCCTCGTCGAACGCCGCGGAGATCTCCCTCTCGCCGCGCGAGGAGACGCCCGGCGCCCCGCAGATGCTGGCCGAGTGGTCCGAGCAGGATCTGCGCGCCGGGGATCGCGCCACTTACGTGATCCGGATCCGCGATGGCGCCGGCCAGCCCGTGGCCGGGCTGCCGGTGCGGACCTGGACCGGGCCGAAGGGCACGAGCCCTCCCGAGGACAGCGCCGCTTGGGAGAAGCTCACCACGCCCGCGCGCACCGACGCGGCCGGCGAGGTCCGCGGCGCGGCCGTGGCGCCCACCACCGTGGTGCAGGGCGCAGGGACCACGCTGCGCGTCGTCGCGCGCGCGACATTCGAGGGGCACGAGCTCGAGCGCGAGGCCACCGTCTCCGTGGAGAGCCCCACCTCGGAGGCGACGCTGCTGCCCGAGGCGGGCGCGATCGTTCCGGGCGCCGCTCAGCGCATGCTCCTGCGCGTCCGCGATGCGCGGCGGAAGCCTGTGCAGGGCGCGTTCACCGTCGAGGGCGACGGGCTCCAGGCCGCCGTGACCACCGACGCGTACGGCGAGGCCGAGGTGATCTGGGACGCGCCCGTCGAGCTCGGGGCCTTCCGCAGCGTCGGGCCGTGCGCCGGCGGCGTCGCGGCGGCGGTGCGCGTGCGGCCATCCGGCGAGCTCCCGGCGCTCGGGTCGCGGCGCGAGCCGTTCGCGCTGTGCGTCTCCGTCGATCGCGACGCCTCGGCGCTGCTCCGGCCCGAGCGGCTCCTCGCTCGCGCCGGCGACGCGCTCGCGCTCCACGTGATCGACGCCAGTGGCGCGGGTCCGCGCGCTGGCCGGCGGCCGGAGGGCGGCAGCGCAGCGGACGGCGCCGATTGGAGCGTGATCGTCCAGGCGGACAACGCGGCCCGCGCTGCGAGCGCCTGGATCGCCGGGGGTCCGGAGGGCGGCGCGCTCGGCCTGCCCGACGGCGCCGCCGGCGTCTGGACGCTCAGCGCCGCCGCTCCCCGGACGGGCGCCGCCGCGCGGCAGGCGGGCGGCGCGGTGCTCGTCACGCCGCGCGTCCTCCCTCGGATCGAGGCCCGCATCACGGGCGGCCGCGCGGCCCCGCGCGGCGCCGTCGACGTGGATCTCGCGCTCACCGACGGGGGCAACCGCGGCCTGCCCGGGACCGTCGCGGCCGTCGTCGTGGACCTGCACGGCGGGGGCAGCGCCGGCGGCCTCGCGGCGCTCGACACGCGCGCGCGGCTCTGCCAGGGCATGGTCGAGCCCGAGCGCTGCGGCGCCTTCCTGCAGGGCGATCCCGCGCTCGAACCGCTCCGGCGCGCGGAGCTCGGCGCGCGGGCGCGCGAGGCGATCGCGCCGGCGAACGATCCGGCCGGCTCCGCGCGGGCGGCGCTCGACGAGGCGTTCGGCCAGGTGCTTCGCTCGCTCGAGGGGGCGGTCTTCGAGGCCACCAGCGATCCGGAGCGGCTGCGCGACGTGCGCCGCCGCGGGCCGGGCGGCGCCCATGCATGGAACCCCGAGCTGATGACCCTGGTCACGGCCGCCATGGACGCGCCCCCCGAGACGCCCGGTGGCGAGCCGCTCTCGCTCACGGACCTCCTGGCGGTGGACCCGCAGGTCACGTTCGATCACGTCGCTCGCCGCGTCACCCGCCTCAAGCTCTTCCGCGTCCTCGCCGCGGCGCGCGCGTTCCGGCGCGAGCGGCTGCTCGACCCGGACGAGCCGGCGCTCCGCGATCCGAACGCGCTGCTCCGCCGCCTGGTGCGCGACGCGCAGCTCGAGGAGTCGCTCCTGCTCGATCCCTGGGGCGGCACGATCCAGTTCACCCCGACGACCGCGCCGCCCGCGCCGTTCCTCACGGTGCGGCGCGGCTTCGCCCTGCACGCGCCCGGGCCCGACGGCCGGATCGGCACGGGCGACGACGTGCGCGATCCGTTCGAGCGCGTGCTGCGCTCGGGCACGCCGTACGCCAGGGCGGTCGGCGAGGATCGCCTTGTCGACGCGAAGTTCGACATGGAGGTCGGCGACGCCACCGTGTCGGCGTGGGAGAGCCTCCTGGAGGAGTTCACGGGCACGTCGCTGGGCGAGGGGCTCGGCCTGAGCGGCATCGGCACCGGCGGCGGGGGCACGGGCTCCGGTGTCGGGTTCGGTGCAGGCCACGGCAGGCTGGGCGGCGCCCACCGCGCCTCGTTCGGCGCGCCGCGGGGTGTGTTCTTCTGGTCGCCGCCCCAGCGCACGGACGGGAACGGTCGGCTGCGGATGCGCGTCCCGCTCGGCGACATCGAGACGACCTTCCGGCTCGTCTTCGTGGGCGTGCCGGACGGCGCCACGCCGGCCACGGCCACGCTCGACGTGCCCACCGCGCAGCTGCTCTCGGCGCGCGTGGAGGCGGGCGCCGCGTGGGTCGAGGGCGACGAGGTCGACGTCGAGATCTCGGTCCGGAACCGCTCATCGAAGCCGCTCCGCGCGATCGTGGAGCTCACGGCGCGCGGCGTGGCCGCCCTCGCGGACCCTCGGCGCCGGGCGGTGGCGGTCGACGTGCCCGCGGGGGGCGCGGCCCCGGTGCGCGCGCGGGTGCGGGCGCTGCGCGCGGGGCGGGCGGAGCTCGCGGTCGCCCTGAAGGCGCAGGGGACCCCGGGCGACACGCTCGTGCACACGTGGGAGGTGCGCCCCGCGGGCGAGCCCACCGACCTGAACATCGCCCAGGTCGTCGAGGGCGGCGCCACGGCCACGCTGCGCGTCGCGGCGGACGCGCAGCGCTACCAGCCCACCGGCCGCCCGCGGCTCGTCGTCGAGCGCGGCCTCGCGGGCGCGCTCACCGCGGCGCTCGAGGCGATGGATCCCGATCGGCTCTCGTCCGCAGGCGCGATGGCGGACGCGGTGGAGGTCGCGGCGCTCGTGCGCCGCTGGGCCACGGCGCGCGGGGGCGAGGGCGCGTCGCTCGCCGCGCGCGCGGAGGACCTCGGCCGCCGCGCCGTGGGCCGGCTGCTCGCGTACAAGGGCAGCAGGAAGGACCTGGTCTCCTGGCCCCCGGCGCTCCGGGCGCGCGCCTTCGCGCCCGCGTCCGTGGCGGAGGAGCTGCCGGCGATCGACGCGCGCTGCCCGCCCGAGCCCCTGCAGCTCACGCCAGCGCTCGACGTGCTCGACGTCGAGCCCTCGCCGGCGGGGGGCGCGGTGAACGCGTGCTGGGACGCGTTCGTCACGAGGACGCTGGACGAGGTGCTCCGGAGCGGCGATCGCGTGGCCCTCGCCCGGGTCCTGCTCGCGCTCGCGGAGCGGCCGCACCGGGCGGCGCTGGCCGCGAACGTGGCGGACCGGCTGCGCGTCTGGGTGGCGCTGCTCCCGACCGGCGGCATCACCTTGCCGCCGGGTCAGGCCGAGGATCGAAGCGCGCGCGCGGTGGTCTACGCGGCGCTCCTCCGCGCCGCCGGGCTCGGCCCGAGCGCGGCGCCGCCCGCGAAGCTCCTCGGCTGGGTGGGCGTGCAGCGGGACGTGCGCGGCGGCTACGGCGCGCCGGCCAGCACGCGCGCGGTGGTGCGCGCGCTCCTGGCCCACGGGGGCGAGGGCCGAGGGGCGGCCCGGGTCACGGTGACGTCGGGCGGCGTGCGCCGCGACGTGGAGGTCGGGCCGTCGGGGCGGCTCGTGCTGCCGCTCGACGCCGGCGCGACGGAGGCGGCGGTCGAGGTAGCGGGGCCCGCGGTCGTGGCGCGCCTTGAGCGCCCGGCGCTCCGGCGCTGGAGCCGGCCGCCGGCCGCGGCGGCGAGCCCCGTGCAGGCGGAGATCTCCTGGCCGAAGCGCCCGCGCGCGGGAACGACGGGGAAGCTCGCGGTCTCGCTGCGCCACACGCTGGGCCGCCCGGTCGAGGTCGACGTGCGCATCCCGCTCCCTCCAGGGGTGTCGCTGGCCGCGCCGCTCGGGGGCGTGCGGCAGGTGAACGGCGTACTCGCGGTGCGGGCTTCCCTGGAGGCGAGCCGGCTCGCGACGCTTGTGGAGATCCCGGTGCGCTTCGCGCTCGCCGGGAAGGTGACGGCGCCCGAGGCGCAGGCCCGGGTGGCGCAGGAGGAGCTGCCGCGCGCGGTGGTCCCGGCGCGGCCGATCGTGATCGAGTGAGCGCCGGCGAGCTTGCCCGCTGTCGCCTCCGTCCCGTAGAGCTTCTCGAGCTGATCCCGCAGCCACCTCCGGGTTCGTGGGTCTGCGCGAAGTGCAACCGATTTCGATACGCAGCGGATCGTCCGGATCGCAGGCTGGCAGAGCGCTCGGCATGCTCCGGATCCTTGAGCACCGATCACGTTGAAACCCGGAGAATTTTCACGGGGAGGCGGGGAGGAAGAAGAAAATGAATTTCTCCCTCTTGCCGTCTCTCGCTCCCCGCCTCCCCGCCTCCCTGTGAAATTCCTGCTCTTTCTTGTGGTTTCAACCCGTCTGTCGCAGGAGAGCTATTCGCATGAGCCAAGAGCTGCGGAAGTTTGATTTGTTCGCCCCCCATTTCCAGGCGGACCCGTTCCCCACCTATGCCGAGATGCGCCGCTCCGGACCGGTGTGCGTGCTCGAGCCGCTGGGCGCCTGGGCGGTGAGCCGGTACGCCGATGTCATCGCCGTCCTCAAGAACCCTCAACAATTCTCGTCCGCTGGCAACGTCGACGCCTTTCACCCGCCTTGGCTCCCGAGGCAGCCGGGGGCGCATTCCCTGCTCGCCATGGACCCGCCGGAGCACACGAAGCTCCGGAACCTCGTCAGCCGCGCCCTGGGTCCCGGGATCATCACGAGCATCGAGCCCATGGTCCGCGCCATCGCCGAGCGCCTCTCCGACACCCTGCAATCCAGGGGTGAGTCGGATTTCGTCGCCGACTACGCCGTCCCGATGACAGCGGGCGTCATCGGCGAGCTCCTCACCCTGGATCCTTCCCTCCATGCCAATTTTAAACGGTGGACGGACGATATCCTCAGCGTCACGCCCGTCCCGCGGAGCCCCGAGCACGCCGAGCGCGTCCGCGCGTCCGTCGCCGAGATGGAGCGCTACCTCGGCGACGTCCTTGAGGCGCGGCGGCGCGCGCCCGGCGATGATCTCGTGAGCGCGCTCCTCCAGGCCGAAATCGACGGCCATAAGCTCACCCCGGAAGAGCTCATGTCCTTCATCTTCGTCCTGGTCCCAGCGGGGTTCGATACAACATCCACATTGATAAGCAAATCAATCATTACCCTCGCCAAGCGCCCCGCGGACACCGAGCGGCTGCGCGAAAACCCGGCGCTCATCCCTCGCTTCATTGAAGAAATGCTCCGGTGGGACCCGCCTACCCATAACATCTTCCGTAAGGCGATGCCCGGAGCGGAGGTGGGCGGCGTCAAGGTGCCCGCCGGCGCTCCAGTGACGGTCATCCTCGCGTCCGCCAACCGCGACGAGGCCGTGTTTCCCGATCCCGACGAGTTCGATATGGACCGCGATGTGCCAAAGACCGGGACGGGGGCGTCGGTCGCGTTCGGGCACGGCGTCCATTTCTGCGTCGCCCACCTTCTCGCGCGCCTGGAGGCGAGGGTGGCGCTCGAATCCTTGCTCGCTCGATTCAAGCGAATCGATCTGGTCAACCCCACCATCGAGTGGAGCACGATGGTCTTCGTGCGAACCCCATCGCGGCTGCCGGTCCGCGGCGTCTTGCCCTAGAGCGGCGGTCACCCGCTTCGGATACGGGCCCATCTCGACGTTTTCGGTGCTCAGCGCACGGGAGTGCGCTTCCGCGCCGAAAACGCCGATCTGGACCCGTCTCCTGTGCGGGTGACCGCCGCTCTGCGGCGCTCGTACCAGGCTCAGCTGAATACCGCTCTGGAGCGACAAACGGGTTGAAATCACGATAAAACCAGGGATTTTACAGGGAGGCGGGGCGCGAGATCCGCCCGCCCACGCCCCTCTCCCCGCGTCGGCGCCGCGTCGGGTTCCAGCGACGGGGCTTGGCGCCGTCCGCCGATCGCCTACCATGCCCCCAATGGCCGCTACCTTCGCCACCTTCTCCCTGGAGGGCGACAAGCTCCCCGCGGACGTCTCCGTGACCCGCTTCGAGGCCGTCGAGGCGATCTCCACGCCCTACACGGTCGAGGTGCGCTTCGCGACGCTGGACACGTCGTTCCGGGTCGAGGACTGCCTGCGCAGCCGCCTCTGCCTGCGCGTCGTCGACACGTCGGGCCAGGAGCGGCTGTACGACGGCATCGTGGACCGCGCCGGCTTCGCGCACATCGTGGGCGAGAGCCGCCAGTTCGACGTCCGCCTTCGGCCCGCGCTGGCCGCGCTCGCGCACCGCGAGGGGTGCCGCATCTTCCAGGAGAAGACCATCGTCCAGGTCGCGCAGTCGGTCTTCGAGGACGCCGGCTTCGGCGACAAGGTCGAGTGGCGCATCGCGAAGGAGTACGAGCCGCGCGAGTTCATCGTCCAGTACCGCGAGTCGCACCTCAACTTCGTCTCGCGGCTCCTCGAGGACAACGGCCTCTTCTACTACTTCCGGCACGAGGCCGCCGGGCACACGATGATCATCACCGACGACCCCGCCGCCTTCGAGGTGGAGGAGGGGCTGCCGGTGAACTTCCGCATGGCGCAGGGCGGCCTGCCCGGGAGCCTGCCGCTCTCCAAGCTCACGAGGACGCGCGCGCTGCGCACGAGCCTCGTCCACCTCCGGGACCACGATTTCGAGAAGCCCGACGTGAAGCCGGAGTCCGCGCTGCCCCGCAAGGAGGCCATCGCGGCGCCCTACTTCGAGTACCCCGCCGGCTTCACGAAGGGGAGCGTGGGCGGCCGCCGCGCCGAGGCCCGCATGCGCGAGCTCTCCGCCGACGCCGACGTGTGCGAGGGCGAGAGCCGCGCGGCCGGGCTCAAGGTGGGCGAGCCGTTCGTCGTCGAGGGCGCCGCGGAGCCGTGCCTGAACGGCGAGTTCGTGGTCACCCACCTCGTCTCGCGCGGCAACCAGACGCTCACCGGCGGCGCGGCGAACTACGACGTCGAGAACCACTTCCGCGGCGTCCCCAAGGGCGCGCCCTTCGCGGCCGAGCGCCGCGCGCGGCGGCCGCGCATCCGCGGCGTCCAGACGGCCGTCGTCACGGGGTCGAGCACCCAGGAGCAGGCGCTCCACGTCGACAAGTACGGCCGCATCAAGGTCCGCTTCTTCTGGGACCGGCAGGGCCAGCAGGACCACACCTCGAGCTGCTGGCTGCGGGTCTCGCAGGTCGCGATGGGCGGCTCGATGATCCTCCCCCGCGTCGGCTGGGAGGTCTCGGTCGCGTTCCTCGACGGCGACCCGGACCGGCCGCTCGTGCTCGGGCGCACCTACAACGCGGAGAAGACGCCGCCCGACGCGCTCCCCGCCGCCAAGGCGTCCGGCACGCTGAAGAGCATGTCGTCGCCCGGCGCAGGCGGCCACAACCAGATCGGCATGTCCGACACCGCGGGGAGCCAGGGGTTCGGCATCCACGCCCAGAAGGACCTCAACGTCACCATCAAGAACGACAAGGTCGAGGAGGTCACGGTCAACGAGGAGCAGCACATCAGCGTGAACGGCTCCCGATCGGTGAAGGTCGACGACTCGACCTCCGTGGCCGGCAACCAGTCGCTCGACGTCGGCGCGGTGCTCTCGCACAAGATCACCGGCAACCAGAGCATCTCGATCGGCGGCAACGACACGACCAACGCGATCAGCAACCACGTCGAGAAGGTCACCGGCAACCGCTCCTACACGGTGAGCGGCAATCAGATCACGATCTCGAACGGCGTCAGGCACTCCATCACCGGGGACATGAGCCGCAAGGTCGGCGCGCTGCAGCTCTCCGGCAGCTTGGGCTCGATCAACGACAACGTCCTCGGCGGGATGACGGAGACGGTGGGCGCCGTGAAGGCGCAGATCATCAACGGCAGCCACGGAGAGCAGATCACGGCCAACAAGGACCAGACCTCGCTGGCGGCGGAGCTCCACCTCACGAAGGGCTCCCTCTCCCACGTGGCGCTCGGCGTCACCAACATGGTCGGCGGCCTCCATTACCAGAAGCTGGACGGCGATCTCGTGGTGCAGGCGCCGCTCATCACCCTCCTCGGCGCCGTCGGCGCCTTCAAGGGCGGCGGCAGCGAGCTCAAGCTCGGCGGCGGGCCGATCGTGATCAAGGGGTCGAAGATCGCGGTCAAGGGCGCGCTCGTCGTCAAGATGGGCGCGTCGATGAAGCTCGGATCGTGAGGGCCCATGAGCGCTAGTGACGTGAAGAGAGAGGTGAAGAGTGGCTGATCATCATGTCCTCGCGATCCCCTCCCTCAGCGTGGAGGGCAAGATCTACCGGGTGCTGCGCTTCGAGCTCACGGAGCAGCTCTCGGAGCTCACCCGCCTCGAGTGCGAGCTGCTCGACGACGAGGCGGCGCTGCCGAGGCCGAAGGAGGTCCTCGGCAAGCGCGCCGTCTTCACGCTGTCGCGCAGCGACGACACGCAGACGCGCTCGTTCGCCGGGACCATCGTCCTCGCCGAGCTCGTGCCCGATCTCGACGACGTGCCCACGCTGCGGATCGAGGTCGCGCCGGCGCTCTGGAACCTCGGGCAGCGCTCCGACTGCCGGATCTTCCAGGACAAGAGCGCTGTCGACATCGTGAAGGAGGTCCTCGAGGGCGCGGGCGTGCCCGCGGGCCAGCAGGACTGGCGCGTGACCGAGCCCCACCCGACGCGGGTCTACACGGTCCAGTACCGCGAGCGGGACCTCGATTTCGTGCACCGCCTCCTCGCCGAGGAGGGGATCTACTTCGCGATCCACATGAAGGACGACGAGGACGTCCTCGTCTTCGGCGACTCGCCGACCGGCCTCGAGGACATCGAGGGCGCGACCTCGCTGCCGTTCTTCCAGGACTTCGGCGTCGAGGGCTTCGCGGATCGCGTCGTCCGCCTCTCGCGGGAGGTCTCCGTGCGGAGCGACAAGGTGTTCGTCCGCGACTACGACCCGGAGAAGCCCTCGACGAAGCCGGAGGCGTCGGCCGAGGGGAGCGATCCCGGGGACCACGTGCTCGAGATCTACGAGCACCCGGCGCGCACCGCCGACGCGAGCGTCGCGGAGCGGCTCGCCAAGGTGCTGCTCGACTCGGTGCAGGCGGAGCGCGACGTCGTGCACGGCGAGACCGGCTCGCTCGCGCTGCTCCCGGGCCGGCGCTTCTCGGTCGATGGCCACCCCTACGACCCGCTCAACCAGGAGTACCTCGTGGTCCGCGCGCGCATCGCCGGCAGCCGGCCGCGGAACTTCGAGCTCTCCGGCCGCGCGGGCGCGGAGGACGGCGCGCGCGACCTCCGGTCGAGCTGCGAGTTCTGGGGCGTGCCGACCGGGACCACGCGCTACCGGCCCCCGCGGCGCGCCCGCGAGCAGGTGATCCCGGGCACGCAGACCGCGATGACCACCGGGGCCTCGGGGCAGGAGATCCACACGGACGCGAGCGGGCAGGTGAAGGTCTCCTTCCACTGGGATCGCTCCGGAAAGAAGGACGACACATCGAGCCGCTGGATCCGCACGAGCCAGGTGCCGACGGGCGGCTCCATGTTGCTGCCGCGCGTCGGGTGGGAGGTCACCGTGCGCCACGTCGAGGGCGACGCGGATCGGCCGTTCGTGATGGGCCGCATGTACAACGCGCTCACGCCGCCGCCCTACGCGCTCCCGAAGGAGGCGGGGAAGAGCTCCCTCCAGACCGCGACGTCGCCGGGCGGGGGCAGCACCAACGAGCTCCGGATGTCGGACACGAAGGGCGGCGAGGAGATGTTCATCAACGCCTCGAAGGACATGTCCACCGAGGTGAAGAACAACGCGACCGAGTCGATCGGCAACAACCACAAGAAGAAGATCGGCGCGGACCAGACGACGAACGTCACGGACAGCATGACGACCAGCATCGGGTCGAACCAGACGCTCTCGGTGTCCGGCAACCAGTCGATGAAGATCGAGACCTTCCACGTCGACGACATGGGCGGCGATCACTCGCTCTCGATCGGCGGGAACCGCGACATGAAGATCGGCGGGGATCACAAGCGCGACGTCACCGGCAACAGCTCGCTCACGGTGTCCGGCAACCAGATCGATCTCGTGGTCGGCTCGGTCACGGATCAGACCCTGGCCGGCTTCAACCACGAGGTCGGCGCGGCGCTGATCGAGCTCGCGCTGGGGCACCGCTCCGTGACGGTCCAGGGCGACCGGAGCGAGACGGCCACCGGCGCGAAGGTGATCGCGGTCAAGTCGGGCCGCGGCGTCCAGGTCGGCGGATCGATGAACGTGAAGGTCGGCGGCGCGATCGTCAACGTGGCGAACGGGAACCGCGTGGAGAGCTCGCTCGGCACGTACACCGAGCTCGCCGGGGGCGCGCAGATCGTGAAGGCGAACAACGCCGTCTTCGAGGCGACCGGCGCGCTCACGCTGGTCATGGGGGCGTCGATCCTCTCGCTGACGCCCGCGAGCGTCGCGATCATCGGCGTCTCCGCGAAGCTCGACGGCGACGTCTCCGACACCGCCGCGCTGGTGCTCGACAACTGAGGAGGAGGCGAACGTGGCACGCGAGATGATTGCGCACTTCACGATCGACGAGGTCCCCGCGGCCCGGGTGCTCCGCTTCGAGTCGACCCACGAGGCCGGCAGGCCGCTCGTCCTCGACGTCGAGGTGTACCTCCACACGTACCAGGAGCTCGAGGCGATGATCGGCAAGCCCGCGGCGCTCTCCTTCGGCGTGCCCGGGGAGGTGCCGCGCGTCATCGCGGGCACGGTGGAGGCCGCGACCTCGATCGGCACCACCGAGCTCGGCGTCGAGGGGCTGCTGGGCGTCCGCTACGCCGTCCGCGTCGTCTCCTCGCTCGCGCTCCTCGCGCGCAGCGTCGACTCGCGGATCTTCCAGGACATGAGCGCCAAGGAGATCGTGGCGAAGGTCCTCGAGGATCACGGGATCACCAAGGTCGCGTGGCGGCTGAGCGGCGACTGTCCGAAGCGCGAGTACTGCGTGCAGTACCAGGAGAGCGCGCTCGCGTTCATCTCGCGGCTCATGGAGCACGAGGGCATCTACAGCTTCGTCGAGGTGGACGCGGACGGCGAGCTCCTCGTCTTCGACGACGACAGCACCGTCGCCGGGCCGATCCCGGGCGACCCCGCGCTGCCGTTCCGCCGGCGCACCGGGCTCAGCGCGGCCGACGAGCGCGACGCGATCTACGCGATCCGCGAGCTCGATCGGGTGCGCTCCGGCAAGTTCGTCCTCCGCGATTTCGACTTCAAGCGGCCGAAGCTCGATCTCACGGCGACCGCGACGTCGGGCGAGAACGACGCGCTGGAACGCTACGACTACCCGGGCGGCTACTTCGAGCCGAGCGAGGGGCAGCGGCTCGCGCAGATCCGCCTGGAGGAAGAGCAGGTCGAGCGGCACACGATCGAGATCGACACCATCTGCTCGCGCCTCGCGGTCGGCCAGAAGCTCACGATCACGGACGCCGGCGAGCTCGACGGCGAGTACTTCCTCTTCGCGGTGAAGCACACCTACGTCCACGAGGAGGACGACGCGCTCGGCGGCAGCGAGCGCACGACGCCGCGCTCGAGGGCCCGGGCGCGCCTCGTGCCGGCTTCCGTGAAGTACAGGCCGCGGCGCATCACGCCGATCCCGCTCATCGAGGGGCCGCAGACAGCGACGGTGGTGGCGCCCGCCGGCTCCCAGACCGAGGCGATCCACACCGATGAATTCGGCCGCTGCAAGGTGAAGTTCCACTGGGATCGCAGCGACGTGATCGACGACAAGGCGTCGTGCTGGATGCGGGTCGCGCAGCTCCAGACCTCCGGCTCGATGATGCTCCCGCGCATCGGCTGGGAGGTGATCGTCGAGTTCCTCGAGGGGAACCCGGATCGGCCGATCGTCACCGGGCGCCTCTACAACGGCGTCTACATGCCGCCGTACGCGCTGCCGGAGGGCAAGACCCGCACGGCGATCCAGACCTCGAGCACGCCGGGCGGCGGCGGGGCCAACGAGATCCGCTTCGAGGACAAGGCGGGCTCCGAGGAGATCATGGTGCACGCCCAGCGCGACATGAAGACGGTCGCGGCGAACAACGCCAAGCGGAACATCGGCAACAACGAGACGTCCGTCGTCGGGAACAACGCGTCGCTCGAGGTCGGCGGCAACCAGACGACGAAGATCACGAAGGGCTCGCAGAACACGGTGGGCGCGAACCAGACGATCAGCGTCGGAGGCAACCGCAACGTCGAGGTGAACGCGGTGTCGGCGCTGACGGCGAAGGGCAACGCGACGACCACCGTGGGCGGCAACCAGTTCGAGATGGACGGCAACCCCCTCGAGGCGATGCTCGCGCTCGCGGCGCAGGCGGCTGTGCAGTTCGCGAGCGTGATGGCCAACAACGCGATCGCGGCGGTCCAGGGGCAGGTCGACGGCGCCATCAACCAGGTGATGGCGCCGATCAACGGGCTGACCCAGAAGGCGGCGGGGGTGTCGGGCGCGATGAAGGCCGTCGCCGGCGGGGACATGAGCCGCATGCCCGGCATGATCGCGGGCGCGTCGGGCATCCCCGGCGCGAGCCAGCTTGCGGCCTCGATGGGCGGAGGCGGGGGCGGCGCTGCCGGCGGCGCGCCAGGCGCGGCCGGCCCGCCCAACATGCTCGCCTCGATCGCGTCGAACGTGGCGCAGAGCAGCCTCGCCGGGAAGGTCTTCGTGAAGCCGGAGGCGCTCGCCTCGGCCCTCGGCATGGACGGGGGCGGCGGCGGCGGTGGGTCGACGGCCAACGTCGGCGGGCCGGACGGCGCCGTCGATGGCATTGACGCCACCGACCGCGAGAAGGGCCCCGGGCACACGACCGCCAAGGTCACGGGCACCCACAAGGAGGACGTGGGCTCGATGAAGGTCCTGGGCGCGATCCAGGACATCGACAACAACGTGACAGGCAAGAAGACGATCGACGTCGGCGCCGCGACGGTGCAGGTGGCGTTCGGCAGCTACGCGGAGAGCGTCACGGGCTCGAAGAACGAGAAGGCGACGGGCCTCGTCGTCCTCAGCAATGGGGGCGAGAGCGAGACGGTCACCGGCTCGCGCACCGCGATGGTGGGCGGGGCGATCGTGGACAAGCTCAAGGGGTCTCACGTGGTGCAGGCCGTGGGGCCCGCGACGTTCATCGGGGCCTTCCACAAGGTGGAGGCGAAGGGCGCGATCGTCTTCAAGTGCGGCGCCAGCGAGGTGGTGATCGACGGCGCCGGCGTCACCATCACGTCCCCGCTCGTGACCATCCTGGCGCCGAAGATCCAGCTGCCGAAGAAGGTCTCGGAGGTCTGATGGCGACTCCTTTCGACGGTGGCTCGCGGGCGGCTTCTGCGTCGCTCTCGCTGGAGGAGCCGGACGCCGGGGCCACGGCGGAGGAGGCGTCCGAGTCGCCGCGCGTGACCCTGGACGACGTGCTCGCCGAGCCGGCCGCGGCGCCGCTCCCGGCGCGGAAGGCGCAGCCGCTCGGCGCGGCCATGCGGACCGCGCGCGTCGCCTCGATCGCGGGGCGGAAGGCGTCGATCCACGTTCGTGGCGCCGAGGGGCCCGTCGAGGCCCAGATCGCGCCCGACGTCGATCCCGAGGTGATCGCCGACGCCCGCGCCCGCGGCGACGCCGTGCTCGTCGAGCTCTGCGAGGGCGAGCCCCCGCTGATCGTCGCGGCCCTGACGACGCAGCGGCCGCAGACGCTCCACCTCAAGGCGACCACCGTCGCCATCGAGGCGGAGCAAGAACTGCTGCTCCGCTCCGGCCGAGGCGCGGTCCGCATTCGCCAGGACGGCGACATCGAGGTCGTGGGCAGCCGCATCAGCGCCGCGTCGCGGGGGCTGTTCCGGATCGTCGGGAGGCTCTTGCGGTTGAATTGACGGCACGCACCGCGTGTCCGCTGGAAGGCTCGGCTGTCATAGCTTTCACTCAGGGAGCGTCGAAACAGCAATGCGAACGGCACCTGTCCCCAACATCCCGGCCATCCCGGGGATGAACCCCGGAGTCTTCGTTCTCGGCGGCGGCGGTGACGGCGGCGGGGCCGGCGGCCGCGGAGGCGGCGCGGGCAAGGACAAGCAAGGCGCGAACGGCAAGAACGGGGGCGACAACGCGTCGGGGGGCGGCAAAGGCGCCTGCGGCTCCGGCCAGAACGGCGGGGCGTGCCCCAACCATCACGGCAAGAAGGGGAGCGGCAAAGGCTCCAAGGGAGACCCTGTCGACATCGTTACAGGCCGTGTCTTCACGATCCCCGTCACCGACGTGCACTTGCCGGGCCCGCTGCCGCTGACGCTGACCCGCAGCTACACGAGCGCCGCGCGCGACCGCGACGTCGGGCTCGGGCGCGGCTGGTACCACTCGTACGCGTGGGAGGTGGAGGTGCACCGCGGCCGGACGAGGCTCTGGACCGGGAACGGCATGTACGTCGACTTCACGCCCATGCGCGTCGGCGAGTCGGCGGTGGGCCCCTCCGGGTGGCTGCTCGTCCGCGGCCAGACAGGCTTCGTGCTCGATCGGGGCGACGGCCGGTGGCTCGTCTTCGAGCACGCCTGGCAAGACCGGTACCTCCTGTCGGCGGAGACCGACTCTCACGACAACCGCATCTCGTTCTTCTACAAGGAAGGTGTCCTGGCGCAGATCGTCGATTCGGTCGGGCGCAAGGTCGAGGTCCGCTCCACGAGGGAAGGGCGCATCGCGTCGTTCGAGGTGAAGAACGCGGCGCACCGGGGCCAGCTGGTCCCGTTCGCGCGGTATCGTTACGACGACGCGGGGGACCTGGTGCTCGCCGAGGACGCGATGGGCGCGGCGACCAGGTACACGTACACGGACCATCTCCTGACGTGCCAGGAGCACCCGACCGGCCTTTGCTTCTATTTCGTCTATGACGGGGAGGGGCGATGCGTCGAGACCTGGGGCGCGTTCCCGGGGCGCGAGGACGAGAGCCTCGCCGCCGATGTCCCGGCGGTGCTCGCCGACGGGACCACGGCCGCCAAGGGCATCTTTCACACGAAGCTCGAGTACGGGCCTGACAACTACGTGGAGGCGGCCGACTCGATCTCGGTCGAGCGCTTCTTCGGCAACGACTTCGGGAGCGTCGACAAGGCGGTCACGGCCGCCGGCGTCTTCTGCCGCACGTACGACGCGTGGGGAAACCTGCTGTCGTTCACCGACGCGACGGGGGCGACGACCCGCTGGGAGCGGGACGCCCGCGGGCGGGAGCTCCGGATCACGGATGCTCTCGGCCGGGTGACCACGTTCGAGCGGGACGCCGACGGACACATCCGGAGGGCGGTCGATCCTGCAGGGGGCGTCATCGAGACGGGGCGCCTCACGGGCGGGCTCGTGTGGCGCGACGCCATCGGCGCCACCTTCGAAGTGCACTTCGATCGCCGCGGGCTCACCACGCGGACCGTCGCGCCGAACGGCGGGCAGACGCTGTACCGGTACGACGATCACGGGAACCTCATCGAGCGGACCGACCCAACGGGCGCGGTGACGCAGTACACGTACGACTACTGGGGCCGCCGCCAGAGCATGCTCGACGCGTCGGGGGCGATGGTCACGTACGCCCACGACGACGCCGGCCGCCTCCGATCCGAGCGAACGCCGGACGGCGGCGTCACGCGCTACGAGTACGACCCGTCGGGAAACTGCACGTCGATCTGGCACCCGAACGGCCACACCACCACGCACCGCTATGCCGGGTACAACCGCATCGTCGAGACGCGGGAGCCCGACGGGCGGATCAGCAAATATCGATACAACCGCGAAGGGCGCCTCGTCGAGGTGCACAACAGCCATGGAGAGGTGCACCGCATCCGGCTGAACGCCGCCAGGCTCGTCTCGGAGGAGGTCACCTTCGACGGCCGCACCCTTCGCTATCGTTACGACGCCATGGGGCGTGTCGTGCAGTTCGAGAACGGCCTCGGCGAGAAGACGGGGTACGTGTACGATCCCGTCGGTCGCGTCGTGGAGCATCAGTATCCCGACGGCGGCGTCGAGACGTTCGAGTACGACGAGCTGGACTACATCATCGCCGCGCACGGCCCCTCGGGCGACATCTTTTTCGAGCGCAATCTCCTGGGCTGGGTGACGTGCGAGCGGCAGGTGAGCGGCGGCGAGACGTTCTCGGTGGAGACGAAACATGACCTGATGGGCAATGTCGTCGAGCGAAAGACCTCCCGCGGACACCACCAGACCTGGGTGCGCGACGTCGCCGGCCGCGCGCTGCGGGTGACGCTCGATGGCAACGAGGAGCTCGGCGTCGTCCGCGACGCGCTCGGGCGAGAGACCGCTCGTTATTTGCCCGGCGGCGGGCGTGTGGATGTCGTCTATGACGGGCTCGACCGCATGGTCCAGCGCACCGTGTCGCGCGGGGTCGCAGGCCCCGTGGTGGCCGCAGGTCAGCCCGACTGGATCGGGGCGCTCCCCCATGACCTCACCCTCCGGCAATCGGTTCACTACACGCCGCAGGGCGATGTGGCCGCGATCGACGACGATCGCTCGGGCGCCGAGCGATGGGAGCACGATCCGCGCGGGCAGGTGCTGGCGCGCACCGACGTCCACGGGCAGGGCGAGCACTTCCGGTACGACGCGGAGGGGAACGTGCGCGAGCTCGGCGCCGGCGCGCCGGAGCGCGAGTACGGGCGCGGCAACGTGCTGCTCCGGCGCGGCCCCGTGTCGTACGTGTGGGACGGCGACGGGAGGCTGATCAAGCGCCGCGTGGTCATGCCGAGCGGTCAGGAAGCCACGACGAGCTACGAATGGAACGGCGCGGGTCTCCTGAGCGCCGTGGTGCGCCCCGATGGCGTCCGGATCGAGCATGCCTACGATCCCTTTGCCCGGCGCCTCGAGAAGCGCGTGCTCAGGCGAGACGAAGGCGGGCGCATGGACACGCTGTCCACGACGCGGTTCATCTGGGACGGGGACACGCTCGTTCATGAGATCAAGCGTGAGTCGGGCCCGGAGGGTGATCGGGTCACCCAGGAGAGGACGTACTGCACCGACGAGGAGACGTCGGCGCCGTGGGCGCAGAAGGACGCCAGGAGCGGCGGCGATGCGGTGTCGGCCGAGTGGTACTATTACCTGAACGACCCTGTCGGCAGACCGGAACGCCTGCTCGACGCCGCCGGGAATGTCGCTTGCGAGCTCGACCGCACGGTGTGGGGCGCCGCGCGCCCACGGGAAGGAGCGCGCACGGAGACGCCGCTGCGGTTCCTCGGGCAGTACTACGATGACGAGACGGGCCTCGCGTACAACCGTTATCGCTACTACGACCCCGCGGTAGGACGGTACATCAGCGTCGACCCGGTCGGGCTGCTCGGCGGGCAGAACGGGTTCTCGTATGCCGGCAATCGGCCCACGAAGATGGTGGACCCGACGGGGTTGATGTTCTCGACCACCACGGGGCGGAAGGACGCGAATGGCAATCCGCTGCCGGACATCCAGGGGAAGAGCTCGACCGTCCAGAGCGACGACGACCTCGACCCGGCGCTGAGGGACGCGGTATCGAACTCCCGCGAGAAATTCAAGGACCCCAGCAAGCCCGACAGCGATCCTCGCAACCTGGACGCCGACAACAAGGTCAAGCCGAACGCGTCCAGCAAGGCGGGCAGGTGCGCCGAGATCGACGGGTTAAACCAGCAGGCCAAGGACATCCGGCAGCGCATGAGCAAGGATGCGAACGGCAAGGATTGTGAGAAGTGGGCGAAGATGTCCGAGGCCGAGCGGAACGCCCGAGTCCGGAACGAGCTGCGCGAAGAGTACCGTCGCGGCGCGAAGATCGAGGCGCACTCGAAGAAAGGGAAACCCAAGAATTCCTCGGAGAAGCCTTGCCCGTTCTGCGCGCAGGTCTTCCGCGAGCTGGGCATCCATCCGGACAATATCAATGCTGATCCGAACAAGGATGTGTCCGACGAGGCCAAGAAGAGAGCTGGGCTCACCACGGGTGACGCCAAGGGCGGCGTCATGTACAATGGGAAGAAGTGGGATCACAAGACGGACGGCGTCTACGATCCGGACAGGAATGATCCGGGGAAGAACGTGGCGCGGGAAAATCCCTCCGCGACCAACGTCGTCCCCAAGCTGAACCCGGACGGCTCGCAGCAGAAGAACTCGCGCGATCCGAACGCATTCCAGGACGAGCAAGGCAATTACAGGCGACCGGACAAGCCGCCGCCGCCGCCGGAGCCGAAGTTCGTGCCGCCCGAGGACGACAACACCGACCCGACCGGGAAGTAGAGATGGCAGACATCGGCGAAGAAGCTGCGATTTCGGGCTTGCTCGGGGGGCTGGAGCGCGCGCCGGACGGGGTCTGGCAGGCCACGCGGGCCCTCCTCGCCTCTCCGGCGGTGGCGGCCTGGCTTCATGGCGAGCCGCGTGCTCCCGACTCGCCCGAGCAGCGCCCGTGGTCAGCGCTGGAAGCGCTCTGGGCGAGCTCCCGCCCAGGCGATAGGGCCTTGATCAGAGCTCTTCCGGGCTCTGGCGCGAGCTCTTTGCTCGGTGCGTTCTGTCTTCATCTCACGCGGCGAGGGCTGGCCCGCGTGGCGTTCATCCCGATCTCGGTGCACTGTGGCATGGCGGATCCGTCGATATGGGTCGCCGCGCTGCATGCGCGGCTCGGAGCGTTGACCTCCAGGAAGGCATCCGAGCGCGCGCTCGCTCCGCGCGTGGCCGATGACGTCCGACCGATCCTCGACGGTGACGAGAACCCCGAGACGCCGCTGCTGCTCGTCCTCGACGGTGCCCACGAGAACGATGATCCGGCGGTATGGTCGCGCATCGGATGGTCTGCGGGGCTGCCCGGGAACGTCCGGGTGTGGGTGTCTGCGGACAACGACCCCGGTGTCACGGCCGCCCGATGGGGTGAGGCCTTTCATTGGTTAAACGGTTGGTCGGATGTCATCCTGGAGGCGCCGTCGGAGCGCTCCGTCACGGCGCTACCTGGTGACGTTGACGCAGCTACCGTGTGCGTCTTGAGCGCTGCCAGCGGGCCGATAGCGGAGGCAGAGCTGGTCCAGATCGTGGGAGGCGATCAGGCCGAGACCCGGGTGTCTGCCACGTTGCGGAAGCTCGAACCCTGGATCTGTCACACAACGCATGGCGCCGCGTTCCGTCATATAGCTCTCGGGAAAGAGCTTGCCCTCCGCTTGAGCAGCCTGGGCGACGCCCGTGGGCGGGCGCTCTTGAGCGCACATGTTCGGGCGCTTCTCGATAGCTGCTCCGAAGGGAGCATCGCCCCTGGCGCTCGATCGGAGTACGTCATTCGATACGGGGCGATGCACTTCGTGCGACACGATGCCACGGCGGGAGAGCTCGATCGCGTGATCGCCGAGCCGATGCGCGCCGCCTGGGAACCCCTGGATGGCGGTTCGTTCGGCTTTCGTGCGCTCGTCGTCGCCGCGTGGCGGCGAAGCCACGCGGCGTTCGGCGAGGCGAAGTCGGAAGCCGCGCGCGGTCGGTGCATGGTGCAGGCGCTGCGGTTGCGCACGATCTTCGAGCAGATCATCAGTTTGCTCGTGCATGCGCTCCCGGACGTGGTTGCCGGTGCCATCCACGAGGGGATCTTTCGGCCGGACGCAGGCATCGAGCTCGCCAAGCCGCTGAACGAGAAAGACAGGCTTCGGCTGTGGCGGGCGGTTCGACCCGCCGTGTCCGAGGCGGATGTAGCATGGCCAACGCCGTTGCTGCACGAAGCAGACCGCGCCGTCGGAGGGCTCGAGGCCGCCGGCGCGACCGAGCCCCCGTCGGCATACCAGCTAGACCGCAGACGCTTCGTACTGGGCGGGCTGAAATCACGTCGTGTCGTGAAGGCGCTCGTGATCGGCGCGCTCCGGCGGATCGCCGAGCGGCTGCGCTTCCCCGCGCGGGAGGAGGTTCTGCTGCTGGCGGCCAGGCGCCTCGCCGGGCTCCATCCAGAGCGCCGTGCGTTCTGGGCTGCCCTGCTGGCGCCGCTCTACCCCGAGGAGCGCCGCGCCGAGCGACTCGAAGACGTGGACGCGCAGATCTCCGCCTTGCCGGAGCTCGGAGATCGCCTTGAAGTCTTGACGGAGCGGCTCCTGGCGACCTCAGAGGGAGCGAGCGCGATCGTTCAACGAGCCATTGGATGGCTGCTGTCCTCCGAACGATTTCCGCTCACGGCGCAGCGCTTTCTTTTTCATGTTCCCGAGAGTGAATGGAACCGGTGTCTTCCCGAGGCGGCCCGAGCGCTCGTCCGTCGCTGGCAAGGCGAATCGCGAGGATCCGCGGATTCGCTCGGGCCGCTCCGCTGCGGGCAGCTGCCTCCGTGGCTCGCGGCCGAGGTGCAGGATGCTCCCCTCGCGGAGGTGAAAGCGCGGACGGACGTCTCTGACCGCAACTACGTCGCCTCCGAGCTCGTCTCCTTCGTCACGGCGGACGTCCGTGCGGAACTGGCACGCATGTTCTTCTCGGAGCCGCCAGAGACCTTTCGCAGCGAGGACCGCACCATCAAGAATTGGGCGGAATCGGCGACGCTGGAGGAGCTCCGCACCATTCACCAGAAGGTGTTGCCGTGCATGGGCTCTCAGATTGACGACGCGCTCGTGGCGCTCTCCCGCCGTGCAGTGGCGCTCGGCGACAGAGACCTCGCGACAAGCTTTTGCGCCGCGATGGAAGGGGACGACGACCGACATCAGGCCGAGCTGGAGATCGCGCTCGCGCTGGGCCCGTTTTCCGACGTGGAGCGCCTCGTGCGCCCGGACCTGGACGACGAGGAAGCGTCTGGAATGCTCGAGATGGTAGGGAAGGCGCTGAAGGGCGAGGAGCACGCGGAGCGTTTCGCGGAGCTCGTGCGTGGCGCTGCCCGAGCGTCGAACAGGCTGTCCGCGTGGGCGACCGTGTTCCCGTCGCTCTCCCTGGAAGCGAGGGAGAGGTTGTCCGCCGCCGTCGCCGACACGGTGAAGGAGGCGCTCCGCGAGCCCCCCGAGGAGTCCGACGGCTCGCTCTGCCGCATGTTCCCGTGGATGTCAGAAGAGAGCCTGTGCGACGTATGGCGAGAGCGCGCCTCACCCGAGGCGTGGCGCCCCACGATCGCCGAGATCACGCCTCTCTTCACGTACGATCGACGCTATGACAACGGCGCGTGCCTGGACACGCTCCTCCTGCGTCTGGGAGGTGAAGCCGCCCTCGTGGCCTGGGCCAGGACCCTCGCCGAGCTCGACGATTGGTTCTCGGAGATCGGGCCCGGACCCGAAGAGGGCTGACCCCACGCGTCCGCGGCGATGTGGCCATCGCCGCCCGGGTTACCGATTCAGCTCGTCACTCCCGGACGACGCCCCCTCCGGCCGCGCTGCCGGAGCCCCAGGGACGCCGCGAGCAGCGCTGTCAGCGCGAGGGCACCTCCGGATGGAGCGCGGCTCGCCGCGCGACAGCTACAACCGGCTGGATCGCCCGACTGCTCGCCGGAGGTGCCCCCCGACGACGCCTGGGCGGCGGACGTTGAGCTGGGGGACCCACCACCCGTGGCCGCACCCGTCGAGGGCGCTCCTCCGGAGCCGGAGCCGGAGCTGGCGCTGACACCGCCGCCGCTGCCGACGCCACTGCCGCTGCCGTCGCCACCGCCGCTCGTGCTTCCCCCCGCGCCACCCCCGCCGGCGGCTGCGCCCCCGACGGGCGAAAATTGCCAGAAGTTCACGTTGAAGAGGTTCGACCCGCCGCCGGTGAAGACGAGATAGAGGTCGTGCACGCCTGTGGCGCCGTCGACCGCACACGACACGTCGCTCCACTTCTGCCAGCCCCCCGTCGCCCCGACCGCGCAGGTGCCCACGAGCGTGCCGTCGCGCGCATCCAGGCGGAGCTCGATGCTGCCACCCTCCGCGCCGCTCGCGACGCGCGCGCGGAAGCTCTCCGCCCCTTCGCCGAAGTCGACCCCGCGGAGGCGCACCCAGTCGCCGCCGTTGATGAACGAGAGGTCCATCCCGCCCTCCTCGCAGGGCTCGGTCTCGATCCCGCTCTGCGCGTTGAAGGTCTCGGCCTCGACGCGGGCGTAGGGATCGAGGTTCCCGATCTGTTTGACCCCGTCCGTCGTGTAGGTCACCGGCACGATCGAGCCGTCGTCCTTGTAGGTGAGCGGCTCGAGCGCGATGGTCCGGCGATAGCCCGTGGGCTCTCCGGCATCGGTGGCGACAGCGCGGTTGTGGTAGGCGTGGTACCAGGAGCCGCCATACTCGAAGATCGCAGCGTGGTTGTTGTTGTTGTTCTTCGGCGGCTGGGGCCCCGCCGTGCCACGGTGGGTGAAGCCGGACGTGGGGCTCGTGCTCGTGAGGTAGTCGATCCGCATGTCGTTGGCGGGGTTCGTCGAGTACGACAGGTAGTAGAGGCCGTTGCGCTTGTGCATCCAGGAGGCCTCGAAGAAGTACGGGACCGTGAGCGCGATGGCCGAGCCCGAGACGCTCACCATGTCGTTGTTCAGCTTGATGATGCGCGCGTTCTGCTCGCCATTGCCGCCGAAGTAGAGGTACGCTTGGCCGTCGTCGTCGACGAAGACGCCCGGATCGAAGAGCCACATGTTCGGGCCCGAGGCGCCGGGCGTGCTCGAGGTCACCAGGGCGCTGCCCTTCGCGTCCTTGAACGGTCCGGTCGGGCTGTCGCTCGAGGCCACGCCGATACCGTTCCCATTGTTGCCGAAGTACATGTAGATGGTGCCGTTGCGCTCAACCATCGCCGGGGCCCAGGAGTGGTTCGCCCAGGAGACGTCACGGGGCACGCGCAGCACTTCCCCGTGATCGGTCCAGTTCTTCAGGTCGCTGCTCGAGACGGCCACGATCGAGGCCATCTTGTAGCCGTCGTCCGAGCCGTCCGCTTTGACGTTGTCGTCGTCGTTCGAGCAGTAGAGGTAGACACGCCCGTCGTGCACCAGCGAGGCCGGGTCGGCGAGGTAGCGGTGCGAGGCGATGGGGTAATCGGCCAGCGCGGAGGGGCTCGCGACGAGCCCGACCGACGCGAGGGCGACCCCGCAACAAGCCATTCTCGCCAATGTACGTGAGCGATGCATGTTCACCTTACCTGTTGGTCCAGAGCCGTTGATCACCGCCGCGCGGGCGGCAGAGGCCGATTCCTTCATGGTCGAGCCGGGCGCGCTGGAGACCGTCTCTCTGGCGTCGCGGTTCGCTGTGTCGATCGAGGGGTAGACGTCGCCGCCGTCTCCATCGGTGGTGGCGGCGACGTCTGCCGCCGTTCCGCCGTCCGCGAATCCCGCTCCCGTCGAGGGATCGGAAGAGGCTCCGCCCATGGCGCCGCTTCGCCCCCGAAGTGCAGAAGGCGAGGTCACGAGCGCAGGCTGTCCAGGGCGAAGCAAAAGGATGCCCCGGGACCGCACTGTGAACGTTCACATGACCGATGTCAATCGAAATGGACCCGCGCGAGGCGAGCGTCGACCCCTCTCGACGCCAGCGCGGAGTGGCGCCGGACTCGAGCGCTGGTGTCCTCAGCTCTGGGCGCTCTGGTCGACGAGCGCTTGCCACTGCTCCTTGAGCGCCGGATCGGACTCGAAGCGATCGTGCCATAGCCTGTGGAGCGCGATCCAGCTCTGTGGGGTCAACCCATAGTGGCTCTGGATCTGCGGGATGTGATTCGGATGGTCGCGCAGGTCGGCGCACAGGCGCGCGTACCGCGCGAGGGAGATCCGCTCCACGCGGCGCATCGTCTCCTCGTCATCCACGCCGGCGTGCGCTTGCGCGGCGGGCTCCGCGGGCGAGGGGCTTGCGGACGGCTCGACGGCGCCTGGCTGAAGGAAGGGCAGGGCCCAGCTCCCCGTCGGGATCTGGGGCGGCTGCGGAGCGATCTCTCCCCTGGCGGGCCGCGATGGCGCGGGCGATTGGCCCGGACGAGCGAAGGGCAGCGCGTTGTCGGCGGGCGGCGAGGGGGTCGGTCGCGAGAACGGCAAGGCGTTATCGGCCGGCGGCGCGGAGGCCGGTCGCGAGAAGGGCAGGGGATTGGTGGCCGGCGGCGAGGAGGCCGGTTGAGAGAAGGGCAAGGGATTGGCGGCCGGCGGCGAGGAGGCCGGGCGAGAGAACGGCAGGGCGTTATCGGCCGGGGGCGCGGGGGCCGGCCGCGAGAAGGGCAGGGGATTGGTGGCCGGCGGCGAGGAGGCCGGTTGAGAGAAGGGCAAGGGATTGGCGGCCGGCGGCGAGGAGGCCGGTTGAGAGAAGGGCAAGGGATTGGCGGCCGGCGGCGAGGAGGCCGGGCGGGAGAAGGGCAAGGCGTTGTCGGCCGGAGGCAAAGGGGCCGGGCGAGAGAAGGGCAAGGCGTTGTCGGCGGGAGGCACAGGGGCTGGGCGAGAGAAGGGCAGAGCGGCGTCGAGCGGAGGTAGAGGGGCCGTGCCGGAGAAGGGCAAGGCTCTGTCGGCCGCCAGCACGCCGACCGTGCCGATGCTCGTCATCTCCATCTCCGGGCTGTCTGCCGGTGACGCCGCTGCACCCTCGACCGCGGGCGCGTTCGACACGTCTTGGCGGAACGGCAGCGCATCCCGGCTCGGGAGAGACGTCGTGCCGAGGAGCGTCATGCGGGCTCGCGGTGCCGTGGACGGCCGCTCCAGGCTCGGCATGGGCAGTGACGACGGCACCGTCGGGAGCAGCGACGGCAACGGCACGGCTGGTGGCAACGGCACGGCCGGCGGCAACGGCGAAGGCTGTACGACCCCGGCCGGCGGCAACGGCGAAGGCTGCACGACCCCGGGCGGCGGCGGGGCGGCGCTCCGCCTGGCCCAGGGAGATCGCGCGGCCCCCTCGTCGCTCACGCCCGCGGCAGGCGGCGGCGTCGTCCCATCCCGAGGCGCCCCCTGCAGCGGGGCGATGCGCGCTGCGGGCGCGACCGGCATCGGCCCTTCCAGCTTCCTGCGCGCGCCCCGCGCCGTCTCCTCGGCGCGGCGCTTCTGCGCGGCGACGAGCTCCAGGTACCGGCGGCTCGATCGCAGCTGCCCGCGCGCGGCCTGCGCGGCGAGCCTGGACATCCACCGCTCCCGCTCCGCCTCCCACGCCGCGGCCGAGAGCCCCGCGTCCGCGAGCACCTCGTCGCGCGGCAGGCCCGCCTCGAGGGCCCCGGCCACGGCGGCGAGCTCCTCGAGCCGGATCGATTGGACCTCCTCGTCGCGCTCCACCATGTCCACGAACATACCCCCTCGTCACCGTCGGACGGCGCGCTGCGGCGGCCCGGCCGATGTCGCCCCGCGGCCGTGCCGGTTACCTCATCGCCCGCTGAAACCGCGCCATGAGCGCCTCGTCCTCGAGCATCGCCGTGGTCCATCGCTGCTGCGCGCTCAGGTAGTCCTCGAGCGTCAGGTCCAGGCGGCTCAGCACCGTCGCCATGTCGGTGCCCCGCTTCAACCCGCGCGCGGCCTCGAGGAAGCGCTCGAACGACAGCTCGCTCTTCGCTCGGGCGCGCTGCACCCGCGCGAACGTCTCGGCGTAGGCGACGACGAGCGGCGGCACGCCCACCTCCTCGTCGTCGTCGTCGTCCGCCTCGGAGAGCCGCGCCTGCCATGCGTCGTCGAGCGCCTCCCAGCCGGCCTCGTCGAGCCCGTGCGCCGCGAGGAGCGCCGCGCGGTCGGCGCTCGGGTCCGCGAGCTGGGCGGCCAGCGTCGCGTACGCCTCGACGTCGTCGACGTTCTGCGCGCTCTGCGGAGGATCCTTCATCGTCCGGGCAGGCTACCTCAGCGCGCGTCTTGGGGCCTCCTTCGCGCAGGTGTATTCATGGCGCGTGTCCTTCTCATACCTGCCCTTCGTCGCGCCCGGCGGTCAGGAGGGGCAGCCCTCCGCGCCCGCCGGCACGGACGTGCTCGCCCACGACAAGCTCGAGAACGCGCACGCAGCGCTCCGCCGCGCAGCGCTGTCGCTCGAGCACGACGTCGAGCCGGTGACCGACCTGACCGGGCCGGCGCGCGCCCTGGAGCGGGCCCTCGGCGCGATCTACGACGCCTTCGACGGCCGCGCCGAACCCCTCGGCGCCGTGCGTGCCGCCCTGGCGGAAACCGACAACATCGCCGCTCGGATCGAGCAGGCGATCGGGCTCGACGCGGGTTTCGCCGCGGTGGACGAGCTGCTCGGGAGCGCGCGCGGCTGGCTCGAGCAAGCGGCGGCGCGGCTCGCCCTCGTGCCGCCGGCGCCGCTGCTCGACCTGCCGCCGATCCTGGCGAGCCGCGACCGGCCGCGGCTGCACGCGGTCCAGCGGGCGTCGCTCGCGCCGCTCCTCAAGGTCCCGGAGCCGCCCCCGGCCGAGCTCGTCGCGAAGCCCCCGCCGCCGATCCCGCCGCCGCGGACGTTCGAGGAGCTCAAGGCCGCCGTCGAGGCGCTGAAGCAGCAGGCGCCCGCGCCCGGCGCGCTCCCCGCGGCGGCGGAGGTGCGGCCGCCCGCGGCGCGCCCGGACGAGGGAGCTGCGCGCCCCGTGCCGCCGGGCTTCGCGCCCGAGATCGGCGACGCGATCGACGATCTCGCCTTCCTCCGCGCCCGCGCCCGCGAGTGCTTCGAGGAGGTCGCGATGGTCGGCATGCAGCGGGCGCCGCTGCTCGGCGATCCCTTCCGCGGGGCGCTGATCCTCGAGCGGCGCATGCTCGCGGCCATCGACGTGATCGCGGCGATCGGGGCGCCGGCGCTCGAGCACGTGCCGCGGCTCGTGGCCGACGCGCCCGTGAAGGACGCGAGCGTCGCGTTCGCGAGCGCGATGGTGCTCGGCTGCTTCGCCGGCCGCGACGCGCTCGCCGCGGCCGAGCTCGCGCTGCTCCGGAGCGGCAAGGACAGGGCGTTCATCGACGCGATCGGCGCTGCCCTGAAGCTGGTCCCGCACGAGCTCCTGCCGCTCGCGCTCCGCAGCCTGCTCCGCGAGCCCGAGCCGCTGGTCCGCGCGATGGCGATCGACGTCCTCGCCTACCGCGGCTTCGCGACCGAGGACGAGCTCGTCGCGGCGGCGTCGGACGACGAGGCCCCCGTGGCGGCGTGCGCGCTCCACCACCTCGGCTGCACGCCGGGCCCCCGCTTGCCCGAGCTGATCCAGCGGGCGCTCGCGTCGACCGGGGCGCCGGACCCGGCGCTGCGCGAGGCCGCCTGGACGGCCATGGCGCTCTCGGATCACCCGCACGCCCCGCTCGCGCTGCGCGGCGCGCTGGAGGAGGCCGACGGCGCCGACGCCGCAGCGCTCCTGCTCGCGCTCGCGGGCGACGACGCCGACGCGCGGCTGCTCGCCTCGCGCGTCGCCGAGGCGCCGCGCCGCGGCCTGATCTTCGCCGTGGGCTGGGCCGGCGCGGCCGCCGCGGTGCCGCTGCTCATCGACCTGCTCGAGCGCGACGTGGACGGGGAAGTGAAGCTCGCCGCGGCCTACGCGCTGGAGCGGATCACCGGCGCGGGGATGTGGGAGGAGGTCGCGGTGGAGGACGAGGAGATCTTCGTCGCCGATCCGCCCGAGCCCGACGTGGGCGAGCCTCGCGAGCTCAAGCTCGCGCAGCTGGTCAGCGATCCCAACGACCTGCCCGAGGCGCCGGCGCCGGAGATGGCGGAGCAGCCCACGGTGGACGCCGCGCGCTGGCGGGCCTTCTGGCGCGAGCGCTGCCAGGGCTGGGACATGAGCGCGCGCTACCGCCGCGGGCGCCCCTACACGCCCGACGTCGTGCTCGACGAGCTGGATACGGGGCGGGTCACCCCGGGCGAGCGCCGGCTGCTCCAGCGCGAGCTGATCCTCCGCACCGGGCACTTCGTGCGCTTCGATCCGCACGACTTCGTGGTGGCGCAGGAGGAGGCGATCCGGGCCTGGCGGCCGATCGCGGCGCGCGCCTCCGGCGCCCCGGGCCGCTGGACGCGGCCCCGCCGGCGCGTAGGGTAAACGGCGCGCGGACGTCAGCGAGCCGAGCGCGAAGAGGGGCGCGGTGCCCGGCAGGGGGGATGCATGGAGCGACGCGGACTTCGGACGAGCTGCTGGCGGCGGGTCATCGCGGCCTCGGCGCTCGGCGCCGCGCTGATCGCGCCGCCCTCGGCGCGGGCCCAGTCCAAGGAGGAGCTCGCGGAGGCGCGGGCGCTCTTCCAGGAGGGGGTCGCGCTGAGCGCGGCGAACCACTGCGCCGCGGCGCTCGCGAAGTTCCACGCGGTCGCGAGCGTGCGGCGCACGCCGCAGGTGCTGTTCAACATCGCGGAGTGCGAGGCGCGGCTCGGCAAGCTCGTCTCGGCGCTCGGCAACTACCGCATCGCCGCGGCCGCGGCCGACGGGGACCCCCGGGCGAACGACGTCAGCGCGAACGTCGGCGCGCGGATCGAGGACCTCGAGGCGCGCATCCCGAGGCTCGCGATCCGCCGGGGCGCGGGGGCGCTCACCGCGACGATCCTGCTCGACGGCGCCGCGCTCGGCGCCTCGGAGATCAGCGCCGACATCCCGGTCGATCCAGGGCCCCACGTGGTCTCGGCCTGGGTCGGCGATCGCGAGGCGGCGCGGGAGACCGTCACGCTCGCGGAGCGGGACGCGAAGACCGTGGAGATCGCGATCGCCGAGGCGCCGGCGGCGCCGCGGCCGACGAGCGCGTCGCCGGGAGGCGCGCCCGTGGACGTGCCGCCGAGGGCCGCGCTGGCGCGCCTGCCGGCGACGCGTCCGTCGAAGGTGCCGGGCCTCGCCGTGCTCGGCGCGGGGATCGCGAGCGGCGCCGTGGGTGCGGTCTTCCTCGGCCTCCGCGCCGGCACGCTGAGCGATCTCGACGCGCTGTGCGGCGGCGACAGGAGTTGCCCTCCTTCCGCCAGGCCCGTCGCCGATCGAGGCCGGCTCTACACGGGCGTCGCCGAGGCGGCGATCGGGCTCGGTGTCGTCGGCGTCGCCGCGGGGATCACGCTGCTCGTGATGAGCGGCAGCGCGGCCGCGGACGAGCCGGACGCGAGCGCCCGCGCAGCCGCTGCCGCGGCCGGGCGGCGCGCCCGCGCGGGCGTCCGCCGCGCGGAGGTCCTGCCGCAGGCGCCTGGCGCCGACCTCGCGGGCCTCAGCGTCGCCGGCAGCTTCTGAGGCCGGGCGCCCTCCGGGCCGGCGGGCGCATCAGGTGCGGCAGCAGAACGTCCGCGGGCTCGCGCCGCGGACCTCGCCGCTGGGCGTGCCGCCGCTCGGCCGGCACGCGCCGCCGGTGGGCGCGCCGAGCGACGTCACCTTGCGGCCCACGACGGAAGGGTTGTCCTCGAGGTCCACGCAGCTTCCCGCGGGCAGCTCCGTCACCTGCATCGAGCAGGTGTGCAGCTGCGCGTCGGAGTAGAGGGCGACGGTCGTCGGGCACGTCCCACCCGACGGCGCGCCGCACGCGCAGTCGTCGTCGCAGCCGCGGCTGTCCTCGATGTCGGTGAAGAAGAGATGCCGCTCCGTGTAGGGGCCCGGCGGGCAGGCGGCGTCGCCGTCCCTGGCGATGCAGAGGCCGCCCTCGAACGGCGCGGCCGGCTTCGGCGCGCAGACCTGGCCGAGGTTGCAGCCGCGGCCGAGCGGCTCGGCCGCGGCGCACGCGCGGCCGAGGCGTGTCCACCTCGGGTCCGGCCTCTGCACCTGCACGGCGCTCGGCGCGCACTCGCCGCCGGAGGCCGCGAGCGGGCTCACGCTGACCGACACGGCGCACGGCGCGCCGGTGGTCGCCGAGCACTCCGCGTTGCTGCTTGGCCCGCAGGTCAGTCTGTCGCTGAAGACTCCATCGGGGCCCCTGCACACCTGGGCCGCCCAGCCGGGCGTCGCGAGCGGGAAGAGGCAGTGCGGCTCCGACCCGCAAGGCGCGTCCGCGACGGTGATCGTGATCCCGTCCACCGGATCGCACTCTTGCCCCTCCGCGGGACCGCACGAGCACGCGCAGCTCGCCGGCGGCGCGGACAGGCCGCGGTTTCCGGCGAACGGCGGCCCCGCGGCGAACTCGGGTGGGCAGCCCGGGTCCATCGCGGGCTCACCGTCGAACAGCGCGAAGTAGCCGCTCCAGCCTTCCGGCACGGCCGCCGTGCACACGAAGTTGCCGCACGCGGGATCAGCGCAATCGATCTGGCCGTCGCCGTCGTCGTCGGCGCCGTTCACGCAGTCCTCCGCCCCACCCCCGCTGGAGCTGCTGATGGCCCCGGGGCCTCCGGAAGGCTCGGGCTCATGGAAGGTGTACTCGGGGTACAGGCAGGCGGCGGGAGCGGCCAGGGCGCCTGCGGCGCCGAGCCCGATGCAGGCCGTGAGGCGCGCTCCCCGGCCGACGAGAAAAGAGCCCACCGAACCACCTCCGTGCCAGGTGGCCCCGCAGCGCCCGTTCGCGCTGCGTGCCCCCGCCCGGAGGATATCGCGCCGCGCGGCGTGAGCCACGAGCGCCCCGCGAGCGACGTGCGCTGCGCGGCTACTTCTTGGCGGGCGCGGCCGGCTTCGCCGGGGCGGCGGGCGGCGCGCCCTTGGCCGGCGGCGCGCCCTTCGCGGGCGGCGCCTCGCCGGCTTGCCCGCTGTTGTACATCTGGATCGCGCGATCGGTGAGCTCGAGATCGGCGCGGTAGTAGGGAACGGCCGACTTGTCGAGGATGAGGTCGTAACCCTCCTGCGCCGCGAGGCGCCGGAGAAGGCCGAGCACCTTCTGCAGCATCGGCGTCGTGAGCTCGCTCTCCTTGCGCTGCATCTCGCGCTGGGCGTCGAGCGTCGTCGCCTGGAACTCGGCGGCCTGGCGCTGCCAGGTCTCGAACCTGCGCTGGAGGACGTCCTTCGGCGTCTTGCCCGCCTGGGCCTCCTTGTCGAGCTTGTCCCGCTCGTCGTCGAGCGCGCGGCGCTTCGTGTCGAGCTCCACCTGGCGGCTGTCGAACAGCTTCTTGAGCGTCGCCTGGACGCGGAGCCCTTCCTCGGTCTCCAGCATGGCGCGGCGCACGTCGACGACGGCGATCTTCGACTGCGCGGACGCGGGCGCGGGCGACAGCAGCGCCGCGCTGCCGAGCGCCGCGGCCGCGAGCAGCGGCAGGACGCGCGCCGTGAGCCACCGGCCCGAGGTGGGGCGGGCTGCCAGCGCAGCACCCTGGCTCGCGCCGGCCGGACGCGCAGGGGTGGAGAACGTGGAACAGCGCGCGACGAGCCGCTCAGGAGCGTTGTTTCGCATCGCGGATGGCCTTAGCTACCCGGCCACCCAACGTCAAGAACGTGGCGCGCCCTTCTCGTGCGCTGCCGCCGCCGCGCCCTCCGGGTGCGCGTCCTTGCTCTGCGCAGGGCTCGCGCTCCTGTGCGCCGCTGGATCGTTGCTGCTCGGCGCCTCGGCGCGCTCCTTCCGTCCCAGGGCGGCGGCGGTCTTCGCGACCTTGCTCCGTGGCGGCGCCCCGGCGGCCCGCTGGGCGGACGGGTCCGCCGCGTGCGGCGGCCGCTGCGTCGAGGGCAGCGACCGGCCGAGGCGCTCTCGAGCGAGGGCGATCAGACGCCCGACGTCGTCGTTCCCCCGGAGGAACGCGTCGCGCTGGCGCGGATCCCGCAGGGCCTCGACGCGCGCGGCCAGGGCGGAGAACGCGGCGTCGAGCGCGGCGTTCGCCTCGCGCTCGTCCCCGATCGCGAGGAGGGCCTCGACGAGCGTGACGCGGATCGCGTCGCTCCACTCCTCGATGGGCCCACCCGCGAGGTGGCGCGAGGCCTCGCGCGCCGCGTCGACCGCGGCCCTGAGCTCGCGGCGCGCCAGCTGGACGCGCGCCATCGCGAAGCTCGCCATCGCCTGCAGCGCGGCCGCGTGGTGCGCCGCCTCCTCGCAGAGCCAGCGCGCGACGGAGTGGGCGGTCGCGTGGTCGCCGGGGGCGCCGCGCCAGACGAGGAAGAGCGCCTCGTACAGCCGGCCGGCGAACCTGAGGCGGGAGATCTGGCACGCGTCGGCGATCCCGCTCGCCTGGCGCTCGAGCGCGACGCCCTCCTCGATGTCGCCGAGCCGCGCGTGCGACATCCCGAGGTTGTGGAGCGCGAACCCCTCGAGCGCCCGGAGCTTCCGGCTCCGCGCGTCGAGCAGCGCGCGCTCGAGCAGCGCCTGCGCCTCCTCGAACAGGCCGAGCTGGTTCAGCGCCGAGCCGGTGTTCAGGCGGGCCCTTGCCGCGATGACGGCGTCGCCGGCCGCGTCGGCGTCCGCGACGAGCGACGCGCCCAGAGAGGCCGCGGCGGCCAGATCGCCGGCGTGCATCAGCGCGGCCAGGTGGGCCTCCCGGGCGTGGAGGAGCGCGTCGGTCGAGCCGCTCCCGCGCGCGGCCTCCATCGCCGCGTGCGCGGCGCGGAGCGCCTCGGCGGGCCGCCCCAGCGCCGCCAGGGCGCGGACGCGCGACGCGAGGAGCTTCGCGCGGATCGACGGCGAGAGCGCCGCCGCGAACTGCGGAGAGAGCGCGGACGCGGCGCGCGCGTCGCCCTCGGCGCCCTGGCCCGCCTCGATCATGCAGGTCACCGCGACGACCTGCGCCTCGCCCCACAGATCCGAGCCGGGCAGCGCGAGGCGCGACGCCTGCTCCGCGGCGTCGAGCGCCTCGCCGAGGCGGCCGAGCAGCTCGAGGATCTCCGCCCGGCGGACCAGGAGCGCGGCGCGCGTGGTCCCCTCGGCCCCGCAGGCGAGCCCGCGCGTCGCGAGCTCGAGCGCCTCGTCGAGCTCCGCGCCGCTCGCCGCCGGGTCCCGCGTCGCGCGCGCGTAGAGCAGCGCCGCCCGCGCCTTGTCGCCGCCCGCCTCGGCGTGGCGCGCGATCAGCCCTGGATCGACGCCCGCGGACTCGAGCCAGGCGGCCGCGGCGAGGTGGAGCGCGGCGCGGTCTTCCTCGAGGATCGACGCGTACGCCGCGTCGCGCACGACCGCCTGCCGGAACGTCCACTGCACCTGCCCCGGGACCCGCGGCTCCAGCTGGCGCGCGATCATCTCGCCCGCCTCCAGCTCGGCGAGCTCCGCGCCCACGGCGCGCTCGAGCAGCGCCGCGACGCCCGCCGTCCAGAAGACCTGGCCGAAGACGGACGCGGCGCGCAGCGCCCCGCGCACCCCGCTCGACATGCGATCGACGCGGGCCTGCACCACGGCCTGCACGCTGAGCGGCACGCCGTCGCGCCCCTCCGCGGCCGACCGGATGAGCTCCTCCAGGAAGAGCCCGTAACCGCCGGCGCGCTGGACGATGGCGCCGCGCGTGGCCGGGTCGGCCTGCGGGAGGGCGCTCGCCACGAGCCGATCCGCGGCCTCTGGGGCCAGCGGCGGGAGCGTCACGCGGGTCACGTCGCGGTGCTCCCACAGCGACGGGAACCGGGCGGAGAGCTCGGGCCGCGCGAAGGCGAAGACCCCGAAGCGGAGATCGGCGCAGCCGAGCAGCCAGTCGACGAGCTCGACCGTGGTGCTGTCGGCCCAGTGCATGTCCTCGATGACCAGGATCTGCGGCGTGGTCTCGGACTTCGAGCGGAAGAACGCCTCCACCGCCATCCGCGTGCGCGATTCCATGAGCTGCGGGCTCTCGCGGGCCGCGCGCAGCGGCTCGTTGCCCTCGTCGGGGAAGGGCACGCCGGCGAGCTCCCCGATGAAGCCGGCGAGGAAGCGGAGCGGGCGGGCCAGGCGCATCGCCACGTGGGCGCTCACCTTCTGCACCTGGTCCTCGAGGCGCTCGCACTCGCGGATGCCCATGAGCGCGCGCAGGGCGCGGCCCAGCCCCGTGAGGCCCGCGCCCTGGCTCATCGCGTCGCCGCGGCAGAGCAGGATGATCGGCGCGTGCGGCGCCGTCTCGAGGTGCTGGATCAGCTCGGCGCGGACGCGGCTCTTGCCGATGCCGGCGGGGCCGGTCACGAGCGCCGCGCGCGGCGCGCCGCCCTCGGCGATCTCTTTGAAGATGCCCTGGAGCCTGGCGAGCTCGTGCTCGCGCCCGAGGGTGGCCGTGGGGAGCCCGGCGAGCTTGCGCGCGTCGAAGCCGGCGGCGTCCTCGTGGATGAGCACGCCGCCGCGCGCGTCCTCCTGGACCACGAACCGCCCCTCCAGCGCCGCTGTCGCGTGGGCGTCGATCCGGACCGCGCCGGGCGCCGCGTACTCCAGCTGCTGCGCGGCGCGATCGAGCGCCTCGCCGGCGAGGCTCGTCCTGCCGCGGACGGCGTGCCCGACCGCGACCGAGGCCCGCGCGCCCGGCGTCGATCGGGCCACGGTCAGCGCCGCCCGCGCGGCGCGCGCCGCCTCGTCGCCCCGCGAGCGCTCCACCCCGAGCGCCGCGGCGAGCCTCCCGTCGGGGAGCGGCTCGAACCGCGGGTCGTCGCCGAGGACCTCGCGGAGCGCGGCGTCCACCGCGGGGCGGAGCGGGCCGGCGCCCAGCTCGAAGAGCGCGCAGGCGACCACGCGCCGCTCGCTGTTGGCGAGCCGCACCTGCGGCCGCTCGTCGCCCGGCCCGGCGGGCCTCGGCATCATCTCCTGCGCGGCCGCGCGCCGGACGATCGAGGCGGACCTGTCGGTCGCGGGGGGATCGTTGCTCAGCTCCCCGACCCGCGCGAGCGCGCGCGCCAGCTCGCCGCCGTTCTCGTACCGCTGCTCGCGATCGCGGGCGATGGCGCGCGCGAGCACCTCGTCGAGGGCCTCGGGCACGTCGAAGCGGATCTGCTGCGAGCGCGGGGGGTCCTCGACCACGAGGCGGCTGAGCAGGGCGATCGCGTTCTCGGTCTCGAACACGTTCCTGCCCGTGACCAGGCGGAACAGGACGGCGCCAAGCGAGTACACGTCGGCCCGCGCGTCGACCGCCTCGCCGCGCGCCTGCTCGGGCGCCATGAAATGCGGGGTGCCGATGATCGTGCCGCGCTCGGTGGGGCAGTCGTCCGGGACCGCGAGCTTCACGACGCCGAAGTCGATCAGCTTGATCGCGGTGCCCTTGCCGCGGACGAGGAAGATGTTGGAGAGCTTGAGGTCGCGGTGGACGACGCCGCGGGCGTGGATGGCGGCCATCGCGGCGGCGCTGCGCCGGACGACCTCCACCGAGTCGCGCAGGCCGAGCGGCGCGCGCCGCTGGCGCTGCCCTAGATCCTCGCCGTCCAGCCACTCCATCGCGAAGAAGAGGCGCCCGTCGAGCCAGGTGCCGTGCGCGACGTACTGGACGATGTTGGGGTGCCGCAGATCGGCGAGGATCGAGATCTCGCGCGCGAAGCGGGCGCGTTCCTGGTGCGACGCGGCGGCGCGCAGGATCTTGAGCGCGACCGGGGTGCCGGTGGTCTGATCCGTGCCCTTGAAAATATCACCCATGCCGCCGCTTCGGCTGCGGGCTTCGATCATGAAGCGGTCGGTCGGGTCGGTGAACTCCGGGAGCACCGTCCGGATAGGCTACGCGAACCTCGCGTCTTCATGCCAGCGAGAAGGCGTTCTACGCGGTGCGCAGCGCCGGCGGGCGACCTGGGCCGAAGCCCGAATCGCGCGCCGTCATCGTGCTGCTCCGCAGCGTAGCGCCGCCACGAGCGGCGCGATCGGGGCACGGCGCTCGAAAATTCCAGCCAGCATCCGCGCCGCCGCGCCGTCCGCACCGTCCTCCTGCCCGCGCGGGGGCCCTCCGTGCGCTCAGAACCCCGCGAGCAGCCCGGCGCCGAGGGAAGCGCTCGGACGCGGAGGTCTCAGCGCGCCGGCGAGCGGGTGGTCGACGAGCCCGAGCGCGGCGAGGACCTCGGCGTGGGTATAGAACGAGAGCGTGTCGTTGAGCGCGAGCTCGATCCCGCCGCGGAGCCCGAGCGCCATGAACAGCAGGGACACGTCGGCGGCGGGGGCGGTCCGATCGCCGACCTGCGCAACGCCCACCTCGACGAGAGCGCATGTGACGAGCAGGTCGACCGTGTGGAGGCACGGAGCGAAGGCGCCGCTCGTGTGCGTGCGCGGGTACGGCGATCGCGCTTTCGTGCTCCCGCCGGGGCTCGGGGCGTACGGACTCGACACCTCGCCGTGTCCGAGCGCGCTCGGCTTCGAGACGACGAACGTGCCCCGGCTCTCCAGCGAGAAGGAGAGGCTCTGTGACCAGCGAACCCTGACGAGCAAGGAGGCGCCGCCGAACAGCCCCTCGCGCACCCCGAGCCCGGCTATCGCGCCCATGCCGACCCGCGCCGAGCTCCACGGCTCGTCGGGCCTGCTCGCAGGCTCCGGGCGCGCCGGCGCGATCTCCGGGCGAGGCGGCGCGTCGGGCGCTCGCTTGTCGCTCGCGAACGGCGTCAGCGTGAAGGAGATCGCGACCGCGACGGTATGGGTGAGCTGCTCGCAGGCGCCATCTCCGTGCGAGAGGTCAAAGCCTCGGCCGGAGACCCGCCCGTCGGCGTTCCGGTAGGTCGTCGTCGCGACGACGTGGGCGCCGTGAGGCCTGATCGCGACGTCGACCTCCTCGGTCGCGTCCTCGCGAAAAGGGTCGTACCCGACGCGCAGCCGGATCCGCTCGCGCAGCGCGCGCTCTCCGGGGCACGAGGCCGCCTGCGCATCCTCGCTGTAGCGCAGCCGCAGCGCGCGGCGTGCCGGCTCCGCCGCGCGCGATGGCGCGCTGAGCAGCAGAGAGGCGAAGACGATCATGCAGAGAAAGGAGCGTGCCATATCCCCGGTCAGCGGCTCCGCTGGACGAGCCATCCGTGGCCGCCATGAAGCGCTCTCGAGGCAAAGCACGTCAAGAGCTCACGTCGCTTCTCTTCGCGATCCCGGCAGGCGTCAATTGACGTGATAATCGAAGCTTGTGAATGGTAATGGCCGCGAAATCGCGATTGCGCACGAGCGGGATCCGGATCCGTGACGAGCGTGACCACTCGCCCGTATACACGCAGGCAGCTGACCGGCGCGGAGCATGAGAATTCGTCGGGATTCGTGGCAATGCAGACATGCTGTCTGCAATGGCCTGCGCGCGGCGGGCATGCTCCGCCGGCCGCGCGGACCTCTCGGTCAGCGCCGTGCGCGGTCGATCTCGTTGGAGGGGGAGGGAGGGGGGAAGGGGGGAGGGGGGAGGGGGGGAAGGGGCCGGCGAGCGATCAGCCAGCGCTGGCGCCGGCGCTGGCGCCAGCGCGCGAGGCGAGCCGCGCGAGGTCCTTGGGATCGCTGACGCGGACGAGGATGACAGTGATGTTGTCCCGCCCGCCGCCCGCGTTCGCCTTCTCGATGAGCGCCTGCGACGCCTTCTCGGGATCGGGCTCGGCGAGCAGGACGTCGCGGATCGCCTCGTGGGTCGCCATCTTCGACAGGCCGTCGGAGCAGAGGAGGTAGACGTCGCCGGGGTGGGGCCGGGCGATGATCAGATCGACCTTGACTGCGGGGGAGATTCCGATCGCCCGGCTCAGGTGGTTCGCCATCGGCCCGGTGATCCCCGCGGCGCCCATCGTGTGATCGGTGGTGAGCTGCGTGAGCTCGTTGTCGCGCAGGCGATAACAGCGGCTGTCGCCCACGTGGCCGATGTAAAGGCGCTGCTTGTTGGGCGAGAACCGCGCGCTGACGAGGGTCGTGCCCATGCCCGTGAGGCTCCGCTCGGCGTGGGCCCGCTCGTAGATCGCCTGGTTCGCTTGCTGGATCGCGACCGCGAGCTCGCTGCCGCGACGAGGGACGTCGGGGTAGGGGCTCTCCTCGTCGCTCTCCACGAACGACTGATCCTTGAACGCGCGCGCGATCGTGTCGACCGCGAGGCGGCTGGCGACGTCGCCGCCCGCGTGGCCGCCCATGCCGTCCGCCACCGCGAACAGGTAGTGCTCGTCCAGGCAGAGGTAGCAGTCCTCGTTCTTCTTGCGCTTCTGACCGGGGTCCGTCTGGCCGACGGCGCTGATGAGCAGGAGCGGCGACGAGCTGGTCGGCTCGTCGACGGCGGCCTCGTCGTCGTAGATGATGGGGACGGCGGAGGGCTCCTCGCGCTCGTGCCCGTCGTCATCGTCGTCGTCGTCGTCGTCGCCGCCGTACGACGGGACGCTCGCGCGCTTGATCGTGCTCTGCAGCACCTCCGGCGGCGCCAGCGTGATCAGCGTGAGGTCGTCGTCATCGTCGTCGAACGCGTCGTCGTCGTCGCAGCGCGATGGGCCGTTCGAGCGCTTCCAGTCGGCGCTCGAGACCCGCTCGGTGCGGCCGTGACCTCCTGCGGTCTTCGCGTGGGCGCTCTCGCTCGTGGGCGTGCCGCCCCGCAGCCCTGCTGCGCCTGGCCTCGTCGTTGAATCTTCGAGATCTCCCTCCCCCTCGTCGAGGGCTTGGGCTCCTGGGCCCCCCTGCGTCGGCGTCGTCGCCGCGCGAGGACGGGTCCGGTCGCCGTTGTTTGAGCGAAAATACCAATAGATCAGCCCAAGAAGGGCGATTCCCATGACAAGGGCGGCTGCGAGATCGGCCATGTCCCGGCGACCAACGTAGCAAAGGCGCGACGCGTCTCCGAGATCAACGTGCAGGGGGACGGACGACGGCGATCGATCCTGGTCGACCTTGACCTGCGGAGCCCACACTGCAGGGGCGCACCTTGGGCACCACCCGGCGCAGGGGAGCGCCACCTCACCCCGCCGCAGGGCTCGCCACCCCGTGACGGGCGACCGCTGCAGGGCGCCTCGTCTAGAGCAGCGCGCCTCGCCAGGAAGAGGCTGCGCCTGGCGGGCTGTGCGCGCTCACCCGGGGCAGGCCGTGCGGGCGTGCTGCGCTGCGGCAGGCGCGCTCGAGAAACGAGGGTCTTCGCAGCGGCGTGTGCCGCTCGTTCGCCAGGAGGCCCGCTGCGAGCGCCGCGCGCCCGGCGCGTGTCCGCCGCAAACGAACCCACCGAGCGGAGCGGGTTGCCAGTGCTCCTGGTGCTGACTAGTCTCCGCGCCCGCATGAAGCTCGCCCGCACACTTCTCCAGACACCTCGCATCGTTGGCGTGGGCCTCGCGGCCTCGATCGTGGGCGTGGGCGGGCTCGGGGTCATGGGCTGCTTCGTCGAGGGCGAAGGCCTCCCGCCGCCGGTCGAGGGGCTCTATTACCCGACGGGCCTGGCGGTGTCTCTCGGGGGACGGGTCCTCTACGTCGCGAACTCGGACTTCGATCTCCAGTTCAACGGCGGCACGGTCCAGGCGCTGGATCTCCAGCGGCTGCGCAGGCGGGCGCTCACGCTCCAGTCGGCGCTCGCTCCCGGCGGGCCGAACGCCAGCGCCGGCGTGCGCGGCGCGTGCAATAACGTGGGGCTGGCGACAAACGCCGCGTCGTCGCTCTACCCGGGGCCGTGCGGGCCGCTCGACATCTCCGCCCTCGAGGGCGACGACGAGGTCGTCCGGAGCTCGGCCGTGATCGGCGCGTTCGCGTCCAACCTCCTCCTCGTGCACAGGCCGCTCAGCGGCGAGGGCGCCGACCCCGGCGCGGAGCGGCAGGCGCGCCTGTTCGTGCCCGTGCGCGGCGACCCCTCGGTGACCTTCTTCGACGTCGCCGACGATCGGTCCGACGGCGCCGGTGCGCAGCGCTGCGACGGCGACGCCTGCTTCCAGCTGGACTGCGGCGCGAGCGCGGCGGGCGGGCGCTGCAGCAGAGATCACCGCATCGGGGAGGACCCGGGCCAGGAGCTCATCCGGCGCAAGCTGCCGCTGGAGCCGTTCGGGATCGCCGCCGGCCCGGGCGGGACGAGCATCGTCGTCTCGCACCAGACGGAGAGCGCCGCGAGCGTCATCGTGAACCGCTGGGAAGCGAACGAGAGGCCGCAGCTCGCGCACGTCCTCACGGATCTCGCCTTCGGGCCGACGGAGGTCGCGGCGGTGCCGCGCCCGGGCGTGCTCGGGGCGCTGCAGCAGGGCGGGTGGGCGATCGACGACCAGCCGGCGTTCGCGGTCACGTACCTCGCGGCGCCGGAGCTCGGCCTGCTCCGCTATCAGGACGCCGCTTCGGGCGGGGCGCCGCGCCTGTACGAGTCGACCCCGACGCCGATCACCGCGCTCGCGAGCGGCACCGACTCCCGCGGGATCGCGTTCGACGCGAGCGAGCGGCAGGCGTGCGAGGACGGCTGCGCAGGCGCGGCCGAGTGCCTCGAGCGGTGCGTGGAGATCCCGATCCCGGTCTACGTGGCGCATCGCGGCCCGAACTCGCTGCTCATCGGCGAGCTGACGACGACGCTGGTCAAGAAGGACTCGGACGTCCCCGCGGCGAAGCGGGCCTCGGTGTTCTACTCGATCGCGTTCCACGACGCCGCCCCGCTCGGGGCCTACCCGTCTCGGATCGAGGTGGGCGAGGTGATCGACCTGGAAGGCGCGCGCCGCCGCAGGGTCTTCGCGCTCGCGTTCGACTCTGGGCTCGCGTTCTCCTACGACCCGGAAGCGCGCCGCGTCGACGCCGTCATCAAGACCGGGCGCGGGCCGCAGGCGCTCGCGTTCGACACGGGCTCCACGCGCAGCGACGATGCCGACAAGAAGCGCTGCGAAACCGAGCAGGGCAGCGCCGACTGCGAACCCTATTCCCTCATGTACATCGCGCATTTCACCGACTCGTACCTCGGCGTTGTCGACCTCGACATGCGCAAGGCGAACACGTTCGGAACGATGATCCTCACGGTGGGCACGCCCGTCCCGCCCCGGGAGTCCCAATGAAGCCGCGCCTCGCGCTCCTCGCCTCCACCTCCGGCCTGGCGCTCGCCGGGTGCGCCGCGGAGGCCACGCCGGTCCCCGTCGAGGCCCTGGCGCAGTCCGGCCGCAGCGCCTTCGTCTGCCTCGCCATCGACCGGCCGGATCCCGGCAAGCCGGGCGTGATGCGCTCGCTGCCGATCACGGACTGCTCGTACGGCACCGTCGAGTCGTCCACCGACTACGAGGTCGACGCCAAGGACGGGGGCAGGGCCACGCTCCCGCACCTCTACGGCCTCGTCACGCAGACCGCGCACGGCGAGGTCGCGGTCGTCGACCTGACGACCGAGTCCTCGCTGATCGTCGATCGGGACACGGGCGCGCCCGCCCCGAGCTTCCTCCCGGTCGGCGCGCAGCCGGTCGACATCGTCGCGACGCCGGGGGGGACCGCGTCGTTCGTGGCCGTCGCCGAGCCGGGGCGCGCGGGGATCTACGCGCTCCCGTCGGCGAAGGTGCTGCCGCGCGAGGGCTGCCCGGTCCCGTCGCTCAGCTCCTGGCCGGCCTGCTCGCTCCCCTCGGCGCCGGGCGAGATGCTGCTCGTCGCCGACCCGCCGGACCCGGACGCGGACCCGGAGGGCAGCGGCAAGCTGCGGAGCTCGTGCGAAGGCAGGTACGACGTCGAGCCGACCGAGCCTGGCAATCCCGGTGCGTTCGTGGACGACGTCTGCTCCACGTCGAACGGGAGCTTGGACATGGAGGGCGGCGGCCGGCAGAAGCTCCTCGTGACCCTGCCGGATCTCGGCGGCTTCGTCGTGATCGACGCGCAGAAGCTGCTCGAGGACACGGCGTACCAGGACGGAGGCTTCGCGGCGTGCGATGTGGAGCGTTGGGTCCCTCTCGAGGTCTCGCTCCCGCCGGCCGCGCCGCCCGACGAGCCGCCGCCCGGCGACGTGCCGCCCGACGACGTGTCGTGCGCTCAGCCGGCGGTCGCGGCCAGCCCGGAGCAGGCCTTCGACAAGGCCCGGCCCGCGGGGCTCGCGCTCTCCGGCGACCGGCTGTTCATCGCCGATCTCGACGCGCCTGTGATCCACGTCGTCGACCTCCCGACGCCCTGCGAGCCGCGCCTGCAGCCCCCGCTGCTTCCCGCGTCGACGCTCGACCCCGGGCGCGTCGTCACGACGAGGCGCCTCGCGGTGAGCCAGGCGTCGCCCCCCGAGTTCAACCGCTACCTCTACGCGGTCGACGCCGGCGACGGCAGCGTGATGGTCTTCGACGTCAGCGACGACGTCAGCGAAGACGCGTCCAGGCGGTCGCCGCTCTCTCGCGAGAACCCCGACTGGAACCCGTTCCAGCCGCCCGACCGCATCCGCCTGCCGGCGCCTGTCCGCGATCTCGCGATCGTGCAGCGCGAGATCCCGAGGAGCCTCCCGGCGACGGGCGTGGTGCCGAGGGGGATCCGGTGCAGCCCCCTCCCGGAGCTCAGGACGTGCGACAGCAGCGTCACGTCGTGCGACCTCGAGACGCTGTACCGCACGTCGACCGATCGCGACTCCGGCGCCGGCCCGCTGAAGCTCCGGGGCACGTTCGCGTACATGGCGCTCACGAACGGGCAGGTCGCGATCGTCGACATCGACGACCTCGACGCGGCCTGCCGCGGACCCGAGCGCCAGAGCGTCCGCGCGGGCTGCGACGCGGACGCTTCGCCGAGCAGCCCGCTGCTCGAGACGAGCGGCGAGGCGTCCTGCAACGTCGTCCTCCCGCACGCTGTCCGCTCGGAGACCTACATCGTGGCGAGCGACGGCTCCGGCCAGATCGAGCCCGGCGTGCAGGGCCTGCCGATCCTCTACGATCGCAGCGGCGCGGTCGTGCCGCTCTCCGGGGAGAGCCCGAAGATGCGCGCCACGTTCCCGTCCGAGGGGGCCGCGCCTGACCTCGCGCTCGCGGTGGGGGTGCAGCGCGAGGTGATCGCTTCGAGCGACAGCGCTGAAAGCGAGCTCGACGAGCGGGGGCTCGTGCTGAGGTCCGGCGGGCCGCAGCACGCGCTGACGATGAACCTCGAGGACCCGCGGGTGCACATCGCCAACGAGACGTGGGCCGTGACCTACGAGGGGGTGCTCACGTCGATCACCCGGGCCTCCGTCGCCTTCGACGAGAACCTCCACCTGAGGGGGACCGACGCCCGCTTTTGCCGCCGCGGCGTGCAGAGCCTGACCAGCGTGAAGGCGCAGCTGAAGGCCGCGGGCGTCCCGGAGGGCGAGGCCGAGACCCGCGCCGAGCAGCTCGCCGACTTCGCGCAGATCACGTCCGAGCTCCCGGACGAAGACGCCACCTACTGGAAGAGCGTCGACTCGGCCGTCTGCTCGTTCGACACCTGCAACGCGAAGTACGGCAGCGTCATCACGTCGCGCCCGGCGCTCCGCATCGTCGAGGCCTACGAGGACCACCTCGAGCTCGAGCGGACGGACGAGGTCGAGTTCGCGGCGTGCTGCTTCGCCGGCTCGGTGCAGCTCGGCATCCGCGCCGGGGGCCAGTGGGTCGTCCGGAGCAACGGCGCCGGCTTCCTGCACCACGTGATCGCCGATCCTGCGGGCGGCTACTGCCGCAACTCGTGCGACACGCGCCTCTCGCGGTTCAACGGGCGCGTCGCCCATACGCCGCGCGACGGGCGCGTCACCGACGGTGACGTGGGTGCGTTCCTCAACCCGATGTTCCGGTTCGCGGTCACGGGCGGCGTGCCCGAGCAGGACATGCAGTTCCGCTTCACCACCCAGGGGGCGTTCACGCCGCTCGCCCTGGACCTCGCGGACATCAGCGACACATCGGAGCTCCAGCCGCAGTCCATCCAGCTCGTTCCGGCCACGGGCCAGCTCGCCGTCACCGACGGCTCGGTCCAGGGCCTGTTCCTGCTGAGCTCACGCGACGTCGCCGTGACGCGCCGGTACCGCTGAGCCACCTGCCGGCCCCGCGGCATTGCGGTTTCGGCGCCGATATTTCCACGAAAACAGCGGAACAAACGCGCGAATCACGCGTAGACCTCACCGGCGGTCGAGACTAAGACGCCGGCGATGCAGCCGTCCGAGCAGCCTGCGGCCAGGAAGAAGCTGACCCCGGTGATGCGCCAGTACGAGGATGCGAAGGCGCTCCACCCCGACGCCATCCTCTTCTTCCGGATGGGCGACTTCTACGAGATGTTCAACGACGACGCGGTCCTCGTGTCGCGCGCGCTGAACCTGACGCTCACGAGCCGCAACAAGGGCGAGCCCGACGAATCCCCGATGGCCGGCGTCCCGCACCACGCGGCGCACGGGTACATCGCGCGGCTGCTCGCGCTCGGCCACAAGGTGGCGATCTGCGAGCAGTGCGGGGATCCGTCGAAGATCAAGGGGCTCGTGCCGCGGCAGGTCGTGCGCGTCGTCACGCCGGGGCTCGTCACCGAGACCGATCAGCTCGACGCGCGCGCCAACCATTACCTGGCGGCGGTCGACGGCGGCGGCGTGCCCCGCGGCGACGCCCTTGGAGCGGGGGGCCCCTACGGCCTCTCGCTGCTGGATCTCTCCACCGGCGAGCTCTCGGCCACCTCGGTCCCGGACGCCGCGACGCTGCTCGCGGAGCTCGCCCGGGCGGATCCGCGCGAGGCGCTCATCGCCCGGGACCTCCCGGACGTCCGCGCGGCGGCGGCCTCGCTCGCCTGCCGCGCGGCGCTGCGCGACGACGAGGAGCTCGACAGCGCGCAGGTCGCGTCGATCCTCGACGACGCCGCGATCGAGCCGATCTCGGCGGCGGCGCTGGCCGAGCACGCGCTCCCGGCGGTGCGCGCCGCGGCGCGGGCGCTGCGCTTCGCGCGCCGCTGCAGCCCCGGCGCGCGCATCCCGGTGCGCCGCATCGCCCCGCACGACACCTCGGGCACGCTGCGCATCGACGAGACGGCCCAGGCGCACCTGGAGCTCGTGCGCGCCGCGGACGGCGGCCGCCGCGGCACCCTGCTCGACGTCATCGACTGCACGGTCACCCCGGGCGGCGCCCGGCTCCTGCGCCGCCGCCTGCTCTCGCCGCTCGCGGACCTGGCCGGCATCCGCCGGCGCCTCGACGAGGTGGAGCTCTTCGTCTCGCACCCGCGCGCCCGCGGCGAGCTGCGGCAAGCGCTCGGCGGCGTCGGCGACCTCGAGCGCCTCAGCGTCCGCGCGCTCCTCGGCGAGGCCACGCCGCGCGACCTCGGCCTCCTGCGCGACGGCCTCACGGCGGCCCCCGCGGCGATCGCCGCGGTCCGGTCGATCCCCGACCTCGGCAAGGCGGCGGCGCGGAGCGACGACGGCGCCGCTGCGCGAGGCAAGGAGGGCGCTGCGGCGCGGGGCAAGGAGGGCGCTGCGGCCGGATCGAGCTCCGAGCCGCTCCTCGCCGAGGCGGCGGCGCTGGATGTCGTCGCTGACGTGTGCGCCGAGCTCACCGCCGCGCTGATCGAGCGGCCGCCCCCGAACACGCGCGAGGGCGGCATCTTCCGCGAGGGGTACGACAAGGAGCTCGACGACGCGCGCGGCGTGGAGAAGAACGCGACGGAGCTCATCCTCGCGCTCGAGGCGAAGCTGCGCACGCAGACGGGCGCGCCCTCGCTCCGGGTCAAGTACACGCGCGTCTTCGGCTGGTACATCGAGGTGACGCGCGCGCACATCGCCAAGGTCCCGGCGACCTTCCGCCGCAAGCAGACCGTCGCGACCGGCGAGCGCTACACGAGCGACGAGCTCGACGAGCTCGCCGACAAGATCGAGCACGCCGGGGCGCGCGCGCTGGAGCGGGAGACAGCGCTCTTCGACCGGCTGCGGGCCCTCGTCGCGAAGAGCGAGGGCCGCCTCCGCGCGCTCGCGCGCAAGCTCGCGGCGTGGGACGTCGCCGCCGCCCTCGCCGACGTCGCCCACCGCAACGACTACGTGAGGCCGCACGTCACGGTGGGCGAGGCCCTCGCGATCCGCGACGGCCGCCACCCGGTGGTCGAGCGCTACGCGGCCGCGGGGCACTTCGTGCCGAACGACACCCGCCTCGATCTCTCGGGCGAGCGGCTCTGGCTGATCACGGGCCCCAACATGGCCGGCAAATCGACGCTCATGCGCCAGGTGGCGCTGATCGTGGTCCTCGCGCAGATGGGCAGCTACGTCCCGGCGCGCGAGGCGGAGATCGGCCTCGTCGATCGGATCCTCTCGCGGGTGGGCGCGAGCGACAACGTCGCGCGCGGCGAGAGCACGTTCATGGTGGAGATGCGGGAGACCGCCGAGATCCTCCGCGACGCGACGCGGAGATCGCTCGTGATCCTCGACGAGATCGGCCGCGGCACGAGCACGTACGACGGCCTCGCGATCGCGTGGGCCGTGGCGGAGCACCTGTTCGACGCGATCGGCTGCCGCGCCCTGTTCGCGACGCACTACCACGAGCTGACGGAGCTCTCGGCGCGCGCGCCGGGCATCGCGAACTACTCCGTCGCCGCGCGCGAGCACGGCGACGACGTGATCTTCCTCCACAAGCTCGAGGCGGGCCCCGCGAGCCGCAGCTACGGCGTGGCGGTCGCGCGGCTCGCGGGGGTCCCCGAGGGGGTGCTCGCGCGCGCCCGCGCGATCCTCGCGACGCTGGAGTCGGGCGCCGCGCTGCCGGGCGGCAAGCACGCCTCCCTCCGCGGCCGCACGCGCGGCGGCGCGGCGCAGCTCGACCTGTTCGCCCCCGCGCAGGCCGCGGTGCCGCCGGAGCAGTCGGCCGTCATCGAGACGCTGCGCGCCGTGGACATCGATCGGCTCGCGCCGCTCGACGCGCTGCGGCTCGTGGCCAAGCTGAAGGGGCTCCTCGGCGGCGGCGGCTGACCGCGGCGGCTCAGTCCGGCGGCGCGATCTCGCGGAGCTCGGTGCCGCCCGCGTACCCGTAGCTCACGAACGAGTCGAACCCCGTCACGAGCAGCCCGACGGGCGCGGAGGCCGTGAGCCAGTGCACGCCGTCGCGCTGCATCCCGGGCAGCACGTTGTCCGGCGCCTGCCGCGCCGGATCGATCGCCGCGAAGCTCAGCTGGCAGCGGTAGACGACGAACGACGGCGCGCCGCCCCCGCGCTGCTCCTCCGTGAGCCCGTCCGCGGGCGCGATCTCGCACTCGTCCGGCCCGAGCGTCGCGTCGTCGAGCCGCACGACGGCCGACCTCGGCGCGACCACCGAGATGAAGTCGAACGCGTACTTGTCCGGGGTCAGGAACACGTAGTCCGGCCGGAACTGCTCGATGGGCGGCAGGATGATCAGGCTCGGGTCTCCGCCTGGCAGCCCCTGCTTGACCCCCGTCGCGTTCTGGCTGGCCATGATCTGCGACACGATGACCGGCTCGGAGCTCTCGATCATGAAGTCGCCCCACGCCGTCACCTCGCGGAACGCGCCCAGCGCCGACAGCGTGATCCGATCGTCCGGCGGCGGCAGGGTCGTCTCGATCACGGCGCCCTTGCCGCTGGCCGCCACGATCCTGACGTACTCCGGCTCGGGCACGGCCTCGATCCGCGCGCCGGCCTCCTTGACGGTCAGCGACCGGCTCGGCGTGTGCGGCACCGCGAACCGCTTGCCGGCGGTCCGGGTCGGATCGAGCTGATCCTCCAGGTGGTCGGCGCAGCAGCGGCGATCCGCGAGCACCTCGAAGTGCGGCGCGTCCGAGGCCTCGCTTCCGGTGAAGACCGCGATCGGCTGATCGGCCTTCACGATCGATCCGGTGAAGTCCGCGTTGAACCCGCCGCTCTCCAGGTTGAGCACGTCGAACGCGCCGAGCTTGACCTCGATCGACCCGCCCTCTGGCGTCTCCGGGACGGGCCCGCCCCCGACGACCTTCGCTGTCGTCGTCACCTGCACGGTCGTCCCTTCGCGCGTCCCGACGATGGTCAGGAACGCCCGGAGGTCGATCGGGTTCTGCGGATCGAAATTCGTGTCCGGATCGTCCGTGACCGCGATGGTCTGCGGCCACCCTGTGACGACGTACGCCGTCGCCATCGCGCCCGGGCTGTACGTCAGCGCCTCGCGCGGCTTCAGCAGCGAGGCGTCGTTGGAGAACACGTTGGCGTTCTCCAGCGGGTTGAACTGGTAGGCGACGATGGGGAACTTCGACGTGATCTTGTACGCGTGCCGCGTGAGCGCCGTGTGCGTGCCCGTGTTGTACTCGCCCTCCGGGCTGCCATCGACCTCGCGCGGCCCGAGCTTGAACACCTGGAGATAGAGCGGCGCGATGAGCGCGCTCGCGATCTCCACCGGGGCGGGCTCGTCGCCCGGCGCGCCGTCGTCCTGGTAGATGTGGATCTCGTTCGGCACGTCCGGCTGCGGGTTCGAGACCACCACCGCGAACTGCTGCGCCGCCGCGTTTCCTGTCGCGTCGATCCGCGCGTTGTCCAGATCGACCGCCCAGTACTCGCACCCCACGTTGCTCCGCTCGAGCTCCGCGACGGCGCAGAGCTGCTGGCAGCTCCCGCTCCGGCACGCCTCGCCGGCCTCCGTGTCGCACGTGTCGATCACGCGGCCGAAGCGGCCGTCCGCGTCGCAGACGACGACCTCCTGCTCGCGGCACGAGTGTGCAGCGGGCACGCAGGGCCGGCAGCCGAGCTCGAGCGACGCGCAGACGAGCCCTCGAGCGGCGCAGTCGTCGAGCGTCACCCAGGCCAGCCCTGCGCCGGTCTCCTCGCAGCGCGCGAGCTCCGCCCCGCAGCGCACGTCGCCGGCCGTGCAGAGCGGCGGCGCCTCCGGCCGCTCACCCCACCGCGTGCCGCTGTCGAAGCAGCTCGGCGCGAGCCCGAGCCCCGCGGCGACGGCGACGAGGGCGGCGGCTGCAGCGCGCCGCGATCGGGGGCGGTGTCCTGGCTTCCGTGCGCGCGTCGGCCTGCGCGCTCGCGTCGGGTGGGGCGGGGCGCTCATCACAGGTGTGCGTTGAAGCTGTCGAGGGAGTAGGCCGTCATCCCTGCCGGCTTGAGCTGCCGGTAGACGAGCTTGCCGTAATCGAAGCCGTCGATCCGCGCCCCGTACACCCCGATCGTGAGCGGCCCCGGCGGCAGCGCGCCGTGCTCGAGCCCGAGCTGCCGGAGGTCCGGCACCTCGACGGCGTGCGACCCTGCCGGCACGGCCACGGTCCACCGGATGAGGCCGTTTCCGCTCGCGATGTCGTAGACGCTGAGACCGACGGGCGCGCCCGCGCCGAACGAGGTCGCGAGGTGGGACCCATCCCAGGCGGTGTTCTGCGCGGGCGCCGCGAGCGTCGGCACCCCCACGAAGTCGCCGATGCGCACGGGCTCGCTCGTGCTGGTGGAGAGGACCCGCCCGACGACGGACAGCGGCGCGAGCCCGGCCTGGCCGGTCACCGCGCGCGCGGACGAGTGGTAGCTCGCGCCGAGCAGGTCGCGGGCGAGCGGCGGCACGCCCACGAACGTCAGCCCCCCGTCGAACGGGATCAGCGGGCTCTGTGCGCCGATCGGGAGCGTCGCGAACCCGTCGTTGCCGATCATCAGCGACACGTTCGCCTGGATCCGATCCGGCCCCTTCGGCCCCTTCGCCGGCGCCTTGACGTCCATCGAGAGGGCGTGGTCGAGCGGCTGATTGATCCGCAGGAACACCTCCCTCGTCCACTCGTTCGGGAGCACGGGGATCCCGCGGACCACGCCCATGGCGTATGCGGTGAACCGCGGCGGGGTCGTCGAGCGATCCTCGAGGCCCGCCAGCGCGTAGATCGTGCGGTTGCCGGGCGCGACGTACATCGTGAACCCGTGCCCGAGCTCGCCCGACGTCTCCGGCGTGAGCGCCTGGAACTCGGACGGCAGCTTGAAGGTCGCGAGAGGATCGGCGCCCGTCGTGAACAGGTACGCCGCCTTTCGCTCGGTGTCGCGGCGCGGGCTCGGGATGTTGCCCCACGCGACGCTCCCGGGGTCCAGCGACGTGTCCCAGACGAGCTCGCCCTCGATCGCCCCCGCGCTGCCGACCTTGCCGCCGACCGGCGGGGGCGGATCGCCGGACGCGCCGCACGCGGGGGTGAGCACCGGATCCAGGTAGACGGTCACCGTGTCGACCGGCACGTCTACGAACGAGATCGGGCTATGGCATGTCGCGGCCACGGTGACGGTGCGCGGCGAATCGAGCGACGCGTCCTCGATCACCGCGACGCCTGATGCGTCGACCTCGATCGGGGAGGTCGTGTCGGTGCCGACGACGACGCTCGCTCCGGGGATCGGATCACCCGTGAAGTTGTTGTAGACGAGCACCTTCAGCCGTCCGGCGAGCGGCGCGCCGCTTAGCCCGCCCTTGTAGCCGTTCTCGCTGTCCTCGTAGGTGTAGCCGTCCAGCACGAGGATCGTCTCGCCGCCGGTCGTCACCGAGATCGTCTTCGCGCCCGGCGTGCCCTGGGGCACCGTGCACAGGAGCCGCGTCGGCTCCTGGACGGCGAGCGACGTGCACGGCTTCTGATCGATCTTCGCGACCGTCCTCTCGTTCCAGCGCGTGCCCTGGCCGACGAGCTCGATGGTCGTCCCGCCGGAGATCGGCCCGCTCGACGGGGACGCATAGAGCGCGTCGTACACGTAGCCGCCCGGCAGCGTTCGCCGGGTCGACGTGTCGTCGCCATTCTGCACGGCGAGCTCCACCGGGCCCGCCGCGCCTGGCGGCGCCGCCACCTGGACCCGGCTGGGATCGATGGGCACGATCGCGGACGGATCGACCTCGACGTCGCCGAACCAGACGCGGACCTGGGAGCTGAAGCCGTTGCCGTGGAGCAGGACGCGCTGGCCTCCGTTGAACGGCCCGTGCGTCGGGTCCGCGCCGAGCAGCGCGTGCGGATCGCCGCCGGGCAGCCCTGCGCCGGCGGACGATGACGTCGACGTGGTCTGCGGGTCCACGCCGAAATCGCCGCCATCGCCGTCGGTCTGCCGGCGGATGCCCTCCGGCGCCGAGGCGATGCACGCAGAGACGATCGCGAGCCCTGCGCAGACCGAAGCGAAGCGTGCGGTAAGAAAGCCTCGTGATGCGGTTCGCACGAGGCGAGTGTACGCCATCGCGGATGCCGGGCCACGGCGCGCCAGGGGGCGTGGCCCGGCGTTCCCGTGCTCCGCGCCGCGTGGTCCCATCGGCGCAGCTGGCGCAACGAAGGCAACTGCGCTGGTAAATGCGCTGGTAAATGCGCGGGCAACACCGTGGATGGCTGCGCGGGCAACACCGTGGATGGCTGCGCGGGCGCCTGCGCGGCTGGCTGCGCGGACAACCGCGCGGAGACACGCGCAAACACACGGAAATTGTGCACGCCGAGGTGGCGCTTCATCGCTTGACAAGCGATGCACCTCGGGGTAGCAAACCGCCCCCCTTCTTGCGGTCTCGTGACGAGGGGGACAGCGGAGGCTGAATCCTCGCCTTCGCTGCTGCAGAACCGAATCCACACGCTCTCCTGGCACCCACGGCATTCCGCGGCCCGGTGCCCCATCAGCACGGACGCTCCTGTCCGCGCATGGGGTTGGTCGCGGGAGGGGGAGCGGCGGACCAACCGAAAGGACACTGCCGTGACCGATACCAGCTTCTCCGCATCCGTCCCCGCGGCCGACACCATGCAGGCCGCCGCCCCCCAGCCGGGGGATTTCCCGCTTCCGCTCCGCTCGCTGCTCGACGCGGGCGTGCACTTCGGCCACCAGACGAAGCGCTGGAACCCGAAGATGCGGCCGTTCATCTACGGCGCGCGCAACGGCATCCACATCATCGATCTCGACCAGACGACGCGGCTCTTCAAGCGCGCGTACGACTTCCTGACCGACGCCGTCGGCCGCGGCGGCCACGTGCTGTTCGTCGGCACGAAGCGCCAGGCGCAGGACATCGTGCAGGAGGAGGCCCGCCGGTCGGGCATGTACTTCGTCACGAACCGCTGGCTCGGCGGCACCCTGACGAACTTCCGGACGATCAAGCAGGGCCTCGATCGCCTGCGCACCCTCGAGCGCATGAAGGAGGACGGCACCTACGAGCAGCTGCTCAAGAAGGAAGTCGTCCGCCTCGAGAAGGAGCGCGAGCGGCTCGAGAAGTACCTGGGCGGCCTCAAGGGGATGGGCGGCCTCCCGGCGGCGATCTTCGTGATCGATCCGCACCAGGAGTCCATCGCGATCAGCGAGGCGCGCAAGCTGAACGTCCCGGTCGTGGCCATCACGGACACGAACTGCGACCCGGATCTCGTCGACTTCGTGATCCCCGGCAACGACGACGCCATCCGCTCGATCCGGCTGATCACGGCCCGCGTCGCGGACGCGTGCGTCGAGGGCGCGCAGCGCCGCAAGGATCACGGCGAGGGCGGGCAGCAGGCGGCGGGCGGCGGTCGCGGCCAGCGCGACGAGATCAACGTCTACCAGGGCGGCCGCGGCGGCCGCGGCGGCGGTCCGCGCCAGCAGCAAGCGTCGTAGCGCGGCGCGAGCCGAGCGGCCCAGCGCTCGGGCGGCGCGGTGACGACGACGTCGCCGCTCGCCTGGGCGGTGTGGCAGCCGCGAGAGAGCAGAGAGGGCGCAGGGACAGAAATGAAAATTTCACGCCTCTGCGCCTTCTGTGCCTCTGCGGTTCGACCCGCCCTCGCTCGGGCCGTTCGTGCAACAGCAGTCGGACGTGTGGTGAACGGGGGCCGCTCGGCGCGGCCTCTTCCTATCTAGGTTTCAGGTTGAAGGAGAAAGAGCCATGGCCGGCATCAATGCGCAGGCGATCAAGGAGCTTCGTGAGCGTACCCAGGCGGGGATGAGCGACTGCAAGAGCGCCCTCACGGAGGCCGAGGGCGACATGGAGAAGGCGGTCGAGATCATCCTGAAGAAGGGTCTCGCGAAGAGCGCCAAGCGGGCCGGCGCGTCCGCCACCGAGGGCGAGGTCCGCGCGGTGGTCGCGGCCGACCGGCGCAGCGCGACGATGGTCGAGGTCAACATCCAGACCGACTTCGCCGCTCGCAACGACGCGTTCCGTCAGTTCGTCGGCGACGTGCTCTCGGCGGTCGAGAAGGCGCCCGACGGCGCGGACGCGGCTCAGCTCTCGATCGGCGGCAAGTCGATCGCCGACACGGCCACCGAGCTGACCGCGCGCATCGGCGAGAAGGTCGCGGTGCGCCGGTGGGATCGCGTGTCGATCCCGGCGGGCAAGCACGGCGTCACGCACGCGTACGTGCACCTCGGCGGCAAGATCGGCGTGCTCGTGGCGGTCGAGGCGTCGAGCCAGGCGGTGGCGGAGCACCCTGCGGTGCAGAAGTTCATCGACGAGACGGCGATGCAGGCCGCCGCGATGAGCCCGCTCGTCCTCCGTCGCGACGAGGTTACGGCGGAGCTGAAGGCCAAGCAGCAGGAGATCTTCGAGGGTCAGCTGCGCGAGGATCCGAAGCCGAAGCCGGAGGCGGCGTGGCCGAAGATCATCGAGGGCAAGTTCAACAAGTGGTACTCGGAGGTCGCGCTCCTCGAGCAGGAGTCGGTGGAGGCCGCGTCGCGCGGTGAGAGCGGCCAGACCATCGAGAAGCTCCTCCAGGCGGCGTCGAAGGCGGCCGGCGGCGAGCTCAAGCTCACGCGCTTCGTGCGGTACGAGCGCGGCGAGGGCATCGCCAAGAAAGAGGACGACTTCGCCGCCGAGGTGGCGAAGATGGCCGCGAGCTGACGCGGTCCGATGCGGGGGCGCCTCGCCGCCGTCTCGATCGACCTCGACGAGGTCCCGAACTACTTCGCCATCCACGGGCTCGCCGTCCCGGATCGTTCCGGGGCGGCGGCCGCGCTGAGCGCCGTCTACGACACGGCGCTGCCGCGCATCGCTGACTTCGCTGCCTCCCACGGCATCCCCGTCACGCTGTTCGCGATCGGCCGCGATCTCGCGCGCCCCGAGAGCGCCGCGGCCTTGCGCGCGCTGAGCGACGCCGGTCACGCGGTCGAGAACCACTCGTACGGGCACCGCTACGACCTCTCACGGCTCCCGCGCGCCGCGATCGCGCGTGATGTCCTGCTCGGCGCCGAGGCCATCGCGGAGGCCGTCGGCCGGCGTCCGACGGGCTTCCGCGCGCCGGGGTACACGGTGAGCGACGCGCTGTTCGACGCGCTCGACGCGGTCGGCGTCGCGTTCGACTCCTCGGTGTTCCCGTGTCCGACGTACTACGCCGCGAAGGCGCTCGCGATGGGCGTGCAGCGGGTGAAGGGCAGGGGGTCGTCGGCGATCCTGGACACCCCGAGTGTGCTCTCGGCGCCGCGCCGGCCTTACCGGCCGGGGCGGCCGTGGTACCGGCGCGGCGGCCGGCGCTTCGTCGAGCTGCCGATCCAGGTGACGCCGGGGCTCCGGCTGCCGGTCATCGGCGGCAGCGTGGCGCTCGTGGGCGCGGCGTGCGCGCGGCTCCTGGCGCGCGCCTGCGCCGGGGAGGCGCTCGTCAACCTGGAGCTGCATGGCATGGACTTCCTCGACCGGAGCGACGGCCTCGAGGCGCTCGCGCCGTACCAGCCGGAGCTCAGGGTTGCGCTGGGTCGGCGGCTCGAGGCGCTGGGGGCGTTCGTGGAGGAGGTCTCACGGAGGGGAGCGAGCTTCGTGCGGCTGGACGAGGCGAGCCGGAAGCGCGGGCTCGTGGAGTGACCCGGGGGCGGTGCCGACGGGCGGCGCGAATTCCCTGACGAGCATGGTGCCGTCGGCTACCTTCCCGGCGATGGAGTTCGAGCGCCTCCAGGAGATCTACAACCGCTGCAACCCCGACGAGCCGCTGTCGCCGGGCGATGAGCGCAACGTGGACATCGACGTCCACGGCGTCCGCGGGGCTCACTGGACGAACAAGCTCGCACGCCAGATCGAGCTCTCCAGGACGCCGGTCTGCCAGCTCTTCACCGGCCTCCGCGGCACGGGAAAGAGCACCGAGATACAGCGCCTCGCCGCCAGGCTCTCCGATCAGAACCGGCGCAACCTCCTCACGGTCCTGATCGACGCGGACGATGTCCTCGACCTCACCGTGGAGATCGACATCTCGGACGTGCTCGCGCTCGTGCTGCTCCACACCGAGCGTACCGTCCTGGCCGCGGAGGGTGAGGACGCGGCCAGCGCGTTGACGGACGGGCCTCACCGGCGGCTCTGGGCGTGGCTCTCGCGGACCGACGTGGAGATTGGAAAGCTCACCGCGGGCGTCGAGGCGGGGGCGAAGACCGGGGTCGAGCTCAACCTCAAGACCAACCCGACCGTACGCCACCGGGTCCGCGAGATCGTGGCCAGGCACCTCTCCACGTTCGTCCGCTTCGTGCACGACGAGCTCCGGGAACTCGACTGGCGAGCGCGCAAGCTCGGGCGCTCCGGCCTCGTGATCCTCTTCGACTCGCTGGAGAAGCTCCGGGGCACGAGCCTCACGTGGAAGCCGGTGCTCGAGAGCGCCGAGCGTATCTTCTCGACCGGCGCGCCCTACCTCCAGCTGCCGGTGCACGTGCTCTACACGATCCCGCCGGCGCTCGCGCGCCGCATGGTCGAGCCCCCGGTGTCGTTCCTGCCGATGATCAAGGTCCGGGACGCCGGGGGCACGCTCCACCCCGAGGGGGTCGAGGTCATCACGGAGCTCGTGAAGAAGCGTATCGATGAGGCCGCGCTCGAGGAGATCTTCGGCAAGGCGGCGCTCCGGAGCCGGATCCGCGATATCGCGCTGTGGTCGGGCGGCTACCCGCGCGAACTCGTGCGGCTGCTCCAGACGCTGCTGGAGCTCGAGACGTTCCCCGTGGAAGCAAAGACGCTCGAGCGCGAGCTCCACCGCGCGGGGAACGCCTACCGGAGCATCGTCTACGACAGCGGCGCGATCCCGTGGCTCGCCACGGTGAACCGCACGAAGCGGCTCATCACGAACAACGAGCAGGAGCGCGAGGCCGCCGACCACCTGCTCCAGAACAACGTCATCCTGCGCTATCTGAACGACGACGAGTGGGTCGACGTCCACCCGTCGGTGGCCGGGATGCAGGAGCTCGCGGGGCCGGTTCCGGACGCGAAGGACGCCGCGGGGGAGAAGAGCGCATGACCGGCGCCGCGGGCGGGGAGCGCTCGCGGCTGGTCCGGGCGCTCGCGCTCTCGCGGCGATTCCACCTCTACCTGGCGCGCTGCGCGAGCCCTCGCGCTGCGGATCAGTTGGTCGCTGAGCTCGCCGCGGAGCTCCCGCGTGGCGGGCGCGCCGAGGTTCGCCTCGTCAGGCTGGATCCATACAACGCGCGGATCGAAGACACGCCGCTCACCGACGGCGAGCTCGCGGATCGCGTCCTGCTTCCGCTCCTCGACCCACCCGAGGAGCTCACTGGCGCGATCTACTTGGTCGACGCATCGCGTGCGGCCTACGCGGACAAGGAGGCCTGGGCGCGCTTCTTCGCGCTGTGGAACGAGAAGCGCAACGTCCTCGGTTCGTCCCGCGGTGAGGTCGTGGTGATGCTGCCGACTGCGCTCGTTCAGGTTTTCGCGACGGCGGCGCCGGATGTGTGGTCGATCCGGAGCGGGGAGTACGTCATCGAGGAGGACGCGGGCGCGCGCGAGGCCGACCTGGGGAGCGGCGCGCGGGGGTCCCTGTCGTTCGTGGGCGTTGCCCGCGTAGCGCTTCCCTCCTTATCAACGACGGTGTTGGGGAGCGTGAGCGCGCGCGACGGCGACGTGCTGTTGCTCGTTCGCGCCGTCTCGCCGCTTGCGCTCTTCGGCGGCGATCTGGTGGTCGGGCCGTGGGTCAGTGATTTCCTCGTCCAGAGCGGGGCCGACGCGCTGTTGAGCGAGCTGCACGCAATGGAGCAGCGCGGCATCGCCGAGGTCGCGCCGCCCCTCCGGGCGAGGCGGATGCTGCGCGTCGCCAATGCGCTGCTCGCCGAGCGGCGCTTCGGCGAGGCCGAGGCGCTGTACTCCGACCTTCTGGCTCTCATCGAGGCCGACGACGCGGAGCTGACCGCCGTCGCGCTCTCGCACCTCGCCATCGCGGTGGCCGCGCAGGATCGTGCCGATGCCGCCGTCGTCCATGCGAACCGGGCGTTTTCGCTCGTCGGCGCCGAGTCCGGTGGAGGGGGCGCCGGCGCGATCGAGTTGCCGGATGTGCGGCAGGCGAACGCGCTCGTGCAGTGGTGCCTCGGTCACCTCGAGCACGCGGATCTGCTCGACCAGTTGCTCGTCATGGAACCGAAGGGAGGAGCCCATCGATGGCGCCCTTACGTGCCATTCGCCAACCTTCTATCGCACATTCTCCGGCGGGTTGAGCGCGGCCGCGTCGCCAGCGCGCTGGCGTTTGGCCGTTCACTGGCCTCTCCCGAACTGCACGAGAAGCACCTCGAGGGAAGGCGTGCGGTCTTTCGCATCACCTGCGCGGACATTGAGTTCCTCTCCGGCAACATCGATTCGTCGCTCCGGGAGCTCGAGCAAGCCGCTGTCGAGGACACTGCCTGGCCGGCGGAGCACGCGAGCCTCGCTGGCCGCCGCGAGATCGCCGTGGCGCTCGTCGAGATCATTCGGGGAAACGAGGATCGGGCCTCGAAGATCCTCAGGCGAGCGAGGCGTGCAGCGGTTCAATTGCGCTCGGAGCTCGATCTAGACGGCGGTTGCCGGGCAGCGGCCTTCCACGCGGTGACGTCCGGGCTCCTCGCGATGGTCACGGGGGATCCTGGAGGCGCCGCCTCGTGGTTTGACAACGCGCGTGTTCGGATCGCCGACTGGGGGCGATTGGGTCTGGACCGGCGATCACGCCTTCGCGCGCAGCTCTTCGTCGAGCTGCTTCGGGCCGCACTCCAGCCGGAGGGAGACGGCGCTGTCGCGGCCACGCGCGACCTCACCCGCCAGGCCGAGGCGCTCCTCGGTGACACCGCGGAGGATCACATGAGCCGCGCGCTCGCGGTCGCGGCGCACCGGGAGCTCGCGCGGCGCCTCACGGGGGCAGGCGGCGGAGACGCTCGATCCGCCGCGCAGCGGGCCGCGGCGCTTGCCCAGCCCCTCGGCAGCCTCGATGTGCCCGCGTGGGACGAGCTGCTTCGCGCTGCAGAGCGCGCGCGCTGAGCTTCGCCCGCAGGCGACCTCCATGAGGAAGCGCTGGTGGCTGAGAGGGAGGGGGAGTGAAATGGATGCGACGCATCATGCGCGCGCTCCTCGTGCGTCATGCTCGCGTTCATGGCGTGTGGTGCGCGCGCTCCCGGCGCATCGTGCGCTGGGTTCTGCCGTGTCTGGCGCGTGGCGTGCAATGGCCCCCGCGTGCTGCTTGGGCGGTGTGCGCGCGCTCCCGGCGCATGGTGCGCGCGTCCCGGCGCGTGGTGCGCGCGTCCCGGCGCGTGGTGCGCGGGTGCGACCGCCGTCCCGCGCTTTCGCCCGCCGGCCTCGCGCGCGATCCTCGGCCGTCGTGGCGCTGCTCATCCTGCGCTTCGCGCGCGCCGCACCCTGCCATGCGCGTCCCTGCTGGCGGCCGCGTGCCGTGTCCCGGGTATGGTGCGCCCCTGAGCGTCATCGGATCGGGCTGTCGCGACGTGACTGTGCTCGCTGGAGTGCTCCCTTTCCTTTCATTGACGCCTTCTCATAGCTTCTTCTTTCATGGCCATTTCCAAGACCAAGAAGCCCGCGCCGGCGGTATCGCCGGCCGAGGTACCGACCGTCTCACCCGCCACCATCACCCTCGACGCGCTCGCGAGGGAGCTCGGCCCCGCGGATGGCGCGTTCGCCGCAGGCACCTACGCGGGCATCCCCGAGGAGGACCTCGTCGCCGAAGGGACGCGCATCGACTCGCAGAGCCTCATCGATGACGCCCCGCACTTCGTCGCCTCGGCGCGGCGGATCCTGGGCTCGCTGTCCGAGGCGCAGCGCGGCAAGGTGCGCATGCCCGCGGCGCTCTTGCCGCTGCTCGTCGCCGAGGCGGGCAGGCTCCAGGCGATGAAGCGGTCGCACGACGCGGAGGCGACCGAGGCGGCCGGCGCGAGGGCCGCGCTCGAGGTGCAGGAGCGGAGCGCGATGCGCGACGGCATCGGCGAGCGTGATCTCTGCTACGACGGCCTGCGCAACGCGCTCGGCGCTCGCCGCATGGCGCGGGTCGACGCCGTCGTGGGGCGCGCCGACTCCTCCGAGAGCCTCGCCAAGGGCCTCGAGGCGCTCGCGAGCTTCATCGACGAGACCCGAAGGGCCGATCCGGCGCAGGACGCGAAGCTCCTCGAGGACTACGGCGTCGGTGCCGAGTGCGCGGCCGCGCTCCGGGTCACGGCGCAGCGGGTGCGCGGCGTCGCCAGCGTCCAGATCGCCGCGGGGCGACGGGTGACGCAGCGCGCGCTCGATCTGCAGGACGGACGGGTCGCGATCGTGATCGAGAAGATTCTCCGCGCCTTCCGCGCGGCGCGCCGGGTCGATGGAACGATCCTGGTCCCCGAGCTGAACAAGGCCGCATGGATGTTCGAGGCCCGCTCCGGCAGCTCCGGCAAGAAGCCCCCGCCCGCCGGAGAAAAGCCCTCGTCCGGCGCAGAGACGCCCCCGCCCGCCGCCGGCGGAGCGCCGGGCGCTGCACCGCCGGCGCAGGGAGAGACGACGCCGAGCCTCGGCGCCGACGGCTGAGCCTCATCCCCCAGGACCACGGGCGGCGCCGCCTGCCGCCCGCGCCCTCCACGGCCCGTCTCCACGCCTTCAGCCCGCGATGAGCCGCCTCGTGATGACCATGCCGAGGACGCCGGCGAGCAAGCAAGCGACCAGCGTGATCGCGATGTTGGTGAGCCCCGCCGCCCACGACTTGTACTCGATGAGCCGGATCGTCTCGTTGTTGAAGCTCGAGTACGTGGTGAAGCCGCCCATCACGCCGGTGCTCAGGCTGAGGCGGAGCGTGGGCGACAGGAGCTCCGTCGTCGCGGCGATCTCTCCGATGGCGCCGAGCAAGAACGACCCGATCACGTTGACCGCGAGCGTCCCATACGGAAATCCGGCGCCGAAGCGCTGCTCGCACCACGTCGAGAGCCCGTAGCGGGCGAGGGTCCCCGCTGCACCGCCGAGGCCGATCCAGAACCACCGATCCATTCGTTTCGCCTCGTCGCTCGGGTCGAGATCACCGTGGCCAGTGGCGGTAACCTTGCGTCCGCCCCGCCGCTGGCCCGACGCGCGCGCGGGCGGAGCGCCGCGCACCTGCGCGCCCTACTCCGCCGCCTTCCTGAACTCGATCACCCGCCCGCCCGTGCTGTCCGCCAGCGCAGGCCGGTTCACCCGCGACACCTCATCCGTCGCCACCCCCGACGCCGCGATGAACTGGCGCGCCTGCTCGTTGTCGCCGTGCGCCAGCTCGTCCGGCGTCCCCGACGCGACGACGCGCCCCTGGATCACGAGGAACGCCTGGTGCGCGATGCGGAACGTGCTCGCCATGTCGTGCGAGATCACCACGCTCGTCACCTTGAAGCGCGCCCGCGTCTCCTCGATCAGGTCGTCGACCATCCGGCTCGTCAGCGGATCGAGCCCGCTGGTCGGCTCGTCGTAGATGAGGATCTCGGGCTCGAGCATCAGCGCGCGCGCCAGGCCCACGCGCTTGCGCTGCCCGCCGGACAGCTCCGACGGCATCCGGTCCTCCTTGTTCTCGAGGCCGAGCGAGTTCAGCATGCCCACGACCTTGTCGCGGATGTCTCGCTTCGACATGTGCTTCCGGTGCTCGCGCAGCGGGAACGCCACGTTGTCGAAGATCGTCAGCGAGTCGAGCAGCGCCGCGTACTGGAACACCATGCCGAACCGCTGGCGCATCCGGTTCATCTCGAAATCGTCGAGCGCGCCCATGTCCACGCCGTCGACCCAGATGTGGCCGGTGGTCGGCCGCTCCAGCCCGATGAGCAGCCGGAGCAGCGTGGTCTTGCCGGCGCCCGACCCGCCGATGATCACCGCCGTCTCGGTCCGCCGGAGGTGCATCGTGATGCCGTGCAGCACCTTCGTCGCCCCGAACGATTTCTTGATGTCGTCGACGAAGAGGTGATCCTCCGGCTGCCACCCCGGCGGCATGTTGCCCACCTGCTGCGCCTCCGGGGGGGCCCCTCGCGGGGGGGGCTGGCTGGGCGGCCTTCTCGACATCCGCACAGTACGGTACCACGGAGGGGGCCCCGCAGGACGCCGATCGCCTTGCATCACGGTAAGGGCGAGCACGTGCTTGACGCGGCAGGGCGCGGGACGGAAACGTTGCTCATGACCGACGACCTACTCAAGGCAGCCCTCGAGACGGCAGAGGCGAAGACCGACAAAGACGGCTGGGCCGAGCTCCCTGAAGGGCGCGTGCTCACGATCTACGCCGCGCACGACGGCGTGTCGCTCCCGGTGACCAAGATCGAGGCCGTGTCGAGCGCGGGCGGGCTCCTCAAGGCGCGCAGCACCAAGGGCGAGACGTTCGTGCTCGCGCTGAAGGACGTGTTCGCCATCGCCCTCGACGGCGGCGGCAAGGGAGCCCAGACCAGGAAAGCCGGCTTCCTCGGCTGATCGCGACGACCTTCGATGGCCCGATCGTCGAGAGCGGGAGGAGGTCCTGCGGCGCGGTCCGCCCAGCGGGCCGTCGACCTCGCGCTCGCCGAGCTGCAGCGCCGGTTCGGCCTGGGCCGCAGCCTCGCCGCCCCGGGCTGGGTGCGCGAGCGGGTCCTCGCCGTGCTCAGCGCCGTGGCCGCGCGCCACGGCGTGTCGCCGCTCGCGGCCGCCGAGCGGCTGCGGGACGACAGGGAGGCCATCGAGGAGATCGTCAGCGCGCTCCGCGTCGGCGAGACGCGCTTCTACCGCGACCCGATCATCTGGGAGGCCATCGCCACCTCGGTGCTGCCCAGGCTCCCGCCCGACCTGCCCATCGCCGGCCTCTCGGCCGGGTGCAGCACCGGCGAGGAGGCCTATACCCTGGCGATGGTGCTCGCGAGCGCGGGCCGCCGCTTCAGCGTGCTCGGGGTCGACCGCGCCGCTCCGGCGATCGAGGCGGCGCGCGAGGCCGTCTACTCCGCCGAGGCCGTCGACCAGCTCCCCCCGTCCTTCGTTCAGCGCTACTGTGAAGAGAAGGGCGGCGCGCTGCACGTCGGCCAGCAGCTCCGCGACGTCGTGTCCTTCGAGGTCTGCGACCTGGTGCACGCCGTGCCGAGCGGCGGGTTCCAGATCATCTTCTTCAAGAACGTGCTCCTGTATCTCGCAGAGCCCGCCGGCGACGCGGTGGCGCGCCGCCTCGCGGCCGAGCTCGGCCCGGGCGGGCTCCTGTTCTCCGCCGCGAGCGAGGCGCCGCGCCTCTGCGGCGCCGGCCTCACGCCGGTCAAGGTGAACGCGCACGTCACCGCCTTCCGCGCCCCGGGCGCCTGAGAAAGCAGAACGACACCGCATGAGCGTCGACCTCTCCCCCACGTCCAGGCCCAGCGGGCTCGTCGAGCTCCGAGCCGCCTATGCGCGCGAGCGCGCCGAGCTCGATCGCACGGCGCCGAGCGGCCCCACGCCGGCCGCGGACCCGGCCGCCGTCGGTGTCGCCCTGGGGCGGCGCCACGCGCGCCTGCTCGACGATCTCCTGGCGCGCCTCTTCCACCTGCTGCGCGAGTCCGGCGGGCCCAGCCGCAAGGAGTGGGACTCGGTCGCGATCGCCGGCGTCGGAGGCTACGGCCGCGGCGCGGTCGCGCTGCGGAGCGACCTCGATCTGCGCATCCTCGCCCACAACGCCCAGCGCGCCAGCGCCATCGCGGACGCGCTGCTCTACCCGCTCTGGGACATGGGGGTCGCCGTGGGGCACCAGGTCGTCACCATCGACGACCTCATCGACGGCGCGCGCGAGGACCTGCCCACCGCGACGAGCCTGCTCGACTGGCGGCACGTCGTCGGCGACGCGTCGCTGTCGGAGTCGCTCTGGCAGCGCGCCTCGTCGGGCATCTTCGCGCACTCGGAGCTGCCCCGCTTCATCGAGCGGCTCGGGAAGGAGATCTCGCAGCGGCACGAGCGCTTCGGCGGCTCGGTCTACCTCCTGGAGCCGGACGTGAAGAACGGCGCGGGCGGGCTGCGCGATCTCGACGTCGCCCGCTGGGCCGCGAAGGCGCGCTACGGCGTCGGCGAGTTCGACGCGCTCGTCCGCTTCGGCGCGCTCGTCGCCCGCGAGGCGGACGAGATCCGGAGCGCCGCGGAGATGCTCTGGCGCATCCGCAACCTGCTCCACGCCCACTCCGGGCGGAGGACCGACCGGCTGACGTTCGACGAGCAAGAGCTCTGCGCAGGCGCGCTCGGCTACAGCAAGGGCGCCGGTCCGGCCGACGCCGGCCGGAAGGGCGCGCCGCCCCCCGGCGAGGCCGCCGTGTCGCCCGAGGCGATCGAGCGGATGATGAGCGACTACTACCGGAGCGCCCGGACCATCTCGCGCTCCCTCGACATGATCGTCTCGCGCGCCACGCCGACGCTGACGCGGCGCCGCCGCCGCGACGAGGACCTCGGCGCCGGGGTCCGCCTCTTCGACGGCTGCATCACGATGAGCGATCCGGATCTGCTGAGGACCGATCCGGCGATCGCGCTGCGGCTCGTCTCCGAGGCCGTCGAGCGCGGCGTGCCGCTCTTGCCCTACGCGCGCGGCGCGATCGTCCGCGCCGCCGGCGATCCGGCGTTCTGCGCGGCGCTCCGCGAGAGCCCCGAGGCCGCCGAGCGGTTCCGGACCCTCGTCGCCACGTGCAAGGAGACGGAGCTGCAGAGCGGCTCGGTCGTCCGCGAGCTGCACGACCTCGGCCTCCTGCTCGCGATGATCCCGGAGTTTTTGCCGGTCGTCGGGCGCGTCCACCACGACGTCTACCACGTGTACACGGTCGACGTTCACTCGGTCGCCGCGGTCGATCGGCTGGCGGCGCTCGTGCGGGGCGAGCTCGCGGGCGAGTTCGGGCTCGCGTGCCGGCTCGCCGCCGAGGCGACGCGGCCGACGATGCTGTTCTTCGCCACGCTCCTGCACGACGTGGGCAAGGCGATCGGGGGCACCGATCACAGCGGGCGCGGCGCCGAGATGGCCCGGAAGATCCTGGCGCGGCTCGGCTTCCCTCAGGAGGACATCGACGAGGCGTGCCACCTCGTGCTGAAGCACCTCGTGATGTACCTCATCGCGACCCGGCGCGATCTCGATGATCCCGCGACGATCTCGGAGTTCTGCCAGGAGGTGCACGGCCGCGAGGGGCTGCGCGATCTCTACCTGCTCACGGTCGCCGACATCTCGACCACGAGCCCCACGTCGATGACGTCGTGGAAGGCGCGCATGCTCGACGAGCTGTACCTCTCCGCGGACAGGGCCCTGCGCGGCGCGCGCGAGGACGCGGGGTCGTTCGACATCGACGACCAGCGCATGGCCCGCGCGATCAGCGGCACGGTCGGCGCCCTCGAGGACCTCCCGGCCGCGAGCGAGGCCGAGCGGCGCGCGCAGCGGGACTTCCTGGCCCGCTACCTCGCGTCGATGCCCGAGCGCTACCTGCTCGCGAACAGCCCGGCCGCGATCGCCGCGCACTCGGAGCTCGCCCGGCAGCAGCAGTCCGGCGCCAACAGCGTCTCGGTCGCGCTCGTCCCGTCGCGCCACCCGGAGGCCGCGGAGGTCTGCGTGGTGGCGCCGGATCGCCCCGGCTTGCTCGCGGCGATCACGGCCGCGCTCGCGGCCTCGCGCCTCGAGGTCCACGCGGCGCAGATCCACTCGCGCGCGTGCGACGACCACGGGATGGACGACGGCGGCGTGATCCGCGCGAGGGCGGGCTCGTCCCCGCCCGCCGGCGTGCGCCTGCAGGCCGTCGACCTGTTCTGGGTGCGCGACCGCGGCGAAGGGGTAGGGGGGGTGGCGCGCGCCATCCCGAAGCTCGTGACCGACATCCAGGCGGTGCTCTCGGGGCAGCTCTCCGGGGCCGAGCTCGCCAAGAAGCGCCGGGGCGGCGCGCTGCGCGAGCGCCCGACGCCGAAGGTCCGGACGCAGATATCCATCGACGATCGCGCCTCGCACCACACGGTGATCGAGGTCCTCACGCGCGATCGCCCCGGCCTCCTGTTCGCGATCTCGGACGCGCTCTACCAGCTCGGCCTCTCGATCTCGGTCGCCAAGATCAACACGGAGGGGACGCGCGTGGCCGACGTGTTCTACGTGAGCGACGCGGACGGGACGAAGATCGCGAACGGCAAGCGGACGCAAGAGGTGGAGGAGCGGCTGCACGCGGTCCTCCAGGGCCTGGACGGCGAAGGGAGTGTCGGATGAACGAGAGCTGGTTTACGCGCGCGGTGTGGACGACGACGGCGAGGCCCGCCGCGCAGCGGGTCCTGGCGGCAGCGGCGCTCGCCGCGTGGGTCGCGGCGTGCGGGGGGGCGCAGGAGCCCCAGCGCGACCCGCTCCTGGCCGATCCGCCCGAAGGCAGCGACGCGGCGGCCTCGAAGGGCGCGTCGTCCACGGCGCTGGACCGGGGCATCGCGTACATCAAGAACGAGAAGTACGAGGAGGCGAAGCAGCACCTCCTCCAGGCGATCGAGCACGAGCCAGGCAGCGCCGAGGCGCACTACTACCTCGGCCTCGCGAACGAGAAGACGAACGATCGCGCCGGCGCCGAGGCGTCGTACAAGAAGGCGCTCGCGAGCGATCCCAAGCTCGAGGCCGCCGCGCTGAACCTGGCCGCGCTCTACCTGGACGAGCCGCCTCGGCCGGACGAGGCGATCGCGGTGCTCTCGAAGGCGATCGAGCAGGCGCCGGACCGGGCGGCGCTCCACCAGAACCTGGGCTACGCGTACGGGCTGAAGGGCGACGTCGCGAACGCGAGCAAGCACTACGAGGCGGCGCTCAAGGCGGAGGACTCGGCCGCCACGCGCTTCGCCTACGGCGCGATGCTGTTCGAGGCGAAGGTGCTCGACCGGGCCGCGGCCGAGCTCAGGAAGGCGCTCGCTGCGACCGGCGACGACGTGGCGACGATCGCGACGATCGGGCGGATGCTCGGGCCGGCGAAGGCCTACGCCGACTGCGTGGCGGCGTTCGACCGCGCCATCAAGCTGAAGCCGGAGGCCGAGTTCCACGTGCGCCGCGGGACGTGCCGCCACGAGCTCGGCGACGAGCCGGGGGCGCGCGCCGACTACCAGGCGGCGATCAAGGTGGACCCGCGGTTCGCGGCCGCGCACTACTACCTCGGCCTGTCGTTCCTGGCCGAGCGCAAGCCGCAGAGCGCGATCGCCGCGCTCACCGAGGCCGGGAAGCACGGCGGCGACACCGAGATCGGCAAGCGCGCCCGCGCCAAGGTGAAGGAGCTCAGCGCCAGGCTGAAGTAGCGCCCGGCCGCGCGCCTTCGGGCGCGCGCGGGCGAGGGGGCCGGCCGCGCAGGGTCACGCGCCGAGCAGCGCGATGATCCTGTCGAGCTCGTCGAGCGAGCCGTAGGTGATGCCGAGCTCGCCGTGGCCGCCCTCGTCGCGCACCTCGACGCGGGTCCCGAGCCGCCGCGCGAGCCGCGCCTCCAGGTCCTTGATCGCGGGCGACTTCCCGCCGCGCTTCTTCTCGCCCGGCTCCTCGCCCTCGGCGGCCCGGAGCTCCTTCTCCTTCGCCGCCTTGATCAGCGCCTCGACCTTGCGGACGGGGAGCTTGCCGTGGACGGTCCGCTCCGCGACGTCGGCCATCACCTTGTCGCTGGGCGCGCCGAGCAGCGCGCGCGCGTGGCCCTCGCTGAGCTCGCGCGAGATGACCATGGTGCGGATCCGCGGCGGCAGCCGGAGCAGCCGGAGCGAGTTGACGATCGTCGTGCGGTCCTTGCCGACGCGCTCGGCGAGGGTCTGGTGCGTGTAGCTGTGCTCGCGCAGCAGCCGGTCGAACGCCTCGGCGATCTCGATCGGGTTGAGGTCGGCTCGCTGCACGTTCTCGACGAGCGCGAGCTCGAACGCCTCCTTGGGGGAGACGTCCTTGACGACGACGAGCACCTCCCTGAGCCCCGCGCGCTGCGCGGCGCGCCACCGCCGCTCGCCCGCGATGAGCTCGAAGGCGTCGTTCCCCGCCTGCGTCCTGCGCACGATGAGCGGCTCGATGAGCCCGTGCTCGCGGATGCTGCCGGTGAGCTCCTCCAGCTCCGTCTCGTCGAAGTGCTGCCGCGGCTGCCCCTTCTGCGGGACGATCTTCTCGATCGCGCACACGAACACGCTGCGCCCCTCGGCCGCGGTCGCTGTCGCCGGCGGCGCCGCGGGGAGCAGGGCGTCGAGCCCTCGTCCGAGCGCGCGCCGCGCCCCTTTCTGATCGGCATTCATGATCTGGGTCGTGCGTCCCTCGCGGGCTCTCCGGGGTTCTGCGGGGGCGAAGGCTCGGCCGGTGGCTTCGCCTCCGCGGCGTCCCCGCGCGGCCGCTGCTTCGTGTCGGCCGCGGCGGCGGGCGGGCCGTCCAGGATCTCGCGCGCGAGGCTCAGGTAGCCCTGCGCCCCCTTCGACTGCGCGTCGTAGAGCAGCGCCGGCTTGCCGTGCGACGGCGCCTCGCTGAGCTTCACGTTGCGCGGGATGATCGCGTCGAAGACGCGGAAGTGCGCCTTCACCTCGTCGGCCACCTGGTGGGTGAGCGAGTTGCGCCCGTCGTACATCGTGAGGACGACGCCCTCGACCGTGAGCTCCGGGTTGAAGGCGCTCCGCACCCGGTCGATGGTCGCCATCAGGTGCGTCAGCCCCTCGAGCGCGTAGTACTCGCACTGGAGCGGCACGAGCACCCGGTGCGCCGCGGTGAGCGCGTTCAGCGTCAGGAGCCCGAGCGACGGCGGGCAATCGAGCACGACGTAGTCGTAGCCCGCGAGCTGCGGGCGCAGGGCGTTGCGCAGCCGCACCGCGCGGTCATCCGCGTCGACCAGCTCGAGCTCCGCCGCGACGAGGTCCTGAGTCGCGGGCACCACGCCGAGGAGCGGCACCTCGGTCGCGACGATCGCGTCCTTCAGCGCCGCCCGCCCGATCAGGACGTCGTAGAGGGACAGCTCGAAGCTCCCGCGCCGCACGCCGACGCCGCTCGACGCGTTCCCCTGCGGATCGCAGTCGACGAGCAGCGTACGGCACTCTGCCGCGGCGAAGCTCGCGGCCAGGTTGACCGAGGTCGTGGTCTTGCCGACGCCCCCCTTCTGGTTGGCGACGGCGAAGATGACAGGCGAAGGCTTGGGGGCGGAGCCGGGCTTGCCGGGCGCGCCCCCCTCGTTGGGCGATGGCATCGTGCTGTGTCGCGTCCGACCAGGCTGCTTACACGACCCCCATCGGCACGTCGAGAGAAGCGGGCGCCTCGACACAAACGTTCGACCGAGCGTGCGGGTCTGTCCTGCGGTCGACCCAGCGCGCGGACCCAGCGCGCTGCCGCCGCGGGCGCCCCGGGACGCCCTGGACGCTGGGCTGCGGCGCCCAGGACTCGCCCTGGACGCCGGGCTGGAGCGCCCTCGGGGGCGTGACCCGCGCGGGGCGTCGTCACCCGCTCGCCGCCATCCCATCGATCGCTTGCCGGATTGTTGGCCTGAACGGCAGGGATATCTACAGTGCCCACATGTCGCTTGATGTAGGCAAAGGTGGCCGAACGGCGAAGGCATGGGCGCGCGGTCGAGCCTCGAGGCGAGGCCGCTGCTTCGGCCTCGGCGGGGCGCTGCTCGCCTGCTGCGACCCGGGGCCCGTCGATCGGGTCCTTGCTCGCGCCTTCTGGGGCGACGGGCGCGGCCCTGCGCCGCTCGCCCCTGCGCAGGTCCTCGTGCTTTCGCCTTCGCTTCAACGCAGGTCGGCGATCGGCTCGCGCCGTCGTCCACCCTCGACCTCGAGTCGCGGGACGACGTCGACCGCCCCTTGATCACGGACGTGGTGCCCAGCTTCGCCGAGCAGACCGACGCACCGACGTCGCCTCGGCACATGTGAGGAGGACAGATGCCGCTTCCCAGGTCGTATCAGAGCTTCTCAGAGTTCGAGCGGGAGATTCTCCGCCCGAGCCGTGTCGGCTTCTCGCTCGAGGACATCGTCGAGGAGGAGGGGTCCTTCGACGCCGAGCTCGACTTCGACAAGGACCCCTTCGACGTCTCGGACGACGACTGAGCGCGGCGGCGCGGCGGCGGTGGTGTGCGGCATGGCTTCAACGTCCTCGCACGTCCTCGCGGTCGCGCTCGGCGCTGCTGCTCCGTCGCATCACCAGCGCCGGCGCTGCGCGGCGCTGAACATCAGCTTGCACGATCCCTCCCGGGATCCGAGCCCCGGCGGCCGCCTCTCCGCCGGGGCTCCTTTTTTTTAAAGCAGTGTCCTGTCGCTCGTCTTGACCCCCCCAGCGACGCGTGGCACGAGTGCCGCCCTTCGAAAAAACCGCCATGCAAGTCAACGTCGAAAAGCTTTCTCCCGTGCTGATGGAGTTTCAGGTGGAGGTCCCCGCGGACCGGGTCCGGAGCGAGGTCGACAAGGCCTATACGGCGCTCCAGCGGACGGCCCGGGTCCGGGGCTACCGGCCTGGCAAGGCGCCGCGCCAGGTGCTCGCGCACCTCTACGGCGGCCGCATCCACGCCGATGTCGCCCAGCGGCTCGTCGACGCCACGCTGAACCAGGCGCTCGCCGACAAGCAGGTGCAGCCCCTGTCCCAGCCGGCGATCGCGCCCACCGAGCTCCGCCCTGACGACGCGTTCTCCTACAAGGCCCGCTTCGAGGTCCGCCCCGACATCGCCGAGGTGAAGTGGGAGGGCTTCGAGGTGAAGCGCCCCTCGACCACGCCGAGCGACGAGATGATCGACGCCGAGATCACCGCCCTCCGGCGCGAGCACTCGACGCTGCAGGCGCCCGAGCCGGAGCGCCCCGCGGCGAAGGGGGATGTCGCGACGATCGCGTTCACCCTCGAGGTCGGCGGCGCGCTGCGCGACACGAAGGAGCAGGAGATCGAGACCGAGCTCGGCAGCGGACAGGTCTTCAAGGAGATCGAGGACGCCCTCGCCGGGATGACGCCCGGCCAGTCGAAGGACGTCTCGGTCACGTTCTCCGAGCAGCACTCCAACGCGGATCTGCGGGGCAAGCAGGCGACCTTCCACATCACGCTGAAGGATCTGCGGGAGCGCATCTTCCCGGAGGTGGACGATGAGTTCGCGAAGGACTGCGGCGACGAGAGCCTGTCCGCGCTCCGCGAGTCGCTCCGCAAGAAGCTCGAGAAGGAGCTGACGCAGCGGGCGAGCGACGCCGTCGCCGAGCAGCTCGTTGTGGAGCTCTGCAAGGCGAACCCGATCCCGGTCCCGCCGTCGCTCGTCGATCAGCAGGCGCAGCTCGCCGAGCGCGAGCTGCTCGCGACGGCGCGGAGGCAGGGGCAGCGCGTCGATCCGACGCCGGAGTTCCGCGCCCGCGTGCGGCTCGACGCCGAGATGAAGGTGCGCGCGGGCCTGGTCATGGCCGAGATCGCGAAGGCGAAGGCGGTCAGGATCACCGAGGCCGACCTCGAGAAGGGCTACGAGGAGCTCGCCGAGCAGACCGGCAAGAACGTGGCGAAGATCAAGGCGGAGTACCGCGAGCCCCAGAAGCGCGAGCTCTTCGCCGGGATGATCCTCGAGGACAAGATCCTCGACATCATCGAGGCTGCGGCGAAGGTCGCCGACGCGAGCTAGCTTCGTCCAGCAGCGGTCCGGCGCGGAATGTCCGGACTCCTGCCCCGCACGCCGGCGCCTCAGCTCTGCTGCGCCGGCGTGCGCCGTTTGTCCAGGTCGCGCCTCTCGCGCTCTCGAGCTACGTCGGGCGCGCGCGGCTGGATCGAGCGGGCCGCGGCGCGCCGCGTGTTCCGTGCGCCATGGGCGAGCGGCCGATATTTCCGGTAACCTCGGGCGCGTTCGGTCTTGCGATCGGACGCAGTCTGGCCCAGGAGTAGAGCCCCTGCCGCGCGGCAGCGAACCCCCCGGAGCACCGGATGACCCGACGAGTCGAAACCCGCACCCAAGCCATCGAGTTTCTCGAACGCGAGAAGGCCTACATCCTCCCGACGGTCACCGAGGTGACCCACCGCGGCGAGCGGGAGTGGAACATCTTCAGCCGTCTCCTCAAGGATCGCATCGTCTTCATCGGCACGGAGATCGACGACTTCGTCGCGAACGCCGTGATCGCGCAGTTCCTCTTCCTGGAGAGCGAGGATCCCGAGAAGGAGATCCAGGTCTACATCAACAGCCCGGGCGGCGTGGTGACGTCGGGGCTCGCGATGTACGACACGATGCAGTACGTGCGTTGCCCGGTGTCGACGATGTGCATCGGCCAGGCCGCGTCGATGGGCGCCGTGCTGCTCGGCGCCGGTCGCAAGGGTCGGCGCTTCGCGCTGCCGCACGCGCGGATGATGATCCACCAGCCGCTCGGCGGCGCGCGCGGCCAGGCGACGGACATCGAGATCCAGGCGCGCGAGATCAAGAAGATCAAGGAGACGCTGATCGACATCCTCGTCGACGCGACCGGCAAGAACCGGGACGAGCTGGCGAAGGACATCGAGCGCGACTTCTACCTGAGCGCGACGCAGGCCAAGGAGTATGGCCTGATCGACGAGGTCTTCCCGAAGCGGAACAAGTAGGTGGCCGCGCCGCCGCGTCCGGCGGGCGTGCTCGGGGTGAAGGCCGGCGCGGCGTCGCCCCGGGTCGCGCCGCGGCGCGGCGTGGCGAGTCCGCGCCACGGCCCGCCGCTGTGGCGGGCGGGGCATTGCGCGCGGGCGCGCAGCAGCGGAGCACACGGGCCCGGCGCCTCACGCGCCGCGCTGCGCTCGCTCGATCCGCTGCTTTTCGCGTTTTTCGCGCGATGCGCGGCCGCTTCGGTGGCCGACTGCGGGGCGCCATCGGGTGATTCCCTGACTTCGGCCACAGGCTGGAGACCACCCCCGTTAGCTTGCGACGGTACGGGCACCGCACTAGAATCCGAGCGCGGCGTTTGGCTGCGCATCGCTGAAAATACAGGGGACGGTGGAAGCCGTTCCCGCCGCAAGTTGGAGGGGCCGCCGCCGCGGCGGGACCCCACCTCTCATTGAAGCGGTAGCGTCGGCAGACCGCACTGAGGGTCGAAGTGGAGCGAAGGCGGGACGATCACTCGAATGGCAATCTAAGCTGCTCTTTCTGCGGCAAGTCGCAGAAAGAGGTGAAGAAGCTCATCGCGGGCCCCACGGTGTACATCTGCGATGAGTGCATCGGGCTGTGCAATGACATCATCGCGGAGGAGGTCGAGAAGGACGAGCCGTACGCGGGGTCGACCCCGGTGCCCAAGCCCGCCGACATCAAAGCGACCTTGGACGAGTACGTCGTCGGCCAGAACCGCGCCAAGAAGATCCTCGCTGTAGCGGTGCACAACCACTACAAGCGCATCGACAGCCGGGTCTCCTCGGACGACGTGGAGCTGTCCAAGTCGAACATCCTCCTGCTGGGGCCGACGGGGTCCGGCAAGACCCTGCTCGCGCAGACGCTCGCCAAGATCATCAACGTCCCCTTCGCCATCGCGGACGCGACGACGCTGACCGAGGCAGGGTACGTCGGCGAGGACGTCGAGAACATCATCGTTCAGCTCCTGCAGAACGCGGATCACGACGTCGAGCGCGCGCAGCGCGGCATCGTCTACATCGACGAGATCGACAAGATCAGCCGGAAGAGCGACAACCCGAGCATCACCCGCGACGTCTCCGGAGAGGGCGTGCAGCAGGCGCTGCTCAAGATCATCGAGGGGACGATCGCCAATGTCCCCCCGAAGGGCGGGCGCAAGCACCCGCAGCAGGATTTCCTGCAGGTCGACACGACGAACATCCTGTTCATCTGCGGCGGCGCGTTCGTCGGGCTCGATCAGATCATCCAGCGGCGCATCGGCCAGAATACCCTCGGCTTCGGCGCGGACATCAAGGCGAAGAAGGACTTCAAGCTGGGCGACCTGCTCAGCGTCGTCCAGCCTGAGGACCTCCTCAAGTTCGGGCTCATCCCGGAGTTCATCGGGCGCCTGCCGGTCGTGGCGACGCTCCACGAGCTGAACGAGGAGGCGCTCATCGACATCCTCACGAAGCCGAAGAACAGCCTGGTCAAGCAGTACCAGAAGCTCTTCGAGATGGACGGGGTGAAGGTCAAGTTCACCCGCGGCGCGCTCGTCGCGGTGGCTCGCCAGGCCCTCGAGAGGAACAGCGGCGCCCGCGGTCTTCGCGCCATCCTCGAGTCGGCGATGCTCGACATCATGTACGACGTCCCGTCCCGTACGGGGATCAAGGAGGTCGTCGTCAGCGAGGACGTGATCGTGAAGCACGAGCCTCCGCTCATCGTGTACACGAAGGAGGCGGAGCTCGCGTAGCGCTCGCCCCCGGGGGGGCGGCGGGCCGGGGGCGCAAGGAGCGGCCCGAGCTGCGCCCTCGCCCCCCGGAGGCCTCTCCGAGCGTGCCGGCGCCGCGTGTCCCTGGAGGGCAGCGGGGCGAACCGGCGGAAGTTCAGCATCAGATCAAGGCATTTGTGACAACCGAGGCGGGGGTGCCCCGACCTCCCGATACTCCCGGAAAGACGGCGGATGTTCTTCAAGAACGACAGTGATCGCGGCAAGAACGCACCCGAGCGCGGGATCGTCCCGTTGCTCCCGCTTCGCGACATCATCGTCTTTCCACACATGGTCTCGCAGCTGTTCGTCGGGCGCGAGCGCAGCATCGCCGCGCTCGACGAGGCGATGAACCGCGGCAAGGAGATCTTCCTCGCCGCGCAGCGCAACGCGAAGACGAACGATCCGACGCCGGACGACATCTTCGGCGTCGGATCGGTCGGCGCGATCATGCAGCTGCTCCGCCTCCCGGACGGCACCGTCAAGGTCCTCATCGAGGGCAAGCGCCGGGCGCGCATCCGCCGCTACGTCCAGAGCGATGCGTACTTCCTGATCGAATACGACGAGATCGTCGAGAGCTCGGTCGCGAGCGTCGAGGTCGAGGCGCTGATGCGCTCGGTCCAGTCGACGTTCGAGATGTACGTCAAGCTCAACAAGAAGATCCAGCCCGAGGTCCTGATGGCGGTGCAGGCCATCGACGAGGCCTCGCGGCTGGCCGACACCATCATCGCCAACCTGCCGACCATCAAGCTGACCGACCGGCAGGCGCTGCTCGAGATGGAGGAGCCGCAGAAGCGGCTCGAGCGTCTCATCGAGTTGATGCAGGCCGAGATCGAGATTCTCCAGGTGGAGAAGAAGATCCGGAGTCGCGTCAAGAAGCAGATGGAGAAGACGCAGAAGGAGTACTATCTCAACGAGCAGATGCAGGCCATCCAGAAGGAGCTGGGCGGCGGCGAGCGCGACGAGTTCAAGAACGAGATCCAGGAGATCGAAGAGGCCCTCAAGACCAAGCGGATGAGCAAGGAGGCCGCCGCGAAGGTCAAGAAGGAGCTCAAGAAGCTGAAGATGATGCACCCCACGAGCGCCGAGGCGACCGTGGTGCGCAACTACATCGATTGGATCCTGGAGCTCCCCTGGTACGACAAGAGCGAGGAGCGTTATGACCTCGTCGAGGCCGAGCGGATCCTCGATGAGGACCACTACGGCCTCAAGAAGATCAAGGAGCGGATCCTCGAGTACCTGGCGGTCCAGGCGCTCACGAAGAAGCTCAAGGGTCCGGTGCTCTGCTTCGTGGGGCCGCCCGGCGTCGGCAAGACGAGCCTGGCGAAGTCGATCGCGCGCGCGACGGGGCGCAAGTTCGTGAGGCTGTCGCTCGGCGGCGTGCGCGACGAGGCGGAGATCCGCGGCCACCGGCGGACGTACATCGGCGCGCTGCCCGGCAAGCTGATCCAGTCGCTCAAGAAGGTCGGGACGAACAACCCCGTGTTCCTGCTCGATGAGGTCGACAAGATGTCGACCGACTTCCGCGGGGATCCGGCGGCTGCGCTGCTCGAGGTGCTCGATCCTGAGCAGAACCACACGTTCAACGACCACTACCTGGATCTCGATTACGACCTCTCCGACGTGATGTTCATCACGACGGCGAACACGCTCTCTGGCATCCCCGTGCCGCTCCAGGACCGCATGGAGGTCATCCAGCTCTCGGGATACACGGAGTTCGAGAAGCTGAACATCGCGGTGAAGTACCTCGTGCCCCGGCAGCGCAAGGAGTGCGGCCTCGAGGACGTGTCGCTCGACTTCACGGAGGGCGCGCTCCGGACGATCATCCACCACTACACGAAGGAGAGCGGCGTTCGCTCGCTGGAGCGCGAGATCGCGAGCGTCTGCCGCAAGGTGGCCAGGCGGGTGGTGTCCGACGGCAAGGAGAAGCCGATCGAGGTCGTCGCCAAGAGCATCCCGAAGTACCTCGGCGTCCCGAAGTACCGGCTCGGCCGGCGCGAGGAGCGCGATGAGGTGGGCCTCGTGAACGGCCTCGCCGTGACGAACGTCGGAGGCGATCTGCTCCCGGCCGAGGCGACGGTGGTGCCGGGCAAGGGCAAGCTCGTGATCACCGGGCTGCTCGAGAAGGGGATGGAGGAGAGCGGGCACGCGGCGATGAGCTATGTCCGCTCGCGCCTCGACCGCCTCGGGCTCGAGGCGGACGTCTATCAGAAGGTCGACATCCACATTCACTTCCCCGATTTCGTCCGCAAGGACGGGCCCAGCGCCGGCGTCACGATGGTGACCGCGCTCGTCAGCTCGCTCATGAAGGTGCCTGTCCGGAGGGATCTCGCGATGACGGGCGAGATCACCCTGCGCGGGCGCGTGATGCCGATCGGCGGGCTCAAGGAGAAGCTGCTCGCGGCCCACCGCGGCGGCATCGCGACCGTCATCCTGCCGAAGGAGAACCGGAAGGATCTCCGGGACGTGCCGCGGCGGGTGCTGAAGGCGCTGCGGCTCGTGCTCGTCGAGCACGTCGACGACGTGCTCCGTGAGGCGCTCATCCTGCCGGACGCCTATGCGATCTTCGGGCCGCCCAAGGGCGTCCTGGAGTACCGGGACGGCGAGCTCGTCGTCGAGGCGGCGCCGGTCAAGGCGCCGCCGGCCGCGGCGGGCGAGCCGACGCCGGCCGCGCCGCCCGGCGCGTGAGCGCGGCACCGTCGGATAGGCTGGCGGTCGCCGCAGAGACGCACTAGCTCTGCGTCGCAATGATTCGACGCGCACTGATTTCGGTATCCGACAAGACGGGATTGCTCCCGCTGGCCAGGCGGCTCGCGGAGAAGGGCGTGGAGATCCTCTCGACCGGGGGGACGCAGCGGGCGCTCGCGGACGCCGGCGTGCCTGTCATCGGGGTGGAGGCCTATACCGGCTCTCCCGAGGTCATGGATGGCCGGGTGAAGACGCTCCATCCGCGGGTGCACGGCGGCATCCTGATGCGCGGCGCGATCGACGACGAGGACCTCGCGCGGCTCGGCGGGGCGCCGATCGATCTCGTTGTGTGCAATCTCTATCCCTTCGAGGCGACCGTCAGGAAACCGGGGGTCACGCACCCCGAGATCATCGAGAACATCGATATTGGCGGGCCGTCGATGGTGCGGAGCGCGGCCAAGAACCACGCGCGCGTCGCGGTGGTGGTCGATCCGACCGACTACGATGCTGTGCTCGCCGAGATCGACAGGCAAGGTGAGGTGTCGAGCGCCACCCGCCGACGGCTAGCCACCAAGGCGTTTGCGCACACGGCGGCCTACGACGGGATGGTGTCCGGTTACCTCTCCTCGCTCCCCGAGGAAGGCGAGCCGAACGCGGCGGAGCGCGAGGCCTATCCGCGCTTCCTCACGCTCGCCCTCGAGCGGGCTTATCCGCTCCGGTACGGCGAGAACCCGCACCAGTCCGGCGCCTTCTATCGTGAGCGGGGCGCGGCCGCGGGGTCGCTCGCGCTGGCGGAGTCGCTGGGCGCGGGCGGCAAGGAGCTCTCGTTCAACAACCTCGTCGACGTGGACGCCGCGTTCGAGGCGGTGCGCGAGCTCGCGCAGCCCGCCGCGGTCGTCGTGAAGCACACGAACCCGTGCGGCGTCGCGACCGGCGACAGCGTCGCGGCCGCCTACCGGACGGCGCGCGACGCGGACGCCGTGAGCGCCTTCGGTGGGATCGTCGCCCTGAACCGCGAGGTCGACCGCGCTGCCGCCGAGGTGCTCGTCGAGACGTTCCTGGAGTGCGTGGTCGCGCCCGCGTATACGCCCGAGGCGCTGGAGGTGCTCCGGACCAAGAAGAACCTCCGGCTGCTCGCCACCGGCGCGCTCCTGCCCGCGGATCACCGGGAGCTGACGTTCAAGCGCGTCGGCGGTGGCCTGGTGGTCCAGGAGCGGGACGCCTCGGCGGCCGGCGAGGTGCGCGGCGGCCGGGTCGTGACGAAGCGCGCGCCGACCGAGAAGGAGCTCGAGGCGCTCGATCTCGGTTGGCGCGTCTGCAAGCACGTGAAATCCAACGCGATTGTGCTCGCGATGCCGGGGCGGACGGTCGGGATCGGCGCCGGACAGATGTCGCGGGTCGAGAGCGTGCGCATCGCCTGCAGCAAGGCGGGCGAGCGGGCTCGTGGGAGCGTCCTCGCGTCGGACGCGTTCTTCCCGTTCCCGGACAACGTGGTGCTCGCCGCGGAGCACGGGATCACGGCGGTCGCGCAGCCAGGCGGCAGCGTGAAGGACGCGGAGGTCATCGCCGCGGCCGACGCGGCGGGGATCGCGATGGTGTTCACCGGGGCCCGGCACTTCCGTCACTGAGCTGGTCTGGCGCCGAGGTCCCGTCACTGAACCGCCTCGCGCCTCTGTCCCGGGATGCGCGCGCTCCCACGCCCTTGCGCCGGAAGGGTGGGTCACGCTCGCAGAAAAGTTGACCTTTGCGCCTTGACTGTGATGATGGTCAACGCTGCGCCTGGGCAAAGCGCTGTGCGCGGCGCGAAGGAGCGAGCTGTGGGCGGAATCAGCGAGACGTGCAGCGTGTGCGGGACCGGATTCGAGGTCCAGTTCCGGTACCAGATGGAGGAGAAGGACGGCGGCTTCTCCTTCTTCTGCTCGCAGAAATGCCTGGAAAAGAGCCAGCTCGGCGGGCAGGGCGGCGCTGCGCTCGCCACGTGCGACGCGTGCGCGAAGCGGTTTCCACCGGATCTCGTGTCCCAGGTGCTCTACGTCGCCGGGCGCCGGCACTACGCGTGCTCGCTGGGGTGCCGGACGCAGCTGGTCCGTGAGGCGAAGGGGGTGCGGCTCGGCGACATCGCGGCGGCAGCCGCGGCGCCGCCCGAGGGAGCAACGCCGACCGGTGACGAGGCGCCGCCGGCAGGAGGCGGGTCGCGCTCCGCCGTGGCGGCAGGTGAGCCGGCGGCTCGGGCGAGCGCCCAGGGCGAGGCGACGGGGCGGGCCGCGCCGGCCGGGTCTGCCGCTCGCCCGGCGGAGCTCAAAGGGCAGGGCGCGGTCGCGGTGCCCCTCTCGCCGGCGGGGGGCGCGAAGCGGCCGGCGCAGCCGCCGCAGCGCCCGGCCGGGGTGCCCCGCTGCCTGGCCGTGTTCAACCACAAGGGCGGTACGGGCAAGACGACGACGGCCGTGAGCGTCGCGGCCGGGCTCGCGGCGCGCGACAAGCGGGTGCTCCTCGTCGACACCGACGCGCAGGGGAACGTCTCTGTCTCGCTCGGCGCGGGCGCGGAGCGGTCGCTCTATCACGTGCTCGTGATGGGGCTCCGGGTCGCGGACGCGACCAAGACGGTGCGACCGAACCTGGATCTCCTGCCGTCCAACGAGACGCTCGCCGCGGCAGAGCTCTACCTGGCAGGGCGCCAGAACCGCGACCGCGTGCTCTCGGATCGCCTCTCCGCTGCAGCGGCCGAGTACGATTACGTGGTGCTCGACTGCTCGCCGAGCCTGTCGCTGATGAACCAGAACGCGCTGGTGTTCGCCGACAGCGTGCTCGTCCCGGTCGCGTGCGACTATCTGTCGCTCGTCGGCGTCCGGCAGGTGATCAAGACGGTGAAGAACGTGAACGCGCTGCTGCATCACCCGGTGCAGATCTGGGGCGTGCTGCCGACCTTCTACGACGGCCGCGCGAAGATCGCGCGCGAGGCGGTGAGCACGATGAAGCAGCACTTCGGGGAGCGCTGCCTCGCGCCGATCCGGCAGGCGATCAAGGTCAAGGAGGCGCCCGCGCAAGGGCAGACGATCTTCGAGTACGCGTCGGGAACCCCTGCCGCGGACGACTACCTCGCGGTGGTCGATCGCATCATCGAGAGCCGCGAGCGCGGCACGGCGGGCTCCGAGGCAGGGGCGGCGCGCGACGGGACAGCGTGGAGCGTCGACCGGGGGGACGCGGCCACCGAGCGGCCGGGCGCTGCGGCGGCGGGGGCGTGAAGGGACCCGCGGACGCGGAGTCCCGCTGGATGAAGGGACCCGCGGACGCGGAGTCCCGCTGGGTGAAGGACCCGCGGACGCGGGGTTTCGCTGAATGAAGGGCCCGCAGTCGCGGAGCCTCGACCGGGCAGGGGAGCTGGAGGAAGCAATGAAAAGCGAAGGCGATCTCGGGGGCGCCGCGCGGGCGCTGCTCGATCGCGATGAAGTGGAAGGTGTTTTGTCCGGGGCGTTCTATACGCCCACGGAAGCGCCTCGCGTGCGCGCGAAGGCCCGGACGAGCGGCGCTGCATCCGAGCCGGGTGCTGCGCCGGCGCCGGAGAGACCGCAACACTACAAGGTCATCTGTATCTCGATGTACACCGAGGATCTCGAGCGGCTGGACGAGATGGTCAGCTCGCTCAAGGCGCGCGGGATGACCAAGGCCAACAGGAGCGCGCTGATCCGGCATGCGCTCTCCCAGGTGGACCTCGACAAGATCCCGAAGGGGATTTAATCCCTTCTTCCAGGGAGACTTCGACAGGACGCAGGGCGCGACGTCCGCATTTCCATCATCGTGCGGCGGGCGCCGCGGGCTCCGGGGGGCCCTGAGCGGTGCCGTGGGGGACCTGCGGGCCGGCCGGCTTTCCCGGGAGCGAGCGGCGGAGGGCCCCTGCACAGGCGCCGGCGCTCGCGACGTCGTGGCGCTGCGCCTCGTCCCGCGGCCGCCTCGCCGCGGGCATGCGGCGTGCTTCACGTGCTAGAGTCGAGGCCTACCAGAGAGGGAACATGGACCAGAACTACGTAGGATACGGGACACGCTCGTCGGTGCTCCGCGCCGGTGCCGAGTCGCGCGAGCGCTTCATCGTGCGAACGTACAACCACCTGTTCGGTGCGATCGTCCTCTTCGCTGCGATCGAGGTCGCGCTGTTCAAGACCGGCGTCGCCTCGGTCATCGCCAGGGCGATGATGGGCACGAGCTGGCTGCTGGTTCTCGGGGCGTTCATGCTCGTGAGCTGGCTGGCCAGCCGCGCGGCGCACACGTCGGTATCGAAGCCGGCGCAGTACGCCGCGCTCGGCGGCTTCGTGCTCGCCCAGGCGATCGTCTTCGTGCCGCTGCTCTACATCGCGGACATGGTCGCTCCCGGCGCGATCCAGAGCGCTGGGCTCGCCACGATGGCCGGCTTCGCCGGGCTCACCGCGATCGCGTTCGTGACCCGCAAGGATTTCTCGTTCCTTGGGGCGCTCCTGCGCTGGGGCGCGATCTGCGCGCTCGTCCTCATCGCGGCAGGCGCGCTGTTCGGCTTCCAGCTTGGCACCTTCTTCAGCGTCGCCATGGTCGCGTTCGCTGGGGCCGCCATCCTGTACGACACGTCGAACATCCTGCACCACTTCCCCGAGGACCGGTACGTCGGCGCCGCCCTCGAGCTCTTCGCGTCGGTCGCCATGCTGTTCTGGCATGTGCTCCGCCTCTTCATAAGCTCGCGCAACTGAGCGGGGGCACCCGCTTCGGATACGGGCCCACCTCGACGTTTTCGGTGCTCGGCGTACAAGAGTACGCCTCCGCGCCGAAAACGCCGATCTGGGCCCGTCTCCTGTGCGGGTGCGCCCCGCTCGGGCGGGGGACGTTGCGGAGAAGGACTCGGGCGGGGGACGTTGCGGAGAAGTGAGGAGAGGGGGCGTCAGGAGCCGAAGAGGGCTTGTAGCGCTCTTGTCAGCGAGAAGAGCATGAGAGCTGCCAGGGCGAGGATGCCTGCCAGCGCCAGGAACAGGCCGGCGTAGAAACGAAGATTGGAGGGCGGCGCGCCGCCCTGCGTTCGCGCCGCGAGGTGGGCGCGCAGCAGGTCGAGGTTGCGCGCGTTCGCCTTGTAGGTGGCATCGAAGAGATCGCCTACGAGAGGGACCGTGCCGAGCAGCGTCTCGAGGCCCACGTTGAGCACCATGCGCAGCACCGCGGAGGCGGGGAGACGGTAACGCGTCGCCGCGAGCACGATGTAAATCGAGAGCGCGAAACCGATGAGATCGCCGACCCCAGGGATCAACCCGATCACGGCGTCGTAGCCGACCCGGTAGCCGACTCCAGGGATACGGATGGAGTTGTCCAGAAAATGCCCGAGGGCGTTCAAGCGTTTCAGCCGCTCGTCCTCGAGATCAACGGCCTTCAGCGGGGCAAGGGGCGGCACGGGCATGGCGGACCCATCTCTGCGAAGCGGCTCAGACATCCCTTGCAGTTTACTTCTCGCCCCCTCCAACGGCGACTCAAGAGAGACCGCGGGGCGGCGTCGCAGCGACACGCGGCGCGGCGGGCGAGGATCGGGCAGGAGCACGTCGCCTCGGGAGGGGGCCGTGGGCGGGCGGGCGCTGCCGCCATTGCGGCGACGGCGCTGTGATCCATGCTGGCGCCTGCCATGTCGAGCCCGCGCGCCCTGGTTCGCAGCTCCGGAGCGCGCCGAGCGCTGCTCGGCCTCGCCAGCGCGCTGCTCGGGACGCTCGGCGGAGGCGAGGCGCGCGCGCAGGGAAGGTACGAATCCGCGCTCCTCGGCGGGCGATCGGCGCTCCTGGGGGGCACGGGGGTCGTGCTGGGCGTCGACGGCGCCGCGCCCTTCCTGAACCCGGCCACGATCGTCCGCATCGAGGACCGGAACATCGCGTTCTCGTCGGCGTTCTTCCGCTACGCGCACCGCACACTGCAACGGTGGCACCAGCCAGGGCCGGTCGACCCCGGCCTGTACGGCGATCTCCGGCTCGATCGCACGTCGGTGAGCGATCATGGGCTGGACAGCCTCCCCGACGCGACATGCTATTTCTTCAACTGGAAGAGCGGCGCACGAGGCCCGGATTCGACGCGGGTGCCGGTCGGCCGCCAGGTCGTCGCCGCCTGCCTCGGCAAGACGGAGGAGAACGAGTTCGGGTTCGACGCGCTGCGATTCTCGGGGGAGTCCGCCTCGCGGCGCGTGAGCCAGGCGCAGACGCTCCGCTACGCGTGGGGTCGCTTCAGCGCCGGCCCTTCGTGGAGCTACAGCGCCACCTCGCGCCTCGCCGTGGGCGCCTCGCTCTCGCTCGTGCGCACCCGCTACACGAGCTCGCTCGGCGTCGCCAGCCTCGTGGAGGACACCAGCGCGGGCTCGGCGAGCAACGCGACCTACCAGGCCGCGCTCTCGGGCGATTCATGGGACCTCCTCGCCCACCTCGGCGTCACGTACCGGCTGAGCCGGGTGTTCTCGGCCGGGATCAGCCTGCGGACGCCCAGCGTTCACGCCGTCGACTCCCTGGACGCGAGCTACGTCGACACGCGCGCCGATGGGACGGCGGCGGCGCGCTACTGGGCCGGTGAAGGGGAGTTCGTGGCCCCCTCTCCAGCCCGCGTCGCTGTCGGCGCGAGCGCGGAGTGGAGCAGGCTGCGGCTGGAGCTCGACGGCTTCTTCTACATGGGCCAGCGCGAGTTCGCGAGGATCACCGCCGATCGCGAGGAGATCGCGATCACCGGGGGCGCGGTGACGAGCCGGGCGCAAGGCCGCCTCGACATCGTCGAGGCGGCGGCGCCCATCGTCAACGTCGGGCTCGGCGCCGAGGTGTTCCTCACCCGCGACCTCAGCCTCGTGGGCGGCGTCGCCTCCGATTTCAACGCGCTGTCGAGCCTGCGAGGCCCCATGTCCGCCGAGTCGAAGCTCTTCTTCGAGCGGATGAGCGGCGCCCACGCGTCGCTCGGGTTGGTCTCCTATACCCGGTACGGCGACCTCGTGTTCGGCGCCCGCCTCGATTACGCCGCCGGGCAGATGGCGGCCGTCAACGCGTTCGCGTCGCCGGTGCGGCTGGATCCCATCGACTGCAGCGAGATCGGCGCGACCCTGGTGCTCGCCGGGAGGATCAGCCTGCGCACCGTGGAGGACGTGGCGCGCGAGATCGGCGACGCCGTGGAGGGCTCGGCCGCCGCGCCCCCCGAGCGGACCAGGCCGAGGGAGCCGATGCGGGCGCCCGCTCGAGAAGACTGAGCAGCGACGCGCGCCGTGGATCGATCGGGCGCCGCGCTCGTCCGGCGCGAGGATCTGCGCCGGCAGCTGCGCCTGAGGCCGCTCCCACGCCGCGGCGCCGCGGCGCTCACGCCGCCCCGGCGTCCCGCGGGCGCACCCCGGCGCGCTCCGCGAGGGCCTCGGCCTCCGCGAGGGCCTCCGTCTCCGCGAGGGCCTCGGCCCCGGCGAGCACGTCCGCGTCGCCTTGCTCCCTCAGGCGCTCGAACGCCGCGAGCGCCGCCGGCGCGACCGCCGAGAGCCAGCGCCGGCTCGCGGCGTCGAGCCGGAGCTCCTCGCGGAGCCGCTCCACCTCGCCAGCGCCCGCGGCGCCCGGGCTCGCCGCCGCGCGGCACACGTCGCCGAGCAGCTCGTCGCGCGCGTTCAGCGGCAGGTCCGCGTCTCGCTCGGTGAGGCGCGCAGCCCCGGCGATGTCGCCCTCCCGCGCCCGCAGCGCGAGCGCCACCCGCATCCTGGCCCTCTCCAGGAACGGGTACGACGCGTACCGCTCCGCGAGCAGCGCCATCTCGGCGCGCGCGTCGGCGCGCCGGTCCATCGCCGCGAACAGGAACGCGCGCTCGGCCAGGAGCGCAGGCAACAGGATGTCCGCCGCCATCGCGCGCGCCGCCTCGGTGCCCAGCCGCGCGAGCCCCGCCTCGCACGCCGCGAGCGCCGCGGAGAGCTCTCCCTGTCGCTCCGAAAGCTCGGCGAGCGCGAGGTGCGCCTGCGCCGCGGCCGCGGGCACCTTGCTTCGCGTGAGGGCCTCGATCTCACCCTTCCCTCGCTGCTCCTCGCCCTTCGCGACGGCGATCTGGGCGGCCATGAAGCGCTGCGAGAGCTTGCGCGCGCGCGCCATGTTCACGAGCACGGCCCCGACGAGCATCACGATGAAGAAGATCGGCAACGCCAGGACAATGGCGAGCGGTCCGACGATCGGCTCCGCTGGCAGACGCTCGATCTCGGGCGCCACCGGCGGCGCCCCATCGGAGCTCAAGAGCTGCCACACCCCCAGGAACAGCATCACCAGGGCCACCCACAGGAGCAGCACGCGGCGCGCCGCCTTCGTCACCGGCTGGCGGTTGCTCCCGGCGCGCCCCTCCGCCGCGGCGCGCGCGGGGGCGTCGGCGCGGTCCACCTCCGCGCGCGACAGCTCCTCGACACCGCCCGCCGCCAGCGCGGGGGCGCGCATGAACGGCGCCGCGTCGGGCGAGATGCGCGCCGCCCAGTCCGCCGCCGAGAGCTCGCCTCCCGCCTCCGGCTCCCGCTTCGCGCCGGTGCGGTAGACCGAGCTCGCCTTCGCCTTCAGCATGCGCTGGTAGGCGCGGACGAGGGCGCGCTCGCGCGGGCGCGTGTGCTCGACGAGGAGGATCCGCTCGCGGAGCAGGTGCGCCCGCAGCGCCTCCCTGTCGCCCGAGCGCTCCAGGAGCACCGCGGCCGCGAGCTCCGCGCGGGCGCGCACCTCGGGCGACGCCAGGGCGCTCGTCCGCACGACCTCGATGTCCGCCGCGGCGCCGTCGCGATCGCTCGTCGAGGCGCGGAGCAGGGCCCGCAGCGAGCGCGCCGCGGCGATCGTCGCGTGCTCCAGGTGAAAGGAGAGCGGGTCGGTGCGGCGGGTCACCGCGGCGTCGGCGCGGGCGAGCGCGCCCGCGAGGTCGCCGCGCTGCATGGCGGCGAGCGCGCGCTGGACGTCGATGACGCGCAGGACGTAGCGCGAGCGGCACGTCGCTTCCGCGTAGTCGAGCAGCTCGGCGGCGTCCTCGCGCTGGCCGGAAGCCGCGAGGTTGTACGCCTTGTTGACGACCTGCACGGCGACGCCGATCGATCGGGCGCGTAGCCCGAACGCGATCAGGAGCGCGCCGGCCATCCCGAAGGGCACTCCGGCCGCGACGCTGCCGAGCCCCGTCACGCTCACTCCCGCGCCCACCAGCGCCATCGACGCGCCGATCGCGATCTGCCGGTTCGCGAGGCGGCGCGCCGCGTGCGGTGTGATCCCGAACCGTGCAGGCAGCTCTCTCGCCATCGCGCGAGCGTAAGAGACCGCCGGCCGCGCGGGCCAGGGGATCTCGCGGGCGCCGCGTCCGCCGCGCGGGCCGCGCGCTAGGGCAGGGGCGCCGGCGGGTCGATCGGCTCGACGCGCACCCGCTCCTCGTAGAGCGCGCCGCCCTCGCCGATGTCGGTGGTGCGCGCGGTGATCAGCGCGTTGGCGCAGCGGCCGTCCCGGAGGTGACCTCCCTTCGGGAGGAGCGCGACGTCGCGGCGCTGGGCAGGATCGTGGCGGAGCAGCGCCGTCATGGCGCCGACGCGCGACGTGATCCGGCAGGCGCCGCCGTCGGGCACGCCGCCGGCCGCGTCCGGGTGGACCGTGACGACGGCCGGACCGTGCTGGGGTCGCGCCCACTGCGACGACTGGGACTTCTCGGTTGAGAGCGCCATGAGCAGCAGCGGGAATTCGCTCGCGTCGGGATCCACGCGTTCATCGGGCGCCTCGGTGATGAGGTTGACCCGGCCGCTCGGGGTCGGGAACTTGCGGTCCTCGAACAGCACCTTCGGCGCCAGCGGGTTGCGCACGGGCCCGCGCTCCAGCGTCTCGAGCGTGACGCCGAGCGGCGCGAGCCTTGGCTCGGTGACCCGCCGCTTCCAGTCGCGGGCGCTGCCGTCGAGCGCGCCGCCGAGGCCCACGCGCCGCGCGAGCGCCTGCATGATCTCGAGATCGCTCTTCACCCCGGCCGGGGGCGGGACCACGGGCGTGGCGACGCCGAGGTAATGGTGGCCGTAGGCGCCGACCACGTCGTCCGCCTCGAGGAGCGTCGTCGTGGGCAGCACGAGGTGGGCGGCCCGCGCCGTGTCCGTGAGGAAGGAGTCGACAACGACGACGAACTCGCGCGTCCGGAGCGACTCCGCGACCGTGTCGGACTCGGGCAGCATGGCGACCGGGTTGCCGGCGGTCACCCAGACGGCGCGGATTGGCGGGTCGCTCATCCCGAGCACCTCGCGCCCGAGCAGGGGCTCGCAGACGGTGCGGGGCGCCGGGCGCTCGCCCTCGAACGGCGAGAGGTCGAACGCGCGGCGCCGCTTGAAATAGAAGGAGACGCCGCCGCCCGGGATGCCGAGGTTCCCGCTCACCGCCCCCAGCGCGTCCAGGGCGCGCACGATCGCACCGCCCGTGGTGCGCCGGCCCATGCCCCAGCCCACGAGGATCGCCGTGGGCCTCTCGGCGAGGCGGCGCGCGAGGTCCAGGGCCGCGCGCTCGGGCACGTCGGCCTCGCGGCACCACGCGGCGACCGAGCTCCGGCGCGCGAGCGCGCGGAAGGCGTCGAGGTGATCGCAGTAGTCCGCGGCGCGCGGGTCGGTCCACCCCTCGTCGAAGAGCACGCGGGCGACGGCCATCGCGAGCGCGAAGTCGCCGCCGGGGCGCGGCTGGTAGAAGGCCCCGCAGAGCGACGCCGTCCTGTGGTGCACAGGATCGATGAGCACGAGCTCCGCGCCGCGCGCCTTCGCCTCGCGCAGCACCGGGAGCGTGTGAGGGCTCGAGGTGAAGACGTTCTTGCCCCAGAGGAGGATGTGCCGGGCGTTGAGGAGATCGGCGAGATCATGGCTGTCCTCCTCGCCGAAATCGGCGAGCTGCGCGGCGTCGCCCGCGCCGGAGCAGATGTCGCCGCGCTTGACCGTGACCGGCCCGAAACGCGCGAAGAACGCGTCGGCGATCCCCGTGAGCATCCCGAGCGAGCCGCCGCTCCGGTAATGGAAGATCGCGGCCGGGCCCGACTCGCGCCGGATCGTGAGGAGCTGCTCGGCCGCGGTGTCGAGCGCTTCCTCCCAGGAGACGGGCGTGAGCTCGCCGCCCTTGCGGAGCAGCGGCGTCGTCAGACGCTCGGGCGAGTACTGGGTCTCGAGGAAGCGCGACGTGCGGTAGCAGAGGAAGCCCCGCGTGATCGGGTGGTCCGGGTCGCCGCCGAGGCGCACGACGCGGCCGTCCTCCACGGTGGCCACGATGCTGCAGGCGTCGGGGCAGTCGCGGTTACAGGTCGTCTTGCGGAGCTCCTGCATGGCGGCAGCGTAGATCGGGCGTGCGGTGCGGTACACCCGCCCCGCCCCCCGGAAGTCCGTCCGGACCTGGCCAGGCTTCCACGCCGCGCCGGGGCGGCCCCGCGCGCCGGCTCAATCGGCCGCGAGCCGCTCGGGCGCGTACTCCCGCGAGTCGTCGCCCGAGACCTCCTGAGCGATCGCCCGCAGCTGCTCGTAGCGCTCGCGCAGGAGCGACCACAGCCGATCGCGGATGTCCCTCGAGTCGAGCCGCTCCGGCGGGCGGGTGTTGCTGAGCAGCCACTTCGCTGTGCCGTTCAGCTGGGTCAGCTCCTCCCTGGTGATCGGGATGCGGCTCTGCACGTGGCTCCACCGGTCCAGGATGAGGTTGGTGATGGTGGCCGTCGCGCTCGCGGGATCGCCGGCGACGAGCGCGCGCCGGACGATGCCGAAGGTCTCGGGGACGATGCTGCGCGGGAAGTACACCTCGGCCGTGGCGAGCGTCGGGCGCAGCACGCCGTAGAGCAGATCGAGCTTCTCGACGATCTCGGGCGGCGGCGCGCTCTCGGGCTGCATGCGTGTCACCGCGTAGTCGAGCGCCATCGCGAGCTCCGGCAAGCTGCGGATCGCGTCGAAGCGGGACTTCGGCAGCCGGCGCCGGTGGCGCGCCGGATCGCGCGTGACGGACTGCACTGCGCGCCGGACGATCGCGAGCACCCCGCTCGCGTCGCCGCGAAAGGCCTGCACGTTGGCCGCGGGCAGGTCGCTCGCCGGCATCGCGTACCGCTCGTAGCGCTCCCGATCCAGGCTCTCGTCGCCCCGGGCCCGCGGGTCGGCCTGCAGCGGCGCGGCGCCGGCCGATGAGGCCGCTGCGGCCCGCTCCGGGCCTGCCTGCCGCGGTTCTCCGGCGCCGGCAGGCTCTCCTGGAGAGGGCGCCGCCGCGTCCTGCCTCGTCTCTCCCGGACCAGGCACCGGCCCGGATGTCGTGCTCTGGGCGGTGCTCTCGGCCTCGAGCGGTGTGGACCGGAGCGCTGGATCCCGCAGCGCCTCGAGGTCGTCTCGCGCACGCGTCATCTCGGCCATCGTACGTAAGTCGGTACTTCGGCACAAGATCCGCAGGCGATCGAGCGCGCTCGCGCGGGGCTCCGGTTGCAGCTTCCATGGCGCGCCGCAGGCGCCGCCTCGCCCACCGGTGTCATCGCGTCCCGCAAGCGTCACCCCGCACACACACGAGCGGAGGGGTGGCCCGCGCTGGATCCTCCGCCTTCCGCGTGGATCACGCGTCGAGCGCGTCCCAGAAGGTGCGCAGATCGTCCGAGAGCGGCGCCTCGATGCGCACGCGTTCGCCTGTCATCGGGTGTGTGAGCTCCAGGAGCCCGGCGTGGAGGGCGTGACGGTCGAGCTCGAGCGCGCGGCGGTCGTCGTCGGTGAGCTCGCCGTCGGCGCCGCGCGCGAACATGCCCTCGTCCGGGCCGTAGAGCTTGTCACCGACGAGCGGCAGGCCGCTCACCGCGAGGTGGACCCGGATCTGGTGCTGCCGGCCGGTCTCGAGCGTGCAGCGGACGAGCGCGTAGCGCCGGCCGGTGAGGGGATCGGCGCGGCGGCCCAGCACCTCGCACGCGGTGGCCGACGCGAGGCCGCGGCCCGGCGGCGCGACCCGCATCTTGACCTTGTAGCGGCTCGCGTCGTCGAGCTCGAGCGGCAGCTCGACCCGGAAGGTATCGTGCTCGGGCCAGCCCCAGGCGATCGCGGCGTAGCGCTTGACGACGCCGGTGCGCTCCTCGAACTGCGCCTTCACGTTCCGGTCGGCCTCGGGCGTGCGGCAGAGCAGCAGCACGCCGCTCGTCTCCCGGTCGAGCCGGTGGGCCAGGAACAGCCGCTCGTCGGGGCGCGCGGCCTCCATCATCTTGATCACGGTGCTCTTGTGGTACCGCGCCGTGGGGTGCACCGGCAGGCCCGCCGGCTTGTTGATGGCGAGCAGCGCGTCGTCCTCGTGGAGGACCGGGATCGGGGTGTCGGGCGCCTGCTCGTCCCATGGCTCCCGCCAGAGGAGGATGCACTGCTCCGGCCGGACGCGATCGCTGCCGCGCAGGCGCCGCGCCTCGGGCGAGTAGGCGCCGCGGGCGACGATCTCGGCGGCGCGCGTGCGGCTCGTCCGCTTGAGCTGGGTCTGTACGAACCGGTCGAGCCGCATGCCGGCCGACTCCGGCGGCACGCGGAGCACGGTGACGACCGACCCCTCCGGCACCTCCGCGGGGCGCACCACCGGCGTGCCGCGGCCGAAGGGGCCGCTCGTGCCGGCGAGCTCTCGCGCGCTGATCCTGGTCATGGGCCGAGCCGGCCTTGGCATTTAGCAAAAGCGCCGGCCCGCGGCGCGGAAAAGGGGCGGCGCGCGTCGGCGCGCTGCTCCCTGGGTTCACTGGGGGACGAGGATCTCGCAGGGGAAGTCGAACGAGATCTCCTGCGCGTCCTTGAGCTGCTCGCAGGCGTCGCCGACGAGGGTGAGCTGGGTGGCGCTCTCCATCGTCCAGCCGTTCTGCGCGTCGTAGGGCACGGGCGTGCCGTCGAGGAGCACCTGGCCGAGCGACGCGTTGCGGAGATCGACCTCGATCGAGCCCTGGAGGTCGAACGTGCAGCTCTTGACGCCGGCGATGGCCGCGTCGAGCTCGTCCTCCAGGGAGGACGCGTCGGTGGGGTCCGGCGTGTAGTAGGTGGCGGTGCCGCCGGCGTCGGCGTAAGTGCCCGCGCCGGCGAAGCAATCCTCGTTCGTGCCGCTCCGGGGCCGCTGGACGGGCTGGCCTGCGCCCGCGTTCGCGACGTCCTGCAGGTGCTGCGCGAGCGCGCCCGACCCGAGGCCGAAGACGAACGTGCCGATGCCCTGCTCGTAGGCGTCCTGCACCGCGCCGACGACGTCGTCGCGCGCGCACACGGCCAGCACGTCGTCGCAGCGATCGGGCTCGCCGTCGGTGACGAACAGGATGTACCTGGGGCCGGGCTCCGGGAACGCGAGGAGCTCCGGGACGACCGTCTCGTTGAACGTCATGGCGGTGGGCGTCTCGAGCTTGCCGGGCGGCACCGTGGAGGCCTCTTCGTAGGCGGCCGAGATGGCGGCGTGGTGGTTGAGGGCGATGCCGTCGGCCCTCGCGAGCAGCGGGCACTGCATGTTCTCGATCCCGGTGAACGTCACGAAGCCGAAGCGCACCCTGTCCTGCAGCCTGTCGACGACGTTGAGCACGGCGGTCTTGAGCGGATCCCAGAAGCCGCTGCCGTACATGCTGCCCGAGCGATCGACGACGATCATCACGGTCGGCGTCTGCGGCTCGAACGTGATGTCGAGCTGCTGGCATGCGCCGCCGCCGCCGCCGTCCGTGCCGCTCGATCCGTGCGAGCCGGCGAAGTCGAGCCCCGCGCCGCCTTCGCCGACGACCGAGCCCGAGACGGGGCCGGCGCCGGCGCCGCCCGCGCCGCCGCTGCCGCCATTGCCACCGATGCCGCCGGAGCCCTGGGACGAACCGCCGCCGTCGTTCTTGCCGCCGCAGCTCACGGCGACGCCGGTGGCGAGGAGGGCGAGGACCAAGGAAAGCCTGGGAAAGTAAAGCGTACTGCTCATGGAGAAACGATACACAGGGCAGGACGGCCCGTCTCCGCCATGCAGGGCCCTGGAAGTGGATGTGGCGCGGATGGAAAGTTGCTCCAAAACGGCGCGCGCGGCGCTGCGTCTGCGGCGACACCCGAGCGCTGGCCAGCGTTCAGCGCCGCTGTGGGTTCGGAAGCCGCGCTGTACGCGCCCCGGTTCGTGCGACACACGGCGCCCGCATGGACATCCTCTTCGCTGCGTCCGAGATCGCGCCCATTGTCAAGGTCGGCGGCCTGGCCGACGTCGTTTCGTCGCTCTCGAAGGCGCTCCGGCTGCTCGGGCACAAGGTGACGATCGCGCTGCCGCGCTACAAGGCGCTCGACTCGAGCGGGCTGATGATGGCGCGCCGCCTCACCCCGATGCCGCTCGAGGTCGATGCGAAGGTGTAAACGCGCGCCGGTTCTCCCTGTTCTCCCGTGCCGTCGTGGAGCTTGTCCGCCAGCGCGCCCGGTCAGGGATGCACTGCTCCGGCCGGACGCGATCGCTGCCGCGCAGGCGCCGCGCCTCGGGCGAGTAGGCGCCGCGGGCGACGATCTCGGCGGCGCGCGTGCGGCTCGTCCGCTTGAGCTGGGTCTGTACGAACCGGTCGAGCCGCATGCCAGCCGACTCCGGCGGCACGCGCAGCACGGTGACGACCGACCCCTCCGGCACCTCCGCGCGGCGCACCACCGGCGTGCCGCGGCCGAAGGGGCCGCTGGTGCCGGCGAGCTCTCGCGCGCTGATCCTGGTCATGGGTCGAGCTGGCCTCCGCCTTTAGCAAAAGCGCCGGTCGGTCGTGCGGAAACGGCGGCGGGGCGCGCCGCTCGACGAGCGCCTGGACGACCGATGCGCTGGGGAGATCGACCTCGATCGAGCCCTGCAGGTCGAACGTGCAGCGCTTGACGTCGGCGCCTCCCAGCGTTCAGCGCCGCCTCGGCCGCCCCCCTCCCGGAGCCGACCGCTCCACGAGCGCGGGTCTGCGAGGGCACCAGGAAGTAGCACGGCATACAGATCTGCCTGAGCGGGCCGACTTGGAAGTATTAAATCGTACAAATCTTCCTGCGGAATAGCGACTGGAAGCTCGAGCGGGACGAATACGTCCGCCTGACAGAAGGCGACGTGACCTCGCCGTCGGTGACGAACAGGATGTATTTGGGGCCGGGCTCTCCGAAGGCGAAGAGAGCGGGGATGATCCCGTGGGACTGGTCGTCATGGATTCCCGCTCGCGGGTTCTGATGATGTTGTTGTGCCGCGAGTCAGTAACCGCGAGTCAGTAACCGCGAGTCAGTAACCGCGAGTCAGTAACCGCGAGTCAGTAGAGGATGTGTCCTCGTGCGCATCATGGATGAGACGAGCAGCGCTCCAGGGCCGGGATCGCAGCGACGACCGCTCATCGCCGGCCTTGGAATCCTGGCTATGCCGGGTTTTGGGTGTTGAAAAGCTGCGGATCGATCGTGACATCTCACGGTTGACCCGTGACATCTCACGGATCGACCGCGAAATGCCGGAGCATGGCGGCACGTGGGCGTCGAGCAGACCAAGCCGCGCGGGCGCTACCCTGATGCCCGCACGTGCGGTCACGTGCGCACCCGCACGTGACCGCACGTGCGGGCGCTACGTTCTGCAGGCATCAAGCCATTGAGGGCGACGTTTTCATCGGCAATCCCCGCCTGTCCTCGCTGAGCGCGGGTTGGTCCGAGCATTGCTGGATGCCGCAACGACCGCGGCGCGACCGCGCGAAATCCCGTCGAAGCGGCGCCGGCAAGCGCCGGCGCGACGACCCAGGACGAGCGCGCAGCTCGAGCACGGACACGAAGATCGGTGCGCGATCGACGTGCGCCACGCCCGGGCGGCGCCAAGCGGGCAGCAACCCCATTCAATCAACGCTTCAACATAACGGAGTTTGACATGCTCAAGAAGATCATGGCCGGTGCTTTGATGGCGGCGGGCGTCTCGGTGGCCTTCGGCGCGTACGCCAGCCCGACCGATACTGCGATCGACTGGCGTATGGACGCCTTCGTAGGCGTCTATCGTCATCAGGCTGACGGCAACGTCTCCATCAATTTCAAGAGCACGCCGTCGTCGACGACGTTCATCAACTCCTTCCCCGGCTCCGGCGGCACGGACATCTGCGGCGGCACCACCACGCTCATCTTGAACTCGGGGCTCCCTGGCTTCCAGGATATCGTCAGGTCCATCAGCGCTGCCGGTATCTCCGGCAAGAAGGTGAAGATTGGCTACGACGAGTACAGCGGCGTTTGCTACCTGAAGGAGTTCACGGTCTTCATGTGACAGGGTGGCTGCGGCCGGGTGAATGCACCTGAGCGGGCGGCGCGGCTCCACGGAGCGCCGCCCGCTCAGGGCGTCAGACGAGCGTGACCGCGACGGGCGCGCGTCGCTCGGTCCGAGGTACGCGCGCGGGTCACAGTGGTGAATCAACGATGCGAGGTTGATATGTCGAGACATTTCAGAGCGCAGTACCCGGTGCTGGCAGTGATCGCGGCCATGTCCGCCGCTTGCTCCAGCGCCCCCGGCGGAGAGGCGCCGGGGGACGACTGGGTGGAGAAGAACGAAGATCTGAGCACCGTCCCGACTTATGAGCAGTACAGGGACGAGGCGCGAAGGACCATACTGGGCCGCGACGTCTTCGTGGTCGAGACGGACATGCTCTTTTCGGACGAGGCCAAGCTGCTCGATTATTACAACGAGCGCTACACCGATCCGGTGGACAAGAGCATCATCAACGTGGCGAGCGGAAACCGCGACACGCGCAGCAGCCCCAAGAACATCCGCTATTGCTTCAGCGCTGGCTGGGGCCAGAATCAGGGAACCTACACGGCGCCCGATCTGGAGCCGGTTCGCATCGCAATCCAGCAGGCCATGGAGGCGTGGGAGGGGATCGCCAATGTCCAGTTCGTCTACATGTCCGCCCTCGACGGCGCGACATGCTCGACCTCCGGGGCCAACCCCGGCGTGGACTTCATCGTGCAGCACTACAGCGACTCGAATACTGCGATCGGGCCGTTCCCTTCGAACTCCTGGTCCAATCAGAGGCTGCTCGTTCCGACGAGCGGGATCGGCCGCCTGCTCGCGATTCACGAGGTCGGCCACGCGCTCGGGTTCAGGCACGAGCACACCCACTCGGGCGCGAGCCCGCGGTGCTCCGAGAGCGGCACGTACGAGGAGCTCACGGCGTTCGATACGGACTCGGTGATGAAGTATTCAGACTGCACGGTCAGCCAGGCGATCAACGGGACCGAGCTCAGCGCGCTGGATGCAATCGGCGCGCGCGTGGCGTATGGCCCCCCCGACTGGTGGTGGGCCGTGATCGTCAACTAGCACTACGACGGGCAGTCGCCCCGGATCAGCAGAAAAACCGCCAAGGTGCCAAGGCCGCCAAGAGGAGAAGGGAAGGGCCGTCCCGGTATTCCCCTGGTTCCTTGGCGCTCTTGGGTGCGCCGGTAAAACCGGCATCAGGAAGTAGGTGAGCATGCAGCAGTACAGAAGCAAGTCCTACCCCGGGAGGTGCCCACCCCCGGGAAGTCAACCTTGCGGCGGCGTGGGCGACCACGACGGCGAAGCGTAGGAAGACGAGCGGACGGGCCGGGCGATGGAGCCTCGAAAACAAGTCAGTCAGTGGGAGCCGACGCGTTCCAAGACCGCGGAAGGCCACGGTGCAGCGGCCGCAAAGACAGCGGTGGGCGATGGCACTGCACTCCCCTCGGGGTCGGAGAGTTCGGCACGTCAGCACTTGCCTGATGAACGGGAACCGGGAGGCCTCGGAGGCGCCTCTTCGCCAGTGGTGGGCGGGAGGCAGGCGCGGGAAGGCGACAAGCCGCAAGCCGCAAGGGCGAAAGCCCCGGAGCCGCATGCCCCGATGGAGTCGGACGAGCCCATAGTACCGAAGAAGTCGGCGAACTCGCGGGTAACGCCCGAGGAGTCGATGGAGGGAAGGGGCGAGGCCAACGGGAATCTCGACCAGCGAAACGCGTCCCGGGCTCAGGATCGGCAAGACGCGCTCACGCACCTGGATCGAGTCGGAAAGCGAGCGACGAAGGAGAAAGGGACGCGGTTCGATAACCTGCTGAGCTACATCAAGGCGCCGCTGCTGAAGGAGGCGTACGAGCGCCTGCGGAAAGACGCGGCACCTGGCGTCGACGGTGAGACGTGGAGCAGCTACGGCGAGAGGCTGGACGCACGGCTGCTCGACCTTCAGGACCGCGTACAACGCGGAAGCTACCATCCGCAACCGGTACGGCGCGTGCACATCCCGAAAGGCGATGGCCGCACGAGGCCGCTCGGGATCCCCGCGCTGGAAGACAAGATCGTCCAGCTGGCGGCGCGGATGCTCCTGGAACCGATCTACGAGCGAAGCGAGTTCCTGGGGTTCTCGTACGGCTATCGGCCAGGCCGGTCGGCGCACGGGGCTCTGGACGCGCTGAGCGTAGCGATCGTCAGCAGAAAGACGAACTGGGTGCTCGACGCAGACATCCGGGCGTTCTTCGACACCATCGATCACGGGTGGATGCAGAAGTTCGTCGAGCACCGGATCGTGGATCGACGCATGGTGCGGCTGCTGATGAAGTGGCTGCACGCGGGCGTCATGGAGGACGGCCAGCTCCACGACGTGGAGGAGGGAACGCCGCAGGGGGGGATCATCAGCCCCCTGCTGGCAAACATCTACCTCCACTTCGTGCTCGATCTGTGGGCGCATCGATGGCGGAAGCGGCACGCGCGCGGGGAGATGTACATCGTGCGCTACGCCGACGATGTCGTGATGACCTTCCAGTACGAGCGGGACGCACGGGCGATGCAGGAAGCGCTTGCGGAGCGCCTCGCTCAGTTCGGACTGGAGTTGCATTCTGAGAAGACGCGGGTGCTCCGGTTTGGGCGGTACGCATCGGAGCACTGCGGCAAGGAAGGACACGAGCGGCCAGAGACGTTTGATTTCCTCGGCTTTACGCACATCAGCGCGAAGCGCGTGGATGGACGTTTCGCGCTCGTGCGCCGGACCTCCCGGAAGAAGAGGGCAGCAAAGCTGCGGGATCTCCGTAGGAAAATGAGGCGCAAGGCGCACGACCCAGCCAGGGAGCAACACCGATGGCTGAGCGCCGTGCTCCGAGGGCACTACAACTACTACGGGGTACCTGGAAACGCGCGAGCCCTGGGCTCGTTTCGCCACCAAGTGCGCGAGGCGTGGCACAGGGGCATGCAACGTCGCAGCCAGCGGGCTCGTTGGACGAACGACCAACGGACCCGTTTCGACGAGCGTTTCCCGCTTCCTCCGCCGCGCATCACACACCCCTATCCCACCGTGCGCTTCTCATCCGTAGACCGGAGGTGGGAGCCCGGTGCGGGAAAACCGCACGCCGGGTTCTGTACGGGGGGCGGCCCGAAAGGGCCGTCCCTACCGTGACCGCCTTGGGTGCGCCGGTAAAACCGGCATCAGGAAGTAGGTGAGCATGCAGCAGTACAGAAGCAAGTCCTACCCCGGGAGGTGCCCACCCCCGGGAAGTCAACCTTGCGGCGGCGTGGGCGACCACGACGGCGAAGCGTAGGAAGACGAGCGGACGGGCCGGGCGATGGAGCCTCGAAAACAAGTCAGTCAGTGGGAGCCGACGCGTTCCAAGACCGCGGAAGGCCACGGTGCAGCGGCCGCAAAGACAGCGGTGGGCGATGGCACTGCACTCCCCTCGGGGTCGGAGAGTTCGGCACGTCAGCACTTGCCTGATGAACGGGAACCGGGAGGCCTCGGAGGCGCCTCTTCGCCAGTGGTGGGCGGGAGGCAGGCGCGGGAAGGCGACAAGCCGCAAGCCGCAAGGGCGAAAGCCCCGGAGCCGCATGCCCCGATGGAGTCGGACGAGCCCATAGTACCGAAGAAGTCGGCGAACTCGCGGGTAACGCCCGAGGAGTCGATGGAGGGAAGGGGCGAGGCCAACGGGAATCTCGACCAGCGAAACGCGTCCCGGGCTCAGGATCGGCAAGACGCGCTCACGCACCTGGATCGAGTCGGAAAGCGAGCGACGAAGGAGAAAGGGACGCGGTTCGATAACCTGCTGAGCTACATCAAGGCGCCGCTGCTGAAGGAGGCGTACGAGCGCCTGCGGAAAGACGCGGCACCTGGCGTCGACGGTGAGACGTGGAGCAGCTACGGCGAGAGGCTGGACGCACGGCTGCTCGACCTTCAGGACCGCGTACAACGCGGAAGCTACCATCCGCAACCGGTACGGCGCGTGCACATCCCGAAAGGCGATGGCCGCACGAGGCCGCTCGGGATCCCCGCGCTGGAAGACAAGATCGTCCAGCTGGCGGCGCGGATGCTCCTGGAACCGATCTACGAGCGAAGCGAGTTCCTGGGGTTCTCGTACGGCTATCGGCCAGGCCGGTCGGCGCACGGGGCTCTGGACGCGCTGAGCGTAGCGATCGTCAGCAGAAAGACGAACTGGGTGCTCGACGCAGACATCCGGGCGTTCTTCGACACCATCGATCACGGGTGGATGCAGAAGTTCGTCGAGCACCGGATCGTGGATCGACGCATGGTGCGGCTGCTGATGAAGTGGCTGCACGCGGGCGTCATGGAGGACGGCCAGCTCCACGACGTGGAGGAGGGAACGCCGCAGGGGGGGATCATCAGCCCCCTGCTGGCAAACATCTACCTCCACTTCGTGCTCGATCTGTGGGCGCATCGATGGCGGAAGCGGCACGCGCGCGGGGAGATGTACATCGTGCGCTACGCCGACGATGTCGTGATGACCTTCCAGTACGAGCGGGACGCACGGGCGATGCAGGAAGCGCTTGCGGAGCGCCTCGCTCAGTTCGGACTGGAGTTGCATTCTGAGAAGACGCGGGTGCTCCGGTTTGGGCGGTACGCATCGGAGCACTGCGGCAAGGAAGGACACGAGCGGCCAGAGACGTTTGATTTCCTCGGCTTTACGCACATCAGCGCGAAGCGCGTGGATGGACGTTTCGCGCTCGTGCGCCGGACCTCCCGGAAGAAGAGGGCAGCAAAGCTGCGGGATCTCCGTAGGAAAATGAGGCGCAAGGCGCACGACCCAGCCAGGGAGCAACACCGATGGCTGAGCGCCGTGCTCCGAGGGCACTACAACTACTACGGGGTACCTGGAAACGCGCGAGCCCTGGGCTCGTTTCGCCACCAAGTGCGCGAGGCGTGGCACAGGGGCATGCAACGTCGCAGCCAGCGGGCTCGTTGGACGAACGACCAACGGACCCGTTTCGACGAGCGTTTCCCGCTTCCTCCGCCGCGCATCACACACCCCTATCCCACCGTGCGCTTCTCATCCGTAGACCGGAGGTGGGAGCCCGGTGCGGGAAAACCGCACGCCGGGTTCTGTACGGGGGGCGGCCCGAAAGGGCCGTCCCTACCGTGACCGGTTCGCTTCCCGGCCCGACTTCCCGCTGTAATGCTAGCTCCCCTGGGCCGACATATCTCCACCCGGCAAACATCCCATCGCCGCACGGGAGGGCGCGCCGAGCGACAGCCCCGCTGCTCGGCGGCGTCGGCTCGGTGTCGCGTGACCCGCCATCATGAAGTGAGAGCTGCGCCATGTCGTTCTGCACATTCAGGGTCGGTTCGGCGCGCGATCGAGCTGCTCGGCGTCCTCTCCAGCGGCTCCGTTCGATTCGAGGTCCGATACCGATGATCGTCACCGTGGCGGTCCTCACATCGGCGTGCGGGTCCCCGGGCACGGAAGAGTGCACCGTCGTCGCTGTATCGAGCGCGCTCGTCGGCGGTGTCGAGCACACCGGCTACCTTGGCCTCTCTGGCCAACAGACTGGCGCGGTCGTCGCCGTGGAGCTGAACCCGGGAGAGGATGGCTCTGCTGCGAACCTCTGCACGGGTGTGATGCTGAGCGAGGAATCGCTGATCACCGCGGCTCACTGCCTCTGGATGGGGACCGCTCGGCTGAAGATCGCTGCTGCGGACTGGCAGCGCGACGTTGTCGCCCAAGGACAGGAGATCGCGCTGCACCCCTCGCGTGACGTCGCGATGATCAAGATCGCGGGACTGGGCGCGCCTTCGTGGCTCCCGCGGGCCCGGGGGAGCGCTTCCGACCGCGCTGGCCATCTGGTAGAGGTCGCGGGGGCGGGCCTGAGAGAAGACGGCGGTGCCGGGACCGTCGAGTTTGCCGTCGCGAGGATCGCGTCAGCCACCGAGGATCATCTGATCGCTCAGATGTCCGGTGGCGGGCTCTGCGGAGGAGATTCCGGCGGTCCCCTGCTGCGCCGAGGCCCGTCCGGTGCGGTCGAGGTCCTCGGCGTCCTCTCGCAGGGGGCGCCCAGCTGCGCTGGACCGGACAGATACGAGCGGCTCGACAACCTCGTCGGGTGGCTCGACGCGATGGTCGGCGCACCGAGCTCGAGCGAGTCGGCCTGCGAGACGCTGGGCACGAGAGGAAGGTGCTTCGGCAGCACCGCCGTCTGGTGTCAGTCGGGCGTGGAGTCGGCGGCATCGTGCGAGGGGGAGTCCGCTTGCGGATGGGACCCGGCGCAGCGCGGGTTTCGCTGCGTGAGCGCCTCGAGCGACCCCTGCCGGGGCATCACCGATCTCGGCCGCTGCGACGGCGAGAGCGCGCAGCGCTGCGTCGATGGCGTCGTGGAAGAGCTCTCGTGTCCCGCCTGCGGCAGCACCTGCACGATCTCGTCGCGCAGCGGAAAAGCGACCTGCTCCTGACCCGAAGCCGGGGGCGAGATCATGCTGTACGGCGGGGCGCCTGTCCGGGGTGCGGTCACCGGGCGCGCGCGAACCCACGAGCCGGGCCGGAGCTGGCGTCGCGCAGCCCCGCGACGTCGATCGCGTGCTTCTTGAGCAGACGATACAGCGCGTACCGGCTCGTCAGCCCGAGCTCGCGCGAAGCGCGCGCCAGGTTGCCCTCTTCCCGGACGATGCAGGCGCGGATCTCCTCGGCTGTCGGCTCGTGCGATCGCGCGCGCCGATCGCGCGGCGCATCACCGGGCTCGGACGGGGGCGGATGGCTCGACGCGCTCCGGCGGTCGGGACCGCCGAGGAGCGTATCGGGGTTGCCCGGGAGCGTGATGATGCTCCCGGTGCTGTCCGCCATGGCCTGCCAGAGCAGGCTGTCGAGCTCGCGCACGTGGGTCGTGAAGCGGTGGTGAAGCAGGTGCTCGATGAGCTCGCCGGAGACGCAGTAATCGCCGTTCTCGTCCCGCGCGAAGCGGCGCATGAGATCGGGGCTCCTCTCCGCGGCGCGCCGGAGGAGGTAACGCACGAACAAGGGGATGTCGTCGATGCGCTCCCCGAGCCCGGCCACGGTGAGGCGCAGCGTCATGCGCGCGAGCAGGTCGTGCTTGAGCACCTCCGGCGGCCGGTTTGTCGCGGCGAGGAGCCTGAAATCGGCGCGCCTCGGGGCGGCCTCGCCGAGGCGCTGGTGCTCGCCGTCGGCGTCGAGCACGCGCAGGAGGTTCGCGTGGATGCTCGACGGCAGCTCGCCGATCTCGTCGAGGAACAGCGTGCCGCCATCGGCCGCGCCGACGAGGCCCGGCCGCCCAGGCATGCCCGGGTTGGGGTAGTTCTTGATGTTCCCGAAGAGCTCCGCGTCGACGAGCCCCGGAGGGAACGTGGCGGCGTTGCGCGTGACGAGCGGACCCCCCGCGCGCCTGGAGAGCGCATGCACGGCGCGCGCGACCCTCTCTTTCCCGGCGCCGCTCGGGCCGAGGATCAGGGTGTGGAGGTCGGATCTCGCCGCGAACGCCACCCGATCGCGCAGCCGCCAGGCGGCGGGGCTCTCGCCGAGGAGGCCGTAGGCGTCCGCGTCGCCGAACCTGCCGGAGCACTGCTCGGGAAAGTGTCGCATCAGCGGCAGCGAGAGCGCGCGCCTCGTGCACCGAAGAAGAAGCTCATCCTTGAGGAGCAGCGTGTCGCCCGGCGTGAGCACGCATCGTGATACCGGCGCTCCCCGGAACAGCGCCGGGCAGGACCCCAGGCGCTCAACGTGGAGTCCGTCGCTCAGGAGGCGGATGGAGAGCTCCTCGCTCGAGATGCCTGGACCCCGGAGCGGCGACGTCGGCTCCAGTTTACCCGGGCGCTGCCGGAATAGCCGGATGCGCCCGTCGCGGTGCCGGTCCGACGCAGGCGTCTGACCGAGCACCTGGGGGCAGTCGCGACGCGTGAAGAACGCGACCTCGCCGACGCGCCACGGCTCCGTGGCGGACCAGGCGAGCACCAAGGCCAGCGCCTCATCGTCGTCGCTCTCTGAAAAACGCAGCGCGGCCTCAGCCAATCCGGACACTGGCCATCCCCTCATGTGCGATCCACCGGAGATCATCGGCGTAAATAGTTAGTTACAATACATCAATTGAAAGCAAGAGTCGCGCCATATTGGTCTCTGAGGGCTGACGTCACCTGCAAGCGCTCCTGTTTTCGGCTGGCCTGCGAGGCACGGAGGGACACGAGCAGCCGACCGTCACGGCGTCGTTCGATGCTGGACGTCACGGCGTCGTTCGATGCCGGTCGACGTGCGCGTTGGCCTGGTGACGAGAGAGTACGGGTCGCAGGGCGCCCGCGACGCCTGCTGGCACGCTGGTGCCAGTGTGCCGCACGATGTGCCACCCTTGACGCGTTGTGTTGGCGTTCTATGGCGCATTCGTTCGTCGCTCGGCCGCTGTCACCGGTGGCCCCCCCCCTCGAGGTGGTGGCGGCGCGCGGGCGGCCCCGTGCTGCTGCCGCGGGCAGCGCGACGGCGGGCGCCGGGGGAGGAGAAGAGGCATGGGGCGGGTACACGGCGCCGAGCCGCGACATCGAGCGCCGGCGCCGACGAGAGCTGCGCTTCGATGCGCATGCAGAGGCGCCGGGGCGCGCCGAAGAGGCGCCGTCGCACGCGCCGACGAGGACACGTCCGGCGGCGAGGAGCCACGCCCGGCCGTGCGGAAGCCGCGCTGTACGCGCCCCGGTTCGTGCTACACACGGCGCCCGCATGGACATCCTCTTCGCTGCGTCCGAGATCGCGCCCATCGTCAAGGTCGGCGGCCTGGCCGACGTCGTTTCGTCGCTCTCGAAGGCGCTCCGGCTGCTCGGGCACAAGGTGACGATCGCGCTGCCGCGCTACCAGGCGCTCGACTCGAGCGGGCTGATGATGGCGCGCCGCCTCACCCCGATGCCGCTCGAGGTCGACGCGAAGGTGTCGCCGGGCGGGCCGATCCAGGTGACGCTCTTCGACGGGCGGCTCAGCACGGGCGTGGAGCTCGTCGTCCTCGATATGCCAGGCTTCCACGATCGGCCCGGCATCTACGGCGAGGAGGGGCGCGACTACGAGGACAACGCGCGGCGGTTCTCCCTGTTCTCCCGCGCCGTCGTGGAGCTCGTCCGCCAGCGCGCCCGGTCGGGCGCGCCGTTCGATATCGTCCACGCCCACGACTGGCCGACCGCCATGGTGCCGTACCTGCTCCGCCACCAGCCGTCCGCGCCTGGCCGCACCGTGCTGACCCTCCACAACGCCGCGCACCAGGGCCTCTTTCCGAAGGACACGCTCCCGTACCTCGGCCTCGACGACGACCACTTCCGGCCCGAGCGGCTCGAGTTCTACGGCCAGCTCAATTTCCTCAAGGGCGGCATCCTGGCCGCGGACACGCTCACCACCGTCTCGACCACCTACGCGAACGAGATCCTCACGCCGAAGCAAGGCGAGCGCCTCGACGGCGTGCTCCGCACCCGGGCGAACCAGCTGTCCGGCATCGTCAACGGCATCGACTACGCCGTCTGGAACCCGATGACCGATCCGGCCATCATCGCCCGCTACGACGCGGAGGACGTGAGCAACAAGGGCCGCTGCAAGAGCGCGCTCCTCCAGGAGCTCGGGCTCGAGATCCGGCCGGATCGCCCGCTCCTCGTGTCCATCGGCAGGGTGGTCGCGCAGAAGGGCAGCGATCTGCTCGCGAACGCCATGCCGAAGATCCTGAAGAGCGACGTCAGCGTCGTCGTGGCCGGCGAGGGCGACGCCGAGCTCATGGAGAAGCTCTCCGCCGCCGCGGCCAAGGCGCCCGAGCGGGCGAAGTTCCTCGGTGGGGTGAGCGAGGCCGTCGTGCACCGGCTCATGGCCGCGGCCGACCTCGTGGTCGTGCCGTCGCGCTTCGAGCCGTGCGGCCTCGTGCAGCTGTACGCGCAACGCTACGGCGCTGCCCCGGTGGCGTGCAGGACCGGAGGCCTCGTCGACACGATCGTCGACATCGACGCCGCCCTGGAGACCGGCACGGGGTTCCTGTTCGACAAGCCGACGGCCACCTCGCTGCTCGGCGGCGTGCAGCGCGCCCTCGCGGCCCTCACGTCGCCCCGCTGGCCCGCGGTCCAGCGCCGCATCATGCGCCTCGACCTCGGCTGGGACCGCCCCGCGCGCCGCTACGTCCAGGTCTACCGCCAGGCCCTCGCCAGCTGAGCGCCGCGCCGTCGCCGAGCCGTTTCCGTTCCGCGCGCGGTCGCGAGGCGCTGCGCGCGGAACGGAAACGGCTCGGGACACCGCCTGAAGGTGCGGCCCGACCGAGATCAGGCGCCCTCTGCGCGACAACGTGTCGCATTGGCGCGGGGCAGGAGCCTCGCCTATAGGAGCGGCCGTGCTGGCCAGAGCCGTCGCCGGTGTGGTGCTCCTGCTGTCGGTCGCGGTGCACCCGAGGGCCGCGCGCGCGTCGGCCTGCTGCGGTGCGGGCCACGGCATGGCCCAGTGGCTCGCTCCCTCGGAGCGCGCCGCGGCGAGCTTCTCCGTCCGGCTCTCCGAGCAGCTCGGGGCGTGGGCGGTGGACGGAGGCTTCGACGCGTCCGGCGAGGGCGTGTACCACCGCGAGCTGAGGGCCGAGGCCGGGTGGCTGGTGCGGGCCGGGGATCACCTTCAGCTCGCCGTCTCCGTGCCGATGATGGTCACCTGGAGCGGGGTGGGGCTCGGCGCCACGTCGTCCGGCGGCGGGCAGGGTGACCTGGGCGCGGCAGCCAGGATCGACCTTATCGACGGCGCGGCGTCGCCGTGGATCCCGTCCGCCGCGTTCACGCTCGGCGTGACGCTCCCGACCGGGCGCGGCCCGAGCACCGCGACGGCGCCGTTCGACGCCGGCGTGAGCGGCGCGACCGGCGCCCGCGCGATGGGCGTCGACAGCGTCGACATCACCGGCGCCGACACGACCGGCCTCGGGGTGGCCGAGATCCGGCCGGCGATGGTCTTCGAGAAGTCGTGGGGCTCGTTCCACGCGCTGCTCTCCGCCTCGACCAGCGTCCGCACCAGCTACCGTCTCCCCGACGGCGACGCGGCGCGGTCCGCGCCCCGCCTGCAGATCCTCGCCGCGGCGGGGCCCTCGTGGCCCTCCGGCGCCTCGCTCACCGTGGGCGCGCTCCACGAGCGCGAGGGCGAGCCGCGCGAGGATGAGCCTGGCCCGGGCCCGCGCGATCCCATGGGAAAGGAGCGCGTGCGGACGGCGCTGCTCGCCGTGCTGGCCCACGACGTCGGCGCGCGCTGGACCGCCGTCGGCAACCTCCAGGTGGACGTGCCGATCTCCGGGATCGGCCGCAACGAGGGCGCGTTCGCCGCCCTGTCCGCAGGCCTCCGCTACGTGTGGGGAAGACGTGATTGAACCTCGTGAACAGCCTTCGCCGAAGTCACCTCCGAGGCGCCGCTGGGTGCGCGCCCGCGCCGCCCTCATCGCGGCGCTCGCCGTCCTCTCGCCGGCGGGCTGCGGATCCCGGGACGTGGAGCCGGACGACGGCCACCGGCTGGACGTCGGTGCGAACGGGCGCATCGAGTTCGCGGTGGAGTCGACCGAGCCGATCAAGCGAGGCTTCAACACCTTCCACGTGCGGCTCACCTGGACCGACTCGCGGGACCCGGCGCAGCGGATGAAGCTCCGCTGCTACGCCAGCATGACGAGCATGGGGCACGGGTCCGTGCACGAGGGCACGGAGATCGAGCCCGGCCTGTACGAGGTCGCCGACGTGCCCTTCGGGATGGGGGGCCTCTGGGACGTGCAATGCCGGGCCCTGACCTCGTCTCTCATCGACGAGGCGGCATTCGAGTTCGACGTCCACTAGGCTCACCCCTCGTGCGAGTCCCTACAGAACGCTCCGTGCGAGCCCTCCCAGCGCTGACGCGTCACTCCCGCAGCGCGCCAGGCGCGCGGCGGCGTGGCCCCCTCTCGTCCTGCGCGGCGCCGCTGCTCTCGGTCGCGGCGCTGCTCTCGGTCGCGGCGCTCTCCGCGCCGGCCTCGGCCAACGGCCGCTTCCCGGCCGCAGGCTTGATCGCGTCGCACCCGAGCGACCCGTCGCGCCTCATGGTCCGCGCGACCTACGGCCTGCTCGCCACGCACGACGGCGGCGAGCGCTGGCGCTGGATCTGCGAGCCGGTCGTCGGCTTCGGCGGGAACGAGGATCCGATGCTCGCCTTCCTCGCCGACGGGACGATCATCGCCGGGGTCTTCGACGGCCTCAGCGCGTCGAAGAACGGCGGCTGCGACTGGTCGTTCGCTCAGGGCGATCTGACGAACCGCTACGTCACCGACCTCTCGGCCGATCGTGAGGACCCTTCCCGTGCCGTGCTCGTCGTCAGCATGGGGCTCGGGGCGGGCCAGTTCCTGACCCAGCTCTGGGAGACGAGCGACAACGCGGACAGCTGGACGAAGGCTGGCGTCGATCTGCCCGGGGACTTCCTCGCCCACACGGTCGACGCTGCGCCCTCGGACCGCGCGCGCGTCTACGTGAGCGGCCGCTACGGCGCGCCCGACTACACCGGGGCCCTCCAGCGCACCGACGATCGCGGCGCGACCTGGGAGCGGCTCGACATCCCGGGGAGCGACGACATGCGCCTGCCGTTCCTGGGCGCGATCGATCCCGTCGACCCCGACACCGTCTACGTGCGGCTCGACGGCGATCCGACCGACGCGCTGCTCGTCTCGAAGGACGGAGGGCGCAGCTTCACCACCGCCTTCGAGAGCGCCGGCGACCTCCTCGGGTTCGCGCTCTCGCCGGACGGCGCGACCGTGATCGTGGGCGGTCCCCAGGACGGAATCTGGCGCGCGCCGGCCGCGTCGCTCGAGTTCGAGAAGATCTCGGACGTCGGCGCGCGGTGCTTGACCTGGACCGCCGCGGCGCTCTTCGCCTGCGGCGACGAGTTCGCCGACGGCTTCACGGTGGGCCGATCGATCGACGACGGCGAGAGCTTCTCCGCGCTGCTGCACCTCGACGGGCTCTGCGGGCCGATCGAGTGCGCGCCGGAGAGCGGGGCGACCTCGACCTGCGCTCCGCTGTGGGGTGCGACGGCGCTCACCATCGGCTCGCAGCAGTGCGACGGCGGCGCCGCAGCGGCCGGCAGCGGCGGCGGGGGATCCGAGCCGCCACAAGAGGAGGCGTCGGACGGGTGCGGGTGCAAGATCGGCGCGGCAGGCGCGGCGCGGGGCGAGGACGCCGCGCCGTCCGCCGGCGGTGCGGTCTGGCTCGCGCTCGCGGCGGGCCTCGCGAGCGCGCGGCGGCGCCGGCGCGCACGCTAGCGCGGCGACATGCGCGAGCGCGCCGGCGGTCGGGAGCACGGGCGCCACGGCACACGAGCGAGCGCGACGGCGCAGGCGCGCAGACGAGCGCAACATAACCGCTTATGGAAGGGCGCTCGCATGGCGCAGGCAGGAGGGTACGGACGGAGAGGGCGGACCGATTCGGCGCCGTCCGCGGGAGAGCCGGACGGGCGAGCCGCCGCCGGTTCGTTTCTGGATCTACGTCCTCGTGGGCTGGCGTAGACTGAGGGCGCCGCGGCTCCGGCCAGCGCGTGAATGGCCCCTAGAGACCTTCCCAGATCGCCGCTCGCCGTCTTCCTGCGCGCTCACAGCGCGGAGATCCTGGAGGCTTGGGAGCGCGCCGAGCGTCGCCGCGCGCCGGGCGAGCAGTCCCTCGGCTACATCGCGCTGCGCGAGGAGCTTCCCTCCATCTTCGCGCGCCTCGCCGAGCGCCTCGAGGCGGCCGTGTCCACCGCGGCTGCGCCGCCGGGCGACCAGGAGCAGGACGCGTGGAGCGGCGTCGAGTCCGTGTCGGTCGAGTTCCCCGAGCCGCTGCTCGGCTTCCGCGTGCTCGACAAGCTCCGCGACGGGTTCGAGCTCGAGGACGTCGCCGCGCAGTACTCGGTGCTGCGCCGCTGCGTGCTCCGGATGCTCGAGCGGACAGGCACGCAGCCGTCGTGGGTCGAGATGACGATCCTGCACGAGGTGCTCGATCAGGTGATCATCGATCCGGCGACGCGGAGCGCCGCGCTGCGCGAGCGCGCGCTCGGCGCGCTCGATCGCGTCTCGGCCGAGGGCATGGGCAACGTCCACATCGATCGGCTGCTGCGGCGGCTTGTCGAGGTGCTCGTCGAGTCGGCGCGGTCGGTCGACTGGGCGGTGATGCTGCTGCTCGAGGGCGAGGTGCTGCGGATCCGCGCCGGCATCGGCGTCGATGAGGCGCTGTGGGGCCTGCGCGCCTACAGGCTGGCGGAGGGCTTCGTGGGGCGCGTGGTCCGCGAGCGGCGCCCGGTGGCGCTGCGCTCGGCGGCGCCGGATCCGCTGGCCACCGACGCCGGGGGCGGCGCGGCGGGGCCCGAGTCGGGGGCGCAGAGCGAGCGCCCGAGCGACGCGCTCCACGCGCTCTACGGCGTGCCGATGCTCTCGGAGGGCCGCCTCGTCGGCGTCACGGTCGTGAGCTCCCGCCGCGTGCCGGAGTTCTCCGAGGGGGACCGGCTGCTCTTCAAGAAGGCGGCCGAGCGCGCGGCCGCGCTCGCGACCCAGGCCCAGCTGCGCGAGCAGCTCGCCGCGGAGCGCGGCCGGTTCGAGGCGACGATCCAGCGGCTCCCGGTCGGCGTGGTCGTCGCGGAGGGGACGTCGGGCGCCGTCGCGCTCAACAACCGGCGGTTCGCGGAGATCGTCCGCGGCCCCGAGGAGACCCCGAGCAACGCGCCGCTGCGGACGCTGCTCAGCGAGACCGACGACGACCAGCGCGCGCGCTGGCTGCTCCACCGGGCGCTGCACGGCGGCGAGACGGTCTCCCGCGACGAGATGGAGTTCGTCCGCGCGGACGGAGAGCGCCGCCTCGGGAGCTTCAGCGTGGCCCCCGTGCGCGACGCCGAGGGGCGCATCACCGCGGCCGTGATGACGGTCGAGGACGTGACCGAGCTCAGGAAGGCCGAGCGCGCGCGGCAGATCCTGATCGACGCGAGCGCGCTGATGGCGGAGTCGCTCGATCACGACGGGACGATCGAGCAGGTGGTGCGCCTCGGCGGCGAGCGCTTCGCGGACCTCTGCGCGCTCGATCTCGACGACGGCGGCGGCGCCCCGCGGCTCGTCGCGTCCGCGCGCCTGCCCGAGGCGCGGGCGCTCCTGCCGAGGCTGCTCAAGCACCCGCCGCTGCTGCTCGGCGACGCCGCCTCGCTGGCCGAGGCGACGGCCCGCAGGGAGGCCACGCTGATCCCGCTGGTCACCGATCCGTGGCTGCAGCGGATCGCCCGCGGGCCGGAGCACCTCTCGGCGCTGCGAGAGCTCGGCGCCCGCTCGGCGATCCTCGTGCCGCTCGCGGCGCGCGGCCGCAAGCTCGGCCTGCTGAGCCTCTGGACCGTGGAGCGCGAGCTCCGGCAAGACGACACGGGCGTGGCCGCGGAGCTCGGGCGCTTCGCGTCGCTGGCGATCGAGAGCGCGCGGCTGCACGGCGAGGCGGCGCGAGCGAGGTGACGCCGCTCGTGCGCCTCGGGATGTGACGCGCGTGCCCCGGGCGTGCCCGGAAGGCCACGCCCGCCGCCGGCGTCGGGCTGTCCCTGCCCGCCCTCGTGGTCCATGTCGGGGCGAGCTCGGCGGTTCGCCGGAGCGAGCCCGGCGGGTTCGTCCGAGGCGACGCAGCGAGGCGCGGGCGAGCGCGTGGCGGCTTGCGTCGCGGGGGTGGATGAGGCGAAGCTCCCGCCCTCGCACACGACCGTATGACCACCACCAACCAAGAACGTCCCCTCGCTGTGCTCGTCGGGGTGCAGCTCCCCGGCGTCGACGATGTAGAGCACGCCGCCGATCTGGCCGAGCTCGGCCGCCTCGTGCACACGCTCGGCTTCAACGTGATCGCGACCGTGTCGCAGCGGCGAAGCGCGCTCGCGGCGGCCGCGGTGCTCGGGGAGGGCAAGCTCAGGGAGCTCGCGGAGCTCACGGGCGGCAGCGGCGTCGTGCCCTCGGGCGCGCCGGAGCGAAAGAACAAGGCGCGCGCGCGCCGGGCCGCAGAGAGCGGTGAAAGCGGTGAAGACGACGTCGAGCTCGGCGAAGACGACGGCGACGACGCGGGCGACGACGACGGCGCGGAGCCACGCGCGGGCGGCGCCGAGCAGGCGGCGCGCCTGGCGACGGTCGTGGCGGTCGACCACGACATCTCGCCGAGCCAGGCGCGCAACCTGGAGCGGGCGACGGGCGCGCAGGTGCTCGACCGGGCGGGCGTGATCATCGAGATCTTCCACCGCCACGCGCGGAGCCGGGAGGCGAAGCTCGAGGTCGAGATCGCGCGGCTCAACTACGTCGCGCCGCGGCTCCGGGAGACGGGCGGCGGCGGGGATCGGCAGCGCGGCGGGATCGGCGGCAAGGGCGCCGGCGAGAGCGCGATCGAGCTTGATCGGCGCAAGATCCGCGATCGCATCGCGGAGCTGAAGGAGGAGCTCGTCGCGGTCCAGCGCGAGCAGTCGACGCGCCGCGCGCTCCGGCAAGGGCAGCGCCGCGTCGCGCTGGTCGGCTACACGAACGCGGGGAAGTCGTCGCTGATGCGGGCGCTGACGGGCAGCGAGGTGCTCGTCGCCGACAAGCTCTTCGCGACGCTCGACACGACGGTGCGCGCGCTCCACCCGGAGGTGCGCCCGCGGATCCTCGTCTCGGACACGGTCGGCTTCATCAAGAAGCTGCCGCACGATCTCGTGGCGAGCTTCCGCTCGACGCTGGACGAGGCGCTCGAGGCGTCGCTCCTGCTCTACGTGGCCGACGCGTCGGATCCGACGTTCCGCGATCAGCTCGCGGTGACGCGCGGCGTGCTCTCCGAGATCGGCGCGAGCGAGGTGCCGAGCCGGCTCCTGCTGAACAAGGTGGACCGGCTCTCCGAGGAGGAGCGGGAGGCGCTGCGCCTCGAGTTCCCCGAGGCGACGCAGCTGTCGGCGAAGATCCCGGACGACGTGGCGGCGCTGCGGGAGGCGATCATCGCGTTCTTCGAGCAGTCGATGGTGGAGGCCGAGCTGCTCTTGCCGTACGCGAAGCAGAGCCTCATCGGGGAGATCTACGAGAACGCGCGCGTGCTCTCGGAGGAGTACGACGACGTCGGCGGCCGGCTCTCGGTGCGGGCGCACGCGGCGGCGCTCGATCGGCTGCGCAGCCTGCTCGCGCGCTGAGGGGCGGCGGGCGGCGCGGGCGCGCGCGGCCTCGGCGCGGGCGAGCGGGGTCAGCCCGGGCGGGAGGCGCGGGCGCGCGCTGCGTCAGCGTGCGCCGCGATGGCGCGCGCCTCGTCGGCCTGCAGGCGCCGCCGTCGCCTGCGGCGGCGCAGGAGGATGCCGATCGCGAACGCCAGGAGGTGGAGCCCAGCAATCACCGCGACGAGGATCCACCGCTGCACGCGCCGAGCGTAGCACCGGAGCACCGGAGCGCGGGCGTCCGGGGCGCGTGGTACGCTCCGCTGTCCGCTGTCCGCTGTCCGCTGTCCGCTGTCCGCTGTCGCTCCGCGCCATGAGCTCCTCCACCGACGCCGCGCTCGAAGCGATCGTCCAACGCGGGCTGGAGGCTTACCGCGCGGGGCGGTTCTTCGAGGCGCACGAGCTGTGGGAGTCCGGGTGGCGAGACGAGCCGGACCCCGTGAGGAAGACGTTTCTCCAGGGGCTCATCCTCGTCGCCGCGGCCCTGCACAAGCTCACGAGGATGCAGAGCCCACCGGGGGCGTTGCGCCTGCTCGACAAGGCGCGCGCTCGGCTCGCGGGCACGCCGGATGGCATGGGCGGGCTGGCGATCCCGCTGCTCGTCGACGACATCACCCGCGCAGCAGCCGTGATCGAGCAGCTCGTGCGCGGAGAGAGAACCGAGATCGACGCCTCGCTTCTGCCCAGGATGGAGATCGCGGGCGATGTCGCGCCGCCCTCGCCGTCCGGGGCGCGTTCGCGGCCGTGAGCGTCTGACCCGAACGGGCTCCGCAGTCGATATTGCGCTCGTCGCGTGCGACATGGGACGCGGGCGTGACATCGTTTGCCTGAGTGGTGGTCGCGCATGGGAAGCGCCCGTGTGGGGGGATATCGTGGCAGACGGGTACTGTGGAACCGGAGTGGAGGGGACGGCGAGCGCCGAGCCTCGGGCCAAGCTGCAAACCGAAAGGAGCCGCGTGACACGGCGCAAGCAGATCCTGATCGTGGACGACGACCAGGAGATCCGGGAAATGCTCGAGATCACGCTGGAGGAGGAGGGCTATGACGTCCTCTCGGCGAGCGACGGCGAGGCCGCGCTCGCGCTGCTGGAGCGCAACCGGCCGAATCTCATCCTGCTCGACATGCGCATGCCGGTGATGGACGGTTGGGGGTTCGCCCGCGCGTATGCGTCGTGTCCTGGTCCGCGCGCGCCCATCCTCGTGATGACGGCCGCGGTGGACGCCGGCACCTGGGCCCGCGAGGTGGGCGCGTGCGCGTCGGTCGCAAAGCCGTTCGATCTGAACCGCTTGCTCGATTCGATCGCGGCGCACACGGGGTGCCCGCCCGGCCCGAGCCCGGCCTCCGCTTGAGCAGGTCCAGGCCGGGCCGCGGGCCCGGCGCGCTGCCTGAGCGGGTCATCTGAGCGGGTTCATTGCCGGCATGAGCCCGACCGAGGCCGCGGCGGGTCTGCGAGGGGCTCGGCGGTGGATCAGCCGCCCGTGGCGCGGCGCATCGCGCAGAGGAGATCGCCGCGGCACGGGTCGGTGGGAGCGCGGCGGTCGGTCGTGTTCGGCGCCGAGGGGCCCGGCTTGGCGCGTGTCGGCGCGGCTGCGCCCGGGGCCCGTACGCGGTTCCCGGGTGCGCGCTGCGAGGCGGCGACGCCGTCGGGCGCGTCGCCAGAGCTGTCGCGCTCGGCAGGAGGCGCGACCAGCGCGCGCTCGGCAGGAGGCGCGACCAGCGCGCGCTCGGCGGGCGCCTCGACGCGCGGGAGCCGCGCCTCGACCGCGCGGGCGGCGGCGGCGAGGCCGGCCGCCGCGCGAGGGCCGGTGGCGGCGGCATCCGGGGCAGAGATGCCCGCCGTGAGGGCCGCGATCGCGGTGGCGCCGGCGAGCAGGACGGCGATCGAGCGGGCGCGCCACGCGCGCGCCGGCACGTCGAGCGCCGGCGCTTCAGGCACGGGTGCGGACGCGGGCGGCTCGCCGAAGGGGAAGATCGGCAAGAGGTCGAGGACCTGGGGGCGGGCGCCCTCCTCGCCGGCCTTCAGCGCGGTGAGGTCGATCTGCCCCGAGGACGCGTCGCGCTCCTCGCTCGCGGCGCGCGCCGCGGGCGTGGTCGTGACGGCGGCATCCTCCGTGATCGCCGGCGTATCCAGCGAGGGCGCGTCCACCGACGGCGCGTCCACCGAGAACGAGACCGAGGTGTCTTCTCCGGGGCTGGCGGCGGCTAGCGGTTCGTTCGTCCACTCCTCGTGCTGCGTGTACTTCATGGTTGCTCCCGCTTCAGCCGTATCGGTCGAGCGCTGGAGTCGCGCGCCTGCGCCGGCCGGTCGGCGTGTCCTTTCGAGATTTGGACATGCACACGCGCGCGTGCTTGGGCCCGCCGTGCGCCCAGGCCCACGCTGATCGGCTGCGGTCGCTCAGCGTTGTAAGCGATTCCGCCCCGCGCGCGCGCAGGCGTTCGCCGCGTTCGCCGCGTGCCTCACGTCCGTCGCGCTCGCCGTGTTCGCCGCGACGCACGCGCCTGCTACCGAGGTCGGGGAGCACCTGAAGCGCGCCCGTCGGCGGCGTTCGCGATCTTGCGAGCGGGCTCGTGACGCCCATACTTCGACCGCTCGGATCGCCGAGGGCGTGCAGCCGGCGGGCCTCATGACCGCGTGCGCTCGGGGAAGTTGGTTGCGATCGGGGCGTTCCTCGTCGAACAGAAGTTCCCACGCAAACGCGAATCGGATACTTGAGGTGAGATGAAACCTACACGGCTCTTCACGGTTCTGGGGGCGCTGATGTTCCCCCTTGCAGTGGCTCTGGTCACCAGCGGGTGCCCCAAGAAGGAAGAGGACGACGTGCCGCCGGTGCCCTCGGCTCCGCCCGTCGTGCCGACGCCGGCCCCGACGCCGACCCCCACGACGCAGATCGTGCCCGAAGAGGACGCCGGGGCGGATGCGGCGGACGCCGACACGGCGGACGCGGACGCTGGAAAGAAGGTGGTCGGCACGGGCGATTCCAGCGGGATCCGCAAGTGCTGCGCGGCGCTGCGCCAGAACGCGAAGTCGGCCCCGCCCGAGCAGCAGGGCGGCTACCTCGCGGCCGCCTCGGCGTGCGACGGCCTGGCGAACTCGCCGCAGGGACGGCAAGCGCTCTCGACCCTGCGCGGCCTCCTGGTCGGCGCGCAGATGCCGGCGTCCTGCCAGTAACGGGACGGACGGGAGGGCCGGCAGCGGTCGGGTGAGCGGCCCTCCCGCCCAGCTTGCCGGATGCACCTGGCGAGCTGGGCCGGTCGTCCGGCTGTCCTGAGGGGGCCGGGGCAGCCGGAGCCGTCAGCCGTGCACGGAGCCGTCAGCCGTGCACGGAGCCGTCAGCCGTGCACGGAGCCGTCAGCCGTGCACGGAGCCGTCAGCCGTGCACGGAGCCGTCAGCCGTGCACATAGACGAGCGTACCGCCGCCCTCGATGTTCATGGCTCCGTGCCACTCGGGCGGGACGGCGGGCTCGGTCCACTCGAAGAGCCAGGCCGCGTCGGCAGGGGCCAGGTTGATGCAGCCGTGGCTGCGCGCCTTGCCGAACTCGTCGTGCCAGTACGCGCCGTGCAGCGCGTAACCCCCGTGGAAGTACTGGGTGTACGGCACGTCACGCAGGTCGAACGCCGCCTCGGACGCCTCGTCATCGCCGTCCATCGTGGTCGAGACGTGCTTCGCGTGGATGTAGAACGAACCACGGACGGTGGCGTCGGTCTCCTCGGGATCGGCCATGCCGCTGCGACCGCTGGAGATGAGCGCTGCGAACACGGGGCGCGTGCCCTCGTAAGCGACGAGCATCTGGCGGCGGATCGAGATGTCGATCCACTTCTTGCCGTCGCGCGCGAACCCCTGAGGGTCCTTGCGCAGCTCGGCGATGACGAGGTGGTCGGCGGCGAGCCATGAGCCCTCGGTGGTCTCGAGCAGCCCCTTGGCGCCGCCACGCGTGCGGCCGGTGAGCACCCAGCCCGAGCGGTGCGGCGCGAGGCCCGCGTCGACGAGCGCGCGGCCCGACGCGGAGGGGCGCTGCCGCGTGGTGCCGTGGACGCGGACGAAGGCTGGGGCGCCCTTCAAGGCGGGATCGGGGCGGGGATCGGTGCCGGGCGGCGGGGGAGGCAGCTCGTCGGCAGGCAGCTCGGCGATGGAGAAGCTCGCGGTGTCGGCCGGTGGAGCGGCGGCGGGCGTCGGGGCGGCCGAGGACGTGGGGGATGCCGACGACGCCGCGGCGGCCGCCGATGCCGTGTCGGAGGCGCTCGCGGGGACCTCGGCGCCCTCGGCGTCGAGATCCTTGATGATCACGCCGCGCATCGCGCTGAGGCGCGCGGGACGGGTGCGATCGAGCGGGATGAGATCGAGCTCGGTCGTGAGGCCGAAGCGGCGGTTGGTCCACTCGAAGGTCGTGATCAGGCCGAAGGCGGAGCTCTCCTTGGTGCGACCCGTATGCACCGAGTAGTGGAGCTTCTCCTCGGCGCCGTACGGCTTCGGGAGATCCCGGCCGGCGAGGAGGAACTCCGGCACGGGATCGAGCGGCAACGACGAGGGCGCGACAGCGGCGCGGGCGAGGTGGACGCCGAGCGTGGACCCCTCGACGCGGCGCTGATCCTCGACGGTCGGGAGCCGGAAGTAGAGGTGCGGCGGGGGCGAGCCCGACATGACGTAGTAGTAAGGCACCGGCGCACCACGGCGCGGGCCGCGCACGGCGGCGGCGACCACCTGGTGCTCGAGCGCGAGCGAGGCGCCCTTGCCCACGCAGACGTAACCGCGCGGCGCGATCCGGTACCAGCCGCCAGCACATCCATCGGCGCCCGCGGGGAGCTCGGCCCGATCGACGACCGCGCCGGCGCGCAGGTAACCGAGCTTCGTCGAGCGCTCGTCGGGAGCGACGTAGATCCAGGTGCGCATCGCGATGCTGGCGATCTTCGCGCCCCGGCCCGGGAGCGTGGACTCCTTCGAGGAGGGTGATGCGGCGGCCAGCGACGCGAGCGACGCAGGGGACACGGCGTCCGGCGCGGCGGATCCAGGAGAGGGGGCCAGCGGCTCGGCCGAGGGGAGACCCGGGGCCGCGATGGCGGCACCGGTGGCGGACGGGGCGGGCGCGACGCCGGAGCGGTGATCGTCGGTGGCCCTGCCGGGCGGATCCTGGGACGGAGAGCAGGCCGCGGCCGAAAAGGCGAGCGGGGAGGCGCCGGCGAAGGCGACGGTCACGGCGAGAGCGCGAGCGCGGAGCAGGGCGCCGGAGAGCGAGCGGGAGGGCGCCGTGGCGCGAGCACCGACGCGGGGGCGAGCGCGCGTGCGCAGAGAGCGCTTCGGTGCGGGCAGCGACACGGGGGCGGAGGCTCGAGCGAGGGAAGGCATCGACGCGAAGGCGGAGGCAGGGACACCCAGGCCCGAGGTGCGAAGGCGCGCGGGGCCAGCGAGCCAGCGGGCGACGAGGAGCCGAAGCTGGAGCCGCAAGGGCTGAGCGGGCGAGGTGTATGCTGAACCGAGGGGGAGATGCAATCTCCTGCCGGCGGCTTGGGGACGGGGAAGGAGAGGAGGGAGAGGGAGACGGGAGGGAGAGCTGGAGACGGGACGAGGGGGAAGAAGCGCTAGCGCTTGATCTTCTTCGCGAGCAGGTCACCCAGCGTGCCGAAGTTGCGAGGCGCAGGCTTCGCGCCCTTGTCGTTGCCGCCGCCGGAGCGCTCGCCCTTGGCGTACGACTCGAACTGGCCGCGCTCCTCGTCGACGCGGAGCGCGGAGATCGAGAGGCGGATCTTGCCGGACTCGTCCACGTTGAGGATCTTCGCCTCGACGTCCTGCCCCACCGTGAAGTGCTTCTTCAGGTCGGCGGAGCGAGGCGTCGCCGTTTCGGCCGTCGGGACGAGGCCGCGGCCCGAGCGGCCCGAGGTGCCCGCGATCTGGACGAAGACGCCGTAACGCTCGATGCCCGTCACCTTGCCCTTGACCCGCGCTCCCTCGACGAGCAGCGGCGCGCCGCCCGCGGCAGGCGCGGAGACCGCGAGCGACGTCCCACCGTCGCCGTCGTCGCTCGCGCGCACGACGACCGGCGTGAGGCGCACCTGGCCGGTGCCCGAGTCGACGCCGGCGACCACGGCCGAGACGCGCGAGCCGACCGCAACGCGGAGCTTGCCGTCGCCGTCGGCGAGCGCGACGCGCTCGAACATGCCCTCCTGCTTGCCGCCAAGATCCGCGAAGACCGCCTCGCGAGCGATCGCGACCACGGTCACCTCGACGGTCTCACCCGTGTGGTACTGGCGGCGGCGCTGCTTGCCAGCTCCTTCGGACTGCTCGAAGAGCGAAGCGAACGATTCCTTGGAGGCGGCGGAAGGGCGTGACGACGACATGGCGCGACCTCATAGCGCGAGGCGAGGGCGCGAGGAAGGCGGCGGTGAGCGGGAAGCGAGGGGAGAGGCGGGAGGACGGGGAGGGAGGGGCCGAAGCAAGGGGCAGGGGCCGAAGCGGGAGGAGAGGGAGACGGGGGAGGGGGACGGGACTGGGGAGAGGACGGGGAGGGCGGAGAGCAGGGAGGCGGCGGGAACGGAAAGGTGGAACCTGGCAGGGGCTTCTGCTAGCTTCCGCGGCCGCTGAATCGGGTCGATAGCTCAGTCGGTAGAGCTGCGGACTTTTAATCCGTAGGTCCAGGGTTCGAGTCCCTGTCGACCCACTGAATGATTCCGAGAGGTTAGACGCGAAACCTCAGGTGGAATCGAGGCGGAGGTGGGCAGCGGCGCTGCCCACCCGGGCGTCTGGCGGACGGCGCCCTTGATGGCCGTCTCGCTCAGGTGCGCGTAGCGGTGCGTCGAGGCGATCGACGTGTGGCCGAGGTGCTCGCGGACGCTCCTCCGAGCGTCCTGCGACGGCCGCAGCCGGCGGCCGGCGAGCTGATACGTGGGGCCCTCCTCGCGCGCGAGCGGCCGGCATGAGCCGACGCCCGAGGCGAGGCGAGCCGAGGGGCACGCTCGCGCGCGACGATCCGCAGTGCGCGCTACGTCGAGACGTCCTCCAGCAAGTCGCCGTCGGTGCGTTCGCCTTCTCGCTCTCGGGGTCGTGCGCGCTGACGAGGTGGTATGCGAACAAGGATGCGAGTTCACTGCCCCTGGCGGGCTGCTGCTCGGCCGCGTCGAGCCGGTGCGGCTGTGCGGTGGGGCTGCTCTGGTCATCAACGCACCAAGCCGACGTGATGTCTCGTCGACCTGGCCGAGCTCTGATGTTGGTCGCAACAGGTCGTGGTACCCGTCTCGGCAGGTGCAGGTGATGGTGGCGTTCTCGTTCCTATCGCGGCGAGACGCTATCGAGCCGAAAGAAAAAGCCGCCGGCCCCGATCCGTCGCCTTGAACTTCATGCGTAGCCTCCTCGTCGATGCGCATTGCCCCGGACTGCGGGCGTGTGGGGGCATCCGGGGGCCAGGCGGTGTACGTTCGTCGGCCGCGACCGTCCGGCGCACCTTCGATCTCATGGGTGACGTCGTCGAACGCACCACGTCGCTCGGCCACTCCGCCAGGTGGATTAGCAACGTCTGCGGGCTCCCCGAGAGGGTGATCCCCGACGGGAAAGACGAGGTTGCGTCGGAGTTCGTCGAGGCGTGAGACCTGGCGTACGGCACGCGCCGCTTCGAGTGCCACCCTGCGAGCCAGATCCTGGCGAAAACGACAATGTCTGGCACAAGGGACGCTCCATGCCGTTCAGGACCGCTCCCTCGAGCACGCCGCCCTTCGCAGCGCCATGATCCCTGCTCCGCGATCACCGGATGCGCTGGCCAAGGGCCCGGCGGCGGCGGAGCGTGGCGTCCTCGCCTTCTGGCGCGAGGTCGAGCGCTGCAGCAGCGCCCCCCTCGGTGGGAAGGCGCGCGCTGGCGCCGTGGCGGGCCTCGAAGGGTGGCTGGATCATGGCGGTGCGCGCGTGGCGCTGCTCGGGCCGAGCGGGCGCGGTAAGTCGATGCTGCTGGGCGCGTGGGCGCTGGAGCTGGCCCGCGCGGGCCGGCACGAGATCGCGTTCGTCCCCGTGAGCCGCCGGTTCGGTACGGCGCTGGAGTCCACGGCACTGAACCTCCTTTACGCGCGCGTGGCTCTGTTTCTCAGGTCGCGATGGCGCACCGGCAAACGGCCGCACGGGGTCGAGGAGATGCGGCGCGTCCTCGCGACCATGGTCGAGGAGGGCCGCCCGCCCGGAAGCAGGCCGCTCGTCGTCATTCTCGACGGGTTCGACGAAGGCGTCTCCTGGACCCTCGATGCAGCGCAGCGATTCCTGCGAGACCTCGGCCCCGGCGTGCGCGCCGTGCTGTCGGCGCGCTCGAGCGAGGCGCTGGGAGGGCTCCGGGAGGGGACGGAGGTGGTCGCGCTGCCGCCGATCGCGGTCGACGACGTCGCGGAGGCGATCGGGCGGAGGCTCGGCCATCTGCCGGCCAGCGTGAAGGACGAGGTCGCACGGGTGAGCGGCGGGGAGCCGTTCCTCGTGGAGGCGCTCGTCGAGGCCCTTGCGCAGGAGCCCGCGGCTGTGGCGCCGGCGCTCGCGAGCGTTCCCGCCGGGGCTCCGGGCGTCCTGGATCTCTGCGCCGGCGGCACGATCCGCCCCGTATTGCCATGGCTTGCAGGCGCGCTCGCGCCGATCGAGGTGGAGGAGCTCCTCGCGATCTCGACGGTGAACGGCGGCGCCTGGAACGAGCTGAGCGGACCGCTCGTCGCCGCCGGAGAGTCGGGCCTCGCGCTCCGTCACCCGGCCTGGGCCGAGGCCATCGAAGGGCGGCTCGCGCCGCACGAGCGCGCCGCGGTCGATCGCCGGTTCGCCGACCACGGGAAGCGCGCGTTCGCCTCGGGCGCGGTCTCTGACTACGTGTGCCGGAACTGGCGCGCTCACCTGGAGCGGGTCGGCGCGAGCCTCGCAGAGCGGCTCGACGTGGTCTCGAGGGCGTGGCTCGACGTGTGGAGGACACGCCCGGATGGCTCGTCCGGGTTCATCGCCGACGTGGACGCGACGGCGGCGTGCGCGGCGAGCCTTCTGGTCGATGCCGCGGCCGGAGGCGATATCGTGGCGGTGCTGGCCGCGCGGGTCCGCTGCCTGCTCGTGACGAGCTCGGTGCGAACGATCCTTGGCTTCGAGGAGACGCGGCGCGCGCGGGCCGCGCTGGCGGCGCAGGACGACGAGGAGGAAGAAGAAGGGGCCGAGGGAGGCGAGGGCTCCGCCGGACCCCACATCGAGATGCCGCGCGTCGGCGAGGACGTCCTCGAGGCCGGGCGGCCGATCGCCGACGCCGCGGAGCGCGCCGGCGCCCTGATCCGGCTGGCGCACGAGCTGCCCGACGCCGAGCGCGCCGTCGTGCTCGACTGGGCGCTCGAGGCCGCCAGCGAGGAGCACGCCGGCGGGGTCGCGCTCGCCGCCGTGGCGCGCGCACTCGGCGGGCAGGCGCGCGTGACGGCCGCGCGCGAGGCGGCGGCGCGGCTCGGTCGCGAGCCGACCAGAGAGAGCCGCCTCGCGCGCGTGTCCCTGGCGGCGCTGCTGCCCGAGGACGAGGCGCGCGACCTCGGTCGCGAGGCGTTCGCCGAGGTCCCGGCCGACGCGAGGAGCAACGAGCTGCCGCGGCTCTCGGAGGCCGCCGCGCGATGGTCTCCCGCGGCGGTGCGCGGGCTGTGGGCATGGTCCGAAGCGCTGCCCCCCTCGGAGCGGCACATGGTCCTCGCTCGCCTCGCTACGGGCCTGCCCGCGGAGGAGCGGGAAGCGGGTGCGTCGGAGGCGCTGGGGCTCGCGCTGTCGCTGCTGGCGGACGACGCGCTTCCACCGGACGCGTGCTGGAGCATCTGCGCGCTCGCGCCGCACGCGCCTGCCGGCGCCGCGTTCGCGCTGGTCCAGGCGTGCGCGGCTGCGGCCGGCTTCCACCTCCCGGTGGTGAAGGCCGTCGCCGCGCGCCTCTGCGATCTGGGGCGCGTGGAGGATGCGCTCGCGCTGGTGGAAACGCTGCCCCAGCCGTCGGACCGGGTCGAGGTGCGATCCGCGCTGCTCGCGCACCTGCCCGCCGCGGTCCACAAGGCCGCCTGGGCCCAGCTGTCGGGCGATCTGCGGGAGAGCGACGGCGCGCGCCTGCTCTTTGCGCGGAACGCCGCTGCGTGGACCCGGGCTCTCGGGGCCGATGCGGTCCTCGACCTGTCCCGCGAGATCGGCGCCCCGTGGTCAGAGCTGGTCGCGATCGCCGTGGCCTCGCCGGACGACGCGCCGGCGATTGCGCGCGATGTGGTCGAGCGCGCTCTGGAGCGGCCGAGCGACGAGGACGAGGCGCTCTTCGCGCTGATCCCGCTGGCCGCCTCGATGACCGAGCCGCACGCGCGCCGCGTCTGCCAGAGACTCCTGAACGAGCTCGGCTGGAAGCCGCGGCCCGATCTCCTCGACGACTGGACGAAGGACGACCTCGGGCACCTGGCGCCGTTGTTCGCCCGCGTCGCTGGGCCGCAGGGCGTCGTCGCGGTGGCGCGGGAGATCGTCGATGTCGCGCGGTGGCTGCCCTGAGCATCCGCGTGGAGATGGCGCGCGCCGAGCCCTTCAGGCCTCATCTCCGCGGCGTATTCGCAGCTGCCACCGGGCCATAGTCGCTGACAGGCCTTGAGGGCACGCCTCCCGACGCCGCGTACGCAGCGAACAGGCCGCCATGGATGACAGGCGGCGCAACGAGGCTATGGCCTCGAGGGGGCTCACGGTTCGATGGGAAGATCTGCGCGACGTGCTCTATGCAGTCGAGGCCTCGACGCATCCAGCGCCGCAATCTACGCGTCGCCGGGCCGACCTTCCCGAGGAGCTCCTCGGCAACACGGGTCAACTGCCCAAGCCCGGGTGAGCTGCCCACCCCCGCCTGCGGCTCATAAAGCATTGCGAGAAGCTGACTAATTTTCTCGTTGTAGCCATCCTATTTTTTCATGTCGCGCTCGCTCCGTGCGGACGATTTTTGGTGTCCATCGCGTTGGCCTGTGGGGTAGGAGTGGCGTGAAACGGCTTCATGAACGAACATCGAAACCCAGGTTGCTCACGACCTCCGCACAGGTACGCACGACCAGCTCTTCCCGAGTTGGCCGGGCAGCGACGTGCTGGATTGCATCCGGTCCACGGCCTCTTTCCGGCTCGTGAGCACGACGTCGTGCTCGGCGTCCTGGAGCGCTCGATCGTGCTCCTGACGCCGCACAACATCGAGACTCTCCTCGCTGAGACGACCTGGCACACATGAGCGAGTACCAGTGCTACGAGTTCGTCGCGCTCGATCGTCCCCTCACGCCCAAGCAGATGGCGGAGCTCAGGGACATCTCGACGCGCGCCGACATCACGCCCACGCGCTTCTGGAACGAGTACCAGTGGGGTAACCTCAAGGCCGACCCGGCGAGGCTCCTCGAGCGCTACTTCGACGCGCACGTCTACTTCGCCAACTGGGGTACGCGGCGGTTGATGTTCCGGCTCCCGGCGGCGCGCGCCGACGAGAAGCAGCTCCACCCGTACTTCCCCGGCGGCGCCGCGCGCATGACGAAGGCCGGCGAGCACGTCGTGATCGAGCTGGTGAGCGACACCGAGGAGCCCGAGGACGACTTCGCGAGCGGCGTGTCGCTCGCGTCGCTGGCACCCGTGCGGAGCGAGCTCCTGGGCGGAGATCTGCGCGCCGCGTACCTCGCCTGGCTCCTCGCCGTCGAGGCAGACGATGTCGAGGACGACGAAACGGAGCCGCCGCTGCCGCCGGGGCTCCGCGAGCTCTCCGCGCCGCTCGAGGCGATGGTCGGCTTCCTCCGCCTCGACGGCGATCTCCTGGCGGCCGCGGCGGAGCCGAGCGGCGCAGAGCCGGAGGATACCGACGCGCTCCGTGCGTGGGTCGGCGCGCTCCCCGCGCGTACCAAGGATCAGTGGCTACGGCACGCGGTGGACGAGCCGGAGCTCGCGCTCGGCGCCGAGCTGCGCCGCGCGTTCCGTGCTCGGGTGAAGGCGAAACCAACCAGGGTTCCACGAACCGTCGCGGAGCTGCGTGCCGCGGCCGAGGAGCATCGCGAGAAGAGAGAGCGCGCCGAGGCGCTCCGCGCCGAGCGGTCGCGCAAGGCCGCAGAGGCCGCCCGGACGAAGCAGCTCGACGCGCTGGCCAAGCGGCTCGACGCAGCCTGGAGCGAGCTGGAGGCCCTGGTCGCGAAGAGCGCCTACGACGAGGCGCTGAAGCTGGCGATCGACCTTCGCGACCTTGCCGCCCGCGACGGCACGAGCGCGGGGTTCGCGGAGAGGTTCAAGGCGATGCGGAAGCGACAGTCGCGGCGCCGAGGCTTCTTCGACCGCTGGAAGTGAGAGAACGAGCCGAGGCGAAGGTGAAAAAAGACGATGGCCGAGCGAGGCGCCTGCCGCAGCCAGCGGAGCGTCCGCTCGACGACGGCGTGCGCTACGGCCCGGAGACATGGCGCGAGATCGACGGCGTCGCCTTCGCCCACTGGGACCGGTGGCTCCTGCGGCTCGCGCTGGCGGAGCCGCGCGGTCTCGATGCGATCGCGCGTGAGTTCCGTGCGCGCGCGGCGAGTCGACGCGTCAGCAGCGAGGCCGCCGAGGCGATGCTCGCGCAGGTGGTCGACCTGCGTGGCCGGCTCGCACGCCTCGCGCGGACTCCGGAAGAGGTCCTCGATGCGGAAGAGCGAGCGAGCGGGTGGCTGCTGAAGAAAGCCTGGAGGCGGGTCTGGCATGACGGTCCGAACCGCCGCACGGACGCCATGCGCAACACCCCTCGCCGGCGGATCGAGGCGCACGCGCTCCGGGGGAACTGGCCGCGCTTCCCGGTGTCGCCCGCGCGCTTCGAGCCCGAGCTCCGCCGCGTCGTCGGTGACGACGCGTACTACGATCACCGCGCCACGGATCTGGTCGCGCACCTCCTCGAGAGTCAGGTCGACCTCCTCGGAGCGATGGCAGCCTCGGATCTGGAGCGCCTCGCGCTACATCGAGCGGCGATGACCGTGATCATCGAGATGATGGATCGGATCGACGACTCCCTCGCCGACATGAGCGAGGTGTTCGCGGCGAGCGAGCGCGCGTACCTCGCGCTCGCCCGCGATCATGCCGGGCTCGACGGGATCCTGCGCGACCTGCTCGAGCTTGCCGTGTGGGAGGATTACGGGTTGCTCCGCAATGTCGGCGCCTTCCTGGGGGCGCTCCAGGAGGAGCACGCGAACCTCGCCGTCCGCGAGCTCTCCGGCATCATCGCGGAGCTGCGGCGAGAGGGCCTCGATCACGAGCTCGCCCGTGCGCTCACGCTCCGCAAGGCGGTGCTGGCCCCCTGGGGATAGGGACCGCGGCGAGCCGGCCTCGCCCACTGGAACGGCGCAACCCTCCCACTCGTCCCACCCGGCCAAAGACCTATTCCAAACCTGTTCCATGACTCCGGTCGACTCCCGCGGACTTCGCAGGTTCACCACCAGGCGGAACACACGGCATCCGGGGACATGACGCCACGTCCCTGGATTGCCGCTCACGGACGGTACCGCGGATCGTCGAGGAAAGCGGGATCGGTCAGCGACCGCAGGAACGCCACCAGATCGGCCTTCTCGTCCGGAGAGAGCCCCAGCTCCTCGATCTGCGGATCGGTGGAGAAATGGCCCAGCCCGCCGCGATCGTAATGGTCGCCAACCTCCTCCAGCGTCGCCAGCGATCCGTCGTGCATATAGGGGGCGCTCGCCGCGATGTTCCGCAAACCGGGCACCTTGAATTTGCCAAGGTCTCCCGTGCGCCCGGTGATCACTTGGCGCCCGACGTCGCCGCCGTCGAGGTAGGTGCCGTTGTTGAAGAAGCCTTCGTTGGTGAGCATTCCGGACGGGTGGCAATGGAAGCAGCCAGCCGGCTCGCTCAGGAACAGCGCCTCGCCGCGGCGCTCGGCGTCTCCAAAGGTCGTGTCGTCCCCGCGCTTGTGCCGGTCGTAAGGGCTGTCGGCGCTGACGATCGAACGGACGAAGCTGGCCAGGGCATGGCGCAAGGACTCCTCCCCGGGAGGCCCGCCATAGGCATCCTTGAACGCCTTCACGTAGACGTCATCGCCGGCGACACGAGCGACGGCCTCGGCGAGCGGTAGATCCATCTCGTCGGGGTTCTCGATGGGCTTCCCCACCTGCTCTTCCAGGGTGGCCGCGCGGCCATCCCAGAAGAAGCTCTCGCCCCAGGCCAGGTTCACCAGCGCGGGCGCGTTCCGCTGTCCCAGACGGCCGTCGACCCCCCGGGAGACGGGGTCCGGATCGGCGAAGGCGTACTCCTGGCGGTGGCAGCTCCCGCACGCTACCTCGCCGGTGCGAGAGAGGCGCTTGTCGAAGAAGAGCCTCTTGCCGAGCTGGGCCCTCGCCTCGGTGAGCGCGTTGTCGGCCGGCGCTCTGGCCGCCGCGGTGCGCGCCGGAAACCCGGCGGGGATGGCGTCCGTGACGAGCGGCGGCAGAGGTCCAGGGGCCGTCGGACCGTCGTCGCCGCATCCGCCCGCAAGGAGCAGCGCCGTGAGGCCGATGGCCCCACCACGGTTGGAGCCCGGCGTCACGGACCGAAGGTGAACACCGTCAGGTCGGGGAGGCCGCGCCGCAGGCGCTCACCCGCGAGGAGCTCGTCTCCCACGGGCCCGGGCGGAGCGACGAACCCGGTCAAGTCGATGTCCGCCGTGGCGCCCCCGAAGACCTCGTCCATGACGACCCGGACGACCTTGCCCGTCGAGCCGCTCGCGGGCACGGACAGCGCGCCTCGTACCTCGACCCTGGGGGCGAGATCCTCGGCCAGGTTGCCTCCCATGTGGACCGCCGGCGGAACCGCGGCCGTCTCTCCGTCCGGATCATCGGAACCACCCTCACCCTCGGCCGGCGGAGCCACGCTGCCCTCGTAGCGCAGGAAGAGGTAACCGCTGTGCGGCCACGTCATCTGGGAGGCTTCCGACAGAGGCGCGACGTTCGCTTCGGGCCGAGAGGTGCTGCAGGCCTTGTGCAAGCCCCAGACGAAGCTGACGCCTTCATAGCTGCCGTCCGGAGCGCGCAGCCGGAGCGTGGCCGAGCCCGGGTCCTCGGCGTTGAAGAAGTGGACCCCGTAAGGGGTGGCGGCGCCGTCCGGGCCGACGATATCGACGGGCACGAGATTGCCGTCCGCCCCGATCAGCGCCGCGTGCGAGACGTAGAAGCGAACGTTGAGCGGCGTGACCGTGCTGCCGTCCGGCGCGACGTTCGGCTCGCCGAACACGAACGGCTCGCCGCCGAGGACGAGCTCGAACGCGAGCTCGACGATGGCGCCCTCGGTCCTGATGGACGCCGGCTGCTCTGCGCAACCGGTCGGCCAGGTGGCCTCGGCCTGGCCGCCGGCGCCACCCGCGCCGCCCGTGCCGCCCGCGCCGGCCTGGCCGCCCGCTCCACCGGACCCGTCGGGCTGGCTGCCGCCCGCCCCGCCGGTCCCGGACGTCACTTGCTGCTGATTCGGAGACGTGCCGCAAGCGGTCGCGGCGACCAACAGCAACCCGATCCACCGGAACAAGCCAGGAGATTTCATCGTGGGATCGAGTGTACGCGAGGAGGCACCCCACCGGAACAGATGACGCATCGCCGAGATCTTGCTGGGCGAGACGCGATCAAGGCGCGAGCGATGGCGTGACGAGCGGTAGCAAAGACTCCGGACGGCTCATGCGGATGGCAGTACGGCGAGGTCGACCAGGATCCGTCGGAGCTCCTCCACCCGCGCCTTCTCGAGGGGCTGCAGCGGGGCCCGGAGCGGCCCGACCCGTGTGCCCATCAGCTCGAGGGCCGCCGAGATGGCCCGCGGCAGGCCATGCGCGACGATGAACTGAAGGAACGGCAGCTGGCGATAGAAAGAGCGCCGAGCGGCGTCGAGATCACCACGGGTCACCGCGTCATAGAGCTCGACGGTGAGGCGAGGGATGATGTGCGGGGCAGCCGTGCACCAGCCGCGAGCCCCGGCCACGAAGGCGGCGAGCGCGAGCGGATTGCTTCCGTTGTAGAAGGCAACCTGGTCGCCGCAGAGCTGCACGAGGCGGTGCATCCGGTTCACGTCCCCGGTGCTCTCCTTGACCATCGTGACGTTCGGGATCTGCAGCAACCGTGCGATCACGTCCGGGCTCAGGTCGAGGCCGCCCGTCGCCGGGTTGTTGTACACGGCGATGGGGAGGGAGATGGCCTTCGCGACGGCCTCGAAGTGCGCCACGATCTCCCTGTCCGAGAGCTTCCAGTAGCTCATCGGGAGGATCATCACCGCGGCGGCGCCGGCCCTCTCCGCGTACCTCGCGTGGTGCACCGTCCGCTCCGTGGTGAGGCTCGAGACGCCGACCAGCGTCGGGACCCGGCCCGCCACGCGCCTCACGACGATGTCGGTGACGGCCTCGCGCTCCGCGTCCGAGAGGTACGGCAACACCCCGGTGCTGCCCAGCGGGGCGATCGCATGGACCCCCGCGGCGAGCATGTCGTCGACGATGCGGCCGAGGAGCTGTTCGTCGACGCGTCCAGCCTCCGTGAACGGCGTGATGGGGTAGGCGATGATGCCACGGAGAGAGGATGTCATCGCACGCCTCCTTCCGCCTCGTGATCCCAGTCGAAGAGCTGATCTCCCCGATCGGGCACCTCTTCGCGGAGCGCGACACCTCCCATGTTCTGCAGCATCGGCGCGTTCTCGCAGGCGAGGTAGCGGGCCCGACCCTTTCCGGTGTTGACGTGGTTGTGCCAGGCCCAGACAGGGACGTAGATCGCGTCCCCCTGCTTCCAGTCGACACGCCTCCCGCCCACGTACGAGTAGCCCTCTCCCTCCAGGACGTAGAGGATGGTCTCGTACGTGTGCCGATGCCGGTTCGAGGATTGCCCCGGATCGAGCCATCCCAGGGTCACGCTGATCGCGTGGGACGGGAGGTCCACGAAGAAGACAGGATGCTTCCTCGCCCTCGAGTACTTGCCGTGAAGCCCGGCGGACTCGACCGCGGGATGCGCGAGCCTCTCTGGCATCACCACGCGAGGCCGCGGCGGCGTCTTGTCGAAGTCTGCTGAATGGAATTGTTCGCTCATGTCGGCTCCCTGTCAGCGCAAAAGGCGTCTTGCGCAGGAGAGTGGATAGCGCGAAGCTGGACCCATGACAGGCTCCAGAACGAACATCTCGACGGGTCCAGCTGGTCGGCCCTGGCGCTTCGACCTGGTGCTCGACGACGGCGCGTCCGTGCCTCGGCAGACCCAGCTGAGCAGGGCGATCGTTCAAGAGATCCAGCGCGGGCGGCTGCTGCCGGGTTCAACGCTCCCGGGCAGCCGGACGCTCGCGGCGCAGCTCAACGTGAACCGGAAGGTCGTCGTCGCCGCCGTCGACGAGCTGGTGGCCCAGGGGTGGCTCGAGGCGCTGCCCGCGCGCGGCACCCGCGTCGCGCTCAACCTTCCGACGCTCGCCGTCGCGGATGCCGAGGGCCGCCGCTCGGTCGATACGGTCCTCGCCAAGCGCCACGGCGCCATGATCGCGGTGAACGACGGGATCCCGGACGCCCGGATCGCGCCCGTGGACGAGCTCGCGCGCGCGCAGCGGCGCGCTCTCCGAGCGCTGGCGCGGACGGGCCTCGGCTACGGAGATGCCGCGGGCGATCCCGTGCTCAGGGAGGTCCTTGCGGGCTTCGTCAATCACGCACGCGGGTTGTCGTGCTCCTCGGAGGAGGTCGTGCTGACGCGCGGCAGCCAGGGCGCGCTGAGCCTGTTCGCGCTGGCGATGCTGGAGCCTGGGGATGTCGTCGCCGTCGAGCACCCTGGATACACGCCTGCCTGGCGCGCGTTCCAGCTCGCCCGGGCCGACGTCGTTCATGTGCCGGTCGATGCCCACGGCCTTCGAACGGAGGAGCTGGAGGCGCACGCCAGGAAGCTCAAGGGGCGCCTCAAGGCCGTGTACGTGACGCCTCACCATCAATACCCCACGACCGTCGCCATGTCGGCCGAGCGTCGGATGCACCTGCGACGAATCTGCGAGTCGTTTCGTCTCTACATCGTCGAGGACGACTACGACTACGAGTACCACTTCGAGGGCGCGCCGCTGCTCCCCCTCGCCGCGACCAAGGACCTCTCGTCGCGCTGCATCTACGTGGCCTCGCTCTCGAAGCTCATCGCTCCGGCCCTGCGGCTCGGGTACATCATCGCGGACAGGTCCGTTGTCGCGCGCTTGAGGGCGGTCCGTGAGCTGCTCGATCGTCAGGGAGATGTCGCCCTCGAGCGCGCCGTGGCCGAGCTCATCGAGGACGGCGAGATCCAGCGTCACGCGCGGCGCGCCCGGCAGCTCTACCGGCAGCGTCGTGATCACCTGCTGGAGCAGCTCGCGTCGAGGTCGCCCTTGCGTTCCGCGATCGAGTGCGACCCGCCCGGCGGGGGATTGGCGCTCTGGATGCGCTTGCGCAACCTGACCTCGGAGGAGCTCGTCCAGCGCGCGCACGCACGCGGCCTGGCCCTCACCCCGGGGTCCGTTCATGTCGCGGCCGGGGCGGTGCCCGCATTTCGCTTCGGCTTCGCGGCGCACACGAGCGAAGAGCTATCGAGGATCTGCGATACGCTGGAGGCGTGCCTGATGTCCGACGCCCGATCGAGGCGCCGATGAACAGCGTTCTCCGCGTCGTGCGTCGTGTTCGCCTTCCGGAGGCGCCCCAGCACGAGCACTTCCTGTTCTATTGAGGGCTCGGGAGGATAGGACGAGCCGGCTGGATCATTCCCACCCGCTCGTCGTCAGTGACCGCGTCACACCACGCGCCGGCGGTCGCGCTCGAACAGCTCGCGCTCCAGCTCGCACGTCTCGAGCCCTGTCCGGACCGGCCACGGGGTGCCGGTCACGACCTCGACCACCTCGGCGATCACCTCCGGCGCGCGCAGGACGCGCCTGTGGCCGAGGCCGCGGGTCGACATGAGCCGCGCGCCCGGCCAGCGATCGGCGAGCGCCGCGCCTGCCTCGAACGACACCTCGCGATCGTCGCGGTCGTGCACGACGAACAGCGGCGCGTTCATCCGCGGGGCCGCAGAGAGCGCGTCGAGGTCCGCGAGCGGCACGCCGTAGCGCGCCTCGAGGCGGGCGACCATGCGGCGCCGGACGGCCTCGTCGATGCCGAGGAGCTTCGCGAAATGCTGGGTGTAGCGGACCGCGCTGTTCGGCGGCGCGATGAACACGAGCCTCGGCGCCGGAGCGCCCGCGCGCCGGACGGACGCCGCGCGGGACAGGGCATACGTCGTCGCGGCGCTCCCGAGCGAGTGCGCGACGATGGCGTGGACGGGCCCGACCTCGTCCATCGCGACGGTGACCGCGCGGGCCAGCTCCACGAGCGTGGCCGACCGGCTCGGCCCATCGCCGTGCCCCGGCGCGTCGAACGTCACGACGCGAAAGCCCAGGTCCACGAGCGGCCTCACGAACGCGCCGAGCTGGCTCCCACGCCCCTCCCAGCCGTGCACGAGCAGCACGGTCGGCCCGTCCCCCCACGACCACGCGGGCAGCGCCTCCGCGCCCCACGGCAGCGAGAAGCGCGCCGCGCCGGCGAGGATCTCCTCCTCCCAGGCCGGGCGCGCGTGCCGGCGCGGAGAGCGGAACAGCCGTTCGGCCGCCAGGGAGGCCAGATCCGGCGCGGCCTTGTTGAGGAGCTTGAACCCGAACCGGAGCCCACCGCGCAGGAGGACCTGCCGCGGATCAGTACGAACGATCGTTCTATTATTGGGCGACGAATGGACCTGATTGGCTTCCTGCATGGGGGACCTCCTCGGGGGATTGCGAGACGGATCAGGCAGAGCGGCGGGGCGAACGCCGGGCGTCGGCCACGAGCCTCTCGAAGGCGGTGCGGGCCCGGCGCTCCGACGCCTCTTCGCGCATCAAGCGGCTGAGCGCGTGGGAGCCGGACGCGATGGCATAGACCTCGAAGGCGAACTGCCCGAGGTCGAGGTCCGAGCGGAAGTGGCCCTCTTCGACGGCGATGCGCGCGGCGGTCGCGAGCGTGGCCAGCCAGTCTTTCTGCGACGCGACGAGCGCGTCGCGCGCCGGACCGGGCTTGTCGTCCAGCTCGGCCGCGGCTGCATGGAAGACGCAGCCGCCTGGCATGAAGTCCTGCTCTGTCCAGACGAACCATCGATCGATGAGCGCGCGCACGCGCGGCTCACCGCGCGGCTCGCGCAGCGCGGGCGCGACCACGAGGTCGACGAAGCGGCGCTTGGCCTCTTCGAGGATGGCGACGTCCAGGTTCTCCTTGGAGCTGAAGTGCGCGAAGAGGCCGCTCTTCGACATCTTCACGCGCTCCGCCAGGGCGCCGACGGTCACGCCCGAGAGCCCGACCTCGCTCGCCAGCGCCAGCGCCTCGGCCAGGATGGCCTGCCGGGTATCTTCACCTTTCGCCACCTCGACTTGATAGAACGACCGTTCTATTTTGTCAAGCGACGGGGCAGCCGACCCAGGTAGGGCCGACAGGGCAGCCGACCCTCCTCGACGATCGCCTGCATTGCCGGCGCACGCTAGGCGCGCTTCGCCAGGTAGGCATCGACCAGCTCGATCAGCCGTGCCCGGCCGAAGCTGGGGTCGTGGCCTGCATGCACGATCTGCACTGGGAGCTCCCGCAACCGCTTCATGGTGCGGACGTAGGCGGGAATGTCTGCGCCCTCGATCTCATCCAGCAGCGGCCCGTCATAGATCGCATCGCCCGAGAACAAGGTTCCGGTCGCCGCCTCCCACAGACCGATGCTGCCCGGCGAGTGACCGGGCAGGTGCAGCACCTCGAAGTGACGGTCGCCGAGATCCACGACGTCGCCTTCGGCGACGACCTCCGTGACCGGCGCGCCATGCAGGGCGTAGCTTGCCATGTCGTACTCCGCGTAGGGCAGGGCGGTGATCACATCGCCCTCGATCGGATAGCCAGCGTCGCCCAGCTTGCGGATCTTCGCGGCGCCCATCACCGAGGCCAGCAAGGTGCCGCGGTCGGTCGGTGAGCGCAGGTTCTCCGCCTCGAGTTCGTGCACCAAGGTGTGCTCGAAGTCATGGTGGCTGCCCACATGATCGGCGTGGGTGTGGGTCGCGACCGCCGTCACCGGTTTGTCGATCAGGTGCTTCATGGCCTCCCGCAGGCTGACGATGCCCAACCCCGTGTCGATCATCAGGTCGCGATCGCGACCGCGCACATGCCAGATGTTGCAGCGCATCAGCGGCACCACGTGCGGCTCGATCAGCAGCGTGATGTCATCGCTGACGCGCGTGATCTCGAACCAGCGGTCGGCGATCGGCAAAGTGGCCATGCGTTTCACTTCAACCGCCCGCCTGACTCCTCGCTCGGCCGATCGTCCACGGTTACCAGCTCCTGGTCACCCCGTCGTCCCGGTTACCACGTCCCCTGGTAACCGCCCCGGTGCGATGCGCGAAATCCATTGAAATTCAATTACTTGGCGCGATGGCCCGAGAGCTGCTTCAGGGGCTGGCAGGAGACCTTACCATGGTAACCGAACCGACATCCCACCGCCTCATGCTTCCCATGCTCCTCGCTACCCTGCTCGCCGCGTGCGCCGGAACGGCCGACGGCGGCAGCTCGACCGGCGACGCCCCGGCCGATCCGGCCGGGCCAGCGCCTCACGAGGGCGTCCGCCCCGGCCAGCAGGCCACGCCCGCCGTGCCTTCGGCGCCGGATCTCGCGTACCCCGGCAAGGGCTTCATCGTCCACGAATGGGGCACCGACACCGTGGTCGTCGGCTCCGACGGCTCGCTTCAACCGGGGCTGCACCACGAAGAGGAGGACCTCCCCGCCTTCGTCTATGACCGGCTCGGAGCCGGCACGCTCGATGGCTCGATCTCGACGAGCGTCAACGTGAAGATGGAGACGCCGGTCACTTACTTCTACGCCGAGGAGCCGCTCGACGCGCATGTCCAGATAGGGTTCCCCAAAGGGATCTTCACGCAGTGGTACCCCGCCGTCCGCGAGTTTTACCCGCCCATCATCGCGCCCGGCAGCGTTGCTGGCGTGACGACGTACGCGGACCCGGCGTTCGACCCCGACTTCCCCTTCAGCTCGCAGACGTGCGCGGAGGCGTACGGCCCGAACGCGCGCGGGTACCTCCAGTGGAGCAACATCGAGGTCCTCGGGCGCGACAGCGATGTCCCCCTGCCCGAGGCGCCGCTCGATCGGTTCACGTGGGCGCACGCGCGCCAGGTCGGCGCCAACCCGCTCCGCATCGCAGGCGTGCCCGGCGCGATGGAGGCGCCCCAGCACGAGCGCTTCCTGTTCTATCGAGGGCTCGGCAACTTCGACCTGCCCGTCCGCGTGACGGCCGGCACCGGCGGGGAGATCTCCGCCGAGAATACCCTCGACGAGGCGATCGGCGCCGTCTTCGTCCTCAACGTCGGCGCCTCGACGGGGGCGTTCGTCGCGCACCCCCAGGGCATCGCCACGGGCGGCACGCTCGTCGAGCGCGCCCCCTCGCTCGACGGAGCTCCGCCGCTCGACGAGTTCGTCGAGTCGCTCGGCGCGAGCATGATCGACACCCTCGACGCGACCGGTCTGTACCACGACGAGGCCGTCGCCATGGTGAACACCTGGAAGCGCCAGTGGTTCCGGACGCCCGGCGTCCGGGTGCTCTACCTCGCTCCGGAGGCGTGGACCGACGCCTCGATCCCGATCGACATCATTCCCACGCCTGCCGATGTCGTGCGCGTCATGATGCTCCGCGTCGAGGTGCTCTCGCCCGAGCTCGAGGCAGCGGACGTCGGCGCGGCGCGGCGGCTCGCAGATCCTTCCCTCGCCGGCGACGCCGAGCGCCACTTCGACGATCTCGGGCGCTTCGCCGAGCCGCGCCTCCGCCGCGCGCTCACGATGCTCGGCGAGCCCGCGTACGGCCAGCCCCTGCTCGCCCGCATCGCAGCCGGAGCGACGGCGAGCGCCGCGCGCGAGTAACCTCTCCACCATGCACGCCCCGCGGCGCGAGCCCTTCGTGGCCCATGCTCGGTACGAGCCCGGCGAGATCCTCGGACAGGGAGCGCAGGGCGTCGTGGGGCGCGTGATCGACCGCGAGGCGCGGGGGCGCGAGCTCGTCGCGAAGGTGTTCCGTCAGGGCGCCTTCCGCGAGGACACCCTGCTCGGCGAGTTCGCGCTGCTCGCGCGCCTGCGCGTCCCCGGCGTTGTGCGGGCGCACGATCTCGGGCGGGACGAGCGGACGGGAGCGCCCTTCCTCGTCGAGGAGTACGTGGCCGGCGACGACGCCGCGGCGTGGGTCCAGGAGGGCCCGGCCGCAGAACGCCCGGCGCGGCTCGCGGGCGTGCTCGCCGGCGTCGCGAGGACGCTCGCCGCCCTGCACGACGCGGGGTTCGTGCACAGCGATCTCAAGCCGGCGCACGTCCGGCTGCGGCCGCTCGGCGGGGGCGGCGCCGAGGCCGTGCTCCTCGACCTCGGGGCGGCGGTGTCGAGGGCGCGCGCGCCGGGCGGCGCCGTCGCGTTCACCTCGGCGTTCGCTGCGCCCGAGCTGCTGGCCGGGGGCGCGCCGTCGGCCGCGTCCGACCTCTACAGCCTGGGGGCGCTCGCGTGGTGCTCGGCCGCGGGCCGCCCGCCCGGGCCCTTTCGCGCGCGGCGCCCGCTGCGCGACGCCGCATCGTGGGTCCAGCCGAGCGTGGCCGAGGTGATCGAGGCGCTGCTCGCGCTGCACCCGCGAGACCGCCCCTCCGAGGCCCGCGAGGTGCTCCGGCAGCTCGGCGTCGCGGCCGCGGAGGCGGGCATCGCCGTGGGGGCGCCGCCCGCGCCCATCGGGCGGGAGCGCGAGCTCGAGGCGCTGCAGCAGGTGCCGTCACCGTCAGGCCGCGTGCGCTACGTCACGGGGCCGAGCGGCGCCGGCAAGAGCCACCTCGGCCGCGAGCTCGTGACGCGGGCGCTGCTCGCCGGGCGGAGCGCCAGGTACGTTGCGTTCCCGCGCGAGGCCGACCCGCTCCAGCTGCGGCTCATCGCGTTCTTCCGGGGCGCCGAGCGGGCGCCGCCGTTCGTGACGCCGCCCGGCGACGGGCCCCCGCTCCTGCTCTTGCTGGACGACCTGGATCAGGCCCCGGCCGAGCTGCGCGCCGCGCTCGACGCGTACCGGTGCCGGCCGGCGGCGCCCGGCGGCGCGGCGATCGAGGTGGTCGCGACGGCCCGGAGCGCGCCCGAGGGCGCGGCGTGCGTGGCGCTCGGGCCGCTCGGCGACGCGAGCTTCGCTGCGCTGTGCCGCGCGCTCGGCGTGGACGACGACGCGAGCGTGCGCGAGGCCGCCGTGGCGTCGGGGAAGAACCCGGGGTGGCTCTTCGCGTCGCTCGGCCGCGTGCCGCTCACGAAGGACACCGCGATCGAGCGCGTGCGCGGGCTGTCGGCCGACGCCTGCGCGACGCTCGCCGCGATCGCGATCGCGGGCGGCGCCCTGCCCGAGGCGCGCTGCGCTCTCGGGTTCGGGCGCGGCGGCCGGGCGTACGCGCGGGGTGGCGCGCAGCCGGGCGCCTCCGGCGAGCGAGCCCTGGGCGAGCTGCTCGCGGGCGCGCTGATCGCGCGGCGGGAGGCGGCGGCCGGCGCGCTCACCACGCTGTCCGCTCCCGCCCTGGCGAAGGATCTCGCCGCGGCGCTCGCCACGCCGGAGGTCGCCGAGGAGGTCGCCGCGGCGCTGCTCGCGGATCCCGGCGCGCCCGCGTCGGCGCTCCTCTCGGCGGCGGCGGCGCCGTGCACGAGAGCCCGGCGCGCGCAGCTCCACGAGCGGGCCGCGGCGCAGGCGCGCGAGGCCGGGCTGCGGTCGGAGGAGATCGAGGCGCTGCTCGCGCTCGGCGAGGACGCGGACCGGAGGACCCCGGCGCTCCTCTGCAGGCTCGAGCGGCTGACGCGCGACGCGGGCGTGGGCGCGGCGCACCCGCAGGTCGTGGCGTGGCTCGACGAGGCGGCGCAGCGCGACGAGCGGGTGCTCGTGCTCGCGCTGCGGCGTCGCGCGGAGAAGCGCGCGCGGGATGGAGACGCGACCGCGGCCAAGGAGCAGGCGCTCGCGGCGCTCGCGGCGGCGCGAAGGCTCGGCGGCGGGATGGCCGAGGCGTTCGCGCTGTCGACGCTGGGGCTCGTGGCGCTGATGCGCGCCGACTGGGGCGAGGCGGAGGCGTGGCTCGCGGGGGCGCAGGCGAAGCTGCCGTCAGCGGGCGAGCGCGTGGACGACGTGGAAGGCGAGCGTGTGGACGACGTCGAAGAGGTGGCGCGGCTCCACCACAACGCGGGCGTCGTCGCCCTGTACCGCGGCCAGGTGGACGGCGCGGTGCGGACGTTCGAGGCGTCGCTCGCGGTCAAGCGGACCCTCGGGGACCGCGCCGGCATGCGCTCGTGCCTGATGAACCTCGGGATCGCGCTCGGGAAGGCGTCGCGCTACGAGGAGGCCTTCGGCGCGCTCGACGAGGCGATGCGCCTCGCGCGGTCGCTGGGGCAGGTGGCGGGGCGCGGCTGGTGCCTGTCGGCGCGCGCGGACATCGAGGTGCGCCGCGGCGACGCGCGCGCGGCGGAGCGCTGCATCGAGGAGGCGTGGGCGCTCGCGGCGTCGCTCCCTGCGGCGATCCAGGCCGATCTCGTGATCGCGCGGGCGAACGTGGCGTTGCTCGACGGCGACGGGCGGCGGGCGATCGCGGCGCTCGCGGCGCTGGACCCGGGTGTGCGGGCGAACGACCCGCTGGTGGACGCGCGGGCGCAGGTGGCGGAGGCGCAGGCGTACCTCACCAGGCTGCCGGCGGAGCCCCGGCGGGCGGCGCGGGGGGCGATCCGGGCCGCGCGGCGGGCGCGCGCGGCGATGCTCGCGGAGGTGGAGGCGCAGGCGCTCGACGTGCTGCGCTCGGCGCGGCCGGGCGCAGCACGTCGAGCGCCGGCCGCGGCGACGGCGCGGGGCGGCGCGCATGCGGCGCAAGGGGCACCGTCCGCAGCGCAGGGCGCACCGGCGGCGGCGCACGGCGCACCGGCGGCGGCGCAGAGCGCACCGGCGGCGGCGGGCGGCGCGTATGCTGGCCCAGGCATGACGGCGGCGGCGAGCGGAGAGGACGACGCGCTCTGGGCGTGGCTCGCGTCGGCGGCGACCGCGGACGGCGCCGCGGAGGCCGCAGTCGGGCTCGCGCGCGCCCTCGTGCAGCAGTCGGGGGCCGAGCGCGCGCTGCTCGCCGTGGTCGACGAGCAGGGGCGGGTGGTCGCGGCCTGGGGCGCCGACCTCGACGGGCTGGAGATCGCCGAGGCGGCGCGGCGCATCGCGCCCGACCTGGCGCAGCTCGCGCTGAGCCAGGCCGCGCCCATCCACTACCAGCGCGACGTGGAGACGCCGGGCGGCCGCGGCTCGCGGCTCGTGCTGCGCGTCGGCGCGGGCCACGCCTCGATGGGCGCGCGCGCCCTGGCGGCGAGCGCGGCCTCGCCGGATCCGGCGCTCCTCGGGCCTCCGCGCGCGCTCATCGTGGTCGAGCACCGGTTCCGCCCGGCGTGCTTCGACGCCGTCACGGAGGCGCGGGCCGCTCGCTGGGCGTCGCTCGCGGGGCTCTTCCTGCGGCTCTTCGCTCGCCCCGGCGCGCCGGAAGAGCCCCGCCGCGAAGGCCCGGCGCCTCCCTGCGTCCCCTCGTTCGCCGAGCCCGCGCCCGATCTCCGGCGCGCCGACACGACCGTCGTGCCCGCGGCCCAGCCGCGGAGGAGCTTCCCCGACATCCTGGGCCAGAGCGCCGCGCTGGGCCGGGCGCTCGCGCGCCTCGACGCGGCCATCGACAGCGATCTGCCCGTGCTCCTCATGGGCGAGACCGGCACGGGCAAGGAGCTCTTCGCCCGCGCGCTCCACGATCTCGGCCCGCGCCGTTCGCGCGAGCTCGTCGCCATCAACTGCGGCGCCGTACCCGACGCGCTCTTCGAGGCGGAGCTCTTCGGCCACGCGCGGGCCTCGTTCACGGGGGCCGAGCGCGCGCGCCCCGGCCTCCTCGCCCGGGCCGAGGGCGGCACGCTCTTCCTCGACGAGCTGGGGGAGCTGCCGCTCGCGCGGCAGGCGGCGCTGCTGCGGGCGCTCGAGTCACGGCGCTATCGCCCGGTGGGCAGCGACGACGAGCGGCCGTTCGACGTGCGGATCGTCGCGGCCACGAACCGGGATCTCGCGCAGGCGGCCGCCGAGCGGGCGTTCCGGCAGGACCTGCTCTTCCGGGTGAACGCCATCGAGATCCACCTGCCGCCGCTCCGCGACCGGGAGGGCGACGTGCCGCTGCTGCTCGCCGGGTATCTGGCTCGGACGGGCGCCCCCATCGAGATCGCGCCGCGCGCGCTCGCGGCGCTCGATGCCTACACGTGGCCCGGCAACGTGCGGGAGCTTGCGCACCTGGTCCAGCGCCTGGCCGCGCTGGGCGTGCGCCGCGTCGAGCTGGAGCACCTCCCGCGAGGGGTGAGGGCGAGCGCGCTGCCGGCGAGCGCGCGCCGGACGCCCGACGCCGCCGAGCGCCCCGCGTCGCCGGCCCGGCCGCCGATGGCCGGACCCGTCCCGCCGCCGGCCGCGGGGCGGGGAAACTCGGGCGAGGCGCGCCACGCGCTGGCCGAGGACGACGAGCGCGAGCCGATCCGGCGCGCGCTCGCGGAGACCGGCGGGAACATCAGCCGCGCGGCCGAGCGCCTCGGCATCACGCGCCACGGTCTGAAGAAGCGCATGGCGCGCCTCGGCATGCGTGCTCCCTCCGGGTCGCAGAGGAAAGCGGAGTGAATCCCCTCGTGAAGGCGCTGCTGACAGAGAGGCAAGCAAACTCAGTCGTGGAGGACTCTTTATGAAGGGCAGCGGTTCCGGAGCACTGAACACATCGAGGCTCGAGGAGGAGCGCCGACAGGGCCGCGCGGCAGGAGAAACGGTCGTTCCGATCTCCCCGCGCCCCTGCCATCGAGAGCCGCGCGCTCGCCGTGGATGGATCGGGCGGTTCGCGCTCGCGCTGCTCGTCGCGGGCTGCTCGCCTGCGGCCGTCGACGGATCGCCGGCGCCCCTGCCGGACGGCGGAGGGGGCGCCCCCGCCGAGCCGCCTTCGCCCGCCGAGTGTGATGCCTCCGCGGCCGACGGCGTCGCCGTCTTCGCCTCGAGCGTCGATACAGGCGCCCCGCAGGCGCCCGGAGCTCCCCCCTACGCGATCGACGGCTGCTTGCTGGCCTACGTCGCGCCGCGCGAGGCGGGCGACGTGAGCGGCGCTCTGAGGCTGCGTGATCTCGGTACGGGCGAAGAGCTCCTCCTCGCGCCGGCCGTCGAGACGCCCCGCCGGCCTGCGCTCGCCGGCGACGTCGTGGTCTGGGAGGCGACGGACAGCGGAGCACGCGTGGTGCGCGTGCGCCGGGGTGGCGAGACGCAGACGATCCGCGGCCCGTTCGATCACGCGGGCGAGCCGCGTGTGGCGGGAGACGCCGTGGTGCTGACGGGCTGGCTGACCGCGGACGAGAGCGGCGACACGGACGTCTTCCTGTACGAGATCGGCCAGGCGGAGGCGGTCCAGATCGCGTCCGGCCCGGGGCAGCAGCGTTTCCCGGACATCTCGGCGACGCACGTCGCCTTCGCTGATTTCTCCGAGGATCCCGACGGCCGCTTCGATGAGGACGAGCGCGATCTAGCGGACATCGTGGTCTATGACCGGCGCACGAGGCGCGCTGTCCCGCGATTCCGGGAAGGCAAACAGTCCTTCCCGATGCTCGGCGCGCTCGGCGCTGGAGAGAGGGTGGTGGCTTATCTCGAATGGGCGCCGTTTCATCCGGAGCCCAAGTACGAGCAGTTCGATCTTCGGATCGGGGACATCACCGCTCCTGCGGACGGCGACGCCCTGGCCGCGAGCATCGAGCAGTCGGGCCGGCCGTACGTGCTTCCCGAGGTCCGCGGCGAGCTCATCGAGTGGGTGGAGCGGCCCGCGGACGGCAATGCGTCCTTGCGGCGGAGGCCGGCCGATCTCTCGGCGCCCGCGGTCGAGGTCCCCGGGCTCTCGGCGTTCGAGCTGTTCGGGCCGTCGGCTTCTGCGACGATCACCGTGGTCGCGGCGCGCTCGCCGGGAGGCGAGCTGGAGCTCCACGGCGTCGCCCGGTGATCCGGGGGCGCAGGCTGGCTCCGTGGCGACGCGGTGCAGGTCCGGGAACGCGACCTCCCGGCGGGACAAAGGCCTTGCGAGGGGAGTCGGCGTCGGGCGCCCGCGATCACCGGAGTGATGACGAGCGCCCCCCACGCCTGCCGAGCTACTTCTTCGCAGCAGCGGGAGCAGCGGTAGCAGGCGCCGCGGCCGGCGCCTTCCCAGCAGCAGCGGCAGCCGGCGCCGCGGCCGGCGCCTTCCCAGCAGCAGCAGCGGCAGCCGGCGCCGCGGCCGGCGCCTTCGCTGCGGCAGCCGGCGCCGCGGCCTGCGCCTGCGGCGTGATGATGCGGAATTTCCCGCTCAGGTGCAGCAGCGACATCGTGTACAGCATGCCGTCGTAGTACCGCCACTTGCCGGTGGGCGCCTCGCGCTGATAGAGCTCCTCGACGAAGCGCCAGGCCCGCGGATGGGTCGCGGCCAGCGCCGCGACGGCGTTCGCCGACACGAGCCCGAGCGAGTCGTAGTCGACGGTGGGCTTGCCCTCGAGGGTGAAATTGCCCTTGTACTTGGGGCCCTGCGCCTCGAAGAACGCGAGGAGGCGATCGCTCAGCTCGGTCTGGCGCGGATCCTTCGCCCACCACGCCGCGTCCACCGACCAGTTCATCGCGGTGCGGAACGCGTCCTGACGGAAGTTGGCGGTCCCCGCGTCCCAGGAGGCAGCCTTGGGGGTGCCATCGAAGTTGGCGTAATCCGGAGCGAGCCCGGTCTTCGGATGGGTCACCTTGACGAAGTAATCGCGGCTCACCTTGGCCGCCTCGGCCCAGAACGCGCGATCGGCCTCGGGGCCCCAGGCCGCCCAGACGTCGTAGAACGCCGGCAGGTGATACGACGGATCGGTGTGATCACCGTTCTTGGCGAAGTTGTCCGCGTCGGGCGTGAACCGCACCATCTTGTGCTCGGTGTTGAAGAGCGAGTGCAGCGTCGTCTTGCGCTTGTCCTTGTTGACCGGCCCGGTGATCGGCTTCCGGTTCTTCATCGCGTCGAGGATGGCGAAGGCTTCCTTCTTGTAATCGTAGATCCCCTTGCCGTTCCCCCAGCGGTTGGACGCGAACAGCAGCGCGGTGGCGAAATACTCCTCCGCGTCCGGGGCCGGATTCTCATCCATGGCCGTGCCGTCCGCGCGCATCTGCCACGAGAAATAGCCGAAGCCGGGGTGCTTCGGATCCGCGCGGTACATGTGGGACTTGGCCCAGTTCCACAGGGCGTCGAAGTCGTCTTTGCGATCGACCTGCACCGCGATCATCATGCCGTACGACATCCCCTCGGAGCGGACGTCGTTGTTGCCGATGTCCATGATGTACGCCTTGGGGCCGTTCGCGTTCTTTCCCGCCGGGAACAGGACGGCCTGCTCCTTGGGATCGCCGTGAAACAGCTGCTCGTAGGCCTTCGCGATCTTCGCGTCGATCTCTTCGGGCTTGTGTCCCAGCTCGGCGAACAGGTTGCGGTACTCCCCCGTGGCGAACGCTCCCTTGGCAGCGGGCTTGAGCGGCGGACCGAGGGGCGCGGGCTCCGCCGGGGCGGGCGTCTGGGCCGCGCCGCTCGGGGTCGCGGTGCTGGCCGGAGCGGCGCTGCCCGCCGGGTTCGTGGAGCTCGCCGGATCGGGCGAGCCGACCTGGGTGCCTTGGTTGCTGGGCGCGCAGGCGATCACCGTGACCGCAAACCATGCCGATACGACGGGAGACGTTAGCATTCGCAAGTTCATCGCTGTCCTCGTGTTCGAGCTCGCATCCTCTGAGGACGCGCTCGGCGTGAACATCGCTGGCGACGTCCACGTGATGACGCTACTGGGCGAGAAGGAAATCCAACCGCTCGGAGGCGTCAAGTCCCAACTGCCGGGCCTGCCTCGGGGTGAGAGGACACCGTGACAACCGCGATCCGGCTCTTCTGTAAAAGTCGCGTGATCCCGGCATCTTTCATGCGTCGAAGGGGACCGCCTTCACGCCACAGCGCTGCTCGCTCACGGGTCGACGTTGTCGACGTTGTCGACGTGATCGACGTTGTCGACTTTCGGCCGCCCCGAAGCGACGCCGCTCGACCGGGCGCGGCTACGCCCCGAGCTCCGCGAGCGACCGGCAGACGCGGCGGAGCCGGTCGCGCAGCCACCGGTGCGCCGGGTCGGCGTCGAAGCGGGGGTGCCACGCCTGCGCGATGGTGATGGCCGGCGTGGTCACGGGCAGCGGGAAGGTGACGAGATCGAAGCGCGGGGCGGCGTGCGCGAGCCATTTCGATGGGAACGCGCCGACGAGGTCGGAGCTGGCGAGGAGGCACAGCGCCGCGTAATGGCCTGACGCCACGGCCGCGGTGGTCCGGGCGAGCCCTTTCTTCTTGAGGGCCTCGTCGATGGGGCCCCAGGTCTTGCCCAGCCTGGAGACGCCGAGGTGGGCGTGCTCGACGAACCGCTCCAGCGTCACCTTGCCGGACGCGAGCGGGCCGCCGCGGCGCACCACGCCGACGAAGCGGTCCCTGACGAGCGCCTGCACGCGGATCTCCGGGCCCATGTCGCCGATGATGCCGAGGTCGAGATCGATCCGGCCCTCCCGGAGCGCGGCGACGTCCTCGTCGCCCTCGGGCAGGAAGCGGACGGTGACGCCCGGGGCCTCGGCCCTCAGCGCGTCGAGGAGCGGGGCGCCGACGAGCCCGAGCATGCCGTCGCTGGTCCGGACCGCGAAGCTGCGGGTGAGCGCGGCGACGTCGAGCGCGCCCCGCTCGCGGAGGACCGCGCTGGCCGAGGCGACCACCGCGCGCACGCGCGGGCGCAGCTCGGCGGCGCGCGGCGTGGGCACGAGCCGCCGGCCGGCGCGCACGAGGATCGGGTCGCCCACGGCCTCGCGGACGCGCGCGAGCGTGCGGCTCATCGCCGAGGGGCTGAGGTGCATCCGCTTCGCGGCCAGGAGGACGCTCTCCTCCTCGAGGAGCACGTCGAGCGCGACGAGCAGGTTCAGATCCATGGAGTGCATGGGACGCAGCAATAACTTACCGTACATGCACTGGAAGTCATGTCTGTTCGGGCGCAGGTTCTGTGTCGACCAGGGCAGCCGCGAGGGCAGGGGAGCCGTCGCCTGGGCCTGCCCGGAGGAGACATGCCATCATGAGCACGACGCTCGATTCGCCGCGCGTTCAAAGGACCCTCGACCGCCTCTTCCAGGACGCCGACAGCGGCGATCCGGGCATCATCGCCCGCGTCCGCGGCGACTGGGAGCACCGCGGCCCGAGACCCGACCCCGAGACGCTCGCCCACATGCTCGCCGACGCGTATCTGCCGGTCTCCCGCGAGGTCGGGCGGCTGCTTCACCTGCTCGCCTTCGCGGCGCGGGCGCGCACGGTGGTGGAGTTCGGCACGTCGTTCGGGATCTCGACGGTGTTCCTGGCCGCGGCCATCCGCGACGGCGGCGGCGGGCGGGTGATCGGCAGCGAGCTGCACCCGGAGAAGGTGCGGCGGGCGCGGCAGAACGTCGAGGAGAGCGGGCTCGGCGATCTCGTCGAGATCCGCGAGGGAGACGCGCTGGTGACGCTGCGGGACGTGGAGGGGCCGATCGATCTGGTCCTGCTGGACGGATGGAAGAACCTTTATTTGCCGGTGCTCCGGATGCTCGAGCCCCGGTTGCGGAGGGGCGCGCTCATCGTCGCGGACGATCTCGACATCGCGCCCGACGACCTGCGGCCGTACCTGGAGTACGTGCGCGGCGCGGGCAGCGGCTACGGGTCGGTGGAGATCCCGCTGGGGGACAGGCTGGAGATCTCCTGCTGGCACGGGCGCGAGCGCGAGGCGTGAGATAGGCCGCCTCGTTCCGTTCCTCGCGCGAGGGCGAGCGGCGCGCGGCGGCGCGTGTGCATCAATGGTTCTTCTTGCAGCCCCCGTAGCGCTCCACGCTCGCGAGGGTCGGCGGATTGCTGAAGTACGTCGCGTCATACCCGCCGGTGATGAGGACCGAGCCGTCCTGCAGGGTCGTCGCGGTGGGGAAGCCCCTCTGGATCGGCTCGTCGATCGGGGTCCAGCTGCCGTTCGCCTCCTTGAAGATCTCGGCGCCGTCGCTGCCGACGGCCATCACGCGGCCGTGGGACATCGGCGCGACGGCGGACGCCCACGTGTGGAGGAAGTTCGGCGGCGCGGTCAACGTCCACGTGTCGTTTGCGGGATCGTAAATCTCGGCGGTCTCGCCGGCATCGACGAGAACCTCGATCTCCTCCTCGGTGCCGCCGTAGATCCTGCCGCCGCCGCCGACCACCAGCACGCGCCCGCTCGGCAGCAGCGTGGCCGTGTGCTGCATGCGGGGCAGGTTCGTCGGCGCCGCCGCCGTCCAGACGCCCGTGGCCGGATCGTAGATCTCCACGCTGGTGCGGCCCTGGGGCATCTCGTTGCCGTTCAACGTGTAGCCGCCGACGACGAGCACGCGCCCGTCGTGGAGCAGCGTCGCCGTGTGCAGGTAGCGGGTCACCGACATCGACCCTGCGCTGGACCACGTGTTCGTGGCAGGATCGTAGAACACGGCCTCCTTGAGCGTGCTGTCGTCGTCGCTGCCGCCCGTGCGTAATACCCGCCCGTCCGGCAGGAGGGTGAGCGCGGTATAGGCGAACTCCCAGCCACGGGCCGCCTCGCCGGGCGTGAGCGGGACGCTCGCCGTCGTGCCCGTGATCGGATCATAGACAAGCCCGCCTGGGCTGAAGAGCACCCTGCCGTCCTGGAGGAGCGCCGCGCCCACGGGGGACATGGGGTAGGCCAGCGTGTGACGGGGCGTCCACGTGTCGGCGGCTGGATTGTAGAAGTCGACCGTCGTGGGGTAGGGGTAATCGCCGCTGCCGCCGGCGACCATCACCTGGCCGTCCGGCATGAGCAGGGCGATGTGCCGCTCCCGCGCCGCTGGCAGCGGCGCCACGGACGACCACTCCGCGTGGACGCCGACGTGGCGCCGGCACTTCTTCTTCTTCGCGTGGTGGTTGGCCAGCGGCGCTGAGGTCACCTCGAGCGCCGCCTCCTCGAGCGCATCCGCGGCGGGGGGTTCAGGCTCCGCCCCAGCGCCGCAGCCCGCGACCGCGAGCGCGGCGAGGGAGAGGAAGGGGACAAGACAACGATGATGGCGACGACCGATGGTAGACATGTAGGACCTCGTCAGGAGCTGGGGGAGCGGCAGCCGTCCTTTGCCGGGGAGGCGCCATGGAGCGCAACAGAAGACCATATCAGATGGTCGTGTAAGTCGGAACGGGGCGCGCTTGCCCTGGCGAGCAGTCCCCATGAGGTGCCCTGCGCTCTGTATCACCCATGGGCGTTAACCAAGCTTCGCGCCGCGTTCTCCTACATCCGAACGTGAACGTAGTCGTGGTCGTGGTCGTGGTCGTGGTCGTGGTCGTCAACGGTCGGCCGTGAACGACCACGACCACGACCACGTTTACGACCACGTTTACGTTTACGACCACGTTTACGACCACGTTCACGTTCACGTAAACGTTGGTGACAGATGGTGGAGCGGTGCGGGCTTCGGCGACCGAACGAGCTTGGTCAACACCTATACACGTTATACCCCCACTACCGCTCTCGCCATCGCCCCCCGCGCGCTCGCCACCGCCGCAAACCGCTGCCCCAGGTACTCCGCCACCCTCACATCCTGGCTGAACACCACATTGAACCGGATATGCGGATCGCCCGCCCCCTCGGCCATGAACGTCGCCCCGCGGGCCAGCAGGATCTTGTTGAGGTACGCGTCCTTCACCAGCTCGTCGACGTCCACCCCGCGCGGCGCCGTGCCCCAGAGGAACAGCCCGCCTTCACCCGGGTGGTCCAGCAGCACGCCGGCGTCGCGCAGCCGGCGCGCCGCAGCGTTCCGTGCCGCGCCGAGCTTCTGCTGCAGCCGATCGATGTGCTTGCGCCACCTGCCGGCCGACAGCACCTCCAGGAGCACGAGCTCGTTCAGCGCGCCGCTCGTCAGCACCGAATAGATCTTCTCGCGCAGGAGCGGCTTCAGCCGCCCCGGCTCGGCCGCGATGTAGCCGAGGCGCAGCGCCGGGCTCAGCGCCTTGCAGAAGCTGGAGTAATAGATGACCCCGTCCAGCCCCGAGAGCTGCGCCAGCCGCGTGGGATGCCCGGGGTGGAAGTGACCGTGCACGTCGTCCTCGGCGATGAGGACACCGTGCTGGTGCGCGATCGTCAGCACGCGGTGCAGGTTGGCGGCGCTCGAGCCCCAGCCGGTCGGGTTGTGCAGCACGCTCTGGAGGAACATCAGCCTGGGCCGGTGCTCGCGGCACGCAGCTTCCAGCGCCCCGAGATCCACGCCGTCCGGCCTTCGCGCCACCGGGACGAGGCGGTAGCCCGCCTGCCGCAGGCGGCCGAACAGCAGGAAATAGCCCGGGTCTTCCACCAGCACCGCGTCGCCTGGCTGGAGGTAGCCCCGGCAGATCAGGTCGATCGCATGCGTGCCGCCCCAGGTCGTGAGCACGCGGCCCGCGTCGGCCGCGATGCCCTGGGAGCGCATCAGCATCGCGATGCGCTCCCGCAGCTCGGGCAGCCCCTGCGGCGGGCAGCGCGCCGCCATGCCGGCGTCGTTGCGGGCGAGCGCGCGCTGGAGCACGGTCGCCGGGATGGCGTCGCTCAGCCAGCTCGCCGGCAACGCGCCGCTGCTGGCCAGCAGCACGCCGGCGCGCTGGTCGTTGGACTGCTGCGCCAGCCACACCGGCTCCTGCTCCTCCCCGGCCTCGAGCCACGCCTCGCTCGGCATGGCCGACGCCGCCTCGCACACGAAGAACCCGGCCGTGCCGCGCGACTCGACCAGCCCGGCCGCCGCCAGCCGATCGTAGGCTGCAACCACGGTGTTGGGGCTCACGCCGAGCTGACCCGCGAGCTGGCGGATCGACGTCAGCCGCGCGCCGGGCGGCAGCTGCGCGCCCTCGATCAGCGCGCGCAGCCGCGCCTCGATCTGGTCGGCCAGGGGAACGGCGGAGTCGCGGTCGAGCGAGAACATGGGTCAACGCAGGAGCAGGAGCGCCAGCACGGCCAGCGCGCCGGCCATGATGCCATTGAACAGCCGGTGCCGTCGCGGATCGGTCAGAAATCGCCGGATCGCCACGCCGAACAGCGCCCACGCGGAGGTGCATGGAAAGGTGATGGCGAGGCTGATGACGGACACCAGCAGGGCGCCGCTCGCCACGCCCATGCCCGCCGGCATGAACACCGAGGCCACCGTGATCGCCTTGACCCAGCTCTTCGGGTTGACGGCCTGGAACAGCGCCCCCTGCGCGAACGAAAGCGGCCGCGGCACCTCGGCGCCCTTGACCGCGGCGCCGCCGGTCAGCTTCCACGCCAGCACCAGCAGGTACAGCGCGCCGGTCACGCGCAGCACGGCGTGCAGCGCCGGGTAGGCGGCGAAGAGCGCGCCAAGGCCCAGGCAGGCGAAGAAGGTCTGGACCGCGCCGCCCACGCCGATGCCCAGGAGATGCGGCAGCGATCCGCGGTAGCCGAAGTTGGCGCCCGAGGCGGTGAGCATCATGTTGTTCGGCCCAGGAGTGCTCGACATCACGAAGCAATAGGTCAGGAGGGGCAGCAGCTCGGTCATCGTAGGTCGCTCCGGTCGGGGATGGACCGGAGCGTAAGGAGGCGGTGTTCGCCGGAGAAGGCACAGGGGACGCGCCGCACGAAAGCACTGTGTCAGTCGCGCGACCGGTACAGCGAAGGGCCCGGGCCCGGGGTGCGCATGGCGGAAGCGGCAGTAGCGAAGCCGCTGGATCGAGCGTCAGCACGGGTGGAAGCGACGGCTTCACCCCCGCCACGATCAGCTTCAGCTGGTCTACGTACAAACTGCTGGGCACCACGCGGACGCCGCTCACTTGCAGCGACATCGGCGCCGGGACCGTGGGATTCACGCTCAGTGGCGACTCGCTTGAACGCGCCGAGAACTGGTACAGCTCGAACGGCGAGTTCTGCGCCTCGGGTGACTACCCGACCTATCGCTGGGAGCACGGCCCTGGCGACTTCTATCTGACCATCACCCTGTACACCGGCTTGGCTTCGGACAACACTCGGAACGCGCTCATTTCGGGCGTGGTTGGCTTCACGGTGCCGGAGGGGGCGGCGCACGTCGACGTCCCGGAGGTCAAGCTCGCTCGCATCATGTTCCCGCTGAGCTGGTCAATCGAGAAAGCCGGCACCGCCGCGACCTGCGCCGACGTGGGCGCCACCGAGGTGGATTTCCTGCTGGCCGAGATCCGCGAGAACTTCGAGAGCACCATCTCGTGGAGCGAGCCCAGCGTCCGCGGCTTCGCCGAGCGGCAGCGCGAAGGGATGCGGGAGCGTTTGGTGCTAGCGGCTGCGACGTGCCGGCGGATGCCATCGCACCGGCTAGACTCCACGTTCCGGCTGGCGCGGAGACGGCTTGATCGCGTACCTGTATCACTTGGAGCAGCACAGCCGGACGAGGCCCGTGGGCGCGGAGGAGACATGACGGACGAATCCGCGGCAGGCGCGCCCGACAAGGCGGCGTTCTTCCGACCGGAGAACGAGCGGGAGGGCTCGCGCCGCGAGATCTCGAGCCCCACGGGGAAGTACAGGCTCGTGGTGTCGAGCTTCTCGACCGGACGTGGCACCTGGGACTATGCCCAGGGCGAGGTCTACAGGACCGCCTCTGCCGATCCCATCGCCGTCGTGCAGAGGAACTTCGACTGGTTCCCTTTCCTGTTCGTCGAGGCGCACCCGAACGGCCACGACTACCTGGTGTGCGGCGAGGACTACCAGGGCCAGACCGTGGTGGAGCTCGATACCGGGAGGCGCCGCGACCACCTGCCGGACGAGGCGAAGGACGGGATCGCCTTCTGCTGGGCGGACATGCGCTTCGAGCCGCTGGCCGCGATGCTCGTCGTCGAGGGGTGCGTCTGGGCGTTCCCGTACGAGATCCGCTTCTTCGACTTCTCGGACCCGATGTCGGGATGGCCCGAGATCGAGGCGCCCATGGTGAACGACCCGGAGGGGGCGGGCGCGTGACCCCCGTCTCTCCCTGCGCGCTCGCGCCTCCGGGGGTTCAACCTCGCTTCATTTCGGAAAGTCCGTCGACTCCGCGACGGCGCGCCACGCGGCGAGCTCCTGCGCCACGAACGCGTTCTTCGCCTCGATCGCAGCGACGGTGTCGCTGCCGAGCGGGAGGCGGAGCGGGGGATTCTTCGCGCGGGCGAGCTCGACGACCACGCGCGCGAGCCGCTCCGGGTCGCCAGGCTGCTGGAGGCTGACCGTCTTCGCGTAGCTCCGGACCTTGCCCGCGGTCTCCGCATAATCGGCGATGACCTTGCCCGTCTCGACGACGGACTTCGCCTCGAGGAACTCCGTCCGGAAGTAGCCCGGCTCGATGATCGTCACCGCGATGCCGAGCGGCGCGAGCTCGGTGTGCAGCGCCTCCGAGATGCCCTCGACGGCGAACTTCGTCGAGCAGTACACGCCGAACCCGGCGCCCGACCGGTAGCCGCCGAGCGACGAGATGTTCAAGATCTGGCCGGCGCGCTGCTTCCGGAGCTGCGGGAGCACGGCGCGCGTCACCGCGAGCAGGCCGAACACGTTCGTCTCGAAGACCCGCCGGACCTCGTCGCCCGAGGTCTCCTCGATCGCGCCCATGACGCCGTAACCGGCGTTGTTCACGAGGACGTCAATCCGGCCGAACCGAGCGATGGCCGCCTCGACGGCCGCGGCGACCGACGCCTCGTCCGTCACGTCGAGCGCGACGGGGAGGAGCGCCTCGGGCCGCCCGAAGCGGTCCGTGATGCTCTTCGGATCGCGCGCGGTGGCGACGACCCGATCGCCGGCGGCGAGCGCCGCCTTCGCGATCTCCGCGCCGATGCCGCGCGACGCGCCCGTGATGAACCACACCCGCTCGTGCTTGCTCGTTTCCATGGGGATCTCCTCTTCGTGGCCGGGGCGCTGCGCCCCTCACACGACGGAAGATGCAACATCCCGAGCATGAAGAGAATGCGCGAAGATGCTGATGCTTTATGAACATTTTGTTCATAATCCAGCATGACCGACGCGCTCGACGGGCTCACGACGTTCCTCGCCGTGGGCCGCCACAAGAGCTTCACCGCCGCGGCCGCCGCGCTCGGTGTCACCCCCACCGCCGTGAGCCAGAAGATCAAGCTCCTCGAGCGGCGGTGCGGCGTTGTGCTGTTCCAGCGGACAACGAGGCGCGTCGCGCTCACGGAGCCGGGCGAGAGCCTCTTTCAGCGACTGCGGCCCGCGATCGCCGACGTCGAGGACGCGCTCGCCGCGCTCGGCGACTACCGCGGGCGCCCCTCCGGGAACCTCCGCATCACCGCGCCGCGCGTGAGCGGCGCGTGGCTCGTCGCGCCGCTCGTGGCGCAGATGCGGGAGGTGTACCCGGAGCTGTCGATCGAGGTCTCGCTCGACGACGCCTTCGTCGACCTCGTGGCATCCGGCTTCGACGCGGGCATCCGGCTCGGCGACGCGGTGGAGAAGGACATGGTGCGGGTCCCGATCTCGAGCCACTCGTCGTGGTCGATCGTCGGCTCGCCGGCCTATCTTGCGAAAGAGGGGCGGCCGCGCGCGCCGGAGGACCTCGTTCGCCATCGGGCGATCCGCCAGCGCCTCCTCGCGAGCGGCGTCGTCTATCGCTGGGAGCTGGAACGCCGGGGCAAGACGATCACGGTCGACGTCCCCGGCGGCGTCGTCACCGACGATATCGGGCTCATGGTCGCGCTCGCGTGCGCGGGGGCGGGCCTCGCCTACGTGCCGGACCAGGCCATCGAGCGCGACCTCTCGGAGGGACGGCTGGAGCGCGTGCTCGAGGCGTTCATCACGAAGGGGCCTGGCTTCTGCCTCTATTTCCCCGCGCGCACGCAGGAGCAGCCGAAGCTCCGCGCGCTGATCGAGACGGTCACGAGCTTCCGCGGGCAGGAGGCCAGGCCGCTCAGTCGCACTCCCCGACGCTCCACATCCCGGGCGCCTCCACGTGGAGCGTGACGATCTCGTCCTCGTCGAACCCGAGCGCCTGCTGCACGCCCGTTGTGCGGTATCCAAGGAAGATCTGGTCGTCCCCGAGGTCGACGATCTGCTTGTGGGCGCGGCCGTGGATCTCGTGCTCCGCCACGGACGCGGTGATCGCGTTGCAGGCGAAGGGGACATAGCTGACGTGCGCGAGCATGATCGGCCCGGAGACGTTGAAATCCGTGACCGAGAGCCCGGTGAACTGCCCGTCCGCGTCGTCGCTGCTCGGGTCGGTGAACGGCGTGAAGGTCCGGCCCCCCTCCTCGTTGTAGAGGTTGGCGATGGAGCTCGGTGAGCTCGGGTTGCTCGCCATGACAGCGATCTTCCCGGCGCCCGCCTTCCTGGCCTCGTCGACGCGGTAGATGGCCACCCCGCCGGAGACGTCATCGAAGTCGAGCCAGCGCTGCAGGCCGCGGTCGTATCCCTCGTTCTGGCGGTTGTCGATCAGGAAGTACTGATCCGGATCCGAGGTCTCGACCTTGTAGATGGTCGGCGCGACGCCCTGCCCGAGGAACTCCGCGCCGGCCGTCCGGACGATGGCAATGTCCTGCGGCGGGGACCCGGGCTCGATCACCGTCGGCGCCAGGAATCCGGCCTTGATCCGGCTCCAGGCGCCCATCGCCACGGGCACCGAGCCCGCGGGCGAGCCGCTCGTGCTCCCCCAGCTCCCGCTCGCCATCACGCACCATGACCCGAGCGGGGTAGGGCCCTTGTAGAGATCCGGGAGGCCGACCGCCGAGTGCCCGAGCTCGTGGACGATGACACCCACCGTGGCCGGCATCGTGGTGGGCACGCCGCCGACCGAGTGGACCTGCCGTTCGCCGAGCGCGGCATAGCCGGTAAGGACCTTCCCGTCGAGGGTGATCGGGTCCTCGAAGCCCTTCGCATGGGCCCAGATGGAGGGCGTCTTGCTCGTGTTCGCGGTCTCGTAGCCGGCCACGATGAAGACCGTGTTGAGCTCGTCGCCGCGGACCTTGCCGTCTGCGTTGGTGTCGTAAGAGGCGAAGTTGACGAAGGGATCCGCCATCACCAGCGCCTCCTTCAGGTAGAGCTGGAGGAGGGAGAAATCCTTCTTGCTGTTGGGGTGCGCGAACGGGAGCTTGATCCGGACGATGCCGTCGTTGGCGGTGCCCTGGGTCTCCTTCGCGCGGGTGAAGGAGAAGTTCCCTCGCGACATGTCGGCGTAATAATGGTTCACCGAGCCAGGGAGGCTCCCGTACATCGTCTGCTTCCAGTACGCGAAGTCGGTGTTGAAGTTGCCGGTGAACGCGCCCGGCGCGGCGAGCCCGCCCCCCTGGGTGAACTCCAGCAGGATGGTCAGCAGGGGGCGCCGGATCCCGGAGATCACGGTCGGATTCGCCGCGAACGAGAGCGCGCCCCGGGAATGTGCGATCTCGGCCTCCCAGAGGGTATCGAGCGCCTCGTCGTCGATGCGCTGGAGCAGCGACGGATCCACGGGGCCGCCGTGCCCGCGGAGATCGCGGACCAACACCCCGGAGGGGACGAGCCTGAGGGCGCCGCGCGCGTCCGAGCCGAGCTCGGCGACCTCGTAGTCGCCCGAGAGGGCGTTGAGCACGACGGCGGTGCCGTCCGCCATCCGGAGGTAATCGAAGTGCTCGTCGCCGATCACCTCGGCGCGGAAGGTCGCGCCGGTCGCGTCGAGCTGGATCTCGCGCAGCCCGGGCTCGGCGCTCACCGCGGCCGCAGGGCGGCTCGTCGAGACGGCGCTCGCCAGCGCGGCGAGCGCGACGAGCCCGAGCCGCGCCGATCGGCGCGCGCCGGCGATCCCCTGGTGATCCACGTTGCCCGCGCCGCTGTTTCGAGACGTCATGTCCGCATCCTCCTCAATCCGCGTTTCGCCGCGTTCGAGGGGCGCATCGCAACCCGCGTGCCGCCCTCGGCCGGCGGCGCGGATCGCCGCGTTCTCAGGCCGATCCGCGCGCCCCGGGCGAGCGCTGCGCCCCGCGCCGACACGCCTGCGGGACATCTGTCATGCGCGCGCGACAGCGGCCGTCGCGCGCGCATGACAGATGTCCCGCAGGCGCGCGGGCGCGGTCCCGCGGCGCGCGGGCGCGGTCCCGCGGCGTGCCGGTTCCGGGTTGACGCGGCCTCCCTCAGGGGCACCATGGCGCTCATGGGCGACGATCCCGGGGCGACCTGCACGCTCACGAGCTTCGATCAGGGGCGCTCCCTCCGGCTCCCGGCGGTCTCGGTGACGGTCACCCTCCCGGACCGGCGCACGCTGACCGCGCCGCTCGAGTTCGGCGACGCCGCGGGCCGGAGCCTCACCATGCGCGCCCTCTTCGCCAAGCTGGAGCGCGCGGCCCCGACCGACGAGACCCTGCTCCTGCTCGGCGAGTCCGGCACCGGCAAGGAGGTGCTGGCGCGGGCGATCCACGCGCGGAGCCGCCGCAAGGACGGCCCGTTCGTCGTCGTCGACTGCGGCGCCATCGCGCCGAACCTGGTGGAGAGCGAGCTCTTCGGCCACGCCCGCGGCGCGTTCACGGGCGCCGCGGCGGCGCGGCCGGCTCCGAGAATCTTGAATTTGCGGAACGCGTTTGCTTGTCCTTCTATGGAACGTAGTGTCAAGCCAGATCCCTCCCGATCGCCGACCGTCCTCTTCAACGGAGGCGTCCGCTCCCAGTCGGCACGTGCGGCGTGGCTTGTCCGGGTTAGGCTGGCTTTTGCGACGGGGCTTGCCCGCGTTCAGCTGGCAAGCGCGGCGAGCCTTGAGCGCTTCCCGGTCGGTCACGCGTCCGCGATTGGCGTTGAAACCGCTAGCCAATACGGAGGATGACGGTAGCTCCCTTTCTGGGGTGTTTTCGCTGGCATCCTCGACGAGATCGAAGCCCTGTTGTTCTCGCGCACGGAGCGGGAACCATCCTTCTATCTGGGCCTCTTCTGACCATGGCTTCTTTCGGTACTCCGAGGGGGCATAGCCTATCCGAGGGACCTCAGGTCGACTGCGCCTGGGCCAGGACAAGCATGGATACTCACCCTCGAACCTTGCTCGTCTCCAGCTGCTGCGCCGGCGATTACGCCGCTGTTGGGGATCGGCAAATCCACACGTGAGACGAGTCTTTAGCCTTGCTTGCGATGCTTCGTCGGGTCGTACTTCTCCTTGCTCTTCCACATCGAAAGAGCGATCGCGGCGATCTTGCGGGCGATCGTCAGCTTCGCCAGGTTCGGCTTCGTGCCCGCATCGATCAGCCGCTCGGCGCCGCTCCCGAAGTATGTGGTCGACACCTTCGAGCACTACCTCGGCTGCGGAGACGTCGCGGGAGGTTTTCTCCGCTGTCATTGCGAGGGGTGTAGCCACGACGTGCTGGTGGCTTTCTCCTACAAAGCCAGACGTGTGTGTCCAAGTTGTGGGACCCGCCGGATGTGCAACGAGGCGGTGCAGCTCGTCGATCGCGTCTTCCCCAACGTACCGATCCGGCAGTGGGTCGTCTCCCTGTCATGGGAGCTTCGCCGCTTGGCGGCGACGAAGCGCGGCGTGCTGGGCGCGATGAATCGGATCTTCGCCGAAGAAATCGGGCGCCTGACGAGGCGGCTCGCGGGCGTCGCCGATGCGCAGACGGGGTCGGTCGGATGCCCTCAAATGTTCGGTGGCAGTCTCAATTTGCATCCGCATCTGCACACGCTCGCGGTGGACGGCGTATTCGAGAAGACGGACGGCGGCGGCGTGCGCTTCCACGAGGCGCCGGCTCCGTCAAAGGACGACGTGAGTGAGGTAGCCAAGCGCGTGCGCGAGCGAGCGGTGCGGTGGCTGCGCCGTCATGGATATGTCGACGAACGCGCAGCCGAAGAGCGGAGCAACGAGACCCCCGAGCCTTCCGCCGCCCTCGACGCGTGCACGCAGCTTGCGCTCGCGGGCGGCGCGTTCCTCGCGCGACCGTTGGCGCCCCGAGAGAAGTCCGACGCGGACCTCAATCACAAGGAGCGGCGCTTCTCGGCGACGTGCGACGGGTTCGACGTGCACTGCGCGGTGCGCCTCGCGGCCGATGACGACCAGGGTCGCGAACGGCTCGTGCGCTACTGCACGCGTCCGCCGTTCGCTCTCGACCGGATCGAGGTGCTGCCTGACAAACGCATCGCGTACCTTCTGAAAGTGCCGCGTAAGGGGCGCACCCATCCCGTCATGACGCCGATGGAATTCATGGCCAGGCTCGCCGCTTTGATTCCCCCGCCCCGGATCCCGCTTGTCCGCTACCACGGCGTGTTCGCGCCGCGTTCGTCATGGCGTGCGCGCGTGACGCCCAAGCCGCCGGCCCACGCGGCCAAGCCATGCGCCGCGGCGCTGGCCCACGCGGCCAAGCCATGCGCCGCGGCGCTGCCGGCTTCCACGCCTGCGCCGGCTTCCGCTGCCGCGTCGCTCGCGGTCGTGCCTGCGTCGCCCGCGGTCGCGCCTGCGCTCGCGGTCGCGGTCGCGGGTGGACCTATGGCGCCCGAGGTGGTCGTCGATCCAACCATGCTCTCCGTCGCCCACTGGGGCCGCCTGGAAAGCGGCGAGCTGTTCGCCCGGGCGAGGTACGTCGAGCGGTCGGTGCTCATGAAACGGACATGGGGCTTCGACGTTCTGCACTGCCCGCGCTGCGCGAAGAAGATGCGCGTGCTCTCGACCATTACGGATCCGGCCACGATCCGCCGGATCCTCGAGCATCTGGGCGTGCGCGCGGACCCGCTTCCCCGCGCACCAGCACGCGACCCCACCTGGGAACAGGTCGACCTCGGGTTCGACAACGCCGCAGCGTAGCTCGACGCGGCGCCGCCGGCCGGCATGGCGAGCCGCGACCAGGGCCCAGGGGCGGAGTTGCGCCCGGCGTATGGCGATTGCGGTTACGGACGCGCGCAGGCTGAGCAGGAGCGCGCAGGATGGCTCGGCCGGCACGCCCCACGAGGGAGCTTGACACGGGCGAAAGTTCTAGCGTTGACTATCCGCTCGCGCTTGCGCTGGAGGAAGGCGTCGCAACCTGGGACGCCGATGCGAGCCACGGCACCGGATAAGGCACGTTCGGAGGGGGTCGGATGCGCACGCGACGTCTCAGTCACGCGAGGCTTGACGTCTCGCCAGAGGGGCGCTCCCATGCGCGTGGGAGAGATCGGAGGAACAGATGCCACAGGATGTTGCACGAAAGGGTTATATCGACATCATCGAGTCGCAGCTGGCCGCGCAGCTGGGCTCAGTCGGTGTGGCGTACACGGAGAAGGTGACACTGTTCATCGCTCACAAGGATCGGGATGGCGCGGATCTGTCAAATGTCGTGTTCTGGATCCAGGAGGCCGAGCGGGCGCTCTCGTACGTCGGCGGGGGCGCCACCTCACTGCAAGCGCGCGGAGCCTGGCTTGGTGAGCGCGATACGCCGCTGTACGAAAACACCACGCTCGTATACTCCTATGCGCCACCTGCTGCTATCCTGGAGAACGTACCTCGACTGCGAGACTTCCTCCATCGTTACGGGCGCGAGGCCAACCAGGGGGAGGTCGCGCTGCTCTTGGAGAATACGGATGGCCAGTGGTTCTATCGCATCCGCGCACCCTACGATGTGGTTGCCGTCGAAATGTGAGCGGTACTCCGTACTCGGTACTTCGCAGTGAGGTACCACCACATAAAGGTTCACCGGAGGCTTACGGCATACGACTCCGAAGGCAAGACGTGGCCAGGCGAGGACTTACAATAGATCGCGTCGCAGCGGTTCCATCGCAAAACCTCTTCGAGCGATGCCGCGCAGAGTTCAATCGTGCCGAGCCCAGTTATGACGATCGCCGCTTCGTGAGCTGAGAGCGGCAGCCGGTCGAAGAACCGATCGAGCTCTTCATTGTGGTTCGGATCGAGTTCGGCGTGCTTGTACAGCGTGCGGAACGCCGCCTGGGGGTAGCCGCTCCGACGCCACGAATCATCGATCACCGACCGACGTGCAGGGTAGCCTTCAAGGGCCGCGATATGCCCGAGCAGACAGGCCGGATGATAGTGATGAATGAAATAGTACTGGGCGCCAACGAGTCGTGCGACCGTGTTCGACGGCAGCCTTCCTAAGATCTGTGACGCTGAACCCCAATCACTTCTAGGTCCTCCAAGAGCCATGCATCATGATGCGATTCCTCGACGATATGCTCCTGATAGAATCAAAGCGCAGGGCGTACTCTCGGAAGCAAACGAGCGAACACGGCCGCCTGGACCGCAGCACGACGCCGCCCGCCTGCATCGGAACCCTCGCAGGCGAGCACGGCCGCCTGGACCGCAGCACGGCGCCACCCACCTGCGTCGGACACCACGCAGCGCCGGTGCGCGCCGCCGGTCGCCCTGCGGTGGTCCGCACGTGCCTCCCGACGGGCCGTCGCGGCCCGCGGAGCGTCAGGGCCGGCAGGCGCCGCAGAGGCAGCGCCGGGTGCGGACGGCCGCGAGGAAGCGCTTGCGGGTGGCGGCGTCGAGCGCGTCGCCGTCCAGGCCATGGCCGTCGCCGACCAGATGCCGGCCGCCGCCGCTCTCTTGCCCGACCCAGTAGCGGCCGTCCCACGGCACGAGCACCACGTCCGGGTCGTCGACGTGGGTGAGCCGGACGCCGAAGTCCTCGGACACGACGTCGTCGCCGAAGCCGCGCACGATGCGCGACACCCAGTGTGCCCATGCGTCCGCTCGCGCGTGCTCCATCCCGGCGGAGTCGACGAACGTGTACTTGAGCAGGCGATCGGCGGCGGTCCAGCCGCGGCGGCGGTGGTCGGCGAGCCGCAGGTGCCAGGCGTCGTCATACACGAGCGGGCGGCCCTCGGCGCCGACCGTGAAGCCCGCTCGCCGCAGGACCTTTTCCCACATGCCGTTGAGTGTAGACGGCCGCAGCTTCCGGGGCGTCGTCCGGCCCTCCCGGAGCGGTTCGTAGCCGATGGTGACGACCCGGCCGCCCACGACTCAGCGGGCCTGGCCTTGCCGGACCTGCAGCGTGTGCTCGAACGAGACCGGCATCACCGCCGGCATCCGCACGTCCACCCGGTGGCCGAGCACGTTCACCAGCACCGACGTGGCGGTCGCGCTGATCACCTCGCCCGCCGGCTGGCCCGGCGCCGTCACCGTCGCCGCCGCGATCTGGGCGGAGGTGATGCCCGGCTCGACGGTCGCGGTGACCGAGAGCGGCGCGGGGCCGGCGAGGCTCGTCGACGTCAGGACTGCCGAGATCAGGAAAGCCAGGAACACGGGCACGTCCGGAGGATCGGGACCGGAGCGTACGCCGCGCCGGACTCGGACGCCAGGGGCTCAGATCCCGCCGTTCACCGCCAGCACCTTGCCGCTCATGTACCGGTTCTCCAGCGCCAGCCACCCGGTCAGCGGGCCGAGCGCCACGAGGTTCGCCCGCCCCTCCGGCGCCTCGAAGCGACACTGACCGCGAAGGGCTCTCGACGACGGCGCGCGCGGTGCTGGAGCGGATTCGCCGCTCGGCCGCGGGATAGCCGATGGAACCGCGGCACGCAGGCGCTCCGGCGAGCAGCCGGAAGGTGCGCGGCGTGAGCCGCAAAAACGCGCGCCTGGTTGACAGCTGCGCATAGGAAGGGACGCCTTCCGCCGCCCATGAGGTCCACTCTTGACACACGGGGCCTCATGGGCTCACCTAGGGCTCGATCCGCAGGCGGACCTCGCCGAATCAAGTGCCGTAGACAGTGAATTCGACGTCAAATTAGGCAGGTCGTCCGTCGCGAAGGATCGTGAATGAGCGTCCTGTGTTTAGGGAGCAAACGATGGGCGACACTCCGAGCGTTGCTGAGCTTACCACATTGCGGATCCATGGAATCGTTTCGCGAGCTGCTGCTGCATATATGCGGGTGCGCATGCAAATTGATTGGAAGAGTGCGATGCACTCGCTCGACGGTGCCTTGAAGCCTTTAAATGCACAATTAAAAGCCAAACAGATAACATTCGATCAATTTCGATCCGCGGTGACCAAGCTTATCGACCACTTCGAGCGGGTCGTCGAGGCGTCCCACCCTATCGGGGACAGGCGAAGCGAGGCCGAGGAGGTGGCGTTGTTCGGCAACGATGCGCCTCGATACATAATCCTGATGCTTGACGCACCCACGTCCGCAGACGCCGCGGAGGCCCTGATGCGCGCAGGACCATCCTCGATTCCCGTCCTTCTAGAGGTTCTCGCGATTGGAAACACGTACGCGCGTGCCGGCGCGCTGTGGGCTTTGGCAGACAAAACCATGTCTGATCCTCGGAGCGTCGGCCCTGCCCTAAACGCCATCGCGAAGGAGAAGCACCCCTACCTACGCACGTATGCGTCGGTGGTGCTCGGCCACTCACAGGATTCGTCGAAACGGAACGAAGTAAGGGCAGCGCTCACGGCAGCGGCGCTGCACGATTCGGATGCCGACGTCCGAGACGCCGCGTCTTGGGCTCTCGCGGGCCGTGCTTGGCGCACGGACGACCCAGACGACGTATCCGCCGCGTCGCGGGCTCTCTTGCCGCTCGCCCGGAGCGGGGATGCCGACGCGCAGAGCGTCATTCAAGAGCTGCTTAAGCAGCAAATGATTCTGGCTGCCATGCCATACGCGGTTGCGCGCCATGACGGATTTGTACCGGAGAATTTTACCGTAGAGGGGATTGCACGCGCGAGCATGGCCGTTGTGAAGGAGATTCTTAAGGCGACAGCTGTGGATCTCGCGGTCGATATCATCAAAGACGGATTGGAACGCTGGCGCGACAGCATGCGCGCGATGAATGAGCGCATAAACGCGGAGAACGCTGAATTTATGCGTAGCATGGAGGAGCGTGCCCGGATCGATCGGATAGTCCGCGAGCAGCGCGAGCACTTTGAGCGAGAGCTCAGCAGAACCGCAGATGGCCGCACCGATCTCGCGCGTCCGGCGATCGAGCGCGATCGAGACCACTACGCGTGATAGCGTTTCCAGTCTGACAGAGGACGTTCGCACGGGGCACCGGCAGTAGCCCATTGCTCTTGTTGCCGGACCTGAGAAACCGGCGAAATTTGAACAGCCCGGCGGAGGGCGGAGCTGCTGGGCGGGAGGACTACGACTTCTTCGCCTTGCCGGCGTCCTTGCTGGTGGACGCACGGCGTGACGAGCTCTGCTCCTCGGCATCGCGGAGCCGATAGCTCTGCCCCTCGATGGCGATGACGTCGGCGCGGTGGATCACGCGGTCGATCAGGGCGGTGGCGCAGGTGGCGTTGGGAAAGATCGAAGGCCAGTCGCAGAGCGGTCGGGTAGCCCCGGGTCGTCGCCTTCCCGGGGCCCCCACGGATCCGGACGTGCAGGTTTCCCGCATCCGGCTCTTCGAGACACGGCTTCGCTACACGATTCGGACGGCGGTCGGCTTCAGAAGCGGGTAGCGCTTCAGGAGCCGGTTCATTGCCGCCCAGGAGAGACCACGCTGGGAGCGGCGATGCAGCCACCGCCACCACACCCGCGTGGCCCAATGCAGAAGAGTCCAGAGCCTCGCCCGATTGCCAGGGCGGCCATAGTAGCCGTAGTGGCCTCGGAGCTTCAGGTTCAAGACGTGCTGCTGCCTCTCGAGTGGTTCATGGCGATGGGCCTTGCACCACTGCGAGATACCCCTCAATGCCCGTTGGAAGCGATCCGATGCCGTTCGTGTCTTCACTGCCCACTTGCCCGCGAGGCTCTTGCCCCAGTGGATGGTGAAGCCGAGGAAGTCGAAGGTGGCCGGCTTGTACGGCCCCTTGTCGGTGATCATCGCGTGCCGCGCCCGATCGGTGAAGACCGCGGCCCCATGATCGGCAGCGTTCACCGTTCACCGCCGGCACCCACGCCGATCTGGGCCGCGCTCGCCTCCGCGGCGTAGACGTAGCGCCGGCCGAAAAGTCGAAGGCCCGAGGGCTGCCACCCTCGGGCCTTCTGGAGCTCCGCGTTGCCGGAGTGCCCCACCTTCATCACAAGCCGGGCTCCAGGTCCAGAAAGCGGCGTCATGGATCCCGTTGCCTTCGCCCGCCTACCGCCTCGCCCACTGCGCCCGCTGCCGCGTCCAGCTTCGGTTCTGCCGTCGCTGCGATCGCGGCCAGCGCCTCTGCTCCAACTGCCGCCCGCTCCGGCGTCGTGAGTCGCTCCGCCGCGCCGGCGCCGCCTACCAGAGCCGGCTTCGCGCTCGCCGCCTCCATGCCGCTCGCCAGGCCCGGTACCGCGACCGGCAGCGGGACAAGTTCTCCGCGCAGAAAGTGACGCATCACGTGGTGACGGAAGCCGCGGCCGCGTCGATGTCCCAGGTCGCGCCGGAGATCACCCCCGGCCGAAAGGACAACGATGACGATCGGATCCGAGATGTCGGCCGCTGCTCGCTCTGCGGAGCGCGGCTTCCGCCCTGGGCCATGCGCGAGCGGCGCGCTCGGTCAGCTGTTCACCGACGCGCTCCCCGCGTCCCACGAGGCCCTCCGCGGTGATGGGAGGCGGCGGTGATCGCCAAAGACAAGGAGGCGGACATCCTGCGCCTCTACCACGGCGAGAAGTGGCCTATTGGCACCATCGCCGCCCAGCTCGGGCTGCATCACACCACCGTGCAGCGCGTGCTCGGGCAAGCGGGCGTCGACCCGAAGGTCGTCGCGCCCCGCCCGTCGATGGTCGACCCGTTCGTGCCCTTCATCGTCGAGCAGCTCGGCAAGTATCCCTCGCTGCGCTCGAGTCGCCTCTTCGGCATGCTCAAGGAGCGGGGCTATCCGGGCGGTCCCGATCATCTGCGCCGGGTGATCGGCCGTCTCCGCCCCAAGAAGCCGGCGGAGGCCTTCCAGCGGCTCCGTACGCTGCCCGGCGAGCAAGCGCAGGTCGACTGGGCGCACTTCGGCAAGCTGGCTGTCGGCCGGGCGCTGCGCCCGCTCTGGGCCTTCGTCATGGTACTCAGCTACTCGCGGCGGATCTTCCTGCGCTTCTTCCCGAGCGCGGCGATGCCCTTCTTCGTTCGCGGGCATGTCGAGGCGTTCGCCGAGTTCGACGGCGTCCCGCGCGTGCTGCTCTACGACAACCTCAAGAGCGCTGTCGTGGAGCGTCACGGCGACGCGATCCGGTTCCACCCCATGCTGTTGGAGCTCTCGGGGCATTACCGCTTCGAGCCGCGCCCTGTCGCCGTCGCCCGCGGCAACGAGAAGGGCCGCGTCGAGCGCGCCATCCGCTACGTCCGCGAGGCGTTCTTCGAGGCCCGGACCTACGCCGACCTCGACGACCTCAACCGACAAGCGACCGAGTGGACCAGCTCCGCAGCGCTCGATCGCTCCTGGGTCGAGGACCGCGCCCGCACCGTGCGCCAGGCCTTCGACGACGAGCGCAGCGTGCTGCTCGGGCCCCCCGACACGCCGTTTCCAGCTCACGAGCGCGTCGAGGTCGAGGTCGGAAAGACCCCCTACGCGCGCTTCGATCTCAACGACTACTCGGTTCCCCACGACCGGACGAGCCGCACGCTCGTCGTCCTCGCCGACCTCGAGCAAGTGCGCATCGCCGACGGCAACGAGATCCTCGCGACCCATGTCCGCTCGTGGGACCGCGGCCAGCAGATCGAGCAGCCCGTGCACATCCAGCGCCTGGTCGACGAGAAGCGCCGCGCCCGCGAGCATCGCGGCCTCGATCGCCTCGCCCGCGCCGCCCGCAGCAGCCAGGCATTCCTGCGCATCCTCGCCGAGCGCGGAGACAACGTCGGCAGCGCCATCGCCCGGCTTCTACACCTGCTCGACGCCGTCGGCGCCGCCGAGCTCGAAGAGGCGCTCGTCGAGGTGCTCGAGCGCGACACCATCCACGTCGGCGCCGTGCGCCAGGTGATCGACCGTCGCCGCTCCGAGCGCCACCTGCCGCCTCCGGTCTCGATCCCCGTTACGCGCGGCCAGTACGCCGCCCTCGTCGTCACGCCGCATTCGCTCGCCACCTACGACGCCCTGAAGAAGGACCCGACGCCATGACCGATCTAACGCCCGCCGAGACGAAGGCCCGCCTGAAGGGCCTCGGCCTGTTTGGTCTGCTCGCGTGCTGGGAGGAGCTCGCCGACAAGCCCTGGCTTCGCGAGGTGCTCGCCATCGAGGAGCGCGAGCGCCACAAGCGCAGCCTCGAACGCCGCATCAAAAACTCCCGCGTAGCCGCCTTCAAGCCCATGGCCGACTTCGACTGGTCCTGGCCCAAAAAAATCGACCGCGAGGCCGTCGACGACCTCTTCGCTCCCGGCTTCATCACCACCGGCCACAACGCCGTGCTCGTCGGCCCCAACGGCGTCGGCAAGACCATGATCCTGAAGAACGTCGCTCACCAGGCCGTCGTCCGCGGTCACACGGTGCGCTTTTCGACCGCGAGCGACATGCTCGCCGACCTCGCCGCGCAGGAGTCCTCGGCCGCGCTCGCGCGCCGGCTGCATCGCTACACGGTTCCCGCCCTTCTTTGCATCGATGAAGTAGGCTATCTCTCCTACGACGGCCGCTACGCCGACCTGCTGTTCGAGGTCGTCACTCGTCGCTACGACACGCAGAAGCCGATCCTGCTCAGCACGAACAAGGCATTCTCCGACTGGGGCCAGGTCTTCCCGCACGCCGCCTGCGTCGTCACGCTCGTCGACCGGCTCGTGCACCGGGCCGAGGTGATCGAGATCGAGGCCGAGAGCTACCGGCTCAAGGAAGCCAAGGAGCTGAGCGCCATTCGCACCAAGCAGCGCCGCGCCAAGAAGCACTGAGCCACCTCTTCACCGGTGAACTTCACCGCCGCCGGATGCGGGTTTCACCGGCACCGGGCGCGGATTTCACCGGTGAACTTCACCGAATCCCTGCGGATTGCCGCGATCATCAACACCCCTCGTCAGCGTCGCGTCGGCGCGTCATCCGGTCCGGCCGCTCGAACGGCAGAATCCGGGTCTTGTCCGGGTGCAGCGTCAGACCGTACTTGCGGAATCGCTTCGGTAGCACAGCCATCACGCGGCGCGCGTCCTCCTCGTACTCGAACAACATCACAGCGTCATCGGCATAGCGCACCAGATGGGCTCGGCCGCGCATGCGCGGTCGCACCTCTCTGGCAAACCACACGTCCAACACCTCGTGCAGAAGGACATTTGCAAGAATCGGGGAGACGACCCCGCCTTGCGGACTACCCGCGTCCGGGTACTTCAGACTTCCGTCCTCGAGCACTCCCGCATTCAACCACTTACCTATCAGGCGCAGAATCGCTCCATCGCGTATCCGGCGACGCAGCACTTCGCCCAGACGCTCGTGATCGATCGAGTCAAAATACTTCCGTATGTCGATCTCGATGACCCAACCGCCAGCCATCCTCATCGCCTCTCGGTGCAGCTCGTCCAGCGCTTGTTGCGCCGACCGGCCGGGACGAAAGCCGTACGAGCAGTCCAGAAACTCCTCCTCGTAGACGGCTTCAAGCACCATGGCAACTGCGCGTTGCAGTACCTTATCCTCGAAAGTTGGAATACCGATCGGCCTCGATTCCGAGCCCGACCCTTTCGGGATATGGACTCTGCGCACCGGCGGCGCACGGTACGTGCCGGACTTCGCGCGTTCGAGAAGCGACCGGAGGTTGTCCTCCAGGTGCGCCGCATAGTCGTCCGCACTCTGTCCGTCCACGCCCACCGCGCCATCTTTGCGCGTCCTTCGGTGTGCCTCACGTAGCCATCCCAGGTCGATGTGATGAGCAAGCGTCGTGAGCGGCTGTTCGCGGAGTTGCCGCGCCAGCCCTGCTATCCGTTTGAGTCGCGTTGAGATGGGTACCAAGCCCGATGTCTCTTCCATCTTTCCCTCTTACGGTTCCGTGTCCCGGCGCGCCCTTCGCTCCACGGGGTCCCACGGCTCGGTTCCCCCGATTCATCGCTACTATGGCGCGCTCCGACGTCCCACCGCCCCGCTTCTGCTTCGCTCGCGCTCGCCTTCACGGTTCCGTCTCACGACGGAGCCAGTGGGACCTCCCAAGTTCCTCGGCGACCCTCGCCACGCATGCCCCGGCTCTTCGACTCCGGTGGAATCTCAGGAGCAGGCCTCCGGGAACATGTCCCTACGCATCGCTCCCTCGATGTTGCCTTCCGGGCTTACGGTCCCGTCGGCTTCCACGACTTCTTTCTTTCGGAGCCCGATTCCGCAGCCCGCGTGCTCGCTGTCTACGCTTCGTGGTCCGGGTTGCCCTCGGTCACCACGCAAGACTCGCTTCCGACTGGCGGCCCTACCTTGGTCGGGCAGGAATTCAACCCGCTGGGTCGCTACATCAGGTTTCAGTTGGTGTGGACTTCACATGGCATCCTCCTGATCGAAGCTGTGCTTGGCGCACCGTAGGTAAAAGAAGCCGGATCGCAGCGCGAAGAAGTGTAGCGCAGCAAACCGAAAGGGTGGGGCCGCGAGCGTCGTGATGGCTCGGTCCTGGGTCGAAAGAGCGTGGTCCGGGCGGCGCCGAGCGCGCTACGGGGGCGCATCGGCGTGCCGTGGGCACACGTGTCCGTCCGGGCGTTGGTCTGGCCCGGGACGCGCGACGCGAGACGCTATACGGCGTCACCGAGCGCCTTGCGGCGCAGAACGAAGCCGCCTTCGTCGGCAACTTCCTTCGCCCGCGCAGACCGTTTAGGCTGCCGTAGCTGGCCGCGCGTAGGCGGCGATGCCCAGCCGACCCTCTTCCCATGCCGGCGGGGAGGGGGCATTGGACGAGCCACGTGGCAGGTCCTCGGGTGTCGACGGCTTCCGCAAACCACGACGGGAATACTGCCGCGGATTTTTTGGTACCCGCCCGGGTGCCCCGCTTGAGGTCTGCCCGCAGCTCCCGCTGCTTCAGCAATTTCCCCGTATTTAAGAGCAAGGCGCATGCCGGTACCGGACCGGGCCTCGCTGCCCTCCCGTGCCGTTCTGCAGCGCCCCGCCCGGCTTCGTTCAACCCGACGTTTGCGGGACTGCGCCGCGATCTCGCCGCCGCTGCTGCTCAGGCGCAGTCCCGCAAACGCCTATTCGTTACGTTTGCGGGACTGCGCCGCGACCTCGCCGCCGCTGCTGCTCAGGCGCAGTCCCGCAAACGCCTATTCGTTACGTTTGCGGGACTGCGCCGCGATCTCGCCGCCGCTGCTGCTCAGGCGCAGTCCCGCAAACGCCTATTCGTTGGGCCCGGGTTGGGTCCATGCCACCCGAGGGTGGTGCGATCCGTCGTCACGCCCCCCCGAAATCCCGCCGAAAGTAACGGATCGCGACGGTTCGACACCGCACCGGAATCCTGGCGGGACTGTTCGGTGGTGGCGAACCGTCGCGATCCGTCGGATCCCCGGGGATTTGGGGAGAGCGTAACGACGGATCGCACCCCCTCGGACGGCATGGGCCCAACCCGGGCCCAGCGGTCAAGCCCTGGGTCCGGGGAGATCGCCCTGGCCGACCAGTCGCGTCGCGCCGCCGTGGTCGCCTCGCTCGCCAGCACCCTGAGCTGCGCCGTCGCCCTCGGGGATGAGGTGGCGGCCCGGGTCGTTCACGGGGCGATCGGCCGGCTGCTCGGGCTGCCGGTGGCACCGGAGTCATGAGCAAGCTTGGACCGAACGCCGAGCCCGCCGCTCGCGTCGACTCGCTGCCGAAGCCCTGCCGCCCGCCAGTGCCCGCGGGCTCTGCTGAGATCGCCCGCGCGCGATGGTTGCGTGCCGGTAAGCATTCACCGTCGGACTGGCTAATCCAAAGCATCACAACGGAACATGTTTGCTTGCTTGCATGAGTTCGCGTGCCACGTCGCAGGGCCATGGGGCCACCCGGTTGCAGGGTCATGGGGCCAGGGGCGCCAAGCTCCTGGATCAGCAGGGCTCGTACACCTGACTCCGGTGCATTTGCCAGCGGTGACCGTACAGAGACCGGTTTCACCGGCCCCGCACCTTGATCTTTCGCTTCGCACCCGACGTCAGACTCACCGTCTCGACCGCCTTCTCGGATCCGGCCCCGACCTCACGCGCCAAAAACAAGCCGTGTCCTGCGCCGTCGTCATTAGCTACGCACGCCACCACGGGCGCGAGGGAGAGGGCACGATCACCGTGAAGGATGTAGGTCCATCCCTCTTCAAGCCTATCGCGCAGCGTCACCTCACGGATGGGGAAGTGCGCCGGGCTACCATGGAGCTGGCGCACTTGATAGCGGACCGTGCCGGCCGTGGGATCCGCATCGACCAGGCCCGCGAGGGCAACGAGCTGCGTGCAGCGGAGACCCTCGACGTCTCGTTCGAGCTGTGTCCACAGCTCCTTGAGTTGCTGCTCGGTAGCGGCGACCGCCTCCTCGGTCGCGGTCACCGAGTGCGAGAACATGTTGCGATCGGGGATGACCTCGGTCTCGATCGCGTGGGCGAGGGCCGAACGCTTGCCGTCGGCCGTCACCAGCGCGCGCACGCTCGTGACGACGGGGTCGTTCGCATCGGGAGGCAGCTCGGCGGCGAAGGCGCAGGCCAGTTCGAACCAACCACCCATCGAGAGGGGCTTGCCGGCGAATCGGCCGATCGCCTTGCGCGCCTTCTCCGGCACGGTCCCGCCGGATCGCTGACGCAGGAGGGCAAGACCGATTGCGGCCAAAAACGTGAGCGCCTTCTCGAAGCCGTCCCGGCGCGTCTTCACGCGCAGCACGGCATTGGCTTGTGACCTCACGAGACCGTCGACAATCGCGAGAGGGGCGGGGAGGGCGGCCGTCTCACGCACAACGGGCGCCGTTTCCTCGGAGACTGTCGTCGGCGCTTCGGAGGCGCCTTCCGTGACGTTGATCTTGAGGCGCTCCGCCTGTTCGAGAACGAGCTGCGTCGCGCGCTCGGTCCCGTCGGGCGGGTAGCCGCGCTTCTTCAGCACCTTCTTCACGGCCAGGCGGAGCTTCGCCTGCACCGACTTCTTCTGGTTCCAGTCGATGGTGGCGGTGCGGTGCACGACCTCGGTCAGCTCGCGCGCGATCGCAGCCAGGCCGGCGTCCTTCAGCACCTCGACGGCGCTGTCGTTGTCGGCCAGCGCGTCGAAGAATGCGCTCTCCTCGCGGGAGAGGTTCCGCGCCCTGCTCGCGACGTCCCCCTCGCGAATGATGCGGGCGATCTCGAGGAGCTCATCGATCACCTCGACGGTCGTGATTGTCCGCGCCCGGTAACGCCGGAGGGCGTCTTCGAGCATTTCGGAGAACTTCCGGCCCTGAACCACGTTGGTCTGCTGCCGCGTGCGCACCTCGTCCAGGAGCAGGCGCCGCAGCAACTCGGCCGCGAGGTTCTTGTGCTGCATGCCGCGGATGTCGGCGAGAAACTCCGGCGACAGGATCGAGATATCGGGCTTGGGCAGGCCGGCGACGGCGAAGACGTCGACGACCTCGGTAGGGACCACCGCGTTGGCGACGATCTGGCGAACGGCGTGGCTCAGATCGGCGCCCGAGGTGCTCCGCCCGGTCTCCAGCTTCAGGAGACCAGCGCGAACGGCCTGGTGGAAGGCGACCTCGTCGCGGACCTCGTCGCAGCGCTCGTGAGGGACCGCGGCGGCGAAGGCGGTGGTGAGCTTACCCGCGGCCTGGAGGTAGCGGTCGTGGCCGTCGGGCGGCGCGTTCTTGGACTGCCCCTCGGCTCCCCTCTGCGCGAGGACGTGCTCGCGGGCCATTGGCAGGAGCGCCAGGCGCTTCGCGGGCGGAGCGGCGAGGAAGCCGGGGATGTCGAAGCCATGGAGCACGTCGCGGCAGATCTCGAGCTGCTCCAGCATCAGGGCGACGACCTCGTCCTGCTGGTTCGAGGGCGCGCCCTTGCCGCCGCTCGCCGTGTAGGTGGCGAGCGCCTTCTTGAGGAACGGTGCGATGCCCAGGTAGTCGACCACCAGGCCAGCCGGCTTGTCCCCGAAGACGCGGTTCACGCGAGCGATCGCCTGCATGAGGTTGTGACCCTGCATAGGCTTGTCGACGTAGAGCGTGTGCAGGCAGGGCGCGTCGAAGCCGGTCAGCCACATGTCACGGACGATGACGATCTTCAGCGGATCCTTCGGATCCTTGAACCGCTCGGCCAGGCGCTCTCGGGCGGCCTTGCTGCGCACGTGGGGCCTGAGGAGCGGGACGTCGGAGGCCGAACCGGTGATGATGACCTTGATAGCGCCGGAGTCGTCGTCGGCTCCGCGCCAGGTCGGACGGAGGGCGACGATGTGATCGTGCAGCTCGGCGGCGATGCGCCGGCTCATGCACACAACCATGGCCTTGCCGTCCATGGCCGCAAGGCGCTTCTCGAAGTGCTCGATCACGTCGCGGGCCACGAGGCGGAGCCGCTTCTCGGTGCCGACCAAGGCCTCGAGCCTGCTCCAGTCGCTCTTGAGGGCCTCCTTGCGCCCTTCTTCCTCGCCCTCCGTGACCTCGTCGAACTCGGTGTCGATGTGCGGCTTCTCCACCTCGTCGAGATCGAGGCGGGCCAAGCGGCTCTCGTAGAAAATGGGGACGGTGGCCTTGTCGTCGACGGCGCGCTGGATGTCATAGCGGCTGATGGTGTCGCCGAAGACCTGTACCGTGCTCCGATCGTCGAGCTCGATGGGCGTGCCCGTGAACCCGATGAACGATGCGTCGGGGAGCGCGTCGCGCAGGTGCTTGGCGAGCCCGTAGACCGTGGCGCCGGTCTTCTGGTGGATGCGCGCCTCGAAGCCGTACTGGCTGCGATGCGCCTCATCGGCGATGACCACGATGTTGCGCCTGGTGGAGAGCGTCGGCGTCTTTTCCCCCTCTTCGGGGAGGAACTTCTGGATGGTGGTGAAGTAGACGCCGCCCGACGCGGTGCGGAGGAGCTTGTGCAGGTGCTTGCGATCGGCCGCCTGCACAGGCGTCTGTCGGATCAGCGCTTCGGACTTGGCGAACGTGCCGAAGAGCTGGTCGTCGAGGTCGTTGCGGTCGGTGAGCACGACGATCGTCGGGTTCTCCATCCGCGGGTCGAGCACCAGCTTGCCGGCGTAGAACACCATGCTCAGGCTCTTGCCCGATCCCTGCGTGTGCCAGACGACGCCGATGCGCTTGTCGCCCCCGGAGCCGACCGCGCGCACCGTCTCCTCCACGGCGCGGCGCACCGCGTGGAACTGGTGATAGCCGGCGACCTTCTTCTGCACCTCTCCGCGATCGTGCTCGAAGGTGGTGAAGCTGCGCACGAGGTCGAGGAAGCGCGCTTTGTCGAAGACGCCACGCACCAGGACATCGAGCGGCTGCGCGCCCTTGGGCTCATCCTTCTCGCCGGTGATGGTGCGCCAGAAGGCGAAGCGCGAGGCGTCGGCGGTGAGCGATCCGATCTTGGCGTGAACGTCATCCGAGATCACCAGGACGGCATTGGTGGCAAACAGCGATGGGATGTCGGCTTTGTACGTATCGAGCTGGCGGATCGCCTTGCCGATGTCGGCGTTGGGGTCCGCCGGGTTCTTCAGCTCGAAGACGGCGAGGGGGAGGCCGTTGACCCAGACGACGACATCGGGGCGGCGGAGCTGGCCGCGGCCGTTGATCCGGTCGACGATGGGTACCTGGTTCGAGACCACCCAGTCGTTGGCTTCGGGGTCGTCGAAGTCGATGAGGCGGACCAAGGTCCCGCGAACGCCGCCGGTCTTTTGAGCGACGTCGATCTCCACGCCGCGGGTGATCAGGCGGTGCAGGGCCTCGTTCTGAAGTGGCAAGGTGGGGGCATCACGGCGCAGGACGCGCCGGAGGACCTCGGCGACGGCGTCCTCGGATAGCTCGGGATTGATGCGGCGGACGGCCGCGGCGAGGCGGCCCTGGAGGATGGTGTCTTCGAGGCTGGATCGTTCGTCGTGGGCCGATTCCGGGTCGAGATTGTCGGCTGGGAGGACCTCGTAGCCGAGGTCCGCGAACCACTCCAGGGTGGCGAGCTCGAGGTCGGATTCCCGCACTGCATTCATGAATTGGTTTCCTTCGCCGATTCGAAGAGCGCTTTGATCGCGTCCAGATCGGCCACAAGCTCTGCAGAGTCGTCCTCGAACTCCTCCGCGACCCCGAACGCCTCGAACGTAAAGATGCTGTGACCGCGCTCGACCCGCCGCTTCTTCATGAACGCGAGCTCGGACCGGTGCCCCCTCGCGTCACGCCAGACGATGATGGGGGAGAGCGGGAAGAGTTCCTCGCCCGATTTGAGGAACACGTCGTTGGACGAACGTTGGATGAGCGCGGCCGCTATCTGTGGCGACATGACCCTCGTCTCAACGGTTCGGGTGGATGCATGGCCAAAAAACGTCTCGAAGACCCCCTCCGCCCGCCTGGGCCCCGGTCTGTCGAAACGGACGATCTCGACCCGTTCGAGCGCGCTAACCTCCCGAAGCACGCTGTAAACTTCAGGTTCCAGCTCCGCGATGAGCGCGGACGATTGCCGGTCACTCAGCGTACCGAGGTGCGCGAAGTCTTCGTTTCTGTGCGCATTCAGTCGAATCATCCGTTCCACAGCCGTGCGCGACACGGTCGAGCGAAGCAACGGCAGATCCGCGCTCGACTCGTATGCCACGCAGACAACCTCAAGACGATCTCGCACGTTGCGCGAGTCAAGATATCGCCTGAAGTCCCGGGTCTTGGTAGCTGTCACGGCGATCTTGCTCTCGCGCGCTCGAACCTCGGCGAGGGTCAATGCGTAGACGAATTCAATGATAGATTCCCAGGTATCTTTGAGAAACTGGAGGCGCTCGTTCTCGGTGCGCGCGCTATTGAGGTAGCGGTAGAGGCAGTGCGCGATCGGGTGAGGGAAGCGCTCTGTGGCGGTCTCGAGGAGCTCGTCGAGCTGTTCCTGACGCCATTCCAGGAGCGCCTCCCTGTAGTAGTCCTCGTCCGAGGCGAGGATGTTGCTGCGCAGGAACTCTCTGCCCGCGATCACAACTGGCCCATCGGCGTTGATATACTCATCAAAGCCGTCGTCTCGGACGAGGGGCGCGCGCTCCTCCGCCAGCATACGCGGACCTACAGCTTCGCAGCGTGCTCGGCCTCGGGGACGCGGAGCTCGCCAGAGAGGAGTTTGGGGAGGAGGGTGTCGCGGAGCGCGCCGAGAGTCTCATTTTCCCTTACCAGAGCCCTCGCGGCTATGCGCCACTGATCGGCGCTGAGCGCAAACGCCCCCTGGACGGCCGCAGGGGGAATCAAGACCGGATCCATGTGGAGGTGATTCCGGTTGATGCCGGGAACAGCTACCTTATCGCTGTACTTCTCGAAATCGACACGCTCCAACGTGTGAAAGACGAAGCTCGGCTCGTTGCCCTTCAGATCCGAGGAATAGAGCGTAGTATTGAGCGGCCAATAGTCTTCGCTCATGAAGAACACCCGTCCAAGGGTACCGTATCGCCCAGTTACGATACCTGGCGCCTTCGCTTGAGCCACGCTATGCGTACCACTCACGCCCCCAGAAGAAACAATCGGGACAGTGCCCGGTTTCCTTGCCGAAGACGGCAGATCATGCCCCCTTCGCAGCTCGACGAGGGCGTCGAGCCTGTCGACCCGCCATCCACGAGGGATTGTGCCAATCTGCGAGTCAGTGAACCCGTCCGGAAACAGCTTCGCTGTCTCGGCATCCATCCCGACCGGCGGCCGGCCTTCAATCTTTGCGCGCACTGGATCGAATTTGACGAACCACGACTGAACGTGGATTTCGCGCCTACGAAACCGATCCGAGGCGTGAGAAATCCGCCGTCGTAAACGGAAGTCCTTGAAAGAAAGGCTCGGCGTGGCGACCCGTCCGGGTTGCTATGACCAAACGAAGGCACACGCCGAGCACCTCCAAGGTGCGTCGACGCGAGCTCGGGTTCAAGAGGAAAGGCGACGGACGGCACCAAGAGCGAATCCGGCGGCCAGACCCTCGCAGCATTCACGTCGAGCCCACGGAGAAGAACCTGACGGGCGTCGCAGGGCTCGCCCCGTTCGGCGCCTTCATCCGCGAGCTCGGCATCGACGCGGCCCTGAGCCGCTGGTTCTCCCGGCTGAAGACCGGCCGCACGGTCATCTACCCGATGGCTGCGCAGATGCGCCTGCTGATGGACAGCGCGCTCGCCGGCGAGGAGCGCGTCTTCGGCATCGAGGCGCTCGCCGTCGATCCGCTCTTCGTGCGTCTCGCCGGCGGCGTCGTCCCGAGCATCGACACCGTCTACCGGGACCTGTGCCGGTTCGATGAGGAGGCGCTCGAAGCGCTGCACAGCATGGTCGTCGACCACGGGCTCGCCCTCGTTGCTCGCCGAAAGCACCGTTTCGTGCACATCGACGTCGACACGACCGTGGAGCCGCTCTTCGGGATGCAAGAGGGGGCACTTCCGGGCCCGAACCCACGCTACCGTGGCCGGCCGAGCTATCATCCGATCCTGGCGCGCATCGCCGAGGTCGAGGCCATTGTCGGGGCCAAGCTGCGACCGGGCGACACGAGCTTCGGCGAAGCCGATGTGCCCTTCGTCGAGGAGTGCATCGACCGGGCGCGCGCCGCAGCGCCGAGCGCGGCCATCTACGTGCGGATCGACGGCGCGGGGGATTGCAGCGCCTTGATGCACGCCGTCGCCACGAAGGAATGCTTTTTCCTGACCAAGGCGCGGATGAGCCCTGATCTGGTCGGCAGGGTCGCGTACGCCACCGGATGGCGTACCATCGACCGGGATGCCGACGGTCGTCCTCGACGGCAGGTGACCGAGGTCCCCTTCCGGCGCAGCGGTTGGCCGAATGGAGTCCGCGTGATCGCCGTACGCACACGCGATCGGGAGAACGGCAAGCAGATCTACCTCTGGGAGGGCCTCGACTACACGGTGCAGGTCTTCTTGACCAACGAGCCGGTCGAAGCGCCGGAAGACGTCGCGGCGCGGTATGACCTGCGCGCGGGCATCGAGCCACTCATCGGCGATCTCAAGCACGGATGGGGATGCGGTCGCGTGCCGAGCCATAGCTTCAACGCCAATCATGCCGCGCTGCTGCTGAAGTTGCTGACCGCCAACCTGATGCGCCGGTATGTCCTCGACCATGTTCCGCACCTCGCGACCTGGCGAACGCCGTGGTTGCGGCGCGCGCTGATCCTCGTCCCTGGAAGGTTGGCCCGCTCGAGTCGGTGCACGAAGCTGCACGTGCCGGAGCGCTCGCAGCTCGCTCGCCGGCTCAATTGAGCCCAGAACCAGCCGAAATCATGGTGGGGGGTAAGGGGGGCGTGTGCCTTTGCGCCGCGCTGAGCGCACCCGATTGTAATCGACGTCGCATTCGTCGGCGGAACGCCACTCGCGCGTCGCCGTCGGCCCACTCGTGCCCCGTAGGCGCGAAATCCACGCTGAAAGATCGCTCGGGCCATCGCCTCCAGCGTCTCGTTCGTGCGGCGGTTTAGGTCGATCTTGTCATCGAGCGCGCCAAGAATGCGCGCGATGGCGTGTTGCGTATGAAGCGGAGGAACCACAACAGAGAGTCCACGTTGCGCCGTGAGACTGACGTATGGCGCCATGTCAGTTTCGCCTGCACGCGAACGCAGTTGTTCATGAAATCCGGGCGACCGCATGTAGCAGTAGAGATAAATTCGATCGAGCCTCCGACTATCGACAGCCCGCCAGAATGTGGTTTGTGGACTGCAAACGAACGGCGGAGCATCTAGGGGCGTTCTGGCGACCTTGCCAACAGTCCCCTTGTGCGATAGCAAGATGTCTCCGCCTGCGCCGACGCCTTTGGTGATGCGAGCATGCGCCACGCTGTTGATTTTGGAGGCGCGATCAAAATGAACCCGTCCGTCGTTCATGTCCGCGGCGCGAATGAAAGCAATCCCGTGCTCAACAAACTCGTTTGTGCGGGGGCGGTACTCTCCGTGGTTGCCATCTTCGACGAGCAGAACCCCTTCTTGCTGAAGTTCAGATACGGTTGCCGCTCTCCAGGCGGAAGTCTTAGAGCGCATAGCCCAGACCCCTAAGATTCTCCCGAATTTCCTTCTCGAGCCCGGCTCCCTCGGCAAATTGCTCCGCCAGCGCCGCCGTGAGCCGTTTCATCTTCTCTTCGAACGGCTCACCGTTGTCTTCCGCCTCCTCAGCGCCGACGTACCGCCCGGGCGTGAGCACATATCCGTGGCCTGCGATCTCATCCTTTTTTGCTAACTTGCAGAATCCGGGCTCGTCCGTGTACTTCCCGGCGTCCTTCTCGCCGCGCCACGCGTGGTACGTACGTGCGATGCGTGCGATGTCTTCGTCCGAAAACTCGCGATGCACCCGATCCACCATCGTGCCCATCTTACGAGCATCGATGAACAGTACCTCCCCCTTGCGCCTCCTGAGCGCTCCCGCTGCCTTATTCTTCGCGAACACCCAAATGCACACCGGGATCTGCGTCGCATAGAAGAGCTGCCCCGGCAGTGCCACCATGCAGTCGACTACGTCCTCCTCGACCATCTTCTGCCGGATGGCCGCCTCACCCGACTGCATCGATGACATCGACCCATTGGCCATCACCACCGCTCCAACGCCACGCTCGGGCGAGAGATGGTGCAGGATGTGCTGCATCCAGGCGAAGTTGGCGTTTCCGACAGGCGGCGTGCCGTACACCCAGCGTGCGTCGTCGCGCAGGGCCTCGCCACTCCAATCGCTCACGTTGAACGGCGGATTGGCGAGTACGTACTCCGCCTTGAGCGGCTTGTGTAGGTCATTGCGGAAGCTATCGGCCCAGGTATTTCCGAGGTTGGCCTCGATTCCGCGGATGGCCAGGTTCATCTTCGCCAGGCGCCAGGTGGTGGCGTTGAACTCCTGCCCGAAGATCGAGATGTCTCCGGCTTTGCCGCCGTGCGCCTCGAGGAACTTCTCGCTTTGCACGAACATGCCGCCGGAGCCGCAGCACGGATCGAAGACGCGGCCCTTGAGCGGCTCGATCATCTCGACCATCACCCGCACGACCGACTGCGGGGTGTAGAAGTCGCCGCCGAGGCGCCCCTCGGCGGAGGCAAACTTGGAAAGGAAGTACTCGTACACCCGGCCCAGGACGTCCTTCGTCCGGTTCTGCGCTTCGTGCAGCTCCACCGCGCTCAGGAGATCGATGAGCTCGCCGAGCCGGTGCTTGTCGAGCGCAGGGCGCGCGTAGTCCCTCGGCAACGTCTGCCGGAGCGAGCTGTTCTCGCGCTCGATGGCGTCCATCGCGTGGTCGATGAGCACGCCGATCTCGGGCTGCTTGGCCTGCTTCTGGAGCGCGCTCCAGCGGGCCTTGGGCGGGACCCAGAAGATGTTCTCGGCGAGATACTGATCGCGGTCCTCTGCGTCCTCGCCCTCCGCCACCAGCGCTGCGTGCTTCGCTTCGAAGGCATCGGAGATGTACTTCAGGAAGATGAGGCCGAGGACGACGTGCTTGTACTCGGCCGGATCGAGGCTCCCGCGCAGCTTGTCGGCAGCGAGCCAGAGCTTCTCCTCGAAGCCGATGACGGCGCCCGAGATCTTGCCATTGCCCTTTCGCGCCGCCGACTTCGGCGACGGAGGCGGCTCGTTCTCTCTCGCGGTCGGCTTTGGCGACGGGGGCGGCTCGCTCCCCGCGAACAGCACAGCCTGCGCTGGGGCCGCCTTGCTGGCAGCACCGCTGCGGGCGCCTCGCCCGAAGAGCTTCTCCAGCTTGGCGACGATCTCCGGCGGGGGATCGGCCTTCCCCGTCTCCCACTGCGACACGCGCGCCTGGCTGACGCCCAGATGCGCGGCGACCTCCGCCTGCGAGAGTGCCTTCGCCTTGCGCCCGTCACCCAACCAGCTCGAAACCTTGCTCACCGATCGCCTCGATCAATTCCGCGCCATCCCACGCTCCACGCGGGGGGCGGGCCAGTTCTGACACGGCGTCCAAGGTAACGCTTCGCGGCTCGACAGGTCCAGCCCTGGTCGGGCTTTGCCGCTCCGGCGGGAGCTGGTAACGTGGCAGCGTGGGATCGCCTGCGGAGTGGCAAGACCTCGCCAGGGAGATACGCGCGGCGAAGGATCCGTGGCCCAGCCGCGCGTTGGTGCGCTTGTTCGCGCTCGCGGAAGAGGACGGCCGGAAGGCGCTGCGCAGCTTCACTGGGGAGATGGATGACGCGGCTATCGTCGACCTGATCCGCGATCTCCTGGTCACCCAGCTCCGCGCCGTCCTCGAGGCAGAGGAGCCGCGGGGTTTTTTCTGGCGAGCGCTGGTGCGGCGGGCGATCTCCCGGAAGAGAAAGGGCAGCTCCCGCGTCGAGCCCACACCCGAGCAGGAGCCGCCGCCGTCGGGACCTCTCGATGCCGAGGAGCAAAACCGCGTCTCCCGGCTCGACAGGGCGGCGGCCTGGGCGCGCCTCAGCCCGCGGGAACAAGAGGTGCTGAGCGCCCTCGGCGAAGGCGAGGACCGTGACGCGCTCGCCGAGCGCTGGGGCACGACGCGAAACAACATCGACCAGATCATCAGCCGTGCCCGACGCCGCCTCGCCGAGGTCGACCTGTGAGGCCGATCTTGATCCCCTCGCGTACCGTGGCGCTTCCCGGCGGGCTCGTCGCACCACCGGTGGAGCAGAAGCTCACGACGTGGCAGGCGCACTTACTGAAGCACCCCCTTGGCGTGCATGCGGTGCGCGGCAACCAACCGTGGAACCAGGAGGGGTGGGACCGGACCGTGCCTCCGGTGGTGACCACGGAGCAGCGGGAGCGCATCGCCGGTCGCATCATGGCGCTGAGCCCTAACGGGATGCGCTGCCAGGTGCGCGAGCTACGCGGCGCGCGCTCGCCGGAAGCCGAGCCCTGCTACGCTTGTCAGACGCCGCTGATCAGCCTCTGCGCTGCGATCCTCGACGAAGCAGACGGTGTAGGGCATCCATACGCAGCCACGATCGAGGCGCTCCTGACGGGCGTCGCGGAGGAGGCGGCGGTGGTGATCCCGCGCCGCGATCTGTCGTTCCGCTTGATCAGGAGCCTGACCCGGCCGGCCTGGATCGAGGCCGGGACCGTTCTCGCGGTCGGGGTCGATGGGAAAATGCCGATGGTCAGGATTGCCCGAGCGGACGGGACTCGCGCCGATTTCTGGCTGAACGGGAACGGCTTGAAATGGCGCACGACGTACCGAAAGCCCCAGGCTTCCGTGCGCACGCAGTTGAGCTTCCTGACGGATCACTTCGCGCCGGCGCCGTCGCTTCCGCTGTCAGATGTCTACGTGGTGCCGCGTCGATGGTGGGAAGCCTATGGGATCTGACCTGGAAAGCTCGCCCTTTCACCGCCAGCTCCTCGCCGCGCTGGACGGCCTCCGCGGGCTCGCCTTGGCCGATCTGGAGCCCGCTGCGCTCTTGGTCGCGCTGACCGTCGTTGGCGACGCGATACGCCTCGGCGTCGAGGTGCCGAGCCCGGTCATGCGCGCGGCTGAGGCGCTGCCCAACGACGCGTTCTGCGCCGCATTCCTGGCGCTTTACGAGGAAACGGCGACCTGGGCACTTCCCGTCGAGCCCGATACAACCGGAGATCTGCCCGACTTCGCATGGGCGGTGCGACGGCGCGACGAGGCCGAGAGCGTCATCGTTGCCACCCGCCGCGTCTTGGTTCCCCGAGGAACGCTGCTGGACGAGCTCGAAGAGGTCCGGGCGTTCGATGCGTTCCTCAGGCTCTCCGACTTCACGTGTGGAGGCAGGCTCGGACGCAAGGACGCCGAGCGCGCGCTGGGGGAGCGCGTGATCCTCGCCACGCCAGGCTCGTGGGTCGAGGCGCTGCCCGACCTTGAGCGTGCCGAGGAGCGCATCGCGGAGGCCGAGAAGACAACGGGCGAACCGCTCCCGTTCGCGATGCCTTCGGACACGTCCGTCGACGCCTACGTGACGCACGGGCGCCTCGCCGCCTGGATCGAGGGGGCCGCGCGGCGCTCGCCCGCGTTCGCGGAAGAGCTGGAAGCCATGATCGACGCGAGCTTTGCCGCCGGGGCCACGGTGGTGAGCCTGCGGGCGCTCCGCTGGCTGAGCGGGCGACCGGGGCTTTCACGCGCGAGCAAACCCGGCGCGGCGCTGGCGAAGCGCGCGTCGGTTCGGATCGCCGTCGTGCCGCCCGCCGCCCTCGCCGCCGCCGACCGGGACGAGGCGCTCGTCGCACCGCAGCGGACGGTGCATCTCGGCGCGCTCGACCCGCTCGACGTCGAGGCCAGCCTGACCGTCTCCGCCGAAACCGCCACGCTCCAGCTCTTTCCCGCGCGCGGCCTGGACCTCGCGAGTGTGCAGCTCGGCTCGGCCGTCATTCACGCTCCTGACGTCGAGGGCATCTGGCGCGTGAAGGTGCCGACCACAGCCCAGCCGCTCGATCTGCGGGTTCAGGCATGCGACGGCCGTGTCTTCGAAGAAACCATCGAGCTCGGGCCGGAAGGGTGAGCTGTGGATCGCGCGGAGCTGACGCATCTCCTCGACACAGCCGAGCGCGCGTCGCGTGAGAACAGGGCGCGGATGCTCTTGGACGAGGTGCGCCCGCACCTCGTCGCCCCGTGGGTGGACGAGGTGCTACACGCGCGCGCCGCGTCTTTGTGCGAGCGCCACGGGCTGACCTGTCCGCCGCGCGCGGAAGCTCCGCTCCGCGCCGGTGAGACGTGGCTCCTCCTCGTCGGGCCGGGCGGGCAAGGCCACGTGGTGCGGCTCGCTGCCGGAGATGCGGGCGTCGATCCCGGTCCCTCCGCGCAGGCTGAAGGACGGCGCGCCCTGTACGGCCTCCATGCTGCCGCGGCGAGCCGCGGTCGTCAGATTCCCCAAGACGTCGCGACGCGCGGCATCCGGGTCCGAGGCGGGCTCTCGCGAATGCAGATCGAGGGCGGCTCGCTGGGCCTGAGCACGGCCATCGCGACGCTGTCGGCGGCGCTGCGCACGCCCCCGCGCTGCAACGTTGCCGGGAGCGCCATGGTGCTCCCCGACGGGCGCCTCGGGCGGGTGTCGTTCCTCGCGGAGAAGGTCCGCGTCCTGCGCGCGCAGTGGCCCGCCGTGGACAGGCTCGTGGTCGCCGCGGAACAGGACGACATTGACGCGGTCAGCGGTCTCGTTCAGGTCGTCCGTGCTCCCGATCTCGCCACGGCCTGCGCCCATTTCGATCTATCGCTCGAAAACCTGCCGCGATGCCGGATCGAGGAGCGCCGCCGTATGCTCGCCGACCTGCGCAGCCACGAGCACAAGCCGCACGACGTGGTCCAGTGGCTCGAGAAGTCGGCGGAGGCGTGGGAGGTCGCGCGCGCGTTCCACGTAGCGGCGTGTGCGCGGGACGCGCTCGAAGCGCGCCTCTTGGCAGCGATCTTCGCCTCCCATGCCGGCGATGGCCAGCTGTCACGTGTGATTCTCGAGGAAGTCTCCGAGGATGATGTCAGATCCCGGCCTCCGCTGCGCGTGCGCGGGCTGATCTACCTGGCGACGGGGAACATCGACGACCATGTCGTGCTGGCTGAGCGCACCGCCGCGCGCGCCGTTGAGCTTTGCGCCGAGTTGTCCGGGGATGATCGGACGGTGCTGATCGGTCAGGCGCTCGGCACCCACGGGCGCACCCTCCTGCACGCGGGCCGCATCGACGAGGCGGAGCCGCTGCTCCGCGCCGCGCTGGCGCACCACCGGGACCACCTGGAGGTACAGTGGCCGCGCTCGGCGTGCTACCTGGCGACGTGCCTGCGCCATGCGGGGCGCGCGGCCGAAGCGCTGGAGCTGATCGGCGAGGCGCTGGCCGCAGCCGAGCGGCACTCCGACCACTGGGAGGTCGCCGAGACCACGGCGCTGTACCTGCGCCTGGAGCGCGGACGGGCGCTCGCCGTGCTAGGGCGGCTCCGGGACGCGGTGTTGGATCTGGAGCACGTAGTTCGCAAACAGGATCCAGCCGCGGCCTATCCACGGCTCGGGGCCCACCGAACACTGGCCGACGTGCTCGCGCGGCTCGGAGACGCTGACGAGGCCCGCAAGCATTTGCGCGTGTGCGTGGACATCGCGCTGGGGACCGGACCGCAGACGCTGCGGCGGGTGGGCGGTGTTGCCGCAGCCGAGGCGCTCCTCGCCGCGAGGCCGCTGCTCCCTGCCCTCGACCTCGAAGCAGCCTGGATGACGTGCTTTCCAGCGGATGTCGATCGCGGGCACGTCCTTCGCACGTGGGTTTACTGACTGCCGAGTGCGGCTCAACGTCCGCTGGGCTCGTGCCCACGCGCTGTTGGACGGCAAGGTGCTCTCCCGGACTGAGAGCGCGCGAGTCCCCGGCTGCCCGCCACACTGACGCGAAATCTCTCCATGCACTGTCAGAAACTCTCGCCGCCTGCGTGGGAGAGGCATGCAGCATCAAAGAGATCCCGCCATGGCGGGGATCCGCTTCCTCCACACTGCCGATCTTCAGCTCGGCATGCCGTTCGGCAAGATCCCCGGTGACGCTGGCGCCAAGCTGCGTGAGCGGCGCCTCGATGTCATCGACAAGCTCGGCGAGGTTGCGCGCGCCAACCGGGCCGATTTTGTGCTGGTCGCTGGGGACTTCTTCGACGCAAACAACGCGCGCGATCGGCTCGTCCAACAGGTCCTCTCGCGGGTGCGTCAGGCGAAGGTTCCCTTCCTGGTGCTGCCCGGCAACCACGATCACGCCGGGGCCGGATCCGTCTACGCGCACCCGTGCTTCCACAAGGAGTGCCCGGAGAACCTCGTCGTCCTCGATCGGCGCGAGCCTGTCCCGGTGCTCGGCGGTCGCGCGGTGATCCTGCCGGCGCCGCTCCACCGGAAGCGGGAGCTTGGCGATCCGACGGCACACCTCACGCCGGAGCTCGGCGCCGACGAGGTCCGCAACGCGATCCGCATCGGCGTGGCGCACGGCTCGATGCTGGACGTCGCCCGCGACCTCGACGGCAGGACGCCCAATCGCATCGCGACGGATCGCGCCGAGCGCGCCCACCTCGACTACCTGGCGCTCGGCGACTGGCACGGGATGAAGCGGATCTCCGATCGGACATGGTACTCGGGCGCGCCGGAGCCGACCAGCTTCAAGCAGAACGAGTCCGGGTTCGCGCTGCTCGTAGAGATCGCGACGCACGGCGTGGTACCCGAGGTTCAACCGATCTCCGTGGGCATCACGCGCTGGCTCGTCCATGAGGAGACGACGCAAGGCGCGGACGACGTCCAGCGGTTGCGGGAGTGGTTCGATGCGCTCGAAGCGCCCCAGGACGCGCTCGTGCGGCTCACCCTCGACGGTGCCTTGGCGCGCGCCGACATGGAGGCGCTCGAGCAATTGCTGGCGCGGATGTCCAACCGACTCCTCCACTTGGAGCACGACTTGCGGGTCCGCACCTGGCTCACCGACAACGATCTCGCGACGGTCGCCGTGGACGGCGCCGTCCGGAGCACGATCGACCGACTCCGTTCCGTAGCGTCGTCGCCCGCGCCGCAGGCCCGTGCCGCGACTCGCGCGCTCCTCACCCTTCACCGCCTGGCTGTCGCCGCCGGAGGCCCGTCATGCTGATCAAGTCCGTCGCGGTGCGGAGCTACCGCACCATCCGCCACGCGAAGGTCGACTTCACAGCCGGCCTGAACGTCATCTATGGTGACAACGACATCGGCAAGAGCACGCTCATTGACGCGCTGCGCGCCGGCCTGGTGCGGCCTGGGCGCCTCACCGGCAAGGTGCTCGCGTCCATGTGCCCGCGCGACGGTGGCCACCCGGAGGTCGACGTGTGCTTCGAGCTCGCCGGCGACGAGTACACCGTGCACAAGAAGTTCGCGTCGAACGGGTCGACTCGTCTCTACCGGCGCAGCGGCGGCGGCGACGTCCTCCGCGAGATCACCGGCGATCCGGACGAAGAGCTGACCCGGCTGCTGCGCTTCGGAGAGCGGCGTACCGCCCGAGGGGCCACCGATCTCGGCATCCTGCCCCTGATCTGGGTGACGCAAGGGGCGAGCGGCCTCGCGCCGAGCGAAGTCATGGCCGGCGAGGCCGGCACCGCGCTCTCGATGCGGCTCGCAGAGATCGGCGGATCCGCTTTCGACGGCGCAGGCACCGAGCACTTGTTCGATCGGGTGCGGGCGGAGTACGAGCGCCACTTCACGCCGGGGCGCTGTGAGCCGAGGACGGCCTCGCCGCTCTTCCAGGCTCGCGAGGATTTGGAGCGCGCCGAGGCCGACGTGAAGGAGCTCCACCAACGCCGAACGGAGCTCGACGCGATCTTCGCCGAACGGCAACGCTGCGAGCGTGAGCGCCGCGAGCTTGCGGAGCGCCTGCCGGTGCTCGAAAGGGCGCTGGAGACGGCGCGCGCGACCTGGGAGCAGGCGCGCTCGTTGCTCGCCCAGCGGGCCGCCGCCGCGTCCGAGGGCAAGGCCCTGCGGCTCGAAGCGCAGGCGGCCCGCGATCGGCTTACCGGGCGCCGCGCCACGCAGAGCGAGATCGCCGAGCTGCGGGGCATGGTCGAGATCGCTGCGCGGGCGGCCGAGGACGGCGCTGAGCGGCTGCGCATGCACGATGCCGGGCGCGAGGACCTCGCGCGGCACGTGGACGCCGCCACGATGGAGGAGCGCGCGGCGGAGCGCCGGCTTCGCGTGGCCCAGGCGCGCGTCGAGCTGCTCCAGGAGAGCGGCGCGCTCGCTGCGCTCGAAGCGCGACTCGCCGAGGCGGAATCGATCGAGCATCGCGTTGCCAAGCTCCACGAGCAGCTTGGCGGGATGCAGATCCGTCCGGAGGATCTCGAGCGCTTGAGCAAGCTCGAGCGCGACGCGGAGAAAGCCGCTGCCGCGCTGAAAGCGGTGGCGGCCAGCGTCGAGATTGTGGCCCTTCGAGACGGGCCCGTCGAGATTGACGCCGAACTCTCCCAGCTGCGCGCGGGCCAGCACGTGAGTCGCCAGGTGGCGGCCCGTACGGTCGTGCGCGTCGGCAACATCGCCGAGATCGTGGTGAACCCAGGCGGCAGCAGCCTGGCCACAGCGCGCGAGGCTGCCAACACGAAGCAATCGGCGTTCCGGCGGGCGTTGGAGCAAGCCTCGGTGGCGAATGTGGCCGACGCGCGCGCGGCCGTCGAGGCACGGCGGGCCGTCGAGGGCGTGATCGCCGTGGCCAACGCGAAGCTCGGCGCCGTCGCCCCCTCCGGCGTCCCGACCCTCCGGGAGGAGTGCGCGGCACAGCGGGCCAAGACCAAAGCAGCCCAGAGCTTGCTCGACGGCGCCGACGTCGCCGCCCCGACCGGCGAGAGCATCGACGAGGCGCGGGTGAATGCGAAGGCTGCCGATCGCGTGCACCAGGCGGCGCGGACGGCGTGGGTGCGAGCGCAGGCGGTGCTCGCGCGTCACGACGCCCAGCGGGCGGAGCTGCTCGCCGCACGCGACGTCGCCGAGTCGCAAGTAACGGGGGCCCGCCGGGGGCTCACGGATTTGGAGACGGCCCACGCGCGTTCAGTCGTGCGCGACGGCAGCGACGCGGTCCTCGAAGAGCGGGCGCGCGCCGCCGAGGCCGTGGCAGACGAGGCAGATCGCAACCTCGCCACCCTCGCCGCGCGGATCGCCGAGCTCGATCCGGAAGTCGCGCGCAACCGCGCAGAGGCCGCCGATCGTGCGCGCGACACCGCGCGCGCCGAGGGCGCTCGGCTGGAGAAGGAGATCCACGGGCTGGACGCGCGGCTCGACCAAGCCGAGGTGCTGGACGCGGACGATCGCCTGGAGATCGCCGAGGCCCATCTGGCACGGGCCAAGAAGACCGAAGAGCGCTGCGCCGACGAGGCCGAAGGAGTGCGGCTTCTCTACGAGACGCTGCGCACGTGCCGCGAGGAAGCCCAGGCGAGGTTCCTCGCGCCACTGACAAGCGAGGTGCAGCGGCTCGCCCGCCAGCTCGACCCGACCAGCAGGGTCGCGCTCGACGCGACGTACGGCGTCCAGCTCGAACGCGCCGCATTCGGCTCCCACAGCTTCCACAGCCTCGGCGGCGGCTGCAAGGAGCAGATCGCGACGGTGGTGCGCCTCGCCATGGCCGGGATCCTGGCCGGTGACGGCGTTCTGCCCGTGCTCTTCGACGACGCGATGGTGAACACGAGCAATACCCGCTTCGACGGCATGGCCGACGTACTGCTCGGGATGGCGTCTCGGCTTCAGATCATCGTTTTCACGTGCCACTGGGAGCGCTACGCGGCCCTTGGCGCTCACAACGTAGTCAACCTGGAACGAGTTAGAGCGCAGCTCGAGGTGCCGACGAGGGCCGCCGCGGCCTTGTAAGGCACCGCGGGAGTCGTTAGCCCGAGCGGCGGCCATCCGCGGCGCGCCGAGGCCGCCCTCGGGCGCTCACGGCGCGATCGACAGTCTCCCCTCGACGTCTCGCGCCGTGTGCCGCTCAACCCAACCAGAGGAAGGAGCCGTCGTCGTCTAGGATCGGCAAGGGCTCGACCTGCGCGAACAGCTCGGCGCTGGTGAACCCTTCGTGCACGTCGCACGGGGCCAGCAGCGCCTCAAGCCATCGATCGATCAGCGCAAACAGCTGCGCCCGCATTTTTGCGGTCGTGTGCGTGACCGCGTGGGCCGCGTCGCGACGGAAGGAGTGCACCGAGAAAGCTTTGTTCAGTGCCTTGAAATCATGCTCCGGAGCCGCGACGTCCGGCCGCTCCATCCGTCTCGCGACGGCGAAGTAGGCGAACGCCTCGAACGATGCGAATGAGTCGCCAGGTGCCGTGCGGGTGAGCGTGCCGTGAGGCCACGCGGCCTCCGCCCGCTGCCACGTCGCGTCGGCGCCGTCCGGCGCTCGATAATAGTCGAGCTTCAAGGCCCAGAGGGCCCAGACGCGGAAGATCTGCTCTGGCAGCGCCAGGACGGACATGCACGCCAACGCGTCCCCCGCGATGGCGCGGGCAGCCTCAAGCTTGAGGAGCAGCAGGAGCGCCGCCGTGCGCGGGTCCGGATCGCCCCCGCGAAACCCGGCGAGAGTGTCGACAATCCGCACGTTGCCGCCGCGGAGGGATCCCTGGACGCGGCTGGAGAGGGCCTCGATTTCCCGGTAGCGCGCCTTGACCCGATCAACGTCGGCGGCCCTGACGGAGAGGGCCTCCAGCACCCTGGACGCGGCCTCGACGGCCAATCGGAGTTTGCCCCAATCGGTGTCCATGCCCGGCTCGCCTTCGTTGCTGGCGTAGAGGATCGCCATCACGCGAGCGTGCACCCCTAGCAGCCTGACGTTGCCGGGGCTCGTCGAGCGATCCGCGGCCTCCAGCATTACCGATGCGACGTCGTACTTCTTGCGCTGGTAGAACGTCCTGGCACGCTCGAACAGGATCCGGGGATAGGAGCTCTCGCGGTGCTCATTCACCGCGTCTTCGATGGCGCCGCGCACCGCGGCCTCGCCGAGCGCCTCGGCCCGGAGCGCGTCCTCCTTCAGGAGGATGTTCTTCCAGGGGTGGTGCGCCAAGGTCTGGAGCGCTTCGGTCTCTTCGCTCCCCTGGTAGAGGTCGACGACCGAATTGCAATAACGCTGCTCCTTGGGGCGATCGAGCTTCCTGACCAGCGGGCGCATCCGCTGCACCGCCTCCTCGCGGAGCTCACGGCGCACGCTCGCCGTGAGCTCCGGCTCCTTCATGCGGATCCACCGATCGACGACAGCTCGGAACGGCTCTGGATACCCGCCGGTGAGATCGCTCGCCAGCTCGATCACGTGCATGGGGGCGCGCTTCTGCGAGCGGCAGAGCTCCCGGAGCTCCTCCTCTGAAGGCGCGTCGACCTGCCGCATCGAGTGCGTGTCGCCGTAGTCACTGGCGAGAAGGATCTGCCCGGCGCGCTCCCAGCGCTTCTTCAGCTCGTCGTAGCCAAACGGCGAGATCGTCACGGTCCGGAGGCGCATGGCATTCTCGGCGTCGCGGAGGGTGCCGAGCACGAAGCGATCCAAGGAGTCCAGGAAGCGGTGGAATCGCTTGATGATCTGTACCACCGGCCGCCCAGTGGGGAGCGTGTGGAGGAAGCGCTTCAGCCGCGCGTCCGAGGCCACGTCCGACCGCTGCGGCGGCAGGCGGACAACGTCGCCCCATTGATCTTGCAAGAGCGTCAGGTAGTCGTCGACGCCCTTGACGGTGTCGGGGGCGAGGACGGCAACGAGAGGGCGCGGCGTGAGCGCGGCGAGGCGCTCGGCGATCTGCTCCGCAATGGCATTCTCGCCGAAGCCAGGCGGGACGACCAGGTTGTAGCTGGACGAGGCAGTCCGGTGCACCAGCCCGTCCACGACCTCGACGACCAGCTCGTCCTGCTTGTGGACGCCGATCATGATCTGTCCTTGCGCAGCTCGCGGTTGCCGTCCTCGCGCAGGAGCGTCGCGTCCTGCCGGAGCGCCGAGGCGGTGAGCGGGATGCGGATGCGCACGCGCGGGCTCCCGGTCCGACCGTCAACTTCGAGGGCCCCCTCGCCGGTGAGGGCCTTGAACGCGTCGAGCCGCTCGACATCGTCGGTCTCACGGAGATCCGCGCCCGCGCTCCCGTCGGCGATGGAAAGCCACGGGTACTCGGGCGTCGTGCGCTGCGCTACCTGCACGAGGATCAGCTTGGCGATGGCCTGCACCCGCGGAGTGAGGCGCTTCAACGACTCGAAGATGGGCGCGTAGAACCGGACCGCGTCGATCCGCGGGCCGCTGGCGCGCACCGTCCCGGTGATCATCGCGTCGACGATGCGGTTCAATGACGCGGGGGTCAGCGGCCGGCCCGCGGAGAGCATGGCGGCCGAGTAGCCGAGCATGGTCAGGTAATACGGGTGCCCGCCGGAGAGCTGGTGCGCTGTGCGGGCCAGCTCGGCGAACGCCCCTTTGGCGCAGACCCGATCGCGGGCGCGCAGCGGGAGGAACGTCTGCTCGATCGCCTCACGATCGGACTCCCAATCGAACGGCGGGATCTCGAGCTGGTCGATGCTGCCGAAGAGCGGCGCGGCGTAGTCGTCGACGAGCAGGCGCTGCAGCCCCGAGCCGGCGAGCACGAGCGAGATCGACTCGGAGTGCTGCACGATCTGGCGGATCTGCCACATCAGCTGCTCGACCTCGTACCGCTGCTGCGCATCAGCGAGCAGAGGCTCGACGAAACGATCGAACTCGTCGATGAACAGGGCCAGGCGCGAGATGGCCCCCCTCGACTCCCGCTTCATCCGGTCCAGCAGCGCCTCGAGGGCGTAGGAGAAGGACGCAGCGGGGTTGAGCCCGCGCGCGAGGTGGGTGATCTCGGCCCGATCCTCGAGCGCGGCGCGGATCGGCCCGTTCTTCGCGTCGGCCTCGAGCGCGGCGATGATCAGGTCGAAGAACCTCTTGGCGATCGAGGTCTTCTCGAGCGCGAGGCCGGACACATCGAGGAACGCTGCCGTGACGCGCCCCTGGCCTGGCGGCAGGCTGGCCACCATCTGGCAGAGGAGGGACGTCTTCCCGATCCTCCGCTGGCCGAAGATCATGATGCTCCGCTGGCGCTCCTCGGCGAGGAGGTTGCGCTCCACGGCCTTGATTTCCCGCTTCCGACCGTGGAAGTTCCCGGCGGTCGTGACGGGATCACCGGAGGCGCCGGGCCAGCCGAGGCGCAGGTCGTGCTCGTTCAGCGGCTGTGCGGAGGCGCTCTCCGCGATGCGCACGGTCCACGCTCCGCGTACGTCGATCCGATTGCTGCGGATGGTCTGCCCGGTGACGCGGTAGGGGATGTCGAGCACGTCGCCGGGCGGCCCGAGCTGCGCGCGCGGGATGCGGCCGAGGAGGAGCGTCTCCTTCACGAGGATCTCGTCGACTGCGATCTCCGCCTCGATGCCGGCTGCCTCTCCGCCGATCCGGATCCGCAACGACTCCGGCAGGTCGAGCGAGGGGACCAGCCGGATGGGCAAGACCACGATGCCGTCGGGCTCTTCGCCGACCGTCGCCCCGTCGAGCGAGCAAGTGACGGCGCTGCCGGGCATCTCCCCGGCGCTGGGCTCGATCCGCGCGAACAGGAGCGTCCACGGCTTGGTGTTGGCGCGGCCGCGGGACTGCTCGTAGAGCGCGGAGGAGATCTGGCGCGCCGGGAGGCGCAGCTCCGGATCCACCTCAGCGCGCTCGAAGACGGTCACGCACTGGCTGATCAGATCGTCGAACGGACGGGCGGTGTGCGCGAGGTGGCGGAGCGCCTCGAAGCGTCGAATCCGGTAGAGCATGTGGAGCAGGTTGCTGCGCGGACGAGCGCTGTCCTTCACGCCCGTCAGCGCGTTCCAGAGGCTCGCGGCGAGCGTCGAGCTCCCGGTTCCTTCGCGGACCTGTATCGTGCTGGCGGTCGCGAGCAGATCGGCGATCCACCGATAGGCGCGATCGGCCGGGCTCGTTTCCGAGAGCTGCGCGAGCAGATCGGGCAGGCGCTCGGGACCCACGTTCGCGTCGTCGACGAGAACGCGCGCCAGCGCTCGAGGGAGGAGCGCGTCGATGTGCGGTGTCAACCCATAGAAGCTCGCGTCCGAGCCCCTCCACACGCTCGCCAAGGACGCGTTCCGGAACACCTGGAGGATCACCTCGGGCTCGTCGTCGAGCGGCGCGTGCGTGAGCGTGACAGCATACGCGACCTCGCCGCCGGTCAACGTCGCCTCAACCGACTCGGCGTCCTTGAGAAGAAGCGCAGCGCCGACCGGCCGCGCGCTGCGCCAGTCCTTCTTGTGGATCGCGTTCCGCAACGCCTCGGGCGAGGGGGGCGGGAGCCGGGCCTCGCGCTGCGCCTGCTCCTGCAAGAACCGGCGGATCTCCAGGGCGACGTTGACGGGCGGTGGCACGGTCCGCTCCCGCCGCTCGGCACGCGGGGGCTCCTGCGCGCCCAGGGGATTACCCTGGCGCAGGGCCAGGTCGAGGATCGATGCGGACGCCGTCGACTGCGGAGCGATCTCTCCGACGAGCCGCAGGATTGAACGCTCCGGGGCGTTGTTCTCGATCTGCTCGGCGAGGTCGAGCAGCGGCCTGGCGGCCTCCTCCCGATCGTCTCCCTCGATCGCGTCCTTGATGCGCGCCGGGATCCACCGCTCGAGGCTCGCGACCAGGAGATCGACCGTGTTGGGATCATCGTCGCGGTAGCGGAGCTTGCCGCGCATGAACCTCGCGCAGGTCTTCACCGCCATGCCGAGGCGGAGCGACAGCTCGTCGTCGAGCCAGAGGGCCGGGCGATCCACGCGTCGCGCGAAGGCGGACCAGCTCTCGCGGAGCGAGGCGCTGAACACCTCGAGGCGCGCCGCGTCCTCGAGCTCCAGGAGGTGGCTCCGCTGATCGCGGCGAGCGGCTCGGATGGCCTCCGCTCGCTTCGTGAGCTCCTCGATGGGGAGATTGTCGACCTGCTCTTGACCCGCCTCGCGCAGGAACTCGACGAGCGCGAGCCGCGCGGGATCCGTTCTCAACCGGTATACCGCGACGAGGTCCTCGAGCTCGACGATGAGCTTCCCGGCTTGATCGAGATCCAGCGACGCGAAGGCGGCGTCGAGATCCTTGAGCCAGAGATCGAAGTACTCGTCCTGATCGCGCGCGGCGTGCGCCTGCGAGAGGGTCGGCTGGTGCTCGTGACGGATCGCGTCGATCTTCTGGGCGATCGCCTCCTCGACCTTGCGCTCGCCCTCGGGATCGCCCTTGACGGCGCATCGAGCCGCCAGGAGGGCGTTGGTGCGGAGGTACACCTGCGCGGCGGTGAAGGTGTCGGGGGGCGCCACGCCGCGGGCGGCGCGCAGCCGGTCGACGGCGAACCACCACAGCGGCACGACGCCGTCCGTCACCGCACGAGGCCAGGAGAAGATCATCCGCGGCCTCACCACCACGTTCCAGATCACCAGGCTCACGACGCCGCTGGAGGACAGCTCGCAGCGGCGACCGAAGTCCGCGGCCAGCCCGAGCGGCGCCGTCGACCCGACACCGAGCTCGTCGACGGCCTTCTGCAGCGACGTGCACTGGTCGTTGCGGGCGAGCGCAGCCTCCCTCCGCAGCGCGGCGAGCGCGTCGTCTGTCTGCGTCCGCCGCACGGGAGCGCCGAGCCGGCGCCAGCGTTGCAGCTCCTCGTCGAAGCCAGCGAGGTACGCGCGCGTCTGCCGGTAATGCGTGTCCTCGAGCTCGCCTTTTCGGCCGCTCTCCCGCGCGCACTGCTCCACCATTTCGTCGAGCGTCCCATAGGAGGCCCAGGTGCGCGCGACGGCTTCGACGTCTCTGGCGTGCAGCGCATCATCGAGCGGCAAGAAGTACCGGGCGCGGGCGATCACGCGCAGGCGGTGGTAGTTGCCCCTCATGCCTGGCGGGTTCCGGACCAGCTCGAGAAGGTGAGCCTGTGACCGCGCCGCGTCCTGTTGTATCGTTGCGGCCGCTCCTGCGTCATCCCGGCGGATCAGCGCGCGCAGGCTCCCGGGCGTTTCTCTGCGCTGGTTGCAAAAGGCGCGGTAGACGGCGAGGCAGGTCGGATGAACGTCTGGGTAGGCGAGGAAGCTCGCGAGGTAGTCGAGCGCCTCGAGCTGATCGGACATCACCGCCGCGGTGAACGTCATCTCCGCGAGATGGCCGCGCAACGAGGCCGCCTTGTCGGCGAGCCGCTGGAGATCGGCGAAGCTGAAATAGGCGAGCAGGTTGGCCCTCTGGAAGCGATCCCCCTCGACGATCAGCGGCTCGAGGAGCTCGGCGGTCTCTCGTGAATGGGTGTGCCAGGTCAGCGCGAGCGCGATCCCGGCCAGCTCGATCCGGCCTTCGAGCGCGGCCTTCGGGTGCTTCGAGGCGCCGAGGAACGCGGCGAGATCGAGCCAGTGAGCTGGGGTGAGGTCGCGCACCAGATCGTCGAGATCCGCGGTCGGATCGAGCACCGCGAACCGCTCGATCATCTCCTGCGCGCGCGCCTCGCTCTGGGTCTTGCGGGCGAGCTCTTCCCTCAGTCGAGCCGCTTCTTCTTCGAGCCGCGAGGCCATCTCGTCGAGATCCGCGACGCCGCGCTGGACGATCGGGGCCGGCGTGCGCGACAGGCGCTCGGTCAACGCGAGGAGCTGCTGGTGCGCGTTGAGAACGCGAGACGCGCGCAGCTCGAGACTCGAGAGTCTGTCGTTGGCGCTCTCAAGCGAGTCGCGCTCGACGAACGCCGCGTTCTTCTCCAGCGGTGGCGCCGCCGAGAGCCAGGGGATCCCCGCCACGTCGAGCAGCCTCTTCTCGACCCTCGAGTGGAGCTCGTCGAGCAACTGGAGCCGCTCCTGGTAGCTCTGCGCGGCCTTGTAGAGCTCGCCGACGCCCGCTCGGAGCGCACGGAGAGGCAGCTGGTCCCAGCCCTGCCAGTTGCGGAGGAGCTCAGTCAGCTCCTCTGACATCGCCGCGCCGGCGGGGATGACGGGCGGCTCCGGAGCGGACGTCGTTGCAGGTCTGGACGCGTCGACCGACGGCCGGGGGGCCGCGCCATTCTCGACGGGCGCCGGCGCGGGGCCTGCGCCGCTCGACGCGGGGGGAGCCAGCCGAGGCGCCGCGACGCGCGGCGCCTGAGAGGGGACCTGCGACGATGGAGCGCCGTCCCCTGCCACCGACGCGAGCTCGACGCCATTCTGCGAGAGGATCGCGAAGAGGCGCGGCCCGAGCGCCGGAGTGTTCATGGCGGCGAGGCTGGCGTACCGGGCCACGAGCAGCGCCTGCTCGGCGCTTCGCGGGTTCTCCGCGAGCCACCGCTCGAACCGGGCCGGATCGAGCCGCAACGGCTCTTGTGCCGACTCGCAGATGGCCTCCGCAGGGGGGAGCCCTTCCTGCTTCGCGAGATCGTTCCAGATTCCGTGCGACAAATGGCGCTGGAGATCCGTGATGCTCCTCGGGCGGTGGCGCTGGTTTCCCAGCACTTTGCCGAGGCGCGCATCGTACATTTGCATGGCCTTCTCACGGGCACGCTGTGAAGCCATGACGCTGATGACCGCGCCCCCGAACTGCTCGTCGTTGTCCACGGAGAAATGCGGACCGCGCGCGACGACGTCGACGCGCTTGAAGACCGCGCGGAAGAACTGGCGCAACGAAGGGTGCTTGATCGCGCGGCTCCACAGCGAGGGGTCCCACAAGGCCTTGCAGAGGCCGTTCCCTTTCGACCAAGGGAACGGCGGGTGCGCGTCGACCGGTCGAGACACCGGGAAAGCCGGGATCGTCGCCCCAGCAGCGTCGGAAGGGACGGGCGAGGTCTCGGCTGTGGGCTCATCGGCGCTCATCTCGCCTCCATCATCGTCGGATCCTCCTTGCTCGCCGGCGAGCCGATCTCCGCCAGCGGCGCTTCGCGCGCAGCCTCGAATCTGCTCTCGTACCCTCTATCGGGTTCGGCCTCACCGCGCGCCACCACAGGCTCAACGCGCGGTCGACAACGATCGGGTCGGCGCGGCGGGCCGGGCCGAGGTCCCTCATCACGCGCCGCGGAGGGCGGTTGAGCGAGGCCGGGGGCGGGCACGGTTGGGCCGATCAGACTAATGACTCGACGCGGGGGATGGAAGGCGATCATGGAGCGCTCACGGGGAACGACGCACGAAAGCCAAATTATCTGACAGTCGCTTTCGGAACAAAGTCCGATCCGCGCACGTTGGCAACCAGTGTGGGTTCGCCTCGCACATCGCGTACAGCCGGGCCTCGTCGAGCCGCCCGGTGTCCCGAACCCCGGTCGCTGCCGGCGCCTTAAACCGCTATCAGCTACGTGTCTCTCTCGAAAATGGGATCGTCGTAGGATGGGAGGATAAGAGAGATGCCTTCTAGCCGGACCGACCTGGTGCCCCGCCGGCAGGGCGGAGCGGGGCGAGCCAGCCAGGGCGGGGAACCCCACTGGCGCCAACATCCCCGTGCAGCCGCGCCCGCCGATCTGGCTCCGGGCCGCGCCGGCATGTAAGTTCGGCACCGGAATGAACCCCGGTGGCTCGGTGTCGTCGTGGATCTCGGACTGCACGGTCAAGTGCAGCGGGGGCGCCCGCTGCACTCGCGCAGGAGACGGTGATTGCGGGCTAAGCGGGTTTGCAGCGGCCGCGCCAGTACGTAGAGTTCGGCTCCGTGTTGGTGGGGCCTGACATCCCCGCTCGGGAGTCCATCGCCTCAACGTCCCGATGATCGAGGACGAAGTCCTTGATGGTTTCCCGAAGCCCGATGATGTCGCGCAGCGCGCCGATGGCCTTGATGCGTCGCTTGTAAATCACAGAGAGAGGCAGCCCCGCGTTTTCGGCGATCTGGGCCATCCAGACTCCGTTCAGATCGTGTGCCACGAGAACGACGCGCAGCTTCGGGTCGAGCTCGTTCACCGCGTCGATGACGCACGATCTGATGCTGTCGGATTCCATCGCAGCAGCGGCATCCGGTGCTGGATCGGCTACATCGATGAAATCGACGAGCTCGTCCCTGCGGTGCCGCATGCGCTCGTGATAGTGCCAGGCAGCGTGTACAGTGATCGCGTTCAACCAGCGTTCAGGCCTGCCACGCTTCGGATCGAACCTGGGCCAGCTCTCCCAGGCATTGAGCCAGACTTGGCCTGCGACGTCGGTACGGTGGCACCGTGGGACCCCGAGCCTCCCCAGCCAGCGCAGCACGGCACGAACCTGCGCCGGGCAAAACAGGCGCGCGTGCGCGGCGGCGCGCTCGTCTTCATTCGACAGACGATCCATGGCGTTACCCTCCCCCGCGGGCAACCGCCCCTAAGCGGGTCTTGCCGTGCGTCCGCCTCATGCGGCACCGGTAAGGGTCTTCCCCGTCCTCTACCAAAGGAAGACGTCAGCCGTAGCTGCTCAGTTCCCGTAGCGGCGGCATGCTCGCCAGCAGGCTCCTGATGGTGTGTAGCTTGGTGTGTAGCTGCGAAGCGCGGCGGCGCTCATCCATGGCTCCCTACGCCCGGAAGTGTCGTGTTCAGCGGAGAGCGCTCTGCGTCCTCCCAGTCGGACGCGTTGGCGGAGCTCGTCCCCCCTTCGTCACGCTGTAGCGGGAAGCTCGTCAGCGTGGCGGCGCGCTGGACGAGCTCCGCCCCCGTGGCGGTGCGGACAGGGAGCGGCGACCGAAGCCGCGGCAGCGGAGGCGGCGGGAGCTTCGCCCGCGGGCTCCTGGCCGCAAGCACGGGAGACGGCACCACGGGCGGAGGAACGTCGAGCGCGCGGGGCGGTATCGTCGGCGGAGTCGGTGGCGCCGAGCTCGGCGCCACCGACTCCGCGGGAAGCGCCGAGCTCTCACGCTTGGTGCTGGGCGCACCGATCTGCATTGCCACCGTCGTCTCCGCGTCCGTTCGGTGGTCGTCGTGCAGCCGCCACAGGCGCTCCCAGTACCGCGCAGGCGTGCCGGTGAAGGACTCCAGCTGCCGGGCAAGGCCGGGCGTCATCGGCAGGTCGCTCCTCAGCAACCGCTCCACCTCCCTCGGTTCCAACCCCGTGCTCTCGGCCAGCTTTCTCCTCCACGAAGGCGTCGTCGCGCAGAACGACTCGAGGACCCTTCCTGGCCAGGGGACAGGGCGCGTGCGGGTTTCCGTCAGCTCGGCGAGCGCCGCGTCGACGTGACAGTCCAGGAGGCGCCGGTATCGGTCTCGCTCGCCCGCTGCCTGCTCCTTCGCATCGGTGAGGGCTGCCTCCTCGTCATCGTGCGCGTGCTCGCGCGCCTCGCGAAGCCCGCGCTCGCGTCCCAGCGCTTCGCGCGCGGTGACCGCGAAGCCGATCGCGACGCACGCGATCATCGCGAGCCCGAGCGGCGACACGAGCCACATCGCACCCAGCATGTCTTCCATGAACTTTCGCCTCCTGGACTTGAGCGTCTTTGTCCGACGCAAGGCGGATCTCGGCGTTGCGCTGCGCGGAAGCAGCACCGCTATACCCGCCTGCCTAGCTGTTGATGGGTAGCCGACGATTCAGCGAAGCTGCCTTAACAGCTCTTCGCGCTCTGCGGCGAGCCGCCCTCGCGGGAATTGCCGCGCGTGGGCCTCAAGCAGCCGCCGAGCCTCGACGTCGGCCATGACGTCGTTGGCCTCGATGGCCCTCCGCGCCTGGTTGACCAGGCTCCTCTCGACCTCGCCGGCGGTCGGTCGAACAGCGCTCGCCGGAGGCGCGGCCCGGTGACTTCTCGTCTTCGCGTTCGAGGGAGCGGGCGTGCCGGTCACCATCGCTTCGCCGTGCGCGCTTCCATGTTCCGCCCACGACGAGATCTCGTGCGCGGTCGCCGCGGCGTCGGGCGCCCCATCTCCGCCGGCGGGCCCCGCGGCGCTCTGGGCGCCATCTCGCGCGGGGGGCGCCACGGCGTCCTGCTCCGCGGGCGCGGTGGCAGGGGCGCGAACCGCCGCCACCCTGATCCACGATTCCAGGTCGGGCAAGGGCGGCACGGCGGAGACGAGCGCGCCGGTCAGCAGGACGAGCGCGGCCTGAACGATGATCCTCATGCCCAGCCGGCGCAGCGAGGCCACCCACGACGCGCGACGGCCGAAGCCCAGTGCAAGCGGCACGCAAATGCGCCCGTCCCTTCCCTGAGAGCGCTCCTGCGCCTGCCACCGTCCCCCCTGCACCTCGAGCTCCTTGTGCGCCCGCCGGTGTCGCGTCTTCACCGTGTCCAGCGGGAGCCCCTGCTCGGCGGCGATCTCGGCCAGCGGGATCTCCTCGAGGTCGTGCTTGATCACGAGATCCCGGTACTTGGGATCGAGTTGGTCGATCAGCTGCCGGGTGAGCTTTTCCCGCTGCCGTCTGCGGAGCAGCTCTTCCGGCGTGGGGAGCTCATCTCGGATCTCGCGCTCATCGAACGACGTGAGCACCTCGCCGCGGCAGCGCGCGTCCCGGACGTGATTGCGCGCCTGGTTGACGGCGATCGTGACGCGGTAGGGCCCCGGGTCTCCGCCCGGCTCGATCCGTTGGTCGGCGTCGAGCCCCCGCAGCAGCGCCTCCTGGGCGATATCCTCGGCGTTTCTCGCCGGTACACCGTGGCGCCTGGCCAGGCGCCGGAAGAGCTCGAAGCCGGGGGAGACGGTCTCTGGCTTGGCCACGGTAAGCAGCACACGCGAGGCGGCCCAAAAGGTTCAGAGAAATGAGTCGAGGAGCAACTTCGGTCGGACAATGTGCCGCCATGTAGTTTCTTGGACTACGTTTGGCCATGTCTGACGGATGGTTGAACGCATTCCCTCATCCGACCGCCAATTCCCACCGAAGCCGCCGAGACGTGGCGGTTTCTGCCGGTTGACGCCTAGCAGCCGGCGTCGGTACCGTCGCGGCATGCGTTGCATTGCGCATTCGCTCTCGATTCTTCTTGTGCTCGGGGCCGCAACAGGCTTCCCGAACTCGTCCAGTGCGGACGATACCCATCCGAAGGCGGGACCGAGCGACGGGTCGACGGTGAAGGAGCATGTTCGCCGTGGTCAGAAAGCGCGCAAGGCCGGGCTGTGGACCGAGGCAACCGCTGAATACAAGGCAGCTTTGGAGGCCGCGGACGCGGCGACCAGCACCGAGGTGGAGCGCGCGGAGCTCGCCGGCGAGCTCGGCCTTTGCGAGCTCGCGCTGCACAGGTACCGCGACGCAGCCGAGCACCTGGCCAGGAGCCTAGAACAGCGCGAAGCGTTGCCGGAAGCGCTCCAGCGGCGATTCGAGGCAGGGCAGCGCAACGCAGCGCCGCACGTCGCGCGGCTCGTGCTCGGCGTCGATCCGCCCGACGCCGAGGTGCTCGTCGACGGCAAGCGCATCGGCCGGACCGCGCGGACCTACACGCTGTTCTTCGAGCCGGGCCAACACATGGTGCGGGGGCGTGCACCCGGCTGCAAGGACGCTCTTCATTCCTTGCGCGCTGTGGCGGGCGCGGAGCACGAGTTCACGATGCCGTTGCTGTGTGCGGCGGCGAGCGGCACCAAGGACGCGAGCGGCGCCAAGGGGACCGCGACCGCGACGCCGACTCCCGTGCGTGCTTTGCCCCCTCCGCGCGCGCAGGCCCCCAGCCCGTGGGCTTCCTGGCCGGGGACGCTGCGTGTCGTGGGAATCACGCTCGCGACGGGCACCGTATCGACAGGCGCCATCCTCATGATCAGCGCCAGCAAGCTCGATCAGGATATGAGCGCTCGGCGTGACCAGCTCATGACCGACCCAGGTTCGAGCTCGTCGATGTGCTGGCAAGCGCCAGAGCGCTCGCCATGCGGCGAGCTGCGGCGGCTGCGCGACGCGCGCAACCTGTCCGACCGGGTGGGCATGGCCCTGGTCATCACGGGCGGCGTGATCGGCGCGGCAACCGCCGCGTCCTTCTTCACCGACTTCTCCTTCCTGGGCCGTACGTCAGCTCAGGATCGGGTCCAGATATCGCCCGTCGTGACCGGGCACGAGACGGGCGTGAGCATCGAGGGGGTGTGGTGACCATGCCGAGTACCGAGGGGATGCGGCCACAGGCAGACCGAAGAGCGTTGGCCGCCGCCGTTGCTGTCGTGGTCTGTGCGTGGGGAGCGAGCAGCACGCTGATGGCTTGCACTTCGTACCGTGACGATTGCTGGGAAGTGATGGAGTGTGTCCCTGCGCCTGAGCCGACTTTCTGCGACGGCGACCCAGTGACCGCAATGGCGCTCGACGAGTGCGGGGTGTTCGTCAGCGAGCAGGGCGACGACAACAGCCCCGGAACGAAGGACGCTCCGGTGAAGACCCTGCAACACGCGATTGGGCTCGCCGCGCATGGGCGGAGCCACGACGAGGAGCCGACCCGGCGCGTGTACGCGTGCGGCGGGGAGTTCACGGAGACGATCTCGCTGCCCTCGGGCGTCGACCTCTGGGGCGGGCGTCGGTGTGACGGCGGGGATTGGTCGTACGAGGGGTCATTCGAAGGGCCGGATCACCCGACGATCATCGCTCCGCCGGGGGGGATACCGCTGCGGATCCTCGGGGAGGAGGGTGCGGCGCTCGCGGGGAACGACGCGACGTCGGTGATCGCCGGCGTGCGCGTTGTCGCGGCGGACGCCTCGGCGCGCGATGGCAAGTCGTCGATCGGGATGATTCTGAGCACGGGGGCCAGGGCGAGCGTGCGGGAGAGCGTCATTCTCGCGGGCGACGGCAAAGATGGAGAGCCGGGCAAGGACGCGCCGAGCTATCGAGCGACGGATGGCGTGGAGGGGAACGATGGCGCGTCTGCCTGCACGGCCGACGCCGCCGTGGGCGCCCTTCCGGTGGCCAACATGTGCGACGACGGCATCGAGTCGACGGGCGGATACGGCGGCGACGGCGGGCTTAACGGCGGTGGCGATGGCACGCGAGGACAGCCCGAGCCCGCGGAAAATCCCGAGGGCAAAGGTCTTGGAGGAAGCGGTGCAGGCAGCGCACTGTGCAAAGACGGGGCGAAAGGCGCGTCGGGCGCCGACCGTGGTCGCGCTGACGGCGCGGCTGGTGAAGGGTATCTCAACATCCACGGATGGGTCGGCGTTCTGGGCGAAGACGGAGAGACGGGCGGCGTCGGCCAAGCGGGCGGCGGGGGTGGCGGCAGCAAGTCGCGCGGGCCCATGTATGCGTGTCCGACAAGCCGCCCCCAAAGTGGTGCGGCCGGTGGCTCGGGCGGAAGTGGCGGCTGCGGCGGCACGGGGGGCAGGGGCGGCGGCTATGGCGGCGCGAGTATCGCCATCGTTGCACTGGAGGACACCGAGTTAGAGCTAGCGGCGACGCTGATTGTCGCGGGTAACGGTGGCAAGGGCGGGGTTGGCGGAACGGGCCAACTGGGCGGCATCGGTCAACTGGGAGGTCAAGGCGGTTTGGGTTTTGGTAATGGTATGTGGAACGCGTGCGACGGCGGCCGGGGAGGTGACGGCGGCCGCGGCGGTGATGCCGGTGGCGGGCTCGGCGGCGCTTCGGTCGGCATCGCCTACGTGGTCCCCCATTTCGCCATCCTGCCCGGCACGACCATCGAGGTTGGGGGAGCTGGAGACGGCGGCCCCGCAGGAAACGCCGATGCCAATGACGAGGTGGGCAAAGGCGGGCCCGGCCCATCGGGTCAACTCTATCGTTTCGGTGCGGAAAACGAGCTGCCCCGCTGAGTCGCTCACCGCAGCGCTGCCGTCGAGGAATGCCGATGATGTCCAATTCAACGTGCTTCGTTCTCCTTGTTGTTCCGCTCGTCGCTGCCGGTTGTGGCACCACGCCAGGGGTGAACGACCCCGGCGAGGCGGTCCCAGAATCGCTATGCATCGAGCAGCTTGCCATGGATCAGGTGATCGATGGCTGCGGCGTGTTCGTCACTGACCCGTTTTTCGGCGGCGACGACGCGAACCCCGGCACGAAGGACAGGCCGGTTCGTTCGATGCAGCGCGGGATCGAGCTCGCACGCACCGGGCGCGGTCGCGTGTTCCTAACCAACCTCAGCCTTGACGAGCACGTCACGCTGCCCTCCGGCGTGGATATCTATGGAGGCTTCCAGCTCGTCGATTGGGGACGCGGGCCGGGTGATACGACCAAGATCGTCCCCCGCTCCGGTAGGAGCATCGCGCTGATCGTCGAGCCAGCGGGCGCGGGCGACACCGGGGCAGCGGATGGCGTCTCGACGATCGACCATGTGACCGTCCTGGGCGGGATTCATGTCGGGATGCTGGTCAGGTCGGATACCGTGGTGGAGTTCACCCGGGGCAAGATCCGCGCATCCTGGGGATTGGGAGGCCGCGATGGCGAAGAGTGGCCCTGGCCATCTCAGGCTGCGGACGGCCCGCACGGCATGTACGGCGGGGATGCGTGCTCGGCGGCCACGATCGCTGGCGGGCCGGCGGTCGTCAACCCGTGCGACGGCGGAACGCCGAGTGTCGGTGCTAAAGGGGGTGACGGGCTGCCCGACGGCGCGGAGGATGGCGACACCGGCACGCCCGTCCTTGCGTCCGACCCCACCAGCTCAGGACGGGGCGGGGACGGAGACCGCGAAGTAGACGGCGGTTGCGACAGTGGATTCCACGGCAGTCCTGGCCTCTGGGGAACACCGGGCGCGGCTGGCGAGGGCATCGGGCGGATCACCGAGACCGGATGGGAGGGCGATGGGGCAGCCGAGGGCAGCCGCGGCATGCCGGGCCAAGGCGGCGGCGGGGGCGGCGGCCGTCGCGGCGGGCTCGTCGTGTGCGGCGAGGCCTCGAAGGGAGGCGCCGGCGGCGGCTCGGGCGGCGCAGGGGGCTGCGGCGGACGAGGCGGCCGAGGGGGCGGGAACGGCCAGCCGACGATCGGCATCGTCGCGCTCCACGCCAAGCTGACGGTGCGCGACAGCGAGATCGAGACGCTCGACGCGGGAACGGGGGGTGACGGCGGGGAGCCCGAGGATGGCGGCAAAGGCGGCCGAGGCGCACCCGGCGGGGCCGTGGGCGATGGTAGGTGGGGCTGTGAAGGCGGCAACGGCGGCCGAGGTGGCGATGGCGGCTACGGCGGCCCGGGGCGCGGCGGCGACTCGATCGGCATCGCTTACCTCGACGAGGACCAGCTCACGCTCGAGGGCGTGACCTACGAACTGGGGCCGCCAGGCAAGGGCGGCGTGAGCTGGGATTGGTCCGGCGACGAGATCACGGGGGAGGACGGCATCCAGGTCGAGACGCTACGTTTCCCTGAATAGGATCACGACACTTCAGGCGGGACCCTGTAGTGACAAGGCGCCGACGGTGGCACAGTCGGAGCTCCACGAGGGCGCCCGCGGGCCTGCTGGTGGCGACGTGGACAGCCGCGCGGCGCCAGGAGCACGACGCCGAGACCTCGCTCGCGGAGCTCGCCGGCGAGGGTCACGAGCTCAGCGGCCTCCGCCTCAGCAGCCTCCGCCTCGACCCCGCGGCCGGTCCGCAGGCCGTGGCGCCACGCACCCCCAAGCACACCAATCCGGTTCCGCGACTGTCCGCGCATTGAGGACGGACAACCTGGCGCTCGGGGCGCGATCCACGGCCGAGCAATGTCCTAGCGCTTTGGTGGGGACGCTTGCTTCTGGAGGACGTGCGGGCGAGCGTGCGCGAGCGAGAAAATTCGCGGGGTGGAGGCAATGCGCATGAGCGAAAGATCCAGACCGAGGCGACGGAGGACGATCCTTGCGGTCGCTGTGGCCGCCCTGGCGTTCGGCGCCGCGGGGGCAGGTTGTTTGTGGAAGTTCGGGGACGACACGTTCGGGAGCTTCTGCGCAGCCTCGGTGGGCGGCGAGGAGCACTGCGTGGGCGAGAATCAGGGGCCAGGCGCCGCGTGGGCCCAGGCCGAGAAGGACGGCGCGCTGCCCATCGAGGTGTGGGCCACCTGGCCGAACAACAAGACGCCGGAGGAGATCGTCGCGAGCGAGACCTCGCTCGGCGTCTGGTTCGGCCACATCGACGAGGCGATCGCGTACGTGCGCGACGACGCGAGGAACGCCGAGTCCCTGCGGGCGACGCTCGCGGGCAAGCTCGCGCGGCTGCTCGACGAGGCGAGGGACCGCCAGAGGGTGCTGCTCGCGGAGGCACCGGTCGACGCGGCCGGCAACTTCAGGGCGGCGATGCTCGACAAGGCCAGCGCCGAGAGGGAGCCGCTCGCCGCCACGCTCGCGGCCGACAGGCAGGCGATGGCGGCCGTGCAGGTGATCTTCGACCAGGCCCGGGAGGAGGCCGCCCCGCTGCGATCGAAATACGCGGGCGTCGCGGCGCGCTTCGCCGCGTACCGCGCGACCGAGGCGGCGGAGACGGCGGCGTACGCGGCGCTCTCGGCGCAGGCGTCGCAGTCGGACATCGACGGCCTCGACGGCGTGGAGCAGGCCGTGCTCGCGGCGGCGCGCGAGGCGAGCCGCGCGCCCGGCGAGCTCACCGCGGATATCCTGGGGTGGTCGGCGACGCTCCAGGTCCTCGCGGCCTCCTTCGATGAGGCGATGGCGCCGCACAGGGAGCTGCTCGCCACGCACGGCGCCGTGCTGCCGGACATGACGTCGGGCGCGCTGCGCTCGCTGAACGCGATGCTGGGTTACGTGACGGGGCGCGTCGCCCGGAGCGACGCGACCGCGGCGGCGCTGCTCGGCGGCATCGCGCTGCGCCGGCAGGCGCTCCGCGTGCTGCAGATGGACGAGGGGTCGCGCGAGGCCGTCGCAGGGGCGCGGACGCGCAAGGCGTCGGACGCCTTCGAGCAGCGTGCGCGCGCGCAGGTCGCAGCGCTCTCGGCGGCGCCGCCGGTGAGCGAGAAGCTCGGGCTGCCGCTCTTGGCCGAGCGGTGCGGAGAGCTCCTGGCGCTGGCGCAGCTGCGACCGCTCTGCGAGGCGGCGGGGTTGTCCTGGCGCGAGGCCGGGTGCGCAGAGCTTCGAAGAAGGTTCGACGCCGCGGAGGCCGAGCTCAGGACGGGGGTGCCGCAGAAGATCGCGGCGGGTCTCGCGGCGCTGCGGGAGAAGGGCATGGCCGCGGCGGCGCTCGACGCGGCTCAGGCGAGGCTCGACGCCGGGGACGTGAAGGGCGCCGCGATCGCGTATGACGCCGCCGTGCGCGGCGCGGAGGGGACATGACAGGCTCCAAGGACGTTGCGCCGCGCGGCCGGAGCGCCGCGGTGTTCCAGAGGCTCGTCGCGCTGATCACTGCGGTGGTGTTGGTGGCGCCGTCGTTTGCGTGGGCCGGCACGCCGTACAGGCTTGAGTGGGAGCGCACGGAGCTCAGCTCCTCGTGCGAAGGGGCGTTCCTCGTCGGACACAACTTCTTCAGCGTAAACGACACGCCGCTGACCACGTACGAGGTCCCCGGCGCGCTGCTGGATCTCCCCGACGGAACGCAGACGAACAGGGCGGAGACGGAGTTCGACTCGGTGCTGCTCCAGATGGGAGCGAACGACTTCGACTTCCATGTCAAGAACTCCGCCGGCGAGGACTGGTGCACCGAGTCGCACGAGGTGGTGCATCTCGTCTCCGAGCCGCTCGGACTGAACAAGCCTCTCTTCAATGTGCGGCGCAGCGGAACGGCGTTCTCCGGCGACACGACGCTCGACCTGAGCCTCGCGGAGATCAACCCGGCGCTGGCGCGCGACATCGAGATCCTGCTGGCCGAGATCGCCAAGGAGCGCGCGGCGCTCGTGGCGAACGCACGGGCGGTGGGCCTGCTGGCGGAGAAGATGGACCTGCTCCAGCAGCTCGACACCGAGCTCAGGGACCTTGTCGGCCGGCCGCTGGACGAGATCTCGCGGACCGACCTCGAGGCGATCCTGGACCGGTACGAGGACGCAGTCGCGCCGGAGACGCGCGCGGCGATGGAGCAGCTCGTCGACGATCTGAAGCAGAGCGTAAGCGCTCTCGAGGACGAGCTCGCGCGGCTGATGGACGAGTTCGGCGCGCAGGCCGACGAGGTGGCGGACCTGGCGACGGAAGACGCGCGCGCCGAGGGGTGGGACCCGGACGACCCGCAAGCGTACGCGCTCGGGGAGAGCGAGGTGCCGTGGGTCGAGGTGCCGGACATCGCGGAGGTGGACGGCGCGTTCGACGAGGGGCGGGATCCCTATGCGGCGTACGCGGACGCGGTGCTCGCGGCGCTGGAGGCGGACGTGAGCGGCCGGGTGGTGGTCTTTCGCGCGGACTTCGTGGCGAACGTGAGGGCGTGGCGGGCGAACAGCGCGGCGCTCGAGATCGCGCTGCGCGACCGGATGGGGGTGTCGCTCGCGGAGACCAACGCGTTCCTGAAGGCGCAGAACCGGATCACCGGGTTCGTGCGGCAGTTCATGGATGCGTCGGACTGGTTCGAGGACTCGCCCGTGCCTGCCGACCTGCGGGCGCAGGTGGACACGGTGCTCAAGCCGAGGTTCGATGCGCTCGCGGACCAGATGAAGGACAGCCTGAACCAGTGGACGGGGGACGGGCTCGACCTGGAGCAGACGCAGCTCTACCAGACGATCAGCGCGTTCGCGGGGGCGATGTCGACGGTCGCCGAGGGCTTCGAGGCGTACGCGGAGGTGATGCAGACGCTGGTGCACGCGACGACGCGCATCGGGGTCGGGTTCGTGCCGGTGGTCGGGCCGACGCTCGACCTGTGCGAGGCGGTGACGGGCAAGGAGTGGTGCCTGCCGGCCGGGCGAGAGTTGAGCGATGAGGAGCGGATCTTCTCGGGGATTGGCTTCGGGCTCGGGGCGGTCGGGCACATCTGGCACGGCGTTGCCGCCGCCGGTGCGCTACCGCCGCGTGGGATCCGGATCGCCGGGGAGATCGCGAAGGTCGATAAGGTCGTTGTCAAGGGGTTCGAGGTATGGAGGCTCCGCGGGTTCAAGACGCTGAAAGGGCACGTCACGGAAGCCGGGTTCAACACCTTCGAAAAAACGGCGATCAGCTTCATGACCCGCGACGAGCGGGCGCTCCTCGGCGTCGGCGACGGCGGCGTGCGTAAGATGCTTGACCTTCCAGGCGAGTCGCTCCCCGGCATGTCCGGTGGGAAGGCTCCTGACTTCGTGACGGTGTCCCGTGGGCAGAAGCTGATCGTGAGCGAAGTGAAAGGGGGCAACCCGGTTGAGCTAGACGATGTGTTCAAGCAGTTGTCGAACGGGATGGAGGGGCTACGGAACAAGGGGGTCGCGGGGGATGTCGAGCAGGTCGAGCTCATCATGACGCGCGGTGCGAAATTCAAGCCGGAAAAAACGTATAGTGTCAAGGACGGGTACCTCTTCAACACGACGACGCGCAAGAAGGTGACCCTGAAAGGATTCAATCACCCCATCAAGGTGACCCAGCTATGAGCGAATCAGGACCGTCGTTCTTCGCCTGGTGTGACGCGGCAGAGACGCTCGACGCGTTCCTGGCGGCGCTGCCGGCGCTCATGCATCCAGGGACTCGTATTAGCATGTTGACAGACGATGGCCTGTTCTACACGTCCTCCATGGACGAGGCGGTTGCGATGCTCCGCACCCAGTTTGCCGCAGGTCCTTCGGCTGGAGCAAGCGTCGACGTCATGCTGAGCGCCACCAAACGCCTCTTCGGTTGCAGCGGTGACTGCTACACCGAAGAGGCCGGCCGTGACATTTCGGCCGGCCCCATCCACATGACCACGTGCGACCAGGAAGGCTTCCTCTGCTCGTATCTCGAGCTCGCCTGGGGCAGGGGCCCGCGCTCGATCGAGGCCGAGGCCGCGGTCGCATGGCACCTGCTCCGGGACGATCTCGTGGACCTCCTGCTCCGCCTCTGCGCGCCGGACGCGAGCGGGCGCGTCCGCACCGGCGCGTGCACGAACGGGGGAGACTGGATCGCACCCGTCCGCGTGTGCGCGACGTACAACGCGGACGCGCGGGACATCGCGCGCGACCTCGCCCTCTCGTGGCTACAGCGCCACGACAAGGAGATGGTATCGCGCAACGCGGGCCTCTCGCTGGAAGCGCTCCGCGCGCGGGTGGAAGCCGCGCCGGCCGGGGCGCGCGTCCCGCTCAAGGGCGGCAGCGAGCGCGCGCACTCCCTCTCCCGCGAGACCGTCCTCAAGGCGCTGGCAACGCCGCCCTCCGCCCTGCTGGAGGCGCTCGAGGCCGCGGCGGCGCCCGACGAGGCGTGGCGCGCCGCCGAGCCGCGCGCGCGAGAGATCCTGGCGCTGACGAGCGAGATCGCGGAGACGGGTGAAGGCCCGCCCACGTGGCAGGTGCACACGGACACGCGCGCTCACGTCCGCTTCCTCCGAAAGCACGCACCTTTTCACGTGCGCCGCCTCGCGGGCGGCGGCGTGATCCTGGCGACCCACCCGCTCCGCTCGCTCTGGCCGCTCTGGGTCGACGCGCTCCTCTCGCTCGGCCTGATGCCCTGACCCAGCAACCTCATGAGGGTGAACCAAGGATGAAACCAGGGCCGTACTTCTTCGCCTGGTGTGAAGAGGCAGAGCGGGTCGACGCGTTCGCGGCGGCGCTGCCGGCGCTCGTCATCCCAGGGATGTATATCCGCGTGACGATGGGCTCCGACGTGGATCGCACCGTGAACTTTGTGGACGAGGCGGTCGCGATGATCCGCGCCCGCTTCGGACGCACCGATGCCGAAACCTACTTCGCCATGGAGCTCGACGACCGGCGCTCATTCTATGGCCACTATCGCTGCTTCACCGGCAAGAGCGAACGTCGCAAGCCGATGGGCCCCATCCACATGGTCCCCGCAGCAGTGGCGAACATTGTCCCGCTGGATTTGTACCTCGCCCTGGGCAGCGGACCGCGCTCCGTGGAGGCGGAAGCCGAGCTCACGTGGCACATCGTTCTGGACGACCTGGAGGACCTGCTGCTCCGCCTCTGCGCGCCCGACGCGAGCAGGCGCGTCTCGACCGGCGGCTGCACGAGCGCGTGGACCTGGCTCGCGCCGGTCTCGATGTGCGCGACGTACAACGCGGACGCCCGCGATATCGCGCGCGATCTGGCCCTGTCGTGGGTCAGCCTCCACGACAAAGAGAAGGTCTCGTTGATCGCGGGCCTGTCGCTGGAGGCGCTGCACGCGCGTATCGACGCCGCGCCGGCCGGGGCGCGCGTGGTTCCGACAGACAAGAGCGGGCGCTCGATCCCGCTCTCCCGCGAGACCGTCCTCAAGGCGCTGGCCATGCCGGGCTCCGCCCTGATCGAGGCGCTCGTGGCCGCCGCCGATGTGCCCGACGAGGCGTGGCGCGCCGCGGAGCCACACGCCGAGGAGATCCACAACCTGACGGTGCAGGCCCGGGCGCGCGGTGAGGGGTTCACCCGCGACGGCGGGTCCCTTACCTGGGTGAAACTGACGGGCGAGCACGTCTACTTCCTGGTGGATCACGCCCGGTTCCACGTCCGGCGCCTCCCGAACGGTGGAATCTTGCTGGCGACCCACCCCTACCGCACGCTCTGGCCGCTCTGGTCGGATGCCCTCTTCGCGCTCGGCCTGATGCCCTAACGATCCTGCCCAGCCGCCGCGGCGTGCCCGCCTCGCTCGAGCGCATCGACCTGGTCGTCGAGATCGCCGGCCGGCGCTTCGAGGAGCGATTCGCCTGCCCCTGCGAGCCGAACAGCGAGACGACGTTCTCGTGGGACGGCAAGGACGCCTCGGGCGCCCCCTCGAAGGCGCGCAGCCGGTGACGGCGCGCAGCCGGTGACGGTGTGGGTCGGCTACGTCTACCGGGGTGGGGCTTCGGAGGCGACGGCGTACCGGCCGAACCCTTTCGCCCGGTGCGCGTGGGTCGCGTTCTGCGCGGTGTGCCTACCTTGGGGCCCCTCCTCGGTGTCACCTCCGCGCGCATCGCTGAGGGGGCGCGCAGAACTACCAAATCGAGCCCTTCATTTTCCCCGTTTTTCGGCCCCTCAGCGACGCTTCCCAGAACACCTAACCTCGCGATACGGCTCGATGTTCTTTCCGGGCGCGTAGCCCGGTAGTTCGCGGCGAACTACCGGGAGCGCAGAACTACCGTTTCGTGCCCCTTCCGGCGGCGTCGGTCACGGTTGCGAACGAACCCAACACGGATGGAGGTACATCATGACACGAGCGGCGCTCGCCCGTGTATCGGCACCCCTTGCGCTTCGTCAGGTGGAACACGGCACACGCGTGGTCGAGAGGACATTCCCGGACGTGCCTGGCCGAGGATCGTGCCCCCCGAGGGGGCTTCCCCAGCCCACCACGGCAACGGCGACGCTCGCGATCCCGCTGGACGGGCTCACGCTCACAGCGCCGCAGCCGGAGATGCTCTCGCAGAAGAATGTCGAGTCAGTCACCGGGATCCCGGCACGCGTCTACCTCGACACGATCCGCGGACCAGGCTTCCCGCTCGCGGTCACGAGGCTCGGCAAGCTGCGCCTCGTCCAGCGCGAAGCGTTCGTCGCCTACCTCCAGGCGCTGGCTGGTGACCCAGCATCGCGCCGTGACGCAGAGGTGGATGAGCGCACGCGGATTGCTGCCGTGTTGGCCTCTGCCGGCCTCGAATCTGTCCTATGTCCGCGCACCAACCGGGCGAGCGCTCCTCCCGCAGGAACACGCCGTGGTAGGCTGCCGCCGAAGTAGAGCGGGCCCGCTCGGCGGTGGAACGCCGGACGGGCCCTTGATCGAGCCCCGCTATCACCGGAGACCGACCCATGACCGACGTACCCCAGCGACGGGCGCGCGCCAAGCGCTCGGCGTCGTCCCCCGCCTCATCCCTCCCTGCACCAGCGTCGACCGACCGGCGTTCGCGTCCGAGCCGCTCTGGCGGGCGGCCCTCTCCGGTGGCGGAGGCAGCTGCGCCCGCCGCAGACTCGCCGAGCTCGGTGAGCACGACGGCGCTATCGAAGCTGGCGGCCCGCGCGCCCGGCAGGCCCGTCGGAGACAAGCGCGCCAACGGCTCCGGGTCCGTCCGGCTGCGCGGGAAGACGTGGACCGCGCGCCTTAGCCTCGGCGAGGCCGGTCGATCCACGTTCAGCTTGCCGACATGCCGGACCGAGCAAGAAGCCAACGCGCGCCTGGAGGTGCTGGCCGACCTCGCCGGGCGCCTGCTCACAGCCGGCCAGATCGTTCTCGGCTTGCCGCTGCTGGAGCGGGCTGCGGCGCGCGAGGGCAGCGCGCTCCGCGACGTCCGGCTTGCCATCGAGCAGCTCTGCAGGGGCGAAGCGCGTGCTCGTGCGTCCGGGGAAACAACCTTCGCTGAGTTCGCCGAGTTGGTTGTTTCTGGAAGGCTCGCCGAGCAATACCCACTGCATGTGAAAGCGCTTCGCCATCCCGAGCAATACCGGCATAAGCTCAATCATGTTCTAGGGGTACTCGGCCCCGTTCCTCTCTCTCGTTTGACGCTCGACCATGCGGATCGCGCGATCTCCATGCTGCCAGGACATCTTGAGGACTCCTCGCGTCAAGGAGTCGCAAAGGTCATTCATCGGATACTCGCGCTCGCGACCTATCCGGCGCGCATCATCGCCAGCAATCCGCTGCCGCGTGGATGGATCCCCAAGGCGGAGGACAACAAGGCCAAAGGCTCCCTCTATCCCGACGAGGATAGGCGCCTGATGGCGGCGGTGAATATTCCGCTGTCCTATCGGATCTATTATGGCTTCCTGATTCGCGAGGGAATGCGGGCAGACGAGGCCGGAAGGCTGGAGCCGTCTGACCTCGATCTCGAGCGCGGCGCCGTGGTGCTCGACGAGAACAAGACGGATGACCCACGCGCCTGGGCACTCTCACCCGACGTTGTGCGCGCGCTTCGGACCTATTTCGTTATATGTCCCCCGAAAGAGCGTGTCTTCGTTGGGCCGAGCGGGCCCCTGCCGGGGCGCAGTGGGGCGCACAACTTTCGAAATCACCTGCGCCGTGCTGGCATCGATCGGCCCGAGTTGTTCGAGACCACGCAGTCAAGGCTGAATATACGCTTGCACGACACCCGTGCGACTTTCATCACGATCAAGCTCGCGAACGGCCGCACGGAGACGTGGATCTCCGATCGGACCGGGCATAAGTCGAGCCGTCAGATCCACCACTACAAGCGCGCAGCGCGCAAGGTCGCTGAGCTCGGCTTGGGGGACTTCGCTCCTCTGGACGAGGCGATCCCCGAGCTGAACGGCAGGGGCAGCCGTTTAGGTGGAAGTGATCCCATGTCCGCGGGACCGGAGGCGGGCTCGCCGTCCCCGAGCAACGGCGCGTCCCTTGTCCGCGCGCTGCACCACCGAGCGCCGGCCGCGGTCGATAACCACGCCGGCCAGCCCGCAGCGGGCGCCCCGGTGGCTGCAGGCGGCCCGTTGGGCCCGCATTGGGCCACGTCGGAGAGCGAGTCGGCCGCGAATCAGACAGAACAGATTGAAATCATTGACATTTCGTCCGCATCCGCCCCGACGCCGCAGAAATCCTGGCGGGATTTCTGACGCACGGAACTAGGCGCGCCGGTGCGGCGCTCGCCTACGAGGCTCGGGCGCCGCCCCGCGGGCGCGCGGGTTCCGGGTTGACGCGGCCTCCCTCAGGGGCACCATGGCGCTCATGGGCGACGATCCCGGGGCGACCTGCACGCTCACGAGCTTCGATCAGGGGCGCTCCCTCCGGCTCCCGGCGGTCTCGGTGACGGTCACCCTCCCGGACCGGCGCACGCTGACCGCGCCGCTCGATCTGCGCCCCCTCGTCGTGGGCGCGGGCGCCGACTGCGATCTGGTCCTCGCCGATCCGCGCGCCTCGCGCAGGCACTGCGAGATCCGGATGACCGAGCAGGGGGTGCTCCTGCGCGACCTGGGCAGCAAGAACGGCACCCTGGTCCGCGACGTCCGGATCCGCGAGGCCTTCGTCCCGCCCGGCGTCCCCGCCACGGTCGGCGGCTCCGAGATCGTCGTCGGCCCCGCGGGCCCGGCGGCGGTCCTGCCGCTCTCCGCCGCGGACGCGTTCGGCGACGCCGCGGGCCGGAGCCTCACCATGCGCGCCCTCTTCGCCAAGCTGGAGCGCGCGGCCCCGACCGACGAGACCCTGCTCCTGCTCGGCGAGTCCGGCACCGGCAAGGAGGTGCTGGCGCGGGCGATCCACGCGCGGAGCCGCCGCAAGGACGGCCCGTTCGTCGTCGTCGACTGCGGCGCCATCGCGCCGAACCTGGTGGAGAGCGAGCTCTTCGGCCACGCCCGCGGCGCGTTCACGGGCGCCGCGGCGGCGCGGCCGGGCCTGCTCGAGCAGGCGAGCGGGGGCACGCTCTTCATCGACGAGATCGGCGAGCTCCCGCTCGATCTCCAGCCGAAGCTCCTCCGCGCCATCGAGGGGCGGCAGATCCGGAGGCTCGGCTCGAACGAGTGGGTCCCCGTCGACGCGCGGATCGTGGCGGCCACGCACCGGAACCTGCGCGCGAAGGCCCAGGACGGCTCGTTCCGGGCCGATCTCTACTTCCGCCTCTCGGTGGTGGAGGTCCATGTCCCCGCGCTCCGGGAGCGCAAGGACGACATCCCGCTCCTCGTCGAGCGCTTCCTCGTCGCGCGGGATCCGCCGCGCGCGCTCGCGGACCTGCCGCCGGGCGCGCTCCCGCTGCTGGAGGCGTACGACTGGCCGGGGAACGTGCGCGAGCTCCGGAACACCGTCGCGCGGCTCGTCCTCTTCCCCGAGCTGCTCCACGAGATCCTCGGCGCCGCGCCGCCGGCGCCGCAGGGGAGCGTCAGCGCGGAAGCGGCGCGGCCCGATCCCTCGGGCGCCGCGCCCTCTGGAGCGGCTCCGTCGGGCGCGGCGCCCTCCGGCGCGCCGCCGGCAGGGGCAGGGGATGCGCGCCTCCGAAGGCTCCTCGAGCTGCCGCTGCCCGAAGCGCGGGAGGTCGTGCTGGAGGAGCTGGAGCGCGCCTACGTCACCGAGAAGCTCCGGCAGCACGGGGGCAACATCTCGCACGCGGCCGACGCGATGGGCGTCTCCCGCCAGCTCGTCCACCGGCTGCTCCAGCGCCATGGCCTCCGGGCCCGATGATCGTGCCCGTGGACGGTGACGAGCCCCGCGTCGACGCCCCGCCGTGGCCGCGGCGCGGGCGCGACGACGCGACCGTCACCGGCCCGGCCACGCCCGGGGCTTCGCCCGCTGCGCCCGGGGCGTCGCCTGCCGCGTTCGAGGCCACGTCCGATCTCGGCCTCGGCGAGGAGAGCCGGCGCTCCGCCGACGCGCCCGCGGTGCCCTCGTCGATCCCACCCTCGCCGGTACCGCCCTCGCTCCACGCGCGCTTCGAGGACTTCCACCTCCTCGGCCGCGGCGGCATGGGCGTCGTCTACCGGGCCCGGGATCTCCGGCTCGGCCGGCGCGTCGCTATCAAGCTCCTCTCGGCGGGCGCGCAGATCGACGGGAGCTTCCTGCGCGAGGCGCGCTCCCAGGCGCGGCTCCGCCACGAGAACGTCTGCGAGGTCCACGAGGCAGGCGTCGCCGATCACGTGCCCTTCCTCGTCATGCGCTGCATCGACGGCCCCTCCCTCCAGGACGCCCGCGGCGATCTGACCCTCGAGGAGAAGGTGCGCGTGGCCCGGGCCGTCGCCGCCGCGCTCCACGAGGCGCACCGGCTCGGCCTCGTGCACCGCGACGTCAAGCCGAGCAACGTCATGCTGGAGCGGGGCACGGACGGCGCCTACCGCCCCTACCTCATGGACTTCGGCATCGCGCGCGAGGCGGGGGAGAGCGGGCCCACCCTGACCGGCGCCCTGCTCGGAACCCCCGCGTACATGGCGCCCGAGCAGGCCGCGGGCCGGGTGCACGCCCTCGATCGGCGGACCGACGTCTACGGCCTCGGCGCGACCCTCTACGCGCTGCTCGCCGGCCGCCCGCCGTTCACCGGGGGCGCCGTGATGGACGTGCTCCGCCAGGTGCTGGACGCGGACGCGCCGCCGCTCCGGACCCTGGACCGCGACATCCCCCGGGATCTCGAGGCGGTGGTGATGCGCTGCCTCGAGAAGCAGCCCGGCGCCCGCTACGAGTCGGCGCGCGCGCTCGGCGAGGATCTGCAGCGCTTCCTGGACGGCGATCCCGTGCTCGCGCGCCGCGCCTCCCTCGGCCGCCGCCTCGCCCGGCATGCGCGGCGGCACCGGGCGGCCGTCGCGGGCGTGACCGCGCTGCTGCTCGCGGCGCTGGTCGTCGCCGGCCTCCTCGTCCGCGGCCGGCGCGCCGCCGCGGAGCAGGCGGAGCTCGCGCGCGAGCTCGGCGAGACCGTGAAGGAGATGGAGCTCTTCCTGCGCGCCGCCCACGCGATGCCGCTCCACGACGTCGAGCGCGAGCGCGACGTTGTCCGCGCCCGGCTCGGGGCCGTCGAGGCCCGGATGGCGACAGCGGGCGAGGTCGGCCGCGGCCCCGGCGAGTACGCGCTCGGCCGCGGCCTGCTCGCGCTCCAGGAGCCGCGCGCCGCGCTCGACCACCTCCGCGCGGCCGAGCGGGCTGGGTACCGATCGCCGGGGCTCGACCACGCCGCCGGCGTGGCGCTCTCCGAGCTCTACCGCCGCGCCCTGGAGGAGACCCGCCGCATCCGCGACCCGGCGCAGCGCGAGGCCCGGATCGCGGCGCTCGAGGTCGAGTACAAGGCCCCGGCGGTCGGGCACCTCCGCGCGGCGCTGGGCGGCGCCGGCGAGGCGCCGGCGCACGGCGCCATCGAGGCGCCCGCCTACGTGGAAGGGCTGCTCGCGTTCGCCGAGGGCAGGCACGACGAGGCGCTGGAGAGGGCCCGGGAGGCGTTCGCGGCGGCGCCGTGGCTCCACGAGGCGAAGAAGCTGGAGGGCGACGTGCTCTTCGCCCTCGGGAGCCGCCACCGCCACGACGCCGCCGCCTTCGACTTCGACCGGATGAAGGGCTACTTCGACCGCGCCGCCGAGGCGTACCGGATCGCCGCCGATCACGGCCGGTCCGACCCCTCGGTCCACGCCGCCGCGTGCGAGCTCTGGACCCAGACCATGAACGCCGCCGGCAAGCGCGGCGACTCGATGCGCCCGAGCTTCGAGCGCGCGCGGGCGGCCTGCGAGCGGGCGCTCGAGGCGAGCCCGCGGAGCCCCGAGGCGCTGGTCAAGCTCGCCTGGGTCCACAACTGCTTCGCCTGGTGGGCCGCGAGCGGCATGCAGCCGGGCGAGGACGCCGAGGCCGCCCTGCGCGCCGCGACCGCGCGCGCCGAGGCGGCGCTCGACAGGAGCCCGGACGACGCCTTCGCCCGGTACGTCGCCGCCGCGGTCGCCCGCGCGCGGGCGTACCACGCCGACATGCTCGGCCGCGACCAGCGCGCGGACCTGGAGCGCGCCATCCAGGGCTACGAGGCCGCGCTCCAGCGCGAGCCCGACTTCGCCTGGGCCCTCGCCGAGCTCTGCTCCGTCCACGCCGAGCTCGGCCGCCACGACTCCCTGCACGGCCGCGACCCGAGCCGCTCCTTCGAGCGCGCGGGGGCCCGCTGCGACCAGGTCCTCGCGCTCGACCCGGGCCTCGACGGCGCGCGCACCTCGCGGCTCGTCACCGGCGTCTACGAGGCAGAGCACCTCGTCCGCGCCGGCCGCTCCCCCGAGGAGGCGGTTCAGCGGACGCAGCAGGTGATCGAGGCGATGCATCACAAGGACCCTTCCTGGGGCTGGGCGCCCTACTGGCGGGTCTGGCTGGAGCACGCGCTCGCGCTGCACGCGCTCGACGCGGGCGCGGATCCCGGCCCGGCGCTCGCGCGCGTCCGGGCGAGCGCGCTGGAGGTGGCGCCGGACGCGACCGCCTTCCCGGACTCGCTGCGGGCGATGCTGGCGGTGCTCGAGGCGCGCGCCGGGGTCGCGCGGGGTGAGGACCCGTCGCCCTCGATCCGGATCGCGCGCGAGGCGCTCGATCGCCAGATCGCGGTGGCGCCCTGGGACGTGTCGGACCGGCTGCAGCGCGCCGAGGTGGAGCTGCTCGCCTACCGGTGGAGCGCGCAGCGCGGCCGGCCGGACGCGGCGCGGCTCGACGCGGCGCTCGCCGTGCTCGACCCCCTGCTCGGCGGGCAGCGCGCCGATCCCCGGCTCCCCGCGCTGCTGGCCGAGATCCACGAGACCCGCGCCGCCCACCGGGCGGACCGCGGGGGGGACGCCGCCGCCGACATCGCGGAGGGGCTCCGGCATGCGGACGCGGCGCTCGGGCTCCACCCGCAGTTCGACCGGGCGCTCGTGGCCCAGGGCGGGCTCTGGCTGCTGCGCGCCGCGGCCGCGCCCGGCGCGGCGGCCCGGCAGGAGGCCGCCCGGCGCGGGGCCGCGGCCCTGGAGGCGGCCCTCCTGGCGAACCCGCTGCGCGCCCGGACCGAGGGCGCGCGCCTCGCGGAGGCGCGGCGGCTCGCGGGCCAGGCGCCCGACCCTGCCGCGCCCTGACCGCCCCCGCGGACCGCGGACCGCGGCGCTCACCGGGGGAAGAGCGCGGGAGCGCTCGCGCGCTCGCGCCCGGGCTCACGGCACCAGTCGGGCTCGATGTCCTTCAGCCACGTCATCGTGCACGGCTTGTCGTTGCAGATGAACTGGCCGTGCCCCGGGAGCCCGACGGGCTGGCAGGTGCCGTCATCGATGCTGTCCGCCAGGGGCCCCATGTAGTTGAGGCCGCAGGCCCCCTCTTTGTAGCAGTACCGCTGCTTCAGCGCCGACTCAGGGTCGACATCGCAATGGGCGATGAACGGGGCCGTTGCATAGACGGACACCATGGCGCCGAACGCGGTCGAGGGGACCGCGCACCAGAGCGCCTCGCGGTGAACGTACTCGGTGTGAGGCGCCCCGTCGTCGGTCACCTGGGTGCCCGTGAGCAGGACGCTGAGGCCGTCGGTCACGTCGTTGACGTAGGCGATCACGCACTCCAGCACGTTGCCGATCACGGCATCGGAGAGCCCCTCCTCCGTCCAGGCCGACGCGCTGCTCACCATCCCTCGCCCCAGGTAGACCTCCTCGCCGTGGTGCACGACGGTGCCGGCGGCGGCGGCGCAGCGGACGGTGTGACCGAAGACCTCCTTGCCGTCCACGCCCCCGGGCGCAGCCTCGTCGAGGATCTTGGTGGCGAGGATGTCCGGGTGGATCTGGTCGCCCTTGAGCAGCGGGCTCCGCAGCGCCGTGACCACCGCGTACTTCCATGTGTGCCACGCGAGCTTCGGGGTCCCGTTGGTGTCCGGGATACCGGGCTTCATCACCGTCGCCTCGAGCCCTGGTTCGTCGATCTCGACCTCGATCTCCAACTCCGACGCCGGCCCGCAAGCCGCCATGAGGAGCCCGACGCCCATCACCATCCCGTGCGCACCAGCAGAGCGCTTCATCGCGATCTCCTCGTCCAGAGAGTTTCGAGCCTTCGTTCACGGCAACGGCGAGCTCGCCGAGCGTGGACACAAGCGGCCATGATCGCCGCGCTGCGTGCCGGGGACAAGAGCATGCGCCGTGCCATGTTTGGGAGCGGCGCGGCGGCGGCGGATTTGGCCGCGCGTCTCCCGGCGAGGTGGTACGGCGGCGTTACAGGTGACCGTCGCGCGGACAGCGGGTGTTGCGCCGCCATGACAGGCGCCCATCGGAGCTGCCCGAGCTGCCGGAGCGAGGGGAAAAATCGACCGAGGCCGTGTCGGGTCGGCGGGGCCTTTTGCGGGAGTAGGGGAAAGAGGGCGCGATCGCGCGCTCCACGAACGCCTTCGGCCCGAGGTACGCGCCATGAACAAGCCGTCGTCGCTCTCCGTTTTCCTCACGCTCGTTCTCGCCGCGGTCGGCTGTGGCAGCAGCACGGAGCCCGTCGAAACCGAGACGCCCGTGCCCGCGCAGGAGGCCCTGCGGGGGAGCCGTTACTGCGAGATCCTGCTCGGCGACGCGGATCCCGGCGCGGGATCGGTGACGATCGACGTGTACAACACGCAGGGCCTGAACGAGTGCCCCGAGGCGGCGTGGGCCGCGGTCGATGAGGCCGAGGTGAAGGCCGAGACGAGGGCGGACGTGGTGGTCATGAACGGCCCGCGCCACTGGATGATCGACAGCTTCGAGGGCTCGAAGGTGCTCGATCCTGAGGTGCGCACGCTCGGCGGCATCGAGATGCGCAAGACAGGCACGCTCAACGTCGCGCTCGCCGAGGCCTCGGGCAAGGCGAAGCCCTACGAGACACGCACCGTGCGGCGCGACACGACGTGGGGCTACGACGCGGGAAAAAGCGTCTACGAGCTCGTCGATCCGGAGGGCGCGATCTACGAGATGCAATCGTACAGCGTGCAGGAGGTGCAGCAGGACGAGGCGTCGCTCGCGAAGCTCGGCGAGACATTGACGCTCCCCGACGGCTGGGCCTTTCGAACGCGGGTGCTCGACGAAGAGCTCGAGGTGGAGGCGGTGGACGGGCTCGCCGTCGTGGTGCAGGACGACTCCGGGAATACCTATCAGCGCTCGCAGCAATAGACTACGAAGGGAGGGGGAGTGGCCGCGAGGATCACGCGGTGGCGTGGCGTCATGAGTGTCCAGCCCAAACAGCACGCGTTCCTGAAGCGCCTGTCAGCGCGCGCTCTCGCCACGCTCGATCTCGGTCCCGGCGACGCGCTCGCATCGATGAGCCTGGACGAGCGCCGCCGCCATCTCGCTGGAGCGAGGCTGCCGGTCTGGGACGTCCTCTTCGAGCTTCACGCGCAGCTCGCTGGCATCGGTCCCCGGCGCGCGCCCGGAGCTACTTCGGCATCTTCATCACCGCGCCGCCGTAGTACGAGTTCGTCCAGTAGACGCTCGTCGCGTCAACCGCGATGCTCCCGGCGTCCGTTTGCCTGAGCGCGAGCACGGCGGGATCGCCACCCTCGATAGGCATCTTCATCACCGCCCCGTCCAGGTCCGTCCAGTAGACGCTGGCGTCGTCGACTGCCAGCCCCGCGATCGGGGCCAGCTTGTCAGCGAGGACAACAGGGGTTCCCCCCTCGATAGGCATCTTCATCACCGAGTGCGTGACCTCATGCTGGTTCTGCGCGGTCGTCCAGTAGACGCTGGTGGCGTCGACCTCGATGTGCCTTGCGTACGGCTGCTCGCTGGCGAGGACGACAGGGGTGCCTCCCTCGATCGGCACCTTCATCACCGAGTCGCCGACGCCGTTCGTCCAGTAAACGCTGTCGGCGTCGACCTCGAGATCCTCTGGATAGCGCTGCCCGTCCGCGAGGATGACACGGGTGCCTCCTTCGATCGGAATCTTCATCACCGTCTCGTCGTCCGTCCAGTAGATATTGCGGGCGTCGACCTCGATATCGAGGGGGTCGCCCATCACTTCGTCCAATTCGGCGATGATGACGGGGGCGCCGCCTCCGATGGGCGCCTTCATCAACCGGGTCATCCGGCGCTCTTCTTCGGCGCTTATGTACACGAAGACGTTGCTCGTCCAGTAGACGTGGGTGGCGTCCACCGCCAGGCCCCATGAGATATCCCCCTCGTCGAGGACGGTGGGCGCGCCGCCGTCGAGAGGAGACTTCATGACCCCGCCATCGGAGGCGTTCAGCCAGTAGACATTGGCGCCGTCGAGCGCAATGAAACCGGGCCAGGCCTGCTCGTCTGCCAGGACGACACCACAGCTCGACGCGTAACACACCACATGTTCCGGATCTTCGCCGGTGCGCTGCTCGCAGCCTGAGCCGATGGTGCCGGCTCCGATGATCGCTGCCAGCATCGCTGCGGCTCTCGTGTTCAACATGGTATTCTTCATCGAATCTGGCTCCGGCGCAGAGCGCGCTTCCGCGATCCGCCCATCTGGGGTTGCGACGACCGGCCTCGGAGAGGTCGCCCGACCGTTCGACGTTATCCCAGCGATCCATCCCGATCGAGTCTCGCGCACGAAAGACGCGCGCTCGAGAACATGTTCACGAGCTTTTCGAACGCTCCACGAGCCTTGCCGCTCGCCAGCGCCCGCAGGCTCTCGTGAGCCGCCGGCGGGCGGTGGTTCGTGATCGTGACATGTCATGCTGCGATCCGTGACATGTCACGCCGTGATCGTGACATGTCATGCTGCGATCCAATCTGGGCGACGCGTATGCGCGTATGGTAGAGCGGTAGAAATCGGTAGGGCTCCCTGTTCGCCGGAGCGCGGACGCGTCGACGGCCCACCTTGAGACTCGGATCCCGCGCAAAGGTGCTGTTTCTGTGAACCTGAAACCGTGATCGACCAGACGAGCGTTCGGCATGTTCCTGAAGATTTTCATCGTCCTTTTGCTCGCGCTGCCAACTCTGTTTTCCATCTATGTCTTTTCGATTGAAGGAACGAGGATGCTCAAGCCGTTGGCGTTTGCCTTGACGCTGGCCTCTGCGCTCTACGTCCTTGTCGTCAGTCTCGTTCGCGTCCGTCACCCTTCCACGCCGTACCTCGGTTTCTGGCTCGTGTTGCCCATCTGCTCGGCGCTCATTCTCGCTTGCGTGGTGATGGCTCTCTCCGTCGTCGGTCATTGACGAGCCCGTGAAGGGGGACATCGCGCTCGTCCGGCAGCGCCAGTACCTCGTCGAGGACGTCATCACGCCCGAAGCCCCGAGCGAGGCCACCCGCGTCGATCTCGTCTGCCTCGACGACGATGCGCAGGGCGTCCGCCTCTCGGTGCTCTGGGAGATCGCGCTCGGCGCGAAGGTCCTGCAGCTCGAGGCCGAGGGGCTCGGCGCGGTCGCCTCGCTCGACCCCCCGCGCCGCTTCGCGGCCTACTTCCACGCCCTCAAGTGGAGCAGCGTCACGGCCACGCGCGCCGACCTCTTCCAGGCGCCGTTCCGCGCGTCAACCGCGCTCCCATCCCCCGAGGGGCGCGCCCGGCAGCTGCTCCAGCGCATGCTCGACCTCTCCCGCCAGCACCGCCACCGGCCCGACGCCAAGGTGGCGGCGCTCCTGCGCTGGCTCCGCGCGGAGCTCTGCCATCGAGGACGAGATCCGGGACGAGCCGGCGGAGCTCGAGGCGCTCTACCGCGTGAGCCTGAAGCGGCTCGCGCCGGTCGGGCTCGTGTACCTCTGGCCGACGACGAGCATCTAGCGGGGTCGTCCGGACCGCCGCCGGTCCGATCGCGGCCTACCCGGTCGTGGCTTGGCCGTTCGCAGGATCGTCGCCTAGGATGCCCTGGACCCGACGATGCATCTCCAGCGGTTCCAGGTCCAGGGCTACAAGAACCTCCGCGCCCCGGTGTGCCTCGCCGATCTCGGCCGGCTCAACGTGCTGCACGGCGACAACAACGTCGGCAAGTCGAACCTGCTGGAGAGCATCGGGCTGTTCTTCGCGGCGATCCAGGCGCTGCGGGAGGAGGCGCGGGGCGGCCCGAGCCTCATGGAGCGCTACGCGCGGACCGCGCCGCCTCCCCAGGCCGCGCCGGACGAGCGGCCGCCGCGCGAGGCCGTGCGCGGGTACGAGTACTTCACCCTTCAAGGATACCCGCCGGCCGAGATCTTCAATTTGAAGGACGCGGGGCCGATCGTCCTCGAAGCGGAGCTCCAGCTCGATCGCGAGAAGGACGATCCGCCCTGGCTCGATGAGCCGATCATCGCCCAGGTCCGCCTCGAGCGCGGGGAGGAGGAGGTGACCGTCCGGATCACCACGCTCCGGCGTACCACGGACGGCGCGGATTTCGCGGCCGGAGCGGGGGACAAGGCGGCGACGGACGCCGCGTTCGCGCTGGTGCTGGAGCGGCTCGGGCAGCGCGTGCGCCGGAAGGAGGTCGTGCCGCGCTTTGCGCTGGTGCGCGCCGATCGCACCCTCACGCGCGACGCATCGGAAGGCGCGTCGCCGCTCGCGACGCGCGAGCCGCTCCCCCGCGCGCTCGGCAAGGCGCTGCACGACGCCGAGAGCGCGACCGGCGCACCGCGCGAGCGCTTCAAGCGTTTCGTGGCGGCGCTCGGCCGCTTCGGGGATCTGGTCGGCCCCGGGCAATGGCGCATGCGCTTCGACACCGAGGCCGATCGCGCGGAGCTGGTCCTGGATACCGGATCGGAGCTCTTGCCCTTGCGCTTGATGGGCTCTGGCATCCAGCAGATAGCGGTCCTCTGTGCGCGCCTCGTGATGACGGGCGCGGACATCATCGGAGTCGAGGAGCCGGAGCTGAACCTGCGCTGGACGGCGCAACGTGCGCTGCGCGACGTGCTCGACGAGCTCGCCGCCGACCCCGAAGCCCCGTCGCAGCTCCTCATCACGAGCCACTCCGGGCAGTTCGAGAAGCAGCCTCCCTTCTACCTACTCACGCGCTCGGAGGACGGGCCGCGGATCCACAAGGTGTCTGCCGAGGAGGCCTGGGAGTTCACCCAGCCGGCGGCGCCGCCGCCGCCCTCGGGCGCGCGCGCGCCGCGCGGATACCTGACGATGGAAGGGGTGGTGCAGGTCCCGCCCGAGGTCCAGCAGCAGCTCGGGCTCTCGCACGGAGGCGGCGTGGTCTTCGTGCGCGATAACGACGGGCATTATCGCATGCTGACGAACGACCAGTATGCCGAGCTGTTCGAGGACCGGGGGCCACAGCAGTGACGGCCGACGAACTCGCGGCGCGGCTGCGCGAGGGCGCCGTCACGCTGGCGTTCGACACCAACGCGGTGTACCGCGACCGGCGGCTCAACGAGCTTTGTGACCGCATCGCGCGGCACAACCTCCGCCTGGCCGCCGAGGGCCGCGCGCCGGTCCGGCTCGTGATATCGGCCGTCGCCTATGCCGAGAAGCTGTTCGACCTCAAGCAGCGATGGCGAGGGACCTTCAACCTCGATGTCATCCTCGACGGGCTTCGCTCCAAGGGGATCGAGGTGCAGCCGTTCGACGCCCGGCACGCGCTGGAGACGGCGGCGCGGCTCGGCGAGCGGTACCCGAACGACGCGGCCTGGCAGCGCGCCAAGCGCGACCGCTGCCTTTCGTGCCTGGGGCTGCCCCCGAGCGCCGCGGAGGCTCCCGGCACCGGCCGGACCTGCGGCGCCACGGTCGACTGGCTCGTCGGCGGGCATGCCCGGGCCGAGGGGTGCATGCTCGTGACCGACGACACCGATCCAGAGCTGGGCGGGCTCCTCGATCGGGTCGGGCTGGAAACGCTGGCCGCCGCGCTCCGCCTGCTGTCGGAGGCGCCTGCGTGAAGGCGACCCCCTTGCCCAGACCGCGCCCGTGCATCGTCACGGCGCTGGAGCTGCTCGGGGTCGACGACCCCGAGATGCCCGAGGGAAGGGCGCGCCAGGCGTTATCGATCGTCCAGCGCCACCTCGGCGACTCCGAGCTACCCAAGCTCTGGGGAAGCCACATGTTCCTCGCGGCCCCTCGCGTGCTCCACGTCGCGCCGGTGAGGCCAGCGGGGATGCTCTTCTTCTGGCAGGCGCTCAACATCGTCCACCTCCAGGCGGCTCTCGTGCCGCTCGGCGTGCTCGTGCGCGGCGCGATCGCGCTCGGCGAGGCCGCCGCGAACGGCGATCTCGTCATCGGCCGCGGCATCGTGGAAGCCGAGCGCCTGCGCGACGAGGTCGCACACGTCCCGCGGGTCATCGTCGACCCCCGTCTGCTCCGCGAGGTCGAGCAGAACGCCGTCCTGCGCGCTCCGCAACATTCGGTCATGGAGGAGCTCGATTACATTCGCAAGCTTCTCCGCCAGGACAGGGACGGCCTGTGGTTCGTCGATTATCTGTGGGCGATCAGCTCGGAGGTGGACGAGCCGCCCGAGTACCTCGATTTCTTCAAGGACCATCGCCGGCTCGTGACGCGCAAGCTCGAAGCTGCGACCGTCCTCGATCGCTCGTCGCATGCCTGGATCTGGCTGTGGAGCTACCACGGCCGGATCTTCGAGCTGCTGGAGAGCAAATGGCCTCTCGACGATCAGGAGCGCTCGGAGCTCCGCATCCCTGCGACGAGCCCCCTCGTCTACAGCTTTCCCCCGTCTACCAAGGCCCCCTGAGCGCATGGTCCAGTTCGCCGAGGCCTTCCCCGAGGAGTCAATTGTCGCGGCGCTGTCGCGACAATTGACCTGGAGCCACTTCGTTCTCCTGCTGCCGCTCGAGGCTCCCCTCGCGCGCGCGTTCTACGCCGAGATGTGCCGCGTCGAGCGCTGGATGGCTCGACCGCCACGAGCGCGAGCCGAGAACGGCGGCGTCGCCGCACCCAGGCAGCCGAGCACCATCTGCCAGCGCAGGTCGACGACGGACAACTCCACCGCCTCGGCATCCGATGCGCCGACGTAGCCTTGGAGCAGCGTGACCATGCACATCAGCGCCGGTGGATGCGGCGCCTCGCCTGCCCCCGTCGTCCGGTACATGCCCTCCAGCTGCTCCTGGAATGTCTCATCGAACAGCTCGTGCCGGTGCTGCCTCGGCGGTGGACGAGCCCCTGTCTTGTGATGCCTCTTGGATGTGCGCTCGCCTGCCGTAGACTTGCTGGCCATGACGGCGAGCCGGCGCGGTCTCTACCAGGATCTTATCACCGAGGCGCTGGCGTCCCGCCTGCGCGAGCTCGACGCCAGCCTGGAGGTCCGCACCGCGGGGCTCCGGGCCGCTGAGGCCGCCGACCGTATCGCACTGCACCTGGGTCGCCTCGTGCAGCGCGCCATCTCCGGCGTGCCCGATGCAGAGCGTGTGGCCGTCGGCGTGGGTCTGGCGCGGAGGCTCGTCGAGCAGATCGATCAGGTGATCGCCGGCGCGGAGCTCCAGCCCGAGGCGCCGGTCGAGCCGGCGACGGTGCTCCACGCCATCGTCGGGCGCCAGCCGGACGGCAGGCCGGAGACGATCCCCGAGCCGCTCATCCCGCTCCTCGACACGGCGCTGCTCACCAACGCGCCTGGCGAGCCGAGGGTGGGCCACCAGCTCCTGACCGAGGTTCGCTCGGCGGACCGCATCGACGTCGTCATGGCGTTCGTCCGCCGGAGCGGCATCGCCCCGCTGCTCGAGGCGCTCCGCGTGCACTGTCAGGCGGGCCGCGCGCTGCGTGTGCTGACGACCACGTACACGGGATCGACCGAAGCGCTGGCGCTCGATGCGCTCCGCAAGATCGGCGCTGACGTGTGTGTGTCGTACGACACGGGGACGACCCGCCTGCACGCGAAGGCCTGGCTGTTTCATCGCGCGTCGGGCTTCTCTACCGCCTATATCGGTTCCTCCAACCTGACGCACACCGCGCAAACGAGCGGGCTCGAGTGGAACGTTCGCGTGTCCGGCGCGCGCAACCCGGATGTCATCGCCAAGGTCGCCGCCGTCTTCGAGAGCTACTGGAACAGCGGCGACTTCGTGCCGTACGACCGCGCGGAGTTCCTTGAGCGCGTCGATCTGGCGACGAACGCGGCGCCATTGGTGATGCTCAGCCCGATCGAGCTCCGCGCCGAGCCGTTCCAGGAGCGTCTGCTCGAGCAGATCGCGCTCTCCCGCGAGCGCGGGCATCACCGCAACCTGCTGGTATCGGCGACCGGCACCGGCAAGACCGTCATGGCCGCCATCGACTACGCCCGACTTCGGGAGGCGCTCCCCCGCGCACGCCTGCTCTTCGTCGCGCATCGCGGGGAGATCCTGGAGCAGAGCCTCGCGACCTTTCGTCACGGCCTGCGCGATCATGCCTTTGGCGAGCTGTGGGTCGGCGGCCGTCACCCGCGGCGCTTCGAGCATGTCTTTGCGTCGATCCAGAGCCTCTCGGCAGCAGGGCTCGATGATCTGGATCCGTCCCATTTCGACGTGGTGATCATCGATGAATTTCACCACGCAGCCGCGCCGTCGTACCTCGCGTTGCTGGAGCGCGTGCGTCCCGTCGAGCTCCTCGGGCTCACGGCCACGCCCGAGAGGAGCGATGGGCTCCCGCTCCTCGGCTGGTTCGATGACCGGATCGCCGCAGAGCTGCGGCTCTGGGACGCGATCGATCAGCACCGGCTCGTTCCGTTCGTCTACTACGGCATCCACGACGGGCTGGACCTGCGCGATGTGCCCTGGCGTCGCGGGCGCGGCTATGACGTCGATGGCCTCTCCAAGCTGCTCACCGCCAACGACATCTGGGCCCGGCAGGTGGTGGCCCAGCTCGCCGCGCATGTCGATGACACGCGAACGATGCGGGCGCTCGGATTCTGCGTCAGCATCGAGCACGCGCGGTTCATGGCGCGCGTCTTTCGCGAGGCCGGTGTCGCGGCGACCGCGGTGTGGGGGGACAGCCCCGATGATGAGCGGCGCGCGGCCCTCGCGGATCTCGGCGCGCGGCGGGTCAACGCTGTCTTCTCCGTGGATCTGTTCAACGAGGGCATCGACGTCCCTGCGGTCGACACGCTGATCCTCCTGCGCCCGACCGACAGCCCCACGCTCTTCTTGCAGCAACTCGGACGTGGCCTGCGGCGCAGCGTCGGCAAGACGGTGTGCACGGTGCTCGACTTCGTCGGGCACCATCGGCGCGAGTTCCGCTTCGATCGCCGCTTCGCTGCCTTGCTCGGCGGGAGCCGGAAGGAGCTCGTTCAGCAGATCGAACGCGGGTTCCCGTTTCTGCCCGCGGGCTGCCACATGGAGCTCGACCAGAAGGCATCGGAGCTCGTGCTCGACAACATCCGGCAAGCGGTGCCGTCGGGGTGGACGGCCAAGGTCGACGAGCTGCGGCGGCTCGCCCGCAGCGGCGACGTGAGCCTTGCGCGGTTCCTCGAAGAGACCGGGATCGAGATCGAGGACGTCTATGCCGGGCAGCGCTCGTGGTCAGACCTCCGTGGTGACGCTGGGCTCCCGTCGCTCGGCGTGGGCCCGCACGAAGAGGTGCTGCGGCGCGCGTGCGGGCGGCTGCTCCACGTCGACGACTTCGTTCGGATCGAGGTGTACCGCCGGCTGCTCGCGTCTGACGCGTGTCCCGATCCGGGGGCGATGAGCTTGCGGGAGCGCCGCCTTCTGCGCATGCTCGTCGCGACCGTGGCCGATCGCGCCATCGACAAGGCGACCACCCTTGCGCAAGCGTGCGCTCTCGTCTGGGCACACCCCCAGGTGCGCGCGGAGCTCGTCGAGGTGATGGACCTGCTCGCTGCCCGCGTGGACCACGTTCACCGGGAGCTCGCGACCCATCCGGACGTGCCGCTCCAGGTGCACGCGCGCTACTCGCGCATCGAGATCCTGGCGGCGTTCGGAGTCGGGGGCAGCGCGAAGGTCGCGCCCTGGCAGACAGGCGTGTACTGGGCGAAGGACGCCCGCGCCGACCTGCTCGCGTTCACGCTCGACAAGACGAACGGGCAGTTCTCGCCGACGACGCGCTACCGCGACCATGCCATCAACCGGCAGCTGATCCACTGGGAGAGCCAGTCGACCACCCGCGCCGAGAGCGAGACGGGGCAGCGCTACCAGCGGCACGAGGACCTCGGCACGGCGGTGATGCTGTTCGCGCGGCTGCGCAGCGACGAGCGGGCGTTCTGGTTTCTGGGGCCGGCGAGTTATGTGCGGCACGAGTCGGAGTTGCCTATGGCGATCACGTGGCGGCTGAAGCATGCGCTGCCGGGCGACCTGTTCGCGTCGTTCGCCGCCGCGGTGGCGTGAAGGGAACCTCGTCCGCTTCTGCGGACAAAGTGCTTGCCTGCGGTGCGCGTTGCAAAGTGACCCACCCGCCGGCTCCCGTCTCGGCATTGCTCGGAGCTCGAACTGCCGCCGGAGTCTGAACCACAAGCAGGTCGTTCCGGGCCGCCATCGGCAATGTCATTCGGGATGAGGTAAGTGCCTGTTGCGGTAAACCACCTGCGCGCCAGGTGATAACATCGCAGGCGAAGTACAGAAGGGTGAGTCGTGTCTCTTGACGCTGCGCGCGTCTGTGCGCTCTACTCTGCTGTCAGGGCGGCATGGCATCACCGCAGAGCATCGCTGGCTGGATCGACATCTCCCCCGCGGCGCTGCGCAAGCTGCGCGCCGAGCTGGAGCTACACGACAAGAGCGTGCTTGACGAGATGGGTGTCGGCGCGATCCATACGGGTTACGCCGATCTCTTCTTTCCGGGCACCTCCGTGTTGCACACCCGGGCGCGCTACCTGCTCTTCGTCCCATGGATCTACCTCGGGCTCGCAGCCCACCCGCGGGCTCGGGCCGAGCGTGTGCGCGAGCTCAAGGAGAAGGCGGAGTTGTGGTTGACCGGGTGTCTGCGCGCTCATGCCCAGGAGAACGACGACGGCATCATCGGGGGAAGGGTCTACCCCGAGCCTCCCGCCCAGCCGCCTGATTTCGCCTACTGGTCGGCGCTGCGCGAGTATCGCCTCTACGATGGCGTTCCGCGAGCACAGCTTCTCGCGCGCTGGGACCGGGCGCGGGTCATGCTGCGCAAGGACGTGCACACGCGCGAGGACCGCGTGGATCAGCAGCCGCTTGGCCTGTTCGATGTGCCTTCCTTGCCTGAATGGTGGATGCAGGAGGACGCCGACGTCTCCTTCCAGCTCGAGTCCCACGAGGCGGAGTTCCTCCGGGAGCGCCTCGCCCAGCGCCGCCCTCCCTGCCTCCTCGGCGTGGCTGCGGCCCTGCTTGGCAAGCGAGTCCGGCCGACTGCCAGGACCCTCTGGGGAGACCCCTTCATGCGTCGAGCAGCTGAGGTGTTTGATCGGGATCACAGCGGCCCCGACCTCCGTCCCGCGTCGGCTGCAGCGGCGCTCCAGCGGGCGGACGGTGCCTCGGCACTGGCCGAGCTTGTGCGGGCGATCTATGCGGCGCTCGTCGAGATGCTGCGGGAGCAGGATCTCCGGGCCGCGAGCCGCCTGCCTCTCCCCGAGGACCATGCCCACTACCGGGAATACCTGCGGAGCTACTGGGAGGAGGACGACGGTGATACGGTACGCCGCGCGCGTGATCTGCCCCTCCAGGGGCTCAAGGCCGATATCCACCTGCCGGGGCGGCTGCCGGAACTCCTGGCCCACGTGCAGGCGCGCGTGAGCTCCATCCGGCGCGCTTCGGAGGTCCAGGCGCGGCTCCTCGACAGCACCACCTTGGAGCTGTTCACCAGCCTGGAGTGGGACCGCAAGCGCACGCGAGCGAGGCTCCCCCGGCGTGACGGCCGCGGGCGTCGCGAGGGCTTCGGGAAGGGCACGGTCCGGGTGGCGGACATCAATTACCGCTGGCCCATGGTCTCCAGGATGCTCCGCGACATCCAGGAGGGCTTGCCCGATGTCTGATCAGGAGCAGCAGCGCGTCCGCTCCATGGGGGGCCTCGCGCTCCTCGACTGGCTCCGCCCACCCCCCGGCTTTGTCACCGATGCCGCGCTCGGCACCACCTACTCGCTCGACCTCGTCACGTGCGCCGCGGCGCTGGTCAGCCTCGACGGGACCGCGCGGGACAACACAGATTTCGGGCTCACCGCAGCCCTGCGCGCCATGCAGCGCCTCGCGGAGCGGGTCTTCGTCGTGGCCCAGCAGGGATGCGTTCACGCGCCGGAGCGAACGAAGGAAGCTCTCTTGCCGATGCTGGACCGCTTCGTGCGCATGGTGCGCCGTCCGCTCGACGAGGGCGCCTTTCACCCGAAGGTCTGGTTGATCCGACAGATCCGCGCGCGACACCCTGGCGCGGCGCAGCAGGAGGACGAGATCCGCTATGTGCTCGTCGTGGGCTCACGCAACCTCACCCGCGATCTGTCGTGGGATCTCGGCGTCGCGTTGCAGGGATCTGTGCGGGGGCGGCGCGAAGCCAACCTGCCCGGCGTCGGCGACTTCGTCCGGTTCGCGTGCCGCCTCGCGGATCTATCGCCCGTCGCCGATCGTTTCGCGGACGTGGATCAGATCGAATGGGAGTACCCGGACAAGGTGCGCGCCATGCGATTCGGATTCCACGGCGAGGAGGGCGTCAGTGCCTGGGACGGGACCATCCTGCCCGAGCTGTTGGAGCGCGCGCGGGGCGTGCTCTGGATCTCGCCGTTCCTGGACGCCAAGGGGGTGGAAGCAGCGGCGAAGCTCTCCGAGAACGCCGAGGACCGACGGCTTGTGGCCGGCACCGCGGATCTCAACTGCGTCGCGCAGACCTCGATCCGGACGAACCTGGAGCGCTTGGAACTGCGCTCGCTGCCGTCGGCATCCGAGGAGCCGTCGCGGCGTGCGGCGCCGGACGCGCTCGATGCGGACGGCACCTCGACGGAGGACCCCGAGTTGATCGAGGACGCGCGCGGGCTGCACGCCAAGGCGATCGCGGTTTGGAAGCCCCGTGCAGCCTCGGTCCTGATCGGCAGCGCCAACCTCACGCGCCGCGGCTGGCTCGGCGCCAACGTCGAGGCCTGGTTGCTGCTCGAGGGCCGCACGGACCTCGCCGACGCGCTCTGGGCCTGGTCGGAGCAAGTCGCAGCCGAGTATCACCTGCCAGAGCGTGGTCACGGCTCGGAGCAGGACGATGACACGCTCGATCGGTGGCACCATCGGATCGCTGCGCGCTCCTTCGTGCTGCGCGAGGGCGCCCCTGCCGAAGGTGCCGAACTCTCCGCGGATACCCCGCCTCTTCCGGAGGACGCGCGCAACGTCGAGCTCCGTGTGGGCCGCCTGGCGCGCCTGGCGGACCTCTGGGCCTGGACTCCGGGCGCGAGCTCGATGGCGCTTGCTGGCTGTGAGCTCGCGCAGCGAAGCGCCCTGCTCCATTTTGTGCTCCGCACCGGCAGCGCCGACGATGTCCAGGAGCGCGCGTGGCTGCAACATGTGCGGATCGAGGCAGCCCTGGATCCGGACGCTCGCGATCGTGCCCTTCTCCGGAGCGCCCTGCCGCCCGAGCAGTTCCTCGAATACCTGCGCGGGCTCCTCGATGACGACCTGCCTGACGACCTGGGCGACGACGAGCGTGGCGCATCGGCGCGATCGGCGCGCCAGGAGCATGCCGGCGGCGATCGGGCGGCGGGCTTAGGCGTCGAGGTCCTGCTGAGGGCGCTGGCCAGGGCACCCGATCCTCGGACCAAGGTCGCGGAGATCGGCCGCGCGCTCTCGGCGTATCTCTCCGCCGCCGACGCTGCGGAGCCTCGGCTCGCTGAGCTGCAGGCGCTCTGGCGCGCGATCGAGGAGGCCTACACGTGAAGCATGGCGCCGCGTGCAAGCGATTCCAGAAGGCGACGGTCGCCGCGGCCTTTCAGGCGCTCAGGGATCCAGCGGGATCGCGACGCTTCCTCGTGGCCGATGAGGTTGGCCTCGGCAAGACGCTGGTCGCGCGCGGGGTCATCGAGGAGTTCATGCGCCGACCCGAGCGGCCTCCGCGCATTTTCTATGTCTGCTCCAGCCTGGGCATCGCACACCAGAATACCGCACGTTTGCTCGAGGTACTGCAGGAGCAGGACCGGGAATCAGCCAAGGTTCAGGTGGATCGCCTCGGCCTCGTCCCGAGCCAGCCGCGCCCGCGGCCGGCCCCCTTCCACCTTTACTCGCTCACGCCGGACACCTCGATCAAGACCACGGGCCGCGGTCGCGCGGAAGAACGTGTGCTGATCGGCCGAGCGCTCCAGAAGATCTGCGGGCTGCGCGAGTCCGAGTGGCTTCGTGGCGCTCTGCAGGGAGCGGTTGGCGGGCAGCGCTGGGAAAGCCTGTGGTACGGCAATCCCTGGCCTGACGACGCCGAGGCGTACCTGGAGCCGTTCAAGCGACGTTTGCGCCGCGAGCTCGGGCTGAAGGAGCACGCATGGACCTCGACCCTGGCGGACGCGATCAGGGAGCGTCTCCGCGACGGGGACGAGGCGTGTCTCACCCGCACGCTGGGGCGGCTGCGGCGGGCCATGACCCTCGCGGTCATCGACGTCGTGGCGCCAGACCTGGTGATCTTCGACGAGTTCCAGCGCTTCTTTGAGGTGCTCGTCGAGGACGACGAGGAGGGCGAGGACGACCACGAGAACGAGCGGGACCACGAGGAGGAAGCGCACCACGTCCTGCGCGCCATGCTCGCGCCGGAGGCAGCCAGCGGCCACACGCCGGACCGGCGCCCGGCGGTTCTCCTGCTCTCGGCGACCCCCTACCGCCTGTTCGCGCGCTTCCGCGAGGGCGGGCAGCACCACGACGAGCTCTTTCAGCTTCTCCGCTTCCTCTTCGCTGACACTGCTGGCCAGCACCTCGCCGAGCTGAAACGCGATTTCGGCGCCTACCGAGATGCCTTGATCCGCGATGCCCCCGGATCGGCGCGGGCCCTCGAGGCCAAGCAACGCATCGAGCAGCGGCTCCGCCGCGTGATGGCGCGCACCGAGCGCGATCTTCTCGCACCGCTCTCGCAGGACCGACGCAGCAGGACGCGCAGCACGGCCGAGGCGCCGGTCACGGCGCAGGACCTGGTCGTCTTCAGGCACTTCCTGGAGAGCGTTCGCGATGACGATCGCCACGCCGTCGAGGCGTTCTGGTCGTCGATCCCGTACCCGCTCCAGATGATGGGAAACGACTACGTCGCCAGCAAGCATGCCGACTCGAGCCGCGCCAGCGGTCTCGCGAAGACGGCCCGCCTCGTTCCCGCTCGCCTCGGCGATTACACCCATGAGGCCTGGGCCCATCCCAGGCTCCGCGGCCTGCTCCAGCGGCTGCCCGCGGACTTGCTCAAGCTCCCCTGGCTGCCGCCGTCCCGACCGTGGTGGCCGCTCGCCGGGCCGTTCGCCGACTTCCCGAGCGCGACCAAGGCCCTGGTATTCTCGCGCTTCCGCGCCATCCCTCGCGCGCTCGCGACCCTGCTCAGCTACGAGGCGGAGCGGCGCGCGTTTGGCGGGGCGGTGGGGCGCAAGCGCTACGGTTACTTCCGGACCCGCTCGGTTAGGGCCGGCCGGCGCTCCCGCGGGAAGCGTCACCTACGCCCGCTTCCCGCCGAGGCCTTCACGTTCGGCACCTCGTCCGGGCACAACCGTAGGCTGCTCCTGATGTTTCTGCCGCTCCCGGCGCTCGCCGCGATCGGCGATCCGCTGGCCATGGCCGGCATTTCGAGCGGCACGCTCGACCGCGTTGCCGCGCGAGAGCAGGTGCGCGTCAGGCTGGTCGAGCTGCTCGGGGAGGACCGCTCACGCACCCGGCGGGATCCGCTCGGGTGGGCGCTTGCGTTGGAGCGGCGGAGCCCCGCCGGGTGGAGCGCGCTGCGCAAGGGAGCAGCGGCCTGGGTCGCTACGGAAGGCAAGGAGCACGGGCGCGCATCGAGGTCCTTGCGGCAGGCGCTCGACGCGGCAGCGCCGGTCGGATCGCCTTCCCCGGGCGATCTGGATGACCTCGCTGATCTGGCGCTCACGGGGCCGGGCGTCGCGCTGTTCCGCGCAGTGCGGAGGGTATTCGGGGGCGCGAAGGACGAGGGGGAGCGCATTGAGGCGGTGTGTCGCATCAGCCTGGGGCCCCTCCGCACGTACCTCGACGGACCCGAGTGGCACCTCGTGCTGAGGCAGGGCGGCGCACGGCGGTCGCATGGCGACGCCGTGCGCGCGGCCGTCTGGGGCGGCAACCTCGAGGCGGTCCTGGACGAGTACCTGATCACGCTCCAGGGCGTCGATGCGGCCGAGGTGCACCACGAGGGTGAGGCCGACGCGCTGAAGAAGCTCGGCGAGGTGCTGGGCGTGCACCACGGCGCGCGGCTACAGGTACACACGCTGTTGCGCGGCAGGGCGATGCGGCTCCGCTGCCATGCCGTGCTGCCGTTCGGTCTCGGCGCTGGAGCGATCGAGGAGCAGCAGGCCGTGCGCGGCGACCGGGTGCGCGACGCCTTCAACTCACCGTTCCGGCCGATGGCGCTCGTCACCACGTCCATCGGCCAGGAGGGCCTCGACTTCCACCGCTACTGTCGGCACGTCGTCCACTGGGACCTGCCCAGCAACCCGGTGGACCTGGAGCAGCGCGAGGGGCGGGTGGATCGTCATGGGGGTCTGGCCGTGCGACGGGCGCTGGCCGGACGCATCGTGGATCTGCCGCACGACCGCAGCCCGTGGCGCAGCCTGGCAGCGCGGCTTGGCGCCGAGGAGTCGGCCGGCGGTCTGGTGCCCTGGTGGCAGGTTGAAGGCGCGGAGATCTTGCGCTCGGCGGTCATGCCGAGCTTCTCGGAGCAGGCGGGGAGGCTCGCTGCGCTGGAGGCCGATCTGGCGCTGTATCGCTATGCCCTGGGCCAGCCGGATCAAGAGGCGCTGGTCCGAGCCCTCGCGCGCCGGCTGGATAGGGTAGGGGAGGAGGACGGCGCGAAGCTCCGAATTTGGCTGCGGGAGGTTGCCATCGATCTTTGCCCGTTGCCGCCGGAGCAGCGCGACGCGGGATGAAGCGCCATACCCGCGGGGGCGGAGCGCTCCGTCCCCGCTGGCTACTCAAGCCGCGCTGGTGTCCGCGAGGAACGACAATGCGGTGTCGATGTCCGAGAGCGAAGCCTCCTGGGTTGTCCGTTTACGGAGCAGCCGTAGGTTCAGAGCGAGCAACTCGCTGACCTCTGGCGAGGGCAGAGGCAACCCCTTCAGCTCGTAGAGCCTGCGGGACAGACGCGAGGGCGGGTGCAGCGCGACGAGCGCCTGAAGAGCCGCGGATGCTGCCTCCGCATCGCTGACCTGGATCGCAGCCTTCAGCCGGCGCAGCAGCACCACTGCCAACGCCTCGTGCATCGCGGCGAGGAGCTTGGGTCGCGATGCGGCCTCGCCCGTCGCCGAGTCCGGTTGACGCGCGCTGTCTCGCATCAACTTGTAGATGGCCGCCCACGCCTTCTGCTGCACCAGGACCTCCATCACACGGGGTCCTTGCTGCTCCCACAAGGTCCGGGTCGACAGCATCGTTGCTAGCCACCTCATCAGCTCGTCTATCGCGTTATGCGCCATCGGGCGCTGCGCGATCCTGTCCAGGGCCAGGCTCACCAGATCGGCTGGCGGGTCGCCGTGCCCGGCGAGCCAGCGGGCGAGCGCCAGGAACTCTCGCCCGTCGCCGACGACATGCGCCCGCCGGCGCACCGCCGACGCCACGCTGCCAGGCAGATCCACCTCGTCGGGCCAGCGGTACCAGCGCTCGCCGGGCTCCTCCGCGCGCGCTTCTGCGATCGCAACGAGCGTCGTCTCGTCCAAAAGCCAGGGCGCCTGCGCATGCACCCTCGCTGCCGGCAGGACCGGTAGATCCCGGCTGCGAGCAGCGAGCTCCTGCTTCAGATCCTCGGTGAGCAGAAGATCAGGCGCGAGCTGCGCCCGCTGGAGCGCCACCAGGATCGAAGCCTCCGGCAGCCCGTACCCCAACAAGTCCTCGCCGGCCTCTGCGCGTTCTCGGCGGAGCGGCGCCCGCGCCCACTTGTGGAGACGCGCGGCGGCGGCGGCTCCCCCGAGGCGCAGGTATGCCGCCACGGCATCCGCGGCAGACGCCTGGTGGTACGGCTGCAAGAGCACCTCCGGCGCTGGCAGCCGATCCGGCGGCAGAGGGTCAACAGCAGCCGCCACTTCGCTCAGCTTCGATGCCGGCAGCTCGCACAGGAGTTTCGGATTCTCGAGGACCATGGCCAGCAGCCGAGCAGCGCGCGCGGGGGTGACCGGGAACGACACGCGCCGCGCGAACTGCATTTGCACGTCATTGAAGCGAGGCAGGAGCTTCTCCATGTAGCTGAAGAGGCGTTCTTCGAATGCCTCGTCCGCGTCCCCAGGCAGCGGCGCCCACAGCAGGACCCAGCCGACCATTTCCCCGGCCCACATCCACCGGAACTCGCCGTCGGTAAGGCTCCGGCAGGCTATCACCAACCTGCTCTCCTGTGCCGGATCGACATCCAGCACGCCAGGATCGGAAAGGCAGCGCTCCAGGTATCGGAACGCGCGCTCCCAGGCATCGGGCTCGCCGCGCTGGAACGCTGCGCGGACCGACTGCACCACCCAGGGCGCAACCGCTGGCCCGTCGAGCGACGCCCAGGCGATCTCGTCGAGCAACTCCGCCGCCAGACGTCGATCGCCCTGCGTATGGCCCTTGAAGGCTCCCTCGAAATCGGACCGGTGATCCGGCCCCACGAGCTCTGTCACCAGATTGCTCCACTGCACGCCCCGACGGGCGGCCGCCAAGAACTGCGCCACATACCACGCCCTCGCCCGGATCCGCGCCGTTGCGTCGCCAGGCCAGTGCAGTGCCAGGGTCAGCAGGTAGCGCCCTTCGCTCGGTCCCGGGCGCCATGCCAGGTTCAGCTTGCCCGCATCCTCAAACGGCACCTCGAGCGGCAGCGCGTCCTCCGGGCTCAGGATCGCGAGCATCTGCCGCGATTCCAGCCATGCCACGACACTCGCGCGCGCCCGGTTTTTTCGCGCGACGTGCTGCGGGGTGGTGTCCACCGGCGCGACCGGCAGAAGCCCGTCGCCCTCGTTCAACGCGCGCGTCTCCGCGCCAACGTTATCCCAAGTGGTGCTGTCGTGGGAGGCTGGGCCTCTCCCGATCTTCTTCAGCACATCGGGCGAGGTGAGCTCTCTGTCTCCGTTTATCGCGGCGGCGCGCAGCGCGTCGCGGCAAGCCATGTCGTTGCGCCGGTGCGGAAACAACCAGGCGGCGATGTCGCAATCCTCCCGGAGCTCGAGCGCACCTTGGAAAAACGGGCTCATCCCTCGGAGGTGTCTGGCGGTATGCCACCAGGACTCAGCATCCACCCTCGCCCGCAGCCGGTCCGCGACATCATCGAGCGTGTCCGGCTCCAGTCCGGCCGCCCACCCGTCCGAGTGCGCCGCGAACCACTCAAGCTGGGAGTCTTGGAGAAGCTGCGCGAACAGCGCCTCCACGATGGGTGCGGATCGCGGTGGGTTCCGTGTAAGCGTAACCGCCCGACCAACGCCATCGTGACCAGCCCGTCGGGGCCGGTTACCAGTTCCCATCGCGACGAAGGAGGAAGCGATGGCAACGAGGGTGGAGTGGGCCGATCGGGTGGAGCGATGGGAGCGCAGCGGGCTGAGCGCCGAGAAGTTCGCGCGGCGCGAAGGGTACAAGCCGAAGCAGCTGTACTGGTGGCGCTGGAAGCTGCGAGCTGACCAACCCTCGCAGCTCTCGCCGTCGTCGTCGACCGAAGCGCCGCGCTTTCTGCCGGTCCACGTGGTGACGGACGCATCGGCCATCGCGCCGGAGCCGATCGAGATCGCGCTGCCTAACGGGCGGGTGGTGCGGGTCCGGCCGGGCTTCGACCTGGCCACGCTCGAGCGGGTCCTGGCGCTCGCGGCCGAGGAGACGCCGTGCTGACGCTGCCGCCGTCGGTGCGCGTGTACATCGCAGCCGAGCCCACGGACCTGCGCAAGAGCTTTGATGGGCTGTCGGCCTTGGTCTCTCAGCGCTTCGGAGCCGACCCGCTCTGTGGGCATCTGTTCGTGTTCAGGAATCGGCGAGGTGACCAGATGCGCGTCTTGTTCTGGGACCGCACCGGCTACATGATCGTGGCGAAGAAATTGGCACGCGGTCGATTCCATCTCGCCTGCGACCTGCCCAAGGGGGCCACCCACGTCGAGGTCGAGGCGGCCGAGCTCTCGCTGATGCTCGAAGGGTTCGACCTGTCCGAGGCCGTGCGGCGCAAGCGCTGGAGACCCGGCGTGAGAAAAATTGCTGCGTCGAAGCAAAGCTTGATGGATTCGCGCGCGATAGCTATCTCGCGCGCCACGTGACCAGTCCTCTTCAGTCCCAGGCACAACTGCCCGCCGATCTGGCGGACGTGCGGAGCAAGCTCGAGCAGCTGGCGGCCGCCGGGCAGCTTCCGGAGCTCATCGAGCTGGTGCTCGGGCTGCTGGTCCAGCTGCGCGACAAGAACACCGCGCTCTCGGCGAGGCTCGCGAGCGCGCTGCGCGAGCTGTACGGCCGCAAGAGCCAGCAGGTCTCGACCGAGCAGCTGATGCTGATGTTCGCCGAACTCGGGGCGGAAGCGCCGCCGGGGGCGGCGGGCTCGGAGTTCGGCGCGGACGCTCCGCCGCAGCCGGAGCAGGGGCTGGTGCCGCAACCCCCCGAGCCGCCGAAGCCGCCGCGAGGACGGGGTGGGCGCGCGCCGCTCCCCGCGCACCTGCCTCGTGAGACGCGCGTGGTGCCCGTCCCTGAGGCGGAGCGGACGTGCCCGCAGTGCGGCGCGGACAAGAAGTGCATTGGCCATCGTACGAGCGAAGTGCTGGAGTTCGTGCCGGCGCAGTTCAAGATCATCGAGGAGAAGCGGGAGAAGCTCGCCTGCCCGCGCTGCCCGGAGCAGGGCGTCACGACGGCCGATAGCGAGAAGGTGATGGACCGAGGCCGTCCGGGACCGGGGCTTCTCGCCAGCATCCTTGTCGAGAAGTTCGAGGACTCGATGCCGCTGTATCGGCAGTCGCAGCAATACGCGCGCTTTGGCGTATCGCTGTCCCCGTCGACCCTGGGCGACTGGTCGGCGTTCGCGCTCGACGTGCTCGCTCCGGTGGCTGAAAAGATCGCGGAGCGGGTGCTCGACTCGTTCTATCTGCGCGCCGACGACACGGGGATGCGGGTGCTGGATCGAGATCATCCGACGGGGGTGAAGCGAGGCCACATCTGGGCCTTCGTCGGGGCGGGTTTCGTGGCGTTCCTGTACGCACCGGACTGGAAGGCGAAGCATCCAGCGGCGCTGCTGCAGGGCTTCACCGGCTACTTGCAGGGCGATGGGTATGCGGGCTATGGCGCGATGCTCCGCGGAGGCGACGACGGCGAGATGATCGTGCCCGAGGAGCGTCGGCTCGGCTGCGGGATGCACATCCGCGCCAAGTTCGAAAAGGCGGCCAAGGGCGGCGATGCGCGAGCGGCAGTGGCGCTCTCGTACTTCAAGGCCATCTACCGAATCGAGGCGAGCTGCAAAGACGAGGCGCGGTCCACGGAGGCCCGCCTGGCGTACCGGCAGGAGCGGTCGCTCCCCGTTGTGGACGAGCTGTATCAGTGGATTGACGAGCTGCACCTGCGGCTCGTGCCAGGCACGCCGCTCTACATCGCTACCCAGTACGCCATCAACCAGGAGGCTGCGTGGCGGCGCTGCTTCACGGATGGACGCTTCGAGATAGATAACGGCGAGGTCGAGCGGCAGCTAAGACGTGTAGCCCTCGGAAGAAAAAACTATCTATTCGCGGGCTCCGACAAGGGCGCTCAGCGCCTGGCCGTTGGCTATACGATCTTCGGCTCGTGTCGGATGCACGGAGTCAACCCGCTCGCCTGGGCGACAGACGTCATCGGCAAGCTGCAGGCGGGTTGGCCGCGCGACCGGCTGGACGAGTTGCTGCCCGACGCATGGGCGAGATCGCCGCGTGCTGCTCCGAGCGCCGGCGGACTCGACGCGACCTGAACAACGCGAGCTTCGGCCGGCGACGCAGGCGGATGCCGCCTTGCCGGGTCTTCTTTCAGGACCGCCTGTGCCCGCGCCAAGTCGTGGGCCGACGCCGCCCCGCGCCCAGCATCGTCGGCCGCGGCGAGAGCCGCAAGGGGCCGTGCCCATGGCGATGGCCGGGCGCTTACGTGTAAGCCACTCCATCAACATTCCCTGCGTCAACTTCTGGAGGTGCTGGTAGAGAAACTCGTGATCGTCCTGGTCCAATTTCTGCTGTTGAAAAATGAGCACCGCGACCCTGAGCACGTCCTCTTTCGAGGCGCGCAGGAGCACAGCAATATCCGTCTTGTGCATGACGAATCACCATTCGCCGCAGACCGCCAACGCGAGGCGGCGCAAACCCCCGCTGCGTCGTGCCGGTGACGGTGCGACGCAAACAGCAACCTCCCGCGGCGATCCGGGCGGCAACTATGCCAAGGGCTTCCGTCGCTCTCCGCCCTTCGGAGAAGGGCACCACCGGCACCGTCTAGGGGGGGAGGGATGGCTCCTCCTGCAAGTCGACCCCTGGCGCAGGTCCGAGCTTGAAGCAGTCGCCCCGCCCCTGTCAAGCCCTCGCGCTCCTTCCGCGGGCTGGTTGGTCAAGATCGAGCCGCCGAGGCTGGCTACTTGCTCGCCTCGTCGAGCAGACCTGCGGCGCGAAGCTGTAGGCGCGGGCTGCCTGGTGCTCCACGCGGACCCAATGACCGCCCTTGTCGTCGCGGCGGCACGCACCGCAAACGAGCTCTGACTCGCTGACCCCTCTACGTCAGGGAAGATGTCGCGGCTGTTCCTGTGGGCCGTGCCGTCCGGACGCGGAGCTGCGATGAACGCCTGTAGGTGCAGAGCGTACGCCCCTGCTGGACCTGGAGCCTTCCCTCAGCCCGCGCCCCCGCTGTAGCCTGGGTCCTCTCTATCGCCGCGGCGGCTGACGCCGCCACGAAGCGCGGAGGGTCCACAACCGATGCGACCGCTTTCCCCACACGAGAAGAAGGTCTTTGAGCGGCTCTGCGGGACCGTGAGCCCCGAGGAGCTCGCGACGTTGCGGGACGCGGTGCGGCGACACCTCGGCGAGCTCGTCCACGCGTCGCGGCGGAACGAGCTGTTGCCCATCGACCTCGCTGAAGAGCTCGCCCTCCGCCTCGACGACCTGCTGGAGCAGCTCGGAAGCCTCGCCGCAGAAGCGCGGCCGCTGGTGGTGGGGGCGGCGCGGTACTTTGTCACCAAGGACGACGTGCTCCCCGATCAGGAGGGGCTCCTGGGCCTGGATGACGATGTTGCAGTGTTCAACGCGGTCGCGCGCCGCATCGGACGCGCGGATCTGGAGATTTCAGGATGACGGTGGTCGGAGAGTACCCGCCGGGCTCGCGGGTCAAGGTGCGTGGCGAAGAGTGGATGGTCGAGCGGAGCCTGGCGATCCCCCAGGGCGGGGTCGCCATCCACGTCCAGGGCCTGAGCGATCTCGTCCGGCACCACAAGGCTGTCTTCCTCAGTGAGCTCGACACCATCGATGTCCTGAATCCCGAGCAGACCCAGCTCGTCACCGACGACTCGCCCGGCTACCGCCGCACACGGCTGTTCCTGGAGACGCTGCTGCGCCGCACGCCGCCCACCGACGCCCGCGTGCACGTGGGCCACCGGGGTGCGCTCGACGTGATGGCCTATCAGCTTTTTCCCGCACAGAAGGCCCTCTCCTCCCTGCGCCCGCGGCTGCTCATCGCCGACGGCACCGGCCTCGGCAAGACGGTCGAGGTGGGCTTGCTCCTCTCCGAGCTCATCAAGCGCGGCCGCGCCCGGCGCATCCTCGTCGTCGCCATCAAGAGCATGCTCGCGCAGCTCCAGCGCGAGCTGTGGGCGCGCTTCACGATTCCGCTCGTCCGCCTCGACTCGGATGGGCTCGCCCGCGTGCAGCAGAAGATCCCTTCGAACCGCAACCCCTTCTCGCACTTCGACCGGTGCATCCTCTCGGTCGACACGCTCAAGAACAATGCTCGCTACCGCGCCTGGCTCGAGGAGATCCCGTGGGACGTGATCGTCGTCGACGAGTGCCACAACGTCTCGAACCGCGGCAGCCAGCGCGAGCAGCTCGCGCGCCTGCTCGCCACGCGGTGCGACTCCCTGGTGCTCACCAGCGCGACGCCCCACAACGGCAAGCCCGAGAGCTTCGCCAACCTCATGCGCATGCTCGACCCGACGGCGGTGGCCGACGATCGGCAGTTCGTCGAGGCCGACGTCCGTCACCTCTACGTGCGCCGCTTCAAGAAAGACGTCGAGGGTCAGGCCGGCACCTCGCTCCAGGACCGCGCGATCCACCTGCACCAGGCCGACGCCAGCTCCGCCGAAGAGGCCGCGCTCGCCGCGCTGCACGCGCTCACCCTCCACAACCTGGGGCGCAAGCGCCACGGCGTCGATCACCTGCTGCGCTGGGCACTCGTGAAGGCGTTTCTTTCGAGCCCCGACGCCGCCCTCGAGACCCTCGACGAGCGCATCAAGAACACCGAGAGCGCGCTCGCGGGAGGCGCGGCGGGGCCGCACCCGCATGCGGCTGTCCTGCGGGCGGACCTGCAGGTGCTTCGCACCGTGCGCGACAAGGTCGCCGCTGCCGCCGCCGAGGCCGCGTTCTCCAAGCTCGGGCGACTGGTCGCCGAGCTGCGCGCCGTCGGCTTCACCGGCAAGCCCGACTCGCCGCGCGTCGTCATCTTCTCCGAGCGCATCACCACCCTCAAGCGCCTCCAGAGCGCGTTGCCGCGTATGTTCGGCATCGCCGAGCCCGAACAGGTGGTGGGTCGCTACGACGCGTCGTCGCAGCGCACCGAGACCGAGCTGCGCAACCTGCAGGAGTCGTTCGGACGGGAAAGCAGCCCCCTGCGGCTGCTGCTCGCCTCCGACGCGGCGAGCGAGGGCGTGAACCTGCACTACCACTGCGCGCAGCTCTTCCACTTCGACATGCCGTGGTCGCTCATCCGCCTCACGCAGCGCAATGGCCGGATCGACCGCTTCGGGCAGAAGCACACACCCCACCTGCACTACCTGATGACCCGTACGCGCAAGGGGACGGCCGATCAGCACGTCATGAGGCGCCTGGTCGAGAAGGAGCAGACCGCGACGCGGCAGCTCGGCGACGTGGGCGCGCAGCTCGGTCTGTACGATCCCGAAGCGGAGGAGCGGTACCTGACCGAGGGCGTCGCCGCCGGCCGTGACGTGAACGAGCTCATGCCAGACGCGCCGCTCGCCGTGGGCCGCGCGGAGGCGCAGATCGCGGTCGTCGACGACGCGGAGGACGACGAGGCGGATGGCCGCGGCGCCACGACCGCCGTCCAGGAGCCGGCGCCGGAAGAGCCTGGCGCCGGGCCCATCGACCTGCTCGCCCTCGTTACCGAGATCGAGCGAAGAGAGGCCGGGATCGAGGCCGAGCCCGTCGCCGCCGCACCCGCCACCCCGACCGGCTCCGTCGCAGGGGCCGGCTCTACGCGTTCCGGGGTCGCCGCCGACGAACCCGAGCGGCCGGCGATCGACCTCGTGGCGCTGCTCGCGGCGCACGAGGCGGCCGAGGCCAAGGCGCCGCCCATCGAGCAGCTCGTCGCGGCCGATCCGACCCTCTTCGCGGACGACTACGGCTTCCTGGTGGCGGCGCTGCGCCACCTCGAGAAGCACCCGGCCGTGGGCGAGGCGCCTCTCGCCTGGGAGGCGAACGACGCTCACCGCACCCTCAAGATCGCCGCGCCGGAGCCGTTTCGCTCGCACCGGGAGCCGTTCTTGCCGGCCGAGGCCTTGCCTGACGGCGGCACCTACCAGCTCGTGCAGAGCCGCGACGAGGTGGCACGACGCCTGCGCAGCGCGCTCGAGGGCGACGGGAGCTGGCCCGAGTGGCACCTGCTCTGGGAGCAGCACCCGCTCGTCGAGTGGCTGCTCGATGCGCTGGCTGCCTCGTATGCGCGGCTCGAGGCGCCCGTGCTGCGCGCCCCCGCCGTGCCCAAGGGGTCGGCCTTTTTCCTGCTGAGCGCGCTGCTCTACAACACCGAGTCGCAGCCGGTGTACGCGGGCTGGTTCGCGCTCGAGAGCCGCGGGGCGAACCTCGGTGCGGCGCCCATTCCGTTCGCGGAGCTCGCCGCGCGCGTGGGGCTCGCGGGCGATCTGGTGAACCCGGGCAAGCCGTCGGCGCGCATCGCCGCGCTCCAGGCGCTGGTCGAGCCGGTGATCCGCCGCGCGCGCGAGGTGGTGGCCGAGCAGCGCAAGGATGCCATGAAGGGCCTCCTGAAGAAGCTGCGGGCCGAGGAGCGGCGCTTGACCGACTGGCACACTCGCTCGCTCGAGGCGCTGGCCGAGCGGCGGGCACGCTACGAGGCCAGACAGGAGCGCGTGCCGGTGCTGCTCGAGCGCAAGCTGCGCGATGAAGAGCGCTCCGTCGAGCGGGTGCGCAGGAACCATCGGGATTGGATCGAGCGCCTGCAAGCCGCGGGCGCGCCCTACGTGCGGCTCGTGGCCGTCTTTTCAGGGGAATGACGCGTGGCAGATCTGACAGGTATCGAAAACGTCGGCGAGTTCTTCAGCCAGCATTACCTGGCCGAGCTGCTGGAAAAGGACCTGGCCTCCGAGGGCGGCGACGGGGGCGCCGCCATCGAGGCCGCGCAGAAGGCGCTCGGCGCGCTCGGCCGTGAGCTGAACAAGATCCTGACCGACGCGCCGCTCCACGCCGAGCCGAAGCACCTGTACGCGCTCGCGCATCCGTTCCAGGTGTCGCTCTGCGAGGCGCTCGGCTTCACTTACCAGAGCGGCGCGGTGCTGCCCCTGGGCGACGGCTCCACGGCGCCCGCGCTGCACGTGACCGAGCGCCACGGCGAGACCTACCTGGCCGTGATCGAGGGCCGCCTGCGCGCGCCGAGGGAGGTCGAGAGCGGCGCCTCACTGGAGCTCCTCTGGACAGCACCGCTCCCCCAGAGCGCCCGGGAGGCGGGCATGGAGCCTCCGCTCGACACCACGCTGGGCGAGGCCATCGCGCACGCCTTCGAGGTCGAGTCGCCTCCCCGGTGGATCCTGCTGCTCTCCGGCGCCGAGGTGTACCTGGCCGAGCGCGCGCGGTGGGGGCGCGGGCAATACCTGCGCTTCGACCTGTCCGAGCTGCTGGGTCGCAAGGACCCGAAGGCGCTGCGCATCACGGCCGCGCTCCTGTGCCGCGCCAGCCTGGTGCCCGACGGGGGCACGCTGCTGCACGATCGCCTCGACGAGAGCTCGCACAAGCACGCGCAGGGGGTCTCGGCTGACCTCAAGTTCGCGGCGCGCGAGGCGGTGGAGCTGCTCGCCAACGAGTGGGTCCATTACCAGCGCACCACCGCCAAGAAGGCGCTGCACGGCGAGCGGGTCGCGCGCGAGCTGACGGAGGAGTGCCTCGTCTACCTGTACCGCCTCCTGGTCCTCTTCTACGTGGAGGCGCGGTCGGGCGAGCTTGGCCTGCTCCCGATGAACAGCGAGGAGTACGCGCGCGGCTACAGCCTCGAGGCGCTGCGCGACCTGGAGCAGGTGGCGCTGGGGCCGGAGTCGCGCGACGGCTTCTTCTTCGACGAGAGCCTGCGCCGGCTGTTTCGCCTGGTGAATGAGGGGTTCTCGGGCACGAAGCAGCTCTCCTTGCCGGTGCGTGCGCCGGCCGAGCCTCCCGGCGACGGCGCTGCGAGCACATCCAGGACCGAGGCGGGCAAGGACCAGCGCGGCTTCCGCATCGAAGGGCTGCACAGCCCGCTCTTCGACCCGCGCAGCACGCCGCGCCTCGCCAAGGTGCGCCTGCGCAACGAGGTGCTGCAAAAGGTTATCCGCCTGCTGAGCCTCACGCCCGAGGCGCGACGCGGCCGCGGAGCGAGGGTGTGGGGTCGCGGGCGGATCAGCTATGCGCAGCTCGGCATCAACCAGCTCGGTGCCGTCTACGAGGGGTTGCTCTCGTATACCGGGTTCTTCGCGCGCGAGCGGCTCTACGAGGTGCACCGCGCCGGGGTTCAGGACAAGGACGCGACGCAGCAGGCGTGGTTCGTGCCGGAGCGCGAGCTGGTCCGCTACAAGGACGAGGAGCTCTCGTTCGACGAGGGCGGGCAGAAGAAGCGCCGTAAGTACGAGCCGGGGACGTTCATCTACCGGCTGGCGGGGCGCGACCGCGAGTCGTCGGCCTCGTACTACACGCCCGAGGTGCTCACCCGCTGTCTGGTGAAGTACGCGCTGCGGGAGCTGCTCCAGGGCAAGTCGGCCGAGGACATCCTGGCCTTGACGATCTGCGAGCCGGCGATGGGCAGCGGCGCGTTTCTCGTGGAGGCGATCGACCAGCTCGCCGACGCGTATCTGGAGCGGCGCCGCAAGGAGCTCGGTGGGATCGCGCTGCCGCCCGATCAGTATGCGCTCGAAAAGCAGAGGGTGAAGAGCTACCTGGCCGAGGCGCGCTGTTACGGCGTGGACCTCAATCCGATGGCGGCGCGGCTGGCGGGTGTGTCGCTGTGGCTGGGGACGTTGCACAAGGGCCAGTCGACGCCGTGGTACGGGGCGCGGCTGGCGGTGGGCAACAGCCTGGTGGGCGCGCGGCTGGAGGTGTGGGCCGCGGAGGACTTCGGCACGGACGAGGCGCTGGCCAAGGCGATCGCGGCCACGGTGAAGAGGCATGGGGTGGCCGATGATCTGGAGGCGCAGCTCGAGCTGGTACTGGCGGCGCACGAGGGCAAGCACCCGGAGGCAGTGGCCGAGGTGCGGAGCCGGCTGGAGCGGGTGAAGCGGCTAGCCGGGGCGCCCGCCGAGGGCGAGGAAGGGGCAGGGGAGGACGGGGGCGAGGCCGAGGCGAGCGAGGCGGAGCTGGCAGCGGAGCAGCGCAAGGAGGTGGTGAAGGCGCTGAAGAAGCTGGCGACCGAGCTGAAGCTGCCGCGGCACCACCGGCGGCCGCCGCGCAAGGTGGAGGCAAAGGCTGTCGTCGCGGGGGAGCGGCCGGCGGGGAGCGTGTGGCACTTCCTGGTGCCGGACGCGGGGATGTCGCCGTTCGAGGACGACAAGGTGGTGGCCGAGCTGGCGCCGGAGGCCGTGACGCGGCTGAAGGCGTGGCGGAAGGACATCGAGGAGCCGTGGAGTGCGGTCGACGTGCGGCGGCTCCAGGCGCTGTCGGCGCGGGTGGACGTGCTGTACCGGGAGGCTGTGGAGGAGCGGCGCCGGGTGCTGGCGATGTGCACGCCGGCGGCGACGGTGTGGGGGAGCGATGCGCTGGAGAACGCGCTGCCGGCGCTGGAGAAGCGGGCGGAGCTGCTCGCGGGGCTGAAGTTGCCGGGGAAGGCGTACTGGCGGCTGGAACGGCTGATGAACCTGTGGGCGGCCTTGTGGGCTTTTCCGCTGGAGCACAGCACGCTGCTCCCGAAGCGCGAGGCGTGGCTGCGGGCGTTGGAAGAGGCGCTGGGAGTGGACGCGGGGGCGCCGGCCGTGGCGGTGGGGCAGATGTCGCTGGGGATCTGGCCGACGGATGAGGGAGACGAAGGCGACGAGGCGGAGGAAGAAGGGCGGAAGGGGGCGGCGACCTTGTGGACGGCGGCGGAACAGTCGTGCGCAAGGCTGCGGCCATTTCATTGGGAGCTGGTATTCCCCGAGGTATTTGTGGAGGGTGGGGGATTCGATCTGGTGGTGGGAAATCCGCCATGGATCAAGGTGGACTGGAATGAAAGCGGGATCCTAAGCGATATGGATCCAAGGATTGAGCTCGATGGCCTCAGCGCGAGTGATTTGGCTAAACGCCGGGGGGCAATTCTCAGCAGCGACGGCCGAGTCCACACTTATCTGGAAACACTCACTAGTGAACTGGGCTACAAAACGTTTGTGAGTGCCCCTAGTTCGTTTCCTTTGCTGTCTGGAGTTCAGCCCAATCTATACAAGTGCTTCATCTCCCAGGGTTGGTGCATTGGTAGCACGAGTGGCATCGTCGCCCTAATTCACCAGGACGGGCTCTTTGACGATCCTAAAGGTGGCGAATTTCGTCAAGCGGCGTATCGCAGGCTTCGGATTGTCCTTCGATTTCGGAACGAGTTTCGTCTGTTTGCAGACGTTAATAATGGTCGTCCATATACGCTGTCCGTGTCTGGGGCGAAACCTAGAGCTTTGACGGGTTTCTTGGTTGTTGCCAATTTGTTTCATCCGGCCACGGTCGATGCTTCTATGTTGCACGATGGTGGTGGAAAGACGCCCGGAATTAAAAGTGATAATGATGAGTTCGAAATTGTTGGGCACCGGAATCGATTGGTCAATGTGGGCGAGCGCGAGCTTAAGTTCTTTGCGACGCTTTTTGATCGTCCTGGGATACCCACGCTAGAAGCGCGTTTGCCAGTTATCCACAGTGCCGAAGTGGTGCATACCTTGCAGCGGCTTGCTCAGTACCCGCATAAGCTAAGCGGCATGGGTAGCGGAGTGCTCGGAACAAAGATGTGGGATGAGACCGAGGCTCAGAAAGATGGCACGATTCGTCGCTGTGTCAGCGTTCCAGGGAATGCTAGCGAATGGATTGTTAGCGGTCCTCACTTCTTTGTTGGAAATCCATTTAATAAGAGTCCTCGAGATCCGTGTCGTCATAATAAGGATTATGATGAGATTGATCTTGAGTTGATTCCAGATGACTATCTTCCGCGTGTCAACTATGTTCCAGGTCCGGATCGTGGCGCGTATGATGCTCGTGTGCCTCGATTTTTGGGCAAGCCAATGACTGACTATTATCGGCATGTGAATCGGACCATGCTTGCTGCCGGGGGGGAGCGTACTGCCATCGTGGCAATTGTTCCTCCTGGTCCTGGGCATATCGATCTGGTTCATTCTGTCTGCTTTGAGCGGCTCGATCTTCTGGTTGAGTGTAGTGCGCTTTGGTCGTCGCTTGTTGTTGATTTTCTGGTTCGATCAACAGGGAAGGGGCATCTTCGTCGAGAATTGCTCTCGATTTTGCCGATTCCCGCAACGAGAAATCCAACTGTTCATCTGCTGTCATCGCGCGCCCTCCGCCTCAATTGCCTCACCACCCATTACGCCGACCTCTGGAACGACGTCTGGCCGCAGGTTGCCACCGCCCCCGCCTGGTCCATCTCCGACCCCCGCCTCTCGCCCTGGCCGGCCCGCTCCACCCAGTGGCATCGCCATTGTGCCCTCCGCAACCACTTCGAACGTCGCTGGGCACTCGTCGAGATCGACGCCCTCGCCGCCCTCGAGCTGAAGCTCACCATCGACGAGCTTTGCACCATCTACCGCACCCAGTTCCCCGTGCTCCGCGAGTACGAAAAGAACACCTGGTACGATCGCAACGGCCGCATCGCCTTCACCACGAACCGCGGGCTCACCGGCGTGGGCCTCGATCGCAAGGCCTTCGAGCTCTGGCAAGCCTGTCTCAAGGAAGGAAAGCGCCTCCCCGACGACTTCGACCGCCAGCAGCTCGAACCCCCCTTCGACGTCCGCGACCGCGAGGACGACATGCGCGCCGCCTACGCCTTCTTCGCCGAACGTCTCGCCTCCGGCACGACGCAGACCCCTCCGGCCCGCTCCGCCGGCCGCGCTGCCACCTCATCGAAGGCCGCCCGCGCGTGATTCCGCATCTCGTCGCGGCCGAGATCCGCGAGACCCTCCTCGATTACCTCCGCAGCACCTGGCAGCTCGCCGACCGGGACCTCGAGCGTGCCCTCCTCGCCTTTCTCTCCGGCGAACGCGGCATGTTCAAGGGCCCCTGGGTCCGCCTCGGCCTCCCGTTCGCCCTCGCCCCCGAGGGCGCCGACATCCCCCTCGACGTCAAGCCGCCCTACCGGCCTTACCTCCACCAGCTCCTCGCCTGGCAGCGGCTCTCGTCCCGCAACGGCCACGAGCCCGAGGCCACCCTCGTCACCACCGGCACCGGCTCCGGCAAGACCGAGTGCTTCCTCTATCCCATCCTCGATCACGCCCTGCGCTCCCTGAACCGGCGCGAGAAGGGCATCCAGGCGATCCTGCTCTACCCGATGAACGCCCTCGCGGCCGACCAGGCCCGGCGCATCGCGAGCATCGTCCACGGCGACGAGCGCCTCCGCGGCCGCCTGCGCGTCGGCATGTTCGTGGGCGGCCAGGGGCAGCACCGCGAGATGGGCGCCTCCCATTGCATCGACGACAACGATCACCTTCGCCGGAATCCGCCGGACATCCTCCTCACCAATTACAAGATGCTCGACCTGATGCTCCAGCGCCCCCGCGACGCGGGCCTGTGGGCTCACAATGCGCCCGGCCGGCTGCGCTATCTGGTGCTCGATGAGCTGCACACCTACGACGGCGCCCAGGGCACCGACGTGGCCTGCCTGGTGCGGCGGCTGGGCGCGAGGCTGGGGGCAAGGCTAGGCGGAGCAGATGCCATCTGCCCAGTGGGCACGAGCGCCACGGTCACCGGCGGGGCGGATACGACGGGAGAACTCCTTACGTTCGCGTCGCGGGTGTTCGATCGCCAGTTCGCCGAGGACGCGCTGATCGGCGAGGCGCGGCTCTCGGCGGCGGAGCTGTTCGAGATGTTCGGCGCCGAGGGCGCCGGCGCGCTGGCCACGGGCGACTTGGCGCGGCTGCTGCCAGCGCCGCAGGAAGAGGCGGACGCCCACGTGCGCGCGGCGGCCAGGGCGTGGTTTCCCCGGGATGCGGCGCTGGCCCGGGCGGCGGGCGAGGACTTCCGCGTCCGGCTCGGCGAGGCGGTGCTGCGGCACCCGCTGGCGCGGGCGCTCGTGCGGACGGCCGGGCAGCGGCTCTTGCCGTGGGACGTGATCTGCCGCGAGGTGCGGGCCGGGACGCCCGCGCTCTCGACGCGCACGGAGGCCGAGGCCGAGGCGCTGCTGACGAGCCTGCTGACGCTGCTCTCGTGGTCGAAGCGGCAGGTCGGCGTCCGGCGCATGCCGCTCGTGAGCGTGCAGGTGCAGCTCTGGGTGCGCGAGGTGCGGCGGCTGCTGCGCGAGGTGACGGCGGCGGGCGTGGCGCCGCGCTTCCGGTGGGTCGACGACGGGCCGGGCCCGGAGACGACGGCGGCGCTGCCGACGGCATACTGCCGCGAGTGCGGGCACGCGTCCTGGGTGACGGTGACCGACGGGTTCGGGAGCAAGATCGAGCTCGACTACGGGCTGATCGCGCGCGCCGTGGAGCAGCGGAGCCCGGACGTGCGGTACCTGCACCACGACGCGAGCGTGCGGGCGGACGACGGGACCGCGCCGGCGCGGTCCATGCTGGATCTGGAGACGCGGGAGCTCCTGGGCGAGAAGGACGTGGGCCCGGGGCGCCTTCCTGTGTTCGCGCAGCAGGACGAGGCGGACGCGACGGGCGGCCGGGGGCGGCAGCGGTGTCCGGCGTGCGGGACGCGCGACGCGATGCGCTTCCTGGCGTCACGCAGCGCGAGCCTGACGAGCGTGGCGGTGGGGCATCTGTTCACGACGCCGCTCAACACCGATCGGAAGCTCCTGGCGTTCAGCGACAGCGTGCAGGACGCGTCGCACCGCGCAGGGTTCTTCGGCGGGCGGACGTACCGGTTCGCCCTGCGCTCGGCGCTGCTCGCGGTGGTGCCCGCCGAGGGGGCGATCCCGCTCGCGGCGATCGGCCCGGCCATGGTGGCGCACTGGCCGGCGCGCCTGGCCGAGGGGCGCTGGGATCCGGACGCCGCGTTCGTGGCGGCGTTCTTGCCGCAAGACCTGGAGTTCCTCGAGGCGAACGCGGCGTGGCAGCAAGCGCAGGACGATCGCGAGGCGCGGGCCCGGGAGGCCGAGGCGCGCGGGGAGATGCTCGGTGAGGCACCGCCGCGGCCGCCGGAAGCGCTGGTGGCCGCGGTGGGGGAGCGGCTGCGGTGGGAGGCGATGCGGGAGCTCGGCGTGGCGTCGCGCATCGGGCGGACGCTGGAGCAGTCGGGATGCCTGGCAGTGACCGTGGATCCAGCCCGCTTCGAGCGGGCCGTGACGCGGGCGGCGAGCGTGCTGCCCGAGAAGCTGGGCACGCTGCGAGGCATCGGACAGGCGGCGTTCGCGCGGATGATCGCGGGGCTCGTGACGCGGCTGCGACAGCGCGGCGGCGTGCTCGATCCGCTCCTGGAGGGCTATGTCGAGAACGCCGGAGAGCCCTTCTTTCTGAGCAAGCAGCGCGCGCCGCTGCTGTCGCCGTTCGGGCGATCCACGTCGCGGCCGAGATTCCTCACCAGTGAGGCGAAGCCAAGGAGATTCGACAGCGTCCAGCCCGCCGAGAAGCGCACCTGGCTCACCGACTGGCTGGGGCGCGCGCTGGGCGTGGACCTCGCCCCGGACGAGGCGCGCGACCTCGGCGCGGCGCTCGCGCCGATCCTGGTGCAGGCCGGGATCCTGGGCGAGCGGGCGATGGGCGCGAAGCACAAGGCGTGGGGCCTGCTACCCGAGGCGCTGTGGGTGAGCCGAGCCCACGTGTCGCGGCGATGCGCGGCGTGCGGCTACGCGCTCGCCGCGGTCGCGGGCTCGGTGACCGATCCGCTCGGAGCGCCGTGCCTGCGGTACAGGTGCGAGGGGCGCTACGAGGCGGTCAGCGAGGAGGAGGGGCGCGCGGCGGCGTATTACCGGCGGTACTACGCGCGCGCGGCGCTGGGGCTGGTGTTCCCGCGGGAGCACACGGGCCTCCTGGGACGGGCGGAGCGCGAGCAGCTGGAGGTCGAGTTCAAGGAGCGACCGCGCCCGAACGCGGCGAACCTGCTGTCGTGTACGCCGACGCTGGAGATGGGCATCGACATCGGCGACCTGTCGGCGACGCTGCTCTGCTCGGTGCCGCCCAGCCCGGCGAGCTACGTGCAGCGGGTCGGGCGCGCGGGCCGCGAGACGGGCAACGCGCTGCTGATCAGCTTCGCGGCGACGCGGCCGCACGACCTCTACTACTTCGAGGATCCGCTCGCGGTCATGGCCGGCGCCATCCACCCGCCGGGGTGCTTCCTCGACGCGCCCGAGGTGCTCAAGCGGCAGGCGCTGGCCTTCTGCTTCGACCGGCTGGCGCGCGAGGGGCACAGGATGCCGGGGCTCATGCGCGAGGCGCTGGGCGACGCGGCGCCGCCGTTCCCGCAGCGGGTGCTGGCAGCCATCGCCGAGCGGCGCGACAGCCTCAAGGCGGGCTTTCTGGAGCTGTTCGCGAAGCAGCTCAACACCGAGTCGAGGAAGCGGCTGGAAGCGTTCTTCGAGCCCGAGGGCGACGGGCTCGCGCCCGTCGAGCGGCGGCTGGTCGAGGAGATCGCGGGCGCCCGGGCGCAACGCGAGGAGCTCCTGTCGCGGGTGAAGCGGCTCAGTGCGCGCATCGAGAAGATCCAGAACGACGAGGCGGAGCGCAAGAAAATCGAGGATCCCGAGCGGGAGATCGCCGACCTGCGCTTCGAGAAGAGCTACGCGTCGGCGGAGCTCACCGGTCTGCTGGACGAGGACTTCTGGGGGTTCCTCTGCGACCGCAGCGCGCTGCCGAACTACGCGTTCCCCGAGCCGGGCGTGAAGCTCGACGCGTACGTGCGGCGTGAGGGCGCCGCGTCCGCCGTGCAGCGTCTGACCTGGGTGCGGCCGCCTGCCACGGCGATCGCCGAGCTGGCGCCGTTCAACACGTTCTACGGGAGCGCGCGGCACGTCGTCGTCCAGAACCTCGACCTCAAGCACGGCGGCGCACCTGGGCAGTGGCAGCTCTGCGAGCAGTGCCACCACATGGCCGAGGTCGCGAAGCAGCCCGACCCGATGCCGGCATGCTGCCCGGCCTGCGGCGCCGACGGCTGGGGCGAGGTGGGGCGGCGGCGGTGGCTCGCCCCGATGACGCACGTGCGCGCCTTCGCGCGGCACCGCGACGCGACCGTCGGCGACGAGAACGAGGATCGCGAGCGGGCCTACTACGAGGCGCACAACTTCTACGATCCGGCGGGGAACACGCCGCTCCACGCATGGGTGAACCGCGACGCGGGCTTCGGCTTCGAGCTGCTCCCGCGGCTGACCCTGCGCCGGATCAACTTCGGCCCGCGCGACCCGAGGGCGAACCGGGCCACCGTCGCGGGACGCGAGCTGCCCGAGGTGAACTTCGTCGTGTGCGCCGACTGCGGGCAGGTACAGCAGCCGGTGGATCGCGTGTCCGACCAGGGCTGGCCGAGCCACTGGACGACGTGCTCGAAGCGCAAGGCGCCGAAGGACAAGCAGGACTTCCGCGAGATGCACCTCGTGCGGCGGCTGGAGAGCGAGGCGCTGCGCCTGGTGGTCCCCATCTCGCAGCACGCGTGGGCGACGCGGCTCCCGAACCTGCGGGGGGCGCTGCGGCTGGGGCTGCGACGGTACTTCGGTGGCGATCCGGACTTCTTGCTGGTCGACAGCTACGACGAGCCGCTGCAGTGGCAGGAAGGGAGGCGGCGCTACCTGGTGGTGCTCGATCTCGTGCCGGGCGGCACGGGCATGCTCGTGGATCTGGCGTACGGCAAGGGGGCGAAGCTGCGGCAAGTATTGCTGCTGGCGAAGGAGGCGCTGGAACGCTGCCCGTGCAACCAGCGGGGCGAGGAGGCGAAGGCATGCCACCTGTGCCTGTACGCGTACCGCGAGCAGGAGGCGCTGCCGCTGCTCGATCGCGCGGTGGCGCTGGACGAGCTCGACAGGCTGGTGGAGGGCTTCAACGGGCTGACGCTGGGCGAGACCGTCGGTTCGCTGGCCCAGGAGGCAGTGCTCGAGAGCGAGCTGGAGGCGCGATTCCTGGAGCGCATCGACGCGTGGATTCGCGAGCACCAGAGCGGGAAGGGGGACGAGCCGGCGCCGTCGTTCGAGCGGCTGGACGCCGCGTCGTGGCGGCTCCAGGTCGGCGGGCGGCGCTGGCTGCTCCGGGCGCAGGTGGATGTCGATGAGGACCTGGCCGAGCACCGCTGCCGGCCGGATTTCGTGCTGTACCCGGAGGCGCAAGAGCGCGGCGTGCTGCCGGTGGCGGTCTTCCTGGACGGCGCCGCCTACCACGTGATGCCGGGCGTGCCTCGTGCGCGCATCCAGGACGACCTGCGCAAGCGGCTGGGTCTGTCGCGTCCGGGGCATTTCCTGACGTGGTCGATCACCTGGCGCGACGTGAACGAGCACGAGGCGAGCACCACGACGAACGCCGTGCCGCCCTGGTGGCCCGACGCGGCGTTCCGGACGCAGCTCGGCAAGCTCGCGGCGGCCCTGAAGCTCGACGCGCTCTTGCCGGCGCTCGACCGGGATCCGCTGACAGGACTGCTCGCGCACCTGAAAGACCCGTCGAAGCTGCGCTCGCTGGCGGCGCTCTCGGCCTTCGTGCTGCTGCACCAGCGCGGCAAGCAACTGCCGGCGGCGCGGGCCGCAGCGCACCACGACGACGCCCGTGAGTCCGAGGTGCCCGCGGTGTCGCCGGCTGAACCGGTTCCCGGCGGCGACACCGTGCTTGCCAAGGCGGTGGTCGGGACCGACGGCGAGGCGTTGCTCGTCGTGAGCGCGCCGCGCGACGCGTTCGCGACGCTGACCACGACGCCGGAGCGGGTCAGCTTGACGCTACGGCTCGACGACCGGCACGAGCGGCGGAAGGCGCCCGGGTTCCAGACCGTATGGCGGCAGACCCTGCGCGCCTGGAACCTGCTGCAAGCCCTGCCAGGAGCACAGATCGCCAGCTCCGAGCAGCTCGCGGATCAGATGGGCGGCGCAGCCTCGATAGAGGCCGCGCGCTCGGCGGCGGCGAGCGAGGCGCCGCCGCGCAGACCCGCGAGCGCGCGGCCGACGGCGGCGCTGTCCGACGAGGCCGAGGGGGTGCTCGCCGAGATCCGCGACGAGCAGGCACGCGCCGTGGTGAGGGCGGTGCTGCTGGCTGGCGCGCCGGTACCGGCGGTGCCGTACGAGACGATGGTGGGGTTGCGCGGCAACGCGGGTGACATCGAGATCGGCTGGGCGGAAGCGCGGGTGGGCGGCTACCTCGACGAGCAGCGCGACGCGGCCGAGATGCTGCGCGCGCTCGGCTGGACGCTGTTCCCGATCGAAGCCGGATTGGCGGAGGCCGCGCTGCTCCGAGCGCTGCGCCCAGAGGAGGTATGACCACGATGCAGGTGGCGATCGCCCGCGACTACTTCCCGGCGTATGCGCGGCTTCCGCGCAAGGCGCAGCACAAGGCCGACGAATTTCTACGGAAATTCACGACCGACTCCACGCAGGCGTCGATCCACTACGAGCCCATCCGCGGCGCGCAGGACAAGCAGCTTCGCTCCGTGCGCATCGGCGACGATTACCGCGCCATCGTGCGGGCACCCGAGCGGGGGGACGTCTTCGTGCTGCTGTGGGTAGACCACCACGACGAGGCCTATCGCTGGGCAGCATCCAAGCGCACGGCCGTGCACCCGGCAACGGGCACCTTGCAGCTCTACGACCTCGACGCGGCGGCGCACGTGGTCACGTCGCTCGGCACGGCGCAAAGTGTCGATGCTGCTTCGACTCAGGAAACGCGGCCGGCGAAGGGGGACATCGAACGGCCGGTGAGCGCGCCGGACACGGACGGCGCGCGGCTGTTTGCGGGTTTCACGGACGACGACCTCTTTCACGGCGGTGTGCCTCGGGCGCTCCTCCCCGCGGTGCGCGCCGTCGCCTCGGAGGCCGAGCTGGACCAGCTCGCGCCCCATCTCCCTGCCGAGGCGGCCGAGGTGCTCACCGGCCTTGCGGCCGGCCTCGCGCTCGATGCGGTGCTGGAGGAGATCCTTGGCCGCGGCGCTCCGAAGGGGCCCGAGGCAAAGGCCGAGGTGGACCCGGCCGATGTGGCCGCGGCACTCGAGCGGCCCAGCACGCAGCAACAGTTCCGGTTGCTCGGCGCCGACTTCGACCTGGAGAGTGCTCTTGCGCATCCGCTCGACGTGTGGCGCGTGTACCTCCACCCCAGGCAGCGCGTCCTCGCGCGCGCCCGCACCAAGGGGCCGATGCGCGTCACCGGCGGCGCCGGTACGGGCAAGACCGTCGTCGCGCTCCACCGCGCCGCCTTCCTGGTGCGCGACGTCTTCGTCAAGCCCGACGACCGCCTGCTGTTCACCACGTTCACGGTCAACCTCGCGTTCGATCTGCGCCGGCAGCTCGAGAAGCTGCTTGAGCCGCACGAGCTCTCGCGCGTTGATGTGAAGAACATCGACGGGTGGGCCTCGGAGTACCTGCGGAGTCGGGGCGAGCACGTCCGCCTCGCGACCAACGAGATGCGGGACCAGGCCTGGCGGCGGGTGATGGACATCTATGCGGTCCCCAACTTCGGCCTGGAGTTCTGCAAGACCGAGTGGCGCGACGTCGTGCAGGCGCAGGACCTCCATGACGAAGAGGCGTATGTGCGCGCGGTGCGGCTGTCGCGTGGCGTGCCGCTGGGCCGACGCGAGCGGCGGCTCTTGTGGCCGCTGTTCAGGGCTTACCGACAGGAGCTCGAAGGGCTCGGCCAGATGGAGCCGATCGAGATCGTTCGGCGCGCGCGGCAGCGGGTCGAAGTCGACGGCGGACCCGCACGCTACCGCGCGGTAGTAGTGGACGAGACGCAGGATTTCTCGCTGGAAGCGCTGCGCCTGGTGCGCGCGCTGGCAGGGCCCGAACACCCGGACGACCTCTTCTTGGTCGGCGATGCTCACCAGCGGATCTACGGCCGACCGGTCGCACTGAGCAGCGCTGGCATCAACGTGCGCGGGCGACGCTCACAGGAGCTGCGCCTCAACTACCGCACCACGGCGGCGATCTGCCGTTGGTCGCTGGGCGCGCTCGGCGGGGAGCAGGTCGACGACCTCGACGAGGGCACCGCGAGCCGCCGCGGTTATGTCTCACTCCGCGAGGGGCAAGCGCCGTCGGTGCACAGCTTTGAGTATGCAGCCGACGAGGTGGCCTTCGTGGTCGGCGAAGTGCGGCGGCTGCTGGCGTCGGGAACGCCGCCCGAGGGGATCTGCATCGCGGCACGGAGCGCATTTGCGCTGCGGGATCGCTTCCTCGACGCGCTCATCCGTGACGGCATCCCGGCGGACCTCATCGACCGCGAGGAGCCTCGCCATCCCAGTGTGCGCCTGGCGACCATGCACCGGATCAAGGGGCTGGAGTTCCCGGTGGTGTTCGTCGTGGGTGTGAACGCCGACGAGGTGCCTTTCCGCTCACCGGAGCTCGAGTCGGACGATCCGGTTGTGGCGCATCGCGCTGAGGTCGCCGAGCGCTGCCTGCTCTACGTCGCTGCGAGCCGCGCGCGCGACGCCCTTTTCGTCACGTCGTGGGGCACCCCGAGCCCTTTCCTCGCCGCGATGGGTCCACCCCCCGCCGCAGTGAGCCCCCGGCGTCCCACAGTGCGGCCAGCAGCGGCCAGCAGCCTCCCACCGCCTTCGGCCTCGATTCCACCCGCGCCGGCGGCGGTGGCGCCCGAGCTGCCCGCGCCGGAGCCTGCGGCCGTCGCCGAAACCCCAGCGTCACCTGCCTTCACGGAGCAGTCTGCGACGCCTCTCGTTGCAACGACGCCTCCCGCTGCAAAGCCGGGCGAGACCCCGCTGCTTGCTCTGTCCTTGCCGGTGCGCTTCATGAACTGGGCGGAAAAGAAGGGCCTCACGACCCTCGGTGAGCTCTCGCGTATCCCGCCGCGCGACCTGCTGGCCGAGCGCAATCTGGGACGGAAGACCCTCGCCGAGACCCGGGTCGTGCTCGAAGCAGCGCTCGGGTGCTCGTGGGAGGAGGCCGCAACCGAAGCCGAAGCGGCAGCGCGCGCCCCGGCGGCGAGCGACGCATCCTTGCAGGAAGACCCGTTCACCTCGAAGCAATGGGACGTCATGCGCCTGGCCTTGCCGGACGCTTTGGCCTCGGCTCGCATCGATGATGTGGATCTGCCGACACGCGTGGTGACGTACGCGCGCGCCGAGGGCATCGAGACGATCCCTGCGCTTGCAGCGCGCTCGAAGGCGACCCTCCTGTCCGCCAAGAACATGGGGCGCGCGTCGATTCCTGCGCTGGTGGAGGCGTTGCAGGCCCACATGGAGCGGCTCGACGGCGTCCGGCGGAAGATGGACGCCGGCCTGCTGGAGTCGTGGAAAGCGCTGCTCCAGGAGCAGGATGCTGTGCGCCGCATGGTGTTTACGCGGAGGGCCGGCCTGGGAGCTCCGTCGGAGACGCTGCAATCGATCGGCGAGACGCTCGGCGTCTCGCGCGAGCGGGCCCGCCAGCTCGAGAACGCGGTGCTGGTGGATCTCGGCCGTGAACGCTTGTGGCTCGGCGAGATCCGGCGGCGGTTCGAAGCGGCGCTGAACGATGGCGTCGCCGCGCTCGATACGCTCGCGGAGGATCCGTGGTGGACCGGCATCGCGGCGATGCCCGCGGCGCTCGACTACCTGGGCGAGCGGCTGCTCGATGGCGCGATGCGCGTGGTCGACGTGGACGAGCGTGCCTACCTCGGTCGGTGCGCCCAGGCAGTGTTCGACGACGCCGCGGCGGAGCTACGAAGAAAGGCATCGGAAATGCCTCTGCCAAGCCCGTTGTCTGCCTTCCGAGCGCTCGCTGACGAACACGTGTCCACCCTAGGAAAGTTCCTGGCCGACGTGGCGTTCGAGCGACTGCGCGAGCGGCTTCACGTTGAGCAAGCCGAGGATGGCGCCGGCGAGGAGCCTGGCGCGGAGGCACGCGTGCTCGGGTTCGGTGCCGGCACTGCGGCGGCGGTACTGGCGGCGTTGCGGGCATCACCGACGCCGATGCGGGTGGAGGACCTGACCGAGCGGCTGGGGCGGTGCAACATGCCGGACGAGGTGCTGTTCTTCGACCGCGGCTTGGTGGGCCTGGAGCAGCACTTCCCCGACTTCCGCGGCTGGATGGACAGGGTGGTGCCGCCGGTGCTGGAGGTGCTGCAGCGCGAGCCGCCCGAGCGGCAGTGGCTGGCGAACGAGATCCTGGACGAGCTGGCCGAGTCAGTGGATTTACCGGAGTGGCTGGACCACTGGCACCTCGCGGCGCTGCTGCGCAAGAGCGGTCGGATGCGCTACCTCGGCCGTAACCGCTTCGCGCTGCTCGACGCGCCTGATGAACGAGGGCGCATTCACTATCGCGACGAGCTGGTCCGCATCCTTCGGGACCACGGCGGTCCCATGGTACGTGAGGATGTCATTGCAGCGCTGCGCAAGAAGACGACAGCGCCCATCGGAACGGTCTCGCTCAACCTGCTGCGGCCGCCCTTCGTAAGCTGCGATGCCGAGCGTGTGGGCCTGCTCGAGCGGGACCTCCCAGGCGGCGCGGCTGCGCTCGTGGAGGCGCTGGAGCACGTCGCCGTTTTGCTCGAGCGGCGTGCGCGCGGCCTCGGAGCTTCCCAGCTCAAGGCGGAGGTATCGCGGCTCTCGCAGAGCCATGCGCAGTGGTCGCTGGACATGTGCATGTCGGTGTTGCGAGGAGACCCGCGGTTCCGCTTGTCCCAGTCCGGAGCGGTCGGCCTCATGCAATGGGAGAGCGTGCGCGTGCCGACGCGAGCGGAGATCGTCCGACAGTGCCTGGACGAGGCCGAAGGCCACGTGAGCGTCGAGGCGGTGCAACGGCGCATCGAGGCTTACTACGGGAATCAGCCGGACCGGATTGTGGTGGGGGCGCTGGCGAACCGGTTCGGGGCGGTGCTGCGTGGCGACTGGCTACAGTGGGACGCCGGAGCCTCGCAGGCCCCCCGAGAGGTGAGCGAGCGCGGCGAGAGCGCGCAATAGGGTGGACGGCCCCGTGTTTCTCGGCTCTGCATCTGGTGGAGCAGAACGGCGATGTTGTGGAGGCGTCGAGGGCTGCGCATGTGATGACGATCGAGGGCTCGCTCTGAGCTGCCGGCGAGGTGACGAGGGCATGCAGACCATCGGCGTGAAGCGTGAGCTGGTCACGCCTGATGCCCTGGCGCGCGCACGTCTCACTGATGAGCCGCTCGGCCAGCGTGGCGGACTCGCGCGGGGCAACCATCCAGCCGACGACGTAGCGGCTCAAGACGTCGAGGATGACGTACAGGTGGAATTAGGTCCACTTCGCCGGCCCGAGCAGTTTGGTGATGTCCCAGGGCCTCCACCAGTGAAACGGCGGCAGCTTCTCACGCACCTCGGCCGCGAGCGTCGCCGGCTCCTCTCGCGTCGCTGTCGCGGCCGTCTACCCCGACGGAGCCCAGTGGAACGCCTCGATCTGCTTGAAATCGAGCCCCACGAGGCTGTCCCCGTGCCGTAGCGCGTGATCCACGAACGTGAACGGGAGCGTCCGGCTCAACGTCACCAGCCACAGCGACAGCTTCGCCAGCTCGACGGCCGCAGCGTTCTTGTCGACGCCATAAAGGCACTGCTGCGCCACGGGCCGCCGCGCGTGGAGGTGCGCATCGCCGTGCTGCTCAATGACGCGCGCGAGCTCGCCCGGCCGCGTCCAGGCGGCGACGATCTCCAGGGCAGCTCGCGGCACGCGGCGACCAGGAACGCCCCCGGTCGAACAGGCGGCCTCGCCGCGGCGGGAGCTCGAGCGTGCCGTGCTTCACGCCGAAGGTCTCCGTCAGGGCCAACAGGAGCGCGAACCACGGCTTCTTCGCGCCGGAGGCAGCCGCCTGCGCGGCGGTCTCCGAGGAGGCCCGGGACCCGCGGTCGCTCACCACCCCGTCCTGCGAGGCGCTCGGCGCCTCGTCGAACGCGGCGAACGGATCGTCGGCGGCGCCCCGAGCGATCGGCCGCTGCGCAGCGTGTGGGGGTCCTGGGCCCGTCCCGGTGGCTCCGGCGTGCATGAGATCTGGACGACGAACCGTATCCGCGCGATAGACGGCGAGCGCCGCCATGCTCGAGAAGATCCGCATCCAAGGCTTCCGTGCGCTCAAGGACGTGGAGATCTCGCTGCCTCCAGGCAAACCGCTGGTGCTCATCGGCGAGAACGCCAGCGGCAAGAGCTCCATCCTGGATGGAGTCGCGATGATCTGCGCGGCTGCGGGCGGGCGGGCCGGGCGGGCGATCCTCGATCGGGGCGGATGGGCCGCTGTCGCGTGGGCCGGGACGAGCACCGAGATCGAGCTGCTCGCCCGCTTCTCGGAGCGCTCGCCCGTCTTTCAGCGGGAGAGGGCGCCGGTCGAATACATGATCCGCTTCGGGAGCGTCCGGGCGAGCCCTACCGTCCTCGACGAAGAAGTCCGGGTTTACAAAAACGGCTTCGACCAGCGTCCGTTCATCGCGCTGAAGGGCGGCGCCGCGTCCTGGGCGGCCAATGTCCAGACAGGGAAGAACGATGTCCTGGCCCCGGTGGAGTCGGACAGCGCGATGCTCACGAACTCCAGCCTCGCGGCCATCTCGGACGAGGTGCGTTACCCGACGCCGATGCACGTCAAGGAGGCACTGCAAAGCATCGCCTTCTATCCGTCGTTCGCCCTCGGCGCCGCCCCCGACGGCTCGGAGGGCGCGCACGAGCCCATCAACGCGCGGCCCGTGGAGCGGACGCGCCGCATCAAGCGGTCTGGGCGCGACCTCCTCAACGCGCTCCACACCCTCTCGCAGGAATACCCTGACACGTGGAGCGCGCTGCTCGCCGACCTGCAGGCCGTCTTTCCCTGGTGCGAGGAGATGCGATTCCCTCCCGGGCCCGGCCGAGGCGTGATCACGCTGACGTGGCGTGACAAGCGCTCGGGGGCGACCCTCTACCTCGACGACATGAGCGAAGGCATGCGCGTCTACCTGGCGATGCTCGCCGCGCTGCACGCGCCGGACAGCCCCGCGCTGATCGCGTTCGATGAGCCGGAGCGGAGCCTTCACCCCAGGGCGATGCGTCGGCTCGTGAAGGTGATGGAGTCGCGCGCGGAGAAGACCCCGATCCTGGCGGCCACGCACGCCGACCGCCTGCTCGATCACCTGGAGGACCCCGCCGCGTCGCTCGGCATCACGCGCTTTTCGAGCGACGCCGGCGTCACCGTGGAGACGCTCGACGGCGAGCTGCTCGACGCCTGGCTCAAGGAATATTCGCTGTCGGAGCTGCGCGCCCGAGGCATGCTGGAGTCGCCTCCTCAAGACGGGATGTCCGTGTCGTGAGATCGATCGTCATCGCCTACGAGGACGACTACCACGAAGAGCTGCACCTGCTCGTCAAGGCCATGCGCAGAGACCGTGGTCTTCCCGAGATGATCGTGGAGGGGAGACCCGTCCGCGGCACCGGCAACTTCGTGCACGAGGCGCCCAGGCTCCTGCGGACGCCGCTCAAGCAGACGAAGCTCCCGCCCGATCGTGTCGTTTGCCTCGCGGACGGCGACAGGCCGCAAAACCTCGTTCCGGGCGCGCGGCCAGCGCCCGCCGGAGGCGACGGCGCAGCGCTGCACCAATGGGTGATCGCCTTCGAGGTGTCATGGAAGGACCACCTCGTGCGAGAGTCTGCGCTCTCGGAGGAGAAGTCGTCGAGGTTGTACGTGCGCTGTATCCGCTGGAACAAGGAGAGCCTGCTCGTCGCGTGCCCCGACGCCCTCCTCGATCACGCCGAAGGTCGCCGCGAACAGGTTCAAGAGCTGCTGGACAGGTGTGTCCCTCCTCCGGCGACGCTCGGCGCCGAGGAGTTCGCAGTCCAGTACCGCAAGCCGGCGGAGTGTCTGGACCGGGTATTCCAGATCATCTCCGAGCGGCGCTACAAGAAGGGGCGCGACGACGAGGATCTCCTGCGCGTTCGGATCAGGCCAGGCTCGGCTCGACGCGCCGAGGTGCTGAGCCGCTGCCCGGATCTCGGTCGCCTCCTCGACGTGCTCGGGCCTTGAGCTGGGGCCGAGGAGGGAGCTCGCGCGATTGGATGGAAGCGTCGCGCCCCTTCATGTCGACCAAGATGCGCACCGCGACCGCCGCGGTGAGGAGCTCGACGAGGTAGCGCCGCGCTGGCGCGACGGACGGGGGGGTCCGGGGTCGTAGCTCGTCCGCTCTAGCCTAAGCGCGCCGGAGGAGCGCATGCTCGGCGACGACCACGAGGCACGTGCGACGACACGGCGTAGGTGGCGAGCACGCTGTCACGGATGACAGCGGGCACAGCAAGACTGTAGCCTCGTCGTGCATGCTGAAGGCGCTCCTGCACGGGAAGCTCGGCCGGGTGGCGGTCGGCGTCGACGAGGAAAGCGACGGAGACACGCTGGAGGAGGGAAACACCCAGGAGACGGCGGCGGACGGGCTGACGGAGCTCGAGGACCCGCTCACGTCGATGGTGTTCGAGCGGCTGGAGTACCTGCCGGCCGAGCTCGCGTGGGCCATCCTGCGTGGCGCGAGCAAGCCCTTGGGCGATGGTCCGCCGATGCCCGCGATCCCTCCCGTGGGGGTGCCCTCGTGGTCGTTCTGGCCCAGCCTCCGGCCAGGCGATGGCGGGCGGAACAAGGTGCGGGTCGAGCCCGATGTGCTCGTCTCGTGGGGCGACACGCTGCTCCTGATCGAGGCCAAGCATAGAGGATTCCAGGACCCGGCACAGTGGGTGGAGCAGATTCGCGCGGCGCGGGCGACTCCCGTGCACTCAAGCAAGCAGCTATGGCTCATCGCGGTGGGGGGGCTCGTGATGCAGGAGGGGCATGCCTACCTTGCTCGTGTCCGGCGCGAGGTCGCGAGCGATGTCGCCGGGGTGCTCACGATCCGATGGGAGGATCTGCGCGAGGTGCTCTATCCGATCGAGGCCTCGGTGCGCGCATCACCGCAAGCGGCGCTCCTGCGCGACATGGCTGCGGCGCTCGAAGCGTGGGGGTACCGTAGGAAAACCTGGTTCTCGTCGTTGCCAACGGCCACAAAACGACTCGGGAGCGAAGGCTCGGTGTGCATGATCCAGCGGTGGAGGATCCGGTGAGCGAGAAGAACGTCGATCTGGCTGGGGCGCTCGTCGATGTGCGTCGCGCGTACAGGCTCCTGCACGCCTACCATCGGCGGCTGTGCGATCTGCTGCAACTGACAGACGAATTTCTAGCCGAGCGGGGCTTCGAATTCGAACGATGGGCTCCCATCAACGTCGCGAGGCTCCCCCAGTCGACGAAGCCGTTCTTCCGGCCTGAACACTGGGCATGGGACCTGACGCCGGCCTACCAGGTCGAGTGCGTCTGGCAGGCATCTGGCAACGGAGCTCATTGCAAGGTCCATATCCATGCCATCGCGGATACGGGTTACGATGACTCCTGCGACGGCGAACCTGACCCTGCCAGCCTCAAGCTCGCCGAGATGGCGGCCTCCGAGCTCCGGATCGGCTTGCACCGCACACGAGCCAAGAAGCCCGATTGGAGCTCCGCCTGGAGCCAGCTCTCGCGCTCTGCCAACAGGAAGAATGGGGCCGAGCACAAGGTCAGGGTCGGCGGAGATGAATACGCGTATCGTTACTTCGATCTGAATCTCGCCGCGCTCGGGGACGAGGGTGCCATCAACGAGAAGCTGCTCCTTCCGCTCGACAGGTGGCGGCTGGGGGCGTGATCCATCTCGGGAAGCGCCAGCGTCTCGGACACGTCCGGGATCTTGCGTGACCTTTCCACGGTCCGCTACCCGGCGCCGTGCCGTACCGCGCTCGAGCGCGATGAGAGGCCCCCTCGCCGCCGCTTCGCCTCAGTCGAGCCCGATCACCACCTTGCCGAAGTGCTTCCCCGCCGCGAGCTTCGCGAGCGCCTCGTTCGCCCGCTCGATCGGAAAGACCTCATCAACCACCGGCCGGATCCCGTGCAGCTCGAGCGCCGCCCCGAGCTCCACGGTCGCCTGCCGTGACCCCACCATGGTCCCCTCGACGCGGATCGCCCGGAACAGGATCGGCATCGGATCGATCTGGCTCCCAACCCCGCTGAGCAGCCCGATCAAGCTCACCACGCCCCCCGTCTTCACCGCCTGCATCGATCGTGGCAGCGTCCCCGCGCCGCCCACCTCGATCACCCGATCCACCCCTTCGCCCCCCGTCAGCCGCAGCACCTCTTCGTGCCACTCCGGCTGCTTCCGGTAGTCGATCGCCTCGGTCACGCCGAGCGCGCGCAGCCGCTCGATCTTCGCCGCGCTGGACGACGTGGCGATCACGCGCAGCCCCGCCGCGCGCGCCAGCTGCGCCGCGAACAGCGACACCCCGCCGGTCCCCTGGACGAGCACCGTTGCCCCCGGCGCCGGCCGCGGCCCTGACTCGAACAGCGCGGTCCACGCCGTCACCCCGGCGCACGTCAGCGTCGCCGCCTCGTTGAACCCGAGGTGCGCCGGCGCGCGGACGATCGCGTCCTCCCCGAACACCACCAGCTCCGCGAGTACCCCGTCGTTCCCGCCCGCACCGAGCGTCGCAGCGCTGTACTCCCTCCGGAACGGCCCCGAGGCCCACGCCGGGAAGAACGTCGAGATCACGCGATCTCCCTCCTTCCAGCGCCGCACGCCCGCTCCGACCGCAACCACCTCGCCCGCCGCATCGCTCAGCGGGACAAGCTCGTCCTTGCGCTCCCCGCCGTACCGGCCGCGCACGACCATGAGGTCACGGTAGTTGAGCGACGCCGCGCGGACGCGCACGAGAACCTGCCCCGGACCGGGCCTGGGTGCGGGGCGCTCGGCGAGCGTCCACGCGTCGGACTCCGAAGCGTTCTTCCGAATGATGACAGTCTTCATGGCGTGTCCTCCAATCTTTCCTGGACACCCCATCCGTAGATCCGTTCCTCCGGGTGCAGTAGTCCGCGCGAGGGAACGTCACCTGTGCCATTTCAGCACAGATCATGGTCTCGCTCGCCGCGATCGAGCTGCTCGTCGCCGCCCACAGTCGAGACCGGGAGCTTCTCGCGCGCCGCGCGCCGCGCGCCGCGCCGCGCACCGCGCGCCTGCACGATCACGGCTTGCTCGTGTTGCGGAGGCGCCACGCTCGGTACGAGGCACGGGCCGCCTCGAACGCGCTGCGCTCGGCGGCGTTCTGGGCGAGCCTCGCCGTCCAGGTGGCGTCCACGAGCGTCCTCTGCGCGGGCGTGAGGCCGTAGCGACGGAGCGTCTCCGGGGTGCGCTCCGGATCGAGCGAGAGATCGACGGTGAGCGATGCGTATTGCTCCAGCGAGAGCTGACCGGGCCCGCCGGCGGCGCCTTGCGTCTCGGCGCTCGCGCTCGCGGTCGGCCTCGGCGCGGGCGAGGAACCGGCCAGGAACGGCAAGATGGGCGACATCACGACCTCGCCCGGATCGACGGTCCTGTTGAAGTCGACGCGCCGCTCGGCGGCCGGAGGGGTGGGCGCCTGCACGATGGCCGGCTGTCGTGGGGACGATCGCTCGGGAGCGTGTTGTCCCGCCTTGGCGCGGGCTGCCTGATAACGATCCACAGCGACCTTCACGCGGCCCCTGAGCGCGGCGTCCGCGTCGACTCGACCCTTCCAGTACTGGAACGCCTGCGCCCGTTGCGCAGGCGTCAGCTGGTGTTTCTCGCAGAGCTGCGCCTCCGTCATGCCGAAGAGCGTGTGGTCGGCGAGCATCACCGCATACCGCTCCAGCGGGATGGGCGGCGGTGCCTCTTCCGCCTTCGCCTGACCCGGCGGGGCGGGCCGCCGGAACGGCAGGCCTTCGGGGAACGGGACGGCCGAAACCGCCACGGTCCTCCCCATCGGGATGCTCGCCGGGGCAGCACGAGCGTCGCGCATCGACGGAGGCGTCGGAGGCGGAGGCGGAGGCGACCGAGGCGGCTCCACGATCTCGCTCGCGACCTGCGCCTGAACCACCGCGGGGGGCTGCACGACCTGCTGCGCCACGACCTGCTGCGCCACGACTGCCGGCGTCACGATCGCCGGCGACGCCACGACCATCGCCGGCGCCAGCTCCGCGTCCGTCGCGGCGAGCAGCGGCGAAGGCGTCCTCGTCAGGGCAGGGCAGTCCTCGAGAGCGCCCTCCATGTGGCCTCGAAGCGTCGCGGCGAGCATCTCGTCCAGAAGGACGCGGTTCGCCCAGCCCGCCTCGATGCGCGCGTACGTCGCGAGATCGAGGTCGTGGCGCGCGAGGAACGCGATCGGCTCCGCCGCGGTCACGAAGTGCCGGCGGAAATGGGCCCACGCGCGGACATCCGACTCGATGGGCTCGAACGTCGGCTCGAACCGCCGCTTCGCGGTCAGCAGGGCGGCGTCGAAGGCCACAAGCACGGCGAGATCCGACGCGGCGCTCTCGTCGATCCTGGCCTGCCACTGCTCGGAAGCCTGCTCCCACGCCGCCGGAGCGACGCCGGCGTGCGCGAGGGCTCGCCGCAGGTCGAGCCCCGCCCCGAGGCCGGCCATCACGGCAGCGTACGATTCCAGCGAGATGACCGTCTCCTGTGACATAAGCCCTCAGCGCGCGAGGCGAGCCAGTTCGGACAAGGCTCCTTCCAATGTCGCCCCGAACGCGTCCCACGCCACCTGCGCCGGTCGGCCGGCCCGCGCGAGGAGCTCGTCGGCGCGCACGCGCAAGGCCTCGGCGGACAGGTCCGGGCGCCTCATCTCCTCGAGCACCGATCGCGGAGAATGAGGCTCGCCCCCCCGGAGGCGCGTCGGCGCGGCGGTCGCGGGGAGGGACGCGATCGCCTCCTCCCACGCCTTCGCGGAGGGCCACGCGACGCGCGATCCGAGCGCGGTCACGAGCGCGCCGTGCGCGTCCTCGTGGAGCTCGTCGCTCCCCACCTCCGCGAGGAGGCGCGGAAACAGGGAAGGCAGCCCGATCCGCCCCATGGCGTCGAGCGAGCGCGGGGTCGTGGGAAAGCCCGCCGCGAGATCGCGCGCGAGGGCCTGATCGCCCGCATCCCCCGCGAGCGCGATCACGTCGAGCGCGTACGGGCCGAGCGCGGCGACGGCGCGAGGATCCATGCTCCGTACCCGGTGCAGCGGCTCGAAGTCCCGCTGGAGGATGCGCGCGCGCGCCACCTCGTGGGCGAACGCAGGGGTCGCCACGTCGAGCCACGACGCGCGGCCCGGCGCGGCGGGCGCGGCGCCGCGCGGCGCCCGCGAGAGATACCGCTCGAGGGCCGCCTGGACGATGGGGCTCTGCGCCCGCGCCAGGGCGGCGAGCGCGTCACCCGGGAGCTCGCCGGGAGGCGTCACCTCGAGCGCGATCGCGGAGAGGACCGGCTGCTCCAGGCGCGCCGCCCAGCGCCGCGCGCGCTCACGCAGATCCGCGCTCGGCTGGGTCGCTATCGCGTCGGCGAGCTCGACGATGCCTCGGTAGGTGGGGAAGGCCGAGCCGTCCAGGGACGTGAGCCACGCCTCGAACGCGTCCTCCACGCCATGCACCTCCAGGCAGCCGAAGAGGACCGCCAGCGCCCACGAAGTGCCCGGGTGATCGAGGTCCGCCTCCTCCGCGAACGCGGCGAGCTCGACGGGCGTCAGCCCGGCCTCCGCGAGCGCGTCGATGTGCGCGAGGAGGCGGCGCGCGGCCTCGGGCCGATCGAGGTGCGGCCCCGCGCGGTGATCGGCCCCCAGCACCAGCGCCCGCTCCAGGAGACCGGTCCGCACGTGCCGCTGCCAGAGCGCCGCGGTGAGCCCCGCCGCCCGCTCGGCGTCGAGGCGGACCTCGCCTTGCCACGCGAGCGCGTGCAGATCCCGATCCGCGGGCAGCGGCTCTCGCTCGGTGAGGGGCGGGGAGGGGAGCACCCGCCGGAGCCCAGCAGAAGCCTGCCGGACGCTCATGACCGCTCGTCTCCCACGAGCGCGGCGCCAACGGTTCCATCGCACGATCGAGCCCAGGCCAGCGCGACACGCTCGCGCGCCGGCCCGGGGAGGGGGAGGCCGTGCCGCAGCCAGGCCAGCGCGAAGACCGCCGACATCAGGCCTGCGGCGCTGCCGAGGGCGCCGATCTGCCCCTCGAAGCTCGGCATCTCCGCGCGCCCGAGCCTCGCGTGGTGACGCACGGAGGCGAGGTGGAAATCGCGGATCCGGAGCGGATCCACGTCGCGAGGGCCGACGACGAGCGGCACCGTCGGACGGAGCCGGAGCGCCGCGAACACGCGCGTGAGCGCGGCGCCGTCCGTGGGCAGATCGTTGTCGTCGCGGGCCTCGCTCTCCGCGACGGCGTACGAGTGCACCTTGCCCGCGAGCGGCGCCTGCGCGCCCGCGACGAGCCGCATCGCGGCGGCGCCCTCCGAGGGCGGCAGCGGATTGCGCGTGAAGGCCGAATAGCGCAGCTCGAGCCACCGCTCGATGTCCGGCCGGTGGATCCGGGAGTCGACGGCGAGCACCACCACCTCTGGATCTTGCCGGAGAACATCTTCCGCCTCCTTCAGGGCCAGCACATACCCCGCTGCCCCCGATCGCTGGCTCACGACGGCGTGACCCGCGAGCGTCAGGAACCGCGCGACGTCCGCCTCGCCCTCCAGCGCCTCGCGGGGCGCGACGAGGAGGATGGGTGTCTTCCTCGACCCGGGCGCCGCGCGCGCGAGGGCCTGCTTCGCGAGCAGGCGGATCCGCGACGACCACGGGCGTGAAGCGGCGATCCACGGGCAGTGGTGGACGGGGAGGGACTCCCCGTCGCGGGTCGTGAACGCGCCGCTCGCGTGCGGATTGACCTCCGCTCGATGGAAGAAGACGTGCTCGCTCGGGCTCGACCCGAGCGGCGAGACAAGGGCGATCTCGGCGACGGAGAGCGCCATCAGCCGGCGTTCTCCTTGCCAGTGTGCTGGGTCTCGCCGTTGATGGTGATCGTCGCGGACTCGAGGGTGAGCCCGCCGCCGTGCACCGAGACCGTGGACGCGCCGTCGCCGACGTCGAACACCACGGTGCCGCCGTCGAGCGTGATGGCCCCACCCGCCTGGATCGACAGCGCGCCACCGGCCTTCACGGCGAACTCCGCGCCGGCATCGAGCTGGATGGCGCCGCCCGCCTTGAGGGTATGGGCGGTCTTGACGTTGCGCCCGAGCCCGGCCCTCGCCCGGAGCGAGGTCGCCGCCGCGGTGTCCGCCGACGCGGCCATCGTGAGGCGCGAGATGCGGACGGCGGAGGTGGCGTGGCTCCCTCCGATGGCGAAGCTCGATGCGCCGAGGGTCGTCCACTTGAGAGATCCCGGCGTCTGGATGGCGTGGACGGCGCCTATCACCTCGGTGGTCGTGCCGTTCACGACCAGCTTCCGGTGCCCCGGCGCGGCGGCGGCCGCACCGGCGCCCGCGCCGCCGGGGCCCGCAGCGCCGCCTCCGCCCTGCTGTTCGGCCGCGCGTTGCTGGGCCTGCTCGGACCACGGCGTGAGCCCGGCGCTGTCGGCGGCCGCGACGATGGCGTCGCCGCCGGGGATCCGACCGGCGACCTCGCCAAGGCCCGTCCGCACCGCGGCCGTTCCCAGGCCGCTCCACCCGCCTCGGCGGTATCCCTCGCCCAGCGCCTTTCCCCAGGTGTAGCCCCTCGAGAGGGCGGCGCCGACCCCGGGGATCTGGCCGACCCCGGCCAGCACCGCCGATTCCGCGAAACCCTTGAGCCCGCTGATCGGATCACCCACCTGCTCGATGAGGTTCGCGCCGATCGAGACGCTCTCGCTCCCCACCTTCGTCATGCCGGTGGCGTTGATCGTGATGTCCTGATTGCCACCCACGGAGGCCGTCTGGCTGTCGACGCCGACCGTCCACGCGTTCTCGAGCGACAGCGTCTCATTGCCGCCGATCTGCCACGATTGCGCTCCCTTGATGTGGATGTTCTCGAACCCCACGGTCTGGTTCTGCATGTCGGCCCCGACCGTCGTCGTCTTGCCGAAGCCGGCGTTCCACACCATGTGCTGCCGCCCGGCGGCGTCCTCCAGCGTGATCATGTTGGCCTTGCCGCCGCCGGGAGAGCTCACCGTGCCGAACGCCGTCATCGTCTTGTTGGCGGGCAACCCGAACGCTGGCAGCTGCCGGCCGTTGAACGAGCGCCCGAGCACGTAGGGCCGATCCGGATCGCCGTCCTCGAAGCCCACAAGGACCTCCCAGCCCACGCGCGGGACGAGCATGGACCCCGGGAGATGGGCCTGCATCACGCGGACTGGCAGGCTCGCGGTCTCGTCCTTCGGACCCCCGCGATCCCAGGGAAACGTGACGCGCACGCAGCCGGCCGCGTCGGTGTGGATCTCCTCGCCGCTCGCGCCGGTCACCGTGGCGCTCAGGATCCCCGGGACGCGCGGGCGAGGGGTGGCACGCGGGAGCCTGTACGGCACGCCCAGCGGGATCGCCTTCACGGACATCCGGCCTTCCGGCTCGCCCGCGCGCCACGTCAGCGAGGTCTCGACGACGAAGTACTTGCCGCTCGGCGCCAGCCCCACGGCGAGCGTCGCGTCCGCCTCGAACTGCACGCCGGGGCGGAGCTCGAGGGCCGTCGTGTCGAACTCGAGCACATCGGCGTCGGCCCGCAGCGCCTCGAGCCGCAGCGTCGCCTCGCGCTGCCCCTCGCCGTCGGTCCGGAACCGGCCGGGCGCCTGGTAGACCTCCACGGCCTTCTCCGGCTCGAGTCCGCCCTCGGCCCTGGCCTCGAGCTTCACGGCCGGCCTGGCCGGGTCGTGATCGCGGAGGGCCACCTTGCCGGGCCGGCGCCTGCGGATCTGCCTGGCGGCGAACGCCACGCGCTGCCCCGGAACCAGGCCCGATCCATCGACGAACATCAGGGGATCCGACAGGCCGTCGGGCGCCGCGTCGGACCGGTCGCACAGGACGAACGCGTCGAACCCTTCCTTCGGATCGAACCGGAAGAACAGGCCCTCTTCCTCGCAGATCCGGCGCAGGAAGACGGCGTCGGTCTCGTTCCACTGGGTCACGTGGTCGCGCTCGGGCGGCGGCTCTGCCTCGTTCACGAAGGCGTCGTCCCGGATGCCGACACCGGCGAGGAGCTCCTCCACGATCGCCGCGGCGGTCGTCTTGCGGAACACCCGCGCGTCCTTGCGCAGCGTCAGCCACTCGATGGCCGAGCGGACGTCGAGCGTGTAGAGCCGCTGCGCGCCCGGGTCCACGGTGGCGCTCGCGGTGATCCCGGCGACGATGCCGTGGTGCACCGCGATCGCGCCGTCGTCGCCGCTGATCTCGATGCGCGCGGGCGTCCCCGTGAGGGCCTCGCAGTCGAGCGGCTCCGGCGCGGACACGTCGATCTCGGCGCGCGTCGCGCCGCCGAGCGCGCTCGCGACCCGGAGCGCGATGGAGCGGGTCGTCGCCGGGGGATCGAGGGAGAGCGTGACGTGCATGGGAGTCAGCCCGAGCGCCTTCGTTCGGCCTTCGGAGGCCGCACGAGCAGCGCGTCCATCGCGGGGCCGAGGCCACGCCATCCGTGCTTCTCCCGCCGCCAGAGCTTGCCGTCGCCGGTGAGGGCGTAGCCGGCGACCCCCAGCGGCCAGCTCGTCCGCCGATCCTCCTCGGCGAAGAGCTCCTCCTCCTGAAGATCGCGGTCGAGCCGAGGCCGCACCTGGTACAGGGGGCCGAGGTGCTCCCCGGACGCGCGGCAATACACCCTGTACCGGTCCGGGTACCCCGCCGGGAAGGCGCCTTCCAGGCGTGCCGCGGAGACGCCGAGGCGCGACGGCGGCCAGAGGCCCGCGTCGACGAGCGTCTGCCTCGCGAAGCCGGGCGCGATCAGCTCCGCGGCGAGCCGGAGAGCGGTCAAGCTGCCGCCGTCGAACGCGGCTCCGATCTGCTGGAGCGCGCTCTTCAGCAGCGGCTCCAGGTGCCTCTCGCGCGTCACACGGCTCAGCGCCCACCAGTCGATCAACCGGAGCCATTCTGCGCTGCGAAAGCGTCGGTCCACCGACCGGAGCTCCTTGAGCGCCCGTCCGAGGGGAGACTTCGGCGCGATCGACGGCGTGAGGGACTGCACGTGCGCCCGGTACTCCCGGAACGTCCTCGGCCGCGCCACACCATCCCATGGGACCGCGTCGACCTCTTCCGCCGTGACCCTGTGTGGATGACCGAGCACCCGGCTCCCCTTCAGCATCACCTCACACTCGCTAGGTCCATACGTGAGGAACTGAACCTCGCGGGGAGGCCCGGAGAGCTCGCCGTCGGTGAAGAAGAAGTCCGGGAAGCCCAGCTCCTGATAGAGCTCGATCTCGGGCGCGCGGCGCGCGGCGAGCTCGTTCATGAAGTCGACGGTGGGTCGCGGCAGGAGCATATCAATGACCCTTGTGGGCGATGAGCCTCGCCAGAGCGGCCCTGACCTGTTCCATCCTCGCGGCGAGGGCCCTGTCGCTCGGGGTCCCTGTCGAGGCGCGCTGGATGCCCTCAGAGAGGTTCCGGAGCAGCTGCCATCGCCAGCCCGCGTCGGTCCTCAGCCTCTCCCTCGCGGTGTTGATCTCGGTCTGCACCGGTCCAGGTCTCCTCTCGGTGCCCGTGACACGCTCGAAGGTGACGTTGCCCCTGCCGTCGGTCCGGACTCCCAGCTCGACGCCCGGGTTGTTGGTGTAGAAGTGCGTGCCTTTCCCGTCGTTCCAGTCCTGGGTACCGGGGGAGTGCGGCTGCCATGGGTCATACGCCAGACCCAGGGGATCTACCGTCTCGGTCGGCGCCCCGCCGAACGCCATCAGGTTCAACCCGCCATGGATGTTGATGGGATCCGGCGAGAGCCACCTTCCACACGCCGGCTCGAAGTACCTGAACCTCGTGGAGCAGAGGCCCGTCTCGTCGTCCGCGACCTGGCCGAGGAGCCGGAACGGGCTCTCCACGGGCAACGTGTGCGGGTCCCTCTCGACCGACACGACGTCGCCCCACGCGCCGTGACGGGCTCGCCAGGCCACGCGCCCGCGCTCATCCACGAGCTCCTTCGGCGTGCCGACCTGATCGACGACGACGCCGAAGACCATGCCCTGCTCGACCTGGAGCAGCGGCGTGAAGGTGCCGGGATCGTGGACGTGGATCCGGGATCGCAGTCCCTGCGCCGTGACATGTCTCTCCTCGCACACGACGTCGCCGTCCCACAGGAAGTCGACCGACGCCTCCACCACCGCGCCTCCGCTCGCCCCGCCCTCGAGGGACGAGCGATCCCAGGGTGAAAGGACGGTCTTCCGGACCCGCCGGCCGAACGCGTCGTAGGTGAAGCGCACCCGCCTGCCGTCGGGGAGGACGACCTCCCTGAGCCGATCCCTGGTGTCCCAGCCGTAGATCGTCACCTCCTCGCCGCCGCCCGCGCCTCTCTCGATGCGCTGGATACGCCTGCCGCGACCGTCGACCCGATAGCGCGCGCCGCCCGCCGCTCTCAGCACGTTCCCCGGGCCGAGCGACCAGCGTCGCGCGACATCCGCTGATCCACCACCGCGCACCGCGCCCACGAGGGAGCCCGTGGGGTCGTACTCGAACGCCTCGCGCAGCCTGCTGCTCGCCGCCTCCAGCAGCTGATCCGCGCGATCGTAGCGGTACGTCGTTGTGGCGCCGCCCTGCCCGTCGGGCCCGTCGCTCACCGACGTCAGGCGGCCTGCCGTGTCATAGCCATACAGCCGCCTCACGACCAGGCTCGCGGCGCCCGCCGCTTCCGTGGAGATCACCTGCTGCTGCACGAGCCGCCCCAGGGCGTCGTGGTCGTGCTCCAGTCGAAAGGCGCCGAAGTCGCGGCGCCGCTCCCGGCCCTCCCCGTCGCGCAGGATGGATACAGCTCGTCCTTCGTGCGTGATCCCCACGAGCAGATCGTCGTCGTCATAGCGGTACTCCGTCCGCTCGCCTCCCGGCGCGACGCGCGCCGTGCGCCGGCCGCATGCGTCGACTTCGTAGCGGATGGTGCGCCCGTCCTGGCGCTCGGCGACGACCTGCCCCAGGCTGTCACGCTCGATCTCCGTCACCACCTTCGCCGTGGCGTCGGCGCAGACCGCACGGACGATCCGCCCGAGCGCGTCGCGCTCGAACGTGATCTGGACGTCGGCCCCGCGGTCCTCCACGACGTTCCCGAGCTTGTCGTAGGCGAGCTCGCGCCATTCGCCGTCGGGATAGTCGATCCGCGCGACCCGCCCCCCACGATCGTGGCGGTACGTGATCAGCCGTCCATCGAAGGTCCGCTCCGACACCACGCGATCGGCGCGGTCGTACTCCAGGCGATAGCGCTCGAGCAGCGCGTTGATGATCTCGATCGGCCGCTCGTCCGCGTCGTGCAGGAGGGCGACCACCTGCCCGTCCGGCGGGACGATCCTCGCCAGGTGCCCTGTTCCGCTGTACTCGAAGCGGGTCGTCCTGCCCGCTGCGTCGGTCGCGCTTGTGACGTTTCCCACCGGGTCGTAGCTCGCCGTCAGGCGCGCGCCGTCGGCCCGCACCAGGGCGAGCACCTGGCCGAGCCGATCGAGCTCGGTGCGCGTGACATGGCCCGACGCCTCGACCCGCGCCACGGGCCTGCCGAGCGCGTCGTGGTGGTACCAGGTCGTCTCGCCGCGCCCCGAGGTCTCCGACGCGAGGTTCCCGTGCTCATCGTAGGTGAACGTCGCGAGCGTGCCGTTCGGACCGAAGGCGCCGACGACGCGCCCGTCCGTGTCGCGCGTCAGGCTGAAGGACGCGCCCGTCGGGAGCGTGACGCTCATCAGCGCGCCATGCGCGTCGTACCGGTAGCGCATCTCGCGGCCCGCAGCGTCGATCCGCCGCACAGGCGCGTCGGCCTCGATCTCCCACGCCGTGGCGTTGCCCGCCGGGTCGGTCTCCTTCACGAGGTTCCCGCGCGCGTCGTGCTCGTACGTCATCGCCTCGCCGGCGGCGTTGCCCCGGCGGATGAGGAGCCCATCGCCATCGAGCTCGCGCTCCGACGCCCAGCCGCCGTCGAAGGTCTCCTCGCGCACCACGATGCCGTCTTTCACGTGATATCGCCGCGCGCGGCTCGTGCCGTGGGTCCGCGCCTCGCCCGCGTCGTCGTCGGTCACCAGGCGGACGTCGTGGAGGCCCCCGTCGCCCCAGGTCCGCACGCACCGGCCGGTCTCCTCGTCGTACTCGTAGCGGAACGAGATCCCGTTCCGCGCCGTCGTCTTCACCATGCGGTGCAGACCGTCGTAGTCCCATCGCTTGACGTGCGAGAGCGCATTGGTGTGGGAGGCGAGCGTCCCCTCGACATGATAGTCGTAATCGAACCAGGCCTGGAGCGCAGGCGCCTCGTCGCTCCCCGGGGCGCGCGCCCAGACCTCGACGCGGACCACGCGGCCTTTCTCGTTGCTCATCACGCGGACGTCGCGGCCGCAGCTGCCGGCGATGCGCACGAGCGAGCTCCCGCGGTACTCGAGCTCGATCCGGTGCTGGTACGGATCGGTGATCGCGGCGAGCGCGAAGCGGCCGTTCGGCAGCGCGCTGAACTCCCGCACGAGCCGGTCTTTCAGGCTCCGGACCTGGTAGCGCTTGCCGACGGCGCGGAGCTCCAGGCGCCGGCCCCGGTGGAAGCTGACCCCCTCCGGCGGCGGGACGGCGAAGTCGACAGGCAGCCCCTCCTCGTCGTGGAGCCGGATCACCCGCTCGCTCGGCTGTATCCACTGCTCGAAGGAGTGCACCCACCCCCCCTTGCCGAGCGCCGTCGTCCTCCTGTGGTAGCCCGACGAGTACGTCCTCCGCCACACCAGCTCGATCGGTCCGGGCAGCCTCAGGTCCGTGCCCTCGTCGACAACGAAGCCGGTGCCGACGTCGATCGGATCGCCGACGTTCGTCTGGTTGGCGCGCTCGGGGTGGAACGCGCGATAGTACTCCTCGTTGACCCTGTGCGCGTGGGCGGTCGACTTCGACGCACGGGCGAGATCGACCTTGTTGAGCAGGGGAACGACCATCTGAGCGATGCTCTGCTCGGCGGTCAGCACGTTCATGTTCACGAGATCGCCGGTCCCGCACACGTTCTTGCCGGCCGCCTTCACGACCATCGAGCCGGTCTTCATGACGGCGATCTTCGTGTCGGCGTGCGTCACGAGGTCTCCGCCGGCGGTCTTCGACGGCGCGTTCGCGGGCGGGTCGACGTCCATCTGGCTGCCCTCGACCAGCGCCTGCGTGTCCCAGATCCAGTAGCTGGAGTTGTGCTCGGTCCCGCTCTTGTTGGCGCTGCGCGCCGTGTACAGGAAGGGCGTCGGGACGGGGGGCGCCGGCGGGCTGACCGGGCTGATCGCGCCGGGGGCGACGGCGCCGTGGCCGCTCTTCTTGGTGGCGATCTCCTTCTTGCCGACGCTGCTCATGGTCGCTCCGGTGGGCTCATCTAGGGGATCTCGACATGCGCGCTCGCCAGCCGCACCTCGCGCGGGGCGTCCACGGTCACGGCGTCGGCCGACAGCTTCACGCGGCCGTCGGCCGACAGCTCCAGCCGCGATTTGCCCGCCCGGAGCACCAGCCGCCGCGGCGCCTCCACGACGACCTCCTCCGTCCTGCGCTCCCTCGTCTGAAGCGCGCCGAAGATCACCGCGCCGCCTCCCGCCATGCCCACGAGGACGATGCTCTGCTCGGCGAGGCACCTGTCGGCGAGCTCGAGATCCACGTCGGGCAGGACGCCCACCTCGATGGGCTCGCTGCCGAAGAGCGAGGCCTCGTACCGCCCTTCGGCGAGCTTCCTCAGCAGCTTCGCGAAATGGGCGCCGCCTCCCAGCAGCGGCGCTGCCTCCGTGCGGTGGCCGAGATTCACCACCTTGCCGGCCCGCTTCATCGTTCTCGCAGAGCTCATTTGACCTCCTCCCTCGTCGTCACGACGCTCGTCGAATCGCCCTTGAGCTTTCCCTTCACCGTGATCGACGCCGGCGTGATCGTGACCGTGACGCCGCCCGCCTTGAGCACGATCCTCGACTTCGCCTTGAAGGACACGTCGGCTCCCTTGGCCCGGATGGCCCCGCCCGCCTTGAGCTTCACGATGGGAGCCCCCACCGTGAAATCCGCGCCGGCGTGCGCCTTGTACAGCCCCGCGTAGGTCTCCGAGAGCACCGACGCGTTGATCGACACGCTCCTCGCGCTCACCGAGAGGGGCCCGCCGGCGGTGAGCGTGCTGGCGCCGAGCACGCCGGTGGACGCCGTGATGCCGCCGATCTCGGTCCACGTGCCGCCCACGGCGATGGTCGAGGCGCCGGTCACGTGGCGGTTCGTCCCCTGGATCGCGACGACGTTCTCCGCGGCCCCGACGATGCGGCCGACGGTGGCCGCCTTCATCTCGTAATCGCCCCCCACCGTGAGCTTCCGCGTCGCGCCCACGCTGACGCTCTCGCTCGCGGCGAAGATCCCGAGCGCGCCCGTCGTCGTCAGGTCGCGATTGCCACCCACCGAGTACGTCTGGGCAGATTTCACCGCTGTCACCTGCTGCAAGGTCACCGTGCTCGTGTGGTTGCCCCCGACGACGTTCTCCTCGTCGGCCGCCACGCTGACGACCTTGTCGTTCTCGGTCCTCTCGTTCGCGTCCTTCGACGCAGCGAAGTGCATCCCCTCGTTGCCCGCGGCGTCGTCGAGCCGGATCTGGTTCTTCTTCCCGCTCCCCCCGGTGCTCTGGGTCCCCCAGTTCGACCGCACCTTCTGCTTCGGCAGGCTCTCGGCGGGGGGCGCCTGCCCGTTGTCGAGGCGCCCGAGCGACAGCGGGGTATCCCCCGTCGGCGCAGGATCGTTCATGAACCCGACAAGCACCTCCCAGCCGACCCGCGGCAGGAAGAACCCACCGCTCAAGGGCGGCTGCATCGGCCGGACCCACGCGCTCGCCGTGTCGTCGTCCGGTGAGAGGCGATCCCAGCGGAAGCGGGCCTTGACCCGCCCCTGCGGGTCGGTGTGGATCTCCGCGCCCGGCGGCCCCATGATCGTCATCGTCTGGAGCCCGCCCAGCCCCTTCGCCGGCTGCCGCCTCGGCCGCACGGGTCGCGCCGCGGGGACCGCGGTGAACTCGGCCTCATAACGCAGATCGCCCGCGCCGCTCGCGGCGAAGTCGCGCCCCTTGTGTCGCACCTCCAGGACGCGAAAGCGCCCGTTCTCATCGTCCCGCGGGGCGCCCTCGAGCTCCACGATGTACCCCACAGCGACATGCCGGCAGGTCGTGCGCGCCCGGAGGATCACGCCTTCGGTCTGCTCCTCCTCCAGGAGGAGCCGCGCCCGCGAGGCGCCTGCCCCGGGCGAGCGATGGTGTCCAGGGTACGCGAAGCGCTGAAAGCGCTGCCCACCCACCGACGCGGCCTGATCGACCGCGGGATGATCGGGATCGTAATCGGATACCGCCACGCCGTCGTGCGTCACGCGGTGCAGCAGCCGCAGATCCGTGACCACCTCGCCCGTGGTGAGCCCTCCGTCGTGCGCCACCGTGACGCGCGCGCCGCCCGGGAGATCGTGGCAGGCCGAGTCGTCCTGGCCGAACACCACCACGTCTTCCGACTCCTGGTGCTCGACCCACAGCGATATCCCGTCCTCGGCAAGGATCCGCCGCACGAACGCGAGCACGGACTCGAAGGCCTGGACGCACTGGACCCGCGGCTCGGGTCGGGTCGCCACGCGGATGTCGAGGGCGAGGCCTGCCTCGCGCAGCAGCCCCTCGGCGATGGCGACCGAGTCCTGCTCCAGGAAGATACGGTGATCCGATCCGTCCTCGAGCGGCATGAGGCGCGGAACGATCGTCAGCAGCGCGCCTTGCCCCGAGCTCTCGATGACGTCGACGACCCCGTGAAACCTCCGCGGGACGTCGCGCAGCGCGTCCTTCGGCGTGATCTCCAGCGTCGCCTTCCTGCCGAGCAGCTCGTCGGGGACGAGCGCCTCGTCCCGCCCTGGAGCGACGCGCGCGAGGACACGCACGCTGCCGCCGACATGCGTCCTCTCGTGGGCATCGAACGACTGGACCGAGAGCGGCGGGGCCCCCTCGATGGTCAGATCGAACGCAGCCCTCACGGCCCCACCTTGACCTTGTCGTTCTTCTTGACCGTCGGCGCGTCGAGCTTGACGGTGGACGTCGACTTCATCGCCCCTGCGAGCTTCATCGTGCTCCCCCCCTTCGCGGTGAGCGTCGCAGCCTTGACGGAGATCGTGCTCGCCTCGAACACGACCTTGCCGCCGGCTTCGATCGACAGGACACCGCCCGCCTGGAGGGTCGCCCGGGCGCCCGCGTTGAAGGCCACCTTGGCGTCCGCGCTCTCGTTCGCCGCCCCGGCGGTGACGCTCTTTCGACCCATGGTCCCGTCGGCGTACGCGAGGCCGGCCGTGAAGCTGCGGGCGCCGCTCACGACCTCGGTCCGCGCGCCCGCCACCGACTGGTTGCTCCCGAGCCCCGCCGTGGTCGAGAGCGCCGCGCCGATGACCTGCGTGAACGCCCCCTGGATCTTCGCGTTGTACTCGTTGCAGCGCAGGCTGTAGAGGGCGCCTATCAGCTCGACGTAAGCGCCATCGACGGTCGTCTTGTAGGTGCCTGTCACGCCGATGTTCTCGCTGCCGCCGATGCTCTCCGAGCGCGCCCCCTTGACGACGATGTTCCCGTCGGCGCCCACGACGATGGACTGGTTGCCCCCGATCGTCGTCGTCTGCGCGCCGTCGACGAGGAGCTGTTGCCCTTTCTGCACGGTGTCCAGCCGGTTCGCCCCGACCTCGATCGCGTGAGCGCCGCCGACAGATACCGTCTGATCCCTCGTCGCGTGGACGAAGGTCTGCTCGCTCCCCCCGTCGTCGCCCATCCGGATCTCCTGCGTCGTCCCGTCGCTCGGCGAGGTGGCCGATTGCAGCGTGCTCGTCGCGCGCCTGTCGGGCAGCCCGTAGGGCGGCGCGGAACCGCCGTTGTAGACGCGCCCGAGGACGAAGGGCCGGTCCGGATCGCCGTTCTCGTAGATGACCGGGACCTCCCATCCGACGCGGGGCAGCATCTGCGGCGTCGTGAGGTTCATCTGAAGCGCCCGGACCCAGCGTGAGCTCTTGTCGTCGCCCACGCCCGAGCGATCCCAGAAGAAGCGCACCTTGATGCGACCGAGATCGTCGACGTGGATCTCGTCCCCCGCAGGGCCGGTGACGATCGCGCTCTCGATTCCTGCCACGATGGGCCGTGAGCGCGGTATCCCGGGCCGGTACGGCGCGTCCGGGGCGAAGGGGACGAGGGTGGCGCGATTGCGGTACGGCGTGCCCCGGGGCTGCTCCCGTGAGGCTTGCTCGAGCTCGTGCTCCACCGCGGTGATCAGGAACCTGCCCGAGAAGCAGGCGTCCGCGGCGCCGGTGATCTGCACGACCCGTCCGGCGCGGAGGCGCCCATTGCCGCTCTCGCCCACGAGCGTCGAGCGATGGCGGCGGAGCTGCTCGAGGCGGACCTTGGCCCGCGCGGTCGCCGCCGTCGGCATCATGAGGTTCGACGGATACTCGAAGACCTCGAGCGCGCCTTCGCCTGCCTCGCCGTCCACGGGCACGCCGGGGTTCTGCACGTTGATGTCGCGCAGGCTCGCCCTCGTCGAGGCGATGGACCAGCTTCGCCGCAGGGCATGGAAGGCGAACGCCATCGAGCTCATGCCGCTCGCGTCCTCGAACGGCACGACGCGGCTCGGCCCTTCGATCCCTTCATGGGAGCTCGGGTGATCGCCGAAGACGAGGAGCGGAGCGTCGTCCTCTCGATCGAGCCAGTGGTTGATGCCGTCGTCGGCGAGCAGGCGCGCGATGAACGCCCACTCGCTCTCTCCGTACTGCACCGTGTAGTCTCGCTTCGCGTACTGCCCGGCGAGGCGCCACTTCACCTGGGCGGCGGGGATGCCCGCGCGGAGCAGGAGCTCGGCCACGATCTCCTGGGTGGTCTTGTCCTGGAAGATCGCGTGGCTCACGCGCAGGGCGAGGCGCTCGGCCGCGGGCCCGAGCGTGATGTGATAGCGGTCGCTGCCGCGAAAGTGGCCGCCGTGGGAGGCCTCGAGCGCGATCAGGTGGAACGTCGTCGTGTGTCCGCTCGCGTCGGCCAGCCCGAGGGTCGCGTCCTTGTCGACGAGCGCCGCCGGGTCGAGGTGCGGGTCGGGGTGCAGGATATCGACGACGAAGGCGCCGAGCTCGTTCATGGCTTCACGCCCGCGGACCCGCACGATCTCCGCGCCCTCGAGCCCATCGAGCCGGAGCTCTGCCTGGTTGATCACGGGCGCTCCTCCGGCGGTGGGAAGACGAACGGAGACACGGTGAGCGCGGGCAGGGGCGCGAGCGGGCCCGACATCGCCGCTTCGGCCAGGGCGACGATCTCGGGCTCGGCCTCGACCAGCCGCCCGCGCCAGAGGCGCGCGAGGCGCAGCTCGTCACCCCGGGTGAGCCCCGCGCGGCGGGCGAGCTCGCCCGGATCGTCGGCCTCGAGCGCGTGGCGTTGAAACGTCATCCAGGCGCCGAACTCCCTGTCGAGCGGGTCGACGGCCCGCGCCCAGAGCGAGAGCGCTCGGCCGATGACGTCCTCGTACAGCGCGTCGAAGCTGCCGTCCTCGCCCCCGAGCGCGTCGGCCACACGTTCGCTCCAGAGCTCCTCGGCCCGCGCGAACGCTCGTCGCGGCACGCCGAGCCATTCCAGCACGGCGGGGACGGGGAGCCCGTCGAGCTGCGCCGCTTCCACGACGAGGTAGTGCGCGATGGAGACCCCCTCGATGGGAGCGCGGAGCGCTCCGGGGATCCGCCCGTCGGCGGGCAGGGAGAGCAGGAGGGCGTCACGCGTCGACATCGAGCCGCGCCTCCCGGAGCATCGTGTCGCCCCTGCCGAGCGGGACGACGCGCCGGAACGTGAGCTCGACGCGCGCCGTGTCGGGCTCGAGGACGGCCGTGTCGAGCGCGAGGGGCAGGGACACCGCCCGCCCCGTCGCCCGGCGGAGGTGCGCGACGATCGCGAGCTCGGGAATGGTCACGTCGAACAGCCCCTCGGGACACAGCCCGTGGGTGGCGATGACGTCGCCCGCCGCGAGCGGCCGATCCAGCTGCAAACCGGGATGAGCGACGTGATAGAAGCGTCGATCGAAGTCGAGCGGCGGCAGCGGCATGCGCTCGCGCTGCCAGGCCGCGTCCATCGTTCCCGACAGCGCGCGCCGCGGCAGCCACCACATCGCGATGGCGCCGAATCCGGCCGGAGGCGTCGCGTCCGTGCCCGTGACGGGGTGAGCGGGATCCTCGACGCACGGGGCCGGGCATCCATCGAGCTCCGAGGTCGATCTGTGGGCGCCGCGCCCAACGGGGTTGTGCCACTCCACGACGGTGCCGTCCTTCGATGTCCCGCCGTACGCGCGCTCGTAGGTGATCGCGGCGCGCTCGAACGGCGCTGCCGGGGAGATCTTGATGCCGAGGCCGCTCTTGTAGAAGACCCGCTCGCCGTGCACGGTGAGCGACATCGAGCGGCCCGGCGCGCGAACGGCGACGTCGAGGCTGCTGACGGCCTTCGAGGAGACCGCGCTGCCCACGATCACGACGTCAGCCCCCGGCTTCTCGCAGCAGACGTCGCTGGGGTAGCGAATGCTCGACTCACGGCCGTCCCGGACGGCCGTCTCGTCCGTTGGCACGTCATTCAGGCGAAGGGGAGCCTGCTCCTCCAGGAGCACGAGCCTGGGACCGCGCCTGGCGAAGGTGGCCTTGGCCAGAAGGATGACGACGTCGACACCCCGCTCATCGTGCAGGGGCACGGCCAGAGCAGCGACCGGTGTGGCGTTCGCAAACATTCCGTGCCTCCTCGGAACGTATCGGAACGCAGGGCATGGCATCAAGAATCGAGAGAATGAATCCAGCTCGGCCAATGGCTCGATCGAGCCATCCGGGGCGCATCAGTCCGCGCGAGGGAACGTCATCTGTGCTATTTCAGCACAGATCATGATCTCGCTCGCCGCGATAGAGCTGCTCGTCGCCACCGTCGAGTCCGGTAGCTTCTCGGGCGCCGCGCGCCGGCTCGGCGTCACGCCGTCCGCGGTGAGCCGGCGCGTGATGCGCCTCGAGCAGGAGCTCGGCGTGGCGCTCCTGGCGCGCACGACGCGGTCGCTCCGCCTGACGGACGACGGGCAGGCCTTCTACGCGCGCTGCGTCCGCATCGTCGAGGAGCTAGGGGAGGCGACCGAGGCGATCGCGCGTGCGAGCAAGAAGCCGGTGGGGCTGCTGCGCGTCGACGCGCCGGTGGCGCTCGGACGGGACGTGATCGCGCCGGGCCTGCCGCGCTTCGCGGCGCGCTACCCCGACGTGCGGGTCAACCTGACGCTGCGCGATCAGCACGTCGACCCCGTGGCCGAGGGGCTCGACCTGCTCGTGCGCATCGGCCCGCTCGGCGACTCGAGCCTCGTCGCGCGCCGGCTCGGCGCGAGCCGCATCGTCCACTGCGCGGCGCCGTCGTACATCGCGCGGCGCGGCGCGCCCGCGACGCCGGCCGATCTCTCGGGCCACGACTGCGTCGGGTACCTGCGCGACGGGCGGCCCACAGCGTTCCGCTTCCTGACCGGGGACGGCGACGCCCTGCTCGAGGTGCCCATCTCCGGGCCGTTCCACGCGAACGACGTGGATGTCCTGAGGCGCCTCGCGATCGCCGGGAGCGGGATCATCGCGATGTTCGACTTCCTCGCGAAGGACGCGCTGGCCGAGGGGACGCTCGTGACCGTGCTCGACGAGTTCCCGACGACGACCTGGCCGATTCACGCGCTGTACCCGAAGAACCGGCACCTCTTGCCGAAGGTGCGCGTGTTCGTCGATTTTCTCGCGGAGATCTTCGCTCCACCCTCGCCCGAGCGCCGGGGAGAGCGCCGGCGGAGCGGGCGACGTTGAGCGCGCTCCGTCGCGTGAGCCGCCAGACCTGTCAGAACTGGTAGAGCCCGCCCGCCTCGACGCCAAAGCCCGTGCGGTCGGCGTCATGCTGCGCTGCGGCCGCCGGATCGAGCTTGTGGCGCGTGAGCAACAGCGAAGGCTCGAGCACGATCGAGAGCCCCTTCATGGGCGCGAAGGCATACCCCGCGCGCAGGGTCACGTTGCGCTCGATGCCGGGACCATTGGCGCCCACGCGCGCGGGAGCGGTGGCAGGCGTGCCGCCCGCCGCGGGGGTTCCGGGCGTGTAGCCGAGCTGCATCTCGTCGGTGCTGAGCACCATCGCGGTCCCGGCGACGAGGTGCAAAGAGTGCTTGTCGAACGTGACCTTCCCCGACACCCAGCCGCCCACCTCGGCGACGTCGTTCGTGCGATAACCCTGCCCGAGCGTCAGGAGGCCCAGGTTGGCGAGGTTCTTCCCGCCGTACGCCTCGGCCCGCACGTTCAGCGAACCGCTCGTGATCTCGCCGAACAGGTTGCCGCCGAGCGCCAGCTTCCCCTCTTCGGTCGGCAGGTTCGCGTCGAAGGCGAGCCGCGTCCCGATCACCGAGGCGCCCACCCACGCTGTCTTCTCGGCGCGATAGCTCGCGCGCAGCGAGACGGTCGGCGTGCGCGAGTACTCGACGTTGTTGAGGATGGCCGTGACGTTCTGGCTGACCAGACCGAGCGCGGCGCCCACCTCGACGCTGCCGACGTTCGCCAGGTAGATGAACTGGTGGCGCACGAAGCCCGAGTTTCCGGACTGAAACATCCCACCCACGAGGTTGTACGTGTGCGTGTTCAGCGGCGAGAACAGATCCCAGGTCTGGCCGAGCGTGAGCTTGTGTCCCTCGGCGGGAGTCCAATCCAGGAACGCCTGACGCACGCGAAGGCTCATCCCCTGGGCCGGAGAGGACTTGCCGAAATCGATGAAATCGACCTCGACCTGCCCCTTCACAGGCGTGCCCTCCCCGACGGCCACGCCAAGGCGCGTCTGCTGCGCCTGAAAGGTGAGGCCCACGGCGTCCGGATCGGCGAGGAACAGCGGGTTCACCGCGGCCGTCGGGGCGGAGTAGTTCGGGTTGCCGAAGGACTCAAGGCCGTTCCCCACGACGACCGTGGGCTTGAGGATCCCGTAGACACGCACGAGAGGCTTGTCATCGGCCTTCTTCTGCTCGACCGGCGGAGGAGGAGCAGGACGGGGCTCTTCCACGGGCGTCGGCGCGGCCGCGCCCGGCGCAGCCTGCTGAGCCGGCTCCGCCGGCTGCGCGTTGCTCGTGGCCGGCGCAGCGATCCCGGCCAGCGAGAGAGAGACGACAAGGGTTGCGCTGGGCGTCTTCCAGGTGCTCATGATCAATCTCCTACGGCGGTGAATCGGACACGCGGGTTCACGTTCCGACATCCACGAGGGCCACATCGGCGCCGCCGTCGACCACGCCACTTGTCATGTTGGTGTTCACGTGGGTCTCCCGAGAGCATGGTCCGCGCAAAGCGATTTCAATACGCCGACAATCTTATTGTGGGCTGTGAATGGCGGGACACCCTACTACCGAATCCGTCGGGCTGCCAAAAAATATGCCCCAAATCAACGGGGATCCCCGCGGCGAGCGCTCGACGCGGTGGCGCGAGCTGGAGCGCGTGGACGCCGACAGATAAAGATCAATCCGGATCGTAACTTCCCGCCAGCCGAGGGGGCCAACCCAACGACTAGACCGTGCCCTCCGGCGCGCGCTGGCGGAGCGCGTCCTCCAGCGCGCGCTCGAACACCGCGCGCGACGGATGGACGGTCAGCTTCCGGATGGCGGTATTCGCGATCTGAACCCCGAAGATGACCACCCTGGATTGGAGCAGGAAGTGACCTCCCTCGACCGCATGGAGGACGGAAATCGTCGCCGCGGTCAGCCGCGTGCGCGTCACGTGCTCGTAATCGGTCATCGCCTCCCAGTCATTGAAGACCAGCACTCGGCCCTCCGCGGCCACCCGCCGCAACATGACCTCCTCGATCGCCGCGGCGCCCGCCTCCACCAGCACCCCGGTGACACACGTGACCATCAGCGCCGGCGCGGGACACCAGATCTTTACCGTGCCCTCGCTGCACCAGTGGGTCTGAAGCGGGCGGGCAGGGAGCGGGACCATACAGCTGGCGGGTAGACTGGGCCGCGGGCGACCCTTCGTCGAGGACCTCGTCGCACGATCTGCATCCAGAGGAGGAGCAGCGCAACGGGCCAGGTTCTCTGCACTGTTGTGTTGTGAGGCGCCCGACCATCACGCGAAGTGAAACATTCAATTCGGGCGGCTGAAAACAACCTGTGCAGTTCTCCTGTTACAGCGACGGATCTTTATGCTGCCCGGGGCCGAGCCCCGCCTCGCCTGCGGGCGGCGCGCGCTCTGGACAGCCTGCCCCGTCAGGGCTTCGCAGCGCCCGCCATGAACGCGGCGAACGCCTCGGCGTACTCCGGATGCCAGCGCGACAGCGCAGGTCGGTTCCGGATCAGGTCGTCGGCAGCCCACTGCACGCGGCGCTCGTCCATCTCGCGCGTCACCGCGTTGTCGGGACAGAGCAGATAGAAGTCGCCCCGGGCCATGCCGCCGATCATCAGATCCACCACCTGATCGGCGGTCCATGCCTCCGCGGGCTTCTCCGGGCCTCGCGCCGTCATCCCGGTGAACGTGTAGCCCGGGATCAGCAGATGGGCGGTGATCTTGCAGCCCGCCACGTTGCGCAGCTCGTGGGCGAGCTGCTCCGTCAGCACCTTCACGCCGGCCTTCGACACGTTGTAGGCAGCGTCGCCGGGCGGGGTGGTGATGCCCTGCTTCGAGCCCGTGTTGACGATGGCGCAGGGGGTGCCCTGCGCGATCATCGCCTCGGTGAACGCCTGCACGCCGTGGATCACGCCCCACAGATTGACCTCGATGAGCCGCCGCCAGCGATCGATGTCCTTCCACGGCTTGCCGCCGCCGCCGACTCCGGCGTTGTTCATCAGGACCGCCACCTCCCCGAACGCGTCGTAGGCGGCCTGCTTCAACCGATGCACGTCCTCGAGCCTGGCGACGTCGGTCGGCACCGCGCGCACGTCGGCCTGGCCGCCGGGCGCGGCGGCGGCGACGCGCCCGGCGGCCTCGTGAAGCGCCGGTCCGTCCAGGTCGGCGAGACAGACCTTCAGGCCCATGCGCGCGAAGCGCTCGGCGGCCGCGAGGCCGATGCCGCCGGCGGCGCCGGTCACAACGGCGGCGCGGCCAGGTGTCAATGCGGGATGGTCATTCACAGCGGATCTCCGTCATGCGTTGATGGCGCGCCGCCTCTGGCGCGGCGATCGGGGCGAGCATAGTGGGCGCCGGCGGGTCGGGCCACGATCCTCCGGCGCGAGTGGCCTCCTCCAGGAACGGCTTGCATATCACGGCAGCGGCCCCTACCATGCGCGCTGGCAGACAGCCGCGCAGGTGCATGATGAGCGACTCCGAGGACAGCGAGACCATCTTCCGGGTGGTCGTCAATCACGAAGAGCAGTACTCGATCTGGCCGGCAACCCGTGATCTGCCGCTCGGCTGGCGTGCTGAGGGCGCCGAGGGGACGCGCGCGGCGTGCCTCCAGCACATCGAGAAGGTCTGGACCGACATGCGGCCGCTGAGCCTGCGCCAGGCCATGGACGGTCAATGACCGGCGTCCCGCGCTCGCCCGCCGGCCTCGCTCTGGGCCCTTGACGGGGCGAGTCGCGCCGGCTGGAGCTCGCGCCCGGCGGCCGCTCCCCGCGTGCGTGCTCCAGCTCCAGGGCGCTCGCGCCGCAAGGCCGCCTCAGCCCGCCACCCATCCGATCATCAGTCGGCCGACGGCGACGATCACCAGCAGACTGACCGCGAAGCAGCCGAGTCCCGGGCGCTTGCCGTTATCGCCTGCTCCCGCCGCCTTCAGGCTCACCGCGCCCGGGGGATCCGGGCACTTTTTTTTTAAGGTGGGCACCCGCTTCCACCGCGCGGGCGCGGCTTCGCCTTCGAGCAGCGCCACCGGGGGCGTGCGCTTCACGATCGCCATCGCGCGCGCCGCCCGGCTCTCCGGAACACCCCGCCTCGACGCGCGGATCGCCGCCTCGGGCAGCCCGAACACCTCGCCGGAGCCGTACGTCCCCGCGAGGCCATCGAGCACGCGAAGGTGCCAGTCGGCGGGCATCGCCCCGGGCAGCGCCTCGATCGCATCCTCCGGGATCGGCGGGAACCACACGGCGAAGTGCTGGACCTGCCTTCCGGTCCAGTCCTTCCGCGCCGGATCGAGGAACCGCGTCGCCACGTAGGGAACCACGAGAGGGCCTCTCGGCCCGTGCTCGTCGATCTCGAGCAGGCCATAACGGAGCTCTCCGGCGCTCGCGTCGGCGTCGCCGATCATGGCCTCGAGCGTCGTGAGCCAGGCGGGGAGGGCGGGGATCTCGGGCACGCAGATGAACTCGTAGTCCCAGTGCTCGCCGCGCGTCCTCCAGAGGAGGCGCGAGGTCTCGACGACGGGCGCTGGCGCTGGCGCGAGCATGGCTGTCCTACTGGTTCTGGTGGTAGGCCCGCGCCCCCTCGTCGTTGCGCAGGGCCGCGGCCATCGCGCTCAGGACCGCCGTGAACGCGTCGCCCCTCCGGATCGCGCCCTCGCGGGTCTTCTGGAGCCTGTCGAGCCGCGTTGTCGCGAAGTCCTTGATCGAGACGAACCGCAGGATCTTGCTCACGATCTGGTATCGCTTCGGGAGGAAGTCGTCGAGGGAGTCGACGAACGTGACCAGATCGCGCAGCCCCTGGAAGAACGTCTCACCGGCCGACCTCTCCTTCCGCGTGGCCTGCGCCTCGCGGACCGCGCCCTCGACGGTGCTCACCAGGACCGCGGGCGCGAGCGTGCGCACGCCGAGCGAGGTGCCAGGGTCGACCTGCGCGTCGGCGTCGACCGGCGCGGCGACCGACGAGAGCAGCATGAAGCGGTGGCCGAACGCGCGCTCGGCGCGGAGCACGGCGCAGAGCTTCGCGAGCTGATCGTCGGCGTCGCGGCACACCTCGCGCTCGAAGTCGCTCGCGCTGTACTCCGGCGGGAACAGGTCGGCCTTGCTGAGGGCGAGGATCCACTCGCGCGGGAAGCTCACCTCGTCCCCCGTGGCGGCGCTGGTCCGGCGCAGCCGGTCGCACTCGTCGGCGAAGTGCTCGAAGAGCCACCGGATGTAGCCGGTCCCCTCGCTCCGGTACTTCGCGCCGTCCGCAAGGAGGATCCCGACGTGGCTCATGCCGAGCTTGAGCAGGCCCTGGCGCATCGCCTCCCGCTCTTCCGCGTCGATCGGCTCGTCCTCCCACCAGCGCCCGGGGTAGTCGTACCAGTGGATGCGGACCGCCGCCTCCGGCAGGTCCCTCGGGAAGAAGTCGAACTCGTACGCGTCGAAGCGCGTGCTGCCGTCCGGGAACCTGCCCTCTTCGAGGCGGTAGAAGCGCCCGAGGAGCTGGTTGCCCTGCGCCTTGTTGACCGCCTGGATCTTGTACGCGTGCTCGAGCTGAAACGAGGGCTGCGTCTGCGCCCGGTAGAAGGCCGCCAGGAGGACCGTCTTGCCTGCGCCGGAGGCGCCGAACAGGGCGACGTGCAGATCGAGCGGCGGCATGACCAGATTGCGATACGGGAGCGCGCGCCTCGGCACAAGCGCCGGCGCGCGCGGCCTCACCCCGGAGCCCCGGCAGCGCTCGCCTGAGCGCCGCCGCGCCCCGGCGCGCTACTCCTTCTCCCGCACCTCGACCTCGATCTGCTTCACGCTCGATCCGCCCCGCGTGTCGTGGACGACCGCCCACAGCGACACGCGTCCCGGCTTCGAGGGCGGCGTCCAGGTGGTCCCGTGGCGCTCGCCGGGGCCCGTCACCGCGTCGCTCACGAGGCGCCTCGCCCCGTCGAATCCGCCCCCGTCCGTGTAGTAGTCGACCCAGATCGCCTCGCGCGCGGGCGGCCCCCCGAGCCCCGTGGCCTCCACGTCCACGTCGGCGGCGTCGGACGGCACGATCACGTCGATGTCGTAGGTCGTGCAGTCGTCGGCGTCCGGCTCTGCCGGGCCGCATCCCTGCGCCTTCGTTTCCGGCTGGATGCACGGTTCCACGACGGGCAGGCCGCTCTCGCCGAGCGCGACCTCCTTGTCGTCCAGCTTCAGCGTGAAGCCGTCGATGGGCGGGTTCGTGTTGGCCCGTTGATCCGAATCCTGGAAGACAAACACCTGCGTGTAGCCCACGACGAAGCTGTCCGGACCGAGCACCCTCCCGTCCTCGTCGACGCACTCCAGTGGAATCTTCAGGCCGTCGCCTGCCAGGTCTGCCAGCGCCGCGGACGGGTCAGCGCCTGTCTGCAGCGCCTCCAGCGCTGCGGACAGCGGCGGGGATGGCCGCACCTTGCCGGCGCACACGGCGAACAACACGTAGGCCGACGAGTACTTCGTTCCGCTCGCGGTGGTTGCTGCGTCCTCCCGCCTGAGGATGTCGCCGGACAGCGTCCACGTAAACGACGCTGCGTTGGGCTTGCCGCTCAGCTCCGATTCGAGCTCCTGTCGCTTCAAGAGAGCGGTCTGCTCCTCCTGGCCGCCATTGCCGCCGCCGTTGCCTCCGTCGCCATCGTTGGCACCGCCGCCGCCGTTGGCGCTGCCGCCGTTGCCACCGTCGCCGTTGGCGTTGCCGCCGCCGCCATTGGCGCTGCCGCCGTTGCCGCCGCCGCCGTTGCCGCCGCCACCTCCGCCTCCCTGCGGCGGGGCCATTGCCGCCATGTAGGTGCCTATCCACTGCCCGAGGCACCCGATCTGCGCGTCCACCCCGACAGGCGGGTTCACGCAGCCCCCGATCCACATGACCTCGACGTTCCGCGGGTTGCCGTTGGCGTCGCCCAGCGCGTCGGCGTACGTCATCTGGAACGTCACGGGCGTGCCCCGTGCCGGGTACGGCTTGTCCGCCGTCACGGCCAGGATGCGGAGTCCCTCCACCTCGGACGACGGAGCCAGGTCGCTCCCCGAGCAGCAGGGGATTCCGAGGGCCAGGGTCGAGAGCGCGGCGAGCAGCGCGCGGCGAGAGGGCAGTCGGGTCCGTTTCATCAGAAGTCTCCTCGCAGCCCGAGCGTGGGCAGGAAGGGGAGCCCCGTCACGTACTCCCGCTTCGTGTAGTTGAAGTTGTAGCTGATGCCCTCCGCAGCCTGGTAGTTGTAGACGTTCTGCACATCCAGGTAGAGCCCGAGCTGCCACCTCTTGAATCGCCACGTCTTGTCGACGCGGACGTCGAGCTGATGGAACAGCGGCATCCTCTCGCTGTTGTCGCCCCCGAGCGGGAAGGGCGAGTACTTGCCCGAGGAAGCATGGTAGATCGCGTTCAACCGGTTCGGATCACACCCCTTCTGCTCCGGATCGCAGACATAGGGTGTCTGCAGGTTGCCCGACACGAGGCGGAAGCGCGCGCCGACCTCCCAGCCCCGGCCGAGCTGCAGGTTCCCGAGCACGGTCAGCACGTGCGTCTGGTCCCATGGCGTCGGGTGCTCCTCCTCGCCGGGGCCGTCCGTGCGCACCGACCGCGAGAGGGTGTAGGCCGCCCAGCCGAAGAAGCGATCGTCTGGCTTGTACTTCAAGAGCACCTCGCCGCCCACCGCGTACCCGGTGCCGTCGTTGGCATATCCGTCCTTCTCGGCCGAGAAGACGACCTGCCGATCGAGCTGCTTGTAGAACCCGTCCACCGTCACGTCGATCTGCGGCGTGATCTCCTGCTCCACCCCGAGGCCGTAGTGGATGGATCGGTTCGACTTGATATCCGGGTTTCCGAACGGCTCGACGCTCTCCTGGAACTGGGGCGCCTGGTAGTAGAGGCCCACGCCGCCCTTGGCCGTCGTCCGCGGGAAGCCGCTCCGGATGTCGTAGCGCGCGTTGATCCGCGGGCTCACGTCGAGGGTGTGCGTGTCGAGCGCGTAGTCGACGCGCACCCCGGGGACGATCCGCGCGCGCGACGAGGGGACCACCTCGAACTCGGCGTAGGCGGCGGGCCGGGAGTACGGGCCGTCGAACGACTGGTCCTGCGCGGGGAGCGTCGAGAACGGCTGGTTCGACGGGTGGCCTGCGGGCTGCCTCGTCGGCGCGTGGAGCTTGACCGTCGCGATGCCGCTCGTCAGGTCGGTGCCGACGTTCATCGTGAGGAACCTGGCGAACCGGTGCGAGTACTCCAGCCGCAGGTCGAGCGAGGCCGTTGTGATGTTGAAGGCGAAGGGCGCGATCCCGAAGTCGAAGACGTCCCTGCCGAGGGCCAGCGACCAGAGGATCCTGTCCCGGTTCCCCAGGCGGTTCTCGTAGCTGACCTGGAAGCGCTGGAAGGCGGTGTGCAGCCCGAAGTCGCCCGTCAGCGCCGGCTCGTCCTCCGGCGGCTTGTCCAGGGTGATCTTGAAGGCGTCGTCCGATCCGTAGAAGCTCGCGCGCACGCGCTCGCCGGCGGAGGGGCGGCCCTCCAGGACGAACTGGTAGTCGTAGTAGACGGGCGCCTGCGTCACGCTGGAGCCCGTCTCCTTGAGCACGGGCCCGAGCCACGCGTCGACCCAGCTCCGCCGGCCCGCCGCGATGAACTTCCAGTCCTTGAGGTACGGGACGGGCCCCTCGAGGAGCACGCGCCCGTCGATGAGATCGAGCTGGACGACGCCGTGGTACTTGCCGTCCTGCTTCGGCGAGCGGAGCCCGACGTCGACGATGCCGCCCATGGCGCGGCCGTACACGGCGCTGAAATTGCCCGGGTAGAAGTCGATCTTCTCGAGCATCTCGGTCGGCACGACCGAGGAGAGGCCGCCGAAGTGGTAGATGATCGGCACCGGGGTGCGATCGATGAACGTGAGCGTGTCCTGCGGCGCGGACCCGCGCACGATGAGCAGCCCGAACCCGCTGCGCGCGACGCCGGGCAGGCTCTGCAGCGAGCGCAGCGCGTCGCCGCCGGTCCCCGGGATGCGGTCGATCTCGCGGCGCTCGAGCGTCCTCCGGGTCACCTCGCGCGGCGGGCGCTCGCCCTGCACGGTCACCTCGATGCCCTGCGCCTGGCCGTCCTTGGGCTTCGCGAGCGAGATGCGGTAGCGCACCTCGATCGCCTCGCCCTCCGCGATGTCCTCGTCGGCGGTGAACGGCTCGAACCCCGCGGCGGCGACCTCGACGCGGTACTTGCCGGGCGGGAGGTTCTTGAAGCGGAACTTGCCGCGCTGGTCGGTCTTCACGTCCTCGCGGCCGCCGTCGGGCCGGAGGAGGCTGACCGAGATGTCCGGGAGCCCCTCGCCGGTGCTCGCGGACAGGACGGTCCCGACGACCGTCTCGACGTCGGCGGGCGGCGCCGGCGCCGCCGCGTCGGCGGGCTTGGGGGTGAGCGTGAACCCGTACCGGTAAAGGATGCGCGCCGGCGCCGGCGTGCCGTCCGGGCGCCGCGCCGGCTCGAACACGAGGCCGGGCGCGGCCGCGAGCGCGGCCTCGTCGAAGCCGTGTCCGCCCGGCGTCTGGACCTCGGCCTTGGTGACGCGCCCGGTCTTGTCGATGTCGAGCTTGAGGATGACGCTCCCCTCGACGCCCGCGCGCTGGGCCTCTTCCGGATACACGGGCGGGGCGTACGTGATCAGCTTCGGCGGGCTGACGGCGGCGGGCTGCGCCGGCTGGGCCGTGCCCGGCTGGGGGACGACGACCGCGCCGGCTCCGCCGCGGGGAACGGAGGCCCCGCCCACGTCTCCCTCGGGCGGAGGCTCGGGCGGAGGCTCGTCGGCGGGCTGCGCGCGCGCTGCGCTGGCGGTCATCGTGACCGCGAGCAGCAGCGCTTCCGAGACAGCGAGGCGCATCGCAGAGGGCGCTTTGGAAGGCATGCGCGCGCACTCTCGCATGATGCGGACGAAGAGAGAAATATGCATCCGGGACGGGAGTGTGCTCGGCCGTGTGCGTACATCGGCTCCACGAGGCGCCGGGGCGAGCGCGCTCCGTGGTCGCCGGGCGCGCTCCGGGTAACGTGGTTCGCGGCTCAGCCACCCGTGGTTCGCAGCCCGGGCCGAGGCGCGCCGCCGGCGCTCAGTAGAGCGCGTCCTGGTGCCGCCACCGCTCCGAGATCCACGCCTTCACGTACGCGATCTCCTCCTCGTACGTCGTGAAGTCGCCGCGCCCGCTCCATTCCTCGTAGCTCCGGTACGCCTCGCCCCACCTCGCCTCGTCCCGGCGCGCGCTCGCGTCGATGCGCGCCACGTAGCCGTCCACGATCGCCTGGATCTCGGCGTCGTCGAACGCGCCGCGCAGGACCTCGCCATAGCGGGCGCGCAGCGGATCGCCGATCGAGGGCTCCTCCAGGAGGCGCTGGAAGAGGAGGTTCACGCCGAGGTACTCGACGCGATCGGAGGCCGGCTGGCGCTCCGTCTGCCACGCCTGGCCGAAGCTCGCGTTGAAGTCCCACGGCGCGAAGCGGAACACGGTGCCTGCGACCGGATCGCGGTAGTGGTAGCTGTTCTTTCCGGCCGAGTCGTCGGCCATGATGAACGTGACGAAGATCCACCAGTCCTCGTAATCGCGCAGATCGATCCGCGACCCGATCTCGGCCGCGAACGCGGCGTTGTCGGACGTGGCGACGAAGCTCACGAGGTCCTCCAGGTCCGCGAACGCCTCCGGCTCGCCCTCCGGCGGCGTCCCCTCTTTCTTCTCGAAGCCGTCGTGCAGCGTCTCCTTCGGCTCGTCGTTGTGCGCGGTCAGCGCGAAGTTCGCGTCGTGGCTGACCGCCTTGTAGAGGTTGCCGTCCTGCGAGTACCCGTGGTCCTCCATGAGGTAGCCGTCGACGTGATCGGCGACGGTGTAGAGCCCGGCGTACTGCCCGTCGAGGTACACAACGGCGCTGTACGTCTTGATCTGGATGTGCTCCGGATCGAGGCGGTTCCAGAGGTCGTACGCAAGGCGCTGCCGGACATAGGAGTTGTCGTCGAACGTCGTGATGAGCACGACCTTGCGGCGATCGCTGAACCCGCCGGCCTCGTCGGGCTCGTTGAACTTGTCTTCCTTGGGGAACTTGAGGGTGAAGCTGTTCTTCGGATACCCGAGCGAGCTCTCGCCGCGGAGCTCCGCCTCGGCGGTGTACGTGTGGCCGCGGTAGACCACCGTGGCCGGCGCGTACTCCTTCGCTTCGGGGGTCGGCGAGAGGAAGAGCACCGGCAGGCCGTACTCCTCGGGATACCGGGCCGGATCGACGACAGGCACGTTCGACGGATCGGCAAAGGCGTCGGCGACGCCGATCTTGACGCGCCCGACCTCGGACGTCTGCGCGACGCGGATCTCGATCTCGTAGACGGCGGCCTGATCGAGCCCGGGTGAGAACGTCACCTCGCGCGCGACCGGGTCGTAGGTGGCGCCGTCGGGGAGCGGGCCGACCTCGATCGCGTCGTCGGGGAGCGCGAGGCCGGTCGCGCACGTCACGGGGAACGTCACGGTCTCGCCCTCGACGAGCCAGTGCGGTCCGCCGCCCGACGGCTCGCAGCGTGACCCATCGGGGCCCGACGACCCGCCGCCGGGCGTCTCGCCGGAGCAGCCGGCACCTTGCAAGGATCCCAGGACCAGGGCCGTCGCCAGCGGCAGGAGAAGGCGGGGTTTGCGCATGCGGGCGATCCTAGCCGAGCGCGCGCGGCGCGGCCCCCCGTGCTGGATGTGCGCTGGCATCCGCACGCGCGCCGACACGCGCCTCTCCGTTCTCACGTCGCCGCCGCTCGAGGACCGCCGCCGCGCTCGTCGAGCTCGGCCCTTGACACACCGCCGACTGGCTATTAAACAACTGTTTGAAACGGTCGATTGACAGGAGCCCTCGCGGAGATGCGGCTCCTGAGCCGGCCGTGACGACAGGAGGCGTGGGATGACGAGGGGCGAAGCTGTGCGCAGGGCGCGGAGCGCGGTGGTGTTCGTGCTCGGGGCGGTGGGGATGATGGGGTGTGGGGGCGACGGGGAGGCGCCCGCGTCGCCGGGGCCGGAGGTGACGTGGTACCGGGACATCCAGCCGCTCGTGGAGCGCTCGTGCGCCTCCTGCCATGACGGCGCGGGCGTCGGCGGGGTGGCGCTGACGGACGCGGCGACGGCGCAGCGGCTGGCCGCGCTCATGTCGCTGCGGGTGAGCGCGGGGGACATGCCGCCGCCGGTGCTGGACCCGAGCTGCCGAAGCTACGAAGGCGCGGAGAGGATGAGCCTCGGTCAAGAGGAGCGCCTCCTCTTCGAGGCATGGGCGCGCGACGGCGCTCCGCTCGGCGATCCTGTCGATTCGCCGCCGCCGCGGGGCCGGGCGGACAGCATCGAATCGCCCGACGCCACGCTCGGGATGCCCGAGGAGCACGAGGTCTCCCTCGACGACGACGGCAACGAGTACTTCTGCACGATCATCGACAACCCCTTCTCCGCGCCGGCCTGGATCACGGCGTTCGAGGCGGAGGTCGGCAATCCGGCCGTTGTGCACCACATGGCCGTGTACCGGGATCTCGGCGGCGACGCGGGCATCGGTTATGGCGTCGCGCCGGGGACGCGCGCATTTCCGTGCCGCGATCCGGTCATCGAGCTCGACTGGCAGCTGCTCCACAGCTGGGCGCCCGGCGTCGGGGTGACGCGGCTGCCGGAGGGGGCCGGGGTCCGGGTCGAGCCCGGCGAGCAGCTCGTGCTGCAGATGCACTATTTCGGGCGCAGGAACTCGGAGGCGCGCGATCGGTCCGGCTACCGCCTGGAGCTCTCGCGCGAGGCGCCTCGCGCCGAGGTCTACATGGATGTCTTCGGCCCGGTCCCCTTCACGATCCCCGCGGGCGCCGAGGCGCACACCGAGCAGAGCTCCGCGCCGAACGAGGGCCCGCCGCTGCTCGTGTACGGCGTCATGCCGCACATGCACGTGCTCGGCCGGTCGTACCGGGCCTGGATCGAGCGCGACGGCGGAGAGAGCGAGTGCGCCGCGCGCGGCGAGTTCGAGTTCCACCACCAGGCGCTCTACATGTTCGATGAGCCGATGCGCTGGGGGACCGGGGATCGCTTCGTCACCGAATGCACATGGGACAACACGGTGGACAGCGAGGGGCAGTTCTCGCTCCCGCCGCAGGACGTGCCCTGGGGGGAAGGGACGAATCAGGAGATGTGCTTCATGATCGCTTATCTGTCGAAGGAGTGAGCTCCGGCGGCGATCGGGCCCGCGGTGGGGGGACGGGCCGTGTTCCGCGGGCGCCCGTGCGACATCGCGCCGCAGGACAACGTGTCGCATGGTCGCGCCGCTCGGAAGCGCCTACGCAGGCCGCATGAGACGCCGACAAATCCTGGATCTCGCCGCCGCGAGCGCCGCGCTCGCCACCCTGCAAACGCTCGGCGGGTGCGCGCAAGACGACGCCGGTCCCGGGCGATCGCCCACGACACCTGGAGGAGAGAGCTCCCCGATGAAGCACATCGCCATGCTGATTTACCCGGCCTTCACCGCGCTTGACCTCATCGGTCCTCAGGCCGTGTTCAGTACGTTTGACAATGCGCGGATACACCTCGTGTGGAAGACGCTCGACCCCGTGACGACGGATACGGGGATCACCCTCCTTCCCACGGCGACCTTCGACACGTGCCCCGAGGAGCTCGAGATCCTCTTCGTTCCGGGCGGCATCGAGGGCACGATCGCCGTGATGAAGGACGGCGAGGTCCTCGATTTCCTCGCGGCGCGCGCGGAGCAGGCGAGCTACGTGACGAGCGTTTGCACGGGGTCGCTCGTGCTCGGCTCGGCGGGGCTGCTCCGCGGCTACCGTGCGACCACGCACTGGGCCATGCGCGAGGTGCTGCCCCTCCTGGCGGCCGAGCCCGTCGACGCGCGGTACGTCGAGGACCGCAACCGCATCACGGGAGGCGGCGTGACGTCAGGCATCGATTTCGGCCTCCGGATCGCCGCGAAGCTGCAGGGCGAGGAGGCCGCGCAGCTGGCGCAGCTCGCCATCGAGTATGCTCCCGATCCGCCGTTCCAGGCGGGTACGCCCGAGTCCGCGCCCGCGGCGGTGGTCGAGCGGTTTCGCGGCATCGCCGCGCCGGCGGTCGCGCAGGCCAGGCAGGCGGCGGAGCAGGCCGCGGCGCGCTGGTGAAGCGCGCCGCGTCCCCGAAGGGCCGCTGAGCCGCCGCTCGCCGGACAGGGCACGTCGGCTCGTCCGGATGGCGCGGTGGCGCTGGTCACTTCTCCGTCGACGTCTCGGCTTCCTCGAGCGTCAGCGCCGCGCCGGGCGCCGGCGTCCCGGACAGCACGAGCCTGCCGACGAGGAGCCCCACCACGGCCGCCACGGCCGAGGCGAGCAGGACGCCCAGCTTCGCCGCGGCGAGCAGCGCGGCGTCGCCGAACGCGAGGCCCGCGATGAAGATCGCCATCGTGAAGCCGATGCCCGCGACGCAGCCGATGACAGCGATCCCGCGCCAGCCGACGCCGCGCGGCAAGGCGCAGACGCCGAGCCGGACCATCGCGAAGCACGCGAGGAAGACGCCGAGCGGCTTGCCGGCGACCAGGCCGAGCGTGACCCCGAGCAGGATCGTCCCCGAGGCCGGGTGGCCGAGCGAGGAAGCATCGATGCGGACGCCGGCGTTGGCGAAGGCGAACAGCGGCATGATGCCGTACGCGACCCACGGGTGGAGCGCCGCCTGGAGCCGGACCACGGGCGGCAGGGCCTCGCGCTGGGCCTGCCGGATCCGACCGAGGGGCTTGAGCAGCTCGTCCGCGCGGTGGCCGTCGCGCTCGGTGAGCGCGGCGACCCTGTCCACCGCGTCGCGCGCCGCGGCGACGAACCCCTGGCTGCCGAACCAGGAGCGCACCGGCGTCAGCAGCCCGATGACGACGCCGGCGATCGTGGGGTGGACGCCGGCGCGGAGCATGCCCCACCAGACGACGGCGCCGGGGGCCACGTAGGCGGCGGGCGAGCGGACGCCGAAGCGCTGGAGCACCGCCACCGCGAGCGCCCCGCCGGCCGCGACGAGCAGGCCGCTCCACGCGACGCCGGAGGAGTAGAACAGCGCGATGACGATGATGGCGCCGATGTCGTCGATGATGGCGAGCGCGAGGAGGAGCACGCGCAGGGCAGGGGGCACGCGCTTGCCGAGCAACGCCAGGACGCCCACCGCGAACGCGATGTCGGTCGCCATGGGGACGCCCCAGCCGTGCCGCGAGGCCGGCGACGCGTTGAGCGACAGGTAGACGAGCGCGGGCGCGATCATGCCGCCCACCGCCGCGGCGACCGGCAGCGCCGCGCGCTTGAGATCCGAGAGCTCCCCCTCGTGGATCTCCCGCCGGATCTCCAGGCCGGCGACGAAGAAGAAGATCGTCATCAGCCCCTCGTTGATCCAGAAGTGGAGGGGCTGCGTGAACGCCAGCGAGCCCGCGCTGAGCGTGATCGGGACGTGCCAGAGGTGCTCGTAGGCGTCGCCCCACGGCGAGTTCGCCCACGCGAGGGCGACGGCGGACGCGATCAGCAGGACGATCCCGCTGGCGGCCTCGACGTGCATGAAGCGCTCGATCGGGCCGAGGACGCGCTCGGCGATGCGGCGCGCGGGGCCCCAGGTTCCGGGGGCAAGCTCCTGAGAGGGGGATCGGCTCAATGGACCACCGAGGCGCGAGCGACGTCGCGCGAGGGGGGAAGGCGGCCCGACCATCCCATGAAGACCTGTCGCGGCGCTCCGCCGCCGCGACACCCGCACGGGAGAATACTCGTTCAGGCGACCGGATCCAGCGCGAACGGGCGCGCCAGGCTGGGCGCGTCGCTCCGGGGCGGTCGGGCGCCGCCGCTCCGGCACGGCCAGGCGCCTGGAGGGGATTCGAGGCGCAGGCTGGAGCGTGAGCTGGTCTCGGCGCATCGTGGGGCCGGGAGGCGGCGGATGACGCGAGATGCCCTGGAGCGCGCTGCGGTGACGGCCTTTCTGGTCGCCCGCCACGGCGATTCGGTCTGCGACTCGGCCATCGAGATACGCCCGCTCCCCGGCGGGCTCTGCTCGGAGGTCGCGCTCGTCACCGCGCGGCTCCGCGGCGGCGCGCGGGCTCGCCGGGTCACGCTCGTGGCCAAGCTCGTGCACGGCACCGCCGCGCGCGAGGCGGCCGTCTACCGGCGGCTCTCGAGGTCCGTCGGGCGGCGCTTCTCGCCCGAGCTGCTCGGCGCGGAGCGGCTCGGGCGCGGGCGCTGGCTGCTCTACCTCGAGCGGATCGAGCCGGCGCACGCCTGGCCCTGGGCCGACAGCGGGCACACGGCCCGTGTGCTCGATCGGCTGGCGCGCCTCCACGAGGACACGGCGCAGGGCGCCGCGCTGCCGGCCTGGGACTACGAGGCCGAGAACCTGGCCGTGGCGCGCGATACGCTCTCGCTGGCCGAGCGCCTGCCCCGCGGCGAGATCCCGGCGCTCGCCCGGACGCTGCCCGCCCTGCGGCGGGTCATCTCGGCGCTGCCCGCGATGCGCCGCCAGCTCCTCGCGTTCCAGCCGCTCGGCCGCGCGGTGATCCACGGCGACGTGCACCCGGGCAACGTCATGGTCCGCCGGCGCGACGGCGTCGTGGAGCCGGTGCTGCTCGACTGGGCGCGCGCGCGGATCGGCTCGCCGCTGGAGGACGTGAGCTCGTGGCTCCAGGCCCTCGGGTACTGGGAGCCGGAGGCGCGGCGCCGCCACGATACGTTGCTCGCCGGCTACCTCTCGGCGCGCGGGCTCGCCCCCGCGCTGACCCGGCCGCTGCGCGACGTCTACTGGTTCGCGGCGGCGTCCAACGCGCTCGCGGGCGCGCTCGGGCACCACCTCGCGATGGCCTGCGGCGCGAGCGCGCCCGGCGCGCTCGAGGCCGCGGCACGGAACGCGGCGGACTGGCTGCGCGTCATCCGCCGGGCCGACGCGTGCTGGAGCTGAGGTGCTTCGCGGTCGTCGAAGCGCAGGAGGACGCCGTGCTCGCTCTGCCAGGAGAGCGACGTGAGGCTGGCGTTGCCCGGTCGGAACGGCTCCCAGCGCGCGGGCGGGACGCCGTGCAGCGCCCCGAGGATCTGGCCGATGGCGCCCGCGTGCGTGACCACGAGCACGCGCTGCCCCGGGTGCGCCGCGGCGATCGCCGCGATCGTCGCGAGGCAGCGCGCGCGGAGCTCGCGGTAGCTCTCCCCGCCTGGCCAGCGGAAATCGTCGTCGGCCTGGCGCAGGTGCGCCTCCCAGAGCGGGGCGTGCCGCGCCTTGACCTCCTCGATCGGGAGGCTGTCCACGTCGCCGCAGCAGAGCTCGCGCAGCCCGTCGTGGGGGCGGACCGGGCCCCACGCGCCGGCCGCGATCCGCGCCGTCTCGAGCGCGCGGCTCAGCGGGCTGGAATACACGGCGTCGAACGCCGGGCCTCCGGCGAGGCGGCGGCGCAGCGCCTCGGCCTCCTCGCGCCCTCGCGCGTCGAGCGGCGTGTCGGTCCACCCGCTCATCGGCGTCGCGGGGCCGGCGCGGTTACCGGCGGTGTGGCCGTGGCGCACGAGGACCAGGAGAGAGGGGCGCATGGGTCGGACCGAAGCAGGGGGGCTCGGCCCGGAAGCTAGCGTGAGCCGCGGCCAGATCGAGCGCCGCGCGCGACGGGCTCACCCCAGCGCCGTGGTCGCCCGGCGGTGCGAGCGAGCCGGGCCGGCGCGGGCGCGCGCTTCGTCCGCGGGCGTCGAGCGGCCTGCGCGCGCCTTCAGCTCAGCTCGTATGTGTCGTGAAGCCGGTTCCCGTGGAGACGTGCAGGGTCACCGTGCATCCGGAGGCTGTCATGATATCGGCCTTGCCGTCACCGGTGAAGTCTCCTGCCCGCGTGTACCGCGCGCCACCCCAGCCGGTCGGCACCGACCAAATGAATGTGGTGAAGCCGCTCCCGGTGGAGAGCTTCATGTAGATGTCGCTGCCGTTCGCCGAGGCGATATCCGCTCTGCCGTCGCCGTTGAAGTCGGCGGCCCAGGTATAGCCCGCTCCGCCGCACCTCTTCGCCTCGGCCCGGTCGTGGAAGGCGAAGGTCGTCCCGCTGGACGTATACGTGTAGACTCGGCCGCTGTTGGGAGAAGCGACATCCAGCCTGCCATCGGCGTTGAAGTTTCCGGCCCTCACGAAGTCGCCGCCGCCGGATCCGTCCCGATCGCTCCCGGAGCCGTCCCTGCCACGCCGCCTCGGCCTCGCGGGCGGGCGCGCTGGCAGATCGGGCTCGGCGGCGCCGCCGCGGTGCTGGGCGTCTTCGCGCTCGCCGCCGCGCTCAAGGAGCCGCCCGGGGCGCCGCGGACGACGGCATCACCCAGGACCACGCCGAGCTCGCCGCTCGCCGCGCCGGGCCGCGGGGAGAGGCGGCGGAGCTGTCGCCGAACGCAGCGGCCCACGCGCGCCCCTGCGCCGGAGCTCACTCCGCGCATGCCCACCTGGCCGACTTGCCGTTCGTGACGGTGATCGTCCAGTTTCCGTCAATCGTCGAGGGCTGGTTGATGACCGCGCCATCGGTCCAGCTGTTCTGGTTGAAGGCGCCGACGAGCGTCCTGAGAGCGCATCCCTTGATGCCCGGGCCCGAGGTGATGGTCACGGTCTTCGTTTCTCCCGGGTCAGCGGACACGAAGCCTGAGGTGAACACGGTTCCTTCGGGGAAATCCACGCATACCGCGTTCGTGAGCGCGGCCCCCGCACCGGGAGTTGCTGTGAGGTCGCCATAGAGATACCATCCAGTTGTCGGAAACCTGGAGCTGGTAGTCGTCACCTTGGCCACGGTCACATAGCTCTCCGCGCTGTTCCACGCGCCGTTGACGCTCCACAGCGCATAGAGATAGCATTGCCGTCGGTTGGCAGGGTCCAAGTCGGCGACCTTCCAGGGAGGTGGCCCATCGGGCTGGCTGCCGCTGTGTCCGCCCCACCACGACTCCGCCAAAGTCCGGTTGAGCGTGGTCTTAAAGCACGTTGCATGGGCAATGACAGGGTTATTGTACCAGATTGGCTGGTCGTTGCTGTCCAGGTGTGCACCCCCATGCCCGAAGAGACTGTAGCCCAAGAAGGAATTGACGGTTGCGCCTATCGCCGCCGCCGACATCGTGTCGGCGGTGGCACTCGTACCCCGACTGAGATTTCCCGCGACGCCGCGGAGGACGCAGGTGCGATCGGTGGACGGTCCCATGTCGTGGGGTTCCGGGTCCGTCGTGGTCCCCTTCCAGTAATAATACCAGCCGGTCAGCTCGTCGGCGGCCTCGCCCAGCTCCTCCTCCGTATGGATCCCTCCATCGGCGATGCATCCGAGAGAGAGCCCACCTGCGAGCAGCGCCGCGCTGACGCAGGTGAGGTAACGAAATGTCGATGTGGTGGTGGCATGATTGGCGCTCATGGGACTCCCTTTCGTGACTTCGAGGCTCGGGGCATGGCCTCGGCTCTTGAACCCCAAGCTTGCTCGCCCAGGAGCGGGTTCGTCGTCGCGACGGGAATGCAGCAAGCGTGCCAGCTCATGAAGCCCCTGGCGTCGGCTCCAGCGCCGCGGCTGCGGCCCGAATATTGGCCCGAGATACGCGTCGTCATTCAACCAACTGAACTGGTGGTGATGGAAGACGACACCGTGAGAGTACCGGGCGTCACATGTCACGGTTCGCGCGTGACATGTCACAGTTCGGGGCGTGACATGCCACGGCGCGGCGCGCTTCCTCCGGCTCGCCGCGCTGTTCATCATGGCCGATGGCGCCTAGACTGGCGTGACGGTCGATGGCCACCTGCCCCGCGTGTCGCTCGGTGTATCCGGAGGATGTGGCGACCTGTCCGGAGCACGGGGACGCGCTGCTGCCGGACGAGGCCTTCTTCGAGGACGACGCGCGGCTGGCGCCGGGCACGATGCTCGGCGAGTACCGCGTCGAGCGGCTGCTCGGCGCGGGGACGTTCGGCGACGTCTACGCGGGAGAGCACCCCCTCATCGGCAAGCGGGTCGCGATCAAGGTGCTGAACCGGCGGTTCGCGTCCGATCCGACCGTCGTCTCGCGCTTCGTCGGCGAGGCGCGCGCGGTGAACCGCATCCGGCACCGCAACATCATCGACATCTTCTCCTTCGGCGTCGTCGACGGGCGGCACTACTTCGTCATGGAGCTGCTCGACGGGCTCACGCTCGGCGCGCTGATCCGGCGCGAGGGGCGCCTCTCCCCGGGCCGCGCCGTCCCCATCCTCGAGGGCATCGCCGACGCGCTCGACGCCGCGCACGCGGCGGGGATCACGCACCGCGATCTGAAGCCCGAGAACATCTTCGTGGCGATCGAGAAGGGCGGCCGCCACTTCCCCAAGCTGCTCGATTTCGGCGTGGCGAAGCTCGCCGACGAGGCGCTCGCCCACAAGACGGCCACGGGGGTCGCGGTCGGAACGCCCGCGTACATGTCGCCCGAGCAGGTCCGCGGCAAGGGCGTCGATCATCGCTCGGACATCTACGCCCTCGGCGTGATCGCCCACGAGGTGCTCACGGGAACGCTCGTCTTCCAGGGCGAGTCGATGATGGACGTGATGATGATGCACCTCCTCCACCCGCCGCCGCGGGCGTCGGAGGTCTGCGCGGACCTCCCGCCCGAGCTCGACGCGCCGGTGACGGCGATGCTGGAGAAGCGCGCCGACGATCGCCCGCCGTCCGCTGGCGCGGCGGTCCAGGCGTTCGTCGAGCAGGTGCGCAAGCTCGGCCTCGAGGGGCTCGACAGCGCGGGCGCCGCGCGGCCCAGGAGCAGCGCGCGCGTGGTGTCCGTCGGCTCGCAGGACGTCAGCTCCGAGGCGGCGACCGACGTGGTGGACGCGCTCGATCCGGAGGAGGGCGTCGGCGCGTCCCGGAGCGGCGCCTCCGGGAACGGCGGCTCCTCCGGCACGCTGCGCAGCCCTGGCGTGAGCGGGGCGGTCGAGGCGGGGCGCACGCAGCCCATGCCGCCGGGCCCGGTGGCGCCCGTCGAGATCGGCCGGACGGCGGCGTTCGCCCCGCTCACCGAGCCCGCGCGTGTGCCGAGAGCCGAGGCCCGCCGCGCAGGGGTGCTCGCGGTGCTGCTCCTCGGCGGCGCGGTGGCCGGGGCGATCGCGTGGCTCCGCCCCGGCGGCGACGCTGCCTCGACCCGCGATGCCGCCCCGACAGCGGCCACGGGCGCGCCGCTCGGCGCTGCAGACGCCACCGGCGGGCCGTCCAGCACCCAGGGCCCCTTCGGCGCGCCGCTGGCCGGCGCGGGCGCCACGGGCGGGCCGTCCGGCGCCGCGGATCCTTCCGGCGCGCCGCCCGTCGCGGGCGCCGCGCCCCTCGGTGCCCAGGCGGCTCCGGGAGCCGCCGCGGGGGGACCGGCGCCGACCGCGCCTGTCGCCGGGGCGGCCGGCGCGGCGTCGACCACGGCGCCGTCGGGCGTCCGGGCGACCCGACCGCGCAAGCACCACACCGATCTGGAGAAGCCGGCGTTCGAAAGCCTCCGCGGAGCACCCTGACCATGAAGGCATCTCACGGAGCGTCGATCGTCCTGGCGATCGCGGCGGCGGGCTGCGCGAACCTCTCGCTGCTCGAGGAGGACGTCTGCGGCAACCGCGTCGTCGAGGCGCCGGACGAGGCCTGCGACGGGCAGGAAGGCTGCGGCGCGCCCGGGAGCGCGCACCAGTGCCGCTACCTCTGCGGGGGCGCCGAAGCGTTCGTGTGCCCCGGCGGCTACGGGTGCGGCGCGGACGGCGTCTGCCGGCGGCCCACGGGCGTGTTCGAGGAGCTCTCGGCGCGCACCATGGTCACGGCGATGGAGCTCTCGGCCGGCGACATCAACGCCGACGGCTGTGACGAGCTCGTGCACACGACGCTCGAGAGCACGACGATCACGGCGCTTCCCAGCCAGGCCCCGGGCCTGTGCGCGCAGGCGGAGCAGGCGCTCCCGATCGCCCGGGCGCCGTCGAGCGACGAGACGTCGCCCGCTCCGATCCTGCGCGACCTCACGAGCGACGGCCAGCTCGATCTCATCGTCGCCGGCCGCGGGGACGTGGTCTCCGCGCCGGGGGGCGCCGCGAACGGCCTCTTCGTGTTCTCCGCCTCGGAGAGCGGGGCCATGGCGCCCACGCTCTACGCGACGACGCGCCTCGACAGCGAGGCCGCGCGCCTCCTGTCGGCGCGGCTGCGCGGCCGCGACGCCGCGCTGATCTTCCTCGGAGCAGCCGCCGCGATGGGGGACCCGAGCGGCGGCGGTACGGGCGGCGAGCCGCCGGCGAGCGGCGGCCCCGGCCGCATCGCGGTGATGTCGGACCCGGCCGCGACGCCCCAGACGCTCGACGGCGACGTCGTGGCCCCCGTCGACATCGCGGCCGCTGTCGCCGCCGATCTGGACGGAGACGCCGCCGCGGACCCGGAGCCCTGCGACGAGGCGATCGTGGCGAAGCGGGGCGACGATCGAATCCGCATCTACGCCGTCTGCGGCCCCGCGGGCTCGAGCGCGCTCGCGGCGCTGCCCGAGGTGCTGCTCGGCGGCGGCGCGAGGATCCGCGACGTCAACGCGTCGCTCGCCGTGCACGATCAGAACGGCGACGGCTTCCTCGACATCGTCGTGAACGCCGTCCGCGCCGACAGCGGCGAGATCCACGTCGCGTACGGCCTCGGCGACGGGCGCTTCCATTCGACGCCGACCCTTCCGTCCAGCGGCTCGCCCGACCAGCGCACGGGCGCGCTCTCGCTCGACGACGCGGAGCTCGAGGCCGCGCTCGCCGATCCGGACCGGATCTTCGTCGCCGGCGACTTCGAGGCAGACCGCCCCGGGCCGGAGCTCGTGCCGCTCGACTGCCGCCCCGGCGCGCCGTTCCAGTCTCCCGTCTGCGGCTCGATCGGCGGAGGGTGCGAGGCGATCGCCGCCGACGTGAACGCCGACGGCCACCTCGATATCGTCGCCACCGAGACGCAGCTGCCCGACATCACGGTGTACACCGGCGCTTCGGACGGCTCGTTCTACACGCAGCGCGTCGCGACGCAGTGCCCGCCCCACTACCTCGCCGTCGGCGACTTCGACGGCGATCGGGTGAACGACATCGCCTACTTCGACCAGCAGGCGCGGCCGTCGTCGCCGCAGCCCTCGACCCGGCTCGACATCGCCTATGGCAACGCCTTCGCCGCGCCCTCCGCGCCGGCCGGGCACGGCCGCCTCGATCTCGCCAGCGGCCTCGTCGCGGGCCGCGTGCTCCCGGAGGCCACGGGCGCGCAGCTCTTCGCGTTGCGCGGTCTCCCGCGGCCGCCCGACGCGCCGGTGGGCTCCGGCTCCGGGCTGGCGCTCATCGAGGGGGGCCGCGATCGCCTCATCCGCGCGCCGTTCTACTTCGCCGCGCCTCCCGGAGCGCCGGGTGGCATGCCGCCTGGTCCTGGCGCGCCGAGCTCCATCCTGCCCGTGCGGCTCCTCGGCGTCGCGGGCGGCATGTTCGCGGTCGGGCCCGACGGCGAACCCCGGCAGCGCCTTGCGGCGATCACGGAGCTCGCCGTCGAGGGCGCGCCCGGTCCCGTGCCCGAAGGCACGCAGATCTGGCTGATCGCCGTCTCACCGGAGGGGGACAACCTGCGCGCCGAGGCGTCCGGCCGGCCCGGCGAGGGGGCGCCGCCGTGCGAGGCGTGTGTGCTCGCGCCGATCGACACCGACGGCGACCGCCGCGACGAGCTCGTGTGGTTGAACGACGGCGAGCTCGCGCTGTACGCGGCCGACGGCGAGAAGCTTGTCGAGGCGGCCCGGCAGGAGACGGCGCACGTGTTCAAGGCCATCGTGGAGGACGTGAACCCGCCGAAGTACGCGCCGCGCCCGCTCGTCGCGGATCTGGACGGCGACGGGCAACAGGATCTCCTCGCCCGCGCGGAGAGCGGCGAGATCGTCGCGCTCTGGGGCCGCGCCGGCGGGGGCTTCGACGAGACGGCGCTCGTCGCGCCGGAGCCTTGCGAGGGCGACAAGGCCTGCGCGGGCCTCGCCGTGGCGCTGCTCAACGCCGACGCCGACGTCGCGCTCGAGGTCGCCGTAGCCGGGCCCGGGCGGCTCGAGCTCTACGATCTCGACGCCGGCGCGCGGGCGCTGCGCCGCATCGACACCGCGTTCCCCGGGCCTCCGCCGGAGGCCGGCAGCGATTTCGTCGCGCTGGTCGCGGGCGACGTCGACGGGGATGGCGTCGACGATCTCGCGGTGGCGATGAGCTCCGCGTTCCTGAAGGTGTTCCGCGGCAAGCCGGTGCTGCAATGAGGGCGGCGGCGCGTTGCTTCGGCCCGTTGCTCGCCTGGGCCGCGCTGGGCCTCGCGGCGGCGCCCGCCGCGGCCCAGGCGGACGCGCGCCCGACGCCCGAGCAGGTGGCGCAGGCGGAGAGCTACTTCAACGCCGGCGCGCAGGCCTACGAGGCGGGCCAGTACCATGTCGCCGCGGAGGCGTTCCTGGAGGCGCACGAGCGCGTGCCGAGCCCGTCGCTCCTGTTCTCGGCGGCGCAGGCGTTCCGGCGGCAGCACCTCACGGAGCCGTCGCCGGACGCGCTGCGCCGCGCGATCGCCCTCTACCGCGAGTACCTGCGCCAGGATCCGAAGGCGGCGCGTCGCGAGGAGGCGGTGACGGCCCTCGGGTCGCTCGTGCCGCTGGAGGCGCGGCTCCCCGGCGAGGGCGCGGAGGCGGCGGGCGGCGAGGGCGCGACGGCGCCGGGCGGCGGCGCCGCGGCGGCCGCGAGGCCGGCGGCGGGCGGGACGCGGCTCCTGCTGTCGTCGCCGGCCGAGGGGGCCCGGGTGTCGGTGGATGGCCAGCCGTTCGTCGCGGCGCCGCTCGTGGCCCCGGTCGCTCCCGGCCCGCACCGCGTGCGGGTGCAGGCGGCCGGGCACGACGAGGAAGAGCTCACTGTCGTCGCGGTCGCCGGCGAGCTGATGCCGCGGCACGTCGTGCTGCGCGTGAAGCCGGCGCAGCTGCGCGTGACCGGCACGGGCGGCGCGCGCATCGCGGTGGACGGGCAGGTGAGGGGGACGGTGCCGACGGCGGGCGCGATCGCGATCGAGCCGGGGGTTCATGTGGTCGAGGTCTCGCTGCCTGGATACGAGCTCTTCCGGCGAGGGCTCCGCGTGACGCGCGAGCAGGCCGTGGGGCTCGACGCCGATCTCCGCATGACGTCCCGCCGCGTCGCCGCGTGGACGGTGCTCGGCGTCGGCGCCGCGGGCGCCGTCGCGACCGGCGTGCTCGGGGGCCTCGCCCTCGCGAGCCAGAGCGAGGCGGTCGAGCTGCGGGACAGGAAGGACGCGGACTCTCTCACGCCGTCGGAGCGGGATCGCTACAACGCCGCGGTCGACGCGCGCGGCAGTCTTGGCGCGGCGGCGGCCGTCGCCGGCGGGGTGTCGTTGCTCGCCGCCGCCGTGGGATTCGGGCTCTTCGCGTTCGACGAGCCGAAGGGCCTTGGCGCCGCCCCGCCCGCCGCGCCGCCGCCGCGGGATCCCGGCGTGGATGCGGAGTTCACGGTGGGCGTGCTTTCGGCGGGTGTTCGAGGGCGCTTCTAGATCGACAAGCGGGTTAAAACCCCCAGAAAAAGCTCAGGAATTCAAACCGCCGAGGACGCCAAGGACTCGTTCTGCTCCTGGCGTCCTTGGCGGCTTGGCGGCTCATCTCCGTCTCGCCGCAGGTCGTCCCCGCGGCGGGCTCGGGCCGCGATCAACCAGGCACGACGACGATCTCGCCGGTCGTGTACAGCGCCGAGGTGTCCCAGGCGAGCCCGGGGGCGAGCGGCACATCGATGCTCACCTCGGAGAACGTCCCCAGGAGGGCGCCGCTCCAGCCGAGCACGGCGACTGTATCGCCGGCCTGGAAGGGCATGGCCTCGTCCTCCACGTGGATCTCCAGGGCCCCGTCGAGGGTCACGTCCCCGTCCACGAACAGGAGCGGCGCGGCGCTCGGCCCGGCGACGGTCACGCTCAGCCTCGCGAGCCAGCCTTGGCTGTAGCTCCCGGCGACGCTCGTCGAGGGGTACACCTCGCCCACGACCAGCGTGCCGAGCGCGGGGTTCGCGAGATCGCCCGTGAAGCTGCTGGTCTCGAGGCGCCCCCGGTAGAAATCAATGACGTCGCCGGCCTGGACCTCGATCTCTCCCGCGATGAGCTCGCCGTCCGCGAGCCGCACCGCCCACCTCGGGCCGCCTGGAGCGCCGGGCAGCGGCGCGAGCCGGAGGAGGCCGCCGATGCGGACGGATCCACCCCCGTCGATGTGCAGCGCCGGATAGACCGACGAGTCGGTGGACGCGAGGATCGTGACGTCACCGCTGTTGATCCACGACGCATAGACGTCGGTCACGTAGATGTACGCCGCGCCGCCTCGCGAGCAGATCTCGGTCTCCTCCGTGGCCAGGGTCCCCAGTGCTCCAAGGGCGATCCCGCCGATTCCATCGTCTCCCCCCACCGACAGCAGCCCCGCGTTCGTCCAGGTGCCGCCCCAGCCGCTCACGCGGACAACGCTGTTCTCGAGCTCGTTGCCGAGGACCTGCGCGTTCACGGTGGAGAGCTCGCCCCTGTAGATGGACAGCTGCGCGGCCCTGCCCGCGCCGACGACGAACTCCCCCGTGCTCACCCACCTCGTCGCGGAGCCTGTGATGATCGCCTCGATCGGGCGGAAAGGGTCCGGCAGGGCGTTGGCACCGAAATAGACGTTGTGCGAGAAGAAGCTCGCTCCTTTTCGGATCTCGAACCTGCCGCCCCACAGGTCACCGATGTAGGCGTTGGTTCGGCTCGTCAGGGTCGCGTCGTACCCCTCGACGAGCACGTCGCCGTAGGCGTGGAAGTATGGCCCGCTGACCAGGAGATCGTCGGTGATGACCCTGGCGCCGGTCCGTACCATGAGCGAGCCCCAGGCGAAGTGGCCTGCGCCGACCGCGAGAGAGCCATTGTTGGTCCACCGCGATCCGTACCCGACCACCTCGACCGCACCGGTGCCCTCGTAAGGCCCGCCGATGATGGCGCCGGGGCTGAGCATCCTCCCCTTGTTGAAGACGCGCACGCTCCCCGAGCGGGGCGTGCTCGGTATCGTGCCGCCGACCAGCAGAGGGCTATCGCCGAGGTCCCACGGATCCGACGGGCTCGAGGGCGATACATCGTCCGAGATGGTCACCTCCGCCCGGACCGGCACTGCCACGCTCACTGACACCGCCGCAAGCAACGCCGAAAGGGCGCATCGGACATGCTGGTTCATAGGCCTCCTGCTCAGCAAGAAAATTCACAGCACAAGAATTCCGTCCGCACTTCCCCCTACTGCAGGAGCCGGGTGGATCGCGAGACCGATATTCCCGCGCGCACTCTAGCAGGTAAAAAGTCCGACGACCGCACGTCCTCGAATCAGCGCCACGGATGAGTCCGGTGTGATGGGCCTCGCCGCCGGGACGCGTTGGCCGGGCAGGGTGGAGCGGATGGCCGGTGGCGGGGTACTTACCCCACCCTGCCCGAATGATGGGACCGCGAGGACGCCATAAGACGCCAAGAGACGCCATAAGGCGCCAAGATTCATTTCTTTTATTTTCTTTGGCGTCTCTTGGCGTCTCTTGGCGTCTTATGGCGTCCTCTCGGTTCAAACGACCCCACCTTCGGCCAAAGTACCCCACCGCCGGATGGCCCCTCTCCCGGGAGATATCCGGAGTCGACTTTGCTGTCTCCGCCGCCCGTCGGTCCGATTTGCGAGACCGCGCTCGATCGCCTCGGGTCGGGCCCGAGCGGCGCCCATGTGGGCCTCTCGATGACCAATCGGCTCCGACCCCTCCGTTTTCCATCACGGAACGCGCGCGCTCCGGAGACAGTCACCGGCATGAAGCGCTCCTCGTTGATCGTGCAGGCTGCCCTCGTCCTCCTCGCGTGCGCCTGCGGTGACGGAGGCGATGTCGGAGGGCAGGGCGGCCAGGGGGGCCAGGCGAGCGGAGGTCCGTCCACCGGCACGACGGGCGCCGGCGCAGGCTCGTCCGCCAGCACGACGGTCGCCGGCGCAGGCCCGTCCGCCAGCACGACGGGCGCCGGCGGGGGTCTCGGCCCCCACGTCCCCGAGCCGAGCACGCCAACGCGCGGCGGGACGATGACGTTCACGAACATCGGCGCGCCCGGCTGGTGGCCCCGCCGCATCGACCGCGAGCCGGGCGACCCGGCGTGCGACTACAAGGACGGCGACGACACCTGGGGCGGGCACTGCTGCATGACGGAGCATCCCACGACGAGCGACAGGCTCGCCCCGTTCGATGAAGAGATGACCCTCATCATGAAGGCCATCCGCGTGAAGCAGCTCGCCGTCTACCAGCCCGGCAGCGACCCTGCCGCATGGCAGATGGTCTCATCGTGGGACGCGAAAAACGGCGCAGGCTCCAATCTGCTCGTCACGGAAGGGCAGACCACCTCCGCCGACTTCACGGGCGACCTCACGAAGAAGGATTGCGTCACGTACTTCACGCAGGACAAGCCCTTCGCGTGCGGTGACGGCAAGGATTATTACTGTCCCGACGATCCGGGCGTCATGCACCTCGGCTGGGCGGGCTCGAAGCTCGTGGTCTTCCTGGCGTCGATGACGTTCGACGACGCGGGCGTCGAGAAATGCGACGGCGGCGGGCAGGGCCACCCCGGCCCGTGGGTCGCGTTCGTCGCGTCCGAGCTCATTCGCGACGGCGGCCGCAAGTGGAACGGGCTCTGCAACTGCTACTCGAAGACGGGCACCGTCGGCGACGGCTGCGGCGAGATCAACGTGTTCGAGGTCGTGATGGACAACAACGAGTACAGCAACCGCGAGTTCATGAGCACCGGTGTCCGCTCGTACCAGGAGGGGCACATCGGCGGCAGCGTCTGCGGGACCGGCTGCGATCGCGACGGGTTCGCCGAGGATGTCGAGGTGGTCGATGCGTGCGCGCAAAAGGCCTACGACAAGGGGCCCGTCATCGAGGCCGGCGGGCCCTCGGACGGCTGCCCGACATGGCGCCGGCCCAGCGGCGATCGCTACTTCATGATCCTGCTCGATGAGGCGCAGCGCACGATCCAGGTCGCGGTCATCCACCCCGAGAGGATCCCCTCCGCCGCGGCCGAGATGCTCCCCGATCTGCCGGGCGGGCTCTCGCGCGGCTCGATCGACGCCATGATCTCGATGCGCCTGCCGGAGTGAGCCCCATGAAACCGAGGAACACAATGCACAATCTCCGTCAGCTTCCGGTGCGGTGGGTCTTCATCGCCGCTATCGCGTCCTTCGCCGCGGTGCCGGCGTGCTCGAGCAGCGACGACGAGGCACAGGCGTCGTCAGGGTCGAGCGGCGCCGGCGCGGGCAGCGCGAGCAGCAGCGGCGCAGCAAGCTCGAGCGCCGGCGCCGGTAGCTCGACCAGCAGCGGCGCCGGTAGCTCGACCAGCAGCGGCGCAGCAAGCTCGAGCGGCAGCGGCGCAACAAGCTCGAGCGGCAGCGGCGGCCCTGCGCCGGCGGGCTGCAAGCGCGGCCTCGCGTATGGCTATCACTCGAAGGCGGACATGGATGTCCTCTCCCCGGCGGTGTCCTGGTGGTACAACTGGACTCATGTGCCGGACGAGGGGGTCCGGCCCGATTATTACAGGACGCTCGGCGTCGAGTACGTGCCGATGGTGTGGGGCGGGGGCAATCTCGACAGCGCCGCCGCCGGCCGCATCGCCTCCGAGATCCCCGAGGGCGCGAGGTTCCTGCTGGGGTTCAACGAGCCGAACTTCGGGGCGCAGGCCGACCTTTCCGCGGCCGAAGCCGCGGCGCTCTGGCCGCACGTCGAGGCGGTGGCCGACGCGCGCGGCCTCGCGCTCGTGTCCCCGGCCGTGAACTTCTGCGGCGGCGATTGCCAGGAGACCGATCCCTTCAAGTACCTGGACGACTTCTTCGCCGCGTGCAGCGGATGCCGGGTCGATTACATCGGCATCCACATCTACACCGGCTGCAAGGGAGAAGGCGACAACCAAGCTCAGTGGCTCATCAACCACGTCGAGACGTACAAGTCACGGTTCGACAAGCCCCTCTGGCTCACGGAGTTCGCCTGCGACAGCGCGGGCTCCCTCGCCGAGCAGAAGGAGTTCCTTGTCGACGCGCTCGCGTACCTCGAGAACGAGCCACGGATCGCGAAGTACGCGTGGTTCTCGGGCCGCGCCGACAACGTCCGGCACGCGAGCTTGCTCGGCGACGACGGCGAGCTCAACGAGCTCGGTCAAGCCTACGTCAGCGCGCCGCAGCACGCGTGCGGAGCCTCGACGGAGTGAGAATGACGCGGCGGGCAGGCCGGTCGCCTGCGCGCTCTCCGGCCGTTGCCACCACGCCGCAGCGCCCTGGACCCGCCGCCGCTCGCCCCTCGAGCGGTGTCGGCGCGGCAGGCCCGCGCCGCAACGCGTCGGTGCGGCTGCGGTCAGAGACGCGAGCGTGAGGCTCGAAGGCGCGGTCACCCCGCGCCACCAGCTCCGGTCCCCGCCAGGCGCGGGCCTCGCGCTCGCGCTCGCGCTCGCCGACGAATCGTCGACGCTCGCCGCGCCAGTTTGTGATTGACGCCGACTATGTGAGCGTTCACATTCGGCACTCCGAATATTCTTTTGCCTTCCCCTGGATGGGCCGCCAGGCGCACCGGGTCCTGCGCCCTGCGCGTCCACCTCGACGGTCGCGCCGTGGCTCCGGACGAGGCGCATGCCGGGGGAAAGGAGGGGCAGCAGCTGGGCTCGGCTGGGATGACATCAGGGCGCGCTCCAAGCGCGGAACATCTGGCGACCACTGTCTGCCAATCTCGCTGTTCGCCGTCGTCGATCTCAAGTGAGCGCTTCGCGCAGGCGTAACGCAACCAGAGGGGCATTGTGCACTACGAAAAGAAAGCCGTCAGTCGCTTCCATGTCTTCTGTTTGCTCTCGAGCGTCGCGATGCTGGCGTGCGGCGACGAGAGCGGCGACGCGGCACAAGCTGCGGGCGCGGGCAGCTCGAGCGTGTCAGCCGCCAGCGGGGCGTCGACCGGCGTGACCGCTGGGTCAAGCAGCGCTTCCGGTGGCACGAGCAGCGGCGAAGCAGCCGGTAGCGGCGGTGCGACCGCCGGCGCCGGTGGAGCGGGCTCGGGTGGAGCGGGCTCGGGTGGAACGGGCGGCGCGGGCGGCGCCGGGACAGGCGGGGACGGCGGGGACGGCGGTGGAGGTGACGCGGCGAAGTCCGCAGGCTGCGGCAAGATGCGCACGCTCCAGAACGGCGCTGGCACCGTGCAGAGCGGCGGGACGAGCCGCAAGTATGCCCTGCGCGTCCCCGACGATTACGACAACGGCCACCCGTACCGGCTCATTCTCTCCTTCCACGGGGCCACGGGCAACAGCGGCCAGGTTGCGCCGTCCTATTTCGGGCTCTGGTCGCTCTCCGAAGGGAGCACCATCTTCATCGCGCCCGACGCTGTCGGCGGGTTCTGGACAGCCGACGATGTGACCTTCGTCGACGACATCCTCAAGCAGGTCACGGGCGATCTCTGCATCGACACCTCGCGCATCGAGCTCGAAGGCTTCAGCCAGGGGGGTGCCATGGCGTGGACGCTGGCCTGCGCGCGCCCGGACGTTTACCGCGCCACGGTTGTGCACTCCGGCGGCGGTCTCCCCCGGCCGGCGAGCTGTCAGCCGGTCGCCTTCATGTCTTCGCTCGGTCAGCAGGAGAGCGGCGGAGCCGGACAGACCTCCAACAGCGATTTCTTCGCCAAGCAAAATGGATGCATGGTGGAGGCCCTGGCCAAGGCGCCCAGAGGTGGCCACGCCTGCTCGGACTACAAGGGCTGCTCGGCGGGGCACCCCACCCGCTGGTGTGACTACGACGGCGGTCATACCCCGTCGCCGAACGACGCCGGGAAGCAGATGTCGTGGATGCCCGAGGAAGTGTGGGCGTTCCTGAGTCAGTTCTAGAACACCAATCGTGTTGAAACCCTGAGACTTTCACAGGGAGGCGAGGAGGCGGGGAGGAAGAAAAGACCCCTCCTTACCCGCCATCTCTCGCTCCCCGCCTCCTCGGCTCCCTGTGAAATTTCTGCTTTTTCTCGGGGTTTCAACCCGTCTGTCGCTCTAGAGTGCGCGAAACAAAGCGGCGCTGGCTCGCGTGCCAGGCTGTCGTTGACATGGAGTCTCTGTTCGATGGACCAATTCAAAAGTCACGTCCTCGGGTTCGCGTCGCTCTCGCTGGCGCTGCTCGTTGCGCTGCCTGCGCGCGGGGCATCGCTGCAAAAAGTCAACCAGAGCGAATGGGGGGCGGACGGCCTGCCCAGCTATGTCAACATGTACATCTACGTGCCTGACAAGCTGGCGACCAAGCCTCCCATCGTCGTCGCTCCCCATCATTGCCAGGGAAATGGCCAGGGGACGTTCGGCGAGATGTCGAGCCTGGTGTCCATCGCGAACACCAGTGGCTTCATCATGATCTTCCCGGAGGCCACCGGGCAGAACTGCTGGGACGCGGGATCGACGCGATCGCTCGCCCATGGCGGCGGCGGCGACACGGGGGCCATCGTCCAGATGGTGAAATACACGCTCGCCAAGTACAGCGGCGATGCGGGCCGCGTGTACTCGGTGGGCGGGTCATCCGGCGGCATCATGACCGAGGCGCTGCTCGGTGTGTACCCCGACGTATTCATGGCCGGCGTGTCGCTCATGGGCGTTCCGTGTGGCTGCTGGGCCGAGGGCTACAACGACGTCACCGGGACGGGGAGCTCGGCCCAGTGGAGCGGGCCCTGCGGGGGCGGCAACGTCACGAAGACCGGGCAGCAGTGGGGAGACCTCGTTCGTTCGTACTATCCCGGTTACACCGGCCATCGCCCGCGCCTGCAGCACTGGCATGGCACCGCCGACACGATCCTCAGCTACAAGAACATGGCTGAAGACGTCAAAGAGTGGACGAACCTCCTGGGGTTGAGCGAAACCCCGAGCGGGACCGACACGCCGAAGCGCGGAACCACGCGTCAGTCCTGGAAGAGCTCCTGCGGCTACACGGTCTATGAGGCCTTTTCGATGGACGGCGTCGGGCACTCTGTGCCGTTCGACGGACCTGCCGTCGCCGCGTATTTCGGCCTCGACAGGGCCGGTGGTCAGGATCCAGAGACGGCAGCTTGTCCCGGCGCTGTCCCCGGCGGCAGCGACACCGGAGGCGCGGGCGGCGCGGCCGGAACCGGAGGCGCGGGGGGCGAGCCCGGAGCCGGAGGCGCGGGTGGCGAGGCCGTAACCGGAGGCGCGGGGGGCGAGGCCGCAACCGGAGGCGCGGGTGGCGAGCCCGGGACCGGAGGCGCGGGCGGGGTCATGGGAAGTGGCTCAGGCGGCAGCGCAGGCAGCGGCGGCGCGATGGACACCGCGTCCGGGGGGGCGAACGGACAGGACGCCAGCTCGGGAACCGGCGACTCGACAGAAGGAGAAAGCTCCAGCTCCGGCTGCAGCTGCGCCGTGGGCAACGACGCGAGCGACTCCGGCGCCCAGGCGGGGCTCCTCCTCGCGGCGCTGGGATTGCTGCTCGGTCGCCCGAAGCGCCGCCCGCGCTGAGCGCGCGCGAAGACCAGGGTCTCACTTGCCGTAGGCCACCCGCCACACGGTGTTGCTCTGGTCGTCGGTCACCAGCAGCGCGCCGTCCCTGGCCACGGCGACGCCGACCGGACGACCCCACACGTCGCCGGTGCTCGTGACGAAGCCGGTCATGAAGTCTTCATAATATCCCGCCGCCTTGCCGTCCTTGACCGGTATGCGGATCACCTTGTATCCGGTGCGCCGCGACCGGTTCCACGAGCCGTGCTCCGCCGCGAAGATGTGTCCCTGGTAGTCGGCCGGGAACTGCTGGCCCGTGTAGAAGCAGAGGTCGAGGGAGGCCGAGTGCGACTGGATCAGCACGTCAGGCACGATGACCTTGTCCCGGAGCTCGGGGTGCTTGCCCTCGTGCCGCGGATCCTGATGCCCGCCGAGGTAGTACCAGGGCCAGCCGTAGAAGCCGCCCTCTTGCACGCGCGTCACGTAGTCGGGGACCAGGTTGTCGCCCAGCTCGTCGCGCTCGTTCACGCTGGTCCAGAGCGCGCCCGTCGCCGGCTCGATGGCCAGGCCGACCGGGTTGCGGATGCCTGACGCATAGAGCACCTCGTTCTTGCCGTCGGGCGTGAAGGCCAGGATGCAGGCGCGCCGGATCTCGTCCTCGTCGTCATCGACGTTGGAGCGGGAGCCCACGGACACGAACATCCGCTGGTTGTCCTTGCTGAAGACGATATCGCGGGTCCAGTGGCCGCCGCCGCCCACGGCCTCCCTGCCCGAGGGGATGTTGGTGACCAGCACCTCGGCCGGGCCGCTGGCCCTTGTGTCGCCCGCCTTGTAAGGGAACCGCACCACGCTGTCGGTGTTCGCGATGTAGACGTGCGTCGGCGCGTCGGTGCCGGCCGGATAGAAGGCGATGCCGAAGGGGCGGTTCAGGTCCTCGGCGTAGACGCTGCGGACATCGGCCTTGCCGTCGCCGTCCGTATCCCGGAGCACCTGTACCCGGTCCGCCGCGCTCTCGGCCACGAACACGTCGCCGTTCGGCGCCACCTGCACGACGCGCGGCTTCTCCAGCCCTGTGGCGAGCTCGGTGACGGTGAATCCCGACGGGACTTTGGGGAACACACCGGCTGGACGTTCTGCCCTGTTCGGGCTGTTGGTCACCGACTCACCCTCGTTGGGCGCGGGGAGGTCGGCGACGGTGATCTTGCGCTTCACGCCCGGCGCGTCCGTCGTCCAGTCGCCCAGCGCGTCGGCGCCGGTGAGGATCCTGTCGGTAGGCGCCGGCTGCGGTGTGACCTCGGCGCGCTTGGGTGAGCAGGAGGCCAGCGCGCCCGCGCCGGCGCCGACCAAGAGCACCTGAGCCACCCCACGCCGGGCCCACGGGCGACCTGAGATTCGGTTGTCCATGGACTCGGGTTGCCATTCGGCTGCTCCTCTGTCCACCGCTCCACCGCTCCTCTGGACCGATGAGCCCGCCGATCGCCTCCTCTCGCCACGAGCAGACGGGGGAGCGCCCCTCCATCCGACCCCGGCTGCCGCCCCTGCGCCGACTACCAGTCCGCCTCGATCACCCCTCCGGTGTACTGCGTGCTGGTCGGCGTGTACTGGTGCACCTCGAACTTGTTGCCGTCGGGGTCCGCCAGCCAGATCTGGTACGTGTTGTCGCAGCCGAGCTTCTTCTCGGTGAAGGGGACGCCGCGGCTCTTCAGCGTCGCCATCACGGCGTCCATGTCGTCGGTCTCCAGGCAGAAGTGGGCGATCCCGGTATTGACCACCTCGCCGAGGTTCCGGTCCTCGAACATCTCCATATAGTTGCCGTCGGCGATCTCGAGGTAAGCGCCGAACGGCGCGCCTTCGCGGGTGAAGCTGAACTTGGTGGCGAACCCGAGCTTGCCGTAGAAGTCGACCGAGCGCTGCAGATCCCTCACGTTGAGACATACGTGCGCGATGCGTTTGAACATGGGGAGAGCCTCCGCGGCGGCGCCGGGGTAGGGGACCGGCGCGCGCGGCCGAGGATACCCCACCCGGAGGCCCCGGCGCGACGCCGGCCCTTCGCCGTCCCCGTTCGCCTCAGCGCAGCCCGAGCCGCTTCGCGAGGTGGTGCAGGTTGCTGCGGTGCATTCCGAGCGATCGCGCCGCGGCGGCCCAGTTGCCGTCGTGCTGCGCCACGGCCCGCTCGATGAGCCCGCGCTGGAACGCGTCGACCTGCTCGTTCAGCGGCGCTGCCGCCGCAGCGGGCGTCGCCTTCTCCGCGCCGTCCTCGCGCGGCGCGGGCTCCGGCGCCGCGGCGACGTCGACCCCGAGGTGGGCCGGCTTGACGACAACGGGCGCCCCGCGGGGCACGCCCCGCGACGCCTGCAGCACCATCCGGAACACCGTGTTCTCCAGCTCGCGCACGTTCCCCGGCCAGGCGCCGCCCGCGAGCAGCTCGCGCGCCGCCTTCGTCAGCCGCACAGGCCCGACGCCGAGCCGCGCGCGCGCCTCGTCGCAGAAGTGGCCGGCGAGCAGCGGGATATCGCTCCTCCGCTCGCGCAGCGGCGGCACCGCGAGGCGATAGACGTTGAGCCGGTGGAACAGATCGGCCCGGAAGCGCCCCTCGGCCACCTCCCGCTCGATATCGCGGTTCGTCGCCGCCACGACGCGCACGTCGACGCGCAGCGACCGATCGGCGCCGACCCGCTGCACCTCGCCCTCCTGCAGCGCCCGCAGCAGCTTCGGCTGGATCGACAGCGGCAGCTCGCCGATCTCGTCGAGGAGCAGCGTGCCCTTGTCCGCCACCTCGAGCTTCCCCGGCCGGCTCTGCTCCGCCCCGGTGAACGCGCCGCGCACGTGCCCGAACAGCTCGCTCTCCGCCATCGACTCGGGCAGCGCCGCGCAGTTCACGTGGAGCAGCGGCTCGCCCCGCCGCCCCGACGCCGCGTGGACGGCGCGCGCCACGAGCTCTTTCCCCACGCCCGTCTCGCCCGTGATGAGCACCGTGAGATCCGACGGCCCCACGAGCGCGATCTCGTCGCGCAGCCGCTGCATCGCCGGGCTCGTCCCGAGCAGGCTCGCGCCCCGCTCCCGCTCCGCCGCCCGCCGGAGATCGTCGGCGACCAGGCCGAGCCGCTCGGCGCTGTGCTCGAGCGCGTCGATGAGCTGGCTCGTGCGCACCGCCGCGCCGGCCAGCGCGCCCAGCCAGGAGAGCGTCGCCGCGTCGACCCCCTCGAAGGCCCGCGGGTCGCGCGCGTCGGCCGTCAGCAGCCCGATGAGCGCGCCCTCGACCCGCAGCGGACAGCCAAGGCACGCGTGCACGTGCGCCAGCGCTGTCGCGTCCGACGCGAGCAGCCCGTCGAACGGATCCGGCAGCTCGGTGTCCGGCGCGAAGCGCACCGGCGCCTCGGCGTGGCAGAGGAGGTCGAGCCGAGGGTGCGCCTTCGTGCAAAACGTGCGCCCCAGCGCCTCCGGCGCGAGCCCGTGCGCCGCGAGCGGCACCAGGACGCCGTCCTGATACCGCATCAGGCACGCCGCATCACACGGCACCACGTGCCGCACCGCCTCGAGCAGGCGCCGGTACCGATCCTCGGCGCCCAGCGACGTCGTGAGATCGAGCGCGACCGACAGCAGCGCCTCCAGGTTCGGCTTCACCATGTTGTCGATTGTACAACGTTGTTGTCGATTTGACAACGAACGGATGTTGCGAAAACCGCAACATCGCCCGCCTGGAGGCACGAAACGAAGGGGCGCACGGCAGCGGCACGCCGGCTGCTTCAGGGCCGGTCGTCACGACCGGAGCCCTCGAGGTCGCGCCGCGGAGGCGCGGGCGCGCCGTGGGCTCACGCGAACAACGAGGTCGCTATGCATAACCTACGACGACTCTGGCTGGCGCTCGCCGCCGTCATCACCGCTGGCTTCTTGATACTCGGCTTCATGGGTCGGGAGGTGTACCGCAAGGCCCCGCCGATCCCGGAGCGGGTCGAGACGCCGGCCGGCCGGGTGCTGCTCACGAAGGACGATATCCTGGACGGCCAGCTCGTCTATCAGAGCATCGGCGGACAGCAGGTCGGCAGCGTCTGGGGGCACGGCGCTTACCAGGCGCCGGACTGGTCGGCCGACTGGCTCCATCGCGAGGCCGAGGCGCAGCTCGCGCTCTGGAGCCAGCGAGAGCACGGCGCGGCGTTCGCGGCGCTCCCGGACGAGGCGCAGGCCGCGCTCAAGGCGCGGCTCCAGCGGACGATGCGGCACAACGGCTACGACGCCGCGACCGGCGCGCTCACGGTCTCCGAGGATCGCGCGCTGGCGATCGAGCAGACCGCGGCGCACTACCGCGCGCTCTTCGGCGACGAGCCGAGCCTCACCGGGCTGCGCGAGAGCTACGCGCTGCACACGGGCGCGGTCCCCGACGCCGGGCGGCGCGACAAGCTGACGGCCTTCTTCTTCTGGACCTCGTGGGCCACGGCCGCGGAGCGCCCTGGCACCGGCGCCAGCTACACGAACAACTGGCCTCATGAGCCGCTCGTCGGAAACGTCCCCACGGCCGCCAACGTGATCTGGTCGATCGTCAGCATCGTGCTGCTGCTCGCCGGGATCGGCGCGCTCGTCTGGTACCACGCGTTCCGCCGCACCGAGGAGCCGGCCGCCGCCGCCCCGGCGAGCGACCCGCTCTCGGGGTGGGTGCTCACCCCGTCGATGCGGGCCGTCGGGAAGTACTGCCTCGTCGTTGTCGCGCTACTCGTGCTCCAGGTCGCGCTCGGCGCCCTGACCGCGCACTACACGGTGGAAGGACACGAGGTCTTCGGCCTGCCGGTCGCGGACTACCTGCCGTACGCGGTGACGCGCACCTGGCACGTCCAGCTCGGCGTCTTCTGGATCGCGACCGCGTTCCTCGCGACGGGGCTGTTCCTCGCGCCGGCGGTGGGCGGGCGCGAGCCGAAGGGGCAGCGGCTCGGCGTGAACGTCCTCTTCGGCGCGCTCGTCCTCGTGGTCTTCGGCTCGCTCGCCGGAGAGTGGCTGTCGGTGAAGCAGCGCTTCGCGCTCGAGCACTCGTTCTGGTTCGGGCACCAGGGGTACGAGTACGTCGACCTCGGCCGCGCCTTCCAGATAGCGCTCTTCGGCGGCCTCGCGCTCTGGCTCTTCCTGATGCTGCGCGCGCTCTGGCCCGCGCTCTCGCGGCGCGACATGAGCCGGCACATCGTGCTGCTCTTCACCGGCGCGACGGTCGCGATCGGGATGTTCTACGGCGTGGGGCTGTTCTACGGCGCGAAGACGCACCTGTCGGTCATGGAGTACTGGCGCTGGTGGGTCGTCCACCTGTGGGTCGAGGGGTTCATGGAGGTGTTCGCCACCGCGGCCATCGCGTTCCTGTTCACCCGGTTCGGGCTCGTGCGGCCCGACAGCGCGGCGCGGGCCGCGCTCCTGTCGACCTGCATCTTCCTCATCTCGGGCATCCCCGGCACGTTCCACCACCTCTACTTCAGCGGCACGCCGGTCTCGGTGATGGCGGTCGGCGCGAGCTTCAGCGCCCTGGAGGTCGTGCCGCTCGTCCTCGTGGGGATGGAGGCGCACGAGACCTGGCAGATGCAGCACCGGAGCGCGTGGATGCAGGCCTATCGCTGGCCCATCCAGTTCTTCGTCGCCGTCGCGTTCTGGAACTTCGTCGGCGCTGGGGTGTTCGGCTTCCTCATCAACCCGCCGATCGCGCTCTATTACATGCAGGGCCTCAACACGACCCCCGTGCACGCGCACGCCGCCCTCTTCGGCGTCTACGGGCTGTTGTCCCTCGGCCTCGTGCTGGTGATGCTCCGCCGCCTGCGCCCCGACGCGGTGTGGAACGAGGCGCGGCTCCGGGTGGCGTTCTGGGGGATGAACGGCGGCCTCGGCCTCATGATCCTCCTGAGCCTCTTGCCGATCGGGCTGGCGCAGGCGTGGGCCAGCGTCGAGCGCGGGCTGTGGTATGCGCGGAGCGCGGAGTTCATGCAGCAGCCGGTCCTCGAGGCGCTGCGCTGGATGCGGCTCGTCGGAGACACCCTGTTCATCGTCGGCGTCCTGGCCTTCGTGGGGTTCGTCGCGGGGCTCTTCACCCGCCGGCCGGCGGGCGCTGCCTCGGCGAAGCCCGCGCCCGAAGGTGAGGCGGCAGGGATGGCCGCGCCGGCTGCGAGCGGCGCTCCGGCGGTCTGATCAACCGCGCCACCCGCGCGCCAGCGCCCGGCAGTCCGCTGGCGCGCCTGCTCGCCGCAGCGCCGCGCGGCGCCCCGAAATGTGCGCGTGGCGTCGAGCACAGCCTTGATCCGCCACGCTATGCTCGGGTCCTGGAGCGCCACGGCGCTCGCCCCCGGGAACCCAGCATGTCCACCGAGCACTTCGACGTTCTCATCGTAGGAGCCGGCCTCTCCGGCATCGCGGCCGGCTACCACCTCCAGACGCGCTGCCCCGGCAAGCGGTACGCGATCCTGGAGGGGCGCAGCGCGATCGGCGGTACCTGGGACCTGTTCCGCTACCCTGGCGTCCGCTCCGACTCGGACATGTTCACGCTTGGCTATTCCTTCCGCCCCTGGAAGGAGGCCAAGGCGATCGCGGACGGGCCGTCGATCCGCGAGTACGTGCGCGACACGGCCCGGGAGCTCGGCATCGACCGGCACATCCGGTTCAATCACCGGGTTCGAGCCGCGTCATGGTCGTCGGAGCAGGCGCGCTGGACCGTCGAGGTGGACGTCGGCCCAGGCGAGGAGCGCGCCCGTTACTCCTGCAGCTTCCTGTACGTCTGCAGCGGCTACTACCGCTACGAGAGCGGGTATACGCCCAGCTTCCCTGGGCGCGACGACTTCCAGGGACAGCTCGTGCACCCCCAGCAGTGGCCGGAGGATCTCGACTACCGGGGCAAGCGCGTCGTCGTCATCGGCAGCGGCGCCACGGCCGTGACGCTGGTTCCCGCGATGGCCGCCGACGCGGCGCATGTGACGATGCTCCAGCGCTCGCCGACGTACATCGCCTCGCTGCCCTCGGAGGACCCGATAGCCAACGCGATCCGCGAGCACCTGCCGGAGCAAATCGCCCACCGCGTCGCCCGCTGGAAGAACGTCGCGCTCAGCCTGCTCATCTACCAGGTCTGCCAGCGCGCGCCGCGGCTGGCCAGGCGGATGCTCCGCGGCGGGGTCGCCCGGCATCTGCCGCCCGACTTCGACATCGATACCCACTTCAACCCTCGCTACGATCCATGGGATCAGCGCCTCTGCCTCGTGCCGGACGCCGATCTCTTCCGTGCGGTGAAGGAGGGGCGCGCCTCGGTGGTCACCGACAGCATCCGGACCTTCACGAAGAACGGCGTCCTGCTCGAGTCGGGCAAGGAGCTCCAGGCGGACATCATCGTGACGGCGACGGGCCTGGAGCTGCTGCTCTGCGGCGGCATCCGGCTCGCCGTCGACGGTGACGTCCTCGAGCCCGGCAGGTCGTTCATCTACAAGGGGTTGATGCTGGGCGGCGTCCCGAACTTCGCGCTCTGCCTCGGTTACACGAACGCCTCGTGGACGCTCCGCGCCGAGCTGGCCTCGACGTACGTCTGCCGGCTGCTCAACCACATGGATCGCCACGGCTACCGGCAGTGCTTGCCGCGCCCTGACGAATCCATCCTCGATCCTCGGCCGCTGCTCGGCCTGACGTCGGGCTACGTGCGGCGCTCGGTGGATCACCTGCCGAAGCAGGGATCGAAGGCGCCGTGGTACTTCCGCCAGAACTACGTGCTTGATCTGCTCGCGATGAAGCTCGGCCCGGTGGAGGACGGCACCCTGGTCTTTTCCAGGGAGGGCCGGCCGCCGCGCCGCGAACCCGCGAGCGCGGAGCGTCCTCGGCGCGTGGAGGCCTGACCGGAGGCGCGCGCCGCTGGCGAGCCGCCATTGCCATGCGCCGTGCGCCGGCGCTGCTGTCACAGATAGATCGCGAGATTGCCGCGCGCTTTTAACACAAGCGAGGGTACTCAACGCGGGAGGCGATTCATGGTGCCGAGGCGAGCCATGGCCGGGAGCGGCCGTCGGAGAGCACGATCATGAGCGCGCTCCTGCGCGGCTCCGTGACGCCGCTGCAAGGCGCCGCGGCCGCCGCGATCGCCTGGCGCACGCAGGGCCGGCACTACGTCACCGTCATCGCCAAGGCGAGCTTCGCCTTCGCGATCGATTCGGTGATGTGGCGGACCGATCCGCAGGAGATCCTCCGCGCCGAGGTCCACCACGGCAAAAACCCGGCGCGGAGCATCCGCTGGAGCGGGGACCTCGCGCCCTACCTCGGTCGCGCCGATGTGGTCTTCACCGGAGACGCACACGCGCCGCGCGGCACCGAGGTCCAGTCGTTGCCGGTGCGGCTCGCGGTCTACAGCGCGGGCGGCTGGGTGCTCGACAAGCGCCTCCTCGTCCGCGACAAGGGTCCTTTCCGGCAGATACCCCTCGTGTACGAGAGGGCGGTTTGCGGCGCGAACGGGTGGGAGAATCCGTTCGACGGGGAGCCGATGGACGGCCCGGCCAGCATCCTCGACCTCCAGGATCCCGCACGCCTCGCTGGCTTCGCGCCGCTCGCGCACGCCTCGCCGGTGCGCCGTCGGCTGCTCGGCAGCACGCCTCGCAAGGCGCTCGAGGGGCCGAACGCCGACATCCCCGCGGGCTTCGACTGGTCGTACTTCCAGGCGGCGCCGGCGGACCAGCGGATCGCATTTCTGCAAGGCGATGAGTGGATCGTGCTCGAGCACGTGAATCCGGCGGCTCCACGGCTTCAGATGCGCTTGCCCGGGGCGCGCGGGGTGGCGCGGATCCGGGGGCTCGCCGACTCCGCCGCGGCAGACGGCGAGGTGCTCGAGCTCAACGCCGACACGCTTCGCATCGACGGCGTCGAGCAGCGCTGCACGGTCGTGTGGCGCCGGGTCTTCCCCGTCTCCGGCGAGGACGCCCTCGCGTCCGTGCGGATCGTGGCCGGCGTCGAGATCGAAGGCGAGGAGATCGCATGGCCCGACGTGCGCCTCGAGGAGCAGGAGCGCGCGCAGCCGGCGCATCCGCCTTCCCTCCGCCTGGGCCCCCAGGAGACCGCCCGGATCAAGGAACTTCCCAGCGGGGCGGGCGAGGCGCGGCTCGCCCCGGAACTGCCGATCAGCCTCTCCGCAGAGGACGTCGAGCTCGTCGATCCTCCGTTGTCCGCCGCGTCACTCTTTCAAACGCTCGCGCTCCCCGTGGAGCCGGACGAGCCGTCGATGCGCGCGCCGGCGCTCCCCTTCGGGCCTGCAGCCCCTGCGCCGGCGGAGCAGGACGAGCCTGGGCCGGTCGCAGATCCAATCCCTGCCATCTTCACCAGCACGACGCTCCTGTCGAGCGAGGACGAGGCGCGGGCCACCGGTCAGCCCGCGACGCCGTTCCCTGCCGCGCCGCCGCTTCCGCCGCGCGTCGCGCCCGAGCTGCCGATCCCTGGGGCGCCCTGGTCCGGCGAGCGCGCCGCGCGGGCGCCTTCCGCGTCCGTGGGGCCGCTCCCGCCGCTGGGCGAAGGCGATGAGGTCAGCGTCGAGCGGTGCGCGATCGTCGCGGCGGAGCTCGCGGAGCGGCCGGTCCCCCGGGCGGACGTGCTCCGCGCGCACGGCCTCTCCGATGAGCGCTGGGAGCAGGCCGAGGCGCGATGGCAAGAGGCGATGGCGGAGGAGGCCCGACGCCGCGAGCGACCGCTCCGCGATCGGTTCGACGCAGCCTATCTCGCCGCCTGGGAGGCCATCCGCGGCGTCGTGCATCCGACCGATTATGCGCGGCTGGTCGTCGCGACCGAGCGCGACGGTGCGGCCGCGGCGCTCGATCCGCTCGCCATTCGACGCACCGTGTGGGCGCAGATGAAGCGGCTCTGGGCCAGGCGGCTCGCCGGCGATCCGCGCCTGAGAGCGCACGTCGAGGCCGAGATCGCGACGCTGCGAGGAGCGCCGCGGCAGCCCGAGGACAGCAATTCTCCAGCGGCGCAGGCCGGATGATCCGCGCGATGCGACGTCAGGTGTGCAGATCGCACGACGGCGCCGCGCCGTCGTGGCATGCAATCATCGCTTTGCTTTCCAGGAATCGCCTCTACAGTCGACGTCCTTCCGGCGCCAGGAGCTAACGCGCACCGACAACGGGGATTACAACCATGCAAGATGCGTTCACCGTCAGCGCCGGCGCGCTCCCTGCCGCCACGCGGGTCATTGGATTTCGAGGGACAGAGGGGCTGTCAAAGCCGTACGTCTTCGAGATGTATCTCGTGATGACGAACTACGTGGGCCAGGATCTCGACCTCGCCGACGCCGTGGGCACGAAGGCGACACTCCGTCTCTCCCCGCCGGACGGCGGGGCTCCCCTCCTCGTGAACGGCATCTTCGCGACGGTGGAGCTCATCCACGCGTTCGGCGAGCGCTCCGTCTTCCGCGCCGTGCTCGTGCCGCAGCTCTGGAAGCTCACCATGTCCCTGCATAGCCGGGTCTTCACCGACCAGACGGTGCCCGACATCATCAAGACGGTGCTCTCGGGCGCCGGGGTCTCGGAGTACCAGCTCAGGCTGATCGGCAGCTACAAGCCGCAGGAGCACGTGTGCCAGTACGGCGAGAGCGACTTCGACTTCATCTCGCGGTGGATGGAGCGCGAGGGGCTCTATTATTACTTCGAGCAAGGAGACGACGGGGAGACGCTCATCATCACCGACGACAAGGGTGTCCACGTCCCGCTCGGCCAGAAGGCGGTCCGGTACGTCCCGCAGTTCGGCGAGCACAGGGCCAAGGGAGAGGTGCTCTGGACCTTCACGTGCCGGCACACGTCGATGCCGTCCAGGGTCCGCATGAGCGACTATGATTACAACAATCCCGCGATCGAGATCTCCGGCAGGGCGCCCGTCGCGGCGAAGGGGCTCGGCGAGATCAGCGTCCACGGCGCGCGTTTCTTCACGCCGGCCGAGGGCAGCCGCCTCGCGGCCGTGAAGGCGCAGGAGCTGCTCGCGGGCCAGGTCGTCTACCACGGCACCGGGGCGGCGTTCACCATGCGCCCCGGGTACACGTTCGAGCTCGAAGAGCATCCGAGGCCGGCGTTCAATACCGTCTATCTGGCCACCGAGGTCGAGCACTGGGGCAACCAGACGGGCTGGGCGCCGGAGCTGATGCAGATCATCGGGCTCACCTGGGACGAGGTGTATCGGATGGAGGTCAAGGCCGTCTCCTCGACCGTCCAGTACCGGGCGCCGCAGCGGACGCCGTGGCCTCGTATCTACGGGACCGAGCACGCCGTCGTCGACGGCGCGGCGGACAGCGAGTACGCGCAGATCGACCAGCACGGTCGCTACGCGGTCAAGCTGAGCTTCGACGAGAGCGACCTCCGGGGCGGCAAGGCCTCGACCTGGGTGCGCATGCTCCAGCCGCACGGCGGCGGCACCGAGGGGTTCCATTTCCCCCTGCGCAAGGGCACCGAGGTGATGTGCACCTTCCTCGGCGGGGATCCGGACCGCCCCGTCATCGCCGGCGTCGCCCCCAACGCGCTCACGCCGAGCCCCGTCACCTCGGCCAACAGGACGAGGAACGTCATCCAGACCGGTGGCAGGAACCGCATCGAGCTCGAGGACCAGGCGGGCTCGCAGCGCATCACCGTCAGCACACCGACCGAGAACACGATCCTGCGCATGGGCGCGCCCAACGATCACCACAATTTCATCTCCAGGACGGACGGCACCGCCCTGATCAAGACGGGCAAGTCGCTCGAGATCCAGACGGGCACATGGAGGAAAGATGACGTCGGCGATCAAATGGAGATCGAGGTCGGCGGTTATCTGAAAGAGACCGTCACCGGCTCCGTCACGGAGATTTATAAGGACACGAAGAGCGAGACCGTCACCGGCTCCGTCACGGAGATTTACAAGGACACGAAGAACGAGACGGTCACCAAGCCCGTCACGGAAAAATACCTGGACACCCAGACCACCACGGTCACCAACCTGCGCAAATCCGAGCACGGCACCGAGGAGACGACCGTCCACGGGAAGGTCACGGAGCGGTACGAGGGCCATCACGAGACGAAGGTGACGACGGGCGGCCGGTACGAGGAGACCACCGGCCTTCACGACCAGAAGTTCAACGATGGCTGGAAGGTCGACATCCCGGGCGGCAACGTCGAGCACATCGCGAAGGGTGACTACATTATCCAGGCAGAGCACTTCAGAGCGAAGGCCAAATCCGACTATCGCGAGATCAATGGCCTCAGAATTCAAAAGACCCAAGGTGGCCTGTTCAACTTCACGTACGGCTACGGCACCCTGAACGTCGTCGCCCCGCAAAGGACGGAGCTGGTCGCGGGGGTGAAGCTGGATGTCATCGTCGGGGTGAAGGCGGAGGCGGTCCTCGGCCTCAACGTCAAGAACGCCAAATTGGTGGTCAACAAAAACTACCTCGAGGTCTGGCAGAAGGGCGTCGAGCTGGGTAGCTCAGCGGTGACGGTCACCAGGCATGCTGGGGCGAGGGTGACCTCGACGGGGGCTCAGGTCTGGCAATCCTTCATCCACATGTTCCACTAGCGCGGCGCCCAGCAGAAGACCGCGAGAGCCTGCTGCGAACCTCATGAAGACGATCAAGCCGAACCGGCTGGGGCTGCTCACGAAGGTGTTCGAGAACGACGGCGAGCCGTACCTCGTCGTGACGCTCCTCGTCTTCTTCCCGTTCGAGGCGCCGAGGCGCCTGCTCTACGAGCAGAGCCTCTGGAGGTTCGCCGGCGCGGAGCTCGGGAGCGACGCCATCCTCGACGAGTGCATGCCCAAGCTCCGGGGAGAGTTGCTCGTGAACGGCCGCTGCTTCACCGCGGGCGCCGTGCCGCGCGCCGCGTGCTCGGTGCGGGTCCAGCTCGGGGCGATCGACAAGACGCTTTATGTCGTCGGAGACCGCCGCTTCGAGCTCCTGGGGATGACCGATCCGGAGCCGTTCGCCGAGATGCCGATCACATGGCAGAACGCCTTCGGCGGCGAGGGCTACGCGGCGAACCCGCTCGGCAAAGGCTTCGCGCCGGTGCGTGGCGAGGGCGGCTCGGTCCATCCGTTGCCCAACATCGAGGATCCGCGCCGCCTCGTCCGGTCGCCCGGCGACCGGCCCCCGCCCGCCGGGTTCGGAGGTTACGATCCGACCTGGCCACAGCGCTTCTCCAAGGTCGGGACGTATGATGAAGCGTGGCTCAAGGAGCGTTTCCCCGAGCTCGCCAGGGACCTCGACTGGAGCTTCTTCAACACGGCGCCGCCGGACCAGCAGATCGAGGGGTATTTCCGGGGCGACGAGGCGTTCGTCATCGAGAACATGCACCCTGGGAAGCCCCGGATCGAAGGGGCGCTGCCTGGGGTGGCGACGCGGTGTTTCATCAACCAGAAGACCGGCGAGGGGGAGTCCTTCCGGGAGATCGCGACCCGCCTTGACACGGTCCGGCTCTTCCCCCACCACGAGCGCGGGATCCTCGTCTATCGCGGGGCGCTCAAGATCCGTGAAGACGACGCGGCCGACGTGCTCCACATCGTCGCGGCCTGCGAGGCGATGGGCGAGCCCAGGCCGGGCGAGCATTACCGAACCGTCATGGCCCAGCGACTCGACAAGGAGAAAGGGCACCTGTTCCTGCTGCGCGACGCGGACCTGATGCCGCCTCCGGAGCCGGGCGCGGGGCCGCTGCCGGACGACCCTCAGGCGGAGATGACCAGGCTGCTCCAGTCGGAACGGCTCTGGCAGAAGCGCGCCCGCTCCAAGATGGAGCGGGACGTCGAGGAGCTCAAGGCGAAGATCCGCGCGCAGGGGCTCGATCCGGAGCCGCTCGTCGCGCCGCTGCCGCCGGACGAGGACGTGCTCGAGCTTAGCCTGGACGAGCTGCCGGCCTACGTCGAGCGGGCGATGACCGAGGCCGAGAAGGTCAAGGCGGAGGCGGAGGCGCGCCGCGCGGCCGAGGAGCAGAGGGCGCGCGCCGAGTGCGCGAAGCACGGATTCGATTACGACACGATCATGGGCGACCGGCAGAAGGAAGCCGGCGGCCCGCCCCGCTTCTCGGCCAGGAAGGAGCTCGATCGGCTCGAGGACGTCGCCCAGATGGCGCGGAACGGCGGGGTCGAGTGGCCCGAGCTCGAGGCGCAGCTCGGTGATCCGGAGCTCGCGGCGCGCCTGTTCGAGGTCGAGGAGCAGATGCGCTCTGCCTACCGGAAGTTCGCGCACCACTACCCGGCGGCCTCCCGCCTGGGCGGCGAGGAGGCCGCTCGCGTGCGGGAAGAGGTGATCGCCGGGCACCGGGCCGGGGAGAGCTTCGCGGGGCGCGATCTCACGGGCGCCGATCTCTCGCACCTCGACCTGTCGGGCATCGATCTCGAGGGCGCGCTGCTCGAGGCCGCGGTCCTCACGGGCACCCGGCTGTGCGGCGCGAACATCGCCGGCGCGGTCCTGGCAAAGGCCAACCTCCTCGGCGCAGATCTCACCGGGGCGAACCTTGCCGGCGCGAACTTCGGCGGAGCGAACCTCTCCGACGTGAAGATGGGCGGCGGGCTCGACCTCACCGGCGCCGTGCTGGCCAAGGCCAACCTGTCGGGCGCCGACCTGACCGGCGCGCGCCTGTCGGACGCCGACCTGTCCGAGGCGACCTTCGACGGGGCCGACTTCAGCCGCGTGACCGCGCGCAACCTCGTCCTCATCAACGCCAACCTCTCCGGCGCCCAGCTCGCCGGCGCAGACCTCGAGCAGTGCACCTTCATCGAGGCCAGCGTGGAGGGCGTCGACTTTCGCGGCGCGAACCTCCGCGCATCGGTGTTCATCACCGGCAAGGGCGACGGCGCCGTCTTCCGCGGCGCCAGGCTCGACAACATCCGCATCATCGCGGGCTCGTCGTTCGCCGGCGCCGACTTCCGCGGCGCTTCGCTCGAGCAGGCCAACCTTCGGGGCACCTGCCTCAGGGGGAGCGACTTCACCGAGGCCAACCTGCGGAGCTCCGATCTCAGCGAGTGCGACCTCACGGGCGCTCGCCTGGATCGCGCCGTCGCGGTGGGCGCCATGCTCACGCGGACAGACCTCACGGGCGCCTCGCTGTCCGGCATCGATCTGATGGAGGCCGTGCTGCAGAAGGCGAAGGTCGACGACGCGAGCTTCGAGAGGGCCAACCTGTTCCGCGTCGACGCCGCGAAGATGCGCGGAAACGCCGCGACGAGCCTGAAGGGGGCCAATGTGAAGTACGTGCGCTTCGTCGCGCCGCCGGAGAACCATGGACAGAAATGATCTTGTCGAGCTGATCCAGGGCGGCGAGATCATCTCCGACGTCGACCTCTCGGGCGTCGACCTCTCGGGCGCCGACCTCTCCGGCGCGATCTTCGACAAGGTGAGCTTCGCCGGCGCGGATCTCTCGGGCGCTCGGCTGAAGGAGTCGACCGCCACCGGCTGTAGCTTCAGCGGCGCGCGCCTGTCCGGCGCCAACCTGCACCTTGCGGCGATGGTGGACTGTGATCTCACGGGGGCGAAGCTGGACGGCGCCTCCCTGATCGCAGCGCAGCTCACCGGCGGCGATCTCTCCTCGATCGACCTGAGCGGAGCAGACCTGACCCTCGCGAGCGTCATCAACACGAGCCTCTCGGGCGCCCGGCTCGCGCGCGCCAACCTGGACCGCGCCGCCATCCTGGACGCGCGGACCGAGAGGATCGACCTCTCGGGCGCCGTGCTGAAGCAGACGGCGCTCGTGCGCGCCGATCTCTCGACCGCGACCCTCGGCGGCGCCGTCTTCGAGCTCGCCGTGCTCGTGGAGGGGAAGCTCGCGGGCCAGGACCTGCGCGGGATGTCGTTCACGATGACGCAGTTCACCGGCGCCGATCTCAGCGGCTGCGACTTCTCCGGCGCGACGCTGACGCAGTGCGGTTTCAAGGACGCGAACCTCTCCGGCGCCAGGCTCGACGGCGCGCTCGCGGGCCGGGCGCTCTTCGTGAATGCCAACCTCACCCGCGCGAGCCTCGCCGGGGCCGTGCTCAGGGAGTCGGTCTTCGTGGGCGCTCGCCTCATCGAGGCCAACCTCGCCGGCGCCAACCTGGAGATGTGCATCCTGACCCGGGCCGCGTGCACGGGCGCGCGCTGGAACGGCGCCAACCTGACGTACGCCGACCTCTCCCACGCCGACGTCTCGGCCGGCGACTTCTCGAGGGCGACCCTGTTTCGAGCGCGCCTCCATCGGATCAAGGACGAAGGGGCCGTGTGGTCCAGCCGGGCGGCCGCCCTCGGCGACGACGCGGATCTCGCCGAGGCGGAGCAGTGGCAATCACGGGTGTTGAGCAGCGGCCGGGGGAGCTCGGAGCCTCCGGCCGTGGGTGTCGAGACGTCTACACGTTGACGAGGGAATCATGCGCAGTCTGGCGAGAAAGCAGGAGCCCAGGGCTCTGGTCACTCAGGAGTTCGGCACCGTGGTGCGCGCCGACGGCGCGGCGCTCGTCGTGGAGACCGACGCGGGCGAGCTCCGGGCGAAGCGCGCCAAGGGGTGCCTCCTCGAGCCCGAGGCGGGCGACCTCGTGCTCGTCGCCGTGGCGACCGACGGGCGTTGCTACGTGCTCTCCGTGCTGGAGCGGGAGGACGGCGCGCCCGGGAGCATCGTCGCGGACGGCGACCTGAACATCAAGCTGCCTGCCGGTCGCCTCGGCGTCGCCGCGCAGGACGGCATCGGCCTGGTCTCGGCCAAGGAGGTGGCGGTGGTCTCGGCGGGCCTCTCGGTGAACGCCGTCGACGGGAACGTCGCGCTGCAACACCTCTCGTTCGTCGGGACGCTCCTTCGCGCGGAGATCAGCAAGGCCAAGGTCCTCGCCGGGAGCCTCGACTCCGTGCTGGAGCGGCTCTCGCAGCGGGTGAAGCGCTCCTACCGCACCGTCGAGGAGCTCGAGCAGCTCCGGGCCGAGCGGGTCGATTACGTCGCGAAGAAGACGATGAGCCTGCGCGGCGAGAACACGCTGGTGACCGCGCAGGAGCTCGTCAAGATCGACGGCGAGCAGATCCACCTGGGTTGAGGAGGCATCATGTTCGCGAACACGCAGATGGGCGGGATGAACCTGGGGTTTCCGGACGTGTGCCTCACCCCGCCGGTGCCTGCCCCGATCCCTTATCCGAACATGTCCTTTGGCCCGGTGAGCGCGCCGGCCGCGTACAACGTGCTGTTCATGTGCGCGCCCGCGCATAACCTGCTGACGACGCAGCTCATCTCCGTCGGCGATCAGCCCGGCGTCGCCCTGGGGGTCGCGTCCGGCTCGGTCATGGGGCCGTCCCGCCACATCACCGCCGCGTTCACCTGCCTCGTCGGCGGCATGCCGGCCACCCGGCTGACCAGCATGAGCCTGCAGAACTCCACGAACTGCCCCGGAATGCGGATCGTGCCGAGTCAGGTCAAGGTGCTCATCCTGTCCCCCTGACGGATCTCGGCCGCCTGTCGCGTAGACCTCCGGCGGGGGCTGGTCGACGAGCTCGTCGCGAGAAGCCGGCGCGTCGGTGCACCTCCAGCGCGCGCTCATGCTAACAACCGCGCCGGTCGTCCTAACGCAGACGAGCTGGCCTTGGACGACCGAAGGCGGTCCTCCTTACGGCCGCCTCGACGCGCGGGCCGGCGATGCATGGAGCTTTGAATGAGGTACAACCTGTTCGTTGGATTGCTTACCTTGCCCCTCCTGGGTTGCGGATCGGATCCTGCCGACAACGAGGGCGCGACGACGACGGGCGCGACGACGAGCACGGGATCCGGAGGGACGGGAGGTGCGGGCGGGGAGTCGCCGGGCTGCGCGCAGGCCGCGGCGCCGGAGGTCACCGATGTCTCCGGCACGTGGGCGTACCGCGCCATCGGGTCGCAGCTCACCCAGGCGCAGGGTCTCCCGCCGTTCCAGACGCGCATCGTCAGCGTGCTGCTCGTCACGCAGCAGCAGAACGGAGATGCCATTTCCTGGCAGGGCACGTATTGCGACCATTACACCGAGGACCCGGACGCGATCGTGCACGCCGTCATTCCGGACAGCTTCCGCGAGGCGCTCGTGCCGGTGACGCGCGAGGGCACGTTTGCGGTGAGCGAAGGGGGACTCCGCTACAAGCTCGGGCCCCTCTACGAGGTGGTCGGCGCGGCGCTCGACAACGCGGAGCAGGACGAGCTGCCCACGGATCCGGAGGACGCCCGCGTCGTCGATCAGGACGAGGATGGGCACCCGGGGATGACGGTTCAGCTCCAGGGGCTCATCGACGGGTCGGTGTACGTGGCCGAGCGGGCGCGGACCGAGCTCGACGGCGTGGCGGTCGCGACCGATCGCATCGAAGGTCGGCTCGGTTTCGTGTCGGAGCAGAGCGTGCTCGAAACGGATCCTCCGAGCCTGAAGGCGACCATGGCCGCCTCGAGGACGTATCCCGATCCGGAGGCGTGCAACAGCACCTTCGTGATGGTCCGTACCCCTGATGACGCGGATTGCGCCTGGATCAAGGAAAGGGCCGACACGCTCTTCCAGTAAAGCCCCTCCCGGCGGTCGCGGCGCCCCGCGTGACCGAGCGCCTCCGGAACTCCGATCGAGAGGACGCCGGCTTCGCTGCGCTGCTCACTCGGGCAGCCGCAGGACGAAGCCGGCGCCGGCCAGCCAGCCGCCGCTGGAGAAGCCGGGATAACCTGGGTTGTTCGTCTGCAGCCCCTCCACGCCGTCGAGCGGCTCGCCGCTCACGATGTCGACCAAATTGTCGGGGACCTCGTCGATCACGGGGTTCCTGGCGGACGGGCTCTTCGACACCTCCCGTGGCAAGAGCAGCTGGCCGTGCAGGAACGCTCCCACGCCGAAGTTGGCCCCGAAGAGCGACACAGGCGTCTCGAACGAGGCGCTGGCCGCGAGGCGCGCGTTGTCAACATAGTTGGTCCTGCCGGTCTGGTCGGGCACGGGAGACGGCGTGAAGGCAACGTCGGCAGAGAGCCTGCGGGTCCCCAGCACGACCGCGCCGCCGAGCCCCACGGACACCGTGCTCGACCACGGGTCGGGCGGGGTCTCCGCGTGCCGATCGCGGTACTCTGACCACCGCGTCAGGAGCGCGTGCGCGCCGATCTCCCAGGCGTGCGGCGCCGGGTCCTTCGAGCGCGCGGCGCGCTCGCCCCCTCGGTCCTCGCTCGGCGGACCCATGACCGAGGCCCCGACGCCGACGCGGGTCGGCTGGTGGCCGAGCGTCAAGCGATAGGCCTGGGGGACCGAGGTCTCGCCCTCCGGATAGGTAGCGTTCCAGAAGCGGATCCTGTTCTCGCCGTCGGTGTCCGACGCCGAGGCGAGGTGGAGCGTGGCCGAGAGGCGCAGCCAGGGGGCCGGGCTGGTCGCGAAGGCGAAGTAAGGAGCGAAGACGCTCTCGACCTCCACGTCCGGGTTGATGAGGGCGGTCCGCTGGTCGCTCGCGTCGGGCACGTGGACGGCGGTCCGCGCGCTGGTGCCGATCGTGACGTCGACGCCCGCCCCGACCGACAGCCAGCGGGTGATCCGGCCAGCCATCGACACGGCCAGGCTGGTGACCGACAAGCGATCTCCCAGCAGCTCGAACTCCAGCCGATTCGAGAAGTACTGCGCGCGCTCGTCGGCGAAGAAGGCCCGCTGCTCCTGGAAGCTTTTCAGCGGCAGCAGGGCGTAGAAGCCCAGGACGAGGCGGTCCTCGTAGAGCGGACGCACGAACCCGAGGGTCGCGTACGTGTTGGTCTGCCGGTCGCGCGTGTCATCCCGCGGGCTCGGGAGCTTCGACCCCGGCAAGGGCCGGTGGGTGAGCCGAGAGGTCGAGCCGTCCGGATTCCGGATCTGGCCATCGTACACCGACTCGGGCACGTCGATGCCAGGGGGGCGCGGGGCGAGGGTGATGTCGCCGTGCGTGACGAGCACGAAGAAGCCCGCTTGCGTCGTCGCGGGCGCGTACGGCAGGAGCGCCGGGTTGAAGAACGCGGCTTCCGGTCCCCGCGCGAGCGCCCGTGCGTTCAGCCCGTTGGCGCTCGTGGGAGCGCCGGTGATCTCCAGCGCGCCCGACGCGCGGACGGCTCCGGCCTGGAGGAGCAAGGCGGACGCCAGCGCAAACGGCGCGGCGACGCAGAATTTGTGCGGCATAGGTGATCGAGGCGCTGGAGTCTGCCGGAGGGCCGGCCGCGAGGTCAAGCCCTGAGCCGCGCAATTCTCCGCGTCGTCACGGGTTCACCACGCCGATGCACGCCGAGAAAGAGACGCAGGTGTCATCGAACCTCACTCTCGGCGCCATCTTCGCCGGTCGGCACCGGGACGAGCGGTGCACCGGGGGCGGTGAGGGAGGGGGACAGGAGATGAAGAGACGGCCGCAGACGATTTGGTGAAGGACGGCCTGCCGCCGGAGCATCCACCAGACGCGAGGGAGACCGGGACGGGAACGGTCCCCTCCATTCACCCGTGAGGTTCCCCCATGTCCGAACCGTTTGTCGTTCACTCGAGCGCCTTGCCCTCCTCCACCAAGCTCGTAGCTTTTCATGGCACCGAGGGCATCTCGAAGCTCTATCGCTTCGAGCTCTACCTGACGATGACCAACGACGTCGGCCACGATCTGGACATGGCCGCCGCCGTGGGCAAGCCGGTGACCCTCTCCCTCGACCGGAGCGACGGCGGCCCGCGCTTCCTCCGAAGCGGCGTGCTTGAAAGCATCGAGCTGGTCAACGACCTTGCCGGCCGGTGCGTCTTCCGGGCCACCATGGTCCCGCGCCTCGCGTTGCTCACCCTGTCGCTTCACAGCCGTGTCTTCAGCGAGAAGACCATCCCGGCGATCATTCGAGATGTCCTTCAGAAGGGCGGCGTCACGGACTGCGCGTTCCAGCTCCGGGGCGCCTACGGCGCCGAGGAGCATGTCTGCCAGTACCGCGAGAGCGACTATGCCTTCATCGCCCGGTGGATGGAGCGCGAAGGCATCTACTATTACTTCGAGCACGGGGAGGGCGGCGAGACGCTGGTGCTGGTCGACGATCGGTCGGTCCATCAACCCCATGGCGACAGGCCGGTCCGTTATTACCCGCAAAGCGGCGGCGTCAACACGGCGAGAGACGCCTTCCGCGCCTTCACGTGCCGGCATGGCGCCACCCCCGGCTCGGTCCGCCTCAAGGACTATGACTACACCAATCCGGCCGTGGCGGTCGCCGGGCAGGCGTCCGTCTGCGCCAACGGCTTCGGCGAGGTCAGCCTGTACGGCGCGCGGTTCTTCTCGCAGGGCGAAGGGGCGCGGCTGGCGCGGATCAAGGCCGAGAGCCTCTCCGCCGCCGCCGTCGTCCACCAGGCGATGGGCGCGGCGGGGACGCTGATCCCTGGGTTCACGTTCGAGCTCGAGGACCATCCGCGGGCCGCGTTCAACACGAGGTATCTGACCACCGAGATCGAGCACTGGTCGAGCCAGGCCTCGGGCGTCCCCGAGCTCCGGGAGCTCGCTCCGTGGGAGGAGAACTACCGCATCGAGGCCAAGGCCATCGCCGCGACTGTGCAGTTCCGCGCGCCGCAGGTCACCGAGTGGCCGCGCATCTACGGCACCGAGACCGCGATCGTCGATGGAGCGGCGGTCAGCGACTACGCCCAGATCGACAGCCATGGTCGCTACCGGGTCAAGTTTCACTTCGACGAGAGCGACCTGAGCGGGGGGAAGGCGTCGACCTGGGTTCGGATGCTTCAGCCCCATGGCGGCGGCATCGAGGGCTTCCATTTCCCGCTCCGAGCTGGCGTCGAGGTCATGTGCGCCTTCGCGGGAGGCGATCCCGACAGGCCGGCCATCGTCGGGGTCGCGCCCAACGCGCTGACGCCGAGCCCGGTCACGGCGGGGAACAGCACGCGGAACGTGATCCAGACGGGCGGGCGCAATCGCCTCGAACTGGAAGACCAGGCGGGGCAAGAGCGGATCACGCTGTCGACGCCCCATTCGAACACCTACATCCGGATGGGGGCGCCCAACTTCGGAGCGACGCTCGAGTCGAAGACGTGGGGTAACGCGTTCGCGTTCGTCGGGCTCTCCGCCGAGAACATCGTGGGTCTCAACCGAACGACGGTCACCGGGGGGTTCTCCGAGAATTTTGTGTTAGGCTTCGGTCTGTCGGTCACCGGGCTATACTCGTGCAGCGTCGTCGGTGGATACTCGGACAGCGTGGTCGGGGGCTGGCGCAGGACAAACATCTTTGGTCACGACAAGATAACCGTTCGTGGGTACCGGGAGACCCTCATCAGGGGGAAGCGGACCACGACCGTCGATGGTGACGACAAGACCACGCTCAACGCCAATCGCAATGTCGAGATCGATGGCCATAGCCGATTGCACGTCGGCAAGACCCGCACCACCACCATCCAGGGCAAGGACACGGGCATCTTCCGCGATGATCGCGAGACGACGGTCGTTGGAAACAACGAAACGACGATTCGAGGCAATAGCAAGACGACCGTTCAGGGGACGAGGGCCACGGAGATCCGTCGTCGCGCCACCACCGACTTTTACGAGGGGAGAACGACCACCATTCACAAGGGGGGGAGCGTCACGCAGATCACGGGCAGGACCACCAGCACGTTCAACGGCGGAGTCACCTCCACGGTGAACGCGTGGAGGAAGAGCACGGTCACAGGCGACGCCACCAGCGTGGTGAATGGTCTCTATAAAACGGAGATCGGGAGACGGGTCGAGAGGATCAAAGGGACAAAGTACGAGAGGATCGATGGGCTGGCGTTCAAGAAGGCCCCGAACGAGGTGAAGGAGATCAGTATATCGAAGCTGAAGGCGAAGGGTATCAATGTCGGTGTCGAGATACACAGGATGAAGTGCTACCTCGACCTGAGGCACTCACAGCTGCATATCCTCAAGTGAATCCGTCCATCGCGTGTGCGACGCGCTCGCGCTCGCGCTCGCCCGCAGAGCCGTACGCCCCACCGAGCCCGCTTCCCTGGGTTCCATCGCACGAAGACCGTCGATGCTACTTCAGGATCGGGTCGCAGTTCGTGAACCTGAACGACGTCATCATCGTGAACACCGCGCTGCTGCCGCGGCGCTCCGCGTAGAAGAAGTCGAGCGGATACTCCTTGCCGACCTCGATGCCGAGCTCCTCGGCGTGCGCGTCGAGCTCGAGGAGCGCCGAGGTCGGGACGTGGAGCCCGCCCATGTCGATCGCGAGGCGCCTGTTGATGAACACCCAGAGGTCGTCGTCGCCGTTGAAGAAGAAGACGCCGCCGCGCTGGTAGTCGAACGTCATGTGGAGCTCGTACGTGAAGCCGAAGTTGTGATCCCGCCCCTCGTTGCCCCACCCCTGATCGTCGATGGGGAAGAACTGGTCTCCAGAGAAGAGCCCGAGGCCGCGTTCGCTCACCTGGAGCGGGACGTCGTACCGGATCGGTACGTTGACCGTGGGGTCGTCGTGATACCACTGATAAAACGCCTCGGGCCCGGTCGTGTGCTCCGTCCCGCCCTCATGGGCATAGACCGGCTTGTCGTCGGGGCCGAGCTCGGGCTCGACGATGCCTTTCAGGCCGTCGCCCGCGAAGTTCTCGAAGTCGGGGTGCCCGCCGTCAGGGCTGAACGCCTTGAAGTCGCGCACCACCCCCGCGAGCTTCGGCTCGCAACGCTCGTCCCCGCCAGCGCCGGCGGTGCCTTGGAGAGAGCCGCCGCCAGCGCCGGGATCGAGGATGCCGGGGTCATCACCGCCGGCGGTGGACGAGGACGAGGCGGGCGACGACGACGTCGTGGCGCCGAGGTCGCGACCGATGACGGCGAGCTCGGTGGTGCATCCAGCGAGCGCCGTGCCCGTCGAGAGGAGGACGGCGAGGGATCGCGGGGTGCCCGCGCGGGTCGCCGCCGTGGGCTGGGCTAGCTTCATCGAGATCGTCTCCTGTCGCATGGATGCCTCCGAGCTTGCCGGTCCTGCAGGCAAGCTCATGTGAACGCGTCGTTTCGAGGGGCGGCGCCCGAAGGGGCCCTGCCGATGAGGCGGCGCACCCGACGGGCGGCCGCGGGCGCGCGGCCAAACGCAGCAGCTCGCGCGCCCCGGCCGGGGCGCCTCCCTCGTCCTCGATCCACCGCTTCGGTTCGCTCATGGGCCCCGCTCGTCTGAATGCCGGCATCCGACGGGTCCTTCATCAAAACGCGATCCCGGCTCCGCCGAAGAGCGAGCGGACCGACCACGCGCACGGCGAGGCGCGCGCCCTCACCGGGGCTGACCCAGCGCCGGGCTCCCGGGTCGCAGCCCTCCGGCTCGTGGATGGGGGAGCGCGATGTCGTGCTCGCGTGGCCGCGATCGCTTCACCGACGCTCTGCGCCGAGCCTCAGCTCCAGTGAGCCGTCAACTCGAGATGGTCGTCGTTGTCGCCACCGCCGGAGATGATGCGCTGGCGGACGTGGTCGGCGCCGCCGATCACGAGGAGCTGCTCGCAGGAGCCGATGACCTCGGTCCACATGTTCTCGTCGAAGCCTTGGCAGCCGATCCACAGAGCGCGGGTGAAGCCGCGGCGGGATTCGAGGACACGGACGTGGCCGGCGGAATAGTAGTTGGAGAAGACGCGCTGACCGAGGGAGAAGAGGGTGGAGGGGGAGATGAGGTTCGCGATGACCTTGTAGATGCCGCTCATGTCGTCGTGCGTGCACTGGCGGCCAATCTGGTGGATGAGCTCTTTGCCTTCGCCGGTCGTGCGCCGGATGGCCTGGAACAGGTCCTTGTACCAGGCGATCGGGTACCAGCCGGTGGAGACGAGGCTGCCGTAGCGGATGCCGTCGCGCAGCGGTTCACACATCTCATCCAGGCTGCGCTTCTGGACAGGCTCGCCGCGCAGCTTGCCAAAGCTCGCCACCGCGGAGCGAAACGCCACCCCCTTGACCTTCGGTTCGTCGGTCATCCCATCGCGCGAGCGCGCTCGTCAAGGAAGGTACCGCATCCGGCGGGGGCAGGCCAGCGCCCCGGGTGGCAGCGACGGGCCCGGACAGGCGCGAGCCGCGGCTTCGGGCTCCTTGACGGGCCGAGGCGGCGTCCCCCCGAGGCCGCGCGCGGCGCCTCGGCGCGCGCGGCCTCCCGGCGGGGCAGGACCTCGTCCGGAATGAGGAAAATCTCCGCAAAACGGCGGTTGAAGAGCACGATGCGCCGCGCGAGATCGACGGCCAGTATCCCGTCCGCCGCCGGTTCGAGCGTCGCTTTGAGCAATGACACAGAGGGGCGTATCATCTCTTCAGGGTGCGCCGGTCGGAGCGACCAGGGCGCGGCGAGCCGAGCTGCCCGGCGTGCTCGGACGACATGCAGCGCCGGGTGTCCCCTCAGGCCCTCACCCATGACTCCCGCCACCCGGTACACGATCCTCGAGACGCTCTCCGGCGAGGGGAGGGCGGTCGTTCATCGCGCGCGGAGGGACGCCGATGGCCATCCGGTCATCCTCAAGGTGCTCGACCCGCGGCGCAGCGGACCGAAGGAGCTCGAGCAGCTCAGGCGCGAGTATGAGCTCGGAACGCTGTTCGACACCCCCGCCGTCGTCCGGCCGCTCGCCCTCGAGACGTACCAGGGGATGCACGCCCTCGTCCTCGAGGACGAGGGCGCTGACTCCCTCGATGGCCTGCTCGGCGAGCCGATGCCCATGGATCGGTTCCTCCCGGTCGCCATCCGCATCGCCGGGGCGGTCGCGGAGATCCACGGCAAGGACATCATCCACAAGGACCTGAAGCCCCAGAACATCCTCGTGAGCCCCGCGAGCGGCGAGGTGAAGATCACCGACTTCGGCCTCGCGTCCCGTCTCCCCCGGGAGCACCGGCCCACGCAGCCGGCGCGCCTCATCGAGGGCTCGCTGCCCTACCTCGCGCCGGAGCAGACGGGGCGGACCAACCGGGCGATCGACAGCCGCGCCGATCTCTACTCGCTCGGCGTCACCTTCTTTCAGATGCTCACCGGGAGGCTCCCCTTCGAGGCGAAGGATCCCGTGGCGTGGGTCCACTGCCACGTCGCCCACGCCCCGCCGAGCGCCTCGGACGTCGCCCCCGAGGTGCCCGGCGCCGTCGCGCAGATCGTCCTGAAGCTCCTCTCCAAGACGCCCGAGGATCGCTATCAGAGCGCTCGCGGCCTCCGGCGCGATCTGGAGAGATGCCTCGCCGAGTGGACCCGGAGCGGGACGATCAAACCGTTCACACCGGGGGAGCACGACGCGACCGATCAGCTCCAGATCCCCCAGAAGCTCTACGGGCGGGACGCGGAGATGGCCGTCCTGAAGGAGGCGTGGGGCCGCGTGGCGGCGACGGGGACACCGGAGCTCGTGCTCGTCTCCGGGTACTCCGGCATCGGCAAGAGCGGGCTTGTCCACCAGATCGAGGCGCCGGTCGTCCGGCAGGGGGGCTTCTTCATCTCGGGGAAGTTCGACCAGTACAAGCGCGACATCCCCTATGCCACGCTCGTCCAGGCCTTCCGGGAGCTCGTGCGCTGGCTCCTCGCGGAGAGCGAGGAGCAGATCGCCACGTGGAGGCGGCTTCTCCTCGAGGCCTTCGGGATCAACGCCCAGCTCATCGTCGACGTGATCCCGGAGGTCGCGCTCGCCATCGGGCGGCCGCCGCCGGCGCCGGAGCTGCCGCCGGTCGAGGCGCAGAACCGGTTCCGCAGGGTGTTCCAGCGCTTCATCGGGGTGTTCGCCCGCCGCGAGCGCCCCCTCACGCTGTTCCTCGACGACCTGCAGTGGGCCGACTCGGCCAGCCTCGGGCTGCTCCAGGAGATCTTGACCCACGCGGAGGTGCAGGACGTCCTCGTCATCGGCGCGTACCGCGACAACGAGGTGTCCGCCTCCCACCCGCTCATGCGCAGCCTCTCCGAGGTGCGGCAGGCGGGCGCCCGCGTCTCGGACATCGTGCTCGGTCCCCTCCCGCCCGCAGCGCTCGCCGCGTTCGTCGGCGAGGCCCTGCGCTGCGCCGTCGACGAGGTCGCGCCGCTCGCCGCGCTGATCCAGGACAAGACGGCGGGCAATCCCTTCTTTGCCATCCAGTTCCTCACCGAGCTCCACGACGAGCGCCTGATCGAGCGCGACGAGCGGAGCGGCCGGTTCCGGTGGGACGTCGCGAGGATCCGCGAGAAGGGCTTCACGGACAACGTGGTCGACCTGATGGTCGCAAAGCTCCGGAGGCTGGCCCCGGCGACGCAGGAGGCGCTGAAACAGCTCGCATGTCTGGGGAACACCGCGGAGATCGCTCTGCTCGCGATGGTCCACGGCGGCCTGGAAGAGGGCACGCGGGCGGACCTCTGGGAGGCCGTCCGGGCGGGGCTGGTCCTCGACCTGGACGGCACGTGCAAGTTCCTCCATGACCGCGTCCAGGAAGCGGCCTACTCGCTGGTGCCGGAGGAGCAGCGGGCCGCAGAGCACCTCCGGATCGGCCGGCTCCTCGCGTCGCGGTTGCCCGAGGAGGCGGTCGCGGCGCGGATCTTCGACGTCGCGAACCAGTGGAACCGCGGCGCCCATCTCCTCACCGATCCGCGCGAAAAGGAGGCGCTCTGCCGGCTCGACTTCCTCGCAGGGACGAAGGCGAAGGCCGCGATCGCCTATGCGTCCGCGCGGAGTTACCTCGCCCAGGCGTTATCCCTCTTGCCAGAGGATGCCTGGAGCAGGCAGTACGAGGAGACGCTCGCGATCCACCTGGATCTCGCCGAATGCGAGTGCCTCCTCGGCGACTTCCAGCGGGCCGACGAGCTGTTCGACCTGATCCTCGCGCGCGCACGCTCACCGCTCGACCGCGCAAAGGCCCATCGGCTCCGCCTGGTCCTCTATCAGATCGCCGGGCGGCTCGGTGACGCCGTGAGCACCGTGTTCGAGGCGGTGCGCCTCTTCGGGGTGACCTTCCCGGAGTCCGAAGGCGAGATCGATGCCGCGGTGGAGGCCGAGCTCCAGAGGGTCCCCATCCTCCTCGGCGGGCGCGCCATCGCCGACCTCGCGCTCGCGCCGACGACCACGGACGAGCGCGTGCGGGCCGTCGTTCGATTGCTCGTCGAGGCGATGGCTCCGACGTACAGCACGCGACCTGCGTACTGGCCCCTCGTCATCGCCAAGGCATTGAACCTCTGCTTGCAGCATGGAAACTGCGAAGAGTCCGCTTTCGTCTACAGTTGTTATGCCGCCCTGCTGGTGTCGAGGTACGGCAACATCTCATGGGGGTGTCAATTCTCGGAGATGGCGCTCAGGCTGAACGAGAGGTTCAACGGCCTGGCGCTGAAGGGGAGGCTGCTCTTTCACCACGCGGCCCTCGTCAGTGTCTGGCGCATGCGCTTCGCGACGCTCCTCCCGATGATGGAGCAGGCCCATGTCGCTTGCTTCGATGTCGGGGATTATGTTTTTGCCGGTTACGCTTCCTTCAACCTGGTGTGGCTCCTCGTGGAGAGCGGCGGCTCGATGGAGCAGCTCACCGAGGCCTCGCGGAAGTACGCGTCGCTCGCCGAGAAGAGCCACCACCACCTGGCGCGCCGCCTCCTCCGGACCGAGGAGCAATTCGCGGCGAGCCTGAGGGGGGTGACGCAGGCGTCCACGAGCTTCAACGACGATACCTATGACGAGGCGGAGTGTGTCCTCGCGATGGAGAAGGCCGGCTTCGGGATCGGGGTCGCCTTCTTTCACATCATGAAGCAGGTCGCGGCGTTCATCGATGGACGATATGCCGAGGCGCGGCAGGCCGCGGCCCGCGCTGCGCCGATGCTGCGCGAAGTGATGTCCCTGGCGAACGAGGCGACGCACCACTTCTACTACGCGCTCACGCTGACGGCGATGTACGCCGATGCGCCTGCCGTGGAACAACGTCGATTCGCGGAGCTGCTCGAGGTGCAATTGCGGAAATTGTCCTTCTGGGCAGAGCACTGCCCCGCGAACTTCCAGGACCGCCGCGCCCTCGTCCAGGCCGAGGTCGCCCGGATCGAGGGCCGCCACCTCGACGCCGAGCGCCTCTTCGACGAGGCCGTCCGTTCGGCGCGCGACAACGGCTTCGCGCACAACGAAGCCGTGGCCTACGAGGTCGCGTCCCGGTTCTATCGAGCGCGAGGGCTCGAGGAGTTCGCCGATCTGTACCTCCGCAATGCCCGTGCCTGTTACGCCCGCTGGGGCGCCCACGGCAAGGTGAGGCAGCTCGACCGGCAGACACCCCACCTCGTCGAGCGGCGGTCTCCCCCGCCCACCGCGACCGTTGCGGTGGGCTCCGATCAGCTCGACCTCTCCTCGGTGACCAAGGCCTCGCAGACCATCTCCGGCGAGATCGTGCTCGACGAGCTCATCCGCACGCTGCTCCGGATCGTGCTCGAGCAGGGAGGTGCGGAGAGGGCCTGCCTCCTCCTGTGCCAGGACCAGGGCCTCTCGATCGAGGCGGAGGCGGGCCTCGGAGAGCGCGGGGCGACGACGACCCTCCTCGGCTCGGAGCCGCTGGACGGCTCGCTCCGCGTCCCCGCGTCGCTCATCCACTACGCGAACCGGACCAAGGAGCGGGTCATCCTGAGCGACGCCGCCGCCCACGCGGGCAAGTTCGCGAGCGACGGCTACTTCGCTCGGAGCCGGCCCAGGTCGGTCCTCTGCATGCCCATCCTCAGGCAGGCCCAGGCGGTCGGGCTGCTTTACCTCGAGAACAACCTCCTCGCCGGCGCCTTCACCCCCGATCGGCTCGCCGCCCTGGAGCTGCTCGCCACGCAAGCGGCGATTTCCCTCGAGAACGCGCGGCTCCTCGCCAGGGAGCGGACGGCGAGGACGGCGGCCGAGGCGGCCGAGCGCCGATCCGCGTTCCTCGCCGAGGCCGGCGTCGTCCTGTCGGAATCGCTCGATTACGAGGTGACCTTCGCCCGCCTCGGCGAGTTCTGCGTGCAGACCCTGGCCGACTGGTGCTCGATCGATGTCGTGGAAGACGGAGAGCTCCGCCGCCTGGCCGGCGCGCACGGAGACCCCGAGAAGGCGCCTGTCCTCGAGGAGCTTCAGCTCCGGTATCCGCCGCGCTGGGGCTCACCCCACCCGTCGATCACGATCCTCCGCACCGGCGAGCCGCTCCTCATCCCCGAGCTGCCCGAGGAGATCCTGCGAACGATGTGTGTTGACGACGAGCACTTTCGGCTGCTCCGGGAGCTCGGCACGCGCACCCGGCTCTCGGTGCCGCTCGTGGTGCGCGGGCAGAGGCTCGGGGCGCTCACCCTCTCCTCGGGCACGCCGGGGCGCCGCTACGGGCGCGCCGACCTCGAGCTGGCGCAGGAGGTCGCGCATCGCGCGGCCATCGCGATCGACAACGCCCGGCTCTACCGCGCCTCCCAGGAGGCCGTCCGCGCCCGCAGCGAGTTCCTCTCCGTCGCGTCCCACGAGCTGAATACGCCGCTGACGTCGCTCACGCTCCTGGTGCAGTCCCTCCGCCGCGCGGCAGGCGCGGGGCGCCCCGTGGATCCGCAGGTCATGGATCAGCGGCTCGAGCGCCTCTCGCGGCAGACCACCCGCCTGACCCGGCTCATCAGTGATCTGCTCGACGTCTCGCGCATCGAGTCGAGGCCGCGCGCGCTGGAGCTCGGCGACGTCGACCTCGGGGCCCTCGTCCGCGCGGTGGCTCTGCGCTTCGAGGCCGATCTGGCGAGGGCGCGCTGCGCGCTCTCGATCCGCGGCGATGGGCCGGTCGTGGGGTGCTGGGATCGGTCCCGCCTCGACCAGGTCGTCACCAACCTCCTCGGCAACGCGATCAAGTTCGGCGCCGGCAAGCCCATCGACATCGTCGTGGGCGTCGAGGAAGGCGTGGCCCGGCTCGCGGTCCGGGACCACGGCATCGGCGTCGATCCGACGCAGTGCGGCCGCATCTTCGAGCGCTTCGAGCGCGCCGTCTCGGAGCGGCACTACGGCGGGCTGGGCCTCGGCCTGTACATCAGCCGCAAGATCGTGGAGGACCACGGCGGCTCGATCCGGTGCAACTGCCAGCCCGGCGCCGGAGCCACCTTCATCGTCGAGCTCCCCTGCGCGGGGCCGGCGCCCCCGCCTCCCGCGGCGTGAGCAGGCTGTCCTGAGCGCGACGATCCCCTGTGCCGCTCCCTCTCGAGGTCGAGCGCCGGGCGCGTTGCGCCGACGCGCGGCGTTTGCACCTCCTGCCGCGCGGCGCCGCGCTGCCGGCGGGGCTCGGCGCTGGTACGTCTCATGCTCGGTCCCTGGATCGGAGGACGTCATGAAGAAGGGGCTGTACGACGCGCTGCGCCTGGATCATCAGCGGCTGGACGAGGTGTTCGAGGGCCTGCTCAACCGGATGCATGCCGGCGATGCGGAGGCGGCGCGCGAGATGTGGGGAGCGTTCGAGCGCGACCTCTCGGCGCACATGGAGGCGGAGGAGGCGGTGCTCCTGCCGGTGCTCGATCGCTTCGACCCGGAGGAGGCGGGCACCGTTCGCGCCGAGCACCTCGGCATCCGCAAGCTGATCGCGGAGATGGGGGTCGCGATCGAGCTCCACACGTTGCGGGAAGAGCGGGTGGAGGCGTTCGTCCGGGCGCTGCGGCAGCACGCCGCCCACGAGGAGGAAGGGCTGTATCCGTGGGCCGACCGGGAGCTGCCCGAGCCGGCCGTGGCGCGCCTGCTCGATGGGCTCGCCGCGGCGCGCGACGCCGTGAAGCGCGCCGCTCACCGGTCCTCGACGGCCGCGCCGGGGCCTCGGGCTCCTTGACCGGGCCGACGCGGCCCGCGGCCCCTCAGCCCACGCGCGGCCTCACGGGCCCTCGGCGTCGAAGATCGCGTCGACGTACCGCCGCGTCGCCTCGCGCCGGCGGCGCGCGCGCTCGGCCGAGTCCTCCTCCACGAGCACCTCGTCGGGCTTCACGCGGAAGAGCGGCTGGCCCTTCTGCACGATCGTCCCCTCGCCGCCGTCGATGAGCACCTCCTCGATGGTGCCGGAGCACGGCGCGAGCACCTTGTTGAACATCTTCATGACCTCGATCACGTAGAGCGGATCGCCGGCGGCGAAATGGCTGCCCTTCGTCACGAGCGGAGGCCGATCCGGCGCCTCCTGCGCATAGAACATGCCGCCGGTGACCGCGACGATCTCGTTGGCCCGCATGGCGGGCGGCGGCGCGAGCACCTTGCGCATGCGGGCCGAGAGCTCGCGATCGAGCAGGCGCTCGGGGATGTCGACCGTGCCGTCCTCCCGCGCGCGGAGCTCGAAGAAGCGCGCGGCGTCGCCCGCGAGGACCAGCGCGTCGAGGAGCTCCAGGCCCGCCTGGAAGCCGAGGTGGGAGCCGCGGACCCGCCGCCACAGCTCGGCGTCGTAGCCCTGAGGCGCTGTATCCCGTGACAGGTGCGCTCGCAGCTCGGGCCACGAAGGCGCGCCGCCCGCCTGGCCCATCCGCTCGCCGACGCGCCGGTAAAAGCCGAGCGCCCGCGAGAGCACTTCCTGGTCGTGATCCCAGATCACATGGGCCGCGGGCGCCTGCGGCTGCGGCGTCATGTTGAGCAGCCAGTACGTGTCCGCGAGCACATCGATCGGGTTCTTGAGCCAGCGCACCCGCCCCGACCGGATCTCGAACGACCCCATGTTCCGGCTGAGCCACGCCGACAGGAGGTGCGGCTCCGCGCAGATCTTCTCCACGGGACGGCGCACCAGCGTGTCCTTCAGCGTGAAGACCTTCTTCAACGCTCCTGCGCCGGTCGCCTCCGCGGCCCCGGCCCGCGCCGCGAGGCGGCGCTCGTGACGGGCGCCGAGCTCGGCCCACATCGCATCGAAATCGAGCTCCCCGAGCTCCACCGCGAGCAGGCCGACCTGCGTGATGTAGGGGACCACGAAGCGCGTCGTCGGCTTCGTCCACACGCTCCGCGCGAGGAACCAGTGCACGAGCCCGTAATGGAACAGGAGGTTCGTGTGAAGATCGCTGCCGCGCAGCGTTGTCGTGCGCAGGATCTCGCAGATCCGCTGGTAGGCCTCCTCGCGCGAGGCGCCGTAGGTCACGAGGAGCGCGATGTTGCTGTCGTAGGCGCCGGCGACCCGGTAATGCATGAACACCCCCGTGTCGGGGTTCTTCACGCAGATGCCCTGATCGTCGCGGATCTCGTGCGGGTGCGGATCGCTCCAGGACACGATGATGCCGGCCGCGTGGGGCTCCAGCGCGCCGTTCGTCGCGTTGAGGCGCGCCTCCACCGCGGACCCTTCCCGCCGGACGCGGATCGGCCGGGGCAGCCGCTCGCCGTGGCGCGCGAGGAGGACCATGCACTCGACGAGCGAGGTCACCTCGAACGCGTCGGCCGGATCGGCCGGGTTCTCGAAGCGGAGGCCATAACAGAGCTCCGACACCCGGTGCTCGACCTGGATACGGGTGTTGACCTCCATGAAGTAGTGGTGATCCCCCTCGACGATGCACTCGAACGTCGAGGCCGAGTTCAGCCCGACCGCCTGCCCGAACCGCTCCGCCTCGGCCTCCATCCGGGCGAGCGACGCGAGCTCGCGCTCGAGCGACGCCGCGCGCGGCGCCTCGCCGGCCGCGCGCGCCCGCTCGATCGCCTCGAGCAGCCCCTCCTGCGTCATCGCCACCTCGAGCAGCTTCTGCTCGTGCATCTGCAGCGAGCAGTCGCGCCCGCCCAGCGCGACGCACCACGCGCCGTTGCCGATCAGCTGGATCTCGTTGTGCCGCGTCTCCTCGATGTTGAGCTCGAGCAGGATGTTCTTGTTGTCGCCGACGCCCGCGGCCTTCACCTCCGCGAGGACCTCCCGCGCCAGCGCGGGGACCTCGGCCGCCCGCGCCCGCGCCGCGGCCTCGAGGGGCGCCGCGTCGGGCGCGACGCCGGCGAGGAGCCGCTGCCCCTTGCCGCCGCCGCCGCCGATGGCCTTGAGCCGGATCCGCCGCCCCGGGTGGCGGGCGAGCAGCTCGGCCGCGCCCCGCTCGAGCTCCTCGCAGAGCTCGTCGGTCGTGTAGAGATCCACGCGCCGCGCGTACGCCGCCGCGAGCAGGGCGTCCGCCGCCTCGGCGAGCGGGATCCCGTCGGCGAGCCGCGCGCCCGCGGCGCCCTCGACGAGCAGCCCGCGCTCTGCCGCGGCCGCGCGCAGCGCCGCGTGATCGGGCCACTTGCGGAGCACGATCCGCCGGGTCGCGTCGTCGATGCCGGGCGTCACGCTGACCGCGGCCGCGAGCGCCGTCCGCTTCGCCTCGTCCTTGAGCCCGGCGGCGCGCTGCACCGACGAGCGCGGGCCGATGAAGACGAGCCCCGCCTCCTCGAGCGTGCGCACGAACTCCCCGTCTTCGGCCATGAAGCCGTAGCCCGCGAACACGTGCGTGTAGCCGCCGGCCCGGGCGATCGCGACGATCTCCTGCATCAGCTTGACGCGCTCGTCCTTGGTGGCGCCGGTATAGTCCTTCACGCGGTGCACGTGCGCCGGGTGGACGCAGCGCAGCTCCGGCGCCAGGGCGTGCGTGTAGACGATCGAGTCCTTCTCCGAGAGGAGGATGCCGTAATGCTCGATCCCCATCTGGGCGAAGACATCCATCGCCTCTTTCCGGATCGGGCCCCGACACACGATCAGCGGCCGCACGTCGTCGGCGGCGAAGGAGCGCGCCCACGCCGAGCTCGAGCGGCCGAGCCTGCGGTCGCGCGCCACCCTCGGGTTGCGGTCGTAACCTCGCCTGGTCTCGAATCCATCCATGATCAATGGAACTCCCGCTGAACACCGGTGAACGGCCCTGGCTGGTAGTGCCGCAGCAGGAACTCGAGGTTCTCTGCGATCACCGAGCGGAGCTCGCGCGGCATCACGAGCCGCGAGATGGAGCCCAGGCTGAGCCCCTCGCGCGGGTTCATGAGCTCCCGCTCGTACCGCGCGTTGAACTCGGCCTCTCTCGCCTTCAGCCACGCCGCGGCCTCGTCGCGGGCCTCCGCCTTCGCCTTGGCCTCGTCCAGGCCGCGGGCGAGCCGCTCCTTGACGCCGGCCTTCTCCCTGGCGCTCGCCTGCGCGCGCACCTTGCGGAGCTCGTCCTTGTAGACGAACTCCTTGCCGGCGGGGCCCATCACGGCGACGCGCGTCGTGGGGAGCGCGAGCACGACGTCCGCGCCCGTCGCGTAGTTGTTGAACGAGGCATAGGCGCCGCCGAACGCGTTGCGCACGAGCAGCAGGATGCGCGGGGTGCGCACGTCGATGATCGCGTCGAGCATGGCCCGGCCGGCCTGCACGATGCCCATCGCCTCTTGCTCCCTGCCCGGGAGGAACCCGGTGGTGTCCTCCATGAAGAGGAGCGGGATGTTGTAGAGGTTGCAGAAGCGGATGAAGCGCGCGTTCTTGTAAGCGGCCGCCACGTCGATCTGACCCGACGCGACAGCGCTGTTGTTCGCCACGAAGCCGACGACGCGCCCGCCGACCCGCCCGAACGCGGTGATCGTGTTGCGCGCGCGCTGCGGCTGCACCTCGAAGTAGTCGCCGTGATCGCAGATGCGCTGGATGATGATGTTGATATCGAGCGGCGTGTTGTAGCCCGTCGGCGACGAGATCGTCCTGCGGAGGAGCGTGTCGATCTCGGTCGTCTCCCGCCCCACCGGATCGCTCGTCCGCTGGAAAGGCGCGCTCTCGCGGTTGTTGCTCGGCAGGTAACCGAGCAGCCGGACGGTGGTGCGCAGCGCGCCCACCTCGTCTGGCACCGTGAGATCGGCCACCCCCGAGGCGCCGTGGACGCGCGGGCCGCCGAGGTCGTCGGGCGAGACCACCTCGCCGAGGACCGATTTGACGACCGCCGCCCCGGTCAGGCCGAAGAACGTGCCGCCCGGCTGGATGACGAAGCTGCCCTGCCGCGGCAGGTAGGAGCCGCCGCCCGCGTTGAACCCGAACATGCACATGATGCTCGGGACCACGCCGCTGATCTTGCGCAGCGCCGCGAACGCCTCGGCGTAGCCGTCGAGCCCGCCGACGCCCGCGGGGACGTAGGCGCCGGCGCTGTCGTTGAGGCCGATGAGCGGGATGCCCCGCTCTCCCGCCAGCTGGAACAGCCGCGCGAGCTTGCGGCCGTTCGTCGCGTCCATCGACCCGGCACGGACCGTGAAATCGTGGCCGTACAGCGCCACGTCGCGGCTGCCGATGCGCAGGATCGCGGTGACCAGCGAGGCGCCGTCCAGGTTGGGCCCCCAGTTCTCGAAGACGACCCGCGGCGGCTCGGGCGTGAGCACCCGGATGCGCTCCCAGATCGTCATCCGGCCTTTGCCGTGCTGCCGGATGATGCTCTCCGGGCCCGCGGAGACATAGGGGCGCCTGCGGAGCTCCTCGGCCTCCCGGAGCGCCGCGTCGTACGCCGAGGCAGGCGCGGCCGGCGCCGAGGCACCCTCGTCCAGCGGATCGTCGAGCGAGGGCACGAGGGCGGAGGGATTCACGGCGACATCGTTGTGATCAAGAGGGCTCATGGACGGGCGAGGCGCTCTATATCATGGTCATGGCAGGGTCCGGGGGCGCACCTCGCGCGCCCCGGCGCCCGCATGTGGGGCGCGGCACGGTGTGCTGCGCCGGTCGCCGCGGCCACCTCGACCGGCTCGCGCGGCGCTCTCGTCTGGACGCGGCGAGTCATGCGTGGCTGAGCCCGGCGCCCGTCAGGGGCGATCCGCGCGCGAGAGGACATGATCGCCGAACACATAGCGGCGCTGCTTGGCCGCGGCGAGCAGGTCGGCGCGGTGATCGGGGTGGGCGATCTCGATGAGCGCCAGCGCGCGCTCCCGGATGTTCCGGCCCCAGAGATCGGCGACGCCGTGCTCCGTCACCACGTAATGCACGTCCCCGCGGCTCGTCACGATGCCGGCGCCCTGCTCGAACACCGGCTGGATCCGGCTGATCGTGCCGTCCTTCGCGGTGGACCGGAGCGCGATGATCGGCTTGCCGCCGGCGCTCCGCGCCGCGCCCCGGATGAAGTCGACCTGCCCCCCGATCCCGGAGAAGAAGCGGCCCATCAGCGTGTCGGCGGCGACCTGGCCCGTCAGATCGACGGCGAGGGCCGCGTTGATCGCGATCATCCTGTCGTTCCTCGCGATCGTCAGCGGATCGTTGGTGAAGGCGGACCCGCGCATCTCGATGACCGGGTTGTCGTGGGCCCAGGCGTAGAGCGCGCGGCTGCCGAGGAGGAACGAGGTCAGGAGCTTCCCTGGCAGGAGGGTCTTCCTGCGGTTCGTGATCACGCCGCGCTGGACGAGATCCATCACGCCGTCGGAGAGCATCTCGGTGTGCACGCCGAGGTCGCTCCTGTCTCCCAGGGCGGCGAGCACGGCGTTCGGGATCTTGCCGATGCCGGTCTGGAGCGTCGCGCCGTCGGGCACGAGCGTCGCCACGTTGCGGCCGATGGCGCGGTCGACGTCGTCGAGCGGCTCGATCGCGCGCTCGGGGAGCTCGCGGTCCACCGGGACGAGGTGGGTTATCCGATCCACGTGCAAGAACGAGTCTCCGTGGGTGCGGGGCATCCGCGGGTTGACCTCGGCGAGGACCAGAGCCGCCGAGTCGACGGCGGCGCGGACGATATCGACGGAGACGCCGAGGCTGACGAAGCCGTGGGCGTCCGGGGGGCTCACCTGGATGAGGGCCACATCGATGCCCACCCGGCCCGAGAGGATCAGGCTCGGGATCTCCGAGAGGAAGACCGGCATGAAGTCGGCGCGCCCCTCGTGGATCGCCTCGCGGACGTTCTGGCCGATGAAGAAGGCCGTGTGACGGAACCGCCGCTCGAGGCCGGGGCGGACGTACGGCGCGGGGCCCTCGGTCATCAGGTGGACGATCTCGTTGCCGGCGAGGTGGTCGCCGGACTGAACCATCGCGTTCACGAGATCGGTCGGCTCCGCGGCGCCCGAGCCGACGAGGATGCGCCGCCCCGGGGGGATCGCGCGGATGGCCTCCTCGGCCGTCTTGATCTTGTCGCCGAAGCGCGATCGCCAGTCCGTGATCGTCTGCTGCATCGTGTGCCTTCTTCCGGTGTTCTTGGAGGGATGAACGGAGCGTGTTTGCCGGCGTCGGGGCGGGCCACGGCCGGCCGCGCCGTCACGCGGGCAGAGCCTCGGGTCAGGAGATCTCTCTCTCGGTGAGCAGGGCGGCCAGCACGGCCAGCGCGTCGGTCGTCGTGAAGACGCCGACGACCTGCGCGCCGTCCAGCACCACCGCCGATCCGTACTTGTGCTCGGCCATCTCGCGGACCACCTCGGAGAGCGGGGCGCTCGGCGCGACGGCGTAGGGGCACGGCGACATGGCCTCGCTGACGAGGAGATCGTCCCCCTCTCGCTCCTTGAGCGTCTCTATCCAGTAGATGTCCCGCTCGGAGAGGATGCCGACCAGCCGGCCGCCGCTCAGCACCGGCAGGTGCCGGATGCGATGTCCGCGCATGAGCGCGCGGGCGAGGCCGACCTTCTGATCGGCGCCGATCGAGTGGGGGCTCCGGGTCATGCAGTCCTGGATGCGAATGGTCGAAGAGCTCATGAGGCCTCCCCTGGCGCTGGACGTCCGCGATGCTCTATTCGAGCTGATCGGACCGGCGCCCTTCGATCAAGCTCGGTTTGCCACGACATCTCCTCAGGCCCGCTTGCGCGCCGGCGGGATCAGGTACCCGCAGCACCGCCCGAACCACCGCAGCACGTCGAGCGACGACACGATGCCGACGACCTTGCCGTCGTCCGAGACGATCGGCAGCCGGTGCACGCCCTCGTAGGCCATGAGCGACGCGGCCTGCCGGATGCTGGCGCTCTCGTGCAGCTGCACAACGACGGGCGTCATCACGTCGCGCGCGGTGACCCTGACGGGCTCGTAGACATGGAAGCCCTGATTCATCTCGAGCGGCGCGACCTCGTCCGACGGCGAGGCCACCCGCCGCGACTCCTCGGTGTCGCCGCGCTCCTCTGCTGCACGGAGCACGTCGGCCCGCGACACCATGCCGACCGGCTTGCCCGCCGCGTCCACGACCGGCATCCCGCTGATCTCGTGGCGGACGAGCAGGGCCGTGATGTCGTCGAGGGAGACCTCCGATCGGATGCAGATGACGTCCTTGGTCATGATCTCCGCGAGCGGCGCCTCCGGATTCACGGCCACGTCGGCGCCCACGCTGCGCAGCGGAGCCGCTTCCCCCGTGCCCGGCGCCGCGTGGCTGGCGTGGCAGACGACCGACGTCGTGCGCGAGCTCTTGTCGAAGTGCAGCGCATGGAAGCGACTGCACGACTCGCACTCGCGCGCCGCCATCGAACGCTCCCGCACCGGGCAGTAGACGGTCGCCACGACCGATTCCTCGCCGTCGTCTCCAACGATGCGTGCGCTGCGGATCGTGTGGTGCCGGAGCTGGTGCTCTCCGCCGGTAGGTCCAAGGGTTGTCATCGTCGTCTCCCGTTCGCCTCTGCGTCCTTCGCTCGAGGTGTGCCGTGGGATGAGCACCGTTCGTGCCACGCACGCGAGATCCCCGGCGTGCGGTGGCGGCCCTGGTACGCCGCGGTCGCGTCTGCGCCTCCGCGCGCCGTTTGCGCCGCGGCGCAAACGGCTGCGGGCTCCCTGGCGAGGCGCCCGCCCACTGCGCTCGCGGCGCGAGGGAGCCAGCGCGCGTGAAACCCTCCTCTCCGGCCCCCGGAACGCCTGGCATGCGGCGTGCTGGGTATTGGGCAGACGAGCAGATGGGTGGATGGGCAGAGCGAGGCGACCGCTGGTCGGGCCTCGCATGGAGGCTGAGGAGGCTGTCATGTCGAGCGCAAACGCAACGAATCGGTTCATCGTCGTCGTCGGGATCGACTTCTCGGAGCCGAGCAACCGTGCGCTTGATCAGGCGCTCGAGTCCGCTTGCTGTCGCGAGAACGCCGAGGTGCACGGGGTCTACGTCGAGCCCGAGAGCTGGGTCGGCATCGGGCTCTCGCGGGCGCCCATGGTGGCCACCAAGCCCGAGGTGGCGCTCCAGCAGCTCCAGCAGCGCGCGAGCGAGCGCGTGAGCGCCATGGGCGACAAGCTCGACGGGGGGCGGCTGAAGCGCGTCGTCGTCCACTTCCGCCGCGGGGATGCGGCCGAGAACATCGCGCAGCTCGCCGCCGACCTGGACGCCGACCTCGTGGTCGTCGGCTCGCACGGCTACCGCGGGCTCGAACGGCTGCTCCTCGGCTCGGTCGCCGAGCGCGTCTCCCGGCTCGCGCGCTGCCCGGTGTGGATCGTCCGGCCGAAGGATCACGCGACCGCCGGCCGGGTCCCCGAGATCGAGCCGCCCTGCCCGGAGTGCGTGAGGCACCGGCAAGAGACGGGCGGCGCAGCGCTCTGGTGCGCGCGCCACTCGGAGCACCACGTCCGGCCGCACCGCTACTCGTATGCGACCAACGGGGTCTACGCGGCGTCGAGCGCGGCCTACCAGTCGACGCCCGAAGCGACGTGAGCGCGAGGCGAGCTCGACGGGGCCGCGCGTCTGTCATGCACACAAGCGCCCGATACGTGCCGTGAGGACGCGAGGCGAGCGCGTGACAGACGAGGCTCCCCTCCTCGTGCGTCGTGGTCTCTCCGCGCGCTCTCCTCGATCCGCTCGGCGCCGAAGCGCCCGCGCCCCGTCCGGTCGATCACGATCCCGCCGCGTTGACGTTCCACCACGCGCGGGGGATACACAGCGCAATGAAGCGGTCTTGCATCGCCCTGGCGGCTCTCGTGCTGTCCCTCTCCGCTCCCGCGATCGCGCAGCCGGTGAAGGTGTTCGTCCTCGCGGGCCAGTCGAACATGGTCGGCTACGGCGTGGGCCGCCAGCTCCCGGTCGAGCTCCAGAGCCAGCCGGACGTCTGGTACGACCACTACAACCCCGACGCCCGCGAGGGAGGGCCGTACGCCGCGGCGACGAGCGCCGACTGGGGGCCGCTCGAGCCGAAGGGCGAAGCCCGCCGCTACGGGCCCGAGATCACGTTCGGCCGCGCGATCGTCGCGGCGTACCCGGAGCACCGGATCGCGATCGTGAAGATGGCCCAGGGGGGCACCAACCTCGTCGATCACTGGGGGCGCGGCCTCGCGCCGGATCCCGAGGTGCTCTACAAATCGCAGCTCTACCACGCGCTGCTCGGCGAGCTGGACTCCGCGACGTACGAGGGCGACCGCGCTCTCCGTTATCCCGACGAGGTGACGCGGCTCGACGGCGCCCTGGCGAGGCTCGAGTCGGAGGGGCACCCGTACGAGATCGCCGCGCTCGTCTGGATGCAGGGCGAGAACGAGGCGGGGTGGTCGGCCGCGTTCTCCTACGGCGACACGCTGCGCGGCTTCATCGCGGCGATCCGCGCTGACCTCGGCGTCCCCGGGCTCCCGGTCGTGCTCGGCAGGGTCAGCGACAACCTCTACCCCGCGAACGGCGGGCCCATCGCCGCCGGAAAGGAGGCGAACATCGACGCCGTGCGCGCGGCGCAGGTGACCGTGGCCGAGGAGGACCCGCGGGTCGCATGGGTCGACACGGACGACTTCACCGTGCGATCGCCCGACGACGCGTATCACTTCGACTCCGCCGCGTACCAGCTCCTCGGCGAGCGCTTCGCCGAGGCGTACCTCGCGCTCGTCCGCGAGGAGGGCTCGTCGACCGCGTCGTCGGCGAGCAGCGCCGGGAGCGCGGCCGCGGGGGGAGGGGGCGCCACGGGAGGCGGCGCGACCGGAGATGGCGCCACGGCCGTATCGAGCGGGAGCACGGCGACGGAGGGCGGCGCCGGGAGCGAAGGCGAGGGCGGGAGCGGCGCCACGGCCGTATCGAGCGGGAGCGCGGCGGCGACGGGCAGCGCCGAGGCCGCGGCCAGCTCGGGCGGGGTCGCGCCCGGGAGCGCCGGCGGCTGCGGCTGCCGGGCCGCCCCCGGCCAGGGCCCCGGGGCAGCGGCAGCGCTCGCGCTCGTCGCGCTCGCGGGCCTGCGCCGCCGCCGCTCGCGCGAGCAGGGCTGAGCGCCGAGCGGCGCCTCGTGGAGAGCTGGTGGAGCGGGGAGGGGGCGCGCGCCGGCTGCGCCGGGAGGGGTGGAGCAGCCGCGCCGCGCTTCGTGGGAGAGGCCTCGTCGTCGCCTCATGGCGACGCGGAGGTTCATCGCATCAGGGGAGCCGCAGGGGTCCGTCGCCAGGTCGTACGGACCAGCCTGCGAGCCTGCCCGTCATCGGGTCATTCTTCCGGGAAGCAGCCGTCCGCCGTGCACTCATAGCCCTCGCGGCAGTCGGCCGACGTCGCGCAATCGCTGTTGCAGTAGCCGTCCACTGTGCAGATCCCGCCGCCGGCGCAGGGGGTCGTGTCGTCACAGAAGCCCCAGCAGTAGCCGCCAGGCCAGCCGGACTCATCGGGGGAGCAGAGGCCGCCGGCGCAGTCGCCGTCGGTGGTGCAAGGGGCGCCGTCGGCGCCCTCGCCGGGCGGCGGCGCGCAGCTGCCCACATCCACCCCGCAGGTGAAGCCCGGCTCCGTGCACTCGGCGTCGCTGGTGCATCCCGGAAGGCAGAGGTCACCCTTGCACGAATAGCTGCTTCGGCAGTCTCCGGACGTGGTGCACGCGGTGACGCAGAAACGGAAGCCGCTGGCGTTCTCGACGCAGACACCGCCGTTGCAGTCGCTGTCCGTGTCGCAGACGCCCGAGCAGGCGCCGCCCGGCCAGCCGTTCAGGGCCTCGGTGATGCAGAAGTCGCCAGTGCAATCGCTGTCGAGCGTGCAAGCGCTGCCGTCCGGGCTCGTCTCGATCGGGGGGTAGCAGCCGCCCGACTCCGTGTCGCACGTGCCCACCTCCGGGCACTGCGCGTCGCTGGTGCAGTCCGGCCAGCAGGTGGAGTCGACGTCGCACATGTAGCCGTCGCGGCAGTCGGCCGCTGTCTCACACTCGGCGACGCAGAGGCTGACGGATGCGTTGATGCGGATGCAGATGCCGCCGCCGGCACAGTCGCTGTCCGCCACGCACCTGGCGGTACAGTGCCCGGAAGGGAACCCAGACTCCGTCTCATTGAGGCAGAGGCCGCTGGCGCACTCGGTGTCGGTGGCGCAGGCAGCGCCGTCGGCGCCGGGCTCGCCGCCGCCCCCGGTGGTGACGGAGGTCGTCGAGGTGGTGACTGAGGTCGTCGAGGTGGTGGCCGAGGTCGTCGAGGTGGTGGCCGCGGTCGTGGAGGTGACGCTGCCGCCGCCGTCGCCGCCAGCGCCCGTGGTGGCCGCGGTCGTGGAGGAGACGCTGCCGCCGCCGTCGCCGCCGGCGCCCGTGGTGACCGAGGTCGTGGAGGTGACGCTGCCGCCGCCGTCGCCGCCGGCGCCCGTGGTGGCCACGGCCGAGGTCGACGAGGCGCTGCCGCCGCCGTCGCCGCCAGCGCCGGTGGTGGCAGCGGCCGAGGTCGAGGAGGCGCTGCTCGATGAGGCCGAGCTCGAGGTGGTGCCGCCGCCCGCACCGCCGCCGCCGCCGGTGTCGCCGCCGCCGTTGCCGCCGGTGCCGCCCGCACCGCCGCCGCCCGTGTCGCCGCCGCCGTTGCCGCCGGCGCCGCCGGTGCCGCCCGCACCGCCGCCGCCCGTGTCGCCGCCGCCGTCGCCGCCGGTACCGCCGGTACCGCCGCCGCCCGTATCGCCGCCGCCGTTTCCTGACGTGCTGCTGGCCGAGGTGGCGCCTTCGCCGCCGGTGCCGCCGCCCGCACCCCCGCCGCCCCCGGTCCCGATGATCGTCGCGTCGTCGTCGCCGCACGCCGTCGTCATCAGTCCAAGAACGAAGAGACACACCAAAGATCGCATCTTCATCCGCTGCTCTCCAGCCGGTAGGGGTCCAGTGACGCGGCGCCGGCCGTCGGAGGGCGAGGAGCCGCAGCGCGAACCGCGCGCACGCATCTTCTGTCGAAACGCCGCGGATGCCAACGCCTCTTTACTCCTTCACGGCGCTTTCGGGCGGAGGGCGCCCGCGCTGTCCGCGTCCTACCTCGTCCGCGCTCATCCTCGCCCCGGGCCAACGACGAACGCAGCAGCTTTTCGACGGCCGAGCGCGCGCGATTGTCGCGTCCGCTCCACGTTTGTGGAGCGCGTTTTGGAGGTCGCGACGCTCTCTTCTCCACTCGTTCTCACCCGTTTCACCCGTCCGGCGAGCCGTCCTTGGCGACCAGCGCGTTTCTCTTCTCCGCACCTTCCCGAACCCGAGTGCACCTCCCGATGTCCGTGAGGTTTCGGGCGTCCGCTCCTCAGCTCGTTGGCAAGCCCGAGCGCATCGAGCGCACCTCCTGAGTTCGGTGAAGTGTTGGCCATTCCGCCCCTGTCGCCACGAGCGCAGCGGCGGCCGCTGTCTGCCCCAGCGTCGCCTCGCGACGCGTTGTCGGCCCCAGCGTCGCCTTGCGATGATTGACCGACCGCCGCCGGGGCTGGTATAGGTAGCCGTTTTCTTTGAGTTGAATTTTTCAGTCACAGTCGAAGCGAAAGGCGGTCAAGCGCGGTGTGCGCAGGTGAAGGGTGCCCTGGTGCTTCCAGTGCCAGCCATGTCGTCTTGCCCTTGCCGCGTCGCGTTGGCGCCCTGCGCCTCGGCGGACGACCTCTCATTTCAGCCAGAGGATGAGGAGACCCCATGCGTGTCCGACACGTGATGATCACGACAGCGATCGCCGGTCTATTCGCGGCCTGCGCCAGCTCGGGGAGCGATGGTGGCAAGACCGAGCAGCCGGTCTACGGGACGGTCTGCGAGGCCCGCTGCGCCTGCGAGGACTGCTCTGGCGACAAAGAGGGCCTGTGCGAGGCCGAGGAGGACGCCATCGCCAAGCGAGCCGAGGAGCGCTGCCAGGAAGAGCACACGGCGTACATCGACTGTGTCCGGCTCGAGGGCCGGTGCGTGGACGGTCATCACCTGGAGGAGGTCTGCGACGTCCATGCGGCGGCCCTGATGGGCTGTCTCGATCCCACGGACCACTGCCCCAGCGCGGGTGATGGCATCTGCGACGAGCCCCAGGGCACCGGCGACTGCCCGGCTGGGACCGACCGCACCGACTGCCTCTCTCACTGTCCCTTGACCAGCAACGGCACCTGCGACGAGCCCGAGGGCACGGGCGGGTGTCCGGAGGGCACGGACGTCGACGACTGCGCGGCGGGCGGGCCGTGCGACCGCGTGCAGGACGGCGTCTGCGACGAGCCCGAGGGTACGGGCGAGTGCGAGGAGGGCACGGACGTCGCGGACTGCGCGGCGGGCGGGCCGTGCGATTCCACGAACAACGGCCAGTGCGACGAGCCCGAAGGCACCGGCCTCTGCGAGGAGGGCACGGACCTCGCCGATTGCAACGCCACCATGGCCTGCGACGACCTCGACGAGTGCGGCAGCGACACGAGCGGGTGCATCGGATGCGCGGTCCAGGGGAGCTGCGCCGATGAGCTCGATGCGTGCACCCTCGACGACGAGTGCCCCCGGTTCGCTCAGTGCGCCGTGACCTGCAGGGACGGGGACGACGCCTGCTTCACCGCGTGCATCGACAAATCTCCGGATGGCGCGGAGCTCTATCTCAAATACGACAGATGCGTGAACTGCGATGAGTGTTATTATTCGTGCGGCAACGCCAGCGTCCTCGGGTGCTGATCCGTGGCTCATCCCGGCGCTGCGGGGGAGATGAGCCTGCTTGATCGACGGACCGTTCGCGGGCTCTCGGCCCGCGCCGCCCTCCTGGCCTCCCTGGCCGGCGTCGCCTCGTGCGGAGGGCCTCTCCGCCGGCGATCACGTGGCGTACCGCGTCGCCCTCGAGCTGGCCTCCGGCGTCGACGCGCAGCCGGCCTCCTGAGCCGCTCCCGGGCGGCGCGATCCGCGCCCTCGTTCTGGTAGCATCGCCCGTCTTGCCGGAGCTCCCTCTCACCCCCGCCGATCTCGACGCGGTGCTGGCGCCGCTCCCCAGCGCCCGGCCGCTGCCCGCGCGCGCGTACTGGGACGAGGACGTCTTTGCCTTCGAGCAGGCCGAGATCTTCGGGCGCTCCTGGCTCTGCGTCGGCCGCGAGGACGAGATCGCCCGCCCGGGAGAGTGGCTGCTCGCCCCCCTCACGCCGGCGGGCGTCGTCGTCCTCCGCGGCGCCGATCTGGAGATCCGCGCGTTCCACAACGTCTGCCGCCACCGGGCGGCGACGCTGCTCGACGGCCCGTGCGGCCGCCTCGCGCACCTCGAGTGCCCGTACCACGGCTGGACCTACGAGCTCTCCGGCGCGCTGCGCGCCGCGCCCCACGCGCCGCCCGGCTTCGACCGCGGCGCGCACGGGCTCCTCCCGGCGCGCGCCGGCGCCCTCTTCGGCTTCCTCTTCGTGACGCTCGATCCCGGCGCGCCGCCGCTCGAGAGCGCGATCGGCGAGGCGCCTCCCTGGCTCTCGCGCCCCGGGCTGCGCTCGCTCCGGCGGGGCAGGCGGGTGGAGTATGAGGTCGCCGCGAACTGGAAGCTCTGCGCGGAGAACTTCCAGGAGTCTCACCATTTCCCGCGCGTACACCCCGCGCTGGAGCGGCTGACCCCGTGCGACGACGCCGTGTCCTGGGGCCGGGGCGGCCCGTGGCTCGGCGGCGTCATGGACCTCGCGCCCGGCGCCGACACCGTCTCGACGAGCGCGGCGCCCGGCGCGCGGCCGCTCATCGTCCCCGAGGCGGAGCGGCGGCGCGTGCGCGACGCCATGCTCTTCCCGGGCCTGCTCACGAGCCTCCAGCCCGACTACCTGCTCACGTACCGGCTCGCCCCGCGCGCGCCCGACCGGACGCTCGTGATCGCCGACACGTACTTCCACCCCGCGGCGTTCACGCCGGGCTTCGATCCGGGCGACGTGTTCACGTTCTGGGACGCGGTGAACCGGGAAGACCGCGCCATCTGCGAGCGGCAGCAGCGCGGGATCCGCGCGCCCGGCTACACGCCGTCGACCTACGCCATGGTGGAAGACGGCGTCCACGCCTTCGACGGCATGGTCGCGCGCAGGTACCTCTCGGCGCTCCGCGCGGGGACGGCGTGAGCGAGCGCTGCGGCCGGCGGGGTCGCCGGTAGATCGGTCTCCGGTTACTGCGCGACGCAGTTCTCCTTCATCACTTCCCAGACTGCATCTCCGGTGGCGATGCTACCGGCAGAGGTGGGGTGGATTCCGTCTTGCGTATACTCGTTGTGTCCGTTCCAGGTCGGACGAAGGTCCAACCAGTAACACTTCGGCGACGTGAGCCCGTCGCACAACGCCTTCATCTTCGGCCGGAGCGTGTCGAGGCAGCTCTTGAGCGACGAGAAGTTGTTTCCGATGGGGTCGGGATAGAAGAAATAGACCACCTTCTCGACGTTGTCCTTCTCCATGGTCTCGAACAGCGACTCCGCCGCCGCGAGGGCCGCGTCGCCGTCCCCTCTCAACAAGCAGTCGTTCCCGCCGCCATCCATCAGCACGTACTTGATCATGCCGTTCTCCGCGGCCTTGCGGTACTGGCTGGGGATCTGATCGTTGGCGAGCGTCGTGCCGCTGACGGAGTTGTCGATGTAGCGGTCGTTCTGAGGGAGGGAGCCGTTGGCCTTGGCCTGCTTTTCGATCTGCTGCGTGATGCCGTGAGTCGCGGCGATGAACGATTCTCCGATGACCGCGACTTGATTCCCCTTGGTCTGGCCCTTGACGCACTCGCCCGGTTCACCGCCCGTGCCGACCGTCTCTCCTCCGCTGGCCGAGCTGCTGGCCTCCGCGGTGCTTGCGCTGCTGCTGCTGCTGCTGCTGCTCGAGGTGCTCCCGGCTGTCGCGCCTCCGGCGCCGGTCGTGGCCGCACCGCCCGTGCCGACCGTGGCCGTGGTCTCCGCGCTGCTGGAGGTGGTCTCGTCAGGGGCGCCTCCGCCGGCCGACGACGTACCACCGTCATTGACCTCACCACAGGCCCAGATGCCGATGCTCAGGAGACCGAGAACGCTCAGTTTCGTAGCGACGTAGGAACGTGTCGACCTCATTTTATTTCTCCAGTGTCCGCTTGGCGCCGAGGTTTCAAGCGGCGAAAGCCACTCATTGCCTTGTATTGACGATTCAGCCATGCATCGAAGGGCCGCGTTCGCCCGATGCAGGTGACTGCCACGACGTCGTACCCAAGCCGGCTGACGCGATGTATAGGCATACTCGCCTATGCGTCGATGTGAGCGTTCACATTTATGTTGGTGGATTGAACAATTCAGGCAAGAGTCGAATTCGGTGTCTGCGCCACGGCCCATCCCTTCAGCGAGGCCCCCGAGGCGCTCGGTCCCGAGCGCTCCCCGCCCGAGCCCGGCTCCCCGCCCGTGCTGGTTTACGCCAGGCTTCGATCCGGGCCACGTGGGCGCCTCCTGGGACGCCGCGGACCGGGAGGACCGCGCCATCTGCGCGCGCCGGCAGCGCGGGATCCGCGCGCCGGGCCGCGCCCCGTCGACCTGCGCCCTGGTGGAGGACGGCGCCCACACGTTTGACGGCATGGTCGCGCGCGGGTACCGCTCGGAGCGAGGACGGCATGAGCAAGCTCTGCGGCCTGTGGGGCCGCCCCTACATCGACCTGTCGCCGCTGATCGACGCGGCGTGCTTCCCCGAGCTCGATCGCGAGATCGTGCGCGGCCTCTGCCGTGTCGAGCCCTCGTACACCGGCGGCAGCCTGAAATGGATGGGCGTGGTCGCGCCCTGGGTGCGCGACGACCCGTACGTGGATTACGGGGAGGTCATCGGGGGCTTCTCGCGCGACGAGTTCTGCGACTTCATCGCGCTCGGCGACGACCCGTCCGCCTTCGATCCCGACAGGCGGCGCGAGTACACGTTCGGAGACGAGACGGATCACCCGCTCACGCGGGCGCAGATGCTGTACCTGAAGTACCGCTACGGCGTCTATTTCCCCTGGAAGGTCTGCTATCATCTGCTCGAGAACGATCGCTGGGAAGACAAGCACTCGGGCGCGGGCAAGGACTTTTCGGCGGAGGCCAGGGCGACGTTCCCCCGGACGGTCGAGTTCATCCGGGGCCTGCCGTTCGTCGAGATCGGGCGGTGCGTGATCTTCGGCCTCGAGGCGAACGATCATGCGCCCGCGCACCGGGACACCGAGCCGGGGAGCGCGATCGGCGCGGCGCAGTCCATCTCGTTCGACCCGCGCGGCGACAAGCGGTTCTATGTCTGCGACAGGGCAGGGGAGGAGCGCACGGTCGTCGGCGCTCCTATCTACTGGTTCAACGACATGGATTACCACGGGGTCGAGCCGGACCCGTTCTTCCGGTACTCGATCCGCGTGGACGGCGTGTTCAAGCCGGAGTTCGTGAAGCAGCTCCAGCGCCTGTACGGGCGTTAGGCGCGGGCGAGCGCCCTGCCGCGGGTGCTCCGCTGGCTAGCGCACCGCCGGCGTGGCTCCGTTCACCACGAGGTGGATGAACTGCAGCTTCGCCACGGTGGGGCGCGGCAGCACGAACGGGTAAAAGTCATGCTGGCCCATGCTGCGCGACATCTCGTTGAGCACGGCCGTCAGCTCCACCCAGGCGTTCAAGAAGCCCAGGAAGGTCTCGGCCCCTGGGTCGTCCGGCCGCCACAGCGCGTCCGCGCCCCATGGCTCGACGTCGAGCTCCACATCATCGGCGTCGATGCCGAAGCTGAGGGCCGTATCGACGGTGTCGACCATGTGGAGATAGTGAGCCCAGGTCTCCGCCCAGTCTTCCCACGGGTGCATGCTGGCGTAGGCGCTGACGAAGCGCTCGGGCCAGTCCGCCGGCGGCCCCTGCTCGTAGTTGGCCTTCAGCGCGGCGGCGTAGTCCTGCTGCTCGTCGCCGAACAGCTCCCGGAACGGCGCCAGCCACCCGGTGTCCTTCACCAGGCGGTCCCAGTAATAATGGCCGACCTCATGGCGGAAATGCCCGAGCAGCGTGCGGTAGGGCTCGCGCATCGCGGCGCGGGTGCGCTCACGTGTGGCGTCGTCCGCCTCCTCGATGTTCAGCGTGATCACGCCGTCGGCGTGGCCCGTCATCACCCTGGGCCCGTCGGGCGGCGAGGCGAGGAAGTCGAAGCAGAGGCCGCGCTCCGGATCCTCGCCCATCTTGGACTTCACCGGCAGGTTCAGCGCCAGGAGCTGCGATACGAGCCGTCGTTTGGCCGTCTCGAGCAGCCGCCACTGCGCCTGGTGCTCGGCGACGGAGAGATCTGGAATGGTGCGGTTGAGCCGGCACGCGGCGCAGAGCGCGGGCGCCTCCGCCGCCGCCGGTATCAGCCAGTTGCAGCCCGACGCCAGGTCGAAGTTGCCGCAGCGCCTGTAGAGCTGCGGCGCGTCCGCCGTGTCGTGCCAGATCTGCCACGTACCCTCGGTCGGGCCGGCCTTGAGCGGCAGGACCTGGGCGCGATCGGGCTCGTAGCCGAGCGGCGTCTTGCAGGCCAGGCATTCGCTATTGCGGAAGAACACCGGCCTTTCACACTGGCAGCGGTAAGCGCGCGGGGCGGTGGGCTGCTTGGTCCGCTTCCATGCGCTGCGCAGGCGCGCGATCAGACTGTCAAAGCGATTGGTCATGGTGGGTTGAGCGGCCTCGATCGTGTCGGCCTCAGCTCACGATCGCAAGAATCGCAAGTTGTATGCCAGGCTTGTGGCTCGGCGCTCGCGAACGGGCAGGACCCGACGTGCCGTGGACGGACGTCGCGAAGTGTCTCGGTGTGGCAAGAATGCCGGCGACCCGACCCAGGTTGAGCGCTTCAGCCCGACCCAGGTTGGGAATCGACGCCCCGCCTCCCCGGCGCTTGCGCTGCTGCTGCGCGCGCCTCGCTACTGCGTCGCGCGGTAGCTCTCCGGCGGTCCCAGGTAGCTCGGCTTGAGCCCGCCCGTGTCCACCACGAGCTTGCCTGGCACGGCGAGAGCGGCAGGCCCGTCGGCCCCGACCGCGCCGGCTCCGGCGGGCGTACGGGGCCGCGCCACACTTCTTGGAGGTTCAGGTCCAGCCGCAGCTTCCTCGCTGCTCGCGGCCGTCAGGCCGGCCGGGAAGGGGGCGGCCGCCGACGACTCCGCCGGCGGCTTTGCCACCCGTGGCGGGCAAGGTCAGTTGGTGGGCACGAAGCGCAGCGATGCGAGGCGCACGAGCTCGCCCTGGCCGCCCTTCACCTTCAAGTAGACCTCGTGCGTGCCCGACGTGGGCGCCACGTTGCACGTCGTCGTCGTCCACTTCTCCCAGCCGTCGGTACCGGGGAGGGCGCAGGTGCCGATCATCGAGCCGCCTGCCAGCGGATCGATCCAGACCTCCACGGTGCCGCCGGCCCCGGCGCTCGAGGCCTCCAGCGCGATGGCCTTCGACTTCACACCCCCGCTGCCGAGGTCGACGCTCCCGAACATGGCCCAGTCGTCGTTCTCCAGATCACCCAGCACCGGTCCCGCCGACGTGCTCGACACGACCTGGGCGCCGGACTGCTGGTCCGCCTCCGCGGCCGGGATCGGGGTGAATCCGTCACGATAGGTGAACAGGTCGAAGTAGGCACGGCTATTGGTCGCGAACATGCCGGCCTGGTTGCCAATCCAGGTGTGAGCCATGGCATAGAACCCGTCGAGCGTGGATACGTCGATCTCGGTGCCTACCTGGGTCCATTCGACTCCATCCGTGCTGAACCAGCCGGTGGCCTTGTGCTCGGAGCGGACCAGCTTCAGCCAGACCGCTTTCCCGGCGGGTGCGGGGACCGACGCGCCCACCACGACCGGCTCGGCAAGCTCGGTGTACGCAGCCCCCGCCTCGGCCGGGGCCTGCACAGAGCGCGACCGGAAGGAGAAGCGAATCATGTCTTCCTCGCCCTCCATGACCCGCGCCACCGAGACGTCCATGATGGCGGGGAGCCTGAACTTCTCGCCGTCGTTCATCCACGTCGGGCAGGAGAGGACCTGCTCGTCCTGCCAGTAGCCGTTGCCCACGCGGATGCCGGCCGCGTCCCCGTCGGCCGCGGGCGCGAACTCGACCCTCGCCACCATGCTGCTCGAGTGCAGCGCGTCCTTCTGAACGACCCACGTGGTCTCTCCGGTACCCGGCGTGATCCGCAGCCACCCCGGGCGATCCACCACCGAGTACTTGTCCTCCGACGCGTCGTAGGTGGTCCACGCGGAGTCGATCGTGGCCGACGAGAAGTCGTCGTTCACGGGCAGCAGGAAGGGCACGCCGCTCTGCGGCAGCTTGGGCGCGGACAGATCGCCCTTCTTGGTCGGGTAGTGCGGGACCGGGATCGTCTTCCCGTTCACCTCTTGGTCGACCCAGGTCACCTCCAGCAGCAGCCCCTCGCGGCCAAGCCCCTGCCAGTCGCCGTTCTTCGAGGTCTTTGTGTCGTCGGTGCCCACGTTGCTGCAGTCGTACGAGTGGGCAAAGGCCCACCACGAGCCGTCCTCCAGCGCGATCGGCGACGTGGTGTGCTGGACGCCGGCGTACGGCTCCTCGCCGGTAAGGACATAGCCGAGCCACGTCCAGTCCTCGGCGGTGCTGCCGACCAGCTTCTTCGACGCCCAGGCGTGCAGCTGGCCGCCGCAGGCCGTGTGCGTCGAGACGAAGTAGTAGTACCAGTCGCCGCGCTTGGCCATCGTCGGCCCCTCGGCCCACTTGCTCCAGTCAGGATTCGTGAAGTCCCCGCAGCCGCCGGTCTCCTGATCCCAGTTGATGAAGCTCATGTCGATGCTCGACTCGGGCAGCAGCATCCCGGTCTTGGGATCGATCTCCGTGACCAGGTTGATGCCGAAGTCGTTGGGGTGCTCCGCGTCCCATTTGCACAGACCGTTCTTGATGATCATGTACGTCTTGCCGCTGTCGGGATCGACGAACACGGAATTGTCGGAGCCGGTCCCTCGTTCGTACGAGGTCTCGCTGCCGGGCGGCGTGTAGGGGAAGATGTCGACCTTGGTGGGCTCTGACCACGGGCCCTCGAGGCTCGGCGCCGAGGAGAAATGCTGGGTGGCCCCGATGGAGTAATAGACCCGGTACACATCGCCGGCCTTGACGATGAAGCCGCCCCAGGTGCCCTGGCCCGGGCCGAGCTGCGCCTCCAGCGCGGGAGCGGTGGAGTGGACCACCCGGTTCATGCGCTCCCAGTGAAGGAGATCCGTCGAGCGCAGGATCTCGAAGGCGGGCATCATGTGGAAGTTCGACCCGACCAGGTAGAAGGCGTCGCCTTCCCGGTAAATGTTCATGTCCGGGTGATCACCGGGCAGAACGGGGTTCTGGTAGGTCGTCACCTCGAAGGCCGCGTCGCCGTCGCCGCCCGCCCCACCGCCGCCGGCGTTCGGAGAGCCACCCGCGCCCCCGGAGCCGCCGTCGCCGCCCCCGTCGCCGCCGGTACCACCTCCGGAGCCGCCCTGACTTGAGGAGCTTGTCGAGGTTGGTCCGGACGAGGTGCTAGATCCCGCCGGGCTCGGATTGGGCTCGTCCGAGCCGCACCCGATCGCGATCAATCCAACGAAAGTGACAATCCCTGCTGCATAAGAGCGCACGATGACCTCTCAGTTCCTTGTTGTGGACCCTTGAATTCCCGAGGGCTTCCGAAATGATCAATGAATGGGCACGAAAGTGCCTATCGGAGCCACACGGACCCTGGCGGAACGCACGTCCATCCCCGTCGTGTCACGCCGTACGGGCGCGCCGCTCGAAGAGCCGCTGGAGCAGGCAGGCGACCAGGAGGAGCAGGCCGATGACGATCTTGGTCCACCAGGAGCTGAGCGTGCCCTCGAACATGATGAGGGTCTGGATGGTGCCGTAGATGAGCACACCGAACAGGGTGCCGACGACCGTACCATGGCCGCCGGTCAGCAGGGTGCCGCCGATGACGACGGCGGCGATCGCGTCCATCTCCATTCCGCCGGCGTGCAGCGCGTAGCCGGACACCATGTAGAACGTGAATGCGACGCCCGCCAGCGCCGAGCAGAAGCCGCTCAAGGTATAAATGAGCACCTTGGTCCGTGGCACCGGCAGGCCCATGAGCAGGGCGGATTGTTCGCTGCCGCCGATCGCATAAACCGTGCGGCCGAAGCTCGTGTAGTGGGCGATGTAAATGGCCGCGGCGAACAGCGCGAGCGCGATGACCACGTTCCAGGTGATCGAGGTGTCGAACAGGAACGGAATGCGGTGCGACGAGACGTCGACGTAGAAACCGTTGCGGATCGTGATGGAGTCGATGCTGATGAGGTAACAGAGCCCGCGCGCCAGGAACATGCCCGCCAGCGTGACGATGAAGGGCTGCACCTTGAAGTACTGGATGACGACCCCCATCACGAGGCCGATGGCCGAGCCCATGGCCAGCACGAGCGGGATGACCACGGCAGGGCTCACGCCGTGCTTCTCGACGAGCGACGCCGAGACCATCGTTGTCAGCGCGATGACCGAGCCGACCGAGAGGTCGATCCCGCCGGAGAGGATGACGAAGGTCATCCCGATGGCGGTGATCAAGAGGAACGCATTGTCGATGAAGAAGTTGAGGAACACCTGCAGCGAGAAGAACCCGTTGAACAGGTACGACCCGGCCGCGAACATGAGCACGAACAGGCTGCTGGTGACAGCGAGCGGCAGGTGCCTCGGGTCGATCCGGACGGCGCGCCCGGTCGCGGCGGTGGTGCCGCTCCGTCCGGGCGCGGCGATGGTGCCGCTCCGTCCGGTCACGGCGGCGGTGTCGATCATGGTGTGACCACCCTCCTCGTCCGTTGCTTTGCGATGAGATCCCTGACCTTCTGCGACTGCAGGATGGTGATCATGAAGACGACGAGCGCCTTCACCACCAGGTTGACCTCCGGGGGCACGCCGGCGGAGTAGATGGTGGTGGTGAGCGTCTGGATGATCAGGGCGCCGACGACGCTCCCCGCCAGCGTGAACTTGCCCCCGGAGAGCGACGTCCCGCCCAGGACCACGGCCAGGATGGCGTCGAGCTCGAAGAGGAGCCCCGCGTTGTTCCCGTCGGCGCTCTTGACGTTCGAGCTCACGATGAGCCCGGCGATGCCGGCGCAGAGGCCGCACACGGCGTAACAGGCGAAGGTGATCGTGCGCGCGCGGATCCCGGCCAGCCGCGAGGCGACCGGGTTCACGCCGATCGCCTCGATGAACATCCCGAGCGCGGTCTTGCGGGTCAAGAGCCAGACGACGGCGCTCACGCCCGCCACGATGAACAGCGAGACCGGGATCCCGAGGAGGAAGCCGTTCCCGATGACGTGATACGGGCTGTAGTAGATGGTGATGATCTGGCCGCCCGTGATGAGCTGGGCGATGCCTCGCCCCGTGACGAGCAGGATCAGGGTCGCGATGATCGGCTGCATGCCGAAGATCGACACCAGCGTGCCGTTCCACATGCCGAGCGCCAGCGCCACGCCCAGCGCGCTCCAGACGACGATCGGCAGCGGGACGCGCGTCGCGTCCGCCATGCCGGTCCCGCCGCTCGGCGAGAGCTCGCCGCCGATCAGCACGGCCGCGACCGCGCCCGAGATGGCCACGACCGCGCCGACGGAGATGTCGATGCCGCGGGTCGCGATCACCAGGGTGAGCCCCATGGCGATGATCATGAGCGGCGACGCGCGGTTCAGGATGTCGATGACGCTGCCGTAGAGGTGGCCGTCCTTGACCGTGATCGCGAAGAACTGCGGATTGCTGACGAGGTTGAACAGAAGGAGGGAGCCGAGCATCGCCAGCGGCCAGAACGCGTTCCCGCTGGCGAGCCGGCGCAGGGAGGCGGCGGCCGCGCTCACGGCTGACCTCCCGCGATGATCTGGTAGACCGCCTGCTCGTCCGTCTTGTCCGTGGCGAGCTCCGCCACCTTGCGCCGGTCGCGCAGGACGACGACCTGGTCCGAGTAACGCAGCGCCTCGGCCATCTCCGACGAGACGAGCACCACCGCCATGCCCCGATCGCAGAGCTCCATGACCTTGCCCATGATCTCGCCCTTGGCCGCCACGTCGATGCCGCGGGTCGGCTCGTCGAGGATGAGCATGCGCGGATCGGTCGCCAGCCAGCGAGCCAGGAGCGCCTTCTGCTGGTTGCCGCCGCTCAGCTTGGAGATGGGCACCTCCGCGTCGGCGGCCACGATGCCGAGCCGCTGGATGTAGCGGCTGGCGATGTCGTCCTGCTCGTCCCGGGACAGGTTGCGGAAGATGCCGCGCTTGGCCTGGAGGGCGACGACGATGTTCTCGCGCAGCGAGAGGTCGCCGAGGATCCCCTCGACCTTCCTGTCCTCCGGACAGAAGCCGAGGCCGCGCGCGATCGCGTCGAGCGGCGAGCCGATGCGCGCCGGCTCCCCGTCGATCTCGATGGATCCCTGGTCCGCCCCGTCGAGCCCGAACAAGAGCCGCACCGTCTCCGTCTTTCCGGCGCCCAGGAGGCCGGCGAGGCCGAGCGCTTCGCCGCGCTGCACGTCGAGATCGACATCGCTGACCGAGCCCTTCTTGCCGAGCCCTCGCGCCCGCAACAGGGGCGCTTGCCCGCCCGCCGACGGCGCCCGCGCGCGCTCGGCCCGGGCCGGACCGTCCTCCGCGACCTCGCGCCCGACCATCCGCGTGACGAGCTCCATGCGCGACAGCTCGGCGGCCGGCGTCTCGCTGACCAGCTGACCGTTCCTCAGCACCGTGATCCGGTCGGAGATCTCGAACACCTGGTCGAGGAAGTGCGAGATGAACAGGATCGCCATCCCCTGCGCCTTGAGCCGCTGGATGACGGAGAAGAGCGTCTTCACCTCGTCCTCGGCCAGGCTCGAGGTCGGCTCGTCGAGGACGAGGATCTTCGCCTGGGCGCAGAGCGCGCGGGCGATCGCGACGAGCTGCTGCACGGCGATCGAGAAGGTCGAGAGCGGCGCGGTGACGTCGACGTGGATGTTGAGGTCCGAGAGCAGGGCGCTCGCCTTCCGGCGCATCTCCCCCCACCGGATCGCGAAGACGCCGGCGTCCTCGCGCCCGAGGAAGATGTTCTCGGCCACGGAGAGGTTGGGGCAGAGGTTCACCTCCTGGAACACGGCGCTGATGCCGAGCGCCTGCGCGTCCTGCGGGCTCGAGGGCCTGATCTCCCGGCCCTCGAGCAGGATCTGCCCGTCATCCGGCGGGTGGACGCCGGTCAGGACCTTGACCAGCGTCGATTTGCCCGCGCCGTTCTGCCCCATGAGCGTGTGCACCTCCCCGGGCAGCATCCGAAAATCGACGGAAGAGAGCGCCTGTACGCCAGGAAATCCCTTGGAGATCCGCTTCATCTCGAGCACGGGCACGGCTCCGCTCTGCATCGCTCACGTCCTCCCCGGCGGCCTCCGCGGCGCCGCCGTTACGCGCTCAGTACTTGCGCTTCGGGAACTCCTGGGCGGCCGTCTCCATCGGGAAGACGCCCTCCTCGGTGACGATGCGCTTCGGCAGCTGCTTGCCCTCCTTCAGGTCCTTCACAGCGCTCATCAGCTGCGGCCCGAGGAGGGGGCTGCACTCGACCGTCACGTTGAGCTTGCCGGCCATCATCGCCTCGAACGCGCCCTTCACCGCGTCGATCGAGATGATGAGGATGTCCTTGCCGGGTTTGAGCCCCGCCTCCTCGATGGCCTGGATCGCGCCGATCGCCATGTCGTCGTTGTGGGCGTAGAGGACGTTGATGTTCTTGCCCTCCGCCTTGAGGAACGCCTCCATGACCTCCTTGCCCTTGGCGCGCGTGAAGTCGCCCGTCTGCGAGCGGATGATCTTGAACTGGGGCTTGTCCTTGATGATCTCCTCGAACCCCTTCTTGCGATCGATCGCGGGGGCCGAGCCGACGGTGCCCTGCAGCTCGACGATGTTGACCGGGTCCTTCTGGTCCTTCGTCTTCTCGACCAGCCACTTCGCGGCGCGGCGGCCCTCCTCGACGAAGTCCGACCCCATGAAGCTGACCCAGAGGGTGTCGTCCTTCGTGTCCACCGCGCGATCGGTCAGGATGACGGGGATCTTCGCCTCCTTGGCCTCGCGCAGGACGGGCTCCCAGCCGGTCTCGACCACGGGCGAGAAGGCGATGACGTCGACCTTCTGGGCGATGAACGACCGGATGGCCTTGATCTGGTTCTCCTGCTTCTGCTGCGCGTCGGAGAGCTTGAGATCGATCCCTGCCGCCTTGGCGGACTCCTCGATCGACTTCGTGTTCGCGGTCCGCCACTCGCTCTCCGCGCCGATCTGGGAGAACCCGAGCGTGATCTGCTTATTTTCCTTCTGACAGCCCGGCCCTACCAGGATCAGCGCCAGCCCTGCCAGCGCCACCATCCCCGTGGTGACAAAGTTTCTCCTCTTCATGGCGCAGCTCGTCTCCTCTCGTCCATCGCCTCGTTCCATGAGGCACCTGAATCATCCTCGCCGTCGTCCCCCGACGTCCGGCGTCACTTCTGCCCGTAATACGCTTGTTTCCCGTGCTTCCGGTCGAAGTGCTTGCGCACGAGCGCGTCCGGCAGGCGCTCGGCGCCCGGGTGGATCGTGCGGGTGATGAACGCCATCCTCGCGATCTCCTCGAGCACCGCCGCATTGTACACGGCCTTCTCGGCGTCCTCTCCCCACGCGAACGGGCCGTGTCCCGCCACCAGCACCATGGGTGTGTGAAGCGGGTTACGATCCCTGAAGCACTCGATGATCTGCTTCCCCGTCTCCGTCTCGTAATCGCCCTCCACGGCGTCCGGCCGCATCACCTCGGTGCAGGGTACGTCCTCGGCCAGGTGATCCGCGTGCGTCGTACCGTAGATCGGGATCGGCGTGCCTGTCTGCGCCCAGCCGGTCGCGTAGGTCGAGTGCGTGTGCACAACGCCGCCCAACCCGCGGAAGCTCGCGTACAGAACGATATGCGTCCTGGTGTCCGAGGAGGGGCGGAGGTGTCCCTCTACCACCTTCCCCTCCAGATCGACCACGACCATGTCGTCGGCCGACAGCCGATCGTAAGGGACGCCACTCGGCTTGATCGCCAGGACGCCTCGGTCGCGATCGAACGCCGAGACGTTGCCGAACGTGTAGATCGCGAGCCCTCGGCGCGGGATCTCCATGTTCGCCGTGAAGGCGCGCTCGCGCAGCTCTCGATAGGTCGCGCTCACGTCGTGGCCCTCAGTGCGCCAGCCGGTAAGCGAGATCGTTCCAGCGGAGCTCGTTCTTGAGCGAGCGGATGTCGGTCCCTTCGCCGATGCGGACCAGCTCCACGCCGGCGATGGAGGCGAAGTCCTCCACGTGCGCCATGGTCAGGGCGCGGCTGTGGGCGCAGTGATGGGCGCCACCAGCCAGGATCCACGCCTCGCAGGCGAGCCTGAAATTGGGCTTCGGGATCCACACAGCGCGCGCCACAGGCAGCTTCGGCATCGCCCTGTCGGGCGCCACCGACTCGAGCTCGTTGGCGACGATCCGCATGCGGCCGCCCATGTCGATCATGGCAACGTTCACAGCGGGCCCGACCCCGGCGTCGAAGACGAGCCGGCACGGGTCCCCCTTGCCGCCGATCGAGAGCGGGTGGATCTCGAGCGACGGCCTCCCGGCGGCGATCGACGGACAGATCTCCAGCATGTGGGCGCCGAGGACGCGCTCTCGCCCCGGGACCAGGTGATACGTGTAGTCCTCCATGAAGGAGACGCCCCCGCGAAGGCCCGTCGCCATGACCTTCAGAGCGCGGACCAGGCCGCAGGACTTCCAGTCGCCCTCCGCCCCGAAGCCGTAGCCCTCGTTCATGAGGCGCTGCACGGCGAGGCCGGGGAGCTGCTTGAGACCGTGCAGATCCTCGAAGGTCGTGGTGAAGCCGCCGAAGCCGCCCTCCTTCAGGAAGGAGCGCATCGCCGCCTCCTGCCTCGCCGCGTACCGCAGATCGCCGTGGCGATCTCCGCCCCTCCTCAGGGCGGGAGCGATGGTGTACGCCTCGTCGTACTCCGCCACCAGGCGATCGACCTCGCGCTCGTCGACTTCTGCGATGCGCCCCACGAGATCGCCCACGCCATAGCCATTCACCGACCAGCCGAACTTGACCTGCGCCTCGACGCGATCGCCGCCGGTGACGGCCACCTCTCTCATGTTCATGCCGCCGAAGCGCGCGATCTTGAGCCGCCGCGAGTCGAGGATGGAGCAGGCGGCGCGCGCCCAGACGTCGAGCTTGGCGAGGACGTCGTCGTCCGTCCAGTGGCCGACGATGACCCTCCGCTCGATGCGCAGGCGAGCGCCGATGTACCCGAACTCGCGGTCCCCGTGGGCCGACTGGTTCAGGTTCATGAAGTCCATATCGATGCTGTCCCAGGGCAGCTCGCGGCCGTACTGCGTGTGCAGGTGGGCGATCGGCTTCTCCAGGCGCTTGAGCCCCGCGATCCACATCTTCGCGGGCGAGAACGTGTGCATCCACGTGATCACGCCGGCGCACCGCGGCGACGCGTTGGCCTCGCGACAGACGGCGAGGATCGCCTCGGGGCTCTTGAGCGTCGGCTTCCAGACGACCCTGACCGGGAGCTTGCCCGAGGCGTCGAGGGACGCGGCGATCTCCCGCGCGTGTTCGGCGACCTGCTTCAGCGCCTCCTCACCGTAGAGGTCCTGACTGCCGGTCAAGAACCATACCTCGAAGCCTTCTCGAAGATCCTGCATGGCGATCCCGCTCATTGCGTCAACTCCCTCTCCACAAACGATCCCAGCGCGACATAATCCCGGTACAGCGCGTCATAGAGCCTGGCGCGCGTGGGATCCGGCAGATACCGGGCCTCGGTTCCAGGCGACATCGCGCGCTGCGCGTCCTCGACGGTGGCGTGAAGGCCGGCGGCGGTCGCGGCGAACATCGCCGCGCCCAGCGCGACCGGCTGCTCGCCGGCGCGGACCTCGACCGTCATGTCGAGCACGTCCGAGAGGACCTGCATGGTGAGGGGGCTCTTGCGGGCGACGCCGCCGACACCGATGATGCCGTCGATGCGGAGCCCCTCGGATCGGAAGCGCTCGACGATGGCGCGCGATCCGAAGGCGATCCCCTCCACGAGCGCGCGGTAGATCCGCGGCGCGTCCGTGCCCAGATCGAGGCCGACGATGGCGCCCCTGAGCCGCTGGTCCGCGTCCGGGGTCCTGCGCCCGTTCAGCCAGTCGAGCGCCAGCACGGAGCTCCGCGCCGGCGGGATCTCCGCGGCCGCCCGCTCCAGCTCGGGGATGATCCGCTCGATCGCCGCATCGGCGAGCGTCACGTCGGCGACCGTCGTCCGGAGCGAGTGGCCTTCGCCGGGCAGGGCAGGGAGGATGGCGAGGAGCGGCCAGCTAAGGAGCTGCTTGAACCAGGCAAAGACGTCACCGAAGGCGGACTGCCCCGCTTCGTAGCCGATCGCACCCGGGAGGATCGAGCCGTCGACCTGGCCGCAGATCCCGGCGACGAGGACCTCCGGCGCGCCGGTCTTCGGGACGACGAGCATATCGCAGGTGCTCGTGCCCATGACCTTGAGCAGGCGGTTCGGCTGGATGTTGCCGCCGACCGCGCCCATGTGCGCGTCGAAGGCGCCGACGGCGACGACGACGTCGTCCGGGATGCCGAGCGTCGTGGCCCACCCGGCCGAGATCGTCCCGAAGGGCACGTCGGCGGTCCAGGTCTGCGAGCCGAGGGTGGCCTTGAGCGCGGGCAGGCGCGGATGGAGCCTCGCCAGGAACTCGTTCGAGGGATAACCGTCGAACTCGGGGTGCCACATCGCCTTGTGCCCGGCGGCGCAGCGGCTCCGCCTGATCTGCCGGAGGTCGTCGGTGCCGGTCAGGACGGCGGGGATCCAGTCGCAGTGCTCCAGCACGGTGACCGCCGCGCGCGCGACCGCCGGGTTGGTCTCGAGGACGTGGAGCACCTTGGCCCAGAACCACTCGGACGAGTACACCCCGCCCTCGTACTTCGTGTAGTCCACGCCGCCCCAGGTCCGGGCGACGCTGTTGATCCGCGCCGCCTCGGCCACCGCGGTGTGGTCCTTCCAGAGGATGAACATCGCGTCCGGGTCCTCCTCGAAGCGTGGGCTGAGCGCGAGAGGCCTGCCCTTCGCGTCGGCCAGGACCGGCGTGGATCCGGTCGTATCAACCGCGATCCCGCGCACGTGCGCCGCGACGTCGCCGCCCGCCTGGTCCAGCGCCGCGCGGATGGACGCCTCCATGGCATGCAGGTAGTCGAGCGGATGCTGGCGGAACCGGTGCGCGCGCGCGTCGCAATAGAGGCCCTGCGCCCAGCGCGGGTAGGACGCGACCGAGGCCCCCGCGAGCTCGCCGTTCCGCGTGTCCGCGACGACCGCCCGAACGGAGTCGGTGCCAAAATCGATCCCGATGACGAATGTTCCCTTGCGCATGACGACCCGTTAACCGAGCTAAGCCAGTAAGGATGTGCCCCGGGTTAAATGTGAACGTTCACAATGTGACTGTCAATCACAATCTGCTGGATCGCGACGCTTCTGCCGTCCCGGAGGATGAACCAGGCTGCAACTCTCTTCTCGTGCGGTGAGGCAGGGAGGGGGCGATGGTCCGCCGGCTCACGCGACGAGCACGACCACGACCACGACCACGACCACGACCACGACCACGACCACGACCACGACCACGACCACGTGAACGTTCACGTTGGTGACCGATGGTGGTGGAGGGGGCTTCGTGCCCTGAGCGTGACCGGACGAGCTTGGCGAACGCCTGTGGGGACGCGGCTCAGCCGCCTTCGAGGCAGATCCTGCGCACGAAGCGCCTCACGGTCGAGGCGCGATGCTCGGCGTAGTAGCCCTCCGCCGCCGCTCTCGACGCCTCGCCCGGCGCGTCGAGGCAGTTTGCGATGATCTCGTAGCCGTCCTGGAGATGGTTCGGGTCGCCGGGATGCGTGCGACGATATTCGTGCACGAGCTCCCGCATGCGCGCGCCGTTCCGCGCGCTCATCGCGTCGTTGAGCAGCCCGATCAGGCCGTTCTCATGCTGGATCTCGACGTGGCGCTGCGTGATGGGGTGGGGGTGGGCGGGGCCTTCGTGGCGGTCGCCGGGGCTCGGCCCGATGACGGGCAGGTCGTCGATCGCCGCGGCGAGCACGGTGCTGCCGGCCGACGCCGGTGGTTCGTTCCACCCACGGCGCGACGTTGCCTCGCGCGGCGCCTCCTCTCGCGACGTCTCCTGCCGAGAGGAAGGCAGGAGACGCGCGTCGGGGTCTCGAGAGCGATGCACGAGGTAAAGCGCCGCGCCGAGGAGCAGCAGCGCGGCGACCGACCAGCGCCTGCGCGCCGACCTCATGGAATCGTCACGGTCCACGTCACCGTCTCTTGCGAGCGGGGCCAGTTGTCGCGACCCCAGCAGGGATCGATGTAGCGGGGATTGGTCGAGGGCGGGGGGTCGAGGCACTCGCCGCTGCGGTAGCGCACGAGCTCTTCGCCGGCGTTGTCGTAGGCCTTGGCGACGATGGTGTGGGTGCCCGAAGCGAGGCCCGCCGCGGCGACGTTGTAGACGGGGCCGCCGTCCGTCGCGATCACCTCGCCGTCGAGCGTCCAATCCACGCTGATGACGTCGGGATCGATCACCTTGACCGCAAGCATCGCCGGATCCGTGACGGCCCCCGCAGGCGGATCGGCCGAGTCGATCGGCTTGATGCGCATCCAGATGTCCATGATCATCTTCTCGCGCGAGACCGGGTTGAAGCTCGTGTTCTTGTTGTCTCCGAACAGGCTGTTCATCATCGAGTTCGAGGACGGGCGGTACTGTCCGCTATCCACGTAGCGGCTGCCGATGAACGTGCCCTGGACACCCGTGGCGTCGGCGGCGTCGTACTCCAGCCACTTGTCCCATTTGCCCGCCGTCGTCGTGCAGTTGCCCGTGGTGTTCACCTCGACGTACTCCGTGCCGCTGCCGCTGCACGTGTTCGCGCCGCAGGCAGAGCCCGTCGCCTTGGCGCAATACTCGTCGGCGAGCTGATGGAAGCCGTGGCCACCTTCGTGCAGCGCCGCTCCGGCGGCTTCCTCGTGCCCGCCGGACCAGAGCATCCAGGCCGAGCCCGTGTTCCACCAGCGATCGTTGTTCAACACGATGGCGTGCCAGTCGACCTCGAAGTCCTCGGGGAGGTTCGCCTCGAGCGCCTGATCCGCCGCGCGGGTGTCGCACTCCGCGAGGCGGCTCTCGTCGTCGCCCGTGCAGCCGAGCGCTCCAGGGATGCCGTTCGAGCGGCTGACCAGCTTGACGGCGCAGATGTTGACGAACTTGCGATACCTGCCGTACGGCTCGCCGATCGGGCTGCTGAAGCGCTTGGCCATCGCCTCCTCGATGTGCTCGAGGTACGTGGTGTTCACGGTCGTGGCGTCGTAGCCGTCGCCCACGATGACGTAGTTGATGCGGTTCTCTGGTGGGCCCGCGCTCTCGATGGCCACGCCGTTCGCGCCGCAATCGAGCACGTAAGCGGAGTCGTCTCCTCCTGTGCCGCCGGGCACGAAGCTCCCCCCTGCGCCCGTGCCGGTCGAGCCGCTCTGGGCCGCGCCGCCTGCGCCGCCGGAGCCCGGAGTTCCGCTGCCTGTTGCTCCGCTGCTGGCAGAGCCGCCGGACGAGGAGGTGCTGCCCTCCGACGGTCCCCCGCCGTCGGTCGTCGCCGCGGGGCTGTCCGGCGCCTCTCCGCAGGCGCAGAGCGCCACGACGCACAAGAGGTGCAGGTGGAAGCTCGACTTCATCATGTTCACCTCACGACCTTTCGCAGGCGACGTCCACGCCGAGCTCCACCTTATCCCATCCCCGAGGCTCCCCAGGCGTCAACCAAGCCCGCTCGATCACGCAGGGCACGAAACCCGCCCCCTTCACCCACCATCGTTCACCAACGTGAACGTTTACGTTTACGTGGTCGTGGTCGTGGTCGTTAACGTGGTCGCGGTCGTTAACGTGGTCGTGGTCGTGGTCGTGGTCGTTCACGACCAACCGTTGACGACCACGACCACGTAAACGTAAACGTAAACGTTCACGTAAACGTTGGGATGGGGGAGGACTCGGCGCGAGGCTTGGTTGACGGCTACGTGGGGCTCACGGTCACCCGAACAGCCCCTCGATCGGGGTCGTGTGCAGGTCGTTGTCCCCCATCACGAGATCCGGGACCCCGAAGGAGCCCGCGATCGCCATCCACAGGTCGTTGGTGGAGCGGCCGCCGCGGTTGCCGTTGGTCCACACCTGCCCGCCGCGCAGCGTGGTGCCCTCGCCGCCGAACAGCACCCACGCCATCTTGTCCCAGTTGTGATGCCGCGTGCCGACCTCCGTGATGTACGGCACCAGCGTGGTGTCGAGCAGCGTCCCGCCGGCCACGTCCTTCGTCTCCGCGAGCTCCTTCAGGAAGCCGGCGACGTAGCCGGCGTAGAACTCTTCCACCCGCGTGAGGAACTCGAGGGTGTCGGGCGTATCGGGATCGTGGCTCGTCGTGTGGTGCACCTTGAAGATGGCGGAGTTGGGCGGCCACAGCTCGCCGAAGCTCACGTGGTTCGTGCCAGGGGACCACTGGAACGTGACCACGCGCGTCAGGTCGCAGCGGAACGCGGCCTTGATCACGGCGAAATGCAGGGCGCCGATGCGCGCGTGCTTCACGTCGTCGCGCTCGTTCACGACGTGCGAGCTGCCGTAGGGGTCGATGTGCCCGCTCACCTCGATCGTCTCGGGCTCCTGCGGCACCCCGCAGGACGCGGGATCCCTCGGGTCGGCGTCGAACTCCTTCTCCACCTCACGGATGGCGGCGGCGTGCCCCTCCAGCGCCTCTCGCTGCGAGCTCGGCGCGAGGCCCTGGAGGCGCCTCAGATCCTTGAGCGCGAAGTCGAGCACGCTCTTCTTCTCCAGGCGCGCCCGCGCCAGGGCGTCCAGGTTGCCGTCCGTCGGGCCGCCCGGCATGAGCGTGCCGAACACCCGCCTGTACACCTCTTGCGGCTGGTAGTAGGGCTTCATCGGCGCGCGCGCGCCCGAATAGGACATGTGGCGGGTCGACACCTCGGGCGTGTCGGCGCGGTTGTCGCAGGAGACCTGGAGCGACGCGATGGGCGTGCCCTGGAGCTCGGCCGCCTGCTTCACGAGCAGCTGGTCGATGCTCGGCGCCTCGGCCATCGGATCGTCGCCGCCGTTGCCCGGATACAGCTGCTTGGTCCGCGTCCCCGTGCACATCAGCACCGTCCCGCGCTCGTGGCCGCCGCCGACAGACCCCTCGTGCGGCAGCTTCAGGTCGCGCATCACGACCATCCGAGCCTTCATGGCCTCGAACGGGGTCAGGATGCGGGAGAGCGTGAAGTTGGTCCCGTTGCCTTGCGGCCAGTAGTTCTCGTACACGGTGCCCACGGGGCGCTGCACGATCAGCAGGCGCCTCGGGGGCGCCGCGCCCTCGGCGGCCGACTCGAGGCCCTTGAGCACCGTCATGAGACCCGCGGCGGCGCCGATGCCCTGCAGGAAGCGGCGGCGAGACCATCCGTAAGAAAGGTTGTAGCCCACGGTCATTCCTCCCTGGCGCGCTCGGTCAGCGCGGGCGACGCCACGATGGCTTTCACGACGTTGGTCAGCGTCCGCTGGCCCTCCGGCAGCGCCTCGATCACGCGCTCGACCTGACAGTCGCGGGTCTGCAGCGTCTCATCGTCCGTGCCGTAGGTCAGCAGGTGCCGGGTGATGCACGCGGCGAACCCGTCGTTCTGCGCGACGGCCTCGGCGAACTCGACGGCGCTCGAGTAGCTCCCCGCGACCTCGGCGATGTTGCCCAGGTTGACGCGCGCGTCGATCGGCTCGCCGTCGATGGTGTCGCGGTACCGGCCGACCGGATCGTAGTTCTCGAGCAGCAGGCCGAACGCGTCGAACTGGGCGTGGCACCCCGCGCACGTGGAGTTCGAGGCGCGCGCGTCGGCGCGCTCGCGCTCGGTCATGTCGGCCTCGAGCAGCTCCTTGATGGCGTCCGAGAGCTCCTCCGGGGGCGACGGGATCTTCCCGAGGCAGAGCATCGCGCCGCGCACGAAGAGCCCTCGCGCCACGACGCTCGTGTTGTCGGTCCGGGACAGCGCCGCGAGCAGGCCGGGCTGCGTGAGGATCCCGGCGCGCTCGTCGGACGGCAGCTCGACCTTCGTGAACTCCTCCGGGCTCGCGCCCGTGTGCTCCACGCCGTAGACCTCCGCGAGCACGCGGTTCACGAACGTCTCCCTCGTGGTGAGCAGGGCCGACACGTCGGCTCCGCGGCTCCACAGCAGGTCCTCCAGGAGCAGCTCGGTCTCGTGGAACATGCTCGCCTGGAGCGCAGGGGTGTACTCCGGGAAGAGCCCTGGATCCTTCACCGTGCCGAACAGGTTGCTGAGCCCCCACGCCGCGATCAGCGTTGTATTCAGGGTGCTGCGCGTCTCGGGCTTCTCGAGCAGCCGCTCGGCCTGGCGCGTCAGCTCCTCCGGATCGTTCAGGGCGCCGGAGTCGGCGGCGGCGGCCAGCTCCGCGTCCGGAAGGCTGTCCGTCAAGAAGAACGAGAGCTCGCTCGCGACCTCGTGCGCGGCGAGCTTCACCACGTCACCGTCCGCGGCGCCGCCGAGCTCGGTGCGGTAGGAGAACGAGGGGGACGCGATGAGCGCCTCGACCGCGAGCGAGACGCCCCGCTCGTAGCTCGTCTCTTTCCCGACACCATAGACCGACCACAGGTTGTCAAGCTCCGCCTGGTCCACGGGCCGGCGGAACGCCCGTTGCGCGAACTTCGTCAGGAAGGTCTTGGCGCAGGCGTCGTCTCCGTCGGGGGCGCACCCCGTCACCTGCTCGAAGCGCCCCGAGATGCTCTCGGCGGCGTAGGCAGCCCTCGCGAGCCGCGTATGCACAAGAGAGGTCCCCACGACAAGGCCCTTCTTGGCAAACGGCTTCGTCCGCGCGTCCGGCGCCTGCTCCGCCTCGATGGCCTCGTCCCCCAGGAGATCCCGGATGGCGTTCATGAACTGCAGGTCGGCGAGCAGCACGACCCGCCGTTCGAGCCGCGGGTTGCACACCGCGTCTCCGCCGCCCGAGGAGCTCGTGCCGCCGCCCGTCGGGTTCGCGCCGGCGCCCGAGGAGCCCGAGGAGCTCGAGCTGCCGGCGCCGATGTCGCCCACGCACCCTGCGACGAGGAGCGAAGCGCACGCGGCCGCTCGCAGCAGCCGGGAGGCTACCCCGCTGTGAATGGATGTTTCCATCTCCCATCGATCGCACGCGGTGCCAGGACCGCTATCGTGGGTGGAAGATTTCATGGCTCCGGCTGCGCGACCTCGGCCATCGAGCCACCTCGGCGCTTTGCGGGGCGCGCGCCTCGAGGCGGCGGCCAATAAAGAAGATAATTTCACACGATCCCTCCTGTGAGTCCGCCCTGCTGTGTGAAAAAGTGCCTTCCTGACGTCCGGGGCTGCGGCAGATGAGCTGGCGCCGCACCGCGTAACACCTTCACGAACCGCCGCTGCCGCGCGGCCGACCCCAATGGGTCGGTGGCGCGGGAGGCGAACGCACCGCGCAGCAGGTCAGGCCCGCCGCCTCGCCTCGTGCTGACATCGATGACGAATGCCCCGGGACGTACGAACGACGTACGACGACGACCTGTCCGGCGCAATGCCTAAGGATGTTTCTCAGATTGTGAACGTTCACATATCCAATGTCAACTGGAATCGACCGACGCCCAACGATTTCTGAACCGGTTGAGTACGAGGGCCGGCGGCGCTCCTCCGAGGCGCCGCCCTCGAGGGGAGGAGAGGGCCTGGCCGCGGACATGGTCGACGTGGCCAGGCCCGCCGGCGGCCGTCGGCATGCCGTTCGCATGGGCCAAATCTGACAGCCGGCGTGAAATCTGCGGGATCGATCGCGGCCCCACCGGGAATGGCATCTACGACGACGAACGACCAGCGTCGGTGCCGCGCTCGATCCCGATGGCGACGATCCCCCGGCACGCACCCGCCCAGTGACGCGAAAGCCGAGTGAAATGAAGAACCCCGAACAGTTTGTGAACGCTCACATTGAAGAACTCCGTTCCAATCGACCGGCCCGCGACTATCCTCCCGCGCCGATGGCTGAGAAATCTCTTCCGGAGCGCCGCGTCAAAAGGGGCGGCGGGCGGCGGGCCGCGGTCATGGTCGACGTGGCCAAGCTCGCTGGCGTCTCGTATCAGACGGTCTCGCGCGTCCTGCACGACAGCCCCCACGTGCGCCGCGACACGAGGGAGCGGGTGCTGGATGCGATCCGCCAGCTCGACTACCGGCCCAGCTCGGTGGCGCAGGCGCTCGTCACCGGGCGGTCGCGGACGCTCGGTGTGGTCAGCTTCGACACGACGCTCTACGGTCCGGCGTCGACGCTCCTGGGGCTCGAGGAGGCGGCGCACGACGCGGGTTATGGCGTGAGCATCGCCAGCTTGAAGTCGTTCAGCCGCGCGCCGGTGCTGGAGGCCGTGCAGCGGCTGCGGGACCAGGGGGCCGACGGCATCGTCGTGATCGCCCCGCAGCGGTCGGCGGTGGACGCGCTGCGCCACGTCACCTCCGATGTGCCGGTGGTCGCGGTCGAGGGCGGTCCGGACGACTCGGTGCCGGTGGTCGCGGTCGACCAGCTCGGGGGCGCCGTGTCCGCGACCCGCCACCTGCTCGATCTGGGCCACAAGACCGTGTGGCACATCGCCGGCCCGACCGACTGGCTCGAGGCCGACCAGCGCATCGACGGCTGGCGCTCGGCGCTGCAGGCGGCCGGCGCCGAGATCCCGCCGCTCCTGCGGGGGGACTGGAGCGCGCGCTCCGGCTACGAGCTCGCCCCGCAGCTGACGCGCACGCCGGGCGTCACCGCCGTGTTCGTGGCCAACGACCAGATGGCGCTCGGCCTCCTCCGCTTCCTCCACGAGAACGGGCGCGAGACGCCGCGCGACCTCAGCGTCGTCGGCTTCGACGACATCCCGGAGGCGGCCTACTTCACGCCGCCGCTCACCACGGTGCGCCAGGACTTCTCCGAGCTCGGGCGCCGGTGCCTCCACGTCCTGCTCGGGCAGATCGAGAGCGGCCAGCGCTCGTGGTCGCGGGTCGTGGTCGAGACCGAGCTCGTCGTGCGCAAGAGCACGGCCGTCCCCCGGCGCCGGTGAGACCGTGCGCGCTCTACCGTACCGACTCCGTGATGTGTTCGCGGACCGGGACTTAAGCGGGTAAGCGAGGGGTACCGAGCTGGGCTGCCGCTTGAATTGCAAAGTTGCCTCGCGATTGCAACATGCGCTGTCGATGCACGTTTCCTATCAGCTCGAAACTTGAAATGTAGGACGCTTCGCGCGCGTGTCGTGATCACTTCCAGGTGTGGCGGGAATCATCCGTCGCGAGTTGCACGGTGTGCGTATCGCTGAGTGTGGGCGCCGCCGTTCGTGCCGCTGCCCCCCGGCTTTCTCGCTCCCAGCTTCACCAACGACAATCGTCCGACTTCCGGAAGCCCAACATGAACAAGAAGCGTTCTTCTCGATTGCTGTGCAGCACGGCGTGGATCGCGCTCGGCATGGCGACCCTCTTTGGATGCGGCGACGGGGGCGACGGGGTTGACGACGGCGTGGGCGGCTCGGGCGGGGCGGGGAGCACCGGCACCAGCGCCAGCACGAGCTCCAGCAACGGCACGAACAGCAGCTCCAGCGCCAACACGACTGCCGGCGTCGGCCCTGCCACCAGCAGCAGCTCGGGCGATCCCGGGACGACCAGCTCCAGCTCCGGCGGCGCGACCACGGGGGTCGGCGGCGGGGACGCGTCGACAAGCGCGTCGACAAGCGCGTCGACCGGAACCGGCGGAACCGAGCCCGAGGGGAAGTTCGTCGGCAACATCACGACGAGCGGCGCCGTGCGCGACGGCTTCGCGAAGTACTGGAACCAGATCACGCCCGAGAACGAGGGCAAGTGGGGCTCCGTCGAGAGCTCCCGCGGGAACAAGAACTGGAGCTCCCTCGACAGGACCTACAAGTACGCGCAGGACAACAAGATCATCTTCAAGCACCACGTCTTCGTGTGGGGCAGCCAGCAACCCTCCTGGGTCGGGAGCCTCTCGCCGGATGAGCAGAAGAAGGCCGTGCGGAGCTGGATGGAGGAGTTCTGCAAGCGCTACCCGGACACGAAGTACATCGACGTCGTCAACGAGCCGCCGCCCCACACCACGCCTTCGTACACGGCCGGCCTCGGCGGCAACGGCGCCAGCGGCTGGGACTGGATCGTCAACTCCTTCAAGTGGGCTCGCGAGTTCTGCCCGAACGCCGTTCTGATCCTCAACGACTACAACAACATCGAGTACGAGAACGAGCACAGGCACTTCAAGGACATCGCGAAGAAGGTGATCGAGGCGGGCGCCCCGGTCGACGCCCTCGGCGCGCAGGCGCACGACGCCTTCAAGATCAACACCAACACGGTCAAGGGGTACATCGACTCGCTCGCCGAGCTGGGCAAGCCCGTGTACATCACCGAGTACGACATCGGCGAAGCGAACGACAACCGGCAGAAGCAGATCATGGAGGAGCAGTTCACCATGTTCTGGAATCACCCCAAGATCCCGGGGATCACCCTGTGGGGTTACATCGTCGGCAAGACGTGGAGGAACGGCACCGGCCTCCAGCAGGAGAACGGCACCATGCGGCCGGCGATGCAGTGGCTGATGGACTTCCTGGACCGTGGTGGCTGACGCGGAGCCGGCGCGCTGAGCTGGACGAGCTCCTCGACCGGATGAGCTCGGGCGCGCCCGCATCTCGTACGGAGGCCGGCGCGCTCTCTCCAGGTCTGCGTCGGTCTCTCTGACCTGAGCCGGGTTCACGATCCGATCCTGGATCGTGAACCCGCTCGCTGGCTGCGTATCGCGAGGCGAGCAGCTGGTTGGCGCCTCCTCGCGAAGACCCGTGTCGGTCAGCGAGCGTCGTCGATCACTGGGGCACTTGGATCACGTCCTCGCAGGTGAAGTCGACGCCCAGCGAGACCTCGACGTCGGCCTGAACCACGGCGCAGGTATCGTCGCAGAGGATGATCGCCGCCGGGTTCGCAGGGTCGTCGTAGCGCCATGTCCCCGCGGCCGCGCAGGCCTGGTCATACGTGAGGGTCGTCGGCATGTTGCTCGTGGCGCTCGTGTAGGTCACGTTGACCTTTTGCTTGTCGAAGCTCCTCCCGTCGGGCGGCGGCGGGATCGGGATCGTGCACGAGACGGCGGCGCCGCGGATCTTCTCGATCGCGGCCTTGAACGCGGCCGTCGTCTGCGCGGGGTCGCCGGTGTTCAGCATCGACGCCTCTCCCGTGCCGCCTGCAGCCGCGATCTCGTGCAGGTTGGTGAGGCTGGGCGGCGCGCCTTCCCCCTGCGGACTGTCGACCCCGATCACGAAGGTCGAGATGTTGCTGGCGAGTGCGGCCTCGACATTGCTCACGACGTCCGCGAGCGCGTTACCTTGCCGGCACCCCTCCGGATAGCCGTCGGTCACGAGCACGATCGCATATTTCCCGGGGTTCTGCTGGCGCTGCGCTTCGACGAAAGCGACGGTGCCTTCGACCGCGAATGCCGTCGGCGTGCTGGTGCGCCACGAGAGCCTGTCGCTGATCTCCGGCTCGATGACATCGATCGCCTCTCCGAACGCCGGGGAGGGAAGCGGCGTCATCGGCACATCCGGGGTCGCGTAGAGGGTGCCCTGGCACGCCTGGGTCGTCTGAGCCGCGCCTGGGAAGAACGTGAGCGACGCCCTGAAGCCTTCGGACGCGGGATCCAGGAAGAACTGCTTCGTCGCGGCCACGACGGGATCCCACTTGAGATCCTTCCTGCGCCACTCCACGTCGCTCGCTGTCATGCTCGCCGATACGTCGAAGGCGAACACGAGGTACACCTGTTGAAACCCGGCCTGGGACGACTGGGTGGCGCACGCATCCCCCGCGCCCGTCGAGCCCCCGCTGCTGCTTCCGGTCGCGCCGGAGCCCCCGCCCGAGCCCGCGCCGCTTCCGTTGCCGAAGGTGTCGTCATAGCCGGTGCTGGTGCTGGTGCTATTGCCGGAGCCGGAGCCGGAGCCGGAGCCAGAGCCGGAGCCGTTGCCGGTGCTGCTCTCCGAGCCGGCGCTGTCCCCGCTGCCGTCGTTGGCCCCGCCGCACCCCGCGCCGATCAAAGCCACCATTGGCAATGCAATGGCTATTTTAGGCAATCTCATGAGCCGACTCCTTCTGGAACGCGTGCCAGCGCGGTCCGCGGGCACGAAGTTAGTTCGCGACGAGAGGTCTCCAGAGGCGGAATTTTCCAGTGCATGCCTCGCCGGAGCCCCGGGATCGACGACGAGTATAATCGATGACGCTGATCTTTGCGCGGGATACGGTCTGAAAAGACGCTGCGTCGAGTCGCGGTCGTCATCGCGCAATGCGGTGCCGGTCGCGCGACCGGCATGGTCGTCGGCGTGAAATCTCACATCCCGGCGTCGCGGGTGCAGGGCCGCGCCGTCCCTCATGGCGCAGGCCCCAGCGGCGCGGGAGCGCCGCGCGCCCTCGTTGCGCAGAGGCCGCCGGGATCCGAGGGGCAACCCAGCGGTCCTGGACATGGCAGAGTGGTCCGTGTCGCGCCGCGTGCATAGGTCGCTCGTCGGGGTGTCCAATATGTCGCCGGAGCTCTTTGCGGTGGACGTCTTCATCGTGCAGCTACGCTGCACGCGTTGGTCGTCAAGAGCAGCTCGCGTGCACCGGTCGCCTTCTGGAAAATCGACCCCACGCAAAGATTCATCCACGTGTTGAATTGCCCCGGTGGCGCCGCGGCGCGCCGGGAGAGAACAGATGCGATTCGGGGTCGCAAAGTACACCGAGAATACCGAGGAAGTGCCGATCGGAGAGGGCCTCTGGAAGACCGCTGGACCGATTAAGATGCACCGGTACCTCGTCGACACCGAGCAATGTGGAACGATGTCCGCGGCCAAGGCGTACTTCGACGTCTTCAGCGACAAGTCGGTGGAGCCGCGGTTCGGCGAGGGCTGCGAGCGCCTGGAAGGCGGCCAGGCGACCGCTCCGTGCCCCGTCGGGATCCCGGGCGGCGTCACCATCGGCAACCGGCGCTACCTCGCGGATGGCCCGAGGCGCCTTGAGCGCCAGGTCATCTCGCCGGGCGAGGAGCGCGGGGCCGCGGTTCGGAACCGGGGGCGGCGCGCGCGCCGGGTCCTGTGCCGTCGCGGGGGCGAGGCGGGGCGACCCATCGGGTCGGCTCGACCTGGCCGCCTCCCTCCCGCACGGCGAGGTCGACAAGCGCGGCCATCCTCGTCGCTACAGCCGTGAAGGTGTCCTCGGCCTCGCGATCCTGTGGAAGCCGGTCCGGCAGGGTGGGGCGCGTGCGGTGGATACGATATCGGTCGGACAGGAGCGCGCCGGGGAAGGCGCGGCGCAGCTCCTCCATCCCGCCGATGAGCGCGACGAGCGAGCCCATGGTCGCCGTGCCGTTGTCGGAGTCCCAGCCGGACAGGGTACCGATCTGTACGGTGCGCCGGAAGCTCCCCTCACCGAACAGGAGGGCCAGCGTCGCGGTCGCCAGGTTGATCGCGGATTCCGTGAACCCCCGATAGACGAAGCCATACGCCGAGGCTCGCTCCTGGTAGCGATCCGCAATGGCATCGCGGGCGCGCTCCCAGTCGTCGCGATTGCTGGCCGATAGATAGGCGGACAGCACGAAGTCGATGACGTCGGCGGCCTTGGACTCCGCCGGCAGGTAGCTCCTGGCCTCACGGACGATCCGCACGATCTCCTGTCGCCGCGGCTTCTCCAGATCGACGGTCGCCGCGAGCGAGAAGAGGAGAACATGGAACTCTGCGGCGTGCGCGGCGTGATCGTGCGCGGTGGTCCGGATGGGGAGGTCGGCGATCCGCAGCGCCAGCTCCGGCATGCCGGGCGCGAGGGCGCCGAAGATCTCCGTGGTGAGCTGGGCGTCGATCTGGAGCGCGTCCGGGTTGAGCGCCGGATCGCTCGTCGCGGGGGGCAGCAGGCCGCGCTCGAGGAGATCGCGCGCCCTCCGGTTGGAGACCCAGATGAAGTCGTTGATGTGCGCGCGCCATCCGTCCCGGATCCGCTCGGGGGAGAGGAAGAGCGTCCCCGCCTCGGTCATGAGGTGGAGGTAGACATACTCGATGTCGGTGTCATCGTCGGCCGGGCAGGGGTCGAGGAGGACGAAGTCGATCGGCGCCCCGTCCCGCCCCAGGGGCTTTCCCCAGTCAGCGTCGGTGAAGAAGGGGCGCTCGATGCGGATGCCCTCCGTGCGAAGCCCTGTCCAGTTGGCGATGCACGCGCCAATCCACATCGCGCGGAGCCGCTCGGCGTAGGCTGCGCGATCGAACTGGAGCCGCTGCTTCGGGGACATTCCCGGGGCGTCCCGTTGCTCCATGGGAGCGGCGAGCGCGCGGCGCGGCGCGTCGCCGGCGCCCGCGAGCGGCGAGAGAGAGAGGAGCGCGAGCAGGAGGCCGCGCGCGCATGCGCGAGGGCCGACGCTGGGCGAGCCTTCGACAGGGCGTCGATCGCGGCGGGTGCGCATGAATTACCCCCTCGAGTGCGCGATCGGTGCGTCGCGCATGTCCTCGCTTCGCGGCGGTGCAAGCGTGGTGCCTCGCCGAGCCCGCTCCCCTGGCGTCGTTCGCGCCATTAGGTTTCGATCATGAACGCCGGAAGTCTCGATGGGCGCGGCGCGCTCCTGGACCGCCTTGTCTCGAGCGCGACCCGCCATCTCCTCGGCGCGTCCCTCGCCATTGCGCCGGGCGCCGCGTCGATCACGCCGGTGCTGGAGGATCTCCTCTCCTTTCATCCCGGATGGATGACACGGAGCGTGACAACGCATGACCCAGCAGGGGGCAACGATGATGGATATCGCCCGGGGGTCGCGCTCGAGGGGGACCACCGGGTTCTGTTCCATGCCCGCGGGGAGGGGAGAATCGCGCGCATCTGGATGACCGCCCCCCGCGCGGAGCTCGAGAGGCCGGACCAGGAGATCTGGATCGAGATCGACGGACACACGGCGTTCCGCGGGTCGCCCGGCGATTTCTTCGGGGGCAGGGGCCCCTGGAGATCGCCTCTCGTGCTCGACGTGGACGCGAGCTCGGGCGCGTATACCAGCTACGTCCCCTTCGCCTGGTCGAGCGAGGCCAAGGTCCGCTTCCGGGGCGTTCCCATCTATTACCAGATCACGTACCGCGAGGGCCCCGGCGCCGCGTCGGGACCGACGCCCGAGGAGCTGTCGCGATTCATGACGGAGGACTGGACAGCCACCCTGCCGGCCCGGTCGCGCCGGGAGAGCCCGAGCGCCAGCGCGCCGCTCGTCCTGGCGACTGGCCCCGCGACCGTATCAGGGATCGACGTTCACATCCCGGCGGGGAGCTTGAACGACCTGTCGGTGAGGATCGGCGGACAGCCGCCCCTACCAGCGTCGTTCTTCTTCGGCCTCGCCAGCTCGGGCACCGACGCCGACGGCGGATGGACGACCTTCCGGAGCGCGCTGCACGCCGCCTGGACACCCGACGCCAGAGGGGCGGGCAGGCTCGCCACGCGGCTGCCGATCCCGCTGGCCGAAGGCGAGGTGCTCTCGCTCGAGGCCGCGCCCGGGCAGGAGATCGCGGGTGTCGAGGCGGCCGTCGACCTCGCGCCCGCCCGCCGAGGCGTGCGGCTGATCGCGCAATACCGCGATCAGATGGCCCCCGGACGCGAGACGACGATGCCCCTCTTCGAGAGCGATGAGCCGCTCCAGTTCATCGCGCTTCTCGAGGAGATCAGCGGCGGCCGGCCGAACGACCGGACGTACCTCGAGGGCGACGAGATGATCCGGACCGACGGGATGTCGCACCCGCTGCAGATAGGGACCGGCACGGAGGACTACTTCAATGGAGGCTTCTATTTTCTGGGCGCGCACCATAACCCCTTCAGCGGGCTGCTTCGCTTCCTCGTCGTCGATCCCGAGGATGGATGGAAGAACGCCACGTTCGTCCATTCCCTGTACCGCCTGCACGTGGCCGATCCCATCGTGAGCCGCTCCGGTCTGCGCTTCGGCATCGAGGCCGGGCCGACCGGCGCCTACACGCCGCTGCGGGTGCGCTCGCTGGGCCTCTCTTACGCATTCCCGGATCATCAGGTGATCGGTGAGCAGGAGGTCCGTGCGGCCGGGCGGCGGCGGCTCGTGCATTCGGCCGTCGACGCCGAGCGGCTGGAGCTCCGGCGGCGATCCTGGTCCAGCGAGGGCCGCGGGATCACCCGGATCGAGGTCGCATGTCCGTCCGATGCGCGCGGCCTGCTGCTGCTCCGCGCGTACTCCGCGGCGAACGCTCCGCAGACGGCGCGCGTGAGGCTCGACGGGCGGGAGGTCGGCGTGCTCCACGAGATGCAGGCGAACCCTGTCCGGTCGCTCGCCGAGGACGCGCTCTGGATCGACCTCCTCCCCGAACAGTGCGGCGCAGGCAGGCGCCCGGTCCTCGAGATCGACGCGACAGGCTCCCCGGCGCCGTGGAGCGAGCGGGGTTACACGCTGCGGTTCTTCTCCGGACCTCCCACGCCTCAGCTCACGCAGGGGCCTGCGGTGAAGATCTTCGATTCGGAGCGCATCCCCGGAGGGCCGTTCTATGTGAACGATCACTCGATGATCCAGCTCGCCGACGGCCGCTGGATCCTCACCGGGATCTTTCACCTCGAGCCTTATCGACCGGACGCCGAGCGTGAGTTCGTCCTCGCCACCGCGCCTGGCCCCGGGCCGGTGAGCTGGATGGAATCCGTCTCACCGAGCCTCACGCTGGCGCCGGAGCGCTTCTCGATTCGCGCCCTCTCCGACGAGCGCTGGATCTGGGCCCCGCACATGGTTCAGGACCGGGACGGCAGCCTGGTCATGATCTTTCACGTGGGCACGCACGATCCCGATCGATCCGGCTTCCGGATCGCGCGCTCGCGCGACGGGTTTACCTGGAGCCGCGAGGGAGGGACGCTGTTCGAGGACATCTGCGTCGCCCGCGATCCGATGCTCGCCCGGCTCGGCGATCTGTGGGTGGTGTACTATACGCGCTGCGCGTCGATCGAGTCGCCCCTGAGCGGCGTCGCCTACCGCACGTCGCTGGATCTCTTGCACTGGAGCCCGCCGGCCATGGCGCTCACGCTCGGGCCGGAGACGGCGATGCGCAACAGCGGTTATACCGAGTCGCCGTTCGTGTTCGAGCGGAAAGGGTGGTTTTACCTGACGCTCACCAGCTATCCTGTCGACTACGACGCCACGTTCGTCTACCGCTCGCGCTCGCCGTTCGCGTTCCCGCCGCGCGCCGTCGCCCGGCTGCGCGCTCACGCGGCCGAGTGGGTCGCGGAGGGCGGCGATTTCGCGTCGGGGCGCCTGTTCTTCACCCACGCAGGGGCCGGGAAGGGCGGCGTGTTTCTCCAGGAGCTCCTCGGCCTGTGAGGCGAAGGCGAGGGGTTTCAAGCCCTGCGTGCCGGGTGTAGGGTTCGCGCATGAAGGTACTCAAGCGCGTTGGGCTCGGGCTCGTGGCGGTCGTCCTCCTGTTCGTGATCGTGGTGATGACGCGGCCTTCCACGTTCCGCATCGAGCGTTCAGCGACGGTGGCAGCGCCTCCAGAGGCCGTGTACGCCCAGATCGTCGACTTCCACGCCTGGGAGCGGTGGTCGCCGTGGGAGGGGCTCGACCCGGCGCTGAAGAGGACCTACGCCGGGCCCGCGGCCGGCCCCGGCGCGTCGTACGCGTGGTCGGGCAACGACGACGTGGGCGAGGGCAAGATGACGATCACGGGCGCAGAGCAGCCGTCGAACGTCACGGTCCGGGTCGAGTTCATCAAGCCGATCGAGGCGACGAACACGACGAACTTCACGCTCGTTCCGGCGCCCTCCGGCACGAAGGTGACGTGGGTGATGGAGGGGGAGAACGGCTTCATCGGCAAGGCGTTCGGGATGTTCATGGATATGGACAAGATGGTCGGCGCCGACTTCGAGAAGGGGCTCGGGGCGATGAAGCAGATCGTCGAGTCGAAGGCGGCGCCGCCGAGCTGACTGAGCGGCGCCGTCCGACCCGGCTCGACCTGCGCGCGCGCTCGTCGGTACGACCCGGGTGAATCACGAGCTGCAGGCGAGCGTCGCCCCGGGATGAGCTTGCCTGCGCCGGGTGCAGCCGAGAACTCCCATGGTGCTTGTCGGACGGATCTCCGCCGGCGACCTGCTCGCCCGCGCGAGCGTGGCCGCGATCCGTCGACTATCCTCTCGCGCCCATGAGCGTCCATGTCGTCGTGTGCGCGTTCGCGATTGCCCTCCTCGCCGCGTGCTCCAAGACGTCGTCATCGGCGACGACGTCGACGGACGCGGGCGCGGGCGCGACGGGCGGCGCGCGCCTCCGCATCGCCGTCGTGCCGAAGGGGACGACACACGAGTTCTGGAAGAGCGTGCACGCAGGCGCGGTGAAGGCTTCGCGCGAGCTCGACGTCGACGTCGTGTGGAAAGGGCCGCTCCGGGAGGACGACCTCAAGGCGCAGGTCGATGTCGTCTCGAGCTTCGTCGCGCAGGGCGTCTCCGGCATCGTGCTCGCGCCGCTCGACGCCGCGGCGCTGAGGGCGCCGGTCAGGGCGGCGAGGCAGGCGAAGATCCCGGTTGTCGTGTTCGACTCCGATCTCGCCAGCGACGATCACGTGAGCTTCGTCGCGACCGACAACGAGGCGGCCGGGAGGCTCGCCGGTGAGCACCTCGGCAAGGCGATCGGCGAGGACGGCAAGGTCGTCGTGCTCCGCTACCAGGAGGGCTCGGCGAGCACGCAGCACCGCGAGAAGGGGTTCCTCGACGCGATCCGCGCGAGTCCAGGCGTCACCATCGCGAGCGAGAACCAGTATGGCGGCGCCACCACGGAGTCGGCGTTCCACAAAAGCGAGAGCCTGCTGCTCGCGCAGAGGGCGGCGGAAGGGGCCATCGCCGGGGTGTTCACGCCGAACGAGTCGACGACGTTCGGGATGCTGCAGGCGCTCCGCAAGACGAACGTCGCGAGGAAGGTGAAGTTCGTCGGCTTCGACGCGTCGGAGAAGCTCCTCGGCGCGCTGCGCGAGGGCGACATCGAGGCGCTCGTCGTGCAGAACCCGTTCAACATGGGGTACGTCGCGGTCAAGACGATGGTGGCGCACCTCCACGGAGAGAAGGTCGAGGCGCGCATCGACACGGGCTCGCGCGTCGTCACGAGGCAGGACCTCGACGACCCGGCGGTGCAGGAGATCGTGAGACCCGACCTCGCCAGGTGGCTCGGGGAGTGAGCGGCCCGTGGGCGGAGAGCGCGCGCCCGTCCTCGAGGTGACCGGCCTCGCCAAGGCGTTCGGCCCGAACCCGGTGCTGCGCGACGTCTCGCTGCGGGTAGCGCCCGCGAGCATCCACGCGCTGCTCGGCGAGAACGGCGCGGGCAAGAGCACGCTGGCGCGCGTCCTGCTCGGCATGGAGCGCGCGGACGCGGGCGCGATCCTGCTCGGAGGGGCGCGGTACGCGCCGGCGTCGGCCGAGGAGGCGCGCCGCGCGGGCGTCGTCCTGGTGCCGCAGGAGCGGACGCTCTGCGCCCACCTCACGGTCGTCGACAACGTGGTGCTCGGGATCGAGCCGCGCGCGCGCGCGTGGCTAGGGCTAGAGATCCGGGACCGCTCGCGGGCGCGCGCCGTGGCGCGGGCGGCGATCGCGCTCGTCACGGCGGATCCGGGCCGCGTGCCGCTCGACGCGCGGGCCGGGGAGCTCGGCGTCGCCGATCAGCAGCTCGTCGAGATCGCGCGGGCGCTCGCGCAGGGCGGCCTCGGCGAGGACGGGCGGCTCGCGGCGCGGCTCCTCGTCCTCGACGAGCCGACATCGAGCCTGGGCCAGTCGGACGCCGCGCGCCTGTTCGAGCGCGTCGGCGCCCTGCGAGACGCCGGCCTCGCGGTGCTGCTCGTGACCCACTTCCTCTCGGACGTGCGCGCGCACGCCGATCGCTACACGGTGCTCCGCGACGGCCGCGTCGCGGGAGAGGGCGATCCGCGCGAGATCGAGCCGGCGCAGATCGTCCGCGAGATGCTGGGCCGCGCGCTGGATGACTCGCGCGCGAGCGCGGTGTCCGAGGCGGCGCCTCCGGACGGCGGCGAGGTGGTGCTCGAGGCCGAGGGCGTCTCCGGCGTGAAGCGGCCGAAGCGCGCGTCGCTGACGCTGCGCCGGGGGGAGATCCTTGGCATCGCCGGCCTCGTGGGCTCGGGGCGGACGGAGCTGCTCCGCATCCTCGCGGGGCTCGATCCGAGGCGCGGCGGGACGGTCGCGCTGCGCGCTCCTCGCGGGATCGGCCTGCTGAGCGAGGATCGCGGCGGGGAAGGGTTGATGCTCGGCCGCTCGCTCGCCGAGAACGTCTGGCTCTCGCCGCGCGCCCCGCGCTTCGCCAGGCCGAGATCGGTCCTCTCGGAGGGCGCGCGCTGGATCGAGGAGCTCGCGATCCGGGCACGCGGGCCGGAGCAGCGCGCCGGCGAGCTCTCGGGCGGCAACCAGCAGAAGGTCCAGATCGCGCGGCTGCTCCGCGAGGACTTCGACGTGCTCCTCGTCGACGAGCCGACGCGCGGCATCGACGTGGCGAGCAAGGCGCAGGTGCTGGCGCTGCTCCGGGAGCTGGCGCGCGCCGGCAAGGCGATCGTGCTCGTGTCGAGCCAGCTCGACGAGCTCGTCACGACCTGCGATCGCATCGCGGTCCTCCGCCGGGGGACCCTCGACCCGCCGCGGCCCGCGTCGTCATGGACCGAGGCGTCGCTCCTCCTGGAGGTATCCTCGTGAAGAAGCGTCCGCCGTGGGTGGGGCCGCTCGTCGCGCTGCTGCTCGTCTATGCGCTCTTCGCGGCGCTGACGCCCGACACGTTCCTGCGCAGCCAGAACCTGCTCACGATGGCGCGGCAGACGGTGGTGGTCGGCATCTGCGCCGTCGGCATGACGCTCGTCATCGCGACCGGCGGGATCGACCTCTCCACGGGCTCGCTCGTCGCGTTCACGACGGTCGTGCTCGCGAAGCTGCTGCGCGCGGGGGTGCCGGCGCTCCCGGCGGCGCTCGTCGCCGCGGCGGCGGCGGGCCTCGTGGGCGCCCTCGTCGGGACGCTCGTGGGGCGGGCGCGGATGGTGCCCTTCGTCGTGACGCTGGGCACGATGAGCGCGCTGCGCGGCGCGGCGAAGGGGCTCGCGTCCGAGCAGAAGATCGACGCGGATCCGCGCGGTCTCGACGCGCTGCTGTCGTCCGACCTCACCGCGCCCGGGCTGTGGATGACGGCGGCGCTGGCGATCCTGGTCTTCGCCGTCCTCATGTTCACGCGCTTCGGGCGGCACGTGTTCGCGGTCGGCAGCAACGAGGCCGCGGCGCGCCTGTGCGGCATCGACACGGGGCGCGTGAAGATCGCGGTGTACACGCTGTCGAGCCTCCTCGCGGGGGTCGCGGGGGTGATGGAGTTCTCGACGCTGACGGTGGGTGATCCGACCGACTCGATCGGCCTGGAGCTCGAGGTCATCGCGGCGGTGGTCATCGGCGGCGCGCCGCTCTCGGGCGGCGAGGGGAGCGTCGCGGGGAGCGTGATCGGGGCGCTGCTCATCACGGTCATCCGGACAGGCGGCGTCCACCTCGGGTTGCCGAGCTGGGTGCAGGAGATCGCGACGGGCGCGATCATCGTTGTCGCCGTCGCGGTCGACCGGGTGCGGCGCGCGCGGGGGGCGCGCGCCGCCGCGGGCTGACGGTGATCCGACGCGCGCGGCCGGTGTGTCGAGGCGTGTCCGATGCTCACGGATCCGAGGGAGCCAGCGGGCCAGGTCGGGCTCGCCTGGCGTCGTGGGCGGCGCACAGGCGGCCTCGGCGCCTGGATCAAGGGCAGGCGCTCGGGCTGCACATCGCTTACCGCGCGGCGGAGCTCCACGGCTTCCGCCTCGGTTTGCGGCCGTCCTCAGGGGATCTGCACCTCGGTGGAGCCGATCTTCTTCGGATCGTTCGGATCGTTGATGTTGTCCCAGCGGCGGTACAGCTCGACGGCAAAGGTCCCCTCGCTCAGGCCCTTGATGGCCATGTCGATGTCATAGCGGCAGTCGCACCCGGCCACGGACCCGGGGTCCATGTCCACGGGTTGCACGAGCACATCCACCCTGCTGTCGGCGATCCGGACAAACCCTTCCACCTCCTGATCGCAACGGAACTGCGCGGCGCGGTACTCGATGTGAACAGCGCCGCGCTCGGGCGTCGCCACAAGCGCCTCCTGCACCGTGTCCTCGGACACGCCCGCCTTGCACTCGCTCTGGGTCAGGCCCTCGATCGCCTCTGCATCCTCCCAGCCCTCGGGCAAGTCCGCCCCGCCACAGCCGACCACCAGGAGCGCCGCGACCATCCACGCCATGTTGTGCATCTCGTCCCTCCGGTGAGCTCTCATAGCAACGTGTGTGCCTGGTGTGTGCCCCCAACCTCACAGGGCGCAGCGGCTGATCTCCGGGGACATCCGTGTCGCGGGTGTGCCATGGGCTCTTCGGTCGCTGTGGGATCGATGAGCGGACCGCCGCACGACGGAGGTACTCTGCGATGATGCTGGCGACTGGCCACGCGAGGAGCGAGCGGCCCGAGAGGTGTCCACGCCGCTGAGCAAAACCTTTCGGATCGAGGAGGGCGTGATGCGGCGATCGCTGGGGCTGATCTTGTGCTTGTCGATGGCGACCGTAGTTGCGGCTTGCGGGGACGACCCGCATGGGGGTGACGGGGGGACAGGCACGGGCGGCGCCGGAGCGACGAGCTCCTCGGGAGCCGGCCCGGGCTCGGGCGGCTCGACGCCGGAGCCTCCGGTGCATGAGGGGGATGGCCCCGCGGCAGGCAACCCGGAGGGGAGCTGCGCTGTTCCGGCCGAGGCCCAGGCCGCCGACACCTCGTCACCGACGACGGTGATCGGCGACGGGACGCCGGAGAGCTGCACCTCGGAGGCCGTCGTCAGCGCCGTCGCGGCCGGCGGCATCATCACGTTCGACTGCGGCCCGGAGCCGATCACCATCACGCTCGAGGAGACGGCGAAGATCTTCAACGATACGGGCCCCGAGATCGTGATCGACGGCGGCGGGCTCGTGACCTTGAGCGGGGGCGGGCAGCGGCGGATCCTCTACATGAACACCTGCGACGAGGCGCAAGTCTGGACGACGCCGAACTGCGACAACCAGGACCACCCGCGCCTGACGGTCCAGAACCTCACGTTCTTCGGGGGCAACTCGACGAACGATGACGACGAGGGCGGCGGAGCCATCTTCGCGCAAGGCGGGCGCCTGAAGGTCGTCAACTCACGCTTCTTCAACAACACGTGTGATCCGACCGGCCCCGACATCGGCGGCGCCGGGATCCGGGCGTTCATGCAGTACAACGGGCTTCCGCTCCACGTGGTGAACAGCACCTTCGGCGGCGCCGAAGGCTACGGGAACGAGTGCGCGAACGGCGGCGGCATCAGCAGCATCGGCGTCTCGTGGACGGTCATCAACAGCCTGTTCTCCGACAACCGCGCGCTCGGCAACGGCGGCAACCCCGCGATGGCCGGGACGCCGGGCGGCGGCAGCGGCGGGGCCATCTACAACGACGGCACCACGATGACGCTCACGCTCTGTGGGACCCGGATCGAGCGAAACGAGGTGAACGCCCACGGGAGCGCGATCTTCTTCGTGACCAACGATCACACAGGAAACATCGTCATCGACCGGTCGGTGATCACCAACAACATCGGCGGGTCGTGGTACCCGACCTATCCGCAGATCTCGAACCACGATGACACGCCGATCATGGTCACGGCGTCGACCATCGAGTGAACGCGGCCGGTCGCGTGCGGCCCTGGCGCCGGTCGCGGGGTCGCCCGACGCTCCCCTGCGCGGTCGGGCGCCGCCGGACCTATTCAGCTCACGGCGAACTCCGTAAGCTCGCCAGCGCAGGCCGCTGCCCTGCGCACAATGTCGGCACCGGTTCGTCTGTTCCTCTCCTCTGCCGCCGCGGACGCCGCACTCTGTGCCGAGCTCGTGGCGCACCTGAAGCCCCTGGAACGGCAGAGGGTCGTCGAGGTCTGGCACGACGGCCGGGTCCACGCCGGCGGAGAGCCGGCGACCGAGGCGCTGGCGAGGCTCGAGGCGGCGGAGGTCGTGGTCCTGCTGGTGAGCCCTGCGTTCCTGGCGTCGGATCGCCACGTCCACGAGGAGGCCGCGCGAGCGCTGGCCCGGCGCGCTGCGGGCGAGGTCGAGGTCGTGCCGGTGCTCGTCCAGCACTGCACCTGGGAATGGACCGAATTCGGCAAGCTCATCCCGCTGCCCAGGCAAGCGCCGGTCGGCGCCTTTCCGGACCGGAACCAGGCCTGGACGGAGATCGCGCGGGGCCTGCGCGCCGTGGCCGAGGGCGTCGTCGTTCGGCGGCCGTCCGCCGGCGGCCGGCGCACGCTGGCAGCGGGGCTGCCGCGAGCCGAGCGGTGCATCGGCCGCGACGCCGTCGTCGAGACCCTCGGCGCGGCGCTCCTGCGTGAGCCGCCCGAGCGCATACTGCTCCTCGGACCAGCGGGGATCGGCAAGAGCACGGTCAGCCTGGCGGTCCTGCACCAGCCCTGGATCGTGGCCCATTTCGGGGAGCGGCGCTTCTTCGTGCCGCTCGACGCCGCGCCGGACGCGGAGGCGGCTACCGCGGCGCTCGCCGCCGCGCTGCGCGTCACCTCTGGACCGGATGCCTGGCAGCGAGCGCTGTCGTTTCTCGCCGCGGAGCCGGCGGTGCTCGTGCTCGACAACCTGGAGACCCCCTGGGACGGCGAGGACCAGGCCGGGACCGAAGCGCTGCTCGCGGAGCTCGCGGCGCTGCCGGAGCTGGCCCTCGTGGTGTCCGTGCGGGGCGCGGGCCGCCCTGGCCTGGTCGCTTGGGCCCCTCCGCTGGAGCTCCGGCCGCTCAACGCGGCCGAGGCCGAGGAGATGTTCTGCGCGATCGCGGGCGAGGTGCACCGGGGCAAGCCGGCGCTCTCGGCGCTCCTTTCGCTGCAGCAGGGGGTGCCGCTGGCGATCGCGTTGCTCGCGCACGCGGCCCAGGGCAACGACCTGATCAACCTGCAAGAGGAGTGGGAGGCGCGCCGGACGGCGGTGCTCGAGCGCGACAGCGGAGCGCGCAACCGGCTCCGGAGCTGGAAGGCCTCGCTGGAGCTATCGCTCGGGTCTCCAAGGATGACGGCTGGGGCGCGCCGCCTGCTGTCGGTCCTCGCGTTGCTCCCGGACGGGATCGCGCAGCGGGATCTCGCGGCGCTGCAGCCTGGCGCGGGACCGACAGCGGCGCGTGCGCTGGCGCAGGTGGGTCTGGCCTATTTCGAGGGCGGCCGGCTGAAGATGCTCTCGCCCGTGCGCGAGTACGTGAAGGCGGTAGTTCAGCCGTCCGTCGAGGATCTTCGGCGAGCGATGGAGCACTACGGCGAGCTGGCGCGCACGCTCGGTCCGGTGCCAGGGAGAACCAGCGGCGCGGAGGCCGCGGTGCGGCTCGCGGCGGAGACGGCGAACGTGGACGCGATGATCCGGTGCGGGCTCGAGGAAGCCGGCACGGAACGATGGATGGATGCGGCGGTAGCATTGACCCGCTTCGCGCGTTTCTCCGGGAACGCGGTGCCGTTGTCCCTCGGGCGAGCGCTCGAGGTGGCGCGGCGCGCCGGCGACAGGCGGCGAGAGGCGACATGCATCGAGAGCCTCGGGGACATCGCGAGGGCGCGCTCGCAGCACGAGGAGGCGAGGGCGCGCTACGAGCAGGCGCTGCCGCTCTACCGGCAGGTGGGGTATGTGCTCGGCGAGGCCAACTGCATCAAGAGCCTCGGGGACATCGCGCGTGCGCGCTCGCAGCACGAGGAGGCGAGGGCGCGCTACGACCAGGCGCTGCCGCTCTACCGGCAGGTGGGGCATGCGCTCGGCGAGGCCAACTGCATCCAGAGCCTCGGGGACATCGCGCTGGCGCGTCGCAGCACGAGGAGGCGAGGGCGCGCTACGACCAGGCGCTGCCGCTCTACCGGCAGGTGGGGCATGTGCTCGGCGAGGCCAACTGCATCCAGAGCCTCGGGGACATCGCGCTGGCGCGCTCGCAGCACGAGGAGGCGCGGGCGCGCTACGATGAGGCCCTGCCGCTCTACCGGCACGTGAGGAATGTGCTCGGTGAGGCCAACTGCATCCAGGGCCTCGGGGACATCGCGCTGGCGGGCTCGCGACACGACGAGGCGAGGGCGCGCTACGACCAGGCGCTGCCGCTCTATCAGCAGGTGGGAAACGTGCGTGGCGAGGCGAACTGCATCATGAGCCTCGGCGCCGTCGCGCTGGCGCGCTCGCAGCACGAGGGGGCGAGGGCACGCTACGACCAGGCGCTGCCGCTCTACCGGCAGATCGGCGATGTGCTCGGTGAGGCCAATTGCATCACGCGTCTTGGAGACATCGCCTTGGCTCGCAGCGATGCCAGCGCCGCCCGCGCTCATTACAAGCAGTCGCTCGCCCTGTACCAGCGTATCCCGGACCCCTACTCGATCGGGGGGATCCTTCGTCACCTTGCCCTCATCTCGGCGTCTGACAGCGCCGGTCAGCATCGGGATGTCGAAGCTGCGCCCAGCGGGCGAAGCAGCCTCGAACCGCTCGACTTCGACGTGGACGCAGACCGAACCTTGCCTGGTGGCCTCCGATGAGCACCCGCGCGCGCCTCCAGCCGACGTCGGATCCGCTCTCGGACATCGCGCGCCGCGTCGGCTACGGGTCCGAGGCGGCGTTCTGCAGGGCGTTCAAGCGGGCGTTCGGCGTGCCGCCGGGCAGCGTGCGCCGCGGCGCCGCGACGGGGGAGCACGCGCCGAGGGCGGGCGCCCGGCCGTGACCGCATCCGGTCACACTCCGCCGCCGCCGCGCGATGAAGGGGGATGCCGAACCGCCGCTCGCTCCCCGGACCGCATCACCTGCTCGCGCTCGCGCTGGCCGCAGCGCTGACCGCGCCCGCTGCCACCGCGCGCGCCGAGACCTGCGCCGCCACCGAGAGCCAGGCGCTCCCGGACGCGCTGCCGATGCGCGATTTCGCCGCCCGCCTCGGCGAGCGCATCGACGCGTGCGCCGCCGACGCGCGGCGCCCCGACGCCGAGCGCTTCTGCGCGGAGCACGGGCTCGAGTGCGGCGCCGGGCGGGTCCGCGACTACGTGCGCGTCCGGACGCTCTTCGAGATGACGCGCGACGGCGGTCCGTTCCGGCTGCGCTGGAGCATCACCGATCGCAACCCGACCGCCTGGCACATCTGGGCCGCGTGGAGGCAGAGCCCTCCGCTCGCGTCGTCGGCCGGGCCTTCGGCGACGGCGGAGTGCGACGAGCTCTCGGCGCTCTTCGCCGGGCTGGCGCGCCGGCTCGACGTCCGCGGGGTCGGCCTCTTCTGGCCGACGTGGAACCACACGATCGCCGCGTGGGACGTGGCCCCGTCCGTCCGCGTGCTGGTCCCGACGTCGCAGATCTTCCTGTCGTGCGACGCGACGTTCGACCGGACCACGTTCCTGCCGTCGAAGCAGCGTGTCGTCTACGAGCTCCGCGTGACCGACGCGCTCGACAGCGTGCCCGTGCCGCGGCCCCTGGCGGCGTTCCTGCTCGATCAGGTGGCGCACTACGCGGGCGCGTCGCTCGACGTGCTCGCGATGATCCGGACGCACCGGGCGCTGCGCTACGGATCGAGCGTGCCCGCGTCCTGCGGTGAGGGCGCCGCCGCGGCGGCGAAGGCGCTCCGCGCGCGGCCGCTCTCGCCGGCAGACCGCCGGGCGCTCGCGCGCTACGGGGCGACGGAGCTGGGGCTCGCCGCGCCGTCGGCCGAGGCGACGCTCGCGCAGATCGCGGCGCTCAGTCCTCGCCCCGGACGCGATGGATGATGTACCTCGCGGCGAGCTTCCCGAGCTGGCTCGCCGCGGTCCGCGCGCGCCCTCCGCTCGATGGGTTGGTCAACGAGGCTGGCACCGCGGTGTCGATCAAGAACTCGTCGAACACGCCTCCGGCCGGATCGGTGAGCTGCACCATCGCCTTGAGGCGCGTCTTCTTGTTGAGCACGACCGCGAAGATGCCGGGCTCGTAGAACGTCACGTTCGCGCGGAGGAAGAACGGCGCGTCGGCTGCGCTCCTCGCCCTGACGATGGCGACGCCCTCCGACGCCGCCGTCGCGATCAGCGCCTCGGTGAACTCCTCGTTCATCGCCGCCTTGTCCTCCTGCCAGCTCTGCTGCTGCTCGGCGTCCTTCTCCGCCATCCATTCGGCCTCGGAGCCGTCGCCGACCTGGAGGCCGTAGAAGACGATCGGGACGACCCCGAAGCGCCCCTGGCCGTAAAACGGGTTCGGAACCGCTTCACGCATGGTCTTCCAGGGGTGCCCGCACGCGGCGAGCAGGGGAGCCAGGCAGAGCATGAAGATCCAGAGCGCATGACGACGGTGCACGGAGGGCCTCCTTGGGAAGCGTCAGCGGTGAGCGGTCAGCTGTCAGCGGTCAGCGGTCAGCGATGGCGGCGCGGCGCGGCGCGGCGCGGCGACGCTCAACCGCCGAGGATCGACGAGAGCCCGAGGTAGCAGGCCCAGGCCACGACGGCGCTCACCGGGATCGTGAGCACCCACGCCCAGAGGATGCGCGTTGTCACGCCCCAGCGCACCGCGCTCACCCGCTGGCTCGCGCCCGCGCCCATGATGCAGCCGGTGATCACGTGTGTCGTCGACACCGGCATCCCCAGGAACGACGAGGTCAAGATGGTCGCCGCCGCGCTGGTCTCGGCAGCGAAGCCATGAATCGGCTTGAGGTCGATGATCTTGGTGCCCATGGTCTTGATGATCCGCACCCCGCCCGCCGCCGTGCCGAGGGCCATGGCCGTCGCGCAGGCGAAGACCACCCAGAGCGGCACGTGGAAGTCGCCGTGGCCCGAGGGGATCGCGCCGTACGCGACGAGCGCCATCGTGATGATGCCCATGGTCTTCTGGGCGTCGTTGCTCCCGTGCGAGAGCGCCATGAAGCCAGCGGAGACCATCTGCAGGATCCGGAAGCGCCGATTGACGACCGCCGGCCGGGTGCGCCGGACGATCCAGAAGATGGCGATCATCCCGAGGAAGGAGAGCGCGAAGCCCACGACGGGGCTGATGATCAGGCTCTTGACCACCTTCATGAGCCCCGCCCCCTGCACGGCCGCGGTGCCCGCCCGCCCTGCGCCCGCGCCCACGAGCCCGCCCACGAGGGCGTGAGACGACGACGACGGGATACCGAAATACCAGGTGAAGAGGTTCCAGAAGATCGCGCCGACGAGGGCGCTGAGCACCACCACCTGGGTCACCGCCGAAGGGACGATGAGCCCTTTCCCGATGGTGCTCGCCACCGCCGTGCCGGTGAGCGCGCCCCCGAAATTGAACAGCGCCGCGAGCAGCACGGCGGTGCGGATGGGGAGGACTCCGGTGCTCACCACCGTGGCGATGGCGTTGGCCGTGTCGTGGAAGCCGTTGATGTAGTCGAAGACGAGCGCGACCACGATCACGAGGGTCAGCGTGACGAGGAGAGTGTTCATGGCGCGCCCCTCAGGCGTTCTTGATCACCAGCGCCTCCAGCGCGTTGGCGACGTCATCGCAGGCGTCGAGCGTGTTCTCGAGCCCCTCGAGGAACTCCTTGTGCTTGATGAGGTGGATGGCGTCCTTCTCTGTGTTGAAGAGCTCGACGATCGCCGAGCGGAATATCTGATCGCCGTCGTGCTCGAGCTTGGCGATGGCCTTGCAATGCCGGTATATCTCCGACACCCGCTTCATCCCCCGGAGCAGCTTGACGGCGCTGTGGATCTCGGTGCACCCTTCCAGGATCTTGGCGGCGAGCTCCTGGCTCGCCGGCGGGAGATCCTCCATGGCGTGGACCACGACCCGCATCATCGTGGAGTGGACGCGATCGGAGACGTTCTCGAGGTCCGTCGCCAGGGCGTAGATGTCGGAGCGATCGAGCGGCGTGACAAACGTCTTGTTGAGAGCGTCGTAGACGTCGCGGATCACCGCGTCGGCGGCGTGCTCGACGTCGGTGATCCGCGAGACCAGGGCTTGCCTCTCGCTGGCGCTCCGGGCGCTGCAGCACTCCGAGAGGACGTTGGCGCTCTGCAGCGCGCAGTCGGCGCCCCGCTCGAGCAAGTCGAAGAAGTGCTCTTCACGAGGTAAGAGCGATTTGATGACCCGATCGAGCCACATCATGAACCTTTCTTGGCGGGCGGGCGCATCCTAGCACGAGCGCGTGACGCTCGATGGAGACGCTTCGCGCGGGGCAGCCGCCGCCGCCGCTGTGTAAGGTTTTATCGAAGCGTTGTGTAGGGGGGTAAGAAAAATCTACCCTCGTGTCCGTGGTCGCGGGCGTCTCGCGGGGGAACGTCGGCGGTCGCGGTGGGTCGGGGCGTGCGCCGCCGGGGGGCGCTCGACGTCGCGCCCACGCGGGAGCAACTCAGCGGCGGCGGGACCACGCGCCGGGCGGCACGCCGGTCCAGCGCTTGAACGCGCGGGTGAACGCGGCGACGTCGGTGAACCCGACCGCGAACGCCGCCTCGGTCACGGTCGCGCGGTGCGCCGCGAGGAGCTCCTCGGCCATCGCGCGCCGCGCGTCGTCGACGATCGCCTGGAAGCTCGTCCCGCGCTCGGACAGGCGGCGCTGGAGGCTGCGCGCGCTCTGGCCGACGGCGCGCGCGACGTGGTCGAGCGTGGCCTCGCCCTGCGGGATCGCCGTGCGCAGCTCGCGCCGCACGCGCGCGAGCACGTCCTCCTCGGCGCGCGGCAGCACGCGGTGCTCGCCCGCGGGCAGGCCGAGCGCGCGCTCGAGCTGCTGGGCGAGGAGCGCGTAGAGCATCGGGTCGGTGGTGCTCATCCGCGCGTCGAGGAGCGCCCTCGGGTACTCGACCTCGGCGCGCGGCTCGCCGTAGCGGATGGGCGCGCGGAAGACGGTGCGCGCGAGCGCGTCGTCCAGGAGCGGCGGGCGCACGAGGCGGACGACCGTGGGCTCGCGCGGGGGCGTCGCGGCGCGCCGGAAGCGCAGGACGGTGGTCGCCGCGAGGTAGTCCCACACCGCGCTCGGGGCCGTGTGGCCGGGCGCGAGCGCGAAGCGGAACGTCACGTGGGCCGGCCCCTCCTCGAACGTGTGCGCGGCGGCGTCGTGGATGAGCCGCTGGAAGCGCAGGAACGCCCGCACCGCGCCGCGCACGTCGCCCGCGCTCGCGAACGTGTACTCGACGAGCGACTGAGGCGCGGCGTCGACGAGCACCGCGGCGCGCAGGCCGAACGACTCGTCCGCAGCCGAGAACGCGGCCCACGCGCGGCAGAGCTCGTCGTGCGTCACCCGCGCGTCGGGGCGGCCGAGCACCGCGGGGTCGACGCCGATCCGCGCGCACACCTCGGGCGGCGCGACGCCGTCGCGCTGCGAGGCGGTCACGACCGCGATGCCGAGCGCCTGCGCGAAGACCGTGGCCGGCTGGGTCGCGGGGCGCGGGGTCACGGAGGAGGAGCCAGGGTTTCTGCGAGGGGCGGCGGCGTCAAGCGGCGTTCCGCCTGGCCCGCCCTTGGCGCACCGCTTGCAGACTCCGCAGATGCAGATTGCGGGGGCGCCCAGCGCAGCCGTGAATCGCGCGTCGTGTGTGTGACGCGGAATACCAACATCCCTCGCTCAGGGGCGCAACCAGCCGTTGCGGCCAGCTCGTGTTCGCTCTCGGAGGAAGACCATGACCGATCTGCCCACTCGCCTTCTCGGACGCACCGGCGTCCGCGTCACCACCCTCGGTTTCGGCGCCATGGAGCTGCGTGACGCGCCGCGGGGCCCTGAGCTCTCGGATCAGGAGGTGGAGCGCATTCTGAACGACGTGCTGGACGCCGGGATCAACTTCATCGACATCTCCATCGACTACGGTCGCAGCGAGGAGCGGATCGGGCGTTTCCTCTCGCACCGCAGGCACGAGTACTTCCTGGCCTCGAAATGCGGGTGCGTCGTCGGCGGAGCCCAGGGCGAGCACGTGCATACGGCGCAGAACATCCGGCACGGCGTGGAGAACAGCTTGCGCCTGCTGAAGACGGACCACCTCGATCTCGTGCAGTTTCACCGGAGCCTCACCCGGCAGGAGTTCGAGCAGGACGGCGCCCTGGAAGAGGCGCTGAAGCTCAAGAGCGAGGGGAAGGTGCGCTTCCTCGGCGTCTCGGGCACGCTGCCCAACCTGGTCGAGCAGATCGAGCTCGGCGTCTTCGACGCCTTCCAGATCCCGTACTCCGCGCTGCAGCGCGAGCACGAAGAGGTGATCAGCAAGGCCGCCCAGGCCGGCGCCGGGACCATCATCCGCGGCGGCGTGGCGCGCGGCGCGCCCACCGACTGGCAGCGCACGAATTACATGCTGCCGGGCACCACGATGCAGGACCGGTGGGAGCGGGCCAGGCTCGACGAGCTGCTCGATGGCCTGACCCGGATCGAGTTCACCCTGCGCTTCACGCTGTCGCACCCGGGACTCAGCACCACGATCGTCGGGACCCGGAACCCGAAGCACCTGCGCGACAACCTGGAGTTCGCGAGGAAGGGCCCCCTGCCGAGCGAGGTCGTCGCCGAGGCGAAGCGGCGCTTGAGCCAGGCGGGATCGGCGCCGGAGGCGGTGCCCGCGTCGAGCGTGCGCCCGGCCGGCGCGGCGCAGGCGACCGCGCAGGCGCAGGCGCAGAGCCGGCTCTGACGAACCGTCGCAGGCGGCACGCCTGCTCAGGGCGGCGCCGTGGACCCTCGTTGCTGCCATGGCAGCAGGCGGTGGTGATCCGCTGCTGCGGCACGGGCACTCCGCGAGGGCCGCTCACCGCTCTTCCGACAGCGCCACGCGAGCGGGTAAGGTGGTCGTCGATGCTGGCCTTTCTCAGGAAGCGGCGGCGCGACGCCGTCCGCCGTGAGCCCTTTCCTCCCGCGTGGCGCGAGATCCTCGACCGGAACGTGCCCTGCTTCGGCCGCCTTCCGGCCGAGGACCAGCAGGAGCTCCTCGGGCATATCCAGGTCTTTCTGGACGAGAAGCCGTTCGAGGGGTGCGGCGGCCTGGAGATCAGCGACGAGATCCGGGTCACGGTGGCGGCGCAGGCGTGCCTCCTCCTCTTGCACCGCGAGACCGACTACTACCCTGAGCTCGAGGTCGTCCTCGTTTACCCGAGCACCTACGTGGCCCGCGGCCGGGAGGTGCGGGAGGGGGGCGTCGTCGTCGAGGGCGATCACGCGCGGCTCGGAGAGTCGTGGTCGCGGGGGTCGGTCGTGCTCGCGTGGGACGGCGTGCTCGCGGGCGCGGCGGACATGAGCGACGGTCACAACCTCGTGCTCCACGAGTTCGCGCACCAGCTCGACCAGGAGGAAGGGCCCGCCGACGGCGCGCCCGAGCTGCCCGAGCGCTCGATGTACGCGGCGTGGGCGCGCATCCTCGGCCGCGAGTACGAGCGCCTCCTCCGCGACGAGGCGAGCCTCAAGCGCACGGTCATCGACCCGTACGGCGCGACGAACCCGGCCGAGTTCTTCGCCGTCGTCACCGAGGCCTTCTTCGAGAAGCCTCGAAAGCTCAGGGCGAAGCACCCGGAGCTCTACGAGCAGCTGAAGGCGTTCTACTGCCAGGACCCGGCCGGCCGGTAGCGGCGCCGCCCGCCGTCGCCGTCGCCGCGCGCGGCCGATCGCCCGAGCGCCGCCGGTCGTGGTATCTCCCGGCTCCCCCGATGGCCCGAAAGCGCAAAGGCAGGTCCCGCAAGGGCGGCGCGTCCTCCGCTCCTCGCCCGGCGTCTCCCGCGTCGCCTGCGGCCGCCGCGCCGCCCGCGAGGCGCGTGCGCTCGTTCCGCCTTCGCCTCGACATCACCGCCCTCGAGCTCGCTTGCGGTCACGACGGCCTCCTCCGCGGCGCGCCAGAGCCTGTCCTTCTCCTCGCCGCGTACCTCCTCGTTCCCCATGACCCGAGCGGCACGGCGGGCCTCACGCCGCCTCGTCCGCTGGGCCGCACCCTGGTCCGCTTCCGCCCGCCGGAGGGCCGCTTCCCCGCCGTCGTCACGCTGCGCGCGCCGCTCTCGTTCAAGGCCCGTGCTCGCGCCCGCGAGGACGACCGCGTCCTGCTTCTCGCCCTCGCCGTCGAGGAGGACGCTGGCAAGGAAGTCGAGCGGCTCTACGCCCACCTCACCGACGCAAAGCACCTTCGCCTCTGGGACCTCGACGCGCCCGTGCCCGCACCGCTGGCGCCCGCCGAGCTCATCGCTGCGCCGTACCTGCGGGAGAACGCGGCTCCGGTGCGCGTCGGCGTGCTCGACGACGGCGGCGATCTCCGCGACACCTGCCGCGAGGACGATTTCGTCGGCGCCTGCGCGGCCGTCGTCTCGACCGCTCGCCACGAGGACACGCTCCGCTTCCACTTCGTCTCGGCCGACGGCCGCAACGACTGGACCGCCGTGACAAACGTCAGCGTCGACTGACGCCCGCCCTCGTCGGCAGAGGCGTCAGCGCCAAGGCTCGTCGCGTGTCCTCCGGCCGCCGAGGAGGGACCAAGACAGGCGCCGCCGCCGACGCTGATCTGGGCCGGGGCGCGGTCTCCAGGAGCGCGTCACGCCTGGACGCACACGCCGGCCGCGGAGCAGACGCAGCATTCACCGCACCCGCCGCTGTTCACGCGGTGGATGCACCTGCTCATCCGCCAGGGCAGGGCGCGCCGGCGCGGGCCCAGGTCTCCCATGCAGCGACGAACTCGGCGTAGGGAGTCGGGATGGGCGTGCGGCCAGCGCCAGGGTTCCAGCCCCAGGTCACGAGGGGATCCTCGAGGTGGACGCGCAACGCCGCCATGTCCTTGCCACCATTGCGCTTCGGATCCTTGATCTGCTCGCACAGGGCGCCCGGGGCGACACCGACGAACACCATCGGCATCTCGGGCGGCGGCATGTGCCAGCCCTTCGAGACGCCCGGCGGCACGTGCGTGCCAAAGCTGTTCGGCGGGTTGGTCGGCCCATGGCACGTCGTGCACTCCGCGCCTGGCATGCCGTGGCCTGTCGGGCCGCGGAGCACGAACTGCGTGTGCAGACGGCCCTCGTCGCCCTGGAGCGGCACGTCGCCGGCGGGGTGACAGTTCTGGCAGCGAGGGTGCTGGAGCACGCCGCGCACGGTCTCGAACGCGGCGAGGGCGGTCTCGCGGCTGACCGGCGACGGCGAGGGCGCGGGCGCGGCCCCGGGCGTCTGTCCCCCGCACGCGGCGAGGAGAGAGGCGAGGACAAGAGAGGATCGGATCATGGTCAGTTCCTACGCGAGGCGAAACGGAAGGGAGCGCAGCCGCTGCTTGGTCAGCGCGAACACTGCGTTTGCCACGGCCGGCGCGATCGGCGCGGTGGCGGGCTCCCCGATGCCGCCCATCTTGGCCTTGCTCGGGATGAGATGGACGGCGATGCGCGGCATGTCGAACATCCGGAGCATGGGATAGTCGTGGAAGTTGCTCTCCTGGACCTTCCCCTCGGCGATGTTGATCTTGCCGTAGAGCGCGGCCGTGAGGCCGAAAGCGACGCTGCCCTGGATCTGCGCCTCGATGCCGAGCGGGTTCACCGCCGTACCGCAATCGACGCTGCAGGTGACCGAGTGGACGCGGATGCGCCCCTTCTCGATCGAGACCTCTGCGACCTCGGCGATGATGGACCCGAACGACTCGTGCATCGCGAGCCCCCGCGCCCGTCCCGGCGCGGGCGCGGTGCCCCAGCCGGCCTTCTCGGCGGCCACCTTCAGCGCGTTCGCGTGCCGCGGCTTGTCCTTGAGCAGCTCGAGGCGGTACGCGAGCGGATCCTGCCCTGCTGCGTGCGCCAGCTCGTCCACCATGCTCTCCACCGCGAAGGCCGTGTGGGTGTTGCCGACCGAGCGCCACCACAGCACGGTGACCGGCGTCCTCGGCGAGTGCAGCGACACGCGGAGCGCGGGCGTCCGCTCGACGTAGGGCGACTCGGCGATCCCTTCCACCGAGGTCAAGTCGACGCCGTTCCTCGTGACGAACGACTCGAGCGGCGTGCCGGCGACGATCGACTGGCCCACGACCACCTGATCCCACGCCGCCGGCAGGCCGCGCGCGTCGACGCCGACCTGGATCCGGTGGACGAAGGCGGGGCGGTAAAAGCCGCCGCGCATGTCGTCCTCCCGCGTCCACACGACCTTCACCGGCACGCCGGCGGCCTTCGCGACGATCACGGCCTCCCCGACGAAATCCGCCACGGGGCTGGCGCGCCGCCCGAAGCCGCCGCCGAGGAACGTCGTGTGGATCTGGACCTTGTCGGGCGTCGTGCCGAGGATCTTCGCCGCGGCCATCTGGTCGCCGGTCTGGAACTGCGTGCCGGTCCAGATCTCGCAGCGATCGCCGTCGATCTTGACCGTACAGTTGAGCGGCTCCATCGGCGCGTGCGCGAGGTAGGGCACGTCGTACTCCGCCTCGAGCCGGGATTTGGCCGCGGCGAGCGCGTCTTCCACCTTGCCGACGCTGGCGGCGACGGTGCCGGGCGTCCGCGCCTTCGCGTGGAACTCGGCGAGCAGCTTGGCGCTGTCGGCCCCGCCTCCCTCGGGCTGCGTCCACTCGGCGCGGAGCGCGTCGCGCCCGAGCTTGGCGGCCCAGAAATGCGCGGCGACGACGGCGACGCCGTTCGCGGTGGGGACGACCTTCTCGACGCCGGGCACCTTGAGGGCGTCGGCGGCGTCGAACTTGACGAGCTTGGCGCCGAACGCCGGCGGGCGGAGCACCACGGCGGTGCGGAGCCCGGGGAAGTGCACGTCGAGCCCGAACTGCGCCTTGCCCGTGATCTTCTCCGGCGTGTCGATGCGGCGCACGAGGGTGCCGATCAGCTTCCAGTCCTTGGGGTCCTTCAGCTTCACCTTCGCCGGCGGGGCGAGCTTCATCGCCTCCTCGGCGAGCTGGCCAAAGGTCAGCTTGTCCTTGCCGTGGGTGACGACGCCGTTCGCGGCCGTGCACGCCGCGGGCGAGACCTTCCACCGGGCGGCCGCCGCGCGCAGCAGCATGTCCTTCGCCATCGCGCCGACGGTGCGATAGCGCTCGAATTCGCTGTTCGTCGTCGTCGACCCCCCGGTCATCTGGAACTGCAACACCGGATGGCCGTAGACCGGCGCGGTCGGCGCGTGCTCCGACCGCACCTTCGACCAGTCGCACTCGAGCTCCTCGGCGATCAGCATCGCGAGCCCGGTCCAGATGCCCTGGCCCATCTCGGAGTGCGCGAGCACCACGGTCACGGACTCGTCGGTGCCGACGCGGACGAACGCGTTCGGCGAGAGCGGCGGCGGCTGCGCCGCCTTCGGCGCGGCGCGGACCCCCTGCGGGACGTAGAAGCTGATCAGGAGCCCGGCCGCCGAGCCCGCGGTCACTTGCAAGAAGTCACGCCGGGAGACGGTCACTTGCCACCTCGCTTGAGCCTAGACGCGAGAATCACCGCTTCGCGCACACGAACGTACGTCCCGCAGCGACACACGTTGCCGGACAGCGCAGCGTCGATGTCGGCGTCGCTCGGATCCGGCTTCTGTTCGAGCAGGGCGACCGCGGTCATGATCTGCCCGGACTGGCAGTAACCGCACTGGACGACGTCGGCCTGCGCCCACGCCTGCTGCACCGCGTGCGACCCGTCGGGCGACAGGCCCTCGATCGTCGTCACCTTGCGCGACCCGACGCTGGACACCGGCAGGACGCACGAGCGTGCAGGTTTGCCGTCGATGTGGACCGTGCAGGCGCCGCACTGGGCCATGCCACAGCCGTATTTTGTGCCGGTCAATCCCAGCAGATCTCGGAGCACCCAGAGCAGGGGCATCTCCGGACTGGCATCCACGTCACGAACAACGCCGTTGACATCGAGCTTCATGGCCGTTCAGGCCATACTTTTGGGCTGGGCCGCCGTCAAGCGACTGCACATGTTCTTATCATTTCTTCACCATCGGCCCCGCGGCTCGCCGGCGCTCTGTCACGCCACGCTGGCACCCCCGACCGCGAGCGGCCGAGCGGCGTGGAGGGCGAGCGGTCACCAGCGTCACCAGTGTCGCCAGCGTCGCCAGCGACGATGAACGCCCTGGCGGGCGCGTCACGAAGGGTGAATGATGCCGAGCGCATGAACGAGCTTGAGCGGATCGTGCGCGAAGCGGCGACATTGGTGGCAGAGCGGTCACCGTTTCTCCTTGCGACGGTCGTGCGGGTGTCGGGGTCGTCGTACCGGCGTCCCGGCGCGCGGATGCTGGTCGCCGGCGAACGCTGGGTATCCGGGTGTGTGAGCGGCGGCTGCCTCGAGGGCGACGTCGTGCTCCGCGGAGAGCACCGGTGCCGCGATGGCGCCGTGGTGGTCACGTACGACTCGACCACCGAAGACGGGGAGACGTGGGGGGTGGGGCTCGGCTGCAACGGCGTCGTCGATGTCCTGCTCGAGCACGTCGCGGCCGGCGCGACCCACGACGCGCTCGCGTTCGCCGCCGCCTGCTTCGCGGAGGAGACCGCCGGCACGCTGGTCACGGTGATCCGCTCGACGGCCGGCGCGGTCCGGGTCGGAGCGCGCCTCGCGTTCGGTCCGCCGTGCGCGCTCGCGCACCCGGTGACCGATCCGGCCGCGCGCTCAGCGATCGAGGCCGCGGCGCGCGGGCCGGCTGGCGTCGTGGAGCTCGACGGGCTGGGGATCACCGTGCTCGTCGAGAAGATCGCGCCGTCGCCGCAGCTCTTCGTGCTCGGGGGCGGGCACGACGCGGTGTCCGTCGTCACGCTCGCGACGTCGGTCGGGTTCCGGGTCACGGTCGCTTGTCCCACGATCCGCCAGGGCGCCCGGTTCCGCGCCGCGGATCGCGTCGTGTCGACCGGCGGCGCGGCGGATCGCCTCCGCGCGCTCATCGACGCCGCGGCCGAGCCGTACGTCGTGATCATGCACCATCAGGTCACGCCGGATCGCGACGCGCTCGCGGTCGCCCTCGCGTCGCGCGCCCGCTACATCGGCGTGCTCGGGCCCGCGCGCCGCACGCGCGATCTCCTCGCCGAGATCGGCCACCGCGGCGACGATCCGCGGATCCACGCGCCGATCGGCCTCGATCTCGGCGCCGAGACGCCCGAGCAGATCGCGCTCTCGATCGTGGGCGAGCTCCAGGCCGTCGCGCGCCGGGCGCAGGGGGGAAAGCTCCGCGCGCGCGCCCGGCCTCTGCACGCGCGCGTGGCGCTTGTCGTGCTCGCCGCCGGCGGCTCACGTCGCCTCGGTCGCCCCAAGCAGCTCGTCGAGCTCGACGGAGCGCCGCTCGTCCGGCGCGTGGCGACCACGTGCGTCGAGGCGCGCTCCGGACCGGTCGGCGTCGTGCTCGGCGCCAGCGCCGGCGCGGTCGCGCGCGCGCTCGGCGATCTGGAGGTCGCGCACATCGCGAACGATGGCTGGGAAGAGGGCATCGCCTCCTCGGTCCGCGCCGCGGTCCGGTGGGCGGAGGCCTCGAAGGCCGACGCGCTCCTGATCGCGCTCGCGGACCAGCCCCTGCTCACGGTCGAGCACGTCACCTCGCTGCGGGACGCGTGGCTCGCGGGCGCGCCGATCGCCGCGTCGCGGTTCGACGGCGTCGTCGGCGCGCCGGCGGTGTTCGACCGATCTCGCTGGGACGCGCTCTCGCGCCTCCAGGGCGACCAGGGCGCCGGCCGCCTGCTGCGCGTCGAGGACGTCGCGGCGATCGACTGGGTGGGCGGGGCGATCGACGTCGATACGGCCGACGACGTGCGCGCGCTCGCCGGCCACGCGCCGGCGACCCCGCCGAGCTGATCACCAGCAGCTGTAGTCGTAAACCGTGCGCGACGTGTCCCCGAGGCGCTCGACCAGCAGATCGCCGTCGAAGACGTAGGTGAAGGCCGGGATCGATGCGCTGGGCGTGCCGTCGAGCGGGTTCACCCCCTGCTCCCGGCGGAGGAGACGACAACCCTCGTAGACGATCTCCGTCGTGATGGTCGGCAGATCATCCGCGAAGCGGTCGAACGTCAGCTGAGCGGGGCGCCCCTGGTCATCGCGGTCGTATCGGACGAAGTAGTCGTCGTTCCCATAGGTGATCGCCCGCGCGTCGTCGTCGTAGTCGATCTCGAGGACACGGGTATCGGCCGCGCCGGTCCGGGTCATGCGGACCATGCGCTCGCCCTCGTAGTCGAAGGTGTGTGTGTGGGTTTCGCTGCCCAGCGTCTCGACCGCTCCGACGAGACGCTGGCCATCGTATTCGTAAACGAACGACGTCTCCTGTCCCGTGTCCGTCTCCGTGTCCGTCTGGGCGCACGGCCCGGGATGAGGCCCATACATCCACGGACCGAGCTCCGGCATGGGGACGCGGCCAATGAGCCCTGTGCAGCCCGTCGCGCCGCCGCCCCCGCCTCCCTCACCTGACCCGCCAGCCCCGCCCGAGCCTGTCGAGGCCGCCGAGCCTGAAGCGCCGGCGCCCCCGCTCCCCGACGTCGACGTCTCGTCGGAGGCCTCGTCGTCACCGCACGCCACGAGCGTGAGCAGGCATATCGTGGCCAGGGTTCCGCACGTTCTGAAGACAAATCGATGCATCTCTCTCCTCATCCGTCAACCTGGGTCGGGTCGCCGGGTCGTCGCGCCCCGGTCATGGGAATGTCAACTTGGGGGGCTTCCTCAGACATCCTGGTACGCGACCGTGATACCGGACGTCCGACCTTGGCCCTCGAGCAACAAACCGGTGGGGCCAAGGAGAACCTTGTCGACCGAATTGAGAACGAAACCTGGCTCCAGCTCCGGCGGCCCATCGCCGAGCCAGCGGAGGAGCGCCTCGTGCGCGAAGAAGCGCGCGAGCTCCCTGGCGAGGACGGGGTTCTTCACTGCGTCTGCGGCGCCCGGGAAGCCCGTGTCGATGAGCGCCCTGTCGAGCGCCTCCGTGGGCTCGGGAAAGCGCCTCGTGTCCTCGATGAGGGCTGGAAGCTGCTCGGGCTCTGCCAGGAAAGCAACGAAGTAGGCGCCGGGGAGCTCCAGGGAGTAAGAAATCAGGGGCACGTCCGGGGTACGCCAATGCTGGCCGAAGTTCATCGCGCGAACCGACAACGATTCGAACGCCACCGGCCGGCTGTCCACGAAGGCGGGCGTCATCGACTCCAGGAACCGGGCTCGTAACGCGCGTCGGCTCAGTCCGGCGATCGACATCATGAGGTCAGGCTGACATCGCGGTGCGCGGTGAACGCGAGCTCCTTCAAGAACCTGTGATCGCAAGCGCAGCTCATCGCCTCAACAGCACCGCCGGGCAGCGCGCGCGGCGGACCCAGCGGAAACCCAAGCGTACCTATCCGCGGCCGCCCTGGCAACCTACGATTCCGCCGAGCGCTGATCCTCGATGACGGTGCGAGCGAGTCGACGCCTGTTCCACGTGATCGAGGCACCTCTACCGCCCGCGAGGACAGCAGGTTGACCCGCAGCCAGGATCGAGCGCGCCGCTGGTTGACGTCTCGCGCCGGTTCGCAGTAAGGGGCGTACCATGCATAGAGCCCTCGCCCTGGCTGCGCTCCCGCTCCTGGTCCTCGCGTGCGCCCCCGCGACGCCCCAGCCTGTCGCGCCGGCGGCGCCAGCGCCGGCCATCGCGGCGGCGGCGCCCGACGCCCGCGAGCAGGCGGCGCTGGGGGAGCAGCTCGTCGCCGCCTTCAACGACGCCTGGAACCGGCACGACATGGATGCGTTCGCCGCGCTTCAAGCGGAGGACGCCGATTTCGTGAACATCTTCGGGATGTGGTGGCATGGGCGGGAGGAGATCCGGGCGAATCACGTCGGCATTCACAAGAGCGTCTTTGCAAAGAGCCGGCTCGCCAGCGTGCGTGTCGAGACACGCTTCGTCGCGCCGGACATCGCGGTGGTCCGCTGGGCATGGGAGCTGACGGGCGTCGTCACCCCGGATGGCCAGCCCGTGCCCGACATGCAGGGCATCCTTGTGCACGTGGCGCGGCGCGCGGGGGACCGGCTCCAGATCGTGACGACGCAGAACACGCAGGCCACGGCCGACGCGTTCCGCGCTGTGCGCGCCATGGATGCCCCGGCCCGACCCGCCCAGTAGCCGCCCGCGGGCGCGTCCGCCCTGCGAACGCGCCTACCGCACGAGCGCCGGCGCGCTCAGCGCGGCAACGTCCGTCATCCCGGCCTGGACGCGCGCGTAGATGCCGCACGCCTCGCCGGCGATGAGGTAGATGCCGTAGTTGACCGACTCGCGCCGCGCGTTCTCCAGGGCGGAGAAGTACCGCTGCGCGATCCACCGCCCCTCCCGGGCCTTGGCCAGGGACGCGCGCCAGACCTCGTCGGGGGTGTGGCGCCCGAGGATCACCTCTTCTCCCTCGGCGCCGTAATCGCTCTTCAGGACCCACTCCTCGCGCTGCGCGAGGAGCAGCTCGGGGTGCACCGTCTCCAGCCGCGACGTCACCGGGACGTGACGCTGGATCACCGACTGCGCGTGCGGCGAGAAGCGATGGAGGTGCTCCCACATGAACGCCATCGAGCGCTTGTTCTGCGGCAGCACGGCGCCGAGCGGGTTCAGGATCGCGGCGCGCCCGTCGGCCGCGGCGGACAGCACGGCGCCGAGCGGGCCGGCGAGCGGCTCGGCGTCGGGGATCTGCTCGTCGATCCACACGCTCGAGCGCTCTCCCCACCAGTCCGTCTTGTAATGGCGCAAGAGGACCGAGAAGGGGACGTCGAAGAGCGACAGGCCGCGATCGTCGTGGCCGAGGTTGTACGGCGAGCCGAGGAGCACGGAATACCCGCGCTCCGTGAGCCAGCGCTGGTAGAGGCGGATGACCGAGAGGTCCTCGGTGAACTCCGTCGGATAAACGAAGCCGAGGCGCCGCGTCGCGGCCTCGCCGAGGAGCGCGCGGGCGACCTCGTCCACCATCGCGCAGAACCGGGCGCCGAGCTCGCCGTTGGGGTCGCGCGCGCCCGGGTGGTCCGGCGCAGCGAGCGCGCTCAGCACGACCGCCTCCGCCTCGCCCGTCGGCGTGTCGCAGTTCAGCTCGGCGATCGCCGGGCCCTCGTCCGTCAGGAAGACGTCGGCGCGCGCGATGCCGTGCCACAGCGGCTGTGACGAGAGCCACATCGCCTTCTGACAGGGCGTCAGACAGAAGAAGTCGTCGAGCAGCGACGGCTCGTCCGCGACGATCAGGCAAAGCTCGTTGTAGACGGCCGCGACCTCCTCGGCCGCGCGGTACAGGGCGCGCTGCTCGGCGGCCGTGACGAACACCGGCTCCTCCCGGAAGCGCGGGGCGCCGTCGAACCAGGGGTCGGTGATGAGGCCCGTGTCGACGATCTTCGCGGCGAAGGCGTCGTAGGCGCGGTCAGCGGAGGTCATAGGAGGCGCGCGATGGCGATCGAGGTCGCGAGGTAGGTCGTCGCCTCGAGCGCGCCGAGCCCCTCGTTGCGGTCGGCCGCGATGCCCGCGTCGAGGCGGCCGCCGCGCAGCGCGAGCGGCGCGCCGAGCAGCACGCTCTGCACAAGGAGCTGCCGCACAGGGTAGAGGGCGAACAGATAGAGCAGCACCCCGCCATAGCCCTTCAGCGAGATGAAGAGACCCTCGAAGTCGCCCTCCAGCGCCCGCGCGATGATGATCGCCACGGCGATCGAGGCGCCGGCGTAGCTCAGCGCGGCGGCGAGGTTCTCTCCCTGGATCTGCTCGGCGTCATCGTACGTGGTGAGCGCCCGGAAGAGCGAGATGAACACGTGCAGCGTGATCTGCGCGAGGACGAAGAAGCCGAGGGAGATCGCGAGATCGCCGAGATCCTTGCCCGCGATCGCGCGCGAGGTGATGAGCCCGGTCGCCACGTAGTGCGCGCCCGCCGCGAGCCCCGCGGCCGCGTTGCCGCGTTCGATCTCGGCCGGGAGCCGCGCCCTGAGCAGAAGGCGGATCCCGAGCTGGCCGGTCGCGAGCACCAGGAGCAGGCCCACGACGGCGAACGCGCTCACCCAGAGCAGGTCGCGCGCGAAGCCCTCGCCCTCGAGGCAGTTCTTCACGGCGTTCGCGGCGACGAGGAACACCGCGAGGACCTGGCCCACCGTGAGCAGCCGGCGGGCGGCGTTGCTCTCCGTGAGATCGCGGGCGACCGTGTGCGCCGGTGAGAAGACCCTCTGCCCGATGCGCAGCAGGGCGAGCAGAGCGAGCGTGGTGCCCAGCCCGAACCCCATGACGTAGGACAGATCCATGGGACGCACGCTACAGAACGCGCCGCGCCCTCACAAGCCCAAGCCTCCCGTCACGCCGCCGCGAGGCGCGGGCGGGTTTCGGGGTTTGCGGGGCGCCCCGGGCTTTGTGATATGGGTAGGCCTGCCGGGCTGTGACGCCCCGGCTCCGGCGGCGGACCCATGGTCGAACCTCCTTGTGACTCCGGCATCCAGGGCATCTTCGCGCGACCCTATATCGATCTCGAGCCGTACCTCGACCTCGCCCCGCTCGACGAGATCCACGAGGAGATCTGCCTCGGGCTCACGCAGGTGCCGATCGATTACACCGGCGGCAGCCACCGGACGATGGGCATCATGCCGCCTTCGCGCAGCGGCGAGGCGTTCGCCGACTACGGCGAGGTGATCCGCGGCCTCGGCGACGAGGAGTTCGCCACGTTCCAGCGCCTCTCGGACGACCCTTCGTCGATCGAGAGCTCCGCGCGCGCCGCGCTCGAGTTCGGCGAGGAGCGCGATATCCCGCTCTCCCGGCGGCAGATGCTGTGGCTCAAGTTCCGTCATGGGGTCTACTTCCCCTGGAAGGTCTATGTCGAGCTCATCCCGAACCGCACCTGGAGCGACAAGAGCCGGAGTGAAGGCAAGGACTTCACCCGCCTGGCGAAGTCGTTCTTCCCGAGGACGATCGCCTACGTGAAGCGCCTGCCGTTCGCGTCGATAGGGCGCTGCAACATCATGGGTCTCGAGGCCAACGATCACGGCACGGTGCACCACGACGGGGAGGGGAGAGCGCCGGACAGCGAGCCCGATCACTTCATCACGCTCTGTCCCGCGGGCAACAAGCGCCTGTTCCTGTGGGACGAGCGGGCGCGGCGGAAGACGGCGGTCGCCGGCCGGGCCTACTGGTTCAACGATCACGATTACCACGGCGTCGAGGCGGACCCGTACTTCAGGTACTCGGTGCGCATCGACGGCACCTTCACGCCGGAGTTCATCGAGGCGCTCCGGCGCGACCATGCCAGGGCGGTCGATGTCACGCCGCTCGCGCCGCCCGCGCGCGCGCCGCAGGGCGCCGGGGAGGCCGCCGCGTGAGCCAGATGGACGAGCCGTTCGAGCGCGCCGAGGTGCTCGACAAGCCCGGGATCGTCGGCGCGCGCTGGTGGCACAAGGGCCTGGCCGACGCGCCGAAGGACGCGTCGCGGCGGAACGCGATCCTGGCCGCGCTCGGCGCGGTCGGGCTCGTCGGCGTGGCGGCAGCGATCGCCGTGGCCGCGGACGGGTGCTCGGACGATGAGACCGCGGTGCAGAGGAAGCGGGCGCTCGACATGCAGCGGACCTTCGGCTGGAGCTTCGGCGCCGCGCAGGAGAGCGTGACGTTCGACGGCGAGTCGAAGAAGCCGTTCGACCGGGCCGCGCTCGCGAGGATGTCCACCGACCTCAGGCCGGCGGACGAGGGCGCGCGCGCTTACTACGTGCCCGCGCTGTTCGAGTCGCCGTCGGCCGTGCCCACGCTCGTCGCCGAGGGAGATCCGGCGCCCATCACGCCGCTCGGCGACGTGCTCCGGCCGATCTTCACGCCGGCGATGGACCGCGCCTACCGGAGCGGCAAGGCGCTCGCGTCGCTCCTCCTCGCCGCCCGGACGGACAGCGGCCTTCGCCGCGACATCGCGGTCATCGTGGATCTCGACGGCCCCGAGTCGGTGGCCTTCGCCGCGGGCGCGGCGGAGGCGTTCGACCCGGTGTTCACGTTCGACAACTGGCCGCACCCGCGGGGCGTCGTCAAGGCGCACCTGACGCTCGCCGCGGCGGCGTACTACCAGCCGCTCTTCACCCGCTCGGTTCCCGGCCCCCGCGCGACGATGTTCGTCCTCGATCGACAGCGGCTCTCGCCCTATTCGGACGACGCCATGCAGTTCGACAACCGGCATGTCGCGAGGCTGCCGTCCGCCGATGCGCTCTGGGACCGAGGGGTTCGCCATGTGCTGGTCGTGGTGCCCACGGAGAGGGACACGACCGAGTCGGACGACCTCAACGACGACTTCGTTGCGTTCCGGTCGCGCCGGCTCGATGTCGGGTTGATGGCCGCGAACGTCTTTGCCGCCGACCCGGCGGAGCCGAAGCCCGCGAACGAGACGGAGGACTGGCCTCCTTACTACTATGGCGGCCGCGCCGCGTCGCACGGCTGGTTCTGGAACGACTATCCGTGGGGGCCGCCCCCTCGCCCGGCGCCGGTCGAGCCGAGCGCGCCGAGGCCGGGCAAATTGTACGTGCCGACGCAGCGCGCGACGCCGTTCTCGAGCGGCACCGCATCGAGCGGGGTGTCGCCGATCCCGGACGGCTTCGGGACGGTGCCAGTCGTCGTGGCGCTCGGCACCGGCGTGATCCTCGGCGCGGCCCTCAGCCGGAGCGGCTCGTGGAACCGGGCTTCGGGCGGATACGGAGGCTGACCGTGGAGCACTCGATCTTCGCGATGGAGGTGTGCGCGCGCATGGACCCGGGGAGCACGCTGCAGCGCGCGCTGCACGATGCCGTCCAGGTCCAGTTCGAGAAGATGAGCCTGCAATACAAGTGGTACCAGTACCGCCGCGCGCAGATGGCGCTGCTGTCGAATCTGCACGCCCTCGAGAAGGGGTGCTGGGACTACTTCGATAACGACTCCCGGGCGCTCAACGATTACGGCATGTGGTCCCGCGGCATGATCACGGAGGAGGGCGCGCGCAAGGGCCCGTCGGGGACGCCGGACCCGTACCGCGGCCAGCCCCGCTACCTGACCTTCACGATGGCGTTCCTGCTGATCCAGGGCTCACCCACGGATCGGATGCTCCGCACGGTCTGCGACATCCCCAAGGACCGCCTGTGGCGCCGCGACGTGTTTGGCCACATCCTCCAGAACCTCGGTCACGTGAGCTTCGCCAGCGTGAAGTCGGATGTCATCTACCTGATCCCGCGGGACGAGGGCTGGGCGCTGACGGCCGACGATCTGACGGATCCCAAGTTCCACTACCTGCGGAAGATCGTGTAACACCGTGTAGCCCAGCGAGTCGCCCGTCGTTGTCTGGTGGGTCGAGCGAGGTCGATGCGTGATGGATGAAACCGAGCTGGACACGATCGCGGCGCTCCGGAGCGAGAACGACCGCCTCAGGCAGCGCGTCGCCGAGCTCGAAAAGGAGCGCGGGAGCGACGACCCGGATCTCGCGTTTCATCTCCCCTATCGCCAGATATTCGAGCACTTCCCCATCGGCATCGTCGTCCGTCGCGCGGATGGCGCGTCCATCGGCGCCAACCGGCTACATTATGCGGCCACGGGGGTCGAGCCGCCGACGCCGGAGACCAAGCTGCACAACATCCTCCACGACGAGCAGGCCATCGAGGGGGGATTCGCGGCGGGGTTCCTGCGCGCGGCGCAGGGCGAGATCGTCGAGCTGGAGCCGAAGCTCGTTGATGTCTCCCGCGTGGGCTTGCCGGGCGCCTACGACATCAAGCTATGGATTGACACGCTCTTCTTCCCCGTCACCGACGAGGCGGGCGCGCAATACGTCATCGAGACGCACCGCGACGTGACCCGGCAGCAGCTCGAGCTCCTCGATCGCCAGGCGGCCGAGGAGGAGAACCGGCGGCTCCAGGAGGAGATACAGCGCACGCGGGAGGCCGCGCTGCGCGCCCTCTCCACGCCGCTCATCCCCATCGCCGAAGGCGTGCTGGCCATGCCCCTCGTCGGCGACTTTGACAGGGATCGCGCCCGCCAGGTGCTCGAGACCCTCCTCGACGGCGTGGTCCAGCGCGGGGCCCGCACGGCGATCCTCGACGTCACCGGCGTCACCGGCGCCGGGCAAGAGGTCGCCCAGGGGCTGGTCCAGATCGCCAAGGCCGTGCGCCTGCTCGGCGCCGAGGTGGTGCTCACCGGCGTCCAGCCGCAGATGGCCCGGGTCATCGCCGCCATCGAGGAGAGCCTCCACGGCGTCGCCGTCGTCCGCAGCACCCTCGAGAGCGGCATCGACCACGCGCTGCGGGCACGCCGGGCGGCCGGGCGCTGAGGGGCCGCCGAGCGCGCCCAGGCGAGCGACCGTTCACGCGTTCCCGACCGAGTTGAGTCAGCGTCGGAACGGCAGGGCCAGCACCTTCCAGAACTGCTGCGACGGCGGATAGCCCGCGGAGCGGTCGACGCCCAGGCGGCGCGGGGCCGCGTCCGGCCGGTACACGAACGTCCCGAAGACCAGATCCCACAGCGGAAGTACGGTCCCGAAGTTCCGGGCCTCGTCGATGTCGGCGCTGTGATGATAGCGGTGCAGCTCGGTGCCGACGAACACGTAATTCAGGAATCCGGCGCGGATGTCGACGTTGAAGTGCGAAATCATCGTCTGCAGATCGATGAGCAACATCGCCGCGAAGACGGCCTGCGGCGACAGCCCCAAGAACAGCAGGGTCGACTGGATCAGCACCGCCGAGATGAGCGCGTTGAGAGGGTGAAACACGCCGTGCATCACCACGTACACGCGATCCGGAAGGTGATGCGCCAGGTGGACCTTCCACAAGAAGCGCCCCAGGGCTCCGTTGCCTTCGTGGCTGAGGCGATGGAACCCGTACTGAAGCAGCTCGAAGACCACGAGCGAGCGGGTGCTGACGCGCTCCCTGGAGGACATCCTTCAGGGCAGCATCTGCTGCCTGTACGCTCCGCGGATGGCGTCGGAGGAGGGGGCCCTGTTCATGCTCCGCTGCGAGGCGGCGGCGGCGCTGGTGCGGCTGATGACGAGCTGGGTCCACAAGGGAATGCCGCGCTCGCCGGAGCGGATGGCGGAGGAGAGCACGGCGCTGCTGCATCGGGTCCTCGCGGACGAGCGGGCCTCTGGCGACGGTGCCTGACGCGCCGGTGTTGTCGTTCGTGACGCCGATGCTGGAGCTCTGCGAGCGCGGCATGATGGGCGAGATCCACGTCGAGCCCTGAGGACCCGCTCACGGTCGCAGCCAGCCCGCGCGCTCGACCACGCCGGCCGCGCCCTCCGGGGCAGCGGCGGGGGCTTCACCCGCGAGGCCCGCGCGCGCCCACGCCTTCTCGAAGGCCCACCTCGCCTTGAGGCCGCAGCGCTCGAGGCCTGGAATCGTCACCTCGTTCGCCGTGCCGAGGAACGTGCTCCACGCGAGCGGCCCGTCCGACGCGCCGACCGCGAGCGCGGCGAACGAGGCCTCCGGCCCGTCGGCGCACCCCTGCATGATGCAGAGATCACGCTCGAACACGGCGACGAGGTAGGCGGAGAGGCGGCGCTTCATCTCGCCATCGAGGGCGGGACCGACGTCGCGAAGCAGCCTCCAGCCGAAGCGCGCGTGGCCCACCTCGTCGGCGAGGATGCCCGTGAGCACCTCCCTGAGCTGCGCGATGGCGGTGCGCTCGCGCTCGGCGCCGATGACCGCGACGGCGAGGGTCTCGCCGCAGCAGCTGATCGCGATCACGTTTCGCAGGACAGCCTCGAGGGGCGGGAGCCCGTCGTGCGCGGGCACCGGGTCGAGGGGCGGGAGCGCCGAGACTGGAACGCCGCCGAGCGCGGCCAGGACGCGCGCCGATTGCAGGCCGTGCTCGACCTCCTGGCGCGCCATATCGGTGACCTCTCGCACGTCCTCGTAGGGGAGCCCGGCCGCCATCAGCTGCGGCACGAGCCCCGAGAAGACGCGGGCCGACGCGAACTCCGCGGCCATGTGGATGCGCCAGTGCTCCTGCGCCCGCCCGCGGTCCTCGTCGGTGAGGGCCTCGACGCCGGGGAGGTCGAGCGGGGACCTCCGCACCGCCTCGCGGAGGTCGACGAACGGCGCTGGCGTCACGCCGGGACCTCGGCCAGAAGCGCCTCGAACTCCTCGTCGGGCTGGACGGGCGGCGCGAGCGGCCCACGCGAGATCGGCGTCCAGCAGGACCAGCCGGTCACCCGGACGGGCTCCGGACCGATCGCGGGCTCCTGGGAGGCGGCCGCCTGCGCGTCGGAGGGCAGGCGCGCGGCCGCGCCGGCGGCGGCTGCGTCCGTCACGCCGCCGGCGCTGGCCTCGGAGGCCACGAGCGCCATGGTGGCCGCCCCGGCGCCGACGGAGAGGGCGGCGATCTGCATTGCCATCCGGATGCCTCGCTGCTTGGTGATCATTTTCGGCTCCATGGCTGTGCTCCTTCAGGTCATTCGCGGCGGCGTGACGCGCGGCCGCCCGGTGAGCAGGCGCTCTTCGCACCGGCGCACCGGCGATCATTCGTCGGAGCGCATGCGTGAAGCTAGCCTGCGGACTCGAGGATACAGGGCGTGAGGGCGCTGGAAATGCCAGAGATCGCCGGGGATCCCGGCTTCCCGGCGTTCTCCGTCATGCAGGCGCTGGCGCTGCTCCTCGCCGCCGCGCTGCTCCGGCGGCGCCTGCTCCGCCTTGACGGGATGGGCGGCGCACGGGGCGCGGACGGCACGGACGGAGCCGGCAGCACAGGCGGAGCTGGCAGCGCGAACGGAGCAGGCGGCGCGCTGCGGGTGGCGGTCGCGATGGCGCTCGGCAGCGTCATGGGCGGCGCGCTGCTCGGCCCGGCGCTCCGGGTGCCACGAGCCGCGCTCGGGCGCGTCGAGCTGTTTGCGCCGGGCTGGCCCATGGCCTACGGAGCGCTCGCCGGCGCCGCGCTCGCCACGGCGCTCGCCGCGCGCTCGGTCTGGCCAGGAAGACGCGCGGGGCCGGCGGCGCTCGATGCGCTCGCGCCGGCGCTCGGCGTGCTCGTGGCCGTCGGGCGGGGCGGGTGCTTGCTCGCCGGTTGCTGTTTCGGCGCGCCGAGCGATGCGCCGTTCGCCGTCGCCTTTCCGCGCGGGACACCCGCCCACGCCGAGCACGTCCGGCTCGGCGTGATCGACGCCGCCGCGCTCTTTTCGCGCCCAGTGCACCCTGCGCCGCTCTACGAGGCGCTCGTCGGCGTCGCGATGCTCGGCGCCGGCCTCGCGCTGCCGCGGAGGTCCCGGCGCGGCGCCGCGTTCGCGACCGTGGCCGTCCTCTACGCCGTGGGCCGCTTCGCCGTCGAGCTCGCCCGCGCCGACCCGCGGCCCACGGCGGGTCCGCTGACGCTGCCTCAATGGGTGAGCCTCGCGGTCGTGGCCATGGTGGCGTTTGCGTGGGCGCGCGGCCGCTGAGCGAGAGGCACAGCGCGCGGTCGAGAGCCAGCTCTCCTGTAGCTATTCGACTCCCGCGCTGGCGCTCCAGCCCAGACCGACGCGGGCGCTGACTGGAAGATCGGACTGAGCTCGCTCTCCGGTTGCCCCGCCGGAGCCGTCGATCGCACACGCCCGGGGCGCCTCCGTGTCGAGGCAGCTGCGGCCAGCCCCGCTACCTGACCTTCACGATGGCGTTCCTGCTGATCCAGGGCTCACCGACGGATCGGATGCTCCGCACGGTCTGCGACATCCCCAAGGACCGCCTGTGGCGCCGCGACGTGTTTGGCCACATACTCCAGAACCTCGGCCACGTGAGCTTCGCCAGCGTGAAGTCGGATGTCATCTACCTGATCCCGCGGGACGAGGGCTGGGCGCTGACGGCCGACGATCTGACGGATCCCAAGTTCCACTACCTGCGGAAGATCGTGTAAACCGAGGGATACCGCATCGAGAAGGTCTGTCTACGAGGAGTCGAAGGGCGAGACGCCCGCCCGCCGGCGCGTGGGATTGGCCGGCAGAGGTGAGAGCAGCAGTCGGCCGCTGCCTTACCAGGCGTCGATCTCGTTCGAGAGCGGCACGCGCGCCGGCAGGCCGAAGAGGCGCGCGGCGAGCTGCGCGGAGAGCCCCGCGGCGAGCGCGTTGTACGCGCTGGCGTCCTCGTCATAGCGCCGGCGCTCGATGCTCACCCGGTTGTCCGCGCCGGCGAGCTCCGCGTCGCGCTCGGGCGAGGGCGCCGCGCCCTCGTGGCGCGCGCGGGTGCGCTCCCGGCGCTCGACAACGTTCTCGACCTGCGCCCTCCTGCGTTCCACCTCGGCGCGCCCCTGCTCCAGCGAGGCGCGCGCCGAGAGGAGCAGGCCGCCGAGCACCAGGGCGATCGCCGAGAGGGCGGCGCCCGCCCAGCGGAGCCGCCGCCGGGCCGCGGCCCTCCGCGCCGCCTCGCGCTGCCGCCGCGCCGCGAGTTCCTCCACCGCCCGGCGCACGTGGTGGGGTGGTATCTCGAGCTCGGCGCCGACGCGCTCGAGATCCTCGATGCGGAGCCGATCCTTGTCCGCCTCGGCGAGGCGCGCGGCGAGCGCGATCACCTCGTCGACGTCCTCGTAATCGATCTTCCTCGCCTGCTCCGCTTCGAGCTCTGTCGCACGCTCGTTCATCGACGTTCCTCCTACCAGCTCGAGCTCGCGCCGCCGCCCCCGAATGATCCGCCACCGCCGCTGTAACCGCTGCTCGATGACGACGACGAGGAGGACGAGGACGAGGAGTACGACGAGGTCGAGCTCGAGGCGGAAGACGAGCCCGACGACGCGGCCGGGCCGCTGGCGGGCAGGAGCGTCATGGCCGGGAACAGGCCGAACAGGAAGCACATGAAGAGCGCCAGGTAGAGCGACACGTCGACGGAGCTGACGAGCCCGAACAGACCGGCGCCGAACGGGACGACGATGGCGATGGCGATGGCAGATAACCTCACGCGCCGCAGGAAGGGTTCCTCCGGCGCTCTCTTCAGAAACAGGCTCCGTCCGGCGACCAGACCCATCAGCGTCGCGATGAGCATCACGCCGAGGAGCGGGCCTGCCTGCTTCGTCAGGTAGGTCGATGCGGCGGCCTGGGAGAGCGCCCCGTAAGCCGATACCGACGCGAACGCCGCGAGCCCCGGGACGACCAGGAAGGCGAGGACGGCCGTGGCGGCGATAAGCAGTTTCCCTCGCCGGCCCGCCATGTGCTTTTCGAGATCGCCCAGCGTCGCAGGGGAGCGCGGCGCGCGCCGGACCACGAAGCCGAGCAGGACGCCGAACAGCGCACCGAGCGCGTAATGCGCGATGTAGCGCGCCTCGATGTGCGTCGACGGTGACCCGAGCATCGCCAGCGTCCCCCCCGGCCCCATCTTCTGGTCCACCGTGAGCGCGACCAGCCTGCCCACCACGAAGCCCGCGGCGCTGCCGTACCGCGAGCGCCGGAGGTCGTCGCGGGACGCGTCGAGGATCGCGCGGCACACGCCGTCGGTCAGGATGTCCTCCAGGCCGTAACCCACCTCGATGCGCATCCGCCGGTCGTCGATGGCCAGCGTGTACAGCACCCCGTTGTCCTGCTTCTCCGTGCCCCCGCCCCAGGCCTCGGCGATCTCCAGCGAGTAATCCTCGATGGGCACGCCGCCCGTGGTCCTCACGAGCAGAACGGCGATCTGCACGCCGGTCCTCTCGCGGTGCGCGAGGAGCTTGCGCGCGAGGTCGTCTCGCTCCTCCGGCGTGAGCACGCCCGCGTGGTCGTTCACCGGGGCCTGGATCGTCACGGCCGGCGCCGCGAGCGCGTAGGATGCCGTGAACAGGATCACAAGCACGCCGAGCGCTGCGGCGAGGAGGAGCCGCACACCGCGGCCACTCCCCACCACCGTTCCCACCCCCGGCCACCCTCCCGGTCGAATTGAGCTCATCCGACCATGGAGAGCCCGGGTCGAGGGGAGGAGCAACACCGAAGCCCGGATCGGACGCCACGGCATTGCGTCGTGACGCCGCCCATCTGGGTGGGGAGCATCGCCGCGCTCCTGGGCGGCGAGGCGCGCCGGAGCGAGATCGCGCACGATCTCGCGCCCCTCGTGGAACGCGAGATCCTGGTGCGGCGCCGCGAGAGCCGCTTCTCGGGCGAGGAGGAGCTCGCGTTCCGGCACGCGCTCCTCCGCGAGGGGGCGTATGCGACGCTGACCGAAGGTGACAGGACGCTCGGACACAAGCTCGCCGGCGCGTGGCTCCCCGGCGTTCGCTGGGGACGGCCGGCCACCGGCGTAGGCGTGGAGGCTGATTCAAACAGCCCTCGGGGCGATCAGCCGAGTGAGCAATCAATCCTTCAAGCCTGAGCGCGCCCCGCTCACTTCATGGATGTGTCGGCGCAGCTCCCGCACTACGCGAGCATTTCAGGGCGCTCCGGCGCAGACCCCACGCTCCACGGCGACACTCCCGCATTCATGCGGAGCCGCACCGGCGAGGTCGACCTGGGCGCCGCCCGCGCTGTCCCGGGCGCGCGCCAGGCGCTCAGCGGAGCTGCGGCCGAACTTCAGGAACACCGCCGGCGTGACGACGATGTCGAGCAGCGTCGACGAGAGCAGGCCGCCGAGGATCACGACCGCGACGGGCTGCAGGATCTCCTTGCCCGGCTGGCCCTTGGACAGCGCGATGGGCACGAGCGCGAGGGCGGCGGTGAGCGCGGTCATCAGCACCGGAACGAGGCGTTCCAGCGAGCCGCGGACGATCATCGCCTCACCGAACGACTCGCCCTCTTCCTTCATGAGGTGGATGTAGTGCGAGATCATCATGATGCCGTTGCGCGAGGCGATGCCACATAGCGTGATGAACCCCACGAGGGTCGCGACCGACAGGACCCCGCCGGTGAGCACGACGGCGAGCACCGAGCCGACCAGAGCGAGCGGGATATTCAAGAGGATCTGGAGGGCCACGCTCCACGAGCGGAACTGGGAGTAGAGGACCACCAGCATCCCGGCGAGGCTCGCGATCGAGAGCAGCCCGATGAGCCGCGACGCCGAGCGCTGGCTCTCGAACTGCCCGCCGTACGTCGCGTAGTAGCCCGGCGGCTTCGGGATCGCGTCCACGGCGCGCTGGATATTGCTCACGACTTGCTCCAGATCGCGCCCCGCCACGTTGGCCGAGACCACGATGCGTCGCTGCGTGTCGTCGCGGCTGATCTGGTTCGGCCCCATGCTCTCCGTCACGTCGGCGAGGTCGGACAGCGGCACCTTCGCGCCGCTGGGCGTATCGACGAGCGTGCGCCGCAAGGCGTCGATGTCCTCGCGGAGCTCCGGCGGGTACCGCAGCACCACATCGATGGTCCGCTGCCCCTCCAGAAGCTGTGTGACGGTGCCGCCCGCGAGGGCGAGCTCGAGCATCTCCGAGAGCTGACCCGCGTTGACCCCGAGCTGCGCCGCGCGCTCTCGGTTCACCTTGATGGCGATCTGCGGGATGAGCACCTGCTGCTCGATTTGCAGGTCCTTCACCCCGGCGACGCCCTGCATCGCGTCGCGCGCCGCCTTCCCGAGGCGCCGCAGCTCGCCGAGATCCTCGCCGAAGATCTTCACGGCCACCTGCGCGCGGACGCCCGAGAGCAGGTGGTCGAGCCGGTGCGAGATCGGCTGGCCCACGTTGATCGCGACGCCGGGGATCTTGTCGAGTTGGTCACGGATGTTGCCGAGGATCGCCTCCCGCTCACGCTCGGACGCCCTGAGGTCGACATCAATTTCGCTGTAGTGGACCCCCTCCGCGTGTTCATCGAGCTCCGCCCGGCCCGTCCGCCGCCCGGTCGACACGACCTCGGGGACCTCGTGGATCAGCTGCTCGGCGAGCGTGCCGAGGCGACTCGACTCGGCAAGCGACGTGCCAGGCCTGGCGATGACGTTCACGGTGAGCGTCCCCTCGTTGAACGGCGGGAGGAACTCGCCGCCCAGGAACGGCACCGTCGCCGCGGCGGCGAGGACCAGCGCGCCTGCCGCCGCCATCACGGCCCCGGGGTGCCGCAGCGACGCCGCGAGCACGCGCCGGTCCGCGGCCTTGAGCTTGCGCACCAGCCAGCCGTCCTCGTGGCTCATGCGCTTCATGGACGGCAAGAGATAGGAGCAGAGCGCGGGAGTAACCGTCAGGGATACAACCAGCGATGCAAGGATCGACACGATGTAGGCGACCCCGAGCGGGGCGAAGAGCCGCCCCTCGATGCCGCTCATGGCGAACAGGGGAACGAAGACCAGGACGACCAGGATCGTCGCGAAGACGATGGAGCTCCGGACCTCGCTCGACGCGTCGCGGATGACGTCCATCGCCGGCCGCGGCGAGGCGAGCGCCCTGTTCTCGCGCAGGCGCCGGAACACGTTCTCCACGTCCACGATGGCGTCGTCGACGAGCTCGCCGATCGCCACCGCGAGACCGCCCAGCGTCATCGTGTTGACCGACAGGTCGAAGGCCCGGAACACGAGCGCGCTCGCGATGAACGAGAGCGGGATGGCGGTCAGCGTGATCGCGGTCGTCCGGAAGTTGAGCAGGAACAGGAAGAGGACGATCGTGACCAGGATCGCGCCGTCGCGCAGCGCCTCGACCACGTTGTGGACCGCGCCCTGGATGAAGGTCGCCTGCCGGAAGAGGCGCGGGTTGACGGTGACGCCCGCGGGCATCGACCTCTGCAGCTCGGCCACGGCCTTGTCGATGCTGCCGGTGAGCGCGACGGTGTCGGCGCCCGGCTGCTTCTGCACCGAGAGGATCACGGCGGGCTTGCCGTCGATCGACCCGTCGCCGCGCTTGATGCGCGCGGCCTCTTGCACCGTGGCGACCTGCGCCAGGGTCACCGGCGTCCCGTTCCGCAGGGCGATGACGGTCGCGGCGATGTCCGCTTCGGTCCGGGCGCGGCCGAGCGTCCGCACGAGGAACTCCAGCCCCCGCCGGTCGACGTAACCGCCTGTGGTGTTGGCGTTCGCGCCGGTCAGGGCGCGCGAGATCTCGTCGAGCGACACCGCCGCGGCCGCGAGCTTGGCCGGGTCGACGGTGACCTGGATCTGGCGGACCTCGCCGCCGATGGGGATCGCCTGCGCGACCCCCGGGATCGTGAGCAGCCGCGGCCGGATCACCCAGTCAGCCTGGGTCCGGAGGGTCATGGGTGAGACGCCCTCGCCCTGCACCCCGATCAGCAGGATCTCCCCCATGATCGAGGCGACGGGCCCCATCTGCGGCGTGACGCCCTTCGGGAGCTGCTCCGTCACCGTGGCAAGGCGCTCGGCGACGAGCTGTCGGTCGCGGTAGATGTCCGTGGACCAGTCGAACTCGATGTACACGACGCTCAGGCCGACGCCCGAGGTAGAGCGCACGCGCTCGACCCCGGGCGCGCCGTTCATCACCCGCTCGAGCGGCACCGTGACCAGCGTCTCCACCTCCTCGGGCGCCAGCCCGGGAGCCTCGGTCATGAGGGTGACCGTCGGCCGATTCAGGTCAGGAAAGACGTCGATCGGGAGCTTCAGGAGCGAGTACGTCCCGTAGACGAGCACCAGCGCCGCCGCGGCGATGACGAAGAGGCGGTTCCTGAGGGAGAAGCGGATCAGGGTTTCGAACATGGTTCTTGCTAGCCCCCGGCGGCGAGGAGGACGGCCATGGCGCCGTCGACGACCACCCGCTCTCCCGCCGTCACGCCCGCCGTGATCCCGATCGCGCCGGCGGACTTCGGCCCGATCGCGACCGCGCGCAGCTCGAACGTCTCGGGGCCGGTCTTCACGACGACCGTGGGCGTGCCGCTGCGATCGAGCAGCGCCGACACCGGGACCACGACGCTCTCGACGGGCGCGCTCCCCGCCATGCCGATGTTGACGAGCGCGCCGACGCGCGCGCGCCGGTCCTTGTTGTCGAACTCGAAGAGCGCCTGGACGGTGCGGGTCGCCGGGTCGACCAGCGACGCGACGGCGAGGCGTCTGGCCTCGAAGCGCGCTGCGGGATCCGTGACGAGCGTCACCTCCGCTCGATCGCCCGCGAGGCGCGCCGCGTCCGCCTCCGGCATGCGCACGTCGACCCAGAGCGTCGCGAGATCGACGACGCGCCAGAGCTCGGTGCCCTCCGCGACCTGGGCGCCCGGGCTCACGCGGCCGGAGACCACCGTCCCGTCGATCGTCGCGCTGAGCCGCTGCGCGCCCACCCCGCCCGCGAGCACCCCGACGTCCGCCCGGGCGCGCGCGACCTCGGCCCGGGCGATTTCCACCTCGGCCTCCGCGGCCTGGATGTCCTTCTCGGCGACGATCCCCTTGAGCTCGCGGCGTCGTGCGAGCTCGCGTTCGGCCAGGCCGAGCCGCGCCTCGGCTGCGGCGACCCGGGACGCGGCGTCGCTGCGCGAAAGCCCGAGCTGCGCGCTCTCCGCGCCGCCCAGGCTCGGCCGGAGCGTCGCGAGGAGCTGCCCCTTCTTCACGTCGTCGCCGAGCCGGAGGAACCCGCCCTCGGGCGGGAAGAGCCGGCCGGACGTCGGGGCCACGACGGCGAGCTCGCCCGCGGGGCGCGCGACCACGGTGCCGATCTGTCCCAGGCTCGTGGCCAGCGCGCCGCGCTTCGCGCGCCCGGTGCGCAGCCCAAGCAGGAACTGGGTCTCGATCGGCACCCGGGCCACGTTCGGGTCTGCCGCGGCGCTGGCTGCGGGCTTTGCCGGCACGCTGTGGTCCTCGCCGCCGTGCGCGTCGGCGCGCTCCCCGAGGCCCGTGACCGCGAGGGCCGAGGCGATGGCGAGCGCGGCGGTGATGGACAGGGATCGGGCGCGGCTCACGAGGCCCCCTGCGCGAGCGCGGAGGGATCCTCGGGGCGACGGGTAGCGGCAGGCGGCCTCCGCCGCGAGCGACGCCCGAGCGCATACCCGATCCCGCCGCTGAGCACGGCCAGCGCTCCTGCGGCCGCCGCCAGGCCGCCGAGGGGCACCTCCCGGCCCGGCGTCATCCCGGTCGGCGCGGCGGCGGGCGCGATGGCGCCGAAGCGCAGGTCCCCGACGAGCACGAGGTCGAAGGCGTCCCCGGCCTCGACCGACACGACCCCGTTGGCCGTTGCTCCTTCCGGGGCAGCGGGGAGCGCGACCTCATAGACGCCGGCGGCCGCCGTCTTCCCCGCGTCCGCGGCGAACGTCAGCCCTCCCTTCAGCTCGAGGCGGACACGCGCGCCTTCGACCGGCGCGCTGGAGTCGGCCCGAGCGACGTAGAGGCGCGCGGGCAACGGTCCTTCTGCCTCCTTGGCAGGGTATTTGATGACGACCGAGAACACCGCCGTTTCCCCGGACACGACGTGCTCTGTCCCGGTGCTCGCGGCGGTCGGCGCGGCGGGCGCCGCGTGATCCTCGCCGCCGTGCGCGGAGGCGCGCGGGGCCGACGCGTAGATGGCGATGGCGAGCGCCACGGCACACGCGAGGTGCTTCTTGTGCATCATGGTTCTTCTCCGAGCGCCCTGCTGCGTAGCCCTTCTCGACCATCCCTCGGCCTCTCCCATCCGAGCCCGCCAGAGGTCATCTCAGTGCCCCGCGTGGTCGTGCCCTGCGTGGTCGTGCCCCTTCTGGCCGTCGTGCCCCGCGTGGCCTTCGAGATGGAACGCGAACCGGAGCGAGGTCGCGGTCCCTCCGGCCGGCGTGATGCTGAGCACCCCGTCCACGTGATCCTGCTTGATCGGGTCGATCTTGCCCCGCAGCACATCGGCCTTCTCGTCGTAGGCGAGCTGGGTCTCCTTCGCCCCCGCGACGACGGGCCGGAGGCTCGCCGTGACGCCCTTTGCGGAGCGAGGCTTCTCGGCCGAATCCAGCATCCAGACCGTGATGTCGCCGGTCTTCTCGAGCTTCACCTCGACATGGCCGCCTGCGAGCGACTGGACGACGCCGCCATGCGGAGAGCCGTGGGCGTGGTCGCCGGCCGGATGGTCGGCGGGCGCGTTGGCGAAGGCCGCCGTCCCGCTGGCTGGCACCGTGAGCGTCATCTTCATCGGCGCGCCGCGGACCTTCAGATCCCAGGTGTAATCCCCGTTGTCCGGCGCCGGGCCCTTGGCCGAGAGCGAGCCCTTCGCCTCGTCCGGCGCGAGCGTCAGGGTCTGCTTCTCGCCCTTGCCCTTGGGCTCGATCGTGATGGTGCCGGAGACGTCCTTCGGCGGGATCGGCGTCCGGATCGCGTCGCTGACGTAGAGGTGGATGGCGCCGTCCGCCCCGACCACGACCTCGACGTGGTTGTCGCCCTCCATGGTGACCAGGCCTCCGTGACGAGCGTTGTGATCCGCGTGGGGGCGCGTGCTCGCGGCGCGGTCCTGGGGCGCATTCGTGGGGGGCGGCGCCGCGGCGGGAGCTTGTGTCGAGGCGGCGCTTTCGTGGTGGTGGCCAGGTGTCTCCTTCATGGAGCAGGCCACAAGCGGGATCGAGACGAGCAGAGAGAGAAGGATTTGGCGCATCGTGCTTTCCTGGAGCCGAGGTTGTTGCCCTGGCGAGCACAGGCCTGAGCAACGAGCGCGCCAAGCGGTCGCGCGCCGGGATCCCGGGCTTCTGCGCGGCGTCCGGTCCTCGCGGTGACCTCGACGGTCACGATCCTGTGACCGCATCGGTCACAAACCGTTCCCCCGCCGGGGCGGGGACCGCGTTGGCCGGGCCTGATCGGCGGGTCAGCACGCCGGTCAGCGCTCGATTGCGGCCCCGGTACGCGGCTTGCGAGGATGCCCCCGTCCATGGCTCCTCCTCCCGCTCCACAGCGCCCGTATCGACTCCGCCGCCGGCTGCTCCTGGTCATCAGCCTCCTCGTCGCCCTGGTCGCCGTGAGCGGCGTCGCCACCGTGCTCACGGGCCTCGCGTCCCGCCGCGCGATCCTGGAGGCCCACGACCTCGAGGTGGCCTCCCGCCGGGCTGCGCTCCTCAGCGTCACCGCGCGCGAGCAGTACATCCACGAGGCCCACACGATCATCCTGCGCGACCGCTCCCACGTCGCGCACCACGACGCCTGGGTGAGCGAGCTCGGCGCGAAGCTCGCCGAGCTGCGGCCCGGCCTCGACGCCGAGGCGGCCACGAAGCTCGACGACATCGAGAAGGCGAGCCGCGAGCTCAGCCAGCTCTTCTCCACGGTCATCCTGCCCGCCATCGATCGGCAGGACTCGCACGAGGTCCACCACGCGCACGACCGCGCGAACGCGCTCGTCGACCGGATGACGCAACATGCGGACAGCCTGGCGCGGCACTTCGACGAGCGCGCCATGGCCGCGGAGCGCCGGGCTGAGCAGTTCATCCGGTTCGCTTTGATCCTCGCGACGGCCGTCTGCGCGCTCGCCGCGGCGCTCGCCTTGATCGCCGGGCGCAGGCTCTGGCGCTCTTTCTCCACCCCGCTCTCCTCGCTCGAGCGCGTCGCCGGGCGCGTCACCGCTGGAGATCGCAGCGCCCGCGTCGAGCCGGTGGCGGCCGTGGAGCTCGCGGCGGTCGCCGACGCGTTCAACCGGATGCTGGACGCGCTGTCGCGCACCGAAGCCGAGCTGGTCGCCTCGGAGCGGCTGGCGGCGGTCGGCCGCGTCGCCGCGGGCGTCGCGCACGAGATCAACAACCCCATCGCCGTGATCCGCGGCTACGTGAAGACGATGGCGAAGGAGGCGGAGAAGCCCGAGCTCCGCGAGGAGCTCTCGATCCTCGACGAGGAAGCGGCGGCCTGCCAGCGGATCGCGGAGGAGCTGCTCATGTACGCGCGCTCTCCGATCCTCTCGCCGCGCCCCGTGCAGGCCGAGGAGCTCCTCAGGGACGCTGCCTCGCACTGCGACGGCGGGCCGGGGCGGCGCGACCAGGGCCCGCTCGTGGACGCCGAGCCAGCCTTCATCAACGTGGATCCGCTCCGCATCCGGCAGGTCATCGTCAACCTCGTGACCAACGCGCGCGAGGCGACCTCTGGACCCTCGGAACGTGATGAGATCCTCGTGCGCGGAAGGCGGCAGGACGATGGCTACCGGATCGAGGTCCTGGACCGGGGAGCCGGTGTTCCCGAGGAGGCGCGCGAGCGGCTCTTCGAGCCGTTCTTCACGACCCGCCGCGACGGCACCGGCCTCGGCCTCGCGGTCTGCTATGGTCTGGTGACCGCGCACGGCGGGACCATCCGGGCGGAGCCCAGGCCGGGAGGCGGGTCCCAGTTCGTGATCGACCTGCCGGGCGTCCTCATCGAGGAAGCAAGGGAGAGCCAGGAGCGCGCATGAAGCCGACAGTGCTCGTCGTCGACGACAAGGCGAACATGCTGGCGCTGCTCTCCAAGGTGCTCGGCAAGAGCGCCAAGGTCCTGACGGCGCGGGGCGTGCGAACGGCGCTCCAGATCCTTGAAACCGAGCCGGTCACAACCGTCGTCTGCGATCTGCGCATGAACGACGGGGACGGGCTGGAGGTGCTCCGGGCAGTGCGCGCGCGCTGGCCCGGAGTGCCCTTCATCCTGATGACCGCGTATGCGTCGGTCCCGACCGCGGTCCAGGCCATGCGCGAGGGCGCCTATGATTACGTGACGAAGCCGTTCGACCCGGACGAGCTGCGCGCGCTGGTCGAGCGGGCCATGGCGCAGGCCGCGGTGCTGAAGGGCGAGCAGGACGCGCCGGACGCCCAGGGCTTTGCGGGCATGACGGGGCGTTCACCCGCGATGCGGGCGCTCTACCAGCTCATCGAGCGCGTGGCGCCGACGGACGCGACCGTGCTCATCCTGGGCGAGACGGGCACCGGGAAGGAGCTCGTGGCGCGCGCCATCCATGAGCACTCGTCCCGCGCGTCGCACCGCCCCATCGCCGTCAACTGCGCGGCCATCCCCCGTTCGCTCATCGAGAGCGAGCTCTTCGGCCACGCGCGCGGCTCGTTCACGGGCGCGGCCACGGATCGAGCGGGGCTCTTCGAGGAGGCGCACGGGAGCACGCTGTTCCTCGACGAGATCGGCGAGCTCAGGCCGACGGTCCAGGCGAAGCTCACGCGCGTGCTCGAGGAGCGGGCGGTGCGGCGCATCGGCGAGTCGCGCGAGCGCAAGGTGGATGTGCGGCTCATCAGCGCAACGCACCGCGACCTCCGGGCCATGGTCAAGACGGGCGCCCTCCGCGAGGACCTGTGGTTCCGGCTCAACGTCTGCGTCGTCGAGCTGCCCCCGCTGCGCGAGCGCGCGGAGGACATCCCGCACCTGGCGCAGCGGTTTCTCGCCGAGCGAGCGCCGCAGTCGCGCTCGTCCGCGACCGGGTTCTCGGCGGGGGCGATGAGCGCGCTCCAGATGTACCGGTGGCCTGGCAACGTGCGCGAGCTCAAGAGCGCCGTCGAGCGGGCGCTGGTCATCGAGACGACGAGCGAGATCCGTATCGAGTCGCTGCCGTCCGAGGTGCAGGGGGCGAGCCCGCTCCGGCTCACGAGCTCGAGCGACGTGGACCTCGCTCAGCTCTCGTATCGGGAGGCGGTCGACGCGTCGCGCGAGGAGATGAACCGGCGCTACCTGGAGGCCGTGATGCGCCGCTTTCGCGGCGACGTGCTGAAGGCCGCCGCCCACGCGGGCGTCGAGCGGGAGAGCTTCTACCGGCTCCTCCGCCGCTGCGGCCTCTCCGCCGACGACTTCCGCGAGGAGCGCCGGGGCACGGACGGATCGAAAAACTGAGCGGGCATTCACCGCGAATCATGGGCGAGCCGGCGGCTCGAACGCCGGAAACCATTGACCTGCTCGCCCGCCATCGCGGGCGTCATCGGGCACCGCCTCCTGCGGGAGCGCCGAGTGGCCCCTCGAAGCGACAAGCGGCGCCCGCGGGGTGCCTGGGATGTAAGAAACCCGAACCGCGATCGTCGGCGGGGGAGGGAGACGACATGAACCACGGGCATCACCACGACCATGGCCACCCTCACGAGCACGGCCGCCCTGCTCCTGCCGACCTGGACCGAGCGCAGACGAAGGATCCGGTCCGCGGGATGGCCCTGGAGCCGCTCGCTCCGGCGCAGGCGACGCGCGTCGAGTACGTCTGCCCGATGCACCCCGAGGTCGTCCGCATGGAGCCGGGCTCCTGCCCGATCTGCGGGATGGCCCTCGAGCCGCGCACGGGGACGCTCGAGGACGCGCCGAACCCGGAGCTGGCGGACATGTTCCGGCGCTTCTGGATCAGCGTCCCGCTGAGCCTCGTCGTCCTCGTGCTGGGGATGTCCGAGATGATCCCGGGCCAGCCGGTGCAGCTCCTCCTCGACCGCTGGCTCGTCTGGATCGAGCTCGCCCTCACCACGCCCGTGGTGCTCTGGTGCGGCGCTCCGTTCTTCGAGCGCGGCTGGACGTCGATCAGGACTCGGCACCTCAACATGTTCACCCTGATCGCCATCGGCACGGGCGCCGCCTACGCGTACAGCGTCGTGGCCACGCTGATGCCCGGCGTCTTCCCCCACTCGGTCCGCCACGGCGGCGCGGTCCCGGTCTACTTCGAGGCGGCCAGCGTCATCATCTCGCTGGTGCTGCTCGGCCAGGTCCTCGAGCTCCGCGCCCGCAGCCGGACGAGCAGCGCGCTCAAGGCGCTCCTCGGCCTCGCCCCCAAGACCGCCAGGCGTATCGGCGCGGGCGGCCGCGAAGAGGACGTCTCTCTCGAGCTCGTGCAGCCAGGCGACCGGCTGCGCGTGCGGCCCGGGGAGAAGGTGCCGGTCGACGGCGAGGTCCTCGAGGGGAGCAGCGCGGTCGACGAGTCGATGGTCACGGGCGAGCCCATCCCGGTCGAGAAGACGCCCGGCGCTCGCGTGGTGGGCGGCACCGTCAACGGCACGGGCGGCTTCGTGATGCGCGCCGATCGCGTCGGGCGCGACACCCTGCTCGCCCGGATCGTCCAGATGGTGGGCGAGGCCCAGCGCAGCCGCGCCCCCATCCAGCGCCTCGCGGATGCCGTCGCCGCGTACTTCGTGCCCGCCGTGATCGCGATCGCGGCGCTGACCTTCGTGGTCTGGCTGCTCGTCGGGCCGGAGCCCAGGCTCTCCCACGCGCTCGTCAACGCGGTGGCTGTGCTCATCATCGCGTGCCCGTGCGCGCTCGGCCTCGCCACGCCCATCTCGATCATGGTCGGGACGGGGCGCGGCGCGACGGCCGGTATCCTGATCAAGAACGCCGAGGCGCTCGAGACCTTCGAGAAGGTCGACACCCTCGTGGTCGACAAGACCGGCACGCTCACCGAGGGCAAGCCGAAGCTCACCTCGGTCGCGACGCTGGGCGACCTCCCGACGAACGAGATCCTCAGGCTCGCGGCGAGCCTGGAGCGCGGGAGCGAGCACCCGCTCGCGAGCGCGATCGTCGCCGGGGCCCTCGAGCAGAAGCTCGATCTCCTGCCGGCAGGAGGGTTCCGGTCGATCACGGGCAAGGGCGTGGTGGGCACGGTGGCCGGTCGCTCGGTCGCGCTCGGCAACCTCAAGCTCTTCGAGGAGCTCGGTATCCCGCCGGATGATCTCCCGCGCCGAGCCGAGGAGCGCCGGCAAGAAGGCCAGACGGCGATGCTCGTGGCGGTGGATGGCAAGGCGGCCGGCATCGTCGGCGTGGCCGACCCGGTGCGCGCCTCGACCAGCGAGGCCGTCCGTCTCCTCCGCGAGGAGGGCATTCACCTGATCATGCTCACCGGCGACAGCCGCACGACGGCGGAGGCGGTCGCCCGGAAGCTCGGCATCGAGCACGTCGAGGCCGAGGTGTTGCCCGATCAGAAGGCCGCGGTCGTGAAGCGCCTCCAGGCCGAAGGCCGCATCGTGGCGATGACGGGCGACGGTATCAACGACGCGCCCGCGCTCGCGCAGGCGCACGTCGGCGTCGCCATGGGCACCGGGACCGACGTCGCCATCGAGAGCGCCGGGATCACGCTCGTGCGCGGCGACCTCCGCGGGCTGCTGCGCGCGCGGAAGCTCAGCCGGGCGACGATGCGCAACATCCGACAGAACCTGTTCTTTGCGTTCGTCTACAACGCGCTCGGCGTGCCGGTCGCGGCGGGCGTTCTCTATCCGGTCCTTGGAGTGCTGCTCAGCCCGATGCTCGCCAGTGCAGCGATGAGCCTGAGCTCGGTATCTGTCATCGGCAACGCCCTCCGGCTGCGCCGGGTCGAGCTCTGATCGAAGGCGCGAAGAGGTCAGCGTCGGAATGGCAGGGCCAGCACCTTCCAGAACTGCTGCGACGGCGGATAGCCCGCGGAGCGGTCGACGCCCAGGCGGCGCGGGGCCGCGTCCGGTCGGTACACGAACGTCCCGAAGACCAGATCCCACAGCGGAAGTACGGTCCCGAAGTTCCGGGCCTCGTCGATGTCGGCGCTGTGATGATAGCGGTGCAGCTCGGTGCCGATGAACACGTAATTCAGGAATCCGGCGCGGATGTCGACGTTGAAGTGCGAAATCATCGTCTGCAGATCGATGAGCAACATCGCCGCGAAGACGGCCTGCGGCGACAGCCCCAAGAACAGCAGGGTCGACTGGATCAGCACCGCCGAGATGAGCGCGTTGAGGGGGTGAAACACGCCGTGCATCACCACGTAGACGCGATCCGGAAGGTGATGCGCCAGGTGGACCTTCCACAAGAAGCGCCCAAGGGCTCCGTTGCCTTCGTGGCTGAGGCGATGGAACCAGTACTGCAGCAGCTCGAAGACCACAAGGAAGACCCCCACGCTGAGGGGCACGGAGGCGCTGGCGAGCGGACCCTGATGCCGCTCGCTGAGCCACAGGGCCAGCGTGCCGAAGCCGGTCCGCACCACCGCGATGGTGACGCCGGAGGCCAGCAGGTACTTGAGGTCGCGCCAGAAGCTCTGGCGGGTCATGCCCCAGTCCGGCGACAGCGGCAGCAGGCGCTCGACGGTGATGAGAAAGACGATCAGGCCGAGGAGGTAGCCCCACAGGGCGCGGCTCAGGTCCCAGCCCTGCGTCACGGCGGCGTAGATGATGTACAAGGTCACCGCCAGCAGCAGCGGGTACAGCAGGCGGCTCGTCATCCAGATCAGCGTTCCTCGCATGCGATGGATGCTGAGGTCGGGCGCCTCTTCTACCCAGCGACACGGACCGCGGATTGAACGTTAATGAACAAGAACGCGAAAAAGTCCGGAAACGAGGACAGGGACGGGGGTGGCGACAGGACGCGGGCCGCCGGTAAGATCGCGGATCGGCGCGTGCAGGATCGGCGCGTGCTGAAGACCCGGAAGCTGCTCTCGGACGCCCTGGTCGCGCTGATCCTGGAGAAGGGCTATGACGAGGTGTCGATCCAGGACATCATCGATCGGGCCAACGTCGGGCGGTCCACGTTCTACGCGCACTACGAGAACAAGGAGCAGCTGCTGCTGTTCGGACACGAGCACCTGCGGGCGCTGTCCCTGCGGGATGCGGGACGCCCGTTCGACTTCCTGCCGTTTTACCGCCACCTCGCCGAGATGCACGAGCTGGTGCGCAAGCTCCTGTCCGCGGAGAAGAGCGAGCGGGTGCTGACGCGCTCCCTGGAGGACATCCTTCAGAGCAGCATCTGCCGCCTGTACGCTCCGCGGCTGGCGCTGGAGGAGGGGGCCCTGTTCATGCTCCGCTCCGAGGCGGCGGCGGCGGCGCTGGTGCGGCTGATGACGAGCTGGGTCCACAAGGGAATGCCGTGCTCACCGGAGCGGATGGCGGAGGAGAGCACGGCGCTGCTGCAGCGGGTCCTCGCGGACGAGCGGGCCGCGGCGAGCGGACGGACGCGGAAGGAGTGAGGCGCAACCGCGCCAGCACGTCCAGGCACCACGGGAGGGGAGTGGATCGCATAGGGTGTTCTATGTCGACCAGTGCGTGCAGCGTGGTTGTACGGTAGGACCGTTGACGCCACCACGGCGGCGCCGGCGGGTGCGAGGGTGTCATTCTTGGCAGGGTAAGGAGCGCCATGAACATCGAGGAGCTGATTCTCGTGAATCCATCGAAACAGCGAATCGTCGACTGGATCGACTCGAGGGCGGACCGGCATCTTGAATCCATCGCTCAGCGGAGGATGCGGGGATGGTTCTGCTTCGAGCCAGCGTCCAGCTCGTCCGAGATCGTCATCTGGTGGGATGACGAGGCCTTCACCCACGCGGAGGTCGCTCCGCTCCTCACGGCGTCCGCGCGGCCCCTGGTCTCGATGATCAAGCTCTACCTGTCCATGCCTGAGGACGTCGTCTACTGGCATTCTCAGGTGAACAGTAGACTGGTCCAGAGGCTCTGGCAGGACATGGAGCGCTTCCGGACCCACGTGAGCCGGGAGATCGAGCGGATCACCGGCGCCAGGGTAGCGTGCCGTGAGCAGTAGCCGCGCGTGGGCGGCGCTGGTTGGCCAATGGGGTTCCGTCCGGCGACACGCGCGCGCCCTCGCGTACCGGCCACGCGGCAAGCTCAAGCAATCATCCAATCTCTCGCCTCCCCGCCTCCCCGCCTCCCTGTGAATCTCTCGCTTCTCTCCTCTCCCGCTCACCCCGCCCAACCAGCCACTGCTGCCGACGGTCCGCGCAGCCTCGCTCCACTCGGCAGCGCGGCCCACGGCAGACCGGCTCTGCCGGGATCCCTGACGCGGGGAACTAGCTGCGGCGTTCACATCGACTTCACGTCGAGCAGCGACATCATGCCGGCCTCGGCGTGCTCCAGGATGTGGCAGTGGAGCATCCAGCGCCCCTCGTCGAGAGGAACCAGGCCGACGTCGACGGTCTCACGCGCGTGGACCAGAACGGTGTCGCGGAAGAACGGCTCGTCGGCTGGTCGGCCGTCGCGGCTCAGGACCTTGAAGAACATCCCGTGAAGGTGGATCGGGTGGAGCCGGCCGGAGTCGTTGACGAACCGGAGCTTGCTCCACTCCCGCCACGGCAGCACCGACACCTCGTGCCCGTGACCGTCCGCGGCCGACGCCTCCGTGTCGTGAGCATGGCGAGCCGCTGCGCCGTTGAGCGTCCACTCGATCCCGAACTCACCGCCTCTCCTCGCTGCCAGCCGATATTCAAGTCGCGGCGCGATCGCCGCTGTGTCGCGCCACGGGGGAACATGGGCTGCTGCTGGCGAGGGGAAGGCGGGAGACTGCACCGCTGCTCCCTGGCTGACGTCGATCGACGCGAGCACGTTCGGGCGCCGGGTGAAGCGGTCGACGACGCTGAGCTGCCGGCCGGCCCCGGACGGCGGGATGGTGATGTCGAGGTCGATCCGGTTGCCAGGCGCGAGCTCGAACCCCGCGGGGTCGAGCGGCTTGGCGGTGTACAGCCCGTCGACCGCGATGACCCGCGCGTCGAGGCCGGAGAAGTCTGGCGCGAACACCCGCCCGTTCGCTGCGTTGAGGAGCCGGAGGCGAATCCGCTCGCCGGGCCGGACGGTCAAGCGTTCGTCGATGCGCCCGTTGACGGTGATGACGTTGCCCCAGCGACCGTCGTGCATGAGGTCGTGCGGGGTGTTGAACCGCGGATCGATCGCGCCCTCTCGGATGCGCCAGTCGTCGAGCACCCAGACGACGTCGCGCGAGTAGGGCAGAGGCGCCGCGTCCTCGACGACCAGGACGCCGTACAGGCCGCGCTCGACCTGCTCGCTGCTCCGCAGGTGCGGGTGGAACCAGAACGTGCCGGCGTCCTTGGGGGCGAACTCGTAGACGAACGTCCCTCCCGGCGGCACCGCCGGCTGCGTGACGCCGGGCACGCCGTCCATCGCGTTCGGGAGGCGCACGCCGTGCCAATGCACGGTGGTCGGCCGCGCGAGCCGGTTCGTGAACGTCACGCGGAGCCGCTCGCCGAGGCGGACGCGGATTGTCGGCCCGGGGACCTGGCCGTTGTAGGCCCAGACATCCAGGGGCTGCCCGTCGAGCAACGGCAGGGTCACCGGGCCGGCCTCAAGCGCGACGTCGCGGACGACTCCGGTCGGTTCCGCCGTCTCCGGGTAAGACCCCTCGAACTCCCGCACCTGGGCGCTCAGCGGCTTGCCGCCGGCGGACACGGCGCCGCGCTCCGGTGCGCGCCAGGGAGGACGGGACCGGACAAGCAACGCCGCCGCGATCCCCGCGACGAGCGTGGCGCCGATGATCAGCCGAACCCTTTGCGACGCAGTTGCCATCGTCTCGTGTCCTTCCGCTCAGGTTCCGTGGTGCTCATGGAAGTCGACCCCGGGGGTGTCGTTCCAGCGGCCGGTCGCGTAGCACATGATGGGTTCTCCTCTCATTCCTACTTGGACGACGCGCGAGCCTCCGCCCCATTACATGTCGGGCGCCGAGGCTCAGCTCGCCTGCCTCGGGAGCGAGCTCCTCCACCGCCGCGCGACCCCGCGCCAGGCTCGGAGGCCAGCCCGGCCGTGCGCCTTGCCGATGAGCGGACGGATCGAAGAACGTAGCGGGCGTCCACCTCTGGGCGCCGCGGGCGAAAAAAAAGTTGTCCGCGCGTCACGCCTGGCCCGCTGGTGCCTAGAACAAGTGGCGGCGTCCCGCTGCACCTCGCCGCTGTGACCAGATGGGTTACACTCGGGGGACACCAGAAACCAGCAAGGAGACACCGTCATGGCTTACTCTCGACTCATCGGCCTCGCCGCCGTCGGCCTGGCCCTTGCCGCCTGCGGAGGCTCGGAGACGGGGAGCTCTTCCGCCGGCGCCACGGGAGGGGGCGGCGGTGCGGGAGCAGCGAGCGGCACGGGGGGGCACGGCGGCACTGGAGAGGGAGGCGGGAGCGGCGGCGGGCCTCTGGCGACGGCGCCCGACGCGCCGGTGCTGTCGTTCGTGATGCCGATGCTGGAGGTGCTTCACGTCGAGTGGGTGCCGCAGCCGGAGTGCGATCAGATCGAGGCCGAGCGCAAGGACCCGATGCACGACTACGCCGTCGCCTTCACCGTCGCAGGATCGAAGAAGGCCTACATGGACTCTGATGCAACGGAGGACATCGAGTACACGTACCGTCTTCGCTGCAAGGTGGGCGAGGCCTACTCCGGGTACTCCAACGAGATGTCCGGCAACCCCACCGACGAGGAGAGCGAGCCTTGATACGGCATTCGCGTGCTCTTTCGGGCGTCGCCTTGCTGTCGCTGCTCGCGGCCGGGTGCGCCGCCGATCGGGTGGAGGAGCCGCCCGCCCCCGATGCCTGGGGCGAGCCCGCCGCCGCGCCCGACACGAACCCCGATCCGAGGATCGTCGAGGTCGACCTCGAGGCCAAGGAGGCAGAGAAGACCTACCTGGAGGGCACGACCACCGCGGTCTGGTCCTACAACGGTACGGTCCCCGGGCCCCTCGTCGAGGCGAACGTGGGCGACACGCTGATCGTCCACTTCAAGAACAGCCTGCCGGAAGAGACGACGATCCACTGGCACGGCGTCCGGGTGCCCAACGAGATGGACGGCGTGATGGCCGTGCAGGAGCCGATCGCGCCAGGCGAGACGTTCACGTACCAGTTCACGCTGCGAGACGCAGGGCTTTACTGGTTCCACCCGCACGTGATGGAGCCGGAGCAGATCCAGAAGGGGCTCTTCGGCCTCATCCGGGTGCGTGGACCGAACGAGCCGGAGGCCGATGTCGAGAAGATCGCCGTGCTCGGGGACGTGTTCCTGAACAAGGACGGGACCTTCAATGAAGAGCTCGACGACGACACGATCATGATGGGCCGCGAGGGCAATGTCGTGCTCGTCAACGGCCACGTGATGCCAGCGCTCGATGTGCAGCCGGGCGGGCTCACGCGTCTCCGGCTCGTCAACGTGGCGAACGGACGCTTCTTCAACCTGGCGCTCCCGGGCCACACGTTCCGCGTCATCGGCGCCGACGGCGGGCTGATCCCGGAGCCGTACGATACCGAGAGGCTCCTGGTCTCTCCCGGCGAGCGCTACGACGTGCTGTTGATCGCCGACGGCGAGCCGGGAACGGAGCTCACCCTGATGAACGAGCCCTACGAGCGCGGGCACCACACCGGACTGGCCGAGCCGATGCCGCTCGCCAGGGTGCGGATCGGCGAGGGGCCCCGGCTGTCCGGGCGCACGCTCCCCGAGACGGGCCCCGCCATCGCGCGGCTGCCGGGCGGGCCGGCGGAGGCGACGATCACGTTCGACGAGGGGTATGTCGATGGCAAGCTGACGTTCACGATCGACGGCAAGGCGTTTCCGGACGTGCCGCCGATCGACGTCCAGAAGGGATCGGTCCATGTCTATGACCTGCAGAATGACGCGGAGATGGACCACCCGTTCCACCTGCACGGCTTCTTCTTCCAGGTCCTGGCCAGGGACGATGTGCCGGTGGCCGACGAGGAGCTCGCCAACAAGGACACCGTGATCCTGCCGCAGCGGTCCACCGTGCGCATCGTGACGCGCTTCGATGAGCCGGGCATGTGGATGTATCACTGTCACATCCTCGAGCACACCGAGCGCGGCATGATGGGCGAGATCCACGTCGAGCCCTGAGGACCCGCTCACCATCGGAGGTCGAGCAGGCGTCGCGCCAGCGCCGCGGCGGCGACCCATGCCGGGATGACCTGAAGGACACCCGTGATCTCGAAGATCGCATTGTCCGGCATCACGTAGGTGGGCGGTGGAAAGAGGCGCGGGAGCGCCGGCGACCGAGGTGCGAGGAAGTACAGCGCGTCCTTCAGCACGTGGTTGTAGAGGCCCTCGTACACCCCGATCCAGGCGATCGGAATGAGGGCCAGCACGGCGACGAGCACGACGAACGAAGCTCGCCCGGCTGGCGCGCCCGCGCGGCGGCGGTGGATGGCGAGGGCGCCGAGGATCACCGCGATCGTCGGGATGCTGAGCAAAGCGATGTGCAGGCGCCAGGGCGTCCTGTAGACCACGGCGCCGATCGCGTGATGCACGGTGGTGAGCACCATCACGGCGATGCCGCCGAGCGCTGCCTTCCGCGTGAGTGCTGCTGCGCTGTCCTGGGATGTCTGCATGAATGAAGCTCTGCGATTGAGGATTGGGGGTCGTGCTGGCACCTCGCCTCACCTGGTCAGAAGGCGCCCGCCGCATGAGCAGGCATACCCGGCGCGCGGCGACGGGTCGATCTCGTCCCGCGAACATGACTCGTGCGCGGCGCGCACGAATCCAGGGCGCCCGTCGATGGCGTGGTAGCGTGGCCGCCGTGGATTCCCTGGCGGGGCGCCCAGGTCGTGGCGCGGAGGCTCGGTGTCACGCGGATGCTCGTGTGCGCCTCGCCGGAGTACCTGCGCCGGAGCGGGTCGCCGGACGCTCCCGGGGATCTCCAGCGGCATCGTTGCCTCGCGTTCGTCCGCGAGAGCCGTGTCGTGCCATGGCGTTTCCGCGCAGAGAGCGGGACGCTCCGGTTCGAGCCCACTGGCTCTCTCAGCGTCAACGACGGCGACGCCACCCGCCCCGAGGCCAGCGCGAATGCATGCTCGTCTTGTCCATTCGCTCGCTGGAGACCGGCCGCCGGCGGTCACCCGTCGCGGAGGAGCTCATCAAGGCTCGCCATACAGCGTCGCCGCCCCTGCCTTGTCGAGCCAGGTCAGCACGTAGTCTCCCCCGTTGGTGCCCTCGCACCGGCTCTCCGCGTTGTAGTGCATCACCGACCCCGGATCATAAGGCGTGAGCGCCCGCCAGCCGGGACGCTCTGTGCATGCGCCGTTGCCCTCCGGCCGGGCGTGCTCGTGCCGGAAGCCGAGGACGTGCCCGAGCTCGTGCCGGAGGACCCCGGTCAGGGTCTTCGAGGCGGCCCGAGCGATGTTCTCTAGATCGATGAAGACCTGGTGATACCCCCGCGCGACCATGCTCGGAAGGAAAGCTCGCCCGTTGTACGTGGTGCCGCTGGCGGGGACTACCTCGAACAGCACGGGATGCTCCTCGTAGTACTCGCAGGCCTCGTCGTGGTCGGGCTCGTAGACGAAGCGGACGGCGGCGGCGCTCGCCCAGGCGGACCCGGCCGACAGCGCCGCGGCGACCACCGCGTCATGATCGTCGCCGAAGCGCGGAGAGACGCAATACGTCAGGTTCATCTTCTGCTCGTCGCTCCAGCGGTCATCGCTCCCGTCGTCGCGCTTGTTGACGATGAGCGCCCCCGGTTGCTGGCGCTCGGCGGAGAGCTCCTTCAGGGTCACGTCGTCGTGAACGCCGATGTCGCCGTCGACGAGATAGGCGCCGTCGTTCGGATCACGCGGGAGGCTGGCCTTCCATCCATCGAAGCTCTGGTAAGTATCAGCGACGGGCTCGCCCGCATCGGACGACGGGTCGGCGACGCAGCCCGCCGCGAGGACGGAGGAGGCCGACAAAAGGAGGAGAGAACCTTGAATAGATGGAGGGATGAACATGGTGAGCTCCTTGCTCGGGCCGAGCCGGGCCAAAGCCCCATGATTGCGCAAGGACTACGCGAGCGCCATACGAGGGCTTCGAGGCCGCCGGGAGGACGGAAGTCCCCGTGCCAGGTTCGTTCGCCCCGGTGGAGGAGCGAAGCGGCCGCCTCGTTGTGCCTTCCACGGTCACAGACGAGCGTCATGCGGCATCGGTTTTCGTCGATCGGAGCGCCGCTCGGGCGAGGGGCGCCATCTGCGCGCGTCGCGCAAGCCCTGCGCCGGCGCGCTGGCGGGATCGCCGGCGCCGACAGGCGGTGAGCGCGCGGCACGACGTGTGCTGTGGGCTCCGGCATGAAGTCGAGACTGCTCGCCGCCATGCTCGCGCTGGCGTCGCTCGGCGGCGCGCAGGCGGAGGAAGCCGGGCTGACGGCGATCGTCGCCGACGTTCTCGCCCGGAACCCATCGCTGCGCGCGGGCGCGCTGCGGCGGCGCGCGTTCCAGGACGAGGCCGCGGCGGCGGGGGCGTGGCCCGATCCCACGGTCAGCGTGATGCTCGATCGGGTCCCGATGGGCGAGGAGATGCCCATGATCCGGTACGAGCTCTCGCAGATGGTCCCCTGGCCCGGGAAGCTCGACCTGGCGAGCCGGGCGGTGGAGCAGCAGGAGAACAGCGCCGCGGCGGAGCTCGCGGTCCGCCGGCTCGACCTGCGCCTCGAGGCGAAGCGCGCCTACTTCATGCTGCTGCTGAACGCGAAGCGCCGCGAGGTGAGCAGCGCCGGGCGCGGCCTCGCGGCCGGCATCGCCGGCGCGGCGCTCGGGCGCTACGCCGCGGGCCAGACCGGCCACCATGACGTGGCGCGCGCGCAGGTGGAGGTCGCGGCGATCGACGTGGAGCTCGTCAACCTGGAGGGCGAGCGCGCCTCCGTGGTGGCCATGCTCAACGCGCTGAGAAACCGGCCTGTCGAGACGGCGATCGCCGATCCCAGCGGCGCGCCCTCGCCGATGCCGTCCGGGGGGCTCGCGGCGCTCGTCGGCCGGGCCGCCGCGGCGCGGCCCGAGCTGAAGGGGATGGCGGCGATGCGCTCCGAGGCGCAGGCGATGGCGGCGATGGCGCGCAAGGAGCCGTATCCGGACCTCATGACGGGCGTCTGGCTCAACCAGAACATCGGCGCTGCGCCGTCGTTCGGCGCGATGATCGGCGGCACGATCCCGATCTTCGGCGCCGCCAAGCAGGGACACCTCGCCCGCGCTTTCGACGCGCGCGCGGAGGGCGTGGCGGAAGACCAGGCGGAGATGCGCGCGATGATCTCCTCCGAGGTCGCCGGCGCATGGCACCGGGCGCAGGCCGCGGCCCGGCAGATGGAGCTCCTGCGCGCGGTGGCGCTCCCGAAGGCGCGGGAGAGCTTCGAGGCCGCGCTCGCGAGCTACGGCACGGCGACCGCGGACCTCGTGGCCGTCCTCGACGCGCGGCGCGCCCTTCAGGGCGCGGAGCTCGTCGTCGCCGAGGTGATGGTGCGCCGCGAGATCGCCCTCGCAGAGCTCGAGCGGGCCGTGGGCGGACCGCTCGGCGGAGATGGACCATGAAGCGAACACATTCCTTCTTGCTCGCCGCCGCGGTGGCGCTGCTCGGCTGCGAGACTCCCTCGCCCGCGACCGGCGACGGCCACGCTGCGCACGCGGCCCCGACCGCCACGCCGGCGCCGGCGCCGAGCGACGATCCCCACGCAGGTCACGGGACGCATGGGGCCGAGCCCGCGGGAGGCCGCACCGACGAGAGCCCCGGCGCGCCCATGACCCCGGCGGGCTACGCCCCGGTCGCGCTCGACCCGGCGCGCCTCGGCGGCCTCTCGCTCAGCACGGCCACGGTCGAAGCGCGGGAGCTCAAGAGGCCTCTGCGCACGGTGGGCGTCGTCGCGCTGGACGAGACGCGCTCGGCGCACGTGCACGCCAAGGTCCGGGGCTTCATCGAGCGCGTCGCCGTCGACTTCGTCGGCCGCAAGGTCTCGGCCGGGCAGGTGCTCTGCTCGCTCTACAGCCAGGAGGTCTTCGCGGCGGAGCTGGAGTTCGTCGCGCTGCTCGAGCGCGCCGCGGGAGGGCCGGTGCCGGCGGGAGAGCTCGGGGCCGCGGAGCGGCGCGCCCAGGAGCAGCTCCTCGGCGCCGCCCGCCGGCGCCTCTCGCTGTGGGACGTGCCGAAGGCGGAGATCGCGCGGCTGGAGGCGACGCGGCAGCCACAGCGCACCTTCGCCCTCACCGCGCCCCGCGCCGGCGTGGTCGTGGCGAAGCAGGCCGTGGAGGGCATGTTCGTGGAGCCCTCGCTGGAGCTGTACACCCTCTCGGACCTGTCCCGCGTCTGGGTGCTGGCCGACGTGTACGAGCGCGACGTGCCGTACGTTCGCGCCGGGGTTCACGCGCACCTCACCGTGGAGGGGCGCGAAGGCGCGCTCCACGCGCCGGTCGCCTTCATCCCGCCGACGGTGGACGAGGCCACCCGCACGATGAAGATCCGGTTCGAGCTCGACAACAGCGACGGCTCGCTCCGGCCAGGCGCGTTCGTCTCCGTGACCATGAACCTGTCGCTCGGTGAGGGGCTGTCGGTCCCCGAGAGCGCGGTGATCCGGACCGGCACGCGCGCCATCGTCTTCGTGGTCCAGGGCGGCCGGGCGGAGCCGCGCGAGGTGAAGCTCGGTCCGCTCATCGGCGATCGCTACCGGGTCGACGCCGGCCTCTCCGCGGGAGACCAGGTGGCGACAGGGGCGCAGTTCCTCCTCGACTCCGAGAGCCGGCTCCAGGCCTCCAGCGCTCCGAAGGGCGGCCATGTCCACTGAGCCGCCGCGCCGCGACGACGCGCCGGAGGCGCCGACGGGCGCCATCGCGCGCCTCATCGACTTCTCCGCCCGCAAGCGGTTCTTCATCTTCCTCATCGCCGCGGCGCTCACGGCTCTCGGGCTGTTCAGCGCGCGGCGCTCCCAGCTCGACGCCCTGCCGGATCTGTCCGACACCCAGGTGATCGTGGCGACCGAGTGGATGGGCCGCAGCCCGACGCTCATCGAGGATCAGGTCACCTATCCCGTCGTCACATCGTTCCTGGGCGCGCCCAGCGTGAAGACCGTCCGCGGCTTCACGATGTTCGGGATGAGCTTCGTCTACGTCGTCTTCAAGGACGGGACGGACATCTACTGGGCGCGATCGCGCGTCGTCGAGCAGCTCGCCAAGGTGAAGGACAGCCTGCCCGAGGGCGTCACACCGCAGATCGGCCCGGACGCGACCAGCGTGGGATGGGTCTATCAATATGCCCTCGTCGACGAGAGCGGCGCGCACAACCTGCAAGAGCTGCGCTCTTTCCAGGACTGGCACCTGCGCTACTGGCTCCAGGGCCTGGAGGGCGTCGCCGAGGTCGCGAGCGTGGGCGGCTTCGAGAAGGAGTACCAGATCCAGGTCGACCCGGCGCGCATGAAGGCGAGGGGCGTGTCCGTCGGGCAGGTCGCCGCGGCCGTCCGCGGGGCGAACACCGAGGTGGGCGGGCGCGTGATCGAGATGGCGCAGCACGAGTATGTGCTGCGCGGCCGTGGTTACGTGCGCGCGAGGGAGGATCTCCAGGACGCGGTCGTCGCGACCGACGCGCGCGGCACGCCGATCCGCGTCCGCGACGTGGCCGACGTGACCGTGGGCGGCAATCTCCGCCGCGGCGTGGCCGAGCTCGACGGCCGCGGTGAGGTCGTGGGCGGCGTCGTGGTGATGCGCCACGGGGAGAACGCGCTCGACGTCATCGAGCGGGTCAAGAGCAGGCTCGAGGAGGTGAAGGGCTCGCTCCCGGCCGGCGTGAAGGTCGTGCCGGTCTACGACCGGAGCGAGCTCATCGCCGGCTCGGTGAAGACGCTCTCGACCAACCTGGTCCAGATCCTGGGCGTGGTCATCCTGGTCATCTTCGTCTTCCTCTTCCACCTGCGCTCCGCCCTGGTGGCCGCCATCGCGCTCCCGGTGGCGACGGCCGCGACGTTCATCGCCTTTTATGCGCTCGACCTGTCGATCAACATCATGTCGCTCGCCGGGATCATCCTGGCGCTGGGCGACATGGTCGACTCCGCCTGCGTGCTTGTCGAGAACGCGCACCGGAAGATCGAGGCTGCGGAGAGGGAAGGGCGCGAGATCCCCCGCGCGGAGATCGTCATCGGCGCCGCGCGCGAGCTCGGGCCCTCGATGTTCGGGGCGCTGCTCGTGCTCACCATCGCGTTCTTGCCCGTCTTCACGCTCGAGGGCGAGGAGGGCCGGCTCTTCCGGCCGCTCGCCCTGGCCAAGACCTTCTCGATGGCGTTCGCGTCGCTGTTCGCGGTCACGCTGGTGCCCGCGCTGATGGTGACGTTCCTCCGGGGCCGGATCACGCCGGAGGGGCGGAACCCGATCAACCGCGCCTGCATCGCGGCCTATCGGCCGGTGCTGCGGGCGTGCCTGCGCCGCCGCGGGCTCGTCATCGCGGCCGCGCTCGGGCTCATGGGCGCCACGGTCTACCCGATGTCGCGCCTGGGATCGGAGTTCATGCCGCCGCTCGAGGAGGGCGACTTGCTCTTCATGCCGGTCACGGTGCCGGGCATCCCCATCGCCGAGGCCCGGCGCCTCCTGGCCTGGCAGGACGCGCAGATCCGGACCGTGCCCGAGGTCGAGCGCGTGTTCGGCAAGGCGGGCCGCGCCGAGACCGCGCTCGATCCGGCCCCGCTCTCGATGTTCGAGACCGTCGTCCAGCTCAAGCCCAAGAGCGCGTGGCGGCCGGGCATGACCCAGGAGAAGCTCGTGGCCGAGCTCGAGCAGAAGACGGCGACCCCAGGCGTGCAGGGCGCGTGGACCATGCCCATCAAGGCGCGGATCGACATGCTCGCGACGGGGATCCGGACGCCGATCGGGATCAAGGTCTTCGGGCCGGATCTCGAGGTCATCAGCAGGATCGACGGCGACCTCGAGCGCGTGCTCAGGGACGTGCCCGGGACGCGGAGCGTCTATGCGGAGCGCGAGCTCGGCGGCTTCTTCCTCGACATCACGCCGGACCGGCAAGCGATCGCCCGGTACGGCCTCAGCGTGCGCGACGTGCTCGACGTGGTGGAGAGCGCGATAGGCGGGATGGATGTCGACACCACCTTCGAGGGGCGCGAGCGCTACCGGGTGAGCGTGCGTTATCCGCGGGAGCTCCGGGACAACCTCGAGGCGCTGCGCGACGTGCCGGTCCCGGTCGCCCCGCTGTCGCCGCGCCCGCTGCCGATCGGGAGCGCCCCGGCGCCGATGGGGGGCGCGACGGCCATGAGCTCAGCAGGAGGGATGGCGGCGAGATCCATGGGCGGCGACGCGATGGGAGGTGCGCCCTCGCCTGCCGAGATCGCGGGCCTCGCCGCCGGCGGGGGCGGCTCGATGGGCGGGGGCGCGATGGGCGGGAGCGCCGCCATGGCGAGAGGCCAGGCAGAGGGGCCGGCGCGCGCGGCGTTCGTCCCGCTCGGGCAGCTCGCCAAGATCGATACGGTCATGGGGCCGCCGATGATCAAGAGCGAGATGGGCTCGCTCACGGGCTGGATCTACATCGACACCTCCACGAGCGACGTCGGCGGTTACGTGGAGTCGGCAAAGGTGGCCGTCGCGCGAGAGGTCGAGCTTCCGGCAGGGTACTATCTCAAGTGGACGGGCCAGTACGAGCTTCTCGAGCGCGTGCGAGAGCGCCTCGCGTACATCCTGCCGCTCACGATCGGCATCGTCTTCGTGATCCTGTATCTGAACTTCAGCGGCGCAGCGCAGACGCTCCTCGTGATGACCGGCGTGCCCTTCGCCGCGGTGGGCGCGATCTGGACGCTCTACGCCGCCGGCTTCAACACCTCGATCGCCGTGTGGGTCGGGATGATCGCGCTCCTCGGCGTCGCCGCCGAGACAGCGAGCGTCATGATCGTCTACCTCGATGAGGCCTGGACGAGCGGGCGTGAGGCCGGCACGCTGGCGAGCGTCGACGACCTCATCCAGGCCTCGCTGGAGGCGGGCGCCAAGCGCGTCCGCCCGCTCCTGATGACGGTGCTCACCAACGTGTTCGGCCTCCTCCCCGTGCTGCTCGACGACGGCGTCGGGGCCGACGTGGCCAAGCGCATCGCCGCGCCCATGTGGGGAGGGCTGGTGTCGCTCACGCTGCTGACGCTCCTGGTGATCCCCGCGATGTACGTGGTGTGGAGGAGCTTCGAGCTCCGCCGGGCCAAGCCCGCGGCGCCGCCGGCTGCGGCTCCAGCGCTTGCCGCGGCGGAGGAGGCCGCGCAGGGCTGACCGCGCTGCGTGAGGTCGTTCCGTTCAGCGCCGCCCCGCGCGGCGCCCTGGCCGGTCTCAGGGCACGCTCTGGTGCCCCGCGCCGGCTGCCCCGCCCGGCCGCATCTGCGCGACCTGCTGACACGCGGCGGCGCAGCGGCGGCACTCGTCGGCGCAGGCCTTCATCTGCGCGTCACCCGTGAACCTGTCACAGCTCTGGGCGCAGAGCTCGCAGACGCTCGCGCACGCGGCCGTGACCTGGCTGTGTTGCGGCGAGCCGCGCATCAGGAACGTCGCGGTCGTCTCGCAGATCTTGGCGCAATCCTGCAGGAGCTGAATGTGGGAAGCCTCCGCGTGCGAGCCTCCCATCTGGAGGCAGTGCTGGATTGACTGGACGCAGATCGACTCGCAGCTCTGGGCGTGGCTGGCCGTGTTCACGAAAGCCGTGCTCAGAGTGAATGCCTTGTGGGCCATGTGTCCCTCCCTCGTTCCTATGATGCTTCTCGATGCCTCGTGAGCTCGTCTCGCGCGCGCACGGGATGAGTCCGACTGGCAGGGCGAGAGACTTGTCGAATTCACCAGGCTCGTCATGTCGGAGCGCTCCGCATTCGCGGCTCGGATGGAGGCTGAACCAGCGCCGGCGCGGCGCGTGCGTCGTGCCATCCTGCTCGCCCATGCGTCTGGGCTGCTCACAGGGCGATGCTTGGAACAGATCTGGGCGGATGGGATTCGAGAGGGATGATGGGAATCGATGTGACCTGCACGGTCACTTTTATCTATCCGAACGACCAGGCTGTCGCCATCCGCGGCCGGTGCGCTGGCGCGAGCACGCGGCTCGCGCCAGCTGGAGAGGAGGGCGCGCGCAAGGGCTTGTCAGGCTGACCGGTTCCGACGAGGCGCTGTGCGTCGCGCGGAGAGGCTTGTCGGGCTGACCGGTTCCGATGAGGTGCCGTGTGTCGCGCGGAGAGGCTTGTCAGGCTGACCGGTTCCGACGAGGCGCCGTGTGTCGCGGACCGCCGACCAGGCACGGCCGCGCGATGCCCGCGCGGGCAGGGGAGCCAACGGCGTGGCTTGCTGGAAACCCACCGGTCCCGCGCTCGCACGGTCGCGTGCCGTGCTGCCCCTTGAAACTAAACCGTCTGGACGGTACAGTAACGTCATGCCGCGGATCAGCCAGCGCGACCGTATCCTTGCCGCCGCCGCCGACGTCGTTCGCCGCGACGGCAGCGACGCCATGACCCTCGATGCCGTCGCGGCCGAGGCCGGGGTGAGCAAGGGCGGGCTGCTCTATCACTTCGCTTCGAAGGAGGCGCTCGTCGGGGGCCTTGTGGAGGCGCTCATCGCCGGCTTCGACCGCCGGCTCGCGCAGCTCGAGGACGGCAAACCGGGCTCTTTCGCGCGCGCCTACCTGCACGCCACCGTCGAGGGCGACGTGCCCGATCGGACGAGCGCCGCGTTGCTCGCGGCCGTCGCGCTCGCGCCCCACCTGCTGGAGCCGCTGCGCGAGCGCTACCGTGCGTGGGCGGAGCGGCTCGCGCGCGACGGCATCTGTCCCATCGACGCGCTGGTCGTCCGGCTCGCCGTCGACGGCCTCTGGATGGCGGAGCTGCTCGGGCTGGACCCGCTGCCACCCGAGCGACGGATCGAGGTCATCCGCCGCCTGCAGCAGCTGACCGAGGGGAGCGCTCCGTGACGCCGTCCTCTCGCTGCAAGGCTGTCCTGCGCGCGCTCGCCTGGGGCTCGGTGATCGGCTCGTTTCCGGTCTGGTTCTCGGCGTTCCTTGTCGTGCCCTTCCTCCCGCTCTCGGTCGGGGGGCGCGCCGCCCTCGCCGCCGGGCTCATCGGGGCCGGCGAGGTCATGTTCTGGGGGGCGGGGCTGGTCCTCGGCGCCGAGGCGCTCGCGCGCTTTCGGCCTCCGAAGGTCAATACCGGCCGGAGCTTTCGCGACAAGCGGGTCGCGGTGGTCGGGGCCACGGGCGGGCTGGGCGAGGCCGTCGTGCGCGCCCTGGTGAGGGAGGGCGCGGAGGTCGTCCTCGTCGCGCGCGACGGCGCGCGCCTCGCTCGGCTCGCGGAGACGTACGGCGCGGCCCACCACACGGCCGAGCTCGCGGCGCCGCAGCTGCGCGACGTGGCGGCGCGCGTGGGGCCGGTCGACCACGTGGTGTGCGCGACCGGCGTCGACGTGCGCAAGGGGCTCGACACGCACACCGACCAGGAGATCGAAGCGGAGCTGGCCGTCGATCTCGCGGGGCCGATCCATGTGGCGCGCGCCTTCCTGCCGCGCTTGCGCCCAGGCGGCGTGATAGCCCTCTTCGGCGGCTTCGGTGACGGGACCCTCGCGCTGCCGTACTACTCGGTCGACGTGGCCGCGCGGGCCGGGCTGGCGGGCTTCTGCTGCGCGGTGAACCGCGAGCTTGCCGTCGAGGGGCGGGCCGAGCGCCTCTGTTATGTCGGCCCGGCGCCGGCGGACACAGCCGCCGAGCGCCCCTTTGCAGATCTCTGGCGCCGCGCGGGGAGCACGCTCGCGCCGCCGGAGAAGGTCGCCGACTTCGTGCTGGCTGCCCTGCTCGCGAGGAGGACGAGGGCCGTGATGGGCGCGTCCACGCGGATCTTGCTGCTGCTGCAGGCGTTCGCCCCGCCCCTGGTCGATCTCGTCATCGCCCGGCGCATCGGGCCGCACTTGCGACACGCGTTCGGGGCGTCGGGGCGAGCGAGCGACTGAGCGCCGCGGCACCGGCGCCTCGGCGCCCCAGCCTCTCCACCGAGAAATGCACCGGCAGGGATGCGGAGAGTCTGTCCTCTTTTTGGTGCCCTTGGCGCGCTTGGCGGTTCGAATTCTGCTCCTTTCAGGCAGTATCAACCCGCCTGTCGCTCTAAAACCACGTCTCCCAGCGGCCGCTGTCGATCTCGGCCGCGTGCACCGTCGCGGAGATGCGGTCGCGGTCGCCCGGGAACGGCTGTATCTGGTGCAGGCGGTAGCTGTCGATGACCAGCGCGCCGCCAGGGCTGTAGCCGGCGACGAGGCTCCGCGCGGAGAGCGCCTCGTCGCCCGGGTCGTCTCGCCCGTCGTAGAGGACGTCCCACAGCTTGAGCCCCCCGTCCGCGTCGGGGAGCTCCAGCATCACGACGACGGTGATCGCGCGGAGCCGGCGGGCAAGGTGGTAGTCGGAGAGCCCCTCCGTGTCGAAGTGCACGACGCCGCCTTCACGCGCGACCTTCTCCCCCGCAGGGAAGATGTGGACGCCTGGCCCGCAGAAGCCGCGCCGGGGCTGCGCGAGCCCGCCGGTGAGCGCCGCGACGAGCTCGCGCATCCGGCGCTGGAGCCCGGGGAGGTGGCGCTCGACGCGGGCGTCGGAGGCCGCCGCCTCGGCGAAATAGACCCGGGAGCGCCCCTGCTCCAGGTGCGTGTAGAAGGCGCGCCCGAGCGAGAACTGCTCGCCTCCGAAGTCGGCAGTCCACTCGGCGCGGGCCGCGCGGACCCCCGCGACGAGCGCGGCGCGCTCCGCCTCGGAGAACACGCGCGGGACCTCCAGCGCGAAGTGGTGATCGAGCGCGTCGACCGGCCGGGGCGTCGCGCGCGGGGACGTGGGAGAGGGAGAGGCGGAGGACGAGGCGGGAGGGGGATCGAGCCGCAGTACGGAGGCGCGGCGCGCGGTCGGCATGGCCAAACCACCGTTAGCACCGCGCGAGGCGGCCAGCCAAGCAGCGGCGCGCCGGCCCGAGGCGGCGACGCGCCGGCGGCGCGGCGAGGCCCGGAACCCCAGCGGTTTTTCCCGCGCGAGCCCCCGGATCCGGGGTAGAGTGCCGCCGCGGGAGCACCTTTTTGCGAGCGAGGACAGCGATGGTGTCGGGCAGGCGAGGGGAGAAGCGGCAGGAGCAGCAGGCGTTTGCGCTCAAGGGCACGATGCCTGCCATCACGATGCTCTGTCTCAAGACGGCGAATGTCTCGGCCGTCGAGCGTCAGCTCGCCGACCACATCTCGCAGATGCCGCACTTCTTCCTGCACCTGCCGATCCTGCTCGACCTCGCGGAGCTCGGCGACGAGCCCGTCGATCTCGGCGCCCTCGCCGGGCTGCTGAGGAAGCACAACCTCGTGCCCATCGCCGTGCGCAACCCGACGGACGCCCAGCGCGAGCGGGCCGTCGCCGCCGGCCTCGGCGTGCTGCGGACGCCGCTCACGCGCTCGCGCCAGGCCGGGCCGGCCGAGGGGAGCACCCCCACGCCGGGGCCCGTGGCGGTGGGGCCCGCGCCGGACCGCGGCGCGCCAGCGGCCGCCGCGGCGGAGCGCGGCCCGGCGGGGCCCGCCCGCCGCCCGAGGGACGCCGCGCCGCCTCCGGACGCGGCCGGGGAGCCGCCGCCGGCGGGGCTCACCGTGCGGCAGCCGGTGCGCAGCGGGCAGGTCATCTACGTGCCCCACGGCGACCTCGTGGTCCTCTCGCCGGTCAGCTCGGGCGCGGAGCTCATCGCGAACGACAACATCCATGTCTATGCGCCGCTCCGCGGCCGCGCCATGGCCGGCGCCCACAACAACGCGGACGCGAGCATCTTCTGCATGAGCCTCGAGGCGGAGTTCGTCTCCATCGCCGGCCGCTACCTCATGGCTGACGAGATCCCCGACGAGCACCGCGGCAAGCCCGCCCGCATCTCCGTGCAGAACGACGGCCTCGTGATCACACGTCTCTAGACCGGGCTGGCACCCCCGACGCAGAGCGGCGGTCTCCCGCTCTTTATCTTGGCCGGAGCTCGGTCAGGACGAGCAGGTACTCCGGCGGGTTGTTCGGCGTCAGCTTCGCGTACGGGTTCTCCATCGTCGGGAAGCCGGTGAACCGCTTCGTGCTGTATTCGCCCCACGACGGGTTGTTGAAGAGCGGGATCACCGGCGCGGCCTGGACGAAGATCATCTGGAGCCCGTCCAGGATGCGCTTCTGATCGGCAGGGGACGTCGCGGACTCGAACGCGTGGAACAGCACGTCGGCCTCCCGGGCGCCGAAACGGTGCCAGTTGCGCGGCGCCACCTCGCCGAGCGGCTTCACGAGATCTGCGCTCATCAGATCGCGGTAGAAATTGTACGGCGTGGGCTCGACGCTGGTCCAGCCCATCGACAGATCGAACAGGCCCTTCTGCAGCGCCGAGTAAAACGCGCTGAAGTCGTAGGTCTTCATCGACGCGGCGATGCCCACGCTCTCCAGGTTCTGCGTGATGATCTGGACCGCGCGGACCCAGTCGGACCAGCCGCTGACGACGTTGATCTCGAAGCGCATCGGCTTGCCGAGCCTCGTCCGGATGCCGTCCGCGCCCCTCGGATAGCCCGCCTCGTCGAGGATCTGGTTCGCCCGCTGCGGATCGAACTTCACCCAGTCGCCCGCCTCCACCGCCTTCTCGCTGCGAAACCGCTCGTAGGAGTCGTCCAGCCCCGTCGCGTCCGCGCCATGGGTGTAGTTGTCCGCGGCGAGCTTGACGATCTGGTCGCGGTCGATCGCCATGCTGATGGCCTTGCGCACGCGAACGTCGTCGAACGGCTTCTTCGTGGCGTTCGGGTACAGCGTGGCGGTGCCCCCGACGAGCGGGAACCAGTAATGATGATTGGCCGGATCCTTGGCGACGAAGACCCGCTCGATGTCCGGCACGAACGCGCCCGCCCAGTCGATCTCGCCGTTGACGAGCGCCAGGGTGACCTGGTCGTTGCTCGGGTACGCCGGGAAGCGCAGCCCGTCGACCGCCGGCTTGCCCTCCTGCCAGTAGCGCGGGTTCTTGCCGAGCTCGTACACCTGGTTCTGGAAGACCTTCACCTCGGTGAAGGGCCCTGTCGCCACGGGGTTCTCGTTCGCGAACGTGACCGGATCGACGACGTCCTTCCACACGTGCTCCGGCACGATCGGCTGGTGGCCGATGTAGCTGAGCCCGGGGACATAGGGCCGCCGCAGCGTGAACTCGACGGTGGTGTCGTCGATCGCCGTCACGGAGCCGAGGAACCGCCACACCCCGGCGAGATCGAGCGCCGCGTGCTTCTTGATGAGCGCGAACGTGAACGCGACGTCCTTCGCCGTGAACGCCTGTCCGTCCGACCACTTGACGCCGGAGCGGGTCGTGAAGGTGAGCTTCTTGTTCGCGTCGCTCCACGCGTAGCTCGTCGCGAGCCACGGCGTGTAGTCGCTCCGCATCGTGTTGTAGACGAGCATCGGCTCGTAGATGCCGGCGACCGTCGGGAAGCGCGTGCTCCCCTCGGGGAGCAGGGGGTTGAAGTTGCGCACCCAGGTGGCCTGCTGCTCCCTCGCGATCGTGACCATCGCGGCCCGCTTCGTCGGGGGCTGCTGCGCGGAGGCGGCCGCCGCCTGCGCCGACCCCCCCGGCGTCGCCGCCCGCTCCGGCGCGGCGGACGGGTTCTCGCTGCCATTCTTCGAACGACAGCCCGCCGCGGCGAAGGTGGACAGCAGCAGCGCCGACAGGACGAACGCGCGGCGCGGCATGGTTCGACTCATCCCAGACATCCACCTCTCCACGCGGGCGATCTCGACCCCCCCGCGACGCTCCGTTCCCGTGACCACTCCAGCGACGACGCCCGGCCCCCCGCCGAGGCACCCATGCACGACGCTCGCCCCCGTGAAACATCGGGCCAGGTATCGCCGCGCTCGCACTCTATCGGCGCATGTGAGCACATGTCAACTTGACCCGCTCGCCCGCGATTTCTGGATCTCCTCGCGCCCTCCCGCGAAACTGGCGGCCGCTCGGGGCCCCGACCGGGCGTAGAGGAGGCTCCGCCGCGCGGAGCCCCTTCCGAGGAGCCGACCGTGACCACCCCCGTCTCACGAACCTTCGTCGACCTGAGCCACACCGTCGAGCACGGCATGACGACGTACAAGGGCGTGCCGGCGCCCGTCGTCTGCGATTTCCTCTCGCGCGAGCAGTCCCGCGGCGTTTACGCGGAAGGCGTCGAATTCCACATCGGCCGAATCGACATGGTCGCCAACACGGGCACCTACGTGGACAGCCCGTTTCATCGCTATGCGAACGGCAAGGATCTCGCCGGCTTGCCGCTCGAATCGCTGGCCGATCTGGAGAGCGTGGTGGTCGAGGCGCGGGGCCGGTCCGGGAGGGCGATCGACGCCGACGCCTTCGAGGGGCTCGATCTCGCCGGGAAGGCCGTCCTCGTGCGCACGGGCTGGAGCGAACACTGGCGCACAGACCGCTATTTCGAAGGACACCCGCACCTCACGCGGGACGCGGCGCGGCTCCTGGCCGGCGCAGGCGCCGTGTTCGTGGGCGTCGACACCTACAATATCGACGACACGGCCGATCCCGCGCGGCCAGTCCACTCCCTCCTGCTCGGAGCGGACATCCCGATCTGCGAGCACATGACCGGGCTCGACAAGCTCCCCGCCGCCGGGGCCCGCCTCTTCGCCGTCCCGGTGAAGGTCCGCGCCTTCGGCACGTTCCCGGTCCGGGCGTTCGCCATCGTATGAGCCGCGCAGGCCGCCCGGTGGAAGCGCGGTGAGTCGCGGGCTCGGCTTGCCGGGCGCGGCGGCGCGGCGCCGCGGTGTCCGCAGCCGGCTCAGCCTCCGTCGAGCGGGAAGAGCTGCAGGTTCACGGCGACGACGCGCTCGGGCGGCCGCGACTCCGCGATCACCGCGCGCATGTTCTGGAAATAGCTCACGTGGAGCTCGGAGAGCTTCTCGAGATCGGCCGCGGAGACCGTGAAGACGTTGAACGAGAAGCGCCCCTCGGCCTTGCGCGTGAGCCGCGCCAGCCCGACGCCGGCCCAGAAGCACTTGAGCCGGTGCTCCGCGTCCGGGTCCGGGCGCGTGTCCACCGTCCGGATCGGCGCGACGGTCCACCGCCCGCGGCTCCTCCGGATCTGGCCGGCCTCCGCGAGCCGATCCAGGCAGCGCGCCTCGTCCTCGACAGGGAACCCGAGCCGCCGCGCGATCCACCCCGGCTCGTGGCGCCGTAGCGCCCGGTAGGCCGGCAGCTCCAGCGCGAGCAGGACGGCGGGGAGCAGCGGCTCCTCGTAGACGGCGCGGCGCTGGGCCTCGAGCGTGCGCCACGCCGCGCTCGCCGCCGGGAGCGCCGCCGGGTCGGCGACGAGCGCGACGAAATCGAGCAGGCGCAGCGAGCACGCCTCGACCATCCGCAGGAAGTCCGGGAGCCGCGGCTCGGCCTCGCCCGAGAGCCAGCGCGCGACCGCGTAGCGGCTCCTGCCCGCGCGCCGCGCCACGTCGACGATGGGTGACATGGAACGCATCTCCGAGAGGAGCGCCGCGACGCCCTCGGCCGACGCCGGATCGGTGCGCGCGAGCCACGCGGGCAGCGACGGGAAGAAGCGCCTCACCGCCCCCGCGACGTCGACCCCCGCGCGCCGCGCGGCGACGAGGAAGGTGGCCGCGGTCGGCCAGCGCCTTCCGGACTCCCACGTGTAGACGACGTTGGTGCGGAAGCCGAGCCGGCGGCTGAAGGCCAGCTGCGAGCGCCGGCCGCGCAGGGCGCGGATCAGCTCTCTTGCGAGGGATTCATGGTCCACGTACCGCAGATTCGCACATGTGGAGGCCAGTTTGCCTTATGGAATGTGCGAAGCTGACCTGGCGTCGCGCCGACCGCGAACGCAAGGTACGCCGCAGGAGGTCGTGAACATGCGCGAGCGGCGTTGGCTTTCTTGTATTGGTGCAGCGGTGATGAGCGTCGGGCTCTCCGGGTGCGCGGATGGCGTAGGCCAAGGTCCACCGGACAACAGGCCACAGGGCGGCCAGATCGGGGGGGCCTACCGGGGGTGCGATTTTGAGGCGGAGGACATCGGCGCCGACGACGTCTCGCCGCTGGGCTTCTCGGCGCGGGACGTCGCCTCCGCCCTCTCCGGAGAGCGCTCCGTCCCGCTCCTGTGGAGGGAGTGGAGGGAGGATCAGCGCACGACCGCGACATTCTCCGTGGGCGAGCTCGTCGCCGCGCGTCTCGTGCGATCCACGGAGCCCGATCCGGGCGAATCGAGCGGCAGCACGGATCTGTACCCCTCGGTCTGCTCCGACTACGTCCAGGTGGATGTTCCGCTGGCCTTCTCCACCGAGGACGGCGCGTTCGACGAGTCGCTCGTGGTCAAGCTCCGCGCCCGTCAGCCCGACGTTGCCGACTTCGTGCACAGGTTCGACCTCGCCGCGCTCCAGGGCTCGTACGAGGTCACCAAGATCAATCCTGCAGAGTTCCGGGAGGTCAGCGTCCACCTGTACGGCAAACTAAGCCCCGGCGCGATCGAGGGCTCGATCGGCGGGAGCGGCGACGGCAGACCGGAAGGCTCGGTCTACTCGGGCTACACGGAGCTGTTCGACGTGGCAGAGTTCTGAGCGCGAAGCCACGGTCGCGGGCAGCCATCTGCGGTGGAGCATGGCTGTCCCTGATGATGTGCACCAGGCGCGGCCCCGGCGCGTTACTCTAGCTTCTCCGCCGCTGCCTTCGCGGAGTTGATGTAACGCCTGGCGCCGTAGACGGCGAGCGCGGCGCTCGCGCCGAGGATCTCGACCCCGCCATGGCCGCTCAGCGTGAGATCCAGCCCGCGGTCGCTCGGCGCGAGCGCGAGCGAGACCAGCGTCGGCGAGTTGCCGAGCGCGCCGAAGCTCGCCGCCACAGGGCCCTCGAGCATTCCCGCGAACGCCTGACGGTCGATGTACAGCTGCAGATGGGAGGCGCCCTTCGCGAGCGCCCGGGCCTCGGCGAACGACGGGGTCGCGGCCAGCGATTCCTTGTCCTTCCCGAAGCGCGCGGCGACCTGGGCGAGGTACCTGCGGTCGCCCGCGCCGATCAGGATGAACCCAGGCCGGGTCTCGGCCCTCAGCTCGTTGCCGTCCTCGAGATCTTGCGCGAGCGACCCGGGCTTGGCCCTGAGCTTCTTCGATGTCCGCTTCATGTGCGCGGCGACCGCGCCGAACACCTTCTTTTGCGCTGCCTCATCCGCGGTCGCCAGCGCGATCAGCACGGCGCTGTGCCTGAGCGCCTCGGCGCGCCTGGCGCCTGCGAGGCCGAGCTTGTGCTTCGGATCGCGGTAGATCCCGACCGCGGCCTCGCCGCCGAGCGCCCTGTCCACATCGCCGAGCTCGAGCCCTACCTGGGCGAGCGCGGCCGCGGCCGCCGCCGCCGCGGGCTCGCCGGCGAACCCGTCGAAGGCGCCGAGGACGTCGCTCACCGTCTTTCCCGGCGACCGCTGAAGGGACAGCCCGAACGTCACGAGCGCCCCCTGGGGCAGCTTCGCCACGGCGGCATGGTCCGTCGCCGCGAGCACCGAGCCGAGCGCGGGAACTTCCGGTCCGTAAAGCTCGAGCTCCACGCGGAGCCCGGGCGCGTCCTGGTGAATGGGAAGGGCGATGAAGAGCCGCGAGCCGGGCTCGGGGCCGGTCGTGCCGCCGCCTTGCAGCCGGTGGAGGTCGATCGCGAGCCAGGGATCCTTCGCGCGCTCGGCCTGGAAGAGCGCGGACGTCTTGAACGACGGCTCGCGCTGCCCCGCGACGCGCAGGGCCCTCGACAGCGGCTCTGGCCGGGCGCAGACGAGGGCGACCCGCGCCTCGGCGAGCCACGCGCCGTGGGCGATCATGTCGTCCTCGTCGCCTCGGAGCGCGAACCTGCCCTCGCCGGCCTCGCGCGGCAGCTCCTTCAGCAGCCGCTCCACCGGGGCTCCGTCGCGGAACCGCGCCGCCACGCAGCCGCGCTCGACGAGCGCCCCCAGGGAGTCGCGTGGAGCCGCCTCGCCCCCGACGAACACGGTGGCGCCGTCGAACGATGCCATCAGATCTCGGGCGAGCTCAGGGCTCAGGCCGGGCTGGCGCGCCAGGACCGCCGTGACCTCCGCGAGGAGCTCCTCCCGGAGGACCGGCGCGGCGCCGGCGAGGAGCGCGCCGGCCTGCGGGACGCTCGCGACCAACACCGCATCGCCGGGGATGACGTCGACGAGCGACTCCACGCTTCGCGGCATCTCGGGGCCGCTCGGCGGCGCGGTCCCCGCGAGCGCCGGGGCCGCGGCCGAGCGCGGCGGCGTCGCCGCGGGGGGCCCTCCGCAGGACGCGAGCGCGACCAGCCCGGCCACGGTGACAAGTCTGGGAAACGCCAGGCGCATGGACAGGGGGGCTCTCCTCATGGACGTGCGCTGTGGTACACCCGACCGGCGCAGGCGTCTCCGCCAAAGCGCCTGAGCGGCCGGGAAGCGCGTGCCCCGGTGGCGACGCGCGCCCTGCCCATCGCCAGCGATCCCGGGCCGTCCAAGGACAGAGAGCCGCCCTGACGCGTCAGCGGCGCAGCTGCGCGCGGACTTCCATCAGGATGATGCCCAGCATGTTCCGCCCGCTCCCGTCGCCGCCGTCGGCCCAGTAGGCGTCGTTCGCCGTGTGCTCGACCAGCTCCGCGTCCCCGGTGTCGAGCAGGGCGCGCCCGAGATCCTCGTGCTGGGTGAACTTCGCCAGCACCACCTCGCGCATGACATCGTCTTTGACCTGCTCCCAGTCGGGGCGCAGCGGGCGGCTCCGCTGCCGGCCCATGCGGGCCGCCTCGCCGGGGCCGGAGGCGTTGCGGATCACCTCCTCGTGCTCGGTGCCGGGGAACTTCTGGGCCTGGAAGTAGTGCTCGCTCGTGGGCCACACCTTGCCTTTGAGCGTGACCGGGTGGCGCGAGAAGTTGGAGAAGAACCCGTGAGCGTCGCCGGAGCGATAGAAGCGGATGACGGTCATGAGCCCAGTCTACCCCACGGCCCCCGCGGCGCCGCGGCGGAACCTCGCCGCGAGCCCGCCGCCATCGCCGTCGCGGTCCACCGCGCCGCTACTGGATCGAGCCGATCTGGTCGAGGAAGTCGTTGTAGACCTGGAACTTATTCGCGGGAACCACGTCGACGCCTATGTTGACCCGGTGCTCGTCGGGCATCTGGTTCTCGTCGACCATCAGCGGACTGAGGATCTGCTTCGTCGCGTCGAGGCCGATGTGCTGGATGCCATAGAGAATGTAGGGCACGAGGTACCCCTCGTAGTACTGCCGCTGGACGATCGTCGCCTTGATGCGCTTCTTCTGCATGTACTCGACGGTCTTCGGATCGAAGTCGAACGTGACGATGGGGATGTCCAGCCTGCCGGTGGCTTCTGCGGCCACCACGCACCGATACGAGATGTTGAACACGCCGATCATGCCCACGACGGGCGGGTTCGCGTTCAGGATCTGGGTCTTCAGCTGATCGACGTCATAGCCTTCCTGACCGTTGATGAAGACGGCCTGGACCACCTGCGCCGTGTAACCGGTCTGCCCGAGCACATCCAGGACGCCGAACGTTCGCTGGGACCCGTCGTACCACTGCGTTGACGCGTCGCCGTGGACCAACACTGTCCCTGGCGGGGGGGGCAAGACTGGGATCTGGGGATCTTTGATGTTGGGATCGAGGAGGGCCTGCGCCGCCTTGGCGCCGGCTTCCTTCTGGATGGCCCCGACGTAGAGCGTGCGCCCCGAGTCCTTCAGGTCGGTGTCGAACGTCACCACGTGGAGCTTGTTCGCCACGGCTTCCTTGACGGAGGCCTCGTTGAGGGAGTCGTAGGGCGATATGCCGAGGCCCTGGACGCCATCCTCTATCGCGTTCGCGATCTGTTGATTCTGGAGGTTCTGCGACGCCGTGCCGTCGTCCGTGTTCATCTGCGTGCTGGGGCCGAGCACGTTCCCCACGGCCTCGAGCTCCCCCATAGCTCGGTTCGCGCCGGTGGCGATCGGCTCGAAGAAGGTGGAGAGGTGCTTCAAGAGGACCACCATCTCGATCGGCTTGAGTCCACTCTGGTTGATCGCCGTGACGAGCTCGTCGATCCTCTTCTCGAGGTCCGTTGGCGTGAACTCGGTGACCGGAGTCCGGTCTCGCTTGATCAGCGCGATCTCCTCGGTCGGCTTGTCCGACTGGGGGGCGTCCTCTGCCGCGCACGCCGCCGTCATCACCATGAGCCCGAGGGCCGTCATCCAGCATCGTCCTGTCATCTTCATGACATTCCCTCCTCGGCGGTCGGCGAGCACGATGCCGAGATCTGGGACGCGAGTCCCACAAGCGTCCTGGTCTCCATACAGTGCCGCCAACATCTGCGATAAACGAGCACCATGTCGGTTCGACGGGCGCATTGCAACGTCGTGGGCATCCTGAAACCCATGTTTGCAATTTTGAGATACGACGTCGACGAAGTGACTGTCAATAGGCACGGAAAATCGCCGATGAGGAGCGGCGTGAAGGCGAGGTGGGAGATCGCGGCCGAAGGCACCACGCGCAGGGCCGCCGTGGAAGCACGATTACACACCTCGCCTCCGCCGGCGGCGCGTCTCTGCCAGGTCGCCGCCCGTCGCGGAAGGAGGTGGAGAATGCCTACGTGAGCTCGCTGAGCGCGCCCGTGGTGAGCGCCGGGTCGGGCTGGGAGCCGAACGACTCGATCTCGACGCCGAACGCCTGGGCGATCGACACGAGGACCCGGCTGTTCGTGATGGGCGTGAACGTGGCGTCGGCCTCGCCGCACCACGGCGCGTCGGCAGGGCAATCCGCCTTGAGCTTGATGCGCCGGCCCATCCTGAACTTCCCGTTCGCCCCGCCCGCCAGCAGCGTCGGCACGTTGCGCGTGCTGTGCAGGGCGGGGTTCCCCATGTCGCTCGACGCGTAGATCAGCGTGCTGTCGAGGGCGCCGAGCTCGTCGAGCCGCTGCATGAGGCGCGCGATCTTCGAGTAGCTGTACCGGTTGAACCTCGCGAGCGGCACCCAGGTCGCCGGATCGCCATCGCCGGGGCGGCCGTTGTTGCCGACCGGCGAGGCGTTGTAGGTGTGCGCGACCGAGCCGTGGTTGTCCGTCGGCAACCCGAGCGGGTTGTTCGCGTAGGACAGGTCGTTCATGAACAGCGTGGCGAAGCGCGTGACGCCGCAGGCGAGCGCCTGCGCCAGGAGGTCGACGTGCGCGTCGGTGATGGCGTCGAAGTAGGGCTCGCCCCCGTTGTACTGCTTCACCGACGGGAACCTCGACGCGTCGGGCAGCGGCGGCACGACGCACGACGGCCCGCCGGCCGAGGGCGCTGCATACTGCTTCTCCAGCTCGCGGAGCGACGTCAGGTGCTGGTCGAGCTTCTGCTGCTCGGCGGGCGCGAGGCGCGTGCGCAGGCGGTTGATGTCGCCGTTCACGAAGTCGATCACGCTCTGGCCGAGCTCGCGCTGCCGGGCCGCGCGGGCCTGGGCCTCGGGGTCGTCGCCCACGATGAGGCCCGCGAACAGCAGGTTGAACGCTTCCACCGGGTGGATGATCTTCGGCAGCGGCGCGCCGCCGGCGCCGAAGGACAGCGTCTGCCCGGACTCGGTCCCGTCCATGCCCACCCCGAGCGCGACGCTCGTGATGCGCGTGTCCGCGCCGAGGCCCTTCTCCACGGCGAGGTACTGGTCGAGCGAGAGGTTGAGCGGCATCTTCCCGTCGATGCGGCTGCCGGTCAGCATCGTGCCGGCCGAGTCGTGCCCGTTGGCGTTCGACAGGTGGTCGATGCCCTCGACGACGAGGATCTTGTCCTTGAAGCTCCGGCCGTAGGTCGCCGGGTCATCGAACGGCTGGAGAGAGCAGTTCTCGTACGCGATGTCGAAGCTCGTATCCGTGTCCCCCGCGCGCATGGCCCAGTACTCGGCGGCGATGCCGTGGGGGTGATAGACGGCGACGAGCTTGAGCGGCAGCTCCTCGCCGCCCGCCCGGGCGACGGAGTCCGCGAGCATGTTGACGAAAGGAAGCGTCGCGAGGCTCGCCCCCACGGCGCGAAGGAAGGTACGGCGGGTCGACCGGCGCATCACTGGGGCCTCCGATGGCTGAAGAGACTGCTCTTGACGTAGGTGATCAGCGTTTCGACGAGCTTGCCCTGCTCTGCCTCGGGGACGGCCTTCCATGCCTTCAAGAACGCCTCCTCGCTCTCCGCTGCGGCCTTGCCGCTGCGGCCCACCGAGGCGCGGAGCACGTTGCGGGCGAAGCACGAGCGCACCGTCGGGCTCGTGGACAGGGCCTGCGCGAGGGCGTTGCTGTCGGCGTACGCCCCGTCGAAGTCGGCGCCGATCGCGACGGTGACCGCGCTGTCGACCATTTGGTTATTGTCGTTCTTGCGGACCATGCCCATGCCGTCGAACCGCTCGAACGAGAATCCGATCGGATCGATGCTGTTGTGGCACCCCTTGCACGCCGCGTCGGCGGAGTGGATCTCGAAGCGCTGCCGCGTCGTCTTGCTCGGATCGGGCACCGGCGGGACGACGTTGATGTTCAGCTCGGTGGGCGACCGCAGGTTGACGCAGGCGACGCGGCGCAGGACGGTCACCCCGCGCAGCACGGGCGCGGTCTCCGTGGCGTGCGCATACACGGAGAGGAACGCGCCCTGGTTGAGGATCCCCCGCCGGTCGGAGAACGACACGCGCCCTGTGTCGGTGGCGCCGTACACGCCCTTGAGCGGCTCATCGATGATGCTCCAGTCGGCGCCCAGGAGCTCGCCCACCGTCCCGGTGGAGTTCATCAGGACCTCCGTCACGAAGTCCTCCGTCTCGCGCTCCATCGACGCCCTGGCGTCGGCGAACTGCTTGTAGACGTTCGAGTCCTTCGCCGTCATCGCGATCCTGTCGACGCCGAGCCACTCGCGGACGACACGCACGATGCGCTCGCGCGCCGCCGACGTCTGGAGCAGCCGGCGCACCTCGGCCTCCCGGCCCTCGGGGGTCGACAGCGCGCCCGCGGCGGCGGCCTCCATCAGCGCATCATCGGGCGGGCCAGCGGTGATGAGGTAGGAGAGGGAGCTCGCCAGCTCATGCGGAGTCAGCGCCAGCGCGTCTCCGCCGGATCCATCGCCGATCTCCGTCAGGTAGAGGAAGCCCGGCGACTGCAGGACCGCGCGCGCGACGAGCTCGATGCCGTCCGCGTACGTCGCGCCCTTCGCGCCGATCCGATAGACCGCGAGCAGCGCGTCGGCCTCCGCCGCGTCGAGCGGGCGGCGGTAGGCGCGCCCGCCGAACGACGTGATGAACGTCCTGGCGCAGCTCTCCGCCTGCGTCCCCGGATCGGCGCAGGGGGCGAGCTCCGAGACCTTGCCCTTCACCTCGGCCGCGAGCGCCTCCGCCGCGGCGGCGAGCTGCTTCGCCAGCACCGGATCGACGCGCTGCGCGTCGTTGACCGTGAAGCCGTCTTGCCGCGAATCCGGCGCGAAGCCCTCACTCGGGTTCTTGGTGGTCCCCGTGAGCGCGCGCACCGAGGCGGCATACTCGGCGTTGGTGAGCCGGCGGATGCGCGCTGGGAGGAGGCTCGCGCTCTCCGTCCCATCGGGCAGCGTGACGCCGCCTCCGCCCGACCCGGAGGCGCCGGGATCTCCCACGTCTCCCGTGCATCCGGCGACCGCTGCCAGCGTGGTCGCCAGCATGATCCCGTAAGAATGATAACCAAGTGATCGACCCATGGTTCATTTTATGCGCGCGAGCGCTCCCGGCTGCAACCGCCGGTGCTCTCCCAGCATGTCTGCGACCTACAGGTCGTACCGTGACATGTCACGCTTGACGGTGTGACATCTCACAGTTCGAGGTTGACATGTCACGCTTCGCAGTGTGACATGCCGCGAAGTAATGTGTCGCGCCTCACGGTGGACAACCCATCGGCAAGCGCGTGGAACGCGATGGTTCGAGAGACCGCGCAGTCTCCGTGTCTCGCACACGGTCCCCCCTGCGCTCCGAGCGAGGCCGAGCAGCGGCGTCGAGCTTCCGGAACGCACCCGGTCGCTTTCTCGATCGAATCAACCAAGGAGAATGAAGACGTGAAATCCGCGAGACGCATCGTCCTGAAGGCTCTCATCCTGGCAGCCCCCGCGCTTTTCCTGGAGCGGAGCGCCCACGCTCAAGAAATGACCGATATGACAGAGGGCTGCCTCTCCCAGCTTCAAGCAGGGCTGCTGCTGCCCGACTACAATCTTGGCACGTTGTTCGGCAACGATTCGAGCTATGTCTTTCCCTTGGGGGAAGGCGCTCCAGGGTGCCTCGGCTATACCTGGATCGATTTCCGCAACGGCACAAACAACAAGGTAATGACGCCACACTACCTGACCAACGTGAACTCGTCGGCGTTTGACTGCCAGGACACGGCGCTCCTGTGGGGTCTCTACAAGAGATCTTGGATCGTGGGCCAGTCGCCGGGGCCGTGGTACTTCGTCAGCGGCGGCACCATGCGCGGAGAGCTCGTCAGCGGAACCTGCACCTACGATCCCTCGAATCCTCCATTCGGAGCTGGAGAGACGAGCACCGTGGTTACCCTCTCAAATCCTAATATCTTTTCGAGGTCGGAGTATCGGCTCGCGATCAAGGCCTGGCAGAACGACGATGTGAGCGCCGGCCATCCGGGGACATGGTGCGGGAGTTCAGCGCAGTGCAATCAAGGCGTTTCCGTGTCGTTCGACGCCCCGTAGTCCGGGCTCGGCCGGCCCTCCCCGGTGGCGGCGGCGCGCGCGGCGCGCGCGGCGCGCAGACCGCCCGAGCCTTCGCCTGGAGGCCGCCCAGCGGCTGATCAGGAGGCGGCGTCCCCTTGTCCCTTGTCCTGCCAGGGCGCACCTACATGTAGGTAATTTGGATCCAGATCGCCGGCCGGGTTACGCTGCAAGTTTCGTCGCGAAAAAGTTGTTCGTTCGGTTCGCGATGACGTACCCAGTCGAGCGCGTCCCCGGCCTCAATGGAATCGGGTGGGCGCCGAGCTCCCATCACGTCGACGCCGCCCCCTCAACGCCGGGAGGCGGGCATCCGCGCGGGCTCGGCCGTAGGACAGGCCACGTCTCTCGAACCATCTCAAGGAGGTTTCTGGTGTCAAAGGTAGTCGTCGTCACCTCGGGCAAAGGCGGAGTCGGCAAGACCACCACGACCGCAAACCTCGCGTCCGGCATCGCGGCCGTCGGTTGCAAGACGATCGCCATCGACTTCGACGTGGGGCTCCGCAACCTCGATCTCGTGATGGGGTGCGAGCGGCGCGTGGTCTACGATTTTGTCAACGTGATCCGCGGAGAGGCGACGCTCCGTCAGGCGGTGATCCGCGACAAGAGGCTCGATTCGCTCTACGTGCTCCCCGCGTCGCAGACGCGGGACAAGGACGCCCTCACGCTCGACGGCGTCGGGCGCATCCTTGACGAGCTGCGGGGCGCGGGCTTCGAGTACATCTTCTGCGACTCGCCGGCGGGCATCGAGTGGGGCGCGCAGATGGCGATGTATTTCGCCGACGAGGCGATCGTTGTGACGAACCCCGAGGTCTCCTCGGTGCGGGACTCGGACCGCGTGCTCGGCCTCCTGGACGCGAAGACCCGCAGGGCGGAGCTCGGCGAGGCGCCCGTGAAGACGCACCTCCTGCTCACGCGGTACGCGCCGGCGCGCGTCGCCAAGGGCGAGATGCTGGCGCACCAGGACGTGCTGGAGCTCCTCGGCATCCCGCTGCTCGGCGTGATCCCGGAGTCGCCGGCGGTGCTCCAGGCGTCGAACGCCGGGACGCCCGTTGTGCTCGATCCGACGAGCGACGCGGCGCAGGCCTACCTCGACGTGGTCCAGCGCTTCCTTGGCGCGGAGCGCCCCCACCGCTTCCTGGAGCCAGCGAAGAAGGGGTTCTTCAGCCGGATTTTTGGCGGCCAGGCGGCGACCGTCTGAGGGAGTTTTGCCATGTCGTTCATGGATTATTTCCGTAAGTCGCAGCCGAAGTCGGCGACCGTGGCGAAGGAGCGTCTGCAGATCATCGTGGCGCGCGAGCGCGTGCGCCCGACGGGCGAGCCGGACTACCTGCCGCGGCTCAAGCAGGAGCTGCTCCAGGTCATCTCGAAGTACGAGCGGATCGACCTGGACCAGGTGAGCGTGAACGTGGAGCGGAGCGGCGATTGCGACGTGCTCGAGCTGAACGTCGTGCTCTCCGAGTCGGAGCGGGCGGCCGTGCGCGCCGCCGCCGCGTCCCGGACGGGCGCCGCCGCCGCGCGGAACTGCTGACACGCGGCTCAGCCGCGCCTTCGTCCCCGCGGCGCGCCCTCCGCCATCGCGATCTCCCGCGCCCGCTCCGACGCCGCCCGGAGGAGCGGTCCGAAGAGATCCGCCGGAGAGCGCTCCTCGGTCCAGCCCGGCGGCGCGCCGAGCTGGGACAGGAGCGCCGCGTGCGCCGCGGGCGGCTCCAGCGCCACGTCGAGCGCCGGCGGCGCCTCGCGCCAGGCGTCGTAGTCCTTCGCCGCCATCTTGCCGGGCGTCACCGTCGCGATCGCCGGCGCGTCTCCGGCGCAGGGGGCGCCTTTGCCGGCGCCCGCTCGCTTGGCCCGCGCGCGGGCGCCCCGTGCGGCGCGGATCGCCTCGATCACCTGCTCGCGCGTGCGCCCGCGCAGCTCGAACAGCAGGAAGGGGTCCTTGTCGAACGCCTCCCCGAGCACGTAGTGCGTCGCCGCGACGTGCTTGCACGGGTTCGCCATGTCGGGGCACGAGCAGGCCGTGGTGAGGTCCTCCGGCCGCTCCGGGAACAAGCTCGTCCCGGCGCTCCGGAACGCGGTCTCGATGTCCTCCGGCATCTGGCCCGCGAGGAGCTCCGCCGCGAAGCTCGCCCGCTTCGCCATGGCGGCGATCGCCTTCGCCCAGGTGGCGTCGTCGAGCCGCGCGATCGTGAGGATCACCTTGTACGGCCTCGGCTGCGAGCCGGTCACGCGCGCGGTCACGAGGCCGGGCTTCACCGTGAGATCGTGCGTCCTCCCGGTGCGCGCGGTCCGTCGCCTGGTCCTCGACCGCGGGGTTCCACCAGCGATCGAAGTGGAACACGTGGCTCGCCGCCGTCAGGTTGAGCCCCGCGCCGCCGGCCTTCAGCGAGAGGACGAACACGCGCGGCCCCCGCGGATCGTCCTGGAACCGCCGCACCATCTCGTCGCGCGCGAGCCTCGGCGTGCCGCCGTGCAGGAAGAGGACCTCCGTGTCGAGCGAAGGCGCGAGGTGCCGGACCAGCCGGTCGCCCATCTCGCGGAACTGCGTGAACACGAGCGCGCGATCGCCCGCCGCGAGCGCCTCCTCGAGCATCTCGGTGAGCCGCGCGAGCTTGCCGGACCGGCCCGCGAGCGGCCCCGCCTCCCCGAGGCACTGCGCCGGGTGGTTGCAGATCTGCTTGAGCACCGTCAGCAGCGAGAGCACGAGCCCGCGCCGCTCGATGCCCTCGGCCTCCTCGATGCGGCGCATCGCCTCGTCGAGCGCGGCCTGGTAGAGCGTCACCTGCTCGCGCGTGAGCGTGCAGAAGACCCTGGCCTCGTCCTTCGGCGGAAGGTCCTGAAGCACGGCGGGATCGTTCTTGATGCGTCGCAGCAAGAACGGCCCGGCGACGCGCCGGAGCCGCTCCGCGGCCTTCCGGTCGCTGTAACGCTCGATGGGCACCGCGTAGGCGCGCCGGAACGCATCGAGCGGGCCGAGCAGGCCGGGGTTCGCGAACTCGAGGATCGACCAGAGCTCGGCGAGGCGGTTCTCGACGGGCGTTCCGGTCATCGCGACGCGGTGCGGGGCGCGGAGCGCGCGCGCGGCGCGGGCGGTGCGCGACGAGGCGTTCTTGATGTTCTGCGCCTCGTCCAGCACGACCGCCGCCCAGTCCACGCCGGCGAGCGCCGCGGCGTCGCGGCGGAGCAGGCCGTACGTGGTCAGGACGAGCCCGCCTGCCGCGCGGCGCGCGACGCCGTCGCCGCCCTCGGCGGGCCGCTCGCTCGCGCCGGACGCCCGCGACGCGAGCTCCTCGGCCGAGCGGGCGCGCCCCTCGCCGTAGTGCCGCACGAGGGGCAGGGCAGGGGCGAAGCGCGCCGCTTCCCGCTCCCAGTTGCCGACGACCGACGTCGGGGCGACGAGCAGCGTCGGGCGCGCGTCCTCGGGCGCCGCCGCCCGCCGGCCGACGAGGAACGCGAGCAGCTGGACGGTCTTGCCGAGGCCCATGTCGTCGGCCAGGCAGGCGCCCAGGCCGAGGCTCGCCATCGTCTGCAGCCAGGCGACGCCGCGGGCCTGGTACGGGCGCAGCGTCCCCACGAACCCCGCGGGCGGCGCGGCGGCGCGCTCGGCGCCCGAGCGGAGCCGCTCCATCGCGCGCGCGAGCGCGCCCTCGGCGACCACGGGGACGGCCAGGCCGTCGACGCGGGTCTCGCCCGCGAGCGCGCCCTCCAGCGCCTCGCGCGCCGAGGTGCGGCCGCCGCCGGCCTCGAGGCGCCGCGCTATCTCGGCGAGCTCCTCGGGGACCACGACCACCCACGCCCCGCGGTGCCGGACGAGCGGCGATTTCTGCCGCGCGAGGGCGGCGAGCTCGCGCGCGGAGAGCGCCTCGTCGCCGAGCGCCGCCTCCCACGCGAAATCGAGCGCCTCGTCGAGGCCGAGCCCGGCGCTGCCCGCGACGACGCCCGCGGTGGGGCGCGCCGCGCCGACGCGCATGCGGAGGCGCAGGCGGCGCTGCCCCGAGGCAAGGAGCTCGCCCGGAACGACCACGCCGAACCCGGCCTCGCCCAGCGCCGGCGCGGCCTGCGCGAGGAAGTCCCACGCCTCCGCGGGAGCGAGGTCCACGTGCTCCGGCCGCGCCTCGCCGAGGGCCCGGGCGATCGGCGCGAAGCGCCGCGCGGCGGCGCCGAGCGCGCCGAGGAGGACCTCCTCGGCGCCGGAGAACGCGCGCCCGAGCGCCTTCAGCGTGCGTCCCTGGGTCTTCCACACGTCGGCGGCGGGCACGAGCAGGCTGGGATCGTCGGTCGCCTGCAGCAGGAAGCGGAGCACGAAGCCGCGGTCGCCCTGGGGCAGCTCCAGCCGGAAGCAGGCGCGCAGCGCGTCGCACGCGCCGAGCGCGGGCCGGACCCATGCGTCGAGATCGGCCACGAGCGCGCGCTCGGCGAGCCCTTCCGCGGCGAAGGCGCGCCGCGGGCCCGTCAGGGCGAGCACCAGCCGGCGCTCCCACGGGGCGTGCGCCGGACGCGGCGCGCGCGCCGGGCGATCCGTGGCGCCCCCGCGCGCGAGCGCGTCGGCCGCGGCGTCCAGGAAGGCGCGCAGCAGGGCCTCGGCAGACCAGACCTCCGCGGCGGCGGCCGCGCGGGAGCGCCCGCGGCCCTCATGAGCGGGCGCGGCCTGCGCGCCCGCAGGCACCGCGTGCGCGGCGGGCGGCATGGCCCGGGCGAGCGCTGCGACGCGCGCCGCGTCCTCCGGGGCGGCGAGCGACACCGCCCAGCAGGCCTCTGTGCGCCCCCCTGCGGCGCCGGCCGGCACCACGCGGGGCACGACCCGCTCCCGCACCACGAGATCGAGCGCGAGCTTGCTCGCCAGGCTCCACGCGGCGACGGACGGCGGAGCTCGCCCGAGGTCGTCCTGGGCCATGCTGGCGAGCGCGGACAGGCCGTCGAGGAGCGCCGCGGCCTCTCCGGTCTTCCTCACGGCCCGGCCCGCCTCGGAGACCACGACCGCCGCCGCCGGGGTCGTCGCGCCGAGCGACCGGGCCGCGAGCTGATCCACGGCCGTGTCGTCCCAGAGGAAGAAGCGGAGATCGCCGGGCAGAAAGACGAGCGGCATCGACGCGCAGATCCATTGCACAGCCGGCGACGGCGAAAAGGGGGCTTCACGCGTCGTGAGCCAAAAAAGCGATGGGCCGGACGGGAGCGCTCCCGCTGAATCACCGGTGTGACCCATTGTCGGTCATGGCTGCGAATTGCCAGAATTAGTTTGAAACCTCTGATCGGGAGGGTTGGAGAACATCTCATGGAAAAAGATCATGGCTCGAAGGAATGGGCCTCGCAGCGTGCTGCGCTGGGAACGTGACGAGCTCGATCGGTCGGTTGACGCCGAGCGCGCGCAGGGGCGCCTGGGCCGCCCGGGCGCCGCGCGAGAGGCAGGCCGCCACGTGGTCCGCTTCGGTGGCCCGCTCGCCGTGCCGTGAGGCTCGCGGCATCCGTCTCGTGGTCGTGGACGCGCTTGAAGGCACACCGCCGGGTCGAGCGGAATGCTTCGTCAACATAATTCAAAGATGCTGGAAGGGGCCTTGTGCCCGTGGGCCCCGACGTTGTTCCAGGAGCTGAATGTTCCGTGACCGGGAGGCATCTGAGGCGGCGAAGGAGAGACGGAATGCAAACGAGCTGGTACCTGGGCGTTGCCCTGGCCTGCGCGGCGGTGGTGTTGCCTGCGGGGCAGGTCTGGGCCGATGGAACGCCGTCCTGGGAGCAGTTGCCCCCGATGATCACCCCGCGCAGCGGGCATACGGCCACGTTGCTCCAGGATGGCCGGGTGCTCGTGGCGGGAGGCCACGGCAGCGGCGGGACCGTGCTCCTCCGGGAGGTCGAGGTCTACGGCCCGACGAGCAAGACGTGGACGCCCGCAGCGCCGCTTCGCAGCCCGCTCCGCGACGTCGCCGCGACGGCCGTCCTGCCGAGCGGGCTGGCCCTCACGACGGACGGCGAGCATGTCGAGGTCTATTCTCCTGAGCTCGATCTGTGGAGCGCGGCGGCGCCCCTGACGCCGGCCCTCACTGCGCCCCGCGCCGTGACCCTCCCGAGCGGCAAGCTGTTGATGCTCGGCCGCGCGTCGGGCGCCCTCGCGGGCAGCATCTATGATGACTCCGCGGGCACGTGGACGCCCATCCGGTCGCTGAGCGGCATGACCGCCACGAGCGCGACGTTGCTCCGCGACGGCCGCGTGCTCGCGGCGGGCATCGGCCGCGGCAACATCTACGATCCAGAGACCGATTCCTGGACACCGGCCTCGGGGTATCTCGGCGGGGCCATGCAGTACCCCGCGACGCGGCTCGCCAGCGGCGACGTCCTCTTCGTGGGCGGATATCCGTTCGCGAACATGCACCCCTCGCAGCTTTACCTCCCCGAGGACAACCTCTGGGTGGCGATCCCGGGGCATGACCCGTTCTATGACCCGTATCCTGACTGCTACCCGCCCGAGGACTACGACATGGGCCTGGGCGTCTCGCCGCTTCCCAGCGGAAGCGTCCTCCTGACAGGAGGCATGGTGACGTACCTCTGCGGAATCCAGGACGAAAATGGCGCCTACTTGAACGAGTGGCGCTACAGCGAGTTCAGCGCCGCGCTGGAGCTGTATGATCCGGCGAAGGCTTTCTGGGTACCCCTCGAGGTGGAGCCGCCGGAGACGATGGCGCGCGGGTACCACACGGCGACGCGCCTCGACGACGGCAGCGTCCTGATCGCCGGCGGGCTCGTCGCGTCCGGCTCGCCCGGCGGCGTGCCGGTGCCGACGGGCTCCGCCCTGCTGTTCCACGAGCGCGCGCCGCTCGGCGCGGCCTGTCAGGCTGGCGGCGACTGCGCGAGCGGCTTCTGCGCGGATTCGGTCTGCTGCGATGCGGCCTGCGCCGGTCCGTGCGACGCGTGCGCGGCCTCGGCGGGCGCCACGAAGGACGGCGCCTGCACGCCGATCTCGGGCACGCCCTGTGACGACGCCGACGCGTGCCTCGAGGACGGCGTCTGCGAGGCGGGCACCTGCGCCGGCGGCGCCCCTGCGCCCGACGGCACCCCGTGCGACGACGCCGAGGTGTGCTCCGCGACGAGCGCGTGCGAGGCGGGCGCCTGCGTCGCGGCGAGCCCGGCGAGCTGCCAGCCGCCGGACGGCTGTCACGAGCCTCCCGCATGCGATCCTGCGCTCGGGTGCTCGGGGCCCGCGCCCGAGAAGCCGGACGGCGCGCGCTGCGATGTCGCGGGGACGCCGGATGCGTGGCAGGCCGCGGGGCGGATGCCGGACGAGATGAAGAGCGCGGGCATCGCCGCGGTGCTGCAGGACGGCACGGTGCTGGTCGTCGGGGTGGAGAGCAGCTCCCCCGTGCGCTGGAGGTGGATGCGCTACGACCCGAGCATGGACCAATGGCAGCTCATCGGGGGGGCTCCGCAGGTGCGGTCGATCGTGCACACCAAGCTGCTGCACGACGGCACGGTCCTCGTGATCAGCGGCGATCGCGTGGACCGGTTCAACCCGGCCACGGGAGCATGGGAGCAGGCCGCGTCCATGCTCCGGAAGCACAGTATCGGCACGGCGACGCTGCTCCAGGACGGCAGGGTGCTCGTCGCGGCCGGCAGCGACGAATCCGCGGAGGTGTATGACCCCACCACGAACGTCTGGACCCTGGTCGCGCCCCTGAATGTGCGGCGATTCCAGCACAGGGCGACGCTGCTCCAGGACGGCAGGGTGCTCGTCACGGGCGGCGGCAACCAGTCGGCGAGCGCGGAGGTGTATGACCCGGCGGCCGACGTCTGGACGCCTGTGGCTTCGATGAGCCAGGCACGCGCGGCGCATGCGGCCACGCTGCTCCAGGACGGCAGGGTGCTCGTGGTGGGGAGCAGCCCCGATGGCGTAGCCCTCACGACAGCCGAGCTCTATGATCCGGAGAGCGACACCTGGGCGCCAGCGGCGGAGATGGCCGCCCGGCGGTATGTCAATGCGACGGTGCTCCTTGCCGACGGCAGGGTGCTCGTGGCGGGTGAGCTGGAAGGCCCGTATTCGCTCGATTATACGGTTGAACTCTACGATCCGGCGAGGGACATCTGGTCGCCGGGGCCAGCCTTGAACATCCCGCTCACCCATGGCGCGGTGGCGCGGCTGGATGATGGCCGCGTTCTGATGGCGGGCGGCGCGCTCGGCAGTGTGTACTACCGGTCCCCCCTCGTGCACTTCTATGTTCCTGGGCAGGGCCCGAGCACAGGGGTGTGCCAGGCTGGCGTGTGCTTGCCGAGCGCAGGCGGAGAGGGTGGCGCCGACGGCAGCGGCGGTGCCACAAGCGGTGCCGGCGGCAGCGGCGGTGGCGTGAGCGGCAGCGGTGGCAGTGGCGATGCTACCAGCGGCGCTGGCGGTGACGCCAGCGGCAGCGGCGGTGGTGTGAGCGGCAGCGGTGGCAGTGGCGATGCTACCAGCGGCGCTGGCGGTGACGCCAGCGGCAGCGGCGGTGGCGTGAGCGGCACCGGCGACGCTACCAGCGGTGCTGGCGGCAGCGGGGGCGATGTCAGCGGAAGCGGCGCGAGTGGCAGCGGCGCTGGCGGCAGTGGCGGTGATGCCAGCGGTAGCGGCGATGGCGTAAGCGGCAGCGGCGGCAGCGGCGACGCTACCAGCGGTGCTGGCGGCAGCGGGGGCGATGTCAGCGGAAGCGGCGCGAGTGGCGGCGGAGGTGACGTGAGTGGCAGCGGCGGCGGCGATGCTGCCAGCGGCGGTGGCGTGAGCGGCAACGGCGGCGACGCCAGCGGTGCTGGCGGCAGCGACGGCACCACGAGCACGAGCGCCGGCGCCAACAGCGGGACGGGCGAGGGGGGGAGCGCTGACGGAACCGGCGCGCAGAGCGGCGCTGGCGGCGGCTCGCCCGGCAGCGGCAGCGGTGGTTGGCATTGCCAGATGGGGCCCGGAATCCAGGGGACACCCTCATGGCTCGTCCTCGCCGGGGGGCTCGCTGCCCTGCGCGTGCGCCGGCGCTCTCCGAGGATCCGCGGCGCTGCGTGAACCGCTCGCGCAGCCCGACGTGACGTCCGGTCGACCAACGCGCCCGGCCGAGCGAATTCCAAATACGTTCACGGCCCCCCGGAGATTATGGGGGATGGAGCCGTGGCAAACTCGGGCATCCGAGGGCGTTCCGAATGGCACGCCGCGCGACTCCGTCCATTGAGGCGGGAAAAATACGACCATGTCAAAGCGCATGAACCGAAGAATTTTCCTCCGGGGGCTGGGCGGAGCTTGCGTCGCGGCGCCGTTCCTCGGCTCGATCCTCGACCGCTCCGTCATGGCGCAGCCGGCCACGCAACCGAAGCGTCTGATCGTGATGTTCACGCCCTATGGCTGCATCACGACAAGGTGGTTCCCGAAGAAGTCGCACGGCCCGCTCACCGCCGCGGACCTCCAGTCGACGACGCTCAAGCACCTGGCGCCTCACGCCGACAAGCTCCTCATGCCCCGCGGCATCCGCGCGATGAACGAGTGGACGGCGACGCTGGCGCGGGGGCAGGGGAACGATCCTCACACGCAGGTGGTCGGGTCGTACTTCACTTGCCAGCCGGTCACTCCCAACAGCGACGACCCGTTCAGCTTCGACTCCGCGACGAAGTTCAACGCCAAACCGACCGGTCCCTCGCTGGACCACGTCATCGCACGACAGCTCAGCCCGCAAGGCACTCCGTTGCTCTTGAACACGGCTGGTCAGAATGAAAGCCCTCAGTCGGCGATCTCCTACTCCGCCGCCGAGACCCCCTTCAGGGGCCTCAACGCGTCGCAGGTCTTCAGCAGCCTCACGGGCATCTTCGAGCCGGGGGAGCCGACGTCTCCGGACACCTATGCGGCGATGCGCGGCAAGAGCGTCCTCGACATCGTGAAGGATGATCTGCAGAGGCTCGAGCGATTCGACATGAGCCGTGCCGACAAGCAGAAGCTCGCATCCTGGAAGGAGCTCATCCACTCGACAGGAAATGGGGTGGCTTCTGCGCAGTGCAACACGGCCCTCGCCACGGCGCTCGGCGCGACGCAAGAAAACATCAACCTGTGGAGCACGCCCACGAGCACCGACAGGCAGACGCGTCGAATCTCGGACACTCTGGACGGAGCGGACCTCTGCTCGAACCTCGCCGTGCTCGCGGCGGCGTGCAACGCGAACCCCGTCATCTTCCTGAAATACCCCGGGAACTACGTCTTCAGTGGGCTCGGCGTGAACCACGAGAGCGCCAGTCTCTCGCGTCGCCTGGACAATGCGGGCATGACGGGCACCTGCGTCCCGGGGGCGATCGACATGCTCCTCACGATCGACGACTACTATGCGAGGAAGTTCGCCCACCTCGTCGAGCAGCTGAGCCGTATCGAGGAGGGCGACGGGACGCTCCTCGACAGCTGCGCGGCCGTCTGGTTCCAGGACGTGTCGGACGGCTGCGCCCGCAACCTCAACAACCTGCCGATCATCCAGGCCGGCAGCGCCGGCGGCTATTTCAAGACCGGCTGGGCCGTGAACGTCGAAGATGGCTCGCCCGATCTCACGACCGGCAACAGCGAGTTCACGTGTTCCGAAGGCACCTCGAACCAGGTCGACGCGATCTCCCAGGAGACGGGGACCGATCCGTCGCTCGCCAACGCGCCGATCAACAAGTACTTCTGCAGCTTGATGAACGCCCTCGGGGTCAAGGCAGGCGCGGATGGTTTCCCGGCACCGGGCGGTTCGGGGCCGGTGACCCACTTCGGCATGTACGACCGGACGGAGGACTTCATCGGCGGCGGGGTCAATCCCCCGATCATCCACGATCCAGGCGAGTTCACGGCGCTCAAGGCGAACTCCTGAGCGGTCTCGCTCCCGGGCCTGTCGGCCCGGGGCGGCGCGGCTGCTCGAGATGTCCCCGTCGGCGAGGGGGGTGTTATGCTCGCGCGCGTCGAGAAGGCGCGGCGCGGCGCCGTGCCGGGAGGTCGCTGGATGTCATCTGTCAGGGGTTTCACCCTCGAGCTGTCTCGGATCGAGTACGTCGGGCAAGGCCTTGTCCGGCCGGAGTGCGTGATCGTCGAGCCCGGCGGCACCCTCTGGACCTCGGACGCTCGCGGCATCGCGACGCGCATCGAGCCCGATGGCAGGCAGGCGACCCTCGGCCCGGAGGTGCCCGAGCCGAACGGCATGGCGATGGATCGGCAGGGCAACCTCATCGTCGCCAGCATGTCCGGCGGCAAGATCCACAAGCTCCACCGCGACGGCCGGTCCGAGGTCCTCCTCGACTCCGTCGACGGCAAGCCGCTCGGCGCCGTGAACTTCTGCTTCATCGACTCGCGGGATCGCCTCTGGATCTCCGTCACGACACGGCAACTCCCGTGGTGGCCCGCGGTCGCGGGCAGCATCCGCGACGGGTACATCGTGCTCGTCGACGAGAAGGGCGCCCGCATCGTGGCCGACGGCCTCAGCTTGACGAACGAGGTGCGCCTCGACGCCGCCGAGCGGTTCCTGTACGCCGTCGAGACCGTCCCCGGCCGCCTCCTCCGGTTCCCGGTGCGCGACGACGGCAGCCTCGGCGATCCCGAGCAGTTCGGGCCCGATAGCCTCGGCATCGGCGGGTACATGGATGGTTTCGCCTTCGACGCCGAGGGCAACCTCTGGGTGGTGGCCGTCTGTCGCAACGGCCTCGGGGTGATCTTCCCCGACGGCAGCTACCAGACCGTCTTCGAGGATCCGCGCCCCGCCGTCCTCGAGACGATGACCCTGAAGCAGAGGAACGGCGCCATCGAGCCGGCCGATCTCGGCGCCTGCGCGGGAAACACCCTGCAGCTGCCCACGAGCATCGCGTTCGGCGGCCCCGATCTCCGCACGTGTTACATGGGGTCGCTGGCGATGCCCCACCTCCTCACGTTCCGCGCGCCCGTCGCGGGGCTCCCGCTCTCGCACATGCGGTGATCGCGCCCTGGCCGCGCACCGCGCCTGCTGCAAAATTCTCAGGCTGCGACCGCGCATGGTCGTGGTTGGCTCTGACTGGCATTGACGCGAAATCGGAGTGAGCTCACCCTCGCGGCATGAAGAGGTCATGGTGGGTGGCCGTGCTCGCCTCGATGGCGCTCGTGTCGGCGTGCGGGGGCAGGATCGAGGCGACCTCGTCCGACCTGCCGGCGGACGGAGGCGAGGTCGGGTCGACCACCGCGGGCGCCGGCGGCGGTGCCAGCGTCGCATCGAGCTCTGTCGGGGGGGACGGGGGCGGCGGCGTGGGCGAGAGCTCCGCCGTCAGCACCACGAGCACGTCGAGCGCCGGGGGGGCCCCTGGCACAGGCGGTCAAGGCGCGGGCGGTGCGCCGGAGGAGCCGGAGACGGGCGCGGGCGGGGCCGAGCAGGGGTGTGATCCCAACCGCGTGTACCACGACTCCTGGGGTGCCACGCGCCAGAAGGATATCGAGGGCCTGCGCGGCGTCGCCGTGCTCGAAGGCTCGCTCTACATCAGCCATGACGCTGTCGACCTGTCACCGCTCTCGTGCCTGACGACCATCGAGGGCGAGCTCGTGATCTCCGAGACCGATCGGTTGGTCGGCCTGGACGGCCTCGGCTCCCTCACCGACATCGGGGAGAGTCTTACGGTGATGGAGAACTCCTCGCTCCGCAGCCTCGGCGGGCTTCAGCGCCTGGAGAGGGTCGGGCAAGCCGTCAACATCTCTGGCAACCCGCTCCTGGAGAGCCTCGCCGGCGCCGGGGTACCCGCCCGCCTGTGGCTGGTCTACGGCAACGGATCGCTCGAGTCCATGGCAGGCCTCGAGCGCGTCGAGGGGGGTGATCTCCGGATCGAGGACAACGATCGGCTCGCGACGCTGGACGGGCTGAACAACCTGCGCTGGGGGCAGCTCACCCTCCTCGACAACGACGCGCTGACCAGCCTCGAGGGCCTCGACGGCGTCGATGATCTCGAGATGCTCCGCATCTCCGAGAACGATGGACTCGTCAGCTTGCAAGGCATCGAGCGCCTCGAGACGATCCACACACTCACGCTGACGAACAACCGGCGACTGAGCTCGCTGCGCGGCCTCGATGGCCTGGTTCGCGCGACCACCATCGAGATCTCGTTGAACGATCGGCTCGTCGACCTGACCGGGCTCGCGGCGCTCGAGACCGTCGAAGGGCTCTCCGTCAACAGCAACGCCGCGCTGGTGAGCCTGGAAGGCCTGCAATCGCTCCGCGGCGTCACGCACCTCACCGTCGAATCGAACCCCGAGCTGGTGCGCGTCGAGGCGCTCGCGCACTATCCCTCGAATCCGGAGATCGTTCCTTCGCTCTTCCTCTCGAACAACCCCAAGGTCGCCAGGATCGACATCGGCGGGATGACGCGCCTGGGTTGGCTGTCCGTCGATGCGTGTAACTCCCTGACGGACCTGTCCGACTTCGCCGGCGTCACGGAGCTGACGTATCTCGGCGTGTTCCAGAACGCCAGGCTCGCGAGCCTCTCGGGGCTCGAACGGCTCGCTCATGTCGATTCTCTGGGGATCGAAGCCAATCCTCGGCTCACGAGCCTGCGGCCGCTGGCCGGCCTCCTCGAGATGCCAGCCGAACTCTCTATCAGCAACAACCCCGCGCTCACCAGCCTCGACGGGCTCGGCTCGTCGAGCACGGGCGGCAGCGCCTCCGAGAGGGTGTGGATCAAAGGCAACGGCGCGCTCGTCGACATCGGCGCTTTGCGCAGCCTGGTCCGCGTGAGCTACCTCGCCATCGAGGAGAATGAGGTGTTGCCCGGGCTGACCGGACTGGAGAACGTGTCGGCGATCTTCGACCTCAGGATCTCGCGGAACCCGTCGCTCGCGACGCTTCGCGGCGTGGGGGCTCGAACGATCAGCGATTCGCTCACGATCACCGAAAATGAGAGCTTGCCTCGATGCGAGGTCGAGGCGCTCCTGGAGCGCCTCGACGAGCCGCCTCTCGGCGTGTACGAGGAGAACAACGGCGCCGGCGCCTGCTCGCCCTGAGCCCGAGGTTCGCAGCCATCGAGGGCTCGGGCGCGGGGAACGTCTGCGGGAGCTGGGAGGGGGCGATCGGCGCGCTGGTGCAGGCCGGCACGCCGGTGGTGCTGAGCTCGCGCTGCCCCGGCGGGCGGGTCACGCCGACGTACGGCGCGCCCGGCGGCGGGCGGCGGCTCCGGGATCTCGGGGTGATCGCCGCGGGCGCGCTCTCGGGGCCCAAGGCGAGGCTCGCGCTGATGTTCGCGCTCGGGGCGGGGCTCGACGGGGCGGCGTTACGCGCGTATTTCGACCGGCTTGCCGGGTAGAACGTCGCCCCTTGCGCCCGGGCCGCGCCGCTCGTCGCCGGCGCCGCTCGACGCCTTGCGCTTCAGCTTCTCCTCGACCCGCGTGCCCTTGAAGAAGCTCGCGTTGGCCTCGGTGTAGAGCTTGTACGGGTTCTCGAACACGTACGCCTTGAAGTCCTCGGCGCTGAGGACGCCCTCCTCCACGAGGCGATAGCTCTCCGCGAGCGCCTCGGTCAGGTCGGGGACGTCCCAGTGGCCGACGTCGGAGGAGTAGATGGCGTTGATCTTCGCGCCGAGCGGGTTCGCCTTGTTGTTGAACGCGGCCGCAATGGTGCGGTCGTCCGACTCGGATCCGAAGAAGAAGTTGTTCACCCAGCGGTCGCGGATGTCCTCGATCTTCTCGATGCCCGCGGCCTCGAAATCATTGCGGTACTCCGGCGCAGGCTGGCGGGCGTCGCTCGTGTACCCGGCGCCCAGCGTGTCGGCGATCAGCTGCTCGCCCTCGATGGAGCGCCCGTTTGCGAGCTTTGCGAGATCCGCGCCGTACCGCCGGAAGAGCTCGGTGAAGAGCGCGCGATCGGTCGCCGCGGGGTCGTAGTGCTTGAGGCCCTCGGGGCCGCGCTTCTGGAAGCGGTCGACAAGGTGGATGTAGACCCGCGCGCCCCAGTCCGCCCCGCCCTCGAGCATGCCGATGCGCAGCCCGGGGAAGCGGCGGGTGACGCCGCCGAAGAACAGCGCCTTGGCGAACGCCTCCGATCCGTCGGCGAAGTGGCCGACGTGGTTGTTCATGTAGTTGCTGATCGACGAGCGCCCCGTCCAGCCCTGGCTCCCGTAATGGGTGAGGACAGGCACGCCGAGCTCGACCACCTTCGCCCAGAAAGGATCGTAGTTGTACTCGCTGTCGATGCCGTAGAAGTCGATGTACGTCGCGTACTTCGCGATCTCCGGGTGGTGCGCCGGCGGGTACTTCTCCGCGATCGCCTTGATGGGGCGGCGCACGCCGCCGGCGATGTTGATCGCCTTGAGCCCCAGCTTCTTGACGGCGAACTCCAGCTCTTCGATGCCCTCCTCGGGCGTGTTCAGCGGGATGCCGGCGACCGGGGTGAGGCGGTCGCTGTACTTGCGAAACAGCTCCGCGTGGTAATGGTTGATCGCGCGCTGGAGCGCCTGCCGCGCGCCCGGGTCCTTCACGGCGAGCGGCGCGAGGGTGTTGTTCGGGAACAGGACCGAGTAATCGGACCCTTGCTCCTCGAGGCGCTCGGCGAGCAGCTCCGGCAGGTGGTACGTGGCCACATCCAGCGTGTTGCGCGTCACCCGCGCCCACCACGGCGACCTGACGGTGCGGTAGTGCTGCCGCTCTTCGGGCGTCTGGCTGTACCAGTCCTTCCCGCTGCTGTTCTCGGCGTTTCGGCGGCGGGAGCTCAGGGCCTTGCGCAGGTCGTCGACGAGCTTGGCGCCTCCGTACGTCGCGACGAAATCCTCCAGCGCCGGCGAGTAATCGTTGGTGTGGATGTCCGCGTCGATGACGGGGTAATCGAGCTTTTCCTTGACCGCCACGGAGGGCGAGGCCTTGAGACGAGCGATACGGTCAGTCATGAAGACTCCGGAGAAGGGGTTGGGCGCACCGAGGTCGCCGGTGGATGGTCGATGGCCGTGCTGGCGCGCCGCTCTTTGCAACACGCTCTTTGCAACACGCGTGCCCTGGCGCCGGCGCCGAGGGGTTTTGCGCTCTTGACCGCGGATCTCGGCGCCCCTCCGGCGCGCTCGCCGCGCGCGCTGCTCGGATCCGAGCAGCGGTTCAGCGCGGCTGCTTCCTCAGCAACACCCGGACGAAGCGCAAGCTAGCAGCTGCTCGCCGGGCCACTGCCGGGGCAGATGGTCGGGAGGCTGACGCCGGTGGTGGTCCCGTTGATCCAGTCCTTGTAGGTCGAGTGCTGCACCTCGTAGCCGATCCAGCCGGTCCCCTTGGCGAAGTAGTACACCTCGTCTTTCCCGGCGCCGTCGATGATGACCTTCTTGATCACGTCCGTGTAGACTTGACCGTTCGGAGCGGTGACGGAGGACAGGTGCTCGACCGTGTACCGCTGCCACGTCCAGCCCTCGTGCCACGAGTCGCAGGCGCCGCAGGTGGTCTCGCTCTGCGCGTCGACGTAGATGTCGAACGTGTAGGTCTGGACGCCGCGTGACTTGTCGAAATAGCGCGGCAGCACCTTCGCTCCTCCCCAGTCGGTGGTGTCCTTCGGGGCCTGGTAGGCGTAGCCGCCCGCAACAGGGTCTCCGCGCCACTGGTGCCTGCAGTCGGTCGGGCTGTTCAGCGCGCCGCACTGCTCATCGCAGTACGTCTGGATGCCGGTGTCGAAGTACGCCCACGAGGTGTCCTTCCACAGCCGGATCCACTGATCGTCAGCGGTGTAAGACTCGTAATCGGCGCCGTTCCTGCCCTTCACGTACACGAACTGCCTGCGCCCCGAGAGGTCCTTGCCCTGCGGGACGTACCATCGAGCTCCGGTCACCTGCGTGGAGTACTGGGGGCCGCTCGCGCTGCATCCGGGCGTCATGTAGTCGAAGAGGTCGACGACGCTGGAGGTCCGGCAGGACGTCGAGGTCGTCCAGATGGGCTTGCCGGCGGTGTTGTAGATGACGAGGTTGCAGTCGTCCTGGAGGACGAAACGTGCGCCTGGGTTTCCCGCCGTCCTGGAGTTCCAGAGCGCGCGGGTGCCGGCGTAGAGGACCAGGTTCCCGTCGGTCTGCATGATGAACCTGGTCGTGTCCGACCGCGGCGCCGTGTGCGTGGCCCAGGACGCGCCGGTCTCGTCGTAGGCGACGACGTTGCCGTCCGTCTGATGCACGAGCTTCACCCGGCCATTGCACGACCGGATCGACTGGCTTCGATCGAGAGACTCCCCCGGGGCGAGCCCGCCGCACGCGAGGGCGCCCTCGGCCGTCCCGGTGAGCTCGTCTGGCTCGGCGCGCTCGTCGGACTCCGACGAATGGCCGGCGCCACAGGCAGAGAGAGCTGCCGGAATCGCCACGAGGACCAACGGATAAAAGAATCGTTTCATTGCAAGTGTCTCCTTCTCGGAATGCAGCGCAGAGAGGACCGCGCTCGGTGCGCAGAGCTCACCCAACGAGCCGCCACGTGCGGCCAGGGAAGGCGCCGAGCGTCTCGCCGGGGCAGCTCCGCCCCGGAGCGGGGAAGGGCCGTCTTCCTTCAAGCCCCGCTGCGCGGTCCGCGTCCCGTCACGTGCCCTGAGCACCCCGCATGCCAGTCATCCACAGCGCCCTTCGGCGCCGCGCGAGCGGCGCCTCGACCTCGGGTAGGCAACGGCTGCGTAGAAGGGACGAGGAGAGAACGCAGGGCTTGCTGAGGTAAGCAAATCTTGCTGGCGCCCCGACCGCCACCGGAAGGCCGGGCCGCTCCGGCCTCTTTCAGGCTGGGATGGGACAGCCGAGATGTGTGACGGGATTTCGCTCGACCTGCGCCGCGGGCAGGTCATGGCGGCGGAGCGCCGGCGAGCGGGTCACGCCGGGCCGAACAGCGCGAGGCACTGCGCGTCGAGGACGCCGCCGACGAGATCGAGCGGCGCGCCAGAGCTCTCGTTCATCCACCTCGCCGGGACGGCCAGCTCGCGCTGCGCGCCGCCGGTCGCGTCCGTGACCTCCCGCATCGTGCAGCCGTAGACGATGCGGCTCACGCGGGCGAGCCAGGCCGCGGTGAAGCACATCGGGCAGGGCTCCACGGTCGTGTACAGCGTGTATCCCTGCAAGTCCGGCCCGGCGGCCGCGCAGGCGCGGCGCACGGCGCCGACCTCGGCGTGGTACGTGAAGTCGCGCTGGCCGTTCACCTCGTCGGTCGCCTCCGCCACGACGGCCCCATCGGGGGCGGCCACCAGGGCGCCGAACGGCGGCTCGCCCGCGCGCTGCGCGCCGCGCGCGAGCTCCAGCGCGCGCCCCATGAGCGCCTCGTCGCGGCTCATCGGACGAGCCTCGGGTCGAGCAGCGACTCCGGCGCGGGCGCCTTCTTGACGAGCTTGGACTCGACAGCGAAGTCGACAACCGCCTTCATCGAGGCGTACACGGGGCCGGCCTTCTCCGCCGTGCCGAAGAGCTGCTTGTTGTCGGCCAGGTCGTAGATCTTGTCGCCGCTCAGCATGCCCTTCACGTCCTCGGGCGGAGCGTTCAAGTACTTGCCGACGATGGGAATCGCCTTGTCGGGCTCGCCGCGCAGGACGCGCACCCCCTGATCGATGGCGCCGATGAACCTCGAGCAGGCGTCACCGGACTCGGCGAGCCGCGATCGGCGCACGGCCACCGCGTCCATGATGGTGTCGGGGACGCTGGCGCTCGAGAAGATGACGCGACCGCCGCCCTTGGTCGCCTTGGTGATCCACGGCTCCCAGGTGACCGCGGCGTCGACCTTCCCCGCCACGAACGCGGCCCCGGCGTCGTCTGCGCTCATGCTCGTGACCTTCACGTCGTCCGTGGAGAGCCCGGACTTCTTCAGGCCGGCGAGGAACAGCATGTGATTGACCTCGCCGAGGGTGAGCGCGACCGTCTTGCCCTTGAGATCGGCCATGGACGCGACCCCCTCCTTCGCCACCACCGCGTCCGCGCCGTTCGAGCTGTCGATGAGCGCGATGGCCACGACGTCCGTGTCGCCGTTGCCGCTCAGCACGGCCAGGTTCTGCAGGGTCGTCAGGCCGATATCGAGCTTGCCCGCGGCCAGCGCCGGCAGCGTGTCCCCGGGGTTCGAGAACGGCTTGAGCTCGACGTCGAGGCCAGCCTGCTTGAACAGCCCGAGCTCGTTCGCGATGAACACGCCCGCATAGCCGATCCACAGGTCGTGTCCCACGGTCAGCTTCACCGGCGCGTTCGCCGCGGCCCCGGGCTTCTCGCCCGGCGCGGCGGCGGCGGGCACCTCGCGCGCTGGCTCGTCCTTCTTCGAGCAGCCTGGCGACAGGAGGAGGCAGGCGAGCGCTGCCCCGAGCTCTAGCACGACGGTCCTTCGGTTCATGGATCCTCTCCCCTCGGCGTATTCGTGAGCCCGAGGAGCAAGCGGCGGCGCTGCTCCTCGGGGCGGGCCTTCCCCCGCAGGAGCGAGAGAATATCCCGTTTGAGGCGCAGCAGCGCCTCGTCGAGCTTGAGGTCGGGCGAGCGATCCGCCCGGGGTACGGGCACGTCGATGGTGGCCACGACGCGGCCGGGGCGCTCGGAGAAGACCACCACGCGATCGGACAGGATCAGGGCCTCTTCCACGTCGTGCGTGACGAAGAGCGTCGTGATCCGGTGATGTCGGATCACATGGAGCAGGAGCCCCTGCATCTCCTCACGTGTCTGGGCGTCGAGGGCGCCGAACGGCTCATCCATCAGCAGCACCTCCGGCTGCGCGGCGAGCGCCCGCGCCAGCGCGGCGCGCTGCTGCATGCCGCCGCTCAGCTCCGCGGGCGCGCTGTCGCGGAAGTCCCACAGATCGACGAGGCGCAGCAGGCGCTCTACGCGGTCCGCCTCTCGCGCGGAGCCGGCCTGCCGCGCCCGGCCGCGGTGGCGGGCCAGCGTCAGCGGGAAGCGGACGTTCTCCCGCACGCTGAGCCACGGGAAGAGCGTCTGTTGCTGGAACACGACGCCGAGCTCGGCGCCGGGGCCGAGGACGCGTTCGCCGCCGAGCGTGACGGTCCCGGTGGTCGCCGGCTCGAGCCCCGCGACGATGTGCAGCAGCGTCGATTTCCCGCACCCGGAGGGGCCCACGAGGCTCACGAACTCGCCCTCGCCGACATCGAGGTCGAGCGGGCAGAGGGCGCTGGTCTCGCCGCCGCGGCCGCCGTACGCCTTGCTGACGCCGCGCACGGAGAGCGTCACGCGTCGCGCCCCCTGGCCCAGCGGAAGAGCCGGCGGTGCGCTGCGCCGAACGCCCAGTCGAGCCCAAGGCCGATCGCGCCCAGCACCGCCAGGTACGCGTAGATGCTGGGCGTCTGGATGAAGCGATAGAACCTGAGGACGCGGAAGCCGAGGCCCTCGGTGGCGGCCACGAGCTCCGCGACGACGACGTAGCTCCACGCCCACCCGTTGCACATGCGCAGCGCGCTCCAGATGCCGGGGAGGGCGGCCGGGGCCAGCACGCGCCAGACGATCTCCCGCCGGGTGGCCCCGAGGCTCTGGCTGACCTGGAGCAGCGGCGCCGGGACCCGCCGTACCTCGTCCGCGGTCATGAGCAGCAGCTGGAAGAAGGTCCCCAGGAAGACGAGGAGGACCTTCGCGCCCTCGCCGATGCCCGCCACGATCATGACGAGCGGGATCAGCGCCGGCACGGGGACATAGCGGAGGAACTCGGTCGGCGGCTCGATCAGCGCGGCGATCGATCGGAACGCGCCGGCGAGCACGCCGAGCGGGACCGCGAGGAGCGCGGCGGCCACGAACCCGGCCGTGACCCGCAGGAAGCTGTAGCGGACGTCGAGCCAGAGCTCCGCCGAGCCGAGCGCTTCGGCCGTCGCCCGCCCGATGCTCGCGAGCGTGGGAGCGAGGGCGGTGTTCACCCCGTCGCGGCCCGCGAGCCAGGCGTACGCCGCGAGGGTGGCGAGGAAGCTCGCCGCGCCGAGCGCGAGACGGACCCGGGCGGAGACGGGGCGGCCGAGCGCGAGCCAGCGCGGCGGTGGTCGCTCGCACTGTCGCGATGGGGTCCGCGGCGCTCGGTCGCCGGGCATCTGTCAGCCGAAGAGCTGCATCACCGCGGCGCTCTCGGTGACGTAGGCGAACGCGTTGCTCATGCAGAGGATCGCGGCGTCGTGGAGCTCCCGTGTGGTCCCGGCCACGGCGTCGACCGGGAGCAGCACGCGGTAATCCAGGTTCCTCGCGGTGAGCACGGTGCTGAGCACGCAGATGTTGGTGCACACGCCGCAGCAGATGAGGTTCTCCACCCGCTTGCTCCGGAGCAGCAGGTCGAGGTCGGTGCCCAGAAAACAGTCGTAGCGCCGCTTGGTGAAGATCCGATGATCCTGCGGCTCGATCCGCAGCCCATCGACCAGCTCGGCGCCGCGGGATCCCTCGAGGCAGTGCGGCGGCTCGAACTCCAGCTCGATGCCGAAGTCGCACCGATCGGCCCTGTGCATCTCCTGGCTGAAGACGACCGGCAGGCCGTGCCCTCTCGCCCACGCGGCGAGCGCGTTGACGCGCTGTACGATATCGAGCGCCCCGCGCGCCTCGCAGGGCGCGCCCTCCTCGACGAAGTCCCGCTGCATGTCGATGACGAGGAGGGCGGTGGTGGCGGGGCGGACCTGGTCGAGGGGCAACGGGCGGATACGCGGCGTCATCGCTGGTCTGGACGTTCGGCGCGCAGGGGACACCGGACGCGTCGAGCTCGCTGAGGTGGGGTGAAGTGGTGAACCGACCGTCTCTACATCAGCCGGGAATGCAGCGTTAAAAGGCTGAACGGAATTTAGCCGGTGCCTCGCCGAAGGGTCAAGCGAGACCTGGGTGCGTGAGCACTTCGAGAAGGCGTGAGGTCGCCCGCTGCGTGGAACAAGGTGCGAGAGAGGGAGATGTCTCTCGCCGCCGCCTGACGTCTCTGACGTCTACAGCGGCGCCCTCCGCTGCACGCCGGTCATCTCCTTTTCCGCCGCGCCATCGCGTAACGCACGCCGGCCCGGAGATCTCTCAGGAGGACGATCCCCTCCAGCGTCTCGCCGAAGGCCGCGAGCGCCGCGGCGGTGCTGGCCGACATCCCCACCAGGACGCTCTCGGCGCCGAGCAGGCCCACGGCCTGCACCGCGCGCAGGAGGTGGAGCGCGACGGCGCTGTCGATCATCGGGACGCCGGTGAGATCGACGATCGCGAACTCCGCGTCGTGGCGCTGCACGCCTTGCAGGAGCGCCTCCATGAGCTGGGTGCCCCGCATCGTGTCGAGATGGCCGATGAGCGGCACGACGATGACCCCGTGGTCGATGGGCAGGACCGGCGTCGAGAGCGCGGCTATCGTCTCGAGGAGGCGCGACTGGATGGCGAGGAGATCGGCCTCGGTGCTCCGCAGCGCCTCTTCCGTCCTCTTTCGTGCGGTCATGTCGACAACGACCCCGACCATCCCCATCACGCGCCCGCTCGCGTCGCGGAACGGGACGTTGTTCTCCAGCGTCCAGCCGTCGCTCCCGTCCTCGAGCTTCCACCGGAGCTCCACGTTGAGCCGCGGGATCCCCTCGGACATGATGGTCTCGTCGTTCTCGCGGTAGCTACGCGCGACCTCGTCGACGAATATCTCCTCGTCGCGCTTCCCGACGATCCTGTCGCTCGAGAGGCGATAGTGCTCCGCATAGGCCTTGTTGACGGCGAGGTACCGGTGGTCCCGAGCCTTGAAGAACACCATCGCCGGGATCGCGTCGAGCATCGCGACGTACCCCGAGGCCTCCGCCGCGAAGAAGCTGGCCAGGAGCTCATGCTCCTGGGCAACGGGCCGCGCCTCGCGTACGGCCAAGCTCGGCCGCTGCGCCTCGGCCAGAGCCTGCTCCAGGTCCGCGACGCGCCTGCGGAGCGCCGCGACCTGATCGTGCAGCGACGTCTCGCTCTCTGGGTCTGAAAGACACTGCATTACAGGGTACCACGTGTCGGCCGGGCCACGGTGACCGCATGATTGTCGGGGGCGCAACACTTGTCAAGCGCTCGATGTCCGTTGTCGACTCACGGCGTGTCGCCGGTGGGGCCGGCAGGTCCCGTGGATGTCGACCAAGACGTTCCTCGCCCGTGCGGAGGGCGAGCGCGCGCTGTTACGCGCCGTTTACCCGCCGTTAACCCGCCGTTACGCGCCGTTTACGCGCCGTTTACCCGCCGTTCAAGCTGGACCCGTGCTCGTTTGTCAGGACAGGATCTGCGGAGGGCGGGAATCTGCCTCGTACAACGCGGACGATGGTTGTGCGTTGCGCGTGGCCGATATAGCGGCGTGGACGTGAGATTCGTTGTCTCGCGCATCTCGATTCCTGGTCGGGTGGAACGACGGAGGCGCCTTGAGCGATCGGCCCTTCCCTGGTCGAGACGCGCCGTGGCCGGGGGTGACCCCGCTGCCTGCGCGAGGCCTTGCGTCTCGGCCGGCGGCGGCGCAAACCGCGGCGCGTGAGCGTTTCGGGCGTATCAATGAGCGCCGCGGGCGCGCGCCGCGCGGCGAGCGGGCGCAGGGTAGGCGCACCAGCCGGCGCGTCGCCGGCCCGTTACCACGAGAGCGCACCATGAAAACGCAACCGAAACGCCTCGCCGCGGTCCTCGCCTGCCTCGCCGCCGTCCTCCCGGCGTGCGCCGAGAGCGAGGCCCCGGCCGCGCCGGAGCCCCGCCGCGTCGGCGGCTTCAGCACGCCCGAGTCGGTGCTCCATGACGAGGAGCGCGACGTTTACCTCATCTCGAACATCGTCGGTTCACCCGTCGAGAAGGACGACCGCGCGTTCATCTCGCGCGTCTCGCCGGACGGCGAGATCCTCGACCTGACATGGATCGACGGCGCGTCGGAGGGCGTGACGCTGAGCGCCCCGAAGGGCATGGCCATCGCGGGCGGCAGGCTCTATGTGGCCGATATCGACGTGATCCGCGTCTTCGACGCGAGCGACGGCGCGCCCATCGAGGACATCGAGGTCGCCGGCGCCGGCCTGCTCAACGACGTCGCGGCCATGCCCGACGGGTCGATCGTTGTCTCGGACTCCGGCGTGGCCATCGGGGAGGGCGGGTTCACCTCGATCGGCACCGACGCGCTCGTCGCGGTCGATCCGGGCGGGGAGGTCTCCCGGTTGATCGCCGATCCCGCGCTGCCGCACCCGAACGGCGTGGCGTGCGCGGAAGGCGAGATCTGGGTGGCTTACCTCGGCGCAGCGCGGGTCGACGCGCTCGACGCCTCGGGGAAGCTCCGGCGCGAGATCTCCCTGCCCGCTGGCACGCTGGACGGCCTCGTGCGCCTCGACGACGGCCGGCTCCTCGTGTCGAGCTGGGACGCGGGCGCCGTCTTCGAGATCGACCCCGCCGGGGACGCGGCGCCGCGCGTCTCAACGCTCGCGGCGGATCTCCCGAGCCCCGCCGATCTCGGCTGGGACCGCGCGAGAAATCGCCTGCTCGTCCCGCTCTTCAACGACGGCGAGATCGTCCTGCTCGACGTGAAATGAGCCGGTGGAACAGCGCTTTGGGCCCCGGGGCGGCGCGGTTACGCTGCGCCGCCCCGGCCGGCCCCGCGCTGCGTCTGCGCGGCGAGAGAAGCGCCCTTTTCCATCAGGAGCGACGATGAAGACCCAGCTCACCCGACTGCTCGAACCCGCCGATCAAGCCCAGGCCTGGGGCGCGCTCAGAGAGGCCATCTCCCGCCTGGAGCGCTCGTCCTCGGCGAGCGGCGCCGGCCTGGCCCGATGGGTCGGCGTCTTCACCCGCACGCGCGATCGGATAACGATTCAGCGGCTCTCCCGGCCGCTCGTCGTGCTCATCCTCGACGGCGCGAAGCGGATCTTCCTCGACGGCCCGGACGGCAACACGCGCCTCGTCGCCCGGGAGGGGCAGATCCTGCTCGTGCCGCAGGGCATCCCCCTCGAGCTCGTGAACGAGCCCGATCCCGAGCGCGGCGCCTACCGCTCGTTCACGATCGAGCTCCTGAGCGAGGTCGACGAGCGGCTCCAGCGCCGGTATCCAACGCTCTGCGTCCAGCGGGGGCTCGGCGGCTTCGAGGCGGATAGGCCGCACCTCCTCCGCTCCGCGATGCCGTCGATCCAGGCGCTGATCCACCTCGTGAACACGCTTCTCTTGCCCGGCGCGCACGCGCTGCTCATCGAGCACCGGCTGGAGGATCTCATCCTGACCCTGCTCCTGCAGCACCGGGAGCAGCTCGACGAGGCGCGCGCCGCCTCCTCGACGCTGGCGCTCGATCCGACGCTCGCGGTGCGGGCGCTGGTGCGCCGCGATCCGGCGCGCCCGTGGGCGGCCCCGGAGGTCGCGCGCGCGCTCGGGGTGAGCGACGCGACGCTGCGCCGCCGGCTCGGCGCGAAGGGGGTCTCGTTCAGGGCCCTCCTGTGGAAGGAGCGCCTCGATCTCGCCAAGGGGCTGCTGCGCTCGGGGCGCCACGGCGTGCTGGAGGTCGCGACGGCCTGCGGCTACGACTCGGCGTCGCGCTTCGCCGAGCAGTTCCGGCGCTCCGAGGGCGTCAGCCCCTCGGAGTACCGCGCGCGGCACCGCGCGAGCGCGAACGACTGCTGGAGCGAGGAGCCCGAGCCCGACGCGAGGTGAGGGGCTCAGCCCGCCTTGTCGATGCGGCCGTCGGGGTAGCGCGCGAAGCGGCCTTCCGCGCGCCCGTGGACCGGGCCGTCGCTCGGCCACGGCCATCCGCCGAAGCCGGTCCGCCGGTAGTCAAGGAAGGCCTGCTGGACCTCCGCCATCGAGGTCATCACGAAGGGGCCCTGCTGCGCGACGGGCTCGCCGATCGGCTTGCCCTGGAGGAGCAGGAGCTCGGCCTCGTCGGGGCCGTTCTCGAGCAGCGCGGCGGCGCCGTCGCGGAGCGTGATCCTGTGGGCCGCGGGGACGCGGCGGGCGCCGACGCGCAGCTCGGCGCCGCGGAAGAAGTAGAGCGCGCGGTTCGTGCCGGAGGAGGCGGCCGGCAGCGTGAACCGCGCGCCAGGGGCCATCTTGAGCGTCCAGATCGCCACGTCGGACGCGGCGCGCGCCGCCCACGACCTCGGCGGCGGGGCCGGCGCGCGGAGCTCGCCGAGGCGGCCGGCGACGATCGTGATCTCGGTCGTCCTGCCCGCGGCGTCGCGCGCGATCTGCCTGGGGATCGTGTCGCCCCACATCATCACGAAGCGCGGCTCGGCGAGCTTGTCGGCGCGCGGCAGGTTGAGCCAGATCTGGAAGAGCTCGAGCGGGTTGGGCCCGTCCTTCTCGACGAGCGGGAACATCTCCGCGTGGACGATGCCGCCCCCCGCCGTGAGCCACTGGACGTCGCCGCGGCCGTAGCGCGCAGCCGCGCCGAGCGAGTCCGCGTGATCGACGAGCCCGCGCCGCACGACCGTCACGGTCTCGAAGCCGCGGTGCGGGTGCTGCGGGAAGCCGGGGACCACGTCGCCGTGGTACATGCGCCAGCCGTCCTTGCCCGCGAAGTCGCGCCCGATGGCGCGGCCCGCGAGCGAGGTGGCCGGCCCCATCCGCTCGTCGCCGGCCGGGTACGCGTCGTCGTGGTGGACGCAGAACAGGAAGGGATCGAGCGTCTCCCAGGGGAACCCGAGCGGCGCGACGTCGCGGACGAAGTCCTCCGCGGCGAGCGCGGCCTCGTCGGTGCGACCCGGCGGGGGCGCGGAGGGGTCGCACGCGGCGACGACGGGCGTTGCGGCGAGGGCGCCGAGGACGGTGCGGCGATCCATGGGGCTCATCGTCTCATCGTAAGGTGGACCTCATGGAGGGACAACGGTGCGAGCGCGCAACGTGGCGTTGCGCCGGCAGCAACGCTTTTTCGTGCCGAGGCGGGGCGGGCGCGCCTGGAGTCGACTAGAGTCGACCCTCGTGTCCAAACGGCGCTCCGAATCGAGCATCATCTTCCTTGTCGCTGCGGTCCAGTTCATCAACATCCTCGACTTCGTGATGGTGATGCCGCTCGGGCCCGACTTCGCGGTCGCGCTGGGCATCCCGATGTCCAGCATCGGCTTCATCGGCGGCAGCTACACGGCGGCGGCCGCGGTCTCGGGCCTCGCGGGCGCGTTCTTCCTCGACCGCTTCGACCGGCGCAGCGCGCTCGCCGTGGCGATGCTCGGCCTCGTCGCCGGCACGGCGGCCGGGGGCTTCGCCACGGGGCTCCCGAGCCTCATGGCGGCGCGCGTGCTCGCCGGGGCGTTCGGCGGGCCCGCGACCTCGGTCGCGTTCTCGATCGTCGCCGACGTCATCCCGCCCGAGCGGCGCGGCAAGGCGATGGGCGTCGTGATGGGCTCGTTCTCGGTCGCCTCGGTGCTCGGCATCCCCGCCGGGCTGGAGCTCGCCCGCCGCGGCGGCTTTCCGCTGCCGTTCTTCGCGGTCGCGGCGCTCGGGCTGCTCGTCGCCGGGCTCGCGATCTTCCTCCTGCCGCCGATGCGAGATCACCTGACCGGAGCGCCGCCGTCGGGCAGCGCGCTCGGCGAGCTCGGCGCGCTCCTTGGCCGGCCGATCGTGCTGCTCTCGTACGCGACGACGGCGATCCTGACGGTGGCGTCGTTCCTGGTGATCCCCAACATCTCGGCTTACGTGCAGTACAACCTCGGGTATCCGCGCGAGCGGCTGGGGCTGCTCTACTTCGTGGGAGGCCTGGTGAGCTTCGCCGCGATGCGGGCCGTGGGACCCTTGGTGGACCGCTTCGGCGCGTTTCAGACGGGCTCGGTGGGGGCGGCGGTGCTCGCGAGCGTCCTTTACGCGGGGTTCGTCTCGTATACGCCGGGGCTGCCGGTGCTCGCCATCTTCATCGTCTTCATGCTGGGCATGACGTTCCGCAACGTCTCGTACAACACGCTGACGTCGAAGGTGCCGCGCCCCGCCGAGCGGGCGCGCTTCACCTCGATGCAGTCGGCCGTGCAGCACATGGCGTCCGCGATCGCGGCGTTCGCGGCGGCCAGGATGCTCCACGAGCTGCCGGACCACCGTCTTGAAGGCATGCCGGTCGTCGCGGGGCTGTCGATCGTGTTCACGGTGGCCCTGCCGCTGCTGTTCCTCGGGATCGAGCGGCGCGTCGCGCTCGCTGCCGCGCATCGCGCCTAGCCGCGTTGTTGAGCGACTCGCCATCTACGCTTGAGCCGCGGAAAGCGCTGTGGCTTGTCGCTGACCCGAGAGGCTCGCAGCTTGCGTGCGCGAGAGCTCCGAGGTTAGCCTCGGGCTCATGAGCGGCCCCGCGAGCTCGCCGTTGACGACTCAGACCTTCGAGCTGCAGGGGGCCCTGGACAGCCGGGGAATCTGCTCCTACCTCCTCGTCATCGGCGCTTCCTCGTCGTACCGGCGCGCCCTGCCGAGCGACGGTGAGCTCATCGTGGGGCGCAGCGACGAGGCCGACGTGCGGCTCGATACCGCCGCGGTCTCCCGGCGGCACGCCAAGCTCGCCGTCTCCGGCGGCGAGGTCAGGATCACCGATCTCGGCAGCCACAACGGGACGCTCGTCAACGGCGAGCGCATCGAAGGCGCGCGCGCGCTCGGCTCCGGCGACGTCGTCGCCCTCGGCGACACCACGCTGATCCTCCGGCGCGAGCCGCCGTCCAGGGGCACCACGCTGATCGACATGGGCCGGCTGCGCCGGCGCGTCGAGGAGGAGATCGAGCGCGCCGCCGACTCCGCGCGGCCGTTCGGGCTGGCGGTGGTGTCCCTCGGCGCCGTGCAGATGCGCACGGCGCTCGAGCAGCGGGCGCTCTCGGCGCTCCGGCTCGTGGACATCGTCGCCTGGGACGGAGCCTCTCACCTGGCCATCGGGTTCCCCGAGCTCGGCGGAGAGGCGGCGCGCGGCGCGGTGCTCCACCTGCTCGAGGCGATCGCGCCGCTGGCCCCCGAGGCGCGCGGCGGGCTGGCCTCGTATCCGTTCGACGGCGGCGACACCGAGACGCTCCTCGCGGGCGCGCGGACCGCCGCGTCGATCGCCGCTCCGGGGGCGATCGCCGCCGCCTCGGAGACCGCCGTCCGGCACGTCATCGGCGAGCGCACGATCGTGGTCGCCGATTCGGCCATGATCCGGCTGTTCGAGCTGATCCGGCGCCTCGCGGCGAGCGATCTGCCCGTCCTCGTCCTCGGAGAGACCGGGGCCGGCAAGGAGAACGCCGCCGCCGCCGTGCACCACTGGTCCGCGCGGGCCCAGAAGCCGCTCATCACGCTCAACTGCGCGGCCCTCCCCGAGACGCTCGTGGAGAGCGAGCTCTTCGGGTACGAGAAGGGCGCGTTTTCCGAGGCGCGGGCGCCCAAGCCCGGCCTGCTGGAGCGGGCGCACGGCGGCACCGTCTTCCTCGACGAGATCGGCGAGCTGCCCCTCGGCGTGCAGGCCAAGCTGCTCCGCGCGCTCGAGGCGAAGCGGATCACGGGCCTCGGCGACGTGCGCGAGCGCGAGGTGGACATCCGCATCGTCGCCGCCACGAACCGCGATCTGGAGGCCGAGGTCCGCGCCGGCCGCTTCCGGCAAGACCTGCTCTTCCGCCTGAGCGCCGCCGTCGTCGAGCTGCCCCCGCTCCGGGACAGGCCGCGTGAGCTGCCGATCCTGGCCCGCCTGTTCCTCGCCGAGGCGTGCGCCCGGGCCGGGCGGCCCGCGCTCGACCTCTCGGAGGCCGCGCTCTTCGCGCACCCGTTCCCCGGCAACGTGCGCGAGCTCAAGAACGCCATGGAGTACGCCGTCGCGACGGCGGACGGCCCGGTGATCGAGCCCTGGTGTCTGCCCGAGCGCATTGCCGGGCTCGAAGCCCCGCCGCGGCCCGCGGCGGACCCGTCGGCGCCGCCCGCCGCGGCGCCCTTCCGCTTCAAGCCCATCGCCGAGGAGATCCGGGACATCGAGCGCACGCGCATGTGTCAGGCGCTCGACGCCGCGGACGGGGTCCAGAAGCGGGCGGCGGCGCTCCTCGGGATGCCTGTCCGCACCTTCACCTTCAAGCTCAAGCAATATGGCATCTCGGCGCGGGAGGGGAAGCGGAGCGCGTGAGGGGCGGGCTCCGCTCGCCCGGAGGCTCTCCGGCCGCTTCGTCATGCGGGAGGGCGCCCCGGAGTGGAAGCCCAGTCCGCCGGGACCCAGCAGTAATCACCGCTGGTGTTCTCCATCCAGTAGCAGCCGGTCCCCTCGAACGAGGCACAGGCTTCCGAGGGCCCGTTGCCCCCGCCGCATCTCGGATCGTGGTCCTCCTCCTGCTCGACGACGGGCGCCCTGCCCGAGCCGAGCTCGGGGCCGCCGGCGGCTCGTGGGTCGAAACAGGCCGGAGCGACCGAGAGGGCGATGAATCCAACAAAGGGGCGCGAGAAGACAGAAAGTGAGCTCATGAGTTCAGATCCTTCCGTGCAGCCCTGGTGATCGGTTGCCCGCCCGCGCGGTGTCGATCACTGGCCTGACGAAGGTCGCGGCGACTCCCGGGATCAGAACACGAACCGAGCGGACACCCACGCAGCGTCAAGCGACGCGGCGGGCCGGAGCTCGAGTTTCACGCCGCCGCGGTCCTCCGTGCGGTACGATTGAGGCCCGTTCATGAGGAGCAGGACCGCGCCCGTGATCGCGGTCGCTCCGCCGGCGATGAGCGGACGCCCGGCGGCCACGAGGAGGTCGCTGTACAGGGGGGCCGGAGCCGCCGCGCGCAAAGGCTGTGCTGGTGAACTCGGACACGGCTATGCTTCCAAGGCGGTGCGGCACCCCACGACGACAAGAAGCGTCCTGCGATGAGCGGCAGTTCGCCGGAGGACGCGGGCTACGCAAACACGGCGATCGCCGGCGCAGCGCTCCCGACCCCCGCGATGCGGGCCGAGGCCGACCGCGTGGTCACGGGCGCCCGCGAGGCGCAGCGCGACGAGGAGCCCGAGACGCTCGACCCGCCGCCCTCGTTGCTGGCGCAGGCCAGGCCGGCGCCTGCGGCAGGCACCCGCATCGGCCATTACGAGCTCCTGCGCGAGCTCGGCCGGGGCGGCATGGGCCTGGTCTTCCTGGCCCGCGACACCCGCCTCGCTCGCCTCGTCGCAATCAAGCTCCTCAACATGCTGAGCAGCGCCGGGGTCCAGCGCTTCCTGGTCGAAGCGCAGGCCACCGCGCGCTGCAAGCACGAGCACATCGTGACGATCCACGAGGTGAACGAGCACGACGGATTCCCGTACATGGTGCTCGAGTACATCGAGGGGCAGAGCCTCCGCGCCTGGATGAATCGGCGCAGGCCCGTGGACGCGGAAGAGGAGGTGTCGACGGCTCCGGTGCCGCCCGGCCTGGCGGTCGACATGGTGGTCCCCGTCGTGCGCGCGCTCGCGAGCGCGCACGCGTCCGGCATCGTCCACCGCGACCTCAAGCCGGAGAACATCATGCTGGAGGCGTCCGGGGCGATCAAGGTGGTCGATTTCGGCATCGCCAAGCTGCGCGAGGACGAGGCGGTCCTCTCGGCCGGTCGCGCCGTCGCCGGGGACGCGGGCTTGACCCGCGACGGCGGGATCATCGGCACGCTTGCGTATATGTCCCCCGAGCAGTGGAGAGGAATCGACATCGATCCCTCGAGCGATGTCTGGGCCGTCGGCATCATTCTCCACGAGCTCGTGATGGGCGCGCACCCGCTCGCGCCGTGCGGCAAGATGGATCTCCTCGCGGTGCCGATCCTCGACGAGCCGATGCCCACGGTGGGCGGGCGCCATCCGGAGGCCGGCGCGCTCGGCGCGATCATCGATCGCTGCCTCTGCAAGCGGAAGTCCGACCGATTCTCCTCCGCGCAGGAGCTCTTGACCGAGCTCTTGCCCCTGCTCCCGGGGCGCCGGGAGATCCTCCTCGGCAGCGACGAGAGCCCGTTCGCCGGCCTGTCGTCGTTCCAGGAGGCCGACGCCGACCGCTTCTTCGGCCGCGCGCAGGACCTCGCGGGCGCGGTGGCGCGCCTCCGGAGCCAGCCGCTGCTCACGATCGCGGGGGCGTCGGGGGTGGGGAAGTCGTCGCTCGTCAGGGCAGGGGTGATCCCGGCGCTCAAGCGCTCTGGCGAGGGCTGGGAGGCGCTCGTCGTGCGGCCCGGGCGCGAGCCGATGGCGGTGCTGGCGGACCTGTTCGACCACCCCGCCGTGACCCTCAACACCGACCTGAAGGCGCTCTCCCCGCAGGGCGGCGCGGCGATGCGCGGGGCGCTCGTCGAGCGGCTGCGCGCCGAGCCCGGCCTGCTCGGCGCCGCGCTGCGCGGGGGGGCGGGCCGCGCGCAGAAGCGCCTCGTCCTGTTCGTCGATCAGTTCGAGGAGCTCTTCACGCTCGGCGCCCCGGCCGGCGAGCGCGCGGCGTTCCTCGCGTGCCTCGAAGGGATCGCCGACGATGCTTCCTCGCCGCTCCGCGTCGTCCTGTCCGTCCGGTCGGATTTCCTCGAGCGGATGGCCGAGCACGAGCAGTTCATGGCGGCGATGATCCGTGGCCTCGTGTTCCTGCGGCCGATGGGGCGCGAGGGGCTGCGCGAGGCCTTGATGAGGCCGATCGAGGCGGCGCGGCACGAGATCGAGGACACGGCGATGATCGAGGGCATCCTCGACGCGCTGGCGACGACGCGCGGCGCGCTGCCGCTCCTGCAGTTCACGGCGGCCCGGCTGTGGGAGATGCGCGCTCGGGAGCGCAAGCTGCTCACGCGGGCGAGCTACGAGGCGCTCGGGGGCGTGGCGGGCGCGCTGGCGAGCCACGCCGACACGGTGCTGGCCGGGATGAGCGAGCGCCGGGCGAAGCTCGCGCGGGCGGTGCTGGAGCGCCTTGTGACGCCGGAGCGGACGCGGGCCGTGGCCAGCCTGGGTGAGCTCTGCGAGCTGCCCGGGGAGCGGGGCGAGATCGAGCGGGTGGTGGAGCTGCTCGCCGACGCTCGGCTCCTGGCGATCGAGACGGCGAGCGACCGCGCGGGGAGCACGGTGGAGATCGTGCATGAGTCGCTCATCGAGCGGTGGCCGACGCTGCGGCGCTGGCTGGACGAGAACCAGGAAGACGCCGCGTTCCTGGACCGGCTGCGCGCGGCGGCGAGGCTCTGGGACGCGAGCGGCCGCGCCGCGGACACGCTCTGGCGCGGCAAGGTCGCCGAGGAGGCGCGCGGCTTTCGCGAGCGCTACCGGGGCGCGCTGCCGGAGCGGGAGAGGCTCTATCTGGAGGAGGTGCTCCGGTTCGCCGACCAGCAGCAACGCGGGAGGCGGCGCCTCGTGTCCGGGATCATCGCGGCGCTCTCGCTGCTGGTGGTCGCGGCGGGGGCGGGGATCGTGAAGCTGACCCGCCAGAACACGGTGATCACGGAGCAGCTCGAGGAGATCCGGAGAACGGAGGACACGCTCAAGAAGGCGCTGGCGAGCGAGGAGGCGCAGCGGAGCGCGGCGGAGCGGGCGCAGCAGGAGAGCGAGGCGCAGAGGAGGCGGGCCGAGCGGATGCAGCGCGAGGCGGAGGAGGCCCGCGAGCGCGCGGAGGCCGAGGCCGGGCGGGCCCGCGTGGCGGCGGGCGAGGCGAGGACGGCGCCGGACACGGCGCAGCGGCCCGAGGCCGACGCGCGCCGCGCCCAGGTCAAGGCCACCCAGGAGGAGCAGAAGGCGAGGTAAGCGGCCGAGGCGGCGCTGCGGAGCAAGCGCGCCGCCGGCCCTCAGCGCTGCTGCGCCCCGAACCGCGCCTTCGCCGCGTCCACCGCGGCCTTCGTCCACTTGTCGACCTCGTCGTCCGTCAGCGTCCGCTCGGCCGACCGGAACCACAGCGCGAACCCCAGCGAGTGCGTCCCCGGCGGGAGCTCTTCGCCGCGGTACCGGTCGAACATCTCGACCTTCTCGCAGCGCTCCCCCGCGGTGGTCCGCAGCACCTCGAGCACATCTCCCGCCGGCACGTCGAGCGGCAAGAGGAGCGCCACGTCGTGCCGCATCGCCGGGAACCGGCTCGGCTTCGCGGCCACCGGCGCCTTGTACGCCGCAGCCACCGCCGCGAGGTCCAGCTCCGCCACGACGGCCCCGCTCGTGATCTCCAGCGCCTCGCGCACGTCCGGGTGCAGCTCCGCCACGTACCCGACCTCGCGGCCGTCGAGCAGGACGCGGGCGCCCTTCTTCGGGTGCGCCCACGGCGGCGGCTCGCCCGAGAGGTCGAACGCCGGCGTCACGCTGCCCGCGAGCTCCGCGATCACCGCCTCGACCGCGCCCTTGCCGTCGTAGAAATCGACGTCCTCGGGCCGCGTCAGGTAGCTGTCGCGCGGCCCCGCGAGGAAGATCGTGAGCCGCGTCGGCTCGTTCACCGGCGGCCGCTCGACCCGCGCCAGCTGGCCCGCGCCGCCCGCCTCGCCCTGCCACGGCAGGAACACCTGGCTCACCTCGAACAGCCGCACCCGCGGCACGTTGTACCGCTGCGAGCGCTGCACCACCGTGAGCAGCCCAGGGACCAGCGACGGCCGCATCACCGACTTCTCCTCGGAGAGCGGGTTGAGCAGCCGCAGGAGCGACCCGTCGTCGTAGCGCGCCGCCTTCAGCTCCTGGGGCGACAGGAACGAGTACGTCACCGCCTCGTGCAGCCCGATCCCCGTGCAGATCTGCCGCACCCTGCGCCGCAGCCGGTAATCGCCGCGGGCGCCCGCCGGCGCGGCCCCGACGCGCGGCAGCCGGCTCGGGATCTGGTCGTAGCCGGCGATGCGCGCGACCTCCTCGATGAGGTCGATCTCCTCCGCGATGTCGGGCCGGTGCTCCGGCACCTCGACGAGGAGCCGGTCCGCCTTCTGCTCCAGCACCGAGAGCCCCAGCGTCTCCAGGATCTCGCGCGCCCGTGCCGGCGCCTCGGCCCCGATGATCCGCTGGTACCGCGGGAGCCGCAGCGTCAGGCGGCGCGGCGCGCGCGGCGCCACGTACGCGTCGATCGGCTCGCCCGCCGCCTCGCCGCCGGCGAGCTCGCAGATGAGCGCGCTACCGCGGTCGCGCGACAGGGGGACCCCCGAGATGTCCACCTCCCGCTCGAAGCGGTGCGACGCCTCGGTGTGGAAGCCGTACCGGCGCGCCGACCTGCGGATCCCGCGCGGCTCGAAGTACGCCGACTCCAGGAACACCCGCCGCGTCGTCGCGGTGACGCCGCTGTCCGCGCCGCCGATGACGCCCGCCAGGGCCACCACGCGGTCCGCGTCGGCGATCACCAGATCGTCCTCGTCGAGGGACAGCTTCTGCCCGTCGAGCGCGACGAACGCCTCGCCCGCCTTGGCCCTCCGGATCTCGATCGGGAGCCGCAGCGTATCGAGATCGAAGGCGTGGAGCGGCTGCCCCCGCTCGAGCATCACAAGGTTGGTCGCATCGACGATGTTGGTGATCGGCCGGACGCCGAGGCGGCCGAGCCGCACCCGCGCCCAGAGCGGCGAGGGGCCCACGCCGATGCCCTCGATCACCTGCCCGTCATACCGGGGGCAGCGGTCCCCGTCGCGCACCTCCACGGCCGCGGGCGCTCCGGCGCCGTTCGCGCCGTTCGCTCGAGCCGCGGCGACGGCGGGCGGGTGGAACGGTAGGCCGAGCACCGCGGCCACGTCCCGCGCCACGCCCAGGTGCCCCAGCGCGTCGGGCCGGTTCGGGGTGACGCTCAGCTCGATGATCCAGTCCTCGAGGCGGGGCTCCCAGTCGAGCAGCGATTGCCCCGGACGCGCGCCCTCCACGGTCAGGAGACCCTCGTGGCTCGACCCGAGCCCGAGCTCGTCCTCGGCGCAGAGCATGCCGGGCGACGTGAAGCCGGCGACCGCCTTCTCGGTCAGCGTCACGAGCGCGCCGGTGCGGTCGAGCACCTGCGCCCCCACGGGCGCATAACAGACGAGCGCCGGAGCCGCCGGGATGACCGGCGCGCCGCACGCGACCTCTACCTCTCGATCACCCGCGTCCACGCGGACCACCGTCAGGCCCTTCTTGCCCGCCGGGTGTGGCCGCGTCGCGACGACGCTCGCGAGGACCACGGAGCGCAGCGCGGCGCCGACGTGCGTCACGCGGTCGACCTCGAGCCCGCCGCGGCCGAGCGCCGAGGTCACCGCGTCGACGCCGGGATCGGCGCCGAGGATCTCTTGAAGCCACTTGTAGGATATCAACATGGGGAATCGGGCCTGCGGGCGAGGGGCAGTGGCCTAGAGGCTTCCGAGGAAGCGGACGTCGTTCTCGTAGAAGGCGCGGATATCGTCGACGGCGAACTTCATGTTGGCCGTGCGATCCACGCCGATGCCGAACGCCAGCCCCGTGTATTCCTCCGGGTCGATCCCGACGTTCCGGAGCACCGTCGGGTGGACCATGCCGCACCCGAGCACCTCCAGCCAGCCCGTCCCCTTGCACTGCGGGCAGGCGCGGTTCTCGCCGAAACAGACGAGGCAGGACACGTCGAGCTCCGCGCTGGGCTCGGTGAAGGGGAAGTAGCTCGGCCGGAAGCGCGTCCTCGTGGCCTCGCCGAACATCCGGCGGCTGTAGACCTCGAGCAGGCCCTTCAGATCGGCGAGCGACACGTCGCGGTCGACCACGAGCCCCTCGATCTGCACGAACATGGGGCTGTGGCTCGCGTCGTCGTCGCGGCGGTACACGACCCCGGGCGCGACGATCATCACCGGCGGAGGGTGGGAGAGCATCTCGCGCACCTGGACCGGGCTCGTGTGCGTCCGGAGGAGCACGTTCTGACCAGGATCGCCGGCCATGTAGAACGTGTCGTGCATGTCCATGGCGGGGTGATCCGCCGGGAACCCGAGGAGATCGAAGTTGTAGCGCGCGAGCTCGATCTGCGGCCCTTCGGCCACGTCGAACCCGAGCCCGACGAAGATATCGACGATCTCGTCGAGGGTCCGCATGATCGGGTGCGACCGCCCGGGCGCGCGCCAGCGGCCGGGCAGGGTGATATCGAGGGGCGGCGCGGAGAGCTCGCGATCGCGCGCAGCGCGCTTGATCCTCGCCGTCGCCTCCTCGCGGGCGCGCTCCACGCGGCCCTTGACGGCGTTGAGGCGCTGGCCGAGCGCCTTGCGCTCCTCGGGCGCCGCGCCGGGCAGCTGCTTCATCAGCGCATTGAGCGACCCGCGGCGCCCGAGCAGGCTGGCATACAGGCGGTTCAGCTCATCGAGATCGCCGGCAGCGGCGAACTGGACGTCCACCGTGCGATCGACCTCGTCGATGAGGCGGCCGAGTTCGGGACCACTCATTGCCGCCCCCTTACCGCGAAGGCCATGGCAACGCAAGACGTTGACCTCCCGCGCCGCCCCGGCCCCTTGGTCTGGCCACCCGCGGGATCCGGAGGCTCGACGACCCCGCTGCGGCGGGGGGCGCCCCGCGCGAGGAGCCGCCATCGCCGCGCGGGCTCCTCGCGGGAGGTGCGCGTCAACCGCCGGTATCGGTCACGTCAACCGTGTCAACCCGAGGTTTACGGGCTCTCCACGGCGGCTGCCCATCTGAATCGCGATTCGCACTCTGGCGGCGGCGAGGACGCCTGAAACGTGGCGCTGTGACCGAGCCGAACGTCCCTGGCCCATCGCTTGCTTTGTGCCGTGATGAACGTTGACGGACGCGGGCGAGCGCGCCTGAGCGCGAGCGCTGCGAGCATTCCAATCGATGAGCGAGCCACGCCAAGCGTGCTCGTCGGGCTCCTTTCGCCCTGACGACAACCCGCTGCTTGCGCTGCTGCCGCTCCAACACACCACCCGATCGGCGCACCTTGAATCCCATCCTCCATCTCTCTTGCGACCCCGCGCACGACGCCCGCCGCGCTCCGCGGCGCGGCGCAGTCTCCGCCCTCCTCGGCGCGGCGATCTGGGTGTCTCCAGCGGTCGTGAACGGGCAGCCGACTCCGACTCCGACTCCGGCGCCCGAAGCGCCTCCAGCGGTCGTGAACGGGCAGCCGCAGCCCCCTCCGACCCCCACTCCGGCGCCGGTGCCGGAGAGCGGCTTCTTCTTCGGCGGCGTCGGCCGCGTCGTCGCGGCAACGGACGCCGAGATGGGGCCGGGGCGAGACGCCGATATCGTCTGGCGAGGCTCGCGCCTCGACGAGTCCACGTTCATCCAGATGGACCTGGAGCGGCAGGATCACTGGGAGTCCACCGGCGCCACCACGCGCGTCGCCGTCCGCCTGGTCGTGGACGCCCCCGTCCTCCACTACAACAACGCGCGGCCGTGGAACATCAACATGTCGGTGCGCAACGCGTTCGTCGAGGAGCGAGACCTCGGCGTCAAGGGCCTGTCCGTGTGGGTCGGCTCGCGCCTGTACCGCGGTGACAACGCCGAGCTGCTCGATTTCTGGCCGCTCGACTGGCTGAACACCCTGGGCGGGGGCGTCCGCTACGACCTGCCCTCGAAGCGCACGTACTTCGCGGCGCACGCAGGCGTCAACCGGCCGCTCTCGCCGTATTACCTCCAGACGGTGGAGCGCCCGCCGGCGCTCAACCAGCCTGGCGCGGCGAACGTCAACCTCCTCGATCGCCAGCGGCTCATCTCCAGCGTCAAGGCGAGCCACACCGTCCCTGTCGGGGAGAAGAGCGGCGTCAAGGGCGTCCTGTATGGCGAGCTGCACCAGCTGCCATCGGGCACGCGCGAGACGGCGGAGGCCGGCGTCGTCGAGCGCCTGCCGCGCGACGCCGGCTACGTCGTCGGCGCGCAGATCAGCCCGTTCACCGGCGTGAACAACGGACACCTGCACCTGTTCCTCCGCTACGCGGGCGGCCTCGCGGCCTACGGCGAGTTCGGCGCTCCCACCCAGCCCGCGCCGGACGGCACCGCGACCGGCGCGCACGAGCTCCTCTTCACCTTGAGCGGCAACTACGAGACAGGGCCGCTCGGCCTGATGGCCGCGGGATACGTGCGCTCCTTCCGCAACGCCAGCGAGCCGTTCGATCTCGCCGATCTGGACGAGGGCATCCTGCTCGTGCGGCCGCACCTCTACCTGCGCGACTGGGGAGGCGTCGCCGTCGAGGCCTCGTACCAGGCGCAGCGGCGGGGGAGGGTCCCGCCGCCGGCCGACCCCGCGGCGGCGGGCGCGCACCCGGCGGCGAGCCACCACAGCGCGAGCCTCGTGCGCCTCGGGCTCGTGCCGTTCCTGAACGTGGCAGGCAAGGGTGATTTCAAGCGCCCTCAATTCCGGTTCATCTGGCTCGTGACCCGGCGCGACGACGGCGCGAAGGCGCTCTATCCGCAGGACGACGTCTTCAGCCAGCGCACGTGGGAGCATTTCATCGGCCTGAACGTCGAGTGGAACATCAAGGCCAGCCCGGCGTTCTGACGCAGCCGCGGGGCTCGGGGGATTCACCGCGTCCATTCGTAAATTCCGTTAACGAAGCAAGGGAAGGGTTTTGTCCATGAAGCCAGTGAACCCTGGTCAGGTCGTGGTCCGCGGGACGGCGTCGCACAGGGGGCGAAAGCTCTCCGTGACGCCGGCTGACAGCCCGATGAAGCGCCTCCATTACGGTCGGATCCTGCTCGACGGGACCACGCCGGAGGCGCGGTTCGAGACCTCCGGACGCGAGGTAGGGCTCCTCTGCATGGCCGGCGAGTGCGGCGTCAAGGTGAACGGCGGGGAGGTGATCGCGCTCGGGCAATACGATGCCCTCTACGTGCCTCGCGGCTCGGCCGTCGAGGTGCGCACGAGCTCGGTGGTCGATCTCGTCGAGTGCGGGGCCGAGGTGGAGGGGGACTATCCCCTCCAGGTCGTCCGCTACAAGGACGTCGAGCGGAACTCGTCGCTCAAGTTCAAAGCGGGCGGCGACGCCACGACGCGCGAGCTCAGCATCCTGCTCGGCAAGAACGTGCAGGCCGGCCGCATCGTCGCGGGCTTCACGCGCTCGGCGCCGGGGCACTGGACCAGCTGGCCCCCGCACGAGCACACCGACCTGCTCGAGGAGATGTACGTCTATTTCGATATGCCGCCGCCGGCGTTCGGCGTGCAGCTCGTCTACACGGCTCCCGAGGCGCCCGAGGTCGTCACGGTGGTGCGGGACGGCGACGCCGTGCTGATGCCGGCGGGGTATCACCCGAACGTCGCGGCGCCGGGGCACTCCATCAACTTCGTCTGGCTCATGGCCGCGCACCGCGAGCGCGAAGATCGGGTGTTCGGGGTGGTCAACGTCCAGCCGGAGTTTGCCCAGCGCGGCTCCGGGCTCGAGGCGAGCCTCAAGTAGGCAATGGGGGAGTCGGCCAGCGCCAGGCGGGTCGGACTCAGGAGGATAGCTTCATGGTGATGAATACGGAGCCCACGACGGCCATCGCCGACGCGCCCGCGGAGGTGCCGCGCGTCGCGGGCGCCGGCGACGCGTCGCTCTCGGCCGGCATCGGGCGTTATCGGTGGGTGATCTGCGCCCTCTTGTTCACGGCCGCGACGATCAACTACGTCGACCGGCAGGTCCTCGGCGTCCTCAAGACGACGCTGCAGAAGGAGCTCGGCTACAACGACATCGATTACGGCAACATCGTCACGTCGTTCCAGGCCGCTTACGCCATCGGGATGCTGACGATGGGCCGCCTCATGGATCGCATCGGGACGCGGCGCGGGTTCTCGTTCGCCGTCGGGTTCTGGAGCCTCGCGGCGGCGGCGCACGCGCTCGTCGGCAGCGCCGGGGGGCTCTCCGCGGCGCGGTTCGCCCTCGGCATCGGCGAGGCCGGCATGTTCCCGGGCGCCCTCAAGACGATCGCGGAGTGGTTCCCGAAGAAGGAGCGCGCGCTCGCGACCGGCCTGTTCAACTCGGGCACGAACATCGGCGCGATCGTGTGCCCCCTCGTGGTCCCGTGGATCGCGGTGTCCTGGGGGTGGCGCGCGGCCTTCGCGCTGACCGGCGCGATCGGGGCGCTCTGGATCGTCGCCTGGATGATCCTGTATCGCCCCCTCGCGGAGAACCCGCGCGTCACGCCGCAGGAGCGCGCCTACATCACGAGCGAGCCGTCGCCGGCGCCAGGCAAGATCGGCTGGCTCAGCCTGATCCCGCACCGCCAGACGTGGGCGTTCGCGCTCGGCAAGTTCATGACCGATCCGTTCTGGTGGCTTTACCTGTTCTGGGTCCCCGACTTCCTGAACCGCAAGCATGGTTTGAACCTCCTCCAGATCGGCCCGCCGCTCGTCACGATCTACCTGCTCTCCGACGTGGGCAGCATCGCCGGCGGCTGGTTCTCCTCGATGCTGATGCGCCGCGGCTGGACGGCGAACGCGGCGCGCAAGACCGCGATGCTCGCCTGCGCGCTCGGCGTGGCGCCCGTCTTCCTCGCGACGCGCACCGACTCGCTGTGGGTCGCCGTGCTGCTCCTGGGCCTCGCCACCGCCGCGCACCAGGGCTTCTCGGCGAACCTGTTCACGCTCACCACGGACATGTTCCCGTCGCAGGCCGTGGGGTCGGCCGTCGGGTTCGGAGGCATGGCCGGGGCCATCGGCGGGATGCTCATCGCGCAGATCGCGGGCCGCGTCCTCCAGCTCACCGGGAGCTATTCAACGCTGTTCATCATGGCGGCGTCTGCCTACGTGCTCGCGCTCGCCATCATTCACGCGCTCGTGCCGCGGCTCGAACCCGCGCGGCTCAAGCAGGGATAGGACAATGACGAACGATCCGTTTCGTTTGGACGGCAAGGTCGCGCTCGTGACGGGCTCGGCCACGGGGATCGGCGCCGCGATCGCGACGGCGCTCGCGGCGGCGGGCGCGGACATCGCCTGTCACGGCAAGGGCGAGCCGGGCGAGGCCACCATGGCGGCGGTGCGGAAGCTCGGGCGTCGCGCCACCGGCATGGCCGCGGATCTCGCGGATCGCGCCTCGCATGCGGAGCTCGTCCGGAGGACGAAGGCCGAGCTCGGACGCATCGACATCCTCGTGAACAACGCAGGTCTCATCCGGAGGTCGCCGGCCGTCGAGTACTCCGAGGACGACTGGGACCTTTTGATCGAGGTCAACCTGACGTCCGCGTTCCGCCTGTCGCAGCTCGCCGGGAAGCAGATGCTCGAGCAAGGCTCGGGCAGGATCGTCAACATCGCGTCGCTGCTCTCCTTCCAGGGCGGGATCCTGGTCCCGGCCTACGCGGCGTCCAAGGGTGGGATCGCGCAGCTGACCAAGGCGCTCGCGAACGAGTGGGCCGGGAGGGGCGTCAACGTGAACGCGGTCGCCCCGGGCTACATCACGACGGACAACACGGCGGCGCTGAGGGCCGACGAGGCGCGCAGCCGGCAGATCCTCGATCGCATCCCGGCGGGGCGCTGGGGGGAGCCGAGCGACATCGCGGGAGCGGCGCTGTTCCTGTGCTCGGAGGCGAGCAGGTACGTCCACGGCCACGTGCTGGTCGTCGACGGCGGGTGGATGAGCCGTTGAGGAGCGTGAAGATGAAGATCCGAAATGCAAAGGGCTGTGCGTGGGACCAGGTGAGCCTCGGGGAGGTGATGCTGCGCCTCGACCCGGGAGAGCGGCGGATCCACACCGCGCGGGCGTTCGACATCGGGGAGGGCGGGGGAGAGTACAACGTAGCGCGGGGGCTCCGGCGCTGCTTCGGGCTCCGGACAGCCATCGTCACGGCGCTCGCGGACAACCCGGTCGGGCGGTTGATCGAGGACCTGATGCTCCAGGGCGGGGTCGACACCTCCCACGTGCGCTGGGTCGATTACGACGGTGTGGGCCGCGAGGCGCGCAATGGCCTCAACTTCACCGAGCGCGGCTTCGGGCCGCGCGCCGCCGTCGGGTGCTCGGATCGCGGCCACAGCGCGGCCTCCAGGCTGAAGGCCGGCGATCTCCCGTGGAAGGCCGTCTTCGGGGAGCGCGGCGCCCGCTGGTTCCACACGGGCGGCATCTTCTGCGCGCTCTCGGAGAGCACGGCCGGCGTGGCGCGTGAGGCCATGGAGGCCGCGCGCGAGCACGATGTGCGGATCTCCTACGATCTCAACTACCGGCCCTCGCTCTGGAAGAACTTCGGCGGCCAGGCGAGGGCGCGCGAGGTCAACCGCGCCCTGATGCCTTACGTCGACTGCCTGTTCGGCAACGAGGAGGACTTCGTCGCGGCGCTCGGCTTCGAGGTGCCGGGCGTCGATGAGGGTTATCGCCAGCTCGACACGACGGGGTTCCGCCGGATGATCTCGGAGGTCGTCGCGACGTACCCCAACATCTCGGTCGTGGCCACGAGCCTCAGGACGGCCAGGAGCGCGAGCGTCAACGGCTGGGGCGGCATCCTGTACTGCAAGGGCGAGTTCTACGAGGTCGCCCAGCGGGACATCGAGATCCTCGACCGCGTCGGAGGGGGCGACTCGTTCGCCTCGGGGATCATCTACGGGCTCCTCTCCGAGCAGAGCCCGGAGTGGGCGCTCCAGTGCGGCGTCGCGCACGGGGCGCTCGCGATGTCGACGCCGGGCGACACGTCGATGGCGTCGCTCGCCGAGGTGCGGCGGGCGATGAGCGGGGCCAGCGCGAGGATCGATCGATGAGGCAAGCGATGAATCACGCGATGAATCATGCGATGAATCACGCGATGGACCGAGAGCACGTCGTCCGCCGCATCGAGGAGATCGGCGTCGTCCCCGTGGTGCGCGCGTCGAGCGGCGCGCTCGCGGTGCGCGCCGGTCGCGCGCTGTGCGCCGGAGGGATCGATGTCCTCGAGATCACGATGACGGTCCCGGACGCCCTCGCCGTCATGCACGAGATCACCTCGCGGATGGGGAGCAACGTCCTCGTGGGCGCGGGCACGGTGCTCACCGCGGACGCAGCCCGCGGGTGCATCGAGGCGGGCGCGCAGTTCATCGTGAGCCCGGGGCTCAACCTCGAGGTCATCCGCGCGGCGCGCGAGCTCGGGAAGGCGGTCTTCCCCGGGGCGCTCACCCCGACCGAGGTGATCGCCGCGTGGAGCGCCGGCGCCGACGCGGTGAAGGTGTTCCCGTGCTCGGCGATGGGCGGCGCGAAGTACCTGCGCGCGCTGCGGGGGCCGCTCCCGCACGTGAAGATGCTGCCGACCGGCGGGGTCAACCTCGCCACCGCGCGCGAGTTCATCGAGGCAGGCGCCGTGGCGCTCGGGGTCGGCGGCGAGCTCGTCGACGCCTCGGCGCTCGAGGCCGGCTGCGACGAGGTCCTCACGGAGCGAGCGCGGGAGTTCCTGGCTGTTGTCCGGTCCGCGCGGGCCGGGATGGAGAAGCGCGCTGAGCGGAGCGGCCGCGAGGCGCCGGAGGAAGCATGAGTCATCTGAAGAGAAGCGATGTTCCGAGCCTGGCTCGCGTGTCCGGCGATGCGGTGGAGTTCTTCACGCCCGAGCCGGGGCTGAAGCGCCGGGTGCTCGCCCACAACCCCAACATGATGCTCGTCGAGCACCACATGGAGGTCGGCTGGGCCGGGGCGCGCCACAGCCACCCTCACGATCAGCTGGTCTATATCATCTCCGGACACCTCAAGTTCTCGTGTGGAGACGAGGAGTTCGAGGCGTGGTCCGGGGACAGCTTCGTGGTCCGCGGGGGCGTCGAGCACCAGGCCTGGGCGTTCGAGCCGTCCGTCGTGCTCGATGTGTTCACCCCCGCGCGCGAAGAGTACATGCCCTGAGCGCGGGAATCCGATCAGCCTCTCCAGTCCACCAACATCCCATGTCTTTTCGACGGGCCCTGCGACCGACGCAGCGGCCCCGTGCGATCGAGGAGCCTATGAAACGCAGAACGTTCGCGATGTCGATCCTCTTACCCTTCGCGCTGGCCGCCTGCGGGGGGGACAGCGAGCCGGGCCCTGGGCCCGGGCCGGAAGTGCCGTCCGAGATGGTCCCGTACGTCGACGCGATGAAGCGCGCGGCCACCTTCATGAGCGAGGAGGTCGCGTACAAGGGCGGTTACGTGTGGAGCTATCTCTCGGATCTCTCGAGGAGCTGGGGTGAGATGGAGGCGAAGCGCACCATGCTGTGGGTGCAGCCGCCGGGCACGCCGTCGATGGGGCACCTCTACCTGGACGCCTACCACGCCACCGGCGACGAGCTCTATTACAAGGCTGCCGAGCAGGTCACGCTCGCCCTGATCGAGGCCCAGCACGAGGCCGGCGGCTGGAACTACATCTATGACTTCGCGGGCGAGGAGTCGCTCAAGGACTGGTACGACACCATCGGCAAGAACGGCTGGCGGCTCGAGGAGTTCCAGCATTACTACGGCAACGCGACGTTCGACGACGCGGGCACCGCCGTGGCCTCGCAGCTCCTCCTGCGCATGTACCTCGAGAAGAAGGACGAGCGGTTCCGCGAGCCCCTTTACAAGGCGATCGGCTTCGTCACCGAGAGCCAGTACGAGGGGGGCGGCTGGCCGCAGCGCTTCCCGCTGATGGGCAAGGGCGGCGAGCCCGACTACACGAGCCACATCACCTTCAACGACGACGTGGCCGGAGAGAACATCAAGTTCCTGATCATGTGCCACCTCGCGCTGGGCGAGTCGCAGCTGCTCGGGAACATCGAGCGCGCCATGGACAACTTCGTCGCGTTGCAGCAGCCCGCGCCGCAGCCCGCGTGGGGCCTTCAGTTCACGCAGGACGGTGAGCCGGCCGGGGCGCGCACCTACGAGCCGGAGGCGCTGACCACACACACGACGGCCAACAACATCCAGCAGCTCCTCAACTTCTACAACATGACCGGGGACGAGAAGTTCATCGCCCGCGTGCCCGAGGCGCTGGACTGGCTGGACAAGGTCAAGCTGCCGCCGGAGCTCGTGGAGATCTTCCCCGACCGAACGCACCCCACGTACATCGAGATCGGGACCGACATTCCGCTCTACGTCCACCGGCGCGGCTCGAACGTCGTCAACGGCGAGTATTACTTCGACAAGGACCCCGCGAAGCCCATCGGCCACTACGGGCAGGCGCGCAAGCTCGACGTGGACGCCATGCGCTCCCGCTACGAGGAGCTCGCGGCGATGTCGCCCGAGGCGCTGACGGCGGACTCGCCCCTCGAGATCACAGGGCCGGTGGCGCTGCCGCGGTACTTCTCGCTGCGCGAGGTGAAGCTCGAGGACCTGTACGCCGGCGCCACGATGACGACCGCGCCGGTGACCGCGGAGGACGCGCAGAAGCTCGTCGGCGAGCTCAACGGAGAGGGCTACTGGCCGACCAAGATCACGATGATCACGAACCCTTACAAAGGTCCTGGCGCCGCCGAGCCGTTCGTGGAGGACACCTACGCCACCACGCACGTCGGCGATCGCAACGATACCTCTCCGTACGACCCGACGAAGGCGCCAGCGACGTACGCCGCCGAGGAGTCGCCAACGGGCATCTCCGTGGAGTCGTTCATCAAGAACATGGGCGTGCTGATCTCCCACGTTGCGCCCGTGCAGTGAGCGCCCCCGAGCCTCCGCACGCTGGCACCTCGTGTGCTTTGGAGATGGAGACGGAGAGCCGAGGCCTGGGACCACGCGCGATCCAGGTGGCTTGATGGCGGCGGCGCGGTGCCGGCGCGCGGTGGTGCAAGGAGTCGATGCATGAAATTGCTTAGAGTTGTCACGGCGGTGCTGAGCGTGGCTGCGGTCGGGCTCGGGTGCGGCAGCAGCCCGAGCGAAGGGGGAGAACGTGAAGGGGCGAGCTCCGGCGGCAGCTACGGCTCCGGCTCCGGCGAGGGGGGCTCGCTGGACATCGGCGGCGGGATCGGGTCCGGATCGAGCGGCGCGGGCGGTGCCAGCCCCGCGGGCGGAGGCGGAGCGTGCGCCACCCAGACGGCGGCTGCATCCCTCCAGCCCGTGTACCTGGCGTTCGCGTTCGACGTTTCGGGCAGCATGGGCAAGGGCGACAAGGACTGGCACGACAAGGCCCTGAAGTGGGATCCTGTGGTCGCTGCGACCAAGCAGTTCTTCTCGGATCCCGGCTCCGAAGGGCTGACGGCCTCGCTCTCGTTCTTTCCCGCCGACGACGACAAGTGTTCGTCCGAGATCTACGCGACGCCGGACGTGCCGCTGACGCCGCTCCCCTCGGCGGCCTTCACCGAGGCGATCGACGCGATCGAGCCGGCGAGCTCGGACGACTGGCGCGGCGGCACGCCGACCGCGTGGGTGATGCGGGGCACGAGCGCGTTCATCGAGGCGCAGCGGCAGCAGAACCCCGGGAAATACGCGATCGTGCTCGTGACGGACGGCTACCCGCAGGGCTGCGACGAGGCCTCCGACACGATCGATGCCGTCGTGGCCGACGCCCAGGCGGCGCTGGCGGAGGGCGTCCCGACCTACGTCATCGGCGTCGAGAACCCGCAGATCAAGGGCGCGCCGGACACCCTCGACGACCTGCACAAGATCGCCGCGGCCGGCGGCACCGAGGGCGCCGTGCTCATCGACACGGGCGATCCCTCGCAGACAACCGCCGCTTTCAAGGCGGCGGTCGACCGGATCCGCGGCGCCTCGGTCTCGTGCACGATGGCGATCCCGCTCCCGCCGGGAGGGAGCACCTTCGACAAGGAGAAGGTCCGCGTGCTCTACACGAGCGGATCGAGCGCGACCACGGAGCTCGTGTACGACCAGAGCTGCGCGACCGAGGGGGCCTGGCGCTACGACGAGCCCGCGAGTCCGACGCAGATCGTGCTGTGTGTCGACGCGTGCGCCACGGTCCAGGCGGACATGGTGGCCAAGCTGAGCGTCGATTTCACCTGCGAGAGCGTGATCGAGGTTCCCCTGTAGCAGGAGGACGCCGCGCCCCTGCCGCGCGGCGCCGCGCGCTCGGAGCGCTCGAGCCGACGGCGCGCGCGCCAGCCCGATCGATGTCAACCGTGAGTTGACACTGTGGACACACGCAGTTGCATCTCCATCGGTCCCACCTCGGCAGGGGCGGTCAGACACCCATCTGCCGCGTCGAGCGCCCTCGCCGCTGCCCGGCGTCATTGGCCGCCTGACGCGAGCGCGGCGCGCAGGTTACCGTCCGGCAACGCTGCCGAGATGTTGTAGAACAGAGCCACCATGGCACCTGCTCAGGAGCGCGAGCGGCGGACCCTCGATCGGTACACGCTCCATGGCGTGATCGCCTCCGGGGGCATGGCGTCCGTCCATTTCGGGCGGCTCGTGGGCGCCCATGGCTTTGCCCGCACGGTCGCGATCAAGCGCCTGCACCCGCAGTTCGCCAGGGACCCCGAGTTCTCGTCGATGCTCCTCGACGAGGCGCGGCTCGCGGTGCGCATCCGCCACCCGAACGTCGTCACCACGCTCGACAGCGTGCAGGCCGACGACGAGCTCTTCGTGGTCATGGAGTACATCGCGGGGGAATCGCTCTCGAGCCTGCTGCGCGAGGCCGGCCGGCGAGGGGCCAAGGTGCCGCAGCCGATCGGCTCGGCCATCATCGCCGGCGCCCTCGCGGGCCTGCACGCGGCGCACGAGGCGACCGACGAGGAGGGCGCCGCGCTCGAGATCGTCCACCGCGACGTGTCGCCGCAGAACATCCTCGTCGGCGAGGACGGCATCCCGCGCGTGCTCGATTTCGGCATCGCGCGGGCGGCGGTGCGGAGCCAGGTGAGCCGCGTCGGGCAGCTCAAGGGCAAGCTCAGCTACATGGCGCCGGAGCAGCTGCGCGGAGCCCCGCTGAGCCGCCGCGCCGACATCTACGCCGCTTCCGTGGTCCTCTGGGAGGTGCTCACCGGACGGCGGCTGTTCACGGGGGAGTGCGACGCGGAGATCTTCGGGCGGATCCTCGAGGGCGTCGTCCAGCCGCCGAGCGTCTACGGCGACGTGCCGAAGGCGCTCGACGAGGTGGTGCTCCGCGGCCTCGACAGGGATCCCTCCCGGCGTTACGCGACCGCGCTGGAGATGGCGGCCGCGCTGGAGGAGGCGCTGCCGCCGGCGAGCCCGCGGGCGGTCGGGGCGTGGGTCGAGGCGACGGCGGGGACGCTCCTCGAGGCGCGGGCGAAGAGCCTCGCCGCGATCGAGACGTCGCAGCGGAGCGCGGCCCCGGCGTCGCCGCCGCCGAGGCCCGCCGCCGTGGACGACGCGCCGCCGCGGGACGTCGAGGCGCGCATCGCGCAGCCGTCTGGCGGCCGCGGGCGCGCGCTGCGGACCTCGGTGACGGTCCCGACGATGACGAGGACGGTCGAGGACATGGCGCGGCCCGTGGCGTCGGCGCTCGCGACGCCGGTCGCCGCGGCGGCGCCGCCGCGGCTGGCGAGCGCGCAGCTCGTCCGCGCCTCCACGCTCGCGCTCGGGGCCAGCGCGCTTGTGCTCGCCGTGGCCCTCGGCCGGAGCTGTAGCGTGCGGCCAGCGCCCGATGCGCCGCAGGCCGAGCGCGCCGGAGCCGGCGAGCCCTCGCGGTCCGTCGCCTCGCCGCCATCGGTGGCGACGCCTGCCGCGAGCGAGGGGACGCCGGAGGTGTCTGCGGAGGCGAAAGCGGCCTTGTCGACGGCGTCCGCGGCGGCGCCTGAGGCACCGGCGGCCTCGCCGGAGCAGGCCGCGCCGGGGGCCTCCGCGAGCGCCGCCGTGGCGCCGGAGCCGGCCGCGCGCGCGGCCGCGCCGGATCGCGCCGCGGGCGTGCGCGCCGCTTCCCCCGCGCGCAGCGCGCGGCCGCGATCGCGCTGCGTGCCTCCGTACTATCTGGACGCCAACGGCATCCGGCGGATCAAGCGAGAGTGCCTGTGAACGACGGAAGCGTGTAGCCTGCGCTGCGATGAAAGGGCGCCTCCTCGCCGCCTTCGCCGCGGCTGCCACGCTCCTTGCGGGCCCACGCGCCCGCGCTCAGGGCGTGGGAGAGACGTGCGCGGCCTCGTACGAGCAGGCGCAGCAGCTCCTCCGCGACAGGGCGCTGCTGCGCGCCCGCGCCGAGCTCCGCGTCTGCGTGAGCGCGTGCCCGGCGACCCTCGCCCGAGACTGCCAGAGCTGGAGCGAGCAGGTCGAGCGCGACATGCCCAGCGTCGCGCTGTCGGCCACGTCCGCGGACGGCCGCGCGCCGGGCCGGGTCCGGGTGCTCCTCGACGGCGCGCCGCTGGTCGACGCGCTCCCGAAGGACCCGATCGAGCTCGATCCCGGGCGCCATACGCTGACCTTCGAGGACGCGGCGGGGACGCGGGTCGTCACCGTGGTCACGCTGCCGCCGGGCGACAAGGCGCTGCCGATCGCGGTGCGGTTCCCGGCGCCGGCGCCGGCCCCGTCGCGCCCCGCGGCCGGCGCCGACGCGCCGCCGGTGCGGCAGCGCTGGCCGCTCGTGCTCGTCGGCGTCGGCGCGGCGGGGCTCGGCGTGGGCGCGTTCCTCGGCGTGAAGGGGCACCTCGATCGGAGCGAGCTCCGATCGAGGTGCGCGCCCGGATGCCCGGCGGAGGACGTCGAGGCGATCGATCTCACGTGGAAGGCCGGCGCCATCTCCGCGGGCGTGGGGTTCCTCGCGGCCGGTCTGGGCGCGGTGCTCTACTTCCAGCTCGATCCCGTCGCGCCCGCCGCGCCGATCGCGAGCTTCTCGTTCTCGCCGGGCGGCCCCGGGCTCTCGCTCCGCGGCGCGTTCTGAGCGCCGCGCGGCGCGTCCCGAGCGCCGCGCCGCGCCGCGCGCCCCGTCAGCCCTTGCTGCGGATGCCGTAGCGCTCCATCAGCCGGTGGACGAGCTGCCGGGAGACGCCCATCGACGCGGCGGCGCGCGCCACGTTGCCGCCGCTCTCCCGGAGCTTCATCGCGATGTACGTGCGCTCGAACTGCTCGACGACCATGTCGCGCGCCTCGCGGAGCGGCAGCGCGACGAACTGGCCGACGCCCATGTCGGCGGGCCGCGGCGCCACCTTGACGATCGCCTCCTCGGCGAGGTGCGGGAACAGCATGAGCCGCGCGACGGTGTTGCGGAGCTCGCGCACGTTGCCCGGCCAGTGGTGCCCGCGGAGCAGCTCCAGCGCGTTCGGCGGCAGGTCGGCGAGCGAGCGCGGCGGCACCTGCGCCGCGAGGAAGCGCTCGACGAGCAGCGGGATGTCCTCCTTGCGCTCGCGCAGCGGCGGCACGACGGTCTCCACGACGGCGAGCCGGTAGTAGAGATCCTCGCGGAACGCCCCTGACGCCACGCGGCCCTGGAGATCTCGGTGCGTGGCGGCGATCACGCGGGCGTCGAAGGACGTGTACGCGGCGGCGCCGATGCGGCGCACCTGGCGGGCCTCGAGCGCGCGCAGGAGCTTCGGCTGGAGATCGAGCGGGAGCTCGCCGATCTCGTCGAGGAAGAGCGTGCCGCCGCTCGCCTCCTCGAGCAGGCCGGCGCGCGCGCCCTGGGCGCCCGTGAACGCGCCCTTCGTGTAGCCGAAGAGCTCGGCCTCGATGAGGTTCGGGGCGACGGCGCTGCAGTCGAACACGACGAAGGGGCCGCCGCTGCGCGGGCTCGCCGCGTGGATGGCGCGGGCGAGGACCTCCTTGCCGGTGCCGGACTCGCCGAGCAGGAGGATCGTCTCCGAGGTGGCCGCTGCGCGCTCGAGGCGCGCGAAGAGCGCGCGCATGGGGACGCTGCTGCCGAGGGCCTCGCCGAAGCTGGCCGAGGTGGAGAGCGGGACGACGACCGGGGCGCCGCCGACGCGCACGGTGAGGGGCACGCCGCCCAGGGAGGCGATGGCGCCCGGGGTGAGGAAGCCCTCGATGATCAGGACGTCGTTGATGAACGTGCCGTTCTTGCTGCCGAGGTCGGTGAGGACGACCCCGCGCGGCGAGAACCGGAGCTGGCAGTGGCGGCGCGAGACGCGGGAGTCGGGGATGATGACGTCGCACTCGCCGCTCGTCCCGAGCACGAGCGGCGCGACGCCGAGGGCGGCCTCGATCGGCGGGCTCTTCTGCGGGGTGACGAGGATGCGCAGGTCCGGGAGCTCGACCGCGTCGCTTCGGAGGGTCGTGATCGTCCGGGTGGGGTCGTGCATTGATCGCGCGGGAGGGTGACGGGGCAGCATCTCCGAATTTCCGGCGGATTTCCAGCGCGCGGTGCGTCCGGGGCGCTGGACGCACGCCGTCAGGATATCCTCGTGAGGTGCTCGAGTTCACGCAGTCCGAGGCCAAGATCCTGTCCCAGTGCGTCACCCGCTTCACGGAGGCATTCCGCCGCGACGTGGCGGACGTGATCCGGCAGGAGTTCCGCGGCTACGAGCCGCCGGAGGTGACGGAGCTGATCGGACAGCTGAGCCTCCTCGGGCGGCAGCTCGAGCTGCGCCCGCCGCACGCGCAGATCCACGACACGCAGGGCCCGCTGCTCAAGCGCATCCTGATCGACCTCCGGCGCGACAGCGCCACGGCGATCGAGGAGCCGCTGCAGAAGGCCGTGAACGCCGAGACGATCCGGCACCTCCGGCGCGAGGTCCACGGGCTGGAGCAGCTGATGGCCGCGCCCTGGTTCGCGGCCACGCGCGCGCTCAAGGTGCCGCAGCTCACCGACTACATGTCGATCCGGCACGCCGAGGCCGTGATGCCGGAGGCGCCGCCGCTCCGCCCGCGCGAGTACGACGAGAAGTTCCACATCCTCGAGGCGCCCGGGCTCTTCCTGCCGGATCTGGCGCACTACCGGGCGCGCTGCGCGCTGCGCGGCGCCTCGATCGCCGTGGCGTTCATCGACATCGACGACTTCAAGGCGTTCAACGTCCAGCACACCGAGACCGCGGTCGATCTCCACGTGCTCCCGCCGCTCATGGAGAGCATCGAGGCGCACGTCTTCGCGCACGGGCACGCGTACCGGTTCGGCGGCGACGAGTACATGATCACGCTGCCCAACGCGACGCGCGCCTGGGCGGTGGACTTCCTGCGCGCGCTCCAGGAGCGGCTCGCCCGCCGCCGCTACCGCCGCGTCGAGCGGTCGCCGACGATCTCGGCCGGGCTGTGCGTCGCCGACGTCGACTGCTTCCTGACGGATCGCGAGATCCAGGGGCGCGCCAACCTCGCGAAGAACCACGCGAAGGCCACGGAGAAGGGCCGCGTCGCCACGTACGACGGGGAGCTGTTCCGCCCCGAGGATCTGGTGCTCGCGTGAGGCCGGACGGCGGGACCGCGGCGGGCGAGGCGCGCGGCGACGGCGACGCGCCGCCGGAGGCCCCGGACGGCCTGGTCCTGCCCGAGCCGCTGTGGGGCGCGGTGCGCGCGGCCTACGGCGAGCCCGGGCGCGCGTACCACGACCTGGCGCACGTGGGCGAGGTGCTCCGCCGGGTGGGCGAGGTCGCCCGCGACGTCGGCTGGCGGAGGCCGCGGGAGGTGTTCCTGGCCGCGCTCTTCCACGACGCCGTGTACGTGCCCGGCCGCCACGACAACGAGGCGCGCAGCGCGGAGCTCGCGCGCGAGGCGGTGGCGCGCTGGCTGCCCGGCGAGGGGCTCGACGAGGGCCTCATCGAGCGGCTCATCCTGCTCACGGCGCGCCACGGGGCCCTCGGGCCGGCGGACGTCGGCGAGGAGGAGGCCCTCTTCCTCGATTGCGACATGGCCATCCTGGGCAGCGACGCGGCGGCGTTCGACGCGTACGACCGGGCGATCGCCGCGGAGTACAGCGCCGTGCCGCCCGAGCTCTACGCCGCGGGCCGGCGGCGCTTCTTCGAGAAGCTGCTCGCGGCGGAGCGGATCTTCCTCTCGCGGTACTTCCACGCCCGCCTCGAGGCGAGCGCGCGCGACAACCTGCGCCGGAAGCTCGACGCGGGCGCGTAGCGGCGCTGCGCGGGGGTCGTCGGGGGCGGGGATCGTCGGTGGACGGCACGGTCGTCGCGGGCGCGGCGGTCCGCGCCCCCGGGTCGCGCAGGGGTGCAGGGGGGCAGCGACGCTGGCGCGCGCTGCCCCTCGCGCGATCACCAGCTCTTCACGTCGCTCTTGCTCACGCGGCACGTGGCGGTGTCCCACTGGCTCGCGCCCCCGTGGAGCTTCTCGGACTCGCCCATGTGATCGGTGACGGCCCTGTACTCCTGGCAGATCTTCGGCTTGTCGTCGTCCGCGTCGTAGCCCCCCTTGACGTAGAGGTTCGTGATCGTGACCGTGTCCCCGTAGTTCTGGTTCGCGCCCGCGACCGTCGTCTTCACGCGGTCCACCCTGACGTTGTCGATGATCAGGTGACGCGGCCCGCCGTTCGCGGTGCAGTCGCCGCACGAGCGCCAGAGCTTCCCGAAGTCGGCGATGTACGAGTTCGTGACGATGGTCGTGGAGCCGCCCTTGGCGTTGTGCTGGAAGATCTTGTCGGCCGAGTGCAGGGCGATGGAGCTGTTGATGTGCATCGTCGCCCCGTCGGCGCTGTTCGTCGCCGCGTCCTCGCAGACGTCCTCCCAGTAGACGTGATCGAGCGTGCAGTCGCCCTTGCAGACGATGCCGTTGCCGCCGGGGAGGCCGCCGGCGATGATGAGGTTCTTCACGGTGACGCCGTCCTCGACCTCGAACACGGTCTTCTGGCCCTCGCCGTCGTCGCAGTCCTCCGTGTTGTTCACGCCGATCTTCTGGTTGTTGAAGTCGTAGACGTCCTGCCCGCCGTGGGCGGCGTTCTTGAGCACCGTCGTCTGGGTCCTGATCTCGCCGTTGCCGTTCGTGGGCGTCGGGATCTCCATCGGGAGCTCGTCGCCGAGCGGCTCCTCTCCGCCCGCGCCGCTGCTCGTGGTGCTCGCGGCCGTGGTGCTCGCGGCCGTGGTGCTGGAGCTGCTCGTGGTCGCGCCGCTCGTGGTGCTCGCGGCCGTGGTGCTGGAGCTGCTCGTGGTCGCGCCGCTCGTGGTGCTCGCGGCGGTGCTTCCGCCGCCGGCGCCGCCCGCGCTGCTCGTGCTCCCGCCGGTCGCGGCGGTGCTGCTGCTCGAGCTGCTGCCTCCCTGGCCGTCGTCCGGGGTCGCGGCGTCGTCTGAACAGCCGAGCTGCATGGCTCCGACGGCGCCGAGCACGAACAGCAAAGTGAAAGCTGACTTCATTCCAGATCTCATCTCGTTACCTCTCGTTCCGGTATCATGATGGGCGACCCGCGGCCCGGAAGCGCTTGTACGGCGCTGTCGACTCCTCGACGCAACCCGTCGAGGTGGCAACCACGAACCCGCGCTTCGCGCCGTTCAGCTGGCTTCTGCGTCGAGCTCGCCGAGGTGAATGCAAGCGGCGATCCAGGGGGCGCGGCGGGACATCGAGCATCGCGCGGAGGCGCGCTGGGGTCGGCGTGTCAACGAGGGGTCGACACCGGTTGACGATCGGGTTGACGCGCAGGTGCTCTGCGCCGCGGAGCGCCGGCGGAGGGCGTGCCTTGGGCGGTGGCGAGCCCACGATCGGCGTCCAGAGCCTGCCGAGCGCAGCGCCAGGCAGGCTGTGCCCTGCAGCTCAGAAGATCGGGTCGTCCTTGCAGCCGAAGATGACCTTGACGGAGCCGGCGCCGCTGCTCGCCACCTGCTCACATGCAGCGCCGTACAGCTTGATCGTCCTCATGTCTGGCCCCGTGTAATTCCATCCATCCGTGCCTGTGGTGTCTTGCATGATCGATTGTTCCCCGACGAACACCCCGACGTGGTCCGGGTTCGGCGGCGGCTCGCCGAGGGGGAACAGGCACGTCGAGACCTCTCCCGTGATCGCCAGCAGCGATGTCACGAGCTGGTCCTGCGTTGCCGCCAGGTAGAACCTGGGCGCGTCCGGATCCGGGTCCTGGCGCGGCTCGAGCCCTGCGACCGCGAGGCCGTTGAGCGCCTTGATCTTGCTCGCCTGCGCCGCGATCCCGACCACGAACGTATGGAAGCCGGCGGCGGCCGCGTCCGTCACCGCCTGCACGGCGAGCTCGTCCGAGTCGCTCTTGGGGCACGACGGATCTCCGTCGGTCGCGAGCAGGATGTATTTCGGGTCGTCGTTCTGGATCGTCTGCAGGTACTCGACCGCCTTGTTGATGGCGTCGCCGGTCGGCGTGCCGTCACCCTCGGGGGTGGTGCTCGAGATCGCCTGGTTCACCGTGGGCGCGTTGCTCGCCGCGATCGGGATCAGGATGTCGCGCGGGAAGCTCTCCTCGGTGCAGCTGCCCGTCCTGTCGCCCTGCGGGAACACCTTCAGGCCCCAGGAGGCCGCCTCGTTCGTCGCCGCGATCACCTCCTGCAAGGCGGGCACGACGATATCCCATTTCGACGGCGTGCCTTCGTCTCCGTTCGGATCGTCCTGCATCGACGCCGAGCGATCGAGGACCAGCAGGATGCTGGCCGGCTTGCGCTCGACGTCGAAGTTCTGCCGCCCGCAGTCCACGCCGTCGCCGGCGCTGCTGGCGCTGCCGTCGGAGCCGAGGTCTCCGGGCACGCTGCCCGGCTCTCCGGCCCCACCGCCGACGTCGCCGTACCCGGGGGTATCGCCGGCGCCCGGCGCTCCGCTGCCGGCTTCATCGCTCGACGTACAGCCCGATAGCGCCGCCAGCACGACGACGGAACAGATCGATGATGCTCTCAACATGATGCCTCCTGTAAGCTGAATCCTGGCGACGTCATCGCGAGCACCGCTCCAGGGCCTGCGCTCGATCCACGAACAGCGGCCACGAGCAGCGGGGCTCGGCGACGGCGCGGGCGACGGTCGCTACTCGAGCTCGTCGGCGAGACGATCGAGCCAGCCCTCGATGTCCTCGGTCGGGGCGTCGAGCGGTCGTGAGGTCGGCGCTGCCGTCGGGTAGCCCCCTACCTCGTCTTGGCTGTTCACGAACATTCCATCGCCGGATAGGACGTCTTCGACGATGCGCAGATCGACCTCGTCGCGGTCTCTGGGCCTCGCGCCCGCGTGCGCGAGCACAGCGTCGAGGACCGACGTTGCGGGGAGCGCCACGAGGCCGTCGGGCCACGCGGGCTTCTCGGCGAGGACGATGATGTCCGGGGAGGCGATGGGCGCCGCTGCCCCGAGGGCGTCCACGGCGATGTTGTCCTCGAGGTAGGCGGATCCCAGCGAGTTGGTGCCGATCATGGGGAGGCCCGGCAAGGTGTTGGCGCCGTGCCGCATGTAGTTGCCGACGATGCTGACCCTCGGCGGCTCCGGCGTGACGCCCGAGCTCTCCCACTCTTTGAGGACGGGGCCGAGGCGCATCGCCCATTTGCCGGGGTTGTAGACGACGTTGTTCACGATCGCCCCGGTTGCGAACCCCTTGTACCAGGGGTTTCGTTCGTTGTTGTGGGCGTAGAGGTTGCCGACGACGGTGACGTCGGTGCAGTGGTCGTGCACGAGGGTGCCCATGGAATGAGAGCCCTTCTCGTGGATGGATTCGACGAGCCCTTCGGCGATGATGTTGTTGCTGAAGGTGACGCGGCGCGAGGTGCCGTCGGGACCGTCGAAGCGGGGGCCCGAGACGGACAGGTTCTCGTCGACGCCCCACGCCACGGAGCAATGGTCGATCACGATGTTGTACGCCGAGGCGCCGTCCGTCGTGACGTCGGGCTCGAACCCCGACGCCGGCGCAGCCCCGGCGTCGCCTATCCGGAAGCGGAGGTGCTGGATCCTCACGTCGTGCGTGCGGATCTTCATCCCGCCGCGGATCAGCGTGACGCCCGGCGAGGGCGCTGTCTGGCCGGCGATCGTGACGAACGGCTCGGTGATGTCGAGGCGCGTCTTGTTCAGGTCGATGATCCCGCCGACCTCGAACACGATCGTGCGCGGCCCCCGCGTCTCGATCGCCTCGCGCAACGATCCCGGGCCGTCGGCGTCGAGGTTCGTCACCTTGAGGATCGTACCCACGCCATCGACGGGCCCCGAGCCGCCGGCGCCGCCCGCGGAGCCGGTGATGGCAGAGCCGCCCGCGGAGCCGGTGGTGGCGGAGCCGCCGGCTCCGGTCTGGGCGCCTGCAGTCCCTCCGCCGTGGCCGCCCGCGCCCGGAGTGCTACCTCCGGCGCCGCCCTGTCCGGCCGCCTCATCGCTCGGCCCGGACGAGCTCGCTGCGCCGGAGCAACCGGCCAGGAACGTGCACCCCGTGCAACCGAGGAGGACGAACGAGAGGACAGCGGCCTTCATCAGATGATTCCTTTCGAATCGAGAGAACTCGTGTGGGCGCTGAAGGCGCCGAGCTCCCGCGGGCGACAACGGCGCATGGCGCGGCTCACCGTCGTTGCGCTGGATGCACGCACGAGGCGACTCGAGCCCAGCCCGTCGCGCAGTCCGGGTCGCGCGTGAGGTGGCGGCCGCCGAACCAGGCCGGCGCCGCGCGTCCTCCGCGCGCCGCGAGATAAGCAACGACAATGCCATTTGCCCGGACCCGCCTGCTGACGGCTCACGTGTGTGGCCGGAGGGCTGCGCAGCGCTCGTGGCGTGGATGTCCTCGTCGCGGCGCGTCGTGGCGCCGCGACGTCAACCACGGGTTGACGTGCTTGACAGCAAGGACGGCTCCCCTGTCAACCGCGCGTTGACCGGCAGCCGTCTGCCGCGAGCTCCGCCGGCGCTCAGCCCTTCCAGCCGGGCGGCGGCTTGGCGAAGCCGGTCTCGGCGGGGAAGGGGCTGGCTGTCTCGCGCTGGTGCAGCCCGTCCACGTCGATGCCGAGCGCCCTCAGCCCGTCGCGCTGCTCGTAGCGGATCACCAGCACGGCGGCGGGCTTGGGTGTCGCCCGGGTGAACTGCGTCGACGTGATGCGGGACTCGCGCCGCTCGCCGAAGGTCGTGCCCAGCCCCTTCGGCGCCGCGGGGGCCGGCGCGGCGCCCGGCGCGGGGGCTGGCGGCGGCGCAGCGGGCGCGGGCGGTCCATACCCCCCCGGAGCCGGCGGCGGCAGTCCGCCGCCCTGCGGCCCGCCGAACGCCGGCGGGGGCGGCGTGAAGGGAGGCGGGGGTGGCGGCGGCGGGGGCGCGAGCTCCTCGAACACCGCCAGGCCGATGACACCCACGTTGCGGGGCTTGCCGATCTGCGCGGCGTACGACTGCTCGATGCTCCCGAACCGGAACGTCGCGACCTCGGTGTGGCTGATGCGGAACCCGGTGAAATCGAACGACTCGTGCGCCCTGATCACCAGGCCGCGGGCGTCGAACGACGCGTCCTTGCCGCTCTGCACGTCGAGGCCGTCGACCGTGGGCACCACCTCGACGCGCGCGCCCGTCAGGTTCCGCACGCGCAGCGCATAGCGCTGGCCTGACCGCCCCTCGACGTAGGTCGACTCTCGATGGACGTACTCCCGCGTCGGCGTGAGCGCGCCGCCCTCGTCGACGAGCAGCTCCACCTCGACGATCCCCTTCAGGTCTCGCATCTCGATGCCCCTCTCCCTGAGCCGTCGCGCGCCCTCGCGCGGCGGCAAGCGTCCAGGCACTACGTGAACCCGCTCGGCGCCAGCGTGTCAAGGCGCCGGCCGGGCGCGGGCTTCGCTGCCCGCTCGCTTCCCCATACCGCCCGCCCGCGGCTCGCGCTATCAACGCACCTGCGCGAGGCGCGGGCGACGCCCGCCGCCCTCCGTTTTCGCACGTTTCGCACGTTTCGCACGTTTCGCACGTTTCGCACGTTTCGCACGTTTCGCACGTTTCGCACGTTTCGCGCGTAACGCATGTTTCGCATGGTCGCCGCATGATCGCCGTGGTCGCAGAGAAGCCCGCCGTCGCCCGTGACATCGCCGCGGTGCTCGGGGCCTCGAAGCGCGCCGAGGGCTTCCTCGAGGGCGGCGGCTACGTCGTCACGTGGGCGATCGGGCACCTCGTCGCCATCGCCGAGCCGCACCAGATCGATCCCGCCTGGAAGCGCTGGCGCCTCGACCTCCTCCCGATGCTGCCCGGGCAGTTTCCGCTCGTCGTCCTCCCCGGGACGCGGGCCCAGTTCGAGATCGTCCGGAAGGTCCTGGGCCGGCGCGACGTCGAGCGCGTCGTCTGCGCCACCGACGCCGGCCGCGAGGGCGAGCTCATCTTCCGGTACCTCTACGAGGCGGCCGGGTGCAAGAAGCCGGTCGAGCGGCTCTGGATCTCGTCCCTCACGCCCGACGCCATCCGCGACGGGCTCCGGCGGCTGCGGGACGCGCGCGGCTACGACGGCCTCGCCGACGCGGCGCGCGGGCGCAGCCGGGCGGACTGGCTCGTCGGCATGAACCTCTCGCGCGCCTACAGCCTGGTCTTCGACCAGGATCTCTCGGTCGGCCGCGTGCAGACGCCGACGCTGTCCATGGTCGTCGAGCGCGAGCTCGCGATCCGGCGGTTCGTCCCCGAGCCGTACCTCGAGGTCGTCGCGACCTTCTGCCCGCTCCGGGAGGACGGCTCGGGCGCGGCCGACGAGTCCTACAAGGGCACGTACTTCAACGACAAACCGCTCCCGGGCCAGCCGCCGGGCGCCGGCGAGCGGCCGAATGCCGGCGAGCGGCCGAATGCCGGCGAGCGACCCGAGACCGCGCCGTCGCGGAGGCGCCTGCCCCCGGACGGCGAGGAGGCGCGGCGCATCGTCGAGCGGGCCCGGCGCGGCGAGGCGCGCATCGACGCGGTCCGCTCGGAGTCTCGCCGCCTCCCGCCGCCGCTGCTCTACGACCTGACCGAGCTCCAGCGGCACGCCAACCGCCTTTACGGCTTCTCTGCGCAGAAGACGCTGGAGGTGGCCCAGGCGCTGTACGAGCGCAGGAAGCTCATCAGCTATCCGCGCACCGACAGCCGGCACCTCTCGACGGACGTCGCGGCCACGCTCGGCGCGGTGGTGCAGGCGATCGAGGGCTCGTATCGGGGGATGCTCGCCCCGGGGACGGGGGCTCGGCCGCTCGGCAAGCGCTTCGTCGACGACGGCAAGGTCGGGGATCACCACGCCATCATCCCCACGGGGGCTCGGTCCTCGCGCGCGGAGCTCTCGACCGACGAGCAGAAGATCTTCGATCTCATCTGCCGGCGCCTCCTCTCGGCGTGGCACGAGGATCACGTCACGTCGATCACCACCGTCATCACCGCGATCACCACGCGCGGCGGCGCGGGCGCGCGCGGCGGCGAGCCGATCGTGGACCGCTACCACAGCGCGGGCAGCGTCGTGGAGAAGGTCGGGTGGAAGGTGCTCGACATCGGCTTCGGCAAGCCGCCCGCGAAGCCGCGCAAGAAGGGCGAATCGGACGGCGATGGACGCGATGCGCGCGACGGGGAGGGCGGGGAGGGCGAGCGCGAGACCGCGGATCAGCGGCTCCCGCCGGGCCTCGCGAGGGGGCAGGTGCAGCTCGTGCTCGACGCGGAGGCGCAGGCCAAGAAGACGCGTCCGCCGCCGCGCTTCACCGAGGCCACGCTGCTCACCGCCATGGAGACCGCGGGCAGCAGCCTCGACGAGAAGGAGCTCTCCGAGGCGATGAAGGACTCGGGCCTCGGCACGCCGGCCACGCGGGCCGCGATCATCGAGACGCTCCTCCGGCGCGAGTACATCGTGCGCCAGGGCAAGCTGCTGCACGCGACCGACAAGGGCGTCGGGCTGATCGAGGTCGTCCACGCGGACGTGAAGAGCCCCGCGATGACGGGCGCCTGGGAGGCGAAGCTCGCCCGCATGGCCCGGGGCGGGGGCGATCTGCCGTCGTTCATGGCGGGCATCGAGTCGTACGTGCGCCAGGTGGTGGCGGAGGTGAGCGCGGCCGGGGACGGTGCGCTTTCCCCGGAGGCCGGGGCGTCGCCGTTTCAGGAGCGCGGCGAGGCGCGGTCGCGCGTGAAGGGGGGCCGCGCCGCGGCCGCCGCGCCGGGGACGGGTCGAGGCCGCGAGGCGACGCCTCGCCGCGCTCCGGGCAGCAGCACAGGGGCCGAGCCGGGCGATGCATCGGCTGGCGCGCTGCAGGCGGTCGCGGCGGCGGCTGCAGCATCGCCGCCGGCTCGGGCGCAGGCGCGGTCGCGTGCTGCGGCGGCGCCGTCGCCTGCGCGACCCGCGGCGGCTGGGGCGACGGCGCGACGTGTGGCGGTAGCGCCAGCGCCGTCGACTGCGCGGCCTGTGGCAGCGACGTCACCGCGGGCGCGACCGGCGGCGGTAACGCCGACGCCCGCGCGACCTGCGGCAGCGGCGTCGCCGCAGGCGCGACCCGTGGCGGAAGCGCTGTCGCCCGCGCGTGCGGCGGCCATCGGTGCCTCCACGGCGCGTGGGGCGGACACGGCGTTCTCGCCGGCGGTCGCCCCGCCTCCAGCGCGCCGGCCCGAGGATCTCGTCGAGCTGCTCCACCAGTGCTTCGGCTTCAGCGCCTTCCGCCCCTACCAGGAGGCCGTCTGCCGGACGGCGGCCGCGGGGAGCGACGTGCTGCTCGTCATGCCCACCGGCGCCGGCAAATCGCTCTGTTATCAGCTCCCCGGCATCGCCCGAGGCGGCACGACGCTCGTCGTGAGCCCGCTCATCGCGCTCATGGAGGATCAGGCCTCGAAGCTCCGGGCGTGCGGCTTTGCCGCCGAGCGGATCCACTCCGGCCGGAGCCGCGCCGAGTCGCGGAAGGCCTGCATCGATTACCTCGAAGGCGCGCTCGACTTCCTCTTCATCGCCCCCGAGCGGCTCCGCGTGCCCGGGTTCCCCGAGATGCTCGCCCGCCGGAAGCCCGTGCTCGTCGCCGTCGACGAGGCCCATTGCATCTCGAAATGGGGCCACGACTTCCGCCCTGATTACCGGATGCTCGGGCAGCGGCTCCCGGCGCTCCGGCCGGCGCCGGTCATCGCGCTGACCGCCACCGCCACGCCGGTCGTGCAGGACGATATCGTCGAGCAGCTCGGCCTCGCGTCCGCGGCGCGGTTCATTCACGGCTTCCGGCGGAGCAACCTGGGTATCGAGATCCTCGAGGTCAGCCCGGGAGAGCGCCTCGCCCGGGTGCGCGCGCTGCTCGGGCAGGAGGGCCGGACGCCGGCCATCGTCTACGCCGGGACGCGGAAGGACGCCGAGGCGCTCGCCGCCGGCCTCTCGGAGGATCTCCCGGCCGAGGCGTACCACGCGGGCCTCGCCCCCCCGGTGCGCGACCGGATCCAGGCGGCCTTTCTGGACGGCAGCACCGAGATCATCGTCGCCACGATCGCCTTCGGCATGGGCATCGACAAGCCCGATGTCCGCACGGTCGTCCACGCCGGGCTGCCCGGGAGCGTCGAGGGGTATTACCAGGAGATCGGCCGTGCTGGCCGCGACGGGCTCCCCTCGCGGGCCGTGCTGATGCACTCGTATGTCGACCGGCGAATGCACGAGTTCTTCCACGAGCGCGACTACCCTGATCCGGCGATGCTCCAGCGGATCGAAGAGGTCCTGTCGGAAGAGCCCCGCCCGAAGGAGGCGATCCTGGGCGATCTCGGCATTGATCCCGAGGTGGCGGACAAGGCCCTCGAGAAGCTCTGGATCCACGGCGGAGCGCGCGTGGATCCGGACGGGGGTGTCGCCCTGGGCGAGCCGGGGTGGCGCGGGCCTTACGAGGCGCAGCGGCGCCACAAGCTCGCCGAGCTCGTGCAGATGGCGCGGTTCACCGAGGGCCACGGCTGCCGCATGCTCCACCTGGTCCGCCATTTCGGCGACCAGGAGGACACCGGCGAGCCCTGCGGCCTGTGCGACGTCTGCGCGCCGGCCGCGTGCGCGGCGCGGGAGTTCCGGGCGCCGAGCCGCGACGAGGCGCAGGCGATCGCGAAGATCCTGGCGGCGCTTCGCGAGAGCGAGCAGCCGACCGGCCGGCTCTACCGCGAGGCGTTCGCCGATGGATCGCTCGAGCGGCGCGACTTCGAGCACCTCCTCGGCGGGCTCGTGCGGGCAGGCCTTGTCTGCGTCCGCGAGGACTCGTTCGAGAAGGCGGGCGAGCTCATCACGTACCAGCGCGCATCGCTCACGTCGCGCGGCCTCCTCGGCGGGCCGCGCGGCGCGAGCGATGTGCCGCTCGCAAAGCTCCCGCCGAAGGTGAAGAAGCGGCAGAGCGCGAAGTCCTCGGACGCGCGGAGGGCGTTCTTCGCCCGCAAGGCGCAGCGGAAGAAGGGCCGATCGCGCTGAGCGGCGCGCGGGCGGCGCTCAGCGGAAGATGCCGAAGTGGCCGAGCGCCCACCAGAGCAGGACGAAGATGAGGATGGTGCTGAAGCACCCGCCGCCGAGCTTCTTCGCGCCGTAGCCTGCCGCGATCCCACGCAGAATCTTGCTCATCGAATGACCTCCGGCCCCGTGTCGGGGTGCTCGATGGGCAAAGCAACGTGGGTGCCATCTGGAGAGGGGCGGACTCTCGGGCTGGAGGGCGAGGACTTCGCTCGCTCGGCGTTGCGGGAGGACAGCGCCCGCGTCACAGTGGGGCGTTTCGCTACGCTGGAGGCTCGGAGCCGCAGCGCTTCGCTGAGCCCAGGACGCCGGGGCGACGGCGGCCCTACCGGCCGAGCTTGGCGATGACGAGGTGCTGGTGGCCGTCGTCTCCGAGGCCGGGGAGAGGGCCCGTGCCCCAATCAGCCTCCGGTGCTCTCGTCCAGCCCGCAACGAGCGTCTCGCCGTCCGGTGACACGGCGACGTCGTAGGGAACGGCGTCCTTATCCAAGAGGCGGTTCCATACGAGCTCCGCGTCGGGGTTGAGCTTCACGACGAAGCCGGAGGCGTCCGCCGGAGCGGGCGGGCCGTTGCCGAAGTCGATCTGCTCGTGAGCGCCTGCGACGACGACGATGTTGCCGGCGGGGTCCAGCGCGATCCCGAGGGACCTTTGACTGCCCGTCCCGCCAAACGTGCGCACCCACCCCACGGTGCCGTTGGCCTCGATCTGCACCACGAAGGCGTCGTTGTCGACCGACGTCATTGTGTGTGGACCTATCTGCAGCTCGCCTTGGTAATCCCCGGCCAGCACAGGTCGTCCCGACGCATCCACGGTGAGCCCTTCCACGTTGACGGAGGTCTGCGTCGGCACGGTCGGCGCGGGCATCCTCACGACCCAGACCGGCACTCCGGACGGCGTCAACTTCATGACGAAGCTGCCTCGATCGATCGTGAACTTACCGAGCGTGACGGTCCCGAACGTCGAGCCGGCGACGAAGATGTTGTTCGAACGGTCGACCGCGACGGCGGTGGCGCTCACGCTCGCGCCGCCGCCGCCCAACGTGCGCGCCCAGCACCCCGGCTCGGTCACGAGACCCGTGAGGCCGTCGAGCTTGGCCACGAAGATGTTCATCCCGCCGTCGGGCTGTATCGGCCCGCCGCCAAAATCGATCGACGAGCTGAACGTTCCTGCCACGACCACGGCATCGTTTGCGTCGGTCGCGATGGCATAGATCCCGCCGCTCCCCAGGCCCTTGCTCCAGATGTGCTTGCCCGATGGATCGAGCTTCGCGATGAATCCGCCCTCCGGGCGCGGCCCATCGCCGAAGTCGATGCCGCGATCGCTGTAGCCGCCCAGAATCGGGTTCCCCTTGGCATCGACGGCGAGAGCGAACGGATCGTCGCCGTAGTAGTCTCCGAACTTCTTGACCCACAGGGGCTCTCCGGCCGCGTTCAGCTTGAAGAGCAGCGCATCGGTGAGGCTGGCTGCAGAGGGTGTGTCGTCGCCGATCGTGATGGTGCCCAGGAGGGCGCCGCTGACGAACACGTTGCCATCGGCGTCACCCGCGATGGCCATGAAGTGGACGTCGTCCGTCTGCTTGAATGCGGTCGTCCAGACGACGCACTCCAGGCCGTCACAATTCTCGTCGTCCGCCGCGTCGCAGCGCTCCACCGCCGGCAGGATCTCTCCCTCGCACACGCCCCAGGTCCCGTCGGCGCTGCAGGTGCGCACGCCTTCCCGGCATATCCCCTCGTTCCTGGTGACCGGCGGGCCGCCGTAGCACACCTCCGACGCGTCGGGTGTGCAGGGGGTGGGCTCAGCTTCACCTCCAGCACCTCCAGCACCGCCCGCGCCCCCAACACCGCCGGCCCCCGAGCCGCCCGGCGACTGATCGGCGAACTCGTCGAGGCCGAGCAGCGCCGCGCAACCGCTGGCGCAGAGGATCAGGCTGGCGATCGAACCAAGGATGTACGCTTGTGCCTGCATGAGATGTTCTGCGCGCTCGCGATCTGCCCCGGGAGCGGTTGCGCGGACGCCAGAACGGAAGCTATCACGGCGGCAGCGCCGCTGGCGCCGTGTTTCGGAGCGAGCGCCATGGGGTATCGCGCGAGCTCGCCCTAGCCTCGGGCGCCGCGTGGAGGTGGCGCGCCATAGCCGAGGAACGAGAGCCCTATCCGCGAGGAGAGCCGGCGAATCGCCGCGCGCGGAAGCAGGCGGGAGAGCTGGGCCGTCGCCTTGCTCAGCACGGTCGGGACGGCGACCACGTCGCCCCGATCCGCCGCCGCGATGCCGTAGGCTGCGCAGTCCTCGGCCGTGAGCTCGAACGGCACCTTCCTGCGCGGCACGCCGGGCGCGCCGGCGTCGAAGATCTCCGTGGTCACCGGCCCCGGGCACAGGGCCGTCACGGTGACGCCGGTCCCGTCGAGCTCCACGGAGAGGCTCTCGGAGATCGAGAGTGCGAACGCCTTGGTGGCTCCATACACCGCCTGTCCAGGGGTCGGCTGGAACGCGGCGAGCGACGCGACGTTGAGCACGCGCCCTCCGCCGCGGGCCACCAGATCGGGGACGATGGCCGCGCAGAGCGCGACCACGCTCTCACAGTTGAGCCGCACAAGCATCGCCTGCGTTGCCGGGTCGCCGTCCACAAAGGGCCCGAGCCGCGTCGTTCCCGCGTTGTTGACGAGCCAGGCCGCGCCGCCCAGCTCGCGCGCCCGATCCCGCACGCGGAGGGCTGCGCCCTCCGAGGTGACGTCGAGATCGAGCGGGTGGATGGGCGCGTGCCCGGCGGCGCGCGCTTGCGCGGAGAGCTCCTCGAGGCGCTGCGCCCGCCGCGCGATGGCGAGCACCGGCTGCCCGCGCGCCGAAAGCTGTCGCGCGAGCTCCGCGCCGATGCCGGACGAGGCGCCTGTTACGATGGCGAGGCCCGAGGTCGTGGTCATGGGAGCGATCCCTTTACGCCGCGCCGCCATGGATCGCGAGGGGATCGTTGATTCCCGCGCATGACGCACGGGGGGCGGTCGGCCCGAGCGTGATTCGCCGCGTCGCGTAATGCTCGCTGGGACGTCACGGGCGCGTCATCCGGCGCGAACAGACGCCGTCGCGATCTTCGCGTCGCGCGGTGTCGCTCCCCTTGCACGCGCATGCCGCCCTCGACGCATCGTTCCGATCGAGGCGGTTCCGGGGTGGTCGCTCCGTCTCGCGTTCCCGAAGCATGCGGTGCTGGAGGGGCGTCCCCTACATCCGGAGCGAAGGCCTCGCGCTGCGCGGCACTTGCGGACGCCTGAGCGCCCCGGGTAGCCTAGGACCGTGCTCTTGACGTCAGGTGTTGTGACGCCGCGAACGGTGCCAGGAAGCCGTTCGCTATGCTGAACCACGAGCGATCCATGCGCGTTCGAGGACTTGCTCTCGCCGCTGCGGCCCTGTGCGTCGCGTTGCCGGCGCCGGTCCGCGCGCAGCTGAGGCCGGAGCCGGTCACCATCTCGGAGCCCGCCATCCAGGCGTTGCCGGAGGTCGAAGGGACCGGCCTCTGCGCCGCATCGGCCCTCTCGAGCCGCGATCAAGCGGAGGGCCACTTTTACGTGTCCGGTGTCGATCCCGCAGCCATCAAGATGGACCAGCGTTTACCCTTTATCGAGAAGATCAACAGCTTCATCGATAACCGTAAGGAGACACGTCTCGAATACGTCATTCGGACCCTTCTGGATTTCAGCAACAACAACACGACCAATGCGGATCCGGCTGGGGGCCCGCTGAGCTTCGGCGACTTCACCGATGTGATGACGCCCCAGTGCAAGGAGGGCGGGTGCGACTTTCCGTGGAACAGCCACGGCCTCGACCAGCCGTTCGGCTCCCGGCTCCGCGGCTTCCTGCGTGTCCCCGCGGAGCTCGCCGGCAGGCCGGTCCATATCGGCTTCTATGCCGATGACTCGGTCAGCCTCGCTTTCTTCGACAGGGTCTCTGGCATGAAGCCGGTCATCGTCCGCCCGCCGTTCGTCGGTCTCCCGACGTACCGCGTGACGAACGCGGTCACGTTCGAGAAGTCGGGCCTGTACCCGTTCGAGGTCCTCTACGCGGAGTTCTGGGAGCACGCGGCGCTCGAGATGTCCTTCTTCCTCGGAGAGTTCGAGGATTTCGAGCTCGGCGCGCGCGAGCCGGAAAGCGTGAGCCTCAAGGACGCCGGCTTCACGCTCTTCGAGCCCGCCCAGTTCTACCAGACGCTGAGCGGCTCGCCGTCGTTCCCCGATATCGACCAGTGCCAGCAGTGCAGTCGCGCCTTCGCCGGCCTCCCCGGCAACGCGCAATGCGATGACGGCTACTACTGCAACGAGGCCGCCCTCTGCGCCCCGTGCGACACCGCGTACTACTGCGGAGATTCCTGCTCGCGCTGCGAGGGCGAGGCGCAGTTCTGCATCGACCTGAACGGCAACCGCCAGTGCGCCCAGTGCCGCACCAGCGCGGACTGCCAGGGCGGCTTCGTCTGCGACCCCGAGACGCACGAGTGCAAGGAAGAGTACGAGTGCGAGGTCGACGAGGACTGCTCGCGCGGCAAGATCTGCGTCGATCACACGTGCGTCGTGTGCGACACCTCCGACCGGTGCGCCGGTAACTCGTGCAACTGCTGTCCGAACGGCATCAACGGCACGCAGATGGACTGCGCCGCCGTCGAGCCGGACGGCACCCCGATGTGCGTCGAGTGCCTCACCGACGAGCAGTGCCCCGACGGCAAGGTGTGCCACGTGCCCACGGGCCACTGCATGGACAGGCCGCTCCCGTCGAACGCCCTGCCCAACTGCTGCGGCGAGGGCTGCGTCGACTGCATGCACCCCGAGGACCCGAACGACCCGCAGTCGCCCCCGGTGCCGTTCTGCCTCCCCGGGCCCGTCGGGACGGCGTGCGCCGCGTGCCGCAACGACATGGATTGCGCCGAGGGGCAGTACTGCCTGAGCGGCGAGTGCAAGGAGTGCGTCAAGGACCGGCGCTGCGGGCCGCGCTGCGACAGCTGCGGCGGCGACACGCCGTTCTGCATGGGTCAGTTCTCCCAGCTCGCGGCGTGCGTGCGCTGCACGTCGGACGAGCAGTGCGCCGGCACGACCTGCAACCGCGAGACCCACGAGTGCGACCCGCCGGGGTGCATGGCGACCTGCGGCGAGGACACCCCGTTCTGCGACGGCGAGAAGTGCGTCGAGTGCTACGCCGACACGCAGTGTCCGTGCGGCAACACGTGCGACCTCGCGACGAACACCTGCGACATCTCCTGCAAGACGAACCTGGACTGCCTCGGCAACGAGCACTGCCGCTGGACCGACGAGGCGGACGCCAAGGAGTGCGCGCTCGGTCCGATGCCCGACAACGTCGCGTGCGGCGGCACCCTCGCCGAGATCTGCAGCGTCTCGGTCGTCGGCCAGAAGGGCGCCGATCCGAGGGCCGCCGGGCTCGTCGCCCTCGCGGCGCTGGCCCTGCTCGAGCGAAAGCGCCGCCGGCGCAACGGAGGTGCCTCGTGAGAACGCGCCCGCTCCTCGCCCCGCTCCTCGCGCTGTCCGCGCTCCTCGCCGGGCGCCCCGCGCTCGCCGAGGAGGGGCGCTTCGATGCCCAGGTCTTCCGCCCCGCGGCGGCCCCGCGCGATCTCGTGATGGTCCAGAAGTCCGAGGTCATCGGGAACCTCTCGCCGACCGTCGGCCTCTACAGCGACATCGCCGCCGACCCGCTCGTGCTGCTCGTCGCGGGCGACGACACGAGGCAGGCCGTCGACGCCATCTCCGGGCGGCTCGAGCTCGCCTTGCTCGCGGGCATCGGCTTCTTCGACGTGTTCGACGTCACGATGGCCATGCCGCTCGTCCTCTTCCAGGAGGGCGGCAACCTCCGCCGCTTTGGCACCGAGGGGTCGGTCAAGAGCTCCTCCGTCGGCGATCTCCGCCTGTCCACGAAGATCTCGCTCCCGTACCTGAACCGGAAGGAGCAGGTCAAGGAGGGGTTCGGGATGGCCATCTCGGGCAACCTCAACTTCCCCACGGGCGACCAGAACGCGTTCACCAGCGACGGGGCGCTGAGCGGCGGCGCGACGCTCATCGGCGACTACCGGTTCAACTTCGGGCTGCTCCTCGCCGCGAACGCTGGCATCTGGCTGCGGCCCGACAACCAGTTCGCGGGCGTGCGCGTCGGCGACATGGCGCAGTTCGGCGTGGCGGCCGAGCAGTACGTCGTCCAGAGCTGGGGCCTGTCGGTCATCGGCGAGGTGTACGGGTACCCCTCGCTCACGAGCTACCCCGACGACCCGGGGCAGATCCCCGCGGAGGCGCTCCTCGGGCTGCGCTGGCAGACCAAGCACGGCATCACGATCACCTTCGGCGGGAGCTTCGGCGCGGCGTGCGGCTTCGGCGCGCCCTCGATCCGGTTCTTCAACGTCATCACGTGGCAGCCGAAGACCTCCCAGGAGCAGGAGGAGATCAACCGCCTGCAGCAGCGCGACAAAGACGATCCGGATCGCGACGGCCTCATCGGCGCCGCGGACCGCTGCCCCGACGTGCCAGGGAGCCCCGAGAACTTCGGCTGTCCGGACCTGGACACCGACGGCGACGGCGTCTTCGATCGCGACGACAAGTGCCCCGACAAGCCCGCCGGTCCGCACGGGAAGGACGGCTGCCCGCTCGCCTTCATCCGGGGCGACGAGATCGTGATCACCGAGCAGGTCCACTTCGCGACCGACAAGGACATCATCCTCGAGGACTCGAACTCGACCCTCGAAGCGGTCGCGCAGGTGCTGATCGACAACCCCGACATCCGCGAGGTGCGGATCGAGGGCCACACCGACGTGCGCGCGACCGACCTGTACAACATGGCGCTGTCCCAGCGCCGCGTGGCGAGCGTCATGGCGTACCTGATCGCGAAGGGCGTCGAATCCTCGCGGCTCCAGGCGGTCGGCTACGGGCACACGCAGCCGATCTACGACGACGCCGGCTGCCAGGGGCCCGACGATCAGCTGTCGCCCGATTGCCAGTTCATGACGTCGAAGAACCGGCGCGTCGTCTTCCGCATCCTGCGCTACGGCGCCGCGGGGGCGAAGCCGCTCACCGGCGCGCCCGACGGGGGCGAGCAGCTCCTGCCGTCCGGCGGGGTGCTGCCGCAGAAGACCCAGGGCACGCTGCCCAATCAGGGCACGCTGCCGGGGCAGGGGGTCCTCAAGTCGAACGTGCTGCCGAGCGGCGGTTCCTCTCTCCCGCCTGCGGGCGGGGCGCCCGGCGGCGCGGCACCCCTGCCGAACCGCGGCAATGCAGGCGGCCTCCCGAGCAACACGGGCGTGCTGCCGCGATCCGGTACCCCCGCGCCCGCGCCCGCACCGCCGGCACCGGCGCCGTCCTCGTCGAGCCAGCCGCCTGCTCCCGGAGGCGGGGGGACTCGCTAGGAGGGCGTCGATCCTCGGGCCTGCGGAGATGGATGGAAGGGGGCTCGATGGCGATCGAGCGCGCATGCGAGAAGCGCAGGCGTGACTCGAGACCGCCGAGCTCCGAGCGCCTCAGGGGAGGAGAGGTCAAACGGACGTCAGCGTCACAGCGGTAGGAACCGCGTGACGCTGACGTCTTCTACGTATTCTGCTGCGCTTACTTCTTCGGCGCGGGCTTCACGGGCGCCGATGACGTGGCGGGCTTGGCCGACGACGACGGGGGGAGCGACGACGGCGGGGCAGAGGAAGCCGGCTTGGCCGACGACAGCGGGGTGGGCGACGCGGGCTTCGCCCCCGGCTTGCCTGGCTTGGCCGAGGTCGCAGGAGCGGGCGAGTCCTCGTACGTCTCGTCGGATGCAGCCGGAGGAGCAGCAGGCTGGTCCGCCGGCGGCGCCTCCGGCTCGACAGGCGCCGCCGAGTCCGCGGGCGGCGTCGTCGGGTGCAACGTCAACGGCTTCGCCTCTCCCTCGGTGCGGCGGACCCAGATCACCGCCGTCCCGCTCGCGACGCTGGCATAGCGGCCGTCCTCGGTGCGGATCTCCTCGTTGACGGCCTCGATGACCGCGTCGCCGCCGACACCGCACGCGGCCTTGCGGAGCGACTCGAGGCGCTCCGCCTCCGTGCGGGCCGTCGGATCGCTCGCGATCGGCTGAAGGCGATGGTACTCGCGATCGGGCAGCTGGCCCGCCGGAATGACGTGCATGTCGCTGCAGAACTCGCCGGAAGGCGTGCGTTTGTCTCGGAACTGAGTGCTGCAACCGGCGATCAACGCGGCACCCAGGGCCGCCGAGAGGAGGAGGCGCTGCATGCTGCCTTCTTACCAGCGATGCGACGCGCGATGCAAACCCCGTGCATCATGGACGCAGCCGACGTTCACCAGGGACGCCAGCCGACCCGGCGGCGCGCCGCCTCTCGCAGGTTGCTTGCGGGTGGATCGGCTCCTGACGCCGTGCCCGTCACCGGGCCGCCACACCCGCTGCCGCCGCCCCATCCACCGCCCCATCCAGTGTTCCGATCTCGTGAACGCCTGGATATGCTCCGCGGCCGATGCGCCCGATCGAGCGATCCGCTCCTCTCGGCTTCCTCACCTTCCTCGCCGCCGCGTGCAGCGCGCCTCAGGCGGCGCCGCACGCCCCTCCGCACAGCGCCGCCCCTGCCGAGGAGAGCGCCTCCAGCGCCGCGGCGTGCCTCGCGGCCGCCAGCGCACCGCGGCAGGCCCGCCCCGACGAGCCGCCGCGGATCGGCGTGAAGCACATCCTCGTCCGCCATGTCGGCGCCGATCGCGCCGAGGGCACGACGCGCTCACGCGAGGAGGCGTGCCTGCGCGCGATGGAGGCGCGCGACAAGATCCGCGGCGGCGCCGACTTCGGCGAGGTGGTCGCGCAGTACAGCGAGGAGGCCGGCGCGGCGTCGCGCGGCGGCTCGCTCGGCACCGTGGAGCGCGCCGACGTCCTGCCGCCCTTCGCCGATGCGGCGTTCGAGCTCGACATCCAGCAGCTCAGCGACGTCGTGGAGACCCGCTATGGCTTCCACGTGATCTTCAGGACGGAATAGCCCTCCTGCCGGGAGCGAGCCTCCCGCCGGAGACCTCTCTGCCTGCCCGCGCGAGGCCTCGCCTCTCGGGCCTCGCATCGTCACGGCGCCTCGCGGGCCACGCGCGCAAGGGTTGCGTTCCCGGCGGAGGCGCAGCATGAAGCACCCATGCGCGCTCACAAGCTCCTCGCCGCCTTCGCCGTGATGATCGCCTCGCCAGCGCTGCTGATCGCGGCATGCAAATCCAGCGATGAGCCGGAGGAGGTCGCCCCGGCGCCGGGCGCCGTCACCGCGCCGACCGCGACGGCGCCGCCGCCCGCTGCGACCGGCACCGTGCCGGCCGCGACGCCGACCCCGGCCGCGCCTCCAGCGACCACGACCGCCGCCCCGACCCCAGCCGCCCCGGCGACCCCGAAGCCGGACGCGGGCGCGCCGGTGGACGCGGGCGCGCCGAAGGACGGCGGCACCGCCACCACGGCCGACGCGGGGGCGTTCTCGACCAAGCTCGCGGCGTGCGCCGCGAAGTGCCAGTCGATCCTCCAGACCTGCCTGACGCCGAAGTTCCCCGCGGACGGCGGCCTGCCCGCGCTCGCCGATCCGGCGGCGTGCCAGGGCTCGTTCGACTCCTGCCGCACCGCCTGCGCGCCGTAGCGCCCGCCCCCCCCGGCGAGGCCGGCTCCAGCGCCGCCGAGCCTACTTCTTCTGGGCGCCGGTCGGCAGCGTGATCCGGAAGAGCGCGCCGCCGGCCGCGCCGGTCGTCACCGTGATGTCGCCGCTCATCGCCTCGACGAGGTGCTTTGCGATGGACAGGCCGAGCCCGGTGCCGCCCGACGCGCGGGATCGGCCCGGATCCACCCGGTAGAACCGATCGAAGACGCGGGCCTGGTGCACCGCAGGGATGCCCGGACCGTCGTCCTCGACCTCCAGGACGACGCGCCCGTTCGCGGCCCGCGCGCGCACCACCACGTGCGAGCCGTTCGGCGTGTGATGGATCGCGTTGTCGACGAGGTTGGTCAAGATCTGGTCCAGCGCGCGCGGATCCGCCGCGACGAGCGTGCCCGGCGCCACGTCGATCTTCACGTCGGTGTCCCTCTCCATCGCGCGCCCGCGCAGGAGCGCCACCGCCGCCTCCGCCTGCACCGAGAGGTCGAGCGTGCCCGGCGAGAGCGGCCGCTCGCCGCCCTCGATGCGCGACAGGTCGAGCAGATCGTCCACGAGCCGGTGCAGCCGGGTCGCGTTCCGCTCGATCACCTCGACGAAATCGCGCGCCGCCTCCGGGTCGTCGAGCGCGCCGCCGAGCAGCGTCTCGCTGCTCGCGCGGATCGACGCGACCGGCGTGCGCAGCTCGTGCGACGCGTTGGCGATGAAGTTGCGCTGCAGGCCCTCGATGCGCCGGAGCTCCGTCACGTCGAAGAAGACGGCGACGACCCCCGCCGCCCCGCGGCTCTGCGCCGGCAGCGCGAGCGGCGCGGCGTTCACGAGCAGGATCCGGCGCCCCGGAGGCCCGACCACGCCTGGCGCCGCGGGCGCGATCTCGATCTCGCGCGTCGCCGCCGCGCGCGCGAGCGCGACCTCCTCGAGCAGCTCGTGCAGGCTCGACGAGCGCAGCACCTCGAGCGGCGGGCGACCGACCGGGTCCCTGCGGATGCCGAGCAGCTGCGAGAGCGCCGGGTTGACCAGCGTGATGTCGCCCTTCTCGTCCGTGACGAGCACGCCCTCGCGCATCGACTCGAGCACCGCGCCGAAGCGCTCTCCCTCGCCCCCGAGCTCGCGCCGCGACAGCTCCAGGCTCTCGGCGAGGTCGTCCAGCGCGCCGCCCAGCGTGGCGATCTCGTCGTGCCCCTGCATGCGCGCGCGCCGGCCCAGGTCGGCCCGCATCTCCCGCGCGACGCCCGTCAGGTAGACGAGCCGCCCGGAGAGGGCGCGCGCCCCGGCGAGCGCCGCGGCGACGGCGAGCGCGAGGGCCAGGAGGGTGCCCTCCACAACGCGCGTGCGGGCGGCGGACAGGCTGCGGTCGATCGCGACCGGCTCGAACGCGACCCGCACCACCCACGGCCCGTCCGGGCGATCGAGCCGCTGCGCGGCGTAGAGCATCCGCATCCGCGTCGTCTTGCTCACGCGCTCGCTGCGCCCCGTGCCCTGGTGCCGCGCGTCGGCGACCTCGTCGCGCGTCGCGTGCGTGTCGAGCTGGCCGAGCCCCTCCGGCGCGACCGACGAGTCGCCCCGCACCGCGCCCTGCGGATCGATGAACGTGACGCGCCCTCCTGCGAGCTTCGACAGCGCCGTCGCGAGGGCGGGCGCCTCGGCCGCGAGGTCTCGTGACCTCGCGGCGACCTCGGTGACGAGCGCCGTCCGCGTCGCCAGGTCGTCCTCCGTGTGCGCCGAGAGCTCTGCCCCGAGCGTCTTCAGGACATAGCCGTCGAACACCAGCGCCGCGAGGATCGCGATCCCCACCGCGAACGCGATGAGCTTGCTTCGTATACCCATGTCACCAGCGTGCCGGGCTCACGCCGCGCGCGACGTGGGCGAAGATCCTTACGATACCTGGTTTTGTCCGTTCCATGACGACTCGTTGACGTGATGCGGGGAGACGGGTAAACGCCCGGCCCCATGGGATTGACCCGTGACGCAGTCTTCTTCGACGCGCTGGCCAACCATGCGCGAAAGAGCGTCGCAGCGAGCGAGCTCCTCCTGGAGATGCTCGACCGGCTCGACGAAGCCCCGGCCCTGGTGCAGCGGATCTCCGACCTCGAGGACGAGGCCGACAATATCACCCACGAGTGCCTGGCCGCCCTCCACCAGACGTGGATCACGCCGCTCGATCGCGAGGAGATCCACGCGCTCATCACCCGCCTCGACGATGTGCTCGACTGCATCGAGGCGGCGAGCGTGAGGCTCGTGCTCTTCGAGATCACGAGCGCCCTGCCGGACGCGCGGCTGCTCGCGCAGGACGTCGTCGACGCGTGCACCGTCATGAGCTCCGCCATCCAGTCGCTCAGGGACCTGAAGAAACAGCCGGAGCTCCTCGGGCTCTGCGTCGAGATCAACAAGATCGAGAACGCGGCGGATGCGCACTACCGCAACGGGTTGGCGGCGCTCTTCAAGAAGGGCAACGACCCGCTCCTCGTGATGAAGTGGCGTGACATCTATGACCTCTTGGAGCACGCGACCGACCGCTGCGAGGACGTCGCGAACATCATCGAGGGCATCGTGCTCGAGCACGCATGACGACCTACATCCTCGCCATCCTCATCATCGCGCTGGTGTTTGATTACATCAACGGCTTTCACGACGCCGCGAACTCGATCGCCACGGTCGTCTCGACGCGCGTCCTGTCGCCGCGCACCGCGGTGCTCTGGGCGGCCACCTTCAATTTCATCGCGTTCGCGCTGTTCGAGCCCACGGTGGCGCGGAACATCGCGAAGGGCGTCGAGCCGGGGTTCATCACGCCGAACGTCATCCTGGGCGGCCTGCTCGGCGCGATCATCTGGAACCTGCTCACGTGGTGGTGGGGGCTGCCGTCCTCGTCGTCGCACGCGCTCATGGGCGCGTTCGCCGGGGCCGCGGTGAAGAGCGCGGGGCGGCTGTCGGTGCTCGACGCGACGGTCTTCGGCAAGACGGCGGCGTTCATCCTGGTGTCGCCCTTGCTCGGCGCGGTCATCGGGTTCTCGCTCATGCACGCCATCCGGTGGCTCGCGCGGGGCTGGACGCCCAAGAAGGTGAGCACCCGGTTCCGGCGGCTGCAGCTGCTCTCCGCGGCCGCCTACTCGCTCGGGCACGGCGGCAACGACGCCCAGAAGACGATGGGCATCATCACGGCGCTCCTCATCTCCGCGGGACTCCAAAAGGGCGGCAAGGATCCGGAGCCGATGCTCTGGGTCGTGCTCGTCTGCCACGCGGCGATGGGCCTCGGCACGCTCTCCGGCGGCTGGCGCATCGTGAAGACCATGGGGATGAAGATCACGAAGCTGAAGCCGGTGGGCGGCTTCGCGGCCGAGACGGCCGGCGCGGCGACGCTGTTCAGCGCCACGGCGCTCGGCATCCCCGTGAGCACGACCCACACGATCACGGGCGCGATCGTCGGCGTCGGCGCCACGAGCGGGCGCCTCTCCGCGGTCCGCTGGGGCGTCGCCGGGCGCATCGTCTGGGCCTGGATCTTCACGATCCCCGCCTCGGCCGTCCTCGCCGCGATCGCCTACACCATCGCGAACGTCATCAGCGGCCAGCCCTGAGCGCGCAGGCGAGCGCGGCGCCGCGCCGCGTGACGCCACGCAGGCGAGCAGGCGCCTCGCTCGCGCGCCGGCGGCGCTCGCGCGGCCTGCCCTGGGACTTACGAAGCGCGCCGCCGATCTCCATAGCGCGACCATGCGGGCGCTCGTGACGGGGGCGACGGTGGCGCCGGGAGGGGCGGTCGCGCGGGCCCTGCTCGCCCGCGGGCACCGCGTGCGGGCGTTCTCCGCCAGGCCTGGCGATCCGACCGCGGCGCGGCTCATCGAGCTCGGCGTCGAGGTCGTCCAGGGCAGCGCCGACGAGCCCCGCTCGATCGCGCGCGCGGCGGCCGGCGTCGACGCGGTCTTCGCCATGGGCTCGCCGATCGAGGGCGGGCTCGCGGCCGTCGAGGCGGAGCTGCGGCTCGGCCTCGCCGCCGCCGAGGGCGCGAGGGCCGCGGGCGGCGCGCACCTCGTCTACACCTCGGTCGCGAGCGCCGACCGGGGCACGGGCGTCCCCCATTTCGAGAGCAAGGCGACCGTCGAGCGGCACATCACAGCGCTCGGCGTGCCTTGCACGATCCTCGCCCCGGTGTGCCTGATGGAGAGCCTGCTCACGCCCGCGGCGCGCCTCGGCCTCCGGCGCGGCGTGTACGCCGCCCCGCTCCCGGCGGGCTGCCCGCTGCAGCAGATCGCGGCCGACGACGTGGGGCGGTTCGCGGCGCTCGTGCTCGAGCGCCAGCGCGACTTCCTCGGGCACCGGATCGAGCTCGCGTCCGACGAGCTCACCGGCGCCGAGGCCGTGTCGGCGCTTTCCCGCGTGGCCGGCCGCGAGATCCGCTACGCCGAGGTGCCGCTCGCCGAGGTGCGCGCGCGCAGCGAGGACCTCGCGGCCATGTTCCGCTGGCTCACGCGCGAAGGTCACGGCGTGGACCTCGGGGCGCTCCGCGCCGCCTACCCGGAGGTCGGGTGGCGGCGCTTCGAGGACTGGGCGCGCGAGCACCTCGCGGGCGCGCTGACCCGAGCGGTCGCGTGAGCCTGCGAGGGCGTCGCGTCGATCCGGCGCGCCATCCACGCGGCCCGCGCGCCGGGCTCACCCGGCCCGCGCGGGCGCGGCGCTCATCCGACGTGCGACGGCGCGCGGCTCGGTCGGGCCGCCCCGAGGCTGATGAAGTGGTCGAGGATCCAGGTCTTGAAGCGGTTCAGGTCGAGCCGCTCGAGCAGCGGCAGGAACGCCCGCTCCACGCCGTCCTCGCGGCGTATCGAGGCGAAGTCGAGCACGCCGACGTCGTTCGCGGCGAGCACGTACGGCATCACCTCGGTGCGCCCCTCGTCGAAGGCCGCGAGCAGCAGCGACCCCTTGAGGAAGGCGGCCGAGACGTCGAGGAAGGCGGGGCGGATGCCGCGGATATACCGGCTGAACGGCTCCGCGATCACGCGCTTGTCCGGCGAGTCGCGGAGCCCCGCGCCCTCGAGCTGCTTCTTCAGGAACTCGCTCGCCGACATGCCGGGGTGCTCCTTGCGGCGGCGCTCGGCCTCGTAGCCCTCGGCCACGACCACGAGCGCGTAGTCGGCGCGCTTGAGGCCGTCGGCGAGCTCGCTCAGCACGTCCTGCGGGAAGCGGAAGAAGGGGAGCACGATGAGGTGCGCCCGGGCAGCCACCGCGCAGTGCAGCGCGTGCCGCCCGCTGCGATTGCCCATCATCTCGAGGATGTAGATGCGCTTGTGCGTATAAGCGTCCTCGTAGAGCCCGCGCGCGATGGTCGCGCCCGTCTCCACGCCGGACAGGAAGCCGATCGCGCGATCGCCCTCGAGATCGTTGTCGATGGAGACGTTCACGAAGCCGGCCTGCGGGCGCACCTCGAACTCGTCGAGCCACGCCTTGATACCCTCGAACGTGCCGTTGCCGCCGACGCAGATGAGGTGCGTGAACCCCTGCGCCTTGAAGGTCGCGGCGGCCTGCTTGCGCTTCTCGCGATCGAGGAAGCCGGAGTAGCGCTCGCTGCGGAAATCGCTGCCCGCGTCGAGCACGCGCCGCCCCATCGAGCGCGCCGGGATGCCCTGCGCGAGCAGATCGTAGCGCTGGCGGCGGCTCATGATGAGGCGCTCGAACTGGGGCTGGGCGCGCGCGTCCGCGGTCAGCGAGCGGAAGCCCTCGGTCGCGGCCCACACCTCGTAGCCTCGCCGCGCCGCCTCCTCGGTCAGCGCGACGGCGACCGAGGAGTAGCCAGGGGCGTTGCCGCCGTCGAAGACGAGCAGCAGGCGCTTGTCCGATGCCGGGAGGGTGTCGGGACGTCCGAACTCGACGATGCTGGTCATGGCGCCGGCCTTCTACCACGCGACGACGAGGTTGGCTGAGCGATTGTCACGCGTTCGCGCTCGTTGTTTGACGACGCCGGGCGTTGGACGACAGCGCCGCGCGGCGTCGAGCGAGCACGCCGCGCCGCGCGGCGTCGAGCGAGCGCGCGGCGCCGAGGGCGCGCCGTTCACCCCGTGTTGCGCATGCCGGCGGCGATGCCGTTCAGCGTGAGGAGGAGCGAGCGATCGCGCCCCGAGTCCCCGCCGCGGCTCGCCCGCAGGAGCTCGACTTGCAGGAATGAAAGGGGGTCGACGTAAGGATTGCGCAGCGAGATGGACCGCTGGAGCGTCGGGTTGCCCTCGAGCAGCCGCCGGTTGCCCGTGAGCCGCTTGAGCCACGACCGCGTCCGCTTGTATTCCGCGATGATCCGCGGCGCGACCGCCTTGCGCGCGGCGGCCGGCGCGAGCTCCGCGTAGCCCGCGAAGATCGTCATGTCGGCCTTCGCGAGCACCATCTCGACGTTGTCGATGACCGCCCGGAAGAACGGCCACGACGCCATCATCTCCTTCAGCAGCTCCGCGCCCTCGGGGCGCTGGCCCATCGCCTCCAGGCCGCTGCCGACGCCGTACCACCCCGGGAGGATGGCCCGGTTCTGGGTCCACGCGAAGACCCACGGGATCGCGCGCAGCGACTCCAGGCCGCCCGCGCGCCGCTTGCTCGGGCGCGAGCCGAGCGGCAGGCGCGCGATCTCGTCGATCGGGGTCACGGCCGTGAAGAACTCCACGAACTTGGGCTCCTCCCAGACGAGCGCGCGGTAGGCGCGCCGGCCCGTCTCGGCGAGCTCGTCGAACGCCGCGGCGAAGCGCAGCTCGGACGCGGCGGGCGGCCGCGGCTGCGCGCCCAGCGTGTGCAGGAGCACGCCGCTCAGCATGATCTCCAGCGTGCGCATCGCGAGCTCGGGGCGCGCGTACTTGTGGTCGAGCGCCTCTCCCTGCTCGGTCGCCTTGTAGCGGCCGCCGACGCTGCCGGCCGGCAGGGCGAGCAGCGCCTGGTGCGCCGGTCCGCCGCCGCGCGCCACCGACTCGCCGCGGCCGTGGAAGACGCGGAGCGGCAGCTCCGCCTCCGCGGCGATCTTCGGCAGCGTCTCCTGCACGCGCCGGAGCGCCGCGCTCGCCGCGAGCAGGCCGACCTCCTTGCCGGAGTCGCTGTAGCCGATCATCACCTCCTGCACGCCGCGGGCGAGGACGTGCGGGCGATACTCCGGGTGCGCGAGCAGCGCGCGCAGGATCCTCGCGCTGTCGTTCAGCGCGCCGAGCGACTCGAACAGCGGGACGACGTCGATCCGCGCGCACGAGCGCGCCTCGTCCCACAGCCCGGCGGCCTTCGCGCTCGCGAGCGCGGCGAGCACGTCGTGCTCGCTCTGGGTCATCGACAGGATGAGGGTGCGGCAGGACGACTCGCCGCCGTCGCGCTGCGCCGCGGCGATGCGCTGGAGCGCCTCGAACACGCGGCGCGCCTCGGGCGTCATCTGCGCCGGCTCGACGCGGCCCTCCGCGAGGCAGGCGGCCGCGGCGCGCGCGTCCTCGGCCGGCGCGCGCATCTCGAGCTCCGCGAGCGCGAACCCGAGCGCGCGCACCTGCGAGAGCAGCGCGCGGGCGCGCCGCTCGCCGGAGCTCGCGCAGCGCGCGGCGCGCAGGCTGTCGGCGACGACCGCGAGATCGCGCTCGAGCTCCGCGGGCTCGCGGTAGGGGATCGCGAGCGTCGGCTCCTCGGGGCGCACGAAGGCGCGCCCCTCGCGCGTGGGGCCCTGCCCGGAGCGCGCGCGCGCCTCCGCGCGGCCGTTCTCCGCGTGCTCGAGCGTCGCGGTGAGGCGCGCCTCGATGAAGTGCAGCTTGCGGCGCCACGGCTCGCCCTCGGTGCGTGGGCCGAAGTGCGCGGACACCTCGGGCATCGCCGCGGCGTCCTCCTCGATCGAGGCGAGCAGCCAGGGCGGCGGCGTGACGTGCCGGACCGACTGCGACAGCGCGCCGCCGAGGTCGCGCGCCGCCCGGATGAGCCGGCGCAGCCCGCGGATGCGGTAGGCGAACAGCGCGTCCTCGAGCACGGCGGGCACGACGAACGGGTTGCCGTCCATGTCGGCGCCGACCCACGAGTGGATCCGGAGCGGCACGATCTCGGCGTCCAGCGGCTCGCCGTACGCGGCCTCGAACGCGCGCCCGATCGCCGCGGGCAGATCGGGGAGTAGATCCCAGAGGATCTCCTCGATGTACCAGGCGACGTTCTTCACCTCGTCGCCGACGGTGGGGCGATCGCGGCGCACCTCGTCGGTCTGCCAGAGCGCGGTGATCTCCTCGCGGATCTCGGCGAGCTTGCTCGCCGACTCGTCGGGCGTCAGCTGGCAGCGATCGTGCTCCTCGAGGTTCTTCGCGATGCGGTAGAGCTTCTCGAGCACCGTGCGCCGCGCCGCCTCGGTCGGGTGCGCGGTGAAGGTGAGCGTGACGTCGAGCGTCCTGAGCGCGGCCCGCACGCGCTCCGCGGGCACGCCGGCCTTCTTGAGCGTGTGCATCGCGGCCTCGAGCGAGCCGCGCTGCGGCCGCGCGCCGGGATCCGTCGCGTACGCGCGCGCGCGGCGGATGCGGTGGTGCTGCTCCGCGAGGTTGACGAGCCGGAAGTAGACGGTGAACGCGCGGATCACGGGCTCGAGGCGATCGTGCGGCAGCTCCGCGAGCAGCTTGCTGAGCTCCGCGGCCGCGTGCACGCGGCCGTCGCTGGGGCCGCGCCGCCGGCGGATGGCGAGCGTGCGGATGCGCTCCTCGATGGCGAAGAGCTCTTCTCCCTCCTGCTCGATCAACACTTCCCCGAGCAGGCGTCCAAGCAGGCGAACTTCTTTTCGAAGAGGTCGATCGACCTCGCGGCGACGCGGCGGCATGGGCGCCAGCCTAGCGCGATGCGGCGTAAAACGGACCACCGAGTGTGGCCTGGGCGGATGGTCGGTGGGGCCGCGGGTGAGGTGGCGCCGGGGCGGGTGGCGCGCCACGGGACCTGGGCGGGTGGGCGGGGGTGCGAGCACGGTCCGTGCATCACCCCTTCATCCGCGCCCTTCCGAAGCCTCGTCGAGCTCGTGTACCCTCGGGCGGATGGCCGATGATGTGTTCGGGATCGTCGGCACGACCCAGGGGGCGTTCAAGGTAGAGCGGGTCGTCGCCGAGGGGGGGTTCGGCGTCGTCTATCGGGCGTACCACGAGGCTTTTCGAGCGCCGGTCGCGCTGAAGTGCCTCAAGGTCCCGGCGACGCTGCCCGAGCAGCTGCGCGTGCAGTTTCTTGAAAAATTTCGCGAGGAGGCGGAACTTTTGTTCCGCCTGTCGGCCGCGATCCCTGCCGTCGTCAGGCCGCTGCACCACGACGTGATCTCGGCCGCGACCGGCGCGTTCGTGCCGTTCATCGCGCTGGAGTGGCTCGAGGGCCGCACGCTCGCGAGCCACATCGCCTCCCGCGCCGCGATGGGAGCGCCGCTGCTCGCGCCGGGGGAGGTGATCCGGCTGCTCGCGCCGGTCGCGCGCGCGCTCGAGGCGGCGCACCACTTCCCCGGGCCGAGCGGCCCCACGTGCGTGGTGCACCGCGATCTCAAGCCGGCGAACATCTTCCTCGCCCAGATCCACGGCGCGGAGGTCGTCAAGATCCTCGACTTCGGCATCGCCCGCGCCCGCGACGCCGCGACGGTCATGGCCGGCCAGACCGCCACCACGTCGGGCGGCCTCTCGACGGCGTTCACGCCCGCCTACGGGGCGCCCGAGCAGTGGGCGCCGAAGCGCTTCGGCAAGACGGGCCCCTGGACCGACGTCTGGGGGCTCGCCGTGACCGTCGTCGAGGCGCTCGCCGGTCGCGAGATCATCGGCGGGGATCACGTGGCGATGATGGGCACGGTGCTCGACGAGAAGCGCCGCCCCACGCCGAGGAGCGAGGGCATCTTCGTGCCCGACGCGCTGGAGGCCGCCTTCCGGCGGGCGCTGGCCGTGGATCCGCGCGAGCGCTTCCGGGACATCGGGGCGTTCTGGGACGAGGTCGAGCAGGCGCTCGGGCTGCCGCGGAGCGCTCCGCCGATCGCGGTGCCCAGCCGGAGCCACGCGCCGGCCGCCGCCCGCAGCCGCTCCTCGGTGTTGCCCGCGTCGCCCTCGTCGCCGGGATCGACGCGGTCGCAGGATCTCCTCCAGGGCACCGCCCTCGCGGCGCCGGCCGCGTTCGCGGAGGCGACGGCCCGGGAGCTCCACCTGCCGGAGCGCGGCGGCGGCCGCTTGCCGCCGCACAGCCTCCCCACCGAGCCGGTCGTGCCGCTCGCGCTCGACTGGTCTCCTCCCGCGCCCGCGCCCTTCGCGCGGCCGTCCTATGCGCCGTCGAGGATGCCGCCCCCGATGATGGAGCGCGCGCCCGCGCGCCCCAGCCTGAGCACCGGGGAGCTCATGGCGATGTTCGCGTTGCCGGTGCGGCTCGCCGGCGCGGGCGTCGTCATCACCCTCCTCGATCTCGCGGCCGCCTCGCTGCTCTTCGGCGGCCAGCGCATCGGCGTGGGCCCCATCGGCGGCGTGGGCCCGATCGGGCTCTTCCACGTCGCGGTGGGCCTCGTGGTCCTGGGCATCGGGATCGCGGTGTTCCGGCTGTTCTCGTCGGACCGCTAGCGCAGCCCATGCCCGCGAAGCCGCAGGACCTGGGTGACACGCGGTGGGATGACGTCCGCGTCTTCCTCGCCGTCCATCGGCACGGGAGCCTGGGCCAGGCCGGGGCGCGCCTCGGCCTCGACACGTCCACCGTCAGCCGCCGCTTGACGGCGCTCGAGGCGTCGCTCGGCGCGCGCCTCTTCGACCGCACCCGCGACGGCCTCGTCCCCACCCGCGTCGCCGAGCTCGTCCTGCCCGCCGCCGAGGCGATGGAGGCCGCGCACCGGCGCCTCGCGCGCGACGCCTCGGGCGCCGAGGCCGACGCCGAGGGCGTCGTCCGCCTGAGCGTCGCGCCGGGCTTCGCCGACTCGTTCGTGGTCCGGAGGCTCCCGCGCCTCCGCGCCCGCCACCCCAAGATCCGCGTCGAGCTTGACGCGTCCGTCCGCGTGCTCGATCTCACCCGGCACGAGGCGGACCTCGCCCTCCGCTCGATCCGGCCGGAGGGCGCCGATCTCGTCGTGACGAAGCTCGCGTCGGCCCGCTGGGTCGCCGCCGCCTCGGAGCAGCTCGTGAAGGACGCCGGGCCCGTCGAGGCGTGGGACGCCGTGCCGTGGATCGCCTGGGATCGCGACCTCACCAGCTTCCCGGCGGCGCGCTGGCTCGCGCGCCACGTCCCCGGCGCGGAGATCGCCCTGCGGACGAGCTTCTTCGTCTCGCAGCTCACGGCGGCGGAGATCGGGCTCGGCGCCGTGCTGGTCCCCGAGCCGTACCTGGAGGTGCATGCCCTCGTGCCGCTGAGGTTCGCGAGCGCGCTCGAGCCGAGCGCGGCGGAGTGGCCCACGGACGATCTCTGGCTCGTCGGCCACCGCGCCCTGCGCGACGTCCCCCGCGTCGCTGCGGTGTGGAGCTTCCTTATCGACGAGCTCAGGTCGCCGTAAGCGCTGTCACTCCTCGCGCCGCACGCCGGTCGATCCGTAGCCGCCCGCGCCGCGCGCCGTCGGCGCGAGCGCGGGGACCAGGACCACGTCGGCGAGGGCGACCGGGCAGATCACGAGCTGGGCGATCCGATCGCCTCGATGCACCGTGAACGGCGCTGCGCCGAGGTTGATCAGCACGACCTTGATCTCCCCGCGGTAGTCCGGATCGATCGTCCCGGGGCTGTTCAGCACGGTGACGCCGTGGTGCAGCGCGAGCCCCGAGCGCGGCCGCACCTGCCCCTCATGGCCGTCGGGGAGGGCGACCGCGTAGCCCGTGGGCACGAGCTTCCGCTCCCCGGGCGCGAGCGTCACCGGCGCCTCGATGGCCGCGCAGAGATCGAGCCCGACGGCTCCCTCGGACTGGTAGGCGGGGGGAGGGACCTCGATCGGCCCCACGCGAAGGAAAGGCACCTGGATGCGCACGCGGCGCAGCCTAGCCGGTCACGGGCGCGGCAGCACCGCCTCGAGCGCCGAGCCCCGGAGCGCCTCGAGCGCCGAGTCCGACCACGCCCGCGCCCGATCCGAGAACCCGGCCTCCACCGCGCGCCGGAGCAGCTCGAGCGCCCCCTCGAGGTTCCCGTCCTTGGCGCTCGCGCGCGCCGCGTCGTACGCGTCCTGGCCGAGGCCCACGCGGCGGAAGATCGCCTCGTAGAGCCGCGCCGACCAGTCGAACGCGCCGCGCTCGAACGCGATCTCCGCCATCCTCCGCGCGTCGTCCTCCGAGAGCTGCTCCACGATGTCCAGCGCCACGGCCGCGGCCCGCGCCACTTCGCCCTGCTCCACGAGCACCCGGATCAGCGGGCCCGCGACCTCCTTCCGGTCGTCGCCGGCCTCCCGGGCCGCCTCGAGCGCCTTCCGCGCTTGCTTCAGCTCCCCGAGCGCGAGGTGCACCGCCCCGACCAGCGCCGGGTCCGGCTCGCCCTGCTTGCGCGCCTGCGCGAGCGCTTCCCCTGCGCGCTTCGCGTCGCCGAGGAGCAGTTGCGACCAGCCGATGAGCTCGTGCGCCTCCCGGATCGCGCGCTTCGGCGGCGCCGGCGACTGCGCGAGCACCTCCGCCGAGAGCGCCATCGCCTCGCCCGTCCGCTCGTCCTCCACGGCCCGGCGCGCACGCTGGAGCAGGACGGCCGTCTCTGGCGGCATCGGCTCCTCCTGAAACTCCGCTCGCCGGCGGTTCATGGAGGGCGACGGTGCCGCCGGCTCGCTGCGGAACCGCTGCAGGCTCTGGAACGCGGACATGACGAGGATGAAGGAGAAGAAGAAGAACCCCGCCCTCAGGAAGAAGATGGCGAGGAGCACGGCCATGATGCCCGAGATGGCCGCCGTCAGCCGGGCCCGCTTCGGGCCGAGCGCGTGCTCGAGGACGTGGCCGCCGTCGAACGGGAGCACGGGGATCAGGTTGAGGACGCCCCACCACACGTTGACCTTGATGAGCATCTCCATCCCGCTCAGCACCAGGGTCGGGAGGGCGTAGAGCGCCGGCACATAGCTGAGCACGAGGTGAAGGACCCCGGCGACGAGGAAGCCGGCGAAGGGGCCTGCCAGGCTGATCAGCACGTGCTGGAGCCGCCCGAGGGGCAGGAGCGAGCGCCAGGTCGTGGTCCCGCCCATGAAGTGGAGCGTGATCTCCGGCTCGATCCGGTACCGCTTGATGGCGAGCGCGTGGCCGAACTCGTGCATCAGGACCGACAGGAAGACCACGAGGATCCAGACGAGGAACAGCTGGTACTGCTGACTGGCCAGGATCCCGTACCCGAGCAGGGCGGCGGAGAGCCAGAACCCGAGCTGGACGTCGACCGAGACTCCAAACAGACGGAAGCTCATGCGCATGTAATAAGCCGTGCGGGCCGTTCGCTCAATGATTGCCGTGCGGACGCGGCCGGCCGTAGAGTGCGCGGCATTGCGTGCGGCCAGGCAGGAGCGCGGCGCGCGCGGAGCGCCAGAGGACGCGCCGCGCCCCTCCTTCCAGGCCGCGCGCGCGGCGTCGGGAGCGAGCATGGGCAGGGAGATCTGGGTCAGGAGATGGGCGCTCGCCGGGGTCGCCGCGGCGGGCATGGCGTGCGGCGCCGCACCGGCGCCTCCGCCATCCCCCGAGGCCGCGCCGGCGCCTGCGGCGCCGCCCGAGGCCTCCGCGCCGGCCGCCGCCCGCCCGCCCGGGGCCTCCGCGCCGGCCGAGGCCGCTGCCGCGCCGACGGCCGCCGCGCCGCCCGCGTTCGAGGTTCCGCCCAACACGGCGGTCCTCCACGTCGGCGACTCGTTCGCGGTGGCGGGCTTCGCGCAGGCGCTCCGCCCGCGGATGCAGGAGCACCGCGTGCGCTACGCGGTGAAGGCCGAGACCAGCTCGTACACGGTGACGTGGGCTTCCAGGATGGAGCTCCTGGTCGCGAACTACCAGCCGGACCTCGTGATCATCAGCCTGGGCGCCAACGAGGTGGAGAACGTCAACCCGCCGGCCCACGCCGGCGCGATCCGCCGCATCGTCAAGGCGATCGGCGGTCGCCCGTGCGTGTGGGTGTCGCCGCCGCTCTGGCGCAAGGACACCGGCATCATCGATGTGATCCGGACGAACTCGGCCCCGTGCCGCTTCTTCGACTCCGACGCGCTGGTGCCGGGCCCCCTCCCGCGCCAGAAGGACAAGATCCACCCGAACGAGGTGGGCGGCGCGCGCTGGGCCGAGGCCTTCTGGAGCTGGCTCACGGCGGAGCACCTTCCGGCCGGCGAGGCGGCACCGGCGCGCAGCCCCTGGGCGCTCCGGCCGTCTCCGCCGGAGGAGCACCGCTCCCAGGCGGAGGCCCCGGAGAGCGCGGCCCAGCGAGGCGAGCAGGCGTCCGAGCGGCGGGCGGAGTGATTCCGAGCTGACCGGCCGGCGCCCTACGCCGCCGACGTCGCCACGCCCGCGCCGCGGTGGATCAGCCCGGGATCGTGGCCGAGCGCCCCTGCGATCGCCGCCCTCACGTCGCGCATCAGCCGGTTGCGACCCCCGGCGCCGTAGGGTGCAGGATCGATCGGCGGCATGATCGTGACCACCACCCGGTGGTGCTCCTGCACAACGAAATCCTTGGCCCGGAGCACGTGCCGCGTGCCGTCGATCGCCACCGGGAGGATGGGCGTGTTCGTCTCGATCGCCATCCGGAAGCCGCCGCTCTTGAACGGGAGGAGCGCGCCGGTCTTGCTCCGCGTCCCCTCCGGCGCGATCCAGACCCGGGTCCCGTCCTGCAGCATGGACGCGCCGACCTGCAGGCTCGCGCTGGCCTGGACATGATCGCCCCGGTTGATCCGGATGAACCCGGCCGCCTTCATCGCCTGGCCGAAGATCGGCACGTTGAACAGCTCCTTCTTGGCGATCATCCGGAGCCGCCCGGGGATCGCGCGGAACACCACCGGGATGTCGAAGAGGCTCTGGTGGTTCGACATCACGACGAACGGCCGCGCGCCCGAGGCGTGCTCGCGCCCGCGCACCACCAGATCCACGTCCGCGTCCTCGAGCACCTTGCGCGCCCACCAGTCCAGCCGCTCATCGCAGCGCTCGAGGGTCACACGCCCGATCATCGCGTCCACCACGGTCGGAAAGCAGATCCGGGCAGTGTCGAAGATTCCCATGAACGTCGTCTGAAGGCTCATCGCTCTCTTCCCGCTGATTCCGCTGAAAGGTGAGGGGATCGCGTGGCGCGCTGGCGACCGGGCAGGCCCTGCCTTACGCGGCGGGCAAGCAACCCCCGAGGGGCGCCGAGCTCATCCAGTGCTCATGCAGCGCTCATCCAGCACTCGTCCACTGCTCGTCCGTACGCGAACGCCGCAAAGTATACCACTCAACCCCCGGCTGTGGTGCCGGTCACGGTCACTACCACGCGGCGCGCGTGGGGAGAACTACGGTGCTCCCAGACATACAGGGCTTGCCAGGTCCCGAGCGCGAGGCGGCCGCCGGAGATCGGGATCACCTCGCTCGAGCGGGTGATGGCGCTCCTGAGGTGGCCCGGCATGTCGTCGGGGCCCTCGTCGTCGTGCTCGTACTCGCGGCCCTCCGGGGCGAGGCGGGACATCCAGCGCTCCAGGTCGCGGAGGACGGCCGGATCGGCGTTTTCCTGGACGATGAGGCTCGCGGACGTGTGCTGCAGGAACACGGCGCAGAGCCCGACGTCGACGCCCGCGTCGGCGACGACGCGCGCGACCTCGCGCGTGATATCGACGAAACCCCGGCCGTTCGTGCGGATCTCGAGCGTGCGCTGGACGATGGTGGTCACCGCGCCATCTTAGCCGCCTTCAGCGCGGGCGCCCGGCACGACGTCGACGATGAGCCCCCAGCTCGTCCATCGCTGGAACCACACGCCGACGCGCTCGGCCAGCGCCGCGCCCGCCCCCTCTCCGGCGCCCGTCGCCTCGCTGGAGGCCTCCGCTCCGTGGGCTCCGGCCGCCACCTCCTCGCACGCCGGGACGAGCGGTACGCCCCGCCCGAGCGCCTCGAGGAGGGCGAACGCCGGCGGCTCGAGCTCCTCGAAGCGGATCGTGAGATCCGCGCCGCGGAACACGGCGAGGTGGACCGGGCGGGGCGCGGGCAGCGCGGGCGACCGGCCCTGCTTGAGCTCGCTCCGGAGGACGTGCGCCGGGTGGCCGAGCCGCACCAGCGCGAGCAGCGGGTGAAGGACGATCGTGGCGGTGGACCAGCCGTCCGCCGGCATGCCCGTCACCTTCGCCGGATCGAGCGGAGGGGGCGAGGCGCCGTCGAACAGATCGACGAGGGCGTGCTCGTACCGCGCCACGTCGCGCGCGAGATCCCGCAGGGCAGGGGGGAACCCCTCGTGGGCGCTCGCGAAATCGGCGACGTATCGCCCGAGGTCGCGCAGCGTGAAGCTCGCGGGCGGGTGCGCCGCGAGGTAGGCCCTCGCGAACGCGTCGAAGCCGTCGTCGCCGAGGACGTGCGCCAGCGCGGGGTAGTCCTCGCGGAGCGCGTCCCTGTGCCGCAGCCAGAATTGCCGCCGGTAGATGTCGGCCTGCTCGGCGGGCGCGAGCCGCTCGCTCCCGGCGACGTGCTCGCGGCACAGGCCGGCGAGCTCGGTGTCGTCCGGGAGCGGCGCGCCCGCCGTGAACATGCGGGTGAGCTGGCGCATCAGGGCGGCGAGGCCGGCCGGGGGCGCGGGGTCAGGCGGCGCGCGCACGCGCCACCTCCTGCCGGATCGCCCGCGCCTTCTCCGCCTCGGCGGCGAGGACATCGAACGAGGGGATGTCGTCGTCCCACTCGATCAGCGTCGAGACGTCGCCGGCGCGGGCGACCGCGCGCCGGTAGAGCGCCCACACGGCGTCGACCACGTGATCGCTGTGGGTGTCGAGGATGTACGCGCCCTGGTGCGTGTGGCCGGCGAGGTGGAACTGCACGATCCGGTGGTGCGGCACGCCGTCGATGTAGGCCTCCGGATCGAAGCCGTGGTTGTACGAGGAGACGTAGACGTTGTTGACGTCGAGCAGGATGCCGCAGTCGGCCTCCTCTGCGATCGCCGAGAGGAACTCCCACTCGCTCATCCGGCTGGCCGTGAAGGTCAGGTAGCTCGACACGTTCTCGAGCGCGAGCCGGACCTCGAGGAAGTCCTGCACCACCCGCGCCCGCGCCGCGACGTGCCGCACGGCCTCTTCGGTGTACGGCAAGGGGAGCAGGTCGTGCAGGTTGATCCCGTGCGCGCCCGTCCAGCACAGGTGATCGCTCACCCAGGGCGAGCCCACCCTGGCCAGCAGCGCCTTCAGCCGGCGCAGGTAGTCGAAATCGAGCGGATCCGTGCTGCCGATCGACAGCGAGACGCCGTGCTGGACGAGGCGGTAGCTCGAGAGGACGCGCTCGAGGTTGGCGATCGGCATGCCGCCGTCGACCATGAAGTTCTCGCTGATGATCTCGAACCAGTCGACCCGGGGCCGGTGCTCGAAGATGTGCCGGTAGTGCGGGATGCGCAGCCCGACGCCGACGCCGAGGTCGGGGAGTCCCAGCCGCATCCGTTCGAGGTTCACCATGGTTCACCGCGAGCCTTGCTCAGGGGTGGAGGGGTGCGCCGCGGCGCCTCACGATCCAGCGGATCCGCGTGGCATGGCCAGACGGCCCAGCGGATCTGGCGGATCCGCATGGATCCGCCGGATTCCGCCGGGCCGGGCGCGCCGAACCTACGACGAGCAGTCGGCCGGCTTGCAGCCGCCCTTGCCCTTGCACTCGTTCTGGCCGGCGCACGCGTGGCTGTCGCTCTTGCAGCCGCCCTTGCCCTTGCACTCGTTCTTGCCGGCACAGCACGCCTTCGCGGCGTTCTCCGGCGCAGCGGCCGGAGGCGCGTCGGCCGCGGGGGCGGCGCCCGTCTCGGGCGCGGGCGGAGGCGACGAGGCGCAGCCCGCGAGGCCCGCCACCATGCCCGACACCGCCGTCAACGCCAACGTCTTGCCCATGTCGATCGTCATCTGATCCTCCACGCTCGTTTCGTCGCGATCACCGAGCCCACCGCGCGCCTCGCCCGAATGGCGCGCCCGCACGCTGGAGCCCGTCGGGTCTCGCCGGCCTCTCGACCGCGCTGAGCCCATCGGCTACGCGTCACTACGCCCGGCCGGTTCCACGGTTTCACTTCGGACGCGTTGATTCTTCATTCAACTCCCCGTAAGTGAGCGGGGTTGACCTCCACGCCCACGCGAGCCCCCCCTGCGCGCACGGCGTCCGGCGGCGTAGCCTCTGCGGCTGGGGCGCGCGGCCAGCGTGCAGCGTTCCATGCACGACGTAACTCGCTTCGGACGGTACGCGCAAGACAAAGCGTCCAGCGCGGCGCGCCGGCGCCGTGGCGCGTCCTCGTCCACCCGCGTCGCGGGGCGCTCCCCGTGCTCGCGGCGCTCTCGCTGGGGGCGTCCGGCTGCGGGGGGGCTCCGCGCGCGGCGGGCAGCGCGGCGGGTGATGCGGCCGCCGGGCGCGAGATCCCGGTCGAGGCGATCGCCGCCGAGCTCGAGGTGATGAGCGGCGCGGTCCTCGAAGGGCGGGAAGCGACGTTCCGGGACATCCTGGCCGACGCGATCGCGAAGGACGCGTACCTGTGCCAGCCGGCTCCGCGCCGCGTTTTTTCCGGGGCGCGCGGCGACGTGCCGGAGGGGGAGCGGCGGATCGCCGGGGTGATGCCGCACTACGGCCTCTTTTTCGGCCCGATGAGCTACCTCGTGCGGCGGCGCGGCGGCGCCTGGGAGGTCGACGTGCGCATCGCGGTCGACCCGCCGGAGGGCGCGGGCTGGATCGAGCTGCCGGACTGCGGGCTCTCCGCCCGGCTCGGGGGCGCGATCGCGTGCCGCGGGACGCCGTACGCGCGCTCGGGATCGACGGACGCGTGCCCGGGCTCCGGCGTGTTCACGGCGAGGGCGACGCCGGCCGCGATCCGCGCGCTGCTCGCGCGCTGGTCGGACGAGGCCGAGGGGTACTGGAACCGCGATGCGCGCGCCTTCGGGCTGCCGGTGCGCTACGACTTCGACTTCGTGCTGGCGGACGAGGCGCGCGCGCGGGCGCTCCGGGTCGACCTCGCGGTGCCGCTCTCGCCGACGTGCGGCAGGACGCCGTACTTCAGCGCGATGCGGGCCGGCTGGTCGCTGCCCGTGCTCGCCCACGAGGTGGGGCACGTGCTCGGGCTGCTCGACGAGTACGAGGCGCTCTCCGGGATCATCCGCTGCTATCCGAAGACGCCGTTCCCGGGCGCCGAGATCAGCCGGATGGGGCTGTCGATGAAGGAGGAGACGCGGCTCCTGCCGATCCATCACTACCTCGTGCTCCGCCGCTTCTTCTGCCGCGAGCCCGCGTCCATCGACCCGTATGCCGGCGCGATCCGCTGACCCGACGCCGGCGCGATCCGCCGAGCGCTCCACGCGGCCCCGCGCCTGCCGCCGCCTCGCTGCCGCGGCGCTCGCGTGCGCGGCGCTCGCGGGCTGCCGCTCGGAGCCAGAGCGCGGCGCGGCGGACGCGGGGCCGAGCGGGGTGGACGCGGGGCCGAGCGGGGTGGACGCGGGGCCGAGCGCGGCGGACGCCGGGGCCGGGGCGCCGGACGTGGCGCCGCCGCTCGTGGGGGCGCCTCCGGGGCCGAGGGCGCTCGCGCCGCCGGTGGAGCCGCGCTGTCCGCCGGAGATGGTGCGGGTCGCGCGCCGGTTCTGCGTCGATCGCTACGAGGCGGTGCTGCTCGACAAGGAGACGGGGCTCGAGATCTCGGCGTTCTATCCTCCGTCGCGCCAGGCGGCCGCGTCCGTCGAGCGCGTGTGGTCCAAGATGCGGCTACAGCTCGGGGACGACGAAGCGCGCCGCATGGAGCTGCCGCTCCTGCCCGGCTGGCAGAAGCAGCGGGAGTTCGAGCCGCGCGCGGTGTCGCGCAGGGGCGTGCTCCCGCAGGGCTACACGACCGGCGCGCAGGCGGAGCTCGCGTGCCGGAACGCGGGCAAGCGGCTCTGCTCGCTCGACGAGTGGCGGACGGCGTGCCGCGGCGAGCGGGACGAGCAGTTCCCCTACGGGCCGACCTACGCGGACGGGCGGTGCAACGTGTTCCGCGAGCATCACCCGGCCGGCGTGCTCCACCGCGACGTGACGCTCGGGCACAGCGACCCTCGGCTCAACCTGGTGCGCGTCGCCGGGGCGCCGCTCTTGCGGCGAACGGGCGAGACCGCGACGTGCGCGAGCGCGTGGGAGGACGACGCGATCGCCGACATGGTGGGCAACCTGGACGAGTGGATCGACGATCCGGAGGGGACGTTCGTCGGCGGGTTCTACGCGCGCGCGACCCGGGAGGGGTGCATGGCGCGCGTCGCGTCGCACGACTTCACGTATTTCGACTACTCGACAGGCGTCCGCTGCTGCTCGGATCTGCGCACGGCCCCGTGAGGGCGCGCTCGAGGCGACACGCGACGCTCTGGTAGCATCGCCCGCTGCGCGGAGGTCTGCACGCGCCCGTGCGACGTCGCGAGGAGGTACACCCATGCTCGACGCCCGATACCACGTCTACGATTCAGCTGTGCTGGACGCCCCCATCGAAGAGGCGTGGAGAGAGCTCCGCGATATCGTCAAGCTCCTGCCGATCGTCTTCGGTGACGCCGTCAAGGACTACCGTTACGTGGACGGCGGCTCGGCGGAGAAGATCCCGTCGCGCTTCGAGTTCACGCTCCACCCGTCGGGAGACAAGGCCCTGGAGGAGGTGGTCGCGCGATCCGAGGCCGAGCACTCCGTCACGTACCGGCTGCTCGGGCAGGTCCTGGGCATCGAGGGGTACCTCGCGACGTACCGGCTCCGCCGCGTCACGACCGAGCCGGGCAAGACGTTCCTCGAGTGGCCCCGCGAGTTCGGCGTGGCGGCGGGCCACGATCCGGCGACGGTCGTCCCGTCGATCGCGGCCCTCACCACGAAGGAGATCGTCACCATCAAGGAGTACTTCGCGAAGCGCCGCCGCTCCACGTGACGCGCGTCGGCTCGCTCCACGCGCGCCGCGGCCGGGGTCCGCGACGGATCGAGCCCGTCGGGACGCCCTCAGGTCGTGGGGCGGCCGACCGCGAGGAAGGCCTCCTCGCCCTTCGGGCGCCGCCGGTCGCGCCAGACGAGCGCCGCGGGCAAGACCAGCACGGCCGCGAAGAGGCACGCGAGCTCGCCGATGACCGCGGCGACGCCCAGGCTCCGCACCGCGTAGTTCTGCGAGCGCACCAGGGCGAGGTAGCCCAGCGTCGTCGTGAGGCTGCAGAGGATCACGGCGCCGCCCGTCTCGCGCACCGCGGTCAGCGCGCCGCCGGCGCCCTCCCGCGCGTACCGCTGCACGATGTTCACGGCGTAGTCGACGCCGATGCCGAACGTCAGCGGCAAGGCGATGAAGTTCAGGAAGTTGAGCTTCACGTTCATCAGCACGAGCAGCCCCGCCATCCACGAGACGCCGACGAGCAGCGCGCCGAGCACCGCGAACGCCGGCCGGCCGCCGCGGAAGGCGACGAGCACGACGAGGACCGTCGCGCCCAGCGAGAAGAGCACAGCCGGCGGCACGTCGTCGATGACCGCCGCCCACATGTCCGCGTAGATGACCGCGCGCCCCGAGCCGCGCACGACGCTGCCGTCGGGGAGCCGCGTCTCGCGGTACGCGTCCGCCCACCGGAAGAGGTAGTGCGCGTCGTGCACGCTCTCGGGCGTGATCGGGCTGATGTACACGATGCGCCCGCGCGTCCCGTCGGTCTCGGTGAAGGCGCGCGCCACGCCCGCCGGCAGATCGTCGATCCCGAACGGCGCGAGATCGTCCGGCGGGATGACCGCCTGGATGCGGCGCCAGTCCTCGTCGCCCACGAGGCCGCGCTTCCGCGCCCTGAGGACGCGATCCTTGATCTCCTGGAGCAGCGGGAGCTTCACCTCCTGATCCCGCGGGACCAGATCCTGGAGCGCGTAGATCTCCTTGAACGGCTTCTCTCCCTCGGGCGCCGCGTCGCGCCTCGCGTAGAGCGCGGCGCGGAGCGGAGCGACCTGCTCGGGCCGGTCCACGAGGATCGCCATGCCGTCGGTGCCGACGTAGCCGGTGATCTCCTCCGCGAGCGAGCTCAGGCGGATCTGCGCCGCGCGGGCCCCCTCGTCGTTGCGGAGGTTCTGGAGGTTGTACTCCATCGGATCGGCGCGCACGTAGCTCACCGTGGCGACGAGGCCAGCCGCAGCCAGGGCGAGGCCCGCGAGCGTGAGCGTGACGGGGCTCCGCGACGCGAGCCGCGCGAACGGCGCGCCGAACGCGACGCCGCCCTGGGCGCGCCGCCGCAGCCTGCCGAGGAGGCCCGGCCACTCCTGCTCGAGGGGGACGAGCCGGTCCATCACCGCGAGGATGCTCGGGAGCGCGACGAACGTGGCGACCCAGCAGAGCACCATGCCGGCGCTGCCGATGAGGCCGAAGTCGTGGAACCCGCGGAACTCGGTGACGAGCAGCGAGCCGTAGGCGGCCGCGGCCGCGCAGCCGGCGGTGAGCGTGGGCAGCCAGGTCTCGCGGTGGGCGACGCGCACGCCCTCGAGCAGGCTCGCGCCGCCGCGGCGCGCCTCGAGGTAGCGCGCCATGTAGATGATCCCGAAGTTGATCCCGTTGCCGGCGACGATCGAGAAGAGGAACCCGGTGGCCATGTTGAGGTGGCCGAGCGCGAGCTGGGTGGCGCCGAACGTCCAGGCGACGCCGATGCCGATCGTGATCAGCATGGCGACGAGCGTGCGCAGGCGCAGGTAGTAGAGGAACACGACAGCGGCGATGAGCACGGCGCCCGAGACGCCGACGTCGGTCAGATCCTCGTTGATCGCCGCGTACTCGGCGATGCCGGTCTGGAGATCGCCGGCGAGGCCGTAGGTGATCCCGGGCTCGAACGAGGCGGGGCGCACGCGCTCGACGACCTCGCTCACGCGCCGGATCGCCTCGGAGCCGGCGGCGAAATCGCTGGCCATCACCTTCGAGCGGATGGCGACGACGACGGTCTTGCCGTCCTTCGACTGGTAGTAGCCGTCGGGGTAGCGCCCCGTGTCGACCCCCTGGAGGCCGAGGCTCTGCTCGATCGAGCTGGCGCTCACCTCGGGTGGCGGCTCGTCGTCGTCGAGCAGCGCGCCCGTCGCCTTGTTGACCTCGTAAGCGTAGCGCGCCTCGATGTCGTCCCTGAGCTTGGTGAGCCTGTCGCGGTCGACGTAGAGCCCGGCGCGCGGCGAGAGGAAGCGGTAGGCCTCGTGCACCCCGTCCTCGACGCTGCCGACCCACGGGGGGCCGATCTTCTCGATCTCCGGGACGAGCGCGTCCGCGGCCCGCTGGAGCGCGGCGGTGGGCGTGCCCTCGCCGCCCTGGAGCACGACGAAGAGCGTGGAGACGCCGGCCGTCTTGGCCGCGACCCGGTCGAGCTCCTGCACGCTGGGCCGCGACGCCGGCAGCAGCGACTCGAACCCGGTCAGCACATGGAGCCGCGTCGCCAGGAAGAGGGCGATGACGGTGAGGATCCCGGTCGCGAGCAGCGGCAGCGCCGGCCGCTTCACCTGGAGCTCGGCGAGGCGCGACGCGAGCCCGCCGCCGCGCGACGAGGGCGGCGCGAGGCGGGGAGAGGGCTCGCGGGGAGCTTCACCGGAGCTTTCATGTGAATCAGGGGAATCAGGGGAAGGATACGGGCGGGGCGCCGGAGGCGTTGGCATGGGCGGAGCGGACATGAGACGGTGTGTGGATCCGGGGCGGAAAGGGACGTTGGAAGGACGGTGGAAGCGCCGGGGTGAAAGCGCCGGTGGACCACGTTCTAGGGAACGGGATCCCGGGAGAACAGCGGTCGTGTGCGGCGCGGCGACGGCGCGCCGCCGAGGTCCAGGCGGCCGCGGAGGCGCGCCGGGCCCGCGGGCGCTCCCACGGCCCCGCTGACCATGATGCGGTGTTCGGGATGCGCAACGACGATCTCGTGCGCCGCCTGATCGGTCACGAGATCGCCCGCATCGCGGGGCGAGAAAGCGGCACTCCAGGGAGCTCGTGGCCGGCTCTCGACGTCATGGCCTCAAGGATGGGCGCCCGGCGTGTCTCCCGTGTCGAGTCCGCTCCCTTACGACGCCTCTCCCGGGGGCATCGCGCGATCGGAGGGGGCCTGTGAAGCCTTGCTCGCGTCGCGCACGGGCCAAGGCAGCTAGGGTGTAGCCGGCGGCCAGGCCCGCCGACCGATCGCCTCATGAGGCATAGGAACAGGCCCTAGTTCGCGTGCCACAAATCCCGCCAGGGATCTGTCTCGCAAACGAAGAGAGATTTGACGCAAAGACGCCAAGAGCGCAAAGACGCGAAAATACAAAAATCTGTTCTTTTTTGCGGCTTTGCGTCTTTGCGGCTTTGCGTTGAAATCTCTCTCCGGATCCCGGGCCGGACCTCTGGCGGGCGGAACTAGGGGCCCGGCGGGGTCGTGCCGGCATCCGCGGCGCCCGTGCGGCGAGGCTTCGCGACGCCGCTTGCGCCCCCATCGCGGGGCGCGCCGGCGTCCACCGGCCTGGTGCCCGCGTCCACCGGCGTGGCGCCCGCGTCCACCGGCGCGGCGCCCGCGTCCGGCGGCGGCTGGTCGGGCGCAGCGGGGGGCGCGGGCAGCGGGGGCGCGGGCGGGAGCTCGCTCTCCCAGCACTCCGACTTCGGGGGCGCCGCGAAGTGGACCGTGCGCGAGGCGGCGTCGCCCTTCCGGGTGACGAGCTTGTCGGTCTTGTACACGGTCGCGTTGCCGCACGCGTACTCCGCGGCGTCCTTCGACTCGCGCGCCACAACGCGCGTCCGGGGCGCGCGCTGGTTCTCGCACTGGGCCCACTCGATCTCGTACTCGGCGTCCTGATCGGAGAGGAGGATGCGGCTCGGCGGATCGTCCTTGGACCGGCGCCCGGTGAGCGTCGTCCGGGTGATCGGCTCCTTGCCCTCGCGCACCGTCAGCGTGACCGGGAAGCGAAGGCTCCCGCGCATGTGCGCGCGCGTCGCGCCGATCTCGAAATCGGGGCAGATCGGCTCCCCGTCGATCGGGGACGGCGTGGGCGGGCCGCCGCACGCGGCGCTGGCGAGGAGGCTGCCGAGGAAGAAGACGGCGAGGGGTCGGGCTCCGGGGCGGAGGTTCACGACGGGATTAGTCGTTTCCCCGGGTCCGCGCGTCAAGCGATCTTGGTCTTGCCCAGCTTCAGCACCCGATCGAAGTGCTCCTTCGAGACGGGCACCACGCTGAGCCGCGACCGCTTCAAGAGCGAGATCTCCGCCAGCGACTCGTCGCCGCGGATCGTGTCGAGGCTCACCTGCACCTTGAACGGCGCGACCGGCTCGATGTCCACCACGCTCCAGTCCTCGTCGGCGTCGGCCGTCGGATCCGGGTACGCTTCGCGCTTGACGCGCGCCACGCCCGCGACCGCCTTGCCCTCGCTCGAGTGATAGAAGAGCACGAGATCCCCCTGCTTCATGGCCCGCATGTTGTTGCGGGCCTCGAAGTTCCGGACGCCGTCCCACATCGTCTGGCCGTCGCGCACGAGCTGCGCGAACGAATATTTCTGTGGCTCGCTCTTCATCAGCCAGTAACGGCGAGACATGCACGATCTCCAGGGCAGGCGCGAGGGCGGCGCCGGCCTCGCCGTCGCGCTCTCATCCTCGACGGACAGCCCGTCGATTTGACCGGCTACCCTAGCACCGCCCGTTCAGTCGGTGATCACGATCTTGGCGCCGTCCGGCGTTCGACGCGCGATCTCGTCAATCTCGTCGTCGTCGAGGGCGATGCAGCCGAGCGTCCAGTCGCTCTCCTTGTGCACGCCGGCGAGCTGCGCGCTGCCGACGCCGTGGATGCCGATGCTGTGCCCGACGCCGCGGCCCGGCGGGACCTCGCCGCGCCGCTTGAGCTCGGCGAAGCGCGCGCGGTCTTCCTCGTTCGGGTAGCTGACGATCAGGAACCGATGGAACAGGCCGTTGATGCGGCCCGAGACGCGGTACGTGCCGACGGGGGTGCGCCTGTCGCCCTCGTAGCGCTTCGGCCCCGGTCCGCCCGGCCCGAGGGCGACCCGGTAGGACCGGACGATCTTGCCTCCCGCGACGAGATCGAGCGTGTGCTCGCTCTTGTCGATCCGGATCTCGGTGACCGGCGGAGCACCGCCCCGGGCGGCGGTCAGGGAGGGGACCGTGTGGGTGAGGGAAGCGGCGAGCAACGCCGCGGCGAGGACGAGAGGGGGCCTGAGGAGCATGCCCGACCGTCGGCGCGGCGCTGCAGAGTGTGACGCCCGGCCGGGGCCTGCAGTATTCTCGATCGGGCGCGTCACACTCCGCGGCCGCGGCGCGATGCAGGGTCGATGAGCACGCCGATGACCACCGAGGACCGCACCCCCGCGACGAACCCCCTGGCAGAGTCAGGGCTCCGCCGAGCCCTCGAGGATTTCGTGCGGCGGCGCGTCCCGAGCGGCGAGGTCGACGACGTGGTGCAGACCGTCCTCTGCGACGCGCTCGCGTCGCCGGGGCGCCCGGCCGACCCGACGGAGCTCCGGCGCTGGCTCCTCGGGATCGCGCGCCACAAGGTGGCCGACCACCACCGGCGCTCGGCGCGGGAGGCCGCGACGGAGCTGCCCGACCTGCCGGTCGGACCGCCGCCCGTCGAGGCGCGCGAGCTGGCGCGCTGGGCCGAAGAGCAGGCCTCCGCGAGCCGCGACGCCCGGCAGACGCTGTCGTGGATGGCCCGGGAAGGGGAAGGCGAGAAGCTCGAGAGCATCGCCGCCGAGGAGCAGGTGCCCGCCGCCCGGGTGCGGCAGCGCGTGTCGCGGATGCGGCGATGGATGCGGGAGCGCTGGATGGCCGAGCTCGCCGCGGTCGCGGCGCTGGCCATCCTCGCGATCATCGTCGCCCGGCTCCTGAGGTCGACGAGCGACGCGCCGGTGATCGCGCCCCTGCCCGAGCCGCAGCCGAGCGCGCCGCCCGACGGACCTTCGCCGCCCATCGCGCCGCCCTCGCCGCTCGACGCGCTGGAGCGCGCGCGGTCGCTGCGGGCCGAGGCGCTGCGCGCCTGCGACGAGGCGGCCTTCCGCCGGTGCCTGGACCAGCTCGACGAGGCGGATCGGCTCGACCCGGCGGGCCGCGACGCGCCGGAGGTCGCCGCGGCGCGCGAGCGCGCGCTCGAGGCGCTCCGCACGCCGACGGAGAAGGCCCCGGCGCCCGTCAACGAGAAGCTCGACAAGAAGGACGAGAGCAACTCTCGCCCCGCGCCGAAGCCTCGCCCGAAGGTGGCGCCGCCGCCCGCACAGAAGCCCACCTCGTCGGTGCCCGCGGAGCAGATGCTCAAGGAACAGATGCTCAAGTCGAGGAAAGCAGCGCCGAAATCGAAGGCCGACGAGATGAATTTCCCGTCGGGGAAACTCTAGCTGCTCGCGCCGAGGGGCGAACGACGCGCCGAGATCGAGCCGAACTCGACGGCTCGCCGTCGCCTCCGGAGCGGGGGGTCCGACGCGCTGCCGAGGGGGAGCGGCGCGCGCCGCCGTACGAATCCATCTCGCAGTTTCCGGCGTAGTCGTCTAAACACGCTGGCGCTCGGCGCCATCAACGACGCCAAGGAGAGGAGCCCAGGAGATGCGAACGACGAGATGGCTTGGAATGGCATTCGCAGTGTCGCTGCTCGCGGCGAGCGCCGGCTGCGCGGTTGAGCCCCAGCAGCAGACCGCGAAGGCGCCGGCACCGCCGCCCGCGCCGCCGCCGCCTGCGCCGCCTGCGCCGCCCCCTGACGCGGACGCGGACGGGGTGCTCGACGACGGCGCTGACAAGTGCGTCGCCGAGAAAGAGGACGGCCTGCCGCCCGACGCCAAGGACGGCTGCAAGTCGACCGACCCGGACGGAGACGGCTTCGCGGCTGATGCCGACAAGTGCCCGACCGAGGCCGAGGTCAAGAACAACTACAAGGACGACGACGGTTGTCCGGACGTCCCGCGGGTCGCGCTGCTCGGCAACGAGGTGAAGCTCAACGAGAAGATCGCCTTTGCCGCTGGCAAGCCCGATATCGAGCCCGCGTCGCAGGAGCTCCTCGCGAACATCGCGCAGGTCCTCAAGGACCATCCGGAGATCCAGTTCGTCGAGGTCGCGGCCTATTCCGAGAAGCTCGCCAACGACGCCGCCTCCGTGACGCTCACGAAGAAGCGCGCTGAGGCGGTGGTGAAGGCGCTCACCGCGCTCGGTGTCGAGAAGAACCGCGTGCGGGCCGCCGGCTACGGGGCGCATTGCGCGACCGATCCGGGCGAGACCGAGGAGGCGAAGGAGAAGAACCGCCGCGTCGAGATCAAGATCATGCGGCTCGACGGCAAGGACACCGGCGTCGAGCTCGCCTGCGCCGCGGTCGCCGCCAAGGGCCTCAAGCCGGCCGGCGTGCCCGCGACAGCGCCGAAGGGCCCCGCGAAGGCCTCCGACCCGAAGCCGGTGGACCCGAAGGCCGCCGCCAAGCCCGCGGACGCGAAGCCCGCCGCCGCGCCTGCCGCACCGGCGCCGGCCGCCGCGCCGCCGGCTGCAGCGCAGCCCGCCGCCGCCGCGCCCGCTGCTGCGAAGCCCGCCGCGCCTGCCGCACCTGCCCCCGCTGCGGCGAAGCCCGCGGACACGAAGCCGGCCGCGGCGAAGCCTGCGGACACGAAGCCGGCCGAGACGAAGCCTGCCAGCGTGAAGTAGGCGCTCGGCGCCGCGCAAGCGGGCAGGCTAGCGAGCCTGTCCGCGCGCGGCGGCGAGCAGGTTCGTGAGCGCCTCGCGCGCGGCCTGTCGGCGCTGCGGCTCGGGCAGCGCGCCGGGGCGCAGGCGCTCGAGCTCGGCGCACAGCGCGGCGCGATCGCCGGCGAGAGGCGCGCCGCACGGCGCGTCGCGCGCGCCGTCTCCGGGGGCGGCGCGCGGCGCAGGGTCGCCAGCGAGCACGGCCGCCGCGGCCTCGATGAGGCGCGCGGTCGCCGCCGCGCCTTCGTCCTCGCCCCGGAAGCGACCCACGAAGTCGGGCTGCTTCGAGAGCCGCGAGAGGACGTCCCAGCGCTGCTCGCGCACGGCGAGCTCCGTCGCGAAGAGCACGACCTTCAGGTTGCGGCCGAGATCGGGGAGGGCGCGCGTCTCGCCGTCGAGCGCCATCAGGTCGTCGACGACGCTCGCGTCGAGCGCCGCGGCCGCGCAGCGCACCGCGACGCTGAGCAGATCCGCGCGCAACGCGGGGCCGAGCGAGGGAGCGCGGCCGAGCGCGCGCGCGGCGGCGAGCACGGCGGGGCCGCAGTGCCCCTCGCGCCGCTGCCGCGCCAGCATCACGCCGGCGTCGTAGAGCCGGCCGCTCTGCCGCAGCGCCTCCACGGCGGCCGTGAACGCGTCGGGGTCGTACGTCCCCCGCTCCGCCGCCGTGAGGAAGCCGTCGAGGCTGCGCAGGGCAGGGCACGCGGCCGCGCTGCCCGCGCGCGCCCGTCGCTGGAGGTGCGGCAGCTTGCCGAGGACGTCGGCGATGCGCAGCGAGAGCGCGAGCGGGTAGGCGTCGCAGGCGGGCTCCTCGTAGCCGCCGAGCTCGACCCTGGCCTCGGTGCACGCGAGCGGCCTGGCGACCGCGGCGAGCGAGCGCGCGGTCCTCGCGACGAGCGGGTCGAGCCCCTGGACCGCGGCGAGGCCGGCCGGGAGCGGATCGAGGACCGCCGCGACCGCGGCGTCGTTGGCGTCCGGCGGCAAGAGGCCGCGGACGAGCGTCCAGAGGTCGCCGGCGAGGAACGGGTGACCGGCCTCGGCCGCGAGCTGGGCGTCGATCGCGAGCAGCGCGCGGGCGTCCCGGCCCCAGGCGAGCGGCTGGTCCGGGCGCAGCGCCCGCCGCCCGAGCCGGAGGCCGAACGAGAGCGCGGCGATCGCCCGGCGCGCCGCCGCGGTGCCGCGCTCGGCGTCGCCCTCGAGGAAGTGGTAGGCGGCCGCGAGCGCCGCGGCGCTGACGTAGGCGCGCGCCGCGTCTTCGTCGCTCCGGGGCGAGCCCTCGGGCGCGAGCGCGGCGGCGAGGGAGCCCTCGGGCTCGCCGCGGGTGCGGAGCCCGAGGCCGAGCTGGAAGCTGTTCGCCCCTTCGAGGAGCCCTGCGCCGTACGAGACGTCGAAGCTGAGCGAGAAGACGCGGGTCGCGGTCTTCTCCTCGTAGCGGTAGGTCATGCGCGGCACGCGCAGGCCGCGGGCGTCGGCGGCGGCGAGGATGCGGTCGAGGGCGTCGCGCGCCTCGGCGCGCCGGCCGCCGGCGAAGTCGCGCACGGCGCCGACGAGGGCGAGCACGTCGCCGGTGTCCGCCGCCTGGCAGGCGTCGTCGGACGCTTTGCTCATGGTGGCAGCGTACGCCGACGGATCCGGGGCAATGCCGGCCCGGGCCTTCGCGATCTCGCCGAGGTACGAGAGCGCCCAGGCGACCCGGCTGCCGCTGTCGTTCGCGAGCGCGATGGCGTCCGGCGACGGCGGCCCGCCCAGCACGGCGGCGCCGAGGAGCGAGGCGAGCAGCGCGAGGTCGGCCTGGTCGCGCAGCCCGAGGGCGGAGAACGCGCGGGCGTAGCCGACGAACAGGCCCCGCAGATCGCCGCCGCCGTCGCGCGCGGCGGGGAGCGACGCGAGCGCGTCGAGCAGCGCGCCGCCGGCGGGGCCTCGTCCGACGCCGCCGCGCCGCGCCGGATCGTCGCGGAACGCGGCGGAGAGCCCGCGGAGCACCCGGCCGAGCGGGGCGCCGCTCCGCTCGGCGAAGCGCTCCGCGGTGGATGACTCGAGGAGCGCGCGGGCGAGCGCGTAGCCGCCGGTGAGCGCGTCGGCGAGGTCATGGTCGACCCAGCCGGAGAGGCCCGCGGCGACGGCGGCCTCGGCGTCTGCGGCAGGGAGGGTGAAGCGCGGCGGAGCGACGCGCGCCGGCGCGCCGGCGGCGCGCGGCGGCGCCGAGAGGAGATCGATGGCGTCGGAGAGGAGCGTCACGAGGAGCCGCGCCCGGCGCGCCCACGGGCCGTCGCCCTGCCTGTACCGCGGCGCGAGCAGGATCCGCCGGCGGACGTCGCCGAGGCGCGCGAGGGCGCGGCGGGCTTCGGGGCTCGGCCCGCGCCCGGCGGCGCAGGCGGCCCCGGCCGGCGGCGGCTTGCGCGAGCGCTCGGTGAGGAGCACGGCGAGGACGCCGTCGGCCAGCGCGGTGACGTCCTCGACGAGCTCGGGCGGGGGCGCCTCCGCGCCGTCGGCCGCGCCGGCGCCGGCGTCGGCATCGCGCGCCGCGAGCCCCGCGACGGCGCGCCGGAGCGCGTCGCGCGCCTGCCGGCGCTCCGGGGGGAGCCTGGCCGCGTCGGTCGCCTGCGGATCCAGCGCGCCGGCGGCGCCGAGCGCGGCGTAGCGGGAGAGGCTCGCGGCGAGCGCCGCGAGGCCGGGGTAGGGCAGCGCCGGGGCGGGCGCGAGCGCGCGCTCGATCTGCGCGGACGAGAACGCGAGATCCGGCGCCTGACCGGAGGCCAGCCGGTACAGCGCGTCGGCGGCGTAGAGGCCGGCGACGCCCCAGCCGGCCTGCTCGGTGAGCTCGCCGCGGAGCTTGGCGGTGAGCGCGCCCTGCAGGGCGAGGAAGTGCGGGGGCTGCACCTCGGGCGGGTACGCCATGCCCGCGAAGACGCCGGCGAGCGCCGCGCCGAGGACGGCCTCCGGGTCGTGCGCCTCGGCCATGCGGCGCTGCACGGCGATCTGCGTGAGGTCGACGATCGCGTCGCGGAGCGGCTCGTCGGCGAGCACCCCGGGGCTGTAGGCAAGCGGGATCAGCGCGAGCGCGCGGTAGCGGCGCGGCTCGGCCTCCGCGAGGGCGCGCAGCGCGGCGAGGTGCGCGAGGCCGAGCTCGGTGGCGCGGCGGTGGACGGCGCTGCCCGCCTGGCCTGCGGCGGGCGCGGGGCCGCGCTCGTGGAGCAGGCTGGGCGCGAGGGCCCACGTGGTGCTCGTCTGGTCGACGGCGCGGACGAGCGTCTCGTAGCGCGGCAGCCATGCGTCGAGCGGGAGGCGCCGTCCCGGCGACGCCGCGGCGCTCGCGGGCGCGGCGGGCGCGGCGGGTGCAGCGGCAGGATCGCCATGGGCGAGGGCGCCGGCGAGCGCCGCGGCGAACACGAGGTCGCGCGGGCCTTCCATGGGGGGCGCGACGTCCCGACCGCAGCCAGGGGCCTTGCCGAGCAGGTCGTCGAGCGCGGCGCGCCGATCCAGGGGCGCGGCCCGCAGCACGGCCGCGCCGCGGGCGCGCCACGCCGCGCGGCCGTCGCGGGCCGTGCGCACCCGGAGGAGGTCGCCGTAAGGCGTGTCGCCCGGCGCGGGCGGCGGGTCCAGCCGGGGGGCCGAGGGCGCGAAGGGAGCGTCGTCCTCGGCCTCCTCGAGCGCGACCCCGGCGGTCGCGAGCAGCTGCAGCGCGTAGCGGCCGCGCAGGACCGGCTCGTCGTTCGGGTCGCGCCCCTTCACCGCGGCCGCGAGGGCGTCGGCCGCGGTCGCGGCCTCGACGTAGCGGAAGCGGCCAGCGGCGCCGAAGGCGCGGCGGACGAGCGCGGCGAGCGCGATGTCGTCCGCGACCCGCGAGAGCGACGCGTCGCCGCGCGCGACCGGCGCGAGGCCGGCCATGAACGGCGCGAGCGGATCGGCCGGAAAGAGCTGGACGGCGCCGTGGCGGGCGCGCGCGTGGACGAGGTGCTCGTACCCGAGGGCCTCGCCGATCGCGAGGAGCAGCGCGTCCGCGCCCAGGGTCCCGGGGGGCGGCAGCGGCGCTGAACGAATCCATTTCGCCTCCGCCGCGGCCGTGGCCTCCGCGCCCGCCTCGACGATGACCGCGGCCCGCGGCTCGCGCGCGCCGCGCCGGGCGAGGTCGCGGAGCAAGAGCGCCCATGGGTCGTCGGCGTCCCGGGAGGCACGGGCCGCGATGTAGCCGAGGGCGAGGTCGCGCGGCGGCCGGCCCTCCGCGAGGGCCGCGGCGAGGGCGCGCTCACACGCGTCGAGGTGCGCAGGATCGCACTGCGCGGCCGCCGGGGGCGTGGCGCCCGGGGAGGCCGCGCCTCCGCAGCCGGCGGCGAGCAGCGCGACGAGCAGCGCGGAGCAGAGCGGGAGAGCGCGCGGCGAGGAGGACACGCGATCGTGCAGCATGGCGCGCGCGCGACCTTACACGAAGACCGCGGGATGGCCGCGATCGTCTCGCGGACGGAGGAGGTCGGCCGCTCCGCGCCCCGCCAGGTTGCGATGTCCCCGAGGATCCGTTACCAGATCGTTGCACCTCGACGCGACAGGGGCACCGCATGGCGATTTCTCCCGAGGACATCGTTCCGCTGAGCCAGGCGGAGGCCCGGCTCACGGAGCTCGCAGACGAGGTTCGCGCGGGTCACGAGAAGATCCTCACGCGGAACGGGGAGGGTTACATCGCCCTCGTCGACGCACGCAGGCTAGACCACTATCACCGCCTCGAACGCGAGCACATCCACCTCACGCTCCTGGAGGAGGCGGATCGGGGCCTCGACGATATCGAGGCCGGGCGGACGATGAGTGTGGAGGAGCTCCGCGCCAAGCACGGCCGATGAGCCGCCGCGCCACCGTTCGGGTCACCGAGAACTTCGAGCGGAACCTGGACGAGATCCGGCGGTTTCTGGAGGAGGCGGGGATCTCTTCCGCTTTCGGCGCGCTTCTGGATCTCGTCTTCGACGACGTGATCCCGAGCCTGGAAGTCTCGCCCCTGATAGGATTCGACTTCCTTGCGCGGGCGCCACACTCCGCAGAGGTCGAGGCGCGGATCCTGGCGCTGAAGCGCCGCCTCGGCTCCGACGCGTCGCTGCGGGAGTACATCGCCGGTGAGTACCTGTTGCTCTACGCGCTCAGCGGTGAGCGGATCCATCTCCTGGCCATCAAGCACCATCGCCAGCTCTCGTTCGATTTGCAGGCGCTCTGGCGCCGGTGATCGCACAGCGGTCGTCGATTCTCCTCGCTGTCGTCGATCGAACGTGCCGTCAGGGACAGGTGCCGCGGAGCCTTACCTCCGGTGCGGCGCCCGGACCGGGTAACCCCTGTCTTCCTGCCCCCGGAGCGCCGTGCTACGCGCGCGATATGCGACGGGCTTCGGAGCGACGAGGTGCCGGCGGCGCGGGGGGCGGCGGGAGCGCCGGTTGCGGGGCGCGCGGCGCCTCCGCGGCGCTCGGGCTCGCGATCCTCGCGCTCTCGGCGTGCAGCGAGGGCGAAGGCGGGTATGCCGGGACGACCGCGCGCGTCGGCAAGGACACAGAGACCATCTACATCAACAACGGCAGCGAGCCCGAGTACCTGGATCCAGGAAAATCCAACGACTCGGCGAGCTCCACGCTCGTGCAGCAGATGTTCGAGGGGCTGACGACCTACGGCGCCGGCGACCTCCGCCCGGTGCAGGGGGTCGCGACCCACTGGGAGCAGAGCGACGACAACCGGCTCTTCCGGTTTCACCTGCGGCCGGAGGCGCGCTGGTCCGACGGCAAGCCGGTCACGGCGCACGACTTCGAGTACGCGTGGAAGCGCGTGCTGCGCCCCTCCACGGCGTCGCTCGCCGCGACGAACCTCTACGTCCTCAAGAACGGCGAGCTGTTCAGCCTCGGCAAGCTCAAGGCGCTGCGCGAGGCCGCGCCGCTCCGCGCGGCCCCCCGGCCCGACGCGCCATCCGCGCTCGATCTGCCGAAGGGGGCGTTCGTCGTGGTGCTGGCGCGCTCGCCAATCCAGGTGGACACCGCGATCGCGCCCCTCGCGGCGCTGCCGGAGGGCTCCGCCGCCGTGACCTTCGCGAAGGGCGACGCGAAGGGCGGCGCGAGCGATCGGCTCTCGTTCGGCGCGGCCGGAGGCGGCGCGACAGGGGGCGACGCGGCCGCTGGCGGCGCGGCGCCGCTCGGCTCGGCGCCCGGCGGCGGCTGGCAGGGCGCCGTCGTCGACATCGTTCGCGTGGGCCCGCCGTGCAAATGCAACGGCGCCGCCGACCGGTGGTTCGAGATCGAGCGGGGCGGCGCGCGCGGCTTCCTCCCGGGCTGCGCGCTCGTCCCCCCCGCGGGCAACGCCGGCAACCCGGGCAAGGAGAGCGCGGGCGCCGCGCCCCGGTCGGAGGCGTACGCCGTCGTCACGCCGCACACGAGCCTCCCCACGTACGACGCCGCGGCGCCGCCCTCCGGCAGCGCCGCGCAGGGCGAGCCCCCCGTGGGCTTCGTGCCCGACGCGCTCCTCGTGGAGGACGACGGCGCTGTCGGCGTCCGGGCGAGCGACGACCATACGCTCGACGTGCAGCTGGAACAGCCCACGCCCTACTTCACCGATCTCACGAGCTACGTGACGCTCTTCCCCGTGCGCAAGGACGTGATCGAGGCGTTCGAGAAGCGCGGCGAGCCCGAGCTCTGGTTCCGCCCCGAGAACATCGTGGTCAACGGCCCTTACACGCTCGATGAGTGGAAGTTCCGTTACGAGATCACGATGAAGCGGAATCCGATGTACTGGAACCGCGACAAGCTGAAGATCCACCGCGTCGTGTGGCTGGAGGTCGAGCTCTACAATGCGACGATGAACATCTACAAGGCGGGAGATCTCGACTACCTGGGCGACAACACCTCGCTCCCTGCCGAGCACATGGACTGGCTGTCGACCAAGCGGGATTTTCAGCGGTATCCGTACCTCTCCATCTACTGGTTCGAGTTCAACACGAAGAAGCCGCCGGTCGACGACGCCCGCGTCCGCTGGGCGCTCAACCTCGCTGTCGACAAGCGGCAGATCGTCGAGAAGGTCACGCGGGCGGGGCAGACGCCGGCCACGCACTACGTCCCGGACTACACCGGATCGGGCTACGACGAGGCGGTCGCCGAGGACAGGAAGCTCGGGGTCGATCCGTTCTCGTCGCCGGAGGTCGCGTTCAACCCGGAGCGCGCCCGCGCGATGCTCGCCGAGGCAGGGTACGAGGTCGTCCAGGAGGGCGACGGGTACCGGGCGAAGAACTTCCCGGCGCTCGAGCTCCTCTACAACACGAGCGAGGGCCACAAGCAGATCGCTGTCGCGGTCCAGGACATGTGGAAGCGCCACCTCGGCGTCTCGGTCACGCTGCGGAACGAGGAGTGGAAGGTGATGCTCAAGAACGTGCGCGACGGGCACTACCAGGTCGTGCGGTTCGGCTGGATCGGCGAGTACAACCACCCGGCGACGTGGCTCGGCACGCTGCTCTCGTACAGCCCGCAGAACCGGACGGGATGGGCCGACCAGGAGTTCGACGATCTGATGCGCGCCGCCGCGGCGACGGCCGATCCGAAGGAGAGCATCCGGGCGTTCCGCAAGGCGGAGAAGCGGGCCCTCGACCGCATGCCCAAGCTGCCGCTCTACTTCTACACGAAGTCGACGCTTGTGAAGCCGTGGGTCAAGGGGTTCAAGGGCAACTCGCGCGGCGTGCAGCTCGTGAAGTGGCTGTGGAACGACCCGAGCTGGCGCGACAACCCGTCGAACGAGACCGCGTTTCCGGAGCTCGAGTTCCCCGCGCCGGGGCGGCTGGGCGCGCCCTGACGGCGCCGCTGGGCCGGCCGGCCGCGCCCTGAGGTCCCCGTTGACGCGCCGGCCTGTGCCGTGGCCTCATCGACGAGAGCGCGGCATAGACCCTCTCGGGAGAACGACATGAGCAAGACGATCCTGGTCACCGGAGGCGCGGGCTACATCGGCTCGCACACCTGCGTGGAGCTCCTCCACGCGGGCTACCGGGTGGTGATCCTCGACAACCTCTGCAACAGCCGCAAGGCGGCGGTGGAGCGGGTAGAGCGGATCGCCGGGAAGCAGGTGACGTTCATCCAGGGCGATATCCGCGACGCGGCGCTCCTGGATCGGCTGCTCGCCGAGCACCCGATCGACGCGACCATCCACTTCGCGGGGCTGAAGGCCGTCGGCGAGTCGGTCGAGAAGCCGCTCTCGTACTACGAGAACAACGTCGCGGGGACCGTGTGCCTGCTCAAGGCGCTCGACGCGCGGGGCGCGCGGAAGCTGGTGTTCAGCTCGTCCGCCACCGTGTACGGCGATCCCGAGCGCGTGCCGCTCGACGAGGGGAGCCGGCTCGGGCCGACCAACCCCTACGGGCAGTCCAAGTTCATGGTGGAGCAGATCCTGCGCGACGTGGCGGCCACCGGGGGCTGGTCGCTCGGGTCGCTGCGCTACTTCAACCCCGTGGGCGCCCACGAGAGCGGGCTCATCGGGGAGGATCCGAACGGGATCCCGAACAACCTGACGCCGTTCATCACGCAGGTCCTCGTGGGGCGGCGCGACAAGCTCCGGGTGTTCGGGGGCGACTGGCCGACGCCGGACGGCACGGGCGTGCGCGACTACATTCACGTGGTCGACCTCGCGCTCGGGCACCTCGCCGCGCTGAACCGCATCTTCACCGTCGGCGACAGCTTCACCGTCAACCTCGGCACCGGGCGGGGACACTCGGTGCTGGAGATGGTGGCCGCGTTCGAGAAGGTCAGCGGGAGGCGCGTCGCCCACGAGATCGTGCCGCGCCGCCCCGGGGACGTCGCCTCGGTGTACGCGGATCCCGCGCGCGCGATCGAGCTGATCGGCTGGCGCGCGGAGCGCGATCTCGAGACCATGTGCCGCGACAGCTGGCGCTGGCAAGAGCAGAACCCGAAGGGGTTCGCCGATTAGGGCCGCGGATCTGAGGCGCGATAGAGCGCTCCTGCTCGCGGCCCTCTCGTGCGCGCTCGCGGCCTGCGCGGGCGAGACCGAGGGCTACGTCGGGACGACGTCGCGCGTCGGCAAGGACGTCACGACGTTCTACGTCAACAACGGCGAAGAGCCGGAGTACCTCGATCCCGGCAAGGCCGTGGACTCCGTGAGCATCACGCTGCTCCACCAGATGTTCGAGGGGCTGACCAGCTACGCGCCCGGCGATCTCCACGCGACGCAAGGGGTCGCGGCGCGCTGGGAGCGGAGCGACGACAACCGGTTCTTCCGGTTCCACCTGCGGCCGGAGGCGCGCTGGTCGGACGGCAAGCCGGTGACGGCGCACGACTTCGAGTACGCGTGGAAGCGCGTGCTGCGCCCGTCGACGGCCTCGCTCGCCGCGACGAACCTGCATGTCCTCAAGAACGGCGAGCTCTTCAACCTGGGCAAGCTCAAGGCGCTGCGCGAGGGCGCGACGCTGCGCCGCGCGCCTCGTCCCGACGCGCCGCCCGCGCTCGATCTGCCCAAGGGGGCGTTCGTCGTCGTGCTCGGCCAGTCGCCCGCCCGGGTGACGTCGGCGGTGGCGCCCCTGCCGGCGCCGCCCACCGGGGTGACCTCGGTGACGTACGCCGAGCCCGACGAGGCGACCGGCGCCGGCGAGCGGCTCTCGTTCGACGCTGCGGGCGCGACCCCGCCGCCCGCGCCGCGCGACGCCACCCCGGGCGGCGGGTGGCGGGGCGCCGAGGTCGCGCTCCTCGCGGCCGGGCCGCCGGTCGCCTGCAATGGCGCGGCCGACCGCTGGTTCGAGATCGAGGGACCAGCGGGCCGCGGCTTCCTCCCGGGCTGCCTGCTCGCGCCCGTGGAGGCCGCCGCGTACGCGCTGGTCGCGCCCCACGCGAGCCTCCCGACGTATGATGCCGCCGCGGCCCCAGGCGCTCGCGCCGCGCCGCCTTCGGGCTCCGGAGGGGCGACCGGGTTCGTCGCCACGTCTTCGCTCGTGGAGGACGACACCGCCGTGGGCGTGCGGGCCCGCGACGACCTGACCCTCGACGTCGAGCTCGAGCAGCCGGCGCCGTACTTCACCGATCTCACGAGCTTCGTCACCCTGTTCCCGGTGCGCCGCGACGTCGTCGAGCCGTTCGAGGCGCGGGGCGAGCCGGAGCTCTGGTTTCGCCCCGAGAACATGGTGGTCAACGGACCGTATCGGCTCGACGAGTGGAAGTTCCGGTACGAGATCACGATGAACCGGAACCCGGCGTACTGGGGCCACGACGCGCTCAGGATCCACCGGATCGTCTGGATGGAGATCGCCCAGTACAACGCCACTCTGCAGCTCTACAAGGCGGGGGACATCGACTACCTGGGAGACAACTGCGAGCTCCCGTACGACCACCGCAGCTGGCTGTCCGGGAAGAAGGATCTCCGGCGCAGCGAGTTCCTCTCCACGGTGTATTACGAGCTCAACACGAGGAAGCCGCCGGTCGACGATCCGCGCGTCCGGTGGGCGCTCAACCTCGCGATCGACAAGCGGGAGCTCGTCGAGAAGATCACGCAGCTCGGGAAGCCGGCGACCCACTACGTGCCCGACATCACCGGATCCGGCTATGCCGAGCAGGCGGCGGAGGACAGGGCGCGCGGCGTGGATCCGTTCTCGAGCCCCGAGGTCGGCCACGACCCGGCGCGCGCCCGCGCGCTGCTCGCCGAGGCCGGGTACGAGGTCGTCCGCGAGGGAGACGAGCTGCGGGCGAAGGGGTTTCCGCCGCTCGAGATCCTCTACAACACGGGGGAGGGGCACGCGCAGGTCGCCGTGGCCATCCAGGACATGTGGAAGCGCCACCTCGGGGTCTCCGCGACGCTGCGGAGCGAGGAGTGGCGGGTGATGCTCAAGGACCTCCGCGACGGCAATTTCCAGGTGATCCGGCTGGGCTGGCTGGCCGACTACAACCATCCGCAGACGTGGCTCGGGACGTTCCTGTCGCAGAGCCCCCAGAACCGGACCGGCTGGGCAGACGCGGAGTTCGACAAGGCGGTCGGCGAGGCGGCCGCGACGGCCGATCCCAGGGACAGCATCCGGCGCTTCCGCGCGGCCGAGCGGCGGGCGCTCGACGGGATGAGCAGGATACCGCTCTACTTCGAGGAGAAGCCGACCCTGGTGAAGCCGTGGGTGAGGGGCTTCATCCCCAACGCGCGGAACACGCAGCTCATCAAATGGCTCTGGATCGACCCGGACTGGCAGAAGCAGAAGGAGGGGCCGGCCGGAGAGCCGCCGCCCGTGCTGGAGTTTCCGCCGCCGGGGCGGCTCGGGGGGTCATGACGGGCGCGCACAGCCTCCTCACCGACGCCTCGATCGGCGCGGCGCACGTGCTCCTCTGGGGCGCCCGCGCCGCGGTCGAGATCCGCTGTCCAGGCCCCGGCGTGCTGCGCGTGCGCCACGCCCCCTCGTCCGCGGTGACCAGCTTCACGCACCCCGATCTGCCCCCCAAACACTCCTTCGCCGTGGTGGCAGACGGCGCGCTGCCGCTCTCCGCGCGACGCGAGGGGGACACGCTCCACGTGAGCGCCGAGGGCGCCTCTCTCGAGATCTCGCTCGCCGCGGGCACATGGATCTTCAGCGACGCCGCGGGCAGCGCCCTCGCGCGCAGCGAGGCCGTCTCGGGGCAGGTCCGGCCGGCGTTCCCCGTCGACGAGCTCCGGTCCAGGCTCTCGCTCGCGGCGCCGCCGGGCGAGGCCTACCTCGGGTTCGGCGAGAAGGTCGGCCCGCTCGACAAGCGCGGCCTGCGATTCACCTTCTGGAACACCGACGCTTTCCCGCCGCACGTGGAGTCCGACCCGCTCTACGCCTCGATCCCTTTCTTCATCGCCCTCCGCGGCGGGGTGGCCTGGGGCCTCTTCCTCGACGAGCCGTGGCGCTCGGAGGTCGATATCGCCCTGAACGACCCGACCCGCATCGAATGGGAGTCGCGGGGCCCCGAGCTCGACGTCTACCTCCTGGCCGGCCCGCACCCGGCCGACGTCCTCGGGCGCTACGCCGCGCTCACCGGTCGCCCGGCCATGCCGCCCCTCTGGAGCCTCGGGGCGCACCAGTCGCGCTGGGGCTACGAGACCGAGGACGACGTGCGCGGCGTCGTCCGCGGCTACCGATCGCGCGGCCTCCCCCTCGACGTTGTCCACCTCGATATCGATTACATGGATGCTTATCGGGTCTGGACCTGGGACCGCTCGCGCTTCCCCGACCCGGCGCGGCTCACGCGCGAGCTCGCGGCCGAGGGCATCAAGCTGGTGACGATCGTCGACCCGGGGATCAAGGCCGACGAGGGATATGCCGTCTACGAGGAGGCGAGAGCGCGAGACTACCTCGTCCGGCTGCCTCGCGGCGGCCCCCTCGTGGGAGAGGTCTGGCCCGATCCGGCGGTCTTTCCCGATCTCACGCGCGAGGAGGTGCAGCGCTGGTGGGGTGATCTGCAAAAGCCGTTCGTCGACGCGGGCATCGCCGGCATCTGGAACGACATGAACGAGCCGGCGTGCTTCTCCGTCCGCCCCGACAGGGGCCTGCCGGCGCCGAGCGGCGGGCGCGCCGCGGGCCTCGGCGCCATCGAGGGCAGCACGCTCCCCGACGACGCGCGCCACGGCGCCCGGCGTCACCTCGAGGTCCACAACGTCTATGGACTCGGCATGTCGCGGGCCGCCCACGAGGGCCTCGCGCGCCACGCGCCGGAGCGGCGCCCCTTCGTGCTGACGCGCGCCGCCTTCGCCGGCATCCAGCGGTACGCCGCGGTGTGGACGGGCGACTTCGCCAGCAACTTCACCCACCTGGAAGCGTCCATCCCGATGCTGATCGGCCTCGGCCTCTCGGGCGTGCCGTTCGTGGGCGCGGACATCCCGGGCTTCACGGGGCGCGCGAACGGCGAGCTGCTCGTGCGCTGGATGCAGGCGGGGCTGTTCTATCCGCTGATGCGCAACCACGCGGCGAGGGGCAGGCCGGCGCAGGAGCCCTGGCGCTTCGGCGAGCCGTACCTCGGCCTCGCGCGCGCGGCGCTCGAGCGGCGCTACCGGCTCCTGCCGACCCTGTACACGCTCATGCACGAGGCGACGGAGACGGGGATACCGGTCCTCCGGCCGCTGTCCTTCGCGGCGCCGGGCGACCGAGAGGCGCTCCACGCGTTCGATCAGCTCCTGTTCGGCGGCGATCTGCTCGTGGCGCCGGTGGTGCGGCCAGGGCAGTCGAAGCGGCTCGTGTACCTGCCCGCCGGCGCATGGATGGACTTCGCGAACCTGGAGCGCGCGGGGAGCGTGGACCAGGGCGGGCGCCACGTGATCGCCGATGCGCCGCTCGGGGTGGTCCCCGTGTGGCTGCGCGCCGGAGGCGCGGTGGCGCTCACCGCGCCTCGGATGCACACGACGAGCGCGAGCTGGGAGGAGATCACATGGCACGTCCACGCGGCGGAGCGCGTGAGCGGCCGCCTCTATGAGGACGAGGGCGACGGCCACGGCGCGTCGCGCGTCACGCGGATCGAGGGCGGCCTCGACGGCGCCACGTTCGCGCTCGAGCGCAGCGCGACGGGCGATCTGCCGCTCGCGCGCGAGGTGGAGACGATCCGCGTCCACGGCGTGCCGGCGCCGCGCTCCGTGGTCGGGGCCAGGTCGCACCGCGCGATCGACGGGGGCGTCGAGATCGAGGTCGCGGCCGACTGGCAGCGGATCGAGCTCCAAATGTCCTGATCGCGACGGCGGCGCGCGCCGGGGCGGTCAGCGGTGCTTCATCACCCAGTCGATCGCCAGCCGCACCCGCGTGGAGAGCAGCCGCCGCGACGGGTACACCGCGAAGAGCTCGCGGGGCTCGACCGTGCGCCCCGTGATCGTGAGCTCGACGAGCGCCTTGCCCTGCTGCTCGATCACCTCGCGGGGCGCGCAGACCACGCCGAGCCCCTGCGCCGCGGCGGCGATCGCCACCCGCGGATCGTTCACGCAGAACTGCGCGCGCGGCCGGACCTCCTCGATGGAGCCGTCCCGCCGGCGAAGGCGCCATGTGGCGCCCGGGTGGCTCAGGACCGCGGGCACGGACCCGAGCGACGCGCGCGCGAGCCGCGAGCGGCCCTCGAGCGCGTCCTGCGCGAGGCGCGGCGACGCGGCCAGCGCGTACGGGAGCGACCACAGGCGCCGCGCCACGAGGTCGGCGTCCTGAACGGGCCCGGCGCGGAAGGCGAGATCGATGCCCTCCTCGACCAGGGGGACGACCGCGTTCGTGAGCGTGAGCTCCAGCGACAGGCGCGGGTGCCGGGCGGCGAAGGAGAACAGCGCCGGCGCGATCCGCTGCGCGCCCGTCATCACGGGCGCCGTCACCCGGAGCCTGCCCGCGGGCTCGTCCTCCCGATCCGCGGCCCGGTCGAGGACCGAGCCGAGCTCGTCGAGCAGCGGCCCGGCGCGCTCGATCAGCCGGGCGCCCTCGCCGGTGAGGCCGACCCGGCGTGAGGTGCGCTGGAGCAGCCGCACCCCCAGCGCCTCCTCCAGCTGCGCCACCCGGCGGCTCACGGTGCTCGTGGGCACCCCCGTGCGGCGCGCCGCCTCGACGAAGCTCAGGTGGTGAGCGACGGCCGCGAAGAGGCGCACGTCCTCGATGGAGATCATCCCGCTCATGAGACGGAGCATGCCACAGCATCCCATGGTTTGCCCGAGGCGCGCGCGCTACGCCTCGCTCATGCACCTTGAAGATCAGCATGTCGTCGTCATCGGTGGCTCGTCGGGCATCGGCCTCGGCGTGGCCAGGGCCTGCCTCGAGCGCGGCGCGTCTCTGACCGTCGTGAGCCGCTCGCGCGAGCGCCTCGTGGGCGCCGCGGCCGAGCTCGGGGAGCCGCGCCGGGTGCGCACCTTCGCGGCCGACGCGACGCAGGAGGCCGAGGTGCGGAGTCTGTTCAACGAGCATCCGCCGGCGCGCCATGTGGTGGTGACGGCGGTGGAGGGGCACTATCAGCCGATTCGCGCGCTGGACATCGCCGCGGCGCGCCGCGTGATCGACTCGAAGCTCGTCGCGGCCCTCCACGTCGCCAAGCACGCGCGGATCGAGCCGGGCGGCTCGCTCACGTTCACGGCCGGGATCGCGGCGGAGCGGCCGGGGCCCGGCGGGGCGGTCGTGGCCGCGGTGAACGGCGCGCTCATGGCGCTCGTGCGCGCCCTGGCCGTGGAGCTCGCGCCGGTGCGCGTGAACGCGCTGTCGCCGGGCTGGGTCGACACGCCGGTCTGGGACTCCCTCGCGGGCGGCGCCAAGCAGGAGCGCTTCGCGCAGCACGCGCGCCGCCTCCCGGTCGGGCGCGTCGGCGCGCCCGCGGACATCGCCCACGCCGCGCTCTTCCTCATGGGAAACGGGTTCACCACGGGCGAGGTGCTGCGCGTCGACGGGGGACACCGCCTCGTCTGAGCCTGAGCCCGCCCATGGTGGTGGCCGGATTCGACAGGTGCGCAACGCGAGCGCAACGCGAGCGCAACGCGAGCGCAACGCGAAACAAGCGACGGCAAGCGAGGGAAGCAAGAAAAGCGCGGGGAGCGAGGGAGGCGCGCCGCAGCCGCCGCCTGGTCCATCGAACAAGGCATGTTCCCCGCGCTTGCAGCAACACTTGCGGCAACGCTTCACCACGCGATCGCCAGGAGACGTGGTTGACAAAAGCCGCGAAATATGGTTGTTCTTCTGCTCCCTAGGAGTGCACCATGTACCCTCGTTCTTTCTTTCTTCTGACCTTCGCAGCGGTAGCCCTGGCGTGCTCTTCGACGCCCGACGAGAGCAGCGGCCCGACCTCCGGGTCCGGCGGCAGCAGCGGGACGCCCGCGAGCAGCGGCGGGACGCCGACGAGCGGCGTTAGCAGCTCGACCGGCGACGACTTCGGGACCATCACGGGGGGCAACGCGAGCGCCGGCGCAGGCGGCGCAGGCGGCAGCGATTGCAAGAGCGTCCTCGATGTCACGTATCGCGACTTCAAGGAGACGCACCCCGACTTCGAGATGGCGAACTTCAGGGGCGACGTCGTCCGCCGCCAGCTCATCAAGCCGACGCTCGACGGCGACCTGAAGCCGCAGTTCCTCGACTCCGTTGGCTGCTTCGCGGACATGGAGACACCGCTCGGCTGCAGGGACGGTGTCGGCAATCAGAAGACCATCACGAGCGAGGACAGCTTCAACCAGTGGTACCGGGACGCGGCGGGCGTGAACATGACGTTCACCAAGGAGCTCGCGCTCGAGGAGTCGTCGCCCGGATCGGGGCAGTACGTGTTCGACAGCGCGGATTTCTTCCCGCTGGCGCCGGAGGAGGGGTTCGGGATCACCCCGCCCAACAACGGCAAACGACAGAACTTCCTCTTCACCACCGAGATCCACCTGATGTTCGGCTACGTCGCCGGTCAGACGTTCACCTTCCGGGGCGACGACGACATCTGGATCTTCATCAACGGCAAGCTCGCGCTCGATCTCGGCAGCATGCACGGGCCGGAGACGGGGGTCATCGACTTCGATGCCCAGGCCCAGGATCTCGGCATCTTCCCGGGCAACAGCTACGCGATGGACATCTTCCACGCGGAGCGGCACACCGACGGGTCGAACTTCCGCATCGAGACCAACATCTCGTGCTTCGTGCCCGTCGACATCCCGCTGTGAGGCGTCCGGGCTCGCCCCGCGCCCTCTCGCAGGCCTGAGCCCGGCATCCGACCGCGAGGCACACGCCGCGAGCGTGCAGGCGATTCAGACGTCGAGCGCGATGTTGTTGGGGTTGGCAGCGTCGATCTTGACCGGCACGACGAGGCCCGGCTGCACGCGCGGGATCGCCATCTGATGGATGACCGCGAGGATGGCCGCGCGGTAGGGCGGCGCGTTCGGGCGATACACCTCGAGGTCGACCCGGCACTGCGGCTGGTAGTTGATCATCGTGCCGGTGGGCTGGACGACGAGCACGCGGGCCTGCGCGGGCAGGCCCGTCATGCGGAGGTTGGCCGCCGCCGTCTGGGCCTGGATCATCTCGTTCGCGCCCGCGAGCATCTTGTTCGCGTTCTTCATCATGGGCAGAAAGACGGTGACGAACACCACGGCCATGACGCCCAGCACGACGAGGGTGATCACGATTCCTAAGAGGGGACCGGCGATCGACATGGGAGCCTCCACACGACTGCGTTGACGGGCCGGCGGTCGGCGGAGCGTGGGGGAGGACCCCGAGCTGCGCGTCGCGCCGGCGAGGGAGCGACCGATGCCACGGGGCTCCTCCGCGATCACCAGGGGAGCACGAAAGGGCTCCAGCGACAATCCTGCGGAGCGCGCCGCCGTCGCCGTGGCCTGGCCGCGGGAGAGGTGCGGCGATCGAAAAAGAGGCCAGATCCACCGAAAGCGCCGCCAGTGACGTGCTCCTCGGACGGTGACAGGCTCCTCTCCCATGAACGATGACAAGAGGAATGGCCGATGACCAAACGCGTTGAGCCACTCAACTTCAGCGACGAAGCGCACTGGACCGCCATGGCGGCCAGCTACGAGCGCTGGGCCGAGCCGTTGACGGCGGGCTTCGCGCGCGCGGCGCTGTCGCTGGCGGGCGGGATCGGGCACGGCGAGCGCGTGCTCGACGTCGCCGCAGGGACGGGCGCCCTGGCGCTGGCCGCGGCCGAGGCGGGCGCGCGCGTGCTCGCGACCGATCTCTCGCGCGGCATGGCGGCGCGCCTGCGCGAGCGACTGCAGCCCTTCGCAGGGAGCGAGGCGCGGGTGATGGACGGGCAGGCGCTGGAGGTCGAGGACGCGACCTTCGATGTGAGCTGCTCCGTGTTCGGCGTCATGATGTTTCCCGACTGGCGCCGCGGCATGGCCGAGCTCGTCCGCGCGACCCGGCCCGGGGGCCGTGTCGTCGTGGCGGCCTGGTCGAGCCCGGAGGGGGCAGGCCCGGCGCCGCTCTTCCTGCAGGCCTATCGCCGCACCTTCCCGGAGGCGCCGCTCCAGCCGCCGCCCCAGGGCATGACGGTGCTGTGCTCGCTGGAGGGCCTGAAGGCCGAGCTGCTCGGGGCCGGGTGCGGCGAGGTCGCCGTGCACACGGTCGACGGCGCATGGGGCGGAGCTTCGGTGGACCACGTGATGGCGGATCTCGACGAGATCCTGCGCTTCATGCACATCTACGTCGCGCTGGACGCCGACGGGCGCGCTCGGCTACGCGGACCGCTGCGGGCCGCCATCGAGTCTTTCGCCGAACCAGGCGGGGCCGTGCGTGTCCCGGTGACGGCGAACATCGCGATCGGCCGCAAACCCCGCTGACCAAGGAATGCAGCGCGGCCCGCGCGGCCCGGGGTGGGACCGGGCCGCGGGCCGCCGGGATCAGCCGGTCACGTTGTCCCACGCGACGGCTGTCGGCCCGAGGAGCGAGCGCCCGCCGGTCGCGATGACCTGTCGGTACCAGGAGAACGAGTCCTTCGGGATCCGTCGCTGCGTCGCGTAATCGACGTAGACCAGACCGAAGCGATCCTTGTAGCCCTCGGCCCACTCGAAGTTGTCGAGGAGCGACCAGGCCCAGTACCCGACGACCGGGACGCCCTCCTCGACGGCCCGCGCCAGGCCGAGCAGGTACCGGTGCATGACGTCGATGCGCTTCGGGTCGTGCACCTTGCCGTCGAGGAAGACCTGGTCCCGCGTCGCCAGGCCGTGCTCGGTGATCCCGATGGGCAGCTTGTACCGCTCCCAGAAGTACCTCGATCCCCAGTAGAGCGTGCTGGGGACGATCTGCAGCCAGTCGAGCGTCCCGCGCGGGTAGCCCGGCGGGGAGACGACGCGCTCCGGCCTGCCGTCCTTGCCCTGCCGCCACGTGCCCGCCGAGTACATGTTGAGCCCGAGGTAGTCGATCGGCCGCTTGATCTGGTCGAAGTCGCTTGCGGGGAACTCGGGCATGTCGTCGCCGAAGAGCCGGAGGCCGCTCTCCGGATACCGCCCCTCGAGCACCGGACAGATCCACCAGGCGTTGTTCCAGGGGTTCTTGTCATAGACCGAGAAGATCGCCTCGCGCGCCGCCTCGATGTCCGCCGGGTCCTCGGTCGCCGGGCGCTGCACCTGGGTGGCGAGCACATAGCCGATCTTCGCCGCCGTGGCCGCGGCGCGCAGGGCGTCCACCTGCTTGCCGTGCGCCCGCATCTGGTTGTGGGCGGCGGTCAGGTACTCCCGGTAGGGGAGCTTGAGCCCGGGGGCGAAGACCCCGTTGAGGAGCGCGTTGCCGATGAACGCCTGCGGCTCGTTCTGCGTCACCCACCAGGGCACGCGATCGCCGAGCCGCCGGGCGACGACGGTCGTGTAGTCCGCGAACCAGTCGGCGACGTCGCGCTGGAGGAACCCGCCGCGATCCTGGAGCGCCTGGGGGAAGTCCCAGTGGAAGAGCGTGCACATGGGCACGATGCCGGCGCGGAGGAGCTCGTCGACGAGGCGATCGTAGAAGTCGAGCCCCTTCGCGTTGACCTTGCCCGTGCCGTCCGGGAGGACCCGATTCCACGAGACGCTGAAGCGGTAGCTCTTGACCCCGAGCTCGGCGAGCAGCCCGACATCTTCCTTGTAACGGTGGTAGTGGTCGCAGGCGACGTCTCCCGTGTGCCCTTCGAAGACCTTCCCAGGGGTCTTCGAGAAGACGTCCCACACGGAGGGCGTCCGGCCATCCTCGCTGGCGGCGCCTTCGATCTGGTAGGCCGCGGTGGCCGTGCCCCACAGGAAGTCCGCGGGAAACGGCGCGGCCGTCGCGTTTGCTCGGCCCGTGCCGGCCGAGGCGGCGGTCACAGGCGGGGGCGCGGAGGAGGGCGAGGCGGGAGAGGCGTTGCTCGCGGGGAGCGACTCGGAAGGATGGAGAGCCATGGAGGCATCATCCACGGCGTGCGCGGGACAGCAATGGGTTCGATGCGCGTCGGCTTCGATGCGCGTCGATGATCGCGCCGGTCGCTTGACGGCCCAGCGCGGCTCGACAACATGGGCGGCATGCTCGCGATCCGACCGAAAGCCGCAGGCGGCCCCGAGGTGATGACGCTGGAGGAGCTCCCAACGCCGACGCCGGGCCCGGGGGAAGCCGTGGTCCGCGTCGAGGCCGCGGGGGTGAACTTCATCGACATCTACCAGCGGAGCGGCCAGTACAAGCTAGAGCCGCCCATCCCGCTCGGCCTCGAGGGCGCGGGGCGCGTCGAGGCGGTGGGGCCGTCCGTCACCGAGGTGAGGGAAGGGGACGAGGTCGCGTGGACCGGCGGCCCCGGATCGTACGCGACCCACGTCCGGATCCCGGTCTCGAAGCTCGTCCCCGTGCCCGCGGGCGTCGGCGCGAGGCGCGCCGCCGCCGCGATGCTCCAGGGCATCACGGCGCAGTACCTCGTGCGCTCCACGTTCCCGCTCGGCACCGGCCACACGTGCCTCATCCACGCGGCCGCGGGCGGGGTCGGCCTCCTCCTGTGCCAGATGGCGAAGCGCCTCGGCGCGCGCGTGATCGGCACCGTCTCGACCGAGGAGAAGGCGCGCCTCGCGCGAGACGCGGGCGCCGACGAGGTGATCCTGTACACAAAGGCCGATTTCGAGGCCGAGGCGCGCCGGCTCACGGGCGGCGCCGGCGTCCACGTCATCTACGACGGCGTGGGGAGCGACACGTTCGCGAAGGGCCTGGGCGCGCTCCGCCTGCGCGGCACGATGGTGCTCTTCGGCCAGTCGAGCGGCCCGGTGCCGTCGTTCGACCCGCAGATCCTGAACCAGAAGGGGTCGCTCTACCTCACGCGGCCGAGCCTCGGCCACTACACAGCGACGCGCGAGGAGCTGCTCGAGCGCTCCGCCGACGTGCTTGGCTCGATCGCGCGCGGCGAGCTCACGATCTCGATCGGCGCCACGTACCCCCTCGCCGACGCGGCGGAGGCGCACCGCGCGCTCGCCGGGCGGGCGACGACGGGGAAGGTGCTGCTCATCCCGTAACGGACGGAATCGTCGCGCGGAGGCGCGATTCGAGGCACCGAGGAGCTGGGGAGTTCGGCCCCGCTGCGGGAGCTCGTGTCTCTCTGGTTCACCCTCTGGCGTGCAGACGTGCGCCGTACGCGAGCCGTCTCCGGCCAATCCGGCCGTTGACCGTGTCGTCTTCGGGCCGGTACGCTCCCGGCGCGGAGGTGCTCATTCCATGGCCGAACGTCCCACGCTTGCTCCCGAGAAGATCTCGGACACGGTGAAGTCGCAGATCGCCGGATTTCATCGGTCCATCATCGACGAGGTCGCGGCGGCGGTGAGCCGCGACCGGGTGGTCGTCGTCGGGATGGCCCAGAATCCCTTCGTGAAGAAGGCGCGCCAGCTGCTCGACGGAGAGGGCGTGAAATATACCTACCTGGAGTACGGGAGTTACCTCTCCAGGTGGAAGGAGCGGCTCGCCATCAAGCTCTGGGCGGGCTTTCCGACGTTCCCGATGGTGTTCGTCGGCGGGGTCCTCGAAGGCGGCTACGCGGAGCTCGTGAAGCTCCGCGACCAGGGCAAGCTCAAGGGCTAGCCGTGAACAGGCGCGCATGAACGCGGGACACAGCGCGCAGGCCGCCTCGGCCGCGGCGCTTCGCGCGACGCGAAACGCCGCGGTCGACCGGCGGTTCCGTGATATGCGGGAGGTCGCGGCGCGCGCTCGCGGCGATCGCGGCGGTCGCCGCGCTGAAGGAAGGCAGCACGGAGGCACCTCGTGACATCGCTCGGGATCCACGGAAGGCGGCGGGATGACGGAGCGGACGGCGCGGCCCGACGGCCGGGAGGCGGCGCGCCGTGAGCTCGTACGCCATCAAGCGGCTGCTCTCCATCATTCCCACGCTCTTCCTCGTCGCCACCCTGGTGTTCGTCCTTGTGCGCATCGTGCCGGGCGGCCCGTTCGACCAGGAGCGGGCCGTGCCCGTCGAGGTCCAGCGGCAGCTCGACGCCAAGTACCACCTGAACGATCCGGTGCTGAAGCAGTATGGCGACTGGCTCCTTGCGCTCGTCACCCGAGGCGACCTGGGCCCGACGTTCAAGTACCCGAACCGCACCGTCAACGAGATCATCGCGCTCAGCCTGCCCGTGTCGATGCAGCTCGGTTGCTGGGCGATGCTCTTCGCCCTCGCGACGGGCATCCCGCTCGGCATCATCGGCGCGATCCGCCAGAACACCTGGAAGGACACGGCGGCCATGGGGGTCGCCATGGTCGGCCTCAGCGTGCCGCGGTACGTGCTCGCCCCGCTGCTCATGCTCGTCTTCTCGCTCAAGCTCTACTGGTTCCCTGTGGCGCGCTGGGAGACGTGGCGGCACATGGTGCTGCCCGTCATCTGCGCCGGGCTCCCGGTCGCGGCCTACATCGCCCGGCTGACGCGCGGCGGGATGCTCGAGGTGATCCGCTCGGATTTCATCCGCACCGCCCGCGCCAAGGGGCTCTCCGAGCGCAAGGTCGTCCTCAAGCACGCGCTCCGGGGCGGGCTGCTCCCGGTCGTGAGCTTCCTCGGCCCCGGCTTCAGCGGCCTGCTCGTCGGCTCCCTCGTCGTCGAGAAGATCTTCAACATCCCCGGCATGGGCCGCTACTTCGTCGAGGCGGCCACGAACCGCGACTACAACCTCGTGATGGGGGTCATGCTCGTCTACGGCTTCCTGCTCATGCTCTTCAACGCGATCGTCGACGTGGCGTACGCCTTCATCGACCCGCGGGTGGAGCTGCGCTGACCATGCTCCACGCCGCCCTCCCGCAGCCCGCCGCCCCCGGCGATCCGCCCGCCGCGCCTGTCAACGCGGGCGGCGCGGGCGGCGCGGCGCCGAGCCCGGCCGGCCCGCTGCGGCTCGACGAGCTGGAGCAGGGATCGAGCCTCGGCCGCGACGCGTGGCGGCGGCTCCGGAAGAACCGCGCCGCGGTCGCCTGCGGCGTCGTGCTCATCGCGATGATCCTCGCCTGCATCCTCGTGCCCGAGCTGTCGAGCTACCGGTACGACAAGGCGGATCTCAAGCTCGGCGCGCAGCCCCCGTCGCTCGCCCACTGGATGGGCACCGACTACTTCGGCCGCGACCTGATGGCCCGCGTCTTCTTCGGCGGGCGCATCTCGTTCGCCGTCGGCATCGTCGCGACGCTCGTGAGCTTCGTCATCGGCGTGAGCTGGGGCGGGGTAGCCGGGTACTTCGGCGGCAAGGTCGACGCGATCATGATGCGCATCGTGGACGTGCTCTACACGTTCCCGTTCCTCATCCTCGTCATCCTGCTGATGGTCTTCTTCGCGAACGACCAGACGGTCCTCTACCGCGCCTGGAAGGTAGCGCTCGGCCTCTTCGTCAAGGAGCCTTCAGACCCGAGCTATTTCCCCATCTTCCAGATCGTCGTCGTCTTCGCGGCCCTCGGCGGCATCTCCTGGCTCACCATGGCCCGCATCGTCCGCGGCCAGGTCATCGCGCTGCGCGGCCAGCCGTTCATCGAGTCGGCGCGCTCGATCGGCGTCGGGCACGCCGCGCTGATTTTCCGGCACCTCGTGCCGAACGCGGTCGGCCCGATCATCGTCTACACGACGCTCACCATCCCCGAGGTGATGATGACCGAGGCGTTCCTGAGCTTCCTCGGCCTCGGCACGCAGGAGCCGCTGTCGAGCTGGGGCCTGCTCGCCTCCACCGGCGCCGACGCGATGGACCTCTTCCCCTGGCAGCTCGTCTTCCCGGCGCTGATGCTCGCGCTCACGCTGATCTGCTTCAACTTCCTCGGCGACGGGCTCCGCGACGCCCTGGATCCTCGCATCCGAAAGGACTGAAGGGCGCCGCGCTCCCTCCTCCGGGACACGCGCGTACCCGCACGGACCATGCTGCTCGAGGTCAAGAACCTGAAGACCCACTTCTTCACCGAGGAGGGGGTGGTCCGCGCGGTCGATGGCATCTCCTTCAGCCTCGATCGCGGAGAGGTCCTCGGCATCGTCGGCGAGTCCGGCTCGGGCAAGAGCGTGACGAGCCTCTCCCTCCTGCGGCTCATCCCCGACCCGCCTGGCAGGATCGTCGGCGGCCAGATCCTTCTCGAGTCCGAGGGCGGTGTCGTCGAGGACCTCGTGGAGGCGAGCGAGGCGCGGATGGAGCGCGTCCGCGGCGACCGGATCGCGATGATCTTCCAGGATCCGATGACGTCGCTGAACCCTTACCTCCGGGTGAGCGAGCAGCTCATCGAGGTGCTGGAGCTCCACCGCCGCATGGGCCGCGCCGAGGCGCGCCGGCGCAGCGTCGAGATGCTGCAGGCGGTCGGGATCCCCGCGGCGGCGTCGCGGATCGACGACTACCCGCACCAGCTCTCGGGCGGGATGCGGCAGCGCGTGATGATCGCGATGGCGCTCCTGTGCGACCCCGATCTGCTGATCGCCGACGAGCCGACGACGGCGCTCGACGTCACGATCCAGGCGCAGATCCTGGACCTGATCGGGGAGCGGAAGGAGGCGCTCGGCGCGGCCGTCCTCCTCATCACGCACGACCTCGGCGTGGTGGCGAAGATGGCCGATCGCGTCGCGGTCATGTACGCCGGGCGCATCGTCGAGGAGGGCCCCGTCGGCGCCATCTTCCACGCGGCCCGGCACCCGTACACCATCGGCCTGTCGCGCTCGATCCCGCGGCTCGACGACGCGCGCGGCGCGGATCTCGTCCCCATCCCCGGGATGCCGCCCTCGCTCGCGCGCCTGCCGCCGGGCTGCCCGTTCCACCCGCGCTGCGCGCACGCGATCGCGGCGTGCCGGGAGGAGGCGCCGCCGCCGCGCGTCGTCTCGGGCGAGGGCAACAGGAAGGCGCTGCACGTCGTGCGGTGCCACGTCGAGGACGTCGCAGGACGAGCGCCATGACCACCGCCCGAACCCCCCCGCCGCTGCTCTCGGTGCGCGATCTCAAGGTCCACTTCCCGGTGCGCCGCGGCCTGCTCCAGCGGCAGGTCGGCACGGTGCGCGCGGTCGACGGCGTCTCGTTCGACGTCGACCGCGGCGCGACGCTGGGCCTCGTCGGCGAGTCCGGCTGCGGCAAGTCGACGACGGGCCGGGGCATCCTCCGCCTCGTCCCGCCCACGTCCGGGAGCGTGAAGATCGACGGCCAGGAGATCCTGACGCTCGAGCCGGGCGCGCTGCGGAAGGCGCGCCGCGAGATGCAGATGATCTTCCAGGACCCGTACGCGAGCCTGAACCCGCGCATGACGGTCCACGACCTCGTCGCCGAGCCGCTCTCCACCCACGGCCTCGTCTCGTCGCGCGACGAGGCGCTGCGCGAGGTGGCGCGCCTCATGGAGCTCGTCGGGCTCTCGCCCTCGTACATGCGGCGCTATCCGCACGAGTTCTCCGGCGGCCAGCGGCAGAGGATCGGCATCGCCCGCGCGCTCGCCCTGAAGCCGAAGCTCGTGATCGCGGACGAGCCGGTCAGCGCGCTCGACGTGAGCATCCAGGCCCAGATCGTCAACCTGCTCGCGTCGCTCCAGCGCGAGCTCTCGCTCACGTACGTGTTCGTCGCGCACGACCTCGCCGTGGTCCGCCACCTGTCAAGCGAGATCGCGGTGATGTACCTCGGCCGGATCGTGGAGCGCGCTCGCCCGGACGAGCTCTTCCGTTCACCGCAACATCCGTACACGCAGGCCCTGCTTTCGGCGATCCCGATCCCGGATCCCGACGTGGAGCGCACGCGCCGCCGCCTGCCCCTCGTCGGCGAGGTGCCGAGTCCGCTGAACCCGCCGTCAGGATGCCATTTTCACACACGCTGTCCCTATACGATGGACCGGTGCAGCGCCGAGGCCCCTCCTCTGGAGGAGCGTCGCCCTGGGCACTGGGCCGCCTGCCATCTCACCGAGTTGCCCACGGCACCTACGCATCCGTGATGTGATCCGGCGGCGCGCACTACCCCACATCGGCTGAGCTCGTTGTCCAGACATGACGTGGAATGTCCGATGACAGGATTTTCCTGACCTCGGGGTGCGGCAGGGGGGTTAGGATCCTGGGACCGATGCCGCGAATCTCTGACGCCACGCTTCGCGCCCAGATCCCGACGGCCCTTCTCATCGGCGGCGATCAGGCGTTGCTCCAGCGCTGCCAGACGGCGGCGATGGATGTGGGGATCATCGTCAAGGCGTGCCCGGTATCGATGGCCGCCGCGCTCGCGGAAGAGCGTCGGCCGGTGGTCATCGTGGTCACGTCGTCGACTTACGCGCTCGCTCCCGAGGCGTTCGAGGAGATCGCGCGCGACGTGGTCAGCACGCTCGTGCGGGTCGACGAGGCGATGGTGGACGACGATCTCGGGGCGCTGCTGGCCACGGCGGCGCGCGAGAGCCGCAAGCAGCGCTCGCGGCAGCAGACGCCCGGTCGCTACTCGATGATGCCGGCGGACGAGAGCGCGTCGGTGCCGCGGTCGGAGCGCTTGACCATCGGGGTGATGAAGGCGGACCCGGCGTCGCGGCGCGATCCCGAGGCGACGCCGCTGCCGCGCTCGGGGCCGCGCAGCGCGGGCGCGCAGGCGCCTCGCAGCGCAGGAGCGCAGGAGCTCGCGTACCGCGAGCGCGTGGCGGCTGCCGTGGCTGCGCAGCGGCCGGAGCGCTCACGTGCGGAGGCGCCGGGGGAGGCGGCGTACCGCCCGCGCGAGGCGCCGGTGCCGCGCTCGGAGCGCCTGGGGGTCATGGTGGGGCCGCCCTCGTCGCGGGCGCGCCGTGAGCTGCCCGCTCCGACGCCGCTCCCGCCGCCGCCGGCCGCTGGCCCGGTGGTTGCGCGCCGGGACGCGTCCAGGCCGGTGCAGGCATCGCCGGCGGCTGGAGCGTACGTGCGGCGGGATACGCCGCTGGCCGGCTCGCATCCGGCCGAGGCATACGTGCGGCGGGATACGCCGATGGCTGGCTCGCAGCAGGCCGGAGCGTACGCGCGTCGGGATGCGCCGGCCGCGACGTCTGCACGGCGCGAGGCGTCGGCACCGCTGTCGCAACGGGCCGTTCCGAGCTCGCGGCAGCAGGCCGGGGTGGTTCCACGTCGGGATACGCCGGCGGCGCATGCGCTTCCGCGGCAGGTGCCTCCGTCGCCTGCCGCGCAGCGCGACGCGCAGCCGTGGGAGCAGCGCGACGCGCAGCCGTGGGAGCAGCGCGACGCGCAGCCGTGGGAGCAGCGCGACGCGCAGCCGTGGGAGCAGCGCGACGCGCAGCCGTGGGAGCAGCGCGACGCGCAGCCGTGGGAGGAGAACATCGGCCTGCAGCCAGGCGCGGCACTCCCGCAGCGGGAGGCGCTCGCGATGGGCTCGCAGGACGGCGAGGCGCACGGCGGTCATTCCGCGTCGCCGCCGAGCTCCCATCGCGCGCCGCCGAGCTCCCATCGCGCGCCGCCGAGCTCCCATCAAGCGCCGCCGTCCTCTCGCAGAGCGCAGTTCCACGTCGACATCGCTCTCCTGTTCGATGAGCGAGGTCTGCCGCGCGCCGATCCGCAGGCGAAGTGACGCTCGGCCGGGGCGCGCCGGGCGGCTCATCCGTTGGCGGGGGCGCCGGGCGATCCCTTTGTCGGCGAGGGGCCGCGTCCCACGGGTGACCGGCGGCGCGGCGGAGGGTAAGCTTCGCGCGGCCATGACGACAGGGACGAAGCAGGAGTCGATCCACGGCAAGCTCGTTCGCGCGCTCGAGCCCGTGCACATCGAGGTGGAGAACGAGAGCCGCATGCACAGCGTGCCGGTGGGCTCGGAGACCCACTTCAAGGTGCTCGTGGTGAGCGAGGCATTCCGGGGCCTGAGCCCGCTCGATCGCCATCGCCGCGTCAACGACGTGGTGCGCGAGGAGTTCCGCTCCGGGCTGCACGCCCTGACGATCCGCGCGATGACGCCGGACGAGTGGGAGCGGCAGGGGGGCGCGGACTTCCGCTCTCCCCCGTGCCTGGGCGGCTCCAAGGCGGCGCCGGAGCCCGGCGCCAAGTCGGGCTGAGCGGCGAGGCGCGCATGGAGCTCGTCGTCGCCCTCGTCTCGGACCTGCACTTCGGCCCGGAGGCGTCGTTCGGGGGCAAGCTGCGCAAGCTCACGGGCGAGGCGCCCGAGCTGACCCGCGCCTTCGTGAAGCGGATGAACGAGGTCACGCGGCCCGATCTCGTCGTGAACCTGGGCGACGACATCGAGGACGAGGGGCCCGAGGCCGACCGGGAGCGCTACGGCGCCTGCATGGCCGCGCTCCGCGGCCTGAAGGCCGAGCTCTTCCACGTCGCCGGCAACCACGACGTGGTCCACCTGAGCGAGGCAGAGCTGCTGTCCGCCTGGGGCAGGCCCGAGGCGACGCGGCTCCACTACTCGTTCGATCGCGGCGGCTTCCATTTCACGGTCCTCCACACGCGCGAGCGCAAGGATCACGACATCTCGCTCGGGCCAGAGCAGCTCGCCTGGCTCGGCGACGACCTCGCGGCCTCCCCGCTGCCCAAGATCGTGCTGATGCACCACAGCGCGGCCGATCAGGATCTCCGGGGCAACCGCTGGTTCGAGGGGAGCCCGCACATCTGCCTCGTGCGCGAGCGGCGCGCGATGCGGAAGATCTTCGAGGAGCACGGCGTGCTCGCCGTCTTCAACGGCCACCTGCACTGGAACCACCTCGACGTGATCCGCGGCATCCCGTACGTGACGCTCCAGAGCCTGATCGAGAACCTCGACGACGACGCGCCGGGCCGCCCCGCCGCGGCGCACGCGGTCGTGCGGCTCGGCCCGAAGCGCATCGTGGTGGAGATCGAGGGCGCGGAGCGGGCGCGGTACCAGTTCGACCGGCGCTAGGGGGCGGAGCGCGCCCGAGCGGGGAAATTCACAGGGAGGCGAGGAGACGGGGAGATGCGTGGGATGTAACTCCCCGTCTCCCCGTCTCCCCGTGAATTTCCCCGAAAATCGAGGGAATGCTTCAGCGGGCGCCCACCGATTCGGCCGATGTCGCGAGCGCTGCGCGTCGCCGGCCTGTCGGGAATTGGCCGACAGGTGCGCTCCAATGCCCGGTTTCGATCGTCGGTTTCAGGCGTGCGTCGGATCGGAACTCCAATTGACAGCTCATTCCGGGGCGCTTTAGCGTTAACTCCGCCCCTCATGCGTCGCAACGACTCACGCCTCCGCCCCGCGCTCCTCCTCGCACTCGCCTTGTTCGGCGCCGATTGCGGTGACGATGCCATCTGTGCGCCAGGCGCCCTGTCCGCCTGTTTCCTCGCCGACGGGTCGCTCGGCGCGCAGCAGTGCAACGCGGAGGGCACCGCGTTCGGCGCGTGTGCCCCCGTGGCGAGCGGCTCTGGGCGAGGGTGCGAGCACCTCGGCGAAGCGTGCTGCCCCGCGCTCCCCGAAGAGCTCGTCGCGGGCTGCGACGCCGCCGCGAGCCAGGAGAACGACGCCGCGTGCGACGATTTCCTCGCGAGCGCCAACGCGGTCGATCTCTGCACCGGAGGGGCCGGCGAGGGTGGGGCGCCGGTGGTCCCCTATGGCCCGAGCTGCGCCGGCCTGCTCGACGCGTGCTGCGCGGCGCTGCCGGCGCAGCTCAGGGAAGCGTGCCACGCGACCGGATTCCGGGGCAATGAGCAGCTGTGTCACCGGTTCCTGGAGAGCGACGCCAAGGACAACGGCTTTTGCGCCGACGTCGACCCCGCGGCCGAGAGCTGCGGTTATCTGTCGGAGCGGTGCTGTCCCTCGCTCCCCGAGGGGGCGCGCGAGCGCTGCGCCGCCCTCGCGGGGGAGTCCGACGCGGCGCGGTGCCTCGACTACCTCGGCGGCGCGGCGGACGCGGGCCGCTGCCCGAGGCTCGCCCCGGACGAGCCGTTCAGCGCGGCCCCGTGCGAGGCGCTGCTCGATACGTGCTGCGGGACGCTCGAGCCGGAGCTCGCCTACGAGTGCGATCTGGCCGCGATGTCCGGCGTCCATGCCCGCTGCGAGGCGTTCACCGGCTCGATCCGCGCGTTCGGCCTCTGCCTCGACAGCGACGGCGCGGGGGGCGGCGGCGACGACTGCGGGGATACGTCGAGCGACGTGGACAACTGCGGGTTCTGCGGCAACGTCTGCGGCGACCAGCACGCGACGCCCTCGTGCGCGGCCGGCAGGTGCTCGCTCGCGTGCGACCTCGGCCACGCCGACTGCGACGACGAGCCGGCGAACGGCTGCGAGGCCGACGTCGAGGGCGACGCGGACAACTGCGGGGCCTGCGGCAACACCTGCAGCGCGCTCCACGCCGCCTCCACCTGCGTCGCGGGCGCCTGCGAGGTCGCGTGCGACGCGGGGTACGCCGACTGCGACGGCGACGCCTTCAACGGCTGCGAGGTCGCGCTCGCCTCGGATCCTTTCAATTGCGGCGCGTGCGGCAACGACTGCGCGGGCGGCCTCTGCGACGCCGGGGAGTGCGCCCCGGGCGCCACGTCGCTCGCCTCGGGCCTCGCGGTGCCGTCGGCCCTCGCCGTCGACAGCAGCGCCCTTTACCTTGTCGGCTTCCAGCACGCCGGCGGCATCGCCGTCCGCGTCGACAAGCTCTCCGGCGGCGCGACGTGCCTCGTCAACGGCGCTCCTCCCGGGGTCGTGGGCTGCAGCGCCGACCGCTTCGAGGACATCGCCCTGCTCGGCGCCGACGCCATCGTCACCGGGTCATCCGGCGTGCTCCGGTACCCCTTGTCGGGCGGCGCGGCGATCCCCCTCACCACCGCGATCCCCGACCCCTGGGCGGTCGTCACCGACGGCAGCGACGCCTGGTTCACCTCGCTCTCTCAGGGCGGGATCTACCGCATCGACGCCCTCACGAGCGGACAGCGCGCGCAGGAGATCACCGGCGTGTTCTCCGAGCCCGGGGGCGCGCTCGCGAGCGACGCGGAGCACCTCTACTGGTCCCGGACCGACGGCACCGTCGTGAAGCTCCGCAAGGACGGCACCGAGCGGCGCCAGATCGCGTCCGGCCAGGTGGTGGACACGACGAACCTCACGCCTCACACCCTCGCCGTCGACGCCGAACACCTCTTCTGGAGCAGCCCGAACGGGTTCGTATTCCGGCTCGCCAAGGACGGCGCCGACCTCACGGTGCTCGCCGACGATCAGCCGAACCCCGCCGGGATAGCCGTCGATCCAGGCGACGGCGGCGCTGTCTACTGGGCCAACCGCGTCGGCTCGATCCGCAAGGTCCCGAAGGCCGGCGGCGCCGTGACGACGCTCGCCGTCGGCCAGCTCGACGCGATCGCGATCGCCGTCGACGAGGCGTTCGTCTACTGGGCGACCCGGGCGGGGGACGTCCGCAAGATCGCGAAGTGAGCTGAAGAGCAGCCGGGAGATGCAGCGCATGCATGATCGCGTCGAGGGCAGTCCGTCGCACCGAAGCCCTGTCTCGAGCCACCTCCGACGTGCGCCGGCGGTGCGCCTCCTCGGGACGCTCGCCGTGCTGCTCGCCGCCGGGGTGGTGGCCGGCATGGGCTGCGGCCAGGAACCGCCCCCTCCCGCCGTCACGGCGCCGCCCCTGGGCGCGCAGGCGAACGACGACGCGTGCGCGTGCAGCGGCGGCTTCTATTACAACGGCGAGGCGATCCCGATCGAGGACACCCGGTGTGACAGCTTCGTGTGCGGGCGCGACCTCATCGCCTATCACTGCGTCGACCTCGGCGCGAACGACAACTGGCGCAGCTTCCCGGGGAACAGGTGCGGTGATCTCTCCTGTCGTGATGCAGGGACCTTCTGCGGCGCGGACGTCGTGAACGGCGAGCCCGCGGCCCTGTACCAGTGCGCGGGCGCGGGGCAGATCCCGCTCGAGTGGACGATCTGCGAGGGGGGCTGCCGCCGCGGGGCGTGCACCGACGCCGCGACGAGCGAGTGCCCGTGCGAGGTACCGCCCGTCGCCGGCGGCGAGCGCATCCCGCGCACCTGCGGCCAGCGCGTGTGTTTCCCGACCGGCGCTGGCAGCGACGGGGTGAAGATGGTGTGCACCGCGGACGGGTGGCAGAGCCTGGGGCTCTCGTGCACGCAGCGCGCGGGCACCTGCAACGCCTGCCGCGGCGTGCAGGACAGCTTCGACAACGAGGTCACCACGACCGCGTGCGGCGAGACGATCTGCGGCCTTGGCCACGGCAACCGCAGCGAATGGATCTGCGGAGAAGAGGGGTGGCTCGACCTCAATCGCCCGTGCGAGCCGGGCAAGCCGGAGGAGGAGGGCGCGGAGTTCGGCCGCTGTCCGGAGCAGTTCCAGGACAAGGACGGGAAATGGAAGTCGGTCGAGCAAGGCCAGACCTTCTGCGGCGATCAGGTCTTTCGCAGCCCCTGGAACAACGACCTGGCGCGGAGCTTTGGCGAGCCGTTGATCAAGATCAAGGGGAAGGCGACGCAGCTCTTCGCCTGCCCCGGGCCGGGCGCCCGCCCGGTGCCTTACCGGGAATGCTCCGCGCTCGGCGGCACCGGGGAGTGCAAGACCGTGCGGGAGCTGCCGGGCATGCGCTACCACGAGGCCGAAGGCGCGCAGGCCGAGCAGGGCGCGAAGGTGATCCGCGACTGGGACCGCTGCGACGAGGCGTGCCCCACGGTCGCCGAAGCGGCGTACACGAGGGCTGGGCCGGACGGCAACCGCGTCTGCCGCCACCTGTTCTGCGGGCAACACGGGGTCACCGGCCGCGTCGGGACCTTGTACCAGTGCGCCTACGACGACTGGACGTACTGCCCGCCACCCGCGCAGTCCACGAGCTCCGTCGTGGGCCGCCCCGTACCGTACCAGGAGTGCTCTGAGGCGTGCCTTCCGCGCGACGCCAAGGGGCATCACGACGTGTGCGATTCCTCCGTGGATCCTCAGGAGCCGTTCGGGATCCCGGATCCGGCGCCCGAGCCGAGCCCCTCGTCGCGCTGCGACGCCATCCTCGATTACCAGGGGAACGAGGTCCCTCCGTCGTCGCGGCGGCGGGGCGCGAGCGTCTGCGGCCGCGGCGGGCAGGTGTTCGAGTGCCGCGATCGGCAGCTCTACCGCCCCGACGGCTGGCATGCCACGGGGATCTCGTGCGGCACCGCGTGCGGGATCTGCGGCCCGGATCCGTACGGGGTCCAGAGCTCTTTCTGCAGATCGATCACGGAGTTCTTCGGCAACACGTGCAGCGACATCACCGCTGACGCGGACGCGATCCTGTGCAACAACAGCGATGACGTCCTCCTGAACGACCCTGCCTACTGCGGCCACAACCCCGGCCTGCACGCCGCGGGCGACCCGTGGATGCTCTACACCTGCAAGGCGTACTGCGAGCGCGAGGACGGCGCGACGACGCGCTGGGTGCCGTGCGAGGGGCGCGAAGGCGACGGCCAGAACAGGCGAGAGAGGACGCGGGTCTACCGCTTCGATCACGCGACCTACTGCCCGCTGGGGTGCAGGGTCAACGAGCGAGTGAACGACGCGTGCATCGCGCCCACGGGGAACCTCCAGTTCCCGTTCCCCGACCACAAGATGATCCAGAACATAGGCCACAAGCCGGACTGGAATGAGGGCCGGCACCTCGGCGAGGACATCGGCAAGGCGAGCGGCAGGACGGAGGGCACCTACGTCTTCCCGATCGCCCCTGGCAAGCTCCTCCGGGCGGGCATCAACTGCTCGCAGTACCTCGGCATCGCGCTCGTCGAGCACCGCTTCAAGGAGAACGGCGAGGAGAAGCGGTTCTGCTCCTTCTACGGGCACCTCGACGTGGATGAGCTGGCGATGACCCTCGTGGGACAGGACATCGGCACCGACACGCCGCTCGGGAAGATCGCCTATTGGGACGACATCCCGAGGCAACACAACCTCTATTGCGAGAACAAGTGGACGGAGTGCCCGGCAGAGGACAGCTTCCCCTGCAATGCGGGCAATTCGCACCTGCACTACGCGGTGCTCTCCCACGCCGAGTGCGCGCGCTTCGACGACGGTGGCGGCGCGCCGCCAGGGTACGACGAGTGCAACACCGCGTCAGCGATCGGGTACCTCGACACGGAGACGCGGATCGAGTCCTACACCGCGCTCGACGGGACATGCACGATCCCCATCTCGAGCCCCGACGGATACATCTCCCCGGAGTGGTTCGTGACGTCTCGTCTACATTGATCCACCGCCCGCGCCAGCGTCGAGCGCCCGGCGGGGAGGCGTCCTCTGCTTGACCGACGCCTCGCGCCGGCAGGCGCGCGGCCTCAGGCGGTGCTCGGCGGGACCGGCATCACGCATTCCACGAAATAACGCAGGATGTCCTGCGGGGTGATGATCCCGACGAGGCGCCCCTCGCGCACCACCGGCAGATGGTGGATCCGGTTCGCGCGCAGCAGGGTCATCACCTCGTCCGTGGTCATGAACTCGTCCACGCAGATGGGCGGGGTGCTCATCACGTCCGCAGCCGTCATGCCCGCGTACTCCTTGCGCAGGAGCACGCCCAGGAGATCCGTCTCGCTGACGAACCCGACGATGTGGTGCCCCCCATCGATGACCGGCGCGCCGCTCAGGTGATGGTTGGCGAACAGCTGCAACATGTCGGCGACCGGCGTGCCCTGCTCCAAAGCGATAACGCGCTCGGTCATCAGATTGCGCGCATGGCCCTTCATGGTCCGGGCATGTAATGATCAACACGCAGCGACGTCAAGGGCGCCGACGCACCGCGCCGAGCAGCCCGTCCAGCCGCCGTCCAGCCGCCGTCCTTCCGCAACGCCCCCACCCAACGCCCCCGCCGACGCCCTCCGTCGCGCGACCGCTGCGGACGGCCGAGGGGCGCATCGCACCGGCCGGCTCGGCCGACCTCGGCGCCCCCGGCCGCCGCGGCGGCCAGCGGGCACGCCGGGGGAGCTCAGGGAGTCGGCGGCGGGGCCCGGGAGGCGCAGGCCCAGGCCGTCGTCCGCTCGGATGGATCGAGCCCGCCGAGCGCCTTTCCGGGCGCCTCCCGGCGAGGAGTTTGGCTGTCAGCGACAGGCCATCCTGTCGCCACCATCGCACTTCGACGGCACCCCATCGCTCCTCCGTCCCCGGTGCCAGCATCGCTGTCCATGATGCCTTGGACAGAGCAGGAGTCTCGCGCCGACAGCGTCGACAGAGCGATCGCACCGCGACACAAAAAAAGAGATCATTGCGTGCGCGTCGGTCTTTGCCCGGCGGGGTATCAGTGACATCTTTCCATTTGTCTCTGAAGCGGAGATGGCCCCATCGGCCGCTCCGACTCGTGGGCTTCTTCGCGGCTCGTGCATCTGAACAAGATCACGCACCGGTGTTCGATGCGCGTACCCCTTGGCCCGCGCCTCGGCGCCGGTCGTTTCGGGAGCTCGTGGGCCATGCGCTCATGGGCATCCCAGGGGGGCGTTATCCATGGAGCATTCGCCGAAGCTAGCTGCACTCCTCCTGGCCATCGCGGCGCTCTTCGCGAGCGCGTGCGCGGTGGAGCTCGATCCAGACGCTCCGGCCGAGGACGCCGGGGACGCAGCTTCCAACGCCGCCCGGACGGCGAACGCGCTCACGTCGAACGCGCTCACGTCGAACGCGCTCACGTCGAACGCGCTCACGTCGAAGGCGCTCACGTCGAACGCGCTCAGGGCCGAGGCGCTCTCGGGCAACCCGCGCACGGCCGACGCGCTCCGCGACCCGGCCGCGCGCACCCTGCTGAAGTACGTCGCGGGCTGCGCGCTGCCCGCGGGTGAAGGCTTCACCGTCGCCGTGGACGGCGACGAGTTCTCCTTTCCAGGGGAGCTCGGCCTCGCGGCGAGCTGGGGCGAGGAGGGCGGCGCCTGCGACGAAGCGTGCCGGTCCTGGGTCAGCGGCTGCGTCCTCGCCCGCGTCAATTACCTCGGGCACAAGGTGAACATCTCCGTCCGCGGAGATCGCGAGGAGCTCCAGGCCGACAAGGTCGAGCGCGCGGCCTATCCGAGGCGCGAGGCCACTTACTACGGCGACATCTTCGCGCCGCTGCCTCGCTACAACGCGTGCCTCCCCCCCGAGGCTTCGTCGCTCGCGCGCGCCTGCGGGCCCTCGCTCGAGACGTGCGCGATCAAGGTCGCCGGCTCGTGCGATAGCCTCTGCGACGAGCCGAACAGCGACGGAAGCTTCCCGAACTGCCGCGGCAAGGTCCGCAACAGCTCGGGCAAGCTCATCGTCGAGAAGACGCCGAACCCCGGCTCGGTCACCGTGTTCCTGCGCTGACGTGGGCCACGCGGAGATCATCGCGGGGCGCTTCGTCGTCGAGGGCGAGGCCGCCTCCGGAGGGATGGGCACCGTCTACAAGGCGTACGACCGCCTCGGCGGCGCGGCGGTCGCCCTCAAGATCGTCCGGCTGAGGAACGAGATCCAGATCGAGCGATTCGAGCGGGAGGCCGCCCTCCTCGCCGCGCTCGTCCACCCGGGCATCGTGCGCTACGTCGCGCACGGCAGCACCCCGGAAGGCGATCGCTACCTCGCCATGGAGTGGCTCGACGGCGAGGACCTCGCCGCGCGCCTCGCGCGCGGCGTCCTGCCGGCGAGCGAGGGGCTCTTGCTCGTGCGCCGGGCCGCCGACGCCCTCGCGTTCGCGCACGCGCGCGGCATCGTCCACCGCGACATCAAGCCGAGCAACCTCTTCCTCCCGGGCGGGGACGCCGGGCGGGTCAAGCTCGTCGACTTCGGCATCGCGCGGCCCAGCAGCGACGCGGGGCGCGTCACCGTCACCGGAGGCGTCCTCGGCACGCCGGGGTACATGGCCCCGGAGCAGGTCGAGGCGCACAGCGTGCCCGACCCGCGCAGCGACGTGTTCTCCCTCGGGTGCGTCCTCTTCGAGTGCCTCGCCGGCCAGCCCGCCTTCGCGAGCGCGAGCCCCATGGCCGCGCTCAGCAGGGTGCTGCTGATGAGCCCGCCCCGCCTCCGCGACGTGCGCGCGGACGCGCCGGCGCCGCTCGACGAGCTGGTCGCGCGCATGCTCTCCAGGCAGCCCGGCGATCGCCCGCGCGACGGCGCCGAGGTCGCGGCCGAGCTCGACCGGATCGCCGCCATGCGGGGCGGGTGGATCGCGCCGCCCGACGCGCCGACGCTCGCGGGCGGCGCGACGCCCGACGCGCCGGCCCACGGCCTCGGCCCGCGCGACCGCGCCGCGCTCACGCTGGGCGAGCAGCGCGTCGTGAGCCTCGTCCTCCTCGGCGAGCCCGGCCACGGCGCAGCCCGGGCGCCGCAGCCCGCCCCGCAGGCCCAGGAGGCCCCTGGCGAGCCGCCGCCCGCCTCGCGCAAGTCGCAGCCGCCCGCCTCGCGCAGGTCGCAGCTGCCGCCCGGATCGAGCAGGCTACAGCCGTCCACGTCGAGCGCCCGGGCCGCGGAGATCCGCTCGCTCGTCGAGCTCCACGGCGGCAGGCTCACGCAGCTCGTCCCGGGCGTGGAGATCGTCATGATGTCCGGCCCTGGCAGCGCCGTGGATCGCGCCGAGCGCGCCGCCCAGTGCGCGCTCGCCCTCCGCACCGAGCTCCCGGCCGCACCGCTCTGCGTCATCACGGGGCGGGGCGTCTTCTCCGCGGGCCTCGCCGAGGGCGACGTGATCGACCGCGGCCTCGCCGAGCTCCGCGCGGCGCTCGATGAGCGCGAGGTGCGCGCGGTGCGCATCGACGGCGCGACCGCCGACATGCTCGGCCCGCGCTTCATCGTCGCGCACGCCGCACCCTCGGCGCCGGGCGGGCCGCTCTTCCTTTACGGCGAGCGCGCCGTGGACGAGATCGCCCCCGCCTTGCTCGGGAAGCGCACCCCGTGCGTCGGCCGCGCCCGCGAGCTCTCGATGCTCCACGGCGTGCTCTCCGGCTGCATCTCCGAGTCGCTCGCGAGCGCGGTGCTCGTCCTCGGGCCGCCCGGCGCCGGCAAGTCCCGACTCCGCCTGGAGCTCTTCGCCGCCCTGCGGCAGCGGGACGAGCCGATCGAGATCCTCTGGGGCCGCGCCGACTCGGGCTCTCCCGGCTCGCCCTTCGGCATGATCGCGGACGTGCTCTGCCGGGCCGCCGGCCTCCGCGCGCGCGACCCGGCGTGGGCGCGGCAGCGCAAGCTGAAGCAGCGGCTCGGGCGTCACCTGGGCGGCCCGGCGCTCGATCGCGCGGCGGCGTTCCTCGGCGAGATCAGCGGCGCGCCGTCGCCGGAGCACGCCCGCATGGTGCGGGCGGCGCGCCAGAGCGCCACCGGCATGAGCGACGGCGTTGGGGCCGCCTGGGAGGACTGGCTCGCCGCCGAGTGCGCCGCGCGCCCCGTGCTCCTCGCGCTCGAGGACCTCCACTGGGGCGACGCCGCCACCGTGCGCCTGCTCGACGCGACGCTGCGGAACCTCCGCGAGCTCCCGCTCATCCTGCTCGCGCTCGCGCGCCCGGACGTCCACCGGCTGTTCCCGAGCCTGTGGGCCGAGCGCGAGGTGCAGACGATCAAGCTCGGCCCGCTGCCGCGCCGCGCGAGCGCGGAGCTCGTGCGCGCCGCGCTCGGCGAGCCCGTGCCCGAGGGCGTTGTCGCGCGCCTCGTCGAGCGCGCCGGCGGCAACCCGTTCTACCTGGAAGAGCTCATCCGCGCGGTCGCGGGCGGCAAGGAGGAGCTCCTGCCCGACTCGGTGCTCGGCACGGTGGAGGCGCGGCTCGACGCCGAGGGCAACGAGGGCAAGCGCGTGCTCCGGGCGGCCAGCATCTTCGGCGATCGCTTCTCGAAGCGCGGCGTCGCGGCGCTGCTCGGCGGCGAGGAGCGCCTCGCCGACGTGGAGGCCTGGCTGACGGCGCTCGCCGACCGCGAGCTCGTCGCGCCGGCCTCGGCGTCGGCGGGCCTCGCCGACGCCGCCGACTACGTCTTCCGCCACACGCTCGTCCGCGAGGCGGCGTACGCCATGCTGACCGAGCGCGACCGCGCCCTCGGCCACCGGCTCGCGGGCGCGTGGCTCGAGCGGAGCGCCTCCGCCGATCCGCGGGGCGTGGCCGAGCACTTCCGCCGCGGCGGAGAGCCCGGCCGCGCGGTGCGCTGGTACCGCCGCGCGGCCGAGCAGTCGCTCGAGGCGAACGACCTGCGCGCCGCGATCGAGCGCGCCGCGTGCGGCGAGGCCTGCGGCGCCGAGGGCGAGGATCTCGGCGCGCTCCGGCTGGTCGCGGCCGAGGTCAACGTCTGGACGGGGGACCTCGCGGCGGCCGAGGAGCTGGGCGCGTCCGCGGCCGAGCTGCTCCCCGCCGGCTGCGCCGGGTGGTTCCGGGCGGTCACCCAGATCGCCGCCGCGGCCGGGAAGCTCGGCGCGGTCGACCGCGTCGCGCGGTGGGCCGCCGTCGCCGAGCGGATGTCCGCGGCGCCGCCCTCCTTCGCGTCCTCGGCGCCTCCCACGTTCGCGTCCGCGGCGCCGGCATCCGCCGCCTCCGCGGCGCTGTCCTCCGGCGCGGCCGCGCTGCGCCGCGCCCGGATCGCGTGCTTCTGCGAGTGCGGCGCGCAGCTCGTCTTCGGCGGCCGCTACGCCGAGGCCGACGCGCTGCTCGCGCGCATCGACGAGGATCTCCGCGCGCATCCGCCGCCGGACGCCGAGCTCGTCGCGATGGCGCAGCAGCTCCGCGCGATCCGCGCCTCGGCCGGCGGCGATCCCGAGGCGTGCCTCGAGGGCCTGGAGGCGGCGCTCGCGGCCTTCGAGCAGGCCGGGGACAGGCGCAGCGCGTGCGTGATCGGCGCGAACCTCGGCTTCATCTACGCCGAGCTCGGCGAGCTCGGGGCGGCCGAGTCCGTCCTGCGCGCCGCCCTGGAGGCCGCCGATCGGATGGGGCTGCGCGAGCTCGAGACGGTCGCGCTGCACAACCTCGGCCACGCGCTCGGGCTGCTCGGCAAGCTCGACGAGGCGCAGCTCGTCGAGCGGCGCGCGGTGGAGGCGTTCCAGCAGCGGGGCGACCTCCGCATGGAGGGCGTGGCGCGGACCTACCTCGCGAAGATCGCGCTCCTCTCCGGCGACGCCGCGACCGCCGAGCGGGAGGCGCGCGCGGCCGAGGCGGCGCTGCACGTGGCCCCCCGGCTGCGCGCGGCCGCCGTGGCGGTGCGCGCGCGGGCGCTGCTCGCCGCGGGCGAGGTCGCGGCGGCGCTCGGCGCGGCGCGGGCGGCGTTCGGCGAGCTCGCGGCGCTCGGATCCCTGGAAGAAGGCGAGTCGCTCGTGCGGCTCGCCTACGCCGAGGCGCTCGCGGCGTCCGGCGCCCACGGCGAGGCGTCCGCGGTGCTCTCGGAGGCCAGGGAGCTCCTGCTCGCGCGGGCGCGGCGGATCGCGGACCCGCGGCGGCGCGAGCGGTTCCTGACGGCGGTGCCCGAGAACGCGCGCATCGTCCGCGGCGCCACGACGACCTAGCCGCCCCGAGGGCTCGCGCCCTCCGCCTCGCCCGTCCGCGTGCCCCCGGCCTTCGCCGCGACATGGGCGGCTCTGCGCTCCCGCGCTGATGCCCTGTCGCGCCGCCTGGACCGACGTGACCCGTGAAGGGGAGGACACCGGCCTTCCGATTGTCCAGGATACGCGAGGTGCTTGTCGCGCTGAGAGCCTGTGAGTTCTGCTTGATTCGAATTAAAAAAATACTCTATCAGAGGTGACAGGTGATCAGACGAGCTCATTCCTCCAGCATGCGCGCTGCACGACCCACCGCCGTCACACCCGCTCGAAATCAGAGAGTCGAGAGAAAACGATGGGCCGGGCGCCGGACGTGGATTGACGCATTGCGGTGCACGGCGGGAGCTGTCGTGGTGCTGCTCTCGCAAGGATGCGTCGCGTCGATGGACGAGCCGGCGGACGTGGAGCGCGCCGAGGTCGGCGAGGGCGCGCTGGCGATGAAGAGCTATACGCAGACGCGGTATCCGATCGTGCTCTGTCACGGGATGGCCGGCTTCAAGGCGATGTTCGGGGTGATCGACTACTTCGGTGGGATCGCGTCGGCGCTGCGCTCCGGCGGAGCGGAGGTGTATGCCGCCGAGGTGCCCCAGTTCGACAGCACCGAGGCGCGGGGGGAGGCGCTGCTCGCGCAGGTCGAGGATATCGTCGCGCGCACCGGGAGCGGGAAGGTCAACCTGGTCGGGCACAGCCATGGCGGGCTCGACGCCCGGTATGTCGCCGCGGTGCGGCCGGATCTCATTGCGTCGGTGACCACCATCGGGTCTCCGCATCAGGGGGCCGAGCTCGCCAGTTTCCTCCAGGAGAACCTGCGGGAGGGCGGGCTCGCGGAGGGGGCGCTCTCGTTCCTCGCGAGCGGCCTCGGCGCGGTGCTCAGCCTGCTCAGCGGGCACACGGCGCCTCAGGACGCGATCGCCGCCGTCAGATCGCTGTCCGCCGCCGGGATGCGCGAGTTCAACGCGCGTTACCCGGCCGGGCTGCCCGACGGCCGGTGCGGGCAGGGCCCCGCCGAGGAGGGCGGCGTGCGCTTCTTCTCGTGGTCGGGGACAGCGGTCGTCACGAGCCTCATCGATCCGACGGACCTGACGCTCAAGCTCATCTCCACGCTGTATTCGGAGTCGAACGACGGGATGGTGGGCAGGTGCAGCTCCCATTTCGGGGAGGTGGTCCGCGACGATTATGCGATGAACCACCTCGACGAGGTCAATCAGATCTTCGGGTTTATCAACCTGTCTGGCCCGAACCCGAAGTCCGTGTTCCGGTCGCACGCGAGCCGGCTGAAGGCCGTCGGCCTCTGACCTCCTGGAGGGCTCTTCGTGGCGCGTCGTGGCAGGACCGCTCTCTTCGTGGCCATGGCGCTCGTCGCGACGGTCGGCGTGGGGCGCCTCCTCTCGGGGGAGCGGACACGGCCGGCGGCGCCCTCGGTCCGATCGAACGGGGCCGCGCGCCCCGCTCGGAAGGAGACGCTGCCCGCGCTGTCGGTCGCGCCGGCCCCCACGCGCGTCCGGCAGGCGCTGTCGGTCTCGCGGCCCCCTGCAGCGCCGCGCCCGCCGGCGATCGCCGCGCCGCCCTCGCTCCGCGGCACCGACGTCGACGGCGCGGTGACCGTCGACGAGCGCGGCGATCTGGTCGTCGGCCCGGAGCTGCTCGGGCTGTTCGACTACTTCCTGAGCGCCACCGGCGAGGAGCCGGCGCCGGCGATCAGGGCCCGCGTCGTCGCGGCGATCCGGGAGCGGGCGACGGGGCGCGGAGCGGAGCAGGCGATCGCGCTGTTCGACCGGTACCTCGGCTACCGCGAGGCGGCCGGCGCGGCGCGCGTCGAGCAGGAGGCCGATCCGGCGGCGCGCCTCGCCGCGCTGCGCGCGATCCGGCGCGCATGGTTCGGCGAGGCGGCCGCGGCGCGGCTGTTCGGCGACGAGGAGCGGGAGATCGAGGCGGCGATCGAGGAGTCCCGCATCCTCGCGGACGAGGCCCTGTCGCCGGAGGAGCGCGACGCGCGGATCGCAGAGGTCGAGGCGGCGCTGCCGGAGGCCGTCCGCGAGGCGCGGGAGGCGGCGACGCGCCCGCTCGCGCAGCAGGCCGAGGAGCAGGCGCTCCGGGACGCGGGCGCGTCGGACGAGGAGCTGCGCAAGCACCGGGTCGCGACCGTGGGCCCCGAGGCCGCGGACCGGCTCGCGGAGCTCGACCGGCGGCGGGCGGCCTGGCAGCAGCGCCTCGACGCGTTCGCCGGCGCGCGCGCGGACATCGAGGCGACGGTGGCCGATCCCGACGCGCGGCGCGCCGAGGAGGAGGCGCTGCTCGAGGGCTCGTTCACGCCCGAGGAGCGGCTGCGCGTGCGGGCGATCCTCAACCTCGCGCCTCCCGCGGTGACGGGCGCGCCTACAGCGATCCGCTGATCGAGAGCCCGAGCCCGCCGGGGGTGACGAGCGGGGTCGCGCCCACCTGGAGGACCTGGCCGCGCTGCAGCGGCACGCGCACCTGCGGGGGCATGGCGATGCCACCGAGCAGCATCCCAAGGCCGACGGCTTGCCCGGCGCCGAGGAGGGAGAGGCCGACCGCGCTGGCCGCCGTCGGCCGCCCCGTGCCGATGTGGATCCACGGACCCGCGAGGGGGATCAGCAGCGAGGCGGGGTTGGCCGAGGTGCGTTCGTGGCGCCGGACGAGGAAGCAGGCGCCCTGGGAGCACTGCGGCACCAGGCGGATCTGCACCTCGGGCTGCGCGAGGGAGAGCGCGGCGCCGCGGACGGCCGACGCGACCCAGAAGCCGCCCAGGGTCGACGCGCCCGCGATGATCCAGCGCGCCCTCCGCGGGTTCGCGACGTAGGTGGCGGTCGCGACCCGCTGCGGAGCGCGCTGCGTGATGGTCGCGGTCTGCCGCGGCGGCGCGATACGACCCTGCGCCTGGGCCTGAGGGGAGATGGCCTGAGTCGCGTCAGCAGCGGAAGCGCTGGAGATGCCGAGACAGAGGCCGATCCCGAGAAGCCCGGCGAGCCCCTGGACGACGCCTTTCCCCCTTGTTGACCTACCGCTGGTTCTCCCTGTCTTCGAAGTCCACATGCGCCCCTCCCGGTGCCATCGACGCACCTGCGCTGGAGAGAGCAAGCCACGGGCCTCCTCCGAAAGATGCCTTTCGCCCCCGTCGCTCGAGCGCTCGGGATCCGGGGCAGGGAGGCGCAGTGAGCACAGAGGGCAAGGAGCGCACAGCGATCCTCTGCGATCCCCTCGGAGTCCTCGGCGCCGCTGCGATTCCGCTTCATGGAGAGGAGATGCCGAGTCCCGCGTCCCGGGAAGACGCCGCAGACGAGGAGCGTCTGACACGGCCAGGCCCGGGATCCGCGGCGCTCTCGAATTTTTCGGAGAAATTCACAGGGAGGTGGGGAGACGGGGAGTACAATCCCAACAATCTCCCCGTCTCAGCACCTCCCTGTTAGGACGAGCTCGGTGTCGGGTCGTTCGGCGACGATCTCCGCGGCGTGCCGAACGCGTTGCTCGAGGAGATCCTCCGGTAGCGGCGCCGGCTCACGGGCGAGCCCGCGCTCACCGCAGGATCAGGCACGTCGTGGTGGCGTGGGCGTAGAGCGTGCCGTCCGCGTCGCGCAGCGTCCCGTCGGCGGTGGCGTGGCGCTTGCCGAGGTGGACGACCCGGCCCTCGGCGATGAGCTCGGGCCCGCCGGCGCGCGGGGCCTTCACGAAGCTGACCTGGAGCGAGACGGTCGAGTAGCCGACCCCCGCCTCCAGGGACGCGTGCACGGCGCAGCCCATCGCGGAGTCGAGCATCGTGCTCAGATAGCCGCCGTGGACCATCGCGATCGGATTCTGGTGCTGCTCGCCGGGAGATCCGGTGATGACGACCCGGCCGGCCTCCACCGCCGCGACCCGCAGCCCGAGGAAGCTCGCGATCGGCGCCATCGGCAGCTCGCCGTTCATCATGGCCGTGAGGTAGGCGAGGCCGGACATCGATCTCACCTTCTCCACCGCCGGCGCAGGATCTTGCCACGTCACCACCAGCTGTCGTTCCTGATTCGTCGTCATGATTCCCTCTCTCCGTGTTCCTGAATCTGACGTTTGTAACGTCTGTGACGTCCGTGACGTCCGCGCGAGCCCGCGATCGATGGGCCTCGGAGCCTATCCGTGCAAGGAAGCGAGCTCAAGGCCACCGATGTCCTTCCGTTCGGCGCGGCGCGCGCCGGCGCCGGAGATCGCGACGCGCGCGGCCTGCACCTCCTCGTCGCTGATCACCGCGCGGACCATCTCGGCGATCCGCCTCCAGACGGAGTCCCTGCGGTACGGGAGCCCGACCTCCCTGCACAGCGCCTCGACCTCCCGCGCGACCTCGGGGTATTGCCGGAGCGGCAGGTCCGGCCAGAGGTGATGCTCGATCTGATACCCCATGTAGCCGTGCAGGAAGTCGGCGGCGCTGCTGGGGCTCTCGTAGTTCACCGAGCCGACGATCTGCCGGACGTAATACTCCTCGCGGCTGCGCGCGGCGCCCTCGAAGATGGGGATATCCAGGCCGGTGTGGGTCGGCGCGATCACCGCGAAGCTGTGCAGGTTCGACAGGAGCTCCGCCACGACGCTGTTGACGAGCACGCCGAGCGCCGCCCAGCGGCCGAGCGGCAGGAACGCGAGCGGCAAGAGGACGAAGTGCACGAGCGCATACGGCAGGTACCAGCGGAGCAGCATCTCGCGGTCGAGCAGCACGCCGGGCGACCAGGCCGCGCGCTCGCGCCCCTCCGTCGAGGCCTCGGCCGCGCGCTCGCGCCGCTTGCGGAGGGCGCTCCGGGTGGCCGGGCCATAGTAGAGCCACTTCCATGTGCACGCGGTCACGAACAGCGCGAGCGCGCGGACGAACCTTGGCTTGCTCTTCAGCCACGCCATGTTGACGGCGACGCGGTCGGGGTCGCGCTCGTCGCCGGTGTAGCAGTGATGAGAGACGTTGTGCTGCGCCTGCCACGCGTCGGCGTCCAGCCAGTCGAACCAGTCCCACAGGCTGCGCCGGCCCCGCGCGAACGTGCGGCTGTTCCAGGCCGGGTCGCCGCCGGCGACGCCATCATACGCCTTGTGGAGGACCGGGTGCGCGACAACGACCCACCTGGCGAACCGGCCAAGCGCGATGAGGATCATCGAGATCGGGTTGGGCCCGAGCGCGGACGTCGCGTACCCGAGGGCGGAGAAGGCGCGGCCCAGCAGCGACAGGCGCTTGATATGGCGGAGATCCTCCGCGCCCGTCCGGGCCGAGGCGCCGGCGCGGATCGCCCTGATGCCCGCCATCAGCCGCCGGGCATCGTCGGCCGAGAGCGCGGTCGTGCGAGCGGCCGTGTCGGTCGCTGCGGGCGCGGTGCGAGGAAACGCATCATCGGTCTTCATCGTGAGCTCCGTCCTCTGCGTCTCGAGCGAAGCGAGGCGTGTCATGGCCATGGTGATGATTCGAGCGCTCATGACGCGCCCCCGGGGGCCTGGTGCCGCCGCAACCAGGCGGCGATCTGCTCGTACGGGGTCCGAGGCACGGCCGGGTCGAGGCCGAGATCGAGCCTGCGGGGAAGCGCGATATGGCCTCCGCCGTCCATCCAGACGACGCGGGCGCGCGACGAGAGCCCCCCGCGCGCTGCCAGGCCGGCGAGCGTCGCCGGGGGCACCATCGGGTCCTGGCGCGAGTACAGGAGCAGCGCCGGGGTGGCCAGCGAGCCAAGGATCCTCCCGGCGCCCTGGGCCTCGTAATAGGCCGTGGGATCGCGGAAACCGAAGCGGCGGACCACCGTCAGGCGGTCCCACTCGCGCAGCGTCGCCGCCCGATCGACGGCCGACGGCGGGACGGGCATCTGCCGCCGCCGCGCGATCTCCCGGTACATCCGCTTCAGCCCCCCGAGGACGTGGCGCCGGTACACGACGCTCTCGGGGCGATCCATGTGGCTCACGGCGCGATCGAGGTAGAGGGGCGAGCAGATCGAGGCCACGGCCGCGAGCCGCGGGTGCCCCGCCGCGGCGAGGTGGAGCGCCACGTGTCCGCCCATCGAGAAGCCGACGACGAAGATCCGCTCGTGGCGCGCAACAAGGGGATCGCCGCTCAGCACGGCCGCGAGGTCCTCCCAGAGCCCCGCGTGGTGGAGATCCTCCGGGTCGCACGACGAGCCGCGCTGGCCGAGTCGCAGCACCGACAGCCCCTGCGCGCGCAGGGCAACCGTCGCCGCGCGCAGGTAGGCCGAGCGCACGTCCCCGCCCATGCCGTGCAGCAGGACGACAAGGTCGCGGCTGCCCGGCGACGGGAAGTACAGGCCGGTCAGCGTCGCCGCGCCGTACGGCCCTCCAGGGACGCGGAACCGCCAGGGGACCGCGGACGTGAGCTCCGGGGTGAGGCTGCTCGTGACGAAGCCCGCGATGGTCGCGGCGTGGCCGCGCGCGAGGCGCACGAGAGACGCGCGCTCACCCTGCTGCGCGGCCAGAGGCTCGGGGCGCTGCATCAAGGATGCGCGATGAAGGGCGTTCTGCTCGATCATGGGTCCTCTACCTCGTCCTCTCCGCCGCGAGGCGCGCTGTCCGGCACGAGCTCCCGATCCCCGGGTGTTCGCCGAGGAGCCGAGCCGTGCGACAGCCGGCCACGGCCGGCACGGGGCGGCGTGGGTGCGGCGGCGAGAGGCGTCATTGCAGCAAGGATGCCAGTCTCCAGCGGGCCTCGTGGGCCGCCCTCCGCCCCGACGCGGGCGCGCCGCGCGCCCTCGGGGCTTCAGCGAGCCCAGGCTGAATCGGCGCGGACACCCGCTTGCTCGATCGAGCAACGCGCCGCGCCGCCGGCGGCGCATGCGGCCAGCCGGGGTAAAGGGGCCAGCCGCTAGCTGGAGGTCCGGGCCTCCATGTGAGGAGCGCCCCCGCGGCGCGGCGTGAGGGCTCCGGACGCCGAACCGCCGCTCCGGACGGGCGGAGTCGCGCCGGAGCCGGGCTGGCACCGGGGTTGCCATGCACGAACCGGCATCGACGAAGGCATCCCGGCCGCGCTGCTCGCCGGCCGCGCCAGCGTCCCTTGCAGACCGCAGGTCTGCGCGAAGGAGCAAACCCATGAATCCCGTGGCAATGTCTACAGGGGCTGTCCAGATCGTGGCGGGCGTCGTGATCGGTTATCTCACCGTCTCCATGGCGGAGTCGTTTCTCCACCGGAACGCGCTGCACGCGAGCGTCGCGGTCCGCCGCGCGGCGAAGCGGCTCGGTCGCGTGGGCCGCCCTGTCTTGCGCGCGTACACGAGCCACACCGTCGTGCATCACGGCAAGACCTACCGTGAGAGTCACGTGCGGCAGTTCCGGGACCGCGAGGAGCAGGAGCGGCTGGATCGCTGGATCGTCGAGACCCAGGGCGACCGGCGGATGATCCGCGAGCAATACGGCGTCTCGCTGGCCGGCCTGGGGATCCTCGCGTTCGCCGCCCCCGTGCTGCCGTTCTTCGCGCTGTACGCGCTCTTCCTCCCGGCGGCGGTGGTCGTCGGCGCCTTGCTACCGCTCGTGATCTACCCGCTGTCGTCGCTCGTCCTCCACCCGTACCTGCACATGCCGCGGGCCGAGGCCATGGCCCGCGCGTCGCGGCCGATGCGGTGGCTGCTCGGCACGCGCTACGTGCGCTTCATCTCCCGGCACCACTACCTGCACCACCGGTACATGCACTGCAATTACAACCTGCTCTGGCTCGGCGACCTGCTCCTCGGGCGGCACCGCCGGCCGAGCGACGACGATCTCGCCGAGATGCGCGGCCAGGGGATGATCTGCTGAGCGCCTTCCGGGTCTTCGAGGCGGGGATTCACGAAGCTCGAAGCGCGCCGTGGTGGGAAATTGCACCGCGGCGCGCTCCGTCCTTCCACGCCTGAAACGCCTGGGGTTACCGCGACGTAGCACCAAGCGGAAGGCATCCTACCGTATAGCTGTACCCTACTGGCCGCGCCATCGCGCGCCTCGGCCACGAGGTCGACCCGCCGATCGAGGCCGACGGCTGGACGCTCATGCTCCAGTTCGCGGCGTTCGGCCTCGGGATCGCGGTGGTGAACGGCATCTGCGCGCCGCCGCGCGGCGTGATCCTGCGCCGGGCGCCCGAGCTGGTCGCCGAGGGGCGGGCCAGGGGCCGGAGGCGGAGGCCGTCGAGCTGGCCCGCAAGGCGTTCGCCCTGGAGCGGTCGCTAGAAAATCGCTCGCCTTGATGCGACGCTCATTTCATGCAGAGACTCCATTGCCAGCTCCCTGTTCAGCTCAATCGTTCTCCCACAACATACCGTCATGTGCTCGCCGTCTCCCTCGTGACCCTCTTCGGGTTCCAGGGGGGATGCACGCCGTCTGGCGACGTGACCGGCGACCTGGATCTCGAGGTGCCGAGAGACACCCTCGACGGCCCCTCTCCCGGAGGGCTCCACCCGCCCATCTCGTCGGAGAGCGGGTTGATCGATCCGATCCTGAGCAAGAGCCCGGGGAACGAGCCCGCCGTGGCGTGCGGCGACGACGTCTGCCTCGTGGCCTGGCGTGACGACCGCGACAGGCGATCTCGGATCTACGGCGCCCGCGTCGCGCTCGACGGCACCGTCCTGGACCCCTTGGGCATTCCCCTCCTGGCGGCCGGATACCCCGCTGTCGCCGCCCAGGGGGACGGTTTCCTCGTCGTCGGCGTGGGCGCGGCGGAGGACGGCAGCGGCGCCCAGGTGCGCGGCGCGCGCGTCAGCGCTGCGGGCGCCGTGCTCGACCCGGGCGGCTTCGCGCTCTCGCCCTCGTCGCCGAGGATCTTCGGCGGCCCAGCGATCGCCTTTGACGGCACGAGCCACCTGGTCGCGTGGGTACGCCGCAGCGGCGCGGGGATGTGCGACGGCGTGATCGAGGCGACGCGGGTCTCGACGGCGGGCGTCGTGCTCGACCCGCCGGGGACGATCGCGCTGTCAACCACGGTCTGGGGCCATGTCCATCTCGCCTCGGGCGGCGCGAGCTCCTTGCTCGCCTGGGTCGAATGCCCAGGAGAGGGGCTGGCTCGGGTGCGCGGCGCGCGCGTCAGCCCCGAGGGCGCGCTGCTCGACGCCGCGGGGTTCGCGATCAGCCCGACGTACCCTTTCAACAATATCTCCTGGCTGCCCTCCGCGGCGCTTGCCTTTGACGGCACCAACTACGCGGTCGCCTGGCATCGCTGGGAGGATGGCTCGCTTTCCCAGATCGAGGCTGCGCGGGTGACGCCGGCGGGCGCGGTGCTCGACCCGGGTGGGCTCACGGTCGCGACGCTGCCGCCGTACGTCGCGACCAACCGGCTCGCCGCGGCATTCGATGGCGCCGCCACCGTGCTCGCCTGGGACACCTTCCCGACGGACGACCCAGACTTCCCGACGGAGACCGCACGGGTGAGCCCTGCGGGGGGTGTGATCACGCCTCCTGCACCGGCGTTGAGCACCGGTCTGAACATCGCGATGGCCTCGAGCGAGGCGGGCGTGCTCGCCGCTTGGGTGAACCTCGGCGCGGGGACCACGCACGTGGCAGGCGCGCGGCTGAGCGCTCTGGGAGCGAGCCTCGACGGTCCGGCCGGATTCCCGATCTCCAGGCACGCGGACGAGCAGCGGGTGCGCGCGGCCGCGTCCGACGGCGAGAATTTGCTCGTGCTCTGGAGCGACGATCGGGACGAGCTCAGCGGCAACCCCGGGCTCATCGCCGCGCGCGTCACGCCGACGGGCGCCGTGCTCGACCCCACCGGCATTCCGATCGCGAATGAGCCGGGCGGCATCGCGCGCGCGGTCTTTGACGGATCGAGCTTCCTCGCGGTGTGGTGGTCCCCCGACGCCAGCGCCCTCCGCGCGGCGCGCGTGAGCCCGAGCGGCGTCGTCCTCGACGCGAGGCCGTTCGATCTCCCCCTCTACTTCGAGGGGATCCCCTACGGCATGGCCGCGGCCTCGAATGGCGAGGGCACGCTCGTGGTCGCGCCTGATGAATCGCTTGGCACCGGCTTCCTGAGAGCGGTGCTGGTGGATCAGGCGGGCGCGGTCACCCCGCAGCCCGAGCCGCTCAGCTTCCCCTCGTTCAACCGCGTTTGGGTCGACGCCGTCGCCGGCGGGTCGGGCTATCTCGTCGTGTGGCACGACGGTTCGACGCTGTGGGGTCAGCGCCTCGATGGCGGGGCCGCGCCCATCGACGCCGCGCCGTTCATCGTTGCCGTCAACCCCGATAGCAGCTCCAGCCCCGAGAGCGCCATGCGAGGGCTGAGCGTCGGCTTCGATGGCGGCGGCTTCCTCGTGGTGTGGGAGCAGGGCGCGTGGCTCCATGGCGCGCGCGTGAGCCCCGACGGCTCTATCCTGGATCCCGACGGTTTTCCCATTGCGCCTGTCGACATCGGCGCTGCTTCCTGGCCCAACTGCGAGTGGTCCGCGGCGGGCCCCGGCTGCCCGGCGCTCGCGTTCGACGGACAGCGCTTCGTCCTGGCCTGGAAGTCTCGCTCTGTTCCAGGCGATGACGGCTCCCTGGATCTCTTTGGCGCCGAGCTGAGCTCGGAAGGCGCTGTCCTGTCGACCTTCCCGCTCTCCACGGAGCCAGGCGTCGAGGGGCCGGCCGTGCTCGCGTCCGCGGGCGACAGCAAGACCCTCCTTGCATATACGCGTTTCCTTCCGGAGGCACCGTTCAGCGCCGGGCGCGCGCGGGTGCGCCTGCTCGACAGCTCCGGCAGCGGCGGCGGCGGCGCTGGTGCGGGCGGCGAGGGCGGCGCTGGTGCAGGCGGCGGCGGTGCGGGCGGCATTGGTGAGGGAGGTGCCGGTGTGGGCGGCAGCGGCTCGGGTGGCGGCGCAGGTGCGGGCGGCAGCGGCTCGGGTGGCGGCGCAGGTGCGGGCGGCAGCGGCTCGGGTGGCGGCGCAGGTGCGGGCGGCAGCGGCGCAGGTGCGGGCGGCAGCGGCTCGGGTGGCGGCGCTACCTCGGGTAGCAGCAGCTCGGCAAGCAGTAGCTCGGCAAGCAGCAGCTCGGGTAGCGGCGCTGGCGCGGGCAGCAGCGGCTCCGGTGGTGGCGGCGGCTCATCAGGAGGCGGGTGCCAGATGGCTGCCGCGTCCTCCGTCGCGACGCCGGCATTCCTTCTGGTGCTTGCCGGCTTGTTCCTCCAGCGCCGAAGAAGCCCGCGTAGAGTGGGTTGAGTGCGTGTCCTGCTCTCCTGGATGAGTTCATCCTTCTTTTGAAGGATTCTGAGTACGCTCTCACCTCAAAGCCTGTCTCCGCTCCCCGAACGCGGTGACCTGATCGTGCGTAAGCGGAGCAGATCGGGCGCCAACTTCTCTGACACGGGGGGACGAACGATCGCACAGACGGGTGAGCAGGCGGCAATCACGCTGCCTTGCGCGGCCAAAGGCCGTCGTCCGCGCCTGGTTCCATGACGCCGTGCGTCCCTCGATCTAGGCGCCAAGAGCGCAAAGACGCTAAAAAGCAAGGTGTCTGTCCTCGGTTGCGCCTTCGCGGAAGAGGTGCTCCGGGGGCTCACGGAGCTGGACGCGTGCCGCGGTAGAAAATTACACCACGGTGCGTTGCCGGCAGGGAGGACCGTCGTGACCGGCTCGGCGACGCGATGCGGCGGGCAAGAACGCGCGGCCGCGTGCCTGATGACGCGCTGCGATTTTCCTGCTCCAATGAATGCGTAGCTCGTTCAGCGCATCGTAGTCGCCGGGCCGCCGAGGGCGTGGGGATGGGCATGTCCCGGAGACGTTCAGGTTCGTGGGTTTCACTTGTCTTGCGGAGGTAACCTATGAGGTTTGCGCGACGCAGCAGCGGACGCATGGTGGTAGCTTGTTGTTTGCTTGTTGGCTTCAGCTCGGGGTGCGAGAGCTCGGTCGTCCTTCCCGAACCATCTCCCCACGACGACTCGGTCGATTCGCCGCGGGACGAAGAGGCGGCTGACGTCGGCTCGCCGGACAGGCCCGTTGCCTGGCGCGGGACGGCCGAGCGCGTCGTCGATGTGTCGAACGGCGGCGGCGCCGATGTGTCGAACGGCGGCGGCGCGGGCGATCGATGCACGGGCCCGTTCCCGGGCGACGAGCCGAGCGACGGAAGCGGCTACTACCTGAAGCCCGGCCTCCTCTATCCCGCGGAGTCCTCGGGCGTGTACATGGGTCAGCTGTCGCTGGGCGACATCGACGGGGACAGGCGCTTCGACTTCGTGAGCACGGATCGCAGAGCGCTGTACTTGCAGATGCATCCGCGGGTACGGGAGCTAAACGGCGAAGTCATCTACACCTCTTCCACGCCGGCCAACTCGGTCGAGGACACGCTGCTGCTCGACGCGGACCACGACGGCGCGCTCGATGTCGTCGTCGCGCAGCAGGAAGGGCTCGCCTTCCTCCGCAACCAGGGCGGCGGCGCCTTCGAGCCCCCGACGATGATCACCGCGCCAACCACGTTCTCCCCGACCGCCGTGGACCATGACGGGGATGGCGTCCTCGACATCGTCGGGCTCGGTTATCACAGCAAGATCCTCGTCTACCGGGGCGACGGCGGCGGCGGATTCGAGCTGACCCACGAGCTGCCGGCCGGCGTGTTCATGTCCGGCATCGTCACCGGCGATCTGACCGGGGACGGCCGCCCCGACGCGGTGATCGCGATGACCGGCGTGGGCGCGGGCATCGCCGTCTTTCCGCACGACGTCGAGCGCGGGTTCGACACGACCGGGCAGCAGGTCTTCTTCGAGACAACGCCGCCGAGCTCAGGCGTCTCGTTCGTCTCGGTCGCGGTGGGCGACGTGAATAACGACGGACGCCAGGACGTCGCCGCCGTCACGCACGAATACTCCGACGGGCCGATGCGGGTCTGGATCCTGCTGCAAGACGAGCTCGGCCACCTGACCGCGCCGCAGCCGCTGCTCACCATCGATGATCACCAGTATTTCGTCTCAGGAGGACTGCAGATCACCGATCTGAACCTCGATGGGCGGAGCGATCTCGTGGCGGTCAGCCGAAACACCGCCGAGATGTGGTCGTTCCTCCAGACCCAGGAGGGCACGTTCGAAGCCGAGGCGGCTCCATTCCCCGGCACCTTCGAGAACATCGACGGTTTCGGCATCGGCATCACCGATTTTGACTGCAACGGGTGCCCTGACGTCGTGGGCGTCCAGCTCGACGGTCTTGTCGTCTTCCGCGGTCGCGGCTGCGCGACGGCGCCTTGAGCGCTCCCGCGGGCGGCGCCTCCTGCCCCTCGTCCAGCCCGCCCTGAGTTCGTCCCGCCGGGAGCGGGCGAGCGGCTCAGCGGATGGAGCCTCGCGTGAGGAATCCTACGGCCTCGTACATCCGCCTGAGCGTGGGCTCGGCGCGCTCAGCCGCGCGCTCCGCGCCTCGCGCCAGGATGCGGTCGAGCTCGCCCTTGTCCTGCAGCCTGGCTTGATACCCCTCGCGCAGCGGACGCAGGAGCTCGACGACGATCTCGGCGGTCTCCACCTTGAGATGGCCGTACTGCTTGCCCGTGTAGCTCTCGACGATCGCGCTCGGGTCCTTGCCGGTGACGGCGGCCTGGATCGAGACCAGGTTCGTCACGCCAGCCTTGTCTTCGCGCTCGGGAGCAAAGACGATCTCGCTCCCCGAATCGGTCACGGCGCGCTTGATCTTCTTGCGGATCGCGTCGTCGCTCTCATCCAGAAAGACGGTCGCGTTGAGGTCGGCATCCGACTTCGACATCTTGGCGGCCGGATTTTGCAAGCTCATGATCTTGGCGCCGACTGGAGGAATGTAAGGCTCGGGCACGCGGAAGATGGGGTTCCTGACCGTGACCGTCCCGTCCTTGGCGGCCTCGGCGTCGCCATAGGCGTTGTTCACGCGCATCGCGATGTCGCGCGTGAGCTCGAGGTGCTGCTTCTGGTCCTGGCCCACGGGCACAAGATCGGTCTGGTAGAGCAGGATGTCGGCGGCCATGAGCACGGGATACGAGAAGAGCCCCATGCCGATGTTCTGCTGCTTGGCGGTCTTGTCCTTGAACTGCGTCATGCGCGAGAGCTCGCCCATGTACGCGTTGCAGGTCAGGAGCCAGCCTAGCTCCGCATGCGCCGGCACGTGCGACTGGACGAAGATGATGTTCTTGCCCTCATCGAGCCCGGCCGCGAGGTACATCGCCAAGCCTTCATACGTGCGGTTGCGCAGCTCCTTGGGGTCTTGAGGCACGGTGATCGCGTGCATGTCGACCAGGCAGTACAGGCAGTCGTACTCGTCTTGAAGCTTCACCCAGTTCTTCAGGGCACCAAGGTAGTTGCCGAGCATGAGACGTCCTGAAGGCTGAATTCCAGAGAAGATGATTTTCTTTGACATTGGCGTCCCCTGCGAGCGGGCCTTTATATGGCATGTTGCGACCCGCGGCAACAGGCCCGCCCACTGCGCCGGACCTCGCGAATCGTGTGGTTCTGCTCCCGCAAGAGCGCATCACGCTGCGCCTTCGAGGCGCTCGCCCGTCGCGCATGCTCTGGATCCGCACGGGCCGCGAGGCATCCAGGCCCCCGAGCGACGCGCAGTGCGCGCGCTGGATGGGCTCGACCGACCGGATCGCTGAGCAGCTCGCCCGCCGTGGGCGGGCAGGGGACGTGCATCCAGCCAGGGCAGCGTCACGCAGCCGGTGGAGCAGCGGCGCGCGAAACCTGTCTTGCGCCACGGCTTGTTCCAGATCGACGTCCGTCGCGGCAATGACCCGGACATCCACCGCGCGCTGCTCAGTGTCGTCGAGCGGCAGGATCGCGCCTGTCTCGAGCGCCCGGAGCAGCATGGCCTGGACATCCATCGGCATGTCGCCGGTCTCGTCGAGGAGGAGCGTCCTGCGCCTCAGCCGCTGCTCACCCTCGATGACCACCAGTCTTTCGTCTCCGCAGGCCTGCAGATCGCCGATCTGAACCTCGATGGGCGGAGCGATCTCGTCGCGGTCAGCCGAAGCACCGCCGAGATGTGGTAGTTCCTCCAGACCCAGGAGGGCACGTTCGAAGCCGAGGCGGCTCCATTCCCCGGCACCTTCGAGGACATCGACGGTTTCGGCGTCGGTATCACCGATTTTGACTGCAACGGGTGCCCTGACGTCGTGGGCGTCCAGCTCGACGGTCTTGTCGTCTTCCGCGGACGCGGCTGCGCGACGGCGCCTTGAGCGCTCCCGCGGGCGGCGCCTCCTGCCCCTCGTCCAGCCCGTCCTGAGCTCGTCCCGCCGGGGCGCGCAGCCTCGCTTGCTCAGCTCACCCCTCGTCGACGGTCTGGCGCCCCTTGGGGAAGAAGTCCTCGAAGATCGCGATGCCCTCCCGGGCCGCGCGCGGGCCAGATGCCGAGCGGCTGACCTGGCGCTGGTCTTCAGATCACAGCGGCATCGGCAGCTCCTCGCCCTCGCGCGCGAGGTAGGACACGACCACCACCTTGCCGGTGTTCGGATCGCTCACGGGCATCGCGAAGAACCCGCCGTTCCAGGGCCGCTTCTGCGGATCCATGAACGCCTCCTGCATGAACTGCTGCATCTGCGCCATGTCGTCGTGCTCCGTCTCGAAGCGGCACATCGAGCTGCGGCACTCCACTGTCCGCAGCGACGAGCGCTCGGGGAGGGCCGATCTCAGCTTCTCGCGCGCCGCCTCGCTCGCGCTCGCGGTCCACTGCGTGTCGGTCGTCTGCTGCGCGAATACGTCCTGGATCCGCTCGCTCACCTCGGCCATATCGACCGGGCGCGGCCCGGCCGGCGCGGGGCTCTCGCCCTGCTCGTCGTCGGGCTGCCCCGACGCATCGGCCTCCTCCCCGGACGCAGGCCGCAGCGCGGCGTTCGGCCGGGCGGCGGCCTCCAGACGGCGCTCCAGCCGCCGCACCGACTCGGCGCTTGCGGTACCGCCGCGCGCCTCCTCCAGGTCGCGCGAGAGCTCGCCCATCTCGGCGCGCATGCGCGCGAGCTCCGCCTCCTGGGCCTTTTGGCGCCGCCACTCGAGGACGAACATCGTCACGGCGCCGATCACCGCGAGCGCGGTGAGAACCTGCCCTATCCGCTTCATGCCCATGACTCCCTCCATTGCGCGGCCAGCCGGCCCGAGCAAAGCCGCGGGAGCCCCCCGCTCCCGCGGCACACGCCGTCGATCTCAGTAGCGGACCTGGTTCACCTGCCCGCCGGGGCCGACCCAGCAGGCGACGTAGGCCGCGCCGTCGGGCTGGAAGAACGCGCCGGGGATCACGATGTCCTGCCGCGAGCCGAACGCGGGCAGGTTCTTGTACTGGTTTCCCCAGTAGGCCCCCGTCGCCCTGTCCACCCCGATCGACGCGCACTGCACCAGTCCGGTCGTGTTGGCCGCGTACGCGGTGACGGTCGCGTTCAAGTAGTTGTTGAACGGCCCTGGATCCATGGTCACCGGGAGGACGATGAGCTTCGCGGCGCTGCAGTTGTTGATCAAGCTGCCGGTGCTCTCACTGAAGCACCCCGCGTCGGCGGCGTTCGTGGGGCGCCCGAGGAAACCGACGGCGCTGCGGGCCGCGGCGGGCAGCGTGATGGCGCCGAGGGCGAGGGCGGATGCGACAACGACGGTGCTTTTCACGAAACGGTTCATGGCGAATCTCCTTTGGTGGTCGCTGAGTCCGTCGCAATCTCGCGACGGCCGGCTCGTCGGACTCTTCAGCACGCCAGCACGCGCCGGGCCAAGGGCACAGTCCGGGAATGCTCCGAGCGCCGCTCGGAGGCCGGTGCCGGTCAAAATCGACTCGCAAATTCGCGTAATTGTTATGAAAACGGACAATCTTTGCCGCTGCCCGTAGGCCATGGCCTCGAGGCCGAGGCCTCGCTGTATAGAGGCTGGCCCCTTCAGAGCGGCGCGCGGGACCGCTGGCACGCTTAGGAGCGGGGGCCGAAAGGAGCGCTGCTCAGGTTCGCGATCCCCTTGTTCGAAACCTTGGTTGTTGCGCTGTTGCGCTGTTGCGCTGCGCGTGGCGCTGCAGGGCTGCCGCTATCGGCGGAATCGCTCCGCGTCGATGGCGTACCGCTTCAGCCAGCGCTGCACTTGCATCCGTGCCTTGCCCATCGCCTTCGCGACCGCGGTGATATTGCCTCCGTGTTCGCCGAGGAGCGCGACGAGCTCGTCCCGCCGCGCGGCATCCTCGGCCGGCAGCGCTTCGAGCGCGCGCTGCACGGCCGCGGGGAGGTGCTCGAGCTCCAACTGCTTTTCCTCTCCTGCGAGCACGACCGCCGTCCCGAGGCACTTCTCCAGCTCCCGCACATTTCCCGGCCAATCATGGCGGAGCATCGCCCTCGCCGCGCGCGGGTGGATCCGGATGCGCGCCGCCTGCTCCGGCGGGAGGCGCGCGAGGATCGCGCCAGCGAGCAGGCCGAGATCCTCGCGGCGCGCGCGCAGCGGGGGAAGCTCGACCTTTTGGCCGGCCAGGCGGTTCCAGAGATCGGCGCGAAATGAGCCCGCAGCGACCATCCGTTCGAGGGATCGGTGGGTCGCGGCGATCACCCGGAGATCGACCGCGATCGAGCGCGTGCCGCCGATCGGACGGACCTCGCGCTCCTGCAGGGTTCGCAGCAAGGCAGCCTGTGCCGGCGCCGGCAGGTCGCCGATTTCGTCGAGGAACAGCGTGCCCCGATCGGCGCTGCGGACGAGGCCGAGGCGATCCTCCGTGGCCCCCGAAAAAGACCCCTTCTTGTGGCCGAAGAGCTCGGCCTCCACGAGGTCCTTCGGGAGCGCTCCGCAATTGACGGCGACGAAATCGCCGGGGCGCCCGGAGAGCGCGTGGAGGGCGCGCGCCATGACCTCCTTGCCGGTGCCGGTCTCGCCTTCGAGGATCACCGAGACGGTCGAGCGCGCTATGGGGACGAGCTTATCGAACACGCGGTGGAGCTGGGGGAGCACGGTCCCGAAGCCCGGGACCACCGGGCGCAAGGCGGCCAGGTCGAGCACGGGCGGCTCGTTGGGGTCGCAAGGAAGGGCTTCCCGGTAGAGGAAAAAAGTTTGTCCGAGCTCGATCAGGTCGCCGTCCTCGAGTTCGTCCCGTGTCGTCCGGATGCCGTTGACGAACGTACCGTTCTTGGACCCCTGGTTGTCGGGGCCGACGTCGTCGATGACCCAGCGCTGGAGCAGCTTGCCGAGGCGCGCGTGGGGCGCCGACATGCGGCGATCATCGGTACGAATCGTGAGGCGGGCCCCCGGACCGGTCGTCGCCTCGAGTTGTCGGGTGGCTCCGCGGCCGATGTCGAGCCCATCGAGCTTCGCAAGCGAGACGCGCACGGGCAGGGCGAGGGGGCGGTGCGCCTCGAGGACGAGGAACAGGTGGGGGCGGTGGTGGGCGTCGCCGATCTCCTTGGGCTCCTCGGTGGAGGAGAGCGTGCGGTCCTGGCCGTCGATCATCGCGGCTGCTCGCGTGAAGCATCGCATGCCGCGTCCTCGAGGGGCAACAGGCCTGAAACCTCGGTCCTTCAGCACGCCGGCCATGGCGCGCTGGGCTGGTGCGGTGCCCTCTCGTCTTCAAGGCGCCGCTAGCAATGCCCCGACGGTGCAACAGGGGTGCAACACCGCAACGCTCGTCCCGCGGATCGAGAGCGCAGCGAGAGGCGCGAGCAGGCGGGCACACGTCTTGTATAGGGCTCCGGGGATGAAACTTCGCCACCTCGTCGCCTCGCTCGCCCTCGTGCCCGCCGCCCTTGCCACGGGGTGCGGTTCAGAAGGCACGCAGCCCGAAGACATGCTCGAAGAGGTCACGGGCTCGGCGCAGCAGGCTCTACAAGGGCCTCGGTTCGAGATGCCGCAGAATGGGCTCGACCCGCTCGCGGTCGATTCGAACTTTGACCTCTTGTGGAATGTCTGGCAGCATCCGCTCAATCGTTCGGGGTTCGCCCACACCCTGTCGACGACGGTGAACTTGCCGGACAATACTCCCGTGGACATCCCCAGCCTGTTCACGCGCGAAGGGCCCGCGGGCGCCAGGTACCTCATGGAGGAGATCGTCTCGTGCGCGCTTGATCCGAATCAGAAAGTGGTGGTCACGATCGGTGGCGTCAAATTCACTTGGAATGGCGAGTTCGGCCTCTGTGGAGCGGAGTCGCCGTTTGGCAATTGGGGGGAGACGAGCGCTACCTACGCGTGTCGCGGCGTCGTCTCTGCCTGCCTGCTTGCGCGGATGAACGCGCTCGGCAGGCATGTCCCCATCTCGATGCGCTTCCCCGCGCACCTGCCTGCGCCCAAGGTCCGGGCCCAGACCACGCTCCGTGATGGGAGAACGATCGAGGGCTTCACTCCCTGCGATCCGAATGACGCGGACCCCACGGGCAACTGCGGTTGGAAAGCGGATTTCGTCGGAATCTGCCAGCGGAACCACTCCGTGACCTTGCAGCGCAACGGAGCGGCCAGGGTGCGCGTGTGCAAAGGCATTCACGGGTGTGGATACGACCTGCAGATCTCGAGCTCCACCAGCCGTGCGCCATATGCAGGCTTCGTGCAGGAGTTCGATGTGAATGCCATGAATGATCCCATCACGTTCACATGCCCCGATGACGTGGCCGCCGCACCGCTCGGCGAACCTACACATGCTTACTTCAGCGTCATGGTGGCGCCGGCCGCCCGCGAGGGGAACATTCCAAAGAATCCCACCGTGCAGCCCATTTGCGGCGCTGTCTATCCCGCTGCTGAGCGAGAGGTGTTCACCTATCCCGAAGGCGCATTCTATGGCAACGTCTTCCCAACGAAGGATGACGGAGTCGATCGATTTGCGTGCTATAGTGAGCTCTGGGAACAAGGCGTATCGTACCTTGCCGATCGGCTCTGCGCAGATCCGGATGCGAACAGCTGCCTTTCCGTCGCACCCCCGGCCTGTCAAGACGTCTGCGGGCACAGGAGCCGTCCAGGAGACGCCTACTCCAACTGCGAGAACCTCGGTTCGCAGGATCCGGAGGATGCATGGCCCTGGCCCGGGTTCACCGTTTTCCTCAACGATCCCCGCGATCTCTCCAGCGGCTCGACGGCCCTGGAATCCGACCCGACGCTCGACGGGACGTCGGACGACGTGGCGCCGGACAGCGACCTGTCCCACGAGGATCGCACGTTGGGCGATTTCCGGCCGCGTACGACCAGAGCGACTGCCGCGAACAACGCGGCGTGCAGCGCTTGCAGCCACCCCGTCTGCACCACGGGCACCCCGCTCACCAATGAATGCGGTCCGATCGTGACGAGCATCTGTGCAGTAGACCCCTTCTGCTGCAACACCGCCTGGGACGACCTCTGCGTCAACGAGGTCCAGAGCGTGGCGAACGACCTGCGATGTGTCGCCGGCGCGTGTGCTCACAAGCTCTGTACCGAAGGCGCTCCTCTCACCTCGGGCTGCGACGTCCCGCCCCTCGCCGCCCCGGGCTGCGTGACGAGCATCTGTGCAGTAGACTCCTTCTGCTGCGACGTTGCCTGGGACAACCTCTGCGTCGACGAAGTCCAGACCGTGTGCGGCAAGATCTGCAACTGAGCCGCTCCCCCAGAACCCCGCTCACCGCGCCGCGCGCCGCCCCTCTTGAACGAGCATGCGCGCCTCCGCCACCGCGGGGACCGTCTCATCCGCCACCGACCACGCCTCCAGCACTCTATTGGCAAGCGCCCGGGCCCGATCGCTCTCCCCGCGCTTCGCGGCCCGACGCGCGGCGCGCACCAGCGAGAGGCTCGCCCCGTTCAGCTCACCGGAACGATCCGCCATGGCCGCCTCCAGCCTCGCGACGAGCTCGCTCGCCCCCACCTGCTCGAACGTCTCGACCATCGGCTCGGCGAGGACCTCGACGAACGGACCCGGCGTCCGGAGCAGGGGCCGGAAAGCGCGCGCCGCGCCCGCGAAGTCTCCCTTTGCATAGCGCTCGGCCCCGTCCGTGAAGGCGTCCGCGTCCGGGAGGGCGCTATACGACAGGCGCTGCCGGAGCTCCCGGAACCGGGTGAAGCAGCGCCGGGAGACGGCAGGTGAGGCGTGCGCGCAGACGGCGGGGAGCCGGAGCGGGACGTCCAGGTGCGCGCCGTCGAGCGGCGGCGGCTCGGGATCGAGGAAGCGCTCCACGACGAGATCGGCGAGCTCCTGCGCGCGGCCGAGGACGAGCGCGATCTGCAGGGCGCGCCAGGCGATCTCGAACCGCTGTACGCGCTGCCAGCCAGCGTCGTCCGCGGAGACGACCATGGCCCGCTTTGCCCGCGCGATGGCCGCGCCAAATCGTGCCTCGCTCGCTTCGATGCGCACGAGGAGAAGATCGCTCGCCACGCGATGGACGGGGGCACCACCGGTCGCCAGCGCGAGCGCGATGCCCCGCGCTTCCTCGCGCGCGCCGGAGGTGAGGAGCGTGTCAGCGAGCATGCCTGCGACGGACGTGTCCAGCGGCGAGAGCACGTACGCGCGCCGGGCATACGTGAGGGCGTTGTGCGTGTCTCCCAGGCGCTTGGCCTGATACAGCCACCCGTAGCTGTTCCAGGGCACCCATGCCTGCATCGCTCGCAGCGACGCCTCGGCGCTTGTGGTGCCGTACGTCACGGCCAGGAGCTGGAGCCAGGGCGCGCAGCCCTCGCCGATCGGATTCCTCGGCTCCGCGGTGACCGCTAGCAGCGACATCTCCGCGGCCCGCCTCGGGTCGCCCGACTGGAGGAGGCACGAGAGGGTCGTCGCGAGCGTCGAGCGCCCGCGGGACGTCACCTCGCGCGCGAAGAGCCGATCCAGCTCGGCGATCGAGGCCGGATCGTCCACGCGTCGAGCCACGTGCTCGACACGGGCGCGCGCGGCGAGCTCGCCCGGTGACGCAACGTCGCCGCGGGGGGACAGACGCACCTCTGGCAGCGGGAGGCCGAGCGTGTAGGCGCAATGGCGGGCCTCGGCGGGCCCCAGCTCCGCGAGGTCGGCGCTCCTCGCCGCGACGCGGGAGCATTCGTCCGGAAGCCCCCCCGCGTTGTTGCTCATGGCGGCAGCAAGATCGAAGAGCGCGAGGGCGCTGCCAACATCTCGTGCGCGCGAAAAATCCGCCATCGTGGCGTCGAGCGCGGTCGCGACGGGGAGCGAGCCCCGCTCGGCGAGGGGGTTCATCGCGTCCCGCGCAGCCTCGTAGAGGGAACGCCCGGTGCCTGCGGCGTGATCGATGTCCGCCCCGTCGGGCCGGCGGAGGGTGACCGTGATTCGGAAGCCGGAGCTCTCCCGGACGACCTGACCATCGGCATAGGCCGCCGCCCGGCGACGGGCAGCTTCGATCCCCTTCGCGCGGGCATCGGGCGTGGCGTAGGGATCCTCGGGGAACCGATCCACAGGCTGCGCCGGGAGCGCGAGGAGCTCAGCAGGGGCGAGCGTCCGTGTGGCGGAGCCGCCGAGGAGGACGCTTGCTCGGTCGCAGAAGAGGGAGGCCGCCGCGGCGCCCATCCAGCCAGAGGGCTCGTCGATGCCCGACGCGTCGAAGGGCGGGCACGCCAGCACCGATGACGTCGATTGCAAGGGGGGAGCGGGCAGGAGCAGGGGCGCAGACGGCGCATCGCGGTCGACGACCCATGCACCCAAGACCGCCAGGATCAAGCCGCCGGTGATGGCCCGGACGCCCCACACGCGCGGGCGCCCGGGAGCGAGCGGCGTGGGCGTCGGGGGGGCCCGTTCGGTGGGGATCGCACTTCGTCCCTCTCTCGTGGGCCCGCGAAATCCAGGCTCCGACGCCGAATCCCTGTTCGTCGACCCCTGCTCGGATGCCGGCTCCGTCTTTCCCAACGCGCTCTCGTCCGGGCCTGGTCGTGTCCCGCCATCCTCGAGCCCGTCGTCCGCTGTGGCAGCGGCCATCGCCACCGCCGTCAATGGCCCGCGGCCAAGGGCCGGCTCGGGCAGGGCGAGCGCCGTGATGTCGGCGAGCCCGAGCGCGTCACCGAGCGCGCACACCGCCGCGGTTGCCGTGGCGAAACGCTGGTCCGGGTCGACGGCGGTCACCTTCGCAAACCAGACGTCGAAGCCGGCGGGCAGAAGGATGCCCTTCCTCGACGCGCGCGCTATCGCCGGCTCCACCGGGCCGTAGGCCGCGCTGAGCGCGAAGGTGACGAGGTTGTCTTCTTCGGTCCTCTCGTCGGCCCAGTACGCCTCGCCGACGAGGAAAGTATAGGCGATCATCCCGAGCGCATAGACGTCCGTCGCCGCCGAGACGCGATGGCCGCGAAACTGCTCGGGCGCCATGTACAGCGGCGTCCCCACGGTCTGGGTCGCGCCTCCGCGGGCGGTGCCCTCGGCGACGATCTTCGCCACGCCGAAGTCGAGGACCTTGATGCGCCGCTCGCCACCCTCGCGCAGGCTCAGGAAAAGGTTGGCCGGCTTGAGGTCGCGATGGACGATCCCCGCCGCATGCGTCCTGTCCAGCGCGAGCGCCGTCTGATGAAGGCACGCGAGCGTCTCCTCGAACGAGAATCGCCCCACGCGCCGGAGACATCGCCCGAGCTCCTCACCGCGGAGCAGCTCCATGACGAGAAATGGCACCCCGGTCGCTTCGTCGACCCCAGCGTCGACGACCTCGACGATGAACGGGCTCTCGATGCCCGCGGTGACCCGCGCCTCGAGCTCGAACCGCTGCCGGAGCTCGGGGCGCTCGATGATATGGGAGAGCATCACCTTGAGCGCCAACCGGCGGTCAGTCCCGAGGTGACGAGCCTCATACACCGCGCCCATGGCGCCTGCAGCGAGGCGGCGGATCAGCCGGTAACGCCCGGCAAAGATCGCCCCTTCTACCATCTCGGCGGACATCACCTGAAAGCCTCGATGGGAATATACCTTGACGCTCCTGGAAGGGCGCACATCACGCCGCCCGAGAGCGCGTCGAGGACCCAGCCGTAATCGCGCACGTCGGCGACGCTCTCTCCGTCGGTCACGTGCACCGCCGCGTCGGCCGCCGCCGCGCTGACGATCTGATCGAGGTTCTCGGACTCGCGAAGCTGTTCGTCCTCGTCCATCCGGGCACGATACCAGAGACCGTACTCCGCCCCACCAGGTCACCGCCTCACGGCGCCCTCATGGACGGCGCGGGAGCGCACGATGCGGGCGTGAGGGCCGAGGGCTGGGTTTGTTATGAAGTGCCACAGCACCCAGGTCCACGATCGGTGCGAGACCAGCGTGTCGTAGTGGCGCCTGGCGATGCGGTGCAGCGCGGGCAGGCGCCAGCCGGGCACGTTCATGAAGTCGTGGTGCTCGACGTGGTAACCCACGTTGAACGTCACGTGGTTGAGCGGCCCGTAGTAGCTGTAGGTCTCCTGCCCGGGCGCGTACACGTAGTGCTCGTGCACGAAGTGGGCGGCCACCGGGTGCAGGCTGTGGCCGATCAAGGTCGACAGCAGCAAGTAGGTGAAGCCGGGCGCGCCGAGAAGGCGCCACGAGAGCCACGCGGCGGGCAGCTGGATGGCCAGGTTGATCCACTCGTCGCGGTTCGGCAGCTTGGCGAAGCGCGCGGCGCGGCCCAGGTAGGCCGCGAAGTAGAAGAACAACCACAGGAGCTTGCGCACGCGGCCGGCGCCGATCAGCCGCACCTCGATCGAACGCGGCAGATCGGTGTCCTCGCCGGCCACGCCGAGCAGCGCGTGGTGCGCGAGGTGGTAGCGGCGGAAGCTCATCGCCGCCGGCAGCACCATCGGCAGGTTGGCGATCAGCGCCAGCAGCTTGTTCGAGCGCGCGCGGCGCGCGGCCAGATCGTGCGCCGCCTCGTGGATGGCCATCGCGCACCAGTGCGAGAGCACCGCGCCGAACGTCGCCGCCGCGAGCGTGACCACCCACCAGCGCGCGGCGAGCGCGCCGAGCGACCAGGCGACGGCGAACTGCGCGAGCACCACCGCCAGCGTGACCGCGATGGTGCGCCGGTCGTAGCCGAACAGCGCGCGGATCTCGGGGTGCTCGCGCAGGATACGGCGCCGGCGCGCGCGGTGCGGCTCGGCGCGCGTGACCCATTCGAAGGAACGCATGCGCCTCGATCTAGGCAGCGCGACCGGCGCCGCCCATTCGCATTCCCGGCGCCGCGCCCGCGCGTGCCAGCGGCCGTCAGTCGGGCCGCAAATAGCCGTACAAAAGCCGGGTGAGCTCGGCCTGCGCGGCCGGCGCGCGCAGCATGTCGCCCTCGCGGAAGGCCGCCATGCCCAGGGTGTTTCGCATTGCGTGGAACAGGAAGAAGCCGCCGAGCTGCGGATCCACCGCGCGGGTCTTGGGCCGGATGCGCGCCAGGAGCTCGGCCAGCGCGGCCTCGGCCTCGCGATCGGCCTCGGCGATCAGATCGAAGTCGCCCACCCGCACGAACCACTTCATGAGCGCCTTCATCACGCGCGCGTGGGCCAGCTCGAGCTCGATCAGCCGGCCGGCCAGCCGGTGCAACGCCGCCTCCAGCGGGAGCGGCTCGACCTCGTCGAGCACCCGGCGGATCTCGACGAAGCGCTTTTGCACGAAGCGGCGCAAGAGCGCCGCGACCAGCGCCTCGCGGTTGGGGAAGTACTGATACAGCGAGCCCACGCTGACGCCGGCGCGCTCGGCGATGTGCGTGGTCGAAACACGGCTCTGCTTCGCCTCCTCCTCGCGCTCGATCAGCTGGCCGGCGGCCTCGAGGATGGCGTCGACCGTGCTGCGCGAGCGCTCCTGGCGCGGATCCTTGCGCGGCTTCTGCGGCGACATGGGCACGCCGCACATTCTCGCACGGCCGCCGCTGGCCTCGTGAGGCCGGCGTGCCGGCGTGGCCGAGCGCGCCCGGAAGCGACGGGCGCGACAGCGAAGCGCTGAGGCGGATCTACGCGGCCTTCGCCGGCTTCGGGTTCAGCTCGAGGAAGCGGCGCTGGTAGGCGTACGAGCGAAAGCGGATCTTCAGCGGCGGCTTGTTGTTGCTCTCGATCTCGATCTTCGCGCCGTCGTCGTGCTCGGCGCAGTGCGGGATGCGCAGCGTGTAGGTCGTGCCGCCGCCGGTGCGCACCGCGATGCTCCCGAGCGCGAGCCCGGCCGCGGCGACGGCCGCGTTGGTCCCGGTCTCGCCGTCGTGCGCCTTCGCCTCGACGCCGCGGGTCGCCGGCCTCGCGCACACGCAGCAGCCTGCCGGCCAGCTGATCGTCTCGCTCGTCACCGGCGCCGGAAAGCCCGGCGTCGGGTGGACGTAGTCGTCGGCGAGCACGGTGAGGACACGCTTGTCGACGAGGTACGCGGCCTGGCACTTGTCGCAGAACGCCGGGTCGTCGGTATGGTTGAGCTCGATCTCCTCGAGCGTCGCCCGGCAGCGCGGGCACGTCGCGCTGCCGGCCAGGTCCTTGGCGACCAGGAGCGACCCGAGCGCGAACACCGCGAACCCGAGGCCGCCGGCGAGACAGAGCACCCACAACAGGCCGGAGCGGCCGATCATCGCGCGGAAACAGAGGAACGAGAGGCCGGCGAGCACCGCCGTGATGACGGCGTACTTGATGGTGGAGCCCGTGTTGCGGGTCACGGTGGACGTCATGAGCGCGACCTTAGCGCCGGTCGACCCTCGAGCGCGCGCCGAACGCTGTCAGCGGGTCTCTCGCCCCCGGGCGGCGGCTACACCGCGCCGTCGCGGAGCCACTCGCCGAACCGCTCGCCGATCATCAGCGCTGTCAGGTTCGTGTTCACGCTCGGGATGGTCGGCATGATGCTCGCGTCCGCGACGACCAGGCCCTCGACGCCGCGGACCCGCCCGCGCCCGTCGACCGCCGCCGAGACGTCCCCCTCGGGCCCCATCGGGGCCGTCCCGCACGGGTGGTAGCCCGAGCCGCAGCTCCGGGTGATCCACCGCTCCAGCGCCTCCCGCCGCATCAGCGTGCGCTCGGTGGGCCAGACGAACCAGCCGAGCTCGCGCATCGGCGCGGTGCGGGCGATCTCGTACGCGAGCGTGAGCGCGTCGACAGCGCGCGACAGGTCGTCCCGGTCGACGAGCATGTTCGAGACGATGCGGGGCCGCGCGTGCGGGTCGGCGCTCACGTGCTCGATGCGGCCGACGCCGCGCGGCTTGCCGATGCAGCACGCGAGCGCGAACGCCGGCACCGTGAGGCGCGGGTGCAGCGGGAAGAACGAGCCCGGCTGGAGCATCACGTCGTTCGGGTACGGGCTCCCGCGCGACGTATAGCGGAGCATCGTCTGGACGAGCGGCTGGCGCAGGACGTCGATCAGGCCGCGGCGGCGCGGCCACAGGCCGATGACGGCGCCCGGATGATCGAGCAGCCGCGCCCCCACGGCGGGCACGTCGGACACGAGCGCGACCCCGAGGCGCGCGAGCTCGGCCCGTGGCCCGATCCCGCTGCGCAGGAGGATCCCCGGCGTCGCGATCGCACCGGCGCTCAGCACCACCTTCCGCGTCGCGACGACCTCGACGCGCCCGTCCGTCTCGACCTCGACCCCCTCGACCCGGCGGTTCCGCACGAGCACCCGCCGCACCGTCGTGCGCGGCCGGAGCCGCAGGTTCTCGCGCCGGCGCACCTCGGCGGTCAGGTAGCAGCGCGCCGCGCTCATGCGCTGTCCGTCGATCTTGTTCATCGCGTGCGGCCCGACGCCGCCGGGCGCGCGCGGATCGTTGGTGTCCGCGCACTCGGGGTGGCCGAGCGCCCTGCACCCGTCGACGAACGCCGCCTGCCACGGCACGAGCTCCTCGCGCCGGGCGCGGCGGATCGGCACCGGGCCGCCCTTGCCGTGCCAGGGCTCGCCGAAGTCGAGATCGTCCTCGAGGCGCTTGAAATAGGGCAGGCAGGCGTCGAAGCCCCACTCGGGCAGGCCGAGCGCCGCCCACTCGTCGTAGTCGTAAGGCTGGCCGCGGACCGCGATGCACGTGTTCACGGCCGACGAGCCGCCGACCACCTTGCCGCGCGGGAAGAGGAACATGATCTGCCCGGGCGTCGGCCGGTGGCGATAACCCCAGTCGTGCGCGAGCCACGAGTTGCGGGTGCCGTCCCGGAGATCCACGGGCAGGCCTTCCGGGTCCGGGTAATCCGGGCCAGCCTCGAGCAGCAGCACCTCGCGATCCGCGCGCTCGGTGACACGCGCGGCGATCACGGCGCCCGCCGAGCCGGCCCCGACGACGACGAGCTCCGCGGCGGCGGCCGGGCGGGGCGAAGAGGACAGTGACGTTCGAAACACCTTGGAAACTCGACCTACACGGGATCGCGCCCCCGGGCAACGAACCCTCGAAACTGTCCTCGCTGTATGACCGTGGTGCGGTGCCAGAGCGCCGCGCGGCGCGCGCCGGGCGGCGTACGGCGCGCACGCCCATCCGAGGGTCCGATGGATCCGCCCGGGAGGCCACATTGGAAACACCGAGGTTCATACAGGGTGTCTACTCGTTCGAGGGGCAGGGCCTGGAGCAGCCGGTGCCCCTTCGTCCGGCGGTCGGGTACACCGTCCCGCGGGACAAGCGCGCTCAGCTCATCTACCTGCGCGCGGGCAACTCCACGTCCGAGCTCATCTACCTGCTCCTCAAGCGCGACGGCCACCCGATGCGCTATTTCCCGATCGGCGCCAAGGCGGCGATCCACGTGCCCCTCGTGATCGTGGAGGACATCCACCCGGAGAGCGTGATCGAGCTGTGCGTGGGCGCGCCCGAAGGCGCGCGCGGGCTCGCGACGATCGACATCGGCCTGGCGGAGATCTGAGCCATGCAGAAGAAGCGAAAGCTCGTGTTGATCGGCAACGGGATGGCCGGCGTCCGCACCGTCGAGGAGATCCTCGCGCGGGGCGGCGCCGACCAGTTCGAGATCACCATCTTCGGCGACGAGCCGTATGGCAATTACAACCGCATCCTGCTCTCGGAGGTGCTCAACGGCTCCCAGGACCCGAGCGAGATCTTCCTGAACCCCCTGGCCTGGTACCGGGAGAACGGCATCCAGCTCCACGCGGGCGTGCGCGCGCGGGCCATCCACCGGCACTCGCGCCAGGTGACCGGGGATCACGGGGTCGTGGCGCCCTATGACAACCTGATCATCGCGACGGGCAGCTCACCGTACATCCCGCCGATCCAGGGAGTTCGACTGGAGGGCGGCAGGGAGAAGCCCGGAGTGTTCGTGTTCCGCAGCCTGGACGATTGCCACAAGATCGCCCAGTACGCGCGGGGCAAGCGGAGCGCCGCGGTCATCGGCGGCGGGCTCCTCGGGCTCGAGGCCGCGCGCGGGCTGCAGAACTTCGGGCTCGACGTCCACGTTGTCCACATCAGCGGCCACCTGATGGGGCAGCAGCTCGACGTCACGGCGGGCGGCATGCTGAAGACCACGCTCGAGCAGCTCGGCGTGACGGTGCACCTCAACAAGAGCACGAAGGAGGTGCTCGGAGAGGACCGCGTGACGGGGCTCCGCTTCGCCGACGACGAGGCGCTCGCCTGCGATCTCGTGGTGATCTCCGCGGGCATCCGGCCGAACGTGGAGATCGCCCTGCGCGCCGGCCTGACCGTCGAGCGCGGGATCGTTGTGGACAACCACCTGCGCTCGCCCGACGACCCGAGGATCTACGCCGTCGGCGAGTGCGCGCAGCACCGGGGGCAGGTCTACGGGCTCGTGGCGCCGCTCTGGGAGCAGGGCAAGGTGCTGGCCGACCACATCACGAAGCGCAACGACAAGGCCTCGTACGCCGGCTCGAAGGTCTCCACGAAGCTGAAGGTCATGGGCATCCAGCTCGCCTCGATGGGCATCACCGAGCCCGCCGACGATCGGGACGAGATCGTGCAGTTCCTCGAGCCGAAGAAGGGCACGTACAAGAAGCTCATCATCCGCGACGGCAGGCTGCTCGGCGGCATCCTCCTTGGCGACGTCAGCAAGGCCGCGTACCTGATGCAGGCGTTCGACAAGAGCACACCGCTCCCGGAAGAGCGGCTGTCGCTGCTGTTCGACATCGGGGCGCCCTCGCCGCAGGCGACGATCGAGGAGATGCCGCAAGGGATGCAGGTCTGCAACTGCAACGGCGTCACCAAGGAGGGCCTCGTCGCGTGTGTGCGCGCCGGCAAGCGGACCCTCCGGACCATCATGGACGCGACGCGCGCGGGCATGGGCTGCGGCGCCTGCAAGCAGCTCGTCTCGGAGGTCGTGGCGTGGGCGTGCGGGGGCGCGGCGGAGCAGGATCCCGCGGCCAGCTACTACGTGCCTGGCGTCCCGCTGAGCAAGCCCGAGCTCGTCCAGGCGATCCGCGAGCGCGGGCTCAGGTCGGTGTCCGCCGTCTTCCGCGAGCTCGCCGGCGGGAACGAGGACCCGGGGAGCAAGCCGGGGCTCGCGTCGCTGCTCCGCACGTTATGGCACCATGACTACGAGGACGAGCGCGACGCCCGCTTCATCAACGACCGCGTGCACGCCAACATCCAGAAGGACGGCACCTTCAGCGTGATCCCGCAGATCGCCGGCGGCATCACGTCGGCCGCGCAGCTCCGGAAGATCGCGGACGTCGTCGACAAGTACCGTGTGCCGCTCGTGAAGCTGACGGGCGGCCAGCGCATCGACCTGCTCGGCGTGAAGAAGGAGGACCTGCCGGCGGTGTGGCGCGACCTCGACATGCCTTCTGGGTTCGCTTACGGCAAATCGTACCGCACGTGCAAGAGCTGTGTGGGGAGCGACTTCTGCCGGTATGGGCTCGGCGACAGCATCGCGCTCGCGCTGAAGATCGAGGAGCGCTTCCAGGGCATGGACACGCCGGCCAAGCTGAAGCTCGCGACCGCCGGCTGTCCGCGCAATTGCTCGGAGGCGATGGTGAAGGACGTCGGCGCCGTCGCGGTGGAGGGCGGCAAGTGGGAGATCTACGTGGGCGGCGCGGCCGGCGCCCACGTGCGCAAGGGCGACGTGCTCTGCGTTGTCGAGACGCACGAGGACGCGCTCGAGCTCATGGGGCGATTCATCCAGTATTACCGCGAGAACGCCAGGTACCTGGAGCGGACGTACGGATTCGTGGAGCGCATCGGTATCCAGAAGATCCGGGCGGTGGTCGTGGACGACAGCGAGGACATCGCGGCGCGCCTCGACGAGGAGATGCGAAAGACGATCGAGGCGTACCGCGATCCGTGGCGAGAGGCGAACTCCCCGAAGACGGCGAACCAGTTCCGATCGGTCCTGCCGATCGTGCAATGAGGGGGCGAGAGATGGAGATCACCCTGGGCCCCCTCTCGGCGATCCCGCCGGGCGAGGGGCGCGCGTTCGAGGTCGGATCGGAGCGCATCGCGGTGTTCGTCACGCGGGAAGGCCGCGTGTTCGCCACGCAGGCGAGCTGCCCTCACCGGGGCGGCCCGCTTGTCGACGGGCTGCTCGGCGGCTGCACGCTCATCTGCCCGCTGCACGCCCAGAAGTTCAACCTGGAGACCGGAGAGGCCCTGAGCGGCGGGGAGGGGCTCAAGACCTATCCCGTCCGTCTCAGCGCGACGAACCAGATCCTGGTGCGGATCGAGGGCGGCGGGGGCTGAGCGCCGCCCGCCCCGCGCCCGGGGGGAGGCCCGGCGCGTGCTGCCGCGCCGGCGCTCTGCGGAGCCCCTGGATCGCGCGTCTTTGGGTACGCTGCCGGAGCGCGTCGCGCGTCCCCCGACGTCGCCTGGAGGGTTCCCGTTCGCCATGGCCGACCCCACGACAGCCGCACCGCTCGCCCCCGGCGCCGTCCTCGGGGGCGATTTCCGCGTCGTCCGCCCCCTGAGCCAGGGGGGCATGGGCGCCGTGTTCGTCGCCGAGCAGCTCTCGACGGGCAAGCCGCGCGCGGTGAAGCTGATGCACGCGCAGCTCGCGCAGGACCCGCGCTTCCGCGAGCGCTTCGAGCAGGAGGCGAGGGTAGGGGCGCGGATCGAGAGCGATCACGTCGTCGAGGTCGTCGCCGCGGGGGTCGATCCTGCGACGCAGACGCCCTGGCTGGCCATGGAGCTGCTCGACGGGGCCGACCTTTCGGCCGTGATGGCGCAGCGCGGCGCGCTGCCGTCCGACGAGGTGCGCGAGCTGATGGGGCAGCTGTGCCACGCGCTCGGCGCGGCGCACCGCGCGGGCGTCGTCCACCGCGATCTCAAGCCCGAGAACATCTTCATCGCGCGGCCGCGGCAGCAGAACGTCCGCTTCAAGGTGAAGGTGCTCGACTTCGGCGTCGCGAAGATCGTGGCCGAGGCGCGGGCGACGACGTCGATCACCGCGTCGGTCGGGACGCCGCTCTGGATGGCGCCCGAGCAGACCGAGCTCGCCGCGCAGGTCGTCCCGGCGTCGGACGTCTGGGCGCTCGGGCTGCTCGCGTTCTACCTGCTCACCGCGCGCCTTTACTGGGTCGAGCCGAGCCGCGGGCCGAGCGCCTCGGTCATGTCGCTCATGCGCGAGGTGCTCTTCGGCCCGCTGGATCCTCCGTCCGCCCGCGCCGCGCAGCTCGGGTGCGCGCACCTGATCCCCCCCGGCTTCGACGCCTGGTTCGCCCGGTGCCTTGCCCGCGACGTCCGCGCTCGCTTCGCCGACGCGGCGCAGGCCATGGCGGCGCTCGATCCCGTGCTCGCCGCGGCCGCCCACAGGTCCGCGCCGATGCCGGCCGTGCCCTCCATGCCCTCCATGCCCTCCATGCCCTCCATGCCCACACCACCGGTGTATTCCGGCCCTTCCGGGCCGACCACCGCGCCGACCCAGCCGGGGGTCTACCGCACCGACGTCGGCGGCATGACCGGCGGCACGCTCGTCCCGGTGCCTGCGTTGCCCCCGCGCAGGGCCCCCTGGGGCCTTCTGCTCGCGATCGCAGGCGGCGGGCTGGTCGCCGTCGCCGCGCTCATGGTCGGCGGCTTCATGGCCTTCCAGCGGCTCCGCGCGGCGGACCGCGCCGCCGACAGCGCGCCGCCGGCGCCGCTGTACAGCGGGGCCGATGCGGCCACAGCCACGGGCGGGGCGCCGACGCCGCCGGCCAGGCCATCGAGCGTCGCGGCGAGCAGCGACGTCGATCTGGCCGGCACCTACGACATCGTCTCGTCGCGCAACCCGGGCGGGCAGGGCAGCTACTCGGGCAACGTCCTGCTCTCCCGGAGCGGCGACACGTACCGCATCGCCTGGATCATCACGAAGGGCGCGGGCTACGAGGGGATTGCGTTCGTGCAGGGGCAGACGCTCGCCGTGGGATGGGCGAGCGGCGGGCCCTACGGCGCGGCCGCGTACCGCATCGACGGCGGCCGCCTCCACGGGCAGTGGATCGCCACGGACCGGCCCGGCCAGGTGATCTCCGAAGAGCTGGAGGGCCCTGAAGGGCTGGTCGGCAGCTACCGGATCGTCGACGGCGCTCGCAAGGGCACGGTCGTCATCGTGCCCACGGGCGAGACGTACGCCGTCACGTGGGCGCTGAGCACCGGCGCGCTGAAGGGGGTGGGCATCCGCTCGGGCGATCAGCTCGTCGTGGGCTGGTCGCCGAGCCAGCAGGTCGGCGTGGTCAGCTATGCGATCGCGGGCCGGCAGCTCGCGGGGCGATGGGGGACCCTGGGCGGCACGCTGGCGGGGAGCGAGGCGCTCGTGCGCCGCTGACGAGCAGAACGACGCGCGAGGCGAGCATGGACGCCGTGTTGCGACCGGCAGAGTCCAATGGATTCGAGCGGCAGACGGCGACGCCATTCCCGATCCAGCGCGCGGGGCAGAGGTCATGCCACGATGTCACCGACAGGGCGGCGCCGGCGTGGGGCCGGTGGTGTGGGGCGTGGCGTGCGCCAGGGTTCGCGGAGGACGGATGAGGGCCGGCGCGCCGCCCGCTCAAAGCGCTGGCGACGCGCGCCGACCATGGCAGCATGTGCAGCGCATCCCCCGCATCAGGGCTCATGTGGGCACCAATCCCGTCTCGTCCGATCACGGGTCTTCGTCCCGTTACGCCATCATCGAGACCCTCTACGAGGGCTCAGACACCGTTCTCTACCGGGGTGTACGCGAGGACGACGGCCATCCCGTGGTGCTCAAGGTCCTCCGGCGCGATCACGCCAGCCCTCGCGCCGCCGAGCGGCTTCGCCACGAATACGAGATCGCTCGGGCGCTCGACACAACGGCCATCGTCAAGCCCTGTGGGCTCGCGATGCTCGGCGAACAGCCGGCGCTGGTCCTTGAGGATTTCGGCGGCGTGTCGCTCGATCGGCTCCAGGACGGGCCGACGCCGCTCGAGCGCTTCTTCCCCCTCGCCATCCGCCTTGTCGAGGCGCTCGCCGGGCTGCATCGGCACGACGTCGTCCACAAGGACATCAAGCCGCAGAACGTGCTCCTCAACCCCGCCACCGGCGAGGTGAAGATCACCGACCTGGGGATTGCGTCCCGGATACCCCGCGAGCTCCAGCACCTCGAGCACATCGGGCTCATCGAGGGGACCCTGGCGTACATGGCCCCGGAGCAGACAGGCCGGATGAACCGCTGGATCGACCAGCGGACCGATCTCTACTCCCTGGGCGTCGTCTTCTACGAGATGCTGACGGGCACGCTGCCGTTCCAGGCCGGCGATCCCGTCGCGTGGGTCTATTGCCACATCGCCCAGGCGCCGCCGCCGCCGCACGTGCTCGTCCCCTCGATTCCCCCGCAGCTCTCCGCGGTGGTGCTCAAGCTGCTCTCCAAGGCCGCCGAGGAGCGTTATCAGAGCGCGGCGGGCCTGCGGCACGACCTGGACGAGTGCTTCGCAAGATGGCGGGCGAGCGGATCCATTCCCCCCTTCGCGCTCGGGGGGCGCGATCTCTCCGACCGGTTCCAGGTCCCGCAGCGGCTGTACGGGCGCGAGCGCGAGGTCACGGCGCTGCTCGCCGCGTTCGAGCGCGTTGTCGCGAGCGGCCGGCCAGAGCTCGTGCTCGTGTCGGGCTACTCGGGCATCGGCAAATCGTCGCTCGTCGCCGAGCTGCACCGGCCGGTGGTGAGGGAGCGCGGCTTCTTCCTGTCCGGCAAGTTCGAGCAAGCCGCGCGGGACGTCCCCTACAGCGCGTTCCATCAGGCGTTCCGGGCGCTCTTTCAGGAGATCCTCTGCGCGAGCGAGGAGCGGGTCGAGGGCTGGAGACAGCGTTTCCGGGAGGCCCTCGGCGAGAGCGGCAGGCTGCTCGCCGACGTGCTCCCCGAGCTCACGCTGCTCCTCGGCCCGCAGCCGCCCGTGCCCGAGCTGCCGCCCGCCGAGGCCCAGAGCCGGCTGCACGCGACGCTCCAGCGCTTCGTCTCGGCGTGCGCCCAGAAGGACCACCCCGTCGCGCTCTTCCTCGACGATCTGCAGTGGGCCGACGCGGGGAGCCTCCAGTTGCTCGAGCAGCTCGCCACCTACGCCGGGTCCGAGCACCTCCTGCTGAACGGCGCGTACCGCGACAACGAGGTCGGCCCCGCGCACCCGCTGCGGCTCACGCTGGCCGAGGCGCGGGGGCGCGGCGCCGCCGTCGTCGAGCTCGTCCTCGGGCCGCTCTCGGCCACCCATGTCGGGGCGCTCGTCGCCGAGACGGTCCACGCGCCGCACGCGCCGGCGGAGCAGGCCGAGCCGCTCTCGGAGCTCGTCTATGAGAAGACCGGCGGCAACCCGTTCTTCGTGCTCCAGTTCCTCATCGCGCTGCACCAGGAGGGGCTCATCACCTTCGACGCGGAGGAGGGCAGGTGGCGCTGGGACATCGCCGCGGCCCGGGACAAGGAGTTCACCGACAACGTCGTCGAGCTGATGGCGGGCAAGCTGAAGCGGCTCTCGGGCCCGACGCGGGACGCGCTCACGCTCGCCGCGTGCCTCGGCAGCAGCCTGGAGCTCGACACGCTCGCGGTGGTCGCGGGCCGTCCGGCGGCGGAGCTCCGCGACGCGCTCGAGGAGGCCGTGCGGGAGGGGCTGCTGCTCCGCCGGGACGGCGCCTATCGATTCCTCCATGACCGGGTGCAGCAAGCCGCGTACTCGCTCATCCCGGCGGGACAGCTCGCCGAGATGCACCTGGGGATCGGGCGGCTGCTCCTCGGGGCGCGACGCGCGGAGGAGCGCGACGACGCGCTCTTCGACGTCGTCGGCCACCTCAACCGTGGCGCCGCGCTCCTGCATTCCCAGGCGGAGCGGGACGAGGTCGCCGCGCTGAACCTCCGCGCCGGCAGAAAGGCCAAGGCGGCCGCGGCCTTCCAGTCCGCCGCCGCGCTCTTCGCGGCTGGCCTCGCGCTGCTCGCGCCGGCCTCGTGGGAGACGCGCCACGAGCTGACCTACGGCCTGACCTTCGAGCGCGCGCACATCGCGTACATCACCGGCAGCTTCGAGGAAGCCGAGGGGCGCGTGGAAGAGCTCATGGATCGCGCGAGGACCCGACACGAGACGGCCGCCGCCGCCGCGCTCGTCGTCGCGCTGAATGTCACCCGCGGGCAATACGCCCGCGCGGTGGAGATCGGGCTCTCGTGCCTCCGCGCGTGCGACGTTGATCTGCCGCTCCACCCCACCGATGCACAGGTCGAGAAGGAGATCGAGAGCGTCTGGCAGACCCTGGGCAATCGGGCCATCGAGGACCTGATCCATCTGCCCCCCATGACGCACCCGGAGATCAAGATCACGATGGGCGTGCTGCAGAGCCTGTCCCTCCCTGCGTTCTTCGTGGACGCGAACCTGTACAACCTCGTCGTCATGCGCATGGTCAAGCTCAGCCTGCGCCACGGCAACGCCGAGCACTCCGCTGTCGCGTACGCCGCCTTCGCGATGGTGATCAGCTCGAGGTTCGGGCGATATCAGGAGGCTTACCTGTTCGGCAGGCTCGGCCACGACCTGGCGGACAGGAGCGGCCTCCTCACCACGAAATCGGTGGTGGTCGTCCTCTTCGGACACTTTGTCGTCTTCTGGACACGCCACTACAGAGAGACGTATCCGTACACGCGAGAAGGCTTCAGCGCCGCGGTCGAGTCCGGTGACCTGAACATGGCGTGCACCAACTGCATCTGGGCCGCGCTGTTCCCGCTGCTCTCTGGCGAGCCGCTGGAGGACGTGCTCCACGAGGTCACGGAGCGCCTCGGTTTCGTGCGCAGGGTCGGTTACACGTTCGCGCTCAACGCCCTCCTCGGCGGCCACGCCATGATCCAGACGCTGCGCGGGAGGCCGGTCCGCTTCTCGATGCCGGACGGGTCCGAGCTGGATCCGCCGGCCTTCGAGGCGCGGCTGGAGCAGGGGGGAGATCTGGAGGCCGCTCGCGACTTCTATTACAGCTTGAAGGCGCAGGCGCTCTTCGTGCTCGGCTCTCCCCGAGAGGCGCTCGCGGCGGCGACCCGCGCGATCGCCGAGCACCCTCCCAGGGTCGGCCCGCACGCGCTCATCGCCGAGAGCTTCTATTATCGCGCGCTCGCGCTCGCGGCCCTCTTCAACGCGCCCCACGGCGCGGGCGAGGCGCAGCCGTCCCCGCCGCCGGTGCTCCCCGAGGAGCTCCTCGAGTGCGAGCGGCAGCTAGGCGCGTGGGCCAGGAGCGGCCCGGACAACTTCCTCCACAAGCACGCCCTGGTCCGCGCCGAGATCGCCCGGCTCCTGGGGCGCGAGCCGGAGGCCAGCCGGCTCTACGAGCAGGCCATCGCGGCGGCGCGCGAGGGCGGCTTCGTCCAGCATGAGGCCATCGCCTGCGAGCTCGCCGCGGAGTTCTACCGCGCGCGCGGCCTCTCGACGCCCGTCGACAGCTACCTGCGAAGCGCCCGCGCCGGCTATTTCCGCTGGGGCGCCCACGCCAAGGTGGAGCAGCTCGATCAGCGTTACCCTCACCTCGTCGAGCGCAAGCCGATCGCCCCCACCGTCACCTTCGCCGTACGGGCCGAGCAGTTCGACGTCCTGTCGGTGGTGAAGGCTGCGCAGAGCATCTCCGGCGAGCTCAAGCTCTCGCGGCTGCTCGAGATGCTGCTTCGCATCGTGGTCGAGCACGCGGGCGCCGAGGAGGGCTGTGTCCTCCTGGTCCGGGAGGAGCAGCTGTGGCTCGCGGCGATCGAGACGCCGGGGGGCGCGGTGCGGCTGCTGGATGCGGACGAGGCGCCTTCGGCTGCGCTGCCGCAGTCGGTCCTCAACTATGTTCGCCGGAGCCACGAGCGCGTGCTGCTCGACGACGCCGCCGGCCGGCACCCCTTCGTGGAGGATGAGTATTTCCGGCGCAAGCGCCCGAGATCGGTGCTGTGCCTCCCGATCGTGCGCCAGGGCCGGCTCATCGGCCTGCTCTACCTGGAAAACAACCTCGCCACCGGGGCGTTCACCCCCGGGCGGCTCAGCGTCGTCGAGCTGCTCGCCTCGCAGTCGGCGTTCTCGCTGGAGAACGCGACGCTCTATGCCGAGGTGGAGCAGGAGAACGCCGAGCGGCGGCGGGCGGAGCAGGCGCTCAAGGCCAATCAGCAGATGCTCCAGGCGATCGTCGACAACTCGGCGGCGAGCGTCTACGTCAAGGATCGAGAGGGCCGATTCCTGCTCGCCAACCGGCAGGTCGGCGCCCTCCTGGGCATGCCGAGCGAGCAGCTCCTCGGGAAGACCGACGCCGACCTCTTCCCGGCTCCCTTCGCCGAGGTGGTCCGCGAGCACGAGCGGAAGGTGCTCGAGACGGGCGCGCCGATGGAGTGGGAGGAGACGGTGCCGCTGGAGGACGGGCTGCACACGTTCCTGTCGATCAAATTCCCTCTCAGTGAGGGGGTCATGCCCGGCGTGCTCTGCGGCATCTCCACCGACATCACCGAGCGCAAGCGGGCCGAGCAGGCCGAGCGCTTCCTGGCCGAGGCGAGCCGCAAGCTGATGACGCTCGGGTACGGCGCGACCTTCGAGAGCGTGGCGCAGCTCCCGGTGCCCGAGCTCTCGGATCAGTGCATCGTCGAGGTGCTCTCGGCGGACAGGACACCGGGCCCGACGGTCGTCGCAGGGGTGCCCGGCGAGCAGCTGGAAGCGCTGAAGGACGCGCTGCGCGCTCTGGCAGAAGCGCCGCCGGCCGGCTCCGAGGGGGTCGATGGCCGCGCCGCGCCGCTTTTGCAGCAGGTGCGTTCGCTCGACCCGCGGGTCAGGCCGCCCTGGGAGCGGCTCGGCGTCCACGCGTTCCTGCGGGTTCCGCTGCTCGCGCGCGACCGGTACTTCGGCGTCATGACCCTGCTGGCGACGGCGCCCGAGCGCCGCTGTGGCCCCGCCGACCTGCGGCTGGCCGAGGAGCTGGGGCGCCGCGCGGCGCTCGTGCTCGACAATACCCGCCTGTACACCGAGGCCCAGGAGGCCATCGAGCGGCGGGACGAGTTCCTCGTCGTCGCGTCTCACGAGCTCAAGACCCCGCTGACCTCGATGCAGATGCAGGTGCAGGCGGCCGAGCGCCTGCTGCACCGCCGCTCGCTCGCGGGCGTTCCCCCGGAGCGGATCGAGGCGATGTTCCGGATCCTCGGCCGCCAGACGTCGCGGCTCGGGCGCCTGATCGACGAGCTGCTCGACGTCACGAGGATGAACGCCGGGCGGCTGACGCTCACACGGGCGCCGGTCGATCTGGCGGCGCTGGTGCGTGAGGTCGTCGAGCGGATGCGCCCCCAGCTCGCGGACGCCCGCTGCCCGACGCAGCTGGATCTGGGAGCGCCCGTGGTCGGGCACTGGGATCCGGATCGCCTGGAGCAGGTCGTCGTCAACCTCCTGTCGAACGCGATGAAGTACGGCGCAGGCGGGCCTGTTTTCATCGGCGTGCGGCCGCAGGCGGATCGCGCGCAGCTCGTGATCCGGGATGAGGGGATCGGGATCGCGGAGGCCGATCAGGGCAGGATCTTCGAGCGCTTCGAGCGCGCGGTGTCGGTGCGCAACTTCGGCGGCATCGGGCTCGGGCTCTACATCGCGCGCTCGATCGTGGCGTCGCACGGCGGATCCATCCGGGTGCAGAGCAAGCCGGGCGCCGGGGCGACGTTCGTGGTGGAGCTCCCGCTGAGCGCACCGGAGAGCGCCGCGCCGGCCGGATCCGTCGCAGACTAGGGCGTACGGTCCGCCGGAGCTCGGCGCGTCAAAACCAGCCTGAGCGAGAGCGACGAGGCGAGCGGCGTCCCTGGCGCGATCGGTCAGAGCTGCCCATACTCACGGATCCGGTCGCGCGCTTCTCCCTTGTCTCCCTCGTCGGGCTCCAGATCGACGACGATCCCGAGGCGCGATTCGACGTAGGCCATCCAGAGGGTTCCATGCGCCGGAACGCTCGTCCAAGCGTTCATCTCCGTGATCGACAGGAGCCCGTCGATGCTTCGATCGAAGATTCTTATGTCCCTGAACCGTAATCCGCACGTGAAGCCGAGCTGGACGTTGACATTCAGGGAATACACCTCCCCACCGAGGAAGAGATCGACGTGCGTGGTCCGGACAAGGGTCGCCTGCGGCCTCAAGGTCGTGGTGAACATGGGAAGAACGGCTCCGATCAATTGGAAGAATTGAAGGCTTGTGGCCGCGCTCCCCCGGAATGGTCCGGCCTCGTACGTAGCGTGGATCCCCAGCTTCTTGTCTTCTATCGTCGACATGTTCTCCTTGCCCACTCCAACGCCGATGAAATACCCGAAATTGAGCTCCTGGGTGGGGCTCGCGGTCTGTCCGAAGCTCACCATGACCGTGTGGACAGCCCCCGGAGGCGTTCCGCCGCTGTATGTGGCCCCGAGTCTCGCGAGATGGGGGAGCTTCGTCTGAACGATGCCGTTGAGGTAGAGGCCGTCCCAACGAAATTTCTCTGGGGGCTGGTGCTCTTGCGCCGATGCCAGAGCGGAAAGTGAGAATACTCCAAGCGCTGATAGTGCGCGCAAGAATGGCGGCCATGGCCTGCTCGAACGGCGGATCGATGGCTCCCGCGGGATGAGCGGCGGCGTGAAGCATGTTCGAGTCATTTTGTCTGCATGCGGGCTATACACGCTGGGTTCTTCACCAGTTCATCGATGTCGACGTCGCCGTGCTGGCTCTTGAACACATAAGCGTTTTCCATCGCAGCAAGACCGAGAGCGCTGCTCGCAACGTCTGGCTGCGACGAGTCCTCCAAGAAACTTATAATGGCGGCACAAATCGAGTGTTGCGCTTGGGCCAGTTCTCGGATGCTCAGGACGGTTCCGCAGTCGAGCGTGCTGCTGCCCAGTATTTCCTCGTATGCGTTGAATAGCCACCAGAAGTCTCTGCAATCCATGGACATATTATGCAGATCGTTCGGCTGCGATGCGATGATGCATTGCTTCAAGAGCTCTGACTCGGGCGAATGAGTGGACTTGTCTTCGTTGGCATAGGACTCATCCTCGTTCTTCTGAAGATGTTGATCGCTACGCTGGAGGGTCTTTTCGCAGTTGGCCAACCGCTTCCGGGCGACGCTCAGGGTCGCTTGAATATAGGAATCGTTCTTGCTCACGGCATCATGGCGTGCCTGAGTCTTTTTGTTGCTCTCTGCCGAGGTTTTTCCTAGATAGAATGCCGCCGCCAGCACCGCGACCGCGATGGCTCCAAATCCAATCCATGTTGTTGGCTTCGGTGAGGTTCTCATCTGTCGAACGATAACGATGCGGGTTGAAGTCCTGATGGCGTGCGGAAGCATGACTGCCCTGGCCTGTTCGAACAGCGGACCGATGGCTCTCGCGAGACGAACGACCGCGTGAATGGGCTCGATCTATTCGGCCTGCATGTGGGCTGCGCACTCTGGGTTCTTCACAAGATCGTTTAGGTCGATGTTGCCATGATCGCCTCTGATTATGTGGGCATTTTCCATCGCATCGATGCCGTGAGGATCGCTCGTGGTATCTGGCTGCGTTCCGCCATCGAAAGATCTTGTAACGATGGAGCAGATCGAGGATTGCTTTATTGCCAGATCTCGAATGGTCAGAACTGTTCTGCAGTCGAGCGTGCTGCTGCCCAGTATTTCCTTGTATGCGTTGAAGTGTCTCCTTAAGTTGGTGCAGTTGGCAGTCAGATCCGTCGCTTGCGATACGACCATGCATTGCTTCGGAAGCTCCGGCGCAGGTGAAATCGTGGGATTACTGGCGTTGGCGTGGGGCTCTTCCTCTCGTCTCTGAAGATGGTGGTTGCGACGCTGGAGGGTCTCTTCGCAGCTGGCCAACCGTTTCCGGATAGCGCTCAGAGTCGACCGAAGATCGGGGTCATCCTTGCTGACGGCGTCGTGGTGCGGTTGAGTCTGGCTGTCGCCCTCTGCCGAGATTCTTCCCGCAGTGTATGCTGCCGCGAGTACGGCGACCGCGATGGCCCCCAATACAATCCATGTTGTCGGCTTCGGTGAGGATCCCATCTGTCGAGTGTTGCCGGGGGATGATGATCGTTGTCTGAGGGTAAGTGGCGTGGGCTAGTAGTAGCAGGGATCCCTCTTTGCCGGCGGTATTCCAACCATTTCAGGGGTGATGACTAGACGGGAGCCATCGCTGGGGGGCAGCAGCTCGCGCCATTCATTGCAATTCTTTGTGGCTAGGATAATCAGGAATTGTTCTTGTCGTGGCAGCGTTCTCATGCACTGAATCGGCTGAGGGAATCCGGGCCCCTGTACACACAACGCCTGGCATGTAGGGGATGGATCCACGCACGTTGGTTTTGGTCTTTCGTCGAGGATCGTGCATCCGGTTTGGGATAGTACCGTCGCGGAAATAAGTTGGGCGAGGCTGGGACGGACCGTCCTTGAGCGACGAAGTGTTGCGGCCATAGGGTTCTTGCTCTCACGGGTATCTGGTGGTGGCTCGCGCTTGCCTCACGAAGCAGGCAAGAGAATACAGGAAAGGCTGTCGTTCTTCGATGAATCCGTGCGTGTGGCCACGATCGGGCGTCGCGGGCGAGCGCGTCGAGCTCGCCGAGGCGCACGCGATGTCCAGGACGTCGGGAGCAAGCGATGACTCGCGCGGCCGGTCGCGCACGACCTCGCTTCGTTTTCAGGGGATCGACGTGGTCCAATCGGTTCGCGCGGTCCACGCCGCGAACGCTCGTTGGCAGCGCACCCATTCCCTGACGCGCAGCCGCCCCTCGGACGTCACGGCCAGCGCGGCCATGAAGCGGCTTCGCGCCGAGGGACGCGGCACGCTCGCGGGGGCGATCATGGCGTTCTGGGTGAGTGAACTGGTCGTGCCGACGGTCGGCTCGCGGCCGCTCGCAGGCGCCCTGGTCGCGGCCCTCCGCGATGAAGATCGCGGAGAGCTCGCGGATCAGGTGGAGCTGCTGTTGCCGAGCGCGAGGCGATGCTCGCTTGTTCTTTTCGCGGGCCCTATGCGCGGCAGCAGAACGTCGACGGTTCGGCCGGCAGCAGCTCGCCGGTGGGCTCGCCGCCGCTCGGGGCGCAGCCGCCGGGGTCCACGGCCACGACCTCCGCCGACTTGCTGCCGAGGGCGACGCCGGGCGGCGTGACCCCGCAGAACGGCGTCGTCGAGCTCACGATGATCGATGCGAGCGCCTCCCCGCATGCGCCGTCGCTGTAGACGGAGGCCATGACGGTGCACGACGCGCCCTCCAGCTCCCCGCAGCCGCACTCGGAGCAGCCGCGCGTGTCCTCGGCGCCGCCGTAGAAGACGTGCCGGTCGAGGTACGGCTCCTCGCACGTCACGTCGCCCTCGTGGAAGATGCACGTCAGGAAGCCGCCGGGCGGCGGGACCCCGGGCTGGTCCGGCGAGGGCATGCAGGTGCTCCGGTCGCCCAGGCACTCCGTGTAGGCGCCGGGCACGCAGGCGAGCGCCCGGGTCTGCCACGGGTCGAGGAGCGCCGGCGGTGGCGGCTCGTCCACCCTGGGCGTGCACGCGCCGGTTGCTGTCACGATCGGCGCCTCGATGGAGACCGACTGTACGCACGGCTTCCCGCCGCAGTCCTGGCCGGCGGGGATCGCGTTCACGGCGGTGCAGGCGCCGTCCCAGCCGTCGGGCGCCGCGAAGGGGGTCGTAACGCCGCCGGGGTCGCCGGGACACGCCGAAGCGTGCGTCGACCAGCCCAGCGGGAGCTGACACGAGGCGGTGGCCGCGTCAGGCGGATCGCACAAGCAAGCTGCACAGGCGAGGGGGGTGGGCGCCAGGTCGGCGAACCCCTCGTAGCCGATGTTCGGCGCGGCGGCGGGGCAGTCCGGCACCTGGTCCCGCGGGCCGAACCAGAGGAGCGCCGGGCCGAACCAGCCGAGCGGCGCCGGTGGGACGCAATCGCCGGCGCAGGCTGTCTCATCGCCGCCGCCGGCTCCGCCTCCGCCCCCGCCACCCTCACCGCCGGCCCCGCCGCCGCCCTCCTCGGGCCATGGGCAGCCTGGGTTGCCGTACTCCTGAGGCTGACAGGGACCGATGATGGTCGGATCTTCTTCGGGACAGCCAGGCAAGAAGAGGGATCCTACGAGCAGGAGGAAGAGGGTTCGCATGCCGGACAAGATACGTAGAGCTGGCACGCGTTCACAACGGGCAGCTTTTACGAGAGAATCGATTGCACTGAGCATTGTGGTTTCCTTTTGAAATTTCTCACGTCGTTGGCGAGGAGAGCCGGGCTCCACGAGGTCTTTCAGTACGTCGCCGTGACACCGAGTCCGAGGGCCGCACCGACCGGAGGTGAGGACCACGTGACGGATCCAGCGGTATCGCGCCGCTGGCCCCGGCGCCGGAGCACCGTGTCATCCACGATCGCGCTGGCCTCGGCGTATCCATGCGCGCTCCACCTGTCCGAGAGGGCCCAGGCGCTGCCAAGCCGCGCTCCAACGCTGAACAGACGGTCGTCGCCTCCCGTCACGTCCCACGGATGCCGGGGGATGAACCGGACGAAGCCGACGGCCGCGACCCCGCAGCCGAAGAGGTGGTGGCCGTGCAGACAGCCCACACCAGCCGCCGTGAAGGCCCTGGTGCTGATGCTCATGTCTTTCACCTCCTGCGCCAGGGACACGAGCCCTCGCCCTTCCACGGCGACCGACCAGCCGGGCCTGCGAACGCCGATGGATAGGGTCATGCCCGCCGCGGCCCCGGGCGTGATCCCGAGGCCGAGGGTCGCCCCGAGCCCCGCCTCCAGCCGCAAGCGTTCTGTCGGCGTTGGTGCTGCCTTGGGCAGCGGTGGCGCCTCGGCCCGGCGCACCTGCGGAAGCGGCGGTGCAGGCGGCGGCGAGGGCTCGGAGGGCGGTGACGCCCGCTCCGGCGCGGTCAGGATCTGCGCCACGATCGCGAGGGCCACGCCGGAGAGCAGCTCCGCGCAGCCGCGCCGGGTGCTGAACCCCTCGGCCCAGGCTGTCTCGACCGCGCCCTCGCTCTCGCGCAGGGCCATCGAGGCGGTGAGCTCCGGCCCCTCCCGCGCGATGCTGACCGTGAGCACCCGCAGCGCCTCGTCCTCGAACGGATCGCCGCCGAGCCCGCGCGCCACCTCCGCGCGCAGGAGCACCTCGTCGGCGCAGCCCTCGGCGCCGGGGCCTCGTACGACCTCCAGCCGCATCGCAGCCCGTGGCAGATCCGGCGCGGCGCGCGCCGCGGCGACGCACAGCAGGACCATGGCCGCCGCGCCGGCGGCGCGCGCCAGCCACCTCGCGCCCCCGCGCGGACCGATGCCGCGCCGGGCCAGGCGCGCGCCGAGCCTCGGTCTGCCGCAGGGCCCGCTCATCGCGACGGCTCGCTCCCCGGCGCGCCCTGCTCCGGGGCGGCGACGCGCGCCAGGGCGACCGTGCGAAGCCGCTCCCGCACGTTCTTCAGCTGGCCCCCGGGGAACCGCTGCGCGTGCACGGCGATCTTCCGGAGCGCCCCGGCCGCATCACCGGCGGTGAGGCGCTCTCGCGCCGCGGTGAGCAGCCGCAGCTCCTCCACGAACGTGTCATCGCGCTCGCTGGCCTCGCTGGCCCGCGGCGCCACCCGCGGAGCAGCAGGGCACGGGCGGTGGGGCGCCTCGGGCGCGGGGGCGGCGGGCCCCGGCTCCGGCGCATGCTGCGGCGGCGTCGCCGCAAGGCAGACGGTGCGCGCGGGCAGCAGCTCGGGCAGCACCGGCCCGAAGCGGCGAGCCCAGAGGGCCGGCGGCGGCGCGAGGGCGAGCAGCACAGCGACCGTTCCAGCGATGCCCGCCGCAGCCGACCCGAGGGCGACGGCGATCCGTCGTGGCCTCCCTGGCAGGGTCGCAGTGGCAGGCGAACGCGGCGGCGGTCCGGGCGGAGCCGGCGGCGCAGGCGCTGTCGGCGGCGGAGCCGGCGGCGCGGATTCCGCAGGCGGAGCAGACGCCGGCGGCGGAGCCGCCAGCGCCGAGGTGCTCGTGCCGCCGTCGCGCGCCAGGAACTCCGACGCCAGCGGGAACGCGAGCCAGCAGCCGCGCAGCGCCTGCCGTTGCTCCGGACGGAGCCGCGCGACGGCGGCGCGGTAGTCCTCACGGGCCAGGCGCAGCCGGTTCGCGGCCGTGTTGTAGTTGATGCCGAGCTCGCGCGCGATCTCGACGATCGGCACCTCGCAGGCCTCGTGCAGGACGAGCAGGACCCGCCGCTCGGGGGCGATCGTGCTCAGCACGTCGATCGCGAGCTCCAGCCGCTCCCGCTCCGCGACGCGCTGCTCGCTGCTCGGCGCGGGATCGACCGCCTGGCCGCGCGGCGCGGGGTGCAAGCCGTCCGGCACCTCGCGGCGGCGGTAGGCGCGTTCCAGGTGCTTGCTGACCTTCCGCCACGCGATCCCGAAGAGCCATCGGGCTTCCGCGGTGCCGCGCGGGCGCCGGCCATCCCGCTGCGGCGGATCGGCGGCCGAGTCGGCCTCGCGCGGAGGCGGCGGCGAGGCGGAGGCGGGGTAGTCGGGATCGAACCGATCCAGGCTCTCGTACGCCGCAAGCAGGACCTCCTGGACCAGGTCGTCGATGTCGGGCGCGGCGACCCCCAGGAGCCGGAGCGAGCGCGGGAGCGTCTCAAGCGCGGCGGTGTGAACGGAATTCCAGGTACCGGTGCGGGAAGCGTCAGCGGCGGGAGGAACGTGGGTGCTCATACCCAGAATTGCGGGGAGCTCTTCGGGTCTGTTTGGAAAACGCACCGCCCGGCGCACGGGACGGAGGCGCTCCCGCGGCGAGCGTCGCGTTCACGACAGGCTGCGGCCCTCTGGCGGGATCCACGCCGCGTGGGGCGACATCGTTTCCATGTGGGCCATCACCTCGACCTGACCCCAGCGCTCGAGCGCGTCCATCTCCGCCGGGCCGAGCAGCCGCCGGATCGCGCCCCAGGTGCGCTCGAACTCGAGCGCGGACAGGTGCTGCGACAGCGCGGTGAGGGGGCTCAGGTCGGAGTCGTCGCCGCGGTACGCCGCGTAGGCCTCGGCGTCCCATCCTTCCAGCGGGAGCGCTTCCGCCTCGGCGATGCGCCGATCCAGCGTGTCCTCGGTCTCCGCCCACGCTCGGGCGATCTGGAGGAGCTTGGCGATCTTGTCGAGCGGCAGGCCGAACCGCGCGACGCGGTGCTCCTTGCGGCGCGATAGCCACACGACGAGCACCTGCCACATGGTCCGCCAGTCCGGCAGCCGGTCGAGCACGAAGTAGCGCTCCTCGATCCACGCGCGGATCTGCGCCGCGGCCGCCGTGCCCTGGGAGCGCTCCACGTCGGCGAGGAACGCCGCGATGTGCACCGCGATCATGCCCTCGTAATCCCGCTCCTCGTCGTCCAGCGCCTCGATCGCGATCTCCGCCCGGACGCAGCGGCGCGCGGCCGTCTTCACCGCCTCGACGTCATCGATGCGGAGCCCTAGATCGGGCCAGAAAGGCGCTGCCCTGTCCAGGCTGAGGAGCCGGACAGCGCTCGTGTAAGCGTAGGATGCATCGAGGTCGAAGAGATCGAGGGTCGGGGTCATCGGCAGCGTGGCTCGGACATCCATGGCAACCCAACCCTACCAGCCAGGTGCATCTCCAGGCGACCCCTGAGGCGCCCGCCGCCTCCTTCGTTCGCTCGAGCGTCGACCGCCGCGCGCCCGCGCTCGGAGCGCCGGAGAGCGCCTCTCCGGCCGGAGCCGTTCTAGAATGAAGGCATGAGACTCGAAGGCCCGCGCGCTCCGGGCACGCCGCTCGCCCTCGCAGGGGCCGCCTCGCGGAGATCGTCGTGACAGAATCCGCCCACCGGCCCGAGATCGAGCGCGCGCTCCGCTTCATCGCCGCGAACCTCGAGCGGCCGATCACGGTCGCGGACGTCGCGCGCGCGGCGCGCCTCAGCGAGTTCCATTTCCACCGGGTCTTCCACGCGGCGGTCGGCGAGCCGATCGGGCGGTTCATCACCCGGAGGCGGCTCGAGCAGTCGGCGCTGCGGCTCGCGTACGAGCCGGACCGCAGCATCATGGATGTGGCGCTCTCGTCCGGGTACTCGTCCGCCTCGAACTTCTCGAAGGCGTTTGCGGCGCACTTCGGCTGCAGCCCGTCGCAGGTGCGGAGCCCGGAGCGCGGCCTCCCCGTCGCGATCGGGAAGCTGACGTCGCTCTACGGAAAGGACTTTCGGCCGGAAGAGCTCTACACGCTCCCGCCCGAGCGCGGGGTCGACGAGCGGCGCCTCGAGGCGGCGGCGTGGAGCGCGCGGGTCCGCTTCGAGACAACGAGCGGGCTCGACTTCGCATGCCTCGCCAGCCCGGCCGGGTACGACGTCTCGGCCCTCGAGCGCCTCTGGTCGGACCTCATCGCCGCCGCCCGGCAGCTCGGGCTCTGCGAAGACGCCGTGGATGCCTGGGGTACACCGCACGACAGCCCGCAGATCACGGCCCCCGAGCTGTGCCGATACCACGCCTGCGTGCCCTGTCCGAAGACCGTCCCGCTGCCGCCCCCGCTCTTCCGCGGCCGGATGAGCGAGGGCCGCTACGCCGTCTTCCGCTATGCCGGCGAGGTGTCCGGGATCTCGGAGGCGTATCGCAGCATCTATTCGTGCTGGTTCAGGGAGAGCAGCCTCGCGCCCGACGACTTCACCTCCCACGAGCACTACGTCACGGACGAGCCGAAGGACGGCCGCGTGGACCTCGAGCTCTGGTTCAAGGTGCGGCCGCGCCGCTGACCGCGGCAATCCGCGAGAGCTCATCCGGGCCTCGACGCTGGACGCGATCCGTCGTCCATCGCACCAACATCATCACGTGGCGAGCGCGGCTTCCCAACAGCGATGCGCTTCTGATACAAGCCATCTTGTTGAGGGGGACATACGGGAGGGAGACGATGGCGAACGAACTGGACGCCACTTCGGGGCTGCTGCATACATTTCTTGCATCCTGTCCAGAGATGCTCTTCATCGCGGGGATCGATGGGGATGTGCTGCACTCGAGCGGCGCGCTCCGTCAGGCGCTGGGGACCGGGGTAGCGCATGGCAATTCGCTCACGGCGCTCGTCCATGCGGAAGATCGCGCCGACTTCGCCGCTGCGTGGATCCGGCTGAAGGAGCAAACAGAGCCGGTGCAGGTCGATGTGCGCCTGATGGACGCCCAGGGCGCTTACCGGCGGCTGACGTGCAACGCGAGCCGGGCGCCCGAAGGAGGCACGATCCACGGATCGTTGCGGCAGGCCGACGCCGACGGCGAGAGCAGCCCTGCAGAGCCGAGCCTCAAGGAGCGGCTCCTCGACGGCCTGGCAGACAACCTCCAGGTCGTCATCTGGGCGATCGACACCGAGGGGACCGTCATCTACCACGACGGCAAGGGGCTCGATGCCGCCGGGCTCGCGAGGGGCGAGCTCCTCGGGAAGAACCTGCTCGAGCTCTATCCCGAGAGAGAGCGCGCCGCCTTGCGGGCGGCTATCGCCGGTACGATGGTCCATGATCACACCACGGCGCACGGCGTCCATTGGGAGAGCTGGGTCGTCCCCGTGCTCGACAGGCGCGATGAGGTCGACGCGGTGCTCGGGTTCTCGCTCGACGTCACCGCGGTGAAGCGCGCGCAGGAAGAGCTGCGGGCCAGGCTCTCTCAGATCGACAAGCAGCAGGAGGTGATTCGCAACCTCTCCACGCCGATCATCGAGGTGTGGAACGGGGTGCTGACGCTCCCCATGATCGGCGTGGTCGACAGCGTGCGCACCGCCGAGGTGATGGATGCGCTGCTCGCGCGCATCATGGAGAAACAAGCCCATTTCGCGATCCTCGATCTGACCGGGGTCGACATGGTGGACACGAAGGTGGCGAGCCATCTCATCGAGCTCGTGGCGGCGATCCGCCTGCTCGGCGCCGAAGGCATCGTGGCTGGCATCAAGCCGAACGTCGCGCAGACGATGGTCGCGCTGGGGCTCGATCTCTCGACGATCTCGACGCAACGCGATCTCCGGGCCGCCCTCAGCTACTGTATCCGGCGGATGGCGCCGCAGGAGAGCCGCGCCAGCGTGAGCGCGAGCTGACAGGGCTTCACGCGCGGCGGCCCCGCGCCGTCGAGCTCGCTCCGGCGCCGGAGAGCGCCTCCGGCGCGAACGCCGCCTCCCTTTTTCGGCGACTCTGCTCATCCGGAGGGTGCGGCAGCGCGAGAACGGAGCGATGATGCGCCCGGTTGTGACCGTTCAGCAGCGGGGGCCGCGCTCGGCCCTCGCGCTGGGCTCACGGGGTGGGTGCGTGCACACGACAGCCGAAGATCGCGCAGAGACACTTCACATCGATCCACGTCTCCTGATCGAGGCCCTGGACGACCCAGCGCTCGTCATCGACGCGCGGGGCGCCGTCCTGTGCAAGAACGAGCAGCTCGATCGCCTCCTCGCGGGGCTCGGGGCGCCGAGCCTGCCGCTGTCGCCGGAGGGCGATCGCGTGCTCCTGTCGCTGGCGCCCGCGGCCGCCGACGTCGCCCGGATCCAGGCGCTCCTCTCGGGCGAGGTCGATCGAGCCGAGATCGACCTCCCGGACGAGGGCCGCGGCGCGCCGCGGTGGGTGCTCCGCGGGCTCGCCTGCACGATCGGCGGCGGCCGCGGCGCCCTGCTCCGCCTCATCGATGGAGGGGAGCGCCACATTCGGGAGCACCAGCGCCGGTGCGCGCAGGTCGTCGAGTCCATGCACCTCGGCTGCACCTTCCTCGCCCTCGAGGCCCCGGAGGATGACCGGTCGCTCCGGTACGTCTACATGAACCACGCCGCCGAGCGGATCGCCAGCCGGCCCACCGCGGCGATGCTCGGCCGGACGATGGACGAGAGCGTCCCCAGCCTTCGGCAGATCGGCATTCCTCAGCGCCTGGCGGAGCTGATCCGCACCGGCGGGACCGACGAGAGCGAGGTGATCCTCCCCCGGGAAGAGGGCACGCGCGTCATGACGACGTGGTCGTTCCCCGTGGGAGATGAGTGCGTCGCCGTGGTCTACGACGATGTCACCGAGCGCAGGGCGACGGAGGCGTCGCTCGAGAGCGCGCGCCTCCTCCTCGACGGCATCATCGAGCACCTCCCGCTGATGCTCTTCGTCAAGGATGCGGCGGAGCTCCGCTATGTGCGGGTGAACAGGAATTTCGAGGAGTTCCATGGCCACGCGCCGGGAGAGCTGATCGGCTTGCGCGCCAGCGACTTGTTGCCGCAGGCGCTGGCCGCGAAGATCGACGCCGAGAGCCGCGGCGTCCTGGCGGGGGGCGTACCGGTCGAGGTCCCGGAGCTCCGCGTCCCCTCGAAGCGCTTTGGGGACCGCATCGGTCGCGCCCGGTTCATCCCCATGGAGGACGCCAGGGGCAAGGGCCGTTATCTCCTCGGGCTCGTCGAGGACATCACCGAGCGCAAGAAGATCGAGGACGCGAAGCGCCAGGAGTCGATCCTCCTGGAGACGCAGCGGCGGCTGATCGAGCTCATCCAGGAGCTCTCGACGCCGAGCATCCCCATCCATCCGGGCATCCTCGTCGTCCCGCTCGTCGGCCAGATGGACAGCTCGCGCGGCGCCCAGCTCGTGGAGTCGCTCGTCGCCGCGGTCGAGCGGCACCACGCCGAGTTCGTCATCATCGATATCACCGGCGTCACGTCGGTCGACAGCGCGGTGGCCAACCACCTGCTCCAGGCCACGCGCGCCGCGGGGCTCCTCGGGGCCGAGTGCAGCGTCGTCGGCGCCTCGCCCAGCACCGCCCGCACCGTGATCGAGCTCGGCATCGAGCTCGGCAAGCTCGCGACGCACCGGGACCTGCAAGCCGGGTTCCGGCACGCGCTGGCGCGGAAGGGGTATGTGATCAGCCCGCGCGCGGATCGAAAGGCCTGAGCGCGGCGGAGCCGTCCGCGCCGCGCGAGACGGCCGCTTGCGCTGCGCGAGACGGCCGCTCGCGCCGCGCGAGACGGCCGCTCGCGCCACCGCGTCGGCGTCACGAGCTTGGCGAGAACATGATGGGATACACCACCGTCACGACGCCGCCCTCGGGCGCCGGGAACGTGAACTTCTCGAACTCGCGCAGCACGCAGCTCACGACCGCGCGATCCGGCATGGACGCGATCGCGGGCGGCGGCGGGGGGCTGTTCGGCTGCGGAGCGTCCTCGGCGACGGCCGTCACCTTGCCGTCCCTGCCGATGACGAAGCGCACCGCGATCCGGCCAGCGAGGTTGGGATCGCGGAGCAGCCCGGCTTCGTAGCATTTGCGCAGCGCACCGAACCGCGCGCGCACGACGTTCCGGATCTCCTCGGGGGGCAGCCGGCCCGAGACCTCCATCGAGAGCGCGCGAAACGAGGGCGGCGATCCTGGCGGGCCGGTGAACCGGCCTTCGCGGGGGAGGGCTCGGATCATGAGGATCTCTGGATTCGAGCCCGGCGGTCGCTCCTTCCATTGCCGTGCGCGGCCCAGGGTGGTCGACACGACCTCCTTGATGTCGGCGAGGCTCGCTCCCGGCACGGCGCGCAGGCCGATGCGGTCGAGGCAGGTCCGCGGCGCCTTCGCGCACGCGGCTTCGGCGAGCTCCGCGAGCGCGGCGGAGGCGCGTTCCCGCTGCGGGCCCACGACCTCGCGCTTCACGAGCGTCCGGACGAAGCCGCCGCCCTCCGAGGCGCTCGGCGGGGCGACGGTCAGCTCGAAGAGGCTCACCTCCACGTCGCGTTCGCGGACATCGACGGCGATCTCGAACCACGGCGGCTCCCAGGTGCTCTCCTCGGGAGCGCCGGGCGTGGGCGCGCGGAAACGGAGCCCGCCCACGCCGGTGCGCAGCAGCGCCACGGGGTAGCCCGCGAAGGCCGCCGTGCGCGACACGCTCTCGATGACGATCCAGGCGACCGATCCGTCCGCCACGACGGCGATCTCGCCCTGCGCGGGCGCGCCGCGGTCGCTCTCGCGGGCGCTCTCGCGGGCGCGCCGCGCCTCCAGCTGCACGAACAGCTCATCGAGCTTGGTCAGCTGGCCGAGCTCGGCGATGCTCTTCGCGTCGCCGACGAGCCGGCCGTCCAGGAGGATCTGGTGGCCTCGGATCTCGACCTCCGGCGGCGAGGCTGCGTCGGGCGGGGCGTCCGGAGCGACGGGCGGCGCCGCGGGCGCGATGGGTACCGCGATCGGACGCTCGGCCGGCGGGCGCGGGGGCGCAGGCGCGGCACACGCGCAGAGCGACGCCGCCAGCAGGGCGATGGGGCACCAGGTCGGGTGAGGCATCGAGCAGCTCTCCAGGGTCGCGACGCTGAACTGCCGCGAACCGAGGATGCGAGCATACATGTTCAAGCGAGCGCGAAGCGAGGCCGGCGATGGGGTGAGAGCCTGGCTCTTCCGCTCGTGCCCCTTGCGATCCGGCCGGTCCGCACAAGAGCCTCCGGACACCGCTCATGCCTGAAGGCGACACCCTCTTCCGCATCGCCGCCGCCCTCGGCCCCGCGCTCACGGGCGCGCCCGTCGTCGCGCTGGAGCTGCCCAGGAGCGACCAGCCGTGCCGTCGGCTCGTCGGCCGCCGCGTCGAGCGCGTGGAGGCGCGCGGCAAGAACCTCCTGATCTTCTTCGACGAGGGGACCGTCCTCCACACCCACCTGCGCATGAGCGGGGCCTGGCACCTCTACCGCGAGGGCGAGCGCTGGAAGCGGTCCGAGGCGACGGCGTCTGCCATCCTCGCGGTCCCGGGCTACGTCGCCGTCTGCTTCCGCGCGCCCGTCGCGCGGCTGCTCCGCGCGAGCGCCCTGCGCGGCGATCGCCTCCTCGGCGCCCTCGGCCCGGATCTGCTCGGCGACGCCTTCGACGCCGCCGAGGCGCTCCGCCGCCTGCGCGCCCTCGACGAGGTGCCGCTCGGCGTCGCCGTCATGGACCAGCGCGTCGTCGCCGGCATCGGCAACATCTACAAGAGCGAGCTCCTCTTCCGGACGCGGCTCGACCCCTTCGCCCCCGTCCGGGCGTACTCCGACGAGGAGCTCTCCGCGATGCTCGACGTCGGCCGCCGCCTCCTGCAATCCAACGTCGAGCCGCGGGACGCCGCCAGCGCGTACCGTGGGCCGACCGCACATTACATGACCACACGCACGACGCGCGCCGGCGGAGACCGCAGGAGGCCGGTCAGCGTGTACGGCCGCGAGGGGTACGCCTGTTACGACTGCGGCGCCGCGATCCAGATGCGCCGCCAGGGAACGATGATGCGGTCGACTTACTTCTGTCCTCGCTGCCAGCCGACCCGCGCCGCGCCGCCGCCGGCCGGGCCTGCTCCGTCCGCGCCGTGAACTCGGCCGCCGGCGGGGCGCGCTGCGGCGCGCGCGAGGACGCCGGCGATTCCCGGCGATCGCGCGTCGCGCGCAACCGTGCTGTCCGGCAGACCTGTCCGGCGCCGCGATCGTACGATCCGCTCCATGCGACTCACCCTGCTCTTGATCCTCGCGCTCGCGCCCGGGTGCAGCCACGCCCTGGACGAGCCCGTCACCCCGGACGACGCCGGGAGCGCAACGCCCCCTCCGGCCCCCGTCTCCTCCTCCTCGGCGGATGCGCCGGGCTCGCCGCCCGAGACGGGCGCCGCCGAGGCCGAGATCGACCCCCGGCTCGCCCCGCTCATCGCCGCCGCCTTTCGCGACTACAAGCCCTGGGGGCGCGTCGACGACGAGCTCCGCTGGGCGCCCTGGCTGTGCCGGATGCCGCTGCCCGGCCGCGTCCGCATGAGCGCCGCCGAGGACGGCGGCCACGCCCGCAAGCTCTATTCGGTGTTCGCCAAGCACCGCGATCGCTATCCGCTCGTCGACGGACAGGCGCCCGTCGCCCAGCCGGTCGGGCAGGTCCTGGTCAAGGAGAGCTTTGTCCCAGAGCTGGTGGACGACGGCGCGGCGGCCGCCCTCCCGGGCGCCGGCGCCACGCCGCCAGAGTCCGCGGATCACTTCGATCCCATCCTGCGCGACGGCGATCGCGTCTACCGCGCGTCGCGCCTCGCCGGCGCCTACGTGGTGCTCAAGGTCGCGCCGGACACGCCCGGCACCGACGCGGGCTGGGTCTACGGCACGGTCACGGCCGCGGGCCAGGTGACCTCCGCCGGCCGGGTCGCCTCGTGCATGGGTTGCCACGTGAGCGCCCGTCACGAGCGCGTCTTCGGGCTCGCGCCGGCGCCGCCCGCGGCGCCCTGATGGGCTCCGGACGCCGCGGCAGCGTCGACGACCCCGGCGAGCGCGTCCAGCGACATCGGCTTGACGAAGTGGGCGTCGAACCCTGCCGCCTCGGCGCGGCGGCGGTCCGACGCCTGCCCGTACCCCGTGAGCGCGATGAGCGCGCCCGAGCACAGCTCGGCCTCCCTCAGGCGCCGCGCCACCTCGTAGCCGTCCATTCCTGGGAGCCCGATGTCGAGGAGCACGAGATCGGGCCGATGCTCCGCCGCGGCCTTCAACGCGCGCGGGCCGTCGCCGGCGATCCACACCTCTTGCCCGAGGGCCAGCAAGGCGTCGGCGAGGGTGCTCGCCGCGTCCACGTTGTCCTCGACGATGAGGACGCGGAGCTTCCTCGCCGCCGGAGACGGCTGCTCTGCGTTCTTCGAGGGCGCGGACGACGCCCCGACGGCCGCGGCGGGCAAACGCTCGTCCGCCGCCGCGGGCACGCGCTCGTCCGCCGCGACGGGCAGGCGCACGATGAACTCGCTGCCTTGCCCTGGCCCCGGGCTCGTCGCTTCGATGCTCCCGCCGTGGAGGGCCACCAGATCGCGGACGATGGTCAGCCCGATACCGAGGCCGCCGGGCGCCCGATCAAGGCTGCGATCCGCCTGACGGAACAGCTCGAAGACATGGGGCAGCACCTCCCTGGCGATCCCGATCCCGTCGTCGCGGACGCGCAGCTCCACCTGGTCGCCGCGCTGCTCGACCGTCACCCCGATGTGGCCCCCGATATCCGTGTATTTGCACGCGTTGGTGAGCAGGTTGACGAGGATCTGCTCGAGGCGGACGGCGTCCCCGAGGACGTGGACGGCGGCCGCCGGCAGCACGAGCCGGATCTGGTGCCGCCGCGCCTCGATCTGCTCGCGCGTCGACTCCACGGCGCGCGCCACGGCGGCCTTGACGTCGATCCGCTCCTTGCGCAGCTCGATCTTTCCCCGGGTGATGCGCGACACGTCGAGCAGATCGTCCACGAGGCGCATCAAGGTCCTCGTTTGCCGCGCGATCACCTCGACGTGCTGGTCCGGCGGCCCGCCGCGGCTCCGCCGCCGGAGGAGCTCCACGGCCACGCAGATCGGCGCCATGGGGTTGCGCAGCTCGTGCCCGAGCATGGCCAGGAACTCGTCCTTCCGGCGATCCGCGTCGGCCAGCGCGTCCTCGATGCGCTTGCGCTCGGTGATGTCCAGGGACGAGCCGACGAACCCCAGGAACGCTCCGGCGGCGCCGAAGCGCGGGGCGCCCTGCGTCACGACCCACCGGCTCTCGCCGTCCCGGCGGAGCATCTGGCACTCCAGCGTGAACGGCTCGTGCGTCTCCATCGATTCGGCGCACGCGCTCGCGACGAGCGGGCGCTCGTCCGGGTGGACCGCGTCGAGCCAGCCGTCCCCCAGCTCCTCTTCGAGGGAGCGCCCCGTGAAGCGCAGCCACGTCGTGTTGACGTACTCGCACCCGCCGGAAGGCCCACACATCCAGATCATCATGGGGGCGCAGTCGGCGAGGGAGCGGAAGCGCTGCTCGCTCTCGCGGAGGCGCTCGACGTCCTCGGCGACCTGGCGGCGCAGCCTGGCGATCTCGATGCGACCGCCGACCCGCGCGAGCAGCTCGCGGACCGAGAACGGTTTGACGAGGTAATCGTCCGCGCCCGCCTCGGCGCCGTGCACGCGCGACGCTTCCCCGGATCGGGCAGAGATGAACACCACCGGGACGAGCCTCGTCCTCGGCTCGGCCCGCAGCGCCTTGAGGAGGCCGAACCCGTCGAGCCCGGGCATCATGACGTCGGTGAGCACGAGATCGGGTACACGCGAGCGCACGGCGCAGAGCGCCATCTCGCCGTTCCCGACGGCCTCCACGGTCCACCGCGTCGCAAGGACGTCCCTGAGATAGCTCCGCATGTCGGGGTTGTCCTCGACGAGCAGGACGTGGCCGACCGGGCCCTCCGCCGGGCGTGTGTCCCCGGCGCTTGCCGGTGACCCCAGCGGCAGCTCCGCCGACGGCGCGGCTCCGGAGTCCCAGTGCGACGCTTCCTCCACGAACGCCTGGACCGTCACGGCCGTCATGCCGAGCTCCCGCTCGGCGCCGATGCGCGCCGCGGGCACGTGCGCTGATCCGGCGGGGATGCGGACGGTGAACGTGCTGCCACGACCGACCTTGCTCGTCGCCTGGACCTCGCCCGTGTGGAACCGGACGAGCTCCCGCACGAGCGCGAGGCCGATGCCGGAGCCCTCGTGGCTCCGCCCGCGCGCCCCGTGGACGCGGTGGAAGCGCTCGAAGATCCGGGGGAGCTCGTCGGCGGGGATCCCCGTCCCCGTATCGCGGACCTCGAGGGTCACGTGGTCGCCGCCCCACCGGAGCGAGATCGCGATCTCCCCCTCGAACGTGAACTTGAACGCGTTCGAGACCAGGTTGAGGACGATCTTCTCCCACATCTCACGATCGACGTAGATCGGCTCCGGAAGCGGCGGGCAGTCCACCACGAGCCGGAGCCCCGCCCGCTGCATGGCCCCGCTGAACGCGTTCGCCACCTCCGCGGTCAGCGCCGAGAGGTCGAGCGCCTCGTAGACCATATGCATCCGGGCGGTCTCGATCCGGACGAAGTCGAGCAGGGTGTTCACGAGCTTGAGGAGCCGCCGCGCGTTGCGGCGCGCGAGCTCGACGAGCTCGCGCTGCCTGCCGGTGAGGCCGCCGGGCGCGCCGGTCAGGAGCTCGTCGATCGGGCAGAGCATGAGCGTGAGCGGCGTCCGGAACTCGTGGCTCACGTTCGAGAAGAACCTTGTCTTGAGCTCGTCGAGCCGGCTGAGCCGCTCGTTCGCCACGCGGAGCTGCTCGTTCGCGCGCTGGATCTCCTGCGCCCGGAGGAAGACCTCGGCCTCGACCCGCTCCGCCCGCATCTTCAGCTCCTCCGTGCGCCGCGTCTGCTCGATCCCGCGCTGCTTCAGGCGGACGAACTCGGTCACGTCCTCCGTGCGGTGGATGATGTACGCGACCCTGCCGTCCGGCCCCAGGAGGGGCGAGTTCATGGGGCACCAGTACCGTTCCTCGAAGCCGCCTCCCTCCGCTTCGGGGCGCGGGATATCGTATTTCTGCACGGCCATGGTGTCGGGGGCGCGCGTCTCGAGCACACGCTCGATCGAGGCGCGCAGGTTCCTCGTGCCGGTCGCGTGCGGATCGTCCGGATTGTCCGGGAAGGCATCGAAGATGTGGCGACCCAGGAGGTCCTCACGCCGGGTGCTCGCGGCCCGGAGAAAGGCGTCGCTCACCGCGACGATGGTGAAGTCCGGATTGAGTACGAAGTAACAGGCGGGGAGCCCCTCGAAGATCGCTCGGAAATCGGGGCTTGCTGGCAGCGCCTGCTCGCCCTCCGATCGCTGATGCGGCTTCGTGCTCGTGATGAGGCTCGTGGTCATGGGCAGATCTTCAAGAGAAGACCTGGTGCACGAGACCACGTATCGCTACCCGGATCTCCGCGCCCCCGCGACGCTCGGACGCAGCAGCGAGCTTGGCGCCGGCTCGCCGCTGACGGGCGCTGTCTCTGGCTCCTCGGGCGCGGGCTCCATGATGCGCGCGACCCACGAGAGCCCTTCCACGTTCTCCAGCGTGATCTTCGCGACCATCATGATGGGCACCGACAGGAGCGCGCCCGCCGGCCCCCAGAGCCAGCCCCAGAAGAGCATGCCGATCAGGACGGCGAGCGGCGACAGGCCCAGGGTCCGCCCGAGCACGCGCGGCTCGAGCACGTTGCCCACCAGCAGGTTGATCAGCAGGTACCCGATGGCGACGATGGCCGCGGTGCCGGGGCCCTGGCTTGCCAGCGCGGCGAGCACGGCCGGGATCGTCGCGACCGCCGCGCCGATGTTGGGGATGAAGTGCAGGACGAACAGGCTCGACGCCAGGAGGAGCGCCAGGTCCACGCCCAGGAGGACCAGGAGCACATAGGCGAGGACGGCGACGAGCAGGCTCGTCAGCGTCTTCACAACGAGATACTTCTTCACCTCCCGGACGATGCGATCGACGTGCTCGAGCCCGCGCGCAGGGGTCGAGAGCAGCCGCCGCACCTTCGCGCCCGCGCCGGCGCCCTCGCAGAGGGCGAAGAACACGACGAGGAGCACCACCCCGAGGCTCGACGCCGCGCTGGCGACCGTGACCGCGGCCCCGCCGAGGAGGGGGACCAGGGACGCCGTGTGCAGCGTGCGCGAGAGGAACTCCGGGTTCACCGGGAAGCCGCGCTCCGTGAGCGTCATGGCGAGCGCCTCGGTCATCGAGGACATCCGGACCAGGTAGACCGGCACCTTCTCCTCCAGCTCCACCCCGGCGATGGTGACCACCGCCCCGACGAAGACCAGGATCGCCAGATCGACCACGAGCGCGGCCAGCGCGCCGAGGGCCGCGGGCAGCCCGCGGCGGGTCACCCAGGTCGCGATGGGCGACGAGATCGCCGCCAGCGCGACGCCGAACAGCACCGGCACGAGGAACGGCTCCGCGTAGCGCAGCCCGACGATGACGACGACCGCCGCCGCCGCGACCACGACCATCTGAGCTCGACGAGACATCGTGAAGATCCCCATGCCCAACCTCGTTGCTGACGGGTTCTCGCGTCACCTCCGCTCCGGTGGAGCGGAGCGCGGCGCAGTCCCGAGAGGAGCAAGGGATGCGCCACGCTCCATCCCGCCCCGATCCACGGCGCGACGGCGTGGATCGCTATCGCGCGGACACCCGGGCATCGCCGGCTTGCCCGCCGTTCAGCGGCACCGAGCCGTGCTGGGCGGCGTCGGTCTTCGGCGTCGTCCCGGTGACGTACGCCTTGACGGCCTCGACGAGGAACCTGAGCCCGGCCGCGCCTTCGTTGTCCCAGTACTCGCCCTCGCGCGGGCTCACGTGGATGAGCGCGAGGGAGGGATCGTCCTTGCCCTGCGGGAAGAACACCTTGGCCTCCTCCGACCACAGCGCATCGATCTTCGTCCGACTCCGCACGATCGAGGCGCGGCCCGACAGCGACAGGAAGCGGCGCCCCTCCTGGAGGGTCACATTCACCTCGGGCTGCGACTCGATCTCATCGACCTTGCCCGAGTCGATGCTCGTCATGAACCAGACGTCTCCGGTGTCGCTGTCGACCTTCATGAGCGCCATCGGACGCGCCCGCAGCGCCCCCTGGCTGGCGTGCGTGACGAGCATGGCAGTCCGGAACTTCTTGAGGATCTCCAGCAGCTTCTCCCGCGATCCAGTTTCCATGGTTTCCTCCATCGAGCTCCGGCCTCAGTGCGAGATCCGGACCATGGCCGGGCGGGCGGTGGAGGGCGCGGATCATGGCTCTTCTGTGCCGCACCGAGCGTGCGCTCGCGGCATTCCGCCACAGCGGCAGGCGCGGCCCGCCGCGCCCGCGCAGCGCTCGATCTGGGGGAGCGGGGAGGGGGAGGGGGGAAGGGGAGAGGACCGAGGGCGGGCGAAGCTACGCTGCGCGGGCGAGCACGAGCGCCCCGATCACGAGCACGACGAGCGCGAGCGCGCCGGCGACCACCAGCGCCACCTTGCCCCACGCGATGGGCGCCGTGCCTGTGACGTGGCTCGCGTCCTGGCCGTGGACGACGGCGCGGTAGCTGCGCCCCTTGTAGCGGTAGGCGAGCACGTACGATGGCAGCGCCAGCCGGCGCGTCTCGAGCGCGTGCAAGAGCACCGCCACGTGCACGTTGCGGAACGTGGACCCCGGGATCACGCCTCGCGTCAGGGCGTCCTCCGCGCTGGCGGCGATCCGCTCGCTGACGATCTTCCGCGCCGCCGAGCGCTGCGCGTCGAACTGCTCCAGCACCGCGTCGGGCGGGCCGAGCTGCTGCTGTGTCCGGTGCGCGGCGGGCACCGCCAGGTCGAGCCGGAAGCACGGCGCGAGCTCCTGGGCCTCGTCGAGCGAGAGCCCGCGTGAGGCGGACAGGAGCAGGTTCCGGAACGGCAGCTGCGTCTGTCCGGCGTGCGGGGCCCAGCTGCTCAGCCGGGCGCCGGCGTTCGAGTCTGCCGTCCAGCTCACCACGGCGTCCGCGCTGACGAGCCAGCCCGCCCACCAGATCGGGCGCAGCCCCTCGACGGTCGCCGCGCGCGAGAGATCCGACGGCCGGAAGAAGCCGAGCGTCGACATCCACTGGCGCAGCGCCTGATCGGCCTGATCGGGGGGCACCCCGAACGGGAGCAGCCAGTCGGCCTGATCGATCGGGTCGACCGGCTGCTCGAGCCGCGTGACGGCGCCGCAGAACCGGCACTTCGGCGCCTGCGCCTCGGCCGAGTACGCGACCGCGGCGCCGCACTCGGTGCACCGCAGCACCTGCACCGCCTGCGGGGCCGGGGTGCGGCCCTGCGGCGCGGCGAGGCCGCAGACGGCGCAGCGCAGGTCCCCCGGCTCCAGCGGCCCCTGGCAGCGCGCGCAGCACGGCCCCGTGGCGCTCGTGGTGGCCGAGGCGACGTCCATGCTCGCGCTCATCGCGCCCCTCCGGTCGGTGCGGGGCTGCTTCCGGGGCGGACGCGCTCGGTCGGCGCGGGGGCGGCGGCGGGGGCGGGCGGCCGCGCGGCGCCGCGTCGTTCGGCTGGATCGCGGCCCCGGTCGCGCGCCGCGGCGAGGAGGAACGGCGCCGCGATCAGCGCGATCACGAGCACGACGGCGAGGGCGATCTTGATCCAGGAGATGGGGGCCTTGCCGTGGATCGCGCCGGTCTGGCCGTTGATGAGGACCCGGAAGGGCGGCTTCTGCGGGTCGTGCCGGATGGCGAGCACCCAGAGGGGCACATAGAGCAGCTCCAGCGTCTCGCGGTCGAGGTGCGTCTCGTGCGTCAGGCCGTGGTGGCTGTCTCCGGGCATGAAGCCCGAGAGGTCGCGGCCGATCTTCTCCAGCGCCTCCCGCCGCGCGAGGCCGTAGCACTCGGCCTGGGTCATCGTCGGCTCCTCGGCGATCCAGCCGCTGAGCACCGCGGGCGTGTAGCGCCGCATCGTGCGGAGGTCGAACGGCTCGATCGCCTCGAGCTCGGCGTTCGGGACGGCGCGAGACGCCACGACGAGCACGTCCATGACGTAGGTCGCGTGCTGGCCTTCGAGGTGCCGGTGCTCGGTCCTTGTGACGACGCGTGTCCGGGTGACGCTGTTCCCCTTGTCGTCGGTCGTCGTGTACGTCTCGGTTTCCTGGTAGTCCTCGCCGATCTGCGCCGCGTAGCGCGTCTGCGCCATCGCCGAGTACAGGTAGGCGGGCGTGTAGACGCCGCGGATCGCGTCGATCGTCGCCGTCTTGACGCTGGACTGCACGAAGAAGCTCCGCTTTCCCAGCCACGCCTTGACCGCGCCCTGCGCGCTCTCCCGGGTCGTGGTGAACCCGACGACGAAGTGCGGCGACGGCCGATCGTGGGAGGGCGGCCGCTCCACCACCGAGGGCGACGCGCAGTAGGGGCACACCGCGGTACGCTGGTCCGCTTCAACGCGCAGCGACGCGCCGCAGGTCTCACATTCGAGTTGCACCGGCGCCCGAGAGAACCGCACCGGGGGGCACGGCGTCAACAGGGAAGGGGTGGCGCGCGGCCGACAATCGCGTCCAGTGCCCGAAGCGCGCGCCCCCACCATCGGTCACCAACGTGGTCGTGGTCGTTAACGTGGTCGTGGTCGTGGTCGTGGTCGTGGTCGTCAACGGTAAGCCGTGAACGACCACGACCACGTTCGGATGTCGGAGAACGCGGCGCGAGTGTTTGCTAGCAGGGAACCGGCGGCGGGCGGCTCCCGAGGTCGGCGGGAGATGCCGAGTCGCCGGTGTCCTGCTGCGGTGTCTGCCGCATCAGCGGAGACAGCGAGCTCCGCGCCCAGCGCCTGACCGCGGCGTCCGGCCAGGGCTGCCAGCGGGCGCTGGCCTGCGGTGAGCGGGCTGCCGCGGCGGATGCGCGCGGGGCGCGCGCCCCGGTGCGCAGGCGCGGCGCGGGCCGCGGCTCGTCGAGGAACCGGAGGAGATCGGGGGCGAGCTCGCTCACCGCTTCCCGGTGCGGGTAGTGCCCCGCCTTGGCGAAGCGCCGCACGGCCGCGCCTTCGATGTAACGTTCGATGTCCGTCGCGTGGCGCGCCGGGATCACCTGGTCGCGCTCGCCCCAGTAGACGGCGAGCGGCGGAATCTCCGGGAGCCGATGAGCGATGTCCATGAGGTGATGGCGCTGTCCGCGCAGATCGATCGCGTGGCGGAGCGTGCGCGACAGGGCGCGCGCCGTGCCGGGCCGCGCGTTCATCCTGGCGAGGTGCCTGCGCTCTTCCGCGTTGAAATCGCCGCCAAGCACCAGCACGCCCGCGTGCGTGCCGACGCCCATGAGCACCGGCGCGGCGAGCTCGATCAGCCCGGTCACGGCGGCGAGGCGCAGCGGCAGCGCGACCTCGGTCCCGATGCCGCCTGCGGCGACCAGCCCGACGCGGTGGATGCGCCCTGGCCGCTCGGTGGCCACGCACATTGCAATGCTGCCGCCGAACGAGTGCCCCACCAGATCGAAATCGCCGAGCCGGAGGGCACGGATCCATTCAGCGACCACGCCCGCGTACCACGCGACCGTATAGGGCGCGTCGGGCCGAGCCGAGTCGCCATGGCCGGGCAGGTCGAGCGCGACGACCCGGCGCCCCGCCGCCGCGAGCGCGGGGGCGAGGCGGTTCCACGTCCGACAGCTATCGGACAGGCCGTGTACCAGGACCACGGGGCGCTGGTCCGCGCCGCCGTTCCGGGAGGGGGTCCACTCTTGCCAGTGGACCTCGCCAGCAGAAAGGACACGAACATGGCTGCGACACGTGACCGACATGTTCTTCATCAAGAGTTCGCACGAAGTGCCGCGTCTGTCCAGATTGCACAGCTGGGATGGGGAGCCCGGGGGAGGGGGCGCCGCGAAGCGTGCTTCGCGTCCAGTGTGGGTTTTGCAGCGCCGGCGTACGCCGTGCTGGGACGTGGATCGGGCCGCTGCCGGGCATCCGCCCTGGCCCGGCATGCCGCTGCTGCCCTTTGCCGCCTTGTCGCCTCGGTGATGCGCCCGATGCCCTGGCCGGCCGCTCCCCACTAGACTAGCGCACGGACAGAATCTGTACGCTTGGCTACTCATTGACGCCGCGCTCTGGTGAGAAGAGTCTCGCCGCATCGGGAAGAGATACGGCGGCGGGCTTGCTCTTTTGTGAGAGCGAATGCTGTTTCTACGCGCGCCGCGGGGCCCAATGTTGCCGCTCGTCACCGAACCTGCCGCGAGAGGCGAGGCGTGAGCTTGACCCAGAGGAAATTCGCATGAGACGGTTCGCTTCGCATGCTTCGAGGTGTATCGCGTTGATGTTTGCCCTTTGCTCCATTGGAGCAAAGACGTCGAAATGCGCTCCTGATAGCTCACAAAACAGTCAAGAAACGCAGTCCAGTCAAGATTTTTCCAAGCCATTTTGTTATACGGACCCTCCGATCAACTGCGTCGTGTTTTGCTACGCAACGGACCAACTTATGTTCACGCCCGCGTGTAACGGCGTCGGTGCTGACGAGTTGACGCTCCTGTTCATGGAGGAGGTACTCATTGGCGCCGAGGATTTGGCGGCCGACGGGATACAGGTGTGCCCTGCGCCAGATCCGAACAACTGGCTGACTCCATGCGACATGGGCATCATTCCCCGGGAGTGGCCGGATCAAGATCACGCGGCTTGTCGGCCCGTGCCCCCAGGCTGCGCGTGGTAGCGAGAGGCGCGATGATAACTCGCAGCTGCCTTGTGTTCGCGCTCATCGCCGGTGTCGCTGGCGCCTTCATTGGATGGGTCTCTAAGCGCGACGCGCCAGGCGCACAAGCGTTTCCGATCCCGTCGTCCCCGAGTTCGACTGCGGCATCTCCCGGCCGTGGCTGTAGGGCGGAAGGCGCCGTTCTCGCCTCGACCAGGGCACAACTGGAGCTCTGCATGGCTCTTCGTTCGCGGGTTCCCGAGGCCGAGCCATCTGGCGTTGCCAAGCCATCCGAGGCTGATCCTCCGGAATCCCAGCCCTTCGACCAGCGCATGTCGAAGGTCGAAGAGATCCGTCGGAATCGCCGGCTCTTGGACAGCTATTCCGAGGCCGTGATCGTCCAGCACTATGATGGGAGAACCGGTGTCTACAAACCTGACGAATGGCCGGATGACGGAGATGGGTACATCGTCGCGCGCAAGTTGCCCAGCGGGCGGCTCGGATGGTATGCCGGGCCAGACGCCGGACCACGCACAGATCCCGACGCATTCCGCCACTGGGATCCTCCGATCCCTCCGCGACCCATCTGGAAGCGTGAACCGGATGGGACGATCACAATCAACGGAAAGCCTGCGAGCCCTGGCGTGCAGTTCATGTTCGGCGGAAAGATCGAGCAACCGCCGAAGCCGCCGCAGTGAGAATGCGCCATGACAAGTTCTCGCGCCTTCGGGTTCGTCATCATTGCCGGGACTGGCATCCTTGGCGTCTTCCTCGGACGCGCCGTACCCCACGATGCGCCAGGTGTCGCAGCGGATGCTAGCGGGTCACCCACCTCTCCGGGCGCGACGCCTGCCGACGATGAGTGCAAGGCCGAACGAAGCGCCTTGGCCGCGACCAGGGCACAACTGGAACTCTGCATGGCCATCGACACGGCGGAACCAGAGGCCGCGCCGTCCAGCGTTCCCGAGACCCCCGAGCCCGAGCCTCCAGCTTCCAACGTCGAACCGACCGTCCAAGAGATCATCGCCGAAGAGATCAGGAGCTATCACGGTCGTCTGGACAGCCTACCCGAGGCTGTGATCGTTCAAGAGGCGGATGGAACGATCGGCATCCATAAGCCCGACGATTGGCCGAGCGACGGTGACGGCCTCATCATCGGACGAAAGCTCCCAAGCGGAGAGATCGGATGGTATGCCGGGCCAGATGCTGGACCACGCTCCGATCCTGCCGCGTTTCGACCAACCAAGTCCACAATCGTCCTTGCGCCCGAATTTGTACGTGAAGCAGACGGGGCGATCAGAGTACGTCGAGGTGCTCCAGCTTGGATAAAACGCAGGCTTGGCGAGAGGGTCGATGAGCCAGCGAGTCCGTAGCTCATCGAGATCGGTGCAGAACCTCTCTTCGGTCACGCCAGGCGCCGGCACGTTGCGCTCGGCCCAGGGCGGCGTGGGCGCGGAGCGACACCGTGCGGTGACGCGCGCTCACTCCAGCAGAAAGTAGCGCGCGCCTCGCTTGATATCGAAATGGAAGTGGTCCGCGTGCGCATCGTTCGCGTTGGGCGTGAGGACGACGTTGAACAGCCCGCTCGTCGAAATGGAACAGACGATCTCCCGCAGCTCGAGGGCGTGGGGGCTGGGCGCCTTCGGCTCCGACCCGGGGCCGCAGGGCGGCGCGCCGATGGCGCCGAGCCAGTCGGCCTTCACGTCGAGTCGAGTCCCGTCGGCCTTCACGAAGGCGGCCACGTCGATGGCGAGCCCGAGGGCGTGCTGGTTGGGGCGCCCGGGCGCCGCCGGCTTCTTCGCTGCGCGCTCGCCCGGCTTCGCCGCCTTGCCGGCGGCCTTCGGGGCCTTCTTGCCTGCCGGCGGCTTCGCGGCCGCCTTCGTCGGCGCGACGGCGCCTGCTGGACCGGGCCGGTGCATGCTGAAGTGCACAACCTCGACGATCCCGCGCGTCGCGAGGAAGGCGGCGAGCTCGTCGAGCGCGAGGGCCAGCCGGCAATCGGCGATGTCGAACGGGGAGGCGGACCTCGGCTTCGCCACGCCGTCGCCGCGGAAGGTGACCCCATGCAGCGCTCCGGTGAGCCTGATCGGCCGGTCGACCAGTGGAGCGCCGCGCGCCGGGGCGTGCGGGATCCCGCGGGCCCTCATCTCCCTGTCGCAAGCGTCCGCCGAGAGCCCTCCGTAGGTGGCCGCGCGCGACGCGGCGGACCACGCGGGCAGCTCGAACCGCGCGCCGCCCGCGTCCCCGCCGCCCTCCGCGACGCCGGCCCCGCCGCCGTCCGCCGGTGAGCTGGCCTCGCCGCCTTCCAGGCCCGCCCCTGCGTCCGAGAGCGCCGTCGCGGCGCCGGCGGAGCTGGACGTCGCCGCTGCTGGATCCCCCGCCTGCGCATCGACCCGCTCCGCCCGGGCGCGGCGCAGGGAGGCAATGCCGAGCGGGGTCAGCAGCGCACCGCCGAGAAACACCGCCCCGAGGGCCAGCACACGGCGAGAGCGGGAAGGGAGCGCGCTCATCCTCGGCGCAGCTTACCTCCCTCCGGCGTGAGGGAGCACGCCTTGCCGCTCTCCGCGGAATTTGCTCGACTCCCGCGATGTCTCACCCCCGCCCCGCGCGCCTTCATCCCACCGCCGCCCTCGGGATCGCGCTGGCCGCGCTGCTCGCGCCCCGCCAGGCCCCGGCGCGCGGCGCGCCGGCCGGCGGCGGGCCAGCGCCGTCTGCGCGGCCCGAGGCGCCGTCGCTCGTCACCGAGGCCGAGCGGACCGGCTTCCGGCGCACCGGTCGTTATGCCGAGGTCGAGCGGTTATGCCGCGACTTCGAGCAGGCCTATCCGGGCCGCGCCCGCTGCGTCCGTTTCGGCACGACGCCCGAGGGCAGGCCCCTGCTCGCGATCGCCGCCTCCGACGACGGCACGCTCGACCCCGCGGCGGCGCGCGCGAAGCGGCGCCCGGTGATCCTGTTCCAGGGCGGCATCCACGCCGGCGAGATCGACGGCAAGGACGGCGGCTTCTGGGCGCTCCGCGAGCTGCTCGACGGCGCGATGGCGCCTGGCGCCCTCGCGGCGGCCACGGCGGTGTTCGTGCCGGTGTTCAACGTCGACGGCCACGAGCGGTTCCGTCGAAACCAGCGGCCCAACCAGCGCGGCCCCGAGGAGATGGGCTTCCGCGCCACCGCGCAGAACCTCAACCTGAACCGCGATACAATGAAGGCCGAGGCGCCCGAGATGCGGGCGATGCTGGCGCTCCTCGACGCCTGGGATCCCGTGGTCCAGGTCGACCTGCACACGACGGACGGCGCGAAGTTCCAGCACGACATCGCGGTGGTCGTGGAGCCCTCGGTGCCTCACCCCGGCGGGCTCGACGCCGCGGCGCGCGCCCTCTCGGGGGAGCTCCAGGCGCGCCTCTCCGCGCTCGGTCACCTGCCGCTCCCGTTCTACCCGGCCTTCCGCGAGGACGACGACCCCTCGTCGGGGATCTCCACCGAGCCGGGGCCGCCGCGCTTCTCCCAGTCCTACAGCGCCGCCCGCAACCGCATCGGCGTGCTCGTCGAGACGCACAGCTGGGCCACCCACGCCGAGCGCGTGCGCGCGGTCCACGACCTCCTCGCGGCGCTCTTCGAGCGCGTCTCCTCCGGTTCCGGCGCGGGCGCCCTCCGCGCCGCGGCCGAGCGCGCGGACGCCGCGAGCGCGCGCCTCGCCGGCGTCCCCTTCGCCCTCACGCACCGCGCGGGGCCGGTCTCGCGCATCTTCCCGTTCCACGGCTTCGCTTACGAGAAGCGCGCCTCGGAGATCTCGGGCGGCACGTGGACCCGTTACGACGAGTCCCGCCCGGAGATCTGGCGCGTGCCGCTGTTCGACCGCATCCAGCCGGACCTGACGGTCACCGCGCCCGAGGCCGGCTACGTCATCCCGGCGGCGCACGCGACCTGGGTGGCCGACAAGCTGCGCCTGCACGGCGTGCGTTACCAGATCCTCCCCGAGGCTCGCCCCGGCTTCGCCGTCGAGGCGTTCCGGGCCGACGCGGTGACGTTCGAGCGGCCCTTCGAGGGTCGCACGCGCGTGAAGCTCCAGGGCGCCTTCCGGCCCGAGCGGCAGGATCTTCCGGCCGGCTCGCTGTTCGTTCCCATCGCGCAGCCGCGGGCGCCCCTCGTCCTGCACCTCCTCGAGCCGCTCGCGCCCGACTCCCTCGTCGCCTGGGGCTTCTTCAACGCCTCCTTCGAGCGCAAGGAGTACATGGAAGCCTACGTCGCCGAGGAGGAGGCGCGCCGCATGCTCGCCGCGGATCCTGCGCTGCGCAACGAGTTCAATGCGCGCCTGCGCGATCCTGTCTTTGCGAAGGACGCGAAGGCCCGCCTCGATTTCTTCTACAAACGCCATCCGTCCTGGGACGAGCGTGTGAATCTCGTCCCGGTGTTCCGCGTCGCCGCGCCGCCGTGACAGGCCTCCTTCGTTTCGTCTGCTTGACCTGCACTCCGGCTCTGGTTGAATGTCCGTGAGCCCCACAGACCTCACATCATTCGATGGATTCCGGCCAGTCTTGCGGCGCCGCGCCGGGCGATGGTGCCCCGCTCGAGTTGCGCGGAGCGCGCGGGGATCGCATGCTCGTCACGACATGTCGACCGGCGTGCGACAGCGGTGACGCGCGCGCCGGCGACGACGCACGGCGACGTGATGTCGCCTGACGGCGAAAGGGGGGGACGATGTTCCTGCGATGGGCGTTCGGCTTTTGTTCGGTGTTTTTCTTCGCCTATCCTGCGCTGGCGCAGAATACGCGGATCGCGAACTTCACCTATGCTGGCAGCGGCTGCCCTGTCGGCTCCGCCGCGGGGGTGATCTCGCCTGATCAGAAGGCGCTGACAGTCATCTTCGACCAGTTCGAGGCGCACGCCGGCCCGGGCATCGGCCGCGCCTCGAACCGCGCGTTCTGCCAGCTGGCCGTGGATCTCCGGTTCGATCCGGGGTGGCAAGTCGCGGTCTTCGACGCCACGTACCGGGGGTTCGCCGACCTGGAGGGCGGCGTCCAGGGGCTCCATGAGACATCGTATTATTTCTCGGGATCGCCGCTCACCTCGGGGCCGCTCACGTGGAGCATGATCGGGCCGTTCACGAGCAACTTCTCGCGCACGGACAACTTCACGACCACGGTCTGGTCCGAGTGCGGCACCGTGCGGCCGCTCAACATCAAGACGAGCCTCTATGTCACGAACCGGCTCGCGCCGTCGAGCTCCGGGGTGTTGACCAACGACACGACCGACATCCAGGTGCGGATCGAGTACGGCCTCGTGTTCCGCCCCTGTCCCGGTCCCTGAGGTCGGCAGGGCGCCCGGCGCGGCGGTGCCGCGCCGGGCTCGCTCACGCCATCAGGCAGCCGGCCGACGATCCTTGCATCGGCACGATGGCCAGGATCTCCCCGGTCTCCCCGAAGATCAGGAGCCGCGCGACGATGGCCTCCTTGCCCGTGCCGCACAGGGGCAGGAGCGCGAGCCGGACCGCTGGCCCGTTGCCCCCCTCGAACTTGAGGGCGAGCAGCTGCTTTTCGTCGCACTCCTCGAGGAGCTCCACGTCCGCCTCGATCTGGACCGGCGCCACCCGCGTGCACGCCTTGGCCTCGCCGAAGCTGTCCACCGTGCAGCGGTTGGGATCGAGCGAGATCCGGACCCGAGACGACCCCTGTTCGCCCACCGAGATGATCTGGATCTGATGAACCGAAATCCCCTTCTGGAGCGGGATGGGCTCCACGAGATAGCCTGTTTCCAGCCGCAGATTCTTGATTTTCATCGGACCCCCGCCTCTCGGCCGCGCGTCCCGCGATCTCCGCCCATCGCGGCGCCGCGGCGGCGCGCCTGCTTCGAGGAGAAGCACCGGTTGTGCCGGCGCGCGCGCGCGGAGCCCGCACGCGCGCCCTGCGCCGCCATCGCGCTCGGCGGGGCGTCGTCGGCCGTGGCGCCGCCGCGCCGCCGCGCCGCCGTCCGCTCGTCCAGGCTCAGACGAGCCCGAACTTGTAGGTATCAAGGAGCCTGGCGAGGAGCGCCGCGTGCGCCGGATCCGCGAGGGAGCCGAGCCGGATCACCTCGAGCTCCGCGCTGACGCGCTCGAAGAGGGCGGCGCAGACGCGGGTCGGATCGTGGCGCGCGACGTACGCGATGCCGTCGGGTCGCCTCGGGTGGTCGTGGATCGCGCGCGCCCAGCGGTGGGCGGCCCGATAGGACTCCCCCGAGGTCAGGCGGGCGTCGGCCCCGAGGCGCGCCAGCCCCTCTCCCGTGAGGTTCACGAGCCGCAGCGGCCGCCGCGGCGCGATGCGCGCGAGCCCCCGCGCGGCGAGCTCGCTCTGCTCCACGAAGCGCACGCCGGTCGCGTGGCCGAACACCTCGATGAAGGCGCAGCGCGCGTCCTTGCCGGCGTACAGCACGCCGAACTCGCCGTCCGGCGCGTCGAAGCGGTTGTCGCCCGAGCGACCGAAGTGTAGCGGTTCACGCGTGAGCCAGTGGATCCGGAACCAGCTCCGCCGGTAGATCGCGATGGGGAGCGGCGACGTCGCGAGGTCGAGGGGCGGGTCCGGATGCGCCCCGAGCGTCGTCGTCATCGCGGCGCGTTCTCAGGCCGCGCCTTGCTCACCGAAGGTGCGCGCGGCGAGCCGCACGGGGTCCAGCTCGCCGCGGCGGAGCCAGTCGAGCGGCCGCTCGCCGTCGAGGCGGAGATTGCCGGAGAGGAAGAAGCGGACCTTCGCCAGCGGAGGGTGCTCTTCGAGGAGGGCCAGGATCTCTTCCATCCCCGGCAGCAGGCCCTCGTCCGCGAACTGCCATGCGGGGTAGAGGTGACCACGAGCGCCGATGCTCACGGCCAGCAGCCTTCCTGCGGCGCGCCGCGCTTCGATCGCCTGGGGCGGGAGGTGCAACCCCTCGCCGACCTCCTCGGCGGTGAGCGTGCCCCCTTCGGCCGCGAGGAGCGCGTCCCTCGCCTGCAGGCCGCGGAGGCGGGCCGGCATGAGCGGATCTGCAGCGGAAAAGAGGCCGACGGCGCTCGGCTGCGTGAGCGCTGTCACCAGCGCGTCTGCGTTGCTGGGCGACGCGACCACCTCGCCAAGCTCGCTCTGATCGAGCCGCTCCGCGACCTGGGTGAGCGCGTCGATGCCGCGCGCCAGGAACTCGACCCGCAGCGGTTCACCGTCGAACTGCTGGTGGAGTCGCTCTGCAATTTCCGAAAGGGCGCTGGAGTCCCGATCCTTGGCCATGGTCGATCCAGAGGACGATGCAGCGCGCGCGCAGCACCGTCAACCAAGCGCACGCCGCCCTTCTGCGTCATTACGACCATGCTGAACGGAACGTCAGTGAGAGCCATTCCCGGTGTCGCTGGTGTCGTTCTTCTTCGGTGAGCTCACCGGCTCCTGAGTTTGTCGGGGGCGTCGGGAAGAAGGTCAGAGCTCGACCTGTTTCAGCATCGCGCTGGTGATCGACTGGCGCACGCTCGTGAGCTCTGCCCATGGGTCCCGGATCGTGGCGAGGCGCTGCGGCACGGTGTCGATGGTGAACGAGGCGGGATCGAGCGGCGCGTCGAGCTCGTCCCACGAGAGCGGGGTCGCGACGGCCGCGCCGGGGCGCGCCCGCGTCGAGTAGGGCGCCACCGCGGTGGCGCCGCGCCCGTTCCGCAGGTAGTCGACGAAGACCTTGCCGGCGCGCTTCGCCTTCGACATCGTCGCGGTGTACCGCGCCGGATCGGAGCGCACGAGCGCGTCGGCCACGGCCTTCGTGAACGCCTTCACCTCGTCCCAGCCCCTGCGTGGCGCTATCGGGACCACGACGTGCAGGCCTTTGCCGCCGGTCGTCTTGACGAAGCTCTGTAGCCCCAGCGACGAAAGGAGGCGCCGCGTCGTCCTCGCCGCGTCCGCCACGCGCTCCCAGGCGAGATCCGGCGCTGGATCGAGGTCGAACACCATCCTGTCGGGCTGCTCGATCCGGTCCACGCGGCTCCCCCAGAGGTGCACCTCGAGCGCCCCCATCTGGACGAGCGACACGAGCCCTTCGGTGGTCTTGATATAAAGATAGGTGCGCTCGCCGTCGTCCTCCTGGACGGCCATCCGCTGGATCGCCTCGGACAGCCCCTCGGCCTCGTGCCTTTGAAAGAAGCATGGCTTGCCCTGGCCTGCGGGGCAGCGGACCAGCGTGAGCAGCCGCTTCTCGGCGTGGGTCAGCATGTGCTCGGCGATCTGCTCGTAATACCGGGCCAGCGCGAGCTTCGTGATCCCCTGCGCGGGATAGAGCACCTTGTCGGGGTTCGTCAGCGGCACCCCGGCGACTTCTACCCGCTCCGCGCCGCGGCTGCTCCGGCCCCCGCGCGGGGCCTTGCCCCCCGTCGTGCTCGCGGCTTTCCTCGGCGCCGCGCCGGCCGCTCTGCTTGGCGCCGCGCCCGCCGCCTCGCCGGGCGGCGATTGCGGCGGCGGCTGTTCGCGCTCGACGGTGACGGACTCCGGGGTGCGGTCCTCGCGGAGCCCTTCGAAGGAGGGGTGTCGCAGCCGTCCGTCGCGCGTCCACTCGGAAAAGCGGACCTCCGCGACGAGCCGGGGCTCGACCCAGCGCGCGCCCCGCATGCGCGGTGCCCCTGAACAGGCCGGCGTGGCGCGTACGATCGGATCGAGGCGGCTGCGCAGGGTCGTCAGCGTCTTGCTCGTGAAGCCCGTGCCGACCTTGCCGGCGTAGGCGAGCTTGCCTGACCTGTTCACGCCGACGAGGATCGCCCCCAGCCCTTTCCGGGCGCCGGACGGCTCGGTGAAGCCGACGATCACGAGCTCCTGGCGCCGGCCGCACTTCACCTTGAGCCAGCTGTCGCCGCGCCCGCTCCGGTAGGGAGCCTCCGGGCGCTTCGCGATGACGCCCTCGATCCCGAGCTCGCACGCGTGCTGGACGACGGCGGAGCCGTCCTCCGCGACGTGCTCCGTGTAGCGCAGGTGCCCTTCCTCGGGCGCTTCCGCGAGCAGCGCCTCGAGCGCCCGCTTGCGGGTGACCTGTGTGCACCCGCGGAGATCGCGGCCATCGAGGTAGAGCAGGTCGAAGACGAAGTACATCAGGCGCCCCTCGCGCCTGCCATTCCCGTCACTGAGCGCGTTCTGGAGGGCCTGGAAGTCGGTCACGCCGTCCGGCCTCACGACGACGATCTCGCCGTCCAGCACGGCCTCCCGCGCAGGCAGCTGGGCGAGGTCGTCGCGCACGCCAGCGAACCGCTCGGTCCAGTCCTGGCCGCGGCGGGTCAGGAGCGTCACGCGCCCCCCGCGGAGCTTCGCGAGCATGCGATAGCCATCGAGCTTGACCTCGTAGAGCCACCCCTCGCCCGGGGGTGGCCCGGTGACGAGCGTCGCGAGCTGGGGCTCGATCTCGCCCGGGAACGGCCCTTTCCGGGCGCCCTCGAGCGCATCCGCGTAGGTCAGCGTCGGGCGCGGGATCGCTGCGGTGCTGTCCGCCTCTCCCGTCGCCGCGGGCGAGCGCTGGCTGCCCACGTCGGCCGCCGTTCCCCCGCGTTTGTGACGGGCGGTCAGGGTTGCTTGTCGCACCGCTTGAGTCCGCCGCGCCGTGCCTTGTGCCTGTCTTTGTCCGGCCATCATCATGCCACCGTCGCTTTTGGTGGAAAAAGCAATTCCGATACCGCAATGACATCGTCGCCTGCCGGTGGTTTCCCGTTCCCAGGCCGTTGCGCGGCCGGCTGAGCTCGACACGCGCGCCCCAGAATGCGGCGATCTGCCACGCACGCGTCCTCACCCGTCGCGCGCCAACCGCGGCTCTGCGCGGCAAAGCTCCTCGGATCCCGGCGCACAGGCTCCCGCGCAACACGCCTGCCACGGCGCCTGGAATGAACAGGTGTGCAGGACCGCGGGGGTAGGTTCAGATCAAGGAAGGACGGACTCGAGGAAATCGGCGATAGTACAACCGCTGCAACGCGGGTGCTGCGCGTCGCCGCCGCTGTGATCGTCGGATGGTCGTTCCGGACGGCGTGGACAAGTCAAACGCTGCCGTGAGGGGCGAGCGATGCGGGGTACGCCCGGTGCCGGACCGAGCTACTGCAGTGCCTCGGAGGCGGTCGTCGCGGTGATGGCCTGGTCGTGCCACCGCTCCAGGGTCGCCAGCTCGACGCACGCCTCGATGCGAGCGTCGTCCAACGCGCTCAGCGCGAGCTGCCGGCGAGCGAGCACTCGGCGCAGGGCGGCGCGGGCCTCCACCAGACGTCCCTTGCCGATGCCCTTCTCGATTCCTTTCTCGATGCCCTTCTCGATGAGCCGCTCCTGGACCTGCGGGCTCGCTTCGAGCAGCACCTCGAGGATGCGCTGCCGCCGGGCCTCCACCTCTGGGTCCTCGGCCTTGCCGAACCTCCACAGGAGCTCCTCTCGGGTCGTCGCTGACATCGCCAGGTACTCTAGCATGGCCAGCACCCACTCGATGGGCCGGCGTCCGGCTACCCACCGGCCGAACTCGTCGAGGGCTCGCCCGGAACGGGCGACCAGGAAAGCGATCAGCTCGTCGCGCAGGGGGAGCTCGTTCGCCGCGACCCACAGCACCCAGTGCCCGAGCGGCTCCACGCTGTAGCAGCCGGGCGCGAAGCGCGTGGGCGCGTACACCCGTTGCAGCCACTCCGGCACGTGAGGAGCGACCAGCCAGAGCGGCTCGTGGCCTACCCAGGGCGGCGCCTCTTCCTCCTGCTCGACCCGCTGCAGCTGCCTCGCCTGCCGCCGCAAGAGGGCCCGCTCTATCGCCTTCCGATCCACGTGATCCCCGGCGAGCTTCAGCTCGACCATCACCTCCTCGTGGCCACGCGCCTCGGGCCAAGGCGCGGTCAGCTCCACCAGGAGAGCCGGGCGGTGGATCAGGAGCAGGCCATCACACTGCACCTTCTCGAGCCGGATCTCCGGTGGATCCTGCCAGGTGATGGCACCTCCAGTGAGGCGCTCCGTCTCTTCGGCGAACGTTCGCTTGGCGAACAGGTCCGGTTGACCCATCGCGCTGCGCGCTAGCAGAGGACGAGCGCAGGAGCCAGGGTCAATCGCAGATCAGCGAAATGCGCTGACCGCCTTTCTCACCGGCACTCGCAATCTATACGCCCAAGGCCGCACCGCGACGAATTCTCAAATGAAGACGCCCCGGTCTCCGTAATACGCTTCTCCGTACCGGCGGCTGGCGCGCCCCTACACGCAACCGCGTCATTGCGCGGGCGGCTCGCTCCAGTGGCGCACCAGATCAGGCAGCGCGGTCTCCGCCATGCGGGTGAGGTGCCTCACGTGATCTGGCTTCTGGGTGCCCGCATAGCCGCGGACATGGAACGCGCCCCTGTGCGCCTCGGACAGGGGGGCGAACCGGAGCCTCGCCTCGCTCGCCGCTCCGGTCAGGTCGTAGATCGCCTGCTCGTCCGCGCCCGCGCCCGGGGAGCGCTGCGCGCCCGTGAGCTTCAAGAGAGCGTCCGTGCTCTCGTGGGTGCCGGCGTAATCGCCGTTCGGGGTGATCTCCGAATGGGTGATCGACATCATCTTCTTGCCGGCGGCCGCCAGCTCGGCGAAGCGGCTGAACGGCTTGAGGCGCTCCATGTCCAAGCTGTGGTCGAGCGGCATGTAGCCGGTGTGGATGCCGTCCAGGAGGAGCACGGCGTCCACCTTGTCGGTGAACCCCGGCTGGTTCAGGAGCCCGCGAACCGCGGCGTACCCGGCGCTGAACGCCGAGAGCGCGACGCGCCGGAGCCGGGCGCCGCGCAGCCCACGGGCCTCGAGCGCCGTCTGCGCCTTCGCCATCAACGCCGGTAGATAGGAGCGGATCGAGAACTGGGTCTCGTACGCGCCAGAGCTGATGCCCAGATTGATGATCATCACAACCGCGTTGAGCCGGGCGCGATCGAACCCCGCCTGCACAACGTCGTTGACCCCGTGGAAGTGGATCACCAGATCGTACGCCCCATCCGCCGAGGCGAACGACGCGGGGAGGGTGATGATCCCGTCAGGGATGGGGATCACCGCCGTTCGATCGAGCGTCGCGTCGGCCCGATCCGCGGCTGCGAGGGCCGGCGCCGCCGCTCCCGCCGGCGCCTGGATCGGCGCGGCCGCTTCGGCCTTCGCCTCGACCCGCGCCGCCACCCCCGTCGACCGCAGGACGGCCGCGGCGGCCGCGGCAGGCTGGAGCGCCGAGCGGAGATCGAAGCCCGCCGCGCCGAGCTGCATCGAGACGAGCCCGCCCACCACCGCCGCGAAGCCCAGGCCGGCACCCGCGCTCAAGGCGATGAGGCGCGACGTGGAACGCCGCGTCGGAGATGCCATGATCGGAGCCGGCGATTCGAACGGCATCGCCATGCCCCCAATCGACGCCGGTGGGCGACGGAAAATTAAAGTGGGCTCATCCTCGTCATGCGGCAGTTGGACCTCCGCGCAAGGGGGCTCAGCGGGGAACATGTCAGCGATGATGCGAGGCCTATGCCACTCATGGCAAGAGCTAAAATTCTACATGATAGGTTCGCATGCGCATGCGTCAAGGAAGTGGACCTGGTCCGACGTAGTCCCATGGTGGTTCATCGATTGCCCAGGGAAGCACCTTGCTCGCGCACGTAGTAGCCCCGTGGTTCCGGGATTCGTGAGCGCTCGTGAGCACCTCTGAGCCGCCGGTGCTCTGACGTGGCACGGCGTGGTACGACGTGAATGTTCGAGCGCCAGCAGATCAGGAATGACGCGCTCCGGCAAAATCTCTCATGAATTGGCCGCTCTCACCGCCACCTTGGTCGCGCTGCGTCATCCCCTGTGCCTCATGGGAACTCGGGACACCCGAGCGCCCGGCGCGGTGCGGTCGAGGCCCTGCCGGAGCAGGCCAGTCCGCCCTCCGACGATGATCTGGTTGGCTCCTGCACTTCGCGCAGAGCGCGTAATCGACTTCGCGCCATCGACCGCACGACCGCACCGCTCATGGCCCGACTGACCTCCATGCGCCGGGGTGCCTCGCCGGGCCCTGCCCGTCGACCGTTGCACGTCCAACGGTTCACCGACGAGGGGGCGCGCTGAGCGCGGCGCGCGCCCGCCGGGCGAGCTGGCGCTACAGGCGTCGCCCCGACGTCAGCGACGGACGACGCGCCGCTGCGCTCTGGAAATACCGCGCGACCCAGGCGCGGCGCACGTGGACCTTGACAGCGCGGGGCGCCTCTGGATCTCCTCTTTCCTCCCCACTCACCCGCACGGGCCCCCCATGACCAGCTACCCCCGCGTCTACGACGACAACACCCAGAGCATCGGCCGCACGCCGCTCGTGCGCATCCGCCGCGTGATCGAAGGCGCGCGCGCGACGGTGCTGGCGAAGATCGAGGCGCGCAACCCGGCGTACTCGGTCAAGTGCCGCATCGGCGCGGCCATGGTCTGGGACGCCGAGCAGCGGGGCGTGCTCGGCCCCGGCAAGGCGATCGTCGAGGCGACCAGCGGCAACACCGGCATCGCGCTGGCCTTCGCCGCCGCCTCGAGGGGGATCGAGTGCGTGCTCAGCATGCCCGAGACGATGAGCATGGAGCGGCGCAAGGTGCTCATCGCCCTCGGGGCCAAGCTGCTCCTGACGCCGGGCCCCAAGGGGATGAACGGCGCCATCGCCAAGGCCGAGGAGCTGGCCGCCTCCGATCCCAGCCGGTACGTGCTGATGCGGCAGTTCGAGAACCCGGCGAACCCCGCGATCCACGAGACCACCACCGGCCCCGAGATCTGGGACGACACCGCCGGCAACGTCGACGTCCTCGTCTCGGGCGTGGGCACCGGCGGCACGATCACCGGCGTCAGCCGCTACTTCGAGCGCGGCCGCGGCCGCGCCCTCCACTCCGTCGCGGTGGAGCCGGTCCACTCGCCGGTCATCTCGCAGACGCTCGCCGGCCAGCCGCTCACCCCGTCCCCGCACAAGATCCAGGGCATCGGCGCCGGCTTCGTCCCGAAGAACCTCGACCTCTCCTTCGTGGACCAGGTCGAGACGGTCTCGAACGACGAGTCCATCGCCATGTCGCGGCGCCTCGCGTCCGAGGAGGGCATCCTCTGCGGCGTCTCCTGCGGCGCGGCCATGGTCGCGGCGGGCCGGCTCGCGAAGGATCCGAAGTGGGAAGGAAAGACCATCGTGGTCATCCTCCCGGACGCCGGCGAGCGGTACCTCTCGGGGCCCCTCTTCGAAGGAATGTTCTCCGAGGTCGAGGCCATGAAGGCCTCGTGAGGTCGACGTGAGCAAGAAGTGTGATGCTGCCCCCTCCGAGGCGTCGGCCGACCTGCACGGCATCGTCGACGCGCTGATCGCGAGCTACCGGGCGGATGCGCGCGGGCATCACATCAACAAGCGCTTCACCCCGTCGCGCCAGGAGATCACCGAGATCATCGATCTCCTGCTCCAGATCTTCTACCCGGGCTACCACGGGCGGCAGGACCTGTCGGACGAGGACCTGCTCTACCACGTGGGCACCCTGGTCTCGACGCTGCGCGACAAGCTGGAGCGGCAGATCGAGCGCTGTCTGTGCTTCCAGGACGAGACGGTCGACGCGGACCGCCTCGACGTCCCGAGGTGCCGGCAGCGGGGGCGCGACGTGGCGCGGGTGTTCATCTCCCGTCTGCCGGAGGTCCGGCGGCGCCTCCTGCTCGACGTGCAGGCGGCCTACGACGGCGATCCGGCGGCGGCCTCGATGGACGAGATCATCCTGGCCTATCCAGGCCTCCTCGCCGTGACGGTGCACCGGGTCGCGCACGAGCTGTACCTGCTCGGCGTGCCGCTCATGCCCCGGATCATGAGCGAGTGGGCGCACACGAGGACGGGCGCCGACATCCACCCAGGCGCCAACATCGGTGACAGCTTCTTCATCGATCATGCCACCGGCGTCGTGATCGGCGAGACGACCGACATCGGCGAGCACGTCAAGCTCTACCAGGGCGTGACGCTCGGCGCCCTGTCCCTGCCGCAGCACTCGCGGGGCGCGCGCGGCCTGAAGCGCCACCCCACCGTGGAGGACAACGTCACCATCTACGCGAACGCCACGGTCCTCGGCGGCAAGACGGTGCTGGGGCAGGGGAGCGTGGTCGGCGGCTCGGTGTTCCTCACGAAGAGCGTCGCCGGCGGCCAGCGCGTCGCGCTCGAGGCCCCGAGGCTGCGGGTCGCGTCGCCGCCCCATGGCACGCCCGCCGTAGGCGGCTCCGATCTGGACAGCATCCTCGATTTCGACATCTAGACCGCCGCTCTGCTCTGCATGGCGCAGAGGCGGGCGGAAACCGCTGTAGCGCGCCAGGCGCGCCTCATCGATCGGAGTGGCCGAGAGGGCGCTCCGGGGCGACGCGGTCGCGGATCGCCTGCTTGAGCTCCTTGGGCTCGGGGAAGCGCCCTTCGACGGCGCGCGAGAAGAGCGGCGCGCCGTCGAGCGTGATGTCGAAGATGCCGCTCTCGGCCGGCGACAGGAGCACGTCGATCTCGTCAGGGAAGGTGATCAGCAGCTCCTGAGCGAGCCAGGCCGCGCGCGTGAGCCAGCGGCACTTGGGGCAATACCGGATCGCGATGAGCGGCCGTTGCGGGGTGGGGGCGGCGTCCATGCCGGGATCGTAGCGCGAGCGCGCGGCGCGCGGGCAGGCTCAGACAAGGAACGCCCTGGCGAGCCCGAGGAAGATGAAGAAGCCCATGCTGTCCGTGGTGAACGTGAGCAGGACGCTCGACCCCTGGGCCGGATCGCGGCCCAGGCGCTGGAGCGCGAGCGGCACCGCGCACCCGACCATCGCCGCCACCACGAGGTTCAGCAGGATGGCCGCGGCCATCACCAGACCGAGCGGGACGCTGCCGTAGAGGGCGGCGGCCGCGAGCCCCACGACCGTGCCCCAGACCGCGCCGTTCATCAGGCCGACGAAGAGCTCTTTCTTCAGGAGGTGCCCCGTGTTCACCCGCGTGAGCCGGTCGAGCGCGAGGCCGCGGATCACGAGCGCCACCGTCTGATTGCCCGTGTTGCCGCCGACGCTCGCCACGATGGGCATCAGCGCCGCCAGCGCCACGAGATCCTGAATGGTGCTCTCGAAGATGCCGATGACCCGCGAGGCCAGGAATGCCGTGAGCAGGTTGACGAAGAGCCAGAGCCAGCGGTTCTTCGCGCTCGTCCACGCGGGCGCGAAATAGTCCTCCTCTCCCGCGAGGCCCGCGCGCAAGAGGGCTTCGCTCTGGGCTTGCCGCCGCAGGAAGTCCATCATCACATCCACCGTCAGCCGGCCGACGAGCTTGCCGCGCTCGTCCACCACCGGCGCGGCGATGAGGTCGTAACGCTCGAACGCCCTGGCCGCGTCGCTCGCGCGCTCCTGGGGCGTGAAGCTCACCACGTCCGTGGACATGACAGCGCTCACCTGCGCGCGCGGCTCGCGGAGCAGCAGGTCCTTGAGCGACAGCGCGCCGCGGAGCACGTTGCGCGCGTCGACAACGAACAGCGCCTCGGTGTGCGGCGGCAGCTCGCCCCGTCGGCGCACGTCCTCCAGCGCGCCGCCGATGTCGCGGCCGTCGCGCACCGAGACGAGCTCCGGGCTCATCAGGTGGCCCACCGAGCCGTCCGGGTACGCGATCGTCGACTGGAAGAGCGACTGCTCGCGCGCGTCGAGCGACTGGTACACCTCCGCCACGATCTCCGGATCGACCGACTCGCTGATGTACGCCAGATCGTCTGGATCGAGCTGGCCGAGCAGCGCGACGAGGCGAGGGCGCTCCGTCTCCGCGACGAGCCAGTCGCGGACCGACCGCGAGGACTCGAGCAGCACCTGTGCGGCGCGGTAAGGCTCGAGCTCAGCCCACACCACAAGGCGATCCGCCTGCGGGAGCACCTCGATGATGTGGGCGAGGTCCGCCGGGTGCAGATCCCTGAGCTTCCTCTGCAGCAGGGCGAGATTTTGCCGGTGGACCAGCGCCTCGACGAGCTCTTTGTTCTTGCTCTCCTGCTTGTGGGTCAGCGTCTCGATGACGCGTTGCTTTTCGAGCAGGGTAGTCACCAGGCTCAGGCTCTCTTGCAGTTTCTCCTGGGACCTGGGCGTGCTCATGGCGGCTCCGGGCGCGGGGGCGCGCCGAGCATAGCCCGGGTCCGCGCGGCCGGTCGTATGCCGCGTGCGGTCGCGCTCGCCGTATTGACCGGACCCCATGGCTCATGGTTCTGTCGGCCCGATGAAGCGCGCGTTCGATTTGTGCGTGGTTGGGCTCTCGCTCGGAGCGATGGCCTGTGGACCGGGCCTGGAACCCGAGGTGGTCGTGCATCCTCCCCGGCCCACTGCCTCGCCGGAGAGCACCGCCAGCACGACCAGCGGCGGGTGTCCGGCCATCGGCCACGCCGAGCCGCTCATCGTCGACTGGCTCACGACACGCCGCTCCGATCTCGGGCTCGCGATGAAAGACGGCATCGCCGTCGTCTCCTACGACTGCACGACGCTGAAGCTCCTCACGCAGTGCAAGCTCCCAGGGAGCTACTCCTTCGCTGGCGTGACCCGGGCAGAAAAAGTAATACAATTAACAAACCCTGCGGAGATGCAGGCGAACGTCCCCTTCGGGGCCCCGGCGCTGAGCACCGCGATCGAGGGCGGCGGCTCGGCCGCGATCGACGTGGCGCTCGTGCCGACGGGGAAGATGGCGACCACGGTGGCCTCCTCCTCCGCGCAGGATCTCTCGGGCAGCTGCGAGGGCGCGACGCACTTCGTGCGCGCCGCGCTCCTCGGTGCCTTCGCGATGACGCCAGGCAGCCGGGGCACGGCGCGGACGGTGGATCAGGTCTTCGGGGCGGTCGGGGCGGCCGCGGCGGCGGGCCAGGGAGGCACCACGAGCAAGGAAGGGGAGCTCGACGCCTGCCGGGCCGCGAAGCCCGACGCGCAGGCGCCGACGGAGCGCTGCCATGCGCCGCTGCGCCTGGAGCTCGTCCCGCTGCTCACGAAGAAGGCGGCGGCGGCCGAGGCTCCGGTGAAGCAGGCGGAAGACGAGTTCCCGAAGCTGTCGAGCCTGTGCCCGCTCGGGACGGTGCCGAGCGGGGCGAAGTGCTCCCCGCCGGCGCTCGCGCCCGCGCACCTGTGCGAGCCCAACGACGCCCGCTCCTGCGCGGCGGAGTGCGGGAAAGGCGATGTCGGCAGCTGCTATCACCTCGGGATTCAGTACCTCGGCGGCAAGGATTTTCCGCGCGATGACGCGAGAGCGGCGGAGCTGTTCGAGAAGGCGTGCGGCGCCGGCGTCACGCAGGCCTGCTATGCGAGGGCGAAGCAGCTCCTGCGCGACATGAAGAGCGCCAAGGTCCCCCCGGACGCCGCGGGGCGGGCCAAGGTGCGAGAGTTCGCCGACAAGGCGTGCGAGATGGGCGACGGCTGGGCGTGCTTCAGCGTGGCCGAGTGGTACCTCAGCGAAGGCCCGCAGGCGGTCCTCCCGAAGGATCCGACGCGCGCGGTCGCGTTCCTCCGGCGCGGCTGCGATCTCGGGCACGGGCCGAGCTGCAGCGCGCTGGGCAAGATGCTGGTCGAGGGGAAGCTCGCGGCGAAGGACGTGGGGGTCGCCGTGGGCGTGCTCCAGCGCGCGTGCCAGGGCGGCCAGTCCGAGGACTGCGTCGATCTCGGGGACATCCTGCGCAAGGGGCAGGGGGCGCCGAAGGACGGGGTGAAGGCGATCGCGGCGTACAGCGCCGGTTGCAGCCTGGGGGACATGCGCGCCTGCAACGCCGCCGGCTCGGTCTACGCGCAGGGCGACGGCGTTCCGAAGGACGTCGCGAAGGCGTATTCGTTCTTCGAGAAGGGCTGTCCGGAGAAGGGGTTCGGGGCGGATGCGTGCTTGAGCCTCGCCGGGATGTACGAGAAGGGGAACGGCATTCCGAAGGACATGCCGCGCGCCGCGGCGCTCTACGAGAAGGTGTGTGGCACCGGCGGCTGCGTGCGGGCCGCCGAGATCTGGCAGCGCGGCGACGGCGTGACCGCCGATCCGGAGCGGGCCTACTCGCTCTACGAGAAGGCCTGCACGCAGTGGGGCGAGAAGAAGGCGTGTGACGCGTTCGGCCCGCTCCTGGAGCGCAAGGACAAGGAGCGGGCCCGGACCTTCTACGCTGACCAGTGCATGCGGACGCAGGACAAGGCGGCGTGCGCGGCCCAGAAGCGGCTCGGCGGCGCGCCCCGCTAGAAGAGCTTCATCTGACGATCGGCCCCGGCGCGTGAGCCCCTCTGCGCCTCGGGCGACGGGCCGGTCCGAAGGAGCAGCCGCTCCTCCACCTCGCGTACGAAGGGCGACACCTCGGTCTCAACCACCTTGCCGTGCCGCGCGCGCTGCATGGACCGGGTGAGGAACAACCGCTCTCGCGCCCGCGTCATGCCCACATAGAAGAGCCGGCGCTCCTCGGCGACGTCCGTCTCATCCCTGCCGGGGAACCGGAGCGGGAGCAGGCCGTCCTCGCACCCCACGAGGAAGACCACCCGAAACTCGAGCCCCTTGGCCGCGTGCAGCGTCAGCAGGGAGATGCGGTCGGCCCGCGGATCCCACGCGTCGATCTCGGAGCACACCGCGAGCTCGATCAAGAAGCGATCGACGTCGCCGCCGCAGCGCTCCGCGAGCGCGAGGTGCAGCTCCAGCGCCGCGTCCACGTCGGCCTCGCGCAGACACGCTGCGCTCGCCGCGTCCTCCTCGGCCGCCCCCGCCGCGGGCGGAGCGCCGGCGAGCCCGGGCTGCGCCACCTCCTCGCGGAGGCGCGCCGCGGCCGCCTTGAGGCGCGCCGCGAGCGGCCCCGGCGGTGTGCCGGCGAGCGCCCGCGCGAGCGCCTCGGAGCCCGCGCGCTCGGCGAGGAGGCGATCCGACCGCCGCTGGAACGGCATCCCCGAGCGGGCGAACGCCTCCCGGAGCCGCTCGGACTGCGCCTCGGTCCGGTAGAGGACCGCGAAATCCGAGAAGGAATAGTCGCCGCTCCCGGCAGGGTCGCCCACCCGCCCGCTATCCATCGAGAAGAACGTGGACCCGCCGAGCATCCGCTCGATCGTGTGGACCACGCGCTCGGCTTCGGCGGCTTCCGTCGGCGACTCGTGGACCGCCACGAGCTCCACGCCGCCCGCGCTCGGCAGGAGCTCCCGCGCGCCGAGCGTCGGTGAGGGCGCGATCACCTGGAGCGCCGCCTCGACGATGGGGCGCGACGAGCGGTAGTTCCGCTTCAAGCGCACCACGCGCGCCGCCGGGAAATCTTGCTGGAAACGGAAGAAGAAGCCCACGTCCGCGCCGCGGAATCCGTAGATCGCCTGATCGGGATCGCCGATGGCGCAGACGTTTCCGCCGGGAGCGACGAGCGCGCGCACCAGCCGGTACTGGCGCTCATCGATGTCCTGGTACTCGTCGATGGAGAGATACCGGGCCCGCTCGCGCGCCGCGGCGAGCGCTCCGCTCTGCTGCTCCAGGAGCAGGACGGCGTGCCCGATCAGGTCGTCGAGGTCGAGGAGCCCGCGCGCGGCGAGCTCGTCCTCGTACACCTTCCACGCGCGGTCGACGTGGCGGTCGATCTCGCCGCCCGCGGCCGGCGACCCGTGCGCGTCGGCGTGGCGCGGGAAGCGCCGCTTCAGCGCGGCGATGTCGGCGAGCAACCTGGCCGCCCGCCGGTCCGGGACGCCGAGCGCCGCGGCGAGCAGCGCCGTCCGCTCGCGCTCGTCGGCGATCGCGGGCGGCGCGGCCCCCGCGCCCTGGGCGTGCTCGCGGAGCAGGGAGAGGCCGAGCGCGTGGAAGGTCATGGCGGGCACGCGGCCGCCGGCCTCGCCGAGCAGCGCGCCGAGCCGCTCCCGCAGCTCGTCGGCGGCGCGGCGGGTGAAGGTGATCGCGAGGCACTGCTCCGGCGGCACCCCGAGATCGAGGACGAGGTGCGCGATCCGGTGCGTGAGCGTGCGGGTCTTGCCTGTGCCTGGCCCCGCGAGGAGGAGCAGCGCGCCGTCCGTGATCTCCGCCGCGGCCCGCTGCTCCGGGTCGAGCGCGTCGAGCGGCGCTGCGCCGCCCGGCGCAGGGGGCGCGCCGCGGGACACCTCGCCGGCCGGCGCCGGGCGAGGGGCCGCGTCGGCCCGGCCGCGGCGCGGAGGGGGGCGCGACGCCGCGGGAGCGCGCGCCCCCGAGGGAGGCGGCTTCGGCGCCGCGGCCTCCGGCTGGAAGAGGAGCCCGCCCCCGCGGCGCTGCGCGAGCTCCTCCGGCTGGAAGACCCGTATCGCGCCGTACTCGCCGTCGTAGCCTGCGTCGCGGATCACGCGCCCTTCGCGCATCCGCGCGATCGCCTCGGCGAGCAGGGGCGTGCCGGCGCGCTCGATCTCGTCGAGCGGGGCGTCGCCGAGGAGGAACAGCTCGGGGCCGATGCGCGACAGCACCCCGTCGTAGCTCCGCTGCACCACCTTGCTGGAGGCGCCCACGCCGTGGAGCTCGGCCAGCACCTCGGGCAGCGGCACCAGGTTGCGGAACTCGCTCGCGCCCTCCGGGCGCACGCCCTCGTCGCGATCGGCGAGCTCCTCGACCCGGTGCAGCACGCCCACCGTGACCGGGTGCCCGCACACGGGGCAGGCGAGGGAGAGCGCCCGCGTCTCCGCCGGCGAGAGCACGACATTGCACTTGCGGTGGCCGTCGAGGTGGTATTTGCCCTCTTCCGGGAAGAACTCCACCGTACCCCCGAAGCCCTGTCCGGTCTCCAGGGCGCGCCGGATCGCGAAGTAGTCGAGCGGGGCGTCGAAGGCCGTGGCCTCGCGCCCGAGCTTCGCGGGCGAGTGCGCGTCCGAGCTCGAGACGAGCCGGTACCGATCGAGCCCGGAGATCCGCCAGTTCATCGCGGGATCGGACGAGAGCCCGGTCTCGAGCGCGAAGATGTGCGGCGCGAGATCGCCATAACACTCCTCGACCGCGTCGAAGCCCGCCTTGGAGCCCAGCACCGAGAACCAGGGAGTCCAGATGTGCGCCGGCACGAGGTAGGAGCCCTCGCCGGCCTCCAGCACGATCTCCAGAAGGTGGCGCGAATCGAGCCCGAGGATGGGCCGCCCGTCGGCGGTCAGGTTGCCGATCTTGGCGAGCGCGCGGACGATGCGCTCCGCCGCGTCGAAGCTGGGCGCGTAGAGGAGGTGATGGATCTTCCGCGTCCGATCTCCCTTCTTGTAGATCGTCGAGATCTCCACCGAGAGGACGAAGCGCATCTCTCCGCGGCAGGCCCCGGGGAGCCGATCCGAGACCGCGCGGCCGAGATCGTCCCGCAGGCGGAAGAGCCCGGGCTCGGCGGGCACGAGGTGCTCGCGGAGCTCGGCCATCCACGCTGGATGGGTGAAGTCCCCCGTGCCCAGCACCGCGATGCCCTTGCGCTGAGCCCAGTAGCTCAGATGCGCGAGATCGCAATCGCTGCTCGTCGCGCGGGAGTACTTCGAGTGCACATGGAGGTCTGCATAAAAACGCATGGTGTTCCGCCGTGAGGTGCCGTTTACCTATCGAGCTCCCTCGCGCTGTCAATCGCGGATACCAGCAGCCTTGATGAAATATGGTTGGAAATTGAGATGGGCTGACCGCAATGCGTCGCGATGCGTGAGAGTCGTTGTCCTGTGGCAAAAGGTGCTCGCTCGATGCAATGCGGCTCGACGGGCTCACCCGTGTGGCAAAAAAATGCTCGCCCCGAGCCTACACGCGCGGGCGCGAGCCCCGGTCCGGAGGGGACCGCCGGCCGCTGCGAGGCATCACGAGGTCACGGGGTCGCGGTCGAGGGCGCCGGGGTCTTGCGGGTCAGGTAGAAGAAATCGCGCAGGGAGCGCTTGCGGATGTACTCGTCTTCCGAGAACTCGAAGCCGCTCGCCAGCGCGACCGGCGCGAGGGCGCCGCCCTCACCCGGCTCGTAGAGGAGGAACTTCGGGTACGACCAGTTCACGTCGAGCTGCGCCACCGCCGAGGCGCCGGCGTGCTGCATGCCGAGCGCGATGGCGGGCGCCGTCGTGTGATTGCTGATCCCGACGTAGAGGACCTTGCCGTCGCGGTCGAGCCCCACCGCGGAGCGGCGGATCACCGTGTTGCCGTCCAGCGTGGCGCCCCAGTTGCGGACCTGCGGCGCGCGGAGCAGCGGGTGCAGCTCGCCCTCGTCGACCATGCAGCTCGGCGTCTGCCGCCACCACGGCATGTCGCTCTCTCCCACCGAAAGCCTGGTCCATGGCGCGATCTGCAGCCGTCCATCGCCGCGCCGCGCGAGCGTGCAGCCCTGGTCCCGGGGGCGCACAAGCGTCACGCCGTCGACCCGCATCCCCCACTGGCCGTGCTCGGTCATGAAGCCGCCGTTGAACGCCGCGAGCAGCCGCCCGTGGTCCGCCTCCGGGATCTTCGCGGGCCGCTCGTAGGGCTTGCCCTCCTCGGTCGTCGCCGCCGGCTCGCGGGAGCCGGCCATGAGGTGCACATCGACCCGCGCGAGATCCACCGCCACGATGAACAGCTCCGCCCAGGAGCGGTTCGGATCCGGGTGGAGCAGCGTCTTGTGGAGGCGCGGCGCGTCGCTCGGATGGGCGTGATCCGCGATGGGCACCCACCGCCCGTCGCCGGGGGCCGACCAGGCCGCGTGCGAGGGGCCGACGTCCGTCGGCCGGAACGCCGCCGCGCCGGCGCCCACCGCGGCCGGGCTCGGCGTTGCGCCCGCCGATGGCGAGGCCGTCGCGGCAGGGCCCGGCGGCTCGGGCACCTCCCAGTACGTCTTCGGCGGCTCGTCCTTGCGCCAGAGCTGGTGGACGCGATCCTCCAGGGCGTAGGCGGTCTCCTCGAGCGCCGTCACGTTCTCGGCCCCGATCACCGAACGCAGCCCGTTCGCGACGAGCGGGCCCATCCATGGGATGCGGTGCACCGCGATCCATAACCCGGCCCCGGAGAGCACCGGGACGGCGACGGCACCGAGGACCCAGCGCCGAAGCCGGGATCGGGGCAACCGAAGGACGGGGCGCTCCGGAGCGGAGTGCCCGACCTGAGCCGGCGTTTTCGAGGCTTCGGCGGTTTCGGCCATGGCGTGCTGCGCTGCTTCGAAGGGACGGGAAGACGCTGGAGGTCGCGGGCGACGCGGGGCGACGCGGGGGGACCTGCGAGCGCGAGCGCACTGAAGCGGGCCCTCCGCTCGGGCGACGGTCTAGCATGGTGCGCCGCGCGCGCGGAGGGCGCTCCGCGCACCGCGAGCGGAGCGGCTCGACTTCCTCACCACGCCGTACTAGAGTCGCCGCCTCGGACTGACCTGGCACGGGTCGCGGTGCTCGGTCGCTGTCATTGGTCCTCGCAGCCCCCGCTCAAGGGGGCGTGAGGCGGCAGCTCTCCGTGATCGAACCCTCTTCGCAAGGAGGGCGCGGTGCCGCGGCGTACTTTCCGCCCTTGCTCAGGAGGGGCTGTGCTCCAGCCCGATTCCAGCCCGATGTCCATGCAATTTGCCGATCTCAAGCTCATCGAACCGCTTCTCCGTGCCATCGAGGCCGAGGGGTACAGCGCCCCGACGCCCATCCAGCAGCAGGCCATCCCGCCCATCCTAGAGGGCAACGACCTCCTCGGTTGCGCGCAGACCGGCACGGGCAAGACCGCCGCGTTCGCGCTGCCGATCCTGCAGCGCCTCGCGCAGAGCGGCGGGCCGAGGCAGGGCGGGCTCCGCGTGCTCGTGCTCACCCCGACGCGCGAGCTCGCGGCGCAGGTCGCCGAGAGCTTCACCACGTACGGCAAGAACCTCGGCCTGCGGACCGCGGTCGTCTTCGGCGGGGTGGGGCAGCGCCCCCAGATGGAGGCGCTGCGCCGCGGCGTCGACGTGCTCGTGGCGACGCCGGGCCGGCTGCTCGATCTCTGCTCGCAGGGCATCGCCCCGTTCGGTCGCCTCGACACGCTCGTCCTCGACGAGGCCGATCGGATGCTGGACATGGGGTTCATCCACGACATCCGGCGCGTGCTCGCGATGCTGCCCGAGCGCCGGCAGACGCTCCTGTTCTCGGCGACGATGCCGCCGGACATCCTGAAGCTCGCGAACAGCATCCTGCGCAACCCGGTGCGCGTCGAGGTCGCGCGGATCGCCACGACGGCCGAGAACATCGACCAGCGGGTGGTCTTCGTCGAGCGATCCGACAAGCGCGCGATGCTGGAGCACGTGCTCAAGGATCCCGCGCTCCGCCGGGCGATCGTGTTCACCCGCACCAAGCACGGCGCCAACCGCGTGGTCCAGCAGCTCAGCCGTGCGCGCATCGAGGCGGTCGCCATCCACGGGAACAAGTCCCAGGGCGCGCGCGAGCGGGCGCTCGCGAGCTTCAAGCAGGGGACGACGAGCGTGCTCGTCGCGACCGACATCGCGGCGCGCGGCATCGACATCGACGACATCTCGCACGTGATCAACTACGACCTCCCGAACATCCCGGAGAGCTACGTGCACCGCATCGGCCGCACGGCGCGCGCCGGGGCGTCCGGGGTGGCGCTCTCGTTCTGCGACAGCGAGGAGCGCGCTTACCTCGCCGACATCGAGCGCCTCATCCAGAAGCGCCTCCCCCTCCTCGCCGACCCCGGGGTTCCCGCCTTCCAGATCGATCCCAGGCCCGCACCGCAGGCGCAGGGGCAAGCTCGCCCGCAGGGACAGGGCCGTCCACACCCCCAGGGGCAAGCTCGCCCGCAGGGACAGGGCCGGCCGCAGGGACAGGGCCGGCCGCAGGGACAGGGGCAAGCTCGCCCGCAGGCGCAGGGCCGGCCGCAGGGGCAAGCTCGCCCGCAGGGACAGGGCCGCCCACACCCCCAGGGGCACGCTCGGCCGCAGGCGCAGCCCCCCGCGCAGGCGCAGCCCCCGGCGCGGCCGCAGCCGCGGCACGACACCCCTCGCGTCGATAACTGATCCTCACCGCGCCCGATCCGACACGCCGCGCATCGCCTGATGCGCGCGGCGTCGCGAGCCCGGCGCTCGTTGGCGCTCGTCGCGCGCCAACGAGGGGTGAGGGCGCCGCGCCGAGGCGCCCAGGTCGTCTGCAAGGCGCACAGGTCGCTTGCGACCCGACCATGCCAGAATGACGCGCTTCGACATTATCTCGTCGATGTACGGAAACTCTGGCACGATCGCCGTCATGCGCGTTCCCGTCATCGTTGTAAGTCTGCTCACGATCGCTGCCTGCGATCGCGGTGCTCCTTCTTCGAGCTCGTCCACCACGGGCGCCCAGGCCTCCGCCGATCCGGCGCCGATTGCCTCCGCCGCGCCGGTCGCCTCCGCGAGCAGCGCGCCGGTCGAGGCGCCCGACGCCAGCGCCGCTCCCGCGGCGGCCGACACCGCCGATGCCGCGGCGCCCGCGGCGAGCGCGGCGGCGGCCGACGCCGGGCCGCCCGCGGCCGACGACAGCCGCCTCTCAGTGGAAGGGCGCGTCGTCCAGGGAGGGCTCCTGCGCGCCAAGCTGAACGGCAAGCTGCGCCGCATGGCGTTCCCCGGCCATCGCGTGACCGTCAGCGACGAAGGGGAGTTCCTGATCGCCTTCTCGCGCAACGCGCCAGCGCAGGAGAAGCTGACCATCACGTTCGACGACGGGCAGGTGCTCGAGAAGATCTTCGACGTGGAGCCTCGCAAGTTCGAGGTCGACAAGGTCGACCACCTGCCGGAGAACATGGTCAAGCTCGACATGGCGACGCGCGTGAAGCTCACGCAGGCCGAGAAGAAGCTCGACGCGCTCCGGAACAAGTACACGAAGAGGAACTGCTACAAGAACGGCTTCATCTGGCCGTCCAAGGGCCCCATCACCTCGCGGTACGGCCAGCCGCGCCTGCTCAACGGCACGGACGGCGGGATCCACTGGGGCGTGGACATCGCGGTGCCCGTCGGTACGCCGGTGCGCGCGCCTGCCTGCGGCAAGGTCGTGCTCGTCGAGAAGGACCTCCCGCTGAGCGGTCACACCGTGATCATCGATCACGGGCAGGGACTGACCTCCACGTTCATCCATCTGCACGGCTTCGCCGTGAAGGTGAACGACGAGGTCAAGCAGGGGCAGGTCATCGCGACCGTCGGGATGACCGGCCGCACGAACGGACCGCACCTCGACTGGCGCATGAATCTCTTCGAGACACGCGTCGATCCAGAGCTCCTGATCTCCGCCGCGAAGTGACGCACGGCGGGGCAATGTGCCACACGAAGCGCGTTCGTGGCTGAGCTCCCCCGGGCGGAAATGTGGCTCGGGTTCGGCCGTCGAAGCGCCCGACGCCTCCAGGCGTACGCCCGCCGTTCTTCCTTTCCTGGCCGATGGATGATCGAATGGCCGCCGAGGTCGCCGGGAGGACAAGCTCTCTCCCGAGAGCCTCTGAGCGGCATATCCCTTGCAAATTTCCGGACCGACGAAGGCACTCAATCCGGACATCGATTTTGCAAGGAGTCGGTCATGAAGATGCTGTCGCCTCGAGCTCATGGGTTTGTGGACTATGCGGTTGCGGCCCTGTTCCTGCTGGCCCCGTCGCTGTTCGGCTTCGGCGGGCTCCCCGAGACGCTCTGCTACGTCCTGGGCGCCGCGCATCTCGGGATGACGCTGCTCACCGCGTTCCCGCTGGGCGCCGCGAAGCTCATCCCGTTCCCTGTCCACGGAGCGATCGAGGCCACGGTCGCCGTGCTCCTCGTCGCGGCGCCGTGGCTGTTCGGCTTCGATGAGGAGCCCGCGGCGAGGAGCTTCTATCTCGTGTCGGGCGTGGCCGTCGGCCTGGTCTGGCTCGCGACGGACTACCGTTCTGCGTACGCCACGACGACGGCCAGCGCTCGTTACCGGCCGGAGCACCGGTCGTTCTCCTGAGGGTCGTGCCCGTGCGCCTCGCGATCAGCCCGGCGCTCGGGGTGGTGGTGGATCGCGCGGATTTACGGCAAGCTCATGCGTGGCGGGAGGACAGACGCTGTGAGCGACCCGAAGAAGCCGGATCCGATGAGCCTGCGGGTGGGTGACTTCCTCGTGAAGGTGGTGCCCGTCGGTGAGACGAGCGACGCCCTCGATACAGAGGCGAACCGCGAGCGGGCGCAGCGGGCCGAGGAGGACCAGCGGGCGGCCCAGCTCGGCGCGAGCGGCGAGGGGGCAGGGGAGGCCGCGCAGAAGGCGGCGGAGGCAGCCGTGGACGAGGCGATCGAGGAGGCGCGGGCGCGCTTGAAGAGCGCCGGCGAGGACGTGCCGATCTTGGTGTGCGATCCGGTGACCGGAGCGACGTTCACGCTCGAGTGACGGAGGCCGGCACCGTCCACCCGGTGTCCCTGCGCGCCACGGTTGCGCCCGGTTCCACGGTCCCGCGCGCACCTCGACCGCGACGGAACGGCCTTCCGGCGCATCTTCTCCGAGACTCCCATCCTGAGCGCGCCCGCCTCAGGGGGCTCTATTTCGACCAGCACGGCAGCGATGGCTGCCGTTATCGTGGATGTTCCTCTGTTTGGTTCGGCCGTCCATCCGCTCCGTCCGAAGCCCTGTCCGCTCCCGTGGAGGAAAACACGCGCTCCAAGTCTTCAACATTGCTCCGATCCGGTCAGGGAGTTACTCCACTTCCCGCAACGACTGACGCAGGGGAGAGCCATGATGAACATGCCGATGATGCCGATGATGCCGAACATGATGGGCATGATGCCGATGATGGGCGGCATGATGCCGAACATGATGGGCATGATGCCGATGATGAGCATGATGCCGAACATGATGGGCGGCATGATGCCAAACATGATGGGCGGCATGATGCCAAACATGATGGGCATGACGCCGAACATGATGGGCATGACGCCGAACATGATGGGCGGCATGATGCCGAACATGATGGGCATGATGCCGATGATGGGCGGCATGATGCCGAACATGATGGGCATGATGATGCCCGCGATGATGATGCCGAACATGATGGGCATGATGATGCCCGGCATGAAGATGGCGGCCTGAACCGAGGAACGTCGGCGAGCGGCTCAGCCCCGACGGTCGGGAGCGGGCGCTCGCCCCGTCCAGTCACGCGCCGGCTGCTTCCTGCGGCTTCGGGTGCTGATCCCGCGATACGAACACCGCCGCTGCCAGGTCCCCCACCACGTTGATCACCGTCCGGCACATGTCGAGGAACCGATCCACCCCGAGGACCAGGCCGAGCCCCTCGGGCGGGATGCCGAGCATCCCAAGGATCATCGCGATGACGGGCAGCGAGCCGGCCGGAATGCCCGCCGTGCCGATCCCCCCGAGCACCGAGATGAGCATCACGGTCGCCTGCTGCCCGAAGCTCAGCGAGACGCCGTAGACCTGGGCCAGGAAAAGCACGGTCACCCCCTCGAACAGCGCCGTCCCGTTCTGGTTCATCGCGGCGCCGGCGGTCAGCACGAAGCGCGCCACGGACGGCGGCAGCTTCAGCTCCTCCTCGGCCACCTTCAGCGCGGTCGGCAGCGTCGCGTTCGACGAGGCGGTCGAGAACGCCGTCACGATCGCCGTCCGGCTCCCGCGAAAGAACGCGACCGGCGACATCCCGCCAAGGAAACGGACCGAGAGCGAATAGACAACGAACATGTGAAGGCCGAGGCCGAGCAGCACCGTGAGCACGTACGCCGCCAGCTGCTGCATGATGCCGATGCCCATGCGAGACGTGATCGTGAAGAGCAGCGCGCCCACGCCGATCGCCGCGAACCGGAGCACCCCCTCGATGAGCCGCATCGAGACGTCGAACAGCCCCTGGATGCACTCGCGGAGCCGCGTCGCCGCATCGGTCTGGGTGAGCGACAGGGCGATGCCGAAGAGCAGCGAGAACGTGATCACCGCGAGCACGTCGCCCCCTGCCGCCGCCTTGAAGATGTTGTCCGGCACCATCCCGATGATCATCCCCACCGGCGAGGTGTCGGCCGGCGCGGTCGCCGCCTTGATCCCCCCGCCGCGCGCGAGGCTCCGGACCGCCTCGGGCAGGCCGTCGCCCGGGCGGATCAGGTTCACCAGGACGAGGCCGATCAGCACAGCGATGCTCGAGACGACGGCCGTGTAGCCCAGCGTTCGCAGGCCGAGCCGACCGACGTGCTTCAGATCGAGCTCGCAGACGCCCATCACGAGCGCCGAGAACAGGATCGGGAGCACGAGCATGAACAGCAGGCGCAGGAAGATCTGGCCCACCGGGTAGGTGATGTGATCGACGATCCAGGTGAGCGCCGGGTGCCCTGCCGCGACAGCGTTCGCCGTGAGACCGCCCGCTGCCCCGACCGCGACGCCGAGCAGCATCGTTCGATGCGATGACATGGCGCCACCTTACACAAGCCGCGGCGCCGCGATCCGCGGAGTTGACGCCACGCCCCCGGGCCCTCCACGGCCAACGGGGCGTCCTGCGGGCACAGATCGACCTCCGCACGCGCCGTTCGCGGGCCAAGGGCCGCCTGTCCAAGCCCACGCGGATCCATTAGGCTCCCCGCCGGCAATGCTGAAGCCGGGCGATTCGTTCGAGCGATACACGATCGAGGCCGCCATCGGGCAGGGGGGGATGGGCTGCGTCTACCGGGCGCACGACGCGCGGCTCGGGCGGCGCGTCGCGGTCAAGGTGATCGCGGGCGGCATCGTGGACGAGGACGCCGGCGCGCGCCTGCTCCGCGAGGCGCGCGCCGCCGCAGCGCTCGATCACCCGAACGCCGTCTCGATCTTCGACGTCGGCGAGCTCGAGGGGACGCCGTTCATCGTGATGGAGCTCGTCCCGGGCCGCACCCTGCGCAGCGCCATCAGCGGCGCCGACGCGCCGGCCTCGACGCGGGTCGCCTGGCTCTCCGACGTCGCCCGCGCGCTCGCGGCGGCGCACCGGCGGGGGCTCGTCCACCGGGACATCAAGCCGGAGAACGTGATGGTCCGGGACGACGGGGTGATCAAGGTGCTCGACTTCGGCATCGCGCGCCGCGCCGCCGGCGACGCCGATCCGAACGCGTCCACCGAGGCCCCTGCGCTGCCGACGCTGACCGCGCTCGGCGTCAAGCTCGGGACGCCCGTCTACATGGCCCCGGAGCAGATCCGCGGCGCCGAGCTCGACGGGCGCGCGGACCAGTTCGCGTGGGGCGTGCTCGCCTTCGAGCTCCTCACCGGCAGGCTGCCCTGGCGCGGCGCCGGCGACATGCTCGCCGTCGTCGCGTCGATCCTCACCGACGAGGCCGACCGCGCCCTGCTCGACGCCGCCGCCGTTCCGCCCGCGGTGAGCGCGGTCGTGCTGCGCGCGCTGTCGAAGCGCCCCGACGATCGGTTCGCGTCCATGGACGAGCTCCTGCGCGCGCTCGAGGCGGCAGGGAGGGGCGAGGCGCCCGCCGCGCCTGCAGCCGCGACGTCCGCGCCGCCCGCGCAGGCGCCCGGCGTGAAGGGGAGCGAGGCGCGTCGCGGCGGCGAAACCGCAGCGCAGCGGTTCTCGACCGAGGAGGTCCGGGACGTCCTCGCGCAGGCGATCGAGCGCCAGGCCTCCGCCGACGGAGGCGAGCCGCGCGCCTTGCGGGGCGACGCGCGCCTCGGCTTCGACGACCTGCTCGCCGCGGCGGAAGAGGTGGGCGTGGGCCCCGAGGCGCTGCGCGAGGCGAGCCGCGCGCTCCGCGCGCGCGAGCGCGACGATGTGCAGCGGAGGTCGAGCGCGGCGACCGCCGCCGAGCGCGCCACGTGGCTCCGGCGCAAGCGCCGCGATTTCTACCGGCACCTCGGCGTCTACCTCATCGTCAACGCGGCGCTCCTCACGCTCGCCTTTGCGCTCGGCGTCGTGCTCTGGGCGGCGATCATCCCGCTGGGCTGGGCGATCGGCGTCGCCATCCACGGGCTGGTCGCGTTCACCGCGCACGAGGACGACTGGGCGGAGGAGGCCGAGCAGATGCGGTGGTGGCACGAGCAGCATCGCCGCAGGCACGAGGTGGCCATGGCGAGGGCGATCGGCAAGGACTGGCGCCCTGCGGCGGCCCCGCGCCAGCGCATCGGCGCGGCGGAGGAGGGGGACCGTCAGGGCAAGCTGCGCGTCGAGACGGACACCGCGCGCTCGACGGCGGAACGGGCGGAACGGGCGGAAGAAGAGGCCGCGGTCGCGGTGAACAAGCCCCAGCGGCGGCGGCGCTGACGTGGGAGCCGCGCCGCCCACGGCCTGACAAGGCGCCGGGCCGGCATGCGCTAAGCTCGCGGTCCTTCGGAGGATCCATGTCCCAGCTGAACTTCATCTCCCGCTCGCTCGCGCCGCTCCAGGCGCTCCCGTCCTTCCTGCGCACGCGCGCGCAGACCGTGCTGTTCCAGCGCATGGTGCCGTTCACCGGGACCGCCGGGATCCAGTTCGACGAGGTGAGCTCGGATCGGGTAGCGCTGCGGCTCGCCAACGGGCGCAGGGTGCGGAACCACATCGGCGGGGTGCACGCCGCCGCGGCGGGGCTCCTGGCCGAGACGGCGACCGGCTTCGTCGTCGCCGTCAACCTGCCGGACGACAAGCTGCCGCTCCTGCGCAGCATGAAGATCGACTACAAACGCCGCGCCCAAGGCGGCCTCCGCGCGGTCGCGACCCTCACGCCCGAGCAGCGCCAGTCCTTCCTGGACCAGCCGAAAGGGGACGTGGCGGTCGCCGTCACGGTGACCGACGAGAGCGGCGCGTCGCCGATGGAGTGCGAGTTCGTCTGGGCCTGGGTGACCAAGGGGGTGTGACGCCGCCGCGTTCGCGCGCGGCGCGGGCGCGGTCAGTTGCGGCGGAGGCGCTCGATCTCGGCCAGCGCCTCGGCGAGCTGGCGCTCCAGGTCCGACGCGCGCCTGGCCTCCGCCTCGGCGCGCTTGGCCTCCGCCTCGGCGCGAAGCTCCGCTTCCTCGGCGCGGCTGGCCTCGTCCGCGGCGCGCAGCTCCGCATCGTCCTTGCGCGCGAGCACGTCGTCCAGCATCACGCCGAGCCGCGCGATCAGCTCATCCGCCTCTTCCAGCTTCGCCGTCCCGCTGAAGAAGCGCAGCTTCGAGCCCTCCACCGCGAGCTCCAGCCCGAGCACCTGCGACGCGAACCGGCCTGCCTGGGGCAGGACGGGCTGGTAGCTCCGCGCCCTGCGCGCCGTGTCGGCCGGCGGGAGCCGGTACCCGCGGAGGCTCAGCCGGCGCCGGTCGAAGATGAAGTACTCGGAGATGCCGAGCCGGGCATAACGCTCGACGTTGGTCTCGAAATCCTTCGTCAGGTTGCCCGCATAGGCCACCTCCAGGACCAGATCGAGCCCCTTGCCCTCCGCGCCGACGACCCATTTCATCCTCTCGCCAGGCTCCACGTCGAGGACGGCGAGCAGATCCGGCGCGAAGGCAGGCTCGTCCGGGTAGAACACCGCGAGGTTCGAGGACAGGTAGATCCTCCGCCCGCTCCGGCGGAAATACGCGTCGAGCGTCGCGATCACCTGCGCTGCGGCCACGCGGTGCGGATCGCCCTCGGGCGGCTCGAGCTCGAACTCGGACGGAAGCATGTCCACGACCCGCGCGCGCTCCTCGTCGGTCATGCGCTCCCACGCCGCCTCGGAGGGGGCGCGCGGGTCGTCGGGATCGAACGCGTAGCCGTGCTCGAGCGCCTGCCGCATGGGCCCTCATCCTAGCATTTCCCAGGATCCTCGGCCTGCGAGCGCGCGGGCGCAGGCCCCTGCGCGGCCCTCAGAGCGTCAGGAGAGCGTCAGGATCTCGCAGCCGCCCCGCGTGACGAGCACGGTGTGCTCGAACTGCGCCGAGAGGCTGCCGTCCTCCGTGACCATGGTCCACCCGTCGTCGAGCGTGCGGATGCGGTGCGAGCCCAGGTTGACCATCGGCTCGATCGTGATGGCCATCCCGGCGCGGAGCCGCATGCCCGACCCGCGCACCCCCGTGTGCGCGACGTGCGGCGGCAGGTGCATCCTCCGTCCGATGCCGTGACCGCCGACCTCGCGGACCACGCCGCACCCCTCCGCGCGCGCGATCTCCTCGATCGCCGCGCCGATGTCGCCGAGCCGCGCCCCGTCGCGCACGACCGCGATGCCCGCGTCCCGGCAGCGCCTGGCGACGTCCACCACGTGCAGCGCCTCGGGGCTCGGCTCCCCGATGAAGAACGTCGCGGAGGTGTCGCCGTGATAGCCGTCGAGCTCCGTGGTCACGTCGACGTTGACGATGTCGCCCGGCAGGAGCACCTCGTCGCGCCGCGGGATCCCGTGGCACACGACGTGGTTCCGGCTCGTGCACACCGCCGCAGGGAAGCCCTTGTAGCCGAGCTGACTCGGGCGGCCCCCGCGCCGCGCCGTGTCCTCGCGCACCCACTGATCGATGTCCGCCGTCGTCACGAAGGGCTGGAGCCGCGCCCCGACGGCCGAGAGCGTCGCCGCCGCCGCGCGCCCTGCGCGCCGCATCGCCTCCCACGCGTGAGGCCTGAGGATGTCCACGTTCATGCGAGGCGTATGCGCGGGCAGCGAGCGGCCATCCAATACCGTTTTGATCTCGGGCCCTCGCGCGCGGCTCCCCGCGCGCGGGGTTCGGGCTAGAATCGGCCGCGTGAGCCTCTCGCAGATCCGTTACTTCATCGCCGTCGCCGAGGAGGGCCACGTCGGCCGCGCCGCGCGGCGGCTCCACATCGCGCAGCCGCCGCTCAGCCGGCAGATCCGCGGCCTGGAGGACGAGCTCGGCGCGCAGCTGTTCGAGCGCACCGCGCGGGGCATGCGGCTCCTGCCGGCCGGCGCGGCGTTCCTCGACCACGCCCGCACCATCGTCGCCCAGGTCGACGCGGCCGTCGCCGATGTGCGCGGCTACGGCGCCGCGCCTCCCCCGGGCGATCTCGACGCCGGCCACCGCCAGCGCGCCGACCTGGGGTAGGGTGCCTCGCGTGGAACCAGGGGAACGGCATGGGCTACGACGCTGAGCTCGCGCTGGCCGTCGACGCGGCGCGCCGCGCGGGCGCGCTCCTCCGCGCGGAGTTCCACCGCCCGGGCGGCCCACGCGGCGCCGGGACGAGCGCCGACATCGACGTGGAGGTCGAGCTCCTGCTGCGCGACGCGCTCACCCGGGCCATCCCGTACGCGTTCCTCGGGGAGGAAACCGGCGCCCTGGACGGCGTGGACCCGTCGCACCGCTGGGTCGTCGATCCGCACGACGGCACCGCGTCCTTCCTGCACGGCTACCGCGGCGCCTCGGTCTCCATCGGCCTCCTCCGCGAGGGCACCCCGGTGCTCGGCGTCGTCTTCGCGTACGCCTACCCCGACGACGACGGCGATCTCATCGCCTGGGCCGAGGGCGCCGGGCCGATCCGGCGCAACGGCGCCGCCGTCTCGTCGTCGCTCGCCGGCGGCGCGCTCGATCGCTACGCCGTCGTGCTGCTGTCGCAGTCGGCGGATTACCTCCCCGCCCGCAACGCCCGCTGCGTCGCCCCCGCGCGGTTCCTCGCCCTCCCGAGCCTCGCCTACCGGCTCGCCCTGGCCGCGGCCGGCGAGGGCGTCGCCGCGGTCTCGCTCAGCCGGCCCCGCAGCTGGGACTACGCCGCCGGGCACGCGCTCGTGCGCGCCGCGGGCGGCGAGCTCGTCGACGACGACGGCGCGCCCATCGCGTACACCGCGCAGGGCGACGGCGAGGTCTGCCGCCTCTTCGGCGGCGCCCCCGCGGTCGTGCGCGAGCTCGCGCGCCGCCCGTGGAACGCCGTCATCCACGGCCGCATCCCGCCGCCGCAGGGCACGTACGGGCTCCTGCGCCCCTCGCGCAGCCTGCTCGTCGAGGGCGCTGGCACGCTCGCGCGCGCGCAGGGCTGCCTGCTCGGCCAGCTCGCGGGCGACGCGCTCGGCGCGCTCGTCGAGTTCCGCACCGCGGAGGCGATCGCGCCGCTCTACCCGGACGGCGTCCGCGACCTCGCCGACGGCGGGACGTGGGGCACGCTGGCCGGGCAGCCGACGGACGACTCCGAGATGGCGCTCATGCTCGCGCGCTCGATCGTCCGCAAGCGCGGCTTCGTCGCGGAGGCCGCGCTCGACGCCTACGTGCACTGGTACGGCTCCGGCCCGTTCGACATCGGCAACACCACGGCGGCCGCGCTCAGGGCCGCCGCGGGGGCGCCGCTGCCCGGCGCGCGCCGCGAGCGCGCCCGCGCCGCCGCGAGCCTGACCAGCGAGGCGAACGGCTCGGTGATGCGCGCGGCGCCGCTCGGCGTCCTCGGCGCGGGCCGCCCGCGGGAGGCCGCGGCCTGGGCGCGCGACGACAGCGCGCTCACGCACCCCCACCCGGTCTGCTGCGCCGCCTCCGCCGCGTTCGTCGCGGCCATCGCCGCGGCGGTGGGCGGCGCCGGCGTCGAGGGCGCCTGCGCCGCCGCCCTCGACGAGGCGGAGCGCAGCGGCGAGCGCGCGGTCGTCGCCGCGCTCACGGCCGCGCGCAGCGCCCCGCCCCGGAGCTTCTCGCACCAGGCCGGCTGGGTCCTCATCGCCCTGCAGAACGCCTTCTACCAGCTCCTCCACGCGCCCTCGCTCGAGCGAGGCCTCGTCGACACGGTGATAGCCGGCGGCGACACCGACACGAACGCCGCGATCGCCGGCGCGCTGCTCGGCGCGGCGCACGGCCGGGAGGCCGTCCCGGATCGCTTCCGCCGCCTCGTGCTCAGCTGTCGCCCGCTCCCCGAGGCAGGGGCGAAGCACCGGCGTCCGCCCGAGCTCTGGCCGGTCGACGCGATGCTCCTCGCCGAGGCGCTCCTCGCCGCCGGCCAGCGCGCGCTGCCCGACGAGCGCGACTCGTCGGAGATCCTCTGAATTCGAGGATAAAGCATAATAAATTCAATAATTTGACGCCTATTCGTGAGCCTCTTCAAGAGGATGAGGTTCTCCCGGGCGGCGCCGTGCACCCGGTCGCGCAGGGAGCGCTCCCGGATCCTCGCTCGATCGGCGGGCAGGGACGCCGCTCAGCCCCCCGTCGGGCGCTCCAGGTGCCCGCCGAACTTGTGCCGCATCGCGGAGAGGACCTTCTCGGCGAAGGTGTGATCGTGGCGTGAGCGGAAGCGCGCGTAGAGCGCCGAGGACAGCACCTCTGCGGGGACGGCCTCCTCGATCGCCGCCATCACGGTCCAGCGGCCCTCGCCGGAGTCCTGCACGAAGCCGCTGTACCCGGCGAGCTCCGGGCTCTCGGCGAGGGCGATCGCGGTGAGGTCGAGCAGCCACGACCCCACCACGCTGCCTCGCCGCCACACCTCGGCGATCTCGCCGAGGTCGAGCGCGTACCGGTGCTCCTCGGGCAGGCGCTCGCCCGCCGCGTTCTTGAGGATGTCGAACCCCTCCGCGTAGGCCTGCATCAGGCCGTACTCGATGCCGTTGTGGACCATCTTCACGAAGTGCCCGGCGCCGACCGGGCCGCAGTGCAGGTAGCCCTCCTCCGACGTGCTCTGCGCGCCGCCCTGGGCCTCCTGTCTGCCCGGCGTGCGCGGGATGTCCCCCGGCCCCGGCGCGAGCGTGCGCAGGATCGGCTGCACGAGGGCGAACGCCTCGGGGGCGCCGCCCACCATGAGGCAGTAGCCGCGCTCGATCCCCCACACGCCGCCGCTCGTGCCCACGTCGACGTAGCGGATGCCCTTCGGGGCGAGCGCCCTGGCGCGGCGGACGTCGTCCTTGAAGTAGGTGTTGCCCCCGTCGATGATCACGTCGCCGGCGCCGAGCAGCTCGCCGAGCTCCTCGACGACCCGCTCGGTGGGCGCGCCCGCGGGGAGCATGACCCAGACCACGCGCGGCGACGCGAGCTGCGCCACCGCGTCGCCCAGGGAGGAGGCCGTCGCCGCGCCCTCCTCGCCGAGCCGCTTCACGCTGTCCTGGTTCAGATCGAACGCGACGACCTCGTGGCCGCCGCGCATGAGCCGGCGCGCCATGTTGGCGCCCATCCTGCCGAGTCCGATCATCGCGAGCTTCATCCGTCACGCTCCTGTCTGGGATCGCGGGCGTATCACAGCGGGCGGCGCGCGGCGCGCGGCCTTCACCGCTCCGGTCCGGGCGCTCCTCCGGCTGCGGCGGCTACCGGCGCGCCGGCTGTGCCTGCTGCCGGATCGCGCCCACCGCGTGCTCGAGCGCGCTCTTCAGCGTGCTGAACACCGGGATCCCGTCGAGGCTGCCGCCGGACTCCAGGATGCGCCCGACCATCGCCGTCGGGACGCCGGAGACGATGCACCGGCTGCCGAGCAGCCTCGTCGCCGCGAAGATCCGCAGCAGGTGATCGATGGTCGAGGTGTCCGTCGCCTGCGCGCCGGTGAGGTCCACGATCATGAAGCGGGCGCCGTGCCGGACGACCGCGTCGAGCACCTCTTCCATCATGCGGGCCGCCCTCGCGCTGTCGATCGTGCCGATCACGGGCAGCGTGAGCACGCCGTCCCACACCTGGATGATCGGCGTCGACATCTCGAGCATCGCCTCGTGCGCCGCGCGGACCCGGTCGAGCTGCAGGCGCAGCTCGATCTGGACCCGCTCGAGCTCGTCGTTCTGCTCGCGCAGCCGCGCGCTCGCGGCGGCGAGGTCGAGCGAGTTCTTGAGCGTCGTGTACGTGGCCCCGACGTACAGCGCGTACGTGGTCGCGCTCGCCAGCGCCTTCCGGTCGATCTGGCGCTGGTCTTCCAGGGCGAAGAGCATCGTGCCGATGGTCTTCTTGTAGACCTGGATCGGCACATGGAAGACGACGTCAGGGTCCTCCACGAGGAGCCACGCGCGCGCGCGATCCGACTCGCGCGCCTCGTCCCACGGCCCCCTGAACCAGGCGGGGCGCTGCGCCTCCAGCGCCGCGACCATCCAGGCGTCCACGACGACGCCGCCGCCCTCGGGCGCCCCGTACAGGAAGGTGCCGCGCTCGTACCTGGCCGCGATCCTGGCGCCGCCGCCGTCGTTGGCGAGCACGACGCAGAGCCGCTGGGACGGGACGATCCAGCGCGCGCTCGCGCAGACCTCTTCCCACAGCGACCGCAGGTCCGGCTGGTTGGCGAGCTTGAGGAGGATCTCGTTCAGGACGCCGAGGACGATCCATCCGCCGCCGCCGGCTTCGAGGGGCTGGCCAGGCTCTGGCGTCAGCATCAGCGATCGGCGTCGAGCGGGCGGCCCGCGGCGTGGGTGCGTGGTTCGATGGCGCGCGCGGAGGCCGCTGTCATGACGCTCTCCCCGGGTCGCTCCCGCGCCGTCGTCGACGCGAGCAACGGGCTCGGGACCAGATCGAATCTCGGCACGGTGAACACTCCTCGCGCTCAGCGCGCAGCCGCATCCTACCGCGCAATCCGCCCGCGGTGGAGGGGCTCTTGCCCGAGGCGGCCTGCCGTGGGGCTGCCGCGCGGGGGAACGCGCTCGTCGCTCGTGCGTGCTACCGCTAGCACATGAAGATCAAGGCACGCGACGGCAAGGTCTACGAGGTTGCCCCTGCTCCGCCCGGCGGGAGCCACGAGGTGCGGCTCGACGGCAAGGTGGTCGGCTCGTTCGTGCTCCTGCCGGACGAGACGCAGGTCACCGTGAAGAGCAAGCCTGCCACCGACGCGCTCCTCGTGGACATCGCCGATCGGTTCGTCGCCGAGGGCGGCGCGCCCATGGGGATCAGCTGAGCCGTCACGGCGCGCCCGCGAGCCTCACCTCACGGAGGACATCTGCAGGGGTGAAGCAGGCGACCGCGGGCAACGCCCCCTTCACGCGCTCCCGCAGGCGCGCCGCGAGCGTCTCGGCGCGAGCCGCGTCCGGAGCGCTCGCGCCCAGCATGCGCTGGCCGCGATGGCTGTACTCGATGAAGCGGTATTTCGAGCCGTCGGCCCACCCCGAGAGCGCGTCGCGGGTCGCGGGATAATCGTAGTCCGCGGGCGCTGACTTGCTCACGGCGAAGAGGATCACGAACGGCGACGCGCAGCTCGAGGAGAGCGCCGCCGGCGGCGCGCTCGCGGCCCCGGCGTCCTGCGCCCCGCCGTCCGGCGCCGCCGGGGCGCCCGCGTCGGGGCCTGCCGCGCCCGGCGCATCCGAGGGAAAGGAGAGCTTCCCCGGACGAGACGACAGGATCACGGAGCGCACGTTGGACGTCGATCCCGCGAGGTACACCACGTCGGCGCTCGCGGCGGCCATCCCGGTGGAGGAGAGCCCCTGGCCTTTGGGGAACGTCGCGCGCGTATAGACCCCCTCCTTGTTCCGGCGGAACAGCTCCACCCCATCGCCTTCACCGAGCAGGATCCAGAGCGAACCATCGGCGGCGAGCGAGGCGTCCGTGACCGGCTTGCTCGAGGGGAGCGAGAGCGGCACGGCGGTCGCGCCGGCCTCCGCCACGTCGATGCGCGCGAGGGCGCTCGCTGCCTCGAAGCGCGCGACGACGTAGCGATCGCGCTCGGTGGCGAGCACCATGGCGCTGAGCAGCTTGCCGTCCCAGGCGGGCAGGGGGATCGCCGTGGAGTCGGCGCGACCGGGCGCCCAGCGCTCGACCGCGAGCCGGTCGCTCTGGTCGCAATCGCGGCCGACCACGAGCACCTCGCCGTCCGGCAGGGCCGCCATCGCCTCGGCCCGGACGCGGACGGGGCACTTCGCTCCCGCGGCCCGCCGCGGCAGATCTGCCCCGCCGGGCTGGGCGAGCGAGAGCTGGTCGCCCGACAGCACGAGCGTGCGGCCCTGCGTCCAGGCCGTGGCCGCGACGGGGAGCGGCGACTCGACGAACCGGTCGCCCTGCTTCCGGTAGAGCGGGCTGGCGAAGTTGTTCAGGCGCGCCCCGTCCGAGAACAACCCGTCCACGCGGATCCACACGTCGGAGGGCCACCGGCCGACGATGGACACGATATCGACGTCCGAGGCCATGAAAGGCAGCTCGGACGTGGAGGCGCCGAGGCGCAGGCTATACGGCGGAATGCCGTCTTCCTCCGTCAGCTTGCCGTCCGCGAGCGCGTAGATCGAGGTGCCTTTGAACGTGACGAGCACGCGATCGCGCAGCGGGTGCAGATAGAACGGACGGGGCACATCGGACGGCAGCTGATTCCACGGCACGATCTCGGCGACCTCTCGGACGTCCTCCGCGACGACGTGCAGCGCGACGGTGGTGTCGGCGATGCGCGCGGGCGGCGGGGCGGCGACCGGGGCTGAGCCGGGCTGCGATGACGCCGGAGGGGATGCCGACGCGGTCTGTGCCGGGGGCGGCGCGGCCGTCGGCGCTGGCGGGGCTGGGTCGCGGTGCGCCTCGCTGTCGCCCCGCTTGCACGCCGCGAGGGCGAGCGGGAGGAGGAGGACCGGCAGGGCGAGCGTCTTCATGGGGTGTCCCTCGGCAAGCTACCTCGAACGAGCGAGACTTCGCTCTCGATGATCGCGTCTTCCTCGCGGCCGTCGCTCGCGTGCGCGACGCGCTGATAGACGATCTCGTACTGGATGGGGAGCTGCGCTGCCGCGGGGCCGAGCTCCAGCTCGACGACGACCGGCGCCCCGGCGAGCGCGGGCGCGCCGGGGCGATCGTCGGACGCCGTGGTGCGCGCGCGGGCGCCGAGCGGTCCGGGCGTCTCTGCGAAGCGGCGCGCGAGGAAGCGGCGCGCCGACGCGATGACGGCGTAGTCCTCCCCGAGGACCTCGGCGCGCACCAAGAGCCGCCGGAAGAGGTCCCCGGTCGGGAAGGCATGGCCCACGTGCGCTGTGCGGAGCGTGAGGCGCGCCGCGGTCGGCGAGGCGCGCTCGGCCTGCACGCGGAGCGCGCGCCGCGCTGCCTCGGGGTCGCGCGACGACGCGAACGCGTGAGAGCGGTGGGCCGAGGGCCCCTCTCCGGCGAGCGGCATATGGCAGCGCGCGCAGGGCACATCGGCGTAGGCCGACGCGGCGTGTTCGGTCAGCGTGAGCTGCATCGGCTCTGGCGCGCGGCGGGCGGCGTGGTCTGGAAAGGCAAACTCGTGGCACCCGCCGCACGCCGCGGCCGAGGCAAAGCGCGGATCGCGCAGCACCGGGTGGGGAACAGGCGAGGAAGATCGGGAAGCCGGGGAGGGGGAGCCCTGGTCTTCGTCGGCCAGCGCGGGAACGGCCAGCGGCGCGCCGTCCACCACGTGGCAGGTGACGCACGCGACGCCGAGCTCGGCCCGCTCCGGCGGAGGTGGCCGTGAAGAGCGCGCCTCGGGCGCGTGGCAGCCGCGGCAGAACGGCAGCGGCTCCTTCGCGAGCGCCGCCTGGAAGGGCGCGTCGACGTAGGCGTGCTGGTGCTTCGACCCGCGCCATTCGCGCGCGATCTCCGCGTGGCAGCGCTCGCAATCGCGGTTCACGGCCACGGGATCGAGGCTCCGGGGCGGCTCGGGTCCGGGCATGCGCGGCGCGGCGCCGCGGCTGCTCGTCGTGCTCGGCGCGAGCGTCAGGGCGGTGGCGAGGAGCAGCGCGGCGGGGAGCTTGGCCGGCGGGCGTGCCTCGAGGTGCATCGACCACGACGTCTACTGCGGCGGCTTCGGCGCGGCGAGCGGAGTTGCTGCCCTGCACCTGCCCGCTGACAGGCGACCGCCCATGGGATGCGGCGGGCATCGTGGGCTATCCAGCCCACCGTGACGTCGGTAAGCTCGGGGAGCAGACTGCAGTCCTGGGCGCGCATGGCGAAGCCGGTTCGTCTCTTCATCTCGTCTGTCCCGGAAGACGCTGGATCACGCGCCGAGCTCGAGGCTCACCTGAAGCCCCTCGCGCGGCAGCGGCTGCTCGAGGTCTGGCACGAGGGAAAGGTCGACCCTGGAGGACAGCCGGCCGCGCAGGTGAACGCGCAGCTCGAGGCGGCCGAGATCGTGGTGCTCCTCGTGAGCCCGGCCTTCGTCGCCTCGGACCGCCACATGCACGAGGAAGCTGCGCGAGCGCTCGCCCGGCGCGGCGCGGGCGAGGTGGACGTCGTGCCGGTGCTCGTCCGGGATTGCGCCTGGGACTGGACCGAGTTCGGCAAGCTCGCCCCCTTGCCGAAGGACGGGCCGATCGGTGGTGCTCTGGATCGGGACCGGGCCTGGACCGCGGTGGCGCGTGGCCTACGTCACGTGGTCGATAGCGTGGTGGCGCGGCGTGCGGCCGTCCGAGGGCAGCGCTCCCTGGCGGCGGGGCTGCCTCCCGAGGAGCGGTGCATCGGCAGGGACGCCGTGATTGCTTCGCTCGCCGCGGCGCTCTCTCATGAGCCGCCCGGGCGCGCAGTGCTGCTCGGCGCGGCGGGAATCGGCAAGAGCACGGTTAGCCTGGCGGTCCTGCACCGGTCCGACGTCGTGGCCCGCTTCGGGGAGCGTCGCTTCTTCGCTCGGCTCGACGCCGCGCCGGACGCGGCGTCCGCTGCTGTGGCCCTGGCCGACGCGCTGCGCGTCGATCCGGGGCCGCATCGGTGGCAGCGGGCGCTGTCGTTCCTCGCCGCGGCGCCGGCGGTCCTCGTGCTGGACAACCTGGAGACGCCCTGGAGCGGCGACGACCAGGCCGGGACCGAGGAGCTGCTCGCAGAGCTCGCGGCGATTCCGCGGCTAGCCATCGCGGCGTCGGTGCGCGGCGCGAGCCGACCGGGGCGGGTGGCCTGGAACTCGCCGGTCGAGCTCTGGCCGCTCGGGCTTACGGAGGCGGAGGCGATGTTCTGCGCCATCGCGGGCGAGGAGCACCGGGGCACACCCGCGCTCACCGCGCTCCTCTCGCTGCAGGAGGGCGTTCCGCTAGCGATCGAGCTACTCGCTCACGCGGCGCAGGGCAACGATCTGGTCAACCTGAAGGAGGAGTGGGAGGCGCGTCGGACCGCGGTGCTGGAGCGCGAGGGCGGAACGTGCGATCGGCTCCGGAGCTGGAGGACGTCGCTAGAGCTGTCGATCGGGGCGCGTCGGATGACGTCCGGAGCGCGCCGGTTGCTCGCGGTGCTCGCGGTGCTGCCGGACGGCATCGCGCAGCGGGATCTCAACGCGGTCCTGCCGGACGCCGGGCCTGCGGCGGCGCGCGTGCTGGCGCACGTGAGGCTGGCCTACTTCGAGGGCGGCCGGCTGAAGATGCTCTCGCCGGCGCGCGAGTACGTGAAGGCAGCGCACCCGCCGGCTGCCGAGGATCTCGGCCAGGCGATGGCTCGCTACGGGGACCTCGCGCGCACGTTCGGACCGCTGCCGGGCAGCCCCGGGGGTGCCGAGGCGGCGGTGCGGCTCGCGCCGGAGACGGCGAACCTGGACGCGGTGATCAGGCGCGGGCTGGACGGCGGTGAGGCCCCGCGGTGGATCGATATCGCTGTCGCGCTGACGGAGTTTGCGCGTTTCTCCGGGCATGCGGCTCTATTGCCCCTTGGTCGGGCGCTGGAGGTGGCGCGGCGCGCCGGGGATAGGCGGCGAGAGGCGCTGTGCGCCCGGCGTCTAGGCGACATCGCGCTGGTGCGTTCGCAGCACGACGAGGCGAGGGCGCGCTACCAGCAAGCGCTGCCGCTCTACCGGCAGGTAGACGATAGGGTCGGTGAGGCCAGTTGCATCCAGAGCCTTGGAGACATCGCGCTGAGACGCTCGCAGCACGATGAGGCGAGGGCGCGCTATCAGGAAGCGCTGCCGCCCTACCGACAGGTGGGGGCAGTGGCCGGCGAGGCCAACTGCATTAAGAGCCTTGGAGACATCGCGCTGGAGCGTTCGCAGCACGACGAGGCGAGGGCGCGCTACCAGGAAGCGCTGCCGCTCTACCGGCAGGTGGGGTCAGTAGCCGGCGAGGCCAATTGCATCAAGAGTCTTGGAGACATAGCGCTGGAGCGCTCGCAGCACAACGAGGCGAGGGCGCGCTACCAGGAGGCGCTGCCGCTCTACCGGCAGGTGGGGTCGGTAGCCGGCAAGGCCGACTGCACCCAGAGCCTTGGGCACATCGCGCTGGTGCGTTCGCAGCACGACGAGGCGAGGGCGCGCTACCAGGAGGCGCTGCCGCTCTACCGGCAGGTGGGGTCAGTAGCCGGCGAGGCCAACTGCATCCAGAGCCTTGGGCACATCGCGCTGGAGCGTTCGCAGCACGACGAGGCGAGGGCGCTCTACCAGGAGGCGCTGCCGCTCTACCGGCAGGTGGGGTCGGTAGCCGGCAAGGCCGACTGCATCCAGAGCCTTGGGCACATCGCGCTGAGCCGTTCGCAGCACGACGAGGCGAGGGCGCGCTACCAGGAGGCGCTGCCGCTCTATCGGCAGGTGGGGGGTGTGCTCGGCGAGGCCAACTGCATCAAGAGCCTTGGAGACATCGCGCTGGAGCGTTCGCAGCACGACGAGGCGAGGGCGCTCTACCAGGAGGCGCTGCCGCTCTACCGGCAGGTGGGGTCGGTAGCCGGCGAGGCCGACTGCATCAAGAGCCTTGGAGACATCGCGCTGGAGCGTTCGCAGCACGACGAGGCGAGGGCGCTCTACCAGGAGGCGCTGCCGCTCTACCGGCAGGTGGGGTCTGTTCACGGCGAGGCCAACTGCATTAAGAGCCTTGGAGACATCGCGCTGGAACGTTCGCAGCACGACGAGGCGAGGGCGCTCTACCAGGAGGCGCTGCCCCTCTATCGGCAGGTGGGGTCTGTGCGCGGCGAAGCCGACTGCATCAAGAGCCTTGGAGACATCGCGCTGGAGCGTTCGCAGCACGACGAGGCGAGGGCGCTCTACCAGGAAGCGCTCCCGCTCTACCAGCAGGTGGGGTCTGTGCGCGGCGAAGCCGACTGCATCAAGAGCCTTGGAGACATCGCGCTGGAGCGTTCGCAGCACGACGAGGCGAGGGCGCTCTACCAGGAAGCGCTGCCGCTCTACCAGCAGGTGGGGTCTGTGCGCGGCGAAGCCGACTGCATCAAGAGCCTTGGAGACATCGCGCAAGCCCACAGCGATTCGAGCGTGGCCCGTGCTCGCTACGAGGAAGCGCTCGCGCTATACCAGCGCATCCCGGAGCCCTGCTCCATCGGCCGGACCCATCACCGTCTTGCCACCATCGCCCCCGACTCCGCCACCCGGCGCAGACATATCGACGCTGCGCGCAGCGCATGGCAAAGGATCGATCGGCTCGACCTGATCGCCCACTTGGACCACGACTCCCGCTCCTGAACTCTCGCGACACCGCACGGTCCTCCGGGCTCGGCACACCAGCATGTGACTCGTCGTTCGCGGAGTTTTCGGCGCGCTCGCAGCGCCGATACTTGGCCCCGACCCGTCCAGACTGCTAGAGGCGCCCGATGGGCTCCACCCGGACGGCCTGGCATGTGCTGTTCGCGGCGCTGCTCGTCCAGCGGCTAGCGTCGGTTCGAGGTGCGGCGCGAGGTGCCACTGTCGACCGAGCCGCTGCGCGCCGACCACCTGCTACAGCGCGCGGAAGCGGGGCCGACGGAGCCGGCGGGCACGCTGACGAGGCCATGCGCCCTGTTGCCCCGGGACACGATCGTCGAGTTCAAGAGCGTCGGCCGGCCCTGCCGTCGTCGCAACATCGACGGGCTGCTCAGCCACCTACACATCTACTATGCCGACGAGCCCGAGCGCATCGAGCAGCGGAGCGACCTGTGCGGTGTGCTGGTCGTCACGTCGCTCGACGCCGACGTGGCCAACCTCGGCCTCTCCTGGATCGACCTCGGCGACGGCTACTGGCGTCTCCAGTGCGGAGCCTTCGCGTTGCCGGTCGCGGAGATCGAGGCGGTGGCGGAGGCAGAGGGCGACGATATGCTGCGCTTGTTCGGCCACGACGAGGCCACAGCGCGCTACCAGGAAGCGCTGCCGCTCTACCGGCAGGTGGGGGCTGTGCATGGCGAGGCCGACTGCATCGAGAGCCTTGGAGATATTGCGCTGGAGCGTTCACAGCACGACGAGGCCACAGCGCGCTACCAGGAAGCGCTGCCGCTCTACCGGCAGGTGGGGGCTGTGCATGGCGAGGCCGACTGCGTCGAGAGCCTTGGAGATATTGCGCTGGAGCGTTCACAGCGCGACGAGGCGAGGACGCGCTATCAAGAAGCGTTACCGCTCTACCGGCAGGTGGGGGCTGTGCATGGCGAGGCCGACTGCGTCGAAAGCCTTGGAGATATTGCGCTGGAGCGTTCACAGCGCGACGAGGCGAGGACGCGCTATCAAGAAGCGTTACCGCTCTACCGGCAGGTGGGGGCTGTGCATGGCGAGGCCGACTGCATCGAAAGCCTTTGAGACATCGCGCAAACCCGCAGCGAAACCAGCGCTGCCCGTGCTCGCTACGAGGAGGCCCTGGCTCTCTACGAGCGCATCCCGGCGCCTTACTCCATCGGCTGGCCGCATCACCGCCTCTCGCGCCCGACTCGGCCGCTCGGCGGCGGCACATCAAGGCCGCGTGCAGCGCATGGCGCAGCATCGATCGGAACGATCTGGTCGCCCAGCTGGACCAGGACTTCGGCTCCTGAGCTCTCGCGACACCGCACGGTCCAACCTCGGGCACACCAGCAGGTGAACCGTCGCTTGCAGACCCTGGCAGTGCGCTGCGGCGCGGATACGTGGCCCCGCCTGTCCCGCCCGTCGAAGACGCCCATGGGCTCGACCCGGACGGCCTGGCACGCGCTGTTCGCGGCGCAGCTGGTCCAGCGGGGCCCACGCCGGTTCGAAGTGCGGCGCGAGGTGCCGCCGTCGACCGAGCCGCTGCGCGCCGCCTACCTGCTGCAACGCGCGGACGCGGGCTCGACCGATCCGCTGGTCGCGCCCGCCTGGTCCGGACCATCCCCGGTCGATCCGGACATCGTCCGCCCTCTTTGCCCTACGGTGCGTCGAGCTCGACGCCGACCTCCACCGGGCTCGGCTCCGCCATGCCCGGCGCCGTCTCCGCCGCCTTGCCCCGCACCGCCGCCGGTCTCGATGGGCGCGAGCAGCCGCCGGACGATCTCCGTCTTCCGCGGATCCCGCTTACCGATCATGCCCGACAAGCGGCCCCCATAGGTCCGCAGCGCCTCGATCACCCCCCGGGGAATTTTCCTGACCGCGGCATCGTCCCGAGCAAGGCCCTCGCGGCGGTCAAATCGTTCGTGCCCAGCGCCTGGGCGGACGGCGCGTCCAGCTTTGGGAGCTGTACCAGATCAACGGAGGAGACCTGCCTGCCTCTCGTCCTGGCCAAATCTGAGTGAACGCCGATGTTCGCCCGATCGTAACGCTATATCCCAGCCGCCGGTTGCGCGCCAGCGTCCCGGCCGTACCCGAGCGCGCGCAGCGGAGCGCCGTAAGAAATCGTCAATGCGGCAAGCCGCCTGAACGCCCGCAACGTCCCATCGAAACCGGCACCACCACGACCGGCGTCATGACGAATGCGGACGGCGATGGTGTCAAGGCGCTGCCCAACCGCCAGCCCGCCGGGTTGACCGCCGGATGCGTGACCCGCGTCTCGTACCCCGCCGTTCACCCCACGGCGCGTGCCCTATCGTTCACTGCGCGTCGTGTGCCCCGCTGTTCACTGCGCGTCGTGTACCCCGCTGTTCACTGCGTGTCGCGTATCCCGCCGTTCACTGCGCGACGCGTATCCCGCCGTTCACTGCGCGTCGTGTACCCCGCTGTTCACTGCGCGACACGGGACACGCGACACGTTACACGCGACACATGCACGCGCGCGCACACCACCGAACCAAAAACCTCTCAGGGCTATTGTATGTTGTCTAAACTAAGAATATAAGAAGAATCATGCGATACTTCCATACGAGCGCTGCTAGCGCATGCCTCTCTCTTCTCGTGCTCGCAGGGATCCCCGGGACGGCGTTGGGGGCACCGACAGCGATCACCTTCACCATCAACCACGCCGATTGCGCCGCCGGCGCGTTCTCGCTGTACCTGAATGGGGTCCACCTCGACACGGTCGCGAGCACCAACGGCTGCGATTGCAATTCAGAGACGCTCCAGAGGACGTTCACCGAGCCCGACGTCCTCGCCCTCTACAATCCCGCGGCGTGCAATGATCTCCAGGTCGATGTCGTCGGCGGCGGGTCGATGGCCGTCGGCTTCGCCCGCGTGTACGTCGAGGCGACCGAAGGCGCGTCGCTCCTCTGCCTGTACGATGCGGTCTCCGGCCCCATCCCCTGCGCGGATCGCGACGTCTGCGACGGCTACGAGCTCGGGCTGTCGTCGCTCTCGAGCGACGACGGCGACGACATCGCGCCGGGCCTGGGCGCGGGCTGCGACAACTGCGCCAACCACGACAACCCGGACCAGGCCGACGCGGACGGAGACGGGATCGGCGACGCCTGCGATCCGTGTCCGCTCGGCGATAGCGACGGCGATACGTTCTGTGATGCGACCGACAATTGCGCGAGCGTCGCCAACTGGGACCAGACCGACAGCGACCTCGACGGGATCGGCGACGCCTGCGACAACTGCCCCGCCGCCGCGAATCCAGACCAGCTCGACAGCGATGCTGACGGCCTCGGAGACGCATGCAAAGACGTGTGCGTCACCCTGCAGCGAGGCGCCTTCGGCGCGGTCGAGGACGCCGATATCTGGGAAGCCTTCCCCCGCTACAGCGACGGCCACATCCCTTACAACTACTCGGGCGACTCCAACGGCGCGCGCAAGCAGGCGCTCTACCGGTTCGGGCTCGACGGCATCCCCGCCGGGGCCACCGTCACGTCGGCAGAGTTCGGCGTCGTCGCCTTCGGATCGAGCGACCAGACCGTCCGCGCTCACCGGATCACCGCGCCGTGGCGCGAAGACACCGTGACCTGGCAGAGCTTCGCCGCGGGCTACGACAAGGCCACCGCGGCGGAGCTCACCTATGTCAGCCCCTATGCCATGAGCGCCGATCTGACCGGGCTCGTCCAGGCGTGGGTCGACGGCACGACACCGAACTACGGCTTCCTCGTCGAGGAAGGGCCGAAGGGGCGCACGTCGTACCGCTCGAGCGATCACCCCTTCCAGAGCGACCGCCCCTGGCTCGAGGTCTGTTATCTCGCCCGCTGATCCATTCCGCGCGACCGCCCCTCCGCCCCATCCCCCACACCACACGACCGCTCCTCGGCGCTCTGATCCACCCCGCGCGGCCGCTCCTCCGCCCCGTCGTCCGCCGGGTAGGGCTGCCCGAGCGCCGCGGGAGGCGTCGCGTCGAACGCGCGCAGGAGCGGGCGGCGCGCGGCCCTCGGCAGCAGCGCGGAGGCGCGCTCCAGGAGCCCGCTCGAGGTGAGCCCGAGGACCGCGATCATCAGCGCGAACGGCGCCACGCTGAAGACCTGCGTCGGCACCGATGGCAGAGCGCTCTGGCCGAGGCTCGCCGCCGACGAGAGCACGCCGAAGAGGTACGCGCCGAGCGCCGCCCGCACCGGGTGGAAGCCGCCGAAGATCACGATCGCCAGCGCGATCCAGCCGTAACCCGCCGTGTGGCGGTGGCTCCATCCCGCCTTGAAATCGAGCGAGTATGCCGCGCCGGCGATGCCCACGAGCGCCCCGCCCACGAGCGTCGCCGCCGTGCGCACCCGCGTCACATGCGCCCCGCGCGCGTGCGCCGCCGCCGGCTGCTCGCCCACCGCGCGGAGGAGGAGCCCCGCGCGCGTGCGATACAGGAAGAGCCACGCGCAGGCGACGAGGACGTAGCTGCCATACACCAGGGGATCGCTCTGGAACAGCAGCGGCCCCACGAGCGGCACGTCCCGCAGCACCGGGATCGACGCCGCCGGCACCGTCGGCCCGGGGACGCGCACGTACGGGCCGCCGAGCACCGACGAGAGATCCGCGCAGAGCATCGCCAGGACGAAGCCGACCGCGATCTGGGAGCGGCCGAGGTAGATCCCGCCGATCGCCACGACGAGCGCGACGAGCGCCCCGGTCGCGGCCGCGGCGGCGAAGCCGGCGAGGACGCTCCCGGTCCCCAGCGCGGCCGCGAAGCCGACCATCGCCGAGAGCATCATCGCTCCCTCGGCCGAGAGGTTGATGACCCCGGCCCGCTCGGTCAGCGTCTCGCCGACCGCCGCGTAGACGAGCGGCGTCGACGCCGCGAGCGCGGTCGCGAGCAGCGAGAGGAGCTCGGCGCCGCCGTCGCTCATGAGGGCTGCTCCTTCCATCCGACGCGTCCTTCCATCAGGCCTGCCCCCATCGGCCTCGTCCCCTTCGGGCCTCGTCCCATCACGCCACCTCCGGCCGGCCGCCGCCGCGCGCCGCCCGGGGGGAGAGGAGCGCGAACAGGACGAGCGCGCCCTGGAGCACGCCCGACAGCGAGGACTCCAGCCCGAGGGTCATCGGGAGCTCCAGGCTGCCGACGTTGAGCGCGCTGAAGAACAGGGCGATCGGCGCGACGAGCGCGGCGCGCCGCCCGGCGAGCATCACCACGAGCAGCGAGAGGAAGCCGAGGTTGCTCGAGATGCTCGGGATGAGCCGGTGGAACGTGCCGAGCACCTGCAGCGCGCCGGCGACGCCGGCGAGCGCGCCGGAGACCGCGAACGCGAGGAGCACCTGCCGCGCCGCGAGCACGCCGAGCACCTCCGCGGCCGGCGGGCTCAGCCCCACCGCCCGCAGCCGGAGCCCGAGGTGGGTCCGCCCGAGCACGACCGCCGTCCCGAGGAGCGAGAGGACCCCGAGCAGGAGCGCTGCGGGGCTGAGATCGGTGCCGCCCAGCGTGGAGAGCCGGAGCGCGCCGTCGAGCGGCTCGGTGCCGGCCATGGAGGCGACGCCAGGGCGCTTCCACGGGCCGAAGACGAGGTACAGGACCAGCCCCTGGGCCACGAAGTTCATGCCGAGGCCCGCGAAGATCTCGCTCACCCGGACCCGCGTGTGCAGCGCGCCGGTGAGGGCGCCCCAGAGCACCCCGCCGATCGCGCCCGCGCCGACGCAGAGCGCGACCACGGCGCCCGCCGGGAGGTGCGGCCACAGGGCGCGCGCCGCGCCCGTGGCGCAGACGGCGCCCAGGACGAGCTGCCCCTCGACGCCGAGGTGGTACAGCCCGGCGCGAAACGTGAAAAGCAGGCCGCTCCCACAGAGGAGCAGCGGCGCCAGCGTGACGAGCACCCGCGCGGCGCGATCCGTGGAGCCGAACGCGCCCTGCCACAGGCCCGCGGCCACAGCCGCCGGCGAGGCGCCGAGGAGCGCGCAGAGGCCCGCCACGAGCGCGAACGCCAGGGCGAGCGGTGCGAGGCGAAGGAGGAGGGCTACGGCCCCGCGGCGCGGCGCGCGGCGCGCGGCGGGCTCGGCCGGGGCGCTCGGTTCGGCGCTCATCGGTCGGACCCCGCAGGCGCCGGGGGCGGCGCAGGTGCACAAGGCGCCGAGGGCAGGGCGGCGCCGTCGAGCTCGCCGCCGATCATCCGCCCGAGCCGGTCCAGCGTGAGGTCGGCGACGCCGACGGGCGGCGAGACGCGCCCGCCGCTGAACACGAGGACGCGATCGCTGTAGCGCATCAGCTCGTCGAGGTCGGACGACGCGAACAGGAGCGCCGCGCCGGCACGGCACCGCGCGAGGAGCTGCTCCCAGACCCAGCGCGCCGACGCGATGTCGAGCCCCCGGGTCGGCTGCTCCAGAAGGAGCAGCGCGAGGCCCGCGGGGAGGAGCGCGAGCTGGGTGCGCTGCTGGTTGCCGCCGGAGAGCCGTTCGACGGGCGTGTCGGGCCGGCCCCGGATCCGGAGCGCCTCGATCGCCCGCTCGGCGGCGCGCCGGATCTCCCGCGGGCGCAGGAAGAGCCCGGGCCGCGGCGCGCGCAGCGCGACGTGCTCCTCGATGGAGAGGCCCGCGATGAGGCCCTCGCGACGGCGATCGGCGGGCAGGTAGCCCACGCCGGCGCGCAGGAAGGCCGGGTAGGGGCGGCCGGTCAGGTCGGCCCCGCCCACGACGACGCGTCCCCGCCGCGCCCGGAGCAGCCCCGCGCAGGCGCGCAGCAGGAGGCGCTGGCCGCTCCCCTCGAGGCCCGCGAGCCCGATCACCTCGCCGCGGCGGACGGCCAGGTGGGCGATGCGCACGTCGAGCCGGTGATCGCCGAACGCCACGCCCTCGAGGGCGAGCGCCACGCCGCCATTCGGCTCCGCGCCGCCACTCGGCTCGGGCAGGCGCTCCAGGGGCGCGAGCGCAGCGCCTTCCTCAGGGGACCGCTCCTGAGGCGCACGCGCCTCGCCGAACATCAGCGCGACGAGACGATCGGCCCCGGCCGGCATCTCCGCCTCTCCCGCCACCTTGCCGTGCCTCAACACCGTCACGCGATCGCAGAGCGCCTCGACGTCCGAGAGCTTGTGCGACACGAGGACGATCGCCTTGCCGTCCGCCTTGAGCCGCCGCAGCGCGGAGAACAGGGCCTCCTGCTGCGCCCCGGAGATCCCGGTCGTGGGCTCGTCCAGGAGCAGCGCGCGGACGCCCAGCGAGAGGAGCCGCAAGAGCTCGATCTGCTGGCGCTCCCCGAGGGTGAGCCGGGCGACGTGCTCGTCCGGGTCGACGGAGAAGCCGAAGCGCGCCGCGAGCGCGAGCAGCTCCTCGCGCGCCGCGCGCCGGGGGAGGAAGACGCCCGCGCCGGCCGCGCGGGGCCGGGCGACCAGGTAGCTCTCCAGGACGGTGAGCGGCGGGAAATCGAGCGGCTCCTGGTGGAGCACGCCGACGCCGGCGGCGAGCGCTTCCGCCGGGCTCGCGAGCGCCACCGGGCGGCCGTCGAAGAGCAATCGGCCCGCGTCCGGGCGGAGGAGCCCGCCCAGGATGCGGAGGAGCGTGCTCTTGCCGGCGCCGTTCTCACCGAGCAGCCCGTGGACGGCGCCAGCCTGGATCGTCAGCGACACGCCGTCGTTGGCCTTGACCGGGCCGAACCGCTTCGCGACGCGCTCGATCTCGATCCGCATGGATCACCGCCAGGAGACGGCTACTTGCTCGGCCCGGTGATCCCCCGGACCAGCTGCGGCAGGTACCAGATCTGCTGGGGCGTCGCGGCCTCGCCGTCCTTCAGGAACTCGGTGCCGTCCTGGAACTTGAGCGGCCCCTTGAAGAGGTCGAGCCCGTTGGCGAGCTCGATGACGAACGCGCCGAGCGGCGCCTGCGCCTCTCCCAGCGCGGCGCCAGGCCCGAAGCCGACGACCGACGACTCGCCGTTCAGGTCGCGGAAGTCCGGCCCTCGCCAGACGAACTCGCTCGCGTACTTGCCCGCGCGCGCCTTCTCGATCGCGTCGCGGTAGAGCGGCGCCCAGTTGTAGTACGCGACGCCGAGGCAGCTCTCCGGCGCCAGGTCGCAGCCGGCCCTGTGGTCGTAATGGACGTACTTGACCTTCTTGCCCGCGCCGCTCGCCTTCTTGGCCTGCAGCGCGGCCTCGGGCGTGTCGAGCCCGGTCATCAGCACGTCGAAGCCGCCGCCGATGAAGTCGTCCGACACCTTGGTGGGGTCGAGGGTGACGCCCGGGATGTTGAACCAGAAGCCGATCCACGTGACCTTGAACGTGAGGTCCTCCGGCTTCTTCTTCTGGTACTTCTCCCAGCAGTACCGCGCGCCGAGGTACGCCGCGGTGACCAGCCGGCGGGTCTCGTCGTTCACGAGCGGGCCGACATACCCGATCTTGCCCGTCTCGGTGCCGAGCGCCGCGGCGCACCCGGCGACGTGCTGGGCCGTCTCGATACGCCCCATGAGGTTGCCCAGGTTGGGCTGGGGCTTGTGGTTCTTGCCCTCCTTCCAGGCGTAATCGCCGGAGATATGGATGACCGTGACCTCCGGGTGCTTGCGCGCGGTCTCGAGGGCGTCGTCCTTGTAATCGTCGGAGTTGTAGACGACGAACCGCGCGCCCCGGGAGATGAGATCGTCCGCGACCTGGGAACCCTTCACGTTCGGGCGGTCGGCCGGGTTCACCTTGTCGACATACTCGAAGCCGACGTCCGGCATCTTGGCGAGCACCGACCGGATGCCGTCGTGATGGGCCTGGTTCCACCCTTTGTCGTTGTAGGGGCCGACCAGCACCATGCCGACCTTGTATGCGGCGGCCGGCGCCGCGGGCGCAGCGCTCGCCGGCGCCGCGGCGCTGGGGCCGGAGGTCTTCTCCGACGGCGGGCTCGTGCTCGTCGAGGAGCCCTGGCACGCGCCGGCCAGCAGCGACAGCGCGATGGTGAGGGCGGCGGGCGGGCGGGCAGCGGGGCGCGGGACAGCGAGGGACGCGGGCGACTTCGGCGAGCGAGGTGTCACCGAGGCATCGTGGGCGGGAATGTCGCAGGGTGTCAAGAACCGCCGAGACGGACGACGCCGAGCGCAGGTGCTGGGCGTCGTCCGCGTTTCACTGCGGTATCACGATCACGTCTTCGCAGGTGAAGTCGACCCCCAGGGCCGCTTCGGGGTCCGACTGGATCGTGGCGCACGTGCTGTCGCAGAGCACGATCTGGGTCGGGTTCGCGGCGCTGTCGTAACGCCAGGCGTTCTCGCTCGCGCACTCCTGGTCGTAGGAGAGCGCCGTCGGGTTACCTCCGCCGCTCTGGTACGTCACGCGGACCCGCTGCGCGTCGAAGCTCCGCCCGTCGGGAGCGGGCGGGATCTCGACCGTGCAGGAGACCGAGGCGCCGCGGATCGCGTCGATCGCCGCCTTGAAGGCGGCCGAGGTCGCCCCGGGATTGCCCGTGTCGATCAGGTAGGCTTGCTCCGTCCCGCCCGCGTCGGCGATCTGGTGCAGGTTGTCGAGGTCGTGCGGGGCGCCCTCGATCGGGGGGTTGTCGACGCCGATGACGTACGTCGGGACGCCGTCCGCGAGCGCGCCGGCCGCGGCGTCCGACACGCCATCGATCCTGTTGGCCTCCGTGCCGCAGCCCGCAGGATAGCCGTCCGTGACGAGGACGATGGCGTACCTGCCGGGCGTGGCCTGCCGCTGGCTTTCGACGTACGAGATCGTCCCCTGCATGACGAACAGCGTCGGCGTGCCGCCGCGCCAGTCGGCGCTGGTGGCCGGGGTGACGGCCGTGATCGCCTCCTCGAAGCGCGCAGAGGGCAGCGGCGTCATCGGGACCTCCGGTCTCTCGTAGGTGTCGGCCGCGCACTTCTCGTCGCGGTCCTCGTCCTCGCTCGGAAAGAACCTGAGCGACGCGTTGATGCCCTCGGACAGGGGATCACTGAAGAACTGCTTCGTCGCCGCCACGACGGGATCCCACTTGAGCTCCTTGTCGTACCAGGGCTCGTCGCCCATGCCCATGCTGCCGGACACGTCGAACGCGAAGGCGAGGTACACGGGCTGGAGGTCGGCGCTGGCCGACTGGGTGGCGCACGCCCCACCTTGGCCCGAGGAGCTGCCGTTGCTCGAGGAGCCGCCTTGCCCCGAGGAGCCGCTTGCGCCCGGACCACCCGATCCGAAATCGCCGCTCGTGCTCTGGGAGCTCCCCTGGCCAGAGCCCCCGCTCCCCGGGCCGCCGCTCTGCGAGCTCTCATCGCCGTCGCTGGCACCATTGCCCCCACATCCAACGCCAATCGCACCCACTGTCAGCAACGCAATGGCCATCGTGGGCAATCTCATAAGTCGAACCCTCCATGAAGCGCGGCCGGGCGCGTGTCGCCGGCGCCAAAGCCGTCGATTCTGCGTGAGACACCCGGAGCAGACACGGCCTTGAAGCTCGCTCCCGGTGCTCGCCATCCGGGAAGCATAGCTGACCAACATGGCAGCCGGACGACGCACGGATCAGAAATGCTGCTTTCCGCCAACGCGGTCCGGCAATGGGTTGCCGCGGCCCAGCATTCCTTGAAGTGTGGTCTCCTCTCTCACCACAGCTCGGTGCGCGACGCCCGGTGTATGGAAGGGGCTGAGAGCGCCGGCTCTGGTGGGCAACGTTGTCGACCAGGCGGACCTTGGCGCCGGACGAGAACGGCGCCGCGCCGGGCTTGGGTCGGGCGCATCCGCGGCCGTGATCGCGGCGTGCAAGCAGCCTGTCTCGTCAGCACGGTTGCAGGATGGGGCACGGACTATGCCTTCCTCCAGGCGGGCGATCTTCATGTCATCGAGCGACGCAAATCATGAGGATGCGCCCGGCCTCGAACGCGCCGCGGACGGCAGCAATGCCGTGGCCGCCCGCCCGCCGCCCTCGCCGCGCCCTGCCGATCGGGTTCGCGTCCTCCTGCCCTTCTCGCTGACGATCGCTGCGGGGCTCGCCGTCGTCCTGCCGGCGACGTTGCCGGCGCCCGCCCGGATCGCGCTCTTCGCCGTGCTGCTGGCGATCATCCTCTGGTCGACAACGTCGCTCGACGTGGCGTACGTCGGGCTCGGCGCGGCGCTGCTCCTCCTCCTGACCGGCGTCAGCCCCCAGGAACGGCTCTTCGACTCCCTCGCGTCCGACGTCATCTGGTTGATGATCGGCGCGTTCATCCTGGGCGGCGCGGTCGAGCAGTCCGGCCTGGCGATGCGGCTGGCCCAGCGCGTGGTCGAGCGCGCTCGCACCGTGCGCGGCCTGTTCTGGTGCTTGACGGCCGTGCTCATCCCCTCGTCGCTCTTCGTCCCGTCGGTCTCCGGCCGCGCCGTGATCGCCATTCCCATCTTCCGCAGCATCTCTTCCATCACGGCGGATCCGCGCATCACCCGTGCCCTCGCGCTGCTGTTCCCCGCGGTGATCCTGGTCAGCACCATCGGCTCGCTGGTCGGCGCGGGGTCTCACCTCGTGGCGAACCAGCTGCTGAGCCAGGTCACCGGCCGTCGGCTGTCCTTCGGCGAGTGGGTCCTCTACGGGATGCCGTTCGGCATGGTGGCCAGCGGCGCCGCCTGCGCGGTCATCATGGCGCTCTTCCTCGACGGCGAGCGCCGCGGGCGATGCATCCGGGTTCCCCGGCGCCCGCGAGGCTCCTTGTCGCGATCGGAGCGGATCACCCTGGCTGTCGGCGCGACGATGGTCGTTCTCTGGCTCTCGGAGCGGTGGCACGGCTACGAGAGCGCCACGGTCACGCTGGCCGGCGCGCTCGCGCTCACGGCGCCTGGCAGCGCGCTCCGCTGGAAGGAAGGCGTGAAGGCGGTCGACTGGAACCTCCTCCTCTTCGTCGCAGCAGCGCTCGTCCTGGGAGGAGCGCTGATCGACACGGGCGCATCCGGCTGGCTCTTTCAGGCGCTGCTCCGCAACAGCGGTATCGAGAGCGCCAGAGGGCACCTGTTCTTCGTCGTGGCGGTCGGCGTGATGTCGCTGACGTCCCATCTCTACCTCACCTCCCACGTCGCTCGCATCGTCGCGCTCGGCCCCATCTTGCTGCAGCTCGCCGCCGATCGCGATCTCGACCCCGCGGCGGTCCTCTTCATCGGCACGGTCGGCATCGACTACTGCCTGACGTTCCCGGTGAGCTCCAAGGCGCTCCTGATGTTCCAGGGGCTCGACGGAGAGACGTTCCGCCCGGCGGATCTCCTGCTCCTCAGCGCCGTCATGCTCCCGATCCACCTGGCGTCGATCGCCGTCTTTTACTTCACCTACTGGCGCTGGATGGGGCTCGCGCCATGACGAGCCCCCTGCGCATCCTGATCGCTCCGTCGGGCTTCAAGGAATGCCTGGATGCGGAGCAGGTCGCCGAGGCCATCGCGACGGGCATCCGGCGCGCGTTGCCGGAAGCGCGCCTCCTGAAGGCGCCGCTCACGGACGGCGGCGAGGGCTTCACCCGGGCGCTGGTCAAGGCGACGGGCGGCTCCTTGCACCCCGCGATCGTGACAGGCCCGCTGGGCCAGCCTGTCGCGTCCCATTTCGGCTTCCTCGGCGGCGCCGGAGCACGGACGGCGGTGATCGAGATGGCCGCTGCCGCCGGGCTTCGCCTCGTCCCGCGTCACGCGCGCAACCCGATGGCCACGACGACGCGCGGCGTCGGCGAGCTGATCCGCGCCGCGCTCGACGCGGGCGCGGAGCGGCTGCTCCTCGGTTGCGGCGACTCCGGCACCAACGACGGCGGGGCGGGCATGGCCCAGGCGCTGGGCATCCGCCTGCTGAACGCGGCGGGGATCGAGATCGGAGCGGGAGGAGGAGCGCTGCTGGAGCTCGACCGCATCGACCCTTCAGGCAGGGACTCCCGCATTCCCCGCGTGCAGATCGAGGTGGCGTGCAACTGGCGCAACGTCCTCTGCGGTCCTGGCGGCGTGGCGCGCGTGTTCGGCCCGCAGAAGGGCGCCTCCCCGGAGATGGTCGCGCGGCTGGAGGCGGCCCTGGAGCGCTATGCCGCCATCATCGCGCGCGACGTGGGCGTGGACGTGAGGACCATGCCGGGAGGAGGCGCCTCCGGAGGCCTCGGCGCGGGGCTCCATGCCCTGCTGAAGGCGACGCTCTTGCCTCGCTACGATGTCCTCGTCCGCTACCTGGACCTGGACGGCCTCCTGCGCGACGCGGATCTCGTCGTCACCGCGGAGGGGGGGCTCGACGCCCGGACCTCGCGCGGCAAGATGCCGGCGGAGCTGGCCAGACGCGCAAAGCACTTCAGGCTGCCGGTCATCGCTCTGGCAGGGACCATCGACGAGGATGCGCGCGTGAACTACGCGTGCGGCATCGACTCGTTCTCGTCGATCCTCGAGGCTCCATGCACGCTGTCCGAGGCCATGGATCGTGCACCCTTCCTGATCGCGAACGCGGCCGAGAACGCGCTGCGCTACATCCTCATCGGCCGAGGTCTCCCCGGGCTCCGCAAGGCGCGCGGGCATCCGCGTCCACGCGCGCGGGCGGGCTGACCCGACCTGGGCCGGTCAAGACACCTCGGCCTCGGCCTCGGCTGCGGCGGGCGGCGCCGGCGCGGCGGAGCGCGCGGGGCGGAGCGGGTGCGTCTCGACGCGCCAGATACCGTCGTCCGTCAGGCGGATCGCCGCGAACCTGGCGACGCCGTCGAGGTGGCCGTCGGTCTCGTGGCCGAGCGTCGACGAGGGGTGCGCGTACACGCCGACGCGACCGCCGCTCTTCGAGCGGTAGTGGCCGAAGAACGCGAGGTGCTTGTGCCCGTGGAGCACGAGCGCGCTGTTCTTCTTCGGGTTCTTCTGCTGATACGCCGCGAGCATCTCGAGGAGGCGCGGGCCATCCATGGCGATCATGAACGTGTCGTTGAGCGAGATCGGCCCCGCGAGGCGCGCCACGTGGTGGTGGAGCAGCACGATGACCGGGCCGGACCCCCGCCGGAGCGCGCGGGCGAGGCGCCGTAGCTGAGCGCCGCCGATCTGCCCGATCGCGTTCGACCCCACGAACCGCGACCTGTAACGGTTGGAGTTGAGGCCGAAGATCCGGATACCGCCCCCGAGATCGAGCCGCCTCGGATACAGGCCGGCGATCGCGCGCAGCCGCCGCCGCGCGCGCTTGCGGGCCGGGACGTGCAGGGGAGGCTGGAAGGGGCCGCGCTCCACGCGGGTGAGCACCTCGATGAAGCGCTGCTCGCGCTCCGCCCGCTTCGTGAGGTAGGGGTCGGGCGACGTGCCGAGGTTGATGGCGACATCGTGGTTGCCGGGCACCATGAGCACCTGCGAGGAGGCCGGGATGCCGGAGAGCGCCGCCTCGAGCTCGTCCCACTGCGCCTCTTCCCCGAGATCGGTCATGTCGCCCGTCAGCGCGACGAGCGGCGGCTTCATGGCGGCGATCTCCGCCACGAGCCGCCGGAGGCGGCCTGTCAGCTCGGCGGTGTCGGGGCGAGGGGCCCCTTCCGGCCACGCGGCGGAGCCCTCCTCGATCTCGTACGGCTCGCGGCCGCCCGCCGTGATGTGGAGATCGGAGATCTGGCAGAGGACGAGCCGCCCGCCGGGGATCGCGTCGCCAGGATCGGGGAAGAGCGTCGCCGCGCCGCCATACCGCAGGATCACGCGGGTCGCCTCGCCCAGGGCGGACGCGAGCCAGGCATAGAGCGAGAGCCCGAGCGCGAGCGCGGCGAGCGCCGTGCACACGGCCAGGACGAGCGCGGCCCCGCCGCCGAAGGAGAGCCTGCCGCCCGCGGGGAACCAGGACGCGAGGAAGGAGAGGAACGACCCGTCCAGCCACGAGGAGAGCCAGGCGGGGACGCCGACCTCGAGGGCGTACACGGCGAGCCCGCCGGCGCCGCAGGCCGCGGCGAGGAGGACGAGCAGCAGGATCAGGCGATCGCGGACGACGTCGATGACGTCGACCACCTCGCCGAGCCTCCCCCGGAACGACGAGCGGAAGTAGCGGCTCCCGTAGGAGATCTTCTTCCATGTCTCCGGCCGCCACACGCGGCCTTGGCTCGCGACGCTGGAGACGACGAGGGCCGGGGTGATGACCAGCGCGAACAGGACGAGGACCGGCAAGAGCGCCAGGTAGAGGACTCGGAGGGCCGCCCTTCGCGCCATGCCTCATTTGACGTGCCCCGGGCAGGACCGTCAAGGAGCCGCTCGGGCCGCGAGCGCCCTGAAAGTTGCCGGAATCGATGGATGCTCGTAGCAGTAAGCGCGAGCTCGCGCGCTGATGTCCTGCACCGAGACGCCGATAGAGCCGGCCTGCGCCCTGCGATCACCCGCGCCGAGCGACCCGCCGCCGGCGCTCTCGACCGGCCCGCGCGCGGCGCCTGCGCGCCGGCGTGGCAGGGCCGCGGCCCTCGTCGCCGCGGGCGCCGCCGGCGCGGGGGCGGCCGTGTGGACAAGCGCGGCCGTGGCCGTGTGGACCGGGGCGCCCGCGACGGCGGCGCGCAGCGCGGCGCCGCTCGTGGCGAGCGCGCTGCCGGAGCGCGCGCCGACGGCGCCACCAGAGCGCGTGACGCTCACGGCGGATGACGAGGACGCCGAGCCCGGCACGCTGGAAGAGCAGCGCCTCCGGCTGTTCGCGCGGATGCGGCGCGAGCTCGCGCTCCCCGACGAGGCGATGCGGCAGGTCGAGGCGATCTTCGCGGCGTCGACGGTGCTCGGCCAGGGCAACCCCGCGCTGACGCGGCACCCGATGTCACGATCCGAGTGCCGTCGCACTCGAGCGCTCTCGGGCGTCGAGCCGGCGCGCGAGCCGGCCTGCGGCGCGCCGGGGATGGTGCCGCTCTTCGATCCCACGCGCGGTCAGACCGCGGCGGACGCCCCCGCGTGCATCGATCAGCTCGAGTTCCCGAACGTGCCCTGCGAGTACCCCGTCGTGCACGTCCGGGCCCGCGAGGCGGCGCTCCTGTGCAGGGCGGTCGGGAAACGGATCTGCGACGCGCACGAGTGGGAGGGGGCGTGCGCCGGCGCCCTCCGCGATCCGGACGTCGAGTACGAGTGGGCGCGCCCCCGGAACGAGGCGAGCTGGCACCACAACCTCCTGCGCGAGAAGGTGTGGAGCTACGGCCCCGCGAAGAACCACGCGCTCTGCGGGACGGGGAGCTCCCGCACGCCGGGCTGTCCAGGCGGCGGGTGGGACCGCTGCGGCTCCAACACGTATCCGGCCGGCGCGTTCCCCGCATGCCGGAGCAGCCTCGGTGTCTTCGATCTGCACGGCAACGTGGCCGAGCACATGAGCCTGCCCATCCTGCCCGAGGAGCTCGCGCGGCACGGCGATCGGGGCTTCACCGAGATGAAGGGCAGCTGGTTCGCGTTCTCGTCGATGGAGGTCCACGCCGACGACTGCCGCTTTCGCGCCCCCGACTGGCACGCGACGCGCCTCATGAGCAGGGGCAGCCACGCGAACTACCACCTTGGATTCCGCTGCTGCAAGGACATCACGCCGGCGGACGGCGCCGAGCGAGACGGGGGCGTCGACCACCAGGGCGCCAGGTGAATTCATCCACATAGATTTGACCACATGAGCCCACGTGCGCGCATTGGGTGGTCCATGGGCGCAGGATCTCGCTGACGCGGCTCGTTCCGAGCGCCCGCCGCGAAGTTGCGGTGGCGGAGGCAGACGATTACGGCCCGAGGCGATCGATTCGTGTCGTGCCTCCGTTGGGGCACAAACGGCGCAGCCTGAGCACGTCAGGCGCAGAGGGTCCGACGTCGTGCGCGGGTTGCGGCCCGGTCAGACGAGCGGCGGGGAGGCGCCGCGCGCCGTCGCCAGCGGGCCTCGTTCGGGCCTCGACGGCTCTCGTTCACGACGGCCGCGGTGCGGGCGGGAGCGCAGGGGCTCTGCTCGAAAGCCCGCGAGAGAGGCGTTGCGCGCGGCGCGCGGCGCCTGCCGCCGAGGCGTTGAGTTCGTCATCTCCAGCATGGGGCGCGCGGCCCGCGGGCGATAGGCCCTCCGATCGGGGGCCGTCCCGCCGGTCTCCGCGTTGAGAACACGGAAAACCAAGGCCGGCGTCGATCCAGAGAATGCCTTTTTGCGGACGCGTCAGGGCTGGTGACACGAGCTCGCAGCGGCAGTGTCTGCACACGAGGGCTGAGGCACACAGCCTGCTCTTCGATGAGCCCAGGGTGGCTCGGACCTTCCGGCCATCACGGGATATTGAGGAGGACAACACATGCTCTCGATTCATGGCAAGGTGCTGGGGCTCGCGGTGGTGATGGCGGCGCTGGGCACGGGGTGCGCCGTTGACGCGGTGAACGACGCGGATCTCGACGAGGCCAGCATCGACGAGGTCGAGCAGGTCGATTCGACCACCGAGGCGCTCGAGGCCGGCGCGTCGGCGAGGGGTGGGTATCAGGAGCCGTACGGTGGCAAGGGCGGGCCGATCGGCGCGCAGGGTCCCATGGACCTCGGCCAGGGGCCGGTCGGCGTGCAGGGACCGGCGGACCCCGGCCTGCAAGCGCCGATCGGCCAGATGGGGCAGGGGCCTGTCGGCCAGGGGCCGGTCGGGCAGGGGCCGGTCGGGCAGGGGCCCGTGGGCGGCGTGCCGGGAGTGGGCGGTATGCCGTTCGGCGGCATGCCGTTCGGTGGCTTCGGCGGCTTCGGCGGCTTCGGCGTGCCTGCCGCGATCATCACGAGTTGCACCACGTGCAACAACGTGTTCGCTCCCGACTGCTTTCCGTGCAACCCCTGCTGCCACCGGCCCTGCAACCCTTGCAATCCGGCGGGCATCGGCGGCCCGCTCAACGGCGGGTTCTCGGCCGGCCCCTGCGGTGGCGGGTTCCAGGGCCCCTGCAATGGCGGGTTCACGGGAGGCTGCGGCGGCAACGCCGGGTTCACGGGAGGCTGCGGCGGCAACGCCGGGTTCACGGGAGGCTGCGGCGGCAACGCCGGGTTCACGGGAGGCTGCGGCGGCAACGCCGGGTTCACGGGAGGCTGCGGCGGCAACGCCGGGTTCAGGCCGGGCTGCGGCATCTGGTAACTACGGGCCTCGGGCCTCGGCCGCTCGCGCCGGCCGCGGAGAGGGCGCGGGGCTCGGAGGCAACAAGCCCGGCGCCGCGCACCGGCCGCCACGGGAGCGCGTGAGTCGATCGCGCTCGATGGCCGATCTCGGGTCGGCCCATCGTCGCCGCTCTCCCGCGCAAGTTCCGCCAGCGCCGCCTCATGCTGACCACCTCGGCGGCCAGCGGACGGCAGGGACGTGACGGCAGCGCTCGAACGGCTGCAACGGCAGAGGCTGGGCCCGCGCCGGCGGGGGCGACCCATGTGAGGTGAGGTCGTCGCCGCCAGCGCGGGTCGCGGACGCAGGGGGGACGGCGCCACGCGGCCGTGCCCCCGCGGCCCGCGCGGGATGGCCGGCGATGATGGTGAGGTGAGACGCGCTGCGCCGCGGGAGCGCGGCGCGGCCCGCGAAATTGCGCGAATCGCGCGGAATTACACCTGAGTCCAGCGAGTCCGCGCCGGCGGCATGTGCCGCCTTCACGGGCGTTGCTACGCCGCGAGCGATCCCTTAGAGTGGCGCTAACGCTGTGATCGGCACGATCATCGACGGCAAATATCAGATTCGCAAGCTCCTCGGCGAGGGCGCCATGGGCTCGGTCTACGAGGCCGAGCACACGGGGACCGGCCGACGCTGCGCCGTGAAGGTGATCAGCTCGGCGGATCTCACCCGCGACCCGAAGGTCGTGAGCCGCTTCCAGCGCGAGGCGCGCGCGGCAGGCGCGATCGACACACAGCACATCACGCAGGTGCTCGACGCCGGCGTCGATCGCGGCTCGAACCTGCCGTTCCTCGCGATGGAGTTCCTCGCGGGCGAGGACGTCCACGAGCTCATCAAGCGGGTCGGCCCGCTCGCGCCCGACCTCGCGCTGCGCATCGTCGCGCAGTCGTGCATCGGGCTCCAGAAGGCGCACGAGGCGAGCGTCGTCCACCGCGACATCAAGCCGCACAACCTGTTCCTCGCGCGCCGCGACGCCGGCGAGATCCTCGTCAAGCTGCTCGATTTCGGGATCGCCAAGGTGAAGATGGACCGGGCGAACGAGACCGAGAGCGCCGATCTGACGCGCACCGGGAACCTGATCGGCTCGCCGCTCTACATGTCGCCCGAGCAGGCGCGCGGCCAGAAGGAGATCGACCACCGCACCGACCTCTGGTCGCTCGGCGCCGTGCTCTACCAGCTGCTGACCGGGCGGACGCCGTACCATCACATCACCGCGCTCGGTGAGCTGATCATCGCGATCTGCTCGGATCCTCCGCCGCAGGTGCAGGATTTCGCCCCGTGGGTGGCGCCCGAGATCGCGGCGATCGTGCATCGATGCCTCCTGCAGGCCCCCGGGCAGCGCTACCAGAGCGCGCAGGAGATGTTCGGCGCCATCCGGCCGCTCCTTCCGTACGGCTGGGGCATCCACGAGAGCATGCTCGTGCCGCTGCCGGAGGCCGTGCACCGGCAGTCCGCGCCGCGGCTCGCGATGAACGCGCCGCCCGCGAACCAGAGCGGCGCGTACGCAGCGGCCTCGCCGGCGAACCAGAGCGGCGGGTACCCCGCGATCTCGCCGGCGAATCATGGCGGTGTGTACGCAGCGACCGCGCCGGCGAACCAGAGCGGTGGGTATCCCGCGGTCCCGCAGGAGCACCGCGGAGGCTACTCGTCGTTCGCGCCTCCCCCGCTCCAGAGCGGGCCGCCGGCGGCGATCATTCCGGCCACCAACCACGCTGGCGCTGCGACGACGGGGGCGCTCACGCAGTCGCACCGCGGCACGCAGCCCGGCGTGCCGCGGGTGCCGGTGGTGGCCGGCGCCGCGCTCGCCGCCGCGGTCATCGCGGCCGGCGTTTACTTCATCAGCCGGCCGTCGTCGGAGCCGGTCGTGCAGCCGGAGGCGAAGGCGACCGTCGAGACGCTCCCGCCTGCGGCGGCCACGCCGACGTCGACCGCCCCGACGCCGTCGCCGGCCGCGACGCCGACGACGCCGGAGGTGGTCGCGGCGGTCGAGCCGCAGCCGAAGCGCGTTCAGGTCGTCATCCTGCCCGCCGACGCCTCGGTCGAGGTGGAAGGCAAGCGCGTGACGACGCGCAACGGGATCCTCGATATCACCGGGCCGCCCGGGAGCGTGCACAGGGTGCGCGTCTTCAAGAAGGGGGGCGGCGAGGCGATGGCCGACGTCGTGGTGACCGACACCGGCGCGTTGCCGCCGAAGGTCGAGCTCACGCCGACGTCGGGGAAGGGCGGTCCTGCGACGTCGGCGAAGAGCGCCACGGCCGCGCCGGCGACGGCGCCGCCCGCGCCCACGACCCCCAAGGGGATCATCGACAACACCGACGAGTTCGGAAAGTAGCAGCGGAGCGACAGGCTGAGTACGGTGCTCGATCGAATGGATCTGCGTACGCGGCGCGGCGGCTCTCATCTTCTCTCCCTCGCGCGGCGTCCCCGCGCAGCGCCGCGGCTGCGCGCGCTCTCGGCCGCGGTCGCGGTCGCGGTCGCCGCCGGACCGGCGCTCGCGCAGCCGGCGCCGCCGGTCACGGACGCCGCCACGCCGGTCAAGGAGGGCGCCGCGCCCGCCGTGGAAGCCGGCACGCCCGCCAGGGAAGGCGCAGCGCCGGCCACCGGGGCTGCGGTGCCGGTCGAGGAGGCGCCCGTCTCCGAGACGGACCGGCAGGTGGCGCGGCTCCACTTCGAGAAGGGGCTCACGCTGCTGCGCGAGGAGGCGTGGGGCCCTGCGCTCGCGGAGTTCCTCCTCTCGCGCAAGCTCTTCCCGACGCGCGTGGCCACGAACAACGCCGCGATCGCGCTGCGCAAGCTCCAGCGCTACGACGAGGCGCTCGAGATGTTCGAGACCTTCCTCCGCGATTTCACCATGTCGGCCGCCGAGCGCGCGGCCGCGCAGCGGGAGATCGCCGAGCTGCGGGCGCTCGTTGGGACGCTCGACATCACGAACGCGGAGCCCGGGGCGTCCATCGTGGTGAGCGGCGAGGAGCGCGGGCAGTACCCGCCCGTCAAGCCGATCCGCGTGGCGGCGGGCGCGCACGTCATCCGCGTCTTCAAGGAGGGCTACGAGCCGGTGGAGACGCGCGTCGACGTCGCCGGTGGGCAGACCGCCACGGTGAACGCGAAGCTCCGCAGGCTGACCCGCTCCGGCCGGCTGCGCGTGGTGGAGCGCGCCGGCAAGACGGTCGACGTGCTCGTCGACAACGTCGTCGTGGGGCAGACCCCGTGGATCGGCGCGCTGTCGGTCGGCGATCACATGGTGGCGCTGCGCGGCGCGGGGAAGCTCGGGACGCAGCCGACGGCGGCGCCCGTGAAGCCGCAGGAGCTCACGACGCTGTCGCTGCTCGCCGAGGATCTCGACGCGTCGTTGCGGGTCGACCCCACGCCGCCCGGCGCGAGCGTGTGGATCAACTCGGTCAACGTGGGCAACGGCGTCTGGCTCGGCCGGCTCAAGGCCGGCACGCACCGGGTCGAGGTGAAGGCCGACGGCTTCGTCACCGGGACGCGCACGGTGACCCTGCAGAAGGGCCAGCGCCAGAGCCTCGACATGGGGCTCGAGCGCGACGAGGACGCCGATATCTGGCGCAAGCCGCCGAAGATCACGCTCGACGTGAGCGCGTCGTTCCTGCTGGCGCCGACGCTGGGCGGCGAGATCACGGACGGCTGCAACTCGGGTTGCTCCACCTCGCTCGGCCTCGGCGGGCTCGGCATGATCCACGGCGGTTACGAGCTCGGCTCGGGGATCGGCGTCGGGATCGAGCTCGGCGGCCTGTTCGCGGCGCAGCAGCTCGACGAGCGCTCGGCGACGCTCAGGCCGGTCGGCTACCGGGATCCGCTCGACGGTACGGCGAGCGACACGCTCCGCCTGGGCGGCTTCCTGGCCGGCGCGACGTTCGGGTACCACTTCGACATCGGCGAGCGCTTCCCGGCCCTGCTCCGGCTGGGCGCGGGGGTGCTCGTCGGCGAGGTTCGCGACGAGCGGACCGGCAGGTTCAGGACGACCGGCGGGGAGTGGTTCAACACGTTCCCGGTGGTCGATTTCGCCTCGGCGACCTACTTCTACGCGGATCCTGAGGTGCGCCTCGGCCTGCGGCTCGGAGAGCGGTGGGAGGTGTCCGGCAGCCTGAAGCTGCTGCTGCTGATCGGCCTCAGCAAGCCGAAGTGGGACAGGACGATCGAGCTGTCCGCCTCGACGGACGGGATCGGCACCTACGAGCCAGAGTCGCTCATGGGTGATTTCGTCCTGATGTTCTCGCCCGGGGCGAGCCTGCGTTACCAGTTCTGACGACACCGCGCCGATGCGCCGGTGCGCGGCCCCGCGGCGTTGCGTGCGTCGCGATCTTCCGCCCCCTCAGCACCATGCCGAGCAGAGCGGCGGTCTCCCGCACAGGAGACGGGCCCAGATCGGCGTTTTCGGCGCGCAAGCGCACTCCGGTGCGCTGAGCACCGAAAACGCCGAGGTGGGCCCGTATCCGAAGCGGGTGACCGCCGCTCTAGCGCCGGCGGCGAAGGGCGGCCAGCGCCGCGGCGACGCCGACGAGGACGGAGAGGCCTGCGGCAGTGCGCTCGGCGGGGGCGCCGACGACGCTGCAGGAGCAGGACGGGACCTCCGACGGATCGATCTGCGGGACGCACTGGTTCGCGAGGTTGCACACCATGCCATCGACGCAGTCGGCCACCGATCTGCACGGTGAGGCGCAGGCGCTGCCGCCCGGCGGGCAGCTGTACGGGGTGCAGTCGGTGTCGACGCCCGGGGATCGGAGCGTGTGCTCGCCGTCGCAGCTCGGTCCGATCTCCTCGAGGTCGGCGCAGACGCCGTCGAGGCAGACGAAGTCCTGGATGCAGTCGTCGTCGGAGGCGCAGGAGGTCTTGCAGGCCGTCTTGTCCGCGCACTTGAACCCGCCGCAGCGCTCGACCACCGGCTCGTTCTCGCGGCCGTCTCCTGCGCAGAAGAAGCGCGTGAGCGTCGCGGGACCCACGATGCAGCCCTCGTCCGGGCAGGAGCACGTGAAGGTCTTCGCGACCGCCCCTTCCACAGGGAACATGCACTTGGCGTCGGTGGCGCCGCCGCAGTAACCGGCACACGCGCCCTCACCGGGGCAGGCCTCACGCTGGAAGGTGCCGCCCTCGTTGGGGTGCGGCGACTCGTGGTCGACAGGCGTCCCGACGTTCGTGCACCTGCCGACGTTGTTCACCACGTCGCATGCCTGACACTGGCCATCGCACCGGAAATCGCAGCAGAAACCGTCGACGCAATGGCCCGAGACGCACTGGCGATCACGCGTGCACTCGGCGCCGTTGGCGAGTCGATCGAGACACAGACCCGACCCGGGCGGCGCGCCACCCGATCCCGCGGACGCTCCGCCTGCGCCACCCGCACCTCCGCTGCCTCCAGCGGCTGCGCCGCCGGCACCCGCGCCACCCGATCCAACGGAGGCGCCGCTGGCACCGGCGCCACCGGATCCAGCGGACGCGCCGCCTACACCGCCGGCACCCGCGCCACCCGATCCAGCGGCTGCGCCGCCTGCGCCCGCGCCACCCGTTCCGGCGGACGCACCGCCCGCGCCACCCGTTCCGGCGGATGCGCCGCCTGCGCCCGCGCCACCCGTTCCGGTGGATGCGCCGCCTGCGCCGCCTGCACCCGCGCCGGCGGACGCGCCGCCCGCGCCACCACCACCACCCGTTCCGGACGATGCACCTCCGGCGCCGCCGGCCTCACCGCAGGCGTCCGGATCGCCGACGCCGACGTCACACCAACCGCTCTCGTCGCAACCGCAGTCGTCCAGGCAATAGAGGATGCACCTGTTGTTGCTGCCGCAGCGGCCCGGCTTGCAGTCCTTCGTGGATTCATGGGCCAGCGCGCGCCCCTGGCCATCGCAGCGGTTGTGCACTTCGATCTGGTTGACGCAGACGACCGGGAGCTCCGTGTCGGGCTTCGCAGGACCACACGTGCCATCGCTGCCCGTCCCCTTGCCCGACGCCGTGCACGAGAAGCACTCCTGATCGCACGCCTCGTTGCAGCAGACGTTCTCCGTATCGGAGCAATGCCCTGAAGCACACTCCTGATCGTGCACGCACGCCTCGCCGTTCGCCTTGATCAGCAGCTGCGCGCTGGCGAGCGGCTGCGCGCTCGTGGCCCCGATGCCGCCCGCGACGAGCACCGCCCGGCCTGCGACGCGGTCGGTGCCGGCGTTGACGACGACGGCGGCGTGCTCCCGACGAGCCTCCTGTGCAAGCGAGCCGGCCGGCAGGGTGAGGGCGCTGAACTTCCTGGTCAGCGGATCGTAGATGGCGGCGCTCGAGAGCGAGGTCGTGCCGTCGAACCCGCCGGCGATGAGGACGTCGCCGGTCGGCAGCAGGCTCGCCGTGTGGTAAGCGCGCGCGTTCGCCATGGAGATCGGCGTCGGCTGGAGCTCGAAGCCCCGCTTCGTCGGATTGGCCACGCCGTCGTGGTAGATGTCGAGGGTGCGGACGTAGGCGCCACCGGAGACCCGGGTGGTGCCTCCGACGAGGATCACCTCGCCTGAATCGAGCGGCGTCGCCGCATGGCCGCCCAGCGCCTCCGTACGGTCGATGAGCGTCGCCGTGTGGAAGCCGCGGAGGGCGCTCATCTGCGCCGTCATCGGGGTCGCGGAGGGCGAGAGGACGGAGATCGGCCGGAAGACGCCCTCGTCCTCGTGGAAGATCTCCGCCGAGGTGAGCGCCGCGCCCGAGAGGACGAAGCCGCCTGCGACGAGCACGTTCCCCGTCTTCAGGCGGACCGCCGTGTGGGCGTGGCGCGAGGTCGCCATGCTGCCCACGGAGGCGAGCGTGCTCGTGACGGGCGCGCCGCCGTTCGGTCCGAAGGCGCTGAAGGTGTAGAGGGAAGCGGTGCTCGTGGGCTGGTTGAGCGGATCCGCGAGGCCGCCTGCGACCAGGACCACGCCTGGATCGAGGAGGGTGGCCGAGTGATTGAACCGGCCCAGAGAGGCCCCAGCGTCCCTGACGAACTGGCCGGTGGCCGGGTTGTAGACCTCGACGGCAACGACCGGCGTGCCGCTGGTGCGCTGGCTGCTGCCGCCCACGACGACGACCGCCGGCGGCGGAGGCGCAGGATCCGACGGCGCGGCCGGGGCGAGCTTCGTGACGGCCGTGGCGGTGTGGGCGCCGCGCGCGACGTCCATCGCGTCGGTGCTCGCGAACGTGCGGTCGAGCGGGAAGTACAGCTCCGCCGTCGCGAGCGCGCCCCCGGACGCGTCGAACCCGCCCGCGAAGAGCACGGGGCTCGCAGGGTTCGCCGGGTCGATCACGGTGGCCGTGTGACGGGCGCGCGGCGTGATCATCTGGTTCGTCGTGGCGATCCACTGCGGGTCGACGAGCGCCGGGTACCGAACGCCGGCGGGCTGCCATCCGACGATCACCGTGCACGCCGGCGCGCCCGGCGGCGTGACCGGCCGGCCCCACGGGGCGCGAGGGCTCGTGTCGACGGCGCAGCCCTCGACGGAGAGCGAGGCCGGAACGCGCGCGCCGGTCGCGTCGACGAGGTAGGGGGGCGCGACGCGCAGGCGGGGCGAGCCGCCGGCGTCGAGGAACTCGAGCGTGCGCTCCACGAGGCGGAGGCCCGAGACTGCGGTGACGTCGACCCGGTAGCGGAGCTCCTTGCGCGCGGGCTCCTGCTCGAAGACGACGAAGTCCTCGGTGCCGTTCGGGAGGACGCGGTGCACGACGTCGCGGGCGCCGCCGCCTTCGGCGCGCAGCGCGCCTGCGTAGAGGACGAGGCCGCTGTCGACCGCCGCAGGCACGTCGACGGCGTCGACGAGGGAGAAGGCGATCGAGACGCGGGACGCGCCATCGGCGAGGCGCACCGGACCGGCGGCGCGCGCCGGGAGCTCGACGGACGCCGCGGCGGCCTCCGGGGCCGCCACGCGCAGGGCGCCGGCCGGAGTCGCCGCGACGATCTTGGCGGGGCTGGAGGTGATGGCGTCGGCGAAGCGCGCGCGGATCGCGGCGATGCGGGCGCGCGCTCCGGGCGGCGCCGCCTGAGGCGACCCGGGGCCGGGCGGAGGGGAGCGGCGCGAGGCGCCCTCGTCGGAGCAGCCGAGGACCTGGGGGAGAATGGCGCACGCAGAGAGCAGCGCAGCCGTTCGCAGCCTGAAGCCGAGTCGCAGCACGCGGTGGTTTCGCAAGGGTCGTTCCGTGGTCGGCGCGGCGCGCGCGACGTGAGAGGGCGGATCTGGGCCATCCTAACAGAAGGCGGCCCGCCGCCGAACAAGTGAGGCGGCGCGTCGAAAGAGGCGGGGGGCTCCTCCGACGTGGCCTCCGACACGGGGACGTGGAGGCGGGCGATCGCCGCGCGATCGAGCGCGCGGCCGAGGAAAACCTCCCCAGGAGGCGGGCGAAACTGGGTAGGCTTACGGGGGCGCTGTCGCGTACGGCGCGATCTGTCTGGAGGAGCCGCGATGACTTTCCCCGCCTTGCCCTGGATGTCCCGCAACCTCGCGCACGCCGGCGCTGCGCGACGCGGGATCTTGCCGCTGCTCGCGGGCCTGCTCGCGCTCGTGGCGCTCGCGCCCCGGCCGGCGAGCGCGGCGCTGTGGGACACGGACAACGACGAGGTGGCGAACGGCGTCGACAACTGCCCTGGGGTCAGCAACCGGAGCCAGTACGACGGCGACGGCGACGGTCAGGGCGACGCTTGCGACGATGACGACGACAACGACGGCATCGCGGACGACGCGGATCTCGACGACGACGGCGATGGGATAGCGGACACCACAGACAAGTGTCCGACGATTCCCACGCCCATGGCCGCGGATCCGAACTTCGACGGCGATGGCGATGGCGTTCCGGATGTCTGCGACAACTGCGATGGAGATCGCAACGAGGATCAGCTCGACAGCGATCGCGACGGGCGGGGGAACATCTGCGAGACCGACAACGACGCGGATGGCGACACCGACTTCAACGACAACTGTCTCAACGTCTCGAACGCCAACCAGGCCAATGCCGATGGCGACAACTACGGCGACGCCTGCGACAACTGCCCCACTGCACACAACAACGATCAGCGGGACAGGGACAACGATGGCGTCGGAGACGACTGCGACAACTGCGCAAACGCACCGAACACCGATCAGCACAACCCTGACGGCGACCTCTTCGGCGACGTCTGCGACAACTGTCCTGACATGGCCAACAACAACCAGGCGGACACCGACGGCGATACGATCGGCAACGCCTGCGACAACTGCCAGAACCGCGCGAACGAGAACCAGGCGGACGGCGATGACGACGGGGTCGGTGACACGTGCGACAACTGCTCTGGCACGCCCAACGGCCTCCAGGAGGACACGGATGGCGATGGGGTCGGCAACGCCTGCGACAACTGCCAGAACCGCGCGAACGAGAACCAGGCGAACGGGGACAGCGACGCGTTCGGCAACGCGTGCGACAACTGCCCTGCCACGTCGAACCCGAGCCAGTCGGACAGCGACCTCGATGGGGTCGGCGATGCGTGCGACAACTGCATGGACCGCGCGAACGACCAGCAGAACGAGGACGGCGACGCCTTCGGAAACGCGTGCGACCTCTGCCCGTACGTCGCGACCCTGACCCAGGTCGACACCGACGGCGACGGCTTCGGCGACGATTGCGACAACTGCCCGCGCCTCATCACCGCGAACCAGGCCGACGGCGACGGAGACCGCGTCGGCAATGCGTGCGACAACTGCCCCGAGGTCGCCAACACGACCCAGGTCGACAGCGACGGCGACGGCCTCGGCAACGCCTGCGACAACTGCGCCAGCGTCGCCAACGCCGGCCAGATCGACGATGACCACGATGGGGTCGGCAACGTCTGCGACAATTGCCCCGCGACACCGAACACGCCGAGCGGGACGAGCGAGCAGGACGACAGCGATGGGGATCGGATAGGTGACGCGTGCGACAACTGCCCGACCACGGCGAACGCGAACCAGACGAACACCGACGCTGCCACCGGCGACACGGAGGGCGACGCCTGCGATGACGACGACGACGCCGACGGCGTGCTCGACGCCGCCGACAACTGCCCGACCGAGCCGAACACGAGCCAGCGCAACACGGACCGGAACCTGCCCGGCGGCGACACGCTGGGCGACGCGTGCGACAACGACGACGACGCCGACGGCGTGCCCGACGCCACCGACAACTGTCCGCTCCAGCGCAACGTGGATCAGACGAACACGGACGAGGACCTGACCGACGGCGACGGGTTCGGCGACGCCTGCGATGACGACGACGACGCCGACGGCGTGCCCGACGTGAACGACAACTGCATCACGACGCCGAACAGCGCCCAGGCCAACACGGATCTGAACCTTGCGAGCGGCGATGCGCTGGGCGACGCGTGCGACAACGACGACGACGCCGACGGCGTGCTCGACGCCGCCGACAACTGCCAGTTCGCGCCGAACAGCACGCAGATCAACACCGACCAGAGCCTCGCGGGCGGCGACGCGCTGGGCGACGCGTGCGACAACGACGACGACGCGGACGGGGTGCCGGACGGCGGCGACAACTGCCGCACCACCCCGAACCCGGGGCAGGAGAACAACCCGAAGAACGGGCCCGAAGACGCGCTCGGTGACGAGTGCGACGATGACGACGACAACGACCGCGTCCTCGACGCAGATGACAACTGCGGATACGACATCAACACCAACCAGCTCGATACCGACGGCGATAGCGACGGGGACGTCTGCGACGACGACGACGACAACGACCTCCTCACGGATGCAGAGGAGGCGGCGCTCCGGACCGACCCGACGAGCGTCGACTCCGACGGCGACACCATCGGCGACTTCGAGGAGGTGTTGAACCGCGACAATCCTGCCGATCCGACCAACAACACCGACGATGACGCGTTCATCGACGCCGTGGACCCCGACAGCGACGGCGACGAGGTGTTCGATTCCGAAGAGGCCGGGGATGCTCTGCTGAACACGCCGGCGACCGACACAGACGGCGATGGGACCCCGGACTACCGGGACACCGACTCGGACGACGATGGCGTGCTCGACGGCGACGACAACTGCCGCCTCATGGAGAACCCGCCGCCCGCGCCGGGCGAGCCGCAGGTCGACACCGACGGCGACGGCAAGGGCGACGTGTGCGACGGCGACTCGGACAACGACGGCACGCTCGACGTCGACGACAACTGCCCGAGCCTGGCGAACGCCGGGCAGCAAGACGCCGACGGCGACGGGACCGGCGACGCGTGCGATCCAGACGGCGATCCGGACGTCGACGGGGTGACGAACGAGGACGATAACTGCGATTTCGCGGCGAACCCGCCGCCTGCGCCGGGCGAGCCGCAGGCCGACATCGACGGCGACGGCCTCGGCGATCCCTGCGATGACGACGCCGACGGCGACTCGATACCCGACGCGGACGACAATTGCCCGCAGATCGTGAATGCCGATCAGGCAGACGCCGACGGCGACCGCGACGGCGACGTCTGCGACAACTGCCCGAGCCTGGCGAACGCCGGGCAGGAAGACGCGAACGGCGATGATCTCGGCGATGCCTGCGATCCCGACGGCGACGGGGTGGTGACCGATACCGACAACTGCCCGAGCGTGGCGAACCCCGAGCAGACCGACACCGACAAGGACGGCCAGGGTGACGCCTGCGAGCCGCCGGATCCGACCGGCAGCGGCGGCGGCGGAGGGGCCGGCGGGACGGGCGGCGCTGGCGGCATGGGCGGCGCCGGCGGTGAGGCCGCGACGACGACCGCGACCAGCGGCGGCGCGGCGTCGCCGGATTTCCAAGGCGGCTGCGATTGCCGCATGGGACGTGCGCCGATGCCCCGGGAGGCGTGGGGGATGCTGCTGATCCTCGCCGCCGTGCTCCGGCGGCGAGGCCGGCTGCAACCGCGACGGGCAGCATGATTCCACGCCGCGGAAACTGGGCTCTGACGATCACCTGAGAGCTACACCCGGCGAGCGCGGCGGCTCCTCGTCGGCGCAGCCGTCCGATACCGTCAATCTTGGATAGCAAGGTGCAGATTCGTGTGATACGGGCTCAGCCGCCAGGCAGGCGAGCGAGGCGCACGAAAGTGCGCCGCAGCGAGCCGAACGGCGCGGATGAGCCCGCGGCGCACGGAGATGCGCCCCGCCATAACGGAGCTTCAAGGAGGACCCTCATGCAGGCATCTCGGTGGATCGCGGTGTGGATGGCGATGGGCGCGCTCGTCATCGCCGGTACGGGCGCGGGATGCGGAGCTGACGACGCCACGGGGGAGGCGACGAGCTCGACGACCAGCACCACGGGTGAGGGCAGCACGAGCAACACAGGAACGGGCGGTGCTGGCGGCGAAGGAGCGGGCGGCGCTGGTGGCGCGGGAACGGGCGGCGAGGGCGGCGCGGGAACAGGCGGTGCGGGAACGGGCGGCGCCGGCGGGACGGGAACGGGCGGCGAGGGCGCGGGCGGCTCCGGCGGCGCGGGAGCGGGCGGCTCCGGCGGCGCTGGAGGCACATCGGGCGAGAGCTTCAATTTCACCCTCCGCGGCACCGGTTACGTTCCCGCCTACACCGCTGGTGACATGGTCTACGTGGCCGTTGTCGCTGCCGGCGATGCCGCGCCGGCCCTGAGCGCGTCGGACGCGATCGAGGCCGACGGAACGTTCAGCGTGACGGGGCAGATACCCGGCGACAAGGCGTACAAGATGCACTGGTACGTGGACCTTTCACAGAATGGGACTTGCGACGCGGCTCCCATGGATCACGTCTGGACACAGGACATCCCCACCGTCACGGCGGATATCACGCGCAGCGTCGTTCCCAACAGCGCCTTCGGCGACTGTCCGTGACGCGCCGCGCTCGTCCATTCCATAGCCGTTGATCGTCCCTGGCGCGGCGCGCCCTCCGCGCTCCGTCGGCCCGTGGCCAGAATCGTGGCCACGTCGAACGCGGCGCGGGCGGGTCGCAGGCCGTCTCCTGGACCTCGTCCAGGATCGCCGCGGCCAGGGAAGAAATGCGGATGTTGCCCCCCGCCACGCGCCCCCGCTATCGTGCCCGGCCGATGAGGCATTCCTCCGTCGCAGCGGTCGCGTCCACGGCCGTCCTCATGACGCTCGCCGGCGCCTCGCGCGGTCAATCCACCGGCGGGTTCTCCCTCGACCGGTTCGAGCCGGCGCCCGCTGGAGACGCCTTCTTCGGCGTGCCTTCCCCGGCCGCTCCCGGCCACCTCGCGCCGCGCGCCTACGTGATGCTCGATTACGCCCACCGCCCCATCCACACCAGCGGTGAGACCCCCGTCGACCTCGTCTCCTCGCAGACGTTCCTCCGCCTCGACGCCTCGCTCGCGCTGTGGGATCGCCTGCTGCTCTCGATCGACGCGCCCCTCGCCGTCGCGCAAGGGGGCGACGACCCGGGCATCCCCGGCGTCGAGTTCACCGAGCTGACGGCGCCCGAGCTCGGCGACCTGCGCTTCGGCGCGCGTGTCCGCCTGCTCGGGGAAGACGCAGGCCCGTTCCAGCTCGGGATCGGCGGATACCTGTTCGCGCCCACCGGCTCGTCGGCGCAGTACACCGGCGACGCGGAGGCCCGCGGCGCCGTCCACGCGAGCGTCGGCGGGCGCGTCGGCTCGGCGAGCTCGTCGCTCGGGTTCCTGTGGAGCGCGAGCGGCGGCGTCGAGCTCGGAGGCGGCCCCAACCGGCCGCAGCTGTTCACGTTCGGCGGCGCCGCCGGGCTCCTGATCGCCGACGATCTCCTCCAGCTCGGCGCCGAGGCGTACGGCGGGGCGCCGCTCGGCGACGAGCTCCTGCTCTCCAGCACGCCGGTGCAGCGCGACGAGGCGGGCGTCAACGCCGAGCTGCTCTTCGGCGCCAAGCTGCGCGTCCTCGACGGCCTCACGTTCGGCGCCGCGGTCGGCCCGGGCCTGACGAACGCCATCGGCACACCGCCGGTCCGCGCCGTCGGCATGGTCGGCTGGACGCCGCTCCCGAAGCCAGCCCCGGCTCGCGCCCAGGCCGCCGCCGTCGCGGGCGACAAGGACGACGACGGCATCAACGACGAGATCGACGCGTGCCCCGACGTGAAGGGCGATCCTTCGCCCGATCGCGCGAAGGACGGTTGTCCTCCGGCCGATCGCGACGGGGACACGGTGCTCGACATCGACGACGCGTGCCCGAGCACCCCGGGCGCCCGCAGCGCCGACGCCACGGAGAACGGCTGCCCCGAGGACTCGGACGACGACGGCTTCCACGACGGCATCGACGCCTGCCCCAGCGTGCGCGGCGGGGCGAGCGACGACCCGAAGAAGGTCGGCTGCCCTGGCGACGCGGACGGCGACGGCATCGCCGACGCCTCGGACGCCTGCCCCAAGGCCAAGGGGCCGGCGAACCGGGACCCGAAGCAGAACGGCTGCCCGGACGATCCGGATGGCGACGGCGTGCGCGGCGCCGCGGACGCCTGCCCGAACGAGCGGGGGCCCTCCGACCCCGATCCACGACAGAACGGCTGCCCCAGGTTCGTTCGCGTCAACGCCGACGAGATCAAGACGTCCAAGCCGGTGCAGTTCGTCGTCTACGGCAAGTCGCGCGCCGAGACGGTCGATCCCATCTCCGACGAGGTCCTGTACGAGGTGCGCGACGCCATCCAGCAGAACCCGGATATCGAGCTCGTCGAGGTGCAAGGCCACACCGACGACAACGGGTCCGAGGAGTACAACCTCCGCCTGTCGCAGCAGCGCGCGGACGCGGTCCTCTCGTGGCTCGTGGCCGCCGGAGTTCCGAGGGAGAAGCTCGTGGCCAAGGGCTACGGCTTCGAGCAGCCGGTCGGGGACAACCGCGTCAAGACAGGGCGCCAGAAGAACCGCCGCGTGCAGTTCGTGATCGTCAAGCGCAAGGGAAAGCCCTAGCGAGCAAGCGCCGGCGTCGCGGCGCGACACGCTCGACCACGAACGACACAACGCCCAAGACACCACAAATCCCGACAGACGCCCAGACGCGCAGACGCCGATACCTCGCAGTCCAGGGCGATCGCAGCGCCGCGGCACGTCATGCTGCGCCGCGCCCGCATGCGCCTCCGCCGCCGCCCGACCCCTGGCCGTGACCGTTCCCTGACGGCCGTGGACAGGCGAGTGTGTCACCTTATCGAATGCTCCATACGGTGGCGATCTCAGATATCCATCTTTGCGAGCTCGAGCCGGGTGACGGCCTGTGGATGCGCTACCGTCAGGCTCCTTACTCCCCCGACAGCGAGGTCGCGGCGATGCTGGACGCGCTCCGGGACGAGATGAGGCAGGGCACGGCGCGCGGCGCGGGGCGCGATGAGCTCACGCTCGTGCTCAACGGCGATGTGTTCGACTTCGATGCGCCGCGCGTGATCGACCAGCAGAGCGTCTTTCACGATCTCCCCCGCAGCGCGGAGCACGCGGTCCCTGCGATGAAGGCGATCCTCGCGGACCACCCGGTGTTCATCGAGGCGCTCGGTCGCGTCGTCGCGGACGGGCACACCGTCGTGTTCATCTCCGGCAACCACGACGTCCAGCTCACCTTGCCCGAGGTGCGCGACCTGATCCGGGCCCGCGTCGTCGATGCGGCGCTCGCCGCGCTGGGCGACGCGCCGCTCTCCAGCGCCCCGCACGCGCGCGCGGCGCTGGGCGCGCGCGTCGTGTTTCGCGCGTGGTTCCACAAGACGCCCGACGGCATCATCGTGGAGCACGGCAACCAGTACGACGCGTATTGCAGCTACCGCTACCCGATGGTCCCGTTCGGGCGTAAACCGGGCGAGATCCAGCCCACCATGGGCTCGCTCGTGTGCCGGCTGCTCGTGTCGCGGATGGGCTATTTCAACCCGCACGTGGACGCCTCGTTCATGCTGTCCGCGTTCGGGTACCTCGCGCACTGGGCGCGTTACTACATGTTCTCCAGCCGCTCGCTCGCGGGGGCGTGGGCGCTCGGCGCGCTCCGCACGCTCGTCGAGCTCGTGCGTCGGCGCGAGCCGGAGCGGCGCGCTCGCCTGCGCGAGAGCCTCGCTGCCGCGGCGCAGGAGACGGGCGCCCCGCTCCGCGCCGTGGCCCGTCACGCCCGCCTGTTCGCACCCCCGGCGGAGGATCGGCTGGGGCTCGTCGCGCGCGAGCTGTGGCTCGACCGGGCCGCGCTGGCGCTGCTCGCGGTCGCGGTGGCGCTCGTGTGGCTGCTGCTCGCTCCGCTCTGGCTCGCGCCGGGGGCGCTCGTCGCGCCGGCGGCGCTCATCGTCTACGAGCGCCTCGTGCCGAAGCTCCCGCTCGACGCGACGTGGCAGCGCGTCAGTCGCGCCGCGCGCCACGTCGCCCGCGCCCATCGCGCCAGAGCGGTCGTCTTCGGCCACACGCACACGCCCGAGGGCACATGGGAGGGCGGGCTGTTCTTCGGCAACACCGGCTCGTGGTCCGCCGCCTTCGAGGACGTGGCCTGCACCAAGCCGGTCTTCGCCGCGCGCCCCCTGGTCTGGCTGAGGTCCGAGCCGGGGGCGGGCAGCGCCGCGCGCCTCTCGGGAGGCCTCGTGACCTGGAAGAACGGCCGCTTCGAGGCCCTCACGGCCAGCGTCCCGCCCCCTGCCGGGCAACGCAGCGAGCTGCACGGCGCCCATCCGCCTCTCCAGTCGCCAGCGACCGCGGCGCTGCGCACGTGACGCGCGTCACGTACGTACCCGAGCAGGCCGGCGCTCTTCACTCGAATTGAGCTCCTTCCTGACTTGCGCGAGGCGCCCCGCCGCTGGATGCTCCCGGCACGACACGCGTCCCGCTGACGAGGAAGCTCTGTGAACCCCCCGCTCCACATCGAAGCCGCCGGTGACAGCCACGTTGGCCACCAGCGCGAGCACAACGAGGACAGCTTCGCGGTCGAACTGGATCTCGGCCTCTTCGTCGTCGCGGACGGCATCGGCGGCGCCGCCGGTGGGGAGGTCGCGTCGCGGATGGCGGTCGACATCGTGCGGTCGTTCTGCAAGGACGGCGAGGGCGAGATCACCCAGCCGACGGGGTACGACGAGGTGACGCCCCTCGAGCTGCGCCTGGTCTCGTCCATCTGGCGCGCCAACGAGCGCATCTTCGAGGTCGGGCAGCGCGACCCGCTCTGCTACGGCATGGGCACGACGTTCGCGGGTGTCTACGTCGACGGGAGCTCGGCGTGCATCGCGCACGTCGGCGACAGCCGGGTCTACCGTTACCGAAGGCGCCGGCTCGAGCGGCTCACCGAGGATCACTCGCTCTGGAACGAGCACCTGAACACCGGCGAGCAGCTGCCTGACGATGTGGATCCGCTGCTCGCCCGCAACGTCGTGACGCGCGCGCTCGGGATGGGCAAGACGGTCGACGTGGCCACGCGCGTCGAGCGGCCCGAGGCCGGAGATCTCCTGCTGATCTGCTCGGACGGGCTCTCGGGCCCGGTCCCCGAGCTGGAGATCGCCGAGCTGCTCGCGCAGGAGAGCGACCTCGCCGCGACGGCGCGGTCCCTCATCGACCGCGCCAACCAGCACGGCGGCCCTGACAACGTCACGTGCGTGCTCGTGCGGTGGAACGCCGGCGGCTGACGCGGCCGAGCGCGCCGCGCCGGAGCGGCGTGCTGCTTCGATGCGCCCCGCTCTACGGGAGCGTCTTGATCCGGAGCAGATCAGCGGACCTCGTCATGTCGCTGGCGAGCGTGCCCGGGGTCGCGTCGTCGCTCTCGTGCTCCACGAGCGAGAACAGCTTCCCGAACGGCGTCGCGAGCTGCTCGTCGGTCGGCTCCGCCTCGCTCCACCCCTCCGGAGGCGGCGGCAGCGCGTCGCCTTCGATCGCGTCGTACGCGCTCGACAGCCGCTCGAAGCCGTCGAGCACCGCCTTGTCGACCTCCGCGCCTTCGGCGCCCTTGGTCAGGATCCACGGCTGGAAGGCCTCGTAGGTCGCCACGCCGGCCGCGACGTTCGCGCGCATGTCGGCGAGCGTGTACTGGGCGTAGCGCGACTCCTCCTGTCCGGTCGCCACCATGCTGGTCTTCTCCACCTGCTCGGCGATGGAGGCGATGACCCCGCGGTAGGCAGACGGCGCGTCGAGCGCGAGGGTTTCGAAATTCGATTGCATCTTCGCCGCGTCGGCCGCGAGGCGCGCGCAGAGCTCGTCCTTGAACGACGCGGCTTCGGCCTCGGTGGCAGGGAAGGCGGCCTCGCTGTAGTTATCGAGCTTAGACTCGAAGGCGAGGACAGGCTCCGGGATCGCGTCGGCCCAGAGGATGCGCTCGACGGCGTGCACGCCGGTCACGCCCTCTCCATCAAAGAGGTTGTCGTCGGCCTGCTCCTCGATGAACGCGTCGTAGCGGGCATCCGTCGAGTAGTCGAGATCCTGAAAGACGACCGCGATGGCTCCTTCGACGCTCTCGTAGGCTTGCCGTGCCTTCTTCCACTCGGCCTTCATGGCATCGACGGCCTCCTTGTCGCTCGTCGCGCTCCACCCGTCGGCGTCCGGCGCGGGCGCGGCCGCCTGGAGCGCGGCCGTGGCGGCGGCGAACTTGTCGATGTTGTCCTGGATGAAGGCCTTCACGTCGAGCACTGCCTGCTGCTCGTACTCCGCGTCGGTGAGCAGCGTCTCGTTGTCGCTTCCGCACGCAGGAAGCGAGAGGGCGGCGGCGGCGATGGCCAGACCGGACCGCAGGCGGGCGGGGATGTGCATGATGTTCGAGCTCCTTGTCACCGCTCGCGTGGGGCGAGCGCGCGATGTGGACTGGTGCGTGTGCGTCTCGGTGGACGTCGATCAGAGCGAGCGCACGAAGTCGATGAGCGCCCCGCGATCCTCGTAGGAGAGCGCGCGGAACGCGGCGACCGAAGCGGCGGCCTCCGAGCCGGGGCCGTCGTGGAGCAAGATGGCCTGCTCGATGGTCCTGGCGCGGCCGTCGTGGAGGTACGAGGTGCTGTGGCGCACGCCGATGAGCGGCGCCGTCCGCCAGGCGACGGAGCTGGCCGACTCGTCGGCGAGCCCGTCGGCGAGATCAGGGCCGAGGTCGTGCAGGAGGAAATCCGTGTAGACCGGAGCGTCGATGTCCGCGAGCTGCGCGATCGGGTAGTCGGCGCGCGTCCTCAGCGAGGGGACATGGCAGGCGGCGCAGTCGGCCTCGGCGAAGAGCTCCTGGCCGCGCGCGTCGGCGGGCGCGCGCCTCGGGATCTCGAGCAAGCGCATGTAGTCGGCGACGGCGTTCACCGTGTCGAGCACCACGTCCTCGCCCGGCTTGGCGTCGTCCGTGAGCCCGTCGGGGTTCGGCAGCTCGTCCGGCCGGAGCGGCGAGGTGATGCCCATGTCGCCCTGGTAGGCGTCGGCCGTGAAGTCGTCGAGCGTGGCGACCCGCGCCTTGAACCCGAAGCGGCCGATGAGGTTCTCGTCGCCCTCGACGAAGGCGTAGAACGACTCGTCCCCGCTCTTCTTCGAGTGGAACACCACGCGGTTGATGCGCCCGCGGATGGCGTCGCCGCGCGCGGCCTGCTCGGCCGCGACCCGCTCGATCTCGGCGTCGTCGACCGCCTCCATGTAGCCGCGCCCGAACACCGGCGGGCCGAGGCGCTTCGAGACCTTGATCGTCGCCTCGGTCTCGGGCTGCGAGAGCGTCGTCGCCCCCCCGACGGCGTAGGGCCGCAACGTGTGTCCGTAGGGGAGCCCCCCCTGATCCGCCGCCGGCGTCACGCCGTCGTCCTCGACGAGCGCCATCTTCTGGACCGCGCCCGGGCCGCGCGCGGCGCCGTCGTGACAGCCGGCGCACGCCGCGCGGATGTAGAGCGGCCCGAGGCCATCGCGCTCGCGAAAGACGAAATCGAAGAGCGCGTCGCCGTCCTTGAACCGAGCTACCTGCTCGGCAGAAGCGTCGTGCAGCGGGATGTCGGTGAGGTCATCACCGATCAGCGTGATGCCAGCCAGAGGATCGTCGGGAGCGGACTCCGAGCCGCAACCCACATTGAAGACCAGCGGGAGCGCAAGAAACAGGGCAAATCGTGACATGTCGTCGACCGGAACCGTAGCCGTAAATGAAAGTCAGCGTCAATAACCCACGGCGGCGCGCTCGCCGGGCTGGTGTGCCGGATCGCGCGCGGGCGGATCCCACCTCCTTGCGAAGCGTGGCGGAGGCTCGGGCGTTACACTGCGCGAGCCGGCGCGGACGGGCTCACGCTGGAGGACAGCGGATGAAGCAGCGAGATGACGAGCGGCGCGCGGCCTCGAAGGCCCTCCGGGACGGACTGCGGGAGATCGAGCGGAACGAGGAGCGCCGCGCGGCTCACGAGGAGCTCGGCGCCGGCTGGCTCCGGTACATGGGCCCCGGCTACGGCAACGACATCTGCTCGATGTGCGGCGCGCTCCTCGACAGGGGAACGGCCTACATGCACTGCGCGCCCTGCCTGGCGACGCGCGGCATCGACGAGCAGGCGCTGCGCGGCGTGTGCGCGCAGGCGATGGCGGAGGACTGGCCGTTCCAGGATCGCCGGCTCGACGGCGGGCGCTGGGCGCGCGCGCTGATCGCGTTCTGGCGGAATCACGTCGATCCGATCGAGTCGAAGGCGATCCCGTACCGGAACAACACGCTCGAGTCTTCCTTCTACTACATGAAGCGACGCCTCACCGAAGCGGGGGTCGCGGACATCTGGACGGTGCCTGACGAGAGCCAGCGTGGGCTCGATCCTGCGATGGTCGTGCGGGCCCGGGGCGGCGCGCTGGCGATCGGCGTCACCACCCAGCGGCGCATCGCGACGGCCGACGAGGGCGCGCGCAGCGCGCACATCGCGCTGTTCGACGAGTTCCTCCGCCTCGCGGGCGCGCGGGAGGGCTTCCTGGTGGTCGAGAAGCTGAGTCGACGCGCGCGGCGCGACACGCCCGTTCGGGAGATCGTGGTGACCACCGCCGAGGGACGGCGCGTGACGCAGCTCCGCTGCATGCAGGAGGATCGGAGTTGGCCCGCGCCCGCGGCGCCGGCGTAGATCGGGGCGCTGTCGCGGCGCGGACCTCACGCCGCGCTACTGCCGGAACCGCTGCTCGATATCGTAGATCTCCGCCGCCACGCCGTCGGCTCCGTCATGGGTTCGGCTGGCCCCGCGCCCTCCGATCCCGGCCTCACCCAGATCGATGGTCGTGTTCGTGAGCGAAGGCTCGATGCCCGCATACGCGATGGCGATCGAGTGGCCACCGAGCCCGCCGCCGCCCGGGCCGCCCTGACCGCCCCGGCCACCGCGACCGCCAGGGCAGGCGGCGTTCAGCCCCGTGGCCTCGCCTCGGGTCCCGGCTGCCCCGTAGTCGCCGCCCTCGCCGCCCGGCTGGCCTTCGCCCCCAGCGCCGCCATTGCCGCCGCGGCCGGTCTTCAGGACCACGTCGTTCAAGTCGATAGACGCGCTCCCCACGAAGAGGGCGATGCTCACCCCGCCGGCGCCTCCGCCGCGGCCGCCGAGCCCCCCGCACCCGCCCGCGCCCCCGGCGCCTCCGCCGGCGCCGGCTGCAGAGGCCTCGAAAGGACACATCTGCGCGCCGGTGCCGCCCTTCGCGCCGCCGCCTCCTCCGCCGCCCTGGCCCCGCCTGCCCGGCGTCCCGTCGCCAGCGAGCGGGCCGATATACCCATCCAGGAACAGATCGCCGAAGCCCGTCGCACCGGCGCCCGGACTCCCGTCCACCCCGTCCGCGCCCTCCTGCCCCGCGGTGCAGCGCTGGGTGCTGGTCTCGCCCTTGCCGCCGTTCATCCCATCGCTCGGAACCCCGCTGCTTCCATCCCCCCCGGACTCCAGGCCACCCGTCCCTCCCGTGCCGCCGCGCGAGTCGTCCGACCGATCGTCGGGCGTACCGCAGGTGTTGTTCACGGGGAGCCCGCCGGTGACCGTCGTGGCCGAGCACGCGGCGTTGCCGAAGTTGCCGGTCATCCCTTTCTCGGCAGCGCCGTCCACGAACGCCCCGCCGCTCGCCCCCGGCGCCCCGTCGCCCGCCTCCAGGATGCACCGCGTGAAATGGACAGGGACCCCGGAGCTGTTCGCGGCGATCGCCGATCGGCCTGCCAGCTCGGTGTGGGTCACCGGGATCGAGCGCGCGATCACGTGGAGATCCTCGATCACCGCCGCGCCTTCGCCGTTGTCGAACGAGAGCGGCGTCTCGCCTTCGGGAGCGGTGAGCGTGGTCTTCTTCTTGTCGCCTATCCAGCGCCAGCGGTCGTCGCAATCGAGCCCGCCGAAGAGCTTGTGTCCCCCGGGCACGATCACCGCTTCATCGAACGTCTGGGCGCAGAGATAGATGCGCCTTCCCTTGTCCGGGGAGAGCTGGAACGCCTCCGAGATCGTCCTCAGGGGCGCCCTCTGGATCCCCGCGTTGCCGTCGTTCCCCAGGGTGCTCGAGACCCACACCCCGCAGTTCGAGGGGACCGTCTCGTGCTTGCTCGGAGTGCAGGCCTCGTCGGACAGCTCGTCTTCGAGGTTCCCGATCCCGATGATATTATCCGGCTGCTCGAAGCAGCCGCTCAACGCCATCGCGACCGGAATGAACCCCACTGCCCATGCATCAACCTTGAATCGAATCCTCATACTATTCCTATTCCGGTCAGCCCTGCGCGTTTTCCAAGCAAAGCGACCTGCGCGTGCCGACCGGCGCGATCGCCACGCCTGCCCCGTCACGCGCGCCCTCGTTGGCGAGCGCGGGCGCGGGCGCGGGCGTCGCCCGGGTGGGGGAGGGGTCACCCGGGCGGGGAGGAGACGAGGGCCTCGGCGTGCATGAGCGCGCGGCCGCCGCGCGCCTGCCGGCGCGCGGCGTGTCGGCTCAGTTGCCCCCAGTTGCCCCAAGTTGCCCCCAGTTGCCCATCGCCGGGTATTCCGTGCGACCATCGGCCCATGAGCGCGAACCTGAGGGATCTCGTGCGCGAGCTGATCGATGCCGGCGGCGGCGAGCCGATTGAAGGCGGTCGCTTCCTGCCGCTCGTCACGCTGGAGTCCGGCGCCCGGGTGGGGCTGGACGGCTCGGGCGCCTGGGTCTTCGCGCCCGAAGGCGGCGGGGCGCCTCAGGCCATCGCGTCGGAGCGCGGGCGGGCCTTCTTCGAGGTGCTGGAGACGAAGCGGGACGACTTCGACGCGAGCATCGAGGCGGCGGCGAAGGCCGCGGGCCTGCCCCCCGAGGAGGTGGCCTTCTCGTTCCCCGCGGCCGACGTCGTCCGCGCGGTGCTCGCGAGAGGCTTGCCGAGCATGACGCGGCTCGCGCTCTCGTGGCTCCGGTTGACGGAGGTCCGCGCGCTCCGCGCCGAGATCATGGCCGTCTCGCGCGACCCGACGATGCCCGTGCCCGTCCGGGACCTGGCGGAGCGGCTCACGGTCCCCGCGTGAGCCCGCGCCGCGCCCCCGCCCGGAGGCGGGGCGGCGCGGGGAGGGAGGTCAGACGGTCGCGAACGCGTCGGCCGGGATGTCGAGCGCGGACGAGTCCTCGCGCCCGAGGATCTCGGCGGAGAACTTCGCGTGCGGCAGCACGTTGGCCGCGAAGTAGAGGGCAGCGTGCTTCTTGCCCTCGTAGAAGGCGCGGTCCTTCGCGCCGGCGTCGCCGGCCGGGAGGCCCTCCATCGCCTTGAGCGCGATGACCGCGCCGTCGAGCAGGAGCCAGCCGATCGCGAGCTCGCTCATCATCTCGAGGAAGCGGTTCGCCGCGAGCGGCACCATCGGCATCTTGCCCAGCTGGAACCACGAGAGCAGCCGCATCGCGGTGCCGGCGACGGCCTCGTGCGCCTCGCGGAGCTCCTTGATGCTCGCGGCGAGGACGGGGTGCTTCTCGTTGGCCTTCACGAACTCGGCCACGTCGTTCAGGAAGGCCTGCAGGTTGACCCCGCCGCCCTGGCCGAGCTTCCGCCCGACGAGGTCCATCGCCTGGATGTGGTTCGTGCCCTCGTAGATCGAGAAGACCTTCGCGTCGCGGCAGTACTGCTCGACGGGGTAATCCTTCGTGTACCCGGCGCCGCCGAAGGTCTGGATCGCCGTCTCGCAGACGCGGAACGCCTGGTCGGACGAGTAGGCCTTCACGAGCGGCACGAGCAGGTCTACCTGGCCCTGGTTGTAGGCGGCCGCGCGGTCGTCCTTGCCCTGGTAGACGGCGACCGCGTCCTGGTGGCGCGCGAGCTTGATGATGAGCGCGCGGATGCCCTCCACGCGGCTCTTCATGTCGAGCAGCATCCGCCGCACGTCCGGGTGATCGATGACCGGCACGCGCGGCGCCGTCGCGTCCTTCCACTGGAGGATCGACGAGCCCTGCTTGCGATCCTTCGCGTACTCGAGCGCGTTCAGGTACGCCGAGGACGCGACCGACACGCCCTGCAGGCCGACGGAGATGCGCGCGCCGTTCATCATCCGGAACATCTGCGGCATGCCCTGGTGCTCGACGGTGCCGACGAGCTCCCCGAGGCAGGCGTCGCTCTCGCCGAAGTTGAGCACGCACGTCGACGACCCGTTGATGCCCATCTTGTGCTCGATGTTGCCGACGACGACGTCGTTCGGCCCGCCGAGCGAGCCGTCGTCGTTCACCCGGACCTTGGGCACGACGAAGAGGCTGAGCCCCTTCGTGCCGGGGGGCGCGCCCTCGACGCGGGCGAGGACGAGGTGCACCACGTTCTCGGTGAGATCCTGATCGCCGCCGGAGATGAAGATCTTCGTGCCGCGGATGAGGTACTTGCCGTCCTTCTGCTTCACCGCGCTCGTCCGCGACGAGCCGACGTCCGACCCGGCCTGGGGCTCGGTCAGGCACATCGTCCCGCTCCACTGCCCGCCGTACATCCGCTTCAAGAAGAGGTCGCGCTGCCTCGGCGTCCCGAAGTGCTCGATCACCTCGGCCGCGCCGTACGTCAGCCCGGGGTACATGTTGAGCGCCGCGTTCGCGCCGCAGAGGAACTCCTCCACGACCGTGTAGAGCGTGAAGGGACCGCCCTGACCGTCGTAGGTGGGCGAGACCGAGACCGACTTCCACCCGGCCTCATACAGCTTGTCCCACGCGCCCTTGAACCCCGGCGGGGTCTTGACCTGCCCCTCCTCGATGCGACAGCCGACCCGATCGCCGACCGCGTTGAGCGGCCCGAAGACGTCGCACGCGAACTTGTACGCCTCGTCGACGACCATCCCGACCTCGTCGCGCCCCCACGCGTCGTAGGGCGCGCTGCCGAGCAGCTCGTCCAGGCGGAATTGCTCGAACAGGAGGAAGCGGATCTCGCGGAGGTCGGCCTTGTAGCGGTTCTGGTGGGTTTGAGCGTTCGACATGGGAGACCTCCTCGTTGCCGCGGCAGGGAGGCGCTGGCAGCCGGTTCCCTTCCCGGTCTTCCGCGCAGCTGCGGCACAGTTCTGCATTCGCCTAGCATGTCGCCGCGACGCGTCAATAGCCGTCCGCAACATGCGAAGAATCTCGTGGAGATCCATGAAGATCGGGGCATCCGAGGCGGGTCTTCGGCGGGGCTCCCGCGCCGGGATCCACGGCGTTGAACTGGCGAGCGGCGCGGCGTAGGCTCGCTCGCGATCGACCATGTCCGACCCGGCTTACATCACGCCCAGCGGGGCCAGGAGGCTGTCCGAAGAGCTCGGGCGGCTCCGCTCCGTGGAGCGGCCTCGCATCGTCCAGGAGGTCGCCGACGCGGCGGCGCAGGGCGACCGCTCCGAGAACGCCGAGTACATCTACGGCAAGAAGAAGCTGCGCGAGATCGACCGGCGGATGCACTACCTGACCAAGCGGCTGGAGAAGGCCGTCGTGGTCGATCCGTCCGAGCAGCGCGGCGACAAGGTCTTCTTCGGCGCGACGGTCGAGATCGAGGACGAGGACGGCGCGCGCCGCACGTACCAGATCGTGGGCGAGGACGAGATCGACAGCGCCGCAGGGCGCATCAGCTGGCGCTCTCCGGTCGGTCGATCGCTCCTCGGCAAGCGCGCGGGGGACGTGATCACGGTCCGCCGCCCGGCGGGCGAGGCGGAGATGGAGCTCATCTCGGTGCGTTACGGCTGAGCGCCGCGCGGGCGCCAGGGCCGGAGAAGGAGACGGGAATCGGCATGAGGATCTTGCACACGATGCTTCGGGTCGGCGATCTCGAGCGCTCGATCGGCTTCTACAGGGACGTGCTCGGGATGCAGCTCCTGTCGCGGCAGGACTACCCCGAGGGCAAGTTCACGCTCTGCTTCCTCGGCTACGGGAAGAACCCCGAGCACGCCGAGCTCGAGCTCACGCACAACTGGGGCGTGGACAGATACGAGCTCGGCACGGCGTACGGGCACATCGCGCTCGGGGTCGACGACATCCGCGGGGCCTGCGACCGCATCCGGGCGGCGGGCGGGAAGATCACGCGCGAGCCGGGCCCGATGAAGCACGGCAAGACCGTGATCGCGTTCGTCGAGGATCCGGACGGCTACAAGGTCGAGCTCATCGAGGAGTCGAGCCGGAGCCGGTAGCCGGAGCCGGGACTCGAGGCCGGCAGATCGAGGTCGGCGAGGCGCGTCGAGGCAGGGGAGGGTGCGAAGCAGCCGGAGGCCCAGAGGAGCCTCCGCGCTGCCCGCGCCTTGCCTCTGCTGTGCGCTCGCCTGCGGGCTCGCTTCGAGCCCGCGAGGCGCGGGTGCTCAGGCGCCCGCGACCGGCGCGGCGTCGTTCGCCGGCTCGGGGGACGAGAGCTCGCCGCCCTCTGCCGCGGACGCCTCCTCGTCGGGCGCCTTGGCCGGCGCCTCGGACGAGGCGCTGCTCGCGGCCGCGGCGGCCTTCTCGGCGTTCGGGCGCCGGCCGCGCGGCTTCTGCAGCAGCGACGGGGCGAGGTCGCCGTCGCCGCCCTCGTGCCAGCGCAGGTACGCGACGGCGCGGCGGCACTCCTCGTACGCCTTCGCGACCAGCGAGATCGCGCGGGCGCGGCGATCGCCGGCGTCGGTGATCTTCGGCGCCGCGGACGAGCCCTTGCCGGGCTTCGCGGCGAGCGCGGCGAGGAGGCGCACGCCGAGATCCGCGGCGCGTTCGAGCTCCTCGTCCTCGACCGCCGTCTTGGCGCGGACCTTGTCCCAGGAGCCGCGGAAGAGCTCGGCCAGGGCGATGAGATCGCTCGCGAGATCTGCGTGCCCCTTGCCCTTGCGGATGTCGGCGACGCGCTGCTTGTCGAGCAGGTTCCTGTGACTGAGCGCCTCGGCGGCGACGAGGAGCGCCTCCCGCAGCGTGCCGGCGTCTTCGGTGAGCTTCTTCGCGTCGAGCTCGCTCGCGGGCGTGCTGTAGAGAAGATCGGCGTACCAGGCCGCGAGGGCGTAATCCTCGAGCTCGTCCAGCATCGCGATCGGATGGTTCGGGAGATCCCGGACGATCTCGTCGCGGAGCTCGCGCAGGTGGGGCAGGGCGGAGAGCACGGAGCTCACGGCCCTGGGGACCTCGACGTAGACGGTCACGAGATCGTCGGGGCCGAGCTCGAGGAGCTTCGGCTCAACGCGGCCGTACGCAGCGAGCGCGGCGGCCGGCGAGGACGGGAGAACGGGAGCAGGTGCTGCTTTCGGGGGTCTCGCCATACAGGTGTCTCCAGCGGAGGGCGCGCACACTGCCAGACAGAAGCGCGAAGGGAAAGGGGGACCGCGCGATTGCCGCCGGAGGCTCGGCCGGAGGGCGCCCTGGCGCGAACAGACTCTCCGGCCGGGCGCGCTGTGCTCTGGTAGATTGCGGCGCGAGGACTCACGACATCATGTACGCGATTGCGATCATTCGTTACAGGCGACCGCTCGACGAGGTGCTCCCGGCCGTCGACGCCCACCGCGCCTATCTGAAGGGGCTCATCGAGCAGGGACTGCTGCTCGTGTCAGGGCCGCTCGATCCCCGCTTCGGCGGCGCGCTCCTGCTCCGGGTGCCCGACGAGGCGGCCGCGGCGACGCTGGATCGGATCCGGGACGGCGATCCCTTCACGGCGAAGGGGCTGGCGCAGTACGAGCTCCTGCCCTGGGCGCCGGTGTTCGGAAAGGAGGAGCTCGACAGGGTGTTCGCCCCGAAGCCCTGAAGGGAGCGCCCCGCCGTTCATCGCGCCGGCGCCGTCCGCGCCGAGAACCGCGCCGCGCGCTACGGCGTGTCGAACGAGAGCACGCCCGAGTCGTCCGTCCTGTAGCGCCCGCCCGGCGTGATGCGGATCGAGAGCTCCGGCTCCCGGGAGACGACGGCCACGTCGTAGCCGGCCTTCGGCAGGAGACCGGTGATCACGTGCCGGCGCGTCGCGCGAGGCACCTGATAGGACAGCGGCCCCGAGCTCGCTCGCGGTTCCGAGCGCAGATCCGAGCGGAAGAGGACGACCGTGCCTGCCACGAGCGCGCCGTCGAAGCCGGAGCCCTGCGCGCTGTCGATCCGCGTCGCCGCGTCCATCGCCGCGCCCGCGTCCGCGCCTTGCAGCACGTGCAGGAAGCGGACGTCCGTCGGAGCGCTCTGATCCTCCACGACGAGGCGGTGGGTCGTCGGCTCCATCGCCGCCGGCTTGTCGACGTTCTCGACCGGCACGGCCGCCATGCGGGCGCTCCGCGGCAAGAGGCTCTGGATGAACAGCGTCTGCCCCCGCGGGGTCACGGCGCTTGCCGTCCGGCCGGCGATCCGCGGCGCCGACGTGGTCATCAGGTTGAACCGCTTGAACCGGCCGGCGGTGCGCGACGTCGCGCGGTCGTAGACGACCACGTGATCCGGCTGCAGCCAGACGACCGACCGGCTCGCATGGACCATGTCGCGGGCGGCGTCCGTGGGCGTCCAGACGTTCTCGCGGGTGTTGTACAGATCCGTCGCTATCCCCTCAGCGAACACGTAGCCGGCGCCCCGGGTCATGCGCGTGATCGGATCGCCGGCGGCGCGCCCCTCGCGCCACTGGCCCCCTCGCGCGACGATCTCCTTCTCGAACCAGCGCATATTCGACGGCTTGTCGTTCTGCAGGGAGAGGGTGTTGTGGTAGTCGGTCGTGGCCCCGATCAGGTTGTTCGAGTAACTCGTGTGCTCCTTCGTCAGCCACTCTCCCTTCCGGTAGAGCTCGATCTGATTGCAATCGCCGATCTGGTGGTTGATGGTGACCCAGCCGCACCGCCAGGTGAACCACGTCGCGCCCGCCGTCCAGTCCGAGCGCGCGCGGAGGGAGCCGCGCCCCTGCGCCCGCTCGAAGAAGGCGGTGGGCATCGACGGGCGAGGGTCCGCCGGGAGCGGCGCGGCCGGGTCGAAGAGCATGAAGCTCAGGATCGCCCGGCTCGGGGCGGGCGAGCCCCAGATCTTGGACGTGCGCGCGTAGAGCTCGGGCGCGCCGCCCGCGATCGTGTTGGCCACGATCCAGCGCGACCTCTGCAAGCGCGCGGTGTTGCCCGTGAGCTGATCGTAGACGCCCAGCGAGCCGAACAGCTCCGCGAAGCGCGGCTCGACCCAGACCTGCAGCGCGTCGCCGTAGTTCGCCATCTCGTAGACCGGCCCGAGGTCGCGCCTCGACGGGTACGTGACCGGGCCCGGCGCGATCGAGTGCAGGAACCCGTCCGTGAAGCGGTCCCAGTATCCGCTGCGCAGAAGCCCGATCTGAGGCCCTGACTGGGCCTGGGTGCCGTAGCCGGCCGTATAGAGCCCGAGCAGCGCGTGGTGGAGGGTCGCGACGCCGCCGCCGTAGAGAAAGCCCTCCACGGGCAGGCCGCCGCTGGCCACGCCGAGCCCGTCGGACGGGACCCCGAGCTGCTTGGCCGCGGTCTCGGAGGCCTCGAAGACGGCAAAGGCCTGGTAGAGCCACGCGCCCGTCGCGTGCGCGCGATAGCTGCGCAGCGTGTTGCCGAGCGCCCCCGCCGGCGCGCTCGGATCGAGCGGAGGGTCGTCCGCGTCGTCCATCGAGAGCGACATCAGCGTGACCTGGCGCAGATGGCCCAGATAGTAGTTGTTCGCAGCCCACCTGAGCTGGAGTGGATCGCGGAGCAGCGCCGGATCGTTCATGACGCCGACGGGGTGGGGGTGCTCGTTGCCCGCCGTCGAGGCGTGGAGGTTGTCGTCAATCCACCTGAGAAAGACCTGCCGTATCTTGGCCTTGTCGCCGGCGGAGAGCACCGGACGGCCGCCGCTGTCGGTCGCGTCATAGATCCAATCGACCGTCAGCGGGAACCCTTCACCCCACCAGCGCGAGCGATCGCCGGTCGCGAACCCCGGGCGGCGGAAGGGCTGGCCGTCGGCTCTCCCCTTGCTCGCCTCCTCGATGGCGACCATCAAGAGATTGCGCGCCCTGACGGCGTGGGTGGGGCGGGCCGCGACGTCGGCATCGATGAGCGACATGAACGCGAAAAACTCGGCATACGCCTCGGTCGGATACTGCTCGTAGGCGTTGGTGCCGCCGTCCGGCCACGTCGGGTTCGGCCGGCCATTCGGGTAGAACCGGCCTTCGTAAGCTGCGATCGCACCCCGGAGCGCGGGCAACATGGCTTCCCTGTACATGCGGTTTCGGCTGTCCGCGGCCCACCCGCGCAGCCTCGGGAGGTGTTCGTTCGTGAGCCAGAGTCGCGGGTGACCGGTGACAGGCTGCGCGGCGGCGCGCCCCGGCGCCCCGACAAGGCCCAGAGAGAGCGCCGCGGCGGTGAGGATGTGGTGAATCGGTCGCATGCTGGTTCTCGGTATCGCTGGGCGCGAACAGCCGCGCCGGCCAGCGTTGACCCACGTTGAACAGCACGCGTCGTGCCGAGTATTTGCGTGCGCGCCGCGCGCCGCGCGCCGCGCGTCACGAGGAATGAGCCGTGTGCGTCCGTGTCACATGACCAACATCGACGGTGCCGCCGAGCGGCTCGCGCGTGGCGACCTAATCACCCCTCGGGCCGAGACGCGCGCTTCCTCCCTGTGCTCGACCGGCGGAGGACGGCGCCATGCACGTCGTGTCGATGGTAATGCCGCATACCATTCACCTGGTAAGGCGACGCCATCGGGGCCGAGGCGGCGCTCGCGCTTCGCGGGGCAGGACGGCGGCGACGTCGAAATAGGGAGCGCAATCGAAATACCGAGCGGAGTGAGCCCTCGCCTCCGCGCACCTCCGCGGCCCCGGAAGACTCGGACACCGCGGAACCTCGGAGGACACGCGCATGGCGGATCGAGGACACATGACGCGAATCCGCCACACCTCCGCGCGGATCTGTCGCTATACTGGGCGAAGATAGGAGCGCTCTGCAGTATGCCGACGCCAGACTCCGCCCAGTTCCTTGGCGATCCTCGGGTCCTCCGCGAGGGGAATCTCGTGAAGGGCACCCTGATCGGCTCCCGCGCCGAGACCCTGCGGCAGAGCTATGGCGAGCGGGTCGTGGCGGATCTGAGCCGCCAGCTGTCGCCGCAGGCAGCCCGCTACCTCGACGATCCGCCGATGCCTCTGGCCTGGCACGACATGGCGCCGCTCCTCGAGATCGACTGCGCGCTCCTGCACGGGCTCTTCGGCGGCAGGATGGAGAAGATGCGCTTCTTCGGCGCGGAGGTCGCCCGGAAGGACCTGACGACGACCTACAAGACGATGGCGACGGGGGGCTCGCCGTCGGTGCTCTTCAAGCGCTTCGGCCTCATGTACAAGACCTACTTCAAGTACGGCGACTTCAGCGCGACGGCCACCAGCGACGCCGCGGGGAGGGCCACGCTCTCGGGCGGCGGCCTGCCGCTCTACATGTGCGGCCATGCCATCTCGGGCTGGGTCGAGGCGGGCCTCGCGCTCCTGGGCAGCAAGCGCAGCTCGGTCGAGCATACGGCCTGCAGGCACCGCGGGGCGCCGCGGTGCACCTGGTCGATCTACTGGTGATCCGCCGCTGATTCCTCTGGACTTCGCCCCGAACCTCAGCGTCCGCTTCGCGGCCGCGCTGGTTCCGTGGCAGCAATCCCTGGCGGGATTTTTGACATGGAACTAGGCGGCGGCCCGCCCGTCGTCCCCGAACGCCGCCCGCGCGAGCAGCCGCTGAAGCGCCTCGGCGCTCTCCTCCCACGACGGCGGCGCCGCCTCGGCGAACGCGTCCTCGTCCCAGGCCCGCGCGAGCGCCTCGCGGAGCGCCCGGCCGAGCGCCCCGGCATCGCGCGACGGAACGAGAAGGCCGGTGCGCCCCGGCGTCACCACATCCGGTATGCCCCCGACGCGCGTGGCCACCACAGGACGCGCAGCCGCGAGCGCCTCGAGCACCACGTTCGGCGTTCCTTCCGCCCAGCTCGGAAGCGCCAGGAGATCCGTCGCGGCGAGGTGGCGGGCAACCGCGGCGAGCGGCCTCGCCCCGACCGCGATGATCCGGCCGCGCCCCTCGCTCGGATCGGCGGGCGCGCGCTCGCGATCGCGCTGCGCGGCGGCCTGCTCGACCGCAGCCCGCTCCGGACCGTCGCCGACGATCACGAGATGGACAGGCTCGCTTCCGTCGTGGCCGTCCCTGCCGAGCGCCTCGAACGCGCGCAGCAGCTCGTGGATCCCTTTCTCCCGGCTGACGTGCCCGACGAAGGTGACGATGCGCCCGCGCGCCGGGAGCCCGAGCTCGCGCCGGGCAGCGCGCCGGTCGGCAGGGCGGAAGAGCGCGCGGTCGACCCCGTTGCGGACGAGGACCGCGCGCTCCTTCGGCGCGCCGAGCGCCACGAGCGCCTCGACCATCGGCCGGCTCACGCCGATGGCGCATGCGGCGGACCGGAGCGCGCTGCCGACGAGCGGCCGCACCGAGCGCCAGCGCGCCACGACGTTCACGTCCGTGCCGTGGGCCTTCACCGCATACGGGAGGCCGAGCATCCGGGCGAGCAGCGCCGCGGCGCAGGCGTCGGGGTAGAGCCACGCCCCCAGCACGACGTCGAACCGCCCCCTTAGCCGCGGGACATACGGCAGGAGCCCCGCCAGGTAGAGCGGCGCGTTCACGGGCGCCAGCACCCGGCCCGCCCCGGGAAGGTACGGCGCGCGCGCGTGGACCACGGAGACGCCGTCGATCTCGTCGCGCGCGGGCACCGCCACCAGCCGGCCCGGGCGTGTGCGATCGCCCAGGAGCGATACGCCCGGGTGGTACGGGATCGCCGCGAGCACCTCCACGGCGCACCGGCGCGACAGCGCCGCGAGCTGCTGCCGCTGGAACGCGCACGACAGCGGCTCAACCCGGTTCGGAAAGATGCGCGTCACCCAGAGGACGCGCAGCGGCCTCGGCCAGCCCGCCTCCTTCATGCCCACGTTCACACCAGACTTCATGGTGTAACATTTGTTACATTCGATGGGTCCGCCCTCAGCGGGGCAGCCATGGACTCCGGGGTACGTCCTGCCCTGTCGGCGCACGTCCACACCGCGAGCGCGCGCATTGCACGGCCTGGCCCGCTCTCAGGAGCGTCCCCGGCGGCGCCGCTCAGCCCCTCGCGCTGCACGCGGTGGCACGCGCACGCCGAGGCCAGATTTGTAATGTTGCAAACATCATCGAACGTGGGACGCTCCGGGCGCCGGGCGTGCTGCCGGGGAGGGGAGGGCGGCCGATTCGGGTCGCTCCGTGCCGCGGGGCTTGCCGCTCGACAGCGAGGGGGCGCGTGTTCTCGTTCGTCTTGCCGATGTGGGACTCCGACGTGACGGCGCGGGCGGCGCTGGAGCAGAGCGTGGCGTCGAACGTCGGGGACGTGGGCTCGGGAGCGCTGATGGCTGGCGTCGTCGGCTCGCTCGAGGGCTCTCTCCGGGGCGAGGTGTCTCGTTATGGAGTGAGCGTCGATGGAAGCTACGAGCGGGTATTTCAGGTCTCGCTCGACCCGGCTCGACTCACGCCCTCCGACAGCGCCTCGGCGCGGCTCGGCGGGGGAGCGGGCTGGGCGCTCTCGCCGCTCGCGGATCTCTCCATGGCCGCGGCCGGCTACCTCGCGACGCGCCTCGGCGTGCGCGCCGACGACGCGCTCGCCGCGCGCGATCCGTTCCTGTCCGGCGATCGCCTGCAATACACGCTCTCCGCCGCGCCGGCCCTCTCCATCACGGCGTCGCGGCGCTCCTCGGTGCGCGTCGGCGTCGGCTACGAGCAGGCGGGCGCGCTCTCGGCGGACGACCCTGCCGCGGTCGGGATCGACGCGCACACGGGGCGCGCCGAGGTGAGCACCTCGTTCGACCTCGGCGCGCAGGACACGCTGACACCCGAGCTCCGGTACGAGGTCACCCAGTACCATCACGCGCTGCTCGACACCGATCTCACGCGCGGCGCGGCCCGCGTCCACGCCGGCGCCGCGCTCCTCTCCGAGTCTCACGAGCTCACGCGGAACCTCTCGACGCGCGTCGCCGGCGGCGTGACCGTCGCGAGCCCGCCTCCGGTGCTGTCGTCGCGCGACGCCGTGATCTCGCCGGCGGCGCGGCTCGGGCTCACCTACGTGGAGGAGCGCTATCGGCTGACGGCGGGTTATGCCTATGCCTACACGTCGCTCGGGCCGAGGATCGGATTCGGACACGAGCACGAGGCGTCCCTCGAAGCGAGCTTTCGGCCCGCCCGGGGCGGCGCGACCCGGGACCTCATCGTGACCGGGGTCGCCCGCTTCTCGACCGGCAGCGCCCCCGTCGCCGCCAATCCGCCGCTCCACCTCACCCCCGGCGCGGCGGCGCCCTCCAGGGAAGGGTCGCTGTCCACGACCACCGCGCTCGCGGGCGCGGAGATCTCCTATCCCCTCTGGCGCGGGCTCGCGCTGAGCGGCGGCGTCGATCTGGAGTACATGCGCGCCGCGCTCGATCCGGCGTCGAGCGCAGGCGAGGCCGGCGGCTCGCTGAGGAGCATCGTCAGCGCCGGGATCTCGGGGACGCTATCGACGGATCGACACCGGACGCTCCGCCGCGATCCCGACGGCGCATGGGACGACGAGCGCCGCGGCGCGATGATCCAGGGGATGCCCTCCGGCCGCTGGCAGGCGCCCGAGCCAGGCCGCGAGCCCGACGGCGGCGGCGACACCTCCGGCGAGGCCCCACCCGCGCGCGCCGCGCAAGCCGGCCCGCGCGCGACGCGCGACGCGCGATAAGCCCCCTCGACACGCCAATCGCTCCCCCGCAGGGGGCGGCGCGCTCACCCGCGCGACGGCTCAGCCGCCGGAGAGCCGGCGAGACGACCGTGCACCGGGCGGCGCGCGCGTGGCTGGCGTGGCGCGTGGCGCGTGGCGCGTGGCGCGTGGCGCGCGGCGGCTCAGCCTCGGTCCACGTGACGCTAAGGACTCCACGTAGGCAATCCGTCGATGGCGTTCTCGCGCCGCGACTCCCCACGACAGGTCGCACGTCATCGCCGCGACCCGGCCGCAAAAGCGCCAATTTCGCCGGGCCCGGCCTCGCGCGCGGCGGCTCAGTCCGCCGTCATGAAATGAGATTCGTCGGAGGCATCTGGCGATCTGCCCCGGTCTGCTCTAGTGTAGGTTCAACTACAACCGTAGGTGCCCCGTCAGAGGCGACGCGCCGTGATGTGCGACCGCCCGGGGCCGACGAGTGGAGGGACGATGCTGGAGCTGTTCCGGTCGCCGCGCCGGGCGATGGTGTGGTTTGTCGAGGCCAGCCTGCTCTCGCTCCTGGTGTGCTGCGCGCCGGGCGTGCTCGTGGGCTGGGAGCACATGCTCGATGGGGAGCGCTTCGGACGGACAGCGAGCATCTCGTTGGTTGCGCTGGTGTCGCTCTACTATCACGGCCTCTACGGGCCCGAGCCGCCCAGGGCACGGGCGCTGGTCCTGACGACGTTCCGGGCGCTCGGCCTGGCGGCGGCTGTGCTGTGGCTCGCGTTCTGGCTCGTGCCGGACGCGGAGATCAGCGACCGGGTGATCCTGACGTCGCTCGGGGCGGCGGCGCTCGTGCTCCCCGCGTGGCGCGCGGCGTGTGATCGGGTGATGAGGAGCGAGAGCTTCTCCAAGCGCGCGGTCGTGCTGGGTTCAGGCGAGCTCGCCCGCTCGTGCGCGGCCCTCATCCGGAAGGATGGACAGGTCCTCGGGCTGCGCCTCGCCGGCCGGCTCGTCCGAGACGAGGAGCCGATCGACGAGGCCGAGATCGCGGGGAGGTACCGTGACCTCCGCCGCCTCGTCGAGCAGCGCGGCGTCGCGGCGGTGATCGTGGCGACGTCCGATCGCCGCGCCGCCTTCCCGCTGGAAGAGCTGCTCGATCTGAAGCTCCGCGGCGTCGAGATCGAGGAGGGCATGGATTTCTACGAGCGCGTGACCGGCAAGATCTGCGTGCGCGAGCTGAAGCCGAGCCAGATCATCTTCTCTCACGGGTTCAGCGTGCGGCGGCGGACGCGGATCGCGAAGCGGATCTTCGACGTCGCGTGCGCGACCGCCGGGCTCGTCCTCGCGCTTCCGCTGATGGCGCTCACGGCCGCCCTCGTGAAGCTCGACTCCAGGGGGCCAGCGCTCTATTCGCAGATCCGGACAGGCGCTCTCGGGAAGCCGTTCAGGATCCACAAGTTCCGCTCGATGAGGACCGACGCCGAGAAGGACGGGGCGGCGTGGGCGACGGAGAACGATCCGCGCGTGACCCGCGTGGGGCGGTTCATCCGGAAGACGCGGCTCGACGAGCTGCCGCAGCTCTGGAATGTGCTCGTCGGCGAGATGAGCATGGTGGGTCCGCGGCCCGAGCGCCCCGAGTTCATCGACGCTCTGGAGAAGCAAATCCCCTTCTTCCGGCAGCGGCTCTTCGTGAAGCCGGGAGTGACGGGGCACGCACAGGTGCGCTGCCGTTACGGCGCGTCCGCCGAGGACGCGCTGGAGAAGCTCCAGTATGATCTCTATTATATGAAGAGCTTCTCGCTCTGGTTCGATATCTCCATCCTCATCGACACCGTGAAGGTCGTGCTCTGGCGCATCGGCGCACGGTGAATCGTCCGGCCGCCGCTCCGTGCAATGGCTGCGCTCTTTACCGCCGGGCTCGGTGGCGCGCCCTCTGCAGAGCACGCGCCAGAGATCGGCGGGCGTCGGTCTCCGGGGGGTTCGGCGATGAAGACGTGGATGAGGGCGAGCGTCGTGAGCTCGGTGCTTCTGGTCCAGGGCTGCGCGGAGCTCGACCCGGCGCCGGGAGAGAGCGTCGCCGTCGCGGCGAGCAGCCTGAACGTCTCGGCCTTCCGCTTCATGGAAGGCGGAGAGCTGCCGTATGTGCTCGGCTTCTCGCCCGAGACCGGCCAGATCCTCGGCGGCGCGCACCAGCTCCTCATCCCTCGAACCGGCGGCCGCGAGGCGCTCGACGGCGCCAACCTGCCCTCGCACCTGCACCCCGAGCTCCGGGGCTCCCTGCTCCAGCTCAACTCGACGCTCCGGGAAGGCGAGGCGCAGTCGACCGCGTTCGCCTCGAACTGGTGGCCGCAGCGGCAGAACGGCATCGCCGATCGCTGGAACTCGGCCAACAAGAACTACTCCGACCGGATCTCCGACCCGGACAACATCTCTCCCGTCGAGAAATACGATGTCCTGTTCCACTCGGGGCAGATGGAGACGCTCGGGGCCATCGCCTCGTGGAGCATGGATGACCTCAGGAGGCCCCCCTACCTGCGCAATCCTCCGTATATCCAGCCGACGGTGGTCGTGGCCGGCCCGGCCACGCGCTGGGAGCTACAGCATCACGGGCTCTACCAGGGTGTCTACCCGGAGTACTGGTGGGGGCACTGCAACGGGTGGTCGGCCTACGTCGCCGCCGAGGGGGCCGGGCCGCGCCGCGACGTCCGGGTGAAGCTCTCCGGCGCGAAGGTGACCGAGTGCGCCGCGGCGGAGACCGGCTGCGTCCTGTTCCGCATGGCGGACATCGAGGCGCTGATGAGCGAGCTCTACTTCAGCGACTCGGTGACCTTCTCGGGGCGCCGCTGCGAGACGCGGGCGGATCGGACGATGCGCGACGTCTACGGCAGGCCCGTCGACCCCGCCTGCCGCGACCTGAACCCGGCCACGATGCACGTCGCCATGACCGGGCTGCTCGGGGTCGGAGCAAAGCCGCTCCACGGCGACTCGACCCAGCGACAGAAGCTCATGTTCATCGTCGACCACACCTGGGACGTCGAGGTGTGGAGCTTCCCCGTGAAGCAGTTCTCGATCGATGTCATCGAGGAGGTGGACGTCCGGCAGGCCGCGCGGCTCCTGTGCGGCGGCGCGTATGCGGGCGCCGACTGCTACAATTACAGGTTCAACCCGGGCGCGACGCGCTTCGTCCGCGTCGCCGCGCGCTTCTGGATGATCTCCGACTCGGTCACCGGCGAGACGCTGCTCACGCCGCCCGAGCAGCGCACCGTGCCGCTCTCCGTGTCGGAGCTGCACTACGTGCTCGAGCTCGACGAGAACCTCACCATCCTGGGCGGCGAGTGGATCAAGAACCCCTCGATCGTGAACGGGGTCAACGGCAAGGAGCTCCACCCGGATTATCTCTGGATCCCGGTGCGGGCCCAGGGCACGGGCGAAGACGCCGACGATCTCGGGGGCGCCGAGGACAACCCCTACATCTCGTACGCCAAGGTCAAGGCGCTGCTCACGCTCTCGCAGCGCAGCGACTGAGGCGCGATGCCGTGCGCGCCGCGCCTGAAGCGCCCGGCCTGTCAGAAGTGCGACGGCGGCGCGGCGGCGCGGCGGCAATTCAAGAAGCGTTGGCGGGGTGGACGGGACTCGAACCCGCGGCCTCCGGCGTGACAGGCCGGCGTTATAACCAACTTAACTACCACCCCAGACATCAGGGATACGACCGCTCAGCGAGCGCCGAGCCAGCTCGGCTTTGCTTCCCATGAGCAAGCTCGCCATGAGCCAACCTCCTCGCCTGGCGTGCACCGAGCGATGCAAGCCAACCAAGGGAGGCTCAGGCGAGCATCGACTCAGATGACAGGGAAGAAAGCTGGCGGGGTGGACGGGACTCGAACCCGCGGCCTCCGGCGTGACAGGCCGGCGTTATAACCAACTTAACTACCACCCCAGACTGACATCACTACAGATCACCCAGGCCCCTGAACCCAGGAAGTGGGCGGGACAGGGGTCGAACCTGCGACCATCGGCTTGTAAGGCCGACGCTCTGCCGCTGAGCTACCCGCCCCGTCGGAGAGGTGCGCGACTGTACTCGCCGAACGGAGTCCGTCAAGATTTATTTCTCGCGGCCTCCGTCCCTGGCAGATCGAGCCCGCGCCTGCCCCTGGATCTCCGTGGCTTTCGCCACGCGCCGCCCGCCGTCACGCGGGCCCGCCCCCGGCCTCCGCCCTCGCGATCCGTGCCGCGCCGCGCCCGCGCCTCGCGTCGCTCGTTTGCTGTGATGGCAAGCGCTGTCACGAACGCGCTGGGCAGACGTGCGAACAGAGCTGTTGGACCGTGTGACAACCTGACTCATCGACACACTTCCAGCGTAAAATTCCCATGTGTCCGCGCTACGCTGTGCGTCAGCGGCGCCAGCGGCGTGTACGCGTAGTGGAGGAGCAAGCAACGTATGGCGGAGAAGATCGGCATCCTCGTCGGCTGGGAACAGTCGTTCCCTCAGGCCTTCCTCGAGAGGTGCAACAAGGTGCCGGGCGTCCGGGCGGAGATCGCGAAGCTCGGCGGGACGCCCGAGCGGTTCGAGAGCCCGTACCGGGTGCTCATCGACCGGATCAGCCAGGAGGTGAAGCACTACCGCTTCTACCTGAAGGCCGCCGCGCTCGGCGGGGCGTTCGTGATCAACGACCCGTTCTGGTGGAGCGCCGACGACAAGTTCTTCGGCTACTCGCTGGCGTCGCAGATCGGCATCGCGACGCCGCGCACCGTCATGCTGCCCCAGCGCGACTACATCCCGGCGATCGTCAAGGAGCGCAGCCTCCGCAACCTCGAGTATCCGCTCAACTGGGAGGCGATCATCGACTACGTGCGCTTCCCGGCCATCCTCAAGCCCGCGGACGGCGGCGGGTGGAAGGACGTGTCGGTGGTGCGGAGCCAGGAGGAGCTGCTCGCCGCCTACAACGCCTCGGGGCAGAACGTCATGACCCTGCAGGAGTTCATCGACTTCGACGACTACGTCCGCTGCATCTGCGTCGGGAAGGATCGCGTCCTCCCGATCCAGTACGACCCCAGGGCGATCGGCCCCACGGGGCTCCGCGGCTGCTACGTGCAGCACGACAGCGAGCGGTGGCTCCCGAAGGCGCTGCACGACCGCGTCATCGAGGACGCGATCAAGATCAACAAGGCGCTCGGCTACGACATGAACTCGATCGAGTTCGCGATCCGCGACGGCGTCCCGTACGCGATCGATTTCACGAACCCGGCGCCGGACATGCACATCGAGCACCTGCGGGAGCGGTACTTCAACATCGCCGTCGACTGGATGGTCTCGTTCGCCGTGGAGTGCTCGAGGGGCGACCGGCGGACGAGGGACGGCTACGCGTGGTCGAGGCTCGTCCGGCCCTCCGTGGGCAAGGTCCGGCTCGGGGCCTCGTCATGACCGACGTCGAGGGGCTCCTCGACGGCCAGTTCACGCTGGGCATCGAGGAGGAGTTCCAGATCGTCGACGCGGAGACGCGCGAGCTGCGGTCGTACGTGAGCCAGCTGCTCGAGGGGGGGCAGGGCCACGAGCTGCTGCGCGGCCGGGCCCGCCCGGAGATGCACCAGTCGGTCGTGGAGACGGGCACCGGGATCTGCCGGGACATCCGGCAGGCGAGGGGAGAGCTCGTCGAGCTGCGCGGCAGCCTGAACGCGCTCGCGCGGCGAGGGGGGATGCGGATCGTCGCGGCCGGGACGCACCCGTTCAGCGACTGGAAGAAGCAGGACATCACCGACGGCGAGCGCTACCGGTGCATCGTGGAGGACCTGCAGGACGTCGCCCGCGCCAACCTCATCTTCGGGCTGCACGTCCACGTCGGCGTCAAGGACCGCGAGGTGGCGATGGCCCTCGCGAACCAGGTCCGCTACTTCCTGCCGCACATCCTCGCGCTCTCCACGAGCTCGCCGTTCTGGCTCGGCCGCCCCTCGGGGCTGAAGAGCACGCGCAGCGAGATCTTCAAGCGCTTCCCGCGCACCGGGATCCCGGGGCTCTTCGAGTCGTACGGCCACTTCCAGCGCTTCGTCGATCTGCTCGTGAAGACGGGCTGCATCGACAACGCGAAGAAGATCTGGTGGGACGTCCGCCCGCACCCGTTCTTCGACACGGTCGAGGTGAGGATCTGCGACATGACCACGCGCCTCGACGACACCGTGGCGCTGGCCGCGCTCGTCCAGGCCGTCATGGGCAAGCTCTACCTCCTCTACCGGCGCAACCTCGGGTTCCGCGAGTACCGGCAGGAGCTCATCGAGGAGAACAAGTGGCGCGCCGTGCGCTACGGTCTCGACGGGCAGCTCATCGACTTCGGGAAGCAGGAGCAGGTCCCCGTCCGCCACCTCGTCGGCGAGCTCCTCGAGTTCGTGCAGGAGTCGGCGGAGATCTTCGGATCGCAGGGCGAGCTCGAGCGGGTCCGGAGGATCCTCCACGAAGGGACGAGCGCGGATCGCCAGCTCGCGGTCTTCGCCCGGACGAAGAGCTTCCACGCCGTGGTCGACGACCTGATCGAGCAGTCGAGCCTCGGCCTGTAAGGGCTGCCCGGCGGCGGAGGACGCCGTGGGCGCCGTGGGGAGGCCGCGCGCCGGGAGGAGCCCTCCTCCCGGCCGCGGGCGGCTCCCGCGGAGGCGCTCGGCGGGGCAGGGGCGGCGGGGAGGGCAGGATGCATCGAGCGGCGGCCGCCGGCCGAGGCGCGCCTCCGTGCGAGAATTTCTGCTCGCGCTCCGGCTCTGCTACCGTGCGGCCGTGGGAAACGCTCCGCATCGCTGCGTCGCAGCTCTCTCGGTGGGCTGGCTGCTCGCGCTGTCCGTCACCGCGGGCGCCGCGGGTTGCGCGTCGACCGAGTACGTCAACGAAGGTCCTGGGCAGCCGACGCCGCGGGCATCCGGCTCGCTGCCTCCCGGATCGGTGGGCGTCTGCAAGCAGCCGTTCACCAAGCGGCCGCCCATCGTGAGCGAGGAGCTCTGGGCGCACGCGAAGCCGTGCACGTCGCGCACGCCGCCCTCGACCATCCGGCTCGGCTACGCGAAGGACGGCTCCGCGGGCGCCGATCCGGAGACGGAGCAGCTGGTCGAGAAGGTGCTGGCGGCGCTCGCCGAAGGGACGAAGCCCGACGGCGGAAACAACCAGGTCACGGGCGCGATCCGCGCGGTCCGATCCTACGCGGCGAGGAAGGACGATCTGCGCGCCCGGATCGCGCGGGACTCGGCCTCGGATCAGGCGTGCGACGTGACCTACCTGCTCAACACGATGTCCGCCGCGCGGGGCAAGCTGTCCGGAGGCGACGCCTGCACCGCGGAGGTGTTCGACCCGGAGACGCGCGCCGACGCGTGCCTCTTCGACACGAAGCGGCCCGAGGGGCTCTGGCTGTCGAGCGGCTGGTCCTGCATGACGTTCACCGGGGCGCTCGGGAACGAGGCGTCCTGCCATCAGCTCTGCGGTTACGATGACTACTGCGCGCGGCAAGTGTACTGCGCCGCAGGCGACGTCAACCTGCTGCTCTGCGCGCTCGGCGTCTGCCTGCCGGAGCCGTCCGCCGGCATCAAGTGACGGCCGCGCGGAGCTAGTCCGCGCTAGTCCGCGAGGAGCGCGCTCAGCCGCTCGAGGACGCCGCGGAGCAGCTCGCGCGCGCCGCGAAGGAGCGCACGCACGTCGCGAAGCGCGTCGTGGACCTCGCCGGGCACGGGCAGGAGGCCCGCGCGGGCGGCGAGCGCCGCCCCCGAGACGAGCAGCAGGACCACGACCAGGGCCAGGAAGATGCGGCGGGGCCACCGCCGCCGTCGGCGGGGCGCCGGCGTCATCAGGGCCGGAGGCGCGGACTTGACCGGCAGCTTGCGGCTGGAGGGCGGCGGCGGGAAGGAGGACTTGGGCGGCGGCTCGTCGAGAGAGACGGGGAGGATGCCGGCGAACGTGGCCGGCAGCGGCGTGTTCCCGGCGGGCGGCCGCTTGCTGCTGCGCGGCTCGCCTCGCCGCCCGGACGTGGCGCGGAGCTCCCCCCGCGCCGACAAGCGGCTGTCCGCGAGCTGGATCGCCGTCGCGAGCTTCTTGCGGCGCTCGGCGACGGCGTCCCCGAGCGTCTCGCGGACGAAGCGGCCGACGTCGCCCTCCGTGACCGGGGTGCCGAGAGAGATCGCGATCTGGTCGAGCGTTCGCTGGAACGACGCGCAGTCGCTCCAGCGGTCCGCTGGATCCTTGGCCAGCGCGCGCTCGATCGCCAGCGCGAGATCGAAGGGGATGTCCGGCACGAGCTCGCGGATGGGGACGGGGGCGAAGCGAATGATGTTCTCCATCGTCTTCGCGTCCGTCTTGCCGCGGAACGGGTGGTAGCCGCTGAGGGTCGTGTAGAGGAGGACCCCGAGCGAGAAGATGTCGGCGCGCCGATCGACCTTGCCTGACGTGAGCTGCTCCGGCGAGAGGTACGGGATCTTGCCCTTGAGCTGGCCGGCGACGTTCGTCTCGTGCAGGCGGCCCGTGGCCTTGGCGACGCCGAAGTCGACGATCTTCACGATGCCGTCGAACGACACCATCACGTTCTGCGGGGAGATGTCGCGGTGCACGAGGTCGACGAGCCTGCCCTCGTCGTCGCGCAGCTCGTGCGCGGCGTGCAGGCCGGCGCAGATGCTCGAGGCGATGCGCAGGAGGATCGGCAGGGGGACGCCGCCGGTCGTTTTCACCTGCTTGTTCAGCGAGGCGATCGTGTCGCCGTCGACCCACTCCATGACGATGTAGAGCACGCCGTTCTCGTCGCCGAGCTCGACGATCTCGACCGCGTGGGGGTGCCGGATGCGGGACGCGAGCCGCGCCTCGTCGAGGAACATCGCCTCGAAGGCCGGGTCGTCGCCGAACTCCGGCAGCATGGTCTTGATGGCGACGATCTTCTGGAAGCCGCGGGATCCCACGAGGCGCGCCGCCCAGACGGCCGCCATCCCTCCACGGGCGACCGGCATGAGGAGCTCGTAGCGGCCCAGCGTGTCTCCAGGCTTGAGGTCCGACAGGATCTGCACGCGGTGGTCCTACTAGATGGGGAGGCGGAGTTTGGAGGGGTAGGGCTCGAGTGCCACCGTTACGTTCGTGGAGGCCCGTAGCCTCGACGTCTGCCGGAGCGACGCAGCGCCATCGCGCCTGCACGTCACGAAGGAGGTCCCGCAAAGCCAGGGTGCCACGAAGCGTATACTGACCTCAAGCTCGGGGGCGAAGGCGCCTCGGAGGGACGCATCGCAGCGAAGGGTAGGCGAGCGCGGCCCGAAGAGAGGACGCGGCGAGCGCGGCCGGGGCGATCGATGCGGCGCGCGAGGAGATCGGAACGGATGGGAACCGATCGGAACCGATGGGAACCGAGTGCGGCGAAAGGGAATGATTCGTTGCGTGTAAAGACGCGTGTAAAAGTGCGCGCAAAGGTGCGAAAAGTGCGCCAGCTCGCGTTGAAGACGCGGTCGCTGGAGTCGTGATACACGGTGAGCGACCTGCTCGACGAGGCCTCATGGAAGCCAATTTGCGCCCGATCCCGCCGCCTCACGACGAAGACAACGAAGACGTGCACTGGGCGCTGTCGACAGCGACCGCGCTGTGGGGGCGCGGGGAGCGCGACGAGGCCCTGAAATGGCTGCGCCGCGCCGCGGAGCAGGCCTCGGATGCCAACGCCGACCTGCGCGCCCTCGAGCTCTTCAAGGCCGCCGCGGAGGTGGCGCAGAAGATCGCGGCGCCCGAGGCGGATACGGCCACGGCCTCGCAGCCCACGACCGCGAGCGCGCCGCCGAATGCGGCCGCGAGCGCGCCTCCCCAGGCGTCCGGCGCGCCTCCCGCGACGGCGAGCGCGGCGCCGCCTAGGCCGAGCGCGCCGGGGGCATTGGCGCGACCGTCGCACCCGCCGGGCGTGGAGGCAGGACGAGCCGAGCGCGGCGGCGCGGGTACGAGCGCGCCGCCCGCCGCGATGCGGGCGCCTTCGGTCCGCGCGCCCGCCGGCGATGCGCCGACAGCGCCGAGCCCGATCTCGTCCGCGGCGGCGATGTTCCGCGACGGCGCCGTGCCCAGGCCCGCGGCGGGGCCGGGCCGGCCGGCGTCGGTGGTGCCGGGGCGCGCCCCTGCGCCGGTGAGCGCAGCGGCCCTGCGCGACGTGACCCCGACCCAGCTGTCGCCCGCAGCGCGCACGCCAAGCCACGCGCCAGGGCTCCCGGCGCGCCCTGCCGCGGCGACGAAGACCGGCGCCCCGCCGGGTGCGGCCGCCTCGACGGCCGGATCGCCTGGCCGCGCTGTCACGGCGAACGCGCGTGCGATCACCGGCTTCGCGGCGTCGCCCCACGGGAGGGTGTCGTCGACCACCGCGGTGACCGAGGAGGTCCCGGCGGTCAAGCTCCCGGCCGCGGGGGCGCTCGCTGGCCAGGAGCCGGGGCAGGGCGCGTCGGACGCCGCGCGCGAGAGTGCCAGCGGGGAGCAGCTGCCGGCCGACGCGGATCCTCCGGCCGATCAGCGCGCGACGGTGCCGACGCCGACGGCCATGGCCGCGGCGTTGGCGCGGCGGCCGGCGGTCCCGCTCGGCGCGGGCTCATCGCAGGAGGCGACCGAGCGGCGCCCGGGGCTCTGGCCGAGCTCGGACGATGAGGGCACCGCGCGCCGCCCCCTGACCCCGCAGGAGCAGCGGGTGCTGATGGAGCTCCGGATCGAGGATCTGGACGAGGAGACGCCGATGCTCGCCCTGGAGCAGCTGGCGGGCGACGGCAAGCCGCCCGCGGCCGCACCGGAGGCGGGCCACGCGTCCGACGACCGCGCCGACTGGACCGAGGCTGAGCCGGATGAAGCCGACGCCGGCATCGCCTCTGCGGATCATCAGGGCGACCCGACCTTGGCGGGGGAGCCCTCGGACGCGGTGCAGGGGCAGCGCGCGGAGGATGCGGCGTCCTGGTCGCAGGGAGACGCCACGGACGATCGTGGGGGCTCGTCGGAGGACTCGTCGTGGAACGATCCGCCGTACGAAGGGGAATGGCAGGCGCCGCCGCCGCGGCTGCCCGCGTCGCAGATCGAGCCGCTGCCGGCGCTGCGGATCGCGGTGATCGGCATCTCGAGCGCCGGGGAGCTCCGGCTCGTCCCGATGGATGGAAGGAACGCTCCGCCCCGGGGCGCGGCGCTCGGGATCCTCGTCCCGCTGAGCCCCGGGGACGGCGAGACGATCGCGCGGCTGCTCCAGCTGCGCAGCTGAGCTGCCGCGGCGCCGCGGGGACACGTTCGGCAAGAAGTGGGGCATCCCGCGCATCGACGGTAGCCTCGGGGGATGCATGACGAACGGACAGCTCCGAAGCGGATCCGCGTGACAGGACTGCAGGAGGCCCAGCTGCCGGCGCTCGTAGCGCTGGAGCAGGCCTGTACGGCGACGCACCGCGAGGCTGGCCCTGGGGTGGCGGAGATCGAGGCGCGGACGCTCGCCGAACTCGCCGCGCTGACGCGGCGACACGACGTGCGCGTGGCGGAGGCGGACGACGAGGTAGCCGGCTACCTGGCGTGGCGCGACGAGGCGCCCGGGGTCGCGGTCCTGGAGGAGCTCTCGGTGCACCCGGACCACCAGCGAGGCGGCATCGGGACGCGGCTGCTCGCGGACCTCCAGGATCGAGCGCGCGAGCTCGGCATGGAGCAGGTCGTGGTGCGCTCCAGGGAGAAGGCGAGCTGGGCTCAGGCTTTCTACGAGAAGAAGGGCTTCGAGCCGCTCGGCGAGGGCGCGCCCGCGAAGGTCCGCGCGTGGTGGAGCGAGCAGGAGGCCTCCGGGAGCCCGCCGGCCCGAGCCGGCGAGGTCATCCTGTGGGCGGCCATCCCGCCGCAACGCCCTGAAGCGCTGGACGAGGGCGACGGGGGCGACGAGCGCAGCGAGGGCTGAGCCCGGCCGGGCGGACCGTTCGCTCGGGGCCGTCGTGAGCCGGCGGGCGCCCGGGCGAAGGGGCGCGGTTACAGAAGCGCGCGACGGCCCGGCCGGGGTTCGCCTGGCTGCGCCCGCGCCAGCCGTGGGGCCCGGAAAACCGACCGGCTGCGCGAGTTGACATAATGTTTCTTATGCGATCCAAGGCCGGTGCGGCCGGCAGGGGAGCTCGGCTCGATTTCACGAGCAAATCCATGCACCTGAGGGCCGATCGGGCCGCATCCCGCGGCGGTCGCGGTCGCCGCCGTCGCCGCAACCTGGGTCGGCCGCACCGGTCGCCGCCGTCGCCGCAACCTGGGTGGTCGGCCTGCAACCTGGGTCGGTCGGCCTCGCCCACGGACGGTCCGCCGCCACCCCCTGGCTCTGCCCGCCACGAGACCTGGCCGGAGGCACCACTCCGGAGCCCCGCAACGCGCATCAAGGCGTCGTCCGCAACGCCCCGCGTGCCCTTCGGCCCGCCAGCATCGAGCCGCCGCGCCTCAATCTGTGCGTGTGTTCAGCCCTTCGGAACCGGGGGCGTCTCGACGTCGAGGCTCAGCAGCGAGCCGCCGTTCGTCAGGACGAACGCGCGCCGGCCGTACGCCGCCGGCGTCATCGCGATGCCGCCGCCGGTCTCGATGCCGTCGATCACGGCCCCGTCCAGCGGAGAGAACAGGAAGATCCCGTAGCGCGTGGTCGTCACCAGCAGCGCCCCCGAGAACGGCACGGGGGCCGAGATGCCGCCGTCAGGCAGGTCCCGGCGCCAGATCGTACGGCCATCCTCCGGATCGAGCGCCCACAGGCCGGTCATGCCGGAGGACGCAAGCAGCACCTTCCGCGCGGGCACGATCGGACCGCCTCCGCTCCGAGGCTGGTGCGCAGGCTGCTCCCACAGGAGGAGCTCGGTCACGCCGACCGCCGCCTCGTTCATCCAGGCCCGGGTCCCGTTCTCTGCGTCGAGCGCGAAGACCCCGCCCGCGTAACCCGCCACGAAGACCACATCGCCCGAGGCGATCTTCCCGAGGACCGGCGTGGTGTCCGTGTCGAGGTACTTCGGCGTCTGGCCGCCCGCGCTCTGCTCGGCCTCGGCAGCCAGGTCGACGAGCGCCCACTGCTCGGACCCGTCCTTGAGGTCGTAGGCCATCACGACCCCGTCCGAGAACGCGGTGTAGACCTTGTCCCGGCCGAGCGCCGGCCCCGCGTGCCCGGAGATCTCCATCCCGCCCGCCGGCGTCCTGTGCTGGTGCCAGCGCATCGCCCCCGTCGCCGCGTCGAGCGCGATCAGCGTGTCGTTCGAGTTCGTCACGTAGAGCACGCCGTCGCGCAACACCGGCCGCCGCGCGACCCTCGCGTTGGTCATGAAGCGGTAGAGCAGCGCGCCGTCGGACGCGCGCACCTTGTAGAGCGCGCCATCGTCCGAGCCGAAATAGACCGTGTCCGACGCGGCGTCGTAGAGCGGCTCGCACTGCACCGGCCCGAGCGTCTCGAAGCGCCAGAGGACGTCGCTCGTGTCCGCGCGCAGCGCGTACAGCCCGTGATCGCTCGATCCGACGAAGACGCGCCGGTGCGCCACGTCGATCTCGGGGCGGCCGCGCTCGTAGGCCTCGCCGACCTTGCGCGTCTCGGCGGTGAGCTCGCGGCGCATGGTGATGCCGAGGGCGCCGCCCGGGTGGTGCAGCCAGAGCGGCGCGTCGGGCGCCGCAGCGACGCCCAGGTTGCCGCAGCCGCTCAGCGGCGCGAGCCCCAGCCAGACGAGCGCGACGCCCGCTGCGCGGCTATTGCGGCGCATCGCCCGCCTTCTTCTCCGCGTTCTCACGCGCCCGGCGGAGCAGCTGCTCGATCTCCTCCGGCGTCATCGACTGGCCCTTCGGACCGCCGAACGCGGCGCGGGGCGGCACGGCGGCCGGATCGATCTTGCGCAGCATCTCCTCGACGACCGCCTCGAGGAACTGGAACGGGCGGCCCTCCGTCGACGGCGCCTGGAGCTTCTCGTGCGCGCTCTTCAGCAGCTCCTTCGCCTTGTCGGTGTCGCCCTTGGCCAGGTGGAGCCGCGCCTGGTGGTACAGCGCGAGCTCCTTGTAGCCCTTCATGTCGATCGCCTCGAGCTCCTTGAACGACGCGAGCGCGCCGTCGAGATCACCCTTGCCCTCCCGGGCGAAGGCGATGCCCTCGATGGCGCGCCCCTTCACGTCGGGATCGGCCCCGGCCAGCGGCGACGAGACCACGACGCTGTACGCGTCCAGCGCGTGCGCGTAGTCCTTCTTGTCGAGCAGCACCCCGGCCTGCCCGAGCTTCGCCAGCGTCGCCGCCCCGGTGCCGGCGTGCTCGTCGATGACCTTGTTGTACTCGGCGAGCGCGGTGGCCGATCGCTCGTCCGCGGTCTTGAAGGTCCTCGTGACGTCGAGCTCCTTCTCCTCCTCGGTGCGCGTGTCCTCCGCGAGCACCCTGCCCCGGTCCGCGGCGACGGCCGAGACGAGCGCCGACGAAGAGACGGCGTCCTTCTTCTCGGCCCGCGACAGGTAGAACAGCACGCCGCCGGTCGCGACGATCGCCGCCAGCGCGCCCCACTGGAGGATGTGGAAGTTCGCCTTGATCCACCGGCCAGCGCCGCTGCTCATCCGGCTGAGCGCGTCCTCGACCATCTCGCCCGGCAGCAGCTGGACCGGGCGGCGCCCCTCGGCCTGCTCCCTGCGGCGAGCGAGCAGCTCCTTCGCGCGGGCGTTCTTGTCCTTGGGCAGCTCCTCGCCGGTCGCCTTCTTCTTGCGACGGCGCGTGGTGGCCTCGTCGCGGCGGCGGGCCGCGCGGTTCGGCGCCGCCTCGGCCGCCTCTTCGCCCGCCGCCTCCGGCGCGGGAGCCTCCTCCGCCTCGCTGACGCCGAGCGCCTCGGCCACGCGCTGCGCGGCCTCGCCGTCGCCGTCGCCGCCATCGCCGCCGGCGTCCTTCACCGGAGCGCCGCGCGGCGGCCTCGCCGGGGCCGCCTCCGCGGCCCCGTCCTCGTCGCCATCGCTCCGCGTGGCGACATCGCCGTCGCTCCGCGCGGATTTCTCTTCGGCCTGCTCTCGGTCCTTGTCCGACACGCGGCGGACTCTAGTCTCGCGGCCTGCGGCGTCAATCTGGCCGGTGAGCGGCGGGCGCTTCGTCGTCCGAGCGCGGCGGCGCCCCGGCCTCCCCGGGCGACCAGGGCGCAGGCGGCGGGGGCGGGATCTCGTCGCTGAGCGGGACGACCGCGCACGCGGACACCTCGACGTTCTGGGTCGCGTACACCACGAAATCGCCGTAATTGCCGGCCTGAGCGCCCGCCGCGGGCGGCAGCGTCGCGAACGCCTCGGTCGGCTCGCTCCCCGGCGGAATCGCGAGCGTGACAGCGCGCTCCGGATCCAGCTCCGGCGCGCTGGCCGGGACGAGCGACGCGCCGTCCCGCTTCGGCGGGCGCCAGCCACGCGTGGGCCTGCCGAACCGCACCTCGCCGGGGCGGCCGTCGTCGGTCCGCGCGCGGCAGAGGACGCGCACGCCCTTGCCGTTGCCGGCCTTCGGGATCACGACGCCGAGGCCCACCCCGCTCTTCGCGAAGCGGCGCAGGCGGCCGAGATCGCGCTCGCGCGGCCCGCCGAGCAGGTCGAGGATGTCGGCCCGGAGCGCGAACCCGAGCCCCCCCGGCAGCGGATCGGGCGTGCCGAGCATGCGCAGGAGCGGCGCCCGGAGCTCGGGGCCGGCGCCGAGCTTCACGAGGGCCTCCGCGATCGCGATCCGCGCGGTCTGGTACGGCTCCTGGCTCAGCCGCTCCGCGAGCGCCGGCCGCGCGGCGTCCTCGCCGATCGCCGCGAGCGCGGCCGCGGCGTACGGGCGGAGCCGCACGTCGCCGAGCGCCGCGATGAGCGGCGGCAGCGCCGCCTTCACCCGGATCTTGGCGAGCGCGTCCACGATCTCGCGCGCCCGCTCGAACGAGGTCACCTCGCCCGCGTCGGCGCCGCCGTCCTGCTCGGGGCCGCGGACCACCTGCCGCAGCCACGCCACGAGCACGTCGTCGCCGCGGCGATCGCCCGACTCCGCCAGCGCGAGCGCCGCGAGGCGCCGCCACTTGCGATCGCGATCGACGACGAGATCGCGGGTGAGCGGCGCGCCCTCGCCGAGCCGCGTGAGCGAGAGCGCCGCCCAGCGCCGCACCTCGTCGTCCTCATCGCGCACGAGCGCGAGGCGCAGCGAGGGCGCCGCCTCGGAGCGGCGCAGATCGAACAGCACCTCGCCCGCCTTGCGCCGGATGGCCACGTCCGCGTCGTCGAGCAGCGCCGCGACCTCGACGACCGCGTCGGCGTCGCCCGCGATGCCGCGGCGGAGCGCGTCGGGCCAGCCCTTGCCCTCCTGCCGGAGGCCGCGGACCTCGTAACGCCCGTGCGACGCCTCGATCGCGCGCAGCTCCGACCGCATCGCGCCGAGCTCCGCCGGGCGCAGCGCGGAGATGTCTTCCTGCTGGCGCGGATCGGTCGCCACGTCGTAGAGCGCGCACGCGCCGATCTTGCGCGCGCAGACGAGCCGCAGCGTGCCCTTGGCGAGCAGCGTCTGCGTGTCCGTCTCGGCGAACGCGAAGCCCGGGAGCGAGGGCGGCCCGCCCGGCGGGGCCGCCTTGCCCTGCTCCGCCGCCTCGTCGCCGGAGGCGAGCAGCGGCCCGAGGTCGGCGCCGCGCACGCGCGCCGGCCTCGGGATGCCGAGCCCCGCGAGCACCGTCGGCAGGAGATCGACGAGCTGCACCGGCGCCCGGACCACGCGCGGCGAGAGCAGGCCGGGGGCGCTCACGACGAGCGGCACGCGCGCCTGCTCCTCGTACACGGTCGTGCCGTGGTAGCGACCGCCGTGCTCGCCGAACTCCTCGCCGTGATCGGCCGTGACGATCACGACGGCGTCCGGGCGCCCCTTGCGGACCTCGTCCACGATCGCGCCCACCCCCGCGTCCGCCACGGCGATCTCCGCGTCGTAGCGGTCGATGTCGCGGTCGCCGAGCGGGTGCTCCGGGTGCGCCTCGTACGGCTCGTGCGGCTCGAAGAGGTGCACCCACATGAACGCGCGCTGCTCCGGCCCGAGCCCGGCGAGGTAGCTCCGCACCTGCTCCAGCCGGAGCTGGGCGCTCGCGAACTCGACCTTCCGGTACTCGAAATCGAGCGCCCGGTCGCGCAGCGCGCCGAAGCGCTCGCCGTCGATGAAGAACACCGCCGGCGGATAGAAGCCCGCCGTTTTGTAGCCGTAGCGGCGGAGGTGCTGCGCGAAGGTCTCGGAGTCGTCCCCGAGCCCTTGCAGCACAAGCGGGCGGATGTACTTGCCCGTCATGAGCGACGACACCGCGTACGACGTGTGCGGCGTCGGCGTGTACGCCGCGTCGAAGCGCACGCCCTCGGCCGCGAGGCGATCGAGGTTCGGGGTGATCTTCCTGTCGTAGCCGTACGCCCCCACGTGGTCGGCGCGCAGGGCGTCGACGCTGATCAGCACGACGTCGCGCCCCCGCAGATCGATGGCGTGCCCGCTCGCGCGCTCGTCGAGCGGCGCGGCGTCGAGCGGCTCGGGCGGCGACAGCACGGCGGCGAGCTCGACCACGTGGCCGAGCAGCGGGCTGTGCGTCGCGTAGATCAGCCGGATGTTGTCCGCCAGCGCGAGCCTGTCCGCGGCGCCGGGCGCGAGCGCCGCGCCGAACGCGAAGAGGACGAGCGCGAGCGCCGCGCGCACCAGCCTGGGCGAGCGCCGCCCGTGCAGGTCCTCCAGGCGCGCCGCGCGCGCAGGCAGCGCCGGCGTCGCGAAGGTCGCCGCCGCGAGGGTGAGCGCCCCGAGCCCCAGGTGGAAGGCGGCGTAGAGGCGCGGCAAGACGCGCACATTCGCGACCTCGAGCAGGACGATCGCGCAGATCGCCGCGAGGAGGAGCCACCTGCCGGAGGCCGCGGCGCGCGCTCGCTTCAGGGCGCGCGCGGCGCGCGGCGCCGCAGCGAACGTCGCCGCGGCGGCGACGAGGGCGAGCGCCGCGATGAAGGGCGCGCGCCGGCCGCCCTCGAGCATGCGCCCCGTCGAGACCCCGAAGGCCACCGCGCCGCCGAACGCGCCCGCGATCAGCGCGGCCGCGGCGCGGAACGCCTTGCGCTCGGCGCGCATGACGATCTCGAGCACCGCGCCGAGGACGGCGGCGCACGGCGCCGCGGCCGAGAGCGCGAGCGGCAGGAGGTCGCGCAGGGCGCGGCCGAGCTCGTAGGGCCCGAGGAGCTCTCGCCACCGCCACACGCCGACGACCAGGAGCTCGGCGAGCGCGAGCGCCGCGATCGCGAGGTAGGCGTCCGCCATGCGCCACCCGATCTCCGTCTCCAGCTTCCTCGGTGGCGCGTCGGAGCTCCCGCTCGGGAAGGTGGCGCGGCTCGGCGCGGGCGCCGGCGTGGACGGGCGCGCCGGCCCGGCCTGCGGGCGCGGCGCCGCCGGGGCCCGGTGGCCGGCCGGCCCCGGCACGACGCCGGCGATCCCCTCCCCGGCGGCCGTCGTGTCAGGCCGGCTCCCCAGGAGGGGCCGCCCGGAGGGCGCGGGCCCCCCAGGAGGCCGGCTGGCGCCCCCATGGCCCCGCGGGCGCATCGGAGCGGCCCCGTTGCGCTCGGTCATGCGTAGGAGACTTCGAGGATCTCGTACGTGCGCGGCCCGGCGGGCATGTTCACGCGGACCTCCTCGCCGACCTCATGGCCGAGCAGCGCGCGCGCGAGCGGCGAGGCGATGGAGATGCGCCCGACCTTGAGATCGGCCTCCTCGGGGCCGACGATCTGGAAGCTCTGCTCCTCGTCCGTGTCGACGTTCGCGAGCTTGACCTTGGCGCCGAACTGGACCTTGCTGCCGCTCAGCTTCGACGGATCGATCACCTCGGCGCGCGAGAGCGTCTGCTCGAGGTAGCTGATGCGGGCGACGATCATGCCCTGCCGCTCCTTGGCGGCGTGGTACTCGGCGTTCTCGGAGAGATCGCCGTGCTCACGGGCCGTCCCGATGTCCTTGACGACCTGCGGCAGGTCGATCTCTTTCAGCCGTCGCATCTCTTCGCGGAGCCGCACTTGCCCCTCGGGCGTCATCGGTACTTTCTCGGACATGGTGGGACGCTTTTAGCATGGCTCCCGGCCGGGAGACGACGTCCCTGGGCGCGCCGATCGCCCGAGGCGCCAGGCGCCCGGACCGCAGCGCGTACCCCCCGCCGCCTTCGCCTAGCCGCGCCAGCGAACGATCTTCCGCGGCGGCCGCCGCGCATGGGCGTCCGCTGACTTGGTCGCGCTCCGGACGAGGGCCGCCGCCGTCCTGGAGAGCTCCTCGGGGTGCGGTCCGCCGTGCGGGACGGCCGCGACGTCCACCGTCGCCGTGGCCGCGCCGGTCGCCTCGGCGACCCGCACCTCGACCGGGACGTCCGCGTCCGGGAGCCGCACGAGGCCCCGGTACACGAACTCCCCTGGCGCATCTCCGGCGTCGGCCTGCTCCAGCACGTAGCGAGCGCCGGAGGACGGCCGCCCGACGGCCTGCGTCACAGCCGCGGCCCCGCGGGGGCGCGGCCCGACGCCGCCTTCTTGGCGGGCGTGCCGCGCGGCCCGCCCATCTCGTCGAGGAACCGGCGCGCGGTCACGGCGAACGGGCCGCCCCAGTCCCGGATGACCGACTCGAACACGGCGCGCGCCTCGTCGGGCTTCTTCATCTTGAGGAGCGTCTCGCCCTTGAGGACGAGCGCCTCCGGATCGAGCCCGGAGCCAGGGAAGGTCCGCAGCGCGTAGTCGATCCGCGCGAGGGCCGCGTCGAACGCGTCTTCCTTGAGGTAGTAGCGCGCGACGTAGAGCTCGTGGCGCACGAGCCGCCCCGTCACGACCTCGAGCATGTAGGCCGCGTCCTCGCGGTACCGGCTGCGCGGGTACTGCCGGAGGAACGTCCGGATCTCCTTGTAGGCCTCGAGCGTGGTCGCCTGATCGCGCTCCTCGGCCGGCGGCAGGAACACCGTGTCGTCGATGTCCAGGTAGAGCGCCTTCGCCATCCGGTACTTCGCGTACTCGACGTTCCGGTCCGTCCGGTGCTCCTGGATGAACGCGCGGTACTCCGAGATCGCCTCCGGGTACTTTCCCTGCTCGAAATCGAGGTCCGCGATCCTGAGATCGGCGAGCCGGGCGTAGCGGCTGTAAGGGAAGAGCCGCTTCACCTCGCCGAAGAGGGCGCGCGCGTCCTCCCAGTCCTTGGCCTGGAAGGCGGCCATCGCCTCGTTGTACGCGGCGCGCGCGTCCTCGGTGTACGTGAGGGTCGCGGTGCGGCCGTCGTTGAGCTCGAAATCGCAGCCCGCGAGCCCGCCGAGGGCAGCGAGGCACCCGGCGAGGGCGAGGACAGCGGCGGAGGGTCTCATCGAGCAGGCCTCGTACCCAATCCGGCGCCGGCGCGCCAGGGCTTCCGCCGCGGGGGCGGGCCTGTGCTCCTTCGCTCCCCGCATCGTAGCGCACGGCTGAGCTGGGGTATGGTCGACCCATGCCCGCTTCCTCTCCGCCGCTCGCCCCAGCGGCCACCGCCCCGCCGGGAGGCGCCGCCGCGCCCACCGTGCTCGTGGTGGACGACGAGCGCAACATCCGCCGCACCCTCGCGCTGGTGCTGCAGGGCGAGGGCTACCAGGTCGCGGAGGCGCCGAGCGCCGAGGCGGCGCTGGAGCTGCTCGCGCACGGCGACAGCCCCGTCGACCTCGCCCTCGTCGACCTGCTCCTGCCCGGCATGAACGGCCTCGACCTCCTCCAGCGCGTGCGCCAGGACGACGCCACCCGCGAGCTCCCGGTGATCGTGATCAGCGGCCACGCGACCGTCAACGACGCGGTGAAGGCGATCAAGCTCGGCGCCAGCGACTTCTTCGAGAAGCCGCTGAACCGCGAGCGCGTCCTCGTGGGCGTGAAGAACGCGCTGCAGAACTCGCGGCTCGCTCGAGAGGTCGAGGATCTCAAGGCGCAGGTGCAGGCGCGCTACGAGATGATCGGCCAGAGCGCGGCGATGCAGCGGCTGTTCAAGGAGATCGACCGCGTCGCGCCCACGAAGGCGAGCGTGCTCATCACGGGCGAGAGCGGCACGGGCAAGGAGCTCGTCAGCCGCGCCATCCACCGGCTGTCGCCGCGGGCGCGGGGCCCCTTCGTCCGGGTCAACTGCGCCGCGATCCCGCGCGAGCTCATCGAGAGCGAGCTGTTCGGCCACGAGCGCGGAGCGTTCACCGGGGCGAGCGGACCGAAGCGGGGCTTCTTCGAGCAGGCCCATGGCGGCACGCTGTTCCTCGACGAGATCGGCGACATGGACCTCGCCGCCCAGGCCAAGGTGCTGCGCGCGCTGCAGTCGGGCGAGATCTGCCGCGTCGGCAGCGAGCACAGCCGGTACGTCGACGTCCGCGTGCTCGCCGCGACGAACAAGGACCTCTCGCGCGAGGTCGCCGCGCTGCGCTTCCGGGAGGACCTCTTCTTCCGCCTCGCCGTGTTCCCCATCAAGAGCCCGGCGCTGCGCGACCGCATGGAGGACCTGCGCGCGCTCGCCGACGCGTTCATGGCGGCGTTCTGCAACGAGAACGGCCTCAAGCAGAAGGCCATCGATCCGGTGGTCTACGCCGCGCTCGAGCGCCGGAGCTGGCCGGGCAACGTCCGCGAACTCAAGAACGTGATCGAGCGCGCCGCGATCCTCTCGGGCGATGTCGTCACGATCGCCGATCTCCCGGAGGATCCGCACGAGAACCCGTTCGAGGACGACGCGCAGGGGGCCGCCGGTGACGGCGCGGCGGCGCCCCCCGCCCCCGGCGCGGCCGAGCCGCCCGCGGGCGCGGCCCGCCACGAGCCGGAGCGCCCTCGCCTCACGCTCCGCGAGTTCCGCGATCGGTCCGAGCGCCGCTACATCGTCGAGGTGCTGGCCAGCCTCGACTGGAACATCTCGCGCGCGGCCGTCCTGCTCGGCGTCGAGCGCACGAACCTCCACAAGAAGATCCGCGCGTACGGCATCAAGCGAGGTGAGGCGCCGTAAGCAAGGCCGGCGCGTCCCGCCTACGCGGCCCCCTCGAGCGCCCTGCGGACGGCGCGGAGGAGCGACTCGGCCGTGAAGGGTTTCCCCAGCACCGCGGCGCCCGGGCGGACGGCGAACGGGCCGTCGAGCGCGTCGCCCGTGTAGCCGGACATGAAGAGCACCTTCATGTCCGGCCTGAGCTTCACGAGGCGAGCGGCGAGCTCGCCGCCGGACATCTCGGGCATCAGCACGTCGGTGAGCAGCAGGTCGACGCGCCCGCGCTGCGCCTCGCAGACGCGCAGCGCCTCGCGCGGCCCGCGCGCCGTCAGCGTCGTGTAGCCGTTCTGCCCCAGGATCCGGCTCGCGAGCGTGACCACCGCGTCCTCGTCGTCGGTGACGAGCACCGTCCCGCCATCGCCCGGGCGCGGCGCGGCGCGGCGCGGATGTCCCGCGCGCGCTCGCCGCGAGGACGCCCCGCGCGCGGAGAGCGGCAGGTAGATCTCGACGCGCGTGCCCTGCCCAGGCTGGGAGGCGAGCTCGATGTGGCCGTGCCACTGCTTGACGATCCCGTACACGGTGGCGAGCCCGAGGCCGGTCCCCTTCCCCCTCGGCTTCGTCGTGAAGAACGGCTCGAAGGCGCGCGTCCGCACGTCGTCGCACATCCCGCTGCCCGTGTCGCTCACGACGAGGCGCGCGTACCGGCCGGGCGGGACCGCCGGGTGCGCGTCGTGCAGGCTCCCCGCAGCGCCGACGCGGACCGCGCGCGTCTCGATCGACAGCCGGCCGCCGCCTTGCATCGCGTCGCGCGCGTTCAGCGCGAGGTTCATCACCACCTGCTCGAGCTGCCCCGCGTCCGCCAGCACCCGGCAGGCCGACGGACCGAGCGCGATCGCGAGATCGATGCTGCCGCCGACGGCGGCGCGGAGCGCGCCGTCCATGCCGCGCACGACGTCCCGCAGATCCAGCACGACCGGCTGCGCGAGCCCCCGCCGGCTCACCGTGAGCAGCTGCCGCGTCAGCGACGCGGCCCGCTGCGCGGCGCGCTTGATCTCGGCGAGATCCTTCTGCACCGGGCTCTGCTCGTCGAGCTCCTCTATCACCAGGCTCGTGTAGTTCAGGATGATCGCGAGCAGGTTGTTGTAGTCGTGGGCGATCCCGCCCGCGAGCCGCCCCACCGCTTCCATCTTCTGCGCCTGGCCGAGCCCTTCCGAGAGCTCGCGCCGGCGATCGTCGGTGCAGCGCGCGGAGGAGAGATCGACGATGGCCCCGACCACGAGCCGCTCGCCGCGCGCTTCCGCGATGGTCTCGGTCCTCATCACCCGGACCGCGGATCCATCGCGGCGGGTGAGGAAGCCCTCGACCGCGCCGGCCGGCGGCGGCGTCGCGCCCGCCGCGCCCCCGCCGAGGTGGAGATCGCCCGTCGCGAGCGCCTCCTCCCGCGAGCCATAGCCCAGCAGCCGGGCGAACACCTCGTTGCAGTCGACGAGGTGGCCGTCGGGCGCGGCGACGTAGAGCCCCGCCGGCGAGCACGCCGCGAGCAGCGGGCTGTGCGCCACCGGATCCCTCGACGATCGTCCGCTGCTCATCGACGCATGGCCGTGGAGAAACGTTCCGTCGGAGCGACATCTCCGACAACCAGAACTGAAGCGCGGACTCTCCGTCTTTGCAACGTCGTTCACACCGGCCGCACCGCGAACGTCGCTGCAGGGGGGCGCGGCGAGCCGCGCAGCGTGGGAGCCGCGCAGCGTGGACGGTGTCTCGTTCTCCCCTTCTCTCTTCTCCCCTTCTCCACTTCTCCCCTTCGCTATTCCCCTTCGTTATTCCCCTTCTCTATTGCATCGAACTGGCCTAGACCGCGCCGGGGCTCGAGCGAGCCCGCTGGAGCGCTCCATGTTCTTCCTCGACAGCTCGAACCCAGCCGAGATCAAGGAGCTCTTCTCCTGGGGCGTCCTCGCCGGCGTGACCACGAACCCGCTTATCCTCGCGCGCGACGCGGGCTGCGTCGATCTCGAGCGGCGCATCCGCGAGGTGCTCGCGGCGTCGGCGGGGCCCGTGTCGGTCGAGCTGACGAGCGAGGACGAGGCGGCGATGCTCGACGAGGCCCGCGGCTATCACGCGTGGGCGCCCGAGCGGATCTGCATCAAGGTGCCGTTCAGCGACGTCGGCCTCAAGGTGACGCACGCCCTCGCGAAGCGCGGCGTGCGCACCAACGTCACGTGCGTGATGAGCTTCAACCAGGCCTACCTCGCGGCGCTCGCAGGCGGCGCGTACGTCTCGATCTTCAGCGGGCGCATCCGCGACATGGGCTACGCCGCGACCCCGGTCATCGAGCGCACGCGCGCGAGGCTCGATCGCGAGCGGCTGGGCGCCGAGATCATCGTCGGCTCGATCCGCCACCTCATGGACGTGAACGAGGCGCTCGACGCCGGCGCGCACATCGTGACCGTGCCTCCCGCCATCTTGCGGAAGATGCTCCACAACCCGAAGACCGAGGAGACGATCCGCGAATTCAACGCCGCCTGGGAGAAGCGTGCTAAGTAGCCGCGCGTGAACGCCGAGCCCGGCCACGCGCGAGGAGACGGGGAAGACTGGGAAGGCCGCGAAGGCCGCGAAGACCGTGGGCCGCGCCCTCTCGGTAACGGGGACACCCCGGGTCGGCGCTCGCCGCCCCGCGCCGCGCCGGAGGCCTTCGCCGGGCGCAAGTACGCGGTCGAAGAGGTGAACCGGGCCCTCGTCTCCGCCGCCGGCCGGCCGCGGACGGTGCTCGACGTCGGCTGCGGGATCGGGCTCAACGGCGCCGCCGTCAAGCGCACGGGCGCGCGCGTGACCGGGATCGAGATCGCGCCCGGCTCGCTCGCGCGCGCCGGCGCGGCGCTCGACGAGGTCCTCGCCGCCGACATCACGAGCGAGGCCGCCGTGCGCGAGGCGCTCGGCGACCGGCGCTTCGACCTGCTCCTGTTCGCCGACGTCCTCGAGCACACCGCCGACCCGCTCGCCGTGCTCTGCCGCTTCCTGCCCCACCTCGAGGAGGACGGCCACGTCATCGTCTCGCTCCCCAACGTCGCGGCCTGGCCGGTGCGCCTCGGCCTGCTCGCCGGCCGGTTCGACTACGAGCCGAGCGGCATCCTGGACGACACGCACCTCCGCTTCTTCACCCGCGCCTCGGCGGTCCGGCTCATCGAGCGCGCCGGGCTCGAGGTGCTCCGCGTCGAGCAGAACCCGATGCTCGTCCGGGCCGCCAAGGGGCTCATCCTCCGCGGCCTCGGCGCAGGAGACGACCCTGGCGATCTCGCCGGCTCGCTCCCCTACAAGGCGTATCACGCGCTCGTCCGCCCGCTGGAGGACGTGGTCGCCGACCGCGCGCCCGGCCTCCTCGCGTTCCAGCACGTGATCGTCGCCAGGAAGCCGCCGCGCCCGCGCCGGATGCGGCTCACCGTCGGCATGCTGACCATGGATGAAGAGGAGAGCGTCGGCGCCATGATCGGCGAGATCAGGAAGGCGGCGCCCGACGCGGAGATCCTCTGCGTCGACAGCTCCACGCGGGACAGGACCGCCGAGATCGCGGCCGGCCTCGGGGCGCGCGTGCTCCGGCAGGTGCCGCCCCGCGGCCACGGGCCGGCCATGGAGCTCCTCATGTACAGCGCCGCCGCCCGGAGCGATCTGCTCATCTACCTCGATTGCGACTTCACCTATCCGGCCGAGAACATCCCCGTGCTCAGGCGCCTCATCGAGGAGGAGGGCGCCGACGTGGTGAACTGCGCGCGCACCCGCACGAGGCCGGCGGCCATGCCGGTCCCGAACTACGTCGCCAACCGCGCTTTTGCCGCCATGACACACGCGATGCATGGCATCCCGACGACCGACGTCCACAGCGGAATGCGCGCCTACCGCTGCTCGGTGATTCGCGCGTTCGATTTCGACGGTGAGGGCGACGCGTTGCCCATCGACACGCTGCTCTTCCCCGCGAAGTGCGGCTATCGCGTGGTGGAGATGCCCATCGAGTACAACGAGCGCGTCGGCACCTCGAAGCTGCGCAAGCTGGCTGGCACGGTGTGGACCATGATTCGCCTGCTGCGCGCGCTCCCCGTCGGCGCCCGGCTCGGCGACCGCTACGAGCGCCGCTAGGCGTCACGCCACGCGGCGACGCGGACGAAGCGCGCCGGGCTCATCGGCGTGTGACGTGAATGTGGCTATAGCGACGCGGCGCGGCGTCACCTCGACCGCGTGGTCATCGCATTTCTGCCGCCTATACTCCGCACCTTGCAACACCAGAGGAGGCAAGAGATGCGGTTTCTGAAGGGTTTTTGCGTATTAGGTGTGTCCGCGCTGATGGGCGCGGCGGCGGGAGCGGGGTGCGGGGGCGACGACGCCGGCGAGACGAGCTCGAGCTCGAGCTCAGCGGGAGGGACCGGCGGCGGGGCTCCAGGCGACTGCTCGCCGACGAACCCGGTCTGCACGGCTGTCGCTTCCGAGTGCATTGCCGTCCACGACAATCAGGGCGCGACGAAGTTCGGTCTGCGGATGGCGCAGCTGACGATCACGAAGCCCGACGTGCTCGCGGTCGGCTATATCGCCCGCCTCGTCGCCGAGGGCCTGACGATGAACCTGCCCGTGTGCAACTTGAATGGCACAGGGACCTTTTCCTGGTTGCTCGAGTTCGACACGGCGACCGGCAAGCTGCGCACCGGCGGCGCGATGCCCACGAGCGACCCGCTCGCGGGCTACTGCTTCGCCAACATGTCTGCAGGCGAGTTCGAGATCGCGCCGAAGGAGCTCGACGCCCCCCTGACCGACGGCGCGTGGAGCGGCGCGTCCGACATCCTGAACGTCCCGATCTTCCTGGACACGGGCGCGGGAGACGCGGCCGCCGAGCCGATCGTCCTGCCCATGCACCAGGTGCAGCTCACCGACGCGAAGGTATCGGCGGACAACAACTGCATCGGACGGTACAACCGCGAGGGGCTCAGCCCGATGGAGGCCTGCCTCCCAGGCCCGGACGGCGATCCCCCTGCGTTCATCAACGGCGGCAAGCTCACCGCGTTCATCACGCTGGAGGAGGTCGACCGGGTGATCATCCCCGGGATCGAGCAGAGCCTCTGTGTCGTGCTCTCGGGCGATATTGGAGAGTACGGCACCGGTGAGACGCCCAATACGTGCAAGCGCGACGAGAGCGGCGGGATCGTGCTGAAGGGCGACTGGTGCAGCGCGACGAACTCGGCCGCGACGGACGAGTGCGCAGACGCCTATGCGCTCGGAGGCGAGTATGCCGCGAGCGCCGTCAAGATTACCGGTCTCTGTCCCCAGTAGCGCTTGCGGGCGGCTCTCCGGGGAGCGTACGATCTGTCGTGGCGTCCTGAAGCCCGCGCCCAGCGGGCGCGGCGCTGCGGGTCGTGCCCCCTCGGAGGGTTCCTTATGCCCCGCGTCATCAAGCATTTCTCCGCCATCCTCGTTCTCCTCGTCATCGCCGGATGTGCCGCTTCGGGAGGCGGGTGCGCCGGCTGTGGAATGACCCCCCTCCCCGCCGGCTTCAAGCCCGCGGACCGCATCGAGAACGCCGGAGCGGCGCGGCTCACGCAGTCGGGCGTCGAGTTCCTCGAGCAGAACCTGGGTGTCCTCGGGCGCGCGCTCCTCGGGGGTGGGGACGGCGGCGTGATCACGTTCTCCGTCCCCCGGTCGACGGGCTCCGTGGCCCTCGGGGCCATCGATTATGCCCTCTGCCCTGACGGAGCCGATCCGTCGGCGACTCCCCCGAAGTGCATCGCCGAGATCGACGCGGGGCGCGCAGCGCTTCAGATCCAGCCCAAGACGCCGCACAACCTGCTCGTCCGGGGCGCTCTGCCGGTGCGCCTGCAGAGCCTGCCCATCTTCCTCGACGGCGGCATCCTGGGGGAGAGCACCCAGTACGTCACCCTCAACGGAAACGACGCGTGCCCGCCCGACGCGCAGACCTTCACGAACATCGATGTCGAGGTCGAGCTGTCGATCGAGATCGACGTCAATCCGCAGCACTCGCGGCAGGGCTACTCGCGCGTCAAGGTCGTCCGGCTCTCGATCGACGAGGACCAGCTCGTGTCGAACCTGCACCTCGACTGCGGAGGCACGTGGGTCGGTGATGCGCTGGATTTCGTGAAGCCGATCATCACGAGCTTCATGGGATCCATGTCGAACGCGCTGAAGGCCCAGCTCGACCAGCAGCTCTGTATGAAGGCGGATCCGACGCAGGACCCGTCCTGCCCCGACGGCACGAACGACATCGGCGGCGTCTGCCGCTACGGCACGCACGCGAACGACGAGTGCGCCTCGATCCTGCTCGGCGTCGAGGGCCACATCGATCTCGGCCGGCTGCTCGCGAGCATCTCCCCGGGCACGCAGGGCGGGTTCGACCTCCTGCTCGCCGGCGGCGGCACGAGCGAGCGGGACGACGGCTCCGATCTCGCGTGGGGCGACCTCAACCCGGTCGGCAACGGGCTCACCCTTGGCCTCTACGGCGGCGCCGAGCCGGTGCCGACTTCGAAATGTGTGCCGCTGTCGAACATGGCGCTCCCGGCGGGCATCCCGATTCCCGATGAGCTCGTCGCCAACACCGTCTCCGACTGGCCAGCGGACCTTCCCGGCCCCCACGTCGGTCTCGCGATCTCCGAGCGCTTCGCGAATTATGCCATGAACGGTCTCTACAACAGCGGCCTGATCTGTCTCGGTATCTCCACGGAGACGGTGCCTCTCCTCAACTCTGGCACGCTGGGGCTGCTGGCCCCCTCCGCAAAGGATCTCGCGCTGCAGCGCGAGTCGCAGCAGGTCGCGGTCGTCATCCGTCCGCAGGCGCCCCCTCGGCTCACCTTTGGCAATGGCACGAACGGAAGCGACGACCCGCTGATCCGCATCCAGCTGGACCGGGCGAGCTTCGATTTCTACGTCTGGTCGCTCGACAGGTTCATCCGGTTCATGACGGCGACGTTCGACGTGGATGTGCCCATGAACCTCTCGGTCACCCCCGAGGGGCTCACGCCGGTGATCGAGGCGCTCAGGGTCGAGAACGGCGAGGTGACGAACAACGGACTGCTCCGGGAGAACCCCAAGTCCATGGCGGACGCGCTGGGCGGCCTCCTCGGCGGTCAGCTCGGGCAGCTGATCGGCGGCGGCATCCCGGCGATCGATCTCGACGGGCCGCTCTCGGCGCTCGGGCTCTCGCTGGTGATCCCGGAGTCGGCCGAGGGCGCGGGCTCCCCCGGCCTGCGAAAGCTCACGAAGGGGCAGGACAACTACCTCGGCATCTTCGCGACGTTCGGAACGACGGCGCAGCAGCGCTCGGCGAGGAGCGACACGCAGGCCGAGCTGAGCCGCAAGGAGGTGCGCGCCGAGGGGCTCCGCCTGCCCACGATGACCCGCGACAACGGGCCGACTGCGCGGCTCGTCATGAGCTCGCCGCTCGACGACGGCACGCGGGCCGTCGAGTACTCGTACCGCATCGACAGCGGCGTGTGGCGCCCGTTCACGCGCGAGCGCATCGTCGAGCTGCGCGACGACTGGCTGCGGCTCCCGGGGCGTCACGTGATCTCGGTGCGATCGCGGATCGCGGGCGCTCCCCTGTCGCTCGATCCCACGCCGGCGACCGTCGAGATGGTGGTCGACGTCGATCCGCCGGTCATCTCCGTCGGCGCCACGGTGGACGGCCGGGCGCCGCTCGAGGTGCGCGATCGGGTCTCGGACGCCGCGCGCGCGAAGGTGCGCGTGCGGCTCGACGACGGCGCGTGGTCCCCGTGGTCGACGGCGGCGGAGACGACGTCGGTGGACGTCGGTGACGCCGTTGACATCGAGGTCGAGGCCGTGGACGAGGAGGGGAACCTCGGCACGGCGCGGCAGGCGATCCTCCGCGGCCGGGTCCCCGTCGACCCGTCGGCCGGCTGCGGCTGCGTCGTGGCCGGCGGCGCCGGCGAGACGCCGTCGGGACTCCGCTGGCTCGGCCTCGCCGTCGCGGCGGCGGCCTTGCGGCTCGCGCGGCGCGGCGACCGGGGCTCGTCGCCTCGGCGCCCCGCGCAGCGCGGCGCGCGGGGCCTGAAGGGCGCGCTCGCGGGGGTCGCCGTCATGGCGCTCCTTGGCTCGCACGCCGGATGCTCGTGCAGCGAAGAGCCGGAGCAGGTGGAGCCGGGGTGCGTCGCGCCCGACTGCATGACGCTGGAGCACGGGCTCATCGGCGCGTACACCTCGGTCGCGGTCGCCGCCGACAAGCGCACGGTCTGGGTCGCCGGCTACGCGGAGGCCGACTGGCGGAACGCGTTCGCGTGGGGCGACCTCGTGGTCGGCACGTGGGACGGCGAGGCGGTCGCGTGGGAGGCGATCGACGGGGTGCCCGCGGAGCCCCCGGTCGACCCGGCCCGGTTCGACGTGAGCGGGTTCCGCGGGGGCCAGACCGAGCCTGGCGACGACGTCGGCCTCTGGACGTCGATCGCGGTGGGGCCGGACGGCGAGCCGGCGGTGGCCTACTACGACCGCACGAACCGCGCGCTCAAGTTCGCGCAGCGGCAGGGCGACGCGTGGGCGGTGAGCTTCGTCCAGCAGGCGCCGAGCAGCGACATCGGCCGTTACGCGAAGCTGCTCTTCGTGAAGGGGTTGCCCGTCATCGCCTACCTCGCGATGGAGCCGGGCGAGGGCGGCGCGGTCACGTCGAGCGTCCGGATCGCGACCGGCGAGAGCCCCACGCCCGGGGAGGGCGCGTGGCGGTTCGAGGACGTGGCGAAGGACGAGGCGACGCCGTGCCGCGCCTTCCTCTGCGGCGCCGGGGCGAAGTGCATCCGGAGCACGGGGCGCTGCGCGACGCCGCTCGCGGCCGGCGACTGCGAGCCGGGGTGCGCCTCCGGGCAGGCGTGCATCGACGACGGCGGCTCACCGGCGTGCGCAGCGACCTCCGACGGCAACCGGCTCGAGACGTACCCCGAGGCGATCGGCGACTACATCGCGATGGCGCCCGACAGTGCGGGCGGGTTCGGCCTGGCGTTCTACGATCGCATCCACGGCGACGTGGTGATCGCGTCGAGGTCGATGGGCGCGTGGGAGACCCGCATCGTGGACGGCGCGGCGCCGGACGGGACGGACACGGGCGACGTGGGCATGGGGACGTCGCTGTTCATCGATCGCGCCGGCGACTGGCACCTCGCCTACGCGGACGGCCGCTCGGAGGGGCTGCGGTACGCGCGGGTGAAGGGAGGCACGGAGGTCGGGCCCTCCGAGGTGGCGGACGACGGGCTCGGGATCGAGGGCGTCCCCTTCGAGGACGGGCAGCACCTCATCGGCGACGACGCGAACGTGTTCGTGACGGCGGCCGGGGAGGTGCGCATCAGCTACCAGGACGCGACGAGCGGGACCTTGCGGCTCGCGATCGGGACGAAGAGCGGCGACGGCCACAGCTGGCTCATCCAGGAGATCGCGCAGGAGGGGTTCGCGGGCGCCTTCTCGCGCATCGTGGAGGCGGACGGGCGGCTGCTCATCGCGAACTGGTGGCGCGTCGGCGGACAGACCACGAAAGGAGACGTGGCGCTCGTCACCCCCTGAAGCGCGCGCCGGAGCGCGAGCGCCTGGGCCGCGAGACGACGGGATCACCGCGTGCGGCGTCCCCCTGGAGCACTCGGCCGACGGATCGCCGTTGAGCAGGCGATCCGCCGACTGGGTATGCTCCTGGGTCGGCGCGGCCAGGGCGCGGGTGCGTCTTCTGCGAGGATCCGCAGGCAGAGCGAAGCGTCACAGGAAAGGCTTGGGACGATGAGAGCGACGGAACGAACGAGCAGCAACGCGGTGAGCAACGCATCCCCTGCGCCGTCCGGTGGAGCGCAGGATCAGGCCGGCGCGCCCGCGCGGCGCGCCGCGCGGCGGCGGATCGACGTCCCGTTCTCGCTGTGGCTGTTCCCCGCCGCGTCGGCCGTCGCGGCGCTGCACCTCGCCGGGTGCTGGCCGCTGTCCTACGCCGAGGATTGCAAGGAAGACTCGAGGTACTGCCCCCCCGAAGCGACGGGCGGCGGCGAAGGCCCTGGTCCCACGTGCGAGCCGGACCCGACCCAGGATGCGAGCACGGTGGTGGACCGGTGCGCGGTGTTCGCGAGCGCGGGCGCGGCGTCCGGAGGAGATGGGACGAAGGCCAGGCCGTACGCGTCGCTCTCGGAGGCGCTCGCGAACGCGAACGGCAAACGGGTGCTGGCGTGCTCGAGCGGAGTATTCGAGGAGAGCGTCACGGTCCGGGCGGCCGTCGAGGTGATCGGCGGCTTCGACTGCGGCGCGGGCTGGACGTGGAGCCCGGCGGCGCGGAGCGCCATCGACGGGCCCGCGAACAAGGTGGCGCTCACGCTGACGGAGGACGCGGGCGGGACACGCGTGCGGAGCTTCACGATCAGCGCGGCCAACGCGACGGCTCCGGGCGGGTCGTCGATCGGCGTGGCGGTCGCGGACATCGACGCGCAGCTCGAGCAGGTCGACGTGATCGCAGGGAACGGGGTGAACGGCGCGAGCGGCGAGACGCCGGAGGTCGTGCAGGATGGCGCGGACGCGCTGGAGGACGTCTCGAGCGCGTGCCTCGTGGCGGTCTACAGCGGCCAGCCCGGCGTAACGACGTGCGCGGATGGCGAGACGAGCGGCGGCGCCGGCGGCCTGGGTGGACAGCCCCCTGTAGATGAAGGGCGCGGGCAGACCGGCAGCGACGGCACGCCTGGTGCAGCCTCCCCGCCCGCATCCGGCATCGGCGGCATCGGACACGGGCAGACGGGAGAGACGGGAGAGACGGTGGAGTGCAGGGACGGCGCGAGCGGCGCGAGGGGCGCCTCTGGCGGCGCTGGGACAGCTGGCGACGGCACCACGCTGACGCTGGCCAGCATCATCGGAGGTGACGGCGGCACAGGCGTCGGCGGGACGCGCGGTCAAGGCGGAGGAGGAGGCGGCGGCGCGAAAGCAGGACGTTTCTGCATGTCCGGCGGGGGTAGCTACATCGACGGCGCGGGCGCCAGCGGCGGCGGCGGCGGGGCCGGCGGCTGCGGTGGAACGGGAGGAGGCGGCGGCAAGGCCGGCGGGTCGAGCATCGGGATCCTCAGCCTGGGGACCAAGCTGGCGCTGACCGATGTGACCATCGCCGTCGGCAAGGCGGGCCATGGAGGTGAGGGCGGAGGTGGAAGCCCCGGCGGCGAGGGCGGCATGGGGGGCAAGGGGGGGAGTCGCGTCTCCGGCGCCGGCTCGCTCGCGGGTTGCATGGGTGGCAAGGGCGGCGCGGGCGGCGATGGCGGCCCTGGCGGCGGCGGCCGAGGCGGCCACGCGGTGGGCATCGCCTACCAGGTCACGCCGAGCCCCGCGGCCACCGAGGTGCCGTTCACGGGAGGCACGGCTGGCAACGGCGGTTCCGCCGGTCTCGGTGGCTCCCCCGGAAGCGACGGCGCGGCCGGGGTGAGCGGCGCCTGCTGGGATTTCGCCACGAACCAGAGCTGCCCGTGATCGGCACCGCCGCGCCGTCAGGCGCTCAGCGACACCGCGCGGATCTCCGCCGTCGCCGGGCCGCTCACGCGCGCGCGCTCCGCGGCCACGAGATCGAGGAGCTCTTGCCGGGTCGCCTGCCCGCTGTCGAGCAGCGCGCGCATCGCGCCGTCGACGCAGCCCTTCACCCGCGCCAGGCGGGGAGCGCTCTCCCCGCCCTCCCGCGCGGTCAGCATGTCGTGAAGCATCCGCCTGAGCCCCGCCATCGCTTCGGTCTTCGAGCGCATCGCCATCACCTCGCCCGATCGGCCTAGCGAAGGCGGCGCGATCCGGCCAAGTTTCAGGCGCGCGGCAGCTTGCCCAGCGCGAGGTCCGCAGCGTCGCGCTCGATCCCCGCGAGCGCGACCCCCGGGCCCTTCCGTGGGACGAGCACCACGCGGCAGCGGCCGCGCGTCGCCGTCTCCAGGTGCGACAGCCCGAAGTCGAGCGCCGCGCCGAAGGCGAAGACGAGCGCGCCCATGCCGAGCAGCTCCGGGGAGCCCGCGCGCGCGCCGTCGACGAGCAGCGACACGCCCAGGTACGTCCCCAGCCCCAGCGCGACGAGCCCCGCGTAGAGGGCGAGCCGCGGGTAGCGCACCTCGCGCGTCGCCCGGAGGAGCGCCTCGACCGGGATGTACGTCTCCCGCTCCTTCAGCGTCCGGCCGAACAGCTCGGTCCGGCTCCGGATGGTCACGCCCTTCGGGCCGACCTCCAGCGCGGCGGGCCGGCGGTACCGCAGAAGGAACCGCCCGGCGAGCCGGAGGACGTGCATCACGAGCAGGATCCCCGTCGCCGCCAGCAGCACGAGCGCCATCGGCCCGCGCGGCGGCGGTGACAGCTCGCCCGCGAGCCGCGCCGTCGCCCCGCCGTCGCGCTCCGGCGCCCATCTCTCGTCCCCGGCGGCCCCGGCGGCCCCGGCGCCCTCCTGCGCGGCCCCGCTGGCGCTCGGCGCGCGGCTCGGCCGCCTGCCGGACGACAGCGCGTCGCGCAGCAGCGAGCGCACGATCGGATCGCGCACGTCGTCCACCAGCGCCGCGGCCTCGGCGCGCGCGTCGGGCGAGGCGCTCCCCCGCAGCGCCGCCGCGGCGATGATCGCGCCCGCCCGGCCGAGCTGCGGCAGAGCGCCCTGGTCAGCGCGCCGGACCAGCGCGGCGATCGACCGCCAGAGGCCCGCGGCCCGCTCGCCCAGCGCGGCGTCCAGCGCGGTCAGCGCGTCGACGGAGGTGTACGTCGCCAGCCAGACGAGCGCCTCGGCGACGCGGCCCTCCGCCTCCGGCCCGTCGGGCGGCGAGAGCGCGACCCCGCGCGCGAGCAGCGTGGCCAGGAGCACACGGGTCGCGCTCCCCGCGCCCTCGCTCGTGCCGCGCTCGAGCGCCCGGACCACGTTGCCGAACCGGGTCTCCGCGTCGGCGATCGACAGGCCCGCCCGGTCGACGAGCTCCGCGAGGCCGCCCTCCAGGGTCGTCCGCCGCTCGTCCGCGGCGGCAAAGGCCGCGGTGTGGACGACGCGCGCGAGGTCGTCGCCGCGGGGGTGTCCGGCAAGCTCATCGAGCACGGCGTACGGAGAGTGTTCGGGCGTCATCGGCGCGGGCTGGTCGGATTAACTGAACGCCGCCGCTTTGGCTAGTGTTCCGCGCGGCCCGGGCCGCGCTCCGCCCCGGCACGGCCCCCTTGGCCCCGGCGCGGCCGCCTTCGCCCAGGCGCAGCCGCTCTCGCCCCATGCGCTACGGCTTCCGCGCGCCGCCCTGCTCCAGGAGCGCCTTCTCCACGAAGCCCATGATCAGCTTGAGCTGCCGGTTCGTGACGTGGAGCTTCGACCAGATGACCTTCCCGTCGGTGTTGAAGGCGATCTCATCCACCACATCGATCCTCGTGATCCCCAGGTCGATGGTCCGGATCGCGTTCAAGGTCTTCGTGAGCTCCTGCGCGTGAACCAGCGCATCTTCAGCAGATTCATCGCCCGCCGTCAGGGCGAGGTCCGCGCCCCCGTCCTTGGTCGGCGTGACGGTGAGGCGCATCCAGGCGAGGCTGCGCGGGACCGCCTGGACCCCGCGGAACGCGTTCGCGGGCGTGAGCATCGAGATGACGATGCCTGCCGCAGAAGATTTGTTGAATCCTTTCATGGACTTCAACTTTGATAGCTGATCTTCTTCAGCAGCGGGAAGGACCACGAGCAGCCGCCGGTCCGGGACCATCGCGAAGATGCGCTTGCTGCGGTCGGCGGTGGCCCGGGCGGCGGGGACGGGGGCGTCTTCGATCCACGCGCCGTTCGACCGCTGCACGATGACGTCGACGGCCGCCCGCATGGTCTCCTCGGGCGCCCGGTAGTCCATGACGGCGACGACCTTGCTGGAGTCGCGGAGCTGCGGCCCGGCGATGAGGAGGTGGTCGATGTCCCGGATCGGGTCGACGGCGGTGTCGCTGAAGAAGGACTGCCACTGGGGGATGGTCGTCAGGATCCGGCCGAACCACGCGCCGAGCTCGTGGTTGCGGAGCCGGTCGCCGGCGATGAGCACCTGGACGTTCGGGTCCTTCGACGCGAGCTTGCCCGGCGCGCCCGCGGCGCTCAGCGGGGTCCGCAGGTTCGGGTGGTCGCCGTCGTTCTCCGTGCCCCCGTCGCCAGACGCGTCCGGTCCTGCGTCGCCCGGCGGCTTCCGGCGCGGCCGTTCGGGCGCGCCCGCGTCCGGTGCCTCCGGCGAGGCGCTCGCCGACGCGGCGGGCGGCGTCGCGGGCGACGGCGTCGCCGGCGCTGCGGCGCCCGCCCCGGAAGGCGCCCCCTCGCCGCCGCTCGCGGAGGGCGCCGCCGCGACCGCGCTGGGGTCATCCGCGAGGAGATCGAGATCGATCGGCACGATCGTCTCGCCGGCGTCGTAGTCGGCCAGCTCACCCCGGAGCGCGAACATCGCGTCGAGCCACGCGAACAGCGGGGTCGGGAGCAGGGGCAGGTGCAGGAGCGCCGCGACGACGGCCGCGGTGACGAGCGCCCGCCTGGATGCGGCGCGAACGAGCGGGACGACCGCGGTGCCACGGCCCACGCGCTGGGCCTCCGTCGTGTTGTTCAAGCCACGCCCCGGGGTCCGTTCCGCCACGGCGGTACCCTAGCAGCAGCCGTCCGAACGGCATCCATGCCCCGGAGCGCGCCCGCGCCGCGCGTCGCGGCTTCGTGGCACGTCGTTCGCTCAAGCGATGGTCATGCGATGCCGCCTGCCCCGGCGTCCGCCGTCGTGAGTTCGAGGGGCGCGCGCTCCGCAGAGAAGTGGATCGACACGTGAGTGACCAGGTACTAAGACCGCCGAGCCGACCCGACCCTACGGGTCGATCATCAGACCGCGAGGATCGGGAAGGCCGGTCCTCGCCCAACGCTGTGGATGCGATGAACCGCTCTCAGGCGCCCGGCCCCCGCGGGCAGAAGGACCCCGCACGATCGCACGGCAGCGGCAATGTCCGCACCGACGACCTGCGGAACCCGCAACCGGCGCCGGGCGCCGGACGCGCCGGCGTCGCGCGCACCTCGCTCGTGTCCAGCGTGCTCGGGTTCGTCGCCGCGGCGGCCTTCGCCGGCACCGCGGCGTGGGCGAGCGGCTGCCAGGGCGAGGCCCCTCCCGGCCCCTCCACCGAAGGCGACTCGCCGCCCGAGCGGACGTCGTCCCTCCCCCGCCCCGCGCCCGCGTCGTCGGCGCGCGCCGCCGCGTCCGCCGAGGCGCCCACGGAGGCCCCGACCGCCGCGCCCTCCGAGGCCCCGGAGCCGCCCGCGCCCGACAAGCCGTACACCGGGCCGCTGCTCGGCTCGATCGTGCCGCAGGCGGCGGTCTATCCGACGATGGAGTTCTCCAAGCAGCGGCTCGGCTACATCCGGCTCGGCGGCAAGGTGCCGGTCGATCCGAAGCCGATCAAGGGCGGGAGCTGCGCCAAGGGCTGGTACCGCCTCCTCGACGGCGGCTACGTCTGCGGGAGGTCGGCCACGACGGACCTGTCGAACCCGCAGGTCCGCCTCGGCATCACGCCGCCGAACCTCGACGAGGTCCTCCCGTACAAGTACGCCTTCAACACGACCCACGGCACGCCGCTCTACCGCTCCGTCCCCTCGAAGGACGAGATGACGCGCTACGAGCCGTACCTCGAGTCCTCGAAGCGCAAGCGGAAGGAAGAGGAGAAGCAGCGCGCCGAGGCGCTCTACGAGGAGACCGAGAAGGAGGTCGCCGCGGCGGCCGCCGCTCGCGCCGCGGCGAGCGCCGAGGCCGCCGCGGGCCCCGCGCCGGTGGCCGCCGTCGCCGCGGATCCGGCTGCAGTCGAGGACAAGGCGGCGGCCGTCGCCGCGGCCGCGTCGCTCGGCATCGCGCCGGCGCCGGTCGAGGAGGAGCCCGAGAAGCCCTGGTGGGAGAACGTCGACGAGAAGGGCAGGCCGCTCAACGTCACGCTCGCCGATCTCGACAAGGACGCCGACTCGACGGTCGCGAAGCGGATGGTCAAGGGCTTCTTCGTCGCGGTCGACAAGACCTTCGGCTGGAACGGCCGCAGCTGGTACAAGACGACCGCGGGCCTCGTCGCGCCGAGCGACCGCATGTACATCATCAAGCCGCCGGCCTCGCAGGGCATCGACTTCCCCGAGGGCGCGAAGTCGGTCGGCTTCATCCTCGCGAAGTCGGCGAGCAAGTACCAGTTCGACGCCGAGAAGAAGTCCGTCTCCGTGGCCGGCTCGCTCGAGCGCTTCGCGGCGTTCGGCCTCACGGGCGAGAGCCACACCCACAAGTCGACGGTGTACCGGAAGACCACCGAGGGCTGGTGGATGAAGGGCGCCGACGGGACGTACACCGATCTCGGCGCCCCGCCGCCGGATCTCGCGCCGGGCGAGAAGTGGATCGACGTGAACCTGTCGCGCAAGACGCTGGTCGCGATCGAGGGCGACAAGCCCGTCTTCGCGGCGCTCGTCTCGCCGGGGAGGCGCTCGAAGGACAAGAAGAAGGACCACCCCACGCCCGCGGGGGTGTTCCGCATCCGCGAGAAGCACATCGCGACCACGATGGACGGCGACGGCACGGTCGCGGGCGATCTGCCGTACAGCATCGAGGACGTGCCGTTCGTCGCGTATTACGACGGCTCGTACGCCCTCCACGGCGCCTTCTGGCACGGAAACTTCGGCCGGGAGATGAGCCACGGCTGCGTGAACCTCTCGCCGCTCGACGCGAAGAAGGTCTTCTTCTGGAGCGAGCCCAGGCTCCCGCGCGGCTGGCACGGGGTCTGGGCCACGCCGGAGAACCGCGGCACGCTCGTGTCCATCCACGAGTGAGCGGGCCGCGCGCGCCGGAGCCGCGCCTCGCCTCGCCTGGACCTGCCTAACGGGCCTGGCCGCCTGGCGTCCTGCCTGGGCCAGTCGCTGGAAATCCGGGCGGGCCGTGCTCGGAACAGCTCGAACGGTCGCTTTGACAGGGCTCCCTCTTGACTCGGGGCTCCCCTTCGCACACTTGTGGAGCCGCCATGGACCAGTTCTCGGCGCACCTCGACCGCGGGTGGGATCTCGTCCAGCGCGGGGACACGCGCGGAGCAGAGGCGTCGGCCCGGCGGGCGCTCGAGCTAGATCCGAACTCGCCGGAGGCTCACAACTTGCTCGGCTTCGTCGCGGCCCTCGAGGGCGAGGGCGAGGAGGCCATCGAGGCGTACCGCCAGGCGATCGCCCTCGATGACACCTACCTGGAGGCGATGCTCAACGCCGCCGAGGTGTACATCCACCCGCTCGGCGATTTCGACCAGGCGATCGAGATGTGCGACCAGGCGCTGGATCTGGCCGAGGTCGACGAGGAGATCATCGACGCGCTCCTCCTGAAGTTCGACGCGCTCCTCGGCAAGGGCGATCTCGACGAGGCGGCCCAGGTCGCGGCGAGGATCCCCGAGGGCCCCTACGACAACCCGAACCACACCTTCCTCGTGGGCCGCGCGTTCTACGAGATCGGCCAGGCCGACAAGGCCGCCGCCCTCATCGAGGAGGCGGCGCTCAAGGATCCGAGGCACGCCGAGGCCCACTACTACCTCGGCCTCATCCGCGACGAGCGGGGTGATGTCCGCGGCGCGACGCAGGCCTTCCTTCGCTCCCGCGAGCTCGACGTCGAGCTGGGCATGCCCCCCTGGGCGCCGAGCCGTGAGGGCTTCGTGACGCTGGCCCAGAAGACGGTCGCCGCGCTCAACCCCGTGCTCCGGCGCTACGTCGAGGGCGCGGAGCTCTACATCTCCGACGTGCCCGGGATGGAGCTCGTCGCCGAGGGCGTCGATCCCCGCGCGCTCGTCCTCCTGGACGGCCTCAACGCCGACGAGCGCGAGCGGGGCCTCCGCGGCAGCGCCGAGGTCCACCCGTGCGCGCGGGTCTTCGTCTACGCCCTCAACGTCGCCCGCCTCGCGGGCAGCATCGAGGCGCTGGAGCGCGAGATCAACCTGGCGCTCGAGCGCGAGATCACCGCGACGTTCCTCGAAGCCGAGCAGAACGAGCGGACCGAGAAAGAGCTCAACTAATCGAGCGAGGCGCTCCTCGCCACGACCGCCGCGCCGCGTGGGCGCGCGGGGCGTCGCTCACTTCCACTTGACGGCGATGATCTCGGTGCTGATGCCGGGTGACGAACGGATGATGACGGAGCTCATCAGCCGATGCACGGCGCCGAGCCCGACGCCGAGCCCCTGACCGGGCATCCTCGGCGTCAGCCGCGCAGAGCTCGACGAGGACGGGCCGCGATCGCTCTTCGGCCCGACGTCCTCGAGCAGCGCCAGCTTCGGGTCAAGGCCGGGGCCGGAGTCGCGCACGATCACCTCGACGCCCCACCGACCGCCGCCCGTCTGCGTGTCGTCGCGGATCGCGCGGATGCTGATGCTCCCGCCGCCGCCGTGGCGCACCGCGTTCGACACGAGCTCGGCGATCGCGATCGCGAGCTCGTGCTGGGCGCGCTCCGAGAGCCCTGCCCAGCGCGCGATGTGCGCGCCCTCGGCCGCGCAGGCGAAGCGATCCTCCTCGCGCGTGACGGGGATGCTGAACGCGGGCGGGGACCGCTGCGTCACGCCGCGCCCCTGTCGCGGACCACGGCGACGACGCACGTGGCGTCGTCGAACGACTTCTTGTGGGCGTCGACGATCCGGCGCGCCATCTCCTCGGGATCGAAGTCGCGGAACGCGCCGAGATCGAAGCCGCTGGAGATCCCGTCGGAGTGGAGCAGGACGACATCGCCAGGCGATATGGGGAAGCGAAAGCTGCGGAGCCGCCGCACGCGCCGCCCGAGGATCCCCGCCGAGCAGAAGCTCGGCATGGCCGTCCGCGTGATCGCCTTCATCGCGATGTTGCCGACGCCCGAGAACTCGAGCTCGCCCACGCTCTCGTCGATGCGCAGGAGCGCAGCCGCGGCCCCGCGCGTCGACGCGAGCTGCTCCCCTGCCCCGGTCAAGAGATCCTCGAGCGGCATCGACGCGTGGTCCTCCACGTAGCGGCAGAACGCGGAGGCCGCTTGCGCGGCGTGGGGACCATGACCGAGCCCGTCGGCGAGGCCGATCAGCACCCAGGGGGACTGTCGGACCACCACCACCTCGTCGCCGGCGATCTCCTCGCCGGCGGCGACGCAGCACGCGGTCCCGATGGCGACCGTCATCCGAGGTACTTCCTGACCGTCACGGTCGTCCCCGCGCCGGGCGCCGTCTTGACGTCGAACGCATCCATGAGCGCCTTCGTGCCGCGGAGGCCCGCGCCCATACCGTGACGCGAGCGGTACTTGCCGCTCAGGATCTCCGGCAGGTTCGTGATCCCAGGCCCGTTGTCCTGCGCGACGATCTCGATCGCGCGCATTGGCGAGGTGAGCGAGCGGACGATGACCTGCCCGCTGCCCGCGTACCTGACGATGTTGCGCCCGAGCTCGGAGATCGCCGTGACGATCTTCGTCTGCAGGACGTCGCTGACGAGGTGCTCGATGCAGAGCTCGCGGCCGGCTGACCGCGCGCGCAGCACGTCCTCCTCGTTGCGCACATCGATGGTGATCTCGCGCGGCGCAGGGGCAGCGTGGTCGAGCTCACCGAGCTCGGAGATGCACCGATCGAGCTGCGCCTGGTCGCGGACGAACAGCTTCACCCCGCGCTTGACCTCGACGAGGAGGCGCCGGAGATCACCCTCGCGCGCGACCAGCGGATCGACCTTCGCCTGCCGGATCCCGCAGTCGATGACGCTCTTCCTCACCGCGGGCGAGAGGAACTGCGCCAGCACCGTCTCGATCTGATCGGTGATCGAGCGGCCGACGATCTGCGGAGACGACGGCACGGGGCCGCGCCCCGACTGAGGCGTACCCGGCAAGCGCGTCGACACCGGTCCGCTGGACCGGCTCGACGGCGGCCCCGTGGCGCCGCCGCTGGAGGGCGGTCCGTCACGAGGAGGGATCTTCATGCGACACCTCGTTCGTGAGCTCCGGCGGCATCATGTCGTCGTCCGCGGACGGCGCGAGCATCTCGACGGCGCGCTCCAGGTTGAGCGCCGTCACCACGCCAGGGATCTCGAGATCCATCTCCACGAGCGCGATCGCGACAGCGGGGCGCAAGCCGCACACCGCCGTCCGGACGCCCATCAGCCGGGCCGTGAGCGCGATGTCACGGATGGCGCGGGTGAGATAGCTATCGAGAATCTCGACACCGGAGAGGTCGACGATGAGGCCGCGGGGCGATCGCGCTTCGATCGACCCGGTCACGTCGTCGCGCAGCTGCTCCACCTGGCCGTCGGTGAGCCCGCCCTGCACCGAGACGATTAAGTTCCCGAAGAGGCCCACGATGGGGACCCTACCCGCTTGCATCAAGTGGACGTCTCCTTCCTCGCGCTCAGCTGCAGCTGTGTCGTGGTCATTGCACCGCTGCCCGACGGATCGAAGGCGGCCCGAGGGCCGCCAGGTGTGAACGGCTGTCCTGTCTGCTTCTCGTTGTCTTTGGCCGCGCCGCGCCGGGTCCCCATGAGGGACGCGGGCGTCGGCTTCTGGCCGGCGAGCGCCATGCTCTCGCGCAGCGCATGCTTGAGGTTGCGCGCGGCGCGCACGGTGCCGAGGTTGATGCCGAGCTCCACCATCGTCTGCGCGACGGCGGGCCTGACCCCGGTGATCCGACACCGCGCGCCGAGCAGCTCGACCGCCTTCATCAGCTTCATGAAATGGTCGGCCGTCCGCGTGTCGATCACCTCGACGCCCGTCACGTCGATGATGACGTAGCGCGACTGGCGGCGGACGATCTCGTCGAGCAGCCGCTCCATGATCTGGGCGCTCCTGCGCGAGTCGACGACGCCGATGATCGGCAGCGCGAGGACGTCGTCCCACAGCTCGAGGATGGGCGTCGAGATCTCGTCGATCGCGTATCGGAGCCGCTCGACGAGCTCGCTCTTGGCGCTCTCGCTCTCCACGAGGTCGCGGTTCTTCGCCTCGAGATCCTCGATGAGGCGCTTCTTCTCGGTCGCGTCGCGGAACACGGCGACGGCGCCGGAGATCGCCCCGTCCTTGCCCCGCATCGGGCTGGCGCTCACCGTCAGGAACAGGCCGGACACCGGGCCGGTCTCGATGCGCGGCTCGGAGAACACCGGCGGCACGCGGACCGACCGCGGCTCGACGTCGTCCCCCTGCGGCCCCGCGGTGGGCGCGAGCGTCGGCATCGCGCCGCCCGCCATGCCGTTGGAGCGGCGGGCGGCCCGCCCGTCCTGGTCGGCGGACTTCCTCGCGAAGAGCTCGACCTGATCGACCGTCTCGCCGCGCAGCGCGCGCGACAGCGGGTGCTCGGACATCGGCCAGGGGGTCGCGCGATCGGGGAAGAACAGCGTGGCGTCGCCGGGCCCCACGTCGTCCCCCGAGGCGAGGTCGAGCGGCGCGCGGCCGAGCATGTGCTCCGCGGCCGGGTTGCGCATCAGGAGCTCGCCCCTGTCGTCAACGACGGCGACGCCGTCCGCCATGCTGTCGAGCACGAGCTTGAAGATGCCAGCCTGTCGCCGCAGCTCCTCGTCCGCTCGGGCCAGCTGCTCGCCGCGCTCGCGCGCCTCGTGCGTCGCCCGGTCGAGCTGCGCGGCCTGCTCCTTCGCCGCGCGCTCGTGCCCCTCGATCTGCTGCTCGAGCGTCGCGACGCGCTCCGTGAGCCTCGCAATCTCTTGCCGCAGAGCTTCTTCGCTCATCGCGAACTCCCCGTCGTAAGCCCGCGCGCGCCGTGCGTGGCGCCAGGCAGCGCGTCCCTCCGGTGCGCGGCGCGGCGAATCCCCTCGCAGGATTGCTCCAGATGCGCGCGCCGGGAGGATGAGCCGCGCGGGCGAAACGAGACGGCCGCGGAGAGCGCGTGGCTCTTCGCCGTCCTGTCCGTCCTTTGCACGCTCGTGACGCTCATTTCTTCTCCTCGCAGGGTGCCCTGTCCCAAGCGGGGACCGTGTCCAGCACCAGTCGAGAAACACAGCTTATCGCCAACCGGGCAACCCACCGTCAAGCTTCGCGTCAGCCATGCGTGTCGCTTGTGGCGACGGCATCCACCGTCGCCCAGCCGAGGTAGCCCGTGCCCGCACAACCGCGCCCGTGCCCCGCGTCACGATCGAGCACGCCAGCAGCAGCTTATGCCGCGCCGCAGCGCAGCCGAGCTCGGTCGGCGCGCACCTCCTGCTTCCGCTCCTCGGATGTGCGGATGGAGAGGGCCGGAGCTCACGTGAGGTTCCCCCCATGCGACGCGCGCCGGTCACCAGCGCGGATTGCGTGATCACCGCCGCGCGCGGGTCGCTCCACCTCAATCGCCGAGGCTCTGACGCTCGCGAGCGCGCCGTCGCTTGGCCTTGCGCTTCGAGTCGGCCGGGCGCTGAGGGTCTGGGCCGCTCTCGCCCGTGGTCGGGGCGCCCGCGTCGAGCCAGCGCCACAGCGCCATCTGGTCCGCGGTCGCCCCGTGACGGATGGCGCGCTTCAAGATCTTCTTGGCGAGCACCAGCTTGCCGCATCGGGCGAGCGCGTGCGCGTAGCTCGCGGCGATGTCGGCCTCGCCCGTCTGCGCCTCGGTGGCCTGCGCCAGGAGCGGCAAGGCGTCGTGCGGGCGGTTCAGCGCGACGTCGTAGAGGTGGCCCAGGTTGTGCGCGTACCAGGGGTTCTCGGGCGCGATGGCCAGCGCGCGCTCGTAGGCGCGCGCGGCGTAGCGGTAGTTGCCGAGCAGCGACTGCGCCAGGCCCAGCACCGCCCAGGCGCCGTCGTCCTCCTCGTGGAACTGCAGCACGCGGCGCGCGAAGAGCGCGGCGCGCCACGGATCGTGCTCGACGCCCATCTCCGCGAGGTGGCGGTGCGCGTAGAGCCACGGCTCGCTCCCGGGCGCCGTCGCGCGGGCCAAGCGCGCGAGCAGCGGGAGCACCCTGTCCGCATCGAGCTTGTCAGCAAGCGCTCGATCGATGTCCCGTCGAAGCCGGTCGATGTCCTCCGCTCCACTGCGCCCCATCCCTTCCGTGATACGACCAGTGGGCGAGCTTGGCTAGCGCGTTGCGCGCCGAGCGGCGACGCCTGGACGACGTCGCACGCAAGCCCCCACCGACGTACCATCGACCTGCGCCGCCAGGCGGTGTCTTGCGCCGCGCGGAACCGCTTGAAACGCCCGCGTGGAGCCCGCTCCGCCGCCATGTGGCAGCGGACAGACGCTCTTGCGTCGGTCCGCGCGACCCGCGCTCAGGCGTCCTCCGCCACCTCTTCGGCGCTTGACGTGCGCTCCCGAGCCTGCTCCGCGCGCGCCTCCTTGCCCGCGATCGTCGCGCCGTTCAGCGTCGCCACGACCCGCGCGAGCTCGGCCTTCGGGACGCTGACGAACGCGTTGCGCTCGCGCACCCGGATGCGCCGGATGTCCCCCTTGGCCATCCCGCCCCGCTCGATGAGCGCGCGCTGGAAATCGGCCGCGCGCGCGCCGTCGCGGCGGCCGAGGTTGATGAAGATCTCGACGAACTCTCCGTCCGCCTCGTCGCGCGAGGGCTCGGCGCGCGGCGCTTCGCCGGCCTCGCCGCTCTCGATCTCGACCGCGGCCTCGCCGGCGGCCGACGGCAGGGCGCCGCTCGCGCGCTCGCGCTCGCCGCCGCGCGACACCGGCGAGCCGGGCGCCGGAGACGGAGGCTCGCCCAGGATCGGCTCGTCGTCGCCCTCCTCCTCGGGCGGCTGCCACATGGTGAAGTCGGCGTGGCGCGAGAACGGCTGTCCCGACGCGCCGCCCTGGGGCCTGCCCGGCGCGGCGCCAGCGGCGCCAGCGGCGCCAGCGCCGCCAGCGCCGCGGCGCGCCGACAGCAGCGTCGCAGCGGGCCGATCGCGCAGGCGCTCCGCCGGGCCGCGGCCCGATCCGCCCTCGGCTCGCGGCGGCTCGATCCGCATCAGCGGCTCCGGCCGCGTGAGCGGCTCGACCGAGACGGGGCCGTCGTCGCGCACCCGCGCCCCCTCGGGCCGGCGCGGCTCTTCCCCCCCGGGCGCGTCCGCGCCGCGAGGGCCTCGCCGCCCCTCGTCCCGGCGGAGGCGCAGCGATCGCCGATCGCGCTCCCGCCCGCGGTCCCGATCGCCCTCGCGCGCCAGCTCGCGTTCGCGTTCACGCTCGCGCTCGCTGCGCTCCGTCTCGGGCGAGCGCGGCTCGGCCGAGTCGGCCGCGCGGGGGATCGCCTCCCGCGCCTCCCGCCCGCGCGCCGCGGGCTCGGGCTTCGTCGACGGATCTGTGCCGCGCCCCTCGCTCTCGCGCGCCGCCGCGCGCTGCGGCTGCTGGGCGCGCCGCGCGGCGCTCGCCTCCTCCTGCGCCGTCGGCCGCGCGCCGAGGTGATCGCGCAGGAGGCCCGCCACGATCGCCTCGGCCTGGTCGTGCGTGAGCAGCCGGCGCGCGAGCGAGAGATCGTCGCGGTGCGTGCCCTTCGACAGGAAGGCCTCGGCGAGCATCGCGACGAGATCGGCCTCGGCGCGCGTCTTGAGCTCCCCCTCCGTGGGGAGCTGCTTCTCGAGCGGGCGGATCTTGTACGTCAGCCGGAGGATGTAGAGCGGCCCGACGTCCTTCGGCGTGATCAGCGCGATCGCCGTGCCGGTGCGGCCCGCGCGGCCGGTACGGCCGGTGCGGTGCACGTACGCCTCGGCGTCCTGCGGGAAGTCGTAGTTGATGACGTGCGTGAGGTGCGAGATGTCGATGCCGCGCGCGGCCACGTCGGTGGCGACGAGGAAGCGCAGGCGCCCCTCGCGCGTCGCGCTCATCACCTTCTCGCGATCGGACTGCGGCAGATCGCCGTTGAGCCAGTCGGCGTCGTAGCCCTGGCGCTTCAGCGCCCCGGCGACCGCCTCGGTCTCGTCCTTGGTGTTGCAGAAGACGACCGCGTTCTCGGGGTTCTCGACCTCGATGATGCGGACGAGGGAGGTCAGCTTGTCGCCCGTGATCAGGTAGACGAAGTGCTGGATCTGGAGCGCGCCGACGGCGTCGCCCGAGAGGGTGATGAACTCGGGCGAGCGCAGCTTGCTGCGCGCGATGCGCTCGATGTCGGGCGGGAGCGTCGCCGAGAACAGCAGCGTCTGCCGCTCCGGCGGCAGCTCGGCGAGGATCGCGGTGAGCTCGCGCTCGAAGCCCATCGAGAGCATCTCGTCGCACTCGTCGAGCACGAGCAGCCGGATGTGCTTGGCGACGATGGTCCCGCGGCGCAGGTGGTCGAGCACGCGGCCCGGCGTGCCGACGATGACCTGCGCGCCCGCGGCGAGCGCGTCGATCTGCCGCTGCATCGGCGCGCCGCCGTAGACGGCGACCACCTTGATGCCCTTGCGCTTGCCGAGGCGCTCGACCTCCGCCGAGACCTGGAGCGCGAGCTCCCGCGTCGGGCACAGCGCGAGCACCTGCGCCTGCGCGAGCGAGCGCTTCACGGCATGATCGACGATCGGGAGCCCGAAGGCCGCCGTCTTGCCGGTGCCGGTGCGCGCCTGCACGACCGCGTCGCGCCCACGCGTCACCGGCTCCCACACGGCGAGCTGCACCGGCGTCGGGTGGACGTAGCCAATCTCCGCGAGGGTCTCGCGCAGCTCGGACGACAGAGGGAGCACATCGAAGGTAGGCGGCGGCTGGGGCTTGTCGCCGGTCTGCGCTTCACCCGCCACTGCGGCAGGGGGAGAAGGAACGGTCATGTCGGTCATATCGTCCTGCGTGATCGCCGCGTCGGGGTATTATCTCGGGGACGCGGGCCCAAGCTGGCCATCGACGATCGCCCGGACCCGCCGCCGCAGCGGAGCCAGATCGCCTGCCTCGCGCCGCGCTGCGTGCTCCTCCGCATAGCGGAGCCGCTCGATGGCGTCGAGAGCGCGCTCGTTGTCCTCCGAGCCCCGGCACGAGGCGGCCACTCCGTCCCGGTAGGTCCACGCCGGAGCGAGCGTGCTCCTGAAGCGGGCGAGGGCGGCGTCCTCCCCGTCGGTCCCGGGGGCGGCCTCCCTGGCGCGCTCGACGGCCCGGACGAGCGCCAGGAGGCCCTCCTCGCAGCTCGCGTAGGGCGACGGCGCGGCCGGCAGAAAGAAGACCTGCCGGATCAGCTGGAGGGTGCACGAGGTGATGATGAGCGCGGCGAAGCTGTAGTACGCGACCAGGGCGATGCGCCGGCCACGGGCGCGAGGCCCGCCGGGGCGGCGCCGCGCTCCAAGAGGGCGCGCTCCCGCCCCGGTCCCCGGCACGGCCGGGGGGTGAGCGATGGGCGCGGGAGCTTGAGCGGGCATGGGAGCTGCGATTCCTAGGGCGGGCAGGGGTGCGCGGCCGCCGACGGTCGGGCTCCGCTTCCACGGTCCCTTCCGTGCGGGCCAGTGCTATCACCTCGCGGCGGGCGCGACGAGATGCTGTTGGACGGGAGCAGCGCGAGGTGACCGACAGGACCGCGGCGCTCCGCATCACCGCCCGCCGATCCGCTGCGGCGCTCTGCGCGATGGCCCTCGTCCTGGGCCCGCCCGGGGCCGCGCTGGCTCAGCCGCTCCAGGACAACGCCTACACCATCGACCTCTTCCAGGGGCCCATCCTGGCGCCGCTGCGCGTGACCGGGATCGCCGGCGCCTACGCCGGCTACGCCGAGGGGATCGCCGGCATGGTCGCCAACGCCGCGGCGCCCGCGCTCCGCGAGCCGTTCAGCATGCGCTGGTTCGAGTGGGACGTGGCCGCCTCGATCTCGCTGCCCATCGAGCTCTTCGAGAACAACGATTTCGACAACAGCGGCGACATCGATCTCGATTACTCGAATTTCGTGTACCTGACCCTCGGCGGCCAGCTCCAGGCCGGCGACTTCGGCGCCGGGGTCAACGCCGAGCTGCAACGGTACTCCCTGACGGACGAGGCCGGCGCCGAGACCACGGTCGTGATCGGCAAGTACCATTTCCTCGGCGGGGTCCGCCTGCTCGGCGACGCGCTCGTGCTGGGCGCCGGCGCGCGCGCGGTGACGCTCAACCTCCAGGCCGAGCAGACCGACCTGACCATGGCGGGCATCTCCCCGGAGCTCGGGGTGCTCGTGCGCCCCGACTGGGCGTCCTACCGGCTCGGCGCCACGTTCCGCTTCCCGGTGAACGGCGGCCGCTTGCTCGGCGAGGGCGTGGTGATGGACGGGCAGGTCCGCCGCGCCGGCGGGCTGATCCTACCGAACGAGGTCGTCCTCCCCTGGGAGCTCGAGGTCGGCCTCGCCGTGCAGGTCGGACCGCGCCCGCTCAACCCGGCGTGGATCGACCCGCACGTCCAGGAGCGGGAGCTGCGCGAGGCGGTCGCGCGCAGGCAGGCCGCGCGGGAAGAGCGGAGGGAGCGCGAGCTCGGCGCCATCGACGACCCGGAGGAGCGCGCGCGGCGCGAGCGCGTCTTCGCGACGGAGAGGGCGCGGGAGCGCGCCGACGACGAGCGCGAGCTCGCCGCGGGGCCGGCCGTGCTCGAGGCGGAGCGGCGCGCGCGGTACTGGAACTGGCCGCGCGAGCACCTGCTCATCACGGCGGAGCTCCTCGTCACGGGCCCGGTGTCGAACGGGGTGAGCCTGGAGCGCTTCCTGGCGCAGAAGCAGCCCGGGAGCGAGCACGGACCGTCGGCGGTGGGCACCTCGGGCGCGCACGTGAGCTTCTCGCCGCGGTTCGGGATCGAGACGGAGCCGATCCCGGGCCGCGTGCACACGCGGTTCGGCAGCTACTACGAGCCGAACCGCTTCGGCCGCCTGGGGAGCGGGCGTGTCGGCCGGCAGCACTTCACGTTCGGCGCGGACGTCCGCGTGCTCTCGACGACCTTCTGGGGCCTGATCCCGGACACCGCCTTGACGCTGCAGGCGTCGATGGATTTCGCGCCTCGCTATGACAGCGTGAGCGCCGGCATCGGCGTCTGGCACTGAGCGCCCCAGCGCCGCTCACGCCGACGATGCGCGGCCGCTCACGCCGACAGCGCGCGACCGCTCACGCCGACAGCGCGCGGCGGTGTTGCTCCGCGAGCAGCACGCGGAGGTGGCTCATCCGGGCGGGGTCGCGCTTGCCGAACTCGTCGAGCGCCGCGGCGACCGCGACCGGAGCGCCGCCGCGGGGCTCCTTCCGGAGCGCCCTCGCCGCCAGCGCGAGCGCGCGGGGGCACAGCACCTCCTCGATGCAGAGCCGCGCGGGCGGCGGCCGCCACGCGGCGTCGCGGTAGCCCCCAGGCGGCGAGGGCTCCGCGAGGAGCGCGAGGCCGTCCGCCTTGGCCTGCAGCGCCGAGAGGATCTCGCGCTCGATCGCGCTGCCCTCCTCGCCATCGCCGCAGCGCTCGATCGTGAAGATCGGCGTCGACGCGCCGCGCCGCGCGACGCCGAGCCAGCCCTTCCGCCAGCGCACCGCCGTGGCCCTGCTGATGGTCGCCTCGCCGCGCGCGACGAGGCCCGTGAAGGCGCTGAGCATCAGCACCTCGAACGGCGAGAACGCGTCGCCGCCCTTCGCCCCCGCGATGCGCGAGAGGTTCGCGGCGACGACGGGGAGCCCCGCCTCGATCGCGTCCGAGGAACAGAAGAGCGTCGAGCCCGGGCTCGTCGGGTGGAACCCCGTCAGGCTAACGCCCTCGCCGGCGCCGTACCACCCGAGGAGCGTGCGCACGGTCCCCCGGCGGGCGCCGTCGGCCGAGCAGTACGCCCACGTGGTGCCCCAGAGATCGAACAGCGACCGCACGATCCACCGCGCGAGCCTCGCGCCGAGCAGGACGCTCGCCGCGAACAGCGCGGCGGCCGCGAGGGAGTCGTCCGCGGCTGCGGCCAGGCCCGAGAGGAGCAGCCCGTAGAGCGCCGTGTACGCGAGCAGCAGCCCGCTCGTGATCGCGCGCAGGAACAGCTCGATCTTCCGCGACGCGCCGCGCGGCTCGGACCGCCGCCACACGGCGCGGTGAGGCGGCTCGCCGCAGCGAGCGCAGAGAGCCGCAGGGCCGCATCGCCGCCGCGTCCCGCAGCCGAGGCAGATGTCGATCGGGGGCAACCGGCTTGGCATCGGTGGTCCAGAATAGTGGCGCATCCTCGGTTCGTCGCCACGACCTGACCCACGGCGCGGGCTCGTCGCGCGCACGGTTTCGCACACGCGCACAGGGCGGGAGCGCGCCCCTGCCCGCTTCGGGCTTGTCGTCGCGCCCTGTCCGGCGCATCGAGTCGCGCATGCCCCATCGCCGGCTCCGCATGGTCGCTGTCAGCCACCTCGCCGTCCTCGCCCTGGGCCAGGGCGTCGCCCTCGCGCAGCCGGCGCCTCCCCAGGGTCGACCGGGCCAGCAGGCTCAGCCGCGGCCGGGCCAGCAGGCGCCCGCGGCGGCCCCGACGACGGCGGCTGCCGCGCCGCCTGCGATGCCGCAGCGCATCGAGGTGAACGACCCGGCGCTCGCGCCGGTCCCCCCGCCCGCGCGCACGCTGGCGAGCTGGAACGACGCGCGCGGGATGATCGAGCAGCGCTCGGTCGACTTCGCCATCGCCGTGCAGGAGGTCGCCCGCGCCGAGGGGGTCGCGCGGCGGGCGCTCGCCGCGGCGCTCCCGAGCCTCGACGCGCGCGGCGACGTGACGCACGAGCTGGCGGGCGGCAGCAGCGTGAGCCCCTCGCTCCCCGCGCCAGGGGAGCCGGGCGCGGGGGCGATCGAGGACGCGCCAACGACCGCGTCGGCGTCGCTCACGCTCCGCCAGCCCATCCTCGCCCCGCGCGCCTGGTACGGCATCGGCACCGCCAGGCGCTCGGTGGACGTCGCCAAGCTGAGCCTGGAGGATCGCCGCCGCGTCACCGTCGGCGCGGTGGCGGACGCCGTCGTCTCGATCGTCACGGCCGAGCGGGTCAGCGAGATCAACCGGGTCGGGCTGCGCAGCGCGCTCGAGCGGCTCGAGCTGACCCGGCGGCGCGAGCGCCTCGGCACCGGCACGAAGCTCGATGTCGTCCGCGCGGAGCAGGATGTCGCCCTCGCCCGCGCGACGCTCGTGTCCGGCGACGAGGCGCTGCGCAAGGCGCGGGAGACGCTCGGGGCCGTGCTGGGCGAGCGCGGCGAGGTCGGCGTCCCGCAGGGCTTCTCGCTGAACGCGATCGCGGCGGAGGTGCAGTCGGAGTGCGCCGAGGCGCGCTCGGATCAGCGCGCGGACGTCCGCGCCGCCCGGGCCGAGCTCGAGATCGCGGAGCGCAACCTCACCGACGCGAAGCTCGCGTTCGCCCCGTACGTCGATCTGTCGAGCACGCTGAGCGCCCGCACCTCGATCGGGGACGAGTCCACCCGAAGGGCGCGGTCCTGGGGGTGGTCCATCAGCGCCGTGCTCACCGTCCCCATCTGGGACGGCGGAGCGCGCTACGGCGATCTCCAGATCAGCAGGGCCGCGGTCGAGCAGCAGCGGGTGCGCCTCGGGGCGGTGGAGCGCACCGCGGGGCTCGAGACGACGCAGGCGGTCCGGGGCGTCGCCGTCGCCGAGCAGTCGCGCGCGGTCGCCGAGCAGTCGCGCGACCTCGCGCGCGAGACCGCGCGCCTCACGCAGGTCGCGTTCGAGGCCGGCACCGCGACGAGCTTCGATCTTGTCGAGTCCGGCCGCAGGCAGCGCGAGGCCGAGCTCGATCTCGCGGTGCGGGAGTTCGAGGTGGTGAAGGCGAAGATCACCGCGCTGCTCGCGTCCGCCTCGTGCAGATGAGCTGCGCGCAGGACGTGCGCCCGCCGAGCGCGGCCGCGGCGCGGCGCGCGACGAGCGCGGCCGCGACCTCGCGCGGGGGTTGTGCCGAGCGACCGCGCGAGTAGGCTACGCGCCGGATGGAGCGGCTAGAGAGCTACGTCGAAGGGCAGTGGCGCGCCGGCCATGGCGCGCCGCACGTGCTCGTCAACCCCGCGACCGAGGAGCCGCTCGCCGAGACGAGCACGGACGGCCTCGACCTCGCGGCCGCGGTGGCGTTCGCGCGCGCCGAGGGCGGGCCCGCGCTGCGCGCGCTCACGTTCGCGGAGCGCGGCGAGCTGCTCCGCGCCATGTCGCGCGCCGCGCACGCCGAGCGCGACGCGCTCATCGACGTCGCCATCCGGAACGGCGGCAACACCCGCGGCGACGCCAAGTTCGACATCGACGGCGCGATCGGCACGCTCGCCTACTACGCCGACCTGGGCGCCCAGCTCGGCGACGCGCGGCTGCTCACGGACGGCGAAGGCGTGCAGCTCGGGCGCTCGCCGCGCTTCTTCGGCCAGCACATCCTCGTCCCGCGCCCCGGCGTCGCGGTGCACATCAACGCCTTCAACTTCCCCGCGTGGGGGCTCGCCGAGAAGGCCGCCTGCGCGCTCCTCGCGGGCATGCCCGTCATCACGAAGCCCGCGACCAGCACCGCGCTCGTCGCGCTCCGGCTGATGAAGATCTTCACCGAGCGCGCCCCGCTGCCGCGCGGCGCGCTCTCCTTCGTCGCCGGCCCGCCGGGCGATCTGCTCGCGCACCTCGGCGGCGAGGACGTGCTCGCCTTCACCGGATCGAGCGCCACCGGCGCCGCGCTCCGGCTCTCGCCCGGCCTCGTGCGGGACGGCGTCCGCGTGAACGTCGAGGCCGACAGCCTGAACGGCGCCGTCCTCGGCCCCGACGCCGTCCCCGGCTCCGAGACGTACGCGATGTTCCTGCGCGACGTCGTGCGCGACATCACCCAGAAGGCCGGCCAGAAGTGCACGGCGATCCGCCGCATCTTCGCGCCCGCGGCCGTCGTCGACGCCGTGCGCGACGACCTCGTCGACCGCCTCCGCGACGCGCGCGTCGGCGATCCCGCGCAGGAGGGCGTCACGGTGGGCCCGCTGACCACGTCCGATCAGCTCCGCGGCGTGCGCGCGGGCATCGAGCGCCTCGCGGCGGGTGCTGCGGTGGCGCTCGGCGGCGCCGGGCCCTTCGAGGCGATCGGGGTGCCCCCGGGCAAGGGGTACTTCGTGCCGCCGACGCTGCTCGTCGCGAGCGGCCCCGACGGCGCGCCCGCCGCGCACGAGCACGAGGTCTTCGGCCCCGTCGCCACGCTCTTCCCGTACGACGGCGGCGCGGCGCACGCCGTGGCGCTCCTGCGCCGGGGCCGCGGGAGCCTGGTTTGCTCCGTCTACAGCGACGACCGCGCCTTCGCGGCGGAGGTGCTGCTCGGCGTCGCGCCGTACCACGGCCGCGTCCTGCTCGGCAGCGAGAAGATCGCCGATCAGGCGCCCGGTCCGGGCACCGTCCTCCCTCAGACGATCCACGGCGGCCCGGGCCGCGCCGGCGGCGGCGAGGAGCTCGGCGGCCTGCGCGGGCTCCACTTCTACTCGCAGCGCACCGCCGTGCAGGGGTCGCGGCCGATCCTGGAGGCGATCCTCGGGGCGAAGGGCGAGCCCCGACCCGCGCCGGCGAAGCCGTAGATCGCGAAGGCCGGGGTAGCTCTTTCCGTGGACTTTATGGTGAAGTCTCGCTCATGAGCGCGGGCCCGCAACTCATCGGCAAGACGATCGCAGGGCGCTTCCGCGTCACCGGGTTCATCGGCGAGGGCGCGATGGCGGCTGTCTACCGCGGCGAGCAGGACGCGGAGCCGCGCGACGTCGCCATCAAGATCATGCACCCGCAGCTGCTCGGCGACGAGACGTTCGTCACCCGCTTCTACCGGGAGGCGAAGGCGGCGTCGCGCCTCCACCACCCGAACACGGTGCAGATCCTCGACTCCGGCGTGGAAGGGCACCTGCCGTACATCGTGATGGAGCTCGTCGCCGGGCAGGACCTGTTCGAGGTCCTGCTCGCCGAGCGCCGCTTCTCCGAGGCCCGCGCCGCGCGGTTCCTGATCGGCATCACCGACGCCCTCGCCGCCGCCCACGCGCGGGGCATCGTGCACCGCGATCTCAAGCCCGAGAACGTGATGGTCATGCGGGATCCGGCGGATCCGTCGGTCGAGCGCGTGAAGGTGCTCGACTTCGGGATCGCGAAGATGGTCGAGAAGAACACCCGCGGCGGCGACGACGGGCCGAACAGCGCGCCCATCAGCGTCTGGGGCTCGGTCACCACGGTCGGCGTGGTCGTCGGCACGCCCGCGTACATGTCCCCGGAGCAGTGCCGCGGCGACGTCATCGACGGGCGCAGCGACGTGTACGCGTGCGGGGTGCTCCTGTTCCTGCTCGTCACGGGCCGGCTCCCCTTCCCGCCCACGGCCGTCGCGTGGGAGGTGGCGATGGATCACCTCCGGAAGCCGCCGCCCGCGCCGAGCCAGTTCCTGCCGCAGATCCACCCTGCCCTCGAGGCGATCATCCTCACCGCGCTCGCGAAATGGCCGAACCAGCGCCAGCAGAGCGCGGCCGAGCTGCGCGACGAGCTCGAGCGGCTCCTCCCCCACCTGTCGGACGCGCTGCTCCCTGCCGCCCGGACGAGCGCGCCCGAGGACGCGCCGACCCTCGAAGTGGCGATGCCGCCGTCGCTCCGGAGCTCCATGACGGCCGCGCCGCCGCTGCGCGAGGGCGATCTGCCGCCGCCGGCGCAGCGGGGCGAGGTGCTGGCGAAGTCCGTGTTCCGCGAGGCGTCGCTGACGGACGGGCCGCCGTCGAGCGCGATCCTGTCGCTCGCCGCGACGCTCCCCGGCATCGCCCTCCCGCGCGAGGCGCCGGCCGGACCGACGTCGGACGACTTCTCGCGCACGCTCCCGGCGGTGCGGCGGCTCGTCGCGCCGACGAGCGATCCGCCGGCGAGCGACGTCGTGATCCACGATCGCAAGGACTTCGGGCCGCTCCTCCCCGCCGCGGGCGCCCGCGCGCCGTCCCCGAGGCCGGAGGCGCCGCGAGGCGCCGGCGCACCCGCCGCCGCGCCGCCGCGGCCGCCCTCGCGGTCCTCGGCCGCGAACGTCATCGAGATCGCGCCGGCGCCGGTCCGGCGCGATCGCCGCCCGCCCGCGCGCCCGACGGACCTGTGGATGGTCAAGCTCGTGGTGCCGCTGGCGCTGGTGATCGGGCTGGCGCTCGGTGTGCTGGCCTTTTTCCTGAGCCGCTGACGCCTCGCTCCTCAGGCGCTGGCCGGCGTGACGGGCGCCTCGAAGGCGGCTCGGAGCGCCTGCGCGCGCAGCTCGACCGCCGCCGACGCGGGCGGCGGGACCGGCGCCTCCGCCTCGGCTGACAGCGCCATCGCGAACGCGTCGATCGCGGCCTCGACGACGCCCTCGATCGGGCGCGCCGCGAGCTCGTCAGGGGCGTCGTGGACCGCCACCATGCCCATCAGGACGGCGCGCACGTGGGCCGCCGCCCTCGGCGACGGCGCGGCGCCCCCTTCGTCGGCGCCGCTCGCGCCGCGCGTGGCGCGAGCCGCCGGCTCCGCGCCGGCCCGCGCCGCCCTCGCGATCTCTGCGGAGAGCGGCCAGCTCAGCCGCGCCACGAGCCGCTCCTGCACGTAGGCGCGGACGCTCGCGTCGGTGCGCTTGCGCTCCTCGGGCAGCGCCGCGATCGGGCGCAGGTCGGACGCGAGCTCCCGGCGCGCCGGCTCGAGCGCCTTGTCGATCGCCGCGGCAAGCGCCCGCCGCTCGCGGCGCAGGTACGCCGCGCTCGCGCGGAGCCGATCCGCCTCGGCGCGCGCCCTCCGCCCGGCCTCGCGGTCCTCGGCCGCGCGCGCCGACGCCGCCTGGGCGAGCTCGGCCGCGATGCGGCCCGCCTTGCGGCGGAGCGCGCGCTCGCGGAGCGCGTCGCTCGCGTCGACGATCTGCTCGGCGAAGAGCGCCTCGACCTCGGCCCACCCCGACGCCGCGAGCGCCGCCTCGTCGCCGAGGCGCCCCTTCAGCGAGAGCCGCGCCGAGAACGCGATCGGCGGCGTGAGCGAGGTGATCGCGCTCGCCGCGAGGCTGTCGCGCACGTGCGCGAGCACCGTCTCCAGGGCGTCGGGCTTGAGCCGGTCGGCCTTGTTCGCGAGGATCTGCACGGGCACGCCGAGCGCGCTGATCTCGGAGAGCACCCGCCGCTCCGACTCCTTCATCGCCTGGGGCGCGTCGAGCAGCCAGATGGCGACGTGGGCCTCGTCGAACGCCCGCCGCGCCTCGGCGATGTGATCGGGGTCGGGCGCGTTGAAGCCGGGCGTGTCGAGGATCTCGACGCGCTTGAGCCGCTCGATGGGCGCGTAGATGAACACCCGCGCCACCTTGTCCCCGGCCGCCGCGAGCGCGCGCAGCGTGTCCTTCAGCGCCGCGTGCGGCACGACGCGGTCCTGGCCGCCGCGCACGACGACGCGCGCGAACGGATCGGGCGCCCAGGCGACCCAGTGGAGCGTCGCGGTCGTCGGCAGGACGCCGGTCGGCGCCACGTCCTCGCCGAGCAGCGCGTTCAGGAACGTGCTCTTGCCCGCGTTGAACTCGCCCACCACGGCCGCGCGGAGCGGCCGCTCCCGCTCCACCGCGAGGGCCTCGATCGCCGCGAGCAGGTCGAGCCGGTCGAGGAGCTTGGCCGTGCGCGCGAGCTCGCGCAGCACGTCGCCCCACGCGGCGGCGGCGCGGGCCCCGGCGGGGCCGCCCGCGGGGGGCACCCACGCCTGCGCGATCGCGCGGCGCATGTCGTCGGCCCACGCGGCGCCCTCGCCGGTCACCGCGTCGAGCGCGTCGAGCGCGCCGCTCCCCTGCCCGGCGGACGCCATCGCCGCGGCGTCGCGCAGCCGGACGAGGTCGGGCGGGAGCGGGGGCGCGGCCGCGCCGCGCGGCTCCTTGTCGTCGTCCTTGGCGTCCTTGTCGCGCGCGACGAGCGCGTCGAGCGCGCCGAGGTCGCGGGTCTCGACGGCCATGCGGAGCAGCGCCGCCGCGGCGGCGCGGTCGCCCGCGGAGAGCCCGCGCGCGAGCGCCTGCCGCGCGTCGTCGCGCCGCCCCTCGGCGAAGGCGAACGCGGCGGCCCAGGTCGGCTCGTCGAGCGCGCCCGCGGCGCGGACGACGCGGCGCACGCGGTCGACGACGAGCACGTCGCGGGAGGCGGCGACCAGGGCGGCGCAGAGCTCGGCCGCGCCGGGGACGTCGAGCACGAGCGCCCGCAGCCCGAGGTCGAGCGCCCGCCCCACCACGGCGGGCGGCAGGGCCGCCGCGGAGGAGCCCGCCGCGGGGAAGCCCGCCGCGGCGCTCGCCTCGGCCAGGGCGAGCCGGGCGAGCACGAGGGCGGCGCGCCCCTCGATCGCGGTGGGCTCGCCGAGGATCTCCGCGGCGGCGCGCGCGCCGTCGAGATCGCCGTACGCGAGCGCGCACTCGGCGCGGCGGAGGGCCACGTCGCGGTCGGGCACGGTCGTGAGCGGCGCCGGGATGCGGTCGAGCCAGCGCTGCGCGCGGGCCGGGTCGCCCGCGGCGAGGTCGAGGTCCGAGAGATCGAGCAGCGCGAGGCGCGCCGCGTCGCGCTCCTCCGGCGCCGACGTGGCCCGCTCGAGCGCGTCGCGCGCGCCGTCCCAGCCGATGCGCTGCCCCGCGCGGCCGAGGCGGAGCCACACGTCGGCGCGCCACGGGACGCGCTTCGCGAGATCCGTGAGCGAGGCGACGACCTCCTGGTCGAGCCACGCGTCCTCCGCGGCGTCGGCCCAGAGCGCCAGCCCGACGGCCGAGTCGGGCAGCACGGAGAGGATGGTGCGGGCGTGCTCGCGGGCCTCGAGGGGCATGCCCTTCGCGAGCGCGGCCTCGGCGGCGCTGCGCTCGTTCTCTAGGCCGAGGGCGAGGATCTCGACCCGCCCGAAGAACCGGTTGAGCGCCTCGACGAGCCTCGCCATGGGCCGGATGAAAGCCTCCCGGGAGGGCGGTCGTCCAGGAAGAAGCGAAGGCCGGAGCGGCGGGCGGCCAGGCTCCGATCTGGCCGGCGGCTCCCCCGGGGAGCCTCGCTGGAGGTCTCGACCTGGGCGGGACCTCAAAAACGAGGGGACCGCCCAGGTCTGGGCCCTGCTCAGCGTCTGGCGACGAGCGCTCGGACAGATCTCGATCTGGGCGGGGCCTCGAAAACGAGGGGACCGCCAGGTCTGGGCCCTGCTCAGGATCTGGCGACAAGCGCTTTGCCAGATCTCGACCTGGACCAGACCTTGAAAACGAGGGAGCCGCCTGGTCTGGCCCTGCTCAGGATCTGGTGACGGGCGCTTTGCCAGGTCTCGACCTGGGGGGGTGCCTCGAAAACGAGGGGACCGCCAGGTCTGGGCCCCTTCAGGATCTGACCACCAGCGCTCGGCCAGGTCTCGATCGGACCGAGCCCGGAACGTGAGCGCCTGTTGTTAGAGTGGACCTGTGCCGGCAGACATCGTTACAGGGCGCGTCGATGCGCTGATCGTCACCGCGCTGCAGGACGAGCTCGAGGCTGTCCTCGCGCTCGGCGAGGGTGGTCGAGACGGCTGGCGGGAGGCGCGGGATCCGGGCGGGTTCCCGTACTTCGTCCGCGACCTCCCGAACGACCGCGGCGAGCCGCTCCGCGTCGCCGCGGCGTGGTCGGGGCGGATGGGCGAGAGCGCGGCGGCGGCGAGGGCGCAGGGGCTCATCGAGGAGCTCGATCCAGGGTGCCTCGCGATGTGCGGCATCTGCGCCGGCAAGCGCGGCGAGGTGTCGCTCGGCGACGTCATCGTCGCCGACCGGGTCTACAGCTACGACGAGGGCAAGCGCGTCGCCCACGGCGGCGAGGGCGCGTTCTTCCACGACATCGAGACGTACAACCTCGAGCGCACGTGGAACATGGATGCCGCGCTCTTCGCGCGCGAGTTCGAGCGGCAGGCGGCGTTCGCGGCCGAGCGCCCGCCGTCGAAGCCGTCGCAGGCGTGGTGGCTCCGGCACGCGCTCTACGAGAGCCAGGTGGAGGGGGGACCGCCGGCCGTCTCGCGGGGGGAGCGCGCGGCGCGGTGCCCGGGCTGGACCGAGCGCATCGGCGAGCTGGAGGCGGCGGGCGCGCTCCGCATCGGCGACGGCGGCCTCGAGCTCACGGATGCGGGCGTGGCGCAGGTCCGCCGGGATCGCCTTCTCCACCCGGACGGCCCGCCGTCGGCCCGGCCGTTCCGCGTGCACATCGGCCCGATCGCCACAGGCAAGGCGGTGCAGGAGGACGCGGGGCTGTTCGAGCGGCTGAAGCCCATCGGGCGCAAGGTGCTCGGCGTCGAGATGGAGGCCGCGGCGATCGGCTACGTCGCGGAGCGCCTCGGGAGGCGGTCGATCATCGCGAAGGCCGTCTCGGATCACGCCGATCACGACAAGGACGACAGCTTCCGCGCGTTCGCGTGCCGCGCCTCGGCAGAGTTCCTCGTCGCGTTTCTGAGGCGCTTTCTTGGGCCTGCGCGCGCCGAGAACGCCGGGCGAGTCCCCAGGCTGCGCCGCCTCCCGGCGCGCGCGCGGGGCGGCCACGCGGGTCCGCACGGCGACGACATCCTCCTGCCCGGGGAAGGGCGCAGCGACGACTTCCTCTCGCGGGTCGAGCGCGTGTGCAGGCTCCGCGAGTCCGAGGGCGTGAAGATCGAGTGGTTCGACGCGCCCCTCCCCTTCGGCGTCTACCTCCGCGTCTCGGTCAACGAGGGCGGCATCGTCCGGATCGCGCCGCTCGCGGCGCTCGAGAGCGGCATCTCGACCGAGGCGGTCTCCGCGTTCATCGAGAGCATCGACGCCTCGTACCGGCGCGAGGATCCCGGCCTCGTGTCCACGCTGGTCTATGGCGGCGAGCCCGCGCCGGAGGAGCTCGTGCGTTACGCGAGCGCGCGGCGCGTGCGCCTCGTGCGGTTCCTCGAGTACCAGGGGCTCATCGACTTCCGCGGCTACCTGGCGTGGCAAAACGCGAGCCTCGAGCGGGACCTCACGTATCCGCCGGATCTCTACGTCGACCAGCGCGTCGCGCTCACGACGGGCCAGGAGGAGGTGGTGCGCGAGCGCGCGCTCGACGCGATCGCGGAGCTGCTCGACTCCGAGCACAGCCGGTTCGTGCTGGTGCTCGGCGACTTCGGCACGGGCAAGACGTTCCTCCTTCACGAGCTCGCGCGGCGGATGGGCAAGGCGGGCGGCCCGCTGACGCCGGTGCTCATCGAGATGCGCGCGCTGGAGAAGGCGCGCGACCTGAACGCGCTCATCGCGCAGCACCTGGCGCTCGCGGGGCTCGGCAAGATCGATCTGCCCGCGTTCCGGCACATGCTGGCCGAGGGGCGGATCGCGCTCCTGTTCGACGGCTTCGACGAGCTCGCCTTCCGCGTGACGTACGACCGCGCGGTGGAGCACTTCGACACGCTGATCCAGGCGGCGCAGGGCAAGGCGGCGAAGGTGGTGGTCACGAGCCGGAGCCAGCACTTCATCTCGGAGCAACAGGTGAGATCCGCGCTGGCGGAGAAGGCCGCGCTCTTGCCCGGCTACCGGCTCGCGCGGCTCTTGCCGTTCACCGAGGCGCAGATCCGCAGGTTCCTCCTCAACCGGCTCGGCGGCGAGGAGGCGGCCGACGCGCGGATGCGGCTGCTCGCGGACGTGAAGGACCTGCTCGGCCTGTCGGCGAACCCGCGGATGCTGGGGTTCATCGCCGAGATCGAGGAGGCGCAGCTGCGGCAGGCGAAGTCTGGCGACGGGGAGATCACCTCGGCGGGGCTCTACAAGCTGCTCCTGGATCGGTGGCTCGTCTGGGAGTACGAGCGCGCGCACCCGAAGGGCGCGCAGCCGGGGCTGTCGGTGGCGCAGCGGTGGCGGGCGGTGACGGAGCTCGCGACAAGGCTGTGGCAGCGGACGGAGCAGAGCGTGAACGTGCGCGAGCTGCCGGCGGAGCTCATCGCGACGCTGCAGGCGCTCGGGCGGCACGAGCTCGACCTGGGGGTGACGGCGCACCAGATCGGGTCGGGGACGCTGCTCGTGTGGGACGACCAGGAGAACTTCCGGTTCATCCACCAGTCGGTGCTCGAGTGGCTGGTGGCGCGGGCGGCGGCCGAGGAGGTGCAGCGCTCCGGGGAGTCGACGGCGCTGGCGCAGCGGGAGGTGAGCGACCTGATGGCGGATTTCTTCGGGGCGCTCGCGGGAAGGGAGGCGGCGGCGCGGTGGGCGCGGAAGGCGCTCGGCGGGGCGTTCGGAGCCGTGGCGGCGGGGAATGCGCTGCGGATCGACGGGCGGATGGGGCTCGGGGTGAGCGAACGGATGAACCTCGCAGGGGCGGATCTGCGGGGGCAAGATTTTTCGGGAAAGGACCTCAGCGGGGGCGATCTGCGGGGAACCGATCTAAGGGGGGCGAAGCTCGTGGGGGCCAACCTGAGCGGGGCCCGGATGGCGGGGGCGCTGCTCGATGGGGCCGATCTGACAGGGACAACGCTCTGCGGGGCGGATCTGACGGAAGTGACGGCGGTGCGGGCGCGGATGGTGGGCGCGGATCTGACAGGGGCGAGACTCGCCTCGGTGAGACTGCGCGGGGCAAAGCTGGTGGGCGCGCGGGGCGTGCGGTTCGACAGGTGCGACACGTTCGGCGCGGCAATGCCGGAGGCCGCAAGGTTCGAGCCGACCTGGGCGCAAGGGAGCCGATGCAACGCCGTGGCGATCAGCCCCGATGGGATGCTGCTCGCATCCGCTCATGCCAGCTGGATCGTGCTGTGGGACCTGGCGACAGGCGCCGCGCTGCGCAGGCTGAACGGTCATTCCGACTGGGTTACGAGCCTCGCCTTCAGCCCTGAGGGCGACACCCTCGCCTCCGGCTCAGAGGACTGCACCGTCCGGCTCTGGGACGTATCGACCGCCAACCTGCTCTGCGCGCTCAAGGGGCACTCGCATCACGTGACCACCGTCGCGTTCAGCCCTGACGGGACGATGTTGGCTTCCGGCTCTTCCGGCGCCAGTGTCCGGCTCTGGCAGGTCGCCACCCTCGGGCAGCTGGGCATGCTCCGAGGTCACCAGGACAGGGTGAAGACCGTCGCGTTCAGCCCTGATGGTGAGATGCTGGCTTCCGGTTCGTCGGACGAGAGCATCCGGCTCTGGAGGGTTTCAACCGGCCACCCGATCCGGGTGTTGCGCGGTCACCGGGGCGATGTGCTCAGCGCTGCCTTCAGTCCCACCGGCGAGATGCTGGCTTCCGGCTCTGCAGATGGCAACATCCGCGTCTGGCACGTATCGACGGGCGAGGCGTTGTACACGCTGAAGCACCACGCGAAGCATGTGACCAGCGTGGCGTTCAGCCATGATGGCGCGACGCTCGCCTCGGGTTCCGAGGATGGCATGGTGGGTCTTTGGCAACTCTCGACCGGAGACGCGCCGCACCTGAAGTGCTCGTCTTTGCTGGAGGGACATTCAGCCGCGGTGACAAGCGTCGCTTACAGTCCGGACGACACGACGCTCGCCTCCGGCTCAGGAGACCGAACGGTGCGACTCTGGCAGGCGTCGACCGGCGGCGTCCTGCGCGTGCTGCAGGGACAGCCGAGCGTGTCCTTCACAATGGCACTGAGCCGTGATGGCGCAACGCTCGCTCTCGTGTCCGACGACTCCGAGGTTCATTTCTGGCAGATGTCCACGTGGCGCACGCTAACCCCATTGAAGGACAGCGGCAGATCCTTGTCGAGGGCGACCTTCAGCCCCGACAACGTGACCCTGGCCCTGTACACACACGACCGCAAAATCTGGCTATGGAAGCGTGACACAAAAGCGGCCCTGCGCGTGCTGGAAGGGCACTCCAATCACATCACGGATGTGGCATTCAGCCCTGACGGCAAGATGCTCGCGTCAGGCTCGTTCGACAGCACGGTGCGGCTCTGGCGGACCGAGACGGCGGACTCGCTTCGCGTGCTCGTAGGTCACGATGACGCTGTCAGGAGCGTGGCGTTCAGCCCTGATGGCGCGACGCTGGTTTCAGGCTCCGTCGATCGAACCGTTCGACTCTGGAACGTGGATGATACAAGAACAGCGCGCGTGCTGGTCAATCACGATGATATTGTCAGAAGCGTGACCTTCAGTCCTGACGGCGCGATGGTGGCATCAGGATCCGACGACAAGGTCGTGCTCCTGTGGTCGCTCGCCGAACACGGTAAGCCACGCGCGCTGCGCGGCCACGAGGGCCGGGTGAGGAGCGTGGCCTTCAGCCCCGACGGCACATCGCTCGCTTCCGGGTCCGACGATCATAGCGTTCGGCTCTGGGACGTGGCGACTGGCAGCATTGCGCGCGTTCTGCAAGGGCACTCCGATGCGATCGTAAACGTGGCGTTCACCCCTGACTGCACCACGCTCCTCTCCAGCTCCTTCGACAGCACCGTTCGTTTTTGGGACGTGCGTACCGGTGCGTGCCTCGCCGTGCTCCTCAAGCTCCCCGATGGCTGGGTCGCCTTCCGCCCCGACGGCCGATACAAGCTCGGCGGCAACGTCGCAGGCGGCTTCTGGCACGCCGCGAATCTCTGCCGCTTCGAGCCGGGCGAGTTCGACGCGTTGTTTCCCGGTCTGCGCATCTCGGATGACGAGCCGCTGCTCTCCCCGTCGCCTGCTCTCCACGCCTCGACGCCGAGCGACAGCCTCTCGACGAGCAACCCCGTCCGCCTCTTCTTCAGTTATTCCCACGAGGACGAGGGGCTCCGCAACGACCTGGAGAAGCACCTCGCCCCCCTCAAGCGCGACGGCTTGGTCCGGGGCTGGCACGACCGCCGTATTGCGGCCGGCGACGAGTGGGCTGGCCAGATCGACAGGAACCTTGAAGAAGCGGACGTGATTCTGCTCCTCGTGAGCGCCGACTTCCTCGCCTCCGACTATTGCTTCGACAGGGAGATGAAGCGCGCCCTGGAGCGCCACGACGCCGGCACGGCCCGGGTCATCCCGGTTCTTCTCCGGCCAACCGACTGGCACAGCGCCCCCTTCGCCCGGCTCCAGGCGCTTCCGGCCGATGGCAAGCCGGTCACTTCCTGGCAAAACCAGGACGAAGCCTGGACCGAGGTGGCCAAGGGCATCCGGCGCGCGGTCGACGCGCTTCGCGCCCGACCCCGGTGATCGGCGGGGCGCGCGGCAAGCGCTGTCGAGCTCCTACGCTGTCTCGTCGATCGCCTCGATCACGATCCCGCCGAATCGGCCCTCGTCGGCGCGGCACCTCACGCCCCGGATGACGCATGCGTGGCTGTCCCGAGGCTCGCCGGTATCGGCATAGCGCGCCCCGAAGCCGCCGCCGAACGACGTGTTGAAGAACTCGAGAGGCCGCCCGGCCTCGTCCGTGGCCTCATGCTTGCAGAGCCCGCACACCGCGCGCGGGTGGCGTGGCCACATCTCCAAGGGATCGCCGCAGATCGGGCAGCGGTGCGTCCCGTCCGGCATCCCGCTCCCATCGGCGGTCACGAGGCGCGCGCCGCGCTCGCCCGCGGCAAACCGGTACGGGCCGCTGATCCCCGCGATGCTGGCGCGCTCCTCGCTCGCGACCGCGAACAGGCCGGCGCCGGCGAGGGTGAGCGCTTCGAGCGCCGCCGCGAAGCCGGGCCGGTCGCCGGTGTCCTGCCCACGATCCTCCTGCCAGGAAGCGATCTCGACGCCTTCCCGCCTTGCCCAGGCCTCGATCGCCTCGCGCTGCTCTGTAGCGGAGGCGCACGCGGCGTCCGTGGAGACGCGGATGTAGGCGACGGCGCGCTCGGGACTGCCGCGCTTGAACCGGCGAGCTGTCATACGGGATGAGACAATCCTGGACAGTGACGGTTGTCCAGCGGGCCGTGGTCGCGGTCGCGGGTGGCTAGCCCCCGAGCACCGCGCACAGGGGATCTCGCCGCGCTGGCAGCGCGGATTGTTGGCCTCGACCTGGACAGGCCTGTAGACGACGCCCGATGGGCTCGACCCGGACGGCCTGGCACGTGCTGCTCGTCGCGCTGCTCAACCAGCGGGGCTCGCGCGGGTTCGAGGTGCGCAGCGAGGTGCCGCTCTCGAACGAGCCGCTCCGCGCCGACTACTTGCTACTGCGCCGGAGCGCCGGGCCGAGCGAGCCCGCGGGCACGCTGAAGAAGCTCTGGGACCTGTTGCCCAGGGACACCATCGTCGAGTTCAAGAGCATCGGCCGGCCTTACCGACGGCGCAACCTCGACCGGCTGTGCAGTTACCTGCACCTGTACTGCGCCGACGAGCCGGAACGGATCGAGCGGCGGAGCGACCTGTGCGGTGTGCTGCTCGTCCCGTCGCGCACCAGGTCGCTCGACGCGGATGTGGCCGAGCTCGGCCTGGAATGGGGCGACCTCGGCGGCGGCTACTGGCGGCTCGAGGGCGGGGCGTTCACGCTGCTCGTCGTCGAGATCGACGCAGCGGCGGAGGCGGAGGACGACGATCTGCTACGCTTGTTCGGGCACGGCGAGGCCCGGACCGTCGAGGCCCGAAGGTGGCTCTCGCAGCAGCTTGGAGCCGAGGAGATCGCCATGGAAATTCACGAATTGGAGGGCTTCGACGAGATTGTCCGCAAGCTCCTGGCCACCCTCCCGCCGGAGCGGGTGCTTTCGGCTTACGCCCCCGAGCAACGCGTGGCCGGGCTGCCGCCCGAGCAGCGCGTGGCGGGGCTGCCGCCCGAGCAGGTGCTGCTCGCCTTGCCCAACGACGTGCTCCGCGCCCTGTCCGATACCTACCTCGACACGCTCTCGGCGGAGACGCGCGCCGCCATCCGCGCGCGCATCGGACGGTAGGGCGGCAGCTCTGCGAACCGCGCGCAGCAGAGCAGCGTGCCGGCAGGCCGCGGCGCTTGCATGATGCGCCCAGCCAGGCATCCGCTGCGTCCGGGTAGACTCCGGACCGATGCTCCTCCCGCCGAGAACGATCGGCCTCGCCGCGCCCGCGGGCGTCCTGCGCCCGTGGCCCTCCGTGCTGGCGACGTGGGGCCCTGGAGAGCGGAGCACGCTGCACGCCCACCATTGCTGGCACCTCGTGCTGGCGCTCGACGGGGAGCTCCAGATCGGGACGGCCGACAGGGGCCCGTTCCAGCCGGGAGGCGCCGTCCTCACGGCCCCGGACACCGCGCACTCGATCGATGCATCAGGCACCCGTGTGCTCATCGTGTTCATCGAGCCGGAGAGCGACGTCGGCGATGGGCTCGCCCAGGCGCTCGGGGCGTCGCCCATCGAGGTCATGGGCAGCGAGACGGCGGATCGGCTGCGATCGCGCATCGCCGAGCGTGGAGAGGCCGGGCTCGCGGCGGCGCTGCCCGGCATGTTCGAGACGCTGGGGATCGCGGTCCCGCCCTCCTCGCCGAGGCCGAGGCACCCGGGGGTCCAGCGCGTGCTGCGCCATCTGCGGGCGGGCGCCGCAGACGCGGACACGTCGCTCGAAGCCCTGGCCCGCATCGCGCGGCTCTCGCCGGGGCGGTTCATGCACGCCTTCACGGAGAGCGTCGGCGTGCCGCTGCGGCCGTACCTCCTGTGGCTCAAGCTGGAGCGCGCCGGGGCGGCGATCGCCGGCGGCGCGGCGCTCTCGGAGGCCGCCAGCGCGGCCGGCTTCGCGGACGCGGCGCACATGACCCGGACCTTCCGCCGGATATTCGGGGTGAGCCCCTCCGATCTGAGACGCCGTAGCCAGCTCGTTCAAGACGGGTGAGGAGCGGGTCGCCACCTTGAGGGCATGGCACCTCTGATCGTCCTCTCGATCTCGTTCGCGCTGTTCGTTGTCCTCGGGCGCCTCGGCGTCAGGTACCTCGGGAGCTGGGTGACGTGCTTGCGGTACGCCCTCGCGGCGATGTTCCTGCTGACCGGCTCGGCCCACTTCGGGAGCCGGCGCGCCGAGCTCGTGGCGATGGTGCCGCCGGCGTTGCCCTACCCCGAGGTCCTCGTCGCCGCGACGGGGGTCCTGGAGATCGCGGGCGCGGCGGCGCTCCTGGTTCCACGGCTCGCGCCGTGGGCGGCGGTGGGGCTGACGGTGCTGCTCCTGGCGATGTTCCCTGCGAATGTCCATGCCGCGCGCGCGGGGCTCACGCTGGGCGGTAGCCCGGTGACGCCGCTCGTGCCGCGAACGCTGATGCAGATCGTGTTCGTCGGCGCGACGGTCGCCGCGGCGATCGGTGCCCGTGGCGGGGAGCGGATGAAGCGTGAACGAGCTCGGGGTGCGCTGCGCGGCGCGCGAGGCGCTGCCGATCGAGGCATTCGAGCCGGCAGGATGCTGGGTTAGCTCAGATCATCTCCAAACCCTCCAGACGAAGCTTCGAGACGCGGGAGAACTCGGAGACGCGCGATCGATCCCCTGCCAGACGAGCACGACCTCGACACGACGGTGAGGGGCGCCGACCTCCAGGTCAACGTGCACTATGCCTTGCTCGTCGCTCTCGTACAGCTTGCGAACCGTGTCCATCCAGGGGGCGCCTCCGGAGCGAGCAGAGAGAGCCATCTTTCTAGGATGCCGACTCGACGATGGGGCAGCTGGCTCGGTGCGGCGGCTACCGTGGCTCGTCCTTGCGCCGAGTTGACCCTCGAATCAGTTCGCGCTCAGGTCGTCTGTCCGATCGCTGTTGGCAGCGGCAAGGGCCGGCGCGACGTGGCGTCGGCCGAAACGGAGCCCGGATCCAAGGCCGCCCCGCAGCGAGCCCGAGGTGGGCGGATCGCTCTGGTGCGCGCTGCGGCTGGCGATGCCATGGAGTAAAGGCGCTGTCCGAATGTGGTCTTTCCGAGCCACGATTTCACGGACTTGCGAGGTAAATTCGGACACCACCGAATACGGGGAGATGCGGCGGCGCTCTGCGCTGCTCGCGACAACGAGCAGGTCGTCTGTCAGATAGACTGCGCCATGGCGCGAGACATCATCGACTTCAGCATCGAGCGCAACCGCCACGAGCACTTCTTCGGTCGAGAGGACGTGCTCGCCACCATCGATCACCACATCGATGGCGCGGGCGCGTCGGGCCGTTGGTTGCTCGTCACGGGCGGACCCGGCATGGGCAAGAGCGCGATCCTCTCGCGGTGGCTCGACGTGCAGGAGCAGCGCGGTCACAGGGCGCCGCACCACTTCCTCCGGCGCGACGTGATGGACTGGGCTCACCCCGAGGCGGTCGCGCGCTCCCTCTCGACGCAGATCGAGGCGCTCTACCCGGCGCAGAAGGACCCCGAGGCACGGCCGGATAGCCGGCTGATCGAGCTCCTGGCGAAGGTCTCCAAGCACGAACTCGTCCCCCGCGGAGAGCGCCTGGTGCTCGTCGTCGACGGCCTCGACGAGGCCCGGAGCGAGGGCGCCGGGCAGAACCCGCTGCCGAGCTTCCTGCCGTATGCGATGCCGCCGCGCGTGCACGCGCTCTGCGCCTCACGCCCGCAGTATCCGCACCTCGAATGGCTGGAGAGCCGCGGGAACGTGCGACGTATCGACCTCGACGCGCCCGCGTGGGCGAGTTCGAACGAGCAGGCCTGCCGCGCGTTCTGGGGCGATCAGGCGCCGCGGTTCACACCGCGGCTCAACCCGAGCCTCGTCGAGGAGGCGGTCACGAGGGCGGAGGGGAACCTGCTCTACGCGGTGAAGCTCAGGGAATGGCTCGAAGAGCAGCCGGTCGAGCTGCGGCGTGTGGAGCGCCTGCCCCGCGGGCTGAGCGGGTTCCTGGAGCAGATCTGGCAGCAGCTCCGAGACCTGCCGCGCGAGCAGTTCGGGCTCGTCGCGAGCGCGCTCGGGCTGGTCTGCGCGGCGCGCGAGGCGCTGCCGCTCGAGGAGATCGAGGCAGCGGGAGGGTGGAGCGGCGTCGAGGCCGGTGAGGACTTCCTTCGCGCCGCGCGAGCGTTGCTCTTGGAGGAGCCGGCGTCGTGGCGCGACGCGCGGGCGTACCGGCCGTACCACGAGGCGTTTCGCGCGTTCGTCACCGAGAAGCTCGGGCCGAAGCGCATGGTCGAGCTGAACCGACGGCTCCTGGAGACGACGGCCCGGTGGCCCGTAGCAGAGGGGGAGAGCGATTTCCGGAGGCGGTACGCTCCGCGCCACGCGATTGCGCATGCGCTCGCGGGAGGCAAGCAGGAGCAGGCGCGGGGGTTGTGCAAGGATCTCGGGCTGCTGGAGGCGCTCTGCCGCGAGGATGGGCCTGCGGCGCTCGAGGATGCGCTGCGCCTCGGCGCGAAGGAGCTCAGGGACGGCGAACTCGACCTGATCCACCGGGCGGTGCGAGCCGAGTCGCACTGGCTCCGCGATGCCCCGGAGGCACTGCCGGAACTGGTCTACAACCGGCTGCGCTCGGCCGGATGGGAGGCGGAACGAATCGCGCGGACGCTGCGGTTCCCGCGCGGCTTGCCGACGATCCGGCTGCGAAATCCGGTACGGATATGGACCGGAGAGGAGCGCACGCTGCACGGCCACTCCTTTTGGGTCAATGCCTGCGCGATCAGCCCCGAAGGCCAGCGCATCGTCTCGGCCGCCGCCGATGGGACGCTCAAGGTATGGGAACTGGCGACCGGACAGCTCCTTGCCACCCTCGAAAGCCACTCCGGTTGGGTCATTGCCTGCGCGATCAGCCCGGATGGCCGGCGCATCGTCTCCGCCTCCTCCGACAGGACAATCAAGGTATGGGACCTTGCAACCGGGCAGCTCCTCGCCACCCTCGAAGGACACTCCGATTCGGTCAGTGCCTGCGCGGTCAGCCCCGATGGCCAGCGCATCATCTCGGCCTCCTACGACAGGATGCTCAAGGTATGGGACCTTGAAACCGGGCAGCTCCTCGCCACTCTCAAAGGACACTCCGCTGGGATCCACGCCTGCGCGATCAGCCCCGACGGCCAGCGCATCGTCTCCGCCTCCTCCGACCGAACGCTCAAGGTATGGGATCTTGCGACCGGGCAGCTCCTCGCCACCTTCAAAGGACACTCCGATCAGATCCGCGCCTGCGCGGTCAGCCCCGATGGCCAGCGCGTCGTCTCGGCCTCCATGGACTGCACGCTCAAGGTGTGGGACCTGGCAACCGGGCAGCTCCTCGCCACCCTCGAAGGACACTCCAGGTTGGTCAATGGCTGCGCGGTCAGCCCGGATGCCAAGCGCATCGTCTCGGCCTCCGACGACAGGACGCTCAAGGTGTGGGACCTTGCAACCGGGCAGCTCCTCGCCACCCTCGAAGGACACGCCGATTCGGTCAATGCCTGCGCGGTCAGCCCCGATGGCCAGCGCGTCGTCTCGGCCTCAGACAGCACGCTCAAGGTGTGGGACCTGGCCACCGCGCAGTTCCTCGCCACCCTCGAAGGCCGCTCCAGGTTGGTCAAGGCCTGCGCGGTCAGCCCCGATGGCCAGCGCGTCGTCTCGGCCTCCTTAGACAGCACGCTCAAGGTATGGGACCCTGCGACCGGGCAGCTCCTCTACACCCTCGAAGGGCACTCCGCTCAGATCCTCGCCTGCACGGTCAGCCCCGATGGCCAGCGTATCATCTCGGCCTCCTACGACAGGACTATCAAGGTATGGGACCTGGCGACCGGGCAGCTCCTCGACACCCTCGAAGGACACGCCAATTTGGTCAGAGCCTGCGCGTTCAGCCCCGATGGGCAACGCATCGTCTCGGCCTCAGACAGCACGCTCAAGGTACGTGACCTTGCGACCGGGCAGCTCCTCGAAGGACACTCCAGTTTGGTCAGTGCCTGCGCGTTCAGCCCCGATGGCCAGCGCATCGTCTCGGCCTCCTACGATAGCACGCTCACGGTATGGGACCTGGCGACCGGGCAGCTCCTCGCCACCCTCGAAGGACACTCCAGTTTGGTCAGTGCCTGCGCGTTCAGCCCCGAGGGCCAGCGCGTCGTCTCGGCCTCCATGGACTGCACGCTCAAGGTATGGGACCTGGCGACCGGGCAGCTCCTCGCCACCCTCGAAAGCCACTGCGGTTGGGTCAGTGCCTGCGCGGTCAGCCCGGATGGCAAGCGCATCGTCTCGGCCTCCGACGACAGGACGCTCAAGGTATGGGACCTGGCGACCGGGCAGCTCCTCGCCACCCTCGAAGGACACGCCGATTCGGTCAATGCCTGCGTGATCAGCCCGGACGGCCAGCGCATCATCTCGGCCTCCTACGATAGCACGCTCAAGGTATGGGACCTTGCGACCGGGCAGCTCCTCGCCACCCTCGAAAACCACTCCAGTTTGGTCAACGCCTGCGTGATCAGCCCGGATGGCCAGCGCATCATCTCGGCCTCCGACAGCACGCTCAAGGTGTGGGACCTTGCGACCGGGCAGCTCCTCGCCACCCTCGAAGGACACTCCGCTCAGATCCGCGCCTGCGTGATCAGCCCGGATAGCCAGCGCATCGTCTCGGTCTCCGACAGCACGCTCAAGGTATGGGACCTGGCGACCGGGCAGCTCCTCACCACCCTCGAAGGACACGCCAATTTGGTCAGTGCCTGCGTGATCAGCCCGGATGGCCAGCGCATCATCTCGGCCCTCTTAGACAGCACGCTCAAGGTATGGGACCTTGCGACCGGGCAGCTCCTCACCACCCTCGAAGGACACGCCAATTTGGTCAGTGCCTGCGCGATCAGCCCGGACGGCCAGCGCGTCGGCTCAGCCTCCTCGGACAGCGCGCTCAAGGTATGGGACCTTGCGACCGGACAGCTCCTCGCCACCCTCGAAGGACACTCCGCTCAGATCCGCGCCTGCGCGATCAGCCCGGATGGCCAGCGCATCGTCTCGGCCTCCGACAGCACGCTCAAGGTATGGGACCTTGCGACCGGACAGCTCCTCGCCACCCTCGAAGGCCACTCCAGTTTTGTCAGTGCCTGCGCGATCAGCCCGGATGGCCAGCGCATCATCTCGGCCTCCTTAGACAGCACGCTCAAGACATGGGAAATGTCGACAGGAAAATGCCTGGATACAGTGCGCGGAACCAGCTCATTCTTTAGCGTGGCTGTATCACAACAGATCCTCTGCGCGGGCGACGCCAATGGCAACCTCTGGTATCTCGATTTCACGACCGCGGCACCTCGTGGGGGAAATTCCCCGATGAAGAAGACCATCCGCCTCTTCTTCAGCTACTCCCACGAGGACGAGGCTCTCCGCGACGAGCTGGAGACCCACCTCGCCCTTCTCAAGCGCGAAGGCATCCTCCAGAGCTGGCATGACCGCTGCGTCTCCGCTGGCGACGAGCGGGCTGGGCAGATCGACAAGAACCTCGACGAGGCCGACGTGATCCTCCTCCTCGTCAGCGCCGACTTCCTTGCGTCGGATTACTGCTTCGACAACGGGATGACGTGCGCCCTCGATCGCCACGACGCCGGGCAGGCCCGCGTCATCCCGGTCATCCTCCGGCCGACCGACTGGCTCAGCGCGCCGTTCGCCAGGCTCCAGGCGCTGCCCAAGGATGCCAGGCCGGTCACCCTCTGGCAGAACCGCGACGAAGCGTGGACCGACGTGGCCCGCGGCATCCGGCGCGCGATAAACGCGCTCGGAGGGCACGCCGAGTAGCTTCCCAGGACGTTCGCCTGGGGCACACCCCGGGCCCATATCCGCACCTACTCACCTTCGCGGTGTTCGTCATGACGCGGCCGCGCCAGGAGGCGGCTCGCCCAGGCCGAGGCGGAGCTGACAGCGACAACGCGGGCGCTGGATGCAGCGCCGCCGTGAACGGCGCTGGAAACGGAGCGGACCGAGATACCATGGGCGCACCGACCGCCCTTCAAGGAGCACGCGATGTCCGACGCGATCACGACGTCTCAGGCTGAGCCGATCGACGACGAACAGTACCCGGCCTTCCTCGAAGCCATCCGCGCCCGCTTCGGCGAAGTGACCGCCGGCGGCGCGCGCCTCTTCACCACGGACGCCGCCGGCCTCTTCGACGCGTTCCTCGACGGGCTCCGCGCGGAGCGGCGCCAGCACTACACATGCAGCGCGTGCCGCCGCTTCGTCGAGCGCTTCGGCGGGCTGGTGAAGGTCGCGCCCGATGGGTCCGCAACGTCAATCGCGTGGGCCCCCGAGGCAGCGCCGCCGTTCTTCCGGGCCTCCGTCGAGGCCATGGCGCTCCTCGTCGCGCGCGCGAAGGTGACCGGCGTATTCCTCTCCGACGAGCGCACGTGGGGGATGCCCAGCAACAAGAGCCAGAAGCCGCCCTTCTCCTGGAAGCACATGGCCGTCGCGCCCGGGCGGGAGCTCGTCTTCAAGCCGTCCGCCGTGCAGACCACCTCGCAGGTCGTGGCCGAGAAGCTCCAGGACTACGGCACCCTCTGCCGAGGGCTCGCCGAGTTCCCGCTCGAGGTCGTGAGGCAGGCGCACACCCTCCTGACCACCGGGAACCTCTACCGATCGGAGAAGTGCATCGGCGTGGCGAAGTGGCTGGTCGATCTGCATGAGGCGCGCGCGGCGACGAAGAACCCCGTCGCCCGCGACAACCTCACATGGCTCGCCGCGGCGACCGCGCCGGCAGGGTTCTGCCACGTGCGCAGCGGCATGATCGGCACCCTCCTGGAGGATATCCAGGCCGGGCTCGGCTTCGCCGACATCAAGGCGAAGTTCGACGCCAAGATGCACCCGCTCCTCTACCAGCGCCCCCAGGCGGCGCCGAGCGCCGGCAACATCGCGCAGGCCGAGGCCATCGTGCAGAAGCTCGGCTCGGCCGGCGCACTGGAACGCCGGTTCGCCAGGCTGGAAGACATCCAGGCGCTGTGGAAGCCGAAGGCGGGTGCGCCCAAGGAGCAGGGCGGCGGCGTCTTCGGCCACCTGAAAGCCAAGATCGCCACGGCCGCAGCGTCCGTGGAGCAGCCGCCGGTCGTCATGACCTGGGAGAAGTTCCAGCGGACCGTGCTCGCGGACGCGGAGCGCATCGAGTTCTTCGTGCCCGAGCAGAACGCGTCGTACGCGGCGCTGGTGACGGCCGCGAACCCTGATTCACCGCCCATCCTCCAGTGGGATCGCGAAGAGAAGCGGAACCAGGTGAGCTGGTACATGTACGTCAAGGGCTCGCCGGCGAGCGCGTGGAACCTGAAGGCGGGGCAGTTCCAGAACGTCACGGCGATCGCGCTCCAGCCGACGATGTGGGACGGCCCGGACAAGTACCCGCACCAGGGCCAGTCGGTCTTCTTCCTCCTCGACGGCGCGCGAGACGTGAACCACGAGCGCAGCGGCGGCCTCTTTCCGGAAGACCTGCGAAGCGAGTACCACGGCATCCGCGCCACCATGGAGGCGTACGCGAAGAACGCGACCATCGCGGGAGCCAAGGAGGCGTCAGCCTGCGGCATCAAGCTCCAGAAGAGCGCCGGCAAGTGGGATTACCTCTTCCGCGTCACCACGAAGAACGGGCGAGTCACCTACAAGCTCGACCGCTGGGACTGAGGATCGGGGACCGGGACATCCCCGCGAAGCCCTCCCTTGCGACGCTCTCGGCGAAGGGGCGCGACGCCGTGCGCGCGCATCGGACGGTAGGAACCGCACATCGGGGGCCCTGCGGGTGCTGCGTCATCGGCGGACGGGTGCCGGGAGCGCGGACACGCCGCTCGAAGCCCTGGTCCGCATCGCGCGGCGCTCGCCGGGCGGGGCATGCGCGCTGTTAAACTGGCGCCGTGGCGAGAGACCTCATCGACTTCGGCATCGAGCGCAGCCGCCACGAGCACCTCTTCGGTCGAGAGGACGTGCTCGCCGCCATCGATCGCCACATCGATAGTGCGGGCGCGTCGGGCCGCTGGGTGCTCGTCACGGGCGGGCCCGGCATGGGCAAGAGCGCGATCCTCTCGCGATGGCTCGACGTGCACGAGCAGCGCGGCCACACGGCGCCGCACCACTTCCTCCGGCGCGACGTCAGGGACTGGGATCGCCCCGAGGCGGTCGCCCGCTCCCTCTCGGCGCAGATCGAGGCGCTCTACCCGGCGCAGAAGGACCCCGAGGCGCGGCCGGAGAGCCGGCTGATCGAGCTCCTGGCGAAGGTGTCCAAGCACGAACTCGTCCCCCGAGGCGAGCGCTTGGTGCTCGTCGTCGACGGCCTCGACGAGGCGCGGAGCGACAGTGCCGGGCAGAACCCGCTGCCGGGCTTCCTGCCGTACGCGCTGCCGCCTCGCGTGCGTTCCGGAGGCGGTATGCCGCGCGACACACGATCGCGCATGGCCTCGCGGCGGGCGAGAAGGAGAAAGCGCGGGGGTTGTGCCGGGATCTCGGCCTCTTGAGGGCGCTCTGTCGCGAGGATGGCCCCGCGGCGCTCGAAGAGACACTGCGCTTCGGCGCGAAGGAACTCCGGGACGGCGACATCGACCTGCTCCACCGAGCGGTGCGGGCCGAGTCGCACTGGCTCCGCGATGCGCCGGAAGCATTGCCGGAGCTGGACTACAACCGGCTGCGCTCGGCGGGATGGGAGGAGGAGAGAATTGCGCGAACGCTGCGGTTCCCGCGCGGCCTGCCGGAGATCCGGCTGCTGCATCCAGTACGGATGTGGACTGGAGAGGAGCGCACGCTGCAGGGCCACTCCGGTCCGGTCCATGCCTGCGCGATCAGATCAGTCCAACTAGCCCATTCAGGTGTGCGGCAGCATCGCAAAAGTTCCTCTGCGCAGGCGACACAAATGCCAACGCATGGCATCTCTATTTCACGACCACGGTACCTCTTGGGAAAGGTTTCCCGATAGGGAATGCCATCCGCCTCTTCTTCAGCTATTCCCACAAGGACGAGGCGCTCCGCGACGAGCTGGAGACCCACCTCGCCCTTCTCAGACGCGAGGGTCTCCTCCAGAGCTGGCATGACCGACGCGTCGGCGCCGGCAACGAGTGGGGATGCCAGGCCGGTCACCCTCTGGCAGGACCGCGACGAAGCGTGGCACGACGTGGCCCTCGGCATCCGGCGCGCGATCGAGGCGCTCCGAGCGCGCTCCGGATAGTTCCCCGGCCACGTCCCCGCCAGCACATCCGTGGCCCTGTCGCAACATGCTCGCCTGCCCTGCCGAACAGCCCCCGGTCGTTCACACCCTGTCGGACTTACTGCGCGCTTGGCTCGCAGTCCAACGTCTCCACACGGCATGGCCGGCGAGCCCGTGGAGTCGATTCAGAGCGCCGATGACGTCTGGGAGCTGTGCTGCGGCCCGGTTCTGCTCGCGCAGGTCCCCCTCAAGAACAACGAGCTGAAGCTGGCCAGGGCGCGGTGACGTGCGCTGGCTCACGCCGGATCATGCGGAGAGGGCAGCTACGATCCCCCGGTACCGCCGGCGTGACGCTGGCCCTTGCGAGCAAACGTGCGGCCGCATGCGGGACATTTCCAGGCCGGCATGGTCTGACTCCTGCGCGAACCGGCAATTATCATTCTGCCGAACGGCGCGTCACCCCGCCGGGGACTTCAGCGCTCGTTCGAGGTGCCGCTCGATATGCGGAGAAACTTCGCCCGCGCGCTCGGAAACCAGATCATGCGTGCCGCCCGGGACGACGATCAACTCGGCTCGTGGCAGCAACTCCGCGAGCCGACGACCCACAGCCACCGGGCTGATCGGATCAGCATCCCCCCAAAGCAGCAACACCGACGTAGAGATTTCATGCAGCCGCGGGGAGAGATCGTCCCGCGCGTCTAAGAACCAGCGTGGGGCACCGGGGTTCCGCTGCTCGAACTGTGGACGCCAATCGACCGCGCCCAACGTACGGACATCAATGCCCCCGGACGTCACGGAAAGAACCATCGCTCGAACACGCTCCGGCCGCGCCATTGCCTCACGCAATGCGATCAGCCCGCCCATCGACTGCGCAAAAAGCACCACCGGACCGGTGATCTCGTTCACGACGCGCTCGACGAGGTCGGACATCCCACGCACCGCCGGATCTGCAGCTGCCCCACCAAGCCCCGGCCAGCTGAAAAATCTCCGCCGACCTCGGTGCGAGAGGCCGTCACTGACCGGCTTCCACATTGTCGTGTCACCGCCTGCGCCGGGCAGGAAGAGCAATGCTTCTGAGTCTTCGTGGAGGAAGTTGGGCACGTGCTGCTCTAGCATTCCTCCATTCCCTTGAACAGCTCGTACCTGTCACGGTCGAAGGCCGCGGAGAGGTGGCGGAGAGCGACGACTCCGGCGGGGCTTTGTCCCCTCGCGGCGTGGGCCTCGTGCTCTCCTCTGACCGAAGCCTCGGCGTCATCGAGCTCCTCATCGGACGGCCGCTATCGCAAACTGCTCACGTTGATCAACCGACTGGCACCTTGACCATTACCCGCCGACGAGCCGCCGCCCAGATCGCGACCTACCCGCTTGCCCCGCCGACGAGCCGCCGGCCATCTCACCACCTCCCCGCCCGCCCTGCCGACCAGCCCCCGGCCATGTCTCGTCCCCGCCCTCGCTCGCCCTCACCGGTACGGCCCGCCCCGCCCCTCCCCCCGCATCTGCCGCGCGAGCGCCAGCATGGGCCGCAGCACCTCCCGCGCCGCCGCCGGATCCGCGAGCGGCGCACCGATCACCACCGCGATCGCGCCCGGCGCCACCGCGACCCCCTCCTCCGCATCCGCAACCCCACCGAGGCGCGCCGCCTGCTCCAGGATCGCCGCTGCGATCCCCTGCTCCGCCGCGTTCCTCGGCCGGGCCGCGCCCTCGATCGGCGGATCCAGCCGCAACGAGACCCGCGTCCTCGCAGGAACGGCCCCCTTGAACAGCGTCTCCAGCTCGAACCGCGCCCCTTCGAGCGTCCCCGAGAGCCGCATCGAACCGGCCCGGAGCGCCCCGTCGCTCTCCTCCGCGAAGCGGCGCCACGCGGGCAGCCACGCCGCCATCACCGCCGGCGGCGGCAGCGCCGCGCCGGCCTCCGCGAGCGCCTGCGCGAGCGCGTTGACCTGCGCCAGGAACGCGCCGAGGGCCTGCTCGTCCGACGCCTCCGCGGCGCTCCACACCCACGCCTCCCTGTCGTCCACGTCGGCCCGATGGAAAGCACGCAGCGCACGGCGGAGCGCAGGCCCGAGCACGGCCACCACCTGGGCCTCCTCCCGTCCCGCCGCCCGGAAGCGCCGATCGAACCCCTCGTCCCCCGTCTCCAGCCCATCAAGCTCCAGCACGCGCCGCCACTGCACGTCGAGGCGCAACCCCCAGGGCTCCGCGAACCGCACCGTCGCGCCCAGACCGGCCCTCAACCCCTTCACGGCAGAGGCCACCTCCACGGTGCACCCCGCGCGCACGCCGCGGAGCCGCAGCCCCCGTTCCAGCGAGAGCCCCACCCGCCGCCCCGCGCGCGCCCAGACCGCGCGCCAGCGATCCGCGCCTATCCGGGGCCGCTTTCCATCGCGCCCGGTCCGCGGCTCGAACAGGCCGACGATCACCGGCACGCGGTGCCGCACCAGCTCCCCGCCCGCCAGGTGCTCGATCGTCACCTCCAGCGCGTACTCCAGGGCCACCTCGCGGAGGCTGAAGGACGGCGCGAGATCGCCCGGCAGAGAGATGCGGAAAGGCACCTCCGTTCCCTCGGCGATCCCTGTGACATCCTGGAAGAACACGTTCGGGCAGCTCTCATACGAACCGCCGCGCGCGTTCACCTGCTCCACCCCATTGCCGACCAGCGCGACGCGGAGCCCGAAGGGGTAGCGCCCCGGGAGACCACCGAAGGCGACGGCCCCGGTCACGATCGCGCCCGGGGTGAGGGTCCGGCCCGGCAGCGACACCTCGACGAAGGCGCCGCGCCCCCGGTGGCTCGCGTCGATGAACGGCCTGTCTTCCGGCCGCTGAGCGGACCGGGGCCGGATGAGGACCTCCTGGCTCTCCCGCGCGTCGAGCCACCACGGAATGGAGACGTGCGCGCGGACCTCGCACCGGCACGCCTGGAAGGCGCCGGCGAACGTCGGCGGGAGATCACCGGGCAGCGCGAACGAGACGCGGTAGCGGTGAATCCCCTCGCCGAGCCGCCCTTCCCCGGCCACCTCCTCGCTCAGGAGGAGCAGGTCGCGAACCTCGAAGGTCCTCTCGCCCGGAACCATCTGCTCGTGCGTGTGCCGCAGGGCCACGCGCACGAAGTTGATGGGCGTCTTCGCGGCGCTCTCGAGCGAGAGCCCGACGTCGAACGCCTCGCCCGGATGAACGACCCTGGGGAGGCGCAGCGTGATGAAAGGGCGGCTCCTCATCGCCGCCTCGCAGTGTAAACGACCTGGCCAACCGCCCTCCGCCAGGGCGTCATGCCGCTCGTCGAACAGCGACGCGGTTGCCCTACCCACCAGCAGCACGCCTTACCCACCAGCAGCGCGCCCTACCCGCTCTGCAGCGCACCCCCGCCGCGCGCCATGTACGCCGCGAACAGCGCCGGCGCGAGCCGCTTCATCGCGCGCCGCGCGTCGATCACCGCCTCCCCGGAGCGGCGCGCCTCACGCGAAGACGCCGCCGCGAGCGCCGCGACGAAGCGCCGCGCCCTCGAGAGCGCCTCGGCCTGCCCGGCCGCTCGCGGTGGCTCGACGACAGCTCCCCCGGACGCGGCACGCTCCTCGAGGACCGCCTCGTCCAGCGCGATCCCCACCGGCGGCGGCAGCACCCCCGTCACGATCCCCACGGGCGCCGACCACGCCGCCGGCTCCTCCTCGATCTCGATCTCGTAGCGCGCCACGTCGGGCAATCCGCGCACGGCCTCGTCGCGCGCCGACGCGAGCGCCGCGTCGAACGGATCGCGGAGGAGCGCCTCGAGGTAGTACCGCCGCGCCGCGGGCTCCCCGAGCGCCGTCGCGACGTCCGCGAGCAGGAACAGCGTGCGCGCGCTCCGCCGCACCGCCGCCGCGCTCGTCAGCGAGGCGCGCGCCTCGGCCGCGTCGCCCGCCGCGAGCCAGTAGTACCCGGGAGGCTGCCCCTCGAGCCGCCCGTCGTCGCCCTCGGCCTCGCGGAGCGCCTCCGCGACACGGCGCAGCAGCACGCTGCGCAGCAACGCGAACGCGCCGCTCGCAGGCTCGAGGCCGCGCGCGATCCCGAGCAGCGCAGCCGCCGGCGCGGCCGAGCCCTGCGCCCGCGCGAGCTTCCGCTCCAGCGCGGCGACCCGCTCTGACTGGCGGCGGAGGTCGGCGTCCGCCGGATGGATCGCCGCGAGCTCCGCGAACAGCCGCCGCGCCTCGCGCAGCTCCCCCGCGGCGATCGCCTCGGACGCAAGCGATAGCCGCAGCGTGCGCTGCGCGAACAGATCGAGCTGACCTTCGGGCGCGCCGTCGCCGGGCGAGAGCGCCGCGGCGCCGTCGACCGGGACCGGCTCCACCAGGAGCGCGCGGCCTTCGAAGAGAGACAGCTGTCGCATCGCGAGATCGAGCTCCGCGCAGGCGCGCCGAGCCTAGCTCGAGCGGCCCAGGGTCGATGGCATTGCATCGACAGCGGTCGGTTTGCCGTTCCTCGGGATGTGGCGGAGCGGCGAGCGCGCTCGGCTACTCCGCCGCCTCGCCCAGCCACGCCCGCGCGAGCTCGAGCGTGCGCGCGTTGTCGACGGCCCGCTCCAGGAAGTGCGCCCGGAACGCGCCGTCGCTGATCTTCTCGGCGCGCGCGAGCAGGCGATCGCGCGCCTCGGCGATCGCCCGCGCGGCCTCGGCGCCGCGCCCGCAGACCGACAGCGCCTCGGCGTAGACCAGGCGCACCACCGACTCGCCCTCCTCCACGCCCACCTCGTCGAGCAGCGCGCGCGCACGCTCGGCGGCGGCGAGCGCGTCGCCAGGGCTGCCGAGGTGGAGCAGCGCGCGCCCGAGCACCGCGACGGCGTAGGCGCGCATCGGCGGGGCCCGCTCGAGGATCGCGTCCGCCGCCCGCGCCTCGCGCGCCGCCGCCTCGGGATCGCCCGCGAGGAGCAGGATGCTCGCGAGGTAGACGCGCGCGCAGCCCTCCATCCGCACGTCGCCGTGGCGCTCCAGCATCGCGCACGCGGTCTCCTCGACCGACCTCGCCTCGTCGAGCCGGCCTCGGTAGGAGAGCACCAGGCCGAGGTTCTGGAGGACGTACGCCGTGGTGCCGCGCAGCTCCATGCGCTCCGACTCGGCGAGCGCCTGCCGCAGCGCCGCCTCGGCCTCCTCGAGCTGACCCACCTGGCCGTACGAGTAGCCGAGGTTCATGCGCGCCATGCACGCCCGCCGCACGTCGCCGGCCTGCTCGAACGCCGCGAGCGCCGCCGCGATGCCCGCGAGGCTCGCGCCGGGGTCCCCGCCCGCGTGCGCGCGGATCGCGCGCGCCTCGTGGAGGTTCGCCACGGCCTCGAGATCCGGCGCCGGGGCGCCCTCGATCGCGCGCTCCGCGCCCTCGAGCAGCGCGTCGGCCAGCGCGTAGCGGCCGCCGAAGATCAGCATGAGCGCGGCGGAGCTCAGGCAGGCGCTCTTGGCGGAGCTCCCGTCCTCGAGGGGCGCAGGCGTGTCGCGCGCGACGGCGGCCCAGCGCTCGACGCGCTCGAGGCCGCCCGTGGCGCCCGCGGCGATGATGATCCGGGTCAGGGCGGCGAACCAGGCGGCGGATCCCTCCGCGAGGTGCTCCGCGGAGGCCGCGGCGCGCTCCTCGGCGAGCGCGAGATCGCCGCGCCAGAAGTGCGCCTGGCTCTCGAGCAGGCGGAGCTCGCCCACCGTGGCGGGCGCCGGATCACACGCGACGCCGCGCGCCGCGCGCGCCAGCACCGCGCCGAGGTCGTTGCCCCGCAGCGCCTGCCGCGCGGCCGCGAGGTACGCCGTTGCCGCGCGCGCGGGCTCGCCGCCGCGCTCGAAGTGCTCGGCGAGCGCCATGGGGTCGGCCTCGCCGCGCTGCGCGAGGAAGCCGCCCGCGAGCGCGTGGCCGAGCCGCCGATCGCCCTCGGTCAGCATGCCGTAGGCGGCCTCGCGGATGAGCGCGTGGCGGAACCGGAGCGCGGCGTCGCCGGCCGCGCTCCGCGGCCCGATGCGCACGATCGCCTCATGCCGCACGAGCTCGTCGACCTCGCGCGCGACCTCCGACCGGCCCACGAGCGCGGCGACCCCCGCCTCGGTGAACGCCTCGCCAAAGACGCTCGCGGCGCGCAGCACGCGGCGCGCCTCCGGGTCGAGCGCGTCGAGCCCGGCCTGCACCATCGCGAGCACCGTCTCCGGCGGCGCCGCGGTCCGGCCGCGGGCGGCGGCGCGGATCTGCTCCTCCAGATAAAACACGTTGCCGTCGGCGCGCTCGACGAGCGTCCTCACGAGCTCCGCGCTCGCCCGGGCGCCGAGCGCCTCCCGCACGAGCCGCTCTCCGCCCGACGGCGCGAGCGGAGAGAGGCGGACCTCCCGGACGAGGTGAGGCCCCCAGAGCCCCGGGAAGAGCTCGTGCACGCCGGGCCGCGCCAGCGCGAGCACCGCGAACCGCCTGCCCTTCAGGTTGCGCAGCGCGGCCTCGACGAGCGTCACGGTCGGCAGATCGCCCCAGTGCAGGTCGTCGAGCACGAGGAGCACCGGCTGCGCGGCGCACTCGGCGTCGAGGAAATCCTCCCACGCGAGGCGCAGCTGGTCGCTCATCAGGAGCGGGTGCCGCCGCGCCACCCTGAGCTGCACGTCGTCGTCGTCCGGGAACGGCGCGCCCGCGAGCTCGCCGAGGAACGGCGCGACGCGCGCGGCCGCCGCGGCGCCGCAGCGGCGCTCGACGCGCGCGCGGATCTTGCGCCGCTTCGACTCGATCGGCTCGCCGTCGCGCAGGCCGAGCCCGCGGCGGAGCGCGCGCTGGAGCAGGCCGAAGGCGGAGCCGGCGCTCATCGGGTCCGCCTGGCCGAGCCACACCGCGAGGGGCTCGCTGCGCGACCGGAGCGCGCGGACGAGCTCGTAGCAGAGGCGTGATTTGCCCGACCCCACCGCGCCCGTCACCAGCACCGCGCCCGGGGCCGCCCCGCGGACGCAGGCGTCGATCTCGGCCTCGATCAGCCCGAGCTCGCGCTCGCGCCCGACGTAGGGCGCCGGCCGGCCGAGGAGCGAGGGCTGCGTCTCGGGCTCCTCGCGCGCGCCGTGGAGCCAGCACCCCGACGCGTCCCGGGTGGCGTCGAACCGCGCGCCGAGCAGGCCCGCGGTCGTGTCGTCGATGCGGATCGCCGCCGGATGGAGGGGCTCTCGGCTGCCCTGGACGAGCTGCACGAGGCGATCGATCACCGCGCCGACCGGCAGCCGCGCGGCGACCTCGGCCCGGCCGATGACGAGCGAGAGGCGGGCGCCGCCGAGCAGCTCCCTGAGCGAGAGGGCGCAGCGGGCCGCCTGCGCCGCGAGGTCGGTGGGCGCGGCCGATCCCGAGAGCGTCACGAGCAGCCACCGCGCTTCCAGGAGCTCGATCCGGCCGCGGTGGCGTTCGACGATCTCGCGGATCGCCCGCGCCCGCGCCTCGTCCTCGACGTCGGAGAGCGTCGCCTCCGCGTCGGCCCAGCCCTCCCGGGCGAGGAGGAGGCACATGACCTTCCGCTCGCTGGTCGTGATCTCGCGGCCGCGCTGCGCCGGCGGGTGGGACGACGGGGGCTGCAGCGACGGCGGGCCCGCGTCGAGGCGTGAATCCAGCGCCTCCGAGGCGAGCGCCGCCGCGACGACGCCCGCGTCGCGCGGCCGGGATTCCCGCGCCTTCGACAGCATCCGCGCGACGAGCCGATCGAGCCAGGCCGGGACGTCGTCGCGGAGCTCCCTGAGCCGCGGCGGCTCCTCGAGGAGGACCTTCATGAGGACCGAGAGCGGGTCGCTGCCGCCGAACGCGGCGCGCCCGGTGAGGCACTCGAAGAGCACGCTGCCGAGCGCGAACACGTCGGCGCGCGCGTCGATCTGCGGCTCGCCGCGGGCCTGCTCCGGGGCCATGTACTGGGGCGTGCCGCGGATGTCGCCGAGCGTCGGGAACTCCTCCTCGTCATCCCCGGAGAAGCGCGCGACGCCGAAGTCGATGAGCCGGACGCGCTGGAGGTCGCCGCCCTCGAGGATGAGGTTGCCCGGCTTCACGTCGCAATGCACGAACCCCAGCTGGTGGACGGCGGCGAGCGTCTCGGCGATGCGCGCGGCGAGCGTGAGGCCCTCGGCGAGCGTGAGCGGGCCGCGATCGAGCCGCTCCGAGAGGGTCTCGCCATCGAGCCACTCCATCGCGAGGTAGAGCCGGCCGCCGCCCGTCGCTCCGTGCGCGACGTAACGGGCGACGCCGGGGATCGCGAGCGTCGCGAGGGCGAGGTGCTCGCGCGCGAGGGCGCTCAGCGACGCGGTCGCGGCGGTCTGGAGGAGCTTGAGCGCGACGAGCTCGCCGGACCGGAGATCGCGCGCGCGGTACACGCGCGCCGTCGCGCCCGAGGCGGCGTGCTCCTCGATCTCGAACCGGTCGTCGACGACCTCTCCTGCCTGCATCGAGCTGACGCGCTCCTGGCGGGCGCTCTGCCGCTATTGCACAGCGTGCCAGCGGCGCGCGCCGTCCGTCCACTGTCACTTCGCTCGACGCCGCGCGGCGTGCGCGCCGGCTCACCGTGGCCGATCCCCTGGCCGAGCCACCTCGCAGGGACGCATGTCGCGGCGCAGGCGCTCGCGTCGGCGCGGCGCACACGCTGGCGCACTGGCGCGCCTCCCCGGCCCACCTACCTGTCGCGCTGCGCGCCCGCGTCAGGGGGCGCTTGGCCTGCCTCTGCGTCGCCTGCGCGCCGCCGCAGCACGACGTAGCGGAGGTGCGGGAGGCCGCTCACCGCCACGGGAGCGAACGCGTCGCCAGCGCCGGGCAGGCGCGCGACGCGCTGCTCCACCCCGCGCGCGAACCGCGACGCGGGCCACGGCGACGCGGGCGCCTCGCCCTCGGCGAGCAGCAGCACCAGCGCGTCCACCCGGCGCGCATCGAGCAGCGCCCCGGGGATCCGCTTCGTTGTGTGCCCGCCGGGCAGCGCCGCGATCGCCGGATCCGTGACCCCCGCGAGATCGACGAGGGTCGCGCCCGTCGCCGCCCCGAGCCAGCCGATGTCGAGCGCCGCGACGACCTCCGCCCCGGCGAGCGCGCCGCGGAGCTCCTCGACGACGCGCAGCCGGTCGCTGCCCACCCGCGCGGCGGTCGGCCCGACCCGGACCATCACGAAGAGCTCCCCCGCGAGCGCGAGCGCGAGCCGGAGCGCCGTGGCGCGCGCATCCGCCACCGAGGCGACGTAGGCCGCCGCGAGCACCACGGCGGGCAGCGCCGGGACGACGAGCCGCGAGAGCGGCATCCAGTCGCCGCCCGCCGCCGCGACCGCGAGGAAGTGCACCGCGACCGCCGCGAGCAGCCCGCGCGGCCACGCGGGGAGCGCGCGCCACGCGGCCGGCGCGATCAGCGCCGCAGGCCCGGTCAGGAGGAAGCACGCGAGCGCGTACCGGGCCCCGAGCGCCGCGTCCGGCGCCTTCGCCAGCGCGGCGAGCGGCGCGGCCCGCCCGAAGATCGAGAGGCGCGCGAAGGCCACGGCGACGAAGGGGAGGCCCGCGAGCGCGAGCGCGGCGAGCGCTCGCGCCCACGCGGGCCGCGGCGGCGCGCCCCCCGCGGCGTCGCGGCGCGGAGCCGCCTGGGCCGAGAGCGCGACGACGAGCGCGAACGGCAGGAGCTCCGGCCGGAGCGCCGCCGCGGCCCCGGCGCAGGCCGCGCCGGCGAGCGCGCGGCCGAGCGCCGGTAGCGCGACGGCGAGCGCCCCCAGCGCCGCGACGACGCCCGTCTCCATGCCCGCCACGCTCCAGGCGGCGAGCGGCGCCGACGCCGGCACGAGCGCGAGCGCCGCGAACCGGATGGGACGATCGGACGCCCGATCGATCGCGAGCGCCAGGACGCCGGCGGCGAGCGTCCACGCGAGGGCGCCGAGCGCCTTCGCGGCCGCGAGCGCGGCGAGCGGCCCGCCGGCCGCGAACGGCGCCAGCACGAACGCCCACCCGAGCGGCGTCACGCCGTCGGTCACCGGCCCGGCCGCGTTGAAGCGGTAGCCCAGCCCCCGGGCGAGGTGGTGCGCATAACGCGCCGTGATCAGGGCGTCGTCGACCGTGAACCCCGAGAGCGCGAGCGCCGGGAGCAGCGCCGAGAGCGCGCCGGCGAGCGCAACGAGCAGCGAACGCTCCCGCCCCGTCACGCCGCCCGTGCGTCCGCGCGGCACTCCGATGGACACGAGGCGCCGACGCCCGCGCTGGACCGGAGCCCGCGCCGCTCCGCGCGATCTCCATCGAGGACGCACGGGCAGCGGAGCAAGCGCTCAGGGTGTACGGCGATCAGCACGCAGCGATCCTGTGACAGGCGCACGAAGGACGCAATTGCGCTCGTCTGCCCGCAATCGTGCGAGCAGCCGAGATGCGAGACGCGACCACGCGGACACGTGCGCGCGAACGTCGCGAACACCTGGGCTCGCCGCGGCGCGCACGCCTCGGACAACGGCGGCGGCGCTGCGCCTCGTGGCAGCCATGCGCCCTCGTGGACGGTATAGTTCCCCGCATGGCACTTCCCGCCGCGCTCCTGGCCGCCGTCGAGCGGCATTCGTGTTTTACCGGCTGCTATCGCAGCGAATCGGAAGTCCAGGTCTGCATCGATCCCGCGCAGGCGCTCGTGCCGACGGTGCCTGTCTGTTGCAGCGATTGCCTGAACTTCCACCCGGCGGCGCTCGTGAGCCTCTTGCCCCTCGGCATGACGTCGTACGCGCTCGCGAACGCGCTGACGACCCACGTGCGCTCGCTGCGCGGGTACAAGTGGGCGACCGGCGGCTACCACACCGCGGGCACCGGCTTCTGGCTCAACGCCGCCTACTACGGCAATGGCCTCTTCCTGGTCGACGCCGCGCGCAACCGCAACGCGAGGACGGACGTCGACATGCTGATCGAGGCCTTCCAGCACGGGATCGTCCAGCCGGAGGACCCGCGCATGCTCGATCCGGCGCTCTACACGATCGAGCTCGCCTACATCAACATGTCGCGACCCATCCTGCCGGTCCGCAGCAAGCAGGATCTCCTGACGTCGCCGCAGCGCAGCGCCACGCCGAGGCAGGGGTTCTCGCGCGTGTCGATCGTGGAGTTCCAGCCGCTCGCCGTCGCGGGGACGTCCCCCTCCGCGCAGCCGGCGAAGCCGGCGCCGCAGCCCCGCGAGCTCAAGCTCGGCGATACGTGCCCGACGTGCGGCGCCGCCGTGATGGAGCGACCGCTGTTCTCGGGCACGTTCGTGGGCTGCCTCTGCTGAGGGCGCGCCGCGGGCCACGCCGGCGACCGGCTCACGGCGACGGCGGCGTGGTCGCGCGCCACGCGGTCTCTCCGGTCGCCGGGTCGATCGCGCGCAGCGCAGCGCCGCTCACGGCGGCGCCGCTGATGACGTAGACGTAGGGGCCGGACGCCTTCGCCGCCGTGAGCCGGTCGCCGAGGTAGGCCGCGGCGCGCTCGTACCGCGCGGCCCCGGACACCGGGTCGAGGGCGATGATCCGCGGCTCGGTGCCGTTCACCACGTCGACGCCGACGACGACGGCGGCGCCGCCGCTCGCGACGAGGAACAGGTCGGGCCGCCCGCCGGAGAGCGGCGCGCGCGCGGCGAGCTCCTTCTTCCAGAGCGACTCGCTGCCGCGCCGCCCCTCGGCGGTGAGCCGCGGCGGGCCCCCGGCCGGCGCGGTGAGCACGACCTCCACGCCGCCGGCCTGGACCACCTGGGGGTTCTTCTTGCGCTCCCAGAAGTGCCCCGTGATCGCCGACGGCTGCGGCGCCGTCGGGCAGTCGTCCGCCGCGCCCCCTTCGAGCTTGATCCCGGTCGCCGTGCCGTCCTTCATCACCACGGTCGCGCAGCCGTCGCCCCCCGCGATCTCGTCGGGGACCCCGGGGAGGTTCGCCACCCAGCGCTCCTTGCCGGTGCGGGCGTCGAGCGCGCGCAGCGCGGCGTCGCCCCCACCCGCGAGCACCGTGTTCGCGTCCGCGCAGGCGAGCGCGTCCGGCTCCTCGATCTCCTGCGACGCCCAGATCCCCTGCCCGCTGCGCCCGTCGACGGCCACCACGCGCCCGCGGGTCTTGCCGTCCTGCCACAGCACCGGGTCGGGCGCGTCGTCGCCGTTCGCGTCCACGAAGCAGAGGGCGTCGAGCTGGGTGGAGAGCGGGCGCGCGCGCGGCGCGGGCTCCTGCGGCGGGTCGACGCGCGCGAAGAACATCACCGCGAAGCCGATCCCGACCGCGGCCATCGCCGCGGCGAGGAGCACCTTCGTCGCCCGGGATGGCCCAGGCGCGGGCGCAGCCCCCGGTGCAGCCGCGCCTGCGACGCCGGGGGCATCGGCGCCGCAGCGCGGGCATGCGATCCCATCACGACTTGCCTCCAGCGAGGCACCACAGCTCCTGCAGGGCCGCATCCGGGCAGTCTATCGCCGCCGGGTGCCCGTGATCGAGAGCCACCGTGCGCGGCCCGGCCGGACCGGGGACTCGCCGCCGCTACTTCGCCCAGAGCACCGAGAGATCGATCTCGATGGCCTCGAAGGGCACGACCCGGACCCGCGCCGTGTCGCGGTGGACGGGGCCGGGCTCCCAGCCCCTGCCCGCGGCGAGCGAGAAGACCTCGAGGGTGCGCCGAATTGGATCGACGAGCCACGCGTGGAGCACGCCTTCGCGCGCATAGAGGGGCATCTTCTCCGTGCGATCGACGTCCTCGGTCGACGGGCTCAGGACCTCGCAGATCCAGTCGGGAGCGAGCGGGAAGAAGGCCGTCTCGGGCAGCTCGGGCATGCGCTCGATCCGCCAGCCGGCGAGGTCGGGCACGAGCACGTCGAACTCACCAGGCGTGCGCGGGTCGGGGAGGTGCAGCTCAGGCTCGACCAGGATGGTCCAGCCGCCGGGCCCGCCTTCGCCCAGGTCGAAGGGGCCGGACAGCTTCCCCCCAAGCCGGGACGCGGCTCGCGCATGCCGCGGCGCCGGGCGGGGGAACACGTGCAGGGTGCCGCGGACGAGCTCCGCCACCTTGGTCGACGGGATGGCTTCGAGGTCGGCGTACGTGGCACGGGGCTGCTTCTCGGCGGGCTGACCCATGACCGGAGCCTGCCTGGACGCCCATGGAGAGGCAAGGTGTGTAGCGCGCCGGCCCTGAACGCTCGCGCGGCGCCGCGCGCCCGCCCCTCACCCCTTACGGCTTCGGTATCCTCAACGTGCCGCTGACCATGGCGCTGCCGCTCACGACATAGACCAGGCTGAGCGGGTGGAACGCCCAGGGGCCGAGCGCGATGGACCCGAGCCAGAGCTGCTCGTGCACGCGCTCCTTGGCGAAGAGCACCCCGAAGAGCAGCACGATGAGCAGGCTCGTGGGGATCGGCGTCCCCTCGTAGTAGCGCACCTTTCCTCGCTCGTCCGACAGCTCGGCCGCCGTGACGTTGTACCGCGCGAGGCGGCTGATCCCGCAGGCGACGAAGTAGACGAGGGCTGCGGCGTCCCACGGCCCGCGCAGGCCGAGCGCGTAGCCGAGCACCGCGGGCGCGACGCCGAACGAGACCACGTCGGCGAGGGAGTCGAGATCGGCCCCGAGCGGCGAGTGCTTGCGACGCCAGCGCGCGATCGTGCCGTCGAGGACGTCGCACGCCAGCGCGAACGGCAGGAGCCCGAAGGCCACCCAGATATAGATGCGCTCGCGCTCGGCCACATAGTTCAGGCAAAGCAGGATGCTCAGCGTGCCGCTCGCCGCGTTCGCCAGCGTGACGAAGTCGGCGAGCGCGAACGACCGGAGCATCGAGAAATGGGGCGGTCTCTCGGGAGGCATGGCGCTCGGGGTGCGCAGTGTCGCACGTCCGGTTCGATTGCCAACCATTCTGCGCGGCGCGCGTCGCCGTTCTCGGGGCGTCCTCGCGTCGCAGGGCGCCTCGGGCCGCGGCGCGCCCGGCGCCGGCGCCGTCTAGCCAGGTGGCACGTGCTTGTCCACTCCGCGGCGATCCGCGCACAAAACTTAGGACCGGGCCGCGCGCTGCCTAGCATCCGTCGGCGGATGCCCGGACTGTCACTTGTCGCCGACAACACCCGTTGCTCATCGGAGCCCGAGCGCACGTCGCTGCACGATGTGCTCGACTTCGTCCTGGAGGGGGCGCGCAACGCGCCTCCTCCGCTCGATGGAGCGGCGCTGCCGCTACGCGCCGAGACCGAGGCGCTGCCGCTGCTCTGCGAGCTCGCCGAGGCCGCGGCGGAGCTCGCCTCCGGACGCCGCGCGCGCGCGGTCGTGCGCCTGTGCCTCGAGCCCGACCCTTGGGAGCTCGGGCTGGAGCGCGTGGGCCGCGACCTCCTCGTCACCGTCTTCCAGGGCGGGGACGTGCCCGAGGTCGCCCTGCACGAGCGGCGCTTCGACGGCGAAGCGCTCTGCGCGCGCCTCCTCGCGGCCATCGACCGGTTCGCCTCGCGCAGGGGCCCGGGCGCGCGCCGCGACGCCGCCTTCGCCGAGAACGACGCGGATCGCGGCGGGATCGGCGAGCAGCGGCTCCCGGCCGCGCGGCGGTGCCTCGCGGCCTCCCTGCCGTTCTCGCCGGACGAGGCGGGAGGAGAGCCCGCGATCGTGGGCGTCGAGCCGACCGGCGAGATCCCGATCGCCATCGCGGCCGAGGCGCTCCTGCGCACGTCGCAGGGCGCGGCGCTCACGCAGCCGGCCGTGCTCAGAGCCGACCTCTTCTCGCTCCTCTTCCGGGGCAAGATCCGCGTGCTCGTGGGCGAGGAGGCGCGGGAGCTGCCCGACGTCTTCGTCTTCCCGTTCGCAGAGCAGCTCGCGTCGCTGTCGCTCGAGTCGCTCGACGCGTGGGCGCGGCGCCAGCCCTACCACCGCCGGCTGACCGTCGGCGGCGCGATCCTCGGCGTCCGGCTGCACAGCGAGGGGGCGCTGTCGCTCACGCTCGGCGTGCCCCGCGTGGGCCGCGTCCCCTCCGCGGATCCCCGCGCGCCCGGCGCTGGCCGCGTACCCTCGTTCGCGGCCGCCGAGGAGCGGGCGCAGACCTGGACCTTCCCGGCCGTCGACGTGGCGGCGCTCGCCCAGGGCGTGGTCGCGTTCGGGCGGGCGCTCGCGCGCAGCCTGGTGCGCCGCGATCGCGGGCAGACGTCGAACCTGCGCCTGTTCGAGTTCCGGGCGCGCGTCCGCGCGCTCTCCGAGCGGCTCCGCGAGCTCACGCGCAACGACGCGAAGATCAACGTGGCCCCGGAGACGTACCGCGCCTTCGCGGCGGCGGCGCGCCCGCAGGCCGCGGCCGAGGACACGTTCGGGCGGACGCGCCTGCGCTTCACGGCCCGGTGGATCGCGGCGATCCCGTCGCTCGATCTCCGCGCCACCTTCCTCTGCGGCGACGTGCTCGTGGTGGGCTCGACGCGCGAGCTGACGTGCATCGATCGGCGCACCGGCGAGTGCCTGTGGCGCAAGCCCGCGCCGCGCGCGGTCTCGGTGATGACGCCGGTCGGCCTCGGGCGGCTCCTGCCCGACGGCACGCTGCAGCTGCACGATCTGGCGAGCGGCGAGGTCGCCTGGTCGACGCGGCTCTCGCCGCGCGTGGGCGCGAACGCCTCGGGCGCGGTGGTGAGCGGCCCCGGGCTGCCGCGGATGCTCATCGTGAGCGAGGGGACGCGCCACCTCGCGGCCGTGGACCTCTACTCCGGCGAGGTGCGCTGGCGCTACGCCGCGCGGCGCGGCGAGAACTTCCGGCTCCGCCGCGCGGGCAAGCTCGTCCTCGTGGGCAGCGGCGAGCCGGCCCTCGCGGCGCTCGACGTGCTGAGCGGCGAGGTCGTGTGGCGCTTCTGCGACCGGCTCCCGTTCGCGTCGCCGGTGGCGGTCGATCAGGACGCGCTCTTCGCGCTGGCGGGCGACGGCGCCTTCGTCGGCCGCGGCGGGGCGCGGCTGCACCACCTCGACCCGTGGTCCGGCGAGGCGCGGTGGACGGTCGATCTGCCGAAGCACGTCGCGCCGGTCGGCGCGCCGCTGCTCGGGCCCGAGACGGTGTGCGTGGTGACCCACGGGCGGCGCGGCACGGGGCTCGTGGGGCTCGATCGCCGCACCGGGGCGACGCGCTTCGACCTGACCGCGTGCGCGTCGATGGCCTCGTGCCTCATGGTGGACGATGTGGTCGTCGTGAACAGCGAGGCAGGCGAGATCGTCGGGGTCGGCGCGCACGACGGCGCGGTCCGGTACCGGCACGTCATCGCGGGCGGCGTCGAGGGCGACAGGCCGCGGCGCCTCGAGCCGGTGCTCCGCTCGGGCGCGCTGTTCGTGCCGCAGAGCGAGGTGCACGTCGTCCGGCCGCGCGACGGCGCGCTGCTCGGCAAGGTGCCGACGGACCTCATCCCGGATCTCCTGCGGGTCGACGAGCGGTGCGACGTCTACGTGGCCGAGGAGAGCGGCCACCTCGCGGCCTTCTCCGCGGCCCCGCGGCTCAGCCTCGTCCAGTAGCGGTAGCCGCGGCGGCGCGCGTCAGCGCGGCCGCCGAGCCGGCTTCCAGATGAGCTCGAGCGTCACCTGGGTGACGCCGTCGTCGATGAGCCCGATCCGCTCGGCGGCCTTGCGCGAGAGATCGATGATCCTGCCGCGCTTGAACGGGCCGCGGTCGTTGATCCGCACGCGCACGCGGCGGCCGTCCCGGCGGACCACGTCGACCACGGCGCCGAAGGGCAGCGTCCGGTGCGCGGCCGTGAGCGCGCGCGGGTTGTAGCGCTCGCCGCTCGCGGTGCGGCGGCCGTTGAACTTGTCGGCGTAGTAGGTGGCGCGCCCGCCCTGGATCGGCGTCCCCTTCGCCGCGCTCCGCGCGCTCGCGGGCGCGATCGGCGTGGAGACGCCGTCGATGTCGTCCGGATCGTCGTCCTCGGCCTGGTGCCGCGGGGGCGCCGGCGGGGTGCTCGGCGCGACGCCGAGCGCGATCGGCGCGTCGGCTCCCGTGCGGGGCGCTGCAGGCTGGTGAGCGGAGCAGGCGGGGGTGCAAAAGAGGAGGAGGAAGGCGAGCGTCCTCGCCACGCCGCGGCGTCCACCGGGCGTCATCACGTCGCCTCGGGCGCGGCGCGATCGGCCGACGAGGGGTCGAGGTCGGCCGCGGGCGAGGTCACCGCGGCGACCAGGGCCAGGGCCGAGGGCTCGCCGCTCCCCGCCCCGTCCGCGGACGGGGCCGCCTGGGGCCTGGCCTTGGCCCGAACGAACCCGGCCAGCTCGCGGAACGGCACGCCGGTCGGGCAGATCCTCTCCTTCTCGGCGAGCACCTCCTCCGGCACGTGCGCGAGCGCGAGCGCCGCGGCGTCGAAGTCCGGCATGCTCCGCGACGACGCGAGCACCACGGTCATGAGGCCGCGGTAGGCCCCCCTGGAGGCCGCGATGCGCTCGGCCTCCCCGAGGTCGCAGCGCCCGCACGCGATGCAGCGGGAGAAGCGGGGCAGGGCCGCGCGCTCGGCGGGCGAGAGCGGCGGCAGGCCATCGGCGTCGTAGTTCTCGCGGAAGAGCGCGAGCCCGCTCGGACCGTCGTCGAAGAGACGGCGCACCGCGACCTTGAGGAGCGACCACGCGAGGACCGCGAGGGCCAGGGCACGACCGGAGAGCACGATCCGTCCATAACCCGAAACAGGCCCGCGCGCCGAGCCGATGCGCGCGGGGTCTCCAGATCGGCGCCGGGCGCGTGAACCCGCGTTAACAGCGCCTCGGGCACGCGCAGGTCCGCGGCGACCCGCCGCCGCTGCGATGACCCCTGCGACGCGCGCTCGTCGCCCGAGCTCCGCGGCGCCCGAGATCGCGCGCCGCGCCGGCGCTCCGCGGCGGATCGCGCGACGACGGCCGCCGCCGGGCGAGGACGCCGCGCAGCGACGCCACGCCCTCGCGCATCGGTCCTCGCTGGCACGTCGGGTGCACAGGAGCGAGGCATGCCCAACGACTTGCTTCTCTGCGACAACCGACGCTCCGAAGACCTCGGCGACCTCGCCGAAGGTGCGCTGGTGGAGGCGATGATCGCGGGGGACGAGCGCGCCTGGCGCGCCTTCCACGCCGGCTACGATCGGCTCGTCCACCGCTGCATCAGCGGCGTGATCGCCCGCTTCTCCGCTGTGGTCGCGCAGGACGACATCCGCGACATCCACGCAACGCTGCTCGTGCAGCTGCTCTCGAACGACATGCGCAAGCTGAGGACCTTCGACGCAGGCCGCGGCGCGCGGCTGAGCTCCTGGATCGGCACGCTCGCCGTCCACTGCGCGTACGACCACCTGCGATCGAGGAGGCGCGCGCCGCGCTGTGCCCCGCTCGACGACGCGGCGGTCCAGCTCCCCTGCGAGCGCCCGTCGCCGCAGGAGCAGGCCGAGCGCCGCGAGCGCGCCGCGCTCGTGGGGCGGGTGCTCCACGCGTTCTCCAACAAGGACCGCGAGTTCGTCGCGCTCTACTTCGCCGAGGGCCTGCCCCCGGAGCAGATCGCGGCGCGGATGGGGATCAGCGTGAAGACGGTGTACTCGAAGCGCCACAAGATCCAGAGCCGCCTGGAGGCGATGCTGTCCAGCGTCAGCCTCGCGGCGTGACGTTTCCCTCCCCCGAAGGGGGCTCGGCGGCCGTCGGCCCTGTGGTATGAGCCGAGGAGGATGGCTCGCCCGCCCCGCACCTCCTCCGCGCTCCTGCTCATCGCGGCCGCCCCCCCGCTGCTCGGCGCGTGCGGCGGCGGCGACGGAGATGCCCCCGCGATCCCCCTCGCCGACGAGCGCGGCGGCGGCGCGCGCGTCGCCGAGATCGTCGGTGACGCCGGGTGGCTCGACCCGGAGGACGAAGAGAGCCGGCGCTGCGCCGCGCCGCCCGCTCGCCGCGCCCACGTCACCGGCGCCACCCTCGTCGCCATCGACAGCTTCGACGAGACCGGCGAGGGCGCGCGCGGCAACCACTACGTGCAAGACAGCGCCGACAAGCCCGTCCCCTACTCGGGGATGACGGTCTTCCAGCCCGCGTTCGACCCCCCGGATCTGCGGCTCATCCCCGGCGACGTCGTCGACGTGCTCGGCGAGCTCACCGAGTTCCTCGGCCCCTCCGCCGGCCGCTTCGGCGGCTGCCGCACCTTGCCCGAGCTCGGCGGGACCATGAGCTTCCGCTTCGAGGACCGCCCCGCCGTCCCGATCCGCGTGCCGCTCGACGACCTGAGGGGCTACGCGTCGGCGCGCCCGTACATCGGCATGCTCGTGCGGGTCGAGGGCGTCAGGATCGCCGGCGACCCCTCGAGCCGCGACGGCCGCTACGCGGCGTCGATCGACGTCGGGGCCGGCGTGCGCCCCGCCGACGTCCCGCGCCTCTCGAACGAGCTCTACGATCTCGAGCGCGAGGGGCCGCCGCTCGCGGACGGCGCCTCCTTCCGGTCCGTCACCGGCGTGCTCACCTACTTCTACGGCTTCAAGATCGCCCCGCGTTGCCCGGCCGATTTCCAGCTGGAAGGCGCGCCGCTGCCCTCCGACGACGCATGCGCTCCCTGAGGCCCGCGCTCCTCTCGCCGCTCGTCCTGCTCGCGGCCTGCCAAGGCGCGGCGCCCGGCGGCCCGTCGGCGCCGGGGCACGCCCTCGCCTCGACGCCGGAGGGCAGCGTCGGGCGCATCGAGGTGCGCCACCTCGACGCCCGGCCGCGGCTCGCGCTCGTCTCGCGCGACGGCGATCCCGCGCCCGCGCTCGTCGTCTCGGTCGCGACCGATCTCGGCTCGGTCGCGACGACGGCGCTCGCCAGCGTGGTCGAGGCGCGCCTGCTCGCCGCCGGCTTCGACGTGGACGCGCGCATCGACCGCGGCGCCTTCCGCGTGCGCTTTCTCGTCAGGGACGCGGCGCGCGTCGCGCCGTTCCTGCGCGCGCTGTCGGCGGCGTTCGCGCAGCCCATCGCGGCGGGCAGCCCGGAGGTCGCCCGGGCCGCGGAGCGGACGCAGGCGCTCCGATCGAGCCCGCTCGACGCGCCGGAGCTCTCGCCGATCGCGGCCTGCACCGGCCAGCTGGGCCTCGCGGGCGCCGAGCCCGTGGTCGATCTGGCGACGCCCGCGGGCTCGCGGGAGCTCGAGGGGTGGCGCGCCGCGGCGCTGCACGCCGGGCGCACCTCCATCGCCGCCGTCGGCCCGGCCGCGTTCTGCGAGGAGGCGGCGCGCGCGGCGGAGGGCATCGACGCCTGGCCGGCGGGCGGCCCGCCCACGGACCCCTGGCCGGCGGCGGACACGGTCGGCGTGTACACGACGAACCAGCTCGGAGGGCGCGCCGCCCGCGTGACCGTCGCCGCGCGCGTCGCGAGCCCCCAGGCGGCCGTCGCCGCGGCGGAGCGGCTCGGCGCGCCGGGGTCCCCGCTCCGCGCGCGCCTCTCGGCGCTCCCCTCCCCGTTTCGCGCCGTCGAGGTGCTCGGGGTCGCCCGCCCGCGCGGCGGCTGCGTGAGCGTGACCATCGAGGCCGCCGATCTGCCCACGGCCCCGCCCCTCGAGGCCTCGGCGGCGCTCGCGGCCGCGGTGGCGCGGCAGGAGATCCGCCGCGGCCTCTCGGCGCCGGCGCACCCCGACGTCGCCACGCGTCAGGTCCTCACCGCGCAGGACCCTCGCGACGCCGGCGCGCGCGCCTCGTGGTGGGCGCTCTCGGGGAGCGCCCCGGGCGCGCCGCCGGAGCGGTGGGCGACGGCGCTCGGCCTCCCTCCGAGCGCCGACCCGCCGAAGCCCGCGGCGCCGGGCGAGGCCGGCGCTCGGCGCTTCGAGGCCGAGCTCTCGCGCGCGCTCGCGCCGGGAGCCCAGCCCTCCCTGGAGCGGCGGGCGCTGGTCGAGCGCGGGCAAGGCGAGGTCTGGGTCCTGCTCGGGAGCCCGTGCGGCGTCGCCGAGGAAGGGCTGTACGACGCCGGCGCGACGGCGCTCGCCGCGCTCGCCGCCGTGCAGACCCGGCGGCGCGAGCTCGACGTCACGATCGAGCCGTGGGTCACGGCGGATGCCGTCGGCGTGATCGCGCACGCGCCGTTCCGCGACGAGCGCGAGACCCCGGCCGAGCTCGGGCGCCGCGTGGCGAACGCCGCCGCGCGCACGGTCGCGGCGACAACGCTGGGCCCCGAGGCGCTGACGCTGGCGCGCGCCGCGGCGCTCCAGCACCTGGAGCACCTCTCCGGAGGGCGGGCCGCGGCGCTCGAGGCCTTCGCCTCCGCGATCGCGCCCGATCACCCGTCCTGGATCGAGCCGTTCGGCGTCTGGGACCGGGTGGCGAGCGGCGCGCTCGAGACCGTGCAGCTCCGCTGGCAGGCCCTCGCGACCGGCCCGCTCCGGCTCGCCGTCCTCGCGAACGCCGACGCCTCCCAGGCGGCCGCCGCGGCGGAGGCCGCCGAGCGCTGGCTCGCGCCGCGGCTCACCCCGCGCGGGTGCGGCTCACCGGACGGCGCGGTGGTGCCCCGGCTCGGTCACCACGACGCCCGCCTGCCGGCCGGCGCGGCCCTGTCGCAGGCCGTCGTCGGCGCGCGGCTCCCTGCGGCGCGCGAGGCCTCTCCCACGGCGCGCGAGCTCGCCGAGCTCACGGTCTCCGCGCTCAACGGCGAAGGCGGACTGCTCGCGGCCGCGCTCTCTCCCGCGGCGAGCACGGCGTCCCCGGCTCCAGCCAGCGCGGCGCCGGCGAAGCGGCCGCTCGCGGCCCGCGCGAGCGCGCGCGTCCTCGGCGGGACACGCGCCGCGGCGCTCGCCGTCGAGCTCAGGGCAGAGGCCGGCGAGCTGAGCGAGGCCTCGGCCCGCGTGAAGGAGCTCCTCGCCGGCCTGGCGCAGCGGGTGACCGACGCCGATCTCGGCCGCGCCGAGGCCCACCTCGCCCGGCGAGAGCGCGACGCGCTCGCGGAGCCCAGGCGCCGGCTCATCCACCTGTTCAACGGCCGCCCCTCCCGCGCGGCCGCCCCGAAAATCACGCTGGTCGCATGGCGCGCCTTCCTGGCGGGCGCGCTCGGCGCGGACGCTATCGTGACCGTCGAGGCCCGGCCCGACTGATCACTCCCCGCCGTCGAAGTCGCCGGCGTCCTCGATCTCGGCCGTCCGCCCGGCGCTGGTCGCGTCGAGGCCCTCGTCCTCAGCGTCGCCGTCCGCGCGCGTGGCCTCGTCCTCGTCCTCGTCGACCTCATCCTCGTCGTCGTCGTCCGGCTGGGTCAGCACGGGGAGCCGGCGCTTGCCGACCGGACCCTCGTCGACGTAATCGCGCAGCGCCGACATGTCCTTCAGCGCCTCTAGCTTCGCGAGCGCCTTGACCTCGACCTGGCGGATGCGCTCGCGGGTCAGGTTCATGATCGCCCCGACGTCCTCGAGCGTCGTGCCGCCGCGATCCGCGACGTCGAGCGCGCACGTCTCGTTCATGTCCCAGACCTCGAGATCGGGGAAGTTCAGCTTGATGGCGCCCGTCCTGGCGGAGACGTCGAGATAGAGGTGGTGCTGGCACGAGACGTACGGGCACGGCCTCGGACCATCGACGCACTCGGCGCGGGCCCGCGGCTTGTAGTAGTCGGTCTCGGGGTAGAGCATCCGGCCGATCTCGAGCTCGCGCTTGGTCATGCGCTTGACGCTGATCGTCCGCGCCCGGATCTCGCGCTTCCGCCGCGACCTGCGCTGCTCGCGCGTGATGGCGTTCCCCGACTCCGCGGGGTCGACCTGGAGCGCGAGCGCGCCCTCCACGACGGGCTCCGTTGAGCCCGCTGGGTCGCGATCGCCCTCCGCCGCATCCGCACCGTCCAGGCCGAAGATCTCGAGCTCGCTGTCAGACACCGTCGCCATGCGCTGCCTCCGTTTGGTAGCGTCTCCGCTCTCAAGCGCGCGCGTCTCTCCCCGTACGTCCGAGTCCCAGCTCGAACGCAGAGGGATCCGCTCCTTAAGCCCGACGTAAAGCCGGATGCCGTCCCTAAAAAATTGCGACGAAACGAGCCGATGCCCGTCCCGTCGATCGCATCAAACCCAGGCGGGGCCGCGCCCGCGGCCCCATGTACTTCACGACGACGAAAGCCCCGCGACTCGGCCCCTCAAGAGGAAGCCGCCTGTTTCGTGAGCCGCGCTTGCGCCATCAAGCGCTCTTCTATCAACGCCAGCTTGGAGACGAGCTCCCGCGCGAGCGACTCTGCGCTCGCGAGGTCCTGGGCTATCGCCCTGCCGCTCGTCTCGCTCCGCCTTTCCTTGGCGGCATCCCTGAGCGCATTGAAGACCTTGGCCATCGTGCGCTCGAGCTCCTCGATATCACCTCTCACGAACAGGAATTCACGCTGGATCTCTTCGATGGTGTAGTCCTGGGCCATCATCTCTTTGATGCGCTGAACCTGGCGGACTACCGTGGCCGGATACATCCCCTGCGAGCCCTGGTGCTTGCCCTTGCGCCCCACCCGCACGCTTCGCGGGAGCAAGCCGAGCTGCACATACTTCCGGAGCGTCGCCTCGCTGAACTTGATGCCATGAGCCGCGAACAGCTCGAGGATATCGCTCGATGTGATCCCCTGGGCGTGCTCCCGCTCGATGCGATCAAGCACCTCCTCAGGGATCCTCTGCACCGGTCCTCCCATCGATCGCCGGAGGCCCTACCCAACCGACGCGGGCGACTCTATTCCACTGAATGGAATACAGTCAATTGACGCGACTACGATTATTGTGTGGCTGTCGCGAGACGCGGTGCTTTGCTGGGGTTCTTGACATACCTCGGACATTTTTCGTCCGTCGGAGCGACGCGTCGGCCCGCCCGGCACGACGCGGGTCGGAGGCCGGGAGGGGAAAAAGGCGACGCTCGGTTCAATGGGTGCGAGCAGGGGGGCGCCCGACACCCTGCGGGGCTCGTGCAGCGGCATGCCCCGTACCCTGACACACATCGGTCCTTTCAGACAAAAGGGCTGATAGTCTCGCCGCCACCATGGCCAAAGCCCTCGCCAGCGAGGGTCGGGGCTCGGCCTCTCCCGCCGCCCCCCGACCCGTCGAACGCGTCATCAGGGATGTCACCGCCCGGGGTGTCAGGATGCGGGTCCTGGTCGCTGGCGCGGGCAACGGCCCGGCGCTGCTGCTGATCCACAGCTTCCTCGTCAGCCACCTGGAGTTCGATGACGTGATCGACACGCTGGCCCAGCGGTTTCACGTCATCGCCCCGGACCTGCCGGGCTTCGGTGAGAGCGAGAAGCCGAGCCCGGCGCGGTACGCTTACGGCATCGAGACGTTCTCCGAGGCCGTGGCCGACCTCATCGCCGCCTTCGGCGTCGGCCGCGCGCACCTCGTCGGCCACGCGATGGGCGCCGCCGTCGCGATCACGCTGGCCGCCAACCACCCGGAGCTCGTGCAGCGGCTCGTCCTGGAGGACGCGCTCTGTTACCCGTTCCCGATGAGCTTCAAGATGAAGCTCCCGCTCCTGCCGGTCGTGGGCGGCATCGTCTTCAAGCAGCTCCACGGCCGCGGCACGTTCCGGTCGTACTTCCGCGACGACGTGTTCCGGGCGGACGCGGCCGTGCCGCTGTCACGCGTCGACCGGCACTACGATCTCTTCAACGCCCCCTCGGCGCGCGAGAGCGCCCACGCAGTGATGCGCGCGGTGCTCGACGCGCGCCCCGTCGTCGCGCGCCTCACCCGGATCACGGCGCCGACCCTCGTCGTGTGGGGGCGCGACGATCGCATCTTCCCTGCGGCGAGCGCGCAGCGGCTCGCCCGCGAGATCTCCGGCGCGATGCTCGAGATCATGGACGCCGGGCACTCGCCCCACGAGGAGCGGCCGGGGGAGTTCGTCGCGCTCGTGACGCAGTTCCTCGAAGGGAAGCGGTGACGGCGACGGCGCGCTGGGCTCGGCTCTCGCGCGGCGCGGCGCGAGCGGCCGGGCGCGCGGGGCGCGCCGTCCTCGGCGAGGACGCGGCGCGGCGGTTCCTCGGGGACCGCTCGGCGCTGCTCGGCCTCGGGATCGTCGCGCTGCTCTCGCTGTTCGCCGCCGTGGGGCCGGCCGTCATCCCCCACGACCCGAACGCGAGCGACTTCACCCTCGCCCGCGACGCCTCCGGAGCGCCGCCCGGGCCGTCGGCCGCCCACTGGCTCGGGACGGACCCGCTCTTCCGCGACCTGCTCGCGCGCCTCGCGCACGGCGCGCGGCTCTCGCTCGCCGTCGCGCTCTCGTCCACGGCCCTCGCCACGGGGCTCGGCGCGCTCGTCGGCGTCACGGCCGGCATGGCCGCCGGCACGCGGGCGGACGCGCTCGACGGCGCGCTCATGCGGCTCGTCGACGTGATCCTCGCCCTGCCCTACCTCCTGTTCGTGACCGCGATCGGCGTCGCCGTGGGGCGCGCGGACGTGGGGACGATCCTGCTCGTGCTCGGCCTCACGGGGTGGACCGGGGCGGCGCGGGTCGTCCGGGCCAAGACCGCAGAGCTCGCGCAGCGCGATTTCGTGGCCTCGGCGCGCGCGCTCGGCGCGGGGCCGCTGCACATCGTCCGGCGGCACGTCCTGCCGAACGTGGGCGGGACGCTGCTCGCCCTCGCGACAATCAGCGCCGGGCAGATGATCCTCGCGGAGGCCGCCCTCGGCTACCTGGGCGTCGGCGCGCAGCCGCCGACCGCGACCTGGGGCCGCATGCTGCACGAGGCCGAGCCGTACCTCGGGGTAAGGCCGCTCCTTGTGGCCGCGCCGGGCTTCGCCATCGTGCTCGCCGTGCTCGGCTTCCACCGCGCGAGCGAGGGGCTCCGCGACGCGCTCGATCCGGCCGGCGCGGCGCTCCCGCGCGGCCGTCGCCTGCCGGTCGATCTGCTCGTCGCGGGCGCGGCGCTGCTCCTGCTCTCGGGCGGCTCGGCGGGCGGCGTCCGCGCGCCCCTCGGCGGCGAGCCGGCGCCCGGCGCGCCCGTGCGCGGCGGGACGCTGCGCCTCGCGACAACGGTCAACGCGCGCGCGCTCGATCCGGCGATCGCCTACGACGAGCTCTCGAGCACCGTCGCGGAGCTCGTCTTCGCCCGCCTCGTCACGTGGGACCAGGGCGGCCGCATCACGCCCGATCTCGCGCGCGCGATCGAGGTGGAGCGCGGCGGGCGGACGTACGTCTTCACGCTGCGCGAGGGCGTGCGGTTCCACGACGGCGCGGAGCTCCGCGCCGCCGACGTGAAGCGCTCGATCGAGCGGACGCTCCACCCGAGGACGCCGAGCCCGGGCGCGAGCCAGTACGACATGATCGAGGGCTTCGCCGAGTACCACGCGGGCGCGACGCCGCACCTCGCCGGCGTGCGGGTGCTCGGCGATCACGCCGTCGCGATCGACCTGCGCGCGCCGGACGCGACGTTCCTGCCCCTCATGACGCTCGCGTTCATGGCGCCGGTGTGCCCCTCGTCCGGGGCCGCGGTCGACGCGGCGAGCCCGCCGCCGCCGTGCGGCGCCGGCCCGTTCCGCGTCGCGCGGTGGGACCAGGACAGCGGCATCGGGCTCGCCCGCCACGAGGGGTACTTCCGCCCGGGCCTGCCGTACCTCGACGCCATCGCGTGGCAGACCGGCGTGCGCGCGACGACCCAGCGCTACAAGTTCGAGGAGGGCGAGCTCGACGTCCTGCGCGATCTCACCGCGATCGACGCGGCGGCCTACCGCGCCGCGCCCGGGTGGGAGGGGCGCAGGCGCTGGGTGACGCGGGACAGGACCAACGCTGTCTTCCTCAACACCGAGCTCGCGCCGTTCGACCAGCTCGCCGTCCGGCGCGCTGTCGCGTTCGCCCTCGACCCCGCCGTGCTGGAGAAGGTGCGCCCCGATCTGCTCGCGCTCGACCGGGTGCTGCCGCCGTCGATCCCGGGCCCCCCGCGCGACGCGCCGATGCGGCAGCACGACCTCCCGCGCGCGCTCGCGCAGATGGCCGAGGCCGGCTACCCGTACGACCCGGCGACCGGGAGGGGCGGCTACCCGGGCGTCATCGACTACATCGCGGTCCCGGACACGCTGGAGCAGGCGATCGGCGAGATCGTCCAGCAGCAGCTCGCCAGGATCGGCCTCCGCGTCCGCCTGCGGCTCGTCAGCTGGGCGACCTACCTCGCCGAGGCCTCGCGACGCCGCGCCGTCCCCATGGGCTGGGTCGGGTGGCAGGCCGATTTCCCCGACCCGGCGAGCGTCTTCGAGCCGACGCTCTCCACGCGCGCCATCCGCGACGAGGGCTCGCAGAACTACGCCTTCTTCAGCGACGAGGAGCTCGATCGCACGCTCGACGCCGCCCACGCCGAGCAGGATCGCGCGCGGCGCCTCGCGCTCTACGACCGCGCCGAGCGCATCGTCCGCGATCGCGCGCCGTGGGTGCCCACGTACACGACGCGGCAGCTCGAGCTCTGGCACCCCTACGTGCGCGGCCACGAGGGCGCCGCCGCGCTCATGTCCCGCCTCCACGAGGTCTGGCTCGACCCGTCCGCGCGGCGCGCGGCCGGCGGAGGGCCGCGCGCCGCCGCGCCACGAACCGCGACGCCGCTCCGCGCGCTGCTCGCGCGCGCGGCCCTTCCTCGATGAGCACCACGCGCGCGCGCCGTGCCTCCACGCCCCGCCCGGGCCGCGCCTCCGCGGTGGGCTCCGCGCTGGCGCGCCTGCTCCGGCGCCTCGGCTGGGCCGCGATCGTCATCGCGGGGGTCACCGCCGTCTCGTTCGGGATAGCGTACCTGCTCCCGGGAGACGCCGCGCGGATGCTCGTCGGACCGCAGGCCTCGGCGGCGGACCTCGAGCGCGCGCGGACCATCCACGGGCTGGATCGCCCGGTCCCCGTGCAGTTCGCTCGGTTCGTCCGGCGGCTCATCCACGTCGGCCCCGCGGGGGTCGGCGACGGCGGAGCCCCTGGCGCCCGCGCGGGCGCGCGCGCCGATCCGGAGCACCGCAGCTGCGCGGCGGGGCCGCTCGGCCTGCACGTCGACCTCGGCTACAGCTTCCATTACCGCAAGCCTGTCGTGGATCTGCTCGAGGCGAAGGTGCCGCGCTCCGTCGAGCTCGCGCTGGCCGCCCTGCTTGTGCAGCTCCTGCTCGGCCTCTCGCTCGGGATCGTCGCGGCGGTCCGCCGCGGGACGGCCTGGGAGGACGCGGCGCTCGGCGCCACCCTGCTCGGCGCGAGCGCGCCGACCTTCGTGATCGGCCCCGCGCTCCAGTACGTGCTCGCCTACAAGCTCCAGCTCTTGCCCTACGACGGGTACGGCGCCACCGCGGCGGATCACCTGCGCTCCCTCGTCCTGCCGGCGCTGACGCTCGGCGTGTTCGGCAGCGCCCTCTACGCGCGCATCGTCCGCGAGGAGCTCCGGACGCTGCTCCGCCAGGACTTCATCCGCACCGCGCGGGCCAAGGGCGCCTCTCGCCTGCGCGCGCTCGTCGTCCATGCGCTGCGCAACGCGCTCTTGCCGCTCGCCACGCTCGCCGCGCTCGACCTCGGTGCGCTGGCGGGCGGCGCGATCGTCACGGAGAAGCTCTTCCGCTGGCCCGGCGTGGGGAGCATGGCGGTCGAGGCGCTCCAGAACCGGGACGGCCCGCTCATCGTCGGGACGGTGCTCTTCTCCGCGGCCGCCATCGTGCTCGCCACCGTGGCGCTCGATGTGGCGGCCCTGGCCCTCGATCCCCGGCTCAGGTCGCGGTCGCGCTGAGCGCGGACCTCACGCTCACGGCATGCCGGCGAGCGCGCGGCACTCGGCGCCGAGCGAGGACTCGGGCGAGGAGAGCTCGGCGCACTTGCGGAACGAGGCCCGCCCGCCGCGCCCGGCCGCCTGCTCTGCGGCGCCGCGCAGGTGCCACGCCGCGGCGCTCCCCGGGGAAGCGGCCGTGAGCTGCTGCGCGAGCTGCACCGCCTTGCCGGTCTGCCCCGACTCCAGGGCGCGCATCACGCGCGTCGAGAGGGGCCCGCCCTCGTCCGGCGCGGCAGGCGCGGACGCGGGCGGGGCAGCCGAGGGCTCCGGCTCCCGCGCCGGTGCGGCGGCCTGGCCCGCGGTCGCCGCCGCGCTCGGCGGCGCCGCGTCGGTGGTCGGCGCGTGCGAAGCGCGCTCGGAAGGCGCTCCGGCCGGCGCGGGGCTCGCCGCGGCAGGTTTCGCCCGCGCGCTCGCGGAGGCCGGCGCGGCCGGCTGGCCAGCCGGGGCGTCGGCGGGGGTCGCTGCGGAGAGCCCCGCCGCGGCGGCGGCCGCCGGCTCTCCTTCCGGCTCCGACGCGGCCATGGCCGCTGCGGGCACTGCCGCGGAGTGCTGACCCGCCGGTCCCTCCTCCGGCAAGGGCGCATGGACCGGGGCCGCTGGCACGGGGCGCCCCGTCTGGCCGACCAGCCACACGCCGGCGGCCCCGAGCGCGAGCGCCGTGACCAGGCCGGCGACGATCCGCGCGGTGCGGGCCCGGCGCTCCTCGTGGCGGGGCCCGAAGAGCGTGGCCTCGACCGCGCCGGCGGTCGTATCGGCGTCCTCGGCCGAGGGATGCTCCTGCGCCGCCATCCCCTCCGGCGCGTCCGCCCCGCCGCCGAGGAAGAAGCGCTCGCTCTCGCTGATCGGCCCGCGGTCGCCAGGAGGCGCGTCGTCCGGCGCCGCCGCGAGGCTCGCCGCCGGGGCCGCGCCGGCCGGTGCGGCGTCCGGCAACGGCGGGGGGGCCACGATCGGGCGCGCCTCCCCGGCCTTCGCTTCGACGGGCTGCGGCGCCGGCGCGCGCGGGACGGCGACAGGCGGCGGCGCGTCGCTCGGCGGGCGGGGGCGCAGCGTGGGGCTCGTCGACGCCGCCGGGGTGCGCTCCTCTCCGGCGGGCAGCGCGACGCCCGCTGCCGCGGCAAGCGCAGGCGGCGCTGCCGCAGGCGCGGGTGGCGCCGCTGGCTCGGGAGGCGCCGCTGCGGGCGCCTCGGGGGGCGTGGAGCGAACGCGCTGCTCGGCGGGAGCGGCCGCGGCCACGGGCCTGTCGCTCTTCGTGGGGCGCTGCTTCTGCGCGAAGCTGCGCGGCGTCACGAGCGGTCGCGTGAGCGGGGCCTCATCGCTGCTCGCGAGCGTGGTGTCCTTGTCGAGATCGACCTCGGCGCGCGGCCACGTGACCCGGGCGGCCTCGGCAGGTGATGCGGCGTTCCGCGGCGGCTCCGACGGCGCGCGGCCCGCTGTCGCCCCGGGCCGCGCCGCGGCGCTCCGCGGCGGCTCCGACGGCGCGCGGCCCGCTGTCGCCCCGGGCCGCGCTGCGGCGTTCCGCGGCGGCTCCGACGGCGCGCGGCCCGCTGTCGCCCCGGCGCGCGCCGCCGCGGCCGACACGGTGCTCCGCGGCGGCTCCGACAGCGCGCGGCCACCCGCCGCGCCGGAGCGCGCCGTCGCGGCCGACACGGCGCTCCGCGGCGGCTCCGACGGCGCCCGTGCCCCCTCCAGCACGGATCGCGCCACGGCGGCGCTCGCGCTGGCCGCTCGACCGACCGCCCCTGGCCCGTGCACCGCGCTGCGGGTCGTCACGGGGCGCCCGGGGGACTCCGCGTCGGGGTCCCCCGCCGGCGTGTGCAGCTCGTGACCGGGCCGGGAGCGCGGGAGCACCGCCGGAGAGACCCGGTTCGAGAGCGGCGCCGGGACCACGGCGGCATCCTCGAGGTCGTCGGAGCCGGCGTTCCCCGGGCTCCCCTCGGGGTAGTTGGAGTTGGAGCGCCGCGCGCTCGACGGCGACGAGAGCGGCGAGAACTCGTCGTGGAACGCCGCCTCCGGCTCGCTCGGCACCACGTCGTCGGGCGGGAGCGCGGCGGCGGGCACCAGCAGCCCCTCGAAGTAGAGCTTCGAGATGGTCGAGAGCGTCGAGAGATCCTCGAACGGGGACGCGTCGACCACCTGCATCAGCGTGCGCTTGCCGTCGAACAGGCGCAGGATCCCGTTCAGCTCGTCGGGGATCTCGTTCAGCCGCTCCAGGAGCTCTTCGCTGTCGACCTCGAACACGGTCGCGAGCGACGGCAGCGCCTCGAGGAGCCGGCCCCACTCGTCGACGCGGCGCATGCCCTCCATCAGGAGGCCCTGCGTCGACGTCTCGATCCCGTCGGGGTTGTCGACCTTGCAGAACTCGACCTCGAACGTCCCCTCGTTCCACAGGAGCGCGCGGTAGACGGCCTCCTCGCCGCAGAGCCGGCCGAGCGTCGCGTCGACGACCTTGCCCTCGCGGAAGTAGACCTGGGCCTCGTTGTCCGCGTGCGACAGGTGGACGATCCCGCTCTTCCGGCTCACCTCGAACGTCTGCAGCAGATCCACGACGTTCATGTCGAGGATCGACCCGGAGAACCTGGTCCGCCCCGTCGTCGAGAAGTGGCGCGTCGTGATCCCCTCGCGCGTCCGCCGCGCGAGGAGCAGCGTCACGCGCGCGATGAGCTCGCGCACGAAGATCGGCTTGGTGAGGTAGTCCTCGACGCCGAGCTCCAGCCCGCGGATCTTGTCCTCGATGGACCGCTGGCTCGTGAGGAAGACGACCGGGATCGAGGCCCAGTCGGCGTGCTCCTTCATCTTGCGGACGAGGGCATATCCGTCCACGTTGGGGAGGCGCGTGTCGCTGAGGACGAGGTCCGGCGTGGAGACCTCGAGCTTCGCGAGAGCGTCCGCTCCGTCCTTCGCGGTGGTCACGCTGTAACCGGCCTTTTTCAGGCTGACCTCGAGGACCCGAACGCTTCGCGGATCCGCGTCGACCAGGAGGAGCTGTTGCTTGGCCACTAGAGGTTTCCGCCTCGCGAAGGATGGCGAGCCCGAACGGACGCTGTCAAGCGCTCCGCCCTGAGCGTCGCCGCTGCCGTCGATCGCTTGTCCCGCGGCCGCGGGCCCGGTTCTCGACGTCGTCCATCGTGCACACAGGACGGCTGGGAAGGCCAGGTTTCGTCGCGCGCCGATCGGGCGATCAGCGCTTCCAGGGATCGACGATATCGCCGGTTGCTTGCGGCCTTACCATGGAGGCCGTGGGCGCCGCGGTCGCCGACGGACGGGCCGTCGGCGCGGTCGGCTTCGCCGGGATCGGGGCGGCTGTGCCCTGGGTGCGCGGCGGCTCCTGCGCGGTCGGCGCGGGCGCCGTCGTCGCGGCCGCGGTCGTGGCGGGCGGCTCGTCGATCGCCCTGGCGGGCGCCGTCTCCGCCGGGAGGGCGCCGCCGGGAGCCTCGGCGGCGGCGACCTCGGGCAGCTCCTCGGGCGCCGAGGCGCGCAAGGCGCGGACGCCGAGGGCGATGACGATGGGCACGAGGACCGCCGCGAGCGCGATCGCCACGCGCGCGGCCATCGAGAGGGGCTCGGACGGCTCCGGGGGCGCCTGGACCGGGGCGAGCATCTCCTCGGTCGCGCGCGGCCGTATCGACTCGGTCGCGCGCGGCCGCATCGACTCGGTCGCGCGCGGCCGTATCGACTCGTGGCGAGGCAGCTCGCCCGGGGGCGCGACGGAGGTCACGCGGCCCGGCGGATCGAGGGCGAGCTCGATGGCCTCGACGAGGTCGGCCATCGAGGAGAAGCGCTCCTCGGGGTTCTTCGCGAGGCAGCGCATGACGATCGGACCGAACGCGCCGAGCGCGGTGGCGTCGGGCATCACCTGCTCGAGCGGCTCGGGCGACATGTACATGTGCTTGGTCAGCACGCCCATGTACGTGTCCGCCTCGAAGGGGACGCGCCCCGCGAAGCACTCGTACATGAGGACGCCGAGCGCATAGATGTCGGCGCGGGCGTCGATGCGCTTCCCCTCCGCCTGCTCCGGGCTCATGTAGTGCGGCGTCCCGAACACCATGCCGATGCGCGTGAGCCGCTTGCCGCCGGTCACCTTCGCCACGCCGAAATCGAGCAGCTTGACGAACTCCTGATCGCCGTTGCGGACGAGGTACACGTTGTCGGGCTTCAGGTCGCGGTGGATGACGCCCGCCGAGTGCGCGGCCCCGAGCGCGGCGGCGCACTGGAGCATGATCTGCCCGACCCTGTCGGCCGGCAGCGTCTTCTCGGTGCGCAGCAGCGACGCGAGGGAGGTCCCGGAGAGGAACTCCATGACGAAGAACGGCAGCTCTGCCTGCCCCGTCTCGACCTCGATCGCGCCGAAGTCGCTCACCGCGACGATGTTGGGGTGGCCGATCGCCGCGGCCGCCTTGGCCTCCTGGATGAAGCGGGCGACGAGCTCGGCGTCCTGCGCGATGTCGTGCCGGAGCACCTTCAGGGCGAAGAGGCGGCCGAGCGACTTGTGGCGCACCTCGTACACCGTCCCCATCCCCCCTTCCCCCACCACCGCCTGCACCTCGTAGCGGCCGTCGATGGTGCGCCCGAGCATCGGATCGGCCGATGGATTCCAGTCGGGCGCGTCGGCGAGCGGATCGCCGTCGAACGGGCAGAAGCGGGAGTCGCCGGAGAAGGTCTGCTTGCAGGTCGGGCAGCGCCGCGCGCGGGGGGTCTGCTTCGCCTTCCCCCGGCGCGCCGGCCCGTCGAAGCGCGCCGGCAGGGGCGGGATCGCCGGGCGCGCGTCGACGTGCGCTGGCAGTGGTTCCCCGCGCGGCGGCACGTCGCTGCGGAACGGCAACTCGCTGCGCAGCGGCACGTCGCTGCGCAGCGGCACGTCGCTACGCCCTGCTGGCGGCACGTCGCTACGCCCTGCTGGCGGCACGTCGCTGCGCGCTGGCGGCACGTCGCTGCGCGCTGGCGGCACGTCGCTGCGCGCTGGCGGCACATCGCTGCGCGCTGGCGGCACATCGCTGCGCGCCGGAGGCTGGGCAAATGATTCGTCTCCGTGCAGCCGCGGGATGTCTTCCCGATGGAACAGCTCGGCAGCCTCGGACTCGCCGGCGGTCATCTCGGGCTGAGCATCCCCGGCCATGCGGAGCGTCACTGGCACCCCATCGAGTCTAGCCGAAAGCGCGCTCAGTGGTTCGGATCAGATGGCGCCAGTTCGGCGACCGCCGTGGAGCGCCCCCCCGCGGGTCGCCGCGCGCGGCGGCCGGCGCCGCCTGGTAAGGACTCAGATCTCTTCGAGAATCTTCGCCTTGCGGGCCTGGAACTCCTCGTCGGTGATGAGGCCCTTGCTCTTGAGCTCCCCGAGGCGCTCCAGGCGCTGCTCGATCGACGGGGCTGCGGCGGGGGCAGCCTGCGGCGCGCCCGGGTAGCCCTGCGGCGCCCCCGGGTAGCCCTGCGGCGCCCCCGGCTGCTGCATGTGGGGCGGCACGAACTGGGGCTGGCCCTGCGCGGCGAGCGCGGGGTTCATCGCCTGCGCCAGGCCGGCGCCGATCGCCACCTGGGCGCCCAGCCCCGCGACGCCGCTGCCGTCGCCGCCCTGCGCCATGCCCTGGCCGGCGCCCATCATCGCCTGGCCGGCGGCGTAGTTCTGCCAGTTGCCCGCCAACTGCTGCACGTACCGCGCGTCCTGCTGGAACCGCTGATCGAGCTCGAACTGCTTCGCGCGGGCGGTGTCCTGCGCGACCCCGATGCCGCGGCGCGCCTCGCCGCGCGCCTTGTTCGCCTCGCGGAGGAGCTTCTGGTCCTCGGCCGAGAAGTTGATGTTGAAGTTGCCGATCTCGAGGATCTTGCAGCCGATCTCCTCGAGGTTCGGCGCGGATTGCACGATGCGGGCGCCGAGCTCCATGCTCATGCCGCCGAGGTTGAGCAGGCTCTTCTGCTGCTGCGCGCAGACCTGGCCGATCACCGTCTTCACGCTCATGAAGAACTTGCCCTTGATCCAGCTCAGGACGACGTCGTTGTCGCCGCTGCCGCCGCACTGCCCGTGGTACCCGACGACGAACCGCACCGGATCGACAACGACCAGCGAGAACTCACCGAAGATGCGCGGCGTCACGAACTCGTAAAGGGTGGGGTCCTCCATCGACTCCAGCGGCCCGCCGAACGGCACGCCGCGGACCGGCTGCGTCTTGACGAAGAAGATCTCGGCGATGAAGACGTCCCCGCCCGTGAACTTGTTGACCAGGTTGTTCAGGAACGGGATGTTCTGGGTCTGGAGGGTGTGGCGCCCTGTGGGCAGGTAACCCATGTACCTGCCGTCCTTGAAGAAGAGGGCACACTCATCGCTGTCGACCGTCAGCTGCGACCAGAAGGGGATGTTCTGGTCCGGGTGCTTGTAGACGATGAGATGCTTCGCCGCGTCCGGGCGCGCGATCATCATCTCGCGGACGCCGCTCTTCACGAAATCGAAAATCCCCATGTCGCGCTCCTCTTCGGTGTGCTGGGTGTGACGGACCTGCCGGTCCCCTGCCCCCCGGGCTCGGGCTTCATTCCGGCAGACGGCGCGCAGGGCCCGCGCCGTTCGTTCTCCGTTGACGATCGCCGCGCCTTTCAGGCACACAGCGGCCTCAGGATAGTCCGCAGATCGCAGGGCAGCAATGCCCGCCGGGAGGACCGTATGCCCGTTGCTCCGCTTGCTCTGCTAGCTCTGGTCGAGCCGCTGGTGCCATCCGAGTCGCCCGAGTCACCCGCGTCGGCCGTCCCAACCGCGTCGCCTGCGTCCTCCGGGATCCCGAGCTCCGCCGTTCGGCAGCCGAAGCGCTCGTCCTCCTGGCACGGGGCCGCGCTGGCGGGGGCGCCTCGATGACCGCGCCGATCGACGTAGGCGCCCTCTCGGCGCCCGCGCAGAAGCTGGCGCAGCCGGGCGCGCCGCAGAAGCTCAGGGAGATGGCGGCGCGCGGCATCGCCCCCGGGCTCAAGCCGGGCGAGGTCGTGACGGTGCTCGTGCTGCTCGCGTCGCGCGAGGAGGAGCCGGCCCGCGAGGCCGCGGAGAAGACGCTGGCGGCGCTCCCCGAGCCGCTGCTCCAGGGGGCGCTCGGCGCGGATCTGCAGCCGCCGGTCATCGACCGGCTGGCCCGCGTGTACGCGGACCGCCTCCCGGTCGTCGAGAGGCTCCTCGCGATGCCGGGCGTCGCCGCGGAGACGATCGAGGAGCTCGCGCGGACCGGGGGCGAGGCGGTGACGGAGCTCATCGCCGTCAACGAGGAGCGGCTGCTCAAGAACCCGCGCGTCATCGAGAAGCTCTACCTCAACAAGAACACGCGGATGTCGACCGCCGACCGCCTCGTCGATCTCGCGTCCCGCAACGGGGTCGAGCTCACGGGCATCCCGGCGTGGCGCGAGGTCAGCGTCGCGATCAAGGACGAGCTCATCGCGGAGCCGTCGCCCGAGCCCACGCCGGACGACGTGCTGTTCAGCGAGACGCAGGCGCTCGCGGAGTCGCTCGCCGCGGACGAGCCGGTCGACACCCACGTCGAGGACGAGGAGGGCAAGGAGGCGCTCAAGGAGCAGTACGTCCCGCTCTACAAGCGGCTCGCCGACATGACCATGTCGCAGCGGATCCGGCGGGCGATGCTCGGCTCGCGCGAGGAGCGCATGCTGCTCGTGCGCGACTCGAACCGCCTCGTGGCCAGCGCCGCCGTGCGCAGCCCGCAGATGCAGGAGGAGGAGGTCGTCCTCATCAGCCGCAACCGGAACATCTCGGACGAGGTGCTGCGGATCATCTCGACGACGCCCGAGTGGCTGAAGAGCTACACCGTGAAGCGGAACCTCGTCGAGAACCCGAGGACGCCGGTGCTCGTCGCGACGCGGCTGGTCCAGCACCTGCGCGAGTCGGATCTCCGGGGCATCGCGAAGAGCAAGAACGTGACGTCGCCGGTGAAGGACGCCGCGAGGCGGCACCTCGAGCGGCGCAAGAGCTGAACGGGGGACGAGCGATGAGCGACCTGGTCCGCTTCGGCGTGGCGATGGATCGCGCGCTGCTGGCCGAGTTCGATCGGCGCATCACCGCGCAGGGCTACGAGAACCGCTCGGAGGCGCTGCGCGATCTGGTCCGCGCGGACCTGACGCGCGCCGCGCTGGACGAGGGGGCCGAGGTGGCGGCCACGCTGACGCTCGTCTACGAGCCCGAGGTGCGGGAGCTCGTGCTGCGGATCTCCGAGCTGGAGGAGCGGCGCGCGGGGTCTCTGGTCTCCAGCCTGCTGGTCCGCCTCGACGCGGCCCGGGTGCTCCAGGTGATGGTGCTGAAGGGCCGCGGGCAGGAGCTGTCCGAGCTCGCCGGGCAGCTCGCCGGGGCCAAGGGGGTCCTGTCCTGCGCGCTCACGCCGGCCGCGGCGCTCCCGGGGGCGGCGCGCCGGTAGCGGGGGCGGCGCGCCGATGGAGGAGGGCTCTCCAGGGCGCCTGATCTACGCGTCGTCGCCGGAGCTGTCGGCCACCTTGACCGTGGTCTTGGGCGGGTCGACGATGAACGTCACGAGGCGCTCCTTGGCCTCGAACTCCTGCCGGTAGATCACGGCCGAGCGCTTGTACTTGAAGGGGCCCACGCGCACCCGGTGCCAGAGGCCGCGGCCCTTGACGTACGCCGGCTCGACGTACGCCTTGTGCCCGCGCCGGCGCAGGGCCGCCGCGAAATTCTCGGCGTCGGTGGGGTCCTTGAACGAGCTCACCTGGAGCTGGTAGCTGCCAGGCCCTCCCCGCTCGGTCTCGGGCCCCTCCTCGCGCGACACGTGGCGAGCCATCGCCGTGAGCGTGTCGTTCGGTGCGGCCTCGCCGCCGGAGGGCCCGAGCACGTGCTGCGCCGGCAGCGGGACCACGGGCAGCCGGTCCGCGGCAGGCGGCGGGAGGGGCTCCGCGGCGGGCGCCTCGGCGGAGGTGGCCGCCTTGGCCGCCCGCGGATCGCGCACGGCCTCGAGCGCGGTCGTCGGGTGCTCCGCGTCCGAGAGGACCGCGGGGAAGGTCACGTCCTCCCCGATCGTGGCAGGGCGCGGGGCCGGCTTCACGCCGGCCGGGTGGGCGCGCGCGACCAGATCGCCGAGCGGATCGGCGGTGACCGGCCGCTCGCGCTGCGGGGCGCGCAGGAGCGCCACCGCGGCGAAGACGATGCACGCCCCGCCGAGCGAGGCCAGCACCAGCGCGCCCGCGCGCGACGGGCGAGCCCCGGGATCCTCTTCCTGGATCTCCTCGAGGTTCCGCACCGCCCCGGTGTCCATGCTCTCGCCTTTGCTGCGCCTCATGCGTCCTCCTCGCCTCGTCTACCCTGCCCGGCCGGCGACCCACAACTTTCGTGTGCTACTTTATCCTACATCTCCCGGATAGGTCCGGTCTCTGGACGAGCGCTCTCGGGTGAGCGCGCGCTTCGGCGGGGCCGGGCAGCCTCGCATGCGCGGCGCGCGCGGAGAAAGTTCTCGGCTGGCGCCGGGCGCGCGCTGGCCAGCCGATCCCCGCGGGCTTCGTCCGCTGTGAGCCGTCTCGCGGCGCTGCCGTGACTCAAGGGGGCCGATCGGATCACGAGGCGGCAGGAGGCGTTCGGTCATTCCCAGCGGAGCCCCACGATCATGGTGATGCGCGCCAGCGCGCTCGCGCCCACGCGAAGGCTCGGCGTGGTCGCCTATGCGAGCGACGAGGCGCTCGTGGAGGGCCTCCGCGCGAGGCATCCTGCTGCGCTCTCCGCCTTCCACGAGCGCTTCTCCGGGCACGTGCTCCGCGTCCTCGGCCGGGTGCTCGGCGGCAGCCGCGACCTCTCCGACGCGCATCACGACGCCTTCGTCCGCGCGCTGTCCTCCCTCGACACCCTGCGCGATCCGGCGGCGCTGAAGGCGTGGATCACCTCGGTCGCCGTGTTCACGGCGCGGACCTGCATCCAGCGGCGCGCGCGCCGGAGATGGCTCCTCTTCTTCGCCCCCGACGAGCTCCCACCCCTCGTGGAGCCCCCGTATGAAGGTGAAGCCCGCGAGGCGCTGCGCGCGACCTATCGCGCGCTGGAGCGGCTCCCGGCCGACGAGCGCATCGCGTTCGCGCTGCGGCGCATCGAGGGCATGGATCTCCAGGAGGTCGCCGACGCGTGCGGCGTCTCGCTCGCGACCATCAAGCGAAGGCTGGCCCGCGCGGAGGCCAACTTCCTCGAGGCGGCGCGGGAGCAGCCCGCCCTCGAGGAGTGGCTGAAGGGAGGCGCGTCATGAGCGATCGTCCCCCGTTCGATCGTCTTCATGAGCTCCGCCGGGCCCAGGATGAGGAGCTCGCGGCGCAGGATCTCGAGGGCGCGCGCCGACGGTTCCTGGAGATCGCGGCCGGCGGATCCTCCCGTCCCGGGGCCGCGCGCATCGGCCCCAAGCGTCCCCGGTGGATCGCGCCCGCGGCCCTCGTGGCGCTGGCGGGGGTCTGTGCGGCGCTGCTCCTCGTGCTGCTCCCCTCGTCGCGGTCGCTCTCGTTCGCGGTGGGCTCCGCGCGAGGTCAGGTCGGGGCGTGGATCGCCGCCAGCGCGGATGCTCCTCTGGCGGTCGCCTTCTCGGACGGCACCTCCCTGGCGCTGGACGCGAACGCCCGGGCGCGCGTGGTGGCCGCCGACGCACATGGCGCGCGCGTGCTGCTGGAAGGCGGCCGGCTGACCGCGACCGTGACGCACACCGCGACGAGCGCCTGGAGCTTCGACGTCGGCCCGTTCGACGTGCTGGTCACCGGCACGCGCTTCGAGCTGAGCTGGTCCCCGGCGAGCGAGCAGCTCAAGCTGGTGCTGCGGGAAGGATCGGTCGCCGTGTCGGGGCCGCTCGTGGGGGGGCGGCGCACCGTCGCCGCGGGAGAGACGCTCGAGGTCTTCTGCAAGGAGCAGCGCTTCGAGCTCACGCGCGGGGAGCTGCGCGCCGCCGCGCCGCCTGCGCCGTCCGCCACGCCCATCGATCAGGCGGCCTTCGAGCCGGCCCCCGCAGCGACCGGCGCCAGCGAACGCGCGATGGCCGCGAAGGCCGCGGACGCCGCCCCCCGCCGGCCGAGCTGGCGCGATCTCGTGGCCAGCGACAGGTACCAGGAGGCCATGACGGCGGCCGAGGCCGAGGGCTTCGACGGGCTCGTCGCCCGCGCGAGCGCGGCGGATCTGCTGACGCTCGCGGACGTCGCGCGCTTCTCCGGGAAGGCGGATCGCGCCGCGGCGGCGCTCACCGCGGCGCGGAGCCGGTTCGCGGGCTCGGGCGAGGCGGCGAAGGCCGCCTTCCACCTCGGCCGGATGGCGTTCGACCAGCGGCGATCGTACGCCGAGGCCGAGCGCTGGTTCCTCGTGTACCTCGAAGAGCAACCGGGCGGCTCCTTTGCGCAGGAAGCGCTCGGGAGGGTCATCGAGTGCCGGGAGTCGATGGGGTCGGCCAGCGAGGCCCGCGACGCCGCGCGCCGCTACCTGGCGCGGTATCCGGCGGGTCCCCACGCCGCGCATGCCAGGGATCTCCTCGAGGGGGAGTAAATGCCGTCTCGAAGGCCGGCTCGCGCGACCCACGGCGGAGGCTGGGCGCTCGGGCTTTGCCTCCTCGTCGCACCCGAAGCGCGCGCGGCGCCGCCGGATCCGCCGCCGGAGCCTCCACGCACGAAGGTCGTCCTGATCGCCGATCGCCGGTCGGATTCCATCATGGCCCGCGTGTATGCCGAGCTCGCCACGCTCGGATTCACCGTGGTGGTCGTGAGGGGCGGCGCCGAGCCGCGCTCCCAGGGGCCGATCGAGACGAGCGCGCGCGAGGCCGGAGCGGCGGCGGAGATCCGGGTGACGGAGGTGCCGGGCGGCGTCGAGATCTCGATCGCCCGTGGCGCGACCGGTCGATCGGTCCAGAGCGCCGTGATGGCCGACGATCCAGCCACGGTCGCGGTTCGCGCGGTGGAGCTCCTGCGCGCGAGCCTCCTCGATGTGCGCTCGCCCCGTCCGTCGCAGGGCGAGGTCGAAGCCGATCCGGAGGCTCGCGCCGTCGTCGACATGCAAGAGACTCCGCCGGCCAGGCCCGCGCCCGTCGCCGCCGCGCGCCCGCGAGCCGACGGCACCTCCCGCCCGCCTCCTCCCCCAGCCTCCAGGCCAGGCGCGACCCGAAGAGCACCGATGACGTTCGGGGTCGGGGCGGCGCCGGCGATCCTGTGGAGCGCAGGCGGCGTGCCCTCCACCCCGATGCTGGACGTGTCGGCGTACGCGATGATCTGGTCCCGTCTGGGGCTCTCCACCTTCGTCCAGATCCCGCTCGCCAGCGCGAGCCGTGAGGGCAAAGAGGGCACGCGGCACGCGCGCATAGCGCTCGCCGCCCTGGGGGTGCGCGTCCCGCTCGGCCCCACCGACGCCACGTGGCTGCCATCGGCCGGCGCAGGGCTCGCCGCCGCCTGGCTGCATGTCGAGGGCGAAGGCCGCTCGCCCCGGTACGCGGGCAGATCGGAGGACGCATACGCGGTCGCGACGTACCTGCGCGCAGGGCTCTCGTTCGCGCCGACTCCACACCTGCGGATCAGCGAGCACCTGCTCGCCGGCATCGCGGCGCCGCGCATCGTGATCGACGCCGCAGGCCGCGCGACGGAGACGTGGGGTCGCCCGTTCCTGGGCGCGTCTCTCGGGGTGGAGGTCGAGCTGCCATGAGCCGAAATGGGCAGCTGCCGTGACCTCAGCACAGAACATCTGGACACCGGGCGCTTCGGCGCTCGGCGTGGAGGATCCAATGAAGATCACGGCTACGAAGCTCTGGGCTCTGGGCTCGTCGGCGGCCCTCGCGTCGGCACAGGCGGCGTGCGGCGACCGCCATGTCGATCCGATCGTGGAAGTCCACCTGGCGACGACCGTCGAGGGGGCCACCGAAGGGCCGTGGGCTGCCTGCGTTTCCTCCGGGGACGAGGGCAACTTCGCCCTCCCCCACGTCTGTCCGGATCCCGAACCGAGCGGTGAAGAGCGCATGTGCAGGGTGGCGTACGTCGCCGCGCGACAAGACGATGGATCGACGTGGTGCGATGTGGCGGCGCAATGCAACTACGAGTGCGAGACGGCGGAGGACTGCCCGCGGCCGCCGAGCGGCACCGCCACGCCGGTGTGCAACTCGGTCTGCGAGTTGCCCTGCGACGAGGACACCACGTGCCCGAGCGGGATGGAGTGCTGGCACATGTTCCACGGGCCGGGCCTCTCGGATGAACAGGGCTTCTGCATGTGGAAGTACGAATGTGACTGAGGGTCGAGGTCGGCGAACCTGGCCCCGCTGGGGAGAGCCCGCTCGTTTCTTCCGGGCGTCGCCTCCATGGCGCATTGGATGCGCTGGCCGAGTGGCGTAATTTTTCTCACAAACCGGCTTCCAACGATCCCCGAGTGAAGAGCACGCTCGAGGCGACCCAACGCCAGACGCGGCGACTTTCTCCGGGGTGGTCGGCGGCTTTCCATGGGCGAGCGAGCTCGAGCGTGAGAAATTGCGGGGACATGCCTTCTTGCGCTGGCACCGCGCACCCTACGACCAGGCCTTCGCACCCCGGGCTAGGCGCGAGCCGCTGGGTGACCAGCGCGCTGCTGCTGACGACCTTGGCGGCGCTCGGCGGGGCGGCCTGCTCCGATTCTTCCGCGCCGGAGCCGGGAGCCGAGGCGAAGGCCTCGAAGGCTGTCCAGAGCGGCGCCAGGTCGCCTCATGCCGTGCCTTTCGACCTCGAAAAGACGATGCGTCGAGCGCGCCTCGCCTTTCGCCGGACGCCCGGAAGCACCTTCAGCGGCGGCTTTGGCGCCTACCGGGCGCGTGTCTCCGAGGAGCGCGTGGAGCTGGGCCTTGCCGGCAAAGCCGCTCGAGGCGCGGCCCCGTCGGTCCAGGTCGCGTTCGAGACGTCTGGCTTCTCGTGCGGCGGAGGCGAGCTCGCGTCGCCCGAGCGGCGCGGCGCGGAGGTGGTCGCCGACGGTCACCTCGCGCTCGATCGCGGTTGGGCCGTCGAGCACCTCGCGAACACGGAAGAAGGCCTTCATCAGAGCTTCTCCTTCGCGGAGGCGCCGTGCGCGGGGGCGATCGAGGTGCGGCTCCGCGTGACGGGGGCCACGTACCGCGGGTACTCCGCGGGCTCGGGGCATTCGTTCGTGACCGAGGACGGTCGCGTGGTGAGCTACGGCGACGCGACATGGCGCGACGCGACGGGCAACGTCGTCCCGCTGGCCGTCGAGCACCTGGGCGAGGGCGCGCTGCGCATCGTGGTGCCGGAGGAGGTCGTGGCGAGCTCCATCTTCCCCGCCGAGATCGATCCGCTCCTCACGTTGCGCATCCCGCTGAACGAGCCGGTGCTCGGCTTTGCGCGCCTCGATCAGTCGATGCCGGCGATCGGCTTCGACGGCACCAACTACCTCGTGATCTGGAACGACAACCGGGCCATCGACGAGAACTACCGCAGGCTCTTTGCCACGCGCGTCACGCCGGCCGGAGAGGTCCTCGATCCGGGGGGCATCCCCGTGCTCGAGAACGGCACGGCGCAGCACCCTCCCGCCATCGCCTTCGACGGCACCAACTACCTCGTGGCGTTCGTCGACATCAGCGGCTGGGTTCGATTCAACCGCATCACGCCGGCGGGCGTCCCGCTCCACGGCCAGGGCGGCGTGGCGATCGAGCAGGCCCTCGGGCGGGACGTCGCGGTCGCCTTCGACGGCACGAACTACCTCGTGGCGTGGCCGACGCACACGGACTCGAGCTCGAACATCAAGGCGCGGCTGGTGAGCGCCAGCGGCACCTTCGTAGGCGCCTCCTTCAACGTCGCCACCCAGGTTCAGGCGCAGATCGAGCCGCGCCTCCTCTTCGACGGCACGAACTACTTCGCGACCTGGTCGGATCGTCGGGGCGGGGGCGTCGCCGGCTTCGACATCTACGGCGCGCACATCTCGCCTGCGGGCGTGGTCCTCGAGCCGAACCACATCGCGATCGCGGCCGGCGCCTACGATCAGATCAAGCCGTCCGTCGCCTTCGACGGCACGCGCTACCTGGTCGCCTACCAGAACGGGACCGATCGCCCGCAAATCGAATCCGTGCGCGTGAGCCAGGCCGGCGTGGTGGAGGACGCGGCGAGCCAGAAGCTCTCTGCTGAGCCCGGCACGCACGTCGCCCCCTCGGCGGCGTTCGACGGGACGAGCTTCGTCGTCGTCTGGAGCTCCGGCAGCGCTCAGGACGTGTTCGTGAACCGGGTGAGCCCCGACGGCGCGGTCCTGGGCGGCGCCGGGAGCGCGCTCGTCACGGCCAGCGGGAGAAAGGCGCTATCCACCGTGTTCTGCGGCGCGGCCGGGTGTCTCGCCGCGTGGGAGGATGGGCGGTTCGGCAATGGAAGCTTTGCTGGCGACGACGACGGGGAGGTCTTTGGCACCCGCATCGCGGACGGCGCCGCCCTCGACGTCGGAGGCCTGCACCTGAGCCGGGCAGCGAGCGAGCAGTCGATGCCCGCCATCGCCTACAGGGATGGAACCTATTTCGTGGTCTGGCAGGACTACCGCGAAGGGACGCGCACCGACCTCTATGGCGCGCGCGTCAGCGAGGCGGGCACCGTCCTGGATCCAGCCGGAATCCTGATCAACAGTGCGCCGTACGATCAGCGCGAGCCTCGCCTCGCGGCGAGCGAGAGCGGCTATTTCGTGGTGTGGCTCGACGGACGCAGGAGCGGCAGCAACTACACCCGCCGCGACGTGGTTGGAGCGCGCGTGACGCCGGACGGACAGGTGCTCGATCCGGACGGCATCGCGATCTCGGTGGGCGGCTCCGATAAGACTCCGGCGGTCTCCTCGGATGGCTCTGGGTACCTCGTCGCCTGGCAGGATACGGCTGGCGGTGACAACGACAAGCTCGAAGCGTCGCGTATCGGCGCGGAGGGCGCGGTGCTCGACGACCCGCCGCTGCTCGTGGCGCAGCGGACGGGCGCGAGCCACGTCACGATGGCCTATGGGGCAGGTCAATATTTCATCGTCTGGCACACGCCTGGAACGAGCCTCCTGCCGAGCGGGACGCGAGGCGCGCGCGTCCTGTCCGACGGCACGCGCCTCGATCCGAGCCCAGGTCTCAGCCTGGGTACGGGCATGTTCCCCGCGGTCGCCTACGACGGCACGTCCTTCGTGGTCGCGGCGCGACGGGTCGCCAGCAGCAGCGTCAGCTCGTCGACCTACCGGATGTGGGCGACCCGCGTGTCGCCGAGCACGGGCAACGTCCTGGATCCGAGCTGGATCCAGCTCTCCGCGACGAGCATCGCAGGGTACTCCGGCGCGTGGTATCGGCAGGGACCGGAGCTCGCCTTCGACGGCGTCGACACGCTCATCGTGTGGCCCGGAGGCATCACAGAGAAGAAGATCCACGGGGCGTGGCTCTCACCGGCGGGCGATGTGGTCCTCGGCACGACGCTCCTGTCGTCGTCGACCGGGGCGTACCACTCGCCGACCGTGGCAGCGGTCGGGGACGGACGCAGCTCGCTCGTCACGTACGTCTTCGGTGACCAGACGACTGGCGTTCAGAACTATCGCGTCAATGCCAATCAGATGGACGCCGCGTCGCAAGGACAGGAGTGCGAGATCGACATCCAGTGCAAGAGCGGGCACTGCGTCGATGGTGTCTGTTGCCGAACGACTTGCAGCGCGGCGACGGATGACTGCTCCGCGTGCAGCGTGGCGGCGGGCGCTGCCGTCGACGGGATCTGTGGTCCCACGAACGGCAACAGCTGCGGCGCAAGCGGTATCTGCATCGAGGGCTCGTGTGACGTCGCAGGGACGGGCGTCACGAGCACCGGAGGTGCAGCCGGCAGCGACGGCACGAGCGTCACGGCAGGCGCCGCGAGCAGCGGCGGCAGCGGCGGAGAGAGCGGTGCGGGCGCCGCCGGCACCGGAGGTGCGAACACCGGCGGCGCCGGCGGAGAGAACGGCGCTGGGGGCGCCAGCACAGGCGCCACGGCAGGCGCGGTGACCAGCGCAGGCGCAGGCGGAGAGAGCGGCGCCAGCGGCGCCAGCACAAGCGCCACGGCAGGCGCGGTGACCAGCGCAGGCGCAGGCGGAGAGAGCGGCGCTGGGGGCGCCAGCGGCGCCAGCACGAGCGCCACGGCAGGCGCGGTGACCAGCGGCGGCGCAGGCGGAGAGAGCGGCGCTGGGGGCGCCAGCACGAGCGCCACGGCAGGCGCGGTGACCAGCGGCGGCGCAGGTGGCGCGAGCAGCGGCGGCGGAAGCGCGGGCAGCGGCGCTGCGAGCACAGGTGGCGCTGGAACGTCTGCGGAAGGCGCCTCGACGAGCGGCAGCGCCACAACGGATGGGTCGAACAGCTCGGCTGGTGGTGGCGGAGCTTCTACAGGCGGCGCGCCCCCCGATTCGAGCGGCTCTGGCTCAGCCGACGCGGACCCGTCGGACGATGGAGGATGCTCGTGCGCTTACATCGGAACGACGGGGGCGAGCGCATCGACCTCCCTCTGGCTGCTCGCACCGCTGGCCCTCGGCGTGCTCCGAAAGCGACGCGCTCTACGCGCCGGCCATCGCCTGCCCTCTGGCTGAGCCCGCCGCCTGACCCGCACGGAGCGCGACCGTCCTGGAGGGGGCCTCTCCCGGTCCGGCGCCGGTCGATTCAATAGTTCCTGGTCTTCGTGCGCCGCGCGATGTCACCGCGCCCGGACGAAGAACGTCGAGCGCGGTGGCAGCTTCAACCACGATCGCAGCTTGAGCCAAGATGACCGGCTCCGTCTCGCGACGAGCGCTTCACCTCCTCAATGCATCATGCGCCAGCCTCCGCGAGCCGCTGTGGAGGAGACTTACACCTCCGCGGGCTCCGCCCTTTCTGCTTGTTCGCGTCGGCGCGGTTGACGAGCGCATCCATGGCCTCCAGGATCCGGGCCTGATTCGGCTCCATTTGCGCGGCGGTGGGCTTTCACGACGGCGAGCGCTATGACTCCGCCCCATGAACGACCCGGCCTCTGCCGAGCCTCCCCCCGGCGCTCTGCCGGCCCCTCCTGGAGCGACGCAGCGGGCGGTGACCCGCGCGGACGATGGTCCCACGCAGCACGGCGCTGCTCGCCGTGGCGCCGACGCTACCGCGGCGCACGGCCCTCACGGCGGCAAGGCCGCGCTCGCCCTGGCCGCGCTCGGGGTCGTCTTCGGCGACATCGGCACGAGCCCGCTCTACGCGCTCAAGGAGTGCGTGAGCGCGACGCACGGCGTCCCGCCGACGCCCGACAACGTCCTCGGGCTACTCTCGCTCCTCTTCTGGTCGCTGATGATGGTGGTCACGGTCAAGTACGTCACCTTCATCACGCGGGCCGACAACGACGGCGAGGGCGGCATCCTCGCCCTGCTCGCGCTGGTGCCGGAGCGGCTGCGCGCCAGCGGGACGCAGGGCGTCGGGTGGCTCGCCGGGCTCGTGGTGCTCGGCGCCGCGCTCCTCTACGGCGACGGGGTCATCACGCCCGCCATCTCGGTGCTGAGCGCCATGGAGGGGCTCGTGGTGGCGACGAGCGGGCTCAAGCCGTTCGTCGTGCCGCTCACCTGCGCGATCCTCGTCGGGCTCTTCAGCGTGCAGCGCTGGGGGACGGCGCGCGTCGGCAAGGTCTTCGGCCCCATCATGGTCCTCTGGTTCACCGCGCTCGCCGTGCTCGGGCTCGTGTTCATCGCCAGGAACCCGGCGGTGCTCGCCGCGCTGAACCCCGTGTACGCGGCGCGCTTCTTCGCCGCCCACGGCTTCCACGGGTTCGCGATCCTGGGGTCGGTCGTCCTCGTCATCACGGGGGGCGAGGCGCTCTACGCGGACATGGGGCACTTCGGGCGCGGCCCGATCCGGCTCGCCTGGTACGCGGCCGCGCTCCCGGCGCTCGTGCTCAACTACTTCGGCCAGGGGGCGCTCCTGCTGCAGGAGCCCGAGGCCGCCGCGAACCCGTTCTTCGCGATGGTGCCGAAGGGTCCCCTCACCTACGCGCTGGTCGCGCTCGCCGCCATGGCCACCGTGATCGCGTCGCAGGCGCTGATCTCGGGCGCCTACTCGCTCACGCACCAGGCGATCCAGCTCGGGTACCTGCCGCGGACCCAGGTGCGCCACACCTCGAGCGAGGCCGCGGGGCAGATCTACATCCCCCTGACGAACTGGGCCCTCGCGGCCGGGTGCCTCGCGCTCGTGCTGATCTTCCAGCAGTCGAGCCGGCTGGCCGCGGCGTACGGCATCGCGGTGACCGGCACGATGGGGATCACGTCGATCGTCTTCTTCGTCGTGATGCGGCACACGTGGCGCGCCCCGCTCGCGAAGGCGCTGCCGCTGCTGATCCTGTTCCTCTCGTTCGATCTGCCGTTCTTCGGGGCCAACCTGATCAAGTTCCTCGACGGCGGGTACGTGCCGGCGGTCATCGCCGCGGTCCTGTTCGCCATGATGGTGATCTGGAAGCGAGGCCGCGCGATCCTCGCCGAGCGCTTCACGCGGGCGGCCCCCTCGGTCGACACCTTCGTGCGCGATCTCGACGCGAAGTGCCGCGCGCGGGTCCCCGGCACGGCGGTCTTCCTGAGCGCACGCGTGGGCAAGACGCCTTACGCGCTGACGCACCACCTCAAGCACAACAAGGTGCTGCACGAGACGGTTGTGATCTTGACCGTCGTGACGGAGCACGTCCCGCGGGTCGCCGACAGGGAGCGCCTCGACGTGACGAGCCTCGACAAGGGGGTTCACCAGGTCGTCATCCGCTCGGGCTTCATGCAGTCGACCGACGTGCCGGCCCTCTTGCGGCGGGCCGCGGCGGCGCACGCGCTGCCCATCGATTTCGCGGACGTGGCGTATTACCTCGGCCGCGAGACGATCCTCGCCACCGACAGGGGCCGGATGGGCAGGATCACGGAGACGATCTTCGCGGTGATGGCGCGGAACGCCGGCGCCGTGCCCGACTACTTCAGGCTGCCGCCGGAGCGGGTGGTGGAGATCGGCGTGCAGGTCGACCTGTAGCGCTCGGTGAAGATCGGCGCGCAACGCGCTCGGTCCACCTCCGCTGGGCTTTCGCGCGCTCGAGGCGCTATGACTCGGCCCTCATGAAGATCCCGCTCCTGGGCCGTTTCCTCCCCGCGCTCGGCCTGTCGCTCCTGGGCTGCGCGGAAGGGCCGCGGACGCTCACGGTCGAGGTCGTGCCGGGGCACGAGGCGACCGCGTTCCAGGAAGATCCACCTGTCGCCCGGATCGAGGTGACCGCGACGGCGGCCGAGGGAGACGTCACCGTGTCGGCGGCGGCGGCGCCGGGCGGCGAGCTCGATTTCGGCGAGATCCCGGCGGAGCGGGCGTACACGTTCGATGTGCGCGGCCTCGACGCGGGCGGCGCGATCGTGGTGCGGGGGCGCTCCGCGGCGGGCATCTACCTCGCCGCGGTGACGGGCGACGTGCTGCCGCTCTTCGCCCAGCGGACCGGCCGGTGGGCGCGGCCGCCGGGCGAGCTCGCGGCGTCGCGCGTCGGCGCGCCCGGGGCGGCGCTCGCGGAGCGCTACCTGATCCTCACCGGCGGCGCCGCGGCCGAGGGCGCCGCGGCGGGTGGCGTCGACCCGGCGCGGCTCGACGCGTACGACCTCGCGGCGTGGGGCGGGAGCGCCTCCAGCGGCGCGCTCCCGCGGGCGGCGCGGTCGCTCGTGGTGCGGGGAGACCTGCTGCTCACGCTGGACGGCGAGGGCGCGAGCTGGACCGACGTCGCGGCGGGGCAGAGCGCCGAGGCGTCGCTGCCCGAGGGGCTCGGCTCGTTCGCGGAGGTGGCGGGCGGCCGGACGGTCGAGGCCTCGGACGGGCGCTCGTTCGTGGTCGGCGCGACGCGCGCGGGCGCGGCCGCGGGGGCGGCGGGCGCGCCTTCGGACAAGGTGCTCGTCGTCGGCGAGGACGGGGCGCTCTCCGTGGCGAAGCTCCGCCACGCGCGGGCCGGCGCCGCGGCCGTGTGGGTGGAAGGTCTGGGCCTTGTCGTCGCGGGCGGGAGCGCGGACGGCGAGGGGCTGGAGTTGCTCGGCGACGGCGCGACCGAATTCTCGCCGAGGCCGTTTCCGCCGGATGCCTCCGAGGGGGCGGGCGCCGCGATCACCGGTCCCGGGGAGATCGCGCTCGTCGGTGGGGTCCAGGGCGGCGCCGCGGTGCCTACGCGGCGAATCGCGCCGGGGTGCGCCGCGACCTGCGCGGCGGTCGAGGTCGAGGGCGCCGCGCTGACCGCGGCCATCGGGGGCGTCGCCGCGTTCGCGCTGCCCGGCGGGCGCATCCTCGCGGTGGGCTCCGAGGCGGGCGAGGACGGGCTGACGCGGAGCTTCATCGTCGACGTCGCGGCGGCGCAGGTCGAGGAGCTGCCGCTGAGGGAGCCGCGGCGCGGCGCGGCCGTGGTGCCCGCGCCGAACGGGACGCTCGCGGTGCTCGGCGGGGTCCACGCGGATCGGACGCCGGCGCTGACGATCGAGACGTTCTTCCCGGAGTGAGCGGGCGACAAGCGGGCTCGCCGGGCCGGCGCAGGCGCAACGGCACCTGATGCGAGGCTCGTCATCGTCACATAGATATCGCCGAACGGAACCTCGATCGCGTTCCGGCCGAAGCCCGGCGCCATGCCCGCATACCCATCCATCGTGCGCACGGCCCGGAGCTCCCGGGATACGCGCGGATCGGGTCTTTCACGGTGTCTTCACATATCCAAACAATTCCTTCGTTCGCGTGACACATTTTCACCACAGGATCTCCATCGACCACGCGAGCACGGGAGTGAACCGATGGAGATTAGATTCCTTACGACCACGGCGACGGCCGTTGTGCTGGCCACCGCGGCGCTTCAGGGTTGCGGCGACTCGACCCCTGACGCCGACGGAACCACGGGGACAACCGCCAGCACGGGGATGGGAGGTGGAGGCGCAGGGGGAGCGGGCTCGGGCGGCGAGGAGAACGACGCCAAGGAGGACCCCGATTACGATGCTGCGTTTCCGCAGGACCGCGTGCCGCGCCTCGATATCACCATCACGCGGGAGAACTGGCAGGCCATGCTCGACGACATGACCGCCCAGGTGGGCGCCTTCGGCGAGGGCGGCCTCGGCGTCCCGGGTGAGCCGGGCGGCGCGGGCGGCAGCGCCCCGGGCGGCGCGGGCGGCGCCCCGGGCGGCCCCGGCGGCGCGCCGCCGCAGGAGCTCTTCGACGCGTGCGCCGGGCTCGCGCTCGGCGACGCCTGCGCCGCCCAATTCGCAGGGAACGAGCTCGCGGGGACATGCGCCGAGCACAGCGACGGCAGCCTGTTCTGCCAGCCGAGTGGTGGGCCGGGAGGGCCGGATGGCGGCAGCATCGATCTGATCGACGACACGCCCATCTACGTCGAGTGCGACGTCGCGACCGAGGACCGGGAGTGGCATCACGTCGGCATCCGCTTCAAGGGCAACTCCAGCCTGGCCATGTCCTGGTCGCAGGGCAGCTTGAAGCTCCCGCTCCGCCTGTCGTTCGATAAGTTCGAGGACGATTACCCGGAGATCAAGGACCAGCGGTTCTACGGCTTCAAGAACCTGAGCCTGGCCAACGGCACGGGGGATCCATCGCTCGTGCGCGAGAAGATCGCGACCGAGATCTTCGCCAGAGCGGGCGTCCCGTCGCCGGCGACCGCCTTCTACCGGGTCTTCATCGACCACGGAGAGGGGCCCACCTACTTCGGGCTGTACACCGGGACCGAGCTCCCCTCGGACAAGGTGTTCCTGAAGACCCAGTTCGGCAACGACGAGGGCAACGTCTACAAGCCCGACGGCGCCGGCGCGACCTGGGCCACGTGGGATCCGGACACCCTCGGCAAGGAGAACAACAAGGACGAGGCCGACTTCTCGGACGCGAAGGCGCTCTTCGACGCGCTGCACGCGGACCGGACCGGCGCCCCGGCGTGGCGCGCCGGGCTGGAGGCTCACCTCGACGTCGAGGGCTTTCTGCGCTGGCTCGCCGTCAACACCGTGATCGAGGACTGGGACCAGTACGGCCGCATGGCCCACAACTACTTCCTGTACGCGGACGAGGACAGGGACGGCCAGTTCCGGTGGATTCCCTGGGATCACAGCTTCGCGTTCGCGACGAGCGGGGGATTCGGCCAGGGGCTGTCCCTCTCGCTGGACGAGTTGACCGACGAATGGCCGCTGATCCGCTTCCTCCTCGACGATCCGGTCTACGCCGAGATGTACCGGGATAACCTCGCCCAGACCGTGCAGGTCGATTACGAGCCGGCCGCCGCCGAGCAGCGCTTCCGCGAGGCGCACGCGCTGATCGCACCGTACGTCGTCGGCCCGGAGGGCGAGATCGAGAAACACACCTTCGTGGAATCGGAGGCCTCGTTCAACGATGCCCTGAACGAGCTGATCGCCCACGCCAGCACGCGCCAGGAGGACGTGACCACGTTCCTCGGGCAGTGACGCACAGGGATCGCTGACCGGCGAGCGCCGCGCGGAAGGGCCATATATGAACGAGCTGTTCGAGCCTGTCATCACCGGGAACGCCTTCGAGTGGCGCAGGGCCGTGGTCGCCCTCCTGCTCGCCTTCGGGCTCGGCCAGGTGATCGCCGCCGTGTACATGGCCACCTTTCGCGGCCTGTCGTACGCGCGGACCACCGTGCATGGGATGGCCATGGGCAGCATCATCACGTGCATGCTGATGCTCGCCGTGGGCGCCAATATCGCCGCGGGCATCGGCGTCGCGGGCGGCCTGAGCGTGGTCCGCTTCCGCACCACCATGCGCGATCCGCGCGACATCATCTTCGTCTTCGCGGCGCTCGGCGTGGGGATGGCGAGCGGCCTCCAGGCCTACGGCACCGCCATCTCGGGGACGCTGATCTTCGGGGGCGGGGCCGTGCTCCTCCACGTCACGGGCTACGGCGCGCGCCGGCAGCCGGATGGCCTCCTCCGCTTCGTCGCGCCGCCCGGACAGGGGGTCGAGGAGGCGATCGCCAGGATCCTCCGCGCGCACTGCCGCACGTTCTCCCTGGTGACGCTCCGCGAGGCCGCGCAGGGGACGCTCATGGAGCACGCCTACCAGATCAGCGTCCTCACCCCCGAGCTCCGCACCCCGCTCGTCACCAGCCTCCAGGCCCTCCCGGGGATGCGCGACGTCTCCCTGCTGCTGCAGGAGCCGACGCTGGATCTCTGAATCAGGGGCCTCGGATACCCACGCTCCCGCCGGTCCCTGCCGGCTGCTCCTTTGCACACCACGTGGAGCGTGGCGCCAGAGACCCAGAACGAGCTTTGAGGGCAGTGGACCAGTGCCGTTGATTCATTGCGCTGTTCAGCGCGCGAGGATCCTTCCATGATGATCACCCACCGACTCCGCGCGGCGCTCCAGGACGCCGCCCCCTGGATCTGCCTGGTCGCCACCCTCGGCGTCACCTCGTACCTCCATTTCGGCGGCGACGATCGCGGGCCCATCGTCGGCTTCGAGCAGCCGGTGCTCCAGGCGCTCGCCCCCACCGAGATCGCGCGGGTGGCGTCGATCCACGTCGGCCTCAACGACGAGGTGGCCCCGGGGCAGATCGTGGCCACGCTGGACACCTCCGCGATCGACGCGGAGATCGCCGTCGCCCAGGCGGAGGCGGCGCAGCTCGAGGCCGAAGCGCGGGCCGAGCAGTCCCTCCTCACCCACGAGCTCGACCTGACCGTCGAGGAGCTTCAGCGCGATCTGGCGCAGCAGCGCGAGGAGCAGCTCCAGGCGAGCGCGGAGGCCAAGGTGCTCGGCGACGAGGTCGCCAGGGTCAAGCAGCTCGTCGAGGACCGGCTGGCGGTCGTCGACGACCTCTCCAAGCTCACCGTGCAGCAAGCCGGCGCCGCGGCCCTCGCCGCGGAGAAGCCCCGCACGCTCGGCCTCCTCTCCCGGCAGATCCAGGTCGCCAAGCAGCGCCGGCAGGAGGCGGAGGGGCAGCCGCCCGCGGCCGCGGCCAAGCTGGAGGCCGACCTGCTCGTCGCCCGGCGCAACGTCGAGATGCTCGAGCAGCGCCGGGCGGGCTACGCGCTCCGCGCCACGAGCAGCGGGCGCGTCGCCGGCATCGACAAGCAGGTCGGCGACGTGGCCGCGCCCGGCGAACCGGTGGTGCGCGTGGTGAGCCCGCGCGGCACCGTGGTCGCCTGCGTCCCGGAGCGCTCCGCCCTCGGCCTCGCCGAGGGGGACGCCGCCCGGCTCTGGGTCCGCGGCCAGCGCGGCGAGCCGCTCCCCGGCAAGATCGCCGCGCTCGGCCCGCTCGTCGCCGAGCTGCCCATGCGCTGCTGGACGTCGCCGCGGCAGCCCATGTGGGGCCGCGAGGTCACCATCGCGCTCGAGTACCCCGTGGACGTCCCCGCCGGCCAGGCGTTCGACGTGGTGTTCAAGCCCGGCCACGCCACGCTCAGCGCCGCCCCGTCCCCCGCCGCCCCACCGCCGCCCGCCGCAGCGGTGCGCGCGCTCGCCATGCGGGTGCCGCCGGCGCTCTCGCGGCGATCGCGGTTCGAGCCCTCGGGGCTCCTCGTTCGCCCCGCCGAGGGGCGCTACCTGATCATCAGCGACGACACGGGCCATGACGGCAAGGACGACGAAGGCGCGCCGTGGCTCTTCGCGATGTCCGCGACCGGCGCCGTCGACCCGGAGCCCGTCGTGGTGCAGGGCGTCGACGAGCTCGTCGACGTCGAGGGGATCACCGCCGGCGACGCGGGCGAGATCTACCTCCTCTCCTCCCAGAGCTACAACAAGAAGGGGCGGCGCAAGCCGGGCCGCACGGCGCTCCTTCGCCTGCGCAGCGACGGGCAGGGCTTCCGCGTGGACGGCGAGGTGCACCTCGCCGAGATGCTCGACGCGAGCGCCGAGCGCGCCGCGGCGCTCGGGCTCCCGCGCGGCACGCGCGAGCTCGACATCGAGGGCATCGCCTTCCACCAGGGCTCGCTGTACCTCGGGCTGAAGGCCCCGCTCGACGCGCAGGGCAACGCGATGATCTGGCGGATCGCGTCGCCGGGCGCGCTCTTCCCGGAACGGCGGCCCGCGACGGGCAACGCTGGCAAGGGCAAAGGGAGCGAGCCCCCGGTCGACCCGAAGCTCCTCGAGGACGCCGGCCTCTCGCTCTGGGCGCGCGCGCGCGTCGACGTGGATCTCGCGGGCCGGCCCACGCCGGGCGGCATCTCCGATCTCCTGTTCTTGCCCGACGGCTCGCTCGCCATCGCGTCGACGCCCTCCACGGCGGACGGCGACGCGGGCGCGCTCTTTCGGGTCGACGGCCCGCAGCCCGGCGCCCTCGCCCCGCGCCTCGTGCAGCGCTTCCCGGGGCTGAAGCCCGAGGGGATCGCCCCCTCGCTGTCCGCGGGCAAGCTGATGGTCGTCTTCGACGCCGGCAGCAGCGCGCCGTCATTCCAGGAGCTCTCGTGGGACCGCTGAGGGTCGAGCGCGCCCTCCTCGCCGCGCTGGGCCTCGCGCTCGCGGGCTGCTACGCGCCCAGCGGCGCGCCCGGCGTCGAGCGCGCCGTCGCCCTCTACCGCCAGGACCGCGCGCGCGGCGGCGTTCCCCCCGCGCCGCGAGGAGGCCCCACGCTCCGCCCTGGCGCGCGCGCGGCCGTGGACGCGGCTCCCGGCGCGCTGACCGTGGACCAGGCGGTGGCCATGGCCAGGGACAACAGCCCGCGCCTCGCCGAGCTCACCGCCCGCGAGGCCGCCGCCGCAGCCGCGGCCGCGCCAGAGAGCCACCACGAGAACCCGGAGCTCCGCGTCTCGCAGCTGCGCCTCGACGAGGTCCTCGCCGGCGAGCCACGGCTGGCTGCCGGGGTCCGCTTCCGCCCCGCCCGCCCGGGCGAGATCGACGCCGAGGTCGCCGCGGCGCGCGCCGAGGAGGCCGCCGCGCGCGCGGAGGCCCACGCCGAGGCGCTCGCCGTCGAGGCGGACATCCGCTGGCTCTTCGACGACGCGGTCCTGCTCGAGGCGGAGATCGCGGCCGCGGACGCCCTCGTCGCGGCGCGCCGGGCCATCGCCGCGAACGCCAGGACCCGGGTCCAGGCTGCCGCGGCCACGGCGCTCGACGAGGCCAAGGCGGAGCTGTCCGCGATCGAGGCGGAGCAGGACAGCGTGGACCACCGCGCGCGCCTGCGCGCCGTGCGCGGCGAGCTCCTGGAGCGCGTCGGGCTCGACCCCGCCGCGCCCGTGCGCCTCGTCGGCGATCCGCTGGCCGCGTGGCCGCCCCCCGCGCTCCCCTCGGAGGACGCGCTGATCGAGACGGCTCTCAGAAACCGCCTCGAGGTCGCCGCCGCGGCCGCGCAGATCGACGCCGCCGACGCGCAGGCGTTCATCGAGCGCCGCAAGCGCTGGCCCTGGTTCTCGTTCCTGGAGCTCGGCTACGAGTTCTCGCCTGGCACCGAGCGCGGGCTGGGCTGGACGCTCGAGGCCGGCATCGAGCTGCCCATCTTCAACTCCAACCGCTCGGCGACCCTCGCCGCCGAGACGGCGACCCGCGCGGCGCGGAGCGGCCTCGCCGCCCAGGTGAGGCTGGTGGCGCGCGAGGTGCGCGCCCGCCTCCGGGAGGTCGAGGCCGCCGCGACGCTGGTCACCGAGCTCCGCGCCCGGGCGCTCCCCGTCGCCGAGCGCGCGGCCACGGCGGCCCGGCGCGCCCTCGAGGACCGGGCCCTCCCCGCCGTGGACGCCCTCTCCACCGACGAACAGCGCCTGGAGATGGAGATCAAGCTCCTCGATCTCCTGCGCCGCCACCGCACGGCGCTCACCGAGCTGCGCCGCGCCGTCGGCGGCCACCTCCCCGCGGCGCCGGGCGGCGCCGCGCGACGATGAAGAGGAAGGGTGGGAGATCGGCGGCTCACCCGCCGCGCCCGCCCCTGCTCGGCGATCGCTCCCCCGGCAGCGTCAGCTCCGCGTTCACGCCATAGCAGTACTTCGAGAACGAATAGCGGATGAGATCGAGGCGCTTGACCAGGGCGACCATCCACGCCGGCGGCCGCCGCTCGAACTTGAGCTCGAGCACGGTGACGGGCTCCGCCGTCCGCGTCTGCGCCGTGTGATCGATGGGCCGCCACCTCCGGGGATCTGCCTCCAGATCGAGCGAGTCCCCGCGCTGCACCGCGATCTTGCGATCGAACGTCAGCCGCGCGTACGCCTCGACGTCGCTGATGAACGCCTCCCGCTCGTACTCGACGAGCACCGCGGGGCGCAGGTGGTGGCGGTGATACGGGGCGAGGAAGCGCAGGGCCCCTGCCCGCGCCGCGGGGGGGAGCGCGGAGAGCGCCGTGTCGTGCCCTGCGAGCACCTCGCGCCACAGCTCCGCCGGCACGGCCGCGCGCGTCTTCACGATGACGTCCAGCACCCGCCGCTTGACCTCCAGGAACACGGGGCTCGCCTTGCTCCCCGGGTAGACGCGGGCGCGCAGCTTGAAGCGATCCCCCTGCTCCCGCTCGTTGGCCCAGTAGAGGTCGAAGCGATCGGTGTCGAAATAGAGCGACCGGATGCGGTACGTCCCGTCGGGCCCGGCGTATTTGTCGATGCGCGAGGTCGTCCGCGCCGTGGCGCGGATCGCCGGGATGAGCCGATCCGGGATCAGGTATTTGTACTCGTAGCGCTCGATGATGCTGTCCATGGCGGAAGGAGAGCGGCGCGCGCTCAACGTGCTTGATCGTAAAGCCGACGGTGGGACTCGCAAGAGGAGGAGTCGACTCCGATTGTTTTCATTTATGAACGAGGCGTTTGGATTCGTTTACGCGCGTTGACGGGCCCCGCGATGCCGGATTATCAACTCGGCATGGGACTGACCCAGGACGCCTTCTTCTTCGACGCCCTCGCCGAGCACGCGCAGAAGAGCGCCACGGCGAGCAAGCTCCTCCTGGAAATGCTCGACCGGCTGGAGGACGCCCCGGCCATCGCCAAGAGAATCAAGGAGATCGAGCACGAGGGGGACCGGATCACGCACAGCTGCCTTGCTGCGCTGCACAGGACCTGGATCACCCCCCTCGATCGGGAGGAGATCCACGCGCTGATCACCCGACTCGACGACGTGCTCGATTGCATCGAGGCCGCCAGCGAGCGTATCGTCCTCTTCGAGATCAAAAGCGTGCTAGCGGAGGCGCGCCTCCTCGCGGAGTCGGTGGTGGCCGCGTGCGTCACCATGAGCGCGGCGACCAGCTCGCTCCGCGACGTGAAGAACCGCGCCCGGCTGCTCGAGCTCTGCGTCGAGATCAACCGCCACGAGAACGCCGCCGACGCGCACTACCGCGTGGCCCTGGCGGCGCTCTTCAAGCAGGGCAGCGACCCGCTGCTCGTGATGAAGTGGCGTGACATCTACGATCAGCTCGAGAACGCCACGGACCGGTGCGAGGACGTCGCCAACGTCATCGAGGGCGTGGTGCTCGAGCACGCATGACGACCTACGTCATCGCCATCATCGTCGTCGCGTTGGCCTTCGATTTTATCAACGGCTTCCACGACGCCGCCAACTCCATCGCCACCGTGGTCTCCACACGGGTGCTCTCCCCGCGGAGCGCGGTGGTCTGGGCCGCGCTCTTCAACTTCATCGCGTTCGCCCTGTTCGAGCCGACGGTCGCCCGCAACATCGCCAAGGGCGTCGAGCCGGCCTTCATCACCCCCAACGTGATCCTCGCGGCGCTCACCGGCGCGATCCTCTGGAACCTGCTCACCTGGTGGTGGGGCCTGCCCTCGTCGTCCTCGCACGCGCTCATGGGCGGCTTCGCGGGCGCGGCCGTGCTCAACGCCGGCCGCGTCTCTGTGCTCGACGCGAAGATCTTCGGGACGACCGCGGCGTTCATCGTCGCCTCGCCGCTCGTGGGCTCCGCGCTCGGGTTCGTGCTGATGCACGCCATCCGGCGGCTCGGGCGGCGCTCGGCGCCCGGCACGGTGGACATGCGGTTCCGGCGTCTGCAGCTGCTCTCGGCAGCGGCCTATTCGCTCGGGCACGGCGGCAACGACGCGCAGAAGACCATGGGCATCATCACCGCGCTGCTCGTCTCGACCGGCGTCCAGGAGGGCGGCGCGAAGATGCAGCCCATGCTCTGGGTGGTGCTGGTCTGCCACGCCGCCATGGGCCTGGGCACGCTGTCGGGCGGGTGGCGGATCGTGAAGACCATGGGGATGAAGATCACCAAGCTCAAGCCGGTGGGCGGCTTCGCCGCGGAGACCGCCGGCGCGGCCACGCTCTTCAGCGCGACCGCGCTGGGGGTCCCGGTGAGCACCACCCACACGATCACCGGCGCGATCGTCGGCGTCGGCGCCGTGAGCGGCCGGCTGTCGGCGGTGCGCTGGGGCGTGGCAGGCCGCATCGTCTGGGCCTGGATCTTCACCATCCCGGCCTCGGCGCTGCTCGCTGCCCTCACCTACGCCGCGGCCCGCGCGGTGACCGGAGCGCCCTGACCGAGGCCTGCGAACGCGGGGGCCGGGGCGCCGTGCTCGCCTCGAGGCGAGCAACACAATCGCTCACAATCCGTTCACACCTCCAGAACAGGGATCCCGCAGGCTCGGGGATACAGCTCTATGAAAAAGAAAGTCTCGTCGCTGTTCGCCCTCGCACTCTTCACCACGCCGATCTCGATCACCGCGTGCTCCAGCGAGCCTCCGGCGCAGGACCCGTCCACGACGCAGGGAGGATATCCTCAGCAAGGAACCACGCAGGCATACCCGCAACAGGGGTATCCACAGCAGGGGTATCCGCAGCAAGGATACCCGCAGCAGGGGTATCCGCAGCAAGCCTACCCGCAACAGGGGACCACCGCGGCGCCCACGACGACGGCGACCGCGGCCGGAACCACGACAAACCCTCTGGCGTTGCCGTGTCAGTCCGACGCGAGCTGCGGGACGCACAGGTGCAACCTGACCGCGCAACGATGCTCGTTCCCGTGCGCCGGAGCGCAGGACTGCGCGGCCGGCAACAGCTGCATGATGGGCCTCTGCGTGCCCGGGGCGGCCCAGTGACGCCATGCGAGGCCCGCCGGCTCGGGCCTGGAACGTCGTTATCTCGCGACCGCCGGGGGCGGTGGCTTCCTCGAAACACCTAGCCTTCGCCGCGCTTGCGCGCGCGCATCTCCAGCCCATCGACGCGATCGTCGTCGCGACCAGCCGCCGGCGCGCGCGCGATGGGGAGCCGCACGCGCGCGCGCGTCCCCTTGTTCGGGGCGCTCACGAGCTCGATCTGGCCCCCGTGGGCGTCGACGATGCGCTTCGCCAACGTAAGGCCGAGCCCCAGGCCTCCAGTCGCGCGGGTGCGGCTCCTGTCGGCGCGAAAGAACGGTCGAAATACGCGCGGAAGGTCCGCGGCGGCGATGCCGACGCCTTCGTCGATCACCTCGATCGTGACCTCGCTCCCACCGCGTGCAACGAGCTCGATCGCGGCGGAGGTCCGGTCCGTGTACTTGTGGGCGTTCTCGAGCAGATTGTCGATGACGCGCCGGAGGAGCACGGCGTCGGCGTCGATCGAGGGCAGATCCTCGGGCACGTCGATCCGCAGCGTCCGCTTCGGATGCGCCGCGCAGAAGCGCGACGCCGCGTGCGCGAGCAGACCGGCGACGTCCACGTGCTCGCGCCGGAGCGGGGGGATGCCGCCTGGCGAGGCGGCGTCCTCGAGGTCGAGCCGCGCGGCAGTGAGGACGTCGGTGATGAGCCGCTCGAGCTCGTCAAGGTCGCCGCCGACGTCGGCGAGCAGCTCCCGCGCGACGGCGACGTCTCCCTCCGCCTCGGAGATGAGCGCGAGCGCCATCCGGATGCGCGACAGGGGCGTGCGCAGCTCGTGCGAGACGTTGGCGAGCAGCTCCCTCTCGGCCCGCAACAGCTCCGTCACACGGTCGGCCATCTCGTCGAAGGCGCGGGACACCTCGCCAAGCTCGTCCCGGCTCGGAAGGACGGCGCGGGCCTTCAGGTTGCCGCCGCCGAAGGCGCGCGCGGCAGCCGACAGCTGGTGCAGCGGGCGCGTGAGCGTGCGCGCCAGGAGCCACGACGAGACGCCGACCACGACGAGGACGAAGGCGATCACGCGCAGCCCGCTGAACGGCGGCGGCGGCGGGGGGGCCATCAGCTCGACCAGCCCGTCCCGGCCGTCCGGAAAGCGTATCGGAGACGTATAGCAGCGCGGTGTCTCGGAATCCGGCGGCCAGGCTGAGCCCGTCGGGGCGCAGCGCAGAGCCCCCGCGGGGGCGCCGCTCGCGAGGACCGCGCCGTCCGGATCGATCACGGTGATCGTGGCGCCCAGCTCTTCGCGCGCGCTCGCGAGGACGCCCTCGAGCGCGCGCGGGTCGTGCGGGTCGTGCGGATCGTCGATCGATCGGGCGATGACGCTCGCGATGAACCGGAGCTGTTGCCTACCGGGGCTCTGGCCGGTCCGCCGGTTCAGCTCCATGACGGCGATGAAGCCGGCCACGACGACCGCGATCTGCGCGAGCCCCACGAGGTAGATGCGGAGCGCCAGCCGCCCGCGCAGGAGATCCCGGATCGCCATGCTTCACGCGTCGTCGGCGAAGACGTAGCCGATGCCGCGGACGGTCTTGATGATCCGGGGGCTCCTCGGATCATCGCCGAGCTTCCTGCGCAAGTGGGAGATGTGCACGTCGATCGACCGATCGAACGCCTCGTCTGCGCTGCCCCGCACGAGATCGACGAGCTGCTCGCGCGTGAGCACGCGCCCTGCGCGCCCGGCCAGCGTGTAGAGCAGATCGAACTCGTAGGTCGTGAGCGACAGCTCGGCGCCGTCGAAGATCGCCCGCCGCGCGGCCGGATCGATGGTGAGCGAGCCGGTGACGAGGCGGCGCTCCGAGGTGGGGCCCGCGAGGCCGCGGGCGCGCCGCGCCTGCGCCCGGATGCGCGCCAGAAGCTCCCGCGCCGAGAACGGCTTGGCGATGTAGTCGTCCGCGCCTCCTTCGAGGCCCAGCACGCGATCCGTCTCCTCGCCGCGCGCCGTGACCATGATGATCGGCGTATCGACGCGGGCGCGGAGCTTCTGGCAGACCTCGAAGCCGTCGATCTCGGGGAGCATGAGATCGAGGAGGATGACGTCGGGGCGCTCGCGCAGGACGCAGGCGATGCCCTCGCGGGGCTCGGCCGCGACCGTGACGCGCATGTTGTGCGATTCGAGGTACCGCGCCGTGAGCCGCGCGAGCTTCTCGTCGTCCTCGATGTACACGATCGACGCTGCGCACCTCTCAACTGCCATCGTCACCGCAGCGTAACATTCGCGCGCCTGGCGGAGACGCCCGCTAACCGTTGCTTAACATGGATGCAGCGGGCATGCGGCCGCGAGCGCTGCACGAACCCTCCGGGTTGGGACGACCATCGCCCAGGGCCGGCCCGGCCGGCCCTGGGCCGCGGTGGCTGACCGTGGGCGGGCTGGCTGCCACCTCGGCGGCCCTTGTTTTTGAGGCAGCCATTTCACCCATGGGTTTCGCCGGGAGATCGGGTGCAGCCCGTCGGCCGTCCGGCGCCTCCGAGGGCAGCCACCGACCGAGCGCAAGATCCTCCAAGTCGGCCGGCCCGCCAGCGCGTAACTTCCGCGAGGTCGGAAGGAGGACTCATGATCGGTGGCATCAAGCGCGCGCAGGCCAAGGCGGGTTCCGAGGCGGAGTTCGAGGCGATCTTCAGGACCCACGCGGCTGCAGTCCGGGCCCATGAGCCGGGCACGCTCAGCTACGATCTGTTCAGGGACGGCGCGCCTGGGCGCTATGTGGTCCTGGACCGCTATCAAGACGGGAGGCGCTGGCCGCCCACTGCGGCTCGCCTCACGGAGCCGCCTTGTTTCCGCGCATGCGTGCGCTGCTGGAGCGCCTGGAGGTGAGCTACTTTCCGGGCCGCGAGCCGGGGGACACGCGATATACAGCCCTCGCCCTGACGCGCGCTCCCCTGGACACGGCGTTCCGTCTGGCCGCGGACATCCGCCTCCTGCCCCGCTGGAGCACGCGCTTCTGCCAGGGATTGCGACAGGAGGGGGAGCGCTGGATCGTGAGCTCCCCCCAGGGAGACGTGCGCTTCCGCTACGACGCAGATCCAGCCGCGGGCGTGGTCTGGCACTGCGCGGAGGCAGGCAGCGGAGAGCTGCGGATGCCCATGCGCATCGTGCGGCACGGCCCCGGGAGCCTGCTCCTCTTCACCATACAGGCGCCGCCGGGGTGCTCCGAGGCGGCTTTCGACGAGCAGAGAGAATGGGTGGATCAGGAGCTGGCTCAGCTACGAGATCTGGTCGAGGGGTCTTAGCGTGGATTTCGCGCCTACGAAACCGATCCGAGGCGTGAGAAATCCGCCGTCGTAAACGGAAGTCCTTGAAAGAAAGGCTCGGCGTGGCGACCCGTCCGGGTTGCTATGACCAAACGAAGGCACACGCCGAGCACCTCCAAGGTGCGTCGACGCGAGCTCGGGTTCAAGAGGAAAGGCGACGGACGGCACCAAGAGCGAATCCGGCGGCCAGACCCTCGCAGCATTCACGTCGAGCCCACGGAGAAGAACCTGACGGGCGTCGCAGGGCTCGCCCCGTTCGGCGCCTTCATCCGCGAGCTCGGCATCGACGCGGCCCTGAGCCGCTGGTTCTCCCGGCTGAAGACCGGCCGCACGGTCATCTACCCGATGGCTGCGCAGATGCGCCTGCTGATGGACAGCGCGCTCGCCGGCGAGGAGCGCGTCTTCGGCATCGAGGCGCTCGCCGTCGATCCGCTCTTCGTGCGTCTCGCCGGCGGCGTCGTCCCGAGCATCGACACCGTCTACCGGGACCTGTGCCGGTTCGATGAGGAGGCGCTCGAAGCGCTGCACAGCATGGTCGTCGACCACGGGCTCGCCCTCGTTGCTCGCCGAAAGCACCGTTTCGTGCACATCGACGTCGACACGACCGTGGAGCCGCTCTTCGGGATGCAAGAGGGGGCACTTCCGGGCCCGAACCCACGCTACCGTGGCCGGCCGAGCTATCATCCGATCCTGGCGCGCATCGCCGAGGTCGAGGCCATTGTCGGGGCCAAGCTGCGACCGGGCGACACGAGCTTCGGCGAAGCCGATGTGCCCTTCGTCGAGGAGTGCATCGACCGGGCGCGCGCCGCAGCGCCGAGCGCGGCCATCTACGTGCGGATCGACGGCGCGGGGGATTGCAGCGCCTTGATGCACGCCGTCGCCACGAAGGAATGCTTTTTCCTGACCAAGGCGCGGATGAGCCCTGATCTGGTCGGCAGGGTCGCGTACGCCACCGGATGGCGTACCATCGACCGGGATGCCGACGGTCGTCCTCGACGGCAGGTGACCGAGGTCCCCTTCCGGCGCAGCGGTTGGCCGAATGGAGTCCGCGTGATCGCCGTACGCACACGCGATCGGGAGAACGGCAAGCAGATCTACCTCTGGGAGGGCCTCGACTACACGGTGCAGGTCTTCTTGACCAACGAGCCGGTCGAAGCGCCGGAAGACGTCGCGGCGCGGTATGACCTGCGCGCGGGCATCGAGCCACTCATCGGCGATCTCAAGCACGGATGGGGATGCGGTCGCGTGCCGAGCCATAGCTTCAACGCCAATCATGCCGCGCTGCTGCTGAAGTTGCTGACCGCCAACCTGATGCGCCGGTATGTCCTCGACCATGTTCCGCACCTCGCGACCTGGCGAACGCCGTGGTTGCGGCGCGCGCTGATCCTCGTCCCTGGAAGGTTGGCCCGCTCGAGTCGGTGCACGAAGCTGCACGTGCCGGAGCGCTCGCAGCTCGCTCGCCGGCTCAATTGAGCCCAGAACCAGCCGAAATCATGGTGGGGGGTAAGGGGGGCGTGTGCCTTTGCGCCGCGCTGAGCGCACCCGATTGTAATCGACGTCGCATTCGTCGGCGGAACGCCACTCGCGCGTCGCCGTCGGCCCACTCGTGCCCCGTAGGCGCGAAATCCACGCTTAGTACTACAGCCAAGATTGCCACCACGCCGAAAACGGCGCGGCGACCCGGGACTTTGGAGCGTTTCGCCCCGTCGCTCGATCGCTCTGGCGCAGCTCTTCCCGGCGCGGCCCGTCGGCGCGGACAGCAACCGGCGCGAGGGGCCCTCGCGGGCTGCGCCGCCGTCACCGCCCCGGCTGCCCGGCCGGCGGCTTCGCGCTGTGGGCTTGCATCGAGCCGCGGACGCAGCGGAAGCCGACGTCGGCGTTCTTCGCGCTGGCGAACATGAAGTGGCGCGCCGCGGCCCGCAGCCGGTTCTTCGCGACCACCCGCCACGAACCGCCGCGGAGCACGCGCCCGTAGCCGATGGAAGGCCCGACCGGATTGCTCACCGGCCCCTCGACGGCCTGGTAATCGCCGTACCAGTCCCAGCACCACTCCCAGACGTTGCCCGCCATATCGAGGATCCCGAACGGCGACGCCCCCTTCGGGTAGTACCCCACGGGGCTGGGTCCGGCCCGCATGGCGAGCACCGGGCTCTTGATGCGCGCGTCGCTCCAGGCGAGCTGGTCCGACGGCGGCTCATCCCCCCACGGATACATGCGTCCGCGGGCGCCCCGCGCCGCGTACTCCCACTCTGCCTCTGTGGGGAGCCGATAGCCGTTCGCCTCGCGATTCCAGATCACGCCCTCTCCTTCGAGCTGGTATGCGGGCCCGAACCCTCGTAGCGCGGACAGACGGTTGCAGAACTCGATCGCGTCCCACCAGTTGACGTTGTTCACCGGGAGCTCGTCGCTCGCGGGAAGCCCCGGGTTCGTGCCCATCACCTCGCGGTAGAGCCGCTGCGTCGTCGGATAGACGCCCATCCTGAACGCCGCGACCAGCACCTGCCGCCGCGGGCGCTCATCGGGCTTCGCCAACACGTCTTCGTCCGCGCTGCCCATCCAGAAACGCCCGCCCACGATCACGGCCATCTCGATCTTGGGCGCGCTCGCGGCGCGGCCGGCGTCCTCCTCGGCGTCCACGGCGCGGGCCACGATCGCCCCCGGGCTCCCCGCCGGCGCGGTGAAGGCCGCGGATCCGACGGCAGGGATCCCGGTCGCCGGCGTCGCCGTGGCGGAGGGCACCACCGCCACGGGCGGCGCGGCCGGAGGGGACTCGGACGGGCCGCGCCGCGCCTGCAGCGCGCCCCGCGGCCGGCTCGCGATGCGCAGCGCCGCGCAGAGGTCGTCGATGCTGGCGTACCGCTTCTCGCGCTTCCACGCGACGGCCTGCTCCAGGACGGCCTTGACCGTGCCGTCGCATGAGAGCTCCCGCAGGAACGCCGCCCGGTCGTGCACCGCCTCGGCCGGCAGCTGGGCGCCGTGAAAGCAGAAGAGCGCGGTCATCCCGAGGCCGTACACGTCGGCCCGCGCGTCGGCGTCCTGGGGCCGGTCCATCGACTCGGGCGCGCTGTACACGTACGTGCCGAGCGCCCCCGTCCGCGTCCCGCCGGTCGTGTCCGCGGCCGCGACCAGGTCGAAGTCCGTGAGCCGCGGCTCGCCCGACGGCTCGAGCAGGATGTTCGCCGGCTTCACGTCGCGGTGCACGAGGCCCTTCGCGTGCGCCGCGCGCAGGGCCTCGCCGACGCGCAGGACGAGGGGGATCACCTGCGCTGCCGGGAGGCGCTGCTGGAGGACCGCCTGGTGCAGGTCGCCGCCGCTGACGAACTCCATGATGAAGAAGTGGAAGCCGCCGTCCTCGCCGTGCGGCTCGATCACGCGCACGACGCCGGGGTGATCGAGCCCCGCCATGCGCTGGGCCCCCCGGAAGAAGCGCTCGCGCCGGAGCGCGTCCTCCGCGAGGCTCGAGTGCAGCACCTTGATGGCGACGACCTGGCCCTGCTCGTCGTCGCGCGCGCGCCACACGTTCGCGAAGCCGCCTCGCCCGACGCGATCGAGGAGCAGGTACCTGCCGCGCTGCCCCAGCCTGTCGCCGGCGCGGAGCTGGCCTCCCTCGCGCAGCTGCCGCCGGAGCTCCAGGACCTCGCGCTGCGCCTCGGCCGTGTCGCCGCCCGCGAGCTGCAGCGCCCCGAGCCGCACGCGCGCGCGCTCCAGCTCCTGGGCGAGCCTGCGGGTCTCGGCGTCCGGGTAGGTCGGCCTGTGGCTCTGCGCGCGCGGGCGCCTCTTGTCGCTCTTGTCGCTCTTCTCGTTCTTCTCGAGCGCGGCGCGGATGCCGAGCGCCACGTCGGTCCAGGCCTCGTCGCGATCGGCCCGGCCCTGGATGGGGCGCTCGTTGTCCGGCAACGCCGCGAGGTGACCGAACGGCGCGCCCTTCCAGTCGCACGCCCTGAGCAGGATCGGGATGACCCGCGCCGAGCCGGCCGCGTGGCGGGCCATCGCGCGCTCCATCTCGACGTCCCAGCAGGACGGCGAGGCGATGAAATCCGAGCTGACGAGCAGCAAGATGAGCTGCGCCGCCTCGAGGCGCTCGCGCACCTCTTCCTCCCATCGGGCGCCGGCCTCGAGCTCCCGGTCGTGCCACGCCCGCAGGATCCCCTGTCGCTGCATGGGCGCCAGGTGGGACACGAGCTCCCGGAGAGCGGATTCATCCCTGCGCGCGTAGGAGATGAATACGTCGATGGGTTTCTGCACGGACGTCCGAGGTGCCAGCCGGGAAGGCGCGTGATGCGGCGAGTCGACCAGGGGAATCTACAGGAAGAGCAAACGACCCCTTGGAAGTCAAGCCCATCGTCGCGCCCGCGCGGTGGTCTCGCACGGCTCACACGGTTCGCACGGTTCGCACGGTTCCCGCGTCTCGCACCATCCTCGCGGGTTCATACGGCTCGCCCCGACCTGAGCCCCTGGAATTGACTCTCAACGTAACCGCCCTGGCGTGGCCGCTGGCACTCTCTGCGACCCGCCTTCTCGCGCACCGAGCGGCAGCGCCCCCACAGCTCGTGTCTCCCCGTGTTGCCCTCCAGGTTCCATGCAGTGCCTGGCGAGCGGCCAAGCCGTGAATTGCCTGTTCCAAGGACAACCGACCTTCCGGCCGGCCATCGATCGGCATTGACCGGCCGGTGAGACTCGCACGTGGCTCATCCGCCGCCGCCTTGATGACAGCTTCGCAAAATGTTGCAAGCGATGCAGATGCGATGCAGACCGCGCAAACAATTCAATTCGCAAAATCTTGCGGCCGATCCGTGTGTGACGCAGTTGTTGCGGACCACGCAAACAATTGCAAAAACCTCAACCATGAACGCGCTGCCGGCAGCCCGCATCCCATGTCCGAATCACGAAATCGTCGCCTTCACGTCTTGACACGCATGCGTGAGCGGCGGACCATGGATGGATATTTGTCTTGGGCTTTTGCAGCGACTCACGCCGCACCTCGCCTCGTACCCAGCGCTCATGACCGTGGGGCCACACGACTCTGGCCTTGCGCGCGGCGAAGCCTTGCGCGGCGAACCACAACACCTGTCACGGAGAACCTTTGCATGAGAGATAAAATGAAGATACTCAGCGCCCTGTGCGCTGGTCTGGCGGGCGCCCTCGCGGCCTCGTGCGGCGCCGAACCCGGCGGCGCGGGCGACGACGGCGACGAGAGCGTGGCGCGCGCCGCGCAGGAACTATCGACCGAAGGACAGGTGTGCACCACCGTCCAGCGCGGCGCCGGACCAGCGGGCGTGGCCGACGTCGTGCTCTGGCAGAACGCGCCGACGTGGAACGACGGCGCGAACGTGGCGCTCAGCTCGGGGACGAGCGCGAGCGGCGGGATCCGGCGCAGCTTGCTCCGGTTCGACCTCTCCAGCCTCCCATCGAACGCCGAGGTCGTGTCGGCGAACCTGTCGCTCTCGCAGATCTACAAGGCGGACACCAGCACGGTCCGCGTCCACCGCGTCACGAGCGCCTGGGCGGAGTCCACCGCGACCTGGGGGAGCTTCGGAGAGTCCTTCGATCCAGCGATCGCCGCGTCGTTCACCGGCGGCGGGGCGGCCGGCGTCCGCTCCTCCGACCTCACCGCGCTCGCGCGCGCGTGGGTGAGCGGCGAGGCCGAGAACCACGGCGTCCTCATCGAGGAAGATCCGGTCGTGAGGAGCGAGTTCAAGAGCAGCGAGCGGCCGGAGATCGCGAGCCGGCCGAAGCTCGACGTCTGCTACGTCACGTGCGACGACGGGATCCAGAACGGCAGCGAGAACGGCGTCGATTGCGGGGGCCCGTGCGCGCCCTGCGGCGGCGAGTCGTTCGAGGGGCCGCCGGGCGGGAGCCCCGTCGACCTCGAGGGGACCGGCGCGACCTACGGCTGGTCGGTCGGCGATCTCGACGAGCTGCCCGAGGCCGTCGCGCGGAAGGGCACGAACGAGCCGTGCACGACCGGCGAGGACTGCCAGTTCGACCAGCACTGCGACAACCCCGCGCAGGGCGCGTGCGCACACGATCCGTGCGCGACGGGCGACTCGCTGCTGTCGACGTGCAGCGGCTGCGTCACGAAGGTCTGCGACGCCAACCCGAACTGCTGCACGCAGACGGCCGTACCGAGCGATTGCGCGCACGACGCCTGCGTGGCGGCTCCCGGCGCCGCGACCAACATGAACACGACCTGCGGCGACGCGTGCATCGCGACCATCTGCGCGAACCATCCGCGCTGCTGCGACATCACGTGCAGCACGACGGCGCAGTGCACTGCGATGATCGGCACGGGCAGCACCTGCGTCTTCCCAGGCCGCTGCACCGCGCCCGGCGGCGTATGTCCCCCGGGAACTATCTTGCAAGGCGGCAGGTGCACGGGGATCTGGAGCGCGACCTGCGCGGGCTATGTCGACACCGAGTGCGCCCCCAAGACGTGCAGCTCGGTCGCCCCGCAATGGGACGCGAGCTGCGTCGCCCTGGCCGGGTCGTTATGCGGCTCCAGCTGCGAGACCGATCCGGACTGCGCGCACGACAAGTGTTACCCCGGCGAGCGGCTGAACGCGGGCTGCAACTCGTGCGTGGCGCAGGTCTGCGATGTGTCGCCGAGCTGCTGCGCGCCGGGCGGTGCGTGGACGCAGAGCTGCGTCGACCTCGTGGAGAGCGTTTGCGGCGAGACCTGCCCGGAGCAGGGCAGCTGCAATGCCTACCTGCCGGGCGAGACGAACCCCGAATGCTCCCTCCCGGACCTCACGATCGGCGTGCCCTGCGGCGGGACGATCCCCGTCTGCAACCGCGGCACCACGCAGGCGCCCGCGGGCATCGCCATCCACCGGTATGCTTCCACCGCAAACCAGCTGCCGTCCTCCGCCCCGAGCCGGATCCTCGACGCGTGCAACCCGACGGGCGGCACCCTCGCCTGCACGACGACAGCGCCGATCGAGCCGGGCGAGTGCATCAGCGTGGCGGGCTGCACGGGCGTGGCCGACGGCATGGAGCTCATCGTGAATCCGCCGGGCGCGGGGCAGATCGCCGAGTGCCAGTGCGGCAACAACGGGAGCGTCTATCAATCGGGTGAGTGCGGGTCGCCCGCCTGCACCGCCACGGCCAGCGCCGCGCAGGTCAGGCCGGTCACGTTGTTTGTGGCGCTCGATCGATCCACCTCGATGCGGCGGAATCTGAGCTCATCGTTTGACGACACGATCAACGATCGATGGATTCCGGCCACGAACGCCCTCAAGGCCTTCTTCCAGGATCCAGCGTCGGCGGGGCTCGGCGTCGCGTTCCGGTTCTGGCCGCACGATAACCCGGGCCCTTGCAACGACACCCCTTCCTGTCCGCCTGCCGGCGGCGGCGGCTGCGCGCTGCCGCTCGTCCCGTTCAACGGCGCCGCGGCCGACAGGTTGACCGAGGCGGCTGCGGCGATGGGGGACCAGCAAGAGATCAAGCTCCTGCAGGCCTTCATCAACTTCCCGACGCCCACCGGCGACACGCCGATGTATCCGGCGCTGGACGGCGCCACGACCTGGGCGATCAACTACAAGAACGCCCATCCCGAGGAGGAGGTCGCCGTCGTGTTCCTCACCGACGGCGTCCCGTCGAGCTGCAACACCGTCCCCAACGCCATCGGAAACCTGGCGCGAAACGCCTTCGTGAACCACGGCGTTAGAGTGCACGCGGTGGGCTTCGGCAACTCGAACACGACGCTCATCAACCTCATCGCGGATCAAGGCGGAGGACAGGCGTTCAACCTCATCGCTGGCCCGACGCTGCAAGCTAGCCTCCTCGATGCGCTGGTCTCGATCCGCGGAGAGGCGCTGCCCTGCGACGTCGCCGTCCCCATCGCGGGGGTCTTGGATCCCGCGTCGGTGTCCGTCGTCTACGAGAACGCCGCCGGCGTGGAGACGACGCTCACGCCGCGGGCCGGGGTCGGCAGCTGCGGCGCGGGGGGCTGGTACTTCGATTCCGGAAACACGAACGTGAAGCTCTGCCCGCAGACCTGCTCCACCATCCGCGAGAACCCCGGGGGCAAGGTCCAGGTGACCGTCCCGTGCGTTGCCGAGGCCCTCTCGCCCATCACCACGACCTGGGAGCGCTACCACGGCGTCTGCCCGTCGGGGACCAAGGCCCGGTGGGAATACCTCACGTACAGCACGACCACGCCGGGCGACTCGAGCGTCGAGTTCTTCGTGCGCTCGGCCGACGACACCGCCGATCTCGGCGCAGCGGCCGTGACGCTCGCCGCGACCGCCCGCGCGACGCCGGCCGATACCCAGGTGTGCAACGACACCTCGACGCCGTCGTGCGCCGTCGATCTCGGCGCGCTGCCGGGAGCGCAAGCGGATTACCTCGAGCTCCAGCTGACGCTGAATCCGACGAGCGACGGCGCAGGCGGAGTTCAGGTGCAGGACTGGGAGATCGGGTATTCGTGTCCTGACGTGGAATGAGCCTGGACACGTTCGCGACCCCTCCGGTGTCGGCTCACCTCTTCCTGCCCCCACGCTGAGGCGCGGCCGCGCGGCGCGCCCCGTAGACCGCTCGTAGATCCTCCGCGATCTCCCGGAGCCGCGCCCGCAGCGCCGCCGGATCGAGCACCTCGACGCCCCTGCCCAGCCCGACGATCTGCGAGATCGCGATCGACTCCCGCTCGAAGTCGACGGTCACGACGCTCGTCCCCTCGCGCCCGCACGTCCCCCGCCCCCACCGCTCATGCTCGCCGCCGGGCCGGACCCGCCGGAGCGCCTCTTCCCCCTCCCCGGTCACGCGCAACGTCACCACGTAGCTCGCCCTCTGCTCCGCGAACCGCCGGCTCAAGGCCTTCCAGCATGCCGCCAGCTCGAACCCCTCCGGCCTGGCAAACACCGCGTCGAGGAGCCGCGCGCCCGCCACCCGCGCTCCCCGGAAGATGCTCGGCCCCCGCTCCGTCCCGGCGACGAGGTACCAGCGGTCGGCCTTGATCACGAGGCCATACGGCTCCACCACCCGCTCGCTCGCTTCCCCGTCGAAGTCCCGGTACGCGAGCCACACCTTGCGATCCTGCCAGACCCCCTCGCGCAGGACGTCGAGGTGCGGCACCACCTCCCTGCCCTGGAACCACCCCGACGCGTCCACGTGGAGCCGCTGCCGCGCGTGCTCGGCCAGCGACCGGTGCACGGCCGGCAGCGCCGCCGACAGCTTGATCAGCCCGCTCTCCAGCGCCGCCGAGAGCCCGATGTCAGCCAGCGCCCCGGGCGCGGCGACCGCCGCGAGCGCCTGCACCTCGGGCTGCGTCAGCCCGGTCAGGCTCGTTTGCCACCCCTCCGCCAGCGAGATCCCGCCGCTCGGGCCGCGCTGCGCATAGACGGGCACGCCCGCGGACGACAGCGCGTCGAGGTCCCGGTAGATCGTCCGCGCCGAGACCTCCAGGCGGCGCGCCAGGTCCTCGGCCGTCAGCTGCCGGCTCTTCGCCCGCTGCAGGAGCAACATCAAGCTGAGCAGCCGATCCGCGCGCATGACCGTCCGTGGCTCCCGACCCCGAAATGACCTGCCCGCGAGGCTACGCGCAATTCATGACAGGAGACGTCAGGAATTGTCCCGTAGCGTCCCAGGACGACCGGAGCAGGCCGGAATGCAAGGGCGCGCGCGACGCAGGAGCCCGCGCGCCCGCCGAGCCGCCGGTCCCCAAGGAGGAGACACCATATGAGACCGCTCGAAGGACAGGTCGCCCTCGTCGCCGGAGCCACGCGCGGCGCGGGGCGCGCCATCGCATGCTCGCTCGGCGAGGCCGGCGCCACGGTCTATTGCACAGGACGCAGCGTCCGCGGCCGGCCCGCCACGGGCCAGCGCCCCGAGACCATCGAGGAGACCGCCGAGCTCGTGGGCGCGGCGGGAGGGCGCGGCGTCGCCGCGCAGGTCGACCACACCGTCGAGGAGCAGGTCGAGGCGCTCTGCGCCCGGATCCGGCAGGAGCAAGGGCGGCTCGACGTCCTTGTCAACGACGTGTGGGGCGGCGATGAGCTCACCGAGTTCGGCCAGCCGTTCTGGAAGCTCTCCCTGCCCAGCGGGAAGGTCCTGCTCGAGCGGGCCGTCACCTCGCACATCATCACGAGCCGCCACGCGGTGCCGCTCATGCTCGAGCGCGATCGCGGCCTCATCGTCGAGATCACCGACGGCGACCACTTCGGCTACCGCGGCAACCTCTTCTACGACCTGGCGAAGATGTCGGTCATCCGGCTGGCCTTCGCCATGGCCTGGGAGCTGCGACGCCACCCCGCCATGACGGCGCTCGCGGTGACGCCCGGCTTCCTGCGCTCGGAGGCCATGCTCGACCACTTCGGCGTCACGGAGGCGAACTGGCGAGACGCCGCCGAGAAGGACCCGCACTTCATCGAATCGGAGACCCCGTTCTACGTGGGCCGCGCCGTCGCGGCGCTCGCCGCCGATCCGCGCGTCGCGACGAAGTCCGGCCGCGTGTTCAGCTCGTGGGATCTCGCGAGGGAGTACGGGTTCGCCGACGCCGACGGCCGGAGGCCCCACTGGGGCGAGTACTTCGAGCGGCACCTCGGCCGGTACAACAGGGCCGGCGAGGCGGCCTATGCGAGCTGGTTCAACGGCCCGATGGAGCTCGCGTGCCCCGACTGGCCCAAGGAGTGAACGGGGCGGCGGCCGCAGGGGCGGCGCGGCCGCCTCAGTGGGCGTAGGGCTCGCCGCGAAGCAGGGTCATCGCGCGGTAGAGCTGCTCGATCAGCACGAGCCGCGCGAGGCGGTGCGGGAACGTGAGCGACGACAGGCTCCACCGGTCGTCCGCCGCGGCGGACACGTCGGGCGGCAGCCCGTCCGCGCCCCCGATCAGGAACGCGACGACCCCCTTGCCGCGCGAGCCCCAGCGCTCGACGCCGGCCGCGAACGCCTCGCTGCCGAGCGCCTTGCCGCCCACCTCCATGGCGATGACGTTCGCCCCCGCCGACGCGCGCGCAAGGAGCGGCCCGACCTTCGCCGGCGGGCCGTCCTGGATCTCGATCTCGTCGCACGCCACGTAGCGGCGGATGCGGCCGAGGTACTCGTCCATCGCCGCGCGCAGCGGCTTGTCCTTCACGCGCCCGACGGCGGCGACGACGAGTCGCACGGCGCGCTCAGCTCGGATCGAACCGCGGGGCGGGCTGCGCCCCCGGCGGCAGGATCTCCTCCGGGACCGGGACGCGCCCCGCGTCGATCCAGAGCCCTTCGATGTCGTAGAGGCGGCGCGTATCCTCCTGGAACACGTGCACGACCACGTCGCCGAAATCGATGAGCACCCAGGTCGCCGCGGCGAGGCCCTCCATCGAGAGCGGCGCGAGCTTCTGCTTGCGCACCGCCTCCTCCAGCCCCGTCGCGATCGCGTGGACGTGCCTGTCGGAGCGGCCGGTCATGATCACGAGGTAGTCCGCGTAGTCGACGCGCCCCACGACCTCGAGGATCTCGACGCCGATCGCCTTCTTGTCGAGCCCCGCCGCGGCCAGCGTCAGCGCGAGCTCACGCGCCGGGGCCGAAGGCTCGGGGACGGGCGGCGGCGTGCTCCGGCGCGAGCCGGCGCGCTTCGGGCCCGCGAGCGGCGACTTGGCGCGCGCGGGCGACCGCCCCGCGAGCGGCAGCGCCGCCTTCGCGCCGCCCTCGCCGCCGCCACGCGCGGCCCGCGGGGCCGGCGCGTCGCCGTCGTCGCGCGACGGACGCCGCGCCCTCGAGGCCGGCCGATCCGCCGGGATCGGCCGCGCCGCGCGCTCCAGCGGCTCCGCCTCGCCGCCCGCGCGGCGCGCGCGGACCACCTTCTTCGCGCCGGGCTCGCCGACGCCCGCGTGGGAGGCGCGGATCCGGGGCGACGCCGGCCGCTTCGGCTTCGCCGCGGACGACGCTCGACCGGCCGCGCCCGCCTTGGCCGTGGTCGCCTTCTTCCGCGCCGGCGCGCGCGGCTCCGCGCCCTCGCTCGCCTTCGACCCCGACTTCGCCCGCGGCTTGCCGCTCCCCGCGCCTGCGTCCTTCTTGCTCGCCAACGTTCTCTCGCTTTCTTGCGCCCGGTCGATGACCGGCGCCACTCGTCTCGCCCGCGTCAGCGGGTCTGGCCCTCGCCGTACGCGATCCACTTGAGCGTCGTCAGGCTCGCGAGCCCCATCGGCCCGTAGGCGTGGAGCTTCGTCGTGGAGATGCCGATCTCCGCGCCGAGGCCGAGCTCGCCGCCGTCGTTGAACCGGGACGACGCGTTCACGAGCACGCAGCTCGCGTCGACCTCGCGCAGGAACCGCTGCGCGTGGTCGTAGCGGGGCGTGCAGATCACCTCGGTGTGCATCGAGCCGTAGCGGCCGATGTGCTCGATCGCCTCGTCGAGCGACCTCACGACCCGGACCGCGAGGATGGGCGCGAGGAACTCCCGCCCGTAGTCGTCCTCCGCGGCCTTGCGCGCCGACGGCACGAGCGCGCAGGTGGCGGCGTCGCCGCGCAGCTCGAGCCCGCGCTCCGAGAGGGCGGCCACGCGCCCGAGCAGCGGCGCCGCGACGCTCTCGTGGACGAGCAGGCACTCCAGCGCGTTGCAGACGCCGGGGCGCTGGAGCTTGCCGTTCTCGACGAGGCGGCAGGCCATCTCGACGTCACAGCCGGCGTCGGCGTAGAGGTGGTTCACGCCCTTGTAGTGCTGGATCACGGGGACGCGCGCGTTCTCGGCCACGAACCGGATGAGCCCCTCGCCGCCGCGCGGGATGGCCAGATCGATCATGCCGGTCAGGCCGAGCAGGATCCGCGTGGCCTCGCGGTCGAGCGAGGGGACCATCTGCACGGCGTCGGCCGGCAGCCCGACCGAGCGCAGCGCGTCCGAGATCAGCTCGCCGAGGGCCGCGTTCGAGCGCGCCGCCTCCTTGCCGCCGCGGAGGATCGCGGCGTTGCCGCTCTTCAGGCAGAGCACGGCGGCGTCGACCGTCACGTTGGGGCGCGACTCGTAGATCATCGCGATCACGCCGAGCGGGACGCGCACCTGCCCGACGAGGAGCCCGTTCGGCCGCCGCTCCATCCCGACGACTTGCCCGACCGGATCGCTGGCGGCGGCGACCTCGAGCACCGCGCCGGCGATCGCCGCGAGCCGCGCCTCGTCGAGCACGAGCCGGTCGACGAGCGCCTCGGAGACGCCGGCGGCGCGCGCCGCGGCCACGTCCTCGGCGTTCGCGGCCAGCACCGCGGAGCGCTTGCCCTCGCCGGCCTCGGCGCGCAGCCGCTCGGCGATGGCGCGCAGCGCGCGATCCTTCTGGGCCCTGTCCAGCGGGGCGAGGGCGCGGGCAGCCGTCCGGGCGCGCTGGCAGAGCGCGCGAAGCGTGCCCTCTAGATCGATGTTGCTCTGTTCCACAGCGGGAACCTAGCTCGCCTCCCTGCGCGGGCCAACCGTTCTCCTGCGCGTCCATGCTAGCGTACCCGCCGTGTCCGGCGATCTCCGAAGCTCGAGCCAGGCGTCCTTCGCACCCCGCTCCCGAGACGCCCGCCGCGCCCGCACAGGGAGCGCCGCTGCCCGCCCGCCGCGCCTCGCGGCGCTCCTGGCGGGGGCGCTCCTCGCCGTGATCGCGCCGGCGTGCCGCGGCTCGGACGCAGGCGCGGACGCGCCCGCCACGGCGAGCACGGGCATCCCCCTCGCGGCGCCGGGCGCGCTGGGGGCGCCGCTCGACGCGCCGCCGGCGGCCCCCTCCGTCCCCTCCTCGCCGTTCGCCGATCCGGAGGGGCTCCAGGTCCCGCCCGATCCGGCCGGCCCTCCCGAAATACCGCCGTATCGTGCTCCTCCCGGGAACACCGGGGGGAGCGGAGTGGAGCTATGACACGCGCCCGCCACGCCTCGCCGATCGCCGCGCTCGCCGCGATCCTCGCCGCGCACCTCGCCGCGGCGTGCTCCTCCGCCGCGCCGAAGCCGCTCCCGCCCGGTCCGCCGCCCGAGTACGAGCGCCCGCGCGTGTACGACGGCGGCGTCGGCGACGCGCCGGCCGCGCCGTCGGATGAGCCGGAGGCAACGGATGCGACCGACGCGACGCCGGGCGCGCCGCTGCTCGCCCCGTCGCCGGGCGCGCCGCCCGCGTCCACGCAGCCGCCGCCCACCACGCCGCCGCCGCCGCCCACGCAGCCGTAGCGCCGTGCGCCGCGAGCGGGCGTGCGGCGAGCGCCTCGCCGCGCGACTCTGGCGGATCCAGCCCCGCCATGCTAGCGGCAGCCATGCTCTCACCCCGGCGGGACTTCGTCGTCATCCTCGATTTCGGCTCTCAGTACACGCAGCTCATCGCCCGGCGCGTGCGCGAGTCTGGCGTCTACTGCGAGATCCACCGCTTCGACGTGCCCGTCGCCGAGCTGCGCCGGCTCGCCCCGCGGGCGCTCATCCTCTCGGGCGGCCCCGCCAGCGTGTACGGAGACAACGCTCCCCGCTGTTCCCGGGAGGTGCTGGAGCTCGGCGTCCCGACGCTGGGCATCTGCTACGGGCTCCAGCTCATGGCGTATCACCTCGGCGGCAAGGTCGAGCGCGCGCACGCCGGGGGCGAGTACGGCCCCGCGGCGGTGCGCGTCGAGCGCCCGACGGGCATCTTCTCGCGCTTCGCCGAGGGCGACTCCATCGACGTCTGGATGAGCCACGGCGATCGGCTCACAGCGATGCCGGAGGGGTTCGTGTCGCTCGGCACCACGACCGGCAGCCCGCTCTGCGCCGTCGCCCGCGAGCGCGACAAGCTCTACGGCCTCCAGTTCCACCCCGAGGTCGTCCACACGCCGCGCGGCAAGGAGATCCTCCAGTCCTTCCTGTTCGACGTCGCCGGCCTGTCGCCGACCTGGACGCCCGCGTCGTTCGTGGAGGAGGCGATCGCCGCGGTCCGCGAGAAGGCCGGGCCGAGCGACCGCGTCATCCTGGGCCTCTCGGGCGGGGTCGACTCCTCGGTCGCCGCCGTGCTCTGCCAGCGCGCCCTCGGCGACCGGCTGACATGCATCTTCGTCGACAACGGCCTGCTTCGCGAGGGCGAGGCGGAGAGCGTCGAGCGGACCTTCCGCGGCCACTTCCACATGAACCTCGACGCCGTCGACGCGTCGGCGCGGTTCCTCGATGGGCTGCGCGGCGTCGTGGATCCCGAGCAGAAGCGCAAGGTGATCGGCCGCCTCTTCATCGAGGTGTTCGAGGAGGAGGCGAAGCGGGTCCAGGGCGCGAAGTGGCTCGTCCAGGGCACGCTCTACCCCGACGTGATCGAGAGCGTCTCGTTCAAGGGGCCGAGCGCCGTCATCAAGAGCCACCACAACGTCGGCGGCCTGCCCGAGCGGATGAACCTCGGCCTGATCGAGCCCCTGCGGGAGCTCTTCAAGGACGAGGTGCGGGCCGCCGGCGAGGCGATGGGCATGCCGCGGGACATCCTGTACCGCCAGCCGTTCCCCGGCCCGGGGCTCGCGGTGCGCTGCCTCGGCGAGGTGACGCCGGAGAAGCTCCGCGTGCTCAGGGCGGCCGACGTCATCTTCGACCAGGAGATCCGCGCCGCCGGGCTCTACGAGTCGCTCTGGCAGAGCTTCTGCGTGCTCCTCCCGGTGCGCTCCGTGGGCGTGATGGGCGACGAGCGCACCTACGACGAGGCGATCGCGCTCCGCGCGGTGCACTCGACCGACGGGATGACGGCCGACTGGGCGCGGCTGCCCTACGACCTCATCGCCCGGGTCAGCTCGCGCATCATCAACGAGGTGCGCGGGGTGAACCGCGTGGTGCTCGACGTGTCCTCGAAGCCGCCCTCGACGATCGAGTGGGAGTGACGATGGCCAGCGCGAGCGCGAAGCGGACGCGCGCCACGGCGGCGCTCCTGATGCTCGGGCTGTCGGCGTGCGTCGCGCGGGCTCCGGCGACGGTCTCGCTGCGGGTGAAGGGGAACGTGCCCGACGCGTCGGTGACCATCGACGACCAGTACATCGGCGCGCTCGCTTACGTCGCCGCCCACGGCGTCGCGCTGCCGCCCGGCGCGCACCGGATCACCGTGGAGAAGGCCGGCTACTTCGCCTGGGACCGCCTTGTCGAGGCCAGGAGCGGCGCCCCGCCGATCCACCTCCAGGTGCAGCTCACGCCCGTGCCGGATTGACGATCTCGCGGGGCTGGCACCGGCCGGCCCTGGCGCAGCCGCCCCCCTCACCGGGGCGCACGCGCGAGAGCACAGGACGAAATCATCTCCACGCGGTCTCCGTAATCCATGGGGTGGATGCACGCGGCATCCATCCCGATCTCCACTTTACGGGGGACCGAATCATGCCGAATCGGAGCAGTCCGAAGGCGCGCGTGACGAAGACGCGCGCGCCTTCGATGAACAAATCAGCGCGGCGCGCCCGCCGGTGCGCCATCCTCGAGGTGTGCGGCCCCGAGAGCTGTCGTCCGGGAGGCCGCCTGTTTCACGCCCTGTGCGATCTCGCCGATCGCTTCCTGCAACGCCGGGGAGATCCGCGGGCGATGCAGCTGGGCACCGTGCTGTTTTATGTCGCGTTCCACAGCGCTCGAGCCGCCGAGGACGACGACTTCCGCCTCTCCCTCCGGACCTCTCTGGACATGCTCGTGGAGCTCGAGCCGGTCGAGCGCTGGCTCCGGCCGTCGCCGGCGTTCGATGTGCCATCCGGACGGCCTGCGCCGCGCCCCTACCCCACCTGCGCCGGCGCGGAGATCCCGGCGCCACGAGGCTCCGGATGACGCCGCCGCGTTCCTCGCCGTCCGCGCCGCCGTCCGCGCCGGCGCGCCCGTCGTTCGAGACGGTCTATGCCGTGGGCTTGCCGTTCCTTCATCACGCGCTCCGCTGGCTGGGTGTCTCGGTGAACGATCTGGACGACATGCTCCAGGAGGTCTTCCTCGCGGCCTATCGTGGCCTGGCCAGCTACGAGCCATGGCGTTTCCACGCGGCCCCTGCGGGCGGGCTCGCCGCGGCAGGACCGCCGCCCCTTCGCATCACGCCCGAGGCGGCGCTGCATCGATGGCTGTTCGGCATCGCATGGAGAAAGACGAGCCACTACCACGCGCGCGCTCACCGGCGTCGCGAGATCCCCTCCGGGGCCGGCGTGTCCTGGCCGTTCGACGGGCGCGCCCCGGCGCCGACGCCCGAGCAGTCGCTCGCGGGCGCGGACCGCGCCGAGATCGTGACGGCGCTGCTGCTCAAGATCGCGCCCGAGCGGCGCGTGATCCTCGTCATGTACGATCTCCTCGGCGTCGCGGTGGCCGACATCGCCGGCGAGCTCTCGCTCAACGAGAACACGGTCCGCTCCCGCCTGCGCCTCGCCCGCGAGGACTTCCGCGCCGCCGTCGCGCGTCAGTCGGCCGAGCGCCGCAGCGCCCTGTGCGCTCTCACCGCGTCGGAGCGCCCCCTCCACACGAGCGCCGCAACCATGCTCCACACCGTGCGCGCGTTCCCTCCCGTCCCCGCGCCCGCTGCACGCGCGCTCTGGCGCCGCCTCCAGCAGCGGATCGACGAGCGCGCTGCCATTGCCAGGACCGCCCCGCCGGCGCCGTGGTAAGGACCAGCGAGCCAGCGCCACCAACGCACAGCCGATAGGGACAGAACGCAACACACACGGCGCCGCACACACCCACGCGACTACGCGACTACGCGACGGCGGACGGCACACACGGTAAACGGTAAGACGAGAGCGAAAAATACGAAGCGGGCGACCCCACTGACAGCTTGACGCCCCCGCACGTTTGTGTAGTCTCCGCCGCCCTCGCAGAGAAAGTCCTACGATCATGGCCAATACTCCGAAGTGGAATGTCCGTCTGCGTCACGAATGGCTCGCCACCCCGCTCAAGAAGAAGCGCCTGAAGCGCTGCCAGAAGGCGCGGATCGGCCTGCTCGATGCGGAGCAGCGCAAGGCTGCCAAGCAGAAGCCCGTCCAGGTCGAGCAGCCCGCGAGCTGACCGGCTGACCACCGTTACGCACCGCGCGACATTTGCCAGCCCGGCCGCGCGAACACCTCGACATCACGTGCCGATCGCGGTTCCGCAGGTCGGCGCCCTCGCGCGGCGCGATCCGTGGTAGCGTCGCCTCGCGGTGTTCGCCCGCGCGTTGGCGACGACTCGTCGATCCTCGCCTCTGGTGAGGTTCGACCCGGATCCATGGGAGCGAGGCCCTGAGCGTGTCGGATTCGAGCTTTTCGCCCGGTCGCTCGGGCACCCCTGCCGTGCCTTCGTCTCGCTCTGCAGGGGGCGAGGAGGGCGACGGACCCACCCGCGTCATGAGCGACACGGAGCGGCAGGCCGCGCTTGCCGCCGTGCGCGGAGCGCAGGCCGCGGCCGCCGCCGCTGCGGTCACCTCTACGACCGCGGAGACGGTTCGCCCTCCACCGCCCCCTCCCTCCGCGTCGGGCGCGGAGGCGCACGAGCTGGCCGCCGAGACGGTCCGCCCCGCTGCGCTCCCCAAGGGGCTCGCAGCGGCGGCTGCGCATGACGCGACCGCCGACACGGTCCGTCCACCCGCTCCTCCCACGGGGAGCACGGCGGACGGGCAGCCGGCGGAGGCGGACCCGCTCGTCGGCACCACGGTGGCAGGCGCGTACCACGTCATCCGCCTGCTCGGCGAAGGCGGCATGGGCCGCGTCTACGAGACGCTCCACACCCGCATCCCGGGCAAGCGGTTCGCGCTGAAGACGCTCCACCCCGAGCTCGCCCAGCAGCCCACCGTCCTCGCGCGGTTCCAGCGCGAGGCCGAAGCCTCAGCGTCGATCCGGAGCCCGCACGTCGTCGAGATCTTCGACGTGAACCGGCTGAGCGACGGCCGGCCGTGCATCATCGCCGAGTACCTGGATGGCAAGGGCCTCGACGGGCTCCTCGCGGGGTCGGGAGGGCGGCTGCCGGCGGGCGCCGCGGTGCGGATCGCGCGCGAGGTGTGCGACGGCATCGCGGCCGCGCACGCAGCGGGCATCGTTCACCGGGACATCAAGCCGGAGAACATCTTCCTCACGGGCGACCCTGCATGTCCGACCGTGAAGGTCCTCGATTTCGGCATCTCGAAGACCTCCGCGCCGTCCACGCTCACGAGGACGGGCATGGTGCTCGGAACGCCGGCGTACATGGCCCCGGAGCAGGCGAAGGGGGACGAGATCGACCCTCGAGCCGACATCTACGCCGTGGGCGCGGTCCTCTACCACGCGCTCACCGGGCAGCGTCCCTTCGAGCGCAGCGACCCGACGGCAGTGCTCCTCGCGGTCATGACGGAGGAGCCGCCGCCGCCGCGATCGCTGAACCCGGACATCCCGCCGGGCCTGGAGGCCGTCGTCCAGCGCGCCATGGCGAAGCAGAGAGAGGACCGCCACGCCTCGATGGGCGAGCTCGCCAGCGAGCTCGCGCCCTACGAGGAAGCGGGCGCGCCCGGGCCGCCCAGCGCTCGCGCGTCGCTCGCTCGCGCGTCCGTCGTGCTCGGGCGGCCTTACGCGCTCTCGCACGCCTTTGGCCTTCCCGGCTCGGCATCGTCGGAGGCGTACCTGACGCGGCAGATGGTCTTCCTCGCGGTGAGCCTCGGCCTCGGGTGGCTCGGCGCGGGCCTCGTCAGCTGCCTCGCCGGCTTCGCGCGCGCCGCGCGCGGCGACGCCGCCGCGCTATCGGGCCAGGGCGCCACCCTGCTCACGCTCGGGATCCTGTGCGCCCTGTTCGGCGTCGGGTTGCTCGGCGGCTTCTATGTCTTCCGGCGTGTCTGGCGGGACGACGCCCGGATGAGCGCGCTCGCGCCGCGGCTCACGACGCCCGTCGTGATCGCCCTCGTGGCCTACGGGTCGGCGTCGCTGCTCGTGCGGCTCGTCGAGGCCGTGCTCCTGCAGCGCGCCATCGGCATCGCATGGCCGGTCTGGGATGCGCTGCTCTTCCTCATCAGCGTGCTCGCCGCGGGCGCTGCCGCCCTGTTCCAGTGGCGAGGACAGCGGCGATGAGCCCGCAGCCAGGCCGCCGGACGCGAGCCACGGGCCGCTGTCCGGGCGTGTGTTAGGGGGAGCAGGCCATGCCAGCGCAGGCACCTGGGACGAGCGCCCGCCAGGCCAGCAGCCCCGACAGAGCGGGCACACAGGCGGGAACAACCACCGTGCTCGGCGCAGGCGGCAACGCCTCGGGCTCGCGCGCCTCCCTGCTGGCGCGGACGCCGCCCGCGGCGCTCTGGTTGGTCACGGGCGCGGCTGCGCTCGTGGCCGTCGTGTTCGCCGCGGCGCTGCTGCGCGACGGCGTCTCGCTCTCCCGGCTCGAGGCGGCCTCGCTCGCAGAGCGCGCGCCGCCGTCGAGCCCCGGCCTCCGGCGTCCGGTCGCGCCGCGACCCTCCGATGCTGTCCCCGCCGACGAGCTCGCCACAGCGGCCGCGGGCGGCGTGCTCGCGCTGGAGGCGCTCGCCTCGCGCTACCCGAAGGATCCGGCGATCTTCCGCGCGCTGATGCTGCGCCACGCGCTCCCGCCGCCTTACCACGCCGCCGCGCTCGCCGCGGCGAAGCGGCTGCTGGAGCTCGATCCGGGGGCGGCGGCCGACGACGACGTGAAGCGCATCGTCTCGAGCGCCGCCGGCGGACCGCCCGAGGCGGCCTCGGCCGCGCTCGACCTGATGGCGAGCGGCATGGGGAGCCACGGGGCGGATCTGCTCTACGAGCTCGCGGTGGGCAGCTCCGCGCTGAAGGAGCGCGCCGCGAAGCGGCTCGCGGAGGCCGCGGTCCTGGGGCGGGCGACGCCCGCGCTGCGCATCGCCCACGAGCTCCGGATCGCGCCCTCCTGCAAGGCGAGGCAGGCCTTGCTGGCGCGCGCGACGACCGATGGCGATCGGCGCGCCGTCGATGTCCTCGCGCCGCTCGTCACCAGCAAGGGCAAGGGGTGCGGCTTTCTGGGCATGAGCCGGTGCGCGGCGGCGTGCGCCTCGATCGCGGGAGAGATCAAGGCGGCGATCCAGGCGATCGAGGCGCGCACAGGGCCATCGCCCCGGGCGGCCGACGCGCCTGCGAGCCGATGACCGCGCCTGCGAGCCGATGACCGCGCCTGCGAGCCGATGACCGCGCCTGCGAGCCGATGACCGCGCCTGCGAGCCCATCGCCTCACGCTCGAATCGATGACGTTGACCGAGGGTTGCGCAGGTGGGAGCCTTGCCATAATAGGGCTCAACTCATGTACGTTCCTGCTCAACCCTGGTCTCCGGATTCATGGCGTGAACGGTTCAACGCTGCGCCGCTCCCCTATGACGATCCCGACGCCGTCCAGGTGGCCGTCGAGAAGCTCCGGGCGCTGCCGCCGCTCGTGACCTCGTGGGAGGTCGAGCGACTCAAAGGCTATCTGGCCGAAGCGCAGCTCGGCCGCCGGTTCGTGCTCCAGGGGGGAGACTGCGCGGAGACGCTCGACGACTGCCGCCCGAACATCGTCACGAACAAGCTCAAGATCCTGCTCCAGATGTCGCTCGTGCTGGTGCACGGCGCCCGCCGGCCGGTGGTGCGCCTCGGGCGCTTTGCCGGGCAGTACGCCAAGCCGCGCTCCAGCCCCGTCGAGACGCGCGATGGCGTGAGCTTGCCCAGCTATTTCGGGGATCTCATCAATCGCGCTCCGTTCGACGCCTCCGCCCGGCTCCCCGATCCAAACCTGATGATCGCGGGATACCAGCACGCGGCGATCACCCTGAATTTCATCCGTTCCCTGTCGGAGGGCGGCTTCGCCGATCTGCACCACCCGGAGTACTGGGACCTGAGCTTCCTCGAGCGGGCGGATCTGCCCGCGGAGCTGCGCGAGCGATACCAGCGGATGACCGAGCAGGTCGGGGAGGCCCTTCGGTTCATGGAGGCGCTCGCGGAGGTGCCGGTCGCGGAGCTCTCTCGGGTCGAGTTCTTCACGAGCCATGAAGGGCTCAACCTGCACTACGAGTCCGCGCAGACGCGGAAGGTCGCGCGCCGGCCTGGCTTCTACGACCTGACGACCCACCTGCCCTGGATCGGCGAGCGCACACGGCAGCCGGACGGCGCGCACGTCGAGTTCTTCAGCGGCGTGGAGAACCCGCTGGGCATCAAGCTCGGCCCGAAGACGCTCCGCGATGACGTCATCCGCCTCCTCGATCGGCTCAACCCGGCGGACGAGCCGGGCAAGATCGTGCTCATCGTGCGCATGGGCGCGGGCCGCGTGCGCGACGGGCTCCCGCCGCTCATCGAGGCGGTGCGGTCCGCGGGGCGCAAGGTGCTCTGGATGTCCGACCCGATGCACGGCAATACCCAGACGACGTCCAGCGGGATCAAGACACGGAATTTCGAGGATATCCTCACCGAGATCGAGGGGAGCTTCGAGGTGCACGAATCCATGGGATCTCACCTCGGCGGCGTCCACTTCGAGCTCACGGGCGACGATGTCACCGAGTGCGTCGGGGCGGGGCTCACGGAGTCCGATCTCGACCAGCGCTACGCCAGCCTGTGCGATCCGAGGCTAAACTACCGCCAGTCGCTCGAGATGGCGTTCCGCATCGCCCACCGCATGGCGGAGGCCTCCCGGCGCGCGAAGGGCTGAGTCGGGGGCAGGAGTCTCCTGCTGGCGTTCCGTCGAGACTGCTCAATGAACTATCGCAGGGGGTAGTTCGCCATGCAGACCATCTCGACGGAACAGGGTGAGAGCCGACAGGGCGGAGAGCAAGCCGCGACGGATGCCTCGCACGAGTGCCCGCAGCGCTCCGGCGCCAGCCCCACGCTGCTCGAACATTTCCTGCCTGAGGCCGATATCGTCATGAACCACGCGATCGTGGTGATGGCGCCACCGGAGGTGACGTACGCCACGCTGAAGAGGGTGGATTTCGCGAGGAGCCGCTCTCTCCTCCTGCGCGCGGTCTTCGCGCTCCGCCTGGCCGCCGTGCGGCGCGCCCGGCGCAGGCTCCGCCTCGCGCCGCTCCCGGCGCGCGTGCGGATGTCGCTCCAGAACATCGAGGATTACGGCCAGTCCAAGCTTGCCGAGAAGGAGGGCTCCGAGATCGTCATCGGCTCGATCGCGCGCCTGTTCAACGTGCAGAGCCTGTTCACGAGGCGGACCGCCGCCGAGTTCAAGTCGTTCGACTGCCCGGGTCACTTCAAGGCGGCGGCGAGCTTCATCGTGATGCCCTACGGACAGCGCCGGACGCTGCTCGCCTACGAGACGCGCATCCGCGCGACCGACACGCGGACGAGGCGGCGGCTGTTCCTCCTGGACGCGCTGACGGCGCCGCTCGGGAGGCTCGTCATGCGCCGGATGCTCCGCGTCGTCGCCAGGGTCGCCAACTACCAGTGCGCGGCGCCGGCGCATCATCATCGCCAGCAGGCCACGTAGCGCGATCACTGGCGATCCGTCGAGACTACCCCAATGGATCACCGCAGGGGGTAGTTCGCCATGCAGACCATATCGAGAGAACAGGGTGCGCTCCGGCAGGGAGCGGGACAGGCCATGACGGGCGCCTCGTCCCAGGGCCAGCAGCGCTCCGGGGCGTGCCCCACGCTGCTCGAGTACTTCCTGCCGGAGGCCGATATCGTCGCGAACCACGAGATCGTGGTGATGGCGACGCCGGAGGTGACGTACGCCGCGCTGAAGCGGCTGGATCTGGCGAGGAGCCGCTCTTTCCTGCTGCGCGCGGCCCTCGCGCTCCGCGTGGCCGAGATCCGGCGCGCCCGGCGCCGGCTCCGCCTCGCGCCGCTGCCCGCGCGCGCGCGGATGACGCTCCTGAACGTCGAGGATTACGGCGAGATCAAGCTGGCAGAGCAGGAGGGCTCCGAGATCGTCATCGGCTCGATCGGGCGTCTGAAGAACGCAGAGAGCCTGTTCACGAGGCGGACTCCCGCCGAGTTCAAGGCGTTCGATTGCCCCGGGCACATCAAGATGGTGGGGGGCTACATCGTGACGCCCTACGGCGAGCGCCGGACGATGCTCTCGTACGAGCTGCGGATCCGCGCGACCGACACGCGGACGCGGCGGGGGCTGTTCTTCTGGGACGCCCTCCTGAGGCCCCTCAACAGGTTCCTCATCCCCCAGATGCTCCGCGACATCGCGAGGGCCGCCGAGCGCCAGTGCGCCGAGCCGACGTACCGCCAGGCCACGTAGTAGTCCCCTCGGTGTGCCGGGCGCGGGCCGCAGGCCGCGCGCCGGCCACGAGCGGGCGCGCGCGGCTCGCGCCCCCGCCGGGGGCGCTGCCGGGGCGCGCCTTGCGCCGCGGCCCTCGCTCGTGCACCCTACGCGGCGAAGGAGGCCCGCCATGCACCCCATTGCATCGACGAGCCTCGGCCTGACGCGCCGCTGAGCGCGCCGGCGAGGCTCACATCCCCGAGTTCATCTCGCGTGTCGCTGGAACTGCGCGGCCGACGCGTAGGTGCGTCGCCGCGCTCTCGGGAGCATGGCATGGGCAAAGATCGATCGCGGAGCCGCGAACGCGCGCGCTCCGTCGTGGATGCAGGTTCGTTGTTCGGTGGGACGGCGGCGCGGAGCGCGCAGCGCAAGGAGCGCCAGCTCTGCCGTCAGGTGCAGGAGGCGGTGAGCGACGCGCTCGCCGCGCTGCGCGACGACGTCCTCCAGGACGTCTGGGTGATGGGTGTGGAGCCGGCGCCCGACGCCAGCCGGCTCGCGGTGGTCGTGCAGGTCAGGCCTGGCACGCCGCCGGAGGTGGCGGCGGCGCGGCTGGAGAAGGTGGCGGGCTACGTGCGCGCGGAGGTCGCGGGGGCGATCACCCGCAAGCGCGCGCCGACGCTCGCGTTTCAGGTGCTGCCGCCGGAGGGAGAGCCGTGAGCGCGCGCATCTCCGCGTGGCTCCCGGACGGCGCGAGCGCGGCGCTCAGCGCGTCGCTCTCGCGGCTCGCGCGCACCGACGACGTCGCGCACATCGCGGTCATGCCCGACGCGCACGTGGCCGACGAGGTGTGCGTCGGCACGGTGACCGCCACGACCCGTCGCCTCTTGCCGGCGGCGGTCGGCGGCGACATCGGCTGCGGCATGGTCGCGCTGCGGCTCCGCGCGGACGCCGCTCTGCTCGCGGATCGCGATCGCGCGGCGCAGCTCCTCTCCGCGCTGCGCGGCCGCGTCCCGCACCTGCTGCGCCCGGCCGCCGGCGCCCCGCCGCTGCCCGGCGATCTCGCCGAGGCGCGGCTCGGCGCGCCTCGCCTCGAGGCGATGAAGCACCGCGAGGGCCGGATGGAGCTGGGTACGCTCGGCCGGGGCAACCATTTCCTGGAGGTGCAACGCGACGAGGAGGGCGCGCTGTGGCTGCTCCTCCACAGCGGCTCGCGCGCCATGGGCCCGGCGATCCGGCAGCACCACGAGGCGCTCGCGGCGCGGGATCCGTCGGGCGTCCGCTTCCTCGACGCCGACAGCGAGGCCGGGCGCGCGTACCTCGATGATGCAGCCTGGGCAGCGAGGTACGCGCGGGCGAGCCGCGCGCGGATGGTCACCGAGGCCCTTTCGCTCTTCGCCGAGCTGTTCGGCGTCGACGCCGACGCGTCGTCGCGCATCGAGATCGATCACAACCACGTCCGGCGCGAGGAGCACGGCGGACGCGCGCTGTGGGTGCACCGCAAGGGCGCCATGGGGCTCCGCGAGGGGGAGCCCGGCGTCGTGCCCGGGTCGATGGGGAGCCCGAGCTTCCACGTCGAGGGGCGCGGCCACCCCGAGGCGCTCGGCTCGTCAGCGCACGGCGCCGGGCGCGCGCTGCCGCGGGGCGAGGCGCGCCGCCGCATCGGCGCGCGGCAGCTGCTGCGCGAGGCCGAGGGCGTGTGGTTCGATCACCGCATCGCGGACCGGCTGCGCGACGAGGCGCCCTCGGCCTACAAGGACATCGGCGCGGTCATGCGGGCGCAACGCGACCTCGTGCGCGTCGTCCGCCGGCTCTGGCCGGTGCTCGTCTACAAGGCGCCATGAGCGGACCCGTCACGGCCGGTCGAGGGTGACGACAGGCGACGTCCACGTCTCCCAGTGCGCCTCGTTGTCCGGATCGCCGAGCGCCCGGAGCGCGCGGAGCTTGATCAGGTAATCCCCGTCCGGGACGACGGTGTGCCTCCCGTCGAGCTTCGTCGTGCCCTTCCATCCATACCGCGTGACCGCCGTCGCGGACGCGCTCTGACCGACGTGGGACAGCATCAGCGCGCGCCCCCACGGCTTCGCCGTGGCGGCGTCGACGATGTCCAGCGTCAGGAGCTCCGCGCCGTGATCGAGGTGGACGACCACATACGGCGTGTCGTCCGACGCCAGCGTGTAGACCGCGCCGCGCGGCTGCTGGGTCAGGCGCGTCCCGCTCAGCTTGCCGAGCCACGGAGCCCCGAAACCCGACGGCTTGAGGAGGGGCAGGCTCTGGTAGTCGCCCTTGAAGCCCGCATACGGCACCCGCAGCAGGCCGTCGGCCGCGCCGCCCCGCGGCGTGAACACGAGGTAGCCGCCGAACAGGCCGCCTTCCGCGAGCGCGTCGCTCGCCGTGACGGTGACGGAGACGGTCGCGCTCCCGGCCGCGGGCACCGTCACGCTCGCGGCGCTGAAATCGACGCGCGCGGCGCCGGTCGTGGCGCTCGCCGGCGCCCAGTGGTCGCCCCCGGTCGCGCACGCCGCGGGCGCGTGCGACAGGTCGTAGGTGACCTCGTGCCCGCTCGAGTTCTCGAGCGTCAGCGTGCGCGCGGCAGGGCCGGCCTCGCTCTCTCCCAGCGAGAGCTTTCCGGGGCTGATCACGGTGGTCGCGCGGATCGCCCGGTCGACGCGGATCACCCCTGCGCCCTGCCGATGCGCGCTCTCCGGCACGCCGACGCCGAGATCGCCGCTCCACGGCGCGGGGACCGCGGTGTTCTGGAGGACGTCGCGCACGCGCGCCGCGGACAGCTCCGGGCGCGCGGCGAGCAGGAGCGCGACGGCCCCGGCCACGTGCGGCGCCGCCATCGACGTCCCGCTGAGCGTGTCGTACGAACCTTGCTCGATCGGCACCGTCGAGTAGATCGTGCCGCCGGGCGCGGCGAGATCAGGCTTGAAGGACAGCGCCGCGCTCAGGCCGTGCGAGCTGAAGCGGGAGACGAGGCCCGCGGTGCTGTTCCGCGCGGCCACGGCCCGGTGGGTCCAGCTGTGGGTCACGGGCCCCGCGTCGAGGCGCGCGTTGAGCAGCTCGCCGTCGGCCTGCGCGATCCCCACGACCGGGATGGTGATCGGAGGGTCGCCCTCCACGGAGGGGCTCATCGCCCCGGACCGGTCGTTGTAGAACAGGACGCCTACGGCGCCCGCGGCCTGCGCGTGCGCGGCCTTCTGGTGGAACGAGCAGCCGCCGCGCCGGACGAGCGTGATCTGGCGCGCGAGGCTGCCGGCGGGGAGCTCGGCGCACGCGTCGCGGGCGCTGGTGGTCGTCCCCGTGCGCGCGAGGGCGGCGCTCCCCGAGAGCGGCGCGGGCGGGCTCCCGGCGCCGCGGGTGTAGCCGATCACGGCGTTGCCCGGCGCGACGGTGAACGACAGGGTGGTGACGCGCGTGCTGTCGACGGACGCGGTGCCGATGACCGCCTCACCCACGCCGGGCGCGCCCGCGGCCCAGAGCCCCTTCTCGCCGCTGTTGCCGATCGACGCGACGACCACGACGCCGCGCCCGACGAGCGCGCTCGCCGCCGTCGCCGTCGGATAGTCAGGCCACTGGAACGGCGTTCCGATGCTGATGTTGATGACGTGCATGCCGTCGCTGGCAGCCCGCTCCATCGCCTTGAGGATGATGTCGGCGCGCGAGCCGCCGCGGCAGCCGAACACGCGGTAAGCGCCGAAGGTCACGTCCGGGGCCACGCCCTGCACGACCCCGTTCGCCCCGATGATGCCGGCGACGTGCGTGCCATGGCCCAGGCAATCGTCCGGCTCTCCGTCGGGCACGGGCGGCTTGGTCGCGTCACCGGCGACGAAATCGTCGCCGACGAAATCGTATCCAAACGCCACGCGGCAGCCCGGGCCGAAGCAGCCTCCGAGATCAGGGTGATGGTAGTCGACGCCGCTGTCGATCACGCCGACGCGGATGTCCTCGCCGGTCACGCCGAGCTCTCGGCGCACGACGTCCGCGCCCGACATCTCGCCTGCGACGGCGAGGTCCGGGTCGACCGTCGGCGCGGCGCGCGTGGTGTCGACCTCCACTGGCACCACCGGGTAGACGGCCTTGACCCCGGGCATGTCCACGAGCGCAGCCGAGCTCTCCTGCGCGACCCGGACGGAGAGGCCGTTCCAGAGCTCCTCGAACGAGAATCGTTGTTTGTACCGGAGCCCGCGGGCCGCGGCAGCTCGCCGGAAGAGCTCCCGCTCCTCCTCGACAAGGCCCTTGACGCGCGCGCCCCCGCTGCCCCTCGCGGCCGGCGCTCGCTCGAACTCCACGAACCAGAGCTCCGTGGCCTCCTCCGGCGCGAACGTCGCTTCGCCTGGCGCCGAGTCGTCCGGAGGGACAGTGTCCTTGCCCGCCTCCTTGTCTCCAGTCTCTCCGCTGCACCCTGAAATGGCGAACCAGAGAGATGCCAGAACGAGCCGACAACCACCGCACCTCACACGCCCCTTCCCGCGCGCTCCCATCATCGATTCAGCTATGTTCGATGACGCGAATCGGTCAAGCGCGAGCGGCGCGAGAACGGAGGGCGGCGCGCGCCACGGACCGTCATTGTCGCAGACCATGGAAGAGTGGTTGTTTCAGAGCAGCCGCCCTTTCGGGTCGGGCGTAACGAGAGCTGCGCTGTGCGGCCCTGCCACGCGCGACGGAGCGCGGAGGCGCGGTGGCGCGACGACCACGGAGCCCAGGGCGCCATGAGAGGCGCCCTCGAGAGATCGTTATCTCGCGATGTCGTCGCTGTCCTGCCATGCCGCGGCGTACGAGCTCGTCGCGCTCAGGACGCCGCCTCGGCCTCCGGCGGCGCGGGGACGGCCCCGGACGTTGCCGGTCCTCGAGCGCTCGACTAGCGTGGCGCGGCTCTCCGGCGCGGGCGGCGCCGGGGCTCGGATGCACGATGACGGTCCTCGAGCGCGCCTTGTTCTCCTTGCACCATCGCCTGGTCCACGTGCCGCGCGTGGGCCGCGTCGCGCGGGCGCTCGCCGCGCAGGTGGGCCCTGCGGCGTCGCTGCTCGACGTGGGCGCGGGCGACGGCACGGTCGCGCTGGAGGTCGCGCGCCTGGTCGGGGCGCTCCGCGTCGTCGGCGTGGACGTGAAGACGCGTCCCGGGGCGGCGCTGCCGGTCATCGGCTATGACGGCGAGCGCCTCCCCTTCCCCGACGCGGCGTTCGAGGCGGTGCTCCTCTCGGACGTGCTGCACCACGCCGCGCGCCCCGGCGCGCTGCTCGCCGAGGCGCTCCGGGTCGCGTCGCGCGTCGTCGCGCTCAAGGATCACTTCCGGTTCGGCCCGGTCTCGGAGCGCGTGCTGCTCTGGATGGATCTCGCCGGCAACGCCGCGCCCGGCGTCGAGGTGCGGGGCACGTACTTCACGCCGGGCGAGCTCGTCGCGCTCGTGCGCGGCGCGGGCGGCCGCATCACCGGCCTCGAGTGGCCGCTCCGGATCCACGACCTGCCGTTCCGCCTCGTGACCCAGGATCGGCTCCAGTTCGCGGCGCGGATCGAGCGCCTGGCCGCGGAGATCACCGGAACCGCGGGAGACGCGCGATGACGGAGCTCAGGTCGTTCGTCGTCGGCGGCGCCGGGTTCATCGGGAGCCACCTTACCGATCGCCTGGTCGAGCGCGGCCCCGTGACGATCTACGATAACCTCTCTGTCGGGCGCCGCGCGTTCGTGGCGTCGCACCTCGCCTCCGGGCGCGCGACGCTCGTCGAGGCCGACGCCCTCGATCTGGAGCGGCTCATCGAGGCCATGGCGGGCCACGACCTCGTCGTGCACCTCGCGGCGAACCCCGAGGCGCGCTGGGGGCTCGCGCGGACGCGGCTCGACCTCGATCAGGGCACCATCGCGACGTACAACGTGCTCGAGGCGATGCGGCGGACGGCCGTCAGCCGGCTGATCTTCTCGTCCTCCGGGACGGTCTACGGCGACACCGCGCGTCGGTGCGCGGAGGGCGATCTCGGCGCCTTGCCCATCTCGCTCTACGGCGCGAGCAAGCTCGCGGGCGAGGCGCTCATCAGCGCCTACGTCGAGTGCTTCGGCCTCACGGCGTGGATCTACCGCTTCGGTAACGTCGTCGGGCCGCGCGGGACGCACGGCGCGACGCTCGATTTCCTGAAGAAGCTGCGCGATCGGCGGACGGAGCTCGAGGTGCTCGGCGACGGGCGCCAGTCGAAGCCGTACCTCGATGTCCGGGACTGCGCGGAGGGGATCCTGTTCGGCTTCGACCAGGCCAGGGAGCGGCTCAACATCCACAACCTCGCGCCCGAGGACGCGACGAGCGTCTCGCGCATCGCGGAGCTGTGCGTGGCGGCGTCGCCCTATCCGGACGCGGTGATCCGGTATCAGGGAGGCGAGCGCGGCTGGCCTGGCGACGTGCCGCGATCGCGGATGGATCCTGGCAAGCTGGCGGCGCTGGGCTTCCGCGTGCGCCACACGAGCGACGAGGCGGTCCGGATGGCGGTGGAGGCGCTGGCGAGCGAGGTGTTCGGGGGCGAGCTGGCGCGACGAGCGCAGTGAGCGCGCCGTCGACGCGGCCGCCGCCGCTTGGGTCGGCCGCGGTGGTAGAGTCCGCGCATGTCTGAGCTCACCCTCTACCTCGGGAACAGGACCTATTCATCGTGGTCGCTCCGGGCCTGGCTCGTCCTGAAGCAAGCTGGCGCCGATTTCGAAGAGGTGGTGATCCCTCTCCAGGCGCCCGGCACGCGCACGCTGGAGATCCAGCGTTACTCTCCGTCGGGCAAGGTGCCGGCCTTGCAGCACGGGGCGCTCACGATCTGGGAGTCGCTCGCGATCGCCGAGTACGCGGCGGAGCTCTTCCCCGCGGCGAAGCTCTGGCCGGAGGCGCGCGACGCGCGCGCCGTCGCGCGATCCGTGAGCGCCGAGATGGCGAGCAGCTTCACCGCGCTCCGCACCGCGCTGCCGATGAACGTGCGGCGGAAGATCCAGGGCGTGGCGCTCACCGACGCGGCGTCGCAGGACATCGCGCGCGTCCAGGCGATATGGAGCGACTGCCGATCGCGCTTTGGCCAGGGAGGCGAGTTCCTGTTCGGGCGCTTCAGCGTGGCGGACGCCATGTACGCGCCGGTCGCGACGCGGTTCGACACGTACGGCGTCGAGCTCGACGCGGTCTCCCGGCGCTACGTGGCGTCGATCCTCGCGCTGCCCGCGATGCAGGCGTGGATCGCGAAGGCCAGGGAGGAGCCGCACATCATCGAGGCGTACGAGGCCATCGGCGTCGTGGGCGTGTAGCTCGTAACCAGGTAGGTAGAGGCGAGCGCGGCCCACGCCGCGCTCGGGATCACCGACGGCGCCGCACCGCGAGGCGACGGCCGGCGACGGAAAGCGCTAGACGGGGACATGCCGCACGAACTCGACCTCATCCTCACGATCACGGGCGGGCTCACCGGAGCCCTGGCGCTCGGCTTCGTCACCCAGCGCCTAAGGCTGTCCCCCATCGTGGGCTACCTGCTGGCCGGCATCCTCGTCGGCCCCTTCACCCCGGGGTTCGTGGCGGACAAGCGGCTCGCGGACCAGCTCGCGGAGATCGGGGTCATCCTGCTGATGTTCGGGGTCGGCCTGCAGTTCCACGTCCGCGAGCTGCTCGCCGTGCGCAAGGTCGCCGTGCCCGGCGCCCTCATCCAGATCGCGGTCGCCACGGCGCTCGGCGCCCTGGTCGGCCGCGCCGCGGGCTGGACGTGGGGCGCGGCGGTCGTCTTCGGCGTCGCCATCTCGGTGGCGAGCACCGTCGTGCTCACGCGGGTCCTCAGCGACAACGACGTCCTGCACACCCCCGCTGGCCACCTCGCCATCGGCTGGCTCGTGCTCGAGGACGTCTTCACCGTGCTGGTGCTCGTGCTGCTCCCCGCCGTGATGGGCGAAGCCGCGGGCGCGGGCGCGGCGGGCGTCGCCGTGTCCGTCGGGATCGCGGTCCTGAAGCTCTCCGGGCTCGTGGCGTTCATCTTCATCGTCGGACAGCGCTTCATCCCCGCGCTGCTGGGGTACGTGGCGAAGACCGGCTCGCGGGAGCTCTTCACGCTGACGGTGCTCGTCGTCGCGCTCGGCGTCGCCGTGGGCTCGGCCATGCTCTTCGGATCGTCGATGGCGCTCGGCGCCTTCCTCGGCGGCCTGGTCGTCGGCCAGTCCGACTTCAGCTCGCGCGCCGCGTCGGAGGCGCTCCCGATGCGCGACGCGTTCGCCGTGCTGTTCTTCGTCTCGGTGGGGATGCACCTCGACCCGGCGCAGCTCGCCGTGGGCTGGCAGCTGGCCGCGGCGACGCTCGCGGTGGTGCTGATCGGCAAGCCGCTCGCCGCGCTCGCGGTGACGGTGCTGCTCCGCCGCCCCCTCCCGACCGCCTTCGCCGTGGCCCTCTCGCTCGCGCAGATCGGGGAGTTCTCGTTCATCCTCGCGGCGCTCGGCAAGAAGCTCGGCGTCCTGCCGGTCGAGGCCGAGCAGACGCTCGTCGTCGCCGCCATCGTGTCGATCACGCTGAACCCGGTGCTCTTCGGCTTCCGCGATCGCCTCGCGCGATGGACGTCCGCGCTCTTCCACCAGCGCGACGCCGCCCTCGCGGAGGCCGAGGCCGCTTCGCTGGACGAGCACGCCCACCGCACCGTCGTGGTGGGCTACGGCCCTGTCGGGAAGACGCTGACGCGGCTGCTCCGTGAGAACGGCATCGCGCCGACCGTCGTCGAGCTGAACCTCGACACGGTGAAGCAGCTGCAGGACCAGGGCATCCGCGCGATCTACGGCGACGCCACGCAGCGGGAGATCCTCGAGCGGGCCGGGGTCGGGACGGCGGACAGCCTGCTGTTCACGGCGGCCGGCGCGCCCGGGGACGGGGTGATCGAGCAGGCGAAGGGCGTGAACCCGCGGCTGTTCGTCCTCGCCCGCGCCTTCTACCTGCGCGAGGTGACCGCGCTGAAGAAGGCGGGCGCGGACGTCGTGGTGACCGGCGAGGCGGAGGTCGCGTTCTCGATGACCGAGCGCCTCCTCGTGCGGCTGGGCGCGACGTCCGAGCAGCTCGAACGCGAGCGAGAGCGCGTCCGGAGCGAGCTCTTCGGCAGCGGCTCACCAGGGCCTCGCCCCGCGGTGCACGACGCCTGACCTCGCGGCGGGCATGCGCCGCGCCCCGCGGCCCCGGCGCTCCCGAGCGGGGCGCAGGTTCACTTCGACTTGCCGAGCCAGCTCACACCGCCCACGACCAGCGTGAGCCCGACGACCTGCTGCCACGTGGCCGGCTCGCCCAGGATGACCCAAGAGAAAGCGATCGTGAGCACCGGGCCCAGCGTCGAGAACGTCGCCGCGCGGCCCGCGCCGAGCCGCCGGATGGCGGCGGCGAGCAGCACGATGGGGAGCACCGTGCTGATCGTCGCCATCGCCGCCGCGTACCCCCACACCGACGCCGGGAGCTCGCCCAGCCTGACCGGGCTCCCCGCCGCCGCGTAGTGCGCGAGCACCATCAGGCAGGAGGCCGCCCCGCAGTACGCGGCGAGGCGCGTCGAGCCGACCCTGGAGGCGAGCTTGCCGACGCCGATGTAGTAGAGCGCGTAGGTCACCGAGCTCGCGAACACCCACGCTCCGCCGATGGCGACGGCCCGCACGTCCCCGGATTGCTCGAGATCGTGCCAGACGGCCGCCCCGAGCCCGAGATAACACACGGCGAGCGCTCCCCAGGCCTTCCCGTGCACTGGCTGCTTCAGCCACACCGCGCCGATCAGGAGGACGAGCGTCGGATACACGAACAGGATCAGCCGCTCGAGGCCGGTGCTGATGTACGTGAGCCCGATGAAGTCGAACAGGCTGGAGAGGTAATATCCGATGAACCCGACGATCAGCACACCTCCCCAGAGGCGAGGCGTCAGCGGCCCTTCGGCCGCGCCGCTCTCCCTCCGGGCGAGCCACAGGAAGAACGGCAGCGCGATGCCCATCCGCAGCGCGAGCAGCGTCACCGCGTCGACGGGGTGCGCGGCGTAGGCGAGCTTCACGAAGATCGCCTTGAGCGCGAATGTCGCCGCCGAGAGGATGGCGAACGTCCGGCCGTCGTCGAGGAGGCCAGCCCGGATCTCGCCCGTCAACGCGCCCACGCCCTCGTGAGGGGACATCCCATCTGCTTCTCTGCTCTTCACCAGGCTCGCTCCACCAGGGGACCGGACATCGTCGCCGACAGCCCGCCTCCGGGCCGGCGCGCTCCTCCGGCGGGAGGCGCGCCGGCATTGCGCGCAGGAGCGCGCGTTTGCCACCGCACGAGGCTGCCTCGAAGTGAGGCGGGCACATTTCAGGTAGAGGACGATCTCCCGCTTGGGTAGCGGTCTCGACCTCTCGGGCGTCGGCCTCTGGGGACGCCAGATCGCGCCGCGCTCCCCGGGAGCCTTGGGCTAAGCTCCCCGTCTCCCATGACGTCTCCTGCTGGCCCAGGCACCGCCGCGCGCGCTCACGGCGGCGGCGCGCTCGCCTCGTCCGGCGCGCCGCCCGCGCCACCCGTGAAGCGGCCGCGGGCGCCGATCCCGCAGGAGCCCTCCGGCGTCCACCAGCTAGGCGGCTCGTTCCTCCAGATCGCCGCCACGGTGGGCGGCATGGCGGTGCTCGCGGGCAAGATCGCGGCGCGCGTGGCCACGCTCCGCGTCGACGGCGCCGAGTTCATGCGCAACCTCTACAGGATGGGCGTCAAGTCGATGCCCATCGTCGTCGTGACCGCCCTCTTCACCGGCGCGATCATGGTCATCCAGGCGGCGCCGCTGGTCGAGCGCTTCGGCGCGCACGGCCTGCTCGGCTGGGGCGCCGGCTTCGGCACGCTCCGCGAGATCGCCCCGCTGCTCACGGCGCTCATGATCAACGGCCGCGTCGGCGCCAACAACACCGCCGAGCTAGGCACCATGGTCGTCACCGAGCAGATCGACGCCCTCCGCGTCCTCGCGATTGACCCGGTGAGCTTCCTCATCGCCCCGCGCTTCCTCGCGATGGTGCTGACGCTGCTCCTCTCGGTGATCTTCGCCGACGCGCTCGCCCTGCTCGGCGCCGCGCTGACCGGCGACCTCCTCCTCGGCGTCGCCCCGGCCGTCTTCTACAACGGCCTCACGAGCGGGCTCCTCGACATCGGCGACGTCATGAGCGGCCTCGTCAAGAGCGTCGTCTTCGGCGTCGTGCTCGCGCTCTCGAGCTGCCAGTACGGCCTCGGCGTGACCGGCGGCGCGCCCGGCGTCGGCCGCGCCGTCAACGCGACCGTCGTCGCCTCGGCCGCCGGCATCTTCATCCTCGACTACTTCGTCTCGTTCACGCTCGACTGATCGGCGGCGCCGCGCATGCCTTCCCCGGACAAGAGCTCCTCCGATCGCCCGAGCGCCGGCCCGCCCTCGAGCGAGCTCAGGGATGTCGCGCCGGAGGCGTCCGGCGTCGCCGCGATCGGCGCCGCCGCGCTGTCCCTCTTCCAGTCGGCGCGCGAGCTCTACTCGGTATTTGTGAGGACGCTTTACTACTGCGCGAAGGGGCGCCGCGAGCCGGGTGCGGTGCTCCAGCAGATGTACGAGATCGGCAACAAATCGCTGTTCTTCCTGACGGTCGTGATGGGCTTCATCGGGATGATCATGGTCTTCCAGGCCGGCCAGCAGGCGAAGCGGGTCATCCCGGATCTGACCATGCTCGGCGCGACGTACCTCGAGCTGCTCGTCCGCGATCTCGCCGCGTCGATCGCCGCGCTGATGCTCGCCACGCGGGTCGGCGCGGGCATCGCCGCCGAGATCGGCTCGATGGTGGTGACCGAGCAGGTCGACGCGCTCCGCATGTGCGCGGCCGATCCGATCGACTACCTCATCAAGCCGCGGTTCATCGCGAGCCTCCTCATGACCACGTGCCTCATCGTCTGGAGCGCCGCGGTCTCCTTCACCACCGGCATGGTCACCGCGTACAGCATGTTCGATGTGAGCCCCGAGACGTTCATGAACGTCAGCCTCGTCGACGCGGGTGATCTCGCGACCGGCCTCGCGAAGTGCGTGGCCTACGGCGCCGCGATCCCGGTGGTCTCGGGCCACTCCGGGCTGTCGACCTTCGGCGGCAGCGAGGGCGTGGGCTGGGCGACGACGCGCGCGGTCGTGAACTCCTCGCTCGCGGTCATCGTGCTCAACATGCTGATCTCGGCGGCCGCTTTCCTGATCTTCCGCTAGGCGGGCGGCCCCGCCGCGCCGCGCCGGCGCCTCACTCGATCGGCCCCTCGGCGCTACCGGTGATGAACTGCTGCACGACCGGATCCGGCGACCCCTGGAATGCCGCGCGATCCCCGAGCAGGCGCACCAGACCTTGATAGAGCATGACGATGCGGTCGGCGATCGTGAAGATGCTCACGAGGTCGTGGCTCACGACGATGCTCGTCACGCCAAGCGTGTCGCTGAGCTCGCGGATCAGCTTGTCGACGCGCCGCGCGCTCACCGGATCGAGGCTCGTGGTCGGCTCGTCGAAGAGCACGTAGCGCGGGTCGAGCGTGAGCGCGCGGGCGATGGCGACGCGCTTGCGCATCCCGTCGCCGAGCTCCGGCGGGAAGCGGTCCCCGAACTCGCGCATATGCACCTGCTCGAGCCGCCGCCGCGCCTCCGCGAGCGCCTCCTTCGGCCTGAGCCCCTTGTGCTTGCGGAGCGGGAGCGCGACGTTCTCGGCGCACGTCATCGAGTCGAACAGCGTCGAGTGCTGGAACACCATCGCGCACTTCATCCTCACCGGGTACATCCGGGCCTCGTCGAAGCGGCTCACCTCCTCTCCGTCCAGCCAGATCTCCCCGCCGTCCGGATAGAGCAACCCCACGAGGTGCTTGATGAGCACGCTCTTCCCGACCCCCGACTGCCCGATGATGAAGAACACCTCGCCGTCCTCGACGTCGAACGAGACATCCTTGAGGACATCTTTGGGGCCAAAGGATTTTCGGACATTTCGGAACGAAATCATCGGGACCTGGCAATTCCGGGAAGAAGCGAGAGAAGAGGCGAGAAGCGCGGTTGCGTCAAAGCAATGGCTGCGCGAAGCGTCACGCCGTCCGCTGGAATATCGCGCTGCGGCACGTGGATCCTGGCCTATTTCCCTCACCCGGCCGCCGCCAGATCGGAGAAGATAACGAACTCATGGCAAGCCCGCGATCGATCGAGGTCAAGGTCGGGATCCTCATCCTGACGGCGCTCGGGCTCCTCGCCACGTTCATCCTCGTGATGGGCGGGGTCAACTTCCAGCCGAAGTACTCGATCTACGTCGAGTTCGACAACCCGGGCGGCCTCCAGACCGGGGCGCCGGTGAAGATCGCCGGCGTGGAGGTCGGCAAGCTGAGCGAGATCCACTTCAGCGGCGGCAAGCTCGGCAAGGACGGCAAGCGCGAGCCGCTCGTGCGGATCCAGGTGCGCCTCGAGGAACGCTACCAGCAGAGCATCCACGACAACGCCACGTTCTACGTCACCACGCAGGGCGTGCTCGGCGAGCAGTTCCTCGCGATCGAGCCCGGCTCGACCGATCGGCCGGTGATCCCGCCGAACGCCGTCGTCCGGGGGCTCGATCCGCCGCGCCTCGACATGCTGCTCGCCGAGGGCTACGAGCTCCTGCACGCGACGGTCTCGGCGATGCGCGAGCACCGCGAGGAGGTCGGGGAGGCGTTCGACGGGCTCCGGAAGACGCTGAAGGGCACCGGCGACTTCATGCACCGAAACCAGGATCGGCTCGATCGCATCGCCGAGAACGTCGAGCAGATGAGCGTCGACGGCACCGATCTCGTGAAGGACGCCCGGCAGCGGTACGTGAACAACCCGCAGATCGACCGCATCCTCGCGAATACCGATCAGCTGACCGGGACGGCCGCGCGCGATCTGCCGCCGCTCATGGCGGACGCGCGCGAGACGCTGGCGAACGCGCGCCGCCTCTCGACGACCGTGGGCGGCGAGACCGAGCAGGTCAAGATCAGGAAGACGCTCGACGACATCGCCGAGATCGCGGGCAGGGCGAGGGCTGCGACCGCCGACGCCCAGGCGGTCCTCGCCCACGTGAAGCGCGGCAAGGGGACGGTCGGCGCGCTCGTGATGGATGAGCAGCTGTTCGACGACCTGCAGGAGCTCGCGCGAGACCTCAAGCACAACCCCTGGAAGTTCTTCTGGCGCGAGTGATCGGCGCCGCGCGCGTCCTGCGAGGGCGCGCGACCGCGCCCCGCGCGCCGGGCCGATGACCCGGGCGTGAGCGCGATGTACGTCCGTGGGCCGTCGGGTCCCCGCCGGCCCTGACGGCCGCTCAGGCCAGCTTGACCAGCGGGGCGCCTTCCGTGACGGCGGCCCCCTCGGTGACGAGGATCTCCTCGACCGTCCCCGCTTCCTCGGCCTCGACGGGCATCTCCATCTTCATGGACTCGAGGATGACGACGACGGTCCCCTCTTCGACCTTGTCGCCCGGCTTGACCTCGATCTTCCAGACCGTACCGGTGATGTGCGCCTTGATGACGTTCGCCATGGGCGCGCGACGCTACCGGAGAGCCACCGAGAATCCAACGGGGCCGTGGTGAGCGACGGGTGCCCGTCCTCGGGCGGTCCCTTCTCCATCATGCCCTGGGCGCCCTCCGCGACGGACCAGTTCGTCCGGCGACGGCGCAAGCGCGCGCTGACAACCGGGGGGAACGGAGGTGAACCAAGGAGGACCAAGGAGAACCGAGGGCGCGCGAGCTGACCGAGGTGACCGAGGTGACCGAGGTGAACACGTGGAGGTGAGGTGGAAGGGACGGAGCGCAACGATTTCCGCTGGTACCTGCGGTGCACCACGGCGATACTCTGGCTGGCGGCTCCGCGGCGCCTCGACATCACGAGGGTCGTGGCGTTCGCGAATAATTGCGTCAAAGCCGCTCTGCGGGTCAGAATCGTCCTGCTCGGTGGCCCTCCGAGGGCGACCTGCAGGTCCCCGCACCGCCCCTTGGTAGCCAAACCGCACGCGCTCGATTGAAGGAGCCACGAGGTCATGTCGGAACAGAAGGAAAGCTCGGTCCTGTTCTCGCTCAAGGAGCTGATGAACCTCGAGGAGGATCGCATCAAGAGCGAAGAGGCCCAGAAGGCCGCCGCCGCCGCCGCCGCCGAGAAGGCGCGCGTCGAGGCGGAGCGCGCCGCGCGCGATGCCGAGGAGCAGCGCATCCGCACCGAGGAGGAGCGCCGTCGCAACGAGGAGCGCCGGTCCCGCGAGGAGGCGGCGCGGCTCGAGGCGATCCGGCAGGCCGAGATCGAGAAGGCGCGCGTCGAGGCCGAGCAGAAGGCGCGGCTCGAGGCGATGGCCGCGCAGCAGCACCACGAGCGTTCGCTCGCGGCGCTGCAGCAGGACGAAGGAAAGAAGAAGCTGCGCAAGCTCCTCATCGGCGGCGCCATCGCCAGCGTGCTGGTGATCGGCATCGTCACGGTCGTCGCCGTCGACTCGGCGCAGAAGAACGAGGCGCGCATCCAGGCCGAGGCCGCGAGGGCCCGCGAGCTCGAGGAGGCGAACAAGCGCCTCGAGGCGCAGTTCAAGGAGTCCGAGGGCAAGATGGCCGGGCTGCGCGATCAGCTCGCGACCGCCAAGGACGAGGCGACGCGCCTCGCCCTGCAGAAGCAGCTCGAGGCCGAGCAGCAGAAGCAGGAGCAGCTGCGCCGCGGCGGCGGCGGACGCCCGGCCGCAGGCGGCGCGCCGGCGAGCGGCGGCGGCGCCAAGGCGCCCTGCAACTGCGCCCCTGGCGATCCGCTCTGCAGCTGCCTCTGACGCGGAACGGGGTCCCTGAATGGCCAACTTCAGCTCCGTCAGGCAGAGAACGAGCCTCGGCAGCGGCTCGCTCGACGAGGCGCGCCGCAGGCTCGTCTTCCCGCTCGACTACGCGAACCTCGACGACGCCAGGGCGGCGGCGACCCGCATCGCCCCCTCGATCGGCGTGCTCAAGGTCGGTCTGGAGCTGTTCGTCCGCGAGGGACCGAAGGCGGTCGAGATCGGCAAGTCGCTCGGGCTCGACGTCTTCCTCGATCTGAAGCTGCACGACATCCCCGAGACGGTGGCGCGGGCGGTGGCGGGCGCCGCCGCGCTCGGGGTCCGGTACCTGACGGTGCACGCGGCAGGCGGCGCCGAGATGCTGAGGCGCGCGGCCAACGAGGCGGCGCGCTCCCAGGACATGATCCTGCTCGCCGTCACCGTGCTCACGTCGCTCGACGACGGCGATCTCGCCGCGCAGGGCGTGCAGGGGAGCGCGTCCGAGCACGTGGTCCGGCTGGCGCAGCTCGCGCGCGGCGCGGGCGTCCACGGGTTCGTCGCCTCGCCGCACGAGGTCCCCGCGCTGCGGGAGGCGCTCGGGCGGGGCGAGCTCATCGTGACGCCGGGCATCCGCCTCGGTGCAGGCGAAGGCAGCGCACAAGGCGATGATCAGAAGCGCATCGCCACCCCCTCGGCCGCTATCTCGGCCGGCGCAGATCTCCTCGTGATCGGCCGGCCGATCCGCGACGCGGCCGATCCGCTCGCCACGGCGCGCTCGATCGTCCAGGAGATCGCGCACACGCTCCACCCTCCGCGCCCGTGAGCCGCCTCGTTTACGGTCTCCAGCCGGTTCGTGAGGCGATCCGCGCGCACGGCGCGCGCGTCGGGTGGGTCCTCGTCCAGCGCGACGGCGGCCCGAAGCTCGACGCGCTCGCGCGCCTCGCGGAGGGCCAGGGCATCCCGACCGAGCGCGCGCCTCGCAACGAGCTCGATCGCCGCAGCGCCGGCGGGCGCCACCAGGGGGCCGTGGCCTCGGCGCCCGAGCTCCAGATCGTCGGTGTCGACGAGATCCCGGTCGTCGAGGAGGGCCAGCCCGGCGCCGGCACGATCACGGTGGCGCTCGACGGCGTCATGGACCCGCAGAACTTCGGCGCGGTGATCCGCAGCGCCGTCGCCCTGGGCGCCCGGGCCATCCTGTGGCCCGAGCACAGCTCGGCGCCGCTCACCCCGGCGACCTTCCGTGCGTCCGCGGGCGCGATTGAGCACGCGAGGCTGTGCCGCGTCCCCTCCTTACCCGACGCCCTCGAGGCGCTCGCCGCCCGAGGCGTCGCCGCGATAGCGCTCGACGCCCAGGGTCCGGTGGAGCTCGGCGAGCTGCCCCTGACCGGCCCTGTCGCGATCGTCATCGGCGCCGAGGACAAAGGCACACGCCGCTCGGTCCGCCGCGCCTGCCAGCACGTCGCCCGGCTCCCCATGACCGGCCCCATCGCCTCGCTGAACGCCTCGGTCGCAGGGGCGATCGCGCTCTACGAAGTCGTCCGGCAGCGCCGCGCATCGAGCGCATAGCCGGACAGCGCGCTCGGCCTCTCGCGGCGCGCCTCCAGGTCCCGGTCACCAGCGCGCTCGCGCGCCGCGACGTGACCTGGCAGCAGCACCGCACGTCGAGCGCGAGCTCATCCGAGAGCTGGCCTGGACGGCCCTCGATCGATGCGTCCGGAGCCGGCGTGTTCGCGCGCCGCGAGGTCGCCGGGCAGCGCCGCGGGCCGACTCCTTACATCAAGAAAATTGACAACAATTTCGAATGGATACAAGCAAAACATGAAGCGAAGTCGAGCATCTCGCCGAACGCTGAACAGGCTCACAGCGAGATGACCGATTCGATCCATTCAATGGATCGACCTAAAGAATCCACAGCCCCCTCAAAAAGCTCAATCACTGCGAAGAGATACCCCTGTGGACTCACCCTTCTCTGCGCGCTAATCCCGAATGGCTCGAGGGATGGTTCAAGAATCGACGGGTTCCCGGTAAGCGACGGGATCGGCTCAGCTTCCGGCTCGAAGCGATCGCAGGCGGGAGAGCACGCGGGCCACGCGGCGCGTGGCCTCGATGAGGTCGGCCTCGGCCGTGTCCTCGCCGATCGAGAAGCGCACGGCGGACGCCGCTCGCTCTGGCCCGAGCATCGCCGTGAGGACCGGGGAAGGCTCGGCGGTCCCGGCGCTGCAGGCCGATCCGCTGGACACGGCGACCCCCTCCAGGTCGAGCGCGGCGCAGAGCTCGTCGCCGCGCCAGCCGGGCCAGGAGAGGTTCGTGATGTGGGCGGCGCGGTCGCCGTCTCCGTTGCGGATCGGCGCGGCGCCCGCCGCGCGCCCGATCTCGACGAGCTCGGCCTCGAGGCGATCGCGGAGCGGTGCGAGCGCTGCGTAGCGGGCAGGACCTCCGATTGCGCGCCGGGCGGCCACGGCGAAGCCGGCCGCGGCGAGCGGGTCCTGCGTCCCGGGCCGCAACCCGCGCTCCTGGGCGCCTCCGAGCAGGACGGGCCGGAGGCGGATACCCGGCCGGAACGCGAGGGCGCCGATCCCCTTCGGCCCGCGGATCTTGTGGGCCGCGATCGACGCGAGATCCGCCCCGGCCCACGCCTCCGGCGGGAGGCGTCCCACCGCCTGGACGGCGTCCACATGGAGGCGCGCCCCGCGGGCGTGGACGATCGCCGCCGCCTCGGCGATCGGCTGGATGATCCCCGTCTCGTGGTTCACCGCCTGGAGGCTCACGAGCCGCACGGGCGCGACGGCCGCCGCTCGATCCACGGCGGCCGCGATCGCCTCCGGCGCGACGCGGCCGGACGGCTCGGGATCGATCCACGCGACGTGCACGCCGCGGCCGGCGAGCGCCTCGGCGGCGCGGGTCACCGACGGGTGCTCGATCCGCGAGACGACGAGCGCCCCGGATCGCTCGTCGAACGCGTGGCAGAGCGCGAGGTTGTTGGCCTCGGTGCCGCCCGAGGTGAGGATCACGTCGCGCGCGTCGAAGCCCGTCAGCCGGGCGACCGCCTCCCGCGCCTGCTCGATGAACGCGCGCGCCCGACGCCCGGGTCCGTGCACGCTCGCGGGGTTGGCCCAGGCCACCTCCGCCGCGGACTGCATCGCGGCCAGGACCTCGGGGTGCGGCGGCGTCGTGGCGTTCCAGTCGAGGTAGATGGCGCGAGCGGCCGGGTGCATCAGATGGACGAGGGATCGGTGGGAGGCGACGAGGGCGGGCCGAGCCGCCCGGGGGAGCTGCCATCGTCCTGGAAGGGCGCTCGCCGGGCGACCGTCAGGTAGAACGCGGCCCCGGTCAGCGTCTCTCCCTCGATGATCTCGTTGCCGGGAGACGCGACGCGCACGTCGCCGCCGAGCCCCCGGGCGGTGCGCCGCGCGATCGCGAGCCCGACGCCGACGCCGCCGTAGGCGCGCGTGGCCGAGCCGTCGACCTGATAGAACGGCTCGAAGATGCGCGACTGGCGGTCCGCCTTGACCCCGGGCCCGCTGTCGGCGACGCAGAGCTCGTAGTGCCCCGACTGGAGCACGGTGACCCGCACGCCCGCGGTGCCGCCCGCCGGCGTGAACTTCGCCGCGTTCTCGAACAGCTGGATCATCGCCCGCTGCAGGCGGCCTGCGTCGCCCCACGCGGGGAGCGGGCCGCGCGGCAGATCCTCGACGAGCTGGACCTTCCCCTCGGCGAAGCGGTCGGCGACCTGGGCGAGGGCGCGCCGGGTGGTGTCGAGGAAATCGTACTCGGAGTGCATGAAGCGCATCCGGCCCGTCTCGATGCCGGTGACATCGAGGAGGTTGTCGATGAGCGAGCGGAGCCTGCGGACGCAGTCCTCCATCGCGAGGAGCGCCTTCTTCTGCGCCTTGTTGAGCGGGCCGAGCTCCTCGTCGGCGAGCAGCTTCACGTACCCGACGATCGGGGTCATCGGGGTCGCGAGCTCGTGGGAGATGTTGCGGTAGAACTCGGTGCGCGCAGCGTCGAGCTCGCGGAGCCGGGCGTTGGCGCGCGAGAGCTCGGCCACCTTCTGCTCCAGGTGGGCGACGATGCGCTGGCTCTGCTCGCGCAGCCGGAGCGGCCCCTGGGACGCGGGGAGCTCCTCGCGCGCGCCGCTGAGGTAGCGGGCGATGATCGACGGGAAGGAGCGCGCGTCGATCGGCTTCTGGAGGAAGCCGTCACAGCCGACGGCGAGGCTCGTGTCCCGGTCGCCCTCCGCGGTGATCGCCACGATGGGGACGCCGGCGAGCGACGCCTCGCCGCGCAGGCGCAGGGTGACCTCGAATCCATCGAGGCCGGGGATGTTCAGGTCGACGAGGACGAGGTCGGGGTGCTGCGTACAGGCGAGACGTACCCCTTCGAGCCCGTCGGCGGCCTCTAGGACTTCGTAGCCCGCGTTCTGGAGCAGCTTGCGGACGAGCAGGCGGTTCGCGGGATCGTCCTCGATGTGAAGGATCTTCGACATGGGCTCTGCGGGCGCATAGTAGTCGCGATCGTGGGGGTTCAGGCACGTTCTGCGCGAACTTCCACTGCCTGGCCAGGCTGCGCAGGCGCGTCCAGCGCCGGGGTCGTCCGCTCGGAGCGCTCGTTTGCGGTGCGGGTTGCCTGGCTCGCGCCGAGCGGGTTGCCTGGCTCGCGCCGAGCGGGTTGCCTGGCTCGCGCCGAGCGGGTTGCCTGGCTCGCGCCGAGCGGGTTGCCTGGCTCGCGCCGAGCGGGTTGCCTGGCTCGCGCCGAGCGGGTTGCCTGGCTCGCGCCGAGCGGGTTGCCTGGCTCGCGCCGAGCGGGTTGCCTGGCTCGCGCCGAGCGGGTTGACGGAGCGACAGCGTCCCTTCAATACGGGGGCCGCCATGCTCGGCCCTTCCAGGTTCCACCGCGCCGCTGTCACGACGGCGCGCTGCCTTCCCTTCCCCGGGCGCTCCCGATGACGACCGCGCACCAGCAAGAGAGCGAGGCCGCCGTCGCAGACGCCGGGGGTGGAGAGACCGCCAGCCTCCCGCTGCCGGACGCGCCGCGCAGCGCGGGCGACCCCCCGGCGAGCGCGGGAAGAGCAGCACGCGCGCTGCCCGCGCGCCTCGCCTATGCGCTCGCGGCCCTCAGCGGGCTCTTCTACTTTCTCGGGTTTCCTGGGATGGATCTCTGGCCGATCTCGTTCTTCGGCCTCGTCCCGCTGATCGTCGCGCTGCGCGGACAGACGCCCGGACGCGCGGCGCTGCTCGGCTGGATCGCCGGCTTCGTCATGACGATGACCGGCTTCTACTGGCTGCTCGAGATGCTGCGCGTGTTCAGCGGATTCCCCACGATCCTCTGCGCGCTCTTCATGGCCATCCTCTGCGGCTACCAGGCCGGGAGGATCGCCCTGTGCGGCTGGCTCTACGGGCGGGCCGAGGCGCGCGGATGGCCAGGCCCGGTGGCCTTCGCGCTCGCGTTCGTGACGAGCGAGCTCGTCTTTCCGCTGCTCTTCCCCTGGTACTACGGCGCGTCGGTCCACAACGCGCCGGTGATGGGCCAGGTCGCGGATCTCGGCGGCCCCTACCTCGTCGGCCTGGTGCTTGTCGCCGCGAACCTCGCGATCGCCGAGCTCGTGATGCTCCGGCTGGATCGCGCGAGCCCCGCGCCGGGCGAAGCCGGCCGCGACGCCGGCCCGCCGCGACGTGGTCGCCCGCTGAACCGCGCGGTCGTCGCGGTGGGGATCGCCGCCCCCGCGCTCGCCGCCGCGTATGGCGTCCTCAGGATCCGCGCCGTGGACGCGGCCGCCGCCGCGGCCGAGCCGATCAAGATCGGGATCGTCCAGCCGAATCTCGCGCTCTTCGACCGGCGCAACGCGCTCAAGATCCACGTGAGCCGGACCCGGGAGCTCGCGCAGCAGGGCGCGGAGCTCGTCGTGTGGAGCGAGGCGGGCGTGCCGCAAGCGTTCCGGGAGTCGGCCTACCAGCGCGAGGTCCAGCGGTCGCTCACGAGCCGCCTCGGCGTCCCCACGGTGGTCGGCACGGTCATCCACCGGCTACCGGCTGACCGGAACGAGCGCGGCGTGAGCTTCAACACGGCGCTCATGGCCGGCAAGGACGGCGAGATCCTCGGTCGATACGACAAGCAGTACCTGCTCGCGTTCGGCGAGTACCTCCCGTTCGGCGAGATGTTCCCGTACCTCTACAAGCTGTCGCCGAACTCGGGCCGCTTCAGCTCCGGCACGTCGCTCGCTCCGCTCGAGTGGGACGGGCACAGGCTCGCGGCGATGATCTGCTACGAGGACATCCTGCCGCACTTCGTGAACAAGCTGGTCGCCCAGGGCGACCCCGACCTCCTCGTCAACCTCACGAACGACGCCTGGTTCGGCGACTCGACGGAGCCGTGGATCCACCTCGCGCTCGCGAAGATGCGCTCGATCGAGCACCGCCGCTACCTCGTGCGCGCGACGAACAGCGGCGTCTCCGCGATCGTCGACCCGGTCGGGCGGGTCGTCACGCACAGCGACACGTTCAAGGAGCAGTCGCTCCTCGGCGAGGCCCGGTTCATGCGCGCGCAGACCGTCTACGGGACCGTGAAGGACATCCCGTGGTACGTCGCCGCGGCCGCGAGCGCCGCCATGGCGCTGTTCACGCGGCCGAAGCGCTGGCGGCTCGGGCGGGGCAAGGGCTGATCGGCGCGGCGCCGGGACGTGCTGCATCGCGGCCCTCGCCCGAGCTCACGCGCCACTGCCTCGCCAGTTCCCGGGGCGGCGACGGAGGTGCATGACTGCGAGCACGACGATGCGATCGGGCTCGACGGCGTAGAGCAGCCCGTAAGGAAATCGGTGGAGCAACATGCGCCGGATGCCGGGCTCGATCTCGAGGCCTTGCTCAGGCGCTTCGGCGATGCGGCTGAAGACCGTGAGCACCTGCGCCTCGAAGCGATCGGCGCCCCTCGGGTCGCGCGCCGCGTACCACAGGAACGCCTCATGGGCCTCGCGCTCTGCTTCGGTCGCGAGCACGACCGGACGGCGGGGCACCTCAGCCTCGCGTGAAGATGCGACCGTGGGCCTCTTCCCAGGGCACGGGCTTGGAGCGCCCCGCCCGGATGTCGTCGAGGCGCTCCCGGGCCTCCTCCGCCCATGCGCGCTCGACCTCTTCCGGTGACTCGTCGCCCACGCTCTCCAGCAGCCGCAGGGCGAGGACGCGCCGCTCGCTCTCGGGGAGCTTCATCGCCTCGTCGAGGATCTCTTCGGCCGGCAGACTCATGAGCCGCAGGGTAGCAGACCCGCCGGACGCGCAGCTCGGGCCAGATACCCGAGCAGGCGGACGCCCGAGTGCACACCCTCCAGCCATCCAATAGCTCGCGGGCATGGCAGAGACGCTGGTCCGCGCGTGGACCTGCTGGCGAGCGTCCCTTGCTCGCGGACGCGCACCCCTACAGCTTCATCGCCTTCTTGAAGCGCTTCGCGTCGGCGAACATGTCGACGTTCGTGAACACGTACGTCGCGTCGTCGTGCTTCGCGCCGCGCGCGATCTCCGCGAGCCGCTCGATCGCCGGATCCTCGTAGCGGGACTTGTGCCCCGCGGGACCGTGCAGGCGGTAGTAGGCCACCTTCAGCCGCGAGAGCCCCGCGTTCAGCGGATCGCGCGCGGCGAGCGCGCCGACCTCCTGGGTGAGCTCGTCGCACTCGTCCGGATCCCACCCGGGCGGAGGCTCGAAGACGACGCGCTCGAAGCGCTTCTTCACGTTGAGGAGGAATTCGCGCAGGATGGCCTTGTTCGCGCGCGTCGGCGTGAACTCCGGGGGGCCGACGAAGACGGCGAGCTTCGCCTCGAGCTCATCCGCGACCGCCTCGATGCTCTTGAGCGCCGTCTCGATCACCTTGCCGTCCCGAAAACCCTCCTGCCCGATCTCGCGCGGACCGAGGAGGGCGAAGCGAAAGCCGCCTGGAGCTTCGCGCCGCCAGCGCCGGATCGTTCCAGGTCCCGGGAGGGACACATGGGTCTCCTGCACCTCCACGAACATGAACTCGCGGAAATAGCGCGTCGCTGGGACGGGAAAACCGGCGCAGCCGACGGTAATCATCGCCCCCACCCTAGCCCACGCGCGCGCTGGCGAGAAGCCAGACCGATGGATTTCTCGATCGGCTCGCCTGGACGCCCAAACGACGCGGGGGCGTGAGGACGTGGTGGACGCAGTGCATGCCCGCTCACTCCTCCCTCCCCCTCGCGTCCCCCTCGCGCCGCGGCGCCGCTGGCTCAGAGCACGGGCGCGCAGGAGCGCCGTCGACCGCGCCCGCGCCAGCGGCTTGCCCGAACGGCAGCGCGAGCGCCGCGGCGCTGCGATCGACCTTGCGCTGCAGGCGGGCCCGGCGGCGGGCCTGCGCCGGCTCGGGCTCCGCGGTGCCCTGGTCGGCCAGCTCGAGGGCGCGGGCGAAGGAGCGCACGTGGTGCTCGTAGAGCTTCGCGAGCTCGAGGCGCACCGAGGGATCGTCGATCTCGGCCGCGAGGACCTCGTAGTCCGCGAGCGCCCGCGCCTTGTCCCCGCGCGCCTTCGCGATGTCGCCGCGCGCCCGCCGCGCGACCGCGCCGCCGCCGCGCTCGACGGCCGCGTCCGCGAGCTCGGCCGCGCGCTCGAGCGCGCCCGCCCGCCGCAGCGTCGCGGCCGCCCCGGCGAGATCGCCGGCGGCGAGGCTGCCGAGCGGCTCGCCGTAGAGGCCGACCAGCGCGACCATCGCGAGGACGTCGGCGGCGTTGTGCTCGACGACCCCGATCAGCGCCTCCTCGTCGCCGGTGCGCAGGAAGTGGGCGTAGCACGCGACGATCTCGCCACCGGGCACGTCCCCGACGCGCACCCGACCGAGCACGTCGTGCTCGAGGGCGATGAGGGTGCGGCTCTTCAGGCGGGCCTTGTGGATGCGGCGCGCAACGTGGACGAGATCGAGGTGCGGCAGCTCCGGCGGCGGCGGCAGGCGGTTCATCACGTAGCGCGTGCGCAGGAGCGGCATGTCGAACGCCTTGCCGTTGTACGTGACGATCATCGAGGCGCCGGCGAGGCGCTCGGCGAGGCGGCGCAGGATGGGCTCCTCCTCGCCGAGGCGGCGCAGGAGGAGCTGCTCCATGACGAAGCCGTCGGACGGAGGCTCGCCGAGCGGCCCCGCGCTGTCCGCCCCGGGGTCGAACCAGGCGAGGCCGATCAGGAACGGCACGGTGCCCGTGCCGCCCGCGAGGCCCGTGGTCTCCGTATCGAGGAACAGCGCCCGCCGCACGTCGCAGCCGGCGAGCCCCGGATCGAGCGAGAGGAGCGCGAGCATGGCCGGGTCGGCGTCGCGCGCGGCGACGAGCGGCGCGCGGCCGACGCGGGCCGCCGCGAGCGAGCGGGTGCGGCTCGCATAGAGCGGCCCCCCCGGCGTCTGCTCGACATGGAAGGGGAGCTCGCCGCGCGCGGGATCGGCCCTGGGGGTCGGCGGCGCGCCCCGGGCGACGATGCGGGAGATGCGCTCGCGCAGATCGTCGAGCGACGGTCGAGCGACGCCCGTCGAGGGCGATGCAGACGCCGCGGCCGGCGCCACCGCGGCCGGCGCCGCGTCGGTCGGAGCCGGCGCCGCGGCCGGCGGTGCGGGAGGAGCTTCGGAGGGGACGGCGCCGTCCACGGCGGGACCGCGATCGAGCGGCGCCAGCGCGGGGGCGAGCGGCGGAGCGCCGCGGCGCTCCGCCGGGAGCGGTCCGAGCCGCGCGAGCTTCGACTTGAACGACGTCATCGGCCGGTCGCGAGGTTTCCACACCGGGCACTGCGCATCAAGTCAGTGGTCCAGCGGAGGCCGCGTCAGGGATCCTGGCCCGACCCCTTCCGCGCGGCGCCGCGACCGACACCGAGCTTCGCCCGGATCGAGGCGAGCACCTCGTCGGCTTGCCGCTCGGTCGCGGCGCGATCGCCGGAGTTCTCGATGACGTAGTCGGCCACCGCGACCTTGCTGGCGAGCGGGAGCTGCGCGGCGAGCCGGGCGCGCACGTGGTGTTCGGCCGCGCCGTCCCGCGCCATCGCGCGGGCGATCTGGACCGCCTCGGGCACAGCGACCACGACGAGCGGGCGGAACGCATCGGCGACCCCGTTCTCTACGAGGAGCGCCGCCTCGTAGCAGGCCAGCGGCTCGCCCTGCGCCTGGAGCTCGGCGGCGCGCTCCAGCGTGAGCGCCGTGATGCGCGGGTGCACGATCGCGTTCAGCTGGCGGCGCTTGTCCGGATCGGCGAACACCACCGCGGCGACGCGCGCGCGATCGAGCGAGCCGTCCAGCGAGACCACCTCCGGGCCCAGGGCGCGCACCACCGCGTCGAGCCCCTCGGTGCCCTTCGCCACCACCTCGCGGGCGAGCGCGTCGGCGTCGATGACCGGAAGCCCCCGCGCGCGAAAATGAGCCGCCACCGTGCTCTTGCCGGAGCCCAGGCCGCCGGTGAGCCCGAACAGGACGATCCCCATGGCCGCCTCAACCCCCTACCTGGAGCGACCAGCACGCCTCTCCGCTGCCTGATCTCGACCCAGCATCACAACGCATTGCGTTAACACCTACCTCTGTCGACCCTGCGGCCGAGCGCGGCCGGCGCCGGATGAAGGGTGCAACCTGCGCCGGCGCCCACGTCTGCCCGGAGCGCCTGCTCGCCTCGTGACCACCACGACCCGAGCCTACCTCCAAGGGGGGTCTGCGACCGTCGAGTTTCCTCGCCGTCGGCGCTTAAGAAGTCCGCTTCTCCGGGAATGCAACTACCATAACGGGGTGGTGGCAAAGATCGATGACCGGCCGGAGTCGAGCCTGCACGCCGCGTTCGATCGCTCGGACGCGCACCGCGGCTCGCCGGACAAGCAAGTCGCCGCGTGGCTGTCCGAGCTCGACGTCGGCGTGATCGAAGTCGACGCCGAGCAGCGCGTGGTGCGCGTCAACGGTGCAGCGGAGCGGCTGACCGGCTGGTCGATCGTCGAGGCGCGCGGCGCGCTGCTCGATCGCGTGCTCCGGCTGATCCCGGCGGCGGGGACGACGAGCGGAGATCCGGACATCGACGTCGGAGAGATGACCGAGCTGTTCGACGAGGGCGCGCCGGCGAAGGCCGCTGCGCCGCCCGCGCTCACGCCGCGGCGCGAGCCGGTGGCGCCGCTCGCGCCGGTGATCATCGACGAGGGCGCGCTGCGCACGCCGGGCGCGCCGCTCGCCGCGCCCGAGGCAGCTGCGGCGAGTAGACCGACGTCCGCGCGGTACACCGCGCTGCTCGAGCGCCGCGACGGCTCGGTCATCCCCGTCGTCCACACGATCGGCACGCTCACGGGGCGGCCCACGCGCGAGAGCCAGCGCGACTCGAGGCCGCCGCCCGCCCCCGGGCAGCTCGTCCTCTTCCGCGAGCTCGGCGCGCCGGGGCCCTTGCCGATCCACCCGGCCAAGCCCCGCTACGACGCGCTGACGCGGCTCCTCGATCGGTACGCGATCATCGATCGCATCGAGGAGGCGCTGAACGACTGCAGGGCGAACAACACGCCGTACGCGCTCTGCTACATCGACCTGGATCGCTTCCGGCTCGTGAACGCCACGTGCGGGCACGAGGCGGGTGACGATCTGCTCCAGTGGGTCGCGACGCGCGTGCACGAGATCGTCGGCCCGAAGGACGCGGCCGGGCGGATCGGCGGCGACGAGTTCGTCCTCTTGCTCGCGGACAAGAACGAGCGGGAAGCGGAGCGGATCGCGCGCGACCTGCAGATCTGCCTGCTCGAGTTCCGGTTCGGGTGGGCGGAGAAGACGTTCTCGATCGGCGCGAGCATCGGGCTCGTGGTGCTGACCCCGCACTTCGAGCGGGCCGTCGACGTGCTCGGCGCCGCCGATCACGCGTGCCGCATCGCGAAGGAGAACGGGCGCGGGAGGCTGCAGGTCTACCTCGACGACCAGCAGATGACGACGAGCCGGCGCTCGATGCAGTGGGTCGCGAGCCTGCAGCGCCACCTCGCCGAGGGGCGGCTCCGGCTCTACTCGCAGGGCATCCACCCGCTCATCAAGCCGGGCGCGGCGCACACGCCCCGCGGCGCGCACTTCGAGGTGCTCGTGCGGCAGCTCGGCGAGGACGGCCGGTTCTACTCGCCGGTCGGCATCATCCAGGCGGCGGAGCAGAGCGGCCTGATCCACGTGATCGATCGCTACGTCGCGCGCCAGGCGTTCCGGCTCATCGGCGCGCTGCCGCAGCACGCGCTGAGGCGCCTCGACACGTGCTCGATCAACCTGTCGGGCGTGTCGCTGCTGCGCGAGGGCCTGCTCGACTTCATCGTCGAGCAGCTGCACCGGGCGCAGGTGCCGCCGAGCAAGATCTGCTTCGAGATCACCGAGACGGCGGCGCTCGCCAACCTCGGCGAGGTGCTGTGGTTCATGCAGGAGCTCGGCGCCATGGGGTGCCGGTTCGCGATCGACGACTTCGGCAGCGGGCACGCGTCGTACGGCTACCTGGAGAGCCTGCCTGTCGACTACGTCAAGATCGACGGCATGTTCGTGCGCGATCTGAAGGACAACTCGCTCCACCGCGCGATCGTGGAGTCGGTGCACCGCATCGGCGACACGCTCGGCATCAAGACCGTCGCCGAGCAGGTGGAGAACCAGGAGATCGCCGAGCTGCTCACGTCGATGGGCATCCACTACGCGCAGGGGTGGCACTTCGACAAGCCGCAGCCGCTCGTGGACCTGTGCGGGTCGCTGCGCGCCCAGGGCGAGCCGAGCATCCCGGACACGACAGGCTCGCAGGAAGGCCGCTGACGCGATCGCGGCGGGAGCCCGCTCGGGCTCGCCGCGCGATCCGCTGGCGCCTACCTAGGAGAGCAGCGCCGACGACGTCGTGAGCGTGACGCCGGCGGCCTGCATCTCCGCGAGCGCGGCGGCGACCCCGGCTTCGGTGATGCCGGCGACGGCGTCGGTCAGGAGCACCGTGCTGTAGCCGCGCTGGGCGAGGCCGAGGGCGGCGGCGCGGACGCAGTAGTCGGTCGCCACGCCGTAGACGACGAGCTCCGGCGCGTCGCCGAGCGCCGCGGCGAGCTCGCGCAGGAACGCCTCGGCGAGCGGGTTCGCGAAGAGGCTGTAGACCTCCTTCTCGAAGTAGACGGCGTGGCTCCTGCGCGCCGCGAGCTCGCGCACCACCGGGTCGATCGGCGCGCGCTCCACGTTGGGGAGGAAGCGGTAGCGCGGCGGCAGCGTCCCCTCGACCTTCAGCCAGCCCGGCGTCCCCTTTACGCAGTGGTCAGGGAAGCCCGGCTTGCCGCCCTCGGGGGCCGGCGTGTCGTTCGACGCGAACTCCCACGCGTCCCACGCGTGCGAGTCGACCGAGCCGACGATGGGGATCCCGTGCGCGACGGCGTGCTCGGTGAGCCTCCGAAACAGCGCGTTCGGCGAGCCCTTCACGTACAGGGCGCCGGTCTCGTCACAGAAGTCCCGCTGGACGTCGACGTCGACGAACACCCTCGGGGGCGAAGATTGTCGGGGCCATTTACCGCTCGCCATGTCGTCGTCTCCTGTCGTGGAGGGCGCGCGGCCTCTCGCGGCCGCACACGCCAGGGAACTCGCTCGCTACCGCTGGCCTGCGCCAGAGACGACGCGGGCGCGCACCGCCTCCACGAGCGCGCCGAGCCGCGGCGACACGTCAGCCGCGAAGGGCGCGCCCCGCTCGGGCCCGTCGTCGATGGAGAGGAGCACGTCCGGGAGCCCGGCGAGCTGCGCGCGCGCGCGCAGCCGGACGGCGTCGAGCCCCTCGGGCGGCGCGACCCGGGCGCCGCGCGCCATCACGGGCGCGAGCAGCGGCTCGGCGTCGGGGCTCATCGGCTCGCCCTCGAGCGCGATCACGTCGCGGGCGAGCTTCCCCGATCGATCGCGGAAGCGGTGCACCTGGTGCGCGCCGGGCAGGGTCGCCTTCCCTTCCGAGAACTTCGCGATGGGCGTGCGCTCTCCGCCCGCGCCCCGCTCGACGTCGCCGATCTCCACGAGTTTGTAGACGCCGCCCAGCGCCGGGGCGTCGATCGACGTCACGAGATCCGTCCCGACGCCGTAGAGGTCGATGGGCGCCCCGGCGCGCCGGAGCTCGGCGATGCGGTGCTCGTTCAGATCGCCCGAGGCGACGATCTTCGCCGACGTGCAGCCTGCGTCGTCGAGGATCCTGCGCACGGCCACGCTGAGCGCGGCGAGGTCGCCGGAGTCGAGCCGGACCCCCTTCAGCTTGTCGCGCGCGATCGCCGCGGCGCGCGCCGCGCCGACGAGCGTGTCGTAGGTGTCGACGAGCAGGATCGCCGCGCTCGGGAAGACGGCGACGTAGGCCTCGAACGCGGCCTGCTCCGTCGGGTGAGCCATTGTCCACATGTGCGCGGCCGTCCCGAGCACAGGGATGCCGAAGCGCATCCCGGCCTCGACGTTGGAGGTGCCGACACAGCCGACCGCGTACGCGGCCCGCGCAGCGTCGATCGCCGCCTCCGGGTGTGCCCTGCGGCTGCCGAACTCGATGACCCCCGCGTCGCCGGCGGCCAGGACGACGCGCGCGGCCTTCGACGCGATCGCGGTGGCGTGGTTGATGGCGGACAGGGCGAACGTCTCGATGAGCTGCGCCTCGATGAGCGGCGCCGTGACGCGCAGGACAGGCTCGTTCGCGAAGAACGCGGTCCCCTCGGGGATGGCCCAGACGTCGCCGTGGAAGCGGAAGTCCCGCAGGTAGCCGCAGAACGCCGGCGTCATCGCGTCCGCGAGGGCGGGAAGCGCGCTCAGGTAGGCGATCTGCTCCTCGGTGAAGCGGAGCTCCTCGAGGTAGCGCACGACCCGCTCGAGGCCCATCGCGACAAGGAAGCGCCGGTGCCGGGGCAGGCGGCGAACGAAGAGCTCGCACGTCGCGACGCGCGAGGCCATGCCGCGGTGGAAATAGCCCGCCGCCATGGTCAGCTGGTAGAGATCGGTGTGCAGCGCGTCCACAGATCATGGCTAGAGACGCTGGACGTACGGGTCAACCGGAAGATCGCGTGGCGTGAGGCGGTGCGCCGGCCATCCTCACGATCGCTCCCCGGGCCGCTGCGGGCAGCCCCCCGCGACGGCCGCGGCTGGACTAAGCTCCGCGGCCATGGCGGCGAAGATCCTGGACGGCAAGGCGATCGCGCAGAAGGTCCGCGACGAGGTGCGGGAGGGGGTGGCGCGCTTCGTGGCCGCCCACGGTCGGCCCCCCGGCCTCGAGGTGGTGCTCGTCGGTGAGGACCCGGCCAGCGTGACGCACACGCGGAGCAAGGAGCGGATGTCGAACGAGGTCGGCATTCGAGGACGGCTCCGCGCGCTCCCGGCCGCGACGACCGAGGTCGAGCTGCTCGCGTGCATCGCGGAGCTCGACGCGGACGACACCGTCGACGGGATCCTCGTCCAGCTGCCGCTGCCGGCGCACATCCGCGCGCACGCCGTGCTCGACGCCATCGATCCCGCGAAGGACGTCGACGGCCTCCACCCGGTGAACGCGGGGCTGCTCGCGATGGGCCGCCCGGGCGGCATCGCGCCGTGCACGCCGGTCGGCTGCATGCGCCTGCTCGCCGAGGCGGGCGTCGAGCTCGCCGGCGCCCGAGCGGTGGTGGTGGGGCGGAGCAACCTCGTCGGCAGGCCGATGGCGCAGCTGCTGCTCGCGCGGAACGCGACGGTCGCGATCGCCCACACGCGCACGCGCGATCTGAAGGCGCTCTGCCGCGAGGCCGACGTCCTCGTGGCGGCGGCGGGCAAGGCGAAGCTCATCGGCGGCGACTGGATCAAGGAAGGGGCCACGGTGCTCGACGTCGGCATGAACCGCGACGACGCGGGCAAGCTGGTGGGCGACGTCGATTTCGACGCCGTCAGGGAGCGGGCCGCCTGGATCACGCCGGTGCCCGGCGGCGTCGGCCCCATGACGATCGCCTCGCTGCTCGAGACGACGCTGCGCGCGGCGGAAGCGCGCGTCGCGAAGCGGTAACGATGGCCGTGACGAGCGGGCTCGCGCCCGCGCCGCAGCCCGACGCCGACGCGGAGGCCGCCTCCGCCGCCGAGCGCGCCGCGGCGTTCGTCGCGCGCGAGACGGCCGTCGCCTGCCCGCCGTTCGTGCCCGAGATCAAGCTCCACCTGGCGACCGAGGTCACGCCGCTCTGGCACGCGACCGAGGCGGCGCTCGCGCGCGCGGGCGTGCCGCCGCCGTACTGGGCGTTCGCGTGGGCGGGCGGGCAGGCGCTCGCGCGGTACCTCCTCGATCATCCCGCGACGGTCTCGGGCAAGCGCGTCCTCGACCTCGCCTCCGGCGGCGGAGTCGTCGCGATCGCCGCGGTGCTCGCCGGCGCCGCGCGCGTGAGCGCCGCCGACATCGATCCGTTCGCCGCGGCGGCGCTCCGGCTGAACGCGGCCCTGAACGGCGTCACCGTCGACGTGATCACCGAGGATCTCACGGCGAGCGCCGCGACGCCCGCGTGGGACGTCATCGTGGCGGGCGACGTCTGCTACGAGCGCGCGATGGTCGACCGCGTGCTCCCGTGGCTGCGCCAGAAGGCCGCGCGCGCCACCGCGGTGATCGTCGGCGATCCCGGGCGCGCCTATTGCCCCTCGGAGGCGGTCGAGGAGCTCGCGCGGTACCAGGTCCCCACGTCGCTCGATCTCGAAGGTCGCGAGCAGCGCGAGACGCGGGTGCTGCAGCTGCTGCCGCACCCTCCGGGCCGCGAGGAGGGGCAGCCCGGCCGGTAGGCGGCGTCCGGAGGCGCGGCGCCTCACGGGCCGAGGCGCCGCTTACTCCGCGCCGAGCCGCCCTCCGTTCAGCCGGCGCACGTGCCCCCCGATCGCCGCCGCGAAGACCGCGTCGTTCGTCGTGAGGAGCGTCGCCTTCCCCTCCGCGCGGCGCTGCTCGATGAGCTCCAGCACCGTGCGCGCCCCCTCGGCGTCCAGCCCGTTGGTCGGCTCGTCGATCACGAGCAGCCAAGGATCGCCCACCAGCGCCGCGAGAAGGAGCGCGCGCTTGCGCTGACCGAACGACAGCCCGGAGAGCCGCTGTCGGTAGAAGGCGGCCGCGCCGAGCCGCTCGATCCACGCGCGCCACGCGTCGTCGAGCGGCGGCGCCTGCTTGAGCGCGCGCACGAGGGCGCAGAGCTCCGCGACCTGGAGATCGGGCAGCGCCTCGGTCGCGTCGGGCGCGTAGCCGAGCCGGCGCCGCGCCGAGGCCGCGGCGCCGTGGACGGCCTCCCCCGAGAGCGTCACGGCGCCGCGATCGGGCTCCAGCAACCCGACGACGACCCGCAGCAAGGTCGATTTGCCGGCGCCGTTCTCGCCCATCACGACCGCCACCTCCGAAGGTCCGCAGCGGAGTTCGACGCCCGAGAGCACGTCCCTGCCCGAGAGCCGCTTGTGGATCCCCGTCGCCTCCAGCGTCACAGCGCCCTCCCCTCTCCTGCCGCCGCGCCGCGCCCGCGACCCGGCGAGAGCCAGCGCGCCCCGGCCGGCCCCGCGAGCAGCGCGGCCGCCGGAGCGAAGGCCGCGAGCGCGAGATCGCCCAGCGTCCACGCGGCCGCGATCGACGCCGCGATCGCCGCGAGCACCGAGAGCAGCACCCGGCTGCTGTCGCGGCCGTCCTGCCGCACGGACCACCGGACGCAGCCGAGCGCGATCGCGGCGAGGAGCAGCCCCGCGAGCCCCGCGCCACCGACCAGGCGCAACGTCACCGAGGGGGCCGCGCCGGTGAGCGCGCCGACCAACGCGCCGTGCCCGAGCGCGAGCGCGACGAGCGGCGCGGCCACCGCCGCGACGACGGCGCCCGCGCGGAGCCCGGCCGCCGCGCCGCACGCGTCGAGGAGCCACGCGAGCCGCCGCTCCTCGCGCAGGACCGGACCGGAGAGGCCAGCGCCCGCGCAGAGCGCGACGGGCGCGAGCGCGACGAGCGACGCCGCGGCGAGCGGCCCGCCGCCGAACCGCCCGCTGTTCCGCGCCCAGGCCACCGCGGCGAGCGCGCCGATCGCCGCGAGCGCGAGGCCCCGCACGAGCACCGCGCGGTGGCCACGGACGAGCGCCGCCAGGTAGCCGAGCGCGAGCGCGACGAGCGCGGGCGCCGCCGGTGGGATCATCGAGCGCTCGCGGCCGGCGGGGATCTCTGGCGCGCGGGCGACGGCCGCGCGCAGCCCGACGGCGAGCGCGGGCGCGGTGCACGCGAGCAGCACCGACGCCGGGGCCCCGAGCGCGATGGCGCCCGCGAGCAGCGCGAGGGCCGAGAGTTCGCGCGCGCCGCGCGGACGGGCGAGGAGCATGCAGCGCGCCGCGAGCGCCGCGGCGCCGGCGGCGCAGCCCGCGAGCGCGCCGGCGCCGATCGCCCAGAGCGCCACCCACGGGAGCTCCGCGACGGCGAGGAGCAGCGCGTGAGCCGAGAGCAGCTCCCGGCGCGGGACCGGCAGCGCGCGGAGAAAGAACGTCGCCGGAGCGCGGAGCAGCGCGCGCGCCGCCGGCGTCCCGACGAGCAACCACGCCCCCCACAGCGCGACCCGGAACAGGGGCGACTCACCCGCGATGCCCGTGAGCTGCGAGGGGTGCATCCCGTTGCCGCCGAACACGACCGCCGCGACGAGGCCCATGCCCATGTACAGTGGCATGGCGCGCGCAAAGGCGTCCTTCCCGGCCGTCGAGACCAGGACGCGCACGACGAGGGCGAAGCGGCGCAGCACGTCACGTGCTTGTACCGCACGGCCGGCCGGATGCTCCGCGGAAGCGCATGGCCAGCGCGGCGGTCGTCCCCCGCCCGCGTGGCCGGTGTCGCGGAGCGCGCCGGAAGCAGTAGACTCGACCGGGTGAGCCGCTCCCCTGGGCGCCGTGGCCCCGACCCATCGCAGCTCTCGCTGTTCGGTCCAGCGCCGGAGCCCGCCGCTGCCGAGGCGGCGCGCGAGCGCGACGCGATGGCGGCGGTCTACGACGACGCCGCCCGCCTGGCGGCGCGGCTGCCGCCGGGGCTCCACCTCGGCACGAGCTCGTGGAGCTTCCCCGGCTGGCAGGGCCTCGTCTACGCCGCGCGGCAGAGCACGGAGGAGCTCGCGCGCGACGGCCTCGCCGAGTACGCCCGGCACCCGCTGCTCACGACGGTCGGAATCGACCGCAGCTTCTACGCCCCCGTCCCCGACAGCGACTTCCGCCGTTACGCAGCGCAGCTGCCGGAGGGCTTCCGCTGCGTATCGAAGGCGCTGCACGCCGTCGTGTCCCAGACGCTCGAGCGATCGCAGACCCCGCCGACCGAGGACGAGGGGCGCAGCGCGGGCCCCGCTCGCCTCGAGCCGAACCCGGATTTCCTCTCGGTGCCGCTCTTCCTCTCGCGCGTCGCCGCGCCGCTGCTCACGGTGTTCCGGGCGCACGCGGGGCCGGTGCTGCTCGAGCTTCCCCCGGTCGGCCCGCCCCACCGGCTCCCGCCGCGCGCGTTCTTCGAGCGGCTCGACGCGTTCCTCGGCGCGCTGCCGCGCGAGCTCTCCTGCGCGGTCGAGCTCAGGGAGCGCGCCTATTTCACCGGAGAGTACCGGGAGATCCTTGGCGCTCGCGGCGTCGCCCACGCCTACAGCTACTGGCGCAACATGCCGTCTCCCGGCGCCCAGGCCGAGGTGGTGCCCGTCTCGAACGCCCCGTTCGCGGTCGTCCGGCTCTCGCTCAAGCCCGGTCGCCGCTACGAGGCGGAGAAGCGCCGGTTCCACCCGTTCAACCGGGTGGTCGAGCCGGATCCCGAGATGCGCGCGGAGGTCGCGCGGATCCTCTGCGAGGCCGCGGCGCTGCGCATCGAGAGCTTCACGCTCGTGAACAACAAGGCCGAGGGCTCGGCGCCCCTGACCGTGCGCGCCATCGCCGAGGAGGTCGCCGCGGCGTGGCGCGCGCCCGCGTCGCCCACGACGACCGCCGGCGGGTGAGCCCGACCAGGGCAGGACGGAGCGGGCCGGCGCGACGCGCGCGCCAGCGCCGCGGAGAGGACAGGCTGGAAAGGGTCGCCGTGCGGGCGGCCTCGGGGCCGGCGCGGCGCGCCCCTCCCCGCTACCGCGCGCTAAAAGGGCTCTCCTCGCCCCACCATCCGTGCAACACCTCGTGCGCCATGGCCCGAGCGCCGGCGCGCCGGCCGCGGCAGAGGACGCGCACAGCGCTTGGAGGTGCCCAGTGAAACGCAGTGAAGCTCCGGCCCGCGCCGATGTGGTCATCGTCGGCGCCGGCCACAACGGTCTCGTCGCCGCCGTCCTCCTCGCCCGCCGCGGGCTCGACGTGGTGGTGCTCGAGGAGAAGGACGCGGTCGGCGGCGCGGTGAAGACCGAGCACCCCTTCCGGAAGGCGCCGAACCTCGGCGTCTCGAGCGGCGCCTACCTGCTCGGGCTCGCCCCCCCCGAGCTGCTCCGCGAGGTCGGCGTCGCCCTCCCCCTCCGTCGGCGCGATCCGCATTATTTCCTCCCGACCACGGACCGGCGCTACCTGCTCTTCGGCTCGGACCAGGCCGCGATGAAGCGGCAGTTCCTTGAGTTCTTCTCCCAGGACGACTGGGACGCGAACAGCGCGCTCCAGGCCGAGCTCGCCGCGCTCCGGGACGACATCGCCCCGACGTGGCTCGCGGAGCCGCTCTCCATCGAGGAGACGGCGGAGCGTTACGTGCGGCCCGCCCTCCGGCAGACGTTCGTGGCGCTCTGCCGGGGCACGATCTCCGACTACCTCGCGCGGTTCGGCTGGAAGAGCGACCTTCTCAAGGCGATGTACGCCGTGACCGACGCCTTCTCGGGGCTCGCGGGCGGCTTCGAGTCGCCCGGCACCGGCATGAACTTCCTCATCCACAACATGTGCCGCCTCCCCGGCGCCGACGGGACCTGGATGATCGTCGAGGGCGGCATGGGCACGATCTCCCGCCTCTTCGCCGAGAAGGCGAGGGCCGAGGGCGCGACGATCGTCACCGGCGCCCGCGTCGCGCGGATCGAGGCGTCCGGGGGCGCCGTCTCCGGCGTGCTCCTCGAGGACGGCACGCGCATCGCCGCGAAGGTGGTCGTCTCGAACGCCGATCCGTACCGCACCCGCGCGCTCGCCGGCGAGGCGGCGATCGGGGCCTCGCTCTCGGCGCGGCTCGACGCGCTCGCGAAGGACGGCTCAACGCTCAAGGTCAACATGGCGCTGACCGGCCTGCCCACGTTCAAGTGCCTCCCGGAGGACCGCGGGCAGTTCGGGCCGACCATCCACCTCCTGCCGGACGAGGACGTCGTGATGGACACGCTGCGGCAGGCCCACCGCGACGCGATGAGCGGGCGCCTCCCGGAGTTCCCCGCGATCGAGTGGTACTTCCACACGCCGATCGACCCGAGCCTGCGCGACGCCGAGGGCCACCACAACGCGGCGCTCTTCGTGCAGTGGGTGCCCTATGCGCTCGCGGGCGGCGAGACGTGGGACCAGGCCGCGCCGCGCTACGTGAAGCACCTCCTCTCGATCTGCGATCGCTTCGCGCCCGGGATGAGCGATCTCGTGCTGGAGACGTTCACCCTCGCGCCGCCTGACATCGAGCGGCACTTCGGGATCACGAAGGGTCACATCCACCACATCGACAACAGCTTCGGCTTCGCCGATCGCGTGCCCTACCGGTTCGGGCTCGCCGGGCTCTACTCGTGCAGCGCGGGCACGCACCCGGCCGGGTCGGTCATCGGCGCGGCGGGGCACAACGCCGCGAAGGCCGCGCTCGCCGACCTCGGGAAATGAAGTTGCACCTCGCGGCCATGGGAGCGCTCGCCGTGGCGGCGGGGTGCAGCAGGGAGCCGCCTGCTCCGGACGGCTCGCAGGGCGCGCCGACGATCAGCGAGGCGGAGGTGATCCTGCGCGAGTACCTGGAGCGACATCATCCATCCATCCGACCTGGCACTCCGGAGTACGGCGTCTTCATCAAGGACGTCCTCTGGGGTGTCTACCCCGAGCTGTCCGAGCACCGGAAAGCGGATGAGATCCGCAGGTTTGCGACCGACTACGTGAATCGCCCCGACGCACCGGCGCGGTGAAGCTCGCCCCTCCCTGCTCGCAGGGACTTTTCCACCCACGTGCTCACACGGCCGCGCGCGCGACCGTCCCCTTCGTCGTCACCACCGCCCGCTCGAGCGGCGCTCGGGCCAGCGCGCCCGGCCACACCACGCACCCGCGCAGCGCGCCGGCCCCCTCGACCCGCGCCCCCGCGCCGACCACGCTGCCCGCCACGTCCACGCCCTCCGCGACGAACGCCCCCGGGCCGACGTAGCTCCGCAGCCCGCGCTGCGAGAGCCAGCGCGCGCTCGCCGCCAGGTACGCGGCCACCGTTCCGATGTCGTGCCACACGGCGGGCGCCGCGAACGTCGCGAGCGAGCGCCCCTCGCGCAGCCACGGCAGGTACACGTCGCCCACCATGCACCCGCGCGGCGGCAGCCTTCGCCGTAGCGCCTCGCCGATCACGTGCACGCCCACGAAGTCGCCGCCCGCGACCTCGTCGCCGAAGCGCTCGCCGCGGAGCCGCACCACCTCGCCCCGCGCGCCGACGCCGACCGTCCCTTCCCCGGCCGGCCGCGGCGCGACCGCGAGCGTCGCGCCCGCGCCGTGATGGCCGTGCGCCGCCGAGAGCGCCGCCACATCGAGATCGATCAGGATGTCGCCGTTCCAGAGGACCACGTCGCCCTCGCCGAGCGCGCCCGCCGCGTTCGCGAGGCCCCCGGCGGTGCCGCGGGGCTCCGGCTCGTGCAGCACCTCGACGGACATCGGGAACGCCGCGAGCAGATCGCGCGAGAATCGCTCCGCGAGGTGGGACTTGTTCACCGCGACGCGGACGACACCGCCCGCGGCGAGCCGCTCGGCGATGTGCGCGATGAGCGGCCGATCGCCGAGCCAAAGGAGCGGCTTCGGCATCTCGTCCGTGAGCGGGCGGAGCCGGGTCCCGAGCCCCGCCGCGAGGATCATGGCAGAGGCCATGGCCGCGAGGATCACCCCTTCACGGGGAACGTTCAAGAAATCGAGGTCGCTACGGCGCGACCGCGCAACTGTGCGACTGTGCGACTGTGCGACGGCGCCAGCGGAGATCTCGGCCATCGGCCCGATCCCTCGTTCAGCTCACTCCCCCCGCTCGGGCAGCCCCCGCGCCGCGCGCTCGAGCAGCTCGTGCCCCGTCGCGTCCCCCTCCTCCACGTGCGCGACGCCGATGCGGAGGGTCATCCGAAAAGGCGTCGTGGCCGCTCGCCGGAAGCGGTGCTGGCGCACCTTCTCGCCGAGCACCTTCGCGAACGCGGACGCCCGCGTCCGGCCGATCCCGGGGCAGACGATCGCGAGGGTGTCGCGGCGGTAGCGCCCGAGCAGCCCGCCTTCCGGCACGTAGATCCTGACGATGCGCGCGAGATCGCCGAGGATGCGATCGACCCCGGCTCGGCCCTGCGTCTCCTCGACGCCCTGGAGCCCCTCCACGCTGAGCAGCAGCAGCGAGAGCCTCCTCGTCCGCTGCTCCTTGGCGCGCTGCACCTCCTTCTTCAGGAAGGCCCGGAGCCGCTCCTCGTGGACGACCGCGGCGAGGTCCTCGTCGCGCTGGCGTGGCTCGCCGGCCTTGGGCCCTGGCTCCGGAGGCTTCGGCCCGGGGTCCGACGGCGAGCTGGCGCGCCGATCGTCGGCGGCGCGCCGGTCGTCCGCCTCGCCCCCGCGGCTCTCGACCCCGCGGCGGGATGACGGCGGCGGGTTCGTGGGCCGCTCGGGCGGGGGCGGCGTCGACGGGGCGGGCGCGCCGAGCGCCTCCGCCATCAGCGTGACGGCCGCCGTGGCGCGCTCGAAGCGGTCCTTCGGGTCGATCGCGGTCGCCTGCTGGAACCACGCGTCGAAGGCGGGCGGCAGCCGGATGCTGCTACGGCGCCGCGCGGCGCGGGCGCTCGGAGGCTCGGGCAACCCCGCCACCATCCGCTGGAGGAGCGCGTAGACCGACGGCAGGACGTTGGCCTCGGTCAGCCAGTACGGGCTGCCCACGAGCAGCGCGAAGGCGACATGCGCGAGCGCATGGATGTCGGTCTTCGGCCCGACGGCGACGTCGCCGCGGATCTGCTCGGGCGCCATGTAGAGGGGCGTCCCGACCATCGCCGTGCGGTCCGCCATGCTGCGATGCGCCACGACCTTCGCCAGCCCGAAATCTAGAACCTTTACGCACGGGGAGCCGTCGTCCCGCCTCGTCAGGAAGAGGTTCGCCGGCTTGAGGTCCCGGTGGATGATGGCCGCGGCGTGCATCTTGTCGAGCGCGCGCGCGACCTGGCCCAGGTAGAGCACCACCTCGGCCGGCGGCAGCGGGCCGCGGCGCGCCGACAGGCTCGCGAGCTCCTCGCCCTGGAGCAGGTCCATGACGAGGAACGGCATCCCCGAGTCGGCGTCGATGCCGGCATCGGAGATGTGAACGATGTGGTCGCTCTCGATCCCGCCCGTGATCTTGGCTTCCTGGGCGAACCGCGCGCGCTGGGCCGGGTCCTGGATGGAGCCGGGGAGCATCACCTTGAGCGCCCGGCGGCGGTCCGTGACCACGTCCACGACCTCGTACACCGCCCCCATCCCGCCCGTCTTGATGGGGCGCACGACGCGGTACCGCCCATGGAAAGGCGTGTCGGGTCGGAGCTGCGCGAGGCTCGGCGGATCCATGGGGTGATCGCGGCCCTGGGAGCATAGATCGGACCGGCCTTGTCCGGTCGCCGTTCGCGCCTCCCGAGGTGAGGCGGGCAGCTGGTGTGCCGGAAAACTCGACGCCTCCGGCGGCCGCGTGGTAGCTCCGCCGGGTGGGTTCGTCTGCGCTCGCCGTCCTCTCCGCCGCGAGGCGGAGTTCCGCGCCCTGGGCCGCGGCCGCGTTGCTCGGCCTCGGCGTGACCATCATCACAGCGCCGAGCTGCGGCAACGACGCTGTGGGCGTCGACGCCTGCCGGCGGATCGAGCAGGCCCGGTGCGAGGCGGCCGCCGTGTGCCCGGAGTGGATCGGCTCCGGGGACGCCGAAGAGCGGGTGAACACCTGCGTCGAGTTCTACTGGGACCAGTGCCTGCACGGCTTCGAGAACGGCGCCGGCGGCGGCCAGACCGTGGCAGAGCCGACGACCGTCGAGGTCGATGCCTGCGTTGCCGCCGTCGGCGAGGCGCGCGCCTGCGCCAGCGCCAAGGTCGCGTCCATGGCGGAGTGCTCTGCGGCGCCGCTCGCCGCGGGCGTGGACCGCGCGATCACCCCCTGCAAGGTGATCACCGCGCTGGCAGAGGCGCTCGAAGCCTGTGCGTTCGTCGCCCCGAACGGCGGCGGCGCCGGCAGCGGCAGCTCTGGCAACGCGGGCAGCGGCGGCTCCGGCGGCAGCAGCGCGGGCAACGGCGGCGGCAGCGATGTCTCCGGCGGCGGCTCCGGCGGTGGCAGCGCGGGCAACGGCGGCTCCGGCGGTCCCTGATACAGCTGCGGGAAGCTCCCTCGGACTGAGGGATCGCCCACCTCGCACCAACCTGCTAGGTTCAGGGAGGACTTCGACGATGGCTACGCCGGCAACAGTCCACGTTGATGTGGAGCTCCCTTCCGATCTCGCACAGCTCCGCCTCCCGGCGGGGGTCGATCGCAGGCTGCAGGCGCTCCTGGACAAGCAGGATCGCGGGGAGAAGCTATCGGCGGATGAGGCCATCGAAGCCGAGGGGCTCGTCGATCTCGCCGAGCTGCTCAGCTTGCTGCGCCTCCGCGCATCGCGGAAGGAGCCTGCGCTGACGCGATGAGCGGCGACGGCGTGCCCGCGGCGCTCCAGCGTCGCGTCCGCAGGCGTGCTGCCGATCGATGCGAGTATTGCCGGCTCTCCCAGGTCAGCCAGGAGGCCACGTTCCATGTCGATCACATCCAGCCACGGCACGCAGGTGGCCTGACCGCCCTGGAGAACCTGGCGCTCGCTTGTGTGTCGTGCTCCCTGCGCAAGGGAGCGCGGACCCATGGAGAGGACCCGACCACGGGCGACCACCCGAGCCTCTTCCACCCTCGCTGGGGTCGCTGGGAAGACCACTTCGACGTCACAGGCGAGCTGTCGATCGCCGGGAAGACACCGACAGGCCGCGCCACGGTCGCGCTGCTCCGGATGAATCGGCCTCTCGTCATCGAGATTCGACGTGAAGAGGCGTTGCGGGGTCGATTCCCGTAGAGGGCGCCCGCAGCTTCCGCGAGCTCATCACCGCCTCACGAGCGCGAGCGGCGCATCCGGCAGCTCGCCCGCGAGCGCCGCCGCCAGCGGCGTCCCCTCTGGCGGGCCTCGCTCGGCCGCGCGCCGCGCCCGCGCAGCTGGCCCGCGTTTCATGTGGCGCCGTTCCCCGGCTTGGACTAGTGCCCCCTGCCGATGGGCCGAGCTCGAGCTGGTTTCGGAACCTTGTTCGCCGCGGATCGCGCGCGCGGGCGCTCCCCGCGACCCCGGGCCGGCCGGTGCGCCCTGGCGCTCGCCGTCCTCGCGCTCACGGCCTGCGCCGACGGGTCCAACAGCGACGACGACCTGCAGCTCGGGACGTCGGTGACCATCGACCCGCTCGCCTTCCTGGGCGGCGACGTCCAGTGCTCGGGCTCGGACGAGCCGGAGGCCATCCGCAGCTATGTCGCCACGCTCACCGACAACAGCGCGGAGGGCGGGCCGTCCCCCCTCGCCTCGTCGCCGCCAATCTCCTGTGCGTGGAGCGTGTCGTTCACCTCCGTCGTCGAGGGGCACGAGTACACGGTCAGGATCGACGGCTACGGGGGGGAGCTCGCCGATCAGCTCACGCCCAAGGGTGGCGAGACCTCCGGGAACCCCGAAATGCTGCTCCCCAACGGTGACAAGGCCGACCCGACCTGGACGTGGGAGTGCCCCGGCACCGACCCCGACCCCCCGGGCGGCGCCGGCTCGATCGTGGCAGAGAAGGACGTGGAAATCGTCGTCCGGACGTGCGCCAAGCCCACCCGCGTCGAGCCCTGACCCTTCCGGCGCTCCCGTTGCGCCGCCTCACGCTCCCGCCGCGCTGTCCAGCGCCCCCGCCCAGGACGCTCCCGCGATCCCGCCCGCTGTCCGGCCCCCTGATGCGCCCTCACCGGCGCCTCGCGGCGTCCGCCGAGGAGCCAGCGGCAGGCCGCGATCCGCGCCCGCCGCACGCGGGAAGGAACGCCCTCTGAGGCCGGCAAACCCTTTGCGCCGGCCTGCCCCTTGGAGTACCTGAACGCATCCGTCGCATCCCCTGAACAGCGTGGGTCATAGGGCGGGCGGCGAAGGCCGGACTCCACCTCGTCGCTCGTCGTTCGAGGTCAGGGCCGCTTCTGCTGCTCCGCTCGACGCTCGAGCCGCGCTGGGATGGGCCTCTACGACGGGGGCCGAGCGCGCGCCGCGCCCGCCCCCCGCGCCTCGGGTGCAGGTCCCCCATGGAAGAGACGTCGAACATCCAGCAGAAGGTTCCGGTCAGCATCCAGGACGAGCTCCGGACGAGCTACCTCGACTACGCGATGAGCGTGATCATCGGCCGCGCGATCCCGGACGTGCGCGACGGCCTGAAGCCGGTGCACCGCCGGATCCTCTACTCGATGAACGAGCAGAAGATCGGCCCCTCCGGCTCGCACAAGAAGTGCGCGCGCGTCGTCGGAGACGTCCTCGGCAAGTACCACCCGCACGGCGATCTCGCGGTCTACGACGCGCTCGTCCGGATGGGGCAGACCTTCAGCCTGCGCTACCCGCTCATCGACGGGCAGGGCAACTACGGCTCGGTCGACGGCGACTCGCCCGCGGCCATGCGGTACACGGAGTCGCGCCTGTCGCGGATGGCCGTCGAGCTGCTCGCCGATCTCGACAAGGACACTGTCGACTTCGTCCCGAACTACGACGACTCGGAGCTCGAGCCGAGCGTCCTGCCGGCGAAGTTCCCGCAGCTCCTGGTGAACGGCTCCGGCGGCATCGCCGTCGGCATGGCGACGAACATCCCGCCGCACAACCTCGGCGAGATCATCGACGCGACGATCGCCATCATCCGCAACCCCGACATCACCCTGGAGGAGCTGCTCCACCTCGTCCCGGGCCCCGATTTCCCGACCGGCGGCCTCATCTACGGCAAGAGCGGGATCGTGCAGGCGTACACGACCGGCCGCGGCTCGATCACGATGCGCGGGCGCCACCAGGTCGAGAAGACGATGAAGGGCGACCGCGAGCAGATCGTCTTCACCGAGATCCCCTACCAGGTGAACAAGGCCCGGCTGGTCGCGAAGATCGCCGAGTGCATGAAGGAGAAGCGCATCGAGGGGATCAGCGAGGTGCGCGACGAGAGCGACCGCGAGGGGATGCGGATCGTCATCGAGCTGAAGAAGGACATCTTCCCGCAGGTGGTCGTCAACCAGCTCTACCGGCTGACGGACCTCCAGGCGACGTTCGGCGTCATCAACCTGTCGATCGCGAACGGCCGCCCCGCGGTGCTGAGCCTGAAGGACACGCTCTCGCACTTCATCGAGCACCGGCGCGAGGTCGTGACGCGGCGCTGTCGGTTCGAGCTCCGGCAGGCCGAGGCGCAGCGCGAGCTCGTCGAGGGGCTCGGGATGGCGACGAGCGACATCGATCGCATCGTCGCGACGATCCGGGCCTCGAACGATCCGGACGACGCGCGGGAGAACCTGCAGAAGCTGCCGCTCCGGGGGCTCGGCGAGTTCCTCCGGCGGGCCGGCCGGCCGGAGCCCGAGTGCGCCGAGGCCGACACGCGCGGCGACTACTTCCTGTCGGAGCGGCAGGCCAAGGCGATCCTCGAGATGCGGCTGTCGCGCCTGACCGGCCTCGAGCGGGAGAAGCTCGCGAAGGAGTACGGCGAGCTGTCGCAGACCATCGAGCGGCTCCGGGCGATCCTGGCCGACATGGGGCTGCTCATGAACGTGATCGTGATGGAGCTCGAGGAGATCAAGGAGCGCTTCGGCGACAAGCGGCGCACCGAGATCGTGCCGGCCGAGGCCGAGATCCAGATGGAGGACCTGATCCAGGAAGAGGACATGGTCGTGACCATCTCGCACGCCGGCTACCTGAAGCGGACGCCGACCTCGACGTACCGGGCGCAGCGCCGCGGCGGCAAGGGGATGGTCGGGATGGAGGCGCGCGAGGAGGACTGGGTGAGCCAGCTCTTCGTGGCGTCGACGCACTCGTACGTCTTCTTCTTCAGCGACAAGGGCAAGGTCTTCGTCAAGAAGGTCTACGAGATCCCGCAGGCGCCTCGGAACGCGAAGGGCCGGGCGATCGTGAACTTCGTCGGGATGGAGCCGGGGGAGAAGGTCGCGGCGATCACGCCGGTGCCTAGCTTCGACGGCGAGACGTTCGTGGTGACGCTGACCCGCCGCGGGCAGATCAAGAAGACGGCGCTCAACGAGTACGAGAACTACCGGGACAAGGGGATCATCGGCGTGCGGATCGAGGAGGGCGATCAGCTCTTCACGGCGGCGCTCACCGACGGCAAGCGCGAGCTCGTGATCGCGACGCGGAGCGGGATGAGCATCCGCTTCCCCGAGGATCAGGTGCGCCCGACGGGCCGCGCGACGATGGGCGTGAAGGGCATCGAGCTCGACGAGGGCGACGTGGTGGTGGGCCTCGGCGTGAGCGGCGACGGGCGCGACCGGGTGCTCGCGGTGTGCGAGCGCGGGTACGGCAAGCAGACGCCGCTCGAGGAGTTCCGGCTCCAGAGCCGCGGCGGCAAGGGCGTCATCCTCATCGACGCGAGCGAGCGGAACGGGCCGGTCGTGGGCGTCGCCATGGTGAGCCCGAGCGACGAGGTGCTGATCGTGACCGATCGCGGGCAGATGATCCGCACCAAGACGAGCGAGATCCGCGAGACGGGGCGCAACGCGCAGGGCGTGCGGATCATGCACGTCGGCCAGGACGAGCGGGTCGTCGCCGTCGAGGCCTTCGCGGCGGACGCGGCCGAGGCCGAGGAGGGCGGGTCGACGCCGCCGGGTGCGGGCGCGGACGGGACCAACGGGGTCGCGGATCACGCGGGCGGGAACGGGAGCAGCGAGGTCGGCGAGGTCAACTAGAGGTCGACCGGGCGCGGAGCTAGGGGCCTACGGTGGTTGTCGGCTCGACCGGACGGGGAGCTCGATGGCCGACGAGGGCCGCTAGCTCGGTCACGTGCTCGTCGTGGGCGCCCATCGCCACGAGCGCGTCGGCGAGCTGAAGGACATACTCGACGTTCGAGCCGCTCGGGCCGTGCGACGCAAGCACCTGAGCGGCAATCTCGGGGAGCGGCGCGGCGCCCAGATAATCGGGGTTATCAGGCGTGGCCAGGTACACGATGGCCGATCGGGCCGTGATCTCCGCGCGCGCCGCCGCCCCGTCCGCCAGGTGGAGCGGCACGTCGTGGCGCGCATAGCCGCCCTTCTCGCGGTGGTCCAGCGCGCGAAGCACCTCGTCGAGCTCGGCCACGCCAACGCGATAAGCCATCCCCCAGCAGCGCGCGCCAGGTGACGGAATCAACGTGACCACCCGCCCGGGCGCCCCGGGGACGCCCCGATGATCGGTGGACCCCTGCCAGAAGCGGCGGGCCCACCCCGTGATGTACCCGGGCACCATCTGCTCGAAGCGGAAGGCAGGCCGCCAGATCAACGAGCCGTAACCGAAGATCCACGTCTCGCGGTGCACGGGGCGATTGTACCAAACCGCGCCGGCCGTCAGCCGCCGCAGCTCACCCCTCGAGCAGCTCGAACCGGATCCCCGCAGCCTGAAGCCGCTCGATGAGCCGCTCCCCCATCGCGACGACCGGCGTGATGACCCCGGCGCGCGCCGGCAGCCGCTCGCGGTCGAACGCCATGCAGAGCGCCGACTCTGCCACCATCTTGGCCGTCTCCGAGTAACCGGGATCGCCGCCGCTCACCCGCGTCACCACCTTGCGCGATGCGCTCTTCCCCTGGAAGGTCACCTGGAACCAGCTGCGCGCCCGCTCCTCCGCGCTCGGCCCCTCCCCCGGACTCCGCACCTTGCGGAGCAGCTCCCGCGCCGGTCCCACCTTGGCCAGCGCCGTGACCGCGCCGAAGCCGGCGATCCCCATCACGAGCTGCAGCCCGGACTTGACCTGCACGTTGTGGCTGTACTGGAAGTCGGGGCCGTAGGCGTCGAGCTCCCGCGCGCTCCGCAGCACGACGAGCGGATCGATGCTGGGCATCGGGCAGAGCCACGCGCGCAGCCCCTTCTCATAGCGGATGCGCGTCTTGAGCCCCCGCACCCTGCGCGCGCCGTGCGCGTCGTCGCCGCGCGCGGCGCCCTTCCTGGGGCCGGGGCGCGCCATGATCTCGAGCAGCGACTGCCAGGTGCCGCCGGAGAAGCTGGCGTGCGCGCGCACGATGCCCTCCACCACGATCGGCTCGCCCGCGGGGAGCTTCGTCACCGTGAAGAGCACCCCGAGGTCGTGCGGGATGCTGTCGAAGCCGCAGCAGTTGACGATCCTCACGCCCCGCGCGCGGGCAGCCTCGTGGTGGCGCTCGATGAGGCGGTCGACGAACCCGGGCTCGCCGGTGAGATCCGCGTAGTCGGTGCCCGCGCGGATGCACGCCTCGACGAGCGGCTCGCCGAGCGCCGTGTAAGGGCCGACCGTCGTGATGACGACGCGCGCCTGCCGGGCCATGCGCTCGAGCGACGCCGCGTCGTCCGACGCCGCCTCGATGACGCCCAGCGAGGAGCACGCCGGATCGATCGCCTCCATCGCCGCCTTCACCTCGGCGAGGCGCCCCGCGTTCCGGCCAGCGATCGCCCAGCGGATGGGCCGCTCTTCTGCGCCGCGGGCAGAGGCGTCCTTGCCCTTGGTGGCGAGATACTCGGCGACGAGGCGACCGGTGAAGCCGGTCGCTCCGAAGACGATCACGTCGTACGCGCGGTCGCTGGTCATGGGGGCAGCCTTGATACCACGACCGCGGGCGGGAACGTCAGCGCCGGCACCACGAGAGCGACGGCGGCACCCAGCCGCCGAACGAGCGCTCCAGGTGCTCCGCCACGGCGATCGTCACGTGATCGTTGCCGTGGATCGCCGCCACCTGGACGCCGAGCGGCAGCCCCTCGCCGTTGAGGCCCAGCGGCACCTGCGTCGCCGGCATCTCCATGACGTTGAGCACCGCGGTGTAGGTCCACTGGAAGGGCGGCAGGAGCGGCGCGTAGTGCCGCGGCGCGGGGCTCGGATAGGACGGGTAGAGCATCACGCCCTGCTCGCCGATGCGCGACACGAGCTCGGCGCGCAGCGCCTTGCCGAGCTCCAGGGCGCGCTCGACGCGCGCCGGCAGCAGCCCGCCGACGTCCTCGAGCAACGCGAGCCCCAGCGCCGGCAGCGTGTGCGGCGAGCGGCGGACCGACCAGCGGGCGAGCTCGCGCGGCAGGCTGACCGGGCGGCCATCACCGAGCAACGCCCGGAACGTGACGCCCCCGGACGTGCCCACCATCGCCGTCCAGATGTCGAGCGCCCGCGCGAGGAGATCGACCCTCGCCTCGATCACCCTCGCCCCGCAGGCGGCGAGCGCCTCCGCCGCCCTCCGCTGCGCGGCCACGAGATCGGCGCTCACCCGGCGCACGCCGTCGTGCTCGACGGAGAGCACCGTCAGCGTGCCGAGATCGACGGAGGCCGGATCGCCGAGCGGCAGCGGCGCACAGCCCGGATCGCGCGCGTCGGGGCCGGCGAGGATGCGGAGCACCGGCATGAGATCCTCGGCGCGCCGAGCGATCGGCCCCGTCGTCATGAAGCGGAGCCCCCGCTCGCCCGGCAGCGGGAACTGGCCCGAGGTCGGCACGAGCCCCCCGGTCGGCTTGTGGCCGAAGACGCCGTTGAAGAACGCGGGCATGCGGATGGATCCGCCGATGTCCGAGCCGAGCCCGACCGGCGCGCCGCCCGCGCCGACCACCGCGGCCTCCCCGCCCGAGCTGCCGCCCGCGGTGCGCGCCGGGTCATAGGGGTTGTTCGTCCGGCCGTAGAGCCGGTTGTTCGTCTCCATCCACATGCAGAGCTCCGACACGTTGGTGACGCCGAGCGGGATGAAGCCGGCCGCGCGCAGGCGCGTGACCGTCACAGCGTCCTCCTCTGCGCGCACGCCGGCGCGGGCGACGAGCCCCGCGGAGTTCGGCATGCCGGCGACGGCGAAGCTCTCCTTGATGGAGCACGGGACGCCGAGGAACGGCGGCGCGCCCGCGGGCCCACCCTGTTCGAGGAGAGCATCGGCCGCGCGCGCCTCGGCGCGGGCGGCCTCGAACCGGTCCGCAACCATCGCGTTGAGCGTCGGGTTCACGCGCTCGATGTGCCGGATATGGGCCTCCACGACCTCGGCCGACGTCACGGCGCGTTCGCGGATCAGCGCGGCGAGCCGGGTCGCGGAGAGCAGGAGCAGCGGATCTCGTGACAGCATGCGTGCGACCGAGGATCAGGCTCGGGACGACGACCCAGGTCAAGGGTCCGCCACCCCGGATCCGTCGATCGCCCCCGCCCCATCCCGGGCGCGAGCCGCGCGCGGCCCTCGCCGGGCGTCCTTTTGGACGCCGGAGGCGCGAGCCGCCTACTCCTCCGTGGCCTGCCCCGCGCCCGCGGCCTGCTCCGTACCCGCGCGCTGCACCGGCGCGGCGGCGACCGCGCGCGCCCGCGCTCGCTGCGGGAAGGCCCACCGCACCGCCCCGGTGACAAGCCAGTCGACCGCCCCCCGGTCATCGACCTGGATGCCGGGATCCACGTACACCTGCACCCGTTCGCTGAGCTCTGCGCCGACCTCCAGCACGCTCGTCGACACGACGCGGTGCGCGCCGCGGTGGTCGATCGAGAACGCCTGGTCCGGGCTCACCCAGAACCCATGCGGCAGCTCGATGATCGCGAATTCCCTGATCGTCGACTTCTGGATGGGGTTCCGCCCCGGGTCGCCGCCGAACGACACCGCGTGCTGCAGCTGGGCCCCGAGCCGCGCGGGCCGCGCCACGCGGAAGTACGCCTGGACGAGGGGCGCCACCTGGTTCTTTCCCGCGCCGAGCGCGCGCTTCGTCGCCGAGTCGAGGACGAGATCCGTGCCGACGACCAGCGCGAACCGCGGCGTGCCCACAACGCGGACGAGCGGCCGGATCAGGATGTCGCCGAGCCCCGCGTCGCGCCGGCCCTCGATGTCGCCGGCGTACGCGAGCGGCAGGTCTGCGCGCAGCGAGAACGTCCTGGTGAAGGCGTAGTCCCCCCGGAGCACCGCTGCGTTGAAGAAGCCGTTCTTGCCGCTCGAGTAATCGTCCCGGAGCTCGAGGAACGTGCTGAAGTTGGCGGCCGCCCTCGGTTGCGTCCGGGGCGCCGCGGCGGCGGGCCGCTCCGGCGCAGCAGGTGGCTGCGCAGGCGGCGCGGGTGGAAGCGACGGCCGCGCGGGCTGTGCACCGGCGAGCGCCGTGGGATCCCCTGGCTGCGCAGGATCGGCGCGGGCCGCGGCGGCGCCGCTCAGCGCGAGGAGCCCCACCGTGCCGAGAGAGGCCACGCGGCGGCGCTTCAGACCCCAGGGCGAGACCGTCCGATCGGCAGGGCGCGCCTGCGCGACGCGATGCGCTTGCATGCCGGGTTCATGGGTGTGTCGCGCGATCTAGCGGCAGTCAGTTCAAGACAGCAGTCTGCACTTCGGGGGCGCATGAGCCGACGTCCGGTGTTTGCGCACCTCTCCCCTGGCACCCCAGCATCCTGGCCGCGCCCTCGCTTGCGCGCGCTCCACGCGACGCGCTCGGCGCGCCTCGCTCGACTCGCCCGGCGTCGCGATCGAGCGACGCATCCGTGCACATCGAGCGCAGTGCATCGCCGTTCGATCCACCGCAGACCGACCTCCCGGACAGCGCCGGTCCGTGCTGAACATCACGCGGTTCACGTGCGCGCGCTCGAACAAAAAACTGCACGAAATGCCGCAGAAACAAGCGATCTGTAAAGAAACAACTTGACGCGACGCAGCAGCTCTGTAGGGTAGAAGCATCTACGCCATGCAGAAGTCGATGTACACCGCCAGCGCCCACGCCTCCGGCGATGGGACCCTCGCTGAGAAGGTTGTGCACAATGCTTCGTTGGCGTCCTCGACGGCGCGTTCGTTCGTCGTCGTCGAAGGCGGCGTGTCCGTCGGGCTCCTAGCGGGCCTAGCCATTCCTGCGCTCATCAGCCTAGTTGACGTCGTCGGGCTGATTCGCGTCGGGAACGGTTGCGGGCCGCCGCTCTGAGCTGAGACAGCATGGAGATAGGCCCCCGCACCGAGATGGTCCGGGGGCTTTCGTTTTTTTCGGCCTGAGGGTTCACGGAGAGCAGCCGTCGTCGAAGGAGGATCAGGTGAGCAAGGAACATTCGAGGAAAAATCGGGAGGACGCCTCGATCGAGGCCGTCGGCCAGCGCATCGCAGAGCTCGCCGAGCTCGTCGCCGCGGGATGTGGGGTGCCCGTCGCGTCGAGCGCCGTGCGAGAGGAGTTCGAGGCGCTCGTCGATGAGATCCGCGCCCGAGCCAGCGGGAGCGCCGTCCGCGCGCCCCAGCGGTCCTCGACGCACCTCAAGGGCGCGCGCCCGCACGGCGACGCCGCGGAGGCCTCGTTCGAGTTCCATGCTGACCCGCCCTCCGCGCGCTCCGACGTAAACCAGCACGCGGATCAGCGCGCCAAGCCGGCGAGCGCGCCGGGCAGCTCGCGCGTCGTGTCGCTCGACGACGCGCGCAGGGTGCTCGACGCGCTCCGCCGCGAGGAGAGCAGCGGCGGCGGCCCTCGGGAGGATCTGCAGCGCGCGATCGCCTAAGTTGCTGAGCCTCTGAGAAACGGCGGAACCCCGCGGCCAAGGCGCCCCCATGGGCCCCACCTTCACCCGCGTGACTCGATGGAGTCGGGAATTATGAAACGAACCGGTGCACAGATTATCTGGGAAGTCCTCGTCCGCGAAGGCGTGGACGTGGTCTTTGGCTATCCGGGCGGCGCGATCATGCCCGCCTACGACACGATCCTCGGTTACCCGATCCGCCATGTGCTCGTCCGGCACGAGCAGGGCGCAGCGCACATGGCAGACGGGTACGCCCGCGCCTCGGGCAAGGTCGGCGTGTGCGTCGCCACCTCGGGGCCGGGCGCGACGAACCTCGTCACCGGGATCGCGACGGCGATGCTCGACTCCTCACCTATCGTCTGTATCACCGGGCAGGTGCCGTCCAAGCTGCTCGGGACCGACGCGTTCCAGGAGACGGACATCACGGGCGTCACCCTGCCCATCACCAAGCACAACTACCTCGTGACCGACGTCCGGGACATCGCCCCTGCCCTCCGCGAGGCGTTCTACATCGCACGCTCGGGCCGGCCGGGCCCTGTGCTCGTGGACATCACCAAGGACGCCCAGCAGGCGTCGATCGACTTCGAGCCGCCGAAGGGTGAGGTCCGCTTGCCCGGCTACCGCCCCTCGCACCACGCCGTCCAGACGGACATCGAGAAGGCGATCGACCTCATCGACGAGGCCGAGCGGCCGCTCATCCTGGCCGGTCAGGGCATCGTCAGGGCCGAGGCGACGCGCGAGCTCCTCGCCTTCGTGGAGAAGACGGGGATCCCCGTCGCCTCCACGCTGCTCGGCCTCGGCGGCTTCCCGGCGACACACCCCCTCAGCCTCGGCATGATGGGGATGCACGGCGAGGCGTGGGTGAACACCGCCATCCAGGAGGCCGACCTCCTCATCGCGCTCGGGATGCGCTTCGACGACCGCGTGACCGGCAACCTCAAGACCTACGCCGTGAAGGCGAAGAAGATCCACGTCGAGATCGACCGTTCCGAGATCAACAAGAATGTCAAGATCGATGTCGGCCTGATCGGCGACGTCCGGGACACGCTGCTGTCGCTCATCCCCGGGTGCAAGCAGCGCAACCGGGGCCCGTGGGTCGAGCGCATCAACCTGCTGAAGGGCGACTCGGCGGTCCGTGACATTCAACAATTGCCGTACAACGACAAATTGTACGCCGCGCACGTGATGCACGACCTCTGGCGGCTCACCGACGGCAAGGCGCTTGTGGTAACCGACGTCGGCCAGCACCAGATGTGGGAAGCGCAGTACTACAAGCACGATCACCCGCGGAAGCTCATCACCTCCGGCGGGCTCGGCACGATGGGCTTCTCCCTGCCGGCGGCGATCGGCGCGCGCTTCGCGAAGCCGGAGGACGAGATCTGGGTCGTCGTGGGCGACGGCGGCTTCCAGATGACCGCGTGCGAGCTCTCGACCTGCGCGCAGGAGGGGCTCAAGGTCCACGTGGCCGTCATCAACAACGGCTACCTCGGCATGGTGCGGCAGTGGCAGGAGTTCTTCTACAACCGGCGCTACTCGGCGACCCCGATGCGCAGCCCGGATTTCGTGAAGCTCGCCGAGGCCCACGGGCTGACCGGCATCCGCGTCACGAAGCGCGAGGAGATCGCCGCGGCCGTGGAGCGCGCCCGCGCCACGCCGGGCACCGTGGTCGTCGACTTCCGCGTGGAGCAGGAGGATAGCGTCTATCCGATGGTCCCCGCCGGCGCCGACCTGAACGACATGATCCGGCGCCCGAGCCCCATCGTGGAGACCGGGGAGGACCCGTGAACGCGCCAGCAGACCCACGCGCCCTGGGCGCGCGCTCCAGCGTGAGCGTGCGCCCGTCGGACGGGCGGGGCGCGCCCGAGCGCGCCGCGGCCGGAGCCGGGCGCACCACAGACAAGAGGGACTTTCAAGAGGCATCCATGGATCGACCCATCCTGCGCACGTTCATCGCCTACGTCGAAGACCGCCCCGGCGTGCTCAACCGCGTCGCGTCCCTCTTCCGGCGGCGCGCCTACAACATCGAGTCGCTGAGCGTCGGGCGCACCCACATCGCCGGGATCTCGCGCCTGACCCTGGTCCTCGAGGCGGACGAGGACGGGGCGCGGCGCCTGGAGGCGAACCTCTACAAGCTGGTCAACACCCTCTGGGTCCGGGACGTCACCCACACCGCCTCGGTCGCGCGTGATCTCGCGCTCATCAAGGTGAAGGCGGACGCGGCGAGCCGGGCCCAGGTGCTCCAGCTCTGCGAGGTGTTCCGCGCGCGCACCGTCGATGTCGCCCCCGAGGCGCTGACCATCGAGATCACCGGGACCGGCGACAAGATCGAGGGCCTGCTCGAGGTGCTCCGCCCGTTCGGGATCATCGAGATGGTGCGGACCGGGATGATCGTGATGACCCGCGGCGCCGAGGAGGCCGAGGCCAGGTTCGACTCGATCCCCGTGCGCACGGCCGAGAACGGCGCCTCCTGACGGCGCAAGACGGTGTAAATAGCGCGCGCGAGACGTGAACGACGTGAAGGACGGGAGCCGCGAGGTGCGGGTCCCGGTTGTAAGGAGAGAGAGATGGCTAAGATTTTTTACGATAACGACGCGGATCTTTCGCTCATCCAGAGCAAGAAGGTCGCGATCGTGGGCTATGGCTCCCAGGGGCACGCGCACGCGCTGAACCTGCGCGACAGCGGCGTCACGGTGATCGTCGCCCTGCCCGAGGGCAGCAAGAGCCGGCCCAAGGCGCAGGCCGCAGGGCTGCAGGTGGCCACGGTGTCCGAGGCCGCGAAGGCCGCCGACGTCATCATGATCCTCGCCCCCGACACGTCGCAGGCGCGCATCTACAACGAGCAGATCGCGCCGCACCTCGGCCCGGGCAAGACGCTCATGTTCGCGCACGGGTTCAACATCCGCTTCAACACGATCACGCCCCCCCCGTCGGTCGACGTGTCGATGATCGCCCCGAAGGGCCCCGGCCACCGGGTGCGCGAGACGTTCGAGGCCGGCGGCGGCGTCCCGGCCCTCCTCGCCGTCCACCAGGACGCGAGCGGCAAGGCGGAGGCCCAGGCGCTCGCCTACGCGAAGGGCATCGGCGCGACGCGCGCCGGGGTGCTCCTCACGACGTTCGCGGAGGAGACCGAGACCGACCTCTTCGGCGAGCAGGCGGTGCTCTGCGGCGGCGCGAGCGAGCTCGTGAAGGCCGGCTTCGAGACGCTCGTCAACGCCGGCTACCAGCCGGAGATCGCGTACTTCGAGTGTCTGCATGAGCTCAAGCTCATCGTCGACCTCATGTACCGCGGCGGCCTCAACTACATGCGGTACTCGATCAGCGACACCGCCGAGCACGGCGACTACGTGTCGGGCCCGCGGGTCATCACCGACAAGACGCGCGAGGAGATGAAGCGCATCCTCGCCGAGATCCAGAGCGGCGAGTTCGCGCGCAAGTGGATCGCGGAGAACGAGGCGGGCCGGCCGAAGTTCGAGGCGACGCGGGCGAAGGAGCGGGAGCAGCGGCTCGAGATCGTGGGCGCCAACCTGCGCAAGATGATGCCGTTCATCGATCCCGTCACCATCAAGCCCGGCGACTGAGCCTCTCCACTCGTGGGAGGCGGCGGAGAACACCATGCCTGAGATGATTGCGAATCAAGCGATGCCCCCGTCCGATTACGTCCGCATCTTCGACACGACGCTGCGCGACGGCGAGCAGTCGCCGGGCGCGACGATGACATCGTCGGAGAAGCTCGAGATCGCGCTCGCGCTGGCGAAGCTCGGCGTCGACGTCATCGAGACGGGCTTCCCCGCCGCTTCCCCCGACGATCTGCTCGCCGTCCAGACGATCGCCGAGCGCGTGGGCGCGGCCGCGGTCCCCGGCCGCCCCGCCGCGACCCCGCCGATCATCTGCGCCCTCGCCCGCGCCACCAAGGTCGACATCGACAAGGCGTGGGAGGGCGTCGCCCGGGCCGCGCACCCCCGGATCCACACCTTCCTCGCCACGAGCGACATCCACCTCAAGCACAAGCTCCGGATGACCCGGGCCGAGGTGCTCGACCGCGTGCGGGCCATGGTCGCCTATGCGCGCGACCTGTGCGCCGACGTGGAGTTCAGCCCCGAGGACGCCGGCCGGAGCGAGCCGGAGTTCCTCTACCAGGTGCTCGAGGCCGCGATCGCCGCCGGGGCCACCACGCTCAACATCCCGGACACCGTCGGGTACACCATCCCGAGCGAGTTCGGCGCGCTCATCGCCGGGATCCGCAAGAACGTCCCGGGGATCGACCGCGCCATCGTCTCGGTCCACTGCCACAACGACCTCGGGCTCGCGACGGCCAACGCGCTGGAGGGCATCCGCGCGGGCGCGCGCCAGGCCGAGGTGACCATCAACGGCATCGGCGAGCGCGCCGGCAACACCGCGCTCGAGGAGATCGTCATGGCGCTCGCCACGCGCCGGGCCGTCTTCGGGCTGCGCACCGGGATCGACACGACCCAGATCGCCACCGTGAGCCGCCTCGTCAGCGCGGCCACGGGCTTCAACGTCCAGCCGAACAAGGCGATCGTCGGCGCCAACGCCTTCGCGCACGAGTCCGGCATCCACCAGGACGGGATGCTGAAGCACCAGGAGACGTACGAGATCATGCGGCCGGAGATGGTCGGGGTGACGCAGACCCGGCTCGTCCTCGGCAAGCACTCGGGCAGGCACGCGCTCCGCAACCGGCTGGAGGAGCTCGGCTATCACCTCGACGAGGCCCAGCTCGCGGCGGCGTTCGCCAGCTTCAAGGCGCTCGCGGACAAGAGGAAGCACGTCACCGATCCCGACATCGAGGCGATCGTCTCGACCACGCGGGCGCAGGCCGACGATCTCTACACGCTCGACGCGCTCCAGGTCGCCTGCGGGACCACGGGCATGCCCACCGCCACCGTCCGCCTCCGCGGGCCGGACGGGGCGCTGCACGTCCGCGCCGCGATCGGCACCGGACCGGTGGACGCCGCCTACCGGGCGATCGACGAGATCGTCCGCGTGCCGAGCAGCCTCCTCGAGTTCTCGGTGCACGCGGTGACCGAGGGCATCGACGCGCTCGGCGAGGTGAGCGTCCGCGTCCGGGCGGACGCGACGCCGAGCAAGCGGCACCCGCAGCACGACGCCGCGGCGCGCGTCTTCCACGGCCACGGCGCTGACACCGACATCCTGGTGGCCAGCGCGAAGGCGTACCTCACCGCCCTGAACCGGCTCCTCGCGACCTACGGCGTCGAGCCCAAGGACGACGCGGCGGCGTCAGAGAGCAACCAGAGCGGCCACGGCGCCGCCGTCGAGACCGCGAGGTAGGGCCGTGCGCCGAGCGCAGGAGGCCCCCCAGGGGGGCGATGAGCTCGGCGACCCGATCTCGCTGCACAAGGAAGTCGAACCTTATGAATCCGCCTCATAACGGCGCGGAGCAGGGCGCCCGCCCCTCGGACCGCGTCGACGTCTACGACACCACGCTACGGGACGGCACCCAGCGCGAGGGCATCTCGCTCGCGTGCGAGGACAAGCTGAGCATCGCGCGCCACCTCGACGCGTTCGGACTGACCTTCATCGAGGGCGGGTGGCCCGGCTCAAACCCGAAGGACGCGCAGTTCTTCGAGCGGGCGAAGGACATCGAGTGGAAGCACGCGAAGATCGCCGCGTTCGGCTCGACGCGCCGGGCCTCGCTGGCCCCCGAGGACGACCCCGGGCTGCGCGCGCTGCTCGCCGCCGGGACGAGCGTCTGCACGATCTTCGGCAAGAGCTCGGTCCAGCACGTGACGGCGGTGCTTCGCACGACGCTCGACGAGAACCTCCGGATGATCGAGGAGACCATCGCCTTCCTGCGCGCGCACGGCCGCCGCGTGATCTACGACGCCGAGCACTTCTTCGACGGGTTCGCGCTCGACCGGTCGTACGCGACCGAGACGCTTCGCGCCGCCGTGCGCGGCGGGGCGGAGGTGGTCACGCTCTGCGACACGAACGGCGGGTCGATGCCCTGGCAGATCGAGGCGGTCGTGGCCGAGATGAAGGCGGCGCTGGGCCACCCGCTCGGCATCCACGCCCACAACGACGGCGAGTGCGCGGTCGCCAACTCGATCGCCGCCGTGCGCGCGGGCGCCCGCCACGTCCAGGGCACCATCAACGGCTACGGCGAGCGCTGCGGGAACGCGAACCTCTGCGCGATCATCCCGAACCTGGAGCTGAAGCTCGACCTCCGGGCGCTCCCGGAGGGGGCGCTCCGCGGGCTCACCGAGCTCTCGCACTACGTCGCCGAGGTGGCGAACCTCTCCCCCGACGATCACATGGCCTACGTCGGGCGGAGCGCCTTCGCGCACAAGGGCGGCGTGCACGTCGCGGCGATGCGGCGCGAGCCTGCGTCCTACCAGCACATCGATCCCGCGCTCGTCGGCAACGCGATGCGGACCGTGGTCAGCGAGCTGTCGGGCCGCGGCAACCTCCTCAGCAAGGCCGAGGAGTTCGGGCTCGAGGTGCCGACGGGCGCCGAGGTCGAGGTGCTGGAGCAGATCAAGGAGCGCGAGGCGCGCGGCTCGTCGTTCGAGGCGGCCGAGGCGTCCGTCGCGCTGCTGCTCCGCCGGAGCGCGCCGGGCTACAAGCCGCCGTTCCGGCTGCTCGACTTCAAGGTCATCGCGGGCCAGCGCGAGGGCGTCGGCACCTTCGCCGAGGCGATGATCAAGATCGCGGTCGACGACGAGGTGGTGATCACGGCAGCCGAGGGGTCCGGCCCCGTCAACGCGCTCGACGGCGCGCTCCGCAAGGCGCTCGCGCCCGTGTTCCCGGCCGTGCGTGACATCCAGCTCGTCGACTACAAGGTGCGTATCCTCGACGGGCGCGACGGCACCTCGGCGACGACGCGCGTGCTCATCAACAGCCGCGACGCGCACCGCCAGTGGAGCACCGTCGGCGCGTCGACGAACATCATCGATGCGTCGTGGCATGCGCTCGCGGACGGGATCGAGTATGGGCTCACGTTCGCAGCGAGAGAGCCACAGCAGTACACATCCACGTTGCCTGCCAGCGAGGTCGCATGAAGGCCAATATCGTTCTTTTGCCCGGCGACGGCATCGGCGTCGAAGTGGTCGCCGAAACCCGCGCCACCCTCGACGCTGTCGCCGCCCAGTTCGGCCACAGCTTCAGCTACTCGGAGCACCTCATCGGCGGGTGCGCCATCGACGCGACCGGCACGGCGCTGACGCAGGAGACGCTCGACGCGTGCCGCGCGGCGGACGCCGTCCTGCTCGGCGCCGTCGGCGGCCCCAAGTGGGACAACCCGAGCGCGAGCGTCCGCCCCGAGCAGGGGCTGCTCGCGCTGCGCCAGGGGCTCGGCCTGTACGCCAACCTGCGGCCGATCCGCCTGTTCCCCGAGCTCATCCAGGCCTCTCCCCTCAAGGCAGAGCGGCTCGCGGACGTCGACATCCTGGTCGTCCGTGAGCTGACGGGCGGGCTCTACTTCGGCAAGCCGCGCCTCCGTGAGGAGGTGAACGGGCGCCGGCGCGCGGTCGACACGCTCGAGTACACGGACGAGGAGATCCAGCGCGTCGTCGAGCTCGCGTTCCGCCTCGCGTCGTCGCGCAGACGCCTCGTCACGTCCGTCGACAAGGCGAACGTCCTCGAGTCGTCGCGGCTCTGGCGCACGGTGGCGACCGAGGTCGCCGCCCGCCACCCGGAGATCCGCATCGAGCACCAGCTCGTCGACTCGTGCGCGATGCGGCTCATCACCGCGGCCGCGGCGTTCGACGTCATCGTCACCGAGAACATGTTCGGCGACATCCTGACCGACGAGGCCGCCGTGCTCGCCGGCTCGCTGGGGCTCTGCCCGAGCGCGTCGCTGGGCGATGGGACGCGCGGGGTCTACGAGCCGATCCATGGCTCGGCGCCCGACATCGCCGGCAAGGGGCTCGCCAACCCGATCGGGACGATCTTGAGCGCCGCGATGCTGCTCCGGCACTCGCTGCGGCTCGACAAGGAGGCAGCCGTGCTCGAGCGCGCGGTGGCGCAGGCCATCGCCGGCGGCGCACGGACGGCGGACCTCGGCGGCAAGCTGTCGACCCAGGGGATGGGCGAGGCGGTCCGCGCGAAGCTCGCGGGCTGAGCGCTCCCTCCAGGCGGCCCCGGACGAGCCCCTCACCGGGGCTCGCAGCCCGCATTCGACGGCGCGATCGCGCTCTTCTCGCCCCCTTCCCTGCACGGCCATCGACGCGTGGACACAAGGCCCCTTCGCGGGCCGCTCCTGCGCATTGCTCCCAGGCTGTCCAGTCCACCGCTTTCCTCGCTCGAATCCATCGCTCTTCGCACCCGGCCATCGACCAGGACGGGACGGAATGCGTCGTGGACGGGTCCGATGGTGGCCCTGACGATCTCCTGTGCGAACCGCGGGAGCATGTGCTCCGGAGACGCAGTCGCGCGGATCTCTCCCATCACCCTTCACGCTGGAGATCCTGGCGGACGACACGATCGCGCGAGCCGTCATGAAGCATCCTTCGCCGCGCGACGCCACGCTCGCGGCCGACGCCTGGGTGCTCCGCGCCATCCGATTCATCTCCGTTGATCGAGCTGTTCGCATTCTAGGCACCACTCCCGGAGCCTCATAAGGGCAGGCCCTCCCGCGCCCGGTCCTCGCCAGCATCGCAGTCCGGCGCGCTTGCGCCCCTCTGCGCTGGCCAACCAGAGCGACGGCGCTGCGTCCGGCGCCCTGCATCTGCGAAGAGCGCGCGCGGCCCCCGGAGCACGTGGGAGGCCGGCGAGCGCCGCGCAGCCGAGGCTTGCGCTCTCCCGGGCGGCCGCGGCTCGCTCTCTCCCGGAAGGAGCGCGTGACGCTTCCCTCGCGGCGCGCACGGCCCCGCAGAAAGCGTCCATGGTGTCTCAGGTGTCCTTTCTGCGGTAATCGACATCACCTCCCGAACACCACACATGATCGTGCGGCGGGGGATCTCAGGTCCCCGCGTGTCAAAGCTCGTCGCCATGACGGGCGATGACTCCATTCGACATGGATTGATGTGCACAGGAGAACGGGAACATGAGCCAATTGACGAAGTTCGCATCGCTCATCGCCCTCTCGACGGCCCTCTCCGCGGCCGGTTGCATGGCCGAGGCGACGACGTCGGACGCGCCCACCGACGACGTGATGAGCGAGACCGACGAGGCGAAGCAGGCGTTCCAGGCCGAAGAGACGGACTCCGCTGATCAGGAGTCGAGCGCGAATCCGGCGATGGACGAGAGTGCCACGGACCCCAGCGCAGCAAGCGCCAGCGCGCCGGCCCCCGGCGCGCCCGATGTCGGCGCCGTGGACCCCGGCTCGGCGACCCCGACTGGCGAGGAGGGCGTCGGCGAGAAGCCCGATGCGGCGCGCTGGTGGGGCGGCGGCTGGGGCTTCCGGCCCTGGGGCTGGGGTGGCGGCTGGGGCTTCCGGCCTTGGTGGGGCGGCGGCTGGGGCTTCCGGCCCTGGTGGGGCGGCTGGGGCGGTGGCTGCGGCGGCTGGGGCGGCGGCTGGGGCGGCGGCTGGGGCGGCGGCTGCGGCTGGTAGGACGCCGCGCTAGCACGGTTCGCGTGAGAAGGCCCTGTTGACGCCCGCTCCGCGCCCCTGGCGCGGCGCCGCCGCGGCTCGGTCCTCGCCACGGCGGGACGCTGGCAAGGGGTCATGAGCGGGCGATGAAGCTTCGGGCGCTCTGACCAGGTCGAGGGTCCCTCACGCGGCCGCGGAGGGAGCCTCGACCGCCACCACGGTGCCCCCGGATCGCCCGCACGGGTCTGCGAGCGGTCCGGGGTACCCCGAGGTCAGGCGTCGGCCTCGGCGAGGCTCGGGACGCGGCTTACGAGGAAGCGAGTCCTCATGTAGCACCATCACGTGACGCCCTAGAGGATGATCCTGAACCGGAGCTTCTCTTGTGTTTCCGATCCGTTTCGATGTGCTGCCACCATGCGGCGTCGATATCGCGCGCGGTGGCCGGCAGCGGCGCGACGGCGCGCTGGCTCTATCGAGCGGAGGCCGTCCGCGTCGAGCCCCCGCGCGCCCCGGTGGGGCGCTCGGGCGGCGCTTCCGGGCGGCCGAGCTTCTCCGCGCGCTCGGTCACCCAGAAGCGCTCCGCGTCGGCCGCGGTCCAGGCAGACTCGTCGAGCAGCGGGAGGAGCGCATCGGACAGCGCCCGCGCGCTCTGGAAACGGTGGCGCGGGTCCTTGGCGAGGCACCGCAGGACGAGGCGGTCGACCGCGCGAGGGACGGTCGGGCCGCGCCGCACCGACGGCGCGAGGGGCGCCTTCGTCATGTGGGCGACGAAGAGCTGCCCCGACGACGAGCCCTCGAACGGCAGCTCCCCGGTGAGCAGGAAGTAGAGCGTGCCCCCGAGCGAGTAGATGTCGCTGCGCGCATCCGCGCGATCGCCGCGACACACCTCCGGTGCCATGTAGGCGGGCGTCCCGCAGAGCATGCCGCTGTTCGTGAGCTCGGCGTCGCGGCCGCCCTCGACCATCCGCGCGACGCCGAAGTCGAGCAGCTTGAGGAAGTCGTGATCGTCGCCAACGCGGGTGACGAAGAGGTTCTGCGGCTTGATGTCCCGGTGGATGATCCCAGCCTCGTGCGCCTCGATGAGCGAGCGGCAGGCCTGCAGGGCGAAGCGTAGGGCGCGCGCCACGGGCATGGGGCCGTAGCTGCGCACGATCGCGGCGAGATCGGCCCCGCGCAGGTGCTCCATGGCGATGTAGTAGATGCCGTCGTCGCTCGCTCCGAAGTCGAAGATCCGGATGGTGTGCGGATCGCTGAGCTTGCTCGCCGCGTGCGCCTCTTGCTCGAAGCGCTTCGGCACCGCCGGGTCCGGCGCGTCCCGCGTCCTCAGGAGCTTGAGGGCGACGTCGCGGTGGAGCGTCTCGTCCCACGCGAGCCAGACCTCGCTCATCCCCCCTTTGCCGATCGGCGCCTCGAGCCGGTACCTGCCCAGCTTGCGCGCCTGATAAACCTGCTGCTGCGCGGCCCACACGACGTGGCTCGACAGCGCCCCGATCACCCCCGAGGCAGGGACGAAGATGTAATGGCTCGCGGCCGTGAGCAGCGTCGTCGGATCGAGCCACGCCGCCTGGATGGACGGGGAGAAGATCGCGGCGATGCCCATCGTCGCCGGGAAGGCGAGGAACATCGCCGCGGAGGCGAGGAGGGCCTTGCTGAACGGCGCGGGCACGAGCGCCGTGCGGAGCAGCACGACGATGGAGAGCCCGTGCATGTACGCGCTCGTCAAGCCGCCGAAATCGAGCGCCATCAGCGAGATGAAGATCGCGGCGGTGAGGAACGCGGCCTCGTACCCGAGGAGCACGACGCGCCCCGAGAGCGTCGGGCGCCCCGAGAGCCGGTACACGGCGAGGGAGAGCGCCTGCTCGACGACGCGCAGGACGATGCAGCGCCATACCGGCGCCGCGGGGTACAGCACGGTCGCCATGAACACGTCGACAAGCGTGAACGCCGGCCATATCCAGAGCGCGACCCGGAAAGCGCGGCGGACCGCGCGACGGACGCCCTCCGTGTCGTGGGCGCCCGGCGCGCTGCGCCGCGTGCCGAGCGGGCGAGTCTCGCGCTCTCTGAGCGTGCGCGCCGCGGCCGAGCGCTCAGCGCGGAGAGCCTCTCGGAGCAGCGCACGCTTCATGGCAATCTCGAGGGTCGCCAGAGCCACGCCGAACGTCAAGCGAGCGTTGTTGGCTTCTCGTGCGGCAGGTTTCCTCGGCCACGATGCCGGGCTGCGCTGCCCGCCGTCTCCCACCCCGGATGTCGTACCAACATGACCGTTCGCCGCCCCACATGCCGTGTTCGTCCGCCGTGCACACACATGCCCGTGAGGTCATGAATCCTGTCAGCGCCTCGGGGGAGCGCCGTGGCGGGACGCCGAGGCGCGGCGAGGTGACCGGGGCGGCTGGGGGCTGGGGTCCCGCTCGTCGCCTTGGCCGCCGGCCCGCGGCGCCGGTCAGGCGAAAGGCGCCGCTCGCGCCTCGGCGCCGCGGGCTCGAGCTCAGCGGGCCCCTTACGCCTCGGGCCGCGGCGGTCGCCCTGGTCAACCGGCCGGATCCATGCTTGAAAGCTCGCCACTGTGCCGCTCTCGCCCGAAAGCTTTCGCCGGCTGTTCGCAAGCCGCCCCGTCGTCCTCGCGCCCATGGAGGACGTGACGGACGCGGTGTTCCGCCGCATCGGCCGGGAGCTCGGCGCCGAGCTGTGCGTGACGGAGTTCGTCAACGTCGAGGGGCTGCTGCGCGGGTGCAAGACCGCGCGGCGCAAGCTCGACCTAGCCGACGGCGATCAGCCGACGGCGATCCAGATCTACGGCGCCAACCCGGAGCGCCTCGCCGAGGCCGCGCGCGTCGCCGAGCAGGCCGGACCGGCGTTCCTGGACATCAACTGCGGCTGCTGGGTGCCGAAGATCGCCGGACGAGGCGCGGGCGCCGGCTGGCTCCGCGATCCGGAGGCGATGGTGGCGATGGCCCGGCTCGTGACGCGCTCGGTCGCGCTCCCGGTCACCGTGAAGACGCGTATCGGCTGGGGGCCGGAGTCCCATATGCCGATCGTCGACCTCGCGCGCCGCCTCGAGGACACCGGCGTCGCCGCGCTCACGATCCACTGCCGCACGGCCCAGATGGGGCACAGCGGCGCGGCCGACTGGAGCTGGGCCGCCCGGGCGCGCGAGGTCGTGTCCATCCCTGTCGTGGTGAACGGCGACATCAAGACCGCCGACGACGCGGCCCGCGCCCTCCGCGAGACGGGCTGCGCCGGCGTGATGGTCGGCCGCGCCGCCATCGACCACCCCTGGATCTTCCGCGAGGCCCGGGCCCTCCTCGACGACGGCGTGCACCTCGCGCCGCCGACGGCCGAGGAGCGGCTCGCCCTGTGCCGCGCGCACCTCATCGCGAACACCGAGGCGCGCGGCGAGCCGCACGGCGTGCGCGTGACCCGGCGCCACCTGACCGGCTATCTCCGCGGCCTCCCCGGCGCGTCGGCCCTCCGGCGCGAGCTGCTCTTCTGCGACAGCCTGTCGGGGTGCCTCGACATCCTCGACAGCGCCGCGCAGCGGCTCGCGGCCTGAGGCGCGGCAGCCTGAGGCGCGGCAGGCCGGCGGCGACGCCGCCTACATGCCCACGGGCGTCGCGTCGTCGACCGGCGCGGGCTCGCCGTTCTGCCGCTCGGCGCCCGGCGGCGCGCCCATGGGATCGTGCGGCAGGCTCCCGCGGTGCGAGCGGAGCAGCACGTGAGGCGTCGCCAGGAGGAAATTGGAGACGCGGGACGTGTAGATGTCCGCCGAACGCTCGATCTGCCGGGCCAGGTGGCTCTTGTCGTTGCCCGTGCGGAGGAGCAGCCCCCACCTCGGGTTCAACGTCTCGGCCGACGCCTTCGCGAGCGGCGCGATCCGCGCGTCGAGCGCCGCGAGGCTCGCCTTGAGCTCGTTCATCTTCGCCTGGATCTCGCCCTCCGTCGCCCCAGCCACCGGCCCGTAGCCGGCGCGCATCCGCTGGAGCTCCAGGCGCAGCCTGGCATAGACGCGCTCCGCATCCTCCTTCTCCCGCATCCAGAGATCGAGGCGCGCCTCGGCCCCGCGCGCCTCCTCGATCGCGAGGATCTCGTCCTCGAGCTCCCGGATGATGAGCGCCGTACGCCACCGCAAGGCGCTCTTCGACACATGCACGTCCCCATAGATGTGATCGCCGATGTAGAGGATCTCGTCGCCGGACAGCCCCAGGTGGTGCTCGACGAGCCCCGCGTTGCCGCCCAGGTAGTGCCCGCCCACGCGCAACCGGCCGGCCGGGCGCAGGAGGCCATCCTCCGTGACCACCTCGAAGAGCGGGCTGCGGCTCGAGAAGAACTCCGGCTTCCGCGCGGAGACGATGACCACGTCGAACAGGTCGCGCCACGTCATGCCCCCCGGCAGGAAGCGGTCGAACGCGTAGCTCATCATCGCGCGCGTGTAGACCCACTCCGAGTTCGTGATCAGGACGAGCTTCTTGCCCGCCTCCCGCTGGTCGAGCAGCGTGAGCGGGATCTCCGGATCGAGCAGCACGAACCGCTCCGGATCCCCGATGATCTCGGCCTTCAGCTGCCCCTCCATGTGCGTCGCGTCGAGGCGATCCTTCACGCGGCGATAGAGGTCGCTGTAGCCGAGCACCTCGGGCAGCCGGCGCTGATCGAGCAGATCGACCAGCTTCGCGTACATGCACCCCTCCGACAGCGAGAAGAGCGTGTTCAGGAAGACGTAGCGCCCGTCCGCGAGGTCGACGATCGTCCGCGCGTAGGTCGCGCGCTGGGTCTCGAAGTCGATCGGCTTCGTTCCGTGGAAGGCTCGCTTCACGTAGCCGAACCGATTCACCTTGAGCAGATTGCCGAGCTCGGTGTCCAGGATGAGCCCTCGGATCACGAGGTCCGGCTCGAACGTCAGGTCCCCGACCGGCCAGCCCTCGCTCTCCAGAAGATGCCGGAGGTGCTCATAGGCCCGACGCTCCCACGCCTCCACACGGTAGTGGATCAGCGTGTAATCCATGTCGTATCCGATCGCCTTGATCGAACGGAGATTCAGCGTCCGGTTGCAGAAGATCCCCCGCTGCTTGGGCGGCGGGGCGGCGAGGCAATCCAGCTTGTCCATGGTGATCGCCCGGAGAGCGGTCGTGAGGCATACCAGGGACCCACGGCGTTGCCCACCCGGACAATCACCGTCACCCCGCCGTCAGGAGGGCGCGTTCGGCGTGTCGATGTCGTCGTAGACGTAGACGCGCACGCGCACGCGCGTCCTCAGCGGCGCCTGAGCCGGCTCTTCGCGCTCTGCCGCCGATCGATGCTCGTCGTGGGCCGCGCGGACCGCCCGTTCGTCGGCGCTCGGCGGGAGTCGCCGCGGTCGTCCGCCTCCCACCCGTCGTCGTCCTCGTCTTCCTCGTCCTCGTCGTCGAACAGGTCGTCGTCGTCCTCGTCGTCGTCCTCGTCGCGCGCCTCGGCCCGGCGCACCTCGAGCCCGAGCATCGTGAGCGCCTGCTCGAGCGTCAGCGCCGTCTTCACGGCCTCGAGCTCGACCCCCATGGCCTGGAGCGTCATCGCTATCTCGGGGCTCAGCCCGGACAGGATGGTCGGTGTGCCCATGAGCCGCGCGGCGGAGGCCAGGTTCGAGAGCACCGCGCACAGGTGGCTATCCATGATCCAGACGGCCGTGAGATCGATGACCAGCCCCTTCGCGCCGCTCTCGTGGATGGCCCGCAGCACCTCGGTGTTCAGCTGCTCCGCGAGGTCATCGGTCACGTCCCCCTGGATGGGCACCAGGATCCGGTCCCACAGGTTGATGATGGGAAGGCGCTTGAGCTCCATGGTCATCCTAAGGTTCGATGTCGGCGATCAAGACCGTTGAGTCATCGTGCGAGCGCCGGTGTCGGCTCATGAGGGCGCGGCAGGCATCCGCGGCCTTCATTCCACGAAACAGCGATAGATCGAAGCGAGGGGAGACCCCGTCGGTGAACACGACGAGCCGGTCGCCTCGCGCGAGCTGCGCATCGAAGATCCGGACCTTGCTGAGCGATGCGCCGAGGATGCCCGGGCTCTGGAGCCACTGCACGCGCGTGCCGTACGACATCAGCTCGACGTTGCCGATGCCGCAGCCCTGGAGCCGCCCCTCCCGGAAGCGGCAGATCATGCCGGCGGCGCCGCGGGTGCCGCGGAGCCGCACGTGGAGACGATCGATGAGGGCGCGGACGTCCTCGCCGCTCGGCGCGTCGGCGAGCGTCTTGAGCGCGACGTTCGCCGCGGCCGCCGCGTGCTCGCCGTGGCCGAGGGCGTCGATGACCGCGAAGAGGACGCCGTCTTCCCCGGCTCGCACGAACGCGGCGTCGCCGCTCACGAGCTCTCCGTCCTTGGGGAGGATCGCATACTCCACGGAGAGCTTCACAGGTGGACCTCGATCTCCACCCGCGTGCCCTTCGGCCCCGAGTCGATATGAAAGCGATCGGCCAGCCGCTTGACCCCGATGATGCCGCGCCCCATACCGGTCTTGCTCTTGTAGCGCCCGGCGAGGATCTCCTGCAGGTTCTGGATGCCTGCGCCCTCATCCACGGCGACGATGAGGAAGCGGACCGGGCTGTCGCGCTGCACCGCGAGCTCGATCGTCCCGCCAGGGGTATAATGGACGATATTTCGCGCGAGCTCGCTGACGATGGTCGCGACCTTGTGCGACGTGAAGCTCTTTGCGCCGGCCGCATCGCAAACGGCCTTCGCGCTCAGACGCGCCTCGCTGATGTCGGCCTCCACGTTGATGACCATGACCTTCGAGCGCCGCGAAGGTCGTTCGCCGCCAATCGCCGAAATTTCCGACCTGAGCCGACCGAGTCGCGTCGGATCCACATAGAGGCGGGCTCGGCGCTCGATGCTCGGAAGGATGTCGGGGAGGTCGTCGAGCGAGAACGCCTCGGGCTGGATCTCCGCCTCCCGCATGGCCCGGAGCAGGACTCCCTCTGCGTTCATCGCCGAGAGATAGCCGAGCAGGACGTTGAGAATCTGTTCGTGCGCGGGAGTCATCCGGAAAGCGCCTGGACCGGCAGGGTACCGGGGCCCCGGGTCCGCGTCGAGTGCGCGGCGACGGCATCGCCGGGTTCGCCAGCTGTGAGGCGGAAACCGCCGAGCTCCGGCCGGACGGCGCCAGCAGGGCTCGCTCGGTCCATCACTCGCATCGCGCAGGGCGTCGAGCGGCCCGTGCCCGCGCCGACCGGACGGCCTACGGCCGGCTCCAAGCAACGCTCGTGCCTGGCTGACCGGCCCACCGAGGTCGCTCAGGCCGGGTAGTACGACGCCTGGCCTTGACGCAGCTCCTCGGTGATCTTGTTCTCCGCAAGGAGCTTCTTGAGCGGCTCCTGGAGCTCCGCCGCAGGGGTCCCCATCGCCAGCGCAAGGTCGTCGATCCCTTGCCCAGGCTCGATCTCCACATGGGCGAGCAGGGCCTCGGCGATCTCGTCCCCGGAGCTCCCGGACGACAGGCTCGCCGGGTTCGCTGGGTTCACCGGAGCGGCCTGTTCGGCGGCTTTCACGGGGGCCGTGACGGCGGGCGCCGGGGTGCGCGCGGCGCGCGACTTCGGCGCTGCGACGGCCGGACGCGCGCCGCCTCCGCTCGTCCGCGACGCGGCCGCCTTCTTGCGCGGCGCAGCGCGCGTCGGCGTCTTGGCCGACGGGGCCTTGCGAGGAGGCGCGGCCGGACGGCTCGGCGCCGGAGCGCGCTCGCCCTTCCGGACCGGCTTGGCGGGAGTCGCGGCCGGCCCGGTCGATATCCCAGCGGCGCTGATGTCGACTTGCAGGTACCGCCCAGCGGTCCGGAGAACGTCCTTACGGACCAGCGCTCTCAGGCCCTCCAGGAACTCGGCCACGGAAGCACGAATCTCATTCTCGATCTCGACATCGGATATCACGCTGCCGCCGTCTCATGAATCCCTCGGAATGTCAACGTCTTCCACGCACAGTGGCCCGCACGGGCCGTAGAAACCAGGTGTTCCTGCGCCGGTCGGCGCTCGCGACCGGGCGCCGGATCCCTGGCTGGGGCCGCGCGCGTCCAGTGTGAATTTGCCGTTTTATCAAATGAAATGCTGGCAAGATCTGAAACGCATCGAGAGATCATGTCGGGCCCCTCCGTCTGCACGCATGGGCCTCGCGCTCGGGCAGAGGTCGACTCGCCGCTCACGGCCGCGCCAGGGTGGCGGCCCTGTGGGTGTGCTCAAGCAGCCTTGACGGCGCGGAGCGACGCGCGGCGCAACGGGCGGAGCTGCGACGCCGCAAAGGCCGCGCCGAGGGCGAGCCCGCGGAGCGTCAGCCGCATGCAGAGGACGTCGAGATACCCCTCGCGGTGCAGGGCGGTGATCGCCCGGCGAACGTCGGTCCGACGCACCTGAAGGGCCGTGGTCAATGTGTCGAGGTTCACCGTCTTGCCCTCGCTCTGGAGGGCAACCAGCGTCCGGAGAAGATGCGGAGCGAGGTCCTTGTTGGTCATGGCGCGCACCGTAACCGTCCCCCTGAACGGCCGTACAGTTTGTGGCGACGTTTTTCTCCGAGTCGCCAGCGGGGAGCGCTGGAGACGCCCCGAAGGCGACCGTCGTCTATGGTAGGTCCTCCCCGTGCGCGCCGACGCCTCACCTCCTCAAGCCGTGATCCTCGCCGGCGGACTCGGCACCCGGATGCGCCCCTGGACGGAGCGCACCCCCAAATTCCTGCTGCCCGTGGCCGGGCGGCCGTTCGGGGCGTGGCTCCTCGATCGGCTCGCCGCAGCGGGCTTTGGTGAGGTGGTCCTCTGCGTGGGTCACCTCGGCGACGCCGTTCGACGGGCGATGGGCGATCGGTTCGCGGGCCTGCCGCTCCATTATGCCGACGACGGCCCCGATCTCCTGGGCACGGCCGGCGCGCTGCGCCGCGCGCTGCCCCAGCTGGCTCCTGTGTTCCTCATGACCTACGGCGACTCCTACCTCCCCTTCGACTACCTGGCCCCGCTCCGGGACCTCTGCACACACCCCAGCGCGCTCGGCACGATGGCCGTGTACCGGAACGAGGGTCGGTTCGACGCGTCGAACGCCGCGGTCTCGGGCGACCTGGTGGTGCGTTACGAGAAGCGGCGCGCGGGCGCGCCGCCCGACCCTGCGCTCGACCACATCGATTACGGCGCCACCGCGCTCCGCCGTGAGGTCGTCGAGGCGCTGCCGGCCGACGCGCCGCTCGGCTTCGAGGTGGTGCAGCGCGACCTCGCGGCGCGCGGCCTCCTCCGGGCCTTCGCGGTCGCGGAGCGCTTCCACGAGATCGGCTCGGAGCAGGGCCTCCGCGATCTCGAGGCCGCCCTCACGACCGCGGCCGCGACGGAGGAGCGGGGATGATCGTCTCTCGCGCCCCGGTCCGCTTCTCCCTCGGCGGCGGCGGGACCGATCTGCCCGCGTACTCCGGCCGCTTCGGCGGCTACCTCGTGTCGGCCGCCATCGACAAGTACATCTATGTGACGGCCAACAAGCGTTTCCACCGGGACATCCGCCTCGCGTACTCCAAGACCGAGATCGTCCCCTCGGTCGACGCGATCGAGCACCCGATCTTCCGGGAAGCGCTCCGGATGATGGGAATCGAGCACTCGATCGAGCTCACGAGCGTCGCGGATCTCCCCGCGAACTCGGGCCTCGGCTCGTCGAGCTCGTTCACGGTCGCCCTCCTCAACGCCCTGCACACGTACAAGCGCGACTTCGTGTCGTCCGAGCAGCTCGCTCGCGAGGCCTGCTCCATCGAGATCGAGCGCCTCGGAGAGCCGATCGGCAAGCAGGACCAGTACATCGCCGCCTACGGCAACGTCACGGCGTTCACGTTCTCTCCGGACGGCTCGGTGCACGTCGAGCCCGTCCCGGTCCGCGACGAGGTGCTGGACGAGCTCGAGAGCAACCTGCTCATCGTGTGGAGCGGCGTCGAAAGGCCGGCCAGGATCGTGCTCTCGGAGCAGGGCCGGCGGCTGCAAGACCTGGAGCCCGCGGTGGTCGAGCGGATGCACCGCATCAAGGAGATCGGCCGCGACGTGCACCGCATCCTCGTCACCGGCAGGCTCGACGATTACGGCGAGCTCCTCCACGCCCACTGGACCCAGAAGCGTAAGCTCGCGTCCAAGATGACCGATGAGGTCCTCGACGAGATCTACGAGCTCGCTCGAGGCGCGGGGGCGCTCGGCGGCAAGCTGATGGGGGCCGGCGGCGGGGGCTTCTTCATGTTCTACGTCCGGCCGGCGGAGCGGCGCCGGGTGCTGGAGGCGCTCGCCGCGAAGGGCCTGCGCGTCCTGCGCTTCCGCTTCGATCTCGACGGCGCGCGCATCGTCGCGAACCTGCACCGATCGTGAGCGGGCGCGCCGGCGCACCCCTCCTGCTGGGCATTTCAGCGGGACTCTGGCTATAGATCGCCCATATGCCTCAGAGCACGCACGACTTCGTCGAAAAGTACCTCCGCGAGACGTCCGAGATCGCCCTCGCGACGAGCCCCGACGACATGGCTCGCGTCATCGAGATCCTCTTCGATGCGTACCGGAGCGATCGCACCATCTACACGTGCGGCAACGGCGGCTCGGCGGCCAACGCGAGCCACCTCGCCTGCGACATCGCCAAGTTCACGTGGGTCGACGGCAAGCGGCGCTTCAAGTGCACCTCGCTCTGCGACAACGCAGCGCTCCTCAGCGCCCTCACCAACGACGTCGGCTTCAACCGCATCTTCCTCGAGCAGCTCGACGGCCGCATGGTCGCGGGCGACGTGCTCGTGTGCCTGAGCGTGCACGGCGGCTCGGGCGCCGATCGCGCCGGCCCATGGTCGCAGAACCTCGTCGCCGCCGCGGATTTCGCGAAGAAGACGGGGGCCAAGGTGCTCGCGCTCGTCGGCTACGACGGCGGCGCCCTGCGCCAGATGGCCGACGCCAGCGTGATCGTGCCGAGGACGCGGGCGGGCTACACGTCGACGCCGCACGTGGAGGGCTTCCACGAGGTCTACCACCACCTCATCTGCGAGCGGCTCCTCCAGCTCGTGGCCGAGAGCTGAGCCCCGCGTGGCGAGGCGCGGGATCCTGCTCGACCGCGACGGCACGCTCATCGACGTGGTGCGCGATCACGAGCTCGGCGTCGTCGTCACGGCGTTTCATCCGGATCAGATCCGCCTCCTCCCCGGCGCGATCGAGGGCCTGCGGCGCCTGGCGGACGCGGGGTTCCTGCTGGCGATCGCGACCAACCAGCCGGGCGCGGCGAAGGGCCAGGTCCCGTGGGGGGCGATCGAGCGCACGAACCGCGCGCTCGTCGATCGCCTCCGCGAGGCCGGCGTCGCGATCGCGGCGCTCGCGGTGTGCCCGCACCACCCCGAGGGCGGGCCGGGCGGCGATCCGGCGCTCATCGGCCCGTGCGATTGCAGGAAGCCCAAGCCGGGCATGCTCACGGCGCTCGCGCGCGATCTCGAGCTCGTCGTCGAGGAGAGCTGGATGATCGGCGACGCGCCGAGCGACGTGGCGGCCGCGCGCGCGGCGGGCATGCGGGCGGGCCTCGTCATGGATGGACGCCGCTGCGAGCTGTGCCCGCTCCGCGGCGAGGCCGCTCTCCCCTGCCCCGATCGCGCGGCGCCGCGCCTCGATCTCCTCGCCGCCGAGATCCTCGCCGAGCCGCGCGGCTAGCGGACTCTGGCGCGCCACGCCGTGCCGTGCCGCGCCGCGCCGCGCCGCGACGCCCGATAGCCCGCGCGCGGCGTGCTACCGTCCCGCCGTGACGCCTCCTCCGGATCACGACGGCGGCGCGCTCGACGATGGGGGCGCCCGCGACGACACCCCGGCCACCGCGGCCGAGCTCGACGCCCGCCTCTCGGCGGCCCGCTACATCTCCGATCCGGCGACCTCGCTCGCGCTCTGGCTCGCCCTCCGGATGGCGCGGCCGCTGCTGCTCGAGGGGCCGGCCGGCGTCGGCAAGACCGATCTCGCCCGCGCCGCCGCCGAGGCGCTCGGCCGAGGGCTCATCCGGCTCCAGTGCTACGAGGGCCTCGACGAGGCGAAGGCGCTCTACGAGTGGGACTACGCGAAGCAGATGCTCTACACGCAGCTGCTGCGCGACGCCGTCGCGAAGGAGATCGCCGGCGCGGCGAGCCTCGCCGCGGCCGCGCGCGCGATCGCGGGGAGCGAGGCGTCGTTCTTCAGCGAGCATTTCTTGATCGCGCGCCCGCTCCTCGCGGCGCTGCGGAGCGCCGCGCCGGTCGTCCTGCTCATCGACGAGGTCGATCGCGCGGACCCTGAGTTCGAGGCGTTCCTGCTCGAGGTGCTCTCCGACATGCAGGTCACGATCCCCGAGCTCGGCACGATCCGCGCCGCGCACCCGCCGCTCGTCCTGCTGACGACGAACGCGACGCGCGAGATGACCGAGGCGCTGCGCCGCCGGTGCCTGCACGCGTTCCTGGACTACCCGCCTCCGTCGCGCGAGCTCGCCATCCTGAGGGTCGCCCTCCCGGGGATCGAGCCCCGCCTCGCGGCGCAGATCGTGGCGTTCGTCGGCGCCCTGCGGGCCATGGATCTGCGGAAATCTCCCGCGATCAGCGAGACGATCGACTGGGCCCGCGCGCTGCTCCTGCTCGGCAAGCGCGCGGTGACGCCGGAGCTCGCGCGCGACACGCTCGGCGTCCTGCTCAAGCACCAGAGCGACCGCGGCGACGCGGAGGCGAAGCTCGGCACCCTCGTGCGTGCCGCCGAGCACGCGGGCGCGGACGAGCCGGTTACCTGAGCTCGGCCACCTTCTCGCCGAACAGCTTCTCGAGCCGCCCGAGCATGGCGTCGTTCGGCTCGACGCGCAGATCACGCCCCAGCGACAGCACCGCCTCTGCACCATCATCGAGCTGGATCACGAGCTGCACCGGGCACACCCCGGGGCTCGCCCGCAGGAGCGCCCCGAGCCGATCGATGTGCTCGCGCCTGGCGCTGCGCGACTTCAGCGTGATCGCCACGCTCCGGGTCTGCGCGAGGATGGCGTCGGCGAGCGGCTGCACCTCGTCGAGCAGCAGGGTCGGCTCGCGCGGCGCGGCCTCGGCCTCCTCGGCCCCCTCGTCCACCATCGGGAAGCTGATCTTCCCCGAGATCAGGACCGGCTCCCCCCGGTTCAAGAGGTCCGCGTAGCTCTCGATCTGCTTCTCGCGCACCTTGACCTCGACCCGGCCCGTCGTGTCCTCGAGCACGAAGAACGCGATCTTGCCGCCGCCCCCCTTGAAGATGCGCTCTCGGTAGCCCTCGACCATCCCGCCTACGCGCACCCTGGCCCAGGCATCCATGCCGGCCAGCGCGCTCACCGCGGTCACGTCGAAGCGGTTCAGATCCACGCCGTACCGATCCAGCGGGTGCCCCGAGACGTAGAACCCGAGCGACTGCTTCTCCCGCGAGAGCGTCTCGCGCAGATCCCAGTCCTCGGCCATCGGGTAATCGTCCAGCCTCACCTCGCTCTTGGACGCCACCGCCGCGAACAGGCCGATCTGCGCGCTGTTCCGATCCTTGCTCGCGGAGCGCGAGCGCTCGAGCGCCCTGTCGATGCCGGCGAACGCCCGCGCCCGCGAGATGCCCCGCGCATTGAGGCTCGCGTCGAACGCGCCGCACTGCACGAGCGCCTCGAACACGCCCTTGTTGACCCGCCGCGGATCGACCCGCTCGGCGAAGTCGAACAGATCCGCGAACGCGCCGCCCGCGTCCCGCGCCTCGAGGATCGCCTCGAGCGCCGACTCGCCGACGCCGCGGATCGCGCCCATTCCGAAGCGGATCTTCGGATCGTACGGGTCCCTCACCCGCGAGCCTCCGCGCCGGGTGCCGGTCACGCGCTTGCCGTTCGTCGCCGGCTTCGCGCTGTAGACGACGGTGAAGTCGGTCTTGGACTCGTTGATCTCGGGCGGGAGGATCTCGACCCCCCACGCGCGCCCCTCCGCGATGATCCGCACGACCTTCTCTATCTTGTCGCGGTCGGCCGTCATCAGCGCGCAGAGGAACTCGACCGGGTAGTGCGCCTTGAGGTAGGCCGTCTGGTAGGTCAGCAGCGCGTACGCCGCCGAGTGGCTCTTGTTGAAGCCATAGCCCGCGAAGTACTCGAGGAGCGCGAAGATGCGCTCGGCGTCCTCGGCCTTCACCCCGTTGTTGAGCGAGCCGTCGACGAACGTCGCCTTCTGCTTCGCCATCTCCTCGGGCTTCTTCTTGCCCATGGCGCGCCGGAGCAGATCGGCGCCGCCGAGCGTGTAGCCCGCGAGCTTCTGCGCGATCTGCATGACCTGCTCCTGGTAGACGATGACGCCGTACGTCGGCTGGAGGAGCTCGTCGACGAGCGGGTGCATCTTCTCGATCGGCTTGCGGCCGTGCTTGCAGTCGACGAAGTCCTTCACCATGCCGGTGCCGAGCGGCCCGGGCCGGTAGAGCGCCACGGCGGCGACGATGTCCTCGAAGGCGTCCGGCTTGAGGTCCTTGAAGAGCTGCTGCATGCCGCTCGACTCGAGCTGGAACACCCCGGTGGTCTCGCCCGACTGGAGGAGCGCGTAGGTGGCAGTGTCGTCGAGCGGCACCGTGTTCACGTCGAAGCGATTGCCCTCCTTGCCCGCGAGGTCGGGCCGCGCGTTCACGAGCCGCACCGCGATATCGATGACGGTGAGCGTCTTCAGCCCGAGGAAGTCGAACTTCACGAGCCCGGCCAGCTCGGCGTCGTCCTTGTAGTACTGCGTGACGAGCTGCTCGCCGTTCTTGAAGCAGGGGACGTGGTCCCAGAGCGGCCCCTCGCTGATCACGACGCCGGCGGCGTGCATGCCCGCGTGCCGCGTCAGGCCCTCGAGCTTCTGCGCCTGCTTCAGGAGCTCCGCGACCGTGGGGTCGCTCTCCTTGAGGGCCTTGAGCTTCGGCTCGATCTCGAGCGCCTCGGGGATCGTGTACATGATCCCCGGGCTCTTCTGCGGGATGAGGCTCGCGATCTTCTGCGCCTCGTTCGCGGGGAACGCCATCGCCCGCGCGACGTCCTTGATCACGCTCCGCGCCTTGAGCTCGTGGAACGTCGCGATCTGCCCCACGGAGGGTTTGTCGGCCTCCTTGCTGTACTTCTTGGTGACGTAGGAGATGACCTCGTCGCGCCGGTCCATGCAGAAGTCGACGTCGAAGTCGGGCATGCTCACGCGCTCCGGGTTCAGGAAGCGCTCGAACAGCAGGTTGTACGGGAGCGGATCGAGATCGGTGATATCCATCGCATAGGCGACGAGCGAGCCCGCGCCCGATCCGCGGCCCGGCCCGACCGGGATGCCGTGGTCCTTGGCGTACTTGATGAAGTCCCAGACGATGAGGAAGTAGCCCGGGAAGTCCATCTGGACGATGACGTTGAGCTCGACGTCGAGCCGCGCGCGGTAGGTCGCCTCGTCCACTCTCCTGCCCGTCTGCGCGATCTGGGCGAGCCGCTTCGTGAGGCCGTCGTGCGCCACGTGCCGGAAGTACGACGCCGAGTCCGAGAACCCGCTCGGCAGCGGGAACGTCGGGAGCATCGGCTTGCCGAGCTTGAGCTTCAGCGTCGAGCACCGCTCGGCGATCTCGAGCGTCGACCGCACCGCCTGCGGGTGGTCGCGGAACAGGTGCATCATCTCGTCGGCGGGCTTGAGGAACATCTCGAAGCTGCCGTGGTGCGCGGCGCTCGCCTCCGCGAACGTGCGGTTGGCCGCGATGCACGACAGGTAGAGCTGCCCCTCGCCGTCCTCGCGCGCGCCGAAGTGCGCGTCGTTGGTCGCGACGAGCGGGAGCCCCAGATCGCCCGCCGCCCGCGCCAGGATGCCGTTGAGCACCGACTGCTCGACGAGCCCGTGGTCCTGCAGCTCGACGTAGAGGCTCCCGGGCTGGAAGCAGTCCCTGAGCCGGCTGAGCGCCTCGCGCCCCTCCCCCTCGCCCTGCTCGAGGATCCGCTGGGCGACGACGCCGCCCATGCAGCCGGTCAAGCCGATGAGCCCCGCGCTGTGCTGCGCCACCGTGTCGAGCCGCACGCTCGGCGCGAGCCCGCTCACGGGATCGACATGCCCCTGGGAGACGATGCGGACGAGGTTCTTGTAGCCCTCCTCGGAGGCGGCGAGCAGCACGAGGTGATCGACGGGCGTCTCGTCCACGCCCGAGCGCGACACCTGCCCCGCGGCCGCGCCCCAGCCGCGGGCGACGTTGACCTCGCAGCCGATGATCGCGCCGATGCCCTGGTCCTTGCAGGCCTTGTAGTGCTGAATCGCCCCGAACATGTTCCCGTGGTCGGTCAGGGCGACGGCGCGCATCCCCAGCGATTTGGCGCGCGCGGCGAGGTCCTTGACGCGCAGCGAGCCGTCGAGGAGCGAGTACTGCGAATGCACGTGGAGGTGGATGAACTCAGCGGTCACAGCAGGCTTCCAGGGGGCTTCTCATCGTGGTGGTAGTCGGGAAAGACCGGTAATCGGGGAGAGGGCGCGGAGAGCAAGATCGGGAGGCGTCGGGACAATCCACCAGCGCTCGCCGGCGGGCTCACATATAGCGCATTGCGCAGCGGGGATCGCCCTTGATGAGCCGCGCAGGCCGGCGCTAGCATGTGCGCCCGTCCGAGAGTACTTGCCTGATCCGGGGTGGGGTTTCCAGAAAGTGAGGTCGATGATGCGTCAATCCCGTATCGCCGTCGCGGTGTATTTGGCGACCGCGCTCGTGTCCGCTGCCGGTTGTGGCTCCGAGGCCACGGCGCCTGTTGTTCAAGACGTCGACCTCGGTCAGCCGCCCGCGCCGGGGCCGGAGCAGGCAGCGGATGGCGAGGGCGTCGCGTTCGCGATCGACCGGCTCTTCCTCGGCGATACGGATCGCGACGGGAAGAAGGTGGCCGGCAGCTGGAAGCAGTACGGATTCAACCTCGACGGCAAGGTGTCCAGCACCGTATCACAGGACCTGTGCAAGCCGGTGGATGACACCGCCCCTTCGGAGGTCTATCCGGACGGCGCCGATGGGATCGACAACGCATTTGGCAGCAAGCTCGTCGGCCTCATCTCCAACCTCCTGACCGACCCGTCGACCCGGGTCAGCGACGCCATCGGCAAGGGCGATTTCACGGTGATCTTCAAGGTCGACGGGCTCGGCGAGCGGTCGTCCTACAACCCCCTCACCGCGAAGCTCTACGGCGGCGCCACGCTGGGCGAGGCGCCCACCTGGGATGGCGCCGACCGGTGGCCTGTCGTACCGGAGCTCCTCGACGACGCTCAGGACGTCGAGAGCTCCAAGGTGGTGTTCCCGGCCAGCTACGTCGTCGACGACACATGGGTTTCGGGCCCGGATTCACAGGTCACGTTCCAGCTGAACCTGACGGTCTCGGACACCATCATCGGTCTCACGATCCGCAACGTGAGGATCGCGATGGATCTCGCGCCCGATCACAAATCGGTGGTCAAAGGGACCATTGCGGGCGTGCTCGAGACGGCTGTCCTCGTCGAGGAGCTCCGCGGCGTCATCGGCGCCGTACAGCCGAATTTCTGCGAAGGCTCCGCGCTGGAGACGATCCTCGACCAGGTCCGCCGCGCCTCGGACATCATGAAGGATGGCAGCCAGGACCCGAGCAAGGAATGCGACGCCATCTCCATCGGCATCGGGTTCACAGCGAAAGCGGTCCAGCTGGGCGAGATCGCGCCGCCTGCCGAGACGACCGGCGTGCCGTGCCAGCCGGCGCCCGCAGACGAAGGCTGATCGCCGCGCGACTCGCATCCACCGGCGGCCACCGCGTCGCGCACGCCTCCTGGACTCCCTGGGCACCTCCCGGGTGCCCGCGCCCGCCGCAATCCCCACAGCCTGCGACGTGCAACCTGCTCCGCTGGGTCCGGCCACCCGCGAAGATCGTGCTCGTGCTTGAGCCGTCGCGCCCCCCGCGAGCGTCTCAAGGAGCGACCCCACCCGTCCAGGGTACGCGCTGAGGCAAGGGAGGTCTTGCCAGCGCGCTCTCGGTCCGCCCGCTGGTGGGCGGGCCGCGAGGCGCCCTCTTCCTGGTTTCGTTCGTCCTGACTTTTCGCTAGAAGTCGGCATCGCTTCGAGCGTCCACCACGCAAGTACCCGATGGCGGTGAAGATTCATGGCGAGCTGCCGTCCAAGGGCGTCAGCCCGGCGGGTCGCCGATGCGAGCTCTGGCTCGTGCCCCTCAGAGGAGAACAAGGTCCATGCGTAGATACGTCGCTTCCGTTCTGTGCGCCGTGATGATGATTGGCGCTGCCGCCGCGACGGCGGGTTGCACGGCCAGCGCCTCGTTCAACGCCGGCAAGGAGCCGGTGGCCGAGCCCCCGCCCCCGCCCCCGCCGGAGCCGAAGCCCGAGCCGAAGGAGGAGAAGAAGCCCCGCCCGCGCTTCAAGCTGACGTTCAAGCTCAAGGGCAACGAGGTCTCTCTCCCCGGCCCGGTGGTCTTCGAGACGAACAGCGACAAGCTCCTGCCCGAGAGCGACGAGGTCCTCAACCTCGTCGACGACTTCCTGAAGCAGCGGGAGGATGTCAGCCTGCTCCGCGTCGAGGGCCATACCGACTCGGACGGTGAGGACGCCGCGAACCAGACGCTGTCCGAGAAGCGCGCGATGGCGGTCGCTCGCTGGCTCGTCGCGAAGGGGAACGACTGCAAGCGCTTCATCGCCGTCGGGTTCGGCGAGACCAAGCCGGTCGCCGACAACAACACGCCCGAGGGCAAGGCCCAGAACCGCCGCACCGGGTTCTTCATCGCGGCCATCAAGGGCAAGGCGGTCGACAAGCAGCCCGTGGACGGCGGCGGCAAGGTCGCCGGCGACGCCTGCAAGTGACGCCGCTGCGCCCGGGCGCGCTTCGTGCTGCGCGCCGCGATCACCGCGGGCCCGGGCACGTCGGGGCGCTCCCCTTCTGCTGACGGCGGAGCTCAGTGGCCGGCGCACGCCGGCCACCGGAACCGCTGCGTTCTCCGCGCGCCGGCGGCCGACGCCGCCCTGCGATCCTTCTTTTCTTGCCTCCCCCACCAGCTTCACTATCGGTACGTCTCCACGACATGCGGACACGTCACGACAGGTCCCTGGGTCGCCTCCTTTCCATCGCCCTCCTCTCGGTCGGCCTCTTCGGCTGCAACTCCGGGGCGGGCGACGTCCGCCCGTGGACGCGGGACGACCACGATCCGCCGAACCCCGGCGAGGGGCAGGGCCAGGGCGGCAAGGTAGCCGCTCGGCCGGTCGCGTCCGATGAGACCGATCCAGGGCTGATCGAGCTCGCCTGGCAGCGAAACTGCTCCACCTGCCACGGCAGGGCCGGGCGAGGCGACGGTCCGCAAGGCCCGATGGTCCGCGCCCCGGACCTCACCGACGGGGCATGGCAGGATCGGGTGACCGACGCCCAGATGGCCGACACGATCAGGAAGGGCAAGAACAAGATGCCCGCGTTCGACCTGCCGCAGCCGGTGATCGAGGGCCTCGTGAAGCGCGTCCGCACCAACCGAGCGCGCTGAAGCCTGATGAGCTCGACCTCGCAGCACGATCTCGATGAGGTGCCGGAGGAGAGGCCGGCGGAGCCGGAGGCCCGGCCGCCGTGGCTCCGGCGTCTGGCGCCAGCGATCCTCCTGCTGGGTGCGCTGGTTGCGGGGAGCATCCTCGTCAAGCGCCTGCCCGAAGAGCGGGAGATCGAGCTGCGGCTCGACGATGCAGCGACGGTCGTGCAGCTCGACGTGACGTGGACGGATTCTTCTTCGAGCGACCGTGCGGACGACACGGCGACGGTCATCGACAGCTCATGGCGCTTCGCCGAGGGCACGGCCCCGCGGGCTGTCCTCACGAAGGTCTCGCTCCCGGATGGCCTCTACCAGGTGGAGATCAAGGTCGGCAGGAAGGGCGGGCACGACGTGACGAGCCGGGCCATCACGCTCGCGGACGAGTCCCGGATCACGCTGTTCGTGCACTGAACGGCGCCCCGCGCGTTCCCGCCGGCCTCGCGGAGCGCACTTCGGCCCGCGCTTCGGCCGGCGCTCCTGGAGCGAGCCCAACAGCAGCCGGATGCGCCAGAGACCTGCTGGTGCTCGATGCGGTCGCCCGGCGCACGAGACCGTTGACGCCCGCAAACCGACAAGCAAGGCAGCGCCACGAGTTGGACGCGTGTCTCTGAGGTACCACCTCGCGTCCAGCGAGCCGCACGCAGCCCTTGATGAAAAACCTTCACACTTAAATATAAGACATCGTTATTGTTGATATTTTTCTGCTTCCAGTGACAGCGTTTCGGGTGGGAATGGAATGTGAGAACGAATTCCCTTGATGCGTTCCCCCCGAAACCGCTACTTCTTGGCCCGCGGAAGCAGGGCGTGGCACCTTATCCTACAACCACTTACACGCTCTGACTGGGACGACCGTGGTGCATCGTGGTGCCCCCCCGGAGGGAGCGACCATGCGGCCTTTACAGTGCCGCTGGAGGCGGAGAAGGAGAACCGATGAGGATCACCCCGTGGTATCTGGCTGCGCTCGCCCCGTTCGCCGCCATTGGTTGCAGTGGCGCGTACCTCGGTCACGCCGCTGTCGTCGCATTGACGATCGGCATCTTCCTCGGGACCCTTTCGCTCGGCCGCACCCCGAGCTCGAGCCCCGCCCCGCCGAACGCCCCTGTCTCCTGACTTTCTCGCCCAGCTGCCGCCTGCTGCACCTCGACGCGAGGGTTTCCCGGGCGCGCGACAGCGCTGGAGCTTACGCTCGGGGAGCGTGAGGTCATGACGCAAGACGCCTCGGTCGGCCGGCTCAAGCGGCTCGAAGAGTTCACGCTCATGGACCTCGAGTCCGTGCACCTCATCCTGCGCGGCGACTCGGTCATCGACTGGAGGAGGCTCAACCTGCAGGGCGAGCAGGCGGCGCGGGACCTCTTGCTGGCGCAGGAGTTCCGCCCGGACGAGCCGGGGGATCGCGCCCACCTCGAGAGCGTCAAGAACGAAGCGATCGCGTACCTGCGCCGCCATTTCGAGTTCCCGATCCCGAGCCCGGTCGCTCGCGCCTCGGTCGAGGAGATCCTGCTGCTCGCCTCGGGCAAGGGCCACCGCCAGCTCTGCGCCTGCACGATCCTCAAGGCGATGCACATCATCCATCACCTGGCCGGGCGCGAGCTCCTCTTCTCGATCCCCATGTCGGACCAGGACGTCTTCCACCTCGTCGAGGAGAAGGTGTACCGGGTGATCGGCGGCATGCTCGCGGCGGGCTTCCCGATCACCGAGTTCATCGGCGGGCGGAAGAACAAGGACTCGCTCTACACGAAGCTCCTGTCGAAGACCGACACGACCGCGGCGGCCATCTACGACAAGCTCCGCTTCCGCATCGTCTGCCGCACCGTGGACGATCTGCTGCCGGTGCTCCTGTACCTGTCCGAGCGGCTGTTTCCGTTCAATTACGTCGTGCCAGGCGAGAGCACCAACACGATCCTGCGGTTCCGGAGCTACTGCGAGACGCGGCCCTTCCTTCAGCCGATGCTCGACGCGTTGCAGACCGACGTCGACGACGGGCTCACGGCAGGCGACAACAGCTTCAGTGATCGGAGCTACCGCGTGATCCACTTCGTCGTCGATCTGCCGGTGCGGCTCCCCGCCGAGATCCTCGACATGGCGCCGCCCGCGGCCTGGGCGCTCGGGCCGATCATCTTCGTCCTGTGCGAGTTCCAGCTGATCGACCGCGAGACCGAGGCGGCGAACGAGGTCGGCGAGGCGAGCCACGCCAGGTACAAGGAACGGCAGAAGCAGGCCGTCATGCGCAGGCTCAAGCTCGGGGTCCGCTCCACCCGTGATCCGGCGAGCGGCGGGCCCAAGCGAGACCGCTAGGCGCCGCGGTCGGCGCGGGTCGCCTTCCAGACGCCGTAACCGAGCGGGCAGGCCGGCGAGATCCGCGGGATATCTTGGGGGGTGGGTCCCCGGAGAGCGGCACGCGTGAGCAAGGCGGCGAACGCCGCTGCGACGCCGGGAGCAGTCGGGCTATCGGAGCAGAGGCCGCCGAGCGAACAGCCTGGACGGTGACCGACGGCGCTCGATCGAGGAGGCCTGCCGGCCCCTCAACGACACCGCCGGACGAGCGGGCTCAGATGCGGCCCTTCAGCGCGTCGCGATCGAGGACGACGATCCGGCGGCGATCGATCTCGATCACCCCCTTGCGACGGAGATCGCCCAGGGTGAGCGTGACGGTCTCGCGGGTGGAGCCGATCATGCTCGCCATCTCCTGATGGGTGAACGGCGCGGAGATGAGCACCCCGCGCGGATCGGGGATGCCCCAGCGCGTCGCGGCCTTGAGCAGGAACTCACAGAGGCGGGCCTCCACATTGCGGAAGAGCATGGACGCCAGGCGCTCCTCGGTGTCCGTGTGCCGCTCGACCAGCGTGGTCACGATGGCGGCGGCGAAGTTCGCGTCGCTCGCCATCAGGTTGCGCACCGTCGCGAGGGGGACGAGGAGCGCCTCGACGTCCTCCGTGGCGATCGCGCTCTCCCGGTGGGCCGTGACACCCCCGAGCGCAGCCTCGCCTAGCACGTCGCCGGCCCCTCTGTAGCCGAGCGACAGGCTGCGCCCGTCGCTCATCCCACGCACCAGCCGGACTCGGCCAAGGCTGAGCATGGCGAGCGCGGTCGTTGCGTCGCCCTGCGTCACCAGGTGACGCCCTTTCGCGACGCGTTGGATCGTCCCTCCGTCCGCCAGCGCCGACTGCGTGGCCGGAGAGGCCGCGTTGCCGATCGCGCCGCGCCGGACAACCCGCCGTTTGCGGGAGTCCAGGTCGAGTCCACCGTCGTTCCCGAGCGCGCCAGGCTGGACCCTGACGCTCCGTGCCATCGCATCCTTACCCATCATCATCGCGGCTGCTCCTGCGGTTTGCGGTGTCGCGGTCCTACTGTTCCGGGGGGCCCCACCGGCTGGGGGGGGCCCGACTTGTGCCGGAACCTCCCACTTGCGTTGACATCCTGGATACCCGGCCCGTACCTTTCGGTTCGAGCCGGGCACGCCCCGTGAATGAACCCCTGCACGGGGGAGCCAGTTCGACCGCTCCTCCAGCTACGGACGTTGGATGCGCCTCTTTAGCGGCAAAATTACTCCCCTCACAGAAGAACTCGTCCGCGCGCTCGTGGACAACCGCGATATCGAGTGCGAATCGAAGAAAGAGGTCGCGCTCGACGTCGAGTCGGTCTTCACGAGCTACCTGCACGCAGAGCGGGAAGCGACCGAGCGGGCGAAAGAGATCCTCCAGGCACGCGGACTGCCTCAAGGCGAGTTCAACCGGGTCAAGCGCCTGGCCGCGGAGCAGAAAGGGATCAAGACCGGTGAGGAAACCATGGATTATCTCCTCGACCAGCTGCTCGAGATGCTGATGCACTCGAACAACGTCGAGGAGGTGTTCGTCGAGGACCACGACCTGCGCCGCCGGATAAGGCCCATCCTTCGGAAGTACCTCGAGATGGACGAGGCGCTCGACACCGAGGTGCGCGGCAAGCTCCGCCACGTTCAGGAAGGCTCCCGCACCTGGGAAATCGAATACCAGCGGGTCATGGGCGAGATCCAGCGACGCAAGGGGCTGCTGTAATCGCCGCCGCCAGGCAGGCGAGCTCTCAGCCGAGCAAGCGAACCGTCTGCGGCGTTTGCCGGTCCAGCGAGACGCCGTCCGCCCAGGGCCTCGGCGCCCGGTCCGCAGGGATATCGCTTGTGGGATAAGCGCACACCATCTGCGACCATGCCCGCGGCGGAGCGTTCCTTCTGCCAGATCGGGCGTCGTCGTGGTACCGGAGGACATCATGAGCTGGATTCCGAAGGTCGAGGCGAAGCGCCACTTCTGTCATAAATGCAAGAACGAGCTCATCTTCGAGGTGAAGCTCCAGCGCGCGGACACTTGTCCCCACTGCGGTGTCGACCTCCACTGCTGCAGGAACTGCGAGAACTGGGACCCGGCCGCGCACAACCAGTGCAAGGAGCACATCGCCGAGTACATCCCGGATCGGGAGAGTGCGAATTATTGTACTTTCTTCACGTTCAAGAACGGCGTACCGGAAGACAACTCGAAGCGCATCGCGGATTCTCGCTCCAAGCTCGACAACCTTTTCAAGAAGAAGTAGGCGCCCGCTGGGGGAGCACGCACATGTCCACGCCTCGCTACTTGATCACCGGCGGTGCCGGGTTCATCGGAAGCAACCTCGTCGCGGCGCTGACCGCCGCCGGCGAGCGGGTCCGCGTCCTCGATAACCTCGCGACTGGGCGATGGGAGAACCTCGACGGGCTCCCCCACCAGTCGCTGATCGAGCGCATCACGGGGGACATCCGGGACGCGGCGGCGGTCGCGACGGCGGCCAAGGGGGTCGAGGTCATCCTCCACCAGGCCGCGCTCGGCTCGGTCCCGCGCAGCGTCGAGTCGCCGATCGAGTCGAACTCCGTCAACGTCGGCGGCACGGTCACGGTGCTCGACGTGGCGCGCCGCCAGGGCGTGCGCCGGGTGCTCTTCGCCGCGTCGTCCAGCGCGTACGGCGAGACGCCCGTCCTCCCGAAGCACGAGGGCATGGAGCCGATGCCGCTGTCGCCGTACGCGGTCACGAAGCTCGCCTGCGAGCACTACATGAAGGTCTTCGCGGGCATCTACGGCATCGAGACCCTGAGCCTGCGTTACTTCAACGTCTTCGGGCCGAACCAGACGCCGGACGGCGCCTACGCCGCGGCGATCCCGCGGTTCGTCGACGCCGCCCTGCAGAACCGGCCGATCCCGATCTTCGGTGACGGCGAGCAGACGCGCGACTTCTGCTTCATCGAGAACACCGTGCTCGCGAACCTCCTCGGCGCGACGTCGCCGAAGAAGTTCAAGGGTGAGGTCATCAACATCGCCGGCGGACGCAGGATCGGGCTGAATGAGCTCTGCAAGGAGATCTCGCGGGCCCTCGGGCGGGACGTCGCGGTCGAGCACCTCCCCGCCCGCGCCGGGGACATCCGACACTCGCTCGCCGACATCTCGCGCGCGGCCGAGCTCATCGGGTACGAGCCCCGCGTACGCTGGGAGGACGGCATCGTCCCCACGGTCACGTACCTGCGGACGCTCCGTGAGAAGGGCACCGCGGCCGCGTCGGCCACGGTGACCTGTGGCAAGGTTCCGCTCCCCAAGGCCCAAGAGGCCTCGGACAGCGGACCAAAGGCGAGCTAGGTAGAGCGGGGCGGCTCGTGCGGAGCATGACCGGCTTCGGGCTCGGTGACGCTTCGCTCACCGATGGGCGCGTCGTCGCCGAGATCCGCTCGGTGAACCAGCGCTTCCTCGACGTGCGCGCGCGACTCCCGCGCGAGCTCGTCGATCTGACGATGTTCGCCGAGCAGGTGGCGCGCGAGCGCCTGCGGCGTGGGCGCATCGAGATCATCGTGCGCACCGAGGGCGCGGTGCTGGCCCCGAGCACGCTCGACAAATCGAAGGCGCGCGCGGCGTTCCGCGCCTTGGCGGAGCTCCGCGACGAGCTCGCTCCGGGCGCCGACGTGCCGCTCTCGCTGCTCTGCGCCGTGCCGGACCTCTTCGCGCCCGCCGGCGGCCACGAGATCGCGGCCGTCCGCGCGGCGCTCAAGCTGGCCATCGAGCGCGCGATCGACGCGATGGAGGGCATGTGCCTGCGCGAAGGCGAGGCGCTCGCCAGCGACATGCGCGGGCGGGTGGCCACGTTGCGCGCGCTGTCGTCCGAGGTCGTGGCGCGCGCGGACGAGGCGCGCGAGGCGCTCAGGCGCCGCCTGCGCGAGCGGGTCGAGCGCCTGCTCCAGGGGGTCGAGGCCGGCTTCGAGGCGACGCGGATCGAGGCGGAGGTGATGCTGCTCGCCGAGCGCAGCGATATCACCGAGGAGGTCACCCGCCTCCGGAGCCACCTCGACCAGTTCGGCGGCGCGCTCGCGGCCCCGAGCGGCGACCCTTGCGGAAGGAGGCTCGACTTTCTGCTTCAGGAGATGGTACGCGAGGCGAACACGCTGGGCTCCAAGGCGCAGGACGCCGCCATCTCCCATCACGTCGTGGCGATGAAGGTGGAGCTCGAACGCCTGCGGGAGCAGGTACAGAACATCGAGTGACAGGAGAGCATGTCGACCGAAGCACTCAGTGACGACTTCCTCCTCCTCATCGTGTCGTCCCCGTCCGGCGCGGGGAAGACGACGCTCTGCGGGAGGCTGCGCAGCGAGTTCCCCGACCTGCGCTTCTCGGTCTCCCACACGACCCGGCGCCCGCGCCCGAACGAGGTCGACGGCCGGGAGTACCACTTCGTCGACCCGAACACGTTCGAGCAGATGATCCGCATCGGCGCGTTCGCCGAGTGGGCCAGGGTGCACGATCACCTCTACGGCACGAGCCTGAAGGAGATCGAGATCGCCCGCGCCACCGCGCGCGGCGTGCTCTTCGACATCGACCACCAGGGCGCGCGGCAGATCAAGGCGAGCCTGCCCGAGGCGGTCGCCGTGTTCATCCTTCCCCCGTCGCTCGCCGAGCTCGAGCGGCGCCTGCGCGGGCGCGGCACCGAGGACGAGCCCACGACGCTCCGCCGCCTCCGCAACGCGAAGGGCGAGATCGAGCATTACGGCTTCTTCGACTACGTGATCGTGAACGACGAGATCAACCGCGCCTACGAGCAGCTGCGGTCGCTCGTCTTCGCCGAGCGGTGCCGCCGCCAGCGGCGCGCGGCCCTCTGCGAGCGGCTGCTCTCGGAGCGGAGGTTCGAGCGATGAGCGCCGGCGCGACGCGCGACGTACTCGCCATCATCGGCGGCAGCGGCGTCTACGAGATGGGGTGGCTGGAGGACGTCGAGGAGGTCTCGGTCTCCACCCCCTTCGGGCTGCCGAGCGACGTGGTGCTGCGCGGGCAGGTCAAGGGCGGCGACGCGACGGTGCTCTTCCTGCCGCGCCACGGCCGCGGGCATCGCTTCTCGCCGTCGACGATCAACTACCGCGCGAACATCTGCGCGCTGAAGATGCTCGGCGCCACGCACGTGCTCAGCGTGAGCGCCGTCGGCTCCCTGCGCGAGGACATCGTGCCTGGCGACCTCGTCGTCGTCGACCAGTTCATCGATTTCACGAAGCGGCGGATCTCGACGTTCTTCGACGAAGGCCTCGTCGCCCATGTGCCGTTCGCCGATCCGGTGTGCCCGATCCTGGCGAGCGCGGTCCACGACGCGGCGCTCGCCACCGGCGCGCGCGTCCACCGCGGCGGCACCTATGTCTGCATCGAGGGCCCTCAGTTTTCGACGCGGGCCGAAAGCCGCATGTTCCGTACGTTCGGCGCGCATGTCATCGGGATGACCAACTTGCCCGAGGCGAAGCTCGCCCGCGAAGCGGAGCTCCCTTACGCCACGCTCGCGCTCACCACCGACTTCGATTGCTGGCACGTCAGCGAGGAGGCGGTGAGCGTCGAGGCGGTCATCGCCGTACTCAACCGCAATATCGGGTATGCGCGGGACGTCGCGAAATCCCTCGCCCGCAATCTCCCCGACGTGTCTCAGAGCCCGGCCCGTCATGCGCTGGAGAAGTGCATCATGACCACGGCCGGCGCGTCATCGCCCGACGCAGAGGCGCGGCTCGAGTGGCTCATCGGCCCTCGGCGCAAGGCCGACTGAGCTGACCTCAGGCCCCTCGGCGGCGCGCCCGCTCCTCCGCGCAGCGGGCGCGAGGGGGCGCAGCGGGCGCGAGGGGGCGCAGCGGGCGCGAGGAGCAAGGCGGGCTCTGCTGGCGTCGGGGGCGACCGCGGCGCAGCGGCGCTGTCGCAGAAACGAAACGCGCGGCTAGCGGCTACGCACAAACCTGGCTAAGAGGCGTCGTGTGACGACCTCATCCGCGATCCTCATCATCGGCTCGATGGCGTTCGACGACCTCGAGCTCCCCTCCGGCAACGAAAGAGACGTCGTCGGTGGCTCGGCCACCTACTCGGCGTTCGCTGCCTCGTGCTTCGCTCCGGTGCGCACCGTGGCCGTGGTGGGCGATGATTTCCCCGAAGAGACCCTCACGGCGATGCGATCCCGAGGGATCTCGATCGAGGGCGTCGAGCGCGCACCCGGGAAGACGTTCCGCTGGGCCGGGCGCTACGACGTGGATCTCATCCATCGCACGACGCTGGACACGCAGCTCAACGTGTTCGCGTCGTTCGCGCCGAAGCTGCCGGACACCTACCGCGACACGCCCTTCCTCCTGCTCGGCAACATCCATCCCGCGCTCCAGCTCGACGTCCTCGAGCAGGTCCGCGCGCCGCGCTTCGTCCTCGCCGACACGATGAATTTCTGGATCGAGGGGGAGCCGAAGGCGGTCGCGGCGATGCTGCGCCGCATCGACACGCTCGTGGTCAACGACGAGGAGGCGCGCCAGCTCTCGGGCAAGTACAACATCCGCCGCGCGGCGAAGGAGATCCTGTCCCGTGGTCCGCGCCGGCTGATCATCAAGCGCGGAGAGCACGGCGCGCTGCTCTTCGACGAGGAGGGCGTGTTCGCCGCGCCCGGCTTCCCGCTCGAGGACGTCATCGACCCCACGGGCGCGGGCGACGCCTTCGCCGGCGGGCTCATCGGTTACCTGGCGTGCCAGCCGGAGATCACGCCGCTCGCGATCCGGCGCGGCATGCTCCACGCGACGGCGACGGCCTCGTTCTGCGTCGAAGCGGTTGGCACGCGGCGGATCGCGACGGTCACTCGAGCCGACATCGCGGCGCGGCTGACCGAGATCCGGGCGCTGTACGAGTTCGGCGCAAGCACCATGTGATGCCCCCTTGGGGGTGGCGCTGGCCCGAGCGCCTGCCGTGTGCGGTCGCTGTTCACCTTCCGGCGCATAGCCGTGCTAGACGACCGTCAAAGTGAACATGAACCTCACCACCCGAACATTCGCAGGCATCGCCTTGCTGGCCCCCCTCGTCTTCGGTTGCGCGGCCCGTACGGCGCCGTTCGACGAGATGGACAAGGCGCAGATCACGGTCCTCCGCCTCCAGGGGCAGGAGCTGGCCCCGACGCCCGTAGCGACAACCGGGGCCCCCACCCTCATCCCGGGCATCCCGCCCGAGCTCCAGCAGATGGGGCAGGCCGCCCTGCAGGGGCTGCAGCAGGCGCTGCCCGGGCTCATCCCGCCCAACCTCATCCCGGGGCAGACCGCCAGCACGCCGGTCCTGCCCGCGCAGCCGCGCTTCAAGAACTTCGTCATCCTCCAGCAGCGTCAGCTCACGACCAGCGACGCCGACGCGGAGCTCACGGACCAGATCCTCGACGTCTTCGGCGACGAGGACAGCTTCACCGCGGACCGCGGCAACTGCTTTTATCCCGGCCTGGGCATCTCGATGGTGCGGCCGAACAACCCCACGCCTGTCGACCTGCTCGTCTCCTTCTCGTGCAACCAGGCCATGGGAGACGGCTTCCGCTGGCCTTACGCGACCAACGGCTTCTCGGCCGAGACCCACAAGAAGCTGAGCGAGATCTACCAGCAGCTCTGGGGACAGGCGGTCCCGCCCGGCGCCTGATCCCCTGCCGCGGGCAAGGAGCTCCGCGGTCGAATTTGTAATCAACACCACATATCGTGACCGCAGGGTCCGGATGGCTAGACTTGATCGAGCTTCCGAGGTCCACGCGTATCGGTCAGGAGCGCGCCGCACGACGTCATGATCCCCCAACCCCAGCTGTTGCCGGGAAAGGAGCTCGGGCACTACGAGCTCCTCCTGCCCATCGCGCAGGGGGGAATGGCCACGGTGTGGGCCGCGCGCCACAAGGGTCGTCGTGGCTTCCAGAAGACGGTCGCCATCAAAACGATGCTGCCGTCGCTCTCGGATGATCCCCAGTTCGAGAAGATGTTCCTTGAGGAGGCGAGGCTCGCCTCGGGGATCCATCACCCGAACGTCGCCGAGATCCTCGACCTCGGCGAGCAGGACGACGTCCTCTACATCGTGATGGAGTGGGTCGACGGCGAGGCGCTGTCGGTCATCGCGAAGGCGGCGAACAAGAGCGGCGTGGCCATCCCGCTGCGCATCGCGCTCCGCGTCCTCGGCCGCGCTTGCCTCGGCTTGCACGCCGCGCACGAGCTCCGGGACCCGCAGAACGACGACCAGCTGCTCGGGCTCGTGCATCGCGACGTGTCGCCCCAGAACATCCTCGTGACGTACGACGGCCACGTGAAGCTCGTGGACTTCGGGGTCGCCAAGGCCACCAACCGCACGCACAACGACACGACCGCGGGACAGATCAAGGGCAAGGTGCCGTACATGTCCCCGGAGCAGGCGCGAGGCGAGCGGGTCGATCGACGCACCGACGTCTTCGCGATGGGGATCGTGCTCTACAAGTTGACGACGGGAGAGCACCCCTTCGCCGCAGAGAACGACCTCCTCACGCTCAAGTACATCACCTCGCGACCGGCGCTCTCGCCTCGCCTGAAGAACCCGGATTTCCCGCCCGAGCTGGACCAGGTCCTGATGAAGTGCCTGCAAAAGGAGCCGGAGCGCCGATACCAGACGATGCTCGAGCTGGAGAGCGCCCTGGAGGCCGTGCTGGCCAAGGAGCCGACGGTGACGGACCACGACGTCGGGGCGTTCGTGCGCGGGCTCCTGGGAGAGCGCAACCAGCGCCGGCGCGCAGCGCTGCGCGACACGGTCCGCATGCTCGACGAGCGCGCCTCCCACCCGCCCGAGGTGATGCTCGTTCGCGACAGCATCAGCGAGCTCTTCTTCACGCAGCTCCCTCCTGGTCACCCGAGCGCCCAGCTCCCCGCGCCCCGCCGGAGCACCCCCGCGCCCTCGCGACCGGCGCTGCCATCGCTGCCATCCGAGTCGCTGATCCCGAGCTCGCCTGGCCAGGACACTCAGCTGGGCCCGATCGAGGTCCCGGCGGCGCGCCGCCGCGCGGGGACGCGGGTGGCAGCCGCTGCGCTCGCGCTCATCACGTTACTGGGCGCCGGGGTGATGTGGATCCGGCGGCCCGCGCCGCAGCAGGGCATGTCCGAGGAGCTCACGGTGCACGCCCACGGCGCTGGCCCGGCGGCGACCGAAGCCACGACGGGCGCAACGCCAAGGCCGGACGGCGCGCCCTCGCTCCTGGCCGACCACGGCGGCGTGGGCGCTCGGTCCGCCCCCGAGGCGAGCGCTCCGGACCCGACGGCGAAAGGCGCAACGGGCGCCGCGACGGCGAGCGCGACGGCTGCTGGACCGAGCGCCACCAGCGCGCGCAGAACAACCCCGGGCAAGCGTCCCTCGACGAAGTGGGTACCGACCGTGACCAACCCCGGGTTCTGAGCGGCCGCAGGGCGCGGCAGCTCCGCGACGCGCTCCTCCTGGCGGCAAGCCTGGGCGTCGTAGGCGGCGCCCTGCTGTTGCGGCGGAGCCGAGCGTCCAGCGCCTCGCCAACCCCGGCGCAGGCGAGCGCGCCCGCGGAACCGTCGCCCCTGCCCAGGGGCGGTGAGCCCGAGCGCGCGGCGCTTGATCAGCACGAAGCGCAAGCGGGGTGCGGCTTTGCCGACCAAGGGTTCGGCGTCTACGAGCGATGGCGCCCGCTTCCGCTGGGAAAGCTCCTCGTCCCGCCGGCGCACGCGATTCGGTCGGATGGCGGCTACGATCTTCTGATCCACTTCCACGGCGCCGAGCCTGTCCGGAAGGTGCTGGCTCCCAGGGGCATGGATCTGGTCATCGCCGGGGTCGACGTGGGGACCCGCTCGAGCGAATACGCGCGCACGATCGAGGGCGGCAGCTGGGACGCGCTGCTCCAGGCGATCGACCGCGAGGTCGAGAGCACATCCGGGAGCGCGGGCGCGCGCGTGCGCCGCCTGGTGCTGTCGTCCTGGAGCGCTGGGTCCGGCGCGATCGGCAGGATCATCGAGCGCGGGAGCAGCCACGTGGATGCGCTGATCCTGCTCGACTCCCTCTATGGCTCCTACATGCCCGGGCAGACGTCGCTCGCGCAGGGGCAGCTCGCCCCTTACGTCGCGCTGGCCAACGCCGCCGCGCGCGGCGCGCCGGTCTTCTACCTGACGCACACCGACATCCCGACCAGCGGCTACGCGTCCACGAAAGAGGCGGCCACGTTCCTTCTTCGCGAGCTCGGAGCCACCCCCATCGCGGTGACCTCGAGCGGGGACGAGGCCCCCTCCGCCGCGCCCGGCGCGCCGGGCGACCGCGCTGCGGAGGCAGGAGGCGCGCTGCGGCTCACCCGGATGTACGACGGCGGCAGCCTCTACGTGCGCGGCTACGCCGGAGCGGGCCCCGGGGAGCACTGCGCGCAGCTGCGGCTGCTCCCCGCGATCCTGGCGGAGCACGTGCTCCCGGCGCTTCGCCGTTGAGGCGACGCTGCTGCGAGGAAGCGCGCGGCGCCTTTTCGGTGAGGGAACGCGCCGACGCGTCGGCGCGCGCCCTGTGAACCGCCGCGGCTCAGTACGACTTCGCGAACACCACGCGCCGCGGGCTGGGCTTGCCGGTGAAGATGCACTGCCCTTCACCCGTCAGCGCGTCGGCCCACGGCGCCCCTTCGAACCCCCCGGTCGGGATGCAGCGGATGGTCACCTTGTGCGCATCCTTCACCGCCGTCTCGATCTCGGGATCGCCGGACCAGTGCGCCAGCGCGAACCCGCCTTGCGCCTCCTTGCCCCCGGTCGACGCGAAGAACGCGTCGAAATCTGCGCGGCTGTTGATCACGTGCGTGTTGCCGTCGCGCACGGCGAGCGCGCGCGCGTAGAGGGTCGCCTGAATGTCGCCAAGGATCTCCGTGATGCGGCCCACGAGCTCCCCGCGCGCCATGCTCGACTTGTCCTTCGGCGAGCGGTCCCTGCGCATCACCATGGCCACGCCGGCGTCGACGTCGCGCGGCCCGATCTCGATGCGCAGGGGGACGCCCTTCTTCACCCACTCCCACTGCTTGTCGCCGCCGCGGATGTCCCGCCGATCGATCTCGACCTCGACGCGGCGCTCGCCGAAGCGCTGCGCCCGGAGCTCCTTCGCGAGCCCGTCGATGTACTCGTCGATCTTGGCGCGCGTGTCGTCGCCCCGGTAAACGGGCAGGATCACGACGTGCGCGGGCGCGAGGCGCGGCGGGAGCACCAGGCCGTCGTCGTCGCTGTGGGTCATGATCAGCCCGCCGACGAGGCGCGTCGATACGCCCCAGGACGTCGTCCAGGCGTGCTCTTCGGTCTCCTCCTTGGTCTGGAACTTGATGCCGCTCGCCTTTGCGAAGTTCTGCCCCAGGAAGTGGCTCGTCCCGGCCTGCAGGGCCTTCCGGTCCTGCATCATCGCCTCGATCGCATAGGTGTCGACCGCCCCGGGGAAGCGCTCGCTCGCCGTCTTCGGCCCCTCGAGGACGGGCATCGCCATGAAGTCGCGCGCAAACGTCGCGTAGACCCCGAGCATGCGCAGCGTCTCCTCGCGCGCCTCGGCCTCGCTCGCGTGCGCCGTGTGCCCCTCCTGCCACAGGAACTCCGCCGTCCTCAGGAACAGGCGCGTCCGGAGCTCCCAGCGCACGACGTTCGCCCACTGGTTGATCAGCAAGGGGAGATCCCGGTAGCTCTGCACCCAGCTCGCGAAGGCCGCGCCGATGATCGTCTCGGACGTGGGGCGCACGATGAGCGGCTCCTCCAGCCGGGCCTGAGGGTCGGGAATGAGCCCGCCGCCAGGGCCGGGGACGAGCCGGTGGTGGGTGACCACGGCGCACTCTTTCGCGAACCCCTCGACGTGCTCCGCTTCCTTTTCAAGGAACGACTTCGGGATGAACAGCGGGAAGTAGGCGTTCTTGTGCCCGGTCGCCTTGAACATGCTGTCGAGCTCGCGCTGGATGTTCTCCCAGATCGCGTAGCCCCACGGCTTGATGACCATGCAGCCGCGGACCGGGGAGCTCTCCGCGAGGTCGGCCGCGCGCACGACCTGCTGGTACCACTCCGGGTAGTCCTCGTTGCGGGTGGGCGTAATGGCGGTCTTCTGCGCTTCGTTCTTGGCCACGGTCTCTGCTCTCCTCGATGGGCGGCTTGGCCGGCGGCCTTCGACCGGGCCGCCTTCGTCCCGCTGCGGACGGTCGGCTGGCGCCGGCCCCGCTCCGGGCTGAGCGCGCGACGTATCAGGAGCGCGGCAGGGTGTCGAGCGCAGCGGTCCCAGCGCCGGAGCCGCGCCGCCCTCCCGCTGGTTGGAGCGATGCCGCTCGCCTCGCCTGCCGCCGCGCGCCAGGCTGCCTTCGCGGCGGCGCGCCGTCGTGGTACGCGCAGGAGAACGACGTGAACTACGTCATCCTCACGCACGGCGGGGTGACCGCGCCGCAGAGCGGCTCGGAGAGCTGCGCCAGGGCCGCCGACGAGGCGCGCCGCGCGCTCGACGGGGGCGGAGAGGCGCTCGCGGCGGCGATCGGGGCGACCGTGCGCCTCGAGGACGACCCGCGCTTCAACGCCGGGACGGGCTCGAACCTCCGCGTCGACGGGCAGACGGTCGAGATGGATGCGGCCGTGATGGCCAGCGATGGACGGTTCGGCGCGGTGGCGTGCATCGAGCGGGTGAAGAACCCCGTCCTGGTCGCCGCGAAGGTGACGGAGACGTCGCACCTGCTCCTCGCCGGCGCCGGCGCGACGGCGTTCGCTCGCCGGCTGGGGTTCGCCGACCATGATCCGGTCACCGAGGAGGCCCGCCGGAAGCACGCCCGCGCCCTCGCCGCGCTGCGCGGCGAGGGCGGAGATGACGAGACCACGAACGACGCGGCGCGCTTCCATGCGCTCACGGCGACGCGGTTCTGGAACTTCGACGCCGAGCCGATCGAGTGCGACACCGTCGGGGCCGTCGTGCGCGACACGCACGGCCGGTTCGCCGCCGCGGCGTCGACGGGCGGATCGACCTACTCGCTCCGCGGCCGCGTCGGGGACGTGCCGCTCCTGGGCGCAGGGATCTACGCCGGCCCGCACGGCGCCGTGGCGGCGACCGGCGTCGGCGAGGAGATCGCGCGCCGCTTCCTCGCGCGGACCGTCTATGACTGGCTCGCCGATGGCGTCGCGCCCGCGCGGGCCGCGCAGCGCGGCGTCGCGATGTTCCCCGACGTGCTCGCCGTCGGCGTGCTCGTGGTGGGGCGGAGCGGCCAGGCGATCGCCTCGAACCGCACCATGGCAAGCGCGCAGCTGGTGGGCTGAGGAGCCGCAGACGACGATGCAAAGTGGAGACCCTGATGCGATCGTGGTGGGCGCGGGACCGAACGGCCTCACGGCGGCGGCGTACCTCGCCCGCGCGGGCTTCTCGGTGCTCGTGCTGGAAGCCGAGCGAGAGCCGGGCGGCGCGGTCCGCACGCGGGAGGTGACCCTCCCGGGGTTCCGCCACGATCTCGGCGCGGCGTTCTTCCCCTTCGGGCAGACGAGCCCGGCGCTGGTGCCGCTCGATTTGCCGGGGGCCGGCCTCGTGTGGCGGCACGCGCCGATCGACAGCGCTCACCCGGCGCCCGACGGGACGTGCGCCTCGATCGCGCGGGACGTCGAGGCGACGGCGCGGTCGCTCGGCGAAGATGGCCCCGCGTGGCGCCGGATCGCCGGCTGGCACGCGGCCACCCGCGAGCGGCTGCTGAACGCGCTCCTGTCCACGCCGCCCGCCCTCGGGCCGCTGCTCCGGCTCGGGCCCCTCAACCTGCTCCGCCTCGCGCAGGTGGCCCTCTCAAGCGGACGTGGCTTCGCGACGCGCACCTTCCGGACAGAGGCGGCCCGGCGCGTTGTCCCCGGGCTCGCGCTCCACACCGACGTGGGCCCGGACGATCCCTGCGGAGCGATCGTCGGCTTCATGCTCACCGTGCTCGCCTCGAGCGGCGGCTTCGCGGTGCCCGAGGGCGGCGCCGGCGCGATCACGAGCGCCTTGCTCAGGCGCGTCGAGGAGCGCGGGGGCGCCCTCCGCTGCGGCGCCCGCGTCGACCAGATCATCGCCAGGGAGGGACGGGCGGTCGCGGTCCGGCTCGAGGACGGCCAGGAGCTCCGCGCCCGCCGCGCGATCGTCGCCGACCTCGCCGCGCCGACGCTCTACCTCCGCCTGCTCGCGTCGGAGCTGGTTCCCGAGCGGGTGCAGCGCGCCATGCGCCGGTTTCGCCAGGGGTTCGGCACCTTCAAGATGGACTGGGCGCTCGACGGTCCGACGCCGTGGTCCCACGAGGACCCCGCGCGCGCGGCGGTCGTGCACGCGGGCGACAGCCTCGACGACCTCTCGGCCTTCACGCGGCAGGTGCGCGCCGGGGCGCTCCCCGAGCACCCCTATCTCGTGATCGGGCAGCAGTCGCTGGTCGATCCGACGCGCGCGCCGGCCGGCCGCCACACCCTGTGGGCCTACTCCCGCGTCCCCTCCACCATCGAGGGCGGCTGGGCGGAGTCGCGCGAGCGCTTCGCCGATCGCATCGAGGCGCGGATCGAGGAGCTCGCCCCTGGCTTCCGGCAGAGGATCATCGCCCGCACGATCTGGGCGCCGGACGATCTCGAGGCGATGGATGCAAACCTCATCGGCGGCGATCTCGGCGGAGGCTCGGCCGACATCCGGCACCAGCTCATCTTCCGGCCGGTGTTCCCCTATTTCCGCTACCGCACGCCGCTCCGCGGCCTGTATCTGGGCTCGTCCTATGCGCACCCCGGCGCCGGCGTCCACGGCGCGTGCGGGCGCAATGCAGCCCTGGCGGTGCTGGAGGACGAAGGCTAGCGCGCTTCGCTACTTCGACCGCGACGACGGGCCGTCCCGGTAGTCGGAGCGCTTCAGGCCGTGGCTCGCGATCTTCTCCTGGAGCGTGCGCAGCGGCATCCTGAGCCGTCGAGCGGCCATCGCCAGGTTGCCGTTGGTGCCGCGGAGGGCATCGAGGATGATCTCCGTCTCCAGACGGTCCATCTGCGCCTTGAGCCCGATCGTCGGCGCGGAGCTGGGCGGCCCTGCGAGCTCGACGGGGGTCCTATCGGGCGGCGGCGTGGAGCGTTTGGGCGCCGAGAGCGAGTGGATGCTCTCCGGCAGGTCGAGCGGGGTAATGACATGCCCCCGAGCGATGACGACGGCGCGCTCGATGGCGCTGCGCAGCTCGCGTACGTTGCCCGGCCAGGGGTACTGCTCCAGGAGCGCGAGCGTCTCCGGATCGAGCGAGCGCACGTTCCGGCGGTGCAGCTCGCTCGCCTGCCGGAGGAAGCGCTGCGCCAGCGGTCCGATGTCCTCCCGTCGCTCGCAGAGCGGCGGGATGCGCAGCGGCGCCGCGTTGAGCCGGTAGAGCAGATCTGAACGGAACGTGCCCGCCTCGCACATCGCCTCGAGATCGCGGTACGTGGTCGCGACGATCCGCACGTCCACCTCGGTCTCCTTGGTCGAGCCGACGGGGACCATACGACCGGTGTCGAGGACGTGCAGCAGCGCGGCCTGGCAGGAGGGCGGGAGGTCGCCGACCTCATCGAGCACCAGGGTGCCGCCCGCGCACGTCTCGAAGACGCCCTCTTGCGCGTGGACCGCGCCGGGGAAGGCGTCGACCTCGTGACCGAAGAGCGTGCTCTCGAGGAGCTGGGCGGGCACGCCGCTGCATCCGACGCGGATCATCTGCATCTTGTGGCGAGGGCCAGCCTCGTGGATCAGCCGCGCGAGCACGTCCTTGCCGGTCCCCGTCTCGCCCTGGAGCAGCACGGGCGCGGACGAGCGCGCGAGGCGCATCGCGGTCTCGAGCACCGGGCGCATAGCGGGGCTGCGCATCACGAGCCCCTCGTCGCCGACCGTGCGCAGCCCACCCACCGGCGTGGGTCCGCCCACCAGGTTCTCGATGCTCGGCATCTTTCTCCGCTCCGAGGCGCCGCGACGCCCGTCGAGCGCGTCGAGGTTCAGCACCGGCAGCTCGGCGCTCGCGATCACGCGCAGCGACGCCGTGATCTCGCCGAGCATCACCTCGTCGCCGGGCTTCAAGACGCCGTGCTCGACGCGCTGCCCGCTCAGGAAGGTGCCGTTCGTGGAGCCGAGATCCTGGATGAGCACGTCGCCGCGCTGGAACGTGAAGCGCGCGTGGCGTCGCGACAGGCTGCGCTCGGGGATCGCGACATCGGCGCTCGGATCGCGGCCGATGACGACGCCGACCCCCTCGATCAGCCGCACCGTCTCGGCGCCTTGCCGGTGGTAGATGATGAGCAGCACGTTCGGCTGCGTCCCGCGCTCGCGGCTCAGCTGCGTCAACGCATCACGGACCTGCGACATGGCGATCGGGTCCGTCACGCCCAGCTGCGACTCAACCTGGACCTCCTGCGCTCCGAGGTCGTCGTGCGGCATGGATGGCCGTACGCCCTTGGGCTCCACAGGCAAGTCGACGCCAGCGTGGCCTTCCTCAGACGCGCCCGGCGCGCGGACGTCCGGCGAAGCTAGACTCGTCGGAGCGGCCGGACGCGAGTGATTCATGCGTTCTCTCTCATGCGTGCCCGAGGAGCCTCCGGCTCCAAATGTTGGCCCGCGAGCCCTGCTCGCGCTCGTCCCGTAATCCTATGACCATAAGCCAGAGGTTGCCCGGCGCGCAAGGCGCGAGCAGCACTTCGTCGGCACTGCGGCGGTAAGCTTTGTTATCTCCGCTTCCTCCGCTTCCTCCGCTTCCCCTTCCTCTTCCTCCTCTCCCTCGCTGCCTTTGCCTTTGCTGCCTCTACATCCCAGTCCTTTCTCTTTCGTTTTTGCAGTGTAGCCCTCGGACGCACCCTCTGCAGGCTGCCTCGGCGCTTTGCTCAGAGCTCGCGCACAACGCGCTCGTCAGAGGCGAGCGATCGCGCGGATGGCTCGGCGCTGCAGTGCGCGCTGAAGCGAGAGCACGGGAGGTCCTCGAGCGACGGGAGCTCCGCATAGCCGCGGGGACCGGCGATCTCGTTGAAGCAGCGCCCGAGCCAGCCCGGAATGACGAGCGCGTAGGTGCGCGCAAGCCGTCGAGGATCGTCCAGTGTGCGCAGCATCGCAAGGTAGGTCACTTCTCCATAGGTCGCCTTGAAGGCAGCCGCTTGCTCAGGGCGCGCCAACCAGCTCATGACGCCGGCGCGATCCGCCTCGGGGTGGAACTGGACCGCCTCGACGCCGGGTGCGACCTGCAACCCGAGGATCGCCCGCCCCTTGGAGATGCCGTCACGGCTCTCGCGGGCGAGGAGCTGGCCGCCGAGGGAGCTCAGCTGGCGCTCGTCGAGGTTCACCGCCTCCCAGTTGCGGTGCTCGAACGCGAAGAGACGGTCCCCAAACGGCGCCAGCAGCGGGTGTTGCTGGCCGACGGGCGTCGTGTAGATCGGCATGACGCCGAACTTGCGATCGGCGCGGGGCACGACGTCGGCCAGCTTGTAGTGATGGACGACGAGCTCGAACGAGTAGCAGATCGCGAAGAGAGCACGCCGGTGCGCGCCCCCCTGGATCGCCGACTCGACCACGCCGTCCACGAAGCGCGCAAAATCCCGCGTCCAGGGCTCGCCCTCCCCATCAAAGGGAGAGCCGGGCCCCCCTGACGCGAGGTACAGATCGCAGTCCGTAGGGATGGGTGCGTTGGTGTCTCTGGGGGACACCTCGACGACCTCGCAGGAGAGGCCCGGATTGCGCGCCTGAACGCGTTCGAAGAACCCCGCGGCGAGCCCGCGTAGACAGCGCATCGCCTGGTTCACGTGGCCATTGTTCATGTCCACGATGCACAACCGCAGCGGCCGGCCGTTCGCGACGGTAGCTTGCCGGCCGGGAGTAGGTGGAAGTGGATTGGAGCTCATCGGAAGGTGGCAGTTTGCAGACGTAGACCCCCGCGTTTTTTACCCATACCACCCCGCTGACCTCGCGAAAAGAATGGTCTTCTCCGTTACGCCGGTTACGCCGGTTACGCCGGTTACGCCGGTTACGCCCGCTACTTCAACTTCATCGGCTGATCCCTTTACGTTCACGTCAGCCACATCCCTCACATCCGTCATGTCTGTCACATCCGTTGCGCTTGTTATGTCCATCACACCAGGTATGTCCATTACAGCGGTTACATCGGCTTCAGTTACGTCCGCTACGTCCGCTTCATCGATCACGCAGCGGACGATTCGTCACCTTCTGGAGGAGACCAAAACTCCTTCCTCGGACCCGCGTTCGTGGGAATCCTGTGCGTGATGAACAAACGGAATGGTTCGACCCGTAATCCTCTGACCCGCCGCCATGTGCTGACCGGGCTCGGCGCTGCGCTCGGCACCTCGGCCTTCGGATGCAGCACCCCAGAGGGCGCGATGCTGCTCGGCAACGCCCCGCCGAGCGCGGGCAGCGCGGACGAGAGCGACGGAGCAGGCGGTGCGGGTGGCTCAGAAGGAGCGGTCGGCTCAGGACGGCCGGAAGGCGGCGAGGCCGGCGGCGCTCCGGATCGCTGCGCGGAGACGGGAGGTCTGAGCCCGGCGGAGCTGCTGGCGCCCATCAACACCATCGTCGTTCTCTGTATGGAGAACCGCTCCTTCGACCACTATCTCGGCTCGCTGCTACTGAAAGAAGGCCGGCAGATCGACGGTCTGACAGGCACAGAGTCGAACCGAGCGCTCGATGGGACGCGGATCTCGCCCTTCCAGCTCGAAAACTTCACGCCGGCCGACCCGCCGCACACCTGGGACGCTGCCCACACGCAGTGGAATCAAGGGATGAACGACGGGTTCGTCATCGCGCACGCAGGGCCGCACCAGCGCGACGTCATGGGCTATCACGTGCGGGAGCATCTGCCGGTCCTCTACGCGCTCGCAGACGCGTCGACGATCTGCGAGCGCTGGTTCTCCTCGGTGCTCGGCCCGACCTGGCCGAACCGGTTCTACCTGCACGGCGCCACGTCGAGGGGCGTCTCGAGGAACGTGCCGGTCACCGGCTTCACGAGCGTGTTCGAGCTGCTGAGCGACGCAGGGATCTCGAGCAGGAACTACTTCCACGACGTCCCGTGGTGCTCGGGTGCGTACTTCAAGTTCAAGGGCGTCTCCGGGATCGAGCGCTTCTTCGAGGACGCGGCCGCGGGGATCCTCCCCTCGTTCTCCGTCATCGATCCCCAGTTCTTCGGCGCCACCGCGAACGACGATCACCCGGACCACGACGTGCAGCTCGGGCAGGTGCTCATCGCCAGCATCTACAACGCGCTGGCGAAGAGCCCCCAGTGGGGCCAGTGCCTCCTCGTGATCACCTACGACGAGCACGGGGGCTTCTTCGACCACGTCGCGCCGCCGTCGACCACGGACGACGATCCCCTGTTCACCCAGCTCGGGTTCCGGGTGCCGTCGATCGTGGCAGGCCCCTTCGTCCGGAGGGGCTGCGCGGTGAGCACCGTGCTCGACCACGCGTCGGTGATCCGCACGCTGGAAGCGCGCTTCGATATCCCCTCGCTGAACGCGCGCTCCGCCGGCGCGAACGATCTCTCATGCTGCATCGATCCGGCGCTCCTCCGCGATCCTCAGGAGCCGGTCCTGCTGCCCGAGATGGACATCTCCCTGTCGCGGCTGCGCTCGCGCACCGAGTCCGGGATCTCTCAGCCGGAGCTGTGGGAGGCCGCGGAGCGCGGGCTCATCCCGCGGCACCTCGATCGCCGGGACGAGGGTCCGGCCATCGCCCGGCGGGTGCTGGCGCACGCGGAGCGGCTCGGCTCGGCGAGGCTCAGGGACTGAGGCGCCGGCCAGCCGGCGCCGAGGTCGCCCGGGGGCGGGAGGTCTGATAGAAGCGCCGCCGTGCCGCCCGATCTCCATCCGCCCGCCGCCCTACAGGCGGGGACCACGCCGGCGAGCGCAGCCCCGGGCGCGTCCCCGGCGACCAGCGCAGGCCCGCCGGCGGCCGGGCAGGAGAAGGCGACCAGCGCGGCGCGCTCGTCGGCGATGGTCACCGCTGGGATCATCCTCTCGCGGCTCGTCGGGCTGCTCCGCCAGCGGGTGACGGCGCACTTCTTCGGGACATCCGAGCTCGCCGACGTGCTCGCCGCGGCGTTCCGCGCGGGGAACATCACCCAGAACCTGCTCGGCGAGGGGACGCTCTCCGCGACCTTCATCCCCGTCTACGCGCGCCTCCGCGCGGCCGGCGACGCGCGACGCGCGGCGCACTTCGCGCTCTCCGCCCTCGGGATCCTGCTCGTCGCCGCCGCGGCCGCGTCGCTCGCCGGCGTGCTCGCGGCGCCGTGGCTGTCCTTTCTGGTCGCGGCGGGCTTCGACGACGACAAGCTCGCCAGCACGACCCGGATCGTCCGGATCATCTTCCCGATGACCGGCCTGCTCGTGCTGTCCGCGTGGGGGCTCGGCGTGCTCAACGCGCACCGGCGGTTCTTCCTCCCGTACGCCGCGCCCGTCGCGTGGAGCGCCGCCCAGATCGCGGGGCTGCTCGCGTGCGGCGCGTGGCTCGGCATGCGCGGGGAGCCGCTCGCCGAGGCGCTCGCGTGGAGCGCGCTCGCGGGCGCGGCGCTGCAGCTCTCGCTGTTGCTCCCCTCGGCGCGCTCGCTGCTCGGCGGGCTCAGGCCGCGCCTTGACGCGCGCGACCCGAGCGTCCGAGAGGCCGGCAGCAAGCTGCCCGCCGCGCTGCTCGGCCGCGGGATCATCCAGGTGTCCGGGCTCGTCGACACGCTCCTCGTGAGCTTCCTCGGCGCCGGCGCGAACGCGGCCTTCAGCTACGCGCAGACGGTCTACCTCCTGCCGATGAGCATCCTCGGGGCCGGCGAGGCCGCGGTCGCGCTGCCCGAGATGGCGCGCGACACGGCCGAGGCCGACGTCGCGCGGCGCAACGAGGCGCTGTCGCGCCGACTCGGGGCGTCGCTCGCGCGGATCACGGTCCTGACCGTGCCGACCACGGCCGTGTTCATGGTGCTCGGGCGGGAGCTCATCACGCTGCTGCTGCAGACCGGGACGTTCGACCAGGAATCGACGACGAGGGTCGAGCCGCTCGTGTGCGCCTACGGCCTCGCGCTGCTCGGGAACGCCGCCGGGCGCGTGCTGATCACCGCGTCGTTCGCGCTGGGGGACACGAGGACCCCGGCCCGCTACGCGCTCTATCGCGTGGTCGTCAGCACCGCCGTCGCCCTCGTCCTGATGCAGTGGCTCGACGTGCTCGGCGTGGTGCTCGGCGCCGTCATCGCAGGATGGGTCGAGGCGATCGCCCTCGGGCGCCGTGTGCGGCGCGAGATCGGCGGGCTCGGGCTGGATCAGATCCGGATCGGCCGCGTGGCCTTGCTCGCGGCGATATCGGTCGGCTGCGGCGCCGCGTTGAAGGCGGCGCTGCCCGACGCGGTGGCCGCGGCGCCGTGGGGTGCCGCGCTCATCCTCGCTGCGTGCGGCGGCGCCTTCGCCGTCGCGGCGCCGGCGCTCGGGCTCTTCAACCTGAAGTCCCTCCTCCGCCGGAGGTGATCACGGCCGGCGCCGCGCGCGCACGGCGCTCGGCGTGCGCACGATGCCACGCGACGTAGCGCTCGACGAACGCGCGCTGCACGGGGCGCAGCGCGACGCGCGGGCGCCGTCGCTCGATCAGGGCGAGCGCCTCGCCCACCTCGATGCCGCCGCGGGTGGCGAGGTAGCAGAGCGCGAGCGTGACGCTCCTGCCCACGCCGCTCGCGCAATGGACGTGGACACGGTGGCCAGCGACGATATGCCGCTCGAGGAACGCCACGCCGCGCGCGGCCTCCTCGAGCGTGGGAGCGCACATGTCCCAGCAGGGGATGCGCAGGTACTCGACCCCTGCCGCGCGCAGCGCGAGCACCGGATCGTACAGCTCGCGCGACACGTTGATCACGGCGCGGACGCCGAGGCGACGAAGCTCGACCACGTCGCCTGGAAGAAGGAACCCCCCGATCAGGAGGTTCGGGCTCACCCACGTGCGCCACGGGTGCCGCGCCCGGAGCGACGCGGAGGCGCGGCGCAACGCCAGGAATGCATAGAAAACCAGGGCATACGGCGCGAGCAGGAGGAACACCACCGCAGGGCGAAAGCGCACGCGCACCTCATGGCGTCGACGCTCTCGTCGCGCCAGCGGCCGGGCGGCACGCGCGCCGATGACACGCGCCCACGACCCGCGCCCCGAGCGCACCGACGATGCGCAGGCGACGCCACGGAACTTGGCCCAGCGCGCGCGAGCCGGGCATGCATCGGCAGATGCCGCTCGCTTCCTTGCCGACGGATCTCTCCCGCTCGGTCTCGCCTCCGCGCCTCCAGACGCCGCTGCCCTGCGCGCCGCGGCGCCCCGACCGCGGCCCCCGCTCGCCACGCGTCGATGGGCGGCTCGCAACCTTGCTCGTCGCGCTGACCGTGTGCGGATGCAAGCCGGCAGGCGCGGCGCTAGAGCTGTCGAAGGAGGGGGCGAGCGACGACGCGCTCGAGGTCGCCGCGCTGCCAGCGGACGGCCCCAAGCTGGTCGCGCTTCGCGCAGGGACGCCGGTGCTCGCGCGTCCACAGGCGGGCGCACGCAAGCTCGGCGAGCTCTATCCTGGCGCCGCCGTCGTGAGGTCCTCGGAGCCGTACGGACGCGCGGGGTGCAGCGGCGGTTGGTATGCGATCCGCCCTCGCGGGTTCGTCTGCGCAGGCGACGGCGCGACGCTGAACACCGACGTGCTCGCGCTCCTGCCGGCTCTGTCCGACACGTCGCGGCCCCTCCCCTACCGCTATGGCCGCGCGCGAACCCAGGGCGCCCCGGTGTATTTCGGGGTGCCCAGCCGCGAGGAGCTGCAGCACGCCGAGCCGGATCTCGATCGCCATCTCGAGCGTGTGCAGCGCAGCGACGCGCAGCTCGGCGCGTCAGCCAACGACGTCCCGCTGGACGCGCGCGGCGTCTCCTCCGGGCCCCCGGTGCTGCTGCCGAGAGGCGACGGCATCGGCGAGGACGGGCGCAGGACCGAGGCCGGATACTTCGTCTTCCCGATCGCCGACGTGATCGCGCCGCTCCCGCCCATCGCCGCGCTCGGCATCGACATCGGCGGAAAGGACGGCGCCCGCGTCGATCTGCGCGCGGCGCTGAAGACGGTGGCGCTGCGCAAAGGCAGCGGGGTCGCGATCACCCGCACGTTCACGTCGGGAGCGACCGACGGACGCAGGTTCGGCGTGACGCCGGAGGGACGGCTCATCCCGACCGACCGGCTCCAGGCCGCGCTCGGATCGCCGTGGCACGGCCTCGATGTCGAGAAGCTCGGGCTGCCTGTGGCGTTCGTCCATCGCCACGACGTTCACACGTGGTCGCTCGGCCGCGGTAAGGCGAATGAGAACGACGAGGAGCTCGAGCGCCACACGGGCGTGCCGCTCACGGGCAGGTTCAGGACGGTGGACGGCGTCCGCTTCGAGGAGGCGCGCGACGGCTTCTGGCTGCGCGCGCAGGACCTTGTCGTCGTCGTGCGTCGCACCAAGCTCCCCGACTTCGCCAAGGGCGCGCAGCGCTGGCTCGACGTCAGCCTGGTGAACCAGACCCTGACGGCCTACGAGGGGCAGAAGCCCATCTACGCCACGCTGATCTCGTCCGGACGCGACCAGCTGCGCGACCCTGAATCGACCGCGTCCACCGCGCGCGGCACCTTCCGCGTGCGGAGCAAGCACGTCACGCGCAACATCGATCCGCGCGAGGTCGCCGACAGCTTCGACGTCACCGACGCCCCGTGGGTGATGGACCTCGCGCCGGGCCAGGCGATCACCGGCATGTACTGGGGCGCCGGGGTCGGCGAAGCGCAAGGCTTCCACGACATCGCGCTGACGCCCATCGATGCGCGGCGCATCTTCCTGTGGGCCGAGCCGGAGCTCCCCGAAGGGTGGCACGCTGTGTACAGCAACGACGAGGAAGGAACCCTCGTCCACGTGCGGCCTTGATGTTCACGCAGCCACCGCTGGCCCTCCGAGGGAGGCCAGCGGCCGACTGTCACCATTGCTGGTGCCGAAGGAGGGAATCGAACCCCCGACCCGGCGCGTATGAAACGCCTGCTCTAGCCAGCTGAGCTACTTCGGCAAAAGTGAGGGCGGACTAGTACCGCCCCGTCTCCGCTCTGTCAAGCGAGGTCGTGCGCGTTACGACGCGTGATCGTCGCTCGGGATCACCGTTCGCGCTCTCGGTGCTTCGGCAGGACCGCGGGGTTCCTCGCCTCGAACGGCATCGACCAACGGAAGCTCTCGCCGAGCTCGGGCGGCACCGGGGGGTACGGCGAACCGCGCAGCACCGCGCGCCGGCAGTTCTCATCGAACTCGGGGATGCCGCTCGGCCGCGTCACCGACGCGCTCCCCACGGTCCCATCCGCGTGGATCACGAAGGTCACGATCACTGTCCCCTGAAGCCCCTCGCCTGCGGCCCACTTGGGAAACGCGTCGGCCCACAGCGGGTGCAGCTTGGCCATGACCTGCCTCATGTAGTGGCTGCGCCTGCGATCGAGCGGATCGTTGTCGAGCAGCCGGCCGCGCCCTGAACCGAGCGCGCTGGAGCGCGCACCGCGGCCCGCCACGCCACCCGCGCCGGTCGCGCCCGGTCCTGCCTGTCCGCCTGGCCCGAGCCCACGCGCCCCTCCGGCCGAGCTGGCGTGAACGAGCGACTGGATCGCCGTCGCCACCTCCTGCTCGCTGTCCACCGTGTCGTTCGGGTGCCCCACGGCGTCCGCGGGGACGGATGGCGTGCCCACCGCGACCATCGGCCGCGCCAGCGGAACCGCCGCGCTCTCGCGGTGATCCTCGCCGGGCCGCCCGTCGCGAACGCCCAGCCCCGCCGACGCGCGCTCGCCTCCCTCCACGGCGCCGCCGGCGGCGCGCGGGCTCGCCCCCAGCGAAAGCGTCGCGTCGCGCGCAGCGGACACGTCGGTCGCGCCGTCGATGCCTGCAGGCTGGGCCGCAGCGCCGAGCACACCGCCGCGACGCTCGGGCGCGCCGCCATCGCGCGCCCCGAGCGACGGATCGCGCTCGGCCGACGTGCGTCGCTCGGCCCGACGGCCGATCCGCCCCCCCGCGAGGAACGTGAGCTCCATGGGCTCCCGGCTGGCGCGCCAGTCCTCGCGCGATGCGCGCTGGGACGACGAGCGGATGCGCTGGATCTGGCTCCTGTCGAGGCGCGAGCGGATCTCTGGAGACAGAAAGGTCGCGTCGTCCCTGTCGGCGAGGTTCAACGCAGGCAGCTCCGCCGCGTCGGTACCTCCACGCCCGCTCGTCCCCGTGTCCGGCCGCGGTGCGTCTTCCCCTCCGCCCCGCGAAACGCGTACGGCCAGCTCGGACGCGGTCGCCGCCGCGCGGTCGAGCGTGCCGTCCGTGACGACGGGCAGCTCGATCTCGATCGGCGCGCGCATCGCGGCTGGCGACCCGACCGTCCGCGCGCGCGCTACCTCCGGTGCCGAGAACGAGCCTGCGACGACCAGCGCGCCTGCGCCCACCAGCCCTGCGTGGGCTGCGACGGAGAGGGCCCACGCGGATGCGATCCGGCGGCCGTCGCGAGACCTCTGCGCCATCGTGCTGTCACTATGCCTCGAAACGTGCCTGGGGCGAGCCCGCAGGCGCGAACCGCGCGCGCTCGTCTCAGCCGGCGAGCGCGCCGTCCTGCGGAAGCCGCAGCCGCCTGCGGGTGTTCTCCGCGGTGCGCGCGGCCAGCGCCTCGAAGGGCTCGCCCCGGAGCTCCGCGACGAAGCGCGCCGTGTGCAGCACGTGCCCTGGCTCGCACCGTTTCCCCCGGAACGGCACCGGCGCGAGGTAAGGGCTGTCCGTCTCGACCAGGATCCGATCCCCCGGAGCCCAGGCGGCGACCTCCTGGATCGCGCGCGCAGCCTTGAAGGTCACGATGCCCGAGAACGAGAGGTCGAAATCGAGCGCGAGCGCTCGCTCGGCGAACACGCGATCCTCGGAGAAGCAATGGATGATGCCGCCCACGTCGCTCGCCTGGGCGCGCTCCAGGATCGCGAGCGTGTCTTCCGGCGCCTCGCGCGTGTGGATGACGATGGGCTTCTCCACCCTCCGAGCGAGGGCGACGAGGTCGGCGAAGACGCGCTGCTGTGTGTCCTTCGGCGAGTGCATGTAGTGGTAGTCGAGGCCGATCTCGCCGACGGCCACGACCTCGGGCCGGCGCGCGAGGACCTCGAGCTCCGCGAGCATCCGGTCGTCCAAGGCGGAGGCATCGTGCGGATGGACGCCGACCGCGGCGTGCACGTCAGCGCGCCGCGCCGCGAGATCCGCGGCGAAGCGCGCCGCGGAGAGATCCGCGTCGACGCCGACGACCACGAACGCGTCCACGCCGGCGGCCCGCGCGCGGTCCAGGACGGCGTCGGCTCCCTCGCGGAAATGACGCGGATCGACGTGGCAGTGCGAGTCGATGATCATGCTTCGCTTCAGGTGACGAGCTCCGCGAAGCGCGCGCGGAGCAGCGCGCTCGCGGCGTCGAGCGCGCAGCGGTCGCAGTAGCCCATCCCGCGCAGCCGCTCGAGCGCGCGCGTCGCGTTCCTGCGCTCCTCCTCGCGCAGCTCGCCCCAGCCCTTCTCGGACTTGCCGTCGCTCTGCGCGTCGCGGAGGAGCGCGACAAGATCGCGAACCAGGAGCGCCACGCCCTTGCGCCGCTCCGTGAACACCGCCTCCCGCAGCTTGCGGATCTGCTGCGGGAACACGACCGCGTTGACGATCTTCTGGCCAGGGTGGTCGATGGCCCACGCCGCGATGGCAGAGATCAGGCCGCGCCGGTGATCGTCGTGCTTCGTGCGGACCCCGAGGAGCGCCTCCACCTCGCGCATCATGCGCTCGTCCGGGTTCTCGAAGTCGCCGGTGTGCGGGTTCCTGATCTTCTCCCCCTTCACCCAGACGCCGACGTGGGAGACGTACCGATCGAACAGCTCGGCGTAGCGCGTCTCGTCGACGAGGCCGCTGGCCGTCCGCATCTCCTCCTCGGTCGTGTCGAGCAGCCGCGTGCGCACGACCTCGCGGAAGAGCCGGTGATCGTGGTAGCCGCCCGCGAGCTGCTTCTCCTTGAGCCAGTCGTACTCCGCCTGCCGCTTGCAGAGCGCGTCGAGCTCCGAGAGCACCGCGAACGGGGAGAGGCACGCGTGATCCTCGCTCTGCGCCGCGTCGAGCAGGAGCGTCCGCACCTCACGCGGCGAGACGCCGAGGCGCCCCTCGAAGTCCACGGACGCGTCGCTCTCGTGGTAGATCGCCTCGATGCCAGCGCGCAGGACCTTCTGCGCCTCGGCGTCGAACCGCTCCGGCGCCGTGCCCGTCGCGAACAGCTCCATCTTCTCGACGGCGGTGAGGCTCGATACGAGCGGCGCGAGCGCGTCGGGGTACCGCTTCGCCTCCGGCTGCCGCATGCGGGTGAGCACGGCGAACTGCGCGGCGACGCGCGTCGCGTGCGGGGCGACGTGGCGGGTCACGAACGGGACGATCTGCGTGTCGTAGATCGCCTGCTCGTCGGGGTAGCTCCGGAGGTAGGGCGCGCGCAGGAGCTCGAAGCGCCCGCGGAAGCTCGGGAACTCCGGGTGCTCCCGGAAGGCGTTGAGGTGCACGTCGTTGGCGCTGCCGATCATCACGACGTTCGTCTGCACCGTCTGCTGCGGCAGGCTGACCTCCCCCGTCTCCAGCGTGAGCTGGAGGTAGCGGAAGGCGTCGAGCGGTCGCTTGAGGAGATCGCTGAACTCGAGCACGCCCCCGGCGGCATCGATCAGCTCACCGTGCGCCTCGAAGAGCGTCGTCGCCTGAAGCGAGGTCGGGAGCGAGGCGAGCGAGCGATCTGCCGTGATCTGCCGCTCGCCGGCGTCGACCGAGAGCTCCGGGCCGATCGTGACGGCGCCGACGCGGTAGCGGCGGGAGATGAAGTACCGCTCGACCTGGACATGCCGCAACGTCTCGACGAGCGAGCCGCCGCTCGCCACGAGGAGCGCCTCGAACACCTGCTGGTTCTTGTGGGACAGCTTGCCGCTCATCAGCCACTCGGGCGGCGGCTCCGTCGCGCCGGCGTCCTCGTAGAGCTTCAGGATGAGCGCCCGCCGCTCTCGCACCGGGAGCAGGAACAGCGGGTGATCCCTGAGCTCGATCACGAGCCGGGCGTCGATCTGATCGTCCTCGAGGTGGGCGTAGCTCGTGCCGTCCGCGGCGCTCGCCTTCACGTCGCCGCCGAAGCCGATCGAGCCGCGCATCGTCTTGCGGCTCGGGAACACCCAGTGGAAGCGGTACACGGCCCCCTCATCGAGGGTCGAGTAGTGCTCCAGGGCGCGCAGGATGCAGGCGGCGAGCGTGCTCTTCGCCGAGCCGTTCGGCCCGTGCATCAGGACGAGCCTGTTGGCCCTGCCCTCGCGCACGAAGTTGCAGAGCACCCGGTAGACCTCGGCCTGCAGCTCTTCGTGGCCGATCAGCGCGAAGTCCCGCCCGTGATAGGAGGCCGCGGCCGGCGCGCCCTGCTGCGCGGGCTCGGCTGCGGGTAGCTCCCACGGCAGATCGAAGAGCTGGAACCGGGTCAGCTCCCCCCAGGGCTTCTTGATCGTCCGCGTGCCGAAATGGTCGAACATGTCGCGGACGTAGCGAGCCGCGTCGCGTCCGAAGCGGACCGGATTGGAAGCGAAGAGCTCCAGGTACTGCTGGAACGAGAGGACCCGCTGCTCTTCGTTGAACCGCCTGGCCATCGAGGAGGCGATGGCATCGAGCTCGGAGAGGGCCTTTCGAGCCCGCTCAGCCGCACTGCCTTGGACCGTCTGGCTGGGGCCGACCTCGCTGGGCTGGCCCCCCCGGTAACCGGAGGTGTCGTTGTTCACGTGAGGCTGAGTTTACCGTTCCGCCTACTGCACGTCGACGACCGCCTCGAGCTCCTGCTTCTGCATCAGGCAATTCGCGGCGCTGCAGATGCTGAAGGAGAGCACGCCCGCCACCTTGGTCTTGCCCTTCTTGGCCGCCACGAACGGGACCTTGAGGAGGCCCTTGGTCTCCTCGAACGCGCCGTCCTCGCGCTTGAGCAAGGGCTTCGGGTACGAAACGCCCTCGGCGGCCGCCTCGGCGACCTTGAACTTGATCGGGTATTTGTCGTTGATGTGGTAGTCGCCCTTGGACAGGAGCGACACCTCCACGAGCCCCTCCTGGCCGGCCTTGTACGTCCCCGTCGGCTTCATTTCGAGGGTATAGACCGCATCCTCGACCTTCGATTTTCCGCCCTGGGGTGGGGCCGCAGGTGCTGCCTCGGTGGCGCCGCGAGAGGTCGCCGCTTCGCTCTGGCTACAGCCGAGGACGGGGAGCCCGGAGAGCGCGATCAGGCACATCGCGGCGGAGAGGGGCTTGCCGGTCCGAGTTGAAGGATGAGTGCTCATGGTCAACACAAATAACACAGCGGCGGCGCCAGCGCGAACACGGGGCCCCGGCGCCCAGGACGATGGCGCACTGAACCGGAGCGCACGCGCCTTACGCCGCCGCCTCCGCCGCTGCGGCGCGTAAGGCGCAACGTCGCACGAGCGCACGGCCCGGCGCCGCCGTCAGCGCGAAATCAGCAGCGCAACGAGCGCACAGAGCAGCACTGCCGCGCCGGCCACCGCGGGGATGACCCACCGCGGCACGCGCTGTGGCACGCCCATCACGATGTCCTCGGCGAACGCCTCGGAAGCGTTCGGCGAGGGCGCGATGACCGCGGCGGCGCTCGACCCGCGGCTCGCGCCGGCGGGGACCGCGCCCACGCTCGCCGAGGCATGCGGCTGGCGGGCCAGGACCGACGGCAGCGCGGCGCGGATCCGGGCCGCGAGCTCCTTCTGCGGTAGGTGCGCCCAGTCGCGGTGCGACCCCGCGAGGCCGTACGCCTGGCCCACGCGATCGGCGAGCAGGCCGACGGAGGGCAGGCGCGCCTCCGGGCTCTTCATGAAGGCCTCCTCCATCACCGGATCGAGCGAGGCCGGCGCCCCGTACGCCTTGCCCGCCACGCTCGGAGGCAGCGGATTGTTGCCCATGATGGCCACGAGGATCATCGGACCGGTCGGCGCGTGGAACGGGACCTGCCCCGTGACGCACTCGAACACGATCGCCGCGACCGACCAGACGTCGGCGCGATGGTCGAGCGCGAGCAGCCCCTGCGCCTGCTCGGGGGACATGTAGAAAGGCGACCCGATCGTCGTGCCGACGACGGTCAGCTTCTTCGCGCCCTCGCTGTTGTCGCGCACGCTGCCGAAGTCGAGGATCTTCACCATGTCGCCGTCGTGCGTGCCGACCAGGAAGATGTTGTCCGGCTTGAGATCGCGGTGCACGACCTTGCGCTTGTGCGCCTCCTCGAGGCCGAGCGCGATCTGCGACAGCATCCGCACCAGGCGCTCGGGGGGCAGCACCTTGTCGCGCTTGAGGACCGTCCGCAGCTCCTCGCCCTCGAGGTACTCCATGACCAGCGCGAAGCTGTGGTCCTCGGTCTTCTCGAAGGCGAGCACGTCGACGATCTGTTCGTGGGGCAGCGACGCGCTGACCTCGAACTCGCGGTGAAAGCGCTCGACGCTCACCTCGTCGAGCGCGACCTCGGGGTGGAGGATCTTCAGGGCGACGCTGCGGCCGGTCCGAAGATCGAGCGCCTGGTAGACGCGCCCCATGCCCCCGTCGGCGACGATCCGCCAGACCTGGTAGCGCCCGCCGCAGAGGGTCGCGCCGACGCGCCTGTCCTCCGGGTGGACCGGCGGCGCTACCTCAGCGACCGGGATGAGGCGCTGCCCGTCGACCGGACAGAAGCCGCTGTCGTGCGAGAAGAGCCTGAAGCAGGCGGAGCACGTCTTCAAGCCGCACCCGGGATCAGGCGCGGGAGGGGTCCGCGGCCGGCGTGCTGCCCGACGCGGGCTCCGGCGGCATGTAGTAGAGGATCCGGTTGCAGTTCGGGCACCGCTCGAACTCATCCTGGCGGCGCATCTTCTGGAACATCATCGGCGGCACGGACAGGTGGCAGCCGAGGCATGTGCCGTCGTAGGTGCGGGCGATCGCGACGGGCCTGCGCGTCCGGATCGACTCGTAGCGGCGGTACAGGACGACCGGCAGCTTGCCGACCACCTGCTCGCGCGCCTCGGCGCGCTGGGCGCGCTCGGCCTCGAGCGCGGCCAGCGACGCCTGCGTCCCCGGCGCGCTGCCGTCGATCGCCCCCGCCAGCTCGACGCGCTTCGCCTCCGCCACGTCGATCGCCGAGCGAGCCCCCTCGGAGGCCGAGTTCAGCCGCTCGATCTCTTCCTCGCGATCGCGGTGCAGCTTGCGCAGCTCCTCGATCTCGCGCTGCGCCGCGTTGGACTCGCGCTCGTTCCGGGAGCGCTGCAGCTTCTCCCGCGAGCGCTCGATCTGGCTCGACATCTGGCGGAGCTCGACGACGAGCTCGGAGCGCGTCTTCTCCATCGCCGCCAGGGTCTCCCGATCGCCCTTCAGCCGCTCCTCCAGCCGCTTCAGGTCGGACCGCATCCCTTCCAGGCTGCCGCGCTGCTTGTCGAGCTGCTCATCGATGCGGCGGATCTCGCTGTCGATGGCCGACAGCTCTTCGAGGAATGCGATCTGCTCGCGGATGCTCACGTGCTTCCTTGTCTCCTTCTGTTTCGTGGCTTTCGTGGGCCCACCTGGACTCGAACCAGGAACAGCCCGGTTATGAGCCGGGGGCTCTGACCGATTGAGCTATAGGCCCTGGAACAAGGGCGAACCCCCGATCGGGGCCGCCCACTTTCGCACCGGCGGACAACGTAGTCCAAGCGGCGCGCAGTTGGAAGGGGAGCGGTTCGGTCGGACCGGGTTCCACGATCGCGCCACGGCGGTCGGGGGTGGCTCGGCCGTGAGGGAAGCCCGTCCGCAGACGGGGCGCAACGCGAGGGAGGCCTCGCCGGGCATGGCGCACGGACATTGCGCCGGCGTGCGCGGTTAGGCCACGCCAGAGGCCGCGCCAGAGCCGCGCCACAGACCCGCTCGGGCTGCGGCCCCTCACGGCCCCTGCCGCCCGCCCGGATCGACCATCGGGCTGCGGCGCGGGATGCGCGCTGTCTTGGCCGCCGGGGTCACGGCCTTGCCCCCGTCGAGGGCGTCGGAGCAGCACCGGAACCCGACCTGATAGAAGCGGAACCACCGGTTGTGCGTCGACGTGACCGGGCGGCATCGCGAGCGGATCGGCCCCCAGTAGCCCCCTTTCAGCGTCGATCGAAACGGCTTCTCGTCCAGCGTGCCGAGCTCATTGTTCACCCACTCGTCGACGTTGCCGGTCAGGTCGCGCACTCCGAAGGGGCTGACGCACCGGTGCATCTCCCCGGACGCAACCCGGCGATCGAGCCGCTCGACCTCCGCCGAGATCTTCCATGGGTCAGCGAACGTCTCGAGCACCGGCATCGAGATCTTCTTGTCGATGTTGCAGGCGTCGGGATCGCGAGCGATCCCGTAAGGATAGGGCCACATCTGCGGCCCCTCGCACGCGAACTCCCACTCCTCGCCGGAGCAGAGCCGCTTGCCCTCGATCTCGCAGGCGCGCTTCGCCTCCAGCCAGTTGACCATCACCACCGGGCGGACGCCCTCGATGTTCGGGTACTCGAAGACGTCGATGCAGAAGCGCCGGTGCTGAAGGCGCCCCTCGCAGAGGACCTCCGGCTCGAACCGCGCGCAGATGTCCTTCTCCTCGTCGATGTAAGCGGCGCAGTGGTGCCCGACGTACGGGCAATAGATGCCGTCGACGAGCACCATCCCGCCGAGGCACGCCGCGCGGCTCTCCGGGTCGACGCGCACGTACGCAGGCAGCGGCGGTGGCGCCGGAGGCGCCAGCGCGGGCGCGGGCGGGGCCGGCTCCGGCGGGGCGATGCTCGCAGCCGGGGCCGCGCTCGCCGCGTCGAGCGGCCCAGGCGGCCTCTGGAAGCGGGGGGCAAAGAGGAGCGCGCTCACCAGGGCGGCGACGACGAGGGCGGCGATGAAGGCGATGCGCTCGCGCATGTCAGTCGTACACGCCGTCCTTCTCGCGGTCGCGCTCGATGAAGGGCCGCGGCGGCGGCGTGACGACGCCGTCGACCGTGTCCGCGCAGCAGCGGAAGCCGACCTGGTAAAACTTGAACGTCGGCCCGTGCCCTCCGGTCGTGAGGCGGCAGGTGTTCCGAACAGGACCCCAGTAGCCGCCGTTGAGCGTGGCCGGGCGCGACGTGCCCGGATCGTCGGCGAGGTTGTCGGTCCACTCGTCGACGTTGCCGGAGAGGTCGTACGCCCCGTAGGCGCTGATGCAGTTCGGGTGCGATCCGATGGGATCGGCCTGCCACAGCCGGGCGATCTCGCCCTCGCGGGTCGCCTCGTCCACCATGGCGTCGATGTCGAACTCGATCGCGGCGCGGTCGATGTTGCAAGGGCTGGGCGTGCGCACGAAGCCCCAAGGATACGGCAGGCGCTTCGGTCCTTCGCAAGCGAGCATCCACTCGGAGCGCCGGCACAGCCGCCTGCCGATCGAGGCGCAGAGCGACTTCGCCTCGTACCAGTCGACGTAGACGCGCGGGAGCTCGCCCACCCGGTTCGGCCACTCGTGGCGGTCGATGCAGAAGCGCCGGTGATCCACCGGAGCCCGGCAGCGGGCGCCGCGCCCGTACTCGGGGCAGCCATGGCCGGCTCCATCGCCGCTGCGGGTGCAGACATACGGGAGGGATGGACAGAAATCGCCCTCCACGAGGCTCATGTCGGCGGGACACGCAGCGCGCGCCGCCGGATCCGCCGCGAAGGGATCGACCAGCGGGGCCGCCGCGGCGGCCTGCTGGCTCGCGCTTCGCCGAGCCGGGGCCGCACCGGGAGGCGAGCCCGGAGCGGGCGCTGCTGCCTCCCCCTGACCAGCGGCCGTGGCGGGAGCAGGCGTGGACGATGCTGGTGCCGCGGGCCCGACAGAACGCGCCGCAGCGGGGCCGGGCTCGGAGCGCCCGGACGGAGAGGGCGGCTCGAGCAGCAGCGCGTCGAGCTCAGGGGCGTACCGCGCAAGGAGCGCGACCACGCCGAGCGCAGCGCCGGCGCCGACCGCCATCAGGACACTCCTTGCACGCGCTTCCACCTGCGCGCCCTCTCATAGTCCAGCTCGCAGCGCAGCGACGTGAGAAGAATTGCAAGACAACCGGAAGACCTGGCGCGCGCCGTGCGCTGCGCGTCGCGGCGCGCGGCACGCGACGGGGCGGGGCCACCAGGGCGACAGGGGCAACAGAGCCAACAGAGCAGCGAGCGGCGAGCAGGAGCGGCGCCACGCCCGCTTCCGTGTGTGATAGCTCTCCGGTTCCCCCTATGGATCGACTGGTCGTTCGAGGCGCCCGGCAGCACAACCTCAAGAACGTCAGCGTGTCGCTTCCGCGCGACCGCCTGGTGGTGATCACCGGCCCGAGCGGCTCGGGCAAGTCGTCCCTGGCGTTCGACACCATCTACGCGGAAGGGCAGCGCCGCTACGTCGAGTCGCTCTCCGCCTACGCGCGGCAGTTCCTCGAGCAGCTGTCCAAGCCGGACGTCGAGTCGATCGAGGGCCTCTCGCCCGCCATCGCCATCGAGCAGCGCGCGCTGGCGAAGAGCCCGCGCTCGACCGTCGGCACGGTGACCGAGATCTCGGACTACCTCCGCCTGCTCTTCGCGCGGGTCGGAACCCCGCACTGCCCCGCGTGCGGCAAGCGGATCGAGGCCCAGACGGTGCAGCAGATCGTCGACCGCATCCTCGATTTCGGCGACAAGACGCGGGTCACGATCATGGCGCCCATCGCGCGAGGCCGCCGCGGAGAGCTGAAGCTCGACATCGAGCGGCTGCGCCGGGAGGGCTTCGTGCGAGCGCGCATCGACGGCGAGATCGTCGATCTCGGCGACGAGCTCGTCCTCGACCGGACGCGCGCGCACGACCTCGACGTGGTCGTGGACCGGATCGTGGTCAAGGACGGCATCAAGGGCCGGCTCACCGACTCCGTCGAGCTCGCGCTCAAGCTGGGCGAGGGCAGGCTGCTCGTCGACATCTCCAGCGACGGCATGAAGATCGAGCCGCTCTGGATGAGCGAGCGCTTCGCGTGCATCGACTGCGGCATCTCGCTGCCGCCCATCGAGCCGCGGATGTTCTCCTTCAACGGCCCGCACGGCGCGTGCCCCGCCTGCGACGGCATCGGCGCGAGGACCCGCATCGATCCGGACCGCGTGGTCCCCGATCCTCGGCGCACGCTCCGCGAAGGCGCGGTGGTGGCCTGGGGGCGCCGCGGCTCGCTCTCGCTCGCCACGGAGACGGAGCGGGCCGTCAGCGCGCTCGGCTGCGATCCGGACGTCCCGTGGGCGAAGCTGCCGGCGGCGGCGCGGCAGGCGATCCTCGAAGGGAGCGACGCCCAGGGCGCCGGCGGCCGGGGGAAGAAGAGGGCCGCCTACGAGGGGATCATCCCGCGGCTCGAGCGCCTGCTGAGCAGCGGCGAGCCCGCCCTCGCCGATGAGGAGGAGGCCGATCCCGACGAGGACAGCGCCGCGCTCTCCGACGAGATCGGCCGCTTCGTCATCACGCGCGTGTGCGACGCCTGCGACGGCAGGCGCCTGCGTCCGGAGGCGCTCGCCGTGCGCCTCGGGGATCGCAACATCGCGGACGTCGGCACCCTGCCGCTGCGCACGCTGCGCGTCTTCCTCGAGGGCCTCATGCCGCCGAAGGAAGGCGCGCCGCAGGCCGCAAAGGGAAGCGCGCCGCGGGCCCCCGCCGATGGGCAGGCCGCGGGCGAGGCCCACGTCGACGGGGCGCTCGCGCCGCGCGAGCGCGCGATCGCGGAGCCGCTGCTCCGGGCGGTGATCGCCCGCCTCGGGTTCCTCATCGACGTCGGGCTCGACTACCTCACCCTCGACCGCTCCGCGCAGACCCTCTCCGGCGGCGAGGGCCAGCGCATCCGCCTCGCGACGCAGATCGGGGCCGCGCTCGTCGGCGTGCTCTACGTGCTCGACGAGCCCTCGGTGGGCCTGCACGCGCGCGACAACACGCGCCTGCTCGAGGCGCTCAGGCGGCTCGTGGACCTCGGCAACACCGTGGTCGTCGTCGAGCACGACCGCGACGCCATCCTCGCGGCCGACCACATCGTGGACATGGGCCCGGGCGCGGGCGTGCACGGCGGCAACGTGGTGGCGCAGGGCACGCCGGAGGAGCTGAGCGCCGATCCGGCGTCGATCACCGGCCCGTACCTCAGCGGCAAGAAGCAGCTGGCGATCCCCACGAAGCGCCAGCGCCCCGACGGGCGCTTCATCCGCGTGAGCGGCGCGCGGGCCCACAACCTCCTCAACGTCACGGCCGAGATCCCCGTCGGCCTCTTCTGCACGGTCACCGGCGTGTCGGGCTCGGGCAAGTCGAGCCTCATCGTCGACACGCTGCTGCCGGCCGCGAAGAACGAGCTGTACAGGAGCTCCGCCCCGATCGGCGCGTGCGACGGCATCGAGGGCCTCTCGCACATCGACAAGGTCATCTCGATCGATCAAGCCCCGATCGGCCGCACGCCGCGCTCGAACCCGGCGACGTACACGGGGGTCTTCGGGCTCCTCCGCGAGCTCTACGCGGGCCTCCCGGAGGCGAGGACGCGCGGGTACAAGGCGGGCCGCTTCTCGTTCAACGTGAAGGGCGGCCGGTGCGAGGCCTGCCAGGGCGACGGCGTGCTCCGGATCGAGATGCACTTCCTGCCCGACATCTTCGTGACGTGCGAGACGTGCGGCGGCCGCCGGTACAACCGCGAGACGCTCGAGGTGCTCTACCGCGGGATGTCGATCGCCGACGCGCTCGACCTGACGGTCGAGCAGGCGATCGACCAGTTCGAGGCGCTCCCCCGCGTCCGGGAGCGGCTCGCCGCGCTCGCGCGGGTCGGGCTCGGCTACATCACGCTGGGGCAGCCCGCGACGACGCTCTCGGGCGGCGAGGCGCAGCGGGTGAAGCTCGCGCGCGAGCTCGCGCGGAAGGCCACCGGCCGCACGCTCTACGTGCTCGACGAGCCGACGACGGGCCTGCACTTCTCCGACATCGAGGTGCTCACCGCGAGCCTGATGAGCCTGCGCGACGCCGGGAACACCGTGCTCGTGATCGAGCACAACCTCGACGTGATCGCCTGCAGCGACTGGGTGATCGACCTCGGCCCCGAGGGCGGCGAGCGCGGCGGGACGATCGTCGCCGCTGGCACCCCGGAGGACATCGCGCAGGAGGAGGCGTCCTACACCGGCGCGTACCTGCGCGAGGTGCTCGTGGCGTCGAAGCGTCGCACCCCGCAGCAGCCGCGCAGCCGCGCGGCCGCCCGCAAATAGCAGAACGGGCGTGGCCCCTCCCGGTCCGCGCGAGGTGGACCGGGAGCAGGAGCGCACGCCCGACGGCGCCGAGGCACCCTCGCGCAAGGAGGCGACCGGCGGCCGGCCTCCTCGCGCGGCGCAGCGTCAGCCGTAGTCCTTCTCGACCCGCTCCTGATCCTCTTTGCAGCGGATGCACAGGGTCGTCTCGGGGCGCGCCTCGAGGCGCTTCGCCGAGATCTCCTCCTCACACTCCTCGCACTTGCCGAACGAGCCGTCCTCGATCTTCACGAGCGCCTTCTGGATCTTGTCGAGGAACGACTTCTCGCGGCCACGGAGCCGGAAGGTGAACGACTGCAGGTACTCGCTCGACGCGAGGTCCATCTCGTCAGGGAGATCGTTCGCGTCGAGCATCATGTCCTCGGTCAGCGTTTGCTTGGCCTTCTTGACGATCTCGTCGCGCTTCGTCTCAAGCAGGGTCTTGAACTTTTTCAGCTGGGCCTTGTTCATAGGTCCTCTCGCGTCGAATGCGCCGTTCGGCGCTGCCGTCTGAGCTCCCTGGCGCATGCAAGCCGCGGGGCGCTGACCCCGGCTGCCGGGACTAACGGCTCCGCGACATGTCCGGAGAGGCCAGATAGCCCCCCGAAATTGCGAGGCGCGGGATTCTAAGCGTGGGAGCCGAGCCCGTCAACGACGCCTCCGTCGCAGGCAGAGATCGCCCGAATTCACTGCGGCCGATGCCTCTCGATTCGCCATCGCCATCCCATCAAGCGCCATCACGCCCGCGACCGACCGGACGCTGCGGCATCAATCGGCATCGGTTGTCGGGACAGCGTGGAAAGCATCTGCGGGAAGTCCCCGAGCCGCCGGAAAAGGCGGCGGACTTGGCCTCAAATCCGCATGCTCACGCCAGAGCACGCCGGAAATGAGACGCAGCGGACGGTTTGACGAAAGGCAGCTCACGTGGAACAAATTTATCCCATATTGCTGGATTTCGATCAGAACCGAACCCCGGTCCGTCCCCGCGATGCCTCCACGGTGATCGTCCTCCGTGACGGTCGCGCTGGAATCGAGGTGTTCTGCGTTCGCCGCCACGCGAGCTCGAGCTTCATGGGGGGCGCCGTGGTGTTCCCTGGTGGGAAAGTGGACGCGCAGGACGGCGCGGAAGTCTGGAGGGATCGGGCGACCGAGCCACCGGCGCGCGCCGCTGCGTTCGCGACGGGCGAGACGCCGGCGCGAGCGCTGTGCGTGGCCGCGTGCCGCGAGACGCTGGAGGAAGGGGGCATCCTGCCGACCGATCTTCCGCTGTCCGGCGACGAGGTCGACGCGGTGGGGCGGGAGCTCGCCGGCGGGGCGCCGCTCGATGCGGTCCTCGCGCGGCGCGGCCTGAAGCTCGCGCTCGCGGCGCTCGTCCCGTGGGCGCGGTGGATCACGCCCCTCGCCGAGGCGCGGCGCTTCGACGCGCGCTTCTTCCTGCTACCGCTACCGCCAGGCCAGATCGGGCGGCACGACGGGCACGAGACGACGATGAGCTTCTGGGCAGCGCCGTCCGAGGTCCTGGAGCGCGCCGCGCGTGGGGAGATCCTTCTCGCTCCGCCGACTTCACGCACGCTCGAGCTCCTCACCGCGGTCGCGGACGTGCGCAGCGCCGTGGCGCTCGCGGAACGCCAGTCGCTCTTGCCGATCTGTCCGCGCTTCGTCCCGGGCGATGGGGCCGAGCCGCCCTTCCTGGCGCTGCCAGGCGACCCTTCGCACGAGACGCGCGATCGGCGCGCCGAGGGTCCGACCCGTTATGTCCTGCGCAACGGGCGCTTCGTCGCCGAAGAATGCTGCGCACATGGATCCCTGATCCACATCAAACAGGAACGAGAGCCAGATCCACCCGTGCCGACCAGCTTCGACGCCCCCCAGACGAATGCCCCCTCCGTGCCGGCGACGCCTGATCTCGAGGAGTGAGCCATGGAAACGAACCCGAAAGAGAACACGACGCAGCCCGAGCTGTTCACCGCGAGCGACGTCGCGCGCTTCTGTCAGGTGGACCTCAAGACCATCCACAATTGGGCGGACAAGGGGGAGATCCGCCACTTCCGCACGCCCGGACGGCACCTCCGTTTCCGGCGGCTGGACGTGCTCGATTTCCTCCGAAAGTACGGCTACCCGATCCCGGAGATCCTCCGGATGGGCAAGCCGAAGGTCGTCGTGGTCGACGACGACCCCTCCGTCCTCGCCGCGCTCCGCAAGACGCTGTCGCGGAGGTTCGACCTGACGACGTTCCAGGATCCGTTCGACGCGCTCGTCGCGGTGGGCAACCTCCAGCCCGACGCGCTCATCCTGGACATCATGATGCCGGGCCTCGACGGCGTGCGCTGCCTGGAGCGACTCCGCTCCATCGACGCGACCTCGCACATCCGCTGCATCGTGTACTCGAACCACGAGGACATGAAGAAGAACGCGACCGAGGCCGGCGCCTACGACTTCATCAAGAAGGGCGAGGCCGGCGAGCTGCGCGACTCGCTCGAGCGGCTCATGGGCCTCGAGCGAGGCTGACGCCTGCGCGGGCGACGCCCGCGCAGGCCAGCGGCGCCCCTCACTTGCCCTCGCGGTAGGCGCGGATCGCGTTCACGATGGCGTCCGCCATCTTCTGCCGGAAGTCGGCGGTCGCGAGGCGAGCCTCGTCCTCGGGGTTCGAGATGAACGCGGTCTCGAACAGCGCGGCCGGCATGTCGGCGCCCGCGAGGACGAAGAAGCCCGCGCCCCTGACGCCCTGATCCTTCGTGTCGGGGTAGCGGGGCGAGAGCGAGGCCAGCGAGGACCGCTGGAGGAGCTCGGCGAAGTGGCGCGAGCGGGCCGCCATGTCGCCGACGTTGAGGTTCGACAGGATCGCCGCCACCTCGAGGCGGGCGCCGGGATCACCTGGGTCCACGCCCTGCCCTCCCCGCCCGGCGCGGGCGGCGTTCTCGCGCGCCGCGAGCTGCGCCGACGTCGCCTCGCCGTCGTGAGGGGCCGCGAGCGAGAACGTCTGGACCCCACGAGCGCGGCCGTTCTCGCTCGCGTTGCAGTGGATCGAGACGAACAGGTCGGCGTGGAACGCGTTCGCGCGCGCGGTGCGGAGCTCCAGCGGGACGTAGGTGTCGCTGTCCCGCGTGAGGAGCGTCTCGATCTTGAGCTCGCGCGCGAGGAGCGGGGCGACGCGGTGTGCGACGTCCAGCGTCACGTCCTTCTCCTTCAGCCCGGTGGGGCCGACGGCGCCGGTGTCGTTGCCGCCGTGCCCCGGGTCGATCGCGACGCGCCGGACCTCTCGCGCGCCGCCGGGGCTGTCCTTGTCATCGCGCAACGGAGGGCGGGTGCTCACGTCGACGACGATCCGGAACGGATCGGGGAGGTAGAAGATCCGGCGGTGCAGGTTGGCGGCGAGATCGAGGACGACGCGCGTTCCATCCGGCTGGACGCCGACGCGCACCCGCCGCAGGACGCCGCCGACCTCGATCTCCCTCGCGATGCCGCGCGACGTCGCCCTCGCGATGTCGACGAACACGCGCGCGTCCTTGCCGGCGCTCTCGTCCGCCGCGAGCGTGCCGACGTCGAACGTCGTCGGCGCGGAGAGCTCGACAACGACGCGCGCCCCTTTGTCCGAGCCGTGCCGCTCGATCGAGGTGATCTTCACCGGGCCGGTGGGCGCGGCCGGCGCCCGGGGGGCGACGACGACATCGCCGGTGGCTTCGGCGGTCGTCACCTGCACCGGCGCCGCGCCCGCGGAGCTGGCGGGCGCGGCGGAGGAGCCCGGCGCCGGGCTCGATGCGAGCGCGAGCGCGACGCCCTCGACGCGGTGGCCCTCCTGCTCCAGCGCGCGCAGCGCATCCCCGCTCGGCCGGTAGGCAGCGGCCTGCGCGAGCGCGAGCGCGAGCGCGCCCAGGCACTGCGAGCGCGGCGCGCCGCCGGACGGCGCGGGCGGGGCGAGGGCGGCGTAGCGCCGCGAGACCAGGTAGAGCTCGCGGTACGCCACGGCCGCGTCGTGAGCGAGCTCGCCGGCGAGCAGCGCGCGGCGGCGCTCGGCCTGGCACGCGCGCTCGACGTTGGCCGGATCGGCCGAGGCGCGGAAGGCCGTCGCCGCCGCGCTGTAGAGCTCCATCGCCTCGCGCGCGTCGGTGACCGCCTGATCGAGGCGGAAGAGCCGCACGCGAAGATCGCCGGCCAGCTCCGCGAGCGAGGCCGCCTGCGCCGGCGCCCCGGCGCGCGATGACGCGATGGCGACGGCATCGGCGAGGGCGACCGTCTCGGCGCGGGGGGGGAGGAGCGCAGCCGGATCGAGCAGCGCGGCGGCGCGCTCCTCGTCGGAGATGCCGGCGGGCGCAGCCGGCGCGCTGCCCTCCGCGCTGCACCCGAGGGTGGCGTGCGCCACCACTGCAAAAAGCGCGATCACCGCGAACGCCGGAGCGCTACGATGCAACCACGCCGGGCTGGTGTGCTGTCGGTTCGCCAGTTCAGCCCCGCGCGCCGAGCGACTGGCGATGCGTCCAGGAGGTTTCACGTGCCCGACCTCACGCCCACTTCATCCACAGGACCCCTCTACGCGGACCGCGCGTCGGGGGAGAGGTTTGCCGACGCGACGAGCATGGTCAACGCGTATCTCGCCCGGTACAACGCGAGCTCTCAAGGCGGGACCAGATCGCCGAGCAGCGCTGGCGACAGCACGCTCGACGAGACGGGGTACGCGCAGCTTCAGCACGGGAGCGCGACGATCGGCGTCAACGTGCTGGAGGCTCAAGGCGTCCTGATGGTCTTCTCTCCCATCATGGCCGTCCCCCTGAGCGGGCGCGAGGCCTTCTACAGGCGTCTCCTGGAGCTCAGTTTCGTCATCACCTCCGACGCGGCCTTCGCGATCGACAAGTCGCGCAACGAGGTGGTGGTGCGCTGCCTGCGGCGCCTCAGCGCGCTCGATTACGAAGAGTTCGAGGATATCGTCACGACGGTGAGCCAGGTCGCGGACACCTGGGATGACGCGCTGCTGCGCGAGGTGCGCGGCGGGTGAGCCGTTCGCGGTGGTTTCCGTGGGCGCCGGGGGGCGTGCGCGGCAGCCCGTGATGCGACGATCCGTCGCGAGATTGCGGTGCAGCAGACGCGGGTGGTAAGTTCCTCACCGCGATGACTGCGGGGGAGCAACCGACGACCGCGGAACCTGGTGAGCGCTCCCTCTCTGCTGAGGAGGCGGAACGGATCGCGTCGTCGATCCGGCCATCCTGGGAGGGGTTCGACGAGCTGTCGGGCGCCCGAGGCGACCCGCGCGGCGGCGCCGTTGCTCAGGAGCCCGGCGCATCCGCTGCGAAGTCGTCGGAAGCCCAGGCGGCCTCCCCCGCCGAAGCGCCGGCGGTGAAGCCTGGACCCGCGGTGGCGCCTTCTCCTGCTGCACCTGCGGCGCCCACGACGCGCGTCATCGAGGCCCCACCAGCCGGCGCGTCCGGCGTGTCCGACACCGTGATCGAGGGGGTCCCGACCATCGCGATCGGCGAGGACCCGCCGGGGCCGCCCGCGGCGGGGGCCGGTGAGCAGGCCAGCCCCTCGCCTCAGCCGCTCATCGACGCCCGGACGGCCGGTGGCGCCGCGGACGCGAGCGCCCCGATTGCCCAGGAGAGCGGCGCGGTGACGCGGAACCAGCCGCCCGCGCCGGCAGGGAAAACACAGGTAGGAATGGGTGAGCCGGCGGCCGCGGCCGGCGCGCACGCCGCTGAGCCGCAGCCGCAGCCGCGGGTGGACCGGTCCCCCTCCCCGCCCCCGGAGAACGAACCGCCGTCGGCACGGCCGGCGCGCAGAGGCTCCCGCGCGGCGCAGCCGGCGAGGGAGAGCGCTGATTCCGTGGCCGCGTCAGGCGTCCGCACGGAAGACCACGATCCGATCGAGATCCCCGTGTCTACGCCGAACAAGACGGCGCTGCGGGTCGTGCTCGCCCTCGCGGGCGTGGCCTTGCTGCTCGTCGTCGTTCGGACGTTGCGTCAAGACGACGCCGGAGAGGATCCCGTGCCCCCGGCGGCATCGTCGATGGCGGAGACACCCGCCGCAGCGACCACGCCCCCCGCCGCCTCGCAGGCGCCCCCCGCCGCAGCGACCGCCGCCACCGCTAAGGACGACGGCGCCTCGCTGGCGCCGAGCGCCTCAGCGTCGCCTCCGGCTCCCACGGCGACAGCATCTGCCGCCGCGGCGGCGCCTCCCTCTGTCACGACGCCTCCTGCGGCCACGGCGCCTGCATCGGCCACGGCGCCCGCTTCCGCCGGGAGCGCAGCGACGCCCGCGGTGCCAGCGACCAGCCCGAAGGCAGCCCCCCCTGCACAGAGGCCCGCGCCTCCAGCACCCGCGCAGCGTGGCACGAGCTCGACCGGAGGCAGCAAGGGCGGCGGCATCATCCGCGATGCGCCGTTCTGAAGCGCACCTCTCTCTCGCCTCGGCAGCGAGGCCTGCTGCAATCGTATCCTTTCGCGGACGCCGACGAGGCGAAGCCCGATCTGAGGAGCCATGAAAACACGCGCCTGCGCCCCAGTCCTCCTGCTCTCGCTGATCGCTCCCGCCGTGCTCACGGAGGCCGGGCTCCCCCCTTCTCTCTTCAGCGAGCCGCTGAGCTTCGCGCAACCGTCCGATCCCGTGACCGAGGTCGCGCGCCAGCGCTACGAGGAAGGGGTCAAGGCGTACGACGCTGGTCGGTTCGAGGAGGCACGCACCGCGTTCCTTCAGGTCTACGCGCTCAAGCGACACCCGGCAGTGCTGCTCAACCTCGGCCAGAGCGAGCTTCGCTCCAATCACCTCCAAGACGCCGGCAAGCACCTGCAGCAGTTCCTGCGCGAGCACGCCGCGGCGACGCCGGAGCAGCGCGCCGCAGCAGAGAAGGCGATCGCCGATGTGAAACGGAAGACCGGCTTCCTCGTCGTGACAGCCGACGCGAATGGCGCGGACATCAGCGTTGACGGCGTCCTCATCGGCAAGGCGCCGCTGCTCGATCCGGTGTTCGTGACGCCCGGCAAGCACACCTTGTTCGCGACCTACCTGGACCGATCAGCGACCACGCAGGTGGACGCGAAGATCGGCACAGCCACGCCCGCGACGCTCACCCTGGGCACGAGCGGTGCGACGCCCGCGACGCCGCCTGTCGGCGCGCCCACCCCGGCGACGCCGACCGCCGCGCCCACCCCGACCCCCCCGGGCGCCGTGCCGACAACGCCGGCACAGCCTCCGGCGACGAACATCGCGCCGCCAGTGCCGGGCGCGACCGCTCCCGGCACGATGGCTCCGGGCGCAGCCGCGCCAAGCCCCTCACCGTCACCAGCAGCGCCGACGAGCTCGGGCGCCGTCAGCGTCTCGACGAGCAGCACGATGGGCTCGATGAGCTCGGCGCAGGCCTCCGGCGGACGCGAGCCGTTCTTCCACTGGTACGCTCGCAAGCCGCTCGCCTGGGCAGGGACCGGCGTCGCCGGGGTCGGCCTGGTCATGGGGATCGTCGGCTCGGCCATCACGGTGGACGCGCGCAGCAGCGCCGACGACATCGGGCAGCAGATCGAGACGTACGTCGCGGGTCACCAGAGCGCGATCCCCGCGAACCGCAGGTCTCAGCCCTGTGGCGCGCGCGAAGATCCGTCGGGCGACCTCCCCGACTTCAGGAACGCGTGCGGAAAGCTCCGCGAGAAGCTCGACCGCTTTGACGGCGCGGTCCCTTTGGCGATCACAGGGTGGGTCCTCTTCGGCGTCGGGGTCGTCGGCACCGCGACCTACGCCATGATCGATTGGTACCCGCAGAAGCAGCAGACCGCGGCCGACGGGCCGCGCATCACCGCGATCGCGCCGTTCGTGGCGCCAGGTCAGGCCACGCTCAGCGTCGCAGGCGCCTTCTAGCGCTGCGGTCCGGTGCGCGCGCGCCGCGGATCGAGCTCACGTATCCCTCGCGACACGAAGCAGATCCCGCATCGTCGACCGCGGGACATCCGCGAGCCGCGCCGCGGCGCTGACGTTACCGCCCACCTCCTCGAAGGCGCGGAGCGCATCGGCGGGCGTGATCTTCCGGCGGACCGGGGGCTCCCGATCGGCGATGACCGCCGTGATGTGCTCGGGCAGCACACGGCCATGCGCGCGCAGCGCGGCTTGAATGAGCACGTTCCGCAGCTCCCGGACGTTGCCTTGCCAGCGGTGCGCCCTCAGCGCGGCGAGCGCCCCGGGGGACAGCTGGCGCCGGCCAATCTCGGAGCTCGCCAGGAGGTGCTCGGCCAGGAGCGGGATGTCGTCGGGCCGATCGCGCAGCGCGGGGAGCTGAAGACGGCACACCGCCAGGCGCTCGTAGAGATCCGCGCGGAAGCGACGCTCACTGACGAGGGTCTCCAGCGGCTCGCAGGTGGCGACGACGAGCCGCACGTTGACCTGCGTCGCCCTCTCCGCGCCGAGCGGGCGGACCATCCCCTCCTCCACGACGCGCAGCAGCTTCGCCTGGACCTCCAGCGAGAGCGCGGCGATCTCGTCGAGAAAGAGCGTCCCATGGCTGGCCTCGACAAACGCCCCCTGGCGCTCCCGAACCGCGCCGGTGAACGCACCCCGACGATGGCCGAACAGCTCGGACTCGGCGAGCTCCCGCAGGATCGTGGCGGCGTTCAGGACCACGAACGGCCGGTCGGCCCGGGGGCTCTCCGCGTGGATCGCCCGGGCCACGAGGTCCTTGCCCGTGCCCGACTCGCCGCGCAGCAGCACGGGGAGCTGGAGCGGCGCCACCCGCCGCACCGCCGCGGCGAGCTGCCGCATGGGCCGCGAGCGGCCGATGAGCCCGGGGAGCGGCGGCCCATCCTCCTCGATCACCGGGACTTTTCGGGCCGCCTCGACGCACATCGCCGTGCGACCGATCTCGAAGCAGCCGCCAGGAACGAGCATCGCCTGCCGCACGCGGACGCCGCCCACGCGAACGCCGTTGCGAGAGCCGAGGTCCGTCACCTCGATCGATGCGCCGCGGTGCGCGACGCGGCAGTGCCGGGCGCTCACCGCGGCATCGTCAAGCCTCACGTCCGCAGCCGGAGCGCTGCCCAGGATGAGCTCGGCCCCCGGCGCGACGGCGATGCGCACTGGAGCGCCTCCGCCGGGATGCTCGCAGCGGAGCCACACCGTGGCGAGCGCGTCGCTATCGTCCACGATCTCCACGGTGACGTCCCGGATCGAGAGGGGCTCACCGCCGCGCGCGCCCGGGTCCGATCGACCGCCGGGCGCTCCGACGAGCGCTCCCGGCAGCGCCACGAGGGGCGCGGCCGGCGCCGCAGGCGGCGCGGACGCCGCCCTATCGCCGTGAGCCGAGGTGAGGGGTCTGGAAGGGCTGTCGTGGTCGCTGCGGATCTGTGCGTCGTCCATGTCCAGGAGGTTTGTCGTCGGCACGCGAGGCGCAGTTGCGTCGCCCGGACGACATTCCTGCTCGTCGGCACGCGCCCCCTTTGCGCTCTGGACCGCGCTGTTCTAGAGGCCGTTCGTGAGATCGCGCTCGACAAGGTGGACCGCGCCGATGCTCGGCGTGGCGGCAGCGGGCTGGGTGCTCTCGGCCAACCAGGCCCTCGCCCAGCCCGCAGATCAGACGACGGCCGCAGCCGAGGAGACGGCCGCAGCCGAGGAAGAAGAAGAGGAGGCCGGGCCGGAAGCCGGGGTGAAGCGCCCCGCCGGGCCCGACGAGCGAAGCGGACACCTCCTGCTCCAGGGACGGGCCGGGTACAGCCAGCCCTTCGGTGGCATGGCCGCCGGCCAACCGGTCGCCGACACGGTCTCGGGCGGGTTCGCCTTCGGGACCAACCTCGGCATCGGCTTGAGCCGCGTGACCGTCCTGGAAGCAAGCGGCTCCTACACCCTGCTCTCGGCAGCAGCAGGCTGCAGCGACTGCTCCGGCCGAAGCCTCGATCTGGGTCTGGGGTTCGTCTACCACGTCGCCCAGGGGATCGCGGTCGACCCCTGGATCAGCTACGGCGTGGGGTACCGGCGAACGGTCTTCACATCGCCGGAGGCCTCGGCGGCCGGCTCGACAGCGACCGATCGTGTGTTCCACGGTCTCGATGTCGCCCGCATCGCGCTGGGCGCCGACTTCTACCCGGCCCCGATCCTTGGCGTCGGCGTGTTCGCCGAGCTCGACGCCGGCACCTACCTCTCCCGCCCTGACGAGGGTTCCGACCCCACGGCTTACGGATTCTTCCAGTTCGGTGTGCGCCTCGCGCTGGATCCCCTACCCCGGGGCACGCGACCACCGGCAGCCTCGGCCGGTACGTCACCGAGGATCGCCGCTCAAGCGACCGGCTCCCAGGGAGCAGCCCGCCGCTAAAGCAGCCGGAATGTGGGCGGTCCAGAGCGAGGGGCAGGTATAATCTGCCGCGAATGGGCGAGTTCAGGACGAGCAGCCGCACCCGACCCGTCGCGGCTGCCGTGACCGACGTAGGTCGCCAGCGAAAGCACAACGAGGACAACGTCCTCGTGAAGTCCGATCTCGGCCTCTTCGTCGTGGCGGACGGCATGGGCGGGCACAACGCGGGCAACGTCGCCAGCGCGCTCGCGACCAAATCGCTCGACAACTTCTTCGAGGCGACCCGCGCCGGCAGCTTGCCAGGCCCCGTCCCGACCGACGAACAGGAGCTCGATCCGGAAGCACGGCGCGTCGTCGCGGCGATCCGCAAGGCGAACCACGATGTGTTCGTCATCTCGAACACGTACACCCAGCACCAGGGCATGGGCTCGACGGTGGTCGCCGCCTACGTGTCGTGCGAAACGGAGCAGATCCATGTCGGGCACGTCGGCGACAGCCGCTGCTACCGGATCCGACACGGCGAGATCGAGCAGCTCACGAAGGACCACTCGCTCATCAACGACGCCCTCGCGCTCAAGCCGGACCTGAGCCAGGACGAGCTGGCGAGGCTCCCGAAGAACATCATCACGCGCGCGCTCGGCATGAAGGACGCCGTGAAGGTCGACATCCGCTCGGAGCAAACCCAGCCCGGCGACGTCTTCTTGCTCTGCTCGGACGGGTTGAGCGGGATGATCTCGGAGCAGCAGATGCTCGATGTGTTCGACGTCACCCAGGATCCGCACGAGGCCTGCGAGCTCCTCATCGAGATGGCCAACGAGGCGGGCGGGACCGACAACATCTCGGCGCTGATCGTCCGCATCCAGCTCGACGCGCAGGACGAGCGGCAACCGAACAGCGCCGAGCTCGACGACACCCGGCCCCTCCACGTCGATGAGTTCGGCGAGACGGTTCCGCCCGCGGCGGTCCACGAGGGGCAGCTCCAGGTCGACGAGGTCGATCTCGACGTCGCGGCGCAGCAGGTCCACTCCATCGCGGACAGCAGCCTGCGGAGCCAGGCCCACAGCGCGCCAGGCACGGTGGCGCGCATGGCCGCCGCGCCGTTCACCGATCGGCGCTCGCGGGCCGCCGCTGGCTCCGGTCGCTACACCGCGGTGACGACGGCGGCGAGGCCTCCCGCGAAGGAAGCGCCGCCATCGAAGCCCGCAAAGCGCGCGACCGAGGTGCGGGTCGCGAGGTGCGCGCACTGCAAGCACGAGCTCTTCATCGGCAACCGGTTCTGCGTCGAGTGTGGCGCCCCCATCAAGCCGTGAGCCGCGCCGCGGGCGCGCTCGGGGCGGCTGCATCGGCGTCGACCTGCGCGCCGGCGGCGTCGGCCTGCGCGCCGGTCGCAAGCAGCGACCGACGCCGCGGGGCCGACGCGGCAGATCACTTGACCGCGAGCAGCTCGACCTCGAAGACGAGGGTCGAGTTCGGCGGGATCACGGGCGGGAAGCCGCGAGCGCCGTAGCCGAGCTCCGGCGGGATCGTCAGCTTGCGGAGGCCGCCGATCTTCATGCCGGCGACCCCCTGATCCCATCCCTTGATCACCTGCCCGGCCCCCAGCTTGAACGAGAATCCCTGGCCGCGATCGCGCGAGCTGTCGAACTTGTCGCCGTTGGTCAGCGTGCCGACGTAGTGCACCGTCACGAGCTGGCCGTGCTTCGCCTCCGCGCCTGTGCCTTCCTTGAGGTCCTCGATCCCGAGCTCTGCTTGCATGGTCGACTCCTTTCGGCGCGATGGGAGGAGCGCTGCACGGTCGCGTCAAGCCGAAGCAGCAGATGAGCCCTCCGGACGAGCGCCCGCGAGCGCAAAGACGCCCGGGGAATCGTGGCTCAGCCGCCGAAACCAGGGAACGTGAACACGGGCGCGCCTCCGGTCATCCGCCAGGTGTTGGCGGTCTGCTGGACGACGGGCTGCCGCAGCAGCGGGTGCGGATGCGTCTGCTCGAAGGCAAACAGGATCGTGGCGGGCGTGAGCTGATCGAGCGACGCGAAGAAGCCGAGCGTGAGCATCGCGCCGCCCTCGGTCCATCGGTACCCCTGCTGCCGCGCGCCGGCGGCGAGCAGGTTGTTCACGCCCGCCACGTCCGCCGCGATCTCGTTCGGCTGGTTGAAGATGGGGAGCGTGCGCGACAGCATCCGCCCGAGATCCGCGGGCGTGACGCCCCGGCTCCCCCCCTGTCCGTTCGCGCAGCCCGTGTGCCCGAGGTGATGGTGGCCGAGCTCGTGGCCGAGAACGAACGCGAGCTGCTCGTGGTAGAGCTGGCGCTGCCGCTCGACCTTGCGCGCGTCCGTGTGCTGCACCGGATCGACGAAGCCCACCGGCGGCCGGACGATCGGCTGCCCAGGCCGCTGCCGCTGCGCGAGCATCCGCAGGAACTCGTCGAGCTTCCTCGTCCCGAAGACCTCGTCGGTCGCCTTGAACTGCGCGATCTGCGCCTCGACCTCGAGCAGCCCGTCGGTGATCGCCATGAACGGCATCCGCTGGTCGTCACAGCCGGCGAACGCGTTCACCTCGCCCACCGTCGGATCGGCGATGAAGGGGATGCCCCTCACCTTCTGCTGCGAGGCCGCCGGCAGCGCGCCGATCAACGCGCCCATGACGACGCCGGCCTCGGACTGGAGCCAGCTGACGTTGATGTCGTTGATGGGATCGCCGAGCACAGGCAGCCCCGGCATCGTGGGCACGTTGAAGGTAGGCGCCGGCACAGGCCCGGTCTGCGCCGGCGGGTACCCGGGCTGCTGCGGGTACCCGGGCTGCTGCGGGTACCCGGGCTGCTGTGGAGGAGCACCCTGCTGGGGCGCGCCGTACGGAGGATAGGCCTGGCCGTACGACGGCTGAGACGCAGGCCGGCGCGAGCTGCCTCGCTGACAGCCTGCGACCAGTCCGAGAGCCAGAACGAGGGCGCCGATCGGTCGAAGCAGATTCATCGCCGCGAGCATAGCGCACGGCGAGGGGGTCAACCTCGCCGCGCCGCACGCAAGATCTCGGCGCGCGGTCGCGGTCCGTGGCGCACGCCGCGGCGCAGCGATGAGCCGAAAGCCGGGCGCCGGGCGTCAGGCGCAGGAGGACCGATGAACAGACACCGTGCCTGGTCTGCCGCAGCCGCCACCCTGTGGATCAGCGCCGCCGCGCTCTCTGGCTGCGGCGGCGCCTCCGTCGCGCAAGCCCCGGTGGCGCCGGAGCCCGCCGGCGCGACCTCGATGTCGCCGCACAAGGGAAGCGCCGTCGAGACGGCCGATGATGCGCTCGCGGAGCTCGAGCGCGCGGAGGACGAGCTCGATCAGGCGATCGGCGCGCCCGCACAGCGCGACGAAGGCCGGGCCGTGGCGGAAGCGGCGCAGCCGGGAGCGCCGCCGCCGGCGGCTTCACCGCCGAGTCCGAGCGTACCCGACAGCCGCGCCGCGCCGTCACCGCGGGCGACGGCCGCCGGCGGCGAGCCCCCGGCCAAGAAGATCGAGGCCGAGCCGACGTCCGCGCCGCCGTGCGAAACCGCGTGCCGCGCGCTCGCGTCCATGAGCCGCGCGGCGCAGCACCTCTGCGGGCTCGCCGGCGATGCGGACCAGCGGTGCGATTCCGCTCGCGCCCGGGTCAAGAGCGCGACAGACCGGGTCGAGGCGCGGTGCCCGCGCTGCGCCGAGCCCTGAGCCTCGACGAGGGACGCACCGCCGGCCGCTCCAGCTCGACATGAGCGGCGCTGCCGTCGCGCACAGCTGTGCCCACCTCGATGCGGGCCGAGCGCGCCTTCCGCTCAGACGACGGCCTCACGGGCCCGGCGCGAGGAGCTGAAGCAGCCGCACATTTTTGTACATATCCCCGAGCGAGCCTGCCGCCGCATGGCCGGCCTTCGCGAGCAGCTCGAGCTCCTCGGGGCGCACCTCCACCTGCACCGTCAGCCGGCCGGCGCCCGGCTCCACGGCGAGGGTGGCGCGCTTCGCGATCTCGACGAGCGCCGCCCCGGACTCCGGGCCAACGAGCGCCTTCAGCGCATCGACGTTCGTGCGCTTCTCCTCGAGGAGCTTCCGGAGCTCTTCGGCCGCCTCGGCTGACGCGGCGTCGATCGCGACGGTCGCCGAGAGCCCGCCCTTCGTCGAGACGCCGACGGTGACGGCGCGCGGGCCCGTGGAGCCGGTGAGGATCGCGCGGAGGCTCGGCTTGCTCTCGGAAAGGAGGGCGACGCCCAGGAGGGGACGATCCCACCCGATGTGCGCGAGGCGCGACGTCGCCTCGTCCCGGCTCGCCAGCGACGTCCCGGCCTCCTCGGCGTCGATGCTCGCGCGGATGTCCGGCTCGGCGCCATACAGCAGGATCGACCCGTCGCGCACGGCGATCGCGTCCTCGCCGGCGCGGAGCAGGTACTTCACGCCTTTGTACTCTGCCTGGACGTAGCTGTGCGTCGCCAGGCGCTCCGCGAGCTTCTGCTCGTTGAAACGCCCGCGCGCGACCACGAGCGACGGGGCGACGACCAGCTTGTCGACGTCGAACCCGAGATCGATGCCCGTCGCCTTCTTGATGTCGTCACGGGTGCGCTCGATGTGCAGCCGCACCGCGCCCCCCTCCGCGCCGAGCGCCTGCAGGTCGATCTGGTGAGGGTCGACGATCACCACGCCGGGGACGTTGCCTTGGACATATTCGAGCAGCGACTCGTCTCTCGGGAAGGTCGCGGCGCGGAGGTGCGCCACGCCGAAGCCGAGGAGCCCCGTCTGCTGGGCGAGGACGATGATGAGAACGAGGCCGACGAGCACGATGTACTTGGCCTTGCCTCGCTTCTTCGTAGCTCCGGCGACCTGGACCGGCTTCGACGCGCTCTCGGTGCTCATCTGTGCTCGCTGCGCCCTCTCTGGGATGCCGCGCGCCGCCAGGCCCCTGCGGGAACCGCCGCCGCAGAACCGCAAGCGCCGCTCGTGGACCCGGGGCGCGCTGCGGCAGAGCATAACCGGAAGCGAGACGCCGGCCAGGCCTTCCGCCGGGGCCGCCGGCCGGATAGAACCGACGCGACGTGCCTCGATCCTCGTCCTCCGATGGCGGCGGCGCGCTCGCACAGCCGAGCGATAGCTCCGTGCTGCCCGCCGCCCTCGGCCGCTACCACGTGCAGCGCCTCCTCGGCGAGGGCGCGATGGGGCGCGTGCTGCTCGCGCACGATCCGCTGCTCGATCGCGACGTCGCGCTGAAGCACCTGCGCGACGACCTGCGCATCCCGCGCGACGTCCGCGAGCAGCTCATCGTGAGGATGCGCCACGAAGCGCGCGCCGCCGCACGGGTGACCCACCCGAACCTCGTCACGCTCCACGACGTCGGCGAGGACCCGGACTTCGGGCTCTACCTCGTCTTCGAGTACGTCGAGGGGCCGACGCTCAAGCAGCACCTCCTCGAGCGGCCCCTCTCGGCGTCCCAGGCGGCGCGCCTCGCATGCGAGCTCGGCGAGGCCCTCACGATCGCGCACCGGGCAGGCATCGTCCACCGCGACATCAAGCCGGAAAACATCATCCTCTCCGCGAACGGCGGCAAGATCGCCGACTTCGGCATCGCGCGGATCCCGGACTCGACGCTGACGCACCAGGGAGGGCTCATGGGGACGCCCGCGTACAGCGCGCCGGAGACGTTCCGCGTCGGGAAGTTCTCGCCCGAGAGCGATCAGTTCTCGCTCGCCGCCGTCATGTACGAGGCGATCTCCGGGAGCCGCGCGTTCCCGGGCGACGACGCTGTCTCGGTCGCCTCGAAGATCGCGAGCGACGAGCCGCCGCCGATCGCGAAGGAGCTCGGCCTCCCGCCGTCGCTCGATCAGGTGCTCGCGCGCGGGCTGTCGAAGCGACCCGAGGACAGGTACCCGAGCTGCGACGAGTTCGGCGCCGCGTTCGCGAACAGCCTCGAGTGGGCCGCCTCCAGCCAGATGCCGAGGCGGATGCTGGACAGCGCCGTCACGGCGACGCCGGCGCTGCCCGCCGAGCCAGCGGCGGTGCGCGCAGATCCGCTCGGCGCCGACTTCCCTCCCCGCGAGCGGAAGGCGGGGCAGATCGCCGTGGGCGCGGCCGTGGTCGTGGCCACGGCCGCGCTGCTCCTCCACACCGCGCTGCGATCTGCAGACGCGCCCGCCGAGGAGCCCGCCGTCGGAGCAGCGCCGATCGCCTCGTCGGCCGCCACGGCGCCCCGACCGCGCCCTGTGCCGTCGACGCGGCCTGCGCGCCCGAAGCACGACCCCGCCGACACCACGGCGCGCGCGACGGTCAGCGCGGAGCCCAGCGCCGCGGAGCCCAGCGCGAGCGCGCCGGGCAGCGCCACGACCTCGCCCGCGCCGACCGCGCTTCCCGAGGACGAGCAAGGGGCGGACGCCGGAACACCGGAGACCGACGACCTCGGCGTGCCAGAGACCACAGAGCCGGGCACGCAGGACGCCGGTGATGCCGATGCTGCTGCGCGTTGAACGGGTGACATCGCGGATGCGTTGTCACGCGGAAAAAACTCCCGTAAAGGAGCCCGAGTAAGCACCGTCGCTGTCCTGCACGGCCGACGTCAAGCGCCTCGCTGGGTCCGTCGCAGGCCCCGGAGAGGCACCCTGGAATCACGCCGATCGCTGCGCTAGCGACTGTCTGAATTGCTGTTCTGCCCCGTGAGATCTCCGCGATGACTACCCTGACAAACGGCGACGATCTCCATCTGTCGCTCTACCGAAAGATGTTTCAGATACGCCGCTTCGAGGAAGAAGCGGCCCGCGCGTACGCGCAGAGCAAGATCGGCGGGTTCCTTCACCTGTACATCGGTCAGGAGCCCATCGCCGTCGGTGCTTCCGCGGCGCTCCGCCCCGACGACTACGTGATGACCACCTACCGCGATCACGGCCTCGCGCTCGCCCGCGGGATGAGCTCGCGCGCCGCGATGGCCGAGCTGTACGGCAAGGTCACCGGGTGCTCGAAGGGGCTCGGCGGCTCGATGCACTTCTTCGACAAAGAGCACAACATGCTCGGCGGCTACGGCATCGTCGGCGGGCACATCCCCATCGCCGTCGGGACCGCGTTCGCGTCGAAGTACCGCGGCGAGGACCGGGTCTCGATGGTGTTCTTCGGCGAGGGCGCGGTGAGCATCGGCGACTTCCACGAAGGGATGTCGCTCGCGGCGCTGTGGAAGCTGCCGATCGTGTTCGTCTGCGAGAACAACGAGTACGCGATGGGGACGCCGCTCTCCCGGACGCTCTCGGTCGAGGACGTCTCGCTGAAGGCGCTCGCCTACGGGATGGAGCGCGATCGCTTCAACTCCGAGCACGTCCTCCAGGTGCGTGATCGCCTCGCCGAGGCCGTCGCGCGGGCGCGCACGCAGTCGGAGCCGACGCTGGTCGAGATCAGGACGTACCGCTTCCGGGGCCACTCGATGAGCGATCCCGGCAAGTACCGGACGAAGGAGGAGCTCGAGGAGCGCAAGAAGAAGGACGTGCTCCTTCGCTCTCGCATCGAGCTCGAGGAGAAGGGCCACAAGGCCGCCATCGAGGCGATCGAGAAAGAGGTAGAAGACGAGATCACCGACGCGATCCGCTTCGCCGAGGAGAGCCCCGAACCCGGGCCCGAGGTGCTCGAGCCCACAACCTATGCAGGACCTTTTGCGCGATGACCGTCCTAAGATTCCGTGAGGCGGTTCGCGCCGCCATGATCGAGGAAATGGAGCGCGACGAGCGGGTGTACCTCGTCGGCGAGGAGGTCGGGCACTACCAGGGCGCCTACAAGGTGACCGAGGGGATGCTCGACAAGTTCGGGAGCAAGCGCGTGATCGACGCGCCCATCACCGAGAGCGGGTTCACGGGCATCTCGATCGGCGCGGCGATGGTCGGGCTCCGGCCGATCGTCGAGTACATGACGTGGAACTTCTCCGCCGTGGCGTTCGACCAGATCCTCAACAACGCGGCGAAGCTCCGGCAGATGTCCGGCGGGCAGCTCACCATCCCGCTCGTGCTGCGGGCGCCGAACGGCTCGGCGAAGCAGGTCGGCTCGCAGCACTCACACTCGATGGAGCACTTCTACGCGCACGTCCCCGGCCTCAAGGTCCTCGCGCCCGCGATGCCGGCGGACGCCAAGGGGCTCCTCAAGTCGGCGATCCGGGACGACAACCCGGTGCTCTTCATGGAGAGCGAGACGCTCTACGGCGTGAAGGGCGAGGTGCCCGACGACCCCGATTTCATCGTGCCGCTCGGGGTCGCCTCGATCGTGCGCGAGGGGACCGACGTCTCGATCATCGCGTGGAGCCGGATGGTGCACGTCGCGCTCGAGGCGGCGGCGGAGCTGGAGAAGGAGGGCATCAGCGCGGAGATCGTGGACCTGCGATCGCTGCGCCCGCTCGACGAGGAGACGATCGTGCAGAGCGTCACGAAGACGCACCGCGCGGTCGTGGCGCATGAAGGCTGGCCGTACGGCGGCGTCGGCGCGGAGATCGCCGATCGCATCCAGCGGCTCGCGTTCGACGAGCTGGACGCGCCCGTGCTGCGCGCGACGACGCTCGACGTCCCGATGCCCTACAACGCGCGGCTGGAGCAGTACGTGATCCCGCAGGCATCGCGGATCATCGAAAATGTTCACCGCGTTCTCTACAAAAGCTGACTGAGCGGACCCACATCCCCGATCAAGGTTGATAGACCCATGGCGAAGGTTCTGGAACTTCCGAAGCTGTCCCCGACCATGGAGGAGGGGCAGATCAGTGCCTGGCACAAGAAGGAAGGCGATGCGATCGACATCGACGATCTGCTCGCAGACGTCGAGACCGACAAGGCGACCATGGAGTACAAGTCCTTCGATCGAGGGACGTTGCTCAAGATCCTCGTGCCTGCGGGCAGCGTGGTTCAGCTCGGCCAGCCTGTCGCGATCATCGGCACCCCGGGCGAGGACGTAAGCGCCCTCGCCGGCGGGAGCGGCGGCGCTGCCGCGGCGAAGCCGAGCGCGGCGGAGGCTCAGTCCAAGGGAGAGCGCCCCGCGCCGCCGGCCGGCGGCGACGCGCCCGTGACGAGCCCGCCGCCCGCGGCGCGCGGTGAGGCGGTCTCGCCGCCCACGCAGCCGGCCGCGCCGCAGCCGTCGTCGAACGGACGCGTGAAGGCGTCGCCCTACGTGCGGAAGCTCGGCCGAGAGCGCGGGCTCGACCTCAGCAGCGTCGCCGGCAGCGGTCCGCGCGGGCGCATCGTCGCGCGCGATCTCGATGAGCTGAAGCCGGCGCCGGCCGCCGGGGCGGCCAAGGCGACCGCCCCCGGCGAGCTCGCTGCGCCGGAGGTGAGGCCGCTCAGCATGATGCGCAAGGCGATCGCCCGGCGCCTCACCGAGTCCAAGCAGACGGTCCCGCACTTCTATCTCTCGATCGACGTCGACGCCGATCCGCTGAACGCGCTTCGCGAGCAGATCAACGCGGATCTCGCGGCGACCGCCACCGAGGGGGAGAAGCCGGCCAAGGTCAGCTTCAACGATCTCCTCGTCAAGGCGTGCGCCATCGCGCTCGTGCGCGTCCCGGAGTGCAACGCGCAGTTCACCCCGGACGCCATCCTCATTCACCAGCGCGTCGACATCTCGGTCGCTGTCGCCGTCCCCGAGGGCCTCGTCACGCCGGTGGTGCGCGACGTCGATCGCAAGCAGGTGCTCGACATCGCGGCCGAGGTGCGCGAGCTCGCCGGGCGAGCCAAGGCGAAGAAGCTGCGGCCCGAGGAGATGGCGAACGGCACGTTCTCGATCTCGAACCTCGGCATGTACGGGATCGACAACTTCGGCGCCGTCATCAACCCGCCCGAGGGAGCGATCCTCGCCGTGGGCCAGGTCCGTCGTGAACCCGTCGTGCGCGGCGAGCAGATCGTGCCGGGCCGCCGCCTGAGCATGACGCTCTCCTGCGATCATCGCGTCGTCGACGGCGCGGTCGGCGCGACCTTCCTCAAGGTCCTGCGCCAGCTCCTGGAGCACCCGACGCAGATCCTGATCGGCTAGCTCAGGTCGCCTCGGCGCTGCTCCCCAGGGCGTCGCCGAGGCGCGCCAGGTTCCGCGAGAAGATCTGCACGGACGGGTGCGACGGCCCGAGCGCCTTCGTGGCGATCGCCACGGCGCGCTCGATCTGCTGCCACGCGCCCGGCAGATCGCCGAGCGCCTGCAAGACGCGCCCGAGGTTGTTCACGATGCTCGCCACGACCGGGTGATCCGGACCGTACGTGGTTTGCGCGATGCCGAGCGCGCGCTCCAGCTGCTCGCGCGCCCCGGGCAGCTCGCCGAGCGCTTGCAGCACGCTGCCGAGGTTGTTGCAGCCGATCGCCACCGCCGGGTGGTCCGGGCCGTAGGTCGCCTCGGCGATCTTCAGCACGCGCGCGAAGTTCGCGCGCGCGCCCTCGAGATCGCCGAGGTCGCGCAGCACGCTGCCGAGGTTGTTGATGTCCCGCGCAACGTCCGGGTGATCCGGCCCGTAGGTGTCCTCGACGATCGCGAGCGCCCGCTCGAAGTCGGCGCGCGCCCCGGCCAGGTCTCCGAGATCGCGCAGCACGCGCCCGCGGTTGTTCAGCGCGAGCGCGAAGCGCGGGTGGTAGAGGCCGTAGCTGTGCTCATCGATCTTGAGCGCCTCTTCGAACTGCTCGCGCGCTCCCTTGAGGTCGCCGAGATCGTGGAGCAGCCGACCGAGGTTCGTGCGCCCGATCGCGACCGTCGGGTGGTCCGGACCGTAGGCGCGGATGTCGATCGCGAGCGCCCGCTCGAGGTGCACGCGCGCGCCCGCGAAGTCGCCGAGGTCGCGGAAGAGGGCGCCCAGGTTGTTGAGCCGTATCGCGACGCTCGGATCGTCGGGGCCGTACGTCGCCTCGTCGATGGCCAGGGCGCGCTCCAGGTGCTTGCGGGCGCCCGGCAGATCCCCCTGATCCATGAGCACGCTGCCGAGGTCGTTCACGTCGCGCGCGACGTCCGGGTGATCGGGGCCGAAGCTCGCGATGTCGATGGCCAGCGCGCGCTCCAGGTGTGCCCGCGCGCCGCCGAGATCGCCGAGGTCGTGGAGGACGCTGCCGAGGCTGCGCAGCACGGCCGCGACCTTCGGATCGTCGTGGCCGAACACGGCCTCGTGGAGCGCGAGCGCCCGCTCCAGGTACCCCTTCGCCTCCGCGAACGCGGCGCGCCCCTGCAGGTAGACGGCGAACCGGGCGAGGAGCCGCCCGCGCACCTCCCGCGCGACGTCGTGCGCTTCGGCCTGGCTCGCCGCGGCGAGCGCGTGCGGCAGCCATCGGGCGCAGAAGGGCCACGTCTCCACCTCGTCGCTGCTCTCCGGGAACGCGTGGTCGACGAGCCGGACCGCCGCCTCGACCCACACCTTCCGGTCCTCGGGCGAGAGGCGATCGCGGACCACCGCCTGGACGAGCCGGTGCACGGAGAGCGCGCCTTCGTGCACGTCGATGAGCGAGTAGCGGCGGAGCGCGGCGACCGCCTCGTCGAGCATCAGCGGATCGCTCAGCGCCTCCGCGAGCGCCGCCGGCAGGTGCGGCGCGGCGTCGGCGAGGCCCTCGCGCGGGATGTCATCGGGCGCCAGGTACGCGCACAGGCTCAAGAGGTCGACCGCGACGGGCGAGAAGCGCTGCGCCTCCTGAAACGCGAGGCCCCAGGTCGTGGCGATCGGCGTCGGGTAGTCCATCGGCATGCCGCGGAGCAGGAGCCCGCGCTGGTGATCACCGAAGGCGGCGTGGTAGGTCGCGATGGACGAGCCCGTCTCCTTGATGGTCGCCGCCGCCTGCACCAGCGCGAGGGGGAGATCCCCGAGCGTCTCGGCGAGCTTCTCCGCGGCGCGCGCGTCGCTCTGCCCGGTCCGATCGAGCAGGAACTTCACCGAGTCGGCGCGATCGAGCGCCGGCACGGTGAGCGGGGTGGCGATGCCGCGGAAGCTCGGGTTGCGCGAGGTGATGAGGATGTGCCCGGTGCGCGGGTGCGGGAGGTACGGGGCGACGTCCTGCGGGTCGTTCACGTTGTCGAAGATGAGGAGCCACCTGTCGTTGCGCGACAGCCACGACCGGGCCGCCTCGATCGCGATCCGCTGGTCGGCCTCGTTCTGCTCTGGCAGGTCGAGGGCCGCGGCGAGGCGCGCGAAGTCCTCGGCCGCCGTGGCCGGCTCCTCGGCGCGGATCCACCAGACGACGCTGTACTGGCTCGCGTACCGGTGCGCGTACTCGGCGACGAGCTGCGTCTTGCCGACGCCGCCGAGGCCGCTGATGGACTGCGTGAGCGCAGCGGGCCCCCCCGTGGTGAGCGTGCTCCGCAGCTCGCTCAGGAGCTGGTCGCGCCCGGTGAAGCCCGGGTTGCGCGGCGGCAGCTTCTTGATGTGAGGCTCCGCGTCGGGCGAGCTCGACGGCCTTCGAGCGGTTGGCCGCTGCGTCGGCGGCTCCGTCTCGCGCACGGCGCTCCGGATCCCCTTCGCGATCTCCGTGAACGCCTCGCTCTGGTTGGGGTAGCTCGTCACGGGCCGCGCGCGGCTCGGCAGCGGCTGCAGCTCGCCGAGCAGCGTCTTCTCCCAGGCGCAGGGCCGCAGGATCACGGGGATGACCCGACACTCGCCGGACTCGTGGCGAGCGATCGCCTCTCGCATCTCCGGAGAGAGCCACGCGTCGGTGGAGAGGAAATCCGCGCTCACGAGCAGCAGCACGACCCGCGCCTCGCGCAGCCTCGCCGCGGTCGCGTCTCGCCGCTCCCTCCCTCCGCCGAGCGCGAAGCCCTGGTAATTCCGGATGACCCCCTGCCGTTTCAGCGCGTCGAGGTGGGTCTCGATCTTGGGCCGCAGGTCCTCGTCCCTCGGTGAGTAGGAGAAGAACACATCGGCGGGGCTCGTCGCCAAGGCAACCATAGTTCCTCTCGCGGGCCTTAAAGTCTCACGACGGACCTGACGCGCAACGAGAATACGCGGTCGGAAAAGACCCAGGAAGAGACGGTAGTTGTCGCTCTCGGCGGATACATGCGGGTCGAACCTCCATCGTCTCGTGAGGGGCTTGCCTTACCCCGACTCCGGCTCCGTCCTACCTTCGCGCTCCTCTTCCGTGCTCGGGGAGATCCGGCCGGAAGCCTGAACGATGCGGCGCGCCGCTTCCATCCATCGCCGCCGATCGTCCCGCCGCAGCTGGTTGCGGACGACGATCTTCACGAGGCGGTGGACGCTGAGCGCGTGCGGCCGCACCTCGATCAGCGAGTGCAGCCGCAGCATCGCGATGGCGTCGTCGAGCGCGAGCGGATCGTATTCGCCGAGCGACCGCCGAGGGATCGCGTCCATCGGCAGGAACGAGCACAAGCTGAGGAGCTCCGCCGCTGCCTGGTGGCTGAACACGGCCGCGAGCGAGCTCTCCCAGGCGGTCGCGACCGTCACCGGGAAGCTGACGGGGCGCTCCAGGAGCGCGGCCGGCCGCTGCCGGAACAGGGCGAGGTACTCCGCGAGCGGGCGTCCGGTCTCCTCGATGTAAGCGCCGGCCTGCGCCAGGGCGAGCGGCAAATCGCCGAGCTCCTCAGCGAGCGCGTCGGCCGACTCCGCGTCGGTCTCGCCCGTGCGCTGGAGCAGGAAGCGCACCGACTCGGCGCGCTCGATGCCGCGGACGTTCACCGTCGTGAGACCGCGCCAGATAGGGTTCTGCGACGTCGTGAGGATGTGGCCGCCGTGGGAGACGCTCGGGATGTAGGGCTCGACCTCGCTCGGGTCGCGCACGCCATCGAAGAGGAGGAGCCAGCGACCGCGGCGCCCGAGCTTGCTGCGCACCACGCCGACCGCGCGAGCGGGATCCAGCTGCTCGTGCTCGGGCAACCTCATCTCCGCGGCGAGCGTGACGAAGGAGGCGTCCATCGTCGCCTGGCTCTGACCGTCGATCAGGAAGACGGTGTCGTAGGCGCCAGCGTTGCGGTACGCGTACTCGATCGCGAGCTTGGTCTTGCCGGTACCGCCGAGCCCGCAGAGCGGCGCCACGCCGCGCCTGGCGAGCGCGGCGCCGATCTCGGCGAGCAGATCGTCGCGCGCGGCCAGGTTCCGACTGGTCGACGCGGGGACGCTCCAGATCTCGGGCGGCGGTGGCACCTCTGAATGGCTCACCGGCTGGGCGCCGGCGCTCGGTGAGCTCAGGAGGGGTTTTGGGTGAGCTGCTCGACCTGCTTTCGGATGCCCTTTGCGATGTCCGTGAACGCCTCGCTCTGGTTGACCCAGCTCGTCACCGGGCGCCCGCCCCGCGGCAAGCTGCCCAGCCTGCCGAAGGGCGCGCCCTCCCAGTCGCAGGCGTCGAGGATGACGGGGATGACGCGCGCCTCACCCCGTTCGTGGCGCTCGATCGCCTTCTGCATCTCGACGTCGTAGCAGAAGTCCGACGCGAGGAAGTCCGCGCTGATGAGCAGGAGGATGACCTTCGCGGTCTCGAGGTGCTCGGCCAGCGCCGTGTCGCGCTCCTCGCCAGCGCCGATCTCGCCGTCGTGCCAGCCGCGGATGACGCCCTTCCGCTTGAGGATGGCGAGGTGCGTCTCGAGCTTGTCGCGCAGCTCGCGGTTGCTCTCCGAGTACGAGAAGAAGACCTCGATCGGGCTCGCCGGAGGCTCGGAGACGCGCTCGCGCCGCGACGCTTCGAGCGCCCCCGTCATCGTGACCGTGTCGTCGTACGCGGCCGAGTCCGGCGGGAGGTCGTACGGCGCGCCGAGCGCCGACGACGAGGGCGGGAGCTCGAGATCGGGGATCGGGGGCGGAAGGATCGAGCGGCCGCGCGACGTGATCGCGCGCGGCCGGGGCGCGCACGTGCGCTCCAGGATCGCGAGCACCCGGTCGTGGCTGCCGTCGGGGGTGTCGTAAGGCAGGAGCAGGAACCCCATGTCCGCGAGCGTCTTGCGGCGGAGCGGCGTCAGGCTCGAGCCCGGGGCGATGACGAAGCGGGGCGGCGGCGAGGCGCCCGAGAGCGCGTGGATGTCCGCCAGCATCTCGTCGAAGTTCCCGTCGGCGCGCCCGAAGCCGATGAAGAGCACGGGGCACCGCGAGAGCACGGTCGTGAGCGACTTGCGCACGTCGGGCGGCGCGATCGACGCGAGGAAGCGCTCGCGCGCGAACACCCAGCTGTGCGGCTCCTTCAGCGTGCCGTGCAGCTTGAGGATGAACCGCCGCCGCCACGCGACCTCGTCGGTGACGCGCCACATGGTGTCCCACTCGAAGCCGAAGGCGCGCTCGAGCAGGTGGTTCAGGTTCGTGGTGAGCACGGCGCGCAGCTTGTCTCGCAGCGCGGCGATCGCGATCGCGATCCGCGGCGGATCGAGCCCCTCGTCGTCGAGCGCATCCTCGACGAACGCGTTGAACTCCGCTGGGCCGAGCGCCTGCTCCGCCGCGCCCAGCGCCTCGCTGTAGCGCTGCGATCGCGCGAGGGACGCGACCTCGGCGATCGCGACCTCGTCGCTGGTCTGCTCGCGCACCCTCTCGACGAGCAGGTCGACGAGCTGACGCCACGTCGGCAGCCCGGCCGCGGCCGAGATGCCTCCCCCCACGAAGAGCACGAGCTCTCCGCTCTCGAGCGCCTCATGCAGCGCTTCGATCACCGCGGCGTCGACCTCCGCGCTCACCGTGTTCGCGTTGTCCATAAGGGTTGACATCGAGCCCCTCGAGTCTATCGCTCCTCGGCGCGCAGCGCACTTTTGCGGCGCGTCGCGCGGCGCGCCGCAAAAGTGCGCCGCGCGGCGCAGGGTCGAACGCTCGACCAGGCGGCCCGCTGTGGTCATGACGTCCGAGACGACTGACCGCCGCATCGAGCGAAGTCGGAAGAGGCGGAAACAGTCCGCGAGGTTGGAGCATGCTACGTCTCCGACATGCGTCCGGCGGCCCTCTTCACGCTGGCCACGGTGGCCTCGCTCGTCGCGTTCTCCCTGGCCGGCGTGGCCGCTCCACCCCCCCGCGCGCGGCGCGCCCCGCGCCTCCCGGCGCGGGCGGAGGCCGCGCTCTCGGCGGCCGCCGCGGGCCAGCCCCCGCGCTCGCCCGCGAGCGTCGTCGCGCTGCGCGCGCCCGGTCCGCCTGCCGTCCTCGTGCGCGCGGGGAGCTTCATGATGGGATCGAGCGAGGTCGAGATCGCGCACGCGGTGACGCTCTGCAAGCTCGAGCCGGCCGGTGAGCTGTGCGTCGACGAGACCGAGGCGAGCTTCGCGAACGAGCTCGTGCCCCACGAGGTGTACCTGTCGGATTTCTGGATCGACCGAACCGAGGTGACCGTCGCGAGCTACCGCCGGTGCGTCTCGGCCGGCGTCTGCGCCGAACCTCCGTATGCCTCCGGCGGGCAGCGGTTCGATCGGCCCGAGGTTCCGGTGGTGCTCGTCTCGTGGAGCGACGCGCAGCGCTACTGCGTCTGGGCCGGCGGTCGCCTGCCGACCGAGGCCGAATGGGAGCGGGCGGCGCGTGGCGTGGCCGGGCGCCGCTACCCCTGGGGCCATGTCTACAACCCATTCCACGCGAACCACGGGAGGCTGTCGTTCGACGAGCTCGACGACGGCGACGGCTTCCTCGAGCTCGCGCCCGTCGGCTCGCTCGTGGCCGGCCGCACGCCCGACGGCATCGACGACCTCGCCGGCAACGTCGAGGAGTGGGTCGCTGACTACTACCATCCCGAGTATCCAAGCGGCAGCGCGAAGAACCCACGGGGGCCCGACATGGGAGAGGAGCGCGTGCTGCGCGGCGGCAGCTACATCCTGGGTCGGCCCTGGCTGCGTGGCGCCGCGCGGGGGCACGACTCGCCGACCAGCCGCCGCGCGTGGCGCGGCTTCCGCTGCGCGCGCGACGCCTGAGCCGCGGCGGGCGACGCTCGATCCGAGGAGCGCTCCGAGGAGCGCGGCGGTTGGCCGCTGCGCTGGCCGAGGCGCGCGGCGGTTGGCCGCCGCGCCGGAAGAGCCCATACTGCGCCCGTGAGGATCGCGCACCTCTCTGACCTGCACCTCCTCTCCCTCGAGGGGGCCATCCCGTTCCGGCTCCTGAACAAGCGTCTGACGGGCTACCTCAACCTCCGCTTCCGGCGCCACGCCATCCACAAGCCGCACGCGGTGCACGCGGCGGCGCGGGAGATACGGCGGCTCGGCGTGGACCACGTCGTCATCACCGGCGATGTCTCGAACCTCGCGCTCGAACGAGAGTTCGTCCTGGTCCGCGACTTCTTGCAGAGCGGTCTCGGTCTTCCGCCCGAGCGGGTGAGCATCGTCCCGGGGAACCACGACGCGTACACGAAGGGCGCGCACCGCTCGCAGCGCTTCTCTCAGTACTTCGCGCCGTACCTGCGCTCCGACCTCGTCCTCGACGCGCCTGGGAAGAGCGACGACGGTGGGGCCACCCGCGATGGCGGAGGCTCGGCGTTCCCCTTCGTGCACCTGCGCGGGCCCGTCGCGATCATCGGCCTCTCGACCGCCTGGCCGCGTCCCCCGCTGGTGGCATCGGGGCGGCTCGGCCCGGTCCAGCTGCGCGCGCTCGAGCGAGCGCTAGAACACCCGGAGGTGCGACGGCGAACGCTGGTCGTGCTTCAGCACCACCCCTTCCATAACCCGGCGAGCCGGGCGAAGACGTTGCTGGAAGGCCTGGGTGATGCCGCGGCAGAGGGGCGGCTGCTGCGGCAGGTGCGCCGCGGCTTGCTGCTGCATGGGCACCTGCACCGGCGCATTCACCGCAAGCTGCACACCGAGCGGGGTCACATCGACGCCGTGGGCGCCACCAGCGCTTCGCTCCTTCACGACAGCGACGAACGGATGGCCGGTTTCAATGTCTACGAGATCGACGACGCGGGGACGATCGGGGGCATCACGTCGCACCGCTTCGTCCCAGGTCAAGACGCGTTCCGCGAGGTCCCGGTCCCCGAGCGATGAGCCGGCCGCGCGCTCGGCCGAGCGCCCCACCGGAGCCGCGCGCAATCCATCCGCCGCACGCAGGACCGTCCAGGCGGGCGCGCGGTGTTCGGGGCTCGGCAATGCCGTGACTCGAGCGCAGCGGGGGCGCAGCGCGGGCAGTCCGGTGGGGCTCTGGTCAGGAGGAAAGTCAGGCGGTGGCGCGGATCACGTTGACCGCCTGCAGACCTTTGGGACCTTCTTTGATCTCAAATTCAACGGTCTCGTCCTCGAACAGACGACGGCGCCCCTCCCCGTTGATCTGCGAATAGTGAACGAAGACGTCGGGGCCAGTCTCTTGCTTGATGAAGCCCCAACCCTTCTCGTCGTTGAACCACTTAACCTTGCCAACTGCCATATTTCCTCCACTTCAGAGCTCGTTGATACCCGAGGCGCGCAAGCTGGCAGTCGGGAGGTGACCACGGCTGCGGTCCCTGATTCCGATGCGGGCTTGGCTGCATGCAGCAAACCCCCCTCGTAGACAGATCCAGCTTGCGCAGGGCGGCTGCCCAGCCGCTGGTTGATGTGCATGCGCGGCGACTTCGACGATTCTCCCCGGTCCGAGCGGGCGCCAACGTAAACGGCTCGATGCGCCAAGGTCAAGCAGCGATGATGGTTCGGCGAGCGCTTGCGCGAGGCAGTACCGCTTCACCGGCAGTCTCCGGTTGCAGCACCCGCCGATGAGAATTTCGCGCCGTACAGCGGATCCTGACGGCGAGTACACGATCACGCGCGGTGACGGCGCGCCGTAGGGTGCGAAGCAGAATTCGCGCAGCCGTCAAGATTTGCGCTCTTATCGAAGAACCTTGTCCTTCGGCCCGCGCGGGGCGTCGCGGTCCGTGAGGGCTTCGCCATGTCACGCAACGAGCCTCGCACGTCGGGCAGCGTTCTCCTGGCCTCCGCCGCAATGGCGCGGCGACTCGGGCGCGCTCCTCGTGCTGCGCTCGTCGTGGGAGCGAGCGACGCAGCGCGCTCCGGGCGCTTTCCGAGCGCAGGCCAGGCGCTTGCGGAGCTTTTGCCGAGAACATCGATCGAGCGTCGCAGCGGAGCACGCGACCTGCTCGGAGGACATCACGCACCTGGCGGCACCGGCTCAGCCTGTTCGCCGACGTTCCCCTGCGCGCGCTGGCGCGACAGCTCGGCGGATCGATCCCCGGACCGGCATCGCGCGCTCGACCTGCACCGCGCCCCGTGCGTTCAGGGGCGCAGGCGACGCAGTCCCGGGCTCGAGGCCGCTCGCCGCCCGGGAGCAGGAATCGAAGGCATCTCGTTGACATGTCTGTTCGAGCTTGCTCGTATGGCGTGGCGAGGGCATCGGGTCTCACCTCCGCCCTGGCCCCGCGAGGCGACGAGATGTTCTCGGTGATCATCAGCGAGAAAGGGGGCGCGGAGCGCCGCGAAACCTTCGACCGGACAGAGATCAACGTCGGCCGCGTGCAGGGCAACGACCTGATGCTGCCGAAGGGCAACGTGTCGAAGCGACACGCTCGGCTGCTCTTCCGCGACGGGCGCTTCATCGTCACCGATCTCAAGAGCACGAACGGCACGTACGTCAACGGCCGGAAGATCGCTCAGGCGACGATCGTTCGCGAAGGCGACAAGATCTACATCGGCGACTTCGTGCTGCGGATCGAGACGGCGGCGGTCGGGACGGCCCCTCCGGACAGCACGGCGCCTCCGCGCGCGCCGGAAGAGATGTCCGGCGAGCCGGGACCTCTGCCCGATCGCGGGCCGCCGCCGTCCGCCGAGAAGGGGCTGCACCGGTCGGCGCCGTTGCCGCTGATCAACGAGCGGGGCGAGCCGTCGCGCACCAGCCAGGGCGTGATCAGCCACTTCCCCCTCGAGAACGATCCGGACGAGTCGGTCGACGCGGCCGCGGCCATCCCCGTCCCCGGTCCGCCGCGCATCCCCTCACCTCGTCCGCCCCTCACGCCGGGCTCGCAGGGCGGTGCGTCCGTGCCGCCGCTGCCTGCGCACCCGGCGATGACCACCGCACCGCCGGCGCGCGACGGCCGCGCCGTCAACGCCGCCACCCCGCCCCCCCAGGCGCCGCGCCCGTACGCGACCGCGACCCCGCTGCCGGCACAGAGCGCGACGAGCACCGCCGCGGTGTCGCCGCAGGGCGCCTCGAACGTCGCCGTCCATCCGAGCGTGGTCCCCATCCCGAGCCGGCGCGCCATCCCACCCGTCTCGGATCGGGTCGACCGGGGACAGGGCGACTCGACGCAAGCCGTGGCGCACCGCCGGGCGCTCGGGCGCCTGATGGACCGGCTCGCCGACGTGGTCGACCTCACGCCGCTCGACAGCGGCGCGCCGCCGGACAGCGCGCTCGCCCAGCGCATCGCGCAGGCGACCTCCGCGGGCGCGGAGGCGCTCCGCGCGGCGGGCGAGCTCCCCCCCGAGATCGACGTCGAGGCGCTCGTGGCCGACGCGCAGCGGGAGCTCCTCTCGCTCGGCCCGCTCGACCGCTTGCTCGAAGACGCCGAGGTGAGCGAGATCCAGGTGTTCCGGTACGACCACGTGATCGCGATGCACGGGCGCAGGCGCGTCATCGCGGAGGTCGGGTTCAGCAGCGAGCGCGCGGTCGGCCGGGCCATCCGCCGGCTCTGCATGGCGGCCGGCCAGCCGATCGAGGCGGGCGCGAGCTTCGTCGAGCGGACCCTGCCGAAGGGGCGCCGCCTGTTCGCGGTGCTGCCGCCGGCCGCGACGTCCACCCTGGTGATCCGGAAGCCGCAGCGCCCCGACGTCACGCTGGACGACCTGGTGCGCAACGGGACGATCTCGCGCGCGATGGCCGGGCTGCTCGCCCAGTGCGTGCTCGGTCGCGGCAACCTCCTCGTCACCGGGACGCGGGACGCCGGGACGGGCTGGCTGCTCGGCGCGCTCGCTGCCGCGGCGCAGCCCGACGACCGGTTCGTGGTGCTCCAGGAGGAGGACGAGCTGGCCCTCGATCAGCCGAACACGCTGTCCATCGCGCTCGGGGCCACGACAGACGAACGCACCCGGGCCGTGCGGGCGGCCGTACGCATCCGGCCGGAGCGGGTCGTGGTGAGCTCGTTCTCGGGCCACGTCGCGGCCGAAATCGTGGACGCCATCGGCGGCGGCATGGACGGCGTGCTCGCGGCCTCCCGGGCGCCGACGCTGCGGCAGGCAGTGACGAGGCTCCCCGCCGACATCGCCGCGACCCGCCCCGGAATCACGCCGGAGACGGCGCGCGAGTGGCTCGCCTCGTCCTTCGACCTCGCGATCGAGATCGCGCTGCTCCGCGACGGTCGCCACCGGGTGCTCCGCATCGCGGAGCTCGCGGTGGAGGGCGGGCAGATCGCCATTCGCGACGTCTTCACGTTCGTGGTCGAGCGGACGGCCGCCGGCGGCGCGCTCGAGGGGACATTTCACCCCTCCGGGCTGGTGCCGGACATCGTGGAAGATCTTCAGTCGCGCGGGGTCAGCGTCGATACGTCGACCTCGTTCCGGCGAAATCGCTAGCGGTTGGCCGCACGAAGGCTGGCCAGCGTGGCCAAGCGGGAAGCACGCGGAGCCCACGCAACACGCGAGATGAGAGCGTCTTGACGGGCGCCAGCTAGGAACGGAGGTTATGATGCTCAGTAGCCATGGCCATCCGCACCATCCTCCACTATCCCGACCCGCGCCTGCGTCAGAAGGCACAGCCGGTCGGGGACATCACGCCCGAAATCACGAAGCTTATCGACGACATGGCCGAGACCATGTACGCGGCGCCCGGCGTCGGCCTTGCGGCCACGCAGATCGGGGAGCCACACCGCGTCTTCCTCGTTGACATCGCCGCAGACAACGAGCCGAGCAACCTCCTCGTGTTCATCAACCCGGAGATCGTGCGGCAAGAGGGGCAGCTGACCGGCCCCGAAGGGTGCCTCTCGTTCCCTGGAATCAGCGAGGACATCAAGCGGGCCGAGCGCGTCACCGTCCGCGCCCGCGGGCGCGACGGCGCGACGTTCGAGATCGCGGCCGACGGCCTGCTCGCCGTGGCCATACAGCATGAGCTCGATCACCTCGACGGCGTGCTGATGATCGACCGGATGGGCACGCTCAAGAAGCGCATCGTCCAGCGGAAGATGCAGAAGCGCGGCGCAGAAGCCGCGAGCTGACCTGCCCGGGCGCGCCGATCAGCTGCGCGCCGGGAAGGCGAGAGGGCCGCTGACGTACGCGTCGCGGCCGCAGAGCTCCCAGCGTGGATCGACGATCCGGGGCGCGTCGCCTGGCGTGTCCGGGCCCGCCCAGTCGACCGCGCCCGGCCGGCCGCGGGGGCCGAGCAGGATCGGGGCGACGAAGGCGTGCAGCTCGTCGGGCAGGCGCGACGCGAGCAGGCTGCCGGCGAGCTCGGCGCCTCCTTCGACCAGGATGGAGACGATCCCCTGTGAGGCGCAGAGGCGCATCGCGGCGGTCACGTCGACCCGGCCCTCGGCCGAGGTTGGGGCGCGCAGGACGACGCAGCCAGCGTCGACGAGCACCTGCTCCGCCTCCTCGGGCGCGTCGGCGCCCGTGAGCACCCAGGTCGGCACCTCCCGCGCCGTCTGGGCGAGGCGCGTGTGGAGCGGCAGCCTGAGCCGCGTGTCGAAGACGAGCCGGATGGGGCTCCGCCCCCCGGGCGCGAGCGCAGGCTCGCGCAGGGTGAGCCGAGGGTCGTCGGCGAGCGCCGTGCCGATCCCGATCGCCACCGCGTCGTGCCGCGAGCGGAGCTCCTGGACCTTGGCGCGCGCCTCGGGGCCTGTGACCCACTTCGAGGCGCCCGTGCGGGTCGCGATGCGGCCGTCCAGCGACAGGGCGAGCTTGAGCGCGATGTGGGGGATGCCCGTCGTGATGAACTTGGTCCAGGGCGCGATCAGCGCGCGAGCCTCGGCGCCGGCGACGCCGAGCTCCACGGCGAGCCCGGCGTCGCTGAGCCGCTGCGCCCCGCCGCCGACCACCGCGGGGTTCGGATCGGGCGCGCCGACGACGACGCGCTTGATGCCGGCGCTCAGAATCGCGTCCACGCAGGGCGGCGTACGCCCCTCATGGTTGCAGGGCTCCAGCGTCACGTAGAGCGTCCCTCCGCGCGCCGCGTCGCCGGCGGCCGCGAGCGCCAGCCCCTCGGCGTGCTCCTCACCAGCGCGCGCGTGGTGCGCGACGGCGACGACCTCCCCCGCGGCGTTCAGCACCACCGCGCCGACCGGGGGGTTCGGCGACGGCATCGCCTTGTGCGCCTCCTCGATGGCGAGGCGCATCATCGCGACGTCGAGCTCGGGATCGGGGCTGGGGGGCTTCGCAGACATCGAAGTGCCGGATCTACTAGGGCGCCTTGGCCTTCACAAGCTTGCCAAGCTCGACCATGAACTGGTCAATGTCCCGAAAGGAACGATAAACGCTTGCGAACCGGACATAGGCGACCTCATCGAGGGTACGCAGGTGGTTCATCACCCGCTCGCCCAGCTCGGTCGACAAGATCTCCCGCCGCTCGGACTCCTGCGCCTCGCGCTCGATCGCGTCGGCGATGGCCTCGATCTGGTCGGTGGACACGGGCCGCTTGTTGCATGCGATCCGGAGCCCTCGCACGAGCTTCTGCCGGTCGAACGACTCGCGCCGACCGTCCTTCTTGACGACCGTCGGCAGGATGTCCTCGACGCGCTCGTACGTCGTGAACCGGCGCTCGCACGAGGCGCACTCGCGCCGGCGCCGGATCACCTCACCCGCGCCGCCAGCGCGGGAGTCGATGACCCGGTCCTCGAGATGGCCGCAAAATGGGCACTTCATCGAGCCATCCAGCGCGGCGCGCGATCAGCCGTCGAACTGGGAGAACACGAGCGACACGTTGGTGCCGCCGAAGCCGAAGGAGTTCGACATCACGTGCTTCATGCGGCGCTCGCGAGAGGTGAACGGGACGTAGTCGAGGGTGCACTCGGGGTCGGGATCGTCCAGGTTGAGCGTCGGCGGCACCGCGCCGTGTCGCAGCGCGAGGGCGCAGACCGCCGCCTCGACCCCACCTGCGCCCCCGAGCAGGTGGCCCATCGCGGACTTCGTCGAGCTCACCCAGAGGCGCTTCGACGCCGCGTGATCGCCGAAGGTCTTGAGGATCGCCCGGGTCTCCTCGATGTCCCCCTGCGGGGTCGAGGTGCCGTGAGCGTTGATGTAGTCGATCGCGTCCGGCGCGAGCTTGGCGTCTTCGAGCGCCATCTTCATCGCTCGCTGCGCCCCAGCGCCGTCGGGCGCCGGCTTCGTGATGTGGTACGCGTCGCACGAGGCGCCGTACCCGACGACCTCTGCGTAGATCTTCGCGCCGCGCTTCTTCGCGTGGGAGAGCGACTCGAGCAGGAGCGACCCGGCGCCCTCGGCGCAGACGAAGCCGTCGCGTCCCTTGTCCCAGGGGCGGCTCGCCCGCTGCGGCTCTTCGTTGCGCCTCGAGAGGGCGAACATCGCGCAGAAGCCGCCGATGCCGAGGCCGGTGATCGTCGCCTCCGCGCCGCCCGTGAGCATGATGTGCGAGCGACCTCGGCGGATCCACTCGAACGCCTCGCCGAGCGAGTGCGCGCTCGACGAGCACGCGCTCGTGTTGCAGTAGCTCGCGCCCCGCAGGTCGAGCGCCATCGCCACCTGCCCTGCGGCGAGGTTGGCGATGACCGTCGGGATGAAGTAGGGGCTGACCTTGTGGGGGCCCTTCTCGTGCAGCGTGATCGAGTGCTGGAACAGGTACTCGAGGCCCCCGAGGCCGACACCGATGAACGTGCCGCACTGATCGCGGTCCTCGTCGGTGAGCTCGATCCCCGCGTCCTGCATGCACATCTGCGATGCGGCGACGGAGAGCTGGGCGAAGCGGCCCATCTCCTTCACCTTCTTCTTGGGGATGTACTCTTCCGGCACGAAGCCCTTCACCTCGCCGGCGAAGCGCGTAGGAAACGTGCTCGCGTCGAAGAGGGTGATGGGTGCGATACCAGACTGACCAGCTAGCAAAGATTGCCAGGTGGCCTGCGTCCCGAGGCCGTTGGGCGTGACGAGCCCGATACCGGTGATGACAACGCGTTCCATGGCTCTTCTTGCCCTAGCGCCACCACAGAGGTGAGAGCACGTGCATCGGCGAAGAGCAGACCCTTCGCTGGCTCACGCGCCAACCCACCTCCATGGTGACGCCGCGTCCGGTAGGGCGGTGGGGACGCTACTTCTTGTCCTTGGCATTCCTTTCGATGTAGTCAATCGCGTCCTGGACAGTCCGGATCTTCTCCGTGTCCTCGTCCGGAATGTCGATCTCGAACGCCTCCTCAAACGCGAGGACAAGCTCCACCAGGCCCAGCGAATCGGCGCCCAGATCGTCGATGAAACTCGCCTCAGGCTTGATGTCCTTCTCGTCGACGTCGAGCTGTTCCTTGATGATCCGCTTTACTTCGGCCGTGATGTCGCGACCTTCAGCCATGGTATTCCTCCCGGGAAAACGGAACCCCTAGTAGCCCATCGCCATCAGCGTTGCACCATCGAATTACCTGCGACCGCTTTTTTCGTGTGCGCCTGGTTTGCCGCTGTGCGTGACGCCTGGCAGCCGGGGTCCTCAAGCCAACGTTCTCACACGTACATCCCACCGTTGACGCGCAGCGTCTCGCCCGTCACGTAGCTCGCCTCGTCGGAGCATAGGAATGCGATCGCCGCGGCGACCTCCTCTGCTCGGCCCGTGCGCCCGAGCGGGACCATCTTCGTCAGCCCCTCTTTCATCTCCGCGCTGATCGTCGTCGTCATGTCGGTGTCGATGAACCCGGGCGCCACGGCGTTGACGGTGATGCCGCGCCCCGCGTACTCGCGGGCGAGCGACTTCGTCACGCCGAGCAGGGCCGCCTTCGTCGCGGCATAGGCCGTCTGGCCGACGTTGCCCATCTCCGCCACAACGCTGGAGAGGAAGACGATGCGGCCCGTGCGCGCGCGCATCATGACCTTGGTCGCCGCGCGCGCGGACGCGATCGAGCCCTTCACGTTCACGGCGAAGAGGCGATCGAGGTCTTCCTCCTTGATCCGCAGGAGCAGGCCGTCGATCGCAATCCCCGCGTTCGCGACGAGGATGTCCAGCCGGCCAAGGCGCTTCGCCGCCTCGGCGATAGCGGCCTCGGTCGCCGGCAGGTCCGCGACGTCGAACCCGAGCGCCTCGGCCTTCCCGCCGCGCGCGGTGATCGCTTCGACGACCGCGCGCGCCTCGGCCTCTCCGCGCACGTAGTTGACGATCACGTGCGCGCCCTGCGCCGCGAGCGCCTCCGACGCGGCACGCCCGATCCCCCGCGATCCACCCGTGACGATCGCAACTTTGCCCGTAAGGTCGAACATCGATGCCTATGCCTCCGAAAGGAACGCGCTCACGCGCTCAATCCCCGCCATGTCGCTCACGCTGAGCACCTTGATCTGCTTCGTGATCCGCTTCACCAGCCCGGCCAGCACCTTGCCAGGGCCGATCTCGAGGGCGTGCGTCACGCCATCCTCTGCCATGCGCTCGATCGTCCGCATCCACTGCACGGTGCCATCGATCTGGCGCAGGAGGAGCGACCGCACCCGGTCCGGATCGGCGTTCGGCGCGGCGTCGACGTTCGCGATCACGGGGAAGGCGAGCGGCATCAGCTGCGTGCGCTCCAGCTCGGGACGCAAGCGTTCGGCCGCAGGCCGCATCAGCGCGCAGTGGAAGGGAGCGCTCACCTTGAGCGGGATGGCCTTGCCGCCGCGGGCGACGGCGAGCTCGCCCGCGCGCGCGACCGCGCCGGCATGCCCGGCGATCACGATCTGCCCCGGCCCGTTGTAGTTCGCCGGAGCGACCACCTCGCCTTGTGCCGCCTCGGCGCAGATCGCGAGCACCACCTCCTGGTCGAGCGCGATGAGCGCCGCCATGGCCCCCTCGCCCGCCGGTACGGCCTCCTGCATGGCGCTGCCCCGGATCCGGCAGAGCCTCACCGCATCCTCGATCTCGAGCGCGCCGGCAGCGACCAGCGCGCTGTACTCGCCGAGCGAGTGGCCGGCCGCGTACAACGGCGGATCGAGGTTGGGCAGGTGCTCGATGAGGGCCGCGGCCACGGCGCAGCTCGTCGCGACGATGGCGGGCTGGGTGTTGCTCGTCTGCGTCAGCGCCTCCATCGGCCCCTCGAAGCAAAGCCGCGAGATCGGCTCGCCGAGCGCCGCGTCCGCTCGCGCGAACGCGCCGCGCGCGGCCGCCGAGACCTCCGCGAGGGCCTTGCCCATCCCCACCTCTTGCGCGCCTTGCCCTGGAAACAGCCAAGCGATTTTCACGTTTGCCCTCAATTCCAAGCCAGGGAGGCGGACGTCGTCCGTCCCCCGAACCACGTCATGCGGCCGGCGCGCGCGAGACTACCTCAGGCCGGATCGCCCGGCGAGCTCAAGCGAACGCGCAGACCTCGACCTCAACGCGGGCACACGCGCATGGCCCGCTCACATCCGGATGACGGACGCGCCCCAGGAGATGCCGGCGCCGAGCGCGCAGAACAGGACGTTTTGCCCCGGCTTGATGCGCCCGTCGCGCACCGCCTCGTCGAGGGCGATGGGGATCGATGCGCTCGAGGTGTTGCCGTACTCCTCGATGTTGAGCACGAACCTCTCCAGAGGGAGGCTGAGCCGCGCGGCGACCTGGCTGATGATCCGCAGGTTCGCCTGATGGGCGACGACCCAGTCCAGGTCGCCGGCCGCCATGCCCGCCGTATCGAGCGCGATCAGCGAGGCGCTGGAGAGGTTCTTCACGGCGACCTTGAAGATGTCCTGCCCCACCATGTGGACCTTGTTGCGGCTCTGCTCGATGCCCTCGGGCGTCAGCGGCTCGGCTGTGCCGCCGCCCGGGATGACCAGCGAGTTCGCGAGCGTGCCGTCGCTGAAGATCCGCGTCGAGATGATGCCCCTGCCGTCGCCCGACGCAGGCCCGAGCACGACCGCGCCCGCGCCGTCGCCGAACAGGACGCACGTCGTGCGATCCTTCCAGTTCAGGATGCGCGAGAGCAGCTCGACGCCGATCACGAGGACGTGCCGGGCCACTCCGTTCGCGATGAACTGATCGGCGATCGTGAGGCCGTAGACGAAGCCCGCGCAGGCCGCCGAGATGTCGAACGCGGGGATCTCCTGAGCGCCGAGCTTCTGCTGCACGTACACGGCGCAGGAGGGCATCGGGGTGTCGCCGCTGATCGTCCCGACGATGATCATGTCGAGGTCAGCCGCCGAGAGCCCGGCGGCCTCCAGCGCAGAGCGGCCGGCCGCGGCGGCCATGTCGCTCGTGAGCTCTCCCTCGGCAGCGATATGACGTCGACGGATCCCCGTTCGCTCGCTGATCCAGCTGTCGGAGGTGTCGACGATCTTCTCGAGATCGGTGTTGTGCACGACTCGGGCGGGCGCGTAGCTACCCGTCCCGAGGATGCGGCTCCTCGGCTGCGGGGAGCTCATGCGACGGCCCCTCGCGCGTCCGCGCGAGCCGGCGCCGCGCCCAGGTGCGCGGGCGCAGCGTTCGCGCGCGCCGGCGCACCCGCGCCCGTCATGAGGCCGCGGTCGCCTTGGTCGCCTTCGCCTTGCGCCCGTTGTAGTGCCCGCATGCGCCACAGGCGCGGTGCGGGAGCCGGGCTTCCCCGCAGTTCTCGCAAGAGACGAGCTGGACGGGGGTCACCTTGTCGTGGTTGGCGCGCCGCATGTCGCGCTTGCTGGGGGTGGTTTTCCTCTTGGGGACGGCCACGGAACTACTCCTTCTTGGTCTTCTTCTTCGGTGTCCCGGCCTTGGCCGGGGGGGGCGATGCAGGTTGCGCGCGCCTGTCAGAGCCGCTGGGCTTCTGTCCAAGCTTCTCTCGGAGCGCGCTGAGCGGCGCGAGCCGCGGGTCGAGGCCTGGAGTGGCCTCATCCTCCTCCGCCGCCCCGCGGACGAGGGACGAGGAGCCGCCTTCGCGGTCCTCTCGGGACGCGGCAGGACCGATACCCGGGCAAGCCTCCGAGCACAAGGGGAAGTTCGGCATCTCGAGGAGAATGGCCTCGCGGATGAACGAATCGAGCTCGACCGTCTCGCCGTCATACGTGTCGACGTCGGCCTCGTCCGCCGTGAACTCGTACTCCGGCTCCTTCACCTTGCTGGCCCCAGGCTTCGCCGCGCCGTTGCGGGCAGCGTCGTCCCGCCGGTGGCCGTGACCGTGGCCGTGGCCGTGGCCGTCCGCCTTCGGGGCAGGACGCAAGAGGAGCGAGAGCTCGGCGTCGATGTCCAGCGCGGTAGGGGCAAGGCACCGCGCGCAGGGCGTGGCGACGGGCGCCTTGACGCGGCCGCGCACGACGATCTCGTTCCCCGTCCGCGAGAGGCGGGCCGAGAGGTGACCTGGCGCGCGCCCGGTGACGTCGGCGTCAGCGAGCGCCGTGTTCATCCAGTCGAGCGGCAGCGGCATGTCCAGCGAAATACCGGAGATGTCGATGTCATTGGCAGAGACGGCAAACTGGGACATGGGGTTCCGGGCCAGTGAAAGCGGAGCGTTTAGCGCGGGGTGCGTTGGCTCGCAAGAACGACCGGCGGCCGCCGTCACATCAGGCTGCATGGTAGCGTCGCCCGCGCATGGACCGTAGCGCCACGCCCGAGGCCCGGCCCCCGCTGCCGCCGGGCTCCGCCGATCGGCGGCCGGAACCTTCAGGGGAAGCACGGCGCGCAGGCCGCCGCGCAGCGGTCGCGATCGCCCTCTACGCGCTCGTGACGCTCGCGTACGCCGCGAGCTCCTCCCGCGAGATCTTCGCGGCCCACACGCCCTACAACCACTACGCGCTGCTCGCGGAGGCGTGGCTCCACGGCCGCCTCGATCTCGGCGGACCGCCTCCGGCGCACGCGGGCGGCAACGACTTCGCCGTATTCGACGACCGCTACTACGTCAGCTTCCCCCCCTTCCCCGCGGTCCTCATCGCGCCGCTCGTCAAGCTCGCCGGCGGCGCGGAGCGCGTGCGCGACGGGCAGTTCTTCCTGGCCTTCGCCGGCGTCGGGCCCGCTGTCCTCTTCCTCGCGCTGGAGAAGCTCTCGGCCTCGCGCCGCAGCCACCGCACGCAGGCCGAGAACGTGGCGCTCTCGCTGCTCTTCGCGCTCGGGAGCGTCTACTGGTTCAGCGCGGTGCAAGGGACGGTATGGTTCGCGGCGCACGTCGTCGGCGTCGCGCTGGCGTGCGTCTATCTCTACTGCGCGCTCGAGGCCGCCCATCCGCTCGCCGCGGGCCTCGCCCTGGGCCTCGGCTTCGCGACCCGCACGCCGCTCGGCTTCGCCCTGCCGCTGTTCTTGTTCGAGGCGCTCCGCGTGGACCGCTCGGACCCGCGCGCCCTCGTGCGCCGGCTCGCCCTGTTCGCCGCGCCGGCGGCGCTCGTGCTCTCGGCGCTGCTCTGGCACAACCACGCGCGCTTCGGCGACGCGGCCGAGTTCGGCCACCGGTACCTCCACATCGCGTGGCGCGCGCGGATCGAGAAGTGGGGGCTCTTCTCGTACCACTACCTGCCGCGCAACCTCGCGGTGGTGCTCACCGGCCTGCCGTACACCCACGTGCAGGGCGCCCCCTTCCAGATCAACGCGCACGGGCTCGCGCTCTGGGTGACCACGCCGATCTACGCGTGGGCCCTCTGGCCCCGACGCACGCCGCCCCCGTTCTGGGCGCTCGCCGCCACGGTGTCCGCGGTCGCGCTGCCGAGCCTCCTCTACCAGAACACCGGCTGGCTCCAGTTCGGCTACCGCTTTTCCAACGATTTCGCCCCGTTTCTCTTCGCGATGATCGCCGTCTCCGGACGCCGCTTCAGCGCGCCGTTCTACGCCCTCGGCGCGGCCGCGATCGCCGTCAACGGGTTCGGCGCGCTCACGTTCCAGCGCGCGGGCTTCGAGCGGTTCTACTTCGTCGAGCGCACCCAGCGGGTCCTGCACCAGCCCGACTGAGGCCGCTCGCGCCTCCGCGCCGCCGCGACAAGCACGCTCCTCCTCCTCAGGACGGCCGGAGGGGGGCGCGCTCCCTCGGGCGCGCGGGCGATCCGGCGGGCGGCGCACGCGGGCCTTGGGTGCAGGGCGCTCGCCGTGCTAGCCCTCGCCGCGCCATGGAAGCTCTGCTCGACCCGGCCGCCATCGGGCGCGGCCTGCGGCGTATCGCGCTCCAGATCGCCGAGCGCGGCCGCGGCGTGGAAGATCTGGCGCTCATCGGGATCCGACGGGGCGGTGAGCCGCTGGCCAAGCGGCTGGCCGCGCTGCTCCTCGAGATCGAGGGGCACGCGCCGCCGGTCGGCGCCGTCGACATCACGCTCTACCGCGACGACGCCGCGACCGCCCTGCCGAACCCGCGCATCGGGCCCAGTCACATCTCCTTCCCCGTCGACGGCCGGCGCATCGTGCTGATCGACGACGTGGTCTACACCGGTCGCACCATCCGCGCGGCGCTCGACGCGGTGCTCGACTACGGGCGACCGCAGCGGATCGAGCTCGTCGCGCTCGTCGATCGCGGCGGAAGGGAGTTGCCGATTCACCCCGACTACATCGTCCGCGCGGTCGAGCTCGCCCCCGGGCAGCGCATCGACGTCGTGGAGCGCGCGGGCGAGCTCTGGGCTCTCGTCACCGCCGCCGGCACAAAGCTCTCGGAGCCCCCCCCGCCACCGGAAGGAACGTAAGCCAGCGCATGAGGAGGATCTACCCGCACCGACACCTGCTCGGCATCGAGGGTCTCTCGCGTACCGAGATCGTGGCCCTCCTGGACGCCGCCGAGTCGCTCTTCGACGTCTCCCGGCGGAGCGTGCGCAAGGTGCCCACGCTCCGCGGCAAGACGGTCGTGAACCTCTTCTACGAGCCGTCGACGCGCACGCGGACGTCGTTCGAGCTCGCGGGCAAGCGGCTCAGCGCCGACGTCATCAACATCAGCGTCTCCACCTCGAGCGCGGTCAAGGGGGAGTCGCTGCTCGACACGGTGCAGAACCTCCAGGCGATGCAGCCGGACGTGCTGGTCATCCGGCACGCCGCGTCGGGCGCGCCGCACCACGTCGCCGCGCACACGCGCGCCGCGGTCGTCAACGCGGGGGACGGCACGCACGAGCACCCGACGCAGGCGCTGCTCGACGCGTTCACGATCCGGCGCGCCAAAGGTCGACTCGAAGGGCTGGAGGTCGCCATCTGCGGCGACATCGTCCATAGCCGCGTGGCCCGGTCGAACGCGCACCTGCTCACGACGATGGGCGCGCGGGTCCGCTTCGCGGGCCCGCGCACGCTCCTGCCGATCGCGGGCGAGTCGCTCGGTGCGACGGTCTACGATCGGATCGAGCCCGCCCTCGAAGGGGCCGACGTGGTCATGATGCTGCGCGTGCAGCGCGAGCGGCTGAGCGGCAGCTTCCTGCCCAGCACGCGCGAGTACAGCCGCACGTTCGGGCTGAACCCGGCCCGGCTCGCGCTCGCCAAGCCAGACGCGATCGTGATGCACCCGGGGCCGATGAACCGCGGCGTGGAGATCGATCCGCGCGTCGCGGACGGCGCACAGAGCGTGATCCTCGACCAGGTCGAGGCCGGCGTCGCGGTCAGGATGGCCGTGCTCTGGATCCTGGCCGCGGAGGCCAACGAGTTCTCCGCGACCGGCGAGCCACGGCCCGCGCCCTGACAACCGCCCCAGCCGTCCGGGCGCGGCGGCGCAGCCGGGGCAGACGGACGCCCTGGCCCATGGGACCCACGGAACCATGAAAGACGCGGCCCCGCGCGCGGCTCCCCCGGCATACGCCTGCTCGCAGCGAACAGGGTTCCCTGTTGCGTCTCGTTTTAATAGGCTGGTCCATCTTTTTGAAAGGGTGGAGCCAACCATGTTTTCGCGAGACGTCCTCAGGATCGATGCCCCGGCAATAGCGCAAGAGATCGAGCAGGCCATCCGGGATCAGGTGTTCGGTACGCTGCGGCGGCGCGGGGCCGTGGTCGGGATCTCGGGCGGGATCGACAGCTCCGTCGTCTCGACGCTGTGCGTCCGCGCGCTCGGCAAGGACAAGGTGCTGGGCATCTTCATGCCCGAGCGCGACACCTCCGATGACGCGCTCCGCCTCGGCAAGTTGCTCGCCGAGGGGCTCGGCATCGAGGCGGTCATCGAGAACATCAAGCCCGCGTTGACCGGCCTCCGCTGCTACGAGCGGCAGGACGAGGCGATCCGGATGGTCTACCCGGACTACAATGAGAGCTGGAAGTTCAAGATCACGCTTCCCTCGATCCTCGAGAGCGACAGGCTGAACGTCTCGCAGCTGACGGCGCAGCCGCCCGGCGAGGAGCCGCGCGTGAAGCGGATGCCCCTGAACGCGTACCTGCAGCTCGTCGCCGCGACGAACTTCAAGCAGCGCATCCGCAAGATGATGGAGTACTACCACGCGGACAGGCTCAATTACGCCGTCGCCGGCACGCCGAACCTGCTCGAGTACGATCAGGGCTTCTTCGTCAAGCAGGGCGACGGCGCCGCGGACTTCAAGCCGATCGCGCACCTGTACAAGAGCCAGGTCTACGCGCTCGCCGAGTACATCGGCGTCCCTGCCGACATCCGCAGGCGCGCGCCGACGACGGACACGTTCTCGATGCCGCAGGGGCAGGACGAGTTCTACTTCGCGCTCCCCTACGACAAGATGGACCTCTGCCTGTACGCCTACAACAACAACGTCCCGGCCGCGGACGCGGCGTCTGCCGTCGGCATCACGCCGCAGCAGGTCGAGCGCGTGTTCAAGGACATCGAAGCCAAGCGCCGGGTGGCGCAGTACCTCCACGCGCAGCCGCTGCTCGTCCGCGATCAGGGCCACGCCTGACGAGCCGCGCCGTCGGACGACGCGCGCCGCTGTCAACGGCATTCTCAGCTTGGTACGCCGTTCCCCGGTCGTGAAACCCGCCGGAAACAGCGCGGAGCCTCGCTGACATCCACTCACGTTGACGACGGCGACGGACGGGCTCGCAGCGAGATCGTCAGTCGCCAATCTCACCTCCGCGGCGCGCCCTGGCGGCGGCTTTCGAACGCGGACGGCACGGGGAACACCGCACGCCAACGAGCACGCACGCGTGCGTGAACGATGAACCGCGACCGCAACCGCGTCCTGCCGCGATCCGCGCGCTGGCCGTCGCTCCGCGGAGTGTTCTCGACAGGAAAGCCGGGGGGGTGATAGACGTGGAGACTACCTCCATGAGCACTTCCAGCATCGAATCGACGATTCGCAACTTCCTGGTCACCTCGTTCGGATACCGGGGCGCTACCGCCGATCTCGGGTCCGAGGTCGCTTTGCTCGATCAAGGGATCCTGGACTCGACGGCCGTCCTCGAGATCGTTCAGTTCCTCGAGCAGGATCTCGGCATCCAGGTCGCCGACGAGGAGATGGTGCCGGAGAATTTCGGCTCGATCGCCAGGCTCGTCACCTACGTGAGCGGGAAGAAGAGCAGCAACTAGCCCGAACCCCGGGGGGCGCATGAGCACGCAGCACACCGCTCGTCGCGATCCGCGCTCGGATCGCTTCCTCATCGACTCCGCGCTGCGATCGTTCGCCGCCGCTCGCCCCGACCACGTCGCGCTGGTCTGCGAGGGACGGCGGATCACGTACCGGGAGCTGGACGCGCTGGCCGATCGCTGCGCCGCCCTGTTCCGCGAGGCGGGCGTACAGCGCGGCGATCGCGTCATGGTCGCGCTCGACAACGGCGTGGACGCGGTCGTCGCGTACTACGGAGCGCTCCGGGCCGACGGCGTGCCGTCGCTGCTCGGCACCGCGATGCGACCGCGGCGCCTCGGCCAGGTGATGGAGCTCGCGGGCCCCCGCGTGCTCGTGGCGGCGCGCGGCATGCGCGAGAGCCTCGCCGCCGTGGCCGAGCTCCCGCCCGGCGCGAGGCCGGCGGCGACGTTCCTGAGCGGCGCGGCTCCCCCGGCCGCGGCCGGGCCCCCGCCCGACGGGCGCGACTTCCAGGAGGCCCTGGCCGGCGCGCCCGGCGAGCCCCCTGCGCGCCGCGCGATCGAGCTCGATCTGGCGACGCTCTGCTGGACGAGCGGCAGCACGGGCGAGTCGAAGGGGGTCATGCTGACGCACCAGAACCTCCGCAACAGCACCGCGGCCATCGGCGCGTACCTCGAGCACACGGCGGACGACGTGATCCTCTGCGTGCTGCCGCTGTCGCACACCTACGGGCTCTTCCAGCTGCTCGTGACCCACGCGTTCGGCGGGACCGTCGTGCTCGAGAAGGGCTTCTCCATGCCGTGGCCCATCGTCCAGCGGATGGCCGAGGAGCGGGCGACCGGCTTCGCGGGCGTGCCGACGATCTTCGCGTCGATGCTCTCGCTCAAGAACTTCGCGAAGGCCGATCTCTCGGCGCTCCGGTACATGACGAACGCCGCGTACGGGCTCCCGGCGCCGCAGCTCCTTCGCCTCCGCGAGTTCCTGCCCAACGTCTCCTTCTTCGCGATGTACGGCCAGACCGAGTGCACGCGCGTCTGCTACCTGCCGCCCTCCCTGGCGCTCGAGCGGCCGTCCTCCGTGGGTATCGCGATGCCGAACGAGGAGCTCTGGATCGAGCGAGAGGACGGCACGCACGCGGAGCCGGGCGAGGTGGGCGAGCTCGTCGTGCGCGGGCCGAACGTGATGCGCGGCTACTGGAGGAACCCCGACGCGACCGCACGCGCGCTCCGGCCGGGGCCCCTCCCGGGCGAGGTCGTGCTCCACACCGGCGACCTCTTCAAGATGGACGAGGACCGGTACCTCTACTTCGTCGCGCGCAAGGACGACATCATCAAGACCCGCGGCGAGAAGGTGAGCCCCCTCGAGGTCGAGTCGGTGATCTGCAAGGTCCCGGGCGTCGTCGAGGCGGCGGTCGTCGGCGTGCCGGATCAGGTGCTCGGGGTCGCGGTGAAGGCCGCCGTGGTGAAGGCCCCTGACGCCGCGGTGACCGCCGACGACGTCCGCAAGAAGGTGCGGTCCGAGCTCGACGAGGTCGCCGTGCCCAAGTTCGTCGAGTTCATGGATTCGCTCCCCAAGACGGCGAGCGGCAAAGTCAAGAAGAGCGAGCTCATCTGATATGTGCGGTATCGCCGGCCTCATCAACCTACGCACCGACGCGCCGAACCCCGACCGCGAGCTCGCCCTCAAGATGGCGCGGGCGCTCCGCCACCGCGGCCCTGACGGCTTCGGCATCTACCGCGATCGCCACGTCGCGCTCGCCCACTCGCGCCTGTCGATCATCGACCTCGACGGCGGCTGGCAGCCGATGGCCAACGCCGAGGAGACGCTCTGGGTCTGCTTCAACGGCGAGATCTTCAACTACATCGAGCTCCGCGAGGAGCTCACGGCGAAGGGCCACCACTTCCGGACCAAGAGCGACACCGAGGCGCTGATCCACGCCTACGCCGAGTACGGCGAGGCCATGGTCGATCGGCTGAACGGCCAGTGGGCGTTCGTCATCTGGGACGTCCAGCGGAGGCGCGCGTTCTTCTCGCGCGACCGCGTCGGCATCAACCCGCTCTTCTGGACGGTCCACCGCGGCGTCCTCCGGTTCGCCAGCGAGGTGAAGTCGCTCTTCCAGGACCCCACCATCCCCCGCGCGATCTCCCGCGAGGGCCTCGACGAGGCGCTGACGTTCTGGGCGCCGACCGCCCCGCTCACGCCGTACGAGGGCATCCAGCAGATCCCGCCGGGCGCGGTGGCGACGCTCGACCTCGATCGCGACGTGGCGCCGCGCGTCTCGGTCCGCTTCCGCCCCGAGTTCCCCGTCGGGCGCGCGCCCGGCGGTGACGAGGCGGGGCTCGTGTCCAGCGTGCGCGAGGCGGTCCGCGGCGGCTCGACGATCCGCCTTCGCGCCGACGTCCCCGTCGGCAGCTACCTGAGCGGCGGGCTCGACTCCACGATCGTCGCGGCGCTCATCGCCTCGAACCGCGAGGTGCCGCTGCGCACGTTCTCGGTCGAGTTCGCCGAGCGCGAGTTCGACGAGGCCGAGTACCAGCGCACCGCCGTGGCGCACCTCGGCACGTCGCACGCGTCGATCCAGTGCGGTGACGCCGACATCGCCAGCGTCTTCCCGGAGGTCGTCTACCACGCCGAGGCCCCGCTCCTGCGCACCGCCCCGGCGCCGCTGTTCATCCTGGCGCGCCTCGTCCGGCAGAGCGGCTACCGCGTGGTGCTGACGGGCGAGGGCGCCGACGAGTTCTTCGCCGGGTACGACATCTTCCGCGAGGACCGGGTACGCCGCTTCTGGGCGCGCCACCCGGACAGCAAGCTCAGGCCGCAGCTCCTCCTCCGGCTCTACCCCTACCTGCAGCGGTCGCCTGTCGCGCAGGTCGAGATGGCCAAGGCCTTCTTCGGGAGGAACCTCGCGCAGACGGACGACCCGTTCTACTCCCACCGCCCGCGCTGGGACGCCACGAGCCGCATCAAGCTGATGCTCGATCCCGCGATGCGCGAGGGCATCGGCGACACCGCCGCGGCCGATCGCCTGAGGGAGCAGCTGCCGCGCGACTTCATGCGCTGGACGCCGCTCGCGCGCGCGCAGTACCTGGAGATCACGACGCTGCTCTCCGGCTACCTGCTCTCCTCCCAGGGCGAGCGCATGATGATGGCGAACTCGGTCGAGGGGCGCTTCCCGTTCCTCGATCCCAACGTGATGGACGTGGCGGACGCGCTGCCGGACGCGCTCAAGCTCCGCACCCTCGACGAGAAGCACGTGCTGAAGCGCGCGATGGGCGATCTCCTGCCGCCCGGCGTCCTCGCGCGGAAGAAGCAGCCGTACCGCGCGCCCGTGGTGCAGCCTTTCTTCGGGAGCGGGACGCCGGACTATGTCGAGGCGTGCCTGTCGCCGGATGCCATCAAGGACGCCGGCATCTGGCAGGCGCAGCCCGTCGCGGCGCTCGTCGCGAAGTGCCGCAAGACCGGCGGCAAATCGATGAGCAACACCGACGACATGGCGTTCTGCGCGATCCTCTCCACGCAGCTCATGGCGCGCGACATCCTCCAGGGCGCGCGCGTCGTCTCGGCCGCCGACGACACGTCAGGCCGGCTGGGCGTCGACGTCGATCGGGTGCGCGACGCCGCAGGCTGAGCGGGCGCGCTCGGCCCCGCGCTGAGCAGGCGCGGGGCGCATGCGGGCCGCCCCTCAGCGGGGGAGCTTGCGTATCGTGCCGCTGCTCTCGTCTGCCCAGTACACGAACCCGCCAGCGACCGCGATCCCGCGCGGGGTGCCGCCCTCGTACAGCGGCCGCGCCCTTGCCATGCCGTCCTTGCGCTTCCGCATCACGCGGGGCGACCCCTGATCGGTCCAGTAGACGAACTCATCGAGCCCATCCACGGCGATGCAGTCGGGGGACGCATGCGCCACGTCATCATCCTCGACGGCCGTCCAGACAGCCACCGCGTCCTCCGAGCCGTCCTTTGGCGCCCTCATGACGGCAGACAGCTCGCTGGCGTGATCCCCGCGCGGGCTGCTGGTCCAGTAGACGTGGTCGTCGTCCACGGCGATGGCGTACGGAAACAGCTGCTCGTCAGCCAGCCGCTTCGTGTCGCCGGTCTGCCGATGCGTCTGGTTCACCGTGCCGCGCAGGCTCCTGTCGACCCAGTACACGTGCTCTTGGTCGAGCGCGATGAGGTGCGGCGAAGCATTGCTGACCTCGAGGAACTCGTCGTCCGCCCATTCGCCGGGCATCAGGATCTGGCCGATGAGGCTCCCGTCGCCCGGCGTGCCGATGCCAGCCGCGCGCTGCGCCCAGAACACCGCGTTGTCGTCCGCAGCCACGCCGAGGGTCGCGAAGTCCGAGTCGAAGAGGACCTCTGGCGCGCGTGCTCCGTTGCGGTCCACCATCAAGACGTCCTTGTCGTTGAGGTTGGACCAGAAGACGCCGTGCTGGTTGACGGCGATCCCGTACGGAGCGTTCTGGCCGACGGCGAGCGTCGTGACGGCTCCGCCGAGGACCGACACCTTTTGCACGCTGCCGTCCGTGCCTTCGCCGGCGGTCCAGTAGACCTCGCCCTGGTAGACGGTGAGGAGGTTCGCGTTCGGAGCCTCGATGGTGGGAAACCCGCGCGCGATCTCGGTGGCCCCGCTGCAGCCGGTCGCGCTGCACGTCCCGCCGTCCAGGCACACCGCGCCGCAAGCGCCGCAGTTCTGGGGGTCGTCGAGCAGGTTCACCTCGCAGTCGTCGGGGTTGCCGTCGCAGTCCGCCGTGCCGGTCGCGCACGCATCGGATCCACCGGCCGAGCTCGCGCTGGCTTCGCTCACCGTGAAGTCCCCGAGCACGCTGGTGCATGCCGCGGCGGTCATGATGGCAACGCAGACCATCGAGCCGATTCCGAACGCCTGGCGCATCAGAAACTCCCCTTCGCTCCCGCGGAGCCGAGCCCGATCATGGGCGTGATCGATATCCCGGCGCGCTGCGGCGATCTCGGCGCTGTGAGCAGCAGGAACGCCCCCGCGCCGACGCCCACCGCGCCGATCGCGAACCCGATCGTCGAGAGGGTGCCCATCGCGTGGTAGCTGTCGATATCGCCCTTGAGCGACGGGTCGCACCGGCCGCCGGGGCAGCGCCCCGAGAGATCGCCGTGCTTGCCGAGCGCGAGCACGCCGCCGACGGCGCCGGCCGCGAGCCCGGCGCCGCCGAGCCCGAACGCGGCGATCGCCAGCACCGTGCGGCTGCTGCCGCCGGAACCGGAAGCAGGAGCGCCCTGGTCTGGCCGCGGCGCCACCGGTGGACTCGGCTTGACCGGAGGCGGCGGCGCGACCGGCTTGAGCTCGAGCGCGACGGTCTCGCTGGCGCCCTCGGCGAGCGTCACCTTCACCTCGATCGGAGCGAACCCCGCGGCCGCCGCCCGGACGACGTGGTCGCCTGGATCGACCGGCCGCCGGACCCCGAGCGCGGCGCGCGGCACCGGCGCATCGTCGATCGTGACGGCGGCGGTGTCCGGCCCGATCACCGAGATGAGCACCTGCGGGATCCGGGGCGTGAGCGCGTCGAGCTCGCGTTGAGCGGCCGCGATCGCCTCGAAGAACTGCTCGGGCGATTTCTCCGGCACCCCCTCGCGGAGGATGCGGCTGTACGACTCCTGGGCCGCGATCCACTGGCCCACGCCGACCTGGGCGCGGGCTACGCCGAGCAGCAGGGTCGGCGCGTGGATGATGGCGTCGGCGCGGCTGAACCGATCGAGCGCGGCCGCGAAGTCCCTTCGTTCGAGGGCCTCCTGCCCCTCCACGGCGAGCGAGCGCGCGGTCGCGCGATCAGCGTCCGAGACCTGCGCCAGCGCGGCGGGCGTGAAGGTCAGGGCGAGCAGCAAGGAGGCGATCCCTAGTCGACGAGCCATACGAAGGAGGTCCGTGCGAAGTGCTGCAGGTGAACGTCAGATGCCGAAATCCGTCGGCTTCGGCTTGCGGCGGACGCTCCCCGGCGGCGCGGGGGAACGCGGCTTCGCCTGAGCGGGCTGAGCCGATGGCACACGCGGGCCGCTCGCCGGCGTCGCAGACGCCGTCGCCGAGGCCACGACCGCCGGGGCCACAGAGGGGGGCGGCTCAGGCGCCTGCGCGGAGGCGGTGGCCGGCGGCACGACGTCGGGCCCCCGCGGCGCATCGGACACCGAATCCGTGGGAGCCGGCTGCGCGAGCGGTTGCCCCGTCGCGTCAGGGCTCCCGCCGCGCAGGGCGAAGAACGCGACGGCCACGAGAACGACCGCGCCCGCCGCCACGGCGGCGAGCGCGCGTCCGACGACAGGCCGTCGCGCCGGGGGAGACACCACCGAGACCAGCGCGCTGGTGGTCTGCGGCCGCATCTGGCGGCCGGCCATCGCAGACGCGGCCTCCGCGGCTCCTGGCGAGGCCACCGTCGCGCCGGGCCCAGCCGAGGTCCGCGCAGCCTCGCCGTCCGCCGAGGCGATCAGCGTGACCGCGTCCCCGAACGAAGGCGCCGCGCTGTCGGGCCCCGCGTCGGGGAGCGCCGCGCTCTCCCTCGATCGTGGCGCGAACCCGAGCTCCACCGAGATGCGCTCGCCGGACACGCGGAACGGGCCGACGATGCTCGTCCTGGACTCGAAGCTCTCGCTCGCGATGTCGAGCGCGAGCGCGAGCGCGTCGCAGAACTCCTTCGCGCTCTGGAACCGCGCGTCGGGCTCGCGCGACGCCGCGCGGGCCCACCAGGCGTCGAAGCCAGGCGGCACGGGCGCGAATTGCGACGGCACGGGCAGCGGCTTGACCATGATCTTGAGGAGCAGATCGCCGAACGCCTCGCTGTTGAACGGGAGCTTGCCGGTGAGGCACTCGAACACGACGACGGCCAGCGACCAGAGATCCGAGCGGTGATCGATGCGCTTGGTGCCCTGCGCCTGCTCCGGGCTCATGTACGCGGGCGTCCCGAGCAGCGAGCCGGTCTTCGTGGTGGAGGTGACCTGCGGCGTGCTGTCCTTCGCGATGCCGAAATCGAGCACCTTGGCGATCTCCCTGTCGTCGTCCCGGACGAGGAAGATGTTGGCCGGCTTGAGATCGCGATGGACCAGGCCGCTCGCGTGAGCCTTGGTGAGGGCGCGCGCCACCTGCGCCGTGATCGCCATGGTGTCATGCGGATCGAGCCGCCCCACGCGCTGGATGCGGGTGTCGAGGTCCTCCCCATCGAGGTACTCCATCGCGATGTACGGCGTCCCCTGCCAGACGCCGTGGTCGAGGATCTGCACGACGTGCGGGCTGCGGATCTGCGCGGCGACCTTCGCCTCGCGCTCGAACCGGTGCCGCACCTCCTTGGAGACGCCCTGCGCGTTCATGAACTTGATCGCGCACGGGATGTCGAGGCCGAGGTGCTGGGCAAGCCACACCGAGCCCATCCCGCCTTGCCTGAGCGGACGCACCAGGCGGAAGCGATCGGCAACGGTGTTCCCCGCGGCGGGTGTCACGCAGCCTCCCAGACCTTCTGGAATAACACAGGTCGTCGTCCAGGGTCACGTTCGCGCCATGCAAAAGGTGAACTGGGACCGACGGCATGAAATGGCGTAGACGCCCCGCCATCCCCCGCGCCCTGCATTTGCGACGTTTGCGTCGTTTGCGACGTTTACGACGCTTCGCGGCGGAAGTTAGCGAGGACCCGAGCTCGCGGCGGCGGGCTCCTGCAGAGACCGCCGCTCGGCGGGCCGGCCCGGAAGCGCGCCGCCGTCGGCCTTGTCGGTCGCGTACGTCTTGCCGAGCGGCGTGTCCGTCGCCTGCGCGAGCTGGCTGCCCCGCGGATCGTCCGGGAACGCATCGAGGAACTTGCGGACGTGGTGGCGCGACTCCTCGGCGATGCCCGCACGGAACGTCAGGAGCGCGAGGTTGTAGCGCGCATCGGCGCTCCTGGGCTCGGCCTTCAGGGCGGCGAGGTAGCCTTGACGTGCGCCGTTGTAGTCGCCGCGCTTGTCGGCGATGAGCGCGAGGTTGTAGAGCACCTCGGCGTCCGAGTGATCCTGCTCGGCGAGCGGCGTGAGGCGCGCCTTCGCCCCGTCGAGATCTCCGGCCAGGATCGCGAGCGCCCCCGCGAGGAGCTGCGCCTTCCGGCCGGCGCCGGCGTCGATCGCGCGATCCGCCTCGGCCCTGGCCTCGGCCTGGCGACCCGCGCGATCGAGCGCGAGCGCGAGCGCATAGCGGAGCCGCGACGGGTCGCCGCCCTCCTCCAGCGCGGCCCGCGCCTCGGCCTCGGCACGCTCGGGGCGGCCGGCGACGGCGAGCGCCTCGGCCAGGACCGCGCGCGTGCCGCTCTGCTCCGGGCACCGCTCGCGCGCGGACTCCGCGTCGCGGAGGGCGGCGCCAGCGTTGCGGGCGTGCAGCCTCGCCTCGGCGCGCAGCGCGAGGCAGGCGCACGTGGCAGGCGCGGCGGGCGCGGCGGCGGCGGGGTGCATCCTCAGGCAGCGCGCCGCGACGCCGTCGAGCTCGTCGAGCTTGCGCCGCTCGCGGAGCGGCCTCGTGAGCTCGTCGATCGCGCGCAGGTGTGCGCCGTCGCGGCGCAGCGCCGCCCACCACATCCGCTCGCGCGACCCGAGCAGGGGCGCTGCCCCGTTCAGCTGGACGACGCCGAGGCCGATCACGGCGATCGCGGCCCCCATGCGCCGGTGCTTGAAGCTCGATCCGAGCCAGCGCTCCGCGGCGGCGGCGGCGAGGGTCGCGAGCGCCGCCCACAGGGGAACGGCGACGAACACGACCCCCTGCGCGAGCGGCGCGCGAGGCCCGCGGTAGTAGAGCGTGGCCGCGAGCGCTGCGGCGAGCGCGATCCACAGCAGCGCCGCGCCGTTCCTGGCGAGCCGGGTATCGAGCCGCGCGGCGAACCACGCCGACAGGCCGAGCGCCGCGGCGAGCGCGGCCGCCGAGAGCGATCCCGAGAGGGCGAGCGCGCCGGCCGGGAGCGGCTCAGGCGAGAGCCACGTGGGCGCGATCGCCAGGACCACGAGGTGCAGCGCGCGGGAGAGGTGCAGGGCGAGCTCGGCAAGCCAAGGCACGGCGTGACCTTAGCCCACCGCCCATCGCGGACCAAACGGCGGAGAGGCATCGTTGCATCACGGCCTCCGTGGCGAGGGCGCGCTCACAGCCACGGCGCGCTCACGGCAGGGTCATCTCGATCTCGACGGAGACGCGCGTTCCGGGCGGCGGCACGACGAGCTCGAGCGGCATCATCCGGAGGCATTGCGCCGCGTCGGGACGATCCATCCCTCGCACTTCGCTGATGCCGCGGGCGATCTCGTTCCCGGACGCATCGAAGGTCATGTTGAAGATGTACCTGGCGCGCGCTGGAGCCGGGTTCTTCCTGAGCGAAGGCTCCCAGCACTGCTTCACGAAGAGCGATCGGCGCGCTTCGAGCCCCTTGGCGGCATCCCCCTCGACACGCTTGTAGAGCTCGCTCGTCAGAGGCGAGGCCCCTGCCGACGCGGGGTGAGGCACAGGCAGCGAAGGAGCGGGCGCGCCCGCGGTCGCAGGCAGCGCGCCCGCGTGTGCTGTCGAGGCCTCCACGCTGGCCGACGGAAGCGCAGGTGGCGGCGGCGGACGCTGCAGCCCGAGGTAGAGCCCTGCTGCGATGAAGAGGCTGCCGAGCAGGATCGCCGCGGGGGTCATCAGCTCCTTCTGCATGATGGCGATCGGAGGGCAGGCGCCGCGCGCCTCGCGGCGCGCGAGGCTGGCCGCCCAGCCCGACCTTACTGCATCGAGACGACAGCGGAGGTGTACGAATAGTCGTTGTTGGTCCAGAAGGGGCTATCGGACTTCCCGCAGAGGCCGACGCTGTACTGGCCTGGGGGCGGCGACAGCACTGCGCTCAGCCCCATGGCGATGCGGGTGTGCGCCGGGACCTGGACCGCATAGACGCCCGTCCCCTCCGGGCTGAGTTCCCCGAGAGGCGAGAGCTGCTGAGAGCAGATCCAGAGGTGGAGCTGGTCCGCGGGGGTCGACGCGGCGCCGAGCGCCTTGTTGGAGACGACGACGACGCGCTGCCCCGAGGCGGTCACGCTCACGGTCGCGGGCGCAGCCAGGAACTGCAGCGATTTCTGAGGGGCGGCACCGGCGCCGGAAACGTAGGTGCTCGAGATGACACCAGGAGGTCCCTGCGGCCCCTCCGCCCCCGGCGCCCCCGCGGGCCCGGCAGCGCCAGGCGGCCCAGCCGGACCGCTCGGACCGACCGGGCCGGCCGCGCCGGCCGCGCCGGCCACGCCGGGCGGGCCCGCCGGCCCCGGCGCGCCCTGCAGGCCGATCGGATCGCCGACCCACACGCCGCTGCTGTCGATGACGAGGCGACCGCCGATGGAGATCGAGTTCGGCGTGATGTCCCCCGCGACGTTGCTGGCCTGGAGCGCATACGGAACGCTCGCGATCTTGGCGCGGGGCACCATCTCGGGATCGTCCCCCACGGTGATCCCCAGGTAGCGCGCCGCGCCGTCGAAGACCGGCTTGTCGACGGGCGCGACCTCGCCGAGGTCGACCGAGAAATAACCTTGGTCGAACGTGATGGTGTGGAGCTCGCTCCAGACGGGCACGGGCGCGTCGGGCGCGTCGTAGAACGCGAACACCACGTCGAGCGTGTCGTCGATGGGCTGGCCCACCGAATCGAAGAGGCGTCCCTGGTGGGTGATCGTGACGGGGACCGCCGCGGCAGCGGGCCCGGACAGCGCGGTCACCGCCGCAAGGACCGGCGCGTGGATGGTTCGTGCCTTCATCGCGAGCTCCCCTCGTTCGCCCTCGCGAGCCGGCGCAAGGTGCGCCGTGGCAGGCATCGCGCGGCGCGCGCTGAGCGATCGCGGCCGGAGGCGCCGGTGATCCTGGAGCGGGCCGCAAGCCCTGCCACGATCTCGCGAAGGAGCAGCGCCTTGGATGCCAGCGGCCGACGGGCGGTTCCGATCACGCTCCCGGTCGTCCGACGCCGCTCGGACAGGCCGCCGGCGTCGCCAGCGCCGAGGCCTCGCCGCCGCGGGGTGAGACCGCCCGAGACGGCGCGCGCCCGGGTCCCGCGGCCTGCGCGCCGCGACGTGATCGCCCTCGGCGCGGCGCCGGCTACTCGAGATCGTACGGCTCGACCTTCACCTCGGCCAGCTTCGGGACGGCCGCGGCGATCGCCTCGCCGATCTCTTCGTGCGTGCCGACGACGCCAATCACCAGATCGTCCTCCGAGATCCGGCGCCGCACGGCGGCGTTCGCCTCCTCGAGCGTGACGTCCTCGATCCGCTTCAGGTAGGTCTCGTGGTACCCCTCCGGCAGATCGTACAGGAGCTCGTCGAGCTTCTGGTGCACGCGCTTCCTCGCGGTGTCGATCTCGAACGCGTGCGAGCGGACGAGGTAGCGCTTCACGAACGTGAGCTCGTCCTCGGTGATCCCATCGCGCCGCAGCGCCTCGAGCAGCCCGAGCTGCAGGGAAAGGCAGGCGGCGGCGTCCTGCGCCGCGGGCGCGGTCCACATGGTGAACGCGTCGCGGTGCCGATCGAAGCCCGCGCGCGACGAGGCCCCGTAGGACCAGCCACGCTTCGCGCGTACCTCCTGCATCAGCCGCGACGAGAAGGTGCCTCCGAAGGCGGTGTTCGCGACCAGGAGCGCCATGTGATCGGGGTCGTGGGCGTCGGTGCCGAGCCCGCCGATGACCATCTGCGTCTGCGTCCGCTCGGGTTTGTCGACGAACACCAGGCAACGCCCCGGCCTCGCCCAGGGATCCGTCACCGGATCCGGGATCGCCTCGCCCTCGGGCAGGCCGGACAGGAGGCGCTCGGCGACCGCGTGCGCCTCGCCGGGCTCGATGTCGCCCGAGATGGCGACGATCGCGTTGCGCCGGGTGTAGTGCCGCGCATAGAACGCGGCGACGTCGTCGCGCGTGATCTCCCGCAGCGTTGGGATGGTCCCCGCGATGCGGCGGCCGTAGGCGTGCCCGGCGAACAGGGTCCGCCGGAAGGCGCGGCTGCAGAGCGAGCGATCGCTGTCGCGCGCCTCGATGAGCTCGGCCTCGGCCTCCCGCAGGAGCCGCGCGAGCTCGGGCGGCGAGAACGTGGGGCGCGCGAGGAGCGTGGCCCCGAGCTCGACGAACCGATCGAGCGAGCGCTTGATCACCTCGAAATGCACCGTCGTCGCGCTCGTCGCCACGTCGGTGCCGAACTCCCCGCCGAGCGCGTCGATCGTCTCCTCGATCTCGTTCGCGCTGTAGCCCTCCGCGCCGCGGCGGAGCATGCGCGCCGTGATGCGCGCGAGCCCCTCGCGCCCGGCCGGATCGTGCGCCGAGCCGGAGGAGAACGCGACCACGATGCTGACGATGGGGAGCGCGTGGCTCGTCTCCACGAGCACCGCGCCGTCGCGGGGCGCCACGCGACCGCCCGTCGCTCCCCTGCCCTGCCCCTCGGCGCCCCAGGCGAGGCTGCTCTTCACGCTCTGGCTCACGATGCCTCCTCGCTCTCCGCGCCCGTCCCGTCCTCGTCGTCCTCGTCGCTCGTCCCGTCCGGGATCACGTGGATCACCGTCCGCGCCGAGCTCACCAGGTAGCGCCGCGCCACACGCAGCAGATCCCCCACGGTCGCCCGCCGGTAGGCGGCGAGCCGCTCGAACAGGGCGGCGGGATCGCCGAGCACCGTCTCGTAGAAGCCGATCTGCTCTGCCTTGCCGGCGACGGTCTCGAGCCCTTGCAGGACCGAGAGCTCGATGCGCGCCTTCGCGCGATCGAGCTCCGCCTCGGTAACGGGGGCGCGGCGCACCGCCTCCAGGAGCGGATCGAGGGCCGCGAGCAGCGCCTCACCGGTGTGCTCGCCGCGGGCCGAGAGATAGATGTCGTAGAGCGCAGGATCGCGGAACGAGCCGACCCAGCCCCGGACCTCGCTCGCGATCTCCTGCTCCTGAACGAGCGCCCGGTGCACGCGCGACGACCGCCCGGAGAAGAGGATCTCGTTCAGCAGGGCGAGGGGCGCGTGGTCGAAATCGCCGAGCGCCGGCGAGTGATAGCCGATCGCGACCTTGTGCGTGGCGGTCGGCTTCACCACCTCGGCGCGGCGCTCCGCGATCTGCGGCGGCTCGGGGCACACCTCTTCGACCGGAATCTTCGAGGGCTCCTGCGCGCCGTAGTGGTCCTGCACCCCGCGCAGCGCCTCGTCGAGCGCGACGTCGCCGACGATGACCAGCGCCGCGTTGTTGGGGGCGTAGTACGTCCGGTAGAACTCGACGCAGTCCTCGGTCGTGAAGCCCTTGATGTCCTCCATCCAGCCGATGGTCGGCCACCCGTAGGCGTGCTTGGTGAACGCCTCCTTGTAGAGCAGCTCGCTCACCGCCCCGTCGACGTCGTCGTCGACCCGCTGCCTCCGCTCGTTGGCGACGACCTCCTTCTCGCTCGACACCTGCGGATCGCGGAGGACGAGCCGCGCCATGCGCTCCGCCTCGAGGCGGAGGGTGAGCGCGAGCGCGTCCTTCGGCAGGTTCGTGTGGTAGTAGGTCCAGTCGAGGAACGTCGCCGCGTTCGTCTCGGCGCCGGCCTCCTCGAGCATCCGGTCGAACGCGCCGTGGGCGACGCTCTCCGTCTCGCCGAACATGAGGTGCTCGAAGAGGTGGGCGATGCCGGTCTTGCCCACGCGCTCATGGCGCGAGCCGACGCCGAACCAGGTCTGCAGGCAGACCACGGGCGCCGAGGGGTCGACGAGCACGAGCACCTTGAGCCCGTTCCCGAGGGCGAAGCGCTCGACGCGCATCGTCGGACCGAACGCGACGGTGGCGTCGTGGTGAAGCCGGGCGAGCGGCGGGCGTTCGCGGTTCAGCTCGACGAGCATCTCGGCGAGCGGACCCATTCGAGGGAGGGCGTTGGCGTCGGGGACCGAGTAGGCAAGCGTCTCCTGCATGGCAGGCGCAGCCCATACCACGCTCAGCGCCGCGGCGCTGCGTGGCACAGGACGTCGCTCGGATCCCGCGTCGACTGGTGGCACTCCCATCGGTCGTCGTGGCAGGAGACGACGAGGATCCCCGCGTCGTACGCCTCCTTCAGAGAGGAGCCTGCCCGCTGCGCGAGCAGGTTGGACGGGGTGCGCTCGGTGCACCCCTTGCCCATGTCGACCTCGATCTTCCTGTTCCCCTTGGTCGCCTTGGCGGGGTTCGGCGGGGTCTTGCCCTTGTCGGCGGTGCGCACCGCCGCGGCGAGCTTCGGCAGGATGCCCTCGAGGTAGGGCTTGTCGACGAGCGGGTCGGTCGACCGCGGCGACACCATGGCGAGCGTGTACTGGATCGCCATCATCTGCTGCTCCGCCGGCGCGCTCGGCTGGATCGGCCCGCTCGACCCGATCGGGATCGGCCGCGGCGGCAAATCCCGCTTCGCGGCCTCCATGGCCGCGGGGGCCGCCGCGGCGCTCGGGGCCGGCGCCGCGCTGTCCGCGCCCGGCGGCGCGGAGGCTGAGGCGGACGCTTGAGGCGCCGTGGCGCGCTGATCGTCGCACGCGAGGACGGCGAGGCCGAGGGCGAGGGCGAAGGCAGGGGACGCCGCGCGGAGCTCGCGCGGCCGGACGGGGGCGGGCTGCATGGGCGGCTTATACGAGCGCGCGCCGCGCGCCGCCACGCTCGCGTGGCCGCGCGGCGCGCGGTGACCAGCGCCCGCGCGCGTCAGTCGATCTTCAGGATGGCGAGGAACGCCTCCTGCGGGATCTCGACGCTCCCGACCATCTTCATCCGCTTCTTGCCCTCCTTCTGCTTCTCGAGGAGCTTGCGCTTGCGGCTGATGTCGCCGCCATAGCACTTGGCGGTCACGTCCTTGCGCATCGCCTTCACGGTCGTCCGCGCGATGACCTTCGACCCGATCGCCGCCTGGATCGCGACCTCGTACTGCTGGCGCGGCACGATGTCCTTGAGCTTCACCGCGAGGTCCCGGCCCCGGGCGTACGCCTTGTCCCGGTGCACGATGACGCTGAGGGCGTCGAGCGGGTCGCCGTTCACCAGCATGTCCAGCTTGATGAGATCGTCGGCGCGATACCCGACGAGCTCGTAGTCCATCGACGCGTAGCCGCGCGACACGCTCTTCAGCTTGTCGTGGAAGTCGAAGAGCACCTCGCTGAGGGGCATGTCGTAGGTGATGATCACGCGGTCGGACGAGGCGTACTGGATCGACTTCTGCTCCCCGCGCCGCTCCTGGCACAGGGCGAGGACCGCGCCGACGTACGTCGACGGCACGTGGACGGTCATCCGGAAGATCGGCTCCTCGATGCGATCGGTGAGGTTCGGCGGCGGGAGCTTCGCGGGGTTCTCGATCGACTTCATCGAGCCGTCGTTCAGGTAGCAGTGGTAGACGACGCTCGGCGCGGTCGTGATGAGGTCGAGGTTGTACTCGCGCTCCAGCCGCTCCTGGATGATCTCCATGTGGAGCAGGCCGAGGAAGCCGCACCGGAAGCCGAACCCGAGCGCCTCGGAGGTGTCGGGCTCGAAGACGAACGCGGCGTCGTTCATGTGGAGCTTCGACAGGGCGTCGCGGAGGTCCTCGTACTGGGCCGAGTCCGTCGGGAAGATCCCGGCGAAGACCATCGGCTTGACCTCCTTGAAGCCGGGAAGCGGCGTCGTCGCGGGGTGGACGGCGTCGGTCACCGTGTCGCCGATCTTCGTGTCGACGACGCTCTTGATGTTGCCGACGAGGAAGCCGACCTCCCCTGGCCCGAGCTCGGTGATGGCGGCCGCGTGGGGCGTGAACACGCCCATCTCCGTGACCTCGTAGTCGCGGCCGGTCACCATGAAGCGGACCTTCTGGCCCTTCCGGATGATGCCGTCGACGACGCGCACCATGACGACCGCGCCGCGGTAGCTGTCGTACCAGCTGTCGAAGATGAGGGCGCGGGGCGCCGCGTTCAGGTCGCCCTTCGGCGCCGGGATACGCGCGACCACCGCCTCGAGGATCTCCGCGATGCCGATCCCCGTCTTGGCGCTGGCGGGGATGGCGCCGGAGCAGTCGAGGCCGATGACGTCCTCGATCTCGCGGGTCGTCCGCTCGACGTCGGCCGAGGGGAGGTCGATCTTGTTGAGGACCGGGAGGATCGCGAGGTTGTTGTCCAGGGCGAGGAAGACGTTCGCGAGGGTCTGCGCCTCGACGCCCTGGGTGGCATCGACGACGAGCAGCGCGCCCTCGCACGCCTGGAGGCTGCGCGAGACCTCGTAATTGAAGTCGACGTGCCCGGGCGTATCGATGAGGTGCAGCCGGTACGTCTGGCCGTCCTTCGCGGTGTAATCCAGGCGAACGGTCTGGGCCTTGATCGTGATCCCCCGCTCGCGCTCGATGTCCATCTTGTCGAGGAACTGCTCCTTCTGCTCGCGGGCGGTGAGCGCCCCGGTCGCGTCGAGGATGCGGTCGGCGAGCGTGGACTTGCCGTGGTCGATGTGGGCGATGATCGAGAAGTTGCGGATGAGCTTGGAATCAACAGGCATAGCGAGCTTCAGGGCGCGGCGACCTGACCAGCGTTAGCGGCCGCAGCGCGCGGCCTCGACCGAAATGCGAGGGAGCGGACGGGAACGTCCGGGCCCCTCCGGGGGGGAGCGAGCCGCGGCGCGCGGCTCTACGAGCGCCGCGGGAAATGGTGGACCGCGGCGTGCCTGCTCCTAGCGCGACCCGCGCCGCGAAGCTATCCACGAGCGACCGGCGCCCAGCATCCCAGGCCCAGAGCCTTGCGGCCCCCGGCGCCGGTCATTTCTTCGGGATCGGCGGCGCGGCGACCGGCGGGCTCTCCAGGGACATCTGCCCTGGCAGCACGTGCTCGTAGTGCTTGAGGACCATATCTATCCCTTCGCGGATGTAGACGGCGATCGGGACCTTGGTGCGTTCGTGCAGGATCTTCAGCCGCTCGGCCTGCTCGGGCGTGATGTAGATGGTCGTCGAGACTTTCTTCCGCGACATGTCACGCCCGGGTGGGTAACCCGCCAGTCTCGAAGGGTACGACTGACAAGACGTTACCCTAGATGCCGGTACGTATGATGTCAATCGGAATGGCGCCACCCCACTCGCCGGGGTTCGGGGATCGGCCGGGCTGGGCCGCAGGTCGCGTCCGTCGCGTCCGTCGCGTCCGTCGCGTCCGTCGCGTCTAGTGGGCTTCTTGATGTGCGCGCGGGCCGCGGTCTAGACTGCGGCTTGAAGCTGGTCCGCGTCGGGACGGCTCGCCCGACGCGTCGAGCTTCTGTCCCGAGGGTTCCGGGCTGGCCGGAGGAATCTCTTGATGACGCGATTCCCGCTCACCTGGCGGTCGTCCAGGTGCTCGCTTGTGGCCCTGATCACCATTTCGGTCGCCTCCTGCGCGTCCTCGACGCCGGACCCCTCGAGCGCGAAGGGCTCCACCAGCGAACGGGACACGGCGGTCGTCCACGAGCCCTGCGACAAGGACTCCGCCTCTGCGGAGAAGGTCGATGTGAACGGCGACCGGATACCCGACATCATCCACGTGAAGCAAGACGGCCGGGAGGTCTGTCGGGTCGTCGACCTGAACCTGGACGGCGCGATCGACGCCTTCATCTACTACGACGGCAAGGGGGTGGAACGGCGGCGCGAATCGGACTTCGACCGCGACGGGCGGGCCGACGAGATCGCTCACTACGAGCGCGGCGCCGTCGTGTTGAAGGAGCGTGAGACCAACTTCGACGACAAGCTCGACACCTGGGACTACTACGAGGGTCCGCGCCTCGCGCGCCGCGAGCGCGACTCCGACGGCGATGGGATCGTCGACCAGTGGTGGCAGTTCAACAACCCGAACGACGCGAAGTGCGCGGTCGTGGCGAGCGATCAGAACGCCGACGGCAAGGCCGATCCCGGAAGCGTGGTGGATCTCTGCGCCGAGTCGTACGGCGCGCCGAGAGCGCCCGTGCCCCCGCCGAGCGGCGCCACGCCCCCGGAGGGTGGGGCGGGCGCAGGGCAGCCTGCGGCCGCCGGGGCGCCGAACGCCGCAGCTGCCGCCGCTCCGGGCGCGGCTGCATCGACGACCGCCGCGCCCACATCGGCGCCCGTCGCGGGCGCAGCCACGGCGGCGAGCGCCGCGCCCGCGGGCTCCGTGCCCGGCCAGCCGGCCGCCAAGAAGGGACCGTGACATGAGGAGACAAGCGCTCATCGCGCTGGCCACGCTCAGCCTGCTTGGCGCGGCGTGCGGCTCGGATCCAGGGTTCGAAGGCGCGAAGGCGCCGAGGGTCGAGGCGGCTCGCAACGCCGACGGCAGCATCGACGATCGCTCGATGTGCGACTGGAAGGGCAAAGAAGATCGCGAGACGAGCGAGACCGCCGGGCCAGGCGCGATCCAGCCCAACGTGAGGCGCGTCTGGCAGATCGTGGGCACCGGCGAAGACCGCCAGAGGGCGCTCGTCTGCCGCGAGATCGACACCAACTTCGACGGGGTGAAGGACGTCGTCCGCAAGTACAACGACAAGGGCGAGAGCCTTCACGAGGAGTCCGACTCGAACTACGACGGCCGGATCGACACATGGCTCACGTTCGCCGGCGGAAGGCTGGCCGAGGTGAAGGTCGACTCCGATCGCGACGGCAACCCCGACGAGTGGAAGTACTACAGCGGCGGCAAGCTCGCGCGCATCAAGCGCGACACCAACCGCGACGGCAAGCCGGACGTCTGGGAGATCTACCGCATGGGGCGGCTCGAGCGGATGGGCGTGGACATCGACGCCGACGAGCGGGTCGATCGGTGGGATCACGACAACGAGCTGAAGCGCCGCTTCGAGGACGACGAGCGCAAGAAAGAAGAGGAGGCCACCGCTGCAGCCGCGAAGAAGGCTGCGGAAGATCAAGCGGCCGCGGACAAGGCAAACGAGGCCGTGGGCGAGAGCGGAAGCGCGGCGCCCCCCAGCGACAAGAAGAAATAGAGCGCGCCTCCTTCGAGCCGAGGTGGGGTCAACCTCGCCCCCTGCCCTGACCGCGCAGGCGCGCACAGGTGCTCCTGCCGCCGCCGGCGTTCGCCAGCGCAGGCGCGCTGGCGCCGGCCTCGGATCCCAGCTGCGTACCGCCCAGGTCGGTCGACGCGGCGCGAGGAGCGTGCTTATCAGTGCCGTCGGCCGACACCATCGCGTCGGCGTAGGGCCCGAGCACACCATGGAAGAACGTCTGCAGAAGATCATCGCGCGCGCCGGCGTCGCCTCGCGTCGCGCATCGGAGGAGCTCATCCTCGCCGGGCGGGTGCGCGTGAACGGGCGCGTCGTGACCGAGCTCGGCTTGAAGGCCGACCGGCAAAAGGACCGCATCGAGGTCGACGGCAAGCGCCTCGTCTCCGAGGCGCCGGTCTATGTCGCGCTGCACAAGCCGCGGAACGTCGTCTCGACGCTGCGCGATCCCGAGGGGCGCCCGACGGTCGCCGACCACGTGCGCGGCACGGGCGCGCGGCTCTACCCCGTGGGTCGGCTCGACTTCGCGACGAGCGGCATCCTCCTCATGACGAACGACGGCGACTTCGCCAACGCGCTGCTCCATCCGCGCGGCGGCGTGCCGAAGACCTACGTCCTGAAGGTCCAGGGCGTCATGAGCGAGGACGATCTCACGCCGTGGCGCGAGGGGATCCGCCTCGAGGATGGCGTCACGCTGCCGGCCGAGGCGCGGCTGCTCCGCCGCGAGGGCGACAAGACGTGGCTCGAGGTGACCCTCCGCGAGGGCCGCAACCAGCAGATCCGGCGCATGGGCGAGGCGACCGGCTGGCCCGTGATGCGCCTGGCCCGGACGACGTTCGCCGGCGTGAGCTCGGAAGGCCTCAGGCCGGGAGAGTGGCGCGCCTTGACGGTGGATGAGCTCCTCCACATCCGCGAGGCGTTCGGCGTGCCCAAGCGGATCCGCGGCGCGATGATGGGCGCGTCGTCGGGTCCGGTCGACCACCGCCGCACGGCCAGCTCGGCCCGGTCAGGCGCGAAGGCGTCACCTCGGCCTACACAGGAAGGCGCTGGTGCCGCCGCGCGGAGCCGGGGACCGGCACAGCCGAGGGTTCGCTCCAGAGCCAACGCCGACGCCCCGAGCGCACCTGGTCAGGGCTCGGCCGGGCGGATGGCTCGCTCCAGGACCGACACCGCTCCGAGCACGCCCGCCCGGAGCCCGGCCGGGAGGACGGCTCGCTCCAGGACGGACGTCGCCGCGCCGGCGACGCCCGGACCGGGCGCCGCTAGATCTGCGCGAAGCGTCCGCTCCGAAACGAAGCCTCGAGCAGCTGAGACACGCGCGCCTCGAGCTCGCGGGCGCGAGCGTCGTTGATGCCGGCGAGCGCCTGTTTGATCTCGCCGAGCGCCTTCAGCTGACTGAACAGCTGGACGTCGCCGAGCGAGGCGCCGCCCGTGAGGATCTGCCGGATCCGATCGATCTCCGCGGCGAGCGCCTCCACGCCGACGCCGAGCGCGCCGACGCGGCGGCGATCCGGGTGCTCGCGAAAGAAGGCCTCGAGCACCGGCTGCACGATGCCCTCGAGGATCGCCGCCTGATCCTGGTTGTTCCAGATGTGCTTGAGCACGAAGAAGTCGCTCGCGTCGGTCGTCTGGCGGCCATCGAGGTAGGCGCTCGCCGCGAAGAGCTTGAGCATCTTCACGACACGACGATCCGAGAGCGATATCCCTTCGGCGCGGATCTGGAACACCAGCCCCTTGTAGGCCGATAGGAACGCATCGCCGAAGTTCATCCGCGCGCCGAACCCTCGGCCGAGCTCGGCGAGCTCGCGCGCCGCGACGAGCGGGCGAAGCGGCTCGCCGGCCATGTGCCGGATCTCCTGCTGGATCCCGCGCTGGAGCAGCTCGCTGAAGTGGTAGGCGTCGAGGTTGTCGGACTGCACCCGCAGGAGGAAGCGGTCGAAGATCGCGGTCAGCGTCTCGTCGCCGGGCACCTCGTTCGAGGCAGCGAAGACGCTGATGAGCGGGCAGCGGAGCACCTGGCCGCCGCTCGCGAACTTGCGCTCGTTCAGCAGCGTGAGCAGCGCGTTCAGGATGGCGCTGTTCGACTTGAAGACCTCGTCGAGGAAGACGATCTCCGCCTCGGGGAGCATCCCCGAGGTGTTCCGGCGGTAGACGCCCTCGCGAAAAGCACCGATGTCGACCGGGCCGAAGATCTCGTTCGGCTCGGTGAAGCGCGTGAGCAGGTACTCGAAGTACCGCGCCTGCATCAGCTCTGCGAGCGTGCGGATGAGCGCGCTCTTCGCGGTCCCCGGCGGGCCGAGGAGCACGCAGTGCTCGCCCGCGACGACCGCGATCATGAGCAGGCGGATGATCTCGTCCTTGCCCAGGAACTGCCGCTCGAGGCTATGGGCAAGCAGGCGCAGGCGCTCGTGGAGCGGAGCGGACATGAGGCGAATCCTCGTATCACAGGCCCGCCGCCTGGCGCACCGTTCGGCGCATCGCCCCGTGCGTTCCCACGACGCCAGCGCGCCGAGCGGTTGAGCAAATCGTTGAACAAAACACAGAGGCCGGTGGGTCACACCGGCCTCGCAGGGTCTGCTCGCTGTCGCAGAGCCTATGTCGTGGAGCGGGAGACGGGATTTGAACCCGCGACGTCAACCTTGGCAAGGTTGCACTCTACCACTGAGTTACTCCCGCAGATGTCAATCACTTAATTCAGAAACCACATCTGAAGGCGTTTGTCAGAAAAATCCTGATTCGCGCCGGGTCATCACCGGAGGTTCGCTCCGTCGATGCGTGGCGGATGAGTACCAATCGGCGTGGTGGGAGTCAAGCTCTCAACAACAAAACCTCAAAACTTCCGTCGCCGGCAGGTTGCACGGCCGCTCTGGTCGAGTATTGTGTGGCCATTGCGAGCGAGGGGGCTCGCCAAGCAGCACCGCGCACGGTGCCGCTCACAAAAGCCTTCGCGTTCGCGACAGCGGCACCGTGTGGGGGGCTCTTACATCATAAGGGTGCCCGCCACTCGGCGCGCTCTTGGTTGGCCTGGGTCGACCAGGCAGGTCCTTTGGACTTGGGGGGAGCATGAACGAACAGACTGCTTTGCGAGTGGACGTTGCGGAGACAACGGCGCCGGTCCTTCAGAAAGAGTACCGGTCCGGAGTCCACGCCAAACGACAGGATGACGACGGCGGGTGGGGGCTCGTCCTGATCGGGCTCGACGCTCCGCCGCGGATCGTGAGCCTCATGGACGGCGCCGTGATCGGCAGCGCCGCGCGCGACGGGCGCATCGAGGGTGAAGGGATCGCGCCGGAGCACGCCAAGATCAGCGTCCGTTCGGACGGTTGCTACATCGAAGACATGGACACCCACGACGGCACGTGGGTGAACGGCGTCCGCGCCCGGCGCATCGGCGTGATGCACGGCGACGTGGTTCGCCTCGGGCATCAGCTCGGGGTCTTCGTCGAGCGGCACCTCGCGCTGTACGACGGCGCGCCGTCTCGGCTCGGCCCGCTGGTGTTCGGCTCGAAGCAGCGCAAGGACTGGATCGACCCGGTGATGAAGCTCGTGCAGTCGGGCTCCAGCGTCTGCATCGAGGGCGCGCCCGGGGTCGGGAAGCGGACGCTGGCTCGCCTCGCCGCAGCGGTGCGCGAGGGCCTGGGTGAGACGCTGGTCATCGACGGCAGCGCCGAGACGAAGCCGGCCATTCCGCCGGGCGCGCGACCGATGACATGGCTCGTCCTCGACGCCGATCGCCTGCCGCGCCCGCAGCAGCTGGAGATCGCGCACTCGGTCGGTCGCTCGAACGGCGTCAGCATCATCGCGACGACCGGACAGCCGCTCGACCGTGCCGCCGGCGACGGGCGCGTCGCGCCGTGGTTCGCTTCGCTCTTCTCTGGCAAGCGGATCACGATCCCGACGCTCGAGATGCGGCGCGAGGACGTGCCGCTCATCGTGCGCGACATCGCGGAGCGCAACGCGATCGGCCTCGACCGCTTCACCCCGCAGCTCCTGGAGGCGCTCGTCCGCGCCGGCTGGCCGGGCGGCGTGCCGCAGCTCGAGTCCGCCATCGTGACCGCAGCCCAGGCTGCGCCGGACGGTCCGCTCTCCGTCACGCCGATCGCGGGATCGCTCGCGCGCGGCCCGCGGGTGAAGCCGAACCTCCCGCCCGCGACGGATCCTTCGCTCGCGCGCGCCCGCCTCGAGGACGCCCTCGCCCGGGCCAACGGCTCCGTCGCGTCGGCTGCGCGTGCCCTGGGCATGTCGCGGCAGGCGATCTACCGCGAGGCCGACCGGCTCGGCCTCGACATCGCGCGCCGCAGGGTCCCGCGCGGCTGAGTGACGCCCGTTTCACGGCCGGGAGCCTCGCGTCGCGCCAGCGCGGGGGGCTCTCGGCGCGCTCGACGACGAAGCGCCAGCGCGCGCCAGGCGGACATCCAGGCGCGGATCTTCAACCGTAAAATCCGAGAGACGTATGGCTGACGATCGATCCCTCCTCGGGGTCGACGCACTGCTCGTAGTGCAGCATCTCGCCGCGCGACGACGGCGGGAGCGCGCGCAGCAACGTGTAGATGGGGCCGAGGCCGCAGACGCGACGGCTGGCGAGGTCCCGAGCAACGTCGACGAAGAAGCCCGGCGCGTCGATCGACGTCGCGCGCTCGATCGAGGCGAGATCGCGGTCGCGCAGCGCCGTCCGCTGCCGCTCGTCCAGGGGCGCGGGATCACCGAAGCGCGGGCCGACGTGGGCGAGGTCCGCTCCTGCGATGACGAGGACGCGACCGGGGCGCTTCGCCAGGGCGTCGCGGAGCGCCCTCAGGAACGACTCGGCGCCATCGTCTTGCGCGGGGTCGCGACGCCGCGCCTGACACTCCGAGAGGCCGCAGAGGATGGGTACGATCGACGCCGCGCGGCCGCCAAGGAGGTGCCGCACAAACACGGCCTGAAACTCGATCGAGTGCTCGTTCTTGTGCAGGTACTGGTCCTCGCGCACGTCGAAGCGGCTCGCCGCCGCGAGCTCCGCGATCATCTCTCGATCCGGATCGAGAGGACCGAGCGGCGTCGCGAACGTCTTCTCGCAGACGGCGTACGGACGGCGCATCGCGGCGTGCGACGTCCCGAGCAGAACGAACGTGTCGACCTGCTCGAGCCCTGGACCCGTCAGCGCCTGCTCCAGCGCAGCATAGGCATGCCCGTAGCCCGCCGCGGCGCGCCAGAGATCCATGTGCGGCGCGCAGAGCCCGACCATGCGTGTTGGCGCGCTTTGCGACGCTACAGCGCGCGGCGCTCCGCCCTGCGGCCGCGCGACCTGGAGGCACTTTCGCTCGATGAAGTCGGCGAGCTTCCGTCGATCGCCGTGGTACGCGCCGCCCGCGTGCGCGGCCACCCGGATCGGCGCCGCGTCGAACGATTGCACGACGCTCCGCCGGCGCGCGTGGAATCGCGGGCTGTCGAGCATCCACGCGCGTTCCAGCTCGTCGGCCAGCTGCGACACGTGGGCGGCGTCCACGTGCTGGCCCGTCGACCGGGCGACGTCACGCGCGATCTCGTCGATCGATCGCCTCCCGTCGAAGCGCGCGAGCACGGCAGCGCTCGCGGCGGGAACGACGACCGGAGACGGCGCGATGCCCTCGGTGTCGCGCAACATCAACGCGCGGCCATGGCGCTCATCCTGGATGACGACGATCTCAAGGGCTCGAAGCTTCGGGCACAGCACCGGCATCCAGCGCGAGAATAGCGCGTGCGCGCTCGCCGCCCAGCGCGCGGCCTCGCGCATCCGAGAACAGCGCCGACGCCCCCCGCGGTCGCAGCGGCAGCTCGCTCCAGAACGGACGGCGCTGGTGCCCTGCGTCAGAGCGCCCGTCAGGAGGTGCGTCAGAGCGCCCGTCAGGATGGCGGATTGCTGCTTCGCAGCGGCGCCGCGTGGCACTAGGGTCGCTGCTTGAAGCTCCGCCCTGCTCCGCACCCCTCCCCACCCCTCCCCTGGCATCGCGGCCGGGCAGTACGTCCGATCACCACGAGAGCGCCTCCGAACGAATGCGTCGAACCACGCCCCTCGATCCACCCGTCCGTGAAGCCGATCTGCTCATCGAGCTCTCGGCCGTGTACCGCGAGGCGGAAGAGGTCTTCAGTGGCTGGACGTGCGAGGCCTCGACCGAGTGCTGTCGGTTCGGCATCACGGGCCGCGAACCGTACGTGACGTCCGTCGAGCTCGCTGCCGTCCGGCGCGCGATCGCGGCTCGCGGGGGCCGCCGAGCGCTCGAGGGGATCGTGCGAGCGGACGGGGCTGGAGCGCCCGAGCCGGGGGCGTTCGCCAGCGGCCCGAGCCAGCGACGCGCGCTGCCGCAGGCGTCGGAGCGGCGGTGCCCGATGCTCACCGACGCCGGCCGCTGCGCGATCTACGCCGCGAGGCCCCTCGGGTGTCGCACGTTCTTCTGTGATCGCGCCTCCGCTGGATCCCCGGTCCGCCACCACGACGTGACCCGGCTCGTCCGCAAGGTGCAGGAGATCGCCGCGCGGCACGAGCCGGGCGGCGATCTCGGCCGTCCGTTCACCCGCGCCCTGGCGGAGGCTGGACCGAGCGCCGCGGGCGCGCCGCCCAGGACGAGCAGCGCGGCGCGCGCTCGCCGTGGCCGCTGAGGCCCGCCGCTCAGGTCCGCTCGACGGCCATCACGCCGGGGATCCGCTGCAGCCGCCGGATCACGCTCTTCAGCTGCGCGAGGTCGGAGCACAAGAACGTGAACGTGTTCATCGCCCGACCGTCGTCGCCCGCGCGACAGGTCGCCTCGCTGATGTTGATGCCCTGCTCGTGGAACGTGTGGCCGACCGTCGCGAGGATGCCCGGCCGGTTCGCCGTCATCACCTTGATCTGCACGGGGCGGTTGATCTTCGCGCGCGCGTCCCAGGAGATCTCCACGCGGCGCTCCGGGTCCGTGTCGAACGCCTTGGCGCAGTTGCGGCGGTGGACGGTGATGCCGCGGCCGCGCGTGATGAAGCCGACGATCTCGTCGCCTGGGAGCGGGTTACAGCACTTCGTGTAGCGGACGAGGACGTCGTCAATGCCGTTCAGCCGGATGCCGTGGCTGTCGCGCCCGGTGACCTTGCGGACGAGCGACTCGATGCGCCCCTCCTTGATCGACTCGGGCGGCGGGGTCGGCGTGCCCTTCTCGTTCTCCTTGGGCGTGGGCGCGAGGAACTCGCACACCGCGCGGACGCTCACCTTGCCGTAGCCGACCGAGATGAAGAGCTCGTCGGCCGAGGTGACCCCGAAGCGCTCCATGACCTTGCGCAGCTCGCCCTCGTGCTTCGTGAGGCGACTCAGGCTCATGCTCCGCTGGTGCATCTCCTTCTCCAGGAGCTCACGGCCGAGCTTGAGCGACTTCTCCCGCTGCTCCGTGCGCAGGTAGTTGCGGATCTTCGAGCGCGCGCGGCTGGACGTGACGTAATCGAGCCAGTCCTTCGAAGGGTGCTGGCTCGGGTTGGTCATCACCTCCACCACGTCGCCGTTCCGGAGCTTCGATCGGAGCGGGACGATGGCACCGTTGACCCGCGCCCCCGAGCAGTGCTCGCCGACCTGCGTGTGGATCGCGTACGCGAAGTCGATGGGCGTCGAGCCGCGGGGGAAGACGCGCACGTCGCCCTTCGGCGTGAAGACGTACACCTCGTCCTGGAACAGGTCGACCTTGACGCTCTCCAGGAACTCGGCCGGATCCTTGAGCTCCTTCTGGAACTCCATCAGCTGGCGGAGCCAGCCGAACCGCGCGGCGTCCTTCGGGTCGATGCCGCCGGAGTTGTTCTCCTTGTACTTCCAGTGCGCCGCGATGCCCTGCTCCGCGACGCGGTGCATCTCGTGGGTGCGGATCTGGATCTCGATCCGCTCGCGCCCGGGCCCGATGACCGTCGTGTGCAGCGACTGGTACATGTTCGGCTTGGGCAGCGCGACGTAATCCTTGAAGCGGCCGGGTACCGGGGTCCACTGCGAGTGGATCACGCCGAGCGTCGCGTAGCAGTCCGCCACCGACTCGACGAGCACGCGAAACGCGATGACGTCGTAGACCTGATCGAAATCGCACTGCTGCGCCTGCATCTTGCGCCAGATCGAGTAGAGGTGCTTCGCGCGGCCGGTGACGTCGACCGCGAAACCCTGCTCCGCGAGCTTGCCCGCAAGCACCTTCGAGACCTCGTGGATGTACTTGTCCCGCTCCTTCGCTGTCGTCTTGACCTTCTGCGAGAGGTCCGACCAGGCTTCCGGCTCGATGTACCTGAACGACAGGTCCTCGAGCTCGCTCTTGAAGCGCGCGATGCCGAGGCGGTTCGCGAGCGGCGCGTAGATATCCATCGTCTCCCGGGCGATCCGGTCCTGCGCCTCGGGCTTCATGAACTCGAGCGTCCGCATGTTGTCGAGGCGGTCGCACAGCTTCACGAGGAGCACGCGGATGTCCCGCGCCATCGCCACCAGCATCTTGCGGAAGTTCTCGGCTTGCCGATCTTCCTTGGAAGCGAAGTTGATCTTCGAGAGCTTCGTCACGCCGTCGACGAGGAACGCCACCTCCTGGCCGAAGCTGTTCTCGATGTCGGTGGTCGTCGCGAGCGTGTCCTCGACGACATCGTGCAAGAGCCCGGCGCAGACGCTCGCCGTGTCCAGCTTGAGCTCGGTGATGATCGCGGCGACGCTGGCCGGGTGGGAAAAGTAAGGGTCACCGCTCTTGCGGGTCTGCCCCTTGTGAGCGTCAGAGCTGTAGGCGTAGGCCCGGGCGATGAGATCGACGTCTGCAGCCGGCTGATAGGTCCGGACGCGATCGACAAGCTCCGTCAACGTCAGCATGAAGAGTTCGGTGGGCGCAATGCGCCCCCTCCCTTTCGCACGCTAACACCGCGATCTAGACCCCGCAATTGTGTCACCATGCGCGACGCGCGCGCAGAGTAAGGTGCCCAGGCGCGTTGCCCGGCGCAGGGCACGCGCGCTCCGCCGCGCGTCCTCGTCGTCATCAACGTCGTCCACGTCGTCCTCGCCCTCATCTCGGTTCATCTCGGAGTTTCCGCTTCGCCCGCTTGCGTCGGGTCGAATGTTGCTGCGGATTCATGAAAACCATGGAGCCGATCACCGTCTACGTCCACTTCCCCTGGTGCCTCAAGAAGTGTCCCTACTGCGACTTCGTGTCTTTCGCGAAGGCGCGGGAGGCGATCGACCACCGCGGCTATGCCGACGCCGTGCTGGCCGAGCTCCGGAAGCGGGAGGATGTGCTGGGCGAGCGCGAGCTCCGGAGCATCTTCTTCGGCGGCGGGACGCCGTCCCTGTGGGAGCCAGACGAGATGGGCAGGGTGCTGTCGGCCATCACCGCGGCCGCCGGCCGGCTGTCGCCCGACCTCGAGGTGACCGTCGAGTGCAACCCGACCTCGCTCGATGAGCAGCGGGCCCGAGCGTTCCGAGCGATCGGAGTGAACCGGCTGAGCGTCGGAGTTCAGGGCCTCGACGTCGAGCGCCTCCGGTTCCTCGGGCGCCTGCACGACCCCGACGGCGGGCTCGGCGCGCTCTCGGCGGCGATCCGGTCAGGGATGCCGCGCGTGAGCGGCGATCTCATCTACGGTGTCGCGGTCGGAACGGTCGAGGCGGCGCGGGAGCAACGCCCCGAGCACGCCGCCGCCGAGGCGCGCGCCGTGGCCTCGACAGGAGTGACCCATATCTCGGCGTACAGCCTGACGGTCGAGCCCGGCACCTCGTTCGGAGAGCTCGCGCGGCGCGGTCGCCTGCCGCTCGCCGGAGACGATGGCGTTGCGGACACGTTCTTCGCCATCGACGAGGCCCTCGAGGCCGAGGGGCTCGCCCATTACGAGGTGTCGAACTACGCGAGGCCGGGTCACGAGGCGCGCCACAACCTGGGTTACTGGCAAGGCGTCGATTACGTCGGTCTCGGGTGCGCAGCCTACGGGACGCTGTCGCGCCCGGATCCGCGCTGGGGCCTGCGCTCGGCCGGCGCGGAGGGCCACGATGGAGAAGCGTTCGCGGTCCGGTACCGGAACATCGTGAGTCCAGAACGGTACATGGCTGCGACGGCCGAAGGCGGCGAGGCGATCGCCGTGGAGAGCGAGGAGCGGCTCGAGCCGGAGACGCGGCTGTCCGAGCGGATCATGCTCGGGCTGCGGCTGCGCGAGGGGCTCGATCTCGAGGCCGCCGCGGCGGCGCTCGGGGTGCCGGCGTGGCCGCCCTCGCGGCGGAGGGCCGCGGAGCGGCTCGAGCGCGCCGGCCGCCTGGAGGTGGCGGGCGGGCGGATCCGCGTCCCGCGAGCCGCCTGGGTCTTCGCCGACGGCATCGCGGCCGACCTGTTCTGAAGCAGCGCCGCGAGGGCGTCGCATGGACGCGCGGCGCTCGCGGTGGACGCCGGGCCGGGGCCGCGCTCCGATGAGCGTCCCATGAGCCGTCTGCCTACCGTCGAGGACATCCGCGGCGCCGCCGTGCGCATCGCGCCCCACGCCCACGTGACGCCCGTCATGACCAGCCGGACGATCGACGGCATCGCAGGGGCGCGCGTCTTCTTCAAGTGCGAGAACCTGCAGCGGGTCGGGGCGTTCAAATTCCGCGGCGCGTGCAACGCGGTCCTGTCCCTCTCGGACGAGGAGGCGCGGCGCGGCGTCGCGACCCACTCCTCGGGCAACCACGCCGCCGCGCTCGCGCTCGCGGCCCGCATCCGCGGCGTCGCCGCGTACATCGTCATGCCCGAGAACGCGCCCACCGTGAAGCGCGCCGCCGTGGAGGGCTACGGCGCCCGGGTCGTGAGCTGCGCCCCCACGCTCCGCTCGCGTGAGGAGACGATCGCCCGCGTGATCGCCGAGACGGGCGCGATCTTCGTCCCTCCTTACAATGACCCGCGCATCATCGCCGGCCAGGGCACGGCCGCGCTGGAGCTCGCGGCCCAGGTGGACGATCTCGACGCCGTGGTCGCGCCCGTGGGCGGCGGCGGGCTGCTCTCCGGGACCGCCATCGCCACCGGCTCGCTGTCGCGCGCGCGCACGATCGGCGCCGAGCCCGAGGCCGCGGACGACGCGGCGCGATCGATGCGCGAAGGGAGGATCGTCCCCTCGAACGACCCGGTCACGATCGCCGACGGCCTCCGCACTTCGCTCGGCGAGCTCACCTTCGCGGTCCTGCGCGAGCGCGGGGTCGAGATCGTCACCGTGAGCGAAGAGGACATCGTCAAGGCGATGCGCGTGGTCTGGGAGCGGATGAAGCTCGTCATCGAGCCGAGCGCGGCCGTCCCGGTGGCGGCGGTCCTGCGGCGCTTGGTCCAAGGGGCGCGGATCGGCGTCATCGTGAGCGGAGGCAACGTCGATTTGACCCGGCTCCCGTTCACCTGAGCGCGCTCGGGCGTCCGAGCCTACCCGCGAGGGCGCGCCGGCGCTCCCCGCGCCCACGCTCACGTGGCGCGCCGCTCTCGCGCGAAGCGCAACGTGGCGCGTACAGCGCTCGGCCCTGGGCCGGGCGGCGCCGCCGCGATCGACCGCCCTTGCGCGTCGAGGATGCGCGAGCCGCCCTGGCCGTCGAGCGCAGGGCGGGAGGGCCCCCAGTTGGCGTTCACGATCGAGATGTGATGGCGCCGGGCCAGCACGGGCAGGAGATCGGCGCGCATGTCCCCTTCCCCGGGCGAGTCGACCCACGCCGTAGGGAAGAGCAGCAGATCGGCCTCATCGAGCGCGTCGCCCGCGTCGTCGGAGACGAAGTGAACATCGAAGCAGATGGCGACGGTGAGCTTGACGCCGCGCAGCTCGAGGACCGGCGTCCCGAGATCCCCCGGCGCCGCCCAGCGCTCCGGGAACCACGGATGACGCTTGCGGTAATGGCCCACGCGCCGTCCCTCGCCGTCGAAGACGAGCAAGCTGTTGTAAAAGCGGCCCCCGCTCGCCTCGACGAGGGGGCCGGCCAGCGCGATCCCGTGCCTTCGCGCGAGCTCGGCGAGCCGCTCCGCCGACTCCCCGTCGATCGGCTCCGCGAAGCGGCGCAGATCGCTGTCGCCCCGCGGCGAGACATAGCCCGTGAGGATGAGCTCGGACAGCAGCACCAGGTCTGCCCCCGCAAGCGCTGGCGATCCGAGGAGACCGTCGATCTCGGCAAGCGCGCCCCCTCGGTCGCCGAAGCGCTGCGGCAGCTCGAGCGCGACCACGTCGAGGGAGCGATCGCTCAAGGGCACCACCGGACGCCGCCGCGGCGCGGGCACGCTCGCGCGCCGCCCGCCGGCGATCCGATCGCATCGCCCCGGACAGCGCACGGCACGGCCACGGCGCGCCCTCGGCTCAGCGGTGGTTCCGCGCGACCTGGAGCTGGTGGAGGCTCACCGCCAGGTCGACCTGGCGGCGAAGATCCGAGGCGATCCAGGGCTTCGTGATGATCCGGAACGCCGCGCTCTCCCGGGAGATCTTCTGGATCTGCTCGACGTCGGTCGGGGCGCAGACCAGCACCGGGACGTAGCTCAGCCCCTGCCGGCGCAGCTCGCGCAGCAGCGCGAGCCCGCTGAAATGAGGCATCCGGTAGTCGGCGACGACCACGGCGGGCGGCTCTTTCACCGCGGCCGCCAGCGCGCGGCGAGGGTCCCCGAAGGTGCGGACCTGGTAGCCGGAGCGGAGCGCCCGATCCATGAGGTCCAGGTTGAGCTCCTCATCGTCGACGGCGTAGAGGAGGGCTCCTTGCCCCCGACCACTCGAAGGTGGCGGCATGCTGCCGGAGTGCGGGGCATTGCCCATCAAGCGCGAGGGTATCAGACCTCGTCCTCCTGCACCACGCGCTCAAGCCGAGGTGATCTGGTTGCCTGCATCACGCCCAGCGACGGGCAGCCAGGCGCGCGACACAGCGGGAAGGCCGGCAGATGTGGGCGCCGCTTCGCCCCGGCGCCCAGTCTCGCGTCGCTTCAGCGGACCTCGAGGCGCCGCGAGCGATCAACCTGGACCGGCAGCGGCGTTCACGATCCACTCCGGCGGCGTTCGGCGGTAAGAGATCAGGGGATGCCCGCTCGCGATGGATTGCTCGAGGTCGGCGCGCTCGTGGACGGCCGGTATCAGGTGCTCGGCCACCTCGGGAGCGGCGGCCATAGCGTCGTCTACGATGCGCGCCAGATCGTGACCACCCAGCGCGTGGCGCTCAAGCTGCTTCGGCCCGAGGTGCTGCGGCGCTCGCGCGAGTCGAGCTCCCAGGAAGCGCGCTTCGAGCGGGAGATGCAGGTCATCGCCCAGCTGAGCCACCCGAACATCGTTCGCCTGCTCGACGCCGGGCGCCTGCCCGAGGGCGAGCTCTACCTGGCGCTCGAGTACGTCGACGGCGAGACGCTGACCGCGCGCTGCCAGCGCACGAGGGGGGTCGAGCCGAACGAGGCGAAGCGGCTGATGCTGCAGGTGCTCGACGCCATCGGCTTCGCCCACGAGCGCGGCGTCGTTCACCGCGACCTCAAGCCGCACAACATCATGGTCGCCGGGTCGGGCAAGCGGACGCACGCCAAGGTGCTGGATTTCGGCATCGCCGCGCTCATCGGCGAGGCCCGCTCCGCCGACTACCGCGCGCTCACCCCCACCGGGGAGTTCAACGGGACCCCTGCCTACATGGCCCCGGAGCAGCTCGTGCAGTCCACCCCGACCACAGCGGCGGACATCTATGCATGGGGGCTCACCTTTCTCGAGTGCCTGATCGGCGCGCCTGTGATGCACGAGGCGACGATCGCCGAGGTCATCTTCCGCCAGCTGAGCCCCGAGCCGGTGCCGATCCCCCGCGCCCTCCGCGGCCACCCCCTCGGCGCGCTGCTCGAGCAGGCGACCGCCAAGTCGCCGGCGCACCGCTTCCGGTCCGCCCGCGACGCCTACGAGCTGCTGGAGGAGTGCGACGTGTCGGAGATCCCGTGGCCGCTGCCGCCCGATCCCGGTCACGCCGCATCGGTGAAAGAGCGCGGCGGCGCGCTGGAGCAGCGGGCGATCGCGACGCGACCGGCGCGGCAGGTCGAGGCCGAGCAGGAGACCCAGCTCGTGCCCTCCGGGCAGCCCGAGCCGCCGCCGAGCACGGTGCGCAAATCCCCCGAGCAGCAGCGGCAGGACGAGCGGCTCGGCGCCGCGCCGACGCTCGCGATCCCAGGCCGCAATGTCGCGCCCGCCGCGGCGCCGGCGAGGCCGATCCGCAACGCGTCGATCCACCTCGGCGCCTCGGGGAGCCCGCCGACGGCGCCGGCGACGACCTTCACGTCCCGCCCCAGCGTCGCGCCCGGGACGCGGCCCATGTCCACCACCGGCCGCGGCGAGCGCCGCCAGCTCACCGTGCTGGTCTGCGGGCTCGCCGGCGCCGAGCGCATCGCGGATACGATCGACAGCGAGGCGTTCCACGAGCTCGTCCAGATGTACCAGGCGGTGTGCGCCCAGGTGATCGGGGCGCAGGAGGGGGTGTTCCTCCGCTCCCCGGGCGAGGAGACGATCGCGTATTTCGGCCACCCCGTCGCGCGGGAGGACGACGCTCTCCGCGCCGTGCAGGCGGCGCTCGATCTGGTCGAGCACATGTCCAGCCTGAACACGCGCGAGCTCGTGTCCGTGCCGCTGTCCGTGCAGGTCGGCGTGCACACCGGGATCGTCGTCGTGGCGGACAGCGACGCCGCGCCCTCGCTCGCAGGCCCGACCTTGAACGCCGCGACGCAGCTGAAGGCCCACGCGGAGCCCGGCACGGTGCTCGTGAGCCGCGCGACGCTGAAGCTCGTCGAGGGCTATTACCACGTGGACGCGCTCGGCGAGATCAGCCCGAAGGAGGGGCGCCAGCCGCTCGAGGTCTTCGCGGTGCACGGGCGCACGACCGCGCGGGACCGGCTGGACGCGAGGATGCAGCACGGGCTCACGCCGCTCGTCGGGAGAGACAGCGAGCTCGACGAGATCGCGGCCCGGTGGACGCGGGCCGCGGGCGGCGCGGGGCAGGTCGTGCTGATGACGGGCGAGGCGGGGATCGGCAAGTCGCGGAGCGTGCGCGCCTTCCGCGATCGGCTGGCCGGGACGCCCCACCTGTGGCTCGAGGCGCGCTGCTCGCCGCAGCTCCAGAACAGCGCCTTCTATCCGGTGATCGAGCTGCTCAACGCGCTGCTCGCGGGCGACCGCGAGCGCGCGAGCACGCTGAGCGGCGCCGCGCCGTCGACGGAGCGCGGCGCAGGGCTCGGGCCGCGCGAGGACCGGCTCGCGCGGCTCGAGGAGCTGCTCGTCGAGGCGGAGGCGGGGCCGCTCGCCGTGCCGCTGCTCGCCGCGCTGCTGTCGATCCCGACCGAGGGACGCCACCCCGTGCCGGCGCTCACCCCGCAGCGCCAGCGGCAGGAGACCATCTCCTCGCTCCTGCAGCTCTTCCTCGGGCTCGCCGATCGGCAGCCGCTCGTGCTCACGGCCGAGGACCTGCACTGGGCCGACCCGTCGACCCTGGAGCTGCTCGGCCGGCTCATCGACGAGGGGCGGCCGTCTCCGCTGCTGCTGCTCCTGACCGCGCGCCCGACGTTCGCGCCGCCGTGGCCGGTGCGTTCGCACTTCACGCAGATCTACCTCGCCCCGCTCAGCGCCGAGCGAATGCGGGCGCTCGTCCAGCAGCTGGCCGGCGCGTACGCGACGAGCGGCGCGCCGGGCATGAAGGCGTCGCTGCCAGACGAGGTGATCCGGACGCTCGCGGAGCGCAGCGATGGCGTCCCGCTGTTCGCCGAGGAGCTCACGCGCATGGTGGTCGAGTCGGCCGCCGCGCAAGCCGCCGCAGGGGAGTCGACCGGCGCGCCGAGCGCCGCGCGCCAGGGGGTGGGCGCGCTCGAGATCCCGACCACCCTCCAGCACTCGCTGACGTCGCGCCTCGATCGCCTGGGCCCTGCCAAGGAGGTCGCGCAGCTCGCCGCGGTGTTCGGCCGATCGTTCGGCTACGAGGCGCTCGAGCTGTGCGCGGCGGGCAGCGCGGGCGCGGAGCCGCTGCTCATGGCGTCGAGCCCCGAGGCGCTGCGCGAGGCGCTCGCGCAGCTCGTCGACGCCGAGCTGCTCTTCCAGCGGGGGCGCCCCCCGCGCTCGACGTACACGTTCAAGCACGCGCTGGTGCAGGACGCCGCCTACCAGTCGCTGCTCCGCGGCACCCGGCAGGTGTACCACGCGCGCATCGCCGCCGTCCTCGCCGAGCGCACCACGAATACGCCGCCCGAGCTGCTCGCGCGGCACTACACCGAGGCCGCGCTGATCGGCCCCGCCGTCGCCGCGTGGCAGCGCGCGGGCGAGGCCTCGCTGTTCTCGTCCGCGCACGCCGAGGCGATCAGCCAGCTCAGCCGCGGGCTAGAGCTCCTCAAGCAGCTCCCGGAGACCAAAGAGCGGGCGCGCGACGAGATCACGCTGCAGACCACGCTCGGCGTCCCGCTGATGATCACGCGCGGCTACGCCGCCCCGGAGGTCGAGGCGACGTATGCGCGCGCGCACGCGCTCTGCCGCGAGGTGGGCTCCTCGCCGCAGCTCTTCCCCGCGCTGTGGGGGCTCTGGATCTTCTTCCACGTCCGCGGCGACTACGCGCTGGCGGAGCAGCACGGCGAGCAGCTGCTCGCGCTCGCCGAGAGCACGGGTGACGCCGGCATCACGCTGGGCGCCCACCAGGCGCTCGGCGCGACGCGCTTCCTCCGAGGGCACCTCCGCGAGGCCCGCGAGCACTTCAACAAGGTGCTCGCGCTCTACGATCCCGCGCGTCACCTCCCGCTCGCCTTCCTCTTCGGCCAGGACGCCGCGGCGTTCTCCCTGTCTCACCTCGCCTGGATCGCGTTCCACCTCGGCGAGCCGGAGCGCGCCAGGGCCTCGGTCGACGAGGCGATCGCGCTGTGCGAGGAGCTGAACCAGCCCGTGAGCCGCGGCTTCGTCGAGCACTTCGCGGCCGTGCTGTGCTGCCTGCTCGGCGATCTCGCGGGCGCCGAGGCGCACGCGCACGCGCTCAGCAAGCTCTCCGAGGAGGTGGGCATGCCCCACTGGGCGGCGCTCAGCCAGATCGACCTCGGCTGGGCGACGGCGGCGCGCGCGGCCGAAGGGCCGGCCGGCGAGGCGGCGCGCGCGCGGTACGCCGAGGGCGCCGCGCGCATCCGCGGAGGCCTGGCGATGCTGACGGGCATCGGCAGCCGCGTGTCGCTCACCTACTGGCGGTCAGCGCTCATCGAGGCGGAGCTCGGCGCGGGCAACGTCGACGAGGCGAGCGCGCTGCTCGCCGACACGCTGGCCTTCGTCGAGAAGAGCGACGAACGCTACTTCGAGCCAGAGCTCTACCGTCTCGAGGGCGAGATCGCCCTCGTGCGCGGCGCGCCGACGGCCGCGGAGGCGCGGGATCGGGCCGAGGCGGCATTCCGGCGCGGGCGCGAGATCGCGGAGGGTCAGGGCGCGCTCGGCCTCCTGGCGCAGCTCTCCGAGCGCCGCGCGGCCCGCCCCTGAGCGGGGGCGGCGCGCTGGAAGAGAAGAAGCGGCGCGCCTCGGCGGCGCGTGAGGCGCGTCCGGCCGCGAGGCGGCCGCGGGAGACGCCGCAGGAGCTCCGGAGCGCGGCGCTAGAGCTCGCCGTGGGTGCGCATCGGCACCCGCCAGGCGACGATCTCGGCGTGCTGCTCGCGGCTGAAGGGCCGCTCGAGGAGCCGCGTGCAGGACTGCCGTGAGCGGAACAGCTCGAGGATGTAGCCCATGCGCTCGGGCAGCGACGCCCAGTCCTCTGCGCCGCAGCCGTGCGTCGTCTGATCGTGCGCGTTGTACTCGCTCAGGAGGTCGAAGAGCTCGCGATCCTCGATGGTCGCGAGCTCCGCGCAGTGGAGCGGCAAGCCGGGCGGCGCGGGCAGGTCGTAGCCGAGATCGAGGAGCTCGTCCGGCAGGCGCATGGTCATCATTTCCTTCGTGGCCATCAGGCGCCAGACCGCCTGCACCTTCTCGGCCTGCTCGCGGATCACGGACCTGAGCGCCTCGGGCAGGTGCCGTCCGGGAACGCCGATCGAGTCGCGCAGGCAGCGGACGGGCGCGTTGAGCGCCCTCGCGATGTACGGCTGGAGCCGCACCTGCTCGTGCAGCCCGACGAGCGCGTTGGCGAGGAGGACCAGCTCCGCTTTCCTGTCCTTCTCCTCCGTGATCATCGCCTCGTGGTAGCGCGCCACGGCGCTGCGGAGCAGCCCCTGTCCCCCCTCCCGAGACTGCCCTGTCTGCAGCCCGTCGAGCAGCGCGGCGAGCTGCGCGTCGCTGGGCCGCGGGCACTCTCGATAGAGGTGGATCATGCGGACGAACAGGGGTCCGAGCTCCTCGAAGACCTTGAGATTGCCGAGGGCGATGTCCGAGCTCAGCTCGCGCAAGATCCGCTCTGGGATCTCCATCAGATCGAGTCCATGACCCCACCAGGGCGTGAGCAGGTTGACGCCGCTGACGAGCGGCGAGCGCTCGGGCTCGCCCTTGCCGCGCCCCGTCGCGATGCCGGCGCGCTGCGAGATCACCTCCCGTTCGTCCTCGTCCGAGAGGATCAGCTGCCGGAGCACCGCCGGCACCTCCTCGTTGCGGATGAACCGCCCCGCGGTCTTCGAGGCCCACGTGGCGAAGGTGCACCAGTGGGCGTTGCGTCCGCCGAGCAGCTTCACGAGCTCCGCGGAGATCTCGTAGTAGCACTGGGTGATGAGCAGGTTGCGCAGCACCGGCTGCCGCTCCAGCGCGATGACCGCGGGAACGTGGTCGAGCAGCGAAGGCAGCTCGGACGCCTCCGAGAACCGCACGCCGGAGTGCGTCCTCGCGGTGGTCCGCGTCGCGCGCTCCACGACGCCGCTCCGCGTCCGGAGCGCCTGCGCCTCCGCGGGCGACGAGAGGGAGGGCCGATAGACACCATCCTGGAAATGGCCGGAGTGCTCGCTCGCCGGTACCGCAGCCATCAGCGGCTTCACAGGGGTCGTCATTCTCCCGTGCTATCTCCGATCGCTACCAGCTGTCCATACCTGTCCATAAGTTCATGTTGAAAAAGGCCGGCTGGCACGCGGGGTGCTGAACATGTGACGCCGGTTACACGCGGGCATGTTCAGCGGCGCTTGGCCACGCTCGGGCACGCTCGGCCGATTGAACGAGCGCCAGCGGCCTCACGGCTGCTGCGGCGGAGCGAGCGGCGGGAGCGTCGGGGGGGCCGCGGTCGCCACGGCGCTTCCGCCGCTTCCGCCGCGCGGCCAGGTCGTGACGCTCACCCGACGCTCTCGGCCGAAGGTCCGCGCGACCACGGCGCGCACGTCGGCCGGCTCGACCTCCTCGAGCGCGCGGAGCAGCCTCGGCAAGCTGCCCGGGTCGAGCGCAGCGCGCAGCCGCAGATCGGTGATCGGCCGAGGAGACGCGGGCGGCGGCGCGATCGTCGCGCGCCGGGTGAGCTCTCTCTCGAGATCCAGCTTGAGCAAGGCCTTCGCGAGGGCCAGCTCCTTCCAGGTGGGCCCGGACGTCGCGAGCGACGCGAGCTCGACGTCGAGGCGCTGCTCCAGCTCGGCGGCGCTGCGCGACGGCGCGGGCGTGAGCTCCACCGCCGCGACGCTCGCCTGCGCGCCGAGCGACAGGCGCCCCGTCACCTCCGACGCGAGCTGCCCCTCGGCGACGAGGGCCTTCGCGAGCCGCGCGACGCGCGGGCTGACGAGGATCTCCATCGCCACCCGGAGCGGCGCCTCGTCCGCGCCTCCCTCCGGCGGCGCGATCCAGCCATAGAGCAGCCGCGGCGCCGGCACCGCGTCCTCGATGACGATCCGCTCCTCGCGCGGATGCGGCCCGATGGGCCGCTCCGGCTCCTCGACGGCGCGCTGGAGCGAGCGCGCGAGCGCCTGCTCGACCGCCGCGCGGGAGACGTCGCCCGAGAGCGCGATCGTCGCCTGCGCCGCGGCGCGCTCGCGCCGGAGCGACTCGGCGAGCAGGAGCTCGCTCGCCGCGCCTGCGTCGCCGCGCGCCCCTATCAAGGTGCCCTCCAGCGGGTGGCCGGCGGGGAACAGCGCGTCCCCGAGCGCCAGCCACGAGGGGCCGTACGGCGCCCGCTCGAGCGCGCGCCGCGAGGCCGCGCTGGCCTGCCGCCTGAGCTCGGCCACGCGCGCGTCGCTCGCCTCGCCGAGCAGCATCCTGAGCCGCGCGGCGACCAGGTCGATGCCGACGTCGAGATCCCGCGGAGGCACGGTGATCGCGACGCGCGCCTCGCTGGCGAGCGCGGGCCCCGCCGCGCCGGCGTCGCCCGCGGGCCGCGCCGGGACGGCGACGGCCGCGCTGATCGAGACGAGCGGCGCCGCGGGATCTTCCCGGAAGTCGACCGCGATGCCGTTCGGGAGGCGGAAGCGCTGCACCTGCTCCTGGCCGAGGCCCGCGAGGAGCCCGATCTGCTTCTCGATCGCCGCCTCGCGCCCCTTGAGGGCGCGGCGCGCGCTCGGGCCTCCGACGTCGTCGAGAGGCGACGCCGGGACGAGGCGCCCGCTCCGGATGCCGAGCGGGTCGTCCTCGAAGGCAGGGCGAAAGCCGACGCCGCCGCCGATCATCACGATCGGGAGCCTCGCATCGAGCGCCTCCGGGTTGCCGAGGAGCGGCATGGGCGCCGGCGCCTGGCCGGGCGGGGTGAAGAGGGGGAGCCGGTTCCGACCGAGCGACACGGGGCGGGGCGGCAGCGACGCGCCGTCCAGCGCGAGCTCGCCGATCGCGGCGCGCCGCGGCAGCCCAGCGCTCGCGCCGTCGCCCTCGTCCTCGTCGAGCTCCTCGTGGTCGAGGTAGGCGGGAAAGAGGGCCATGGCGCGCGCGACGCGATCGGCGGGCAGCGAGATCAGGTGGTCGACACGGCCGGGCGGGACACGGTCGCGCAGGAGCTCGGGGTTGTGCTCGCGCAGCACGGCCGTCGAGATGCCCGCGGCGCGCGCGATCGTGCGGAGCCGCGTCCCCGGCGGCACCGCGACCTCGCCGAGGTCGAGCGGCGGGAGCGGCGCGACGTCGGGCAGGTCCAGCCCGAAGCGCCCGCGGTTCGCCGCGACGATCGCGAAGGCGATGATCTGCGGCACGTAGTCCGCGGTCTCCTTGGGGATGGCGCCGGCCTGCGAGAGCTCCGCGAGCCCGACGGGCCCGCGGGCCTCGGGCTCGCGCGCCGCAGCGACCTTCGACAGCGCGCGGAGGACGCCCTCGTGGCCGAGGTTGTACGCCGCCAGCGCGAGGTCCCACCGGCCGAAGCGCTCGTACAGGTCGCGCAGGTGCGCGGTCGCGGCGTCCGTGGCCCGCGTGATGCCCATGCGGGCGTCGATCCACTCGGACTGCTCCAGGCCGTAGGCCTCGCCCGTCCTCGGCATGAACTGCCAGAGCCCCGCCGCGCCGGCCGGCGAGACCGCCCGCGGGTCGAAGCCGCTCTCGATCGCCGCGACCCAGAGCAGATCCTCCGGGAGGCCCGCCTCGCGGAGCGAGCGCTCGATGATCTCGCGGTACGCGCCGGCGCGCCGGAAGCGCCGCTGGAAGAGGGCGCGCCCCTCGTCGGACTGGGCGAAGAAGCGGACGAACCGCATCGTGCGGCGCGTGAGGGGCACGTCGAGGTCCGGCATCGCCAGCGTGGCCAGCACCGCCCCGTCGGGGTCCTCGAGATCCTCGTCCGCCGCGGGCTGGAACTCATGCACGAGGAGCGCCGTGAGGGCGGGCGGCGCGTCGCCAGCGGGCGGAGGGCAGGCGTCGGCCGTCGACGCGAGGGCGGGCGCGCGATCGAGCAGGCCGGGATCACGGAAGGCGCGGTACGCCGCCGAGAAGGACGCACGCACCGACGGCGCCTGGCCGACGGCCGCGCCCGAGATGCAGAGCAGCGCGCCGAGCCCGGTCCACAGAGCGGCTCGCCGTGCCCAGCTCATCGACGTGGATCTTGCTCCGAAACCGCCCGCGAGCGCTACGGCAAAGCGCGGAGACAACGGCGGCGCCGTGCGTTGCTCGACATCGCCACGCTTCCCGGTGCGTCCCGGCGCGCCCGCGGCTCCCCGCGATGTTCCCGCCCGAATTCCTCGGCGATCTGCCCCGGCGCCGCGCCCCGCGCCTGCGCGGGGCCGACGGCCCTCGCCGCGACCAGCACTAGCCGCCCGCGTCCGGGCGAGCTAGCAAGCGTCGGCGATGCGCTCGTCTCCAGCTGGACCCCCTTCAGAGAAGAGCTCTCGGCTGGGCGAGGTGCTCGACTTCATGAAGCTCCTGTGGGCCGTCGATCACGGCCTGCAGTCGACGTCGAAGCGCATGGAGGCGAAGATGGGCGTGACGGGCCCGCAGCGGCTCGTCATCCGCATCGTCGGGCGCTACCCGGGGATCTCCGCCGGGCAGCTCGCCGAGATCATGCAGCTGCACCCGAGCACCCTCACGGGGGTGCTGAAGCGGCTGCAAGAGCGCGGGATCATCGAGCGCCGGGTCGACCCGAAGGACGGGCGCCGCGCGCTCCTGGGCCTCACCGCGCGCGGACGCGAGCTCGACAGCCTCCGCACCGGCACGGTGGAAGCGGCCGTACGGCAGGCGCTGAAGTCGGTGCCGCGACGCAAGCTCGACGCCGCGCAGGACGTGCTCGCGGCCGTCGCCGAGGCGCTGCAACCGCAGCAGGGCGACGAGTAGCGCCGCCGGTCGGATCCGCGCGCGCGGCGCGCGATCCAGTCAGGGCAGCGCCGATCGGAGAATGCCTGCAGGCGCGCACGGCGCTGGCGCCGCGGCGCGCTGAGCGAACGGCGCTTCGCGGCCCGAAGCGCGGCGCGCGCTGCGTGATCTGCGTGAAGCGCAGGGCTGGGCCGCGACCCGCGGCCCCTCCGGACATCGAACAGAGAAACGGCGGTCGTCCCGCACGGCGATCCGCGCCTCGCCGTCTCCGAGACGGAGGACGTCGCCGCGCCGGACCCGTGAATCGAGGCACTCGGTGCGATCTCCGCGCGGCGCGCGCCGCGCCGAGCGCCTCCCATCAGCACGACGGGGGAACCATGAGGCACTGGGTTCTTGGCTCGATCAGCGCGGCGATCATCGCGGCGTCATGGGGCTGCGGCTCCGGAGAGCGAGGCGGGCAAGCAGACACGGGAGGCGGAGGGCACGCGGCGGGAGGCGGAGGGCACGCGGCGGGAGGCGGAGGGACCGGGAGCCATGCCGCGGCCTGCACGATCGCGGCCGAGGGCCTGAAGGTGAGCAGCGGCCGCGGGATCACGCCGTCGATCGCGTGGACCGGAGCGGGCTTCGCCATCGCGTGGCACGAGCGCGCGGCCGACGAGGGCGACATCCTCCTCGCCACGGTCGACGCGGAGGGCAACAAGCTGCGGGAGGAGGTGATCGATGACGGGCCGGGCGTCTCCAGCCACCCGAGCGTTCACCGCGACGGGCAGGGCCTGCTCGTCCTCTGGCAGGATCAGGACGGCGCGGGCAGCGTCGTACGCGGCCGCCGCGCGACGCTGGAAGGCGTCGCCGAGGGCGCGGCCTTCGATCTGGCCAGGAGCGGAGCGGCCGAGTCCTGGCCCACCGCGGCGGCGAGCCAGGACGGGACGCTCGTCGCGTGGATGGACGCGGGCGGGTCGCAGCTCGGCCACCTCGACGGCGGCGCGCTGAGCAGCTCGATGCCGCTGGATCAGGCGCAATTTCCGGCCGTCGCCTCGGACGGGGAGAAGACCGCGGTGGTCTGGACCCAGGGCGACGCGCTCGACTTCGCCAGGCCGGGCCAGGAGAGCGCTCCGCTCGATCCGATCGCGCACCCGGGCGTCACGGCGAAGCTGCCGCGCGTCGTGCTCGGCGGAGACGACGCCTTCCTCGTCTGGGAGGACACCCGCAGCGGCGCGGAGCAGATCCGCGCGCTCCGGATCTCCGCGCAGGACGAGGTGTCGCCCGAGGCCATCGCCTCGCGCGGCGAAGGCAGCGCCAACTGGCCGGCGCTCGCGTGGACAGGGCACGGCCTTGCCGTCGCGTACTACCAGTTCCGCGACGGTCCCCCGGGGGTCTTCGTCACGCTGCTGAGCCGGGACCTCGAGCCCATGGGCGACGAGATCGAGGCGAGCGGCGGCGCGACCGCCCGGTACCCGGCGCTGGCCTGGACAGGCCAGGAGCTCGGTATCGCCTACACGGAGCAAGACCAGGGCATCCGGCTCTCGCGCGCCAGTTGCCCCTAGCTCCGCCCGCCCACGCGGCGCGATCCTCCGCGACCGTTCACCACATCCCGCCCGCGCGGCCGGCGCGCGGGGACGCGGCCTGGCCGCCCCCGACGGCGCGAGATCATCGCTCGCAGCGGCGCAGCCCGATCGCCCGCGGCGATGCGCCCGCGTCGCCTGACGCGGCCCCGGATCGAACCCTGCAACCGCCCTCGGCGTGGCCGTCCTCCCCTGCGCCTTTGCGATCCTAATCTGCACAGCCGTGCTCGGCGCCTACGCCGTGCGCGTCGCGCGCCGCGGCCGACCCGCGATGCCGCGGCTCGGCGCCTCTCCTGGGAGCGCACTGCTCCCCAGGCCGGTGGTCGAGGCCTTCTACTGGTCGTTCCACGCCCCCGCGCGCGCGCTCGCGCGCCTCGGCGTCTCGCCGGACGCGCTCACCTACCTCTCGCTCGGCCTGTCGCTCGCCTGCACGCCGCTGCTCGCGGCCGGCCGCTTCCGGTCCGGCGCCGCGCTGCTCATCGCCGGCGCCGTCCTCGACGCGCTCGACGGCATGGTGGCGCGCGAAGGCGGCAAAGCGTCGCGCGCCGGCGCGGTGCTCGACTCGTGTCTCGACCGCCTGTCCGACGCCGCGCCGCTCATCGGCCTCGCCGTCTTCTACCGAGAGCACCCCGCGGCGCTCGCGATCCCGCTCGTCGCGATGGTCGCCTCGTCGCTCGTGAGCTACGCGCGCGCCAAGGCCGACGCTTACCAGATCTCGCTGCCCGACGGGCTGATGCGCCGGCACGAGCGGCTCGCCTACCTCGTCGCGGCGCTCGTCTTCGGTCCGGCCGTGCCGACCACGCGGCTGACCGGCGCCCTCCCCTTCCCGATCACGATTGCCTGCCTCGCCCTCGTGGCAGGCGTCGGCCTCGCCGCGGGCCTGCGGCTGGTGCAGCGCACGCGCGCCGCCCTCACGGCGGCCGACGCCGCGGCGCCGCGCGAGCCGAGGACGACCGCGCGCTCCGGTGGAGAGCACCCGCGCCTGCTCCGCGGCGGCAAGGCCACGAGCGCGCCGCTGTGACGCCGGCCAGGGCGGCGCGGCTCAGGCGGGCGGCGCCTTGCCGCCGCTCGCCGAGGCGTCGGGCTCCCAGAGGAGCTCCGGCGTGCCGAGGAGCGCGGCCGCCCAGCGGCTCCAGACGAAGAGCGCGTCGCTCAGGCGGTTCAGGTAGCGGACCGCGTGCGGATCGGCGTGGCCGGCCTGGGCGAGGCGCACGCAGCAGCGCTCCGCCCGGCGGCACACCGTCCGCGCCACGTGGAGGTCCGTGTTGAGCCGCGAGCCGCCGGGGAGGACGAACGAGCGCAGCGGCGGCAGATCGGCCTGGCAGCGGTCCATCTCGGCCTCGAGGAGATCGATCTCGGCCTGCGTCACGCGCGGCTGCTTCGGGTGGACGTCCTCCGGGAGCGTCGCGAGGATCGACCCGAGGTTGAAGAGCTCGTGCTGGACGCGGAGCAGCGTGCGCCCGAGCTCCGCGAGGCGCTGGGCGCCCTGGCTCGGCGCCCCCGGGAGCAGCTCGATCAACGTCTGCCGCGCGGCCCCGACGAGCGAGTTGAGCTCGTCGACGGTGCCGTAGGTCTCGATCCGCGCGTCGTCCTTCGGGACGAGCTGCCCGCCGACGAGCCGGGTCAGCCCGCCGTCCCCCTGCCGCGTGTAGACGCGGTTGATCGTGATCTTCGGCGCCTTGAAGACGCGCGCGCCGCCGCTCTCCCCGCCGTCCGGCTCGTGGTCGCCCGTCCCGCGCGTATCGTCGTCGCTCACGGGGAGCTCACGTAAGGCCTCGGCGCACGAGGGTCAAGAAACGCCGCCGGAGGCGGTGTTGACGATCCTCCAGGGGAAGTGGAACAGTCCTGTCCCTATGCGCTCAGCAGGGTCGCTGCTCCGTCATCCCGTCTCCATCGCCCTCGTCCTCGCCGCGATCCCCGTCGCCGCGGGCTGCGCCGCCGAGCCGGCCGCGCGACCGGCGCCGAAGCCCGCCGTCACGGCGGAGATGGCGCGCATCGCGGAGAGCCAGCGCCGCGTCGACGAGGCGAGCCGCGCGCTGTCCGACAAGCGGTACGCCGACGCCCGCGGGCTGCTCGATAAGGCGAGCGGGCTCGGCGTCGACTCGCACCGGTACCAGATCGGCGAGCTGCGCGAGAAGGTCGACAGGCGCGAGGCGAAGGTCTGGGCCGACGACGCCGCCGAGCTGCTCGACAAGAAGGAGTGCGAGGCCGCGTTCCACAAGCTGTCGGCGCGGATCGACGAGCTGAAGAGCGAGGCGTTCACCCACGAGGTCCGGCGGCTCGTGGCGTCGCAGGCAGCGGCGTGCGCGAGCAGGAAGGTCGACGACGCGACCATCGCCGGCAAGCTCGCGGAGGCGCGCGCGTTCCTCGCGGCCCCGCCGACGAGGGCGGTCCTCGGCGACGCCGCCACGGACCGGCTCACCGCGGAGCTCGACGCCACCGTCGCCGAGGTCCTGTATGGCCAGGTCGAGGCGGACGTCTCGGCCGGACGCTGGGCGAGCGCGGTCGAGAAGCTCGACGCCGCCGTGAAGCGGGGAGACACCTCCGAGGAGCAAGGGCGCGCGATCCTCGGGCGGGTCCGTGCGGCCGCGGCGCCACGGCTGGCCGAGCTCGCCGGCAGGGCGCTCGGCACCCAGGACGCGGCAGCCACGCTCGAACAGCTCGACGCCACCATCGCGCTCCTGCGCTGGGAGGCGCTCGCGCCCGACGGGGCCGAGCTGCCAGGGAGCGGGGCGCTGCCCGAGCTGCTCGCGCGGAAGCGCGCCGCCCTCGCGGCGTGGGTCGAGGCGCGGACGGTCCGGATGAAGCCCATGAAGAAGCCGGAAAAGCGCTGGTCTCACGGCACCGTCGCGGTCTCGCCCGCGTCGGACAGCGACGGCGAGCCGACGCGCAGCCTCCTGCCCTCGACGCCCGTGTGGGTCATCGGCCAGACCAAGGATCGCGCGCTGGTGACCGAGGTCGACCCCGGCACGGCCGTGGTCACCGCGGCGTTCGACGTCGCGATCGGGTGGGTGCCGCTGGCGCGCCTCGCCCAGGAGCCGACCGTCGACTGGTTGCCGCCGAACGACCAGCTGAAGGGCGAGCGCGTATGGGGCCCGCTCCGGGAGAAGCAGCCGACGCTCGAGCTCGGCGTGGTGAGCGACGTCCAGGGAGCCGACATCACCGTCCGGCGGCTCGCCGACGACGCCGAGATCAAGCTGCCGCGCAAGCAGCTCCGCAGCGGGCGCCTCGCCCCGGGCACCAAGGTGCTCGCGCTCTGCAAGTCGGAGAACGAGCCGGCGACGATCATCGACGTGCCGCCCGCAGGCCGCGTCGCGCGCATCCAGTGCGAGGGGGGCATGCAGAAGGAGGAGCCCCTCGCCTCGCTCCGATCGCGGCCCGATCTCTTGCCCCGCAGCCGCTAGCGCCGCCCTGGCGGAGCCCAGCCCTCCGGCCGCCGCCGAGCGGCTGGCTGCGCCGCGCGGCTGGCTGCGCCGCGCCGGCAGGCCGAGCCGACGCGCCTCGCCCCTGCCGACGGGCGCGGCGCTCGCTCTGCTCGCGTGGCCACAATTCTCGACCGCCGGCCGTCCGTCGTTGACTCGTAGCGCCGGGCACCTAAGTCTCTCCATCCCTGAGGAGCCACGATGCCTACGACCTATAGCGACCTCATCTCCGACGTCCGCAAGTCCATCCGCGAGCTCTCGCTGACTGAGCTCAAGCGCCGCCTCGACGACAAGGTCCCGCTGGTGCTCCTGGATGTGCGTGAGAAGGAGGAGTACCGCGCCGGCTTCATCCCGGGCGCGATCTCGATCCCGCGAGGCTTTCTGGAGATCCAAGTCGAGCAGAAGCTGCCGGACAAGTCGGCCCACATCGTGGCCTATTGCGCCGGCGGCACGCGCTCGGCGCTCGCCGCGAAGACGCTCCAGGAGCTCGGCTACACCAACGTGGAGAGCGCCAACCCGGGCTTCTCCCGCTGGAAGGACATGGCCTACCCGGTCGAGATGCCGCCCAACCTCACAGACGCGCAGCGGGATCGGTACTCCCGGCACCTGCTCCTGCCCGAGGTCGGCGAGGCGGGGCAGGCCAAGCTGCTCGCCTCCAAGGTGCTCCTGCTGGGCGCCGGCGGCCTCGGCAGCCCGGCGGCCCTCTACCTGGCCGCCGCCGGCGTGGGGACGCTCGGCCTCGTCGACGCCGACGTCGTCGACAACTCGAACCTCCAGCGGCAGATCCTCCACGCGACCTCGCGCGTGGGCAAGCCCAAGGTCGACAGCGCCGAGATCGCGATCCGCGACCTGAACCCCGACGTGAAGGTCGTGAAGTTCCAGGAGCGCGTCGACAGCGGCAACGTCGACCGCATCTTCGACCAGTTCGACATCATCGTCGACGGGTGCGACAATTTCCCGACGCGCTACCTCGTGAACGACGCCTCGGTCTTCAAGAAGAAGCCGGTCGTGCACGGCTCGATCTTCCGCTTCGAGGGCCAGGTGACGACGTTCATGCCGGGCGTCGGCCCCTGCTACCGGTGCCTCTATCCCGAGCCGCCGCCCGCCCACCTCGCGCCGAGCTGCCAGGAGGCAGGCGTGCTCGGGATCCTGCCGGGGACCATCGGGATGATCCAGGCGACCGAGGCGGTCAAGCTGATCCTCGGCAAGGGGGCGCCCCTCATCGGCCGGCTCCTCACCTACGACTCGCTGCGCATGAAGTTCGGCGAGCTCAAGCTGCGCCGTGACAAGAACTGCCCCGTCTGCGGCGAGTCGCCGACCATCACGAGCTACATCGACTACGAAGGCTTCTGCACGCTCGGCTGAGCGGACACGCCACGCGCGGCGCGCTCGACGACGAGCGCCCGCGCGGCGGGGCGCGCACGACGGCGACCAGGACCACGTCCACGACGACGAGCGCCCGCGCCGCGCGGCCGGGCGCTCCGCTGTGTCATGAGGGGTACTGGAGCACCGTGGCCTTCTCGGGCCGCTCGATCGCCTCCACGCGGCTCGTCACGATCTGCCGCTCCATCCCGTCGTGATCCATCTGGGTGAAATAGATGGGGCTGCCGACGCGCGCGTTCTGCGGCTCCGGGATCACGACGCCGTTCGGGTTGATCCGAACCGCGCCCTGGAGCTTCAGGTGCAGCGCGAGGTGGGCTGGCCTGAACTTGCGCGCGGCCCGATCGCGGACCGCGACGCAGATGTCGTCGCGGACGTGATACTCCGTGTTGCGGGTGATGAAGACCCGGTGCTTGCGGCGGTCCGTGCCGGTGTAGTCCATGCTCGCTCCTTCGCGCCCTTCGGCGCGGCACGCATCGTGGCAAGGCGCGCCGCGCGTGGCCAAATTCGTCGCGGCCGCGCGGCCCCCGGCGTCCCGCACGAAATCAGGTGCCGCAGCAACTTTGTGCGAATCTCCGCGCGCTTTTGGGACGCAGCGCGCAGCGGTGCCACGATCGCGATCGCCATGTCGCGCAGCGAGCGTCTACCCGGTCCCGGTCTGGCGAAGGTCCAGCGTCCACCGCTCCTCCAGCGGAGGCACATCGAGCTCGTGAGCTGCTCGACGGGGCGCCTCCACGCGCTGTTCGACAGCGCCGACGTGCTGAGCGAGGGCAGCACCCGCGACGAGGGGGGCGCGCTCGTCTACTACGGGTCGACCAGCGTGCACGTCGCGCTGCCGCCGGACGCGCCGCTGGCGGCGCTGCTCGATCGGGCGCTCGCGCTCGACCCTCACCTCAGGCTGCGGGCGCTCCGCGTGGCGCACCGAGAAGCCGCCGCGCGCGCGGGGGGCCCGCTCGGGCCGATGCAGGCCGAGATCCGCTGCGGCTTCGCGCCGCGCGCCGCGGCGGTCTCGTTCGCGCTGACCGTGGACGTCACGGCGCGCGTGCTGATAACGACGGACAGGACGGCGCGCGCGTGATGGCGATGCAAGGACCTTCCCGACGAGACCGCGACCGCGGGCCGTGCCCCCTTGACGCGCGTGTCCACGTGGAGAACGGGAGCACTCCGGCGCGAGGCGGGGTACGCTCCCCACGACGCGCTCTGCCTCCGCCGATCGTCGGCGCGGAGCCGGTGACGCTGCGATGAGCAACAAGGACCGTTCCGCCTCCGGAAATTCCGACAAGGTGATCCACGTCGTGTTCGGCCCTGGTGGCGGGCGGGTGTCGCAGCCCCCGCCCGCGCCGCAGGCGGGCGCGACGGAGGCGCCGCTCCCTGCGCCGGGCGCCCGCGAGCCGGTCACCGACATGTTCACCGGCACCGAGGTCGCGCGTTTGCTCGGCATCTCGCCCGGGCGACTGCGCTCGCTCGATCGCGCCGGCATCGCGGCGCCGAGCGGCCGGCGGCGGGGGCGGCGCGCGTACACGTTCTCGGACCTGATCGCGCTGCGCGCCGCGCGCGACCTGATCGCCCGCAAGGTGCGCCTGCGCGACGTCGCGCGGGCGATCGACAACATCCGGACCGCGCTCCCCAAGGTGACGCGCCCCCTCGCCGAGCTCCGCGTCGCCTTCGACGGCAAGGCGGTCGTGGTCCGGGGCGCGTCGGGCGCGTTCGAGCCGCTCACGGGGCAGATGGTGCTCGACTTCGAGGTGAAGGAGCTGCGCGACGACGTCGTGCGGGTGCTCCGCCCGAAGGTGGGTCGGGAGCGCGCGCGCACGGCCTACGAGCTCTACATGCAGGCCAGCCAGCTCGATGAGGATCCGGCGACGATGGACGAGGCCGAGGCGCTCTACCGTCGCGCGCTCGAGATCGACCCGTGGCTGGCCATCGCCTACACGAACCTCGGCAACATCTGCTTCCGGCGCAACGCCGAGGAGCAGGCGGAGGCGCTCTACATGAAGGCGCTCGATCTCGACGCGGCCCAGCCGGAGGCGCAGTACAACCTCGGCTACGTGATGCTCGAGCGCGGCCAGGCGGCCGACGCCATCCGCTATTTCCAGGGCGCGATCGCGAGCGATCCGCGCTTCGCGGACGCCTATTACAACCTCGCGATGGCCTACGAGCAGATCGGCGATCCGACGAAGGCGCGACCGTGCTGGCGCAGGTACCTCGAGATCGAGCCGACCGGCACGTGGGCCGAGATCGCGCGCAGGCACCTCTGAGGCGGGCACCGCGGGCGTCGCCGACGCGCCCGCGACGTGGCAGGTCTTGGCGGTCGGAACCAGCGAGTGAGCGCGAGAGGTTGCTAGACCGCGCTCCCATTCAGGAGAGGTGAACGAGATGAGCGACGTGGGATCGGCCCGGCGGGCCAAGGACGAGCTCAAGGCCAAGATCAGCGGCGAGCCGTGGTGTGTCGGCATCGGGGTCGAGCGGGAGGACGGGGTCGGCTTCATCGTCCGCGTCAGCATCCGGTCCGGAGGAGCCGACGCAGCGCGCGCGGTCATCCCGGAGCGCATCGGCGGCGTGCTGATCAAGGTGATCGAGAACGACCCCTGAGTACGGCCGATCCGCGGTCTTCAAATATCGCCAGGCCGCGCAAACCGTGTAAGCTGCGCGCCTCGTGAACGAGCGCAATCTCTCCCGCCGACTTTCCACGAGCATCGTTGACGCGTTGAAGGCGCACGGGCACATCCTCGTGGCCAGGGGCGGCGCGACGGCGCTCGCGCGCGAGCTGGAGGACAAGATGGCTGCGGACATCGCGGCCATCACGCCTCGGCTCGAGCCATGGGTCCTCGTCGACGGAGAGCCCACGACCACGTTCGGCACCGACGAGATCGACGACCAGGTCGAGGAGCTCGTGGCGAGCCTCACGAGCACGTTGATGGAGTCCGAGCACGTCGAGGACATCTTCACCGAGGACAACGTGATCAAGCGGGATGTCTTCCGCGTGATGCGCGACGCGCTGCTGGGGCCGCGGCCCGAGCTCGGCCTCGAGGACGACGGCCCTGTGCACGTACGCCTGGACACGCTCGGGTACGTCGCCTCGACGGTCGGCAAGCGCGCGCCGGCGCAGGTGCTGCACGAGTCGCTGACGCGCGCGGCCCAGAGCGCCGGCGGCAAGCTGACGGGCTACGATCCCGAGCTCCGCGAGGCGATATTCTCGCTCGAGAGCAGCGACCCCGACGCGCGGCTCGAGATCGAGGAGGCGGTGGCCGACGAGCTCTCCGATCTCGTCGAGGCGAAGGTCGTGACGCTCCCGATGATGGAGCGCCGCTTCGAGCTGCAGCGCAAGATCGAGGCCGGGGCGCGCGGCGGTCTGCGCCAGCGGATCGACTCCATCGCCTCGAGGATGCTGCGCGAGGGCGGCTGTGCCGCGTCGTGGGAGCTCGCGGGCGATCGGGTCCTCAAGCTCAAGCTCACGCCGCTGTCCGAGCAGGATGCGCTCGAGGTCGACAGCCACATGACCGACTTCAAGCGTGAGATCGCGGTGGTGCTCGGCGACCCGCTCGACGAGCTCGACGTTGCCCGGAAGCCGGCCGCCGCCCCCCTGCACAACGACGCCCCGCCGTCACGACGCCGCGAGCCTGCTCCGGTGGCGGTAGCGGTGGCGGACGAAGACCTCGACGAGGAGGACGAGGGCGAGGACCTCGACGAGGGGGACGAAGACCTCGACGAAGAGCAGGACGAGGACCTCGACGAGGGCGAGGACCTCGACGAGGAGGACGAGGACCTCGATGAGGAGGAGGACGAGGACTTCGACGAAGAGGAGGACGAGGACCTCGAGGAGGCGCCCTCCAAGAAGGCCGCTCCGCGTGAGAAGCCCCGCAAGCCGGCCGAGCCGGCGACGGAGCAGCCCGCGGCGAGCAAGCCCAGGGCCGTGGCGGTCCGAGGCGCGAAGAAGGAGCCGGCGAAGAAGCCGGCGGCCGCGACCAAGAAGGCGAGCGCGCCGGCGGAGAAGGCGGTGACCGGGAAGGCCGCGGCGCCGGCCTCCGTGAAGAAGGCGGCGAAGGCCCCCGCCAAGAAGGCGGCGAAGGCGCCCGCCAAGAAGGCGGCGAAGGCGCCCGCCAAGAAGGCGGCGGCGAAGAAGCGCTGATCGCGCTCAGCGGGCGCGGTTGCGGTAGACCAGGATCACCGGGACGCCATCGGGTCCGGCGATGTGATCCGGGCTCGTGGTCCCGAACGCGACCCACGCCTGGTACGCCTGCCCCAGCATGTGCTTCTCGTGGTGGTAGAGGGCGAAGTCCGCGCCCGCGACCGCCCCCACGCCCCGGATGTCCTCTCGCAGGCGCCCGTCGCGCAGCAACATCTCCCACGCCGGGCCGGCGGTGTCGTGGATGTACACCGTCCCTCGGGGTGGGACGTGCTCGTTGAGGTACGCGACGACCGCGCCCGTGGTGTACCCCCAGAACGTGCGGTTCAGCCCGAGGTTCGCCGCGCCGGGCGCGCCGCCGACCAGCGGCGTGTAGCTCGAGAGCGCCCACGGGTGCGCGTGCAGCGTCTCGGCGATGGGCGCCGCGACCACCGCCGCCCCGAGCAGCGCCGGGACCAGCGGGCCGCGTGGGAGCGCGGCCGCGCGCGCGGTGTTCGCGCCGGCCCGCGCGCGGGATCCGCGCGCGCGCCGGGAAAGCAGCAGCGCGCGTAGACGGGCGCGCGCGCGCCGCACGGCGCCGGAGAACGCGGCGCCGGCGAACAGGGCGATGAACGGGTAGGCCGTCATCCAGTGCTTCGTGCCGCCGAAGATCGGCGTGCTCGGGGAGAGCCAGGCGCCGTACACCGCGGCGATGGCGAGGAACCAGAGGAGCGCCGTGCCGCCAGGGTCGTCCGCGGGCGGACGGAGCCGCGCGGCGAGCGCCCGCTCCGCGGCGACCGCGAGCCGCCCGCCTCCCGGGGCGAGCCGCGCCGCCGCGCACGCGAGCGGATAGAGGAGGCGCTCGCGCGCTGCCGCGCAGAGCCCGGCGACGAAGAGGACCAGCGTCACGACGGGGACCGTCGCCGCCGTCATCACGGGCGCGTAGGCCCTCGGCATCGGAGGCGTCCAGTAGTTCCGGCCGAGGAACTCCATGTTGTAGTACTCGTGGTTCAGGTGAAACGACGCGTACTCGCGGAGGCGCGGGAGCGTGTCGCGCCAGATCCACGGCCAGAGCGCGTAGAAGACGAGAGGGCCGATCGTCGCCATCGCGGCGAGCGCGGCCAGAGGTCGCCGGGCGCCTCCGGGCCGCGCAGGCGACGCCGCGGCGGCGGCCGCGGGCGCCGCCCTCGCCGCGATCGCGCGCGCGACGATCCGGTCCCTGAGCTCGAGGCCGACGGCGTGCGAGACGCAGACGATCGGCAAGAACCAGGAGTTGTGCTTCGTGTCGAGCGCGAGGCCGAAGGCGACCCCGGTGAGCACGGGCCACAGCGCCCCGCCGTCCCGCAGCGAGCGCCAGTAGGCGTAGGCGCACAGCGCCCAGACGGTCACGATCGGCGCGTCGAAGCACGCGAGGTGCGCCTGGTAGAAGTACCGCGGCAGCATCGCGAAGAGCGCGGCCGCGGACGCGCCGGCGAGCCGATCGCGCGCCTGCGTGCCCCAGAGGTACACGAGCGCCACCCCCACGCCCGACAGGACCATCGCGGGGAACCTGTAGCTCGTGCCCTCCATGGCGAAGAGCCCGAGCCGCTTGTGCAGGACGAGGTTGGAGAGCGCGAAGAGCGACTTGATGAGGCCGGGGTGCTCGTGGTTCACCGACCAGGCGGCGTCGACGCTCCGCGGATCGAGCGCCGCGCGCGGCGCCTCGAGGAGCGCCTGGAACCACGCGCCGTAGCGGTCCGCGGCGAAGAAATAGAAGCCCTCGTCGCGCGCGTAGCCGAGATCGCCCGCGGTCGCGAGCAGCAGGGCGACGTACGCCGCCGCGAACGCGAGCGCGATCAGGCCGTCGGCGGGCGCGAGGGGCGCCGATCGCTTCATCGGGTGTCCGCCTCGAAGCAGTAGTGGCGGTGCGTATAGTCGGCGGATCTCACGGCGAACTCCACCTCGGCCTCGGCCGCGCCCGCGTGGGCGGCGAGCGGGAACTCGAACGCCGCCCACCCGTCGCCGTCGGCGTGCGTCGCCTCGCCCACGGTCTCGCCGTTCACGCGCACGGACAGCGTGACCGGCGCGCCCCGCCGCTCCCGCTCGATGATCCAGTACATGCCGGCGTGCCCTCGGATCACCGAGCCGAGCGGGACGCCGCGGAAGCGCGTGACGATCTCGCCGTCCCTCGGCGGGTGGGACCAGATGCATCGGCGAGGGCGGAACTCTTCGTCCGCGATCACCGTGACGCCCACGTTGAAGAACGGGCCGCCTGGGCACTCGAAGCGCTCGGCGGGGAACGTCGGGTTCCCGCCGAGCCCGCCGGCGGCGATCCGCGCGCGCGGGTTCCAGCGGCACGCGGCCGGAGGATCCGTGACGCGCACGTCGGCCGACGCCGGCGCGACGTTGTCGACGAAGTCGTAGACGACGCGCGCGGGCGACGGGTTCACGAGGCGCCGGAGCACGAAGGGGCCGCGCTCCTGCCGCGCCTCCTCGCGGAAGCCCGCGAGCTCCTCGGCGCGCTGGCCGAGGACGCTGATCTCGACCGCGGCCGCGTAGCGGCTCTCGTCGGGCCGGGCGGCGTCGCGCAAAGGCATCAGCTCGTCCCCGAGCGCGCGGCGCGCGGCCGGATCGGCCCATCCAGGCGCGACGACCACGAGGTCCCCCGGCTGCTTCATCGCCGCGAGGGGCGCCCCCACCTCGCGCCAGGCGTCGAAATCCGGAGCGCTTTCGCTGAAGTACACGTGCGCCACGAGCTCTCCGAGGCCGAGCGCCGGCAGGCCGAGGAGGGCGAGCAGGCCGAGGGCGCGGCGCCGGCCGCGCGCGCTCGCCGCTTCGCCCGCGGGCGAGGCCGTCTCATGGAGCTGCGCCGAGGTCACGCCGTCCTCCGGGCGAGCCGATCGGCGCGTGCCGCCGGCAAGAGCAGCGCGGAGACGGCGATCACCGGCTCGGGCCTGTAGCACGACGGTGCGAGCGCGGCGCGGCGGATGAGATCCATCACGTCGGTAGCCCTACATGGTGGAAATCATGGAGGAAACGCGACGGATGGCTCCTGCCCCGCGGCCGGTTTTCTGGCGGTGTGGAGCTTCAACGTCCGTGGCGCCGGTCTTATGTTGCTTGCCCCACAAAACCATGTCGTACCGTTCCCGCCAACCCGTCGAGGTCGGCCATGTCGACCTCCCCCGAACGCGCGCAGCCCGTGGATCGGATTCCCGGGCCCCGACGCCGGTGGATGCCCAGACGCGGCTGCGCACGGTGCTCACCCATGCGCCGCTCGCGCTCTTCTCCTTCGACGAGCGCGGGATCATCACCCTCTTCGAGGGGCGCGGGCTCGAGGCCCTGGGGCTGAAGCCTGGCGAGCGCGTGGGCCGCTCCGTGTTCCACGTGTTCGCCGCCTACCCGTGCGTCACCGAGAACGCGCGCCATGCCCTCGAGGGACGAGCGGTGACGACCGTCGGGCAGATGCCGGAAGGCTGGTTGGAGGCTCGCTACATCCCGCTGCGGGACCCGGCCGGCAAGGTCACTGGCGCCCTCGCCACGTGCATCGATATCACCGCACGACAGCGGGCGCTGGATGCGCTCGACCAGCAACAAGCGGTGCTGAAATACGTCATTGCCAATGTCCCGCACGCGATCTTCTGGAAAGATCGCCAGGGCCGGTTTCTCGGAGGGAACCAGAACTTCCTCAACGACACCCACACAAGGGTCCTGGAGAACCTGGTGGGCAAGACCGATTTCGACGTCTGGGGCATGGGGGAGGACGCGGCCGCTTTCGTGAAGATCGACCGCGAGGTCATGGAGCGGGGCGTCCCGATGCTCGACATCGAGGAGCCCCTGCTCCGCCCGGACGGCCAGCGGCGGGTCCTGCTCACCAGCAAGGTGCCCATCCGCGACGAGAGCGGCGAGGTGACGGGGCTGCTCGGGATCTACGCCGACATCACCGAGCGCAAGCAGATGGAGCTCGACCTGCACAAGGCCAAGGAGGCCGCGGACACCGCTGCCCGCGCCAAGGGAGAGTTCCTCACGATGATGAGCCACGAGCTGCGGACGCCGCTGTCGCTGATCCTCGGGCCGCTCGAGTCGCTGCTGTCGAGCCCGGACGAGCCGCTGTCGCCCAAGGTGCGGACGCACCTGGAGCGCATTCAGCGCAGCGGGCGGCGGCTACACCGGCTTGTCGACGACGTGCTCGACTACCAGAAGATCGAGGCCGGCAAGATGCTGCTCGACTGGGAGGCGGTCGACGTGACGACGCTCGTCGCCGACCTGGTGGAAGAAGCTCGGCCAGCGGCGGAGCGGGGCCGCCTGCAGCTCGCGCTGGAGGTCGACCCCGCGCTGGATACGGTCCCCCTCGATCGGCGCAAATTCGAGAAGATCGCGCTCAACCTGCTGGGCAACGCGCTCAAGTTCACCCCGCCGGGGGGTCGGATCGCGGTCGGGTTGCGGCCGCGCGACGGCGTAGTCGAGCTCTGCGTCGAGGACACAGGTCCGGGCATCCCGTCGGACAAGATGCACCTCTTGTTCCAGAGATTTCAGCAGATCGACGCGTCGATGACGCGCAAGCACGAAGGGACCGGGATCGGGCTGTCGCTGGTCAAAGAGCTCACGGAGCTGATGGGCGGCACCCTCGGCGTGGAGAGCGAGCCCGGCGTTGGCTCTCGCTTCTTCGTGCGGCTGCCGCGCGCTGCGGCCCCTCGGATCGCGCCGCCCCTCCGCTCGCCGGTGCGGACGAGCGCGAATGGAACGCGCGCCGGCGCGGGCGATTTCGCCCAGTCCGAGCTGCGCGCCGCGGGCGCGAGCGGCGCCGGGGTGCGGCGGACCGAGCCCGCGCCGCGCCTGCTCGTGGTGGAAGACAACCCGGACATGCGGTCCTACATCGAGGACATCTTGCTGGCCGAGTACGAGATCGCGCTGTCGACCAACGGCCGCGAGGCGCTCGAAGCGGTCAAAGCGAGCCGGCCCGACGTCATCGTATCGGACGTGATGATGCCGGAAATGGACGGCTTCGAGCTGGTCCGGCAGCTCAAGCGGGAGCCCGACCTCCGCTCTATCCCGATCATTCTCCTGACGGCCAAGGCGAGCCGCGCCGAAACGGTGGGGGGGCTGGAGGTCGGCGCCGATGACTACCTGGTCAAGCCGTTCGATCCGCTGGAGCTCAAGGCGCGGGTCCGCGCGGCCGAGCGCCTGCACAGCGCCTACCAGGAGCTCGAGGCGAAGAACACCGAGCTCGCGACGGCCCTGAAGAGGCTCTCGGAGACGCAGGAAGAGCTCGTCCAGGCCGGCAAGATGGCGGCGATCGGGACCCTGGTCGCGGGGCTGTCGCACGAGCTGAACAACCCTGTCGCCATCATCCTGATGAACGCCCAGCTCGTCCTCAAGCGGCAGCGCGACGGCCACGGGATGCCCGATGAGCGCCTGCTGCTCAAGGTCCTGCGCACCATCGAGCAGCAGGCCCACCGCTGCTCCGACCTCACGCGAGCGCTGCTCGATTACTCGCGCGGCAAGACGATCGGCCGGGAGACGTGCGACATGTGCACCGCGCTCCGCCGCGCGTACGAGCTCTCCACGCCGCGGGCGCGCGGGCGCGCCGTCCACCTCAAGGTGAACAGCTCCACCGCGGCGCCGCTGCCCACCGTGCTCGTGAATCCGGCGCAGCTGGACTCCGCCTTGCTCAACGTGATCGGCAATGCGATCGACGCGACCCCGCGCGGCGGCACCGTCGAGGTCGAGGCTCACCCCCTCCGCTACAGGGACATCGAGGGCGTGCAGATCGAGGTGCACGACACCGGCTCTGGTATCCGCCCCGAACACCTGGACCGCCTCTTCGAGCCCTTCTTCACCACCAAGCCGCCGGGAAAGGGGACCGGCCTCGGGCTCTCGCTGACGCATCGGTTCATCCAGGAAAACGGCGGCGACATCCGCGTCGAGAGCGAGCTCGGCGCGGGGACGACGATCCGCATGTGGCTGCCCGCATCTCACGTGCAAGGCCGCGACGGGGACACGCCGTGAACAACCAGCTGAGCGAGCCCCCGGGCAACAGGCCGCGGGTCCTGGTGATCGACGATGAGCCAGACATCCGGGAGACGCTGGATACGTTCCTGTCCTTCGAAGGGTACGAGGTCGCCACCGCAGCGACCGGCGAAGCGGCGGTCGAGCAGGTCCAGGGCGAGCCGTTCGATCTGGTGATCACCGACCTGCGGATGCCAGGCATGGGCGGCGATGAGACCCTGGCCGCCCTGAAGCGGCTCCACCCGAACCTGCCGGTCATCGTGGTGACGGCGCACGCTTCCGACACGGCCGCCGCGCGCTGCATGAAGGAGGGAGCGCTCTGGATCGTCCGTAAGCCCGTCGATCTCGACGATCTGCTACGGCTGGTCAGGGCTGCGGTCCGCTGAGCACGCCGCAGGCACCGCGCGGCTCGGCATGGATGCCAGCGCGGAGCCCAGGGGGACGAGCCGCTACAGCTCGATCGCGTAGACGACGCTGCCGAGCGGCATGCGCTGCATGCGCTCCTCGATCACGCCGCGGAGCGCCTTCCAGGCGCCGGCCTTCTCGACGTACGTCTCGCGGAGGCGCAGCGCGCCGGCCTTGTCGCCGCGCGCCTTGATCCCGAGCACCGTCCTCGCGAGCGCCTCCGCCGCGGCGGGCATCTTGTCCGACTGGATCGAGAAGCACCCCTTGTCCGCGCCGTTCGCCGCGGTCTCGCCGCGGTAGAAGCCGATCGCTCCTGCGTCGAGCAGGCTGCCGAGCTGGATCGCGGCGAGGTGACCATAGGGCCGCGGCTCGCCGCCCGCTGTGTACATGCCCTGCCCCGCCTGCCCGAGCGCCCAGATCACGTCCCTCACCTCGGACATGCGGGCGAGCGCCGGGTCGAGGACGCCCTTCTGCGCGAGCCAGCCGGTGAAGAAGAGCGCGCCGGTCTGGGCCTTGAGCTCCTCGAGCATCACGGCGAGCGGCCCGCCGAAGAGCTCGTCGTCGGTCTTGCCCTGCACCTTGTAGCCCTGCGCCGGGCCCAGGTTGTGGGCCGCCTCGTGCAGCACCGTCCCGAGCGCGGCCACGGGGCGCTCGAGGGAGACGCTCTCCATCGTGGTCTTGCAGAGGAGCGACGCGGCGGCCTCCCGGAGCGCGGCGCGGCTGTCGTCGTCCTGCAGGAGGTTCACCATGACCACGGTGCGGCCGCGGCCTTCGGTCGCGACAGGCCCCCAGTTCGGCAGGCTCTGCCCTGACGTCCCGCCGGTCGCGGCGCGCGACTCGCCGGCGTTCAGGAGGACGTCGATGAAATCGGGCAGGTGGAAAGCGACCCTGCGCGCCCTGTACGGCGCGCCCGCGAGGCCCGCGAAGGCCGTCTCCATGTCGGACTTCACCGGATCGAGCTTCTTCTGCCAGGTCAGCGACTCCTGGTTGATCCGCGCGAAGCTCACGTGGAAGCCCGCCTTGCGGCTGCACGGCTCCCAGTAGGTCTCGTCCGGCCCCACGCGCAGGTACCACGCGGAGTTCTCGGCGTTCATCTTCGCCCAGGGCTCGTCCGCGGCCTCCCAGCGGTTGTCGAGGAACGCCTGCGACGCCGCGAGCAGGTAGGCCTTGAAGGCGGCCTCGCTCGGGCTCTGGATCGCCTCGGCCGCCGCCTTGAGCTCCCGGCTCACCGCCTCCATCTCGGGCTTGTAGGCCTCGCTGTAAGGCACGGCCTTGAGGGCGCCGCGCTCCTCGACCACCACGGTGAAGGGAGAGAGGAGCGCCTTCTGATCCGGGCGCGCCTCGAGCGCGGCGCAGAACTTCTTGTCCTGCTGGAGGCGCGCCGGATAGACGCCCGTGACGCGGGGCGGCCTGCTCGGCAGCGCGCTGCAGCTCGGATCGTCGCGCGTCCTGGGTTGCTGGCACCAGGGCCCCTGGTTGCGCCAGAACAACGCCCGGCTGGCGGGGTCGTCGGCCGGGATCTTGTCGGCCATGCCGCCGGAGCCGAGCTGCTTCGCGTGGATCTGCTCGATGAGCTCGGCCACCTTGAGCAGGTGGCCGACGATGGCGCGATCCTCGGCCGGCGCGCCGCGGAAGTCGGACCGGAGGAGCGAGGGGCGGCCGGCCGCGAGCTCCGCGAGGACGGCATCGCGGCGGCGCACCTCGGCCTCGTCGAGGCCAGCGCGCAGGTGGCCCTCGGCCTTGACCTTGGTCATCGCGGCATACGCCGACGTGAACGCCGGGGTGAAGGCCCCGGAGGCGACCCAGGTCGGCGCCGGGGTGTGGCGCCAGAGGGCGGAGACCTCGTCGGGGTCGACGGCGCCCGAGCCGTTGCGATCGGCGATCCAGAACAGCGGGAGATCGAGCTCCACGGCGATGCGGTTGAGCTCGAGCCGGGGGATCTGATCGAAGCGCGGGGCCTGGGGCGCGGCCTGGGTGGGCGTGGGCGCAGGCGGCGCGACCGGCGGCGGCTCGGCCGGCAGAGGCGGGTGCGGCGCCGAGCAGGCGGCGCCCGCGGCGAGGGCGGCGAGCCCTGCGAGGGCGGCGAGCGGGGCGCGGCGGGACGGCGGGATCGGAAGGGAGATCTTCATGGCTTGAGCTCCGAGGGGCCCTTGACCTGCGAGGCGCGTGGGACGGCCGGGAGGCCAGCGAGAGCGAGGCGGCGCGCCGCGAGAGCGCCCGGCGCCCTGGTCGCGCCGCGAGAACGCCTCCCCGCGCGATCGGCCGCCGGACTGCCAGACGCGCAGGAGCGTAGATCAATGGCGCCCGGAGAGGGGGTGTTTCTACGCGCGCATAGGAAGGAGCGTTGTCCGGCGGCGCGGGAGCGGCCTCATGAGGAGGGACGGACGCCCGCCGCCCTGGGCAGCCGCTGCCCGAAGACGCCTGCCAGGAGCTCCCCTGCCCCGTAGTAACAGAGATAGCCGGCCAGCACGAACTTGAGAGGCACCGCCGACACGGGCAAGAACAGCAGGACGAGGCCGGCGAGCGTCGAGCCAGCGCCCACGACGAAGAGCCACCTCGACTCGACCATTCCCTTGAGCACGATCGACGCCGCGACGCGCAGCGCGCCGGAGATGAACGCAGAGAACCCCACGAGGACCACGAACATCTCGACCACGTAACCGCGACGAAGCACGACGAGGCCCAGAAGGAGGCTCGCCACGCCGCGCACGCGGGAGAGGAGGCGTCGGATGGGCGGCTCCCGCAACGCACCGACGAGCGACAGGGCGCCATCGATGAGCGCGTAGGCTGCGAAGGCCAGGACGAGCAGGCGCCACCCCGCGGAGGAGCCCTGACCGACGGAGATCGTCAGCGCGCCGGCGCCCACGGAGAGCGCGAGGGCGCCTTGCGCGATGAGGATCCATCGGGAGCGCTCCGGGCGCGTCGGCTTCGGGAAGATCGTCCTCGCGGCGGAGAGGGCCGCGGCGACCGGGCTCTTCGTCGCCGAACGTGCGCGATCGGGCTTCGCATCCGGGAGCACGAGGGGCATCCCGCGCTCGGTGGCGCGACCGTCTTTCCACTCCAGATAGCGGACATGTCCGTCCGGAGAGATGCGGAGGAACGAGTTGAGAGGCCCGGCCCATGAACCGCTGTTGAAATACCAGTCACCGATGGAGCCTGCCTTGTGGGTGTGCCCGAGGACGGCCACGTCGTAGGCGCCCGTGTCGAGCTCCGCGCGGACCCCGACCACGTGCTCGCCGAGCCGGTCCGGGTTCTGCGCCGGCGTCAATGCCCCGGGGGGGGACGGGTCCCCCTCGGTTGCGCGCTGGCTCATCGTCGCCAGGGTGCGTTTCCAGATCGTCAGTATCGAGTCGCCGAACTTCTCGAGGACGTCCTCCACGCTCTCGCCGCCCTTGAGGAGAGGAGAGCCGTTCTCGTCCTCTGCGACGCCGGCCAGGATGGAGAACATGCGGCCGAAGCCAGGCTCGTCCCCGGCGTTGAACGGATCGGTCTCGTGCCCGTGGCAGAAGTGGAACCGCTTGCCGCCGAGCTCTCGGGTGAACGGCGCGCGCATGCACGCGAAGAAGGGGTGCTTGAGGAGGTCCGTCTCGATGAAGTGCACGAGATCGACGTCATGGTTGCCGGGCACGTAGACGAGCCTCAGCGCGGCGAGCTGGTCGAGGAGCGCCCGCCGCTTCACGAACAGGAGGCTGAGGTTCATCTGCCAGAGCTCGAAGAGGTCGCCGAGGATGAAGAGCTCGCCTCCTTCGCTGCCCACGTGGTCGAGGAATGCACGCAGCTGCGACGTCTTCCTGCCTGCCTCGAAGTTGTCGCGCGCGCCGCCGTCACCGATGTGCAGATCGCTGATGACGAAGATATCCCTGGCTGCGACATCCATTGCCTTGCTCCAGGGTCGAGCGATCCCGCCATGAGGCGGCCGCGTCCCCCACCCCGCGTGCGTCGCAAGCCGCGTGCCGCGACGGTTCGCAGGCGGGCGAGCGCCGGTCGAGCGGACGGCTCGGCCGGCAGCGGCTCGCCCGCCGGCTCGCCTCCGGCTCGGCGTGCGCGAGCGCCCCCGGACGGTCACTCGCAGAGGGCGGTATCGACGAGGTCGAGGACGTCCATGTACGCCTGCTCGGCGCCCTCTTCGCCGAACACGAAGTACGGGAGAACGGTGATCGCCACGGTGACGACGCGGCCGTCCTCGGTGACGCCGCCGCGGGTGTGGTAGCCGGGGATGTCGCCGCCGTGGCCCCAGACGAGGCCGCCGCAGCTCAGCGGGGTGCTGACCACGCCGAGCCCGTACCGGGCGCCGGGCCACATGGCGGGGGCGTCGACCGTGGTGCGGAGCGCCTCGAGCTGCGCCGGCTCGAGGAGCTCGCCGCCGAAGAGGGCGGTGTAGAAGCGGTTGAGGTCGCTCGGGGTCGCGATCACCTGGCCGGCGGCCCATCCCCATCCCGGGTCGAGCTCGGTGATGTCTTGCAGCGGCTCGCCGGGCACGTCCGTGTGGTAGCCCTTGGGATGGCACCCGCGGATGCCCTGCTCGCCGACGCCGGGGAGGTAGGTGTTGCGCAGCCCGATTCGCTCGATGATCCGGCGCGTGATCTCCTCGTTCAGAGGGCGGCCGGTGACCTTCTCGATGATCATGCCGGCAAGGACGTAGTTGGTGTTGCTGTACGCCCATTCGCTGCCGGGCGTCTTCCCCGGCTGCGCCAGCCCCATGTCGAGCAGCGCGTGGGGATCGAGGTAGGTGTGCTGGAGCTTGAAGACGCCCTCGGCCAGGAGCACATCGTCGTAGTCGGGCAGCCCGCTCGTGTGCTGCAGCAGCTGCCGCACGGTGATCTCGCGGCCGTCGATGCCGTCGCCACGCACGAGGCCCGGCAGGTAGGTCTCGATCGGCGCGTCGAGATCGACATCGCCCTCGCCGACGAGCTGGAGGACGACCACCGCTGTGAAGGTCTTGCTGCTGCTGCCGATGCGCACTTGCCCGTCGACAGGCACCTTCGCCTCGGTCTCGAGGTCGCCGACACCGGCGGTGTAGTGACGGGTCTGCCCGTCGCCATCACCGACGGCGACCAGGACGGCGGGGAACTTGAGGTCGCCCACAAGACGATCGGCGCCTTGCTGCACCGGGTCGTCGGGATCGGTGTTGGCGCCGTTCGCGGGATCGCCGGTGCACTCGTCCGACGGGTCGCCCCCGCCGCCGCCGCCGGCGTCCTCGCCGCCGCTGCCGGCGTCTTGACCGCCGCTGCCGGCGTCCTGGCCGCCGCTGCCGGCGTCCTGACCGCCGCTGCCGGCGTCTCCGCCCACGCCGGCACCGCCGCCCGTGTTCTCCGGCGTCCCACCGGCGTCGGAGCAGCCCGCGAGCAGGGCCGAGGACCCGAGCAGCGCCGATACGAGGACCATCGAGAAGACGTTTCGCAAGCTCATCGCTGCTGCGCTGGCAGCCCGGGTTCTCGGAGAAGTGAAATGACGGTGCAGAGATCTCATGATCGGCTCCTGGTCGCGTGCGGGCGCCCTCGGTTCACCGCCGCGAGCTGGCGGCTTGCGCCGCCGGGCATCGCCGCGTTCATCGGAGAGCGCCGCTCTTTTTCGTAACGCTGTTCCCGGACTCGTGAGGTTCGTTCATGCCTCCTACGAGTCTGTCGTAAGAACTCATCCTCTGGATCGTGCCGACGCGGCGATCGTGACCACCGGCGCGGGGGCGCGCCCGGGGCTCACTCGCACAGCGCGGCATCGGCGAGCGCGAGGACGTTGGCGTACGCGGCGTAGGCCTCCTCGCGGGTGTGGACGCTCGGCACGGCCGAGGGGAGCGCCGTGACGGCGACGGTGATGGCGCGGCCGTCCTCGGTGACGCCGCCGCTGGTCTCGTAGCCGAAGATGTCGCCGCCGTGGCCCCAGAGGACGCCGCCGCAGCGCAGCGGGCTGCTGCTCAGGCCGAGCCCGTACCGGTAGCCGGGCCACATGCTGGAAGCGTCGACGGTCGCGCGCATCTCCTCGAGCTGCGCCGGGTCGAGGAGCTCGCCGCCGAGCAAGGCGGAGAAGAAGCGGTTCACGTCGCCCGGCGTGGAGACGATGTTTCCGGCGGCGCCCGCCTGGGACGGGTCGAGCTCCGTGACGTCGCGCAGCGGCTCACCGAGCGCCGCGTGATAGCCCTTTGGGTGGCACCCCCGGATGCCCTGCTCGCCGACGTCGGGGATATACGTGTTGCGCAGCCCGATGCGCTCGATGACCCGGCGCGAGATCTCCTCGGCCAGAGGGCGGCCGGTGACCTTCTCGACGATCAAGCCGGCGACGATGTAGTTGGTGTTGCTGTACGCCCATTCGGCGCCAGGGGCCTTCCCCGGCTGCGTCAGCGCCAGGTCGAGCAGGGCGCGGGGCTGGAAGTAGGTGTGCAGGACCTCGAAGACGTCGTCGCCCAGGGCCAGCCCGACGTAGTCGGGCAGGCCGCTCGTGTGCTGCAGCAGCTGCCGCACCGTGATCTCGCGGCCGTCGATGCCGTCGCCGCGGAGGAGATCCGGCAGGTACGTCTCGATCGGCGCGTCGAGGTCGACCTTGCCCTCGCCGACGAGCTGCAGGACGACCACCGCGGTGAAGGGCTTGCTGTTGCTGCCGATGCGCACCTGCCCGTCGACAGGCACGCTCGCACCGGTCTCCAGGTCGCCGACACCGGCGGTGTAGTGACGGGTCTGCCCGTCGCGGTCACCGACGGCGACCAGGACGGCAGGGAACTTGTCGTCGCGCACCAGGCGGTCCGCGCCCTGCTGCACGACGTCGTCGGGATCGGTGTTGGCGTGGAGGGTGGGATCGCCGGTGCACTCACCTGACGGGTTTCCTCCGCCTTCGCCTCCGCCGGTGCCGGCGTCTTCGCCGCCACCGCCGCTCTCGTCTCCACCTGCACCGCTCTCGGCGCCACTGCCGCCCGCGCCGCTCGCGGCGTCCGGCGTCGCCGGCGCCCCGCTGCCGTCGGAGCAGCCCGCGAGCAGGGCTGAAGACCCGAGCAGCGTCGAGACGAGCACCGTCGAGAGCACGCTTCGCAGGCGCATGGATGCTGCGCGGGCGATCGACGTTGTCGGGGAAGCGAAGCGAGGGTGTGGAAAGTTCATGATCGGCTCCTGGTCGTGTGCCGGCTCCCTCGAATCACCGTCGCGAGCCGGCGGTTCACGCCCCCGGGCGTCGCCACGTTGCTCGAAGAGCGCCGCTCGATTTCGGAGCTCTGTTCCCGGACTCGTGAGGTTCGTTCACGTCCGGAGACGAAATTTCTCTTCAGGACGCCGCCGATGGCGGGTGATGGACGTTCGAACGCCCTCTGCGCCATTGCGGATCACCACGGCAGGCTCCCCATCGACCTCGCCGCAGCGCAAGGACTTCGGCCGCGCGGCGCGGTAGGCTGCGCGCCGCTTACGGCGACGACGCGACGGCGGGTTGCGCGACGGCGCCGTGGTTGCCGTCCTCGCCGCCGCCCGCTTCTGCCTCGACCTCTTCGCTCACGTCGTCGACGGCGGTGCTCGACGCGCGCGACAGGAGCTTCGGGGTCACCTCCTCGAACGCGTCGCCGTGGAAGTAGTACCCGATCTTCCGGAGGTCTGCGTAGCGACGGACCAGGAAGGTCCAGAGCCGGTCACGCATCGTCTCGGCCTCGCCGCACTGCTTTGCCGCGGGCCGGCGAGCCCCCTCGCGGGTGAGTGTCGCGCAACCACGCGCTCAAGCCGCTCATCCAGCCGATGTGGCGAGGCTCATCACGACTACTGGAGTCACCCCTCTGCCTCCGCCGCGACCTGAGCGAACGGGTCTCGGTAAACCTCGTCGACCGACAGCACGCACCCGATCGCCTCGAGGTGCGCGCCCTCTCCAGCGCGGGCCTCCCGGAGCGTCCACGAGTCGTCCTCGTTGCGGTGAAACACCTCGATGCGCTGCTCGTGCCGCGTGACGAGCACGTACTCCCGGAGCGAGGGGATCCGCCGGTAGTTCGCGAACTTCTGCCCACGGTCGTAGGCCTCCGAGCTCTCGGTGAGGACCTCGACCAGGACGATCGGGTTGAGCGCTGCGTCCTTGTCCTCGATATCGCACTCGAGCCTCCCGCAAACGACGCTGACGTCAGCGTACGTGGAGAGTCCGGTCGCCTGGACCCGGACGCGCAGATCGGAGGAGTAGACCGCGCAGGGCCGCCCGCGGAGCTGCGCCCGGAGCTCGGCGCCGACGCTCGCGCACAGGCGCGCATGCTCCGGCGTCCCGCCGACCATCGCGAAGATCTCGCCGTTCAGGAACTCGTGCTTCGTCGGGCTCGCCCGCTCCTGCTCGAGATACTCGGCGTATGTCCCGACGATCCTCCGCGCCGGCTCGTTCATGGTCCCGCAATATGCCACGCCAGCGCGTCGCGACCCTATCCTCGGCGCCATGCCCACCATCCAGAGCACCGCCGAGATCGACGCAGCCTCCGACGAGCTCTTCGCGCTGTCCCAGGACTACGCTCTCCGGCTCGAGTGGGACCCGTTCCTCCGCGAGATGCGCTACCGCGACGGCGCGACCGAGCCAGCCGTCGGCGTGCGGGTGTGGGTGCGGGCGAAGAACGGGCTGTCCATGGAGGCCCGTTACATCACCCTGAACCCGCCGGAGCAGGTGGCCATCACCATGATCGAGGGGCCACGGATCTTCCGCCAGTTCTCGGGCGCATGGCTCTTCAAGGCGCTGTCGCCGCGACGGACCCGCGTCACGTTCCGCTACAACTTCACCGCGCGCCCGCAAGCCCTCGCCCCGGTGCTGGAGCCGATGATGGCGGCCGTGCTGAGGCGCGACATCGTGCAGCGCCTCGCCGGGCTCAAGCAGAGCGCCGAGACGACCGATATCTTGCAGCGGCTGCCGAGGCGCGGCCCGGCAGCCGTCTGACGCGCGGCAAGGCCGCGCGCGGCAGGAGCTGAGCTCAGCGCGAGCCGCGCTCCGTGGACCCGCTCACCGCGAGGCCGCGCGCGTCCGGCGACGAGCGCCCGCGAGCGCGAGCCCGAGCCCCGCGAGCGCGAAGGCGAGCCCGCCGCCCTGCCGCCCCTCGCCGCCGACCCGGCACCCGCAGCCGCCGTCGTCCTCCGCGTCCGGCTCCGACGCCGCGCCGCCGCTGCCCGCATCCGCGCCGCCACCGCCGCCCCCACCCCCGCCGGTCCCGCCGGCGCCCGCGTTTGGGCCGGGCGGCACCGCGCAGGCGTGCGCCTCGAGGTCGCAGGCCTCGCCGTCATCGCAGTCGGCATCGCTCACGCAGGCGACGCACGCCGGCGTCCCCTCCACGAGGGCGCAGCGCGGCGCCTGCGCGCTGCACGGGTTGCACGAAGGCCCGCAGAAAGCATCGACGACGCACGGCGCGCACAGCGCGGCGTCGTTGCAGTAGGAGCCCGCCGCACAGCCGGTGTTTCCGGTCTGGCCGGCGAACTCGCGGCCGCACTGCGCACAGGCGTCCTCGTCCGACGCGGAGGCGTCGCCCGCCACGCTCCGATGGAACGCCGCAGGCTCGAGGAGCGTGAAGCCGGCCCCGGCGAGGTTCGTGCTGGCGGCCTCGCCGGCGCTGAGCTGAAAATCCGCGAACTCGCCGACCAGAAGCGACACCTCGAGCGCTGAATGCTCGACGATCGCGGCATAGAGGATCTCGACGGGGTACAGGCCCTCCTCGGCGAACGTGACGGTATTCGTCATTCGCCAGCTGGGTGCGCCGAGCGCGGGTGGTTGCACAAGCACCGGATAGGCGGCCTGCGCCGAGTCGTAGATCACGAGGGCCACGGCGTCGTCGGCGTAAATGCCAAAGTGGACAGGCTGCTCGACGTAGTCGGACGGCACGGCCAGGTACCCGCGCAGGCGCATGCCGAACGCCACGTCGGGTTCGTTGGCGACGAAGTCGCACCCTCCTGCCGGGCAGTCGGAGACAGCGTCCAGAAAATCGCCGAAGCTCGCCCCGCTCCCGGCCTCGTACTTGTTCGAGAGATCGAGCGGTGTGCGCACCACGGAGCTCACGAGTTCTTCCTGCCCCGCGTCGAAGAACGTGCTCATCTTCTCGATGAAGTCCGCGCTGTCGCCCGATGAAACCCAGAAGTCGACATCTGGCTCGGACGATAACCTTTGCGCGCCGCACAGGCCCGTTCCTCCCTCGGCGGGGAGCGGAGCCACAGGACCGCCTTCGATGATCACTGGCTCGGCGTTCGCGGATACCGGTGCTCCCAGCGCCGTGGAGAGGGCGAGCACGAAAGAGATCGTCAGCTTGGGACGTCGGTGGAACATGGTCGCTCCTGGCAAGGAAAACAGCGCAACTACGCGGCCGCTCGCATGCGACCCGCGACGCACGGCACGTTATCCCGCGCTCGTCACGCGGAGCCCAGAAATCCCCTTCACGGCACGATCCCGACGGCGAGCAGCGGAGTGTCCGCCCTCGCCGTTCCACTCGCCGCCGCGCGCCGCGCGCCCGGCCCTCATCCGCCTGGCCGCGCCCGCGCGAGCGCCTCCCGCGACGCTCCGGCCCCGGGGTGGCGCAGGCGCGCCCGCAGCGCCGCCGCCTCGGCGAGCAGCTCCCGCCCTCGCGCGCGGTCCTCGCCGCGCGCCGCCGCCGCCGCGCGCGCGACGCCCGCCCAGTGCAGCGCGTCCGCCCTCGCCCACGCGTCCTCGCCCGCCCACACAACAGCCGAGTCGGCGAGCGCCGTCGCGGACGCCGCCGCCCCCGCGCCGCGGGCCAGCGCGCACCGCGCGGCGACCACCGCGAGCCGCGCGCGGAACGGACCGAACCCGCACGCTTCCGCGACATGCAACCCCTCGAGCGCCTGCCGCGCGCCGTCGTCGAGCCGGCCAGCGGCGAGCGCGATCCGCGCCGCGAGCTCGTGGCACCGCAGCGCGACCTCCACCTCGCCCGTCGCGGCAGCCCAGCGGCGCGCCTCGACGAGGTGCGCCTCGGCCGACGCGACGTCGCCGCCGCCGCCTCCGTCCAGCAGCGCGAGGCCGAGCAGCGTGTGGCCGTGCGCGACGTGCCCCTCCCAGCCCCTCCGCCTGCACTCGGCGATGTTCCGCTCCGTGGCCTCGCGCGCCTCGTCGCGGCGCCCGAGCGCGAGCGCGTGCTCCGCCTCCCAGAGCGCGCGGCGCGCCACCGGCGCGTCGCCCAGCGCCCGCAGGCGCGCGAAGCGCTCGCCCGCCGCGTCGACCTCGCCGAGGTCGTGCAGCACCGCGGCGAGCAGCGCCAGCGCGCGCACGGCGTGGACCTGGTCCGCGGCGCGACGGGCGCTCCCCCCGGCGCCGCCGGCGATCTCGGCCGACCGCTCGAGCAGGCGGCGCGCGCCGGTCAGGTCGCCCCGCAGCCGCTCCGTGTACGCCAGCGTGCGCAGGCCGGTCGCGATCGGGGCCGGGTCGGCGAGCGCCCCGGCGATCTCGTTGTGCGCCTCGTAGCAGGCGCAGGCGAACGCGAGATCCCCGAGCGCGCCGGCGTAGAGCCCCGCGTCGTACGCGAGCGACGCGCGCACCCGCGCGGGCAGCGAGGCCGGCATGCCGCGGGGGTCGTCGCCGCCGGCGAACGCGCGCAGGATGCGGGCGCCGCGGGCCATGTCGCCGAGCTTGAGCCCGAGGTGCGCGAAGCCGCCGAGGGCGAGCGCGTAGATGTCGTACGCCTCGCCCGCCCGTCCGGCGCCGAGCAGCTCGGTGAGGATGGCCTCGTACGCGTCGACGGCCTCGCGTTCCCGCGGCGCCCGGCGCGGCGCCTCGTCGAGACGCGGCGGCGGCGCGGCGCTCCCCGCGGCGTGGACGCGCTCCGGCGGCACGCCGAGCAGCGACTTGAAGTGCTGCCGCACGAAGGGGTGCGTCGAGTAGCAGCGCTCGCCCGGGCGCGCCGCGAACACGAGCCCCAGCCGCTCCAGCCGGGCGAGCCCGCGCGCGAGCTCCGCGGCGCCCCACCCCGCCATGGCGCCCGCGATCTCGCCGCCGGCCCGGATCAGCTGGAGCAGCGCCTCCTCGCCGGCGCCGCCGGGGAACACCGAGAGGCGCGCGAGCAGGTCCCGCTCGCCCGGCGGCAGCGCGCGCGCGTAGGCCGACAGCACCGAGCTCAGGCGGCGGGCGAGGACGTCGTCCTGCTCGGCCTCGGCGAGGTGCGCCGCCTGCGCCGCGGAGAGCCGCCCCGCGTCGCCGCCGAGGAACGCGCCCACGTAGGAGCCGACGACGGCGACCGAGAGCGCGTGGCCTCCCGTCGTCTCGAACAGCGCGCCGAGGGCGCCGTCGTCGCCGCGGATGCCCCAGCGGCGCAGGAGCGACGCGGCGTCGCCCTCGCAGAGCGGCTCGGGCCGGATCGTCGCGAGCCCGCCCTCGGCCCAGGCGGACAGATCCGCGAGCTCGAAGCGCGACGTGACGAGCGCCCGCGCGCCGCCGAGCCCGGACGCGATCGCGCAGAGCAGCCGCCGGAGGAGCGCGTCGTGGAGCTCGCCGTGCGCGCGCCCTGCGCCCCCCTCGGCCTGCACGGTCTCGATCCCGTCGAGCACGAGCAGGTGCGGCGGCCCCTGCCCCAGCGCCTCCTTCAGCCGCGCGAGCTGCTCTCCGGGCGCCGCCTGAGGCCGCGGCGCCGCCGGGCCCGAGGCGCCCGCGCCCGGCGCGAAGTAGGCCGCCGCCTGGTCGAGGAACGCCTCGGTCCTGGGGTCGTCGTAGAAGCTCCAGACGAGCACCCCGCCGGGCCGCGGGGCGTCGCCGAGCCCCTGGAGGAAGCGCTCGACGATCGCGGTCTTGCCCGCCCCGCCGACGCCGAGGAGCGCGATCACCCGGGGGCACGGCGGCGAGCCGTCGGCCCACGCGGCGAGCCGATCGACGATCTCGGCGCGCCCGACGAAGTGCCGCGCTCGCTGGAGCGTATGCGCGTGCAGCGGGCGCCACGCCGGGGCGGCTCCCTGCGACGGCGCGGGCGCGCCGGCCGGCGCCTTCTCCGCTGCCTCCTCGTCGAGCGCCTCCCTCGCCCCCGCGAGCGCCTTCTCCGCCCCCGCGAGCGCCCTCCCCGCCCTGGCGGGCGCCTCCGCGGCCTGGCTCGCCGCACCTGCTTCCTCTGCGGCGGGATCCTCCGCCGGCGCGGCCTCGGCCTCGACGACGAGCAGCTCCGCCTCGGCGAGGCCGAGCTCGGCGCCGAGCCGCTCGAGGATGCGCCGCCGGGACGGGCTCCGGACCGAGAAGCCGAGCCGCGGATCGTTGACGGCGCCCGACTCGTAGCGGCGGTAGGTCCGCACGTCGACGCCGATCGACGCGGCGACCTGCTCCTGCGTCAGGTCGAGATCGAGCCGCGCCCGCTGGAGGAGCGTGTGGTTGAAGCGGACCGCGGGCTCCGCGCTGCGGCCCGCCCTGGAGACCCGTGCCATCGGTGCGAGCGCTCGATCATCGGCGATGCGGCGCTCTCCTGTCCACCGCGCTGCCCGGTCCTGCCCGGTCCTGCCCGGGTCCCGCCCTTCCGGATCCGGTCCGCCCGGACCCACGCTTCACGCATGAGCACCCTGCACGCCGAACGGACCGCCCAGTGCACCGACTACACCGACGATCTCCGCATCTTCACGGTGACGAACGTCCTGTCGCCCGAGGAGTGCGAGGGCTTCATCGCGCTCGCCGAGGCGCGAGGCTTCGAGCAGGCGCCGATCGGAGGCAGCGAGGTGATCAACCTCGAGGTGCGCAAGAACGGCCGCGTCATGATCGACGATCCGGACCTCGCCGCGAGCCTCTGGGAGCGGCTCGCGCCCTGGACGCCGCCGAGCTTCGGCCTCCACCGCGCCGTCGGGCTGAACGAGCGCTTCCGCTACTATCGCTACACCGAGGGCGAATATTTCAACTGGCACGGCGACGGCTCGTTCGTGCGATCCGGCGGCGAGCGGAGCCTGTTCACCGCGATGATCTACCTGAACGACGATTTCGAGGGCGGCACGACCGATTTCTGGGGCGGCCGGAGCATCGCCCCGCGGCGCGGGATGGCGCTCCTGTTCGAGCACCGCCGGCTCCACCGCGGCGCCGCCGTGACACGGGGGAGCAAGTACGTCCTCCGCAGCGACGTGATGTACCAGCGCGGGTGATGCCAGCGCCGCGCGTGCGCCGGCGCTCGGCGCCTCAGCGGGGCGCCGCGGTGGCGCCGGCGCCGAGCGCCTCGGCGAGGCGCGGCAGCACCTCGCCGGCGCGGGCCTCGATCTTCAGCGCGCCGAGCTCCTCGCCGCGCGCGGAGCCGAGGTTGATCATGGCGATCGGGGTGCCTCGCTGCGCGGCGCGCAGCACGAAGCGGTAGCCCGAGAAGACCGCCAGCGACGAGCCGACGACGAGGAGCGCGTCCGCCGCGTCCACGAGCGCGAACGCCGCGTCGACGATCGGCCTGGCCACGTTCTCGCCGAAGAAGACGACGCGCGGCTTGAGCGGCCCATCGCAGCGGAGGCACGGCGGCGCACGGAAGCCCGCCACGCGCTCGGCGGGCAGGTCGGCGTCGCCGTCGGGGGCGAGGTCGGCCGCGAGGCGCAGCCAGCCGGGGTTCTGGGCGAGGAGCCGCTCCTGGAGGGCGGCGCGCCGCTCCATCGCGCCGCACGCGAGGCAGGCGACCTCGGAGAGCGTCCCGTGCAGCTCGATGACGCGGCGGCTGCCCGCGGCCTGGTGGAGGCCGTCGACGTTCTGCGTGATGAGGCCATCGAGCTGCCCCGCCTGCTCGAGCCGCGCGAGGGCGCGGTGGGCGGGGTTGGGCTCGGCCCTGGAGAACCGCTCCCAGCCGATCACGGCGCGCGCCCAGTAGCGCTGCCGGATCTCGGCCGAGCGGGAGAACTCCCGCCCCTGGATCGGGTTCCGCGCGCGGCGCCGCGTCTCGGGCCCTCGATAATCGGGGATGCCGGACTCGGTGCTGCACCCCGCGCCCGTCAGCGCCACGATCCGCTTGCCGCGCAGGAGCGCGACGAGGTCGTCGAGCGGATCGGCCGGACGCGCTTCGCTGAGCGGCATATGCCCGGGTTGTGGCCCGCCACGACGCGCACCGCCAGGCCAGCGTGTGTCGACCGCGCGGTCCGAGCTCCGCGGAACATCTCGCTTGACCGGTCGGCCGCGCGGCCATATGTAAGCACCCGTGTTGGTGCCCCTGGCTTCGCCCGGGGCTCAAAAGGGAACCCGGTGTGAGTCCGGGGCTGCCCCGCAGCGGTAAGCGAGAACGATCTCCACGACGAGCACTGGCCCTCGGGCTGGGAAGCGGTGGACCGTAGGAACCCGGCGAGAGCCGGAGCGCTCGTGAGCCCGAAGACCTGCCAACATCCTGCGCAGGGGAGACATCCAGCGCCGGTTTGACCTGGAAGCCTCGAGGGAGGCGGGTAGGTCCGAGCTGGCGCAGACTCTCGCGCCTGTCCCGGTTCCGACCCGTCCCCCGCGTCTTCCTTACACAGTCGCCCGCGGGGGCGAGGGGTCGGTCCGATGGCTCTTTATCGAAGGTTCAGCGCGTCCGCGCCTCTTCTTGGCCGGCTCCTCCGTACCTCGCGAACTCGCGCCGAGCGGGCTCGCGCCGCTCCGGACGACGCGGGCAAGGAGTGGTGTTGTGCTGAGCGTTTCCGGTAGAGGGTCGGCACGACGCGCTCTCCCCATCCGCGGTCGCGACCAGGCTTGACCACGCGCGCTCCCCCGCTCTCCACCGAGGGTTCAGCCCTCGAGCGAGGCGTGGGGTGGGGTGCGCCGGCTCGCGACCCCTCCTGTTGGTAGTAGAGGTGGAAAGGGAATAGGCCTTATGCGCATTTCTGCATCTTTGGTTGCCGCGACGCTCCTCCTGCTCTCGCCGTCGGCGTTCGCAGACGCCTTCGACGAGTACGGGGGCAACACGTCGTATACATTCAATCTGCCCAGCATCGCCGACGGGTGGTTCACAGCGCTGGACGGGTTCCCCACGACGGCCCAGGAGATCGATGGCTACGAGCTGGCCGGACGGCTCCTCGTCGCCAACGATCAGACCCTGTATCTGCAGAAGAACTATGGATCGAGCGTCTACGTGCCCGTCGCCACCCTGAGCGACGGGCCGATGGACCCGAGCTTCCTCGCCATCTCGCCGGACGGCAGCACGATCGCGCTCGGCGTCGGCTACGGGGCGCCGCTGCTCGTGTTCCCGAGCTCGATCCTCAGCATCACCTCGCCGCCTGACCTGCTCAGCCACGGGCAGGTGATCGAGCTCGACGTCGACTACTACGACGGGGCCTGGTACGGGAACGACGCGCTCGTCATCAACGGCGGCTATAGCGTCCAGGGTGTCTACACGAGCGGCGTCTATGCCCTCGACCTGACCGCGTCGCCCATCGTGGAGATCCCGCTGATCACGAGCATCCCGGGCGCATCCGGGGGGATCGCCGTGGACTCCGGGGGCAACCTCGTCACCGGGATCGGCTATCAGCCGTCGCCCAACCGGACCGGTGAAATCCGCATCTGGGCGGCGGCCGACATCGAGGACGCCATCGACGGCACGTCGGGCCCGTATGCGTTCGGCGGCAGCGAGGGCTCGCTCCTGGCGAGCAACGTGCTGAACGCGGCGGCGCTCGGCTTCGACGAGGACGACACGCTGCACGTGGGCGGCGGAGACGCGTTCGGCGTCGGCGGCGCGAGCGAGAACGGATACGCGGCGCTCGTCCGCGCCAGCGTGGTCACGGCCGTCCTCGGGGGCAGCCAGACGCCGGTCAACGAGGCGAGCTCGTCGCAGTACCTCGAGTTCACGCCGGACCCCTGCGAGGATGACAGCTCGACGTCGCCCATCGCGTTCGTAAGCCACACGAGCGCCCTGGCGATCGTGTGGAACCCATCGGGCGACGAGTACTCCTCCCCCGCCGGGCAGTGCTACTCGGCCGGGAGCGCCTGGGATTACTGGGAGGTCGGCGTGACGCCGAAGGTGACGCTGTACTTCCCCGACGGCGCGCCGGACTCGGACAGCGACGGCGTGCCCGACGGCGCGGACAACGCCTACCTCACGGCGAACGTGAACCAGCGCGACACCGACGGCGACGGCTTCGGGAACATCGCGGACGCGGATCTCGACAACGACGGCGACGTGGACACGGGCGACTACACCATCCTCAGCGCCGCGATGAACACCCAGCTGGGCAACCCAGGGTACAACCAGCACGCCGACTTCAACGGCGATGGGTACGTCAACACGGCCGATTACAACATCTACCTCGCGCGAAACAACACGTCGGCGCCGTTCTATTGATGTTTGGGCGCGGGCAGCGCCGCGTCGGGATGCTCCGATGGATCGCGCCCCCGCCCTCGGAGGTCTCATGGTGTCTCGTATGGCGCGCGCGAGCGCGCTCCTTTCGATATTCGCGCTCATCGCCTGCGGATCCGAGAGCTCCCCGTCCGGGAGCGGGACCGGCGGCACGGGTGGTGGAGCCGCGCAGGGGTCCGGCGGCGCTGGCGGTGAAGGCGGAGCGGGCGGAACAAGCTCCACCTCCGGAGCTGGAGAGGTCGGCGGCGCTGGGGGTGCCGGAGGCGCCGATGGTGCTGGCGGTGCCGGCAGCACCGGAGGCGCCGACGGCTCTGGCGGCGCTGGCGGCGCTGGCGGCACCGGAGGCGCTGGCAGCACCGGAGGCGCTGGCAGCACCGGAGGCGTCGGTGGCGCCGCCAGCACCGGAGGCGCCGATGGCTCTGGCGGCGCTGGTGGCTCCGGAGGTGCAGATGGCGCTGGCGGCGCCGGCAGCACCGGCGGCGCAGATGGCGCTGGCGGCTCCGGAGCCGCCGGCGGCGCAGGAGAAGGCTGCACCGGCACGGAAACGGTGTTTGCTTCCGAGGTGATCAGTTTTCGCTTCGGGCCAGGCCAACCATTCGGACAGGACAAGTTCCCGGACATCGCCTTCGGTCCTCCCAAGGGTGGGGGTTGTTGCGGCGGCTCGGCCGACGTGGTGTCCCTCGGCAACGGCGGCACCGTCACCTTCGGTTTCTCTGGCAACCTCATCGTCGATGGCCCGGGGCCGGATTTCATCGTCTTCGAGAACGCGTTCCAGAGCACCCCAACCACCGTGTTCGCCGAGCTCGCGACCGTCGAGGTCAGCCAGGACGGCGTCGACTGGAAAGCTTACTCGTGCAAGGCCACGGCGGCCCCCTATGACCACTGCGCCGGCTGGCACCCTGTGCTGGCGAACCCCGAAACGAACTCCATCGATCCCACAGATCCCGCCGTCGCGGGCGGCGATGCCTTCGACCTCACCGACGTCGGCCTCGATTTCGTCCGCTATGTGCGGATCACGGATCGCGTGGACATGGCCGGCCCGAACGGCACCTTCGATCTCGACGCCGTGGCGATCGTGAACGCATCCTGCCAATGACCATCCACGGCAAATACGCCAATGGTACGCCGATGGTACGCCGATGGAATGACAGCAGGTCGATCACCCCGCTCGTCCGGCCACCCCCAACATATCGCTTGACCTGCGCTCGGCACCGCAATATGTAGTGCCTCATGTTGGTGCCTCGGGCTTCGGCCCGGGGCTCAAAAGGGAACCCGGTGTGAATCCGGGGCTGCCCCGCAGCGGTAAGCGAGAACGATCTCCACGACGCGCACTGGCCCTCGGGCTGGGAAGCGGTGGACCGTAGGAACCCGGCGAGAGCCGGAGCGCTCGTGAGCCCGAAGACCTGCCAACATCCTGCGCTGGGGAGACATCCGGCGCCGGTTTGACCTGGAAGCCTCGAGGGAGGCGGGTAGGTCCGAGCTGGCGCAGACTCTCGCGCTTGTCCCGGTTCCGACCCCCTCCCGCGCTGTCTTCCTTTCGCCCGCGGGGGCGAGCGGTCGGTCCGAGGGCTCCTCAAAAGAGCCTGGCGCACCCGTGCGCATCGGCTGGCCTCTTCGCTCTCGCGGCATCGACGCGAGCGGTCCGGGACCGCTCGGAACGAGCACGAGGAGGATGCCATGCTGAACGAACCGTTGGTGAAGAGCAACGGCGCGGCGCCGTTGCGCGCGCTCCACGCACCCCACGCACCTCATGCGCCCGCCATGACGAGCGCCGGCGCGGAGGAGACGCCCCCGCACACGACGATGCGGGTGAAGAAGAGGAACGGGTCGAGCGAGCCCGTGGACGTCAACAAGATCGTCCGGGCGGTGAGCCGCTCTTGCGCGGCCCTGTCCGACGTGGACGCGCTCCGCGTCGCGACGAAGACCATCAGCGGCCTCTACGACGGCGCGACGACGCGCGAGCTCGATCAGCTCTCCATCCAGACGGCGGCGTCGCTCATCGCGGATGAGCCCCAGTACGCGAAGCTCGCGGCGCGCCTGCTCGCCACGACCATCGACAAGGAAGTCCGCAATCAGGAGATCCACGCCTTCTCGCAGTCCATCGCCGTGGGGCGGCGGCTGGGCCTCATCAACGATCGGCTCCACGGCTTCGTGGCGCAGAACGCCCGCAAGCTGAACGACGCCATCGAGCCGAGGCGCGATCACGAGCTCGAGTACTTCGGCCTGCGGACCCTCTACGACCGCTACCTGCTGAAGCACCCCGAGACGCGCCTCGTCATCGAGACGCCGCAGCAGTTCTTCCTGCGCATCGCGTGCGCGCTCTCCGAGACGGCGGCGCAGGCCATCGAGCTCTACCGGCTCTTCTCGTCGCTCGATTACCTGCCGAGCTCACCGACGATGTTCAACTCCGGGACGAGCCACGAGCAGCTCTCGAGCTGCTTTCTGCTCGACTCGCCGGACGATCACCTAGAGACCATCTACCAGCGCTACACCGACGTCGCGATGCTCTCGAAGTTCTCGGGCGGCATCGGGCTCGCCTACCACCGGGTGCGCTCGCGCGGCTCGCTCATCGAGAGCACCAACGGGCACTCCAGCGGGATCGTGCCGTGGCTCAAGACGCTCGACGCGTCCGTCGCGGCCGTGAACCAGGGCGGCAAGCGCAAGGGCGCCTGCTGCGTCTACCTCGAGCCGTGGCACGCCGACGTCGAGGAGTTCCTCTCGCTGCGCGACAACACCGGCGACGAGGCCGCGCGCACCCACAACCTGAACCTCGCGAGCTGGGTCCCGGACCTCTTCATGAAGCGGGTCGAGGCCGACGGCGAATGGAGCCTGTTCGACCCGAAGGACGTGCGCGATCTCCCCGATCTCTACGGTGAGGAGTTCGATCGTCGGTACGTCGAGGCCGAGCGGGCGGGCCTCGCCAAGAAGACGATGAAGGCCCGCGAGCTCTACGCGCGGATGATGCGCACGCTCGCGCAGACCGGCAACGGCTGGATGACGTTCAAGGACAAGTCGAACCGCGCCTGCAACCAGACGGCGCTGCCGGGCCGGGTAGTCCACCTCTCGAACCTCTGCACCGAGATCCTGGAGGTGACCTCGAACGAGGAGTCGGCCGTCTGCAACCTGGGCTCGATCAACCTCGCTCGCCACACGGTCACGCTGGCGGACGGCGCGGTCGCGTTCGACTTCGAGAAGCTCGCGCGCACGGTGGGGACCGCGGTCCGCCAGCTCGACCGCGTCATCGACCTCAACTACTACCCCATCCCCTCGACGAGGCGATCGAACCTCCGCTGGCGGCCCGTCGGGCTCGGGCTCATGGGCCTGCAGGACGTGTTCTTCCAGATGCGCCTGCCCTTCGACGCCCCGGCGGCGCGGGAGCTCTCCAGGCGGATCTCGGAGGAGGTGTATTACCACGCGCTCTCGACGTCCGCGGACCTCGCGGCGGAGAAGGGGCGGCACCCGGCGTTCGACGAGACGCGCGCCGCGCGCGGAGAGCTCCAGTTCGACGCGTGGGGCGCCGTCCCGGAGGACGCGGCGCGCTGGGAGGCGCTCCGCGCGCGCGTCCGCGCCGAGGGGCTCAGGAACTCGCTGCTCGTCGCCATCGCGCCGACGGCCACCATCGCGTCGATCGCGGGCTGCTACGAGTGCATCGAGCCGCAGGTGTCCAACCTCTTCAAGCGCGAGACGCTCTCGGGGGACTTCCTGCAGATGAACCGCTACCTGGTCGCGGAGCTCAAGCGGCTCGGCGCCTGGAACGACGCGGTGCGCGCCCGGCTCAAGCTCGCGGAGGGCTCGGTCCAGGGCATGGACGAGCTGCCCGAGGAGCTCCGCGCCGTGTTCCGGACGGCGTGGGAGATCCCGATGCGCTCGCTGATCGACATGGCCGCGGATCGCGGGGCCTTCATCGATCAGAGCCAGTCGCTGAACCTCTTCATCGAGAACCCCACCATCGGTCAGCTCTCGAGCATGTACTTCCACGCATGGAAGAAGGGGCTCAAGACGACCTACTACCTGCGATCGCGCCCCGCGACGCGCATCACCAAGGCGACCGTGGAGGCGGCGCCGGCGAAGGCGGCCGCGGACGTGGCCTGCGCGCTCGAGAACCCCGAAGCCTGCGAGGCCTGCCAGTGAGCCGCGTCAGCCGCCCCGCGCGCCTCCTCGATCCGGGCCAGTGCCTCACGCTGCGCCCGATGGCCTATCCGGCCTTCTTCGAGATGTACCGCTCCGCCATCAAGAACACGTGGACCGTGGAGGAGGTCGACTTCTCCACGGACGTGGGCGACCTGCGGAAGATGACCGACGCGGAGCGGCACCTCGTGCAGCGCCTCGTCGCGTTCTTCGCCACGGGGGACTCCATCGTGGCGAACAACCTCGTCCTCAACCTGTACAGGCACATCAACGCCCCGGAGGCGCGGATGTACCTGTCCCGGCAGCTCTACGAAGAGGCGCTCCACGTCCAGTTCTATCTGACGCTCCTCGACACGTACATCCCCGATCCCGAGGACCGTCACCGCGCCTTCGCGGCCGTGGAGAACATCCCCTCGATCCGCCAGAAGGCCGATTTCTGCATGCGGTGGATCGATTCCGTCGAGTCGCTCGGGCGGCTGGACTCGCGCGCCGAGCGGCGGCGGTTCCTCCTGAACCTCATCTGCTTCGCCGCGTGCGTCGAGGGCCTCTTCTTCTTCGGCGCGTTCGCGTACGTGTACTTCCTGCGCTCGCGCGGCCTGCTCCACGGGCTCGCCGCGGGGACGAGCTGGGTCTTCCGCGACGAGAGCGCGCACATGCGCTTCGCCTTCGAGGTCGTGAGCACGGCGCGGCGCGAGGAGCCCGAGCTCTTCGACGCCGGGCTCTCGCGGTCGATCCTCGACATGATGGATGAGGCGATCGCCTGCGAGGCCCGGTTCGCCGAGGATCTCCTCGGCGCCGGCGTGGCGGGCATGTCGGCGCGCGACGTGCGCAGCTACCTCGAGTTCTGCGCCGACCAGCGGCTCGCCACGCTCGGCATGCCGAAGCGCTACGGGGCGAAGAACCCGTTCTCGTTCATGGATCTTCAAGACGTCCAGGAGGTCACGAACTTCTTCGAGCGCCGCGTCTCCGCGTACCAGGTCGGCGTCTCCGGGGAGGTCGTCCTCGACGCCGCGTTCTGACGCCCATCAACCGACGTACCGCCCGCGGGGCCGATCAGAGCCCGCCGATCCCTCGCGGCGGGAGCCCGATCTCGGTGTCGACGGTCGCGTCCTCCAGCGGCTCGAGCGCGCCGTTCGCCGCCACCTTCCAGCGGCGGAGCTTGCTCCTCTCCGCGTCGCTCAGCAGGCAGACATCGCCGCAGCCGGGCGAGCAGTGGACGCCGCCGAAGGCGTAGGGCTGGGTCGCCAGGGCGAGCGTCGTGACCTCGCCCGTGGTGATGCTCACGGAGAAGGCGCGGTCCCCGGCGGACGCGCTGCCCGCGTAGGCCGTCCCGAGAAGCACGTCCTCGGAGGCGAAGGCGAGCGTGGGCTGGACCGCGGCGCCGAGCGCCCTCGCCACGCCGAGCCGCTTGATCTCCTCCGGGGGCGAGGTGCGAGCGTCGTAGATCACGACGTCGCTCGTCGCCGGGTCGTACTCCATCGCCTCGGCGTCGAAGCGGCTCGAGCAGGCGACCGCCAGCCGCTCTCCCGAGGGCGACACGGCGAGACGCCCGCAGCCGTAGAGCCCCTGCACGTCGACCGTCCATGTGACAGCGCCCTGCTCCGGCGAGACGCCCACGAAGCGCCCTTCGCCCACGGTCGAGAGGTCCGCGGCGAGCCGGCCGAGGGCCACGACCACCTCGTCACCGACGCGCGCCATCCCCGACGGGCGCGGCAGGAGCCCCTCTTCCTCCTCCGGCAGGGCGATGCGCCCCGCGATGGAGTACTCCTTCGTGTCGACGATCAGGAGATCGCCGCCCTCGTCGAACGGCTCCACGCCCGGGCTCGGGTTGCTCCCGTAGCGCGACACGAGCGCGCGGTCCGCGCCCACCTCGATGTAGTCCTGAGGGTTCGACTCGAACCCCTGCCCGACCGGGAGCTGCGCGAGGACCTCGGCGGTCTCGAGATCCATCCAGGTGATCACGTTCGTGCCGAACCGATCGAGCAGGACCACCCGGCCGGACGGCGACGCCGCCCTCGGGACGTCGACGTCGCCGGACAGCGCGAGGCTGAGCCCCGGCTTCGCCGCGCCGCTCGACACGAAGGAGGGCGACAGGGTGGTCCCGTCGAGGTCCGACACAGCGATGTTCGTCGACTGGTAGTCGCTCGTCACGATGACGACGCCGCTCTCACACGCGTCGCCGTCGCCGCCGCCGTGGACGCCGCCCGTCGACGGCGGCGGCGAATCCACGTTGCACCCGAGGAGCGGAATCGAGATCGCGAACGCAAATAGACTGATCTTCACCATGTTGACTCCAGTGTGAAAAACACGCTCCGTCCCGGGAGCGGAAACCCGACGACATCCGTGCGCCGCGCGTCCAGGAGGTCCGCGACGCGACCTCTCACCGCGAGGTGCCCGCCGAGCCACCTCGCCTCCGCGTCGAGGTCGAGGGTCGCTTGCTCCGCGATCACGCCGAGCCCGGCGGGATCGGCGTACCGGCTCGACTGGTACACGGCCCGGATCTCGCCCGACGCGCCCGAGAACACGGCGCCGCCCGGGCGCTTCCACTCGGCGTGCAGGCGCGGCGCGACGACGAGGCGCGAGCGGAACGGGAGGAGGTCGTTCCTCGTCGTCCGCCCCGGCGTCGTGTCCCGCGGATCGAGCAGCGTCGCTGCGATCTCGGCGCGGAGGAACGGGGTCACCTCGACCCCGGCCAGCAGCTCCGCGCCCACGACGCGGGCGCGGCCGACGTTGTACGGGCTCACGTAGCCCTGACCGGACTTCTCGTACGCGACGAGCCCGGAGACCGCGCTCCCGAACGCGAACACGTCGAGGAAGGCGCCGCGCAGCACGGCGCCGCGCCCCGTCTGCGCCCGGATCCCGGCCTCGATCGTGGCGCCCGACTCCGGCTCGAGCTCCGCGTTGCCATGGACGACGCCGGAGACGCCGTACACCTCGCCGAGCGTCGGGACGCGGACGTAGCGGCCCACGGTCGCGAGGAACCGGAGCCTGTCGCTCCCCGCCTCCACGCCGACCCGCCCGGTCGGGACGAGCACGTCGCAAGGGCGCCCCCGGTCCGCGCCGGTGGCGTGGCACTCCCCGCTCGCGAGGGCGTGCAGCGCGAGCCCCTCGCCGAGGCGCGCCTCCGCGCTGACGGCGCCGCGCGCGAACGAGCGCCGCGACCGCGCGAGCGGGACGTCGTCCGGCGCGCGTGAGATGCCCTCGCGCGCGACCGAGAGCACGGGCCGCACCCGGAGCCGGTCGGCGAAGGAGAGCGTCGCCCCGAGCGTCTGCTCCAGGCGGCGGCCGGCGAGCCGGAGCTCCGGCGTCTGCAGCGCGAGCTCGAAGAGAGGATCATGGACCTCCGACCGCGCCTCGATGAACGAGGTGCGCGCCTCGAGCGTGTGCTGCGCCTCTCCGCCGAACGGCACCCGCGCCGCGACGGACGCCAGCGCGCGCCGCGACTCCCCCCGCGCTTCTCGGGACGGCAGGAGCGCGAGCCTCGGCACGCCCTGCTCGCGGCCGGTGCCGTTCGCGATCACGTCGACGATCGCGCCGCCCCCGAGCTCGACGCGCGCGAGCGCCCACGCGTCGATCGTGCGCACGTCGGCGTTCTGCCGGCGCTCCAGGGTGTCGTCGCTCTCGTCGAAGAGCGTCCCGCCATCGTTGACGAACGCGTAGCGGTTCTCCGCGGCCTCCGCGCTCACCCCGACGATCGCGCTCACCGGGCCCGCGCTGGCGCCGGCGAACCCCCACCCGCGCCGCGCGCCGAGCGAGCCCGCCATGGCACCCACGCCGGCCGTCGTCCGCGAAGGCCGCCGCGGCTCGAAGAAGATCGCGCCGCCGGGGCCGAGGCGGTCGGCCTCGATGGGCGCGTGGCCGCGGTAGATCTCGATGCGCTCGATGAGCCAGAGGGGCACGAGGGAGAGGTCCGCCGTCCCCACGACGTCGTCGTTCAGGCGGACGCCGGCGAGGTACACCGGCGTCTGCGTGGCGGTCGCTCCCCGGAGGGCCGCGGTCGCCGGCCCGCCGAAGCCGCCCGACTCGATGATGAGGACGCCCGGCTGCGTGCGGAGCACGTCCGCCGCCCCGAGCCCCGCGCCGATGAGGCGCTCGCGGCCCAGCACCGACCCCGCGACGGACCTGTCCTTGGGCGGCGCGGGCGCGCGCAGGCGATCCCCCTCGACGCGCACCTCCAGCGGGGCTGTCTCCGGCGGAGCGGCAGCGCGATCGCCCTCCTGCTCGGCCTCCGGCCTGCGCCGATCGTCCGCGCGGGCGGCAGGCGAGGCTGTCACGGCGCTTCCGACCGCGAGCGCGAGCCAGCACGCCGCGCCGGCGCTCCGGCGCCGCCGCGACCGACGATCAGAGGAATCAACCATTCACGCGCCGCCTGCCCGCGTCGACCCAGCGCTGCTCCGGGTGAGCTGAGAGCCGAAGCGAGGGGGCTGCGTGACGGGCCACGGCACCGCGCGCGAGCGAGGTGGTCGAGAGCCTGGACGCCTTCCCCTCGAAGGCTCAGGTCAGCGCGCGCCAGAGCACCGGCGCGCGCACCTTCGGCAGGTCTTCGGACTCACGGGCGCTGCGGCCGTCGCCGGTCGCTCTCCTACACATCACCGCTTCCCAGGCTGCTCTGGTGCATGCCCAGTGCTTCTTGGTGATGGTCGTTCCCGTTCACCGCTGCGGGGGCAGTCCCGGATTCTCACCGGGTTCCCTTTTCAGCTCGCCAGGGGTTGGCCGGACGAGCACCGATGGCGGGGCGACTCGTCGCACCCGTCACGCAGGATGTCAACGCAGAAGCGAAGGCCCGGAGCGCCCCGTCCACGGGCCACCGGCGACGCACACCCGAGACAGAATCGGGAGTCCCTTGACAGTCTTGCACGCGCGTGCCATGAGTTACTTGAAACTGATTTTCTTTATCAGTTATTAGAGACGAGCGGCCCGAGACCTGACGTCCAGCGCCCGATGACCTGAGCCCACGTGGCTCTCGACGCCCATCGGAGCTGAATGTGACGAGTTCCATCTCGATACCGGCCTCTGTCGCGCTGCCCGCGGTGAACGCAGGGCAGCTGTTGAAGCAATACACCCCTGAGTCGGCGTTCTTCTTCGCGTCGCCGACACGCACGCTCCTCGCGCAGGGCGTACACGACATGATCCTCGAGCCGAACGGCGCGGATCAGGGCGATCGCCTCGCGGACCGCGTCACGAGGGTGCTCGCGTCGGCGTCGAGGGCCGGCGCCGGCCAGAGCCTCCCCATGGTGGTCGGCGCGGTGCCGTTCAACAGCACGTCGCCGGCGCACCTCATCGTGCCGAGGGCGATCCAGAGCGCGGGCCCGCTCAACCCCACGTCGGAATCGCCGCGGTCGCACCTGCCGATCACCGTCCAGGAGCTGCGCCAGGTCCCCGAGCCCCGCGACTACGTGCGCGGCGTCGAGACGGCGGTGGGCCTGATGCGGTCCGAGGCGCTGAGCAAGGTGGTCCTCTCCAGGATGCTGGAGATGGTCCTGCGAGAGCCGGTCGATCTCCGCCTCGTCCTCCAGCGCCTCTCGCAGCAGAACCGGAACGGCTACACCTTCGCCGCCAACCTCTCGGATCCCACGGCGGGGCTCTCCAGCGTGGAGCGCGGCGTCGCGACCTCGCGCGCGCGGACGCTCATCGGCGCGAGCCCGGAGCTGCTCCTGTCCCGCTCCGGGCTCCGGGTGATCGCCAATCCGCTCGCCGGCTCTGCGGTCCGCAGCCCCGACCCCGACGAGGACCGCCGGCGGGCGATCGCCCTGCTCGCGTCCGAGAAAGACCGGCATGAGCACGCGATCGTCGTCGACGCCGTCGCCGCCGCGCTCCGGCCGTTCTGCCGGCGCCTGAGCGTCCCCGACGAGCCCTCGCTCACGCAGACCCCGACGCTGTGGCACCTGTCGAGCCGGCTCACCGGGGAGCTGCGCGATCTCTCGATCTCCTCGATGAAGCTGGCCACCGCGCTGCACCCGACCCCCGCCGTGTGCGGGTACCCCACGGACCGCGCCCGCGACGCCATCGAGGCGATCGAGCGGTTCGATCGCGGGTTCTTCACGGGGCTCGTGGGCTGGTCCGACGCGAGCGGCGACGGCGAGTGGGCGGTCGTCATCCGCTGCGCCGACGTCGCCGGCCGGGCGCTCCGCCTCTATGCCGGGGCCGGGATCGTCATCGGATCGAACGGCGAGCACGAGCTCGCCGAGACCACCGCCAAGCTCGGGACCATGCTCAACGCGCTCGGCCTCAACCAGGCGTCGGAGAGGGCATGAGCGCTCCGGAGGAGAGCCGGCAGGCGCCCGCGGAGGCGCGACCGCAGGCGCTCGACGGCTGGACTCCGTGGCCGGCCGAGATGGCCGATCTCTACCGGCGCGCCGGCTACTGGCGCGGCGAGACCTTCGGGCGCCTGCTCCGCGAGCGGGCCACGCGGCACTCGGATCGGATCGCGCTCGTCAGCGGCGATCGCCGGCTGAGCTACGGGGAGCTCGATCGGCGCGCCCATCGCCTCGCCGCGGGCCTGCTGCACCTCGGGCTCCGGCCGGGGGATCGCGTCGTGGTCCAGCTCCCGAACATCGCGGAGTTCTTCGAGGTGTGCTTCGCGCTGTTCCGGCTCGGGGCGCTCCCGGTGCTGGCCCTGCCCGCGCACCGGCGCGCCGAGATCGCGTATTTCTGCGAGCACACCGAGGCGGTCGCGTACGTCATCGCCGACCGGGACGGCGGGTTCGATTACCGCGGGCTCGCGAGCCAGATCCGGCGCGACGTCAGGACCTTGCGGCACGTGCTCGTGGCCGGCGAGCCGGGCGAGCACACAGCGCTCTCCAGCCTGGACCGGGAGCCCGTCGAGCTCCCGGAGCCCGCCGCGGGGGACGTCGCCTTCTTCCAGCTGTCCGGCGGGAGCACCGGCGTACCGAAGCTCATCCCGCGGACGCACGACGACTACCTCTACAGCGTGCGGGCCAGCGCGGAGATCTGCGGGCTCGACGAGGGCAGCGTCTACCTCGCCGTCCTCCCCGTCGCGCACAACTTCACGCTCAGCTCGCCCGGGAGCCTGGGCGTGCTCCACGCCGGCGGCCGCGTTGTGCTCTGCCGCCGCCCCAGCCCGGACGAGGCGTTCCCGTGGATCGAGCGGGAGCGGGTCACGCTGACCGCGCTCGTGCCGCCGCTGGCCTCGGTCTGGGTGGAGTCGGCCCGGACGGCGCGGCACGACCTGTCGAGCTTGAAGGTGCTCCAGGTGGGCGGCGCCAGGCTCCCCGCGGAGGTCGCGCGCCGCGTGGGGCCGACCCTGGGCTGCAAGGTGCAGCAGGTGTTCGGGATGGCGGAGGGGCTCGTGAACTACACCCGCCTCGACGACCCCGACGCGATCGCGCTCGAGACGCAGGGGCGGCCCATCTCGCCCCACGACGAGGTCCGCGTCGTGGACGACGACGACCGCGACGTCGAGCCCGGGCAGGTCGGTCACCTGCTCACGCGAGGGCCCTACACGATCCGCGGCTATTACAGGGCCGACGCGCACAACGAGAAGGCGTTCACGCGCGACGGCTTCTACCGCGCGGGCGATCTCGTGCGGCGGACCCGAGAGGGCAACCTCGTCGTGGAGGGCCGCGCCAAGGATCAGATCAACCGCGGCGGCGAGAAGATCGCGGCCGAGGAGGTCGAGAACCACGTCCTCGCGCATCCGGCGGTGCGCGACGCGGCGCTCGTCGCCATGCCGGACTCGCACCTCGGCGAGCGATCGTGCGCGTTCCTCGTGGCCCGCGGGCAACCGCCGCCGGCGAGGGAGATCAACGCCTTCCTGCGCGAGCGCGGCGTCGCCCAGTTCAAGGTGCCCGATCGCATCGAGTGGCTCGACGCCCTCCCGACGACGAGCGTCGGCAAGGTGGACAAGAAGGCGCTCCGCCGGTGGATCGCCGACAGGCTCACGCAGGGCGCGCGCGCCTGAGAGGACAGCGCGGGCCCAGGCGGCGCAGCGACGCCCGCGGTCCGTTCCATCGACAGGAGCGCTGCGATCACGAGAGAGAGAGAAGAGAGGAACGACCATGGCCATCCCCCGCATCCAGACCTATCGAATGCCACGAGCCGACGAGCTCCCGGAGAGCCGGGTGTCATGGCGGCCGGACCCGGGGCGCTCCGTCCTCTTGATCCACGATATGCAGGAGTATTTCCTCGGCTTCTACGACGCGAGCGCGTCCCCGATGGTCGAGCTGATCGCCCATGCCCGCCTGCTCCGGGAGCGGTGCGCGGCGAGCGGGATCCCGGTCGTCTACACGAAGCAGCCCGCCGAGCAGACGAGGGCCCAGCGCGGCTTGCTGACGGATCTCTGGGGGCCCGGGCTGACGCAGCAGCCCGACAAACACGAGATCGTGCGCGAGCTCGCGCCGGGAAGCGCCGACACCGTGCTCACCAAGTGGCGGTACAGCGCCTTCCAGCGCACCGAGCTCCTGGATCTCATGCGCCGGTGGGGCCGCGATCAGCTGATCGTGTGCGGCGTGTACGCGCACATCGGGTGCCTGCTGACCGCGTGCGAGGCGTTCATGAACGACGTCCAGCCGTTCCTCGTGACCGACGGGACCGCCGATTTTTCCCGGCAGCAGCACGACATGGCCATCGCCTACGTGGCGCAGCGGTGCGGCGTCGCGCTGCCGACGAGCGACGTCCTGGCCGCGCTCGCGCCCCGCGAGCGGACGAGCGCCCCGCAGCGCGACGCGGCGGCGCCGGCGCAGGCGCCGCTCAGCGCGACGCAGGACCGGGCGCCGTGGGTCGAGCGCCTGCGCGGCGACGTCGCCGAGGTCCTCGACCAGCTCCCCTCGGCGATCTCCGATCGCGATGGCATCCTCGATCTGGGGCTCGACTCGATACGGCTCATGACGCTCGTCGAGCAGTGGCGCGCCGCGGGGATCGACGTCGCGTTCGTGGATCTCGCCGAGCTGCCGACGCTCGGGCACTGGTGGGATCTCCTGTCGACCCGGCTGCCGCGCGAGGCGAGGCCAGCGCCCCGGCACCGCGCGGAGGCGCCCCTCCAGGAAGCCGCCCGCTGACCGGCCGAGCTGCCCCACGACGGCTTCCCCATGGCACAGGTCACAATGAATCAGGTCGCGACATCCCCACCCAGGACGGTGGCGCGCACCCCGCCGCGCCTCCTCGAGGTGCTGCGCACGACCGCGATCTCCCCCCGCATGCGGCGGATCACGCTGGGCGGCGAGGCGATCGCGGGGTTCCCCGCGCGCTCCGGCGGCGCGCACATCAAGGTCTTCTTCCCGCGCGGCGACCAGGCGGCGCCGGAGCTGCCCACGCTGGGCCCGGACGGCCCCGTCTGGCCTCCGGTGCCGCAGCGGCCGATCACGCGCACGTACTCGGTGCGCAGGTACGACGCGCAGGCCGGCGAGCTGGACGTGGACTTCGTCCTGCACGGGGACGACGGCCCCGCGTCGCGGTGGGCGCACCACGCCAGGCCGGGCGATCGCATCGGCATCGCCGGGCCGGGCGGCCCCGATCCGATGCTCGGCCCCGCGGACTGGTACCTCCTGGCCGGCGACCTCTCCGCGCTGCCGGCCATCGGCGCGCTGCTCGAGGCCCTGCCGAAGACGGCGCGCGGCCACGCCATCGTCGCGGTCCCCGACGCGGCGGACGTGCAGGAGATCGATCGCCCGCCGCACGTCGCGCTGACCTGGATCTACCTGCAGGGCGAGCACGCCCCGGGCCCCCGGCTCGAGGCGGCAGTCCGCGCCCTGGCGTGGCCAGAGGGCCGCGTCTTCGCCTGGGTCGCGGGCGAGTCGTCGTCCGTCGTCGCGATCCGCGATCACCTGCTCGACGAGCGCGGGCTCGGGCGCGAGGCGCTGTATGCGATCCCCTACTGGAAGGCCAGCCAGTCCGAGGAGGCGTACCACGCGGAGCGGCACCGGATCATGGACGGGCTCGACAGGGCCTGACGGGAGCGATCGATGGAGTTCAAGCACAAGGCGGCGCTCGTCACGGGCGCGGCCCAGGGGATCGGCGAGGCCGTCGCCCGGAGGCTCGCCGCGCGGGGCGCCGCGGTGGCGGCGGTGGACGCGAACCGGGAGCGCCTGGGCGCCGTCGTCGCCGATCTCCAGGCGAGCGGCCATCGCGCCGCGGCGTTCGCGGTGGACGTGGCCGACGGCGAGGCGGTCGAGGGCGCCGTGGAGCGGATCGAGCGCGAGCTCGGCCCCCTCGAGATGCTTGTCAACGTGGCCGGCGTGCTGCGCGTGGGCGGCGCCCTCTCGCTGACGAGCGACGACTGGGAGCGCACCTTCGCGGTCAACACCCGGGGGGTTTTCAACGTGAGCCGGGCCGTGGCGCGCCGCATGGTGCCGCGCCGCTCGGGGTCGATCGTGACGGTCGGGTCCAACGCCGCGCGCACGCCGCGGATGAACATGGGCGCTTACGCGGCCTCGAAGGCCGCCGCGGCCCAGTGGACGAAGTGCCTCGGCCTGGAGCTCGCGCAGCACGACATCCGGTGCAACGTGGTGTCCCCCGGCTCGACGGACACGCCGATGCAGCGCGCGCTCTGGGCGGACGATCGCGGCGCTCAGGCGGTCATCGCCGGCGCCCCCGAGGCGTTCCGGCTGGGCATCCCGCTGAACCGGATCGCCACGACGGACGACGTCGCCAGCGCGGTGCTGTTCCTGCTCTCGGACGAGGCGCGGCACATCACGATGCACGACCTCTGCATCGACGGAGGCGCCACGCTGGGCGCCTGATCCTCGTCTGGCTTCGTTCGAGCGAGGAATGAGCCGGTCACGGTAGGGACGGCCCTTTCGGGCCGCCCCCCGTACAGAACCCGGCGTGCGGTTTTCCCGCACCGGGCTCCCACCTCCGGTCTACGGATGAGAAGCGCACGGTGGGATAGGGGTGTGTGATGCGCGGCGGAGGAAGCGGGAAACGCTCGTCGAAACGGGTCCGTTGGTCGTTCGTCCAACGAGCCCGCTGGCTGCGACGTTGCATGCCCCTGTGCCACGCCTCGCGCACTTGGTGGCGAAACGAGCCCAGGGCTCGCGCGTTTCCAGGTACCCCGTAGTAGTTGTAGTGCCCTCGGAGCACGGCGCTCAGCCATCGGTGTTGCTCCCTGGCTGGGTCGTGCGCCTTGCGCCTCATTTTCCTACGGAGATCCCGCAGCTTTGCTGCCCTCTTCTTCCGGGAGGTCCGGCGCACGAGCGCGAAACGTCCATCCACGCGCTTCGCGCTGATGTGCGTAAAGCCGAGGAAATCAAACGTCTCTGGCCGCTCGTGTCCTTCCTTGCCGCAGTGCTCCGATGCGTACCGCCCAAACCGGAGCACCCGCGTCTTCTCAGAATGCAACTCCAGTCCGAACTGAGCGAGGCGCTCCGCAAGCGCTTCCTGCATCGCCCGTGCGTCCCGCTCGTACTGGAAGGTCATCACGACATCGTCGGCGTAGCGCACGATGTACATCTCCCCGCGCGCGTGCCGCTTCCGCCATCGATGCGCCCACAGATCGAGCACGAAGTGGAGGTAGATGTTTGCCAGCAGGGGGCTGATGATCCCCCCCTGCGGCGTTCCCTCCTCCACGTCGTGGAGCTGGCCGTCCTCCATGACGCCCGCGTGCAGCCACTTCATCAGCAGCCGCACCATGCGTCGATCCACGATCCGGTGCTCGACGAACTTCTGCATCCACCCGTGATCGATGGTGTCGAAGAACGCCCGGATGTCTGCGTCGAGCACCCAGTTCGTCTTTCTGCTGACGATCGCTACGCTCAGCGCGTCCAGAGCCCCGTGCGCCGACCGGCCTGGCCGATAGCCGTACGAGAACCCCAGGAACTCGCTTCGCTCGTAGATCGGTTCCAGGAGCATCCGCGCCGCCAGCTGGACGATCTTGTCTTCCAGCGCGGGGATCCCGAGCGGCCTCGTGCGGCCATCGCCTTTCGGGATGTGCACGCGCCGTACCGGTTGCGGATGGTAGCTTCCGCGTTGTACGCGGTCCTGAAGGTCGAGCAGCCGTGCGTCCAGCCTCTCGCCGTAGCTGCTCCACGTCTCACCGTCGACGCCAGGTGCCGCGTCTTTCCGCAGGCGCTCGTACGCCTCCTTCAGCAGCGGCGCCTTGATGTAGCTCAGCAGGTTATCGAACCGCGTCCCTTTCTCCTTCGTCGCTCGCTTTCCGACTCGATCCAGGTGCGTGAGCGCGTCTTGCCGATCCTGAGCCCGGGACGCGTTTCGCTGGTCGAGATTCCCGTTGGCCTCGCCCCTTCCCTCCATCGACTCCTCGGGCGTTACCCGCGAGTTCGCCGACTTCTTCGGTACTATGGGCTCGTCCGACTCCATCGGGGCATGCGGCTCCGGGGCTTTCGCCCTTGCGGCTTGCGGCTTGTCGCCTTCCCGCGCCTGCCTCCCGCCCACCACTGGCGAAGAGGCGCCTCCGAGGCCTCCCGGTTCCCGTTCATCAGGCAAGTGCTGACGTGCCGAACTCTCCGACCCCGAGGGGAGTGCAGTGCCATCGCCCACCGCTGTCTTTGCGGCCGCTGCACCGTGGCCTTCCGCGGTCTTGGAACGCGTCGGCTCCCACTGACTGACTTGTTTTCGAGGCTCCATCGCCCGGCCCGTCCGCTCGTCTTCCTACGCTTCGCCGTCGTGGTCGCCCACGCCGCCGCAAGGTTGACTTCCCGGGGGTGGGCACCTCCCGGGGTAGGACTTGCTTCTGTACTGCTGCATGCTCACCTACTTCCTGATGCCGGTTTTACCGGCGCACCCAAGGCGCCAAGATTTCAAATTCATTATCTTCTTGAGGTCTGGTACGAGCGTCGCCGAGCGGCGGTCACCCGCACAGGAGACGGGTCCAGATCGGCGTTTTCGGCGCGGAAGCGCACTCCAGTGCGCTGAGCACCGAAAACGTCGAGATGGGCCCGTATCCGAAGCGGGTGACCGCCGCTCTAGGGGCCTTCCTTGCCCACGTGTCCGAACAGCGCGTCCGACGCCGCGCCGACCATCACCACCGCGGCGAGCGCCACGGCGGCGGCGATCGCGAGGGCGCCGAGGACCCGCGAGGGCTTCATCTGCCACCACATGGCGAGGCCGCTGAGCGCCCACACGACCAGCGCGATCCCGGTGATGTCCGCGAAGAGCGCCCAGAGCCACGCCACGCCGCCGTGCACGGGGAAGTGATGCGTCTTGTGGAGCGTCTCGAGCACCTCGACGAAGCGAGGCCACCCCCGCGCGCCGGCTGGGCGCCCGTCGAGCCGCCCCGTGCCCAGGTTGTACGTGACGTTCCAGGCGCGGCCGTCCGCGTCCCGCATGCCAAAGCGCAGCTCGGGGCTGATCTTCGGGTGGGCGCGCAGCGGCCCCGCGGCGTCGACGCCGATCTTGGGCAGGAGATCCTTTATCTGCTCCTGCACGGCCGCCATCCTGTATCCAGGCAGGTCGATCGCGACGCCGGCGAACGGGGGCGCGGGGGCCTCGGGCTCGGGAGGGTGGCTGGAGACCGTCGCGCTGCCGTCGTCGAGGCGCAGGATCACCACCTCGCGCCCCCCGTCGGCGCGCGGCGCCGCGAGCAGGGGCCACCCGGAGAACGCGCCCTGGGTCCCCGGATCGAGCGTGTAGCGCGAGGGCGAGCCGGCGTTGAGCTGCTCGACGACCTGGCGCGCGAGCTCGCCGGGATCCCAGGGCTGGAACCCGGTGAGCGCCGACAGCCGCTCTCCCGAGAGCGACCGGCTGTCGATGTCTCGCCCGATCTGCGGGTGATTGAACAGCGTGCCGCTGATCCCGAAGAGCAGTATCCAGGGGAACAGCAGCAAGCCCAGGTACATGTGCACGCGCCGCACGACCTTCATGATCGCGCCGTAACGCGGCCGCCCGCGGGGGCCCCGCGGCGAACGGGGCCCTCGCGCGGCGTCGTCCCTCATCGCTCCTTCGTGATCGGGCGCGAGCATCATCGGATCTTCGCGACGGAGAAGGTGAGCCCAGGCGCGCTCACGCCCGCCTCGCCGGGCCCGTCCTCGCCGATCTCGCGGAGCGTCGTCGACTCCTGTCCCTCGAACTCCAGCAGGAAGGTGCGGTCGCCGAGCGCGACGCTCAGGACGCTGCCGCCGCCGGGCGCCGCGTCGAGCACCGTGGCGGTCGGCGTATCGCCGAGCGTCACGCTGGCCCACCGCCACGCCGCGGCGCTCGCCAGCACGCGCGGGTGGGTGTCGTCCGCGATCGCGAAGAGGCTCTCGTCGAGCACCCGCAGGAACGCCTTGCCGTCCGGGCCGCCGAAGAGCGAGCCGGCGGCGTCGCCGTCGAACAGCGTGCTCAGCTCGACGTGGAACTCGGTGTCGAACTGCCTCGTCTCCGGATCGAAGCGCAGCATGCACGGGGCGGCCGCGTTCTCGGCGTTGAGCCGGTGCACCGCCGCGCCGTACGCCTCGGTGGCCACGTAGATCATGCCGTCGGGCCCCTCGACCCCATCGCGCACGTAACCGCAGCGTTCGTCGGTGACGACCGTCGCCTCGTCCGTCGCGCTGTCCACGACGACGACCGCGGCCACGCTCGGGACCTCCGCGCCGATCCGCCACCCGCCGAAGGTGATCACGTCGTCGCCCTGGACCAGCGGCGACGACGACGAGTACGTGAGGATGGCGTCCGGGATCACGAGCTCCTCGAGCGGGATGTCGCCGGTGACCGTCATTTCCTGAGGGTTCCAGACGACCACCTGGGCGGTGGGACCATCGAAGAAGTACGCCTTGGTCTCCGAGACGAAGTGGAACTGGGTGCCGTACTCGCCGAGCTTCGCGAGGCCCTTGCCCTGGAAGCTCACTGTGTCGCCTTCCTCGAGGCTGCCGTCGTCCTGCAGATCGTAGCGGGTCACGGTCGCCGCGGCGTCGCTCGCCACGAACACCGCGCCTCCGCCGTCCAGCCCGACGCCGAGGGCGCGCCCCTGCACCTCGATGGCGTCGTCCAGCGACAGCGCCTCATCGGAGTCGATGCTGTCCGTCACGATGACGTAGCTCTGGGTGTCGCCGCCGTCCGGCCCGAACACCTGGACCGTGAGTGCGTACGCCGGCCCAACGTTGGGCGTCCCCCCCGTGCCGCTGGTGGCACCGCCGGCGCCTTCACCGCCGGCGCCCCCCGCGCCGCCGGTTCCGCCGCTCGTCGCGCCGCTGCTCGTGGCATCGCTCGTGTCGTCGCCGCACGCGACGAAGCACGGGAGGAGCAGGGTCAAGAAAAGGGCATTCGCGTAGCGCGCACGAAATAACATGAAGGATCTCCTTGTGTCGGGTTTCAACCGCTGTCGCACGAACATCGGCTCACAGGCTCAAGGCGAGCTTGGCGTACGCCGCTCGCCCCGGGCGCTGGACGCCGTAGAAGCTGAAGGCCTTCTCGTCGGTGAGGTTCTGCACCTCGACGGTCGAGCTCACCGTCCATCCGCCGCGCTCGACCAGGTACGTGAGCGCGAGCGTGTGCACGAGCTGCGACGGGATCTCCGCCTTGGAGTCGGCCGCGCCGCGGCCTTCCGGGCCGACGAAGAAGGCGTGTACGTAATCGGCGTGCCAGGTCAGCGACAGGGCATCACGCCGCGCCGCGATCTCGGGCCACCGCGCGCGCGCCGCGACCCCGCCGAACAGGTACGGCTGGTTCTGGATGCGAACGCCGGTCGAGCCGTCCCGGAAGTCCTGCCATGTGACGTGACCGTCGACCGACAGCCAGTCGCCCGGAGAGGTCCACCCGGCTGTCGACTCGATACCGACGGATCGCGCCGACAGCGTGTTTCCGTACTCCGAGTAGCCCAGGTGCCTTCGCAGCGTGATCAGATCCTCGGTGAAGCGACCGAAGCCGTTGGCGCTGAACCGGAGCTGTCCCGCGCCGGTCTCCGCGCGCTCCAGCGTCACGCCGAGGTTGACGTTGTGGCTCGCCTCCGGCTCCAGGTGGACATTCCAGACGATGAGCCCTCCGTCGCCGAACAGCTCCTCCGGCGTCGGCAGGCGGGTGGCGAACTCATACGAGGCCTTGGCGTAGAGGGCGTCGGTGAAGCGGAAGCGCAGGCTGTCCCCTGCCCCCACCCGGTGGGTCGCGCGATCGACGTCGCCGATCCGGCCGCTCGGCAGGTGCTCCCGGGTGCGGACGCCGTGCAGGTAGAGCTTGGCAAAGGCGATGTTCGCGAGCCGGCCCTCGAGCGGCCTGACCTCGTACTCGACGCCTGCCACGCCGCTCCACAGCGCCCGCTCCGCGGTCAGCGGGTCCTTCTCGGGCTCGGCCACGACAAGGTTCCTCCCTGTGCGGGTCACGTGGCTCGGCGAGAGCCCGAAGCGCAGGAGGTGCTCGGTCGCGGGGTGCCAGGCCAGGTTGACGCGAGCGAAGGCGGTGTGCTGGCGGACTTGCTGGTCGTTCGCGTCTTCCCCGACCTCGCCCCGATACGGGCGCTCCACGCAGCCGCCCGACCAGTCGTAGGTGCAGTTGGCCATGTCGAGGAAGGTCGTGCGCGCGTACGAGTAGCCCGCGAGGGCGTCGAGCCGCGCCCTCCCGGAGAACGGCTGCGCATACCGCAGCAGCGCGCCGCCGGTCTGCCTGCCGAAGGTGACCTCTCCGAAGGGCGGCGACTTGACCCTGCCGTCGAGCATGTCGACGAGCAGGCCGTGCTGCACCTCCTTGTCGTGCGAGGTGAAGAAGGCGCGAAGGAGCAGGCGGTCGGCCCACGGCCGCCGGGCGACCCCCACCTCGGCCGCGCCGCCGGCCGCGACATAGCCGTCGTGGAACCGCCGGGCGCGCGCGGGCGAGAGGCGCCCGCGCTCGTCGTACGCCATGACGTCGATCGGGGTGTCGTTCCGCGCGCGATCGACGAACCCGCTCGCGCGGGCGAAGAGGCCGCTCGGCCCGTGCGCGTGGCGCGCGCTAAGGGTCAGCCGGTACGTGCCGAAGGAGCCGACCTGGTAGGACGCCGACGCGGCCGTGCCGCGTGTGTCTTGATCGGTCACCAGGTTCACCGCGCCGCCGAGCGCGTCCGTGCCGAAGCGCAGCGGGACGACGCCGCGGTAGATCTCGGCGCGCTCGACGAGGTTGACCGGCACGTTGGCGACCCCGAAGGAGTGCCCGGCGAGGTCGAGCGGCACGCCGTCGAGGAAGAAGCGGATCCGGTCGTCGGTGAGGCCGTTCAGCGAGAAGCGCGCGTCGGAGCCGAGCCCGCCGAGGCGGCGCACGCTCACGCCCTCGGCGCGCGCCAGCACCTGGCCGAGATCCGCGGCCTGCCGCCTGGCCTCGACGGTCTCGATCACCTGGACCGCCTGCGCGGAGGTCCGGAGCCGCTCGGCCTCGGAGGCCCCCCGCACGCTCACCGCGATCGCGGGCAGCGCTGGCCCTGCGGCGCCAGCGACCGGCGCGGCGCCGGCGGGTCCTGTGGCGGGCGCGGCACCGGCGACGCCCGCGACCGGCGCGGCCGCGGGGGGCGGCGCAGGCAGCCGGAAGTCGTGGCGGTAGAGGATGCGCGACGCGACGCTCCGGTCGCCTCGCCGGGCCGGCGTGAAGCGGAAGCGCAGCGCCGCTTGCCGCGCGGCCTCGTCGAACCCGTGGCCCGCGGGCTCGGCGATCTCTGCGCTGGTGACACGCCCTTCCGCGTCGATCGTCAACCGCAGCACGACGCTCCCCTCCAACCCCGCCTCGCGCGCCGCCTGGGGATACGCCGCCTCGACCGCGCCCGTGAGCTCGGGCGGGCGCACCGCGAGCGCGGCGCCATCGCCCGGGGCGCGCGCCGCCGGCGCTGCCTCGGCCCCTGGTACCGCTCCCTCGCCGACCTCTCCGGCAGGGGCCTCTTCGCTCGCCCGCGCGTCCGCCGCGAAGGCCAACAGGGCACCGCAGGGGGCGAGGAGCAGAGTCCCGGCCAGCGCGGCGCAACGCAAGGGCTGTAATCGAATCATGAGATCACCGGGCATGCTCACCGGAGCGTGACGAAGCGGCGCTCTGGCCGGCTCTGCGCAAGCTGGTTGTCGTGGCGTCTCGCTCTCCGGCTCTTCAGGCCTCTTCGGGTGGCGCAGACCGCGCTGGCCAGGGGCCGCCGCCGCGAGCTGTCATGTCAGCGCTCTGGGAGCTTCAACCGCTCACGTCCTCCGCCGCCGCCGGGACCGGGACGACGACGACGCGCTTGCACCGCCGGCACTTCAGCTCGACGCCGCCGGGCACATACCGGGCGAGCAGGCTGCCGCAGCCGCAGCGCACGGAGTTGGGCTCGGCACGTCCAGCAACGCCGCAGTGATCACACTGGCTGTCGAGCGGAGCAGTCGCCTTCGACATCAGGTTGTCCATCGTGGAACCCCACTTTCAATAATGAAAGTCACTTTCACTTTCAATCCGGAACCTGCCATGCTACCAACAGCGTTGTCAAGCGAAAGCGGTCGGAGAGCGTCCACGGCGTCCATGAGGCGTCGCGACATCCGGAGGTCCGAGCAGCGCGAGATCGCGGCCGAAACCGGCGCGATCTCGCGCTCGCCCGGGTCGCCGGCGCCATGCCTCGCCGACGCGGACAGGCCACCACGGGACGGTGGCCCGCCGCGGGGGTCCCAACGAATTCGCTTGACAATGCCCACCCTACCTCACCATAAACGAACTTGAAAGTAGTTTTCATTTTCATTCGCTCGTCGACGCCAAGATGGCCACGCCCACCGCGGCGTCATCGAGCTGGGTCCGCCGCCGGGGCGATGTCCGGCGCCCCTGCCCTGCGTGCTCTCGGGGCTCGGGCCCCGCTGCGCCGGCGGGCTCCGCTTTCGTTCCAACAGCGCTGGCTCGGGCGTCACGGCCGTCTCTGCGCCGTCGTCGCGGGCCGCGGATCGCCTGCCGCGAGCGTGCCTCTGGCGGCTGTCCCGTCGAGCGCCGGTTGAACCAGGAGGGTTGTCGTCATGGTCGCTCCTCAGGACGCGCGCTGGCTGCTGTCGGCCGCGCAGCACGGTATCTGGCTAGGCCAGCAGCTCGACCCCGCGAGCCCCGTGTACAACGCGGGCGAGTGCGTCGAGATCTGCGGGGCCATCGATCTCGCGATCCTCGAGGCCGCGATACGCCAGGCCGTCTCGGAGGCAGAGACGCTGCACGTGCGCTTCACGAGCGATGCGGATGGGCCGCGCCAGCGCCTCGACCCGTCCCCTGACTTCCCTGTCCACCGCGTCGACGTCAGCGCGGCGCTGGACGCGTTCGCCGCGGCCGAGGCGTGGATGCGCGACGATCTCGCGAGGCCGGTGGATCTCGCGCGCGGGCCCCTCTTCACGGAGGCGCTGTTCACGGCGGGGCCCGATCGGCTCTTCTGGTACCAGCGCGCGCACCACATCGCGCTGGACGGCTATGGCTTCTCGCTGATCGCGCGACGCGTGGCCGAGATCTACACAGCGCGCGTCGAGGGCCGTTCGAGCGAAGGCGGCGCCTTCGGGTCGCTGCGCCGGGTCGTCGACGAGGATCTGGCCTACCGCGCCTCCCCCGATCTGGAGCGCGATCGCGCCTTCTGGACGCAGCGCTTCGCCGACCGGCCCGAGCCGGTGAGCCTCGGCGACGAGCCGGCGCCCGCGTCGCGCGCCTGCCTGCGCCGGACGGCGTCGCTCGCGCCGTCCACCGTCGACCGGCTGAAGGACGTGGCGCGCCAGGCGAAGGCCACCTGGCCTGACGTCGTGATCGCCGCGACCGCGGCGTACGCGCACCGGCTCACCGGCGCGCCCGAGATCGTCCTGGGGCTGCCCGTGATGGGGCGCCTCGGCTCGGTGTCGCTGCGCATCCCGGGCATGGTCATGAACATCGTCCCGCTCCGGGTGCCGGTCGCGGAGGGCGCGAGCCTCGTCGACGTCGCCCGGCAGGTGGCGGCGGAGCTCGCGGCCATCCGGCCGCACCTGCGGTATCGCTACGAGCAGCTCCGCCGAGATCTCAAGCTGATCGGCGGCGGCCGCCGGCTGTTCGGCCCGGTGGTCAACATCATGCCGTTCGATTACGACCTGCGCTTCGCGGGGCATCGCGGCGTCGCGCACAACATCTCCGCCGGCCCGGTCGAGGATCTGTCGTTCGGCATCTACGCGAGGTCGGACGGGCGCGGGCCGCGGCTCGACCTCGACGCCAACCCGGCCTGCTACGGCGACGACGATCTCTCGGCGCACCAGCAGCGCTTCCTCGCGTTCCTGGAGGCGGTCGCCGCCGCCCCCGAGCAGGCCCTCGATCACGCCGAGATCGACCTCCCCCGGGCCGCGGCGCGCGCGCCCGGCGCGCAGGCGGCCGGGCAGCCCGGCGCGCTGCTCGACGGGGGCCCCCTGCCCGCGCCGGCGCGCCCCGTCGTCGAGCAGATCGTCCTGCGCGCGCGCGAGCGGCCGGACGCGACCGCCGTCCACCACGGCCTCGAGCGCGTGACCTACGGCGAGCTCGACCTCGCCGCCCGGCGGCTCGCCGCCCGGCTCGCCGCGCTCGGCGCCGGCCCGGACACGCTGGTCGCGGTGCTCCTGCCGCGCAGCGTCGGCGCCATCACCGCGATCCTCGGCGCGCTCTACGCTGGCGCAGGCTACCTCCCCCTCGATCCGGACGGGCCGCAATCGAGGACCACGGCGATCCTCGACGACGCCAGGCCGGCGATCGTCGTCACGACGTCCCAGCACGCCGCGAAGGTGGAGAGCGATCGCGCGGCGCGCCTCGTGCTCCTGGACGAGGCGATGCATGGCGCGCCGGCGCCGGCGCGGGCGCCGGTCCAGGGCGCGGAGGAGCACCTGGCGTACGTCATCTACACGTCCGGCTCCACCGGCCGCCCGAACGGCGTCATGATCGAGCGCGGCGCGCTGGCCCACTTCGTGGCGGCCGCGACCCACCGCTACGATCTGCGCCGCGACGACCGGGTGCTGCAGTTCGCGCCGCTGCACTTCGACGCCAGCGTCGAGGAGATCTTCCTGACCCTCTGCGCGGGCGCCGCCCTGGTGCTGCGCACGGACGAGATGCTGCAATCCGTGCCGCGGCTGCTCGACGCCTGCGAAAGGCACCGGATCACCGTCCTGGATCTGCCGACCGCGTTCTGGCACGAGCTCGCCTACGGCCTCTCGACCGGCGCGGCGTCGCTCCCCGAGGGCATCCGCACCGTCATCATCGGCGGCGAGGCGGCGCTGCCCGAGCGCGTCGAGCGCTTCCGCCGCGCCGTCGGTCGGCGCGCGCGGCTGCTCAACACCTACGGCCCCACCGAGGCGACCGTCGTCGCCTCGGCCGCCACGCTGAGCGGCGGCGACGCGCCGGACGAGGCGCCAGACGACAGACACGAAGCGCCGATCGGCACGCCGCTGCCCGGGGTCCGCGCGGCCATCGTCGACACGCAGCGCCGGCTGGTCCCGCAGGGCGCCGTGGGCGAGCTCCACCTCATCGGGCCCGGGCTGGCGAGGGGGTACCTCGGGCGGCCGGACCTCGACGCCGCGCGCTTCGTCGTGCTCGACCAGCTGGAGGGCCGCCCGCGCGCGTACCGCACCGGCGACCTGGTCCTCCAGCGGGCCGATGGGCAGATGGTCTTCGTCGGGCGCGTCGACGACGAGCTCAAGATCAGCGGCCATCGCGTCGATCCGCTCGAGATCGAGGCCGCGCTCCTGCGCCACCCTTCCGTGCGGGAGGCGGCCGTCATCGGGCACGCCTCGGCCGGCGGCGGCAAGCGCCTGTCCGCGTTCCTCGTCGCCGGGGACCCCGCTCCGTCGCCGGCCGAGCTCCGCCGGCACGCGCGCTCGCTGCTCCCCGCGGCCGCCGTCCCCTCGGCCTTCGTGCTCACCGATCGGCTGCCGAGGACGAGCTCCGGCAAGATCGACCGCAAGGCGCTGCGGGAGGCGCCGATCGCCGCGGCGGCGGAGCCGCCTGCCGCCGCGACGGCGCTCGAGCGGCAGCTGCTGCAGGTCTGGGAGCAGGTGCTCGGCGTGAGCGGCCTGTCGGCGCACGACGATTTCTTCGAGCGCGGCGGCCAGTCGCTGCAGACGATCCAGGTCGCCAACCGGCTCAGCGTCGATCTCGGGCGGGAGATCCCCGTCGCGATGGTCTTCCGCCACCCGACCGTCGCGGCGCTCGCGCGCGCCCTCGACGAGGCGCAGGGCGCGGCGGCGGCGGCGGCGCCGACGAGCGGCGAGACCCCCGGCGCCATGCTGGCCGACGCCGAGCTCCCCGAGGACGTCGTCCCCCGATCGCTCGCGGGGTCCGGCGGCGGCGGTCGCCCGCGGCAGGTCGTGCTCACCGGCGCGAGCGGCTTCGTCGGCGCGCACCTGCTCCACGAGCTCCTGACGCAGACCGACGCGACAGTTGTCTGCCTGGTGCGCGCCGAGAGCGAGGCGCACGCAGCGGAGCGGATCCGGCGGGCGCTCTCGAAGCAGCGCCTGCCGGTGGGCGGCATCGACGCGCGGGTGCTCGCCGTGCCCGCCGACCTGACGCAGCCCCGCCTCGGCCTGAGCGCCGCGCGGTTCGGCCAGCTCGCCGCGGAGTGCGACGCCATCTACCACAACGCCGCGGTGGTGAGCCTCGTGCGCGACTACCGCAGCCTGCGCGCCGCCAACGTGATCGGCACGCGCGAGGCGCTGCGCCTGGCCGCGTCGGTGCGCCCCAAGCCGCTGCACCACGTGTCGACGCTCGCCGTGGCCCCGGGCATCGCGGCGAGCCCCGAGGTCGCGGAGGCGTTCGTGCCGCCGCACCCCGGCCTGCGCGACGGCTACCAGCAGAGCAAGTGGGCGGCCGAGCGCCTTGTGCAGCAGGCCGCGGAGCGCGGGCTGCCGGTCGCCGTGTACCGCCTGGGCCGCGTCGTCGGCGCGCCCGACACCGGCGTCGTCAACGAGCAGGATCTGGTCTTCCGGCTGCTGCGGGCCGGCATCCCCGCCGGCGTCCTGCCCGATCTCGACGTGAGGGAGGTGTGGACGCCCGTCGACTACGTGGGGCGCGCGATCGTGCATCTCTCCCTCACCGCGCAGGCCACGGGCGCCGTGGTCAACGTCGCCCCTGCGCCCGAGGTCCGGCTGACGGAGCTCTTCGACTGGGCGCGCGACTACGGCTACCCGGTCGAGCGGCGCCCTGTCGCGGCGTGGCGCGCGCGGCTGAAGGACGGCGCCGACGCCGCGGACAGCGCCACGCTCGCGTTCTTCGATCTCCAGTCGGCCCCGGCCGACGGAGAGGCGACCTTCGGCATCGGGCGCGTGCGCTGCGACAACCTGGAGCGCGGCCTGGCCGGCACCGGCATCACGTGCCCGCCGATCGATCGCGCGCTCTTCTACCGCTACCTCGATCGCTGCGTCGAGGAAGGCCTCCTGCCGCCCCCTTCCGGCGCGGCGCGGCGAGCGCCGCGCCCCTCATGACACCGGCTCACGGACGAGAACCTCCAGCCAGAGAGAACGACCACGATGACCACACAGACGATCGACCCACGGGACAGGAAGCAGGGAGGCGGCGCGCCGCAAGGCGCCGCGGAGGGGCTCCGGCTCGACCGCTCGAACGCGCTGCTCGCCGAGGCGCGCCGGCTCATCCCCGGCGTCACGCAGTCGCTCATGAAGCGGCCGGAGATGTTCGCGCTCGGCTCGTTCCCCGTGTACCTCGAGGGCGGCGAGGGCGCGCTGGTGCGCGACGTCGATGGCAACCAGTACATCGACTTCATCTGCGGGCTCGGGGCGAACACGCTGGGGCACAACCACCCTGCGGTCGTCGACGCCATCCGGCGGCGGCTCGACAGGGGCATCCTTCACTCGCTGCCGACGGAGGTCGAGGTCACCGCCACGCAGGACCTCGTCGCGCTGACCCCGGGCGCCGAGATGGCCCGGTTCTTCAAGACCGGCGCGGACGCGACGTCCGCGGCCATCCGGCTCGCCCGCCACGTGACCGGCAGGGAGAAGGTCGTCACCATCGGCTACAACGGCTGGCACGACCACTTCATGTTCGACACCCCCGGCGTCCCGGCGGTGCTGCGCGAGTACACCCACCGCATGCCGCTCATGGCCGAGGCCGACGAGCAGCCGCTGCTCGATCTCATCGCCAGCAAGGGCCCGGAGCTCGCCCTCGTGCTGCTCTCGCTGCCGTACAAGCGGTGCGTCTCGGCGGAGTACCTGCGCGAGGTGCGCGAGGCGTGCCGCGCCCACGGCGTGCTGTTCGTCCTCGACGAGGTCGTCACCGGCTTCCGGCTCGCGCGCGGCGGCGCGCAGGAGTACTACCAGATCGAGGCCGATTTCGTGTGCCTCTCGAAGGGCATCGCCGCGGGCATGCCGCTGTCGGCGATCGCCGGGCCGCGCCAGGTGATGAGCCGGCTCTCGGAGCTCCAGGTGTCGACGACGTTCGGCGGCGAGATGCTCTCGCTCGAGGTCTGCAGGGCGGCGCTGCGCGAGTACCGCGAGACCGACTATATCGCGAAGGTCGCCGCGCTCGGGAAGCGGCTCCGCGAGGGCATCAACCGGCGCGCGGAGCAGGGCGGCTTCCCGCTGCGCGTCGTAGGGTACGACGCGATCCCCTTCTTCCTCATGGCCGAGGATCTGGCCGTCCACACGAAGCGCATGGAGCCGTTCGTCGGCGCGATGGCGAGGCGCGGCGTCCTGCTGCGGCGCGACGTCAACTTCCTCTGCGGCGCGCACACCGAGGCGCAGATCGATCACACGATCGACGCGGCGCACGACGCGCTGATCGAGCTGGCGAGCCGCGGCGTGATCGAGCGCGGCGCGGGCGCGAAGGCCCAGAGCTGAGCCCACGGTCGTGCAGAACGCTCGCTCCGAACGGACGCTCCTGTTCCTCATCGCCGCGGTCCAGTTCGTCAACCTGCTCGACTTCATGGTCGTCATGCCGCTCGGGCCGGACTTCGCTGTCGCGCTCGGCATCCCGATGTCCGACATCGGCCTGATCGGCGGCAGCTACACCGCGGCGGCGGCGGTCTCGGGGGTCGCCGGCGCGTTCTTCCTGGACCGCTTCGACCGGCGCAGCGCGCTCGCCGTCGCGATGCTCGGCCTCGTCCTCGGCACGGCCGCTGGCGGCCTCGCCACCGGCCTGCCGAGCCTCCTCGCGGCGCGCGTGCTCGCCGGGGCCTTCGGGGGGCCCGCGACCTCGATCGCGTTCTCCATCGTCGCGGACGCGATCCCGCCGGAGCGGCGCGGCAAGGCAATGGGCGTCGTGATGGGCGCCTACTCCCTGGCCGCGGTGCTCGGGGTGCCGGCCGGCCTCGAGCTCGCGCGGCGCGGCGGCTTCCAGGCGCCGTTCTTCGCCGTCGCGGCGCTCGGGCTCACCGTCGCGGGGCTCGCGCTGCTGCTGCTCCCCTCGATGCGCGGCCACCTCGCCGGGGCGCGGGCGCGCGCCGAGGAGGACGCCCTGCGCGAGCTCCGCGCGCTCGTCGGCCGCCCGCTCGTGCTGCTCTCGTACGCGACGACGGCGGTCATGACGATGGCGTCGTTCCTCGTCATCCCGAACATCTCGGCCTACGTGCAGAATAACCTCGGCTATCCGCGCGAGCGGCTCGGCCTGCTCTACCTCGTGGGCGGCGCGCTCACCTTCGTCGTGATGCGCACCGCGGGCGCGCTGATCGATCGCGTCGGCGCGTTCCGCACGAGCCTGGTCGGGGCGGCGATGCTCGTGGCCGTCCTCTATGGCGGGTTCCACTCGTACGTGCCGGGGCTGCCCGTGCTCGTCGTCTTCGTCGCCTTCATGACCGGGACGGCGATCCGCAACATCTCCCACGGCACGCTCGCCTCGAAGGTGCCGCTCCCCTCCGAGCGGGCGCGCTTCGGCTCCATCCAGTCGGCCGTAGATCACCTCTCGTCGGCGCTCGCCGCGTTCCTCGCGGCCAGGATGCTGCACGAGCTCCCCGACCAGCGCCTCGACGGCATGGGCGCCGTGGCCGCGCTGGCGATCGCCTTCACGCTCGCGTCGTCGTGCTTGATCTTCGTGATCGAGCGACACGTGACCCTCGGCGCGTCGAGCGGCGCCGGCGCCGCGCGCGCGCTGGAGGGCCGGGGCTAGTCGACGAGCGCGGGAGTCCAGAGAGCGCGCCTCCAGCCGGGCGCCGCTCACCTGACTGACCTGGTTTCCATCTCTGATTCTCCTCTGTGGGAACAACACCCCATCGGGGGCACCTCCCCTTCTGATGCTGGAGAAAAGCTCCAGGGTCGGCTTGCACGGCCGCTCCTCGCGTGCTCTTTGTCGGTGACCTCATCCATGGCGTTTCCGTCTCTCGTCCCGCGCCTCGCGGGATGCCTTGGCTGCCTTGTCGCGGCCCTCGTCCCACGCATCGTCGTCGCCGTCATCCCGGCCGAAGCCTCGCCTCCTCCGGCGGCGGTGGTCGCGCCGATCACCGAGGTTTCGCCCCGCGCGAAGGGCGCGCCTGAGCGCCTCATCGACGGCGCCGCGCGCTCCGTCGTCGCCGTGGCCGTATCGCATCGCGATCCCCGGGGCGGTGAGCGACGCGTGAGCCTGTGCAGCGGCGCGCTCGTCGAGCCGAACCTCGTCTTGACGGCGCGTCACTGCATCTCGCGCAACCTGACGGCGGCCCCTCGCTGCGATCGCTCGGGCAAGTCGCACAACGGCGATCACATCGGCGGAGACATCGATCCTTCCGAGATCGGCATTTACACCGGGGACCATATCGATGTCTCCCGCGACGCCGCGCGGGCGCGCGCCGTGGCCACGCTGCACGGGAAAGAGCGCGTCCTCTGCGACGCCGACATCGCCTATCTGGTGCTCGATCGGCCCCTCACCGACGTGGCGCCCCTGCGGATGCGCGAGGTCGGGGCGCTCGATCCAGGCGACAGCGTGGTCGCCGTCGGGTACGGCGGCGGAGCGGTAAGCCGGCTCGGCGTCCGCGCCGCGCGCGGTCCGCGCCTCGTCGCCGCCGTCGGGCCCCGCGCCGATCCGGCGACCGGCAAGGTCCTCGGTCCGCGCGAGTTCGAGATCGAGGGGGCGACCTGCGCCGGCGACTCGGGAGGTCCGGTGATCGACGCCGACCGCGGCGACGTGGTGGGCATCACGTCGCGAGGCGCGGGGTGCACCGCGGCTGGCAACCACGTTTATACGCGCACGGACGCCTTCGCCGCGCTGACGGCCGAGGCCCGCACGGCCGCGCTCGCACGACGCTGAGCGCCGCGCGCCATCGCCGCCGGCTCGCCTCGCCGAGCGCGAGGGGCAGGACGCGGCAGGTGCAGGTCGTGTGCACCCGCGGCACAGCGCGCGACGCGCGGGCGTGCCGGCACGTCGCTCGCATCGCGCGGAGTCAACGGAAGACAGACACGGGATCGACGCTCATGCGGGCAGGGTCGCATGCGCGATGACGCTGCCTCGCCCGCGCCGATGACCACTTCCCGGAGGGATCGGAACCATGTCGTTGCTGGACACCACCAGGGGCTTCTTGACGCCCGAGCTCATCTCGGCCGCAACGAAGGGGCTGGGCCTGAGCGATGAATCGCCGACGAACGTGCGCGGCGCCGCGGAGAGCTCGGTGCCGACGCTGCTCGCCGGAATGGCTCAGGTCGCCTCTTCGGAGAGCGGCGCAGCGCAGCTGTTCAGGATGATCACCGAGCGGGACTACGAAGGTCTGCTCGGGAGAGCAGGGCCCCTCCGCGCCGAGCAGGCCGAGGAGCTCTCGCGCCATGGGCAGTCGATGATCGCCCGCCTGTTCGGCGACCGCGCGAGCGGGATGATCGATCTCATCTCCCGCTCCTCCGGCGCAGAGCAGCGGTGCTCGACCGCGATGCTCGGCCTGATCGCTCCGATCGTCGCGTGCGTGCTCGGCCGCGAGGTGAGGTTGAGAGGGCTTACCGCGCGAGGGCTCGCCGATCTGCTCTCCCATCACAAGCAAGCCTTCAAGGACGATCCGCGCGCCCCGGCGGGCCTCGCTGGATTCCTCGCCCCCTCCATGGCGGCGAGCGCTCCTTTCGTCGCGGCGGCGGCGCGCGAACGGCCGCACGATGCGGTATCGCCCGTCCCGTCCCGAACGACGGAGTCGTCAACCCCGCTCCCCTCGCGTGAAGGGCCTGCCCGTCAGCGTCAGACGCGAGAATGGCTGCTCCCGACCTTGCTGGCAGCGGCGGTGCTCGGAGGCCTCTGGGCGTTCGTCCGCGAACGCAGGACGGAGCGCACCGCCGCCGAGCCCACGCACGAAGCCCCGATCGCGGCTGCTCCGAGGGACGAGCTCGCCCAGCCCGCCGCGCCTCCGCAGGCCGAACCGCCTCCGCAGGTCGAGGCGCCGCGCGCCGAGGCGCCCGCGGCCGCCGCGCCCGGCGAAGCGCCCACGGCCGCCGCGCCCAGCGAAACACCCCCCAACGCGCCGGAGATCGTCGAGCAGCTCAGGATCACGGCCGGAGAGATGACGCTCCCGGGCGGCAAGGTCCTCTCCGTCGACGAGCACGGCTCCGAGGCGGAGATCGCGCGGTACCTCGACGCCGGAGCCGCGGATGGCCCCAAGCGTTTCTCGATGGAAGGCGTGAGCTTCCGCTTCGGGACCACGGAGTTGACCGAAGCTTCGCGGCCGAAGCTCGAAGCGCTGGCCGTCATCCTCGACGCCTATCCCTCCGCGCGGGTGCGCATCGAAGGGCACACCGACGCCGTGGGCGGCGCCGAGGGGAACAGATCGCTGTCGCTGGCGCGAGCCCAGGCGGTGCGCAACGAGCTCACCGCGCGACAGATCGCTCCCCATCGCATCGAGGTGGCCGGGATGGGCGCCGAGCAACCGGTGGCGTCGAACGACACCGCCGGCGGACGCGCGCAGAACCGCCGGATCGACGTCATGGTCCTGAGCCTCTGAAGCGGCGACTCACCCCCTCCACGGAAGGAGCGAGGTACCGGCGCCGGCCTGCGATAGCAGGGTACCGGCGCCGGCAAAAGGCCGGCGCATGCCCGGCCGGCGCCTAGGTGTGCACTCTCGGGAGGACTTGCTCGAGGACGCCGACGGCGCCGCTCTCCTTCTCCACATGGAAGCGGACCACCAGGTTGTTGTTCTTGTCCCAGTCGTCTGCGCCGTCGCTCGGGTCGAGGATCGCAAAGTTGCGATGCGTGACGCAGTACCTGTGATCGGACCCCGAGATCTCCCGGAGGAATCCCTTGATGTCGCCGTTGAACAGGTTCTGACTACCGCCGTTCGTCAGCAGCGAGAGGATGATGCGGGACATCCCCTTGGGGGCAGGGCGCGCGATGCCGGATGCGGTCACCTGATAGAGACGCGGTCGCGAGCGCGGCTGCCCGAATCCGAGGACCGTGTCGATGTGCGCCATCGTGCCCACGTGGATGTCGCCGCCCATGAGCGTCACCTGGGTGCGAGGGCTGAAGCCGGCGAAATTCATGAGAGACATGAGAAAACGCCTGCATTCGTTCTGGTTGTTGGAGGCAGCCCAGCCGTCCCGGATGTCGTCGATGGAGGCCATGTTGAACGTGTTCGTGAGCGCCTCGGCGGCCGCGAGCGGCAGGTAGACGAGGGGCGTGCCGACCACGACGAAGAGGTGCCTGAGATCGAGCGCCGCGAGCTCGTTGAGCCTGAGCTCGAGGTCGTCGAGCTGTTGCTTGCCGAGGATCGCCCCGTTCTTCCACGAGCGATGCGACCGCCCATCGACCGCGAGGATCGCGATGTCGCCGTGCTTCGCGATCCAGCCGAACCCCGCGCTGCTCAAGCGGTCCCTCGGGCTCAGCGCCGCCTGAAACTCCTTGAACGCCTGCTCCGCGGCCCTGTAGCGCTCCACGGCCTGCGGGGTGCCGTCGTTGTTGTTCGACCCCCAGCCATCGTAGATCTCGTGGTCGTCCCACATCATGACGTTCGGGCAGCTCCCGAGGACCGCCGCCACGTCAGGGTGCGACCACGTCTGCACGTAGTGCCTGCGGTACGCGGCAGTGCGCCCCTCCGAGGCCGACCAGCCCGTGGGATCACCGTCGCCGTAGATCTGGTCACCGGCGTGAACCAGGAGGTTCACCCTGCCTTCGTCCACGAGGGCCTTGAGCGCCCGCCACATCGCCCCGCGCCGCTCCTTGGGAAACTCGTGGTTGTCGATGTCGTTGCAGCTCACGAGGCCGATTCGAATCGGCCCGTTCGTGACGGTGCGGAAGGCGGAGCCGTTGATGCTCAGGTTGTCCGTGGGTGTGGGGAGCGGATCTCCTGCGTCGTGCTCCACGATGCCATAACGAACCCTCTCGCCGCTCAGCCCGCTCAGCTCGAACGTGGCGAGCCCGAAGGGCGGCGCGCTGTTGATCGGCACGTCGAGCGTGCGAACGCCGTTGTCGTCCGCGAACGCCAGCCTCGCCCTCGCCTTGGGCCTCTCGAAGACGGCCAAGATCCTGCTGGTTGTCTGCGTCGTGTGTCCGATGACTGCGCTTTTGAACGCCATGGTCCGCCTCTCTGGCGAGAGCTCGTCAGGCTGAGGGAAGAGGCGCCGTGGTCCTGGCGGGCACTCTCCCCTATGTTTCGTCGCGGGCGGCAGGACGCAAGTTTTTCGGCTCGCTCGAGGCGCTCGCCAGAGGGGCAGGGCGTCGGGCCATAGGCGCTCTCCGCTCGAGCTCACCGCGTGGGGGGCGGGAGCGCGGCATCGGCGGACGCGACGCCGGCGGCGACCACGGCGTCGCATCGCCGCCTCAGAACGCCGTGTCGCATCGCCGCCTCAGAACGCCGTAAGGAGCGGCGCGACCCCGCGCCCCCTCCGGCGGATCCGCCGAAACATGCGCGCGCGGCCGTAGACTGGGCCGCCCTGGCGCGCTAGTCGGTATCCGCCGTGGATCCCAGCCCTCGAAGCAGCCCGGACGAACGCCGCCCCCGCCTCGCGCTCCAGGCCGTGCTGCCGGAGGAGCTCGCCGGCGCCTGCGGCATCGACCTCACCGACGCGCGCCGCATCGTCTCCCTGGCGCACCGCCTCGGCGAGCTGCCCGCCCGCGCGCCCGCGACCGTCCGGCGCGCCGCGCTCGACGCGGCGCGCTCGGCGGGCGAGATCAGGACGCTCGCGCTCGTCGAGCGGCGCGCGAGCGCCGAGGATCCGTTCGTGAAGTACGCCTTCCGCCTCGAGGACGGCGCGACGGTCGAGTCGGTGCGCATCCCGCTCGAGCGGCCGGGCCGGTACTCGGCGTGCGTGAGCTCGCAGGTCGGCTGCGCGCTCGCGTGCGCCTTCTGCGCCACAGGGCGCATGGGCCTCACGCGCAACCTGGAGGCCTGGGAGCTCGTCGAGCAGGTGCGGCTCATCCGCCGCGATCTCGACGCCACCGTGGGCGGCGGCGCGCGCGTCCATGGCGTGCTGTTCCAGGGCATGGGCGAGCCGCTCGCCAACGCCGACCGGGTCATCCAGGCGATCCGGGTGCTCTCCGAGCCGAGCGCGCAGGCCATCGACATGCGCAACATCACCGTCTGTACGGCGGGGCTCCCGTCCGGCATCCGGCGGCTCGCGGCCGAGGTCCCCGCGGTCCGGCTCGGCCTGTCGCTCGGCTCGGTGCGCCCCGGCAAGCGGCGCCTGCTCATGCCGATCGACGGCGCGCACCCGCTCGAGGAGGTCCTCGCGGCCGTGGGCGAGCACGCGCGCGCGAGCGGGCACGCGCCGATGTGGGCGTACACGCTCCTCGCGGACCAGAACGACACGGACGAGGACGCCGCGTGCCTGGCCGCGCTCGCCCGCGGCTTCGCGGCGCAGCACGGCATCTCTCCCCGGCTCAGCCTCATCCCCTACAACGCGATCGGCGCGCCCGACGATCCCCTGCCCTCGCCGGACGGCGGCGATGAACGCGGCGCGTCGGCCGATCCGTTCGTGCGCTCGGCGCGGCTCGACGCCTTCCGCGCGGTCCTCTCCGCCGCCGGCGTCGGCTCGATCGTGCGCTACTCGGGCGGGGGCGACGTCGGCGCGGCGTGCGGGCAGCTCGCGCGGCCTTCGGCGGAGGCGCGGCGACCGGGCGGCCGCCGGGCGCCGCCCCGCGCCGGGGCGACCGCCGGCGCAGCCGACGTCGGGCCGAGCGCGCCGCCCAGGCCAGCGTGAGCGTCGCTATGGATCCCTGCTCCCACGCGCGCTAGCTTGCGCGCGTGTTCGGCTTCAGCTTCGGCGAAATCATGGTGCTCGCCATCGTGGGCATCATCGTGGTCGGTCCCCGGCGGTTGCCTGCGATGATGCGGTCGGCGGGGAGCTGGATCGCCAAGCTCCGCCGCTTGAGCACGGATCTCCGGACGCAGAGCGGCATCGACGATCTGATCCGCCAGGAGGGGCTCGAGCGTGAGCTCCGCGAGCTCCGCGCCCTGTCGCGGGTCAACGTGCTCGAGACGCTTGTGAACCCCGTCGTCGGCGCCGTGACCGCCGGTGCGATCGCCTCGTCCACGCCACGCGTGAGGCCGCCGGATCCCGAGCCGCCGCCGCCCGTCGTGAACCCGCCCCGCGAGCGCGAGTACCCCGTCCTCGGCTGCGACGCCTACGGAGTGACGCTGGACGCGGCCCCGGACGGCGCCGCCGGCCTGCCGGTCGCACCGGAAAGCGCGTCCCCCACGGAGACCGCGAAGGCGGCGGACGCCACGGTCGACGTCGAGTCCACCGCGGCGACAGCGCCCGCGGCCGCAGAGGCCGTCGCGGCGATAGCGCCCGCGGCCGCAGAGACCACCGCGGCGACAGCGACCGCGGCCGCAGAGACCACCGCGGCGACAGCGCCCGCGACCGCAGAGACCACCGCGGCGACGACGCCCGCGACCGCAGAGACCACCGCGGCGACAGCGCCCGTGGCCGCAGAGACCACCGCGGCGTCGCAGGGCGTCGTGACCGGAAACGGAGCGACGTCATGAGCCAGGAGCAGGCGGCGGCGGTGAAGAGCGGCTCCCCGGGGGCGGAGGGCGCGCCGAGCGACGCCGCGGAGGATCCGGGCGAAGACAAGCCGATGTCGTTCTGGGAGCACCTCGACGAGCTGAGAAAGCGGCTCGTCCGGAGCATCCTTGTCTTCTTCGCGGCCTGCGTCGTGGGGTGGGAGGTGCGCGAGCAGCTCTTGCACTTCCTGACCGTCCCGTTCGTGCAGGCGTGGCGAGAGCAGAACTTGGCGGGCAACCCCTCGCTCCACTTCGGCGCGCCCGCGGCCGCGTTCGTCGCTTACTTCAAGCTGTCGATGATCGGCGGCGCGGCGATGGCCTCGCCGTTCATCTTCTACCAGCTGTGGTCGTTCGTCGCGCCCGGCCTCTACGCCAAAGAGAAGCGCTACGTCATCCCGTTCGTCCTGTTCTCGACGATCCTGTTCGTCGGCGGCGGCTGGTTCGGCTGGCGAGCGGCCTTCCCGATCTCGTTCGGTTACTTCCTCAGCCTGGCCGGCACGGTCGGCGGCGACGGGGTGACGATCACGCCGACCGTGATGATGGGCGACTACCTCGACTTCGTCGCCCAGCTCCTGCTCGGCTTCGGGATCATCTTCGAGATCCCGCTCATCGTGCTCTTTCTCTCCATCGCCGGCATCGTCAACTACATCCAGCTCATCCTGTTCGGCCGCTGGTTCGTGTTCGGCGCCTTCGTCTTGGCGGCCGTCCTGACGCCGCCGGACATCACGAGCCAGCTCGTCATGGCCGTGCCGATGTGCCTGCTCTACGTGCTCTCGATCGGCCTCGCGTACCTCTTCGGCAAGCCGCCGACCGACGCCCAGCGCGCGGCGTACAAGGCGCGCAAGGAGAAGGAAGTCACCAAGGGCTGACGGGCGGCGCGGCGCCGGCCGGGCCGCCTGCGCGGCGTCGTCCGTGCGCCGTCCTCCGCGGCGGCGCGGCGCATCGCAGACCGCTGCGCTGCTCCTTCGCGCGCCGTCCTCCGCGCGGCGTGGCGCATCGCAGACCGCTGCGCTGCTCCTTCGCGCGCCGTCCTCCGCGCGGCGTGGCGCACGGCAGACCGCTGCGCTGCTCCTTCCGCGCGCCGTCCTCCGCGGCGGCGCAGGTCAGGCGGCGGGCGCGGCCGCCGCGGGCGCTGCCTTCCGGCTCCGCGCCACGTGGATCGCGACCGCAGCGCCGGCCATCGCGAGCCCGATGAGCTGCGACGTGGACAGGCCGACGAAGCCCCCGCGGTCGTCGGCCCGCGCGAACTCGAGAACGAAGCGCCCGAGCGCGTAGAGGCCGAGGAACGTCGCGAAGACCTGCCCGTCGTACCGCTTCCGCCCGTGCACGTAGAGCAGGCAGATCGCCGCGATGGCGAACGACATCGCCGACTCGTAGATCTGCGTCGGGTGCACCGGGTGCGACGGCAGGCGCGGGCTCGTGAGCTCGAGCAGCTTGAACTGCGCGTCGCTCGCGGGGCTGTTCGGCGGGAACGAGAGCCCGAACGCCCCGTCGGTGCGCAGGCCGAAGCAGCAGCCGGCGAGCAGGCAGCCCATCCGGCCGAACCCGAGGCCGAGCGGGACGGCGAAGCCCGCCATGTCCGCCGCCTTCCAGAACGGGAACCGATCGCGCTTGAGCAGCCAGTACGCCATCGCCGACGCGCCAACGAAGCCGCCGTAGTACGTCAGGCCGCCGGCCCAGAACTTCGCCCACGCCAGGCAATCGCGCTCGATCGGGTGGCATACCCCCTTCGCCGCGTCCCACACGCCGTGGTACCGCGACGCGCAGAGCGCCTGCTCGACCTTCCAGTCGACAAGCGACGGGTCGGTGCAGAGGTGCACGTAATCCCAGAAGTATCCGTCGGCGACGACGTGGAGGAGCCTGCCGCCGACGACGCCCGCGAGCAGGCAGGCGAGCCCCAGGTCGACGATCACATCCGGGTTCTCGCCGATCCGCCTCGCCCACAGCGCGCCGATGGCCGTCGCGAAGAGGAAGCCGGTCAGCAGCAGAAGGAAGTAGGCAGGGAACGCAACGTCGAGCAGGCGGAACAGCTCGGGCCGCATGATCAGCCCGCGGACGCCTTCGCGCCGGACGCCTTGGGCTCGGGGCGGTGGGGGGAGAACATGTCGATCGCCATCAGCCCGACGCCGACGACGATCGCGATGTCGGCCACGTTGAACGTCGGCCACACGAACGTCGAGGTGAGCCGGACCTGGATGAAGTCGATGACGTACCCGTAACGGATGCGGTCGACCAGGTTCCCGAGCGCACCGCCGAGCACGAGCGGCAGCCCCCACCTGAGCGCGATCTGGGAGGGGTGGAGCTTGCGGTACAGCGAGACGATGAAGACGATCGCCGCGAGCGAGACCACCAGGAAGAACGGGCGGCGGATCGCCTCGCTCTCGTCGCCCAGGATGCCCCACGCTCCGCCGTGGTTCTTCGCGAAGATCATGTTCAGGTGATCCTTGATCACCTCGATCTTCCGGAACGAGAGCGGCCGCGCGGCGGTGAGGTCCGTGAGCGCCTGCGGCTCCAGCCGGTCCTTGGCCCACCACTTCGTGCCGAGATCGGCGGCCAGGGTGATGGCCGAGACGACGATCAGGAACACGTACGACGGCCGGTAGGCGGGCTTCGTCGGCGCGACCACGTCGTCGGCGTCCCCCTCCTGCGAGGAGCCGCGCCCCTCGTGGTCGCGTTCGCCGGCGGAGGCCGGCGGCTCGCCGGCCGGCGCGTTCACGGGCGCGGAGCGATGCGACTCGGCGTGGGCACCTTCGGTCTCAACGGGAGCGTCTCGCGGCGTCGCGTCTTCAGTCATGCGGAGCGCGTTCCTCTACGACAAACCGAGCGCTCCGGCAAAGGCTTCCCTCCGCAGGCGCCGCCGCGCGCGTCTTTCACGCCTTGCGCGTGTCACGTGACGTGCGTGACTTGCGCGCGCCGCGCCGCGCCACACCCGGGCGCCGCGCCGCGCGCCGTCTGCTCCGGCCGAGCCGCCCGCTCGCGTCCTTCAGCTGGCCGGCGGCACAGGCGGAGGCGCTTCCGTCGATAGCGGAGGTGTGGGGTCGCCGCCCGCCGGGCCCTCCGAGGCGCCGCGAGCGTCTGGAGACGGCGCGCTCGCGCTGCGGGTCGCGACGATCATGTCCTTGGACATCAGGATGACCCCCGCGACGATCGCGATGTCGGCCACGTTGAACGTCGGCCAGTGAAACTCCCGGCCGCCGCGGATCACGTACACGTCGATGAAGTCGATGACCCAGCCGTAGCGGATCCGGTCGACCAGATTGCCCATCGCGCCGCCGAGCGCCAGCGCGAGCCCCCACTTCATCCCCGTCTGGTCCCTGTGGACGCGCCGGTAGATCGAGAAGATGAAGACCATCGCCGCGGCGGAGACGAACAGGAAGAACGGCCGCCGCAGGCCGTCCGGGAGGCCGCGCAGGAAGCTCCAGGCGCCGCCGGGGTTCTGCGCGAAGATGAAATCGAGGTGGTCCGGGATGATCGTGAGGACCTTCGCGCCCGACCGCTTCGGGTCGAACCCGGCGAGGCGCGCGTGCGCCCACCCCTTCGTCACCAGGTCGGCGGCGCACGAGACGAGCGCCACGACGGCCAAGAAGCGGAGCGAGGCGCGCTCCTCGCTGGGGAGATCGTCGGGAAGGTGCGCGACGGGCGACGCTTGCGGTGCGTCCGAGGACATCGTCTTCGCTTCTACGCGATGGCGTGGCACGGAGCAAACAGCCTCGAGCAGGGCGATGCCCGGCGGCGGTCGTCTTTTGCTCTTCCGTTCGTCCGTTCGTCCGTTCGTCTGCTCGTCCGTTTTCCCCCTCGCGCCTTCCGGTTCCGTCTTCCGCCCTCGCCCGCGTCTCCTCCGCCGATCGCCGCGCCGGTTCACCGCTGGTTCAGGATCACCACCGGACGCTCCGGGGCGCGCGGCCGCACCGGCGCCTTTTCCCGTCCGGGAGGATCGGTGGGACCGGCCGGGTCGACCGCCGGCGCCCCCCTCCTTCGCAGCGCGAGGTGCACCTCGCCGTACGCCTGGAGGGCCGCGCCGCGCTGCCGCTCCGTGGCCGCCGCGCGCCCCAGCGACTCGGCCAGCTGCGCCCGGCGCCCCGCGAGGTACGCGAGATCCCTCGCCTCGGCGAGCTCGCTCCCCCCGGCGAACGCCTGCTCCGCGCGCTCCATCGCCTCGGTGGCGCCGCGCAGGTCCGCGGGCGCGAGCTCTGCCGCCGCGCTCGCCCGGGCGCGCTCGTAGCTCTTCCTCGCCTCGATGAGCTCCTTCGGCGGGAGCGGGGCGCTCGCGCACCCCAGGAGACCGCCGACGAGCAGAATGGCCACTGTCCCGTGATTGGTTCGCATGATTCTGCGCCTCCTCTCGGCGAGCCCTAGCGGAGCTGCCGCTGGATGGATCCGACCTCCTCGAGCGCCTCGTGCGTGCGGGCCTGAGCCTGCGCCTCGCGCGTGAGGGCGAGCGCGAGCTCCGCGTCCGCCTGCGCGCGCAGGAGCATGCGTTGCGCCCGATCGGGCACGCCGCCTTCCGACAGCCGCGTCGCCCGCTGCACCTGCTCCCGGGCGAGGCGGAGGTGGGCTTCCGCCCGCGGATCCTCGTCGGCTCCGACCTCCTCGGCGGCTCGAATCATCGCCTCCGACGCGCCGAGCCGCTCGCCGAAGCTTGGAGCGTACGCGGCGCACCCCGCCAGCGACGCGCCGAAGAGCGTCAAGACCACTGCGTTTTTCATGTGCGACACCTCGTTGCCAGCCCCGGACGAGAGGTCGCCCGGAGAAGGCGGGTGAGAGAGCGGATGGGATCATCGACTCCGGATCTCCGTCGTCGATCGGCTCGTCCTCAGGCAACCAGCACACCAGGGCCGACGGTCTCGGGGCGGCGCCTGAGCGCGCACGCGAGAGGCACCGCCCTGCGTCCGTCGGTGCAGAAGGAATCACGACGACACTGAGACATCGCCTCACGCGCCGTATCCGCGCTTCCCATCCGTTGCGCGCAAACGAGCCATTCGCCGGAGCCCCCATGTGCGTCGCGTGCGGCAACTGGACCACAGGAGAGCCCAAGACACCGGATCTCGTTCGAGGACGGGAGATGCCCCCTCTTCGCTGTACGCCCGCCTGCCGCGGCAGCCCGCCGCGACCGCGTTCCGCGCCGGCCCGCCACGCCCGCCTGCCGCGCCGATCCGCCGCGCCTGCCGCGCCGGCCCCTCACCCGCGCGCCGTCCTCCCCTCACCCGCGCGCCGCCCTCCCCTCACCCGCGCGCCGCCTCCGAGATCCCGGCCGCGCAGGCCAGCGCCGCGCCACGGCGGCCGACGTGTGCGTCGCGCCCGATCCGGTTGAGTGACACGGCGCATCTGTTTAGTATACCTGCGTCATGCCGTCGCCCCCCTGGAAGATCGAGACCGGCGTCGAGACCGTCATCTCGTCGTGGCTTGCCTCCGGCTATGTCCGCCCTTGTTTCACCGCGGATCGCGAGCTTCCGCCGGCCGACGCGCGCACCGCCCCGATGCCCGACGCGCTCGCGCCGGCGCTCCGCGGCGCCCTGGAGCGGCGCGGCATCGATCGGCTCTACGACCACCAGGCGCGGGCCTTCGCGGCGGCCCGCGCGAAGCCGGCAGGCCCGAGCGCCGCGGCGGAGCCGGCGCGGGCGGGGAGGCACGTGGTCGTCGCGACGCCCACCGCCAGCGGCAAGAGCCTCTGCTTCCATCTCCCGGTGCTCGACGCGCTCGCCGAGGGCGCCGCGTCGGGCCAGGGCGGCAGCGCGATCTACCTGTACCCCACCAAGGCGCTCGCCCGGGATCAGGAGGCCGGCCTGCACGCGCTCATCCGCGAGGCGGGGCTCACGATCCCGGCGATCGTGTACGACGGTGACACGCCGGGCGACGCCCGGCGGGCGGCGCGCGAGCGCAGCCCCATCGTGATGACCAACCCCGACATGCTCCACGCGGGGATCCTGCCGCACCACGCGCACTGGGCGCGGACGTTCCAGCGCCTGCGCTACGTCGTGCTGGACGAGCTCCATACCTACCGCGGCGTGTTCGGGTCGCACGTCGCCCACGTCCTCGCCCGGCTGCGCCGGGTCGCCGCGTTCCACGGGTCGAGCCCGACCTTCCTCTGCGCGACGGCGACGATCGGCAACCCGCGGGCGCACGCCGCGCGCCTGCTGGGCATCGCCGAGGACGAGCTCGAGCTCATCGACGAGTCAGGCGCCCCGCGGGGGCCGCGGCGCTTCTTCCTGTACAACCCGCCGGTGGTGAACGCGGAGCTCGGGGTGCGCGCCAGCACCCTGAAGAGCGCGGTGCGCCTCGCCGGGGATCTCGCCCGCGCCCGCGTGCCGACGCTGGTGTTCGGCCAGTCGCGCAACTCGGTCGAGATCATGCTGAAGTACCTGCGCGATGGCGTCGGCAAGGAGATCGGGGCGGAGGACGCGATCATGGCGTACCGCGGCGGCTACCTCCCGGAGACGCGCCGGCGGGTCGAGCGGGGGCTGCGCGAGGGCGAGATCCTGTGCGTCGTGGCCACGAACGCCCTCGAGCTCGGCATCGACATCGGCGAGCTCGACGCGGTGATCTGCGCCGGCTACCCCGGGTCGGTCGCCGAGACGTGGCAGCGCTTCGGCCGGGCGGGCCGGCGCGGCAAGACGAGCATCGCGGTCCTGTGCGCCACCAGCGCGGCGCTCGACCAGTACCTCGCGAGGAACCCGGGGTACCTGCTGGAGCGCGGGGCCGAGTCGGCCCGGATCGATCCGCAGAACACCGAGATCCTCGTGCAGCACCTCAAGTGCGCGGCGTTCGAGCTGCCGTTCCTCAAGGGGGAGCCCTACGCGGCGATGCCGCCGGACGACACCGTGGCGGCGCTCCGCTTCCTGCAGGACAACGGGGTCGTGCACGAGTCGAACGATCGCTTCCACTGGGCGAGCGACGCGTATCCGGCGAACCACGTGAGCCTGCGCTCGGTGGGCTGGGACAACTTCGTCATCATCGACAAGGCCCATGGCAAGACGCTGGCGGAGCTCGACTGGCGCGCGGCGCCGACGATGCTCCACGAACAGGCCATCTACCAGCACGACGGCGAGCAGTACCAGGTCGAGCGGCTCGATTACGAGAACCACAAGGCCTTCGTGACGAAGGTCGTCCCCGACTATTTCACGACCGCGCTCACCCACCGGAAGGTGAGCATCCTCGACGAGAGCGCGGCCGCCCCGCTCGGCCGGGCGACCGCCGCCTTCGGCGAGGTGAGCATCGTGGAGAAGGTGGTCGGGTACAAGAAGATCAAGTTCTACACGCACGAGAACACGGGATACGGCGACGTGCGGTTGCCCGACATCCAGATGCACACGACCTCGTTCTGGCTCACCGTGCCCGAGCCGCTCTGCGAGGAGCTCGGCCTCGGCCGCGCGACCGCCATCGACGGCCTGCGCGGGATCGCGCGGGCGCTGGAGACGGTCGCGACGCTCTCGCTCATGTGCGATCCGCGCGACATCGGCCAGACGCTCGAGGACGGGAGCGAGGCGCGGGAGGTCCCGGCCGGCGGAGAGGCCGCCGGGGTCTTCGATCCGACGCTGTTCCTGTTCGACAACGTGCCAGGCGGCGTCGGGCTCTCCGAGCGCATCTACGAGCAGCGCGACGAGCTCCTCGCGCGCACGCGGCAGCTCATCGCCGGCTGCCGCTGCGACGAGGCCGGCTGTCCGCTCTGCGTCGGCGCCACGGAGACCATCGACGCGAAGCGCAAGCGCGCGTCGCTCGGGCTCCTCGCGATCTTGCTCCACCAGGCGTGAGCCCGGCGCCGAGCGCCTCCGGGCGCTCGCAGCGGCGCGCCGCGCATCATGTCCTGAGCGGACGGGTACCCGGCCCACGCAGATCCAGCGACATCCACCTCGCTCTGCGCCCCTGAGCCCCTGCCACGCTCGCGATGGGCGCTCGTCGTGGACGTGTCGCCGCCGTCCGCCCTGGCGATGTGACAGCCATGTTTCGGCGCAGAGGGGAACACCACGAGTCGATTTCTGCAATCGACCGCAGCGTCTCTGGAGATCGAGCGCTGTCGCCCCTTTACCCCGCCCCTCGGTGCAATCTAGAGTCGGGGCACCGTGGAGAGCGCGCCATCGAGGGGGGTTGTTCTGGGGCGTTACGCCATTGGACCGCGGATGGCGCGCGGCGGGATGGGCGAGGTGTTTCGCGCGGTCGCGCTCGGGCCGGACGGCGAGGAGGTCCCGGTCGCCATCAAGCGAATCGTCCCGATGCACGCTGGCAGCGACGATCTCAGGCAGCTCTTCATCGCCGAGGCGAGCATGATGACCCGCCTCAAGCACCCGAATATCGATGAGGTGCTCGACTTCGGCGTCGATGATGCGGGCGACTTCTACCTCGTGCTCGAGCTCGTGTCCGGGACGGATCTCGGGCGACTCTGCAAGGGGCTCTGGGCGCGCGGGGAGTCCGTCCCGGTGCCGATCGCGCTCTTCGTCGCCGCCCAGGTACTCGAGGGGCTGGGCTACGCGCACGAGCGCTCGGCCGCCGAGGGGCGGCTGATGGTGCACCGCGACGTGAGCCCTGGAAACGTGCTCATCTCGCTGAGCGGCGTCGTGAAGATCGCGGACTTCGGCGTGGCGATCGCCACGCGGGGCGACGTGGGGGACACCGCCCGGCGCGACCTGGTCGGGAAGCCGAGCTACATGCCGCCCGAGCAGTTCGACGGCGAGCGCGTCGACGCGCGCGCCGACGTGTTCGCCCTCGGGGTGGTCCTGTTCCAGATGCTCACCGGGACGCGGCCCTTCCCCGGGAGCAGCGCCGCCTCGCGGATGGCGGCGGCGCGCGAGGGGCAGATGTTGCGGGCGAGCGAGCTGCGCCCCGAGGTGAGCCCCGCGCTGGAGGCGATCCTCGCGCGCGCGCTCGCGCCGCGCCGGGACGACCGCTTCCCCGACGCGCGCGCGATGCTGGAGGCGATCGAGGCGCTGCGCGAGGCAGGCCACGAGATCGGCACGCCGGAGGACCTCGGGGCGCTCGTGAGCGCCGCGCTGAAGGAGTCGCCGGAGTCGCGTCCGCCGGGCCCCCACACGCCCGAGCTCCCCGAGGACGAAGACGATCTGGAGGGGGGCGAGCTGACGCGCGCCGACGCGGACAGCCCCTTCACCCTGCGCGCAACGCGACGCCCCGGCCCATCGTCGCAGGTGCTCGGTGGTGAGGCCGAGGCGCTCGATGCCCTCGATGCGCTCGATGGCATCGACGCGGCGCTCCCGGCGCCGTCGAGCGCCCCGGTGAGCGGCGGGTTCCACGCCGTGGCGCCGGCGTCCGGCGAGGAGAGCTCGCTCGAGCCGCTCCAGGCGTCGAGCCTGAGGGGGGCGGTCTCCTTGACGCCGAGGCCGCGCGACGAGGCGCGGCCGCCGTCCTCGGCGCCGGGCGCGGTCCTGCCGCCGGCCGGGGCGACGCGGCAGCGCCTGCTCGCGGCGGCGATCGCCTGCGCAGCGCTGGCGGGGATCGCGGTCGCCAGCGTGCGCGTCGGCCGCGGCGGACCGAGCGCAGCCTCCCCCGCGGCCGTGCAGCGCGCCGTTCGGGCAGTGCAGCCGCAGATCACCGCCGCCGTGCAGGCCGCGCTGTTGCCCCTGCGAAGAGCTCCTTCCCCTGCGAGCCCCGCCGAGGGCGCTGCGCCGGCCGCGGGCTCTACCGCGGGTGCCGCGCCGGCCGCGGGCACCGCCCCCGCCACCGCGCCGGCCGCGGGCACCCCGTGAGCCGCATCGCTTGCGGCGCTCGGTCCGCTCGGTTAGCAGCGCGGCATGCGACGCCCTCACGTTCTCCTCGTCCTCGCCCTGACCGCGCTCGCCGGGTGTAGCGCCTCGCCGCCCGCAGCTCCGCCGCCTCCGACGGCTGCGCCCCCGGCTCAGCCCGATGCGCCGCCCGCTGCGGCGGCCCCCGCCCCGGGCGACGCGGTCGCCCCGGCGCCGCTATCGGTCGCCTCGGTCGAGGTGCCTGCTGCCCTGCGCGCCGTCGTCGACGCCGCCGATCGCGCGGACGCCGACCGGGCGCTCGACGCCGGCCGTAAGCCTGCGGAGACGCTCGCGTTCTTCGGCATTCAGCCGGGGATGAAGGTCGCGGAGCTCGCGGCGGGGGGCGGCTACTCGGCCGAGCTCCTGGCGCGGGCGGTCGGGCCGGGAGGGGTCGTCTATGCGCAGAACAACCGCTTCGTCCTCGAGCGCTTCGCCGAGAAGCCGTGGAGCGAGCGGCTCAAGAAGCCCGTGATGAAGTCGGTGGTCCGGGTCGATCGCGAGCTCGACGACCCGTTGCCGCCCGAGGCGCGGGATCTCGACGCCGTGTTCTTCGTGCTCTTCTACCACGACACGGTGTGGATGGAGGCGGACCGGGCCGCGATGAACCGCGCGGTCTTCCGCGCGCTCAAGCCCGGCGGCGTGTTCGCGATCGTCGATCATGCCGGGCGCGCCGGGACGGGCGTCACCGAGGTGAAGACGCTCCACCGCATCGAGGAGAAGATCGTGCGCGAGGAGATCGAGCGGGCCGGCTTCCGGCTCGCGGCCGAGGCGACCTTCCTCCGGAGCCCCGCGGACACGCGCGACTGGAACGCCTCGCCGATGGTGGCGGGCGACAAGCGGGGCACGAGCGACCGCTTCGTCCTGAAGTTCGTCAAGCCCGGGGGCTGAGCGGCCGCCGCGGCGTGGGCTCATCGCTGGCAGCGGGGGGGCGGCGGCGGCGCATGCCATGCGCCATCGGACCCGCCCTTCGGCGCATGAGCGGCGCTCACCCGTCGGAGCGAACGCAGCGCACGAGCCGCCGATCGCGGACCGTGTGGTCCTGCGATGCGCCGTTCGTGAAGTTGACGAGGACGGCCTTCTCCGCGCTGCCGATGGCGGGCGTCGACGACCAGAAGACGTCGGACGGCGTCCCCGGGAAGGCCGCCAGGTCGATCGCCGGCCCGGACCGCCGATCATCGACGATCGAGAGCAGCTCCTTCGCGCTCGGCAGCCGCCAGTCGCTCTTCGCGGCGAGGCCGAGGTCCTGGCAGTGCGCGAGCGCGTCGCTCCAGATGAACCGGGTCTGGGAGGCGTGGCGCTGCCAGACGAGCCCCGTCGAGCGATCGAGCACCCAGTCCTCGCCGGGCGAGAGATCGGCCGGCGCGATCCCCTTCACACCTCCGACGCACAGCGCCCGCGCGCCGGCCGTGTCGTCCTTCGGGAAGAAGCCGAGGGACGCATCGCTGGCCAGCACACCCCAGGCGAACGAGCTGTCCGCGGCGACGTCGGTCGCGGACCAGTAGAAGCTGTCCTGGGTGGACGTGAAGAAGATATCGGGAAACGCCGTGGCATGGCCGAAATCCAGGATGGAGACGAGCTCGATCCGCGTCGGCAGGCGCCAGTCCGAGAGGCCGCCGATGCCCTGGGCGCTGAGCGCCGCGCAGTGCTCCTGCGCGCCGACCAGCGTGAACATCCCGTTCTCCACCACCTTTTCCCAGGTGAGCCCGGTCACCGAGTCTTCCACCGCGCCGTCGGCTTCTGTGTAGGAGGGGACGGCGATCTCGTAGTTCCCGTCCTGTCCGAAGAAGGGCGCCGAGGGCCCTGGGCACGCCTCCAGCACGGTGGTCCCGTTCGAGCAGCGCGTGGTCGGCGAGTCCGGCCATGTCACCGGCACGGGCTGCGGCCCTCCGCCGCCGGTCCCTCCCCCGGCGCCCCCGCCGCCGATCGGCTCGCCGCCACCGCCGCCGATCGGTTCGCTGCCGCCACCGCCGATCGGTTCGCCGCCGCCGCTGCCGAACTGAAAGGGCTCTCCGATGCATCCGGCGAGCGTGACGGACTCCACGAGCAGCGCGGCCAACAGCCAGGTGAAGCGAAGGGCGTGAGGGGTCTCGTTCGGCATGGGCAAGCGGCGGCGCCAGGAGAGGATCCGGGCCAGCAGCCTATCATTCACCGGGGCGCGGGGGTCGACTTCCTCGCAGGCGCCTCGCGCTGCAGGCTCGCATCACCACCGCCCGCCGCCCGCCGGCCGCCGCCCGCCGCTTCGTTCCCCCCCGCGCGCGTTTGCCCGCGCCCGCGCCCGCGTCGGCGGCGTTCGCGCCGCCCGCGCGGGCCGGTCAGTCCATGAGAGGCGAAGCGAGCATGATGGAAGAACGACGCGCGGCGGAGAGTGGGGTTGATCCCGTGCACCTCGGTGCCTCTCCGCCGCGTCGCCCTCTTCTACGCAGGTTGCGTCTGGCGCCCTCTCCGCCTTTGCGGGCCGAGGGTCCGCCGCGTCACGGCGTCGTGTAGTCGACCTTCACCGTGTAGGTGCTCTCCGCGTACCCCTGCACGAGGAGGAAGGCCTCCGACTGCCCTTCCGGGACCGTCAGCTCGCACGTCTCGTCCGCGCCGTCGAGGTAAGGCCGGCAGTCGAAGGCGCTCAGGGTGGGCTGCTCGCCGAACCGCACGTAGAGATCGGGATCCCCGGTGCCGCTCATCACGGCCCGGAAGGTCGTGCCCGGGACCACCGAGATTGGCCCGTGGGACGCCGTCTCGCGCCGCGAGACGCTGCCGTCGAAGCTCGTCGACGTCTCGGTGCCGCCGCCTCCGGGCTCACCTCCGGGCTCGCCTCCGGGCGCCTTCGGCGCGGAGTAGCGCACCTCGATGTCGTAGGTCGAGGCCGTGAAGCCGTGCACCTTGACGAAGGCCCTCGTCTGGCCCTGGGGCACATCGAGCGTGCAGGTCTCGTTGGCGTCGCTGAGGTAGGGCCGGCAATCGAACGCTCTCGCCGTCGGCGCATCACCGAACTTCACGAAGAGATCGGGGTCTCCGGTCCCGGTCATGACGACGGTGAGGGTCGTCCCGGCCACGACCTCGAACCCCTCGGCGGGCCCGACCGCATCGAAGGCTCCCCGGGCGACGCGACCGCTGAAGTTCTCGGTGGTCGGCTCCCCGGCCGGCGGCTCCCCGGTCGGCGGCTCCCCGGTCGGCGGCTCCCCGCCGCCTCCATCACCTCCGCCGTCACCGCCGTCTCCGCTCGACGTGCCATAGAGCGACCGGACGCCCGCGATGTCCTTCTCCGTGAGGACGAGCGTGCTGTCGCCTGTGCCGTTGCACTGGGGATAGTGCATGACGGACGCGCCGTCGTACTCGGTGAGGGAACGCCAGTTGTCGTCCTCGAAGCAGGTGCCCGACTCAGGACGGGTGTGCTCGTGACGGAAGCCAAGGGTGTGGCCGAGCTCGTGGCGGAGAATGCCCGTGATCGTGGGCCGCGTGCTGTCGAAAGCGGTCCTGTCGATCAGCACGTTCCGCGAGTACCTCGACTGGCCGGGGAAGAAGGCGCGCGCCAGGTACTGGCCGCCGGCGCTGACGGGGTTCACGTCGAACAGGACCTCGCTGGTGCTCGACGTGCAGCGCGAGTCGGCAGATTCGACATGGATGAAGTCGACGTCCGTGACGTCCTCCCATGCCTTGACGGCATCCGCCATCGCCGTGACGACCTCCTCGTACTTGTCCCCGAATCTCGTGCTCACGCAGTACGAGAGGTTGTGCCGCTGCTCCGCCGTCCAGATGACGTCTTCCCCGCCTTCCTGGTTGACGATCAGCGCACCACCGCGCACATGCGCCTCCCAGAACTCGCGCAGATGCTTGATATCTACGACCGGCGTGTCCCCGTTAACAATGTAGATGCCGGTGTCAGGCTCCCGGAACACCGTCCGCTCGAATCGCTCAAATCCCAGCTGATTCGTGCCAACTTCCTCGGTGTCGGCGCCGCCGACGTCTGCCGAGCAACCAGCCGCGGCAGCGGTCAAACCAGCGATCACCAGAACGAGCTTACGGGCGATCACATTGCTCTCGTGCGTCTTTGCAGGATGCATTTGGAGCTCCTTTCGGGGGAGGCGAATCACGCTGTCCACGCGAACTCGATGAGACCCAAATGCCTTAACCCGATTTGACCCTCAGTCGGATAGCCAAATCTGACCGCCGTTCATAAAAAGGGTTCAGGATTGTAAAAAATTTCGAAGAGAGCGGACGCGGTTCCCTTGTCACAGGAAAATTCCTGTAATACGCGAAGCGAACAGATCGTGTCGGACAGACACACTGGAAAACAACACATCTTGAGATCGGGCGACGCGTACTTGCACCAGGGCGGCATCAGGATCCTCCTGCCTCTGTTGCGCCGATGAAAGGCGCGGAACGCACGCATGCAACGCGACGGCTGCAACGCGACGCGCGCGGGCGCAGCTGCGAGCGCCGCGGCAGCCGACAGCGCGCGGACACCTCCGCGGGCGCCGAGCGCGGCGCGATCCTTCAGGGCAGCGTCGGGGCGGCGCGCAGCGCTCGTCGCGCGGGACGACGGCGGGCGCTCACCCGCGCGCCGACAGGATCCGGCTGAAGGCCTCGCCGACGGCGCGCGCGAGCTCGACCATCCGGCGCGAGCCGCTCGAGGTGTCGAGGATCCGATCGGCGACCAGGATCATCGCGGGCCGGCCGACGACCTGCACGGCGACGGCGGCGACGTCGAGGCTCGGGTTGACCATGACGTCGAGCAGCGGCGCGTGGGTGGGGGTGCCGGGGATCGGGCCGACGTAGAGGTGGGTCGCCACGGCCGTGGCGAGCACGCTCGGCTGATCCATCGGGAGGGAGAGCTTGCGCAGCGCCTCCTGGTCGCCGAACTCCGCGTTGCACGCGAACCCACGAAAGACCCCGCGGTGCGCGGCGAAGATGGCGACACGCCCGGCGAACAGCCGCAGCCCCCGGAGCGCGAGCCGGATGACGTCGTCGCGCGTGCGCGCGAGGTACAGCGCGTCGATGACGTCGCTCAGATCGACGAAGGGCTGCGGCGGCGGATCGTCGTCGAGAGGATCGCCGAGCTCCGGCTCGGGCGCGGGGGGCAGCGCCGGGAGCCGCCCGGAGCGCCTGCTCGACGGCGGCGCCGCGCTCTCCGGGCGAGCCCTGCCGCTTCCAGGCGACGGGGCCTCCGCATCGACGGAGCGGCGGCGCGAGCGCGGCGCGAGGCCGGAGGGCGCGTCGAGCGGCAGCCGGCCGAGGCGCCGCGTCGAGGGGGCCGGCTCCCGCCCGGCGCTGTCCGGCGCGCGGTCGGGGCCAGGCGAGGCCTGGGGCAGGATCGAGGCGAGCAGCTTGAAGGGCGGCGAGATCTCCACGGGCGGCGGCGGAAAGGAGACGGCCGGCGGCTCGACCGCCGGCGCGCGCAGGGCCGCCTGACGCCCGGTCGCCCTCCTGCCGGCGCCGCGTTCGGCGTCCGCTGAGCGGCGAGCGCTCGAGGGAGAGCCGCGCGCGCCGGGGGCCGCCTTGGCGTGGCGGAGCGGCAGGATCGCGTCCTCGTGCGCCGCCGGCGTGTCCGCGCGCTGAGCGTGACCGTTGTGCGCCGCTCCGCGGTGGCCATGCTTGCCGCTCGGCGCATCGACCAGGCTCGCCTCGTCGAACGACGGTACCGAGGAGCGACGGATCAGCGGGATGGGCACCTCGGACGACGGCGGCGGCGGGATGGTCGACTGGGGCGCGCCGTGCGGAAACGCCGGGGTCGCGCGCCGCGCGCGGGAGGGGACCTGCTCCCGCTCGTCGAGATCGAGAGCGCGGATGGCCTCCTCGATCGCCGTGATCGGCGCGCGGAAGATGCGCACCGGCGCGCCGAGGTGGAAGCTGAACTCGTCGGCGATGTGGCGATCGAGCGGATCGGCCGCCGCGACGTCGATGGTGCCGACGCCGGGATCGACGCGGATCGGGACGGCGCCGAGGCGGCGGCACATGGCGCGCGGCAAGCGCGCGACGAGATCGCGGGCGCCGACGACCTGCCGGAGCGCGAGGCCGCCGTTGCGATCGAGCTCCTCCTCCAAGGCGCGCTCGCTGAGGGCGGCGCGGTCGATGAGGGCGCGAGGGAACGGGATGCCCCGCAGGACCGCCACGAAGAGGGCGGCTTCGACCTCAGCCTTGGAGACGGCGCCGGCGGCGATGAGGAGGCGGCCCAGGTCTAGCGACACTCGCTGCACAATACCAGAAAGGACGCTGCCAGCGTGCAGCGCCCCGCATCCGGTCACGACGGACGCTGCTCCTTCTGGACGGGCGGCGAGCGGCCAGCGGGCCCGCTCCCTCACCACCCCAGGCGGCGGGGTGGCGCGCGCTGGGCGAGGGAGAGAGCCAGGCGAGCTCATGGGCTCGCACCGAGCGCTGGCTCACGTCCTGGCGCGGAGCGCTTCCGCGGCGGAGCCATGTGGCCGATATGACAACAGGCCAGGGGAGGACCGAGAGACCCGGAGTCCTCACCGGGAGAACTGAAAGACCACCTCGCTCTGCCGCACGAGACCCAGGTTGTCGCGCGCGATCCTCTCCACGGCGGTCGGGTCGTCGCGCAGGCGCGCCACCTTGCCGCGGAGCGCCTCGATTTGCCGCCCGAGCTCGGCATTCTCCTCCTCGACGTCGGCGAGCTCTCTCTCGAGCTCCCTCAGGCGGGGCAGCCCCTGCGGCGAGAAGATCATGATCGGTGCGCCCACGACGGCGACGATGAGCACCGCGATGGGGAGGGTCCGCTCCAGGAACTGCACTATTCGACGCACAGACATCCGCTCGCACGTCCTCCGCGCTCCTGTCAACTTTCCTCCAGGGTTCCTGCAACTCCGCGTTACCTGTTACCCGGCCTCTCGGCGGGGCAGGCGCGGTGAGCACGACCCCGCACGCCGCGTCGATCGACGTCGATTGCGCCCACGTCGAGCGCCGCCGTCGCGCCGCGCGCCGCCGAATCCCCCTGCAAAACAGGCGTTCGTCGGATGTCGCATGGAGCCCCAAGCTTCGCTAGCATGACCCACGTCCCCCGCCGTCCGGCAGGTCCGCTGCGCGCGCAACGCCGGCACGAGGGCTCGGCCCGAGGAGTCCCATGTCGATTGATATCGTCCGAGGCGAGCTCGAGCGCCTCTTTTCGCTCGATGAACTGATGGCCCTGTCGTCCGACCTCCTCGGCTTCAGCCCGGCCGAGATCGGGGGCAGCGCCTCCAAGGCCTCCTTCGCGCGCGCCCTCACGGATCATTGCGTCGAGCGCGACGCCATCGATGCGTTGATCGATGCCGTCATCGCCTCACGCGCAGAGGTCGACGCGCGCGTCCGCGCCCTCGGCGTCCATGGGCTCGGCCTGCCCGAGGAGATCGGGCCCGGCGAGGCGTTCGGCGACTACATCGTCACGAGAAAAATCGGCGAGGGCCCCCGGGGCCTTGTCTACGCGGCGACCCGGGGGACCGAGCCGCGGACGCTCAAGGTGCTCCGGCGCGAGGCGACCCGGGACAGCCGGGCGGTGCGCAGGTACCTCACCCACGTCCGCCTGGCCGCGCAGGTGCACCACGAGAGCCTGGCGAGCGGCGTCGACGCGGGGATCGTGGGCGGCCGGGCGTTCGTGGCGTACACGCACGTCGACGGGCTGCCGCTCTCGGCGCGCCTCGCGCGCTCGGGGCCGCTCCACATCAACGAGGCGAAGCCGCTGCTCCGCGGGATCCTCGGCGGGCTCGCCGCGCTCCACGAGCAGCGCCTCGTCCACGGCGCGCTCAAGCTCGAGAACGTCGTCGTGGCCCGCGGCGAGGACGGGGAGCCGATCCCGATCCTCGTCGACGTCGGCGGCGATCGGCTCGGCGCCGGGTGGTCCAGCCCGGAGCTCGTCGAGGCGGCCAGCCCCGAGCAGCTGCGCGGCGAGAGCGTCGGCCCCGCGAGCGATCTCTACGCCTTCGGCGCGCTGCTCTTCGAGCTCCTCACGGGCAAGCCCGTGTTCTCGGGCGCCGCCGCGGTCGACATCGCCGTCGCCCACCTCATCGAGCCGCCGCCGCCGCCGAGCGCGGTCGCGCCGCGCGGCTGGGTGAGCAAGGACATCGACGAGCTCTCGGGGCGCCTGCTCGCGAAAGCGCAGGACGCCCGGCCGAGGGGGACGCGCGCGGTGCTCGACGCGATCGAGCCGCTGGGCAAGCCGCAGCAGCAGGAGTCGGCGATCGAGGGCGCGCAGCTGAACGACCTCATCGATCGGCTCGTCGCGAGCCCCACGGACACGGAGCTCGCGCTCGCCGTAGAGGCGGCCGTCGATCGGGGAGCGGACCCGGGGCGCGTGGCCGAGGCGCTCGTGATGGCCTCGGAGCAGATCGACGCGGGCTCGGCGCCAGGGCAGGGCGACGACCAGGCCGTCGCGGCGAGGAAGCTCCTGCACTTCCGGGCGGCCAGGATCTACGAGAAGGGGCGGCTGCACGACAAGGCGGAGGCGGTCTACCTGCGCCTCCTCGAGCTCGCCCCGGGCGACGACATCGCCTTCAGCGCGCTCGAGGAGCTCCGCAAGGCGCTGGGCAAGCACGAGGAGCTCGTGGAGATGCTCCTCCAGCGGAGCGAGCGCGCCGAGACCGCCGGCGAGCGCGCCCGGGCGCTCAACGAGATCGGGCACCTCTACGTGCGGGAGCTCGACGACAAGGACCAGGGGGTGTTCGCCTTCGCCCAGGCGCTCGCCCAGGATCCGGAGCAGGACGCGTACGCCGTCGACCTGGAGCGCGCGGCCGGCAACGACATGAAGGTCTGGTCCGAGGCGCTCCAGATCCTGAGCCAGGCGAGCACCGACGAGGCGATGCCGGCCGAGGCGAAGCTCGCGCTCTTCAACCGGCTCGGGCCCTGGTATGCGGAGAAGGTCGCGCGGGCGGACCTCGGGATCCCGTGCTTCCAGTTCGTGCTCGGGCTCGACCCCGCGAACGAGGAGGCGCTGGAGGGGCTCTCGCAGGTCTACCGCCGCGCCCAGCAGTGGCAGGAGCTCGTCCAGGTGCTGCTCTCGCGGGCCGATCGCGCAGCGACCCCGGGGGAGGCGCGCGACCTCCGCGCCGCGGCGGCCGAGCTCCTCGAGACGAAGCTGAGCGACGCGGGCCGCGCGCGCGACCTCTACGAGCAGATCTTCACCGAGGACCCCGGGCACACGAGGACGTGCGAGGCGCTGCTCAGGATCTACCGGCGCGCCGAGGATCACGCGGGCTACGCCAGGATCCTCGAGCGGCGCGCGGAGGCGCTGCGGGGCGAGGAGCGCGTCGACACGATGTGCAAGCTCGCCGAGCTCTACGAGGATCGGCTCGGCGACCTGGGCGAGGCGACGCGCCGCTACGAGGCGGCGCTCGAGCTCGATCCGGCCAGCCTGACCGCCCTGCGCGGCCTCGATCGCATCCACAGCCGCGCCGGCAGCTACGTGGCGCTCCTCCAGAACCTGGCGCGACAGATCGACGTCAGCGCGACGCCGCGCCAGAAGATCAACCTCTACGAGCGGATCGCCGGCATCCACGACGAGGAGTTCCTCGATCACGCGAAGGCGGCCGAGGCCCTCGAGGCGATCCTCGGGATCGACAGCGCGCACGAGGGCTCGCTCGCCGCGCTCGGGCGGCACTACCGCGCCCTCGAGCGTTGGGAGGACGTGGTGTCGCTCTACGAGCGGCAGCTCGGCATCGTGCCCGACGACAAGCGCCGGGAGGAGCTGCTGCTCGCGATGGGGCGCGTGCTCCTCGATCAGGTCGGCTCGCCCGAGCGCGCGCGCAAGGCCTATGAGCGGGTGCTCGCGATCGATCCCCACCACGCCGGGGCCCTGGAGTCGCTCGCGCACGTGCGGGCCGCGACGGGCGACGCCGCGGCGGCGCTGAGCGCGATCGAGTCGCTCGCGGCGACGGCGAAGACCGCGGAGAGCAGGGCCGATCTCTGGATCCGCGCGGCGAAGCTGCTCGAGGAGAAGGGCGATCGGGACGGGGCGATCGAGCGCTACAAGATGGCCCTCGAAGCGCAGCCGCAGAACGCGGGCGCGTCCTCGGCGCTGCGCGCGGCCTACCTCGCCCGGGGCGACGCGACGAGCGCCGTCGAGCTCATCGCGCGCGAGGCCGAGGTCGCGGAGGGCAACCTCGCCAAGGGCCGCCTGTACGGCGAGATGGCGCTGCTCCTCCGCGAGCGCCTCAAGGACGACGGGCGCGCCGCGGAGGCGGCGACGAGGGCGGTCGACCTCGATCCGACGGGCGTGCTCGGGCTCATGATCTCGGGCGATCTCGCGTTCGAGGCGGGCCGCTTCCTCGAGGCGGCGCGGCACTACGAGCTCCTGGCGAGCCGGGTCGACCTCCTGCCGAAGGAGCAAGGGCTCAAGCTGCTGCTCCGCTATGTCGACGCGCTCGGCAAGAGCGGCTCGAGCGGCAAGGCGATCGGCACGGTGAAGGCGCTGCTCGCGCTCGCGCCGGACGATCCGGCGGCGCTCTCGCGGGCCGCCAGGGTCAACCTCGACGCGGGCAGGGAGAAGGAGGCCGCGGAGCTCTACGGCCGCCTCGTGGACCGGTTCGGCGCCGGCCTGCCGGAGCGCGATCGGGCGGAGGCGCTCCTCGGGCTCGGCGAGGCGAGGCTCGCGGCCGGCGACCCGGACGGCGCGGTGTCCGCGCTGAACGGCGCCGCCGATCTCCTCCCGGAGTCCCCTGCCCCGCTCGCCCTGCTCTCCAGGGTCTTCGAGGCCAAGGGGGACTGGGAGGAGGTCGTGCGCGTCAAGCACCGGCGGCTCGACGTGGTGACCGGCGAGGAGCGGAGCGCGCTCCTGCTCGAGATCGGCGACCTGCTCGCGGCGCACCTCCACGACCGGGCGCGCGCCGCGAAGAGCTACGTGGCGGCGCTGGACGAGCGCCCGGAAGACCGGAAGATCCTCACCAAGCTGATGCAGCTCTACAGCGAGGAGAAGGACTGGTCGAAGCTCGTCGACATCGTCCTCAAGCTCGCCGCCAAGATCGACGACAGCCGGCAGAAGGCGAAGTACCTGCACACGGCGGCGATCGTGAGCGCGCGGCAGCTCGGCGATCTCGACCGGGCCGCCACGTTCTACGACGAGGTGCTGGCGCTCGACCCGTCCCTCACCCGGGCGCTCGCGGAGGCGATCGACCTCCGCGGCGAGAAGGGCGACCACGAGGAGGTGGAGCGCCTGCTCAAGGTCGAGCTCGACAGGGCGACCGAGGAGAACGACACGGCGAAGATGCTCGAGACGTTCGACCGGCTGGGCGCCGTCTACAAGGACAAGCTCGGCTGGATCAGCGAGGCGATCGACGCCTACGAGGCGGCGCAGACGCTCGATCCGGACAGCGAGGAGCGGAACGAGCTCCTGGCGAACCTCTACGCGAGCAACCCGGCGGAGTACCTGGACAAGGCGGTGGCCGCGCAGGCCCCGATCCTGCGGCGCAACCCGTACAAGCCGGACGCGTACCGGCTGCTCCGGAAGATGTACACCGAGGCGAAGCGCGCCGACGCGGCCTTCTGTCTGTGCCAGGTGCTCTGCTGCCTCAGCGCCGCCGAGCCGGACGAGGAGCGCTTCTTCCGGCGCCTGCGCCCCGACACGGCCGCGGCGGCGCAGCAGCCGCTCGACGACCACGCGTGGGCGACCGCGCTCGTCCACCCCGACGCGGATCCGCTCCTGACCGCGGTCTTCGGCGTCATCGAGCCGGCCGTGCTCAGGAAGAACGGGCAGCCGCTGGAGGAGCTCGGTTACCAGCTCGCCTACCAGCTCGATCTCTCGCGCCACCCCTACCCGATGTCGCAGACGCTCTACTACGCGGCGGGTGTGCTGGGCCTCGCGCCGCCGCTCACGTTCCAGGATCCGAACGACGGCGGCGGCGTCTCGTTCCTCCACGCGCACGTCCCGGCGATCGTGCTCGGCGCCGCGGCGCTCCAGATGGACCTGCCCACGCAGGCCGCCGCGTTCATCGCGGCCCGCCACCTCACCTACTACCGCCCGGGCATGTACCTCCGGCACCTGGTGCCGACGGGCACCGGCCTTCGCGCCTGGCTGTTCGCGGCGATCAAGCTCATCTCGCCCACGTTCCCGATCACGAAGGAGCTGGAGGGGCCGGTGATGGACGACCTGGCGGTCCTGGAGCCCATCCTCGTCGGGCCTGCGCGCGATCAGCTCGCGAGCGCCGTGACGAAGCTGCTCCAGGCCGGCGCCATCGACCTGAAGCGCTGGGTGTCCGGCGTCGACCTGACGGCCGACCGCGCGGGCTTCCTCCTCGCCAACGACCTCGAGCTGGCGCAAGAGATGATCAAGGCGACCGACGAGGCGAGCGCCCTCCCCCACAAGGAGAGGCTCAAGGAGCTCACGCTCTTCGCGGCCAGCGAGGAGTATTTCGCCATCCGGCAGCGGCTCGGCATCAACATCGACAGCTGAGGGCCGGCCCCTCGGTCGCGGAGCGCTCGCGCCCGGCCTCGAGCTACGCCTGGCAGGACCGCGGGCGCAATCTGGCAGGGCCGGTCAACTGGATCATCGACGATCCAGCTGCGGGATGTCGCTTCCTGCCCACTTCCGCACCGGACTGGTTGACGGATAAATCCCCAAATTGCTAGGCTGCTGGCCGGCATTAGGCCTTTTCGATCGTATGTTAGCTCGCCGCAGCGTGGCAGCGGGCAGCCTGAGCGATTGTGTGAAAGCACGCCCATGGCGGCAAAGAAGACCCGAAAAACTTCGAAAAAAGACCGGAAGAGAGCGACCAAGGCCAGCGCGGCAAGCTCGAGGCGAGCAGCCTCGACAGCGCGGACGCGGAAGGCAAAGCCTGCCGCCCGCTCAGCCGCGCGCAAGCCGAAGCGGAAGGCCGCGTCCTCTCGTCCTGCTGCGCGACGCACCGCTGCCGTAAAGGCGGCAAAGCGCCGGAAAACCACGACAAAACGGGCGACCGCCCGCAAGTCGGCGGCCCCGGCGCGGCGCAAGGCGGCGCGCGCACCGGCGCGGGCAACCCGTACGGGCACGAGGAAGAAAGCGGCGGCCGGGAGGGCGAAGAAGTCCACCCGCGCGGCCGCGAAGCGAACGAGCGCTTCCAAGACGAAGAAGGCCGCGGCCAGGACGAAGGCCAGGTCGACGCGCGCCGCCGCCAAGCTCAGGACCACCAAGGCCAGGGCGAAGGCGAGGGCGACGAAGGTCAAGGCGAGGGCGGCGAAGGCCAAGGCGACGCGGGCGAAGACGGCGAGGGCCAAGGCCACGAAGGCCAGGGTGACCCGCGCCAGGGTCGCGAAGCCGAGGGCCACGAAGGCCAGGGCCGCGAAGACCAGGGCGGTCGCCGGGCGGGCGCGGAAGGCGAAGGCCGCGAAGACGAAGGTCGCGCGGGTCAAGGCCACCAAGCCGAGGCTCGTGCGGGTCAAGGCCGCCAAGCCGAGGCTCGTCAGGAGAAAGATCGCGGCGCGCTCCGAGCGGGCGCTCGCGGCGCCGGCGGCGGAGCCGACGAAGCTCCGCAAGAAGCTGAAGCTGAGGCTCGACGACCAGCCGAAGCCCAAGGAGAAGCTGAAGCTCAAGGAGAAGCTGAAGCTCAAGGACGTGAGGGAGCAGGCCGAGCCGGGCGAGGCCGAGCGACCGCGCCGGGCGAGCGACAGGCCGTCACGCACGAGCGACAGGCCGTCGCGCACGAGCGACAGGCCGTCACGCACGAGCGACAAGCCGGTCGTCGACAAGAAGAGCGCGCGGCCGGGCGTGGCGAAGGGGAAGAGCGCCGGGGCGTCGATCGAACGCCGTCCGGGTCGCGCCCCGCTCCGGGAGGCGCCGCGGGTGGTCACCCTGCCGCTGCCGATGCTGCCGCCGCCTCGGCGCGCCACCATCGAGGAGCGCAGCGCGATCATCGAGCAGCGGTTGAGCGCGCAGTCGGAGGACTTCCGGCGGCGCTACATCGACAGCCTCGATATGTCGTGGATTTACCACGACAGCGCGCTCGAAGGGGTGGTCTACACGTTCGACGAACTGCGCGCGGCCCTCGCCGGCCCGGCGCCGCTCGTGACGGACTCGAGCCTTCAGCCGACGTACGATGACATCCGGCGGCACAAGGAGGCCATCGCGTACGTGCGCGAGCAGGGCGAGAACAAGCGGGCCCCGCTCACGCTCGACTGCATGAAGAAGCTGTACCTGATCCTCCATCCGGAGGAGGGGGACCTCAAGACGGTGAAATACCGCAAGGATATCCCCCAGCACCGGCTCTACTTCCACGAGTACGCTCCGCCGGACAAGATCGCCTACAAGGTGCGTCAGATCATCGACTGGCTGAACGACCCCGAGACGCGGAAGACGCGGAACGGCATCCGGATCGCTGCGCGCGCGCACTACGATCTGCTGCGGGTCTACCCGTTCCCGAACGACAGCGGCAAGGTCTCGAGGCTGTTCATGAACATGCTGCTGCTCCGCACGGGCCTGCCTCCGTCGATCATCCACTCGACCGAGCGGCAGCGCTACTACGAGGCGCTGAAGGGCTCGGCGACGACGGTGCTGCAGATGGTGCAAGAGTCGGTGGAAAACGCGCTCGCGAGCGTCGAGAAGCTCCTCGATGAGCATGAGACGCGGAAGCGCGCCTTCGTCAGCTGAAACGGCAGAGGGCGGTCGCGCGCGAGACCTCGTCCTGACTGGGCGAGGCGCGCGCCGACCGCCCGCGTCCGTCGCTGTCGATCCCGCAGACAAACATCGAGACGAGGGCGTCGCACCCCCGGTGAAGCGGCCGGACAAGGCGGCTCGCGGGGGTGCTTCGATGGCGGCGAAGACGCGCGCGTCGAGGTCCAAGAAGGCGACAGCGCTCGCCGACGCGGCTCGGCCGAGGCCGGCACGCGCAGCGCCGAGCACGCCTCCGGCCACCTTCGCGCGGCTGCGCGCGCTGCACCCGGACGCCCACTGCGAGCTGGATCATCGATCCTCGTTCGAGCTTCTCGTCGCGACGGTGCTCAGCGCCCAGACGACGGACGTGCTGGTCAACAAGGTGACCCCCCACCTGTTCGGCGCGTATCCCGACGCCCGCGCCCTCGCCAGCGCCGACGCCTCCGAGGTGGGCGCGCTCCTCAAGCGGCTCGGGATGGGCATGTTCAACCAGAAGGGGAAGAACATCGTGGGGCTCGCGCGAGGCCTCATCGAGCGGCACGCCGGCGAGGTGCCGAGGACGCTCGCCGAGCTCGTGAAGCTGCCTGGTGTCGGGCGCAAGACGGCGAATGTGGTGCTCGGCGTCGCCTTCGGAGCGCCGGAGGGCGTCGTGGTCGATACCCACGTGCAGCGCCTGTCGCAGCGGCTCGGGTGGACGACCAGCGACAAGCCAGAGCAGATCGAGCGCGACCTCGTGGCGCTCTTCCCGCGGCGCGACTGGGATATGCTGTCCCACACGCTGATCTTCCACGGCCGCCGGATCTGCTTCGCGAGGAAGCCAGCGTGCGGAGGCTGCGGGATCAGCGACGCGTGCCCGAGCGCGTTCCGCGCAGAGAACGTGGGGCGCAAGGCGCCACGGCGCCGCGGCGCCGCGCCGTGAGCGCCAGCCGCGCTGCGCGCAAAGTGGGTGTCGAGCGCACCGGCGGAAGGTGGGAAGCAGGCGAGCGCGGCTCATCGTCGCTCGGCGCCCAGCGAGCTGTTTATCGCGCTGGAGCCGAGGACGCGGGATAACCTTGGGCCGATGAAGGCTTCGCACATGATCCTCACCCTTGCCTGCCTCTTCACCGCGGCGTGCAGCCCTCTGGAGGACGATCTCTGCGACTACAAGTGCGACTGCGAGGGGTGCAGCGACCGCGAGTACGGCGACTGCCTCGATCGCTACGATGACAGGTACGTGGACGCCGACCGCCGCGGCTGCGTCGACCAGTACGACGCACTCCTGGAGTGCGAGGACGACACCGGGATCTGCAACCGCGACGACAAGTGGAGTACGTCCTGTAAACCCGAGAAAGACGCGCTGGATCGCTGCATCGACTAGCGCTGCCGCGCGGTCGACCTGAGCCGGCCTCCTGGCCGCCGCTCAGGTCCCGCCGCCGGGCGCGACGGCGGCGCCAGCCGTGACGGCGCCTGCGCTGCGGAAGGCCGCGACGAGCCGCTCCGACGCCGTGTAGGGGTCGACCTCGCGCCGCGCGACGGCATGCACCGCGGCCTCGAGCGCGGGACCGAGCGCGGCGACCGCGGCGTCGGTGAGCGCGTCGCGGAGCTGCACGTGCATCGCCTCTCGCAGGCGCTCCTCTCGGCGCGCAGCGCCGGCCTCGGTCCCGAACAGCCACGCCCGGTGCCCCTCCAGCTTGTCCACGAGCGCCGCCACGCCCTCGTTACGTGTGGCCACGGTCCGCGCGATCACGGGCTCCCACGGACCTTCGACGGGCTCGCCACCTGAAGAGGGCGCCCTCTGCGCGCGGGCGTGGAGCGCCGCGGCGCTGTGCCCGCGCGCCCGCCCGGAGGCCGCGGCCACCTCGCCGCCGAGCGCGATCATGAGCTCCAGATCGCGCACCGCAGCGTCGGCCCCGTCCCGGTCGGCCTTGTTCACGGCGAAGACGTCGGCGCACTCCAGGATGCCCGCCTTGATCGCCTGCACCTCGTCGCCCATCCCCGGCGCGGCGACGACCAGGGTGGTGTGCGCCATCCGGGTGACCTCGAGCTCATCCTGCCCGACGCCGACGGTCTCGACCACCACGACGTCGGCGCCCCAGGCGTCGAGCACCCGCACGACGTCCACCACCGAGCGCGACAGCCCGCCGAGCGCGCCCCGGGTCGCCAGCGACCGGATGAACACGTCGGGATCGTCGAAATGGGCCTGCATGCGGATGCGGTCGCCGAGGATCGCGCCGCCGGTGAACGGGCTCGTGGGATCGACCGCCACCACGGCGACCCGGCGACCCTGCCCCCGGAACACGCCGATCAGCCGATCGGTGAGCGTGCTCTTGCCTGCCCCCGGGTTGCCCGTCACGCCGAGGACCCAGGCGCGGCCGGTATGGGGGAAGAGATCCTTCAGGATCGCGGCATAGTCGCCGACGCGGTCGTCGACGAGCCGGCAGGCCCGCGCCGTCGCGCGCATGTCGCGGGCGAGGACCCTGTCTGCGATCGGATGCACGCGAGCGGCTTAGGCCCGGCGATGCCGGAACACAACCGGCCCGCGGGCAACACGGCGCCGGGCTACCCTGCCCCGCCGCCCGCGGTGCCGCCACCGCCACCGGTGCCGCCGCCGCCGGCCGTACCGTCGCCGCCGGCCGTGCCATCGCCGCCGGCCGCGCCGCCGCCGGCCTCACCGCCGCCTGCTCCGCCCTCCCCGCCTGCCGACGAGCCGGCGCCCCCGGCGCCGCCGGCGGCGGTGTCGAAGATCGGCCTCGTGTCGCCGCACGCGACGACGAAGAGAGCCCAGAGCACAGCGCACGAGGTGAAAACGAGAGCGCGATTCCACATGGGTACGTCCTTGCCACGAGACGCCGAGCGGCGCGCTCGCGAAATCCAGCGGCGTGCCCCTGTCATGGCGCCGCAGGCGGCTGCCGCTCGAAGCGCCGCCAGCGGCCATCGATGAGCCGCTCGTGCGGCAGGTACTGGGCCTTGTAGACCAGCCGCGAGCAGCGCTCGACGTAAAGGCCGAGGTACAGGTACCGGAGGCCCCAGGAACGGCACAGCTCGAGCTGCTTCAGGATCGAGAAGACACCGGGGCTCAGCGGCTCCAGCTCGGGCTCGTAGAACGAGTAGACCGCGGACAGCGAATCCTGCCCCCGATCCACGACGGCGACCCCGACGAGACGGCCGCCGACGCGATAGCGCATCTCGAACGTCTCGCAGCAGCTGTCCACGAGGAACGCCTCGTACCCCTCGGCGCCGAGCGGACCGTCATCGCGCATCAACCCCCGGCCGTGCTTGTGCCGGTTGTACAGGATGATCTTCTCCCGCGTGGTCACGGGCGGGCCGATCTCGACGTCCACCACCAGCTCTCCACGGCGGAGCACCCGGCGCTGCGTGCGGCCGGGGACGAAGTCACGAACGACGATCCGGATCGGCTCGCACGCGCGGCAGGAGGGGCACTGGGTGCGGTAGAGCAGCTTGCCATGGCGCCGGTTGCCCGCGACGAGCCGCTGGTCGAACTCCGCGCGCGTGAGCGGACGGATGGGCACGCGCAGCGGCATCCGCGCCTCGGCCTCAGGCAGGTACGGACAGGGGCTCACCTCGTCATGGACCGTGAGCTCGATCGGGTCCGCTCCCTCATCCAGCCGAGGGAGCTCGGCGTCCTGCCCCGCTACCGCATCTCGCTCGCTCGATGAGCCCATGTCGGTGTCGATCCGAGCGCTCGAGCCCCCCGTCGAGCTGCCGGCCACTAGATCAAGGGGATGCCTGTTGCATGGCCACGTCAAGCAAAACCCAGAGCGCCCGGGTCCCCTGTAAGCTCCGCAGCTCCGCCCGCTTGCGCCGCGCTGGCCCTTATCGCACATCTACCCATGCAAACCCACGTGCACCCCACGCATGCTGCATGCTCCGGTTTACCGGCGCTGGCGCATGAGCGATTCACGCGTCGTGCGAAGAGCCCGCGCGGCGCGCCCTTTTCGCTTGGCCCGGAGGCCAGTATGACCGCGCGCGCGACCGCGACAGGGACGTCCCTCGACCATCGAGCGCCCGAATCGCGCGACCGCCTCAAGAAAGGCCGAACGCTTTGGATCTGACAGGAAAGCAGCGCCGCCACCTCCGCGCGCTGGGGCATCACCTCGAACCGGTCGTGCAGCTCGGCAAGGCCGGCCTGACCGACGGCGTCGTCGCGGCCGTCGACGCCGCCCTGGAGCGTCACGAGCTCGTGAAGGTACGCCTGGGCACCGAGTGCCCGGACGAGCTGGACGACGTCGCCGACACCCTCTCCGGGCGGCTCCGAGCCGCCGTGGCGCAGACGCTGGGGCGGACGATCCTGCTGTACCGGCGCCACCCCAAGGAGCCGAAGATCAAGCTGCCCGCGGGCAGCTGACCGCGAACGGCCGCGCGCGGCCGCGCACCCCCACCCTGCGCGGCCTCGGGCGCCTCGAGTCCACGAGACGCTGCCGAGGCCGCCTTCCGACGTTCCGCGGCGGCGAGGCCTCGGATCGCCGAGGCCCCGAGCCTGCGTCACACGTGCCGGAGCGTGGGGCGCTCGGCCAGCAGGTGATCGAGCCAGGCGTTCGACAGCTTCTCCTGCACCGTGTTGGCCCGGAGCCTCGCGGCGAGGTTCTTGAAGTCGACGTGGTCGATGAGCTGGTCCTGGTTGAAGCACGAGAAGACCAGCGTCTCCTTGCCCGTCTCCGGGTCCACGTGCCGCTGGAGGCACTGCGCGCAGACCTCCTTCATCATGCACTGCATCGGCGAGTTGATGCTCGCGATGCCCACGTGCTTCGGATCCAGGTGCGGCGCCAGCACGCCGTGCCGCGCCTCGCGCACGGCGTTCATCATCTTGTCCGAGCCGATCGCGATGATGCGACGGACCTCCGAGAGGGCCGCCAGCTCGCCGCCGAGCTGGCGCTCGGCGTAGGCCCTCATCGCCTGGACGATGTTGCCGCGGAAGTGGTGGTCGGTCGCGCGCCGCGGCGGGATCTCGGCGCCGCCGTCCGTGCACCAGACGACCTGGTCGGTCGCCACCTCGATCTCGTCCTGCTTGAAGAGATCCTCGCCGCGCCGGTAGCCGGCGAAGTAGATCACGCGGTCGCCGCGCGCCTTCAGCGCCTTCGCGATCGAGAACAGGACGGCGTTGCCGAGCCCGCCGCCGGCGAGCAGCACGGTCTCCCCCTCGGGGATGTCCGTGGGCGTCCCGGTCGGCCCCATCACGACGACCTCCTCGCCCGGGCGCAGCGCGGCGAGCAGGCGGGAGGACGCGCCCATCTCGAGCGCGATGAGCGACAGCAGCCCCTTCTCCTTGTCGACCCACGCGCCCGTGAGCGCGAGGCCCTCCATCGCGAGCCGCGTGCCGCGGATCACGGGCGAGCGCACCTCGTAGTTCTGCAGCCGGTAGAACTGCCCGGGCTCGAACTTCCGCGCCGCCGCGGGCGCGCGCACGACCACCTCGACGATCGTCGGCGTGAGCCGCTCGACCCGCTCGACCACCGCGCCGAGGTCGTGATCGAGGCGGGCGAAGAGGTCGCGCCGCCGCGCGTCGCGCGCGGCCTGCGGCTCCTCGCCGAGCCGGGCGATGTCGTGGCGGAAGAGCGCGACGACGGACGGGTACGCGTCCTTGGCGCTCGCCATCGCCTTCACGACGCTCCCCGCGTAGTGGGGGTGGTTGTCGCCGTAGAAGCTCACCGCGTGCTCGCCGTCGTTGTAGCTCGTGAAGAAGCCCTCCCGCGGCTTGGCCGGCTCCACCTTGAGCGCGCCGCCCTCATCGACGTAGGCGCGGTGCGGCTGGAAGAACTGCCGCCACTTGTCGAACACGAACGAGCCCGGGCGCTCCTTCTCGTACGTGACGTTGGGGCTCGTCCCGGCCGCGACGCACACGGTGCGGGCAGGGATCGAGACCGCCTGCCCCGCGCTCCGCCACTTGCCGTCGACGATCTCCTGCCGATCGAAGACGAGCGAGGAGACGCACCCGCGCTCGTCGAGCACCGCCTCGATCGGGGCGAGGTTCTCGACGTAGCGGATCCCTTCCTCGAGCGACTTGGCGACCTCTTCGTGGTTCAGCCGGTACGCCGGCGAGTCGATGAGCCGCTTCCGGTAGACCAGCGAGACGCCTCCCCACGCGTCGATCAGGCCCTGGAAGCGCGGCGGGCGCCCCTCGCGCGCGGCGCGCGCGCGCTCGTCGCGGATCTCCTCCGCGTGGCGCCGCTGCTCGGCCAAAAACTCCCGCTCCTCCTCGTCGAACATCGCGAGGACGGCGGCCTCTCCGCGCTCCGCGATCAGAGCGTCGAGCCGGTCGGCCGTCTTCTCGGCCTGCACGACGTAGTACGCGGCGAGCTCCGTCGCGGTGTCGATCGCCGTGAGTCCGCCGCCGATCACCACCGCCGGCAGGCGCACCTGGAGGTTCGCGAGCGCCGAGCGCTTGTAGGCCCCGGCGAGCTGGAGCGCCATCAGGAAGTCCGACGCCTTGCGGATGCCGCGCGCGAGGTTGTTCTTGAGCGGGATGATCGTCGGGCGCCCCGCGCCCGCCGCGATCGCGACGTGGTGGAACCCGAGCCGGAAGGCGTCGTCGAGATCGATCGTCCCGCCGAACCGCACGCCGCCGTAGATCCGGAGCAGCCGCTGCCGGGCCAGCGTGACGTACAGGACGGTGAGGAAGTTCTTGTCCCATCGCACCGTGATCCCGTACTCGCTCACCCCGCCGAAGCCGAGGAGGACGCGCTCGTCGAGCTCTGTGTAGAGCCGCTTGAAATCCTTGACCGGACGCGGCGGGCGCGATTCGTCGCCCGTGAGCTCGACCGGCAGCGGCTCGATCTTCAGCCCGTCGATCGCCACGCACGCGAAGCCCTGCCGCGTGAGGTGGTGCGAAAGCGTGTAGCCGGCCGGGCCGAGGCCGACGACGAGCACGTTCTTGCCGTTGTACGGGAGCGCGTGCGGCCGCAGCGCGTCGAGCGGGTTCCAGCGCGTGAGGAACCCGTAGATCTCGAGGCCCCACGGGAGCGACAGCACGTCCGTGAGCGCCGCGGTCTCGATCTGCGGGATGTCCACCGGCTCCTGCTTCTGGAAGACGCACGCCTTCATGCAGTCGTTGCAGATGCGGTGGCCGGTGCCGGGGCACATCGGGTTGTCGAGGCAGACGAGCGCGAGCGCGGCGATCGACTCGCCCCGCCCCCGCATGGTGTGCATCTCGCTGATCTTCTCGTCGAGCGGGCAACCGTTCAGCTCGACGCCGAGCGGGTTCGCCTTGATCGCCCCGGTCTTGTTGTCGCGCAGGCCCTTCGAGCACGAGTCCTTGTCGCGATCGTGGCAGAAGAGGCAGTAGTCGACCTGGCTCTCGACCTCGCGGGGCGGCGCGCGACGGTCCGTCAGCGCGAAGCCGTCCCGGTCCCTCCGCTCGTGCTCGGGGCCGACGAGGAGCTCGGCGGAGCCCGGGCTGCCGTTCGCGCCCTTCCTCTGCAGCTGCACGAGCTCCTGGTAGTCGAGCGTGCGCGGCGCCTTCAGCGTCGGCCACCGCCGCGCCGGATCGTGCTCGTCCGCGCGGCGCGCCGCGAGCCACGCCTCGACGGCGTCGAGCGCGAGCGCCACGACCGCCCCGTCCTCGGCCTCGGTCGGCTCCGCGCCAGCGACGGCCGCCGCCGGCGCCACCCCCTCGGCGAGCGCCGGGTCCTCCCGCAGCGCCGCGCGCACCTTCGCCGCCCGCGCGCGGAGCTCGTCCGTCCACTTCGCGCCGCCGGCCTTCGCGGCCTTGCGGGCGATCTCGTCGACCTCGATCAGGGCGAGCGTCGCGCGGGCGATCGCGAGCTCCTCCGCGGCGGAGCCGCCGTCGAGCGCGCTCGCAGGCGCGCCCATGGCCGCGAGCGACCGCCGCGCCGCGTGCGCCGCCTCGACGTGCGTGCCCCGCCACGCCTTCCCCGGGTTCGGCTTGAACAGGCGCTTCTTCGAGAACTCGCGCTTGAAGTCCCAGAGCGCGCTCCGCTCGAGGGTCGCGTCAATCTGCGCCTGCGTCTCCCGCTCGACCCGGAAGAGCGTCGCCACGAAGCGGCCGACGTGGGGCGCCGCCGCGAGGAGCGCCTCGGAGACCTGCTCCGGCGTGAGCGCAGGCCGGCCCGCGCCGGCGACGGAGGCGTCCGCCTGCGCCGCGCGCAGCGAGGCCCGATAAGCGTCGAAGCGCGCGTAGGCGCCTTCGTCTGCTGCGTGGAAATACTCCTCGAACCGCTCCGTCAGCTCGGCGAGCTTCGCAGGGTCGAAGAGATCGGCGTAGCCGAAGCCAGGGAGCCCGAGCTCGAGCTCGGAGGCATCGGAGGTCGCCTGCACCCACGAAGAGAAGTCAGCCTGCACTCCAGCGTTCGCTTCCATACCCGCGGCAAATGCTTTCTAGTTCAAGGGGTTCGCTCACCCGACGAGGGCTTGCCCGCGCAGCCTCGAGAGCGACGTAAAGTAGCACCAGGTCGCACTTTCGACCTGTTGCTCGGGCAACATTCAATCGAGCTCGCCCTGCGCTGGTCAGCGCGTCGAGCAAGCAACGGCTGCACGCTCACACGTCAACCGCGTCGGTGCGCCGCGTCAGAATCCCTGCGAGACGACGCGCTCGATCGTATGCGTGGAGATGTTGCCGGCGACGACCTCTGGATCTCGCAGCAGCGCCTGGTGCAGCGGGATGTTCGTGCGGATGCCGCCGATGATGAACTCGTCGAGCGCGCACCGGAGCCTGGCGATCGCCTCGGCCCGGTTCGCGCCGTGCGCGATCACCTTCGCCACCAGCGAATCGTAGGAGCTGGGAACGCGGAACCCCCCGTACACGCCGGAATCGACGCGGATCCCGACGCCGCCGGGCGAGTGGTACTCCGTGATGAGGCCCGGCCACGGCACGAACGAGCGCGCGTCCTCGGCGTTGATCCGGCACTCGATGGCGTGGCCCCGGAAGCTCCAGGGCCGCGTGTCGGGGAGCGAGAGGCGCTCGCCCGCAGCGGCGAGGATCTGCTGCGCGACGAGATCGACGCCGGTCACCATCTCGGTGACCGGGTGCTCGACCTGGACGCGGGTGTTCATCTCCATGAAGAAGAGCTCGCCTCGCTCATCCATCAGGAACTCGAGCGTGCCCAGGCCGGTGTAGCCGGTCTCGAGGATCGCACCCCGGAGGATGTCGCCCATCCGGGAGCGCTTCTCGTTGTCCATCGCCGGGCTGGGCGACTCCTCCATCACCTTCTGGTGCCGGCGCTGGAGCGAGCACTCACGCTCGCCGAGCGTCCACACGCCCCCGTGCTGATCCGCGAGCACCTGGAACTCGATGTGGCGCGGCGCCTCGACGTAGCGCTCGAGGTAGACGTCCGGGTTCTTGAAGCCGCTCAGGGCCTCCTGCGTCGCGATCTCGAACGAGCGCTGCACCTCGCCGGCCTCGCGGACGATGCGCATGCCCCTGCCGCCGCCGCCGCCGGAGGCCTTCAGGATCACCGGATAGCCGACGCGCTCGGCCTGCTCGGCCGCGTCCGCCGCGCTCTTGAGCACGCCCGTGCCGCTGAGCATGGGGATGCCGAAGCGCTTGGCGACCTCGCGCGCGGACACCTTGTCACCCCAGGTCCGCATCGCCTCCGCGGTCGGCCCGATGAAGGTGAGGCGGCACTTCTTGCAAAGCTCGGCGAACTTCGCGTTCTCCGAGAGGAACCCGTAGCCTGGATGGATCGCGTCGGCGCCCGTGACCTCCGCCGCCGCGATGATCTGCGGGATGTTGAGGTAGCTCTTCGACGCCTCGGCCGGACCGACGCACACGGCCTCGTCCGCGAACCGGACGTGCAGCGCCGCGGCGTCCGCCTCGGAGTGGATGGCTACCGTGCGGATGCCGAGCAGGCGGCAGGCGCGGATGACACGCATCGCGATCTCGCCGCGATTGGCGATCAGGATCTTCTGGAACACGGCACCCTCGCCCGGGCAGCTCTAGCTGCCCCGCACCTTGAAGAGACGCTGCCCGAACTCGACCGGCTTGCCGTTGTCGACGAGGATCTCGACGATCGTGCCCGGAGAGTCCGCCTCGATCTCGTTCATCAGCTTCATCGCCTCGATGATGCAGAGCGCCTGCCCCACGCGGATCGCGCTGCCCACATCGACGAACGGGGGCGCATCGGGCGACGGCGATCGGTAGAACGTGCCGACGAACGGCGACGTCACATAGGAGATCCCCTCGTCGCTCGCCGCCGCCGCAGGGGCCGCTGGCGCGGCGGCCGGCGCAGGTGCCGCCGCTGGCGCCGGCGGCGGCGCGACCGGCGCGCTGTGGAGCTGGAAGGCGGCGGGCGCGAGATGCGGCGCCGCGCCCTGCGGGATGACTCCTCCGCGCGTGAGGCGAATGCGAACGTGTTCGTCCTCGAACTCGAAGTCGTTCACGTTGCGCTTCTCTAAGATGCGTACCAGCGCCCGCAACTGCTTGAGGTTGATGTTCATGGAAGGACGTTCGGCCATCGATGTTTGCCGCCTTTCAACCAGAGTGACGGCGCATGTTCAACCTCTTTCGTCGGATCGCAGCTTCTCCAGATGCCCGATCAGCCCGATCAGCCCAAGGACATACGAGCTCGGACCGAAACCCGCGACGCGCGCCATGCACGCAGGCGCGATGCGGGAGCGACGGCGGAACGGCTCACGGCCGTCCGGGTTGGAGATGTGCACCTCGACGGTAGGAAGCGCGCTCGCGCGGATCGCGTCATAGAGCGCGATGGAGGTGTGCGTGTAGGCACCGGCGTTGAGGAGGATGCCGTGAAAGCCGCGATCGCCAGCGTGGCTGATCGCGGTCACGAGCTCTCCCTCGCAGTTCGATTGCATGCACGACACCGAGGCGCCGCGGGCCTTCGCGGCCTCCTCGACGGCGCGGTGAACGTCATCCAGCGTGGCCGTGCCGTAGATCGCTGGCTCGCGCTTGCCCAGTCGATCGAGGTTCGGCCCGGAGATGACCGAGATGCTGAAGCCGCTCAGGCGAGCTCCTTCAGCAGCACCGGCACCTTGGTGCGCAGGAGGTACCGGGCCTTGCCGATGTTCGCGTCGGGCGTCATCGAGAAGGCCACGAAGTACGAGTTGTTCACGACGCGGATCAGGGTGGTGACCTTCTCCGCCTGGATCGCGATCTCGGCGGCGTTGCCCGCGTCGAGCATCTCGGCGGCGCGCTGGATCGACTTCAACACGACGCTGAACTCCGCGCCGATGGTGGTGATGTCGAACGCGGCCCCCGGCTTGGAGTAGCTGTCGACCGGGATCCCCTCGAAATCCATGAGAAGGGTCGCGATGCCGCCCTCGGTGTTCTCTACGACTTCCTTCAGCACGGCCTGGAACATGCGCCGAGATTACCCAAGCGCGGCACGATCGGGAAAACAAACGAACCTGGCCCGGCATCTCGCGCCGCAGCCCGGGAGAGCCGGCGCTCCTCTTCGTCGCCCGACCCGCTCGGCCTCGCGCGCCCGAGCCGATGACAGCCGGCCGCACGCGGCCTGCCCGGTGGCGACCGGGCGCGCGCGGCAGCTCCTCGAAAGCTCGTGCCGGCCGCCTGCCATCGTGGACCAGCGCGGCAGATGCAACGGACGCAACGGGCGCAACGGGCACAACGACGCGACAGACGAAGCGCGGCGAAACGTTGGACCGGGCGGGCGCTTTGCCTCTTGCATCCTGGTCCCAGCCGGGCGATTCCCGCCCCTGGGGGCCCGCTCCAAAGCACGCCTTGACCCTCGTCCAGGCGAGCGGCTAACGTGCGGCCGTTCTTTCGCCTCGCGGCAAGGTCCGGAGGCGGATCCCACCGGCGCGTCTCGCCGGGGGGCCGACGTCAAACGTGGTCGGGAGCGGCGTGCGCCGCATCCGCCATCTCATCAAGAAAAACAAGGACGGCCCAACATCTATGCGTGCTCGAGCCGGGGATCCCCCCCGCACGATGCCCCAGAAGATCCTCGCCGGGCGGGCGACGGATCCTCAGCTGCGCGGTGATCTCGTCCAGGTCAAGGTCGACCAGGTGATCCTCTCCAGGGCGCCGTCGCGCGCGCTGGCCGAGGCCATCGCCACGGGCATGAAGAAGACGCCGGTCGAGGTCGCCGTCGCCTACGACGGCACCTGCGTGGCCGACGCGAGCTCGCTCGCGGATATCGACGAGGGCAGCCCGCACTCGGTGTCGCCCGAGTTCCCGACCTACAACATCCCGATCGCGCGGCCCGGCATCGGGTTCCCTGCGCCCGTTCACCTGGAGCGCTTCGCGGCGCCGGCGCGGCTCGCGCTCACGGACGACCCGCGCCTCACGACCGTCGGCGGCATCGGCATGCTGTCGCTCGTCGTCTCGCCGAGCCAGCTCGGGCAGGCGCTCGCCACGGGCTCGGTCTGGCTCCGGCCGCCGCGCAGCGTGCAGATCCACCTCTCGGGCAGGGTCCGGCCCTTCGTCTGCGCGCGGGACGTCGCCCTCGAGCTGCTCCGCAGGAACCTCGACGAGGTGGTGCGCCGCATCGAGGGCGAGCACCACGCGCCGGTGATCCTCGAGTTCGCCGGGCCGAGCGCGCGGCTCCTCTCCGTGGGCGACCGCGCGGTGCTCTGCGGCATCGCGCCCCAGGTCGGCGCGGCGGCGGCGCTGTTCGTGAGCGACGAGAAGACGGAGGTCTTCCTCCGCGATCAGCGCAGGTCGAAGGCCCACCGCGCGCTCGTGCCGGACCCGGGCGCGCCGTGCGAGGAGGTCGTCTCGATCGATCTCGGCACGGTCGATCCGCTCCTCATGGACGAGGAGGGCGTGGTCCGGCCCGTCCGCGATCTCGCCGGCAAGCCCGTGGCGCAGGTCGTCCTCGGGGGCGACTCCGGCGTGACGTTGCGCGACATGCTCGCGGCGGCGCTGCTGCTCAAGTCGAAGCGCGTCCCGTCGCGGCTCGACCTGCTCGTCGCGCCGCCGTCGCGGCAGGTGCTCGAGGTGCTCGCGCAGTCGGGCGCGCTCGTCGATCTCGTCGCGACGGGCGCGCGCATCGTCGAGCCGGACAGGCGCGTCGTCACGTCGGAGATCTACCCGCCGCCGCCCGGCAGCCTGTCGCTGCGCACCGCGGATCCGGAGCCGCGCATCGCCGGGGCGCCGTCGTTCGTCGTGGCCTCGGCGGAGACCCTGGCCTACGCGGTGGCCACGGGCGCGGTCGGCGATCCGCGGTCGTTCAAGCGGCCGGTGCGGGTGACCGTGCCGCGGGCGCTGCCGACCGACGACGTGCTGATCCTCCGCGACAAGAAGGGGGAGCAGGTGAGCACGAAGAAGCCGCCGCCGGCGCCCGCGGCGGTGCCGTGGAAGGGGCCGCTGACGCTCGACGTGCTCGCCGGCGTGCCGAAGGTGAACGGGCACGCCGCGGTCGGGGCGCGCGGGCGCGCCGCCCCTGCGCCGGTCGAGGCGCCCGCGGCGGCCGCCGCGGACCCGCAGGGGCAGGCAGCGCCGGCCGAGGGCAAGGCGGCCGGCGGCGTGGCGCTCGTCCTGTCGACGCTCGACGAGGTGCGGGCGGTCGCGGAGCGCGCGACCGATCTCTCGACGGTGCGCGCGGTGGTCGCGCCCTTCGTCCCGAGCACCGCGGTGTCGGCGTTCGCGAGCGAGGGGATCGCCACGTTCCTCGTCGGCACGGAGGCCCTCGGCAGCATCAAGGACCAGAAGAGCGTGGAGCTCCCCGCCCCCGCGCAGTGGGGCGATCGCGTCGCGGCGATCTTCGGGAGCGAGCGCGTCGAGATCGCCTGGCTCGCGACCGGTATGGAGCGGAGCTGGACGCACGCAGGCACCTTGCGGCAGCCGCCCAGCGCGGGCAAACCAGCGAGGTAGCCGGGCCGGGATCCCGGTGGCGAGGCAGCCTCCCGCAGGAGCGGGGAGCCGCCTTCCACCGGGAACCGGGGAGCCGGACAGCAGCGCTCAGGGAGCCGCGCGCACCGGGGCCAGCGGGGCGAGTAGCTTGATCTCGTTCGTGAGATCGCGGAAGCGGATCTGCTGCTCGTTGATCTGCATCTCGAGGACGATGACGCGCTTCGTGATCTCGTCGAGGCGCGCCGACGCCTTCGCGAGCCGATCGGTGAGGTCGCGGCGGAGCTCGTCGGCGGTCTTGTTCTTCTCGATGGCCCTGAGGTTCTGGCGGAGCTCGTGGCTCTGCTGCTCGAGGCGCTGCTGCTCGGCGAGGATCCTGTCGCGCTCGTCGATCGCCGGGCGGAGCTTGCCCCGGATGTCCCAGGCCTGACCGAGCTGCTTGGCCACGGCCGCGTCGGCGCGCGGGTCCTTCAGGTAGCCTTGAACCGCGTCGTCGGCGAGCTGGTCGAGCCAGTCGATCTGCTGCCGGAAGAGCCGTCGCTCGTCCACGTCGAGCACCGCCGTCCCCCGCCGCGGCACGTCGATCGGCACGAGCGCGCTGCCCGTGCCGACGTTGTCCTCCGTGCCCTTCGGGGGCGCGTGCAGGCGCGTCCCGTGCAAGCGGGGGTGCTTCACGAGCGTCCTCGCCGCGAGGTCGCCGCCGTTGCGGACGGCGTACTTCGTGTGCGTGACCCAGTCGCGCTCGATCTCGAGCGCGCCGCCCTCGATCTTCGCGAGGCGCGCGCCCTCCGCGTTCTCCTCGCGCGTCGTGTCGACGGCGAGGCCCCGCTCCAGCGCGAACGGCACCGTCGTCGTGGCCCCCGGCGGCAGCGGCTCGACCATGCCCTGGCCCAGGAACGCGCCGTTCTCGAAGACGGCGATGGGTCCGCGCTCCAGCAGCCCCTTCGTGTCGTTCGTGAAGCGCGCCACCCGGAACGGGTGGGAGCTCGACGCGGGCACGCCGCCGTCGGGCGCGAACAGGAAGATCGACTCGCCGGGCACCTGCCTGGCCAGGAGCAGGACCATCGTCGCGCTCTTGTCGGGGATGTCGACAGGGAACGGGATGTCGTAGCGGGTCGTGCCCGCCTCCATCGCGACCGCGGCAAGCGCGCTCATGTTGCGCGGCGGAGAGGGGTTCATCACCATGGGCGGCGGCGCCTGCGCCCCCGCCGGCGCTGACCGCTTCAACTGCGGCCCCGCGTGCTGCCCGACGGCGCGCGCCTCGTCGCGGTCGCTCAGCCTCGGCATCGGCTTCGCGGCGGGCGCCGTGGCAGCCGCGCTCGGCCTCGTGGACCGCAGCTTGCCGCCGCCCTTCTCCATTTCGGCCTGGACCTCGTCGGCGAACGCGTACCCCTCGCCGTCGTCGCCCGGCGCCGCGGGCGCCGGCGCGACGGGCGGCGGCGGCGGCGCGGCCTCGGCGGCCAGCGTCGTCTCGCTCGTCGGCACGGACGCGATCACCTCGCCCTGATCGCTGACGACAGGGCGCGGCGGGATCGCCGCCTGGTCGAGCGTCGCCTGGAACGCGAGCGGCGCGCCCGCCACGAGCGACAGCTTCACCCCCTTCCAGTCCTCGCCAGAGAGGTTCTGCACGATGCCCCACGCCTGGAGGTGCGCCTGCTTCGAGTCCGCGCGCGGCGCTGCGCCCTGCGCCCCGCCCGCCCCCATCACGAGCCGGTACGACGGCCTCCACACCGGCGTCTCCGCCACGTAGCCGACCACGAGATCGTGCTCCCGCCCGTCGAGGGTGAGCTTCACCTTCTCGTGCTCGTCGTCGCGCTGCTTCTCCCTCGCCGCCGCGCCCTTGTGCTTCGGCGGCGGCGGCGTCACCTCGGGCCCGAGCTCATCCGGCGCCTCGTCCTCGCCGGATCCGTCGTCGACCTCGACCGGGAACGACGCGCTCCGGACGCTGCTGCCGCCGGCCTCGATGACGGCGAGCGTCGCGAGGAAGTCGCCGACCTTCTCCTTGCGGACCCGGAAGGTCACCTGATCGGCGTCGATGAGCCCTCGGCGCTCGAAATACGCGACGCCGTTCCTGTAGATGACCACGCGCCGCAGCGCGAGCCCCGAGGCGTCCACATCGGGGCCGCGCGCGCAACCGGCGAGCAGCGTGAGAGCGAGGAGCAGGCCGGAGCCCGCCCGCGCGACGTCGTTCCGTCTCATGAATGTCCCTGGGTTTCGCTTGCGTCAGCTGTCGGAGGGCGCCGCCGAGGCGCGGCGCCAGTCGGGCGGCAGGTCGAGAAAGCCCTCGTTGCAGAGGAACTCGTAGAGCCCCTCGCAGACCTCGCCGCAGATCATGCTGAAGAGGTGGGGATCGGTGATGAAGAGGATCGTCTCGTCGCGCTCGGCGCCCGCGGTGTCGGCGAGCTGGGCGACCAGCTCGTCCTCGGCGAAGCCGACGAGCATCACCATGAGGTGGCGCTCGAACGCGGCGCGGAAGCGAGGGAACGCCTCGCTCGTCAGCTTGTACGCGTATGCCCTGCCCTCGAACGTCCGCGCGTCCTGCACGACCCGCGCGGAGATCTCGCCGAGGCTCTGGGCGAGCTGCACGCTGAAGAAGTCGACGAGCACGGCGTGGACCACCGAGACGATGCGCCTGAGCTCGCTGGATCGGCGCGCGAGGAAGGCGTCCTGCATGTCCTTCGTCAGCTTCGCGAGCAGCTCGAACGACTGCTCCCGCGCGTCCTCGGACGCGAACTCGAAGCCGTCGAGCTCGACCTCGATCCGGTTCTTGTAGCGGGTCAGCACGTAGAAGAGCGCCTGCTCGCCGTGGTGGATCACCTTCGGCGCGCCGTCGCGGCCGCGCGTCTTCTCGTGGAGCTCGGACTGGAAGAACAGGCGGGCGAGGTTCCTGTGGATCTTCTTGAGCCGCCGCTCGACGAGCAGCGAGATGCCGTCCTCGCGGATGACCCGCTCGAGCAGGGCGCAGAGGGTCTTCTCGTGCGCGTCGCGGATCGCGTCGCGGTTCTTCGCCCCGCGATCCGCGGCGCCCGCCGACGCCTGGATCACCTTCAGCTGGGCGACGACCTGCGCGGTGACCGCGTCGAGCTCGGGGTTGGTCTCGAGATCGGCGCGGTAGTGGACGATGCGCGCCTGCATCTGCTCCTCGAGCAGGCCGAGCGCCATCTCGGTGATGTGGTCCTTCAGCGCCTGGCTGACGTGCTCGCCGACGCGCCGCGGCGCGTCGGGCGGGAGCGGCCTCGGCGGCTCGTGCGCCGGCCTCCCCCCCGGTTGCGATCGGCCCGAGGGCGGCAGCGGCGGAGGGTTCCGAGGGACCGGGGCCATGACCCGACAGCATAGCGGAACTCGCCCGTGGTGTGCGCTTTTGGCGGAGCGGCGCGAGTCGGAGTAAGACGGCGGCCATGCACGCGGCCATGCACACGCTCGCTTCACCCATGTGCGCCTTGGGACCGGAAGGCCCTCGGGCGCCCTCCTCGCCGGCCCTCTCGTCCATGGCGCCCCCGCGCCTGGCCCGCCGGCGCCTCGCGGCGGCGCTCGCGCTCGCGCTCGCCAGCGCCGGAGCGGGATGCTCTCGCGACGGCGACGGCCAGCCGCCGCCCGCGCGCACGCCGGAGCCCGCGGCACGGCAGGAGCCCGCGGCGGCGGCGCCGGCCGCCACGACAGAGACCGCCGGGACGACCGCCGCGACGGACAGGAAGGACGGCGCCGCCGGGGCGCCGGCAGGGCAGCGCGAGAGGTTGAACGTCCTCGTTGTCTCGATCGACAGCCTGCGCGCGGACATGCCGTGGAACGGCTACGAGCGCGACATCGCGCCCGTGCTCACCGCGTTCGAGAAGAAGTCGGTCAGCTACACCCGCCACTACGCGATCTCGTCGTACACCTCGATGAGCGTCGGCGGCTTCCTCGCCGGGCGGTACCCGAGCGAGGTCGATCGCAGCGGCTACTTCTTCGGCAACTACCCCGACAGCGTCCTCATGTTCCCGGAGCTCCTGCAGAAGGCCGGGGTGCGGACGATGAGCGCGCACGCGCACTTCTACTTCGACCAGAAGGCGGGCTTCCGTCAGGGCTTCGACGTGTACGAGATCGTGCCAGGGCTCTCGGCCGACAACACGACCGACCGGAACGTCACGAGCCCTGGGCACCTCGAGCTCGCGATGAAGATGCTCTCCGACAAGGCGAACACCTCGGGCACCTTCTTCGCGTACTTCCATTTCCTCGATCCGCACGACGTGTACATGACGCACGAGGGGATCCCGACGTTCGGCAAGCGCGCCCGCGACAAGTACGACGGGGAGGTCAGGTTCACCGACATGCACGTCGGCAAGCTGCTCGACTTCGTCGCGCAGCAGCCGTGGGGCAAGGACACGGCGATCATCGTGACCGCGGACCACGGCGAGGCGTTCGGCGAGCACAAGATGTTCCGCCACGGCTTCGAGGTGTGGGACGTGCTCACCCACGTGCCGCTGATGATCCAGGCGCCCGGGATCACCCCGCGCCGGATCGACGTGCCTCGCAGCTCGATCGACCTGGCGCCGACGATCCTGGAGCTGACCGGCGCGCCGGCGGAGCCGTCCTTCCCGGGCAAGAGCCTGGTGCCCGAGCTCCACGGCGCGACGCCGGAGCCGCGCGACGTCATCGTCGACCTTCCGCGCACGAGCGACAACGACCGGCGCAGGGCGCTCATCCACGGGCAGTACAAGCTCATCGCGTACGGCGACGACGACGCGTTCGACCTCTTCGACCTCGTCGCGGATCCCGGGGAGACGAAGGATCTCAAGCGAACGCAGGCGCCGGTCTTCGAGGAGATGAAGGCGCTCTACAAGGAGCGCTCCGCGGCCATCAAGGACGTGTGCCCGAAGAACACGGCGAAGCTCAAGGGGAAGAAGAGCAACAAGCGGTGCTAGCGCGCGGAGCGGAGCGCCGCGCTGCAGAGGAGCAGCGCTAGCGCGCCGGCGGGGCGACGGTGAGCGTCACGACATCGTCCTCACCCTCCTCGATCCCGGCGCGCGCCACGAGGCGGGCGCCTTCGCACTCGAGGTGGAGCACGACGGGCGCCACCGCCTGGCGGCCGCACGACGGATCGCCCGAGACGCGCGCCGCGAAGGCGCTGCGCGCGAGCTCGACCCCCAGGGCGATGCCTCCGATGCGGCCCATCGCGTCGTCCGGGGCGACCTCGCGCGCCGAGCGAGCCTCCTCGAGGCGCGTGAAGAGCGCAGGCCCGCGGATCGCGACCTCGATCGGGCGGCCCGCCGCGTCCTCGAGGACGGCGACCTCGATCTCCGCCTGACGGGGCGCGCTCTCGCCCTCGGCCGTCACGACGAACCAGAGCGGGATCCGCTTCGCGCAGACCGCTGCGCCCGGGCCCGCGCGCTCGTCGGCGGGCGCGCAGCGGGGAGGCGGAAGCGCCAGGCTGAACGGGACGATCACCTCCGCCGGCGCCTCTGCGAGGGGCCGCCCCCAGGCCCCCCTGTCCAGGAACCGGCGCAGCCACGCGGTGACCTCCTCGCCGACCCGCGCGCGATCCGCGCGCTGCGTCGCGAGCTGCGCCTCCGTCTCCTGAGCGGCGCGCGAGAGGACGTCGCCGGCGCTGCGCTCGCGGACGAGCTCGCGCAGCCGGTGGGTCGTCTCATCGCGGAACGCGCCCCTGGGCAGCGTCGCGAGGTACGCGGTGAGGCCCGCGACCGTCCTGCGCTTCGCTGCGTAATAGATCGGCTCGGCCCGCGTGAGGTACGCGCGCACCTCGCCGGCGAAGGCCCCGCGCGGATGGCGCTCCAGGTAGGCCGACGCCGCCGAGAGCCGCCCCTCGAGGGTCCTCGACACGCGCGTCGCCCGGTACGCCGCGTAGTCGTCGTAGCTCGCCAGGAGCGCCGGCTTCGAGGCGCACCCGGACACGACCGCGACGAGCGCCGCGAACGAGAAGCTCCGAGCGGCAGTCGCAAGGCACCGGCGGGAAGCGACTGCGCCACGCCCGCTCATGGCGCCTCTTCCAGTGGGCAAAAATTGCACTCAGTCGGGGTCGACGCGCCTTCGTCGGCCATGTGGCCGCGGTACTCGTCGCAGCTCGCGAACTTGAGCTTGTGCAGGCACACCTCGCCGTCGTGGACCAGCGGATAGCAGCCGGCCGGGAGCTCCGGCGCAGCCTCGAAGGCGCAGGCGGCGTCGCAGGCGCGCGTGCGCAGGCCGCACTCGTCGCACCGGGCGCAGTCGATCTGCGCCTTCAGGGCGAAGAACTTGTACGGGTCGAGCTCCTCCGGCGCCTGCCCGCAGCTGCCGATGTCGCCGACCACCGGCGCGATGCCCACGAAGAGCAGCAGCGCCGCCACGCCGGCGATCTCCTTCGCCCGGGGGCGCCCGCCTCGACGCTCGCGCTCCGGCAAGCTCATGGCAGGAGCTCGTGATCGATCATGAGCCCGAGCTGCGCCGAGACGACGGGATAGACGGTGTACGCCGCGTCGTACGTCGCGGCGCCATAGAAGAGATCCCCGACGACCTCGCCCGAAAGCGCGACGCCCGCGAGCAGGGAATACCCGAGCCCCAGGGCGAGCTCGCCTCCGACGTTCACGTCGGGCTCGATCAGGATCGCCGCGCCGAGCCGCCCGTACCCGAGCACGCGCGAGAGGCCGCGGTAAGCGACGAAGTAGCTCGGCGTGAGCGACTCCTGCGGGACGCCGCCGACGGCGACCGAGAAGCGCAGCGCCCCGCCGTGCTGAACGCCGTCGGCCGGCCCCAGCGCGAGCGCGACCCCGAGATCGAGGTACCCCGCGGTGAGCGAGAGCGACTCCGCCGTCTCGCCGAGCTGCGTCTGAAGGCGGTAGGGGTTGTTGAACCGGATCCCCTTCCCCATCGCGACGGTCGACACGACCCGCCACGCCGTCCCCGGTGGCCGCGCGAGCGCGCGGTACGCATCGAGCTCGGCGCCGCCGCGATCCTCGACGGGCAGCGGCGCCGCAGCCCCCTCGGCGCCGCGGTCTGCGGCGGGCTGGGCCGCGGCGGCGCGCCCCGAGGATGCCCCGAGCAGAACCGCCACCAGCGCGAGCCCGGTCCGGAGTTCCAGCATGGCCACGAGCCTTCTACCCCGAGGCAGCGGCCGCTGGCACGCTCAATTGCGTCCCGGCCGCGCGCCGCGCGAGCCTCTCCGCAGCATCGCCGCCCGGCGACGGCGCCGCGCGCCCCCGGCACGGCGCTCGCCACCGCTGCGTATCCGCCCGCTTCACCTGCGGACCGGACCCTGCATGGTGAGACCACCGTGAGCAATTCAAGCACCCGAGGCAGGCAAGGCACCGCCGCACAGCCGTCGGCGTTGCGCGCGCCGCGCGCCAGCACGACGCGGCGTCGAGAACGAGAAGATCGCAGCGAACCGGGAAGGCCGCGCAATCCGGCCCATGAAGCCGCGACGTGGGCCGGCGCGAGCGAGCTGGACGATCCGTTCGTCGACATGCTCGACGCAGCGGCGGCGCCGCCGCTGCGGGGCAAGGTGAACCCGCGCAGCGAGATCAGCGACGTGATCCCGACGCTCGACGACGAGGTCCGCGGCTACCACCACCACCCCAACGACGCCGGCAGCACCGAGTTCGAGGTGAACCCCGACGCCGCCGACGCCGCCGCCGATCTGGCGAGCGACCTCGGGGCTGAGTTCCTGGAAGGCGCGACGAGGGGCCAGGACATCAGCGACGTCGTGATGTCGCACGACGACGACGACGGAGATCTGCCCTATCTCCTGGAAGACGAGGACGTCGAGTCCGTGGAACCGGACGCCGAAGCAGAGGACGAGCAACCGGTGACCCAGCGGATGCGGCGGCACGCGGGCTGACAGGCAGCGCGCGCCGTGCGTGACCGCGCGAGGTCGCGGCGCGCCGTCACGCGCGGCGCGCGACGAGGTCCGGCCCGGTCACGCCTGACCGAGCACGGGCAGCTCCGCCACCACCTCTCCGTCGATGCGGATGAAGGCCAGCAGGCCTTCGTCCTCGTAGGCCAGCACATCGAGCACGATCCGCTCGCACAGCGGCAGCACGTACAGCGCTCCGTCGTCCGCCATCACCGTCATGGATCGCACAGGTGCGCTCGCCGTGGGCAGCGTCTCTGTGGTCCGTCGTCGCGCATCCATGTCGCTTGAGCTCCCAGGCTTGAATCGAGCTCCGGCCACCGCCGGCGCCGCGAGGCTAGAGGGCCTGCCCGTCATCTCACCAAGCGCCTTCCATGCCACGACGTTGGCGCAGCAGCGCCCGGGCCCGCGGCGTTCCACGGCGACATATGGCTTTCGCCCTGGCCCGCGCCGCTGCGTCGCTGCGGCTCAGCCGCAAGCGGCGCCGCTCCCCGCCCGCAGCGGAGCGCGGCGCGCCCGGAGCGCCGCAACACCGCGATTTCGAGCCGTCTCCGGCCTCGCCGACGGGCGAGGCGCGCAGGAGTTCAGCCCGCCCGCGCGCGGTCATCGCGGTCTTCGCGCCGCTCCGGCGTCCGGCGCCGATGCCGCGGACAGGACCTTTCGCGCGAGCTTGGAAACGCCGATATCCAGCGCGCCCGGATCGAGCCACGCCGCCTTCTCGTAGGGGGAGGCAAGCTTTGCCCGGAGGCGCCAGGGGGCCGCCACCTCGGCGCGCGCCACCGTCACGTCGAGGCGCCGGTGCGTGAGGATGTGGCGCACGCGGCCGACCTCGCGGAGCGCCGCGTCACGCGTGACGCCCACCAGCTCCAGGAGCGCGCGGGCGTCCGCGAGCGAGCGCGCCTCGACCATGGGCGGCTCCCAGAGCCCGCCGAAGAGACCTCCCTCGACGCGCCGGACGAAGAGCACGCGATCGCCTGACCGCACCACCGCGGCGACCATCGCGACCGCCGGGACGTCGCGTTTCGGGGCGATCACCGGCAGCTCCGCCTGCCGCCCCGTGGCGCGCGCGACGCACGCGCCGTCGACGGGACAGGCATCGCAGCGGGGATTCCGGGGCGTGCACACGGTGGCGCCGAGCTCCATCAAGGCCTGGTTGAAGCGTCCGGGATGGACGCTGTCCGCCGAGCCCCGCACGAGGCGTTCGGCCGTGGACCAGAGCTTGCGCGTGCCCGAGGCGCTGCGGATGTCGTCGTCGATGCCCTCGATGCGGGAGAGCACCCGGGCGACGTTGCCGTCGACGAGCGGCACCGGCTGATCGTACGCGATGCTCGCGATCGCGCCCGCGGTGTACGCGCCGACGCCGGGCAGGGCGAGCAGCGCGGAGACGTCGCGAGGGAGCGCGCCGTCGTGGCGCGCGGTCACCTCGCGCGCGGCGAGGTGGAGCACGCGGGCGCGGCGGTAGTAACCGAGGCCGCTCCAGAGCGAGAGCACGTCGTCGATCTCGGCGGAGGCCAGGGCGAAGACCGTGGGGTAGCGGGCGAGGAAGCGCTCGTAGTACGGGATCACCGTCTCGACGCGGGTCTGCTGGAGCATCACCTCGCTCAGCCAGATCGCGTAGGGGTCGCGCGTCCTCCGCCACGGCAGGTCGCGCGCGACGCGGCTGAACCAGGCCTCCAGGGCGGCCGCGATCTCCCGGTCGCGCTCGCCCGGGTCCGGCGCTGCGGGCGGCGGGGCGCCAGCGCCCTGCTCACCGGACGAGGCGCGGCGGCGCGGGGAGCGCTGCGGCGCCTGATCATCCTCGCCCCCGCTCGCACGGCTGCGCGCGGGCTGCTGGTCTGCGCTCGCACGGCTGCGCGCGGGTCGCTGGTCTGCGCCCGCGCGCTTGCGCGCGGGCGGCCGGGACGTCGTGCTCACGCGCGAAAGGCCCTGCCTCTGCGCCGTCGACGCGGATCGCCGAGGTCGCACGGATCGCTGAGGTTGCGCGGCTGCCGCTCGCGGTGCTCAGAAAACGCTTCCATCGCGCGGGACTCTAGCGCAAGAGCCGACCGCGGTGTCGTCCCGGCGCCCCTGCCCACCCCAGCTGCTCCCTCGGGCAGCGCGCCTCTGCGCCGCGCTGTTCCTCTGGCTCGTCGCGCCTGGGTGCCGCGACGAGCCGCGCCCCTGGGAGGGCAAGCCAGGCCCGGCGGTCGTGCTCTCGGCAGCGCCGCCGCACCCAGCCGCGACGATCGGGACCGGCGGGCTCGCGGACGCCGACGCGGGACAGGGCGAGGGCGACGCCGGAGCGCGCACGGATCTCGATCTGCCGGTCCTCCCGGTGCGCGTCGGAGGTCCCTGGGTACGCTGCTATGGGAACTTCAGGATCAGCGGCGATCCGCTGAAGGACGTGACGCGCCTGTCGCTGCTCTGCGGCCCGGAGAACGGCATGCGCCGGATCTCGCCGAAGCCGATCGAAGGGCAGGTGGCCGAAGGCGGCGCGATCGTCACGGAGAAGCTGCAGGCGGTCCGGGGCGCGTGTTACCGGGTGTTCGCCGTCGGCGGACCGGGGGTCCTCAACCTGGACGTCGCCGTGCGGAGCAGCCGCGGGGCGATGATCGCGAGCGACGGCACCGAGGACGCATGGCCGATCGTCCAGCCGGATCGGCCCTTCTGCCCGCTCGAGGACGACAACGCCACCGTGGAGATCAGCGCCCGCCGCGGCAGTGGCCGGTTCGCAGCGGAGGTCTGGATGCTGAAATCCTACAAACGAGCGCGCCAAGGCGATGCCGGCACGGAAGCGGGAGAGGACGAGACGTACGAAATGAACAGCGAGACGGACGCCTACGAGGAGCTCTGAGCTGGCGCCGCCTCGACCATCGCCCGATCCACGGACATCGCGGGCGCCACGTTTCCGTCCGGGTCACTGCGGTGTCCGCTGCCGAGCGATCAAAGGCAGAGCTTTCTCGTCTGCCGGACGCGCGCGAAAGGCTCCCCATCGTCATCAAAATCCGGCAGATCCATGGACCATGGCGCGACGCCGGCACCCTGCACGCACCCCTGCATTGACGTGGCCGCCCCGTCCCGCTAGGGGAGCCCGAGCCATGGCCGACGACACCGAGCCGCTCCGCGAGGACGAAGGGGACAAGGTGGAAGGCGAAGGCGAGAAGAAACGCCTCTTCGAGCGCGCTATCCCCGAGATCTTCAAGCGCGTGGTCGAGCGCGCCGTCGAGAGCGGCATCGACAAGCTCAGCGAGGGGCCCGAGAACCTCCGACACTTCGTGGGCGACCTCAAGCTGCCCAAAGAGGTCCTCCACTACCTCTACACCCAGATCGACGAGACCAAGAACGGTCTCTACCGGGTCGTCGCGAAGGAGATCCGGGACGTGCTCGAGCACACCCAGTTTGCGGACGAGATCACGAAGGTGCTGACGAAGCTCTCCTTCGAGATCAAGACCGAGATCCGCTTCATTCCCAACGAAGCGGCCAAGAGAGACGACAGCCAGGACGAGCCGAGGACCGGGTTGCCGAAGCCGGAGGTCACCGCTCAGGTGAACGTCAAAGACCGAAGCAAAGAGACCGGGCGAGACCGGCGCCGTGAGGAGAAGTGACGACGAAAAAGCTTAGGACGGGCGGCGAAGTCGACGCCTGGTGCACCAAGTGCCGCCTCGATCTCACCCATCGCATCATCGCGATGGTCGGCGACGTGGTGAAGAAGGTCGAGTGCAAGACGTGCATGTCGCACCACCTCTACCGCCAGCCGAAGAGCGAGCGGGAGAACCGCGCGGCGGCGCGCGCCTCCGCTCGGAGCAGCAGCGAGCCACGGGCGGCGTCGAGCTCGCCGCGCGGCGGCGGCGCGGAGCGCCTCACGGCCGCACAGCGCGCCGAGCGCGATCAGACGCTCGCGTGGGAGCGCGCCATCGCGGGACAGCCGTCCGGGGCGTTCAAGCCGTACCGCATCACGCTGACCTTCGGCGAGGGCGAGCTGATCCACCACAGCAAGTTCGGCGACGGCGTGGTCGCGAAGGTCATCGATCGGGGCAAGATCGAGATCCTGTTCAAGGATGGCCCTCGGACGATGGCGCACGGGCAACCGTAACGAGCGCCGCCGCGCTCGCTCGAAGCCCGAAACTTGGGGCTGCCCGCGCGATCGGGTAACCTCGGTATCGCCTTGGACAACCCTTCGCCCCCTTCTGCGAGCGGGTCCCTGCGCAGGCGGCGATCCCGCGCTCGCTGGCCCGAGCGCGCGCTGCGTTGCGTGGCGATCTGCGCGATCGCCGTCGAGGCGCTCTGGTACGGCATCCACGAGGTCCGCGGCTTCGGCCCGGCCCTCGCCGACGGCGTGCGCGCCGTGGTCGGCCCTGCGCCTGTCGCGTGGGCCGAGGACGTGGCCTACGGCGTCGCCGATCGGCTGAACCGGGCCGTCTACCGCGACGCGGCCCCGAAGACCTTCTGGGAGCCCCCGCCCGCCGCCGCCGCGGAGGCTGTGAAGAGCGCCGAGGGCCCGGAGGCGGAGACGGTCACGTCGCCCGCCTCGTTCCAGCCGCCCTTCCCCGAGGTCGCGGCCACCGGTGACGGCGTCTGGACGCCGATCGCCGACAGCGCCGCCCGGCCCGGCGAGGCGCAGGTGCTCTGGAAGAGCGTCGTGCACCCCGACCCGAAGCGCGTGTTCGCGGCCATCGCGGTGGTGGCGATCGATCTCGGGCGCGTCGACCTCCGGCTGGTCGCGGGCACGAAGGAGCCGTTCTCGCCGGACATCCCGGCAGAGCGGCGCCCTGGCCTCGTGCCAGGAGGCCACGCCGCGGAGCTCGTCGCCGCCTTCAACGGGGGCTTCAAGGCGATGCACGGCCACTACGGGATGATGCTCGACGGCGACGCGTTCCTGCCGCCGCGCGACAGGGCGTGCACGATCGCGCTCTACCGCAGCGGCGCGGTGCGGATCCGAACCTGGCCCGAGCTGCGCGACGGGGAGGCCCGCATGGCCGCGTACCGGCAGACGCCGCCTTGCCTTGTCGAGCAGGGCGAGCTCCACCACGCGCTGTACGACTCGAACCGGGACTGGGGCGCGACGGTGAGCGGCGAGACGGTGATCCGGCGCTCGGCGCTTGGCGTGGACGCGACGGGCAAGCTGCTCTTCTACGGGCTCGGCGAGGCCGTCACGGCCCGCAGCCTCGCCCGCGGGATGAAGGCCGCGGGCGCGCACGACGTGGCGGAGCTCGACGTCAACCACGCCTACCCGCGCTTCCTCCTGTACGCTCGCGGCGCGGACGGCGCGGGTCCGCGCGCCAGCTCGGCGCTGATCCCGGACGTGCAGTTCAAGCCCGAGGAGTACGTCGCGGAGCCGGCGCAGCGCGACTTCTTCTACCTGCGACGCCGTCGGTCGTCGGCGCCGCTCGGGATCGCCGATCCGGCGCCCGAAAGCGACGCCCTCGAGCGCGGCGAGCGGTGACCACCGGCCCTCGCCGCGCCGGAAGAGCGTGCACTGCTAACGGCGATCGAGCAGGTCGCGCAGCCGCTGCGCGAGGGTCTCCGGGGTGAACGGCTTCTGCAGCAGCGCGAGCTCGCGATCGGGCTCTGCGCCCGCGAGGACGTCCTCGGCGTAGCCGGAGATGTACAGCACACGCGCGCGCGGGTGGATCGCGACGGCGCGCTCGGCGAGCTCGCGGCCGTTCATGCCCGGCATCACGAGATCGGTGAGCAGGAGGTCCACCGCGTCTTCCCCCTCCCGCGCGAGCATCGCCAGCGCTTCCTCGCCGCTCGCGGCCGAGAGCACGCCGTAGCCGCGCCGCTCGAGCACATCGACGATGAGCTTGCGGACGGCGTCGTCGTCCTCGACGACGAGCACCGTCTCGTCGCCGCCCGCCGGCGACGGCCCCGCGCGAGCGGGCGCCACCTCGGCGCGCTCCTCGACGCGCGGGAGGTAGACGCGGAACGTCGTGCCGCGCCCGAGCTCGCTCTCGACCTCGATGAGCCCGCCGCTCTGGCTCACGATCCCGTACACCGTGGCGAGGCCCAGCCCCGTGCCCTTGCCTCGCGCCTTCGTCGTGAAGAACGGCTCGAACAGGTGCGAGAGCGTGTCGTGATCCATCCCGTTGCCGCTGTCGGTCACCGAGAGCACGACGTAGGGGGGGCCTCCAGCGGCGGGCGCGTCGTCGTCGTCGCGCTCCGCTGGCGCGAAGGACCTCGCCGCTGGGCTCTCGCCAGGCTCGCCCAGGGAGGTCTCGACGACGAGCTTGCCGCCCCTCGGCATCGCGTCGCGCGCGTTCACGACGAGGTTCAGGACGACCTGCTCCAGCTGGCTCTTGTCGACCTTGATCGAGCCGAGATCCCGGCCGACGTTCGTCTGCAGATCGATGTCCTCGCCGATGAGGCGCTGCAGCATCGTCTGCATGTCGAGCACGACCGCGTTGACGTCGAGCACCTCGCGCTGCAGGGCCTTGCGGCGGCTCATCGCGAGGAGCTGCCGCGTGAGCGCCGCGGCGCGCTCCCCGGCCTTCGTGACCTGGAGGGCGTCGCGCCGCAGCGCGCTGTCGGGCCCGAGGCGGCGGATGAGGAGCTCGCCGTAGCCGAGCATCACCATGAGCATGTTGTTGAAGTCGTGGGCGATGCCGCCGGCCAGCCGGCCGAGCGCCTCCATCTTCTGCGACTCGCGCGAGCGCTCCTCGCGCTGCCGGAGCGCCTCCTCGGTGCGCCGCCGCTCGGTGATGTCGCGGACGAGGACGAGGACGTGCCCCTCGAGGAACGGCATCACCCGCGCCTCGACGTGCCGCTCTCCGCCGGCGCTCGCGACGGCGTGCTCGAGCGCGACCACGGCGCCCGCCTCATGAGCCTCCTGGCTCGCGCGCTCGAGCCGTTCCCCGAGCTCCAGGGGGAGCACCTCGGTCATGCGCTTGCCCGACAGCGCCTCCGCCGCGACGTGGAGCTCGGAGAGCCGCGGCTGGTTGTAGTCGACGATCTGCAGCTCGGCGTCGAGGCGGAAGCAGAGATCGGGGATGGCCTGAAATAGCGCGCGGAGCTCGCCCGCGGCGCGCGCGCCCTCCCGCTCGGCGCGCCACCGCTCGATGCTCTGCCCGATCTGGCTGCCCACGGACGCAAGGACGCGGAGCAGCTGCTCGTCGCCGCGGTGCGGGGCGCGGCTCTTCAGCTCGATCACCCCGGCGACGCGAGGGCCGCACGGGATCGGGACGGCGCACGCCGCGCGCTCCCAGCCCGGCGCGCGCGCGGCATGCTCGACGACGTCGACGACGCCGCCCACGCTGGCGCGGAACACCGGGGCGCCGCGCCGGAAGGCCTCGCCGACGAGATCGGACTCGGCGGCGAGGGTCGACCCCTCGCGGAGCACCTCCGCGAGCGCCTCGCGATCGCCGTGCGCCGCCGATCGGGCCGCGACGCAGCGGAGCGCGCTCGCCCTCGCCGCGGACCGCGGCGCGTCGCCCGCGGCGCTCGGCTCCGGCTCCGCGAGCCAGAGCGCGGCGACGTCCCAGCCGAGGTGATCGAGCAGCGCGGCGAGCACGCGCGGAGCAGCCTCCGCGAGCGAGGCCGCCTCGCACAGCGCGCTCGTCGTCGCGAGGTGCGCGGCCAGCCTGGCCTCGGCCTGATGGACCTCGGCCAGGCCGCCTGGCGCTGCGCCGGCGTGGACCTGTCCCTCGGGATCGAGATCGTCGTGTGGCACGTGAAGCCGCGGAGCCCCCATGCGCTCAGCCGCCGGTCTTCTCTGCGGCGCCGCTCTCGAGGTGGACCGTCCAGCAGACGGCGCCGGAGGCCGGCTCACCGCCGGGCGGCCCCACGCTGATCTCCGCGCGGGCCGGCCCGACGGCCCGGACATAGAGCCGCTGTCCTACGGCGCCGCGCCCCAGCGCGCAGACCGCGCGGCGCACGCGCGGATCGTCCGCCGCGACCTCCCCCTCGTCGTCGGCGGCCATGAACAGGAGCTCGACCTCGGGCTTCAAGCAAGCGCCGACCTCCCGCCAGACGTCGTAGTCGACGGACGGATCCAGGACGTCGGCGAGCTGCCCGTGGCGGGCGCGCCCGACGCGGTAGCGGAACGCGTCGCGCTTCTCCGCGCGGAGCGTGGCCCCGATCCGATCGAACCGGAGCGACAGCGCGCCGAGCGCGGCCGCCATCTTCACGGTGGGGGCGCCCAGGTTGGCCTTGTCCGGCTCCTTGAAGCGGTGCACCTGCACGCCCGCCGGCAGCACGCCTGCGAGCAGCTCCGCGAAGCGCTGGTTCATCCCGAGGCGCCCACCGAGCAGGATCCGGAGCCCCTGGTAAGGATCCGGCTCGCGCCCGATCTTCGCCACCGCGCCCTCGAGGTGCCGGCGGACCACCTCGACCCCGTCCCGGAACCACGCATCGAGCGCGCCGCCCAGCGCGCCGCGGTCGATCGAGAGCGGCACGACGACCGGCTCCCCGTCGAGCCCGACCAGCGAGAGCCGCTCCGCGACCTGCGCGCTCGGCCCCCCCTCGAGGAGAGGCCGCAGCAGCTCCTTGAGCGCCCACGCATTGGCGCGCCCATCGGGGGACGGAGCGAGCAGATCTTCCGCGCCGTCGATCGGCTCCTCCTCGGGCGGGCGCTCGAAGGGGATCCGGCGATCGCGCATCGCGGCCTGGCTGGACGAGTACACCCTGTAGGCGATCCGGTGGAGGAGCCGCTCGCCCCCGAGCCAGGGGATCGCCGTCGGCTCGAGGTACTCGACCATCCGCTCCAGCCCCTGCGCGGCCTCGTGCGCCTTCGCGCTCCGCAGGAGGCCGAAGGCGAGCCCCGCCTCGCTGGCCCCGGCGTCGATGACGCAGAACGGGACGCCGCCTTCCCGCAGCTGGATCCCGAACATCCGGAACGCCTGGACCGCATAGGCGATCGCGGACGGCCCCCCGTCGACGACCTGCAGGCCGTCGAGGTCGTGGTACTCGCAGAGGCCCGCGGGCAGGCTCCGGAACATGCCGCGGCGGAAGGCGACGAGAACGCTCTCGCGGCGCTCGGGCGACCAGCCCGTCGGCATCGTGATCGCGTAGCGCGTGGAGAGCCCCCGCGAGCGCTGGTTCAGGTGCAGGCCGACGTAGTACGCGTAGAGCTCCAGCGGATCGAACGGGTCGTGCGCGCCGATCCCTTCCTCGTCGATGATGGGCGGCGCCGGCTTCTTCAGCGCCTCGGTCGTGTCGGGGTCGCTCCTGCCCCGGAGGCGGAACGGCTCGCCGCGCTCGGTCCGCTCGCGCAGGAGCGGGAGGGCCGGCAGGGAGGCCGCGGCGCGCTCGTGGACGTCGGCGCCCGGCCGGACGCGCATGTCGCGCGCTGCGTGCCCCACGAGCACGTCGCCCCAGCGCGTCATGGGCAGGATCACCCGATCGCGCCAGGCCTTCGTCGTCCGGGCCAGCGCCTCGAACGCCACCTCGCTCGGGTTCTCGTTGTCGGCAGACACCCGGATCGGCGCGTCGGCGCCGATCCGGACGAACTCGGCGCCCCCGCGCTCACCCCGGACGGCGACGACCGTCGACGCCGCGCCGACGTCCACGGCGACCCAGTCGGCGCGCACGTCGAGCCGCGGATCGCGCCGCTTCACCTCGGGTGGGATCGGATCCTTGTCGGTCTTTCCAGTGCGGCGGTGCAGCCCGACCACGCGGCCCTGTCGGAGGATGGCGATGGACGTCGCGCCGAGGAAGCGCGCGCCGGTCCAGAAGCCCTGCGCGGGATCGACCAGCGTCGTCCCCTTCACCGGATCGAGGTTCGCGACGACCTTCGGGAAGAAGTCCGCGATCTGCTCCGGCGAGGCCACGCCGTCGTAGCGCTCGACCTTGATCGGCGGCGAGTAGTAGTTCTGGAGCCCTTCACCGTAGATGCGCGGACTGACCTGGATCAGCTTCAGATAGGGGATCGGGCAAGTCTGCTCGTCCAGGCGGAACTCCTGGTAGAGCGCGGTCGGGGCGATCGTGTTCTCCATCTCGGGCGCGATGCGAGGCACGCTCGCGCTCATCTCGGTGCCGAAGTACATGAACTTCGTGCCGGCGCCCCCGGTGAAGGCGGCAATCCTGACCTCGTTGAACGTCGCCTGCCCGACGATGAGCGGCGGTAACGCGATCACGTAATCGAGCACCAGCGTCGTGAGCCAAGGTTGGTCGAAGAGGCGCGATTCCCAGCGCATGACGAGCGTCGGGAACGCGCGGCCCTCGAGGGAGACGATCTTCTCCGCCTCGCGGACCAGCGCACCATCGACGGACAGCTCGTAAACCGGCATACGTGGGCGACGTTATCACGAAGATCCCCTGCGCCGGCCCGGGGATCGCGGCAGCGGGGCGTTCGTTGTCAGGCGCTCAGGCGCTCAGGCGCTCAGGCGCTCAGGCGGCCGCGCGCCGACGCCATCGATCCTCGTTCCTCGTGTGGGGCGTCCACGCCGCACGGCGGCGGTTGAAGGCGACGCCCGTCGCCGCCCTGCGAGGGCGTAGGCCGGCCTCGGGCGACCGTGCTAGCCTGGCGGCGTGATTTGCTTCTCCGGACCGGGAACGCTGTCATGAATCCGTTGGTCGGCGAGATCATCGACGGCAAGTACCGGATCGTCCGGCTGCTCGGCCAGGGGGGCATGGGCGCGGTCTTCGAAGGCGAGAACCTGCGCATCCGGCGCCGCGTCGCCATCAAGCTGCTGCACGCGAACATCTCGAGCCAGGCCGAGTCCGTCGCGCGCTTCGAGCGCGAGGCCCAGGCCGCGGCGCGCATCGGCTCCGATCACATCTGCGAGGTGCTCGACCTCGGCGTGCTGCCGGACGGCACGCGGTACATGGTCATGGAGTACCTCGAGGGAGAGACCCTCGGGGCGAAGATCGAGCGGATGGGGCGGCTCGGGCCCGAGCTCACCGTGCCGATCATGGTGCAGGTGCTCGAGGCGCTCGGCGCCGCGCACGCCGCGGGGATCATCCACCGCGATCTCAAGCCCGACAACATCTTCGTCATCCCGTCGAAGGCCGGCCTCAGCAACTTCGTGAAGGTGCTCGATTTCGGCGTCTCGAAGTTCTCGCCGCTCGCCGGCGCGGAGATGAGCATGACGCGCACGGGCGCGGTGGTCGGGACGCCGTACTACATGTCGCCGGAGCAGGCGCGCGGCTCCAGCCCCGTCGATCAGCGGACCGACATCTACGCCATGGGCGTTCTGCTCTTTCAGGCGACGACCGGTCAGGTGCCGTTCGATGCGGCGACCTTCAACGAGCTGCTCTTCAAGATCGTGCTCGAGCCCGCCCCCCTGCCCCAGCAGCTCGTGCCCGACCTCGACGCCGAGTTCTCCGGGATCATCCAGAGGGCGATGGCGCGCGAGCCGGGGAGCCGCTTCCAGAGCTGCGCGGAGTTCAAGAACGCGCTCCTCGGCTGGGCCGCAGCGCGGCCCAGCCTGGCCTTGCTGACCACGGGGCGGACGTCCTTCCCCCGGCTGTCGCTGCCGTCCCAGCCCGAGACGGCCACCCCTCCGCCCACCCGCACCGAGACGCCGTGGGGTGGCCAGAATGCGCCGGCCATGCCCGGCATGGGCCAGACGCCGCAGCTGACCGCGAATTCGTGGGGCGCCTCGTCAGGGGTCACGGGCCGCTCGACGCGCCCGCCGTCCAGGATGCCGCTCCTCGCCGCGATCGCCGGGGCGGTCAGCTTGCTGGGCGCGGGCGTCGCCGTCTGGCTCGCCTTCGGACACAGCGGGACGACGGGCGCGGCGACCGCGGATCCGAGCGCGGTCGCCGCGACGGCCATCCCGGCGCCCACGCCCACGCCGCCCACGCCGCCGACCGCCCCGCCGACCGAGCCGATCGTCACCGCGAGCGCCACGGCCACAGGGCCCGCTCCGCCCGCCACCGCCGAGCCCGTCGCGGCGCCGACGGCCTCCTCGGCCCAGGTAAAGCCGCTCCCGCCGCGCCCACAGCCTCCTCAGACGAAGCCGTTGCCCGTCACGAAGCCGCCGCAGACGAAGCCGAGCACGTCGCCCCAGAAGCCGCAAAAGCCGGGGGTACCGGGCGACTTCGGCTACTGACGCCGGCGCCACGCAGAGCGCTCGGATCAGAACGCGCCGCGCACCCCGAGACCGGTCGGCGTTACGTAGGGGGCGATCCAGGCGGAGCTCGAGGGCTCCGGCTTGGACGTCAGCTCCAGTACGAGCAGCGTCACGCCGCCGGCGAGCAGCACGCCGCCCCCGATGAGACCGACCGCACCGATCGTCTGCTGTGACGCAGCATCGGCGTCGAGCGACTTGATCTGGGCCTGGATCGCCGGGCTGCACTCCCCGCCGGCAATGCTCTGCGATTCGCACCCACGCGCGGCGCTGAGGTCGTTCGCTTCTTTCTGCGTCCCGCTGCTCTTGGCCAGGAACACCGAGCCCACCACGACACCGCCGAGCCCGAGCGCCGTGGCCGCGATGCCTCCGCCCAGCATCGCCGCGTTCGTCTTTCGCTCCGGCGTGCCAGGCGGGGCGACAGGGGGGACCTCGGTCTGCCCACCGCCCCAGGTGCCCTGCCCTTCGACCGAGCCTCCCGGCGGGGGGACCACGGCCGGGCCTTCCGGGACCGGGATCTTCAGCTCCTTCCGCTCGCCGTCGCCAACGGTGACCCCCTGCTCGATCGGCGCGAGGCCCGGCGGAACCACGGTGACCACGTGATTCCCCGGATCGATCGGGCGATGCACGCCGAGCAGCGCGTCCGCGACCGGCTGGCCGTCCAGCTTCACGCCGATCTTCCGGCCGGCGGCGCCCTCCAGCGCGATGCGCAGCGATGCGATCCTGGGATCGATCGCGGCGAGCTCCTCCCTCGCGTCCTGCTGCGCCCTCTTGAAGGGAGACGGCGCGGTGGGCGGGAGCTCCTCACGGACGATCCTCAGGTAGGTCTCCTTCGCAGCGACGAGCCGACCGAGGCGCACCTGTGCGCGCGCCGTCAGCAGGAGGTGCGTCGGAGCGTGCACGAGCGCCTCGGCGCGACCCAACAGATCGATCGCCTCCTCGAAGCGGCCGGACGTGAACGCTTCGGCGCCCTGCGTGGCCAGCGACCGGGCCGCTGCTCTGTCCTGGTCCGACTGCGCAAGTACCTCGCCTGTCGGGAGCAGCAGGAACAGCGCCGCAGCGAACGGAACGCATCGTCTCAAGAGCACTCAGGCCTCCTCGCGCGCCACGCTATCACACGCCGTCGACAACGGAACAAATCAGCCCTCGCGGCGCCGCTGCCCGGGCGGAGGCGGGGTTTTCCCGGGCGAAATGCGCGCGGCGCGCGGGCCGCTCGGAGCCGCGCCGCGAGCGCCGGCGCAGGGCGCCCGCGGCGCGGCCGCGCCCGACGCTCCGTGTCGCGGCCGCTGTGAACCGTCCGCACAGCGCGATGGCACCCATTCTGCTGCGTGGAACGCGCCATGGATTGCCTCCGCGCCTCCGCGCCCCTCGACGCGGGACTCCCGTCCTCGGAGCGATTCCTCAGGGGACGCCTTCTCGGGGGGCGGTACCTCGTCGAGCAGATGATCGGCGCCGGCGCGATGGGGCGCGTCTACCGCGCGCGGCACCTCGGGCTCGGGCGCGCGTGCGCGGTGAAGGTCATCCACGAGCGCGTCGCCGCGCCGCGCGTGGGCGGCAGAGCGAGCCACCGCGTCTGCACGACGCGCGTCGCGGCGTCGCCGCGCGGAGAGGGCGCCGGCCACCGAGGATCGAGCGGCGTGAGCGAGAGGTCGCGCTCCGACGAGAGGTCGCGCTCCGGCGGCGTCCGCGCCGGAGACGCGGTGCTGAGGTTCCACGTCGAAGCGCTGGCGGCGAGCCGGCTCGATCACCCGAACATCGTGCGCGTCCTCGATTTCGGCTGCGAGCCGGTGAGTCTGCACGGCGCGCTCGGCGCGACCTCTGGCGGACACGAGGCGGCCCCGCCCAGCCTCTGGTACCTGGTCACCGAGCACCTCGACGGCGAGGACCTCATCGACCTCCTGAACGCCACGCCGATCCTGCCCCCGGAGCGCATCGTCTCGATCATGCGCCAGCTGTGCTCCGCGCTGCAGCACGCGCACGACGCGGGCGTCATCCACCGCGACGTCAAGCCCGAGAACATCCGCCTTGTGCCCCGCATCGACGACGACGGGGCGCCGTTCGAGCAGGTGAAGCTCCTCGACTTCGGGACGGCAAAGCTGCTCCACGACGACCGGTCCGGCGCGTTCGGCGGCTCGCCCCTGCTCCCGGTACCCGACGAGGACGGCGGCAGGCTCGTCATCGGGACCCCCGCCTACATGAGCCCGGAGCAGGCCGCAGGGCAGCGTGTCGATGCGCGGAGCGACGTCTACGCGTGCGGCGTGCTGCTCTTCGAGATGGCGACAGGGCGGCTCCCCTTCGAGCGCCCGACGCCCGTCGCGCTCGCCGCCGCGCACGTCGAGTCCCCGCCGCCCCGACCGAGCGCGCTCCATCCGGCGTTCGATCCGGATCTGGAGGCGCTGATCCTCCAGTGCCTGCGCAAAAATCCAGACGATCGCCCGCAGAGCGCGCGCGCGCTGCGCGAGGCGCTCGGGTACATCGCGCTTCGTCGGGCGCGCTCCGCCGGCGACGAGCACGCCGCGCTCAGCCGCCCTCCGCGCCCCTCGGAGGGCGCGCGCGCAGCGACGGCGTCCCCGTCGCGCTGGAGGTCCTCCGCGGAGGACGCCGCCACGGCGCGCTCCGCGGGAGCCTCGACATGGGTGGGCCATCGCTCGCCGTCTCTGCCAGAGAGCGCGCACCTCGATCGGCCCTGCTCTCCGCCGACCACGCGGCGAGACGACTCGCCCGCTCCAACGTGGGTCGGCCATCGCTCCACGCCTTGCCCCCCGGCTGCGCTCGTCGAGGCGGCCTCGCCCCCGGCGCCGGATGGCGCGCCGCCGGTGGACGCGGCACCCCCGCCCGCCGAGGCGTCGCCTCCCGCGCACGCTCCGGCCGGCGCCCAGCGCACTCCGACGCTCGAGCCGCTTTTCTTGCTTCGAGCGCACCGATCCAGCGGATCGCGGAACCTGGTCGCGCTGCGCCGACGTCGGCGCGGGCGTCTCGCTCCGGTCGTGATCGGCACCGTCGCTGCCACGGTGCTCGGCGGATCGCTGTGCCTGCTCTTCAACGCTGCAAGCGCCGCGCTCGCCACGCTCACCTCGTCATCGCCAGAGCGCGGCGGCGAGGCGCCCCCGACCGCCGAGGGGCGCGCATCGCCGGTGCGCGCCCCGGAGCCGGACCCCACCTGCCCTGCGGGACCGCCACGGTGAACGCCCCAGCCGGGCCGCACGCCGGGCCCGCGGCGCTGCTCGTGTGCGCGCGTCGCGGGCGCGGGTACGCACCGGGACACGGCGGGCCAACGGGCCCGGGCGACGCGCCAGCGCCTGCCCACGCGACGCCCGGATCGAGCCCGGAGCGATCGAGGAACGACAACAAGCAGACCGACGGCGAGGGCTGAGGCGCGCGCGGTGCGAACGAAGCGCTCACCCCGCGCCCCGAGCGCGCCGAGCGCGCCGCGATCCTCGATCTCGCGCGCGCCGCTGCGCGCCGATGTACAGCCGATGCCCAGCGCAGCGCGCCCGATGGCGACGCAGTTCACGCTGGCCACCGGGTCTCCGCTTCATGGCGGTGCGAACGGAGCTCACCGCGCGCGGCACGTCGTCTGCAGACGCTGAGCCGGACGAAACGCTGGACGCTGGCCTCCACGTCGACGCGGGAGGACGGGCCTCGGCGTCACGCGGTGTCGAGAGGAGCGAACCATGTCCGTGCTGTTGTGGATCCTGTTTGGCCTCATCGTCGGCGTCATCGCCAAGCTGCTGACCCCTGGCCGCGACCCGGCTGGCTTTGTGGTCACAGCGCTGCTGGGCGTGGCCGGCTCCTTGCTCGGCGGCTTCGTCGGCCGGGCGCTGGGGCTCTATCCGTCGTATCAGTCGAGCGGCGGCTTCTTCACGTCGATCCTGGGCGCCGTCGTCATCCTCGCCATCTACAACGCGACGATCGGCCGGCGAGCGACGAGGCCCTGAGCGCTCCCGCCCTCGACGGGCTCGCCCCGCCGCGAGGCAGAGAGCTGCCCGAGCAGCGCGGCGGCAGGCACCACGCGGGCCGGCGCGGCGCGGCGATCCAGGCGGAAATCGATCGCGACCTCCGGCGGCAGCGGCCGGATGGCGCCCGCGCCAAAGCAGCGGTGATAGACGAGATCGCCCGGCCCCGCGCCCCGCCCGCCGAGCTGGTGGCTCCACCACCGCGAATAGACGGTAGGGCGTTCGGGATCGATCGAGAGCAGATCCGAGCGCTCGAGCTGCACCTCGCCGTGATCACCGCGGTCCGCTGCGCCGTGCTTGGCAGTGAGCTGCCCCCCCTCGCCGACGCTGTAGACGATCCTGAACCCCTCGACATCGCCCTTGCCGTAGACGGCGCGCTGGACTCCCGGAGCAAAGAGCAGCGCGTGCGTGTAGACGAGGTCCACCGCGAGCGCGGGCAGCACGGTCCAGGTCAGCCAGTTGTTGCCCCACGGCCGTTCCTCCGAGAAGAACGCGTAATACCCGACGGAGACCTCGCCGTGCTCTCCGACCGAGCTGCGGTAGTACAGGACGTCGCCGAGCTCGCCCGCGCTCGCGACCGTCGATCCGACACAGATCGGCTGCTGCTCGATGGCCGCGCCGAGCTCCGTCGGCTCCGCCGGCGCACCGGCGACCGGGCACGGCAGCGCGCTCCTGCTCGTGAAGCTCGCGAGGAGCGAGACAGCCAGCGCAGCGATCGGGAGGGAAAGACTCAGGAGATTCCGGACGGGCATCAGGCCGGACAAGGCTAGCGAGCCCGTCGCTATCCGCGCCAACACCAACGGCCGTTCGCGTTCGACGCCTCACGACGTCGGCGCCGAATGGAGATCTCCCAGATCTCGCGGCTCTCCGCGCCGCGGCGCGCGCGTCGGAGCGCTCGTCAGTCGCGGGGCGCACCGCGGCTCGCCGGCGCGACGCCGCCGTCGAAGGCGCCGATCGCCCTGCCCGCGAGCGCCCCTGCGGCGAAGGTCACCGCCGCGATCACGAGCCAGGGCAGGAGCCGAACGCGCCGCAGCGGGCGCGCGTCCCTCCAGTGGGGCGTGACGGCGCTCCTGGCCTCGCTGCGCTCGCTCCCTCCTTCCGGCGCAGAGGGGTGAGCGTCTGTCCCGCGCAGCGTTGGCGTCACCTCGCCGCGATCGTCCCCTGAGCGGCCCGCGGCGATCCGCCGCGCGCCCGTGCGCCCGCGAGACCCGGCGGCTCTCCGGCAGCCCCGCACGAGCAGCGACCGGTGCCGATCGCGCCCGCTCGCGACCTCACGCACGAGCGCGGCGATCTCCTGACCCGCGAGCAGCCCGCGCTCGCTCGAGCTCGGCTCGTCGCCGCCGCTCGGCGCTCGGCGCAGCGAGGTGAGCACCTCGGCGAGCGCCTCTTCCATCTGCGCCGCGGTCTCGAAGCGGCCCTCGGGATCGCGCGCGAGCGCGCGCCGGATCGCTTCCTCGAGCAGCGCCGGGCACGCAGGGCGGAGCGGCGCGATCGCCGGCACCTCGCCGGAGAGCACCGCGCCCATCGTCGCGCCGTCGTCCTTGCGGTGGAAGAGGCGACGCGCCGTCAGCAGCTCGAAGAGGATCACGCCGACCGCGAAGAGATCGGCCCGCCCGTCGACCCTCTGCCCGCGCAGCTGCTCGGGCGCCACATAGCCGAGCTTTCCCTTCACCGTGCCGCCGCCGCTCGACGGGGCCGCGTCGTCGGACGAGCCCGGGGAGCCGAAGGGGCCGGCCTCCTCCATGCCGCTCGTCGCCGTCATCTGCGCGACGCCGAAGTCGATGAGCTTGATCTCTCCCTCGAGCGAGAGGAGCACGTTCTGCGGGCTCACGTCGCGGTGCACGAGGCCGACGAGCTTCCCGCCGTCGTCGCGGAGCCCGTGCGCGTGCCCGAGCGCCCGCAGCACGCCCAGGCCGATCTCGATCGCCGCCTCGAGCGGGAACGACCGCCCCTCCGCGAAGAGAGAGCGCGCGGCGGCGGCCAGATCGCAGCCCGGGACGTACTCGATCACGAGGTGATGGCGTCCTTCGTGAACGACGAAGTCGTGGAACCGGATCACGTTGGGGTGCTGGAGCCGGGCGCTGATCCAGGCCTCCCAGAGGAACATCCGCACGATCGACGGATCTCGCCTCGCCTCGGGGCGAAGACGCTTCACGACGACGGGGTGGGCGATACCTGCCGGCCCGCGCCGGCACGCGAGGAACAGCTCCGCCATGCCGCCTGCCGATAGGCGCGCGAGCAACGCATAGCCGCCGTCGCCCATGGGCAGGTCCATCTCTCGATACCTCCACGGCAGCCCTGCCGCGCCCCCCTCGCTTCGCGCCGGCATCCCGAACGCACGAAGCGAGGACGGCCGCCGCGCCATCCACTGCCGGAGTCGCCCCACCCCGGCCAGCCCCCGGACTTGCCCGCGCCGCCACATCGCGCCTTCGCTATTCACGCTGCATGCCACGGAAAGTGCCGCGGCAGCGTCACCTCCGAGCCATGGGCATCGCGCGGTTCTGCGTGGATCCCGCCGGATGAGAGCGCATGTCGGCAGCCTTAGAGACCCACGGCGAGCGCTGCTCCCGGCGGAAAATGCGGAAAACTCGATGGCCCCGTGTTCCACACAGCGGCGCAGAAGAGCGCGCAGCGTCGGGCCCGCCCGCGATGGAACGCGGGTCAGGCCACGGTGGCGGGTGAGGCGCGGACGCGGCGCGCGAGGAGCGCGCGCAGCTCGCGGAAGGAGACGACGCGCAACGCGAGGAGGAGGACGGCGTAGACAGCGACGCCCACCGCGATCGACGCCCACATGCCGGCGAGGACGCGCGCGACGTAGGCCGCGGTGACCATGACCGCCGTCGCGGCGAGGACCGCGAGGATGCGGCCGAGCTCCACGACGTGGGCCCAGCGCGCGGAGATCCCCCACGACGCGATCAGCGCTCCGGCGCTCACGGCCAGCGTCGCGCACGCGGCGCCCATGGCGCGGTAGCGCGGCAGGAGGAGCAGGTTCAGCGCGACGTCGGCGACGAGCGCCAGCGCGAGCAGCTTCACCATCGCGACCTCGCGCTTCGCCGCGAGCAGCGGCAGCGTCACGACCTGGAACGCGAACGTCACGGGGACGCCGCACGCGAGGATCCGGAGGACGTCGGCCGCCGGGGCGTAGTCGCCCGCCCCTCCGTAGACGAGCTGGATGACGTCTGGCGCGAGCAGGAAGATGCCGGCGGCGACGGGCAGCCCGAAGAGCGCGGCGACGAGCATGCAACCGCCGTAGAGGCGCCCGAACGCGTCGCGATCCTGGGCGTAGAGGCGCATGCCCGCCGCGAAGGCGGCGCCGAGCAGGACGTCGGGGAGCATCCTGAAGTTCTCGCTCAGCACCAAGGCGGCGCTGTAGACCCCGACGGCTTGCTCGTCGCAGAGGGCGCGGAGCATGACGCGGTCGATCTGGAGCAGCGCGCTCGAGAGCGCCCCGAGCGCGCCGATCGGCAGGCTGCGCTTCGCGATCTGCCAGAGCTCGGCGCGCGGCGTCGTGAGCTCGGGCCGGTAGAGGCGGGCGCGGAGATAATGCGAGGTGATGGCGAGCTCCAGCACGTTGCCGAGCAGGAACGCCACGGCCGCTGCGACGACGCCGAAGCCGAGCGCGAGCAAGGCCGCCGAGAGCGCGATGACGAACAGCCGCGCGCCGAGCTCCGCGTACAGGATGTACTGGAACCGCTCGTGGGCCTCGAACGAGAGCCACATGGTCGAGTAGAGCAGCGTCGCCAGCTGGGAAGCCGCGGCGAGCACGATGAGCTGCGCGCCGAGCCCCGAGCGCGTCGCCAGCACGACGGCCACGGTCGCGCCGAGCACCACCGTCCCGGTCACGCCCCGGATGGCGAGCGCTGCGCCGAGGTGACGCGGCCCGAGCTCGGGCTTCACGGCGACCTCCCGGGCCAGGTATCCCCTCACCCCGACGCCGGCGGCGATCGTCACGATCCCCGCGATCGCGAGCGACGCCTGGAACTCCCCCCAGGCGGCGACCCCCACCTTCCGCGCGAGATAGCCGACGAACACGACGCCAAGGACGGCCATGATCGCCTGCTTCAGGAGCATCAGCGCCGCGTTCAGCGCGATGCGCCGGCCATCCTTCATGAACACCTCCCGGTGTCCCCATGCTGTCGGGCACCGCTGTCCGCGCAGCGGGACCGGCCCCGATTCGAGCGTCGTGCGCCCCCAGAGCGCGTCCGTCTCGCGCAGCCAGCGCTGCCCGGCGGCGCGAGCGCAGGCGCTCGCTCAGCGAGCGCCGTCGCCCGAGTTCGGCACGAAGCGCCGTCCGATAGGCCGTTCGCTCACGAAGTGCCGTTTGAAACAGCGCTCCAACACGAGACGTCCTTGAACCTCGAAGCACCCTAGGTGCAGGAGGATCGCCAGCGCAAAAGGGGGTCGGCGATCCTCGGAGCGGGACACGGGATTCGAACCCGCGACCCTCAGCTTGGGAAGCTGATGCTCTACCAACTGAGCTAGTCCCGCGCGAGGTGGAGGAAGCTTCTACCGAATCCTGGGCCGCTTCGCAACCCCTTCATTTCGTTTTCGATCCCGACGTCTTCACGTCTTCACATCTTCGCGTTTTCGCCCGGTTCGACCGGAGGCGGGGCTCGGCGCCCTCTCCAAGCAGCGCCCGGCCCAGCCGCGACGCTACCGGCCCAGCCGCGCCGGTAGCGGGCGCGCCGAGCTACCGGCGCGCGCGCGCGCGGAGCGCGGGCTCGGGCGCGCCCAGCGTCTCGCCCGGCAGCGGCGAGCGCACGCGGATGGCGCTGTCGCAGTCGCTGGTCGCCGCCGCGATCGCGCTGGAGATCTCGATCGTGCCCGCGTCCGGCGGGATCCAGGGCAGCTGGTGCAGGACGGGCCTGTCCGGCGGCAGCCAGCGCAGGCTCCGCGTGACGAGCACGACCGGGTGGTTGCTGTCCATGAGCTCGCTCGCGAGGCGCGCGCCGCCGAGCGGGGCCGGCGGAAGATCCAGGCAGACGAGGCATGCGTCGAACCGTTCGGTCGCCGACGCGAGCAGGGCGTCGTCGATCGACGAAGCGTCCACGATCTCGACGTTCGTCAGCGCCCCCTCGATCGCGCGGGCGAGCGCGTCGCAGGTCGCGGTGCGGGCGTCGTGCGCAAGCAGGATCCTGAAGCCGCGCACCGAGCGCGGCCCAGGCCGGCGGGCCTCGACGACCTGCAACCTGCCCGAGGGCGGCGTCTCGCGCTCACGAGGTGCACGTCGAACGGTCATGGACTCCCCTTCCTCAGCTACATCAGGGCAACCGTGCCCCAGACTAACACCCCTTGAGCTCAAACTGATCAACCTTTATATGAGGGCGCGCTTCTTTCCTCGTCGCCGGTTCTCGGTTCTCGTTCGTCTCGGTTCTCGGTCGTCTCGTCTCGTTCGCGTTTCGCGGTTCGCAGCCGCGACGCCCGCAAGCACGCCGCGATGCGGCATGCCAGCAAGGTCTACGGAAACATCTACGAAGGACGGTCACGCATGAGTCGGTTTCTCATCTCCACTCCTTGCGAGTGCCAGGCAAGCCTGTCAGCCACCCTGGACGAGCACCGGCACGTCACCGCCGGGTGGGCCACCCGGAGTCCCCGCGGCCGGTCGGCCGCCGGTGAAGCCGACAAGGAGCTCGCGCCGGCGCACAGCATCAACGCTCACCTCGACCGGTTCGACGTGGCGTGGTTGTGCCCCTACTGCGGGCGCAACACGCTCCGCACCTTCGATGCGGGCGCCATGAGGCGGCTGCCTGCGGCGAGCGCCTCGCCTGCGGCAGGGCTCGTTCCTCCCGGAACCACCTCCTCGCCGTGAGGCCCCCGACGCGCCGCGACCTCCTCGGTCCGCGCGTCGAGCAGATCCATCCGCCGCGCGCCTGAGCCTGGGCAGGCGCCGTGCGATCGCGGCCGCGCGGCCCCTGCTGCGCAGCATCTCCCGCGCAAGCACGAGCGTCCGGGCGCGACCGCTTCATGGCCCCTCAACCCGCCGCGCTCCGGGCCCATTCCCACCCTGTCGACGATCAGCGCCGGCGCGCTCCGGAGCGCGCCGCTGTCCCGCTCAGCTGCCTTTTCCCGCCTGCGACGTGCCCATTGTGCCGAAGACCCAGTCCCAGAGCGGCGACGACACGCCCCACCGGGCATTTTCTCCCGTGTGGTGATGGACCATGTGATGGCGCTTGATCCACTTCCCCCAGCGCGAGCTCATCCGGAAGTGATGAATGGCATAGTGCGTACCGTCGTATGCCAGGTATCCGAGGCCGAAGCCCATGAACAGCGGATCCGCCGGAACAGGGCCAAAGATGACGCGAAACAGCGTGTAGAACGCGATGCCGAGGGGGATGCTCGCGCCGAGCGGCATCACCAGCCGGTCCGCATCTTGCGGGAAATCATGGTGCACCCCGTGGAGAACGAAATGCATCCGGCGCTGCCATAGGCGCGGCCCGACGTAGTGAAACACGTATCGGTGCAGGACATACTCGGCGAACGTCCATAGAAACAGGCCGACCAGCACGAGCCCGAGCCCGGTCAGGAGGCCGACACCATGCCGAGCGGCGCGCACGCCCAGATAGCCGTAGACCGGCAGCCAGAAGACGAACGGTGTGATCGGATGGATCCGCGAAAACCGCTCGATGAGCGGCGTCTCGAACATTTGGCATGTCGCTGGACGCGCGGTGCGCTCGGTGGAGGTGACGGTCATCGTGCACCCCTGGTACCGCATTTATCCATTGTCGGCCAGCGGTAGGCCGGCGCCCAACGGCCCGCTGGACACCGGGAAATGACCATGATCCGTCACGGCAGGCGCTCGCCGGCGCGATCTTTCCGTGGCGGCGACGCGTTCGCGTCAGCCCGGCGTCCGCCGCGAGCCGCGCCCGGCCCGGGGCAGGCGCGCGCGATCAGCTCGCGAAGGACGCCTCGTAGAGATGGCGGAGATCGTCGCGCGAGCAGGGGCGCGGGTTGCTCGTGTGGCACGCGTCCTGGGCGGCGAGGTCGGCCAGCGCGTCGAGTTTGTCGCGGGGAACGCCTGCCTTCTCGAGGCCGGCCGCGAGCCCGATCCGGGCGCGCAGGGCGCGGATGGCGTCGGCGCACGCGGCGGCGTCCTCGGGAGCGCCGAGCAGAGCCGCGACGCGCGCGAGGCGCGGCGCGGCCGCGGCGACGTTGAACTCGACGACCGGCGGGAGGCAGAGGGCGTTCGCGAGGCCGTGGTGCAGGCCGCACTCGCTCGAGAGCGGGTGCGCGAGCGAGTGGCACGCGCCGAGCCCCTTCTGGAACGCGACCGCGCCCATCATCGCCGCCTTCATCATGCCGCCGCGCGCCTCGAGATCGTCGCCGTGCGTGACCGCCCGCGAGAGGTGCGCGGCGGCGAGGCGGATCCCCTCGAGCGCGATGCCGTCGGCCATCGGGTGATCGCCCTTCGCGACGTACGCCTCGATACAGTGGGTGAGCGCGTCGAAGCCCGTCGCCGCCGTGAGGAAGGCCGGCATCGACCGCGTCATCACCGGATCGAGCAGCGCGGCGTTCGCGAGCAGGTGCGGCGAGAAGATCACCGTCTTCCGGTGGTTCACGTCGAGCGTCACGACGCCCGAGCGGCCGACCTCGCTGCCGGTCCCGGCCGTCGTGGGGATCGCGAGCATCGGCGGGACGTTGGGCGTGATGAAGCGATCGCCGCCCGTGGCGTCGTCGTAGTCGACGAGCGGCCGATCATGGTTCACGCCGAGGCGCACGAGCTTGCCGACGTCGAGCGGCGAGCCGCCCCCGAGGGCGACGACGAGATCGGCGCGGGCCGCGCGGAACGCGGCGACGCCGTCGTGCACGTTCTTCTCGATGGGGTTGCCGAGCACGTCGTCGAAGACGGCCACCTCGAGGCCCTCCTTCCGCAGCGACGCGGCGACGGGCTCGAGCAGCCCCGAGCGGACGACGCCCTTGTCCGTGACGACGAGCGCCCTCGCCGCGCCGAGCCGACGCGCCTCGGCGCCTGTCTGCTCGACGACGCCGGCGCCGAAGAGGATGCGTGTGGGAAAGCTCCAAACCGTGAACTGGCTCATGATCACACCGCCTCGAAGTAACGCTTCAGCTCCCAATCCGTGACCGCGCGCTCGTACTGCCGCACCTCCCAGTCGCGCGTCAGGACATAGTGTTCGACGAACCTCTCGCCGAGGATCTCGCGGGCCATCTTGCTGCCCGCGAGCATCCGGGTCGCGTCGGCGAGCGTACGGGGCAGCGACAGGCGCGAGGACTCGGCGGACGACGCGTCCCCTGCGGCCTGCGCCGGCGGTTCGACGCCGTTCTCGATGCCGTAGAGCCCCGCGCCGAGGCACGCGGCCATGGCGGTGTACGGGTTGATGTCCGCCGCCGTCTGCCGGTACTCGACGCGCGCGCCGGGCGTGCCGAGGCCGATGAGGCGGATCGCGGCCGTGCGGTTCTCGACGCCCCAGCTGGCGGTGAGCGGGGCCCAGACGCCGGGCACGTACCGCTTGTAGGCGTTGATCGTCGGCGAGTAGATCGCCGTGAGCTCCGGCATCAGCGCGATCTGGCCGCCGACGTAGTGGCGCAGCGCCGCCGGGATCCGATCGGGCGACGACGCCTCCTCGAAGACGTTGCGGCCGTCCTTCCAGAGGCTCTGGTGCAGGTGGCCGCTCGAGCCGGGGAGATCGGCGTTCCACTTCGCCATGAACGTGACCGACAGGCCGTGCTCGTGGGCGATCTGCTTCATGGCGACCTTGAAGAGCGCGGCCTTGTCCGCGGCGCGGAGCACGTCGTCGTAGCGGATCGCCGCCTCGTACACGCCCGGGCCGGTCTCGGTGTGCAGGCCCTCGATCTCGACGTCGAAGGCCTGCATCTGATCGAGGATGGCGGCCATGAGCTTCTTGTTCTGCCCCTCGCGGACCCACGAGTAGCCGAACATGCCGGGGCTGAGCGGCGTCAGGCCGGCGAACCGCTTCTCGTGCAGCGAGCGCGGCGTCTCCTCGAAGAGGAAGAACTCGAACTCGCACGAGAACTTCGCCGAGAACCCCATCCGCTCGCCCTTCGCGATGACGCTCCGGAGGAGCGAGCGCGGGCACGCGGGGTGCGGGCCGCCGCGCTCATCGCGGAAGTCGGCGAGCATCGCGACGGTCCCCGGCTCCCACGGGATGTCGCGCAGCGTGCTCGGATCCAGGACGGCGTGCGCGTCCGGGTAGCCGGTGTGCCAGCCGGTCACCTTGGCGTTGTCGTAGAGGACGTCGGCGATGTCCCAGCCGAAGATGACGTCGCAGAAGCCGAAGCCGCTCTTGAGCGCGCTCTTCAGCTTCTCGATGGAGACGTACTTCCCGCGCAGGATGCCGTCGATGTCAAAGCCGCCGATCTTGGCGCGGGTGATGCCCCGCGCTTCCAGATCGGAGAGGAGCTTCTCGGAGGTCGAGGCGGTCATGGGCCGCGACGATAGCAGGGGAACGGGGCGACATGGCAAGCGCCCGCGCGAGGCGCGCGACGACCGCATGGCGCCCCGCCGTCTGGATGCGCGCGTCCGGCGCGCGCTCACTTCACCCGGACGACCTGGATCGGATAGCGCTCCGCGAGCGGCACGAGCACGCGCTCGACGAGCTCGCGGACGCGCGCGTAGCGCTGGTGGTTCGTCGCGGCCGGATTGCGCTTCGAGTCGACGACGCCGATGCGGATGTCCAGCGTGCGCGCGTCCTCGACGCCCCCCGTCACGAACGCGTCCGGGTGCACCTTGTCGAGCTCGACGTTGAGCTCCGCCGCCTCTGGTGCCGCGCCGACGAAGGTGACCTCCAGCGCCTCGCCCAGGCCGTTCAGCACGGCGTTCAGGTTCTCCACCGGGAACGGCTGGCGCGCGAGCCACGCGACGACGGCGCGGCGCGCGCCGCGCAGCGCCACGCTGACGGTGAGCGCGACCGAGATCGGCGCGAACACGAGGACCCCGAGCGCGCGCGCGACCTCGGGGCCCGCGTCGCGGCCGAGCGCCCCGAGGAAGACGAGCAGGAAGACGCCGGAGGCGAGCGCCACGAGCGGGGGATCGGTGAGCACGCCCCACCGCGAGGTCGACGCGTTCATCAGCCGCGTGAAGCGGGCCGACACGCTCTGATCGGCGCGCTCGCCCGCGGCGGCGCTCCCGTGCGTCAGATCAGGCATCTCCAGCATCTCCGAGCATGCGCCAGAAGAACAGCCCGACGCCGAACAGGAGCAGCACGCCGGCGACCCAGAACGAGCGCACCGGGCCGAAGCTCAGCGCCTCGCCCGATTGCTTCATGATGAGGTCGGCCACCGTGACCACGCACGCGAACACGATGCAGGCCACGGGCAGCCCGAGCTGCTGGAGGAGCGTCGGCCCGCCGAGCGGCTTCGGGTCCGGCGGGCGCGGCCGCACGTCCGCCGGCGGACGCGCCGTCGGCCGGTACCTGCTCGACGGCATGTCCGACAGCGCGCGCACCGCGGCCGGCGCGACCGACGTCGTGCGCGGCGCGACGCTGAGCGCCATCTCGAGCGGCGGCGTGCTCTCGATCATCCCGCCCCCGCGCGCGAGCATGCTCGGCGGGGCGCTCTCCATCCCGCCGCCGCGCGGGAGCGCGCCCACGGGCGTCGCCTCCGCGAAGCCGGCGCGGCCTCGCGCGCTCGTCGGCATGCTCTCCGGGACGATCACGCCCATGCCTCTGCCCAGCGCGCTCTGCGGCGCCTCGGGGAGGTCCATCTCGAGACCGGCCGAATCCGAGGGCGGCGGCGGGCGCACGCTGCTCGCAGGGCCGTCCCGGCGCCCTCCCCTCGGCGAGCGCATCGAGGCCGGAGCCACGTCGAGATCGAGCTCGAGCGACCCGGCGTCGCTGGGCGTGTCGAGCCACACGTGCGCGGCGCGCTTGACCTGCGGGGCCGCGCGCATCGACGACGACGGAGGCGGCGGAACGGAGTACGCGTCGTCCTGCGCGGAGGTCCGCCCGAAGGTCGCCGGGAGCCCCATCGCCGCCTCCAGCTCCGTCCAGAAGGCCTCGATGTCGCGCGTGCGGTCGCGCGGGCTCACCGCGAGCGCGCGCTCGAACACCGCGTCGACCTCCGGCGGGATGTTGGCGCCCTCGGCCCGGGGCGTGGGCCGGCGCTTCACGTCGAGCGCCGTCCCCATCATCGCCTGCGCCTCGCCGTCGATCACCTGCCGCCCTACGAGCGCCTCGACCATGGTGAGCGCCAGACCCCAGACGTCGGTCCAAGTTCCCGCCTGCCCGAACCGCTTCGGCGCCCACTGCTCCGGGGCGCCGTACGCCGGGGAGAACGCGTTCAGCGGGTCGCCGTTCGTCACCCGTCCGACCGCCTGCTCGGCCAGCGTCTTCGCCTGCGCGATGCCGTAGTCGAGGATCTTGAGGCGCTCCGTCCCCTCCTGCGTCGTGATGAAGATGTTCTCGGGCTTGAGGTCGCGGTGGATGATCGACACCGTGCCGTTCGGGCTCGGGAAGCGGTGCGCGCGCGCGATCGCCTGCGCGATGGGGCGCATCATCTTCATCAGCCTGTGCAGCGGGATGGGCGGCTCTCCCTTGAGCCTCCGTCGATCGATGACCTTGTCGAGCGACTCGCCCTCCAGCCACTCGAGGGCCAGGAAGGGGACGAACTCCCCTCGCTTCAGGTGCAGCACGTCGACGTGGAGCGGGCGGACGACCTCCGGGATCGAGGCCGAGAGCCGGAAGAGCAGCTGGGCCTCCTCGCGGAACTTCTCGAGGAAGAGCTGCCGCTCGCGCGGGGTCTTCGCCTCGGACACCTTCAGGCATTTCAAGGCGACAGGCGCGCGGAAGCCGGCGTGGAGCGCGCGGTACACCACGCCGAACCCTCCCTCCGCGACCACCTGCTCGACGTGGAAATTACCCGCCTGCGTGGTCCCGACGATGCCGAAGACGTCGTCCGCCATGCTCCCTGAGCCATAGCGCACGGGGCCGCTGGACCGAAGGGTGAAACCTAATTTTCCTGTTCGATCGTCCCAGGTCTGCCGGCCATCGGGAGGGGCCGGGGTGACCAGATGGGCGTAGAGGACGGAGAAGGGAGCGAGGTCGACGGTTCAGCATGACCGCACGTGGCCGCAAGGCGGCCGCGCGGCCGGGAGGCGTCGGCTCAGCTCCGGAGGTGCGAGGAGGCGTCGCGGTGGGCCCGGTCCTCCTCCTGGAGGATCGTGAACACAAGCCCGGCGCCGATGATCGGCAGGAGCCAGACGAGCTGCGCTTGCCAGACCTTCTGCTTGGGCTCGTAGACGCGGCTCCGGAAGACGCGCACGGTGACGTAGACCTGGAAAGCAAGGACCGCCGCGAGCGCGGCGCCGACGAGGATATCGAAGAGCGTCATGGGTGGGCCGCGGACAGCCTAGCCATGAAGGGCCTCCCCGCAAGGCAGCGGCGTCCGCCGTCGCGTTTTCGTCCCCGGCGGGCACGGAGCCGACGCACCGGAGGGCGGGGGCGACTCGCCGCACTCCAGCTCGCTCCGATCGCCTCCCGGTGGCGCTCGATAGGTAAGACATCTTACTTCAATGGCCGCACGGGGGGCACCGTGCCGTATTCCAACTCGCTCCGATCGCCTTCAGTGGCACTTCCTGCCTCCGCTGCGACCCGCGGCCAGCTCCTTCTGACCGTATCCAGACAACGGGCCAGGAACCTCGATGATCTCGCGAAGGATGGGATACCCATCGATCTCGTCTGCTTCACGGGTGATGTGGCCGACCGCGGGACCCCGGAGGAGTACGGGCCAGCGACGGAGTTCGTGGAAGCGGCACACGCGCGGCGCCACGTGCCGAAAGGGCGGTTCTTCGTGGTGCCAGGGAAGCACGACATCGCTTGTTTTGCAGGCGCGAGGCCAGCTCGCCCAGGCGCTCGATGCCCGCGACACCGGTCTTCGGGATGGAAGCGGCTCTACCGAACCCAGCTGAGCCGCGGGATGCGCCGTTGAGGTGTCCGGTGTACCTCCGCTCGCGCCCCGGTTCGACCCGTCGAGCCATGCCGGGCTGGTTCAGCGCGACAGCTGCACGTACTACAGTGCGCGCGTGCCTCAACCCCAGCCCCGGCGCCGCCCGCACCGAACCTCGACGCTGGACCTTCCCGGCCTCCGGCGCGGCCGCGCCCTGCTCGCCGCCGCGCTCGCCGGCGCCGCGGCGTGGATCGCGGCGGCGTGCTCCACGCCGTCGTCGGGGGTCGACGGCGGCGACCTGCTCGGCGTCTTCGAGCAGGACGCCGGCGCAGCCGTGGCCGACGGCGGGCCGCCGCGGCCCTCGGCGGCCCGGCAGGACGCAGGCGCCCGCGCGGCCGGTCCGGCCAGCGCGGCCGCGCCGCCGACGAAGCCGCCCGAGGCCAGGCTTCCAAGCGAAGGGAGCTGCGTCGCCGAGCAGGGGCGCCCCGGGCGAGAGCTCCGCAAGACGCTCGGCAGGCCGCCGTGCCGCGGCGCCCAGGTGCTGGAGACGCGCGACGCCGAGGGGTCGCCCCGCTACGCCTGCGTGATCGCGCCGAGCGGCGTGGAGACGCGCGCGCCGCTGCCGCTCATCGTCTTCTTCCACGCCGACGGCGACAACCCGACGAGCGTCGACAAGGAGACGGGCCTGCGCAAGCTCGGCGCCACGTGGAACCTGACCGGCGACCCGGCCCACGCGGGCTTCATCGTCCTCGCGCCCCAGGGCCGCGCCTTCAAGACGCCGAGCCAGGCCGAGCGCGAGCGCGGCACGAAGATGTACACGCCGACCGCGCCGTTCGACGTCGAGTTCACCGGCGAGGGCAACGTCGACGTCGCGACCGCCGACGCCTTCGTCGACCAGCTGCTCGAGAAGAAGCTCGTCGACCGGCGGCGCATCTACGCGCTCGGCGGCTCCTACGGCGGCCACATGGCGGCGACGTACGCCATGATGCGCGCGGACCGCGTCGCGGCGTTCGCCACGTTCGGCAGCAACGCGCCGCCCGCCGAGTGGGCGTGCCCCGGCCCTCCCCCGCCCGCGATGGCGGTCTACCGCGCGTGCGACGACACGTTCCCGTGTGAGTCGGTCGAGCGATGGCTGCGCGCGCGCGACGCGCTCTCCGCGCACACCTCGTTCCTGCGCCTCGACGAGGCCGGCAGGGACGAGCCCCACTGCGCGCTCCGGAACCGCTGCTCCGCCAAGAAGGGCGCCATCAACCACGCCCGCTGGCCGAAGTCGCGCGAGACCGACCTGCTCCGCTTCTTCGCAGGGCACGTCCTGGCGCTCGGCGCGGACGCCGCCGCGGCCGAGGCCGCCGAGCGCCCGCGGACGCAGACCAGCACGCGCTGACCGACGCCGGCCGACGCACCCGGACGTAGACCAACGCAAACGCGCGCTGACCGACGCGCACGGACGCTGATCGACACCGGCGGACGCAAGCCAACGCAAACACGCGCTGACGAGCGCTGAAGGCGCGCTGACGAACGCTGACGCCGCAAGCGCACGCCCGCACTGCTCGTCCCACGTGTGCACCTGGCTTCGCCGCACGTCGACACTGCAACGTTGCGGTGCGGCGTTGAGCGGACCCGGCGTGTTGTCGTAGTGTTCGTCCCCGATGTCCGCTCAGGTCCAGCCCCTGCTCACCCCCTTGCCGGCCGGCATGTCCATCCCCGCCGGCACGCTCCGCGCCGAGATGGAGTCGCGCCGCGCGACCGGTCGCCGCTTCGACATCCGTGAGGCCATCGGCCTCGCCGTGCCGCTCTGCACCCAGCTGCACGAGCTGCACGCGCAGGGGCGGACCATGTTCGTGCACCCCTCGTGCCTCGGTCACGGCGCGAACGGCACGATCCAGCTGATCGAGGAGCTCGCCCACACCCCTCCTCTGCTACCGCGCGACCGCGCCTGCCTGGCGCCCGAGGAGCGCAAGGGCAACGAAGGCGACGCGCGCGCGAGCGTCTTCGCGGTCGGGGCCATCCTCTACGAGATGCTCACGAACAGCAGCGTCGGCCCCGGGATGCGGCGTCCGGCGGACGTGATCCCGGACCTGCCGCCCGCGCTGGAAACGGTGATCGGGAAGTCGCTCGTGGCCGATCCGAAGCACCGCCCGGCAGATCTCGCCGCCCTCGCGCAGGCGCTCTACCAGATCGTCCCGAGCGCCTCGTCGATGCCCCCGAGCGCCGACACGTCGCACCTCGATGCCGACGGCGAGTTCGAGGTCGACGTCAACCTCTCGATGATGCCGCCGACCGGGCACCAGGAGGAAGCGCGCGTCCCGTCGGCGCCGTCCGTGCCGAGGATCCAGGCGGTCTCCGGGGACGGACCGTTCGCGGTCGCCATCCCGGTCAACCAGCCGCAGCGCCTGCACGGCAACGATCCGACCCGCAAGCTCGCGGATCTCAAGGCCGCGCTCGAGTCCGATCCCCGGCCGCGGTACGTCGTCATCAAGGACGGCATGGACCATGGGCCGTTCTCGTCCGTGGAGCTGCTCCAGCAGATCGCGTCCGGCTCCTTCACAGGGGATCAGGTGCTGCGCGACACGTTCTCCGCGGAGGAGCGCGCGATCCAGGACTGGGAGGAGTTCGCCCCGTTCGCCGAGCAGGCGAAGCTGAACCGGGACATCGTGCAGGAGAAGCGCGCGCTCGACGCCGTCGTGTCGGCCGAGAAGCAGGGCACGCAGTACAAGGCGCTGCTCGGTCTCGCCCTGATGGGCGTCATCCTCGCCGCGGGCGCGGGCTGGTGGTACCGCGAACGCAGCCACAAGGAGCAGGAGCTCGCGGTGCAGGGCGCCACCGACCGCGTCGCGATCGAGGTCGACGCCGGCCTCGGCAGCGGCAAGACCGGGCGCGCCGGGGGCGGGGCGCGGCCGAGCGGCGGCGGCAGCTACCCGACGCTCGGCACTGGCCTGAGCTGTGAGGCGGCTCAGGCGCGTTATGTCGAGGAGTACAAGATGGGCAACAACGGCCCGGCCGACCTCACGGCGGGCGCCTACGGCAACGTGCTGAACCGCGGCACGTACCTGAATGCGTGCAACGTGCCCTCGAGCATGGAGGTGAACGTCTGCGCCGCGGTGCAGAACGGCCGCGCCGTGGGGGTCACCGTCACGACGAGCCCGTCGAACCCGAGCGTCGCCTCGTGCATCTCCGGGCAAATCCGCGGGATGTCGTTCCCGTCCCACCCGCGGCTCGACGTCGCCCGGACGACGTTCAAGTAAAGGAGGCCGGCGCGCCCCTCCCCGCCGAGCAACGAGGCCGGCGCGCCCCTCCCCGCCGACCGTGTCCACGCGACCGATGATCCAGATCGAGCAGCTGACGAAGAGCTTCGGGGGCATGCCGGTGCTCCGGGGCGTCGACCTCGACGTGCCTGCCGGCTGCCTCTACGGGCTCATCGGGCCGGGCGCCTCGGGCAAGAGCGTGCTGCTCAAGATGATCACCGGGCTCCTGCGGCCGGATCGCGGGCGCGTGCTCGTCGACGGGAAGGACGTCCACGCGCTCAGCGACCTCGAGCTCCAGACGTTCCGTCTCAAGTTCGGGATGCTGTTCCAGAACAACGCGCTGTTCGACTACATGACCGTCGGGGAGAACATCGCGTTCCCTCTGCGCCGGCTCTACGATCTCAGCGAGGACGAGATCGAGGAGCGGGTCGCGGAGCGGCTCCGCGCGGTGTCTCTCGCGGGCTTCGAGGGACGGACGCCGGCAGGGCTGTCCGGCGGCCAGAAGAAGCGCGTTGGCGTCGCCCGCGCCACGATCGCGCGCGGCGAGATCGTCCTCTACGACGAGCCCGCGGCCGGCCTCGACCCGGTCACGTCGCAGCGCATCTTCGACCTGCTCCGCGCCGAGCAGAGGGCGATGAACGCGACCGTGGTGATGGTCTCGAGCGATCTCGACCGGCTGCTCACGGTCACCGACCGGGTGGGGATGCTCTACCGCGGGCGGCTCATCTTCGACGGCACCACCGCAGAAGCGAAGGCGAGCGACGACCCGCGCGTGAAGCAATTCGTCCACGGGCTGACCGAAGGGCCGCTGTAGAGCGGCGCCGCGCCGCGCAAGGCGCCCTGGAACAAGAAACAAAGACGCCAAGCGGACACGGAGAGAAATCTCTTCTCTCGATGTCTCTGGCGTTCTTTCGGCTCGCCTCCGCCTCTCCGCCTCTCCGCCTTTGCGCTTATCGCTCCACTTGCGGTCTTCTCCGCTGTTCGGCTCAACCCGTCCCGTCCTCCGCCGGCGCGACCGGGCCGTCGCCGGTGAAGTGGAACCACTGTGTCGGGTGAGCCCGGACGAAGCGCTCCAGGGCGCCCATCATCTCGGCCGCGGCCGCGTCCCGCTCCTCCTCGGTCGCCCGGCGGGCGAGCCGGATCGGCGGCGCCACGACCGCCTCGTAGTCGAGGAAGCCCAGGCGGTGCGTGAACACGGGCAAGATCGGCGCGCCGCTCATCGCGGCGAGCGCGATCGGCCCCTCGGGCGCCCGCCAGCGGCCGCCGAGGAAGGTGACCTCCCGGCTGCGCATCCCGGGCGGCGCGCGATCGATCTGCATCGCGACCACGCCGCCTCGCTGCAGGTGCTTGAGGAGCGGCAGGGCGTCCAGCGGTCCATCGCCGATGTGCACCACCTGGACACCAGCGCGCTGCCGGGCCGCATCCTGGATCGCGCGCGCCTCGGCGTCCCGTTCCCGCTGCATCGCCAGCATGACGCCCGCCGGATGCACCGCGCCGAGGATCTGGCCGGCGATGTCCCAGCCCCCGGTGTGCGCGGTGACGATGATGACCCCCCGGCCCGCTGCAGCGCACGCGTGGTAGTGCTCGACGCCCCGGGAGCGCCGCGCCACCGTGTACCCGCGATCGCTCGCGAGCAGCAGCGCCTCGGCGATGCAGCATCCATAGGCGGCGAACACCGCGCTGCTGTCGAGCAGGTCGACGAGGCGCGACCGCGGCCCGCGGACGCGGCGGAGGTTCTGCTCGACGCGCCGGCGCAGCTCGGGGAGCGCGGCCGCGAAGAGCACGCCGAAGACCGGAGGGCTATGGCGCACCAAGGGCTCCGGCCCGCGCCTGACGCCCGCGGCGAGGGCGCGGCGCCAGAAGGCCGAGTCATGGCGTAGACCGGAGAAGAGCGCTCCGCGCGGGCGAGGCATGCGGCAGCCTATCTACCGCAAACATAACGGCCGAGGGAGAGGCATCGGGCGCGGGCCCCGCGCCGCCTTGGCGAGCCTGCCGAGGGCTCGTCACGAGACGCGCGAGCTGCGGGCTGCGGGCTGCTGGAGCGCATGCGCCCCCACCGAGGCACAACGCCCCGCTCGGATGAAACGACGTTCCAGGGCCATCGGCCCGACGTCGATTTCTCTCCTGCGCTCGTCCAAGGCGCTCTGCGAGGAGCCCAGTCCAGCATCACAGGAACCGAATCGCCGTCGCCAGGCGAATCCTTACCGATAAAACAGGTTCATGGAGCTCAAAGTAGTCTGTTACAAGGCCCTTTGATAGGGGGGCCTTCGACATGAATATCCTGCTCGTCGATGACCAGAACGTCGTCCGGGAAGCGCTGGCGTACGCGCTGACGTCGCAGCCGGGGGTGAGCGAGGTCGTTCAGGCTGGAAGCGGACAGGAGGCGCTCCGAGCGCAGGAGATCCACCGCTGTCAGGTGGCGGTGATCGAGCTCGGCCTCGCTGACCGCAGCGGAGTCGACCTCATCCGGGAGCTCAAGGGCGTCGCGGAGCTCCGCGTCATCGTGCTCTCGATGCACCGCGACGAGTTCCGGGTAGCCGAGGCGATGCGGGCCGGCGCCGATGGATACCTGTCGAAGCAGAGCCGGCTCGCCGATCTCGTGGAGGCGCTGCGCACCGTCGTCCGGGGGCGCACGGCCGTATCGCCGGACGTGAGCGCCGCGATGGTGCGCGCGCTCCAGCGGCGCGACGCCGCCGCCAGGGGCGACATGGTGGCCGCGCTGAGCGACCGGGAGCGGCAGGTGCTCCGGCTGCTCGCGATGGGTCTCTCGGCCAAGGAGGTCGCCGCCCAGCTCTCGATCAGCGTGAAGACGGTCGAGACGCACCGGGCGCGCCTCTGCGCGAAGGTGGCGACGCACAGCGTGGCCGACCTGACCCGCCTCGCGGTGCGAGCGGGCCTCGTCGAGGCCTAGGCGGCGCCGTCGCGCGGGAGCGCCCGGCGAGCGCTGGAAGCTCGCGCGCCGCCCTCACCGCGCGCGGCGTGCAGCGCTGCGCTGGCTCACGCCGCCGCGGTCGAAGCCCGCGGAGCGGCCCGGAGCGCCGGCAGCGTCTTTCCGATGAGCGCCGAGCCGATGGCGAACCCGGAGAGCGTGAGTCGCATGTGGAGCACGTCCAGCATGCCTTGGCGGTGGAGCAGGGTCAGCGTGCCGCGGACATCCCGGCGGCGAACGCGCAGCTTCTCGACAAGCGAGTCGAGTGTCTCGGAGCGTCCTTCGCGTTGAGCCATGGCCAGAGCCTGCAGGAGAGTTGCGGCTAAAATTTTCTTGTCCATGAGAGCACCCTAGGAAGGGTTCCCTTGAGGTGCCCAATTTTCGGCGACGATTTTTGTGCGAGATGTCGCTCGCAGATTGGACGATGGGCTCTCCGTACTCTGCTGATCCTGCGCCTGATACCCACCTCCCCGTATCGAGGGTTCGTCAACGGTGGTGTCCAGGTCGCCGCCAGCAGAGGCGCGTCGCGTCACGTCGAAATGACGCCCTCGATGGGTGCGAACACACCCGGTTGGGCGACCATTCGGCCAATCCATTCCATCGGATGGCTCGGCGCGTCAGCGGGGCCCCGCTCTAAGGAGCCGTGTAGGTCGCGCTCAGCTGATATGTGCTGGCCGCGAAGCCCTTCACCGAGAGGAAGGCCTGCGTCTGCCCCGCCGGGACCGTCAGATTGCAGGTCTCCGCGGCGCCGTCCAGATACGGACGGCAGTCGTATGAGGTCAGGGTCGGCGCGGCGCCGAACCTCACGTAGAGATCAGGGTCGCCGGTGCCGGTCATCACAAGCCGGAGGCTCGTGCCAGGAATCACCGAGAGGGGCCCGTGCGACGCCGATGCGCCCGCCGCGAGGCTGCCGCTGAAGGTGGCCGACGTGGCCGCGCCGCCGCCGCTGCTGGTGCCGCTCGGTCGGGTATAGGTCACCGCCACGTTGCAGGTGGCCGCGGTGTACCCTCTGACCTTGACGTACGCCTTGGTTTGCCCTGTCGGCACGGTCAACGTGCACGTCTCGGATGCCCCGGAGAGGTACGGGCGGCAGTTGTGCGAGGCCGTCGTCGGCGCCGATCCGAACTTCACGTAGAGGTCGGGATCGCCGGTGCCGGTCATCACCACCGTGAGGCCCGTCCCCGGCGTGACAGCGAAACCGGCGCTCGATCCGATGTCCACGAACGCACCTGCGTTGACGCTGCTGCTGAAGTTCTCGGTCACCGTGGTGCTGCCGCCGCTGCCGCCACCAGCGCCGCCGCTGCCGCCACCAGCGCCGCCGCTGCCGCCACTACCACCACTGCCGCCACCAGCGCCGCCGCTACCGCCGGCGCCGCCAGGCGGGCCGTAGAGCGCCTGGGCGCCCTGGATGTCTCTTGCGGTCAGCACAAAGTTCCAGTCGCCGGTGCCGTTGCACTGGGGATAGTGCATGACGGAATCCGAGTCATAGGTGGTCAGCGCGCGCCACGCGTTGTCCTCGAAGCAGACCCCCGCCTCGGGGCGCGTGTGCTCGTGCCGAAAGCCGAGCGTGTGGCCAAGCTCGTGCCGCAGGGCTGCCTCGAGCTCGACGCCGGAGACCTCGAGCTCGTTGAAGTCGATCAGCACGTTCCGCACCGATCGCGTATCGTTGGGGAAGAACGCCCGCGCGATGTACTGGCCGCCGGAGTTCGTCGGCCTCACGTCGAAGACGACGTTGCTGTTGCCGGCAGTGCAGGTCGCGTCCTGGGCGCTCTGGTAGATGTAATCGACATCCGCGGCGCTCTCCCAGGATGCCGTGGCGGCAGCCATGGCCGCCACGACGGCGGCATGGCGCGCGCCGAAGGTCGTGCTCACGCAGTAGGTGATGCTCTTCTTCTGGACCGCCGACCAGACGACATCGCTGCCGCCGCTCCGTTGCACGATGAGGGCGCCATCTCGTACGTACGTCTCCCAGAACTCTCGGAGATGCTTGATGTCGGCGACGGGCGTGTCCCCATCGACAATGTAGACACCAGAGCCAGGCTCGCGGAACGCGGCCCTCTCGAACGCCTCGAAGCTTTCCTGACTACTGCCAACGTCCTCGACCGGCTCGTCCCCGAGATCCGACACGCAGGCCGTAAGCGCGAATACACCCGCGGTCATTACGCCAAGCTTGAAGCTGGCCGAGCCGCAGACACGCGATCTACGCGATCTCACAGAGCGCATTGAGAGCTCCTTCCGCTCGAAAAAATGATTCTTTGTTCCAGCGAAGAGTCGTTCGGCCGACCGGGGATTTATATAACCTGATCCGAGCGGGGCAGGATCACCAAATCGTCATGAATCAATAAAAATGACGACGATACTCAAGCGCTGCAGCCATCCAGCGCAACCGACAACATTTCGTCGACACGGAAATTTTCCAATTCCATAGAAAGCCCCCCCCGACGGCGCCGGCTGGCGATTGCGCTCGATGGTGTCCGACCAGCAAGGCCCGCCGCGCATGGCCGTCGGCGAGCGCCTTGGCGCTCCCGGACAGGCCGGGAGCGCATCCGCGGGCGGTTTTACAGCTTGCCCCTGACGTAGGCTCGCTGGATCGTCAGCTTGGGAGGACCGGCGGAGATCTCGAACGCTTCCGGACGGCCGTCCGGAGCGAGGCTGCCCACGAGGCGCATCGTCTTCAGAGAGACCGTGACGGCGCCCGAGGCGTCGCGGAGGTACTGGACGTCGACGGGCTTCGTCGGATCGACGCTGGGCATGTACTCCTGCTGCTTCAGGTCGAAGGAGCCTTTCTTCTTGAGGAGCCGGGCGAGCGCCGAGGCGGTGGCGACGGGCGAGGCGAGCCACGCCTTGGCCGCCGGCGTGAACGTCCCTTGGACCTTCTTGCCCTCGACCTCTCCCGAGTACTCGTATTCGAAGTTCTTCTTCTGGGACAGCTCGATACGGTGGTTCGCCTTGCCTCCCGACGTCTCGATCCAGACGCCTTCCTTGATCTGCCCCCGAGGATCGATGAGCACGTTCGACGCCTCATCCTCGATGTGCAGAGATTTGGGGTCACGCGGCAGGAAGGTGGCCGAGCGGGAGAACCATCGCCGCTGGCCGCCCTCGTCCTTGAGCAGATCGCTCGTCTCGAAGCCGACAGGGACCTTGTCGAGGCGCAGGATGACGGTGTCCGTGTACTCGGGCTTCGGCGCGGCGCTCTTCGACTCGAACGAGTCGAAGAGCGCCTTGGCGAGCCGCTCGAACGTGCGGACATACCCGACCTCGTCATGCAGGCAGGCGATGGGGCGCGCCCTGTCCGCGTGCAGCGCGATCTTGAGCAGGCCGGCCGCCTTCCCGCCGGGGGTCGGGACGAGGTAGAGGGCCTGCACGAACACCGCGGGGCTCTCCCGGTGCACGCTCACCTCCCAGGGAACGACGCGAGCGACCTCCACCTTCGCAGGGTCGAGCAGCTCGATGAAGTTCCTTATCACCTCGCCCGAGTCGAGCATCGTATTGTAGACGAAGCACTCGACATGGGTGTCCGTGCCGAGGGGGATGGAGATCGCGACGAGCTTCTCCTTCGGCTCGATCTTCGCCTCCCCTGCCCCGAACGCGCGCGCCGACCAGTCCGCGGCGCGGAGCTCCCGGGCGGGCAGCTCGCCTGTCTCGCGGGCGAGCGCCTCCTCGATGTTGAAAGGCTCCTTCGATGCGGACGCGGACGCGGGCGCGGGGCCCGGCTCAGGGCTCTCCGCGGACGCCGCGCCGCCGGTGCCGCCGCAGCCGGCGAGGAGCGCCAGCGAGAGCGCGACCAGGCCCGCGCCACGCGGGTAGCCCGGAGCCCGGCCGCGCGCGCGGCGCGGCCATGATGTCATGTTCGGTGAGCAGAGCTGGCCCCCATCGAGACGAGCCCCCTGGATCGCAAGCGCCATGTGAATCTCCTGCAATGTCGTCACCCCGGCCGCCCGGAAGCCTCGTCGTCGGGCCGGGCGCTGAAGGTGATGATGCAGTGCAACGAGAGCGGCAGCGGCATCGTGTTGTCAAGACGCGATGCGCCAGCGCCGCAGCCCTTCGACGCCCCGCCAGAAGGCTGCCGTCACAAGACCGTCAAGGTGGCCCCTGGGTCATCCAGATTCAACCATGTCACAGCAAAATAGCAACCACACGGGAATCAAAGGCCCGCCTGAGTGGACAGAGCGCAAAGGAGCCATCGGAGATGCCGGACGCTCGATCGTGAGCAGCGGCAGCCGCGCAGGTGACCCCTGAAACGGCCACCGTGAGCTCTTGTGTTGCGCAATGATGGCAGTGGTCTCGCTGGTTCGTTCGATCAGAGGATAGCGACAGAAGACGATCCGGACGACCGGCCGCTTCCAGTGAGCCTGTCACGACGGAGCCCGCAGACTGGGGCGACCAGACACGGCGGAGCGCACAGTGAGGCAATTTGCCACAGCGAGCCCCCGAGACGACACCCTGGCGACCCGATGGTCATCAATTGTCCGGCCTCGACGCATCGGCAGATTCGTCCGAGCTCCCCGACCTGGCACCCGCGTTGCAGCATGGCCCCGGCGTCGCCGGCACCGCCGGCCTGATGTGGCCAAGCAGCAGCAGGTAGCCACGGTCGTCGAGTGGCGTTCACGAGGCAATCCATCCGAGGAGTGATTCATGGGACAGACCAGCGAGAGCAAGCGAGGCTTCGCAGCGATGAACGCGGATCAGCAGCGCCAGATCGCGAGTCAGGGCGGCAAGGCAGCTCATGAGAAGGGCACGGCGCACGAGTTCACGTCCGAGGAGGCGCGCGCAGCGGGCCGCAAGGGCGGCGAGGCTGTCAGTCAGAACCGCGAACACATGGCCGAGATCGGGCGCAAGGGCGCCGAGGCGCGGAGTCTGGCGACGAACGGCGAGGGCCGGAGCCGGAAGGGCCGCGGCGGAAGCCATGAGCAACAGGTGAAGGCGGACGAACAACCCCAACAGAACTAGAGCGTCCCGGCGCGCCGCTCGGGATCGCCCGAGGGCGCGAGGACCACGAAGAGCCGCCGAGGAACCACGAAAGGTATTCCCCTTTCACGGTTGCTCGGCGGTCCTTCTTGGCGCTGTCGACACACGCGACGCCGCAGCGCTCCCTCCGCCGCGCCCGCCCCCCGCTCGACGGTGGGTGATGGCTGGAACCCAGACGCCAGTACCCGGAATCACTGGTTCGGAGAGGGCCACTCCAGCCCCTGACGATGGCTACTCCGAGCCGTCGTCGATCCCCGCACCGTCCTCGAACATCGCCGGGTCGTCGTCGTCGAGGTCGCTCTCGTCCGGCGCGCCGCCGTCCGCCGCCGGCGCGCCGCCCTCCGTCGCGCTGGCGGGCGACATCCGCCATCCACCGGTCGGAGGGCCGGAGGGCCACGAGCGGAGCCCGGGCGGCGGCCTGAAGCCGTCGACCTCGTCCGCCGGCGCATCGAGGCCCGCCGCCGCCGCGCGGCGAGCCCAGTCGGGCGCGTTCGCGGGCGGCGCGTGCCGCGGCCGCCACCCGCCCCCCTCGGGCGTGATGGCCCGCTTGAGGTAGCCGTGCGCTCCGGAGGTGAAGCCCACGTCCGAAAGCGCGCGCGCGAGGGGGGAGCTGTGCGCAGGCTCGCCGTCGATCGTGGCCACGAGCACGGCGCGCCGCCGCCCCTCGTCGACGAGCGCCCCGAGCGCCGAGGCGATGGCCCGGATCGCGTCGCCGCGCTCCGGCTCGGCCTCCGGCAGGAACGTGGTGAGGCTCCGCTCGGTGCGGCCCATCCAGGCGAGCAGCCGGCCGTCGTGCAGGATCACCAGGGCGCCCGCGGCCCGTTGCGGCCGGACCGGGCCGCGGACGGCGCCTTCGGTGCCGCCGTCGGCAGGCGCGGGGAGCTCGGGCCAGCGGACGGCGGCGCCCCAGGGGCTCGCCGGATCCGTGGCCGCGAGGACGAGCGTCCGGGGATCGTCGGACGGCTCGCGGCAGGCCCGGAGGCGATCGTCGGCGCCGGGCACCGCGAACTGCGCGGCGCCCAGCCCGGCGACGAAATAGCCGCGCCGCGCCTGACCGGCCTCCTCCATGGCGCGGAGCACGTCGTAGACGGCGGAGAAGCCGCCAGCGAGCCCCTCGACCGCCGCCGCCTCGCGCGTGAGCACCCCGTGGCGCTCGAGCAGCGCGCGGGCGAGCGCCGCGCGTCGCTCGGTCTCGCCAGGCGCGCCGGAGGACGCGCCGCCAGCAGCGCTGGACGCGCCGGGAGACGACAGCAGCGACCAGCGCCCTTCGCTCCCCGGCGGGCCGATCCGGCGCGCCCGCAGCGCCGCGAGGCCGCGGCTGGACGCAGCGCGGTCGCGGTCGCGCCGCCGGCCGCTCGAGCCGGACGCGCGGCCGAGGGCGCGCAGCGGGGCGAGCGTGTCGTTCGTGACCTCGCCGGCCCACACGAGATCCCAGAGCGCGGCGAGCAGGTCGGCGCCGAAGGCGCCCGTCTCGCGCGACAGGTCGGAGAAGAAGAGCGCGCCGCGGCGCGCAAGCGCGGCGCGGATGCCCTCGGCGAGCGCCCCCTCGGCGCGGCCAGGCGGCGGGGCGAGGTACGGAAAGGCCTCGGCGAGGTAAAGCGCGACGCGGCCATCGCCGTCGCCGACCGGCTCGACGCCGCGCCAGAGGACCTCGCCGGCCGCGCAGAGCGCGTCGAGATCGCCCGGCCGGTAGCCCTCGACGCGGGCGGGCAGGATCTCGGCCTCCAGGGCGGAGGCCGAGAGGGGCGCGCCCTGGAGCTGCTCGAGCGCCGCGAGCAAGCCGTCGAGGCCGCGCCGGCGGCGGTGCAGGCCGTGCCAGTCGGCGAGGAAGCGGGCATAGGCCTCCGGCGGGACCGGCTCGACCTCGGCGCGCAGCCGGGCCAGCGAGCGACGCTTCAGCGAGCGCAGCACCTCGGCGTCGCAGAACTCCTGGCCGCGGCCGCCGGGGAGGAACTCGCCCTCGACCACGCGGCCTCGCTCGGCGAGGCGCGCGAGCGCGGCCAGCACCGGCGCAGGGCCGAGGCCGAAGCGCCGGGCCACGTCGTCGGCGCGGAAGGGCCCGTGCGTGCGCGCGTAGCGGGCAACCAGCTCGCCGAGCGGGTCCGCGACGGGCTCGAGGAACGCGATCGGGAGGCCGAGCGGCGGCACCACGCCGAGGGCGTCGCGCAACCGGCCCGCGTCCTCGGCGGCGGCGACGCGGCGCTCGCCGCCGATCTGGACCTCGATGGCGCGCCGGTCCCGGACGAGCTCGTCGATCCACGCGGCGGCGCGCTCGCGGGCCGCGTCGGGCGGGGCGTCGTGAGCGACCGCGCGCCGGGCGATCTCGTCGCGCGTGAGATCGCCGAGCGAGAGCAGGAGATCGTGCGCCTGGTCCTCGTGCTTGAGCGGCGCTCGGCCGTCGAGGCGCTGGAGCGACGCCTCGAGGGCCAGCACGGCGTCCGCGTCGAACAGCTCGCGCAGCTCGGCCTCGCCGAGCAGCTCGCGCAGGCGGCTGTGATCGATGGTGAGCACCTGCGCCCTTCGCTCGGCGAGCGGCAGATCGCCCTCGTAGATGAAATTGCCGGCGTAGGTGAAGAGCAGCGTGGCCGCGAACGGAGACGGCGCGCGGACGTCGACCGTGACCACGCGGACCTTTCGGGCGGCGATCTGCCGGAGGAGATCCTCGAGCGCCGTGAGGTCGAAGACGTCGCGCAGGCACTCGCGGTAGGTCTCGAGCAGGATGGGGAACGAGCCGTAGCGCGACGCGACGGCGAGCAGGTCGGCGGCGCGCTTGCGCTGGGCCCAGAGCGGCGAGCGCTTGCCGGGGAATTTGCGCGGCAGGAGCAGCGCCCGGCCCGCGCACTCGCGGAAGCGCGAGGCGAAGAGGGCGGTGTCGCCGAGGCCGCGGACGAGCAGCTCCTCCACCTGGTCGGCCTGCGGCAGGAGCTGCTTCGCGTCGGGGGGCGACTCCGACTCGGGCAGCCGCAGGACGATGCCGTCGTCGGTCCACACGGTGTCGACAGCGAGGCCGAGCTCGAGGCGGCACCGCTCGGAGATGCAGGTCGCGAGCGGCGCGTGGACGCGGCCGCCGAACGGCGAGAGGAGGCAGATGCGATGGTCGCCGACCTCGTCGATGAACCGCTCGATCACGAGGGTGCGGTCGCTCGGGACGTCGCCCGTGGCCGCGGCCTGGTCGCGCACGTACCGGACGAGGTTCGAGGCCGCGCGCTCGTCGAGGCCGTGCTCGTCCGCGAGCGTGCGCTCGGCCTCGCCGTCGGGCAGCGCGGCGAGGCGCCGCGCGAGGGCGCCGATGGAGGCGCCCAGCTCGGCGTTGCGCCCGGCCTGGTCGCCGCGCCAGAACGGCATCTTGCCCGGCTCGCCCGGGGCGGGGACGACGAGGACGCGGTCATGGGTGATGTCGGTGATCCGCCACGAGGAGGCGCCGAGGAGGAAGACCTCGCCCTCGCGGGCCTCGAAGACCATCTCCTCGTCGAGCTCCCCGACGCGCCGGCCGGGGCGTGCGGCGTCGCCGCCGGTGTCCAGGAAGACGCCGTAGAGGCCGCGGTCGGGGATGGTGCCGGCGTTGACGACGGCGAGGCGCTTCGCGCCCTTCCTGGCGCGCACGGCGCCGCCGACCCGGTCCCAGACGATGCGGGGCCGGAGCTCGGCGAACTCGTCGGACGGGTAGCGGCCGGAGAGCATGTCGAGCACGCCCTCGAAGCTCGCGCGGGGCAGCTCGGCGAAGGGCGCCGCCCGGCGAACGAGCGAGAAGAGCGCGTCGACGTGGAGGGTGTCCATCGAGGCGATGGCGACGATCTGCTGGGCGAGGACGTCGAGCGGGTTCCTCGGGTACAGGGTCGCCTCGACCTTGCCTTCGCGCATGCGGGACGCGGCCGCGGCGCAGGCGAGCAGATCGCCGCGGTGCTTCGGGAAGACGACGCCGCGCGACGTGCCGGAGACCTCGTGCCCCGCGCGCCCGACGCGCTGGAGCCCGGCGGCGACCGAGGGCGGCGCCTCGATCTGGATCACGAGGTCGACCGAGCCGAGGTCGAGGCCGAGCTCCAGCGACGAGGTCGCGACGATGCACGGCAGGAGGCCCGCCTTGAGCCGCTCCTCGATCTGCTGCCGCTGCTCGCGGGCGATCGATCCGTGGTGCGCGAGCGCGATCTCGGCGCCGGCGGTGTCGTTGAGCGCCGCGGCGAGGCGCTCGGCGAGGCGCCGGCTGTTCACGAAGATCATCGTTGTGCGGTGGGCGCGGACGAGCTCGACGAGGCGCGGGTGGATGCTCGGCCAGATCGAGCGCTGCGCCGGCTCGGCGGGCGCCCCCCTCGGACCTTCGCCCGCGCGGGCGGCCTCGCCGAGCTTGGTCATGTCCTCGACGGGCACCTCGATGCGGAGCTCCAGGGCCTTCGGAGCGCTCGCGTCGACGAGGGTCACCGGCCGCGGCGCGAAGCGCCCGCCGGCACCGTCGGTCTCGCCGCCGCCGAGCAGCCGCGCGACCTCGTCGAGCGGCCGCTGCGTGGCGGACAGGCCGATGCGCTGCATCGGCCGCGGCGCGGATCGGAGCGCCTCGAGCCGCTCGAGGGACAGGGCCAGGTGCGCCCCGCGCTTCGTCGCGACGAGCGCGTGGATCTCGTCGATGATGACGGTCTCGACGGCGCGCAGCCGATCGCGCGCGGCCGCGGTGAGCAGGAGGTAGAGCGACTCCGGGGTGGTGATGAGGATGTCCGGCGGCTTCTTGGCGAGCCGGACGCGGTCCTCGGGCGCGGTATCGCCGGAGCGCACGCCGACCTGGGGGACGCGGTAGGGCAGGCCGAGGCGCTCGGCGGCGGCGGCGATGCCGGCGAGCGGCGCGCGCAGGTTGCGCTCGACGTCGATCGCCAGCGCCTTGAGGGGCGATACGTAGACGACGCGGCAGCGCTCGGCGGCCTCGGGCTCGGGCGACGCCATGAGCCGATCGATGGCCGCAAGGAAGGCGGCGAGCGTCTTGCCCGAGCCGGTGGGCGCGAGCAGCAGGGTGGACGCGCCGTCGAGGATCGGCGGGAAGCCCTGCACCTGGGCGGGGGTGGGCGCGGCGAAAGCCGCGCGGAACCACGCCTGGGTGGCGGGGTGGAAGCGGGCGAGCGGATCGGGTGCGGGGGGGCGTCTCTTTGCCATCGGCGGCGGTCCCGTGGCCTGTGGAGCCGGTGCGCGGCGCTTCTTCCCGTGCGCCTGTCGCCGCACGGCCTCTCCTTGCGGGGGCCGCCGACGATGCAAGAGCCATCCCTCACGGGGGAACCTGACGCAACCGCTCGTTCCGAACGGGGTCATCGAGACGGGACCACACGGCGAGCGCATCCGTCTGGGGGGATGGCCACCCCCTGCGAGCGCCGCCCGCTCGCGGCCGGCTCAGCAGGGGTTCACGCCTCCCTCGTCGCTTCGACGGATGTCAGGCTGCCCGGCTGCTCGGAGCATCCGCTCTCGGGCGCAGCTGGGAGCGGCCTCTCC
>NZ_CP150309.1:5807500-10545000 GCF_051524395.1 Sorangium sp. So ce117
ACGATCTCCTGTTCTACGCGGGACAGGGCCGGTCCCTCCATGCGCCCGCGGGCGCAATCACCTTGGGGGTGGGCCGGGCTGACGGGCTGCGCGCTCCCCGGGCGACGCGCGTCGCGGGGCCGACGACGTACTGGGAGCTGAAGAACCACGGCCTTTATCAAGGGGTGACCCCGGAGTACTGGTGGGGACACTGCAACGGCTGGGCGGCCTACGTCGTCGCCGAGGACGGCGGGCCGCCGCAGCGCGACATCCGCGTGAAGCTCTCGGGCGGCAAGGTGACCACGTGCGCTTCGGTGGAGACGGGGTGCATCCTGTTCCGCACCGCCGATATCGAGGCGCTCATGACCGAGCTGTACCACAGCGACTCGGCCACGGTGTCCGGGCGGCGCTGCGAGGCGCGAGAGGACCTCGTCCAGCGCGATCAGTACGGAAGGCCCGTCGATCCGGCGTGCCGCGACCTGAACCCCGGGACGATGCACATCGCCATGACCGGCCTCCTCGGGCTGGGCGCAAGCTCCATCAGCTCGACGTCGACCGCTCGGGCGCGGCGCGCGTTCGTCGTCGACTACACCTGGCACCGCGAGGTGTGGAGCTACCCGGTCACGTCGTTCAGCATCGACGCGATGGCGGAGGTGAGCGCGCAGGAGGCAGCGCGGCTCGTCTGTAACGGCGGGTTCCAGGGGGCGGATTGCTACAATTACCGGTTCAACCCGTACGCGAGGCGCTTCGTCCGCGTCAGCGGGCGCTACGGGATGGTCTCGGACGAGGTGAGCGCCGAGCAGCTCCTCCTGCCGCCCGCGCAGCGCAACATCCCGGTCATGAACGTGGAGCTCCACTACGTGCTCGAGCTCGACGATCGGCTGTCGGTGATCGGCGGCGAGTGGATCAGGAACCCCGCCTTGGTCAACGGCATCAACGGCAAGTCGATGCACCCCGACTACCTCTGGCTCCCGGTGAGGGCGCAGGGCCCAGGGGAAGACGCCGACGATCTTGGCGGCTCCACGGACAACCCGTACATCGCGTACTCGCGCGCGAAGGCGCTGCTGAATCTGTCGCGCGCTGCCGTGACGGGGAGCAGGCCGTCGGAGTGACCCGGAGTGACCGCGCGCCGACGGCCTCGGTGACCAGGCGCAGGGCATCGCGGTGAGCGCGCGCCGACGGCCTCGGTGAGCAGGCGCTGGCCATCGCTTTGCCGGCGCCGCGCCGCCGCGCGCCGGTCTACGATGGCGCCGCCATGGTGCACCTGGACGATACGTTCGCCGCGGCGCTCCGCCGCGCGGACGTGCGGTGGCTCGCCGAGCACGTCGAGCACCTCGATGAAGCGCGCTGCAGCAAGGAGATGCTCCGCCAGCTCGCCAAGCACGAGGACGAGCGCGTGCGGTACCTCGGGCTCACGCGGATGGCCCAGGCCGCCCGGCGCGAGGGCAGCGCAGGGCGGCGAGAGCTCGCGGCGCTGCTCCCGCGCACGCTGGACAGGACGCCGGAGATCGCGCTGCTCCTCGCCGGGCTCTACCGCGAGCTCTGGCCCTCCCTCCCGGATCAGCGCCTCCCGGCGTGGCGCGAGGCCTCGCTCCCCGCCGCCGTCCGCGTCGCGTGGCTCAGGACCGAGATCCTCACGCGGCCGGAGGCCGTCCGCGACGAGCCCGCCGGCGAGCTCCTCTACCAGGCGCTCCACGCGCTCGATCCGGCCGAGATCCCCGCGCCCGAGGCGCTCCTCCCCGAGCTCGCGGCGCGCCGCGATCCGGTCCTCGCGGCCGCGGCGCTCGACCTCACCCGGCGATGCCTGCACGCGGCGCTGCTCGCGCCCGATCAGGCGCGCGCGGTGCTCGCCGCGCTGCTCGACGCGGCGGCGCCCGCGATCGTCGCAGGCGCGCTGCGCGAGCTCGCCGCGCCCTGGGCCGTCCTCGCCGGCGCGCCGCTCCCGGGCGCGCGCCTGGAGCAGCTCCTCGGCGGCGCCCCCGAGGTGGCCGCCGCCGCGCTGGAGACGGCGGCGCGCCACGGCGAGGGCGCCGCGCTCCGCGCGTTCGTCTCCCGCGAGGACGCGCCGCCGCGGCTCCGGCAGCGGGCGCTCACGCTCCTCGGCGAGCACGCGACCCGCGAGGACGTCGGCGCCATCCTGAGCGTCGCGGCGGGCGATCCGCTGCTGCTCGGCCCGAGCGCGATCGCCTGCCTGCGCGCGCTGCACCGGCGCGGGCACTTCCCCGCCCCGGAGCACGCGGCGGCCCTGCTCGATCTCGCCCTCGCCGATCCCACGATCGCCGCGGAGGACGTCGCGGCGATCGCCTTCACCTGCCGGCGCGCGCTCCTGTCGACGCTCGCCGCGGCGCCGGGCGGCGACGCGAGCTGGCCGCGCCGCGCCGAGATCATCGTCGCCATGGCGCGGCAGGGCGCGGCGGATCTCCCGCTCGGCGACGCGCTCGCCGAGAAGCTCCGCGACGCGCCCTCGCCCGCGCCCCTGCTGCGCGCGCTGGGCGCCCTGCGCCACGCGGCCGCGGAGGACGACGTGCTCGCCGCCCTGCCGCGCGCGCCCGCCGCGGCCCTGGAGGCGCTCGCCGCGATCGGCGGCCCACGCACGGCGGAGGCGCTCCGGGCCGCGCTCGGCCAGGGCGGCGCAGGCGCGGCCATCGCCCCGCACCTCCGAGGCGAGCGCCACCGCGCCGCGGCGCTGCTCTGGCACCTGACGGAGGATCCGGCGGACCGGCGCGCGCTCGTCGACCGCCTGAACCCCCGGGACCTGCCGGCCGAGATCGCCGCCGACCTCGCCGGGGCCGAGGCGGCGGAGCTCGCGGTGCTCCAGCGCGCGGTGAAGCGCTGCACGCCAGCGGACGCGCTCAGGGCGCTCGCGCGCGCGGGCGACGCGAGCGCCCTGCCGGCGATCGCCGATCTGCTGCTCCGGATCGCGGCGGATCACGCCGCGGCGTGGGCCCCGGGCGGGCCGGCCGAGCCGCTCGATCGCGACCTCGACCGGGGCCCCGCGCGGCCCGCGGAGCCGGCGATCCCGGACGATGTCGCGGAGGCGATCCGCGGCCTCGGGCGGCGGCTCCACCAGCGCCGGAAGATCCGGCCTGTCTGCCTCCTCGACGCCGCCAGCGAGAGCGCGGCCGGCGACGCGCTGCTCGCGAGCCTCGCCCTCGATCTCCTCGACCGACCCGGCGTGCCCGCGGGCGAGCGCGCGCTCCTGGTCGACCTGCTGCGCTCGGCGCGCGGTCAGGCCGCGCGCTCGCGCGTCCCGCGCTTGCTCCGTCACCGCGATCCCCGCGTGCGCAAGCGCGTGATCGCGCTGCTCGCCGAGGACGGCGCCGAGGCGCTCTCCGCCAGCCTGACGCTCCTCACGGGCGCGGGCGACGTGCAGACGGCGAGGCAGGCGCTGCGCGCGCTCGGGGGCATGGAGGCGCGCTGGGCCTGCCCCGCCATCGCCGCGTGCCTCGATCACCCGAACATGAGCATCAAGAAGACGGCGGCCGAGGCCCTGGCGCGGGCGGGCGGGCCCGAGGCCGTGCCGAAGCTCGTCTTCTGGCTCGGCCGCCACGACAACCCGGGGCTGCGGGCTGCGCTCGGGGCCGCGCTGCGGGCGATCGTCGGGCCGGCCTGCGAGGCGACGATCCTCGCCGCCGCGGGGGCCGCGGAGGACGAGCGCGCCCGCGACCGGCTGCTCGACGCCCTGAGCGGCAAGCTGTCGGCCCAGGCGATCCGGAGCGGGCTCCGCCAGGGATCGGCCGCGGCGGCGCGGCTGCTCGAGCGGGTGCTCGATGGCGAGATCGCCCTCGCCTCCGGGACCGCCGACGAGCTCGCCGTGAAGATCGAGGCGCGCGGCCTCCCCGCCCGCGAGCGAGGGCTGCCGGGCGCCGCGCCTCCCCCAGGCGCCGCGGACGCGCTCGCTGCCGCGCTCGCCCGCGACGGCTGGGACGACGCGACGGCGCGGCGCCTGCTCGAGCGGCAGGCGGCGCTGACGCACCGGTGGCTCGCCGCCCTGCGGAAGCTCGCGCCGGAGTGGCTCCGCCTGGCAGCGGACGAGCCGGCGCTGCGCGACGCGGCGCTCCGGCTGATCGTCCGCGCGTCCACCGCCCCGTGGTCGCCCGTCGAGGCGCGCCTGTACGCCCGGCACGCCGCGGTGCTGCTCGACGGGCTCGCCGCGGCGTCGGCCGATCTGCGCGACGGGCTCCTCCCGCTGCTCGAGGAGGCGGCGCCCGAGCTCGGGCGCGCCGAGGCGCTCGGCGTCGCGGCGCGCGTGCGCGGGCTCGCACCGGCGCCGGGGGCGCGCCGATCGCCGCTCACGCTGCTGCGGCGGTGCGGGGCGTTCCTCGGGCGCGCCGACGTCGATCAGGCGCTCGCGATGGCGCGCGCCGCCGCCGATCCGTGGACGGCCGAGCCGGCGATCCTGCGCGAGGCGTTCGGGGCGACAGCCGAGGCGGGCTATGGCGAGGATCCCGAGGGCGCGGCCGCGTGGCGGGCGGCGCTCCGGGCCGCCGCGCTGGAGCCGGCGGCGCTCGCGGCGCTCCGGGAGCGGCCGCGCGGCGGCCTCGGCTCGCGCGCGCAGCTCGCCGCGCTGATCGAGGTGTTCCCGGCCGCGGCCGAGCCGGCGCGGCCGGCGCTGCTCGACTGGATGGAGTCGCTCCAGCCGATCGGCGCGCCGCCCTGGACCCTCGCCGAGCAGACGGCCGCGCCGAGCGGCGACACGCGGGTGCCCCGGCCGTCCGATCTCGACCAGCCGCGCTCGGCCGCGCTCCGCGAGCGCCTGCTGTCGATGCTGGCCGCGCCCGCGCCCGAGCTCCGGAGCAGGGCCGCCGTCGCGCTCCTCTCGTCGTGGCCGGAGCCCGACGCCCGCGCCGCCGTGCTGCGGGCCTACCTGCGCGGTGACGTGGACGGCGTCGACCGCCCGGGGCTGCCCTCTCTGGCGCCCTCGCTGCTCGATCTTTCCGAGGAAGAGCTCCGGGGCGACCCGGCCGACGAGGCGCGCCGGGAGCGCGCAGCGCGCCTCGCGGCCCTGTTGACGCCGCCGGAAGCGGAGCGCCTGTTCCCGCAGCTGCTCTCGTGGTGGGAGTCGGGCGCGCCGGCGACGCGCGCGGCGGCGGCGCAGGCGATCCGCCGCGTCGCGCCCGACGCGCGGGCGGCTCGACTGGTCGATCGCCTCCGGCAGGGGGCGTGGGGCTACCTCGATCTGGTCGCGGGCGAGCGGCTGCTCCAGACGCCGGAGCTCGAGGCCGTGGTGGAGCGCCTCCGCGCCGAGGGGCGCGCCGATCTGGCCGGGCGGCTCTCGCTCGACGACGGCCCGCTCCGGCCACCTGGAGGGGGACGCGCGGCCGAGGACGCGCGGGCGCTCGAGGCCCTGCGCGCGCGCCCGGAGCCACAGGCGCCCGAGGCGAGCGACCGAGGTCCGGCGCGGCAGGAGCTCGTGCGGCTCGCGCGCGCAGGGGACGCGGAGCAGGCGCGCCGGGCGCTCTCGGCGCTGGCCGGGGCGCCCGACGGGGAGCTCGCGGCGCTGCTCGTGGAGCTGCTCGGCGATCGGCGCCCCCGGGTGCGGCTCCACGCGCACCGGCTGCTCCGCGACGCGGTCGATCGCGCCGCCTACCTGCGCGCGACGTGCGCGCTCCTCTCGGATCCGCTGCCGGACGTGGTCCGCTCGGCGATCCGGATCCTCTGCTTTGCGCCGTGGCCGCCGGCGCTCCCCGCGATCGTGGGCCTGCTCCTGCACCCGCACGCGGTCGTCCGCCGCGCGGCCGCGGAGGGGCTCGGGCACGTGGGCGCGCCGGCGATCCCCGCGCTCAAGGACGCGCTGGGCCGCGCTCGGCCGGACCGGCGCGAGGTCTATGCAGAGGTGATGAGGCGGATCGAGGGGCGGTGATCGCGCGGGGCGCCGCTCCTCAGTTGACCCGCGGCCCCGGCGCATCCCCGGGCGCCGCTCCCGGCCCGAGCTCCCCTGCCCCGGGCGCGGCGGGCGGCGACACAACGCCGCGGTCGGGCTCGCCGAGGACGCAGGCCTCCTTCCCCTCGACGACCTTGCAGCGGTAGTCGGCCGGGCATTTCCCCCCGCACGGCTGCCGCACACACATCCCCGTGGCTGCGTCGCACGCCGTCCCGGTTGGACACGCCGCGTAGCAAGTGTCGTACAACACGCGGTTTGCGACGGTCGACCCGGCCGCACCGACGAGGGCGGCCGCGGCGTCCACATAGCCGGTGCCTGTAACCCCGGAGCCGGCGTTCTCGTCCCGGTCACCATCGCCACCGGCAGGTGATGTCTGCACCGCCCTCGCGCCGAGCAGGAACTCCGGCGGTCCCTTCCGCGAGGTGAAGCACCCTGCCAAGATTCCAACCGAGCAGCAGGAGATCAGAAGGACGGTAATTCGCATAGAAGCGAGATCCTCCATACACACCGAAACGATTCCACGACAACGCAGGAGCACACTCCGGTACCATCGACACGATGCAGGGGAGGGAGACGAGGTGAGCGAACCTGTGCACCTAACGCCGTGGCCCACACCGCTCCGCTGGGAGGTACCGCCCAGGAGCTGGAGCGCCGGGAAAGCGTCGAGCCTGACCGTCACAGCAGGCGGCGAGACCGACCTGTTCCTCGATCCGGAGCGCATCCGGGGCGCGCTGAACGCGCCGCGCTTGCTCGGGACGCCGCACGGCGACTTCCTCGCCAGCGCGCGGGTGACGGTGGGCTTCTCGGCGGTGCGCGACGCCGGCGTGCTGCTCCTCTGGGCGCACGAGCGCTCGTGGGCGAAGCTCTGCTTCGAGCTCTCGCCGGAGGGCGCCCCGACGGTCGTCTCCGTGGTGACCCGCGGCCTGTCGGACGACCGCCGATCCTTCGAGGTCGACGCGGATCACGTCTGGCTGCGCGTCTCGCGGCTCGGGCGGGTGTGCGCGTTCCACGCCTCCACCGACGGGACGACATGGCACCTGGTCCGCAGCTTCTCGCTGGGCAGCACGGCGGAGCTCGCCGTCGGCTTCTCGGCCCAGTCGCCGGCAGGCGACGGCTGCACCGCGGTCTTCGACGACATCCGCTTCGCGCCGCGCCGGCTCGGCGACCTCCGCAGCGGAGACGCCGTGTACGGCGACGCGCTGGCGCGCGCCGGTCAGATACCGCCGCTCACCGGGCTCGCCTTGCCGCTCCCGCACGTGCTGTGAAGCGCGGGCCGCGCGACGGCGCGCGGCCTCGTCCTGCGCGCTCTCCCGCGGCGCCCGTGAGCGCGTAGGATCCGGCGTGACGGCGGCGCCAGGGACAGGCGAAGGCGCTCCCGGGTATCCCTGACACGCCGCGTCTTGTCCCTGGTACGCCGTACGTCGTCCCTGGCCCGCCATACCTCGGCCCTGACGGCGGTCTCCGTGTCTCTGGCGACAACACCGCAGGTCGCGATCGCCCCTGGCCGTCGTCCCTGGCCAGGATCTCCACATCCAAGTCGCTCGATTTCGTGTCCCTGGCGGCGTTCTCCATGTCCTGTCGCCAGGCTCCGTGTCCCTGGCGATCGTATCGATCTTCGATGTCGGCCGTTTCCCTGTCTCTCGTGACGTTCTCCGTCTCCCTGTCGCGCGATTTCGCCCCGCGAGCGGAGATGTTTCGATATCTGAAGAGACGCCAGTGACGCTGTAGCGTCGGGTGACAGACGCCCCGAGCATAGCTCTTGCTCGTGAATCAGACGAGGCTCGCGAACGGCTCATGGTGACCACCGGGTCTCCGTCGTAGGTCGTAGAAAGAGGGGAAGTATGAGCAATCGTCGCAATCTTCAGAACTGGTTCGGCATGGCGCTCGTGACAGGGCTCGTCGGCGTCACCGGCTCTGCGTGCGTGGGTTCCATGGATCCGTCGGTCGACAGCGAAGCGACCGGCGAGTCCGAGGAAGCCATCGTAACCGGCTTCGCCGTGGGAACCGCGCTCGATTGCACGATGTCGGGCGCCACTCCGACGGGGAGGCGGTGGGCGTACCTGATCGTCGGCAATGACCAGTCCACCTGTTTCCGAACTCCCAACGTCAATCGCACGGACCTGGCGCCGGCGACCGCGATCCACTGCCACGCCCTCGGGAGGAGCATCGGATGTGATTTCATCCGGGACCTCTAGATCCCATCCCATCAGGCCGGCCGCACGCGGCAGGACGACCCGGCCGAGCGTGACCGCCTGATCGAGATCGAGGCGGCGCCGAGGGTGGTAGTGGCCCCCTCGACGCCGCGATATACTCGCGTGGTGCACGCTCGCCCCTCCGCATGCCGCGCCGCGAGCATGACCATCGCGGCGGTCCTCGTCTGCGCCTGCGCGCAGCGCGCCGCCCGCGCGGATTCGGTGCCGCTGGACGGCCTCGAGCGCGCGATCGCCGTGGGCGTCGGGCTCTCGCTCCTCCCGTCCGAGCTCGGCGGCGATCTGGCGCTCGGCTCGAAGGGCGGCGGTCGCTTCCTCGCCGCGTGGTCGTTTCAGATCCCCGTGGTTCAGGACGGCTCCGAGCCGAAGACGGCGGTGCTCACGAACCACCGCGTGGTGCTCGCGCCCGGCCTCGCGTTCGGCGAGCAGCGCGGCGCGACCGCTGGCGAACAGGCCGATGTGACGTTTCGCGCGCGCGCCGGCTACCGCGGCGTCTACCACCCGAGCGGCGGGGCGTTCGGCTTCCTGGCAGGCCTGGGCACGACGGTGGAGCTCTGGCCCGTGGTGCGCCCCTCGCTCTCGCCGGAGATCGGGCTGCACCTCGGCCCGTGCTGCTCCGACGCGTCGGGCAACGCGACGCTCATCCTCCGCGGCGACGCGTGGCTCGCAGGCCCCGACGCGCTTCGCGCGAGCGCCCTCCTCGGGTGGGCGTTCTACTGATCTCCCGGGTTGTTCCCCTCGCTCGCCGGACCCGGTACGCTCGATTCCGATGCTTGAAGAGAACACCCCTCAGGGGCCGCCGGCCGGCGAGAGCGCGCGCCGGGTCGGCGCGCTGTTCCAGCCCTTCTCGCCGGGTTATGCAGACGACCCCGCGCGCGCGTTCTATCAGGCGGCCCACCGGGAGGCGCCGGTCTCTTACAGCGAGGCGTTCTCCGCCTACCTCGTCACGGGTCACGCCGAGCTCACGCAGGTGCTCCGCGAGCCGGTCGCGTTCTCTTCCGCGCACATCCTCGACCTGCCGCCGGATTTGCCACCGGAGGTGATCGCCGAGCTCAAGCAGGGCGTGTACGAGCTGCGGCGTTCCCCGGGCCGCGCCTCGCCGCTGCGGCGCGGCCGAGCTACGCGCCCAGCCTGTTCTTCCGCAAGCCCACGGCCGTGCCGGTGACGCTCGGCGCGGCGTCGCCCTCGTGAGAGGACCCAAGAAAGCATCCCTGCCCCTGCCCCGGTCCGCATCAGTCGAGATCAGCCGGCGCCAGTGGACGTCAGTCGACGTGGAGGCTCGCCGAAATGGCGCGCTCATGACCCAGCAGTTTCAAGCAGTTGTCGACAGATGGCGGCAGCAAAAAAACATCGCTGAGCGTGTCGATCTCGGGCCCGCCCGTTCGTCGTGACGGTAGAACCAGGGCGCATCCGGTCAGTGCTGTCCGGACCACCCGCTTCGAACCAGCTCGACCCAGGAGGAGACACGACATGCGATCCATGATCACCGCGGAACCGGCCACCAACGACGCGAAGACCACGCGGGAGCAGCCGGATCACGCGCCGCCTTCCGATCGCCGGACGAGGAGCGCGGTCGTGAGGCGCGTCTCGATGGCAGCGTGCCTGTTCGTCGCCGCGTGCGGCGGCGCGGAGGACTCCAGCGATCCGGAGCCGACCGCGTGGAAGGACATGAACTTCGAGCAGCGCGTCGCGTACATGAACAGCGACGTCCTGCCGCGGATGAAGGAGGTGTTCGTGGCGTACGACCCAGCGTTCGAGACCATGGACTGCGCGACGTGCCACGGCGCCGACGGGGCCACGCGCGCCTACGCCATGCCGAGCCCGGAGATCGCCGTGCTACCCGGCACCGAGGAGGGGTTCCTCGAGTACGTGCAAGACCCGGAGCACCCCGAGCGCGCGGAGTGGAGCACCTTCATGTTCGAGAAGGTCGTGCCCGAGATGGCCAGCCTGCTCCAGCGCGTCCAGTTCGACCCCACAACCGGCAATGGCGACTTCTCGTGCAATGCATGCCACACGCTGGGGTCGGTCGAGCCGTGAGGCCGTCCGAGGCGGGGAGGAGCGGCGCCGACCTCGGCCCGCTCGCGCCCGTCGGCGCACCTCCGCTCTCCGGTCCGCGTCCTTCGGGATTGGCGCCGTCGCGTTGATCTCGTCACATCCGGCGCCCTGATCCATCCGTGTCGATCGCGTCATCCTGCCCGGCCAGAGCGCCCTGCTGCTGCCGAGCCGACAGCCACGGCAGCGCCGCGGGGCCTCCACGCTCGACGGCGAAAGCTCGATCGCCGGGCGCCTGGCCCGGTATATCTCGGTCCAGAGGAGGTCGCCCATGTCCGACCCGACCGAGATCGCAGAGTGCAACGCGCAGTTCCTGGCCGCCTGGATCCACTTCTGCCGCTGCCTCCCCGGTCACCGGATCGAGCACACGGACGGTGTCTCCGTCATCCTCTCGGGCACGGGCATGGCCCTGCTCAACATCGCCACGCTCTCCTCGCCGGCCGGCAACCTCACGGATCTGGAGCGCCGCGCGCGCATCGGCGCCGAGCTCGCCCGGACCGGCGGCGTTCCCTGGTTCTTCGCGCTGTCCGACAGCTGGGCGCCAGGCGGCGACGCGGAAGCGACAGCCGAGCTCCTGGCCGGGCTCGGCTTCCAACCTGCGGTGTCGATCATGGGCATGGTGGCCGGCGCGCTCCCCACCCCGCGGCGGGAGATCGCCAGCCTGGAGCTCAGGCGCGTGGGCGACGCCGAGACGCGCGCGGCCGTCGCCGATCTCAACTCCATCGCCTACGGCCTCCCGCTCCCCACCGGGCGCGCCGCCCTGGCCCACGAGGCGTTGTGGGACGACCGGGCGTTCGGGCGGGTCGGCTACGTGGGCGACCAGCCGGTGTGCTGCGCGGCGACGTTCATGGTGGCGGGGATCCGGTACGTGGGCTTCGTCGCCACCGCGGCCGAGCACCGGCGCAAAGGCTACGCCGAGGCGGTGATGCGCTGCTGTCTCGACGACGCGCTGAGCGCCACCGGCGCCCAGAAGACCGTCCTCCACGCGACGGACCTGGGGCGGCCCGTGTACGACGCGATGGGCTACCACGCGGTCACGCGCTTCGCCTTCTACACGCCGCCGCCGGACTACCTGCCGCCGCCGCAGGCCTGATCCCGCGCGCCCCCGCCTACCATCCGCACGTCTTGCCGCGGTTCTGCTGGTCGAGCCAGTCCTTGAGCGGCCCGAAGTAGTCGAGCATCGCCGCCGCATCCATCCGCCGCGATCCCGTCACCACCTCGAGCGCCTCCGGCCACGGGCGGCTCCGCCCCATCTCCAGCATCCGCCGGAGGCGCTCGCCGGCCTTCTCGCTGCCGTAGATCGTGCAGCGGTTGAGCGGCCCCTTGTACCCCGCTGCGTCGCAGAGCGCGCGGTGGAACTGGAACTGGAGGATATGGGCGAAGAAGTACCGGATATACGGGACGCTCGCCGCCACATGGTACTTCGCGCCAGGATCGAAATCCGACTCGGAGCGAGGCACCGGCGGCACGACACCCTGGTACCTCCTCCGGATCTCCCAATAGGCCTTGTTGTATCCCGCTGGCTGGATGTCCCCCGAGAACACCCCCCATCGCCACCGGTCGACCGAGACGGCGAACGGCAGGAAGGCGATCTTGCCGAGGGCCTCGCGGAGGAGGAGCGAGAGGTCGCTGGAGGCGGGGGGCAGCTGGTCCACGAGCCCGATCCGCTGGAGGTACTCCGGACTGACCGAGAGCCCGATCGTGTCGCCGATGGCCTCGTGAAACGCGGGGTTGGGGCTGTCGCGGTACAGGAGCGGCAGGTGGTTGTACGCCCGCTGGTAGAAGCTGTGGCCGAGCTCGTGGTGGATCGTCTGGAAGTCGCCGGCCGTGATCTCGATGCACATCTTGATGCGCAGATCCTCCTCGTCGTCGATGTTCCACGCGCTCGCGTGGCAGACGACGTCGCGATCCGCCGGCTTGACGAAGAGCGATCGCTCCCAGAAGGTCGCCGGGAGCGGCTCGAACCCGAGCGAGACGAAGAAGCGCTCGCCCGTCTTCACCATCTCGATCGGCGTGTACCCCTTCGCCTGCAGCGCGGCGTCGAGATCGTAGATCGGCGCGGCGCCCTCGGGCGCCATGAGATCGTAGATGTTGCTCCAGTCCTGCGCCCACATGTTGCCGAGCAGATCCGCCCGGATCGGGCCCTTGCCGGGCACGACGTCCTCGCCGTACTTCGCGGCGAGCCGGCCCCGCGCGTAGCAGTGGAGCGCGTCGTAGAGCGGCTTGACCTGCCCCCAGAGGCGATCGACCTCCCGCGACAGCACGCCGGGCCGCATCTCGAATTTCGAGCGCCACGCGTCGCCTGTGTCCTTGAATCCGAGCTCGCGCGCGCCCTCGTTCGCCAGCTGGACGAGCCGCGTGAAGTCGCCGCGCATGGGGACAGAGACCGTGTGCCAGCCGACCCACGCCCGCTTCAGCTCCTCGGGGTCGCGGCTCTTCGCGAGGGTCCTGCTCAGGTCCTCGAGATTGAGGCACTCGCCGCTCGCGGGGCAGTACTTGCCCGCTCCGTACATGGCCTCCAGCCTCGACGCGATGGTCGCGACCTCCTTCGTTTTCGCGGGATCGGCGGGTGCGTAGAGCGTGAGGGACGTTCGCAGGAGCTCGAGCCGGCGGCGGACGTCATAGGGCAGATCGAGGTCGAGGAAGCGGGCGGCCCGCTTCGCGTAATCGGCCTGCACCCCGAGCAGCTTCGCGCTCGCCGCGGCCGCGAGGATCTCGGTGTCGACGGTGATGTACGTCGCCGCCACCCACGCCGCGCGGTTGTTGTGGGTGCTGAGCTCGTGCAGCTCCGCCTCGGCCGCATCGATGAACCGCGCGGCCTCCTCCGCCGCCGGGTCGGTGACGGGCTGCGGCGGCGTGGGCGGGGCGGGATCGGAGCAGGCCGCCGTGAGCGCGAGCATGCTGCAGGGCAACGCGACGACGAACATCGGAATGCGCACCATTTCTCGCCGCTCCTCGATCGCGGACAGCTCCGGCGTAAGACCGTCCCTCCACCCCGGACGCGCAGAGGGCGCGGGGTGCGCTTCGGCGCCGCGATCCTGGTGGGGCTCCTAAGGCCGCTCGCCGGCTCCAGCAATCCTCTCGGGCGCGCGGCGGCGATGGCCGAGAGGCGGCAAAGTCCGCTCGATCCAGGTCATCGCGCCAGCCTGGAGGTGGCCCCTCGTCGCGAGATCGCTCAAGATCCGCCGGAGATGGGCAACCGCCCACGGAAGGGAGGAGGCGAGCATGGCCGTCCAGCTCAATCACACCATCGTCCCGGCGCGGGACAAGACGACGTCCGCTACCTTTTTGACCGAGATCCTGGGCCTCGCGGCGCCTGTGCCGTTCGGGCACTTCTTGACGGTGCGGCTCGACAACGACGTCACGCTCGACTTCATCGACACCCCTGGCGAGATCCGCTCCCAGCACCTCGCCTTCCTGGTCAGCGAGGCCGAGTTCGACGAGATCTTCGGTCGAATCCGCGAGCGCCAGATCCCGTACTGGGCCGATCCCTGGGCGCAGCACCCCGGGGAGATCAACCACCATGACGGCGGGCGCGGCGTGTACTTCCCCGATCCCGACGGGCACTTCCTCGAGATCATCACCCGTCCTTACGGCAGCGGCGGCGGGTGACGGAGCGACCGTCTCGGCGGGGATCCCCCCCGGTGGGCCTGCGCGCCCTGCCTGGGCCGCAGCGAGCGCGCCGTGGCGGAGCGTTGCGCGGGAAGGTCAACCTCACCATTTCCTCCCGCGCGTTTCCTGTCTAGCTTTGGGTCCATGCTTCGCACGTCCACCTTCCTCGTCACCCTCGCCATCGCCGGCTGCGGCGGCGCCCCGAAGCCGCCGCCGGAGCCCCCACAACCCGCGCCGATCGCGGCCGAACCCGAGCCGGAGCCCGAGCCTCCGCTCGACGACGCGCCGATGCTCGACGTGGTCGCCGCGCAGCCGACCGAGATCCTGCTGGACGGCAAGCCCATCGGGACGACGCCGATCTCGGGTCGCAAGGTCGCGCCCGGCTCGCACGAGGTGACGTTCGTGGACCCGGAGCGCGGCAACCGGACCATGATGGTGACGCTCGAGCCCGGCGACGCGAAGACGGTCCAGTCGGACCCGCCACCTTCCCTGGTGGAAGCGAGCGGCGGCGCGACGGGCGACAAGCAGGGCGAGAAGAAGAAGTAGCGTCAGGCGTCCCGCGAGGAGCGGAGGAGAGCGATGACCACGACCCATCGATCTCGCTCGCCGGTCCCTGGCTCGCGTGACGCCGCATCGCGCATCGAACGACGCTGTCGCTCGCCTCGGGTGACCTCTCGAGGCGCGATCTTCCACCGCACCTTTTCTCGACGGCTACGCGCGGCAGCGTCGAGGAGCGCGCTGTCCGACCAGAGGGCGCCTCGGCTTGCGCGCGCACGCTCGGGCGTGCAAAGCTGCGCCGACTTGACGAGGAGGTCTCCATGACCAGGTTATTTGAGCCCTTCCGCTTGAAGGACGTCACGCTGCGCAACCGCGTGGTCGTCTCTCCCATGTGCCAGTACTCCTCCAGGAACGGGTATGCCACCGACTGGCACCTTGTTCATCTGGGCTCGATGGCGAGGGGCGGAGTCGGCCTGGCGATCGCCGAGGCGACGGCGGTGTCCCCGGAAGGCCGCATCAGCCCCGGAGACGCCGGCCTGTGGGAGGACGGGCAGATCGAGCCTCTCCAGCGGATCGTCGCGTTCGTCAAGGAGCAGGGCGCGGTCGCGGGGATCCAGCTCGCGCACGCGGGGAGGAAGGCGAGCGCCAACCGGCCCTGGGAGGGCGACGACCACCTCACGCAGGACGAGGGCGCCTGGGAGACGCTGGCGCCCTCGGCGAAGGCGTTCGGAGCGAACCTCCCCAAGGTGCCGAGGGAGATGTCGAAGGCCGACATCGAGCGCGTGAAGGGCGATTTCGTCGCCGCCGCGCGGCGGGCACGCGAGGCGGGCTATCAGTGGCTCGAGCTGCACTTCGCGCACGGCTATCTGGCGCACAGCTTCTACTCGCCGCTCGCCAATGCGCGCACCGACGAATACGGGGGGTCGTTCGACAACCGGATCCGCTTCCTGGTCGAGACGTTCGAGGCCGTGCGAAACGTCTGGCCGGAGCGATTGCCGCTGACGATCCGCCTCTCGATCACGGACTGGGTGGACGGCGGCGTCACGGTCGAAGAGTCAGTCGAGCTGACGAGGCGGCTCAAGGCCTCCGGCCTCGATCTCCTCGACGCGAGCCACGGGTTCGCCGTGTCCGATCTCTCGAAGATCCCCTGGGGCCCTGGCTTCTTGCTCCCGCACGCCGGGCGCATCCGGAAGGAAGCGGAGCTGCCGGTCGCCGCCGGGTGGTTCATCAACGAGCCCGAGCAGGCCGAAGCAGCCTTGAAGGAGGGCCAGGCGGACCTCATCGTGCTGGCGCACGCCCTCCTGGACGACCCGCACTGGGCCTATCACGCGGCCAAGAAGCTGGGAGTGGAGCAGCCGAGCCGCGTCCTCCCGCCGCCCTACGGGCACTGGCTCAAGCGCTGAACAGGGGGCGCTGGCCGTCCCCTCGTCCGCAGCTATCTTCGACCGATGGGGGATCGATGGAGCGTCCGTCGATGGTTGTGGGAAGCGCTGCGAGGGCGCGCGGTCGAGCCATCGAGACCTGCCCCCTCGCGGGTCAGCCATTCCTGCTACAGGACGCCGGCCCCTCACGGGGAGCCCCGACGTGAGGGCGCGCTCCACGACGCTGCCGACGAGATCATCACCTCCGACATGCCGCTGACCGCGTTGATGCTCGGGTCCCAGGAGCGCCACTGGAAGACGAGCGAGCTCGATACGGTGCGCATCGACCCTCCAGGGCTCTTCGATTCGTGGTCCGTCCTCGGGGTGAGCCAGTGGTTCTGGCAGTACCAGCGCCGCAACCTCATCCTCTTCGAGCGAGGAGAGCGCCGGTATGTCTACGTTCCCGCGCGGCGGGCCCTCGCGTGGGCCGTGCCGGAAGGCGTCGTGCCCCCAGGCGCCCTCGAGGAGCGGGCGCGTGAGAGGGCCGAGCACACAGGGCCAGTGGAGCGGATGCGCCTCGAGCACCTGCGCGGCTGCGCGCTCGACGCCGCCCCTGGCGAGGACGGGTGGGCGGCGCTCGTCCAACGCGTGCGCGGAGAGGCGCCGCCGCAGCCAGGCGACATCGATCTCGCGACGCTCGTACACCGGGATCTGTGGAGGGCCGCCGACGCCGCGCGCCTCGAGTTCCTGGCAGGCGCGTTCGGTGTGCTGGACCTCCTCGCCGTGTTTCAGGGGCTCGGCAGCCACGAGTTCACGCTCCCACGCGTGCTCTTCGGCGGAGAAGCCGAGCAGCTCATCGAGGAACGCCTCGGCGGCCGCACACCAGGGCACGTCCGCGATGAGCTGCAGCGTGGAGCACCTGCCGCACGGTGGAGCAACGACCCGCGGCGGCTGGCAGCTGTCGTGGATCGGCATCACGCGCTCGACGGTTGCGTCGGTGGCCATGAAGCGGAGCTCGCGCTGGTCCGCCTGGAGCTGTCCGCGAGCGGATGGGTGTACGAGCGCGAGGTGCTCTGGGCCGACGCGGAGGAAGGCGAGCCGATGAGCTGAGCTTCCCTGGGATCCCAGGACCTGCGCCCGCACGCGCTGCCCGCGGCGGCACCGCGATCGCCGGCTCGCCGCGCCGACGTGGCGGCGGTGCGCCAGCCGTCCCCTCGCCTGTCGCCAGCCATCGGTCGCCGCGCTAAGGTGCGTGCCATGGGCGATGCCGCCGCCAGCCGACGCATGAGCGCCGCCGAGTACCTGGCGTGGGAGCGCGAGCAGCCCGCGAAGCACGAGTACCACCTCGGTGAGGTCTTCGCGATGGCCGGCGGCAGCCCGCGGCACAACTTCCTGTCGACCGCCGCGGGCGCAGAGCTCCGCGCGGCCGTGCGCGGCAGGGGGTGCCACGTGCTCTCGTCCGATCAACGGATCTCGGCCAAACAGGGAGAGCGCTACGTTTACGCGGACGCGGTCGTCGTGTGCGGCGGCGTGCAGACCGAGCCAGGCGCCGGTGACGTCCTCTCGAACCCCACGGCCATCGTGGAGGTGCTCTCGCGCAGCACCGAGGCCTTCGATCGCGGCGAGAAGTGGGAGGGCTACCAGCGCCTCCCCTGCCTGACGGACTACCTGCTCGTCTCACCATGGCACGTGCGTATCGAGCACTATCGACGGGAGGGGGACGGCTCCTGGCGGTATCGCGTGCTCGAGCGAGGCGATACGATCGCCCTGGCGAACGGCGCCGAGATCTCGGTCGATGCCATCTACGACGGTGCCTTCGAGCTGGAAGCCGACTGACCTCGCAGAGTTTCACCGCGAGCGGCCGGATGTGGCAGCATGGGGCCGGAGGAGACCCTACCTTGCGCCTCGGGATCGATTTCGGAACCACGCGGACCGTGGTCGCGTGCTGCGATCGCGGGAACTACCCTGTCGTCAGCTTCCAGGACGCGGCGGGGGACACCGTGGATTTCTACCCCTCCGTGGCCGCCGAGCGGCGGGGGGAGCTCCGGTTCGGCTTCGACGCCCTCGCGGTCGCCTCGGACCCCGAGTGGACCGTGCTCCGGTCGTTCAAGCGGGTGCTCTCCGGCCCGCGCGCGTCGCCCGACGTCGAGGTCGAGATCGGCGGGACGAAGCTCCGGGTGCTCGATCTCCTGACCCTGTTCCTGCGGTCGCTCCGCGACGCCGTGCTGAACCGCTCGAACCGGCCCAAGAAGGACGACGACGGGCGCCTCATCTCGGTCGTGGCGACCCCGGCCAACGCGCACGGGTCGCAGCGGTTCGTGACGCTCGACGCCTTCCGCCGCGCCGGCTTCGAGGTCATCGCGCTCCTGAACGAGCCGTCGGCCGCCGGCTTCGAGTACACGCACCGCCACCGCAGCACCATCACGTCGAAGCGCGAGCACATCGTCGTCTACGACCTCGGCGGCGGGACGTTCGACGCGTCGCTTGTCCACATGACCGGGCGCAGCCACGACGCCGTGACGACCGCGGGCCTGAACCACCTCGGCGGCGACGACTTCGACGCCGCGCTGGCCTCGATGGCGCTCGACGCCGGCAAGATCGAGAAGATCGAGCGCGAGGGCCTGCCGGCGCGCGCGCTCGCGGCGCTCGCGGACCAGTGCCGCGAGGCGAAGGAGCGGCTCAACCCGAACTCCCGGCGCATCGTGATCGACCTGGAGGCCTGCCTGGGCGAGCTCTCGCCCGCCCGCGAGGTGACGATCGCGACCGCCGACTACTACGACCGGTGCGTGCCCCTCGTGGAGTCGACCATCGCGGCGATGCAGCCGGTGATCGCGCGCCTCGACGCCGGCGCGGGCGAGGCGCTCGCCGACATCGCGGGGATCTACGTCGTCGGCGGCGCGAGCTCGCTGCCCATCGTCGCGCGGACGCTGCGCGAGCGCTTCGGGCGCCGCGTCCATCGCTCCCCCTACCCCTCGGCGGCCATCGCGATCGGTCTGGCCATCGCCGTCGACGAGGACGCGGGCTTCGAGCTCTCCGACCGGCTCTCGCGCCACTTCGGGGTGTTCCGGGAGGGCAGCGGCGGGGACGAGGTGGTCTTCGATCCGATCTTCGACCGGGAGGCGCGCATCCCGTCGAGCCACGAGGCGCCGGTGGTCTCGCGGCGCGTGTACCGGGCGGCGCACAACGTCGGCCGCTACCGGTTCGTCGAGTGCGCCGCGCTCGACCGGCTCGGCGTGCCCCACGGCGACATCACGGCGTTCAACGAGGTCGTGTTCCCCTTCGACCGGCGGCTCCGCGACCGCGCCGCCGAGCTCGGCGGGGTGACCGTCGAGCGCATGGGCAACGAGGGGCCGCTGATCGAGGAGCAGTACGCGATCACCTCGCACGGGATCGTCGAGGTGACGATCACGGACGTGGAGGCAGGGTACCGGCGCGTCTACCAGGTCGGGGCGTGAGGGCATACGCGATGCCCGAATCGAGCGTGGACCGCACCAGGAGCCCGCCCAGATCCACCCCGAGCTCGACGAGCGTCCGCGCGATGGCGGGCTGGATCCCCGTCAAGAGCACCTGCGCGCCGAGCAGGTTCACCGCGCGCGCCGTCCGCACCAGCGCGCTCGCGACCTGGGTGTCGATGGTCGGCACGCCCGTAACGTCGAGGATCACCATCGAGGCCTGGTGGGCGACGATGCCTTCCAGCAGGATCTCGAGCACCTGCTGAGCCCGCGGCGCATCGATGTTGCCGATGAGCGGCATCACCACCACGCCGCGCGCGATCGGCAGCAACGGCGTGGAGAGGGCGCGCAGCCTGGCCTCCTGCAGGTGGATGATCTCGTCCTGAAGCCGCTGAGCCTCGGCCTCGGCCGCTCGGCTTTCGGTGACCTCCACGGAGATGCCGCACACCGCGTGCAGCCTGCCTCGTGAATCCAGCAGCGGGAACCTCGTGGTCACGAAGGAATGGACGCGGCCCTCGATCAGGAGCTGCTCCTCCTTGACGAGCGGCGCCTCCGTCGCGATGACCTGCCGCTCCGACTGCGCAAAAGCCTCGGTGAGCTCCGAGGGCATGACATCGCGATCGGCGCGCCCGAGCACCGCGTCCCGGGAGAGGCCCATGAGCCGCTCGAAGTGCCTGTTGACGAGCGCATAGCGGCCGTTCAGATCCTTGACGTAGACGGCGCTGGGCGCGTGCTCTACGATTGCGGTGACAAATGCCGCGCTGTCCTGGTACGCCTGTTGGGCGCGCATCCTGTCGGTCACGTCGAGGTTGATCCCGATCACGTAGCGCGCGCCGCCCACGTCGGCCGCCGACATCCTGGTCTCGGTCCAGACGGTGCGGTCCTCGGTGCGATCGAGGCCGGCGTCGGCCGTGTTGTACGCGGTCGGCGCCATGATCACGCCTCCGCCGCTCCGGATCACCTGATCGAAGTGGGCAGTGTATCCGCCCGCCACGGCGACAGGGTCCTCGTACATATTGTGCTTGCCGACCATGGCCTCCTTCGACGGCACGGCCAGTATCTCGCGGTTCCGTCGGTTGATGTCCACGAGTACGCCGTCGGCGCCGTAGAGCGCCGACGGGACCGGCAGGTGCTCGAAGACGCCCTGGTACAGCGCCGCCTGCGCCTCCGCGGCCTGGACGCGCTGCTCCAGCGCCTTGACCTCGCAGCGGAGCCGCTCCAGCTCAGCCTGCAGTCCCTCGATGTCCATGCCCCCCAGGCTCATCGGGTCTGCCCTTTCAGCTCGCGAGTGGCCATCGCGCTCAGGTCGTATCCATTCATTATTACACGCTGGACACTTACATATTCCGTCCAGCATTGCCAATGCCGATTTGCGGAGCTCGGCTTTCAGCGATTGGGCGCGTTGTGGCGCTCACACCTGCGCGGGACCTGCGCTCTGGGTCGCGCCAGGCCGCGTCAGGCCGCGTTGGGTCGCGTTCATGAGCGGGGGAGCGGAGGGCACGCTACGGGACGATCCGGCGCAGCGCCTCGACCAGGATCGGCAGGGTCGCCAGCGCGCCGAGCGTGGTCACGACCGCGGTGGCCGCGGCGAACTGGCCGTCGCAGCCGTACCGCGCGGCGACGATCACGGACACCATGGACGTCGGCATGGCGGACTGAAGCACCGCCACCTCGGAGGAGGGCCGCTTCAGGCCGAGCGCGACCGCGGCGCCCAGCGCGACCGCGGGCGACAGGAGCAACTTCACGGCGGCGACGGCCGCGAGCGGGCGCACGCGGCCGCGGAGCGAACCGAGGTCGAGGCTGAGGCCCAGCGCGAGGAACACAAGCGTCGGGGTCGCGCTCCCGAGCGCGCCGAGCGCCTGCTCCAACCACACCGGCAGCGGGATCGGCGCCGCGTGGAGCGTGAGCCCGACGGCGATCGACAGCACGTTCGGGTGCAGGAGCACCGCGAGCAGGCCCCGCCCATCCCCGCCGCCGCCGCCCCCGCCCATGCGCGCGGCGAGCGCGACGCCGAAGGTCCACAGGAGGAACGCCGTGACGATGCTGTCGACGAGGATCGCCGTCCCCGCCGCGCCGCCCGCGTCGCCGTAGAGGGCCAGCACGACGGGCACGCCGAGGAAGCCGGTGTTGGAGAAGCTGCCGACGAGGCCGGCGGCGCCCTGCGCGGCGCGCGGGAGCCCGAGCGCCCGCGCCACGGCGACCCCCGCGAGGGCGCACGCGAAGAGCGCGACCGTCGACGCGGCGACCGCGCCCCACGCGCCGTGACCGATGCCCGAGCGGCGGAGCACGCTGACGATCAGCGCGGGCGTGGTGACGTCGATGACCAGCCGGTGCAACACGGCGGCGTCCGCCTGACCGGCGCGGCCCAGCGCGCGCAGCAGCACGCCGACCCCGAGCACCGCAAAGAGGGCCAGCAGCTGCGAGATCAGGTCGCCCGACGGCACGGGCCCGCTTTTAGCTCGACGGCGGGCGGCGTCCAGCGCTCTCGCTGGTCATGCGGCCGGCCGGCCGGCAGCGGGGCGGGAGGTCGAGACCGCGCCAGGAGCGCCGAGGAAAGTTGCTTCCCGGCGCCCCCGCGCTTCTTCAGGTGGTCAGGGCACGAGGTCCTGCACGGCCTGCACCACCGCCTGGGCATTCATGCCCAGCCGGTCCATCACGATGTCGCCAGGGGCGCTCGTGCCGAAGCGGTCGATCCCGAGGGCGATCCCCTGGGTCCCGACCCACCGGTGCCAGCCGAAGGTGACGCCCGCCTCGATGGACACGCGCCGCATGCACGCGGCGGGCAGCACGGCCTCGCGGTAGGCGTGATCCTGGCGCGCGAACCGCTCCACACACGGCATCGAGACGACGCGGACGCCGGGCCCGATCCGCTTCGCGGCCTCGACCGCGTGCTGCACCTCGCTGCCCGTCGCGATCAGGATGGTCTCGAGCGCCGCCGTCTCCTTGACCAGGACGTAGGCGCCGCGCCGGACGCCCTCGCGCTTGGCGGCGGCGTCGCCCGGAAGCAGCGGGACGGCCTGGCGCGTGAGCGCGAGGACCGTCGGGCCATCGTTGCGCTCCAGCGCCGAGATCCAGGCGCCGGCCGTCTCCTCGGCGTCCGCCGGCCGGATGACGTCCAGATTGACGATGACGCGCAGCCCGGCGACGGTCTCGACGGGCTGGTGCGTCGGCCCGTCCTCGCCCACGCCCACCGAGTCGTGCGTGAAGATGTAGATGACCGGCAGGTGCGACAGCGCGGCCAGGCGGACGCTCGGCCGCAGGTAGTCCGCGAACACGAGGAACGTCGCGCCGCTCGGCCGCAGGCCGCCGTGGTACGCGATGCCGTTCATGATCGCGCCCATGCCGTGCTCGCGGATGCCGGCGCGGATGTTCCGGCCGCCGGGGTGCTCCGGATCGAAGTCGGTGCTCGACGCGATGTAGTTGAACGTCGAGCCGTAGAGGTCGGCGCTCGACCCGATGAGCGCGGGCACCGCCTCGGCGACCGCCTGCAGCACGGTCTCGCCGGCCTTGCGCGTGGCGACCTTGGTGCCGGCGGCGAAGGCGGGGACGCGCGCGTCGAGGTCCGCCGGGAGCTTCTTCGCGAGGCCGTCGTCGAGCTGGCGGGCGAGCTCCGGGTTCTTCGCGCGCCAGGCCTGGAAGGTCGCCTCCCACGCCCCGCGCACCTTGGCGAGCTCTTCCTTGCGCGTCGCGAAGAACTGCTTCACCTCCTCGCTGACGTAGAAGTGCTCCGCGGGCAGCCCCAGGTTCTTGCGGGCCTGATCCACGAACTTGGCGCCGCCCTCGCCGTGCGCCTTCTGCGTGCCGGCGACCTCCGGGATCCCCTTGCCGATGACGGTGTGGGCGACGACGAACTTCGGCTTTCCGCTCTTCGACGCGCGCGCCTGGCCGAGCACCCGGTGGACGGCCTCCAGATCGTTGCCCTGCTCGATGTGGAGCACCTCGAAGCCGTAGGCCTCGAAGCGCTTGGCCGTGTCCTCGCTCTGGGTCTTGATGGCCATCGCGTCGAGGGTGACGTCGTTGGCATCGTAGATGAGGATCAGGTTGTCGAGCTTGAAGTGCCCCGCGAAGGAGGCCGCCTCGGCGGCCACGCCCTCCTGGAGGCAGCCGTCGCCGGCGAGGCAGTAGACATTGAGATCGAAGATCGTGTGCTCCGGCGTGTTGTAACGCGCGGCGAGCATCTTGGCGGCCACCGCGTGCCCGACCGCGTTGCCCACGCCCTGGCCGAGCGGGCCCGTCGTCGCCTCGACGCCCTCGGTATAATGGTACTCCGGGTGGCCGGGCGTCTTCGACTCCCACTGCCGGAAGCGGCGGACGTCGTCGAGGGACACCGGATAGCCCGAGAGGTGCAGCCAGGCGTAGAGGAACATGCTGCCGTGACCGGCGGACAGGACGAAGCGATCGCGGTTCAACCAATGCGGTTCGCTCGGATCGTGGCGGAGGATGTCGCCGTAGAGCGCTGCACCGATCTCGGCGGCCCCTAGCGGTAGGCCGAGGTGACCGGATGAGCAGGCGTGGACGGCATCCATGGCGAGGCCGCGGGCGATCGAGGCCGCGGCGGCGAGCTTGGCGAAATCAGGCATGGCGCGCACTCTAACCTACTTCGTCGCGAAGCGCGCCCCTTCGCGAGGCCCCTCACCCGCCACCGACGCCTGGACCGCTGCGAGCGCGCCTCGGTGCCCGCTTGACTGTCCAGGGTTTCGTGGGATGCGCCGGGGCCGCGGGGCGGAGATCGGGCCGGTCCGCCCATTGGTTGCACCATGGCGGACGCCCGCCGCGCGGCCCGCTGCGCTCGCGGAGCCCCGGCAGCTGCTGGCGCGGCACTCGCCGGGAGACGGGCGCCGGGCCGACATGCCGCCGTTCGCCGCCGCCCTGAGGTGCAGGCGGACGCGATGGCGCCAAGGCGGCCTTCGCCCCCACGCCGGGTTCACCTTCACCACAAAGCTCGTTCCGGCGGGGATTGGCCCACCGCCGAGATCCGTATTTCCCAGGCTGCGGCCCACGACCACGGCATTGTCCTCTGGGTGGACGGCGACATCCTTTGCCTCTCCGCCATCCTCCGAGTCGTCCGGTTCGGACGGCCGGTAGAGGAGCTTTCGCCAGAGCACGGCGCCAGCAGGGTCTCGCTTCTCGACGTGGAAGTCGTGGTCAGGAGCGCCTTCACCAGCCATGCCGCCTGCGCCGTGAACCCGGGCGTGTCCCCCTCCTCGTTCTCCGTCCCAATCCCTGCCTGCTGATACCTCCAGCGGTGTCCACGGAAGCGGCGGAGGCTCAACGACCGCTCGGCGCACGGCCATACCGGCCTGGGCTTCGCCGGAGAGCCGACATGGCGCGCCTGGATCGAGGTGGGGCCCCCCTCCTCTTCCGCCCACAAAACACGTGCTAATTCCGCCCGTCCCGTGGTACGAGACGAGGGAGTCCGGGGGGATCCTTCGCTGTGGCAGGGCCACACAGCTCACAGTGCATGCGTCCGCTCGCTCGCCGTCCCGCTGGACATGCCGACCGGGAGCGGAAGGCTGGTTGGGGTGTACTGAGACCTGCAGAAACCTATGCAAGAGAGAGAAACTCCGCCCTCTGGGCTCATCCTCATCGTGGACGACAGCGCAGACAACCTGAACGTCCTGTCGAGCGCGCTCATGTCGGATGGATTGGAGGTCGCCGTCGCGTGCGACGGTGAGGAGGCGATCGAGCTGGCCAGCCGAGCCCAGCCCGATCTCATCTTGCTCGACGCGTTGATGCCCGGTCTCAGCGGGTTCGAGGCGTGCCGGCGAATCAAGGCCGATCCGGCGACGCAGAGCATCCCCGTCATCTTCATGACAGCGCTCGCTGAAGCGAAGTTCCGGATCCAGGGCTTTCGCCTGGGGGCCGTCGACTACGTGACCAAGCCGTTCGAGAAGACCGAGCTCCTGGCGCGGGTGCACACCCAGATCTCGCTCCGGCGCGCAACGCGGGCTCTCGAGGAGCGGAATGCGAGGCTCTCGGAGGAGATCCGGGAGCGCGCCAGGGCGGAGGAGGCGCTGGCGGAGGCCGTGCAGATGCTGCGTGACGCGAACACGCAGCTCTCGCAGCAACTCGCGCAGAGCGAGCGCGCCGAGGCGGCCAGAGCGGCGCTGCAGGAGCAGGTCATCGCGGCCCAGCGGGAGCGGCTCCTCGAGCTCTCCGCTCCGCTGATTCCGATCATCGATGGCATCCTCGTGATGCCCCTCGTCGGCACGGTGGACGTCGAGCGCGCCAGGCAAGCGGTCGAGACAGCGCTGCGCGGGGCGAGCGAGCGCGGTGCGGACCATCTCATCATCGACATCACCGGCGTCAAAGCGGTAGACGCGACTGTCGCGCGCATGCTCGTGCAAGCGGCGATGGGGCTCTCGCTGCTCGGCACGCGAACGGTTGTGACCGGAATCCGCGCCGAGGTGGCGCACACGTTCGTGGGGCTCGACCTGCACCGCGATCGCCTCGTGACGAAGGCCACCCTGCAGTCGGGCGTCGAGCATGCGCTGCGCACGCGCGGTCGTGGCCAGCCCAGGCGCGAGCTCTGAGCACGAGAGAATTCCGTTGTTGACCGGCGTCTCCGCCGGACCCGAAGAGGAGCTGAACCGGGATGGATCTGAGAGACTACGCTGTGGGGGAGGTCATGCACGAAGGGGCCGAGACCCGCGTGTGCCGCGCGGTCCATCGTCCCTCGGGCGATAGGGTGGTGCTCAAGTTTCCCGTGGCGGCCGCGCCGAGCTCGCGCGTGACGGGGCGCATCGTGCATGAGCACCACCTCCTGAAACAGCTCGGGGAGGTATCAGGGATAGCGCGGGCGCGGGAGCTCTTGCAGCGGGGCGGCACGGTCGCGCTGGTGCTCGAAGACCCGGGCTTCCGGTCGCTGGATGGCGTGCTGGCCGAGCGCGGGCGCCTGCCGGTGGAGGCGGGGCTCCGGCTGGGAGCGCTCCTCGCCCGGGTCCTCGAGGCCGTGCACGCGGCCGGCGTAACACACAAGGACATCAAACCACAGAACGTGCTGGTCGACGCGGCGTATACGCAGGTCGAGCTGCTCGACTTCGGCATCGCCTCGTCGCTGCCGCTGGAGGCGACCACGGCGAGCATCCCTGAAGGGCTCGAGGGGACGCTCGCGTACATGTCGCCGGAGCAGACGGGCCGCACGGCGCGCGCGCTCGACACGCGCACCGACCTCTACTCGCTCGGAGTGACGCTCTTCGAGGCGCTCTCGGGGCGGCTGCCGTTCACCGAGCGCGACCCGCTCTCGCTCGTGCACGCGCACCTCGCGAAGGAGCCGCCGAGCCTCGACGAGGTCGCCCCCGACGTGCCTCCGGGCCTCGCGGCGATCGCGTCAAGGCTCCTCGCGAAGAACCCTGACCGGCGGTATCAGACGGCCAAGGGGGCAGCCGAGGACCTGGAGCGAGCCCTTCGCATGTGGCTCGAGCGCGGCACGGTGGAGCGCTTCGCGCTCGGGGACAAGGATTTCTCGCGCCGGCTGCAGCTGCCAGACGTCCTCGTCGGGCGAGAGCGGGAGCGCGATCTCCTGGGCGCCGCCTTCGCCCGCGCCGCCGCGGGCACCGTGGAGCTCGTGCTCATCGGCGGCCCGTCCGGAATCGGCAAGACGGCGCTGGTGCGCACGGTGTACCAGGATATCGCGCAAGCGGGGCGCGGGCTCTTGATCTCGGGCAAGCACGACCCGATGGCGCGGTCGATGCCGTACGCGGCCACGGCGCAGGCGTTCGGGGCGCTGATGCAGCAGTGGCTGGCGAGCCCGAAGCCGGTGCTCGCGGCATGGCAGGAGCGAATCAAGGCCGAGGTGGGGGAAAACGCGCGGCTCATCGCCGACGTGGTCCCCGAGCTTGACCTGGTGATGGGCAAGCTCGCGCCGGTGCCGCCGGTGCAGGGCGATCTGGTGCTCGCCCGCCAGAAGCTGACGTGGCTGAATTTCGTGCGGGCGGTGGCGACGCCGAACGCGCCGCTCGTGATGTTCCTCGACGACATGCAGTGGGCCGACAGCGCCACGCTGGAGATCCTGAGGACGCTGCTGACCGACGCAGAGCGACGAGACCTCCTCGTGATCGCCGCGTACCGCGACAACGAGACGCCGCCCGAGCACTCGCTCTGGAAGCTCGTGGAGGCGGTGGAGAAGAGCGGCGCGACGGTGTCGACAATGACGGTGAGCCCCCTGTCGGAAGAGCAGGTGCAGGCGTGGGCGGCGCGGACGCTGAGCAGCGAGGCGGCGCGGGTGGCGCCGCTGTCACGGGTGCTGTGGCAAAAGACGCGAGGCAACCCCTTCTTTGTCGAGCAGCTGCTGCTCTCCCTGCACCGCCAGGGCAAGGTGGTCAGGGATCTGGAGAGCGGCGCATGGCGCTGGGACCAGAAGGAGCTGGAGCAGGCGCAGGTCACGGACAACGTCGTGGCCCTCTTGACGGACAAGCTGCTCGAGATGCCCGAAGCGACACAGCAGCTCCTGGGGCTCGCCGCGTGCGCGGGGCACGCCTTCCACCTCCACGACCTGGAGCGGCTCAGCGGATGGGAGCGCGCCCGGGTGACCGCCGCGCTGTGGCCCGCCCTGCGGGAGGAGCTCGTGGTGCCGGCCGATGGAGCCTACCGGACCGCGCAGGCGCTGGGGCAGGTCGGAACCGGAACCGGAGAAGGGGCGCTCGACGCGGAATACCGCTTCTTGCACGACCGCGTGCAGCAGGCGAGCTACGAGCGGGTCGCGCCGGAGCAGCGGGCGCTGGCCCACATGGAGATCGGCCGGCGGCTCTGGGCGCTGCATCGGGCGGAGGGCGGCACACCGCAGCAGCTCCTGGAGCTGGTGCGGCACCTGAACCTGGGCTCTTCGCGGACGAGCTCCGTAGAGGAACGCGTGGCGCTGGCGCGGCTCAACCTCGAAGCCGCGCGCGCCGCGAAGGCGGCGAGCTCGCACCGGCTCTTGGCGAGCCTCGCGGAGACCGCGCAGGCCTTGCTGGGCGACGGCGCGTGGCAGACGGAGCCCGAGCTGACCGCGCAGCTCGCGCTGGAGCGGCTCGAGGCGGCCTTTCTGCTGCGGGAGTTCGATGACGTCGAGACGCGGTCCGTACGGCTGCTCGCGACGCCTCTTCCGGCGCCGATCAGGCTTTCGGTGCAGGAGCTCCGCGTCCGCGCCTGCCAGGTGGCAGGTGAGTTCACGCGAGGGGTAGAGCACGGGCTCACGGCGCTTGCGGAGCAGGGTATCGTTCTTCCTGACACGGACGAGGCGCGCCTCACCGCCTTGCTCGAGGAGTCCGTCGAGCTGGATCGATGGTTCGAGGGCGACCCGGACGCGTTCGATCGGATGCCCTCCGATCCGTCGGTGGAGCAGGTGCTCATCGACGCGCTGATGATGCAGCTGATGGTGTGTGCTGGGATCGGCGGTCAGCCGATGCTGTCCACGCTCGCGATGGTCCGCGGCGTCCAAAGGGTGCGGCAGCGGGGCATGATCACGCCTATCTCTCCTTTCAACATCGTTTGCTTCGCGAACGCGTGGTCGATCACCACGGGGATGTACCGCCGATCCGCATCCTGGGTCTGGCCTGGCGTGCGCGCGGCGGAGCGTGTCGCGTCCCCGTTGCTGCCAGAGTGTCTGTGTTACCAGGCGATGTACATGGGCTACTCCCTCCCCGCGGATGAAATGGGGCCCGTCCTCGAAAGAAGCGTCACAACGGGCCTGAAGCTCGGCTCGTTCCAGGGCACGAGCTGGGGGCTGGTGGACGACTTGAGCTTCTACCGCGTATGGCGTGGTCAGCCGGTCGGACAGATCGAGGCGCACCGGACGGCTCATTGGGGCCTGATGCAGCGCGCAGGAGACGCTCTCGGGAAACACTATTACGAGATGTTCGCGTCATGGTGTGGCCTGCTGATGTCCAGCGGCAACGCGGCGTTGCTCCTCTCCGATGAGCCGCTTTCGCGAGGGTCGCGCTCCCTCCTGGCCGAGGGAGACGGGATGACGGCCGCGCATGCTCGCGTCCTCGAGGCGCACCTGTTCCTCGTCGCCGGCGCGTTCACGCACGCGCTCTCGCGCGCCCGGGAGGCCGCTCAGTTCCGACAGATCCTCTTCGGCTTTCCCCCTGTGACAGACATCCCGCTCTGGCTCGCGCTTGCAGCGGCGAAGTGCTGGAACGAGACGACGGATCCGGAAGAGCAGGCGAGGCTCCGCGAGCATATCGAGCACGGCCTCGAGCGTCTGAGGTACTTCGCCGAGGGGTGCGCAGACAACTTCCTGCACAAGCTGCGCCTGCTCGAGGCCGAGCACGCCCGCCTGCAGGGCAAGACCGACGAGGCCATGGCCAAGTACGACGAGGCCATCGAGCTGGCTCGCCAGCAGCGTTTTCTCCACATCGAAGCCCTGGCGGCTCAGCTCTGCGCCGAGTTCCACATCGAGGCGGGCAGGAGCCGTATCGCAGCGCTGTACCTGCGCGAGGCCAGGGACGCCTATGTCCGCTGGGACGCGCACGCGGTGGTGGCCCATCTTGAGGCGAGATGGCCCGCCCTGCTCCGTGCGCCTGCCCGGCCCGCGGCGGCCGATCGCCGCCGCACGACGGGCGTCGCCACGCTGACCACGACGGGCGCCGAGGGCGGCGCGCAGCTCGACGTGAACACCGCGGTGCGCGCGGCGCAGGCGCTGTCGAGCGAGCTCGACCCGGAGCGGGTCGTCGGCCGGCTGATGGAGCTCGTGCTGGAGAGCGCCGGCGCGCAGCGCGGCGTCCTGCTGCTCGGCGAAGGCGAAGAGCTCTCGGTCGTGGCGCGGCTCTCGGTGGAGGGGGGCCGCATCGAGACGGGCCTGTCCGAGCCGCTCTCGCAGAGCAGCGAGGTGGCGAGGACGGTGGCGCACTACGTGGCGCGCACGAACGAGCCGGTCGTGGTGGACGACGCCAGGTCGGACGCGCGCTTCGCGGCCGATCCGTACCTGGCCGCGCACCCGGTGCTCTCGCTCCTGGCGCTCCCCCTGTCGCATCGAGGGCGCCTCGTGGGCGTGCTCTACCTCGAGCACCGGGAGGCGCCTGCGGCGTTCCCCGAGCGGCGGGTGGAGCTCCTGTCGGTGGTCGCCGCGCAGGCCGCCATCGCCGTGGAGAACGCCCTCCTCTACCGGGACCTGGAGGCCAAGATCAAGGAGCGCACCGTCGAGCTCCGCATCGCCAAGGAAGCGGCGGAGCGCGCCAGCCAGGCCAAGAGCGACTTTCTCTCCAGCATGAGCCACGAGCTGCGAACGCCGCTCAACGGGATCATGGGGTATTGCCAGATCCTGGAGCGAGCGCCCGACATCCCGCAGGCGTGGCGGGATGGCCTGCACGTCATCCAGAGGTCGAGCGAGCATCTGCTCTCGCTCATCAACGACCTCTTGCATCTGGCCAAGATCGAGGCGGGCAAGGTGGACTCCGTGCTGACGGAGTTCCGGTTGCCTGCGCTCGTACGGACGGTGGTCGATCTGTGCCGGGTGCGCGCCGAAGCGAAGGGGATCACGTTCTCGCACGAGCTGCGCGGCCCCGCGCTTCAGGCCGTCCGTGCCGACGAGAAGCGGCTGATGCAGGTGCTCTTGAACCTCCTCGGCAATGCCATCAAGTTCACCGAGCGCGGGGGCGTCTCCCTTGGTGTCGAGGTGCTGGAGGAGAGCGTCCCTGCGGGGCGGATGGTGCGCTTCCGCATCGAGGACACGGGTCCTGGGATCGCCCCCGAGCACCTGTCGCGCATCTTCGAGCCCTTCGAGCAGGTGGGGGAGCAGAGCGCGAAGAGCGAGGGCACAGGGCTCGGCCTCGCCATCACGAAGAAGCTCGTGCAGCAGATGGGTGGGGCGGTCGAGGTGCAGAGCGAGGTCGGTGAGGGCAGCGTCTTCACCGTGACGTTCCCGCTCGCCGAGGCGCAACAGACGATGAGCCCCGGCGAGGACAGGGGGTGGAGCACGATCATCGGTTATCAGGGGGAGCGCCGCACGATACTCATCGCGGACGACAACCCCGACAACCGCGCCGTTGTGCGCGGGCTCCTCGGCCCGCTCGGCTTCGACCTGTGCGAAGCGGACGGCGGTGAGGCGGCGCTGCGCGTGGCCGCGCAGCGCGCGCCGGCGCTCATCCTGATGGACGTGTACATGCGGGGCATGGATGGTTACGAGGCCGCGCGCCGTCTCCGGCGCATGCCCGAGCTCCGGCAGGTGGCGATCGTGGTCTCGTCGGCGAGCGTCTCCGAGGCCGAGCAGCAGAAGTGCGCCCTCGCCGGCTGCGATGACTTCCTGCCCAAGCCCGTCGTGGCAAGCGCGCTCCTGGACAAGATATCGCGGTTGCTGGGCATCGAGTGGCTCAGGCGCGAAGAGGCGCCTGCTCGGGACGCGCCGGCGGAGGAGCTCCCCGACGGCGGACACCTCGCGCCGCCTCCGGCAGAAGAGCTGGAGATGTTGTCGGCGCTCGCGAAGAAGGGGCTCATCCACAGGATCCTGGAAGAGGCGGAGCGCATAAGGCAGCACGACCCGCGGTTCAGGCCTTGGATCGATCAGCTCACGACGCTCGCCCGCCGCTATCAGACCCGGAAGCTGCGGGACTTTGTCGGTGCGTACGGCCCAGGCGGCGCGCACGGCGGCAATGGCCGCGCGGATCCGCAGGAACCGACGTAGAACGCGGAATGGTGCTCGGCGCGCTCGCGTGCGTCAGGGGGCCAAGACCGCGACGAAGCCGTCCCGGCCCGTGGCGGTGAGCGGGCCGGCGCCGAAGTCGGCTGTACCCGTGAAGTCGCCGACGAGCGCGATGCGGTCGGCGCGGTAGGTCGTCAAGCCTCGTATCGTGGCGGGCGTGCCCGTGAACGTGCGGCGCCAGAGCTCCGCGCCGGAGGCATCGAGCTTGACGAGGGACTGCTCTCCCAGGACGAGGATGTTGCCGGCGGAGTCCGTGACCACGGCGTCGCTCGGAGCCTCTCGGTGCCAGAGATAGTCGCCGAGCGGGCTCAGCTTCACCACGAAGTGCGTTCCGGCGGGGACTGGCCCACCGCCGAGATCCAGATTTCCCAGGCTGCGGCCCACGACCACGACATGATCCTCGGGGTCGACGGCGACATCCTTTGCCTCTCCTCCGTCATCCGAGAAGTCCGGCGCCGACGGTCCGGACAGGAATTTTCGCCAGAGCGCGGTGCCCGCAGGGTCTCGCTTCTCGACATGGAAATAATTGGCGCAAGGGCATAGCCCTGGGCCCTTGCTGTGCCCCATGGCCAGGAGGACGTTGCCGGCGCTGTCGACGGCGATCCCGCCCGGGCTGTCGAACGACCGATGGGAGAAGCCCCACATGTACTCGCCCGCCGCATTGTAGGTTATCACGCTCATGCCGGTGTCGACGGAGCTCGGGTAGACGAACAGCGCAGTAGAGGTGCCCGCGGCACCTGCCGCGATGTCTCGTAGGTGGATCGAGCTCAGGCCGTCCCCGGCGTTGTATCCGTGGCTGAAGAGGTGGTTCCCGTCCGGATCGAGCTTGACGAGGAAGACGGCGCTCGACGAGAAGTCGTCGGTAAAGGGGAGCGGGCCGCCTCCGAAATCCACAGACGGCGTCCCTCCGTAGCGGGTACCGCCATAGGCCCCGCCGAGGAAGATGTTGCCGCTCCCGTCGAGCGCGATCTTGGTTCCGGCTTCGCCGTACATGCTGCTGCCGAATCGTCTGCTCCATATCGCGTGGCCTGCCGGGTCGAGCTTGAGCACGAACACGTCCACGGCTCCTGCGCTCACGAGCGGCCCCGCCCCGAAATCGACCGTCCTCTCGAACGCGCCCGTCACATAGAGGTTGCCCGCGGCGTCCGTTGCGACGCCGTAGGCGGCGTCAGCGCCAGCGCCGCCCAGCGCGGCGGACCAAAGCGGCGGAAGCGAGCATTGCCCCGTACCATCGCAGTCCTCGTCGGCCTCCGAGGCGCAGTCTTCAGCTGACGGCGTGATCTCGCCGGTGCACGGGCCATAGCCAGATCCGTCTGGTAGGCAGGTCTGAACACCGGCGGTGCAGAGCCCCACGCCTTGCGTCCCCGGTAGCCCCGAATAGCAGCTCAGGTGCGATCCCGGCTCGCAAACCGCTGTGCCGCCACCGCCGCCGCCGGTCGCCGGCTCTCCCCCGGCGCCCCCCTGCCCGCCGCCGCCGGTCGCCGGCTCTCCCCCGGCGCCTCCCTGGCCACCGCCGCCGGTCGCCGGCTCTCCCCCGGCGCCTCCCTGCCCGCCGCCGCCGGTCGCCGGCTCTCCCCCGGCGCCTCCCTCACCACCGCCGCTGGTCGCCGGCTCTCCCCCGGTCCCTCCCTGCCCGCCGCCGCCGGTCGCCGGCTCTCCCCCGGCGCCTCCCTGGCCACCGCCGCCCGTCGTGCAGCCGAGGGTCAGCGCCATCCCGAGCATCGCAGCCCCTCTTGGCCCCTGCCACACCCAAATACCTCCGTGTCTCACGTGCTCCACCTTTCCCTTCCGGGTACTGACGACGGGTTCCCCGAGCGCTTCCCTGGTTCTGGACGCGGGAGGAGCGCTGGCCACGAGGCGCTAGATGCGCCGACGCGCGCGCACATTCATCTCGCGAGAAGCCCCGGGCGGGCAGCCGCCGGTCGATCGGTCGCACTCGGCGTCGCGGCGCCCGACGCCAGGTCGCTCTCAACATGGCTGTCCTTGCCCAGGCCGCGCCCCTGATCCTTCGCTCCTCCGTGGACCCCAGAAGGCGCCGGGGAGGCAGGAGAAAGAGGCCCTGTTCGCGCCCGAGCTCAAGGCGGAGGCGGTACGTCTGGCGACGGCGGACGACCGGAGCACCGGCCAGCTGCCGGGAGCGCTCACGACGCCCGAGCGTGAGGAGCTCCAGCGGCTGGAGATGGGGATGGGGCGTGAGAGCCGAAAAAAGCGGAGGCCTCCTCGTCAAGGAAAGCACGTGAGGCGAGCCGACATGGGACCTCGGAACCAGGCGGAAAGCGCCCATCTCATGCGTACGTAGATGGAATGGATGACCTGTGTGGCTCAGCGTACCCTCTCCACCGCACCCTGCACCCCTCTCCGCTTCCGCCTACAAAAGGTATGTTAAGGCTGAACAGCCCGTGGTACGAACGGGAAAGAGAAGACGGAATGTTTCCTGTGATGGGGCCGCCAGCTCACGTTGTACGCATTTTCTCGCCCGCCGTCCATTGGGGCACGCCGACCGGGCGCACGAGGCTCGCGCGATCGTGCTGAGCCGGCAGAGACCCATGCAAGAACAAGAAACTCCGCTCTCTGGCCTCGTCCTCATCGTGGACGACAGCGCGGACAACCTGGCCGTGCTGTCGCACGCGCTCATGTCGGATGGATTGGAGGTCGCCGTCGCGCGCGACGGTGAGGAGGCGATCGAGCTGGTCAGCCGGGCCCAGCCGGACCTCGTCTTGCTCGACGCGCTGATGCCCGGCCTCAGCGGGTTCGAGACGTGCCGGCGGCTCAAGGCCGATCCGGCGACGCAGGGCATCCCCGTCATCTTCATGACGGCGCTCGCTGAAGCGAGGTTCAGGCTCCAGGGCTTTCGCCTGGGGGCCGTCGACTATGTGACAAAGCCGTTCGAGAAGACCGAGCTCCTGGCGCGGGTGCACACCCAGATCTCGCTCCGGCGCGCAACGCGAGCTCTCGAGGAGCGGAATACGAGGCTCTCGGAGGAGATCCGGGAGCGCGCCAGGGCGGAGGAGGCGCTGGCGCAGGCCGTGCAAATGCTGCGCGACGCGAACGAGCGGCTCTCGCAGCAGCTGATGCAGAGCGAGCGCGCCGAGGCGGCCAGGGCGGCGCTGCAAGAGCAGATCATCGCGGCCCAGCGGGAGCGGCTCCTCGAGCTGTCCGCTCCGCTCATTCCGATGATCGATGGCGTCCTCGTGATGCCCCTCATCGGCACGGTGGACGTCGAGCGCGCCGGACAAGCGGTCGAGACAGCGCTGCGCGGGGCGAGCGAGCGCGGGGCGGACTATCTCATCATCGACATCACCGGTGTACAAGCAGTCGATGAGACGGTTGCGCGCATGCTCGTGCAAGCCGCGATGGGGCTCTCGCTGCTCGGCACGCGGACGGTCGTCACGGGCATCCGCGCAGAGGTAGCGCAAACGCTCGTGGCGCTCGACCTGCACCTCGATCAGCTCGTGACGAAGGCCACCCTCCAGTCGGGCGTGGAGCACGCGCTGCGGACACGCGACCGCCGCCAGCACAGGCCCGAGCGCTGAAGTACCGCAGGATTCCGTTGTTGCCCGGCGTCTCCGCCGGACCCGAGGAGGAGCTGAACCGGGATGGATCTGAGAGACTACGTTGTGGGGGAGGTGATGCACGAAGGGGCCGAGACCCGCGTGTGCCGCGCGGTCCATCGTCCCTCGGGCGACAGGGTGGTGCTCAAGCTCCCCGTGGCGGCCGCGCCGAGCTCGCGCGTGACGGGGCGCATCCTGCACGAGCATCACATCCTGACCCAGCTGAGAGAGGTGTCGGGGGTGGCACGGGCGCGGGAACTCCTGCCGCTGGGCGGCACGGCCGCGCTGGTGATCGAGGACCCCGGCTTCCGGTCGCTGGATCTTGAGCTCGCCGAGCGCGGGCGCCTGCCGGTAGAAGCTGGGCTGAGGCTGGGAGCGCTCCTCGCTCGAGCCCTCGAGGCCGTTCACGCGGCCGGCATAACGCACAAGGACATCAAACCGCAGAACGTGCTGGCCGACGCGGGGTACGCGGAGATCAAGCTGCTCGACTTCGGCATCGCCTCGTCGCTGCCGCTGGAGGCGACGGCGGCGAGCATCCCCGAAGGGCTCGAGGGGACACTGGCGTACATGTCGCCGGAGCAGACGGGCCGCACGGCGCGAGCGCTCGATCCCCGCACCGACCTCTACTCGCTCGGAGTGACGCTCTTCGAGGCGCTCTCGGGGCGGCTGCCGTTCACCGAGCGCGACCCGCTCTCGCTCGTGCACGCTCACCTGGCCAAGGAGCCGCCGAGCCTCGACGAGGTCGCCCCCGACGTGCCTCCGGGCCTCGCGGCGATCGTGTCCAGGCTCCTCGCGAAGAACCCTGACCGGCGGTATCAGACGGCCAAGGGGGCAGCGGAAGACCTGGAGCGAGCGCTGCGCATGTGGCGCGAGCGCGGCGCGGTGGAGCGCTTCGCGCTCGGGGACAAGGATTTCTCGCAGAGGCTGCTGCTGCCAGACGTCCTCGTCGGGCGAGAGCACGAGCGCGATCTCCTGGGCGCAGCGTTCGCCCGCGCCGCCGAGGGCGCGGCGGAGCTCGTGCTCATCGGCGGCCCGTCCGGCATCGGCAAGACGGCGCTCGTGCGCACCGTCTACCGGGACATCGCGCGCGCGAGGCGCGGGCTCCTGATCTCGGGCAAGCACGATCAGCTCGCGCGGTCGACGCCCTACGCGGCCATGGCGCAGGCGTTCGGGGCGCTGATGCAGCAGTGGCTGGCGAGCCCGAAGCCGACGCTCACGGCGTGGCAGGAGCGGATCAGGGCCGACGTGGGGGACAACGCCCGGCTCATCGCCGACGTGGTGCCGGAGCTCGACCTGATCATGGGCAAGCTCGCGCCGGTGCCGCCGGTGCACGGCGAGCAGGTGCTCGCCCGCCAGAGGCTGACCTGGCTGAACTTCGTGCGGGCGGTCACGACGCCGAACGCGCCGCTCGTGATGTTCCTCGACGACATGCAGTGGGCCGACAGCGCCACGCTGGAGATCCTGAGGACGCTGCTGACCGACGCAGAGCGACGAGAGCTCCTCGTGATCGCCGCGTACCGCGACAACGAGGCGCCCCCCGAGCACCCGCTGTGGAGGCTCGTGGCGTCGGTCGAGGAGAGCGGGGCGAGGGTGTCGAGGATGTCGGTGCACCCCCTGTCGGCGGAGCACGTGCAGGCATGGGCAGCGCGGGCGCTGAACAGCGAGGCGGCGCGCGTGGAGCCGCTGTCACGGGTGCTGTGGCAAAAGACGCGAGGAAACCCGTTCTTCATGGAGCAGCTGCTGCTGTCGCTGCACCGGCAGAGCAAGGTGGCGCGGGACCCGGAGAGCGGCGCGTGGCGCTGGGGCCAGAAGGAGATCGAGCAGGCGCAGGTCACGGACAACGTCGTCGCCCTCCTGACGGACAAGCTGCTCGAGATGCCAGAAGCGACACAGCAGCTCCTGGGGCTCGCCGCGTGCGCGGGGCACGCCTTCCACCTCCACGACCTGGAGCGGCTCAGCGGATGGGAGCGCGCCCGGGTGACCGCCGCGCTGTGGCCCGCCCTGCGGGAGGAGCTCGTGGTGCCGGCCGATGGAGCCTACCGGACCGCGCAGGCGCTGGGAGAGGCCGGAATCGGAACCGGAACCGGAACTGGAACCGGAGAAGGAGCGCTCGACGCTGAATACCGCTTCTTGCACGACCGCGTGCAGCAGGCGAGCTACGAGCGGGCCCCGCCGGCGCAGCGCGTCCTGGCGCACCTGGAGATCGGCCGGCGGCTATGGGCGCGGCATCGGACGCAGCGGGGCACACCGCAAGAGCTCCTGGAGCTGGTGCGGCACCTCAACCTGGGCTCGGCGCGGATGGACGCCGCAGGCGAGCGCGAGGCGCTGGCGCGGCTGAACCTCGAGGCCGCGCGCGCCGCGAAGGCGGCGAGCTCGTACCGGCTCCTCCTGAGCCTCGCCGAGACCGCGCAGGACTTGCTGGGCGATGACGCCTGGCGCAAGGACGCGCCGCTGTGCGCGGAGCTCGCGCTCGAGCAGATCGAGGGGGCCTTTCTGCTGCGGGAGTTCGACGACGTCGAGGCGCGGTGCGCGCGGCTGCTCGCCAGGCCGCTGCCGGCGCTCACCAGGCTCTCGGCGCACGAGATGCGCGTCCGCAGCGCCCAGGCGGCGGGCCAGTTCGCGCGAGGGGTCGAGCTCGGGCTCGCCGCGCTCACGGAGCAGGACATCGCATTTCCGGGCGCGGACGAGGCGCGCCACGCCGCGCTCGTCGAGGAGTCCGCCGAGCTGGATCGGTGGTTCGAGCGCGACCCGGACGCGTTCGAACGGATGCCGCTCGATCCCTCCCCGGAGCAGGTGCTCATCGATGCGCTGACGATGCACCTCATGGTGTGCGCGGCGATCGGCGGTCAGCCGATGCTGTCCGGGCTCGTGATCGCCCGCGCCGTGCTGAGGGTGCGAGAGCGGCGCGCGCTCACGCCGGTCTCTCCCTTCATCATCGTTTGCTTCGCGAACGTGTGGTCGCTCAGCACGGGCATGTATCGTCGCGCTGCGAGCTGGGTCGGCCCCGGAGTGCGCGCGGCCGAGCGCGTCGCGTCGCCCTTTCTGGCAGAGTGTCTGTCCTTCCAGGGGCAGTACACGGCCTACTCCCGCCCTGCGGACGAAATGGGGCCCATCTTCGAGCGAACCTGCGCGACCGGCCTGAAGGTCGGCTCGTTCCAGGGGGCGAGCTGGGGGCTGGAAGGCGACCTGTTCTACTACCGAGTGTGGCGCGGCCAGCCGCTCGGGCAGCTCGAGGCGCACCGGGCGGCGCGCTGGGGGTTGATGCAGCGCGCGGGGACCGCGCTCGGGACGCACTATTTCGAGGCGATCGCGTCGTGGTGCGACCTCTTGACGACCGCCGACGGCGCACGGAGGCTCCTGTCGGGCGAGCCGCTCTCACGAGGATCGCGCTCCCTCCTGGCAGACGGAGACGGGATGGCAGCCGAGCTGGCTCGCATCCTCGAGGCGCACCTGTTCCTCGTCGTCGGCGCGTACCCGATGGCCCTCTCGCGGGCACGGGAGGCCGAGCAGTTCCGCGTGTCCATCTTCGGCTTTCCCCCGGTCACGGACATCCCGCTCTGGCTCGCGCTCGCGGCCGCGAGGTGCTGGCCGGAGGCCGCGGACGCGGCGGAGCGGGCCGGGCTCCACGAGGAGATCGAGCAAGGCCTCGCGCGGCTGAGGTACTTCGCCGAGGGGAGCGCGGACAATTTCCTCCACAAGCTGCGCCTGCTCGAGGCCGAGCACGCCCGCCTGCAGGGCAAGACCGACGAGGCCATGGCCAGGTACGACGAGGCCATCGAGCTCGCGCGCGAGCAGCGATTCTTTCACATCGAAGCCCTGGCGGCTCAGCTCTGCGCCGAGTTTCACCTCGAGGCGGGCAGGAGCCGTATCGCAGCGGTGTACCTGCGCGAGGCCAGGGACGCTTATGTTCGCTGGGAGGCGCACGCGGTGGTGGCCCACCTGGAGGCGAGATGGCCCGCCGTGCTCCGCGCGCCTGCCCAGCCCGCGGCGGCCGATCGCCGCCGCACGACGGGCGTCGCCACGCTGACCACCACGGGGGTCAACGGCGGCGCGCAGCTCGACGTGAACACCGCGGTGCGCGCGGCGCAGGCGCTGTCGAGCGAGCTCGACCCGGAGCGGGTCGTCGGCCGGCTGATGGAGCTCGTGCTGGAGAGCGCCGGCGCGCAGCGCGGCGTCCTGCTGCTCGGCGAAGGCGAAGAGCTCTCGGTCGTGGCGCGGCTCTCGGTGGAGGGGGGCCGCATCGAGACGGGCCTGTCCGAGCCGCTCTCGCAGAGCAGCGAGGTGGCGAGGACGGTGGCGCACTACGTGGCGCGCACGAACGAGCCGGTCGTGGTGGACGACGCCAGGTCGGACGCGCGCTTCGCGGCCGATCCGTACCTGGCCGCGCACCCGGTGCTCTCGCTCCTGGCGCTCCCCCTGTCGCATCGAGGGCGCCTCGTGGGCGTGCTCTACCTCGAGCACCGGGAGGCGCCTGCGGCGTTCCCCGAGCGGCGGGTGGAGCTCCTGTCGGTGGTCGCCGCGCAGGCCGCCATCGCCGTGGAGAACGCCCTCCTCTACCGGGACCTGGAGGCCAAGATCAAGGAGCGCACCGTCGAGCTCCGCATCGCCAAGGAGGCGGCGGAGCGCGCCAGCCAGGCCAAGAGCGACTTTCTCTCCAGCATGAGCCACGAGCTGCGAACGCCGCTCAACGGGATCATGGGGTATGCCCAGATCCTGGAGCGAACGCCCGACATCCCGCCAGCGTGGCGGGATGGCCTGCGGGTCATCCAGAAGTCGAGCAAGCACCTGCTCTCGCTCATCAATGACCTGCTGCACCTGGCCAAGATCGAGGCGGGCAAGATGGACTCCGTCCTGACGGAGTTCCGGTTGCCTGCGCTCGTGCGGACGGTGGTCGATCTGTGCCGGGTGCGCGCCGAAGCGAAGGGGATCACGTTCTCGCACGAGCTGCGCGGCCCTGCGCTCCAGGCCGTCTGTGCCGACGAGAAGCGGCTGATGCAGGTGCTCTTGAACCTCCTCGGCAATGCCATCAAGTTCACCGAGCGGGGAAGCGTGTCCCTCCGTGTCGAGGTGCTGGAGGAGACAGTCGCTGCAGGGCGGATGGTGCGGTTCCGGGTCGAGGATACGGGTACTGGGATCGCCCCGGAGCACCTGTCACGCATCTTCGAGCCGTTCGAGCAGGTCGGGGAGCAGAGCGCGAAGAGCGAGGGCACAGGGCTCGGCCTCGCCATCACGAAGAAGCTCGTGCAACAGATGGGTGGTGCGATCGAGGTGCAAAGCGAGGTCGGCGAAGGCAGTGTCTTCACGGTGACGCTCCCGCTCGCCGAGGCGCAGCTCGCGACGAGCCCAGGCGAAGCCAGGGGGTGGGACACGATCGTGGGCTATCCGGGGGAGCGCCGCACGGTACTCATCGTGGACGACAATTCCGACAATCGCGCGGTGGTACGCGGGCTCCTCGGCCCGCTCGGCTTCGATCTGTGCGAGGCGGACGGCGGTGAGGCGGCGCTGCGCGTGGCCGCGCAGCGCGCGCCGGCGCTCATCCTGCTGGACGTGTACATGAAGGACATGGACGGCCACGAGACCGCGCGTCGCCTCAGGCTCATGCCCGAGCTCCGACAAGTCGCCATCCTGGCCTCGTCGGCGAGCGTCTCCGAGGCCGAGCGGCAGCGGTGCGCCAGCGCCGGCTGCGATGACTTCTTGCCCAAGCCGATCGTGGCGAGCGCGCTCCTGGACAAGATATCGCGGTTGCTGGGCATCGAGTGGCTTCGCCGCGATGAAGCCCCCGCTCGCGATGCGCCGGGGAAGCAGCCCGAAGGCGGCGGCCACCTCGCGCCGCCTCCGGCCGAAGAGCTGGCGCTCCTGTCGGCGCTCGCGAAGAAGGGGCTCGTCCACAAGATCGTGGAGGAGGCGGAGCGGATGGCGCAGCACGATCCGCGGCTCAGACCTTGGATCGAGCAGCTCACGACGCTGGCGCGCAGCTACCAGACCCGGAGGCTGCGGGACTTCGTCGGCGCGTACGGCCCAGGCGGCGCGGGCGGCGCCGACGACCGCGCGGAGCCGCAGGGATCGACGTAGCGAGCGGCGCACCAGACCCAGCCATGGAGCGCCTCGGGAGAGGCTGCAACGTTTTTGAGGAGGCCCTCGGTAACGCCGCATCTCCACCTCGCCGACCGTCATCGCACCATCGACGCGGTCGTTACCCCAACCTGGAGCGGGTCGCCCGTTCGAGCAGCCGCTCCACCGTCGCTGTCTGCAGGTCGCGCGTCTGGGCCGTGAGCGAATAGAGCATCGCCTCACGGAAGAAGCGCTGCGCGGCGTTGTCGAGGAGGTTGGCGCTGCCTCCGGTCGCAGCGACCGCGGCGTGCGTGGCCCTGACGCCCAGATCGATGCACCAGGCGCGAGCGCGGACCGCATGCTCTGCATGGCCATCGTCCTCCGGCCGGTCCGCCCATGCATCGACCTCGGCGCGGGCCGCCTCCCTCTCGCCCTCGAACGCCCGGGCGGCGCCCGCCAGGCGCGCGCTGCCGCGGCGCTCCGCCAGGTCCGCGAGCAGGGCCGTGGCGGCGCCGGCGGCGCCCAGGGAGAGCGCCGACGGCGTGAGCAATCCCGCCACGTCGCGGGCGGCCTGCTGCTCGCGCGTCAGGGTGGCGATCACCTGCTCGGGGCCGACGCGTAGCTCGCGCAGCGTCAGCGACACCGTGGCCGAAGCGTTCATCGCGCTCAGCCGGAGCGGCGGCGATGCCTCGATGGAATCCTCCGCCTGCAGCGGTGTCAGGACGTACATCAGGCGTCCATCGGGGAGCGCGCCGGCAATGACCGCATCGTCGGCGATCCCATGGCCGGTCAACCAGGGCACGGTGCCGTCGAAGCGGAACCGGTCGCCGTCGGGCTCGACCCTGACCATCGGTGGGCCCGGGCGGCGGACGTGTGAGAAGCCCACGGTGCAAAAGCGCGCTCCGGAGGCGAAACGAGGCAGGGCGCGCTCCTTGAGCGCCTCGTTGTCGCCGCGCGCGATGAGCGGGCACGCGGCGGCGTGCTGCATGTGGACGAACGCCGTCACACCGCAGGCGCCGGCGAGGATCTCCAGGACCTCGCGCGCGACCCGCGGCGGGGCGCCGTGGCCGCCGTGGCACACAGGCGTCGCGATCCCGAGGAGACCTGCGTCCGCGAGGGCGCGGATGTGCTCTCGGGGAACCGTCGCGGCCTGATCCGTGGCGTTCGCCGAGGGGGCGAGCACGAGCGTCGCGAGCCGGCGGGCGCGCTCGATCAGCGCGGCGGAGCCGTCCGCGGCGGGCGGCATGGGCGATCCGGAGGACATGCGAAGGAGTGTAGGCCGCGGCGGCGACGCGACCCAGCGATCCGACCCAGAGCGGCGCCGACGGCAGTCGGCGGAGCGGATCCGCCCAGCCGCGGCTGCGCTACCGGCTCGCTGCCGATCGCCTGACCGCGCTCGAGGTGGAGCCGCCCAGCGCACTCGTCCGAGGCGAGCTGTCCCTCGGCCCGCGGCCGAGCGTCGCCGGGCTCGGCTCTACCGAGGCGTCATTCCCCGAAGCCATCGTTCGCCTGGGCGAGGTCGTTCACGCCATCGCTCCCCTGCCGGAGCGACCGCGCGGAGGAGAAGTTGCGCGGATCGCTGTCGAAGAAGGTGCCGCCGCTGGTGAGCGCGAAGACCATGCCTTCGTGGCCGACGTCGGCTGTCAGGCTCTTTCCGGGCGCGGAGACCGCGAGATCCGCCCTTCCATCGTTGTTGTAGTCGCCCGCGCGGAGCACCTCGCCGAAGTGATCGCCGTTCCCGTAGAACTCGTCGCATAGCGGAGCGAAGAGGAAGGCCCCCAGGGAGCTCTCCTGAGTCCAGTGCCTGCGGGAGAGGATGGATAGCCCGCCGGAGATGCCGTAGAGGATATACGCCGCGCCATTCCCCAAGTACCCTGCTCCCGACTCGTACGGCGCGCCGATCACCAGATCGTCCCCGTGCTGCCCGTCGAGGTTGCCGGTGGCGAGCGCGCTACCGAACCCGATCAGCTCGTTCCCGGGGTTCCCCAGGAAGGACGGGAAGAAGCGCTGGCTGCCGAGGGTCGACAGCCCGTCGCTCGTGCCATAGACCACGCTCACGGATCCCTGAGGTGCGTCGTATCCGCCGAGCACCGGCACGAAGTCCTCGGGCGCGCCGACGGCGAGATCCGCGAACCCGTCGGCGTCGAAGTCTCCGGCGGCGAGCGCGGCGCCGAACTCGTCGCCTTCGTTGGACGGCCCCGGCAGTTCGTGGTCCTGTCGGAGGATGTAGAGGTCCCTCGCCGCGAAGCCGGACGCTGTACCGTAGACGAACGTGACGAGGCCTCGCGAGTACCAGTCGCTCCCGATCGCGAGGTCGTCATAACCATCGCCGTCGAAATCGGCGGCTGCGAGCGTCGAGCCTGCCAGGAAGATGGTGTTCGAGGGACAGATGCTCCCCTGGGGCGCAAGGCAGCGCCGGAGGGTGCCCGCCTTCCCGTACCCCAGCCCCTGGGGCGTGGCCGAGCCATAGATGATGTTGACGCCACCGGTGGGGTAATCTTCCCCGGGCGCGCCGACGGCGAGATCGTCGATGCCATCGCCGTTGAAGTCCCCTGACGCGAGCGCGGCGCCGAACCTGTCTGCCTCCTCCGCGGTCCCGGCCACGCCGGTGGAGTCCTGGGTGACGAGCTGCGCTTTCGCGTTGCCATCCATGCCGCCCGGCCGGAGCCCTGCCGCGAGGAAGCCTTGGGCCGGGAGACCGTAGAGGATCGCCACCGCTCCTGCCGCCTGCAGTCCATCGACATCCCGGGACGGGACGCCGATGGCCAGGTCGGTCCACCCGTCGGCGTTGAAGTCGCCCCAGGCGACCGCCTTGCCGAAGTTGTCCCACGCCTCCGGCGCGACGCCTGCGATCCCGAGCGAGCCGGCAGCGAACGACTGATCGGTGCGTCCGGTGCCCCCGGCGCCAGTCGCAGAGACACCCTGGCTCGATCCATAGATCACGTGGACCACGCCTGCGTCCTGCGCGGCGCTCACGTCTTCGGCGTGAGCCGACACGACGAGATCGGCATACCCATCGTGGTTGAAGTCTGGCTCTGCCGCCTGCGCCGCCGCGCTCGACCAGAGCACGCCCGCCGTCACGAGGAGCGCCGCGGCGCCGCGCCGGGGCAGCGCATCCGGGACCGTGGGACGATGGAGGCTCGGCGCCGCAGGCTCCGGCGAAAGAGGCGAAGGGACAAGGGGAAACGTGCGCTCGGTCATCGTGAGGTCTCCAGGTAGATCGCGGCGTGCGTCGCGCGCTGGCCGCGCGCGCATCCACGTGCGAGCAGCGGTCAAGCAAGCGCCGCGCCGCTGAGGATCTGCGGCGTGCGGCCAGGGTGTCGGACGAACGCATGGCTCTCGATCGGCGGCACGCGCCTCCATCCGCTGGAGGCTGCAGCCCCGAACCATGGATCCGCTCGCCCCCGGTATACCCGAAGCTCGGCGACGAGCCGTGTGCGCCCACGCGATAAAATGGTCCCAGCTGCACGCTCCGAGCGATGAACACGAGCACCGGGAGGCGCGCAGGCCTTCGATCGAGGTGTCGGTGAATGGTTGGGGCCGACGCATAAGAGAGCAAATTTACAACGACACTTCCTGAGCGTCGCTATATCCGATTTCTGTGGAGACATGATAGCTCGATTGAAGTACTTTCCACATATGGTCCGCAGGCGACAGACAAGGAAGCTCCGATGCAACGCGGCGGCTCGCCGCACGGCGCACGCACTGGCTTCCTACGTGGGAGCCGCCGCGCTCCGTGAACGCGTGCGGCAGCGGCATGGTGCATGGTGCGCCGCGCTCGCTCTCACGCTCGGCGCTGCGGCATGCGGCAGCGACGGCGCCGATGGATCGAGCTCGAGTGACGCGGGCGGCGGTGGCGCCACGAGCAGCGGAAGGGCCACGAACAGCGGCGGTACCACGAGCAGCGGAGGCGCGGGCACATCCAGCGGCGGCAACAGCACGAGCGGTCAGGGCAGCGGCTCGGCCTCGGCCGGAAGCGGTGGATCCGGCGGTGGCCCGAGCGTCGACGAGCCGCCGAGCTGCGCGCCCGGCGGACCTGGGCTCTCGACGTGCGGCCCGGACGGCAACGAGAGCTGCTGCACGAGCCTGCTGGTCACGGGCGGCACGTTCTATCGAACGTACAGCAACAGCGGCAGCGGGGCGACCAACACGAGAGATCCAGCGACGGTGAGCTCGTTTCGCCTGGACAAATACGAGATGACCGTCGGCCGCTTCCGGCAGTACGTCGATTACCTGGTCGCCGGCGGCTCCCCGCCCGCGGCGGGCAGCGGCAAACATACGCATTTGAACGACGGCCAGGGCGTGGCCGATAGCGCGAAGCGCGGAAGCTTCGAGTCCGGGTGGAACTCGAGCTGGGACAGGTACATTCCGACGGGCCAGGGCGCGGCCGCCACGTGGACGAAGAACCTGACCCCTACCGCGTACGGCACCTGGACGGCGAACGCCGGCGACAACGAGATGCTGCCGCTCACGTTCATGAACTGGTACGAGGCCCACGCCTTCTGCATCTGGGACGGCGGCTTTCTGCCGACAGAGGCCGAATGGAAATACGCAACCGCCGGCGGAGACGAGCAGCGCATGTATCCCTGGGGCTCGATGGATCCCGGCGCTGGCAACCAGGTTGCGATCTACGATTGCTACTATCCGAGCGGAAGGCGGGGCAATTGTACGGGCGTCGTGAATGTGCCGGACGTGGGGAGCACGCCGCTCGGCGTCGGGCGCTATGGACAGTGGGATCTCTCGGGCAGCGTGTGGGAGTGGAACCTCGACGTCTACGCGAACTACGTGAGCCCCTGCGAGGATTGCGCAAACCTCACCGGCGCCACGAACCGGGTGCTGCCTGGCGGCGGCTTCCACACGGGGTTGATGCCGTATCTCCTGTCGTCGAATCGCTCGGCGGTCTCCTACGATCCGGCGAACTACCGCGGCGACTACGGCGTCGGCGTGCGCTGCGCGCGCACGCCGTAGCGCCGAGCCGTCGCCGAGGGCGGCCCTCGCGCGACCGGACGCGAGCGAGCTGAGCTTGAGCGCGCGGTGCCACCACGCGCCGGCGTGCGGCAGCGACGGACGCTGCGCTGGCCGGGCAGGACGAACACGAGGCACCCTGGCGGCGACGCCACAGAAGGGCGGATTTCGAAATGAGCGCACCCGGGATCCGCAAGCTGTCGAGCGGCTACGCGGACACGGCGAGGTGCGCCGCGGACCTTGCTGCGAGGTGGATCCTCCGGCAGGCTTCCGACATGACGTCCCTCGCCTTCGCGATGCCGGCGGAGATCGTCGACCCCAGCGTCGTCGCTCCGCCGGGCGATCTGTACAGCAACGAGCCTCCGATGGAGACCTACCAGCACCTCGTCCAGATGATCGTGCTGCTCGAGAGCCTGGAGCTCTTCTGGAAGGACCGGGCCGACTTCTTCGCCGCGGGGAACCTGACCATCTACTTCAGCCCCAGGCAGCTCAAGACCGAGCACTTCCGGGGCCCCGATTTCTTCGTCGTGCTCGGCACCGAGCGGAGGCCACGCAAGAGCTGGGTCGTCTGGGAAGAAGACGGCCGGTACCCGAACCTGATCGTGGAGCTGCTCTCGGAGAGCACCGAGGGCGCCGATCGTGGCCTCAAGAAGCAGGTCTACCAGGACGTCTTCCGGACGCCGGACTACTTCTGGTTCCATCCAGAGACGCTCGAGTTCTCGGGCTTCCACCTCGTCGATGGGCAGTACGAGCCGCTCTCCCCCGATGCTTCCGGACGCCTCTGGAGCGCTCAGCTCGAGCTCTTCCTTGGCGTCGAGGAGGGACAGCTCCGCTTCTTCACCCCCGAGGGAGAGCTCGTGCCTGCTGGCAAGGAGCTCGCGAAACGGGCCGAGTCCGCTGAGCAGCGCGCCGAGTCCGCCGAGCAGCGCGCCGAGTCCGCCGAGCAGCAGGCAATGCGGCTGGCAGCGAGGCTCCGGGAGCTCGGCGTCGATCCCGACACGCTGAAGTAGCGATCGGCGCCCGCGCTCCTGTCGCTCCTCCTGTGAAGCGCATGATGAAGCTCTATTTCAGCCCTGGCGCCTGCTCGCTCTCTCCGCACATCGCGCTGCGCGAGGCCGGCCTCCAGTTCGAGCTCGAGCAGGTCCACCTCGGCACGAAGAAGACCCGGTCGGGCGCCGACTTCACCTTGATCAACCCCAAGGGCTACGTGCCCGCGCTCGAGATCGAGGGCGGCGAGGTGCTCACCGAGGGGCCGGTGATCGTCCAGTACATCGCCGATCGGAGGCCTGAGTCCGGGCTCGCGCCCCCGGCCGGCACCCTGGACCGCTACCGGCTGCAGGAGTGGCTGAGCTTCATCAGCACCGAGCTGCACAAGCAGTTCTCGCCGCTCTTCAAGCCGCGGGTGCCGGACGAGCAGAAGAGCGCGGCGAGGGCGCTGCTCGGCCGGCGCTTCGCCTACGTGGCGCACCGCCTCGAGGGCGCGACGTACCTCCTCGGCGAGCGGTTCACGGTGGCGGACGCGTACCTCTATACCGTGACGACGTGGACGAGGTTCGCGGGCGTCGATCTCGGTGGATGGCCCGTCCTCGGCCGCTACAGGGAGCGCGTCGGCGGCCGCCCTGCGGTGCAGGCCGCCATCGAGGCCGAGCGGAGGCGGTAGGCCTGCTTCGAGTCCCTGGGGATACGCGCCTTGACACCACGATCACGCGCGGCTTTGCATGACGGCATGCTGCGGGCGATCGCTGACGAGGTGTGGGCGTATGAGAGGGACTTCCGGCTGCCGTTCGGCGATCTGCCGGCGCGCACGACGGTCGTGAGGCGGGCGGACGGCGGCATCGTCATCCACTCGCCGCTGGCGTTCGATGACGACACCGCCCGCGAGATCGACGCGCTCGGCGAGGTGCGCGCCCTCGTCGCCCCGAGCTGCCTCCACCACGTCTTCCTGAGGGCCGCGACCGAGCGCTGGCCGCGCGCGAGCGTGCTCGGGGCGCCCGGGCTCGAGAAGAAGCTCTCCGGCCTCCGCTTCACCCCGCTGCCCCGATCCGGCGTGGCGCCGGAGATCGGCGACGATCTCGGCGTGCGCCTCGTCGAGGGCGTGCCGTACATCGCGGAGCACGTGTTCCTGCACGCGCGGTCGCGGACGCTCATCGTGACGGATCTCCTCTTCAACGTGCATGAGGCCCGCAGCTTCGCCATGAAGGTCTTCCTCTGGGTGGGCGGCGTGTGGAGGAAGACCGCCCAGGACCACGTGTGGCGCGTGCTCATGAGGGACCGCGCCGCGGCGGCGCGCAGCGTCGCCGACGTCCTCGCGTGGGAGTTCGAGCGCGTCGTCGTCGCCCACGGCGACGTCATCGAAGGCGAGGCGAAGGACCGGACGCGCCGCGCGCTCGCGTGGATCGGCGCCGGGGCTGGCCGGCTCCTGCCGGCGAGATGAGGGCTCTCAGGCGGCCGCCTGCGCGCGGCGCAGCCCGATGACCTGCGCCTCCGCGAAGAGCGCGACGGCGAGCGCCTGCGCCGCGACGAACGCATAGCCGATCGCCGTCGGCTCGAACCAGCCGAGCGCGAGGAGGAGCACGCTGTCGACGACCCAGAGCGCGTTCGCGACGACGACGGCGACGACGGCCCCCCGCGCCGGACGCTCGCGCGTGCCGAGCCACGCGACGAGCGCCGCGAACGGGAGCAGGCTCGCGCCAGCCCAGCGGAACAGCGCCTCGGGGAGGCCGGTCAGGCCGGCGAGGGGCGCCGCGGCCGCGAGCATGAGGAGGCCTGTAGCGCCGCTGAGGGCCGCGTCGGCGAAAAGGACGCGGCGCAGGAAGCGAGGAGAGATCACGAACGACATGGTGGGCTCCTTTCGTTGCGGTCGGGGCTCATCGCCCCTCGGTGGGCGGGACCTGCGGGCGGACGCGCGCGGCGCGCCGGGTGCCCGCAGCGCCCTGCACCGCTCACCTTGGGGCGCCCTCGGCATGGGATCGATTACCTCCCAGGTAATGGGCGTCATTTTCCGGCGTGCTAGGGTCGACTCGCGATGACGAGCTCACACCCGCCGATCGGGGGTCTCCTGCGCGAGTGGCGCCAGCGCCGTCGAATGAGCCAGCTCGACCTCGCCTGCGAGGCCGACATCTCGACACGCCACCTGAGCTTCCTCGAGACCGGCCGCGCGCAGCCGAGCCGCGAGATGGTGATCCACCTGGCCGAGCGCCTCGATGTGCCCTTGCGCGACCGCAACCAGCTCCTCGTGGCGGCGGGGTACGCGCCGCTCTATCCGGAGCGCAGCCTCGGCGATCCGGCGCTCGCGGCGGCGCGCAGGGCGGTCGATCTGGTGCTCGCCGGCCACGAGCCTTATCCGGCGGTCGCCATCGATCGGCACTGGACCCTCGTCGCCGCGAACGGCGCGATCGGCCCATTCCTGGCTGGCGCCGACGCCGCCCTCCTCCAGCCCCCGATCAACGTGCTGCGCCTGAGCCTGCACCCAGGCGGCCTCGCGCCGCGCATCGAGAACTCGCCCGAGTGGCGCGCGCACCTCCTCGCCCGCCTGCGCCGTCAGATCGACGTGAGCTCCGATCCCGCCCTCGTGACGCTCCTCGAAGAGCTCATCCGCTATCCATCGCCGGAAGGATCGAGGCGCCCCGAGCCCGCCCGCGAGCCCGACCCGGTCGCCGTCGCGGTGCCGCTCAGGCTCAGGACGGAGGACGGTATCCTGAGCTTCCTCAGCACGACGATGGTCTTCGGCACGCCGATCGACGTCACCCTGTCCGAGCTCGCGGTCGAGTCGTTCTTCCCCGCAGACCAGGCGACCGCGGAGGCGCTGCGCGCGACGGCGCGACGCCGAGGACAAGGGCCCTCCGCCGACGAATCCCCTCGGATCCCGCTCTGAGCGCGCACCGCGCACGCGTCAACGGCCGTGCGCTGCCCGCGCTCCCCTGAGCAGCGCTGAGAGCGCTGCCCGTGCATCGCGATGAGCAGCGCCGCCCGTGCATCGCGATGAGCAGCGCCGGGAGCGCTACCGGTGCATCGCGATGTCGTTGCGTGGAAAAGGCTTGATGCGCCGGGTCTGCCGCCCAGTGGACGGGATGGTCTTGGTCCGCCCGGGGGATCGCGTGGGGCGCACGGAGGGCTTCTTCTTCGTCGTCGACCGCGAGGCCTCGCTGGTGGGCGCGCTCTCGGGCTGCGCCGCAGCGGCCTGGACGGGCTCCTGGAGCTCCGGCGCGAGCAGCGGCCTGGGTGCCTCCACGACGCTGGCGAGGAGCGTCGACTCGGTCGAGCTCGCCAGCCCGGCGCGGGGAGCGACGGCGGCGAGCGCGGCGCTGTCGGCAGCGGGCGCGGCGAACCGGACGCCGAAGAACAGGCTGGCGCCGGCCAGCACGGCGCCGATCGCGGCGGCCGCCGCGAGCCGCGCGGATGGCCTCTTGCGCTTCTTGCGGCTCGACGCCGAGCCCAGGACCGCCGTCGTGCCATCGCCGCCGTCGTCCTCGCAGAGATCCGCCTCCACGACCGGTATCGACGGGGACGTCATGACAGGGTTGCGCCGGGTGACCACGCCGTCCTGCGAGCTCACGGGCGGGGCCTCGACCACGCTCTCCGCAGCCGCGTCCCCGGCGGCCGGAGCCGGCGTCTCGGTGCCCCACTTGCGCGACGACAGCGCACGCTCCAGCGCCTCTGCCATCTCCTTCGCCGACCCGAAGCGCGCGCTCGGATCCTGCTGCAGGGCCTTCGCCATCCATTCGTCGACGGAGGCCGGCACGTCGATCCGGTGCGCGCTGGGGGGCGTGAACCGCCCCCTGTGCACGGCGAGCGTGAGCGCCGCGAGCGTCTCTCCGGAGAACGGGGTCCGCCCCGTCATGGCATGGTAGGCGACGACGCCGAGCGACCAGAGATCCGCACGGAAATCGAGATCCCTCGGGCTGACGAGCTGCTCCGGGCTCATGTACAGCGGCGTCCCAACCACGTTCCCCGTCGAGGTGACCCGCAGGTCCCGGACCCGCTTGGCGATACCGAAGTCAAGCACCTTGACGAAGCTCTCCCCGTCCACCTGGGTCAGGAACAGGTTGTCCGGCTTGATGTCGCGGTGGACGATGCCGAGGCGGTGCGCCTGCCCGAGCGCCTTGGCCGTCTGCGTCACGATACGCGCCACCTCGCCGAGCGGCAGCCGGCCCTGGCGGCTGATACGGGTCCTCAGGTCGTCGCCGCGGAGGAGCTCCATCGCGATGTACGGCATGCCCTCCGCGGTCAAGCCGTGATCGAGGACCTGCGCGACGTGCGGGCTCGTGATCTGCGCCGCAGCGACCGCCTCTCGCCGGAACCGCTCGACGTAGCCCGGGTCATCCGCGTACTCGGGCGACATGAACTTCACGGCCACCTGAGCCTTCAGCGGAAGCCTATCCGCGACCCAGATGCTCCCCATCCCGCCGCGCCGGAGGATGCGCACGAGCCTCAGCGAAGGCGTCACCATCTGTCCGGTGTGCAGGGGCATACCTCTGCTACTCCTTCTCGCACAGGCCCGAGCCGGTGGTTCCGTCAGCTCCAGCCGACAACTCGCCCGAATGGCGTAAATAGATCACTACGACGCCTTCATTGCCTCTGCAAGAGAAACAAAGTGCTCTCCGCCACGTCAGTCGCACCTGAGCCGCGCCTGAGTCGCACCTGAGTCGCGCCTGAGTCGCGCCTGAGTCGCGCCTGCGCGCGTGTCGCGCACCCGCGCACATTGAAGCCAACCTGTCTCTTACATCTCTTACATCCCCCAGGAGCGCAGGGGCCACGGAGCGCTCCTGTGCGGTACGGCCACATGGGACGGATATCCGCCGTGCGCCGGTGTCGGCGCATGAGCGCATGCCGAGCGCCGCGCTCATCCGGCCGGTCGAAAGCACCCGTCGTCGCGAGCGGTGACGCTGAACAACGGAGTTGAAGGTAGGTTACCTGATGAACAGGTGGGGAGCCCGGGAACAAGCGTGCGTGTCGTACGGCCGTGGCTCGCGATCCGCTGCGGCTTCATCCATGAGCTCACCTCGCCGCGCCAGATGAGCCCCCCGCGGCGCGAGGCTCAACACCTCTTGACTTCGAAAAAAGTCTTTCATTTTACCTCCACAACCACCGTCCGGGCAGCATGGAGGGCGGCGCTCGTGTCTTCATTCTTCATCCAACGCGGGAATCTCGAGGACGCGGCGAGACCCATTGGGGTGTCGGCATCGTCCGACATCGGAGGGCGGGCCTGTCCGGAGCTCCACCCGCGCGGTGCGCTCGCGCTTCCCCGGATCACGCGCCGCGACAGGCGGGTTGTCTTCTAGAGGACGATTGAAGCCTCTCGTCTTCTGGATGCCGGCTCACTGAAAGAGTTCACCCAGCCGAGGACGGCCTGGACACCCGCGGAGCTCGCGCGTACGCCGGCGGAGGAAATCCAGCCGCGCTGAGGCTGAAGCTGAGGCGTAGGGGTGCGATAAAAAATGAAGCGCGGGTGTCATCCATGGTTGCGTCTACGCGCGCAGGCGTAGAATCGCCGGAACCATGAGCCGATCCCCCTCCGACAAGGACGCGCATAAAAAGGCAACGGTCAGCCCCGTGCCGTCGCGAGGGACCCCGCCGGAGACGATCCCGTCGCGCGCCAGCGCCAGCAGCGCCCTGCCGTCAGCGCCGCCTCCGACACGCAACAGCGCCGGCAGCGGCAGCGCCCTGCCGCCGGCGCCCGCATCGAACCGCGGGGGCAGCACCCTCCCGCCTCCTCAGCAGCACGCGCCGCCGCCGGCGCGCGGCAGCCACTTCCCGGCCGACGCGCGCGTGCGGCGAGATCGGCCGAGCGTCCCGCTCTCTCCGCACGGCGCCTATGCGTCGCAGGAGGCGCGCGGCTGGCGAGAGCGGCCGACCGCCGCGGCCGCGGCCGCGGCGCGCAGCGGCTACACCTTGCAGGATCCGTTCGACCGGTGGGACCCGCCCGAGGGCTCCCCCGCGGCGCCCGCGACCCAGCCGCCCGATCCGCCGAGCTCGCGTGTCCCGGAGGGGTCGCGCCACGACGACGCCGGCCGTGGCCACGCGCCGGCGTCGTCGCCGGCCAGGCGCACGGCGACCGGCGGGCTGCCCGCCGCGCATCAGCCCGCGCCGCCGGCCAGGTCGACCGCGGGGCGCGAGCCGCAGCGGCTCCACGAGCCGCACGGCGGGGGCCACGATCCGTACACGCCCATCAACCAGATCCTCGGCTACACGCGCCTGCTCGTGGCGTCGCTGCAGGGCAAGGTCGCGCCACAGCACATCGAGGACATCCGCAACATCGAGCTCGCGTCGCGCAAGCTGCTCACCATCGTGCAGGCGATGGAGAACGGCGACGAGGACGCGCCCTCGAGCGTGAAGGTCAGCATCCCCTCCCCGCACGAGGAGCCCGCGGTCCACGCCGAGATCGAAGGCAGCGGGCGCGGCACCATCCTCGTGGTCGACGACAGCCGAGGCAACCGCGACGTCCTCTGCCGGGTGCTGCAGAACAACGGCTACCGCACCGCTTCCGCCGAGGACGGACCCCGCGCGCTCGGGCTCGCCGCGCGCGAGCGCTTCGACGCCGTGCTGCTCGACGTGAACATGCCCGGCATCAGCGGCCTCGGCGTGCTCTCCGCGCTGCGCCAGAGCCGGTCGCAGGCCGAGCTCCCCGTGATCATGGTGACGACGCGCGGCGCGAGCGAGGACGTCGTCGAGTCGCTCAAGCTCGGCGCCAACGACCATGTGACGAAGCCGATCGACTTCGACATCCTGCTCGGGCGGCTCGACACGCAGCTCACGCTGAAGCGCTCGCGCGAGCAGCTCTCGCAGCTCGCGGCGGAGCTGTCGGTCAAGAGCGAGTTCATCCGCAAGACGTTCGGCCGCTACCTGAGCGACGACGTGGTGAACCGCCTGCTCTCCTCGCCCGAGGCCCAGCTCCTCGGCGGCGAGGAGCGCGAGGTGACCATCATGATGACGGACCTCCGCAGCTTCACGACGATGACCGAGAGCATGCCGCCCGACGTCGTCATGCGGCTGCTGAACGGCTACCTCGGCGAGATGGCGCGCATCATCGTCGCGCGCGGCGGCACGATCATCGAGTTCATCGGCGACGCGATCCTCGCGCTCTTCGGCGCCCCGTTCCCCGCGGGCGACGACACCCGCCGCGCGGTCGCCTGCGCGCTGGAGATGCAGATCGCGATGGACGCGGTGAACGAGAAGAACAGCGCCGAGGGCCTGCCGACGCTGCAGATGGGCATCGCGCTCAACACCGGCCCCGTCGTCGTCGGCAACATCGGCTCCGAGGCGCGCACGAAATACGGCGTTGTCGGCGCGCAGGTGAACCTGACGTCCCGCATCGAGTCGTGCACGGTGGGCCGCCAGATCCTCATCGCGGACACCACGCGCCGCGCCGCCGGCGTGGGCCTCCTGCTCGGCCAGAGCCACGCGCTGGCCGTCAAGGGGTTCTCGAACCGCGTGCTGGTCCACGAGGTGCTGGGCCTCGACAACCCCGAGCGGCTCTACCTCCCCGAGCGGCGGGTCGAGATCCTCTCGCTCTCGTCGCCGCTGCCGGTCGTCTGTGCGCGCCTCGCGGGCAAGCGTGTGGAGGGCGAGCCGCAGTCCGCCTTCATCCTCGGGCTCTCGCCCTTCGGCGCCGTGCTGCGGATCCATCCCCGGCCCGCGCCCTTCACGAACCTCCAGATCCACCCGTCCGGCCCGCTCGCCGAGCAGCTCGGCGGGGAGCTGCATGCGAAGGTGATCGAGCTCGACGCGCGCGCCGACGACGTCGTGCGCATCCACTTCACGTCGTCGCCGCCGGGGCTCGCGGCGTTCGTTCAGAAGCTGCACCGCGCCGAGGCGTAGCGGCTCGCCGCCGTACAGGCAGGCTCGCGTCCGGGTGGCTGGGGCGCCGCCGAGCCGCCCGGCCCCCGGAGAGGGTGGCCGTCGCGTGGGACCTGGGACGAACTCGCGCTCTCCCCTGGTGCCGGGGAGCGGACGACAGGCCAACTCAGGGGCTCGTGGAAAAGAGCGAGAAGGCGATCTCTGGGGCGCTCTGCGGGAGCCTGTTCGTCAACAGGCATGTCGTTCACCTCGAACCCGTCCTCCTGAAGGAGCCGTATCGGCTCGACGACCGGTTCTCCTCGGCTCCGAGGACATCGACCTGCGTGTACCCCACGGCGACGCCCTCCTGGGAGAGCACCTTTGCTTCGAACAGGCGCCTCGCCTACGCTCCGCCCTCGCAGCGCAACACGGCCCCTTCACGTGGCCCCACACACCGAGGTAGCAGACGCACATGCGTTCCCTGACCGTCGCGGGCCCTGCGGGCGCGCTCCACATCGTCGTTCATCCGGCCACGGGCGCTCCTGCCGCTGCGGGCGCGGGCCCCTCGAGCGAGGCGCCGCCGGTCGTGCTCGTGCACGGCATGGTCGGCCACGCCGGCTTCTGGGAGGCGCCGCTCGCGCACGTCGCCGGCCGGCGGCGCGCGGTGGCCATCGACCTCCGGGGGCACGGCGCGTCGGAGCCCCCGCCCGACGCGGACTACGCTCCCTCCGCGTGCGCGGCCGACGTGCTCGCGGTCCTCGACGCCCTGGCGCTCCCCCGCGTGGCGCTCGTCGGCCACAGCTACGGCGCGCTCGTGGCGCTCGCCGTCGCGGCCGAGCATCCGGAGCGGGTCGCGCGCCTCCTGCTCGCAGACCCGCCCCGGGATTTCACGCAGATCCCGGCGGAGGTCCAGGCGCAGCACTTCCCGCCCTACCTCGCCGCCCTCGCGGCGGACGGCTGGCGTGACACCGCCGTTGCCACCTTCAACGAGGCGCTCGCGGGCAGCACGCCCGCGACCCGGGAGACTGTGCTGGCGCGCGTCGCCACCACGCCGCACGACCGGATGCTCGGCATGTCCCGGCATTTGCTGGAGTTCGAGGCGGTGAACGCGCTGGACCGCTACCTCGCCGCTCCGGGCGCCCGCGCCCACGCCATCGTCGCCCCCGCGAACGCATGGCCGCAGAGCCTGCACGCGCTGAGGCCCGCGCTCACGGCGGTCGTGCTGCCGGAGACCAGCCACTGGCTGATGCTCGACGCGCCGGCGGCGTTCGCCGCCGAGCTCGAGGCATGGCTGGACGCCGCCTGAGCCCGGACTACGGCGCTCCCGCTCTCCGGCTCAGCCCCGCCCTCGCTTCCCCGCGGCGAGCTCGCCGAACCGCTCCAGGTAACCGCCGAACCGGTCCAGCACCTCCCGCTCGGTGAGCCCGAACTCGTCGAGGGCGTAGCGATGGACCCCGCAGCGGTGCTGCGGGTGCTCGCGCATCCACCCCTCGATCCGCGCGGCGACAGCGCCGTCGAACCCGAGGCCGAAGCGCTCGTGGATGCGCCGCACCAGCCCGGCGGGATCCGCGGTCAGCTCCTCGTAGCTCGCGTCGAAGAACCGCGCCGGGTCGAGCCGCGCGCGGGCCTCGAGGAAGCGGTCCATCATGGCGCCGAGCAGCTCGAGGGCCCCCGGGCCGACCGCGCGCGGCTCGACCCGTCGCTGGTGGATCGCGCGCGCGGCGGCGACGAGGCTGCAGAACGACGGGACGACCCGGAGCGGATCCCGGTGCGTCATCACGATGCACGCGTCCGGATACACCTGCAGGAGCGCGGCGATCGACGGCAGGTGGAAGGGAGACTTGAGCACCCAGCGCCCCTCGGGGCGCCCCCATTGCAAGACCTGCAGCTGGCGGCGGTGATGCTGGTAGTCCGGGACGAGGTCCTGATCGAGCGCCCACCGCCGGTACGACGGCGTCTCGGCGCGGACACAGGGAAGAAGGGTGTTCTGCATCAGGAACACGCACTCTTCCGGGCCGTCCGCGGAGAGCTCGTGGATGGTGGCAAAGATCGGACAGACGGCGTGCGCGAGGCGGACGCGGCGCCTCGCCGCCGCGCGCCGGGGGTCGCGGGCCTCGTCCTCGGGGCGGACCGGCGGCGACGGCGCCTGGAGCCGCCAGAAGCGCGGAGCGTGCGCGTCCGAGTGCAGGATCATCAGGTTGTGCAGCAGCGTCGTGCCGGTCCGTGGATAGCCGACGATGAAGACCGGGCGCGGCGTGCGCTGCTCGGCGATCCGCGGCACGCGCCGCATGTCCTCGCGCAGCAGCAGGCGATTCGCGATCTGCCGCTCGATCTCGTCGCCGAAGCCGAGCCTCCCGAGCAGGGCCAGATCGGCCTCGTCCTCGAGCGAAGCGGAGAGGACCCGCAGCCCCTCCCAGAACCAGCCCTCGCCGGGATCGGTCAGGCCCGTGCGCCGCCGGGCGCGCTCGAACAGGGCATCGACGTCCAGGGGAGCGAGCGCGCGCAGGGCCGAGCGCCCCATCCGCGCCCCCACCGCGTTGAGCGCGCGGAACGGCATCGACACGCGGTACGGATGAGGGGTCGATCGGGTGGGTCCGTACATGCGCCGCCCTCAGGGTAGGGGCGCGCGGCACGGAGGGATAGCGCCGAACGGGCGGGCGCACGCGGGCCACGCGGCGGCTGCACCACGAGCGCATCCGATCCTTTTCGGCCGGGCGCTCCGGGCCCACACTGCCGCCATGCACGACGACAGCGCCCCCCGGCACTCCGCGCTCACCGAGAAAACGCTGGCTCACTACGACGATCACGCCCTGTCGTTCTGGGAGGGCACGCGCGATCACGACGTCTCGCAGAACCGCGCCGCGCTGCTCGCGGCCCTGGAGGGGGCAGGCCCGTTCACGATCCTCGATCTCGGCTGCGGCCCCGGGCGCGATCTCGCGGCGTTCCGGGCGGCGGGGCACACCCCGGTCGGCCTCGACGGGTCCGCGCGGTTCGTCGAGATGGCGCGGCGGCACGCGGGCTGCGAGGTGCTCCACCAGGACTTCCTGCGCCTCGACCTCGAGGCCGGGCGCTTCGACGGGATATTCGCCAACGCGTCGCTGTTCCACGTGCCGAGCAAGGAGCTGCCGCGCGTGCTCCGCGAGCTCCACGCCGCGCTCCGCCCGCGCGGCGTCCTCTTCAGCTCGAACCCGCGCGGCGACGATCGGGAGGGGTGGTCGGGCGACCGGTACGGCTGTTACTGGTCGCTCGAGCGGTGGCGAGAGCACGTGACCGCCGCCGGGTTCGAGGAGATCGAGCACTACTATCGACCGGCGGACCGGCCGCGCGAGCAGCAGCCCTGGCTGGCGACGGTGTGGCGCAAGCGCTGAACCGCCGGCGAGAGCAGCTTGCAGTCAGCTTGCGGTCAATCGCCCCGAAGCGGGCGGAGACGCGCGGGCGCCCGCGGTCAGTGCGCCCTGATCACCTGCGGGCGCGCGGGCGTGCGGGCGGCGGGGGCGCGGGACGCGGGCCCGCGGATGACCGCCGGGCCCAGCGCGACGATCACGAGGGCCAGCGCGACGACGAGGGCGAGGCCGCCGCGCAAGGTGAGGCGGTCGGAGACAAGGCCGATGGCCGGAGGGCCGACGAGAAAGCCGCCGTACGACAGGGTGGCGAGCGTCGCCAGCGCCTTGCCGGGCGCGACGCCGGGGGCGCTCGCCCCGGCGCGGAAGACCAGCGGCACCACGACGGACAGTCCGGCGCCCACGCACCCGAACCCCAGCAGCATGGCGATGGGGGCGTTGGCGAGCAGCGCCGCGCCGAGCCCGCCCGCGACAACGACCCCGGCCGCGCGCACGACCCGATCGGCGCCGAACCGCTGCGTCAGCCCGTCCCCGGAGAACCGCCCGACGAGCATCGCCAGCGAGAACGCGGCGTAGCCGGTCGCCGCGAAGGCCGCGGTGGTGTGGAGCTCGTCGCGGAGGTAGACGGCCGACCAGTTGGCCATCGCGCCCTCACCCACGGACGAGCAGAACGCGACGAGGCCGAGCAGGAGCAGCCCTGTCGAGCGTGCGGCCCCGGGGCCGGCCGCGGTCGCGGGCTCGGGGCGCGCGTCGGCCGAGAGCGCCCTGCCCTCGCGCGCGACGGCCGCGGCGAGGACGGCGGCGACGGCGGCGAGGTGCGCCGCGGGCGACAGCGCCCGGTCGGCCGCGAGCGCGCCAAGGGCCGCCCCGATCAGCCCGCCGAGGCTGAACATGCCATGGACCGAGGCGAGGATGGGCCGACCGGAGCGCCGCTCGACCTCGACGGCCTGCGCGTTCATCGCGACGTCCATGAGGCCGTTGCACACGCCGAGCAGCAGGAGGGCCGCGACGAGCGCGGCGAAGGAAGGGGCGAGCGCGGGCAGGGGCAGCGCCGCGCACAGGAGCAGGGCCGAGACCCGGGTGATGCGCCGGCTCCCGAAGCGGGCGACGAGCGGCCCGGCGGCGCGGAAGGCGAGCATCGCCCCGCAGGCGAGGCCGAGCAGGGCGAGGCCGAGCAGGCCGTCGCGCAGCCCGAGCCGCTCGCGGACCGCAGGGACACGCGCGGCCCAGGACGCGAAGGCGATGCCGTTCGCCACGAACATGACCGAGACGGCGCGCCGAGCGCGCGCGACGTCGTCGACGAGCGAGAGGGAGACGCCCATCACAGCACCCCCCGCGCAGGACCAGGCGAGCCGCTGGCGCACAGCCGCGGCCCGGGGAAAACCGTCCGGAGGACGGCGGTCAAAGTTGGAGGCTCCCCGGAAGGTTCGTGCATTTTCGTGAACATCAGGGAAAGATCTTGGGGCCGGATTGGACCGGAGCAAGCAACTTCGTGCACAAACAGGAACAACCGTGCAAAACAACGCAGACACCTCCGGCCTGATGGTGGCCGAGCGGCGCCAGCATATTCTCGCGGTACTGGAACGTGACGGGAAGGTGGTGGCGGCAGAGCTGAGCCGTGCCTTCGGGGTCTCGGAGGACACGATCCGGCGCGATCTGCGCGAGATGGCGAACGAGGGGCTCTTGCAGCGGGTTCACGGCGGCGGCCTGCCGGTCTCGCGGGTGAACCCGAGCTTCCCTGCGCGCGAGCGGGAGCGGCCGAAGGCCAAGGAGGAGCTCGCGCGGGCCGCGGCGACCTTGATCAAGCGGGGTCAGGTCGTGTTCATCGACAGCGGGACGACCAACGTGGCTGTGGCGCGCCACCTCCCGCGCGATCTCGAGGCGACGGTCGTGACCAACAGCCCTCCTGTCGCCATCGCGCTCTCGGAGCACCCGCGGGTGGAGGTGGTCCTGCTGGGCGGGCGCGTGCGCAAGGACCCGCTGGCCGCCGCCGACGGGGTGACCATCGCGGGGGTGCGCCAGATCCGGGCGGACCTCTGCTACCTGGGGGTGTGCACGCTCGATCCCACGTTCGGCGTCACCACGCTGGATCTGGACGAGTCGTACGTGAAGCGGGCGATGGTGGAGGCCTCGGCCGAGGTCGTCGCGCTGGTGACCGCCGACAAGCTGGGCACCGTGTCGCCCTACGTGGTCGCGCCGCTGAGCGAGCTCACGTGGCTCTTCACCGAGCGCGGCGTGTCGAAGGAGGCGCTCGCGCCCTACCGGGCCGCGGGCGTCACCGTCACGCAAGACCTCGAGGTGGAGCCGGCCTGAACCAGCCGGTCAGCGAGCCTGCCACGACGTCCAGGAGGCGCAGGCTCGCGCTGGCCATGCCGATCTCGAGGTGCCTCGACGCCCTCGCTTATCTCACGACGACCTTCGCCGTCGTGAACTTGACTGTCCCGCTGTTGTTCTGGGACTCGACCAGCAGCTTGACCTCGTGCAGGTTCCCCAGGGGAAGGCCGAGCGCTTCCCACTTGGTGAAGTGTTCGGAAATGGAGATGGTGCCGCACGTGCGAGCCGTCCGCCGGATGCTGAAATACTGATCGAACGTCTCGCTATCCCCCGTGATGGCCGGCTTGTTCACGCGGGTCTTCTTCCACACGTCGTAGGTCTCGCCATCGGCGGTGAGCGTGCCGACCTCGTCCCGCGGCGTCCCGTCGGAAGAAAACCCTGCCGGCTTCACGCTCCCCCAGTCGTCGAGGATATAGAACTCGCGCAGCGGGTTGACGGTCCAGCCGTAGATACCGATGTACGTCAAGCCGCCGTCCTCCTCCGTCTTGGTGTGCGCGAACTCCGCCGAGAAGGTGCCGATCTGGGCGTGCTTCCGGGTCTGGTTATAGTCGAGCCCGACGCGCGCAAGGAAATCCTCGACGTTGTTCCATTTCGCGCTGAACGCGGCGTCGACGCCGTGCACGGTCATGCAGCCCGTCCCGCTTCCCTCCGCCCAGAGCTCATAACCGTAACCATTGCCCGCATTGCCTTTGCTGTTCGAGCAATACTCCCTGCCTCCGGTCAGGGGTGTCGCCGGCGGGCAGGTGGTCGCGCCGCTGCCCGTGGACCCGCCTTCGCCGGTGGACCCGCCGCCGTCGCCGGGGGAGCCACCTCCACCCGTCGCTCCGCCCGCACCAGGGAGCCCGCTGCTGCTGCTGCTCGCGCCGCCGCTCCCCGTGACGCCTCCCGTAGTAGCGGAAGCAGCGTCCGCGCCCCCGGCGCCCGGTTGACCACCGCCTCCGCTGCCGACGGTGGATCCTGCGATCGATCCGCCGCTCCCGTCGTCGTCCTTCCCCTCCCCGGAGTCGGAACAGCCCGTGAAAGCCACGGCAGCGAGGCAAGCGGCAAGGGTACCCAGCGACCAACGGGACGGAGCGAGAAGCTTCATGGTTGGAGCATGCCAGGGGTTGCACGGGGTGATCAAGGGAGGCGAACCGCTGGAAGGGCAGCTCGTCGTCGGCTCGCCGCATCGGGCAGAAGTTTCCAGACCCGCGCGAACATCCCGCTCCATGCGCTGCGCGACGCGGGAGGGCTGAAGGTCGACGGCGTGCCCTCCACGAAGCAGCCATCGTGGCGCGGTGACATGCCGCGCGCCGAGGTGGGCCTGTGTCCGAAGAGAGGGATCTCCCCTCTAAGGCACCGTGTCTCGACGGGAAACCGACGAAGAGCGGAAGTTGGCTATCTTCGCGTCGACCTCGGCGGACGACAGGATCGCGTCCTCGGCGAAATAGACCCAGTCGACATCCTCGTGGTATGTCCGCGAGCTGCCCTTTGCCGCATCGAGCTCATCGTACCAGAGGTTGAAGAAGATGAATTGGTCCACCTCTGGAACGTACATGGAACCGTGCGTCGCGCGATGCACCCCATCGATGTAATAGCTGATGGACGTGCTGGTAACCTGGAGAACGAGCGTGTGAAAGCCGTTGAAGTTCGCGGAGACCAAGCTCGAGATGTTCACGTCCGACGTCTCCCAGGAAGTCAGCCACATCGTGCTCGTGTTGCCCTGGCCCCAGCCGCCGTTGGGCATGTACTCGAAATCCTGCTCCGAGTAGTCCGGGTCGCCGACGGCCCATTCGGTCAAGGTGAAGAAGGTCTCGACGGGCTTGTCGGCGTAAAAACGCGTGCCGGACAGCGGGGTGTCGTTGAACTTGACCCTGGCAGCGTAGGTGCCGAAGCGGAACTTCTGGGCATGGGTGATCACCTCGGCCTGCGAGGTGGTCGCTCCGGTGCCGCTCGTGCTCGCCTTGAGGCGCATCAGCTTGTTCGTGGAGCTCTGCGGGTCAGCGACCAGCGAAACGTTGGATTCCAGCCACGCCGCATCGCTCACCCCCGGCGCCCCCGACCAGCTCCGCAGCGACCACCAGCTCGTGAAGTTGGCGTCGCTGGTCCCGTTGTAGCTGAAATCGTCGAAGAACTCGGCCGTGACCGCGCTGCCTGCCCGGGTCGTCGCGCTCGCCTGATTGGAGGCGGCAGACGCGCCGCCCGCATTCAGGGCCGTGACCTTGTAATAGTAGGTGGTCGACGCAGCCAGGCCGGTGCTGTTGTAGCTGGTAGAGGTCACGCCGCTGGCGATCTGGTTTCCCGTGCCAGGCGTGAAACTCGACGTTGTCGATCGGTAGACGTCATAGCTCGTCGCACCGCTGCTCGCCGCCCAGCTCAGGGAGATCGCGCTCGCGCTCGACGCCGTGGCCGTCAGGGAGATCGGGGCCGGAGGCGGCGATACGCTGCCGCTCGGCGGCGTGCCGCTGCGCAGGCCGCCCGTGGGCGCGGAGCCGGCGTCGTGCACGGTGATACGGCCAGAGTTGGAGAAGGTCGTCTGGGTTCCGTACGAGTAATCGTCGGTCTCGACGACGTTCGTGTCGAACTCGATCCCGAGGTCGATCGGCTGGATCGTCGCCCCCGCAGCCAAGCTTCCGGCGGCGCTGGTGAAGCCGATCTGCACATAACGATCGGCGCCCGTATAGGACACTGCCCCGGTCGTCAGCGTGATTCGGCTGCAGCCCGGGCCCCACCACCAGCACGCCGGGGTCACGGTCGTCGCGCCGTTCTTCGTGAACCAGTAGCGTAGGACGATGCTGCTCAGCGGTATCGGGGCAGCGGTGTTGTTGCGAATCTTTATCCCGGCCTCGGCGATCGTGTCGTTCGGCGCGGCGGCGTCATAGTTGCTGTACTGAACGGTAAAGTCGGCCGTTCCGGCGGAACTGCCGCTCGAGTGACCGCAGGTCGAGAGCGCGACGAAGATGCCCAAGCACGCAAGGCGGAGGGCACGAGCCCGCAAGAAATCGGCCATCCTTTCGAGGAACGTCACGCGTGTGCGCCGGCCAGTCCACCTCATCCGCTCGAAAGCATGTAGATATCTCGAATTCATGATTGCCAATCGTGCTCCTTTCACGCCCGCATCGCGCGACATCGCCGGGCCGCTGTCGACTCCGAGCCTCGTGTCGCGCGGCGCCCGCTGTCGTTGTCGGCCGATCCGCCGTCGCCCGGTCTGGGCGAGACGGCCGTCTTCAAGTTCAAGCACGGCGCGTGCCAGCGCTGAGCAGCGCCGAATTGGGCTTAGAAGCGACAGGTTCAACGGAGCATTGCCGGGAGTGCGTACGAGGGCGATCCCGGCGATCCTCGGGGTGCGATCGGCCTCGCGTGACGTCGGCGCGGAGGCCTGCTGAGATGGCAGCATGCCTCCGCTGAGCGACGACGATGCCGCCTCCACCGAACTCCTGCCCGGGCCGGTGCGCCCCGCCGCGGCCGCGGCCGAGAGCTTCGCCCTCTCCGTCATGGCGGGCCCGGACGAGGGCCGCCGGTTCACGGTGGCGCCGGGGCTGCCCTCGCGCGTTCTCGCCGGCACGGGCCCCGCCTGCGACATCTCCCTCACCGATCGGCTCGTTTCGCGCCGCCACGCGGCCTTCGAGCTCGCCGGCGCCCGGCTCCGCGTCACCGACCTCGGATCGACGAACGGCACCTTCGTCCAGGGGATCCGCGTCGGCGACGCGTACCTCCAGGGCAGCGAGCTCGTCCGGATCGGCGAGACCGTGCTCCGCGTCGAGGCCCTCGGCGTCACGCAGGCGGCCGAGCTGTCGCCCGCCGTGCAGTTCGGCAGACTGCTCGGCGCCAGCGAGGAGATGCGGCGGCTCTATCCGCTGTGCGAGCGCATCGCGGCCTCGAGCGTCCCCGTCGTCATCGAGGGCGAGACAGGGACCGGCAAGGAGGTGCTCGCGGAGGCGCTCCACGAGCAGGGGCCGCGGGCGGCCGGGCCGTTCGTGGTCTTCGACTGCACCGCGGTGCCGCCGACGCTCGTGGAGTCGGCGCTCTTCGGGCACGAGCGCGGCGCCTTCACCGGCGCGAACGAGATACGCCGCGGCGTCTTCGAGGAGGCGCACGGCGGCACCCTGCTGCTCGACGAGATCGGCGATCTCGACCTCAGCCTGCAGGCCAAGCTGCTGCGCGCGATCCAGCGATCGGAGGTGCAGCGCGTCGGCTCGAACCGCTGGATCCGCGTGGACATCCGGGTGCTCGCGGCGACGCGGCGCGATCTCGATCGGGAGATCCAGGCGGGTCGGTTCCGGGACGATCTGTTTTTCCGGCTCGCGGTGGCCCGGATCGAGCTGCCGCCGCTGCGCAAGCGGCGGGGCGACGTCACGGTGCTCGCGCACCACTTCTTTCGGCAGCTCGCGGGCCGCGGCGCGCTCTTCCCACAGGGGTTCGGCGAGCGGCTGGAAGACTACGACTGGCCGGGCAACGTGCGCGAGCTCTACAACGCCGTGGCGCGGCGCGTGGCGCTCGGCGAGGACGCGCCGATCGAGATCACCCGGGCCGGACTGGCCTCCCCGGACGCGCCGGCCCCGGCCTCCACACCTGCTGGCGCGCGCGGAGGCACGGAGCCCGGGACGTCCGGCGACGTCATCGAGGAGATCCTCGCGCTCAACCTGCCCCTCCCGCGCGCGCGGGAGCGGGTCGTCGAGCACTTCGAGCGGCGCTACGTGGAGCGCGTCCTCGCCCAGCACGGGGGCAACGTCCGGAGCGCGGCGGCCGCGTCGGGCATCGCGCGGCGGTACTTCCAGATCCTGCGCGCCCGGCGAGCCACCTGACGTCCTGCGGCGCCGGCGTCCAGCTGGCGACAGGCACGCGGCAGGTCGCGGATGAGCTCCGGGCGGCCCGAGAGCTCCGGATCGCCGGGGGTGATCCGAGAGTTCCCTCGCCCGCGATCGCGGCGATCGCGCCGCGATCGCTCCGATCACCCCCCGCGCTCGCCCGGCTCGCCGGGCGCGATCGCGGCGCATCGGCCCTAGGTTCGCTCCAGGAAGAGCTCAGGATGGGCTGCCGCGGCGCCGTGCGCCGATCGTCGGGGCCATCGCCACGACTGGTACGTCGTTTGCTCTTCCGGCCTGCAGCAGCGAGCGACGACGACCTGGCCTCGCTCGGTACCACGATGGGCCTCCTCCACGGAGGGTGATCGCGGTCGAGCCCCAGCGGTGAGTCACGGCCCCGCGGCGCCGGAGTGCAGCATGGCGAACGCTGCATCGGGCGAGGCAACCGTCGGCGATCGTTCGTCTCTAGTCAAAGGAAGGTTACCATGTCTCTCCATCGTACTGCCATCGCACCTAAGCTGTCTCTTCTCCTCGTCGCCATCGCCACGAGCGGGCTCGGATGCCTTGCTTCCGTATCGCCGGAGGGCGAGATCGACGCGGATCAGAACGAATCTTCCGTGTGCGCAGACTTTCCGGAGTGGCAGGAGGGTCAGTGGTATGACGCGGGGGCCATCGTGAATTACCAGGGGTCGGCCTACATCGCCGAGTACGAAAATCCCGGCTACATCCCGACGGTCAGCACGTACTTCTGGGAGCCGTACTCCGACTGCAGCGGCAGCACCGAGCCCACCGAGCCCACCGAGCCCACCGAGCCCACCGAGCCCACCGAGCCCACCGAGCCCACCGAGCCCACCGAGCCCACCGAGCCCACCGAGGGCTCGTGCAGCTATCCGCAATGGCAGGAGGGTCAGTGGTATGTCGCGGGGACCGTCGTGAACTACGAGGGGTCGGCCTACATCGCCGAGTACGACAATCCCGGTTACATCCCGACGGTCAGCACGTACTTCTGGGAGCCGTACCCCGGCTGCAGCGGCAGCCCCGGCGATGGCGGCAGCCCCGGCGACGACGGCAGGCCCCGCGCGGCCGGTGGGCTCCCCGCAAAGGTCGTCGCTGGCTACTACCCCAACTGGACGGAAGCGCCCGTCCGCATCCGGGACATCAACAGCAATTACAACGTGATCTATCTCTTTCACGCGAAGCCCGTCGGAGGACAGCCCGGCACCACGGGCGCCGTCTACTGGGAGCCGCCGGGTAATGGCAAGGAAGCAGCGACGTACCTGAACGCCGACATCGAGTACGCACGGACGACCCAGGGTCGCAGGATCATCCTCACCGTCGGCGGCGCCAAGAATGGTATGAGCTTCCCGACGCGCGCGAAGTCGGAGACGTTCGTCAACAGCGTGATCGGGATCTATGACAAGCTGGGTGGGTTCGACGGCCTCGACTGGAACACCTTCGAGGCCGATCAGGCCCCCGACACCTCCGAGATGATCTGGATCAGCCAGGAGCTGAAGCGGCGCATCCCCGGCTTCCTCATCACCGCGCCTCCGGCCCCCTGGAACCCCCGCGACAAGACGTTTTGCAAGGAGATGGTGGACGCCGGCGCCATGGACTACGCGGCCCCGCAGTACTACGATGGCCCCGACCTCGCCGAGCAGTCTTACATCGTGAACAGCGTGAACGAGTGGGTCTCGCTGCTCGGTCCGACGCACGTCGTCGTGGGGTTCGGGCTCGCGGACCGGCAATACTACATGTCGATCGACGAGGCGATCCCCACGTGGAATCAAGTCGAGAGCAACCACCCGGCGCTCCGCGGCGTGTTCGACTGGGAGATCCACGTCGACGAGAGCAAGGGGTGGCAGTTCGCCAACGGCGTGGGACCTCTCGTCACGGACTGAAGCGGGATCGGGCGGAGCGCGCGGCGACTCCGCCCGCCGATCGCGGACAGCGCGCGCTCCCCTCGATTGAAGGAGGTCTGCGCCTATCGGTAGAAAGCGACATCGTCGATCCAGATATCGAACGCCTGCTCCTTGTCGAAGAAGAACTCGATGGCCCAGAGCCGCTCCAGGGCGGGCGCCAACAGCTGTTTACCGTAGGGCTCCTGCTTGAGGCACTCCACCGGAATCTTGAAGTGCTTCCAGTCGCTCTCCAGAAAGACGGGCTTGTGGAAGTGGTTGTTGCATTCCTCCTCGTCTTCGTTGCAGATGCCCCCCAGGTGATAGGTCTGCTGATCGATGAACATCACCTTCATTTTCCTGGTGGAGCCCTCCTCGGCGCGGGCCCAGAACGTGAGGCCACGGTACTCGGACGCGTCGTAGTAGGCCTCGTCGTCCAGATGGAAGCCGACGCCGGCTCCCCAGAGGAGGAAGCCGTCATCGGCGCTCGTGTGCACGGCCTTGACGCTGGCGCCGCGCGGAGGGTCGAAGGTGCTCACGAGGTCCGCCGGGTCCGCAGGATCCTGTTTTCCTTCCGGTGACTCGTCGTTGTCCTCGAACCAGAACCCTGCCCAAGGGTTCGCCCCGTTCCCTCCGGAGATCCGGGTATCTCCGTCTTCCATGTCGTCGATCATCGACAGGGCGAGGGTCTCCCCGGGCAGCACCGCGAGGATCTCGCATGGATCCCCCGCACCGCCGCCACTCCCGGCCGCTGAGCCCGCTGCGCCACCGCCTCCGGAGCTCACGTCCTCGGGCTCGTAGATCTTGTCGAAGCCGAAGAGCTGCGCACATCCGAGCCCGAGCAGCGCCATGGCACATCCGCCGGCGCACCGAACGAAAGCCAGCATCGTCTTCATTTTCATGTGAAATTTCGAGAGGTTTTTGTCGCGGAGGATATCAGGGTGGCCGCCGAAATGGAATGATGCCCCCATCGAGTCATTCGGCTGTAACCGATCAGTCAGCGAGCGACCACCGGCCATTCCGCCGCGCGATGGCGCAGACCGACGGAGCGCGCCCCAGATCTTTACTGGAACACTGTAAAAAGCGCTTCGATCCGTCAGTTCCTGAGTGCAGGCGTCGCGTACGCTGGTGTATAAGTTCGCCTGCTGGTGGAACCCATGTCGCTGAGTCTGGACGACGGGATGCTGTTTGCTGGCAGGTACCGCGTGGTGCGCGGAATCGCCAGCGGCGCGATGGGCGCGGTCTACGAGGTTCTGCACATCGAGACGGAGCGCCGGCGGGCGCTCAAAGTGATGCACTCGCACCTCGCCGGCAACCCCGATTTCCAGGCCCGGTTCAAGCTGGAGGCGCGCGTCGCCGCGCGCATCGAGAGCGATCACATCGTGGAGGTGTTCGACGCCGGGATCGACGCCGAGACCGGCAAGCCGTTCCTCGTGATGGAACTGCTCCGCGGCACGCTGCTCGACGAGCGCCTCCGCCACGCCGGGCGCCTGCCGCCGGAAGAGGCCGTCACCTTCCTGCGCCAGACCGCCATCGCCCTCGACAAGACACACGCCGCCGGGGTCGTCCACCGGGACCTCAAGCCCGCCAACCTCTTCCTGGCCGAGACCGACGACGGGGCGCCCCGGATCAAGGTGCTCGACTTCGGCATTGCCAAGCTCGTCGTCGAGACGGCGGCGGACTCGGCGGCGACCGCGGTCCTCGGCACGCCGCTTTACATGGCGCCCGAGCAATTCAGCGGCGAGTCGGTCTCGCGGGCCGCGGACATCTTCGCCCTCGGCATGATCGCGTACACCCTCCTCGTCGGCAAGGCGTACTGGTTGAACGACAGGCGGAAGTACGACAGTGCGCTCGCTTTCGCGACCCTCGCCGTGAACGGCCCGCAGGAGCCCGCGTCCGCGCGCGCGGACGCCGAGGGGGTGAAGCTGCCTCCGGGCTTCGACGCGTGGTTCGCCAAGGTGACGGCCCGCGCCCCCGAGGCGCGCTTCGCCACCGCTTCGGCCGCGGTCGAGGCGCTCGCCGAGGTCTTCGACCTGCCCGTCGCGCCGGTGCGATCATCGCGCCTGCTCCCCGCGGAGACGCCGAGTGGACATGCACCCCTGAGCTCCCGCTCCTTGTCGCTGCAGAGCGACGTCCAGCTCCCGACCGCGGCCGTGGTGACCGCGCTGCCCCCCACGAAGCAACGGAGCCGAGCCGCGATCACCGTCGCGGTGCTCGTCCTCCTCGGCGGCGGCGTCGGCGCCTTCGCCTCGCTGAGCCGCGGCGCGCTCCCCGCCGGCAGGAGCGCGGAGCCCGCGCAGACCGCGGGGGACGCGCGCTCGCCCGCCTCCGCGCCCCCTGAAGTCCATCCGACGCCGCCTCTCCCCGACGCCTCGGCGACAGCCACGGCGCCGGACGTCGCGACGCCCGCTCCCGAGGCCTCCGTGCCGCTGGGAAAGGGCAGCCGCGCGCTCGCCCCCGCGACGGGGGCGGCGAGCGCGTCGCCGCCGCCAGCGCTCGGCTCACGGCGCAGGCTCGCGCCAGCCCCGCCGGCCGCGGAGCCGAGCCCTGAGCTGCTGTACAAACCGGACTGAGCACGATGGCAGGGCGGACACTCCTTTGCCAGGAGCGAGCGGGAACGATGGTATTTGGCGGCTCACGCATGCGCTTCTCTTGGTTCCGGTCCACCTGCCTTGGCGTGCTGGGCGTCGCCATCGCGGCGCCGGCCAGCGCGCAGGCGCTCGCCGTCGCGGAGTCCCACTTCGACCGCGGGCGCGCCGACATGCTGGCTGGCCGGTACGAGACCGGCTGCCCTGCCCTCGCCGAAAGCCAGCGTCTCGATCCTCGCCCGGGGCGGCTATTCACGCTCGCCGAGTGCGAGGCCAAATGGGGGCGTATCGCGACCGCGGTCGCTCGCTACAACGACTATCTCGCGATGGTCGATCGCATGAGTGAGGCCGAGCGGGACAAGCAGTCGGTGCGACGCAAGATCGCGCTCGGGCAGCGCAGCGCGCTCGCGCCGCTCGTGCCGCAGCTCACGCTGTCGCTGCCGCCGGGCGCGCCGGCGGGGACGCGCGTGCAGTGCGACGGCATGGCGCTGGAGCAACCCTCGCTCGGCGTCGCGCTCCCCGTCGATCCCGGAGAGCACGTCGTGACGACGCAGGCGCCGGGAGGGGCCGTGACCGAGACGCGATTCACGATCGACCGGTCGGAGTCGAAGGCGATCGTGCTCGAGGTGAAGCCCCCGGCGGGCGCCAAGCCGCCGCCCGCCAAGCCGCCGGTGCCGGCGCCGGCGCCAGCGCCGGATCAGGGGCCCAGCGGCCTGCGGGTGGTCACCTATGTGGCGGGCGGGCTCGGCGTGGCCGGGCTGATCGTCGGATCGGTGACCGGGTGGATGGCGCTCGACGCGAGCGGCGTCGCGGCCGACAACTGCAGGGACGTGAGCCCCGACCGGGCGCGATGCAAGCCCGACGGGCTCGACGCTGGCAACCGCGCGAAGCAGCTTGGGCTGGTGAGCACGGTCGGCTTCGGCGCCGGCGTGGCGCTCGCCGGCGCGTCGGCGCTGCTCTTCCTGCTGGAGCCATCCCCGCGCCGCCAGCCGGCGCCCGAGGTGAGCTGGGAGCTGACGGCGGGCCAGGCTGGAGGCGGCGTCGTGGTGCGTGGCCGCTGGTGACGCGACTCGCGCGCGCCGCCGCGGGCCCATGAGCCGGCGCAACGGTTCGGCCCCGCGGAGCAGTCCTGCCTGGGGGTCTGTCTCGCGAACCAAGAGAGATTTGACGCAAAGACGCCAAGAGCGCAAAGGCGCAAACCTGCACAAAGTTTGTTCTTTCTTGCGCCTTTGCACCTTTGTGCCTTTGCGTTGAATTCTCTCTCTGGATCCCCGGCCGGACTCCGCGTGGGTGGAACTGGCGCCTCTCACCAAGGTGAGCTCACGGCGCCCCTGGGGCGCTACCCCGCACGGACAAGCACGAGGGCGTCGGACAGGATCCACAGCCCGAGGCCGATCAACACGAACGGCAGCGCCGCACGGCCGGAACGCCGGATGCGCGTGCCCAGGATCGGGTGGTTGACAAGGCGGTGCCCGAGCGCGCAGAAGGCGCCGGTCATGACCGCGAACACGGCCGCATGAAGCGGGATGTGCGCAGGGGAGCTGGAGAACAGCGGGATATAAACGCCAAGGTTGTCCCCGCCGTTCGCGACGGTCACGCTGGCCACGGCGATCACCTTGAAGCGCGACGCGCTGCCGTGGGGCTCGCGCGCGCTCTCCGCTGCGCCTGCTTCGTCCGCTCCGCTCGCCACGCCTGCTTCCCTGGCCCTGGAGCCCCGCCAGAGCGCCCAGAGGCCTCTCAGGCCGAGCGCGAGGGGAGCCAGGCCGAGCAGGCCGATCCATCCGTCCGGCACGCGGACCGCGAGCAGCGCACACGCGACGCTCGCGATCACGAGCGCCGCGTTGCCGAGGAACTGGCCGGCCACCACCTGAGCGGGGGTAAAGCCTGGATCCGCGAAGAAGGCCGAGAGAAGGAGGATGTCATCGATGTTCGTGGACACGAACACGACAACGCTCACCCCGAGAATCGGAAGGATCTGCTCCATGGCGCGCCCGCGGACGTACCACCCCCCGCGGCTCGCGTCTGCTCGGGGGGGCGCCGGCGCCGCGGGCGCCGCTCCGAACCGGCCGACGCCGGAGCCCACCCGGGCCTGCCGGGGTAGACCGTAATCACCGGAGCGGCGGCGCGTCTGCACAGGCGACAGGAGACGAGCCGCGAGCTCGTGTAAGGAGAAGCCATGGCGACGATTCCCCAGCCCGTGCAGCCGACCAGCGCGAAGGCCGCGCCCGCCGCGCAGGGCGCCCGGACGGAGCTTCCGGTGCAGGGCATGACCTGCGCGGCGTGCGTGCGCCGCGTCGAGAAGGCGCTGCGCGCGGCGCCCGGCGTCCAGGATGCGGCCGTGAACCTGGTGACCCGGCGCGCGACGATCACCTACGACGCGCAGGCGACAACGCCGGCCGCGCTCGCCAGCGCCATCGTGGAGGCGGGATACGAGGTGCCCGAGGTCCCCCCGGCGGCCAGCGTCCCTGAAGCCGCGCCGATCACCGGCCTCGCCGCAGCCCTGCAGGCCGACGGCATCCCCGCAAGCCCGGCGATCGCCGGCGTCCACGCGGACTCCACGGCGCCCGAGCGCCCGGCGGCGAGGGCGGACGCCCCACCGCAGCGCCCGCAGCCGAGCGCGGCCGATCGCGCCGCCGCCATGGACGCGGCCGAACAGAAGGAGCAGCGGACGCTCCGGCGCGACGTCGCGATCGCCGCGCTGCTCACCGCGCCGCTGCTCGCCGTGGCCATGTCCCACGGCGCGATCCCGGCGCTCGAAGGCGCCTCCGCGCGCTGGCTCTCGCTCGCGCTCGCGACGATCGTGGTCTTCGGGCCGGGGCGCCGGTTCTTTCGCCTCGCCTGGAGCGCGCTCCGGCACCGCGCCGCGGACATGAACACCCTCGTGAGCCTCGGGACCGGCGCCGCCTGGCTCTACTCGACCGCCGCGGTCGCGGCCCCCGGCCTCTTCCCGCACGCCGAGCACGGCCACGCGCCGCCCGTCTACTTCGAGGCCGCGGCCGCGATCGTCACCTTCGTGCTGCTCGGCAAGCTCCTCGAGACGCGCGCGCGGAAGCGGCTCGCCGACGCGGTGCGCGGGCTCGTGGCGCTCCAGCCGAAGACAGCGCGGCGCGTCCGCGGCGACGCCGAGGACGAGGTGCCCGCCTCGTCGCTCGCCCCGGGCGACCTCGTGCGGGTGCGGCCCGGCGAGCGCATCGCGACCGACGGCGAGGTGGTCGACGGCGCGTCCGCGGTCGACGAGGCGATGCTCACCGGCGAGAGCATGCCCGTCGACAAGACGGCTGGCTCGGCCGTGCTCGGCGGGACGCTCAACCAGAGCGGCGCCCTCGTCTTCCGCGTCACGAAGACCGGCGCGGACACCGCGCTCGCGCGCATCGTCGAGGCCGTCGAGCAGGCGCAGGGGTCCCGCGCGCCGATCGCGCGCCTCGCCGACGTGGTGAGCGGCGTCTTCGTGCCCGTCGTCCTCGGCGTCGCGTCGCTCGCCTTCGCCGCGTGGCTCGCGATCGACCCCACCGCCGCGGGGCTCGCCACGGCGGTCGAGCGGTTCGTCGCCGTGCTCGTGATCGCCTGTCCGTGCGCGCTCGGGCTGGCCACGCCGGCCGCCGTGGCCGTCGGGACAGGGCGCGGCGCGGAGCTCGGCGTCCTCGTCAAGGGCGGCGCGGCGCTCGAGGCGGCGAGCCGCGTCGACACGGTGCTGCTCGACAAGACCGGGACCCTGACCACGGGTCGGCCCGAGCTCACGGACGTCGTGGACCTCGCGGGCGACGGCGAGGCGGCGCTCCTCGGCCTCGTGGCGGCCGCCGAGCGAGAGAGCGAGCACCCGGTCGCGCGGGCGATCGTCGAGGGCGCCCGTGGCCGCGGGGTCGGCATGGCGCCGGCCTCGGCGTTCCACGCGGAGATCGGCCATGGCATCGAGGCGCGCGTCTCGGGGCGCCTCGTGCGCATCGGGACCGGGGCGTGGCTCCAGCGGGCGGGCGTCGACACGGCCGCGCTGGAGGCCGAGGCCGATCGCCTGGCCGCGCTGGGCCGCACGCCGTCGTTCGTGGCCGTCGACGGGCGGCTCGCGGGCCTCGTGGCGGTCGCCGATCGGCCCACCGAGGAGGCGCGCCGCGCCGTCGCGGCCATGGCCGAGCTCGGCGTCGAGGTGGCGATGGTGACCGGCGATCGGGCGGGCGCCGCGCGCGCCGTCGCCGAGGAGCTCGGCATTCGCGCCGTGTTCGCGGAGGTGAGGCCCGAGGACAAGGCGAGGATCGTCCGCGAGCAGCGGGCCGCCGGCCGCAGGGTGGCCATGGTCGGCGACGGCATCAACGACGCGCCCGCGCTCGCCGGCGCGGATGTGGGGATCGCCGTGGGCACCGGCACGGACATCGCCGTCGCGTCCGCGGACGTGGCGCTGATGCGCGGCGGGATCGCGGGCCTGCCGGTGGCGCTCGGGCTCGCCCGCGCCACCCTGCGGACGATCCGGCAGAACCTGTTCTGGGCGTTCATCTACAACGTGATCGGCATCCCGATCGCGGCGGGCCTGCTCTACCCGTTCACCGGATGGCTCCTGTCGCCCGTCCTCGCGAGCGCGGCGATGTCGCTGTCGAGCGTGTCGGTGCTCACCAACTCCCTCCGGCTACGCGCGTTCGGTCGGCCGTAGACCGGCATGCGCGAGCGCGCTGGCGGACACAGCAAAAGCGGCGCGTTCCTGTAGCCTTTGCAGCCCGACGCGGTAAAGCAAGAAGCCGACGAGCAGCGCGCTCGTCGCGCTGTTATCCCGAGCAGCCGGCTCATCGCGCCAGCGAAGCGCTCGGCCCGGGCGCCAGTGCGTCGCGCCGCTTCACGCCCGCTCGCAGGGCGGCTACCCGGAGAGTGAATGAGCGGAGCCGCGGATGCACCGAAGCGTTAAAAATACGGAGGATCCATGAGAGCTTATCGCCAGCATATTGGCACAGCCATTGCTTTTGCCCTGTCCCTCTCGGCCCACGCCGCCGATGCCGCCGTCACCGTCGGGCTCATCGAGCCGACCAATGCGATCATCGAGAGCAGCACGATCCCGGTGCACGCAACGGCGTCGTCCCCCGAGGACATCTACTATGTCGAGGCGGAGTTCGAAGGGCTCACCATCGAGCTCACGCCGACGGAAGGGGGTCATTTCCAGGGAGCGTTCGACCTCGGCGAGCTGGCGGGCGAGCTCGCCTATGGGCCCCACGTCGTGACGGTCCACGCGTACAGCACGCTTGGCGAGGTGGCGAGCGCGCAGGGCACCGTACACCGGTACGCGCCGCCGACGCTTGGATGGAACGCGGTCACGCACGACACCCTCACCGACGGCTGGCGCTTCGCCGCGAAGTGCATCCCGACGCCGCCGTACGCGTGCAAGAGCCTCCGGGCGAGGTTCCAGACCGACAACGGAAGCTACGAGCTCCTCGCCGAGCCGGGGTTTCCCGTCCCGCAGCCTGTGCCGGGGCGCCTCTACGTACTGGAGGGGATGTACGACGGCCGCATGATCCCGTCGGGTAGAACGTACACGCTCACGATCGAGGTGGACGACTACATCGGGCCCACCATCACGAAGACCATCGGCCCCATCTACGTCGAGCGGAGCCCGAGGCTCACCGCCGTCCAGCGCGCGCCCGGCACCATCCTCGATTTCGACGCCGCGCGGATCCTCTTCCGGGACCTGTACCAGCGCCTCGGGATCTTCGACCGCGCCACGCAGCAGGTGACCTGGGTCGCGACCATCCCTCAAGGAGATCTGCCGTTCAGCGAGGTCTACGGGGCGCTCACGCCGTCCGGGTCCGTACACCAGTCGACGACGGGCCACATCCTCGCCTGGGTCAACAACGCCCGGCGCACCATCACGAGCGCGGCGCGCCTCGACGCGGTGAACGGCGACAACATCGTGTGGACGACGAGCAGCGACGACTGGGCCGTCGCGACCTCGCTGTCGGCGGGGACGAGCAGGACCCTCTGGCGCATCGACGGGAGCAGGTCGCCGTTCCAGGCCGACATCACGCCTTCCGGCGGCGTCTATTTCGGTACCTACGAGGGTTCCGCCATCGTCGGGCCGAGCGGGGTGCGCCTCGGCGATCACGAGGGCAACCTGCAGCGGCCGATCACCGACGGGACGAACGTCGCCGGCCGGTGGTGGGACGGCATGACGAGCTCCAGCTACCTGTACACGGCGGAGGGAGAGGAGGTGTTCCTTGGCGACTCGATCACCGGCACCTCGGCCGGGCTGCTGGTTCACGCGGGCCACGCCGCCTTCCTGAGGAGCGACGGCGCCGTCAACCAGGTCTGGCTGCGGACCCCCGACGGCGAGCAGCATCAGATCAGCGATTTTACGACGTCGAGCCAGTTCGATCAGGTGAAGCTCCGGGTCGGCCACGACGGCATCAGCGACACCGGCGAGGTCCTCTTCCTGAACGGCGGCAAGCGCTATCTGGGCCGGGCGGGGGGCGCGCCCGAGACCATCGGCTCGTCTCTCGGGCACGGTCGCTGGCTCGACGGGAGCTGGTATGTGACCATCGGCAACACGATCTTCCGGGTCTCGAGCCCGCAGGGCGCCGTCGCGCAGCTCGCCGCGCCGGGGAGCGCGGAGTTCGCGCCGGAAGAGGGCCTGGGCGGCGAGCGAGAGGTGCTGTCTACCTCGTTCGCCGTGGACGAGGTGCTCGATGAGCCCATGTGGGCTCGGGATCTGCACGAGCCGGACGCGCTGCCGGCGTCGGCCGACGCGGACACGGACGGCGGCTTCGCGCCGGCCGCGGCCGGGTGCAGCACCTCTGGCCCGGCGGGCTCCGCGGGCAGCGCCGCCGCGCTCGCGGCGGCGGTCGCGGGCCTCGTGCTCGGGCGGCGGCGGCGCGCGCGGTCGTAGCGGCGCCGCGAGCCTCCCTCCCGGCCCGGTCGGCCTCGTTCGGGCCGGGATGCCGCGCTCATCGGCGCCAGCCTCGCAGCGGCCCTGCCCTCGCGGACGCCCCGCCCGTCATCCACCCATCACTCGGCGACGACGATCTGCCATCGCTGCTCCTCGCCGCCGCCGCCCCCCCGCTGCTCGATCGCGGCGGCGTCCTCGGTGGAGCCCTGGTAGACCCCGATCAGCTTGCCGCTCTTCTTGTTCCTGATCTGGAAATCACCGCCGCCCAGATCGATGAACAGCCACGCCTGGTTGTCGCCGTCGTGGTTCTCCCATTGCACCAGCGCGACCCCGTCGCTCGTCGACTCGTCAGGGACATCGAGCACCTTGCCGCTCTTGACGTTGGTCACCCGGAAGTAGCCCGATCCATTGTAATTGAAGCTCCACTTCTGGCTGTCTCCGCCCCTGTCCGGGCTCTGGACGACGTCCGCCCCGTCCTCGCCCGACGCGCCGACGACATCCATCACCTTGCCGCTCTTCTTGTTGACGAGCTTGAAATTGTTCGTCGCTCCGGCGACGGCGCCCGCCGACGTGTCGATGGTCAGCGTGTTGTTCCAGCGCATGCTCATGGTGGTGTCCGACGGGAAGGAGATCGGCTGCCAGACGTACGTCGAGTTGTTGACCGGTCCGCTCCAGGCCCCTGCCCACCGGTCTCCCATGTACAGATAGGCCGTCCCGGCGCTGCCCTGGACCGGGAGCACGTAGGTCGACTGGGAGTGGTAGGTCGTGCCGTCACCGACGTTGGTCATCGCCGACCAGCCCCTGTCGAGAGCGCGGGACGTCGCGTATTTTGCCTGGTTGGGCGACCAGCCCGTGGCGCCGGAGGTCAGCAGGAAATAGGTCCCGTTCCGCTTGAACAGCGCCGGCGCCTCCCGGTGCCCGCCGGGGAAGAGCGTGGCGGAGAGGCGGGCGACGGACAGGTAGTCGGGGGCCAGCTCGTAGAGGTTGAGATCGTAGTTCTCGTTCGTGGCGGAGATGAAATAGCCCTTGGCGTCGTCGTCGACGAAGAGCCCGCAGTCGCGGGACATGTACCCGGGCTTGCCGTGATCGGTCACCCCGCTGCCGGCGAGCGGCCGGAAGCTGCCGTGATACGTGTAGTCGCCGTCCACGGTGCTCGAGCTCGCGACCGCGGCGCGGGCCTCACCGTAGTTCACCCCGTTCTCCCAGTGCATCCACATCACGAATCTGTCCGTGGATGCGTTGTAGACCACCTTCGGGCGCTCGATGTTGGCCGGATCGAGGTCCTTGTCCGAGTCCATCGTCAAGACATGGTTCCTGAACTCCCAGCGCCGCAGATCGGTCGAGCGATAGCAGGAGACGGCATAGAACGTCCCGTCCGGGTTCCGGTTCTCTCCGAACCAGTAATAATGGTCGCCCACCCGGATCACCCCTCCCCCGTGCGCCTGGATGGGTTTGCCCGAGGTGTCGGCCCACTGGATCCCGTTGACCAGGGGGCCGACCGCCGGCGGCAGCTCCGGTCCCCCACCCTCGCCAGGCGCCCCGCCGCCGCCGGACGCCGAGCCGACTGACGCGCCGGAGGTGCCGGGCGCCCCGCCCGCCGAAGCGCTGGAGGTGCCGGGCGCTCCGCCGCCGCCGGACGACGAGCCGACCGACGCGCCGGGCGCTCCGCCGCCGCCGGACGACGAGCCGACCGACGCGCTGACCCCGGAAGCGCCGCCGCCGCCCTCCGATGAGCCCCCAGGGAGCTCTTCCGAGCCGGAAGCGCAAGACGCGACGCCGAGCCCCACGACCAGCAGGCCCATCACCGGAGACAAGGAACCGAGACGCATGACGCCCTCCAGAAAGAGCGAGATCTCGGTGTCTTCAACCGGACGAGTCAAGTCCTTCTCGCGCGCAGCGACCTGGGTGATTTGATCCGCTCCCGTGCGATCTGCCAGCCTGCGCGCCGGGGAGATCGCGGCAGCGCGCTCGTGGCCCGATCAGGCCCGCGCCGCGGGGATCGCCGCCGCTCCGCGCGGGGCGGCGATCTTGTACCTGTCGCGGGCCCAGGCGGCGATGTCGGCGACCTGCCGCTCGACGGGGGTCGCCGACCAGCCGAAGGCCTCGCGAAAGCGCGCATCGTCGATGACATAGGGCACGTCCCACTGGTACGCCATCTCGGCCACCTCCCGCATGAAGGGCGAGAACAGGCCCACCGCGCGCAGCAGGACGCGCGGGAGCCGCGCCACCTCGACCTCGACGCCAAGGGCGCGCCCGAGGCGCTGCGCGAGCGCCCGCGTGCTCTCGGCAGGCGCCGTCGGCAGGTGCCAGACATGGCCCATCGCCTCCTCCCGCTCGCCCAGCGTCACGAGGCCCCGCGCCACGTCCTCCACGTAGGTATACGAGTGAGGCATCTCGGGATCACCCATGCACTCCACGGCTTTTCCGGCGAGCGCGCGCGCGTAGAAACGGTCGCCCCAGGCAGACAGCGGCACGTCGGCGCCGAAGAAGTCGCTGGCGCGCCCGATGGCCACGCGCACGTCGCCGCGGCGCTGGGCCGCGAGGCGCAGCTCCTCGAGCTCGACGCGCAGCGCGCCCTTCTTGCTGCAGGGGCGGCGCGGCGAGTCCTCTCGCATGGCGCCGTCGGGCACGCCGTACATGTACAGGCAGTCGAGGGCCACGAGCTTCGCGCCCGCCTTGCTCGCGCCGTGCACCGCGCCGCGCGCGATGGGCAAGAGCTGCGTGGCCCAGAGGTGGTAGGGCGGGTTCATGCAATCGTAGACCACGCTCGCGCCGCGCGTGGCCTCCTCGGCAAAGGCGAGATCGGTGATGTCGCCGCACACCGACGTGAGCCCCGGGCGCTCCGGAGCGCGGCGGGTGCGCTGCACCAGGCGCACACGATGGCCCTGCGCCAGCAAGAGAGCCGCGACCCGCGGGCCGATCTGGCCGGCGCCGAGCACCACGTGGAGGCGAGACGAGGAGTTCGGGACGAGCGATGCGTTGTTCATGGGCGCCAGGATGAGTCTTGCACTCACGCAATACAACGCCCAGAAACGCAACATATAGCGGCAAAAATGCAAGACCTGCGCGGGCCATGGGCCGCGCGTCGCGCGTGACCCCGGGCTTCGGGGAGCCCGTGTCCGCCGGGCCGGGCTCGGCTAGCTCCGTGCGTCGAAAATCCCTACGGATCACGACGGTTCGCCACCGCGCATTCGTCCTTGGGCGACGACGTACTAGCCTTGCCAGGGTGGATCCGTCCGACCCCGTGGCCCGGTACCTGCCAACCCTCGGGCGTGCCCGCGCCGAGGGGCTCGCGCTGCCGCCCGGCGCGCCGGCCGAGGAGCGCCGCGTGGCAGCGCTGGTGGTGCTCGCGTCGATCGTGCGCCGTGAAGGCTGGACCGAGGTCGTCGACCTCAGCGTGGAGGACGCGCTGCAGATCGCGCCCGGAGAGCCGCCGCTCCCCGAGGCCTTCGAGGCGCGTGCCCACCGGCGCCTGGTCGAGCATCTCGGCCTCCGGCCCTGCGCCGCGTGCGCCGGCGCCAGCGCGAGCCCCGTCGTCTGCGCGTCCTGCATGGGCGACGGCCATGTGCGGCGGGCGCGCATCCGCCACGTGCAGGACCGCCCGATCGAGGTGCGCGAGCTCTACGCGCCACGCGAGATGTCCTTCGTGCCGGCGCTGTTCTCGTTCGACAGCGCCCTGAAGCGCGCGCTGGGCGCCGCGGATCCCCCCGAGCCGCTGCGCTGCCTCGACCTCCGCCCCCGGGCGGTGCGCACCGCCTACCGAGGCGGCGGCGACCGGGCGGTCGAGCCGGATTTTCATGGGCACCATTTTGCCGGCACGATCGAGAGCGCGGTGGCCACCCTCGGCGCGTTCGCCGCGGGCGGCCGGATCGTGGCGCAGGCGGTGCGCGCCTACGCGTGGCCGCTGCTCTGGCTGCGCTACGACCCCGGCGAGCCCGCGCGCGAGGTGGTCGTCTTCCCCGATCTCACCGGCGCGCTCCAGGCCTTCTCGGGCGCCAGCCCGGGCGAGCTCGGCAGCCCGTGACGACACGGATCCTGCGCGCGCCTCAGCACCCGATCACCACCGGCTGCTGCTGAGACAGCAACGGAGCCACCCACCACCCGTCCACGCTGACAACAGCGCTGGCCCGATTGCTGCTTGGGCCCGCAGCGGCGGATCTCCGATGAACACCCCTGCGACGCTGTCCCCTCCCCGCGCCTCCGAGATCGACGACTTCGCCGACGTGCTGGTGATCGGCGGCGGCCCCGCCGGGGCGTGGGCCGCGCTGGGGGCCGCGGCGAGCGGCGCGCGCAGTGTGGTGCTCGTCGACAAGGGCTACTGCGGCACGTCGGGCGCGACGGCGCCCGCGAACACCGGGGCCTGGTACGTGGCACCCGACGGGGACGCCCGCGAGCGCGCGATCGAGAGCCGTCATGCGCGGAGCGGCGGGCTCGCGCACCGCGAGTGGATGGCGCGCGTGCTCGACGCGACGTGGACGCAGATCAACCAGCTCGCGGCGTGGGGCTACCCCTTCCCCGTGGACGACAGCGGCCTTCAGTACCGCGCCAACCTGAGGGGCCCCGATTACATGTACTTCCTGCGCCGGCAGCTCCGGCGCGCCGGCGTCCGCATCCTCGACCACGCCCCTGCCCTCGAGCTGCTCGCGAGCGACGGGGTGGTCGCCGGCGCGCAGGGTTACTCCCGACAGGAGGGCGCCGCGTGGCGCATCCGCGCCGGCGCCGTGGTGCTGGCCAGCGGCGGCTGCGCGTTCCTGAGCAAGGCGCTCGGCTGCGACGTCAACACGGGCGACGGCTACCTGATGGCCGCGGAGGTGGGCGCGGAGCTCTCCGGAATGGAGTTCTCGGCCCAGTATGGCATCAGCCCGGCTTATGCCTCGGTCACCAAGGGGCTCCCGTACTTCTGGGCGACCTTCACGACCGAGTCGGGCGAGGAGCTAGACAGCCGGGGCAATCGCATGCTCGCGGTGGCGAGGGCGCTGCAACGCGGGCCGGTCTATGCGGTGCTCGATCGCGCCGGCCCCGAGATCCAGCGCTGGCTGCGCGACGGCCAGCCGAACTGCTTTCTGCCGCACGACCGGCTCGGGATCGACCCGTTCAAGCAGCGGTTCCCGGTCACCTTGCGCGCGGAGGGCACGGTGCGCGGCAGCGGCGGGATCCGCGTCGTCGACGAGGAGTGCGCGACGAGCGTCCCTGGGCTCTACGCCGCGGGCGACGCGGCCTCGCGCGAGCTCATCGTCGGCGCCTCGAGCGGCGGCGGGAGCCCCAACGCCGCCTGGGCCATCTCGAGCGGCACCTGGGCCGGCCACGCCGCCGCGCGCTTCGCGGCCGGCCTGGGCGACCGTGCTGCGGCGAGGGCCGTGCGCGCCGCCGGGACCGTCGGCCTCCGGCCCAGCGGGACACAGGGCGGGCTCGACGCGGGCGAGGTCATCGACCTCGTCCAGCAGGAGATGCTGCCGCTCGACAAGAACCTCTTCCGGCAGGGTCGCCAGCTGGCGGCGTCGGTCGAGCGGCTCGACGGCGCGTGGCGCGACGCGAGCGCGCGCCTCGGCGCCGCCGGCGTCGCGCAGGTCCGGGCGCGCGAGGCGGCCGCGCTGCTGGCCACCGCGCGCTTCTGCTACCGCAGCGCGCTCGTGCGCGCCGAGTCCCGTGGGCTGCACCAGCGCACGGACCTGCCGGACACCGATCCCGAGCAGGCCCATCACCTCACCACCGGCGGGCTCTCGTCGGTCTGGGTCGAGCCCCGCCGGCACCCGCTAGGCCCCTCCAACCGGCCTTCCAACCGAGGAGATCTCGCGTGATCGAGCTCTTGAGCGACGCCCGCTGCATCGATTGCAACCTCTGCGTCAAGGTCTGCCCCACGAACGTCTTCGAGGCGCGGCCTGGCGAGGCGCCTGTCATCGCGCGCCAGCAGGACTGCCAGACCTGCTTCATGTGCGAGCTCTACTGCCCGACCGACGCGCTCTACGTGAGCCCGCACGCCGAGCGCCGCGACCCGGTCGTTGAGGAGCGGCTCGAGCAGGACGGCCGTCTGGGGAGCTACGCGCACCACCTCGGCTGGCGCGCCGCGAGGCCGGGCGGCACGGACCGCGACCCCACGTTCCGGTTCCGCGCCGTGACGGCCGGTCAATGAACACCGCGTGACGCTCCCCGCGCCCGCGCTCTCCCGTGCGCGGAACCAAAGCGCCTTCCGCCCACCTCTGCCACATGCCGAGCAGAGCGGCGGTCTCCCGCACAGGAGACGGGCCCAGATCGGCGTTTTCGGCGCGGAAGCGCACTCCCGTGCGCTGAGCACCGAAAACGCCGAGGTGGGCCCGTATCCGAAGCGGGTGACCGCCGCTCTAGGTGAGCGACGGAAGCGCGCCGGTGCTGTACTGCGGGTCGCCGAACGTCTTGTCGTCGGTGCCCATCGCGTTCGCGATCGTGACGAGCAGATCGTTGTGCTGGCGGGCAGAGCCGCCGTTCGCCAGATAGTCCACGAAGCGGCCGGTCTTGAAGACCCCGCCCGCGCTGCCGGCGAGCAAGAACGGGATGTTCGTGAGCGCGTGCTGCCTCGACTCGCCGATCTCGGTGACCCACAGGACGACGGTGTTGTCGAGGAGCGTGCGATCCCCTTCCGCGTACGAGTCGAGCTTCCCGAGCAGGTAGGCGAGCTGCTCCGCGAACCACGTGTGGATCTTCATGTACTTCTCGTCGCCCGCCGCGTTCCACTCGTGGGAGATGGCATGGTGATTCTGCGTGAGACCGAGGAACGGGTAGAGGTGCTCGCTCTCGGCGTACGACCACTGGATCGTGGCGACCCGGGTGAGGTCACACGCGAGCGCCGCGGCCATCATGTCCATCTGGAGCTTGCCGATGGCGGGCATGTTGTCGTCCTTCGAGAGGTCGATGCGGTCGCCCAGCGCCGGGGCCTTGCAGCTCGTGCTCGGGGTGCCGCCTCCGCCGTTCGAAGAGCCGCCGCCGGCCAGGCGCGCCTCGATGTCCCGGATCGACTGCAGGTGCGAGTCGAGCTTGATGCGATCTTCCTTGCCGATGCGAGGCCGCACGTCGGCGATGTCCTCGCGGAGGAGATCGAACACGGTCCGCCGCTGCGCGCGGAGCCGATCCAGCGCGGTAGCGCCGCCCGGGTCCTGGCCCGGGTCGGGCACCGTGGCCCCGAAGAGCTGCTGGAACGTGTCGTAAGGGTCCTCGCGGGGGGGGATGGGCTGGTCCGGCCCCGCGTAGCTGAGCCGGCCGCGCACCTCCGCGTCACGGACCTGGACGCCGAGCTCCAGGGTCTTGAACAGGGTCTGGGGCTGCAGCTTGTTCGCGATGTGCTGATCGAGCGAGATCCCCGACGACCAGCCGGCGTTGGTGGACATGAAGCTCTTGAAGTTGCCCTTGAGCAGCGCCCGCCCCGTCAGCAGTCCCCCGATGCCCCGAGCGTGCTCGGAGCCGACGTTGGAGTTGACGACGACGTTCATGTTCACCCCGCGCATCGGGATAATCTTCGACTTGAACGGCGAGAGCGGCTGGAGCAGCGGGCTCAGCGTGAAGTTGTTCTCCGTGCCCGTGGGCATCCATTTCGACTCCATGGTGCCGTTCGGCGTATAGAACACCACGAAGCGCTTGGGCGCCGTGGTCTCTTGCCCGCGGGCCAGCTCGGAGTTCAGCAGCGGGATCGTCGCCGTCGCCGCCAGCGCGCCCTGGAGCATCCGCCGTCGAGAGATCATTCGCGGTTTCATGTCACTCCTCCTCTGCGATCGCGCTGCGGTACAGGAACGCGTCGGTCTGCGTCGTCGCCACGATGAGCTCCACGAGATCACCCTCGGAGCCGTGGAACCCTGCGCGCAGCCCGTCGAGCGAGCACTCGTCGTCGATGTTCTCGAAGCGGCCCGCCGTGTAGCGGAACCATTGCGTCGCGAGGCACTCGCGGACCTGCTCGCTCCCGGCGAGCTTCTCCGCCAGCTGGCGAACGCCGACGAACGGGCCGTCCATGTCATCGGACAGGACCATCTCCCCGGAGACGTCGATGACCTGCCCGCCCTCCTCGGTGCGGTAGGCGCCCACGGCGTCGAAGTTCTCGAACGCGAAGCCGATCGGATCCATCAGCTGATGGCAGCCGGCGCACCTGGCATTGGAGGCGTGCTGGTTGAACCGTTCACGCGCTGTGACGCCCTCCTCGCCGGTGGGCGGCGTGAGGTCGACGTCGTCAGGAGGAGGCGGCGGGTCCTGGCACATGAACTTCGAGCGGATGGCCTTGCCGCGCAGCACCGGAGAGGTCTGATCGGGGTGCGCGTGGACGGCCAGGAACGCGGGCTGCGTGAGCACCCCCGAGCGCTGGTCCGGCGGGAGCTCCACGAGCTGGGGTGTGGTCGAGCCGGGCGGGACCGTCACGCCGTAGAGCTCGGCGACGGACTCGGTGGCAAAGCCGACGGGCAGCGTGAGCAGGCTCGAGAGCTTGTGGTCCCCGGACCACAGCACGTGCTCGACGAACGCGGGAGTCTCGGCGCGGATCCCCGCGACGAGCTCGTCGTCGTACCCGGGGAACTGGCTCTCCTCCTTGACGATGGTCTCGAGCTTCCCGAGGTTGAGCCATTGCTTGTAGAACTCCGTGATGGCCCGGCGCGCCCGCGGGTGCTCCAGCATCTGGCGGGTTCGCTCGGCGAGCTGCTCGCGGGTATCGAGCAGGCCCGCCTCGGCGGCATCGAGCAGCTCGTCGTCGGGGCCCGACGCCCAGACGAGGTACGACAGGCGCGACGCCATCTCGTACGGGTCGAGGCGCACCCGCGACGAGGAGGCATCGACATCGTGACGCAGCTCCAGGCGGAACAGGAACTTCGGCGATTGCAGCGCGGCCCGGAGGACGACCTCGATGCCCTCACGGAACGACCCGTCCGTGCGTCCCGCGGCGTAGGCGCGCATCAGCCGGTCGACGTCCGACGTCTCGAGCGGTCGACGGTACGCGCGACGGCCGAAGTCCTGGACGAACTGCCGCGCGCACGCCTCCTCCTGGGCGACTTGCCCCTCGACCGCGGCCGGATCACACGGCACGAGCTTCGACAGATCGCCCGCGACGGCCTCGGTCGCGAGCGCCTCGGCAGCCAGGAGGTACTTCTCCGCGTGCAGCGCAGACACGGTCAGCACCGTCGCGTTGTTGTTGAAGCCGCCGGCGATCTCATCCGGGGGGAATTGATCGGCAGGGGTGAGGGACGTTCCGAGGAGATCTCGGACCGTGTTGTTGTATTCGAATCGCGTCAAACGCCGCTGCGGCGCGAGGATCCGCTCGGCGCCGCACACCGGCGGATCGCCTCCTTGTCCGGACGTCGAGCCGTCCTCCCCGGAGCTGGAGCTGGTGTCCGCCGCTCCGATCTGCCCGTTGCCGCACCCGGCCGCGGCCGTCAGCGCGAGCGTCGCCAGGAGCGCGTGACCGGCTCGCCAGCGACGATATCCCAAGTCAGCCATACCGTGACCTCCTACCGTCGGTCACAACCTACGGTGAAGCCTCGCCAGACGTCAAGCGTTGCTCCCAGCAATCCACAGAGCAAGACGCCCACGTTCAATGACCGGACAGCGGTCAACAACGGACCATCCGCCGGCGAAGTCTGATACTGCCCGAAGACTCCACTCCCGTCATATTATGGATCGACTGGCCGGCGCTTGACGCGGCACGCGCCGCGTCAGCCCAGCAGAACCGGGCAAAATGAGGCCTGAGCAGCGAGGCGAGAGCGCGACTCCGTCGTACCTCTCCAGGCCACCCACGCCGCGCACACGAGTAGTCATTGGAAGAATTCCCGCACCGACGCGTATTGATCACGAACCGCCGAAAGCTCTCCAATTTTTACCAGCGGCGTCACGCCCGCCGCGCGCCTCGAGGCGTCACGGCGCGGGGGACATCGCAGATCACCTGGGCGCCTCGTGCCGGTCGACGACGCGCAGGCTCGGGTGGGCGCGGTTGAGCTCGCGCAGGCGCTCCAGGCTCCGCTGTCCCACGGTCTCGTCGCTGATGGGCTGCCAACGCCGGCCCAGATCACGAGCGCCGCCGCGAGCGCCACGACGGCGCCGAGCCGCCTGCGCGCATCGTCCGCGCCTCGGGGCTCCCGCTCACGACCCGACCGGTCCCCTTCGAGGTCGAGCCCTTCACGCTCTACATCGTGTTTCATCCACGCTGGACGGCCGACCCGCGCCATCGCAGCATCCGGGAAAGCCTGATCTCCAGCTCCACCGCGAGAGGCAGCTCCAGGCGTCCACATGAGCGTCCAACGTTCGTGTGGATCGCCTTGCGGGCGCGATTCGACCGGAGCGCGCGACAGCGCCGCTCAGGCGCTCCACGGCCTCCGTGCAGGTTCGACTCCGAACCTGCTATGCTTGCGTATGGGTCAACGCGTAGTCGCGGTGTTCGGCTGGCTCCTCGCCCTCCTGGTCGTTCCGTCCGGCTGTCATCCCCCGCCGACACAGGCTCCGGCCGCGCTGCCCGCGCGCGCGACTCCGATCCATCACGCGACGCCGGCCGCGCGCGATCCGTCGGCCGTGATTGACCCGGACGATGATGCCGGTGTCGCCGCGGCGCTCGCCGGCGACGGGCTCGATGGATGGATGCACGGCGCGGCGCCTGCGTCCGGTCTCTTCGTATTCACCTACCGGCTCCCGAACGATTTCTTCCGTTACGCTGACTTTCCGATGATCCCGGGATCGCCGGAGGTCGCGCGGGAGCTCGCCGGGCTCCAGCGGCATGACCGGCTGCGCGTGTTCGGCAGCCTCGAGAAAAAGGGACCTCAGCGCCATGTCCGCGTGCGCCGCATCGAGGTGCTCACGCGGTTTTCCTCCGGCGTGGACGCGCCGTCGTATGCACACGACACGACCACGCACGCGGCGCTCCTCGGGGGGCGCGCGCTCGTGGGTCGTGTGCACGGCGTCGACGCCGAGGGCAAGATCCTCGTTGTCGAGCTCGCAGACAAGGTGGTGCCGGTCTTCGTGACCCGCCCGGAGCACGTCCGAGATCTGTGGCGCAATGACAAGATCCGGCTGCATTACGTGATCGCCGAGCACCCCGATCGCCCGATCCACCTCCGGCTCGATCCGGCCGTCTCGAGGCCTATCGAGGTGCTGGAGCGCGTGCAGGCAGGTCATGGCCAGCCGATCGAGCTGGAGGGCGATCTCGTGCTCTTTCCGAGGAGCCCGCAGATTAAATTCGACATCTGGGCGCTGCGCGTCGTCGACAGGGATCGGGTGGAGCGCGAGTATACGCTCGTCAATTTCAGCGATCCGGAGCTCTTCAAGGCGATCCGCGACAAACTCGCGCGGGGCTGGGCGGCACACCCCGGCGCCCCGGTGGACGCGCGCAACAAGTTCATCAAACAAGGCCTGCGCGTGCGCGCGAGGGGCGTGCTCAACGTGATCTCGCCGGCGCAGGCCAACCCGCAGATCTTGTTGTCGTCAGAGGGGGCGGTCGAGGTGCTCGGAGCCCCGGGACGGGGATCGCCGCCTCCCGTCAACCGATGAGGCGTCCCCGGGTCCCGCCGGTCCGTCCTGTGCATCACCCCGTGCATCAGCCAGGCCCCCCCGCCTGAGGGGCTCGATCACGGCGGTAGAAGGCAATCGCGCCTCCATTTTCTGCTTGCCCACGGTTTCCTTAGACCACACTATCTGCCGGGGGTGGGGCACCCGCATGCGCCGCCCCTGGAGCGTCATCCTTCCGTATCCAGAGCGAGCGCCCCCTCCGGCTCGGGCCGCTCGCGGCGTTCATCCGTCAGAGCCCAGGACGCTCCACGCGCCCGCTTCGCTGCCCCGTGTCCCGACAGCCGTGCTCTCGATCGGAGGTGCGCCCGTGAAACCAGCGTTCGTCCTGCCGCTCGCCATCGTATCGTCGTGCCTCGCCTCCGCCGCTGCCGCCGCCGAGCAGGCATGCGGGTACTCCAGCGCCGGCTGGAACGCGCCGAACGGCGCGGCGGTGTTCAGCGCCGGCTCGGGGCCGATCGGAGACGTCCTTAACGCCGTCGGCGAGTTCCGGACGCACTCGATGCTGTCACACGGACCCGGACGGTGGGTGACGCATGCCACCATGAAGCAGCCGCGCGAGAACTCCTGGCCTGAGGTGTGCAGCACGCCCATCGTATCGAGCGATCTGCTCGATGGTTATCCCGGGCTCGCGCAGGTCAACCAGGGTGGGATCTACCGCTTCCTCTACGGGAGCGGCGGGAGCGGCCCGGCCGCGCTGACCTACCAGGTCGGCGACCCCAAGCGGGCCGCGTCGATCGGCGAAGCCATCTGGTGGGAGGTGCCCTACTACGCCGAGCGCTCGAGCATCGACGAAGGGGTCGAGATCGCTCGGCTGAGCGTTCGCGGCGGCCGGGTGCGCTACTCGTTCTTCCAGTACCGTGACACCGAGGGCACGCCCACCGGCGGGCCGGCGTGGAACAACGGTATGGTTTGCTCGTCATTCCTGGCCTACGCGCACCATCTCGACGGCCAGGGCGCCATCCCGCCGTACACGTACAGCCACGCCAAGCTCGCCAGCGCGGCCAACGCCCTTCACGGCGGGGTGATGGACAGCTGCGAGAACAGCCTGGGGTTCTGGGGCTCGATCGGCACATCGATCGTCTGCCTCTCGGACGTCTGCGAGAAGGCCGCCAATCAGGTCGCGAACTGCATGGCCTCGCACGCATGCAACACCGGCAGCGGCAGCGTGTGGAGAGGAGTCCGAGACGACCCGAAGACCGTCGCCGTGTCCATCAGCCCCGACCGCATCGGCGGCTGGAGCGGGCACCCCTGGGGGACGCAGGCCGGCGCGACCGTCTGGTCCGCCGATACGAACCACAACGTCCAGTGGAACTCCGGAGGCAACGTCTACGGGTGCTGGTACTGACGGACGTTCGAGCACAGTAACGTGAGGAGCTCCGGCCATGACGACCAGGATCGGCGAGCATCGGTCAAAGGCGCAATGGGTCGGTGTGGTGGTGCTCGCCGCCGCGCTGTGGGTCCTTGTCTGGTCGGTCCGCCCTGCCAAGGCGCCCGAGCCCGTGCAGGCAGCGCCGAAGGCGAGCGCGCCGGAGGCCCCGCAGCGCGCCGGACGCGCGGTGAGCGTCGCCGCGGCGAGCGCCGCCGTGGCGAGCGCGCCCGCGGAGGACCCGGCGCCCATCATCGACGAGATCGAGGTCGAGAAGCCGGAAGTGTGCGCCGGCGAGGAGAACCTCATCACCGTGCGATCGCATACAACGAACGGGACAGATGAATACCTCCACGGCGTCATTGGCACGCGCGCCGGATCGCGGGTGCCGCTCCGCATCTGGCCCGAGAGGGACGGGTCGTACGAGATGCCCACCATCTCCGTGTTCGGGCGTAACAACGCGGTGACTCAGATCGAGGTCCCGAGATACAAGGTCAACGCCTGCAAGCCGGAGCGGATCGTCGTCATCACCCACAGGCTCCTGCCGAGCACCCCCGGTGAATTCGAGCTCACGGCGCAGATCGTCGACGTCGGGCTCAAGGACGACCCCGATGCGAGGCCGTTCAAGCCCGCGAGTTATGCCTGGGTGTTCGACGACGGCGGCTCGGAGAAGACGAAGGCGCCGTTCGTGACCCACAGCTACGAGCGCCGCCCGCAAACCGCGCTCGTCTCCGAGTTTCTGATCCGGGTGGAGGTCCAGGGCGAAGCGGGCGAGAAGCTCACCGGCCGCGTTCTGCTCCAGATCCCGAACATGATGTTTCAGGACCTCGCGGAGCGGGGGGTCGTGACCATCGCGGCGACGCCGACGCCCCGCTTTCCCCGGCAGGAGGCGGACGGCGTGGTCCGGCAGACCTTCCGCCTCTGGCATCACCGCGACGCGCCGGTCCGGATCGGTACGGTCACGGCGGTGCGGCACTTCGCGGGGACGTCGAGCGCCTCACCGCTCGACAAGGCCTCGCTCGGCCTTGTCGAGATCCCACCCGGGCAAGGGGTCGATGTGGAGGTGAGGCTCGACACGGCGCGTGAACCGGATGTGTTCACCGTCACGTACATGCTCGAGGGGGAGACGGCGGAGGGGCACGCGGCGCGCGGGACGTTCTCGCTGATGAAGCCGCCGCCCGCGCCGACCAAGGAGTCGAGCACACCGGTCACGGAGCCCGTCCTCCTCGCCAAGATCAAGCGGGCGCGAGAGCTCCTCGCGCAGGAGTTCGTCACCGACGAGGACATCTGGCGGCTGGAGCGAGAGGGAAAGATGGCGGACCTCGATATCTCGCCGCCGCTGACGAAAGAGCCATAGCCCGATCAACGTGCCTCGGCCCGCCGCGCGCCGTCGGCCGCGGCGGCGTCGGCGCGGTTCATCCGCTGGATGCAGAGCTTGAGGCCGGCGCGGAGGTTGCCCATCGTGATGATCCCCGAGAGATCGACCCCCAGCGCGATCATCGTCTGCGCCACGTTCGAGCGGATACCCGTGATCACGCCCTCCGCGCCGAGGAGCCGTATCGCGCGGACCATGTCGATGAGGTAGCTCGCCGTCTTCGTGTCGACGGCGTCGACCCCGGTCAGATCGAGTATCGCGAAGCGCGCCCCCTTGGTCGAGATCGCGTCGAGGAGGCTGTCCATCACCTCGGAGGTCCTCACGCTGTCGACGACGCCGACCATCGGGAGCGTCAGCACGCGATCCCAGACCTCGATGATGGGCGTCGACAGCGCGCGAATCACCTGCTGCTGGGCCTGGATCATGTCGAGCCTCGCCTGGAGCTCGACCTCCTTGCGCTTCATGTCCGTGATGTCGAACGTCACGGAGACCGCGCCGTTCGGCGCGCCGCCCTCGTCGAAGACGGGGAGCAGCCAGGACCGCCAGGTGATGCCGTGGGTCTCGACCTGGTTCTCCACGACCTCTCCCGCCAGCACGCGCCGCATCCCGTCCGCGGCGTCCGGGCTGGACCCGTAGAGGTCGAAGACGTTCTTGCCGATGAGCGCCCCAGGCTTCACGCCCGAGTTCTCGAGCCCCTTGCCGTCATGATGGGTGAAGACCCCATCGCGATCATACTTGCACGCGGCGATCGGGACGTGATCGAGGATGGAGCGCAGGATGATCGAGTCGTCCCGCGACACGTCCGCCAGGCGGCCGCGGTCGGTCACGTCCTGCCCGATGAAGAGCCTGCGCACCACCTGGCCGTCGGCGCCGCGCATCGGCTCCTGCACCCACGCGCACGCGACGACGCGCCCGTCCTTCCGCCGGTGCTCGGCGGAGAGCGGCGCGCCGCCCTGCCCGTCGCAGAGGCGTCGCCAGAGGTCGGCGTCGGCGCTGCTTAACGCCGTGTCCGCGAGGCGGCGGCCAATCACCTCTTCCCCGGTATAACCCAGCAGCCGCTCCGCCCCGGCGCTCCACGCGGCGATCTCGAGAGACCCGACGTCGCCCGTGCACTCCACGGCGATGAACGGTCCGTTGAGGACCGCGTTCATGTAGCTCGTCGCGATCTCGAGCTCGTCCGGGCCGGCCACCTGGTCCATGCGCCGCACTGTACCGGGCACGTCCTCGGCATGTCGAGAAAAACGGCCGCGCCCGACGCTCAGCTCCCTCGCTTCATCGTGGCCTCGATGAGCCCGTGCGGCTCGTCGACCGGCACGAAGATCTCGTTGTCGTTGGTGAGCCCGAAGGGTGCGAGATCGACGAGCAGGCAGTGCTTGTTGGGGAGCGAGAGGCTCACCTCGTCGATGGCAGGACAGGCGGCGAGCACCGCCTCCCCCAGGTCATGAATGGTGTGCTGCACCGAGAGGCTGTGTCGCTCTGCGAACGTCTCGATCAGGGCGCGGCGGGCGCGCTCCCACGTCGCCGTCGGCGCCGGGTCGCGGCCGGCCGCGCGCCAGCGAGCCACCATGAGCGTCGAGAGGATGCGGTCCCCGGTCTCCTTGAGCGTCGTGTGCTCGTCGCGCGGGAAGCCCGAGAACGCCGAGCCGGTGGTCTTGAGGACGAGGAGATCCGCGATGCCGGACGTGATCTCGACACCGCCGGGAGCCGCGGAGATCTCCGCGGTCCGCCGCTCCCCTGCCGCGCGGAGGAAGGCGTGAGGGTGCGGCGCGCCGCCCGCGTCGACGCGAGACCAGACGTTCTCCGCGATAACGACCCTCGCACGCAGGGTGTGCGGCTTCCCGAGGAAGTGTTCGGCGAGCAGGACGCCGAAGTCCTCGATCGGCTCGACCGGGTGGCCCTTGGCGAGCGCGTACACGGTGTTCTTCATCGTGTCCGTGGGCAGCACCTTGCTGTTGTCACCCTTCGTGTAAGCGTCGTCGAACTCGCCCTCCAGCTGGACATCGACCTGGACGTCGGTGAGCTCGTGCCGCGCCCCCGCGCGGCGGACCTTCACGAGCCGCACCCTCGATTTGCCGTAGGCGTTCCGCACCAACGAGATTGACATCGTTCTTCAGCTCCCGCGCCGGGCGACGACGCTCTTTTGATGACGCGGGAGAGACGGTAGCTTGAAGCGCGACGCCGGCTCAAGCCTGGCGGGTCCCCTCGCCCTCGACCCGCGGCGCGCGACGACGCTCCGGCGGCGGCCGCGCGGCCGGGCACCGCAGCGCCGTCGGGCGGGCCCGTGCGATATCGCGCGTGCGGCGACGAGGGCGCGTCACCACATACGCGGGCATGGTGACCACAGAGCGTGACAGGGCGGCCGACGAGCTCGTCGCTCGCCGTGAATCGTTGAGGGACGCCGCGCTCGCCCGCCTCGAGGCCGCGTCCGTCGCGCCGCGCGCCTTCGGAGCGCGCGGCGAGCGCGAGGCGCTCTCGCGCTGCCACGTGGACCTCGCGGCGCACATCGACGCCCTCGCGGCGGCGCTCCACGCGGAGGACGCCCAGCAGCTCTGCGAGTACTGCGCGTTCACGGCGGTGTTCCTCGAGGCGCTCGGGGTGCCCCGGCGCGCGCTCGGCGCCGCGCTCGACGCGCTGAGCGAGAGCATCGGCGAGCAGCTCGATCCGGCGCTCTCTTCGCTGGCGCAGGACGCGCTGGCCGCGGGCCGGGAGCGCCTCTGCGCCTCGCCCCTCGTGACGCCGGCCGCGCTGGCGGCCATCCCCGAGCCCCCGTGCGCCGCCGGCGAGGCCGGCTCGCCGGCGGAGGCCATCGAGCGCTCCGCGGCGCGCATCGCGCCGATGAGCGTCGCGCTCAGCTTCATGCGGCGCCCGGCGGACGCGCTCGCCGCCGGCGCGAAGCGCGCGCTCTGCCTCGACGACGCCAGGCGCCACGTCGCGCAGCTCGCCGCGGCGGTCGACAACGGGTCGCCGGAGCTCTTCAGCGCCTATGCGGAGTGGGCGCAGACGCTGCTGGTGCAGCACGGCCTCGACCCCGCCGAGCTCGTGGGCTATCTCCGCGCGCTCGGCGACGTCCTCGCGCTCACGCTGCCGGAGCGCCTCGCCGAGGCGCCGCGGCGGTACCTGGCGGCGGCGCTCGAGCGGCTCACCTCGACGCACGCCGAGAATCCCCGCTTCGTCCGCCCGGAGGCGCCGCTCGGGGCCGTCGCGTGCAGCTACCTCGACGCGCTGCTCGATCGGGACCGGAGGCGAGCGGTGCGGGCCATCCGGGAGGCGATCGACGCGGGCGCGCCGATCAAGGACATCTATGCTCACGTGCTGGAGCCGTCCCAGTACGAGGTGGGCCGGCGCTGGCAGCTCCGTCAGCTCAGCATCGCCGGGGAGCACTACTGCACGGCGGTCACGCAGATGATCCTGAGCCAGCTCTATCCGCTCATCGTCAGCGCCGATCGCGCCGGCCGTCGCCTCGTGGCCACCGCCGTGGACGGGAACCTCCACGAGATCGGCGCGCGCTTCGTCGCCGATTACTTCGAAATGGCGGGGTGGGACACCTTCTATCTCGGGGCCAGCACGCCCGCCGAGCACGTGATCCAGGAGGTCGTCCAGCGGAAGGCCGACGTCCTCGCGGTCTCGGCCGCGCTCAGCGATCAGCTCTCGAGCGTCCGCCAGGTGATCACCGCGGCGCGCGGCGACGATCGGTGCAGGGGCGTCGTCGTCCTGGTCGGCGGCCAGCCGTTCCGCGTCGTCGACGACCTCTGGAGGCAGCTCGGGGCCGACGGCTCGGCGCCGAGCGCAGAGCGGGCCGTCCGCGCGGCGGAGCAGCTCCTCGAGGCGCGGAGCGCATGACCCCGCTCCGCGCCTTCAACCGCCGGCCCCGCGGGGTGCGTTTGGCATAGCGAGCTCCGCGCCGGCCTGCCAAGACAGATCGCCTCCACCGCGAGCGAGGGAGAGGATCGGATTCCGATGATTCCGATGGAACCGCGCAGGGCGCAAAGCGCAGGAGAAAACGAAGGAGCGCCGCTCGTGGCGTCGCCGGCGGGACACGAGCTCAGCGGTCCGGTCGCGGAGCTCGCCGCCGCTTTCCTCATGGCCTCGACCGCGCTCGCGATCGGCGTGTTCGCGCCGGACGGCGCGCCGAGGCTCACCAACCACGGCATGCGCCGGCTGCTCGGGGGGGCGGGCGAGCCGGGTCGCGCCGGGGCTCGCCTCGTCAGCCCGAGCTTCGCGCAGCTCGCCGCGGCCGGGCGCGGCGCCGAGGAGCCGATCTACCGCGGCATGCTGCACTTCGGTGATCTCCGGTCCATCGCGCACAGCCTCCGGGGAGAGGTCTGGCGGCTCGGCCACGACCTGCTGCTCCTCGCCGAGTTCGACGTCATCGAGCTCGAGCGCGTCGTCGCCGAGGTGTCCGCGCTCAACTCGCGGATCACGAGCCTACAGCGGCGGCTCGTGTCCGAGCAGAAGGAGCTCGAGCGGTCGCTCGATCAGCTGCGCGCCACGCAATCGATGCTCGTCCACTCCGAGAAGATGAACGCGCTCGGCAAGCTCGCCGCCGGCGTGGCCCACGAGATCAACAACCCGCTCGCGTTCGTCCGCAGCAACGTGCACACCCTGGCAGAGTCGCTCGATCGGCTGTTCGCCGCTTATGAGGCGCTCGAGCGGGCCGCCGTCAGCGCAGGCTCGGACGACGTGAAGGGCCTCGCCGAGGCGCTCCGCGCCGAGGTCGAGCCCGACTTTCTGCGCGAGGATACAAGGGATCTCGTGAAAGGCACGCTGGGCGGCCTCGCGCGCGTGCAGAAGATCGTCGAGGACCTCAGGACCTTCACGCGGATCGACCGGGCGGAGGAGGAGCGCTGCGACCTGAAGGAGTGCCTGGAGAGCACCCTTGCGATCGCGGGCCCGGCGCTGAAGGACGGCGGCGTCCAGGTGACGGTCGAGTGGGCCGAGCTGCCGATGCTGCGCTGCAAGCCGGCGGAGCTCAGCCAGGTGTTCCTGAACCTCCTCATCAACGCGGCCCAGGCGGTCGAGTGCCGGGGCCGGGGGAACGGCCGCATCGTGATCCGCGAGCGCGACGAGGCGCGCCGGGTCGCCCTGGAGTTCGAGGACAACGGCGCCGGGATAACCCCTGATGTCCTCGGCCGGATCTTCGATCCGTTCTTCACGACCAAGCCTGTCGGCCAAGGCACGGGGCTGGGCCTCACCATCTCGCACAAGATCATCGTCGATCAGCACGGCGGCACGATCACCGTCCGATCGACCCCCGGGGTGGGCAGCACCTTCACGATCACGCTGCCGAAGGAGCCGGAGCGATGACACGCGCCTCCGGCGAGCGGCGCGCGCTGCTCATCGTCGACGACGAGCCCGAGACCTTGAAGGCGCTCCGCCGCGAGCTCCGGCGCGACTACGATGTCCTCATCGCGGAGAGCGCCGAGGAGGGCCACGCGATCTTGCGCGAGCGGCCCATCCCTGTCGTCCTCAGCGACCAGCGGATGCCGGGCACGACGGGCACGGAGCTCTACGCGAGGCTCAAGGGCGAATTCCCGGAGACCGTCCGCCTCCTCATGACCGCCTACGCGGACACGAGCGCCGCCATCCAGGCCATCAACGAGGGCGGCGTGTACCGGTTCATCGCCAAGCCATGGGATCCGCCGGAGCTCGCCGGCGTCGTGAGCGACGCGTTCGCGCAGCACGAGCGCATCAGCCGCTGCCAGCGGCTCCTCTCGAGCCTCAAGACGAGCGCCGACGCGCTCCACCGCGAGAACCAGCAGCTCGCCGAGGTGGCCCAGAGGACCCATGAGCTCATGGGCGTCGCCGCGCACGATCTGCGCAATCCGATCGCGGCGATCCAGTGGTTCTCGAAGATGCAGCTGGCCGGCGTCGGCGCGGGGCCCGAGGACACGCAGCGCTACGCCGTGAAGATCCAGGACAACGCCGAGTTCGCGCTGCAGCTGCTGGAGAACCTGCTCGACATCACGACGCTGGAGCACGGGAATGCCGCGCTTCGCCTGCAGGAGGCCGACCTGCGAGGCATCCTCCTGGCGGCGGTCTCCCTGAACGAGCACGGCGCCGGCCGGAAGGGGATCGCGGTGGACGTCGACGTGCCCGCGGCTCTCCCGCTCGTCTGCTGTGACGTCGCGCGGATCGAGCAGGTCCTGAGCAACCTGCTCAGCAACGCGTTCAAGTTCTCTCATCCGGGCACGACGGTGACGGTGCGCGCGCGGAGGCTCGGTGAAGCGGTCGAGGTGATGATCGAGGATCAGGGCCTGGGCATTCGCCCGGACGAGATCAGCGGCCTGTTCCGCAAGTTCCGGCGGACGAGCACCCGGTCGACCGGCGGCGAGAAGAGCACGGGGCTCGGCCTGTCGATCTGCAAGAACCTCGTCGAGCGCCACGGCGGCGCGATCCGCGTGGAGAGCGAGCTCGGCCGGGGAACGCGGGTGTTCTTCACGGTCCCGATGAAGGCTGGGCGCGCCTGCGAGCCCGAGCGCCCCGCGGCGTAGGCTCGCCCGCGCGCGGCGCTTAGCTGATCACTCACCAGCTCACCGTGTCGTTGAGCGTCAGCGCCCCGCCGGACGCGGGCGTGCTCATCGCGCGGTTGCCGCCGCCCGGGAGGTTCTCCCAGGTCACGGTGCCGTCGGCGTTCTTGCGATAGTACTTGTACTGGAGCGCGCTGCTGGCCGGCAGGTTGACGCGGTTCGTCCACACGGGGTAACTGCGCGGATCGACAGGGACGCCGAGATCGGTGTTCCAGCTGCCGAGCGCCGCGGTGTTGCCAGTGACGTACATGTGCTGGCCAACCACGGTGGTCGCGGTGACGTTGACCGTGACGCCTGCCTCGCCGGAGCCGGGCGGCACCACACATGCGTTGTAGCGGCCGCAGACCACCGAGGGGACATCGACGACCCTGCCCGCCCGGATCGACGCCACAAGGCTGATGTACTCGCCCATCGCCCAGTTCAGGGGGCTCATCGACCGCGTCGGGGTGCCCGCCGCGACGTTCGCCGGCTTCTGGACGGACCAGCCGGTGACGTCCGTCGTCTCGCCCCATACCTGCTCTGGGATGAAGCCCTGCGGCGTCGAGAACGCCTTCACCGCGGTCAGGTAGGGGTTGCCGTCGGCGCCGACACCCGTGCTGGCGATCTTGAACATGCCGCGCTCGGCCGTGAAGATGGGCCACAGCCGGCCCCGGCCGCCGTTTCCGTCGAAGTTGCCGCCGTCGTTCTTCTCGCCGTATCCATCGTAGTTGTAGCGGAACCACGCGTCCCCCTTGCCGGCGATCGTCCGCTTCAGGATGGCGTCGTACTCGGGCAGCGTCGCGATGATCGATGGATCGTCGGCCCGCTTCACCCCCATCCGCACGAGCTCGAGGAACCCGCCGTCGACGATGTACCGCTGATCGTGCGTGCCGCCGCCGTTGCCGATCGTGAAGCTGATCGCCGCGTCCGGCCCCGACGCCGGGTTGTACACCTGCGGCCCGCTGCCCGTGTTGCCCCGCGCAGAGGGGTTGATGCGGATGTAATACCGGCCGTCGCCGTGGTACCCCGTGGTCGTGAACGTCCAGCGGTCGACGCCCTGCTGCCAGTAGTCGGCGGCTGCCATGTAGCGCGCCGCGCTTGTGGTGTCGCCGTTCGCGCGGGCGATCGTCGCGGCGCAGACGAGGCCCGCGATCTCCGCCGCGATGGTCGACGGCGAGTACCCGGCGTTCTCCTCCCAGCGCTCCTGCTGGGTCCATGGGCCGGTGTTGACGATGTAGTCGGCCGTCCTCTTGATCTTCGTCCACAGCGGGTTGTAGACGGAAGGTCCGAGCCGCCACGCGAGGATGATCGGCATCGCCTGCTCATCCATCTGCGTGCCTTGCCAGTACTGCCAGCCGCTGACCCAGGCGTTCTGCGGGAAGCGGCCGACGCGGCTGTAGCCCTGCGGGCAGCCCGGCGCGTTGTACTCGGCGGCGCCGCAGTCGCTCGACTGCTGCAGGGTGTTGAACAGGTAGTTGACAACCGAGGTCCCGGTCGCGGTGTCGCCGGCCGTCACAAGCGCGCTGGCGAACTTGAACAGATCGCGCGCCCAGACCAGGTGGTAGCCGCCGTTGTTGCCGTCGCCGTTGGTCTCGCCCCAGGGTGTGCCCATCCCCGCGATCATGGCGCCGTTCGACTTGTCCTGGATCGCCTTGAGCGACATCGCCGCGAGGTAATACTGGTCGTCGGCGGTGGCGCTCTGGCTGCTGAGCCCGGCCGCGTAGGACTTCCACCCGTTGTCGTAGGTGGTTTGCAGCGTGCTCAGGCTGCTGCCGAGCGTCGCGTTCGCGGTGGAGGCCGCCTCGGTCTCGGTCGCGCCGAAGCCGAGCACGACGTCGAACGAGACGCTGGTGACGGCGCTCGCGCCGAGGTCGATCCAGCCCATCTGCGCCACATTGCCGCCGCTCGCGAGGTCGTTTCGCCAGGTCATGGTCCTGTCGACGTTCCCGCCGAGGAGGTCGGTCCAGCCGTCCGACTCGCCGACGAAGCCGCTCGACACCATCGGCGCGCCGCTCACCACCTTCCATGGGCGCGACGCGGCGAGCGCCGAGGCGCGGCTGTTCTCCGAGGCGACGAGCAGCGTGCGCCCCCCTGCGTCCACGGTCCTCGACGTGTCGCCGGCCCCGGAGTTGTCCATCGCCGGGTTGTGAAGCAGGTAGAGGTTGAACTGGGTGACGTTCCTGCCGCCCAGGGCGTCGAATCGGACGCGCTGGATCAACGCGTGGCGCCCCGGATCGGTGAAGACGGTCCTGGTGATCCGCCAGTTGTGGGCGCTGTTCGTCGTCGTCGCCTGCCAGCGCATGGACCGCTTGTCCGGCTGGGTCACGGTGAAGCTCTGCTGCTTCTCCTCGTCGATGAAGGTCTTCGCCGTGTCCCCCACCAGGAACTGCAGATCGACGGTGTTCACGGTGTCGAGCACCGGATAGAACACCTCGGACACGATGCCGCGATGACCGGTGAAGTAGACCCTCGAGGCCGCGGTCGTCGAGGTGCCGAGGAAAGACTTCTCAGCAGGTCCCCACACAGAGGGTACCCCGACCCCCTTCGCGGCAATGCCGGCGCCGAGCGCCTTCAGGGCCTCTGCCTTCGACGGGGCCCTGCCGGCGGAGCCGAACGGGAACGGGACCGCGGACTCCCCGGCCATCGGCTCCTCTGCGTCCGTGTCGAGCGCGCAGCCCGCGAGCCCGAGTGTCAGACAAATAATTGCAGTGTCACAAGAAATGCGCTTCAGCATCACGCCATTCCTTCCCTCGGGTGGCCGTCGCGTGAAGACCGCTCCACGGCTACCGTAAGCCAGCGACTTGGTTGATGTTTTTACGTGGTGCGTGCGGATCGCGGCCCGGGCCCCCTGCGCTCACGTCGCTCCGGCTCCGCGTGGGACGCCAGCAATGCTGTAGCGTAGCACGCGATCTTCCCGCGCTTGCGCGCACCTGCGCGCCGCCATGCCGAGCTCCTGGCAAGGACAGCGACGCTGCGCTCTATGCGCCGTGCCGGCGCGCATCCACCAGCACCGAAACCATCACGCAATGTGGCGATCGACGCAAACAGCGCCGCGCCCATCGCGGGCTCGACGGAGCGCGGCGTCGACCGCGCCGCCGCGAGCTCATCAGCTCACGCGCCAACCACCTTGCGCCTCGCCGCTGCGTAGCGCCTGACCACCTCGTCCGCGATGACGCCGATCAGGATGACGGCGCCGATGACCGCGAACTCGATCTGGGTCGGGACGCCCAGCATGTTGATGGCGTTGCGCAGCACCTGCATGAGGGCGGTGCCCAGGATGACGCCCACCACCGCGCCCTCGCCGCCGCGCAGGCTGAAGCCGCCCAGCACGGCCGCGGCGATCGCGTACAGCTCGTAGAAATTGCCGAAATCGACAGGCTGGGCCGAGTTGACCTCCAGCGCGAACAGCATGCCCCCGAAGCAGGCGAGCACCGAGCAGAGGACATACGCGAGGATCGTCATCCTGTCGGTATCGACCCCGCTGTAGCGGGCCGCCTGCTCGTTGCGGCCCAGCGCCATCAGATAACGGCCATAGACGGTGCGGTTCAGGAAGATCGACGCCGCCACAGCGATCGCGAGGAACAAGAGGAACGGCATCGGGATGTCGATCCACGTGATCGGCGCGAGCCGCGTCTTCACGCCGGTGAACGGGTGCACCGCGTAGGGGCTGAAGCGCCCCTCGGAGATCCACGAGAGGAACGGCACGGGGACCGAGAGCGGGCTGCCGACCGACAGGTAGCGCAGCGACTCGAACCCGACGCCGAACCCCTGCGTCTGATCGCCGGAGATCCCGCGCGCGGTGCCCCGGTAGAGCAGGAGCCCGCAGAGCGTCACAACGAACGGCTGGAGCCGGAGCTTCGTGATGAGCAGACCGTGCGCGAGCCCGATGCAGAGGGAGATGCCGAGCAGCACGGGCACCGCCAGCGAGGCCGGCCAGTGCTGCACCGAGAGGAGCCACGGCAGCATGCAGCCGGCGAGCGCCACGACCGACCCGATCGAGAGGTCGATACCGCCCGTGATGATCACGAAGCCCGCTCCGATGCTGAGGATGCCGAACAGCGCCGTCCTCCGGATCAGGTTCTCGAGGTTCTCCGCGAGGAGGAACCTCCCGTTCAGGAGCGCGGTGCCGAGCGACACAGCGAGGAGGAGCCAGAAGACGCCGAGCACCTTCCGCCGCGTGGTGGGCACGAGCAGCGCAGCCGGCGCGGGCGGCGCGGCACCGCGCGCCCGGAGGTCATGTGTCGTCGTCACAGACATGCTCTCTGGCCTCGATGGGTCCTGTCACGCCGCGTCACGCCGCGGCGTCGCTGCCGGTCGCGAGCTGCATGATCGCCTCCTCGCTCAGCTCGGCGCGGCCGAGCTCGCCGGCGATGCGCCCCTCGTGCATCACCAGCGCACGATCGGACATGCCTATCACCTCTTCCATGTCGCTGGAGACGAACAGGGTGGCCATGCCGCTCGCTGCCAATCGCTCCATCAGCTGGTATATCTCGTGCTTGGCGCCGACGTCAATGCCGCGGGTCGGCTCGTCCAGGAGCAGCACGCGCGGCGACATCGAGAGCCACTTTCCGATGACGACCTTCTGCTGGTTGCCGCCGGACAGGTGCTGCACCGGCTGCACGTCGCTCGGCGTCCGCACGCCGAGCTCCCGGATCATCTGCGCCGACATCCGGCGCTCGCCCGCGCGGTCGAGGACGCCGTAGCGCTGCGCCCTGTCGAGGCTCGGGAGGCTCACGTTCGCCCGGATCGCCATCTCCAGGATGATGCCCTGTTGCTGGCGGTCCTCCGGGACCAGGCCTATCCCGGCGGCGATGGCGTCTCGCGGGGCGCGCGGCGTGATCGCCCGCCCGGCCACGCGGACGGCGCCTCCGGCCGCCGGCGTGACGCCGAACAGCGTACGGAGCAGCGATGTGCGCCCCGCGCCGAGGAGCCCGGCCACGCCGACGATCTCCCCGCCGCGCACCGTGAAGGAGAGCGCTCGCTCGGGGTGCCTCGACGTCCGGAGGCCGGAGACCTCGAGCACCGGCTCGCCGGGCGGGTTCGGGACGTGCGGATAGAACTGCGAGAGATCGCGGCCCACCATCAATCGCACGATGCGCTCGTGGCTCATTTCCTCCCCACGCGCGAGCTCGCCCGCGTTCTCGCCGTCGCGCAGCACGAGCACGCGATCGCAGAGCGCCCTCACCTCGCCGAGGCGGTGAGAGATGTACACGACGCTGATCCCGGCCGCGCGGAGCTCCCTCACCACCTGGAAGAGCGCCTCCGCCTCGTGCGGGCACAGGCACGACGTGGGCTCATCCATGATGAGCACCCGCGCGTTCGCGGAGAGCGCCTTCGCGATCTCGACGAGGTGCCGCTGCCCGAGCGACAGGCCGCCGACGAGCGCGCGCGGCGAGCACGCGAGGCCGACCCGCGCCATGATCGCCCGCGCCTCCCGCTCCATCCTGCCCTCGTCGATGAAGCCGCCCCGCCGCGGCTCCCGGCCGAGATAGATGTTGGCCGCGACATCGAGGTTGTCCGCCAGGTTCAGCTCCTGGTGGATGAGCGCGATCCCGCGGGAGAGCGCCTCCCTGACGGAGCCGAGCGCGACAGGCCGCCCGTCGAAGAGCATCTCGCCGGCGTCGGGCGCCTCCACGCCGGCGAGGATCTTCATGAGGGTGCTCTTGCCAGCGCCGTTCTCGCCGACGATGCCGAGCACCTCGCCCCGGCCGAGCGCGAGGTGCACGCCGCTGAGCGCGAGCACGCCGGGGAAGCGCTTGGTCAGGCCGCGCGCCTCGAGCAGCGGCGTCGCGTCCGGTTCAGGCGAGGAGGCTGTCATTCGCGTCAGCGCGTCGAGCGTCGCCGGGCTCGGATCGGGCGCGCGCGCCGCGGGGGCGCCGCGCTGCCCGACGCCGGGTTCACGGTTGCTTGCCCGCCTTCTGCTTCAGATCGGCCCAGAACTCGTCCAGGTTGCCCTTGCGGATCTGCCGGGCCGGCAGGGAGATGAACTTGTCCTGAGGCACGACGGAGTTATCCCCCCGCACGAGCGCCGCGAGCACGCGCACCGACTCCTTGCCGTACATGTACGGATTCTGCACCACCGTACCGACCACCTCGCCGTCCTGGATCGCGCGCAGCGTCGCGTCCTGCTCGTCGAAGCCGACGACCTGGATCGAGCTCATCTTCCCCGCCTGCTTCACCGCCTCGAGCAGGGCCGGCGTGTGGTACGCGTTCAGGCCGATCAGGCCCACGAGGTCCGGGTGCGCCGACATCATGTCTTCGGCGTTGCTCTTCGCCTTGGCGGCGTCGATCTGGTCGGTCAGGGTCGCGACGATGGTGTATTTCGCCCCCTTCAGCTCCTGGTTGAGCGGGTCGTTCCCGGCGCTGTTGTCCTGCCGATCGAGCAGCTCGTCGAGCACGCCTTGACGGCGCTTGCGGGCGTTGTCGCCCTCGAGCCGCCCGACCAGGATGGCCACCTTGCCGCCGCCGGGGATCGCCTCCTCCACGAGCTGCCCCGCCATCCGGCCAGCGACGTAGTTGTCGATGCCGATGTACACGATACGATCGCTCTTCGGAGCATCCGAGTCCTGCGTGATGAGCTTCGTCTTCGCGGCCGCCTTGTTGAGCAGCGGGACCTGGTTCTCCGCGTCGATCGGGCTGATCGCGATGCCGTCGACGCCGCGGATCAGGAGATCCTCGACCCGGTGCAGCTGGTCGTTCACGTCGCTCGGCATCACGACGCTCACCTCGACGTTGTGCTCCTTCGCGCCGTCGATGACGCCCTTCTCGGCGATGGTCCAGAACGGGGCGACGCCGTTCGTGATGTAGGCGAGCTTCGGCTTGCCCCCCGCCGCCGGCGCGCCGCTGTTGTCGCAGCCCAGGGTCGCGAGCCCCGCCGCCACGCAGACCCCGACGATGAACCGACCGATGCTCTTCACCATGCGCTCTCCCCTCCACCCGTCCACCCGACAAGAGCCGCCTCGCGCGACGGGCCCATACGCCTCGTGCCGCCGCGCGGGCCACGACAGAGCAGGAACCCCCGATCAACTGGCCAGCTCATGATGCGCGATCCGCTCCGGACGTGTCTACACGATTCGACGCGCAGATCGCCACGCGCGTCTCGCCCCCCTAGCGCCGGGTGCCCGGCGCGCTCATGCCGCCCGATCGGCCGACGGCGTAGGCGATCCCGCTCTGCAGCGTCCCGCGGATCACGATGCGCGACATGTCGATGTCGAGCCGGAGGAGCGCCTGCGCGACCTCGCCGCGGATGCCCGTCAGCACCGCCTGGACCCCGAGCAGCCGGAGGGCGTTCGCCGCCTTGAGCAGGGCGTTCGCCACGCGCTGATCGACCCCCTTGATCCCCGTGACATCGATGATGACGGTGCGGGTGCCGCTCCTCGTCGCGCCGTCGAGCAGGGTCTCGAGCACGTCGTGCGCGCGCTCCTCGTCCAGCGTGCCGATGAGCGGCATGACCATGACGTCGCTCGTGATGGGCACGAGCGGGGTCGACAGCTCGGAGATCTTCGCCCGCTGGAACCGGATCACCTCCTCTTGCAGCTCGGCCCGGGCCGCCTCGGCGCGCTCGCGCTCGCCGAGCTCGTGCAACAGGCGCACGTTGGCGTCCCGGAGCTCGGCGCTCTGCGCGGAGAGGCGCACGTTGGCCAGAGACAGCTCCTCCGTCCGCTCCTTCACCTCCTGCTCCAGCCGCTCGTTGGCCTCACGGAGCTCGGCGCTCACGGCCGTGAGGTCCGCGTAGAGCAGCGCGTTCTCGACCGCCACCGCCGCCTGCGAGGACAGGAGCCGCAAGAGCTCGATGCGATCGGCGGTGAACGCGTGCTCCGCGAGGTGGTTCTCCAGGTACAATACCCCGCTCAGCCGGCCCTGGTGCAGGAGCGGCAAGCCCAGGATCGATTTCGGCCGGCGCGCGATCACGTGCGGATCGCCGGCGAGGCGCGGGTCGTCGTCCGCGCGCCCGATCACGAGCGCCTCGCGCGAGCGCGCCACGTAATGCACGACCGAGCGGGCCAGATCGAGGCGCGCCTCCAGGGGCATCGAGAGGCCCAGGCTCACCGTATCGGGGCCGACCGCGATCATCGCCTCGACCGTCAGCACCTCGCCGCGCGAGAGGATGAGGAACCCCCGGCTCGCCCCGGCGCTCTTGATCACGCTGCTCAAGACCTGCTCGATCACCTTGTCGAGCACGATCGCGCTCGAGATGGCCTGGGCGGTGCTGAGGATCGTGGCGAGATCGAAGCTCTCCCCCGCGACGAGGCCCTGGAGCGCGGTGCCGGTCGGCGAGAGCGGAAGAGGCTGGCCCATGGCCGAGGGGTCGGCCGGCGCGAGCTCCTCGCGCAGCGCATTGGCCTTCTCGGTCGCCCCCCAGCGATCGTACAGGTAAACCGCCCTGCGCAGGAAGATGTGCGCGAACTCGACCCTGCCCTGGGCGAGCCAGAACCTGCCGTAAAGCTCGTTGCCGAGCGCCTGGTTGTTGATGTAGTCGGCCTGCCGCGCGGCCTCGATGCCCCGCTCGTACAGGTCCATCGCCTCGGCCCTCTGCCCTTCGACGCGGGCCTGCTCGGCGAGCAGGAGCAGGTGCTTGTGAAGCACGTTGTCCGGCCCGGCGTCGGCCCAGCGCTTCATCCGCCCGAGGAGCCGCGAGAGGTGCTCCTCGTGCTCCCGCCGCGCCGCGCCCTCGGCGCTCTCCCACGCGGCGATCCGCATGAGGCCCGCGTAGAACGTCGCCTCGGGCACCTTGGCGTGCGTCGGCAAGGCGCCCTCGATCACGGCGAGCTTCGGCATCAGATCGGCAAAGCTCGCCCTGTCGCCGAACAGGTAGGCATTCCGGATCTTGGCGTAATACAGCCACCCCATGTGGTAGGGCGAGCCGCCGTGCTTCGCCGCGTAGGACGCCTCGTCGAACCCGTCGTCGTCGAAGCTGAGCCGGCCCCTCGTCAGCCCTTGCAGGCACCGGAGGGGCTGGATCACGCCCGCGAGGAGGATATCGATGATGTCATGGCTGCGGGCGCGCCGCAGGAACGCGAGGTGCGTCTCGGTGAGCTGCGAGAGCTCCGCGAGGTTCATCCCGTAGGTGAGCCGGTCCGAGCCGCTCTGGCTGATCATGTACCCCATGGCCGTCCAGTCGCCGGCCTGGAGCCCGAGGTCGTAGACCCGGTCGTAATAGGGATCTGCCTTCCGCAGGGGCTGCGTCCAGCTGTGCACGTCCGCGGAGAAGATGTGGTAGGTCTTGGCCCGGAGCACGAGGTTGTCGAGCTGGTCTGCGAGCTCGACGGCCATCTTGCCGAACCGGTACGCCGTCTCGTACTCGCCGAGCAGCGGGCCGACCACCATGCCGTACGCGACGTATCCGAACGCGGACATATCGCTGTTTCCGTGCTGCAGTGAGAGCGTCACCATCTTCACGATGGCGAGGTTCGCGAGCGTCTGGTCGCTCGAGTTGTAGGCCCCGAAGAACAGGTTCACGAGCAGCTCCAGCGTCACGGGGTGCTCGGGGCTCGTCGTCCTCGGGGCGCGGGCGAGCTCCTCGATGCTGCGCGCGCCGAGGAGGACGGGCACCGCCTGGAGCTCCTGCTCGAGAAGCGCGGCGACCTCCTCCCGGGCCTCGGGGATCGGACAGCCAAGGAGCCGGAGGCCGGCCTTCTGGACAAGGGTCGCCTCGTGATTGCGCCACTGGAGCAGGTACTGGTTCGCCTGGACGAGGAGGACAGAGACCTTGTCCATGGCCGTCCTGGCGCGCGCGAGCGCCGCGGTACAGAGCCGCTCGGCCTCCTCGAAGGCGCCGCACAGCGACTCGACCTCGGCGCGCTCCCTGTGGAGCGCGAGCGCGAGCTCGTAGTGGTCGTCGAAGCCGCCGTGGGGCAGAAACCCGAGCCCCGCGCGGAAATAGCCGGCCGCCGCCTCGTAGGCTGTGGCGGCCTTGGCCCTCCTGCCGGCGGCGAGGTTCAGCTCGGCGGCCGTGGCCTGCTCCGCGGGCGAGGTCACGATGGGCGCCGCGATGTTGATGTGGTTGACGATGTCGAAGAGCGCCTCGTCCCGCGCGGCGCCCTCGCAGCTGGCGAGCATGAGCCGCGCGATCCTGAGGTGGACCTCGCGCTTGCGATCCTCGCTGATGAGCGAGTACGCCGCGTGCTGGACGCGATCGTGCAGGAAGCGGTAGGTGACGCGCCAGTCGACGCCGGCCTGCGCCTCGTCGTCGGTCGCGTGCGCGAGGCGGTAGTCGGCGTCCACGGGCGCGATCAGGCCCTCTTGCAGGATCTTCCACAGCGCGGCCACGGTCTCGTGCGCCGGCCGCTCGCTGATGACCGCGAGGGTGCGCAGGTCGAACTCGTGCCCGATGCAGGCCGCGAGGCGGAGGACGCGGACGAGCTCGGGCTCGAGCTCCTCGATCTTGCGCGCCATGAAGTCGACGACGTTGTCGGTGACCGTGCGCCGCCGGATGCCGTCGAGATCCCACGTCCAGGCGCCCTTCTCGAAGCGGAGCAGGCCCTCCGCGTGGAGCGAGCCCAGGAACTGCCGCACGAAGAACGGGTTGCTCTGGGTCCTGTCGAACACCACGCGGGCGAGCGGCTCGACGTCGGCGCGGGCCGCGGAGAGCGCGTCCGAGAGCAGCGCGATCACGTCGGCGAGGGCGAGCGGGCTCAGCTTGAGCTCGCGGAGCGGCGCGCCCGCCTTCTCGATCTCGTCGAGCGCGACGCGGAGCGGGTGGGCCGCGTACACCTCGTTGTCGCGGAAGGCGCCGAGGAGGAGCAGGTGGCCGCGCTCCGGATCGGCGGCCAGGACCTGGAGCAGCTTGAGCGAGGCCGGGTCGGCCCACTGCAGGTCGTCCAGGAAGAGGACGAGGGGGTGCTCGGCGGTCGCGAAGACGCGGACGAACGCCTTGAAGATCCCGTGAAAGCGGCCCTGCGCCTCCGCCGGCGGCAGCTGCTGGACCGGGGGCTGCTGGCCGATGATCCACTCGAGCTCCGGGATGAGGTCGACGAGGAGCTGGCCGGTGCTCCCGACCGCGCGGGCGAGCGCCGCGCTCCAGCGCGCGAGCTGCTCCGGTCGCTCGGTGAGGATGTGCCGGAGGAGCTCCCGGAAGGCGCGCGCGAGCGAGGCGTACGGCGCACCGCGGTTCAGCTGCTCGAACTTGCCCGCGGTGAAGTAGCCGCCTCGCTGGGCGATGGCCCTGTGCATCTCGTTCACCAGGGCCGACTTGCCCATGCCCGAGTACCCCGACACGAGCAGGAGCTCGCCCTCCCCGCCGGCGGCGCGCTCGAAGGCGGCGAGCAGCGCGCGCTCCTCCTCGGCGCGGCCGTAGAGCTTCTGCGGGATGCGCAGCGTGTCGGGGATGTCGCGCAGGCCGAGCGCGAAGGGCGCCACCGCGCCGGAGCTCGAGAGCTGGCGGAGGCACGCGTCGAGGTCGGCGAAGAGCCCGAAGGCGCTCTGGTACCGGTCCTCCGCGTTCTTCTCGAGGAGCTTCATCACGATCCGGGACACCGCGTCGGGCACGCCCGGGACTCGCTCGGGCGGCGGCACCGGCGTCCGCGCGATGTGGCCATGGATCAGATCGAGCGGGTCGCTGCCGGTGAACGGCAGGACGCCGGTGAGCATCTGATAGAGGGTCACGCCGAACGAGTAGAGGTCGGTGCGGCGGTCGATCACGCGGTTCATCCGGCCGGTCTGCTCCGGCGACATGTACGCGAGCGTCCCCTCGAGCGCCTCGGGGCTTATCGCCTGCTGCGTCTCCTGCGGGAGGAGCGTCGCGATGCCGAAGCCGACGAAATGGACCTCGAGCGTGTCCGGGTCGACGAGGAGGTTGTGCGGCTTGATGTCCTTGTGAATCACCTTGCGGCGGTGGAACTCGTCGAGGACGCGGGCCGCCGAGCGGGCGATCGTCAACGCCGCCTTGAGCTCCAGCCGGCCGGCGCGCAGGATGTCGTGGAGCGTCGTCCTGCTCGGCCGCTCGAGCACGAGCGCGAGGCCGTTCCTGTGCTTCTCGAGCCCGTAGGCCTTGACGACGCCCTCGACGTCGAGCGCGCAGAGCACGTTGTACTCGTGCCGGAGCGCCGCGAGCTCACGCGCGCTCGGGAACTCGCTCTTCAGGACCTTGAAGACAGCAGGCTTGCGCTCGTCACCCCAGGTTCCTTCGAACACCTCGATGCTCGAGTCGACGTAGATCGGCTGGCTCACGGAACAGGTCGCGGAGAGCATCTCACCTCGCCGGGGCGCTGGGCCGGCCCGCCGCCGCCGCTGCTCGCGTCGAGCAGGCAGGACGGACGGTGTTCTCGCACAAGCGCACCATGGGCGGATTATGTCTAGATCGCTGCCCCCGAGTCACCACCCAAATCGGAACATTGGTTCGTCCAGGGTGATATTTTTCAGTGTTTGTGCGCTGGACATCCAACTTGGACGGAGTCTGGCGTTCGCGCGCGTCACCGAGCGCGGCGGTGCGGCGCTGGCGCGGCGCTTCATGCGATGTGGGCTGGCTCTCGGAGGGCCGGAGGAGGTCGATCACGCGGCGCGCCGGGAGGGCGCGTCACGGGCGCAGGTCATTGCGGCACCTCGACGGTGGGACAACCGAACTCGACACGGACGCTCTCCGCCCCCATCGACTTCACGTGCTCACACGTGGCGCCCTTGATCACGAGGGTGGGCGGGGTCGTCGAATCGTCGTAGTCCCAGCCGTCGTCGCCCGGCTTCGGCAGCACCTCATCGTCGATGAAGACGTTCACCTTCGCGCGGTCCGGCGGCTCCGTCTCCAGCGCGAGCTCGCAGGTCCTCACGAGATCCCTCGTGATGCCGGTCAGCGTATCGCCGAGGCTCGCCGCGTCCACCACCTCGAAATAACGGGGCGAGGTCTCCGACGTGGCCGTGTCGCCCTCGACGGCGAGCTGGTCCAGCACAGCGGCATAGGCCGTCGCGCCGGGGATGCCGACGACGAAGGTCTTGATACCGGCCGCGCGCAGGTCCTTCACCCGCTGCACCGTGCGCACGTCGTCGAGGCACACGTCCGTCAAGCCGGCGACGCAGCAGTTCGGCACGCCCGAAGGGCAGTCCCCATCCATGTTCGTGGTGCAGGTCGCGGCCTCGCAGGTCATGGCCGGATCCTGGTTGCAGTTGGGACCGCCGTCGGTCGCCAGGAGGACGTACCTGTCGCCTTCGAGGGCGCCGCCGGCTCCCACGGTGAGGTACCCGAGGGCGCGCGCGAGGGCGTCCGCTGTCGGCGTCGCGCCGCCGGGGTCCGTGCCATCCAGGAGGGTCTTGATGGCGGGGACCGAGGTCGCGCCCGGCGCCACGGCCACGCTCAGCTCCTCCCCCGCCGGCATGCCGCAGTGCTCGTCGGAGGGAAAGAGCTGAAGCCCGACGGACATCCTGTCCTGGATCACGTCGAGCGCGGTGCCGAGGGCGCCCTTCATCATCGTCCAGCGGTCGCTCGCTTCCCACGCTTTGGTCATGCTGTCGGAGCGATCGAGCACGATCACGAGGTGAACCTGCCGCGGCTGGGCTTCGGCCTGCTGGCCGCCGCAGTCGCCGCCGCCCTCCCCCCCGCCCGAGCTGGCGCTCGACCCGGACGCGATGAGACCGCCTCCGAGGGAGGGCTCCCCGCCCGTTCCACCGGAGTCCGTTCCACCCGCGCCGCCGCTTCCGGAGCCGCCGCTGCCCGCGCCCGTCCCGCCATCCGATACCGAACATCCCGACGCGAGCGCCCAGCCCAGGCACCAGAGCGATGTCAGGAACAAGGAGCGGGCGTAGTTCCCGCGGTTCTTGCCGATCATAGCCATTCTCCTCGACACGAGTGAATCGACACGGGTCAACGCGCCAGCACGCGGCGTCAGCCCGGAGGAATGCGGCAGATGCCGTTGTAACACTGCACGGTTCCGGCGTTGCAGCAGTCGGACGTCGCACCGCAGAGCTGCCCGTACTCCGCGCATCGCGGCGGGGTGCCGCCCGCCCCGTCCGAGCCACCGCCGCCGCCTGCGCCGCCTGCGCCGCCCGTTCCGCCGGTCGCGCTCGAGCTCCCGGCCGCGCTCGAGCTCCCGGTCGCGCCAGACGGGGAGTCTGTCGTGCACGTGCCCGACAGGGAGCCCGGCTCGTACTCGCACGTCGTTCCGACGCAGCAGTCGCCGTTGTTCGTGCAGGGTCCGCCCGCCGTGACACACTGGGGCGTCGTCCCTCCCGGCGTGTCGTAACACTGGAGCTTCCCCGTTTCGCTGTTCCGCACGCAGGGAGCGCCGTCGCAGCAGTCGTCGGCGGAGGCGCAGTCCTCGCCTGCCTGGCGGCAGGCCGTGAGCGCGTTGCACCGAGGCACGCCGAGGGCGTCGAGGCGGCAGTTGCTGGCGTTCCCAAGGTAGTTGCAGCAGTTGTTGGGAGCGCTCGTGGACGTATCCGAGCAATAGCTGTCCTTGAAGTGACAGACGCCGCCCTGGGGCGTGCAGCCGTTCGGGTTGCGGCAGCGGCCGATCTCCCCGTCCCGATCCCCCGACTTGTCGCAGACGACATTGCCGGCGCCCGGCAGAGCGGCCGTTGGATCGCCGCCGCAGCAGTCCTCGTTGCGCCGGCACAGGGCGCCGTTCACGCGGCAGCCGCTCGGCGGCTGACAGACGGCGATCCCGGTGGGGCCGTACGGCGCGCAGACGCGGCTGCAGCAGAAGCCGCAGCTGTCGCAGACCGCGCCGTCGATGCCGCCGCTGTTGCAGCGGCTCGACGTCGACGGCTCCGCGCCGCAGTAGCCCGCGGGGTCGGATGCGTTCCGCTTCACGCACACGCCGGTACAGCAGTCGCTGTCGCCCTTGCAGACGTCGTTGCGCTGAACACAGAACGAGGAGTAGAGGACGCAGCGGTTGTCTCGCCCGCAGAGCTGGGAGCAACACTGGCTGTCCTGGGTGCACGGGTTGCCGCCCGTCTGGCACGCTGTGGCGCCGTTGACGTCGCTGCACGTCCCGCCGACGCACATGCCGCTGCAGCACGCGGCGCCGCCTGCCGTGCAGTCGGATCCGTCGGGGAGGCAGGCGGTCGCGTTGCACCTGCCCGAAGCGCAGTTGAGGGTACAGCAGTCCGAGGATTCCTCGCAAGCGGCGCCTGTCCCGAGGCAGACGCTGAGCGGCGAGGCGCAGGTGCTCGTCGCGCTGTCGCAGATGCCGGAACAGCAATCTCCGGAGCGCGCGCACGTGGCCCCGAAGGGCTCGCAGGTCGGCACCTCGACCCCCGTGTCAGGGCCGCCCGCGCCGCCGGCGCCGCCGGCGCCCGCACCGCTGGCGAGCGCGCCGCCCGCGCCGCCGGTGCCTGCGCCCCCAACGCCTGTGCCCGCGCCCGCCCCGCCTTCTCCAGAGGTGGCCGTCGCGCTGGCGCCGCCCGTTCCGGTCATCCCGCCGCCGCCGGCGTTGGCCCCTCCGGAGCCACCGGCGGAGGAGCTGCCCCCGGCCGCGCCGCTGGAGGGCCCTGACGTGGTGGCGACGCCACCTTCACCTCCCGAGCCGGTGCCCTCGGACGAGCCGCAAGCCGAAGAGAGCCATACGATGCCGACAGCCGCGAAGATTCGAGATACGCGCATGCACTTTCCTCGCTTGATCGCTTGCCGCAACCGACGCAGTCGAAGAAAGGATACATTCGCGCAACTCCAGCTAGTCCGTATCGCTTTTGTTTCAGGGCATGCCCCTCTCCCTCCATTTTTGTCGGAGGTGGTGAGCCTCGTGAGCGCCGCGCGCACAGGTGCGCGCGGCGCAGAGCTCGCGCTCGCCTGGCCGCGATGAGCTCTGCCCCGAACGGTCAGCGAGACCGCAATCCGCGCTTTGGTGAGGTTCGTCGCAAAGAGCCCTCGACGGAGGAAGCGACGCTGTACGGTCCTCGAGAGGAGAGGACATGCAGGCTGTTTGGAGAGGCACGTTCATGGGGGCAGCCCGGCGACGGCCGTCCGCTCCCCGTCTCCCCGCTCTACGCTGATGTCCTCGTCCCCTTCCAGAGCGCGCTCCAGAACCGCCCCGTCTTCACGGCGCCTTCCGGAACGGACTCTCGGGCGCTCTCCTCGGCGGGCTTCTCCTTGTGGGCCTGGCCCTCGAGGAAGGTGATCAGCCGCTCTCGGAGGGGATAGTACATCGGGTCCTCCAGCACCTCCTGACGGTCCCGCGGGTGCGGGAACGGGACCTCCAGGATCTCGCCGACCCGCGCCCCCGGGCCGTTCGTCATCATCGCGATGCGGTCCGACAGGAACAGGGCCTCGTCGACGTCGTGCGTGACCATCAGCGCCGTCTTCTGGTCCTCTGCCCACAGGTTCATGAGCACCTCCTGGAGCTCGAACCGGGTGAGCGAGTCGAGCATGCCGAAGGGCTCGTCCAGGAGGAGCATCTTGGGCGACAGGGCGAAGGCGCGCGCCAGCCCGACCCGCTGCTGCATCCCCGACGAGAGCTCGCGCGGCTTCTTGTGCATGGACTCCTCGAGCCCCACGAGCTCGAGGTAGTGCATCGCGATCTCGATGCAGTCCTTCCTGCTCTTCTGCCGGTGGACCTGCTCGACCCCGAGCAGGACGTTCTCGAGCGCCGTCATCCAGTGCAGGAGGCAGGGCGACTGGAACACGACCCCGCGGTCCGGGCCAGGGCCCTGGATCTGCCTGCCCGCGAGGACGATACCGCCGCTCGTGATCTCGGAGAGGCCCGCGACCATCGACAGCACGGTGGACTTGCCGCACCCGGAGTGGCCGATGAGGGACAGGAACTCTCCCTTCCTCAGGTTCAGATCGAAGTTCCTGACGACGATCGAGGGGCCCTTCGGCGTGGGAAAGGTCTTCGTGACATTCCAGATCTCGAGGTACTTCTTCATGCGACCGCCTCCGCGCTCCGCGCTGCATCGGGCGCGCTCTCGCCCGCCCTGGGCCCGGCGCCCGGGCCGAGCAGGTAGCTGATCACCGCGCCGCGGATCTCCTTGAAGCGCGGATCGTGGTTGAGGGCCTTGCGATCCCGAGGGCGCTCGAGATCGACGGTGATCCCTGGCCCCAGCGTGGCCCGGGGGCCCTTGCTGAGCGGGAGGATCCGGTCGGCGAGGAGGATGCCCTCGTCGACGTCGTTCGTGATGAGGAGCACGGTCTTCCGGGTGGCGCGCCAGATCCGCGCGATTTCGTCCTGGAGCGTCGCGCGCGTGAGCGCGTCCAGCGCGCCGAACGGCTCGTCCATCAAGAGGACCTCCGGATCCATGGCGAGCGCCCGCGCCACCGAGACCCGCTGGCGCATGCCGCCGGAGAGCTGCGCCGGCTTCTTCTCGCGGGCCTCGGTGAGCTTCACCATGGCGATGTAGCGCTCGGTGTGCTCCCGCTTCTTCTCCGTGGACCAGGAGCCGAAGATCTGGTCCACGGCCAGGTAGACGTTCTCGTAGACCGTGAGCCAGGGCAGGAGAGAATAGTTCTGGAAGATGACGCCGCGGTCGGGGCCCGGCCCCTCGACGATCTTCCCGTTCAGCTTGACCTCCCCGGTGTCCGGCCTGAGGAGCCCGGCGATGAGGGACATGAGCGTCGTCTTGCCGGCGCCCGAATAGCCGACGACGGCGACGAACTCTCCCTTCTCGATCTCCAGGTGGATGTCCCTGAGCACCTCGGTGCGGGTGGCCCCGCCACCATAGCTCTTCCCGACGTTGCAGAGCTCGACAAGCGGCATGGACGTCACGCTCCCGCCAGCTTGAGCCGGCGCTCGACGAGGCTCATCAGGGAGTCCAGGAGGAAGCCGACGACCCCGATGGTGATGATGCACAGGATGATGTGCTCGTAGATGAGGCTGTTGTACTCCTGCCAGAGGAAGCCGCCGACCCCGGGCGAGCCTGTCAACATCTCCACGGCGACGATGACGAGCCAGGCGATGCCCAGGCTGAGCCGGAAGCCCGTGAACATGTAGGGGAGCGCCGCGGGGAGCTGCACCTTGAACAGCGTCTTCATGCGCGACAGCCGGAGCACCCGGGCGACGTTCATGTAGTCCTGCGGGATCGATCGCACCCCGAGCGCGGTGTTCAGGACCGTCGGCCACATCGAGCACATCGCGATGGTGAAGACGCCGGCAGGGTCGGGCTTCTGGAAGAGCACGAGGCCGAGCGGGAGCCACGCGAGCGGCGAGACCGGGCGGAGGATCTGGATGATGGGATCGAAGCTCGACCTGAACAGCGTCGACGCGCCCAGGAAGAAGCCGATCGGCGTCCCGAGGAGGATCGCCAGCGTGTAGCCCTTGGCGACCCGCTGGAGCGAGTACCAGGTGAAGCGGAGGATGCCCTGGTCGAGCTCTCCCCGCTTCTCGAACGGCTCGAAGATGTAAGGCCTGCTCACCTCCCATGTCTTGAGCGGAGAGGGCAGCGCCTGGGTCCACAGGCTGCTCGCGGCGGCCCACAGCCCGATCACGCACGCCACCCCGAAGAGGGGCAGGATCATGTGGTCGACTCGAATCCTCGGAGAGATCGCCTTCGCCTCGCTCATGCAGCACTCCTCTTCCGCTTCCGATTCCGCTTCTTCCGCTTCCGCCGCCGCGCCTCCCGCCGGCGCGGCGATGGCGATGTGGGTTCATCCCTTCAGGGCGTGGACCGGGAACGACGTCGCGTACTTCTCCGGGTCCTTCGGATCGAACGTCACGCCGTCGAACAGCGTCTCGGGCGCGTCGCTCCGGCCGCCGTGCGCGACCCCGAGCTCCTTCATCGCCTCCTCGTAGAGATCGGGGCGCATGACCTGCTTGACGACGCCCTCGTAGTCCGGCTTCCCCTCCACCATGCCCCACCGGCGGAACTGGCTGAGCCACCAGAGAGCGTACTTGGGCTGCGGGTAGTTGCAGCCCCGCTCGCTGAAGATCATGTAGTCCTTGTCCTCTTTCGTGCGCCCGTCGCCGTAGTCGTAGCGCCCCTGCAGCCGGCCGAGGATGAGCTCCGGCGGACAGTTGATGTACGTGGGCCTCGACACGATGTTTGCCTGCTCGGGGCGGTTGTCGAGCTTGTCCAGCCAGACGCTCGCCTCGTGGAGCGCCTTGATCACGGCCTTCACCGTCTTCGGGTTCTTGTCGGCGAACTCCGCGGTGAACGCGCACACCTTCTCGGGGTGGTCCCTCCAGAGCTCCTGCGTGGTGACGGCCGTGTAGCCGATCTGGTCGGCGATCGCCCTGGCGCCCCACGGCTCGCCGACGCAGAAGCCGTCCATCTTGCCCACCTTCATGTTGGCGACCATCTGGGCGGGCGGGATGGTCACGAGCGCGACGTCCTTGTCCGGGTGGACGCCGCCCGCGCCCAGGTAATAACGGGTCCACATGGCGTGCGTTCCAGGCGGGAACGTCATCGCGAAGGTCATGGGGGCCCCCTTCGCCTTCGCCTCCTCGATGAACGGCTTGAGCGCCTTGGGATCTCCGGCCACCTTGCCCCGGAGGTCGCTCTTCATCGTGATCGCCTGGCCGTTGCGGTTGAGCAGCCACGGGATGACCATGGGCATCTTCGGCGATCCGAGGAGCCCCATCGTCGAGGCGAGCGGCATGCCGAAGAGCATGTGCGTCGCCTGGAGATCCCCGTTCGTGAGCGAGTCGCGGATCGCGGCCCAGCTCGCGCCCTTCACGATGGTCGCGTTGATGCCGTACTTCTTGAAGAACCCCTTCTCGTGGGCGATCACGAGAGGAGAGCAGTCGGTCAGCGCGATGATGCCGAAGCGCAGATCGGACACCTCGGGCTTGGCGGCGTCCGGGATGAGGGGCGCGGCGTTCGCCGCCGGCTTCGCCGACGCTTCGGACCGCGATTCGCAGGCGGGGAGGAGCGCGGCTCCCCCGAGCGCGAGCGCACCGCCGAGGAAACGCCGGCGGTGGAGGGGCGTGGCGCTCGGGGCCTCACTCGCAGGTTCTCGTCTCTTCATTCCAAAGATCCTTTGCTGGGATGACCGTGGAGCCTCGGGCGCATGGAAAGGGACACGCCCGCCGGTCGGGGCAGACTGGACGGGCTGCGCTCCGGAGGCGCCGTCCGTGAAATCGCCTGTTCGTTCGAGGATGAGCCAGGCCAGCTCCGCGGCGAGATCGGCAGGGTGAGCTCGCGCTCGCCGCGGGTGTGCGCCCTGGATGGCCTCAGCCATACACGGGCCCAGGATTTGCCAAGGACAATGCATGGGCGCCTGTTTCTATGAAGTTTCTGTGGGATATTTTTTCTTCATTCACTTCACGTTCGTCACGCTCGTTGCGTTCGTTACGTCCGTTCCGTCATGTTCGTTGCGTTCGCCACGCCGCCTTCGTCTTCAGTCTCAATGACTGCGGGGCAGCGGCGCGCCCGAGCGAGCGGTCGGGGAGCTTCGCGAACGGACCGGTTGCTTGCCAGGCCTGGGGTGAGGCTGTAGCGTCCGCGCGGCGCAGGAGGAGCGCCACGCCGATCCGGCGGGTGTGATTCGGCAGGCAGCAGGTCATGGGAGCGACGATGACGAGCGGGTCCGCGACGTGGGTGGGGGCGGCGGCGTGCCTCCTGGCGTGCGGGTGTACGTCCCTCGCCGGGCTCGATGGGCCCTACCACCTGGAGGCGGGCGGGGGCGCCGGCGGCGGCGGTGGGGGTAGCGGGGGCGCCGGCGGGCAAGACTGCGCCGTGGAGGCGAGCGAAGGGTGCGTCTATGACCGGTGCGGCGCCGTCCCCGAGAGCGCCCCGAGCGGCGTCTACGCGCTCGATCCCGACGGGCCCGGCCCTGAGGAGCAGGCCGACGTCTACTGCGGTGAGCCTGTGGACGGCGATCGCTGGGCGCTCGTCTACAACAGCGTCGGGTCAGCGGACGGCGCGACGCTCCCGTTCTGGAAGATCTTGTATGCCGATCGGCTCGCCACCAAGGGGACGCCGTCGCTCGGCGACAACCTTTACCAGCCGTCGCTGTACATCGCCGGCCGGGAATACCGCGACGAGATCGAGGACATCGCGGGGACAGTCGCCGAGGTGATGCGGGCGACCGCCGAGGGCATCGACACCGCGGACATGCACCTCCTCACGCCGATACGGGTCGGCGGCGATGAGCACCTCTTTTCGTGGCAATTCGCCACGGGGTGGTCGTCGCCGGATTTCGACGCAGACACCAAGGACGACGGCAATTGCGCGGGCGCCTATGCGGGCGTCACGCAGCACTACGGGCACTGCTTCGTCTACAACCTCGGCGCGGACGACGATGAGCCGATCGAGGACGAGGGCTGGGGCCCGCACATGAGCACTCCGGACGCGACGTCGTACGGGCTCTCCGACGACGGGAGCGGGTATACGCGGTTGCAGCGGATCTCCCGCTGGACCCGCTGGTGATCGCCCCCCGCCCGGGCCAGATCGCTCGCCGCTGGGCCGGGCGGGCGCATCGTGAACCCCGGCCGCTCGGCGCCCCCGAGGGCCATCGCGCGGATGACACCCGGGCTGCCGCGGTGGCAGACTTCGACGACGCATGAGCGACCGTTCGACCCTCGTTGACGTGCCGCCTCGCTTTCGCGTGATCACCGATCCGCGGGGCGCGGAGGTCGACGACCGCACCATCGTCCTCGGCCCGAGCCACGCGTTCGGCGACGGCCGGCACGAGAGCACGCGGATGTGCCTCCAGGCGCTCGCGTCGTTCGCGCCACGCAGCGGCTTTCGCCTCTTCGACGTGGGGAGCGGGACGGGGATCCTCTCGATCGGCGCCGCGAAGCTCGGCGGCGAGGCGATCGGCGTCGACATCGACGCCGCCGCGAACGCGGTCGCGGCGGACAACGCACGGCGGAGCGCGGTGGAAGCGCGCGTGAGCTTCTCGGCGACGTGGCCGGACGGGACGTTCGACATCGTCGTGGCCAACATCCTTCGCGACGTCCTCACGGCGCTCGCCCCTCGGATCGTGGCGCGCCTGGCTCCCCGCGGGACGTTGATCCTCTCGGGGCTCGTGTCCACCGACGTTCCGGAGATCGTGGCGCGTTATGCGCCGCTCCTCGCCGACCGTCGACCGGAGATCTTCGAGCGGGGCGCGTGGCGCGCGCTCGTGTGGCGCGACGCCGAGCCGCGCGCCGATGCCGGAGCCGCGACATGATCTCGGTGCGGCGGGCGTGACCCGGATGCCCGCGGACGACCGCATGACTCCATGACCGGAACCGGAGGAGGGGCATGAGGTAGCAGCGCGGTCACGCCCTCCCGCAGCGCGGCCGTTGACCCGGGGCACGAGGGCGCGCGAACATCCGGCGACCCCTTGCCGACCCTCCCCGCGACACGCCACCTCGCCGCGCTCCTCGCGCTCGCCGCGAGCGCTTGCTCCCGCGGCCCCACGGCCGGCACGGACGCGGGGCCTGGCCCGGCCGGCAGCGCGATCTCCTCGGCCAGCGGCGCGGGCGCGCCGGCTGCTCCCCTGCCCCCGTCCACGGCCGCGCCGCTGCGCGCGCCGGTCCGCGAGGGCGGCGCCCTGTCCCGCGCCCCGCGCGAGGACGCGCTCTATGTGGCCGACGAGGACCACGGCGTCGTGCGCGTCGTGCCGCTGCCGCTCGACCCCGCTCGGCCCGGCGCAGGCGTCCCCGCGCCAGGCAGGCCCGCGCAGGTGCTCGCGCTCGGCGGGCGCGGCGAGCACGACGCACGGGTGCTCGCCACCGTCCGCGACCCGGGGCTGCTGCTGATCTTCCGGCCGGATCCTGCGGCCGGCCTCGTCGAGGTGGGCCGCGTGCCGCTGCCCGCCGACGCGTGGGGCATCGCGGTCACGCCCGACGAGAAGACCGCGATCGTGACCTCGGCGTGGACCCACAAGGTCTCGGCCGTCGACCTCGAGGCCGGGCAGACGCGGTGGACCGTCGACGTGGCGCGCGAGCCGCGGGGCGTGGCGGTGCTGCCCGACGGCAGCGCCGCGTACGTGAGCCACCTCGTCGGCGCCGATCTCACGAGGATCGACGATCTCGGCGGGGCGCCGAAGGTCCGGCGCGTCGCCCTGCCCGCCTCGCCGCTGCGCGCGCCGTCGGGCGAGCGGCTCGCCGCGTCGCTGGGGTATGCGCTCTCGCTCTCCGAGGACGGGCGGCGCCTGTTCGCGGCGCGGCACGCGCTCGGCGCCATGGGCCACGCCGCGTGGTTCGGCGCCGCGACGGTGGACGTGCTGATCACCGGCCGGGACGAGCCGCTCGCCCCGCCGCACCACGGCAACCTGCCGGTGCTCCGGTCGGCGTTCGCGGAGCAGGTGATCACCCCGGAGAGCGTGATCACCCTGCCCGGCGCGGGCGTCACGCCCGTCACCCAGCCGCGCGCCATGGCGTACCGCAAGCGCGCGCGCACGCTGCTCGTCGCGGGCGAGGGAGACGATCTCGTGCTCGAGGTGGACGCGACAGCGGTGGATCCGACGCTCGCGATCGTGAGGAGCTACCCGGTCGGCGGCCGCTACGATCCGCACATCCGCGTGGCCGGCACGTGCGGCGCGCCGACCGGCCTCGCGCTCTCCGCGGACGAGGCGACGGCGTGGGTCTTCTGCCGATCGACCGGCGACGTGGCGGCGATCCGGCTGCACGATGCGGAGGCGGGCTCGACCGTCGCGCCCGTGGGAGCGGCGGGCCCGGCGGGCTCGGCCAGCGCCGCGCCGGCGTCCGCCGCCGCGGGCGTGGCGGAAGGGCCGTCGGCGCTCGTGCACCTCGCCGACGATCCGCTCGGGCCGGAGGTCGCGAAGGGCCGCCGGCTCTTCTACAACGCGCTCGACGCCACGGTGAGCGGCAACCTCGGCTGCGCGGGATGCCACCCCGACGGGCGCGACGACGGGTACGTCTGGCGCGAGGCCACCTTCAGCACGGCCGACGGCGAGCACGCGAACTTCGTCGGGCGGCCGGAGAACATCCCCGAGGTCGCCAAGAAGCGAGGGGTTCCGCGGCGCACCCCGATGCTCGCCGGCAACGTGGGCGCGGCCGGGCCGTACGGCTGGCACGGCGAGAGCGAGGACCTCGTCGGCAGGCTGCAGACAGGCATGGGGCTGCACCGCTGGGGCGGGCTGCCGATCGACCATACGCCGACCAGCCTCGCGGCGCGGGCGACCTATCTCGCGATGTTCCTCCGCCGGGGCCTCGTCACGCCGCCGCGCGCCGAGAGGGCGCCGGACGAGCGCGAGAAGCGCGGCCGGGAGATCTTCCACAGCGACGAGGCGAAGTGCTCCCGCTGCCACGTCCCCACGAGCGATTACACCGATCGCACGGCGTACCCGATGCCGAAGCGACCGCCGCCGCCGGGCTACGACGAGGATCCTCGCCCCGAGTACAAGACGCCGTCGCTGCGCTTCGTCGGAGGCCGGCCGCCCTACCTTCACGACGGGCGCGCCGGCACGCTCGCGGAGCTCATCGAGCAGAACGCCGACTGGATGGGCAAGACAAGCCACCTGTCGCCCGAGGACAGGGCGGCGCTCGTGGCGTTCCTGGAGACGTTATGAGGCCGCGCTCCGTGCTGCTCGCCTTGATGGGCGCCGGCGTGGCCTCCGTCCTGGCCGCGGCGTCCGGGGCGCCTGGCGCGCAGCCAGGCGGCGCGCCCAGGGCCCCGGCGAGCGCGACGGCCGACGCCGGCGCGAGGAACGCCGCCGCGACCGACGCCGCCGCGACAGACGCCGGCGACGAGCTGCCCCTCGACGCCGCGCCCTTCCCGCCCGAGCCGTCCAAGCAGCCCACGGCCGCCGAGTGGAAGGCGGCGCCCCGCGTCCGCCTCTCCCGCGCCGGCCCCGCGGCCGCAGGCTGCCGCGCGTACAGGACGAGGGAGTGGCTGCGCATCCGCTGCCCGGAGCTCACCGTCTCGGCCATCTCGCTGCTCGGCGGGAAGTCCGAGGGCGTGGCCTTCTGGATCGATCCGCCCCGCGGCGGCAGCGAGCTCCCGCGTGGGGGCGAGGTGATGTTCCCGATCCGCCGCGGCGATCGGCGGGTGATCCAGATCCTGACGTTCGGCCCGGGCTACGACGGGCCGTTCACCTTGTTGCCGGCGATCGTCATCCAGGAGCAATGGCTGGAAGACGAGCCGGCGCCGACCGTGACCGCCTCCTGAGACACCATGCGATCCCACACCACGCTCCGCGCCATCTCCTCGCTGTTCCTCCTTGCCGCTGCGAGCGGCGTCCTCGCCGCCGCGTGCGGCGCCGCCCCCGCGGCTCCCGGCGGCCTGCCCGCCGATCAGGCGCCCGCCGCGCAACCCACGGCCACGAACCCCGCCTCGCCTGCTGGGACGGCGCTCGCCCCGGCGCCGCCCCCGCCCGACCCGGCGGTGGCCTCGGCGCCGGCGAGCGCCGGGCAGGCCGGCGCCGAGTCGACCGCCGCGCCCGCCGAGGCGGCGAAGCCATCGGACGGCTGCCCCGACGGCATGGCCCGGGTCCCGGGCGGCAGCTTCGTGATGGGTCCGCTCAAGGTGAAGGCCACCGTGGGTGACCTCTGCGTCGACAGGACCGAGGTCACCGCGGAGGCCTTCGCGGCGTGTGTCAAGGATGGCAAGTGCACGGATACATTGGCGAACTGCGCCAAGGAGGCGTCGACCTACGGCGTGGCCGGCAAGGAGAAGCAGCCGATGGTCTGCGTCGACTTCTCGCAGGCCCAGGCCTACTGCGCGGCGCAGAGCAAGCGGTTGCCGCGCGACGACGAGTGGGAGTGGGCGGCCCGCGGCGGCGAGGAGGCGCGGCCGTATCCGTGGGGCGAGGAGGCCCCGAAGGATCAGCTCTGCTGGTCCGGCGGCGGCACCGCGCGCAAGACCGCGTGCGACGTGGGGAGCTTCCCCGCCGGCGCGAGCCCGCAGGGCATCCAGGACCTGGCGGGCAACGTCTTCGAGTGGACAACCAACGCCAACGACGGCAAGGGCAAGATGCGCATCGCCCGCGGCGGCAGCTGGCGCGACGGCATCGCGCCGCTCGTCAGGACCGCGCGGCCGGGCGGCTTCGAGGCGACGTACCGCTGCGGGTTCCTCGGCATCCGCTGCGTCGTCGAGCCGGCGACCCAGGCGACCAAGTAAGCCGCGCCGAGGCGTCAATAACAGTCCGGCGTGGCGTCGCCGCCGGGGCAAGCCCCGCTGACCTTCGGCTGAGTGACGCTGCACGCTGCGAGGCCCTCGAATACGTTGTTCGACGTGAGATCGGGACCCGCCTGGTCCGAGTCCCACCCGCTCACGATGCCGCCCCCCGCCGATTCGACGAAGCTCGAGTTTTCGATGAAGGCGGCGTCGGGGCGCCAGCCGGTGAGGATGAGCGCCGCGTCGTTGGCCCCCGGGCCGCATCCGAAGCTCGAGATCTGCGAAGGAGCGCCCGCATACTCGATCCGCACGAAGTCGAACACGTTGCCGCCTGCCGGCGCTCCTCCCCAATCGACACCCACCCAATCACCGGCGGCTTTCGTGTCCTTCGCCGAGGTGAAGACGATGGGCTTGGCCGCCGTGCCCTGCGCGACGACGTGCACGGGGCCCGAGGCCGAGCCGAGCGCCAGACGGGAATCGGCCGGGAATGCCACAGTGACCCCCGCTTCGATCGTGAAATCTAGGGCGTTCGCGTCGTCGGGCTCGAGGTGGAAGTCGCCCGAGGAGACATAAGGAACGCCGCGTTCTCGAAGCACGACGTCGGCGGGATACCGATCGGCCGCGTCGACAAGGACCGCGTCGCGCGCGTTGTTCACGTAGTCTCCGCGCGGGATCGAGCTCAGCGCCGCCGTGGTCACCGCCAGGGGGTAGAGGGTCTCCTCGTTGCCGACCGGCGTCACGGCGCCGGCACCCTCGATGACGAGGCCATCCGAGGCCGCCGAGAATGCCGTGAAGTCGCCCAGATGGACGCCGATCCCGGCCGAGTCCGAGAGGGTGACGTTGACCAGGTGCACGCTGTCGTTCGCTGGCAGGCCGAGAGGGCCGATGGCGACGATGGCGCCGTTCATGGTCCCCGTATTCACGCTGCCGCCGCCGACGATGATGGTATTTTCGAGCTCGATCGACCCCGTCACGTCGACCCAGAGGCTGCCGAAGTACGAGCCCTCGTGCTCCGAGGTGAAGGTGGCGGGGCGAAGGGTGCCTGCGTCGACCTCTCCCGTGGCGCGCAGCGCAGCGGGTTCGCCGGAAGAATCGCCAATTTCGATGGTCTGGTCTTCACCGATGACGACGACCGCGCATGCCTCGACCGTCACCGTCGCTCCGCGGATGGCGATGCTCGAAGGAACGTGATGTGGGCTCCCTTCGGCCGTCCAGGTCTCGTCCGCCTCGATGAGGAACGTGTCGTGAACGGTGCCGGCTCCCGTCGGCTCCGGGCAAGGGGATCCCTGCGTGGAGGGGGATCCGCCTGTTCCCGCAGCGCCATTCCCCGTTCCGCCCGAGGTCGACGTTCCCCCCGCGCCGCCCGTGGGCTCCTCGGGAGAGTCGCTCCCGTCGCAGCCGAAGGCGACCGCGCCAGCGGCGAGGGCGAGCGTGACGAAGACCGCGGCGTGTTTCCTGTTACCGACGAAGCGCTGATGTTTTTTCATGTGACCCTCGACCACCCTCCCTCAAATACACGCACTGCCAGAAATTCCCATGAAATTGAGGGGATCTCTCAGGGGCCGGACCGATGCCCCGGGCTTCGAGGATCTGGTCGCCCATCGACTGCCCGGCGCACACAGGTTCGCCGTATACAATATTCCCCACCTTGCACACCTCGAGGATCGAGCCACATACCCCGGCAGACAAGCTCGGAAGCGAGAAGTCAAGCCCGCCAAAGCTGTCCTGGCAAACACAGGTGACAAACCCACCGGCAGTCCTGCAGTTCGCCGTAATCGTGTTACCGGTGCACACCTGGCGCGCCGAACAAAAAATCTTCACCCTCCTGCACCGTGGAGGGTGAACACGTCCCCGGGTCGTGCACGACTGTCGACGGCTCGGGTTGCAACGGCGCTATCGGACCATTCGCCTCACCCTCCGTCTCTATCGGACCATCCTCTATCGGACCATCCGCCTCACCCTCCCGCTGCTGGCAGCTCGATGCGCTGATGGTCTGACGCAGCGCGCGGCCGTCACCCGCGATCGTCGGCCGCCATGGAGCGCAGGACGCGCTCGGAGGCTTCGGCGTGCTCAAGCAGCAGCGCCGCAAAAGCGCGCTGAAGCTCGATCTTGCGGCGCATCCACGCCTCGAAGGCGCCGCGGTCGAAGCGCGCGAGGTCGTGGGGGGTGGCAGGCAAGTCGCCCGCAGCCCGCATCGTCTCCGCGGCGCGGCCCGCCGCCTCGCCGATCTCGCGGTAGCCGGCGGCCACCCGGCGCATCGCGTCGTGTTCGAGGCGGGCCTCGGGCGTTGCGCTGCCCACCCAGCGCGCGTGGGCTTCCAGGTTGTCGGCCACGTGTCGGAACAGCTCAGCCAGCCGCTCGGGAACCACCGCGTTGTTCGCCAGATCGCGTCCACAGGGCTCGTCCATCGGTACCTCCTGTCCATTCGCCCCAACGCGCGAGGCGTCGGGTCGTGACCGCAGGCCGCAGTCCAGGAGCGGGCGACCGGGCGTGTGCTATCCATGGAGGCAGCAGTGTTGTCGTCCCCCGCGCCCGCCACGATGGCGGGTTACCCGCCCCGGAGCCCTGCCGATGACCGACGTCCACCACGCCGAGGCCACCGCCTTCTTCGACGACTTCGTCGCCGCGTTCGCGCACTTCGACGGGCCGCTGATCGCCCGCCGCTACCACGTGCCGTACCTCGCGATGCACGCCGCCGGCCTGCACGACCTGCTGACGAGCGCGGAGGCCGTCGGGGCCTACTTCCAGCGCATCGTCGACCAGTACCGCGGCGACGGCTGCACGGCCTGCCGCCACCGCGGGCTCCAGGTGGTCACGATGGGGGACGAGGCGCTGCTCGCCACCGTGTCGTGGGACCTGCTGGACGCGTCAGGCGGCGTGCTGTCGACCTGGCGCGAGAGCTACAACCTGCTGCGCACGCCGCAGGGGCTGCGCATCTTCGCGTCGACGGACCACTGATTCAGAGGAGCTCCGCCGTCGCCTGGCGGGGGTGGCATCCATTTGAAATTCAGGCTCCTCGTAGCGGCCGTGCGCTCCCGGCGCGGAAGCGCAACAAGGCGACCGCCTGAGCGCGAGCGGCCAACGAAGCCGAGCGCGCGACGGTCCTCGAGAGGATCGCCGGCGCCGGGCCTCGGCCGATCAGATGCTGCACTCCACGAAGCCCTGCGTGTTCGTGGAGACGTTCATCTCCCACCTGGACTGGGTGGCGTCGTACTGGACGACCACGCCGGTGGAGACGCCGCCGCGGAGAATGCCGCCAATCCCCTTGAGCCAGCACGTCTTGCCGGTCACCGCGGGGCCGAGGTTCACAGACCCTGCCTGGATGCCGTGGTAAGCCTCGCCGAGGTAGTCCGTCACCTGTACGCAGCTCGCGTAGCCGGCGACCTTCCCCTGCCCGTGGAGGTACCAAGAGTTGCCGTCTTTCTCCACGCCGATGTAGTCCGACGCGCTGGCGAAGTTGTCGCCGCCCTCGTAGTTGATGACCTGCGTCAGGAAGCAGCGTCGGTTGTTGCTGGTGGACGCGAGGTACACCCTGGGGTTGGTCGTGGTGTAGCTGTTGTTGGAGTAACCGACTTGCGTGATCATGGTGCCGGGGTTGGCGAGCCCGCCGTAGGCACGAACCGACACACCCGAGTCGGCGTGCGCGAACACGCGCGCCGTGCCGAGCCAGCTGTACATCGCGACGTTGCCGCCGTCCCGGAGGTTTCCGGTCACGCCCATGATGTAGGCCGCGTTCCCGCTCCAGGTGCCGAGGTTCTGGAAGGCGTTGCCCGACGTCGCGGTGGCGCTGCTGTACCCGAACGCGGCAAACGCCTGCTCGGCGGTGCCGATCGCCTCGTCCTCGCCCCCGGCGACGTCGCCGTTGCCCTGATCCGGGCTCTCGACCTCGACGTTGCACCCCAGGAGGGCGACGACCGAAGCGACCGACAGCATGCGAAAACAAGTGCGAGCTAGTTGCATGTGCATAGGATGTTCCCCTTTTCGAACGCAGCGGGCCGAGGCGGCGCGCTGCGGCGGCAATGCTACGCTGACCCGACCCGGTGACAACGGACACGCGGCTCACGGCTCGCGCTTTCGAGAAGAGCGCCGAGGGAGGCTGCGCGCGGCGCTGCCCGCGCCACAGGTTTGCGGCAAACGCGCTCGGTCGCGCAGCGCCCACCGACCCGAGGCGCCCCGACAACCGGCGACTGGGCGGTAGAAGGCGCATTCGACGTCCTAGCCTCCCACTGCGACGACCCGTTGGCGTCGCGCTGGGCCGGATGCTCCAATCCTCCGATCCTCCGATCCTCCAATCAACGGCAACTGTGGTACCAGGCTGGACCATGTTCGAATTCTTGAAGCCGGCGCGCTTGGTCGACATCGTGGGCACGGAGTTCATCGTGGGCGTCGGGATCCACGCCTTGCGCGCGCGCGGTCCCGTGCGGGTGGTCGAAGCCGGTGGACGTTTCGACGTGCGGGTCGGCCCCGCGACGCTTGAGACGTTGGACGGCGCCGCGTGGTCGGCGTATCCGTTCGCGCTCGCAGCAGGGCTTGGCGGGGACGCGCAGTTCGAGGGACGGACTTTTGCCGTCGAGCCGCGCGAATTCACCGTGCTCGAGTTCCCGGGTGAAGTTTGGTTTGGCTTGGAGGTGCGCTTGACGGAGCAGCGCACCACGAGCGGCCCCTGCCTCGTCAGTTCGCGGACCGTGAGCCTCGGCGTCACGTCTACGCGACGCTTCGCCAGGCCACTGGAGAAAGCCCAATGGATCGCTGGATCCCCGTGGCGCGCGTCGACCGCGCCGGAGGTATGGCCACCCGAAGTCGTGCATCGCAGTCTGCTCCCCGAGCAGCACACCGCGGTGCACGTCGCGCCCGAGCTCTATGGCGTCTTGCGCGATCGCGAGGAAGGAGACTTGCGCTTCAGCTTTCCTCGCGAGGAATACGATGAAGCCCTCCGAATCTGGCGCAGCGTCGCCATCGCCGTCGAGGACACCGAGATGCGGCAGTCGACGAGCCCGTCGCTGCGCGACCTGACAGGCCCCCAGCTCTCCGCATCCTCGCTCTTGTTGCTACCGTGGCTCGGCCTCGAGCTCACGCGACGCGCCCGCGGAAATCCCATCGTGCAACTCTTCAACGATCAGCTGTGCTGTATCGACGACGAGGACCCGGACTGGCGCGAAGCTCTGGCAGCGGAGGGCACGCGCCTTTCAAGCAGCCCCGACGGTCTCGTTCAGAGCACGCCCTTGACCTTTCGCGACGGCGCGTGGGTGGCCGCCGAGTGATTGCTTTGGGCGCCCCGGCAAAACCCCGCCCCAGCGGCGCAGGGCGCGGCTCCCCGCGCCCGCGATCGCGCTTCTTTTACCTACGCGCACGGTCGCTGCGCACGGCGTGACGTGTCGTGCGCCGATGGGTGACCGGCTGTCAACTCGGCGACGGGTAGGCGCGCGCCGCCGCCGCGGGTGCGAGGCGGCGCGCTCAGAACATGGCGCGGGGGTTCGGCGCGTCGGCCGGGATGTCCTGCAGCACGTCCCAGTGCTCGCAGAAGCGCCCGTCGGCGACGCGGAAGATGTCGACCACCGCGACTCCGCGCGGCCGCCGCGGGTTCACGAGCTTGTAGTGCACCACGGCGTACTCGGCGTCGGCGATCATGCGCTGGATCTCGACCTGCGCGCCGTGAAGCGGCGTCTCGCCGTCGCGGAAATAGGCGATGAAGGCCTCGCAGCCGTTCGTCCCGGGCGCGGCGCGCGCGTCGGGGTTGTGGTCGACGAAGTCGGCGGTCAACAGCGCGCGGACGGCGTCCCAGTGCCTGCCGACCACGGCGTCGTACAGCTCGAGCAGCATCCGCTTGTTGCGTTCGGGGTTCATACGGAGGGGGCGTGCCTTTCTGCACCGGAGGGCATGGTCGCTCGCCGGTGCGTGCTCACCCTCGCAGCGGGGCGCGCGGCGGGCTTGAATCTGCGCGCCAATCGTCGGCCGCAGCGCGCGCGCACCGCGCCGTGGGCGCGTGCTAGCGCGTGCGCGCGACCGCGCGGTACGCGCTCGGCGGCATGCCCGACGCGGCGCGGAACTCGCGCGCCAGGTGGGCCGCGTCGCTGAACCCGTGCGCGTGCGCGATCTCGGTGAGCGGCCGAAGCGAGCCGGCGATCGCGACGGTGGCGTCGCGCATGCGCACGCGGCGCGCGAGCGCCGAGGCAGTGGTGCCGTGTGCCGCGAGCCGGCGTTGCAGCGTGCGGACCGACTGGCGCGTGGCGTGTGCGAGGCCCTGCGGCGTCCACGGCGCGTGCGGCTCGCGCGCGATCGCCGCGAGCGTGGCGGCGACTGGGTCGTCCGCGGCGCTCGGTGGGTTCAACGTCTGGCGCGCGGACGACGCCGGCGCGGTCCGGCGGGACCACGCGAGGCGGAGCGCGACCGGCGGCTCGGCAAGCGACGCGGGCCCGAGCCAGTGGGCGTCGCAGGCGAGCTCGCGCCACGGTCCGCGCGCGGCGCGCGCCGCGACGACGAGCTCGCCGTGGCCCATCCGGCGCAGCAACGCGGCGAGCACCCCGGTGATCATCACGGTCTGGCTCGTGGGGGCGAGCGCGCCGGCGTACGGCTGCGCCGCGAGCTGCAGGGCGCCGGCGCCGTCGAGCGCGAACCGCGTCTGGTGGCGCACGCCCCACGCGCGCTCGAGCGCGCTCCAGCGATGCGCGAGCTGCGCCACGCTCGCGGCGCTCTCGAGCAGGTAGAGCGTCGGCGAGAAGGTCAGCGCGTCGAGCCCGTCGCCCAGCGCGAAGACGGCGCCGAGCCCACCGACGCGTGCGCGCTCCGCGACGAGCGCCCGCAGCGGCGCCGCGGGGCTGAGGGCCTGCAGGGCGGGGTCGGGCGCGCGCGCGACGTGCGCGTCGCGCGCGCGGACGCGCTGCGCGAGGTGGAGCAGCTGCAGGCTGACGTTCTGCGACACGGCGTGTGGGCGCAGCGACAGGCGTGTGGCCGGCCGCGCGCGAGTGTGGCACCTGCGCGCGCGGGCCGCCACGGCCGCGCGCCCGCGAGGGCGAAGGGCGCGCGCGCTCACCTCTCCCTCCTGGGCGAACTCTCGCCGCCCGAGCGCGAGTTCGCCTTCGGCGCGCCCGCAGGCTGTGGAGTGAAGGCTGCCTCATCGTTGGTGCTAGCGAGGTCGACGACAGGCGCTACCCGCGGCATCGCCTTCGGGGCGCTGAGGAGCTCCGAGAGGATGCGAGCGGCGATCTGCGCCGAACCGTCGCGATCCGTCGCTTCACCCGGGATTTCGGAGGCCCCAGACCGCCGATCGCACCCGTTCGGAAGGCATCGACCCAACCCGGGCCCAACGAATAGGCGTTTGCGGGACTGCGCCTGAGCAGCAGCGGCGGCGAGGTCCCGGCGCAGTCCCGCAAACGCCTATTCGGTAGGCGGAGTTCGTCATTGTTGCGCGCTCGGGTACATAAATCCTGTGTTTCCCGATACTTGGCGGCGGAAAAAAAAGATCGCCCGGCGTGTCGATCGCGCGTCCCCTCGTTCGTCGTGACGGTAGAGCCAGGGCTCAGCCGGTCGGGCGCCCGCACGACGAGAGAAGGAGACACGACGATGCGCTTCATCATCACCGCAGCACCGGGGACCAGCGAGACAGCAGCGCCGGGGAACAGCGACGCGAACGCAGAGGCGGAGGGGGCACCGGGCGAGGAGCTCTTCGCCGCCTACATGAAGTACAACGAGGAGCTGATGAAGGCCGGCGTGCTGATCGCGTCCGAGGGCCTCAACCCCGGTGGGGCCCGCGCGCGCGTCGGCATCTCCGGGGGCAAGCGCGTCGTGCTCGATGGGCCCTTCGTCGAGACGAAGGAGCTGGTCGGCGGCTTTTACCTGATCGAGGTGAGCTCGAAGGAAGAGGCGATCGCGTGGGCGCTGCGGTGCCCCGTCGGGCTCGGCACCGCCGAGGTGCTCACGATCCAGCAGATGACGGATGCCTCCGACATCCCGCCGCGGTTCATGGAGATCATCGCGGACGTCGCGCCTACATGGAGCGCGTTGTTCTCGAGGCAGCGGTAGGCCGAGCCGACCTGCGTCACGCTCCCTGCGGCCAGGAGGCTCGACGCTGGCGCCGGGGGCCCGCGACGCGCGACGCCGTGGAGTCCGCTCCGGCGGCGGGCAGGAGAGGGCGCGCCCCGACAAGGCTCACCGGCCCGCGTCGAACTGGACGTCCACGCTTTCTCCCTGGGACCCCTCCCCCGGCCCTGACGCGGTGGCGTGGGCTTCCGGGGGGCTCGGGGCGCTCCCATCCCGTGCGAAGAACTGCAGCACCGGCTGCACCTCGTTGATCTGGTCGAGCGTGGATCTGGTGCGCAACGCCTGCGCGGCAACCTCCCGGTCCATCGACGCCTTCACACCGGCGATCTTGGACTCCAGCAGCGTGATCTGCTGGTTTCCTTCGGCGAGCACCCGCTGCGTGTGCTCCTCGCCGGTGCGCGTGAACGCCCGCAGCGCCTCGATCTGCTTCGACGCTGCAGCCACGATCTCCTGAGTCGAGACGTCGAAGGCTCTGAATGCCGCTTCAACGATGTCCCGCTTCACCGGAACGGGGGTTTCGTTCGGCAGCGTCCTCAGGAGCTCCTGCGCCTTCAGGATCTTGCTCCGCTGCTCCGGGGTCACGCCGGCAGCCAGCAGGATGGCCGCGAAATCGACCTCAGAAGGCGGCGCGATGACGTCCTCCTCCGGTGCCTGCGGCGGCGAGGGCAGCAACGAAGCGTCGGACCGACGGCTGAACGGCGACTTGAAGAAATCGGAAAAGCTCAAATTCACCCGCTTTCTGAGTACAGCGCCATCCTACATGGTTCCGGCCGGCTGCGCAGTGATTCCCGGGAGCCGGCCCCGGCGTCGTGTGCCAGCGGGCGTGGGGCCGGGAGCGTGGACAGGAGGTTCCCGGGGGGGGGTGGTGCGATCCTGACCGCGCATGACGTGGCTGGAGTGCGCGGCTCGGATCAGCGCGTCCTCCGGGACCTCCGCCTGGTGCAGGATCCCATCCGTGAACACCTGACCGTCGATCTCGTAATACAGTCGATACTGCACCTTGCGCGCGTCCGGCCGTGGCGACACCGACCCTGGCGTCGCCGTGGGTCCCTGGTAGATCTTGCCGGCAAATCCATACTGCTGGATCGGTCCCCAGCCGGTATATGCCAGCGTGAGCGTCTCGGCGTGGATGAGCACGTCATCGCCGTCGAACACATGGAAGTCGATCCATGCGTTGGCGCCCCACGCCGTGTGGCTGACCGACGCGACGAGGTCGAGGTGGACCTGGATGTCCTTCCCGATGCTCGGCCCGCCCGCGGGCCTCGGGAACGCGTTCACCTTCGCGATCGTCGCGGATCGTACGTTCGTTACATCGGGCCGCGGCTGCGCCCCTGCGCGGTAGACGACCGGCTGCGCCGCGGCGGGCTGCTCGCCTCGCCCGGGTCTGCTTCGGGCGAGGCGTCGACGCTCTCGGCCTGCGACGAAGCCGGAGCCGGACAGGCACCTGGCTCCCCAGCCAGCGAAAGCCGCAGCTGGTCAGGCGAGACTTGCTCGGAGACGTGGCGCCGGAACCCGATCTCCAAGGTCCGAATCGTTTCCTGCAGCTGTTGATTCTGCGCCTTGAGCGAATCGAGGCGGTGATCTTGCGGACACCGAGTTCCGTGGCGATCTCCGTCGCCGTCGCCCCCGCCCGATAGCGCTCTTTGGCGTACGCCTCCGCCCGTTTTCGCAGCTCGCTCGGATATTTCCCACGACTCTGCTGCTCTCGATGCGTCGACAGCGCTGCACGCAGCTGCACCAAATCCCTGCTTCCTGGCATCGCTCGCTCCTGTACGCCCGGAGGGAACCGCTCCCTTCCGACGCCGCGTAGCCTGCAGCCAAAACTGGCCATGTCAAAAACGCAGTCGGCGGAGCGGCTACCCCTGGAAGCGTGTCGGATTTTTGTCCCGCCGCGCGAGTTGACATCATCGCGCTCATGCGATCGACCCCCTCCGGAAAAAGCGACGCTAACTCCTCACCTGGTCGTCACCGTGGTCCTTTCCCTCGGGGCCTATCCTCATGCGTCCCGCTCCGGGTGAAAAGCTGCCTCGGTCACGGGAAGGTTCGCTGGCCGAACGACTGTGGAGGCGCGCCGGCCACGTCATGTCAGCGATCGCAACCTGCGCCGACCGGCTCGAAGGTGATGCGATCGAAGATGGAGACGTAGTCGGGGGACCGCACGCCCGTGTAGGCGATCATGCCGACCTGAAGCGTCGCCGGCAGATCGGCGCGGGTGATGGGCGCGACCGACGTCGGCCACCCCGTGTCGCCGGGGTGGCGGTAGTAGATCGTGAAGGTCTCGCCCGTCCGGCAGAGCCGCAGCTCGGCGTCGGCGGTGAAGGCCGTCTCGCCGTACGTGCTCTTGCTGTTGGTGGTGCTCTTGTGCTCGACGGCGAGCTGGTTCATCTCGGCGTAGCCGACCACGCCCAGCACGTAGTTCTCGGAGCTCCCGCTCGGGTTCCGGCCCATGAGGCCGCCGACGTCGGCGAACTGGTTCGGCGTCTGGTCGCGGTTCGACGCCCGCCGGGCGTGGACGGTGGCGGTGACCTTGAAGTCGCCGGTCACGAGCTTGTAGACGAGCACGCCCTGGCTCGCCTGGTACCACAGCGCCCCGCCGTGCGGCGTGAGCGAGAGCGCGCCGCCGCTCACCACCACGTCTGCGAGGTCGGGCCGCAGCACGGTCCAGTCCGGCGAGAGCGCGCTGCCTTCGAACTCGTCGCCGGCCGGGAACGCGCCGCCCGTGCCACCGGTCGGCGCCGCGCCCGCCGTGCCGGCGCCGCCAGCTCCCGCTGCGCCGCCCGCGCCGCCGTTCCCCGCCCCCGACCCACCGGCTGCCTCGCCTGTGCCGCCCATCGCAGCCGTGCTGCCTCCGGTTTCAGATTCGCCACCCGTCCCCGGCGCGCCTGCGGTCGCGGAACCGCCGCCGGTGGCGGACGCGCCTCCCGTCGCGCCCGATCCCGCCGCGCCGCCCGCGCCCAAGGCCTCCCCGCCTGCGCTGCAACCGGCGGCGGCAATCAGCGCGGCCGCCAGCGACCCGAGGACCCCGGCGAGCCGCCGGCCGACTGCGTTCATGGGCCCATCGTCTCTGACGTCGCGGAGAAAGACAACGGCGCCGCGCGCGGGCGCCCCCTCAGCGCGGCCCGCAGAGGGTCCCATCGCAAAGTACTCGACCCTCGCCGCCGACGCGCAGGGCAATCTGCTCGCCGCAGGCCTGGCCCGCGGCACCATCGACCTCGGCGCGGGTCCCATGGCAGGCGCGACGGAGGGCCAGGATATCCTGGTCGCAAAGGTTGACCCCGATGGCCGTCTCCTCTGGGCGAAGCGCTTCGGTAACGATGCCGTTCAGCTCGCGCCCCACATCGCGGTCGACCGAGCCGGGAACGCGGTCGTCACCGGCGGCGCGAGGGGATCCATTCCCATCGGCGACGAGCCGATCGTGAGCGCCGGCGGCGTCGATGCCTTCGTGCTGAAGCTCAACCCCGCCGGCGAGGTGCTCTGGGGGAAGCTCTTCGGAGATCACGACTACCAGGCCTGCAGGGGCGTCGCGATGGACAGGCAGGGCAATGTGCTCGTCATGGGCGACTTCGGCGGAACCATTGACTTCGACGGTGGCCCCCTCGTCAGCGCGGGGGACCGAGACATCTTCGTGGCGAAGCTCGACCCCGACGGCACCCCGCGCTGGAGCAAGCGCTTCGGCGGTGCGCTCAATCAGACCGGCCTCGACATCGATACCGATGAAAATGGGGATCTGCACGTCCTCGCGGCGCTCGACGGCACGGTGGACTTCGGCGGAGGCGCTCTCACCGCGAGCTCTGGTATCGCTGTCGCGAAGCTCGATCCCGACGGACAGCACATCTGGAGCAGGCAATTCGGCGAAGGCATGAGCTTGGTCCATTACCAGATCGCGGCGGACGATCAGAGCAACACCGTGCTGACGGGCTCCTTCGGCGGCACGATCGACTTCGGCAACGGGCCTATCGATAGCGGCGACGGCGCGGTGGAAGAGGCTTTCGTCGCCAAGCTCGATCCCCACGGGGACGCGCTCTGGAGCCGATGCTTCTGCGGCGCCGGAGCGCAGTTCGGATGGGATATCGACACAGACCCCGGGGGCAACGTCTTCGTTCTCGGCGGATTCGAGGGCACGGTCGATTTCGGGAACGGCCCGATCTCCGCCCAGATGCGAGATGTCTTCCTTATGAAGCTCTCGCCCTGATCTGTGCCTTCATGAGAAAGCCCTCGGGCTTTCAAGCTGATCGGGTGCGCCACGCGCCAAGGGCGACGATGGCGCTGCGACGTAGGATGTCGAGCAGCTCCTCGAGATCTGCGCCGAGGATCGCGAGCGGTGGAGCCAAAGACATCTTGTCGGTGCCCGCGTACCCGTACTCCGCGGCGGCGCGCAGCCTCCGCTCGGCGTTCACGACGAGGGTGTACGCGGCGTCGCGGAGCTTGCGCGAGCGCACCGCCTCGAGAGAGAGCGTCTTGTCGGCCGAAGCCCGCGGATCTCCTCGCGCGTGAGCGGGGGCTCGTCCTCGGCGAACGGCGTGCGCACGAGATCCGCCGCGTCGCGCTCGGCGGCGAGCTGGATGCGGCTCGACCAGATGACGCGTCGGGCGAGCTTGCCTGGAAAGAGTGAGGCGTTGTCGCCGAGCGACTCGGCCTCTGCGCCGCGCAAGCGGACGCCGAGGCTGCGCAGCAGCGGCGACGGCCATGCGCGGGCGTCGAGCCATGGCAACGCAAGGCACCCATTGGGCGGCCAGAAGGGCGCTGGGGCTGCGCAGGAGCCACGCGATCGTACGATAGGACACAAAAGCAGGTGCGCAGGAGGGTCGCGGGGGCTGTGCAGGAGCCACGCGATCGTACGATAGGACACCCAAATGGGTACGCAGGAGGGTCGCGGGGGCTGCGCAGGAGGACGCCGAGGCCGCCCAGGAGGGCCGCCCGGGCCGCGCAGCAGCACCGCCGGGGCTGCCCAGGAGGGCGCCGAGGCCGCCCAGGAGGGTCGCCGGGCGTGCGCAGGAGGGTCGCCGGGCGTGCGCAGCAGGACCGCCGGCCTGCGCAGGAGGACGCCGAGGCCGCGCAGCAGGACCGCCGGGGCCGCGCAGCAGGACCGCCGGGGCCGCGCAGTGTACGAGCGGAGCCCTGGTAACCAGGGCTGCAGGGGCGGCAGCGGCGGCCAGGGAGGGCCCGGCGGCTACGGCGGCCCGGGGCGCGGCGGCGACTCGATCGGCGTCGCCTACCTCGACGAGGACCAGCTCACGCTCGAGGGCGTCACCTTCGACATTGGACCACCGGGCCATGGCGGCATCAGCCGGAACTACGATGGCAGCACGACGGTGGCGGAGGACGGCAACTCCGTCAAGACGCTGCGGTTTCCTGAATCGCTGGATTGACGCTCGCCGCGGCGAGCTCGCCGGCTCGGCCGAGGCAGCGTCACCGCGGATCAGGACAGCCAGACGCCCGCAGGAACGTCCGAGTCACACTGCCGCGGCGCTGAGGCCCTCGATGCTACCCAGCGCCGCGCGGTCTGCTCCTGGCCCATGGGGCGCGACGTCCTGGGCGACGTGCACGAGCCCGGTCGGGTAGACAAGAGCGGCGCCGAGTTTACCGACATGCGCCCGGCAGGCGCGCTATCCTCGCAGCACCATGGAACGCGCCCCCGACTGGCTCTCCCTATGCACCGACGGCATCGACCTGGCAGCGGAAAATGCAGCAGCCCTCGAGACCCACCTGCTGAAGAGCCCGAACGACATCGAAGCGCGCGCCAAGTTGCTCGGGTTCTATTTCACGAACCCGAACGATGACGCACAGCAGCGACGCGCAGACCACATTCACTGGCTGATCGCACATCGCCCAGAAATCCACCTTGCTGCCTTCGCGCGCATCCACCCGGAATATTACCAGGATGCATATAACGAGGGCAAACGCCTCTGGCTGAGCACGGTATCCAACAGCCCCAACGTGCTCGCCATCCTCAGGAACGCCGGCAGCTTTCTTGAGTCCGGAGATCCAGACATAGCTGAAGAGCTATACAAGCGAGGAGCCACCATCGAGCCAGACGAGTCAGCCTGGCGACAGCGCCTAGGACACCTGCACTTCAGATCCAGCGTTGGCTCGACGTCGAGCGAGGAACGCAAACGAATTGCACGTGAAGCACTCGCGGAGTACGAAGCGGCACTCACACTTGAGCGCTGCTCGTTAGAAGCACTCGGAATCCTCATTGAGATCGCTGAATCTGCACTCATGGCTGAGAACTACCAGAGGGCGACCGAAGCCGCAGAGCGACTGCTTGCCGATGCCAAGGATCACGCCGACACATTTCAGTACGGAAATGCCGTGCATTACGCGCACATCACCCTGGGACAGGTCGCGTTAGCGCGCAACGATCCGGCCAGCGCAGCAGAACACCTGCGGGCCGCAGGCGCGGTCCACGGCTCGCCACAGCTCAACTCATTTGGACCCGATTTCGAGCTCGCATCCCGATTGCTCGCCATGGGGCAGAGAAACGCTGTTGTCGACTACATCGACGGTTGCAAGAAGTTCTGGAAGAGCGGCGCATCACGGCTCGACGAATGGACTCTCGCCATCGGTCGCGGCGAAGCACCAGATTTCTCAAAGCGCTGAACGACCTGACCCATGTCGCCATCGCGACGGAGCTAGACGCCGGCGACCGTGGGACCCCATGCATCGACGCCACCGCGGCTTGGAGCGCCTCGACACCGGGGCTGCGCGTATAGACCTGTATCCGTACATCTGGACACGTAGCAGCCGGTGAACTCGCCAAGTCCACGCTGGCCACCGCATGGAACTCGGCCGCATCGACGGCGACGGCGCCGAGCAGCACGAGTTCAGCCAGGCAGACGCCGCCGCAGCCGCCGCGCTACTGGGCCACCTCGACCCGAGACAGCGCGGCGCGAGTTCGGACTCTCGCGGCCCAGACGTCAAGGCGGAAGGAGGAGCGGAGTCATGGTACCGCCGTAATCCCTGACCTTGCCTCCCGCCAGCCTCCGAATGAAGCCAGCCGCACTCTCTATGGCGTTCAGCCAGTCAGCGCCCGTGAGGCGCACGTGGTCATCGGTCTTGAACCCTAGCACGTCCACAGCCACAGACCACAACCCGTCGGGTTCTTCGCGGAGGTCGCTAATACGGATCGTTATGGTCCGCGGCGCGCTTCCGTCCGATGGCGTGAAGACGGACACGATCTCTAAGATGTTCATCGTTCACAATCCTTGAGGCAATCACCAAGCTCCAGATTGCACTTGTACATGCAATCCTTGTCGCGCTCCGGGCAGTTCCTTATACAATCCCTGTTGATCGCTTCGCACTTCTTTTTGCACCTTTCAACCGGATCGTCATTCGCGCCATTCACCCACCGGCACGGGCCGCACGACTGCGCTCCCGAGCCGAGGTGCACCCCGTTGGCATATTCACATCGCTCCTTGGCCTCGTCCAGGCTCGCATGATCGCCCTGGTAGAGCGAGGTGCAGGCACCGGTTTCTCCCCAGTTCTTGCACTGAGTCGAGCCAGCCTTCCACGTCACCGTGCACTCGGCGAGCTGTGAGCCGGCGCTGCACGGGTCCTCGTCGTAGCCGGTGTGGTTTTGCGGCTGTAGCGGGACATACCCGAAGCCTCCGACCCCGCCGGTAGGGGTGATGATGCCCCCGCCGGCCCCCTCCGTTCCATGACCCCGGACATAGCACTCTCCCATGTCGAAGTTGCACCCCGTGGGACCGAGCACCAGAAGAACGATCAGCCTGCTCATTTTCAGTTCGACTCTCCCCCGAACCTCCAGATAGGCCCAGCCGTGACCATCAGGACCATGCCGCCGGGAAGGACACGGCTGCTCCCGCCGGCCCAGTCCACGTTGACGCTCGTGGACGCCCCCAGACGCCCGGCGAAGTACCAGTCGGACTGGGCGCGGCCGCCCGGAGCGACCCCCATCACGCGATCGCAGATCACGGCGCCGCACACCTGCATCATGTAGATCGACAGCGACGGCCCGAGGCTGACGTTGCCGGTCTTCGTGGTGTACCCGAAGGTGACCGCCGTCCGATCGTAGACCCCGACGCCTGCCCCTGGAACGACGCTGAGCACGTTGTGGACTTCGATCCGGAATTCGCCCGTCCTGCGCCACAGCCAGCCGATGAAGGGGCTCACGGCGAGCCTGGGCTCGGTCCCGACCTGGATCCCACCGACGCTGACACCGCCGCTGAACTCGAGCGCCAGCGCCGGGGCGGGGGGCGGCGACGAGGGTACAAGCGCAGAAAAGCCCAAGCTTGCCGTGGAAGCGCATCGACATGGTGCAGGCTCCTCGCCGAGCGGCGGCGACACACGGTGCGGATGCACTCGCCATTCTTCCGAGTGTGGTCTGGGCGTCAAATAGAAACTCGACGAGCGCAATTGAAAGGACATGAGTCGCTCCGTTCCGGGCATTCGCCCGTGCGCACACGGTTCCGCGGTAAGAGCGCACCGCTTCGAGAGAGAGCCTCTTGTCAGCGAACATGCGCGCGAGCAGCGGAGAGAATTGACTTTCCATCCCAGAACCCGTTCCGCTCTCTCGATCTCTCTCTCGCGCTGCCCAGCGGACCGCCGGGCTCGCGGGCGGCCGCTGCCCCGTCCGGCGCTCGCGCCTTGCCTTCCGGCCCGGCGCAGCGCACCTTCGCGCCCAGCGACCATGCCCAGCGACGATCCCTACGTGATGCCCGCCTACGTCAAGCTCCTCGTCGCCGACGCGGAGCGCTCCGTCTCGTTCTACGAGCTCCTCGGCTTCACCCGCGTCCACCAGGATCCGGTGTTCGTCCACCTGCGCTGGGCACGCTATGCCGATCTCTTCCTCGTCGCGACGCCGCCGGGGGTCTCGCTCGCCGGGCAGCACGGCCTCGGCGTCATCGTCTGCTTCAGCGCCGCCGGCGACCGCGGCATCGAGACCATCGCCGCGCGCGCCGCGGCGGCCGGCGCCGCCGTCGACGGGCCGCGCGACCAGCCGTGGCACACACGGGAGATCGTCGTCACCGACCCCGACGGCTACCGCCTCTGCTTCGTCGAGCCGAGCACGCCTCTGCAGGGCTGACGGCCCGCCCACAGAGACGAAGACGAACGACGTCAATCGGCACGAGCCCGTCGCTCCATCTCCTTCGCCAGACGCGGGACCGGCGCCGGCGCCTCCCAGGGGCGGCGCCGGGCAGGCTCGTGTATCATCCCACCGGCATGTCGCCGGAGCCGTCGCAGCCCAGGACCATCGGGCGGTATCTGCTGTACGGCCCGATCGCGTCCGGCGGGATGGCGTCCGTGCACCTCGGCCGGCTCGTCGGCGACGCGGGCTTCTCGCGCACCGTGGCCATCAAGCGGCTGCACCCCGCGCTCGCCGAGGCGCCCGAGATCGCCGAGAGCCTGCGCGACGAGGCCCGCATCGTCGCGCGCATCCAGCACCCCAACGTCGTCGCCATGGTCGACCTCCTCGTCGCCGAGGACGAGGCGTTCCTGGTCATGGAGTACGTGCGGGGCGAGTCGCTGGCGCGGCTGCTCCGGGCGGCGCGCGCGGGCGGCGCGCCGGCGCCGGTCCCCATCGTCGCGAGCATCGCGTGCGGCGCGCTCCACGGCCTGCACGCGGCCCACGAGGCGCGCACCGAGTCGGGCGAGCCGCTCGGCATCGTGCACCGGGACGTCTCGCCCGAGAACGTGCTCGTCGGCGTCGACGGGACGGCGCGGCTGCTCGACTTCGGCATCGCCAAGGCGCGCGGGCGGCTCAGCACCACCCGCGGCGGGCAGATCAAGGGCAAGCTCGCGTACATGGCGCCCGAGCAGCTCCTCTGCGCCGACGTGACCCCGCGGACCGACGTGTTCGCGGCGGGCGCGGTCCTCTGGGAGGCGCTCGCAGGCCGCCGGCTCTTCGACGGCGGCGACGAGGGCGACCTCATCCGGGCCGTGCTCGAGGAGCCGATCCTGCCCCCGAGCTCGCTCGCGACGCACGTGCCGCCTGCGCTCGACGCCATCGTCCTCCGTACCCTCGAGCGGAACCCGGAGGGCCGCTACCCGACCGCCCGCGAGCTCGCGGTCGCCATCGAGGACGCCGTCCCGCTCGCGTCGCCGCGCGCCGTGGGCGAGTGGGTGGAGGCGCTCGCCGGCGACGCGCTCGCGCGGCGGGCGGCGCGCGTCGCCGCCATCGAGAGCGCGTCGGCGGGGATCCCGGGCGGCCCGGCGACGGCCAGCTCGGGCGCGGCCGCGCGGGGTGGGTCGGGCGCGCCCGGCGACGGGGCAGAAGACGAAGGCGAGCCCACGCCGCCGGGCGGCCCGGAGCGGGGGCTGGCAGAGACCGCGCCCTCGATCCCATCGAGGGCCCTCGATCAGGGGACGCCGGCGGCCGAGCCCCCGCCCGGATCGGTGACGTCCAGCGGGATCTCGCTGGGACTGCCTGCGACCGACGGCGCGCGGCGCGATGGTCCGCCCCCCACGGCGAGGAAGCGCGCGCGCCCGCTGCTCGCGCTGCTCGGCGCGCTGCTCCTCGGCGGCGCGGCCGCGCTCGCGGCGCAGTCGTGGCGCCGCGCCCCTCCCGGCCCGGAGGACGCCGCGCGCGCGGTCCACGCGCCCGCGGCGCAGCCGGCCGGCGCCTCGACGGCGAGCGCGGCGAGCGCCGTCGCAGCGAGCCCGACGAGCGCCGCCGCGGCTGCCCCGACGAGCGCCGCCGCGGCTGCCCCGGCGAGCGCCCCCGCGGCTGACCCGGCGAGCACCACCGCGGCCGGCCCGACGAACGCCGCCGCGGCTGACCCGGCGAGCGCCGTTGCAGCTGACCCGGCGAGCGCCGCCGCTCCAGCGCCCGCACAGCGCCCGGCGCGCCCTGCAGCCGGCGCGCGCGCGCCGGCCCCCGCGGCACGCGCGACCCGCGCCGACGCCCAGCGCTGCTCCCCGCCCTATACCGTGGACAAGGCCGGCATACGCCGGCTCAAGCCTGAGTGCCTGTGAACCGATGAACTCTCCGTGTCCCGCCCGCGCCCGGCTCGCGCTCTCCCTCGCCGCCGCCGCGGCGCTCTCGCTCACCGGCGCCCGCGCCGAAGCCGCGCCCGACAAGCAGGCGTGCGCCGACGCCTACGAGCGCGCGCAGGGCCTCCGCCACGACGGCCGGCTGATCGAGGCGCGCGCCGCGCTGGTCGTCTGCTCGCAGCCGACGTGTCCGGCGGCCGCCGTCGCCGACTGCGGGCCGTGGCTCGCCGAGGTCGAGCAGAGCCTGCCCTCCGTGGTCGTCGCCGCGAGGGACGCGCACGGGCGAGAGCGCCTCGACGTGCGCGTGCTCGTGGACGGGCGCCCCCTCGCCGCGGCGCTCGACGGCAAGGCGCTGCCGGTCGACCCGGGTCCGCACACCTTCCGCTTCGAGCCCGCGACGGGCCCCGCCGTCGAGGAGCGCGTGCTGATCCGCGAGGGCGAGAAGAACCGCCTGCTCACCGTGACCCTCGGCGCACCTTCGGCCGGCGCGCCCCCCTCGCCTCGCCCGCTCGCCCCGCGCGCCGCGCCGCCCGCGGAGCCCTCGGTCCCGGGGCTCGTGTGGGCCTCCGGCGCCGTCGGCGTCGCTGGGCTCGCGGTGTTCGCCGTCGCCGGCGCCCTCTCGCTGAGCGCCGAGGCCGACCTCCGCGCCACGTGCGCCCCGCGCTGCGCGGAGGACGAGGTGCGCGCCATCCGGGTCCAGCACGCGGTCGCTGACATCGGCCTCGGCGTGGGCGTCGTCGCGCTGGGCGCCGCTGCGTGGCTCTACATGACCCGGCCGGCCGCGGCGCAGCCCTCGAAGGCCGGCGCGACGGCGCTCTGGCCGTTCATCGCCGGCAACGCCGCGGGCGTCGCGGGGGCCTTCTGATGCCCGCGTCGGCCCGCGCCCGCGGCGCCGCCGCCGCCCTCGCGGCGGCGCTCCTCTCGGCGTGCTCGCTCCTGCGCCCGCTGCACGGCCTCACCTGCGAGCCCGGGGCCGGCAACGCCTCGTGCCTGTACGGCCAGCCCTGCGACGCCAGCGCCGACTGCACGACGGCCGCGTGCACCGAGGGCGTCTGCCAGTGCCCCGCCGGCATGGTGACGATCGAGAGCTCGTTCTGCATCGATCGGACGGAGGTGTCGAACGCCGCCTACCGCGCCTTCCTCGCCACGCAGCCGGACGTCGCGGCGCAGGCGCCGTTCTGCTCGTTCAACAGCACCTTCGATTTCGACGACACCGGACCCGACGCGCCCCTCGTGTGCACGGCGCGCCGCAAGGAGGACGAGCACCCCGCCACCTGCGTCGACTGGTGCGACGCGCTCGCCTTCTGCAAGAGCCAGGGCAAGCGCCTCTGCGGCGAGCGCCACGGCGGCCCGCTGCCGTTCCGCGGTGACATGGCGCAGGGCGAGTGGTTCGACGCGTGCAGCAAGCACGGCGCGCTCGCTCACTCCACCGGCGAGTTCGACGCTCTCCACTGCAACGGTAACAGCACCGAGACGGTGCCGGTCGGCGACGACACCAGCCTGGCGTGCGAGGGCGGCTATCTCGGCCTGCAGCACATGAGCGGAAACGTCCGCGAGTGGGAAGACGCGTGCTCCGACGACGTCGGATCCGGCGACCTCTGCAGGACCCGGGGCGGGGCGTTCGACAGCGAGGGAACGCTCGAAGAGCTCCGGTGCGACGCGCCCGACGAGCGCGAGCGCGCCGACACCGATCACACGATCGGGTTCCGCTGCTGCAGCGGGTAGCGCCGCGCCCACGCCGCTCACTTCACGCAGGTGCGCTTGTCCTGGTAATCGCAGCTCGGCGCGCCGGCATTCACCGCCGTCTCGGTGAAGCCAGGGTAGCAGATCGGGTCGCACGTCGCGTAAGCCCCGCTCGGATACGGCACCGCGCCGCACGAGATCCGATCGTAGATCCCGGCGCAGTAGCCCGGCCCGCTCTGCGAGCCGCTGACGTACCAGCCGGGCGGACAGGCGACGGAGGCGCCGCAATGCGCGAAGGACGCCCGCGTGGCCCAGGGGATGAGCTCGCAGCGGTAGGCCTCGCCGTTCGCGCAGCCGAGCGCGCTGCCCTGGCTCAGCGACACGGAGTGCGTGGTTTCACCGCTGACGCACGCCGCGCACTGCCACCCGGTCAGCGCTTGCGCCCCCGCCGCGCTCGGCTCGGCCAGCGCTGCGTCCTCCCCATCGGCCGTGCCGAGGCAGCCGGCGACTCCCGTCAAGGCCACGACCAGCCCGAGCCCACACACCCCCATCGTCCACCGCGAAAAGCTCTCCATGCTCGTCCTCCGATGCGATCCCCCGCCATCAACGACGTGATCCATGGAGAGGACACCGCAAGAGCGCAAGGGACGCAAGGGAGAGCGATATCCACCTGCTGGAGGCGAGCTGGGGAGCTTGCGAGAGCTCGCTGCGCGTGCTCCCTCAGCGACATCTTCCCTGACGTATGGGGGGAACCCCGGAGACGACCGAAAAATTTCCCCTGCAGGAAGACTCCCATTCGCCACTCGACGGCGAGGCATCAAGGCGGCACGAAGTGTGCTCCGACGGGGGACGATGCCCCACTCCTCGCCTCTTCGAAGTCTCCGGAAAAACTCTGAAATCGCTCTGGTCCTTGGCCTCGGCCGAGGAGATCGCGACGTTGGACGCGTGTCAGAGTGTGCCAAAGGCGGCGTTGGTCAGATCCCGATGGCGCAAGTACGCCGCTTCATCGCTCTCGCGTTGCCCTTCGTTCTCCTCGCGTGCGGGACGACGGTCGGACCGGCGGCGAGCGCGGAGAGCGCGTCCGGCGGAGACGCGTCAGCCGGGGGCGCGGGCGCCGGTGGAACGGCGTCGGGTGGAGCGAATGGCGGAGCTGGCGCGGGTGGCGCAGCAAGCGGCGGCGCGACCGGGAGCGGCGGAGCGCAGCCCGACCCCGATGGGGCCGGCGAGGAATTCCTTCTGAGCTTCCCGCGGCGCAACGCCTTTGGCCTCGGTCAACCGCTCGCAGCGACCAAGAACGGCTCAGTCATCACGGTCGGAGCTCGAGCTCCCGCGGAGCTCCTCCCCGAGTCGATCGGCGAACCCTTTCTTGCGGAGTACTCGGCGACCGGAGAAGTCCTCCACGCGCTCGCGCTGCCCGGAGCCGCTGAGCCAGAGTTGATGGCGATCGACGCGGAAGGCTCGATCTTCCTCGTCGGTCAGCTCTACATGGACATGACCTTCGGCGAGCTCACTCTCACGGCCGTCGAGGACGGGTTTTATCTGGTCAAGGTGAACCCCGATTTTTCGATCGCCCTTGCGGCCGGCGTCACTCTCGAAGGCAGCTCTCCTCTGAGCGCGATCGCGGTCGACGCGGACGGCGACCTCGTCGTTGGCCTCGGCGTGTACAACGACGACGCATCCGTACAAAAACCTCAGATCATGAAGTTCTCCGGGTCGACCCTCGAAGCGATCTGGAGCACGACGTTCGAGCACGACATCAGCCAGGGATACACGATTGCCCTCGCGTTCAATCGTGACGGCGAGATCCTCGCCGGCGGCGCGTTTACTGGAATACTCACGATCGGAGAGACAGAGCTCAAGAAGGCTGGAGGGCAGGACGATCCAGCTGTTTACAACGGCTGGCTCGCCTGGCTCGACCCGGAGAGCGGCGATCCGCTGCGCGCGCTCCGCTTTGGCGGGGCGAGCTTCGACTATGTGAAAGACCTGAAGTCGACCGCCTCTGGGCGCCTCCTCCTCCTCGCCTCACAAACGTCGACATCGACCTTCCTCGATCATACGGACACCTTCGACGAGGAAAGATCGGAGTCGATCCTCTATGATTTCGAGGACGGTCAGACAGTGCATTGGGCGAGCCGGCTCGGCGGACCAGACTATTACGGCAACGCGCTGGCCCTCGGCGGCGATGGTCAAAGCTACGTGGCCGGTCGCTTCGGCTGGCTCGGCACGGAAGAAGATGCAAAAGGAGGGCGCCTCACGCGCTTCGCTGCAGACGGAACGAAGGGCGAGAGTGTCGAGTTCGCGACCGGTAACCCGAACGGTCTGACGCACGTCGCCGTCGATACGAAAGGCGGCGTTTGGGTCAGCGGGGCCTGGGAAACGGCCCTCGATTTTTCGGGAAAGAGCTACGCTCCGCCGACCGATGGCGGACAGTTCATCCTCCGGAAGAAGGGATTCTAGACGAAGGCGCGCTCCCGGACGCGGCGTCCATGCGCGCTCCCCGCGGCTCACCGCCTGATGTCGTACTTGTCCAGCTTGTAGAGCAGCGCGCGCCGCGAGATGCCGAGCCGCTTCGCCGCGCGCGTCTGGTTGTTCCCCTCGGCGGCGAGGGCGTCCTCGATGCTCTTCTTCTCCAGCTCGGCGAGGCGCGCCGGCATCGTCCCGCCGTCGGCGGACGGCGGCGGCGCCCCCGTGCTCGCCGGGGGCGCGCCCGCGCTCGCGGGGGGCGCGGCGCCCTCGGCGCCCTCCACCACCGAGGCCGGAAGGTGCTCGACCTCGATGACGCCGCCCTCGGCCAGCACGACGGCGTGCTCCACCGCGTTGCGCAGCTCGCGCAGGTTGCCGGGCCACGCGTGGGCCTCGAACGCCTGCATCGCCGCGGGCGCGAAGCGCGGCGCCCGCTCCCCCATGCGCCCGGCGACCTGCTGCGCGAAGCGGTGCGCGAGCAGCGCGATCTCGGCGCGCCGCTCGCGCAGCGGCGGGACGCGGAGGACGAACGTGCTGATGCGATAGTAGAGATCCTGCCGGAACCTCCCGGCCGCCACCTCGGCCTGGAGGTCCCGGTGCGTCGCGCACACGACGCGCACGTCGAGCTCGATCTCCTGCGTGCCGCCGATCCGGGCCACGCGCCGGCTCTCGAGCACGCGCAGCAGCTTGGCCTGCATGGCGAGGGGCAGCTCGCCGATCTCGTCGAGCAGCAGCGTGCCGCCCTGCGCCGCCTCGAAGTAGCCGATCTTGCGGCGATCCGCCCCGGTGAAGGCGGCCTTCTCGTGCCCGAAGAGCTCGCTCTCTAGCAGCGCCTCGGGCAGCGCCGCGCAGCTGAGCCTCACGAACGGGCCCCCGGCGCGCGGGCTGGCGCGGTGGAGCTGCTCGGAGACGACCTCTTTCCCCGAGCCCGTCTCGCCGAGCACGAGCACCGTCGTCTGCGCGCGCGCGAGGCGCTGCACCACCTGGAAGACCTTCACCATGGCCTCGTCCGCGACGACGAACCCGGCGCCGGCGCCGGAGGGCGGGCCCTCCAGCGCCTCGGGCGCGGCCCCCGGCGGCGCCGCCTCGACGGGCGCCGGCGCCGCGATAGCGACGACGATCTCGGCCGGGCCGATGCGGATCACGTCGCCGCCGGCGAGGGCCCGCTCCGCCCCGCGCACGACGGCGCCGTTCACCGACGTGCCATTGCGGCTCCCGAGGTCGACGAGCGCGACGGTCTGGCCCCGCCGCGCGACGCGCGCGTGGTTGCGCGAGACGCGGGCGTCGTCGACGCAGACCGTGGACTCCGGCGCGCGGCCGACCGCGACCACATCGCCGTCGGTGAGATCGATCACCCGCGCGGCGCCGTCACCGGCGCGGACGATCAGGGAGGCCTGACCCTGCGGCGTCCCCTCGCCGGGCGCGCTCTCCGCGGCGTCGAGCTCGGTCGCGACCTCGGCCGCGGCACGCGGCGGCTCCGCGCTCGGCGGAGAAGCTTCCTGTCGACGAGGGTCTCGCTCCGCCATGCCGTTCGAAGGTTGCGCAAGTGTACGACGCTTGCACAACCCTCGGCAACGGCGGCGCGCGCCGCCGCGCGGAAGACGCGGATCGCGCGCTGGTCCCCGCCTTGCAATGCCTCTGCGGCGCGCACGGACCAGCGCCTCTACGGCGCGCGGAGAGGCTGCGGGAACCTGCGGGAACCGCCATCGCCCGGAGCCATCGCGGAAACCGGAGCGTCTGGAGACGCATCGCGCCGACGTGCGCCTGGCTTCACCAACGACCAACACGACAGGAGACGAGCATGACTTATCCCATCCGACCGGCGTCCTCTCTCGCGATCGGCGGCGCCCTGCGCCATGCCCTCGTGAGCCTGGCCGCGACGCTCGCCGCCGCAGGGTGCGGCGCAGATGCGAGCTCCGACGCGGAGATCGCCTCGGGGGCGAGCGGCGATGCTGTCACCGGCGCCCTCACGATGACCTGCTCCAGGCTGACGGTGAGCCGGGGCAGCATCGGCGCCGGGCAGACGGCCGCCGCGCTCGCGACGGGGGAACTCACGGGCCAGCAGGACGTGTGGAGCAAGTACGTCGAGTTCGCGCCCAACACGAGCGCGACGTGCGAGTACACGCTCCCCTCGGGCACCTCGGCGGCGCAGCTCGCGTCCCTCGCGCTGAGCGTGAATTACCGCGGCCCGGCGAAATCGGAGATGCGCTGGACCTTCGAGGCGTGGGACGCGGCCGCCCGCGCCTGGGTCGCGGTCGGCGACAACGCCTTCGCGCGCGACTGGTCCTGGACGAACGCGAGCCTTGGCCTGCCGGGGTCGCTCGGGCGGTTCGTGGCGGGCGGTACCCTCAAGATCCGGTACGCGACGAGCAGCTCCGTCGACAGCTCGATGCTCGACAAGCTCGTCCTCACAGGCACGACGAGTGGCGGCGCCGGCGGCAGCGGTGGCAGCGGCGGCTCCGGCGGCAGCGGCGGCGCCGGCGGCGGTACCGGCGGCAGCGGTGGCTCCGGCGGTAGCGGCGGTGCCGGCGGCAGCGGTGGCTCCGGCGGCAGCGGCGGTGCCGGCGGCAGCGGTGGCGCCGGCGGCTCGGGCGGCGCCGGCGGTGCGGGTGGCAGCGGTGGCGCCGGCGGCTCGGGCGGCTCCGGCGGCAGCGGCGGCTCCGGCGGCTCCGGCGGCTCCACAGGCACCGGTGGCTCGACCGGCGGCATCTGGGTCCCCGCGCCGGGGACGACGTGGCAATGGCAGCTCACGGGCACCATCGACACCAGCCTCGATGTCGCCATGTACGACATCGATCTCTTCGACGCCCCGCAGGCGAAGATCGACACGCTGCGCGCGGCCGGGAAGAAGGTGATCTGCTACTTCAGCGCGGGGAGCAGCGAGGACTGGCGCGACGACGCGTCGAAGTTCCCCGCCGCGGCGCTCGGCAACCCGCTCGACGGCTGGCCGGGCGAGCGGTGGCTCGACACCCGCAACGCCGGCGTGCGCGACGTCATGAAGGCTCGGCTGGACCTGGCGGTGCAGAGGCGCTGCGACGGCGTGGAGCCGGACAACGTCGACGGCTACACCAACAGCCCCGGCTTCCCGCTGACGGCGGCGACGCAGCTCGATTACAACCGCTTCCTCGCCTCCGAGGCGCACGCGCGCGGGCTGTCCATCGGGCTGAAGAACGATCTCGATCAGGTGAAAGACCTGGTGGGGAGCTTCGACTGGGCCCTGAACGAGGAGTGCCACGAATACGACGAGTGCGAGATGCTCACCCCGTTCATCCGCGCCGGCAAGGCGGTGTTCCACGCGGAGTACGTCGACGCCTCGAAGGCAAACGCCGTCTGCGCCGCCACGAAGCCGCTCGGGCTCTCGACCTTGATCAAGAAGCTCGACCTCGACGCCTGGCGCGTCGCCTGCCCCTGATCCACGCGCCGGCGCAGGGGCGCTGGCCGCGCACCCGCGGTCAGCGCCCCTCGCCCGCTCAGCCCCTCACTCCCCCGCCACCTCGAAGGTCTGCGCTCCGGAGAAGCTCTGCTGCTCCGGCTGGTAGTACGGGTGCGCCTCGGCGCCGCCGTCCTCCGCCCTGACAGGCATGGTCGCTTGCAGCCGGTAAACGAAGGTGGCCGCGCGCTCCGCAGGGATCTCCTTCACGTAGAGGATCAGCTGCTTGCCCGTGATCTCGAACTTCGAGAGCTGACCCGCCGCGATGTACTCCTGGAGATCCTCGGTCAGGAGCTGGAAGCCGGGCGGCAGCCCCACGGTCACGAGGGCCATGCTCTGCACCGAGTCCGTCTTGTTCTGGACGCTCAGCGACGCCGTAACGATGTCGTCCACGTACAGCTGGGTCTTGTCGTACGTCACGCTGACCCCGAGCGGGCCTCCCGCGTCGCTCGGGACCGCGCTCCACGGCAGGTTGTGGCGGCTCACCAGGTTGTAGCTGAGCTTCCCCTCCCCCGAGAACGAGAGCGTGACGTCGTGCGCGCCCGCGGTCGCGAGGTGCGTGAGGTCGACCGTCGTCATGACGTCGGCCTGGTCCTCGCGCAGGGAGACCGTGCCCGCCGCCGCGCCGTCGACCGCGACGGTCACCGTCCCCGTGGCGCCCTCCGTCCCCTTGCTCGCGGCGAGGAGCAGCGTGCGCAGGCTCCAGATCGTCGCCTGGGTGGAGCCGAAGTTGCCGTTCGGGTCCTTCGACTGGGTCAGGAACTTCACGCCGCCGTCGGCGCTCGACCGGTGGGCGCCCGCGGAGAGCAGCGCGTGGGCCGCGAGCGCGGTGGTCGTGACCCTGGCGTCGTTCCCGGACTCGTAGAACGAGGTCTGCGTGCCGCCGTCATCCCAGTAAAATGCGTCTCCTTCCGCGGTCTTGCGCTGGTCCAGCGCGTCGAGCACGCTGTCGGTCAGCGCGCCGGAGGGGTCGGCCACGGCGAGCGCGTTGGCGGCGATCGCCAGCGTGTACAGGTCGTCGGTCGCCGGCTTCAGCGAGCGGCCCAGGTAGGCGAGCCCCGTCCCGATCTCGGGCCCCGTGTACCCCGCGCTCGCGAGCGCCCAGAGCACGAAGGCGCTGTTGCGCAGCGTGCCGGTGTGGAAGCTGAAGAACTCGGTCTGGTCGCCTTCCCACGTGCCGTCCGCCTTCTGCTGCCCGGCGAGCCAGTTGACGGTCCGGGCGAGCATCGCCTCGTCCACGGTGTGGACCTTGATCATGTCGGCGAACTCCATGACGCCGAACGCGGTGACCGACAGGTACGGATGCCCGTCCTGCTCGCCGAACCACGAGAAGCCGCCGCCCGAGTGCTCGAACGTGAGCAATCGCTGGTACCCCGCCGAGATCAGCGACTCGGCCTTCATCTGGATCTCCGGGGTGATCTGGCCTGTCTGCTTCATGTACTGCGTGACGAGCACGTTGGGCCAGGTCGTCGAGGTGGTCTGCTCGAAGCAGCCATTCGGGACCTGGAGCATGCTGTCCATGCCGCTCACGACCTGCGACAGGAACGCGGGGTAGATCTCGAGATAGAGCTGGTTCGAGCCGGGGACAGCGTCCGCGGGGAACGACAGCGCGTGATCGGCGCTGCCCGCCGCGAGCATGCCAGACGCGCTCTCCGCGAACGGCTTCCCGTCCGGGACCACGCGCACGGTGCGGGCCACGGCGTCGGCGCCCGCGCTGCCCCGCGCGGTGACCGTGAGCGAGTTGACGCCCACCGTGTTCACCTTCACCGGGAACCGGACGCCGCGCACCTCGCCCGCCGCGAGGGACACCGTCGTCGACGTCGAGCCGAGCGGCGTGTACCAGCTCCCCGGCTCGAGGCTGAGATCGACCGTCTGCGGCGTCTCCAGGTAGTTGTAGACGGCGATCGGGAACTCGACCTCATCGCCGCGCGTGAGCGTCGCCGGGAAGCTCACGTCGACGAAGAAGTCCTGGAACACCTTGAAGCCGCTCTGGATGCCGCCGAGCTTGCCGTCCGTGGAGTTCGCCAGCGCCGAGAGCCGCCACTCGGTGATGCTGTCCGCGAGCGGGATGCTCAGGGTGGCCGTGCCGTCCGGGCTCGTGATCACGCTCGGGTTGACATAGAGGGTCTCCGGGAACTCGCGCCGGACGCGCGGCCCGCCCCCGTTGTCGCCGCCGGGCTCCGCGGTGGGATCCCCGGCCGAGCCGCCGCCCGCTCCGGTTCCTCCGGTCGCGGCGCCATTGGCCCAGCCGCCGTCCGCGTCGGGGATGCCCCCTTCATTCCACTCTTGCGGGGGCACCGGGATCCCGAGATCGCCGAACGTGAACGCGAACGTCGCGTCGTCCTGGCTCTGCTCCACCTCGTCGGGCCCCGACGATTGCAGCGTGAACCCGCTCCAGCTGGAGGCCACCCGGTACGCGTTGCCCCACACGTCGAAGGCGCGCAGGCGCTCGGCGACCCGGCTCCCGAGCAGCTCGACGTACACGCCCTGCCCGTTGCAGCTGAACTGGGTGCTGTCGCAGCCGAGCGCCTTCAGCTCCTGCGCGGCGGCCGCGGTGGCCTCCGCGAGCCAGGGCTTCATCACGCCCTTCTGGCGCTCGTTGAACTGAGCGAGCTCCTCCGGCACCTTCGCCAGCACGGCGGGCCACGTGCGCGCCTGGAGGCCGGTGAGCGACGTGCCCGCGAGCGCGGCGAGCGAGGCCTGGGTCTTCACCTGCGCGGCCTCGGCCTGCTCGGGGTCCTCGCTGGCGGTCGCGTTGAACAGCAGGTCCTGGAGGTTCGCGGCGGGGCCGTGGATCTCGTAGCTCGGCTTCGCGAACTCGTCCTCCAGCTCGAAGTAGGTGCGGAGCAGCCCGGGCTGGGCGTCGACCAGCGCGAAGACGGCCTGATCGACCACCTGAACGCCGAGCGCGGCGACCTTCGGGTTCCCCGCGTCGTCCTTGACCGACAGCCGCAGCGTCGCGGTCTCCCCCGGCGCATACAGGGGCTTGTCGGCCTCGACCTCGACGCTCAGCGCGGAGTCGCCCCGCGCGAACACGGTGCGGCCGGAGCGGACCAGATTGCCATCGTCGTCGACAAGGTACGCCTCGACCCGGTTGCTGCCGAGCAGGCCGGCGTCGACGGGCATGGTGAAGCGGGCGCGCCCGGCCTCGAGCTCGAGAGAGCGCATGTCCACGGCCTGACCGTCGTTCAGCCAGTCGACATAGACGCTGCCGGCCTCCTCGCTCGACTCGATGGTGACCTCGACCGTCTCGCCGGTCTCGTACACGGCCCGATCGGTGCGCACGAGCAGGTGCTCGCCGCCCGTCTGCGTGCCGAACGAGAACTTCCGCGTGACCGCCCGCTCTCCTACCGTCGCCCGCACCTCGAACGCGCCCTCCGCCGTGGCGACCGGCGGGGTGAAGCTCACCACGGCCTGGCCGAAGGCGTCGGTGCGCGCGGTGAGCTGCGTGCGGTCCGGCGCGGTGATGACCGCCTCCGTGTCGGCGAGCGGCGCCCCGAGCGGGTCGGTGACGAAGAGAAGGAGGGTGTTGGGGATCCCCGGGACGAGCTCGCGCGCCTCGGGCACGAGCACGATCGTGGCCGCGTCGGCGGCGACCTTGACCGGGATCGCCTTCGTGACCTCCTGCCCCGCCGTGTCCGCGACGGTGACGGTCAGCGTCACGGCCGCGTCGCCCTGCTCCAGCGGCAGGCCCGCGAGGCTCGGCGGAAGCGTCAGGCTGAAGCCGTAATGGCCCTCGGCGTTGAGCTCGCCCACGATGCGCTGGAACGTCGTCTGACCGACGTCCAGCGACGCCGCCTCGATGGTCACGCTGCCGCCGGCGACGTTCTTGCCGAAGAAATAGCGCGCGTCGATGGTGCCGGTCAGCGTGTCGCCCGCGGTGTACCAGGGCCTGTCGGTCCTCACGGCGACCTCGAACTTGGGCAGCGCGTACTGCCCCACGGTCACGACCTTCTCCGTCGTGGTCTCCCCGCTCACGAGGCGCACCTTGAACTCGCCGGTGTTGACGATGGAGCCAATCCGGAACGTCGTCGCGGCGACGCCGTAGGCGTCGGTCACGACGGGCTTCTTGAAGATCTTGTTGCCCTTGCCGTCCTCCACCTCGAACGTGATCGCCTCGCGGACGAGCGGCGCGTTGTTCCCCCGCTCGAGCGCGAGCGCGCGCAGGTGGATCGTCTGGCCGGGCTTGTAGAGCGGCTTGTCGGTGGTGAGGAGCAGCTTCGGGCCGGGGCCCTCGACGGTGATGTCCGCGGTGAGGGCCGCGTTGACGCCGAAGCCGACCGCCTGCGCGGAGACGGGGTGCGCGCCGAGCGCGCCGGGCTCCACCTCGAACACCGCGGCGCCGAGCGCGTCGGTCGTCCCGCGGAGCGGCCGCGCCCCCTCGCCCACCGCGAGCTCGACGTCCACGTTGGGCACCGGCTGATGGGAGAAGGCGTCGGTCGCGCGCACGCGGTAGCTCGCGGTGCGCCCGCGCACCACGCGCGCCGGCCCCTCGAGCTGCACGTCATAGGGCGGGATGACGCGCAGGAGGCTCCGCGTGACGAGCAGCCCCTCGTCCGACCCGTCGTCGACGCGGACTAGGTACCGCGCGAGGCCCGGCTGCGCGCTCACGGCCGGCGCCGGAAGGCGCGCCTCCGCGGTGGTCGCCGTCCCGCCCGCGATCTCCAGGTCGACCTCGGTCGTGCCTTGTTCCCTGTCCGCGCCGAGATCGACGAGCGTGACGCGCAGGTGGCCGCTCGTCGCGCCGGCGGTCAGGTTGCGCACCGGGATCTGGAGGCGCAGATCGCCCCCGTCGATCACGCCCAGCAGCCTCGCTTCGTCGACCTCGAGCGTGCCGTTCCGCGGTTGATCCGGGCGACCAAGCGACGTTGGCGGGGCCTCATCGGAGGAGCACCCCGCCGCGAACGCGCTCGCCAGCGCCAGCGCGGCGAGCAGGTGGGGAGAGCTCCAGCGTCGGCGGAGAGCATCGAAGCGTACACGCATAAGTCCAAATCCTCCCGATCGGCGCTGGCACATCCCCAGCGGCCGGCGCGTAGGTTGCATCCACCGTACCAAGACGAACCACCGCCATCGAGCAGCGAATCCGCGGGAATAGACGCGGACCGCGCGCAGCACGTGCGCCACCTTGTGCCAAGGTTCTAGCCCACCCGCGCCTCCACCGCGTGCGGGTGTCCGTCCCCATGGGGGACGAGCGACGCCTCCGTGACTCGATGACTCGACAACTCGATGGCTCGACGAGCCGAGGACCGCCGACACCCCGCGATGGCGAGGCCGCGCGGCGTGCCCGGCCCATGGGATGGGGTCGACCGGTCACGGGGGTCCGCGCCGCGCTCCCCTGGACATCGGGATCCGACCGTCTCAGGTTCCCGCCCGAGCGCAAGGCGTTTCGCCGCCGAGGAGGGGATCATGCAGATCGACTTCGAGATGCCTGTGATGGCCGACGGCGGCCTCGATGCGGGCGTGCTCGACCGCGTCTTGGTCGACCGGGAGCGGGGGGTGCTGACCCACGTGGTGCTCCGTTCTCCGCTGGCCAGCGAAGAGCTGCTGATCTCGATGGATCTCGTGCAGGGCACGGCGGACGGGCACCTCCGCTTACGGTCCGGCCGGGACGAGCTCCTGGCGCTGCCCCGGTACTACGAGGGGCGGACGACGGCGCAGCCGCCGGGGCGCGTCGATACCTCGCTCGTGCCGCAGCCGCCCGAGCGGAGGCAGGAGCTGGAGGAGGCCCTCGGGGTCACGGACGATACGGTCGAGCTCGGCCCCGACACGCGGGTGATGACCGCCGACGAGGCCGAGGCGCAGCTCGTTGGCATCGGCGCGAACGATCCTGGCAACGACATCTCGCGGCTCCGCGTGCGCGGCCCCGCGGGCGCCGAGGCCGACTTCCCCGCATCCTGGATCGACGTGATGCGCGAGGACGTCGTGGCGCTGAAGGTGACCCGGGACGATATCTTGCGCTCTCGTCCGGCGCCCAGACGCCGGGACGGAAACCTCGCGAGCCTCGAGGGGCTCTCGGGCATGGGCGGACGCGACGGCGACACGCCCGAAGAGGTGTTCGGAGCGAACTTCGTCGATGAGCTGCGCGGCAAGGGCGGCATGCTCCTCCGCGTGCCCGGCGCCGGCAGCCCCGCCGAGGCCGAGAGCAACCGCGTGGCCGCGCCCGTGGTGGACGCGGGCCAGGAGCGGCGGTCCTCCTCGCGATGAGCTCGTGAGCCAGGCACGGCGGCTCTCCGAAAGGATGGAGTCTCCGAGAGGTGGAGTTGAGATATAGTCGCCCCGCCGGGAACTTGACACCGATGCTCGCGCGTGCTCGTCTCCGCCCCAGGATGGACCCTCACCACATTCCGCCGAGCCCGGGCACGCGCACGGCCAGCGTCCTCGATCCGACCGCGGTGGCGGAGACGTTCCGCAGCGAGATCCGGGCGGAGCTCGCGGCGCTGCCCGAGCCGCTGGTCCTGGTCGGTGTGCTCGCGGCGGATCACGGGCCGTCGTACACATACGCGGAGTACACGCGCAAGGCGTGCGAGGACGTGGGGATCCGCTTCGAGATCCGCCACGCGACGCGGCTCGACGCCGAGGACGCCATCCGCGCGGCGAACGAGGACGCGCGCGTGCACGGGATGATGGTGTATTACCCGATCTTCGGCACGGAGCAGGACGTGTACTTGCGGGACAGCGTCGATCCCGCGAAGGACATCGAGGGGCTCCACACGTTCTGGGCACGTTGCCTGTACCAGAACCAGCGCTTCCTGGACGAGGCGAAGACCAGGAAGGCGATCCTGCCGTGTACGCCGCTGGCCATCCTCAAGCTGGTCGAGGCGGCCGGCTTCTTCGGCGAGGGGGAGCGGCCGCTCGAGGGCCGGCGCGTGTGCATCTTCAACCGGAGCGAGGTCGTCGGGAGGCCGCTCGCGAGCATGATGGCGCACGACGGAGCCCACGTGACCTCGTTCGACATCGACGGTCCGTTGCTCTTCGTGCCCAGCTCCTCGGGCGACATGCACGAGGTGCGCGAGACGACGGTGGACCGGGCGAGCGCGCTGCGGCAAGCGGACATCGTGGTGACCGGCGTGCCCTCGCGGAGCTTCCCGGTCGTGCAGGGCGCCGAGATCCGCGAGGGCGCCCTCTGCATCAACTTCTCCACCTTCAAGAACTTCAGCGACGATATCCAGAGCAAGGCGAGCGTGTTCGTGCCCCGCGTCGGCCCCATGACGGTGACGATGGCGATCCGGAACAGCCTGCGGCTCTACAAGAACACCCACCCGGGCGGGTGAACCCCGCGCGCGGGGCATGGACGCGCTCGGGCGCTCGGGGCCGACATCGCCGCCCTCGCCAGCGTCAGCCTCCGGTCCACGCCCGCGCGTGCTCGCGCGCCCAGTCCTCGAAGGTCGTCGGTCTCCGCCCCGTCACGCGTTCGACGGTGTCGGTCCGCACGGCGCCGTTGCCCGCGCGGATACGCTCGATGAGCTCGCCGACGGCCGCGGCGAGCGACGGGGGGGCCCCGGCCTCGATCATCCTCCGCCTGGCGGCGTCGACCGAGACGTCCACGCGCCGCAGCGGCGTGCCGAGGACGCGCGCGAGGATCTCCACCTGATCCGGCGTGCTGAGGAGCTCGGGGCCCGTCACCTCCAGCGCCTGTCCCAGGAGCTCTCCGGTGAGCATCGCGCGCGCGGCGACCGCGGCGATGTCGCGCGGCGCGACGGGCGCGGTCTTGCCGTCCCCATGCGGGTTGTAGACCGTGCGCTCGGCGCGTATGGACCGGGCCCACTGGAAGGTGTTCGACATGAAGGTGCCAGGGCGGACGAACGTCCAGCGGAGCCCCGACGCCTTGACGAGGTGTTCGCGCTCGGCATGTCGGTGAGCTAGCTGCACCGTCGGCGCGCCGGCGCTGATGCTCGACAGGAGGACGATGCGGGGCGCGCCGCTCGCCTGCGCTGCTGCGAGGAAGCCTCGAACGTGATCGATGCCATCGGCGTCCGCGACCGGCAGCAGGAACGCCGCCGTCACGCCATCGAGCGCCGGCGCGATCGTGTCCTGTCGGCCGAGGTCTCCCACGGCCTTCTCGACCCTGGCTCCCCAGTGGGCCACCTTGCGCTCATCGCGCGTGAAGACTCGGACCTTCTCTCCGGCAGAGAGGAGCTGATCGACGACTTCCTTCCCGACGTTCCCGGTAGCACCCGTGACCAAGTACATGCGTGTCTCCTTCCATGTGGACTCCTCGGATCAACCTGCGCGCCGCGCGTGAGCCGTCGCGTCTCCATCGCGCCGAGCCGCCCGTCCGGGAGAGAACCTACGACTGTTCCACGGCCTTGATTAGTGTTGACCTGCAGGAAGAACAGTTCGATAGCTGGAACAATTCGATGTTGCCTGACCTCAACGAGATCGCGGTCTTCACCAGGGTCGTCCAGGCGGGCAGCTTCACGCGGGCTGCGCGCGAGCTCGGGATGCCGAAGTCGACGGTGAGCCGGAAGGTGTCCGAGCTCGAGGCGCGGCTCGGCGCGCAGCTGCTCCGGCGGACCACGCGCAAGCTCAGCCTCACGGACGTCGGCGCCGTGTACTACGAGCGCTGCGCGCGCATCGTGGCCGACGTCGACGACGCGGACCGGGCCGTGACGCAGATGCAGGACGGGCCGCGCGGGCTCCTGCGAATCACGGCGCCGCTGCACTTCGGGTGGATCGGCGGCGTGGTCGCGGAGTACCTGCGCGATCACCCCGAGGCGAGCGTGGAGGTGGTCTGTACGGATCGCATCGTCGACCTCGTCGCGGAGGGGTTCGACGCGGCGCTGCGGATCGGCGCGCCCAGCGACACCTCGCTCGTCGCGCGCCGCCTCGGGGCGCTCCCGCGCTGCCTCGTGGCGGCCCCCGGGTACATCGCGCGCCGCGGCGCCCCGCGCGCGCCGGAGGACCTCGCGGGCCACGACGTCCTCGTGTCCGCGGGGGCGCGCGCGGGGGAGCCGCCCGGCGCGCGGTGGGTGCTCCACCGTGGCGCGCGGCGCGCGGAGGTGCGCGTGACGCCGCGGGCGACGGCGAACAACCTCGAGGTGCTCCACCGGATCGTGCTCGCGGGCGTGGGCATCGGGATGCTGCCCGCCATGCGCTGCGAGCTGGACGTGCGCGAGGGGCGCCTCTCGCGCGTGCTCGACGGGTGGAGCCCGGCCGACGTGCCGCTCCACGCCGTTTATCCCGGCACGCGACACCTGTCGCCGAAGGTCAAGGTGTTCCTCGACCTCGTGCGTGAGCGCATGAGCCCTGCGCTGCGCAACCGGCAGGAGGACGGAGCGGGCGCTGCTCGGAGCAGCGCATGAGGAGGCTCACATGTGCTCGGTAGGATCGTCCCGAGGAATCCGGGGCCTCGGGGGCAGCGGCGCCCGTTTTCTGGCGGACGATGACACCGCCGGCGGCGTGCGCACGGGCGCGGGCGCGCTGGTCGGCGCCTCGGAGGCTGCTGTCGCGCCCGGCGCGGCCGTCGCGCTGTGGGAGGGCGGCGGAGGCTCCGGTGACGCGGTCGACGGCGCGGCTGCGGGCAGCGCGGGCGCGGAGGCAGGCGAGGCCGCCGGGTCGGGCCGCGACGCCGGTTCGCCGTCCGGCGCGGGAGCGCGAAGGACCGCGTAAGTGACGAGCCCCAGGGCGAGCGCGCTCGCGCCCAGGGCCAGCGAGATCCAGGCGCGGCGGCTGTCGGCTTTCCGCGGGGCGAGGGTGTTTCCTGCCGACGTCAATGTGCTGATGGACCCCTGGAACGCCGGCGCCGCGCCCTCCGAGGCGCCACCGCTCGGAGAGCCGTGGAAGGGGGACCCTGCTTGGTGCCGCAGCGTGGGCATTGACGCGCTGGAGGCGGCGCCCATCGTGCCGGGGCTCGGTCCCATCATTCCAGGGCTCGCTGCATCTGGACGCGCCCCGATCGCATCTGGACGCGCCCCGATCGCGTCTGGACCCGTCCCTGACGCGTCTGGACGCGCCCCGATCGCATCTGGGCTCGCCGCCGGCGCGCCGCCGGCGACGGCGAGCAGCGGAGGCGGGCCCTCCGCGGGAACCGACGGCTGGAGAGGTCGGGGCTCCGACCCCGCCGCGGAGACCGCCGCGCCGAGCGCCTCGGCGAGCTCGCTCGCGCCCTGGAACCGATGCGCCGGGTCGCGCGCGAGCGCGCGCGAGAAGAACCCATCCACTGCGGGCCCGAGCTCCGGCACGACGCTGGACGCGAGGGGGACATCCTCCGTGCAGATCGCCACGAACACCTCGCCGATCTCTTCACCCGGGAACGGGAGACGGCCGGTGAGGCAGCGATAGGCGATCACGCCGACGGACCAGAGATCGCTGCGCCAGTCGAGGGTCTTGCTGCGGCGCACCTGCTCGGGGCTCATGTAATAGGGCGAGCCGACGAGCGTGCCTGTCTTCGTCTCGTTGCCGGCCAGCAGCGTGCCCTGGGCCTTGGCGATCCCGAAGTCGAGGACCTTCACGAGCTCGTCCTCGTCCTGCCGCGAGAGGAAGAGGTTCGCGGGCTTGAGGTCGCGGTGGACGATCCCCGCCTCGTGCGCGCGACGCAGGGCCTTGCACACCTGCGTGACGATGCCGAGCGTGGCCGCGGTGGAGAGGCGCCCCTCCCGCGAGAGCCGCGTCTCGAGATCCTCGCCGTCGAGGAGCTCCATCACGAGGAAAGGCGTGTCGCCCTCGAGACCGTAATCGTGCACGTGCACGACGTTCGGTATCTTGAGCTGCGCCGCGGCCCTCGCCTCCCGCTCGAAGCGCGCCCGCGCGGCGGACGAGGCGGCGTACTCGGGCGCCATGAGCTTGACCGCGACCGTGGCGTCGAGCTGGAGGTGCCGGGCCACCCAGATCGCCCCCATCCCGCCCCGCGCGAGCATCCGCTCGAGGCGGTATCTTCCGGCGACGACGCTGCCTTCTGCGAGCGAATTCATGAGCCTCGGCCTCTCGCTGGGAACGCGCGCCCCAGGGGCTCAGAGTCGAGCAGCCGGGGCGCCTCGCGCCCAACGAAGCAAACGAACGACCCCACGGCAACAGGATCCGACCCGGACCGCGCGCCGCTTGCTTGCGGCTCGACCGGATCGCAGCGCCGCGCGCCGCCTACTTGCGCCTCGGCCGTGTCGCCGAGCTCGCGGCGTCCGCCGTCGCGGGGGCGCCTCGCCCGGCGCCCTGCGGCGCGCGGAGATCGCTCGCGCGCGCCCGCCGCGCGGGAGGACTGCCCTGCGACGTCAGCGCCTCCAGGGCGGCGCGCAGCTCGGCGCGCACGTGCGGGCCGAGGAGCTTCTCCGCCATGGCGCTCAGGCGTCCCGCGAACGCGGCCATGATGCAGCCCGCGCGCTGGTCGTCGCGCTCCGGCGCCCCCGAGCGCCGGTAGTGCCGCGCGTAGTCGCCCGTGATCGCCCCGAGATCGCCGCCGACGTGGACCGCCTGCCGCATGAAGAGCCGCGCGGCGCGCTCGTTGGTGATCGACGGCATCTGCGCCAGGGTCAGGGCCACCTCGGTCCTGCCCACGGCGAGCAGCATGGAGACCACCCGCTGGCGCGCGAGCTCGACGAGCCTGGGCGCGAGGGTGTGCTCGTCGAAGACGTGGACGTTCGCCGGCACGAGCGCTTCGCCTTCCGTGCCGAGCTCGCTCAGGAACGCGTTCAGCACCGGCGAGCGCGTCGGCGCGGCGCGCACGTACTCCCGCGCGCGCCCCGCGTTCGACGGGCCACCCGGCGGGAGGGGGCCAGCGGCGGGCTTCGCGCGCGGCTCGGGTCGCGTGGACCGCGCCTGTCGTGACCGCTCGAAGTGCCGCTCCGCCCTCCCCGCGCGCTCGTTCTCCGCGGCAGCGTCCGTCGCGCCGAGCAGCGCGGCCAGACCCGCCGCGTGGGCGGCGGTGACGTGCGGAGGAGGTTGCTTGCTGGACATTCGAGCAGATCCTCTCGTTTCGAGGGCTGATGGAGCGCTTATCACGCCGCACGAACGGTTGTACAGCGCTGAACGCCGGTTCCCGGGCGGACGCACGCTGCCATGGGACCGCGGCGAGGCGGCAGGCCGCGCGGGGCGACGGCGCGGCGCCCCCCTTGCGCGCGGCGGGATGCTGCGAGCTTCCATCGGCATGGGGGGGCCACCCTCCCGAAGGTTGAAGATTGTTCAATGAAAACTTAGTCTTGCAGCCCTTCGGCTGGCAGGACGGGGCGGAGCGCGGCGGAGGAGGCGGCCGGCAAGGAGTGGGTTCCATGACCTCGACCTCGCACAAGTGGCAGTTCTGGATCGATCGCGGAGGCACGTTCACGGACGTCGTGGCCCGGCGGCCCGACGGCTCGCTCACCACCGCCAAGCTCCTGTCGGAGAACCCGGAGCAGTACGCCGACGCGGCGGTCGAGGGGATCCGCCGCCTGCTCGGCCTCGCGCCCGGTCAGGTCATCTCTGCCGCCGAGGTCGAGTGCGTGAAGATGGGCACCACGGTCGCCACGAACGCGCTGCTCGAGCGCAAGGGGGACCGCACCGTGCTGGTCACCACGCGCGGCTTCCGCGACGCGCTTCGCATCGGCTACCAGAACCGCCCTCGCCTGTTCGATCGCCATATCGCGCTGCACGATCTGCTCTACGAGCGCGTGATCGAGGCCCGCGAGCGCGTCGGCGCGCGCGGCGAGGTGGCCGAGCCGCTCGACGGCGAGGCGCTGCGCGGCCCGCTCTCGGAGGCGTTCGAGGCCGGCATCCGCGCCTGCGCGATCGTCTTCATGCACGGCTACCGGTTCGCCGCGCACGAGCGGCGGGCGGCCGAGATCGCGCGCGAGGTCGGCTTCACCCAGGTCTCCGCGTCGCACGAGGTGAGCCCGCTGATGAAGCTCGTCTCGCGCGGCGACACAACGGTGGTCGACGCGTACCTGTCGCCCATCCTGCGCCGCTACGTCGAGCAGGTGGCCAGCCAGATGCCCGGCGTGCCGCTCTACTTCATGCAGTCGAGCGGCGGGCTGACGCTGGCCGGCCGCTTCCAGGGCAAGGACGCGATCCTGAGCGGCCCGGCGGGCGGCATCGTCGGTATGGTGCGCACCGCGCTCGCGGGCGGGCACGAGAAGGTGATCGGCTTCGACATGGGCGGCACCTCGACCGACGTGTCGCACTACGCCGGCGAGCTCGAGCGCGCCTTCGAGACGCAGGTGGCCGGCGTCCGGATGCGCGCGCCGATGATGAGCATCCACACCGTGGCCGCGGGGGGCGGCTCGCTCCTCGGCTTCGACGGCGCGCGGCTGCGCGTGGGGCCGGAGTCGGCCGGCGCGAACCCGGGGCCGGCGTGCTACCGCCGCGGCGGGCGGCTGGCCGTCACCGACGCGAACGTGATGCTCGGCAAGATCCAGCCGGAGTTCTTCCCGCACGTGTTCGGCCCGGGCGCCGACGCGCCGCTCGACCTCGAGGTCGTCGAGCAGCGCTTCCGGGCCATGGCGGCCGACGTGCAGCGCGACACGTCGCGCCCGATCACGCCCGAGCAGCTGGCCGAGGGCTTCCTGCAGATCGCCGTCGCGAACATGGCCAACGCGGTGAAGAAGATCTCCGTGGCCCGCGGGCACGACGTCACCCAGTACACCCTGCAATGCTTCGGCGGCGCCGGCGGCCAGCACGCGTGCGCCGTGGCCGACGCGCTCGGCATGCGCCGCGTCTTCGTCCACCCGCTCGCGGGGGTCCTGTCCGCCTACGGCATGGGCCTCTCGGACCAGAGCGCGATCCGCGAGGCCGCCGTGGAGCGGCGCCTCGACGAGGCAGGGCTCGCTGCGGCGCGCGAGGCGCTCGCGCGCATCGGCCGCGACGCGGAGGCCGAGCTCGTGGGGCAAGGGTCCTCGCCGGAGCGGGTGCGGCTCGTCCGGCGCGTCCACGTGCGCTACGAGGGCACCGATACCGCCCTCGTCGTGCCCGACGGCAGCGCGGAGGCGATCCGCGCCGCCTTCGACGCGGCCTACCGCGGGCGGTTCGCGTTCCTGATGCCGGACAAGGCGCTCGTCCTGGAGAGCGTCTCCGTGGAGGCGATCGGGCCGGGCGAGGCCGCCGAGGAGCGGCCCGCGGAGGCGCGCCCGCACCGCCCCGAGGCCGACGCCCGGGCGCGGATGTACGCCGAGGGGGCGTTCCACGACGCGGCGCTCTACCGGCGCGAGCGGCTCGGGCGCGGCGCGGTGATCGACGGGCCGGCCATCGTCGCCGAGGCCAACGCGACGACCGTTGTCGAGCCGGGATGGCGGGCCGAGATCACCGCGCTCGGCCACATGGTGCTCACCCGGGTGGCGCCGCGCCCGGAGCGGCGCGCGGTGGGCACCGAGGTCGACCCGGTGATGCTGGAGGTGTTCAACAACCTGTTCATGAACATCGCCGAGCAGATGGGCCTGCGGCTCCAGAACACCGCCCACTCGGTCAACATCAAGGAGCGGCTCGACTTCTCGTGCGCGCTGTTCGACGCGGAGGGCAGCCTGATCGCGAACGCGCCGCACATGCCGGTGCACCTCGGCTCGATGGGCGAGTCGATCAAGACCGTGATCGCGCGGAACCCGGGGATGAAGCCGGGGGACGTCTACGCGCTCAACGATCCGTACCGCGGCGGCACCCACCTGCCGGACGTGACGGTGGTCACGCCGGTGTGGGACGAGGCGGGCGCTCGCGTGCTGTTCTACGTGGCGTCGCGCGGCCATCACGCGGACATCGGCGGCATCACGCCGGGCTCGATGCCGCCGTTCTCCAGGACGATCGAGGAGGAGGGCGTCCTCCTCGACAACGTGAAGCTGGTCGAGGCCGGGCGGCTCCGCGAGGCGGAGATCCTGGCGCTGCTCGGCGGAGGGCCGTACCCGGCGCGCAACCCGCAGCAGAACCTGGCCGACCTGCGCGCGCAGATCGCGGCGAACGAGAAGGGCGCGCAGGAGCTCGCCGCGATGGTGGCGCAGTTCGGCCTCCCGACGGTGCAGGCGTACATGAAGCACGTGCAGGACAACGCCGAGGAGAGCGTGCGCCTCGCGATCGCGCGGCTCGACCCGGCGCTCCTCCACGACGGGCGCTTCTCGCTGCCGCTCGACAACGGCGCGACGATCGAGGTGGCTCTCCGGATCGACCGGGAGCGCCGCGCGGCGGTCGTGGACTTCACCGGCACATCCGGACAGATGGAGAACAACTTCAACGCGCCACGCGCTGTGACGATGGCCGCGGTGCTCTACGTCTTCCGCACGCTCGTGGACGACGACATCCCGCTCAACGCGGGCTGCCTGAAGCCGATCGAGGTCGTCATCCCCGAGGGCTCGATGCTGAGCCCGCGCCCCCCGGCCGCGGTGGTGGCGGGCAACGTCGAGGTGTCGACCTGCGTCACGAACGCGCTGTACGGGGCCCTCGGCGTGCTCGCGAGCAGCCAGCCGACGATGAACAACTTCACGTTCGGCAACGAGCGGCTCCAGTACTACGAGACGATCTCGGGCGGCTCGGGGGCGGGCATCGAGCTCGGCGGGAGCGGCGGTGGCACGCGCGCCGAGCGCGGGTTTGCGGGCACGAGCGTCGTGCAGACGCACATGACGAACTCGCGCCTGACGGATCCGGAGGTGCTGGAGCACCGCTTCCCGGTGCGGCTGGATCGCTACGAGATCCGCGAGGGCTCGGGCGGGGCCGGGCGCTTTCCTGGCGGGAACGGCGGCACGCGCGCCGTGCGCTTCCTGGAGCCGATGACGGCGTCGATCCTGTCGAACGGGCGCTCGACGGCCGCGTTCGGCCTGGCGGGCGGGCAGGCGGGCGCGCCCGGGCGCAACCTGGTGGTGCGCGCGGACGGCTCGGTCGAGGTGCTGGGGCACATCGGATCGGTCGAGATGGGGAGCGGCGATGTGTTCGTGATCGAGACGCCGGGGGGCGGCGGGTACGGAGCGCCGGTGCCCGCGTGAGGGCGCGTTCCGCTGGTGTCGCGGCGTCCTGCTCCCCTACCCGCTCACCCGCTCATCCAGGGGCAGGCGCCTTGGCAGCGGGCCCGGGCGAGAGCTTGCACGTCGCCTCCCACAGCCCATTGAGGTACACGAGGCCCAGCGCGCGGTCGTACAGGCCATATCCGGGCTTGCCGGTCTCACCCCAGATCATGCGGCCGTGGTCGGGGCGCACATAGCCGTCGAAGCCGACGTCATGGTAGGCCTTCACGATGGCGGCCATGTCGAGCGAGCCCTCACAGGACAGGTGGGCAGATTCGAAGAAGGTGCCGTCCTCCTGGACCGCCACGTTGCGCAGGTGCCCGAACGGAATGCGGCCCATGCCGCCGAACTCGCGCACCAGCGATACGATGTTGTTGCACAGATCGGCGCCCAGCGAGCCAGAGCACAGCGTGATGCCGTTGGCCGGAGAGTCGACGGTCTTCACCAGGCGCATCAGGTCGTCCCGGTTCTTGACGATGCGCGGCAGGCCGAAGATCGGCCGGGGCGGGTCGTCCGGGTGCATGGCCATGCGGACGCCGACCTCCTCGGCGACCGGGATGATGCGCCGGAGGAAGTGCTCCAGGTGCTCCCATAGCGCCCCTTCGCCGACGTTCTTGTACTCTTCGAGGACGGCGCGGAGCTGCTCCGGCTTGTAGCTCGAGTCCCAGCCGGGCAGCGAGATGCCTTGTTCCGGGTCGATCTCGGCCACCGCCGCGGCGTCGAAGGCCAGGGTCAGCGAGCCGTCGGGCAGCTCTCTGGCCATCTCGGTGCGGGTCCAGTCGAAGACCGGCATGAAGTTGTAGCAGATCACCTTCACGCCGGCGGCCGCGCAGTTGCGGATGTTCTGGCAGAAATTGTCGATCAGCCGCTCGCGGGTCGGCTTGCCGAGCTTGATGTCCTCGTGCACCGGCACGCTCTCCACCACCTCGAACCGGAGGCCGACGCCCTCGACGCGCGCCCTGAGCGCCTGCAGCCGCTCGACCGGCCACACCTCGCCCACCGGCACATCGTAAATGGCCGAGACGATGCCGTAGATGCCCGGGATCTGACGGATGTACTCGAGCTTCACGGGGTCGTTCTCGCCGTACCAGCGAAAGGTCATCTTCATCGTTTCTGTCCTTCCAGCGTCACGGGACATCCCGTGCAGAGCTCAGGGTTCGATGCGCCGCGCGGCCGGCTCAGTTCGGAGGGACCCAGCCGCCGAGCACGACCGCTGGATCGCGCATCATCGCCGCTTGCTGCGCGGAGATCTGCGTCGATCCGGCGACACGCCCGCTGGTGTCGATGAGGCGTCCATCCGCGTCCCGGCTCTGGTACTCCCAGAAGCGGAGGGTGCGCGGAGGAGACCCGCCCGTGATCGTCCACCCCGCCCGCGAGATGTGGCTGCCGAGCGTGCAGTTGACGTACGCGACGTGGCTCGCCGGATACTGGCTCACGTCGATCCTCGCCAGCGTGTTCCCCGTGATGCCCGCGTCGCTCGTGATGCGCGAGTCGACGAAGACATAGCCGTAGCCGGCGTCGCCGTTGCGCGCCTGGACGTTGTAGCCGGATCGACCGACGGTCTTGATCTCGCACCGGTTGAAATACGCCGCGCCCGTGCCCCACACGAAGTCGACGTTGCCCGCGATCGTGCAGTTGTCCGCGTAGAGGCGCCCGGACCAGAGCAGCGTGTCCTGGAGGCTCAGGATGTCGGCGTCGCGCACGACGCACCTGTCGCAGTCCTGGAGGCGCAGCGCCTCGGCCTGGGAGCCGCCCTGCGGCGTCAGGTTGTGGATTGTGAGGTTCTCGATGATGAGATCGCTCACCTTGTCGGCGCCGACGAGCGCGCGCCCCCTGGTGCTCGGGTTCAGGTTGTTGTTGTTCGTACCCGAGAGGACCGTGCCTTTGCGATCAGCCCCGCGCAGCGTGATCTTGTGTTTGCCCTCGAAGTAGACGACCCCGTGGTGGGTCCCGCGCTGAACGGTGATGAGCACGCTGTCCCTGTTGTTCGCCGGGACCGCGTCGAGCGCGCCTTGCACGGAGCAGAAGTCGCCGGAGCCGTCGAGCGCCACATCGAGCGACGAGACGCTCGATGGGCCCTCGTCCGCCGTGTCGAAGCGCCACGCCGTCGCGTCCGCGATCGCGAACGAGCCGCCCCCCGGGGGGACGATGGCGCCGGGGTCGACAGTGACGTAATAGGACTGGCCGTAGTCGAGCGCGCGCGACGGCAAGGACACGACAGCATCGTTGCCGTCCACGTACACCGGGCGAGGTACGTTGAACGTCCGGCCGCCGATCGTGGCGCTCACGGTCATCGAGGCCATGTCGACCGTCGCGACGGCCGCGCCCGGCCGGGCGGCGTTGAACACGCGAACGGCGCCCGCGCTGCCCAGCTTCGGAGCGCCGGGGAACGTGATACGGAGCGGCGGATCCGGGCACAGCCCCCGGGCGCCCGGCGCGGGGAACAGCGCGCTCACGCCGGCTGGGAGGTCGACCGGGCCCGCGCCGCCGCCGCCCTGGCTCACGCCCGTGCCCTCGCCGCCGCCGCCGCCGGCCGCGCCGGCGCCGCCCTCTCCCGCGCCGCCCGACGCCGCGCTGCTGGTCGACCCGCTGCCGCCCGAAGCCGCGCTGCTGGTCGACCCGCCGCCGGTCGATCCGCCGCTGGTCGAAGCGCCGGCGGTCGAGGCGCCGCCGGTCGAGGCGCCGCTGGACGCCTCGGCGCTTGTGTCGTCCGCCGTCCCAGCGCCCTCGCAGGCGATCGAACACAGACCGAGGAGCCCGAAGAGAAAAAGTCGAGAGCGGATCATATCGCCGGCGCAGGGTATCAAGGCGCTGCGCGGCCTGGCAATCTGAGCTCAGGGCACGGAACGTGCCCCTGCTCTGTTCGCAGAGACTCCCCATGCACCAAGGCCGGCCGTGTGGCACGACGGCCATCGTCGTTCCCGCGCAACGGCCCCTGGTGCGTTCGCCCCATCCACCCTCGAGGAGCTTCATGGCTGACTCCGTACCCATGACCGACCGCGCCCACGATGTCCTTCGTCAGGAGCCTCAGAGCCTCGACCCCATCTTCAGGCCGCGGAACGTCGCGGTCATCGGCGCGACGGAGAACAGCGGCGCCGTCGGTCGCACGCTCCTCTGGAACCTGATCAGCAACCCGTTCGGCGGCACCGTCTATCCGGTGAACCCGAAGCGGCAGAGCGTCCTCGGCATCAAGGCCTATCCGAGCATCGCGGCCGTGCCGGCGAAGGTGGATCTCGCGGTCCTCGTCACGCCCGCCGGGAGCGTGCCGGGCCTCATCGGCGAATGCGTGGACGCCGGCGTCCCCGGCGCGATCATCATCTCGGCCGGCTTCAAGGAAATGGGCCCCCCGGGCGTCCAGCTCGAGCGACAGATCATGGAGCGCGCCCGCGGGAAGATGCGCATCATCGGCCCGAACTGCCTCGGCGTCATGAACCCGATCGGCGGGCTCAACGCGACGTTCGCGAAGGGGCAGGCGCGGCCGGGCAAGGTCGCGTTCATCAGCCAGTCCGGCGCGCTCTGCACCGCGGTGCTCGACTGGAGCCTCAAGGAGCAGGTCGGCTTCAGCGCGTTCGTCAGCGTCGGCTCGATGCTCGACGTCGGCTGGGGCGACCTGATCGACCACCTCGGCAACGACCCCAAGACGAGCAGCATCCTCATCTACATGGAGTCGATCGGCGACCCGCGCGACGCGCGAGCGTTCCTGTCGGCCGCCCGCGAGGTGGCGCTCACCAAGCCGATCATCGTGATCAAGCCAGGCCGCAGCGAGGCGGCGGCGAAGGCGGCCGCCTCGCACACCGGCTCGCTCACCGGCTCGGACGAGGTGCTCGACGCGGCGTTCCGGCGCGTGGGCGTGCTGCGCGTGAACGACATCGCGGACCTGTTCTCCATGGCCGAGACGCTGGCCAAGCAGCCGCGACCCCGCGGCAACCGGCTGTGCATCGTCACCAACGCCGGCGGCCCGGGCGTGCTGGCGGCGGACGCGCTCGTCGCGAACGGCGGCGAGCTGGCGCCGCTCTCGGCGGAGACCCTTGGCGAGCTGAGCGGCTTCCTCCCCGCCGCGTGGAGCCGCAACAACCCGGTCGACGTGCTCGGCGACGCCGGCGAAGACCGCTACGCGAAGGCCCTGGAGATCTGCGCGAAGGACCCGAACAACGACGGCGTGCTCGTCATCCTCACGCCGCAGGACATGACCGAGCCGACCCAGACCGCCGAGGCGCTGCGCAAGCACGCGCACGTCGACGGCAAGCCCGTCCTCGCCAGCTGGATGGGCGGCGTGGAGGTGGAGGCGGGCAAAGCCATCTTGAACCGCGCCGGGGTCCCGACGTTCGAGTACCCCGACACCGCCGCTCGCGCGTTCTGCTCGATGTTCCGTTACGCGTACGCCCTCCGCGCCCTGTACGAGACGCCGAGCACGGACGAGCGGGCGCTGAACGTCGATCGCGAGAGGGCCAGGGAGCTCATCGCCGGCGTGCGCGCGTCGGGCCGGACGCTCCTGGATGAGGTGGAGTCGAAGCAGCTCATGGCGGCGTACGGCATCCCGACGGTGCCGACGGCCGTCGCGAGGAGCGCGGACGAGGCCGTGGCGACGGCCAGGCAGATGGGGTATCCGGCCGTCCTCAAGCTGTACAGCGCAACGATCACCCACAAGACCGACGTGGGCGGCGTGAAGCTCGGTCTGCGCGACGATGACGCCGTACGCAGGGCGTTCGAGGAGATCCAGGAGAGCGTCTCGCGCCTGGCCGGCGCGCAGCACTTCCAGGGCGTGACGGTCCAGCCGATGATCTCGCTGAAGGACGCCTACGAGATCATCCTCGGCAGCTCGATCGATCCGCAGTTCGGCCCGGTGCTCCTGTTCGGGGCCGGCGGGCAGCTCGTCGAGATCTTCAAGGACCGCTCGCTCGGCCTGCCGCCGCTCAACGCGACGCTGGCGCGGCGCATGATGGAGCAGACGAGGATCTACCGCGCGCTCCAGGGCGTGCGCGGCCGCAAGCCGGTGGACCTCACGATGCTCGAGCACCTGCTCGTGAGGTTCTCGCAGCTCGTGATCGAGCAGCGATGGATAAGCGAGATCGACATCAACCCGCTCTCCGTGAACGCGGAGGGGGCCATCGCCCTCGACGCCCGCGTCGTCCTGCACCCGCCCGACACGCCGGAGTCCGCGCTCCCCAGGTCGGCGATCCGCGAGTATCCGACGCAGTATGTGACGGAGCTCAAGAGCAAGGACGGGCAGGCGTCGTTCACGATTCGGCCCATCCGCCCCGAGGACGAGCCGCAGATGGTCGAGTTCCACAAGAAGCTGTCCGAGCGGACCGTGCGGCTCCGGTATTTCTACCCGATGCAGCTCGACCTGCGCACCGCGCACGAGCGGCTGACGCGCGTCTGCTTCGCGGACTACGACCGCGAGATGGCGCTCGTCGTCGAGAAGCCGCCCGCGGGCGGCGCGCAGAGGCAGATCATCGGCGTCGGCCGGCTGAGCAAGCTGCCTGGCACGCGCGACGCGGAGTTCGCCCTGCTGATCAGCGACGAGCACCAGAGGCAGGGGCTCGGTTCCCGGCTGCTGGGCCTCCTCGTCCAGATCGGCCGCGACGAGGGGCTCTCCCGCATCAGCGCCGACATCCTGGCCGAGAACGTGGAGATGCAGCGCGTGGCGCAGAAGCTCGGCTTCCGGGTGACCCGCGAGATCGGGGACTCGACCGCGAGGGCGGAGCTGACGCTGTAGGCGCGATAGGTCCTGTGCGACAGCCGCGCTGCTGGAGCCCCCGTGGGAACGTGGGGGGCGGCGAGGCCGGGCACGCACGTGGCGCTTCCCGCCGCCTGCGAGGCATGCGCATGCTCGGGGAGCAGCCATGGACACCCACCGTCTGAAGACCCTGTTCGAGCGGCTCAGGCAGCAGCATCCCGTGAACGCAGGCGAGATCGATGCGGTCGAGCGATGGCTCCACGACGCGCCGCTCATCCGTCGCTACCGTATCAACCCCCACGTGGTCGCGGCGGACACCGCGCTCGACGCGCACGCGGTCATCCGCGTCCTGCTGCACGGCACCCAGACTGGCCTCTTCGACATGCACTGGGACGTCCACTGCGGCCATTGCAACATGCTGGCCGAGGCGATCGACGATCTCGCCACGGCCGCCGCCGTCTCGTTCTGCCCGATGTGCGAGTACTCCTTCGACGTTGACATCTCGGCGCGCGTCGAGGTGACGTTCTCGCTCGGCCGGTCCATCGAGGACCTCGGCTTCCCTCCGGTTTGCCAGCCGCCGTCGGCGCTCCACCCCCGCTATGGCATGACCGCCGCGCTCGGCGAGACCGTGACGGCGACCGAGGTGCTCACCGCCGGCCGCTACCGCTACTTCTGCCCCTTGACCCGCGCCAAGGGCATCCTTCGCGTCGAGGGTGAGCCCACGGACGAGGTGCAGGCCGTCGCGATCTCGCAGCTCGCGGGACCCCACTTCGACGTGACGGAGCTCGTGGTGCGGCCCGGCCCGCTCAAGATCGCGCTCACCAACGTCGGCTGGCCGCAGTGCGGCTTCATCGTTCATCACGATGTCCTGAAGGACGAGCTCGATCCGGCCAGCCTGCCGCGGCGGCTCAGCGGGCTCGAGCTGCTCCACGTGCCGGAGTACCGGCGCTACTTCGGCGGCATGGTGCTGTCAGCGCGGGAGCGGCTGACGGTCCGATCGGTCCTCGTCGTCTTCACCGATCTGTGCGGCTCCACGCGGCTGTACGAGCGGATCGGCGACGCCCCCGCGTACAACCTGGTGCGCGATCACTTCGACATCGTGATTGGCTCCGTCGAAGCTCAGGGCGGCGCGGTGGTCAAGACGATCGGCGACGCGGTCATGGCCACTTTCCTGGACGAGCGGTCCGCGGTGACGGCGCTGAGCGCAGCCATGCGCGGCATGCTCGGCCGCAACGCCGGCCGGCCCGAGGGCGAGCGCCTCGTGCTCCGGGCGGGCATGCACCGCGGCCCGGCGTTGCTCGTCAACCTGAACCAGCGACTCGACTACTTCGGTCGCACCGTGAACACGGCGGCGCGCATGCTCGGCGTCTCTGCAGGCGGCGAGCTCACCGTCTCCGCGCCGCTCGCCGCCGACGCCGAGTTCGTCGGCTTGCTCACCGATGAGGGCTGGACGCCACCGCGCGCCTCGCACGTCGACCTGAAGGGAATCGAGGGGACCCGGACCGTACACTCGGCGGGTTTTCCCGGCATGGCTGCGCGTTGACCCGCGCGCGTCTCCGACGCACCGGACCCGCTGACTGTGCACGGCCCGCGGCGCGCTCGGCGTCTTCCGGCCGATCGCATCAGCGAACCACGCACGCCTTGCGCGGCGTAGAAAATCTTGCACGTGATGAGGACAGACCGAGCCGCCCAGCACGCGCCGAGAGAGAATACGACTGGGGCATATCTATTCTGGCCCGAAGCGTGCTATCGCCTGCCCAACGCTCGGATGAACCGCGGCGCGAAGCGCCGGCCGATCCATCGGGGAGTTAGGGCGTGTGTCGGCTACGTTCCAGTCGCAGGTGTCCTCGTTCAGCGATCCTCTCGAAGCGAGAGTCGAAGGGGATGAACAGGCCCCAGCGATCACGGCCGCCGCGCGACGCGGCGTCCAGAAGCACTCGCTCCTCCAGCTCCGGCGCGCGCACTCCCTTCCAGAGCTTGTCAGCCAGGGCGATGATGAGCTCCTCCAGTGTACATGCCATCTGCTGCCAGCGCGCGTGCGACAAGCACACTCTCGCGAGCGCCGGCGTGACCGAAGCCGCGAGGAGCATTCGCTCGCCTGCGGGCTCGTGCTCGCTGCCCGGCCCGGTGAGCTCTCGAGGGTGCTCGATCTTGCCGGCGTCATGGAGCACCACGCCAACCCGGACCCAATCCTCGTCAATCGGAATGCTCTGCTCGCGGAAGAGGACGATGAGCAGATCGGCCGCTTCCCCGACGAGCTCGACGTGCCGCAGCAAGTGAGGCGGAGCGCCCAGGGTAGCGAGCAGCGATCTGGCGTCATCGCGGGAGGCGGGGAACATGAGACGTCTTGCCCTTCACGCGTCTGGATGCCTTCTCGTGATGGCCATTCATCCAATGGTTCACTTCCAGAATTGCCACCACTTTTTCCCTGGAGACGGCTGTTCCGTCTGCTCGCCCGGCCCCTCACCATGGTCCTCCCTGAAGTCCTTGTGCTGGACCAGCTGGACACCGCCACAGGCACCGCAGAAGGCGCTGAACGCGTCCATTCTTGCGCCGGCGGGAATATTCGGGAAGACTTTCGCGATCAGCTCGGAAGGCGCGTCGAACAGCTCGTCCAGGCCGCACTTGCTACACGGGCCAATGGTCCAGTCTGCGCGCTCTCGCAGGTACTGCTCGCGGACCTGCAGCAGGTTCTCGCCGCCGGTCGGCGCAATGAACCGGACCTCTGCGCCTTCGCTGACGGTCTTCAACTGGTGCGGTTGGTTCAGCACCCGGGCGGTAAAGACATCGCCGTGGCATGCGGTGACGCGCACCCAGACAAGCTCCGGACGGCGATCGGTGAGGCGTGGCCCGCCGTCGTGAACCAGGACTTGCAGGTCGTCCGGGTGGTCGACGTGGAAGCGGCCCTCAAGCCTCGGATGCTGTCGCCAAGCTGCCGTCATGTCCCGGAACCTCGCATCAGTTGCACTCCTGCCAGCCGCGCCCTCCGTGCCCCTCACTCCGCGAACACGCTCACCTCGACACCAGCAGCCTTCGCCAGCCCGGCGAGGTGTCCCGACCCGCGGCTCTCTTCGAACGCCGGATGAAACACCAGCACCCGCGCCACCCCGCTCGCCAGCATCCGCTCGTTGAGCCCCTTCCAGGCACCACGCTTGTACTTCGCATAGTCCGCCTTGTTCTTCGCCATCGGCTCCACGGCGAGCCCCAGCTCGGCTGCGACGCGCCCGGCGAGGGCGTCCGCGCCCGGCGAGTCGCCGTGGATCACGGTCGCCCCCACCGGAAGCTTCGCCAGCTCGCGCCGGATCGCGTCCACATCGGTCCACGCCACGGCGCCGGCGACGATCACACGCGTCATTCCGCCATCCTACCCTCGAAGCGCGCGGAGCGGGAACATCAAGATGTACCCCCCGCCTGGCCCTCCCGGCGCAGTGCCCGCCCGCCGAACCATTTCGCTCTGTGGGGCGACTGCCTCGCCCAGCGTCGTCGCGTCGAATTTCGCCCTGTCGTCTCGACGAGCATGGGACGCCAGCGTCGATCAGACCGCCGTACGCAGCCGCTGTAGGCCGCCTCGGCGCCAGTCGGACCGGCCTCGACCGCGCCCGGCCGACACGAAGATCGCCCTTACAGAAGCCGCATTGCCCTGTAGTATCGTCCACATGGGGGCGGCTCATGGGACAGGGGCGCGACGGCCGGGCGGCGCACTCGACAGCCCAGCGGCGACGGTGCTGGACGGGGCCACCCTGAACGCCATTTCATTGGGCGACGGGCTCATGTCTCTCCACGGCCCAAGACCGACCGCACACATCTCCATCGGAATCTCAACGGCCTCATCACCGAGGGTCTCCCCGGCCCCGTACCGCCTGAACGTCGAGGCGGAGCCCTCTCCAAGTAAGGGAACGTTGATGGCAGACTCGCTCAACCCGTACCATGATTTCGCCGCATGCCACCCGAAGCTGCGGGAAGCGGTGTCTGAGGTCGTCGCGGACTGGGAGCCCGATTCGGCGCCTGTGACGGTCGTCTTCGGCCGCATCGGTCGTGCGCTTGTTCAGCTTGAGTCCGACCTCGATGACGTCACGCTTGATGAGGTTTCGCGGCTCGTGGAGCGTTCGCTTTCAGGAAGTGGCCCAGAGGCAGATGCGGTCGCGACGGGTCTCCTGGAGGCAATCTGCGCCCACAGCGTCGATGCCCCTGCCGCCGCTGCGCGCGTCGTCTCTCATCTGGGACCCGATGCGCGCGCTTACATTCGGGCCTGGGATGCATTCACCGGAACGACGACTCCGGGCGTCACGTAATCGTGCTGGTAGCCATCCTGGTCGGCCGGGAGTTCCGGAGGCTCGACGGGCGCGGCGCGGAGGCGGGCGCCCCGCTGCGCGAGGCGACCGCCGGGTGAGCCGCGCCCGCGCGCCGGACGCGCGGCCTCGCGGCGCTACGGCGACGGGTCGGCCACGCGGCCCACGAACAGGATCGCGCTCGTCGCGTTGTCCCGGATGAAGAAGAAGAACGGGCGATCGAAGCGGATCGCCGCGGGCTCGGGCGGCCCGCTCTCGTCGAGGACCACCGCGGTCGCCGCCGCGGCCTCCGTGCCCGCCTCGTTCACGGAGACGAACGCCTTGTGGACAACGGCGGAGATGAACAGGCCCCCGTGCCCGTCGATCCCCGAGAAATCCGCGGGGCCGAAGGCGGCGGTCATCCCCAGATCCATGAGCGGCGGGATGAGGTCGAACGTCGACTCCACCTTGAATTTGGGCAGCCCGATGGTGACGTTCCGCGGCTCCAGCGACCCGACGACGCCGTCGAGGCGCGCGCCGTCGAGGCCGTCCTCGAACGCCTCGATGTCGGACGGCAGCACGAGCACCATCGACAGCTCGTCGCCGTCATAAGGCATCTCGAGCGCCGCGTAGCCGTCGCCCTCGCCGTAGCGGACCTCCGACGTGGCGGCCATCATCGGCACGGAGACCGTGGAGCCGTCCGCCAGCGTGAAATCGCCCGGGGCGGTGTCCTCCTCCTCGAAGGGGAACTTCCACGCCGCGTTGAAATAGATGGCGTTCGTCAGCACGAGCCGGGTCGCGCCGCTGAGGGATCCTTCCGGCAGGAGGTCCTTGATCCGGTCCTCGGTGCGCTCTGCCACCCATCCGTTGATGATCTCCCGGGCCTCGCTCGTCTGGCCGAAGTCGACGAGGTTCATCCCGGCCCCGTAGTTCTCCGCGAGCACGTCGAGGAACGAGGGCAGGAACGGATAGCCGACCTGCCCCCAGAGCGCGTTGGCGATGTTGAGCTGGAACCCCTCGCCGTCCTGCCCCTCGGCGACCTCGCCGCGGCTCTCGAGCGCCAGATCCAGCGCGTTGAACGCCGGGTGCAGCCGCTCCTGGGGCAGCGTGAAGCGAAGCGCGCTCGCCATCTCCGCCTCCGTCTCCGTGCGCGCGCCCGCGTACGTCATCGCAAGCGCGCTCGACACGCTGTGCGGCGAATAGAACATGTTGCCCGGCTCGCCGCCGAGCTTCCCGTAGAGGTCGAGCGCGAACGCCGTGTTGCCGTCCGCGAGCGCCTCGCGATCGGCGTCGGGCACCGAGGGGGCGAGGATCCGCTGCTTCTCGGAGGTGAGGACGCACCCTGGCGTCTCCGGCTCGCTGCATCCGGACGGCGAGGGCTCCGGGTCCTCCCCTGTGCCGCCGGAGGAGCAGCCCGCGAGGAGCACGGACAGAGGGATGAGGATTGAAGGAATTTGGTGATAACGCATGGGCCCCGGCACAGCAGCGCTTGTGCCAAGGGCCCCGGCCTCATCGACCCCCGCGGAGATGGCCGCTCTCGCGGCGGTGACACCCACCGGCGCAGCGCCCGCGATCGCAGGGACAGGGTTGGCCCACTGCGGCACAGGACGCGTTCGTCCTGTGCGGAGACGACGCGACCCTCACTGCTCGAGGTAGAGGGCGACCTCCGCTGTCCGTCCCTTGGCGTGGGCGATCAGCGTGGCGAGTCCGTTCTCGAAGTCCTCGGGCGTCGTGAGGTGCGTGTGCCCCTCGTTTTCGCCCTCCGGCCCGACGACGTACGGCGCGATCAGGTCGTGCGCCGCCTTGAACCACGCCTCGGAAGCGGCCGCTTCGTACTCCTTGGTGGCGGCCTGCGCCACGTAGCCGCGGTAGACCTCGAGATAGACCGGATCGTCGAGCAGGAACCGGACGAGCGGCCATTGCTCGGTCACCTCGGCCATCGAGAGGGGCAGCGCCGTCAGCCCGATGGTCACGCCCGCGTCGGCGTCCGAGAACGCGAAGGTGTGATCCCAGGGGATCCACGTGAACTGCCCGCCCTTGTTCGGGTCCGCGTAGAGATAGTAGTTGTGCGGCAGGCGGCCGTACACGTCCCAGTCCTCGATCACCGCGTTCAGCGCGAACCAGTGCAGGAAGCCGTCGACGTCGAGGCGCGCCTCGAGCCCCGCGCGCCACGCGGCGGCGTCGGTCCTGTCGGCGTGCAGCGCGTCGAACAGCGCCCGCGCGTCCGAGAGATCGGTGTCGTCCTCGTTGTTCTCCTTGACGATGGTGTCGGGGTCCCACGTCTCCCACCGCGCGCCGGTGCCATCGGGCTTGTAGAGGTTGCCCTTGTGGCCGCCGAAATGGGTGTCGAGGAACGACTCGTCCGACGGGAGCTCGATGCCGGTGTACAGCCCGAAATAGACGGGCCCTTCCCCGTGATCGACGAAGACCCGGTAGAACGCGGTCGCGGGCGCGGGGATCCCCGCCTTGGCGAAGATGTCGGTGCCGATCTTCTCGCGCAGGAGCGAGGGATCCAGGTACCCGCTCGCGAACGACATCGAGTCGAACCCGTAGAAGCGCTGATTCTTGGTCTCGGGATACTCGTCCTCGAATCGGTCGAAGTTGAGGCGCAGCGGCAGCTTCCAGTTGCCCGCGTTCCAGGGCAAGAGCAGGCTCGAGTTGCCCTTGAAGCGGATGCCGACGTGCTTCCACTGCCGATCTTCGGTGGCGACGTCGCACTCGACGTAGACCGGCGTGCGCGGGAGCAGCTCGACGCTGCTGATGAGCCCCGGATCGCCGCCCCCAGGGCCGGGCGGCATGCAGGTCAGCTCGCCCTCGACGTCGGTGCACACCCCCTCGGTGGCGGTCCCGAAGATGTCGATCGTGCAGTCGGCGTCCGCCGCCAGCCCCTCGCAGGCGGCGATCCAGTCCGGCGGCGGCACGAATTCCCCGGGCTCCTGCGGGGTCGGCTGGCAGGTCAGGCCGCCGGGGAGCTCCGTGCACGCTCCCTCGGCGGGGGCCCCGAAGAGGTCTATCGTGCAGGCGTCGCCGGCCACGAGACCATCACAGGCCGTGACCCACTCCGGAGGCGGCGCGAATGGACCGCCCTGCGAGCCGAACTCGCCGGCCATGTCCGTCATGTCGTCGACCATCTGCTGCCACTGCTCGGGCGTGATGGTGATGTCGATGCGGGGAACCCGGTCCTGCGGGAACGCGGCGGCGTAATCCGGCGGCTCCGTGGGGACGCCGCCCGCCCCGCCGTCGCCCCCTGCGCCGTCGCCTCCCGCGCCCTGCCCCCCGGTGCTGCTGCTCGCGCCAGCGCCCGCCCCGGTCGCGCCGGGGTCGTCGGACGAGCCGCAGCCCACGAGAGGCGCGGCCGCCAGCGTGGCGAAAGGCAACAGGCAACGAAGAATTCTCAAGGTCATCGATCGCTCCTCAGCTCGCGTTTCGGGGCGATATTATGTCAATCCTGCATCGATGGTGTGACGAAACCTCGCGCCAGAAGCGTGCGGCATGCCGCCATCGGCCAGATCGGCCCGAGGCGCAGGGCTGGCGTGCGGTGGAACTTTCCACATCGATCGCGGTAGATTCTTCCATTCATGATGCAGCGGAGATTTCCACGTTGGAGGAGGGCGGCGCAGGCGCGCCGCGCGCCCTCCCGCGACGATCGCGCAGGCCCCTCCGCTCCCCGGAGAGAGCGAGGTGGGTCGAGATCGACGCGAGAGGGCGGCGAGAGCTATCGCGTCGACGCCGCGGGGGGACGCGGCACATCAGGCCCCCCGCCGCGCGCGATCACGAGGGCGCGCCGCACTTGCCGCGCGACGCGACCGACACGCCCGCCGCGTTCGCGGTGCATGCATTGCTGTACGTCCTGCCGTCGCAGCCGCAAACGGGATCGTACACCTGGGTGCACGCCTCCGGGATGGGCGCGCAGACGCCCGTCTGATCGCCCGCGCCGCACTGCGCCTTGATGTCGTAGTCACAGAAGGAGCCGCGCTCGCACGCGATCCCGGCGAGGCCGCCGCAGACGAGGCCCTGGTGCCCGCCGCCTCCCCTCACCTCACTCGACTCGGAGACGATCGATTCGGGCGCATCGTCGGCCACCTCCACCTGACAGCCCACGGCGAGCGGGGCCATGGCGAGCGCGAGCCAGACGACGGATGCAATGCGACTGCCCTTGAACCAAGCCTGAACGTTCATGATGTTTCCTCCAATGTCGCCTCGCCGCTCCCGGCAAAGCGATGACCGTGCGCGAGCCCCTCCCCTGGAGAGGAAGGGCGCCTTGCGCCGAGCGCGAGCGCGGCGCGTGATCCCTGTCATCCCCCTGTCGATCGGTCGGCGAGCATGAGAGTCAACTCGACGCGACCTACGTGCGATGAGACCTCGAGCCGACGGTCGCAGCGCCGCGGGGGCACAGTCTCCTTCTCCTTGGCAGGAGTCAGGCCACACGTCGGGCGGCGCGGTTTCCACGGCGGGCACGCCCGGCTGCGGCGTCGGGGCCGCCCGGATCGGGCGAAAGCTGCGCAAGGTGAGCGAGGGCTGGCGCAACCTGCCCCCGCAGCGCGGCCTGCGCGGCCCTCTCACGATCACCGACGGCGAGGCGAGCCACGAGCCAACCCAGCGCTGACGGAGAGCGCGTCCATCGCCGATGTGACCGTCGCGCCGCCGTATGTCAGGCGACCCTGAGGCTCGCGCTCTCCCGGCGAGCGCTCGTCGCTCTGCGGGCCGGCCAGCGGCGCGCGCTCGCGTCGCCCCTCAGCCCAGGAGCCCCCGCTCGCCCAGCCACAGCGTCGCCCCGGCGCGGCTATAGATACCGAGCTTGTCGTAGGCGTGGGCGATGTGATGCTGCACGGTCTTCTGGGAGATGTCGAGGACGACGGCGATCTCGCGGTTGGTCTTGCCGACCCCGACGAGCCGCAGCACCTCCAGCTCGCGCGCCGTGAGCGCCCTTCGTGATCGGACGGGCCGAGCGCACCCGCCGCCGGCGCGCTCTGCGCTCGGAGGGGCGCTCGGAACGGGATCGGTGGCGAGCAGGTAGTTGTACGTCGTCCCGCGCCCCCCGGCGAGGCGATGGGTCCAGATCGGGTTGGCGCAATAGAGCTCCAGCATCTCCTTCGTGTACCCGATCACGAAATGCTCGAAATACGGGTGCCAGGCCGGGAGGTCGTGAACTCGAAATTCGACGCCGGCGTCCCGCAGCGCCGCTTCGGAGCGGCTGTCGGTCTCGGAAAAGTAACGATGCCAGAGGGTGGGAATGGCCGTGACCAGCGAGGACATCCCCGGATCTCGGACGAAGCGCTTCAGCGGGCCATCGACGAGCGCCCAGCGCGCCGACTCGGCCCCGAGCTCGAAGAGGGCGTCCTTGCGGTCCGGATAGAAGCGCCGGACGAGCTCGTCGTGAAACGTGAGGAACTCGGGCAGCGGAACCAGGCTGCTTGCCGTGATCGGCTGCCTGAACCACGGGTGGCTCAGCGCCATGTCACGAAAGAGGCCGCGCCACGCTTCCGAGCCGAATCTCCGGCTCACCAAGGTTTTCCGCGTCAGGATTGTGGTTCCGCTGACCTTCATGGGAAGCTCGTTGACGCCTCCCGCTGGACGACGAAACCGCTCGGGAGGCAGGCTCCCAAAGTATCACTCGCCACGTCGAACGATCAAGGCGTCGGCCACCAACGCGCGAGTTCGCGTGTCACGCCGCAGCTACGATCACGCGGTATTCGCGCATCGGCAGCAGATTCTTCTGATGGCGCTGCAGGCCGACAGACCGCGCTGTGGGATGCGCAGCGTCATCGCGTCCCACAGCGGGTCGCACCTCGATGTCAGCGGAGTCGCTCGAACGTGGAGGTGGGTGTGGGCAGGACGGCGACGATCGAGGGACGCCGTGCACGGGAGTGGGGGGACGCGCCGCGTCGAGCACGCAGAGCGCGCGTCAGGAAGAGGCTACGGCATGGTGTGCCGCTTCAGGACCGGCCAGCCGACCGCGGCGTTGCCGTAGTCGTGGCCCCCTCCCTGCTTCGTGCAGAGGGCCACTTCGACGCCGCCCTCGCAGTTCGAGAAGGTCGAGCAGCCCTTGCTGTCTTCGGCCGATGGCGAGCCCGTGCACTTGTTGATCTGGCCCCACTTCTCGAGGGTCGATTTCGCCCCGAGGAACGTGATGGGCATGCCGCTCACCACCGCGGAGTGTCCACCGGCGTAAGGCACGATCGGATCCCCGGTGCTGCGGAACGAGATCACGGTGATGGGGCGCGACGGCTTGCAATCGGCGATGTTCTCCTGCAGGAGATCGAAGGCGGCGGGCGCCACGGCGGCGAACGTATCGGCCGCGTGGCAAGCGAGGTAGTGGGACATGCCGCCTCCCATCGAGAAGCCGACCGCGTAGATGCGCTTGGAGTCGATGCAGGCGGTCTCCTGGATCTCGGCCACCATCGCCTTGACGAAGGCCACGTCGTCGGTGTTCTTCACGCAGCAGGGCCCCACGTTCCAGGCGCCGCCCGAGGGGCCGGCGAGCCCTGACGGGAAGGCCATGATCACGCCCTCCGGGTCGGTCTGCGCCGGATACGGCGAGCCCGATCGCTCCGACGGGCCAGAGCCGCCGAGGGGGTGGAGATCCACCACGAGAGGCACCGGCTTGCTGCCGTCGTACGCGGCGGGGACATGCAAGACATAGCTGCGGTTCGAGGAGCCGATCGTGATCGTCTTGTTCGTGTCGCCGGCCCTCAGCGCGGGCGACGGGCAGGTGATGGGCTCGCCGCCACCCGCGCCGCTCGTGCTGGCGCCGCCACCCGCGCTGCTCGTGCTGGCGCCGCCACCCGCGCCGCTCGTGCTGGCGCCGCCACCAACGCCGCTCGCGCTGGCGTCGCCGCCGGCGCCGCTCGTGCTGGCGCCATCGCTGCCGGTGCTGCTGCTGGTCGAGCCCGTCGTGCCCGCCGACACGCTCCCGCTGCCGCTGCCCGAGCTGCTGCTCGTGCTGGCGCCCGCGGCGGGGCCGCCGCCGCCGTCGCCGCCGGCGCTGGTGGTCCCATCGCTGTCACCACCGCAGCCCCAGAGGGAGATGCCGAGCGCTCCCAGCACCAGAATCAGCTTCGGTAAACTCGTTCGTCCGTACGTCATTGGTCAGCACCTCTGTCCGGTGGGTTCAAGACCGCCATCCGGTGCTCGGGCCACGTCCTCGGAAGCGCAAGACAGCGCCGCCCCTCGTCTTCCCGGCTCGCCGTCCGTGGTCACATCACCCGATGCACGTGGCTGTCATATCCGAGGTCGCTGGCTCCAGGCATGGGCATACTGGCCTATGCCTCGACGCCGCAGCCGCTCGCCGCCGCGCGCGGTCCCGGGAGCATCTCCAGGCGTTCCTGGAAGGCGCAGAGCGCGCTGGTCTTCCCGGAAGGGCGCCGGAGGCCCGGGCACGGTCGATGATACGGCGACGTGTTCCGTGGAGATCGTGCCCACGGAGAGCGGCTATGCGCGGCGCCCCGCGACGCGCCGACAGCAGGCGGTGCTGGCGTTCGTCGTGGCGTGCCTCGCCGCCGTCCTCCTCTCCCCGGTCCACGTGACGGGGCGTCACCCGGGCGCCCTTGTCGTGTCCATTGAATTCGACGACACGCTGGCGGATCAGCTCTCCGTGCGCTCCATCCTCGCCCAGCACAGGATGCATGCCACGTTCTTCGTGAACAGCGGTGTGCTCGGCCGCCCCGGCTACCTGACGGTCGCGCAGCTCCGGGCGCTCGCGGCCGACGGCCATGAGATCGGCGGCCACACCGTCAATCACGCGCGGCTGCCCGGGCTCAGCGCCGGCGAGCAGCGCCGGCAGATCTGCGATGATCGCCGCGCCCTCCTCGCGCTGGGCTTCGCCGTGAGCGACTTCGCCTACCCCTGGGGCGCTCACGACAGCGTCAGCACCGCGCTGGTGCGCGCCTGCGGTTACGACAGCGGGAGGCGCGCGGGCGGGCTCGCGTTCGCCTCATGCATCCTGTGCCCACGGACGGAGTCCATCCCTCCCCCCGACCCGACCGCCACCCGCGCGCCCGGCTCCCTCACCCGCAGCCAGGGCGTCCCCACGATCAAGGCTCTCATCCGCGGCGCGCAGCAGGACGGCGGATGGATACAGCTCATCTTCCACCATGTCTGTGACGCCTGCGGCAAGTACAGCATCTCCAGACAGGACTTCTCCACCCTCGTGCACTGGCTCGCGGAGGAGCGCGACGCGGGCCGCGTCGTCGTCCTGACCGTGCGGCAGGTGATCCGCGGCGAGGTGCCTCGCTAGGCGGCCTGTGGCGTGGACGAGGCGCCCCCGATGCTCCTCCTGGATCCAGAGGACTTGAGGTGGCTTGTCCGGGCATGGCCGTGATAGCAATCCAGGTGCCGCGACGCGGATCGCCTGTCTTCGGCCGTGGAACGCGGTCCTGGGGCCGCTGGAGCGGCCTTCTTCTGCTGCGCCGCTGCACGGATTCGAGCAGCTCCTCACCACCCCTGCTGCTCCAGCAGCAGCTCCTCCGCAGCTTGAGCTGCGAGCTCGTCGCCGCCGGCCATCACTCTCCCCGGACCAGAGCGTCATTGCGCAATCCCCGCTTTCGCTCGTCCAGGCCATCCGTTATAGTGGACGTGTCGTCCGTTCGATAGTTCGCGACGGACGCCCAACGGAAGGAAGCTTTGCATGAAACGGCTGTTCAAGCTGCTCGCCCTGGTGCTCGCGCCGCTCGTCATCGCGCTGAGCGCCCAGGCTGCGGAAAAACCGGGCGAGATCCGCGTCGCCAACCCGGGCGTGGGCGTCGGCAATCGCCCGGTGGTGGGGGGCTCGGCCTGGTCGCTGCTCAACCTGAACAGCGCGCTCGAGGGTGAATTCAAGAGCGATGGCGTGCCGGTGCGCTGGAACTTCCTGCGCGGCGCCGGACCGGCCGTGAACGAGACGTACGCCAACGGGCTGACCGATTTCTCGCTGCTCGGCGATCTGCCGTCGATCATCGGACGCGCCGGCGGCCTGAAGACGCGCATCCTCGCGAGCGGGCCGAAGAGCAACCTGTACATCGCCGTGCCCGCGGACTCGCCGATCCAGAGCATCAAGGATCTCAAGGGCAAGCGCTTCGCGGTGTTCAAGGGCACCTGCTTGCAGCTCTCGGCGGCGCGCATCCTCGAGGCCCACGGGCTCAGCGAGCGCGACACCCGCGCCATCAACATGGACAACGCGACCACCAAGGCGGCCCTGGCGACCAAGGACGTCGACGCCGCCATCGGTGGCCCTGACCTGCTCGCCCAGCGCGATCAAGGCCTCGTGCGCATCATCTACTCGACCAAGGGCGACCCCCGCTACACCTGCAACAGCACCATCATCGGCTCGGACGATTTCATCCGAAAGTACCCCGAGATCACGAAGCGCGTGGTGCGGCAATACGTCCTGGCAGCGAAATGGCTCGCGGATCAGGAGAAGGACCTGAGCGCGGCGTACCGCGTCTGGTCGCGCTCGGGCGTCCCGTTCGCGGCCTTCAAGGAGGACTGGGCCGGCGAATCGGTGCGCGACAGGGACAGCCCGCTCGTGGACGCGTACGTGGTCGCTCGTTACAAGGCGAGCATCGCCGATGCCAGGCGCCTGGGCCTGATCCGCACGACGTTCGACTTCGAGCCCTGGGTCGACCGCAGCTTCCTCGATCAAGTCCTGAGAGAGGAGAAGCTCGAAGGTTTCTGGAAGCCCCGCGCGCTGCCCTGACGCGTCCAGGGGGGCGACCGACCCCGACTACTTCGCGGCCTGGTCGTTCGCGTAGGGGTTGAGCTCGTTCGTGTAGACGCGGCTCAGGGCGATCTCGCCCGGCTTGAGCTCGCCGCTCTTGACCATCCAGTCGATCCAGACCTGGAAATCGCGCTCCGCGATCAGGCCACCTTTTCCGGCGACGCCGTAGCTGCGCCAGAACTTGATGGCCGCGTCCTCCTCGTTCCGGCCGCGCTTCTTCATCAGCGCGATGCAGCGCGCCACCACCGTCTCGCGCGGGGTGTCGCGGGCCCACTCGATGGCCTTGGCCGTCGCCTCGACGAAGCGCCGCGCGGTCCTGGGGTTTTGCTTGATGAAGCTCGTCTTCATCACGTAGCTGCCCGCGGTGAACTTGCCGTAGAGCTCATAGTCCGAGAACAGCGAGCGAATGCCGCCGCGCTCGAGCGCGCGATCGCGGTAGATGTCGCCGAGCGTCGCCACGTCGACCTGCTTCTCGCGGAGCAGCTGCTCGCCGTTCACCGGGGGAACGACGAGCAGCGTGACGCGCCGGGCCTCCTCCGGCGTGAGCTGGCCACGCGACAGAAACTCCTTGATCATGAACTCGCTGTGAGCGCCGAGCGTGTTCATGGAGATCGTCTTGTCCAAGAGATCGCGCGCCGTGCGCAGAGGGCTGTCGTTCAGCACGTAGAAGCCGCTCTGGCGTTGCTCGTCGACACCGTAGTAGCCGGCGACGGCGATGATGGGCGCCTTGGCCGCGATCAGCTTGACGATGGCGCCGTTGAAGGCGCCGCCGAAGTCGGTGTCGCCCGTGACCACGGCCTGCACGCTCTGCGGGCCGCTCACCGTGCTGCCGATGAAATTCAGGCGGATCGGCGCGAGGTAACCGAGATCTTCCGCGAGCTCGATCGGCGACACCGTGCCGTTGTTGCCCTGATAGCGGAGCTCGAGCGTCTCGAACTCGCCCTCCGATCCGGCGGCGGAGGCGCGCGGAGCGTCGTCGCGCGAGCAGCCCACCGCGCCGCACGACACCAGCAGTGCGAAGAGGTGGACGGCGCGCAACGCGGCGCGGAGCAGGTCAGCAGGGAGGGGGCGCGGAGCAGTCATATCCGTTATATTAGACGATCATCCGTTATAATTCAAGCCGCTCCTCGTTGCCGAGGAACTGGCGCATGCGTCGGAACGGGTGGCCCTCGACGTGCCTGGCACAGGTTTTTCTTGAACGCCGTCTTGCATCAAACCGCGCGTCTTTCTCGGGATCTTCCCACGCGCGGCCCTGGCACTCTTTGGCACAGGAGCGAATCCAATGACAGACCTTCGACCTACGTGGCTTCATCTCGGCACCGTGTTCTCGCTCGCGATCGCCCTTTCCGGCGCGCTCGCGGGCTGCGGACCGCTCGGCTGGACGACCTGTGAGTACGACGGCGTCGACTACAGCCCCGGCGACGAATTTCGTGACAAGGACGGGTGCAACAGCTGCTCCTGCACGGAGGACGGGGACATCGCCTGCACCCTGATGCAGTGCACGTCCGAATGCACGTGGGGAGGGGTCACGCGCGCGCCGGGCGAGTCGTTCCCTGCCGGGGACGGGTGCAACAGCTGCTTCTGCATGGAGGACGGGAACGTCGCCTGCACCCTGATCGAGTGCACCGGCGGCTGCATTTACGAGGGGCTCGCCTACCCGCCTGGTGAGTCCTTCCCGGCGTCCGACGGTTGCAACACCTGCACCTGCGATCCCTCGGGCTCCGGGAACGTCGGCTGTACCAAGATCGCGTGTCACGGCTGTGAACGAGACGGCATCGGTTACGCGGCGGGGGCGCCGGTCCCACCGGACGACGGCTGCAACACCTGCACGTGCAACGCGGACGGCCAGATCGTGTGCACGGACGTGGCTTGCCCGGAGGGCTGCACGTATGGAGGCGTGGCGTACAGGCCGGGCGACAGGTTCCCTGCCCTCGACGGCTGCAACACCTGCACGTGCGGCGGGGATGGCAGCGTCGCATGCACGGAGAAGGGCTGTCTGGAGGCCTGCACCTACGGAGGTGTGGGGTACGAGCAGGGCGACAGCTTCCCCTCCCTCGACGGCTGCAACACCTGCACCTGCACCGCCGGCGGGGGCGTGGCGTGCACCGAGCGTTATTGCGGATGCGACCCGTCGAACGAGTGGTGGCGGCAGTACGTGAGCACCAGCCCGGAGGAGTGCGCGCTCATCGACTTCGCCTGCACCGGAGGCCTGACCCACGTCTCCAACGAGTGCGGCTGCGGCTGCGAGCAGGACCCGAGCTGCCCGCCCTCGTTCAACTGCATGCCCCCTCAGGCGTGCGATGTGGACGAGATCAAGGAGCGCTGCCCGTACTCCACGATCGCATTCTGAACGGATACGTCGCGCTCGCCCCGCGGGCTGCGTGACGACCGAGCCGGCGGCGGCCGCCGGGAACGAGCCGCGGCGCGGATCACGGCGCGAGGCCGAGCGCGCGGCGGCCGAGCTCGTGCGCGCCCTGCGTCGCCGCCAGCGCCTCCGCGCCCGCGAGCTCCGCGAAGGCGCGCGCGTGGAAGCGCTCCTCTGGCAGGATGCGCTCGAACACCGCGCGCACGTCCGGGGGCGCCTCCGGGTCGGCGGCGATGACCTCGATGCGCTCGAGGCGCATGCGCTCGGAGTGCGCGCCCAAGGCGCACCCGGTCTCGAGATCGCGGACGACATCGAGGGTCTCCTTCCAGTAACGCTCGCGCTTCGGGCCGATCTTTGGCTCGATCCCGCGGGCGGTGAGCAGGTCGCCCACCCAGACGGCGTGGCGGCGCTCCTGCCCGGCGATGACGCCGAGGATCCGGTGCGCGCGCGTCCCGGGCTCGGCGAGCGCGTCGCGCAGCATCTCGATGCGGCCGGCCGCGGTGGCCTCGCCGCGGTATTGATCCAGCAGCCAGGCGACGAGCGCCTCCGGGTCCTTCTTCACGGCCTCCCACCAGGCGTGGCTGTCTCGGAGAACGACGGGATTCGAAGCGTTCATGGCGGCCTCCTTCGACGCTCGATCTGGGGGACCGGACCATCGGCGTCGACTAGAATGATCGGATATGCCATCGGCCGGACCGATACTCGACGGCGACCTCCTCCGCGCCTTCGTGGCCTTCGCCGACACCCTCAATTTCACGCACGCCGCGCGGCGCGTGGGGCTCTCGCAGCCGGCGCTCTTCGAGCGGGTGCGCCGGCTCGGCGACGAGCTCGGGACGCCGCTCTACGAGCGCTCGGGCAAGCAGCTCCGCCTCACCGATCGCGGCCTTCGCGTGGCCGCGCACGCCCGCGACGCGGTCGCGCGGGCCGAGGCGTTCGCGCGGGATCTGCGCGGCGAGCCGCAGCGCGAGTCGGTCACGCTCGCCGCCGGCGAGGGCGCCTTCCTCTACCTGCTCGGGCCGGCCCTGGCGCGCTTCGCCGCCGAGGGGGCGAGCCTCCGTCTGCTCACGCTTGGCGCGCCGTCGGCCTGCGCGGCCGTGCGCGCGGGCGACGCGCACCTCGCGGTCGGCGTGCTCGATCTCGTGCCGCCCGAGCTCGTTGCGCGCGACGTGCTGCGCACGCCGCTCTGCGTGGCCATGCCGCGCCGCCACCGCCTCGCGCGCCGCCGCTCGCTGCGCCTCATGGACCTCGCGGGCGAGCGCCTCGTGCTGCCCCCCGCGGGCCGAGCGCACCGCGATTTGATCGGCCGCGCCATCGCGCGCCTCGGCCACGAGGTCGATCCGCCCATCGAGGCCGACGGCTGGCCGCTCATGCTCCAGTTCGCGGCGCTCGGCCTCGGCGTCGCCGTGGTGAACGGCATCTGCGCGCCCCCGCGCGGGGTGATCCTGCGGCCCGTGCCCGAGCTGGGCACCGTGTGTTACCGGCTCGTCACCCGCCGCGGCGCCGAGCTGCCTCCGGCGGCCGAACGGCTGGCGGCGCGGATCGTGGAGATCGGTAAGGGCGCCGCGCGGGCAGGATGATGGCCTGTCGGGCGCGGAGCGGGCTACGACCGCTCCGCGGCGCTCCGCAGCAGCGCCACGGCGGCCTCTCGCAGGATCGGCCCGTCCACGCGCACGGCGGGCGAGGCGTTCGCCAGCACCTCGTGGCAGCGCACCGGCAGCGCCCGCCCGCCGAGCGCCGCGATGATGTCCGGCGTGCTGGCGGCGTAGACGATGCGGCTTACCCCCGCCCAGAACAGCGCCCCCGAGCACATGGCGCAAGGCTCCCCGCTGGCGTACACGGTGCCGCCCTCGAGCGCCTCCGGGCCGTGCGCCGCAGTCGCTTCGCGGATCAACACCACCTCGGCGTGAGCGGTGCAGTCGCCCCGCCCTGCGTTGGCCGTGCGCCGCTGGTTGAAGCTCACCTGGAGCACCTGGCCGCCTTGTACGAGCACCGCGCCGAACGGCATGTTGCCGGCGCGCAGGGCGTCGCCCGATGCGTCCACGGCGAGCTGCATGAAGCCGGCGTCCAGGGGGTCGTCTACTGGATGGGTCATGGTAAACCAACCTCGCGGTTGATGAGCATATCAGATTTCATCGACGTCGGCGCACCGAGGTTCCTTGTCATCCCCGCAGACGGCGAAGCGCTCACGGGTGAGCACGTAGCAGCTCGTCCCAGATGGAGCGAGCCCTCACGTCTGCCGGAATACGCACGATGGGATGCGATCCGTCGTCACGACGCGTCCGGCCCAAACGGAATCACCGTTCACGACAGGTCGCCACCGCCAACCCGACCTTGGGCGACAACGCGCTAGGCAGGTGCATACGCCGGGCTCGGCTGCCCCTGCGGCGCGGGGCGAGCCGGCGCCGAGGCCAGCTGGGCCGCCTCTCTCTCTCGCCTCATTGCAATCGTCTTGCGATACTGCTCGGCCTCTGCGACGCGGGTGATCTCGATTTCGCCGTGCATTCGCCGAACGGTCCCGGCGATCTCGTCGATCTCGACCTGGAAGAACTCCTTCTGTTGGAGTCGCGCGAGTTCCGAGAAGACGCGATCATGCCGCTCCTGGAGACCCAAGAGAGCCTGCTCTCGCTCGGCCTTCATCCGCTCGGCAGCTTCGCGGGCTCCGTCGAGCTTTTTCTTCTCGGCCCTCAGCCTCGTCAGCCATACGACGAGCACGGCGATCACAATGAGCGTGAGGCCGAGCAGGGCTCCCAGCAGGTGTTCCATGGTCGAGCACACTCCTTCGAGGGCGAGACCTGCCAGGCACGATCGTAGGCCCCCTCGCTACCATCAAGGTACCGGGTGGGTCATCGCAACGAAAGCGTTTCCCCCTGGGCAGAGCTCTCCCTACCTCTACGCACCATCCAGGGCAACGCATGAGCCAACGCCTTGCGTCATCGCATCTCGCGCACCGGTGCGAACAGGCTCGCGGCGAGGCTCATGGTCGTGTTCGTGTGCGCGCCGAGCACCGCGTCCATCACGGCGAGCGCAGCATTGCGGAGCTGCTCGGGCGTCGCGGCCGTGGGCTCGTCTCCTAAGGGAGCTAATGCACGCGATATGCGTCACCAGCCCCTTCGGGAGGTCGACCCAGCACGTCGTGGCGTACTCTCAGGATGACGCCAAGACGTGCGCGCGCTCCTAGGTGTGCGGGGCGCTCGGCAACTGCACCGCCGCCCCGAACGCTTGTCAGTGACGTCGCCTCGCTGGATTGCCGCAGCGGGGAGCGAGCCTCCGGGGGAGAAGACACCGGGTCCGCTGAACGGCGGCCGTGGTGAAGAGGCGCATCGGTGGCCTGCGCTCGACGCCGACCGCCACCCCGAGGATGCCCGGAAGGCCCTCCCCGCTCCCTTCGCCTCCATGGCGTGAGCGGGTGCCGGGGGGCGCGGCAGCGGAATTCGACCGGACGCTTGTTCCCGCACGCCTGGCGAGTCCGCTCGGCGGGGCCTGACCCGAGAGCGCGCTCGACGTTGCCGAAGGCATGCCGGCGCGGCGCGCGCGGATGGCCTTCGGGATCCGGCTCCTTGCGCACGTAGGCGACGCCACCGGTTGCCCGGACCGGCCCAGCTTGCTTGCAAGCTCTCGACTGTCGGAGCGTTCGTGCTATTACGGCGCCCCCCATGAACGCCTCTGACGCGATCAAGGAGCGGGTGGACCGCTTTATAAAGGACATCCTGAGCCTGGTCGAACGAGTTCAGGAGGAGCACCGCGCCGCAGCGCACCGGACTGTGACGACGATGCTGGCCGACCTGGAACGGCCAGCGGCGAACGCCTCCTCGGAGCGCCGTCCGAAGCCCCGGAAGGGGCCGAAGCCCCGGAGGGGGCCCGCGCACGCCCAAAGGAGCGTGGCGAGGCCTACAAGGAGCGGGAAGCAGGGCGCGCTCTCGGCAGCGTCAAGCTCCTCGACGACGGCACCGTCCACGAGGAGCGGGAAGCAGGGCGCGCTCTCGGCAGCGTCAAGCTCCTCGACGACGGCACCGTCCACGAGGAGCGGGAAGCAGGGCGCGCTCTCGGCAGCGTCAAGCTCCTCGACGGCGACACGGTCCACGAGGAGGACCTCAGCACCGGCATCCGGCGCGGACCGAACCACGGCTGGCACGATGACCGCGACGGGAGACTCCACGAGCGATCGGGAGGCTGTGGTGCTCGAAACCGTTCGATCCCTCGTGCGAGGGACGGCGACGGAGATCGCCACGCGCAGCGGGCTACCGAACGGGAGCGTGTACGTCACGCTTCGCACGCTCGTGGCTCGCGGCCGCGTGGCGAGAGCCGGGACAGCGAGGGGCGCCGAGTACAGCCTCGTCTCGTCCGGCGGGATCCGGCCCTTCAAGCGCGTGAAACCTGCGAGGCCCACCAGCCCTGCGGAGATGGAACAGACCGCCGACACCGCGCTCGCGGAGTAGAAGATTCCGCTCACGCACGAGATCGTCGCGGTGCGTTGAACGCGGCGCTCGCGCTCTCGCCCGCCGACGTGTCGGCCGCCATCGCCGCGCAGAACGTCCAGTTCGCGTCGGGCCGCATCGGCGACCTGCCGAGCCCGCCGACGCAGCAGATCAGCGCCACGCTCATCGCCGAGGGGCAGCTCACGACACCCGAGGATCTCGGGGCGATCGTCCTCCGCGCGAAGCCCGACAGGTCGCGGTGGTGCAGCTCGGGGTGATGGGCGCGGTGCAAGGAGTCGCCGGAGAGCCCGAGCTCACCGGCGGTCCCCATCTCCTGAGGACACGCGCCGCGACCGCTGAGCCCCGCTTTCAGCTCATGGATTCGTGAAGTCGTAGCATCCCTGCAGAGAACCAGCGGCTGGAGCCATGCTCGCCCCCGCGCCGAGCCGGGACAGATCCGTCATCACGTACACTGCGTCCCGGGGGAAAGGGAAAGCGGAGTCTTCACGTTTGCTGTAGGAGCCGCCTCCGACACAGTAGACCGTCGGGGTGCCGAGGCGCTCTCCCGGGATCACGAGATAACCGCTGACGATCTCGTTCCCGTCGACCTCGACATGGAGCACTCCACCAAGATCGAAATAGACATGGCCGCCATGCGCATCCGGGCCATACGAGAACTCGCTCGAGTTCTCGCCGTCGCCGTTCGGCGCTCCCTCGATTGGCCCCGAGAGCACATCCGCTTCGAACTCGTAAACGATCTCACCGGCGATGGGCTCACCGGGGCACGCGCCAAGCTTGACCAGCGATGCCATGGAGAACCTGTAGCCAGCTTCGTCCCGGATCACAGTCGAGCCGCCGGCATCATGGAACCACGTATCAGGGCTCGACCCCTCGGAGGGCATCCGGATCAATCCAGCGGCGCTCAGCTCGACGCCCTCTCGCAGCATCTCCCGTCCGAACAGATGCAGCTCACCACCAGCGCCGAAATCGAAGCGCAGGCTCTCCACGCGTCCAGCCAGGGAGCTCCACGCGTAGGACTCTCGCACAGCCTGTCCGGACATGGATCCTTCGAGCGACAGTGAGCCGGGAGCACATCGCGGTCCGGTGTCTCCCTCCCCCGGGGTAGACGAAGCGGCATCGCAGCCGCACAGAAGGAGGCCCGCGACCAGGAGGGCGCCCCCCGAGGCGCTCGCTGAGCGGACCGATCCGCGATGAGGTTCATGAGGTTCCATGTGCGCGGTGGCTGGAAGGGCGAAGGTTCGTGTTCGGTGGCTCGGCAGGGGGGACTCTGTCACGTTTCGCCGCGGGTGTTAACCCCCCGCCCCCGCGAGCTCGGCCGAGGACCGGGAGGCGCAGTGGGAGGTCGCCGAGCGCGTCCAGCGTTTCCCGCCCCCTTCGCCGCTGTCGCGTGAGTTATTTCACACGCCACGCATTGGACGGAGCCCGCAGTGACATGGCCTCCATGCGCGCTCCCCCCGGAGCCTCACCTCATTGGATCTCGGGTCCCCCGTGCGCGACGAGCAGCGCTAACGACACCCGGCTCCGGGCGACGACGGACTCGACCGTGCTCCCGAGGTAGAGCTGACCGAGAGGTCCATGATCGTAGCACCCGAGCACGAGCAGGTCGTACGGAGCGCGCGCGAGCTCCTGCGCAATCTCGGCCTGGAGGGACTCTCGCTCGATCTCGACGCGCTCTGGAGCGAGGTGGAGCTGCTCGGTCCCGAATCCGGAGAAGAAGCGCTCGGAGACCCGGAGGCCCAGTAGCGTTGCCGCACTTCGTGCGGCATCTGCCTGAACCTTCGGCCGACGCGCAATGCGTCGCAAGCGATTGAAATGATGAATGAATTGCGTCCCCAGCGGGGTACGCACCGGTGGTGCACGCGCCGGATCGCGCGGCCAGCCTGCGGGGTGTCCGGCTTCCGGTGGCCCTGGGGGTCGTCGCGTGAGGCTCCTCGACCGCCTCGTCGTCGCTCCGCCAGTGACGTCCGTCCTCATACCGGGGGCTGGGAAGCAACCGGCCAGACGAGCCCAGATCAACCCGCGGAGGCGTACGTCCTGCGGCCGCCTCGGGCGCCTGACGTCGACCATGCGGGACGGTGCGGAGGCCCTCGTACCCCGGGCGCAGAGAAGGGCGCGATCGCGGCCGGTCACCCGGTGGCGTCGGGTCGGGTGGCGTGGCGCGAACGACGCAACGCGTCAGATCCCGAGGCGCCGCGTCCGTGTTGCCCGGCAGATGAACCCACGACCGGCACCTATGCTCGGAGCACGTCACGTGAAGAACCGGATCGTCCACATCCCGACCGTCAAGGATCCCATCAAGCCATCGCCCGGCTTCGACGAGAAGGGGTTGTCCGACTTCAAGCTGAACCTCATCGGCCTGTGCGGCTTCGGGTGCGCCTACTGCTCGAGCAACGAGGGCAACTACCTCCGCATCCAGCGCAGCGCGCGATGGTCGGGGCGGCGTCGTGCATCAGGGACTTGTGCTTGCTGTTGTCGTCAGCGCCTCCAGGAAGTCTCGCGCCCGGCCGCGCGCCGGCCTAGCTCACGCGTACCCCGCCGCCCCGGCACGCTGGAACCCTTCCTCGAGCTGCTCCTCCATGCGCCGGTAGAGCGCCAGCATCGCCGGCCGCCACGTCCACTTCACCGACTCGGGCCGCACCGCCGTCCGGTACGGCGTCTGCCGCGTGAACCCCGAGGGCAGCACCTCGCACGTGTGCCCGAGCTCCTGATACGCTGTAACGAAATCGTGCCCCCAGCAGCCGTTGTGCCACGCCGAGTACCCGGTCCAGGACGGCGAGTTCTCGAGGTGCAGCACGTGCCCCCGGCAGACGCGGAGCAGCTCGGCGAGGCGGCCTTTCAGGTCCTCGGGGCGGGTGTGGAGCAGCGCCTCCGAGGTGAAGACGATATCGAAATGGCCATCCGGGTACGGCAGCGCCCCCGTTGGCGATCCGACCGTGACGTGCGCGGCCCGCCACTCGGGTGAGGCCCAGCCGAAGCCGGCCTCCACCATCGTCGGGCTCTGATCGAAGCCGTGCACGTCGACCCCCTCGATCCGGCTCAGGTTGAGCAGGTGCCGCCCCGGCCCGCAACCGAACTCGAGCACGCGGCAGGGCGCGTGGTGCGCGACGTGGTCGGCGACCATCATCTCGGCGATGTGATAGAACGGGTGCCTCGTCTTGCGCCGGTCGTATTCCGACGCCCACTCGCCGCCGCTCTGATGCCAGTACGCGTAATTGGGAGGATGGCTCGACATGGCAGGGTCTCCTGAAAGGCTGGTGCGGAGCAGATGGCCAAGAAACATGGGTGAACACAGGACCTCGGACCGGCTGCTCCCCTTGAGCCACGCAGGCATCGACCGGTTCGAGAGCATGTAGCAGTAGGCGTCCGGCTCGAAACGCGCGTGGAAGTCGACGAGGCCGTCCCGGGGCTCCGGCGCCACCTCGTCGAGGAAGCGGGCGGCCTGGCTCCAGCAGACCGGCATGATCCACGCGGTGGGCACCATGTGCGTCGATCCCGGGTGCGCCTCGATCGCCGCCGTCAGCGGCACGCTGCCGATCTCCAGCCAGTCGATCGGCCGGCGCGCGCGCAGGTGCGCGGCGACGCGCGCGTAGAAGTCCGCGACGACGGGCGCGCCAGGCCGCGCCAGCAGGAATCCGTTGGAGATGCTCCCGAACGGATCGCGGTACGTCACGAGATCATGCTGGTCGAGCAGCGCGGCGAGCGGCGCGACCGGCCGCAGGAGCACGCAGTCGGCGTCGATCCAGAAGCCGCCGTGGTGGCGGAGGAGGTACGCGCGGATGTAATCGGCACGGTGCGCGACATACAGCGCGTCGATGGGCAGATCGCGATCGCTCGTCCAGAGCCTGTCGAACGAGGCGCGATCGAGCACCCGCGCGCCCGCGTGACGGCGGAGGCTGTCGAGGCAGAGCTCCACGTAAGGCGGACAGGGGCCCTCCCAGTACGTCCACACGGGGGGCGCGTCGCGCCTCGACATCACCTCGCTCATCGGGGCGTCTCCTGGCTCACGGACGCATCTCCACCGCGGGGCTCTGGGCGGTGCGCGGCATAGTCCTGCTCGAGGAAGCGACCGATCGCGTGCGCTACGAGCCGGCGCCGGTTCGCGGTCGGCATGATGCACGACACTAGCGGCGCACGCGCGTCGATGGCAAGGCTCGCCGGGCTCGCGGGCGAAGGATCAGAGCTCACGCGGCCCCATGAGACTGAAGATTGTTCATCCGGCGTGGCCCGGCTCGGGCCTTGAATTATCTCGGAGGCATGTTATGGCAGTTTCCGTCAACCTGCCTGACGAGCGGATTCTCGCCGCGCCCCATATATTGTGTCTCGTTTCGAGTGAGCACATGCCGTTCCGGAACGTTTATGCCTGCCTCGTGCACGAGGACCGTGAGAGCGTCATCGACCTGATACGAAATCTCCACTACCTCGATCCTGCATCGACAATCCTCCTCTACAACGGCGGCACGAACCGCAAGCTCCTCGGCGACGATTTCCCCTTCGAGCAGTACGGCGCCATGGTCCACCCGGCGCCGCGGCCGATGAAGTGGGGCTACCTGCATGGCTTCGCCGTCGATTGCATGCGCTTTGCGCTGGAGTCGTTCCCGTTCGACGCGATGACGATCGTCGACTCGGACCAGCTCGCGACCAGGCCCGGCTACTCGGGCCACCTCGAGGCGTTCCTCGCTTCGCGACCGCGTGTGGGCCTGCTCGGCAACTCCCCCGCTCCTCAGGGCCCCGTCCCGACGATGCCGCCGGCGATCGCCGCCCGCCGCGAGATCGATCTCTGGCGGCGCTTTCTCCGTCGCTTCCCTGACGGGGAGGCGAAGTTCGTTCACTGGACCTTCTGGCCCTCGACGGTGATCACCGCCGCGGCCGCGCGCGAGATCGTCTCGCTCTTCCGTGACGTGGAGCTCCAGGCCATCTTGCAGCGCTCGCGCATGTGGGCCACGGAGGAGGTGCTCTTCCCGACGCTCACCGCGCTCCTCGGCTATGAGGTCGCCGAGAACCCGTGCAGCTACGAGTATGTCAAGTTTCGCGTCCAGTATTCGGTCGCGCAGCTCAACACGGCCTTTGCCGATCCGCGCGTCTACTGGGTCCACCCCATCCCGAGGCGCTCGCAGGACCCGCTCCGGCGCCATATCCGGGCTCGCTTCGGCGACTACGGCGAGTTCGCCGCCGCGTTGCCTCCCGCGAACGCCGCGGCAGAGCGCGCTGGCAAGAACGGCCCCGTTCCACCCCCCGGGCCTGAAGCTCTCTCGTGGGCGCAGAGCGCCCCCCGAGACAGACGCGATGTCCTCCTCGCCACGCGCGTCCTCGCCGAGATGCGGCCGATCGAAGGCTGGCTTGCGGACGACGAGGCGGATCTGCTCATCGCTGCCGCCGGCCGCGCCCTGCACGAGTTCTCAGCCACCCACGCGATGGTGGAGATCGGCAGCTATTGCGGCAAGGCCACGCTCGTGCTTGGCCGCACCGCACAGGCGATCCAGCCGGAGGCGCGGCTCTTCGCGATCGATCCGCACGACGGCAGAGTCGGCGCCCGCGACACCGGCCTGTCGGTCACGTCCCCGACGCGCGCGCGGTTCGATTTCACCGTCGCGGCCGCGGGCCTGGGCGAGCTGGTCGTGACGATCGAGAAGCGCGCACCCGAGGTGGCGTGGCAGGGGCCGGTGAGCCTGCTCCTCGTCGATGGCCTGCACGACTACGAGAGCGTACGCGAGGACTTCGAGCACTTCGAGCGATGGATTGCGCCGTTCGGGTACGTGGCCTTCCACGATCATGCCGGTTGCTTTCCTGGCGTCATCCAGGTCGTCGACGAGCTCTGCGCATCCGGTTCCTATCGCCGGATCGGGGCCGTGGGGACCCTGGTCGTGCTCCAGAAGGCGCAGCCCGCGGGCGAGGCGCCGCGCCTGCTCCTGCGCGGCCCGATCCTGGCCGAGATGAAGGCCATCGAGGGCTGGCTCTCGGAAGAGGAGGCCGATCTGGTCATCACCGCGGCCGCTCGCGCGCTCGAGGAGCTGCCAGCGTCGCACGCGATGGTGGAGATCGGCAGCTATTGCGGCAAGGCTACCGTCGTCCTCGGCCGCGTGGTCCAGGCCCTGCGGCCGGAGGCCCGCATCTATGCCATCGATCCGCATGACGGCCGCGTGGGCGCCCGCGACTGGCGGATCGTGAGCACACCGCCGACGCGGCTCAAGTTCGACCGCACGATCGCCCACACGAAGCTCGGCGCGTACATCGTGCCCCTCCAGAGGCGCGCGCCCGAGGTGGCGTGGGCAGGCCCGGTAAGCTTGCTCCTGGTCGACGGGCTGCACGATGAGGCGAGCGTGCGCAGTGACTTCGCGCACTTCGATCCGTGGGTTGTCGAGGGCGGGTATGTCCTCTTCCACGATTACGGCGGTGGATATCCCGGGGTGACGCGGGTGGTGGACGCGATCCTCTGCGCAGGCGCGTACGTCCAGGTGCACGCCGAAGGCAGCATGATCCTGCTCAAGAAACGGGCTGCTCCGCTTGAAGCCGGGCCCCTGGCTGCGCGAGGTGTGGGATCGGAGGCACCCACCCCAGCGCTGGATGCCCCGCCGCCGCCCGCTCCACCGCTACGAATCGAGCTCTCGGAGCAGCCGCTCGTCACCGCGATCATGCCCACGGCCGACCGCCGCCGCTTCATCCCTCACGCGATCCGCCACTTCCAGAAGCAGGATTACCCGAACCGCGAGCTCGTCATCGTCGATGACGGCGCGGATCCCGTGAACGACATCGTCCCCGACGACCCGTGCATTCGCTACCTGCGCTTGCCTTCCAGGCGGACGGTGGGGTGGAAGCGCAACTATGCCTGCCGCGAGGCGCGAGGCGAGGTGATCATCCACTGGGACGATGACGACTGGATGGCCGATAACCGGATCCGCTACCAGGTCGAGCGCCTGCTCGCCGAGCGCGCGGCGCTCTCGGGCCTCTCGCGTATTCTCTATTACCAGCCCGCCTCCGGGAAAACGTGGCAATTCGTCTACGGCGGCGGGCCGTCACGGTGGTTCGGAGGCAATACGCTCTGCTACCGCAAGGCGCTCTGGGCGAAGAACCCGTTTCCGGACATCAACGTCGGCGAGGACGCGCGCTTTGTCTGGAGCGATCGGGCCAGTCCGATGACGGCGCTCGAGGACGACTCCTTCATCGTGGGCATCATCCACAGCGCCAATGTGAGCCCGAAGCGGGTGGCCAACAACGCCTTCCGGCCCCTCGCCCCCGAGCGAATCCGCACGGTGATGGGCGACGATTTCGAGGCGTACCGGGCGCTGCTCGCGAGCGAGCGCAGGCAATGAGGCGGCCTCGGTCCGAGACGTCGCCGCACGGGCCTGCACTCAGACAGCCAGCGCCCCTTACTTGAAGCCTCCCTGAGCTCGTCGGGCTGGCGCCGTCCATGACGGACAGCGCTCGACGGCGTCCGGTGCGCGCCTCGCCCGACGGGCGCTGCCCACGTTGAACCCCGATGTCATGAAGACCCACGGTGCGGAAGCGGCTTCACGTCGCCCGGACCTGTTACCTGGATTGCTTTTGTAATTGACATGAGAAACCTGCCTGGAGTCTCATGGCCAAGCTCACCGGAGCCACGAAGGCTCCCAGGCGGCAATAGCCTCGCCTCATGGGAAAACGCAGCGGAGTCTACCCGGCTGGCGATGCGGCTGGACCCTCTTGCGAATACGCTAGTACCACATTTGCACACAGGGCGGATGCTCCATGACGCAATACAAGATAACGACCGTAACCGGGACTATGCAGTATGCTCAGACATATTCGCATATCTTCGTTACCATCCACGGCAGGCAGGCGTCCTCCAAGGAGTACCCGCTCAAAGACCGCGAGGGGGGCGGCCTGCCCTTTCAGCTCGGCAAGACCGACGTCTTCGACATAGACATCGACGAGGAGATCGGCGAGCCGATCTCTGTATTTGTCCGCACCGACAACGAAAATTCGAACGCAGGCTGGTGGCTGGTCAAGCTCACCGTTCAAGACAACATCCCGCGAACGCCGTGCGAGTTCCCGTGCAACGCCTGGATTGGGTCGGACGGTTCCCAACCCGATGATCCCAACACTCCATGGCAGAGGACGCTCGAGCGGAACTACCCCATCGTCCTCGACTACTGTGAGCTCGGGGGGAGACTCCCGAACGGCTGGAACGACGAGGGCGGCGCGGCCGCCACGTTCACGATCTATTCCAAGGACTACCGCCTGCGGCTACCGGTGTGCATGTGGCAGCTTGACGACCACAATCAAGCCACCGGGTTGACAGTCACTGCGACAGTGGAGCATTTCGATCGCAACGGCGTCGTCGATGTATGCACCTTGAACCTGGTGTTCACCGCGAACGGAGCCCTGCAGAGCGCTCAGGGCACCCTGAGCGCCCGCGACGCCCAGCGACCGCTGAATCTCGAGTGGAGCGCGCCGGAACCATCGCCCGCGATCCCTCTGGTCGTGCAGCTGTCCGGCAAGCTCTTCGACGACGCCGGCGGCTTCCTCGTCCACCTCGGACCCAAGCCGGGTCAACTCAACTTCCCCGCCATCATCAGCCACGTGATCAACAAAATCGACGCGTGCATCTTCGTCCGAGAGCGAGACCAGGTGAATGGAGAGGCGAAGTCATGATCCACGTGAACATCGACCAACTGGGAGCCCTGCTCAACGCTGGCTATGGGTGGGATCAAGAAGACGGGAATGCCGCGAGTTACCAAAACAATGGCTTCTACTACAAGGTGTGGAAGCCGGACACCTCGGTCTCCTATGGAGAAAAGGGTCTGTTCGTTTCGACGAGGATCGACCGGCCGGACATGCCGCCCAGATCGGACTGTTGCGTGCTGATGCTTTGGTTCGACGACCAGGGTACCCTTATCCAGGCGGGTGCCTACATCAACCTGGACACCGGCGATCCAGCGGATGGCGTGAGCTTCTCGACGGTCACCGGTGCCAGCGCCGAGGATATCGCCGAAGACCTTCGCAAGGCCATAGCTGCTCAGCTCCAGCAGTACTTGGTGGACCGGCCTGGCCGCGCAAACTACTCGAACGTCGTGAAAAGAAACATTCTCGACGTCAGTGCCTGCATATCGCTTGACAGCTCTCGGCTGTGATATATCCAATCCGAGACACACTCAGACCGAGACAAGACACACCTAAACCGAGACAGCAGACCGAGATAGAAGAAGGAGATATACATGTTGGATCTTCGACCGATTGGTGACCAATCAGCTCCTGGTGCCAAATGGCTGGTGGCAGCGGCTCAGGGCAAACGCAGCATTTCCGTCCAGTTCGTAAACAACCTCAACGAAGCAATCCAGCTGGTGAGCTATAGCCAGAGCGGCGACGCTACGGACTGGATGGATGGCATGGCGCCGTATGACGGCCAGATCATCCCGAATGTTGGCAACAACTCTATTTGGGTCGGAACCTACGTAGACAACATCAGCTTCACTGAGTTCGGCTTCACGATCACGCTCTACTGCGCTGGCGTGCCGGTTAAGTTCACGGCGAAGAAGCCGAAAATTGGCGCCGCCACGGTAACATATGATCCGGAGAATCCGCAAGGGCTTTCTATACCTAGTCCCATTCAGGTCGCAAACGCGACGGGCAACTACTCCAATGCTACAGCAACCATAAGTAGATCGAATTCTTAGCAGCCTGAGCGATGAGCCGGCTCAAGGCCGATGAGCCGGCTCAAGGCCGGGGGGCTGGAAGCAGCTCGAATCTTCCCACATGCTCTTGATCACCGATCATCTTCATCGGTAGCCTCCAGCATCTTCGACAGGGGCACTTCCCGCCGACGCTCGTTGTGAACCGCAAGAGCCAGCCAGCCGGAAGCGGCGCTGGTGAATGGAGCCGAGCGCCGCAGCGCGATGCGCTCGACCGGCAGGTGCTCCGGCAGCTTCTGCCGTCCGTGCGGGGTGATCCTTCGCCCGTCGTCTCCGGAGGAGCCGGGCGGCGCCGCCGCCTTCAGGCGAGCTCGCCGTGCAGCTCCGGGCGGCTCCGCTGAGCCCGCGGGCAGCTGCACGGCGAGAGCGCCGGCCGGCAGAGCGCGAGCAGCTCAGGTGAGCTCAGGGAGCCGGAGGCGGTGCAGCCTCGGCGAGGCGGACCTCTCCATCGAGCGCCTCCCCTTGGCCTCTCATCCCGCTGGCGGCGATTCGGGCCGCGGCACCTCCTCCAGCGTTACCGAGACGACAACGGCGTCGGGCCGCCTGTCGTCGACCTCGTAGGGGAGCACCCGGAGGACGTCCGTCAGAGTCTCCTCAGGTTGAGCGCCGAAATCGAACGCGCCGACCCACGGGAGGGACCACGACACCTTGACATACCCGTGCACCGACCCGACCCGCACGAAAGCGCTCGTGCCGGCCACGATCTCCTGGGATTCGCTGCCCCAGACCGCAACAGACTGCTTCTGGATGTCAGCGCCCTGCTTCGCCTCCACGTCCTTCGTCCAGATCCCCCGGAGGACGGCGCAGCCGTGCACCGTCAGAGTCTGATTCGTGTTGTTCTGAAAGATCACCTTCACGCTGCGATACGTGGTCGCCATTGCACCCTCCGGCGCGCTTGAGGCGCGCACTCCTTGTGTTCCACTCCAGCGAGCAGCGCGGGGCGCCGCTCGCCTCACCGAACCCTTGCTCCCCCGGGCCCCCCGTCGTCCCTCCGTCGCTCATTCGCCCCTGTCTGGCGGAGACCCCACCAAGCTCGGGACGAGCGTCACCAGGACAACAGGATAATCGGCCAGCTCCGTGTTGTAGCACGGAGCGAGGGACGCGAGCCTGTCCGGAACGGTGACATCGACCGCGAGGTTCTGCATGCCAGACAGCGGGACATGCCAGGTGATCTTGATGTACCCCTTCGTCGACCCGAGGTGCAGGTAGCCGTCCACGCCGGTGAACGCCTTCGACAGGCTCATCCACCTCTTCGAGCCCTGCTTCGGGATGACGTCCCCGCGGACGGGCGGCCCTGCCGGGCCCCACTCGCCGCGAATCAAGTTGAAAGATTCGATCGTCAAAAGCTCGTTGGTGCTGTTCTGCAGGATGAGATCGATGCTCTTCCGAATGGCAGCCATACGTACCTCCTCTGGAAGGTTCCCAGCCCGCGCGCCTCACCGCAGAGGGTCTCGGTGAGGAGGCAGCGTGATGAGCACGGCGACATCGGCCGGGTCGTCGTCGTTCGTGTAAACGGTGATGCGTCGCGCCACGTCGTCGTGTACGGGCTCGCAGCGAAGTTCGCCCACCCACGGCAGATGCCAATGAAGTTGAAAATATCCGGTCGTCGAAGCGAACCGAACGAATGCCTCGGTGCCGCGCCCTAGCGTGCTCGACTCGGTCCCAAAGGTGCGCGCGCTCTGCCGCGCGACGGTTTCACCATGGCTGATGGTCCGCCCGGACGACCAAGCCCCGACGAGCACCTCGGCCCCCTCGACGGTGAGCGCCTCGTTGGTCGCGTTGAGCAGGATGACGCGAACACGGCGATAGATGAGCTGCACGTCGTTCCCCTGGAGCGGTTGAAGAGCGTTGTGGGTTCCTATCGAGATCGGGCGGCCGGCGCTGCCACGCCAAGCGCGGAGGCGAGGTGCGCGCCCTTGAAATCTGCGCCGTCGACCAGCGCGCCCGAGAGGTTCGCCCGGGTCAGGTTCGCGCGCGAGAGGCGCGCGCCCGAGAGGCGCGCACCCCTCAGGTCCGCGTCGCTGAGGAGAATGCCTTCGAGGAAACAACCCTCGATGTTTGCTCCCAGAGCAACGATCTGCGCCAGGCACGCGCCCTTCAGCGAGGCGCCGCGGAGGTCGGCGCCCGAGAGATCGGCGCCCGAGAGATCGGCGAGGGACAGGTCGGCGCCCTGGAGATCGGCGCGAGAGAAGCGCGCCCGCACGAGCTCGGCCCTGTGGAAGACCGCGGAGCGAAGGTTGGCCTCGCGGAAATCGGCGCCGCGGAGGTGAGCCCGAGAGAGCTTTGCGCCCACGAGGCTCGCGCCGCGGAAGCTCGCCTCGCGGAGATCGCCCTCGCTGAGGTCGACCCCGTCGAGGCGGGCGCCGGCGAAGCTGAGCTCTCGAAAGTCCGCGCGCCGGAGGTCCGCGCCGCAAAGATCGACGCCGTCCATCGGCCATAGCGGGAAGTAGCCCGCGCGGTGTGCGCTCACGAGGAAGCGGGCCCCGCCGCTCGCGAGCGCGCGCACCTGCTCCTCGACCGTCCAGTCGCTCTCCGAGAGCCCCTCGGGGTAAAGACGGCGAAGCCAGCTCGGGGCGTCGATGTCGCCGGAGGAGCCGGCCTGCCCTCGGGACAGGGGCATCGGCTCGAGCGCGCGGACGCTCGTCACGGCGGCGTCGATGCTCGGAGCGTGCACCGCGCCCGGGACCGCAGCGAGATCGGGCCCGGCGTCGAGCAGCACGAGCCTCTTGCCGAGGCCGAAGGCGGTGCCGACGGCGACGATCTCCGCGCCGCTCCGAGGGCGCACGACGACCACGGCGTCAGCCCCGGCGAACGCCGCGGCGAGCTCGCCCAGCGACGCGCGGCCGGCGTCGATGCGCTCGACGTCGTGAGCGAAGGCCGAGAGCCCCGCTTCGATCTCCGTCGCAAGAATCTCCGTCGCGCTCGCCACAAGGATCACGTTCGGCACGGCTTTCCCCTGTCACCAGATGCGTATGATCTTGAGGAGACGCATGCATCTGGGCAGCGAGCTTGCGCCCTCCGTCTCCTGTGTGGACTCGCCGTTGAAGGTGCCTGACTGGAGGGGGTAATACTCTGACGTGCTCGCCGTGACCTGATGCTCGTGATCCGCTCCGGCGAGCTCCTCCGTTCCGTAGTAGGAGCTCTCGTTCGCTGTCCCCTCCGGCCCCGTGCGCTCGAGCTCGACGCTCACCGGATGCGTATGCTGGATGCCATGGCTGTGCATGGTCTGCCACGTGAATTGGTGTGTGTGCGTCGCTTCGCCGCCCACCTCCCCGGGCTTCTGATCGCCGGCGATCGGCAACACGAGCCTCCCGTTCAGATCGGGGACACGCAGGCCTGCGAACTCGCTTCTCGCGTCGACGACCTCCGTGCCATCGCAGAGCTGGAACCCCGCGGGGAGCCTGGGGCTGTTGCGCTCCTCCGGCCACAGGTACCAGTCGAGGATCGCGCCGATCGGGAGCTCCCGCTCGCCCTCTGTTTGCCTCTCTCCATTCTGAAAAACGAGCCCGTCCCTCGCGTAGATGACACCGTTGACGGTCAGCTCGCTCTCGACGTCAGACGTGCCGATCCCGACGTGGCCGCGCTTTGCGGACACCACGAGCGTGGCGTCGGTCGTCCGGGCGTTCGCGCCCGAGATCAGCCGGATATCCCCCTTGGAGATCACCGCGAGCGAGCTCGCCTTGAAGGCGATCCCGTCGGAGAGAGGATGGCTCTGCCCCTGCCCGTCTTCCAAGATCCCAAGTTGCCCATCTTCCGGGAGCACCAGCGCGCAGCCGGCGTCGAGCGCGAGGGAGCCTTTGACGTGGAGCCTGGACTGTGGGTTCTCTGTGCCGATACCGACACACCCGTTGCTCGCCGCGGCGAGCAACGGCCGCCCGTCGCCGAACCTCACCACGGCGAGCAGCTTGTTACAAGGTTTGGCGACGACCTCCAGGCCCACGTTCGAAGGAGCCACGCCGCTGCCGACGCTCATCGACCCGTGGACGGCCACGGAGCCGAAGACGTCCATCTCGCTCGCCTGGAACTGGAGCTCACCAGGCTCGATCGCGGAGATGCTCGTTCCGTCGTCCCCCGTGCCAGCGGGGTTGAAGGCCACACGGTGGAGCCTCACGCCGCTGTATCGCCGGCCGTCTACGTCGATGGAGGCAACGTAACGTTCCTTCGATAAACCGATCGTCGCCAGCAGGATCTCGATCGATGGCTCCACGTCGCGACCGCGACGGGTCGAGCGGGCGGAGACGCATCGGGAGGAGACGCGCGGCGCGACGACACACGCTCTGAACTCGAGCCCGCGCGCGTCGCGCGCCGGCGACGCGGCGTCCTCGTGGTAGCAGATCGTGACGCGAAAATTCCACGGCGCGACAAAGGACTCCGGCTGTTGGACCGCACCAAAGTCGATCTTCTCGGGCGCGGCGAGGGCGATCTCGCGGCCGAGCGAGTCCAGCGCGAAGCCTGGCTGCACCACGACGCCTCTCGGGTTCTCCGGGTCGAGGACGACGTCGAGCCCGCTCGCGATGCCCCATGTGTGGAGCGCCCGATTGGCCGCTCGGTAGCTGTCGATCTGATAACGCTGCTCCTGCGAGAGATCGATCGCCCGAAGGAGCTTGTCCGCGGTGAAGCTAGGCCTCTCCATTCCCGACCCTCTCGTTCCTACTGGATCCGCATGAGCTTGAGCAGCTTGATATACGGCGGCATGATGGCCGCCGGCCCGGTTCGATAGGGGTCCGTCGACCCGGGGGCGCGCGATCCGCCCTCGCTGCTGGCGCCGGTCATCACGTTATCCGCTGGATCCACGAGAACGACCGCCGTGTGCTCGTGCGCGAGGATGCAGCTCGCCCCGGGCCCAGTCCCCTGGCCTGCGCCGTCGGCGCCATTGTCGACCGTGGCCGAGCTGGTGTGTGAATGCTGAAAGAGGTGCTGATGCGTGAGCTCGCCGAACGTGTGAACGTGCTGTGTACCGTCGTTGCCCTGGGTGCTGATCTGGCTCGCGTCCCACGCGCCGCGGACGAAGTAGCCCGTCAGGTCGGGGAGGGTCTTTCCGTCGAGCGAGCTCCCCGGCGCGCTCACCTTGGACCCGTCGCAGACCGCAAATCCATCCGGGATCTGGCGCTTCGCATCCGGACGCCACCAATCGATGATCCCTCCGATCGGCACCGCGATCACCGCCTCCTGCTGCTCCGTGCCATCGGGGAAGATGAACCCCTTCGACGCACGGATGGCGCCCTCCACGATGAGCTTCGGCTTCGATTTCAGCTGGCCGTGCCCTCCGTTCACCTCGCTGAGCCTTACCGTGCCGTCCTCGGAGAGGTGAAGCGCCACCTGTCGCGCATCGGGCGGGCTCGCCGATGGCCGCGCCGTCAGCTCCATCGTCTTCTCGGTGCGCAGCTCGACACCGCCGCGCTCCTCGAAGCGGATCTCTGGCGCGATGGACGCTCTTGATTGGATTCCACCGCCGCCGGCAAAGACGACGTTGCCTCCTCGCGATTCACTGTCATCAACCCGGTTCTGGTGCGTTTGCCCTGCCCTGGCTTCGGGGCGTGTCAGCCGAACGTCGCCGCCGGACACCGCGAGGCACTCCTCGGGGCTCTCCGTCCCGAGCCCGACGCGTGGCTCCCCATCACCCACATTGCACACGAGCAGGGCAGCCTCGCCGCCGCGCGCGAATCGCGCGACGCGCGCCCGCTGGAACGTCCACGTCGCGTCCTCGGCATTGAGCTCTTCGCTCGTGGACACCGTCTCGCCCGGTCCGACGGCCTTGACGTCGGCCTGGACCGGATTTCCGGCGAGGTTCTGGGTGAAGATCCGGTCTCCGGGCGCGACGATCCGATCGATGGGGATGCGGATGGGAGCGCCGTTGCCGGGGACGGCGGCCGAGACAGCCTTGCCGCTGCTCCGTATCGTCCCAGGGCCGGCGAGCGGCGCATTGGGGGCCCTCACCTCGAAAACGGCCCTGTGGATCGTGGTGCCGATCGTGACCGGCCCTCTCACCGAGAGCTTGACGGCAGGGGCGCCTCCGCTCCGCGGCCGGAAGCGCACCTCGTCGGCGCTCGCGCGCAACCCCGTCGTCGCGCTCTCCTGGTCGCCCGCCGACCAGCCGACGATCCTCGGCTCCCTGTCGCTGGGGAGCAGCGCGTGCGCGAAGCGCAGCGCCCCGGCGCTCATGCTGACATAGCGCCGGCAGCGCGTGGTGAGGACCGGCGACGAGGACGGATGGCTGAGCTCGGCGAGGACGATCTCTCTCTCTACGTCGATTTCGGCCTTTTTGTACCAGGAGAATTTCACTTGTTCGCGCGTCCACGGAACCCTGGTCTTGTTCGTGGCATAGACCGACTTCCTTGTGCTCCTGGCGACCAGGGTTGCGTCGTCCGACGGAGTCGGGCCTGACCACGGATCGTCGACGACCAGGATGTGCTCGCTCCTATCGAACGCGATCCCCGGAGAAACGGTCACCATGCCGCTCTCGAGCGTCACGTCGAGCCCGACCGCGATGCCCCACGTGTGCAGCCCGAAGTCGTGCGCACAGCGGAGGGCGTCCACGTAGCCTTGCTCGGCGGTGTAATCGGCCACGGTGAGGAACTCTCCGGGGAAATAGTTGGGTCGGCGCAGCGACGTCTCATTCGCCATCAGGAGCACCTCCGTCACTTGATCCGTATGATCTTCAACAGGTCAAAGTGAGGCGGCAGAACGTCGTCGGAGCCACTACCCACCGGTAGAGAGCCTTCATCCTCTGCAGAGCCCTCTGCCACTGGAGGGCCCGTCTGCAGTTCGCCGGATGGTATAGCGGACTCGTCACACTCTAGCCCGCTCGTGGGATCGACAGTGACATCGATCATATGCGTATGCTTTTTTCCGCTGAGCCCGTTGGAGCCGCCGCCTTTGGATGGAGATGTGGTGCTCGCCTCGCCCGAGGCGAAGGCGAGCGGGCCGCCATGACCATGGTCAACCGAGTGCTTGTGCGGCGGGATGACCAGCTTGTGCCGGTGAGCACCGTCCTCTGTCTTTCCGACCTTTCGGGCGTCCGTGGTGCCCAGGACGAAATAGCGCCGCAGGTCGGGGACCGCTCTCCCGTGGAGCGGGCTATCCTTATCGTAGACGGTTTCACCGTCGCAGAGCTGGAAGTTCTCGGGACATTGGGGCGTGGGGGAGCTCGGATCCGACCACCAATCGATCACGGCGCCGATGGGGAGCGTGGGGTGCGCGGTCGTTTGCGGGGTCTGCTGGGCTCCGATGAGGAAGCCGCCGCGCAGCGACTGCACGGCTCCCTCGACGTTGAGCATCGCGTCGAGAGACGCGCCAGCGTCGGGAGACGCGACCTGATCGCTCGGGTCGATATTCACCCTGTCAGGGAAGATCTCCAGAACCGAGCGTTTGCTCCCCGAGTCGCCTCCGGTCTGGAGCGTGATCGTCAGAGGCCAAGGGACGGCCACCTTCAGGCCGCTCTTGCGGAAGGTGACGGTCTCCCCCTTCGGGCCACGAAGCGAACCCTCTTCTCCAAAGAATATCGTCTTGTCGCCGTCGAGGAGGAGGTCCCCGTCAACCTCGAGCTTGGCCGTCGGCGCTTCGACGCCCACGCCGAGATTGCCCTCGCAGGTAAGAGCGAGCACCGGCTCGATCATCCCCGGCGAGGTGTTCGCTTCGGTCCCCACGAACAGGACCTTGTCCAGCGGACCGCCCGTGCCGGTGACGTCGAGCTGCGCCTTCGGCCGGTCGCGCGGCGCCGGACCGAGCAGGTTCTCCTCACCGGGCGGGCCGCCCAGAAGGGTGGGGCTGTCCAGGCCGAGCGCGTTCGACACGGTGAGCGTCCCCGTGATCTTCAGCGCGCCCGTGAACGAGACCTGGTCCGCGCTGACCTCCAGCGCCGAGGCGCGAGGCTCTTCCTTGTCGACACCCGCACAGAGGCTCGGGGGCTCGGGGTCCGTGCCGTCGAGCACGAAGGCAGCCTGGCCGACGCGCACGCCGCTCCACGCGCGGGTGTTGGGATCAATCTCCACCTTGCCGTCGTCGTCGATCGTCAACTTTCCGAGCACGATGCTCGCCTCGCGTTGAGCCTCGCCCTTCTCCACGAGCTTGATGCTGGGCTCGAGCAAGAACCGCTTGAACCCCTGGGCCTCGTACTGGGAGGAAGCTGAAGCAGGGTCCGGTCGCTCCGCCAGGGCGAGGAGCACGTAGAGCTCCGTCCCCCGTCGATGCCCGAGGTCGAGGCTCTTCGGCTTGTCGAGGAAGAGCGGACGCCCCTGGTCGTCGATCGCCATCCCGGGGTTCACGTTCACGGCATTCTTCGGGCCCACCGTCAGCGAGAGCGTGAGCCCTTGAACGATGCCCGCGGAGTGAAGCGCAGCGTGGCGCTCCGCGATCAGCTGCTCGAAGTAGCGCTGGTCCGCGCGGAAGACCGAGGCGGTGAGCAGCTGGCCGTCGAAGAAGGCGATACGCTCGCACTCCGGAGATTTCACCCTCGCCCTCCGCCTCGCCGAGCGCCCTCGGCTTCGAGCTCCGCGACACGGGCGCTGAGCTCCTGGATCGACCGGATCAGCAGGGGCACGAGCTCCTGGTACGCGACCGTCTTCAAGCCCGCGGCGTTCTCGCCCACGATCTCGGGCACGACGCCCGCGACCTCCTGCGCGACCAGCCCCAGCCGGCGCCGGCGTGCGGGATCGGAGCGCCAGGCGAAGGACACGGGATTCAGCTTGGCTACGCGAGCGAGGGCGCCATCGATAGGAGACACCTCGACCTTCAGCGCGGCGTCACTGGGTGAAGATGTGGACGATTCCGGGCCCCACGCGACGGATTCCCGTCCAGAACCATCCGCACCATTGGGCTGTGAATCTTGTCCGGTCTTGAAGGTGCCAAGAACAATACCTATCGGCATCTCTACCCCGTAATCATCCGTACAGTTAGGATCCGTAGGCACCGAATCGCTGGCTTTGACATATGCCAGCTGGACACTCTCGGCAACCGAATGACCAGCTTGCTTGCTCTGGTCGTCGTCGGGATCTTCGCCATATGCTATGTAAACAGTGTAAGTTGTGCCGGACTCAAGTTCACCTACGTTTAAAGGGTAACTCGTGCCGCCCTGGGTAGCGTAGTCGAGGATCAGCGGTCTCCCTTGGTAGTCGAACGCCATGCCGAGAGTCACAGTGACGCCATTATCTGCATCCCAGCTCAGCTCAAGGCCAGAGACAACACCGGGGCCAAACAAGAACAAATTCTGCTGACGAATCAAATCGCGTAAATATTTTTGCTCCCGATTGAAATCATCCTCGATGAGCAGCTCCCCATCATAATAATACGTGCGACTTAACTGGTTTGTTGTGGCGCGCCAATCGAACTTATCCGCCATGCTTCCTCTGACAGCTGTCTGATTGTACTGGCGCCGAAGACCTGGGCGCTCCATCTCGCGTACGCACCGGAGCGTATCAGCCGAGATAGTCCGGCTTGCTCACATAAATGATAGTACAGTGCGCGTGAATGGGTTTCTCCTCGTCCACAAACGAAACCATCGTATTTTTGAGCCGCTCCAGCTGCGCCTGAATATTATATTTGGCTGTATTCAAATAGATCCCCGCAACAAAATAATGTGGGCGCATGCCATCGAGCACTGGCAGGCACATGGGCAGCGTTCCAATATTTTTGAGAGCTGCTTGTTCTTGTTTGGGCGAGGCCGTCTCTGCGAGCGTCGTGTTCGTGCCGAGCTCGATGGGCTGTGCCGGAGTCATATCGACAACATTGGTTTTGATCCATACTGTCTGTCTGTCAGATTCAACGACGACGTTGTCGAAGAATGCTTCCATGAGCTCCTTCAGCCCTTCCAGCGTCCCACGCTTCCTGTAAATAGGCACGATCCTTGAGAGCACATCGCGCCGCTTATCAATGCTCCATTCGCGGATAGGCACGAGGGCGATCCACCCCGAGAGCCATTCCAGCAGTTGTGCCAGAGGTTCTAGGATGAGGCTCATTCGCTGCCGGCGCTTCGAGGCGGAAAGGGTCTCCAGGGACTCCGGGGGGACGAAGGGGACGATGCCCAGGAAATGGTTCAGCACCTCCAGGACGTCCTCCGTGGGGGCCAGGGGGAACGGGGCTGTCTGGTCCGCGACTTCGATCGGAGGTAGAAGCTCCGTCGAATCAGGGAACAGAAACGACAGGCGCGGAGAGAGGAGCGCGGGTAGCGCCTCCAGGAGCGCTGCCATCCCTTTCTGCACGCCGGCCTCGCCCCCATCCCTCCGCCCGAGCAGGCTCTCCGCGATCATCAGGTAGCGCTCGACGAACGACGGCGTGCCGTCCTCGCTGCGGCTGGCGTGAACCGCGGGGAGCAAGCGCAGGTATTCGGATTCGTCATCGCTCACGTTCCACCTACCTTCGCAACCATTGTATCTTTGCCGATCCGACTAGCACCTACCAGCATGCCATACGCGGAAGTCACGGCCTGGAGCGAGAGCGACACGAGCCATGGAAAGCCCAGATCGCGAGCCGAGCGCAGCACGACCGTCGTCTGACCCACGCTCGCTTTCCCTACGCGCAGCCCGGTCATCCGCTCGATATAGACACGGACCGGCTGGCTGGCATCGAGCCCGTCGACGCCCTGCAGGGCGGACGCCATGTCCTCGCTCGTGAGGGGGCGGCGGTACGGGTAGCCCTGCCCTGAAAGGCCTCCGATCAAGGGATCGAGCAGCGCCGTGATGCGCTCCCACGCTCTGCGCAGCACGGAGGTCGGGTTCGTGTCGATGATGCTCGGGTCGCTGTTGGCGGGCGTCTTCGTGACCAGGACAGCGACCGTGACGACCACCCGGGTCGGATCGAACTGCGGTCTCACGACGGACACGCTCGTGCCGATGAGACAGCGTGGCGCAAGGTACTGGCCGATCACGTTCATCAGATCGGCGTATTTGTCATAGTAATTGGAGTCGGTTAACGGGTCGTAAAAGTCATAGATCGAAGCCAGACAATTGGACGAATCAGCCACGCTTGGGCCGCCCATGGCGTAAGACAACTTGGCTCCGGAGACGATGGTCACCTCGACGCTCTCCCCGCGCTTTCTGACGATGGCGCGCTCCGCTCTGGACGCGGCCTCGGAGACGCTCGCGCTGCACTCCAGGGCAAGCTCCGCGAAGTCCTGCTCCGTGATCGCCCGGTACGGGGAGCGCCACAACCTTGACAAGGCCGTGTACAGATCGGCCGGATCGGGGTTCTTTCGGCCAGAGCTCGAGCGGAGGGCCCGCAAGAGCTCGACGTACGAGGGATCGCGCAGCACCACGTTGCCAGCGAGCTCTAGCGGAAAGTCGTCCGCATCCGTCAGCACGTCCTGCTCCGCCTCTTGAAGCGTCTCTTCGAGGCCCTGCTCCGGCGTGCCGGCGGCCAGCAGGGCGAAATTGCGGTATGCCGCCGCCGGGACCCGATCGATACGGTAGGATGTCCCGTCCGCGATGAAGGCGAAGAGCTGAAGCAGCGTGATGCCTGGATCGGACGCGTTGTAGTCCGTCCAGCTCGAGCTCAGCGCGGGGATCGTCTCTCGAAGCCACCGGAAGATCTCCGCGTAGCGCTCGGGCGCGAGGTTCGGGAGCTTCCGCTCAACCGCCACGGCGCACCTCGAGTCGGAGAGCGCCCGCCGCCGGTAGCTGGCGGTCCACCATCGTGACGACGGCTCGCTGGGTCGGGTCGCGCCTGGAGATCATGACGTCGTGGATCCGGGCGACCCTGGGGATACCCTGCAAACCCCGAGCGACCATGTCGCTGGTCACCATCGCGCGGAAATCCCAGCCCGCTGGTTGCTTCTCTCCGCCGAGCGGCTTGAAGAAGTCTTTGAGGCGGCTGATCATCCTCGCGCGGACATCGGTCTCGTTCGCGCCCGGCTCGAGCGACGCGCCGACCTCGACGTCGATGGCCACGTACTCGGGCTCCACCACGGTGATCGCGTCAGCGACGGCGAAGAAGGCCCTCGCGCGCAGGTACGCCTCGACCTCCTCGATCAGAAACGATGTCGGCATGGGCTTTTCCGTGTCCTCGCGCGGCACGATCGCGACGATGAGCCGCTCGCCCGTCGCGTACGCCGTGGCCCGCCCGACGCTCGGCGACGACGCGAGCGCCAGGGTCGCGAAGTCCTCGGCGCTCATGGCCCTGTCCATCGCCTTGAGACGCTTCGGCCCGAGCCTCCGCAGGGTGTCGAGGTCGTCTGCGTCCATTCCGCCCTTGGCTGCGAGGACGTTGGTGACTGATTCGACGCCGGTGATCGCCTGCTCGAGCACAGTCAACTGTCCAGGGGGCAGGTTCCCGCGGGCGCCGCCGCCGCTCGAATAGCTCGCCGCGCGGATGTTGTTTTCGCCGAGCGGCGGGACCATGCCGCGCATCCCATCCCCGAAAGAGAGCTCTCCAGTCGTGGAATCGAGCATGTAATGCCGGTCGTCCGCCTTCGAGAACGTGAAGGTGGTGACCTTCTCCCAGCGCCGCCAGGCGTAGAGCTCCGCCGGCGCCGCGCCTTCCTGCCCTGTCACCTGCTCGCGTACCTCCACGACCTCGCCGTCGAGGATCGGCTTGCGCGGGAACTCGAGCACGAGCCCAGGCGCGGCCGTGCCCGAGCCGAGGATGTCGTTCTTCCACAAGAGGGCATTTTCGGCCAGGACTGCGTTCGGCACGACGCGCTCTATCCGCGGCAGCCACTTGGGCTCTCTCTGCGGCGCCGAAAGACGCAGCCATACCAGGGTCTTGTTGAACCGGGTGCTCTCGGTGATCCAGATCGGGATCTGGATCTCGACCACCCCGCTGGTCGTGAACCCGTCCGTGCGGTCCGTCACCGTGAGCGGGCGGAAGGCGGTGCCGTCCCAGCCTTCCCAGACAAGCTCGTCCTCGATCTGCTGCTCGACGCCTCGGCTCGGCGCGTCTTCTTCGAGCACGATGAAGAGCGACATCGTGCGGCCCAGCACATGACGGAGGAAGCTCGCCGGCGAAAACCCGAACGAGTACGACGACGCCGGCTCGAGCTCGGGCCGATAAGGAGCGACGATCCCCAGCGGCATCTCCACGACGTCGAACGCGTTGTGAGCGATTGTCGTGTCCGGCCGGCCGATCAGCTCGTAGGACAGCCATAGCGACGATACGTAAGGCGGCGTGTAGGTCGGAGGGAGGTAGACGCCGAAGTTGATGTTCTTCGTGCGGAGATCGGTGAGCGCCGCGCTCTTGTCGGCGACGTACTTGTCGAGCCACTCGTTGAGGGCATCCGCCTGCGGCGGGATCACCGAAACCTGCCCGGGCGATCCATAGCCGCCCGCCGCGATGCGCGCGCGCACCCAGCGGGTCTCGAGGCCGTGGATCGATACGGGATCCATGGCCGGGCAGGTGAATGTCACCGTGCCGCCCTGGGTGAGCGCGTTCGTCCCATCCTGCACCGTGAGGAGCTCTTGCCAGCCGGCATCGGTCCAGTACTCCCAGGCGAGCTGGACCGAAGGGCTCGGGGTGATGGTCTCCGCCTGGACCTCCATGGTCACCGTGGCCCCGGCGCGCGAGAACACCTCCTCGGACGCGAGGTAGAATGCGTCCTCGACCGCGGGGGTCTCGCCGAACGGGCGGCCACCCATCATCAGGTCGACCGGTGTGTTGTTGGCGTACGCCGCCTCGGCCTTCTGCCGCTGCGAGCTCGCTGTCACCGAGATGCTGAAGATCTGCGGCAGGATCTCCGCATCGGCGGCGCGAACGCCGACGGTCTCGGCGGGCCTCACCGTGATCCAGAACGAGGAGATGCCCTTGACCTCCGCCGGAGACGCTTGGAGAAAGTCAACGAAGCTTGCCTCGATCACGGCATAACGCTCGGCATCCCCCTCGGTGTCGGAGCAATCCGGAGGCGAGTACGGTGAATCCGCTTGATTTGGTTCATCGACCGCCACATCGGGATCGACACCGAACCTCGGCCTGAGCTCGCGGCCCGCGCCGTCCGACCATCGAGCAAAGAAATACTGGAACAGATTGATGCCCTCGAGCCGGACACGCAGCTCCTTGAGGGCGATCCGGTGCTTGAAGAGCGCCTCGCTGCCCAGGTGAAGGGCGTGCTCGAACGGCTGGAGCTGGGGCTCCACGTGGTCCGCCTCCGAGACGACGTCCTCGCGGAGGACGTCGCCGCGGTCGATCCATGCGTCCGCTGCCGGCAGGAGGGTGCACGCCGCCTCGAGCTCGGCCGGGAGCGCCAGGAGCTCGCCGGTCGTCTCGAACAAGAGCTCGGGGTCGGCGGCGGCGCCGACCTGCGTCCTCTCGGCGATGAGGACTGGCTCGTTCCCCTCGGCCAGCGTGAACGTCAAGACCACCTTGGCCGGGCGCGGCGCGCGCAGGTCCATGCCGAAGAAGCTCAAGAACGCGAGGAAGTGCTTGTCAGGGGCCCGGTTGAGCTGCGCGGCGAGCGAGGCGTGCAGCCGCGACAGGAGCTTGAGGAGAACGAGCCCAGGATCGGTCGGGTCAAAGTAGCTCCCGCCTTCCGCTGTGTCTGGGTCCGGCCAGAGGAGGGACCACTCCGGGAGATAGTAACGCGCGAGCTTGATGGCGTCGCGGTAGACGTCATCCGCGGAGCGGGCATCCAGCGTGTAAGGCTCACGGCGCATGGGCTGCGACTCAACTCTCCGGCAGGGCGGAGTGGAGCTGCGTGCCGTTGTTCTTCTCCGCGGCGGCGCCCGGGGCGCGCGGCGGCTGCGACAGGACTTCCTCGAGCACCTGGATCGCGCCGCTGATGCGGAAGAGCGTGCTCTTCAGGTCATTCGTACGGACCTCCAGGGCCGCGATCTGCTTTTGCCCAGTCTCGAATTCTTCGCGAAGATCCTTGAGCCTCTGCTCCACATAGTCTCTCATGCCATCTCTCCGATTCTGGCTTGCGCCTGTCGTTACATCCGATCTGCCTGTCGCGCTCATTTCTGGTTGAGGTAGAACGGGTAAACGAGGTTTCCGCGCTGGTTCTTCGAGCGCACGACATAATCGATGGCGATGAGCATCACCCCCGGCCGCTTCGGGTCCATCGAGGCGCGGACGTCCTCGACCTCCACGCGCGGCTCCCACCGCTCCAGCGCCTGCTTCACGTGGAACGAGGCGAGGGAGAACGTCGCCGGGCTCTGCGGAGCAAAGACGAGCTCCCAGATCCTGCTGCCGAACTCCGGCTCCATCACCCGCTCCCCGGGCGAGGTGCCGAGGATCAGCTGGATCGATTGGCGCACCTTGAGCTCGTCGGACGCGAGCTCCACCTTCCCGCCCGAGAGCGTCACGGGGAACGACCACCCTGCGCCGAGGAAGTTCTTCGACCCTTTCACGCTACCCTCCGACGAGGACGCTGCTCTGCGCAAGGACGGTCCCGGAAGGCAGCGGAGCAGGATCGTTACAGGTCAGGGCGCGGTCGGCGGCCCGCGCGGCCGGGCGCTTTCCGAACATCACCGTCGCGCTGCCCTTGACGATCTGCGCCTGGTTCGTTGGCGGCACCGCGAACGTACCGCCGACCGGGATGTGAGGCGGGATGTTGGTCGCGGTCGATCCGAGGACGGCGGCCATCCGCCCCTCGATGAGGACGCTCGGGCAGAGGTCGCCGGTGATGATCCCGTTGAACGGGAACGGCTGCGAGACAGGCACCGGGCCCGTAGGCGAAGGCACGAGAACGATATGCGTGTCGAGCGCCTGCACGCGATCTCCTTGCTTGGCTGCCGGCAGTCCCATAGATTTCCTCAGTTCAGCCGGATGAGCGCGCCCTTCACGGCGACATCGCCCGTCGACGAGACTTCCACCTGAGCCTGCGCCGATATCTTCACCGTCGCCGTCGCTGATAGCTCGATCTGCGTGGCCTTCAGCGTGATCTTCCCCGGCCCAGCGGACACGTCGATGTCGCCGCCCGCGGCGATGGTGACGCTCCTCTTCACGGCGTCGAGGACGACCTTGTCGCCGCTCTTGTCGGTCACCTCGATCTTCTCGGCGCCAGGCTTGGAATCGAGGACGATCTTGCCACCGCTCTTGTCGGTCACCTCGATCTTCTCGGCGCCGGGCGTGTCGTCGATGCAGATATGGCTGCCGCTCCGCGTCTTGATCATGCGCACGTCCTGCTGCTTCTGCTCGCCGGCGACGGGAGGGCGATCCTGCCCGTTCCACAGCGAGCCGATCACATAAGGCACGTTCAAGTTGCCCGCCTCGAAGATGACCAGCACCTCGTCGCCCTTCGCGGGAAGAAAATACGCACCGACGTCCTTGCCGGCGAAGAAGGATGCGACGCGACACCAGTTCGACATGATCGTGGCGCCAAACAGCGGGTATTGCACCTTGATGCGCCCGAGCCTCTCCGGGTCGCCCGTCGTCTCCTCGACGATCCCGACGATCACGCCGGTCATGGATCGCTCATGGTGCGCATTGCTCCCCTGCCACGCGTTCATACGCCGGTCCTCCGCAGCGAGATGTTGGTCGTATAGCCATCCTGTTGCGTATAGATGTGTTTTGCCGCGGTCACGTAATAGAGGCCGCTGAAGCGGTCGCCGATGCCCTCGATCTCGACGTTGACCCCGGGCCGGAGCGCGGGGTTTCCGGTCGCGGACGCCTCGACCTCGATGAACCCCTCGATGTCGGCCTCGTACGTCGCCTCGGCGATGGCGCGCGCGCTCTTCTGGTCGAGGATCTCCGGGTCCATCGCCGACACGGGTGAGGCCGCGTAGGCAGCGGACAGCTCGTAGCCCGTCTTCTGGCCGCCCATGCGGAGCGACGCGGGGCCGGAGCTCACGGTCGCGACGATGGACTGCTTCTTCTTCGGATCCCAGCCCACGCGCGTCACGCGCGACCCTTGCTTGAGCGCCCGAGCTCGCACGGTCAGCGTCGTGAGATCCAGGCCGAGGCGCAGCTTCGTCGTCGGCGACTGGCCCGCGATGCTCCGGCGAAAGTAGAGCGTGCGCCCTGTCACAAAGAGCTCGAAATGGATCCGGGCCGCGCGCGCGGAGAGGAACGCGAAATCACTCTGATCGGCCTGGATCACGTACGGGTAGGTCACGCCGCTGTCGTCGGCGCGAATGTCGAGCCCGTTGTCGCGGGCGATGCGGGTGGCGATCTGGGTGTCGCTCGATCTCTCGAACGTGCGCGTCGTGGTCCCGAACTGGAGGCGGTAGAGCGCGTCATAGCCCTGGATCTCGACGACGCTCTCGTCGCCGAAGACCATCTCCAGCGCGCCGAGGCGGCCTTCGAAGATGGGCTTCGTGCTCTCCATGCCGAAGCCCACCGCGACAGGGTCGCCGATGCGGGCGGAGGTCAGATCGATCCCCTGAAAAACAGAGCGCTTGAAGTCGACGCTGCCGACCTCGACGGCGCACGTCGAGGGGAGGTTCAACTCCTGATCGACCTCGGCGCGGGCGAGCGCGGCGCTCATGCTGTCCGGAAGCGGCTTGCCCGCAACGGTGACCGAGACGACGCCCATTACCGATCCGCTCCGGCAGCGTTGCCGCCCTGAGAGAGTGCGTCGCTCTTCGGTAGATCGGCCGCGTCAGGGATCGCGAGGAGCGTCCCGATCTGCTCCGGCGTCGGGAAGCGCAGCGGATCATCGATGTTGTTGGCCCTGGCGATCCAGAGCCATGCGCTGGCGTCCCCGAGCTCCCGGGCCGCGATGGCGTCGAGCCGCTCTCCCACCTTGACCAGGTGGAGCTTTGGGCAGTTATCGAGGCCGGCGTCCTTCTCCACCTCGCTCGGCAGGAGCTGCTCCTGAAATGTGACCGTGAGATCGGCGCGGACCGGGGTGCCGGTCGAGAGGAACATGGTGAAGTGCTGGTCGAGCTGGCTGACGATCCCCTGGTAAGAAAAACCTCCCCAGCTGAAGAGGCAGAGGGGCGGCCGGCGCTTTTCCCCCTGACCGACCGTAGGCATCTGGAGCGCGGCGATGGGTTTGATCAACGCGCGCACGTCGGTGCCCTTCTCGTACGTATCAAAAAAGAGCTTCACGGTGAACGGCAGCCGCTCCAGGCGGTCGAACTGCAACGTCCCGGCCCTCCCCGAGTACAGGATCTGGGACGAGCTCGTGTATTGATCCGGGTTGTACATCACCTCGATCTGCTCGCCCGTATCAATATTCTTGATGATCGCTTTGCTCAGGGTCATCGCAGCCCCGTCCGCTCCTCGCGGTGGCGAATCCGCCTGTCCATCTCCGCCATCAGACGATCGATGAGCCTTCGCAGCTCCGCCTGCGAGGGCTGGTCAGCGAGCCGTGGCTCTCTCGAGGGAGCCGATCGAGGCGCCCGCGCGCCTTCGAGCTCGGCCTGCATGTGCGGAAGAGAGAGCGGTGAGCGGGCACGCGCAGCGGCGGGCGCGCTCTCGGTCGGGCGGGCAGCCGCGAGAGCCCCCCGGTGCTCGAGCGAGGGCAACGGACCAACCTGCAGGAGCTGCGAAGGATGGGTGAGTACGCGATCGGCAGGCGCGCGGAACGCTGCCGTCGGTCGGTGCGACGCGTGGGCGTCGGCTGCCGGCGCGGCTACATGGGTGGTCATCGAGGACAAAGGCCGGAAGGGAGCAGCGAACGTTTGCAGTGTTTGCCCCTTGCCGCCGAGACTGCCGTTCGAAGGGCCCGGGAGCGAGAGTGTGGCCGTGGAGGCAACGTGCACCGCCGCCGGCCGATGCCGAGAGACATGCTGGCTGAGGCGCCCGAGCGCCGCTCCAGCGCCGGCCGCGCTGCGCCCGGGCGCCGCTCGAGCGGCCGCGAAGCGGATGCTGGGGTTCCCAGCTTCGCGCCAGGGAAGCAAGGCTCGGCCCGCGCGCAACGCCGCCGCGAAGCCGCCGCCCGTCGTGCGCCCGAACGCTTGATGGGCGGCGCTCGTCCGGTATCCCCGAAGCGCCTCTCCGGTTCGAGATAGCCGGGAACCCCGCGCCCCTCGCTCCCCCTCCCTCGCGCGCCGGCGCACAGCAACAGCGCGAGGAGCTGCGCTCTTCGGCGCCGAGCGGACGAGGGCTGCGTCTGGGGCTCCAGGGAAGAGCATGAGAGACGCGGTGCTCTCGCGCCTGATGACGCCCTGTCTCGGGTAGGTCGCGGGCACGCTTCGAGCTCGGGGGAGCATCACGGAGGGAGGGCGAACGGCGAGCTGAAACGGCAAGGCGAACAGCGCCGTCGCCAAGCGGCGTGGCGTGTCAGAAGGCGCTGTCCGCGTGGCTTGCTCCGTAACGATCGAGAGCAACAGCCGGAGAGGCGCTGCCAACGTTCGCCACGCCTGGCCGGTGCCATACCGGCGCGGCGCCTGCGGGGAGGCAGCGGGTACATGCCACGAACGCGCGCCGCGCATCTCCGGTCGCGCGTGCTCTGAAACGCGCCCCTCGTCGAGGGGCTTTCGCACGAGCAGCACGCCTGGGGGCGACGAGCCGAGGAGTGGCAAGCGCGCGAGCAGCAGGCGTGCGACGGTCCGGCGCAGAAGGGCCGCAGAGGCTCGCACGCGCCGAGGCTCCGGGGAGCGCCACGTTCGCGCCGCGAGGGTGGAGCGCAGCACTGTCGCCACGGCGCGCGGTAGGCTCACCGCGAGCGCAGCGCCCACGCTGCGGGCACCGTCGCCCACGCTGCGGGCATCGTGGTCGGTCACACCCGCTCGGCCGCCCGTGGCGGCGACCCGAGGGCGCGCGTGCGAGGCACCGATCGCTGGCCGCAACTGCCGCCCGAGCCGCCCCACCTCCGGGCCGACCTCGTCCATCGTCCGCCGCCGCAGCGCGGCTCGCTCGTATCGCTCGGCCCGCGCTCCGGGCGAGCTCCGGTGGGCGCTCGCGCGGAGCGCGGCGCCGAGCGCCTGAAACACCGCAAGCTTGAGCGTGAACCACACCGGCTGGATGACCGTGGATGCCCCGACGGCAACGTGGGTCAGGCGGAGCGGACGAGGTCTGAGCGGCTCGCCTCGCCCGTACCGCTCGCGGATCTCGCGCGATGAGCGCATGGCGGCCCGAGCCGCGCTCGGCCACGCTGGGCGATTGACCTGCTTGCGCTGTACCCGATCCAGCATCGCTCAGGCCCCTATGCCTCGAAGATCCCGTCGTGCGCCAGCGTCAGCGACTGAAACAGCACCTGGTTTGAGGCTGCGTCGAACTCGGGACCTTCCCAGGCGATCGGGTAGGCGCTCCGGAAGTGCCACTGCTTGAGGAATGCACCGGTCCGGTCCATGAGATGGACGGTCCCGTCGTAGCGGCTGAACTTCCCGGCGATGACCTGCTGGTACCAGCTCCATAGATTGTCCATATCGGACATCCCGCGCCGAAGGATGAGATCCGTGTACGAGGTGGGGCCGGGCAGCCGGTGCTCATGCGTGTTGACGCCGCCCTCGCGGCGCGACTCGACCGCCGTTTGGATTCGCAAGCCGCTGATGCTGCTGAACCCGCCCACGATCAGCGATCCGATCTCGACCTGAAAGTTGAAGCCCAGGTACGGATCCTTCCGTGCCGCACGTCCGCCCGACGACGAGCCCCTGCCGCCGTTCGCCATACCGCCTCCCTCACGCCACGGTTACACCCAGGACCGAAGGCCGTCCGCTCGCCTCGCGATCAGAAGTCGAGCAGCGACCGCTCCTTCTTTCCGGAACCCATGATCTCCCGGTTGATCTTGCTCGCCTCTTCGCACCACCGCCTGCGCTCGCGGTGCTCGAGCCTGAGCAGCGAGTCGTACTCCCAGTGAAAATAGTACGCGAGAAAGGCTATCTCCTCGTGCATCGCATCGAGGGGATAGCCCTTCATTGGTCCCGGGACGTTTCCACCTCGAACTCGAACCCATGGTTGCATTTCGGACAGAGCACCTCGACTGCGTTTCGCCCCCGCTCGTTGATGCGGTTATACATCTCCTGAAGAGCCGCGAAATCCGCCGCGAACAGGCCTTCGATGACCTTGGGCGTGACGGTGTGCAGCGTGCCGAGCCGCGTCACGACGCGCGAGAGGAGGATGATGGAGAGGTAGCTCTGGTTCTGCTGAACGCGGCTGTCGCGCAGCGGCAGGATCTCATCGGCCGCGGTCGCGAGGCGCATGGTGCCTTCCTTGTGAAGATCGCCATTTTCGTCAGCGTAGCCGAGCTTCAAGACAAATGGGAATTCGGTGGTCAGCGCGGTCATTTCAGCTTCCTCTCTCTCTCTGACGCCGTCATTGCGTGCGCTTGATGGTCTCCACCGCCACCTCGAGCGTCTCGATGAGGACGTCGCTCCCCTTGCCGTCGAGATCGCCCGCCTGGTACCTCGACGGCCAGGCCCCGACCAGGTCCCAGCGCGCGGCGTCGTTGCCGGCGTCATCGACGAGGATGATCGAGATATTCCTCCGAGCGTTCGGCACACCGGTGCCGGTCTGGCGGACGATCTGCCACCACTCGTAAAGCTCCATCGACGTCGTGACGCCGCGCTTGAGAGTGAGCGACCCCACCTTGGGATACCCGGAGAGCTTGCGCGTGAAGGGATCGGTGCCCTCGCGGTACTCGATCTGGTCCGATGACTCGTCCGGGATCGTAGCGCTTGCGAAGGCGGCGACCTGAATGCTCGCGATCTCGACGCGGAACCGATAATTCCTGTAAGGGTCCGTTCTCTCCGCCATGATAACTATAGCCTCTCTTGATGCCCGGCCCCGGAGGGCTCCACATCAGGCTCGATCAAGCCGATGGTAGCGTCTGCTGCTGAATGCGGAGCACGACAAACTCCGCAGGCCGTACGGGGGCCACCTTGATGTCGATATAGAGGAGCCCCTGGTTCCTCGTCGCCGGAGGGTTGTTCGACGCGTCCACCTTCACCTCGAACGCGTCCGAGTCCTTGGCGCCGAAGAGGCCTCCCGCCGTCCACACCTGGGTCAGAAACACGGTCACGTCGCGACGGACCGTGCCCCAGAGCTTCTGATCGTTCGGCTCGAACACGACCCATTGCAGGCCCCGGTAGAGCGACATTTCGATGTACGTTAGCAGCCTGCGTACGCTGATGTAGATGAGGCTCGGGTCCGTCGACAAGGTGCGCGCGCCGTACGTCACGATGCCGTAGGTCGGCAGGCTCCGTATGGCGTTGATGCCATCCGGGTTGAGGATACCTTGAGCCTTCTCCGTGACGAGCGCCGTGAGGCTCACCGCCGACGACAGCTTGCCGTCGCGGATACCCGCCGGAGCCTTGAACACGCCGACGCGGCTATCGGTCTCGGCATAGGTCCCTGCGATGGCCCCGGAGGGAGGGATCGTGATGCTGCGCGCCGTCGACGTATTGAAGAAATCGATCCATGGATAGTAGATCGCGCCGCGGTCCGAGTTGAGCGCGTTCTCCAGGTCAATGGCTGCGGTTGCTCCAGGGGGAGTCAGCGGTTCGCCTCTCTTGAACGACCTGAGCGTCGGCGGGTCCAGCCAGAAAGGGGCGTCTGCGATCATGAACATGTCGCAAGGAGTCCGACCTTCGCAGTAATTTATACCCTGCTGAATCGTCGCTTGCTGCGTCTTGAGATCGTCCAACATGCCCGTGTCGGGCATCACGAGGAGGCTTGCGTCGGTGATCGGATCGAGCCTGGCGAGCGCGTCTTGGTAGTCGACCGGAGCGCCCGACGCGGAGTCAGCGCCGGTCACGAGCAACGCCGGGGCGAGAGCGGTGGGCGCCGGTGGCGTCTCGGCGTTGACCGTGACACGGATGAAGAGCGATTGGCCGTTGATCTTGGCCTCCAGCGAGCTAGGTTGCCCGTTCGCTCCTTTCTTGAGATCCTTGGTGGTCAGCCCAGGGAACTCTTCAATGACGTAATAATCAACAGTGCGGGTGATCTTGGCAGAATCGAGATTATTGTTCTTGATGTAGCGAGTGATGAGACGCTCGAGGACAGTCTTCTTGCTGTCGTCTTGTTCCACCTTTGCGGCGGAGTAGAGGACGCGGACGCCGAAGGTGGGCGTGAGGGTCGTGCTGGGAGTGTCCTCCCAAGGGTAGTTTTCGATCGCGATGGCGAGATCGTTGCCCCACAGGCCCGGTGACGACGCCGTGAACTGGAAAGGCGCAACCACGACCGTCGCCGCGGCGAGGCCATCGCTCGCCTTCGCGCTCACGACGTACGCGTACGCGCCGCCCTCGGCGAAGAAATTGTATACCGCAAACGGGACGTTATAGCCCCACGTGAAGTTCCCGAATTTCGCCAGAAAAGCGTTCCAGCTATCGATCAGCGTGGGCTCGTCCGGCCCTTTTTCTGTCCATCCCACGAAGGCGGTGGTGCTGGTACCGACGCCAGAGATCTGCTGCGGTCCCCGAATTTCTTCGATGTAGACGCCCGGATACAAATAGTTGGACACGGGTTCAACCTTTCCAGAGACGATCCGGACGAAGGAGGTTGCCAGATCCTCTTCGACACACACCGCATTGCGACAGACCTCGGCCTCTTCCCCATGGCCTCTTCCCTACGGAGGGAACGGTGGAGGCCGCCTTCGAGGGTCTCTCCCTCCACCTCTCTTTGAGGAGAAGGAGATGCTGGGAGGACAAGGTCGCGAGGGCGGAGTCCGCCAGCTGATCTCGGCTACCCCCCGAAGCGCGACTGGACATTAGGTTCCCTTTGCCGGAGTTGTCAACGCGGTCTGATGATGCCCGATGCGATCGTTCGTCACAATCATGGGGCCGGGTCTATCCCCAGGCGATCGTTTTGTCGCCCTCATGGGACCAGCAATGCCTTGTGGAACGATGATCTCGTCAACCTCATGGAGTCAGCCCGGCGATCGGGGATCTGTGTCGATCACCCACTCTTCCGGGGAGGGCGGGCTCCCCTCGGTGGGCGAGTTCACGCGGAAGGTGGACTGGACCTTGCGGACGAGGGCTCCCTCCTCCGTGGCGGCGCGCGGGATGCGCACGGGCGTCACCGTATAGAAGAGCGAGAGTCGGTAGGGTTTGTTCGGAAAACCCGCCCAGATCTGATGGATCTGCTCCATGCTCGGCGCGTCCGACAGGACGGGCAGCCGTTCGTTGCCTGTAACGGACAGCACGCCGTTCGGGCTCTTGTCCTCGAGCACGGGGCAGTCGGAAAACAGCCGCTTGAGCTTGCTCACGAGCATGAGCTCGTTCTCCGCGTTCTGGGCGTACGGGACCATCATGTAGGAGAGATCGACGGCGAGCGGCGCCGCGCGACGGACGAAGCCGGTCCCCGTTCTCACGATCGACGGGGGCTCGTTGATCAGGTAGGGATTGTTGGCTACCCGATACAAATAGACCAGGATAAGCGGAGAACGCCCCTGCCCTGAATCAGGCTCGTCCGAGGGAGAGTGATACTTGACCTCCACCCTGTCCACGTCCTCCAGGTCTCCAGGTCGGCGGCCGTGGTAAAGCGAATCATGATCTTCATCAACCGGAGACGCCGGGCCCGGAGGATCGTTGAGAAATACGTTCTCGCGGACCAGCGTGCCCAGGCTCTCGCTCACCTGGCGGAGGACCCATCCTGCGGGATCTCTCATGGTAAACCGCTCCCTCGTGCGCGCTCGACAGCGTTTCATGGCCGACCGATCGACCTTCACCGGCTGTAGGGTGTGACCTAACCGAAGGTCTCGTCCTTCACCACCTTGCCCATCTTCTGGAATTCGAGCCGCGCCGCCCGGAAGAGGTGCCACATCCCCACCGCCGCTGCTTGCTCCGCCGCGAGCATCGCCGCGGCGAGCGCCACGTTCCGGATCGAGCCGCCGGCGAGCTCCAGCCGGGCGCCAAGGAGCTCGAAATCGACGTCGGGATCGAGCGGCGTCTCGGCAGGAAAAGCCCTCTTCCAGATGGCCGCGCGTTCTTTGGGGCTCGGGAACGGGAAGTCGACGATGAAGGACAGCCGCCGCATGAAGGCCTCATCCATGTTCTTCAAGAGGTTGGTCGCCAGGATCACCACCCCCTCGTGCGCGTCGATGCGCTGGAGCAGATAGCTCGTCTCGACGTTCGCATAGCGGTCGTGCGCGTCCCGCACCTCCGTCCGCTTGCCGAAGAGCGCGTCGGCTTCGTCGAAGAACAGGATCGCGCTCGTGGCCTCGGCCTCGTCGAACAGCTCGCCGAGGTGCTTCTCCGTCTCGCCGATGTATTTGCTCACCACCTGCGACAGATCGATCTGGTAGAGGTCGAGCTCAAGCTCGCTCGCGATCACCGCCGCGGCCATGGTCTTGCCCGTCCCCGGCGGGCCCGAGAAGAGGGCCGAGAGCCCCTTGCCCAGCGAGAGCTTGTCATCGAAGCCCCACGCGACAAAAACCTGGTTTCTCTGCTGCATGAACCGGCAGATGGCACGGAGGAGCTCCCGCCGATCCTCGCGGAGGACAACGTCGTCCCACCGATGCGCGAGCGGCACCTTGCGCGCGAGGGAGCTCGGCTTGCCGCCGTGCCGGAGCCGGCACGCCTGGAGCACATCGGCCGTGCTCATGACCGCGCCCTGTCCGCGCGTGAGACAGAGGGCGCGCGCCGCGGCGACAGCGTCGTGGATCTGCCCGCCGGTCAAGCGGAAGCGGCTCGTCAGCGCTGCGACGTCGATGGCCATCGCCGGCGCGTCGCCGGCGCGGAGCGCGGCGTTCCACAGCGCTGCCTGCTCGGCCATGCGAGGCCGGGGGATCTCCAGGCGAATGAGCGGACGCCCGCCCAGCGCGCCCGCAGGCGCCCACGGCCCACGCTCCAGAAGGAACACGGGCCCATCGTGCTCGGCGATCGCCGCCGCCACGGCGAGCTCGAGCGCCTTCCGGTCCGCGGCGCCGAGCGCGCCGGATCCATCCCAGCAAAGCGCCGCGCTCCACAGCCTCGCCTCGCGCGCGACGAGCGGCAGCGCCGCGCGAAAGGGCGCGCCTCCCTCGGCGAGGAGCGCCTCGAGATCCACAACGAGCACGGGGACGCCGATCTCCCTGCAGAGGGCCTCGACGAGCGACCTCTTCCCCACGCTCTCCGGCCCCTTCAGCGTCACCACGGGCCACGTCTGCCCCCGATGCGACGCGGCGAGCCGGAGCAGGCTCTCTTTGGTCTCCTCGGGCAGGAGCAGATCCTCGAGCCGCGCTCGAGGATGCACGAGCCGCACAGCGCGGCCGAGGCGCGGGTCGAGCTCCTCGCTGCCGAGCAGATACCAGATGATGCGCTCCTCCACCTCGAGCGGGGCGGCCAGGAGCGAGCCTTGCCGGGCGGCGGCATCGAGGCCGCGGAGCAGAGCATGGCGCACGAGCGGGGCGCGCGGCGCGAAATGGCGTCGCGCGGCGATGCGCTCCTCGAACGAAGCAGCGAGCAGGAAGAGCCCGATGTTCACCGTCGGGCGCTTGCGCGTGATATCGTCGTTGAGATACGCAAAGAGGCGCTCGTAGCGAAGGTCGATCTCGGGCGCGAGCGCGAGCAGGAGCACATCCAGGTCGAAGCGCGTCAGCCCGAACCGCTCGGCGAGCGCCACGAGGCGAAGAGGGACGCCGCGCCTCCCGCTCTCCGCCGCGCGGCGCGAAAGCACGGCGGCCTGCCTCTCGATCGCCTCTTTGACCGCGATCACCTCCGGCCCCTCAGGCCCAGTCGTCCAGTGGGGCTCGCCCGGCGCCCGCTCGAGCAGCGCGTCGATCTCGGCCTCGGAGATGGTAAGGCCGGGGAACGAATCCTCCTCTGCCGCTAGACGTGCCTGAGCGACGCCGAGGCGCACCATCCGATCGACGCGATCGAGCTCGGCCATGAGGTGATCGAGCGACCGCGCGAAGGGCTCGCCGCCCGACAGGTCCGGGGCGCTTTCCGGTTCTTCTGAGACCTTGTGATGCGGCGCCTGCATGGAAGAAGTCGTCGTGGTGGGACGCGGACCAGCCCGCTCCAGGCTCTTGGCCTCGCTCCGCGGCTCTCATCTTCACCCAGGCAGCGTGCGACGCGCAATAGAGGAATCGGCTCCAGCGCCGCTATCGTGTCCCTGCAGGTGGCCCCATGAACCTGAAGATCGAATGGCCCCATGAGGCTGCATAAGTCAGCCATCGAGTGGCCCCATGAGGCTGAAACAAGAACTGCAGGCTGCACGCTGGACTGCCGCAAAACCTCTGCGTTAGCATGGAGCTCGCCCTGCGACTGCGGTCGAGGCCAGCGAGGTGACACACGATGGCACAGCAGCGGATTTTGCATCAGGCTCGAGTCACGAGCGGTCGAGAGGCGGCGAGGACAACCGCCCCCCTTTCCCCGTCCCCTCTTCACCCCGCCCTGGAGCTGCATGCGACCATCGGCAACCGCGCGGCGCGCCGCCTGATGGGAAAGAGGTCGAACGGACAATTGCAGCGCGACGCCGCCCTCGGAACGCGGGGCGCGGTACAGGCGGATGGGGGCACTCCGCAACGAGCCCCGGCAGACGGGCAGGCGGCCGGAGCGAAGGGGACGGCATGGCGCGGCTCTTCAGCGGAGCCGAGCCATGAGCCTGTTATCCAGTGCATGCCGAAAGACCGGAAGAGAAAGTACGACGAGGGCACGCACGGAAGCAAGAAAGAGGAGCAAAAGCGGCTTAAGTTGCTCTATGGCATCGATGTATCTGGCAGCACTCACGAGTCGGAGCACACCATCGGCTTCGAGCCGCTCAACCAGACATCGGGCTTGAAGCGGGGGACCGCAGGGCGCGCGCGAAAGCTCGAGAACGAGGCGCCCGCCTACCAGGAGGTGAAGTCGCTGCACCGGGCGCATATCGGGACGGGCACTCACAGCACCCCCGACGCATCGGGCTTCACCTCGAAAGAGTATCGGGACGCTCAGAGGAGCTTGCTCGAGGCCGAGGATGTGAGCAGCACGGTGCAGCTCAATCAGCTCGGGTATGCTTTCGACCCGGATTTCGCGACCAATGCCGCGACCCAGGAGCGCAAGGCCGCAGATGATTCGTACAACACCATGGTCAATAACATGAACAGCATCACGTACGCCCAAGCGGACGACGATAAGACGGTAACCGTCACCCCTCAAGCAAAGGCGGAGATGCACCTCGCGCGCTTGGTGGCTACGGAGAAGCGGTTTCCAACCCTACTGGAAGAGATGCAGGCCAGAGTTAAATACGGAGTGGAGTAGCATCGAGTAGTGGGCGTGTGCTCGCGCCTCGGCGACGGCTACGGGTTCGACGTCCTTCGGTCTAATCGCGGTCGTCCCCCGCTCCCCGATCCATGAGTTCCCGAAAGTTCGCCTTCGGCCCGACGAGGAGCTCCAGGGCTCGCCTCTCGCCGCGGTTCTTCGCGACATCGAAGTGCGCCTCCAAGCTCTTGAGGTACGTGAGCCAGTTGCCCCCGTTGATACCCCCGAGGTCGACGTAGCGCGCGTTCGTTGCCTGCCACTCCCCCTTGTCGACATCGCTCAGGCCCTTCCACAGCTTCTTGACCTCGAACGGGCTACCGCTGCCGATCTTGTCGGTCTTGTGCCCGCCGAAGCTCGACTCGGGGTTCGCGGTCGCCTCCGTCGAATGCGGACCGTGGACGTAGCCGACCTGGCTCGCCGCCCCTGGGCCCGTGGTCTCCATGCCGATCGACAGGCCGCCGTCGCGGCCTACGTCCGGCGCCGTAAAGCCGATGTACATATGGCCGTGAGCGCCGTCGGGCAGGATGACATCGCCGTTGTGGTCGAGCTTGCCCAGCCCGCCCGCCGCCACGTTCATGCCCCACTGGTGCACGTGCTGGGCCGACGGTCTGAGCTTGGACACGAAATTGCGTATGGCCGCACCTTTGCCGCCCAGCTCGATGAAGGGGGCGCGCTGGCTTGCATCCGGCGGCCCGCCATCCTGCTTCGGGTTCGGTTTGATCCACAGGTTGTGGGTGCCGAAACCGCGCGTGAACACCGCCCCCTTGGCGCCCTTACCCTCCGTCGTGATGCCGAGGAAGTCGAGCAGCTCCCGTCCGGTCTCTCCCTCCTTGATCGCTGGAATGCGGATGTTGACCCGGCCGCCGTGGGCGAGGGCCCGGGCTACGTCGGTGGCATTCGGCAGCTCGACGTGAGTCTTCGCTGTCTTGTCGTAGATTTTCAGTCCGGCCTGCAACACGAGGAAGAGCTTCTCCAGGATCCTGGCGGCCTGCATGTTCTCGGAGGCGATCTGTTGCGGGTCGAGGATGCGACCCTGCCCACCGAACGGCAAAGCCTTGCGAATCGCGCCGTGGACCCCGTGGGTCTTCTCGACGACGGCCCCGGCCCTGACGGCCTCCTCCGCGTCGGTGTTCATCGTGCTGTGCAACATTGTATCGACGAACGCGGAGCGCACGTCGCTATCGCGCGTGGATTCGGCCTGCTGGTTTTCTGCGCTGTCGCCGTGATGAATCATGAAATGCCGCCCCAGCGTGTACGCGGGGGTGCGCTGGTTGGCGCCGATGCGACGTTTGTAGGCCATGGTCGCGAGCTGCACCCGTGTCTCGGCCTCGAGCAGGAGCCAGTCGTAGTACTTGCTCTCGCTGAGGTAGTTGTTCGCCTCGGGCTCTGTGAACAGGCCGGCGTAGGACAGCCACACCTTGCCCGCCGGGGAGCTCGACAGTCGCTCGATAGCCTGGAGCTGGTTGTCCGAGAGACCCGGACCATCCCGCAGCTGACCCGACATATCGAGCTCGTCGGGATTGAGCTTCCAGCCAGCTGACAGCAGCGCGTCCTTCTCCTCGTCGGAGAGCTTCTCAGCGGCCTCCCTGCCCTCCACCGCCTTCTCGTCGAGCTGAGCCTTGAGCTTGTCTTCCTTTTTCCGCGCGCTCCTAGGAGCATTCGGGTTCGCCTTCTTTCGCAGCTTGTCGAGGTCGGTCTTCAGCTCGCGGATCGGGCGGCGAGGGGTATCGTGGCTGGGGGCGACCGTCTTCGTCTTGTGGGCGAGAGTGAACGACGGGCGGCCGGCAGAGGCCTGCGCCTGCGGATCGCGCATCCGCTGGACCACCCCCACGGAGGACGAGATCTCCGCCACGCCGGCTCCCCGGGACGGCTCCCCGCGTGACGCTTCCGCCGAGCCGCTCTGCTCCGTCGAAAACGCCCGCGCGCCCATCGTGTCTGCCTCGCGCTCCAGCGCCGCGTCGGCGTTGATCGGCTGGCCGTGGAGCTCTGCCGTCGCCGGCACCCGCCCCTCTTTCTGCTGGACGACGTGCCAGGCTTCGTGTGCCAGGTGTCGCTCCTGCCCCGGGGCCAGGTGGATCTCGGGGCCTCGCGTGAACGCTAGCGCGCCGAGCCGCGCCGGCTCTGCCGAGCGGCGCTGCACGCGCACGTCGTCCATCGACAGCCCGGACAGGCGCTCGATGCCGGCCTTGAGCTCGCTCGGTAGCCCCGCTCCCGCGGCGCGGCCGGGCTCCGGCGCGGCGTCCGCGAAGAGCCTGCGTGCGGCGCGGTTGCCGACGGCCTGCTGGAGCTGGAGCGCCGCGCCGGGCGAGAGCTGCGCCGGCCCGAAGCGGTGAGCACCTGACAGCGGCGCGGCGGCTCCCCGGGCCGCCGGCTCCGCTTCTGGGACCGGGCTCGCAGTCGTCGGTGCGCGGTTCACGGCAGAAGCGCCTTCGCGGCGGATGGCTTGCTTGCTCATGGGGTATCGGGAGCCTATCGGGGATAGGAAGGCAAACGGCTTGTCGAGTCAAGCGGCCTCGCCCGCAGCTACGATAGCACTCGAGCCACGAGGCGTCCAGCTCGCCCGAGCGCCAGTCCGCCGTGTCAACACGAATCCGTGCGCGCTCGGCACGCCAATATTCAGTGTGATGGGGCCGCCCCGCTCTCGGCGTCATGGGGCCAGCGAGACAGGCCAGGAAAGAAGAAGCGCATGTCTATTGGTTTTTCGCTCTCCTGGAGCTTCGAGGATTGCCCACCACCACACGCATCATCCAGCCTGCACCTCCGCCTGAGAATCGACGGAGAGGTGCCCCGGGGAGCGGCTCCCCCGGGCCCCTCGCCGGAGGCGGACAGTGCGAGCTCCACCTCCGGCTCTTCCGCGGATCGCCGGTCAGAGCTCGTCAGGGTGTTCCTGTTCGTCACGGCCGCTGGCCGTGCTCTGGGCGAGCGCCTCGCTGGCCGGGGGCGCCTCCTTCACGCACACGCCTGAAGGCCGCTCGCGCCAGCCGAGCTCCCTGTGCGCGAACCGCCGCAGCGTGCTGTATGTCACCTGCACGCCCTCGAGCGCCAATCGCTTCTGCACGCGGACCAGCCGTAACGGCTTTGGGCCCATGAGCCACCCTTCGATTTGAGCGCGGCGGGCTTCGAGCGTCTGCCACGCCGATGACGGCGTGGGGTGCGGGCGCGCCTGCACCTTCCGCGCGACCTCGGCGACGAGCTCGTCGCTTATATCGCTCTGCGGTTCGATCCCGCACCGGCGCGCTGTCTCGATGTACCGGAGCGCCGTCTTTCGATCGACCACGCCGGCGCGTGCGATCTGCCGGGCGCTCTGCCCTTCCTGCCAGCGATGGATCACGCCTCGTACATCCGTCATGCTCAACTGTCTAAAGCTCATTTGTATCTCCCAAGAGCGGCGCGCACGCGCGGACGGAGTCCCGTCTCCGGACCTCGACCGCCGGCGGTGTGCGTCAGTGCGCGTCAGCGCTGAATCACTTCTTGTGCCGCCCAGCTAGCAACGCGTTGTAGATCGCGCTCGCCAGGGTGAGATCAGCGATCGGCGTGGAGATTGCAAGCCGTCTAGAGTGTTGATCTCCACGCACATGGGGCCAGATTCCGGCGTATTCGCCACCCTTATGGGGCCAGTCGCGAGGTGGCCTGACATGAGTTCGCCAGGGTCATGGGGCCGACCGCTCGCCAGGGTCATGGGGCCACCCTGGCGCGGATGACCCAGGGCTTGACGACCGAGAGCAAGGACATGGATCCGACCGGCGGCGCGGGTCGCCCTGTATGTCAGAGAAGATGCCGTCTCCTCGGTTCGGCAGTCCGGCCCGTGGAGTTCAGGAGATCGTGATCAGGGCGAGCCCGGAGAGCTCGCTTGAGACCGCCGTATGAGGAGGCGTTTCGAGAGAGATGGTCCAGCGGATGGCCGGGCTGGGCGCCCTCGCCGCGACGCCAAGCAAGTCGGTGTCCCGCAGCCCACCGTGTCGAAGTGGCTGCGCGAGGCCCATCGTCTGGGGTATCAGCTATCTCAAGACCACCGTTCGCGGTCGTTTCCACTTTCTGTAGCTCATCGTCGAGCGCGGCGGTGGCCGACTCTACCTCTCGCACATGGGCAGTTGAGTGACGTCGTCCTCCGGCCTCGTCCTCACCTGGACGGGTCTCACGATCAGGACGGATCTCGCGACTGGCCCCCTGCCCTGCCCTCGAAAGTCCATGCGTGCTCCTACAACCGGGATCGCGGCAAGACGTTCATGGCGCGCCTCGCGCTGCTCGACGCGCAGGCGCGCGGCTTCGCCACGAGCTTCGTGGTCGTGTCGAACAACGACCTGCGCTTCCACCGCTTCGACGACGTCTACCGCCAGGTGATAACGGAGCTCGGGACCGCATCGTGTACGCGCGGCGCGCTCGGCGACCTCCTCGACCGTTGGATCGGCAAGATCAAGGACGGCCTGATCGCCGCCGGCGCCGACGAGAACGCGCCGGATTTCGATCGCGCCCTCCTCCAAAGGGCGGGTGTTCGGCTCCAGCCGGTGAACGACGCCGCATCCACACGTCACCGGAAGCACTCCCGCGGGTGTTGAGGTGCGGCGTAGCAACCGCAGCAGAGGACGGCCCTCTGAGGGCCCCCTGGCGCTCTTGAAGCCTTCCGGCTCGCGGGCGATACCGCCTGGCCACCCAGGGACACGACCCGCGAGCCGGCTGTCGCGGGGGACGCTTTCCACGAGGTCGAGAGAGTGAGTTTCTCCCTCGCGTGCAAGATATGGGTTAACGCAGCGGTTCGGCATGCCCTGGCCGAGCCGAACCCCGACCCGGCGACCCGTGAGCTCTGCCAAAAAGAGCTCTCGTGGAAGACAGCCAAGAACGTTTGGGGGGTCGTCTCCAAGCTGTTCGATGACGCCTGCCGCTCCAAGGTCCTGGCGCTGCGCGTGCGCGACGACAACCCCGCTGCCGGTGTCCGCGGTCCGGATGAAGGGGTGAAGAAGAGCAAGAGCTATCTCTTCCCCTCGGAGTTCCTTGCCGTGGTCTCATGCGACCGCGTGCCGATCCGCTGGCGCCAGCTGTTCGCGCTCTCGGTCTACACCTACACGCGCGCCGCTGAGCTCGAAGCGCTCGAATGGGAAGACGTCGACATCGCTCGGCGCGTCATCCACATCCACCGGGCGATCGATCGCTCCGAGACGGGCGAGGTGAAAGAGACGAAGACAAACAACCCGCGCCGCATTCCCATCGAGCCCACGCTGCTTCCGCTGCTCTTGGCGATGCAGGGAAAGGCATCCCGGGGCCGCGTGATCAGCATGCCGTCCAGCTGCGATCTCTCGGTGCGCTTGCGGCAATACCTCGGGTGGGCCGGCATCGAGCGCGCCGAGCTCTTCGCGAACGACGCCACCCGCAAACAGCTCACCTTCCACGATCTGCGCGCGACTGGCATCACGTGGATGGCCCTTCGCGGCGACGAGCCGATCAAGATCATGCGCCGCGCCGGCCACGAGGACATCGCCACGACCATGGGCTATGTGCGCGAGGCCGAGAACCTCATGCACCCCGTGGGCGACCCGTTCCCTCCGCTCCCTGCCGCGCTCCTGGTTTCGTCCGACGAATCGTCCGAGGGACCGGCCACTTGGGGCCTACTGCGCGGAAATACTTACGGAAAGCGGAGCGTCCCCAGCGGGATTCGAACCCGCGTAGCAGCCTTGAAAGGGCTGAGTCCTGGGCCGGGCTAGACGATGGGGACCGGCGATTCGGCGCGGGACCCTACCGTCCGTCGTCGAGCAATGCAAGCCCAACTCGCGTCGCCCGTTGGGGTTTCCGCCGTCGGGCCCGCTCCCGCCCTGCGACGCCCCGCAGCCGCGGCGCCCGCCGCCCCCGAACCGCCCCCCGAACCGCTGGACGACCGCCCTGAACCGGGCGACCATCCCCCACCCCACCTCACCCGATCCACCGAACGCCGCACAGGCCGAGCTCTCCCCATGCCGCCGTCCCCGCGCCTCGAGCCTGCCGTTCCGATGCCCCCGGGAGGACCGTGCCCCGGCGCCGGCGCCTGACGCGCGCCGCGCTGCTCGCCTTCTGCCCGCTCCCGGCGCTCGTCCCAGCCGCGCTCTCGCGCCCTGCGCTCGCGCAGCTCCCTTCCGCACAGCCCTCGGCCGCGCCCCCTTCTCCTTCTCCTCTTCCCGCTTCTCCGCCTTCCTCTCCCCCTTCGCCTCCTCCCTCTCCACCGCCTCCCCCCTCGCCCGCCGCGCCGCCTCCCCTCGAGGTCGTCGTCACCGGCACCCGCACCCCCGAGAGCAGCCAGCGCGCCACGGTGCGCACGCGCGTCGTCACCCGTGACGAGGCCGAGCGCCGCGGCGCCACCAACGTCGGTGAGGCGCTCGACGGCGAGCTCGGCGTCCAGGTCAACCCGAGCGCGTACGGCGCGCTCGGCAACCCGAGCGCCATCCAGATCCAGGGCTTCGACCTCGACCGCGTCCTCGTCCTCGAGGACGGCGAGCGCGTCATCGGCGACGCCGGCGGCGCCATCGACCTCTCGTCCCTCCCTCTCGGCGACGTCTCCCGCATCGAGCTCGTCACCGGGCCGACCAGCTCGCTCTACGGCACCAGCGCCATCGGCGGCGTCGTCAACGTGCTCTCCGCGCCCCCCGAGCACCCCGGCTTCAGCGGCCGCGCCCGCCTCGAAGGCCGGAGCCGCGCCGGGCTCGTCCTCCAGGGATCGGGCGCCTACAGGGGCGAGCGCGCCTGGGTCAGCGCCGACGCCTCGTTCCAGCGGGAGGACAGCCTCTCTCTCGTCGAGCCCGCCAAAAACCTCGCCCATCCCGAGGCCGGCGCCGACGCCCCCACCGCCCTGCCCGAGCGCGCCCAGACGCTCCTCGGCCTGCGGGCCGGCGCCACGCTCGGAAGGGGCGTCGACCTGCGGCTCCGTGCGCGCTGGATCCACGACGAGCAGGACGGCGTCGAGCAGAAGGAGCGGCCCGTCCTCGGGGTCTACCTCTACGACCTCCCCGAGGTGACCGACCGCATCACCCTGCACCTCGCCGAGACGCTCGACCTCGGCGGCGGCTCCAGCCTGCGCCTCGCCGCCGGCCAACAATGGGCCTTCCGATCGAGCGGCCGCGACCAGCGCGGCTCGCCCTACGAGGAGCTGCGCGAGCGCGCGGGCACCCTCCAGAGCTACGAGGCGATCGCCACCGTCGCCGACGGGCAGCGCACCTGGGTCGCCGGGGCGCGCGCCGAGGTGGAGACGCTCGACCAGGTGCTCAAGATCACCGCCGTGACCACGTCCGGCACCGAGGAGATCCCGCCGAACGACGAGGTGCCCAGCACCCGGCTCGGCAGCGCCGCGCTCTACGGCCAGCTCGGGTGGAAGCTCACCGACGAGCTCACCCTCATGCCCGGCATTCGCGGCGAGCTCCGCGTCCGTTACGGCGGCGTCGTCGCCCCGCGCCTCGCCCTCGCGTACCGGCCCTCGCCGTCGCTCACGCTGCGCGTCTCCGGCGGGCGGGGGTTCCGCGCCCCCAGCGCGAAGGAGCTCGGCTTCTCGTTCGACCACTCGAGCCTCGGCTACATCCTCGATGGCAACCCGGAGCTCGCCCCCGAGACGTCCTGGGGCGTGAACGGCGATATCACATGGATCCCCCGAGAGGGGATCACGGCGCGGGCGGGCGCCTTCTCGAACTGGGTCGACAACCTGATCGACGTCGACCCGAAGCCCGTCAGCTCCTCCGACGGCGTCGATACGTACACCTACACGAACATCGCCGAGGCGCGCACCGCGGGCCTCGATCTCTCGGCCACGCTCCAGGCCACACCGTGGCTCCGCGTCGAGGCCGGCTACGCCTACCTCTGGACACGCGACGACACCGCCGATCCCGGACAGCCGCTCTCCGGCAAACCGCCGCACACGGCGCAGGCGTCGCTCCGCGCCGATCTGCCGCTCCGGATCGAGCTCGTCACCCGTCTCCGGACCATCAGCAGCGCGTTCGTCGAGAGAGACCCGCGCGCCGAGGAAGACGTGTACGCCCCCGGGTTCACGACGCTCGACGCGCGGCTCGCGCGGCCGCTCTGGCCTTCGTCGCAGGCGTATCTCGGCGTCAGGAACCTGCTTGGCGCGCAAAAGGACCCTGATCGCCGCGGCGATCACCGGCCCCTCGAGGGGCGCACGTTTTACGTCGGCGTCCGCGCCGATCTACCGTGGGAGGACTCATGACAAGAGGATCGGTCGCGGCAGCGCTTCTCCTGCTCACCCCGGCGTGCGGCGGCGGCGGGAGCTCCAGCGGAGACCCCGGGAGCTCCAGCGGAGACCCGGGGACCTCCAGCGGAAACCCCGGGACTACGCAGGACGGCGCGCTCCTCGAGGTCGACGTGCCAGCCACCGGCCGCGTCTTCCTCCGCCTCGCCACGCCGGAGATCGCGCTCCCGGAAGGCGACGGCGCGGCGTCCACCGACTGGGATCTCGCGCTCTCGGGCTACGACGTCTTCACCAACAGCGGCCTCAGCGGCCCCGGCGACGGCGGGGCGCTGCCGATCGGCCTCGAGGACTACAGAGCGGGTGAGCTGCCGAGCACCCCCTTCCTGCTCACGGACGACTCCGGCGGCGCCTTCTCGCGCTGGTACGCCTACGACGGCGAGGAGCACGTCGCCTTCAGCCGCTACCACGTCCACGCGATCGAGCACGAGGGCCGGTACTGGAAGCTCCAGATCGTCTCCTTTTACGGGGAGGTGGACGGGGCGCCGGTCACGGCGCTCTATCAGCTCCGCTACGCCGAGGTGCTCCCCGACGGCTCCGGCCCGACCGTCGACATCCAGGATCTCGACGCGACCGCGGGCGGCATCGACGCGCCCGAGACCGAGCCGAGCGCTTGCCTCGACCTCGCGGGCAACCGGCAGCTGATGCTCACGCCGGAAGAGGCGCGCGCGTCGACGGATTGGAATGTCTGCTTCCGAAGGTCGCTCGTCAGCGTCAACGGCGAGCTCGGCGGCCCCGGGACCACGCGCGCCGCCGACCTCCAGGCAGATGCGTCGGGCTCCGAGGAGCTCGCCGAGGTCAAGGAGCGCACCGCCGCGTCGGAGCAGGCGCGGTTCGACGCGGCCGACCTCGCGGCCCTCTCCGATCCCGCCGTCCCGTACCGCGGCGACCACATCGCGACCGCCTTCACGGGGCGGTGGATCGAGCCCGGCGCGACGCCCCCCGCGCCGGCCAAGGACGCCGCGTGGCTCGTCCAGGGCGCGGACGGCGTGTCGCGCTTCGTGATCGTCATCGAGCGCTTCGAGGGCGCGACGGAAGCATCTCCAGGTCGGGTGAGAATGCGCGTCAAGCAAGTGGAATGAGCGCCGCTCACGCCATCGCACACCCCGCCGAGGTCACGAGCGTGCGCAGCGCGTGACACCGCGCGAGGGCCCGCGCATACTGCGCGCGCGGTGAGGGAGGGCCCTTACCGACGCAGGAGCATGCTTATGTCAACGTCGCTTGCACCGGCATCGAGCGCTATCGATGCGTCTCGCGTGGACGGGAGGAAGCCGGGCGGCGAGCGCCGGGCAACGCAGGTTCGCGGAGGCGCTCTCCTCGCCGCGGGCGCGCTCGCGGCCCTCGTCGCGGGCGCCTGCGGCGGCAGGGTGGTGGTCGACGGGTTCGAGCCGCCGCCCGACGGCTCCGACGGCTCCGGCGGCTCCTGGAGCTCCGGAGACACCGCGAGCTCCGCGCCGCAAGGCTCCTCCGGGGCCGGTCAAGGCGGCAGCATCGGCGAGGGGGGGGCCCCACCGATTCCGCCCCTCGTCAAGGAAGAGCACGACAACGTCGACATCGACGGCGCCGTCCCGGTGACCATCGAGCCGGGCACCCTGGGCTTCACGGCCGTCGCCGAGATCATGGCGTCATCGCCGAGCTTCGAGCCCATCGGGATCGAGAGCATCCGCGGCCCCGACGGCAGGCTGCTGGCGGCCGACTACACCATCGCAGGCACGATGGCCGCCTTCTTCAACCAGGGCATCGGCGCGGCGGCCGTCCCCCAGACCGGCGCGGACGCATCCGCGCCGCTCGCGCCGGGCGTCTACTGGATCAAGCTCGGCAACGGCGGAGTCGGCCCCCTGGTAGAGCCGGTGCGCCTCTCGGTGTGGCACCGCCGGACGCTCGACGGGCGCTTTCACGGCGGGAAGATCGACATCAACGCCTTCATCGCCGGAGAGGCGGTCTCCGAGCAGTACATGCGGCGCGCGCTGCTCGCCGCGTACGAGGGGTACGTGGGCCTCGGCGTGGGCAGCATCAACATCCGCCACCTGGGCTCGGAGTGGGAGTTCATCGACGACGAGCTCCTCCCCGGCCTGCTCGAGCAGACGGCCGGCGCCCCCGGCCGTCCGGCCCTCAACGTGATCGCGGTGACGGCGTTCGGGGGGAGCATCGTGCAGGCGTCCGGCGTGACGCCCGCCGTGCCCTCGGTCGCGGTCGAGCACGGCACCCACCTGAGCGGCATCGTGGTCACGCTCTACGAGGAGCCCTCGGTTGACAGCTTCATCCTGCGCCATGAGCTCGGCCATCTCGCCGGGCTGTTCCACACGACCGAGCTCGACGCTGACTTCGGCGACCCGCTGGACGACACCGAGCAGTGCAGCAACATGAGGTCACGGAGGGAGCGCTGCCCGGATTTCGGGAATCTCATGTTCCCGACGGGGGGCGACTTCTCGGGCACGATGACGCCGCAGCAGACGGCGATCGTGCGGGCGAGCGCGCTCTACCGCGGGATCGTCGAGCAGGGCGGCGGGGCGGCCGTCCCGCTCCCGGCCGACGCGGACACGCCGGCGAGCGGAGCGCCGATCGCGCCGCCGACTCCGGGCGAGGGTGCTCGCTCGTTTGCGCCGGACCGCCTCGCCTCCACCGCCGCGCTCCCGCCGCACGCAGCGGCGCTGCTCGCGGGGCACTTCTGCGGCCAGAGCGCGGCCCGAGGCGCGGATTTCGACGAGCTGCTCCGCGCGGCCGGCGCCGACGCCGATCGGCTGCTCGCGGTCGGCCGCGATCCCGGCGCCCCGGCGTACGTGAGGGCGCGCGCCCTCACCGCGGCGGGCCGCGCCGCCACGCGTTCCTCCGCCTCGGCGCGCGTGATCGCCGAGCTCCAGGCCCTCGCCGCGGACCCGCGCCTCCCGCGCCGCGCGCGGCTCGGCGCCGTCGAGGGGGTCGCGTCCGCCTCGCCCGCCGCCGCCCGCGCGCTCGCCGCGCGCCTGACCGCCGACGCCGACGGGGTCGTCGAGCGGATGGCGACCCGCGCCGCCGCGCGGTAAGGCCGCGCTCGCCGCGGCCGGCGTTATCCCGCCCTGGACCTGGCGGCCATGGAGATCACGCCCGTCCCTGCGACGGCGCGCGCGAAGTCCAGCCCCGTCAGCACGCCGCGGAGCCGCCGCCCCTGCACAACGAGCACGCGCCGCGCCTGCGCCGCGTGCGCGGCGGCCGCGGCGCGGTGGAGCGGCGTCCGGACGTCGAGGCAGACCATGGCCGGGCTCATCACGTCCTCGACCGGTGAATCGGACAGCACGCCGTGCGCGAGCAGCGCCTCGGTCTGGGTGAACATCCCCACCGGCCACCCGCCGGGATCCACCACCACGAGCCCGCTCACCTGCGCCGTCGTCAGCCGGTCGGCGGCGAGCGCGAGCGGCGCGTCGAGCGGGATCGTGTACGCGGGCGCCGACATGAGCCCGCCGATCGGCGTCGGGTCCCGCGCCTCGACCAGGGAGAGCAGGAGATCCTTGGTGCTGAACACGCCCGTCAAGGCTTCGTCCTCGCGGACGAACACGCGATGGATACGGTGCTTCAGCAGCACGCTCGCCGCCTGCGCGACCAGCGTCGCGCGCCCGACGGTGATGATGCCCGGGCGCAGCACGGCGCGCGACGGGACATCGGGCAAGGTGAGCAGCATTCCTCGGCTGTTCGTCTTCGTCTCGAACCTGCCGAGCCGGAGCAGGTCGGTGCGCGACAGCACGCCGATCGCGCGCGACGCCGCGTCCAGGATCGGAACGCAGGAAATCGCGCGCTCGCCCAGCGTGCGGTGCACCTCTGGCAGCGGCGTCATGTCGGACGCCGCGATGACTTCACAGGTCATGTAACGCGAGACGGGTGTCGCAAAAGACATCATGGCGAGCATTCCTCGAGGACGCCGGCGATCCGGCGCGCTCCAGAGGGAGCAAGAAGCGATCCGCCATGGGACGAGGGCTGCGAGGCCTGGCGCGAGCGCAGGCACCGCGCCTCGGCGCGCGATCTGCGCCGAGGTGTGCAACGGGCTGGGCAGCGGCCGATCCGCCAGACCCAGGTGCGCCTGCCAGGCGGCGATGTCCTAAAATGCGACAGGTGGGGGGCCCCGGAACGTGGCCGTCAGACGCACGGCCGTCGCCGATCCGGAGACCCCCGGGGCGCCTGGCCTCCAGGAGCTTCGCGCTTGCCGCGAGCTCCGGAGGCCAGGGTCCCGGTGACGCTCCCCGAGTGACCCGTCAGACGACCCGCGGCTCGGGCGCCGGGCGCGCAGGGGGTCCCTCGTGTTCCGAGGGCCTGTCGCGCGCCGGTCCAGCGCCCGCGCTCGCCGTCATCGCCGCGGATGGACTCCGGGCCAGCGGGCTAGAACCTGCCGCAGCCGCCGCCGCCCCAGCCGGGCCCGACGCCGCCCCAGCCGGGCCTGCCGCACGGCGGCTTGAAGCCGCCCCAGGGGTTCCCGCCGCAAGGCCTGAAGTTCCCGACGTTGTTCCAGCCGGGAGAGCCCAAGTTGCCCCAGTTGTTCCAGCCCTGGTTGCCCCAGGGGTTCCATCCGCCTGTGAAGCCCCCGTTGCCGCAGCTCGGGACGCCCCAGTTCCCGTTGTTCCAGCCCCAGTTCGGGTCGGTGAAGCCCCCGGGGGCGCCATTGCAGCTCCGCGCCCAGCTGGCGTCGCCGCACAGCGCCTGGGAGGCCTCCTCCACCGTCACGGCCTCGTCCGCATCACTCTCGTCGACGTCCGCCTCGCCCGCGCCCACCGCGCACCCGGTGGCCAGCGCCGCCATCGCCATCGCGACGCACATCAACCTGGTATTCAACAGCTCGACCATTTCTCCTCCTTGCCCTGCCCGCGACGTCTGCAAGACCGTCGCGCCAGTCGGGTTACGGAGAGAGCAGCGCTCATGCCCGAGAGCTGGTGTGCAGAGCCTGCCGCCCGAGGGCGCGCGCTGCGGGCGCGAGGCAACGACAAACCGACATTCCTAAACAGCGCACGACCCCGCGGTGATCCTGCGCGTCCCCCCGCGCCGGATCACTGCGCAGAGAAGGCGCTTCCAGGCGCGCTCGGCGCCCGCCGGGAGCGCCTCGCGCAACACGGCAGCTCCGGCAATAACACGCCTTTCACGCGCTGCGGATTTCTCGGCGCAGCGCGCGTCGACGGGGTGTCTCCGACGATGTCGAGCCTCCGCGCCGACAACATGAGACAAGGGGCGATAACACCGCAGATGCATTCGCCGTCCTCAGGCGATCAGCGCCGCTCCGCTCGGCCCATCTCCCCTGCGCTCATGTACGCAAGAGTGCTCAAAAAGGACGCTCCGGGCATCCCGCGTTGCGCGCGTCGGGGTCTTAACGAGTCGAGTCGGCCCCATCCTCCGCCGGGCGAGCGCGGCGGCGGCGCGGGGCCGCTCAGGGCGCGGCCATCCAGGTCTCCCAGGCTCTCGAGAAGTCGTCGGCGTGGATCTCGTGGCCGCGCCCCGGGTGCACCACGAGCTCGTGCTCCCAGCCGTGCTGGGTCAGCACGTCGGCGAGGTTCTCGGCGCTCGCGATGGTGGAGGCGAGCTCGAGCTCACCGACGGCGATGAAGATCGGCGGCCTCTCCTCGGAGAACAGGTGCTCCTCGATGACCATGCGCCCCGCGCCGACGAGCGCTGCGCCGTCGACGGCGACGAGGCCTTCCAGCGCCACGTAGCTCGCGAAATAGCCGCCGTTGGAGAAGCCCATGACATAACGCCCGCCGAACGTCCCGCCGAGGATCCGCTCCATCAACGCCTCTGCGCGCATCCACTCTTCGAGCAGGGCGGGCGCCGCGGCGTCGACGGTCTCGCGGCGCGTCGGCCAGCAGGAGTAGGTCTCCACGGACGGATCCCATGTGCAGAGTCCTGGTCTTCCGCGCGGAAACACCGCGACGGCGCCGAGCGCCTCGGCGGCCCCCGCGGCGGTTGCCTGCAGGTCCACGGGCAGCGAGTCGGGCGCCATGGCCCCGTGCAGCACATAAAGGATCGGCGCGCCGCGGAGCGCGGTCTCCGGCACATGGAAGCAGGTGTGGTCGTCCAGGCCGATCCACCCTGCCGAGCACCAGTCCGTCTCGACCGGCTCCCAGCTCAGCGCGCCGCCCTCGCCGCCGCCGCCGCCGCCGCCCTGCCCTCCCGCGTTCCCCTGCTCGCTCGCGCCCGACGCGCCGCTGCTCGCCGCGATCGGGTCCGGGGCAGCGCCGCCCCCGCCGCCCTCGGCGGCGCCCGCGGTGCTCGATCCACGCGGCGCCTCGCTGACAGAGCGCTCGCACGCGACCAGCGCGAGCACCGCCATGCTTGCCACCCTTGCCGCGCGGTCTGCCCTGTCCATGCGCGCTCCTCGGTCAAGATGCCCTGTCGGTCGTGGCGCGGCAACGCTCTCGCGGCGCCTGGGCCGCGAGGACTCCCGCCACGCCGCCGAAGCGACCCGCTCGGCGCGCCGGTCCCCGGGTGAGGGCGAAGACCGCCTGCCCTTGCCCTCCCGGCGATGCCGCAGTACCGAGCCGACCATGACCCCACTTACTGGCCTCCCCGGCCCCTTCCTCGAGGCCGTCCAGCGTGAGTTCCCCGCGGATTTCCTCTCGACGGACGCCGCCGATCTCGCGACCTTCGGCCGCGACTGGACCAAGGTCCACGAGCCCAGGCCCTCGGCCCTCGCGCTCCCGCGCTCGACGGACGAGGTCTCGCGGCTGCTCCGCCTCTGCTCCGAGCACCGCGTCCCGATCGTGCCCTCCGGCGGCCGCACGGGGCTCGCCGCCGGCGCCGTGGCGGCCAGGGGCGAGCTCGTCGTGTCGCTCGATCGGATGCGCAAGATGGGCCCGGTCGACGTCCTCGGCGCGACCGTGCGCGTCGAGGCCGGCGCGGTCACCGAGGCGGTGCACCAGCACGTCGCGCCGCACGGCCTCACCTGGCCTGTCGACTTCGCCTCGAAGGGGTCGAGCCAGGTCGGCGGCAACATCGCCACGAACGCCGGCGGCGTGAAGGTCATCCGCTATGGCCTGACGCGCCAGTGGGTGCTCGGGCTCACCGTCGTCACCGCGAGCGGCGCCGTGCTCGAGCTGAACGGCGCGCTCGAGAAGAACAACACGGGGATCGACCTGCGCCAGCTGTTCATCGGCAGCGAGGGCACGCTCGGCATCATCACCGAGGCGACGCTCAAGCTCACGCGGGTGCCCGAGGCGCTCAACGTGTTCCTGTTCGCGGTGCCCGACCTCGCCGGCGTGCTCGCGCTGTTCCGCGAGGCCCGGACGGGGCCGTTCGTGGTGATGGCCTACGAGTTCTTCACCGAGAAGTGCCAGGCGCGCCTGCGCCGCCACAGGAACGTGCGTGTGCCGCTCTCCGCGCCGTCGGACTACTACGTGCTCATCGAGGTCGAGCGCGGCGAGCCCGAGGCGCTCGAGGCGTGGATCACCTCGCTGTTCGAGCGCGGGCTGGTCACCGACGGCACGCTCGCGCAGCACGGCGCGCAGGCCGCCGAGCTCTGGGCGCTCCGCGAAGGGATCAGCGAGAGCCTGTCGGCGACCGGGCTGCCGCACAAGAACGACGTGTCCCTCCCCATCCAGGAGCTCGAGGGCTTCTGCTCCGAGCTCGAGAGCCTCTTCGAGGCCCGCTATCCAGGGTGGGAGATCGCGCTCTTCGGCCACATCGGCGACGGCAACCTCCACATCAACGTGATGAAGCCCGACGACCTCACGCGCGAGGAGTTCCTGAAGCGCACCCACGAGGCGGATCACGCCATCTTCTCGCTCGTGAAGAAGTACCACGGCAGCATCTCCGCCGAGCACGGCATCGGCCTGCTCAAGAAGGATTACCTGCCCTACTCGCGCTCGGTAGAGGAGCTCGCGATCATGCGGTCCATCAAGCGGGTGCTCGATCCGCTGAACCTCATGAACCCGGGCAAGATCATCGACGTCTGAGCGCCTCCCGCTCCGCCCCTCCCCCGGCGCCCCGCTGCGATACCTGACGAATCGCGCGGCCGTCGCCTGATCCCAGAAAAGCGCGACGAACCGGCACCTTTGCCCCGGACGCAAGGCGTTTCCTGGATTTTTCACGCCTGCGCTCGATACCACTACCAGGGCCATAGAATTCGAATCATACCTAGTCGGCCATGACGACGGACATGGCCTTTCCGGCCACGACGGGCGGTTTATCAACGAAAGAAGCGGCGCGGCACATGACGTTCCGTCCCATGTTCGGTCGCTATGAAGTGATCGGAGAGCTCAGCTCCGGGGGTATGGGCGCCGTCTACCTGGCGCGGCAGAAAGGCCCTGGCGGCTTCATCCGTGACGTGGCGTTGAAGGTGATGCTGCCGGATCTGGCCGGGAAGATACCGGACGCCGCCAGGATGTTCCTCGAGGAGATGCGCGTCCTCGCGAGCATCAACCACAACAACGTCGTTCGTATCCTCGATTTCGGCGACGAGCACCAGCCGCTCCACATGGTGATGGAGTACCTGCCCGGCGTGACGTTGGCCTCGCTCCGAGCTCAGCTGTACACCGCGGCGCGGGTGCTGCCGCCGGACCTCGTGGCCGCCATCCTCGCCCAGGCATGCCGGGGACTCCACGCGGCGCACGAGCTGCGCGATGAGCATGGCAATCACCGCGACCTGGTCCACCGCGACGTGACCCCGCAGAACATCATGTGCTGCCCGGATGGCGCGGTGAAGATCATCGATTTCGGGATCGTCTGGGCCAAGCACCGGCTGGTGGAGTCCACGGGCTGTCTGATGGTCAAGGGCAAGCTCGCGTACATGTCGCCCGAGCAGGCTTCGGCGTCGCCGCTGACCCGGAGATCCGATCTGTTCTCCGTGGGGGTCATCCTTCACGAGCTCCTGACCGGCCAGCCGCTCTTCCGACGCGACACCGACATCGCCACGATCCGGGCCGTCCTTGAGGCCTCCGCCCCGCCCGTGCGCTCGCTGCGGGCCGACGTACCACGGCGGCTGGACGAGCTGGTGCTGCACACGCTCGCGCGCGATCCAGCGGCTCGGCCGGAGAGCGCCGCCGTCGTGGCCGACGAGCTCGAGGCGATCGTCTGGGAGGCGGGCGGGCGCTTCGTCCATCCAGAGGCGGCTGCCCGCCAGCTCTCGGCGCTCGGGGCGAGCCTCGCTGGGCGCGCGGCCGAGCCCCTCCGCGCGGCGCCCTGGTTCGTCCACGCCGGGCGCGGCGCTCCGCCTGCAGCTGCGATGGCGCAGCACGAGGGCGGGGTCGAGGCCCCGCGAGCCGCCGGGCTGCTGGAGCTCGCCGCCCCGCGGGCTGGCACCTGCGAGGCGCGCTCGCTGCCGGAGGGCCGGAGGCTCATGCTCCAGTCGGTGGCCGTCGACGAGCGAGACCGCTTCCAGACACCCATCCTGTTCGCGGCCGCTCCGGACCTCCTGCCCGCGCCGCTGCTCGTGTCGCCGCGCGCAGGCTCGCTCTTCATCGAGGTCGAGCGGCGCGCCGTCTTCCCCGGCGGGCCGCGGCCGAGCATCTATCACGATGCCAGCAACCCCTCGACGCGCTGCGAGGGCCTCCTCCTCCCCGAGGTCGCGCGGGACGTGCGCTTCGACCTGGGGCACCGGCGCGCCCGGGTACAGCGGCTCCACTGCGACAGCGCCGAGGCGACCGCCGGCGGAGCGCGCCTCCGCGTCGACGTCCCGTGGCTCGCGGCGGCGATCGCGGCCGACGGCGCCGCGAAGCGGCTCGTGGTCCTGTCGGCGGTCGACCCGGCGACCGGGACGGCCCACCTCGCGTGCATCAACGTCTTCTAGGCCGCCGCTCACGCGCGCGAGCGCGGCGATCGAACCCTGGACTCATGAGGTGATGACCATGCTGACACTGGTGCAGAAGCCGGAGTCGACGCAACCGATCCCCGGCGAGCAAGGCGCCGGAGCCTCCTCCACGCCGAGGAGCGCGCCCGGCGCGGCGCTGAACGCCGTCCAGGCCAACGTCAGCTACCAGTTCCTCACCACCCGCGATGCGACGGGGCTCTGCTCGCCGATCGAGCTCGGCCGCGGCAAATTTGCGAAGGTCTACAAGGGGATGCAGCTGAGCGCCGGCCAGAACGTGCGGTTCGTCGCGATCAAGGTGCTCCACGACTTCGCGCAGCTCTCCGAGGAGCGCCTGTTCAGCCAGGAGATCAAGCTGCTGAAGGAGATGACGACCGACGCCGGCGTGAACGTGGTCTGCACGCTCGACATCATCCAGCTCGAGCCGATGGTGCTGTGCGGCTGCGGCACCATCTACCACCCCGCCTGCCCGAGGGGGTGCAACACGCTGCTCCGGCGCAAGGACATCGCGACGGAGAGCCACCCATCGCTTCACTGCAAGGAGTGCGGATACGAGCTCTCGGGCCGTTACATCAACGGGCAGTTCTTCGAGCTGCTCCAGTACCCCGCGAAGCGCTGCTGCCAGCAGGGCCCCACCGCCAGATCGGGCAGGATCCTGAATTTCGTCGATCGCGAAGCGGTCGTGATGGAGCTCCTCGAGGTGAGCCTCGTCGAGTTCGTCGGGCGCCGCCGCAGCGAGCTGCAGGCCCTGTGGGCACGGTGCGGCCAGCCCTGGGTCGAGCTCGACACCCGCGCCCAGCGCGGCGATCCGTGGCATAGGCGGGCGTTCACCTGGATCGAGGACGTGTGGCGGCAAGACCGGTCCCACACGCTCTTCCACAAGACGATCCTGCTCGAGAAGGTCCGGTTGATGGTGGAGCTCGCCGAGTCGGTCGCCTGGCTGCACGGCGAGAAGACCATCGTGCACAAGGACCTCGCCCCCGACAACCTGATGATCACCCCCGCCAGCGCCACGACCGCCGAGCGCCAGCGCGAGGGCGCGAGCGACCTCCGCGAGGCGCTCGACGACATGATCAGCTCCCCGCGATTCCACGTGCGGGTCATCGATTTCGGCCTGTCCGACAAGGACGAGCTCACCCGCAGCTGGTACGAAGACGAGGTCGCCGGCGGGAGCATCAAGCACCCCTTCCTCTCGCCCGAGGCCTGCCGCCGCAAGTTCCGCATCGCGCAGCGGATCACGCTCGACGGTGATCGGTTCCGGGTGCCGAAGCCCCTCGCGGCGGACCTGATGGACACCGACATCCTGGCCGATGAGCGCGACCCGAGGCACGATCACGATCTCGAGATCATCCGGATCGAGCGAGATCCGTCGAGCGGGGAGCTCATCGCCTGCTTCCGAGGCGAGCCGCCGCTCGATCCGAACAACCAGCAGTTCGATCTGGTGCGCCGGCTCGGCGAGGCGCACGATCTCTACGCGGTCGGCGCGCTCTTCTATTTCATCTTGACCGAACAGCAACAGGACGTGGAGGCGCTCGGCAAGTTCGTGGGCTCCCTGGAGGACGTGCCTTTGCCCCTCACGCCGAGCCACCTGGCGGGGAACGACCATTACGTGAAGCGCCGCAACGCCATCCCCGAGAAATTCTGGCAAGACGAGCTGATGGTGCTGATCCTGCGCGCGATGGTGCGAGGCCGCCCGGAGAGCCTGAAGGCGAGCCGCATCGCCAGAGATCCGACGGCGGCGCGGCAGCTCCTGCGCGAGACCAAGAAGATCTGCAACGGCATCCAGCAGGAGATCCTCTCCGCCCAGCGCGTCGCGAAGCTCCAGCGAACGCTGCTCCTCGGGGCGGCGGGGGCGCTCGGGCTGGTGATCTTCCTGGTCGCCACCCTCGTCGCGCTGACACGGCACCACGGGTGAGCCACGCGCCGCCCGGAAGCCGTAATTTTCTTGCAATGACAGAACCACGGCGTCGCTCGACAGGGGCGTCCGCCGCGGCCTCTGGCGCGTCGAACCGCCCGGAGCACCGTGTAGGATCCCGGGACTCAACCCGTGACCGCGCGGCAGAGCGCCGGCGGCCGTTCGACGGAATCAGCGCAAGGAGAGACGATGACCTTCGACGAATCCAAGCTCTCGCACCGGTTCACCGACCACGGCGGCGTGCGCCTCCACTACGTCGAGGCGGGCGACGGGCCGCTCGTCGTGCTCCTCCACGGCTTTCCCGAGATCTGGTACTCGTGGCGCCACCAGATACCCGCGCTGGTCGAGGCGGGTTACCGCGTGATCGCGCCCGACATGCGCGGCTACAACCTCTCGGACAAGCCCGAGGGCGTCGCCGCGTACGCCATCGCCGAGCTCACCGCGGACGTGGCCGCGCTGATCCAGGCTTCTGGCGCGGAGCGCGCCGCAGCGGTGGTCGGCCACGACTGGGGCGGCGGCATCGCCTGGGGGTTCGCGGCGCGGTACCCGGCGCTCCTCGAGCGGCTGGTCATCCTCAACTGCCCTCACCCCGAGCGGCTGTTCTCCGGGTTCCGCACGGCCCGGCAGCTCCGCAAGAGCTGGTACATGTTCTTCTTCCAGCTCCCGATGCTCCCGGAGCTCGCCGCGCAGAAGGACGATTTTGCGTGGCTCCGCGCGGCGGTGAAGGACGACCCGCGGCGCCCGGGCGCGGTGAGCGACGAGGATCTCGCGCATTACGTGAAGGCGTGGTCGCAGCCCGGCGCGCTCACGGCGATGATCAACTACTACCGGGCCCTCTTCCGCCCGGGCAGCCTGCGCGAGGCCGGCAGGCCGCCCCGCATCGACATCCCGGTGCAGGTGATCTGGGGCGAGCACGACCGCTACCTCGGCTCCGAGCTCGCCGCGCCGGATCCGGCGCTGGTCCCGAACGCCCGAGTCGCCCGCATCCCCGACGCGAGCCACTTCGTGCACTACGACAGACCCGAGAAGGTCAATCAGCTCCTCCTCGATTTCCTGCGCTGACGCCATCGCTGAAGCGCGATCGCGCGCGCGGCGCTCGCGGGCGTGCGCGGCGCCACCGCCGGCGAGGCACGTTTCCTGACGCACGTACCCGTTTGACACGGCGGAGCGACCGATCGAACCTGGCGGGCGCTCATGCTCCGCCGCATCCCCGATCGCAACATCTGGCTCGTCTTTGGCTCGATCTTCCTCCTCGGTCTCGCGTACGGCATCGCCATCTCGCTCACGGCGGTCTTCCTCGACGCGCGCGGGTTCACCAAGACCGACATCGGCCTGCTCGCGTCGTGCTTCGCGCTCGGCATCGTCCTGCTCTCGCTGCCGATGGACACGCTCATCCGCCGGTTCTCGGCGAAGACCACGCTGGTGCTCGCGCTCGTCGGGTACGCGGCGGCGGTCGGCGCCTTCCCCTTCCTGCCGACCTTCGCCGCCATCGCCGCGGTGCGTTTCCTCGACGGGGCCTGCTCGGTCGGCATCTGGGTGAGCTGCGAGACGATCCTGCTCGCCCGGTCGGACAAGGACAACAAGGCGTTCGTCACGAGCCTCTACGCCGTCTCGATGGCGCTCGGCTACGTCCTCGGGCCGCTCTGCGCGCCGCACATCGTCGCGCTCTCCTCGATGCCCACGGCGTTCCTCCTCTCGTGCGTGATCTCGCTGAGCTCGGCCGTCCTCGTGCTCGCGCGCCTCGACCGCGACCTGCCGGGCATGTCCGAGGCCCACGGCAAGGCCGGCGCGGCGAGCGGGGCGGAGCCCTCGGCGTCCTCCGCCTCGATCCTCTCGCGCATCAAGACCGCGTGCTTCGCGACCTTCGCCTACGGCTATTTCCAGGCGTCGGTCGTGCTGTTCCTCCCGCTCTACCTGATGGCGGAAAAGGGGGTCACGCGCGACCAGACGATCCAGATCCCCGCCTACTTCGCGGTGGGCATGCTCCTCTTCACCAACGTCTTTGGCCGGCTCGGCGACCGCCGCGGCCACCTGCTGCTCATGCGCGCGCTCGGCACGATCGGCACGCTGATGATCCTCGGCTTCGTGTACCTCGATCGTTACGACGCGATGTGCGTGGCCGTGTTCGTCGCGGGGGCGACGCTCGCGTCGATATCGCCGCTCAGCCTGGCGCTCCAGGGCGTCGTCACCGCGCCGCGCGACTACAGCCGCGCGAACTCGCTCTACAACGTCTTCTACGCCGCCGGGATGCTCCTCGGCCCTCCGGCGTCGAGCGCCATTTACCAGGCCGCGGGCGGCATCGCGATGATCTACCACCTCGCGGCGCTGTGGGCCGCGTTCGTCGTGTTCACCGTCGTCTTCGCGGGCGACGACCCGGCCGCGCGGCGCAGCGCCGGAGAACGCGTCAGCGTCCCGGTCTGGAATGAATGAGCGCTGTCCCCAGGGCGGGGTCCATCGCGGCGCTCAACGTCGAAACCTGCCAAATCCCCTCATTTTATTGGCATTTTAGCGCGAAAAAAAAATTGAACAGGGAGGCGGGGAGACGGGGAGATCACTGGGATTTTACTCTCCGTCTCCCCGTCTCCCCGTCTCCCCGTCTCCCCGCCTCCCCGTCTCCCCGTCTCCCCGTGAATTTCTCCGGAAATTCGAACGACCGATCGCGGATCCTCGCCGGGTTCAGAGATCGCAGCCGCACGACCGCCGGACGATCAGCTCTGTCGGCAGCTCGATCCGCCGCTCGGCCTTGCCCGTCTGGATGAGGTCCACCAGCGCCTGCACCGCGCGGTAGCCCACCCCGTCCGTGGGCGCGCGCACCGTCGTGAGCGCGGGCTCGAGGTGGCGCGCCGACGGCGCGTCGTCGAAGCCGACGACCGAGACCTCCACGGGCACGCGCTTGCCCGCGGCGCGCAGCGCCTCCATCGCGCCCGCCGCGGCGTGGTCGCACCACGCGAAGATCGCGTCGAGGTCGGCCCCCTCGCGCACCCACGCGAGCGTCGCGGCCCGCGCCTCCCGCGCGTCGAAGCCGCGGCGCATCAGGCGCGGATCGACGGCGATGCCGTGCTCGGCCAGCGCCTCCCGGTACCCCTCCGCGCGCGTCGTCGAGTCCTCGCTCTCGGGGACGCCGTGGAGGAAGGCGATCCGGCGCCGGGCGTGCGCCTCGATCAGGTGCCCCACGATGGCGCGCGCGCCGGAGGCGTTCTTGATGATCACGCTGGGCAGCGGGGCGTCCGCGGGCGACGACTGGTACATGAGCACCGCCGGGCACTTCTGGTGGACCAGCTGCTGGAGGTCGGCCTCGTGGACGTAGTGGCCGAAGAGGAGCACCCCGTCCGTGTTGTGCCGCCCGACGAGGCGCCGCGCCGGCGCCTCCGGCCTCACGGAGAGCAGCACGTCGTAGCCGGCCTCGGCCGCCGAGGCGGCGATGGCCCGCACGAGGCTGGAGATGAACTCGGTGCTGATGTTCGGCAGGAGCAGGCCGAGGACACCCGTCTTCCCCTGCGCGAGGCTCCTGGCGGCGGTGTTCGGCACGTAGCCGAGCTCGTCGATCACGGCCAGCACGCGCTCCCGGGTCTCCGCGCTGTACTTGCCCCTGCCGTTCACCACGCGGCTGACGGTCGCGGGCGAGACGCGAGCGCGCTTGGCGACCTCCTCGATCCGGATCTGCGGCCGCGGCCCCGGCTGGATCGTGAACGCTGGCGACAAGGCGGGGCACCTCTCGGGGCCGGGGACTCCGGCCGGGGCGCGGCGGCGCCCCGGCCGGACGCACGTTCAGTAGAGCACGCGGGTGCGGAGGCTGGTCTCCAGCGCCCCGATGCGCCGGCTCACCTCGGCGGACACGTCCTGCGACAGGTCCATGATGAGGTAACCGATGTTGGCGTCCGTCGACAGGACCTGGCTGTCGATGTTGGCGTTCACGTCCGACACGATGCGGTTCACGTCGCGGAGCACGCCAGGCACGTTGCGGTGGACGTTGAGGATGCGGTGCGTGGCCTTGAGCGGCGGGAGCTCGACGTTCGGGAAGTTCACCGCGCCCGTCGTCGCCCCGGTGGTCACGAACTGCGTCAGCGCGCGCGACACCTCGCGGCCGATCGCCTCCTGCGCCTCCTCGGTCGAGCCGCCGATGTGCGGCGTCAGGATCACGTTCGGGAGCTTCTGCAGCTCGGTCAGGAAGCCGTCAGAGTTCGACTCCGGCTCCTCCGGGTAGACGTCGATCGCCGCGCCCGCGAGGTGGCCGCTCTTCAGCGCCTCGGCCAGCGCCGGGATCACGACGACCGAACCGCGGCTCGCGTTGAGCAGGTACGCGCCCTTGCGCATGTGCGCGAGCTCGGCGGCGCCGATCATGTTGTGCGTCTCCGACGTGGCCGGCACGTGGAGCGAGACGAAATCCGACTCGGCGAGCAGCGCCTCCAGCGTCGGCAGCGCGCGGTTGTTGCCCATCGGGAGCTTCTGGGCGATGTCGTAGTAGACAACGCGCATCCCCATCGCCTCGGCGAGCACGCCGAGCTGCTGGCCGATGTGGCCGTAGCCGATGAGGCCGATGGTCTTGCCGCGGATCTCGTAGCAGGCCTTCGAGACCTTCTTCCATGTGCCCGCGTGCACCTCGCGCGACCTGTCCCCGAGCTGCCGGGCCAGCATGATGGCCTCGCCGATGATCATCTCGGCGACGCTGCGCGTGTTGCTGAACGGCGCGTTGAACACCGGCACCCCGCGCCGGTTCGCCGCATCGAGGTCGACCTGGTTCGTGCCGATGCAGAAGCACCCGATGGAGAGCAGCTTGTCCGCCTTCTCCAGCACGCGCGCGGTGACGTGCGTCTTGCTCCGGATGCCGAGCATGTCCACGCCAGCGAGCGCGGCGATGAGCTCGTCTTCCTTCAGCGCGGAGCTCCGCGTCTCGATCTCGAACGATCGCGACCGGAACAGCTCGTGCGCGCTCTGGTGGATGTTCTCGAGCAGGAGCACCTTGACGGGCTCCTTCGCGACAGGGGGGGTCGTCTGGAATTTCGTTGCTGAGGGCGTCATGGGCTTCATCCGTCAGGGCCACCTCTACCGCAACTTCGCCCTTTTGCATCCCAGGATCCGCTCCGGCGCCGACGCGCGCCGATGCCGGAGCGCGACCGTCCTGCGCATCGGTTCCGCGCGTCGGTTCGCGCGCCGGTTCGCGCATCGGTTCCGCGCATTCATTGCGCGCGGCAGACTGCCGCGCCGCCGCGCAGGCCGACGGCGCGCCGCAGGGGAGACGCCTTGCCGATCGCAAGCTAGATTGCGCCGCATGCGCCACCGCAGACACGCTCGACTCCCTGCCGTCCTCGTCGTCGCCGCGCTCGCCGCCTCCGTCGGATGTAAGGGGAAGCCCGGCCCCAGCGGCCCGTCGCCCGACGCGACCAAGGTCCCCGACGCGCCGGCGACGTCGGCGACGATCGACACGACGCCGCCGCCCGTCCCGCCCTCGAAGGGCGCGCTCATCGAGGACGAGCGCAACTCGATCGCCGTGTTCCGCGACGTCGCGCCCTCGACGGTGTTCGTGACGCAGCAGCGGCTCGTGGTGGACCGCTTCTGGGGTACCGCCGTCGAGGTGCCCGCGGGCTCGGGCTCCGGCTTCGTCTGGGACGCCGACGGGCACATCGTCACGAACTACCACGTCGTGGCCGGCGCGCAGTCGCTCGTCGTCCGGCTCCAGGGGGAGAAGACGTTCCCGGCGAAGCTCGTCGGCGTCGAGCCGCGCAAGGACATCGCGGTCATCAAGATCGACGCCCCCAAGGACATGCTGAAGCCGATCCAGGTCGCGCCCCTGCGCGAGCCGCTCGAGGTCGGGCAGAAGGCGATCGCGATCGGCAACCCGTTCGGCCTCGATCACACGCTGACGACCGGCATCATCAGCGCGCTCGGGCGCCAGGTCCAGGGCGTGGGCGAGGTGACCATCCGCGACATGATCCAGACGGACGCCGCGATCAACCCCGGCAACTCCGGCGGCCCGCTGCTCGACTCGAGCGGGCACCTCATCGGGATGAACACGATGATCTTCTCGAAGAGCGGCAGCTCCGCCGGCATCGGCTTCGCCGTGCCGTCGACGACGATCGCGCGGATCGTCCCGCAGATCATCCGGACCGGGAAGGCCGAGCAGGTCGGCCTCGGCATCCAGCTCGATCAGTCCCGCCGCCTCGAGCGGCGCAACGGCATTCGCGGCCTCATCATCATGACCGTCGTCCCGGGCGGCCCCGCCGACAAGGCGGGCATGCGCGGCCTCTCCGAGGGCGACCGCGGGATCGTCCTTGGCGACGTGATCGTGGGGATCGACGGCACGCCCGTCACGGACTACGACGGGCTGTACCAGGCGCTCGACGGCAAGAAGCCGGGCGACAAGGTGAAGGTCGACGTGCTCCGCGGCCCCAACGGAGAGAAGGCCACCATCGAGGTCGCGGTCGAGCTCCTCGGCTGACCCGCCCCTCCCCGTCCCGAGCTACCCGAGCTCCTCTCTCAGGCAACGATTGCGTCGACTAGCCCGCCTTCGAGGCTCTCGTCGCCGAAGTTATCGAGCGGGCCGCCCTGGCCGTTCGTGCAGCCGACGGCCGCGCCGATCGTGTTGAGCAGCTTGTTGTTGGTGACCCGCTGGTCGATGAACTGGCCGGTCTTCAGGTAACCCGCGGCGCCGCCGGCGAGGATGAACGGGACCCTGGAGTAGGAGTGGTACTTGTCGGCATTGTCGTTGAGCCACACGGCCACGCCGCGATCGAGGAGCGTCCCCGAGCCGAGATCGTAGGACGAGAGCCTGTCGAGCAGGTGCTTGAAGATCCGCGCGTGGATCCGGTCGATCTGGTGGTGCAGCTCCTGCGCGCCCTCGATCGGCGGGCCGACTTCGCCGTCGCCGTCGATGCGGTGAGAGATCTTGTGGTAGCTCTTCTGCCGCACGCCGTGGATCGTGTACTCGGTCCCGTCGTTGCCGTCGCCGACCTGCAGGGTCGCCGCGCGCGTCGCGCCGCACGCCATCGCGAGCGCGATGATGTCCATCTGCATGCGGGCGACGGTCTCCACGTTCTCGGATCTGCCGACGTCCGGGGAGATCGCCTCCATCTCCGCGACCCGCTCCGGCGGGAGCGCGCAGGCGAGCCCGACCTCGAGGTCGCGGATGCTGTCGAAGTGGAGCTGCAGCCGCTCGCGGTCGCCCTGGCTGAGGTCCGTCCGGCGCATCAGCGCCTGCATCTGCTCCCGGACCAGGTCGTTCACGCTGGCGCGGCGCGCGGCCAGCGCCTTCGCGGCCGCGGCGTCCACCTCGGCGAGCCCGAAGAGCTTCTGGTACGCCTTGTACGGGTCGCGCTCGGCGGCGCGCAGCTGCTTCGGCCCGCGGTACGAGAGCACCTCGTTGATGTAACCGGACTTCCTGCCTGCGTAGAGCGTCAGCGGCTCGACGCCCGCCGGGTTGAGCTCGGTCGCGATGCGGTTGTCGATCGACTCGCCCATCGCCAGCGACTCGTTGCCCGCCGGATCCTCCGACACCTGCGCGGCCGTCAGGCACTGGTTGCCGCCGCCGGAGTGGCCGCAGCCGTTGCCCGGGAACGCGAAGCGGACGCCGCGTACCAGGATCAGCTGGCTCGCGTAGTCCTTGAGCTCGCTGACCGCCCGATCGGCGTCCGCGGCCATCGACTCGGCGGTCAGCGGGCCCGGCGCGCTGGGCCAGAACATCTCCGGCTCATCGCCGACCTGTTGCGCGACGCCGTTGGCCTGGCGCATGAAGATCGCGAAGGGCGGCGCGTCCCCCTCGCCGGCCGCGGCGCGGCGCGGCGCGAACGTCTCCAGGAACGGGAGCGCCACCGTGACGCCGAACAGGCCTCGAAGCACACGTCGTCGGGTGATCATGGCGCCTCCGTGGGAACGCGAGCGAGGAAGGGAGTGGAGGAGACGATCCGGACGATGAGCTCCTTGGTCGAGGCGCCGCCGCGCGACGCCTCGCCGAGCTCCTCGACGAGCGCCCGGTCTTCCGCGCGCGCGCCGCGGCCGTGGGTGAACTCGAGCCAGCGCTCCGCGTAGCACCCGTGCGCCTCGCTGCTCTCGGCGAGGAGCCGGCTGAACTCGACCGCATCCGCGTAGCTCCTCGGCTGGCCGCCGAGCGTGTAGACGTCCGCGGAGTTGACGGGCGCGCCGTTGTCGGTCGCGCGGTACTTGCCGATCGCGTCGTAATGCTCGAAGGCGAACCCGGCGGGGTTGATCAGCAGCCCGTGGCACGACGCGCCGCACGTCCCCTTGCCCGTGTGCGCCTCGACGCGCTCGCGGTTGGTCGCGAGCTCGCCCGGCGGCAGCGAGGTCGCGTCGTCGGGCGGCGGCGGCAGCGTGGCGCAGAGGATCCTGAGGTTCACGAAGACGCCGCGGTGGATCGAGTCCGGCTGCCGCGCCGTCGCCTTGGCCGCGAGGAAGCCGAGGCGCGTGAGCAGCCCCGAGCGCTCCCCCTCGTCGAGCTCCACGCGCTTGAACTCGTCCGAGAAGTCACCCTCGACGCCGTAGACCGCGGCGAGGTGATCGTTCACGAACGCGGTGCGCGCGGTGAGCAGGTCGGTGAGCCCGCCCTCCTCGTCGAAGACGACGTGATCCACGAAGAGCTCCGCCTCGCGCTGCATGTCGTCGCCCATCTCGGGGACGAACTCGGGGTAGAGCGCCTGATCCTTGTTGAGGTCGTGGTACTGCTCGTAGTCGTAGAGCTGCCGGTGGAACGCGCCGACGACCTCGCGGGCGCGCAGGTCGTCGAGCATCCCCCCGGCGTAGGCGCGGACGGCGTCGCGGGTCGAGAGCTCGCCCGCCTTCGCCGCCTCGAGGAGCGCGTCGGAGGGCATCGTGTTCCACAGGGTATAGGCGAGCCTGGTCGCGATCTCGTGTCCGCCGAGCGGGATGAGCCCGCCCTCCGCCGGCCCGGCGCCGATCTCGACGCGGTAGATGAAATGGGGGGACTGCAGAAACGCCTCGAGCGCCGCGCGGACGCCCGCGGCGAACGGGTCTTCGCCCTCGAAGAGCTCCTCGCCGCGGTGGAACAGCGCGACGTACGCGTCCCGCTCCTCGTCCGTGAGCGGCCGCCGGAACGCCCGCTCGCCGAACCGCTCGACGAACGCCTGCGCCCGCGCCTCCGGCGCGTCCGGCAGGTCCGCGGGCACGATCCGACCGAGCTTGCCTTGGTCGGCGGTCACCATCGCCGCGAGCTCCTCGGCGGCGCGCTGGTAATCGCCCCATAGGCCCGGCGTCACAAGGAGCGCAGCCTCGTTGTTGTCGAACACGCCGCCGAGCGGGTCGCTCGTGAACGACGCCGAGAGGCCGGGCCGGTCGTCGAGGCGCAGGAGGTCGCGCACCGTGTTCTCCCACTGCGTGTGGGTCAGCCGCGGAAACATGCTGCGCTCTGCGACCTCGGGCCCAGTCGGCGCGCCGGGAATGACGCCATCCCCGTCGCCTTCCCGCGGATCACCCACGGCGCCCGTACACCCCGAGATCAGGAGCGCGGCCACGCTCAGCTGCGCGCCGAGCAGCCGCCGCCACCGCGGGAAGGCGGTCAATCGACAAGCCAGTGAGATCATCGAGCTCTCCTGATGAGCAGATCGATTGTGTACGCAGGAGACTCACCTCGGCCGCTACCGCGACGAGGTGGTCAATCGATAAGCCAGTGAGGTCGCCGACCTCTCCTGAAGAAAGGCTCCGAACAAATCCGGACTGCACCAGGCAGCCGACGGTGGGCGCAGCGCCGTGTGCCACGAGGCGCCCTGCTGAAGCAGGGCGACGCGGAGCAACGACGCGACGCGCCGACCATCGGCTGCCTGGCGACAAGAGGTTTCGTTCGCTCTAAGCCAAGCTGCGAGATCCAGTTATGTAGGAAATACACTTTACTAACAACCCAAAAAAAATTTGGTTCATGGGCAGGTGCGCGACGATCGCCCTGGAGCAGACAAATCCAACGGCACCCAAAACTCTCCTTGCTCGTGTGTGTGATCTCCCATGCATGCCGGCCATGGCAGGAGATCTCGATGGCTGGCCAATCCTGCCGAGTCGGTGCGGTGTCGCCGCCGGGAAGTTCGCTGTTGCTGCCGAGCGGCGGCTTCAGCAAGCATCTCCTCGATGCGCCCCTCTCGCCTCCGCCGCTGCTACGCCTGGTCTGCGCTGGCGCTCGCGTCGCTCGTCTCGCTCGCCGCGTGCGAGCGACGGGCAGCCCCGACCGGGGGCGGCGCTGCGGGCACCGGGCAGCAGGCGCCTCCCGCCGCGCCGGCCGCGAGCGCGGCGGTCCCCGCCGCCGCGGTCGAGTACCTCGAAGAGATCACGGGCGGCGCGGACCGGAGCGAGGCGCTCCCCCTGGTCGTCGCGATTCACGGGCTCGGCGACAGGCCCGAGTCGTTCACGGGTCTGCTGTCGGGCGCCGACGTCAAGGTGCGCCTCATCGTGCCGCGCGGGCTCACGCCGTACGGCGGCGGCTACTCGTGGTTTCCGCTCCAGCAGGCGCTCGCGAGCGATGAGGTGGGACAGGGCATCTTGCGCGCGGCCGCCGCGCTCGCGGCGACGATCGAGCGGGTCGCCGCCGAGCGGCCGACGCGGGGAAAGGCCATCGTGACCGGCTTCTCCCAGGGCGGCGCGCTCACGTTCGCGCTCGCCCTGCACCACCCGGGCGTGGTCGGCGCCGCCTTCCCCATGGGCGGCTGGGTCCCCTCGGCGGTGCTGCCCGGCGCAGGCGCGGCGGCTCCAGCGCTCGTCGCGCTGCACGGCGAGGATGACCGGCGCGTCCCCATCGGCCCGACGCGCGACGCGATCGCGGCGCTCGAGGGACGCGGCGTCAAGGCGAGGCTGGTGAGCTACCCTGGCGTCGGCCACACGGTGAACGGCGAGATGCGGCGCGACCTCCTGCAGCTCATCCGCGGCGCCGCCGCCGAGATGCGCTGACGGCCGTCCGGGCATAGCCACGGGCCTCGCCCTCACCCGCCCGGATGCGCTGTTTCCAGGGGCTCTACACGGCGCGCGCGACCTACCCTACGTTGTGAGCCCGAATGAAACCGGATCCTTCCGATCGCTTCGCGCGGTGGCTCAGCCACCCTCGCTTCTTCACGGCTGTCTTGCTCCTCGCGCTCGCCCTGGCGCTGCCCACGGTGGCGATCGCCTTCTATGCCGATGACTACATCCTGCTCTGTTACCTCGCGAAGCTGATCCCTGGCTCGCCTCCCTGGTACGATCTCTACAACTTCTTCCCCGGCGTTCCGGAGGAGACACGGGCTGCCGTCTCCATCTCCGGGCTGCCGTGGTGGACCGATCCGGAGCTCAGGATCCACCTTGTCCGCCCCCTGGCGAGCGCGCTGTTCACGCTGGAGCGCGCGGTCTTCGGCCACGCCCCGCTCGGGTACCACCTTGTCTCGATCGGGCTCTACGTCGCCCTGGTCGCCGCCGTCGGCAGGCTGTTCCTGCGGGTGCTCCCGGGCGCGACCGCGGCGCTCGCCACGCTGATCTTCGCGATCAGCGGGAACCACGTTCACCCGGTCGGCTGGATCGCGTGCCAGCACCTGCTGCTCGCGGCGCTCCCGGTGGTGCTCGGGCTCCTCGCCTATCTCCGCTACCGCGAGGAAGGGTGGCGGCCCGGGCGGTACCTGGGCCCGCTCGGGCTCGGGATCGGGCTCCTCGGCGGCGAGGCGGCGCTCGGCGGGGCGGCGTACTGGATCGCCTATCAGCTCGCCGGTCCCGTGCCGCCGGGCCGCGCAGATGGCCTTCGCGCCCGGGTGTCCAGCGTGCTCCCGGCGCTCGGCCTCCTCGTGTACTTCGCCGCGTACAAGGCGTTCGGCGGCGGCGCCGCGCATACCGGCGGGTATATCGACCCGCTCAACAGCCCCCTCGCCTTCGTGGCCGCTGCGGCGGAGCGGCTGCCCATCCTGATCGGCGGCGCCCTCGTGGCCGTGCCCGCGGATCTCTCCGTCCCGCTCCCCAAGCTCCCCTTCATCGCGGTCGGGCTCGCGGCGGCCGCCGGCGTCGCCCTCCTCTACCGCGCATGCCTCCCCGCGGTCCCCGAGCGCGAGCGGGCCGCCTTGCGCTGGCTCGTCCCCGGGGCGCTCCTCGCGTTCTTCACGAGCCTCGGGGGCTTCCCCGGGTCGCGCCTGCTGCTGATGCCGGGCCTCGGGATCGCGCCGCTCCTCGCCGTCGTCGTCCTGCGCGGGCTGCGCCGCGCCCCCTCGCCCGGGGCCGCGTCATGGCCCCGCCGCGCCGGCACCGGGTTCCTCGCCGCCGTGCACCTCGGGATCGCGCCGCTCCTGTTCCTCGCCGCCACGTCGTCGAGCATCGATATCGCGCGCAAGCTCGAGGACATCGCCCGCAGCGCGGAGATCGAGGCGCCGCCCCGCAAGCGGGTCTTCATCGCCGCCGCCTCGGATCCGATGGCGTCCTTGTACCCTCAGGCGATCCGCGCCCTGGAGTCGCCCGATTCGTTCTCCTGCTGGTCGATCCTCTCGATGAACAAGGGCACGCACCGCCTCACGCGCACAGGCCCGTCCTCGTTCTCCCTGGGGCGCATCGACGGGACGATGCTGACCGGTGCGTTCGAGACCCTCTATCGCGCGCCGTCCTCGCCGATCGCCGCGGGCTACGAGGTCGGCCAGTGCGGCGCCACGATCCGGGTCGCCGAGGTCGCGGACGGGAGGCCCGTGCGTCTCGAGGTCGACCTGGGCGCGCCGCTCGAGGATCCGGGGCTCGTCATCCTGGCGTGGCGCGACGGGAGGCTCCGCCGCGTCGCGCCGCCCGCGGTCGGCGAGGCCGTGGAGTTCCCCTGGTCGCCGGGCCCGATCGGGTTCTTCTGAGCTCTTCGATGGGAACCACGTCTCCGGAGAAGGGTTGTTCGCCAATCCATCGAAGGGTTGACGGCAAGGTCTCGCGGGCCGCGGCCGCCGCGGGGCTGGATCGGCGGTACCTGTACCGCCTGCTCCACCGGCACGGGCTGGGGCCGGAGCGCGAGCCGGAGGGGTAGCGCCGCGGCGTCAGAAACTTGGACAGGGTCGGCGGGGTCCGGATACGAGGGACCATGCTCGATCCCACGCCGTGGGCGAACCACTCCTACCGATGGCGGGTACGCTCCTGAAGACTCCGTCCCTCACCGTCCGCTCCCCCGCTCCGGTCGCCGACGCGACGGCGGTGATCGAGATCGCGGCGCGCACCTTTGGCAATTACGCGAGCTTCCGCGCCGACTGCGCCGCCTGGTACGTGAACCACAGCCACTATGACTGGGACGCCTCGGTCATCGGGTTCCTCGGTGACGCGATGGTCACGCACTGGGGCGTGTGGGGTTACCGGATGCGGATCGGTCGGGCGGAGGTGCGCTGCGGCGGCATCGGCGCGGTGGCCACCGAGGCGGCCCACCGCGGGAAAGGGCTCATGGCCCGCACGGCTCCGCACAGCCTCGACCGCATGCGCGCCCGCGGCTATCACCTCTCGATCCTGTTCGGGATCGACGACTTCTACCACCGGTTCGGCTATGTGCCGGCCTGGCCCGAGTCGCGGTGGCGCGTGAAGCTCGCCGACCTCCCGGCCACGCTGCCTCGGCTGCGCGGCCTGCGCCGGATCCCCGCGGCGCCCACGCCGGGGCTTATGCGGCTGCACAACCGGTGGAACGCCGGCCTCACCGGCACGGCGGTGCGGCCAACCTTTCTGCGCTCGTGGAGCGGCATGCGCAAGGACGTCGAGGCCTGGTGCTGGGGCGCCGATCGAGAGCGCCCCGAAGGGCATGTCGTCGTCGAGGCGGGCAGGCTCCGCCTCGTGTGCGCCGAGGCGACCGGCGCGCCGGACGCGGCGCTCTCGGCGCTCGGGGCCCTCTGCCGGCGGAAGGCGCTTCCCGAGCTCCGCTTCGACACGCTCCCCTACCGTTCGGCGCTCGCCGCGCGGCTCCGGACGCTGAACAGCCGCTACGAGCAGCGGTATGCGGCCAACGGCGCCGCGATGGTCCGGGTCGTCGACCTCCTGGGATGCCTCGCGGCGATGGCGCCGGAGCTCTCGGCCCGGCTCGCCGCGTCCGAGCTGGCGGGCTACCGCGGCGCGCTCACCCTCGCCAGCCCCGAGGAGACGGCGACGCTCCGCCTCGACCGCGGCCGCGTCGAGGTCGCCCGCGGGCGCAGCGCCGCCGGGGCGCGCAGCGCGGTCGGCGGCGGCTGGGCGGTGGCGCGGCTCCTCCTCGGCTCGGACGCGCCGCTGGAGGTGTGCGACGCGGGGAAGCTCCGGCTTACCGGAGACGCCGCCCGGCTCGTCCCGGTGCTCTTCCCGGCGCAGCACCCGCAGCTCACGCTGGCAGATCGGTTCTGAAGGCCGCCGGCTCGTTCGTCTCCACCCCACCTGATACAAGGCCGGTGTACCGACATCGCATGTCGCAGCAGAGGGGGTACCACCCGCGCCCGCGCAGGGTCACGACGGCGCGGCGTCGACCTCGATGGGTCGGCTGGCCAGGAGGTCGTCGAGCAAGGTGCGCAGCGCGACCGATTGGCTGGCGGCGCGGGTGTACAGCGCCGTCGCTTGAATCACCGGCAGCTCGACGTCGGGGAGCAGGCGTACCAGCGTTCCTCGTTCCAGGTCACGCAACACGAGGAACTCGGGCATGAAAGCGATGCCCAGCCCGGCCCTCGCGGCGTCCCGCGTGACGATCATGTTGCCGGTGCTCATGCGCCAGGGGACGCGCACGGTCTCCCCGCCGACTTTCCACTGCACGATATCCGGCCGCGTGACGACGGCGGCGTGCTGGGCGAGGTCGGCTGGCCTCCGGGGCATGTCGTGATGCTCCAGCCAGCTCGGCGAGGCGACGATGACCATGGTGACGTCGGCCAGCTTGTGGCTGATCAGCTCGCTGTCCTCGATCGCCCCCATCCGGATGGCGAGGTCGTAGCCGCCGTTGACCAGGTTGACGCGCCCGTCATGGAGATGCAGGTCGATGCGGACCGCCGGATAACGCCTCATGAACGAGAGCAGGCGGGGCGCGATCGCCGCCTGGCCATAGGCGACGGGCGCGGTGACGCGCAGCAGCCCGGAGGGAGCCGCATGGAGGCTCTTGACCTCGGCGGTCGCCTGCTGCGCCTCTTGAACGATGGGCTGGACCTTGTCGAAGAAGCGCCTGCCCGTATCCGTCAGGCTGAGCGCGCGCGTGGAGCGGATCAGCAGCGGCGCGCCGAGCCGCTTCTCCAGCAGCGCGAGGTTGCGGCTGAGGGTCGCCTTGGGCAGCCCGAGCGCCCGGCCGGCCGCGCTGAGCGAGCCTTCCTCGACGATGCGCACGAACATCGACAGACCGGACAGATCATCGGGCTCCCTCAACGTTCCACTCCTCGAACGCGGCCGTTCCAGGGCGCCCTCTGGCGCCGTCGCGGGCATCTTCGCATACTCTGGACGTGATCCTAAGCGTGGCGGCGCCAGCGCGGCGTCCCGCCTCGCGGCGATCCGCGCCGATCCGCGGCGCTGCCAGTTCCCCCGAGGCCCCAGAGGGCGCAGCGCGCGCGCCGTCGGCTCCGCCCTGCCACGACGGCCGCGCGTGCGGCCATCCATGCAGCCGCTGGCCTGGCTGCAGGGGCGAGGTCGTCAGCGCTCTTCGTGTTCGCTTCGATGTCGGCCCGATTCGTCGCGCCGACGCGCGTGCCCCTGGCCGCGCCGATCGGGTCGCGCCAGCCGGCCAATCTTCGCCCCGCGAGGCATAACCTATGAGTCTCGAACACTCCTCGATCAGAACCGTGGCCATGAAGGCCCCCGGTCGGATCAGCCCCGCCGCCGACGCGCCGTCGCTCGAGAGCCTGGTCTCCACTGCGCGCGAGCTCGTCCCTCGCCTCCGCGAGCGGGCCCAGCAGACGGAGATCGAGCGCCGCGTCTCGGAGGAAACGAACCAGCTCTTCCATCACGCTGGCTTCTTCCGGCTGATGCAGCCGGCTCGCTACGGCGGCTATGAGTACGGCTTCACCGCGCTGCTCGACGTGATCAGCGAGATCGGGCGGGGCTGCACCTCGTCCGCCTGGGCGTGCTCGCTCGGGGCCATCCACCAGTGGCTGCTCGGATTGTTCCCGGCGCAGGCGCAGGACGACGTGTGGAGGGAAAGTCCCCGGGCCATCCTGTGCGGCTCCTACTCGCCCGTCACCTCAGCGCAGGCGGTGGATGGCGGGTACCTGATCCAGGGCAAGTGGCGCTTCGCCTCGAACATCGACAACTCACAATGGGCCATGCTGGGCGTCCAGCTCCCGAAGGAGAGCGACGCCGCCCCCAGCGCCGGCTTCTTGCTCGCGCCCCGCTCCGACTGGTCGATCGAGGACGACTGGTACGTCGCGGCTCAAGCTGGCACCGGGTCCAAGACCGTGGTCATCGACAAGCCGACCTTCGTCCCGGGTCATCGGAAGCTCACCTTCGCGGAGGCCGCGTCCGGTGCGCCTCCCGGGGCCGCGGTGAACCCCAACCGTATCTACAGCATCTCCTTCCTCTCGGCGATCCCCGTCTGCCTCGTGGCCCCGCTCCTGGGTACCGCCCAAGGCGCCATCGACGCCTTCATCGATCTCTGTGAGAACCGCCTCACGCGCGGCGGCATCGGGGGCGCGGGGGCGCTCCTGAGCCAGTTCGCTCATGTCCAGTCGCGCCTGGCCGACGCCGCCGCCGCCGTGGACGCGGCGAGGCTCGTCCTCGACCGCGACATCACCGAGGTGGAGCTGACAGCAGCCCAGGGGAGGTCCGTGAGCGTCGAGAAGCGCATCCGCAACCGGCGAGGCCACGCCTACGCGGCGAAGCTGTCGCACGCCGCCATTCAGTCGTTGTTCTCGTGCGTCGGTGGCAGCAGCTTGGCGCTCGGTCAACCCATCCAGCGGATGTGGCGAGACGGCAACGCGATCGCGCAGCACATCACGCTCAACTGGGACGCCGTGTCCACGATGGTAGGCCAGCACATGCTGGGCCTCGAGCCGAAGGGGGCCTACTGAAGTACGTGGCGATACCCGGAGCGGCACCAGACGGCGTCTCCGTACCGATCGTGAACGAGGACCCCAGCACGCCCGCCGCCTCCACCGTCCCTTCCCCGACAGCAGCATTCCGGATGAGGTGCCGGTGTTCGGCGGGCGACCCGGGCACGCCCGCGGCTCACACCGCAGGGCGCAGCACGGCCACGATCACCGGCCACGACCGGTCAGGCGATCTCCAGGAGATCACCGGGCGCCGGGATGACGACCTCGCCGTGCCCGCGCGCGCGGAGCATCTTCGCGAGGACCTCCTGCGCCCGCGGCTCGCCGTGGACGAGCGCGATCTTGCCGAGCGGGCCGCGCTCGCGGCAGCGGTCCGCGTAGCGGAGCAGGTCGCCCTGATCGGCGTGCGCGCTGAAGCCGTTCAGGACCACGACCTCGGCCCGACGGTCCCGCTCCACGCCGAAGATCCTCACCCGCGATCGTCCCTCCACGAGCCGCCGGCCGAGCGTGTGCTGCGCCTGATAACCGACGATGAGGATCGTGTTCTTCGGGTCCTCGATCCCGGCCTTCAGGTGGTGGAGGATCCTCCCCGCCTCGCACATGCCGCTGGCCGCGATGACGATCGAGGGCTCGGGCTCGGCGTCGATCGCCTTCGAGCCCGCGACGTCCTCGACGTAGCGAAGATCCTCGAAATCGAAGGGCGATCCTGAGCCGCGGAGGAGCGCGCGCGTCTCGACGTCGAAGCACTCGGGGTGGAGCCGGAAGACGTCGGTCAGCTTCACCGTGAGCGGCGAGTCGACGTAGACCGGCAGCGGCGGGATGCGGCCGTGCCGGCGGAGCTTCTTGAGCGCGAAGATCACCTCCTGCGCGCGCTCGAGCGCGAACGTGGGAATGTAGAGCTTGCCGCCCCGCTCGGAGGTCCGCCGGACGACGCGCGCGAGATCCTCGTCGAGCTCGTCGGTCCCCTCGTGCAGGCGATCGCCGTAGGTGCTCTCGCAGACGAGCACGTCCGCGCGCTCGGCGACCTCGGGATCGCGCAGGATCGGGCGCTCGTAGCGGCCGAGATCGCCCGTGTACGCGACGCGCCTGTGGGCATCGCCCTCCACGACGTCGAGCAGCGAGACGGCGCTGCCGAGCACGTGGCCCGCGTCGAGGAAGGTGAGCCGTACGCCCGGCGCGATCTCGATCGGGTGGTGGTAGGGCGCGGCGACCAAGCGGGAGATCGCCTCGACAGCGTCGTCGTCTTCGTAGAGCGGCTCGACGCGCGGCTCGTCGCTCCCCTGCTTCTCGGCGCGGCGGTTGAGGTAGCGCGCGTCGGAGACCTGGATCGCGGCGGCGTCGCGCAGCATCACGGCCGCGAGATCGCGCGTCGCCGGGGTCGCGTAGATGGGGCCCTCATAGCCGTTCTTCACGAGGATCGGCAGGGCGCCGGAGTGATCGATGTGCGCGTGGGAGAGGACGACGGCGTCGATCTCGTGGATGGGGAGAGGGAGGTGGCGGTTGCGCTCGAACGACTCGGCGCGGCGGCCCTGGTAGAGGCCGCAGTCGAGCAGGACGGTCGCGTCACGCGTCCTCAGGAGGTGCATGGATCCGGTGACGGTCTGGGCGGCGCCGATGAACTCGAGGTGCACGGGCTCGATGATAGCAACCGCGCCGACAGACCGGACAGATCATCGAGCTCCCTCGATGTTCCGCTCCTCGAACGCGGCCGTTCCAGGGCGCCGTCTGGCGGCGTCGCGGGCATCTTCGCATACGCCGGACGTGCATCGATGCCTTCCTCGATCTCTGTGAGAGCCGCGTCACGCGCGGCGGCATCGGCGGCGCCGCGCGCCGTCCGCTCTGGCAGCCGCTGAGCCCGCTGGCCGGGAGGCCGTCTCTCCAAATGGATGGAAAACTGCCAACTCATTGGCAAGGCGCCACGCGCGCCCACCGGGGTTGCTATGCTGCCGCCGGACCCGGCGACGTGGAGCGGCCGTCTGGCCGCGAAGCGCGGGCGTTCGATCCGAGGCTGGAGCGCCACCCGAAGGTCTTCGCCGAGCTACTCACAACGGGCTGCGACGAGCGCGTAGCCGTCGACACGCAACACGAGGAACAGAACCATGACCTTCACTCTTCCCGAGCTCCCCTACTCCAAAGACGCGCTGGTCCCCCACATCTCGGCCGAGACGCTCGACTTCCACCACGGTAAGCACCACAACGCGTACGTCACGAAGCTGAACGAGCTCGTGGCAGCGGACGCGGCGCTCGCGGGCAAGAGCCTCGAGGATCTCGTCCGCACGACGTCCGGCGCGGTCTTCAACCAGGCAGCTCAGGTGTGGAATCACACGTTCTACTGGCACAGCATGAAGCCGCAGGGCGGCGGTGAGCCTCCCGCCGCGCTCCGTGCGGCGATCGACGAGGCGTTCGGAAGCGTGTCGTCGTTCAAGGAGAAGTTCACCGCCGCGGCCATCGGTCAGTTCGGCTCGGGCTGGGCCTGGCTGGTGAAGAACGGCTCAGGCAAGCTGGAAATCGTGCAGACGGGCAACGCCGGGAGCCCGCTCACGGAGGGCAAGACGCCGCTGCTCACGTGCGACGTGTGGGAGCACGCGTATTACATCGACTACCGCAATGCCCGGGCGAAGTACGTCGAGGCATGGTGGAACCTGGTGAACTGGGACCACGCCGCCTCGAAGCTGTGACCGGCGCGCTCCCGCGAGAGCGGCGTCGAGGCCGCTCTGTGTCAGGCATGAGGGCGACCAGCCTGAGCTGATGCAGAGCGGGGCCGCGCGGGCGTCGGCCTCGTGAGGCCGAGATCACTCGCCCGTCCCGCGCACGTGGGCCGGGCGCCTGGAGCGCCGCACTCTCCTCCGAAGACGATGATTCCGGCGACGGCGGGATGGAGATGAACCGGCGGAGAGCGAGCGCTGAGCTTGACGACTCCGCTCGATCCACCAAGCTCGGCCCGAGCCATGAGCCACGCCCGCCACACCAGCGCCGAGATGGATGAGCTTGCCCGCGCAGCGCAGCGCGATGGGTTCTGCCTGATAAAGAACCTCCTTCCGAAGAGCCTGCTGCGCTCGTGGCGTGAGGCCTTCGCGCCGCTCCTCGACGCCCACATCGCGCGTGAGGGGCACCTCAAGAACCGGGGGCACGGTCGCTATTACGTGACGCTCCCGTTCAAGGCCCCCTTCGCGGAGCCGCGCATCTACGAGGACGAGACGATCCTGGGTGTGGTGGAGCGCCTCGTCGGGGCCGACATGACCATGGTCCAGCTCGCGACCGACACCCCGCTCCTCGGGTCCGACTACCAGGACGTCCACCGCGACACGCCGCCGCTCTTCCCCGAGACCGGGAGAGAGACACCCGCGTTCCAGCTCGCCGTCAACTTCCCCCTGGTCGACGTCACCGCCGAGAACGGCCCGATCGAGATCGCCCGCGGCACGCACATGCTCTCCAAGGCCGAGGGGATGCGGCGCCTCGAGCAGGGTGAGGTCGCGCTCGAGCCGATCGCCATGGAGCTCGGCGACGTCATGGTCCGCGACGTTCGCGGACTCCACCGCGGGACCCCGAACCGCTCGCGCGAGCCGCGGCCGATGGTCGTCATCGGCTACAGCCGCCGCTGGCTCTTCCGCCCGGAGGTCTCGATCCGGGTGCCCCGCGAGAGCCTCTCCCACCTGTCCGAGCGGGCGAAGCGCATGCTCCGCTTCAATCCCATCGTCGAATCGCTCGACGCGCCCGAGGAGACTGAGGAGGCCGAGGTCTACCAGGCCTTCGCCTACTGACGCGCGAGGCCGCGCGCCCAGGCGCGGCAGCTCCTCACGCCGCCCCGAACTTCTCGTCCAGCTTGCTGAGCTGGCTGGTGAAGCCCTCCTTCTGCATCTCGGTGAACTCGGGGCTATGCAAGGTGTCGAGCAGCACCACCATCTTCACGCGGTCACCGAGCTCCGTGAGCTCGACATCGATGTCGTTCTCGTAGGGCGGTACGCCTGGCAGGAAGTCGATCACGTTGCGGAGCACGAGCCGTGTCATGGGCGTGAGCTCGGCAAAGGTGGAGGTGACGCCGTGCGAGGGCGGCCGGCCGACCTCCGCCATGGCGCGGACCATCTCGGGCGTGGCGGCGATCATCTCGTAGCGCAGGGCGCCGCCCGGCCTCGCGTCGAGCTCCGCCACCGCGGCCCGGAAGTCTCGCGGCCCCCACCAGGACTCGAAGCCCTCTCGCGTGGTCCAGAGGTCCCAGACCTCCTGCAACGTGGCGCGATAGGTGCGCTCGACTCTGACCTTGGATCGGGCCTGGGTTTTGACTGCGCTGTTCATGGTCGCTTCCTCGTGGTTGGGCCGCCTTGAACGGCCGGGTTGTTCTGAGCCTGCGCGCGCTTCTTCTCGAGCGCGGCACCGAAACGATCGAGGCGCTCCTCCCAGAGCTGCCGGTAGCGGCCGAGCCAGTCCTCGAGCTCGCGGAAAGGCTCGGGACGAAGGGAGTAGAGGCGCCGCTGCCCATCGGGTCGCATCGAGACGAAACCTGACTCCGAGAGGATGCGCAGGTGCCGCGACACGCCCGACTGGTGGATGCCGGCCTTCTCCACGACCTCGGCCACCTGTTGCTCGCCAGAAAGGAGAGCCTCGACGATGCGGCGGCGCGTGGGATCGGCCAGGGCCTGGAAGACATCCAGTTGCATTAATATGTATATACACCACGGTGCATACGTTGGTCAAGCGCCACGTCACGCGGAACTGCACGCCGGGCCGGACCTTGCCGGCCCGCGTGGAGCGCGGCTGAGCACGGCGCAGCTCCGCGGCGGCTCACCTGTGTGTCAGGCGCGAAGGCTCGCGCAGGGCGCCCCGCTCAGGGCACGAGGCTTCCCTCGACCCGCGCTTCGCGCGGCGCCCGCAGCATGCGCTTCAAACGCGCCCGCGCGGTCCGCTCGGCGCGGCGCCGCAGCGGCATTTGCTCCTCGACCGGCACCGCTCCGTGGCGAGCCGCCGGAACGATCGGCAGCCCCAGAACATCCGTGAGCGGGGCGGCAGGCGCTTCGATCTCCGGCTCCGCCAGCGCAGCGCCGAGCGCGGCGCGGACGCGCGCGGGGTCGAGCGTCAGGCACCACGCGACGATGCTCCAGGCGAGCGCGGCATGCCGCGCTTCGTCCGTCGCGATACGCGCGAGCGCCCGCGCGACGGCCGGATCGGTCGCGTGGCGCTGCGCTCGTCGCGCGAGCGCCGCGGCGAACGTCTCACCGACGCAGCCGTCCGTGAAGCTCAGGTACGCGACGGCGGCGGCGTCGCCCGAGAGCGCGGTGGCCGGCAACGGCAGCTTGCCCGGCCCGAGCGGTAGCCCCGCGTACGTGCTCGCGAGACCGAACGAGAGGCGTGCGTGTTCGATCTCGTCCTGCGCCGCCCGCTGGCAAGCCGCGAGCAAGTCCGCGGGTGCGCCGAGCGCCAGGAGCTCCAGCGCGAGCGCGGCGAACGTCGCGATCGAGGCGTGCTCGGCGAGCGCGGCCTCGAGCCAGAGGGCGGCGAGCTCTTCGCGCTCCCGCGGCGAAAGGTGAGCGACCAGCGCGGGGTCGCGGATGTCCGCCCAGCCGCTCGCTTCGCGCGCCGCGGCCGTGATGGGGCCCTGTTCGTCTCGCAGCGGCCGGCCAAACGAGTTGAAGACCCTGCCGCTGTAGATCGGAACCTTGAGGGTCAAGACCCACGACACTTCGACGCCGTGGGCCGGGAGCCCGTGATCGGAGCCGCTCATCGGGATCGTCACGCGCAGCCCCGTCCCCAGCACCGCGGCCGAGGCGAAGACGCCCGTGTGCAATGCGAACGTCGACGTGTGGAGATCGCTGCGGGTCAGACCCGCGAAGCCGAGCTCTCCACCGACGACGTTTCCGAGCTGAAACCCGAACGCCAGCCGCCCGTAGTCGCCGGCATACGTCTGCGCCTGGAAGAAACCACCGTAACCGATCGAGCCCGGGTCTCCCTTCGGGAAGACCATGCCGCTGATCTCCATGCCGACCCCGACCGGGCATTCGCCGCTGCCGGCGGACAGCAAGAAGCCGGGGTTGAACGACCCCTCGGACCGCGCCAGGGCCTGCGCCGGCACCAGAAACGCGACCGCACCGACGACCTCGATCGCGACGAGCTTGATCCTGCGTCTCATGTGCGTTGAACCTAGCAGAACGAGAGCCAGCGGGAGTTTGTCACGAGCTTGATCGAAGCATCGAGCGGCACGAAACCGTCGCATCCCAACCGGAGAGCTCGAGCCGCTTTCGTTCGGCGTCGAGCTTCACCTCGACGTCGACATCTTCCACCCACTGAACGGCGGCGAGGAGCCTGCCCGTCGAGAGCTCGTGGAAGGTCTCGGCACGACGTTGCGGGCGCTGCCAGCAATCACCGGCAGCAACCATAACGTTCGAAACGTACGAACCCCTGTTCCGCCGACAAGAACCCACAGCTCCAGCGGGCTCACTCGTTTGAGCCATGTTATCCACGCCACACAGGCAGGTATCCACGAGTCGCTCAAGACGTCATGCGAGGGATGTTCGACGAAACCCGCCGGCGTATACTGCGCGTTTCGGAGGTTTCGTTCCCATGTCCAACCCTTCTCGATCCCAGATGAACGGCACCTTCACACTGCACAGCGCCGTTCTCCTCTCCCTCGCTCTGACCGATTACTCGTGCAACCCCACAGGCCCGGGCTCCGGCTCGTCCGGCTCCGGCGCCTCCACGAGCGCGAGCTCCGCCGCGTCCGGCGCCGGAGGCTCCACGAGCGCGAGCTCCAGCGCGTCCGGCGCCGGCGCCTCCACGAGCGCGGACGCCAGCGCATCCGGCACCGGCGCCTCCACGAGCTCGAGCTCCGCTGGCTCCGGCACCGGTACCGGGGGCGCACCGGGCGACGTGCCGATCCACATCGCCGCCGGTGGGCAACACACCTGCGCCGTGCTCTCCGACACCACGGTGCGGTGCTGGGGCGCAGGCAACGCGAGTCAGCTCGGCCAGGGACGCGCCGGAGACTCGAGCGTTGCGCTCGCCGTTCCGGGCGTCACAGGCGCCGTCCAGATCGGGCTCGGGTACGAGTTCACGTGCGTACGCACGAACGCGGCCGCCGCGAGCTGCTGGGGGGCGAATCCGAACGGCGCGCTCGGCACCGGCGAGACAGGCGTCGAGGTGTCGCCTGCGCCTGTCGCTGTCGCCGACGTCGAGCGCCTCGGCGACTTCGCGCTCGGCCACTGGCACAACTGCGTGATCCATGGGGGCGGCACGCTCTCCTGCTCGGGCGATAACTCCAGCGGTCAGCTCGGGCTCGGCGATGTCGATACCGACGACCACCCGACGCCGACAGCGCTCTCTGTGAGCGGCGTCGAGCGGCTCGCGTTCGGCTATTTTCATACCTGCGCGGCGAGCGACGACGGCTCGGTGCGTTGCTGGGGCTCCAACGGCTGGGGCGAGGTCGGCAACGGCACGTTCAGCAGCGAGCCGGTGCCGACACCGACGCTCGTCAGCGGGATCGACCATCCGCTGCAGCTCGCGGCCGGCCAGCAGTTCTCCTGTGCCCTGCTCCAGAGCGGTCGCGTCGCGTGCTGGGGCGACAATCGGAACGGTCAGCTCGGCGACGGCGGCACCGCCTTCCACACGACGCCCACGACCATCGAGGGCCTCACGGACGTCGTGCAGATCGCCGCGGGACGCAAGCACACGTGCGCGGTAAAGTCCGACGGAGCCCTCTGGTGCTGGGGTCGCAACGATGTTGGGCAGCTCGGCGACGGAACACAGACGGAGCGGCACGCGCCGACCCAGATCACGAGCCTCGAGGGCGTCGTCGAGGTCGCGCTCGGCGATCTGCACACGTGCGCGCTCGTCGACACCGGCGCGATCCGCTGCTTCGGCTCGAACTCGAACGGGCAGCTCGGCGACGGGACGACGACGGATCGAAGCAGCCCAACCGACGTGGTGTGGCCGTAGACGCGGGGCGGCGCGGGCATAGACCATGATCCGCCTCCGCCGCGATGTCCTCCTCCGCGCCGACGTCGCCCCGCTGGAGCGCCTTGCCCGCTGGCTGGGCGTTCCAGAGCCACGGCGCTGGCGCACGGAGCGGGAGCGCAAGGCGAAGCTCGTCGAGGCCATCGAGCGCCACGAGAAGCGGCTCCAGCGGCGGTCCGCCCGCCCGGAACTCCTAAGCCGTTGAATTGACAGCGCTTTCATGTGACGATCGGCCAGAGAGAAAAAATTCGCCGGCGTGTCGATCCGGCCCCGGCTCGTTCGTCGCCACTTCGGACGAACGGTCGTCAGAAGGGCCGCAGGCGATGCCTGCGCTGGAAGGAATTGCGCTCATGTCGAAGCTTCGGGTACACGCGTTTGGGATCTCGATAGACGGCCATGGCGCCGGTCCCGGCCAGGATCTGGCCAATCCGATGGGCGTCGGAGGGATGGCGCTGCACCAGTGGGTCCTCGGCACGAAGACGTTCCAGAGGATGTCCGCCGACTTCGCTGCCTCGCTGATCGGCGACACGGTCGGCCGGACAGGCGTCGACGACGACTTCGCCGCGCGCGGCTTCGAGAACCTCGGCGCCTGGATCATGGGCCGCAACATGTTCGGGCCGCAGCGGGGCCCCTGGCCCGACGACGGTTGGCAGGGATGGTGGGGCAAGAACCCGCCCTACCACGTGCCCGTCTTCGTGCTCACGCACCACGCTCGTGAGTCCTTCACCATGGAGGGCGGAACGACCTTCCACTTCGTGACCGAGGGTATCCATGCCGCGCTGGAGCGCGCGAAGGAGGCGGCCCAGGGCAAGGATATCCGGCTCGGCGGCGGCGTCGCCACCGTTCGGCAGTACCTCACCGCGGGGCTCATCGACGAGCTCCACCTCGTGATCTCCCCCGTGCTCCTCGGCCGGGGCGAGCACCTCCTCGCCGGCATCGATACGGTGAGCCTCGGCTACCGATGCACGGAGCACGCCTCCTCGGAACACGCCACCCACGTCGTCCTGACGAAGTAGCTTGAGTCCAGGGAGAAGAGCTCCGTGAAAGTCATCGTGTTCGTCAAGGCAACGAAGGAGTCCGAGGCGGGGATGATGCCCGACGAGAAGGTCATCGAGCGGCAGCGGAGACCCTGAAGGTCTGGCGCCCCAATCGATGGCGGTTGTGTCAGCTTCGTGAATCCACCCGGCGCAGGTGGGCGGAGATGCGGCGCCGCCGCACAGGAGGGCAGCGCGCGACCTTCAAAGGCGCGCGCCGGCCCGCCGCGCGGCGCGCATTCGCGTTGACGCCATATCCGTGGGACGCTATCGCACCGCCCCATGAATGGAACCATGTCAAAGGCATTGACGGCGATCCTGCTCCTCTCGTGCGCGGCGCCGCTCGGCTGCGGCGCGTTCATCGCGTCGCTCGGCCCCGAGGAGAAGGCTCAGCTCGACGAGTTCGCGAAGAGGTACAACGACACGGCCGCCGCGTCGAAGAAGAGCCTCGACACGAACGAGGCGTATTTCAACGCGATCATCGTGGCCGCGAGCTGTGCGGACAAGACCAAGCTGGCGGTGGGCAACGAGTGGATGACCGAGACCGTGGATGGGAAGATGTATGTGGAGCAGGCGCGTGACAAATGCGCCGAGATGCTGACGGCGCTCCGCAAGAAGGACTCGGGAGAGCAGGGCTGCGGCTTTGCCTCGCTCCGCGTGGAAGGCGGAAAGCAGCGCCCCGGCATGGACTGGACCACCTCCGTGAGCGGCGCCCTGAACTTCGATACAGTCGAGCGGGTGAACCTCCGCGCCCAGGACGACGGCTCGCGCGAGCTCACGGCGTGCGACAAGGTGCCGGAGAAGGGCACGACGCCTGCTCCCATCTGGAAGCCGGAGCTCGTCAAGGAGGCCGAAAGGATGTGCGGGGAGGGCGCGATCATCCTCTACACGGGCACGGATTGGAAGACGAACGAGGCATCGTCGACCGACGGGGACCACTACCTGACACGCTACCTCGACGCGGAGTGCTGGTACCCGAAGGGGACGGTCGGCAAGGACTACAAGGTGCCGGCGGAGTGCGAATCTGGCGACACGCCGCCTGAGCCCAACAAATCGTGCATCACGCCGGCAGGGAAGCTCGTCATGAAGTGAAGTCGCCCTCCCGGCTGGGATGGTGTCCGAAGTCGACCGTCCCGGCCCAGGGAGCTAGCCCTCGTCGATCCCCGCGCGCGCCGCGGGCGTGATCACGAGGCCGCCCCGGGAATGCCCCGTCGTCCACTCGTCGAGGCGCAGGAGCGCGCCGCCCGCGAACCGCTGCTGGCCCGGCGCGCCCTCGACTTTCGCGGGCGCGGCGTGCAGCACCAGCACGACCTGGACCGCGGGGCTCGGCCCCGGCCTCGCCGCGATCGTCGTCTCCAGCCCGCGCACGACGTCGACAAGCCGGGCCCGGGCGGCGCGGCTGCCCTCCGGATCGACCGGGAGCGCCGTCGCCCCGACCAGCACCCCGCCGCCGTCGACGATCGTGACGAGCCCCGCGTCCGCCGCGGCGCGCCGGACCGTCGCGAGGACCTCCTCGGCGTCGTCGAACGCCGCCTCGTCGATCTCGCCCTCCCCCTCGATCCGCACGCTGGCGTGCAGCGCCGCCGCCGGGCGGACGCGCCGAGCGGGCGCCGGAATGCAAGCGCGCCATGGAGTGGGCGGCCTCGTGATCCAGGGTTCTGAGCGCGTCAGCCCCTGGCAGGAGCCGGGCCAGGCCGGCTAGTTCGCGTTATAGTGGCGCCCTTCGACGAAAGGGCGTGACGATCCGTCGACGCGAACGAGCTGCCGACGCCCTGATGGAGGTGAACGGATGCGGACCTATGTGCTTGCTCTCCAGGAGGTCGATCGAACGAAGGCCAACGTGGTCGGGGGGAAGGGCGCGAACCTGGGAGAGCTCTCCAGGATCGAGGGGATCCGCGTGCCCGCTGGCTTCTGCGTCACGACCGAGGCCTTCCAGCGGATCATGGGAGAAGCGCCGTCGATCGGCGGGTTGCTCGATCGGTTGTCGTCGCTCGCGGTGGCGGACCGGGACGGGATCCGGGAGCTCAGCGCCGAGCTGCGCCGGATCATCGAAGGGACGGCCATCCCCGAGGACCTGCAAGAGGCCCTCACCCACGCTCTTTCCACGCTTGGCGCGGGCGACGCCTACGCCGTACGGTCCAGCGCGACGGCGGAGGATCTGCCGGGGGCTTCCTTCGCGGGCCAGCAGGATACGTACCTGAACGTCCTCGGGACGCAGGCGATCCTGCAGCACGTCCGCCGGTGCTGGGCATCGCTCTTCACCGAGCGGGCGGTGACCTACCGGATCCAGCACGGCTTCGATCACCGCAAGGTCCACATGGCCGTGGTGGTGCAGAAGATGGTCTTCCCGCAGGCCGCCGGGATCGTCTTCACGGCCGATCCCGTCACGTCGAACCGGAAGGTGTCGTCGATCGAGGCTGGCTTCGGCCTGGGGGAGGCCCTGGTCGCCGGCCTGGCGAGCGCCGATCGCTACAAGGTGCGGAACGGCCAGGTCATCGAGAAGGCGATCGCCAGAAAGACGCTGGCCACGCGTGCCCTGGAGGAGGGCGGCACCGAAGAACGGGCGATCGAGCCCGAACAGCAGGACGGGCAGGTGCTGACCGACGCGCAGATCCTGCAACTCGAGCGCCTGGGCCGGCGGATCGAAGGGCATTTCGGCCACCCCCAGGACATCGAGTGGTGCCTTGTCGAGGAGGAGCTCCACATCGTCCAGAGCCGGCCGATCACGACCCTGTACCCCATCCCCGAAGCCGGTGATCGAGGCAACCACGTCTACATCTCCGTCGGCCATCAACAGATGATGACCGACGCGATTAAGCCCCTGGGGCTGTCCTTGTTCCAGCTGACCTCGGGTGGCCGCATGCTCGCGGCAGGCGGCAGGTTGTTCGTGAATCCCACGAAGCAGCTGGCCTCACCGGCCAGCCGGGACGCCCTCCTGGAGCTCCTCGGGCGCTCCCATCCGCTCCTCAGGGACGCCCTCTCGACGATCATCGAGCGGGGAGACTTCATCGAGCCCTCGCCCGACGATCCGGCGGCCCCGCGCCCCGGCCAGGGCAAGCAGGCGCCCGGGCGCTTCGACGCGCAGGTCGAGGACGAACCGGCGATCGTCGCGGAGCTGATCGAGCGCACCCAGGCCGCGCTCGCGGAGCTGAAGCGCGACATCCGGACAAGGACCGGAACGGCGCTGTTCGACTTCATCCGGGAGGACATCCAGGGGCTGAGCAAGTCCATGTTCGGTCCGCGGAGCATGGGCGCGATCATGGCGGGCATGAACGCTTCCTCGTGGATCAACGAGAAGATGCTGGCGTGGCTCGGCGAGAAGAGCGTCACGGATACGCTCTCCCAGTCCGTGTCGAACAACATCACGTCGGAGATGGGCCTCGCGTTGCTGGACGTCGCCGACGTGATCCGTCCTTATCCGGACGTGGTCGCTTATCTACAGAACGTGAAGCACGATGGCTTCCTGGAGGAGCTGGCCGCGCTCGAGGGTGGCAAGGAAGCCCGGGACGCCATCCAAGCCTACCTCGACAAATACGGTATGCGATGCGTGGGGGAGATCGACATCACGAGGGCCCGCTGGAGCGAGAAGCCGGCGACCCTGGTCCCCTTGATCCTGAGCAACATCAAGAACTTCGAGCCTCGCGCCGGCGAGCGGCGGTTCGAGCAGGGGCGGCAGGAGGCCTCACAGCGGGCGCGAGCGCTGCTCGACCGGTTGAGGCAGCTGCCGGACGGGGAGCAGAAGGCCGGCGAGGCCCAGCGGATGATCGACCGGCTCCGGAGCTTCATCGGTTATCGCGAGTATCCGAAGTACGGCCTCGTCAATCGCTACTTCATTTACAAGCAGGCCTTGCTGCAAGAAGCCGAGCGGCTCGTGCAGGCCGGCGTGATCCGCGACGCCAAGGACATCTACTACCTCACGTTCGACGAGCTCCGCGAGGTCGTGCGCACGCATCAGGTGGACGACCGGATCGTCAGCCAGCGGAGGGCGGAACACGAGCTCCACAAGAAGCTGTCGCCGCCGCTCGTCATCACGTCCGATGGGGAGATCGTGGCAGGTGCGCACAAACGAGCCGATCTCCCCGCCGGAGCCCTCGTCGGCCTGGCGGTCTCCTCCGGCGTCGTCGAGGGGCGAGCCCGCGTCCTCCTGGACATGGCCGACGCGGAGCTGGAGGCGGGGGACATCCTGGTCACCACCTTCACCGATCCCAGCTGGACGCCCCTGTTCGTGTCCATCAAGGGCCTTGTGACCGAGGTGGGGGGCCTGATGACCCATGGCGCGGTGATCGCCAGGGAATACGGCTTGCCGGCGGTCGTCGGCGTGGACAACGCGACAAGGCGGATCCGGGATGGGCAACGCATCCGCGTGCATGGAACGGACGGGTATGTCGAGATCCTGACCTGAGATCCGCGGCGCTCGGCCTCCTCGACGGGGCCGCGCTGGGCACCGCTTCGTGGGGCCGCTGTTCGGGGCCGTCGGACTCGGGATCGCGGCGCCGACCGTGCAAAACGTCCATTTTTACACCGACGCGGCAGGGGCGCGGCACGACACCTTCCAGGGGCCGCCGGGTTCGGCGATCCTGGACCTCGGCCTCGGGCTGCCGCGACCGGGCCGCGTCGATTCTTTCAAAACGCGCCCGCCGCGCGTCCACTCACCCCAGCGCATGCCCCTGCTCGCCACCGCGCCCGAAGGCCGGCCGCGCGCGATCTCCGCGCCGGGAGGCCCGGTCCCCTCCTTCGAGCAGCTCTTCTTCGAACACGCGCCGTTCGTCTGGCGCGCGCTGCGGCGGCTCGGCGTCCATGAGGCCGACGCCGAGGACGTCTGCCAGGAGGTCTTCATGATCGTCCACCGGCGCCTCGCGGGCTTCGAGGGGCGATCCTCGGTCCAGACCTGGATCTACGGCATCTGCATCCGGGTCGCGGCCGACTACCGCAAGCGCGCCCACCGGCGCCGCGAGTCCACGCGCGCCGAGCTGCCCGACCAGGAAGCGCACGAGGACCAGCACGGGGAGCTGGAGGAGCGTCAGGCGCGCGCGCTCCTCGACGCGTGCGTCCAGACGCTGGACGACGACAAGCGCGCGGTGTTCGTGCTTTTCGAGCTGGAGGAGCTGCCGATGACGGAGGTCGCCGAGGCGGTGGGCTGCCCGCTCCAGACGGCGTACGCGCGGCTCTACGCGGCGCGCCGCGTGGTCGAGGCCGCCCTGCGGCGCGCCACGACCGGGAGGAGGATGCCTTGAGCAAACCGAAGGATCCGCCGCGGCTCTTCGATGCGTCCTCGGACACGACCGACGCCGTACGCGCCGTCCTGCGCGCGGGTCAGCGCGAGCTCCCCGGGGCTCACGACCTCGCCCGCCTCGCCGCGCGCCTCCCGCTCGGGCCGCTCCCGCCCTCGGGCGCCTCGCCGCCGGACGCCTCGCCGCCGGCCGGGGCGCCTCAGGTCGCATCGCCGCCCCCGTCGCCTCCACCCACGCTCGGGCACCTCACCGCGGCCGCCGCGGGGCCTTCCGTGGCCGCCAGCGCGCTCCTCGGCGCGCTCCTCGGCCTCGGCGTCGTGGGCGGCGTGTGGTGGCGCGACGCCGCCACTGCGCCGCGCGACGCCGCGCCCAGCGCCATCGCGAGCGCCCCTGGGCCGAGCGCCGCCGCGCCCACGAAAGCCCCCCCGGGGCCCGCGGAGCCCGGCGTCGACGGCGCCGGTCACGCCGCAACGGAGGGCGGCCGCGGCGCGGCGCGTGAGCCATCGCGCGCGACCGCGCCGCACGACGAGCTCCTCCCGCGCGCGAGCGCCGCCGCGCCGCGCGCCGACGAGGCGGCGCTCCCTTCGCCGGGCGCGCCCAGCGGCGGGGCTCCCCCGAGCGCGAGCGCTCTTTCCGCCGGCGCCGCCGAGGAGGCCGAGACCGAGGTCCAGCTGCTCCACCGCGCGCAGGACGCGCTCGCCACCGACGCTGGTTCGTCCTTCGCGCTCACGGTCGAGCACGCGCGGCGCTTCCCCACCGGCGCGCTCGCTCAAGAGCGCGAGATCATCGCCATCCGCGCCCTGCTCGCCCTCGGCCGTGCGGCCGAGGCGCGCGCCCGCGCCGCGAGCCTGCTCGAGCGGTTCCCCGGCTCCGCGTACCGCGGCAGGCTCGAATCGCTCGGCCTCGAGGGATCCTCTCCAAAAAATTGAGCCGATCTCTCCACGCACCAGGTGACCGCACGATGCGGTCCTTTCGGCGGAGAACCCCCATGTCGAATCGCTTTTCCTCGCGCACCTCGTCCCCGCGGCGCGCCGCGAACCTCTTCCTCCTCGCTTCGCTTTCGGCGACCTCGCCGCTCCTCGGCGGCTGCGGCATCGAGCTCCAGATCGGCGAAGAGCCCAGAGACGGTGACGATCCCGGTACCGCGACGGGCACGGGCGGGTCCCCGCCGGGCGCGACCACCGCGACGGGCACAGGCGACGGGGCCACCACCGCGACGGGCACGGGCGGCGGGGCCACCGCCGCGACGGGCGCGGGCGGAGCTGGCGCCAACGATGGAGGCGGCGGTATGCCGCCCGCCGGCGGCGGTGGTGCGGGAGGCGGAGGAGAGAGCCTCCCAGGAAAGCCGACCGATCCGGAGTGCGCGGACTCCGTCGCCTATCTCGCTCCGATCCAGGTGAAAACCCAGGCGCAGCTCGACGCGCTGCCGCTCATTCACAGCGCGGGCAACGTCGCGATCGCCGGCAGCGTCGAGGACCTCCAGCACCTCAAGTGCCTGACCGGGGCGGACATCGTCGACATCACGAGCGACGCGCTCGAAACGCTGAGCGGGCTCGAACGACTGGAGGTGGTCACGAACGACCTCACCGTCATGAACACCGGCGCCTTGCGCTCCCTTTCGGGCCTCGAAGGGCTTCGTCATGTGGGCCGCTACTTCAGCATCCTCGATAACGTCGCCTTGACCGATCTCCACGGCCTCGAGCTCTACGTCGAGAAATCGAACTATCTCGACGTCAACGGGAATCTGAGCCTGGAGAGCCTGGACGGCCTCGGTATCACGGACGCGGAACACCTCTCCGTCAGCCACAACCCGGCGCTCGAGAGCCTCGACGGTCTCCGGGTGGAGCGAGTCGAAAACTTCCTGATCGCCAGCAATGATTCGCTCACGAACCTCGACGCCCTGTCGTCGCTGACCGAGGTCCGTGATCAGCTCTACGTCGGCCAAAATCCCGAGCTGCTGAGCATCGCCGGCCTCGACGGCCTAACTGGCGGATTGCAGGTGGTCATCGACAACAACGACAAGCTCCGCGATCTCGCGGGCCTGCACAACATGAGCGAGATAAGCCATCTTCACGTGAACGAGAACGACGCGCTCGAGAATATCGACGCGCTCGCAGGCGTCGAGCTCGGTGAGCTCCGTCTGGAGGCGAACGCCTCGCTCACGAATATCGATGGCCTGCAGGACCTCACGCGCATCGGATCCATCATGTTCTTCCGCGCGCCGGGCGTCACGTCCCTCCGCGCCCTGAGCAATTTGACGCGTGCAGATCACGTTGCGATCCATGCAACGGGCGTGACGAACCTCGAGGGCCTCGAGAACGTCAAGATCGACGAGGAGCTCTCCGTCGGCGACAACGCCGATCTCGAGAGCCTCACCGGTCTCAACCCCGACAATCACGTCCTCAGGGCCCTGTGGGTCAGCGGAAACCGGAGGCTGAGCGACCTCACCGGGCTCGAGATGCTCGAAGCCGCGACCAGCTACATCTACATCCTTGACAACGATCGGCTCGTCTCCCTTTCGGGGCTCGACAACCTGATCTCGGTCCCCTCGCTCTTGATCAGAGAGAACCCGAGGCTCACGAACATCGCTGCGCTCGGCTCACTCGAGACCGTGGTACAAGAGCTCTCGATCAGGGACAATGAGTCGCTTCCGACTTGCCAGGCCCAGGCCATCGCCGATCAGATCGAGCCCGGCACGCCCACCATCGAGGTGACCGGCAACTACGCGGGCGGCACCTGCGACTGATCCATTCCAGACTGCAAACGTCGGGCTACAATCCAACTATGCCGGGTCCTCAGAGGACGGTTGGGTCAAGGCGTTTCCCGAGGGAATGGGAGGCGAGCGGCGGCCGGTCAGCCGTCAGGGGCAGGCCATGCCCTTGGGCCAGAAGGCGCCGCAATGACAGTCTTTCGATGCCGGGCAGGGTCCACAGCTCTTGACGACGCGCGGAACACACTGTCCGCAGGACCCGCCATAAGGGCCAACCTGGCAGCGTTCGTTGCTCTGACACGGACCAGCGTCGCTTCGCTCCGAGGGCGATCACGATGCGCGATCGCGGTGATCACGATGGCGTGATCTGCGTGATCACGATGGGCGGTCTCCGCAGTTACACCTCTCAGCTGTGCGTCGGGAACCCGGAGCTGCGCTCCGCGAGCTCGACCCAGCCGGAGCCGCTCCGCGCACGGCGACGCGGGCAGAGGCGCGTGCCCCGCGCACGGCTCAGACTTCGCGGCGCGGGCCGGTGGTTTTACGCCCATCGGGCAGGAGCTCGATTCGATCGAGTGCGAAGGCCGGGCGGGTGCAGTACCGCACGAGCCTCTCGCGCCCCTGATCATCATCCGCTGCGATGCGCACCGCGCAATGCACGTCGAACCCGTCGCACGCCGCGGAGAAGCGTCGCTCTCGGCGCTCGAAAGCCGCGTCGGGCGGCGCGTTTGCTTCGCTCGATCGGCGGGGCTCTGACCCGCGGACGATGGCAACGCCCGCTTCGAGCGGAAGAAGCACGGTGCGTTCACCGCGGAGCTCGACGGGTTCAACGTCCAGGCGGCGGTGAGGCTCGAAGCTGACGACGACCAAGGGCGCGAGCGCCTCGTCCGCTACTGCGCGCGGCCGTGCTTCGCCCTCGATCGCCTCAGCCTGCTGCCCGACGGCCGCGTTGCCTACCGCGTCCAGTACGAAGGGCGCGGCGGCACCCACCGCGTGATGACGCCGGTGCCGAAGCGCGCCTCGCCTGGCCCCGTGCCACCTCGCGCGGAGCGGACCTCCGCGCCGGGGGGCGCCGCCGCACCCTTCGGCCTGCAAACGTTCTCCTCACCGCCGCTCGCAGCAGCACCTGCCGGGCCCGCCGTGATGCCCGCGGCTTGCTGCGCGGTGGCCGCTGCTGCCGGCGGTTGGCGCGAGTGGGCACTTGCCTTCGCAAAGGCGTTTGGACCCCCTACCCACCGAAGCCACGTCCGCCGTACGGCCCGGAGCGCCGCTGCATCCCACGAGGCCGGCCGCAGCTGCGCACCCATCGGATCATCGAGGATCGCCGCGCGGCGGTTTTTTGATTGACGCCGGCAATGTGAACGTTCACATTGGCTTTCTGGAGTTTCTTCCGCTTAACCCTGGATAGACCGTCATGCGCATCGGGCCCTTCTTCTTCATGCGCGTTGACCCTGACGGTCGGCTCTCACCCCAGATGAGCAGCATGCAGGGGAGCGTTGCAACGGTTCCAAGGCGGAACGCCTGGCAACCACCTGTCTGCCAACTTCGTCATCGTCGGCCTGAAGCAGGCGCTTGGCGCTGGCGTGACGTAACCAGTGAGGCCTCATGTACAACAAAAAGAAAACCGTCAGGCGCTTCAATGTCTTCTGCTTGCTCTCGAGCGTCGCGCTGCTGGCGTGCGGCGAAGACAACGGCGGCGCGGCACAAGCTGCCGGTGCGGGCAGTTCGAGCGTGTCAGCCACCACCAGCGGGGCGTCGACCGGCGGAACCGCTGGGTCGGGTGGCGCGGCCAGTAGCGGTGCCGACACCAGCGCCGGTGGAACGGGCGGAGCAGGCGCGGGCGGAGCAGGCGCGGGCGGAGCAGGCGCGGGCGGAGCAGGCGCGGGCGGAGCAGGTGACGGCGGCGCTGGAGCCGGCGGCGCTGGAGCCGGCGGAGCCGGTGGTTCGGCGCTCCCACCCATCACGGATTACTCTGCCAAGGGTCCGTTCGCGACGACCGTGGAGCAGAACGTGGGGCCGAACGGAGCCTATACGGTGTTTAGGCCCGAACCCTTGGGTGTGGACGGCTTCTTGCACGCTCCGATCGTTTTCGGCCCCGGCATCGGCCAGCAGGTGGCGGTGCACACGAACATGCTGACGAACTTTGCTTCTCACGGTTTCGTGGTCGTCGGGTGCCCCGTCCTCAGCGGCGGCCCCGGCGACGCAGGCAATCTCAGGAAGATGGAGGATGGTCTCAAGTGGATCCTGGAGCAGAACGACGCGCCAGGCAAATACCAGGGCAAGCTCTACGTCGATCATGCGGTCTCGATGGGCTTCTCGGTCGGCGGCACCTCGGCCGTGCAACTCGGCGGTCACGAGGCGGTGGCCACTGTCGTCTCGATCCACGGCCACAGGGCCTCGGCCGACCTCCACGGCACGATGCTGCAGACGACTGGCACCCGGGATACTGTCGGCATGCCCCTCCAGCAGGCCACCTACGACATGTCCGAAGTGCCCACATTCCTGGCAACGCTGACGGGCGCGCCTCATGCATACATCGAGAGCGACGGCGGCGGCGAAGAGCGGCCCGCGATCGTCGCATGGATGCGCTACTGGATCTACAACGACATGGGCGCACGGGACCATTTCTTCGGCGATAATTGCTTGTTGTGCAAGGCGCCTTGGGAGAATCCCCAGCGCAAGAACTGGAAATAACCTGAGGAACGTCAGGCGGCGCGCCACGGCTGGGAGGAGGATGCCTTGAGCAAACCGAAGGATCCGCCGCGGCTGCTCAATGCGTCCTTGGACACGACCGACGCCGTGCACGCCGTCCTGCGCGCGGGTCAGCGCGAGCTCCCGTAACGAACCTCGAGTGCCTCGAGAACGTCAAGATCGACGAGGAGCTCTCCGTCTCCGACAACGCCGATCTCCTGAGCCTTACCGGTCTCAACCCCGACAATCACGTCCTCAGGGCCCTGTGGGTCACTGGAAACTGGAGGCTGAGCGACCTCACCGGGCTCGAGATGCTCGAAGCCGCGACCAGCTACATCTACATTCTTGACAACGATCGACTCGTCTCCCCTTCGGGGCTCGACAACCTGACCTCGGTCCCCTCGCTCTTGATCAGGCAAAACCCGAGGCTCACGAACATCGCTGCGCTCGGCTCACTTGAGACCGTGGCGCAAGAGCTCTCGATCAGGGACAATGAGTCGCTTCCGACTTGCCAGGCCCAGGCCATCGCCGACCAGATCGACCCCGGCACGCCCACCATCGAGGTGACCGGCAACTACGCGGGCGGCACCTGCGACTGATCCATTCCAAATTGCAAACGTCGGGCAGACATCCAACTCTTCGAATGGTCCGCGCGAGGCGCGTGACGTGAGCCAGCGGGCACACGCCTCGCGGGGGCATCGCTGGAGCGACAAACGGGTTGAAACTGCCTGAAAAGCGCAGAAGTTCGAACTGAAAGGACGCCACAAGACGCCATGAGGCGCCACAAGACGCCAAGATATTTGTATAATGCACTGGTTCACCCCGGCCTCGGCGCCGAACACCGGCGTCGAGATGAACGTCTGGGGAGAAGGAGGCATGAGCGGCTCGCCCCACTTCAACGCGGCGAACGGCAAGATGATCATCGCCCCGCTCTCCACGGCGTGCTCCGGCGGGTGCTGGGGCCGCAACGCCCTCTCGATGCGCGATCTGCTCTACTGGGGTACCATCAACCCGAGCTTCGACCCCGCGGCCCAGGGCCCCACGGTCAACGTCCCGCTCGTCACGAGCCTCGGCCTCACCCCGGCCAACTACTACGGCTGGGCGGACAAGGAGCTCGACTGGGAGTTCGACATCCAGCGTGACCTCGAGCGGCTGCGCGGCGAGGCGCGGCGCGACTGGTACAACCTCGGCTTCGACAGCCAGCGCCGCAACGCGCTCTGGGACCTCACCGCGCTCGCGACCCTCGACGTGACGAACCGGTGGGCGCGCATCAACCGCACGACCGGCGCGGGCTAGGCCGACGCGCTCTCGCACGGCAAGCTGAACCTGGCCGCGGGCAGCTACCGGATCACGCTCATGACCTACACGCAGGCGAGCCAGTACGCGAGCTCGCTGTGGGTGGGGCTGAAGAGCGGCGCGACGTCGCTCGGGGGCGAGTACGTGGCGAACACCGTGGGATCGGGCTGGCAGATGCACACGTTCGAGGTGAACGCCCCGTCCGACGGGCTCACGCTCGGGCTCGGCGTGTTCGGGACGGCGGACATCCTCGTGTCCGCGCCGAGCGTGGTGAAGAGCACCGCCATCATGAACTTCGACACCTTCGACAAGCGCACGAACTGGCGCAACCACGTCGATGGGAGCCGGGCGCAGGTGGTCCCCGATGGACGGGTGACGGGCACGCCCAACTGGGCGGTCCGCGTGACGCAGAGCGCGACGGGCTACCCGGTGCGCAACCGCCAGCTCGCGCTGGCCGCGGGGCGGCCGTACCCGATCTGCTTCGACGCGCGCAGGACCACGGCGAGCGGGTCTTCCCAGGCCGAGCTCCGCGTCGTGAGCGGCGGCGCCCAGGTGATGTGGACGAGCTTCTCGCCCTCGAGCGCTTGGAGCACCACCTGCTCGGCGACGTTCACCCCGCCGTCGGACGACAACAACCTGCAGATCCGCGTCTCGACCGGCGATCCGGTCCTCGTCGACAACATCGCGATCACCGCGATGTGAGCCGGTACCTTCCCGGCGCGGATGCCCTCAACCCTCGCGCAGCCGCGCGATGTGGCAGGGCGCCCCGCGGATGCCCGCAAGTCGTTCTGCCCTTGCTCGGCCCGAGCGCCCACAGATCACCATCATGAGCCATACAGGTTCCTTGGCTGCAGGCGTCAGCCCATCGCCCTGCGCTGGTTTCACGCGTCGAAAGCAGAAACGCGAGGACATGAAGCCCCGGCGGAAGGGGGCTCGCCGCTCGCCCGCCGCGCGATATCCCAGGAAGAAGCCAACGATCGAGGCGATCCTTGCGGAGCGCGGGATCGTGCTCGCGACGCTCGCTGGCATCCCGAAGCGTGACCGCGCCGACGTCGAACAGCAGGTGCTCGTGAACGCATGGAACTCGGTGCGCCGTGCGACGTACCGGCCAGATCCGAAAGCCAGGCCCCGGGACGCGCTGAGGAAGTGGCTCCACGGGATCGCGTGGCGGCTCGCCTCGTACCACATTAACAGCGCATGGGCACCTCGCGCCGTGCTCCATCCGAGCCCGCTTGGGCTGCTTCGCGAACCGGTCGAGCCAAGCTTGGAGGCGCAGATCGCTGCGCGCCAGGTGCTGGCCGCGCTGGCCAGCCTGCCGGACTGGCAGGTCGAGGCGCTGCTCACAGTGGACGATCCGGAGAGCCTGGCCGCATCCGCCCGGCGGCGCGGCATGAACCAGAGCACGGCGGCGTCCAGGCTTCGCCTGGCCAGGGAGCACGAGCGAGCGTACGCGACCGCGCCGGATGCAGGCGGCGGACGAGATCCACGCCCTGCGGCGCCGGCCCATACCCTGGCTGCGGCCCCCTGCCGAGCGGCCTCCTCTTGACACGGGACGCTACCTCCGCTGACCTCACAGATCGGGGTAGGTGATGGGGTGGCTAGAGAGGTACCGAGGACCAGAAGAATACGGCCGGATACCTTCGCAGACTGCTCCCCACCTCACGCCGTCCAAATTTCACGGCACCTGCTTCTCGTCGTGCATCGCGCGGCACGCGACGCGATACCGCCGACAGCCCTATCTCGTCACTATACACAGGTCACGGACAACACGCCGGCACCAGCGAGACCTACCACCTCATGAAACGATAATTGGCTCGACAGATTGAGGAACACTCATGGCAAAGAGCCCTCGATTACTTGATCCCCTCTCTTCCGAAGACATCCGCGAATCGATAGAAGGCGCAGGGTACCTCGTTGAAGTTGCTCTTCTAAGGGAGCTGCAAGAGCGCGGATTCGAAGCATCCCTCGGAAACGTATTCAAAACAAGAGAGGGAACATTCTGCGAGGTGGACCTGTTTGCAGGATATCGAGTATCAACCCCTACCGCCGCCGCTCACTTCACGTTAATGATTGAGGTAAAGCGGCTACATGATCCAGCTCGATTTGTCGGAATATTTGATCCCGCGCTCGCATCGCCGCCTCCCGCTCATGTGGCACGGCGACGAGCTGGCGGCGTCCCATCCAACAATTCGGCATTGCCGTATTGCCACGAGTTCGAATTGCTTCTTAGTGGCAGCGGACAACTCGGCAAGGCTATCTTGCCGCTGGAAAAAGGAACTAGATGCGTGCATTGGGCCATCGCAGAACGGATGGGAGACGGCACTCCGAAAGCTTCGGGACACCAGCGGTATGCCGAAGGAATGCAGAACGTAGTCGGAGCATCCTACTGGCACGGACACGAGATCTCCGAGTGGGTACTTGCCGAACATATTTCCATGGTCCCAGAGTTCACCATCTACATACCAATAATTGCCATCGACACGGAAACCCTATACACCTACAACATCCTCAACAAAGAGATCTCAAGAACAGGCTGGATCTCTACCTATACCCACTGCAATGTCGGTGGAGGCAAGACACCGAAAGACCGCGTGGAAGTTGTAGACCGAGCCGGATTTCGACAATTACTCGACACCATACAGCAGTGCTCTGGCGCGGTAGACAATTTGCTTCGAGCACGGGCAACTGACTTGGAAACTTGGTTCGAACGCCAGGCAAAAGAGTGGTATCAAAAGAATCCCAAGCATGCATGGCCGCCTACTCGAGAGGAGTACGCGATTGTGAACAGCAACGATGGCAACTCGCCGGAGTCAGACGCCTGACCCGCGGTCTCTCCAAAGGAATAGCGGATTGACATGGCCCTGCGTCGCCCCCCTCGGCATGCTCTATCCTGACGACCTGACCGCTCTCGCTGGCGTCTTTCTCGCTGAGCTCACCGTAGCGCTTCACCTCCCCGTTAGCCCCGGCCTCGTGCTGGAGCTCGCGTACGATGACTGCGAACTGGTCGCCGCGATCTAGCCGGCGCTGTGGGCGCTCCGGCGGGCGGCTCGGGCAGGCGCCCCACCGACCCACGGGGCATCCGTGGTAGCCTCCGGCGCATGCGCGTACGGCTCATCCTGGAGAACGGCGGGCACACCCTGTCGAAGGTCGTGGAGCTCCCCGAAGTGCCCGCAGTCGGCTCGAGGGTGCTGGTTGACCGCGAGCGGCGGGTGGTGAGCGTGGAGTCCGACGCCGGACGCGGCGAGGTGGACGTCTACCTGCGCGAAGACGGCGACGACCTCAAGATGCAGATCATCCCGGAGGCGCACCTAGCCTTCGTGTAGCTGATGAAGCGGGACGGGTGGGACGTGGAGGACGAGGTGTTGAGAATTAAGCTGGTTGATGCTTTCCCGCTCGGGCTGGCTGATGACCATCGCGACGGTGAGCGGGCCCCGGTCACGGGCGTGATGGTCGGCTCATCGCGTCCTGAGCGTGCCGGGGTGCTCGGACGCGTCAAGGGTTCCCTCGCAGGGCTCGGCGGCTGCGCCGCCCTTAACGCGCCCTGCGCGCCCCGGCGGCCACGTCGCGCGGGCGATGGGCGGACGGAGCCGCCGGCGGGGGCTCCGGGCACCGGATGGGCGGGCGATGGCCATCGCGCGGGTGAGCGAGCCATCATCCTGCGCGAGCGAAAAGCGGCCCCCACCCATCATCTAACGGGAGCGTCAACACGAGGCCGCGCTGCGCGCGTGGCTACGGGAGCGGATCGAGCGTCAGGGCCGTTGAGACCGGAGATGCTGGCGCTGGCACCAGCCCGGTCAGCGGCGATGGCCTTCGCGCTCGCCCTTCTGGGCGGTGATCACGTTGGCCGGCAGCGCGGTCTGCAGCTTGCGCTCCTTGGCGCGCTTGCGCGTGATTTGTGCGAGATCGCTCGTGTCTTTGAGCTTTCGTGGCTCGCGAGCGACCTCGGCCGAGAAGGTGCGGCGCATCTCCTCGATGGAACGCCCACGGCGATCACCGGGCGGGATGGTGCGCGAGTCCACTTGCTTGAGCTCCTCGGCTAGCGCCTGGCACGGGTTGGGCGCGCGATCGAAGAGGGACGCCTCGAGCGCATCGGCGAGCTGCAGGGAGTAGTCTACGCCGTGCAGAGACGGAGTCGCCGTGGCCGGCGAGTCTAGGTCGCAGCCGTTGCCGCCGTTCGTCATCACTCCGAACGGCGTTCCCGCGGGGACGTTGCGGAACCACACCATCGGGCTCGTGCACGAGGCCGAGGGCGGAGGAGGGAACAGGTCGACGCCGCGGAAGGCGTTGCGCGTCGTGGCCCCGACGACGACCTGCGCCGTGGAGTGGCAGCTGAGGCAGGAGGAGAAGCGATTGTCGACGGGCCCGTTCAGGCGGCCGTCGCGACCGTAGGGGTTGCCGTCTTGCCGCTGCAGGTTGGCGGGGATGTCCGGGGAGAGGAAGGTCTCGTCGATCACGCCGGCGCCTGGACCGTTGACGTCGGGATCGTTGCCCCACATCAGGCCGACCGGACGTAAACGGCGCCAGGGGTTGGCTTCTCCCGCCATGCTCTTGTCGTAGACGAAGGTGGCAAAGACCCAGCCGGTCTGCGCCGAGCGGCCGTCTCGCACCGCGACATCGACCTGGAGCAGACGCACCTTGCGCAGCGGCCCGGCGGCGTCGGCGATGTCCTGGATCTGCCATTCCGGAGCGCCCACGAGCGGATCCTGCCCGGCGTCGATCTTGGCGCTGTCGTACTCCGCGAACAGGATCTTGAAGACGTAGGCGCCCTCGATGAACTTGCCCTTTGAGGGATCGCTGTTGGCCGGATTGGGGTCCTTAAACACCTGCCCGATGGTGTAGCCGCCGAGCGCGTTGTACGCGCCGATGGCGTACGAGTTGAGGTTCGCGCTGCCGCCCGTCCCGTCGATGATCCACTTATGGTCGGTGGAGCGGAGCGCCCGTTCCTTGGTCAGACCGTGGTACGGCTCACGGCGCGAGAAGTTGTCCGAGGTCATCATCGGTACGTGGTACCAGGAGCGCTGCGTGTTCTTCGAAACGTCGAAGTCGTTGGTGTCGTTGCCCTCGAGCAGGTAGTTCTTGAGCGCGTCGAGATACGCGGGGCGCTGTGCCGGGTCGTGGAAGTCGTGCTGCAGCCAGGGAGCTTGCTGGACGCTCGCTGAGGGCGGCGGGTCCCAGCCGGTGATGCGGATGTTCTCGCCTTCGATCTTGAGGATCGGGATGCCCAGCGGATAAGCCTGCGAGAGCTGGAAGCTCGCTGTGCCGGCGGGCGGCGGATTGGACGAGATCCAGTCGGGGAACCAGCCCGAGCACTGCGCCGTGACGCCTGTGCCCTCCGCGCCGGCATCGTTGACGGTCACCACCGTCGTGGTCGTCGGATCCTGACGGTTGCAGCTCTTCGGATCGCACGCTACCGCGAGAGTTAGCGAACAGACCCATAACCTCGATATATGACCCAAGACTGCCTCCTGCCGCGCGTCAAGCGCGGTAAATTTCGTGGCGGCAGCATCCCTCACGCGGCCTGTTCTCGGCAAGGAAATGCCGCCAGTACGGTACAGGTATACGATTCGACGGTACCGGCGTCTCAGGATTGATCACATTTTCCGCACCTTCTTCGCGGCGCTCCAGCCCTGGACAAGGACGAGGAACTGCTCGTAGCCATGTCCCAGCGCCTGCCACTCCGGCTCGCCGTTGCGCTCGAGGGGACCGCCGAGCGCCGCGATCGCGAGCAAGGCGTCGCGAACGGTCGGCTGTGCAGGCAGTGGCTTGCGCGCGAAGGTCCTGAGCACCTCGATCTCGGTGGTCGTGAGCGCTGCGGCGGCGGGGCGGTCGGGCTCGCGACGAGTCTCGCTTCGGAGCAGCAGCAGTTGCCACGCGATCGGCGCGCAAAGAGCGAGCACGTTGCGCAGGCCATGGAGGTCTTCGGCCTGGCGTTTCTCGTAGGCGCAGCCCGTCTTCAGCGCCTTGAAATTGGTACGCGTTCTGCGGACCACATCCTGCCTTCGAGCCTCTGCGCCGATTAGAAACCGGCGCCGGAGGTACCGATGGACGAGAGCACACGCACCTGGCGCGACCGCGTGGCGCGCTGGCACAAGAGCGGGCACTGTGCCCGCGTGTTCGCAGAGCAGGAGGGGGTCAACGCCGGCACACTGTACTCCTGGAGCCGCCGACTGGGCATGAAGCGGAGCGAGTACCGGCAGCACTCGGAGAAGGCGACGCTGCTCCTCCTTGCAGGTCGCCTCGATCCGGTAGATGGCCTTGAAGTACTGTTGAGAATCAAGCTGGTTGATGCTTTCCCGCTCGGGCTGGCTGATGACCATCGCGACGGTGAGCGGGCCCCGGTCACGGGCGTGATGGTCGGCTCATCGCGTCCTGAGCGTGCCGGGGTGCTCGGACGCGTCAAGGGTTCCCTCGCAGGGCTCGGCGGCTGCGCCGCCCTTAACGCGCCCTGCGCGCCCCGGCGGCCACGTCGCGCGGGCGATGGGCGGACGGAGCCGCCGGCGGGGGCTCCGGGCACCGGATGGGCGGGCGATGGCCATCGCGCGGGTGAGCGAGCCATCATCCTGCGTGAGCGAAAAGCGGCCCCCACCCATCATCTAACGGGAGCGTCAACAACTGCAAGCATCGGCGCGGTCGTGGTCAGTAAGGCCACTGCGCTCGGGGACTTAGTTATAGCTCTGGATGATGCTGAAAAACTAGCCAAGGACAACGGAAAGAACCAGGTCGTTCTCAAAGAGATCTGAGTCGACCGAGCTGACCTCGACCACCGTTCGCGTCGGCAGCGCCCTCAAGTGCTCGCTCTGCGCCACCCTGCTCCGGCGCGATGCCTCGCCTGCTGATTACCTCGACCCCGTGCCGCCTGGGCTGGTTATCTGTCTTCGTCGCAACGAAGGACGAAGCGATGGCGACGAGAGTAGAGTCGGCTCGCGAAGTTCGTGGAGCATTCCCGCGCTTGGTCGGCCCTCGACATATCCGGGCGTCGCGAAGCGGTCGATCACCTCGCCCGGACCATCCGTCTGCGGGCAGGCGCACCTCTCGAAATCGTCGTCCAGAGGACGTCGGGGATGGAGACACGCGCGACGCGGCTTCTCCTGGTCTGTCATGAGCCCACGCTCACGGGACGAACGCGATGTCGTCCACGAGCATGTCGAACACGGTCGACTTCGCCGTATGGAACTCGATCGAGTAAGCGTGCGCAGCGTCGAACGCCGGGGGCGCAGGCACTCCCCAGCCGTCCGTGCTGAGGATATCGAACATGACCGTGTACTGCGCCCACTCGGTCGTGATGTCGATCCCCTCGCCGAAGTGGTCGCCGCAGCCGGTGCCTTCACACACGCCGCCCTCGCGATCGGTGTTGCGGTCGGGGAAGTTCACGTAGATGTGCGTCGGCGCCGCCGCCTTGGCCCAGAAGGTCAGGCCCGAGTAGGCAGAAGCGTCGTAGGTGAGCTTCGCGCCCCCCGGGGCGAAGTTCAGGTCGAACCCCATGCCGGCCCCCCTCGAGAGGAAGCCGCTCCCCGCGACGTGAGCGGCGTACTCGCTCGGGTCGTGCCCGGGCGAGACCGGTACGAACGGGCGGCCGGGCAGAGGGGTCTGCGCGCCGCCCCGGGTGCCGTCGTTGTACGTGTACCAGCTGCCGACACGGTCCTTGCACCGGAGGATCGCGCCGTCGCCGTCCTCCAGGTCGTCGAGGAGCGCGGTGCAGGCAGGGAGCTCGGGCTCCGCGTCCGAGCCGCCCGATCCGCCGGCGCCGCCCGCCCCGTCGTCCGGGCCGCCGGCTCCCCCGGCGCCGTCATCGAGGCCAAACGGATCCGGGTCGTATTCGCCGGGCGAGATGCCGAGGACGAGGCCGCATCCGCTCAGCCACACCGACGCGCAGAGGGCGATTGTGAGCACCTGGAAGCGCATCAGAAGCTGCCTTGCACGAGCGCGCCGCCAACCGCGGGCGAGATCGCCAGCGACGCGCCCTGGGTCGAGCTCTTCGCGGTGAGCCACAGAACGCCGCCGCCGGCGATGGCCGCGAGGCCGACGCCGAAGACCACGGTCGCGACGTTCGCGCGCGCCACGGCGCTGCCGCGGATGTCCATGCCGCGCCGATCGCAGCGATCGCCGTTGCAGAACGGGCGCGACTCGTCGAACCTCGACTTCGCCGCGAAGCCGAGCCCCGCCCCGACGCCCACGGCGACGACCCCCGCGCCTGCCGTGACGAGCGCGATCGTGCGGCGGCCACCCCCCGCGCCGCCCGCGCCGCCCGCGTCGCCCGCGTCGCTCGACGCGGGGTCGTCCTCCAGCGCGCGCACGACGAGGGTCGAGGTCACGCCGCCCGGCTTCACCTCGACCTGCGCCGTCCACGCCCGCTTGCCCGGCGCGCTCGCCTGGATCACGTGGATCCCCGCGTCGACCGGCATGGGCACGCCCCACTGGCCGGGGCCGACCGGGGTGCCGTCGCGCTTCACCTCGAGGCCCGGCGTGCTCGCGGCCTCGACGACCACCGAGAGTCGCGAGACCTTCGGCTGGACGGCCGCCGCGCGCTCGCGCGCCTTCGCCTCCTTCACCCGGTCGCCGCTCGCGTGCACCCGCGCGGCGACCTCGAGGAAGTGCGCCCACGCGGAGGCCATCTTGCCGATGCGCTCGTAGCAATCGGCGAGGAAATAGCGGGTGTTGACGCTGTCGTAGAGGCGCAGGCTCTCCTCGTACTTGGGGCAGGCGCGCGGCGCCTGGCCAGCGTCGACGAGCGCCCCCGCCTCCCGGAACAGCGCCACGGCGCCCGCCTTGTCCTCGGCCCTCGCCGCGCGCCCGCCCGCGATCGCCGCGGCCAGGCCGATGCCGATCGCGCAGAGACGCGCGGCGCGCCCGCGCTTCGGTCGGCTCTTCGTCTGCGGCGGCGTCATCGTGTCGGCGAAGGTATCAAACGTATCAGAAGACATCGCGCGAGAACGGGTCGGCGCTGGAGGGCCGCTTCCCCTGCGGCGCGCCGCGCTTCGCAGGCTGCGCCGAGCCGCCCGGCCTCGCGGGCTTCTGCGCGGCGGGGGCGCCCGTGGCGGTGGCGCGCGCCTCGGGCGGCGGCCCCTCGGCCGACGCGCCGGGAGCGGCGCCGGACGGCGGCACGGCGCTGGCGGCCGGCTCGACGGCCGCGTCCAGCGCGGCGCTCGGCTGCGCAGGGCGCGGCTCCGGCCCGGCGCTCGGCTGTACGGGGCGCGGCTCCGGGACCGCGCCCTGAGGGCCCGCCGACGCCGCCGTCTCGGGCTCGATGTCGCGCGGGGCCCGGTCCGACAGGCGCCAGAGGAGCAGGCCGCCGCTCACGAGCGCAAGGCCGAGCCCGATCGCGGCGGCGCGCTTCTCGCGCGACGCTGGCTTGCGGTTCGTCGTACCGAGCGGCGCCATGGTGAGCGCTCCCCCGCCGAGGGGCACGGTCGACGCGGGGAGCGTCGCCCCGGCAGCAGTGACCGCCGTGGCGGTGCGAGCAGCGCCGGGCGGCAGGGCCACGGCCGGGAGCGCGCCGCGCAGCGCGCCGAACAGGCGCTCGGCCGCCGCGCGCGCGTGCGGCGGAGCGAACGGCACCAGCGCGAGCGCGAGATCCGCGACGGTCGGGAACCGGCGATCGCGATCGCGCGCGATCGCCGCGAGGATCACCTGCTCCAGCGGCTCCGGGAGGTCCGGGCGGAGGGCGCGCGGCCGCTGCGGCTCCCCCTGCGTGACCAGGTAGACGAGCTGCGCGAGCTCGTGCGCGAAGAACGGCGTTCGCCCCGTGAGCAGCTCGAAGAGGACGACGCCCAGCGAATAGACGTCCGCGCGGCCGTCGACGTCGCTCGAGGAGCGGAGCTGCTCGGGGGACATGTAGAGGGGCGAGCCGAGCACTCCCCCCACCCGCGTCAACGCGTGGTCCTCCGCGTGCGTCATCTTGGAGATCCCGAAGTCGAGCACCTTGACGCACGGCGAGCCGTCCGCGTTCCGCGTGACGAACAGGTTGCTCGGCTTCACGTCCCGGTGGACGATGCCTTGCGCGTGCGCCTCCGCGAGCGCCTCGCAGACCTGGAGCACCAGCTCGACGGCCACGGGCACGGCGAGGCGCCCGCTCTCCGCGAGCACGGCGGCGAGGTCCCTCCCCTCGAGGTGATCCATCACCATGTACGGCGCGCCGCTCTCGAGCGTGCCGACGTCGGCGACGCGCACGACGTGCTGGCTGCGGACGCGCACGGCGGCGCGCCCCTCCCTCAGAAAGCGCTGGAGGATCTCCGGATCCCGCACGTACCTCGGCAACAGCACCTTGATCGCGACGCGCTCGTCGAGGGCGAGGTGGCGCGCGGCGACGACGAGCCCCATGGCGCCCCGTCCGAGGACGCTCTCCACGCGATACTTGCCGAGGAGGACATCCCCGGGGGCAATCGTGGTCTCGTCGGGGCTCGACATGGCAGGCCAGGGCGGAAGAAGGGCATCCACTATGCCACGCCACGGTCAGAGGCTCATGCAATTTTCCACTGCGCCGGCCTCAGCCGGGCAGCGCTGCCATGGAGTGGCCTTTCGTGTCCTGTCGCGACCGCTCCTACCCGACGGGTCGCGACCCGTCGGGAGCAGCGCGACGACGACCGAATCTTCAGCGACGGCCGCGGCGCTGACGGGCCCCTCCATTCCTTCCACCGATTGTTACGAAATGACACACTCCCACCGATTGTTACGAAACGACACACCTCCTCGCCCAGCGATCAAGCTTGTCTCGACTACGCGCCTCGATTTCTGTTCTACCCCTCGACTGTGATTGATATAGCGATAGCGAGGTAGCCAATGACCACCACCCTTCGACTCGTCGCTCCCGCCGCCGCTTCCCTCGCAACCGTGTTGCTCGCGATTTCGCCGTCATTGGCGGCTTCGTGGCAGACCCGGGTCAACTACGGCGGGAACACGCCCATGGACCTCTACGTCCCGGACAAGGTCGACGCTTCGCCGGGGATCGTGGTCTCGCTGCACTACTGCAGCGGGAACGCAGGAAACGCTCATGGCTGGTTCCAGGGTCTGGCCGATCAGCACGGCTTCCTCATCATCACTCCGCAAGCAGGCGGCAACTGCTTTGACGCGACGCCCGCGCGCAGCGGTGAGCGAGAGGCCATCACCAAGATGGTCCAGTACGCCATCACGCAGCACCACGCCGATCCGACCCGCGTCTTCGCTGCGGGGGCGTCCTCCGGCGCTTGCATGACGAATGCGCTCCTCGCCGCCTACCCCGACGTGTTCGCCGGGGGTTCGGTGCTGGCTGGTGTCCCCGCCGGCGCCTGGACGGGAGGCAACGCCTATGGCTGGACGACCCCTGCCAACAGGACCGCTGCCCAGTGGGGTGACATCGTGCGCAAGGCGAGCCCGAACTTCACCGGCGCACGGCCTCGGGTGCAGCTCTGGCACGGAACGGCTGACACCACCCTCAACTACGAGCCGAACTTCGCTGCCGAGGTCAGCCAGTGGTCGGACGTCTTGGGTCTGAGTCACTCCGACAGCAAGACGAGCACCTTCAAGGGTTCCCCGGATAACTGGAATCGGGCCTCCTTCACGAATGCTGCGGGGACGCTCGTCCTCGAGTCGAACTACGCGCAAGGCGCCCCGCACGATCTCTCCGGGCGAGGCTTGTGGGCCGACGCCGTGCGCTTCTTCGGGCTGGACATGGACGCTCCGTCCACCGGAGAAGGCGCGGGCGGCGCTGACGGAACCGGAGGCAGCGACGCATCGGGCGGAGGTGGCGCCGCGAACGGCAGCGCTTCAGGCGCAGGCGGCAGCGCGACCAGCGGCGCTGGCGGCGAAGGCGGCAGCGCGACCAGCGGCGCTGGCGGCGAAGGTGGCAGCGCAACCAGCGGCGCCGGTAACGGAGCGACCACCGGAGGCGCGGCGCAAGGCACCGGCGGAGCCACCACGGGCGGCTCGACGAGCAACGCGAGTGGAAGCACCGCTTCCGGAGACAGCGATCCGACCACGACAGGCGGCGACAGCGCGTCGGACGACGGTGGGTGCAGCTTCAGCGTGGCCTCCAGGGGTCAGCTGCCCGGCGGCGCGCTCGTCGGATTGCTCGTGGCAGGGCTCGGCGCGCTGGTCCGCCGCCGTCGCCGCGCTGCTGCGTGAGCGTGCAGCGCCGGCGAGGAGCTCGTCACCATCGTCAGCGCGAGCCAGGAGCCGAGGCTCCGGCCGCCGCCCTCGCGCAAGTTCGGGGGAATTGACGCAGCAGCGCGCGCTCAGAACGCGAGCGGGAGCCAGAGTCGGCCGTTGCTGGACTTCCCCCAGCAGTGCACCCGACCGTCGGTCTTCATCCCGCAGGTGTGCTGGTAACCGGCGCTCAGGCTGACGAAGGTGCCTTCGGGATCCTCGGTCTGCCCGTCCTCATTGTATCCCCAGCAGTGCACCGTGCCGTTCGTCCGCACGCCGCAGGTGTGAAAGTGGCCCGCGGCGATCTGGGTGTAGGTGTCGGAGGACGGGGGATCCGTCGCCTGGCCCTGATCGTTGAGCCCCCAGCAGTCGACCGTACCGCCCGTCCTCACACCGCAGCTGTGAAGGCCGCCGGCGCTGACCTGGACGAAGTCGCCCGTGGGGTGTGTGGACTGCCCATATCCATTGTGTCCCCAGCAGTGCAGCTTGTGGTCCGTCTTCACGCCGCAGTTGTGTGCGCCGCCCGTGCTGACCTGGAGGAAGTGGAGGGAGCTCCCCGGATCCGTGGCTTTTTCGGCGGTGTTGTCCCCCCAGCAGTTCACTGTGCCGTCCGTCTTCACACCGCAGTTGTGAAACGACCCCGAATCGATCTGGATGTAATTTCCGGCGGGCTTGGTAACCTGCCCGTAGCCGTTGTCCCCGAAGCAATCCACCGCTCCGGTCGACCTCAGCCAGCAGGTGTGGTCCTGTCCCGCGCTGGCCTGAGTGAAGGTGCCGGCAGGCTCCGGGGCCCGTCCGTCCGAGCGGTTCCCCCAGCATCTCGCCGAGCCGCTCGCGTTCACGCCGCAACCATGCTCGGCGCCCGCGCTGATCTGAGAGAATATCTCCGACGGCGGCGCGGTTTTCTCCGTATCCTTGTCGCCCCAGCAGGCCACGAGGCCGTTCTCCGTCACGCCGCAGGTGTGATTCCTTCTCGTGTCGATCTGGACGAAGGTGCCCTCGGGAGCCGAGGTCTGTCCGAGGTTGTTGCTCCCCCAGCACTCGACCCTGCCATCGGTCCTCACCCCGCAGCTGTGGCTCAAACCCGCGGTGATGTGAGCGAAGGGGCCGTCGGGGCTGTCGGCCTGGTTCTCTCCGTTGCTCCCCCAGCAGTGCGCGGTGCCAGCGGCCGTCAGCCCGCAGGTGTGCATGTAGCCCGCGCTGACCTGGGTGAAGCGGACCAGGAACGTGGGGTCGGTGGCCTGGCCTTCGGCGTCGCGCCCCCAGCAGTGCACCCTGCCGTCGGTCCTCACGCCGCACGTGTGAAAGTCACCCGCGCTGACCTGGGTATAGGTATCGCTGGTCGGGGGATCGTCCGCCTTGCCCGAGCCGTTGTCGCCCCAGCAGTGGACAGTGCCGTCCGTCTTGACACCGCAGGTGTGAATGCTGCCTGCGCTGATCTGGTTGTAGGTGCCCGTGGGAGCCGAGCTCTGGCCGTGGCTGTTGTTGCCCCAGCAGTTCACCGTGCCGTTGTACCGAAGCCCGCACGTGTGGCTGTTGCCTGCGCTGAGCTGCTTGTAGGTACCGGACGGCTCCGTGGACTGGAGAAAGTTGTCGCTCCCCCAGCAGATCACCGCGCCGGAAGGGGTCAGCGCGCAGGAATGGTGGAGGCCCACCGTGACGGTGCGTCGCCCGAAGATCGAGCCGACGGCAGGGTCAGCCTCATCGTCCCCCCAGCAGTCCACTGCGCCGCTCAATTTCAGACCGCAGGTGATTCTTCCGTTCGTGCTGATCTGGGAGAAGCTCCCCGTCGGATCCGTCCCGCCGCCGTCGTCGTTGCTCCCCCAGCAGTTCACCGAGCCGTCGCTCCTCGTCCCGCAGGTGTGGACTTCGCCCGCGCTGACCTGGATATAGGTCTCGCTCTGTGGAGGATCTGCCGCCTGGAGCTCCACGTTGCGCCCCCAGCAGTGGATCGTGCCGTCCGTTCTCACGCCACAGGTGTGCGCGCTGCCCGCGCTGACCTGGGTGTAGGTGTCGCTGCCCGGGGGATCCGCCGCCTGGCCCTGGGCGTTGCTCCCCCAGCAGTCGACCGTGCCGGACACCGTTACCCCGCACGTGTGCCATCCGCCCGCGCTGACCTGCACGTAGCGGCCCATCGCTGGAGGCGTGGCCCTGCCGTTCGCGTTGCTCCCCCAGCAGTGGACCGTGCCGTTCGTCCTCACGCCGCAGGTATGAAAGCGGCCAGCGCTGACCTGCGTGTAGGTATCGTTGGGAGACAGCGGCTCCCAGACGTGCTCGGGCCAGGTGACAGGCGGATCCGTGGCCTGCCCATCGGCGTTGTAGCCCCAGCAGTGGACCGTGCCGTTCGTCCTCACCCCACACGTGTGCCATGCGCCCGCGCTGACCTGGAGATAGGTGTCGTCCATCCCGGGGTCGGTGGCCTGGCCGTGGGTGTTGTCCCCCCAGCAGTCGACCGCGCCGTTCGGCTTCAGGGCGCAGGCGTGCCCGTCGCCCGTGCTCACGATGGGCTCCTCGGACGCCGCATGGATCCGCGTGTCGTCGGCGCGGAGGCCCTGCGCGGCCTCGTCGAGCTCGCTGCCGTCCACGTCGGGCTCTCGCGGCAATTCGCCGAGGCACCCGACAAGAGAGATTGTGATGACCTTCAGCGCGACCAGGGCTCCAAGCCGCTGGCCGCCCGGCTCGCTCGCTCGCGAAGTCAGTCGTCTTCCAGGCACATAGGTCGACATAGGTCCTCGATGGCTCTTTGTTCGAGTTTCAAGAAAGCAAACGCTTCAAGAGCAGGCTCCGCACACCGATCGAGGCTGCTTTTCCGCGCTGCGGCGTTCTGCTGAGCGCTCCCGCGCTTCCCGCCAGGGCTCTCCGCGATGCCTCGCCGGTGACGGCGAGGCACCCGGGCGTTGCAGGCGTTCGAACAGCAACCCTCGGGCCAGGACCTGCAAGAGGGCATTCAGGCCCGTTCACGCGACGGCGCCGGTCGAGGGGCTTGCCGCCGGGCGTGACATGTCACGCTCGCTCCGTGACATGTCACGCTCGCTCCGTGACACGTCACGCACTCACCGTGACATCTCTTGCCGCGCTCCCCCGCGGTCGGCAGGAGCAGCAGGCTTTGGAGTCAACGCGGCCCCTTCGATGCAGGAACGAGTCGTCGATACAGCATCATCTCTCGGGAGGAAGGCGGCTCGCGTAAAAATGTTCGGTCAACCCGGGGCAGGTCCCGCAATTGGCGCTTGACGTTTCCGAGACGTTTGGATTTCCTTCCATCATGAAGACGGCTTTCCCTCGCTTTCGACTCGCCGCATCGACGGTGCTCCTCGTCGCGGCCGCCGCGTCCTGCAGCAGCGAAGATGCCGATCCTGGCACGTCAGGTTCGTCGGGCGGCTCACCGCCAGCCGCCGGGTCGGGCGGGACGGGTGGCACGACCGCGAGCAGCGGCGGCGCGGGTTCAGGCTCGGGCGCCTCGAGCGCCGGAGGAACCGGCGGCAGCTCCACGGGAGGTTCGTCCGCGGTCGGCACAGGAGCAGGGGGCGGCTCGGCAGGCACGGCATCGGGGGGTTCGGGAGGGTCGACACCCGAGACGGGCGATCGCTCGCCGGAAGGCACCTGCGCGCGCTTCAACGCCGACACCGCCGACATGAGCGAGGGCACGTGGAGCGGCTCGCTGGATCCCGAGTGCGACCCGGGAGACATCTCTCCCGAGGGTCGAGCGAACGCGCTCCGGCTCTTCAACCTGTACCGCTGGCTGGCGGACCTGCCCCCGGTCGTGACCGAGCCCACCCGCGACGTACAGGCCCAGGCCTGCGCGCTCATGATGGACGCGAACAATTCGCTCTCGCACGAGCCGCCGGAGAGCTGGAAGTGCTACTCGAAAACAGGCGCGGACGGCGCGAGGACGAGCAACATCTCGAGTGGCCCCGGCGTCGCGAGCGTTCAGGGCTATCTGATCGACCCCGGCAACGAGACGACCTTCGGCCACCGGCGCATCATCCTCGCGAACGATCTCGGCCCGATCGGCCTCGGCTCTACCGGCAAGAACGGCGCCTCCTGCATGCAGAACATCGGAGGGACGGGGCGCGCCGGCAAGGAGTGGACGGCCTGGCCTCCGCCCGGGGTGTTCCCGATTCAGGCGTACGGCGACCGCTGGAGCTCACTCAGCGACACCGGCTGGTCGATCCAGAGCGAGGACATCGAGCTCGAGAACGCCGACGTCACGATCACGAGCGGCGGAGCCCCTCTGACCGTCGACGTGGAGCCGCTCCAGGGGCGCTACGGCTCCACGAACGCCATCCGCATCGTGCCGAACGGCTGGGACCCTGAAGCCGGCAACACCTACTCCGTGAGCGTCTCCGGAATCTCGGCGACCATCGCCTACGACGTCGTGTTCGTCGACTGCGAATAGAATCTTTTCTGAGGAGATCCTCGATGCCCGCCAGCGAACCGCGCCTGCTTGCCCGCAAGGAGTTCGACGCCGCCTCCCTCGTCGCCGCGCACCCGCCACGTATCACCGACGCGAACAAGCGCCTCGTCCACTCCATCGCCTGTCCGCCAGGCGCTGCGCACCGCGGCGCCGTCGTCGTCTCCCGTTGGCACGCGGTGCCGCTGCCCGCCGCCCTGCCCGCCGCCGCCCCCGAGCTCCGCATGCGCGAGGACGTCTACACGTACGCCCCCGAGCCCGCCGCGCGCCCCGCCGTCGAGTGGCACGTCAACTTCGCTGATCTCTTCCTGTTCGTGGCCTATGGAAGCGGCCTGTTCGCGCAGGACGAGATGCAGGCCGCCGAGCACCCAGCGCTCGGCTCCGTCCGCGAGGCGCTGCTCGCCGCGCAAGATCCGGCGCTCCCGCCAACCACCCGCGACGGCGCCGTCCCGACGCCGATCCTCCTCCGGGGCGTCGAGCGCCGCTGCGCTGTCGATACCGCTCATGATGCCGCCATGCCCTATGGCCTCTACGGGAACCGCTTCGCCCGCGCATCCCCGGACGTCGTCCGCAAGGCCACGACCCGGATCGATCCGCCCACCATCACGAACCTCATCGCCATGGAAGCGCCCCCCGGCGGCAACGGTCGTTACACGCGCGCCCAGATCGAGGAGATCACGACGACCGCCACGACGGCTTTCTCCGCCGCGGTGCTCGAGTCGGGGCTCGCCGCCGCGGCCCCTGCCGTCGTCGTGCACACCGGCCACTGGGGCACCGGCGCCTACGGCGGTAATCGAGTCCTCATGGCGGCCCTCCAGATGCTCGCCGCCCGGCTCGCCGGCATTGACGTGCTCGTCTTCCACACGTTCGACGCCGACGGCTCGGAGGCCTGGACCGCCGCCCGCACCCTGGTCGATTCCCTGATTGCCACCCATTCCTCCACGGCGTCGCTGCTCGACACCATCGAGGCCCGGGGGTTTTCATGGGGTGTGTCCGACGGCAATTGACGGCGCGGCCAATCAGCGCGCGGCGGGGAGATGGGAGAGCGCCGCGCCCCCGCTCTCCAGCTGGTCACGAAGCGGCGCAAGAACATCATTTCGGGAGCTTGACGTCGAGCTTGCCGAGGCGCGCGAGCAGCGGGCCCCGATCCTCCATCGCCACGCCGACGAGCCTCCGCGCCGACCCATCGTCGAGCTTCGGGACGGATCGCGCCGCGAATCGCGCCTCTTCCGCGGCGGGGACCTGGAAGATCAGGTGGTAGACGCCGCTCTTCGAGACCGCGAGCACGCGCTGCGTCTCCCCCAGGCCGAGCAATCGACAGATCGCCGCGGCAAGGAATCCCGCGGCAGCACGAGCGAGAGCGCCGCCGCGAAATGAGAGCGAGACGTGGTGCTCTCGTCCGGCCTCGCCGGCCTCGGCGACGGTATACACCACGGCGATGTCGGCGGACGTGATGAAGGCATTGCCCTCGGCGAACGGGTCCGCGGGCGGGCCCTCCCCGGGGCGCTTGAGCGCGGTGTCCTTGGCGCGGCCGAGCCCGCGCGAGAGCTCGATCAGGTGGTCCGGCGAGAACAGCCGATCGTAACGCGGCCGCTTCATCGCGAACCGGTAGATCAGGAACACCACGAGCCCGACGAGCAGCCATTTCAGCATCGGACCTTGCACCTCCGCGCCCATGCGCCGAGACAGACCATCACGCCCGCGGGGAGCGGCTCATCGCCGCAGCATGCGCCTTCTTTCGTCCCATGGCGAGGCATCGTGCCGGTCCTTGCACGATTCGTCCATGGGGTTTCACCTCTGCCGTCACCTCGCGCGCATCCGCGCCTCACGCCCTTGCGGCTCGGCTTGCCCGATGGCGCGCGTTGCTGCGACGTGGGCAGGCGCGCCGCCCGGAGCAGGATCTGTGGCGCGATGCCGGCCCGATGGTGGATACTGGCGCTGGCCTCCAGCCTCTTCGCCGCGATGACCCAAGCCGCCACCTACGTCTACGTCTCCAACGCCGAGAGCTCCGAGATCTCGGTGCTGCGCCTGGACCCCGCCGGCGGGTCGCTGGCGCCCGTACAGACCGTCGGCATCGACGGCCAGGCCGGGCCGCTGGCGGTGTCGCCGGACCGGCGCTTCCTCTACGTCGCGCTGCGCACCGAGCCCCACGCGGTGCAGAGCTTCGCGCTCGACGCGGCGAGCGGGCGGCTCGAGCCGCTGTCGGCGGCGCCGCTGCCCGACAGGATGTCGCACCTCATCACCGATCGCAGCGGGCGCCATCTCTTCGGCGCCTCCTACGGCGGCCACAAGACCAGCATCAGCCCGATCGGCCGCGACGGCACGGTGGGCGCGCCTGCCGCGGTGTTGCTCACCGGCCGCCATGCGCATGCCACGCTGGTGGATCCGTCGAACCGCTACGTCTTCGTCAGCGCCCTCGGCTCGGATGTGGTGGTGCAGTGGCGCTTCGACGCGGACACTGGCCAGCTCACACCGAACGATCCGCCGGCGCTGCCCGTGCGTCCGCAGGCCGGCCCGCGCCACCTCGCGTTCGCTCCCGACGGGCGCTTCGTCTACCTGCTCAACGAGCTGGACGCGCGCGTCGACGTCCTGGCCTTCGACGCCGAGCGCGGGACGCTGGCGCCGGTGCAGAGCCTCTCCACGCTGCCCGAGGGCTTCTCTGGCAAGCCCTGGGCGGCCGACCTGCACCTCACGCCCGACGGCCGCTTCCTTTACACGTCGGAGCGCACCTCCAGCACGCTGGCCGGGTTCAGCGTCGACGCGCAGACCGGCCGCCTGCGCCTGGTCTCACACGCGCCCACGGAACAGCAGCCGCGCGGCTTCCAGATCGACCCCGGCGGCCGCTGGCTCGTCGCCGCCGGGCAGCTCTCGCATGCGGTGCGTGTGCACGCGATCGACCGCGAGAGCGGCCGGCTCACCTCCTCGACGTCGACCCCGGTGGGCCGCGGTCCCCACTGGGTGGAGATCCTGACCTTCCCCTGATCCGAGCGCCGCGCGCGACGGCCCCGAGCTGGCGAAACTGGCGGCGCGGGTGGCGGCCGCCAGGTCCCGGAGCGCGGAGAGGGCCCAAAGAACCCGCAAAAAGGCCGCGGCATACCGCTCGCAATACGTGCCCACCGAAACGCCGCGAGGTCCGACCTCGCGCTGGTCCCCGCCGTTGCGGGGCAGCGCGAAGCCCGGAAGCGGCGTGCTAGCCCGAGCCGGCGCCACGCGCCGCGCTCGGACGGAGGCACCCATGTCGGTTCGTCATGCCATGTCCATGAGTCTCCCTGTCCTCGCGCTCGCCTGCTCCACCGCGCAAGGCGCCGCCCCGGAGCCACCGGAGAGCACCCCAGCGCAGCGCGACGACGCAGCGGCGCCGGCCGGCTCGACGAGCGCGAGGAGCTTCGTCGACGCCGCGTCGTACTTCACGAGCTCGGAGGAGATCGACGCCTGGTACGGGCTGCTCCGCGAGCTGAACGACGACTTCGACGTCGTGTGCGGCGACACGTTCTGCGAAGGCGATTTCAGCAACTACGAGCCGCTTCGATTCCGTTGCTCCGTCGAGGAGCACGCCGGGACGATAGGCCGCTGTGTGTGGGTCTTCGCCGCGAGCAACGAGGAGATCGCGCCTTCCACGGGGGATGTGGAGGTAGACGCGAGGATCTTCCTCTGCGAGATGCCCATCGCCCCGGGGACCGCCGTGACCGACCTCGTCGAGGCGCTCGCGGCGCCGGCAGGTCGGGCGATCGACGCCGCGCTCCCCGGAACGGACAGATCGCTCTACGACGGCCTCGTCGAGTGCCTCTGACAGCCCACCGGCGTCGATAAGCTTGTTCGCTGGGCGAGGAGGCATGGCGCTCAGGAAGAGCCCGTCGGGCGAGCGCTTCCGGCGCCGCTCTCGCCCGTCACCGGCTCGCCTTCGGCGAGCAGCCGCTTGAGCGTGCCGAGATCGACGGGCTTCACGAGGTGCTCGTCGAACCCGGCTGCACGCGCCCTCTCGCGGTCGCCCTGCTGCCCGTAACCGGTGAGCGCGATCAGATAGACGCTCTTGTGCTGGGGTTTCTCCCGGACGCGGCGCGCGAACTCGAGGCCGTCGATCCCCGGCAGCCCGATGTCCACGATGGCCACGTGCGGGAGCACCTCGTCCATGAGCTCGATCCCCGAGATCCCGTGAGACGCCGAATGACACTCGAACCCGGCGCGCGCCAGGAGCGCGCAGAGCGCCTCGCGGCCGTCGTCGTTGTCCTCCACGACGACGACCCGCGATCTCCTGGGGAAGTTCGCGAGGAGCGGGCCGCGCGTCGCCTCGTCCTCGGATGACGGCTCGGAGATCGGCAGCCGCACCTCGAACTCGCACCCCTTGCCCTCCCCGTCGCTCCGCGCGCTCACGGTGCCGCCGTGCTTTTCAACGAGGCCCCGGACGAGGGTGAGCCCCACGCCGAGCCCTCCCGCCGATCGGTCCAGGGTGCGGCTCGATTGCACGAAGAGCTCGAACACCGTGTCGAGCATGTCCTTCGGGATCCCGACGCCGTCGTCCTTCACGCGGACCACCGCGTGCCCGTCCAGGCGCTTGGCCTCCAGGGTGACATGCCCCCCTCGCGAGGTGTACTTCGCGGCGTTGTTGAGCAGGTTCACGTGGACCTGCTGGAGCCGCGCAGGGTCACCCTCGACCCAGATCGGCTCGGGATCGACCACGACCGAGAAATCGACGCCGCGCGTGTCCATGAGGTTCTTGACCGCATCGGCGGCGTCCTTCACCACCGTGCCGAGATCGAGCACGCGCTTTCGAAGCTCGATCTTGTTCTGCGTGACGCGGCTCGCCTCCAGCAGATCGTCGAGCAGGCGCGCCATCTGCGCGGACTGACGCTCGAGGATCTGGACGACCTTCTCGTCGAGCCCGGACGCGCCGGAAGGCGCGGAGCAGTCTTCCTTGAGCAGCGCCGTGGCGTGGACGATCGCGCCGAGGGGGTTGCGGAGCTCGTGCGACAGCATGGCGAGGAACTCGTCGCGCCTGCGCACAGCGTCCTTGATCTGTTCCTCCGATCGCTTTTGCGCGGTGACGCTCCGGAAGATCCCGATGATACCCACGATGTGGCGCGCCGCATCGATGAGCGGGAGCCGCGTGACGAGGTCCCACTCCACGAAGCCATCCTGCCGCACGCGCTGCTCCAGCTTGTAGTGCTGCGCCTCGCCGGTCCGCAGCACCACCTCGTCCTGCTGGTGAACGGCGAGCGCCGCCTCGTACCCAGGCAGCTCGAAGCCGGTCTTGCCCGCCGCCTCGCCTGGATCGGAGAGGCCGAGGCGCTCCGCCATGGCGTGGTTCGTGCGAATGAACCGGCCGCGCGCGTCCTTGAAGTAGATCGCGTCGGGCACGCTGCGGAGCAGGCTGTTCAGGAGATAGCGCTCGTGGAAGAGCGCGTCCTCCGCCGCCTTCAGGCCGCTCACGTCGATGAGCGTGAGCACGACCCCCGCGATGGTGCCCTTGGCGCGGTAGGGGAGGATGCGAAGGAAGAACGAGCGACCATGCCGGTCGCGCAGCTCGCGCTCCACGCGCTCCCCCGTCGCGAGCACGCGCTTGAGATCCGCGGTGAGCTCCGGGTGGTCGACCGCATACGTGAACGTCTCGATCGGCCTGCCGACGTCCTGCAAGAGCAGGTTGAAGCTCTCCGCGATCTGCGGCGTGAATTTCCTGATCTTGAGCTCCCTGTCGAGGAAGATGGTGCCAATGTCCGTGCTCGACAGGAGGTTCTCCATGTCGTTTCCGAGCTCGGTGAGATCGGCGATCTTCCGCTGGTACTCCGCGTTCACCGAGTAGAGCTCCTCGTTGACGCTCTGCAGCTCCTCGTTCGTGCTCTGCAGCTCCTCGTTGGAAGCGAGGAGCTCTTCGTTCGCCGCCTGCAGCTCCTCGTTGCTCGCCTCGAGCTGCTCGGTCATCGCCTGCAAGGTCTGCTTCGTGTGCCCGAGCTCCGCCTCGAGCGCGCCGAGCTGCTCGCGCGATACGTCGTCGAGGTCAATCTCCATCTCCGGCATCGCCGCCCGCCGCGGCGCCCCGTCGATCGCCTCGAAGGTGATGAGGACGTGGGGCAACGTGCCTCGCCGGCTCTCGACCCGGCGCATCGTGATCTTGTAGGTGCCGCCCTCCGCTTGCACCCCCTTGAACACGATCGCCGTGCGCTCCTTGATGACGCGCCGGAGGCCCCCCATCAGCACCATCTTGAGGTCGCAGTCCAGCATCTCGAAGGCGTCGAGCCCCTGTCTGCCATCCTTGACCTTCAGGAATCGGCTCGCGCCGCCGAACGCGTGGACGAGCTCCCCTGTGTCATTGACGAGGAGGCTCGGAGGCATGAACTCGTCGAGCAGCGCGTCGTAGGTCCCGAGCAGGTGCGACGCCGGGTGGCGCGCGACGGGCGCGGTGATGCCCGAGCGCGGGGCGCTCTGTCCCTTCGGCGATGCCGGCTGGAAGCGGGGCTCGACCTGCATCCGCCGGTCGCTGTACTTCCGGTAGATCCGCCATTGCTTGTCGACGGTCTCGAAGTCGTGCGCGAGGTGCCCCGGGGTCTCGCTGGGCCCGAGGAGCACCACGCCCCCGCGGTTGAGCGCGAAGTGAAAGAGGCTCAGGACCTTCTGCTGCACCGCCGGCTGGAGGTAGATGAGCATGTTGCGGCAGCTGATGAAGTCGACGCGCGTGAACGGCGCGTCCTTGATCACGTTGTGGTGCGCGAAGACGACCGTCTGGCGGAGATCGGGGACAATCTGGTAGCTGCGTCCGCGCCGGATGAAATGCCGCTCGAGGCGCTCGGGCGAGACGTTCACCACCGCCTCTTCCTCGTAGATCCCGCGCGTCGCGACCTCGAGCGATCCGTGGTGCACGTCGGTCGCGAAGATCTTGAACGGGCGGTGGCCACTCCGGGGCATGAGCTCGTGGAGAAGGATGGCGAGCGAATAGACCTCTTCGCCCGTCGCGCACCCGGCGACCCACACGCGGAACGGGGCGTCCCGCGGTCCCGAGCGCAGCAGATCGGGGAGCACCGAGCGCTCGAGGATGCCGAACGCCTCCTCGTTCCGGAAGAAGCGCGTCACGCCGATGAGGAGATCACGGTAGAGCACGTCGAGCTCGCTCGACTTGCTCTTCAGGCGCTTGACGTACTGTTCGATATCGTCCGTATGCGCGAGCTGGATCCGCCGCTCGATGCGCCGGGTGACGGTGCTCGGTTTGTAGTGCGTGAAGTCGATGCCGAACTGCTCCTCGAGCATCCTGTAGACCGCGCTCATCCCCTGATCGACGCTGGCCGCGTCCCGCTCCGGCCGGCGCCCCTGGGACCTCACGTGCTCGAGGAGGACGCGCGGCATGTCCTGGGGAGGCAGGACGCAGTCGGCCACACCGGCGTCACGCGCGGTCTTCGGCATTCCATCGAACTGCGCGCTGTCGACGTCCTGCACGACGACCAGCCCGCCGGCCTCGTGGACCGCGCGGATCCCCCGTGAGCCGTCGCTCCCACCCCCGGAGAGGACGACGGCGATCGCCCGTGGGCCGCAGTCCTGCGCGAGGGACCGAAAGAACACGTCGATGGGCAGCGCGAGCTCCTGGTCGCGGTCCCGCTCGCTGAGGAGGAGGCGGTCGCCGGAGATGATCATCTCCTTCTTCGGCGGGATCAGATAGATGTGGTCGGGCTCGACCGGCATGCCGTTCTCGACGAGGTGAATGGGCAGCTCGGTGCGGCGCCCGAGGATCTCGTCCATCAGGCTCTTGAAGTCCGGCGACAGGTGCTGGACGACGACGAAGGCCATCCCGCTCTCCTTCGGGATGTTCTCGAAGAAGTGCTCGAGCGCCTCGAGCCCCCCCGCCGAAGCGCCGATTCCTACAACGTAGGGCGCTACTTCTGGCCGGACTGTGCGAATCCTTGTCTTTGTGGCGTCGCGCACCTCGCGCTCGGTCGACATGACCGACCTCGACGGCAGCAAGCGTGCCCAGGCTGTGGCCGCTGGCGAGCGCCTTCACAGGGGCCAAAATCCCCGGAATTTTGGCGGTGGGCGGACGTCGAGCGTGTGACAAATCGCCTCACTGCGCGCCCCATGTGGTGGTCTTGCGGCGGGGCGACGGCCTCGTCGTCTCGTCACCTCACCGTCTCATCCTCTCGTCGCATCGCTCCCCGTCATGGGGGCGGGCGCCGGGCAGAAGGCCGCCCGGCCGCCGAAGAACACGAGCAGGCCGAGCGCTATCCACACGAGCTCCTTGGCGCGCTTGATGAGTACGAAGGCGGCGCCCACCGTGGCGGCGGCGGGCACGCCGAGCGCGGTCAGGAAGGCGACATAGCCGGCGTCCTGCACGCCGAGCCCGGCAGGCACCATGAAGGCGGCGGCGCGGAGGAGCGCGAGGACGACCTCGAACGAGAGGACCTCGGCGAGCGAGACGTCGACCCCGAGGAGCCGGAGGAAGAAGTACGTCTCCGCCCCCTCGGCGAGCCACATCCCGAGCAGCAGCAGCGCCGCCGCGGCGAGCGCCGAGCGACGCTCCCCGAGCGCGGCCGCGTGCCGGTCGGTCGCGGAGAAGGCCGCGGCCCTCGCGTCGATACAGGCCTTCACGCGCTGGCCGGGCAGGCGCTTGAGCCACGCGAAGACCCGCGACGCGACCGTGCCCGAGAGGAGCGCGCCCCCGAGCGCGAGCGCCACGGCGAGCAGGCCGAGCCCCGAGAGGACCACGAGCCACGGGAGCCCCGGCCCGCCGATCAGGGGGCGCGAGGCGCGCTCCAGGTGGCCAAAGCCGAGCGCGAGGGCGATCGCGACATACGCCGCGTTCGCGAGGACGATCAGCGCCCTGCGCGCCGCGATGCCGGCGACGGCCTGCGGCCCCGGGATCCCGCACCACCGGTGCAGCAGATAGAACGTGACCGACTCGGAGAGGGCGGCGCCGGCGGGGACGCTCATGGTGAGCGCCTCGGTCGACAGCGTGAGCGCGAGATACCGGGAGAACGGCGCGTGGCGGCCGGACACGGGGTTGCGCGTGCGCGTGCCAAAGACGAGCCGGCTCGCTTCGGCCTGGAAGAGCCTCGCGACGAGGTTGGGGACGAGGGCGAGCGCCATCATCGGCGCGGACGCGGAGGTGATGAGCGCCGCGACGCTCGGGAGATCCGCGCCGCGCAGCGTGCTCCAGAGCGCCCCCGCCGCGACGGCGACCCCGAGCCACCTCAGCGCGACGGCGCCCGCGCCCGGGCGGGATCGCGCCCCGCGGAGAGGCTCATCGTGGGCGTCACGGGCAGCGTCAGGGGCAAGGAGAGTCATCGCACGTTCGCGCTCCGGCGCCGGCCGAGGGCCTGAGGTCGAGGGCGAGCGCTCGTATCGCGCAGGCGCGTCGCGCGCTGATGTCATGGGCGCAACGCCGCGGCGACACGTCGCGGCACGCAGCGACAACGACAAGCGCGGCGGTGCATCGAGCTCGTCCGCTCCGGTCGAGCGCGCCCGGGCAGCCGACGAGCGCGCGGCGTGACGCCGGGATCGGCTATCTTCCTGGTTCGTTGGAGACGCGCGGGAGGGGAGAGCGGCTCCTCGGCGGGGTGGGAGGGGGGCGGCCGGAAGGATGGAAGGAAGAACGAACGTGGAGACGGATCAGGACAGCATCGAGCGGCTCCGGGCGGAGAACGCCGGATTGCGCAAGGAGATCGACAGGCTCCATGAGCAGCTGGGGCGCCAGGAGGAACGGACGCGGCTGATCCTGCAGGCGGCCGGCGAGGGGTTCCACGTCGTCGGGATGAACGGCGAGATCCTCGACTGCAATCCATCCTTCGCCGGCATCGTGGGTTACGACCGGAGCGAGCTCCTGACGATGAACATCGGCGAGATCGACCCGCGGCCGCCGCACGAGGTCGTCATGGTCATCGAGGAGATCAAGGCCAGGGGGTCGCTCCGCTTCCTCGCGAGGCACCGCCACAAGGACGGCCACCTGATCGACGTCGAGGTGAGCTCTCACCTCGTCCAGAGCGGTGATGAGCAGTTCTTCTCGGCCTTCTCGCGCCCCCTCACGGAGCAGCTGAAGCGCGAGCAGGCGCTGCGCGAGAGCGAGCAGAAGTTCCGGGCGATCTTCGACGAGACCTCGATGTTCATCGGCCTGCTCACCCCGCACGGGGACCTGATCGAGCGCAACCGGACGATGGCCGATTTCACCGGGGCGCGGCCGGGCGAAGCGCACGGCGGGCCGCTCTGGCAGGCGCCGTTCTGGGTCGGCGGAGCGAGCGCAGGGGAGCGGATCAGGGAGTGCGTCCGCCGGGCAGCTTCGGGCGAGCCGTCCTCGTGCGAGGTGAAGATCCACGGGCCCGGCGGGCGCGTGGCGACGCTCGACCTCAAGATGAAGCCGATCCTCGACACGCTGGGCCAGAGCGTCCTCCTGATCGCCGAGGGCTACGACGTGACCGAGCTCCGGCGGGCCGAGGCGGAGCGCGCGGCGCTTCAAGCGCAGATGATCGACGCGCAGGAGGCGACAATCCGGGAGCTCTCGACGCCGCTCATCCCGCTCGACGCGGGGATCCTGGTGATGCCCCTCGTCGGACGGCTCGACCGGGTGCGCATCGAGCAGCTGCTGGAGCGCTTGCTCCAGGGGGTGGTGGCGCAGCGCGCGGCCACGGTCATCCTCGACGTCACCGGCGTGGCGGTGGTCGACGCCGAGATCGCGGACTCGCTGATCAGGGCGGCCCAGGCGGTCAAGCTGCTCGGCGCGGAGGTCATCCTCACCGGCGTCGGCCCCGAGGTGGCGCAGACGATGGTGGGCATCGGCATCGACCTCCGGGAGATCGTCACGCTGAGCTCGCTCCAGAGCGGGCTGCACCACGCGCTGGGGCGCTCGCGCCGCGGCGGCGGGAGGAGAGCGAGCGGCCCGCGGCGCCGCGACGGGTGACGGGCTGCGGAGATCCTGGCCGGCGAGGCGTCGCCGTCAGGATCGCGCTCGGATCAGCGGCGGATCGGCTCGGCGAGCCAGCGCACCAGCGCATCGGTGTCGAGATCGAGCAGGGCGTCCTCGACCTCGCCCGGCCCGATGGCCTCGGCGCGCTCGAGGATCGAGCGCTCCTCCTCGGCGGTCGGCTGGCGCCCGACCCGCCGCGCGAAGAGGCGGCCAAGCAGCTGGGCGATGGCCTGCTGCTCGGCCTCCTTCACGAGCTCCTTCGAGGCCTCATCGAGCGCCTTTCTCATCCACGGTACGCTCCAGAGCAGGTCCTTCTCCGTCTCCCTGTCGTCCATCAGCATGACGATCTCCTTCCGCAGATTGTGCCCCCAGGGGTCGATGGCCGCCATGACGAGGAGCGCTGTATATAACTCGACCCGCTCCTCGCCGGTCGCTGTCCGCGCGTGGATCTCCGCGACGATCTCCCGCATCGCGGCGGCGGTGGCGTCCCGGGCAAGCGGGGCGAACACGAGCCAGAACACGCTGCCGCGCGCCCTGAGCTCGGCGACAGTACGCTGGTAAACCGCGTCGATGCGGAAGCGCGCGCCGCTGAACCGCCGCTCCCTCCAGGCGGTGCGGCGCGTCCCTGTCGAGGGCAGGCGCTGCCTGCGGCCCGAGAGGACCACGGCGACGCTCTCGATGGGCGGCACCGGCTCTCCGTCGGCCTCGCGCCGGAGCGCGGCGAAGAGGAAGCCCAGGTACTCGAACATCTGGTCGGGCACGTCGTCGCGCCACGCGAAGCAGAACTCGACGTGCAGCACGCGCAGCTCGTCGCCGACGCGCAGGCGCAGCGCCTTGTCGAGGCGCCGCTCGAGCTTCGTGACCTGCGTGTCGATCCAGCCGAGGACCTCGACCGGCCTGCCCTCGGGGACAAAGACGCGCGTCAGGTCGCCGGGGCACCTCCGGGCGATGTGGCGCAACGTGATGTCGGCGTCTCCCATGCAGCGCGACCTCGGCAGATCGCGTACCAGGGAGCGAATCGCCGAAATCAGCCGGGTGCCGGGGGGCGCGGCCCGCTTCGGGGCTGGCGCCGCCATGGCGGACAGCGGCCTCACCCGCGCCGGCGGCGGCAGGACGGCGCCCGCGCGGCGCGCCGCTAGGCGGTGCGGCGGCGCGCCTCGCGGACCAGCGCCACCATCGCCTTCCGCACCTCGTCCGTCGTCGAGACCGGCGCGTCGAACGGGAGGCGCGTCGCCTTCGGCCCCGCCGGCGTGATGACGTCCAGCTCGAAGCCGTAACGATCGACCGAGGTCATCGTGGCGCCGGTGGCGTCCTTGATGCCGGCGAGGACCTTCGCGTACGCGAGGACGGCGTCGGCGTGATCGGTGTTCATGTGCTCGAGGATGCCCGCGGCGTCGGCGGCGAGCGGATCGGGCTCGGCGGCCGCGTACGCGTCGGCCTCGACCCAGGACATGCGGCCGAAGCCGCCGACGTAGCGGATCGACACCGGGTCGAGCCGGTAGAAAGAAAAGTCCGTGAAATCCACGTAGTACGACGCACGCGGGTGCGTCGCGAGGAAGCTCGTCCGGGCGGCGGCCGCCTCCGCGCCTTCGAGGGGGCGGCACGGGCCGATCAGGGTCATCCGGCCGAGCGCGAGCGGGTCGGCCAGGCCCTCGGCGGGCTCGGCGAGGAGCAGCGACGCCTCGGCGCGGACCTTGAGGTTGCCTGTGTGCTCGGCGAGCGCCGAGAGCAGCAGCAGCGGGCGCCCGTGCGCGTCCACGGTGACGGCGACGAGCGAGCCGTACGGATAGCCGGCGGGATCCCGCGCGAGCGTGCACAGCGTGGCGGCGCGGGCCCGCTGCGCCAGCGTGCGGCAGCGCTCGGCGTGGCTCGGCGCCTTCGCGCCCTGGAGAGGTGGGTCCGCCGCTGGATCCGGGCCGGCGCCGGGGCGGCCGTGGTCTGTGCTCCTCGACATGGCAGGGCGGGTAGCACGCCGGGAGGGCCGGAGGAACCGGGGCGCCGCGCCGCCTGGCGCTACGACGGCAGCACCCGGAGCCGCCCGCGCTGCGCCGCTCCGTCGCGGCCGGCGGCCTCGGCCGCGCGCGGCGGCGCCGGCCGCGCCACGGCCTGCGGCCACACGGCGAAGTCCTCCGGGAGCGGCCCCGGGAGCGCCGGCTGCGCCGTCCGCTCCAGGAGCTGGAAGTCACAGCGCGCCACGAGATCGAGCGGGAGCCCCTTGCCCGGCCCGCCCTTCGCGAACCACGCGCGCGCCGCCTGCACGTTGCGGATGAGCACGGCGTGCTGCGGGTCGCGCTTCGCGGCCGCCGTGAAGTGATCCTGCATCGCCTGCCAGTCGCGCCGGCCCGCCGCGACGCACGCGAGCGCGTTGAGCGCGAGCCCCGGCAGCGGGTGGCCGAGCTCCAGCGCGCGCGCGGCGTGCCGCTCCGCGAGGTCGAGCTGCCCCGCGTCGAGGTAGGCGACGCCGAGCTCCAGGTGCGCCGCGTGATGATCGCCGAGGAGCTCGAGGATCGCCCTGCGCTCCCCCACCCCCTCGCGGTAGAGCTCGCGCAGCCCCTTGTTCTGCTCGAACCAGGCGCTCATCAGCGCCGTGTCCTCCTCCGAGGCGTCGAACGGCGTCTTGAGCTCCTGGAAGTCGCCGCGGAAATAGACGTCGCGCTGAAGCCAGCCGGCCGCCTCGGCGTCGTCGAAGTCGCGCGTGCCGGGGTAGATGGACAGGCACGAGAAGATGTACTGGTGCGGCCTCGCCGCCTCCAGGAACGCGAGCGTCTCCCGGAACGTCTCCGCCGTCTCGCCGCGGTTGCCCAGCATCATGTAGTAGCGGACCTGGATCCCGTACTTCTTCGCGAGCTCCGTCGACTCGATGATCTTCTTGACCGTGATCTTCTTGTCGATGTTCTTCAGGATGGACGGCGAGCCCGACTCGACGCCGAGGCTCAGGCGCTGGCAGCCGGCGAGGCGCATCTCGCGGAGCAGCTCCTCGCCGAGCACGTCGACGCGCGTGTCGCAGCTCCACAGGAAAGAGATCTTCCGATCGCGGATGCCGCGGCAGATCTCGATGACGCGCTTGCGGTTCGTCGTGAAGGTGTCGTCCTTGATCTGGACCATCTTCACCGGCAGCTTCGCCACGGCGGCCTCGATGGAGTCGAGCACGTAGGGCACCGACTGGCCCCGGAAGCCGCGGCCCCAGGTCGCCTCGGCGCCGCAGAACGTGCACGCCCAGGCGCAGCCGCGCGAGGTCATCACGATGTGCGTGGCGAAGTGGTCGTGCGGCGACGCGAGCGCGTCGAGCTCCTCGATCGCGGGCCGGGGCGGGCCGAGCTCGACCCGGCCGTCGACGCGGTACGCCGTGCCGGGGACGCCGAGCGCGGGCCGGCCGGCCTCGAGGCGCTCGAGCAGCTCGAGGAACGAGTGCTCGCTCTCTCCGAGCGTCACCGTGTCGATCTCGGGGTGGTGCCGCAGCATCTCGGCCGCGAGCGGGGTCGCGTGCGGCCCGCCGACGACGATGTGCGCCCCGGGGTGGAGCCGCCGGATGCACCGGGCGGTGAGCGCCACGCCGCGCCGGTTGGCGGTCCAGCACGACAGGCCGAACACGTCCGCGCCGAGCTCGCGCACGACCCGCTCGACCTGCGAGAACGGGTACGACGAGAGGTTCAGCACCTTCACCTGGTGGCCCGCGCGGAGGGCCTGCGCGCCCAGCGAGAAGAGCCCGTACGGGGTCTGGTGGAAGTCCGGGTCGAGGTCGCCCTCGCGGTACTCGGCCGGCGGGCCGTCGCCGCTCTTGTCGGGCGCCTCCCCGGGCGCGGGGATCTTCCAGGGCGGTGGGTAGAGCAGCGCGATGCGCATCGATCCTGCCTTTCCGGTGCCGTCCGTCACGCGGGCGCGGCGCCGCGCTCGCTCCGCGGGCCGCCCGGGCCCTCTGCCTCGATGCTGCGCGCGCGCGCGATCCGGGCGTAGAGCTCGGCGCTGGGCCGCGGGCTGCGCTCCTGGGTCACGCGGTCGACCTCGACAAGCCCGAAGCGCGGGGCGTAGCCCTCGGCCCACTCGAAGCCGTCGAGCAGCGACCAGTGCATGTACCCGCGCACGTCGACGCCGCGCTCGATGGCCCGCGCGACCTCCGCGAGGTGCCGCACGAGGAACCGCGGGCGCTGGTCGTCGTCGGCGTCGGCGATGCCGTTCTCCGTGATGTAGATCGGGACCCGGGCGCGGGGCCACCAGGCGTCGAGCACGTAGCCGAGCCCCTCCGGGTAGATCTCCCAGCCGAGATCGCTGACCTCCGCCCCCTCGGGGACGAGCCGCCGGAGGAACCCGGCGCGCGCGTGCGCCGCCGAGAAGCGGACAAGGTCGCGGCTGTAGTAGTTCACGCCGAAGAAGTCGTGCAGGCCGCTGTCGCAGACGGCGCGCGCGAACGCGTCGTTGAACAGCCGCTCGAAGAGGGCCGCCCACATGCGGTCGGCGAGCCGCCCGAACCGCTCCGGCTCGATGACGCGCAGGTGGTGCGCGACGCCGACCGAGATGGAGTGCCCGCGCCGGCCCGCGGCCTCGTGCATGGCGCGGTACATGGCGGCGTGGGCGCGGAGCAGGTTCTGGTGGGCGCGCACCGCCTCGACGGGCGAGCTCCGCGCCGGCGGCCAGACGCCGAGCAGGTGGGCCTGCAGGGCGAGCATGTTGGGCTCGTTGATGGTGACCCAGAGCTGGCACAGGTCGCCGAGCGCCTCGACGGCGCGCTCGGCGAAGCGCGAGAGGAGCGCCGGCAGCTCCAGCGAGAGCAGGCCGCCCCGCTGCGCGACCCAGCGCGGCAGGGTGACGTGATGGACGGTGACCATCGGGGTGATCCCGGCGTCCCGGTGCGCGCCGAGCACGTCCCGGTAGTGGTCCCACGTGGCCGGATCGAACTCGCCCGGCTCCCGCTCGACGCGGGCCCACTCGATGGAGAGCCGGTGCGCCCCCATACAGAGCCGCGCCTGGAGCGCGACGTCCTCGCGGAAGCGGTGCAGCTGGTCGCACGCGTCGTCCGGCGTATCGCCGCCGCGGACTCGCCCCGGCTCGCGCGCGAACGCGGCCCAGTCGCTCTGCGCGCAGTGCCCCTCGACCTGTGTGGCGGAGGCGGCAGTGCCGAACAGGAACCCGTCCGGGAAGCGCAGATCCTCACCCATGAGCGCGCATCCTACGCGAACTCGCGCCGGGCGGCTGCCTTCCGGAGCAGCCGTCCGATTGCTCGAGGGGCCGGGCGCCGGTACGCTCGGCCCTGTGTGCGCGGCGCGGTGCGTAGATGCGGGGGGCGCGCGCCCCCGAAACAGCGCGCGAGCGCGCGCCCTCGCCGCCGCCTCGCTCGCCGCGGCGCTGCTGCACGGGGCCGCGCCGGCCCGGGCGGACGGGGTCGGCTGGGCGACGGCCCAGGCCGCCGAGCTGACGCGCCAGGCCGAGGCCCGCGCCGCGGCCGGCGAGGCCGATGTGGCGCTGCAGCGGTACCTGGAGGCGGTCCGCTTCGACGCGACCTACGGCCCGGCGTACCTCGGGCTGGGCGCGCTGTACGAGCGGGCGGGCGATCCGCGCGAGGCGGAGCGCGCGTACACCGTGGGGCTGGACCACGTGAGCGGCTTCGTCGAGGGCCACCGCGCCCGGGCGGCGCTGCGGTCGCGCGAGGGGCGGCGCGAGGAGGCGATCGCCGATCTGGAAGCGGCGGCGGCGCTCCGCGGCGACGACGGCAAGCTGCTCCAGGAGCTCGCGGCCGCCTACGTGGCGGCGGGCGCGCTGCCGGCGGCGCTCGGCGTCGCGCGGCGGCTCTCGGCGCTCGCCGCGCGGAACGGCGATCGCCCCCTCGCTGCCGCGGCGACGACGCAGGCGCGCGCGCTGTCGGTGCTGGTCGGCGAGGCCGATCCCGTGCGCGCCGGCGGCGCCGATCGCGGCCCGGTCCGGCGCGCGCTCGCGCGGCACGCCGCGGCGCCTGCGCGGGGGAGCGCGGCGGATCGGCGGCGCGAAGGGCGGTGATGCCACGACGCCGGCCCGGCGGCCGGTTCGGCCACGGGGAGCGGCCTGCGGCGCGGCTCGCTTGACCTCTTTCCAGGTGGGCCGCCTGCGGCTGAGACCCTCTTTCCAGGCCAGCGAGCCCGGATAACCGGACTCCCCTGCGGCGGGCGGCCCCGGACGGGGCAGATTGTCACGATCGCCCCACTGCCCGGGGAGCAGCGCGCCGCGGATGCGAGCAGCGCGCCGGAGGCGGATCTCCGGGCGATGTCCCGCGGGCACCTCGGTTGCTGCCCTCCGCGCCGCGGCTGCACGCGCAGGCTGGCACGGGATCGGCACGGACACGCGGCGTTTAGAACCTCGGCCATCTCTGCAGAGCGCGGCGGCCTGTGCCTCTCGGCCGGCCGGCGCGCCGCCCCTCGAGGGAGAAAGCGAGAACCCATGAAGGCGGTAGTGTTTCACGGCGTCGGCGACATCCGGATGGACGACGTCAAGGAGCCGAAGATCAAGGAGCCGACCGACGCGATCCTCCGGATCACGGCGAGCGCCATCTGCGGGACCGATCTCCACTTCGTCCGCGGCACGATGCCGGGGATGGTGCCGGGCACGGTCCTCGGCCACGAGGCGGTCGGCGTCGTCGAGGAGCTCGGCGCCGACGTGCGGAACCTGAAGAAGGGCGATCGCGTCGTCGTGCCCTCGACGATCGCGTGCGGCTACTGCTCGTACTGTCGCGCCGCGTACTACGCGCAGTGCGACAACGCGAACCCGAACGGCAAGCACGCGGGCACGGCGTTCTTCGGCGGCCCCGCCATGTCGGGCCCGTTCGACGGGCTGCAGGCCGAGCTCGCGCGCATCCCCTTCGCGGGCGTCGGCCTCGTCAAGCTGCCGAACGGCGTCAGCGACGACCAGGCCATCCTGCTCTCCGACATCTTCCCGACGGCGTACTTCGGCGCCGAGCTCGCCGAGATCAAGCCCGGCGACACGGTCGCGATCTTCGGCTGCGGCCCCGTCGGCCTGTTCACGATCGCGAGCGCCAAGCTCATGGGCGCGGGGCGCATCCTCGCCGTCGATCGCGTGCCCGACCGGCTCGAGATGGCGCGCGAGCAAGGCGCCGAGACCGTCGATTTCTCCGCCGAGGACCCGATCGAGGCCATCCTGCGCCTGACCGGCGGCATCGGCGTGGACCGGGCGATCGACGCCGTGGGCGTCGACGCCGAGCGCCCGCACGAAGGCCCCGCCCACAAGGAGGCAAAGCAGCAGGCCAAGGCGTTCGACCTCGAGGTCAAGCAGATCGCCCCCAACGCGCGGACCACCGGCGACGCCTTCCGCGCCGGCGACGGGCCGTCGCAGGTGCTGCAGTGGGCCGTCCGGTGCGTGGCCAAGGCGGGGACCATCGCCGTCATCGGCGTCTATCCGCAGACGTCGCGCACGTTCCCCATCGGAGAGGCCATGAACAAGAACCTCACCCTCCAGATGGGCAACTGCAATCACAGGAAGTACATCCCGAAGCTCGTGGACCTCGTGCAGACCGGCCAGGTGGATCCCACCACGATCCTCACCAAGAAAGCGCCCCTGGAGTCGGCGATCGACGCCTACAAGGCCTTCGACCGGCGAGACGCAGGGTGGGTGAAGGTCGAGCTCCGCCCGTCGCGGGCGGGGGCGCCTGCCCACCTGGACCGCGCCGTCGCGTAGCGCGGCGCCGCCTCCGCGACGCGGAGCCTCGGCCGCGGCGATCAGGCGGAATTCGCTGGGGGTCGCGCTGCGGCCGGGGCACGCTGCCGGCCGGCGATCGCGGCCTTCAGGCCCGCCCGCAGGTCCCGGAAGGTCTCCACGCCCGACCAGTCGAGCCCGAGCAGCGGGGCCATCCGTTCGACGATCTCGCGGTCGGGGCGCGTGCGACGTCGCAGCGCACCCACCCGGGTGATCCTGACCACCACGCGCATGACGAGCAAGGGCGTCGCGGGGTAGCCTCCCGGCCATGAGCGGACCACGTCCTGCCGCCCGCCTCGCCGCCCGCGCCGACCCCGCCGCCCGCCCTGACCCCGGCGTTGCGCCCGCCGCCCGCGCCGTCGACCGCGGCGCCGCTCCCTCCGCCGAGCGCCGCCTCGACCCTGCCGACCGCGCCCGCGCCGCGCTGCGCGCCGGGCGCATCGCGGCGCTGACCGCCGGCGGCCTCGCCCTCGGCAAGCTCATCGCCGGCCAGCTCGGCCAGTCGATGGCCGTGACCGCGAGCGCCGTCGACTCGCTCACGGACCTCTTCGCCTCCTCGGCGAACGCCCTCGCCATCCAGCTGGCCCACGCCGCGCCCGACCGCTCGCACCCGTTCGGCCACGCGAAGATCGAGACGCTCGCGACCGCCGGTCAGGGCCTGCTCATCGGCGGCTCGGGGGTTTACCTGCTCATCGAGGGGTTCCGGCGGCTGCTCGCGCCCGAGCCGCTCCGCCTCGCCGCCGTCACGCTCGGCGCGATGGCCGCCGCCGCCCTCATCACCGCGGCGCTCGTGGCCTACCTCGGCCGGGTCGCCGCGCGCACCGGCTCGAGCGCCATCCAGGCCGACGCCGTCCACTACCGCACCGACATCGCCGCGAACCTCGCCGTCCTCGCCGGCGTCGCCCTCACGTACGCGACGGGCTTCTCCCGCATCGACGGCGTCCTCTCGGTCGCGGTCGCCGTCTACATCCTCACGTCCGCGGGGACCCTCCTCCGGCTCGGCGTGCGCGACCTCATCGACACGAGCGCCCCGGAGGAGCGCGTCGGCGCCATCGCGGGCGCGCTCGACGCCATGCGCGCGCGCGGCGAGCTCCTCGGCCACCACAGGCTGCGCACGCGGATCGCCGGGCGCACGCTGTTCGTGGAGGTGCACATCGAGCTCCCGGGCGACCTCCCCCTCGCGCGCGCGCACGCGACCAGCGACCGCGCGCGCGACGCCATCCTCGCCATCGAGCCCGACGCAGAGGTGCTCGTGCACATCGACCCCGAGCGCGACGAGCCGGCGTGAGGGCCCCCGGCAGCGCCGCTCAGCCCGGCTGGGCGCGCGGCCCGGCCCCGGGCGGCGGCCCGGCCCGCGGCAGCTCGACGACGAACGTCGCCCCGGCGCCGAGCGCGCTCTCGACGCGGATCGAGCCGCCGTGCGCCTCCGCGATCCTGCGGCTGATGTACAGCCCCAGCCCCAGCCCGCCGTAGTGCCGGTCCGACACCGCGCGCTCGAACCGCTCGAAGATCTGCCCCTGGCGCGCCGGGTCGATCCCGATCCCGTGGTCCCGCACCGAGAGCCGCGCAACGCTATCCTCCTCTCCGAGGAAGACCTCGACAGGCTTGCCCGCCCCGAACTTGATCGCATTGGCGAGGAGATTCGTCACGATCTGGTCAATGCGGGAGCGATCCCAGAGGCCCACGATCGGGCCGCCGTCCCGCAGCGAGACCGCGCACCCGGCGCGCGCCAGATCCAGCTTGAACCGCGCGATCGCGTCGCGGACGATCGCCCCGAGGTCCACCTCCTCGACCTCGAGCGGGAGCCGATGCGCGTGGATCCGCGACACGTCGAGGAGCTCGCTGTTCAGGCGGGTCAGGCGCGCCGCCTGCCGCAGAGCGCGGTCGATCTGCCTGCCCATGGCCTGCGGATCCCAGGTTCGACCCGATCGGAGGGTCCGATCCATGGCCTCGAGCGAGAGCGTGAGCGACGTCATCGGCGTGTTGAGCTCGTGCGTCGCCACGGTCAGGAACTCGTCCCGCGCGCGGATGGCCTCCTGGGCGGCGCGGTAGAGCCGCGCATTGTCGATCGCGATCGCCGCCCGGCGCGCCACTTCTTGCACGAGCTCGAGATCGGCATCCCCGTAGCGGCGCTCCGGCGCGGACGAGACGATGCTCAGCGCCCCGATCGGCTGTCCCCGCGCCACGAGCGGCACCGTGATGGAACTCGCGGTCCCGAGCGCTCGGAGGAGCCTCACGTGCCCGTCGTCCTCGCAATGCCCCCGGAGGATGGCCTCCGAGAGCTCGGGGAGCAGGAGCGGCTCACCGCTGCGCAGGACGGTGGCCGCGGGATGGGGCGAGTCGCGGCCAGGAGGATACCGTCGCTCCAGCTCCTCGATCAACGACTCCAGCGTGGGATCTCGGTGCGCCCAGGAGATTCGCCGGATCTCTCCACCTTCCACGACGTCGATGACGCACCAGTCGCAAAGCGATCGTACCGAGAGCTGCGCGATACGCGACAACGTCTCGCCATAATCGAGCGACCCGGAGAGGATGTCCCCGGCCTCGCCCAGGAAGGCCGCGCGGCGCTCGGCCGCCTCGGCCGCGGCCCGCGCGGCCTGCTCGTTTGCGAGCAGCCGCGCGTTCTCCAGGGAGATCGCTGCCTGTGTGGCGAGCAGCGAGAGGGCGGTCAGCCGCTCCGGCGTGAACGCGCCCTCGACGAGGTTGTTCTCGAGGTAGAGCAGGCCCACCACCTCGCCCTGCCTCAGGATGGGCGCGCAGAGCAGCGACATCGGCCTGTACCGCGCGAAGTAGCCATCGCCGGAGAACCTGCCCGCGTCCGCGGCGGCATCGCTCAGGATGACACGCTCCTTCGTCCGCTGAACGTAGCGGACGAGCGACATGGGGACGCGCCGCGAGCCATCCTCCGCCCTCGGCGGGAGGAGGGTCGTCGCCGCCCCGCTCTCTTCGAGGGTGGCCTCCGCCTCGATGGAGAGGCGCCCGTCCTGGTACAGGAGGAGGCAAACCCTCTGCGCGCCCCCCTGCTCGAGGACGACTGCGAGCAGCGCGCGCAACAGCTTGTCGAGGACGAGCTCGCTCGACAGGGTCTGCGATGCCTTGGTCACCGACAGCAGGTCGAGCTGCTCGGACCGCACCTCGAACGAAGCGGTCGGGGCGAGCGGCGTCTTGTCCCAGAGGTGCGGATGTTGCTGGTCGATCTGCTTGACCTTGCCGTCCGCCCCCCAGCGGTCGTAACAGCCGCGGGCCTCGCGGAGGTACGTGTCGGCAATCAGGTCGAACCCCCGCGCCCGGTAAAACCTCGACGCGATCTCGTGGGCGAGCGCCTCGTTGTGGGCAAAACCGCTTTCGCGCGCGGAGCGGATGGCCTGCTCGTACAGATGCTCCGCTCTGTCCCATTCGCCGCCGATGCGCGCGAGCTCGGCGCCGACCAGCGCCGCGCGATCGCGGAAGTTCTCCGGACAGCTCGAGGCCCAGACCTGGAGCTGATGGTGGTGGGCGACGAGCGCCGCGAGGTGCTGCGACCGCTCGTCGGCGGATGGAGGTGCCGCGTCGTGGCGCGCCGCCCGCGCGAGCGCACCATAGAAATGGTATTCGGTGAGCGCGAGGAACACCGGCGACGTCCGGAGGAGCCGCTGCGCCTTCGCCCCGACCTCGAGGGCAGAGGCGTAATCACCCGCGTGGCAGCGCGCTTGCAGCTTGTGGAGCCAGTACCAGCCCGCGGCGATCGAGAGGCGCGGATCGCGCTCGAGGCGCCGCTCGAACCGGCCCTCGTCGAAGTCATCATCGTTGAAGGAGCCGAGGACCGGCGAGAGCCCCCGGAGCGTCCGGATGAACCTGAGCTGTGCGGTGATGAGGTCGACGACGAGGCCGAACTTCGCCTTCCGCGTGAACGCGAGGGCTACCTCGGCCTCTCGCTGCACCTCGCCGAGCGGATCTCCCTCCGTGAGGAGGAGCGTCACCAGGACGGCGGACAGATAGGACGAATACGTGAGATCGCCGGTCTCCTGCGCCACGTGAAAGGCGCATCGCAAGGGCTCGACGCTGGTGCGCACGTGCCTCGTCCAGGGGTTGATGGTGAACCAGAAGACGAAATAGACACGGGCCTTGAAGCGGAGGTTCGCGCGCTTCTCCATCAGATCGAGGCCGAGCTTGCCGAAGCGAAACCCCGCCTGATAATCGCCGAAGCGCGACCCGAGGAGCGAGCCGAGCCGGACGTAGGCGAGGCATGACGCGTCGCAGTTCCCGTGATCGAGGCTGAGGTTCACCATGCGAGCGACCAGGAGGCTCAGCAGGTTCTTGTCGGAGACCAAGGCCGGCACATCGCACGACGAGAGGACATCCATGGTCGCGCGGCAGTCCGGGTCGGTCATCGTGGGCAGATCGAGGAGCTCCTCGAGCGGGCGGCTCCCGAGCTTTCGCCACATCCGCTCGAATTCCTGCTGGACCTCCGCGTCCGTCGGGTGCGGCGGCCACGCGACGCCGACGCGCCCGAGGTACTCGAGGCACGCCTCCACGCTGCGGTCGCTCTGATCCAGGGTCATGTAAAGGGCCATGCGCACGCACGTGACGGCGGCGAAGTCGACGACGTTCCGGGCGCGGCGCGAGAGCATGGCGAGCCGCTCCTCCGCTGTCGGCAGCTCGCCGGTCAGGTACTCGCACTCGGCCCGGTAGAGCTCGAGCGCGAAGGCGAGCTCATAACGAAGCGACCAGCTCTCCTCGGTGAGGAGCGCCGCGCCGGCGGCGACGTACGCCAGCGCCGAGGCGTAGGCGGTCGACCCCTTGGCGCGCTTGCCCGCCACGAGGTTGAGCTCGGCGACCCGTTCACGCTCGCCCCGCGACGTGATGAGCCCGGCGCCGCGGTTGAGCTGGTTCACGATTTCGAAGATCTTCTCCTCGAGCTTCTCGGGCGGCGTATGCGACGCGAGCAGCCGGCCGATCCCGAGGTGCATTTCCGCCCGCTCGCCTTCGGGGATGAGCGAATAGGCCGCCTCCTGGACGCGGTCGTGGAGGAACTTGTACGCGCCGTTCAAGCGAAAGATGAGCCCCTCCTGAACTGCGTCCCAAAGATCGGTGTGCACGTCCTCCTCCGAGCCGCCCTGAACGGTCGTCAGGAGGGTGACCTCCACGGTGCCTCCCAGACAGGCGAGCTGCGTCAGCGCTCCCTGGGTGCGCCGAAGGAGCCGCGCGAGCTTGCCGACCATCAGGTCGACCACGTTGTCCGTGAACCCTTTCTCGCGGATCTTCGCCACGTCCCACCGGAAGGCCGCGGCGCGCTCGTCGAACGCGATCAGCCGCTCTTCGTGCAGCGCGGAGAGGAACTGGATCGCGAAGAACGGGTTGCCAGCCGTCTTCTCGTAAACGAGGTTCGAGAGCGGCGCGGCGTCCTCGCGGCGGCAGCGAAGCGCGTCGCTGACGAGCGCGGCGAGGTGGTCCCGGGAGAGCGGGCCGAGCACGATGTCCGTGATGCGCGCCCCCTCCTTCCGCGCCTGGTCGAGCGCCCGCACGAGCTGATGCGAGGGGGTCACCTCGTTGTCGCGGTACGCGCCGACGACGAGGAGATAGGGTGTTTCGGGGTGCGTCACCAGATCATGAAGGAGCCCGAGACTCGCAGCATCGGTCCACTGGAGATCGTCGAGGAAGAGCGCGAGGGGGTGCTCCTTCCGGGCGAACACCCCGATGAAGTGCCGGAATACGACGCGGAACCGGTTCTGCGCCTCTGCCGGCGGGAGCTCAGGAACCGGCGGTTGCCGGCCGATGACGAGCTCGAGCTGAGGGATAACCTCCACGATGAGCTGTCCGTTGATCCCGAGGGCGCCGAGCAGCCGCCGCCGGATGGCCGCGATCCCCTCCTCGTCCTCGGCGAGGATCTCCAGCACGAGCTCCCTGAAGGCCTGGACGAGCGTGAAGTACGGGATGTCGCGCTTGTATTGATCGAACTTCCCCGAAAGAAAGAGCGCTCGCTCCCGGACGATCGGCTTGTACAGCTCGCGGACCAGCGCCGACTTGCCGATGCCCGCATAGCCTGAGACCAGGACGAGCTCGGAGGCCCCCGTGCCCCTCATGCGGTCGAACGCGCGCAGCAGCACGGCCACGTCCTCCTCGCGGCCATAGAGCTTCTGAGGGATCTCGAAGCGATCGGAGGCGTCGTGCTCGGCCAAGGGGAACGGCTCGATCCGGCCGGTGGCTCGCCACGCCGAGAGGCACCGCTCGAGGTCGTGCTTGAGGCCGCGCGCGGTCTGATAGCGATCCTCCGCCATCTTCGCCAGGAGCTTCAGGACGAGCGCCGAGACCACCTCGGGCAGCTCCGGGACGAGCGCGGAGGGCGGCGGCGGGACGCGGGCGACGTGACAGTGCACCCACTCGAGCGGGTCCCGCGCCTCGAACGGCAGGCGCCCGGTGAGCATCTCGTGGAACGTGACCCCGAGCGCATAGAGATCGGTGCGGCTGTCGATCGCCCGGTTCATCCGCCCCGTCTGCTCCGGAGCCAGGTACGGCAAGGAGCCCTCGATGAGCCGGGGAGGCCCTGCCGGCGACGGCTCGCGGGAGAGGCGGGACGCGAGGCCGAAGTCGGCGAGCTTGACCTGACCGGTAGCCGCGTTGACGAGGATGTTCTGGGGCTTGAGATCCTTGTGGATGACGTCCCGCTGGTGAAGCTCCGCCACCCCGGCGACGATACGAACCGCGAGATCGAGGAACCGATCGACCTTCATGGGGGCGCCGAGCAAGCGGTCGAGCGACTCACCGCCGAAATCCTCGACGACGAGCGCCGGCAGCCCCTCGTACGCCTCGAGGGCGAGCGGCGCCACGATGGCCTCGTGGCTCAGCGCCTTGCCGATCGCATACTCGTGCTTCAGGCGCTCGATGTCCTTCGGGCGGCTGCGCCTCGGGTCGAGGACCTTCAGGATCACCGGGCAGCCATCGGCGCTCCGGACCGCGCGAAGCAGGCGGGTACTTTGGCCCTCGTGGAGGATCTCGGTGATCGCGTACGAGGAGGCCGGGCTCACCTCCATGGGGAAGAAACGCCATGGATCGCTGGCGCCCGGCGGCTCCCTGGAACAGGAGAGCTGTCGACGCCGGAACGGTCGAGCCCGCGCGCCTCGCCGAGGCGACGCAGCCGCACGGCCGGCGTGAGCGGATGGCGCAGGCCGCGCACCGCAGTCCCTGTCGCAGTCTCCCGCCGTCGTGCCACCCGAGGCCCCCCTCTATCGATAGGTACCACGGCTGAGGCCCGGCAGTTCCGCTGTGCACCTCTCAGGCGCCGACGAGCAAGGATCTCCAGGCTCACGTGCATACCCGCGCCGCTCAGCCCGGCAGGGCGCGCGGCCCGGCCCCGGGCGGCGGCCCGGCCCGAGGCAGCTCGACGACGAACGTCGCCCCGGCGCCGGGCGCGCTCTCGACGCGGATCGAGCCTCCGTGCGCCTCCGCGATCCTGCGGCTGATGTACAGCCCCAGCCCCAGCCCGCCGTAGTGCCGGTCCGACACCGCGCGCTCGAACCGCTCGAAGATCTGCCCCTGGCGCGCCGGGTCGATCCCGATCCCGTGGTCCCGCACCGAGAGCCGCGCCGTCCCCGCCTCCTCGCCGATGGAGATCTCCACCGGGTTGCCCGCCCCGAACTTGATCGCGTTGGCCAGCAGGTTCGAGACGATCTGGTCCACGCGAGAACCATCCCAGAGGCCCACGATCCGGCCGCACTCCCGCAGCGAGACCGCACACCCGGCGCGCGCCAGATCCAGCTTGAACCGCGCGAGCACGTCGCGGACGACCTGCCCGAGCTCGACCTCCGCCACATCGAGCCTCAGCCGAGCCGCGTTGATCCGCGAGACGTCGAGCAGCTCGCTGTTCAGTCGGGTCAGGCGCGCCGCCTGCCGCAGCGCGCGGTCGACCTGCCGGCCCATGGCCTGCGGATCCCAGGTTCGACCCGATCGGAGGGTCCGTTCCATGGCCTCCAGCGTGAGCGTGAGCGACGTCATCGGCGTGTTGAGCTCGTGCGTCGCCACGGTCAGGAACTCGTCGCGCATCCGGACCGCCTCGTTCGCAGCGCTGTAGAGCCGCGCGTTGTCGATCGCGATCGCGGCCCGGCGCGCCACCTCCTGCACGAGCGCGAGATCGGCGTCCCCGTAGCGGCGCTCCGGCTCGGAGGAGACGACGGTCAGCATCCCGATCGCCTGTCCCCGCGCCACGAGCGGCACGATGACGGAGCTCCGCGTCCCGAGCTCGCGGATGAGCCTCGCGTGCCCGTCGTCCTCGGCGTGTCTCTGGATGATTTCGTCGGAGATCTCGGGGAGCAGGAGGGGCCCACCGTCCCGCCAGGCACGGGCCGACGGGTGGGGCGAGTGCCGATCAGGAGGGTATCGCCGTCGCAGCTCCTCGAGCAAAGGCTCCTTCGCTGGGTCCTTGTGGGCACAGAAAGCTCTCCGGGTCTCCCCGCCTTCTGCAAAGTCGATGACGCACCAGTCGCAGAACGATCGCACCGACAGCCGCGCGAGCCGCGACAGCGCCTCTCCGTGATCGAGCGACGCGGAGATGATCTCCCCGGCCTCCGCCAGGAAGGCCGCGCGCCGCTCCGCTGCCTCGGCCGTGGTCCGCGCGGACTGCTCCTTGGCGAGCAGCCGCGCGTTCTCCAGCGAGATCGCCGCCTGTGTGGCGAGGAGCGAGAGGGCGGTGAGCCTGTCCTGCGTGAACGCGCCCGCGAGCAGGTTGTTCTCGAGGTAGAGTATGCCCGCCACCTCGGCCTGCCTCAGGACAGGCACGCAGAGGAGCGATCTGGGCCGATTCCGCGCGAAGTACTCGTCTCCGGAGAACTTGCCCGCATCGGCCGCCGCGTCGTGCAGGATGACGCGCTCCTTGGTCCAGTGGACGTAGCGGACGAGCGACATGGGAATGCGGGGCGAAGAGCCCTCCGCCGGACCCGGCCGGATCGACGTCGAGACGCCCCGCTCGTCGAGCGTCGCCTCCGCTTCGATGGCGAGGCGCGTGTCCTGACACAGTATGAGGCAAGCGCGCTGCGCGCCCCCCTGCTCGAGGACGGACGTGAGCAGCGTGCGCAGGAGCTGGTCGAGGACGATTTCGCCGGAGATGGTCTGTGATGCCTTGATCACCGAGAGCAGGTCGAGCTCCTCGGACCGCGCCGCGAAGGTGGCGGCCTGGGCGAGCGGCCTCGTATCCCAGAGGCGGGGATTCTGCTGGTCGATCTGCTTGACCTTGCCGTCCGCCCCCCAGCGGGTGTAGCAGGCGCGGGCCTCGCGCAGGTACGTGTCCGCGATCAGATCGAACCCCCGCGCCCGGTAGAACCTCGACGCGACCTCGTACGCGAGCGCCTCGCTGTGGACGAAGCCGTTCTCGCGCGCAGCGCGGATCGCCGCTTCGTAGAGGAGCTCGGCGTCGAGAGCCCGGCCCTCAAGGCGCGCACTCTCGGCGCCGATCAGCGCGGCGCGGCTGCCGAAGTTCTCGGGGCAGCTCGCAGCCCAGACCTCGAGCTGCGCGTGGTGGGCGGCGAGCGCCGCGAGGTGCCGGCGCCGCTCGTCGTTCGACTCGGGCGACGCGGGCGCCACCTCGCAGCGCGCCGCCCGCGCGAGCGCGCCATAGAAATGGTAATCGGTCACATAGAAGAACGACTGCACCGCCCAGAGGAGCCGCTCTACCTTCGTCGCCACGGCCAGGGCAGAAGCGTAGTCGCCGGCGTGGAAGTGCGCCTGGAGCCTGCAGATCCAGTACCAGGTGGCGGCCACCGAGAGCCGCGGATCGCTCTCCAGGTGCTGCTCGAACCTGGCCTCGTCAAAGCTCACGTCATTGAAGGAGGAGAAGCTGGGCGTCAAACCGCGGAGGCACCGGATGAGCTGCAGCTGCGCGATGACGCAATCGATGATGAGGCCGAACCTCGCCTTCCGTACGAAAGCGAGCGCGCTCTCGGCCTCGCGCTGCACGTCCCCGAGCGGCTCCGCCTTGGCGATCAGCAGCACGAGAGAGGCGTTGCGGGCGAAGGCCGCGAAGGTGAGGTCGCCGGTCTCGCTCGCCATGTCGAAGACGCGCCGCATGAGCTCGATGCTGGTGCGCACGTGCCTCGTCCACGGATTGACCAGGACTCCGAAGTCCAGGTAGACGCGGGCCTTGAAGCGGCCGAGCCCGTGTTGGTCCACCAGATCGAGGCCGAGCTTGCCGAAGCGGTAGCCCGCGCGGTAGTCGCCGAAGCGCGAGCCGAGGACCACGCCGACATGGACATAGCCGAAGCACGATCCGTCGCTGTTGCCGTGCTCGAGGCTCAGGTTCACCATGCGACCGACGACGAGGCTGTGCAGCCTCTGGTCGGTGAACAAGGCCGGCGCCTGGCCCCAGGTGAGGATGTCCATGATCGCGCGAATCACCGGATCGGTCATCGGCGGCAAGCCCACGAGCGCCTCGATCGGACGGCTCCCGAGCTGAGCCCACATCCGCTCGTACTCCTTCTGGACCTCGTCCTGCGTCGGGTGCGGCGACCACGTGACGCCGAGACGCCGCAGGACCTCGAGGCACATCTCGACGGCGAGCTCGCTCCGATCCAGCGTCGTGTAGAGGTCCACGCGCACACACGCGACCGCCGCCGCGTCGACCAGGCTCCCTGCGCGGCGCGAGAGCATCGAGAGCCGCTCCTCCGCCGCGCCGAGCTCCCCTGTCAGGTACTCGCACTCTGCGCGGCGCAGATCGAGCGCGAAGGCGAGCTCGTACTGCCGCGCCCAGCGGTCGTCTTCCGGCTCCAGGAACGCCGCGCCGGCGACGAGGTAGGTGAGCGCCGAGGCGAAGGCCGCCGACGCCATGGCGCGCCTGCCGGCGACGAGGTTGAGCCTGGCGCCTCGCTCTCGCTCCTCCCGTGACGTGATCAGCGGAGCGCCGCGGTCGAGCTGATTGACGATCTCGAAGATCTTCTCCTCGATCTCCTCCGGCGCCGTGCGCGCGGCGAGCAGCCTGCCTATCGCGAGGTGCGCCTCAGCCCGCTCGCCTTCGGGAATGACCGAATAGGCCGCCTCCTGCACCCGATCATGGATGAACTTGTACGAGCCGGGGAGGCGCTGGACGAGCCCCGCGGAGACGGCCTCCCGGAGGTCCGCGTGCGCGTCCTGCTCCGTGCGGCCGCGGACCATCGCGAGCAGGGCGACCTCCGCGGTGTTCCCCAGACAGGCGAGCTGCTGCAGCGCCCTCTGCGCGCTCGGAGAGAGCCGCGCGAGCTTGCCGACCATCAGGTCGACGACGTTGTCGGTGAAGCCCTTTCCGCGGATCCTCGCCACATCCCACCGGAAGGCCTCGGCGTCCTCGTCGAACGCGATCAGCCGCTCCTCGTGCAGCGCGGTGAGGAACTGGATCGCGAAGAAGGGGTTGCCGCCCGTCTTCTCGTGGACGAGGTCCGAGAGCGGCGCGGCGTCCTCGCGGCTGCAGCGGAGCGCGTCGCCGGTGAGCGCGGCGAGGTGCTCTCGGGAGAGCGGGCCGAGCGCGATGTCGGAGACGCGCGCGCCCTCCTTCCGGACCTCTTCGATCGCCACCATGAGCGGGTGCGAGGGGCTCACCTCGTTGTCTCGGTACGCGCCGATGACGAGGAGATGATGCGTCTCGGGGTGCGTCAACAGATCGCGAAGGAGCCCGAGGCTGGCCGAATCGGTCCACTGGAGATCGTCGAGGAAGAGCGCGAGGGGGTGCTCTTTCCGGGCGAACACCCCGATGAAGTGCCGGAACACGACCCGGAACCGGTTCTGCGCCTCGGCCGGCGGGAGCTCGGGGACAGGCGGTTGCCGGCCGATGATGAGCTCGACGTGGGGAATCACGTCCACGATGAGCTGCCCGTTGCTCCCGAGCGCGCCGAGCAATCGCTGCCGCAAGGCCGCGATCCGGTCCTCGCTCTCGGCGAGGATCTCGAGCACGAGCTCCCGGAACGCCTGGACCAGCGTGGAATAAGGGATGTCGCGCTTGTACTGGTCGAACTTCCCCGAGAAGAAGAGCGCTCGCTCCCGGACGATCGGCCTGTAGAGCTCGTGCACAAGCGACGACTTGCCGATGCCGGAGTAGCCGGAGATCACGACGAGCTCGGGAGAGCCCGTGGCCACCACGCGGTCGAACGCGCAGAGCAGCGCAGCCACGTCGCCCTCGCGGCCGTAGAGCTTCCGAGGGATCTGGAAGCGGCCTGAGACGTCGCGCTCGCCCAGGGAAAACGGGGCGATCCTGCCGGTGGCCTGGACCAGCGAGAGGCACCGATCGAGGTCGTGCTTGAGGCCGCGGGCGGTCTGATAGCGATCCTCGGGCATCTTGGCCAGGAGCTTCAGGACGAGCGCCGAGAGCACCTCGGGCAGCTCGGGCACCAGCGCCGAGGGCGCCGGCGGGAGCCGCGCGACGTGGCAATGGACCCACTCCAGCGGATCCTTCGCCTCGAACGGCAGGCGCCCGGTGAGCACCTCGTAGAACGTCACGCCGAGCGCGTAGAGGTCGGCGCGGCTGTCGATCGCCCGGTTCATTCGCCCCGTCTGCTCAGGAGACAGGTACGGCAATGAACCCTCGATGAGCCGCGGGGGCCCTGCCGGCGGCTGCTCGCGGGAGAAGCGGGACGCGAGGCCGAAGTCGGCGAGCTTCACCTGGCCGGTGGCCGTGTTGACGAGGATGTTCTGCGGCTTGAGATCCTTGTGGAGGATGTCCCGCTCATGGATCGCCGCCACGCAGGCCGCGATGCGGACCGCGAGCTCGAGGAACCTCTCGGCGGCCATGGGCGCGCCGATGAGGTGGTCGAGCGACTCGCCGCCGAAGTCCTCCAGGACGAGCGCCGGCAGCCCCTCGTGTGTCTCGAGGGCGAGCGGCGTCACGACGGCCTCGTGGTCCAGCAGCTTGCCGATCGCGTATTCGTTCCTCAGCCGCTCGGTGTCCTTCGGGCGGCTGCGCCTCGGGTCGAGGACCTTCAGGATCACGGGGAGGCCATCGGCGGTCCGGACCGCGCGCAGCAGGCTGACCCGCTGGCCCTCGTGAAGGGTCTCGGTGACCAGGTAAGAGGGAGCGCTCACGTCCATGGGGAGCCCCATGCGGAAGGCCCGCCGTGGAGCGCTGGATCCTGGCGGTCTAGCAGGACATGGGGGCAGCTGTCGACTCGGGCGCTGTCAAGTCCGCGCGACCCGCCTCGTCATGCCGCCGAGCGGCGTGAGCGGCCGCCAGCCTCGTGCTCGTCGGGCGCCGACCCGGGGGAGCGCCAGCGCCGTGTGCCGCGCGGGCGCCCTCACCCGGGGAGGCCTCTACGCGCCGGGCTCGTCGACGTCGTCGTCGCCTTCGTGCTCCTCGAGGTAGCGCTCGGGCGCGAGCTCCCACCGCTCCGGCGAGCGCCAGAGCTGCGACAGGAGCAGCTCGCGCATCAGCAGGATCTCCTTCGGCAGCCGGTCGTAGAGCCGCTCGAAGAGCTCCCCGTGCGAGCCGAACTCGACCTTCCACGCCTCGCGGTCGACGGCCATCAGCTGGTAGAATTGCTCCTTCGAGAAGCGGTCCATGCCCCGCCACTCGATGTCTTCGTAGCGCGGCATCCAGCCGAGCGGGCTCTCCTCCGCGAAGCCGCGGCCGTGCACGCGGTCGACGATCCACTTGAGGACGCGCATGTTCTCCCCGAAGCCCGGCCAGAGGAAGTTGCCCTGGTCGTCCTTGCGGAACCAGTTCACCGAGAAGATGCGGGGCGGATTGACGATCTGGCGCCCCATCTGCAGCCAGTGGTTGAAGTAATCGCCCATGTGGTAGCCGCAGAAGGGCAGCATCGCCATCGGGTCGCGGCGCACCTGGCCGATGTTGCCGGCGGCCGCCGCCGTCATCTCCGAGCCGATGGTCGCTGCCGTGTAGACGCCGAAGCTCCAGTTGAACGACTGGACCACGAGGGGCACCGTCGTCGCGCGCCGCCCGCCGAAGACGATCGCGCTGATGGGCACCCCGTTCGGGTCGTCCCAGCGGGGATCGATCGACGGACACTGCGACGCAGGCGTCGTGAAGCGCGCGTTCGGGTGGGCCGCCTTGCGGCCGCAGTCCGGGGTCCAGTGCTTCCCCTGCCAGTCGATGAGCTCCGGCGGCGGCTCGTCGGTCATCCCTTCCCACCAGACGTCGCCGTCGGGCGTGAGCCCCACGTTGGTGAAGATCGTCCCCTTCCGGATGGTCGCCATCGCGTTCGCGTTCGACTTGTCCGACGTCCCGGGGGCCACGCCGAAATAGCCCGCCTCGGGGTTGATCGCATAGAGCTGCCCGTCCCGCCCGGGCTTCATCCAGGCGATGTCGTCGCCCACCGTCGTGATCTTCCAGCCCGCGAACGCCTTCGGCGGGATGAGCATGGCGAAGTTCGTCTTGCCGCACGCGCTCGGGAAGGCCGCGGCAACATACGTCTTCTCGCCCTTCGGCGACTCGACCCCCAGGATCAGCATGTGCTCCGCGAGCCACCCCTGCTCCCTGCCGAGGACCGAGGCGATGCGCAGCGCGAAGCACTTCTTGCCGAGCAGCGCATTGCCGCCATAGCCGCTCCCGTACGACCAGATCAGCCGCTCTCCCGGGAAGTGGACGATGTACTTGTGCTCCGCGTTGCACGGCCACGGCACGTCGGCCTGTCCCGGGGCGAGGGGCATGCCGACCGAGTGCAGGCAGGGGACGAAATCGCCGTCTCCGAGCGCCTCGAGCACCTTGCGCCCCATGCGCGTCATGATGCGCATGCTCGCGGCGACGTAGGGCGAGTCGCTGAGCTCCACGCCGATGTGCGCGTAAGGCGAGCCGATCGGGCCCATGCTGAACGGGATGACGTAGAGCGTGCGGCCCCGCATCGACCCGGCGAAGAGCCGGCGCAGCGTGGCCTTCATCTCCTGCGGCTCGGCCCAGTTGTTGGTGGGGCCGGCGTCCTGCTTTCGCCGGCTACAGATGAACGTGCGGTCTTCGACCCGCGCGACGTCGCTCGGGTCCGAGCGCGCGAGGTAGCTGTCCGGGCGCTTCTCCGGGTTCAGACGGATGAGCGTGCCCGCCTTGACCATCTGGTCGCACAGCGCGTCGTACTCCTCCTTCGAGCCGTCGCACACGTGCACGTTGTCCGGCTGGCACAGCGCGACGACCTCGGCGATCCATTGCCCGAGCTTCTCGTTCGTGATCTTCGCCCGCAGGCCGGGGATCGACACCGGCGGCGGCGGCTCCGAGTGGAACGAGCTCTGGCTGTTCTGGCTGGCTGCTACGGACACTTGCGTACCCTCCTGGCTCTCTGGGTCGAACGCGCTCTGCAAAGCGCAGGCCCTGCCCGCCCTCGACAGCAATTCTGGCCGAAATGCGGCCGGAAGGCTGCCCTGATTCTTCCTGAGCCCGATCGCTACAGCAGGGCTGCGCGCACCAGGTGCGCCCGCGGGGCGAGCCCTGCGCCGCGCGCGGGGTCGTCGATCCGCCTGAAATCCGACCGAAATCCGTCCAGCGGTTCGCCCCGAGGGCTGCCTCGCGGGCAGCCGCGCCGCCCGCCCATGCCCCGGGTGCCTACGCGCCGGTGCTCACCATGGCCACGCCACGTACAGCGGTTCCCGTGCGAACGCCGCCCGGGCGCGACGCCCCTTCTCCGAGAGGAACAGCATCATCCTGAGCTCCTTGTACTCGGAGTGGCGCTCCGGCGTGCCGATGCGCGTGATCGCGCCGGGCGGCGTCTCCCAGCCGCATCCTGCGTAGAAGCGCTCGAGGCTGGGGTTGCAGAACAGCGCGGCGACATCGGCGTCGCTGTCCTGGAGGAAGCGCGTCGCCATCTCCACGACCTGCCGCCCGTGGCCTTCGCCCCGGTAGGGCGGGGACGTGAAGACGTTGCCCAGGCCATAGACGACGTGCTCCTCCCCCGCGTGGGGCAGCGAGAGGCGCATCACCGAAGCGTAGCTGAGCAGCACCTCCTCCTCGCTGATCGTGAAGTGCGCCGTGCCGATGTCAGACGGATACGTGTGCTTGAGCAGCCGGAGTGGACCCGTGAATATCGACGGCCACGCCGCCCGCATGAACGACACGGCCTGCCACCGGAAGGCGTCGGGGAGCTCGTCTCGATGGTAAATATGCTTTTCTTGCATGGGTCTCTGGGCCCTGGCGCAAGACCCCGGCAGCCTGCCGTGGCCCCGCCCGCGGGGACGTTGACAAGAGTAACCGGCTTTGCTCATATACCCAGTCCGCTCGGAGCATGGCGCGCCCCTGAGGACGGCCGGTAACATGGTGGGCACGGGTCAAGACACCTCGGACGCGGAGCCGACCCAGGCGGCGATCATGGGCAAGTACCGGCTGATCGCGAAGCTCGGCCGGGGCGGAATGGGCGACGTGTTCCTGGCGATCGCGCGCGGGCCGGGCTCCTTCAACAAGCTCGTCGTTGTCAAGCGCCATCGCGGCGTGGGCGGAGCGGGCGGGGACGGCGAGAAGGTCGTCGCCATGTTCCTGGACGAGGCGAAGCTGTCCGCCCGCCTCAACCATCCCAACATCGTCCAGACCTACGAGGTCGACCACGACGACGCCGGCTACTTCACCGTGATGGAGTACCTGGAGGGCCAGCCGCTCAGCGCGCTCATGCGGGCGGTGGCCGAGGGGGAGCCGGGCGCGGCGGGCTTCACGCGCGGCGTCTGGGTGAGGATCGTGGCCGACCTCCTGAGCGGCCTCCACTACGCGCACGAGCTCCGCGATTACGACGGCGCGCCGCTCGGCATCGTCCACCGCGACGTCTCCCCGCACAACATCTTCGTCACGTACGACGGCGCGGTGAAGCTGCTCGATTTCGGCATCGCCAAGGCGTCGATCAACACCGACCTCACCGAGACCGGGAAGCTGAAGGGCAAGACGTCGTACATGGCGCCGGAGCAGGCCGTCGGCAGCGGGTCGACCGATCGGCGGGCCGACATCTTCGTCGCGGGGATCGTGCTCTGGGAGCTCCTCACGCGGGAGCGGCTCTTCGGGGGCGACGCCGTGAGCGCGCTCTGGAAGCTGGCGGCCGTGGACGAGATCCCGCGGCCATCGCTCCTCCGGCCGGACGTCCCCCCGGCCCTCGACGCCATCGTGACGCGGGCGCTCGACCGCGATCCGGCGAAGCGGTTCGCGACCGCGCAGGAGATGCGCGCGGCGCTCGAGGACTATCTGCGCGCGACGGGCGAGGACGTCGGGTCCGACGAGATCGGCGCGAGCATGCTGGGGGTGTTCGCGGAGCGCCGGGCGAGCATGCAGCGGCAGGTCAAGGCGTACCTCGATCAGAGCGCGCAGGGCGTGGACCGCCCGAGCGTGCCCGTCGAGCCCCGCCCCTCTCGCGTGAGCCATTTCGAGGGCGCAGAAGGGAGGCGCATTCAGCCCGTGATCCCCCTCGACGAGGAGCTCGGGCAGAGGACCTCGGGGACGCCGGGCCCAGGGCGCTCCGCCTCGGACTCGACGAGCCTGAAGTCGAACCTCCGCACGGCCGCCGGGCCTCAGCAGCGCAGCTACTGGATCGGGGCGCTCGGCGCGGCCGTGCTGGTCGCGGCGGCGGCGTTCTCGACGCGCCGCCCTGGTGGGCAGGCGCCCGCTGCCGGCTCCGCCGCGGCCGTGCTCGTCGAGCCGGACGCCGGCGCGCGCTGCACCGGGGTGCTCCGCGTCCGGATCACGACGGACGACACGGGGACGGCCACCGACATCGCGCCGCCGTACAACTACGGGGTCTACGACTACCTGCGTCACCTCAACGACAGTCAGGGAGGGCTCCGCGGCTGTCCCATCGACGTCGACATGAAGGACGCGCAGTACGACCCCGCCAGGACGGAGGAGGTCATCGAGGCGTGGCGGCGGCAGCCCGGGTGGAGCGAGGTCTCCACGCTGTTCGTGTTCGGCACCGGGCCGACGACCCGCGTGGCCCCGAGGCTCACGGAGGAGAAGAAGCTCATCATTCCCGGCTCGTACGCCGGCTCGCTCGCCACGCCGGTGCCGATCTCGGCGGACGTGTCCCACGCCGAGTTCAACGCCCTGGGCCAGAGCGCCACCGCGACAGAGCACAAGACGAGCCCTGGATATCCCTACATCTTCTTTCCGGCCACGGACTATTCGACAGCGATCCGCATCGGCATCAAGGCCGCCTGGAAGATCGCGCCCGGGCGCATCGCGATGGTGCACGACACGATAGACAAGTGTCTTTACTGCATCGATCCGCTCGCCGCGGGCAAAGCCTACGTGGAGGAGCTGCCCGGGATGCTGCTCGGCGAGGATCTGATCGTCCCGCAGACGTCGTCCCTCGAGGACGAGGGGCGCATCGTCGACGCGGTGATCGGCTATGTGAAGCGGGAGATCGAGAAGAAGCGAGCGGACCCGTCGTATGTGCCGGCGAGCTGGTTCTGGGCCGGCAACAGCGTCCTCTCCTCGTCCTTCGTCGGGAAGGGCGCGGCCGCGGCGCAGAGGCTCATCCAGCAGGCGTTCCCGGGGCCGGAGAAGAACCGCTGGCAGCTGCGCGTGATGGCGAACAACTGGGGTATCGGCGAGAGGACCTTGGCGATCTGCGGGGCGGACTGCGCGGGGATCTTTTATGGGCTGTTCCCGGTGCCCGTCTACGGCGACACCCAGCACTCGAGCGGGATGGCGGAGATGCTGCGGATCCACAGGGCCTACCGGGAGAAGGACGGCCACCCGCTGGAGCTGTACCAGGACCAGCCCTACGTCCAGGGCCACGCCGCGGCGCTCATGTGGCGCGAGGCCGTCGAGCGGGCTATCGACGCCGGCCGCACGCACCCGACCGGAGAGGACCTGAAGGCTTCGCTCGAGGGCTTCCAGAACGTGGTGCTCGACGGGATGACGGCGGGGCCGATCTCGTTCAGCGCGACGGACCATCGGCCGCAGGCGAACGAGTCGGTGTACACGATCGGGGGCGCGGACGGGGGTGGAGTCGGGTTTCGGTTCGTCGATCACTGCTCGATCGAGCTCGACGCGAAGTGGCTCGGGTACTGAGAATGGTACACCCAGAGCGGGAGTCTGACGTTGCCTGAAGGACGAATTCGATAACGCGCGGCTGCCGCCCCCCTCGGTCACTGCCGTGGTCGTGGTCGTGGTCGTGGTCGTGGTCGTCGACGACACGACCGTGGACGTGAACGTTCTGCCGAAACCTCGGTCGAGGTTATCGCCGCCTCCGTTCAAATGGCAGAGGCGACTTCCGGGTGACGTTCACGTTCACGAACGAGCCGTTGACGACCACGACCACGACCACGTTCACGACCACGACCACGTTCACGACCGCGACCACGTTCACGACCGTGACCACGTTCACGTTGGTGAGTGATGGTGGGGGAGGGCGTCGTGGCCTGAGCGCGACCGAACGAGCTTAGTGAATACCGATGCCCTCGCCCGCCTGGATCGGTCCTGTGTTGTTCGCCACTCTACGTCGGCCCAGAGATCCGCCAGAACCCGATCCGCGCCGCCCCCGCCAGATCCGGCCCAACCGGCCCCTTCCCCCAGAAATGGTCATCGTAGTTGGGCACCGTCCACCCCTGTCCGTACGCCCCCATCACCGCGTAGATCACCTCATCGTCCGGCTGGACCTCGATCGCCGTCGTCACCCACGCCTGCCGCACCGGCGCCGGGCTCGCATCGTCGAGCAGGTAACGCGCGAACATCGATCCCTCGGTCGTGTCGTCGAACGACTCCGTCGCATAGCCGAGCAGGAGGTGCAGCCCATCGAACGCGCCCGCCCACCGGTAGCGCCACGCGCCGCCGTCGTCCTGGAGCGGTCCGCAGGCGGCCACCACCATCCACTCCAGGTTGGCGTTGCCCCAGCGGGCGTCGCTGAAATGGAGGACCCGGTCGTTCATCGCGCTGCAGAACATGAACCCGACGCCGTTCGCGTGCCCCGTGTAGAACGTGAGATCCACCGAATCCGCGAACGACGCGTCCTGGCCGCCCAGCGCCGGATCCTTGAAATCGACCTCCCACGCGCGCTGATCGCCCCAGTTGAAACGAGACTCGATTCCCCCCTCCCGGAAGCTCTTCATCAGCCCATCGACGTTCGCCGCCGAGTGATCCAGGCCGCCGCAGAGCCCGACCCACTCGGCGCCGACCACCGCGCGGCCATCGTCGACCGGCGACGGGAGCGGCGGGCGCGCCGCGCCGAGCCCCGCCGACGCACGGCCGAACGAGAGCCGCTGCGCCGCCGTCGCGACCAGACCGTCGGCGTCCGTGACATAGAGCGAGAGCGTCTCCGTCTCCCCGCGAAGACCAGAGACGCCAGACACCTTCACCCGCGCGCCGCCTTCGCGCCCTTCGTCGACCGCGTCGAGCGAGCGCGCCGACGATACCCACCTGTACGTGTATGGCGCAGCACCGCCGGTGACGCTCGCCTCCGCGAGCGCGGTCGCGCCGTCCACACGCACCCAGATCTCGGCCCTCGGAGCGTCTATGACGGCCGGCACGATCCTCTTGCGGACGTGCATCACCTCCCCGCCGACCGTCCGCCGTGCTCTGCACACGTAATGGGGCAGGATCCGCCGTACCTCGCGGGACAGCGGCGGCGCGTAATAAACGAGCTCCGGCTCGGCCGCGATCACCGCGCCGCCGCCCAGCGCGCCGGCGCACAGCGCGGGGGCCTCGGTGGCCGGGACGATCGCGACGTCCTCCCCTCGCGCGAGCTCGCGCCGCGCGTAGATCAGGTGCGTCACGGCGCCCTCGCCGTCGAACGTCACACGGACCTTGGCCCCGGGGCCGATCAGCCGGATCCCCTCGAGCTCGTCGCGAAAGCTCACCTGCGTGTCGAGCTCGGCCCGCGCCACAGTTCGCCCCTCCGCGTCGACAGCCTCGAGCAGCGAGTGGCCGACGGCGATGTCGCTCCCAACCGACAAGCCCGCGGCGTCCAGCGCGGCCCACGCGCGCGCCGCCGCGTCCGGCTCCGGCAGGACGCGCAGCGCCGCGAGCGCCTCGAAATCCAGGGCGTCATCGCCCGCCGACGTCTCGAAGCCACGCTCGTCGCGGAACCCAGGGGCGGGCGGCGAGTCGGCCTTCCTCGTCGGCAAGCGCTGGAATCGCGCGCTGTCGAGGTAGCGAATCGCGCCGTCGACCACGAGCGCGCCAGCGCCCCCCCGCGCGGGCTCCTCGGCGAGCCCGAGCGCGCCGGCAAGCGCCGACGCCCGCGCGACGTCGGCGCCGCCGCCGATCACGCGGTATGCGGGCAGGGATCGCGTCTCCCTGGCAGGCGACCCCGCGGCAGGCGACGCCGCGCGGAACACGCCGCGATCGGCGCTCTCCGGGAGAGCCTCGCGGGCGTCGCGGCCGCCGCACCCAGCGACGCCGAGGGCCACGAGCAGAAAGACGCCCAACACCCCATCCGGTGATCTCTTCATCAAAGTCCCCCTTTCCCTGCGGCCACGGCGAGGCTCGGCGCGCAACTCCGCACGAGCGATCTCGCAGGGAGCCTCCGCGCGGCGCACGCGGCCCGCAACGCGAGCACCACGCATTGCACGACCCAAGCCACCTCGGCCGCGCCGCTCCGCGGCGCGACTCCCCGCGCTCTCGGCCGAGATTGACCGCCTCGCGTCCGGCTCCTAGGCTGCCGCGCATTCCATGACAGCGCACACGAAGGACGGAGAGAGCGCGCCCGGCGCCGGCGATCGGACGCTCGAAGGGACAGCGGATCCCGGCGCGCGCCTGTTCCTCGACTTTCTCTCCTCGATCCGCCCCCGCGTCGACGCCGCGCTCGATCAGCGCTGGCGCGACAAGGCGGCCTCCGTGCAGCGTTACGGCCGCGAGGTGGAGGCCATGGTCTCCGAGGCGCGGAGCCTCACCCTGCGCGGCGGCAAGCGGTTCCGCGCGGGGCTGCTCGTCGCCGCCTACCAGGGCGTCGCGCCGGACGCGCCGCTCGGCCCCGCAATCGACGCCGGCATCGCGCTCGAGCTGCTCCAGACGTACCTGCTCATCCAGGACGACTGGATCGACGGCGACACCGTCCGGCGCGGAGACCGCACCGTCCACGTCGCGCTGGCCGAGACGCTCGGAGATCCACACCTCGGGGCCTCGTCCGCGATCCTCGCGGGCGACCTCACCTGGAGCTTCGCGCTGAGCACGCTCGCGGACGCGGACGCGCCCCCGGAGACGACGCTCGCGGCCGTCCGGCTGTTCTGCAAGATGCACGAGGACGTCGTGATCGGGCAGCACCTTGACGTCGTCGGCCGGGCCGAGGACGTCGAGCAGATGCACGCGCTCAAGACCGGCAGCTACACGGTGCGCGGCCCGCTCGCGCTCGGCGCCACGCTGGCCGGCGCGCCGGCCGAGACCGTGGCGGCGCTCGAGCGGTTCGCGGCGCCCGTGGGCGTCGCCTTCCAGCTGCGCGACGACCTCCTCGGCACCTTCGGGAGCGCCGCCGCGACCGGCAAGCCGGTCGGCAACGACCTGCGCGCCGGCAAGCGCACCGCCGTGCTGGCCGCGGCCGAGGGGCGCCTCGGCGCCGCGGGCCGGAGCGCCGTCGAGCGCGCGCTCGGCCGCAAGGAAGCGAGCGACGACGCCGTGGCGGCCGCGACGCTCGCGCTCGAGGCGTGCGGCGCGCGGCGCGCGGTCGAGGAGCGGCTCTCCGCCCTGTGCGGCGAGGCCGAGGTCCTCGCGCGCTCGCTGCCCGTGAGCGCGTCGGCGCGGCAGATCCTGTGCGGAGCCGCGAGCGCGCTCCGGTGGACCGGCGCATGACCGAGGCGCTCGGCGAGGCGTCCGGCAAGGTCATCCTGCTCGGCGAGCACGCCGTCGTGTACGGGGCGCCCGCGCTCGCCGCGGGCATCGAGCGCGGCGCCCGCGCGCGGGCAACCCGCTGCTCCGGCGCGAGCGCCCTCCTCCTCGGCGGGCGCGAGCTCCGCGCGGCGCCGGTCGAGGAGGACGTCGCGCGGGCGTTCGCGGCGCTCCTCGGGGCGCTGCCCGACGTCGGCCCAGTGCGCGTCGAGGCGGAGAGCGATCTGCCGCCCGGCGGCGGCCTGGGCAGCTCGGCTGCGCTCGGGGTCGCGATCGCCAGGTCGGTGGCCGCGCTCGCGCGCGCGCCCTCGCCCGCGGCCGCCGCGCGGACCGCGTCCGGAAGCGCGGCCGACGCCGCCGCCGTGACCGACGCCGCCGCCGTGACCGACGCCGCCACCGCCTGGGAGCGCGTGTTCCACGGCAACCCGTCGGGCATCGACACGACGGCCGCGGCCCGCGGCGGCTGCTTCCGCTTCACCCGGGCGCACGGCGCCACCCCCGTCGCCCCGCGCGACGACCTGTGGCTCTGCGTGGGCTCGACCGGGGTGTCGTCGTCCACGCGCAGCATGGTCGAGCTCGTGGCGAGGCTCTTCGAGCGCAAGCCCACGCTGGCCGCGACGTCCATCGCGGGCATCACCGCGCTCGTCGAGAACGCGGCCCTCGCGATCGAGGCGGGCGACGCGGTCGCGCTCGGCCGGCTGATGGACCTGAACCAGATGCTCCTCGCCGGCATGTTCGTCTCGACCGAGGCGATCGAGGCCCTGTGCAAGCTCGCGCGCGAGGCCGGCGCGCTCGGCGCCAAGCTCACCGGCGCCGGCGGCGGCGGCTCGGTCATCGCGCTGCTCCCGCCGCCTCCGCCGGGCGGCGGCACCGGGGCGGCGGAGTCGAACGGCGCCGCGGACCGCGTGCTCGCCGCCTGGCGCGACGCGGGCTACAGCGGCTTCGTCACCCGGGTGAAGGCGGGGATGACGAGGACGGAGCCACAGGAGCAAGCATGAGCGTCGTGAGCCGGGCGACCGCGATCGCCCATCCGAACATCGCCCTCGCGAAGTACTGGGGCAAGCGGGCCGATGGCCACAACCTGCCCGCCGTCCCGAGCCTCTCGGTGACGCTCGCCGGGATGGAGACGACGACCGAGGTCGCCTTCGACGCGTCGCTCGACCGCGACGAGCTCCACCTCGGCGGCGCGGCCTTGCCGCCGGACGCGGAGGCGACGCGCCGGGTCGCCGGGCTCCTCGACCGGGTCCGCGCCGCCTCGGGGCGGCGCGAGCGCGCCCGCGTGGTCAGCCGGAACGACTTCCCCACCGCGGCGGGCCTCGCCTCGAGCGCGTCGGCGTTCGCCGCGCTCGCGCTCGCCGCGAGCGCGGCCGCGGGCCTGCCCACCGCGCCTGCGCTGGTGAGCGATCTCGCGAGGAAGACCTCGGTCTCGGCCGCGCGCTCCGCGTTCGGCGGCTTCGTCGAGCTCCGCGCCGGCCGCCCCGGGGACGAGGCGCTCGCCGCGACGCCGCTCGCGCCCGAGGACCACTGGCCGCTCGCGGTCGTGATCGCGGTGACGCGCGAGGGCCCGAAGGACGTGGGCTCCAGCGACGGCATGCGGCACACCGCGATGACGAGCCCGTACTTCCCCGCGTGGGTGGACGCGGCGCCGTCGCTCTTCGACGCGGTCCGCGCCGCGGTCCTCGCGCGCGACCTCGCCGCGCTCGGCGTCGCGGCCGAGGCGAGCGCCCTGTGCATGCACGCCTCGAGCATCGCCGCCTCGCCGGGCCTGCTCTACTGGACCGGCGCCACCGTCGAGGTGATCGCCGCGGTGCGGAGGCTCCGCGCCCAGGGGACGCCGGCGTTCTTCACCATCGACGCCGGCCCGCACGTGAAGGTCTTCACGACGCCCGAGGCGCAGGCCGCCGTAGGCGCGGCGCTGCTCGCCGTCCCAGGCGTCCTCCGCACCATCACGGCCGTCCCCGGCGGCGGAGCCCGCCTCGCGCCCTCGTCCGGGGGCGCGTGATCGTCCGGGCGCCTGGCAAGCTTGTCCTCTCGGGCGCCTACGCCGTGCTCGAGGGCGCGCCCGCGCTGGTGGCCGCCGTCGATCGGTACGTCCTCGCCGACCCGGCGCGGCCCGCTGCGCTCGTCACCGAGGAGGTCCAGGCCGCGATCGACGCCGGCGCGCTCGACGCGGCGGCGTGGTTCGACGCGTCCGCGCTCCGCTCGGCGGCGCCGGAGCCGCCTCTGGCCTCGCCGGGCGCGCCGCCCCGCGAGGCGAGCCGCAAGCTGGGCCTCGGATCGAGCGCCGCCATCCTCGTCGCGACGCTCGCCGCGCGCGCCGCGGCGGTCTTGGAGGCGCGGGCGGCGCCGGGCGGCCAGGGCGCGCCCGCGTGGGATCCCCGCGCGCTCTTCCTCGACGCGCTCGCGGCGCACCGGCGCGCGCAGGGCGGAGGCAGCGGCGTGGACGTCGCGGCGAGCGTCTACGGCGGCGTGCTCTGCTGCCGGCTCGGGCCGGGCGGCGAGCTCGACGTGGCGCCGCACGCCCTGCCGGGCGGCCTCGTGATCGAGGTCTTCGCCAGCGACGCCTCGGCGCGCACGAGCGCCATGCTCGAGCGCGTGCGCGCGCTCGCGACCCGCGAGCCGGAGGCGCACCGCGCGCTGCTCGGCGCGGCCGCCGAGGGGGCGCGCGCCGCGATCGAGGCCGCGGACGCTCGCGCGCTCGTGGCCGCGCTGGATCGCCAGGTCGACGCGCTCGCCGAGCTCGGCGATCGTTCGGGCGCGCCGATCGTCACCCCCGCGCTCAGGCGCCTCCGCCCCGCCGCGGCCGCCGAAGGAGCAGCGATCGCGCCGAGCGGCGCGGGCGGAGGCGACGTCTCCCTCTTCGTCGGCGGCGCGCCGCCCTCGACGGCATGGCTTGCCGCGGCGCGTGAGGCCGGCCTCGAGCGCGTGCCGATGTCGCTCGGCGCCCCCGGCGTCCACGTGCTGGACGCAGCCCCTCCGCTCCCCGCCTGAGCGCGTCCCCTCGCCGATCGTGCGCCGCGCGGTGCCGGAGCGCTTGGCACGGAGCCCGCTCTGCTCGCTCCCGGATCGACCGCGGCGCTGCGCTCGGGCGACGCACCGCGGTCCTCCATGAGGCCTTCGGGACGCGAACAGCAGGGAAAGCATGGACTTCGTGGAGCTGGCGATGCTGCAGCGCCGCCGTGAAAGCTTGAGTTTTCATGGTGATACCGCCTGGACGGCCGATGAGCGCGGTGGGCGCCCGGTCCTCCAAGGCGGGCTCCGCGGGCACGAGGCTGCCGGCGCGGGCTCGGCGGGCGTGACCTGCGTTCACAGCGCGCTGATGCATCGGCGCGGGGGCGCGCGCAGGCGCGCCGGACCGCCGACCGTCGGTCGCGGCTCGGCCGCGGGGGGTGGTGAACGGGGTGAGGTGGCACGAGGACCACAGGACCAGGTGAGGAGGGGGGCTCCATGACGACGTGCGATCGAGAGCTTTGCCGATTGGAGGATGTGCTTGGCGCCAGCATGGCCGAGTCGAGGGCCATGCTGGCAGCGTTCGGCGTCCAGGTCGCACCGCTGCGGAGGCGCACCGCGAGCACGTACCTGGGGCGGGTGCTGGTCCACCCGTACAACCTGCTCGTCGTAGGGAGCGCGCTCCTCCTGAGCTTCATCGGCTGGAGCCCGCTGCTCCTGCTGCTCGGGCTCGGGGCGGAGCTCGTGATCCTGTGCGTCGTCCCCTGGCGCGGCTTCTTCCGGCGCAGCATCGACGCGCAGCTCGACGAGGTGGATCGGGCGGCCTGGTCGAGGGCGCGCGAGTCCTTGATCCGGCAGATGGACATCCGGCACCAGCAGGAGCTCGCGCGGCTCGACAGGCTCATCGATCGCACCCGCGAGAACATCCGGCGCCGCGGCGGATCGATCCCGCCCCTGCTCGACGAGGGCTTCGGCCTGAGCCGCCTCATCATGAGCTACATCCGCCTCGCGATCGCGCACAAGGCCGGCCAGGAGTCGCTCGCGATGACCAACCACGGCGAGCTCATGGACACGATCCGCTCGCTCGAGGCGGTCCGGAGCACGTCCTCGGGGCGGACCCGCGGGCTGTCCGAGCGGCGCCTCTCGATCGCCTACCGGCGCGCCGAGTGCTGGAGCCAGACCCGCGACGGGCTGGAGGTCGTGTCGCAGAAGCTCGCCACCATCCTGGAGCTCATCCAGCTCATGCACGAGCAGTCGATGACGCCCGTGGATTCGCCCGCGACGTGCGTGGAGATCGACAGGTTCATGCGCGAGCTCGACGATCTCGACAACGGCGAGAGCACGCAGCGCGAGCTCGCGGAGCTCGACATGGACATGGACAGGGCGTTCGAGCTCGAGGAGCTCGAGACCGAGCACATCCAGCACAGCCGCCCCCCGATGCGCCTCGTCGCGCGTTGATCCCGCGCGTGACGCCATGATCCCGCCGTCGCGCCGCGTGGCGCGCTGAGGACGTGCTCGCCGTTGCGGATCCCTTCAGGGGCGTGAAAGCATCCTTACCCACCATGGGTAAGGTCACCGCCCTCCATATGGACACCATCACCGAGAAATCCGGTCACCAGATGACCGGTATGGCGGTGAGCGTGTGTCTGACCCCGGCCGCGCCCAGCCCGTTGCCGATCCCCTACCCCACCATGGGCACGGTCGCGGAGGGGATCATCGACCCGTGCATGCGCACGAAGATCGAGGGCGCGAAGATCCTCACGGTCGGCGGCTGCATGAAGGCGTGCCACGGCAACGAGCCTGGCACGCTCAGGGAGGTGGTCAGCCTCAACACCGGCGGGCCTTGCTTCCCTTGGCTCGGCGCGCCGAACGTCATCATCGAGCTCGGCATGGCCGGCATCACCGGCAGCATGGGCCAGATGAACAAGAGCATCACCGTCGGCGCAGGCGCCAGCGCGAGCGGCGCAGGCGGCGGCGGAGGCGGAGGCGGAGGCGGCGGCGGCGGCGCCGGGGGCCCGGGCGGCGGCAGCCCCCAAGGCGGCGGCAACGGCGGCGGGGGCGGCGGCGGAAGCAACAGCGGCGCCGCGCCGCCGAGCCCGCCGGCGCCGCCGGGCGCCGATGGACAAGGCAAGGCTGGCCACCCGGTCGACGTGATCACCGGCGCGATGTTCACGGTGCCCTGCGTCGACTTCGAGCTCGGGGGGCCGCTCCCGCTGCAGTGGGTGCGCCAATACCGCACGTCCGCTGTTCGCCGCCGCTCGGGGTTCGGCTGGGGATGGACCCATTCGTTCGGCTGGACCGCCGAGGTCAGCGAGTCCATCGTCACGGTCTTCGACAGCGAGGGGAGTCCCCTCCACTTTCCACCCGTCAACGACGGCGAGATCGCCTATGCGCCGTTCGGCCGAAGCCTTGAGCGGAGGGGCGCAGAGCTCGTGCTCGCGACGCGGGACGGGGTGGAGCGCGTGCTGCAGCGTGAATCGCAGGGGCGGTACCGCCTGCACGCCGTCCGTGACCGCTCCGGCAACGAGATCGAGCTCTCGTGGGAGGACGGCCAGCTCGTCGCGCTCACGGACTCCGTGGGGCGACGGATCGAGCGCGAGCAGGCGGGTAACGTGATCCTGTGGCGGATCCTGATGACCGATGAGAACGGCGCGCAGCACCGCCGGCTCGGGGTCGCGTACGAGATCGACGCGCGGGGGGACCTGATCAAGGTCGTGGACTCAGGCGGCGTTGCCGTCGAGTACCGCTATGACGAGGAGCATTTCCTCATCGAGGAGCGGCTGCCCGACGGCATGGTCTACCGCTTCCGCTACGAGGACGGCCCCGACCGCAAGCGCCGCTGCGTCGAGACGTGGGGCGAGCTGCCCGGCCGCGACATCCTCGCGGAGATCGGCGACCGCGGCGCCTCCGCGGCGAAGGGCCTCTTCCACGTGCAGATCGCCTACGGACCGAGCCCGTTCGAGTCGACCGTCACCGACGCTACGGGCGGCGTCCACCGCTATCACGGCAACGCGCTCGGGCTGGTCGAGCGGTATGTCGATCCGCTCGGCCGCACGACCCGCCTGTCGTACGACGCGAACGGCCATCTCGCCACTGTGCAGGATGCCATGGGCTACGTCGACCACACGCGTCACGACGCCATGGGCAGACCGCTCACGTCGACCGATGTCCTCGGTCGCAGGCTGCGCTTTCGCCGGGACCCGCAGGGCAACGCGGTCGAGTTGACCGACCCGGCCGGCGCGGTCTGGAAGATGGAGCACGACGGCGCTGGCCGGCTGGTGCAGCGCACCGATCCGTCAGGCGCCGCAACGCGGTGTGAGTACAACGCCTGCGGGCGCGCCGTACGGACCACCGGGCCGGGAGGGACGGAAGAGGCGCGCTACGATGCCCACGCGAACCTGATCGAACGGATCGGCGTGCGCGGCGAGACATGGCGCTACACGTGGGATCTCCTCGGCCTCCCCGTGCGCCTCGAGACACCTACGGGCGCGGTGTATGAGCTCTCGTACGACTCCCGGGGCGATATCGTGGAGGTCGTGGGGCCGCACGGGCGCCGTGCTGAGCGCCAGTTTGACGCGCGCCGGCGGGTCGTCGCCGAGCGGCACCCGGGAGGCGGGATCACGAGGTCGCGCTTCGTGGGCGATGCGCTCGTGGAGCGCGCCTTCGCGGATGGCTCCCGGCTCAGATGGGGTTACGACGCGATGCTGCGCCCCGTGTGGATCGAGAACGCCGCCGGAGAGCGCCACCTGTTCGAATACGACGTGGCGGGCCAGCTCGTGCGCGAGCGGACCTTCGCCGGACATGAGCATCACTACGAGTACGACCTCCTCGGTCGTTGCATCGCAAGGACAGGAGCAGACGGGCGCGCGCTGCGCCTCGTGCTCGACGCCGCGGGGCAGGTCGTTCGGCGGGAGCACCACGACGGGACGAGCGTCGTCCTCGAGCGCGATGTCCGCGGCTTCGTCACGCGCGCCCTCGACGGGATCGCGAGCGTCGAGCTCGTCCGCGACCAGACGGGTCGCGTCGTGCGCGAGACGCAGCGGTGCGGCGGGTGGTCCTTCTCGGTGCAGCACGAGTTCGATTCTCTCGGCCACGAGGTCGGGACCCGCTACTCGACCGGTTGGTACGTCTCGCGCCGCCGGGGCAAAGGCGGTGTCATCGAGCAGCTCACCGTGCACGGCGTCGACGGATCCATCGAGGAGGCGCTGACCTTCGAGCATGGGCCCGAGGAGATCGTGCGGCGCTCCGATCGGCGGACCGGGGTCGCGATCACCCGCGACCGCCTCGGGAGGCCGGTGCGCGTCCGCGCGCTCGGCGAGGGCGGCGCGTCGATCCGCGAGCGCGCGTTCGAGTGGGCGCCCCAGCCGGGCATCGCGACCGTCGTGGACAGCGCCCATGGTCGCCGCAGCTACACGCTCGACGCAATCGGTCGTGTCCGCCGCGCGAGCGGCCTCGGGGTCGAGGAGAGATACGAGTATGCGGCCCAGGGGACGCCGATCGCGGGCAGCGAGGGCACCGCCTCCATCGGCCGCGGCGGCCGCAAGCGCGCGGCCGGCTCGGCGCGCTTCCTGTGGGACACCAGCGGACGGCTCGCGCAACGCCTCGGCGACTCGCCGGCGAGCTCGTGGACGTACGCCTACGACGGCGAGAACCGGCTGATCGAGGTGCAGCGGCACGACGGCTTCGTGGTCCGCTTCGTTTATGACGCTTTCGGGCGGCGCCTTGCGCTCCTGCGCAGCGACGGGACGAGCACCTGGTTCGGATGGGATGGTGACTCGGTGGTCGAGGAGCGGCCCAGCGCGGGGCATGCGGTGCGCCGGGTCTTCCGGGAGGACGGATATACACCTCTCGCCGAGCTCGCGGACGAGGCAGGCTGGCGGCTCGTGGCGACCGACGCGGCCTCGACGCCCTGGCTCTACCTGAGCGCGGACGGCGCCGTCGCGTCGCTCGATCTCGACCCCCTGGGCAACGATGTGAGGGTCGAGGGGCGGATCGGGCTGCTCCGGTTCGCGGGCCAGCGCGCCGATGTAGAGACCGGCCTCCGGTACAACCGGCACCGGTATTACTCGCCGGAGCTCGGGACCTTTCTTACGCCGGACCCGCTCGGACAGGCCGGCTCGGTGCACGACATCGGCTTCGTCCCCAACGCGACCGAGTACATCGACCCGCTGGGGCTCATCGTCATCATCGGCTACACGGCCAATGACGATCATCCCGACGCGCAGGGGCGCGGCGAGACGCTCCGCGCCGCGCAGGAACGCGGGGCGGCCACCGGACAGCGGGTGGTGCGCGCCGACGAGCTGCGCGGTCCCCACAACCCGGGCGGCATCTCGCTCGAAGGCGAGACGCACGTGGAGGTCGTCACGCACGGCTCGACCCGCGGCGGCCAGGTCACGTTCCAGAACGGGCAGCGCAACTGGTCGACCGGCCGCCAGCTCGGCGAGGCGCTGAACCAGGCGGGGCTACAGCCAAGCTCGGAGGTCGTTGTCGTCGCCTGCAACGCGTCCACGACCCCCACGGAGCGACCGAGGCAGAGCGTCATCGCGGGCATCAACCAGGCCACGGGCTGCCCGACCTCGGGGCCCTCGGGGATCGCCTATGTCCGCCCCTACAACCAGCAATACTGCGGCGTTTGCCCGCCGACGCCGGGCGCTGCGGGCTCGGTGGATCTCACGGATGGGCACTGGGACCGCGCGACAGGTCCGCGCGGTGGCACGCCCACGGTGAGCCAGGTCAGCTCGCCCAGCTCGCAGCACGCAGGCTCGTGGAACGATCCCACGGCGCCGACCGGGCGCGGGTCGCACGGCGGCGGCTTCCCCGGCGCACCGCCGCACCAGGACTGATCACCGGGACGCTGGCGCCTTCGCGAGGACCTCGGCGTTCTCGACCCACGCCGCGAAGACGGGCAGCTTGCTGCGCCGGGCGAGGACGAGGACCAGGAACGGCATCGCGCAGCTGAAGCGCCGCGGGGGTGACATCAGGCCGAAGGAACGCGACGGCGAGGGCGCCTTTGCGCCCCCGTCGTCGAGGCGAAAGCGGATGACCTGCTCGAGAGGGCCCAGGCGAACGCGCCCGAGGGACGGACTCTCGAGCACGCGTTCGGCGAGCTCGCTCGAGCGAGCGGCGCACGCGATGTCGATCACCGGCATGAACAGGCCCTCGTCGGCGGAGAAGTGCGCGCGCGGGTGCGCGTCGTCTTCTTGAAGAAGGGAGAGCGCGCGGTTGATCGTGCGCGCTAGCGTCGGTCCGGCGGGCAACGTGGCCACGATGATCCTGACCTCGGGATCAGCCGCGCGAAGCTCGACGACGAACTGGTTGTATGCGGCGTCGATCTCCTCGTCCGAGAGGCCCACGAGCTCGGCGTCCGTGTAGCGGGGGAAGTGCACGAGCGCCTGCGTTGCCCGCGACTGCCAGACGGATTCGGGCTCGTCCGCGCTCGACCACACGCCGAAGCAGGGGACCTGAACGCCGTGGTGCGATCGAGGGAATGGAGCGCGGGCCAGCGGAGGATCGAAGCGCGGGTGCATTGCGAAGCCGCTCCACAGGGCGATACTGTCGGGGTCCGCGCCGGACGGCGCGCCCAGGGGCCAGTCCACGCCGAAGAGGCGGCAGCTCTCCCGCTGGAGCGCCTCGGCCGAGCTCTCGGCGAGCGGCCCAGCCCAGGCGGCCCAGTACGCCGGGTCCAGGGTGCTCTCGTCGATCAGGCTTTCGCGCATGGCCTGCGCGAGGGGCGCCGCCGGCTCACCGGTCCCGGCAGGCGCGATCTCGAGGGGAGCCCCTGCCAGCGAGGCGAGCCGCTGCCACGCGATCGCGCTCACGCCGGTCCACACGAGGCTCACGCCCGGCCGGTGCTCGACGTCGAGGTGAGGGCAGACGCGCACATGCGCGTGCGGCGCGTCGTGGTGGCAGACGGCGAAGGCGGTGGGCGGCATGGCGACAAGGGGAGTTTAATCGCGAACGCCTGCCTCGCACCGAGCGAGCCCACGCCGCCAGCGCCAGGAAGAAGCACGAGCACGACGTTCCCGCCTGATCATCCCCTCTTCCGCACGTCGGCCGCCCCCCGGCGAGGCCGTCCGAGCCATGTAGCTTTCCCGGGCCGCCGGACGGCGGGCTCGCGATTGCCGCGATTGCACACGCTCGCGGGACCGTGGGACCATCCAGTCACCATGGGTAAGGTCACCGCCCTCCATATGGACACCATCACCGAGAAATCCGGTCACCAGATGACCGGTATGGCGGTGAGCGTGTGTCTGACCCCGGCCGCACCCAGCCCGTTGCCGATCCCCTACCCCACCATGGGCACGGTCGCGGAGGGGATCATCGACCCGTGCATGCGCACGAAGATCGAGGGCGCGAAGATCCTCACGGTCGGCGGCTGCATGAAGGCGTGCCACGGCAACGAGCCTGGCACGCTCAAGGAGGTGGTCAGCCTCAACACCGGCGGGCCTTGTTTCCCCTGGCTCGGCGCGCCGAACGTCATCATCGAGCTCGGCATGGCCGGCATCACCGGCAGCATGGGCCAGATGAACAAGAGCATCACCGTCGGCGCAGGCGCCAGCGCGAGCGGCGCAGGCGGGGGCGGCGGCGGTGGTGGGGGCGGCGGCGGCGGCGCCGGGGGCCCGGGCGGCGGCAGCCCCCAGGGCGGCGGCAACGGCGGCGGAGGCGGCGGCGGGGGCAACAGCGGCGCCGCGCCGCCGAGCCCGCCGGCGCCGCCGGGCGCCGAGGGCCAGGCGGCCGCGGGCCATCCGATCGATGTCGTGACCGGGACGCTGTTCACGATCCCGGCGGCCGACTTCACGCTGACCGGGTTCCTCTGGGTCCAGTGGATCCGCACCTACAGCACCTCGGCCGTGCGCCACCGCTGCGGCCTCGGGTGGGGCTGGTCGCACAGCCTCGCCTGGCGCGCCGAGCGCAACGGCGATCACCTCGTCCTCGTCGACGACCAGCAGCGCCGCACCGAGATGCAGCTGCCCGGGGCCGGTGAAGCGCTGCTCCTCCCCCACGGCCGGAAGGTGCACCTCGACGGGGACGCGATCGTCGTCGACCTCGGCGACGACCTCGTGCGGGTCCTCCGGCCCACCGAGGATCCGCGGGCGTACGCGCTCGCCGAGCTGCGCGACGCCTTCGGCAACGCGGCCACGATCGACTGGGATCAGGACGAGGTCGTGGCGATCACCGACTCGGTCGGCCGCCGCGCGGAGGTCGCCCGCGACGGGAACCTGCGCATCTGGTCTGTCGCCGTCGCGGACGAGGGCGGCAAGGAGCACCGCCGGCGCCTCGTGACCTACGAGCTCGACGGGCGCGGAGACCTCGTCCGGGTCATCGACGTGGGCGGCGCGGAGACCCGGTTCAGCTACGACGACGAGCACTACCTGCGCTCGGAGACGCGGGCCGACGGCGTCGTCTTCCATTTCGTGTACCAGGACGCGGGCGGCGAGCGGCGCTGCGTGGAGACCTGGGGTGAGCTGCCCGGCGGCGACCTCCTCGCCGCGCTCGGCGCCCCCGAGGCGCACGTGGCCGGCGGTCCCCGCGGCATCTTCCACACGCGCGTCGCGTACGGGCCCGAGCCTCACCAGACGACGGTGACGGACGCGCTCGGCCACGTGCATCGCTACCAGGGCAACGCGCTCGGCCTCGTCGAGCGCTACGTCGACCCGCGCGGCTACTCCATGCTGTTCACGTACGACGGGGTCGGGCGCCTCATCGCCGTCACCGACGGCGCCGGGGCCACGCAGCGACGCCGCCACGATCTCGCCGGACGGCTGATCTCCCTCAGCGACGGCGGCGGCACTGTCCGGTACCAGACGGACGAGGAGCAACAGGGCGTCACCACCATCGCCCCGAACGGCCACCGCTCTACCGAGCGGCGCAGCCGGGGGCGCGTCGTCGAGATCGAGGACGCGCGCGGCAAGACGACGGCCGGGTACGACGCGCGCGGCAAGAACACGAAGATCACGTACCCGAGCGGCCTCGTCGACACGCTCGAGTACGACGCGCACGGCAACCTCGTCCGCTACGCCCAGGGGGAGCGCGTGTGGACCTACGTGTACGATCTCCTGGGCATGCCCGTGCGCATCGAGTCGCCCGGTGGCGCGGCGACCACGCTCGAGTACGACTCCTCGGGCAACATCGTCTGCGCCGTGGGGCCGAGCGGGCAGCGCACCGAGCACGCCTTCGACGGGCTCGGGCTGTGCACGGCGACCTCGTACCCCGGCGGCGGCCGCGCGCACTACCGCTACGTGGCCAGCGCGCTCGTCGAGCAGGTGCTGCCGGACGGCTCGCGCTGGACCATGGGCTACGACGCGCTCCTCCGGCTGAGCTGGATGCAGAACGCCGCGGGCGAGCGGCGCTCGTTCGAGTACGACGCGGCCGGCAACCTCGTCCGCGAGACGACGTTCACGGGGCTCCAGTACCGCTACGAGTACGACGGCGCGGACCGGCTCGTGTCGATCCTCCGCCCCGACGAGTCGATCGTGCGGCTCTCGCGCGACGGCGCGGGCAACGTCGTCTCGCGGGAGTACTCGTCGGGCCTCGTCGAGCGCTTCGAGTACGACGCCCTGGGGCGCGTCGCGCGCGCGACGAACGGCGCCTGCACGACGGAGCTCGCGTACGACGAGCGCGGCGCGATCCTGCGGGACACCCAGACGTGCGGCGGCTTCAAGTTCGTCACGAGCTACGACTACGACGAGGGCGGCCAGCTCGTGGCGCGCCGGTACTCGTCCGGCTGGCGCGTGGCGCTGGAGCACGACGCGTACGGCCGGGTCGCCGCGATGGGCGTCGGCCATCCGGACGCCGCCGAGCGCTTCGTCTTCGAGCGCGACGAGCAGGACGGCGAGCGCGCCCGCCGGCGCGATGGTGGCGTCGGCGCCATCCTGACCCGGCGCAACGCCGAGGGCTTCCCGGTGGAGATCCAGGTGGAGGGCGCGTCGGGCGACGTCGTCCGCTCCCGCGCCTACCGCTGGCACCCGGTCGGGGCGCTGGCCGCCGTGATCGACAGCGAGCGCGGCGAGCGCCGCTACGAGCTCGACGCGCACGGGCGGCCCGCGGACGTGCGCGGGCTCGGCGCGACGGAGGCGTTCTCCTACTCGCCGCACGGCACGGCGATCGCGCGGGGTGAAGCGTCGGTCGGCACCGGCGGGCGGCCGCGCGCGGCGGGCGACCAGGTCCTGACCTGGGACCGGCTTGGCCGGCTCTCGGGCCGGGACGCGCCCGATCCGCGGCGCACGTGGCGGTACGCCTTCGACGAGAACGATCGGCTCACCGAGGCCGTGCGCGGCGACGGGCTGAAGATCCAGTACATCTACGACGCGCTCGGCCGCCGCGTGGCCGAGATCGTCGGCCAGGGGAGCACGTGGTTCGGCTGGGACGGCGACAGCATCGTCGAGGAGCGCTCCTCGGGCGGGCAGGTCACGCGCCGCGTCTTCGACGCGTCAGGTCACACGCCGCTGCTCGAGTCGCAGGGCGGCGCGGGCTTCCGCCTCGTGGCGACCGACGCCGCGGGGACGCCATGGCTCACCCTCGACGCGGCCGGCGAGATCACCGAGATCGATCTCACCACCTGGGGCGAGGTCGCCCACAAGCGCGGCGAGCCGGGCGCGCTCCGCTTCGCCGGGCAGCGCGCCGACGAGCTCACCGGCCTCCACTACAACCGGTACCGCTACTACGCGCCCGACCTGCGCGTGTTCATCTCGCCGGATCCCATCGGCCTCTCGGGCTCGCTTCAGGAGATCGGCTTCGTCCCGAACCCGACGCTCTTCATCGACCCGCTCGGGCTGCTCACGATCATCACGGCCTCGAACGATCCCAAGCTCCACAACGCGTACTACTCGCAGTACGCGGCGAAGTACCCGGGCGCGACGATCCTCAAGCCGAACCAGGTCGTGCCTGGCAGCCTCAAGGGGGAGACGGATGTCGTCGTCGACACCCACGGCTGGCCGGGCAGCGTCGAGTGGGCGGGGAAGAAGATCTCGGGGGCCCAGCTCGCGGACAAGCTGAACGCCGCCGGGTTCAACGGGAAGATGCCAGGAACGCGCGTGGACGTCGTCACGTGCAACGGCGGTACGAAGCCGAACTTCATGGGCCGCAGCGTCGCTCAGGCGGTCGCGGACCGGACCGGCGCGACGACGTCCGGCGCGACAGCGAAGGGCGTCCCGGGCGTGGCCTCCGCTGGGCAGATGGGCAACGCGGGCGCCTCCGGCCTGGTCAGCGGGATGCCCACCGGCCTCGGATCCGGCAACGCCCCGGGCAACCTGCACGTCAACGGCGGCGGTCACCTGATCAAGGACATCAAGCCGCGCTGGTACACGTTCGGGCAGTGACGGGCGGCCCGCCGCTCAGGGCGCGCCGGCGGTCGCGCCCTGCAGCGGCTCCGGCGACCCGATCCAGGCGGCGAGCCGCACCTCGTCCTGCGGCGGCGCGCCCAGGACGACGACGAGGAACGGGCCGTTGCAGACGAAGGGGCGCTCGTACGCATCGCCGCGCCCGAGGGTGATCGGCCCGGGCTCGCTCGGCGGGAGCGCGTCCCAGCCGAGGCAGAAGCGGACAGCATGGCGGGCGTCGCCGATCGGTGAACCGTCCCCGCCTGCGAGCGGCTTGCCGATGAGCTCCTCCTGAACACGGATTGCGCACAGGTCGAGCGGGGGGATCCTTAGCGCACAGCTCCTGTCGAACGGCTTCGCGCCGAACCATCGCCCGCGCCAGCTCCGCGACTTCCGCACAGACGCGACGACGTCCGCGACGGCGGCCCCGAGCGTCTCACGGCGCGGGCACCGGGCGACCACGACACGATCATCGCCCCTGGCCTCGATCTCGATCATGAAGTCATCCACGTCCCGGTAGCGATGGTTCCGGAGCTGCGCTGCGGCCCTCGACCACGTCACGTCGTCGACGTCCTTCCAGAGCCCGAAGACCGGCACGACACGCTCGCCGAAGAAGACACCCTCACGCTCGCTGGCGAAGGGCGATACGAACGACGGACGCACGAACGAGAACGCGTACGCTCCGAGGACGTCCCCGGGCGCGCGCTCCGGCAACACGCCGTCAGGGACGGGGCCGAACCGGCGCGAGATCTCCTGCGCTACATCCCGGAGCGCTTCATCTGCTCTGCCAACCCGCGCGACCGACCACGGCGGCTCGGCGTGCGGCACGGCGACCGCCTTGCCCCCTCGCTCCTCCAGAGGGAAGTCCGGGGAGAAGATCAGGTTCAGGCCTTCAGGGATGGGAGAGGACAGCGACGGCACGAGCACGGTCGCAGGGCTCACCACGGGCATGGGGTCACCTCGTCCTGATAACGCGTGAGATCCATCGGCGGTGCTCCCCCGCTTTCGTGCACATCTCCGGAGCGCGCTGAGCGGAGATGGACGCTCTATACCTGCGGCGCCACCGACGGCAAAGATGACCTCGTGCCCGCCGCCACGTCGCCGGAGCGCTCGGCGGACCACGGCCGCCACGCCGCCCCGGAAACGCGCACGTCGAGGTGTTCCCGGTCCGGCGCGGGTAGTATACCGCTCTCCTCCTCCCTCATCGCCGCGCCCGCGACGACCGTGGACCGAGCCATGCCGCTGCCCGATTTCCTCCCTGCGCTGCTTCGTCCGGAGCTCGCCGAGCTCCACGCCTACACCCCGGTCGCCGGGCATTTCCCTGTGCGCCTCGACGCCAACGAGAGCCCGCCGCTGCTCTCGGCCGAGGCGCGGGCGGCCCTCGCGCGCGCCGCGGCGCCCGAGGACTGGGGCCGCTATCCCGACGCGCGCGCCCTCGATCTCCGCGAGGCCATCGCCGCCCACTGCGGCGCGGATCCTGACGAGATCGTGGCCGGCGTCGGCTCCGACGAGGTGATCTCGATCGTGCTCACCGCGCTCAGCCGCCCGCGGCAGGGCGCGGACGCGGCGAGCGTCGTCACGGTCAGCCCCACGTTCGTCATGTACAAGCTGAGCGCGCGCGCGCGCGGGATGCGCGTCGTCGAGGTCCCGCTCGACGCCGGCTGGGATCTCGACGTGGCGGGCCTCCGGCGCGCCGTCGATTTCGCGCGCCCCAACGTCGTCTTCATCGCCTCGCCGAACAACCCGACGGGCGGGCTCATGTCGGAGGACCGCCTCGAGGCGGTCGTCGCCGCCGCGAGGGACGCCCTCGTGATCGTCGACGAGGCGTACATCGACTTTGCCCCGCGCGACCAGCTCGCCCTCCTGCGCAAGCACCCGAACGTCGCCGTGCTGCGGACGCTCTCGAAGATCGGCCTCGCGTCGCTGCGGATCGGCTGGCTCATCGGCGCGCGGGAGCTCGTGGCCGAGCTCGACAAGGTCCGCCAGCCCTACAACCTGCCCACCCCGTCGCAGCGCGCGGCCGCCTTCGCCCTGCGTGAGCTCGGCGGCGAGCTCCGCCGCGCCGCCGCCGCCGTGACGGCCGAGCGCGAGCGCCTCGCGGCCGGGCTCGCCGAGCTCGGCCTCTCGGTCGCGCCGAGCCACGCCAATTTCCTCTGGATCGGCACGCGCCGCCCTGCCGGCGAGGTCTTCGAGGCGCTCGCCGCGCGCGGCGTCCTCGTGCGCAGCTTCCACGCGGCGGGCGGGCGCCTCGCGCACCGGCTCCGCATCACCGTCGGCCTCCCGGAGGAGAACGATCGCCTCCTCGCCGAGATCGCCGCGTGCGCGTAGCCGTGCCGCTTTCCGCCGCGCGGCGCGCGCCGCGCGTGTTCTTCGCGACGTTCGCGGAGATCGCGGCGCACGCGGCGCTGACGGCGCTGACGGCGCTGGCGCCATTGACGGCGTTGACGGCGTTGACGGCCATTGCCGGCTGCGCCGCGCCCCGGGTCGCGCGCTCGATCGACGGCCAGATCATCGAGGGTCGTTACATCGCGGCGCACGCCTATGCGCTGTATGCGATCGGCGCCGAGGCCGAGGCGCGCGGCGATCTCGCGACGGCGCTGGAGGCGTACGAGCAGGCGGAGGACGGAGACCCCGACAGCGCGGACATCTGGACGCGTATCGGGTCGGTGCGCTGCCGGCTCGGGCGCGGGGAGGCCGCGGGCGCCGCCTTCGAGCGCGCCCGCGCGATCGAGCCCGACTACGAGCCGGCCTACCGCGAGCAGGCGCGCTGCGATCTCTCGGCGGGGCGGCTCGAGGCGGCGCTCGGGCGGATCGATCGGGCGATCGTGCTCGATCCGGATCGTGACGACGGCGCCCTGCTCCGGGCCGAGATCCTGCGGCGGCTGGGCCGCACGGACGACGCGCGCCTCGCCTTGCGGGCGCTCGTGGTGCGGCGCCCCGGGTCGACGGAGGCGTGGCGCGCGCTGCACGCGGCGGCCGTCGAGGCGGGCGATCGCGCGGTGGCCGAGCAGGCTGCGCGGCGCCTGCGGGAGCTGGCTGCGCCGGGGGCAGCCGTCCTGGGGCGGCGGACGCCGTCAGGGGGGCAGCTGGCCGAGGTCGACGAGGCGCTCGTCCTGGGCGAGCTCCGCCGCGCCCGCCGCCTGGCGCGCGACGCGGATCTGACGCCCGCCGAGGTCGCGGTGCGCGCGGCCGCGCTGGGCCGCCTCGGCGAGGCCCGCGAGCAGGCCGAGCTCGTCTCGGCGGCCGATCCGGCGAGCGCCGAGGCGCTCGTGGCGCTCGCGGTGGCGGCCGATCTGAGCGGTGATCTCGACGCGCTGACGCGGGCCTGCGACGCCCTCGACCTGTCCGCGGCGGCGGGCGGCCCCACGGTGGCCCCCTCGCGGCTCGCCCGGCTCCTCTTTGCCGAGCTGCTCTTCCGTCGCGTCGGCCGCGACGCCGCGCTCATCTGGCTCGGCCCGCCGCTACCGCCCGCGCTCGGCGCCCCGGATGCGCTGTCCCAGGAGGTCGAGCGGCGCGTCCGCCGGCAGCTCGCGGAAGGCGCGCATTGATCGCCGCTGGGCGTACGGCAGAAATGATCGAGTCGATCGCGGGGCAGCGGGGGCGCGCGCCCCCGCCGTCATGACTCAAGGCACGCGCTTGGTGTGCGGCTTCTCGTTGTACTTCTTGAGGTCGAAGTTGAGCTCGAAATCGAGCGTGTTCTCGCCCTCCTTGATCTCGATCTCCCTCTTCACGTCCTGATCGATGGCCGGCAGCAGGGCGGCCGTGAGCACCTTGCCCACGGGGATGCCCTTGATCTCGTACTTGCCGTCGAGCCCGGTCACGTCGTGGGTCGCGAACTTGAGCACGAAGACCTCGGCCTTGAGGAACGGCTTCGGCAGCTTGTCCACGAGGTGGTAGTAGCCTGGCTGCGGCGGGTAGAACTTCACCGGATCGCCCTGGGGCACGGCGACGAGGACTGCCAGGAAGGGGGCGCCCTCGAGGTTCGGCATGTACGGCTCCAGGGGATCGAGGTTCGCGACCTCGAGCCGCTGGCCATAGGACATGACCACGGTCCGCTTCGAGAACGCGCACCCGTGGATGGTCACCTTCTCCGCCTCTTCGCGCTCCGGCACGTAGCCGCTGTAGTTGACGACGGTGACGAGCGCGTCGGCGACCCCGTTCTGCTGTCCCACGCGGAACAGCCGCCCGTAGGTCGCGGCGGCCTCGCCGCACTTGCCGATCGGGAAGCTGAGCCCTGTATCGGGCGGCGGGTCGCCCTTGATGATGACGCGTCCTCGCAGCGTCCCTGTGGGCCCGCTGTACGGCGCCCGTCGCTTCGGGTTCATCACCTTCACGACGTCCTCGGAGGTCAGCGAGATCGCGTCCGCCTCACCCGCCCCGGCCTGCGCGCTCGCCGCCGCGCCGGCGCTCGCGCTCCCCGCGGCCGCCGGCGCCGCGCTCCCCGCGGCCACAGGCGCCGCGCTCCCTGCGGCCACAGGCGCCGCGCTCCCCGCCGGTGTCGCGCTCCCCGCGGTCGCGCCGCCGCTCGCGTTCCCTCCCTGACACCCGAGGGCCCCGAGCAGCGCGACGCACGCCGCTCGCATCCTTCCATCCCCCGCTCTTCTCTGCAGCTTCTCGCCGGTTCGCATCGGCGCCGACTTTAGCAACTCGCGCGCCCCGCGCAGCATCGCGGTTTCACGGCCGGACGAAGCGCGAGCGCCTCGATCGCCAGCGCTCCGTTGCCATACGAGTTGGCAGCGCTCTTCCAGGCCCGCACCCGCGTTGCCGAGCGGGGGTTCACCCGCACAAGAGACGGGCCCAGATCGGCGTTTTCGGCGCGCAGGCGCACTCCGGTGCGCTGAGCACCGAAAACGTCGAGGTGGGCCCGTATCCGAAGCGGGTGGGCCCCCGCTCTAGCGAGACGCCAGGACCGCGCGGACGGCGATCCCGAGCGAGGTCGTCGGCCAGATGCCGAGGACCATCACGAGCACCGCGGACACCACAAGGGCCGCGTTGACGTAGCCCGAGCGCATCGGCCGCGCGATCGGAGCGCCGGGGGCCGGCTCGCGCATGTACATGTAAACGAGCACCCGCAGGTAGTAGTAGGCCGACAGCACGCTGTTGAGGAGCAGCGCCACGGACAGCGTGTACAGCTCCGCGCCCATCGCCGCCTTGACGATGTAGAGCTTGCCGAAGAAGCCCGCGGTCGGCGGCACCCCGGCCAGCGACAGCAGGAAGAGCGAGAACGCGAGCGCCGCCACCGGGTGCCGCTTGCCGATGCCGGAGAGGTCCTCGTAGCTCACCGCCTCGGCCCCACGGCTGCCGCAGAGGATGAGCGTCCCGAAGGCGCCGACCGTCGAGACCGTGTAGGCGAGCAGGTAGAACATCACGCTCGCCTGCGCGTCCTCGCTCGCCCGCACCGTCGCCGCCACGCCCACGAGCAGGTACCCGGCGTGCGCGATGCTCGAGTACGCGAGCATCCGCTTCACCGACTCCTGCCGGCCCGCGATGAGGTTCGCGACCGTCATCGTGAGCAGCGCCATCACCGCCACGGCCGGCGGCCAGCCCGCGGCCCACGACGAGAGCGCCGGGCTGCCGAACGCCCCGAGCAGCACCCGCAGGAGCGTCGCGAACGCCGCGCCCTTCACCGCCACCGCCATGAACGTCGTGGCCGGCGTCGGGGCGCCCTCGTACGCGTCCGGCGTCCACATGTGGAACGGCACCGCGCTCACCTTGAACGCGAGCCCGACGAGCACCAGCGTCGCCCCGATGAGCAGCAGCGCCGGGTTCGGAGCCGCCGCCCCCTTCGCGCCCGCGATGACCTCGCCGATCCCCGCGAGGTCGGTGTGCCCCGTCGCCCCGTAGATCAGCGCGCCGCCGTACAGCAGCAGCGCCGCCGCGAACGAGCCGAGCAGGAAGTACTTGATCGCCGCCTCGGTGCTCCGCGGCGACGTCCGGCGGAAGCCGGTCAGCGCGTACGCCCCGAGCGACATCGTCTCCAGGCCGAGGAAGAGCGTCAGCAGATCCCCCGCGCCGGCGAGGATGATCGCCCCGACCGTCGAGAAGGTCAGCAGCGGGTAGAACTCCCCGCGGTCGAGCCGGTGCTCCGGGAGGTACCCCCCGGCGAGCAGCGCCGCCAGCGCGCCGCCCAGGCAGAGCACGAACGAGAAGAACAGCGTGAACCGGTCCATGACCAGGTACGGGGCGAGCGAGTCGAACCCCTCCAGCGTCTCGGGGCCGACGAACCCGACCGCGCCCGAGAACACCGCCCCGGCGAGGAGCGTGATCGCGGTCCCGAGCGCCATGTCGGACGAGGGGCCGGAGCGGCGATCGTGCGACTCCTCGCGGCGGTGCGAGAACGCCTCCGCGAGCATCAGCAGCGCGCCGCCGAGCGAGACGACGATGAGCGGCGATACCGCGATGTACGGTCCGAGGATCATCGCGCCGCCTCCCCCGCGCGCGCCGCGAGCGCGCCGTCTGCTCCGCGCGCGCCCCGATCGCGCCGAGCCTGCTCGTCTTCACCCGCCCCCGCCGCGCCCTCACCGGAGCCCAGCGAGGGCGCCCCCTTCAGGAAGGCGGGGGAGAACGTGTCCTCGGGCAGGAGCTTCGCGTTCCGTTCGTCCGCGAAGAGGATCGCCTGCCCGGAGACGACCTTGAACTGGTTGTAAGTAGACAGGACCGACTCCTTCATCCGATCGAGGAAGATCGCAGGGAACAGGCCGATCACGAAGATCATGAGGATCAGGGGCGCGAGCGCGAGGCCCTCGCGGGGCGTCACGTCGGGCAGGTGCTTGTTCTTCGGGTTCGTGAGCGGCCCGAAGAACATCTTCTGCACCACGCTCAGCATGTAGACGGCGGCGAGGATGACGCCCGCCGCGGCGCCGATCGTGTGGATCCCGCTGAACGTCCCGAGGCGCTCGGAGGCGTAGGTCCCCATGATGATCATGAACTCGCCGATGAACCCGTTCGTGCCGGGCACGCCGACGGAGGCGAACGTCACGATCAGGAAGAGCGTCGCGTAGACCGGCATCACCTTGGCCAGGCCGCCGAACTCCGAGACCTCACGGGTGTGCCGGCGGTCGTAGATCACGCCGACGAGGAGGAAGAGCGCGCCGGTGGAGACGCCGTGGTTCACCATCTGGATCACCGCGCCCTGGATCCCGCTCGGCGTGACGCCGAAGAGCCCGAGCATCACGTAGCCGAGGTGGGCGACCGACGAGTACGCCACGAGGCGCTTCACGTCGGACTGCTTCCAGGCGACGAGCGCGCCGTAGATCACCCCGCCGAGGATCGCGATGCCGGCCAGGTTGGCCGCGAGGCTGGAGGCCGGGCCGGGGAAGAGGCCCATCGAGAAGCGCAGGTACGCGTACGTCCCGATCTTCAGCATCACCGCGGCCAGGATCACCGAGCCGCCGGTCGGCGCCTGCACGTGGGCGTCCGGCAGCCACGTGTGCACCGGCCACATCGGCACCTTGATGAAGAACGCGATCGAGAACGCCCAGAAGCAGAGCATCTGCGCGCTCCGGGGCAGCACCACGCGCGACAGCGCGAGGTAGTCGAACGTGTAGGCGCCCGTGAGCTTCTGGTTCGCCCACACGAGGTACACGATGCCCGCGAGCATCAGCATCGAGCCCGCCATCGTGTAGACGAAGAGCTTGATCGCCGCCTTGATCTTCTCGACGCCGCCCCAGATGCCGATCATCACGAACATCGGCACCAGCATCAGCTCCCAGAAGACGAAGAACAGGAACAGGTCGAGCGCGACGAACGCGCCGAGCATCGCCCCCTGCAGGAACAGGAGGCAGAAGCAGAGCTCCTTGATCCGGCTCTTGATCGAGCCGAACGACGCGTACGCCGCGATCGGCGCGATGAACGTCGTCAGCAGGACGAGCCAGAGGCTGATGCCGTCGATGGCGACGTGCCACCGGATGCCCAGCGTCGGGATCCACTCCTTGATCGACTGGAAGTGCCAGCCCACGGTCATCGGCACGGTGAGCAGCCACAGCGAGGCGAGGAAGCCCGCGCCGAGCACGGCCAGCGTGAAGCCCCGGAGCAGCGAGAGCAGCTGCCGCGGCACGAACAGCACCGCGGCGGCGCCCACGAAGGGCAGCCCGATGAGCACGTTGAGCAGCGACGGCCACTCGTCTGTCGCTCCCGCCGCCTCCGCCGCGGCGCCGGACGGCCAGAGCCACTGCACGAAGAGCACCGTGAGCGCCGCGATGAGCCCGAGGGCGGCGCGCTGCCACGGGGTGTACCCCGCGGCAGCGTGGGCCTCGCCGTGGTGGTCGTCGCCATGGTGGTCGTCACCGTGGCCGTCGTGATGATCGTCGCCGGCGTGGGCGCCGTCGGCGCCCTGCACGTCGCCCGGCGGGAGGATCGCTCCCACGACACCGGCAGCGAGCGCCGGCCAGTACTGCGTTACGAGGTCGAGCGCGCTCATTGCAGGCCTCTCGGCTGGATCAGGTCATGGATCTGCTCCGCCGGGGTCGCCCCCGGGGGCAGCGCGGGCACGTCCGAGCCCAGCATGGTGGTCGGGCCCGCGGGGGTCTTGCGGCTCGCCGGCCTGGAGAACGAGAAGGTCTCGGTCGCCTCGCGGTCGAACGCGTTGCGCACGCGGAGGACGACGTCCTTGGTCTCGCCGGGCTCGAGCTTCACCGTGACGTCGGCCGCCTCGGAGAAGTCGCGCGCCGGCAGGCCGGGCGCCTCCCAGCGGTACCGGTAGCCGAGCCCCGGCGCCGCCGAGAGCCTCACCTCGCCGGACCGGCGCAGCTCCGCGTCGTCGACGTTCGCGTCCGCGTGCGGCTTGACGAGGAACCAGCCGACGCCGGCGAGGCCGACGACCATCGACGCGGCGTAGACCTGCACGCGGCCCGTCTGGAGCGCGCGCAGCACCGTGCCGAAGAACCCGACAAGCGCGGCCGAGAGCTTCGCGATGATGCCGTCGATGATCCACTTGTCGGCCATCGTGAAGATGTCGGCGATCGCGTCGACCATGCCCACCACCGTGGCGTTGTAGAGCTCGTCGATCCGCCACTTGTCGTAGATGAGCCGGTAGAGCCCCGGGACGCTCTCGGCGAAGCGCCGCTCGGGCTCGCCGCGCTTGTTCCAGTACACGAGCATCGCGAGGCCGATGCCGGTGAAGCAGGCCGCGACGCCGGGCAGCATCATCGGGAAGAGCAGCCCCTCCACCCCCTCGCGCACCTTCACCGCCCGCTCCGTCAGGGAGAAGACCGGCTCGAGCAGGTGCGCGAGCGGCGCGAACGCGTGGTTGTGGGTGAGGTGCACGAGCGGCTCCGCCATGAGGAAGCCGGCGAAGACCGACAGCGCCCCGAGCACGATCAGCGGGATCGTCATCGGCAGCGGCGACTCGTGCGGCTCCGGGCCCTCGAGCTTCTCGCCGTGCGCGTGCCCGTGGTGATCGTCGTGGTGGCCGTGCGGGTGCGGGTCCTTCCAGCCGCGCACGATCGTCCAGCCGCGGAACTCGCCGTGGAACGTCTGGAAGTACGCGCGGAACATGTAGAACGCGGTCATCGTCGCGGCCAGGATGCCGACCCAGTAGATCGCCGGGCCGAGCCACTCGGGCCACTGCCACACCGGCTGCCCGCGCGTCGAGACGGACTCGATCCGGCCGGAGAAGGCGCGCCACAGGATCTCGTCCTTCGACCAGAACCCGGCGAACCCGGGGAAGCCCGCGATCGAGAGGCACGCGAGGAGGAAGGTCCAGCGCGTCAGCGGCATGTGGTTCTTGAGGCCGCCCATGTTGCGCATGTCCTGGGACTGGTCGGTGTCGTGGATGCGGGCGTGCATCGCGTGGATCACCGAGCCGGCGCCGAGGAAGAGGCAGGCCTTGAAGAAGGCGTGCGTGAGGACGTGGAAGAAGCCGGCGGCGAACGCGCCGACGCCCACGCCGATGAACATGAACCCGAGCTGGCTCACCGTGGAGTAGGCGAGCACCTTCTTCAGGTCGTTCTGGAAGAGCCCGATCGAGGCCGCGAACAGCGCCGTGGCCACGCCGGTCACCGCGACGACCGCCATCGCGAACGGCGACAGCACGAACACCGCCGAGAGCCGGGCCACGAGGTAGACGCCCGCGGTCACCATCGTCGCGGCGTGGATCAGGGCGGAGACCGGCGTCGGGCCGGCCATCGCGTCGGGCAGCCACACGTAGAGCGGGATCTGCGCGCTCTTGCCGGCGCAGCCGAGGAACAGCGCGAGCGCGGCCAGCGTCCCCGCGTAGACGAGCACCGGCTGCGACGGGACGAGGAAGCTCAGGAAGCCCGGCACGGTGTCGACCGACATGTTGCCGATCGGCCAGATCTTCACCGCGGAGAGCAGGTTGCCCGCGTTCGCCGCGATGCCGTCGAAGTTCAGCGTGCCCGTGTAGTAGGCGAGCATCGCCATCGCCACGAGGAGGCCGAAGTCGCCGATGCGGTTCACGACGAACGCCTTCTTGCCCGCGCTCGCGTTCTTGTCGTCCTTGAACCAGAACCCGATCAGCAGGTAGCTGCACATGCCGACGCCCTCCCATCCCACGAAGAGGACGGCGAGGTTGTCGCCCATGATCAGGACGAGCATCGAGAAGATGAACAGGTTCAGGTACGCGAAGAACCGGTAGTACCCCGGGTCCTCGCGCATGTACGCGGACGAGTAGAGGTGGATGAGGAAGCCGACGCCGGTGACGACGAGGAGCATCGTCCCGCTCAGGCCGTCGACGCTGAAGGCGACGTCGATCGGGATCGACTGGCCCATCCGGCCGGTGATCGAGAACCAGCGCCAGGCCGTCCAGGTGAGCTTGCCGCCCTCGTGCGGCAGCATCAGGAACGTCGTGACGGCCGCCAGGAAGGCGCCGCCGAGCGCGGCGAGCGCCATCAGCCGGACCGCGTCCTTGCCGAGGCGCTTGCCGAAGAGGCCGTTCACGAACGCGCCGAGCGCCGGCAGGCCGAGAATGACCGCGAGCAGCGCGAACTCGGACGCGGGGAATAAGACTCTCAGGGCTTCCACGCTAACTCCTCAGGAGATCGGCGTCGTCCGAGCGCATCGTCTTCCGGATGCGGTAGAACGCGAGCACGATCGCGAGACCGACTGCGGCTTCCGCCGCCGCGATGGCGATGACGAAGAAGGTGAAGATCTGCCCGGCGTGATCGTGCGGGTGCACCCGGTTGTACGCGACGAGCGTGAGGTTCACGGCGTTGAGCATCAGCTCGATGCTCATCAGGAGGACGATGAGGTTCCTGCGCAGCAGGAAGCCGATCGACCCGATCACGAACAGCACCGCCGCGACGACGAGGTAGTACTCGATGGGGACGGAGATCATCAGTGCGGCTCCTTCGCCGACAGGGTGGCGTGTCCCGCGAGGGCGCCCGGCTGCGCGGCCCCCTGATCGCCCGGCTCCGGCGACGCGGTGTCCGGGCCTTCGCCGGCGGGCAGCAGCGTCGGGTCGACCTGCTTGCCGCGGGCGACGGCGACGGCGCCGATCACGGCGACGAGGAGCAGCGCGCCCGAGAGCTCGAACGGCACGATCCCCTTCGTGAAGAGCTCGTGCCCGAGCGCCTCGATGGTCCCGAGCGACTCGGGGGCGGCCGGGACGGCCAAGACCCCGGGCTTCGACGCGCTCGCGACCAGGGCGAGCGCGCCGATGCTGCTCGCCCCGAGGACGCCGGCGCCCACGTAGCGCGGCACCGCGGTGCGGGCGTCGCGCGGCGACGTCGCCGACGGGCCGAGGAGCATGATCACGAAGAGGAAGAGGATGACGACCGCGCCCGCGTACACGAGGATCTGGATCGCGGCGAGGAACTCCGCCGAGAGCATCAGGTAGAGCCCCGCGATGCCGACGATCGACGTGAGCAGGCCCATCGCGCCGCGGATCGGGTTCCTGGCCGCGACCGTGGCCAGGCCGCCGAGCAGGACGAGCAGCGACGCCAGCCCGAAGAAGGCGAACTCGAAGATTTTCACGGCGTGAGCACCCCTGTCGACGAGCGGCCCTTGGTCTGGATGTACGCCTCGAACTCCTTGCGGAACTTCCGGAGGAAGCCGAGCGCGGGCATCGCCGTGCCCTCGCCGAAGGCGCAGATGGTGTTGCCCATGATGTTGTCGGCGATCTCGTGCAGCCGATCGAGCTCCTCGATCGTCCCCTCGCCGTGCACGATGCGATCGAGGATCCGGTGGATCCAGGCGCTGCCCTCGCGGCACGGCGTGCACTGGCCGCACGACTCGTGGCGGTAGAAGCGCATCAGGTTGTGCATCGCGAGGACGGGGCACGCCTTGTCGCTGAGCACGATGGCGCAGCAGGTCCCGAGCATCGTCCCGAGCGCGCGGAACGTGTCCACGCCGAGCGGCACGTCGAGCACGCTCTGGCCGTGCCACGGGTGGAGCGGCGACTTGTCGCTCGGCGCGTTGACGACCTCGTCGGCGCGCAGGATCGGGCACGACGAGCCGCCCGGGATGACCGCGAGGAGCTTGCCGTGCTTCACGCCGCCGCCGTACTCGTAGATGAGGTCGCGGAGCGTGACCCCGACGGCCGCCTCGAAGATCCCGGGGTTGTTCACGTGGCCGCTCACGCCGAAGAGCCGGCAGCCGCCGTCCTTCAGGTGGTGCAGCGAGGAGAGCTTCGAGAAGTTCTCCCCCCCGAGCTCGAGCGCCGTGGGAACGGCCGCGATCGTCTCCAGGTTGTTCACGGTCGTCGGCATCCCGAACGCGCCGAACTGGGCGGGGAACGGCGGCTTGAGCCGCGGCTCGCCGCGCTTGCCCTCGAGCGAGTTGAGGAGCGACGTCTCCTCGCCGCAGATGTACGCGCCGGCGCCGGTGTGGACGTAGACCTCGACGGGGTAGTCGATCCCGAACGGGCGCTTGCCGAGGTAGCCCTTCGCGCGCGCCTCCTCGATCGCCCCCCAGAGCCGCGCCTTCGAGAGGTGCAGCTCGTCGCGCACGTAGATGTACGCGGCGTGGGCGCCGATCCCGAAGCACCCGATGATGCACCCCTCGACGACGGCGTGAGGGTTCTTCTCCATCAGGGTGCGGTCCTTGAAGGTGCCGGGCTCGCCCTCGTCCGCGTTGATGACGAGGTAGTGCGGCCGCTCGGGCTTCGGGGGCCACGGCATGAAGCTCCACTTCACGCCCATCGCGAAGCCGGCGCCGCCGCGGCCGCGGATGTTCGCCGCCTTCATCTCCTCGACGAGCGCCTCGCGCGTCATCCCGAGGGCGCGCTTCGCCTGCTGGTAGCCGCCGCCCTTCTCGTAGACGGCGAGCTTGTGGCCGTCGGGCGTGTCGTAGTTCTTGGTCAGATAGCGCGTCAGCCGGAGCATCTCGTCACCTCGTCAACCGATCGAGGATCGCGTCCACCTTCTCGAGCGTGAGGCCCTCGTGGTAGTCGCGATCGACCTGCATCATCGGGGCGGTGCCGCACGAGGCGAGGCACTCTGCGGTGCGCAGGGTGATCTTCCCGTCCTTCGTGGTCTCGCCGGCGTGGATCCCGAGCCGCTTCTCGCAGTGGTGGAGCACCTGATCCGCGCCGTTGAGCGCGCAGCTCAGCGTGCGGCAGACCCAGACCTGGTGCTTGCCGACGGGCTCCTTGTTGAAGAGCGTGTAGAAGGTCGCGACCCCCTGGACGTGCGCCGCCGAGAGGCCGAGCTGCTCGGCGACCCAGCGGAGCACCCGCTCGGAGACCCACCCCTCCTGTTCCTGGCAGAGGTGGAGCACGGGGATGCACGCGGCCTGGCGGTTCGGGTAGCGCGCGAGGATCTTCTCGAACTCGGTTCGCCGCTCGGCGGTCAGAGCAAATTGTTCGGTCATGTCGGCTGTTGGCACGGTCCGCTGGCTCCCTGGGCGCGCCGCGCTCGCGGCGTGCCCGCTTCCACATGCAGTCGGGACCCCGCAACGCGGGCCCCTTTCAGCGAGGGTCCGCCCGGCAGACCGGGCGCACCCTCGTGCGCCTCCGATCTGGAGGCGCCTGCCGGAGGCGGACAGCCCCGCGCACCGGCGGCCGGGCATTCGGTTGTCCGTCGTACGGAGCCGTCCCGAGGCGCGGGCACGCTAGTGAGCGACGGTGGTCACTGTCAAGGCGCGCCGGGGGGGAAACATAAAGCGGACCACACAAAGCCTGCCGCTGCCCAGAAACCGGACGTCTCCCCCCCGAGGTGCCCGTGCCCTAGATCGTTCTCCTAGTCGTGGTCGTGGTCGTGGTCGTGGTCGTAAACGCGGGCCCCCCGCCTGGACCCCCCCCGTCCCCGCCCCTCGCCTGGATCACGTGGCCACGCGGTACTCCCTGGGTTTTCTGACGAAGACCGCGTAGCCTGCCGAGAAGTCCGCAGCGTTCTTCGTCTTTCACTTGAGAACCGGAACGCGCTTCAACTACCCTCGGCGCCCATTACGACGCGCAGGGGCGCGGACATCCGTAACAGCGAATCCCCCGCCGGAGGTGGTGCGTGTTCTGTCCGAATTGTGGGACGCAAAACTCGGAAACGGCGTCCACGTGCACGAAGTGCGGCTACAACCTGAAGAGCGCAGCCGCGCCGAAGTTCAAGGGCACCATGCTGATGAGTCAGCCGTCCTCCGGGGCGGGCGCGGCGGGTCCGCGCGCGCCGGGGGCGCCTCCGCCTCCGGCGCCTCCTGCCGGAGCGCCGCCGGGCATGGCCGCGATCCCGAGCCCGCCGCAGGGCCTCGCCGGCACGGTGGTCGGCGTCCCGCCGGCGGGGCTCGGCGCTTCGGCGGGGCCTCCCCCTGCCCCGCCTCCTCCCGGGATGGGCTACGGCTCGCCGTCCCCCGGCGGACAGCAGCCGTCTGGCCCGGCCTTCGGCGGCGCGGCCGCGAGCCCGTCGGGCGGCTATGCGCCGTTCGGCCAGCAGCCCCAGGGCGTGAACCCGCTCGGCGGCACCATGGCGATCGACCAGCTGCCCGGGTACGGCGCCCCGGGCCAGCCGCCCGGCGGCATGGGCGGGGCCGCGGGCGCGCCGCCCGGCGCGTTTCCTCCGCCCGGCGGCTACGGCCAGCCCCCTCAGGGCGGCTACGGCCAGCCCCCGCAGGGCGGCCCGGGTGGGAATCCGTTCGGACCGCCCCCGGGCCAGGACCCGATGGGCGGCCTCGGCGGCGCGCCTCCCGGCTACGGGCAGCCGCCCGGTTACGGGCAGCCGCCTGGTTACGGGCAGCCTCCCGGCTACGGGCAGCCGCCCGGCGGCGCGCCTCCCGGCTACGGGCAGCCGCCCGGCGGCGCGCCTCCCGGCTACGGGCAGCCTCCGCAGCACGGCGCCAGCGGGTACGGGCCGCCTCCGGGCCAGGACCCGATGGGCGGCGGCGGCTACGGCAGCCCCCCGGGCGGCAGCTACGGCGGCCCTCCGGGCGGCGGCTATGGCGGGTCGCCGGCTGGCGGCTATGGCAACCCCCCGGGTGGCGGCTACGGCGGATCGCCCGGCGGCAGCTACGGCAGCCCTCCGGGCGTGAGCGATCCCGGCTACGGCGGGTCGCCCGGCGGCGCTCAGATGTCGGCGCCCGGCCAGTTCGGCCAGGCGGCCAGCAACCTGGGCGTGTACGGCGGCGGCGGCTCGATGGCCCCGGGCGCGAAGGGTGAGATCCGCAATCCGGTCACGGTGTGCGTGATCGGGATGGTCTGCTTCCTCTACGCCCTCTGGCAGATGTGGGCGATGCTGAACGAGCTCCAGCAGGCGACGAAGGACCCCGAGTTCAAGCCCTGGTACCTCTTCATCCCGTTCCTCAACTACTACTTCCTCTGGGTGAAGGTGCCGGAGCAGGTGACCCGGGCCAAGCAGATGGCCGGCTCGCGCAACCAGCAGGCCGAGGGCATCGTGCTCTACGTCTTCCTCCCGCTCTACGCCCTCGCGAAGGACCTCAACGAGGTCTGGGACCCGAACGCCGCCTGACCCGCGCCGCGGTCCTCCGCCGTGTCGCCGTCCAGCTCGACCGAAGCCCGTTCGCCCGCTCCGTCGGCCCTGTCCCGATGGAGCGCGGCGCACGTGCGCGGCCGCGCTGCGCGCCTGGGCACGGTGGCGGCGGTGCTCGGGCTCCTCGTCGCGTGCGGCGCCCCGCTCTGCCCGTTCGCGATCGTCACCCGCCACCCCTGCCCCGGCTGCGGGCTCACGCGCGCGACGCTCGCCCTCGCGCAGGGCCACCTGGCCGACGCGCTGCGGCTCCACCCTCTCTCCCCGGTCATGGCGCCGCTCGTGATCGCCGCGCTCGCGTACAACGCGGCGATCTACGTGAAGGACGGCCGCATCGCGGCCGCCGAAGGGATGAAGGGCGCGTGGATCACGCGGCTCGGCATCGCGCTGGCGGTCCTGATGCTCGCCGTCTGGATCGCGCGCTTCCTCGGCGCGTTCGGCGGCCCCGTCCCCGTCTAGAGCGTCGCCCCGCCCCCCGCAGCACAGAGCGACGGTCACCCGCACAGGAGACGGGCCCAGATCGGCGTTTTCGGCGCGGAAGCGCACTCCGGTGCGCTGAGCACCGAAAACGTCGAGATGGGCCCGTATCCGAAGCGGGTGACCGTCGCTCTCTAGCAGCCGCGGACGCGGAGGGCTTCGCCCCGGCGCCGTGAGACGGGGCGCAGGGCGCGCACGGCGTGGGCGCCGCGCCGGGGCCAGCCGCGCTGCGAGCGCGCGAGCGGGGCGCCCGCGGGCACGCCGACGCGCAGCAGCACCTCGTAAGCGCGCTCCAGATCGCTGCCGATCACGTCGAGCTGCTCGTCCGTCAGGCCCCGCTTCGCCTTGGGGAACAGGATGTCCTCCTCCTCGTCGGCGTGGTGGGCGAAAATGTCCCGCAGGAGCCGGAGGCGCGCCTCGAAGCGCACATCGGTCACGCGCGTGCGCAGCAGGTTGTCCGCCGCGAAGCGCGCGAGGCCGTGCTTCTCGTACGCGTCGTGGAGCGGCTTCCTGTCTCCGGCCATCCGCTCGGCACACACCGGATAGAGGTACGTCTCCTCGATGCGTACGTGCGCGTCGATCATCCGGGAGAGCTGCGCGACCATCGCCGTCCGGAGGCCCGGGCTGGGCTCGGCGGCGATGCGCGCCATCAGGGCGCTGACTTCGAGATGCTGCTGCTCCAAGAGATCGAGTGCGTCCATGGGGTTCCCCTCGCGTGAAGCTCACCGCCCCGCGCCGCCGCGCTTGAGCAGCGCGTGCACAGCCTCGGATCGCGGTGCCGGGCGGCGCGGTGCAGGCGGCACCGTCGTGGCAAGGAGCGGGCCGGCGCCGGGGCGCGCGGAGCGCTGCCTTGGCTACACCGGCACGCCGGCGAGGGCGTCGCGCATCGCCGAGGCGCTGGGGAAGCGGTGGTCGGGGTGCTTGGACAGGGCCCGCGAGAGCACCTCGTCGAGCACGCGCGGGACATCACGGCGCTCCCGCCGGAGGGGCACGGGCGCGGACCGCACGATCGCGACGAGCACGTCGAGATCGCCCCGGCCCCGGAAGGGAAGCTTGCCCGAGAGGGCGTAGTAGATGAGCAGCGCGGCCGCGAACAGGTCGCTCCGCTCGGTGATCGCGCGGCTCCGCATCGCCTGCTCCGGCGACATGAAGAGCAGCGTGCCGACGAGCGACCCGGGGCTGTCCGGCGTCACGCCGTCGCCCGTGTCGACGCCGGGCTCGTGCGCGAAGCCGAGATCGATGAGCTTGACCGTCGTCGCGCCCTCCCCTGCCCCGGCGCCCCGCGCCCCGGGGACGAGCAGGATGTTGCCGGGCTGGAGGTCGCGGTGGACGACCTTCGCCGCGTGCATCGCCGCGAGGCCGGCGAGGATCTGGTCGGCGAGGGCGAGCGCGCGGCCGATCGGCAAGGGGCCGCGCTGCCGGACCTCCTCGCTCAGCGTCACGCCGTCGAAGAGCGGCATCACGAAGAACGGCCGCCCGTCCTCGAGGCGCCCCTCGCCGAGCACGGGGCAGACGTTCGGGTGGTCGATGCGGCGGGCGAGCCGCACCTCGCGGGCGAACCGGCTCTCGATCCCGGAGTCCCCCGCGTGCACGCGCCGGAGCGCCTTGAGGGCGACCGGCTCTCCCGTCGCGGCGCGGCGGGCCGCGTACACCGCGCCCATCCCCCCCTCGGCGATGAGCCGCTCGATGTGCAGTCCGTGCTCTGTACGACCGACGAGCGGGTCGACCGCCAGCCGCCCACACGCCGGGGCCGCCGTGGTGATCCCGCCTACCGCCCCGGCGCCACGCCCCGGCGGGAGCCCCTTCGGCGCCCCCCGCTCGCGGCCCGCGTGGCGGACGATCCCGGAACGAGGCGGCAACTGTCGCTCCTCGGCTGGACCGCGGCCCGCGTCGGCAGGGTCAGGCAGCGCCTCAGCGTTCACAGACCTCTCCCTGGCCGAACCGGAGGAGCAACGCAGTTGGGAGCCAGGATCCACGTAGAGAACCTCGTCAGAAATTACCTGACGAGTGTCCATGGACCAGGCCCGCCAAGCAAGCGGATTGGGTGCCTAAACGACCAACGACGTGTGGGTGCACCTCCGGCTTATGTCCCGTTTCTACTCAGTTTTTGCCCGGACGAAGCGAACCGCCCAAGGCGTTTCCGGACGGTCAGGAAAATCCTGAAGGAAATTGCGTCCCGATCCCCGTTACCTTCGCGGCGCACTCCTCACTACATGCCGAGGGCGACGACGTGGCGAAGCGTCTTGATCTCATTCTCGTGATCGACGTGGAATCGACCTGCTGGGACGGCGACCCGCCGCCGGGCGAAGAGAACGAGATCATCGAGATCGGCGTGTGCCCGCTGGAGGTCGCCTCGTGCCGGCGCCGGGAGCGGCGCTCGATCCTGGTGCGCCCTGAGCGCTCGCGCGTGAGCCCGTTCTGTACGGGGCTCACGACGCTGACGCAGGCGGATGTCGACGCGGGCGTGTCGTTCAGGGAGGCGTGCGCGACGCTCCGGAGCGAGCTCAAGGCGCAGGATCGCCTCTGGGCGAGCTACGGCGACTACGACCGGCGCATGTTCGAGCGGCAGTGCCAGTCGCGCGGCGTGCCGCTCCCGTTCGGGCCGAGCCACCTCAACGTGAAGAGCCTCTTCGCGGTGACGCACGCGCTGTCGCGGGAGGTGGGGATGGCCGAGGCCCTGGAGCGCGCCGGCCTGCCGCTCGCGGGCACGCACCACCGCGGCGTCGACGACGCCCACAACATCGCGGGCCTGCTCGCGCACCTCCTGCTGGCCGCGCGGCGGTGACGCCGGCGGCGCCGGCGGCGTCGGGCGCTCAGGCGATCGGCGCCGCCTCGAGGGTCTCGGGCTGCGCCCCTGCGGCGTCCCGGGGCGGTGGTTCGCCAGCGGCGCCTCCGGGCGACACCGCTCGCTCGTCGTCTCCCGCGGCGGTCGCCCCGGCCGCGGCGGGCGGCACGGTCGCCGCGGCGAGGAGGTAAGCGAGGCCCGCGCCGAGCAGCAGGGCGCTGTAGCCGAGGTTCAGCGCGCACAGGGCGCCGAGCGCCATCGCGGTCGCGCCCGCGAAGGCGCAGAGCGCCCAGCACCACGGCAGCAGCGCCGACGAGACCGAGTCCACGATCTTGACCCCGAGCGGCACGAGCGAGCCCGCGAGCACGCCGAACGGCACGAGGAGCGCGATGGCGAGGAGCGCGCGCGGGAAGGCCCCGAGCCCGAGGCCCCACCGCGCGAGCGGCACGAGGCCCACCGCCGAGAGCGCCGCGGCCACGGCGAGCGCCTCCGCCACCCTCGCGGAGACCGCCGTCGCGGCGCCAGGGGCCACCCGGGCGGTGAGGTAACCGCCCACGCCGGCCGAGACAAGGAGGATCACGAGCACGGCCGGGAGCTCGTGCGCGGGCAGGTCGAGCAGGAGGAGACCGTGCCGGAACACGGCCAGCTCGACGAGGGCGAACCCCGCGCCGATCGCGGCGAAGAACGCGAGCGCTCGGGCGGGCGGCGTCGACGACGCGGTCGACGCGCGCGCCGTCTGCGCGGGCGCGTCCTGCGGCGCGAGGCGCCCGCGCCGACGGCGCGCGGCGAGCGCCGGGAACAGCACGCCGAGCGCGGAGAGGACCGCGCCGACGGCGAGCAGCAGCGCGAGCGCGAAGAGGGCCGTGTGCCCGGCGCGGAGGGCCCCGACGTCGCCGAGCACCGCGGGCAGGCGGCGCGCCGGGACGGTGTACGCGAAGAACGGCCTGTCGTCGGTGGGCGGCGTCAGATCGGCCTCCGCCGCCGCGCCCTCGGCGACGCGCGCGGCCGCCGTGGGCGCGGCGGCCGCGACGAGCAGGCTGCGGACCGGGGTCGCCGAGCGGTCGGGGGCGAGGACCTCCGAGAACCTGTGCTTGCGGCAGTGGCGGCGGAGCGCGTCGACGTCCTCGCGCGCGAGCGGCGTGCGCCGGGCGAGCAGCGCGGTCTTCTGCGCGGCGCTGCACGCGAAGAGGTGGTCCTTCGGCGCGGCCACGCCCGCGCGGCGCAGCGCCGCGGTCACGAGCGAGAGCAGCCGATCGAAGTCCGCGTCCGCGCGGGTCAGGACGAGCGTGCCTTCGGGCAGGAGGCGCGAAAGGAAGTCCCCGACGCCCTCCAGCGTGTGGAGCCGGCTCTCCGAGAGCGCGAGCGCGCCGGTCGTGGACGCTTCGACCGTGTCGGCCGACGGGATCACGATGTTCCTGAAGAGCAGCGGCGTGCGCCTGGCGAAGCTCCGCCCGTCGCCCACCACGAGGTGGACCTCGGGCTTGTCGAACAGGTTGCCGCTGAACGCGGCGTACCTCCCGCGCATCACCTCGAGGACGCCGCGGTCGCCCTCGACGGCGACCACGTCCTTCTGCCCGGCCTTGAGCGCGGCGCGCACGTCGCGCCCGCCCCCGGCGCCGACGACGAGCGCGGGGCCCTGGTCCTTGTGCAGCGCGTACGCCATGTCCTCGGGCTGCGGCGGGGGCGTCGCCTTCGCGTCGAGGATCGGGCTCACCGCGGCGCCGCCGAGCCGCATCAGCGCCGCGCCGGCCTTCGGTCGATCGACGGTGATCAGCGAGCGCTCGGTCCAGGCCTCGTGCTCGGTCCGGTCGGGCGACGCCCGGCGGATGCCGGCGAGCCGGAGCCACGGGGCGCCGACGTCGCCGGCGAGCAACACGAAGGAGCCGAGCACGAACGTGGCGACGAGGCCGCCGGGCGCCCGCTCCTCGCCCTCGCAGCAGCGCGACCCGAGATAGAAGAAGATGCCCGCCACCGCGAAGAAGATCGCCGCCGCGAGCGCGGCGCGGGGCGCGCCCGCGCGGAGCGCGCCGGCCGCGGCGAGACCGCCGAGCGCGCCGCCGACGAGATCGAGCAGGTAGAGCCGGGGCATCTCCGGCGCCGCGTGCCGGATCGCGGCCGCGAGCGCGAGGCCCGCGAGCGCGAACGGGACCGTGGAGGCCGCGTAGCACAGCGCGAGCCACGGGAGCGACCCCGGCGCGGGGACGGACAGGGGCTCGCGGTGCGCGAGCAGGATGACCGCGGCGAGGGTCGCGCCCGACGCGAGCGCGGCGAGGGTCGCCATGCGGGCGAAGAGCGCCGGCGGGCGGGCGAGCGACGGCACGACGTAGAGCAGCGCGCCACCCACGCCCGCGCCGACGAGCGACAGCGAGAGCGCGAGGAACGCGTGGATCTCGCCGAACAGCGCCGCGTAGATCCGCGCGAGCGAGATCTCGAGCAGGACCGAGGCGCACGCGAGGGCTGCGACGCCGCTGAAGAGGCCGCTCCGCTGGGGGACCCGCATGGGCCCGCTCCTACCACAGCGCGAAGCGGCGTTTCACCTCTCTCGACCGAGCGGGGCGAGCGGCCACGGCGCGAGCAGCGGCACCGGGCCGCTCGGCCGGAACCCGGGCGCGCCGCCCTGCGCCTCCGCCTCGGCCCCCGCCGGAGCGCCCTTCGCGCCGCGCGGCGGGTGCCCACCCAGGCGCGGCGCCGCCGCGCCGCTCTGTTGGCCCGGGCGCGGCGCCGCCGCGCCGCTCTGTTGGCCCGGGCGCGGCACCGCCGCGCCGCTCTGTCGGATCGCGCGCGCACACTCGTCGACGGTCAGGCGGCGCGGCCCGTACGCGGAGGCGTTGGCCGCGTCGGCGTCCATCAGCCGGGTCGGCGTGTCGATCCCGAAATCGTCCGGGTGCCCCGGCTCGTCGAGCAGCACGTGGCCGAGCTCGTGCGCCAGCGCGAACGACGCGCGATCCGCGCGCAGGCCGGCGCGATCCTCGATGATCGTGTTCCGGATCGCGCCGCCGTCGGCGAAGATGAACGACTCGCCGATCCGCCCGCCGCCCGCGAAGCTCGGGACCATCACGACGTCGACGGTCGAAGGGTCGCCGTCGTCGAACGCCTTGAGCAGCGCCCGCTCCTCGACCGTGCCGGCGATGGCATCCGTGTCGCTGAAGTGCTGGAGTCCGTCGTCGAGGTCCACGGCGCCGATGCACGCCGTGAGCGTCGCGTCGGTGCTCAGCGCGCCCGCCGCCGGCGGCTCGATGGTCGCGAGCGCGCCGCCCGGCCGCCGCACGAGCACGTCGGTGGTCCCGTAGGCGCCCGCGCCGATGGCCGGGTTGTCGGAGAGGCGCACCGAGAACCCCGCCGCGGCGATCGCCGCGGCGACGGCCCGGGCCGCCGCGTCGGGGCGCGCGCGGGGCGCGATCGCCGCGGTGACCTCGTGGCCGTCGACGCGCACCCGGATCGCGCCGCCACTGGCCGGCAGGCCGTGGTCGCAGCCGATCGCGAGCAGGTGCGGGCGCGGCGGATCGACGAAGGTGACGTCGAGCGCCTCGGGCGGGCCGAAGCTCACGCCGCACGCGCCCCAGAGGGCGTTCGCCCGCTCGACCTCCGCGCGCGCGATGGCGAGCGCGCCCGCGTCGTCGCCGCCCATCGGCGGCGGGCCGCCGGCGCGGGGGCGCACCATGACGATCCGGAGACGCGCGCGCGTGCGCCCGAGCGGCCCGAGCGGCGAGGCGCGCGGGCCGGCGACGCGGGTCATCTGGATCTTCGGCCCGCCGGGCAGGGCGACGACGAGCGCCCCGCCGACCTCGCCCTTCACGGAGCGATCGACGATCATCGGGTGGTTGCGATCGATGTCGTCCGCGACCACCCGGAGGGGGCGCGTCGATCCGCACACGAGGCCCGGCGGCACGTCCTCCGGGCACCGCACGTGGCCGAGCGGCACGTCGGAGAGGCGATCGATCACCCCGCCGGACGGCGCCGCGGAGTGGACGTCGAGCGTGAGCGGCAGATCCTCCGGCGCGCCGATGACGAGCAGCCGGATCGCGTCGGGATCGTCGAGGTTCGCGAACGGATCGTCGCCGAGCCGGTCCGGGGGCGTGCGCTGCAGCGAGGCGTGGGAGCGCGCCATGTCGATGCGCCGCCCGGCGCCGTCGATCGCGCGCACCTCGAACGCGCTGATCATCCGCGCCTCGCCGAAGAGCGCGATCTCGCTGCGCCCGGCGCGGACCGCCTGGATCTCGAGGCGGCGGGCGCCCGCAGGGATCGCCGCGCCGGGCTTGACCGGGCTGCCGTCGACGAGGAGCCGCAGGCCGGCGGGGATCGCCGCGGGCGCCTGGCTCGCGCCGCGCGGCGCGCGCAGCGCCAGGAGCTCCGGGGCGGGCGGCGCGCGGGGCTGCTCGCCGTCCGGCACGCCGTCGGCGTCGTCGTCGTCCAGATCGACCGCGACAAGCGCCGGCTCGGCCGCCGCGGCGCCGGCCGGGCCGAGCAGCCCGCCGAGGAGGACCGCGAGTGCAGACAGCCGCCTGTTCATGTCGTCATCGCCCTGCCCGCTCGCCCTCCCCGGCCAGTCTATCGCGACTCCGGCCGAGCGCAGCCGCCGCGGCGCGATAGGGCCGTCGGGAGCCCTCCGATGGCGGTGCGTCCCGCCCTGCGCCACGTGTCGCGCCATGGTCAGCGTCAGCGCCGTCATTTTCGGTGTCGACGGCACGATCCTCGACACCGTCGATCTGCACGCGGCCGCCTGGCAGCAGGCCTTCCGGCGGTTCGGCCGCGAGGTCCCGCGGGAGAAGCTGCGCGGCCAGGTCGGCAAGGGCGCGGACCAGCTGCTGCAGACGTTCCTCTCGCCCGAGGAGCTCGGCTGGATCGGCGCCGGGATCTCCTCCCTGCGCGACCAGATCTACGGGCGCGAGCTCCTCCCGGGCGCCCGGGCGTTCCCTTGCGTGCGCGAGCTGCTCCAGCGCGTCGCGCGCGACGGGCGCCGGATCGTGCTCGCCTCGCCGACGCCGCGCGGTGAGCTCGACGCCAGCGTCGAGCTCGCCCGGGTGGGCGATCTGGTCTCGTGGACGGTCTCGGCCGACGACGCGGACAGGTCGAAGCCGCGCCCCGACGTCGTCGAGGCGGCGCTCGACCGGCTCGGCAGCGTCGATCCTCGCGAGGTCGTGCTCGTCGGCGACGCGCCGTCCGACGCCGAGGCCGCGGCGAAGCTCGGCCTCCTCTCGGTGGGGCTCCTCTGCGGAGGCTTCCCTGAAATGGAGCTCCTCGAGGCCGGGTGCGCGGCGATCTACCTCGATCCGGAGGATCTCCTCGCGCGTTACCGCGCGTCGCCGCTCGCGCCGCCGGGGGAGCGGCTCGCGTCGTAGCGACGCTCGGGCGGGCTCAGGGGGCGCCGGGCGGGCGCCCAGCGCGCGCCGCCGGGGAGCGCTGGCTCTCCGGGGCGCCGAGCCGCTCCCTGAGCGCCCTCCGCTGCGCCTCGTCGATGGACGACGCGGCGGTCGAGCCGCCGCGGCGCTCCACCGAGTAGACGGCGTCGGGCGGCAGGAGGTCGAGGAGCGCGGGGCTCTCGGTCGTGAGCAGGAGCTGGCGCTGGGCGGACGCGCCGCGCAGGTACTCGAGGAGCGCCGGGAGCGCGGCGCGATCGACGCCCGCGTCGGGGTGCTCGAAGCCGGCGAGCACGAGCGGGGGCTCCTGCGAGAGCGCCGTGACCATGGCGGCCAGCCGCAGCGTGGCGTCCGGCTCGTCCGCGGCGGCGCGCCAACGCTCGCGCCCGTCGCCGTCGACGCCGTGGCGCAGCTCCGGGACGAGGAACCCGCCGGACGACGACGCGCGGGCGCCGTCGACGTCGCCGATCACCTGGGACAGCCCCGCGAGGAACTGGTCCTGCCATCGCTCCTTCGCGAGCGCGCGGAGGACCGAGCCCCAGTTGTCGCCGCTCGCCTTGAGGCGCCGGGAAGCGCTGAGCTTCTGGGGCGAGCGCAGCGTGCGCGGCGCGAGGGAGTAGAGGACCGCCCGGCGCAGCTCGTCGAGCATCGGGGTGAGCGGTCCATCGGAGAGCAGCGGCAGGACGAGCTTCGTGCCGCTCACGGCGATGGGGGCGACACCGCGGTACGCGAGCGTGCCGCTGCGCCCCTTGTCCTTGCGCGAGAACCCCTTCGGGCTGCCCTTCAGCCGGTCGAAGGAGACCTCGGGCGCGTCGCTGCCGGCGTCGAAGACCTCGCGCAGGCCAGGCTTGACGAGCCGCGTGAGCGCGCTGCGCTGCCACCACGCGGCCGTCTCGCTCTTGACGCGCGCCTCGCCCTCCCGCTCTCCCGGCGCGAGCTGCACGAGCCAGAACCCGTGGCCCTCGGTCCTGGAGACCGCGACCCCGAGCGTGGTGAGCGCGCCGTCGCCGCGCGCGCCGTCCAGCGCGCCGCCGCCGCGTCGGTTCGCCGCCGCCAGATCGAACGCCCCGTTGGCGCACTCGGCGAGGAACCGCACCGCGTCGAGCAGGCAGCCCTTGCCCGAGCCCGGCGGACCGACGAGCGCGGTCAGCGACCCGAGCGTGAGCTCGAGCCCAGCCCCGACGCTGCCGTAGTTGCTGACGTAGACGTGGGTGATCATCGCGGCGCGGAGCCTCGCTTCGAGGACGTGCACCGGGCAGGCTGTCGCCCGTCACGGGCCGGCGATACGCGGCCCTCGGTCTCGGTACCGTCCTGAAAATCTCCGATGCGCCCCACCCGACGAAGATCATCGAACGCCTCGCCAGCGATGTCCGCAACAAGATCCTTGCGGAAGGAGCGCCGCCCCTCGATGCGAGGCGGTCACCCCCGCAGGATCGTAAGGCCCGGCACGTAATCGCGCCGGAGCCCCGCGATCCGCGCGGTCGCATCGAACGCCCTGGAGCGTTCACCCACGGCTTCCGCCGGAGCCGCTGATCTCGCCGGTCGAGCGTCGCTTCATGAACGCCACCGGCGAGAGACCCGCGAGCTCACGGAACTCCCTGACCAGGTGCGGCTGATCGCAGTACCCGCTCGCGAGGGCGATCTCCGACCACGACCCGCGGGCGACCTGCGCGTTCGAGACGACGCGCTGGAAGCGGGCGATGCGCGCGTACTGCTTCGGCGAGACGCCGACGGTCGCAACGAAGGCGCGCCGCAGGTTCCGGGGGCTGACGTGGAGCGCGCTCGCCGTCTCTTCCACGGTGATCCCTCCGAGCGAGAGCTTCCGGAGCGCGGCGCGCGCGACGGCCGCCGATGCGGGCTCGAACACGTCGGGACCGAGCATGCGGCCCTCGAGGGCGCGTTCGATCGCCTCCAGGCGAGCCCGCGCGGGGTCCCGCGTGACGCCGGCCCCGACCGCCACCAGCTGCTCAAGCAGTGCGTCGGCGCGTCGGCCCCAGAGATCGCGCGCCGGAACGATGCGATCGGCGAGCTCGTCCATCGGCACACCGAAGAAGGGGTACGCGCCGCCAGGTCGAAAGACCACCTGCACCGCGAGCAGGAAGCGCGGCACGCGCTTGTACACGGCGCGCGTCTTGGGCCCGAGGACGACGATGTCGGCGCGGTCCGCGTCGAGGAGGCGAAAGACCAGCGACGTCGTGCCATCGGGCAGCAGGTCGAGGTTCGTGACCGGCGGCGCGCTGGCGCGGACGGCGACGACGAAATTGCGGAGCACACGCGACGCCGGCGCGCCGGCCTCCGGATGCGGGGCGCGCCGCGCGATCGCCTGTTCAATCGATCCCACCACGTTCACCATCGTGGGCTCGCGTCGGACAGCCATCAACCCACCCGGCCCCGTCTCGGCCGTTTCCTCCAAGATTGCACGCCGGCACGGGCGCACGGTGCGGTCCAGCGAGGGCGCTTCAGCCCGAACCCCCAGGAGGACCACGATGAACCTCGACCACTACGTCACCCTCGGCCGCTCCGGCCTGCGCGTCAGCCCCCTGTGCCTCGGCGCCATGACCTTTGGCGAAGACCACGGCTTCGGATCCAGCGTCAAAGAGTCCGAGGCGATCCTCGATCGCTTCATCGAGCGCGGCGGCAACTTCATCGACACCGCCAACGCCTACACCAAGGGCCACTCCGAGAAGATCATCGGCGATCACATCGGCCGCCATCCGAGCAAGCGCGACCGGGCGGTGATCGCCACCAAGTTCACCGCCAACCTCTACCTCGGCGACCCCAACGGGGGTGGCGCCGGGAGGAAGGCCATCTTCGCGCAGTGCGAGCAGTCGCTGCGCCGCTTGCAGACCGACTACATCGACCTCTACTGGATGCACGTCTGGGACAGGAACACGCCCATCGAGGAGACCGTGCGAGCCCTCCACGATCTGGTGGCGGCCGGCAAGGTCCGCTACGTCGGCGTCTCCGACACGCCGGCGTGGAAGGTGGCGCAGGCGCACGGCCTGGCGGGCTTCCGCGGGTGGGCGCAGTTCATCGCGCTGCAGATCGAGCACTCGCTCCTCGAGCGCACGGTGGAGGGGGAGCTCATCCCCATGGCGCGCGAGCTGGGCCTCGGCGTCACGCCCTGGTCGCCCCTCAAGAGCGGCGTGCTCTCCGGCAAGTACACGCGGGAAAATGCCGGCAAGCACAAGACCGACCGCGGCCCGTTCGTGCTCTCCGCGCTCACCGACAAGGCGTACGCCATCGTCGACAAGCTCGTCGAGATCGCCAGGGCTCTCGACACCACGCCGGCGCGCGTGGCGCTCGCCTGGGTGGTGGCCCGGCCGGGCGTCACGTCCACCATCATCGGCGCGCGCACGCTGGCGCAGCTCGACGACAACCTCGCCTCCCTGGAGGTGAAGCTCGCGCCCGATCAGGTGGCCGCGCTCGACGCGCTCTCGGCGCCGACGCTCGACTTCCCCGCCGGCTTCCTGCGCATGGCCGGCGCGTTCACGAACGGCGGCACGACGATCAACGACGAGAGCGCGCCGGCGTGGCCCATGGCGCCGAAGAACGACGGCGAGCGGTACTGAACACGCGCCGAGCGCCCGGGCGGGGGCGCTCGTACGGGGCCGTCTGGCGCTAGGACCGCGGAGGCGGGTAGACCTTGAGAGCGGCGGGCGCGGCGAGGAACCGCAGCGCGTTCTCGAGCGTGCGGAACGACCTCGCCCCGGAGGTGCGGAGCACGGCGAAGTCGATCCACTGGGTGAGCTTGAGCTGATCGAGCGTGGGCTTGTACGCCTTGCCTCTCGGGAAATGCTTCGAGAGCCACCCCTTCACGTCGCGGATGCCCTCGGGATCTTCCGGGCACGTCGTGCCCTCGGCGATGCGCACGCCAGGCCGGATCTCCCGCCCCGCCATGAGGTGGATACACGGCAGGAACCACGCCTCGAACTCCCGGTGCGCCAGCACCACGGCGACGGGGAACGGAAGGCTCGCGGCCGCCATCCATGCCGCTGTCTCGGGGCCGGCGGTGGCTGGGCATCCGTCATCCTCGTCACGGAGCAGCAGCGCAAACGCGCAGTCGCGCTCGCTGCGCAGGAGCTCGCAGGCCTGCAGCACGCCGGCGCGGGTGTTGAGCGCCTTGCCGCGCTTGGGAGCACCCCAGACGGCGTGCGGCAGCCCGAGGTCGGCCCAGAGCCGGATGACCAGGTTCCTCGCCGCCTCGACCTCGCCGTGGCCCTCGACGACCAGGTAGGCCCTACCCATCGCCGGCGTTCCCCTCGGGGCGGAGGCCTTCGGCGTGGAGAAGATCGCTGGTGGACATCAGGCGCTTGCGCACGAGGTCGCGCTGCCGCTCGTCCACGCGCGAGACGGTGGTCGCACCGCCTCGCCGCTCCACGACGCGAAGACTATCGACAGGCAGCAGATCGAGGAGATCAGGGCTGTGCGTCGTGAGGAGGATCTGGCTGCGGCGTGAGGCCTCGCTCAGAAAATCGAAGAGCACCGGAAGGGCGCCAGGGTGGACGGCAAGCTCCGGCTCCTCGACGCCGATGAGCGACAGCGGCGGCTCCTGAAAGAGAGCCGTGAGGATCGCCGCGACGCGCAGCGTCCCGTCCGACTCCTGCGCGGCGCCGCGCCAGCGCCCGTCGCCCGACGCGTCGACGCCGTGGCGGAACTCTGGGATCAAGAACCCGCCGGCACGAATGACACGGTAGTCGTCGACATCCCCGGCGATGCGGCTCAAGGAACAAAGAAGCTCGTCACCCCAGCTTTCCTTGTCCAGCGACGAGAGCGTCCAGGCCCAGTTCTCGCCGTTCGCCATCATCGGCCTCTCGGGATTCGGCGCACGCGGCGGGCGCAGCTCGTTAGGAAACAGCGAGTACATCGCCACCCGATTGAGCTCGTCTGCGAGCGGCCTCAGAGCCTCGTGCGAGACTTGAGGCAGCGCCAGCGCCGTCTGGGTGGGCGGGGAGAGCAGCCCGACGATGTCGCCGACCTTGCTGACATGAAGTCCTCCGAACCGAACAAAACCGGAGCCGTGCTGGCTCCTCAAGGCCTCCTGCAGATCGGGCACGTCCTCCAGGCGCAGCAGTCTCTCCAGCTCCTGACCTGCCCAGGTGCCAGGGGCTCCCCCTTGCACCCACGCAGCTCGCTCGCTCTTCACTTCGAAACCGCCGTCGCCGCCTGCCGGCTGGAGCGTGAAGGCCCAGACACCCAGGCCGCCGTCAGTGCATACCTCCGCACCGACGGTCAGCCCCAACGACGCCGTGTCGCCCTGATGCAGGAGCGATCCGAACCCCTGCCGCTGATGCATGGTCATCGCGAAGCCGAGCGGCGCCCGTAGGCAATCGGCGAGGAACCGCACCGCGTCCACGATGTTGCTCTTCCCCGAGGCGTTCGGCCCGACGAGCGTCGTGAGCTCCGCGAGCGGCAGCTCCACCTCGCCGATGCTGCGGTAGTTTCTGGCGAAGACCTTGGTGATCATGCCTGGCTCATGGCGAGGGCTCGTCCACGCACCCTCACGCCGTCCGCGCGAGCGTTATCGCGAGCGCCTCGCCGTCGACGTTGACCTCACGCCGCTCGGCCTGCCCCCACGCCGCGGGTGCCGCGCCCAGCACGAGCTCGGCGGCGAGCGCCTCCTGCATGAGCATCTCGCGCGCCGCCTCGGCGACCTTGCGGGCCCGCTCGCCGCCGTCGAGCGCGAGCCGGATCCGCTCGGTGAAGCCGAGGTCGAGCTCCTTGCGCAGCCCCTGGACCCGCGAGAGGATCTCCCGGCCGAGCCCCTCGTCGCGGAGCGCGTCCGTGAGCGCCGTGTGCAGCACGACGACCCCCGCGCGGCCGCCGGCCGCCGCGAACCCCTCGCCCGCCTCGACCGCGACGTCGATCTCCTCGGGGCCGAGCTCGACCTGCTCGCCGTCGAGCGCGATCGCGATCTTGCCCTCGGTCGCGAGCGCCGCGCGGAGCGCCGCCGCGTCGGCCTTCGCCAGGACCTGCTTCGCGAGCTGCACCTTCTTGCCGAGCTTCGGCCCGAGCGCGCGGAAGTTCGGCTTGAGGACGTAGCGGACCGCGCTCCCCTCCTCGCCGGGCTCCAGGAAGCGCACCGCGTGGACGTTGAGCTCCTCGGCGATGAGCGGCACGTGCTCCGCGAGCGCCGCCGCCAGCCCCTGCTGCGACAGCACGATGTCGGCCCGCGAGAGCGGCTGCCGCACCTTGAGCTTGTTCGCCGTGCGCACCTGCAGGCCGAGCGAGACGAGCTCGCGCACCGCGCGCATCTCGATCGCGAGCGGCTCGTCCACCGCGGCTGCGTCCGCCTCGGGGAACGCCACGAGGTGGACGCTCTCCGGCTGCGACGCAGGCCACGGCCGCCGCACGAGGTTCTGGTACAGGGCCTCGGCGAGGAACGGCGTGAACGGCGCGCTCAGCTTGGCGAGCGCGACGAGCACCTCGTACAGCGTGAAGTACGCGTCGCGCTTGTCCTGAGCCGCGCGCACAGTCCCCGGCGCAACCTCCAGCGTATCGCCGATCGAAGGAGCCCAGAAGCGCGCGCGGCTCCGGCGGACGTACCAGTTCGAGAGCGCGTCCACGAGGTCGACAAGCCGCTGCGCCGCCTCGTACAGCCGGTACTCGTCGAGGTGCGCCGTCACCTCCCGCGTCGCGAGCGCGAGCTCCGACAGGATCCACCGGTCGAGGAGCGACCGCTCCCGCGCCGGCCGGTAACCGGCGCTCGCCGCGAGCGCCGCAGGCGACGTGTCCGTCGCGCCCGGGTTCCCCTCCGCGGGCGAGAAGCCGTCGATGTTCGCGTAGATGGTGAAGAACGAGTAGACGTTCCGGAGCTTGACCGCGAACTCCTTCTGGTACGCGCGCACGTTCGTGAGCGAGTGGCGCGTGTTCGTCCACGGCGGGGAGGACGCGTAGAAGAACCAGCGGAACGCGTCGGCCCCGGGCGCGGGCGTCGCCGGATCCTCGATGAAGACGCGCTGGTCCTGCGGCAGCCTGGGCACGTCGTTGGGCATCACCGAGAGCGCCTTGTCGGCCGGCGAGAGGCCCAGGCGATCGAGGTCTCCGCGCGAGAGCGCGACGATGCGGCGCGGGAGGCGCTTGTTGCCCGTCGCCGGCCTGAGCTCCAGCGTCAGCGCCGCGCCCTCGCGATCGGCGCGGTAGACCCGCACCTTCGCCGAGTCGCCCGTGAGATCGAGCCCCTCGTAGTCCTCGCGCGCGATGATCGCTATGCCGTCCTTCGCCGCGCCGAGCCCGGCGCCTCCGCCGTCGGCCGCCGCGAACTCCATCCGGACGCGCTCGAGGATGACCTCGGGCGGCGTGTAGTTGCCCTTCGACTTGCTCTCCTTCTTGCCCTCGCGGTCGCAGACGTGCCCGAGCACGACGCACGTCTGGTACGGGTGCGGGTAGCTCCGGATCCGCGACAGCCCGAGCTTCTCCTGCGTCGCCTCGTCGAAGACCAGCGTCGAGACCATCAGCAGCGAGTAGAACCAGCCCCGCGTCTGATCGATCGCCTCGCTGATGAAGTCCGCCGGGAACGCGCGATCGAACAGCTCCTTCGAGCCCTCCGCGTGCGGGTAGCCCCACTGCGCGAACGGCATGCTCCCGCTGTCGAACCAGGCGTCGATGACCTCGGTCACGCGGCGCATCTCGCCGCCGCACGTCGGACAGGGGAACGTCACCTTGTCGATCCACGGCTTGTGGACGATGAGGTGATCGTTCAGGCCGGGGTCGGCCTTCTTGGCGTCGCGGAAGTGGTCGAAGGCGCGCGGGTTCAGCGCCTCGATCTCGGCGACCGAGGCCGGGGCGAGCTGGTGCTCCTCGTCGTTCGCGCAGACCCAGACGTTGAGCGGCGTCCCCCAGTACCGCTCGCGCGAGAGCGCCCAGTCCACGTTGTTGGCGAGGAAGTCGCCGAAGCGGCCCTCCTGGATGTGGGACGGGTGCCAGTGGACCGCGCGGTTGTTGGCGATCGCCTTGTCGATGTTGTCCCGGGTCCTGATGTACCAGGCCGGCCGCGCGAGCTGGATCAGCGGGTCGTCGTCCGCGCGCCAGCAGAACGGGTAGTCGTGGCGATACTTCTCCTCGTGGACGAGCAGCCCGCGGGCCGCGAGATCCTTGATGATCAGCGGATCGGCGTCCTTCACCCAGAGGCCCGAGAACGCCGTGAGCCCCGGCTCGAACGTGCCGTCCGGCCGCACCGCGCAGAGCATCGGGACGTCGGCGCCCGGCTCGGCGAGCTCCGCGATCCGCCGCCGGTGCGCGTTGAAGTCGTCCTCGCCGAACGCGGGCGCGACGTGGACGATGCCGGTGCCGGAGTCGAGCGTGACGAAATCCGCGCCGAGGACGACCCAGTAGAGCGGCTCTGCCTTGCCGTCCTTCCTGCGCAGGGAGGCGCCCTCGAGCGACCTCGTGAAGGCGTCGAACGGCGGGCGGTAGCGCTTGCCGACGAGCTCGCTCCCCTTGAGCTCGCGGAGGACGGGCAGGTCTCGCTTGAACTTCTTGGCGAGCTCCTCGCGCAGCGCTGCAGCCACGATGAGCTTGCCGGCCACGGGCGCCGCGCCCCCCGCGGGCGCGCCCGCGTCCACGACGACGTAATCGAACTCGGGCCGGACCGCGGCGTAGCCGTTCGAGGGCAACGTCCACGGGGTCGTCGTCCAGGCGCAGAGCGCGGTGTCTGGCTCGTCGACGAGCGGGAACGCGACGAACACGCTGGGGTCGTCGACCGTCTTGTAGTTCGAGCCGACCTCGGCCGCGCTGAGCGCCGTCCCGCCCTGGGGCCACCACCAGCAGACGCGGTGGCCGCGGTAGAGCAGCCCCTTCCTGTGCAGCTGGGAGAGCGCCCACCAGACGCTCTCGACGTAGCTCCGATGGTAGGTGACGTAGGCGCTGTCGAGGTCGACCCAGAAGCCGATCTTGTCGGTCAGGTTCTCCCACGCCTCGGTGTACCGGAAGACGGAGTCGACGCAGCGCGAGATGAACGGCTCGACGCCGTACCGCTCGATATCAGCCTTGCCGTGGATGCGCAGCTCCTTCTCGACCTCGACCTCGACCGGCAGCCCGTGCGTGTCCCAGCCGGCCTTCCGCGGCACGTCGTAGCCGCGCATGGTCTTGTACCGGGGGAAGACGTCCTTCACGGCGCGCGTGAGCACGTGGCCGTTGTGGGGCATGCCGTTGGCGGTCGGCGGGCCCTCGTAGAAGACGAACGTGCCCCGCGAGGGGCCGGTGGCGCGGGTCTCGGCGCGGAGCGTCTTCTCGAAGATGCGGCGCTGCTTCCAGAAGGCGAGGATCTTCGCCTCGTCGGCGGGGAAGTTCAGCTCGGTCGCCACCCTGTCGAACAGGGGCTCGGGCGGGCCGTCGGTCGGTTTCTTCGAGGACGCTTCGGACATGGCCCGGCCTAGTAGCAAGGCCCATTGCCAGCGTCGAGGGAAGCGCTGGCCGGCGCGGAGCGCGCGCGATGAACGGCAGGGGTGCTAGGATCTGCCGATGAGCGCGCAGCACCCGCTATTTCCAGGCAATGCGCCCGAGGTGGAGGCCGCGTTCCAGGCCGTGCCGGACGAGATGGTCGCCGAGATCCTCGACGGGGAGCTGTACACGTTCCCGCGGCCGGCGCGGCCGCACACGCGGACGGCGTCGCTCCTGGGCTCAAGTCTCACGGGCCCCTTCGATCGCGGTAGAGGCGGGCCTGGCGGCTGGGTCATCCTCGACGAGCCCGAGCTCCACCTCGGACCGCGGCCTGACAAGGTCGTCCCCGATCTCGCCGGCTGGCGTCGGGAGCGCATGCCCGACCCGCTCGGCCCGGAGGACGCGCCTGCGCACTACGACGTCGCGCCCGACTGGGTCTGCGAGGTGATCTCCCCGCGCACCGAGCGCGTCGACCGGGGCAAGAAGATGCGGATCTACCGCCGCGAAAGGGTCCGCCACGCCTGGCTGATCAACCCGGTGGCGCAGACGCTCGAGGTCTACCGGATCGACGACGGCCGGTGGTCCTTGCTCGACACGTACGAAGGCGACGAGATCGTGCGGCCCGAGCCGTTCGACGCGCTCGATCTGCCGCTCGCCGACCTCTGGGCGCGGTGATCACCGGCCGGGCCGGTCGGCGCGGAGCCGCAGCTCACCCCGCGCGCGGCGCCGGCAGCGCGCCGCCGAAGTCGGCGCGGATGGCGGCTACCCCGTCCGCGCCCGCCTCGAGGCAGGCCGGCGCCGAGACCGCGTCGATGCCGCCGAGGGCGAGGAGCGCGACGTTGCGCGAGGCCGCGGCCAGGCGGGCCCGCGCCTCGCGCAGGGCCGCGAGGCCGAGCGGCGGACCCTTGCCGGGCGTCGCGAAGATCGGCGAGAGCACGGCGGCGTCCGCGCCGGCCTCGGCCGCCCGGAGAACGTCGTCGATGCCGTGGCACGCGACGGAGACGAAGGCGCCGGCCCCGAGCAGGGCGCGCGCGTCGGCCACCGCGACCGAGCGGCGGCCGAGGTGGACGCCGTCCGCGCCGAGGAGGAGCGCCAGATCCAGGCGATCGTTGACGAGGAGCGAGGCGCCGAGCGCGGCGGTGGCGTCGCGCAGCCGCCTGCCGAGCGCGTGGAGCGCCGCGCCGGAGAGCTCGGGATCGCGGAGCTGCACCGCCACGCGGGCGCGGGCCTCGGGGGGCAGGGCGCCGAACGCCGAGAGCCGCGCGAGCAAGACCGGCTCCGGGACGTCCGCCGCCTGGGTGATGAGGGTCAACCTCGGGGTGAGCATGGCCGTCCTCCAGCGCGCCGGCGGCGGCGCGTCATCGCGCTCCGTCGCCCGGGGGGCGCTCTGCCGGGGCGCCCGCCTCGCCGAGCGCCTCGAGATCCTGCCGGGCCATCCGGGCGAAGCGGCTGGCAGGATACCGCTCGACAAGGAAACGCAAGGTGTCGACCTGGGCGCGGCGATCGCCGCTCGCCTTGAAGCGCTCGGCCAGCGCGTACAGGGCCTCGCTCGGGTCCTCGTACACGCGGCGATCCGGGTCGACCTCGCTCGCGCACTGGTAAGGCGCCTGCGCGACGGCGGCGAGGATCGCGATGGAGCCGAAGGCCGCGCGGAAGCCGGTGAACACGAGCGGCATTCGCCGATGAACGAGCGCGAGCGTCAAGAGGACGCCGCGGCCCCGGCGACGCCGCTCCTCCGGCCGAGCGGCGCGGGCCCGCTCGGCCGGGCGGCCGGGAACGGGGCTAGTTGAGGGACGCGCCCGTCCGGGCGGCGCCGTTCTCGATCCCGCCCTTCGAGGCGGGGGCGCCGAAGGGCGCGTCGCCCGTGTCCTGACCGCCGGTGCTCGACAGGGGCTCGCCGCAGGCGCGCAGGAGCGACTCGTGGAGGGCGCGCGCGCTGTCATCCCAGTCGCGCCGGCCGGCGAGCTCCGCGATCCGCGCCGGGTCGTAGTCGGCCCGGGCGGCACGGAGCAGCGCATCCATCAGCACACCCCGGTTCCCCGGCGGGATGAGCTCGCCGAGCTCGGCGCTGCGCAGGACGTCGGGGATGCCCCCCACGCTCGTCGCGACCACGCGGCGCCCCGAGGCGAGCGCCTCGAGCAGGACGTTGGGCGTCCCCTCGTGCTTGCTCGGGAGCGCGAGGGCGTCGCACGCGCCGAGCCACAGCGACACCTGATCGTGCGGCAAGTAGCCGGTCACCGTCAGCCGGCCGCCCAGACGGGCGGCGGCGGCCCTGCACGCCTGCTCCTCGGCGCCGCTGCCGACGAGCGCCAGCTCGATGTCCGGGTGGACCGGCGCGAGCCGCTCGAACGCCTCGATCAGATCGAGCACGCCCTTGTCGCGGCTCAGGTGGCCGACGAAGACGATCAGCCGCGAGCTCGGCGACTTGCCGAGCGCGGCGCGCGCCTCGGCGCGGTTGCGAGGCTGGAACGTCTTCACATCGACGCCGTTCATCACGATGTCGATGCGATCGCGCGGCACGCCGAGCGCCTCGACCCCGTCCGCGAGCTTGCGGCTGACCGTGACCACCCGGGCGGCGCGCGTGAGCCCCCAGCCGAGCGGCCGTCGCAGGCGCCGGTCGCGCGGGATCACGTCGATGTCCGAGCCGTGTGTCTTGATCACGGCCGGCACTCCGAGCAGTCGCCCCAGACAGACCGCGGCAAAGCCGTCCGGGTAGGCGAAAGCCCCGACGATCACGTCGGGCAACGGCCCGCGCCCGATGAGCTCCGGGAGCATCGACGCCGCATACAGCGGGCCGTTCAGCACGGGCGCGATCCTCGGCACATAGAGGTACCGCGGGTGCCGGACCGCCAGCCCGTCGATGACCTCCTCGCGCGGCGCGCTGGCGCCGATAGGCCACTTCGAGAGGCGCGCCATGCCGGGGAACCACGGAATCGTCGCGAGCACCCGGACGTCGCAGTAGCGCGACAGCGCGGCGAACTGCCGCCGATTGTACGGCGCCTCGTCCGGGTGAACCGCGTTCGGAAAGATCTTCGTGATCAGCAAAACGCGCATCCGCCGCAAGAGCTCCTCCTCTCCGAGCGGGCGAGCGCCTCGAAAGAGGACGTCGTTCGCGCTCGGAATCGTATTCGGTCTAGCCAGTCTCGCTCAGTCTCGTCAATCCCGCCAATCTCGCTCGGTCTCGCCAACCTCGGTCAGCCCCGTTCAGCGCCCCATTTTGCCTCGCTCAGCATCGTTCGATGTCCCATTTTGCCTCGCTCAGCATCGTATTCGCCCTGGTCAGGTTCGATTCAGTCTCACCTGGTGTCGTATGTCGTTACACGTCCAGACCGACCCGATGACCAACCCGTCCGTTGCCGTCGTCCCGTCCAGCGGCCGGCCCGGAGGCCCCCGCGGGGGTCGACCACGCGCGCGCCCGGGACGGGGCGTCGCCCCCGCGCCGCCTGGCGATGAGCTCGTCGAACAGGCGCACATGCCCGTCGACCATCGCTTCCAGGCTGAATTGCTCTGTGAACTTCGCGGGGCCGCGCGCGCGCGCTCGCTCGCGGAGCTCCCCGTCGCGGGCGACCCGCGAGAGGTGCTCGACCAGCGCTCCAGGGTCCTTCGACGGGACGAGGAACCCGTCGACGCCGTGCTCGATGATCTCGGGGACGCCGCCGACGCGGCTCGCCACGATCGGCTTGCCGAGCGCGAGCGCCTCGAGAAGCGCGAGCGGCAGCCCCTCCCAGAGCGACGGGAGCACGTAGGCGTCGAACGCGGAGACGAGCTCCGGCACGTCCGAGCGGTACCCGGGGAAGATCACCCGGTCGCCGAGCCCGGCGTCCCTGGCGCGCTGCTCCAGCTCCGGCCGGAGCGGTCCGTCGCCGGCGATGATGAAGCGCGCCTCCGGCGCGCGCCGCAGCACCTCGGGCGCCGCCTCGAGGAGGTAACGGAGCCCCTTCTGCTCGATGTGCACAACGGCGCACCCGAACACGAACTCCCGCTCGCCGATGCCGAGCTCCGCGCGGATGCGCGCGCCCGCGCCGCTCTCGCGGGCGCGGGCGAAGCGCGTCCCGTCGATGCCGTTGTGGATGACGCGGACCGGCGCGCGGACCTTCACGTCGTCGACAAGGATGCGCCTGAGGTCGTGCGACACCGCGACCATCTCGTCGGCGAGGTAGGCGTAGTAGCCGAACTTGCGCCGATCGAAGCCCTTGGCCCGGTTGATCTGGTTGTGCTCCGAGTAGACGACCAGCGGCCGATTCCGGAGCAGGCGCGCCGCGAAGCCAGCGAAGATGAGCGGAGCACGGTTGTGGACATGGACGATATCGACCGAGCGCTGGTGAAAGAAGCGCCGGATCCACAGCAGCGCCTCTGGATCGCTCTTGAGGCCCGGCAGCACCGGCCGGAGGTCCTTCGTGATCACGAGGCACTTCGAGCGGGGGAGCTTGACCTCCGAGAACAGCCGTCCCTCGCCGTCGAGGCAGATCAGCGAGAGGTCGAAGCCGTGATCGCCGAGGCGATCGAGGAGGCTCAGGACCACCTTCTCGAGCCCGCCGACCTCGAGGTTGTTCACGACCATGCAGACGTTGGGCTTGCTCATATTCTCCTGAGCGGACCGTCAGGTCGCCGCGGTCGTCGTCAGAGCGTCGTGACGCGCCACGACAGCGTGTCGACCGTGCGATGAGCGTTCCGTGTCATTTTGGCTCAGGTAGGTGAGCGTATCATGACATGCGGATGCTGTTCGCTTGACTTGGCCGCGCCGCAGCAGCGCCGTGCTGGACGTCGGACTTGCTCGTTCATCATCCCTCATCGCGCCCGCGAGCGCCTCCCACATCGGTGGAATATGCCAGGAACGCGAGCGCGCGGGGATCGAGGTGCGGGGCCACACCCGCAGCGCCGCGCTACAGCGCGGCGATCTTGCCCTGCTCCGGCGATGACGCCGTCGCATAGAGCTTCTTCGGCATCCGCCCCGCGAGATACGCCATCCGACCGGCCCTCACCGCGTCCTTCATCGCCTGCGCCATCAAGATTGGGTCCCGCGCGCCCGCGATGGCCGTGTTCATCAATACCCCATCACACCCGAGCTCCATCGCCACGGCGGCGTCGCTCGCTGTCCCGACTCCCGCGTCCACGATCACCGGCACCTTCGCCGTCTCTCGGATGATCATCAGGTTGTACGGGTTGCGGATGCCGAGCCCGCTGCCGATCGGCGCCGCCAGGGGCATCACGGCCGCGCACCCGATGTCTTCCAGCTTACGACAGACGATCGGGTCATCCATGCAGTAGGGCAGCACCGTGAAGCCCTCCTTCACCAGGATCCGCGCCGCCTCGAGCGTCGCCTCGTTGTCCGGGAACAGCGTCCGTTCGTCGCCGATGACTTCGAGCTTCACGAGCTCGGACAGACCGAGCTCGCGCGCGAGCCGGCAGGTGCGGACCGCGTCCTCGACGGTATAGCAACCGGCCGTGTTCGGCAGGATCGTGACGCGTCCCTGCTGGAGCAGCGACATCATCGACCCCTCGCCCCGCTCCTTCAAATTGACGCGGCGGAGGGCCACCGTGACGACCTCCGCGCCGGACGCTTCGAGCGCGCGACGGGTCTCATCCAGGTCCTTGTACTTGCCCGTCCCCACGAAGAGGCGGGAAGTGAACGTGTATTTGCCGATCGTCAACGCGTCGCTCGTCATCGCAGGCTCCTCGGGTCTCGACCCAGACGATCTGCTAGTCGGACCGGGACACAGGGTCCAGCGCGTCGACGAAAACCGGCGCTTCCGGCGCGCCTCGCTCGGCAGCATGGTATCTTTGCGCCCATGTCTCCCAGAGCTCTTGGCATAGCCCTCCTCCTCGCGTTGCCTCCAGCGGTCACGCTCACGCCCCTCCCGACAGCGGACAGCCATGCGCAGGCCGGCCAGGAACGCGCCGGGGTGAGCCGCGGCGCGCTGCTGTCCGGTCCGCGCGCGGCGCATGCGGCCGTGGCCATTCAGCTCTCGCTGGACGAGCTCGTCGCCGCGGCCTCGTACGTCGTGGTCGCGACGGCGATCGAGCAGCGCAGCCAGTGGGAAGAGCTCGGCGGGGCCCGGAGGATCGTCACCTACACCCGCCTGTCGATCGACCGGACCGTGGCCGGACAGCCCGACGGCGAGGTCTGGGTCAGGACGCTCGGGGGCGTGGTCGGGGACGTCGGACAGCACGTGTCGGGCGACGCGCAGATCGCGATCGGCGCGCAGGCGATGGTCTTCGTCTCCAAGGTGGGCTCGGCCCTGGTCGTCTCCGGGATGGCCCAGGGCCACTACCCCGTCGTCGACGGCGAGGAGAAGCCGAGGGTCGCCGGCGGGGCCGGCGCGCGGCGCATCGCCGTGCGGCGGCTGGCCGCGAGCCCCGACAGCGGGACCGTCCTGCCCCGGCCGGGCCCCGCGATCTCGGCCCGCGAGCAGCTCGTCGGCGCGGCGATCGACGCGGCGATCGACGCGGTGAACCAGGCATGGAAGGCGAAGCATGCGCAGCAGTGACCTCGCGCCGCGCCCCGCTGACGCGCGCCGCCCCGCGCGCGCCCACGCCATCGCCGCAGCCTGCAGCGCGCTCGTCGCCACGGCGCTCGCGTACCCCGGGGACGCCCTGGCCTTCTGCCGCACGAGCGTCTGTCCGCCGGAGCAGACGGACTCGGGGGAGGCGGAGACCGCGGCGGTCTGCACGCCGCCGCAGGGCAACGACTGCGGCACCCCGCTCGCCTGGCCTTCGCCGTGCGTGAGCTACGCCCTCCAGGAGGACGCCTCCGTCCAGGTGTCGCTCCAGGAGGCGGAGGCGATCTTCGAGCAGGCGTTCGCCGCGTGGACGGAGGCCGACTGCGGCGACGGGCAGACCCCGCGCATGGAGGTCACCTACCTGGGCCCGGTCGCGTGCGACGCGCACGAGTACAACAAGCGCAAGGCGAACGCGAACATCGTCATGTTCCGGGACGACGGGTGGCCGTACGTGGACAGCGGGAACACCCTCGCGCTCACGACCGTCACCTACCACCTCAAGACCGGCGAGATCTACGACGCGGACATGGAGATCAACTCGTTGTCGCTCTCCCAGGGAGCCGACGGCGTCTCGTTCGACCTCCTGAGCATCGCCACCCACGAGGCCGGCCATTTCCTCGGGCTCTCGCACTCGATCGAGCACGACGCGACCATGTTCGCCAACTACCGCTCTTCGCTCCGCGACCTCTCCCAGGACGACCGCGACGGGATCTGCGCGGTGTACCCGCCCGGGGAGCCGATCAAGGGCTGCGACCCCACGCCGCGCCACGGCTTCTCTGCCCTGTGCGCCGCGGATCAGCCCGAGGTGAAGGAGTCGGACGGCTGCGCCGCGGCCCCGCGCGGCAACGCTGGCCAGCGCGGGCGCGGCGGCGGGCTCGTCCTTGCCGCGCTGGCGCTGGTCGGCGTGGCCGCGCGGGCGCGGCGCGGCGCGGCAGCGCGGGCGGGCCGGGAGGAGGCCTGCTGAGCCAGAGCCCTCCCGTCCTGGTCGAGCGCGAAGGCGAGCTCGCCCGGCTGGTCGAGCGCGCCAGCCGCGCCGACGCGCTCGCGGTCGACGTGGAGGCCAACGGGCTGTTCGCGTACCGGGCGCGGCTCTGCACCGTCCAGCTCGCCTTCCGCGAGGGGGACGACATCGCGGTCGGGATCGTCGACGCGCTCCGCGTGCCTGTCGCGCCGCTCGCGCGGCTCCTCGGGGCCGCGGGCCCGCCCAAGGTGCTGCACGACCTCACCTTCGACGCGCGCATGCTCGCCGAGGCGGGCGCGCCGCTCGCTGGCGCGCACGACACCTCGGTCGCCGCGCGCATGCTGGGGTGCGCGGCGACGGGGCTCGCCGCGCTGCTCCTGTCGGAGCTCGACGTGAAGGTCGACAAGCAGCTCCAGCAGCACGACTGGGGGCGCAGGCCGATCGAGGACGCCGAGCTGCGCTACCTGGCCGACGACGTGCGCCACCTGCTCTCGCTCCGCGGGCGGCTGGCGGAGCGCAGCCGCGCCCTCGGGATCGACGAGGAGATCGAGGAGGAGTGCGCCTACAAGCTCGCGACCGCCCTCGGGCCGCCGCGCGATCCGCGGCCCGCGTACGTACGCGTCAAGGGGGCCCAGGCGCTCGATCCGCAGGGCCGGGCGATCCTGCGGCGGCTCGTGGCGGCGCGCGAGGCGGCCGCCGAGGGGGCCGACGTGCCCTCTTTCAAGATCGTCGCCAGCGAGGTGCTGCTCGAGCTCGCGCAGCGGAGGCCTGCCAGCGCAGACGACGTGCGCGCCATCCGCGGGGCCGCGGCGGGCCGCGCGGCCGGGTGCGTCGCGGCGTGGCTCCGCGCGGTCGAGCAGGGGCGCAGCGACGGCGACGTGCCCGAGGACGAGCGCGCCCTCTTCCAGCAAGCCCGCCCGCCCAGGAAGGAGCTCGCCGCGCAGCGCGCGGTGGAGACCCGGGTCGCGGCGTGGCGCAGGGCCGAGGCGAAGGCGCGGAAGGTGGACGAGCAGGTCGTGCTGCCCGGTCATTGCGCGCAGGATCTCGCGGAGATCGTGCTGGCGGAGGGCCACGCCGGGGACGAGGCGATCGCCGCCGCGATCGCGCGCATCCCGGGGCTCGGCGCGGGACGGCTCGCGCGTTACGGCCGCGCGCTCGCGGCGCTCGTGGCCGCGGCGCGGCCGGGCGAGCCGCCAGCCGCCGCGAGGTAGCGCCGCGCGTCGGCTCCGCGTGTCGGCCGCGCGTCGGTTCCCTCGGTTCCCTCGGTTCCGCAGGTCGGCTCCGCGCGTCCGCGATCCCCTGCGCGATCTCCGACACGTGGAGCCCGCTGCGAGCGAGCGCACGTGGCGCGCGCGCCGCCCGGTCGACAGAGCCGCCGGGCGATGGAATAGCAGGGCCCATGCCCTCGACCGATCACCCCAAGGCGCCGAGGAGGCTCCGCCTCTGGCCGCCGGCGATGTGGCTCCGCGCCGCGTTCGCCTTCGCGCTCGTGTTCGGGTGCGCCCTTCTGGGAGCGAGCGCCGGAGAGCTGTCTCCTCCGCCGCCCCCGCCGTCGCCGCCGCCCGCGGCGAACGCCGAGGTCGGCCCGGAGCCGGAGGCGACCCCGGTCGCGCCCGACTCGCCTCGAGCCTCCATGCGCAGCTTCGTCGAGCTGTGCCGCGCGGGCGACTACGCCGAGGCCGCGCGCTACCTGGACGTGCCGCCGAGGGCGAACGGCGCGGAGCTCGCGCAGAAGCTCAAGGCGGTGCTCGATCGGCACCTCTGGCTGGACGTGGAGACGCTCTCGCCGCAGCCGCAGGGGGACACGCAGGACAACCTCGGGGCCAGCGTGGAGCAGCTCGGCAAGATCCCGACGCGGACGGGGGCCCAGCCGGTGCGCCTCGTGCGGCGCACGACGCCCGACGGCGTGCGCTGGATCTTCTCGCGCGCCACGGTGGAGCGCGTCGACGAGTGGTACGCGCGGCTCGAAGATCGCTGGCTCCGCGATCACCTGCCGCCGGCGCTCCTGCGCCCCGGCCCGCGCGAGCTGCTCTGGTGGCAGTGGCTCGCGCTGCCGGTCCTCGCGCTGGCCGGCTGGCTCGTCGGCGCGGTGCTGAGCTACCTCCTCCGCGCCGTGCTCCGCCGCGTCATCGCTCGGACGGAGTCCACGCTCAACGCGGTGCTCCTCGCGGCGCGCGGTCCGTTCACGTTCGCGGCGGCGCTCCTCGTGATCACGGCCGCGCTCCCGTGGCTCGGGCTCTACCTGCCGGCCGAGGAGTTCCTCGACAAGGTGCTGCGCGCCGGCGTCTTCGTCGCCGTGTTCTGGTTCGCCCTGCGCACGATCGACGCCGTCGGCGGCCGCCTGCTCGCCGCCCCCGCGACGCGCGACAACCCCGCGGCGCGCTCGCTCGTGCCGCTCATGGGGCGGATCGCGAAGGTCTCGATCGTGATCATCGGCGTGATCGCCGTGCTCTCGGAGCTCGGCTACCCGGTGGCGAGCCTCATCGCCGGCCTCGGCATCGGCGGCGTCGCGCTGGCCCTCGCCGCGCAGAAGACGGTGGAGAACCTCTTCGGCTCGGTCGCGATCGGCATCGACCGGCCGTTCCAGGTCGGCGACTTCGTGAAGGTGGACGCGCTCCTCGGCACGGTCGAGAGCATCGGGCTCCGCTCGACGCGGATCCGCACGCTCGATCGGACCGTCGTCACGATCCCGAACGGCAAGCTGGCCGATCTCCAGATCGAGTCGTTCACGGCGCGCGACAGGATCCGCCTCGCCTGCGTGCTGGGGCTCGATCGCGACACGTCGCCCGAGCAGCTCCGCGCCATCGTGGAAGAGTGCGAGCGCGCGCTGCGGGAGCACCCGAAGCTCTGGACCGATGACGTCGTCGTGCGCTTCATCGGCGTCGGCCCCTCGTCGCTCGACGTCGAGGTGATGGCCTGGTTCCAGACGACCGACTTCGGGGAGTTCCGGGACGTCCGGCAGGCGATGTTGATCACCTTCCTGCAGATCATCGATATGGCCGGGTCGAGGCTCGCGTACCCGACGCACACGCTGCACGTCGCGCCGCGCGGAGGGGAGCTCCCGCAGCCGGAGGGGGCCGCGGCGGGAGGTCCGGCTAACGGGCAGCGCGCGCCGCGGCGGGCGCCATCGGCTGAAGCCCCGCCTTCTCGATGAGCGCGCGGTCCTCGTCCTGGCCGGGGTTCGGCGTCGTGAGCAGCCTGTCTCCGTAGAAGATCGAGTTCGCCCCCGCGTACATGCAGAGCAGCTGCGTCTCGCGCGAGAGCTCCGTCCGCCCCGCGGACAGGCGCACCATCGCGCGCGGCATCATGACCCGCGCGACCGCGATCATCCGGACGAACTCGATCGGATCGACCGGGGGGAGGCTCTCGAGGGGCGTCCCCGGCGAGCGCACGAGGGCGTTGATCGGCACGCTCTCCGGGTGGGGGTCGAGGCGCGCGAGCTCGACGAGCATCTCGCAGCGGTCGGCGATCGACTCGCCCATGCCGATGATGCCGCCCGAGCAGACGGTGATGCCCGCCCGCCGGACGTTGCGCAGGGTGACGAGCCGCTCGTCGTACGTGCGCGTCGAGATGATGGATTTGTAGGCCTTCCGCGAGGTGTCGAGGTTGTGGTTGTAGGCGTCGAGGCCGGCCTCCTTCAGGCGGCGCGCCTGGTCGTCGGTGAGCATGCCGAGCGTGCAGCACGCCTCGAGGCCGAGGGCTTTCACGCCGCGCACCATGTCGAGGACGCGCTCGAAGGCGGGGCCGTCCTTCACCTCGCGCCACGCGGCGCCCATGCAGAACCGCGTCGAGCCGCCGTCGCGGGCGCGCTCCGCGGCGGCGAGGACCGCGCCGACGTCGAGCATGCGCTCCGGCCCGACCTCGGTCTCGTAGTGGCTCGACTGCGGGCAATAGGCGCAGTCCTCGGGGCAGCCGCCCGTCTTGACGCTGAGCAGGGTGCAGAGCTGGACCTCGTGCTCGCCGTGGAACGCGCGGTGGACCGCGCGGGCGCGGTCGATCAGCTCGAAGAGCGGGAGGTCGTGCAGGGCGACCGCCTGCTGGGCGGTCCAGTCGTGGCGGGGCGCGCCCGCCGGCGGGGCGTGCCCGGCCGGGCCGCCGCATCCATTCCTGTGCTCCGCCGCCTCTCGTTCGATCCCTTCGAGCATGGGCTCGCTCATAGCCGGGCTTGAGGCGCCGCCGCAAGCAAGGCGCGACAGGGAGGGAGCTCCTGGCGTCCTCGGCGTCCTTGACGGCTCGAAATTCTGCTCTGTTCTGGCGGTCTTGACCCGATTGACGCCTCTAGAGCGCCGTCACCGCCTTCGCCGTCTCCTTGGCGATGGTCCCCTGGGCGACGAGCTGCCTGAGGTGCGCGTCGAAGGTCTGCATGCCGTACGGCGTGACCCCCTTCTCCATCAGCTCGCGCAGCGACGGGCTCCCCTCCGGCCGGCGGATCGCCTCGCGCACCGCGGCCGTCCCGACGAGCACCTCGGCGGCGAGGACCTCCCCCGCGCCGTCGCGGCGAGGGAGCAGGCGCTGCGCGACGATGCCATGGAGACAGTCGGCCAGCCGGTCGCGCACCTCGCTCGGGCTCTTGCCGAGCGCGATCAGCCGCCCGAGCGCGCGCGTGACGTCCGCCGAGCTAACCGCCGCGAGCACGAGGTGCCCGGTCTCCGCGGCGTGAAGCGCGAGATCGAGCGACTCGCCGTCGCGGAGCGCGCTGATGAGCACGACGTCCGGGTCCTGCCGCAGCGCGGAGCGCAGCGCGGTCGGGAAATCCGCGGTGTCGACGCCGATCTCGCGCTGGCTCACGCTGGAGCGGTTGTCCTCGTGCACGTGCTCGATCGGATCCTCCAGGGTGACGATGTGGCGCGGCACGGTCGCGTTGATGTGCCCGACGAACGCGGCGAGCGTCGTGCTCTTGCCGCTGCCGGCCGTGCCCGCGACGAGGACGAGGCCGTGATCGTGCTCCACCATCGCCCGGACCGCCGAGGGCACGCCCAGCTCCTCGAACGTCGGGATCTTGAGCGGGATGCTCCGCAGGATGATCGCGAGCGAGCCGCGCTGGCGATAGATGTTCACGCGAAACCGGCCGAGGCCCGGGACGACGTACGCGGCGTCGAGCTCCTGGAGCGTGGCGAGCAGCTCGCGCGAAGGGCGCCCGGCGAGCAGCACCCGCGCGGCGGCCTCGCTGTCCTCGGGCCGGATCCTGTCGACGCGGAAGTAGACCATGTCGCCGCGCACCCGCGCGCCCGGCGGCTGACCGACCTTGAGGTGGATGTCGCTGGCGTGGGCGGCAAGCGCCTTGCCGAGGAGCTGATGGAGGAAGGCCTCGGAGGTGTACGGCGTCGTCACGGGGGGCAAGGTACCAAATTGGAACCCGACCGGCCCAAAGCGCGGCTGCACGAACCGAAAGCCGACAGGGCGCCGCGCCGCCGCGCGGGACGGCCGCGCGGCCCGGGACCACCGCGCGGGACGTCAGGGACGCGGCGCCGCCGGGCCTCCCGCGGCGCCCGCGACGGAGCCCTCGGGATCCAGATCTGCCGGAATACGGAGAGGATCGACGAGCCCCCGCTCGGCGAGCGCGCGCGCCGCCGAGATGGCGAGCGCGCGCTGGTCCGAGGGGAGGTCGCGCCGGCCCGCCAGCTCGACCAGGGCCGCGGCCGCGCCGCGCGCCCCGTCCGGGTCGAGCGGCTCGCGCGGACGCGGCGGCCGCCCGGCGATCCCGAGGAGCGCCTCGAGCAGGGGCGGAAGCGACGGCCCGGACGCCGCGCGGGCGCGCTCGGCGAGCGGCCCGAGCGCCAGGTCGGCGTCATCGGCGTGCGGCAGCGCCCGCAGGGCCGTGAGCGTGATGTCGCCGCCGTCGTCGAGCGCGGCGAGGAGGCCGGAGGCGCCCTCGGCCTCGGCCAGCCGGGCGCAGTCCAGCGGGTCGTCCCCCGCGGCGAGGCGCCAGCGCGGATCGGTGAGCCGAGGGCTCGGCGGGCGCGGCGCCAGGGAGGGCGAGGCCGCGGCCGAGGCGGGCGACGCAGCGTCGCGAGGGGCGCTCCCCTGCTCGCGGCGACAGCCGAGGGGCGCGAGCAGGACGAGCGCGAGGGGCGCGACGAAGGCGAGGCGCGCCGCGACGGGCCCCCTCCGCCGCGCGCGGCGGAAGCCCTCGCGGCCCCTCCCCTGCTTCACGGCTGATCGAGGATCGAGAGCGACCGCTTCGTGGGCGAGTTCTCGGGCTCCTGCCGCGCGTTGTACTCGTCGACCACCCGGTTGATGTGCATCGAGCAGAACTTCGGCCCGCACATCGAGCAGAACTCCGAGGTCTTGAAGTACTCTTGGGGGAGCGTCTCGTCGTGCATCGCCTGGGCCGTCTCCGGATCGAGCGAGAGCGCGAACTGCTGCTTCCAGTCGAAGGCGTAGCGGGCGCGGCTCAGCGCGTCGTCGCGATCCCGCGCGCCCGGGCGCTTCCGCGCCACGTCCGCGGCGTGGGCCGCGATCTTGTAGGCGATGAGGCCCTGCTTGACGTCCTCGGGGTTCGGCAGGCCGAGGTGCTCCTTCGGGGTCACGTAGCAGAGCATCGCGGCGCCCGCGAAGCCGGCCATCGTGGCGCCGATGCAGCTCGTGATGTGGTCATAGCCAGGAGCGAAGTCGGTGACGAGCGGGCCGAGCACGTAGAACGGCGCCTCGTGACAGAGCTCCATCTCCTTCTGCACGTTCATCGCGATCTGGTCGAACGGCACGTGCCCGGGGCCCTCGATCATCACCTGCACGTCCTTCTCCCAGGCGCGCTTCGTGAGCTCGCCGAGCGTCTTCAGCTCGGCGAACTGGGCCGCGTCGCTGGCGTCATGGAGACAGCCGGGGCGGAGGCCGTCGCCCGCCGAGATCGTGACGTCGTACTTGGCGCAGACCTCGAGCACCTTGTCCCAGTGGGTGTAGAACGGGTTCTGCTTGTGGTGCTCGATCATCCACTGCGCCATGATCGAGCCGCCGCGCGAGACGATGCCGGTGATCCGGCCCTTCACGAGCGGCAGGTGCTCGAGCAGCACGCCGGCGTGGATCGTGAAGTAATCGACCCCCTGCTTCGCCTGGTGCTCGAGCATGTCGATGAGGTCCGCGGCCGTCATCTTGTCGGTGCCCTTGCACGCCTCGAGCGCCTGGTAGATCGGCACCGTCCCGATCGGCACAGGGGAGTCAGCGATGATCGCGCGGCGGATGCCGTCGATGTCGCCCCCGGTCGACAGGTCCATCACGGTGTCTGCGCCGTACTTGATGGAGTAGCGCAGCTTCTCGAGCTCGCCGCTCACGTCGCTCGTGGTCTGGCTGTTGCCGATGTTCGCGTTCACCTTGCAGAGCGACGCGATGCCGATGCACATCGGCTCGAGGTTCAGGTGGTTCTTGTTCGCGGGGATGATCATCCGGCCGCGCGCGACCTCGCTGCGGATGAGCTCGGGCGCGAGCTTCTCACGGCGGGCGACGTACTCCATCTCCTCCGTGACGACGCCCTTCCTCGCGAAGTGCATCTGGCTCTGGTTCGGGCTCCCGGCGCGCTTGCTCACCCATTCGGACCGCAACATCGACGACCTCGCTTTCGAGGTGGGCGGTTTAGGTCGCGACCGCGCGCGACGCAAGCGCCGCGTCGCGCCTGGCCGCCCGACCTAGAGTCGGCGAGAGAGCGCGCCTCTACCAGCGCTCGCCGCGAGCGCGCCGCTGTCAGGGAGGCGGCGCTTCGGGGAGCTCGGTCATCATGCCGAGCGTCTGGGCGCCGGCGGCCTTCGCGCCGTCGAGCACCTCCACGACGGTGCCGTAGACGGCGCCGTCGTCGGCGACGACGAAGACGATCCTGTCCTGAGGCCTGCTGTAGCGCTCGAGCAGCGGCCTGAGCTTGCCCACGAGCTCGGCGCGCTCGACCGGCTCGTCGTTCACCCGCAGCTCGCCTTGCGCGCTCACCCGGACGACGAGCTGGTCGGGCGGCGGCGGGGTGTCCTGCTTGACCTGCTCGGTGTCCGGCACGCGCACGCCGATGTCCTTCTCGAGCAGCGGCGTCACGACCATGAAGATGATGAGCAGCACCAGCACGACGTCGACGAGCGGCGTCACGTTGATGTCGGAGTTCAGGGGCACCGCCGGCTTGATGACGAACTTCCTCTTCGCGCTCATCGCCGCTATCTCCCCTTCAGCTCCTCGACCGCCAGCGAGACGCTCTTCGCGCCCGACTTGCGCGCCGTCTCCATCACCCTGCGGACGTCGCCGAACGAGAGGCGCTGGTCCCCCTTGACGAGCACCTTGCGCCCCGGCTGCGCCGCGAACTCGCGCGAGAGCCGCTCGGCGAGCCCGGCGTCATCGTATCTGTCGTTCTCGACCCACACCGTCTTCTCCAGCGTCACGGAGAGGATCAGCGGGTCCACCTCCTTCTTCTCCTCGTCCACCTCCGCGGCCTGCGGCAGCTTCACGTCCTTGCCGCGCTGGAGCATCGGCGTGACGACCATGAAGATGATGAGCAGGACGAGGACGACGTCGACGAGCGGCGTGACGTTGATCTCGCTCTTGGGGCCCCTCTGCGGGCCGACACCCATCCCCATTGGAACGCTCGCTTCCCTGCTGGGCGCGTCACCGCCCGCCGCGCCGCGGGCGCGAGGCGCCGGGCGCCGCGCTCCGCGGAGAGGCGCGCGGGGTGTCGCGCGGGTCCCCTGTCAAGCAGCCTCTTCAGCGGTCGGCGCGAGGCGCCCGTCGAGCCGCTTCGCCACGACGTCGAGGAGCTCGTTCGACGACTCCGAGATGTCGATCGCCCGGGCTTCGATCCAACCCTGGAGATAGTTGTAGCCCATGACGGCCGGGATCGCGACGATCAGCCCGAAGGCGGTCGTGATGAGCGCCTCCGCGATACCCGCCGAGACGGTGCCGAGGCCGCCGGAGCCAGCGGCCGCCATCTGCTGGAACGCCGTCACGATGCCCATGACCGTCCCGAGCAGCCCGACGAACGGCGCCGTGGATCCGACCGTGGCGAGCAGGCCATAACCTCGCTTCAGGCTGAGCACCTCGCGCTGCGCCTGCCGCTCGAGCGCCCGCGAGACCGACTCGAACACGCCGTCACGCTCGTGCCCCTGCGCCGGCAGCCGCGACGGCGCGCTCGAGGCATATGCGGCGAGCCCGGCGCCGACGACGCGCCCGAGATAGCCGCTCTCCCCGCCCGGCTGCGCGGCGGTCCAGGCCCCCTCGAGCTCGCCTCGGGCGAGCATCGGCCCGACCCGCGCCGCGAACGCGCGGGAGGCGGCGCGCGACAGGAACGACACGACGATGCGCTCGCCCAGGACGATCAGCGACGCAACGGACATGATGGCCAGCGCGAAGACAATCAGCTTCGCGAAGAGCCCCATGTGGCCCCACAGCTCGATCAACGTGAATTGCATCGTCTCGCGCCTCCCGGCGCCCCATGTGGCGTGATGGTTCTGGCTATGCTGGAACAGCGCCTCGGCTGGACACCGAGCGGACTCGACAGCACCGCAGCGCGGACCTGCCCGTACCCTTCTCTACTACGTGCTCCAGCGGTTCAATAACACCCCTGCGCGTCTGGACGTCAAGGGAGCTTGAGCCGGATGGGGAACACGTAGTCCACCGAGACCGGACGCCCCTGATACATGACGGGGGTGTAGCGATGCGTCGCGAGCGCATCGAGGATCGCCCGATCCATGTGAGGAAGCGACTTGGCCATCCGGCAGCCGCTCAGCGAGCCGTCCAGCTTGATGATGCACTTGACAATCGCGAGCCCCTCGACGCGCGCGGCGAGCGCCTCGCGCGTGTACTGCGGGTCGCGCCCCGCGATCTTCGAAGGGCGGGTCATTCCGGCGCCGAACGCCAGCACCACGTTCTGCGGCGGCGCCGTGCTGCCCACCTGGCCGCCGACTTTGCCGCCCAGCTGACCGCCCATCTGCCCGCCGACCTCGCCGCCGACGGTGCCCCCCTGAACGCCGCCCTGGACTCCCCCCTCGACGCCGCCCGGCTGCTCCGGCGCATCCTCCTTGACCGGCTCCGGCTTTGGCTCTGGCTCAGGCGCCTTGGCCCTGGGCTTCTGCGGCATGTCGTAGATGGTGTCAGGCGTCTTGACAGGCTTCGGCTGCTCGATGCGCTCCACCTTCGGCGGGCGCTTCGCGCCGCCGCCCGGAGGCGGAGGTGGCGGCGGCGGAGGTGGCGGCGGCGCCGGGGCGAAAAATGTGACCTCGACGTCCTTCGGCTTCTCGGTTCTGGGGCGCGTGGCCTGCCAGAGGATGGCGCCCGCGATCGCCACGTGGGCGACGATGGAGAGCGCTGTCCCCGTCCCTAGCCGCCCCTGGGTGGCGGTAGCGCGACCGAGTACCGAGTCGAACATGAGGGGTCGTAACTCCTAGGACTCGAGCCGATCGAGGTAGAGAAGCCGCGACGTATGGAAGCGTGCGGCGCCTACCCGGAGTGTACAAGCGAGCGAGTCCTACAAAAAAGTCTATTGTCTGGCGCGATTCCTGTCTAGGGTAAGGAAGGACTCGAGGGGCATACACTTTTGGAGGGAATTCCGTGAAGTTTCTCGAAAAGAGGCTGGAACACGGAGGGCGCTCACGTGCGCCGTTGGGGCCGTGGGCGGCGTTGCTGCTGCTCGCGATGACTTTGTTGACCGCGTACCCTGCGTTCGCGCAGACGGGCAGCGGTGTGCTCCTCGGGCGGGTAGTCGACGCGTCGAACAGGGCGCCGGCCGCCGATGTGGTCGTGACGGCGACATCGCCAGCGCTGCAAGGGGAGCAGCTGGTCGTCACGGACGGCACTGGCCAGTACCGTATCCCGAACCTGCCGCCGGGCGACTACACACTGCGCTTCGAAAAGGACGCGTTCAAGCCGTACGCGCGCGGCGGGATCGCGGTCCGCGCCGCGACGACCATCCGCGTCAACGTCGAGCTGCTCCCGGAGGCGCTCAAGGCGGCGGAGATCGTCGTTGTCGGCCGCGCGCCCACGGTCGACGTCGGCTCGAGCAGCGTGAGCCAGAGCATCACCCAGGACTTCACCCGGCGCATCGCCGTCTCGCCCCCCACGGGGAAGGGCGCAACGACCCGCTCCTTCGAGTCGGTCGCCGCGACCGTCCCCGGGGCGCAGGCCGACGAGTTCGGCACGTCCATCGCCGGCACCTCCTCCCCCGAGAACCAGTACGTGATCGACGGCCTGTCGGTGAACGACCCGGCCTACGGGATCGTCGGCACGCCGCTCACGATGGAGTTCATCAAGGAGGTCAACGTGGTGGCCGGCGGGTACATGCCCGAGTTCGGCCGCGCGACCGGGGGCGTCCTCGATGTCGTCACGAAGAGCGGCGGCAACGCGTTTCAGGGCTCGGTCTTCTTCAACATCACGCCCGGCGTCTTCGAGGGTGCGCCCAAGGCGGTCCGTCGTCAGGGCGAGACCATCCAGACGGACGAGAGCCTGTCGTCGATCCGCGACTACGGGTTCGAGGTCGGCGGCCCCATCCTGAAGGACAAGCTCTGGTTCTACGCGGGCGCCGACCTCGCGTTCAAGAGCTCCTCGTTGGAGCGCAACCTGTTCGCCACGCGCTACAACCCCACCACGTTCGAGCCGGTGACGGATCCCGCGACCGGGCTCAACGTCGTCGACCGGCTGCCGGGGACGCAGCGCTTCTACCGCGCCGAGGAGCAGACGCTGCAGTACCTCGGGAAGCTGACCTACCAGATCGATCCGGACCACAGCGTCGCGCTCTCCGTCTACGGCTCGCCCTCCACCTCGGGCGGCAATGGCACGTTCGGGTTCGACCCGCAGCAGGGCGTGACCGAGCTCTCCAACATCATCGGCGAGTACGGCGCGATGGCGCACGAGTACGTGGCGTCGTCCACCGACGTCGCGCTGAAGTGGTCGTCTGCGTTCAAGAACAAGACCCTGCTCCTCGACGCGACCCTCGGCTGGCACAACCAGCGCAGCGCGCGGCTGCCTCCGGACGGCTCGGAGATCGGGACGGACGAGGGCCTGGCGGGCGTGCCCCTCATGGTCTGGCAGCGGTACTCCCCGAACCCGTACTCGATCGACGATTTCGAGAAGCTCTCGCCCGAGGCCCGGGCCATGTGCAAGCCGCTGACGACGCAGACCGGCGAGATCGCCGCGGTGCCCTGCGCGGTGCGCCAGTACTGGCAAGGCGGCCCCGACTTCATCGACGACTCCTCGCTCAACCGCTTCCAGCTGAAGGCGATGGTGACGAGCATCTTCGAGGGGCTCGGGCACCACGTGGTCAAGGCCGGCATCGACGGCGAGATCACGACGTACAAGCACATCAAGGGGTACGCGGGCGGCACCACCTACGCGGAGGAGGGAGAGTGGGATGCCTCCCATGACGAGCGACAATTCGGCTTCCTGACCGGCCCGGACGGCCTGGCGACCGGCCCGGGCGCCAGGGACTATGTGATCCAGGACAAGCTCACGGTGTCGTCGCTCGGCGTGACGATCGGCGCCTTCGCGCAGGACAGCTGGAGCATCCTCGACCGGGTGACGTTGAACATCGGCGTGCGCTACGACGCGCAGTACCTGTACTCGAGCGACGGCGCGCTCGGGCTGGCGCTCGCGAACCAGTGGTCTCCGCGCGTGGGCGTCGTCTACGACATCACGCAGGAGGGCCGGTCGAAGGTGTTCGCGAACTACGCGCGGTATTACGAGAGCGTCCCCCTCGACATGCTGGATCGCGCGTTCGGCAACGAGCGGTACACCCGCTCCTTCCACCGCGGGGGTGCCAGCGGCTGTAACCCTGGGAATCCCGAGGACGCGACGGGTTATGGCGCAGGGCAGTGCCGGAATGACGACACCCGCGTTCCGCTCGACGAGGCATTCGGCGCCCCAGGGGCCTTTAACCACGACCCGAACAAGAACTGGTTCACGTTCGGCGGCGGCAAGGCCCCGGTGGATCCGGACATCGAGCCCCAGTCGTCCGACGAGCTCGTGCTCGGCGGCGAATACGAGATCCTCCCGAACGGGCGTGTCGGCGCGATGTACACGAAGCGCTGGATGAACAACGTCATCGAGGACATGAGCCGGGACGAGGCGAACACCTACTTCCTCGGCAACCCCGGGAAGGGGATCGCCAAGGAGTTCCCGGAGGCGAGGCGCGACTACGACGCGCTGACCCTCTATTTCAACAAGACCTTCTCCGACCTGTGGCTCGCCCAGGTGAGCTATACGCTGTCGTACCTGCGAGGCAACTATCCGGGCCTCTTCAAGCCCGAGACCGACCAGCTCGATCCGAACATCAACACGGAGTTCGATCTGGCGTCGCTCCTCGTCAACCGCGATGGGGCCCTGCCCGGCGACAACACGCACGAGATCAAGGTCTACGGCGCGAAGGCGATCGAGCTCCCGAAGGGCATGGTCCTCGACCTCGGCCTCACATACAGGTCCCGCTCCGGCGCCCCCATCGACACCTGGGGAGCGCACTACCTGTACAGCTCCGACGAGACGTTCATCCTGCCCCGAGGCGAGGGCGGCCGCCTCCCCTGGATCCACAACGTCGACGGTCACATCGGCTATTCGGTCAAGCTCGCGAAGGACAGCGAGCTCACCGTCACCATGGATGTCTTCAACCTCTTCAACTTCCAGGAGACCGTCCAGGTGGACCAGCGTTACACGACCGAGTATGTCGACCCCTGCGTCGGTGGAACGAAGGAAGATCTGAACCCGAGCAGCGGCCCGACGTGCGTGAAGAACCACAACACCGGCGAGCCGCTCGATCCCAAGGCCGTGAACCCGAACTACGGCGAGCCGACGCAGTTCCAGACACCGCGGCAGTTCCGGTTCGGCGCGCGGGTGACGTTCTAGGCGCGGCGCGCGCGGGAAAGGATGCAAGCGATGAAGAAGCGATGGCTTGTTTGGATGGCAGGGCTCGCGGCGCTCTCACCGCTCGCGGCGATGTCTCCGGGCTGCTCGCAGCCCAAGCCCGAGTGCACGGTCGGCGGCGCCCTTGCGTCCCCGTTCGCAGCGAAGTTCACCCGGATCGACGGGGATGCCGAGGGCCCCTGTGCTCGGAAAGAGGGGACTGTCGAGCTGATCGGGATGCAGGTGTACGATCGGGACGAGAATGGCGACCAGCTCCCCGACGCGGACGCGAAGCGCGTCGCGATCCAGACCCTGGAATTCGGAACTTGGTACCGCGGCGGCGCCGCGATCGACCCGAACCCGGATCTGAACCCGTTCGCGATCGGTGCCTTCACGGCGCGCGAACCGGATGACAACGAGATCTGCACGGTGCCGACGTTCGATCCCGCCGAGGTGGTGTTGCTGCCCGGCGGCGAGGGCGGCGCCGGCGGCGAGGGCGGCGCCGGCGGCGAGGGCGGAGCCGGCGGCGAGGGCGGCGCCGGTGGTGCCGGCGAGGGCGGCGCTGGCGGTGCCGGTGGCGCCGGGGAAGGCGGCGCTGGCGGAGCCGGTGGTGCTGGTGGCGCCGGGGAAGGCGGCGCTGGTGGTGCCGGCGACGGTGGCGCCGGCGGTGCGGGCGAGGGCGGCGGTGGGGAAGGCGGCGGCGTACCGCCGGTGGCGCTGGGATCGCACAAGCTCGAGTGGCGCAACATGCGCGTGTATGTGACAGCCGCCAACCTCGGCAATCAATTCGAGGCAGAGGTCACCTACTCGGAGGAGAGCTGCTCGGCGACGTACAAGGTCGTCGGAGTCTGGCCGGCGATCGATTGTCGGATCTACGCCCCGAATCCCGAGCCCGGGGGCGCTCCGATCCCCACAGACAAGGTCGATGATGCCCTCTGCGTGGATCCTCGCATCTCCCCGGAGCTCAAGGTGAAGTGCGACGTCGGCGCGGGCCTGTGCGTGCTCGACGCGGACTCCATCCCCGCCATGAAGTAGGCAATTGGGAGGCGGGGCGCCCATCGTCCCGCCTGCGCTCCTCCGGCCCCTCTCCCCTCACCTCCCGTAAAACGTCATCGCCCGGGCGCATCCCTGGTCGTCCGAAGGCGGCGGGCTCGAAGAGCCCCCGTTCGCCGCGCAGCGCCGTCGATGGTCGATGGTCGAGCGAGAGGTGATGCGCGTCCGCGACGACGCGCCCGACCGGCGGCCCCGAGATCAGCGCAGCTCACGCCGCGATCCCTCGGATCGCCGGCTCACGGCGCGGGCTTGACTGCCAGCCTCGCCAGCGCCGCGCAGCCCGCCCCGCTCGCGATCTCGAGCTTCGCCGTGAGCGCGCACAGGCGGGACGCCCGCCCGAGCGCCGCCGGATCGCCCGATACGATGGCCCGCTTGGACTCGTATCCTGTCCGGACCGCGAGCATCGTCTGCGCGCGGGGGGGCAGCTCCGCGCGCCGCGCCACGAGCAAATCGCCGAGCTTGGGGCCGGGATCGGCGGCCGGCGCCCACGTCCAGACCGACGCGACCAGGGCGTCCGCGAAGGCCGCGCGCAGCTCGTCGCCGCCGCGCGCGCCCTCGCACGGCAGCGCGGGACCGGTCGGCCCGACGTCGGCGGCGAGGAGCCTCCGCCCCGCGATCCGCCGGAGCAGATCCTTCTCCACGCCGGCGATCTTGCCGTCGTCGTCCGAGAACGCCCCCGCCTTGAACCGCACGGCGAGCGCGGCGCACTTCTCGTCGCGCTCCGCGCGCAGCCGCTCCTCCTCGCGGGCCCTCTCCTCGGCGCGCAGCCGCTCCTCGCGCTCGCGCGCCTCGCGGGCCTCCACCGCGGCGCACTGCTCGAGCCGCGCGGCCACGCGCCGCTGCTGCTCGCTCGCCGCGCGGCCGAGATCGTCCTCCGCGATGTCGCGGACCGCGCACACCTCCGGGCGCTCCAGGACCGCATCGACGCGCGCGCGGGCGGCGCGGAACCGCACGATCACCGAGAGCGCCGCGACGATGACGAGCGCCGACACAACGATCGACGCGATCCTGCGGAGCCTCCGCCGGCGATACGCCTTGGCCAGCGCGCCGCCGCCGCTCTCGTCGAGCAGCTTGCGGCAGCGGCCGATCATCGCCTGCCATTGCGCGATGTCCTCGGCGAGCACCTGGAGCGGCTCCGCGAACGGGCGATCGCGCCGGACCTTGTTCGCCAGCCGCTCGAGCCACATGCCGGCGTCGGGGGCCCGACCGTGGTCGGTCACCTCGGCGACGCCCTCGAGCAGCCCGCCGATGCGCCCGGCGTAGACATCCCAGGCGACGAGCGCCTCGGACTGGCTGTCGCCGAGCCGCTCGATGGCCTCGCGCACGTCGGCCATCGGGAGGAGGCGCTCGACGTCCTCCCGGCGCACGCCCGCGAGCTTCGCGGCTTGATCGACGCCGCGCTGGAAGCCTCCGAGGAGCCCCTCCGGCGCCAGCTCGCGGAGCCCCTCCAGCACCCGCCTCGCCTGCATGCACGCGCCGGCGTGGTGCAGCGGCCCCATCGCGCAGGTCAGGAAGGTGCCGCCGAGCTTCACGTCCATCGAACCGCGGCTCTCCTCTCCACGACTCTCCACGAGATACCCTGGACAGCGCGGCGCGGAAAGGCTCGCCGCGCTGTCCAGGAGGATCACCGGCCGCCGCGTGAGACCTCGAGGTCCCAGAGCGCGTAGAGCACGTCGACGTCGTACTCCGTGTGTCGCCAGCCGGGGTGGAGCCGGTAGCTGCGCGGGAGCAGGCCAGAACCCAGGATGGCGTCCGTCTGCTCGGCGAAGGTGTAAAGATACATCTTCACGCCGGTCAGCTCGGCGTCGGAGAGCGGGCGCGCGTGGCGCTCGTGGAGCCGGACGTTCGGCCTCCGCTCGACGATGCTCACCAGCAGGCGGCCGCCGGGGCGCATCGCGCCGGCCAGGTTCTTGAGCACGAGCGAGAGATCGTCGCAGAACTCGAGGGTGCCGAGCGCGAGCGCGACCTCGAACCGCCCCCAGGAGCGGGGGATCGGGAGGTGGTAGTCGTGCCGGTGATAGGCGCCGTGGGGCCGCTTCTTGCGCGCGATCTCGAGCATCCCCTCGGCGATGTCGAAGCCCACGACCTCGACGGACGGCGGGAGATCGCGCGTGAGGTGGCCCGGGCCGCAGCCCGCGTCGAGCACGCGGGCGCCGTCGGCGACCACCTCGCGCAGGAACGCGCGCACGGGCTTCTCGTAGTGCTGGATGTCTTTCCAGGTGGAGACGTAGTCGGGCGCGAAGTCCTCGTAGTAGTCGACGAGCCGCTCGATCCGGGTCGCTCGCTTCATGACGCCTTTCAGGTGATGCCGTCGACCGCCTGGACGGTCTCCTGGATGTCGTGCTCGTGCGTGTAGCCGAGGATGTCGCGCGCCCGCCGGTCGTCGACCATGCACACGTAGCGGATGTGATCGAGCTCGGGGGCCGGGAACGAGGTCGCCCTGAACCGCCAGAGCCGCGGGATGATCGTCTGCATGACGAAGTGGGGGATCGCCGCGCGCGCCCGGCCGGTCATCTCGATGACGCGCGAGAGCGGCAGCGGCGCGGGCCCGGCGAGGTTGAAGATCCCGCGCACGCCGGGGCGGAGCGCCGCGAGGATCGCGGAGACCACGTCGTCCTGGTGAATGACCTGCACCATCGGGTCGAAGCCGAGGAGGGTCGGGATCACGTTGAGCCGGAGGTAGTTCGACGGCGCGTTCCGCACGGAGCCGAGGATGTGGACCGGCCTGAGGATGACCGTCTCGGTCTGGGGGTGCTTCCAGAAGAACGACTGCGCCAGCATGTCGACCTCGATGAGGTCGCGGATCTCGCTGAACGACGCGCCGCCGAGCAGCGGGGCGTCCTCGGTGATGAACTGCGGGTTGTCGGGGCGCGGCCCGTAGGCGTTCGCGCTCGACAGCACGATGAGCTTGGGCACGTCGTACTGCGCGACGAACTCGAGCAGCCGCTGGAACCCGGCGAGGTTCCAGCTGTGGTGCTCCATCTGGCTCACCCGCGGATCGTGCATGACCCCGAGGTGGACAACCGCGGCGAGCTGCTCCTGCCGGAAGATGTCCTGGGTCTTCTTGCGGCGGATGTCGATCTGGTGATGCTCGATGTCCTTGGGGCGCCCCTCGAAGCTGCGCCGGTCGACGCCGATCACGCGCCGCTCGCGGTGGAGGCGCCGCGCCAAGCGCCGCCCGAGGCGACCACAGATGCCGGTGATGAGGATGGACCGGAGGGACGGATCGGTGTCCGCGGCGGGACGGCGGCCTCGACCGAGCATTCGTTCGCTCATCGGAGCGACGGTCGCTTCGAGGACGCCGATGGTCAAGCCCTTCGTGCCGGTGCAGGCCCACGCGAGTTTTGCTATCGTCCGCCGCCCATGGCCAGCAGAACGACGCTCGCCAAGCTGAGCCACTTCGTCACCCACAGCGCGCTGCCGCTGGCGCGCGTCGGGGTCGACAGCCTGCGCGGCACGATCGATGACGCGACCATCCGGCTGCTCGGTCAGGACTTCGAGGACCGTCTGCGCCGGGTCGCGCTGCCTCACGCGGCGGACGGGGTCGACCCGTTCGGGCTCGACCGGGAATGGGCGAAGTACGCGGTCGGGGTCGCCGCGTTCTTTCATCGCTTCTATTTCCGGACCGAGGTGTTCGGCATCGAGCGCGTCCCGCCCGGCCGTGTGCTCCTCATCGCGAACCACTCGGGCCAGCTCCCGTTCGACGGCATGCTCATCGCGGCCTCGCTGTTCCTGGACGCGGAGCCGCCGCGCGTGATGCGGAGCATGGTCGAGAAGTGGACGCAGACGCTGCCGTTCGTGGCGACCTTCTTCTCGCGCGTGGGCCAGGTGGTCGGCGTCCCCGAGAACGCGCGCCGGCTGCTCGACATGGGCGCGGCGATCCTGGTGTTCCCGGAGGGGACGAAGGGGATCTCGAAGGGGTTCTCCAGCCGCTATCAGCTGCTCGACTTCGGGCTCGGGTTCATGCGGCTCGCGCTCGAGACCGACACGCCGATCGTGCCCATCGCGGTCATCGGGGGCGAGGAACAGTACATCTCGCTCGGCAACCTCGAGGCGGTCTCGAAGGCGCTCGGCATGCCGACGTTCCCGATCATCCCACAGCTCCTGCTCCCCGGCGGCCAGATGCCGCTGCCGACCCGATACCGGATCTACTTCGGCGAGCCGATGACGTTCCACGGCGACCCCGACGACGACGACGCGGTGATCCAGGAGAAGGTGGCGCTCGTGAAGGGTCGGATCCAGTCGATGCTGAACCGCGGCCTGAAGGAGCGGAAGAGCATCTTCTGGTGATCGCGTGATCGCGTGACCGCGTGATCGCGTGATCGCGTGACCGCGCGGGCGTTCAGGCGCCCGCCAGCGTGACCGCGGCGTCGGGGCCGTGCGCGAGGACGCGCGCGTGGCCGCCGAGGATGGCGGGCTCGTTGCGATGGCCGTGGCCGATCGGCAGCCCGGCGACGACGGGGATGCCCAGCGGGAGCAGCCTGTCGCGGAGGACCTCGTCCACCGTGATGCCGTCGGGGCCTGGTGCGCACTGATCGAAGTCGCCGAGGACCACCGCCGCGGCCGGGGCGAGGTGGCCGCCGACATCGAGCGTCGCGAGCATGCGATCGATGCGGTAGGGCCGCTCGGTGACGTCCTCGAGCAGGAGGATGCACCCCTCCGGGACCCGGAGCCGCCCCGCGGCGGCGCAGGCGTGGAGCAGGGCCAGGTTGCCGCCGAAGAGCGGCCCCTCGGCCACCCCGGCGCGCAGCGTGGTGAGGCCGTCGAAGCGGCGTTCACCCAGCGGATCTTCGAGGGCGCGGATCAGCGCGGCGCGGGCGCGGGCGTCGCCGCGCCCGAGCGCGGTGACATGGACGCCATGGAGCGACGCCACGCCCGCGCGCGCTGCCTCGACGTGGAGGGCCGTGACGTCGGAGAAGCCGACGATCCAGCGGGGGTGCGCTGCGAGGGCGCTCCAGTCGAGCCGGTGGACGAACCGGTTCGCGCCGTAGCCGCCGCGGGCCGCGAAGATGGCCCTGACGCCGGGGTGCGAGAGCGCGCGGGCGAGCTCGTCGCTGCGCCGGGCGTCGCTGCCGGCCAGGTACCCGGCTCGCGCGAACAGCCCGTGATGGGAGGGCGCCGACAGCGATGGCGGGGCGCCGCGCCGGCCATCGCCGTCGCCGTCGAACGGAGGCGGAGGCCCCTCGCCCGCGTCGAAGAGGACGCGGTAGCGCTGGGCGAGCCAACCGATGCCGACCCGCGCGAGGACGTGCTCGAACGGGCTGGAAGGGGCGATCACCGCGACGGTATCGCCCGGCCGGAGCGCCGGGGGCAGGATCGGCGGGGGAGAGCTAGCGAGCACCAGGGTCGTCGTCGATCAACTCCACGTCTTCCGCATCCGTGTCGACGTCGATCGCGTCGGAGCCAGGCAAGGGCGGCACGACAGGCGCTGTGTGGGCAGCGGGCGCGACGGGCAGCGCAGGGGCCGAGAGGGGCGCCTCATCGTGCGCTCGATGGGCCTCGCCGTTGTCGACGTCGCCGAGCGTCGGGGGCCCTGCGTGAGCGTCGAACTCCGACCACTGCGCGGGAGCGGCAGGCGCATCGGAATACGCAGCCGGAGCAACGTGGAGGACCTGGGTGGCGCTATCCAGAGGGAGCCTCTGCCCCTCGCGCAGAACCACATCGCCATGGGCAGCGCCGCTGCCCGCGTCGGCGTGCGCAGCGACGCCGTAGGCCCAGACCTGCTGCTCCGGCTCGACCGGCAGCGCTTGCGAGGCGGCGGCGTCCGCCGGCTGCGCCTGGGGAGCCGACAGCGCCTCCGCCGCCGGGTACGCCTCCGCCGCCGGGTACGCCTCCGCCGCCGGGTACGCCTCCGCCGCCGGGTACGCCTCCGCCGCCGGGTACTCCTCCGCAACCGGCTGCGCCTCCGCCGCGGGGTACGCCTCCGCAACCGGCTGCGCCTCCGCCGCCGGGTACTCCTCCGCAACCGGCTGCGCCTCCGCCGCGGGGTACGCCTCCGCAACCGGCTGCGCCTCTGCCGCCAGGTACGCCTCCGCCGCCGGGTACGCCTCAACCGGCTGCGCCTCCGCGGCCGGCTGCGTCTCCGCGGCCGGCTGCGCCTCGACGCCCTCGTGCGCCTCGGAGCCCGCGTAGCCGTTGCTCACCGCCGCCACCGCGCCGGCCTCGAGGCCGAGCGTCTCGAGCGCCGGCGCCCGGGGCGCGAGCGGCGGCTCGGTCAGCGGCGGGCCCGGCGCGCGCGTCGGCAGCGAAGGAGGCGGCGGGGTGCGCTTGAGCTTGCCGGTCTTGGCCCGCTCGAGGCCCGCGGTCGCGTCCGGATCGCCCGCCTTCATGCGGAGGACGCGGCGCCAGGCGTCCGCCGCCTCGCGCGCTTCGCCGAGCTCCTCCTCCCAGAGGCGCGCCACCTTGCGCGCGAGCTCCGCCCGCTGCGCCGGATCGCGGCCGCGGAGGATCTGGTCCTCGTAGAGCTGGATCATGCCGCGGTGATCGCCGAGCTCCAGCAGGAGACCCGACAGGTCGTTCATCACGTCCTGATCCGAGGGCGACAGATCGTGAAGCTTCTTCAGATCCGCCGCGGCGCCCTGCCGGTCGCCGAGCACGTCGCGCCGCAGCCTGGCGCGACGCTGCAGGAGCTTGCGCACGAGCGGGCCGTCAAAGACCTCGTCCAGCGCGCGGTCCAGCGTCGCGCCGACGCGGGGCAGGTCGCCCACCTCGCGCCCGAGGGCCTCGAGCGCGTCGAGCGAAGCGTCGTCGACCTGCGTGAGCACGGCGCCGCCCAGCCAGCCGAAGGCGCGGTCGACGTCGCCGAGATCCTTGTAGGCGATCGTGGCCGCGCGCCGCAGGAGCGCCGCCCGGGTGCGGCCGCCGTCGCGCGAGCCCTGGCCGCCGGCCGCGAGCGCCTCGGCGAGGATCGCGCGCAGCGCCGTCGACCGCGACCGCTCGTCGTCGTCCCGCGCCATCTGCTCGAGCGTGGCGATCGTCTCCTCCTGGACGCCGCCGCCGAGGGCCAGCTCGAAGAAGCTCCTCGCCCGGTCGATGGCGCCGCGCTCGCAGGCGATCTGGGCGGCCCGGACGAGCGCCGCGAGGCGATCGGCCGGCGTGCGGCACCGACTGACCTGGCGCTCGAAGAGATCGATGATGAGGCCCGGGGCCTCGGCCAGCGCCGCGAGCCGCTGGAGCAGCGGCTCGACCTCGGCGGTCGGCACGCTCGCGAGCGCGCCCTCGCCGTGGTGGATCGACTCCAGCGGATCGGCGCCCACGGCGACCCGGACCTCAGCCTGCCGCACGAGCTCGGCCGCCCGGGCCGCGCCGGAGAGATCCCTGGCGAGGAGCTCGTGCGCGACGGTGAGGGCCTCGCGATCCTGGAGCTCCACCGCGATCGCCTCGAGCTTCTCCGCGAGGCCGGCGTCGGCGGTGCGGGAGCGCGCGAGCTCCATCGCCACGCGCGCGGCGTCCTTCTGGCGACCGACCTCCACGAAGCGCTCGAAGGCCCCGCGCAGGGCGACCTCACGCCCCGCGCGCGCGATCGACTCGTTCCAGGAGACCAGCTTGGTCGCGACGATCCCCTTCCACCCGTGCCGATCGCCGAGCGCGACGTACGCCTCTCGGCACGGCTCGTCGCCCTGATCGGCGAGCCGCTCCAGGAGCGCCAGCGCCTCGTCGCTCTTGCCCAGCTGCTGGTCGAGGATCTCGGCGAGGCGCCGGGTCATCTGCGACGCCTCGTCGTCGTCGCCCTCCATCTCGATCAGGATCGCCATCAGGCGCGCGACCTTCGGCCAGTCGTTCAGCCGCTCGGCGAGCCGCAGGAGCCGGGCGACCGCGTCGAGGTCGTCCGGCTCGACGGCGTGGACGATCTCGAGCGCCCGGACGGCGCCGCGCGGATCGTCGAGCGGGCCCTCGTACAGCGCCGCGAGCCGTTGCGCGATGTCGACCTGGTCGTGGCCGTACACGAGAGCGAGCTCACGCTCGAGCGCGCCCGCGACCCCCCTCGGGTTGCCGCGCCGCTCCTCCAGGTCGGCGATCCCCTGCAGCGCGATCCGGTTCTGCGGATCGAGCGTCGCCACGACCGCCTCGTAGCGCGCGATCGCGGCCTCGAGGTCGCCGGGGCCCTCCGCGAGCATGCGCGCCTCGCGCAGAGCGAGCGAGATCTTGCCGGGCTCGCTGTCCGTCAGATCGCCGAGCTTGCGGAGGAGCTCCGCGCCCTGCTGGTGATCGCCACGCTCGCCTGCGTCCTGGGCCAGCCGCTCGATGGCCTCGGCGTCATCGCCGTCGGCGAGCAGGAGCGTGAGCGTCGCGCGCTCCCCGTCGCGATCGCCGAGCTCGCGCTGCAGGGCCGCCGCGGCCCGCCGCGCCGCGACGCGCTCCGCCCTGTCGCCGAGCACCTCGGCCCGGCTCAGGAGGAACCGCACGAGCTCGGGCCACCGATGGGCGCGCCGGTAGAGATCCTCGATCGCGGGGGCGGCGTCCGTCGCCGGATCGATCTCGACGGCGCGCTCGACGCGGTCGAGCGCGCCGTCGACGTCCCCGGCGCTGAGGAGCAGCTCGGCGGCCTGGACGAGGAGCGCCGGGCGCGCCTTGCGGTCCGCGAGCAGCGCGCGCTCGCAGAGCGCCCTCGCCGCCTCGGCGAGCCGCCCCGCCGCGACGTAGGCCTTCTGCGCGAGCTCCCACAGCCTCGGTTGGCGCAGCAGCTCGGCGGCCTGACCGTAGGCGTCGCCCGCGGCGCCCGGCTCATCGAGCCGCATCCGGAGCTCGCCGAGCTTCTGAAGGAGCGGCCCGTGGTTCAGCTTCCCCTTGAACCAGGACGTCGCGTCGGCGAGGACCCGCGCCGCGAGATCGAAGCGCTCGCCGCGCTCGAAGAGCTTGACGGCGGACAGGAGCGCCGCGCCGTCGTCGGGCGTGAGGCCCGCGATCCGCACCCACGCCTCCGCGGCCGCGATGGGGTCGCGGCGCTTCTGCTCGTGGAGCACGACGAGCGCCTTCTCGATCTCGACCCTCTGCGCGACGTCGGGCGTCGCGGCGGCGTCGTGCTCGAGCAGCGCGGCGAGGTCATCCCACCGCGAGCTCTGCTCGAGCAGCCGCCTCAGCTCGGCCTGGGCCTGCGCGTCCCCGGGATCGAGCTCGGAGAGCAGCTTCCAGGCCTGGACCGCCGAGTCGACGTCGCGCAGCTGCGCCTCGCACAGCCCGGCGACGTCGCGCAGCTGCGCCTTCCTGCGCTCGATGGGCGCCTCGGGGACGCGCGCCGCCGCGAGAAGGACGTCCCGCAGCTCGACGAACATCCGCTTCTGGCGCAGCTGCTCCTCGACCTGCGCGAGCACGTCCGGGTTGGCCGGCTCGCCCTTGAGCACCTCGCGGAGCTTGGCGAGCGTCAGCGGCTTGCGGAGCTCGGCCGGCTCCTCCCTCGGCGGCTGCAGCGCCTCCGAGGGCGCCGAGCCGCCGAAGGCATCAGGCGCCGGCGCGGCGTCGGCCAGACCGTACGCCCCCCCGGAGGCCGGCGCCGCGGCATCGACGGGCGAAGCCAGCGTGTCCGGCGCCGTCGACCCCGGCGCGGGAGCGAACGAAGACGCCGGCGCGAACGCGGCCACCCCCGGCTCGACCAGCCCGGCGGCAGCCGGCGACGAGAGGACGCCCGAGGGTGGCACGGACGCGTGCGCATGGGCGGCTCCCGCGCTGGGCGGCACGGCTCCCGCGCTGGGCGGCACCGACGACCGGTGCGCAGGCGCGGCAGCCACGCCCAGGGGCGGCGGCGGCGCCGACGGCAGCCGCGGGGGGGGCGGCACGGACGCCCGCTTGCGCGCCTCGGGGGCCATGAACCCGTTCGGGTTGACCTGGAGGTAGGCGAGGTAGCGCGGGCGGAGCTCCGCGATGCGGCCCAGCTGCTTCCCGTAATGGTCGGCGAGCTGCATCGCGCGATCGTGCCCCGGCACCGCGCGCAGGGCGTAGACCGAGTACGAGTAGCCGTACTCCCCGTCGTACGTCTCCGCGAGCGCCACGAAGAGCTCCGCGGCCTCGTCGCGCTCTGGCTGCGGCACCGGCTCGCCCGCCTCGATGCGGTCGACGATGGCGACGCCGAGCCCCTGGATGAGCCCCATGTCGTGCGGCACGAACGCGCGCGCGTTCCGCAGCGCCACGGTGGAGCCCACGAGATCGCCGGCGCGGCGCCGGATGTCGGCCTCGTCGCGCAGCAGGGCGAGCCGCCGATCCGGGTCGTCGACGAGCGCCTGCTCCATCGCGAAGTACGGGATCGCCTCGGCGTACTGCTGCTGGGCCTTCAGCATCTCGCGGGCGGCGTAGATGGCGTAGACGTTGTGCGGATCGAGCTCCGCCAGGCGGCGCCAGTTCTCGAGGGCGCGCTCCGGCCGCGAGAGCGGCGGCTCGCTCCACAGCCGGCCGAGCTCCTCGTGCAGGGTCGAGACCTGCGCGCGCACCTCGGGCCGCTCGAAGAGCAGCGGCGTGAGCGCCTTGACGAGCCGCTCCAGGAGCGCGACGAGCGCCTTCTGATCGCCCTTGTCGCGGTAGAGCTGCGCCAGCCGCTCCGCCGCGGTCCGCTGCGTCGGATCCTTGTCGATGGCGATCATGAGCGTCCGCGCGGCGTGGTGCGCGTCGCCGATGGTGGTCGACCACACGTTCGCGGCCTCGCTCAGCCAGTGCGCCGCGTACGATGGATCTGCGGTGGAGCTGCCGACGCGCTCGAGCAGCATGGCGTACGAGCGTGGGTCCTGCTCCCCGGCTCGGTGAGCATACGCCAGGGCTTCCCCGTCATGCGGATTCGTGACGAGCCGCTGGACGAGCGTTTCCATCTCACGGGGATCCATCGGTGCGCGGCGAAGTTACACGTTAGCCTCCGGCTCGTACAGCGACTCTCGGCGTCCTTCGCGATCGGACGCCGCTGTCTCTCGCACGACGGGACTCCATGGAAGAGCGGGCCTTCGGGGCCCCACGTCGGCCTTGCGCAGCGGTGCCGCGCGCGTGCCGTCATCAGTCGAATTTCACATACGGCTTGCGCTGCTGCGCTGGCTTTCGCCTCGGTATCGACGCCGATGGTACGCCCGTGGGCGCGGGCGGCGCGCTGGCAACACCCGCGGGCGGCGCGACGGGCGGCAGCGCCGGCGCCGTCGGCGCGGCGGGCGGCAGCGCCGGCGCGGCGGGCGGCAGCGCCGGCGCGGCGAGCGGCAGCGCCGTCGGCACGGCGGGCGGCGGCGGCGCCGTCGGCACGGCGGGCGGCGGGTCGGCGCGCGAGATCGCGCTCGCGAGTGCCCTCGCTTCCAGCGCTACCCCTTTCTGAAGGCTGCGCGCGCCGCCGTCCGCAGGCCGGCGGAGCTCGCGCACGGCGAGCGCCATCACGATCAGGCACAGGGCGCCGGCGCCGACGGCCACGCGCGACGTGCGCCTCCGCGGCGCGCGACGCAGCGTGCTCGGCGCCGGCGCGGCGCCTTCGCCGTCGCCCACGACCGCGAGCAGCTCGCTCGTGGCGCCGACCTCGGCGGGCTGAGCCGGACCGAGACGCTCGCGGTCGAGGCTCGGCCTGGCCTCGTCCATCGCGCGATCGAGCTCGGCGATGAACGCCTGGGCGCTCCGCGGCCGCTCCTCGGGCCGCTTGGCCAGCGCGCGCTGCAGGAGCTGCGAGAGCGACGGCGGGATCCTGGCGTCCGGCGCGGCCTCGCTCGCCGGCACGGGCGACGACGTGATGTGCCTCGCCATCACGACGACCGCATCGTCGTCGATGAACGGCGGCCTCCCGACCAGCATCTGATAGAGCAGGACGCCGAGCGAGTAGAGGTCGCTCCGCGCGTCGAGCGGCCTGCCCTGCGCCTGTTCCGGCGACATGTACCGCGGCGTCCCGAAGACGGTGCCTGCCTGGGTCTCGAGGGCGTCGACCGGCCGCTCTGTCCCGGTCATCACCTTCGCGATGCCGAAATCGAGCACCTTGCAGATCTCCTCGTGCTCGCCCGCGGGGGGCCTCGCCAGGAACAGGTTGTCCGGCTTGAGGTCCCTGTGGATGATCCCCTTGTCGTGCGCCTCGGCCAGCGACAGGAGCGCGTGCCGCGCGAAGCGGGCGGCGTCGCCCACGCGCAGCCGCCGCAGGCGCTTGAGCCGCTGACCGAGCGACTCGCCCTCGAGCAGCTCCATCGCGAGGTACAGAGAGCCGCTGCTCGACGTCGTCCCCTCCCCGGGCGAGCTCTGCTCCGCGGAGCGACCACGGCCGAAGGCCGCGTCCGTCGCGTCGTCCACGACCTCGCCGAAATCGAACACGGTGACCGTGTACGGCGACCTGAGGAGGCTCATCGCGCGCGCTTCGCGGGTGAAGCGCGCCTTCGCCTGCGCGTCGAAGGCCCTGTCCGACCGCAGTATCTTGATGGCCACGTCGCGGCCCATCGCCTCCTGGCGCGCGCGGTACACCGTGCCCATCGAGCCGGCGCCGAGCTTGCCCACGATCACGAACCGATCCGCGATCGTGATCCCCAGGAACGGATCTCCGTCGGCCTCGGCGAGCACCTCGCGGCTCACGAGGGCCAGCCCGTCGTGGGGGCAACGAGGCAGCCTCGCGCTCTGGCCGTCCTGGGAACCGCGCTCGCCAGTGGGAGACGGAAGCTGGCTGGACGAGCTCCTCCCCTCCAGCGCGACGGCCCCGAGGTGGTGACAGCGCGGGCAAATCAGCGCCATGGCCCTGCTGGGCTCGCCGGGCGACCCGGGGGCGCTGGCTGGGAACTGGCCGTCAGCTGCACGAACTACCACCGCGATGGGGGGGATCGTCCGTTACTTGGGCTCGCATCGCAAGGCCCACGACTCGCCTGTCGCTCGCGGGTGGCAGCCGAAGAACGCGGCGTCGCCGCAGGACGCATCGCTGCAGCAGACGTCGCTACAGAATCGCTGCGTTTGTTCAGGATCCTTGATGCACATACCACTCCGACAGTCCTCGGGCGTGGTGCACGGAACGCCGACGGCTGCGAGGCTGTCCCCGGACAGCAGCGTGATGCACGCGCGGACGGTCGAGCGTCCGTCGATCGCGAGCTCGGCGCAGCCGACGCGCTGCCGCACCTCGCCGGGCGTGTCCGGGCACATCTCCGAGCCACAGCACGGGATGGTGCAGCGGCCGCTCCCTTCAACCTCGGCGCAGAGCCCGGACGCGCAGTCCTCGTCCCGAGCGCACGGCTCGAAGTAGCCTCCATCGCCCAAGGCGGCGGCCTGGCACGCCCAGGCCGGACCGGACGAGACGAGGCCCGTCGTGAGCCGGCACGCCGCCCCGTTCGTGGCGCAGCCGGTGTCGGAGCAGCAGGCGTCGACGCAGGCACCGTCGTCGCAGATGCCCGATCGGCAGTCGCCGGGCGCGGCGCAAGGCGCGCCGGAGAGCCCCGCGCCCACGTCGGGCCGCCCGACCTCCCGGCCGACGCGACAGAGGCCGCTCCCGCCGCCGTCGGGGATCCAGCAGACCGCATCCCGGGCAGGATCGCAGTCGCTCGAGCTGCAGCAGGCGCGCGAGCAGGCGCGCGGCCCCTCGACGTCGAACAGCGCGGGATCGAGGCAGAAATCGAGCGCGCCGCAGTCCTCGTCCCGCGCGCAGCGCGCGCCCAGCGCGCGCTCCAGCTGCTGCTCGCCGCAGGCGCCGTCCCTGCAAACGGCGCCCTCGGGGCACGCCGGCGGCCCGACCGCGCCCTCGTCCGTGCAGTGCACCGGGCCCAGCGTGCCGTCGACGAGGACCTCGCACCCGGCGCCGAGCGACACGAGCGCGGCGAGCCCGCGGAGCAGCCTGCGCCGCGCGGCGCTGGGGCGCATCAGAACTGCACCCGGAGCCGGGCCCCCTCGGCGCCCAGCGACAGGCGGATCCCCTGCGCCCCTGCACCGGCGCCGCGCGGGAGACGGCGATCCTGCCCCGGCGTCAGCGCGCGCGAACCGACGGCCGAGGCCCCGCGAGCGGCTGGGCTCGCCGCGGGAGCCCCCGGAGCCAGGTACAGGTAGAGCGCCGCTGCCCCGGAGAGCCCGGCGACCAGCAAGGCGACATCCGCGGCGACGGCGCACCGGTGGGCGGCGCTCGCGTCGGCCTGCAGGTCGGCGATGGAGACGCCGGCCCCGGTGCGCTCGCCGGCGCCGGGATCCCGCGCCACGGCGAGCGCGGCGAAGACGCCGCCGACCACGAGCGACCCCGCGGCGATGCCCCCGCTGACGCCGAGCCAGGTCGCGCGCGGCGTCGCGATGCCGATCGCGACGGGATGGCGCGGCAAGCGCGGCAAATACGGCAGCGCCGTGGAGGTGGAGACCGAGGCGGCCTTCGCGGGCGCGGACGGCGGCGGCTTCGCGCCGGCGAGCTCTCGCTTCGCGCCCTTGAGCCGCTTGAGGACCGCATGCACCTCCTCACGCGCCTTCGGGAGCGCCTCCATGTCGAGGTAGCGGCGATAGTAGCGCTCGGCCTCGTCGATCTCGCCAAGCCGCTCGTGGATCATCGCCAGGTTGTAGATGAGCTCTTTGCCCTCGGGATCGAGCGCCACGGCGGCCTCCAGCTTCGCGATGGCCGCGCGGTACTCGCCGCGCTGGTAGCGCCGCTGCGCCTCGTCGTGCAGCGCCGTCGCTCGCTCGATGCGGAGCCGCTTCTCCTCCTCGTCTCGCGAGAGCGGCGGCGGGGCCGGAGGGCTCGGCCCCCCGCCCTGCGGCGGCGGGGCAAGAGAGCTCGGCCCGACGCCCTGCGGCGGCTGCGCGGGCGGGGCGGCGGGCGCGACCGCAGGCGCGCTGAGCGGCTCCGGCGGGGGCACCTGCGCCGCCAGCGCCGGCGGCGCGCTGTAGGCGACCGCCGCGGCGGCTGCGACCGCGGAGGCGAAGCACACGACGATGCGCCCGGCCTCGGGGCGTATCGAGCGAGGCAAGCGCGCTGTGGGGCTCGTCACGGCCGCCCACCATAGCGTAACTTCCACGCGGATAACGGCGTCTTGCGGCGGGCGGGGTGAAGGCCGCCGCCCCGGCGATCACCTGAGCTTGCAGCTGTACTCGCCGGCGAACACGAGCGCCCGCTCGCACCTGACGTCCACGGCACGCTTCGCCGTCGTGAACTCGAAGGTTTGGCCGAACGGCGTCCGCTCCAGCCGCGTCATCTGCGCTCTGCAGCCCTCGCTCGCGCGGCGCCGCTCCGGCGCGCTCGCGGCGCCGTCCTCGCCGCACGCGACGAGCGCCGCCCTCCGTTCGACGTCGGCGTTGTCGGAGACGACGTTGTAGACAGCCGAGACGCTGAACGCGACGCAGAGGGCGAAGAGGACGAGCTGGCCAAAGCGCTTCACAGCCGGAGCTTACCCTGTCCGGCGCGCGAGGGGCTCGTCGCCGCGCGCGACCCGGCTCAGAGCCGCATGCCCGAGCCGGGCAGCGGGTTCCACGGCTGCCGGCGGGTCGTGTACTGGCCCCGCACGAACGCCCCCAGCACCGGCGCGATGTTGCGCGCGATGTCGTCGTCCCACTCGCCGCCGTTGATCCCGTCCTGCGGGGAAAGATCCGGCGAGAGCAGGAAGAAGCCCGGATAGAGCCGCCGCGGCACCTTGATCTGATCGAGATCTTCCTTGAAGAGATCGATGTCCACGCGCACGAGCCGCACGCTCCGGAGGGCCGTTTGCATCAGCGGATCGCCGAGCGAGCGGTCGACCCCGCGGCACGGCTCGCAGGGATCGCTCGTCGTCATCACGAGGACCTTCTCGCCCTGGGCGTATGCCTCCGCGCGCTGCTTGGCGAGCTCCTCGCTGAGCACGGACACGTCGACGCCGATATCGACGATGGAGACCCCGCCGATGCGCCGGTGGGTCGTGTGCTGAGGGACGCTGCCGCTCGGCTGCACCGCCGGAGGAGGCGCCTCCGGCAGCGGCATCGACGGCGACGCCGTGCTCGCCGGCTCCGGTGAGGCCTCCCCCTCCGGGAGGGCGGAGGCCGTCTCTCCGCTGTGATGGGTGCTCCACATCCACACGCCGAAGCCGATCGCGGAGCTCCAGCAGAGGGTGAGCAGGACGCCGAGCGCGAGCCCGACGCTGGCGAGCGCGTACCCCCTGCGCACGGCCGGGGCCTGCTCGATCTCGCGGCGAGCCGCCCAGCCGAAGGCGATCGCGGCGATCGCCCCGAGCGGCCCGAACAGCGCCGCGACGAGCGAGCTCACGGCCAGCGTGGAGAGCTGCCGTCGCTCCGGCGGGGGCGGCGGCGTGAGGTAGGGATCCTGGATGATCAGCCGCGCCGCCTGCGCGCGGCTCGGCTGCGCTGCAGCCGGCGCGAGCGCGACGCGCCCGCGGGCCGCGACCGTGTCGCAGGGCGGCACTCCGGCAGGCGGCTCGCTCTCGCAGGGCAGGGCGCCCGTCTGCGCGTCCCTGAGCGCTGCAGGCGGCTCGTTCGCATCGCGGTTCGGCGGTGGCTGAGTCGGGCCGAATGCGTGGCTCACGCTCTTCATCCTAGCGCCGGAGGCCGCGCTACGCCCGCCGCACGGGCCCTCTCGTCGCGTGAGCGCTCAGGGGATGCAGGTGCGATCGAGCACACGCAAGACTGCGCGCTTCGTGCTCACACCGGTGCTCATGGGCTCCGTCCATGCGACGCCCACCCGCTCACCGGCGAGCGCCACGCTGGGAGAATCCTTTACGGGAAACACCCCATCCGACACCCGGATCCCTCGAGCAGAGGGCGCTCCGTCGGCGGCCAGCTTCGCGAGGAGGGCTTGCCCCTCCACCTTGCCGTCGTGGCCGACCCACGCCACGAGGGCCCCGTCGCCGCTCGGCGCGAGCGCGCGCCACTTGCCCTTGCCAACGACCCAGGGCGCCCCGCGCGGCCGCGCCTCGGCGTCCAGCGCGCGGGCGATCAATGTGGCTCCCTCGCTCCAGACCAGCAGCGCGCCGGCGCTGCCCGTGGCCACAAGGCCGAGCCGCTGATCCCTGTCCGGTGTCTCCTGAGCGGCGCCGGCTGGTCGGTCGCCGCCCTGTCGCTGCGCAACGACGTGGGCATTCCCTTCCCTGCCCGCGGCGTCGAACCTCGAGGCCCGGATGCTCCCGTCCTCCTCGTCCTGCCAGGCGACGAGGTAGCCACCGGACGCGTCGGCAGCGACCGTCGGCCAGCGCGGCTTCTTGGCGCTTCGCGTGACCCCGACCGCCTTGAGCTGCGGCTGCGCAGGATCCACCGGCGCGAACTGGAACACCCCCAGGCGCTGGCGGTCCGGTCCGAAGGGCGCCGCTGCGACCAGGGCGCCACCTGGAGCGGGCGCGAGGGCCACATGGTCGCTGACCTCCCTCCCGATCGCGCCGACGCGCTGGATCTCGACCGGCGGGTTCGTCTCCCAGCGGGGCCGCGCGTACGCCAGCCCCTCCGCCTCGAACCAGGTGACCACCCATTGGTCTCCCGAGGAGAAGATCCGGAGCCCTGCGTCTCGCGTGCTCGAGATCGCCCTCGCGCGAGCGACCTGCCGGGCCTCGCTATCGAAGCCGGCGAACGCGATCTGCGCGTCCCCTCCCTTGAGGTCCACGAGCCACACGGCCCCGAACGAGCCGTCGGCGCGCCCGGCGATCCCCATCCCCTCGCGCAGGATGTAGGTCGCGATATCACCCGACTTCGCCTTGCACCCTTCGAGGGAGCCGACGGGCACGAACTCCTTGACGCCGGTCCCGCGCGGCAGCTCGGGCTCGGCCGGCGCAGTGGCCACGGCGGGCTCGGTCGGGGCGCTCGACGCAGCGGCGGCAGCGAGGACTGCCCCCGAGGCGCTCGAACCAGGGGCTGCACTCGCGGCTCCTCCCGCCGATGGGGAGGAGCGGCGATCACAGGAACTGCTGGAGACGGCGAGCAGGGACAGGGCCACGACCTTGGCAAGAGTCGTGGCTAGAGAAGCAGGATAAGAAGAGCGCTTGGTGCGAAGCAGAGGACTTGAACCTCCACGGGAGTTACCCCACTGGAACCTGAATCCAGCGCGTCTGCCAATTCCGCCAGCTTCGCGAGCGGGGACGGCATCACTACCTCACCCCCTCGCGTTCCGTCAAGCGCTGTATCACGCCCCGAGCGTTTTTCTTCCGTCGATGGTTCCATCCGTTCCGTCCGTTCCGTCCGTTACATCCGCTACGTCCATCACCTCCGTCGCGCCCGTTGCACCCGTCGCGTTCCCGTCCTTCGCCTTGCCCTGGCCTCCTGGGTTCCTCCAGCTTGCCCGGGCATCCTGGGTTCCTCCAGGTGCCGGATGGCGCTGGCGCGCGGTCTCCTTGCCGGGTTGGTTGCCCCGCTGACGCCGCACCGGTGCACGGCGAGGAGCGCCTGTGCTAGGGGAGCGCGCTCCCATGGCGGCCACCGGCTCACCTCCTCCCCTCCTTCTCTTCGTCGGCGTGCGCGCCGTCGACCCGGCACAACAGCTCGACGACGTGATCGACGTCGTCGTGGAAGACGGCGTCATCACCCGGGCCGGACGCGGCGCAGCGACCGACGAGCTGCGCCGCGCCGACTGGGCCGAGATCATCCAGGGCGATGGGCTCCTGCTCCTCCCCGCGTTCGTCGATCTTCACGCCCACCTCCGCGAGCCCGGGCAGGAGTACAAGGAAGACATCGCCTCCGGGCTGGCCGCCGCGGCGGCCGGCGGCTTCGCTCACGTGTGCGCGATGCCGAACACGCGGCCGGTCAACGACACCCGCTCCATCACCGAGGCCATGATCGCGCGAGCCCGCGCGATCGGCGGGCCCGCGCTCCACCCCATCGGCGCGATCACGATGGGCCAGAAGGGCACGGAGCTCACCGAGATGGCCGATCTCAAGGACGCCGGCGCCGTGGCGGTCTCCGACGACGGCCGCTGCGTGACGTCGAGCTCCGTCATGCGCCGCGCGCTCGAGTACGCGAAGACCTTCGATCTCACGATCATCCAGCACGCCGAGGACCACGCGCTCACCGACGGGGCGCAGATGCACGAGGGGGCGATCTCGACGCGGCTCGGCCTCCGGGGCTGGCCGCGCGTGGCCGAGGACATCATCGTCGCGCGCGACGTGCTGCTCGCCGAGGCCACCGGCGCGCGCTACCACGTCGCGCACATCTCGTCGCTCGGGGCGGTCCGCATCCTCCGCGAGGCGAAGGCCCGCGGCATCGCCGTGACCGCCGAGGTGACGCCGCACCACCTGACGCTCACCGACGCCGCCGTGCTCGGCTACGACACGGCGTGCAAGGTCAACCCGCCCCTGCGTGAGCAGGCGGACGTCGACGCGCTCCGCGAGGCGCTCGCGGACGGCACCATCGACGCCGTCGCGACCGACCACGCGCCCCACTCGACGCTCGAGAAGGACTGCGAGTTCGCCGAGGCGTCGCCCGGCCTCATCGGCCTCGAGCTCGTCGTCCCGGTGCTGCTCGACCTCGTCCGGCAGGGCGCCCTCCCCCTCGGGCGGCTCGTCGACGCCCTCACCCGCGCCCCCGCCCGCATCGCGGCGCTCGAGGCGCCCACGATCAAGGCCGGCGCCCGCGCCGAGCTCTGCCTCGTGGATCCGAACCTGAGCTTCGTGCTCGACCCGGCGCGCCTCCGATCGAAGAGCAAGAACACGCCGTTCCTCGGCCGGCAGCTCACGGGCCGCGTCAAGATGACGCTCGCCTCGGGGCGGGTCGTCTTCGTCGACGGCGAGGGAGCGGCGACATGAGCTCGCGCAAGGTCCATTTCGTCAGCCTCGGGTGCCCCAAGAACCGCGTCGACTCCGAGGTGATGCTCGGCGTCGCCCGCGCGGCCGGCTATGCGCACGTCGACGACGCCTCCGAGGCCGAGGTGATCGTCGTCAACACCTGCGGCTTCATCGGCGAGGCGAAGAAGGAGTCGATCGACGCCATCTTCGAGATGGCGCAGCACAAGGAGCGCGGCAGCTGCAAGCGCCTGGTCGTGGCCGGCTGCCTGTCGCAGCGCCACCCCGAGGAGCTCGCCAGCGAGATGCCCGAGGTCGATCATTTCCTCGGGTCGAGCGACATGCTCAAGCTCGGCCGGGTGCTCGCGGGCGACGCGGAGCGGATGCTCGTCGGCAACCCCGCAGAGTGGCTGATCCAGGCCGGTGATCCGCGCACCCTCTCGACCCCCGGCGGCAGCGCTTACGTCAAGATCGCCGAGGGCTGCAACCGCACCTGCTCGTTCTGCGTGATCCCGGACCTGCGCGGCGCGCAGCGCTCCCGGCCCATCCCGGACGTGGTGCGCGAGGTGGAGCAGCTCGCGGCGGCGGGCGTCCGCGAGATCAACCTCATCTCGCAGGACACGATCGCCTACGGCCGCGACGCGGCGGGCCGCGCCGAGGACGGCGCGCGCGCGACGCTCGCGCAGCTCGTCGAGCGGGTCGCCGACGTGCCCGGCGTGCGCTGGGTGCGGCTGTTCTACCTGTACCCCGAGACGATGACCGACGACCTCGTCGAGCTGCTCGCCGGCCACCCGCGGGTCGTGCCCTACGTCGACATGCCGCTGCAGCACGCCGCCGACGCGATGCTGCGGCGGATGCGGCGCGGCCACGGCGGCGATCGCCTCCGCCGGGTCGTCTCCACGCTGCGCGAGCGCGTCCCCGACCTCACGTTCCGCACCGCGTTCATCGTCGGCCACCCCGGCGAGACGGACGCCGAGTTCGAGGAGCTCTGCGACTTCGTGCGCTGGGCCGAGTTCGAGCGCGTCGGCGTCTTCCGCTACTCCGACGAGGAGGCGAGCCGCAGCTACGAGCTCGAGGGCAAGGTCCCCGCGCGCACGGCCGCGAGCCGCTACCGCCGCCTCATGACGCTGCAGCGCCGCATCGCGCACAAGAAGAGCGCCGCCATGATCGGCCGCGAGCTCGAGGTGCTCGTCGAGGGGACGAGCGACGAGCACGAGTACGTGCTCATGGGCCGCCACGCCGGTCAGGCGCCCGAGATCGACGGACAGGTCTACCTCTCCGGCGGCGAGGTCCGCCCCGGCGAGATGTGCCGCGTCCGGATCACGCAGGCGAGCGACTACGATCTCGTCGGCGAGCTGCTCGACGACGAGGAGAGCGGGCGCGGCGCCGGGCTCCCCCCGGCCGCCGATCTCGGCGCCGTCACGGCGAAGCGGCGCGTCGCCCTGCGCGTGCTGCAAACCGATGGACGCGAGCGCCAACAGAATTGACGGTCCGGCGATCGGGTCGCGGCGCGATCGCTGAAAATCCCGCTGCATCAGGGCGCTCCGCGGCGGAGGGGGCGCGGCACACGGTGTGCTATGACGCCGAGCCGTGCCGATGCTCCGCCGCGCTGCGCTTCACCTCGCCGTAGCCCTCGCGATCTCGCTGCTCGCCGGTGCGGCGTGCCTGAGCCCGACGCTGCCGCTCCCCCCGCCCGAGCCAGCCGACACGATGCGGCCCGCCGCAGATCGCGAGGGGGTGTGGCAGATCTCGGGCAACTGCAGCCCTGGCGCACGCGTCAGCCTCTTCAACGAGCGGACGCAGCGGGGCGTGATCGAGGACGACACCGACGGGAACGGCCGTTACTTCCTCGAGATCGAGGCCCAGGTCTGCGACACCCTGCTCGTATGGCAGGAGCTGGAGGGCAACGGAGGCGAGGAGAGCGAGGCGCAATCGTTTGTCGTCGAGGAGCGCACACCGCTCGGCGTCGTGAACGACGTCTGCCCCTGAGCGCGCGACGAAGCCCCAGGCGCCGAAGTGGGACGGTGACGACGTGGTGACGTGACGGCGCGGTGACGTGACGACGACGCGGCGCGCCGCGCCCGATGGCCGCTCTCGACGCGTGAGCGGAGCATCGTGATAGGGTGTTGGCGTGATGGCGTCGATCCCGCCGAGCATCCCGCAGAGCGCCACCCGGGTGCTGGTCGTCGATGACGAGCCCGGCCTCCGCCAGGTGCTTCACATTGCCTTCCGCCGCCAGGGCTACGAGGTCGTGGCCGCGCCCGGAGCGCGCGCCGCCATCGAGGCCATCCGCCAGAACCCGCAGCCGTTCCCGCTCGTCCTCACCGACCTCGTGATGCCCGACGGCTCGGGGATCGAGGTGCTCACGGCCGCGAAGGCGCGGAGCAACGCGACGGAGGTGATCGTGATGACCGCGCACTCCACGGTGGAGAGCGCGCTCGACGCGATGCGCCACGGCGCGTACGACTTCGTGACCAAGCCGTTCTCGCCGGCGGAGCTCACAGCGCTCGCCGCGAAGGCGCTCGAGAAGAGCTCGATCGTCGCGGAGAACCAGCGGCTGCGCGCGCAGCTCGAGCGGCTCGATCTCCCGTCGCGCGAGCCGCTCGGCACGAGCCCCGCGATGCAGCGGATCGCCGAGCTGATCGCCAAGATCGCGCCGACGCGCACCACCGTGCTGCTCACGGGCGAGAGCGGGACCGGCAAGGAGCGGGTCGCCCGCGCGATCCACGACCGGAGCGATCGCGCGGCCAGGCCGTTCCTTGTCGTCAACTGCGGGGCGCTCCCGGAGGCGCTCATGGAGAGCGAGCTGTTCGGCCACGAGAAGGGCTCGTTCACGGGCGCCGGCGCGCGCTCGATGGGCCTGTTCCGGGAGGCGGACGGCGGGACGCTGCTCCTCGACGAGATCGGGGAGCTGCCGGCCGCGCTTCAGGTGAAGCTCCTCCGCGTGCTCCAGGAGCGGAAGGTCCGCCCGGTCGGCGCCGCCGCGGAGATCTCGGTGGACGTCCGGGTCCTTGCCGCGACCAACCGGGACGTGGAGGCCGAGGTCCGCCAGGGCCGTTTCCGGCAGGATCTCTACTATCGGCTGAACGTCATCCGCATCGAGCTGCCGCCGCTGCGCGAGCGCCCCGGGGACATCTCGCGGCTCGCCGAGCGCTTCCTGCGCCGCTTCGCCGCCGAGCTCGGCAAGGACGTCCGCGGCCTGACGACGGACGCGGTGCGCGCGCTCGACGCCTACGGCTTCCCGGGCAACGTGCGCGAGCTCGAGAACATGATGGAGCGCGCGGTGGCGCTCGCCGGAGGGCCCACGATCGGCCTCGGCGACCTCCCCACCGCCGTCGCCGGCCTCAGCGCGAGCCCGGCGCCGCTGCTCGCGCAGCTCCCGCCCGAGGGGTGCGCGCTCGACGAGGTGATCGGCGAGGTCGAGCGCCGGCTCATCCTCCAGGCGCTCGAGCGCACCGGCGGCGTCCGCAAGGCGGCCGCGAAGCTGCTCGGCGTCTCGTTCCGGTCGCTGCGCTACCGCCTCGCCAAGCACGCCCTTGCCGCCGACGGGGAGGGCGACGACGACCCGGAGGGAGGATCCCGACGAGAATCGTCACCGCCGGGCGCCCTGCAGTGACGGTTTTCGTCACCGCCGCAAAAGAACACAATCGCACACCTCCGGCACCCTGCCCTCCTCACCTCAAGGAAAACCGAGGCAACTCATGAGCTTCTCGCGCAACTCGAAGACGGCGCCGCGCCGCGCGCTCCTTGGCACGTCACCTGCTGGAGCGTCAGGGCGCATGCGGAGCAGGCGGCGACAGCGAAGCGCAGCGAGGCGAGCGTTCACCCTCGTCGAGCTCCTCGTCGTCGTCGCGATGGTGGGTGTCCTCGCGGCGCTCGCCATGGTCGGATACCGCAGGTACATGAACGCGGCGGGCATCGCCGAGCCGAAGGCGGTCATTCAAGGCATCCGCGGCGGGCAGGAGGCCTACAAGGCCGAGATGCTCGAGTATCTGAATGTGTCTGATGGATCGCTCGCCGTCAGCAAGTGGTATCCTGGCGGAACGCCCGACGAGCACAAGCGCGCCTGGGAGGACACGGGCCACACCGATTATGCGCGCTGGCGGATGCTCAACGTGACGACGGACGGCGCGGTCCGCTTCGGATACGCGACGGTGGCCGGCAATGCCTCCACCTTCGGCGTGACGGCACAAGGGGGCTTCACATGGAGCGGGTTGCCTGGGGGTGACCCGCTGGCAGATCCGCAGTTCGCGCCGAACGGCCCCTGGTACGTCGTCCAGGCGGGCGGCGATCGCGACGGGGATGGGACGTACGCCTTGCTCCTGGCGACATCCACGATGTCCGGGATCTACTGGGAGAACGACACGGAGTAGAGGATGGTTTACCCCGGCCCGGGCGCCGAGCGCGCCTGTACCGCGGGAGAGGTCTTCGCACAGCGGGCTGGCCGGGCCCCGCACCAGACACCTTCACGGTCCGTCTCGGCAACGAATCCAATTAAAGAAATCACTACGGAGGATCGACACTCATGCGTGCACTGAAGCGATACGACAGGAGAGGCTTCACCCTCGTCGAGCTCATGATCGTGGTCGCCATCATCGGCGTCCTCGCCGCGCTCGCAATCTTCGGCGTTCGCCGGTACCTCGCGAGCGCGAAGACCTCGGAGGCCAAGAACTCCGTGGGCGCGATCACCCGCGGCGCCGCCGCCGCGTTCGAGCGCGAGACGGCCGCCTCCGAGATCCTCGCGGGCGGCGGCACCTCGGCGGCCGCGAGCCACAGCCTGTGCGACAGCGCCACCGCGGTGCCCGCTACAGTCCCGGCCGGCATCAAGTACCAGCCCAACTCGACCGAGGGCTCGGACTTCGAAACGGGCACCGCGACCGGGGGCTGGAAGTGCCTGAGGTTCTCGATGAGCCAGCCGATCTACTACCAGTACCACTACGTTCGTGGCGCCCGCATCCCGGGCGTCACGCTCAGCCCTGATCCCACCGCCACCGGCTTCGAGGCCGGCGCGGTCGGCAACCTCGACAACGACGCGGTGAACGCCTTCTTCACCCGCGGCGGCACGGTGACCGCGGGGCAGCTCGCGCTGGCCACGCAGGTTTATATCGAGAACGAGTACGAGTGACGTGATGGCCGGTTGCCCGGTTCACCCCGAGCCGGGCAACCACGCTTCGTCGACCACCTCCAGCAGGAGGGCATCCCTGGCTCACGCCGGTTCGGGCAATCGAGCTTCATAGACCACATCCAGCATGAGGGCGTACCGTGCGGCATAAGGAAGTGTCTCGCAGTCGCGGATTCACGCTCATCGAGCTCATGATCGTGGTCGCCATCATCAGCGTGCTCGCCGCCCTGGCGGTCGTCGGGGTGCGCACCTACATCGCCACGGCGAAGACGGCTGAAGCCAAGCAGGTCGTCGGCGCCATCACCCGCAGCGCCGCCACCCAGTACGAGCGCGACCGCGCCATCTCGCAGATCCTGCCCGCCACGGGCGTCTCCGCGGCGAACACCCACATCCTGTGCGATTCGGCCGCGCCGGTCCCCCTCAACTTCGCCGACGTGCGGGGGACGAAGTACCAGCCGAGCGCGGCGCCCGGCGTCGACTTCATGTCGGGCTCGCCGCTCGCGGGCTGGCAGTGCCTCGGCTTCGCGACCATCTCGCCCATCTTCTTCCAGTACTCGTACCAGGTCGGCGGCGGCTACGTCAGCCAGGGCCTGGACGGCGCCCCGATCCCGAGCGGCACGGAGGCGTTCGAGGCAGGGGCGCGCGGGGACCTGGACGGCGACGGCGTGGCGTGCACGGTGGTCCGCACCGGAGAGGTGCGCAACGGCGAGCTCGTGACCAGCACCATGATCTTCACGGACAACGACCCCGACTGACGCGGCCCGCGCGCCTCGCTCGCCCTTGTTCGATCGTGGAGGGGTGAGGTAGAGAGAGCCCATGACCTGGCGCTCCTGGAGCGCGCTGGAGCTCAGCGCGGCCTTCGCGGTCGGCGGCAGCGTCCTCGCCGTCGCCGTTCCCGCGTTCTTCCGGAACCTCAGCGCGTCCAAGCTGAGCGAGCCCATCGAGGGGCTCGACCGGCTGGTGACGAGCGCGGTCGCCTACGCCGAGTCGCGGCCGCAGGAGATCAGCTTCCCCCCATCCGCCCCGCTGACACCTGCGCAGGTGCCGCGCGGCGTGCGCGTGGTCGATCCGCCGGAGTCGTGGGAGCACCTCACGTGGCGCTCGCTCGACTTCCGCTTCGAGGGGCCCCACGCGTTCTCCTTCCAGTTCACGAGCGAGCTCGACGCGTCGAAGGCCATGCGCTTCACCGCGACCGCGCACGGCGACCTCGACGGCGACGGCGTGCTGTCCACGTTCGAGGTGCGCGGCGAGCGGATCCCCGGGGAGCCGGCCCGCGTGCTGCCGGGCATGTTCGTGGACCGCGAGGTGGAATGATGGGCGACCCTCCGGCGCCCGGGCCAGGTGCCCCTCCGGTGGACCCCTCGCTCCTCGCCCGCCTCGCTGGCGCGCGCGACGCGCTGGTCACGGTCGCGCTCTCGGCCACCGCCGCCGTCGCCATCGGGAGCGTGCGCGCGCCGGCCGCGGACCTGGAGCGGCGGGTCGCCGAGACCTCCGACGTGTACGTCCTGCCGCCGCCGGACGAGGTGGTCACCCTGTCGCTCGGCTACCGCGCCGCGCTGGCCGATCTGCTCTGGTCGCACGTGCTCGTCTCGCAGGGCATGCACACCATGGAGCGCCGCCGGTTCGAGAACCTCACCCTGCTGCTCGACGCCATCAACGCGCTCGACCCGACCTTCCGCGACCCCTACCTGTTCGCGGACGCGCTCATCACGTTCCAGATGAGCACGACGCCGCGCCACGAGGTCATCAAGGCGCGCGAGATCATGGAGCGCGGGGTCCAGAACCGCCCTCTCGACGGCGAGATCTGGCTCGCGCTCGGCCAGTTCGTCGGCTTCATCGCGCCGGCCACGTACCTGACCGATCCCGAGGAGAAGGCGCAGTGGCGCCTCGATGGGGCCCGGATGCTCGCGCGCGCCGCGGAGCTCGGCGGCGGCGACGCGAACATCAGCTGGCAGGCGCTCGGCGGCGCGGGCCTCCTGGGGCGCGCCGGCGAGCGAGAGGCGCAGATCCGGTTCCTCCAGCGCACGCTCGCCGTCACCGACGACGAGCAGCTCAAGCAGAAGATCCGCGCGCAGCTCGACAAGCTCCTCGACGCGCGCGACGCGGAGAAGTACCGCCGGCGCCTCGACGGGTTCCGCGAGCTCTGGCGGCGCGATCTGCCGTTCGTCAACAACACCGCGATCCTCGTGCTGGGCCCCCCGCGCGACCCGGCGTACTGCGCCGGGGGCGCGCACGCGGACGAGCCGCGCTGCGCGACCACCTGGCGGGCCTGGGCGGAGCGGGTCGAGGGCGAGCGGTGAGCTGCCTCGGGCCCTGAAGCGGCGCGCGCCGGACGCCGGCACGACGCCAGGGCGTCCCCGGAGCGAGCCGAGTGAACCGCCGGAGCCAGCACAGCCAGCGTCCGGCAGCGCCTGGACTCGCTGGCAGCTCGTCCAGGCGTCCCTGGCGGCTCTCCAGGCGTCCCTGGCGGATCCTCAGGCGTTCCTGGCGGCTTAGGTGTTCATTCGAACTTGACGGCCGCGGTCTTGGTCTCGCCTGCCTTCACCGTGACGGTGACCGACTTCTTCCCGAGATCCGGATGGATGAACATCACCGTGTGCGACCCCGCAGGGACGCTGACGCCCACCTTGGGCGTGCTCCCCAGCGGCCGCCCGTCGAGGACCACCTTCGAGACCGGGATCGAGTTGATGTTCAGCGTCGCACCGCCGGCAGCAGGCGCGGGCTCCGGCGCTTCCGCCGGCGCTTCCGCCTTCGGCGCGGCGGCCACGGGCTCCGACCTCGGTGCGGCCGGCTCCGGAGCAGGCGCGGGCGCAGGCGCGGGCGCGGCGGCGGCCGGCTCGGACTTGCGCGCCTCCTCGAGCGCGATCCGGATCGTCTTCTCGGCCTGCCCGTCCTCGAACGAGATCGCCTGAGAGAAGTCCTGGTGCCCCCTCTTCGTCGCCACGATCTTCCAGCGCTCGGACGCGGTGACATCCACCTTGACCGGCGGCTTCTTCCAGGCCGAATCGGGCAGCTTCTTCTCCGTGCCCTTGGCGCTCACCAGCTTGACCGAGGCGCCCGACGTGGCGAGCTCCAGCGTCACCTGCCCCTTCAGCACCTTGAGCGCGACCGCGCCGAGGTCCTTCATCTGGCCCTGAGCGACCTCCACCGTCTGCTCCAGGGGCTCGAAGCGCTCGCCGCCGTCGAAGCGGATCTTGTGCTCCCCCGGCGGCACGCTGACCTCGACGGGGAGCACGCCCTTCTCCTCGCCGTCGATGAAGACCTTCACGCCGGGCGCGCCCGACGCCTTCACGCCGGTCGTGGTCGACGCGCTGGTGGAAGACCGCTCGGCGCCGGCCGCGTCGAGCGTGATCACGACGACCTTGTCCTTGCCGCCCTCGACGATCTCGACGGCGTCGCGCGGCGGGAAGTCGGGGGCGAGGATCTTGACCACCTTCGAGCCGGGCTCGAGATCGCGCACGACGCAAGGCACGGTGTCGCAGCGCTTCTGGCCGTCGAGGAAGATCTCGGCCCGGTCGACGGCGCCGCCGCTCGGGGTCTTCAGGTCGATCGTCAGCGCGCCCTTCTTCGGGACCAGCATGACCACCGCCAGGATGAGCACGGCGACCAGCGCGAGCCCGCCGAGGAGCACGCCCGCCTTGCCGGCGCCCTGCTGCACCACGTGGCGCGGGCGGATCTCCGTCGGCTCGTCCTTGCGCGACAGCGCGCGGAGCCCGAGGTCCGGCGGCATCGCCGGCGCGGGCGGGGCGCTCGGGATCGGCGGCGGCGCCGGGACGGGGGTGCGCACCCGCGAGGCCGACGCCGCGCCGCCAGAGCTCGCGACCAGCGCCGCGGCCGCCTTCGGGATCGACGGCGAGCCCGCCGCCGGCAGCGCGCTCGAGCGCCCAGGATTGTAGTCGTTCCCCTGCTTGTCGTAGACGTGGGTCGACTCCTCGTCGTCGTCCCAGTTCATGTCGACCGCGGTGCCCTTGGCCGAGCGAGGCTTCGCGTCGTCGCCCGCCTTCTGCGGCGGCTTCACCGACGGCAGGCGCACCGGCGGAGGGACCACCGGAGGCAGCGAGCCCGAGGCCCCGCTGACCGGCGGCGGCGGCAGCGGGCTCTTCGACGGCAGGGCCGGGGCGCTGATCGCGGGCAGGGACGGCTGGCGCGACCGAGGCGGCACCACGGGCGGCAGGGAGCCCGTCTTGACCGAAGGAGGCATCGGCGGCGGAAGCGACCCCGGGCTCGTCCCCTTCGCCAACAGGGGCGGCGGAAGCGACGCCGGACCGGTCCCCTTCTGCGTCACGGCCGGCGGCGGGAGCGACGGCGGCGGAAGCGACGGCGGCGGGAGCGACGGCGGCGGGAGCGACAGCGGACCGGTCCCCTTCGGCGGCACGGGCGGCGGAAGCGACCCCGGGCTCGTCCCCTTCGACGGCACGGGCGGCGGGAGCGACGACGGGCCGGCCCCCTTCTGCGTCACGGGCGGCGGAAGCGGAGACGGCACGCCGCTGGGGAGCGTCGCCGCGTGGTTCGGCGGCGGCGGCACCGCCGCGCCGACAAGGGTGCGCGACCGCGCAGGCGGCGAGGGAGGTACGAGGGCGGTGCTCGTGGCGGGCGACTTCTTCTTCGCGAGCCCCTCGAATACGTCCAGATCGCTGCCGCCCTTGTTGTCCGCCATGGTCGAGAACTCCTCAGGATATGCGGCGCCGTTCGTCGCGGCGTCCCGGAAACGGAAACGATCGCGCATGCTCCGCGCGACGAGCGTGAGCTCGATGTACAAGCGCTCGTCGCGGGCGAGCTCGGAGCGCGCTAGAATCCCCTGATCCGCTGCAGCGTACCGCTGGTCCGGTGACTTCGCGAGCGCCATCGGGAGGATCTCGGCGGCAGCGAGGCGCCGCGCGCGCCGCGATCTCGCGCGGATCCAGCGCTCCACCGCCGGCGATGCGACGCGCGACGCGCGCGACGTCCGCTGCGCGCGCGACGTCCGCTGCGCGCGCGACGTCCACCGCGCTCCGCAATGCGACGCTGCGCGCGTTCCACCACCCGCACATCGCGCGCGCGCCCCCGCCCGGCGAGCCCACGCAGATCCGCGCCGAGATGTCGCAAGCTCCGAAGGATCGCAATCGATGCACCGGCCGACGTGTATTAGTCCGTCGGGCCGCCAGCGTACAAGCGCCTACTGCACGTCAGGGAAGGGCCAAGGCGCCGTCACGCTCAGTGATCGCCGCCTGCCGTTTCCTCTTTCTTCGGCTTTTTGAAGTACCGAACGCGCTTCTGCTGCAGCGGGTACCAGACGCTGTGCGGAACGATCGGTGTGGATTCGAACATCCGGCCAGCGCCAGGCGCCTCGGCGCGCGTGAGCCGGACGGCGCGCGGGCCAGACGGCGGATGGACGGCGGCGCCGGAGAGATCGGTATCGCCGCCGAGGGCCACCGAGAGCCGCCGAGGCAGGTAGATCCGCGAGGAGCAGCCGAGCCCCGCCAGGAAATCCTGGAGCAGCTTGGCGTCGCGCGGGTGCGGGTCGACGAGCGCCGGAGGCGGCGCCGACGCATCCGGCGCCAGCGCGGCGTCCGGGGCGCTGGACGGCCCGGTCGCGGCCCGTTCGACGTAGATCAGCATCCCATCCTCGTCGTTGACGCCCAGCGCGGCCACGGCCCTCGCGCTGCCGAGCGCCCCCGTCGCGATCCGGACCGCGCCGCGCACCGGGGAGGCCGGCGAGGCGGAGAAGGACCCGGCCGAGTGCCAGATGCTCGACCCCTCGCCCTGCCCCGCGCCGGGCGTCGCGGCGCCGTCGCTGAAGACCGCCACGGTCGGCCCCGCCCCGGCCGGCGGGGACGCCCCGGGCTCGCCCAGCGGCGCGGCCGTGACGGTCCGCGGGTCCACCTTGAGCACCCGCAGCCGGACATCGGGCCGCGCGGGATCGGGGCGGATCTCGGTGATCGCGAGCGCGTAGGGGAAGCCGTGCTGCGGGAGCCCCTGGGTGCGCCAGGCGCCCTCCCCCGCCTCGGCCGGCGCCGCGCGGGGTGCCAAGGGCGGCCCCGGCAACAGGTGCCGCAGCGTCATGTAGAAAAAGTCGCGCGCCTCCCGCCGGATATAGCGGGGGAAGTTCATCAGGCCCATGCCGCGGATGAGCCGGCGGCCGCGGAAGCGGTAGCCCGAGAGCCCCGAGACGTCGCCCTCGGTCTCCCATTCCCCCTGGAGCGGGCGCCCGAGCGGCGGCAGCTCGCCGCTCGGCGCCACTCGATAGAACTCGAGCCCGCTGTGGCCCGCGTTCATGTCGAGCGCGATCCCGTAGGAGCAGCGGGCCTGGATCATCGCCTGGGCCAGGGCCTCGGGGCTCACGTCGGCGCCATAGAAATAGGCGATGAAGCGCTCCCGGGTCAGGCAGATGCCGGTCCTGACCGTGTGCGTCTTGTCGGCCCACCCGGGCGGCGTGCCTCCCCACCACGTCCGGCCGAAGGGATTCCATTTCTCGTCCTCGACCATGACCGTCATGTTCTGGCGGAACGACAGCATCCATTCGGGGACGTTCTCGTCCTCCGACCAGCTCCCGAAGACGGTGCTGCCGTCGCGCCGGACGGCCACCGTCGCGGCGTAGGGCTTCGGCGGCAGGTACATCACCCCGTCGGCCATCATGCCGAACTCGCCGTGCATCGCCTGGAAGCCGGCGTTCGACGCGGCGACCACGCGCTTCATGACCTCGGGCGTGCGCGGGATGAGCCCCGGCCCGGCCTCGCCCGTCGCGCCCTTGGGCTCCACCGTGCCCGCCATCATGTGGAGCTCCACCTGGCGCGGGTCCCAGAGCGCGATGTAGACGCGCGTCGCTTTACGCGAGCGATCCGTCCGGAGGAACGTGGTCATGAACGCCGGCGGGAGCCCGTCGAGCTGGCGCACGAAGGCGTCGCCCCCCTGGGGGTTCCACTGCCCCTCGCCCGGCAGCGGCGGCGTCACCCAGGGATCGAGCGGCGTCGGCGGCCAGCCGATCTCGGGATCGATCGGGATCTGGCGGACGGGCGGATCCAGCTCGCTCTGGCCGAGGTCCGCGGCGATGTCCTCCGCGCCGGTGTCGCCCGTCACCGCCTCCTTGTTGCGGAGGACGAAATCCAGCGCCGTGAACGCCACGGCCTTGACCGTCTGCATCGCGGCGTCGCCGATCACGAGGCGCACGCGGTCGACCGCCCAGGTGACGAGGTTCCCCGGCCGCGCGACCTCGGACGCCTCGGCGCGGATCCATACGGGCAGCGCCGCGTCGTCCACGCCGCGCGCTGGCAGACGGGCCTCGCGGCCGCCCGCGCGGACGACGACCGCGCTGTCGTCCTCCAGCGCGACCGCGACGTCGCCCGCGTCCGGGGCGCGGCGGCTCTGCGGCTCCTCGGCGCGCGGTTCTTCGGCGCCCGGCTCCTCGGGGTGCGGATCCTCGGCGCCGTTCTCCTCGCTCCGGGCGAGGTCGATCGCGAAGGTCCGCCGGCCGATCCCGCGCAGCCGGCCTGTCGCCTGCCAGCTCGTGACGGCCTGCTGGAGCCGCTCGACGAGGGACCAGTCCGCGCCGCCCGAGAGCTCTTGCCCGTCCAGATCGAGCACGTGCACCGTGGGCGACGCGGCCTCGATCAGCGGGCGCGAGACGTAGGCCAGGGCCTCGCCGCGGAGCACGGGCTTCGACTCGTCCGCGCCGCTCGTCTCGGTGAGGTTATGGATCGCCGAGACGTCGAGCAGGACCCCCTCCGGCGAGAGCCTCGCGTCGACGAGGTACAGGTCGGTGGGCTCCCCGCGCTCGCCGCCGGCGCGCACGCCGCGCGCGACCGCGCGCGAGTCGACGCCGAACGGGCGGAGGCCCCCGCGCGGCGGATCCACCCACAGCACGTCGCCGGCCGCCGCGGCGATGCCCCGCTCTCCGAGCTCCGCGGCGAGCGCGGTCGAGCGGTCGCGAGCGCCTACGCCGACGGCGGGCGACATCGCCACGGCCGCGGACGCGCAGAGGACGAGGATGCCGATGCGCTCGCGGCGCAGGGAGGGCGTTTTCGGGGACTGCATTCGCGGACAACGCGCGGAGGGGCGGGGCTCCTGCCCGGGCGGTCGAGGACGACTGGACGCGCGCGCGGCAGCCGTTATCACCGTTTTTGTACCGCGGCCAGGTTCGGGGGCGCGCGGCGCTAGCGTCCGCCGAACCGGCGGTGCTACATCGGGCGCGCCCATGTCGAACGCTGACTCGCCCCCTCTCCGCCGCGACGAGGCGCTGACGATAGCGCGCCTCGCCCACCTCGACCTCTCCGCCGAGGAAATCGAGCGCCTCACCGGTGATCTCGGCAACATCCTCAGCTACGTCCGGCAGCTCGAGGAGCTCGACGTCTCGGCGGTGCCGCCGACCGCGCACGTGCAGATCGAGCGGCTGCCGCTGCGCGCCGACGAGGAGGCGCCGAGCCTGCCGCGCGAGGTGGCCCTGCGGGAGGCGCCGCGGGTCGAGGACGACGGATTCGCCGTTCCGGCGTTCGTGGACGAGGGGTGACGCCGATGGACACAGCGATCCTCGATCGATCCATCCCGGAGCTCGCGGCGCTCGTGCAGCGCGGTGAGGTCAGCGCAGAGGAGGTGGCCAGGGCCGCTCTCTCGCGCATCGAGCAGCGCGACGGCGCGCTGGGCGCCTTCCTCACCGTGCAGGGGGAGCAGGCCGTCGCGACGGCGCGCGCGCTCGACGCGCGGCGCGCGCGGGGCGAGGCGCTCGGCCCGCTCGCCGGCGTGCCGATCGGGCTCAAGGACGCGCTCTGCACCGAGGGCGCCCCGACGACCGCCGGCTCGAAGATCCTCACGCGGGCGTCGACGGGCGGGGACGGCGCGTCCAAGGCGCCCGACCCGGCGCGCGGGTTCCGCCCGCAGTTCGACGCGACGGTCGTCGCCCGCCTGCGCGAGGCCGGCGCGATCCTGCCGGGCAAGTGCAACATGGACGAGTTCGCGATGGGCTCGTCGAACGAGAACAGCGCCTTCGGCCCGGTAAAGAACCCGTGGGACCCGTCGCGCATCCCCGGCGGCTCGTCCGGCGGCAGCGCGGTCGCCGTGGCGGCGGGGATGACGCCCGGATCGCTCGGGTCGGACACGGGGGGCTCCATCCGCCAGCCGGCGAGCCTCACCGGCGTCGTCGGCATCAAGCCGACGTACGGCCGCGTCTCTCGCTATGGCCTCATCGCGTTCGCCTCGAGCCTCGACCAGATCGGGCCGTTCGCGCACGACGTGAAGGGCGCGGCGCGCCTGCTCGAGGTGATCTCGGGCCGCGATCCGCGCGACGCGACGAGCCTCGACGCCCCGGTGGGCGCCTGCGAGGCCGCGTGCGGCCGCGACGTCGCGGGGCTGCGCATCGGGGTGCCCGAGGAGTACTTCGCGAAGGGCATCGACGCGCGGGTCGAGGCGAAGGTGCGGGAGGCCATCGAGGGCCTGCGCGGGCTCGGCTGCGAGATCAAGCCCGTGCGCCTGCCGCACACGCGGTACGCCGTGGCGGCCTACTACATCGTCGCGACGGCCGAGGCGTCGTCCAACCTGGCGCGCTTCGACGGCGTGCGCTTCGGGCTGCGCGTGGAGGGCGACCGCGGCGGGAAGGCGGACCTCCAGGCCCTCTACGGCCGGACGCGCGGTGAGGGGTTCGGCCGGGAGGTGAAGCGCCGGATCCTGCTCGGCACGTACGTGCTGTCCGCGGGCTACTACGACGCGTACTACCTGCGCGCGCAGAAGGTCAGGACGCTGATCCGGCGCGATTTCGACGAGGCTTTCCGCGAGGTGGACCTCATCGCGGCGCCTGTCTCGCCGACGGTCGCGTTCCGGCTGGGGGAGCGGGTGGACGATCCGCTGTCGATGTACCTGGCCGACGTCTACACGCTGCCCGCCAGCATGGCGGGGCTGCCCGCGATCAGCGTCCCGTGCGCGACCGCGCAGGCGCCGGACGGCGGGCCTCCGCTGCCGGTCGGCCTGCAGCTCATCGGCCCTGCGCTGGAGGAGGCGCGGCTCTGCCAGGCGGCCTACGCATGGGAGCAGATCTCCCCGGTGCGCGGGCTGCGCGCGTCGATCGCATGACGAGCGGAGCGCGCCGATGAGCTCCGCGATCACCGTGGCGGCGGCCAGCCCCGAGCACCTCCCGGGGCTCGAGGCGCTCTTCGAGGCCGCCGGCACGCCCTGCTACTGCCGGTACTACCACTTCGGCGGCACCAACAACGAGTGGCTCGCGCGGTGCTCGGACGGCCAGGGCGAGAACCGCCGGGAGTTCGCCGAGGCGCTCGCCTCGGGCAGCGACGAGGCGCGCGGCGTCGTGGCGCTCGCGCCGGAGGCGCCGCACGTCGTCGGGTGGCTCAAGGTCGCGCCCGCGGCGGCCGTGGCGAAGGCGTACGAGCGCCGCCTGTACCGCGGGCTGCCGTGCTTCGCGGGCGATCGCGCCGGCGTCTTCCTGATCGGCTGCGCCGTCGTGCACCCGGGCCACCGGCGGCGAGGCGTCGCGACCGCGCTCGTCGCGGGCGCGGTGGAGCTCGCACCCTCCTGGGGCGCGCGCGCCCTCGAGGCCCTGCCGCGCCGCTCGAAGGAGCCGGTGAGCGACGAGGAGCTGTGGACCGGCCCGGTCTCCGCGTTCACGAGGAACGGATTCGCCGAGGTGCACACGTTCGAGCCGTATCCGGTCCTGCGCCGGGTGTTGTGACAGCGCCGCGGCGAGCCCCGGCGGGGTCGCGCTTCGCTTGCGCGCGCCGGCCGACCAGGTAGTGTCGCGCCCGGCGCATGGCTCCCACCTCCGAGCACCCTGAAGCCGCGGCCCGCGACGCCGCCGAGCGGAGCTCCACCGCCGGCGCAGATCACGCCGCGCCTGCCTCCTCCACGGGCGCGGCCACGGCCGGCGCCAGCGAGCCCCCGGCGTCCGCAGCGGCGGAGGCCTCGCCGACCAGCCGGCGCGCGTCGTCGGGCCCAAGGGGCCGGGTCATCGCGCTCACCGGCGCCGCGTCCTTCCTCGGGCGCAACCTGATCGGGATCCTCGAGGAGGACCCGCGCATCGCGCGCGTGGTGGCCATCGACATCAAGCGGCCGGACACGGGCGGCTCCAAGCTGCGCATGCACACGGTCGACCTGACGGAGCCCGCCTCCGAGGAGCGCGTCGCCGAGGTGCTCGCGGCCGAGCAGGTGGACACGCTCGTCCACCTCTGCTTCCTGTCGTCGCCCACCCCGGCGACCGCCTGGGCCCACGAGCTCGAGTCGGTCGGCACGATGCACCTGCTCCACGGGGCGCGCCAGGCGAGCCTGCGCAAGCTGATCCTCTGGAGCCAGACGATCCTCTACGGCGCGCACCCCACCAACCCCAATTTCCTCACGGAGAAGCACCCGCTCCGGGCGGACCCGGACGAGCGCTTCTTCGCGGACAAGATGGCCGCCGAGCGGGAGCTCAACGCCTTCGGCGCGAAGGCCAAGGGCACGACCGTCACCATCCTGCGGACCGCGCCGATCCTCGGCCCGACCGTCCAGAACTACGTCACCCGGTTCCTGGCGCGGCGCCTGGTCATGACGATGCTCGGCTTCGATCCGCTGTGGCAGTTCATCCACGAGGTCGACGCCATCGCCGCCTTCAAGCTGGCCATCGACAGCGATTTCCCCGGGACCTTCAACATCGTGGGCGACGGCGTGCTGCCGCTCTCCACGATCGTGCGCCTCGCGGGCCGGACGGCGGTCCCGGTGCTGCACAGCGCCGCCGGGCCGCTCGCCTCTGCGCTCTGGGCTGCGCATGCGGCGATCGCCCCGCCCAGCTTCCTGCGGTACCTGCGCTATCTCTGCGTGGCGGACGGCGAGAAGGCGGCGCAGGTCATGGGGTTCCGGCCGGTCTACACGACGCGCGAGGCGTTGCTCGATTACACGAGCGCGCAGCGGCTGCGGGACGTGCGCCTGCTGCAAGAGACGCCTGCGTGATGCGGTTCGGGGGGTGAGCGATGGGCACGGAGCACGATCGAGAGCTCGAGGAAGCAGGGGCAGGGAATGGATCGCCGCCGTCGACGCGCGGGCGCCCCGATCGGATGGGGCCCGGGCAGGTCGTGCCGAGCGTCGACGTCGAGGACGAGGAGGCCCGGTACCTGGCGCCGATCGGCCCGACGGAGCCCTCGGACGGGCGGAAGACGCAGTCGTCCGAGGTGCACGCCCCGGTCGTGCCGGTGACGGCCGAGGAGCTCCAGCGCCAGATCAGGGAGCTCGAGGCGCGGCTCAAGCGGATGCTCGCCGGGGGGCCATCGCCCGACGCGAGCGGCGCGGTGGGAGGCATGCCCGAGACCGAGCGGAGCCCGCGCCTGGGCGGAGCGCCCGCCGCGTCGGCCGGCTTCGCCAGCGAGCCGCCGCTGTCCGAGCCCGGGACGGCGCGCGACGTCCTGTCGACCGACTTCTACCTGAGGCAGTGGGGCCGCGCCGGCCTGCGCCGCCGCTCGGAGGAGGTCGACGAGTTCGGCTTCGATCCCAAGTACGAGGCCCGGTACAGGTCGCTCTTCGACTTCCTGCACAGGGTTTATTTCAGGATAGATATCGAGGGCATCGAGCGCATTCCCGCCGAGGGGCGGTGCCTCCTGGTGTCCAACCATTCGGGCGGGCCCATCCCGTACGACGGGCTCATGCTGCGGGCCGCGGTGCGGCGGGAGCACCCGGCGCGGCGGGAGCTCCGCTGGCTGGCCGACGATTTCGTGTACTACCTGCCGTTCGCCGGCACGATCCTGAACCGGCTCGGGGCCGTGCGGGCCTGCCAGGAGAACGCCGAGCGGCTGCTCGCGGGCGAGCGGCTCATCGCGGTGTTCCCGGAGGGCGTCAAGGGCAGCGGGAAGCTCTACAAGGACCGCTACCAGCTCCAGCGGTTCGGTCGCGGCGGCTTCATCCGGCTCTGCCTGCGCACGCGCACGCCGCTCGTCCCGTGCGCCATCGTGGGGGCCGAGGAGACGAACCCGCTGTTCTATCGGGTCGAGCACCTCACGCGCGCGCTCGGCATCCCGTACCTGCCCATCACGCCGACCTTCCCCGCGCTCGGGCCGCTGGGCCTGGTTCCGGCGCCCACGAAGTGGAAGATCCGCCTGGCCGATCCGGTGCGGTTCGACGCGTACGGCCCGGAGGCGGCGGACGATCAGATCCTGGTGCGGCGCCTCGCGGAGCGCGTGCGCGCGACGATCCAGGGCCTCATCGACGAGACCCTGGCCACCCGGAAGTCGATCTGGTTCGGATGAAGCGATCTGCCGAGGCGAATCCTCACTCCATGCCTGAAATTAGAAACGAAGGGGATCCGCCCGCCGAGCCCGAGCGAGCGACGAGCAGGGGCGCGCGCCCGGAGGGCGTGCTGGTGATCGACAAGCCGCGCGGGCCGACGAGCCACGACGTCGTGGCCCGCCTGCGCCGCGCCCTGGGCGTGAAGCGCATCGGGCACGCGGGGACGCTCGATCCGATGGCGTCCGGCGTCCTCGTGGTGCTCGTGGGTGAGGCCACCAAGCTCGCCCCGTACCTGACCGCGCAGGACAAGCGCTACACGGCGCGCGTCGTCCTCGGTGTGGGGACGGACACCCTCGACGCGGACGGGGAGATCACCGCGACGCAGCCCCTGCCGCCGTGGCTCGACGCGGAGCTCGGCGCCCTCGCCGGGGCCGGCGGGCCTCCCGGCGGCGAGGCGCTCGCGCGCGCGGCGCCGCGCATCGCCGCCGCGATCGACGCGGAGCGGGCGCGGCGGGAGCAGGCGCCGCCGGCCTACTCGGCCATCAAGGTCGCCGGGCAGCGCAGCTACGCCCTGGCGCGCGCCGGCCAGGCGGTGGAGCTGTCGGCGCGGGCCGTCGAGGTCCGGTCGCTCGAGGTGACCGGCGCCTCGCGCGGTGCGCTTGGCGCACCTGCCGCGGGCGCTGCACCTGCCGCGGGCGCTTCACCTGCCGCGGGCGCTGCGCCGGCCACGGGCGCTGCGCCGGCCACCCTCGATCTCGATCTCGGGGTGAGCAAGGGCTACTACGTGCGCTCGCTGGCGCGCGACCTGGGCGCGCACCTCGACGTCCCTGCGCACCTGTCCGCGCTCCGCCGCACGGCGAGCGGCAGCTTCACCGTGGAGCAGGCCGTGTCCCTCGACGCCGGCGCCGAGGTGCTGCGCGCATCGCTGCGCCCGCTCGCGGACGCAGCCGCCGCGAGCCTCCCGGTCGCCCGCCTGACCGAGCACGGCGCCCGGCGCGCGCGCATGGGACAGGCGCTCACCGAATCCGACTTCTCCATGGCTCCTGCGCACCCTGGCGCCGCTGTATGGCTCGATCCGGACGGGGTTGTCGTGGCGCTCGGCGCCTCGGAGGTCGCCGATGTGGACGCCGGTGAGGGCCATCCAGCACCTTCGTCGATGCGGTTTTCCGTCCTGCGCGGTTTTTCCGAAGCGCCCGACATGCGTGGGAATGCTGCTAGATAAGAGAAACCCACAGCACACGGCAATTCCCTGGACTTCGGCAGATCTACGGCGCATGTCACTGGCAGCGCTCGGCAGGATCGGTCGAGCTGGGGAGTCCGCCTTCGGGCGAGAGCGGCAAGAACGCGTGGTTCCGTCATCTCCTGAGATTTCGCGTCCCGGTCCGGTTGCGCTCCCCTCGCCTGTTCCGTTACGATTCGTCCGTTAGGAGCCTCTGTTTGAGTCCCGATTTCGTTCCATTGCCAGCGCTCGGCGCTGCAGTTCTCTCCGCTGTACTTGGCTCGCTGTTCGTCGGTGCCGACACCGCACTGACGACGTTGAGCGCGACGAGGCTCGGCGCGCTGATAGAGCAGGCGACGGGCCCCACGAAGGCCGCCTACGAGCGGATTCGTCAGGAAGACGCCAAGCTCCGTTCCCGCTACCTGCTCGGCTGGGTCGTATCGACCAGCCTGACGGCCGCCTGCTTCGACCTCTTCTTCCGGCGGATTGCCCCAGGCGCTGCGCTCTATCTCGGGCTGGCGACCACCATCGTCCTCAGCGGAGCCCTTTACGAGGTCAGCTCCACGCTGGGCCGCAAGCACGCCGATCGGGCCGCATCGTTGGCGGTCCGCTTCTTGCGCCCTCTCGAAATCGCGATGCTGCCGCTCGCCGTACCGCTCGGCTGGATCGGCTCCAAGCTGGGGCCGCGGGACGGTGAGCAGCCGTCGGACCCGAGGGTTGCCGAGGCGGAGGTCGAGATCCTGGTCGATGAGGTCGAGCGTTCTGGTCTCTTCGGGCGAGAGCCGGCGGAGATGATCCGCAATGTGCTCGAGTTCGCCGATCTCACGGCGCGGGACGTGATGGTGCCGCGATCCAAGGTCGAGGCCATCGAGATCTCCACTCCGCTCGAGAAGGTGCTGGAGATCGTCACCGAGAGCGGGCACTCGCGTTATCCGGTCTACAAGGATCAGACCGACAACATCGCTGGTCTCCTCTACGCGAAGGACCTGTTCAAGGTCCTCGAGGAGCGTCGGCTCAAGAACACGACGCTCCGGGAGATCACGCGGAGCCCTGCCAATTTCGTCGCCGAGTCGCAGCCTCTCTCTTCGCTGCTCCGGGAGATGAAGAGCCGGAGACAGCACCTCGCCATCGTGGTCGACGAGTTTGGCGGGATGTCGGGGATTGTCACCCTGGAGGACGTGCTCGAGGAGATCGTCGGAGACATCCGGGACGAGCACGACGAGACGGACGACGGTGCTGCTATCCAGGATCTGGGCGACGGCCGTCTGGTCGCCGACGCGGCCGTATCGATGAGCGATCTCTCGGCCTATCTTGGCGCCGAGCTCGACCGTGAGGGGAAGTACGAATCTCTCGGCGGGATGCTCACGCAGCACGTGGGCAAGGTGCCCGAGGTCGGCACGGCCGTGAGCAAGTTCGGCCTCCGCTTCATCGTGCGCGACAGCGACGAGCGCCACATCGGCAAGGTCGAGATCGTCCGCCCCCGCGCCATGGGCGCCGGCGGCGCCGCCTAAATCGCCCCGCGCCGACCCAGCGCGCAGGAGGGGCGGCCATCGCCCCTCGGCTACCCTAGTAGACCGTGAAACCAGGCACGCCTCCCGCAACGCGAGCGATGCCTCAGATCTGCGCCGGCCGAGCGGCGCGCGCCCGCACAGGAGACGGGCCCAGATCGGCGTTTTCGGCGCGCAGGCGCACTCCGGTGCGCTGAGCACCGAAAACGTCGAGGTGGGCCCGTATCCGAAGCGGGCGCGTGCCGCTCAGCGGGCGAGGGAGAGTTTGCGGAGCTCGTTCGCGAGATCGTCGCCCTCTTTGATGAGGCCGGGCGTCTCTTCGACGGGGTTGTCCTTGTTGCCCTCGAGCAGCTTGCGGATGTCCGCCATCGCGCTGGCGAGCCTGAAGACCATCTGCTCGCTCGTGAGGCCAGCGACGGACTGAGGATCGACCGGGAGGGCCTGCAGATCGCCGCCGGCGATGTCGCCCTTCGTCCAGCGGGTGGCCTCCTTCTCGGCAGCCTTCATGCCCTGCTGCGTGCGCTCGAGGCGGTTCACCGTGTACTTCGCCGGCCAGTCCTTGCCGAACGGGAACGGCGCCTTGTTGGGAACGAGCTCGGCCAGCGTCTTGTCGCCGTCCCGGCGGAAGACCACCGAGAAGTTCACGACCGGCTCCTCCTGCTCCTTCCACGATTTCTCGACGGGCGCCTGCGCGGCCGAGAGGACGTTCTTGAGGCTGTCCTTGGTCTTGTTGAGATCCTGGACCGCCGTGGTGTAGGCGAGGACCTGGCGCATCACCCGCCCCGGGAGGCCGCCGATCTGCTTGCCCTCCAGGTTGGTGGCATCGAACGGGACGTTGATGCCGCCCAGCTCGGCCACGAGCTGCGCGGGGAACTTCTTCCCCTCGAGCGCCGTCCGGCCCGCATCGAGCTTCTCCTTCAGCTCCACCATCTTCTCGTTCGCGGCCTTCACGTCCTTCGCGAGCGCCGCGGCGCCGTCGACCGCGAGCTTGCCGCGATCGCCGCGCTCCTTCGCGCCGCCGATGGCGAAGCCCACGCCGATGCCGACGATCGCCGCGAGGCCGGCGTAGAGCGCCGTCTTCTTCGAGGCCTTCCGCCGCTCCTGCTCGACCTCCTCGCCGACCTCGACCTTGATGGTCTGCGCGGCGGCCGTCGGCTTGGGCGGAGGCGTCTGGATCACAGGACGCGGCGCCGGCGCGAACGGCGGCAGCGGGATGCCTGGCGAGATCCCGGGCGGGGGCGCGATGCCTCCCACGGAGGGCATCGGCGGCCGCGCGCTCGGATGCGGCGAGGGCATGCCGATCGGGCCCGCGTTCATGTCGGGAGGCGGCCCCGATCCGGGCTGCGAACCAGGCACGGGAAGGGGGACGGCCGCTCCTGGCGCCCCGCCTATCGCCGTTTTGCCAAGCCGAGCCTTCAGATCGATTTTGCTCTTCTTCTTTTCTTCAGCCATCGGCTCCTCGAGGACGGGATCGCTGCACCACTTCGCGCTGAAAACTCCAGCTCGCCCGAGGGAATCGACCCACCACGGCCCGAACCGGAGCTGCCCCTGCGCGAGCGGCAACAGAAGACGACACGGGCCGGCCTCCAACAGACCGACATGGGAGCGGGGAGGGAAAGATCAGCAACACGACGGGAGCGCCGGGCGAGCGGACAACCCGCCGGGCACGTTAGCGGCGCGCCGCCTGGAATGTCAACGCGATGGCGATCGCAGCGCAGGATGTGTTTCGACAGGCGATCGCCAGGCCACACGGGCCACCCGGCCCCACGGCAGCCCCCGCCGGCCCGCAGCTGCGCCCTCGCCGGGTCTGCGCCGGCGTCCCCGCCCATCCTGCGGGCGACCGCCGGCAGCCTGGCCCTCGGCGAAGGGAGCGGGTAGGAAGCAGGGGGTTCATGGTCTCGTTCAAGTTCGGCGGGGGTCGGCCGCCGCGGCTCCGCTCTCCTTCCGGCAAAGGACCGCAGGCGCCGCCAGCTTCATCCACCGGCAACAGACCGCAGGCGCCGCCCGCGGCTTCCTCTGGCGACGGGCGGCAGGCGTCCCCCCCGCCTTCCAGCGGCGGGCGGCAGGCGCCGCCTCCTCCTGCCTCCAGCGGGGGCCGGCGGGGGTCGCCCCCGCGGCGGCCATCGCTCCGGATGGAGACCCGGCGGGTCACGAGCTTCGATGGAACCGACATCACTTACCGGGTGACGCCGCCGCCGTTCGAGGGGGCGAAGACGGTGGTCCTGGTCAACGGGCTGGGCGGGCCGTACCTCGCCTGGCGGGCGCAGGTCGAGTACCTCTCCGACCAGTACCGGTTCATCACGTGGGATTACCGCGGGATGTACGCGTCGAAGCGCCCGTCACCGGACGTTCCGGGCGCCTATGCGGTCGCGAACCATGTCCGCGACCTGGAGGCGATCCTCGCCGTCGAAGGGATCCGGCACGGCGCGCTGATGGGATGGAGCGTGGGCGTCCAGGTGGCGCTGGAGGCGTTCCGCAGGCTCCCGGGGTTCGCCGCGAACCTTGTCCTGCTGAACGGCACCTACCGCCGGCCGCTGGAGACGATGGGGCCGCTGCCGGGGCTCGGGCGGCTGTTTCCGCCGTTCGTGGCGTTCGCGGCGCGCGCTCACACGCTGGCGGCCAGGGTGACACGCAGCACCATCGGCCCGCCGGACGCGGTGCTCTGGCTGAAGCGAATGGGGCTGCTCGGCAAGACGCTCGACAGCGAGGCGTTCGCCGAGCTCGTGCAGCCGTTCGGCCGGCTCGACATGCACGGGCTCTTCAGCAACCTCCGCGCGCTGGACGCCCACGACGCCGAGCACGTGCTCGAGCAGATCGACGTCCCGACGCTGCTCATCACCGGCGACCGCGATGCGTTCACCCCGCGGGCGCTGGCGCAGTCGATGGCGCGCCGCATCCCGATGGCGGAGATCCTCGTGGTCCGCGGCGGGACGCACACCACCGCGGTCGAGTTCCCCGAGCTCGTGTCGCTCCGGATCGAGCGCTTCTTCGCCGACCACGGGTTCTAGCGCGGCCCGCCTGGCCCGGGGCCAGGCGGGCACCCACCGCTCACTTCCTCAGGAGGTCCGCGAAGGGGTTGTTGCGGAAGCCGCCCGACGAGCTCCCCTGCCCCTTCCCTTGCTGCCCCTGGGCCGGCCGGCGGCCGTCGCCGCGATCGTTGCGGCCGCGCGCGTCGCCGCCGGCGGACGGGCCGCCCGCCTGGGGACGCGCGCCAGCGGGAGCGCCGCCCTTCTTCGCGGTGAGCGAGATGCGCTTGCGCACGAGGTCGACCTCGAGCACTCGCACCTTGATCTTCTCGCCCACCTTCGCGACCTCGTTCGGGTCCTTCACGAACCTGTCCGCCAGCTGCGAGACGTGCACGAGGCCGTCCTGGTGGACGCCGATGTCGACGAAGGCGCCGAACGCCGTGACGTTGGTCACAACGCCCTCGAGCTCCATGCCCTCCTTGAGATCCTCCATGGTCCGCACGTCGTCGCGGAACTTCGGCGGCTCGAACGTGGCGCGCGGGTCGCGGCCCGGCTTCTTCAGCTCGCTCAGGATGTCGTTCAGCGTGAACGAGCCGACGTCGCCGGCCTCGTACTTCTTCGCATTGATCCGCGCGATCGCCCCCGTGTCGCCGATGAGCGACCCGACCGGCACGCCGAGGTCCGCCGCGATGCGCTCGACGAGGCCGTAGCGCTCCGGGTGCACGGCGCTCGCGTCGAGCGGGTGCTCCCCGCCCCGGACCCGCACGAAGCCCGCCGCCTGCTCGAACGTCCGCGGGCCGACGCCGGGCACGTCGAGCAGCGCCTTGCGGCTCTTGAACGCGCCGTTCAGGTCGCGGTGGGCGACGATCTTCTTCGCGAGGCTCGGGCCGATGCCGGCGACGCGGGCGAGCAGCGGGGCGCTCGCGGTGTTGAGCTCGACGCCGACCAGGTTGACGCAGCTCTCGATCACCTCGTCGAGCTTCCTCGCGAGCAGGCCCTGGTAGACGTCGTGCTGGTACTGGCCGACGCCGATGCTCTTCGGGTCGACCTTCACGAGCTCCGCGAGCGGGTCCTGCAGCCTGCGGGCGATGCTGATCGCGCCGCGCACCGTGAGGTCGAGGTCCGGGAACTCCTCGCGCGCGACCTCGCTCGCCGAGTAGACGCTCGCGCCCGCCTCGCTCACCGGGACGCAGAACAGCTCCTTCAGGCCCTCCGACGCGAGCACGTCCTTCACGAACGCCTCGGTCTCGCGGCCGTGCGTGCCGTTGCCCACGGCGACGGCGCGGAGCGGGTACTTGCGGCAGATGCGGCGCAGGTCCTGGCGCGCACGCTCGAGCGAGTCGCTGCTCCCGACCAGGTAGATCGTCGTGTGCTCGAGGAGCTTGCCCGTCTCGTCGACGACGGCGCACTTGCAGCCGGTGCGCTGGCCCGGGTCGATGCCGAGCACCGCCTGCGTGCCGAAGGGCGCCGCGAGGAGGAGCTCGCGGAGGTTCTGGGCGAAGACCTCGACCGCGGCGCGATCGGCCTGCATCTTGAGGTCGACGCGCACGTCGCTCTGGACCGCGGGGAGCAGGAGCCGCTTCACGGCGTCGTCCGCGGCCTTCGTGAGCTCGCCGGCCCACGGCGACTTCGGCTTCAGCCCCACCGCGGCGTGGATCGGGGGGACGAGCGGCTCGGGCGCGAGCTCGATCGCGGCGCGGAGCACGCCCTCGGCCTCGCCGCGGCGGATCGCGAGGTAGCGGTGCGACGGGATGTTCGCGACGGGCTCCTCGAAGCTCCCGTACATGTCGAACTTCGTCTGCTTGGCCGCGTGCTCCTCGTTCTTCTGGACCTTGATGACGCCTTCCTTCGCGTAGGCCTCGCGGACGAGCTTGCGCACGTCGGCGTGCTCGGCGATGCGCTCGGCGCAGATGTCGCGCGCGCCGGCGAGGGCGGCCGCCGCGTCGGGGACCTCCTTCTCGGCGCTGACGAACGCGCGGGCCTCCTCCTCGGGGCTGCCGTCGCCCGGCTGCGACCACATGCGATCCGCGAGCGGCTCGAGGCCCCGCTCCTTCGCGATGATGGCGCGCGTGCGGCGCTTCGGCTTGAAGGGGAGATAGAGGTCCTCGAGCTCGGCCTTGGTGCCGCAGGCGCGGATCTTCGAGGCGAGCGCGTCGGTGAGCTTGCCCTGCTTCTGGATCTCCGTGAGCACCGTGGCGCGGCGCTCCTCGAGCTCGATGAGGTAGGCGCGGCGCTCCTCGATGGCGCGGATCTGCACCTCGTCGAGCCCGCCGGTCGCTTCCTTGCGGTAGCGAGCGATGAACGGGACCGTCGCCCCCTCGGCGAGCAGCTTGGCCACCGCCGAGACCCCCTGGCGCGGGAGGCTCAGCTCCTCGGCCAGGAGCGGGACCGGATCGAACGAGCTGTCCGCGCGGCTCGGGACAGCGACAGGGCTCTGCGTCTCAGTCATGGGCGCGGCATACGCGCAGGGTGCACGCGCGTCCAGGCTTGACTTGCTGTCTGCCTCAGCCCGACGCCGCGATGACCTCGCCGTCGCGCAGCACGGCCCGCGCGCGCGGCGCGCCCCAGGGCTGCACGATCGCGTTCTCGTGCGGCAGGTCCCACACGGCGAGATCGGCGCGCAGCCCCGGACGGACGGCGCCGCACACGTCGCGTAGGCCGAGCGCGGCCGCGGCCTCGCGCGTCGCGCCCAGGATCGCCTCGGCGACCGTGAGCCCGTAGAGCCGCACCGCGAGCGCGAGCGCGAGCGGAAGGCTCTCCGTCGGCGCCGTTCCGGGGTTCGCGTCGCTGCCCACGATCAGCGGGACGCCTGCGGCCCGGAGCGCGGCGACGGGCGGCGGCTCCTGCCGCAGCGTGAAGCTCGCCACGGGCAGCAGCGCGGCGGCGACGCCCGCCTGGGCGAGCGCCGCGATGCCCTCCGGCGCGACGTGCTCGAGGTGGTCGGCCGACGCGGCGCCGAGCGCTGCCGCGAGCTCGGCGCCGCCCACGTCCGCGAACTGCCCGACGTGCACGCGCACGCCGAGCCCCAGCGCGCGCGCCCGCTCGAGCACCGGCCGCGCCTCGTCCACCGAGAACGCGCTCCGGTCGATGTACGCGTCGACGTAGCGCGCGAGGCCGGCCGCGGCGATCGCGGGCAGCCAGGAGCGCGCGACGGTCGCCGCGTAGGCCGCGCGGTCGTCGGCGGCCTCCGGGGGCAACGCGTGCAGCGCGAGGTACGTCGGAACGACGCGGGGCAGGCGCGCGTCCCTCCCCGCCTCGGCGACCGCCTCGAGCTGCTTGCGCTCCGTCGCCTCGTCGAGGCCGTAGCCGCTCTTGGCCTCGACGGCGGTCACGCCGAGCGCGGCCATCCGGCGGAGGCGGGCGCGGAGCGTGTCCGCGAGGTCGCCGGCGGTCGCGGCGCGCGCCGCGCGCATGCTCGCGACGATGCCGCCGCCGGCCGCGGCGATCGCCTCGTAGTCGCCGCCGGCCATGCGGATCGCGTACTCGGCGTCCCGCGAGCCGATCCAGGGCGCGTGCGTGTGGCAGTCGACGAGCCCCGGCGTGACGACCCCCGCGGCCTCGATCGCGATCGGCACGCCGGCCTCGGGCCGCAGGACCTCGCGCCGCGGGCCGACCGCGTCGATCGCGCCGCGTCGCACGACGATCGCGGCGTCCTCGATGACGCCGAGGGGATCGCCGGCCGAGGCGCGCGACGCGTCGCAGGTGACCAGACGGCGCGCGGTGATGGCGAACGGGCGCTCAGGGTGCTGCGCGGCCTCCGCTCGCGCGGCCCCCGGCGGCGCCGTCACGTCGCCGCCCCCGCGGCGCGCGCCCGCTCGATGTCCTCGAGCGCCGCCCGGGACGCGGGCCCGCCCACGATCTCGGCGAACGCCGCGGGCGAGGAGGCCGGCCGCGGCGGGCACCGCCGGCGCAGGCCCAGGCACCGCGCGGCCGCCTCGACGCAGCGCTCGCGGAAGCGGGGCTCGCGCTCGGCCTTGCGCACGAGCGCCTCGTGCACGCGGTCCTGCAGGTCCTCGCTGTGGCAGACGAGCAGCGCGTCGCAGCCCGCCCAGACCGCCGCGGCGGCGGCCTCCTCGACGGCGTGATGCGCCGCGATCGCGGCCATCTCGAGATCGTCCGAGAAGAGCACCCCCTCGAAGCCGATCTCGCCGCGCAGGAGGTCCGTGCAGATGGCGCGCGACAGCGTCGCCGGGACGCCGGGATCCAGCGCCTCGACGACGATGTGCGCCGTCATGAGCGACGCGACCCCGGCCCGGCAGGCGGCGCGGAACGGCGGCAGCTCGATCTCGTCGAGGCGGCCGCGCGCGTGCGAGAGGGTGGGGAGCGCGAGGTGGCTGTCGAGCGCCGTGTCGCCGTGCCCCGGGAAGTGCTTGCCGCAGGCGAGCACGCCCTCCTCCTGGAGCCCCTCCAGGAACGCGACGGCGCCCCGCGCGACCGCGCCGGGGTCGCGGCCGAACGCGCGATCGCCGATGATCGGGTTCGCCGGGTTCGAGTCGACGTCGAGCACCGGGGCGAAGTTCAGGTTGATGCCGACGGCCCGGAGCTCGGACGCGACGGCGCGCGCCGCGCGGCGCAGCAGCGGGAGGTCCGCGAGCTCGCCGAGCGAGCGCATCGACGGCAGCGTCAGGAACGGCGCGGGCAAGCGGGTGACGCGGCCCCCCTCCTGATCGATGCCGATGAAGGGAGGCCGATCGGGGCCGCCCGCCGCGGCGAGCGCCTGGCAGAGCCGCGCCGTGGCGGCCACGTCAGGGACGTTGCGCCGGAACAGGATCGCGCCGCCCCGCCGCCCCTCGGCGAGGGCCTTCAGGTACCGGGCCGGCGGCTCCGCGCCGTCGAAGCCGCCCACGATGAGCTGACCACACAGGACCTCGAGCTCCAGATCGAGCCGCATCGTGCACCACCTCTCGCGCGGCGCAGGCGAGCGGCCGGCCGCGGAATCCGTTCGTAGACGACTCGTAAACGACTTGGGCCGACGAGGCCACTTCCGAGGGATGCCGGTGCACCGGAGGGGACGCCGCGGCGCCGGAGGGACGAATCGTGTCGCGGTCGGCCCCCTCAGAACCGGATCGCGATCTTCCCGAAGTGTGCGCCGCTCGCCATGGACTCGATCGCCTGGCGCACCTCGGCGAAGGGGACCACGCGGTCGACGACCGGCCGGAGCCCGCTCGCCGCGATCGCGCGGTTCATGTCCTCGAACATCGCCCGCGACCCGACGAAGATGCCCTGGGCGGTGATCTGCTTCATCAGGATGGGGAACAGGCCGACATCCCCCAGCGCGCCGCCCGTGAGCACGCCGATGAGGCTGACGCGGCCGCCGAACCGGACCGCGCGGAGCGAACGGGCGAGCGTACCCGCGCCGCCCACCTCGATCACGTGATCCACCCCCGCGCCGCCGGTGAACGAGCGCGCGGGCGCGTCCCAGTCGGGGTTCGCGCGGTAGTTGATGGTCTCCGACGCCCCGAGCGACCTCGCGCGCTCGAGCTTCTCGTCGCTGCTCGAGGTGACGATGACGCGGGCGCCCGCGAGCCGGGCGAACTGCAGCGCGAAGATCGAGACGCCGCCCGTGCCCTGCACGAGGACCGTGTCGCCCGCCTTGAGGTGGCTCGCCACGAAGAGCGCGTTCCAGGCGGTCACGGCGGCGCACGGCAGCGACGCGGCCTCCTCGTCCGTGAGGTGCTTCGGGACCGCGACGACCCCCTCCTCATCGAGCAGCACCCGCTCCGCGGCCACGCCCGGCAGCTCCCCGCCGAGCGCCCCCCGCGCCTTGTCCGCGGAGAGCTCCCCGTCGATCCAGCGCTGGTGGAAGATGGGGCTCACGCGATCGCCGACCTTCACCCGCGTCACCCCGTCCCCCACGGCAACGACCTCCCCTACCCCGTCGGAGAGCGGGATGAGAGGCAGCGAGAACTTCGGGTTGTAGAGCCCCTTCGCCACGAGCAGGTCGCGGAAGTTGAGCGACGCCGCCTTCATCTGGAGGACGATCTGCCCAGGCCCCGGCTCAGGATCCGGAAGATCGATCGGGCGGAGCGCGTCGAGACCGAACGAACCCTGGAGTGCGAACGCTTTCATGCAGATCCTCCTTGAGCGGAGATCCGCTATCCCACGCGGGGTGGAGGCCGGTCAACGCGCCGGCCGCCGCGCGTCGCGCAGCGCCTGGGCAGCGAGCCACAGGCCGGCCGCCGTCACGAGCGCCGCCCCGAGCAGCTGGTCCGCCGACGGGCTCTCGCCGAGCCAGGCGGCGGCGAGCACGTGCGACAGGACGACCCCGACGTAACCGATCGCGCCGATGCGCGCCGCGCTGTCGAGCGCGTAGGCGCGCGTCATCGCGAGCTGCGCGAGGCCGCCGGCGAGCCCCGTCCCGATCAGCAGGAGAGCGCCGAAGGCGTCGGGCGTCCGCCAGACCGGGATGGAGAGCGCGACCATCGCGGCGCTCGCCACGAGCGAGAAGTGCAGCGCGATCGCCTCGGGGCTCGCGCGCTCGCCGCCTGCGCCGATCCTGCGCAGCCAGATCATGGCGAACGCCGAGAAGACGGCGCCGAGCGTGGCGATGAGCGCGATCTCGCCCGCGATCGCGAGCCTCGGCGCGGCGACCAGCCCGACGCCCGCGAAGGCGAGCAGGGTCGCGAGCCAGAGGCGCGGGCTCGTGCGCTCGCCGAGCAACCGCGGCGCGAGGAGCGCGACGAAGATCGGGCTCGTCGCGCCGAGCGTGACCGCGTCGCCGAGCGCGATCTGCGGCGTGCCGAGCGTGTAGAAGCCGCAGAGCATCGCCCCGGTGCCGCAGAGCGAGCGCGCCCACGCGAGCCGCCGGTCGCCCCGACCCACGGAGAGCGGCGCACGGCGGACGAGCGCGACGCCGAGCGCGGTGGCCGCGCCCACCAGCGTGCGCGACGCCGCCACCTCGGGCCACGGGGCGTGCTCCGAAGAGAGCCGCGCGAGGACGTTCATCACGGCGAAGAGCGATTGGGCCAGGAGCATCCACAGGACGCCCGCTGTCGGGTGCGCCGCGCGCCCCTCGCGCTCCGCGGCGAGGACGATCGCGGAGGCCCCGGGCGGGTGCGCGGCGACCGCACCCTGCGACGATGACGACGTGCTCACGTAGCGCATCGATTACCACCTCGACCTCGCCGCCGTACACGCCGCCGTGCGCCCAAAGGCGCCGGCGCTCCCGGGTGCGTGCGCGACATCGAAGCGCTACGGTCGCAACGATGCGCGCGATCATCGGAGTCACAAGGAGAAGCAGGACAGGAGCGATGGATGGTCAGCGGGAGCGCCGATCCGGGGCGCTCTGGCTGGGGCTCGTCGCCGCGGGCGCCCACGCGCTCGGGTGCGGCGCGAGCGCCGCGAAGGCGCCGGCGGAGGAGCCGTCCGGGGACAAGGCCAGAGGCGGGGCGGCGGAGGAGGAAAGCACGCGCCCCTCGGAGGGCAGGGCCGCCGGCGTGGAGGCCGGCGGCGAGGCCCAGGGCACCCAGGCCCCGCCCGCGCCGGGCCAGCAGATGACCCGCGCGGAGGCAGCGCGGTACGTGCTCGGCCTCGTGAACCGCGATCGCGCGGCGCACAAGCTGCCGCCCGTCCGGTGGGACGAGACCGCGGCGCGCGCAGGGCGGCGGCACGCCGAGGACATGGTCCGGATCGGCTTCACCGGCCACTGGGGCAGCGACGGCTCGGTCCCGGAGGAGCGCTACACGGCCGCGGGCGGCGACGGGTTCCCGATGGAGAACGCCGGCTGCTTCGCCGACGCGATCCCCCGCGAGCTCGATCCGGATCCGCGCTTCTCCGCGGAGAGCCTCGAGCGCGTGCACCAGGCCTTCATGAACGAGAAGCCCCCGGCCGACGGGCACCGGCGCAACGTGCTCACAGCGTCGCACACGTCGCTCGGGGTCGGGCTGGCCAAGGCGAAAGGGTTCGACATCGCCTGCCTGGCGCAGGAGTTCGTCGACGACTACGGGACGTACCAGCCGCTGCCCAGGCGGGCGAAGATCGGCGAGCGGATCCGGGTGAGCGGCGAGCTCGCCGCGCCGGCGAAGATCGCGGGCGTCGGGATCTCGCGGGTCGAGCCGGCGAAGCCGATCAAGCCGGAGAAGCTGCTCAAGATGGGCGGATACCCGATCCCGCCCCCCTACGCGACGTTCTTCCCGAAGGGCTTCAAGACGCCTATTCCTCTCCAGGTGACCGGCAATCGATTCGACATCCAGGTCCCGCTGGACGACCGCGGGCGGCCCGGGCTCTACGGCGTCAGCGTCTGGGCGACGTTCCCCCCCTCGGACGAGCTGAAGATGGTCTCGCTCCGCACGATCGACGTCGTCGGCAAGGGAGGCGCGCGATGAGCCAGAGCCGCCCCCCCACGGCGTCCGAGGAGCTCGACGCGGTCAAGGTGCTCGATCACCTGGTCCGCCGCGCGGTCTCGATGGGCGCGAGCGACATCCACGTCGAGCCGAAGCGCGACGGCATCCGCGTGCGCTACCGCGTCGACGGCGTGATGGTGGCGCAAGGGCAGATCCCGATCGAGATCGCGCCGTCGCTCACCTCGCGCGTGAAGGTGCTCGCGCGGATGGACATGACCGAGCGGCGCCTGCCGCAGGACGGCCAGTTCAGCCTGGAGCTCCACGGCCACCCGCTCATCCACCTGCGCGCCTCGACGTTCCCCGCGATCCACGGCGAGACGCTCGTGCTGCGCGTGCTGCTGAGCCACCAGCTGATCCCGCTCGACAAGCTCGGGCTCGCCGAGGGGGACCTGCCGCGGCTCGAGCGGCTCGCCGACCGGCCCTCGGGGCTGATCGTCGTGTGTGGGCCGACCGGATCCGGCAAGACCTCGACGCTCTACTCGCTGATCAAGGTCATGAAGACGAGCGAGCTGAGCATCGTCACGCTGGAAGATCCGATCGAGGTCGAGTTCGCCGACATCACGCAGGGGCAGACCAACCCGAGGCAGGGCTTCACGTTCGCGACGGGCCTGCGCGCGATCCTGCGGCAGGACCCGGACGTGATCATGGTGGGCGAGATGCGCGATCCCGAGACGGCGCAGATCGCGCTGCAGGCGAGCCTCACGGGGCACCTCGTGCTGTCGACGCTGCACACCTCCGACGCGGTGGACACGGTCGCGCGCCTCGTGGACCTCGGCGCGGAGTCGTGGATCGTGGCGAACGCCCTGCTCGCCGTGGTCGCGCAGCGGCTCGTCCGCAAGCTCTGCGAGGAGTGCGCGGAGACGTACGAGCTCGAGACCGCCGTGACGGGCGAGGAGGACAAGGTCCTCATCGAGAAGGGCGCCGAGCTGAAGCGCAGCGTCGGGTGCCAGACATGCCACTTGACGGGCTACCGGGGGCGCATGGGCCTGTTCGAGATGCTTGAGCTCGACGACGACCTGCGGGATCTCGTGAAGGCGCGGGCGGGAAAGCGCGCGTACCGGGACGCCGCACGCAAGGTAGGCCTCGTGCCGCTCCGCGAGGCCGGGCTCGCCAAGGTGAAGGAGGGGCTCACCTCCCTGGACGAGGTGCTCCGCGTGACGTGACGTTGGGGGAGGGGTCTTCGGTCAGGTCGCCGGCGAGGAGCCGTCGTCGACCGCGTTGGCGGCGATGACGCCCTTGTACCAGAGCGCGCTGTCCTTCGGGACGCGCCGCTGCGTCTCGTAGTCCACCCAGACGATGCCGAACCGCTGCGAATAGCCGCGATCCCACTCGTAGTTGTCCATCAGCGACCACACGAAGTACCCAGCGAGCGGCGCCCCCGCGTCCATCGCGCGCCGCGCGGCGACGAAGTGATCGCGCAGGAACTCAAGCCGCCGCGTGTCCGGAATGCTGCCGTCCTTGTTGGGCTCCGTCGAGTAGGCCGCGCCGTTCTCCGTCACGTAGAGCTTCGGCACGCCGTACTCCACGTGCAGCCGGAGGAGCAGCCGCCGCAGCCCTTCCGGGTAGACCTCCCAGTTCATCTCCGTCTGCTCGGAGAGGGGCGCGACGTGCACCGTCCTCGGCAGGTTCTGCTCCTCGGGCACCTTGCTGCTCCGCAGGACCGCCCGCGAGTAGTAGTTGAGGCCGAGGAAGTCGCACTGCGTGGCGATGATGTCGAGATCGCCCGGCTTGCACACGGTCAGCCCCTCCGGCGGGAGGTAGCCCAGCGCGATGTAGTCCTCGATCATGTCCGCCGGGTAACGCCGGCCGTACAGCGGATCGAGGAACCAGCGGTTGAAATACCCGTCGTAGTGGCGGCACGCATCGTAGTCAGCGGCGCTCGGCGACGCGGGCATCGCGTAGTTCATGTTCAGCGTAATGCCCACCTCGGCGCCGGGGCTGTTCCTGCGCAGGACGGGCACCGCGAGGCCGTGGGAGAGCAGGAGGTGATGGCTCACCGTCAGGGCCTTCTTGAAATCGCGCCCGCCCGGTGCGTGGATCCCCTTCTCGTAGCTGAGGAACGCCGTGCACCACGGCTCGTTGTGCGTGATCCACTTCTTCACGCGATCGCCGAGCTTCCGCGAGATGACGTCGGCGAACTCCACGAACGCATCCGCCGTCGAGCGATGCTGCCAGCCCCCGACCTCGTCCTGGAGCACCTGCGGCAGGTCCCAGTGGAAGAGCGTCGCGTACGGCTCGATCCCGGCCGCGAGGAGGCCGTCCACGAGCCGGCTGTAGAAGTCGAGCCCCTTCTGGTTCACCGCGCCCCGGCCGTTCGGGAGGATGCGCGGCCACGCGATCGAGAACCTGTAGGCCATCATGCCCAGGCTCTTCATCAGCGCGATGTCCTCAGGCCACCGGTGGTAGTGGTCGCACGCGACGTCGCCGTTGGTCCCGTCGACGATCTGACCGGGCGTCTTCGCGAAGCGATCCCAGATGGACTCGCTGCGGCCGTCCTCGTTCGTAGCCCCCTCGATCTGATAGGAGGACGTCGCGGTCCCCCAGACGAAATTGTCGGGAAATCTCAGAGACGGCATGTCGACTTGTGGTTCTCCTTTAGAGAGGTCCGGCCTCGACGGAGGCGGGCACCGTGCGATCGTAGAGCGCTGAGGGCGCGATGACGGAGCCGGGCGCGTAGAGGTGGCAGCGGACCCAGTGCCCCGACCCGACGTCGACGGCCCCCGGCATCTGCTCCCGGCACGTGTTCATCACGCTCGGGCAGCGGTCTGCGAAGGGGCAGCCCGGCGGCGGGTTGATGAGCTTCGGCGCCCCGGACCGGGCCGGGAGGTCGCCGCGGATCGAGCCGTTCGGATCCGGAACCGCCGAGAGCAGGAGCTTCGTGTAGGGGTGCGCCGGCTGCTGCATCAGCTCCTCGCTCGGCGCGCCCTCCACGATGTGGCCGGCGTACATCACCATCGTGCGATCCGCGACGTAGCGCGCGCTCGCGATGTCGTGCGTGATGTAGAGGTACGAGATGCCGCGCTCCTCCTTGAGCTTCTCCATCAGGTTCAGGACGCCCATGCGGATCGAGACGTCGAGCATCGAGATCGGCTCGTCCGCGAGGATCACGCTGGGATCCACCGCGAGGGCGCGGGCGATCGACACGCGCTGCCGCTGGCCGCCCGACAGCTGGTACGGGTACTTGAGCGCGACCTCCGCCGGCGGGTTCAGATCGACCGTCTTGAGGAGCTCGTGCACCTTCTCCCGGAGGATCGCCGGGGTGGGCGCCTTGTTGTGGAGCAGGAGCGGCCGCTCGAGGTGGTAACCGATGGTGTGCACCGGGTTGAGCGAGCCGAACGGATCCTGGAAGATCATCTGCACCTGCCCGCGGTAAGCGAGCGAGGCGCGGGTCGGCTCCTCCTTCAGCACGTCGCGACCCTTGAACACGATCTGCCCGCTGCTCGGGGGCATCAGCCGCGCGAGGAGCCGTGCGATCGTGCTCTTGCCGCTGCCCGACTCGCCGACGAGCGCGATGACCTCACGCTCTGCCAGCGCGAACGATGCGTCGTGCAGCGCCCGGAGCTGCTGCGATCGCAGCCCGCCGCCGACAGGGAAGTATTTCCCCAGGCGCACCACATCGAGGACAGGCGAGACAGAAGGTTGCGTCATCGTCATCGTCAGTAGAGGTGGCAAGCGCCGCGGTGCTCGGGCGCGATTTCACGAAGGACGGGCAGCTCGTTCTGGCAGGTCGCGAAGGCCTGCGGACACCGGGGGTGGAAGCGGCAGCCGGCGGGAGGGTTGCGCATGTCGGGCGGCGAACCCGGGATGCCCTGCAGCTTGCGGCGCGGCCCACGGACCGAGGGGAACGACCCGAGGAGCCCCTGCGTGTACGGGTGCTTCGGATCGCTGAAGAGGTCCTTGGCGCGGGCGGTCTCCGCGAGCTTGCCCGCGTAGAGGATGGCGATGCGCGTCGAGAACTCGGCGATGAGCGAGAGGTCGTGCGTGATGAAGAGGATCGAGAAGCCGAGGCGCTCCTTGAGCTCGGCGATCTGCTGCAGGATCTCCCGCTGCACGACCACGTCGAGCGCCGTCGTCGGCTCATCCATGATGAGGAACGGCGGCTTGAGCGCCATCGCGATCGCGATCACCACGCGCTGCCGCATGCCGCCCGACAGCTGGTGCGGGTAGCTGTTCAGGCGCGACGAGTCGATGTTCACGAGCTTGAGCAGCGCGGCCGCGCGCTCCATCGCCTGAGCGGGCGTCACGCCGTCGTGCGCGATGATCGGATCCGCGATCTGCTCGCCGATCGTCAGCACCGGGTTGAGCGCGGTCATCGCGCTCTGGAACACCAGCGCCATCTTCCGCCAGCGGAAGGCGCGGAGCTGCTCGTCGTTCATCGCCAGCACGTCCTGCCCGGCGAAGTACACGTGCCCGCCCGTGATGACCGCCGGCGGGCGGAGAAGCCGCATGATGGCCATCGCCACCGTCGACTTGCCGCTCCCCGACTCGCCCGCGAGGCCGAGCACCTCGCCCGGGGCGATGTCGAAGGAGACGTTGTCGACCGCACACACCGGACCCGTCGGGGTGATGAACTCGACCCGGAGATCCTGAACCGAGAGAAGCGGACTAGGCGCCATGAGTCCTCACCACCGGCGTTGACGAACCCGCCGTGACCTTGCGGCTCCTGAGGAGACGCGACCAGGCTCCCTCCGAGCGGAGCCGCGGATTCGAGATCTCGTCGATCGCGTAATTGATGAGCGTGAGCGCGAACCCGACAAGCGCGACGCACACGCCGGTGGGGACAATGGTCCACCAGGCGCCCGTGAGGAGCGCGGCGTTGTTGCTCGCCCAGTAGAGGTTCGTCCCCCAGGTGACGGCGCTCAGGTCGCCGAGCCCGAGGAACTCGAGGCCGACCTGGGCGCCGATGGCGTAAACCGTCGCGCCGATGAAGCCGGACATGAGGAGCGACGTCATGTTCGGCAGGATCTCCACGAAGATGATGCGCGCGCTGCTCTCGCCGCTCACGAGGGCCGCGGACACGAAGTCCTTGTCGCGCAGCGCGAGCACCTGCGAGCGGAGCACACGCGCGTTCCACGCCCAGCCCGTGAGGACGAGGACGAACAGGATCGTCATCGGCCCGGCCGGCAGGTAGGCCGCGATGACGACGGCCATCGGCAGGCCAGGGATGATCAGGAACACGTTCGTGAGCAGCGAAAGTACGCTGTCGATCCAGCCGCCGAAGTAGCCCCCGGCCATGCCGATCGCCGCGCCGATCGCGATCACCGCGAAGCCCGTGGCGAAGCCGACGGCCAGCGAGGTCCGCGCGCCGACGATCGTCTGCGCGAGCACGTCCTGCCCCTGGCCGTTCGTGCCGAACAGGTGCTCGCCAGAGGGAGCCTCGTGAGGCATGCCCACGAACGCGTGCGGGTCCTGGCCCACGAGCGAGGGGCCGAGCAGCGAGACGAGCAGGAAGAAGAGCACGATGAGCGTGCCCACCATCGCCTTGCGATTCGAGAGGAGGAGGCGGAGCCATCCCGCCGCGCGGGAGCCGCCGCCCCCGCTGTTGCCTTGTTGCGCAGCCATCGCTTCTCCTGGACCCAGCCGTCAGCGCCCGCGGGCGCGGGGATCAAGAAACACGTAGATCACGTCGACCAGGAAGTTCGCCCCCAGCACGGCGAACGTGATGGTAAGGAAGATCCCCTGCATGAGCGGGTAATCCTGGTTTCGAACCGCCTGGATGAGCAGATAGCCTTGCCCCGGATACGAGAAGACGATCTCGGTGAGCAGCGAGCCGGCGAGGACGAAGCCGAGCGCCATGCCGAAGCCGGTGACGTTGGGCAGGAGCGCGTTCCTCGCGGCGTAGGTGAACATGACCCGCCACTGCGAGAGCCCCTTGGCCTGGGCCATCGTGATGTACTCCTCGGACAGCACGGTGACCATCGCGCTGCGCATGCCGAGCATCCAGCCGCCGATGGTGGCGATGACGATCGACAGGGCGGGCAGGATCATGTGCGAGAGCACGCTCCCGATGAACTCCAGGCTCCAATCGGGCGAGAGCGTGTCGCTGTAAGCGTGCCGCAGCGGGAAGGCCCCGAGCACGAACCCGAGGAGGTAGAGCGACACCATCGCGAGCCAGAAGTAGGGGAACGCGCCGAGGAACATCAGGACCGGCGGCATGATCGAGTCGAGCCAGCCGCCCCGCTTCCACGTCGCGATGATCCCGAGCAGCGTCCCCAGGCCGAAGCTGACGATCACGGCGGCGCCCGACAGGAGCAGCGTCCAGCCGAGCCCCGTCGCGATGACCTCCGTCACCTTCGCCGGGAAGTGCGCGATCGATGTGCCGAAATCGCCGACCAGGATGTGGCTCAGGTAGGTGAAGTACTGCTTGTAGAGCGGCTCATCCGTGAACCCGAACGCCTTCCGCAGCGCCTCGATCGCCTCCGGCTGCAGCTGCCCCCGGAAGCGCACGAACATGGCCGAGGCTGGATCGCCCGGCATGGCGCGCGGAATGAGGAAGTTCAGGGTGAGCGAGGCCCACGCCGCGATGAAGTACAAGCCCAGCTGTCGCAGAAGGTAACGCACAGAAGCTCTCTCTTTTAACCTGCGCTCCGGATCAGGTCACGCCCAACTTCACTTCGGCTTGAGCTCGGTGAGGACCAGGAGGTACTCGGGCGGGTTGTTGGGCGACAGCTTCGCGTACGGGTTCTCCTTGCTGGGGAACCCGGTGAAGCGGCGTGTGTTGTACTCGCCCCAGGACGGCCCGGGGAACAGCGGGATCGAGGGCGCCGCCTCGGAGAAGATCTCCTGGAGTTGCTCGATGATCTTCTTCTGCTCCGCCGGCTCGGTCGCGGCCTCGAACGCCTCGAAGAGGCTGTCGGCCTGCTTGGCGCCGAAGCGGTGCCAGTTGCGCGCCGACGTCTCGCCGACCGGCTTCGCGGTCGCGGTGCCGAGGAGGTCTCGGTAGAAATTGTAGGGGGTCGGCTCCTCGTTCGACCAGCCCATCGACAGGTCGAACGTGCCCTTCTGGAGCGCCTCGAAGAACGCGCTGAAGTCGTACGTCTTCAGCGTGGCCTCGACGCCGATCTGCTTCACCTGCTGCGTGACGATCTGCGCCGCGCGCACCCAGTCGGACCAGCCCGTGACGACGTTGAGATCGAAGCGCAGCGGCTTCCCGTCCTTCACGCGGATGCCGTCGGCCCCCTTGGCATAACCCGCCTCGTCGAGGATCTGGTTCGCCTTGGCCACGTTGAACTTGACCCAGTCGCCCGCCTCGACCGTCTTCTGGCTGCGCCAGCGCTCGTGCGCGTCGCTCAGCGCCGTCGCGTCCGCCGGCCGCGTGTAGTTGTTCATGGCGACCTTGACGATCTGCTCGCGGTCGAGCGACATGCTGATCGCCTTGCGCACCCGCGCGTCGTCGAGGGGCTTCTTCGTCGTGTTCGTGTAGACGAACACCGTGCTGCCGACGAGCGGGAACCAGTAGTGGTGATTCGCCGGGTCCTTGCCGACGTAGACCTTCTCGATCTCCGGGACGAAGTTGCCGGCCCAGTCGACCTCGCCGTTCAGGAGCGCCAGGTTCGCCTGGTCGTTGCCCGGGTACGCCGGGAAGCGGAGCCCCTTGATCGCCGGCTTGCCCGGCTGCCAGTAGTTCGGGTTCCGGCCGAGCTCGTAGATCTGGTTCTGGAAGGTCTTCACCTCGGTGAAGGGCCCCGTCGCGACCGGGTTCTCGTTCGTGTACGTGACCGGATCCGCCACGTCCTTCCACTTGTGCTCCGGCACGATCGGCTGGTGGCCGAGGAAGACGAGCCCGGGGACGTACGGCCGCGTGAGCGTGAACTCGACCGTGGAGTCGCTCTTGGCCTCGACCGAGGTCAGCCATTTCCAGACGCCCTGCAGGTCGAGGGCGACGTGCTTCTTCAGGAGCCCGAAGGTGAAGGCCACGTCCTTCGCCGTGAACGGCTGGCCATCGGACCACTTGACGCCGGGCCGCGTCGTGACGGTGAGCGTCTTGTTCCCGTTACCCCACTCGTACTTGGATGCGAGCCAGGGGGTGAACTCGCCCTTCATCGTGTTGTAAACGAGGAGCGGCTCGTAAATACCAGCGACGGTTGGCCAGCGAACGTTGCCTGATGCGAGCAGAGGATTGAAGTTCCGCACCCATGACGCTTGCTGCTCGATCGAGACGGTCAGGAAGGTGTCGGCGGCCGGAGAGGGCTTGCCCGCACCCGGCGCGGTGCTCGCGCCGCCCGCGGACTCCTTGGTCGGTTCGGTCTTCCCGCACCCCGCTGTGACACCGACCGAAAGCAGCAACGTCGACAAAACGAACGTCCGACGCGGCAACAACCAGTTCCTCATGAGAATGCTCCTCGCGGGGCCCTCGTGGATACGCCCGAGCGCCCACCGTCCCTCTCCCACTCCTCAATCTCCCTGGAAGCCACCACGCAGCAGAGCGGCTCGCCGGAATTCGACACCGCGACGCAGTGCGCCATACCAGCATCCAGGCGTCGGCACAGTAGCCGTTTTCGCACAGCAGTGTCAACGGGGATTCGAGGTCGCTGTCAAGTTCTCGCGCCGCTTACTCAGGCGCGCTTTACAAGGGAGATGTCGTGGTGCGTCATGTCTCGCAGCAGCAACTCCGTCTCATGGTGCTCATGGTGTCATCACGCGTCATGAGGAATGATGGCTTAAGCACTTGCACTGTTATTTTCTTTGGCCGCAGTAAGAAAGTAAGCAGTCACAGGCTGCGTCGGTTCAGGCACCTGAGGTGCACCGCGGTCCACGCGCGTCCGGGGCAGGTCTATACAGACGTCCGCGGGCGATTACAAGACCAGAAATTTCCAACTTCGCGCCGATGGACAGGGGGGCGCGCTCCCAGGGCGAGCGCGGACACCCCCCTGGGCGGGCAGAGAGGGAAGGCCGCGTCAGGGGCGGACGCGGGCGGAGCGTCGGGTACGCTCAGCGTTGTAGTGCGGGCCGCTATTCGACGCCTGATGGGCTGGTCCTCTCCGCCGTGGCCGTGAGTACCACGTATCAGGAAAGGCTCCCTTCGATGTCATCAATGTTTCGCGCACAGGCGCGGGCGCGGGGCAGACGAGCGGCCGCGAGCGCGTTTCATGGGAGCGGGGGAGCGGACGCTGGCACGCGGAGCTCGCTGCCGAAGAGCTCGTCGGCGGTGCAGTTGTCGACGAACGCGCTCTCCTTACCCAGCTTCAGCTGAGGCTCGGGCGAGCCCTGCACGACCAGCCCGAAGCGGTTGTCCAGGGCGCGAACCCGGGAGAGGCGACCGGTGCTCCGGTCGTACAGGATGCCGGCGCGCGCACAGCCTTCCACCCGCACGTCATCGAGCGCGACGGTGGAGCCGGCGAGCGCGAGGACGCCGTCGGCGACGAGCTCGTCGCGCCGCCTGCCCTGTGCGGCGCGGGGATCACCCGTCACCCCGTCGACGACCGTCTGCGAGATCTCCGCCTCGGAGGCGAACAGCACAACGCCGGCCGTGCGGCTCCCGCGGACGATGGACGAAGCGAGCCGGATCTCGTACCCCGCGGCGGCGACGCCGATGCCCGTGCTGTCGTCGTCGTCGTCGCCGCCGTCGTCGCCGTCGTCGCCGTCGTCACCGTCGTCTGATTCGCCGCCCGCGGTGCCGTCGATCAGGTTCCCGATGATCTCGACCTTGCTGCCGAGGATCTCCGTGCCGGCGAAGACGCCGACGGAGCGGTTGCCGCTCACGACATTGCCCGCGAGCACGGCGGTGGCGCCTCTGTAGATGACGATCCCCTGCCCCACCGGCGCGCGGCGGTCCGGCGCGACATGCCCCTCGACGAGGTTGCCTGTCACGGTCGCCTCGGACCCGTCATATCCCACGAGCAGGCCGGTGCCCTCGTTGCTGCGAATGGCGTTCGACACGAGCGTCACCCGGCCCTCCGCCACGGTCAGCCCGGCGCCGTCCCCCCAGCTGCCTTCGGCGATGGTGCCTTCGATGAGGTTGCCGCCGGCGATCAGCTCGGCGGAAGAGTCGCCGACGTGAACCCCGGTGCCGCGGTTCCGGACGACCGCGCTGTCGTGGAGGCGCATCGCCGCGCCGCGGGCGACGGCGACCCCGAATCCGCCGAGCAACGACCCGGTCGGGGCCGCCACCGTGCCCTGCACCAGGCTCCGCGTCATCGTCGCCGCGCTGCCCTCGCCGATGACGGCGACGCCGATCTCCGTGTTGCCGAGGACCACGCTCGAGTCGATGGCGACGCGCGCTTGCCTCGCCGCATACACGCCGACGCCGTAAGGCGGGTCGGAGGTCCCGGTGCTCGTCCCCTCGACGAGCACGCCGGAGAGGGTCGCGGACGCGCTGGCCGCCACGAGGATCCCGGACAGCTGGTTTCCAACGACAGCCGTGCTCTCGATCGACGCCTCGGCGCCGTCCTGCACGACGATCCCCTGGCCGTCCGCCGGGTAGCGCCCCGACGACACGGTTCCCTCGACGAGGCTGCCCACCACAGACGCCGTGGCGCCCGCCTGGAGCGCCGCCACGCCCGCCGCGCGGTTGCCCGTCACGGCGCTCTCCTTCACGAGGAGCGCACCGCCGGCTTCCGCACAGGCGCCGATGCCGGTCCCTGCGCTGCCGCCGCGCGTCCCCTCGATCCAGCTCTGCGCCACCGAGATGCGGGCGCCATCGCCCGACAGGACGCCGGCATGCATGGCGTCCTTGATGTGAACGCGCTCGAGCGTCACGGCGCTCGCGCCGGTCGCCACGACGCCGGCGCCGTCTCCGCCGATCTCGATCCCCCGGAGCGTCACCTCCCCTGCGTCGAGCACGGCCACGATCGCGGGAGGACGCACGGCCGAGCTCACCCCGCGGATCCGCACGCGCGAGGCGCACGGGCCGGTGATCTCGAGCGGCTTCGTGATGACGACCGGCTCGTCGTAGGTCCCCGCCGCGAGCGCGATCGTCCCGCCGTCGTCGACGAGCCCCAGCGCCGCCTCGATCGTCGTGACCGGCCTCGCCTCGGATCCGTCGCCGTCCGCGCCGGAGTAGCTCGGATCCACATAGACGTTCCCGGACACGCGCGGGACGCTCCCCCACGGCCCGCGCCCGCAGCCGACGGGGCCGTCGACCGGCACACACCCCGCTTCCGGCGTCGCGAACGTGCCTGTCGGGCACCTCGCCATGGCCGGCCTGCAGAGCCCGTCGTCGCCCGCGAGCTCCGGAGCGCAGCGGGGGATGCCAGCGGGAATACAGCCCTCATCGAACTTCGGGATCGTCCCCGCAGGGCATTTCTCCATCGATGGATGGCAGAGCCCGTCGTCCTCCACGAAGAGCTCGGCGCACCCCTGGATGCCCACCGGCATGCACGCGTCCGCGGGGCCGAGGACGTGCCCAGGCGCGCAGCTCGGCGCGCGCGGCGCGACGCCCTCGCATACGAGCGGGGCGCCGGAGCTCCCCGAGGGGTCGCTGCACGCCGCGACGAGCGGCAAGAGAGCCGCGATGCAGGCTGCCAGGCAAGATGAACCCGCGCGCGTCGCGCAGAAGCGCATGCAATCCCCTCCTTGGAAAGCGCTGCCTCGCGCGCCGCGGGCTCCCGCTCCTCGGGCGAACAGCTCTCCAGAGCTCCCGCTGCAGCGCGGAGACCGCGCGTAGCCTCCATGAACAGGCGCTCCGAGCGCCCGAGATCGTCGAGGAGCCCGCGCCAGGGTGACGAGGACGCCGCCTGTGCGCCTGTGCGCCTGTGCGGCGCTGCGCGAGCTCCTTTAGCGTAATGAATCCTACAACGGGAGATGCGCTCCTGCCAGGTAAAGGAGCCGTGATCGCGCCGACTTTCCCTTCGCTGCAGCGCCACGGACGGCTGCGCCGCGCCGGGTCTCCCGGGCGTGGGCGCGCGAGCCTCGCTGACACCGAGGCTCGCGCGCGGCCGAGCGTGTGGGTCAGACGTCTTCTGTCAACCACGTTGAACCGGGCGAACGCGGCGCGGGGACGCCCCGCGCAGGCGGCCGCTCCCGCTGCGTCGCGGGCCCGCCGTCCGCGGCTGAAGCCGGCGACCGCGCCGTCGTTCCGGACGACGGGGTGACGCGCGGCGCGGCGCAGAGCGCGGCACACTCACGCGACGACGGCGAGGTTGCCGCAGGAGGAGCGCCCCACAGGGCCCTTGTCGGCCGAAGTGGGCTGCGCACGGCGTGACCAGATGGCCGCAAGCGATGAGAACATCGCCGCCGACGAGCGCAGATGTCGAGTCGCTGCAGCCCCTGATTGCAGGGATCCACCAGGTCTTCGGAAATGCGGCTTGCCGAGCGCGATAAAGCCGCAAGTCGGGTCGTCCTCCCCCGTCTCATGCCGTCCCGCCGCGCGCGACGCGCGGGGGGCGCCCTGCGATGGACGTCGACATTTGCCTTTCTCCAGCGCTCGAAAGGCTCCCACATCGGCGCTGCGAGGCGGCGCCGGCGCGCGCAGGCGCGGCGGCTCCCCGGCGCGATGAAACGGGGCAGAACGCTCACCCGGCGCGGATTCAGACAATGCACTTTCGCCGTCGCCGACGCGGCAGGCTCTGCACACGAGGAGTCAGGCACGCAGCCTGCTCTCCACGCCGTTCAACATGCCGGCGCGGGCCCGAGGGCCGTAGCAGGGCATGGAAGGAGGACGGATGGTTCGCTCAATCGATATGAAGATGGCGCACGCGGCGATGCTCTTTTCTGTGTTGATGACCGGGTGCGCAGTCGACGCGGTGGCTCCGCAAGAGGCCGACTTGGACCAGGCTGACGTCGACGTGGCGTCGAGTGAGCAGGCGTTGGAGGACGAGGAAGCGACGGACGAGGAGACGCGGGGCGGCGGCCTGATCGGCGCGCCCGGGGTGCCGGGCAAGACCGATATCGGCCAGGGCCCCATCAAGGGCGGCCTCGGCGGCCCCGGTGGCCCGCTCCAGGGCCCCGGCGGCGTCGGACAGGGCCCCTTCAAGGGCGGCATCGGCGGCCCGGGTGGCCCGCTCCAGGGCCCCGGCGACATCGGCCAGGGCCCCATCAAGGGCGGCATCGGCGGCCCCGGTGGCCCGCTCCAGGGCCCCGGCGGCGTCGGACAGGGCCCCTTCAAGGGCGGCTTCGGCGGCCCCGGTGGCCCGCTCCAGGGCCCGGGCGACATCGGACAGGGCCCCTCCAAGGGCGGTATCGGTGGCCCCGGTGGCCCGCTCCAGGGCCCCGGCGGCGTCGGACAGGGCCCCTTCAAGGGTGGCATCGGCGGCCCCGGTGGCCCGCTCCAGGGCCCCGGCGACCTCGGACAGGGCCCCATCAAGGGCGGCCTTGGCGGCGTCGGGCAGGGCCCCGGCGGCCCGCTCCAGGGCCCCGGCGACCTCGGACAGGGCCCCATCAAGGGCGGCGGCCCGCTCCAGGGCCCCGGCGGCCCCGTCGGCCAGGTCGGGCAGATGCCCGGCGGCCCCGTCGGGCAGATGGGCGGGATGCCCGGCCTCGGCGGCCTCCCGGGCATGGGCGGCTTCGGGTGGCCGCTCGGCATGGGCGGCTATCCGTACGGCGGCTTCGGCTTCCCCGGCGGGTTCGGCGTGCCGCTCGGCGGCTTCGGCGGCGCTGGGTGCTGCGGCGGAGGTGGTTTCCCTGGATCGCTCTTCCCCTGACGTCGTTCCCCGGGCGCGAGGGCCACGCTGCCGCCGCGAGCCGCGGTGAATCGATACGAGGGTCCGCCCGAACCTGCGGGGAGAGTCACCCGAGCTCTCCGCGAGGCGGGCGGCCCGTCCGTCGACCGGCCCCTGGAGAGCGGGCGCCCTCGTCGAGCGCCGGGCCCGCGAAACGTTGGACCCCCGCCGCGCGGTCGAGGCAGCATACGGCGATGGAAGACGCCCCCCTCCTAGAGCGCGAGCCGGAGACCAACATCTTCGGCGAATCCATGGTGGTGTTTCACACCGCCGCGGACCTCATCGGCCTGGCTCCCCGCATCCGGCTGGAGCTCGAGCAGCCCGACTACGAGCACATCTTCTACATCACCACGCAGCTCCAGGACCGCCTCGTCCCCTTCCGCGGAGAGGCGGCCGCGGCCTACGAGCGGCTCCCCGCGTCGGTGATCCCGAACCGGGCCGCGATCACCCCGCTCTTCAACGGCAAGCTCATCCTCCGCCCCGAGGCGCTCCGGAGCGGCTCGATCCACGTGCAGGACGGGACGATCCGCCTCGCCGATCAGGGCCTTTACCGCATCCAGCCCGGCGCGTTCGTGCGCTTCAAGGCCTATCGGGTCCAGCACAACCAGGCGCGAGGGCCTTACAAGGGCGGGCTGCGCTTCCACAAGGCCGTGTCGCTCGACCTGTTCAACGCGCTCGCCGCCGAGATGACCTGGAAGACGGCCATCGCCGATGTCCCGTTCGGCGGCGGCAAGGGGGGTATTCGCATGGACCCGCGCGAGCACAGCAAGGAGGAGCTCGAGGCGATCTCGCTCCGGTACATGTACCGGCTGAAGCAGCTCATCGGGCCCAACGTGGACATCCCCGCGCCGGACGTGGGCACGAACGCCGAGGTGATGGCGTGGCTCCTGCGCCAGTACAGCGACGGCGAGCGCGAGCGGGTGAACCACCGCGGCGTCGTCACGGGCAAGGACGTGCGCATCGGCGGCTCCGAGGGGCGCGTCAAGGCGACCGGGCAGGGGCTCGCGTACTGCATCGAGGAGTGGTACGCGCAGCGCGGCGCCCCCCTCGCGGGGGCGCGCTTCATCGTGCAGGGCTTCGGCAACGTCGGCTCCGCCGCCGCCGAGATCCTGTGCCGGATGGGCGCGCGGTGCGTGGCCGTGCAGGACGCCGACGGCGCGATCTTCGACCCGAACGGCGTCGACGTGGGCGCGCTGATGGCGCACGTCAACGAGAACCCGCAGAACCTCCGGCGGTCGGTCGCCGGCTACAGCGGCGCCCAGGCGATCGCGCGGGACGATTTCTGGAGCGTGGACGCGGACATCTGCATCCCGGCCGCGCTCGGCGACGCCATCACCGGCGAGGTGGCCGAGCGGCTGAAGGCGAAGCTCGTGGCCGAGGGCGCCAACCGCCCGACCACGACCGAGGGCGACAAGGTGCTCGCGGAGCGCGGCATCAGCGTCATCCCCGACATCATCGGCAACGCGGGCGGCGTGACCGTCTCCTATTACGAGTGGATCCAGAACAAGCGCATGGAGCACTGGACCGAGGGCGAGGTGAACGCGCGGCTGGAGCGCGCCATCAAGAGCAACTACCGCCTGATCTGCGACATCGCGGAGGACCGGCCGCGCCGCTCGGACGATCACGACTCGACCGGGCTCGTCGTGGGCAAGCGCCTGCCGATGCGGCTCGCCGCGATGGTGCTCGCGCTCAAGCGGATCGAGGCGCACTACATGCTGGAAGGGTTCTCTCAGTGATCTCGGCAAAACGACGAGAGCGGCGCCGAAGTCCGGCCGTCCCTCTGGCCGGGTTCGGGCGGGCGGCGGGCGGACCTAGCGAGCGACGCCGTACCCGAGCTTCTTGATGCCGTAGACCTTGATCTTGTGCTGGAGCGTTCGCAGCGGCAGCTCGAGGCGACGCGCCGCCTCCGTCTGGTTCCAGTCGGACGCGCGCAGCGCCTCGAGCAGGAGCTCGGCCTCGATCTGCTCCAGGCGCGTCTTGAGGCCGACCGCGGGGGCCGCCCCCTGCCCCGGATCGGACGCGCGCGGGGGGAGCGGCTCGGACGGGCGCGAGGGCAGCGGCTCGGACGCGCGCAGGGAGAGGGCCGGCGCGACGCCGGGCTCGGACGAGCGCGAGACGTCGACGGCGCGAGAGGGCGTGGGCGGCGAGCTGGGAGAGGTCACCGCCAGGCGGATGCGCTCCGGGAGATCGCGCGCCATGATCGCGTCGCCCTCCGCGATCACCACGGCCCGCTCGATCGCGTTCCGGAGCTCACGCACGTTGCCGGGCCACGAGTAGCACTTCAGGAGGGCCAGCGCCTCGGGCGCGAGCGACTGGACCCGGCTGATGTTCGCCGAGTTCGCCTGCGCCAGGAAGCCCGCCGCGAGCGTCGCGATGTCGTCGCGGCGCGCGCGGAGCGGCGGGATGTTCAGCGTCATCGCGTTCAGCCGGTAGAGCAGATCGAGCCGGAACGTGCCCGCGTCGCACATCGCGTCGAGGTCGCGGTGCGTCGCCGCGATCACGCGGACGTCGACCTCCAGCTCCTTGGTCGCGCCGACGCGCGTCACCCGCTTGGTCTCGAGCACGCGCAGGAGGGCGGCCTGCGCTGCCGCGGGCAGCTCGCCGATCTCGTCGAGCAGGACCGTGCCGCCGGCGGCCGCCTCGAAGACGCCCTTGTGCTGCTGGCTCGCCCCGGTGAAGGCGCCGCGCTCGTGGCCGAAGAGGGTGCTCTCGACGAGCAGCGCCGGGATCGCGCCGCAGTTCACGCAGATGAGCGGCTCGCCGCGGCGCGGGCTGCCGTCGTGGATGAACCTCGCGAGCACCTCCTTGCCCGTCCCGGTCTCGCCGCGCAGGAGCACGGGGATCGAGGAGCGCGCGGCCCGCAGCGCCACCTCGACGAGCGATCGCATGAGCGGGCTCTTGGTCGCGAGGAGGTGGCCGTCGGCCTCCCACTGGCTCTCCGGCGGCGCGCCCGGCGGGCCCGCCTCGTCGGGCGGCCGGGTGCTGTCGACCTTCGGCGTGACGTAGACCAGCGCGCCCTCCGGGGGCGCGAGGCGCACGGGCTCGGCGGGGGTGGCGCTCCGCGATGCCTCGTGGCTGACCTCGATGAGCTTGTCGATGGACGTCGCGGCGTCGGGGGACACGGCGACCCCCGCGACCAGCAGGGGCTCGCCCTCGCGGCGCGCGACGATCGCCTTCGCGAGCTCCTCGGCGAGCTCGGGGGTGACCTCGGGGAGCAGGATCTCGAGGGTGTCGGCGCTGTAGAAGGCGACGCGATCGACGGGCCTCAGCGCCTCGCGCACGCGGAGCCCCCAGTGGCGGAGGTGGCTCGCCTGCGCGCCGAGCGAGCGGACCACGACGAGCGCGAACTTGCGGCCGAAGAACCTGGACCGCACGATCTCGGCCTGGAGCGCGAAGCGGAGCGCGTCGGAGCCCTCCAGGCCGAACGGGGGCATCTCGCCCCCGGAGAGCACATGGACCGACGCGACGATGCCGCCGAGCAGCACCTCGTCCCCGGCCTTGACCACGCCGCTCTCGACCCGCTGCCCTGAAATGCGCGTCCCGTTGCGGGAGCCGAGGTCCTCGACCACGACCTCGCCGCCCACGAGCGTGAAGCGCGCGTGCCGCCGCGAGATGCTCCTGTCCCGGATCACCACGTCGGCCGGGGCCTCCCTGCCGACGACGACGCCGACGCCGGGGCTCATCGGGGCCATCTCGACGCCGTCATGATGATAGACGAGCAGGAGCACACGCCGCTTCTCCGAGCGCGCGCCCTGGAGGAGCTCCCCTGTCTTGATGGACAGCGGCGCGGTCGTCGCCATGGGGCCGGTCCTGTAACCGCTCACACTGCCCAACTACGCCTCATTCCTCCCAACGGCAACCGGGAAGCGGCGGCGCCCCCGGTCTTCGGCGAAAGCGCGCGCGGGGCGTCCGCATGGTAAGGAGGTCGGATGCTGCGTCTCAACGCCGAATGGACACAGGTGCTCCGCCGGTACAAGGAAGACCACCAGGATCCACGCAACCAGGCGTGTCACCAGGTCGGCATACCGCTGATCGTCGCAAGCTTCCCCGTGGGCGCGACGCTCATCGGCCTCCCGCTCGCGGCCGCAATGTTCGCGACCGGCTGGGGCTTCCAGTTCGCGGGCCACTGCTTCGAGGGGAAGAAGCCGTCGTTCGTGGACGACAAGCGGAGCTTGATCATCGGCGTTCTCTGGTGCCTCGAGAAGTACGGCCTGCGCGTCTTCGAGGAGACGCCCGTCCCCTGACGCTCCTCGCCAGGCGCTTCCCGGGCGCCGTCCACGTGCACGGCTGTGACGCGGACAGATCGGCTTCCTGCATCAGAAAACCTGGAACATGGTTTTCTTTGCCACTGTGCTGCATTGCGCAAAGCTTTCTTGACGTGATGCACGCACGGTCGTACCTGTGTCGCGGGCGGGGGCGACGACTCTTCCTGTTTGGGGTCCTCGGCAGGCACCGCGCCCGCCGGCGCATCGACGTCCGTCCGCCCGTGCCTCTGTCCCGACGAGCTCCCGGAGCGTCGGGACCGGCCCGCCGCAGGCGATGAGATGGACGAGGACGAGGAGACGGGGGATGGGGAGCATGAGGGGGAAAGTCGCCGTGATCACGGGGGGCACCTCGGGGATCGGGCTCGCGACGGCATCCGCGCTGGCGCGGCAGGGCGCCCGGGTGACCGTGCTCTGCCGCCGTACCGGCTCCGACGGCGCGAGGAAGCTCGCCGCGCTGAAGGTGCTCGGCGAGGTCAACCTCGTCGAGTGTGACCTCGGCCGGCTCGCGTCCGTGCGCGCGGCGGCCCGCCAGGTGGCCGACCGGTGCGGGGCCGTTCACCTGCTCGTGAACAACGCGGGCGTGTTCCTGCGCGAACGCGCGGAGTCGGCCGACGGCCTCGAGATGACGTTCCAGGTGAACTACCTGTCGCATTTCCTGCTGTCGAACCTGCTGCTCGACCGGCTCAAGGCCGCGCGCGACGCGCGCGTGGTCAACATGGTCGCGCCGGTGGACAGCATCCGGCTCGACTTCGATGATCTCATGTCGAAGCGCTCGTATTCGTTCCTCTCCGCCTCCGCGCGGTCGAAGCTCGCGCTCGTGCTCGCGGCGCGCCGCCTCGCGGAGAGGCTCTCGGGCACAGGAGCCCAGGTGCTCTGCTACTACCCTGGCCTCGTGCGCTCAGGGCTGTTCGAGGGGACCTCGCGCGTCCTCAAGGCGCTGATCGACGTCGTGGGCGCGACACCGGCGCAGGCGGCCGCGAACCTCCTCGCGATCCTGGCCGAGACGGCGCCCGCCGGGAGCCCCGCCTTCTTCGAGCGGACCAGGGCGAGGCCTCTCAAGGGAATGGCGACCGACGCAGAGGCGGCCTCGCGGCTCTGGGAGATGAGCTCGCGGCTCGTCGGCTTCACCTGAACGGAAGGGCCCCCGGGCTCACCGGAACCCCCGCTTCTTGAGCTCCGCGGCGAGCGACGACTGCACGCGCTCGACCTCCCGGCCGATGGCCCGCACCGCCTCCGTCGCGCTCTCGAGCGTCCCCGCGCGCGCCTCGCGATCGAGCCGGGCGCAGAGCTCCTTCAAGCTGGAGGCCGCGAGCGCGTCGGCGCTCTCGTAGAGCGCCCAGGCAAGCCGCTCGAGCTCGCCGAGCGCGCCCTGCGCCGCGGCCTCGCGCATCGAGGCCACCCGGGTCGGGGCCTCCGTGAGGAAGAGCTCGATCATCTCGGTGACGACGTCGGGCTCGACGGCGCGCAGCCCGCCCCGCGGCCGCGAGGAGGCGGGCTGGCCGCGCCTCGATGTCGTCGACGTCGACGGGGGCGAGGGCGTGACCAGGGTCGGCGGAGCGAGCTCCACGCTCGGCGGCGCGCCGTCGGGGTGGGCGGCCTCGTACGCGCCAGACCGCGACGCCGCGCCGGGAGGCCGCCGCCCGCGGTCCGCCTCGTCCTGCCTCGGCGGCTTCGATGAGGCCGTCGCTCGCGCCGACTTCGGCGGGTGCGCGCGCGCCCCGGCGGACACGTGCTCCGGCGGCAGCCCTGCGAGCAGCCGCAGGCTCGAGTGCAGCTGCGCGCGCCGGATCGGCTTGATGAGCACGGAGTCGACCTCGGCGCGGCTGGGCGCCTCCCTGCCGGCGTAGGTCATGAGGCCGACGCGAACGGGCGCGATAGCGGGGTCCGCCTTGATACGCTGGAGCAGCATCAGGCCGTCGAGATCGGCCAGCTCGAGGTCGATCAGCACCATGTCGTAGGCGGCGCCGGCGTCCGCCGCCTCGCGCAGCGCAGCCAGGGCGCCGGCGCCGCTGCCCGAGGTGCGGCACGCGAGCCCGAGCTCCTCGCTCAGCTTTCGCACCACCTGACGCACCGAGCCGCTGTCGTCGACAACGAGCACCCGCTTCCCGGGCAGGTCGATGCGCGGGATGAGCGCGCGCTCCGCGCCGCGCGCGCGCCGCTCGAACGGCAGCGCGAACGAGATCCCATGCCGGCGCGCATCGATGTCCGCGGGCTCGCAGAGCTCGCCGCCCATCGCGACGACCAGGCGCTTCGCGACGGCCATGCCGGACGCCACGCCGAGGTCTCGCCCGGACGCAGGCCGCGCTCCGCCGCCCGGCGCGCCCGCTGCCCCCGGCGCCGCCGCGCCGTCCGCCCGCCCTGCGCCGCCCGCGAGGCGCACATCGAAGCGCACCCGCGCGCGCGCTCGCTCGGGCGCACCGTCGAGCCTGCCCTTCGCCTCGTCGTTGCGGGCCGCGTCCAGCGCGGCGCGCACCAGCACCTCGCCTCGGGGCGCCGCGCCGATCGCGGTCGCCACGACGTTCAGCAGGATCTGCCGCAGCCGCGCGGCGTCGCCGCGCACCGCCGCCGGCACGTCCGGCTCGACGTCGAGCACGAGCTCGGTCCCCTCGTCATGAGCGCGATCGCCGAGCAGCTCCGCGGCGTCCTCGATCGCCCGGCGCAGATCGAAGTCGGCGTGATCGACGGGCAGCCCGCAGCCGTCCGGCTGGCCGAGCGAGACGAGATCGTCGACCATCGAGAGCACCGCGTCGCCGCTGCTCCGGATGCGCCGCGCCCAGGCGCGCTGCTCCGGGTCGAGCTCGCTGTCGAGCAAGAGGCTGCTGAACCCGACGATCCCGCCGAGCAACGTCCGGATCTCGTGCCGCATCTGCGCGACCGCGCTCGCCTCCCCCTCCTCATGGGCGAGCGCCCATGGCCGCGCGGCCGGCTCCTGCGGCGCGAGCGCGCGCTCCGCGGACTCGCTGCTCCTCGTGCCGGGGCTGCTCTCTGGACCGCTCCGGCGCTGCTCTTTGCCTGCCATCGACGCCCCGCCACGCCTCGGGCGCCCGCCCCACGCGAGCCCCACGACGCCGGAGCTTCAAGTGTACTGCTTACAATGCCCCGGAGAGAAGCTCGCCGTGCGCGCCGCGACGACCGCGCCGCGCCGTGCACGCGCCATTCGCGCGCCATTCGCGCGGGTTTTACGCGCCTCTTGGGCGGCTTTTACATGCCTTTTACGCGCCATTCACGCAATGTCAGCGTCCGTCAGCTCCCGCGCCCCGCGCCACCGCAGGGGCGCTCGGCGGCGTCTCCCACGGTTCGCGAGGCCCATGGGGGCGACGCGCGTCCCCGAGCGCCGTCACGACGACGCGCTCGCGATCGACCGCCGCTTCCGCCGAGAGCACGCTGGCGGCCGACATCCGCTCCGCGCGGCGGCGCAGCATGCTGAGCCACCATGAGGTGGCGCGCTGGACGGGGGGGCTTGCGGGAGATCGGCTGGGACGCAGCAAGAAGCATCGGGCAAGGATCCCGTCGATGACGGATGAGGAGCCGTCTCCTCGATCGCACACGACGGGACGGGCGGCACCATAGCGCAGTTGTTCGGCGCGGCGCACCCGGGGGCGCGGCGCGCCCGGGCGCGCCGCGGGCGGAAGGCTGCTCGGGCGCGACGGATCGCTGCGCGCTCGATCGACGGGCCGATGGACGGCGACGGGCGGCGCCGGGCGGACGACCCGGGGTGCAGGGGCATGGCGCTCGGGGGTCACACGCACGCCGTGCAACCGTACGCGACGCTACGCAGCGCCGCGCCGCGCCGCGCCGCGCCGCGCGAGACCCCCGCGCAGGCGGAGACGCGCGTTCGTCGCCGTGGCGCGCTTTGTACGCCCCTCCGGGTGGGATACCATAGTCGACCCACTGTGTTCTTCGAGCAGCTCGAGCTCCCCCTCGGAGGGCTCTATCCCCAGACCGAGCCCACGCGCATCCCACGGACCCGGCGCGTCTTCGTCAACCGCAACCTCAAGCTGGCGGGGATCGACTGGGTCGGCTTCGACATGGACTACACCCTGGCGATCTACAACCAGACCGAGATGGACAACCTCTCGATCCAGGGGACCGTCACGAAGCTCGCCGCGCGAGGCTACCCCGAGGAGCTCCTGCGGCGGCTCCGCTATCCGATCCACTTCCCGATCCGCGGCTTGCTGATCGACAAGCGCTTCGGCCACGTGCTCAAGATGGACCGGTTCAAGGTGGTCCAGCGCGGGTACCACGGCCTCCGTGAGCTCACGAAGGACGAGCTCCGGTCGCTCTACCAGCACCGCAAGATCCGGCCGAACACCGCCCGCTACCACTGGATCGACACGCTCTACGCGCTGAGCGAGGCCACGCTCTACGCCGGCATCGTCGACGCCCTCGAGGAGCGCGGCGTCGCGCTCGACTACGCGCGGCTGTTCACCGACATCCGCGAGTGCATCGACGAGGCGCACCGGGACGGCACCATCCTCGACGTCGTCCTGTCCGACCTGCCGCGCTTCGTCGAGCGCGACCCGAACCTGGCGCAGACGCTCCACAAGTTCCGCTCGGCGGGCAAGAAGCTCTTCTTGCTCACGAACTCGCGCTGGCCGTTCACCGAGAAGATGATGACGTACCTGCTCGGGGACGCGATGCCGGAGTACCCGAGCTTCCGGCACTACTTCGACGTCATCGTCGTCGCCGCGCAGAAGCCGGCGTTCTTCCAGGAGCGCCGCCCGCTCCTCATCCGCGACGGCGCCGAGCCCCGCCCCGCCACGGCCCCGCTCGAGCGCGGCGCCATCTACGAGGGCGGCAACCTCAACGACTTCGAGAAGTTCCTGAACATCTCCGGCGACCGGGTCCTCTACGTCGGCGATCACATCTACGGCGACATCCTCCGCTCCAAGAAGGAGAGCGCGTGGCGCACGGCGATGATCATCCAGGAGATGGAGGCGGAGGTCGCCGCCCACGAGTCGTGCCGCCGCGAGCACATGGAAAGCGCCCTGCTCGAGGGGCGCCGCGAGGAGCTCGAGGACCAGCTGCGCTTCTACCAGCAGCGCTACAAGGACCTCACCCGCAAGATCGAAGAGGAGCAGCAGAAGAAGAACGGCGCGACCAACGGGGGCGGAGCGACGCTGCTCGCGGAGGCGAACGGCGAGCACGTCCAGATCGACTACACGACGTCGTTCTACGAGGCCGAGCGGGGCCGCACCAAGCGCGCGGTCGAGCGCATCCGCGGCCAGCTCCGGGCCGTCGACGCGGAGGTCGGCAAGCTGGAGCGCGAGATCGCCCGCCGCTTCCACCCCTACTGGGGCTCGCTGCTCAAGGAGGCGAACGAGACGTCCAGCTTCGGCGATCAGGTCGAGGAGTACGCCTGCATCTACACGTCGCGCGTCTCGAACCTGCTCGCCTACTCGCCGCTGCAGTACTACCGGAGCCCGCGCGACCTGATGCCGCACGAGCTCTGATCGCCGAGGCCTCCGCGCCGGTGCGCGGGCGCCGCATGAGGAGATCGCCATGAGCATCGCCCGCCCCCGCCCGCTGTTCGTCGCGCTCGTCGCCCCCGCCCTCTTCGTCGCCGGCTCCGCCGGCTGCGGCAAGCGGGCCTGCTTTCACTGGACCGAGCTCGAAGGGGCGTGCCCGTCGAGCGGCGAGGCGCGCGTGTTCTTCGAGAACCCCGGCTGCGTGAGCTCCATCGAGTCCATCGACAGCGATGGGGATTTCGACGGCGAGCTCTGCTGTTACGACGTCAGCACGGTCGACACCGGCGACGAGGAGTGCACGACGGTGCAGGGGCCGATGTCCGGCAGCGCCGGCGGCGGACGCCCCCCCATCCCCAAGTAGCCTGGGGGCGCGGCGCGCGGCCTGCGTGCGCGCCTGCGCCGCGTCACTTGCAGCAGCGGAAGCCGGTCGAGTAGTCGTGGTACCCGCGCGAGTGCGCGGTGGTCTTGTACTCGCAGCCGTCGCCGTGCTTGGCGCTGTCGAGGTAGTAGCCGCCGCGGAAGGTGCCGCGCGGCGCGCTCGTCCACTCGTGCAGGTTGCCCACCATGTCGTGGACGCCGAAGCTGCTCTTGCAGCGGCGGAACGCGCCCGAGGACGCCAGCGTGCCCGGGAGCTGGTTCAGGCGGGCGTCGTTCATGTTGGCCCACGTGAACGCCGACTGCGGGGCCTCGCCCCCCTGGCCGAAGTAGCGGTTGAACGACGAGACGCCGCTGTCGTTGCAGGCGCCGCGCTCCCGCTCGCGTCCGTAAGGGAACACCGTGGCGCGCTTGCCCCTGCACGCGGTGACCCACTCGTCGTCCGTGCAGAGCCGCTTGCCGGCGTTCTGGCAGGCCGCCTCGGCCTGATCCCGGCTGATGTACGCCTGCGGCTTCACGCCGCGCCGGCTCACCGCCTTCACGTTCAGCTTGCCGACCGGCTCGAACGGCGAGTGCCGGCGCTTCCCGCCGCCGGAGAGCAGCTCGACGGTGCTCGCCTCGAAGCGATCGATGCAGAACGTCCCACGCACCGAGGCCATCCCCGCGGGGCACGCGGCGCGCGCGGCGGCGGCAGTCCGGGGGCTCGGTAGCCCGAGGACCGCGAGGCCGAGCGCCGCGACGCCCGCGGCGAAGACCGGCGAGCGCGCGAGGGACAGGGCGGGCCGGCGCGCGAGGGGGTGAGACGGCAAAGGGGGTCGCATCGCGGAGAGGCCCAGGCCCGGGGCGAGCTCCTGGCCATAGCCGATCCCCGGCGCGGCGGGCAAATCGCCGCAGCTGGCGGAGGCGGGCCCGGACGCGCGCGCTGCTGGCGCTGGACGACCGGGCGATTTCGGTCACGCTGGCGCTCCCATGACAGCCACCGTCCCGCCCGCCGCCGGCGCCACGGCCGCGGGCTCGCGCGGCGACCTCCCCGCGCCCGCGGGCTCGCCCGGCGATCTTCCCACGGCCCTGCTCCGGAGCTCCCCCGCCGACTTCATCGTCGAGGAGCTCCCCGCTTACGCTCCGAGCGGCCGCGGCGAGCACGTGTTCGTGACCTTCCGCAAGACGGGGCGCACCACGCTCGACGCGGTCCGGGCCATCGCGCTCGCGCTCGGGGCCGACCCGGGCGGCGCCGGCTTCGCCGGCATGAAGGACCGGCACGCGATCACCACGCAGACCGCATCGTTCCAGCTCCCCCTCGCGCAGGATCCGGCGCCCCTGCTCGAGAAGGCCGAGCTGCCCGGGATCGAGGTCCTCGCCGTCGCCCGGCACGACAACAAGCTCAAGCCGGGGCACCTCCTCGGCAACCGGTTCCGGATCGCGCTCCGGGGCATCGCTCCCGCGGCGCTCCCGCTCACCGAGCGCCGCCTCGCCGAGATCGGCCGCGCCGGCGTGCCGAACGCGTTCGGGCCCCAGCGGTTCGGAAGGAACGGCGACAACCCCGAGCGCGCGCTGGCGTGGATCGCGGGCCGGGAGCGCGGGCCCCGCGACAAGCGCGAGCAGCGGCTGCTCTTCTCGGCGCTCCAGTCGCTCTGGTTCAACGAGGTGCTCGCGCGCCGCGAGGCGGACGGCACCTGGAGCGCCGTGCTCCCCGGCGATCTCGCCAAGAAGCGCGACAGCGGCGGGCTGTTCCTCGTGCCGCTCGAGGGCCCGGAGCTCGCGGACGCCGAGGCGCGCGCCGCCGCGCTCGCGATCTCGGCGACGGGCCCGATGTTCGGCCGGAAGATGCGCTGGCCCGAGGGCGCCCCGGGCGCGCTGGAGCGCGAGGTGCTCACCGCGGCGATCGGCGACCCTCGCAGGCTCGACGCGTTCGCCCACGCCGGAGAAGGCACGCGGCGCCCGCTGCGCCTGGAGGTGGACGGCCTCGAGGTATCCACCTTGGAGGCGGCCGCCGGGGAGGCGGCGGTGAGCGCCGCCACGCCAGGAGCAGCGGACGATCCGGATGTACGGCACGGAATCGTCGTCTCGTTTGTGCTACCGAAGGGCGGCTACGCGACGACCGTCCTTGGGCGAGTCTTCCAGCTCGTCGACGCCTCCGCCCCCCGGCCCTCCATCGGCAGGCCGGGGGCGGGCAGCGCCCCTCCTCCGGAGGGGGACGAAGTCGAGGAAGGGCAGCCCGCCGTCGACCCGTAGAGGCTCTTCGAAGCGCGGCTCCCCCCCACCCCCCATCGGAAAGGCACCAAGGAACAAGATGAACCTCGTCGAGTGGCTGCAGCGCATCATGGTCGGATTCGGGGCCGCCTGGGTCATGTGGTTGATGATCGCCCTCAGCGTCGTCTCGGTCGCCATCATCCTGGAGCGCGCCTGGTTCTTCTGGTCGCTCCGCGACGATCTCACCGTCCTCGCGCGGGACCTCAAGACGTCCCTCGACGACTCGATCGAGGCGGCGCGGCGGCGGATGGACGCCTCGCCCTCGGCCGAGGCGGCGGTCGTCGCGGCCGGCCTCGCGGTGGCGCACCAGGGGCCCGATGCGGCCGAGGAGGCCATGGCCGGCGCCGCGGCGCTCCAGCGCATGAAGCTCGAGCGGCGCCTCGCCTACCTGGGCACGCTCGGCAACAACGCGCCGTTCATCGGGCTGTTCGGCACCGTCATCGGCGTCGTCGGCGCCTTCGACGCGCTCGGCCAGGCGGCGAAGACGCCGGTGGCGCAGGCCACGTCGCAGGCCATGGCGCCGCAGGCGGTCATGTCGAGCATCGCCGAGGCGCTCGTCGCGACCGCGGTCGGCCTCGCGGTCGCCATCCCGGCGGTCGCCGCGAACAACTTCTTCCAGCGCATGATCAAGTCGACGCTCGCCAACACCGAGGCGCTGACGCGCGTCCTGCTCGCGCACCTCAAGATCGATCCGGCGTTCGCCGGTGCCGCGCCCGCCGCCGCCGTCGAGCAGCCGCGCGGCAAGGCCGCGAGGGCGGCGCGGCAGGACGAGCACAAAAAGGGCGGCGCGGGCGAGGAGGAGCGCTGATGGCCGCCACGAGCCGCAACGACGATGACGAGATGATCAGCGGCATCAACGTCACGCCGCTCGTCGACATCACCCTCGTCCTCCTCATCATCTTCATGGTGACGGCGAAGATCATCGTCTCGCAGTCGCTCCCCCTCGACCTGCCGAAGGCGGCGCAGGGGCAGGAGGTGCAGCTCATCTTCGGGCTCGAGCTGCACGCGAACGGCGACACGCTCGCCGACGGCAAGAAGCTCGCGAGCGAGGACGCCATCCTGCCGATCGCGCGCGAGGCCCAGGCGAAGAACCCGGAGCTCCGCGCCGTGATCCGCGCCGACACGACGGTCCCGCACGGCCGGGTGATCCGCGCGCTCGATCTGCTGAAGCAGGCCGGCGTCTCCAAGATCGCGTTCGGCGTGACGCCGATCGCGCCCGAGGCCGGCGCGGCCCCGGGTGCGGCGCCGGGTTCCCCCGCCGCGCCTCCCCCGGCAGCCCCCGCGCCCGCAACCCCGAGCCCCGCGCCGTGAGCGCGCCGAGCGAGACCTTATGAGCCAGGTCACGAGCGATCGCGCCGCGGGGGCGGTCCACGACGGGCGCCGCCGAGGCAAGCGCAGCGGCGCCGAGCCCGGGGGCGCCCTCGAGCCCTCGACCCCTCCAGCCTCGCCGGCGCCTTCCCGCGCCGGCGATCGCCGGCGCGGCGCGGATCCGCTCGCCGCGGTGCTCGCCCTCGGCGACCGCGCGTCGCGCGTGGGCGCCGTTCTCGGGGTCACGCTGGCGGTCACGAGCCACGGCGCGGCCTCAGCCCGGGCCATCGTCTCGGGGTCGCTGCGCGACATGCGGCACGTGGTCGAGGAGATGCGCACAGGCATCCACGACTACCTCTGGGCGATCTACGAGGTCGACATCCCGCCGCCGAAGGTCGAGGCGCCCAAGCCGCCGGAGCCCGAGCCGCCGCCGCCGGCGCCTGAGCCCGAGCCCGTCCCCAAGGTCGCGCCGCCTCCCCAGGCGAACACCCCGCCGCCCAAGGACGACCCGTACGATCCACCCCCGGCCGCCGCCGAGGCCTCGAAGGTCCTGACGAAAGAGCCGGATCCGGACGAGGTCCTCGACATGACCGATCAGGGGATCGCGAGCGGCGAGGGGCAGGGCGTCGGCTACGGCCAGGTGGCCGGCGCGGGCACGGCGAAGACCCCCACGTTCAACCCGAACGCGAAGGTCGGAGGCGTCGTCGGCGGCAAGGGCACGGGCGACCCCGTCCCGCCCCCGCCCCCCGCCGGGCCGGACCGCTCCGCGCCACCCGGGCTGATCGGCAGCAGCAACTGGAACTGTCCTTTCCCTCCGGAGGCCGACGTCGACCAGATCGACCAGGCGAAGGTCGTCCTCATGGTCACGGTGCGCCCCGACGGCAGCCCGCTCTCGGTCAAGGTCGTCAGTGATCCTGGACACGGCTTCGGTCGCTCCGCGCGCATGTGCGCGCTCGGCCGTCGCTACAACCCCGGCAAAGATCGCTCGGGCGCCTCGATCGCCGCCACGACGCCGCCCATCACGGTGACGTTTACGCGCTAGCTCCTCGCCGCGAGCTCCCTTTAAATTCGCTCCGCGCCCTTCGCCTCGGTTATCCTCGTCGGCGGCTTGTGATCGTCCCCGAACGGATCGAGCAGCTCTCGAAGGTCCCTCTCTTCAAGGGCCTCACCCCGGCCGCGCTGGAGCTCATCTCGCGCGTCGCGAGCGAAGAGACGCACGCCCTCGGCACCAAGATCTTTCAGCACGGGGATCCGGGCGACAAGCTCTACATCCTGCTCGAAGGCAAGGTGCGGATCAGCCGAGAGATCGCCGGGATCGGCGAGGAGGCGCTCGCGGTGCTCGGCCCGGGCGCCGTGTTCGGCGAGATGGCGCTGCTCGACGAGGCCCCCCGCTCCGCCGACGCGCGCGTCCACGAGCGCTGCCGGTTGCTCACCGTGTCGAAGGACGCGTTCGAGGACCTGCTCTTCCTGCACAAGGAGCTCGCGTACGAGGTCCTCTGGAACGTCGTCCGGATGCTCGTCCAGCGGCTCCGCGAGACGAACAACAAGCTCACGTTCCTCTCCGTCTCAGGCAAATTCGAGTAGAGTGCCGGCCAGATCGCCCGGCGACCGTGGGAGCGCGCCAGCGCGGCGCGGCCTGCCGCACGGGGGGCGGCCGTTCGGCTCGAACTCAACGTTCCTTGGAGGACTATGGCAGCCAGAATGAAGCACGCAGCGCTCGCCCTCGCGCTCTGGATGGGCGCCTTCGCAGGAGCCTGTGGCTCCAGCACGCCGCCGCCCGAGACGGCGGCCGACAAGAACGACTTCGACGGCGAGTCGAGCCCGGACGAGGGCAAGGCGACCGCCGACGCCGAGGGCGCGAAGCCGGCGAAGCCGGAGAAGGCCGCGGAGGCGCACGAGCACGAGGAGGAGCACGAGGCTCCCGCCAAGTCGACGCCGCTCCAGGCGACCAAGTTCGAGGCAGATCTCAAGAAGATCGGGATCAACCTCAAGAAGATCCCCGAGCTCGAGAAGCTCCCGGCGGGGCAGAAGAAGAAGGTGATGCCGCTGCTCCAGAAGGCGCTCGGCTACGACACCTGCGAGGGCTGCCACGTCGAGGGCGACTTCAAGAAAGAGACGCGGGACATGAAGATCGCCCGCGAGATGTGGCGCAACTTCGTGGTGCCGCTCCGCAGCGAGAGCGGCGGAACCCTCTTCTGCGACAGCTGCCACGCCGGGAACGAGCACGTCCTGAACCGCAAGGACAAGAAGGCCCTGCAGGCGTTCATGGAGGAGGAGTACCAAAACAAGGTCGCCCGGGCGAACAAGGAGGACATGGAGTGCGGCACATGTCACGGCGACGCCATGGAGACCAAGATCATCGAGAAACTCTGGAACATCCCGAAATGACGGGAGCCGCCTGGACGACGCGCGAGGCGCTCGTCCAGCAGCGGGTCAGGACGGAATCCGGCGAAGCCTCCTCGCCGTCCCCGTCGGACGTTCGTTAGCCGTCTTACCTTTCAGCAGGAGCGGCCTCGAGGCCTGCCTGCGCTCCGATCTCGCACCAGCGTCCACTTCCAGCCTGCGCCGGCGCTCGGCCGCCTCATCATCGACGACAGATCGCCATGACGGTGGGTCATGCACCGTTTTCGTACTAGATAGGCGGCATGTGCGGTGTGTTCGGAATCTTTGGCCACCCCGAGGCGGCCAACATGGCCTACCTCGGGTTGCACGCGCTCCAGCATCGAGGGCAGGAATCCGCGGGGATCGTCAGCAGCGACGGGGAGCGCCTCTTCGGCCACCGCGCCATGGGGCGGGTGCAGTCCGGCTTCTCTCCGACCGATCTCGCGACGCTGCCCGGCGATCGCGCCATCGGCCACGTCCGCTACTCCACCGCGGGCGGCTCGCACCTCAAGAACGCGCAGCCGCTCGGGGTCGACTACGCGCGCGGCTCGCTGGCGGTCGCGCACAACGGCAACCTCACGAACCATGAGGCCCTGCGCGATCGGCTGGAGGCGCGCGGCTCGATCTACCAGACCGCGAGCGACACCGAGTCGATCGTCCACCTCATCGCGATGAGCAAGAAGGAAGAGCTGCGCGACCGCATCGCGGAGGCGCTCACGCAGGTGGAGGGCGCGTACTCCCTGCTCTTCCTGACCGAGCGCGAGCTCATCGCCGTGCGCGATCCGCGCGCGATCCGGCCGCTCTGCCTGGGCGAGATGGCGAGCGGGAGCGGCGTCACCCACGTGGTCGCGAGCGAGTCGACGGCGTTCGACCTCATCGGCGCGCGCAAGGTGCGCGACATCGCGCCGGGCGAGATGCTGATCGTCAGCGCCGACGGCGTGCGCTCCGAGTTCCCCTTCGCGCAGGAGCCGCGCAAGCTCTGCATCTTCGAGCACGTCTACTTCGCCCGGCCCGACTCGACCATCCAGGGCGTGAGCGTCTACGAGGTCCGCAAGGCCTTCGGCCGGCGCCTCGCCGCCGAGCAGCCGATCGAGCCCGGCGACGATCTCGTCGTGATCCCCGTGCCCGACTCGGGCGTGCCGGCGGCGATCGGCTTCGCCGACCGCGCGCGCGCCCCCTTCGAGATGGGGCTCATCCGCAGCCACTACGTCGGCCGCACGTTCATCGAGCCGCAGCAGTCGATCCGGCACTTCGGCGTCCGGCTCAAGCTCAACCCGAACCGGGCGGTGATCGAGGGCAAGCGGGTCGTCGTCATCGACGACTCGATCGTCCGCGGGACGACGAGCCGGAAGATCGTCAAGATGATCCGCGACGCCGGCGCGCGCGAGGTGCACGTCCGCATCTCGAGCCCGCCCACGCGATGGCCCTGCTACTACGGGATCGACACGCCCACGCGGTCGGAGCTCATCGCCTCGAGCCACTCGGTGGACGAGATCTCCAGCTACCTGACGGCCGACAGCGTCGGGTACCTGTCGCTGGAGGGCCTGGTCGAGAGCGTGCGCTCTCTCGAGGCGCGCGCCGCGGACGCCTCGGGCGCGCGGCCGTCGGCGGAGAGCTACTGCCACGCGTGCTTCTCCGGGAGCTACCCGATCGCCTTCACGCCGGCCGCGCCGAACCGGCAGCTACGGATGGTGAGCGGTTGACGCTGCCCCGCTCCGGCGCCGAGGGTCCTCCGATGGCCGAGGGGACCGCCGATCACGAGAGCGCGGATCGCTCCGCCGCCTCGGCGCCGCTCTTCGCCCGCGTCGCCGACGAGGTCTCGATCTACGAGGTGAGCCCGCGGGACGGGCTCCAGAACGAGGCGGCGATGATCCCGATCGAGGGCAAGCGGCGGCTCATCGCGGCGCTCGTCGGCGCCGGTCTCCGCAGGATCGAGATCACGAGCTTCGTCTCGCCGAAGTGGGTGCCGCAGCTCGCCGACGCCGAGGAGCTCGCGCGGACGCTCCCGGCGGAGCGGGGCGTGACCTTCAGCGCCCTGTGCCCGAACGCGCGCGGCCTCGAGCGCGCGCTGGCGGTGGGCCTGCGCGAGATCGCCGTCTTCCTGAGCGCGAGCGAGGCGCACAACCGCGCCAACATCAACAAATCGATCGACGACACGCTGTCGGTGTTCTCGGAGATCGTCCCTCCGGCGCGCGAGGCGGGCCTCGCCGTGCGCGCCTACGTCTCGACCGTGTGGGGCTGCCCGTACGAGGGCGACGTCGACCCTGCCCGGGTCGTGCGCATCGCTGAGCGGCTCATCGACCTCGGCTGCTACCAGGTCTCCCTCGGCGACACGATCGGCGTGGGCACCCCGCGGCAGACGCACGACATCGTCCGCCGCTTCCTCGACGCGATGCCGCCCGAGCGGTTCGCGCTGCACCTGCACGACACGCGCGGCACGGCGCTCGCGAACATCCTGGTCGGCCTGGAGCTCGGGGTGCGCGACTTCGACGCGTCGGTGGCGGGCGTCGGCGGCTGCCCCTACGCGCCGGGCGCGGCGGGCAACATGGCGACGGAGGACCTCGTGTTCATGCTCCACGGGATGGGCGTCCGGACCGGCGTCGATCTCGACAAGGTGATCGAGGCGGGGAACGTCGCCGAGCAGGTCATCGGCCGCCCGCTCCCGGGCAAGGTCCACCGCGCCGGCCCGTTCCGGCTGCGCCGCCAGCCGACCCGGGACTGAGCGGGGACCAGCGGGGCGCCGGGCCGTCGCCGACCGACGCGCCGCGCCCGGACCGCGAGGCCGCCGTCAGTCGCCCGCGATGCACCCGAGGCGCGTGAAGAAGACGTGGTGCTCGCCGCCCTCGCGATCGTCGCGGAAGAGGATGCCCACGTCGCCCTCCGGCCCGAACGTCGCGACCGGGCCGATGCTGTCGCGGGGCGCGAAGGTGAGCCGCTGCTCCGCGCTGATCGGCGCGAGATCCGCGTTGACCGTGACCGCGTAGAGCTCGTAGCCGTCGTTCTGATCGCGGTCGTCCGAGTAGATCGCGAGCAGCCGATCGCCGAGCGGGCGCAGGAACGGGTACCTGGAGCGGAAGGGCCCAGGGTCCGAGATGGGCGTGGGCGGCGTGAGGAGCTCGCCGTCCTCCGAGACCGCCGCCGCGTAGATGGCCTTGAGGCTCGCCGACTTGTCGAACCACGCGATGACGTAGCGATCGCGGTTCCAGACCACCGTCGGATAGACCGCGTCGGTCTCGCCGGTCGTCAGCGTGACGACCTCCGAGCGCGGATCGAGCTCGGCGGTGAACGTCCGGAACTGGATGAAGTGCGTGGCCGCGTCGCCCGTGGACCACGCGACCCCGATGCCGCCCTGGCCGGCCGCCGCGGAGGGCGCCTCGTTGCCGAAGCCGTTCGACGCCTCCGTGAGCTGGACGTTGTCGCCGATCGGGTTGCCGTCGATGTCGATGCGCTGCGCGAACAGATCGAAGAGGCCGTTGCGCTCGTCCTGCCAGACGGGGATGAACTCCGCGTCGTTCCAGGTGAGCGTCACGTTGACGGAGAAGCCGGGCGCCTTCGAGAGCCGCCGATCGCCGCCCTCCACCTTCTGGCCGTCCTCGTCGAGGAGGGAGAAGTACACCTCGTAGTCGCCGTCGCGCCGGTCCTGCCAGGCGGCGCCGTACCGATCGCCGACCCACACGATCGGCCCGCCGGAGGCGTCGCCGTTCTTCGGCGTGATGACCTCCTCGCCCGGCGCGAGCGGCTGCCCGTCGACGCTGATCATCGAGCGGTACACGTTGAAGCCCTGCGTGGTCCCGGTGTAGAGCGACGCGTACGACGCCCCGCTCCAGGCGAGCCCGCCAGAGCCGGCCGGCGCGATGTCGCCCGAGATGCGGGTCGCGTCGGTGTCGAGCGGCACGAAGCGCGCCCCGTTGTCGACCGTGCCGTCGCAGTCGTTGTCGACGCCGTCGCAGATCTCGATCCCCCCAGGGAAGGCCGCGGCGCTCGCGTCGTCGCAGTCGTCGCCGCACGCGAGCGGCTCGCCAGGGATCGTGCCGGGCAGCGCCGCGCGGAAGCCGTCGCCGTCGATGTCGAGCGTCGACGGCCCGTAGACGCACGCTCCGGTCGCGCTCTCGCACGTGTCCTTGGTGCAGGGATCGCTGTCGTCACACTCGACCGGCTCCAGCGCGACGCACTCCCCGCCGCGCCGCGGGGCCGCGCCCTCGGGCGAGGGCGCCGCGCCGCCGTCGGGCTGCCCCGCCTGGAAGAGCTGGCAGAACACAGGCTTGCAGAGATCCTCGATGCCGGGACAGTCGGCGTCGACCTCGCACTCCGGCGCGGGCGGCGGGATGTTCAGCCCCGTCCGCGCCCCGCACCCTCCCGAGAGCGACCCGCCGCCAAGAACCGTCCCGAGGAGGGCCGCCGCCAGCGCCGCCTTCCGGCGCGCGCGCCGACCCAGGGCGTACGTCGTCACAGACATCCGCCCATCCCCGCGACGTCGATCGGCTCGCACACGAACCCCGGATCGCAGCTGTCGTCGCCGCTGAGCGCGCAGAGCTCGACGCACTGGGTGCCCGAGCCGGTCACCACGCAGGCGAACCCGGCGCCGCACTGGCTGCCGCCGCTGCACGGATCGCCCTGTCGGCCTGGACCGGCCGGCGCGCAGTACGCGCCGTAGATCTCCTGCCCGCACGGCTCGTCCGGATACTGCACGTAGATGAAGCACCCCTCTCCCGGGGCGCAAAAGTCGCTCGACTGATCGTACGGATCGCACGCGAAATCGGTGATCGGCGGCCCGGTGTCGGGACAGCCGGGGTCTTCGTACTCTTCGAGCGGATCCCTCCCCGGGTCCGAGCCGCCGCCCCCGCCGGTCGGGACGGGCGGAGCGCCGGCTTCGCCGCCGCCTCCGCCGTCTGCGGACGGATCGTCCACGATGACTGTCTGGCCGCAACCGACAGCGAGACCGAGCCCAGGGAGCGGTACGCAGAGGAGTGTCAGGAGGAGCGAGGAGCACCGTCGCATGTCGCCATGCTATCGATTCCTCGCGCGCCCGCCATGCATTTGGCAGCGATGGCAGTGTCCTGACGCCACGACGAGCGGTGGATCGTTTCCCCCAGGCTGCAATCCCACTTGCCTGTTGGCCGGCGCTCTGATGTATCTCTCAACAATGCACACGCGCGACCTGCTCACCATCGCACTCCTCGCAGCTCCCCCTCTGGCGCTCGCCCCCCTCATGGCGTGCGGCGGCGATGACGAGACGGGAGGCGGTGGAGCGAGCTCCTCCAGCACCACCTCGAGCAGCTCCGGCGAAGGCGGCGGCGGCGGTGAGGCCGGCGGCGGCGGTGAAGGCGGCGCTGGCGGCGCGGGCGGCGCGGGCGGTGGAGACGGCGGCGGCGGCGGCGTGGTCCCCGGTGAGCCCGCCGGCCACCTGCTGATCTCGGAGGTCGCCGTCAGACCTGGAGCGGGCGAGTTCATCGAGATCTGGAACCCGACCGAGGCCGAGATCGACCTCACCAACTACTACCTTTCGGACAACAGCGTTTATTATGCCATCACCACGGGTACCGCCTTCGCGCCGACAGGCAGCGCAGGGACGGACTTCCTCGTCCAGTTCCCCCCCGGGACCATGATCGCGGCGGGCGCGCGCCTCGTGCTGGCGAGCGATGACGGCTTCGAGCTCGAGTACCAGCGGTGCGCCGACTTCGCCCTGGACGAGACGCCCATCCCCTGCGAGGGGGCGGACGTGCCGCCCATGATCGCGCCCACGAACGGCGCCCTCGGGGCGCAATCCGGCGCGCTGCTCACCGACGGCGCAGAGATGGTGATCCTCTTCGAGTGGGACGGCACGGAGCGCAGCCCGCTCAAGGACGTCGATTACGTCATCTGGGGCGAGGAGCTGGGGAACTCGGCGATCGTGTACAAGACTGGCAAGACCGGTTATGCCGATGACACCGCGCGCGGCAGCCAGCGGCCTGCCGCGGCCGCCGGCAGCGGGTCGAGCATGGTCCGCTGTAGCGATCTCGAGTTCGGGGAGCTCTTGACCGAAGGCAACGGCATCAGCGGGCACGACGAGACGAGCGAGTGGCTCGACATCAGCTTCACCGTGGCGTCCACGCCGACGCCCGGCGAAGAGAACGACTGCCCGTGAGCGCGCCCGCTCCGAGCTCGGCTCCTCGCCGCGCGGCGGCGGGAGCCAGGGCGCGGAGCGGGGCGCCTCGAACCGATCACTGCCGGGTGATCGTCACCTTCTTGATGACCGGCGGGGTGACCGGGCGTTCGCCCTTGACCTCGACGCCGGCCAGCTTGTGGACGAGCTCCTCGGGCCCGCACTCACCGAAGATGGTGTAGCCGTTGTCGAGGTGGAACGCCGCCGCGTCGGTGATGAAGAACTGCGCGGAGTTCGTGTTCTTGCCGCGGTTCGCCATGCACAGGAGCCCTGCGCGATCGTGGCTCCCGTCCTCCCAGACCTCGTCGGGGATGACGTAACCGGCCTCACCGGTGCCGTTCTTCTTCGCGTCCCCGCCCTGGATCATGAATCCCTTGATGATGCGGTGGAAGATGGTCCCGTCGTAAGCGGGCTTCTTCTCCCATGTCCCCTCCGGCGTCTTCCAGGGCCTGATCCCTCGCGCCAGGCCGACGAAATTGGCGACGGTGATGGGCGCCTTGTCGTCCAGCAGCTTGCAGGACAGCGTGCCGAGATCGGTCTCGATCGACGCGGTCAACGCCTTGCCCGGCGGGAGCCCCTTGGTGGCGTCGTCGAGCGTCCACTTGCCCTTGACCGGGTCGTCCTCGCTGGGCTTGACCTCGGCGACCGGCTTCGCTGTGACCTTGCGCTTCTGCGGCTGAGGGCGCTCCTTCTCTGCCGTCTCCGCCTTGCCTCCGGCCAGCCCCGTCGACGCGGGCGTGGTCTTCGGCTTCGGCGCTTCTTCGGCCGTGGGCTCCGGGGTCTTCGAACATCCCGCGAGGGCCGAGAGCGTGGCGAGGGTGGCGATGGACTGAATGGCGAGGGTTCGAGCGTTCATCGTGCGACGATTTCCCGCGTCGCGGTCCAGCGGTCAAGGACGAGCGTCGCCGTGGTAGGAAGCGGCATGAGCTCGCGCTGCGCCCTGGCGACCCGTCCGTTCACGTCCACCACGTCCGCCTCGCTGGCCGTTCCCGCCGCGCTCGCCTCGCTCGTTCCCGCCCTGGGCGCGCTGCTGCTCGGGATCGCCCTTGGCGCGTGCGAGCGCCGCGTCGACGAGCCGCTCCCGCTCACGCCCAGCAGCAACGTGGGCGACGTTGCGCCTTCCCCCTCGACCGGGACGCCGCCCGCCTCGACCGTGGAGCGGGACGCCGGCCGCTGCATCCAGCCGACGCCGTCGACGCCGGAGCGGCCGTCTCCGAAGCTCACGGGCCCGGATCCGGCGTGCCCCGAGGACCCGACCGGCCCCTTCCAGCTCGCGACCGGCAAGGTGACCTTCCTCGAGGCCAAGGCCCCCGATGTCACCGTCGAGATCGCCAGGCGAGAGCAAGAGCGCGCCCGCGGCCTCATGTACAGGACGAGCATGGCGGAGAACCGCGGGATGATCTTCGTCTTCCAGCAGCGGAACAATCACTCGTTCTGGATGCACAACACGTGCATCCCGCTCGACATGCTGTTCATCGACAGCGACGGTACGATCGTCGGTATCGAGGAGAACACCCCGACGCTCAACGACTCGACCTTCGACGTCGGATGTCCATCGACGTACGTCCTCGAGCTGAACGCCGGCTGGGCGCGGCGCCACGGCGTCGTCGCGGGCCAGAAGGTGCGGCTCGAGGGGATCTGACGCGCGCCCGAGCGGCGGCTCCTCGGCCGGAGCGTCGTTTCATATCCTCGTGAACAAACCGAGCTGGCGCGGGGGAGCCGACGGCCCGAGCGACGAGCGCGCCGCGCCGGGCGGAGGGGCCGGCGGCGCCGCCGCGTCGAGGACGAGCGGCCCCCGAGGCGGCGCGGCGACGAGGCGCGTGCGCCGGCCGACGAGCGCGTCACGGGCGGCGTCGAGCGCGAGCTCCGGGCGGTTGTTGACCTCGGAGAGGTGCATCAGCGCGACCGTGTGCGTGCCGCCAGGCAGCGCCGCGAGCAGCTCGCACGCCTGCGCGTTCGACAGGTGGCCCCGCGCCGAGCGGATCCTGCGCTTGAGGTGCTGCGGGTACGGGCCGGCCTCGAGCAACCCCGCGTCGTAGTTCGACTCGAGCATCACCACATCGCAGCCGGCGACGTGCTCCAGGAGCCCCGTAGGGACCTCGCCGAGATCCGTCACGAGCGCGGCCCGCCGCGCGCCGTCGTCGACGACGAGCGCGACCTGCGCCGCGTCGTGCGGCAGCGGCCTCGGCGAGAAGGTGAGCGCGCCCACCGCGAACGGCTCGCGCGACGAGAAGCCCCGGACGCGCTCTGGATCGCCGAGCTCCGCCGCGCGCACGGTCGCCTCCGAGGCGTAGATCGGGATCTTGTGCTTCTTGTTGTACCTGGCAGCCACGCCGACGTGGTCGGCGTGCGCGTGCGTGATGACGATCGCGTCGGGCAGGAGCCTGCCGTCCGCGCCGCCCGCGGCCGCCGCCGAGATGCACTGCTCGAGCACCCGCGGCCCGACGCCCGCGTCCACGAGGACCCGCGTGCCGCGGGAAGCGAACAGCGTGGCGTTGCCTCCGCTCCCGCTCGCGATGATGGTGATCTTCATACCGGGCTCCGGGACCGGACTACAGGCGGCTCTGTGACCCGTAGCGCAGGCGAGGGCTCGGCTGCAAGCGCGCCGAGCCGCGCGAAGCGCTCGCGACGGCGCTCGAACGACGCTACAGGGATCTCACTTCGTGGCGCCCTCCCCTCGCCCCGCTTCCGCCTCTTCCCCCGACACCGACGCGGAGGTGCCGCTCGCCGCGCCGCGCGCCACCGGCGAGGACGGTGCGCCGCGCGCCCCCGGCGAGGACGGTGCGCCGCTCGCCCCTGGCGAGAGCGGCGGAGCGCCGCGAGGCGCGCGCGGCAAGCGGCGCCGCCGCGCCCTGATCGCGGCGCTCGTGGTCGTCGCCGTCGTTGCGGCCGCCATAGCCGCGCTCGTCGTGCTCGGTCCTCCCGCGCTCCGCCGGCGCATCATCGCCGAGGCCCGCGCGCGCGGCGTCGCGCTCGATCCCGGGAAGATCGACGTCGATCTCCGCTCGATCCGCCTGCGCGACGGCCGCTTCTCCCTCCTCGGGGTGCGCGGGATCTCGGGCACGGTCGCGCGCGCCACCATCGAGCTGCGCGGGCTCTCGCCCGCGCGGATCGCGATGGAAGGCGTCGAGCTCACCCTCGTGGGGACCGACGCCCTGGAGGATCTGCCGGCGTGGGTCGCGCAGTACGGCCCGCGCGCGGCGGCGCTGCCGCTCACCACGGGCCGCGTCCGCCTGGGTCTCCGGGATCACGAAGGCGGACCGGAGGTGCTCGCGCTGGCCGACGGCGCCCTCGAGCGGCGCGCGGCCGCTCCGGTCGAGGGCGCCGCCGCGCCGCCCGGCGCGCCGCGGCCGGAGCTCGGCGTCCTGAAGCAGGCTCGCGTGCTCGTCGCCGGCAAGGAGATCGCGCGCACCGACATCGCCTGGTCCATCGGCGCAGCGTCGATCTCCCTGGGCGTCGGCGGCGAGGACCTCGTCTCCGCGCCGCTCAGGGCCGAGCTCCGGCCGCGCCCCTCGCCGAGCGCCTCGATCGAGCTCGCGCCGACGCCGCTCTCCGCCGTGGGCGCGCTCCTCGGCGTCGACGTCGGCGCCTCGACGATGGTCGTCGCCGGAACGCTCGAGCTGCGGCTCGCGGATGGGGCGGACCGGACCGCCCTGTCCAAGGCGCCGCTCGAAGGGCCGATCGCGCTCACGGTGAAGGGCTTCACCCTGCCCCACCCCAGGGAGCTCGACGGGCTCCTCTTCGGCAACACCACGACCGTCAAGGCGGACGCGCGCCTCTCCGCGGACCGCCAGCGCGTCGCGCTGAGCGGCGTCGAGGTCGCCGCCGGCGCGCTGAAGCTCAAAGGAACGGGCACCGTCGAGCGCAACGGCGCGGACGCCGCGATCGCGATGGATCTGTCTGGATCCATCCCATGCTCGCTCCTGGCTGGCTCTGCCGCGATGTCGCACCTGACCGGCGCCGTGGGGCTGCTCGCGCGCGACCTGGTGAGCCGCGCGCTCGCGGGCTCGGTGGCGGTCCAGGTCCGCGTCGACGCGCGCGCGAGCCGGCTGACCGCCGCGCGTGTCACGCCGAGCGCGATCCTCCGCTGTAAGCTCCGCTTCTAGCGGATCGCTCGGCCGCGCCAGGTCACGCAACCCGGAACCGAGAACCCGAATCCCGGGAGGAGAGATCGGTACGGCACCAACGAAGCGAATAATACGTGGAAGTTTCTCTTCCTGGCATTCAAGGTACCCCGGTCGCGGTTCAACGGTTGAACTGCTTTTTCCCGGCGCTGTCGCGTCCGAGCACCGCTGTCGCGCGTTGCCGCCCTTTGCGGGTGGACTCCGTCCGAGCGCCACGAGGATCGATGAGAGAGGAAGGCGGAGGACGAAGGTCGATGTCGAGGACGCTCTGACGCGATGAACCACGGCGCGGAGCACGGGGAGCGCAGCGCACCCTCGACGCGCGACGGCCGCTCTGACACGTTGTTCGATGAGGAGCCCGCAATGCGCTCTGGAGCTCTCCCCCTCGCCGGTCGGCTCACCTCGCTGCTGGGGCTCGTGGCGATCTTCAGCGCTGCCTGCGACGGCGGTCTCGGCGCCGGCGTGGACGAGACCCCGGGCGGTGGGGGCGCGGCGGCGGCATCGTCCTCGTCGGCCTCGTCGGCCTCCGTGACATCGGGCGGAGGCAGCGGCGCGGGAGACGGCGGGGGCCCTGGAGAAGGCGGCGTCGGGGGAGGCAGCGGCGGTACCGACGAGCAGGACTTCCCCCTCGACACGACGCCCCCGGCGCCCTGCCCGCCCGACATGGTGGAGGTCCAGGGATACTGCATCGATCGCTTCGAGGCGCCGAACGTGGAAGGCGCCCTGCCGCTCGTCATGGAGAGCGCCGTCTCGGCGCGCGCCTGGTGCGAGGAGCGCGAAAAGCGCCTCTGCACCGAGGACGAGTGGGACACGGCGTGCCAGGGCCCCGAGGTGTCCGTCTATCCGTACGGGAACACCCACGAAGCGGAGCGCTGCAACGACAACAAGACGTGGAGAGCGCCCGACGAGGGCGCGCTCGGCTCCTGGCCTTCCGACGAGGCGCTGGCCGAGGTCCAGGCGCTGTACCAGGCCGAGCCGAGCGGCGCGCGACCCGGGTGCGCGAGCGCGTTCGGCGTCCACGACATGACGGGGAACGTCGAGGAGTGGGTGGTGCGCACCCGATACCACGTCAACGAGTATCCTCACGTCCTCAAGGGCTGTTACTGGTCCGGCTGCTTCGGCGGCGCGAAGCCGCGGTGCGGCTCCACGAACCCGGCGCACGGGGACGGGTTCCGCTACTACGAGACCGGCTTCCGGTGCTGCCGTGACGTCGAGTGAGCGAGCCGGCGGCGACGATCCGGCCCACACGGGCGCGGCGCGCAGCGGGCGTTCGGCGCGACCGCAGGCGGCGCGCAGCGGGTGACGGACTCGATCCCGCGCCGAGGCCTCGCGACAGGCGTCCTGAACGAACCGCTTCCCCTCGGTTCGGCCGCACGCTAGGGCACCGTGAACGGTGCTGACCTTACCGAGAGAGCCTCGCCCCAGCCTTGACCTCGTGAAGGACGCGCTCGCGGCGTTCGCGCTCAAGGGCCGCGGGCGCGCCCGCCCGGACGATCTCGACGCGCGCGACCCGGCGTTCATCGCCCGGGTGCTCCCGCTGCTCGGCCTCCTCTACGACGACTACTTCCGCTGCGAGACAGAGCTCGAAGAGCAGCTGCCCGACGGCCCCTTCCTCGCCGTGAGCAACCACAACGCGATGACGGGAATGCCCGATATGTACTGCCACATGACGGCGTTCTGGCGCCTTTATGGGCCCTCGCGGCTGTCCTACGGGCTGATGCACGATCTCCCGTTCAACGTCCCGAAGGCCGGCGCCTGGCTCAACGCCTGCGGCGCCATCGCCGCGAGCCCGGAGAACGGGCGGCGAGCGCTCGCCCGCGGCGCGGCGGTCCTGGTCTTCCCCGGCGGCGATCTCGACGCGTGCAAGCCCACCTCGGCGCAGTACACGATCCGCTTCGGCCGGCGCCGCGGCTTCGTCCGGCTCGCCATCCGCGAGGGCGTGCCGATCGTGCCGATCGTGAGCGTGGGGGCGCACCAATCCCTCTACATCGCCACGGATGGGAGCAGGCTGGCCAGGTGGCTCCGCCTCCCCGAGCTCGCGCGCTCGAACGTCGCGCCGCTCGGCCTCGCCTTGCCGTGGGGGCTCATCGTCGGCATCCCGATCCCCCATGTGCCCCTGCCGGTGAAGATCCACACGAGGGTGCTCCGCCCGCTGCACCTCGGGCTCCCGAGAGAGGCCGCGAGCGACCCGGACGAGGTCGAGCGCGCATTCGCGCGGATCGTCGCGCGCATGGAGGCCGGGCTGGACGAACTCCGCGCGGCGGGCAGGCACGGTCTCTTCCCCCGGGGTTGATGGGCCGCGTGGTTGATGGGTCGCGTGGTGGATGGGCCGCGCGATTGACGAGCGAACCGCAGGAGAATGGCGGCGCGGTGGCGTGCGGTGGCGTGCGGTGACGTCCGGAGCGCGCCCATGGCCCGAGCGGGCGGCGCGCGGCGCGCCAAAACCAGCGGGCGCGCGACAAAGGGCGCTGGGCCTCGCGCGGCGCTCGGAAAACCGAGTCCGTTCATGTAGGCTTGAACGCCAGCCGTGACCCCCGACCGCACCGCGCAGCTCCTCGCACCGCTGGCCCAGCCGGGAGAGCTCATCGCAGCCAAGTACCGCGTCGAGCGGGTCGTGGCCATCGGCGGAATGGGCGTCGTGCTGGCGGCGCGCAACGAGGATCTCGACCAGAAGGTCGCCATCAAGATCCTGCGCCAGGACGCCCTCGCGAACCACGAGGCCGTCACCCGCTTCCTGCGGGAGGCGCGGACGGCGGCGCGCCTGTCGGGCGAGCACGTCGCGCGCGTGTTCGACGTCGGCACCACCGAGACCGGCGTGCCCTTCATGGTGATGGAGTTCTTGACCGGGCTCGATCTCCAGCAGGTCATCGATACCCACGGTCCGCTGTCCATCCAGGACGCTGTCGACTACGTACTGCAGGCGCTCGAGGCCGTGGCCGAGGCGCACGCGGCCGGCGTCGTCCACCGGGACATCAAGCCTTCGAATCTGTTCCTCGCCGAGCACGCGGACGGCACACGGCACATCAAGGTCCTCGATTTCGGCATCTCGAAGGGGCAAGGCCTCGACTCACCCGCGGAGCCGGGGCTCACGTCGACGAAGCAGGTGATGGGCTCGCCCGGGTACATGTCGCCCGAGCAGATGATGGCGCCGAGGACCGTCGACGGGCGCGCCGACGTCTGGTCGTTCGGTGTGCTGCTCTACACGCTGGTGACGGGCGAGCCGCCCTTCCAGGGCGAGACGGTCGCCGCGGTGATGGCGAACATCCTGCACCAGCCGGTGCCGCGGCTCCGCGACAAGCGCAGCGACGCGCCGGCCACGCTGGAGCGGATCGTCTCGCGCTGCCTGGAGCGCGACGTGAGCGAGCGGTACGCCAACGTCGGCAAGCTCGCGCAGGCCCTCGAGCCGCTCGGGTCGAGCTTCGCGAAGCTCTCGACCTCGCGCATCCAGAGCGCGATCGGCGCGGCGTCGCCGGCCGGACAGACGTTGCTCAACTCGAGGGCGGCCGAGGACAGCGACAGGCTGTCCGGCGCGTCATGGTCGCACACGAGCAACCGGCGCCGCTCGCGGCGCAGGCTGCTCGTCGCCGCCGGCGTGGCCGCGTTGCTGACCGGCGCGGCCGGGGCGGGCGTGTGGCTGGTCGCGAGCGTGCGCGTGGCGTCGCAAGCGCCGAGCGCCGCCGTGTCCCACCAGCCCGAGCGCGCCGCGGTCGACGCGCCCGGGCCCGAGTCCCCCGCTGCAGCGCCGGGCGCTCCGGCCGCGACCGCCAGCGCCACGACCGAGGCGTCGAGCCCGGCGGCGCCGCCGGTCCCCGCGCCGAGCGCGGCTCCCACGGGCAGCGCGGCGGCCGACGCGCGCCCGAAGGCGGCCGCCTCCGGAGCGCCGCTCAAGGCAGGCCACCCGCCGAGACCGCCGAGGTCGACAAGCGAGGACGAGATGCTGAGGAGCCGCCATTGAGATCGTTACGAGCGCGACACGCGGGCGCATGGCTCGCGCTGCTCTGTGGGACCAGCCTGACCTCACCGCTCCTGGCGCAGCCGACCGCGGCGGACAAGGCGCTCGCCGAGGGGCTGTTCCAGGACGGCAAGAAGCTCATGGACGAGGGCAAGCTCCAGGAGGCCTGCCCGAAGCTCGCGGAGAGCCAGCGCGTGGACCCCACGGTCGGGACGCTGCTGAACCTGGCGGTCTGCCACGAGAAGGAGGGCAAGACGGCCAGCGCATGGGCCGAGTTCACGGAGGCGTCCTCGCTCGCGGCGAGCGCCGGGCAGCAGGATCGCGCCCAGTTCGCGGCCAAGCGCGCGTCCGAGCTGGAGGCCAAGCTGACGCGTCTCGTCCTGGACGCGGCGCAGGCGACGCAGGCGGCTCCTGCGATGACGATCACGCTGAACGGCAAGGAGCTGAGCGCCGCCGCGGCCACGGGCTCGGGCATCCCCGTGGATCCGGGCACGGCGACGATCGAGGCCAAGGCGCCGGGCAAGCAGCCCTGGTCGCAGCGGGTGACGCTCGACCCCGGGCCCAGCACGACGCGGGTGACCATCCCGCCGCTCGCGGACGTCGCCGTTCAGGAGGCGAAGGCGGCTCCCCCTGCCCCGCCGCCGGCCCGCCCGGAGGCCGCGAAGCCCGAGGCGACCGGCAACCCGATGCGCGCGCTCGGCTTCGTCGCCGGCGGCGTCGGGATCGCCGGGATCGGCGTGGGGGCGGTGTTCGGGGTGCTGACGATACAGAAAGCGGTGGATGTCGAGGAGGGGTGCAGCGGCAGCTTCCGCTGCAGCCGCGCGGACGTCGAGGCGAACGAGAGCGCCCGGACGACCGCGATGGTCTCCAACATCGCGCTCGGCGCCGGGCTGGTGTGCCTCGGGGCCGGCGTCGCGATGGTGCTGATGTCGCCTCGTTCGCCGGAGCAGGCTGCCACGGGCGAGCGCGTGTGGGTCGCGCCCAGCGTCGCCTCGGACGGGGGGCGCGTGGTGCTCGGAGGCCATTGGTGATGCGAAGCTCGAAGCGCTCTGCCGTGACGCTGGCCCTCGCCGCGCTCGCGCCGGGCCTCAACGGCTGCGCCGAGATCGCGGGGCTCGAGGATCGCCAGGTGATCCAGCTGATGACGATCGCCGAAAACCAGGCGGACCCTCGCGCCATCGCGCTCGACGAGGAGGCGATCTACTGGATCAACAGGGGGAATGACGGGAGTCAGGGGAGCTTCAAGGGCGGCGCGCTCCGGAGGCAGATCAAGGATGACTGGGCGGTCATCGATCTGCTCGGGCCTTCCAACGAGGTGCCCGACGCGCTCGCGCTGGACGCGACTCACGTCTACTGGTCGAGCACCGACGCCGCCTTCATCAAAGACGACTGCGACCCCGACGCGGGGGATACCCGAGACAAGCTGTTGAAGCTACCGAAAGCGGCGCCGATTCCCGCATCTGGCGGGGAGATGCTGTGGGGCAGCTGCGGCGCCGCAACCGGGATCGCGCCGAGCGCCGACAACGTCTACAGCGCCCGGCCGAACGCCAACCGCATCACCTCGGTGTCCAAGCAAGGCGGCAATCGAACGAATCTGACGGAGGGCGGCAAGCCGCGCTACATCGTGCTCGACGGCTCCCTCGTCTACTGGACCGATCCCGAGAACAAGACGCTCTCGGTCATCGATATCAGCGGTGATGCCCCCAAGAAGGACCTCTTCACGGAGCTCGAACCGCCGGGGCTGCTCGCGCTGGATGAGGCCAACCTCTACTGGCTCCACGGGAACAACGTCATGCGGTTTCCGCGGAGCGGAGCGGACGGAGACGCCGCAGTGCTCCTCCTCGACAAAGAGCTGCCGAGCGCTCCCGCCGGGATCGCGACGTACGGGGACCACCTCTACATCACCGTCCAGGAGGCAAAGAGCGTCTACCGGCTCCGGAAGGACGGCGCCGGCGGTCCGCAGGAGATCGCGGCGAATCAAGAGGGCCCGACGGGCATCGCCGCGGACGGGACGGGCGTCTACTGGACGAACTCCGGTTCGGGACAGATCGTCCGCTTCAACGACGAGTGACGCGCAGCCGCCAGCCTGGCGGCCGCCTCGCGTGGACCTCTGGCCCTCCTGGGCTCAATCGATCTGCAGGTGATAGTGGGGCGGCCGTGACTCCTCGAGCGCGAACACGCCCCCGACCTCGTCGACGCCCTCGAGGAAGGCGCGCTTCTCCGCGGGTGTCATGTCCCGGTTCCGGATGTCGACGGCGCCCTCCCGGAGGTGCGCCGAGATGAACACGCCGCGATCGATCTGGGCGCGGATCACCCGCTCGAGGGCGGCGATCATGGCCTCCGGCGGGTGCTCGGCCGAGCGCCCCTCCTCGTAGGCGCTCTTGATCTCGCGCGCCGCCGTCTTGTCCTTGTAGAGGCCGAGGACATCGGCGCCGTGCCGGAAGAGCTCGTGCATCGCCTCGGCCTGTCGCGCGGGATCCCGCGTGCCGCTCGTGACCACGAGCTCCTTTCCGGTTCGCCGGAAGTAGGCGGACGCGATCTCCGCGACCTTCTGCTCGACGGCGGGCGCGAGCTCGACGCCAGGCAGGACCACGTAGCGGAGCTCCTCGTCGGCCTCCGCCGGCGTCGCGCCGGGCGCCGGAGCGCGCGCGGGCGGCTCGGCGTCGGGGGGCTCGACCTCGTCGCTCTCCTGGACGTGCAGCGAGAGCACCCGGGCCGCGGGACCGTCGGGGACCCAGAAGCCGAACCACCCTACCTGCGCGCCGAGGGCGGGGGCCGTCGCAGGCGGGCGTGGCGTCCCGACAGGCTCGGGCGCCGGCGCGGCCCGGGAGACGCAGCCTCCCGCGGCGAGCGCGAGGGCCATGAGGGCGGCGCGGCGAGCGCCCAGGAGAGCGGAGGAGCGCGAGCACAACATGCGAGCCACGAGCGCCTCCTACTTCGTGATCGTGAACGAGGCGCGCGCGAGCTCCTTGCCCGCGGCGTCGCTGACCGTCACCGACCAGAGCCCCGCCGCGCGCGCCTTCCGCGTGGCAGCCCACGTACGGAAGCGCCGCTGCGCGCCGACCGCGAGGGGGATGCGCAGCGGCGGGCCGCCATCGGGCGGCGTGAAGACGACGCTGATCTCCGAGGTGGCCTGGTCCTTGTTCGAGAGCTCGACGAAGGCGTAGAGGCGGTCGATCTCCGCGCTCGCGAACGAGGTCGCCGGCTCGATCGGCTCGCGGCCGGCGATGCCCTTCGACACGACGAGCCGTATCACCTGGAGCTCGGGCGCCCGAGCGGCGCCCTCTCCCACGCCGCCCTGCGCAGCGCCCGCGGCGGTGCGCGCCTCCTGAGCCGACCCCGACCTGCGGCGACGCTCCCGACCCGGACCGCGGGCGGGCGACGCGTCCGCCGCGTCGAGGCGGTCTGCGTCGCTGCGGCCCTCGTCCGCGGCAGCGCCGCTCGCGGCGGCCCGGAGCGGCGCCGCCGCGTCCGGTCGCGCCTCGCCCGCCGCCGCCGCGCTCGCCTGCCCCTCGGACCCGCCGCCTGGCCTCCCCTCCGCCGCGCGGCTCAGCGCGGGGAGCTCCTCCCGGGAGATCCGCGCGATCGCCTCGCTCGGATCGCTGCAACCGAGCCCCGCCCCGCCGAGAACGGCGGCGGCGAGCGCCAGGACCATGGTTTTCCGTGTCGTTCCCCGGGTGTCCACACCGACGAGGTGCCACGATTCAGCGGAGGGGGCGAAAAAACGGCAACCCGCCGGCCAGCGACCCAGCGGCTCGCGCCAGGCTCACGAGGGCTCGTCGCCGCGCGCTGGACGTGGGGTCCGGGGCGCAGGCATCCCGAGGTCCCGAGATCTCATCAGGGATCCCTGAGGTGTGGCAGCACCGCGTCGCGATGTGCCGGCGCTCCGGTGGGAGCGCACGCCCGCAAGGCGCCTCGCGGCGCTCCGGGTCAGTGCTTCGGGCGGGACCGGCGCGGACCGCTGGTCGACTCGCCCTCTGGCGTCGTGGCGAAGCTGGTGATCGCGCTGTCTTCGATCATCAGGATGAGCAGGCCCCCGCTCGCGCCTCGTGCCGTCTTCGCCCGGGATCCCTGGCTTGTTTCCCGCGACGGATGGTCCGAGCTCTCCGCTGAGATCCGCTTCATCTCCAACTCCTTCAAGACTTCAGTCCTGCTGTTCACGCCCCGGCCGGCTGACCTGCGTGGACTTCCGTGCACCGCGTCTGGGGCGAAAACTGAACCGGGCGCGAGAACGCCAATGTTCGCAGAATAGTCACGAATCCTACTGAAAATCACCTGGAAAGCGCCACGCCCGGTGAGTTCTTTCCGGCAGAGGCTCAAGCGTTGGTTTTTGTTTCAACGGGGATCTACTGGGATTTCATCGGGATTTCCGCGGGAGGTCGCGCGGCGGCGCGACAGGGATTCAGCGGCGGCCGAAGCCGGATAGCTGGCGGGTTGCGGCCACCACCTCGTCGCAATCGATACAGCGCATGAGCCCGTCGACCAGTTCCATGCTACCGAGGCTGCCGCACTCCGGGCAGCGGTTGGCGAGCTGGTGCTTGCTCTCCTCGCAGAGCCGGCTCTGCTCCGCCTCGGCCTCCGCCTCGACACGGAAGATCTCGGCCGGCGTGCGCGCCTCTCGCTTTCGGTCGTCCATGGCGCGCAACGTATCATGTGCTCGGCGCGCGCTGCGAGCGCCGCGCTCCCGGCCGCTCGGCTCTCACTCGCTCACCGGGCGGACTCGATCATGCTCCGGAACGCCGACCGCGCCGACTGCACGGTCTCGTCAGGCCCGACGATCCTGAAGAACCAGTTTCCGCGATCCGGCGTCCTCACGGCCGCGCCGACGAGCCGGTAGTCGTCCTTCACCATCTCCACGGGCGATCGCTTGCGGGCGCCGGACTGCGGCCCGAGCGCGATCTTGTAGGTGCCGGCCACCTCGACCAGCTCGACCGGCATGCCGCGCACCTCGAACGACGCGCGCCTGGCCTTCGCCCCGACGTCGCCATCGAACTGCGCGAACCACTCGTTGAAGCGCGCGTCGACGTCTCCCTTGCTCCCCAGACCGAACGAGAGGACCTGCACCTCGGCGTCCTCCCTGTCGTTCGCCGCCCTCGGCACCTTGTAGAGGGCCTTGCGCGGGCCCGCGTGCGGCACGTCGAGCGCAGCCCAGCTCCCCGGAACGTCCCACGCGAGCCGCGCGGCGGACGGCGCGCTGGAGACGGCCGGCGGCGGCTCCGGCTCCGCCGGGGTCCTCGAGCAGGCCGAGACCGCGAGCGCCATCATCGCCGCTCGAGCGATCGACACCCGGCGTGGGAGCATGGGGGCGGTTCTACCACCGTGCCCTCCATCGAGGCGCAGGATTTCGATACCCCGCGCGGCAGAGAACCGCGATCCTCTCCTCGGGCGACGAGCCGCCCGAGCGGGGGACGTCGCGCTCGCTGGAGGGGCCCGGCCGCGATCCGCGCGCGGGCTCGGGTGTAAGCCATCGGCCCTGCTCGCACGTAGAAGAGACGCCCCGGCGAGGGAGAGGGAGAGGAGACGGCGCGCATGGATCAGATCGGCGAGTACCTCGTTCGACGCCTCGTCGGCGAGGGCGGGATGGGCAAGGTCTACGAGGGCGAGGAGCGCCTGTCGCGCCGGCGCGTCGCGCTGAAGGTGCTCCGCCCCGAGCTCGCCCGGAGCGAGCAGGGACGCCGGCTCTTCCTGAACGAGATGCAGATCCTCGCGCACCTCGAGCACCCGAACATCGTCCGGAGCCTCGCCAGCATCGAGGCCTCCGGCGAGCTCGTGATGGTGCTCGAGTACCTGGACGGCCAGACGCTGCGCTCCGTCCTTGGCGCCGCCGGCCGCCTTCCCTGGCAGGAAGCGGTGCGGATCGCGGCCAGCGTGGCGAGCGCCCTCGCGGCGGCCCACGGGCAGCAGCCGCCCGTGATCCATCGCGATCTCAAGCCCGAGAACATCATGGTGCAGCGGGATGGCGGCGTGAAGGTGATGGACTTCGGCATCGCCAAGGTCGTGGAGGCGATGAACCAGACCAACACGCAGAGCGTCGGCACCCTGCAGTACATGAGCCCGGAGCAGATCGACGCGCGATCCATCGATCACCGCTCGGATCTCTACTGCCTGGGGCTCATCCTGTACGAGGCGCTGTCCGGCAGCCCGCCGTTCCAGTCGGCGTCGCCCCGGGAGCTGCTCAACCTGCAATGCACGGCAGAGCCGCCGCCGCTCAGCGACGACGTGCGGAGCGGGTTGCCCCGCGGCGTCGAGCAGCTGCTCTTCCAGCTGCTCGAGAAGGCGCCCGAGGATCGGCCGTACCTCGCTCAGGACATCGTGGATCGGCTGGAGCCGTTCCAGACCGCGGTGAGCGCGCCGCTCCGCCCCGGTGACCGCGTCCGCGCGAGCGCGCCGCACCCCACTGGCGACCGAGACCGAGCGAGCTCGCCGCAGCGCACCGGCGATCGCGACCGCGTGAGCGTGCCGCACCGCGCCGACGACCACGACCGCGCGAGCGTGCCGCACCGCGCCGACGACCACGACCGCGCGAGCTCGCCGGGCGCCGCGCGCGTCACCGGCGGAGCGGACGCGCCTCGCGCCGACACGATCGCGCTCGTCGAGCAGATCGACCGGCCGCGCGACATCCCGCCCAGGCTCGCGATCGCGATCATCGCGACGCTGTCGGCGCTCGCGGGCCTCGGGACCTGCGCGCTGCGCTCCACGAACGGCGCGCCGGAGCCGCCCGCCAGCACCGCGACGCCGGCCGCCACGGAGGGGGCGCGGTGAGGCGAGCGTCGCCGGAGCAGGCAGGCTACACGGAAGGCGCGCCCCTCCCGGCCGTGGGCTGCGCCGCGCGATGGCGCTGCGGCGCGGGCTCCGGAGAAGAGCTGTGGCGGCTCGGCGCGGCGGACCAGGACGCTCCGGCAGGGCCCGAGCACCAGGCCGTCGCGGCGCGCCTCCTGTCGCTCGGGAGCGCCGGCGTCGGCGGCTTCATCGACGGCGGCGTCGCCTCGCCGGCCGAGGGCGAGCGCGCCGCCGCGGCGAGCCCGGACGGCGCGCGCGTCTGGCTCGCGCGGCGGCTCGCGGGCGCGCCCCTCTCGGACTGGATGCGCGCGCGGCGCGGGCCCGTCCCCTTCCAGGAGGCGCTCGGGCTCGCCATCCAGGTCGCCCGCGCGCTCGCCGCGTGCGAGCGCGCCAGCCTGTTCCCCGGTCCGCTCTCGCCCGACGCGGTCCTCGTGGACGACGCGGGCCGCGTGACGCTGCCCGCGAGCGCGCTCGTCGCCGCCCTCGTCGGCGCGTCGGCGAGCCGCGGCGCCGCCACGGCGCCCCGCGGCGAGGGCGCGCGGGTGTCCTCGGAGATCCCGCCCCTCTGGACGCCGCCCGCGCAGGCCGACGGCGCGATCTGGGACAGCGCCGCGAACCGGTACGCGCTCGGGCTCGTGCTCTACCGCCTGCTCGCGGGAGAGCACCCGTTCGCGGGCGCTGGCCTGCGGCACGCGCTCGGCGAGGCCGCCCGCGCGGAGCCACCGCCGTTCATCGAGGGCGTCGCGACCTCGCTCCCCGCGGGCCTGCAGGGCTACGTGCTGCGGCTGCTCCATCCGGACCCGTCGGAGCGGCCGCCGCGCGCCGAGCAGATCGCCGATGCGCTGAGCGGGTTCCTCGAAGAGCGCCCGCCAGCGCCTCCGGTGCACGCCGCCCGGACCTCCCGTCGCGCCGGCGCGGCCACCTCGGCGAGGACCGGCCCCGCGCCGCGCGAGCGCGCGCGCCCGGGCGACGCGAGCGACCACCGCCCGCCGCGCGGTCCAGCCGGCGCCGCGGCGCGGCTATGGCGGATCGCGCCGCTCGGCGCCGGGGCGCTGATCGCGTCGGCCGCGCTCGCGCTCTCGCGGGGTGAGCCCGATCCAGCGGCGCCGCGCGCGGTCGCCGTCGCGCAGGTCGCGCCGCTCGCGCAGGCGCGGACGGCCGCGGAGGACTGCGCGGCGTGCCACGGCCGCCAGGCCGCGGAGTGGCGCCGCTCGGTGATGGCGCACTCGGTGAAGAGCCCGCTCTTCAACGCGCTGGAGAGCCTCATCGAGGAGCAGGTCGGGCGCACCGCCGACTGCCCGAACGGCGCGGGCATCCTGCGCAAGGCCGATCCCGCGCGCGCCTGCCGCGACGGGCAAAGCGGCGTCGCGGTGACCGGCTCGGGCGGCGAGCACTGGTGCGTGAACTGCCACAGCCCGGCGGAGAACCTCGACGCCGCGATGCCCGCGTGGGACGGCCGCGCCGGCGGCGATCCCCGCACGCGCCTCCCCGTGCGCGACCTGCTCACCCGGCGCGGCCTGGAGGGGATCTCCTGCAGCTTCTGCCATCAGGTGCACGGCCCGGTCGGCCCGCGCGGGCGCCCTGGATACCAGGGCAACCCCACGTGGACGTCCTTCGTGACGGGCGCCGTCTTCCCTGCGCGTCCCGAGGACGGCCGCGGCCTGTTCGGGATCGCGAACAGCGGCTACGACCTCCGCCCCGAGGAGCTGCTGCTCCCCTCGGATCAGGGCGCGGCCGCGCGCGCCGGGCTCCAGCCGGCGGGAGCGGCGGGCGCTGTCGAGCCCGTGGTGCACGGTCGCCCGTCGGCGAGCGCGAGGGCGTACCTGCGCTCCAGCGAGTTCTGCGGGGCTTGCCACGACGTGCGCCTCTTCGGCAGCGACAGCCTCGCCGCGGCGCGGGGCGAGCACTTCAAGCGGCTGCGCAACGCCTACACCGAGTGGTCGGACTGGGCGAGGTCCGAGGAGCGCGCGGGCCGCCCGGCGGCGACCTGCCAGGACTGCCACATGAGCACCTATCCGGGCGTCTGCGAGGCGGCCCCGGCGGCGGGCGCCGCGCAGGCGTCGCCGGGAGATCCCGAGTGCCCGCCCGGCACGCGCTTCGCCCCGCGGAGGCCCGGCGCGCGCCCGCGGGGCCGGATCGCGGATCACTCCACCGCTCCGGCGGACGTCGCGACCCATTACTTCTCCGGCGTGGATGTGCCGCTGTCGGACGAGTTCCCCGACGCGCTCATCGATGAGCCGTCGCTCGACGTGCATGGCATTCCGGCGGGCGCGCGCCGCCGCCGCGATCTCTTGCTCCGCCACACGTTCCGCTTCGAGCTCGGCGCCGCGCGCCGCGCCGGCGCGGCCGGGGATCGCGTCGAGATCCCGGTCGTGATCGAGAACACCGGCGCCGGGCACAAGGTGCCGGCCGGCTTCAGCCAGGAACGCGAGTTCTGGGTTCACCTCGTGGTGAGGGATGGAGAGGGGCGGGTGATCTACGAGGTCGGCCGGATCGACCGCGCCGACGAGGATCTGAGAGACAAGGTGTTCGCCCGGGTGACCACCGATCCAGACGCGAACAGCCCCTTCGCGCCGGCGGGCGCTCCAGGCGGGTTGTTCGGCGCGGACGTGCGCGACGGGCCTGATGTCCCCCTCTGGACCCCACCCCCGCGGCTCGGCGGCACCTCGTTCCGGGGGCGGGGGCTCATCAACTTTCAGAACGGCTTTCTGCGCTGTGTCCGATGCATCGGCGTCGTGGCCGCAGACGGCACCTGCCAGGCCGGGCCCGGCCAGGGGCTGCACCACGCCGATCGGTTCACGGACGGCGATTACGACCTGGACACCGGCGCTTGCGGCTCGAACCTGTCGGGGCAGAACGCCTTTCTCGAGACCTATTTTCCGGTCGGCGCGCTGGATGGGAGCCGGGGCATCGTCAAAGGGCCGGACGCGATCATCGATACGCGCTCCGTGCCGCCCGGCGTGCCGATCCGGTACACCTACGATGTCCGCACCGGCCAGCGGCGCGGCCCGCTCCGGGCCGAGGCGAGGCTGCTCTTCCGGGCGTTTCCCCCGTTCCTGATCCGTGCCTTCGCCGCGTACGAGCGGGAGCAGGCGCGGCGCGGACTGCGGCCGACCGGCCCGCTGGTCACCGACGCGATGCTCGAACGCCTCGAGATCGTCGAGCTCGCGCGGGTCGATGTCGAGATCCCCTGAACCGAGGTCGCCGCGATGGAGCAACGGAAGCAACGGACACAACAGACGCACACGACGCGACGGACGAGGCAGGCACGTGGACGCGCCGGCCGACAAAAAGGGGCGAGCCCCTACCCCGGCCTGCGGGGTAAGGGCTTCGCTGGTCAGGCGCTGACGAGCTCAGCGCGCCGTGGTCATGAAGAGCGTCGCCGTCGATCAGGGAGGGGGCGGGGGCGGATCGGTCGGGAGCGGATCCGGCAGCTTGAACAGCCTGCCGATCCGGTAGGGGCGCGTGGAGGGGGAGTAGTAGCTCGTCGTCGACGACGTGACACTCCACGTGTAGCCGAGCAGGATGCCCGTGAGCGAGTCGGTGTACACACGCACGTAGCCCGTCCCGGCGCCCGGCGTCATGTAGCCGCCGGTGCACTGCCCGCTCCACCGGCTGTCCTTGTACTTGTCGCTGCACCCGTGCGACTGGCTGGTCGAGTCCGCGACCGGCACCGCGAACTGCTCCGTCCTCGAGTAGCGGGGGTTGATCTGCGGGAGGATCTTCTCCGGCGCGCCGGTGATGATCATCGTGTGGCCGGCGTAGGTCTGCATGCCCTCCTCGTCGAACACGGCGCCGATGGTGAAGACATCACCCTTCTGGATGTCGACCGCCCGTTCGACACGGCGGAAGTACGTCTCGAACCCGGGAGGGGTCGCGCCGACCTTCGGGCTCGCGTTGACGATGTCGAAATAATAATCGGACGACGGGCTGTTCTTGCCCCACATCGCATAGATGTCCTGCTGCGCGTACCCCATCGACTTCTGCAGCGACAGCGTGAAGAAGCACGCGGCCTTGGTCATCCCGGTCCACGCCACCGACTGGTCAGCGTCGTCCCAGTTCATGAAGCACTCGGGTTCAGTGCCCCACTCGTTGCTGACGGAGTTGTCGATGAACTCGAGCGCCCAATCCTCGGGGCCCTTCGCGCTCGCGGAAGCCGAAGCGAGCGTGAAAGACGCGGCAGCCAGGGAAGCAACAGCCAAACTCGTCGTGCGCCTACTCATACTTCTACCTCGTTGATTTGGAATGACATTGCATGTGCACTCAAGAACAGATGCTAGTCATTTCATGCCGAACCCTCAAACGAACCCTGGCGCCGAAGATGCCGAGTCTAGCAGGATGGATATTCACTGTAATCGGCTTGGGTGTCAAGGCATTTTCGGGACGCTCGTCCTTTTTCTGCACCTTCTTGAACGTGAAGTAAGACCATGTCGTCCCTTAAGACAGCGGATGCGCGACGGTGTGGAGCGACGGTATCCGACGCCATGACACGCCGGCCTCGTCTGCTCCGCGTCCACGTCCGCGTCCACGTCCGCGTTCTTCGCGCCGGTTGTGCTCCTTACGCGCCTTCCCCAGCTTGCCCCGCTCCTGTCGACCTCGCTCCGGGGGGCGGCTCGGGCCGTGTTCGCCCGGCGAGGGCGGGTCGGGAGGAGCGGCGGCCTGCGTCCTTCGACCAGGAGACCTGCTGATGCCCTCATCGGACCACACCCACGGCGGCGCGCGCGACGCAGGGTCTGACCGCCCCAAGGCGTGGCCGCCGGCGGTGTTCGACGCCCCCTTGCTGCGAGGGCTCGACGAGCGCGCCCGGCGTGAGATCGCCGGGGCGGGCCGGCTCCGCTCCCTGTCGCCGGACGAGGTCGCCTATCGCGCGGGCGACGCCGGCGACGCCTTCTTCGTGGTCGCGTCCGGGCGCATCGCCCTGCGCGCGACGCGCCGCGGAGACGATCGCGATACCGAGGTGCGCACAGCCGCCGCGGGCGACGTCATCGGCGAGGAGGCGGTCGTGGGGATGTCGCGCAGGACCACCGCAGTCGCGCTCGCCCCCAGCGTGCTCGCCGAGATCCCGGTCCACCTGTTCCGGCGCGCCGCCGGTCGCTCCGGCAAGGCCGAGATCGCCGAGAGGCTCGAGCGCGCGCTGCGGAGGAGCGCGACACGCGACCTCCTCAGCACCCTCGCCTTCACGCGTGACCTGGACTCAGACGACGTCGAAATTCTGCTTGACGCAGTGAGTCATCGGCGCTTCGAGCGCGGTCAGGCCATCTATCGCACAGGCGATCCGGCCGCCGAGCTCTGGCTCATCGCTGAAGGGATGGTGCAAATTCAGACCGAGGACGGAGATCGGATTCATGTGCGCGCGTACCTCACCCGGGGTGATTTCTTTGGAGACGTCGAGCTCGACGAGGGCCGCTGTCGGGCGGCGAGCGCCGTGGCCAGCGGCGCCACGGCGCTCCTGGCCGTACCGTCGAAGACCTTCGCCGCGCTCGCGCGGAAGCACCCTGATCTGATCCCCCGACTCCGGCGCATCACCGGCGAGCACCACGAAAGGCAGGAGGCGGTCATCGCCGGCCATGCGCGCAATCACACAGCGCACATCTTCAGGGACCTCTATCGCCTTCAGGTCGCGCGGTCGCTCCTGGTCATCGATCTCGAGACGTGCGCGCGCTGCGGACACTGCGCGTGGTCGTGCGCCGACGTGCACGGGGTCTCACGGCTCGTGCGCCGCGGAGACAAGGTGCGCGCGCGGGTGGACGACGCGGAGCAGGCCGCGCAGAAGGAGGCGCCGCGCAGCCTGCTCTTGCCGAACTCCTGCCAGCACTGCGAGAGCCCCGCCTGCATGATCGAGTGCCCCACCGGCGCCATCGGCAAGGACACCGGGGGAGAGGTGTTCATCCGGGACGCGCTCTGCACCGGCTGCGGCGCCTGCGCGAAGGCGTGCCCGTGGGAGAACATCGCGATGGCGCCGCGCCCCGCGGCCGCGCCGCGCCCGGGAGGCGCGGGCTTCGCGGACATCGCCGTGAAGTGCGATCTCTGCCGCGATCACGACGGCCCCGCGTGCGTGAAGGCCTGCCCCACGGGCTCGATCTTCCGCGTCAACCCGGCGGAGGAGATCGCCGACGTGCGCGACCTGCTCGGCGGGGCGCGGCGCGAGCAGGAGCGCGCCGCCGCGCCACGGAGCGGCGCGGCGCTCGTCGCAGGCAGCGCGCTCGCGGCGGCGGGGCTCGGCGCAGCTGGGCTCTTGGCGCACGCGCGCGGCGGCGCGCGCCCGGGCGAGGGCGCCGCCTTCTCGGCGGGCGTCGCCGCCGCGGTCGGCATGGCGCTGCTCCTGCTCTACGCGGTCCCCAAGCGCGCCGGGCGATGGGCGTGGATGCGGCCCAGGCGGCGCGGCGACACGGCCGTGGAGGGCGGCGATGCCGCGCCCGTGAAGAGCCGGCTGCGCCCGCACCTGACCGGGCACCTCGCGATCGGCCTCGTCACGGCCGGCCTCGCGCTCGCGCACGCGCCGTGGCCCCGGTCCAGCCGCCCGACGCTGGGCGCGGCGCTTCACCTCGTGTTCTGGGCCACCGCGGCGGCCGGCGCCTTCACCGCCATCGCGTACCGGCTCGCGCCGCGGCGCCTCGCCCGGATCGAGCGCACCGCCGCGCTGCCCGAGGATTTCAGCGCCGCCCGGCGCGAGCTGCTCGACCGCTTCTACCGCGAGGTGAGCGGGCGCAGCGATCTGGTCAAGAAGATCGTCGAGAAGATCCTCGTGCCCTACCTGCAGAGCCCCCTCGGCCCGCTCGCGCTGCTCGCCTCGGGGCGCGGCCTGCGCGACGAGGAGCGCGCGCTGCGCGCCCGCATCGACGCGGTCCTCGAAGGGCGCGGGGCCGAGCGGCTCGCCGGCCTGGCGGAGCTCATCCGCCTCGCCGTGGAGCTGCGCGCGCTCCCGGCCCAGCGCGCGCTCCTCGCCGCGCTCCGCGGAGGGCTGCCGGCGCACATCATCACCTTCGGCGTCGCCGCGGCGCTGCTCGTGCTCCACGCGATGACGGCGGCGAGCGTGCCTCGATGAGCGCGCGCCGGACCGGGAGCGCGCGCACGCCGCCCCACACGGCCGCTGCCGCGGCGCGGGACAGCGCACCCCGGGACGCCCCGGACTCGCTATGAAATGGTTGCGAGGCACGGCATTTCTTTGTGCGCCGCGCGCGCCTCCGCCGGCGTCGCGACGCGCGCATCGACGCGCGCACGTGAGCGCCGCGTCGGCGAAGACGCGCTGCAGGCGGCGCGCAGGCGAGAGGCCTGGACTTTGCCTTCTGCGCCCAGGTACAATTTTCCCGACAGCACCCTAGTGGAAGGTAGAGAAGCCGATGGCTGGTCCTTCGACCAAGTGGATGGGAGCGCTCTCCCGATCAGGCTCCCCCAGCGCGTGGGCGCCGAGAGCGCTGCTGCTCGTGACGCTGCTCACCGCGTCGGCCCTCATCGCCGGATCGTGCCGTGGAGGCAACAACGCCGGTGAGCCGCCGCAGCCGGGGACGGACTGGCCCGACGCTGGGCCGGGAACGGGCGACCCGTGCGTCGACGGCGAAGAGGTGGAGTGTCACGTCACCGTCGGCGAGCACGAAGGTGTGCTGACGTGCCTCGACGGGATCCGGCGCTGCGAGGACGGGCGTTACGGCAGCTGCGACGGGACGATGACAATGCGGAGGTCGCCGTTCGGCTCGGCGCCACCGGGGAGCGGTGAGGGCGGGTATCCACGCCCGCTCGCCAACTCCGATGCCTCCGACGGCGGCCTGTGCGCGACCAACCCGTGCGACCCGACGTGCCAGTCGTTCGAGGAGACGCCGGACGGGGGGCCCATCAGCCTCGCGGGGACCGGCCCGACGTACACGTGGTCGGTCGGCGACATCAACGAGCTGCCCGAGGCCGTCGCGCGGGAGGGCACGCACCAGCCGTGCACGACCACCGAGGACTGCCAGTTCGACCAGTACTGCGACGCCCCCGCGAGGGGCGCGTGCGAGCACGACCCGTGCTCGACCGGCGTGTCGCTGCTGTCGAACTGCAGCGGCTGCGCCACGAAGGTCTGCAACGCGAACCCGAGCTGCTGCACCTTCACGACCATACCGGCCGACTGCGGTCACGACGCCTGCGTGGCGGCGCCCGGCGCCGCGACCAACATGAACACGACGTGCGGCGACGCGTGCATCGCGAACATCTGCGCGAACCATCCGCGCTGCTGCGATATCACCTGCGGCACGACGGCGCAGTGCACTGCGCTCATCGGCGCGGGCAGCACCTGCGTCTTCCCAGGCCGCTGCACCGCACCCGGCGGCATATGTCCCCCAGGAACCTATCTGTCGGGCGGTCGCTGCACCGGGACGTGGAGCGCGACATGCGCGGGTTATGTCGCCACGGAGTGCGCTCCCAAGACGTGCACCGCGACCGCACCGAAATGGGACGCGAGCTGCGTCACTCTGGCCGAGTCGCTGTGCGGCTCCACCTGCGACACCGATCCTGGCTGCGCGCACGACAAGTGTTACATCGGCGAACGGCTGCTGCCGGGATGCAACACGTGCGTGGGACAGATCTGCGATGTGGCCCCCAGCTGCTGCGATACGGGGCCAGGCGGCGGGTGGACACAGAGCTGCGTCGACCTCGTGGAGAGTGTCTGCGGCGAGACCTGCCCGCAAAAGGGCCTCTGCAAGTCGTACCAGCCGAACGAGACGGACTCCACGTGCACCCAGCCGGACCTCACGATCGGCGTGCCCTGCGGCGGGACGATCCCGGTCTGCAACCGCGGCAGCACCCCGGCCCCGGCGGGAATCGCCATCCACCGGTATGCTTCCACCGCCAACCAGCTGCCGTCCTCCGCCCCGAGCCGGGTCCTGAACGCGTGCAACCCGACGGGCGGCACCCTCGCCTGCACGACGGCGCAGCCGATCGCCCCGGGTGAGTGCATCAGCGTGGCCGGCTGCACCGGCGTCACCGACGGGATGGAGCTCATCGTCAATCCCCCTGGCGCCATGCACATCCCCGAGTGCCGGTGCGGCAACAACGGGAGCATCTATCAATCGGCCATGTGCGAGTCGCCGGCCTGCATCGCCACGGCGAGCGTGTCGCTGGTCAGGCCGGTCACCCTGTTCGTGGCGCTCGATCGATCCACGTCGATGCGACGGACGCTGAGCTCAATGGTTGACGACACGATCAACGATCGATGGATTCCGGCGACGAACGCGCTCAAGGCCTTCTTCCAGGATCAAGCGTCGGCGGGGCTCGGCGTCGCGTTCCGGTTCTGGCCGCACGACAACCCTGGCCCTTGCAACGACACCCCTTCCTGTCCGCCTGCCGGCGGCGGCGGCTGTGCGCTGCCGCTCGTCCCGTTCAACGGCGCCGCGGCCGACAGGTTGACCACGGCGTCGGCGGCGATGGGCGATCAGCAAGAGATCAAGCTCATGCAGGCCTTCATCAACTTCCCGACGCCCACTGGCGAAACGCCGATGTACCCGGCACTCGACGGCGCCACGGCCTGGGGGATCAACTACAAAAACATCCATCCCGAGGAGGAGGTCGCGGTCGTGTTCGTCACCGACGGCATCGCGTCGAGCTGCAACACCGGCCCCAACCCGATCGCAAACCTGGCACGAAACGCCTTCGTGAACCACGGCGTCCGCGTGCACGCGGTGGGCTTCGGCAACTCGAACGCGGAGGTCATCAACCTCATCGCGGACCAGGGCGGAGGACAGGCGTTCAACCTCAGCGCTGGCTCGACGCTGGAAGGTACCCTCCTCAATGCGCTCGTCTCGATCCGCGGAGAGGCGCTGCCCTGTGACGTCACCGTCCCCATCGCGGGCGTCTCGGATCCTTCGTCGGTGTCCGTCGTCTACGAGAACGCCGCCGGCGTGGAGACGACGCTCACGCCGCGGGCCGGGGTCGGCAGCTGCGGCGCGGGGGGCTGGTACTTCGATTCCGGGAACACGAACGTGAAGCTCTGCCCGACGACCTGCTCCACCATCCGCGAGAACCCGGGCGGGAAGGTCCGGGCCGTCGTGCCCTGCACGACGACGAGCGTCACGCCGATGACCACGGCGTGGGAGCAGTACCACGGCGTCTGCCCACCGGGGACCAAGACCCAGTGGGGATACCTCAGGTACAGGACGACGACCCCTGGCGACTCGAGCGTCGAGTTCTTCGTGAGAGCGGCGGATGATCCCGCCGACCTCGCCTCGGCGACGGTCAGGCTCGCGGCGACCGCCCACGCGACGCCGACCGACACCCGGATCTGCGATGAGGGCTCGATGCCGCCGTGCGCGATCGATCTCTTCGACGTGCTGCAAGAGCTGCCGGACGCTCGAACAGAGTACCTGGAGGTCCGGATGAGGCTCAATCCGACGAGCAGCGGAGGGGGCGGCGTTCAGGTGCAGGACTGGGAGATCACGTATTCATGTCCAGATACCGAGTGAGCCGAAGCACCATGGTGACCGCGCTCCTCTGCGCTGCAGGGGTGGTCGCGGCGTGCAGCGGAGATGACGACGCGTCGCGGCCCAGGGCCCCGTCGGCCTCGAGCGGCGCCGGCGCGGCCGGAGGCGGCGACGGGGGCGCGGGCAGCGGGGGCGGCCCCCCGGGCGATTGCGGGAACGACGTCGCGGAGCAGGACGAGGCGTGCGACGGACCCGATCTCAGGGGCGCGACCTGCCAGAGCGTCGGGTTCGATAGCGGCGAGGTCCGGTGCAGCTCCGAGTGCACCCTCGACGCGTCGAGCTGCTCGGGCGTCGAGGCGTGCCAGGACGGGCGGGACAACGACGGAGACGACAGCATCGACTGCGGCGATCCGGAGTGTGAGGCGGCCTGCGCGGACATGTGCGCCGCGCCCGTGGCGCTCCCGGATCCCGGGACCGCGACCGGCGATACCTTCGGCCACGCGGCTGTCGAGGGCGAATGCTGGCCGGGGAGCCCGGGCGTCGCCTATACGTTCACGGCGACGATCACCGGGTTCCTCGACGTGGTGGTGACCCCACGCACGGACGCGCAGCTCGTCGCCGAGCTGCGCAGCGCCTGCGCCGACCCCTCGACGATCGTGGGCGACTGCGGCAGGCCCAGCGTCGGCGCGGGGATCGAGAACCGGCTGACCGTGCCCGTCCGCGAGGGCGATGCGTTTTACGTGATCATCACGGGAGCCGACGCGAGCCAGGCAGGGGCGTTCGACCTCGGCGTGCGAAGCCGACAGACCGTCTGCGGGGACAACATCCAGGATCCGACGGAGCAGTGCGACAACGCCCTCGATCAGCCGGGCGACGGCTGCAGCGATAGCTGCGAGCTCGAGCCGACCGAGGTGGAGCCCAACGAGGACATCGCCTCCGCCAACACCTATGAGAATCCGTTCTTCGCCGCGATCGGCGCCCCGATCGATGATGTCCCGGACGTCGATGTCGTGCGCGTCACCGTGCCGAGCGGGCCGACGGTCCTCACCGCGGAGACCGCGGCTGTCACGAGCTCCGACTGCCTGACCGGCCGGCTGGACAGCGTCATCGAGATCCTCAATGGAAGCGGCAACTTGATCGTGCGACGCGACCGCGGGGACAACGGCCTTTGCGCCCGCGCCGTCGCGCCGGGGCTCGCCGCGGGCGACTACTACGTTCGCGTCACGTCCGTGCTTGGCTCCGTGGCGGAGACCTTCCCGTACCGCCTCGACGTGACGCTCGTCCCCGAGGTCTGCGGGGACGGCACGATGAGCGCCGGCGAGCAGTGCGACGACGGAAACACGGATCCCCTCGATGGATGCAGCGCCACCTGCCGCTTCGAGCTCGACGAGGCGGAGCCCAACGGCGCCCCCGCGCAGGCCAATGAATATGCGGACCCGTGGCTCGCGGAGATCGCGCCTGCAGGCGACGTCGACGTGATCGCCGTGACCGTGCCAGGGCCGCGCTCGACGCTGCACGCGAACGTCATCGACAACGGCACCAACGCTTGCCAGCAGGGGCAGATCGACAGCTACATCGAGATCCTCGGCGACGACGGGACCACCGTGCTCGCATCCGACGACGATTCAGGGGTCGGCAATTGCTCCTACGCCTCGCTCACCGACCTCGCCGCGGGCACGTACTATGTGAGGGTCCGCGCCGCGTCGCTCGTCCCCGACGCGACCTTCTTCTATCGATTGAATGTCACGCTCCTCTAGCCCGAGCGGCGGAGGCCGCCGTCCGTCCGCGCCGACGGACGGCGGCGCCGACGACGCGGCGGGCCCTCCCGATCCCACGCGGACGCTCTACCGCGCCGATCTCTCCGATCCGCGCCAGCGCGCCGCCCAGCCGCGGGAGGTCGTGCGGGGGCGCGCCGCGCGCCGCGCCGAGGCGACCTCCGATGTCACCCGCTTCCGGGGCGTGCTGCCGGCCACGCTCGCGGGCGCCGTCGCGACGGGCGCGGCGGCGCTGCTCTTCCCGCCGCCGGGGGGGCACGCGGCGCCGGGGCCGCTCTCGCTGCCCCACGCGCGCGCGCAGCTCGCGTGCGCGTCGTGCCACGCCGAGCAGGCGCCCGCCGCGCCGCGGGAGGCCGCCGCGGCCCGGGAAGCCGCGCCCTCGCGAGGCGCCGCGGCAGGCGCGCGCATCGATCAGGCCTGCGTCGGGTGCCACGGCGCCCACGGCTCCACCCGCAGGAGCCACGGGCAGCTGCTCGCGAGCGGCGCGCTGAGCTGCGCCACCTGCCACCCCATCCACCGCGGCGATCAGGGCGTCGTGTTCGATCCAGCGAGGCCGCCTGTGCGCTTCGCGCCGGGCGCCGAGGTCGAGCTCCCGAGGTCGGCCTTCCGCCCGGGCCAGCCGGCCACCGTGGCGATCGTCACGGCCGGGAGCTGCGCGCCGTGCCACGACCTCGCCGCGCCGCGAGATCCCATCGCGCGCTGCCTCGTCGCGGCGCAGGCGCCGCTCGGCGATGAGCGTCCGATCACCTGCTTCGACGAGCACCGCCCTGCCCTCCCCGAGGACGCCGCGACCGGCCGCGCGGGCGGCGACACACGCGCCGCAGGCCGCAACGCCGGTCGCGCAGGCGGCGACACGAGCCCCGCCGGCGTCTGCAGCGGGCAGCACACCGAGGACCGCGCCCTCGCCTGGGACGCGGCGCGCGACGCCGCCGCGGCCCTGCCCGTCGTGAAGGCCGGCGCCACGCCCGGCGCGCCCGCCCTGCTCTGGATGGGCGCGGGCCTCGCCGCCGCCGCCCTCGCGTTCGCGGGCGCCCGCGGCGGCCAGGCGCTGCGCGCGCGCCGCGCGCGGCGAGCGGCGAGCGACGCCGGGGGCGAGGACGCGATGCTCCGCCCCGCGGCGCGCGTGCGCCTGCCCCGGATCGACACGACCACCTGCCTCGGCTGCTACGCGTGCGTCGACGCGTGCCCGTACGACGTGCTCGCCATCGAGAAGTACGTCGCGGTCGTGGCCCGCCCCGAGGCGTGCTGCGGCCTCACCCTGTGCGAGCAGCGCTGCCCCAACGGGTCGCTCACCATCGAGGGCGGCGCGCCGATCGCCGATCGCCCGCGCCTCGGCGACGACCTCGGCAGCCTCGACGTGCCGGGCCTGCACCTCGCCGGCGACGTCACCGGGCTCCCGCTCATCAAGAACGCCATCCACCAGGGCGCGCACGCCGCGACGCGCATCGCGGAGGACCTGCGGCAGGCCGGCCCGCGCGGCGCGGGCGGTCAGGAGCTCGATCTGATCATCGTGGGCGCTGGGCCCGCCGGGATCAGCGCCGCGCTGCGCGCCAAGGAGCTCGGCCTCTCGTTCGAGGTGATCGAGCAGGGCAGCGTGGCGCAGAGCATCCAGAGCTTCCCGCGCGGCAAGCTGGTCTTCGATCAGCCGCTCGACCTGCCGATGACCGGGAAGCTGTGGCTGAAGGAGTCGACAAAGGAGGAGCTGCTCTCCCACTGGCTCCGCATCGTGCGCAAGGAGCGGCTGCCGATCCTGCAGGAAACCCGCATGGTGTCGGTCGCCCGCGCGGCCGGCGCCGGCGCGCCCGCCGTCGACGCGACGGCCGGCAGAGGCGCGCCCGCTGTCGACGCGACGGCCGGCTTCGTCGTCGTCACCGAGCCGCGCGAGGGCGGACAGCGCACCGAGCGCCGGGCGCGGCGCGTGCTGCTCGCCATCGGCCAGCGCGGCTCGCCGCGCCGGCTTCCGTTCGAGCTACCCGCCGAGGTGGAAGGTCGGGTGTACTACCACCTCGCCGACGCCCGCAGCCTCGCCGGCAGCCGCGTGCTGATCGTCGGCCTCGGCGATGTCGCCATGGAAGCGGCGATCGCGCTGTCGCGCCAGCCGGCCACCGACGTCACCGTCGTCTACCGGGGCGCCGGGTTCCGCCGCGGGAAGACCAGAAATATTGAGGAGTTACGCCGACTTGAAGCGGCATCCCGCCTCTCGCTCCTGTTCGAGACCGACGTCTCCGCCCTCGCCGCAGATCCGGGCGGCGCGCTCGTGGCGACCCTCGCGTCGCCTTCGGGGGCCCGGGCGCACCCCTGCGACGCCGTGCTCGTCCTGATCGGGAGCATCCCCCCGTGGAGCGCCCTCCGCGCCGCCGGCGTCCGGCCGACCGCGGAGCCGTCAGATCGTTCCGAGCTCGGCGACGTACAAGGGACCACGCCCGCGGTCCCCGCGCCGTGAGTCGATCGTAAGCTCGGGGGGCCCAGGCCGTTCTCTGGAGGAGCCATGAAGCCGACCCACGTCGCCCTGTTCTCCGCCCTCGGCATGATGTTCACGAGCCTCTCCGTCTACTCCCTGGCCCCGTCCGGGGGCGGGAGCTCCGTCACGGCGGTCCCGGAGGTGATCACCGAGCCGCCCCGCCAGGTCCCCGAGGTGACGGGCGGCGCCGTGGCGGCGGTCGATCCGAGCCGCTTCACCACCGGGTCGAGGCTGATGCTGGAGGGGCGCGTCGGTCACGCGCGCCTGCCTCGCTCGGCGCAGGAGACGTTCCTGATGTTCGAGGTCCGCGGCGACGGGGCGCCCGCGAGGTCGCAGGCGCAGGCGAACCTCTCGCTGGTCATCGATCGCTCCGGCTCGATGAAGGGCACCCGCCTCACGAACGCCGTGCAGGCGGCGACGACGGCCGTGAGCCGCATGAACGACGGCGACGTCGTGTCGGTGGTCACCTTCGACACGAGGACCAGCGTGGTCGTGCCGCCCACCACGGTCGGGCCGGAGACGCGCGGCCGCATCCTCGCGAGCGTCCGCGGTATCTCGCTCGGCGGCGACACGTGCATCTCGTGCGGCATCGAGGAGGGCCTCTCGCTGCTCGGTCAGACGAGCGCCGGCGTGAGCCGGATGCTCGTCCTCAGCGACGGCGACGCCAACCACGGGGTCCGCGACGTCCCCGGCTTCCGCGCGATGGCGCAGCGGGCGCGCGATCGCGGCGTCGCCATCACGACCATCGGCGTCGACGTCGATTACAACGAGAAGATCCTGTCGGCGATCGCGCTCGACTCGAACGGCCGGCACTACTTCGTCGAGAACGACGCCGCGCTCGCGCGCATCTTCGAGGCGGAGGCCGAGCAGCTCACGGCGTCGGTCGCGAGCGGCGCGGAGCTCGCGATCGACCTCGCGCCCGGCGTGGAGCTCGACCGGGTCTTCGATCGCTCGTTCCGGCGGGCCGGCGGTCAGGTCATCGTGCCGCTCGGCGCGTTCGCGGCGGGGGAGGTGAAGACGGTCCTGCTCAAGGTGCGCCTCGGCGGCCTCGGCGGCCTCGGCGGCCCCGGCGGCGACGCGCGCGGCGAGTCCCCCGTCGCCGACGTGGGCCTCACCTACCGGGACCTCGTCGCCAGGACCGACGCCCGGTGCGTGGGCAAGCTCGGCGTCGCGATCGCGGAGAGCGACGGCGACGCGAGCGAGCTCGACGCGCTCGTCGCGGGGCGCGTGCAGCGCAGCGAGACGGCGGCGACGCTGAAGCAGGCCAACTTCCTGTTCGAGCAGGGGCGGCTCGACGAGGCGCGCAGCAAGCTCGACGCGCAGCAGGCGTCGCTCAAGAAGGCGGCCGACAAGGCGAAGGCCAGCGCCCCGGCGAACCGCGCGAAGGACGTGGCGTCCGATTTCGAGGGCCAGCTCGCCGCGCTGGAGCGCGCGGGCACGGACTTCGCCACGCCGCCGGCGTTCGCCACGCCGCCGCCGGCCGCCGCCGCGGGGCCGGGCGGCTTCGCGCAGACCCCGGCGGCGGCGCCGCCGCGGCCCGCCCCGGCGCAGTCCCGCCAGGGCAAGAGCGCCGTCCGCCGCAACGAGGCGGAGGCCTTCGATCTGGCGCGCTGACGCGCGGCGCCCGGCGCGGGCGACGCGGACGGCGCGCTCCGGCCCCTGCCCCGCGGCGATGCGGGGCGTTGACACGCGTCGGGCTTTCGGGTTTTGACTCCCGGCGGTGGGCGTTCGACCTAGGGCGAGCCGGCCGGGAAACCGCCGGACGGGTGGCGACGGCGCGCAGGGCTCGCCGCCGCGCGAGCCGCCGTCGACCCGGAAGGCGACCCCCGCGCGGCGCTCGCGCGGCGCGGGGCAGCGCTCGCCGGCGTCGCGGCGCCCTGCCCAGCCCCGGGCCGGGCGCGGGCGCGCGCTGCTCCTCGGGCTCGCGGGCGTGATCGCGGTGGCATGCGCCGCGCTCCTCGCGCTGGTGTTCGGCTTCGGGCGCGCGAGGGCGCCGGACCGGGGGCGCGTCGTGGAGATCAACTGGCCGGGCGGGCTCGACGCGGGCGAGGCGGCCGCGCTGCTCGCGGCCGAGGGGCTCGTCGAGAGCGAGCGCGCCATGGCGCTCTACCTCGGCGCGACGGGCGGCACCGAGGCGTTCGTGCCGGGCCCTCACCTGCTCTTCGAGGGCGCGACGCCGCGGGAGCTGCGGCAGCTGCTCACGCGCGCGGAGGGGCGCCCCACGGCGAAGCTCACCATCCCCGAGGGCTTCAGCCGCTTCGACATCGCCGCCCGGCTGGAGAAGCTGCGCATCGCCGGCCGGAAGACGTTCCTCGCGGCCACCGCCGACGGCGCGTTCCTCGACGCGCTCGGCATCGAGCGCGGCGGCGCCGTGGGCGCGGAGAGCGCGGAGGGGTACCTCTTCCCGGCGACGTACGAGCTCGCGCTGGACTCCGACGCGCGCGACGTGGCGCGGCGCCTCGTCGCCGAGTCCGACCGGCGGTGGAGCGCGCTCGCGGCGCAGGGCAAGGACGGGCTCGCGGCGCTCCAGGCGACGCTCGGCTGGGGTCGCCGCGAGGTGCTCACGCTGGCCTCCATCATCGAGAAGGAGGCGGTCGTCGAGGAGGAGCGGCCGCTCATCGCGAGCGTGTTCCTGAACCGGCTCCTCGATCCGAGCTTCCGCTCTCGCAAGCTGCAGTCCGACGCGACGGCGCTCTACGGCTGCGTCGCCTCGCCCGAGGAGGCGCCGTCATGCGCCGAGTGGGGCGGCAAGGCCACGCCCGCCGTGGTGCGGGATCCGAAGAACCGCTACAGCACCTACGCGCACCCGGGGCTGCCGCCCGGGCCGATCGCCAACCCTGGGGCGCCGTCGATCGCGGCCGTGCTGGCGCCCGCGGCGACGAAGTACCTCTATTTCGTGGCCGCGGGCGGCGGCCGCCACCGGTTCAGCGAGAGCCTGGACGACCACAACGACGCCGTGCAGAAGCGCCGGGACGCGACGGCGCCCTAGGCGCGGGACACGAACGCAATCCAGCATACAAACTGCGCCTTCGGGCGCGCGACGGACCCCTTCCCTCCGGCACGGAGTCCCTCACGCGCATCACGGCGGCTCTCCGCGCGCAGCGATCGGATCGTCGTTCCTCGCGTTGCCTCGGCCGCCCCCGCTTCCTGGATCTGCGCGCGCCGCGGTGTAGATTCGCGCGCCATCATGCGCCGTCCCGCTCCGTTCCTCGTCGCGCTCTCCGCTCCCCTCGCCGTCGCTGCCGCTGTCGCCAGCTGCTCGCCGCGTACCGCGCCCCCGGCCGAAGTGACGCAGGCCGCTTCCGCGACCGCCGCTCCGTCCGCTCCCCCCGACCCCGCCGCCTCGGCCTCGAGCGCTGCTCCCATCGCCAGCGCCGCGCCAGCCACCAGCGCGGCCCCCGCCGCCAGCGCCGCGCCCGCCGCCAGCGCCGCGCCCGCCGCCAGCGCCGCGCCCGATGCGGCGGCGCCAGCCGACGCCGGGCCGCTCCCGAAGGTCAAGGTCGCCAACATCGGCATGCACATCGGCGGCGGCCCGCACGACGACTTCACCAAGGAGCCGATCAAGCGCTCGGTCGCCCCCCACTTCGACGAGCTCCGCCGCTGCTTCGCGCTCGCCGAGGACCCGACCAAGGGCGGCGACTTCGGCATCGATCTCCGCATCGAGAAGGACGGCGGCAAGGCCGAGGTGCGCAAGCCGCGGACGGCGCTCAAGGGCCAGGCGTTCACGAAGTGCGTGGTCGGCGTCTTCGAGCAGATCGACTTCCTCAAGCCGAGGAAAGGCCCCACGGTGGTGAGCTACTCGCTCCGGTTCACCCCGTGACAGGGCCCCGGCTCACCCGTGGCGCCCGAGGTTCGGCAGCGACCCGCGCGAGGCCTCGACCGCCGTCTCGCCGGCGCGGTCGAGCGCGTACTTGAAGAGGATCGGGCCGAACACCTCGTTCAGCGCCACGCACCCGACGACGAGCGCGCGGAAGCCGGCGCCGAGGCTCGGGAACGCGCGCTCGATGGTCAGGCTGATCCCGAGCGTCAGCCCGGCCTGCGAGACCAGCCCGCACCACGACCACCGCCGCAAGAGCGGCGGATCGTCCGCCAGCCGGTTGCCGATGCGGTTCGCGACCCACGTCACCAGGGCGCGCGAGACGCCGAAGAGCAGCGCGACAGGCCACATCTGCCGCAAGAGGGGCAGGTCGAGGTGCGCGCCGGCCGTCGCGAAGAACAGCACGAACACCACGCTCGCGGCGTCCTCGACCGCGTGCACCAGCTTCTCGCCCTGCTTCGACAGGTTCGCGACGACGAAGCCGGCCACCACGAACACGAGCAGCGCGTCGAAGCGGAGGTACCGCAGCACCTCCGTCGCGCCGAAGCCGAGCGCCACGAACACGAGGATGAGCTGGCGGCCGATCAGCCGCATGTAGGCCGCGAGCGCGAGGCCGAGCGTCGTGCCGATCGAGATGCTCCCCAGGATCTCGCGGCCGAGCAGCTCGATCTCGTGCATCGACATCGTCGCGCCCGGCTCGAGGAGCGGCCGCACCGTGGAGAGCGTGACCGCCGTCACGACGATGACGATGATGTCCGACGTCATCACGAACGCGAGCGTGTGCATCGCGACGGGGCCGGTCGCGCGCGTCTGGGAGAGGATCCCGAGCACGGCCGAGGGGCTGCGGGTGACCGCGATGACGCCCCACAGGACGGCCACGCCGAGCGCCGCCGTGGTCGAGAGCTCGGCCGCGAACGGCACCAGCGAGCGCGCCGCGTAGAAGACGCCCGTCATCGCCACGAAGACGAGCACCGTCTGGACGAGGTTGTGCAGGAGGATGCTCTTCAGGCTCTTCTTGACGACGTCGATCCGCAGCTCGGCGCCGCCCGCGAGCGCGATGAGCGCCAGCGCCAGCGCGTTGACCCGCGAGATCTCCTCGACGGCGTGGTGGTCGACGAGCTTCAAGACGTGCGGGCCGGCGACGATGCCCGCGAAGATGTAGCCCGAGATGTGCGGCAGGCGGAGCGGCTCGACGAGCTCGCTCGCGAGCGTGCCCGCGAGCAGGAGGAAGCCGATCGACGCGACCGCCCCCGCGGGCCCGTGCTCGTGAGGGACCGCGCGCGTCGTGGCGTAGAGCAGCCCGAACAGGATCACGAGCGCGACGGCGTGCGTGAGGTGGTTCAGCGGCCCCTTCGGGGCCGACCCGTGGTGGCGCGCGGAGGGCGCGCCCTGCTGCTCGGCGGGCGCGCCCGGATCGGCCGGCGCGGCCGGGCCGGCGGGCGAGGCGGGCTCGACGTCAGGGAGTGCTGCGGCGCTCACGGTGACACCTCTTCGTTCCTCATCCCTCCCCCACGCTGCGCCGCGGGCGACGGCGGGCCGCCCCTCTCGCCTCCGTCGCCGGGCGCGGCGCCGCGCCCGGCGCGGGCCAAGCCGCGGCCGAAGTAGAGCGACTCCCGCTCGGGCGCGGCGAGCTCACCGGCCTTGCGGAGCGTGGCGCGAAGCGCCTGCGGCCCGACGAGCTCGCCGAACACGGCCGCGGCCGTCGCGGCGAAGAGGACGGTGTGCCCGACCGGGCCCGGAAAGCGCAGCGCGAAGGCGAGGCCGACGCTCATCGCCACCGCGCCCGACGAGAGCAGCCCGAGGCCGAGCCACGGCGACGTCTCGCGCGCGTCGGGCGACACGACGCGGAAGACGAGCCCGGTCGCGAGCTTGCCCACGAGCCTCGCCCCGAGCGCGATCGCCACGATCCAGGGCAGGAACGGCGCCGCCTTCGGGTTCACGTGCGCGCCCGCGAGCAGGAGCGCCGGCAGGATGACCGGCCGCTCGGTCGGCGCGACCATGGCGACGATCTCGTCGCGGTGCCGCGACAAGGCGGCGATCGTCACGCCCATCGCGAACGCCGCGAACAGCGGCGACAGGCCGACCCGGGCGCTCGTGCCCATCGTCAGCAGCGAGGCCCCGAGCAGCACGCCCCAGCTCTGGATCAGGCGGAAATCGCTCCCGAGGAGCACGACCGCGATGAGCCCGAGCACCACGCCGATGAGCGCCGTCACGACCGTCCACCCCCAGAACGGGATCGGCCACTGGGCCGTCGCCTGCGGGACGAGCGCGAACGCGCCGCCCATCATGAGCAGCGGGCCGAGATCGTCGCAGTCGGCGATGTCGGCGATGAGATCCGAGAGCTTGCCGCTCGCGCTGTAGCGCTGCGTGACCCACAGCACGGCGTGCCGCGTCGTCTCGGCGGAGACGGCGCCCACGCCCGCAGCGAGCAGCGCGCGGTCGCCGCGATCGAGCGAGGGAGCGCCGTGGGCCGCCGCGAACCAGACGGCGGCGGCCACCGCGCCGCCGGTCAGGAGGCTCATGAGCACGCAGAGCGCCATCCGGGACGGGCGCACGCGGCGGCTGCCGACGAAGCCGAAGTCGAGGCCGACGACCAGCGCGAGCCAGCCGAGCGCGACGCCCGCCACGGGCTCGAACGCGGCGAGCGACGAGGGCTCGAGCAGCCCGAGCGCCGAGGGCCCGAGCACGAAGCCGAGCACGACGTACTCGGCGCCGGAAGGGAGGCCGATGCCCCGGAGCACGCGGCCGCTGACGAGCGAGCTGCCGAGGTACGACAGCACGAGGAGCCCCATCAGGAGCCAGACGGCGTTCACGAGGCGGCGCTCCGGTCAGCCGGCGCGGGCGCGGCGCGCCGCGCGCCGCCGGAGGACGCCGGCGCGCGCCCGAGCTGGATGTCCGCGGCGACGAGGGCCTGCGCGACCGCGGTGAGCCAGCGGCTGCGCACGTCGTCGCCGTCGCAGGCCATCGTGGCCCGGAAATGAGCGCCCCCCTCGTCGATCGCGACGAGCGCGGCGCGGGCGCGGCTGCCGAGGCCCGAGCCCGTCTTCAGGAGCAGCTCGCGCACCCGATCGAGATCGGCGGCGGGGTCGACGCTGATCTCGACGGCCACGACCGGAGGGCGGCCGCGGATGCGCGTCGGGTGGAACAGGCTGAGCAGGTGCGGCACGCGCACGACGCAGCCGTCCTCGTCCTCGAGGCGCGCCTCGAACAGCGTCAGCTCGCGGACCCGCCCGGCGCGGCCGCCCACGTCGGCGATGTCGCCGACGCGCAGGCGCCGCCCGTAGATGACCGAGAGGCCGACGGCCGCCGACGCGATGAGCGGCGTGCTGGCGAGCCCGGCCGCCGCGAGCACGACGAAGCCGATCCGCGTGAACGCCCCCTCGTCGGTGCCGGTGATGAGCGGGGCCGCGAGGAGCAGCGCGGCCACGAGGATGCCGAAGCGGACAAGGACGCCGGTGGCGACCGCGAGATCGGACGGGAGCCACCCCAGCGACGTCTCACCCCGGCTCACGCTCCCGAAGAACAGCCCCACGAAGCGGATGAGGACGATGACCGCGAGCGTCGCGAGGATCGCGAGCACGAGCACCGGGACGCTCCGCGCGATGCGCCCCATGAGCTCCGACATGGGCGCGAGCACGAAGCCGGTGAGCTTCTCGCTGGTGCCGCGCGTGGAGGCGAACAGGGAGAGGGCGAAGAGGATCCAGATGTAAGCGATGCCCAGCCGGACGAGGACGCCGGCGGCGCCGAGCGCGACCGAGAGCGCGCCCTGCGACGCGGCGGGCCGGAGCATCTCGATGCCGCGGACGTGCAGCGCCGGGAGCCGCTCCGGATGCTCGGCGACCCAGGCGCGCCCTCGCTCGACGAGCTCGCCGACCTTGCGGAGCAGGAGCAGCGCGATCAGCCCGGAGAAGACGAGCAGCGAGAACGAGAAGACGCTCGTCGCGAGGCGGCTCCGGCTCTGCTCCTTGGCCAGGACGTCGCGCACCGTGCCGGCGACCGCGGCGGCGTGGCCCGCGACCGTGGTGTGGCCCGCCGCCGCCGCGTCCTCGGGGCCGAGGTGGACGAGCGGGCGGTCGCCGACGTAGACGACCGCCACGCCGTCCTGCTCGGCGACGCGGACCTCGGGGACCGCCTTCTCCTGGGCGGCGCGCTCCAGCACGCGCGCCGCCTCGCGGGCGCGCTCCGGGGGAGAGAGGCTGCCCCGGTGCACGCGGAGGGCGAAGACCGTCCTGCCGAGCAGCTCGACGCGCGCCTCGGGCTGCTCGACCACGGGAGGCGAAGGCGGGGGGTCGGGAGCCACCGGCTCGCCCTGGTCAACGGCCGGGGCCGGCGGCGCCACCGGCGCGGACGTCGGCGCGACCGGCGCAGGCGGCGGCGCGGGAGGCCGAGCGACCGGGGCGGGCGCCAGCACGACCTGCGCGGACGCCGACGGGGCCTCCGCGGGCGATGGCAAGACCTCTACGAGCGGCGGCTGGACCGAAGGATCCGGCGGGGGCGCGAGCTGCGTGGGCTCGAACGAGGCTGGCGGGGGCGCGAGCTGCGAGGGAGAGGGCGCAGCCTGCGAGGGGGCGGGCGCGGCCTGCGAGGGGGCGGGCACAGCCTGCAAGGGCGCAGATGCGGCCTGCAAGGGCGCAGATGCGGCCTGCGAGGGCGCGGGCGCGGCCTGCGCCGGCCCGGCGAACGCAGCGCCGGCGGGAGCAATGAGGCCGGCAAGCGCGACCAGGAGCGCGGGGAACAGCCGCTGCACGCAGGCACTCTCGGCCGGAGGCAGGCCGCCGGTCAAGCGGCGCAGGACATGAAACGGCCTCGGCAGGCAGCCCGCGAGCCAGGCGTCGTCGCCTCCAGGCGATCACGCGCGCTCGAGTTCGCCCGGAATCCTCGATCCCCGGGCTCATTCGATGATCGATCGCCTTGCCGCCGAGGCACGGCGCTGGCAGGGCGCCCGCGTGGCAAGGACCAACAGATCGGTCGCCCCGTCGCTGCTCGTCGGCGACATCGGAGGCACCAACACCCGGCTCGCTCTCTACGGCGGCTCCGGCGGCCGCCCCCTCTCCGAGGCGGTCTTCCGCAGCCGCGACCACGCGAGCTTCGAGGAGATCGCCCTCCCGTTCCTCGTGCGCAGCGACGCCCCTCACCCCGCCGTCGCCGTGCTCGGCGTCGCGGGCCCCATCAAGGACCAGGTCGCCACCGTCACGAACCTGCCCTGGCGCCTCGCGGAGCGCGAGCTGTCGCGCCGGCTCAAGATCGCGCGCGTGCTCCTGGTGAACGACCTCGTCGTCGGCGCCACGGGCTGCCTGCACGTCGCCCGCGCATCCATCGAGCCGCTCACGGAGCGCAGGCCGCGGCCGAAGGGGAACAACGTGGCCGTCATCGCCGCCGGCACGGGGCTCGGCGAGGCCCGGCTCCTCTGGAATGGCGCCCGCCACGTCACGCTCCCGACCGAGGGAGGTCACGCCGACTTTGCCCCGCGCTCCGCGGTCGAGGCCGAGCTGTGGCAGTTCCTCGCCGAGCGCCACCCGGACCACGTGAGCTACGAGCGGGTCCTCTCGGGCGACGGGCTCGGCGCCCTCTTCGACTTCTTCGCCCGCGCCGCCCGCGTGCCGCGCGCGATCGAGCGCCGCCTCGCCGAGGGCGACCGCAACGCGGCGATCGCCGAGCTCGGGCTCGCCCGCGCGTTCCGGCCCGCCGCGCGCGCGGTCGACCTGTTCGTCGAGATCTACGGCGCCGAGGCCGGCAACCTCGCCCTGCGCGAGCTCGCGCTCGGCGGGGTCTTCGTCCTCGGGAACATCGCGAGGAACCTCGTCCCCCAGCGGCGCGAGCTGTTCATGAAGTCCTTCGTGAAGAAGGGGCGCCTCAGGCCGCTCCTCGAGGAGGTGCCCGTCGCGGTGGTCACCGATCCCCTGGTCGGCGTGCGGGGCGCGCTCGCCGTCGCCAGAGAGCTCGCCGCCGCGGAGCAGCCCCGGGCCCGCGCGGCGGCCCGGAGGCCCTGACGCCCCGTGTCCTCGTGCCCACGACGGAGGCATGGAGTCGCGCGCGCAACTCCATGCCTCCGAATCGAGCAGCGCTGTCGGTCCGAGGCGGATGAGCGCGAGTTCGCCCCAGGGTGCCGAGAGGCCATATCGCGCGGCGCCGCCTCGTGGCAGGCAGGCTCCGAGCAGGAGCGGACGAGCTCCTCGCGCGCGGCCGCACGCTCCCCCTCACGTTCAAATCGAGCGGCCGCGCGCGGCCTCGCGGCGTTGACACGCTGGTGGCACGGTGCTTTAAGACCGACACACCTGACGCTCGTACAGTCGGGGGAAAGAGAAAAGAAGGTCACGTCATGGCAACTTCGGTCGTTCTACCTGATGGGAAGGTCCTCGCGCTCGAGGATGGCGGCACGGCGTTCGACGCCGCCCGGGCCATCTCGCCGAGGCTCGCCGAGGCCGTCGTCGTCGCGCGCGTCGACGGGGTGGTCCAGGACCTCCGCGTGCCCCTCCGGGACGGCGCGAAGCTGGAGTTGCTGAAGGCGGACACGGCCGAGGGCAGGGACACGATCAACCACTCCGCCGAGCACCTCATGGCGACGGCCGTGCTGCGGCTGTTCCCGGGCGCCAAGGTCACGATGGGCCCGAAGAGCCATGGTGACGAGTTCTATTACGACTTCGACGTTGCCGGTCGGACCTTCACCCCTTCCGACCTCGAGATGATCGAGGCCGAGGTGAAGAAGCTCATCGAGCAGAAGGTCAAGTTCGAGTTGCATTCCGTCCTCAAGAAGAACGCGCTGAGCTACTTCGAGAGTTTCGGGCAGAAGAACGAATACAAGGAGGAGATCCTCTCCTGGATCCCCGAGGACAGCATATCGATCTATCGCTGCGGCGAGTTCATGGATATCTGCCGCGGCCCGCACCTGCCCCACGCGGGGTTCATCAAGGGGTTCAAGATCACCTCGTCCTCGGCGGCCTACTGGCGCGCCGACGCCACGAAGCAGTCGCTCCAGCGCGTGCGCGGCGTGGCGTTCCCCAACAAGGACGACCTCGACAAGTACGTGCGCCGCCTGGAGGAGGCGAAGAAGCGCGACCACAGGACGCTCGGGCGGGATCTCGAGCTCTACCTCGTCTCCGAGCGCTACGACTCCCACGCTTACTCCGAGAAGGACGAGATCGACCTCTACGTCGGCGTGGACGCGGAGGCGCCCCTCGACCGCGCGCTCGTGGAGCACACCCTCGGCGCCGTGGTCTCGGCGTTCCCCGGGCGGACCCTCCGGCGAACGGTGAAGTTCGGCGAGGCGCCGAAGGCGCCTCCGGGCGGCGGCGACGAGGCGCGCCCGCGCCTGCACGTCCGGCTCCGCGGCGCGGCGGCGCAGGAGTCGAAGAGCGCCTTCAGGGCCGCGGTGAGCGCCCGGAAGGACGCCGACGTCGAGGTGCACTTCGAGCCGCACTTCGTCGAGGAGATCGGGGCCGGCCTCGTCATGTGGCTCCCGAAGGGCGGGCTCCTGCGCACCATCATCGAGGACCAGTGGCGCAAGATGCACCTCGAGGAGGGCTACGACATCGTCTACTCGCCGCACATCGCCAAGGCGGACCTGTGGAAGACCTCGGGCCACTGGGACTTCTACCGGGAGGGGATGTTCTCCCCCATGTCGGTGGACGGCCACGACTACTGCTGCAAGCCGATGAATTGCCCGTTTCACATCCTCATGGTCAAGAGCCGGACGCGGAGCTACCGCGAGTTCCCGATGCGCCTCGCGGAGCTCGGGACCGTGTACCGGTACGAGGCCGCGGGCGTCATGCACGGCCTCATGCGCGTGCGGGGGTTCACCCAGGACGACGCGCACCTGTTCTGCCGCGCTGACCAGGTCGAGCAGGAGATCCACCGCGTGCTTCGCTTCATCCTGAAGATGCTCCGCACGTTCGGGTTCGAGCAGTTCGACATCAACCTCTCGACACGGCCGGAGAAGTACGTCGGCGGCCTTGAGGACTGGGCCAAGGCCGAAAGCACCCTCGCGGGGGCCCTAAAGGCCCTCGACCTCGAGTACACGGTGGACCCGGGCGGCGGAGCGTTCTACGGGCCGAAGATCGATATCAAGCTGGTCGATGCGCTCGAGCGTAGGTGGCAGTGCTCGACGCTCCAGTACGACTTCAACAACCCGGAGCGCTTCACGCTCGGGTTCGTGAACGCCAAGGGAGAGCTCGAGCAGCCGATCATGCTCCACCGTGCGCTGCTCGGCTCGATCGAGCGGTTCATCGGCGTGCTCCTGGAGCACCACGCGGGCGCCCTGCCGGCGTGGCTCTCACCGGAGCAGGCGCGCGTCGTCACGGTGTCGGACAAACACAACGACCATGCCGAGCAGGTCACCCAGGCGCTGCGCGCTCACGGCATCCGGGCGAGCTTCGTCCGGAGCTCGGAGAAGCTCGGCGCGAAGATCCGCGAAGCGCAGGTCGAGAAGATCCCGCATATGCTCGTCATCGGCGACAAGGAGGTCGAGGCGAAGGGCGCCACCGTCCGGCTGCGTGACGGGAGCGACCGCGGCTTCATGAAGACCGAGGCGCTCGCCGAGTTCTTGCGCGAGCAGTGCGCGATCCCCGTCGTGACGTGACGTTACCCGGCCTGCGCGGCGGCGGCGTCGAGCAGCCAGACGAGCCGCCCGGGCCCGCCGCGCACGACCCGCGCCGGCACCTCGTCGGCCGGGCCGGGCCGCTTCGCCTGCGCCACGACCCCGCGCTTGCCCGCCCCGCGGGCCAGGAGCAGCTTCAGCCGCGCCTCCTGGATCACCGGCGCCGTCAGCGTCAGCCGGGGCTCCAGCCCCTTGTCCGGCTGCGCCGGGATCGCGGCGACCAGGCGGTCCTCGATGCCCGCCGCCCCCGTCCCGGGGAACAGCGAGGCCGTGTGCGCGTCGTCGCCGATCCCGAGCGTCATCACGTCGAAGGAGACCGCCGACGCGACCCCGAACCGCGCCCGCAGGAGCCGCTCGTACCGCGCCGCAGCCCCGTCGAGGTCCGGCGACTCGCCCTCCATGCGGAAGAAGCGCTCCTCCGGGATGGGGGCCGCCGCCAGGTCCCGGCGCGCTGCGCCGTAGTTCGAGCGGGGGTGATCGGGCGCGACAGCGCGCTCGTCCACCCAGAACCACTCGGTCTGCGCCCACGGGAGCGACAGCGCCGCGAGCCGCTGGTACGCCTCCGACGGCGTGCTCCCGCCCGACAGCGCGACGCGCGCGACGCCGCGCGCGTCGACCGCCGCCGCGATGGCGCGCGCGATGAGCTCCGCCCCGAGCCGCGAGAGCTCCGCCGCGTCCGCCGCGACGAGGGTCTCCTCACCACCGTTCATCTCGGTCCTCCTGTCGGCCCTCGTCAAAGGGCGCTCCACTTCGCCGCGGCGAGCACCGCCTCGCGCAGCAGCCGATCGCCCTCCAGCGAGTCGATCGTCTTCGCCAGCACCCACGTCTCGTCCCGGTAGCCGAGCGGGTGCAGGTGCTCTGCCGACCGCGCCCCCTCCATCGTCCACCGCACCGTGCCGGGCGCCTTGTCGAGCCGCACGCAGCCGAGCGCCAGCGGCTCGCCGCGCAGCGACGTCCACAGGCGCACGCCGTCGAGCCGCCGCCACGCCTGCGCGTCCGCCGGCGCCGGCGGCCCGTCGATCAGCGCGATCTCGATCGGCGCCCCGTCCGCGCCGCGGGCCCGGCCGACCACGCCGCCGCCGGACAGCGCGGGCCCCCGCGACTCGAACGTCCAGCCGAGCCGCGAGCCCATCCAGCCGAGGAACAGCGCCGCCGGATCCGGCTTCGCCCCCGCGCTGCGCGCGATCTCCACCCGCCGGATCGCCCGGCACGCCTCCGGCATGTCGTCGAAGAACCGGGCCACGAGCTCGCGGAACGAGAACGTCCGCACGAACGCCCGGTCCGCGAGCGGCGCCCTCGTCCCGCGCGCGACCTCCGCGATGCGCTCGATGCACGTCTCGGCCGAGTCGAACACCAGCCGATCGCAGATCGGCGCGAGCGCGTCGCCGAGCACGTTCGGCGCGCCAGGCGCGAGCTCGACGATCACGGCCACGTCGGAGATCGTGAGCGCGCTCACGACCGAAGCCACGCGCTCGGCCGCGGCCACCCCGAACGTGAGCTCCACGCGGTCGTAGCAGATCGGCACCTCGCCGGCGCGGCGGCACGTGGCCGACCAGTCGGCCTGGACGCTCACCGGGTCGAGGCGGTCGTCGAGCGTGATGAGCAGGGTGCGGCCCGCGTGCGTCTCGGCGAGGTCCTCCGCCTGCTCCTTCAGGCGCTCGACCTCGGCGCGGCTGCCCACCGCGACGAAGTTCATCGTCGACGCTCGCGTCTTCGCGGCCGGCTCCGCCCGCGACTCGTCGGGCGCCGACCAGAACTCGGCGAGCTCCGACTCGACCCGCTTGATGACGTCGGCGACGCGGCTCACGGCCGCCTCCACGCCCGCTCCGGGGCCTTCCCCCCGTCGCCGGCCCCGCACACGGCGCGTACGTCGTCCGACGAGGGCTCGACGAGGGCGTCGGCCTCCGGCGGGCCCCAGCTGCCCGCGGCGTAGCGCGCGATCGGCGCGCCCTGCGTCCGCCACCCCTCGAAGATCGGATCGACGAAGCCCCACTGCGCCTCGACCTCGTCGGCGCGCGTGAACAGCGTGGCGTCGCCGCGCAACGCGTCGAGCAGGAGCCGCTCGTACGCCTCGGGCGTGCTGGAGCCGAACGCGGCGCCGTACCGGAAATCCATCGTGACGCCGCGGATCGCGATGCCGCCGCCCGGGATCTTCGCCGCGAAGCGGAGCGAGATGCCCTCGTCGGGCTGGAGGCGCATCACGAGCGCGTTCGGCTCCTCGGTGGCGCCGGGGGCGCCCTTGAACAGGCCGTGCGGGAGCGGCTTGAAGTGCAGCACCACCTCGGCCACCCGCTTCGCCAGCCGCTTGCCGGCCCGCAGGTAGAACGGCACGCCGCCCCAGCGCCAGCTGTCCAGGTGGAGCTTCATCGCGACGTAGGTCTCCGTCGTCGAGTCCGTCGCGACGTCCGGCTCCTCCGTGTAGCCGGGCACCTTCTCGCCGCGCACCATGCCGGGCCCGTACTGCCCGCGCACCGTCGACGACAGCGCGTCCGGGCCCGCGATCGGCCGGAGCGTGCGGAGCACCTTCACCTTCTCGTCGCGCACCGCGTCCGCGTCCCACGACGACGGCGGCTCCATCGCGACCAGCGTGAGCAGCTGGAGCGCGTGGTTCTGCACGATGTCCCGCGTGATGCCGACCTTCTCGTAGAACTTGCCGCGGCCCTCGACGCCGATCTCCTCGGCCACGGTGATCTGCACGTGATCGACGTGCTGGCGCGACCAGAGCGGCTCGAAGATCGTGTTGCCGAACCGCAGGACGAGGAGGTTCTGGACGGTCTCCTTCCCGAGGTAGTGGTCGATCCGGTAGATCTGCGACTCCGCGAGGTGGGCGAGCAGGTCGCGGTTGAGGGCGCGGGCGCTCTCCAGATCCTCGCCGAACGGCTTCTCGACGACGACGTGCTGGAACGGCGCGTCCTTCTCGTGCGACGGCGGCGCGACGAGGTTCGCCGCGCGCAGGCCGCGCACGATGGGCGCGAACTGATCGGGGGCGACGGCCAGGTAGAAGACCCGGTTCTTGCGGGTGCCGCGCTCGGCGTCGAGCCGCTCGAGCTCCGCGGCGAGCCGGGTGTACGTCTCGGCCTCGTCGAACGCCCCCTGCACGTAGCTGATGCCCTTCTCGAGCTCGCTCCAGGTCGCCTCCTCGAGCGGGCGCCGCGAGTACTTCCCGACGGCCTCGCGCATCTCCTTCGCGAAGTCCGGCTTCGGGCGCCGCGCCACGCCGACGACGGCGAAGCCGCCGGTGAGGAGCCGGCTGAGCGTCAGGTTGTAGACCGCGGGCAGCAGCTTGCGCCGCGTCAGGTCGCCCGAGGCGCCAAAGATGACGAGCGCGGCCGGCGAGGCGGTGCGCTCCTCGGGCATCCCTTCGCGAAGCGGGTTCTTCTCGGCTTGGGTCATGGTGGATGAGCTCCGGTCGGTGACGACGACGGGCACGATGCTCGCGCGCCTCCGCGGCGTAGGGTAGTCCGGATCGCACGCGCGGGCGCGGAACGAAGCGAGAACGATGCCGGAGGTCGCGCGACGAGCGCGACGAGCGCGACGAGCGCGACGACGACCTCGCGCGGGCGTGCCGGCGGAGCGCGCCCGCACAGCCCGGCGCCCGCGCCGAGCGTGCCCGCCGGCTCGCGGCGCCCTTCCATCCGATCGCGACCGGTACTAGGCTGCTCCGCGCGATGGCCGCGCCGGTGCTCCCGCGAATCCGCGTCCCCCACCCCCACGTGCGAAGCGATAGCCAGGTGCTCGCCGGGAGCCCCCACGTCCTCGGGTCGCGCGTCCCGGTCCGGCGGCTCTGGGCGTGGCACCGCGGCGGCGCGTCGGTGGAGACGCTGCTCAAGCGGTACCCGAACCTCGGGCCCGCGCGCGTGCTCGACGCGCTCGCGTTCGCGTACGACAACCAGGACCTCATCGAGGCCGACATCGCGCGGGAGCAGCTGCTCTTCAAGAAGCAGGGCGGGCCCACGGTCGGCGCGCGCCCGCTTTCTCAGCTGAACCTCCCCTTCGACGAGGACGACGAGTGAGCGGCGCCCGAGAGGGCGCGGCGGGCAAGGGACGGGGCGCGCGCCGCGCGTGAGGCGCCGCGGGCGAGACGCCGTGCGCGCCGCGCGAGCTCCCTCGGGCCATATATATATGTGAAACGCCTCGCGCCACCTGCGATGCAGACCGCCGTCCCCGCGCGATGAGCTCAGCTTGATTCTTTACAGCCATCCTGACTTGGGGCAATGAGGGCCGTCCGTCGCTGGAGCCCGCGGTGCGGGGCTGCTCGGCATTACGAGTGACCGTCGCGCAGGATCGCGGCTGTCCCAGCTTTCAAGGTCGCGGCTGCTGGTGTAGGGTCCGCGCTCCATGGGGTACCGATCGAGGTGCCGGAGGGATTCTGAGATGAGCGTCAATCGATGGAAGTTGTTTGCGATGCCCGTGGCCCTTCTCGGCCTGGCTTCGCCTCTCCTCGTGAACTGCGGCGGCAAGGGGATCCCGGGTGCGGACAGCCTTCCTGGCCCCGCCGGTGACCTGGCGTCGGCCGCGAGCGGCTGCGACGAGATGAAGAACGGCGGCATCGCGAACCTGAAGTTCGACGGCGGCGCCGAGGTCGAGGGCAAGATCAAGGGCTTCCTCGAGGCGGCTGCGTCGCTCGACAAGCTCACCGTCGCCATGGAGGCGGACCTCATCGCCTCGTGCGGCAAGCTCGGCAAGGACCTCGGCATGAGCGAGGCGGAGCTCAAGGCCGATCCGAGCGGCGGCAAGGGCGCCGAGAAGGTCTGCGGCGCGGTCTCGGCCAAGGTGAACGCCGCCGTGAAGGCGAACGCCGAGGCGAAGATCACCGTCCAGATCGATCCGCCGAAGTGCTACGCCGACATCACCGCCATGCAGAAGTGCCTCGGCGATTGCGGCTCGCCGGTGCAGCCCGGCAAGCTCGAGGCGAGCTGTGAGGGCGGCGAGATCAGCGGCAAGTGCGACGCCGAGTGCAAGGGCAAGTGCAGCGTCGAGGCCGGCGCGGCGTGCACCGGCACCTGCAACGCGAGCTGCTCGGGCAAGTGCGACGTCGGCTTCAAGGGCACCTGCGGCGGCAAGTGCGACGGCAAGTGCGACGGCAAGGAGTCGAAGGGCGCGGCATGCGCCGGCTCCTGCGAGGGCAAGTGCGACGCCAAGGCCGAGGGGTCCTGCTCGGGCACCTGCGAGGGCAGCTGCTCCGGCTCCTGCGAGGTCAAGGCCGCGGCGAAGTGCTCGGGCTCCTGCTCCGGCGGCTGCAGCGCCGAGATCAAGGAGCCGAAGTGCTCGGGCGAGTTCAAGCCCCCGAGCGTCGACCCGAGCTGCCAGATGCAGTGCACGGCGAAGACCGCCGGCGAGGCGAAGTGCGATGCGCCGAACGTCCGCATCGTGGCGACCGGCAAGGTGAACGCCGACGCGCAGAAGCTCGTCGCCGCGCTCCGGACGTCGCTCCCGGCGATCGCGAAGGTGCAGCTCGGCTCCGGCAAGAAGCTGGCGGCGGCGGTGTCCGGCGTCGGCAAGGCGGGCGTCGAGGTGAAGGACGTGGCGCTCAAGGCCGGCGGCAAGGCGGTCGCCTGCGTCGCGGCCGCGGTCGACGCGTCGGCCAGCGCGACGGCCTCGATCGACGTCAACATCAAGGCGAGCGCGAGCGTCAGCGGCTCGGCGAGCGGTTCGGCCAGCGGCGGGACCTGATCCCCGGCGCGGCCTGAGCGCGGACGCGGCGGCGGTCCCCTCCCGGGGGCTGCCGCCGTCGTCATTTCAGGCGCCGAATCCGGGCTCGCGGCGCAGATCTGGATGCGAGCTCACTTTTCCGGTCGCGGGGCGCGATGGCCGAGATCGGCGCCGGATGCGCCGCCCAACGTTGCACGCAGGTTTCTTGGCCAGACAGCCGCGATGCGGCAAGCCGTCAAGGCGGCGTGCCTCCGGGAGGCGGCCAGGCCATTGCGCGCTGTCGCGGCGCTCGTCCGGGGTATCATGGTGCGTCGGCGAACGATGACGGGGTACTCGGAAGGGCAGGAGCGATGGTCGGCGATCCCTTGATCGAGCGCGGCGCCAGGATCGGCGAGTACACGATCGACGATCGCCTCGGCGAGGGCGGCTTCGGCGCCGTGTTCCGCGGCCGCGACGGGGCCGGAAACGACGCCGCCATCAAGATCTTCAAGGACGTGAGCGCCCAGAACGCCGGGCAGCTCTTCGCCCAGCAGAACGAGATCGAGGCGCTGCTCCGCCTGCGCCACCCCTCGCTCGTCAAGCTCTCCTCGTACGGCGTCCTGGACGGCGTGGGCCTCTACCTGGCGATGGAGCTCGTGCAGGGCGAGACGCTCGACCGGTACCTGGCACGGATGGGCTCGCTCGACACGATCGAGGCCCTGCGCATCGCGCGCCGCGTGGCCGAGGCGCTCGCGCACTGCCACGCGCTCAACGTCCTCCACCTCGACCTCAAGCCGAGCAACATCGTCCTCACCGATCCGTACGAGCCCCGGCTCAAGATCCTCGATTTCGGCCTGGCGACGCTCACCGTGAGCTTCCAGCCCGAGCACGCGCGCGTCAACGCGGGCACCATCGCGTACCTGGCGCCCGAGTGCCTGAAGCGGGGCGCGCTCGGGCGCCCGAGCCCCCGGATGGACCTCTACGCGGTCGGCGTCATGCTCTACGAGCTGCTCGCTGGCCGGCTCCCGTTCTCGGACGGCACCGTCAACAGCGTCATCAACCAGAAGGTCTACGGCACGCTCGTGCCGCTCGCCCACGCGGCGCCCGAGACGCCAGCGCCCGTCGTCGCGCTCGTCGAGGAGCTCCTGGATCGCGACCCGGCGCGGCGCTTCTCCAGCGCGGCCCGGCTCTGCGCGCGGCTCAAGGAGCTCTATTACGTCACGCTCCACGGCACCTCGCAGCCCCCGGCCGGGGCCGAGGCGGAAGCGCACGAGCGCGACGCCGCCGCGCCGGAGACCTTCGACGACGCGCACGACGCGCCCTTCGTCGGCCGCGAGCAGGAGCTCGGGCGGCTCATCGAGCTCGTCCAGGGCGCGATGCGCGGCGAGCCGCGGCCGGCCGTGGTGGTCGGCGACACGGGCGTCGGCAAGAGCCGCCTCGTCGCCGAGCTGCTCCGGAGCGCCGAGCAGGCGGGCACGGCGATCGTCGCGTACGGCCGGTGCAGGGAGCTCTCCGGGCTCGTGCCCTACTCCGCGATCCGCGAGGCGCTGACGCAGATCGCGCTCTGGCTGGAGCGGCACGGCGACAGCCGGGCGGCGCGCATCCGCCGGCTGGTGAGCCTCGTGATCGCCGACGACGCCGCCCTCCTCCGGGGGCTCGTGCCGGAGCTGACGCGCGCGGTCGGGCTCGCCGACGAGGGCGGCGCCATCGGCCCGGGCGGCACGCGCTGGATCGCCGATCTGATCCTGCGGCTGCTCGGCGCGATCTCCGAGGAGATCCCGGTCGTCCTCGCGATCGAGGACGTGCACTGGGCCGACGAGGCGACGCAGGAGGTGCTGCTGCGCCTCTCGGATCAGCTCGGCGAGATGCCGGTGCTGCTGCTCGGCACGGCGCGGCCGCCCTTCGCTCGCGGCTCGTCGCTGCCTCCGCCCGGCTCGTCGCTGCCTCCGCCCGGCTCGTCGGCGCTGCGCGGCCCGCCGGGCTCGTCGCCGATGACGCCGCGCTCGGTGGGGTGGCTCGCGTGGAAGGACGTCGAGCGCCTCGACCTCGGCCCGCTCCGGCCCGAGGAGAACCGGGCGCTCCTCTCCGCGCTCGGCCGCGGCGCGGGGGACGACCTCGTCCAGGAGCTCGTGCGCCGCGTCCCGCTGCTCGCCGCGGGCAACCCGCTCTTCAACATCCAGGTCGTCCGCAACATGGAGACCGAGGGCTTCCTGCAGCGCAACCGGAGCGGCGCGCTCGAGATCTCCCGCGCCGACGCGCATTACCTCGCGCCCGCGTCGGTCTCGGACGTCCTCTCGCGCAGCATCGACGCGCTCGATCCCACGACGGTCCAGGTCCTCGGCGTCGCCGCGCTCATCGGCCGCCAGTTCCTGCGCGACGATCTGGTCGAGCTCGGGCTCTTCGACCCGGCGGAGGTCGACAGCGCCCTGCGCGACGCCGCGGCGCACTACGTCTGCCTCGGCGAGGACGGAGGCCTCGCGTCGTTCTCGCACGACGCGGCGCGCGAGCAGCTCGCCGCCCGCGTGCCGCCCGAGGAGCGCCCCGACTACCACGGGCGCATCGCGCGGCGCATCGAGCTGCGCGGCGGCGATCCGGGGACGCTCGCGCACCACGTCGAGCGCGCCGGCGATCTCGACCGCGCCGCGTCGACGTACCTGCTCGCGGCGAACGAGGCCGATCGGCTCCAGGATCCGCACGGCGCCAGCCGCCGGCTGAAGCAGGCGCTCGCGCTGCTCGAGCGGCTGCCGCTCGACCCGGGGCGGATCGAGCTCAGGGCCCGCTGCGCGCACGAGCTCGCGCGCGTGGCGTGCCTGCTCGGCAGCACGGCGGAGCCGCTCGATCTGCTCCGCCGCACGCAGGGGGCGCTGCCGGAGACGCCGCTCGTCACGGCGGCCCTCTCCAGCGCGCTGTCGCGCGTGCACTACGTGCGGGGCGAGTTCGCCGACGCGGTGGCCCACAGCCGCAAGGCGCTCGAGGCGATCGGCTCGAGCCCGGAGCTGCGCCCGTACCAGTGCCTGCCGGCGAACATCCTCGGGCGCGCGCTGTGCGCGGCCGGCAAGGTGGGCCCGGCGACCGAGCCGCTCCGCCGCGGCTGCGAGCTCGCGGAGGCGGCGGGCGAGTACGTCGAGCTCTGCCACTCGCGCGGCATCCTGTGCGTCGCGCTGAGCCAGTCCGGCTTCTACGCCGAGGCCGAGCAGAACGCCGCGGACGCCGCGCGCCTCGCCGAGCGCCTGCGCGACCCGGTGCGGCTGCTCGGCACGTGGTTCTACCACGCGGTGCTCGCGGAGGGCCGGTTCGACTGGGATCTCGGGGTCCGGTCGACAGCGCAGCTGCTCTCGTACGCCGAGGAGCACGGCCTGAGCGGGCTCTACCTGTACATGGGGACGATGTACGCGGGCCGGCACCAGTTCCACATGGGCCAGCTCACGCGGGCCCGCGTGCTGATCGCGAACGCCGTCAACCTGAGCGGCGTGCTGGGCATCGGCATGGGGCGCGGCTGGGCGGAGGGGTACCTGGGCGACGTGTACTTCGTGCAGGGCCTGCTTCGCGAGGCGCTGGCCGCCTACGAGCGGGCGATCGAGATCGGCTCGGCGGGGACGGGCGACGCGTACGCCGTGAGCCTCGGCCGGGTCGGCCGGATGCACGCGCGGGCGCTGCTCGCCGACGACGCCGGCGACGCCGGCCAGGCCGGCGATCTCGCCGCGTACGGCCGGGAGACGCTCGATCTCATCCGCGCGTCGGGCAACCGCACGCTGCTGGTGACGGCGCTCGAGCGTCACGCCGAGGCGCTCGACGCGCTGGGTGACGGGGGGGCTGCGCGCGGCGTCCGCGCCGAGCGCGCGGCGCTCGTCGAGGAGCTCGGCCTGACGGATCCGACGTTCTGGCCGCGCGTCCCGGCCGAGGCGGCGTTCCAGGGCCCCCCGCGGGCGTACTGGTCCGATCTGCCGCGCGAGGTCCGGAGCGCGGGCCCGAGCAACGTCGGCACGACGCAGATCGTGGGCGCGACGGTGGCGGAGCTCGCGGCGGCGGCGACGATCGCGGTCCCGGAGGAGGAGCTCGGCGGGCCGACGATCGTGGCGATCCCGCGCCTCCGCCACGTCACGCTGCTGGAGACGCTGGCCTCGGTGGAGGGCTTCGTCCCCCGCTTCGACGGGCCGGAGGCCCCGCCGGTCGCCAAGTGACGGCGGAGGACGGCGGCGCCACGCGGGCGGGGCTGCGCGAGCAGGGATCCGCGGCCGCTGCGAAGGTCGCCTCGACGGCGGGCTGTGAGCGTGATGCGCGCTGCGCGGGCGCTGCCACGGCGCCGGCCGGCGCGGTCGAGGTCGTGCGCACGGCGCTCGCCCACGCCTGGGCGATGCTGTTCCTCGTCGTGCTGCTCCCCGTCGGGCTGCTCTGTTTTCCCTTCGATCCCCGGCAGCGGATGCACGACCGGCTCTCGGTCGTCTGGGCGCGCGGGGCGCTCTGGCTGGTCGGCGTGCGCATCGAGGCCGAGGGCGTCCAGCACGCGCGGCCGGGGGAGCGGTACGTGATCGCGGCGAACCACCAGAGCACGCTCGACATCCTCGCGTTGCTCGTGGTGCTCCAGGCGCGCACGCCGATGCGCTTCCTGGCGAAGCGCGCGCTGTTCCGCGTGCCGGTGCTGGGCTGGGGCATGCGCCTGTACGGCCACACGCCTGTCGACCGGCGGCGCGCCCGCGGCGCGCTGGCGGATCTCGGCGAGGCGCAGCGCAACGTGATGCAGCGGTGGTCGACGATGTTCTTCCCCGAGGGCACGCGGAGCGCGACGGGCCGGCTCCTGCCCTTCCGGCTGGGCGCGTTCCGGACCGCCTCGGCCGCGGGCGCGCGCGTCCTGCCGGTGACCATCGACGGCGCGGGCGCGCTGCAGCCGAAGGGGCGTTATGCCGCCGCGCCCGGCGTCGTGCGGGTCGTTGTGCACCCGCCGCTCGACCCGCCGGGGGCGTCGCTCGAGGCGCTGCACGCCTCGATGGCGGCGTGCAGGTCCGCCGTGGCGTCGGCGTTGCCGGAGGCGCTCCGGGACGGGGGTGAGGCGGCCGCTCGCCCGGACCGCTCCGAACAGCGTCGCTGAGACGGGCCCACGACGCGCCAGAGCAGCGGGCCGCGCGAGGCGAGAGGTTCCAGATCGAGTTCTCCATCCCCGGCCCTGGCGGCGCGAGCCGGCACTTCGAGGCCACCGGCCAGCCCATCGCCACCGCCAGCCCGCGCCCCGCGGAGACGGCGGAGCGCGGCGTGATCGTCATCCGCGACATCACGGACCGGAGCCTCCGCAAGCTGCAGGATCGCTTCATCGCGATCGCGAGCCACGAGCTCCGTACGCCGCTCGTGCCCCTCCACGGCTACCTCGACATGCTGCTCAGCCTGCTCCCCACGGACGGCGACCCACGCCTCCGCCGCTTCGCGTCGCTCGCCCGCGTCCAGAGCGACCGCCTCGCGCGCCTGGTCGACGATCTCGTGAGCGCGAGCCGCATCCAGACCGGCAAGTTCGAGCTCCAGCTCGAGGACGTGGACCTCGTCCCTCTGGTCGCGAGCGCCGCCGAGAGCGCCCAATCGCTCTCGGCCACGCAGAAGATCCACGTCGCGCTGCCCCCCGGCACGGCGGAGCCGCTCGTGGTGAAGGGCGACGCCGCGCGCCTGGAGCAGGTCCTCATGAACCTGCTCGTCAACGCCTTCAAGCACGCGGGCGGCACCCCCCAGATCGAGGTGCGATTGCGGCGCGCCGGCGGGGGCGCCGAGCTCGACGTGGAGGACTACGGCCCGGGGATCCCTGCGGCCAGCCTGCCGCACCTGTTCTCGAGCTTTTACCAGGTGGAGAGAGCCGGCCACCCTTCCGGCGGGGGCATGGGCCTCGGGCTCTTCATTTGCAGGGAGATCGTCAGGGCGCACGGCGGCCAGATCTTTGTGCGCAGCACGGAAGGCAAGGGGGCGACCTTCACGGTCAGGCTGCCCCTGATCGAGGACCGACAAGCACACGACTGATGCGCTGAATCGACGCCGCTCTCCTGCGCTCGCACGCGGCCGGCCGGGCGGCGCTGCGGGGAGGAACCAGGCCCATGAAGGGGACGATCTTGGTGGTGGAAGACGACCTGGATTCGAGCAACATGCTCCGGGAGCTGCTGGGGATGGCCGACTATGCTGTCGAGTCGGCCGAGACCGCCGACGAGGCGATCGCGGCGTTGACGGAGCGGCGCTACGACGCCGCGTTGCTCGATCTGACCGTATCCGGCGCGACGACAGAGGAGCTGATCGAGCGGCTCCGGGGCGTGTCGGATCGGCCGCCCATCGTGCTCTTCTCGGCGCGGACGCCCGATGATCTCCGGGCAGCGGCCGAGCAGCTCTCGGCGGCGGCCGTGATCCAGAAGCCGGCGAGCATGGGCGTGCTCCTCTCCACCATGGCACGGGTGGTCCGCCCGCCTTCGTAGGCGGCGCCTGCGCGCGGGGCCGCACCTCTCCTCTTCTCGTCTGCTTCGCTTCTCCCCCTCTCCTCAGCGAGGCGCGCTGTGCCGGAACCGGACAGCATGCGCGACTGCGGCACGGCCGGGCGCATGGATGTGAAGCGCTACGGCGGCATCGCCGTGGTCCAGGATCCGAAAGACGCCCTGTTCTCGGAGATGCCGCAGAGCGCGCTCGACAACGTCCCGGTGGACCACAGTGTCCCCCTGGCGCAGCTGGCGCCGCTCCTCATGGATCTGGTGCAGCAGGTGGGCCGGTGGAGCCCCGGCAGAGCGGCGAGCGGCGACAGGTGGAGCGACGGTGGATGCGATCGAGAGCGATTTCACCTGTCCGGGGTGCGGAGGGAACCTGATCCGGAGCGACGACGGCGCGATGCTCCAATTCAGGTGCAAGGTCGGCCATCGCTACTCTCCGGAGGGTCTGGAGGACGAGCAGGCTTCGGCGCTCGACGCGGCGCTGTGGATCGCGCTCCGCACGATCGAGGACAACGCGGCGCTGGCGCGGCGGATGGCGGCGCGCGCGGCGGAGCGGAACCAGCCGCTGTTGCTGGCCCTTTACGAGGAGCGAGTCCGGGTGGCCGAGGAGCGGGGCACCCTGGTGCGCCGGGCGCTGCTGGGCACCGGCGAGGGCAACGGATCGATGGGGAGCGCCCGCCCGACGCGCCCCGGGGGGCGGCTGCCGCCGACGGGGTGAGCGGCCGCTCGCGGAGCTGACAGAGATCGCGGCGCCGCCGAGGGGCGCGGCGGGCGAGCGCGCAATGGCGCACGATGGCCAGAAGGGCTAGGTGTGGCCCATGGATTTCGCGAAGGTGATGGGCGAGCTGGAGCGGCTCGGCACCGAGCAGAACCGCAAGGTGTACCGGCGCCACGGGATGACCGATCCGCTCTTCGGCGTGAGCTTCGCCCACATGAACGCGCTGGAGAAGCGGATCAAGCGCGACCACGAGCTCGCCGAGGCGCTCTGGGCGACGGGCAACGCCGACGCGAGGACGCTGGCGGTGGCGATCGCCGATCCGGAGCGCTTCACCTGGGACAAGCTCGAGGCGTGGCTCGACGGCCTGCGCTCGCCGGTGCTCATCGACCTGCTCATGAAGCGCGTCGCGCTGAAGACGCCGTTCGCCCGGGACGCGATGGCGCGCTGGACCGCGTCGAACGACGAGTGGCTCGGCCGCGCGGGCTGGACGCTCCTTGGCCTGCTCGCGACCGAGGACCCATCGCTGCCCGACAGCGTGTTCGAGGAGCGGCTCTCGGTGATCGAGGCGTCGATCCGCCGGGCAAAGAACCGCGCCCGCGAGGGGATGAACAATGCGCTCATCAGCATCGGCGGGCGGAACGAGCCGCTGCGCGGCATGGCGCTCACGGCGGCGCGGCGCATCGGCAAGGTCGAGATCGACCACGGCGAGACGAGCTGCAAGACGCCCGACGCGACCGCCTACATCGAGAGCATCTGGGCCAGGAAGCCGGCGAAGCCCGCCAAGGCCGCTGCGAAGCCCGCCAAAACCGCCGCCGCGAAGCCCGCCAAAACCGCCGCCGCGAAGCGGGCCCGCTAGTTCCACCCGCCAGAGCATCGGGGGAGAGATTTCAACGCAAAGGCGCAAAGACGCGAAGGCGCAAAAAAGAGAACAGATTCTCATGCATTTTTGCGACTTTGCGTCTTTGCGTTAAAAATTCTCTTCACTCGTGAGACAGGTCCCTGGCGGCCTGTAGGACACGCGGAACCAGGGCGCGCGCCCGCAGCGCGAGGCCGCCCCCGCCACGCGACGCCCCGCGACGCCGCCGCTCAAGGACACGCGCCGTCCGGCACTGGATCACGGGTGCGCCGTCGTGAACAGCTCGCCTGGCAACCCGAGCAGCTCCTTACGCGTGAGCCGCTCGACGACCCTGCGCGTGAAGATCAGGTGATCTTCCTCCTCGTGCAGGCGGCGCCGGAACGCCTGCCTCGCCTCGCTGTCGTCCGCCTCGTCGGCGAGCTCGAGCAGCAGCTGCCAGCCGGCGTTGTCGACGAGCTCCGCGGTCAGCAGCGCGTGGAAGAGGTGGGTCGGGTTCATGTCTCCGTCGAGCACGATCTGCTCGATGCCCCGCGACTCGACCGTGACGAGCCGCGACATGTCCGTCTCGGCGTGCGCGTCCCCGCCCAGCCCGCGGATCTGCGCCTCGAGCCACTCCTCGTGCTCCTTCTCCTGGTCCCGGTGCTCCTTGAGCTCGCCGAGCCGGGCCATCAGGAGGGGATCGGCCGCGCGACCGATCTTCTCCACGATGGAGTCGTACAGCTTGACGCCCGCGCGCTCGAAGGTCAGCCGCTCGCTGAGCAGGTCGATGGCCTTGTCCCTGTTCGTCTGTGCAAGCTTCTTCATGGATGCCTCCGACCGGGGCGCATGCGATTCACAGGCCGCCGCGCGCCGCGCCTGCGAGGCGGCGAGGCGGGCAGAGCGCCGGCCGGGCGCGGCGCGCGGCGATCAGAGGTGCTCTGTCAGGTACTCGACGATGGCGCGGTTCGCGTAATGGCTCGCGGCCGGCGACCGGTAGCCGTGCCGCTCGCCCGGGAACACGAGGGTGTCGAACCGCTTGTCCGCTCCCATCAGCGCCTCGATCATCTTCGCCGTGTGCGCAAAGTGCACGTTCTCATCCATGAGCCCATGCATGAGGAGCAGCTTGCCGCGCAGGTTGCCCGCGCGCTTCGTGAGATCGGTCGCCTCGTACCGCGCGGCCTCCTTGTCGAGGAGGCCCATGTACCGCTCCGTGTAGCCCGTGTCGTAGAGCCGATCGTCGCTCACCGGTGATCCCGCGACGCCCACGTGGAAGCGGTCCGGCGCCATGAGGAGCGCCTCCAGCGCCATCCTGCCGCCGTAGCTGTGGCCGTAGATCCCGACGCGGCCCGCGTCGACGTAAGGCAGCGTCTTCAGGAAATCGAGGCCCGCGATCTGGTCGGCGAGCTCGACCTCGCCGAGGCGCCCGTAAATGGCGGACTCGAACGCGCGCCCGCGGTTCGCCGAGCCGCGGTTGTCGAGCTGAAAGACCACCACCCCGCGGTCCGCGAGGTGATTCCAGAGGAGCCACGGAGACCACGAGTTGAAGACCGTCTGGACGCCGGGCCCCCCGTACACGCTCACCACGACCGGATAGCGGCGGCCGGGCTCGATCCTCCGCGGCGCGAGCAGCGCGCCGTAGAGCGTGTCGCCGCTCGCGGCGCGCACCTCGACGATCTCGGGGGCGCGCAGCTCGAGCTCCGCGAGCTCGCGGTCCACGGGCGCCGGCAGCGCGCCGACCTCGGCGTTGTCAGCGCCCCTCACCGCCCCTCTCCACGGTCGATCCAGGGCCGCGTGGAGCTCGACGTACCCCGGCCCCCTCGGATCCACGGTGATCTGGTGCATCCCCGGGTCGGACGTGAGCCGCTTCACCTCGCCGCCCGCGAGGGGCACGGTGTAGAGGTGGCGCTCGGTCGGGCCGTCCTTCGTCGCCACGAAGCGCGCGAGGCCGCGCTCCTCGTCCGGCGGAAGGAGCGAGGTGATGTCCCAGTCGCCCGCGGTGAGCCTGGCGAGCTCGGCGCCCGAGCCGGCGTCCCGCAGCGCGAGGTGGCGGTGGCCGCCCTCGGCGGTCGACCAGAGGAACCTCGGCGAGCGCTCGAGGAGCCGCATGTCGGCGAAGTCCACCCACGTCGGCGAGGTCTCGACGACGACCTCGGTGGCCTCGCCCGAGCGCGGCCTCGCGCGGAGGAGCGAGAGGCGCTTCTGGTCGCGCGAGAGGGTCTGGAACCAGAGCGCCTTGCCGTCTTCCGCCCAGGCGAACCGGCCGAGGTAGCGCTCGCCTCCGCCATCGCCGCCCTTCCACGCGAGCCATGTCGTCTTCCTGGTGGCGAGATCGAGGATGCCCGCCCTGACGCGGGGGTTCTTGCCGCCGACGCGCGGATAACGCGCCATCATGAGATCTTCCTTGCCGTCGCGGAAGCCGAGGACTGGCACCTTCTCGACCTCTCGCTCGTCGACCTCCAGGTAAGCCACCCGGTCGCAGCGGGGGGAGATCCAGAAGCCGCTCGGCTCATCGAACTCCTCCTGACCGTTGAAGTCGCTCAGGCCGCGCGAGACCCCCTCGGGCGCCCCCCGGGTCAGCGCCGTCTCGCGGCGCGAGGCGACGTCGATCATGAAGAGCTCGCGCCCGCGGACGAACACCACCCGCTCGCCGCCGTCGCACACCTTCGGATCGATCTCCGGCTCGGGGGTGTCGGTGAGCCGCGCGATCGCCCCTCTCGGGTCGCGCGCGTCGCGCAAGAAGAGGTCACCGCCGAAGGGGATGAGCAGGACCTCTGCCCGCTTCGCCCACGAATAGGCCGTGATCCCCCTGGAGAACATGCGCTGTCGCTCGCGGCGGAGCTCCTCCTCGCGGGACAGCGGCTTCGCGTCCTTCAGCAGGTCGCCCGAGGCGACGAGCTGCCGAATCTCGCGCGATGTGGTGTCGAAGGCGAAGAGCGCCTGCTCCGGCCCGTCCGCCTGCCGCTGGAGGTAAGTGATCAGCTTGCCGCCGGGCGCGTACTGGATCGCCCTGGGCAGCCGCGCTCCGAGCGGCGGTTGCCTGCCGAGGTGGGCGTACGTGATCCGGCTCGCCTCCGGCCCGGCGATGCGCGTCTTCTCCGGCGAGGCGGCCTGCTTCACCGCCGACGCGCCGGCCGGGGCGGCCTTGGCGGGCAGGCCGGCCCTCGGCGGGGACGTGCCGGTGGGCGGGGCGCACGCGGCGACCGAGAGGACGGCGAGCAACCCAGAGCGAGCGGGGAGCAGCGGACTTCGCATGCCCGCTATCTCTCCCGTCGCCATGGAGATGTCAAACAGCGCTGCGCGCCGCGGGAAAGGCCGAGGCGCGCGGGCTCACCTTGGTCTTGATACTTTCTTGATGGCAACCCTCCCCCATCTTGACGGCCCTTTGACCCGCGGAGCACTACGTTCAGTCCCGCTCGGCCGGCACGGACGAAAGCACGCCCGATGCGGCCGATGAGGTCGCCATGGATATGGTTTACATGGGGCTGACGCTCCTCCTGTTTTCGCTGTTCGCAGGGCTCATCAAGCTCTGCGAGAGGATTTGAGCGCCATGATCGCGTTCACCTGGATCTCGGGCATTCTCGCCCTGAGCCTGCTGCTTTACCTGATCTTCGTGCTCCTCAAGCCGGAGAGCCTGTCATGACCGCCAGCGGCGCGCTCCAGACAGCGATCTACCTTGCCGCCCTCATCGGCCTCTCCGTCCCGCTCGGCGCCTACATGGCGCGGGTCTACCAGGGCGATCGGGGCCTCATGGTCCGCGTGCTCGGGCCGCTCGAGCGGCTCATCTACCGCGCTGCGGGCGTGCGCGTGGATCAGGAGATGCGCTGGCAGGACTACGCCTTTGCCGTGCTCGCGTTCAACCTGGCCGGGCTCGTCGCCGTCTATGCCCTTCAGCGGCTCCAGGGCGTCCTGCCCCTGAACCCCGAGGGCATGGGCGCCGTCCCTCCCGATCTCGCGTTCAACACCGCCTCGAGCTTCGCCTCCAACACGAACTGGCAAGCATACGGCGGCGAGTCGACGCTCAGCTACCTGACGCAGATGGCCGGGCTCGGCGTGCAGAACTTCGTCTCCGCCGCGACCGGGATGGCCGTGCTCGTCGCGCTGATCCGCGGGATCACGCGGAGGACAGCGGACACCGTCGGCAGCTTCTGGGTCGATCTCGTCCGGAGCACCCTTTACATCCTCCTGCCGCTCTCGCTCCTGCTCGCTGTCCTCCTCGTGTCCGAGGGGGTCGTGCAGGGCTTCGGGAGCTACCAGAGCGCGTCGCTGCTCCTGGCCGTCAAGGACCAGAGCGGCAGCGCCGTCGCTCATCAGGTGATCCCGATGGGGCCCGCAGCCTCGCAGATCGCGATCAAGCAGCTCGGGACGAACGGAGGCGGCTTCTTCAACGTGAACTCGGCGCACCCGCTCGAGAACCCCACGGCCCTCTCGAACTTCCTCGAGATGCTCGCGCTGCTCCTCATCCCCGCTGCGCTCTGCCACACGTTCGGCCGGATGGTGGGCGACAGGCGCCAGGGCTGGACGGTGCTCGCCGCGATGACGGCCATCTTCGTTGTCCTCCTCGTCGCCTGCATCGCCTCGGAGCAGGCGGGCAACCCCGCCCTCTCCGGCCTGGGCGTCGACCAGGCGGCGAGCGCGCTCCAGGCCGGCGGCAACATGGAGGGGAAGGAGGCGCGCTTCGGCATCACGAGCTCCGCCCTCTGGGCGACCGCCACCACGGCGGCCTCGAACGGTTCGGTCAACGCGATGCACGACTCCTTCACGCCCCTCGGCGGCCTCGTGCCCCTCTGGCTCATGCAGCTCGGCGAGGTGGTCTTCGGCGGGGTCGGCTCCGGCCTCTACGGCATGCTCATGTTCGTCGTCATCGCCGTCTTCGTGGCCGGCCTGATGGTCGGCCGCACGCCGGAATACCTCGGCAAGAAGATCGAGGCGTTCGAGATGAAAATGGCGTCCCTCGTCGTGCTCTTCCCCGCGATCACGGTGCTCCTCGGCACCGCCATCGCGGTGATGACCGAGGAGGGACGGAAGGGCGTCTTCAACCCCGGGCCGCACGGGTTCAGCGAGGTGCTCTATGCGTTCTCGTCCGGCGCGAACAACAACGGCAGCGCCTTCGGCGGCCTCGGCGCGAACAGCCCGTTCTACAACACCGCCATCGGCGTCGCGATGCTCATCGGTCGTTATGCGCTGATCGTCCCCGTGCTCGCGCTCGCGGGCGCGCTCGCGCGGAAGAAGCTCGTCCCGGCCGGCCCGGGCACGCTGCCCACGCACACACCGCTGTTCGTCGCGCTCCTGACAGGCACCGTCGTGCTCGTCGGAGCGCTCACGTACGTCCCCGCGCTCGCGCTCGGTCCGATCGTCGAGCACCTGGAGATGACCCGATGACCATGCGCCTGCATCCCGTCGGCGAGGCGAGCCCCAGGCGCGGCGCGCCTGCTCCCCTGCTCCCCGAGCTGTCGCCGCCACCGAGGTCGCGCCACCCGTCCCGCGACGTGGAGGGGAAGAAGACCGCGGCGAGGCCGCTCCTCGACCCCGCGATCCTGAGGCCGGCGATCGTCGCCGCGTTCCGCAAGCTCGACCCCCGCCACCAGGTCAAGAACCCGGTGATGTTCGTGGTCCTGGCCGGGAGCGCGCTCACAACGGCCCTGTTCGTGCACGCGCTCTTTCACCACGAGCGCGCGGGCGATGCGCCGGCCGGGTTCACCCTCGCCATCTCCGTGTGGCTCTGGTTCACCGTGCTCTTCGCGAACTTCGCGGAGGCCGTGGCCGAGGGGCGCGGCAAGGCGCAGGCGGACACGCTGCGCAAGGCACGGCGCGACGTCGAGGCCGTGAAGCTCTCCGCCCCGGAGCGCGACGCGGCGCGGACCTCCGTACGAGCGTCGAGCCTCCGGCGAGGAGACCTCGTGCTCGTGGAGGCAGGCGCGATCATCCCCGGCGACGGCGACATCATCGTCGGCGTCGCGTCCGTCGACGAGAGCGCCGTCACAGGCGAGAGCGCCCCTGTGGTGCGGGAGAGCGGCGGCGACAGGAGCGCTGTCACCGGCGGGACACGCGTCCTGTCCGACTGGCTCATCCTCCGCATCTCCAGGAACCCCGGCGAGGCGTTCCTCGATCGCATGATCTCGATGGTGGAGGGCGCGAAGCGCAAGAAGACGCCGAACGAGATCGCGCTCGACATCCTGCTCGCCGCGCTCACCATCGTCTTCCTCCTCGCGACCGTGACGCTGCTGCCGTACTCGATCTTCAGCGTCCGGGCCGCGGCGCAGGGGACCCCGGTCAGCATCACCGTGCTCGTGGCGCTGCTCGTCTGCCTGATCCCCACCACCATCGGCGGGCTGCTCTCGGCCATCGGCATCGCCGGGATGGACCGCATGATCCAGGCGAACGTCATCGCCACGTCGGGCCGCGCGGTCGAGGCGGCGGGCGACGTGGACGTGCTGCTGCTCGACAAGACCGGCACGATCACGCTCGGAAACCGGCAGGCGATGGAGCTCATCCCGGCGGACGGGATCGGGGCGCAGGCGCTCGCCGACGCTGCGCAGCTCGCGTCGCTCGCCGACGAGACCCCCGAGGGGCGCAGCGTCGTCGTGCTCGCCAAGGAGAAGTACGGCCTGCGCGAGCGCGATCTCTCGACCCTCGGCGCCCGCTTCGTCCCCTTCACCGCGCAGACCCGGATGAGCGGCGTCGACAGCGGCGCGCGCGAGATCCGGAAGGGCGCCGTCGACGCGATCGAGGCCTACGTGAAGGAGAAGGGCGGCGCGGTCCCGCCCGCGGTGCGGGCGGCGACGGAGGCCATCGCCCGGAAGGGCGGCACGCCGCTCGTGGTCGCCGAGGGCAGCGCGGTGCTCGGCGTCATCCACCTCAAGGACATCGTGAAGGGCGGCATCAAGGAGCGCTTCGGCGACCTCCGGCGCATGGGCATCAAGACGGTGATGATCACGGGCGACAACCCGCTCACCGCCGCCGCCATCGCCGCCGAGGCCGGCGTCGACGACTTCCTGGCGCAGGCCACGCCCGAGGCCAAGCTCTCGCTGATCCGCGAATACCAGACGGGTGGACGGCTCGTCGCGATGACCGGCGACGGGACGAACGACGCCCCCGCGCTGGCGCAGGCGGACGTCGCGGTCGCCATGAACACGGGCACCCAGGCCGCGAAGGAGGCCGGGAACATGGTCGACCTCGACTCGAACCCGACCAAGCTCATCGAGATCGTCGAGATCGGCAAGCAGCTCCTGATGACGCGGGGCGCGCTCACGACCTTCAGCCTGGCGAACGACGTCGCGAAGTACTTCGCCATCATCCCGGCGGCCTTCGTCTCGACGTATCCTGCGCTCGGGCGGCTCGACGTGATGGGGCTCGCCACGCCGCGGAGCGCCGTGCTCTCCGCGGTGATCTTCAACGCGCTCGTCATCGTCGCGCTCATCCCGCTCGCGCTCCGGGGCATCCGCTACCGGTCCGTCGGCGCGGAGCGGATGCTCCGCAGGAACCTGCTCGTCTACGGCCTCGGCGGGCTCATCGCGCCGTTCGTGGGGATCAAAGGGATCGATCTGCTCCTCTCCGCCCTCGGCCTCGCGTGAGGTCCCAAGGAAAGAACACAATGCTCGCGCACCTGCGACCCGCCCTCGTCCTCCTCCTCGTCCTCACCGGCCTCACGGGGTTCGCCTACCCGCTGCTCTCGACCGCCATCGCGCAGGCCGCGTTCCCCCATCAGGCGAACGGCAGCCTCGTGCTCCAGGGCGGCCGCGTGGTCGGATCGCGCCTGCTCGGCCAGGCGTTCAACGACTCGCACGACCCGCGCTACTTCTGGGGCCGCCCCTCGGCGACGAGCCCTGTCCCCTACGCGGGGCAGGCCTCCGCCGGGAGCAACCTCGGGCCCACGAACCCTGCGCTGGTCGAGGCGGTCAAGGCCAGGATCGAGGCGCTCCGCGCCGCGGATCCAGAGGCCGCCGCGCCGGTGCCGGTCGACCTGGTGACCGCCTCCGGCAGCGGCCTCGATCCGCACATCAGCCCCGCGGCGGCGGAGTACCAGGTGAGGCGCGTGGCGCGCGCGCGGAACCTGGGAGAGGAGGAAGTTCGCCGGCTCGTCGCGCGGCACACCGAGGGGCGCTTTCTCGGCCTCCTCGGCGAGCCCCACGTCAACGTGCTCCTCCTGAACCTCGCCCTCGACGGCGCCCGCTGAGGAGAGCACGAGCGGTGGCGGACACACGCGACGACCGGCCGGATCCCGAGGCGCTGCTCGCCGCCGCCCGCGAGGAGGAGGAGCGCGAGGGGAAGGGCAAGCTCAAGCTCTTCTTCGGCGCCGCGCCCGGCGTCGGCAAGACGTACGCGATGCTGCTGGCGGCGCGGTCGCTCCGCGAGGAGGAGGTCGATGTCGTCGTCGGGTGGGTCGAGACGCACGGGCGCGCCGAGACGGAGGCGCTCCTCGACGGGCCTCCGCCGCTGCCGCGCCTGCCGGCGATCGAGGTCGAGCACCGCGGCAGGACGCTGCGTGATTTCGACCTCGACGCCGCGTTGAAGCGCCGTCCGAAGCTCCTCCTCGTCGACGAGCTCGCGCACACGAACGCGCCGGGGCTCCGGCACCCGAAGCGCTGGCAGGACGTCATGGATCTCCTCGACGCGGGGATCGACGTCTACACCACCCTCAACGTCCAGCACATCGAGAGCCTGAACGACGTGGTGGCCCAGGTGACCGGCGTCGTGGTCCGGGAGACGGTGCCGGACTCGATGATCGGGCGCGCCGACGAGATCGAGCTGATCGACCTCCCGCCGGACGACCTCCTCGAGCGGCTGCGCGAGGGCAAGGTCTACCTCTCGGAGCAGATCGAGCGCGCGGCGAGCAACTTTTTCCGCAAAGGCAACCTGATCGCCCTGCGCGAGCTCGCCCTGCGGCGCACCGCCGAGCGCGTCGACGATCAGATGCGCGGCTACATGCGCGCCCACGGGATCCAGGAGACGTGGGCCGTCGCCGAACGGATCCTCGTCTGCGTCGGGCCGAGCCCCATGTCGGCGCGGCTCATCCGGGCGACGCGGCGGATGGCCGGCAGCCTGAAGGCGGAGTGGCACGCGGTGTACGTGCGGACGCCGGCCCAGGCGCGGCTGACCGCGGCCGATCGCGCGCGGGTCGACCGAAACCTCGCGCTCGCGGAGCGCCTCGGCGCCACCACGGTCCAGCTCCACGGCGCGGAGGTCGCCGCGGAGGTCCTGCGGTACGCCAGGCAGCACAACGTCAGCAAGATCGTCGTCGGCAAGCCGACCCACCCTCGCTGGAAGGACTTCATCTACGGCTCGCTGCTCGACGATCTCGTGCGCCAGAGCGCCGACATCGACGTCTACGTCATCCAGGGGACGGCGGAGGCGCAGCGGTCCGAGGTCGGGTCGCCCGAGCGGCGCCGCGTCGCGCCGCTGGCGTACGCCCTCAGCGCGTGCGTGGTGGCGCTCTGCACGCTGGTCTCGTGGATCATGCACCCGTTCTCCGACCTGGCGAACCTCATCATGGTCTACCTGCTCGGGGTGGTCTTCGTCGCGAGCCGCTTCGGGCGAGGCCCCTCGGTGCTCGCGTCGGTGCTCGGCGTCGCGGCCTTCGATTTCTTCTTCGTCAAGCCGTACCTGACCTTCGTGGTCAGCGATCTCCAGTACCTCCTTACGTTCGCGATCATGCTGCTCGTGGCGCTGATCATCGCCGGCCTCACCGTGCGCATCCGCCTCGACGCCGAGAGCGCCGGCCAGCGCGAGCAGCGCACCGCGGCGCTCTACGCGATGAGCAGGGAGCTGACCGCCCTGCGCGAGACCGACAAGCTCAGCCTCGCTGCAGCGCGCCACGTGCGCGACGTCTTCGAGGCGGATGCGGTCGTCCTCCTTCCCGGCCCGGACGGCCGCCTCGCCGTCTGCGCCGGGACAGCGGAGGATCTGGTCGCCGGCGAGCAGGAGCGGGCGGTCGCGGAGTGGGCCTATGCGCGCGGCAAGGCCGCGGGGGCCGGGACCGATACGCTCCCGAGCGCGGGCGCGATGCACCTGCCGCTCCACGGGTCCACCGGGCCCATCGGCGTCCTCAGCGTCCGGCCGCGCGGGTCGTGGCAGTCCCTCGACCTGAGCCGGCGCGAGCTGCTCGGCGCCTTCGCCGCGCAGACGGCGCTCGCGCTGGAGCGCGCCCTGCTCGCGAGGCAGGCCCAGCGCGCGCAGCTGCACGCCCAGGCGGAGGAGCTCCGCAACGCCCTCCTGAGCTCGGTCTCGCACGATCTGCGCACCCCGCTCGCCACGATCACCGGCGTCGCGGGCGCGCTGCTCGACGAGGGGGCCGCGCTCGACCCGGCGGCCCGGCGCGACCTGACGCAGACCGTGCTGGAGGAGGCGCAGCGGCTCGAGCGCCTCGTGCGCAACCTGCTCGACATGACGCGCCTGGAGTCCGGGGCGCTCGCGGTGAAGAAGGAGTGGCTGCCGCTCGAAGAGATCGTGGGGGCGGCGCTGAACCGGGTCGAGGAGCGCCTGGAAGGCCGGGAGGTCTCGATCGAGCTCGACCGGGCGGCGGAGCTCGTCCCGATGGATGGCGTGCTGATGGAGCAGGTGCTCATCAACCTGCTCGAGAACGCGCTCAAGTACTCGCCCGCCGGCAGCCCGATCGCGATCCGCGGGTTCACGGAGCAAAGCATGGCGATGCTCGAGATCATGGATCGCGGTCCAGGCCTGCCGCCCGGCGAGGAGGAGGCCATCTTCGAGAAATTCCACAGGGGCCGGGGCCAGACGCAGCGCGGGCTCGGCCTCGGCCTCACCATCTGCCGCGGCCTCGTGGCCGCGCACGGCGGGCGGATCACAGCGGAGAATCGGCCTCATGGAGGCGCGGTCTTCCGCGTGACATTGCCCATCGAGGGCCGCCCGCCGAACCTCGCCGCCCCGGAGCTGCCGGCGGCCGCGGGCGCTTGATATCGTGGGTGCGCGATGGCGGAAGCGTCTCCTCTCGTGCTGCTGATCGAGGACGAGCCGCAGATGCGCCGCTTCTTGCGCGCGATGCTGGCGGCCCGCGGCTATCGGCTCGTGGAGACGGAGACGGGCGCCGAGGGGATCGCCCAGGCGACGACGCGCAATCCGGATCTCGTGCTCCTCGATCTCGGGCTCCCTGACATGGATGGCCTGGAGGTGACCCGGCGGCTCCGGGAGTGGAGCGCTGTCCCGATCATCGTGCTGTCGGCCCGCGGCCAGGAGCAGGACAAGATCGACGCGCTGGACGGCGGGGCCGACGACTACCTGACCAAGCCGTTCAGCGCGGGCGAGCTCCTGGCGCGGCTGCGCGTGGCGCTGCGCCATGCCGCCCACGCGGCGCACGGGACGAAAGCGGAGAACTCGAGCTTCAAGGTGCAGGACGTCGAGGTCGACCTCGCGCGCCGGGTCGTGCTGCGGGCGGGCGAGGAGATCCACCTGACACCGATCGAGTACAAGCTGCTCACGACGCTGATCCGACACGCCGGGAAGGTGCTGACGCACCGCCAGCTCCTCGGCGAGGTGTGGGGCCCTGCCTACGCGGGGCAGACACACTATCTGCGCGTCTACATGGCGCAGCTCCGGCACAAGCTGGAGCGCGACCCGGCGCGACCGCAGATCCTGATCACCGAGCCCGGCGTGGGCTACCGGCTCAAGGGGACTCGAGTCGAGCCGTAGTTCCATCCTCCAGGAGTCCAGCCGTGGATCTGGAGAGAGATTTCAACGCAAAGTCGCCAAGACGCAAAGTCGCAAAAAAGAACAGATTTACGTGACCACCAGCGACCTGTCCGTGTTGAGCGACACGCCGATCCCCTCCGCCTCCTCGCGGATTCGTTCCAGCGCGCGGTTGGCCCACGCCCGCCCGCGGGGCGAGTCGGGCGCGAGCACGACCATGTCGTCGAGATACCGTACGTATGTCAACAGGGCCTCCCCTCGGTTCAGGGCATGATCCAGCTCGTTCAGCGCGACATTCGGTTCGGGGCGATCTACTGCGCCGCCGGCAAGCTCTGCGCAGCGTTCGTCACCCTGCCGGACGGCGTCACCATCGCGGTGTTCGTTCCGGCCGGCCTGGAGCGCGCCGGAGGCTAAGAAGTCCGAACGACCTGGCCGATGTCGAGCTCTCTCCGCGCCGTCCCCCAAGCAGACATCATCTTCGTTCGAAGCGTTTCTGGCAGCCGACGTAAGATCTTGGCAGGACAGAGGACATCCCCGCTTGAGGAAGTGCGTCTCGAGGCCTACAGCTTACGAGCAATTGACCGGTTCGGGGAATGTGCGACAATTGCGCTCCTTGCGCGCTCCAGGGGCGGCGCGATGCGTCTCGCGTCCTGCCGGCCGAGGTAGCACGAGCAAGGCGATGGGGGGATATCATGCTGTCTTCGTTTCACGAACGGGCGCTGTCGCTGGCGTCCCTGATAGGCATCGTTGTCGCGGTGACATCCTGTGAGCAGCGGCACGCGGCGCGAGGCACGGACGTCGTGGCAGCGCGCCTCGCAATAGGAGTACACGACCATGATGCGGATGACGAACATCGCAATAATGCATGCGAACCAACATTCGTCGCCGCATACACCTACGACATTGGTCAGGCGCAGGGCGTCGTCCTGAGAGACTTCGACGGCGACGGAGCGCTCGATCTCGCCGTGACATCCACCGATATGGATGTCGGCGTGAACGTGCTGCTCGGCAACGGCGACGGCACCTTCGGGCAACTGCGGCTCTTCCTCAGCCCCAACGCCGGCGCGCTCGTCGCGGAGGACTTCGACGGCGATGGCATCATCGACCTGGCGACGGCGGGCCTCAGCGTGAGCGTCCTGCTCGGCAACGGCGATGGCACATTCCAGGCGGTGACGAGCGTCGTTTCCGGCGACCTCCACTCGGCGATGACCGCAGGTGACTTCGACAGCGACGGCGACATCGATCTTGCCGTCGACGACCTGGATAGCCAGGGGGTGAATGTGCTGCTCAATCGCGGAGACGGCACCTTCCTGCCCCCAGCGATCTACGCGATCGGCGCGCCCACGTTCGACGTCAAGACGGCAGACTTCAATGGTGACCAGGTGCTCGATCTCGCGGTCGCGAGCGAGGTCGACGTGAGCATCCTGCTCGGCAGCGGCGACGGTACCTTCCAGCCTGCGGTGCCTCTCGCCGTTGGTCCCGCCACCAGCCACATCGTCGCCGGCGACTTCAACGATGACGGCGCGCCCGACCTCGCCGTGGGGCGCGGTGTCGCTGTGTTGATCAATCGCGGAGACGGCACCTTCCAGTCTCCGGTGATTGCTTTCTCCCCCGGGGGGAACACCATCACCGCCGAGGACTTCAACGGCGACGGTGCGCTCGACCTCTCCGTGGTGAGCTCCAACGGCGCTGTCGCCGTGCTGCCGGGCAACGGCGACGGCACCTTCCAGCCGCCGCCGGGCATCTTCGCCGGCGGCTGGGGTGCCGCCAACATAGCGGCCGGCGACCTCGATGGCGACGGCGCCGTCGACATGGTCACCTCCAACATCTTCGGCAGGGACGTCACCGTCCTTCTCGGCAACGGCGACGGCACCTTCGTCGCCGCGCAGATCTTCAGGCCCGGATCGAGCCCTTCAGTGGCGGACATCAACCGAGACCACGTGCCCGATCTCGTGGCCGCTGTCATAAGCGGCGTCGGCGTGATGCTCGGCAACGGCGACGGCACTTTCCAGTCGCCCATCATCACCGTTACCGACACGTCCCTCGATCGCCTCGTCGTGGAGGACTTCAACAATGACCACGAGCTCGACGTCGCAGTGACGAGCTTTTCCAACAACAACGTGAGCATTCTCCTCGGCAACGGGGACGGCACCTTCCAGCCCCCGCAGACGCAAGCCACCGGCGCCAGTCCCTTCGCCGTCGTCGCGGCGGACTTCAACAGGGATCACGACATCGACCTCGCGGTGTCGAACATAGGGACCAACGACGTGAGCGTTCTCCTTGGCAACGGAGACGGCACCTTCAAGACTGCCATTGGTTTCCCCGCCGGCGTCGGGCCTCGGTTCATGGCTCTGGGCGACTACAACAACGACAAGAAGCTGGACCTCGCCGTCGCGAGCTCCAACAGCCACGACGTGCGCGTCCTCCTTGGCAACGGGGACGGCACCTTCAAGACACTGCCGCAGAGCTTTCCCACTGGCACGCGGCCCCTCGGTATCGCAACGGGGGATCTCGACGGCGATCGCGTGCTCGATCTGGCCGTAACGAACATGACCGCGGGCACCGTGAGCGTGCTGTTCGGCAACAGGGACGGCACCTTCCGCAGCGGTCCGACCATCCCGACCGGCCTCCGGCCGATCTCCGTGGTGATCGTGGACATCGACGGGGACAAGGAGCGCGATGTCCTCGTCGCCAACAACGATAGCAACGACATCGTCTTGCTTCTGGGGCGGGGAGACGGGACGTTCGACCCGCCCCGCAGCGTCACCTCGGCCGTGGGGCCGGCCGTGCTCAGCGTGGCCGATCTCAACCACGACCATCAACTCGACCTCGTGTATGGCTCGTTCTCCGGCGGAGTGGGCGTGCAGCTGAACACTTCGTGTAGCTCGGATAACGAAGGGTAACGGCGACAACGTTCGAGCGCCGCCCCCCTGGCCCGGGCGCGTCCATCTCCCCCGGACTCACGCCGAGGCGCGGGGGGCGGCCAGCCTGGCGCACGGAACCGACCAGCGAGCGTGGCCTCAGCTCGCGATGCGCCGGAGCACGATGACCGGCCGCCCCGCGTCGCGCGAGCGATCGATATCCACCTTGCAGTCGAGCATCCAGTCGTTGTGGTCCTCGGGATCGGCGATGATCTGCTGGACAACCCAGGAGCCGCCGTCCTCGGCGGGGTGGATGATCGTGTTGCTCGGGCTCCGGGCCGCCGGATCGGTGCGAATCGCCGCGTGCTCCGCGTAATAGCCTCGGAGCGCCTCGTCCAGCCGATCCGCCGTCCAGGGCGCCTCCTCCCCCTCCACCATCTCGGCGGCGACCTCGTAGTCGCGGCGGGCCAGCGCGCGCAGGAAGAAGAAGAGCTCGTTCCTCACGAGCACCGTGAACTCCTTGACGTTCCGCGTGACGTCGAACGCGGCCGGCTCCACGGCGCCGCCCGGGGCCGCCGCGCGCGGCTGGAACGACGGGTCGCGCAGCCGCTCCCACTCGTCGAGCAGGCTCGAGTCCACGCCGCGGATGAGCGCCCGGAAATAGGCGATCATCTCGCCGGTGTCGCTGTCCTTCGCGTACTCGGGCACCGTCTGGACGAGCGCCTTGTACACCTCGGAGACGTACCTGAGGAGCAGCCCCTCCGCCCGTTCCAGGTTGTACTCCCGGATGTACTCGCTGAACGACAGGTATTGCTCGTACATCTCGCGCGCCACGCCCTTCGGACGGATGTTCTCCTGCCCCACCCAGGGGTGCCGCCGCGCGAAGTCGTTGAAGGTCCCGTAGATGAACTCGCGGTTCGGCCTCGGATAATCGAGCTTCTCGAGCTCCTCCATCCGCTGCTCGTACTCCACGCCCGCCGCCTTCAGCTCGGCGAGCTTCTCGGTCTTCAGCCGATCGAGCTGCTTCTGCAGGATGAGATCGGGGTTCTCGAGGATCGACTCGACGAGCGTCAAGAGATCGAGCGGATAGGTGCCGCTGTCGGGATCCAGCTTGCCCACCGTCTCGAGGACGTAGAGCGAGAGGGCGTGGTTCAGCGAGAAGTCTTCCTGGAGATCCGCGTTGATGCGGAGGCGCTTGCCCGGCCCGTCTTCCCTGGGGACGAACTCGATGATGCGCGCCTCCACGAGCGAGCGGAAGAGGAGCATCGCCGTCCTGCCGTGCTGGCGCCGGACCGCCGGCCGATCGTGGGTGCCGCGGATGAGCCGCTTCAGCGCCAGACAGCCGCCCTCCTCGCGCCCGAGCACGTTGACGAGCATGCCGTGCGTGACCTGGAACCGGGACACGAGCGGCTCGGGCGGCGACTGGATCAGCTTCTCGAACGTCTGCCGGTCCCAGTGCACATAGCCCTTCTCCGGCGGCTTCTTCCTGACGATCTTCCGCCGCTTGGCCGGGTCGTTCCCCGCCTTCGCGTCGAGCCTCATGTTCTCGATGACGTGCTCCGGCGCCTGGGCGACGACGCTCCCCTGGTTGTCGAACCCCTTCCGGCCGGCCCGGCCGCTGATCTGCTGGAAGTCACGCACGCTCAGGATGGCCGTCTTCTCGCCGTCGAACTTGCAGAGCTTCGTGAACAGCACCGTGCGGATCGGGATGTTGACGCCGACGCCGAGCGTGTCCGTGCCGCAGATGATCTTGAGGTGCCCCTGCTGGGCCAGCTTCTCGACGAGCAGCCGGTATTTCGGCAGGAGCCCCGCGTGGTGGAGCCCGATCCCGTGCCTGACGAAGCGCTGCACCTCGCGGCCATAGGGGCTCGAGAACTTGAAGGGGCCCCCGAACGCGGACCCCGGCCCTGCGCCCGCGAGGGCGGCGGTGATCGCGCGCTTCTCCTCCTTGGTGCAGTAGTCCTGGCTCATCAGGTTCTGCGCCTCCTCGGCGCAGCCCCGCTGCGTGAAGCTCACGATGTAGATCGGCGCCTTGCCGCCCTTCACGAGCGTCGCGACGGTCTCGTGGAGCGGCGTCTCGCGGTACTCGAAGTCGAGCGGCACCGGGCGCACTGTCGACTTGATCACGGCGGTCTGCTCGCCCGTCAGGCGCGTGAGCTCCTCCTGGAAAAACTCGGTGCCTCCGAGCGTGGCGCTCATGAGCAAGAACCTCGCCTGCGGCAGCGTGAGCAGCGGGATCTGCCAGGCCGCGCCGCGATCGCGATCCGAGTAGTAGTGGAACTCGTCCATGATCACGTAGTCGCAGAGCGCCTTCTCGCCCTCGCGGAGCGCGATGTTCGCGAGGATCTCCGCGGTGCAGCAGATGATGGGCGCGTCGCGGTTCACGGCCGCGTCGCCCGTCAACATACCCACGTTCTCGGGGCCGAAATCGCTGCAGAGCGAGAAGAACTTCTCGCTGACGAGCGCCTTGATCGGGCACGTGTAGTACGACTTCATCCCCTCGGCGAGCGCCTTGAAGTGCATGGCGGCCGCGACGAGCGACTTGCCCGAGCCGGTCGGCGTGTTGAGGATCACGTTCTTGCCGCCGAAGATCTCGAGGATGGCCTCCTCCTGCGCCGGGTAGAGCTCGAGCCCCCGCTCGGCGACGTAGTCGAGGAAGCCGTTGAGGAGGTCGTCGGCCGTGAAGTCGTGAGGCGACGGCGGGAGGCGAGCGAGGAGCGGAGCGGCGGCTTGATCCATGGCGGCTGTCGGGCGCGCGCCCATGGGCGCGGGCCCACCATGCAGAAGCCTGGTTTCAGCGAGAATGCAAGCAAACTCCTCCATGTCCAGGTCGGATCGCTTGCGACGCGCGATCGGAGCGGGACCGACGCAGCAGGCGCAACCGACACCGCTGTCGCGCTGGCGCGACCGACACGGCAGACGGAAGAGGCGGAGCGGACGCCGCAGGCTGCGCCCAGGCAAGCAGGACGAGCAGAGGACGGTGGCGATCGGAGCACCATGCCGCCCGCAGCGTCACGCGATCGTGATAGCGTGGCCGGACGAAACAGTAGGGGGAGCGCCATGCACACACGGCCGAGCGGGCGGGTGCATGGAGGATCAGGGCGAGCGGCGGATGGGGGAAACGGCCGGACAGCCAGCCTGGGCGATGCGAGCGCCAAGCAGGGGGACCGCGCGGATCGACGCGTCGAGCGGGAGGATCCTGCGCGTCAGCAGCTCGCTTTGCCTGCTGCTGGGCTACTCGGAGGGCGAGCTGCTCCAGAAGAAGCTGTCGGATCTCGCGCTGCCGGAAGACCGCGCGGGCTCGCTGGCCGCGTGGCGCTCGCTCCTCGAAGCCGACGAGGAGGAGCTCACCTTCGAGATGAGCTGCCGCTGCAAGGACGGCGGCGTCCGCTCGCTCCACGTGACCGGCGTCTTCGTCCGTGACGTCCGACAGAGGCCGTATCGCGCGGTGGTGTTCGTCGAGGACATCACCGAGCCGAGGAACGCGGAGGAGCGGGCGCTCGCCGCGGAGCAGGCGCTGGCGGAGAGCGATGCCCAGCTGCGGAGCATCTTCCACAGCAACATGGCCCCGATGGCCTTCTGGACACATGACGGGCGCATCATCGAGGCGAACGAGGCCTATCTGAAGCTCGTGGGCCACACGCGGGAAGAGGTCACGGCCGGCCTGGTCCGCTGGGATGCCGACATGTCGCCGGAGGATCGCGCCGCCGGCGACCGCGCCCTGGCGGAGCTGCGGGCGAGCCGGTGGACGTTCACGCCCTTCGAGAGGACCTATGTGCTGCGCGACGGCACGCGCCTCAAGATGCTGGTGAGCGGCTGTCTGCTGCCTGGTGAGCGGTACGAGGAGGCCGGCTTCGCGATCGTGCTCGACATGACGGCGCTCCGGCAGACGGAGGCGGCGGTCCAGCGGTGCGAGCAGGTCTTCCGCGCCATCGGGGAATCCATCGACTATGGCCTCTGGGTCAGCGACGCGGCAGGACAGAACATCTACAGCAGCCACGCGTTCCTCCAGATGGCCGGGATAAGGCAGGAGGAGTGCTCGGGCCACGGGTGGATCGAGACGCTGCACCCGGACGACCGGCAGAAGGTCGCGATCTTCGAGGAGTGCGTGCGGCGGGGTGAGCCGTTCGAGGAGGAGCTCCGTTACGTCAGCCCTGACGGCGCCGTCCACCCCGTCCTCAACCGGGGCGTCCCGGTCCGCGACGAGCGAGGCGAGATCACCGCCTGGGTCGGCATCTGTCTCGATGTCAGCCGGCTCAAGCGCACGGAGGAGGCGCTGCGCGAGAGCGAGGGCCGGCTCCGCGCGGCGCTCGACGAGGCGCAGCGGGTCATCGCCGAGCGCGGGCGCCTGGAGGACGAGCTCCGCGCGCGCGAGCGGGAGCTCGCGTCGCTGATGGCGAACTCGCCCGACGTGATCTACCGCCTGGACCTCGACCTGCGCTGCACCTTCATGTCGCCCACCTCGGGGACGGTGATGGGGTTTCCGCCGGAGCATTACATCGGCAGGACGCCCCGCGAGAACGGGCTCCCGAGCGAGGTGATCGAGGTGAGCGAGGCCGCGTGCCGCGAGGCGCTCGCGACGGCCAGGCCGCAGCGGCTGGAGTTCAGCCTCGGCGGGCGGCGGTTCCGCGCCCGGATCATCCCCGAGCTCGGGCCCGAGGGCACCGTGGACTCGTTCATGGGGATCACCGAGGACGTCACCGCGGAGCGGCTGGCCGAGGAAGAGCGCCTGAAGCTGCTCGAGAGCGAGCGCGCCGCGCGCGACGAGGCGGAGCGGGTGAGCCGGGTCAAGGACGACTTCGTCGCGACGCTCTCGCACGAGCTGCGCTCGCCCATCAACGCCATCCTCGGCTGGGCGCGCATCCTGCGGGGCCGGGCGCCCGAGGCGCAGACGCTCGCGCGGGGGCTCGAGGTCATCGAGCGCAACGCGCGGCTCCAGGCCGACATGGTGTCCGAGCTGCTCGACATGAGCCGGATCGTCTCGGGGAAGCTGCGGCTCGACGTGCAGCCGGTCGACCTGCCGACGGTCATCCAGAGCGCGCTCGAGGCGATCCAGCTCGCGGCCGAGACCAAGGGGATCGCGGTCGCCTCGAGCATCGACCCCGAGGCGAGCTCCCTGAGGGGGGATCCCGCGCGGATCCACCAGGTCGTCTGGAACCTCCTGTCGAACGCCGTGAAGTTCACGCCCCCGGGCGGGCGGATCGACGTCGCGCTGCGGCGCGCGGGCGCGCACGCCGCGCTGTCGGTGACCGACACCGGGATGGGCATCGCCCCGCAGTTCCTCCCCCACCTGTTCGAGCGCTTCCGGCAGGCGGACGCGTCCTCGACGAGGAAGCACGGCGGGCTCGGCATCGGGCTGTCGATCGTCAAGCACCTGGTCGAGCTGCACGGCGGCACCGTGGAGGTCACGAGCCAGGGCGAGCATCTGGGCGCGACCTTCACCGTGACGCTTCCGCTCGCCGGCGTCTCGCAGGAGGCGCCCGACGCGGCGGAGCGCCCCAGCGAGGCGTGCGCCGAGGCGCCGGCCGACTACCCGGGCGCGTCGCTCGCCGGCATGCGGGTGCTGGTGGTCGACGATCAGCCCGACGCGCGCGAGGTCGCCCAGCGCGTGCTGGAGGAGTGCGAGGCGACGGTCACGACCGCGGGATCCGCCGCCGAGGCGCTGGCCATCCTTTCGCAGGATCGGCCCGACGTCATCGTCAGCGACCTCGGGATGCCGGGCGAGGACGGCTTCCAGCTCATCCGCAGGGTGCGGGGCCTCGGCGAGGCGCGGGGCGGGGCGACGCCGGCCGTCGCGCTCAGCGCGCTGGCGCGGGCCGAGGACAAGGCGCGGGCGCTCGGTGCCGGGTACCAGGCGCACGTCGCCAAGCCCCTGGATCCGGCGGAGCTCGTCGGGGTGATCGCGGCGCTGGCCAAGGATCGGCCGAATCTGACGAATCTGACGAATCTGACGAACGAGACGGCTCCGACCGATCGGACGAGCCGATGAGCGGCGGTTGCTCTGGGGGAGCTCCTTGGATTAGGTAGAAGCCTTTACGGCGCCGTCCGCGGCAGGATGGCGAGCACGGTCATGGTCCAACAGATTTCCGTGAAAGAGCTCTTTCTGAAGCTGAAGGCGGGCGAGCCCGTGTACCTCCTCGACGTGCGCACGCCCGGCGAGCACGAGATCGCCGCGCTGCCGGGCAGCACGCTGATCCCGCTGAACGAGCTCGTCGAGCGGGCCGACGAGGTCGCGCCCGGCGAGGGCGCGCTGGTCGTCGCCTACTGCCACCATGGCGTCCGGAGCCTCTCGGCCGCCGCCCTCCTCGAGAAGCTCGGCCACGAGCGCGTCGCCTCGCTCCAGGGCGGCATCGACGCGTGGTCGATCCACATCGACGAGAGCGTCCCGCGGTACTGATCCCCCATCGACCAGCTCAGTTGAGCGAGGCGGCGCCGAGCCGGAAGTAGAGCGATCGGCCTGCGCCGCACGCGCTGCAGGCGACCTTCGCGACGCGGAGGCGGACGCCGTCGAGCGTCTCGGCCGTGTGGTCCTCCACGCGGAGGGCGCCGCGGCAGCGCGGGCACGGGATCGACCGGGCGGCCACCTCGACCTGCGAGGCCGCGTCGAGGGGGATGGCGCGCCCGGGGGTGTGGCCCGGCTCGAGCAGCGCGAGCCGCTCGATATCGCGGGTGAGCTTCGCCGACGTGCGATCGCTTTCGCGCCGGGCGGCGCGGGCCGAGAGCTTCTTCTTCGCCATGATGCCTGTCCCTGCGGCCCGCCGGCGCGGAGACGCCGCCCGCGCGGGGAGCGCGAGGCCGGGTCTACCGCCTGTCGCGGAGCGGCTCCAGGCCCTCGTACACATCCTCGGCGCCCCCGCCGTACACGTCGCGCTCTGGCGAGACGGTGCGCGAGCGGAGGGTGCCGGGCCGCCGCAACTTGGGGGGCCGGACCCCCTGCGGGCGGTGTTCGGAGACCGCCGCGGGGTCGGGCGTCGTGGCGGGAGCGTCGACCGCGGAGGGCGAGTCGGCCCCGGCCGGATCCGCGGGTTGCGAGGGCGCTTCCGGGGCCGGCGCGACGCCGGAGGGCGCGGGCGTGTCAAACGGCGCAGGGCCGGCCGTGCTCGCGAGGGTCGTCGGCGCGTCCTGGCCCGCCGGCGACGTGGTAGCCACCGGCGCGCTCGAGCTCGCTGTCCAGCGCGCCGCGCCGATCGCCACCGCGGCGAGGAGAGTTGCGGCGGCCGCGATCCACGCGCCCGCGTTGCGGCGCCAGAGGAACGCGCGGGAGCTCCACCGATCGCGGCGGCGTTCGGTCCCTTCGCGCGGGCTCCAGGCGATCTCCTTCCCGTCCGGCTGGGTCAGCGGCACCGCCCGCTTGCCCGCGCCGAGCTGCCGCGGCGGCGCCTCCCGCTTGCGCGCCATCGTCAGCGTGGGGCCGTCCTCGCACGCCATCGTCAGCGTGGGGCCGTCCTCGCGCGCCATCGTCAGCGTGGGGCCGTCCTCGCGCGCCATCGTCAGCGTGGGGCCGTCCTCGCGGGCCATCGTCAGCGTGGGGCCTTCCTCGCGCGCCGTCGTCGGCGTCGGCGTCGGACCGTCCTCGCGCGCCGTCGTCGGCGCCGGTGTCGGACCGTCCTCGCGCGCCATCGTCAGCGTGGGGCCGTCCTCGGGAGCCGTCTTCAGCGCGATGCCGCTGTCCTGCGCCGTCTTCAGCGCGGCGCCGCTGTCCTGCGCTGTCGCCGGCGCGGGGTCGATGTCCTGCGCCATCTTCAGCGCGGCACCGCCGCCCTGCGCTGTCGCCAGCACGGACCCGCTGCCTTGCGCCATCTTCAGCGCGAGGCCGTCGCTTCGGGACATCGTCAGCGTGGGGCCGTCCTCGGAGCTCCCCCCGGGCGAGGACCGGTCGCTCCGCACCATCTTCAGCGTGGGCCTGCTGTCCTGCGCCGGGGTCGTGGGGCCGCCGCTCCGCGCCAGCGCCAGCGAGGGCCGCTCCGCGACGGCCACGAGGGGGAGCGTGCGACGCTCGCTGGACGGCGCGTCGGCGCTGGACGAGGTCGCCGCCGCGGCGCCCTGGCTGGGCAGGGTGGTCACGTGATCGCCGCCGGGCGAGAGCGCCGTCGAGCACGGACCTGCCCCGGCTCCCGCCGCCTTGTCGGCGTCCGGCAGGGTCGACGACGCGCCCGGGCCGTCGTTGGCCGCGGCGGGGAGCGTGCTGGCGACGCCGTCGCCCGCGGGCCCGACGGGCCGAGACGACGGAAAGGCCTTGCCCCGGGCGATCGCCTCGATCTGCGCCAGGGCGCGGGCGGAGTGCTCCGAGCCGAACGGCGCGAGCTCTCGCGCCAGATCCGCCACGGTCTGGACGCGCAGCTCCGGCTCTTTCTCCAGGCAGCGCAGGATGATGTCCTCGATCCGGGCCGGCAGATCCATCCGGTGCACCCGCGGCGGCGTGGGCGCCTGCATGGCGATGGCGACGAAGAGCGCCGAGATCCTGGACACCTCGAAGGGAAACCGCGCCGTCAGGAGCTGGTAGAGGATGACGCCGAGCGACCAGATATCGGTGCGCGCGTCGACGTCTTTCGAGCACCGCACCTGCTCGGGCGACATGTAGCAGGGGGAGCCGAGCATCATCTCCGACGCCGTGAGCTTGCCGTCGTCCTCGGCGGCGGCCGACTTGGAGAGGCCGAAATCGAGCACCTTGACGATGGGCGCGCCGGTCGCGCCGGTCGTGAGGAAGAGGTTCCCCGGCTTGAGGTCCCGGTGGACGATGCCGCGCGCGTGCGCCTCCGCGATGGCCTCGCAGCCCTGGATCACGTAATCGACCGCCTCGGACACGGGCAAGGGGCCGCGCGCCTCGATCTCCCGCTGGAGATCGCGGCCGCGCAGGTACTCCATGACGAGGTAGGGGACGCCGAGATCGGCCGTGCCGACGTCGATGACGCGGGCGACGTGCTCGCTGCGGATCGCCGCCGCGGCGCGCGCCTCGCGCAGGAAGCGGGCGTTCGCGCCGGGCAGCGTCATCGCGCGGGGCAGGAGGAACTTGACGGCCACGCGCTGGCGCAGCGAGACATGCTCGGCGGCGAAGATGACGCCCATGGCGCCCCGGCCGAGGCTGCGCTCGAGGCGGTATTTCTGCGCGAAGACCTCGCCTATCGCTGGGATGCCCGCCGTTGACGCGGGGGCATCCGGTTCCGATGGCCCGACCTCCATGGGCACACTATAGCCGCGCTCCCGCTTTTTTTGACGCGAAGATGCGGGGCGTCGGGGGTGGGGGGCGGCCGGATGCGGGGGCAGCGGAACGCGGTCGCGAGGGTCGCCGTAGGCGGGCCGCGCACCTTCCATCACTCCCATGGTGGGCGCCGTCGGCCACGCGCGGCTCGCGAGGCCCAGACGTCCTCACGCGCCCCCCGCGCTCGCCCCTGGCAGCTACCGCGGCCCTGGGAGCAGCCCTGCCGCGACCAACAACCGTCGCTCCCCGCGCCGGCGCGGGTGGTTGAGCTGGAGCAGGCGCACCGTCACCCGTGCCACGGCGGACTTCGGGACGAGCACCCCTCCATCAAGTTCCCGCGACGCATCATCGCTTGCGAGGACGAGTCTTCTTCTTGACCTTCATCGGAGTCCGCTGGCTGAGCAACTTCACGAGATCGGTCACGAGCTCCGGCGCGTCCAGCGCCTCGGCAAACTCACGAACCGTCGAGACAACCCACTTCTCGTCAACATCGGCATGCGCGCTCAGGATGGATTCGATGTCCACCATGTCGCGCGAGCGATGGGCTATAGCCTTCATGACGAGGAGATCCTCGGGCACTGGAAGCGGAACGCGCAAACCGCCCAGATCCGTGGGGACTGCGCGACGAACCGCGTTCTCCTCGAACGGCAAGGCCCCCATCGAGAGGTCGATGGGAACACCGGATCGGTCATGTCGAAGCAGAAGGACGCGGGAGTTGAGGGCGAACCCCAGCGCATCTGGGATGCGGGGAACGATGCCATGCCGCTCCCCGTCGGCCAGGAAAACGGGCCACTCGCTGTGGTTCGGAAGCCACGCGACGACATCCACGTCTCTCGTCGTGCGCGGCTTACTCAGGATCGACACCGCGACCCCGCCGATGATCAGCATGGGGACGCCGGATGCCTCTGACCAGGCGAGGAGCGCGCGTACCGCGTCCTCGAGCTCCGCCAGCGAGCGGCTCATCAGACACCCAGGCGCTCTGCGAGCAGGTTCCAGCGCCGGCGCACCTGCTCCACCTCCTTGTCTGCATCGATCGAGCCACCGAGTCCCCGGGCCACTCCCATGAGCATCGCGAGGTCGCAGAACTTCCTGGCCGGAGACATCGCCTCGAGCTCTTCCTGCTCGACCTCCGCCACCATCTCCCAGCGCTTCTTGTAGGCCCGGATGTCGTCCGCGTTCATCCGTAGATCGTACCACCGAGTGGCACGCTCGACGTCAGATCGTCGCTCTCTCCCGGGATTGACCGCGCGCCGTGCCGACACGCTCCCGTTTCTCCCGACGTTGTAGAGCCGTGTGCCTCATGGATCCGGAGACTCCCCGCCCTGCACGCTCGCCAAGCGTCACCGCGCGCCCCCGCCCCCACCAGCATTGCGACAGCCCCCTCGCCATGGCACGAGCCCGCCCTCATGCCGACCCGCCCCTTCACCCTGGGCCGCTCCCGCCCGCTCTCGGGCGATCCCGGCGCGCGCCCGTTCGAGCTCCCGGCGCACCACCTCGTGACCCACGGCGTGGTCGTCGGCATGACCGGCAGCGGCAAGACCGGGCTCGTCATGGTCCTCGTCGAGGAGGCGCTGCGCTCGGGCGTCCCGGTGCTCATGGTCGACGTGAAGGGCGACCTGCCCAACCTGCTCTTCACGTTCCCGGAGCTCTCCGCGGCCGAGTTCGAGCCGTGGATCGACCCCTCCGCCGCCGCGCGCGACGGCCGCTCGACGACCGACGTCGCCGAGGGGCTCGCGGCGCGCTGGCGCGACGGCCTCGCCTCCTCGGGGCTCGGGTCGGGCGACGTCGCCGCGCTCCGCGCCCGCATGGCCCCGCGCCTGCTGACGCCGGGCACAACGGCGGGCGAGCCGGTCCACGTGCTGTCGGCGCTCGAGACCCCCTCCCCGCTCTGGGACGAGGACGAAGAGGCCGCCCGCGAGGCGCTCTCGGCCTCGCTGTCGCTCCTGCTCCGGCTCGTCGGCCGCGACCCGGATCCGGCCCGGAGCCGCGAGCACGTGCTGCTCGCGCACCTCGCCGAGCGGCGGCTGCGCGCGCGGCGGGCCGCGGGGCTCGAGGAGCTGCTCGCGGACCTGGCCGATCCGCCGATCGCCGCCGTGGGCGCCCTCGGCGTCGACGAGTTCTTCGCCCCCAAGGAGCGCCAGGCGCTCGCCCGCGAGCTCAACACCCTGCTCGCCTCGCCCACGTTCGCCACCTGGCGCAAGGGCGCGCCGCTCGACGTCGCGGCGTGGCTCGCGCCGCAGGCCGGCGGCGGCAGCGGCGACGCCAAGACCCCGGCGGTGATCGTCAGCGTCGCGCACCTCGACGACGACGAGCGGCTCCTCGTCCTCGGGCTGCTGTTCGATCAACTGCTCTCGTGGGTGCGCGGCCTCTCGGGCACGAGCGACCTGCGCGCCCTCGTGGTCTTCGACGAGGTGTTCGGCTTCTTGCCCCCGCACCCGGCGAACCCGCCCACGAAGCGGCCGCTGCTCGCGCTGCTGAAGCAGGCGCGCGCCTTCGGGGTCGGCGTCGTCCTCGCCACGCAGAACCCGATGGACCTCGACTACAAGGCGCTCTCGAACGCCGGCGCGTGGTTCGTGGGCCGGCTCCAGACCGACGCCGATCGCGAGCGCGTCGTCGAGGGGCTCTCGGGCGCGGACGGCGGCGCCGGCGGCGTCGAGGCCGCGGCCCTCTCGGCCACGCTGAAGGCGCTCCCCCCGCGCACGTTCTTCGTGCGCGACGTCCACATGCAGCCGCCGTCGTTCCTCGCCGAGACGCGCTTCAGCCTGTCGTGGCTGCGTGGCCCGGTCACCCGGCGCGAGATCGGCCGCCTCGTTCGGAGCATCTCCCCTCCCCCGCCCGCGCCCGATCCGGCGCGCGCTTCTCTCGATTCCAGGTCTGCACAGCCAGATCCCAGAGTCGATTCTCTCGATCCCAGGTCTGCATCTCCCGATCCGAGGCGCGCTTCGCCCGCTCCGTCGAGCCCCGCCCAGCGCGCGCCCGTGGGCCCGGGCGGGACGGTCGTGCTCGACCCGCGCCACACGCCCGCCGCCCCGCAGCCCGCGCGGCGCAGCACGGCGGCTCGTGCGGACGCCGGGGCCCCCGCGCCGGCGCCGCCGCCCCCGGCAACGACGGCGCCCCCGCCAGCGCCCGATGGATGGCGGAGCCTCTACGCGCACGCCCCTGCCGCCGCGCCGGAGGGCTTCCGTTACGTTCCCTGGGTTGCTGTCTCCGTGATCGCCCACCTGCGCGACACGAAGCTCGGCATCGCCCTCAACCGGAGCCAGCTCCTCGCCGCCCCGCTCCTGCCCGACGGCAAGCCGGATCTCTCGCGCGTCGCCCGGCTCGACGCTTCGCTGCTCGCCACATCGCCCGCCGCGGGCGCCCGCTTCGCCGAGCTGCCTGCCCCGCTCGCGAAGCGCGCCACCGCGCAGGCCGCGGCGCGCGCGCTCCGGGAGCACGCCTACCGCACGACCGAGGCCGCGGTGGCCGTCCACAAGGAGCTCGGGCTCGCGCAGGACGACGGCGAGCCCCTCGAGGCGTTCGCCGCCCGCTGCCGCGCCGCCGCGGCCCGGCTCGCCGCCGCCGAGCAACAGCAGATCGTCGGCCGGTTCGCGCCCAAGATCGCGCGCCTCGGCGAGCGCATCGCCGCCGCGAAGGCGCGGTACGGCCAGGCCGAGGCCGAGGTGGCCGCGCTCCCCGGCGCGGTGGGCGCCGCGCTCCTCGGGCTCGTCGCCGGCCGGGACACCGCCCGGCGCGCCGGCACCCAGCGCGACAAGGCCGCCGCGAAGCTCGAGCGCGCGCGGCAGGAGTGGACCGAGGCGGACGCCGCGCTCCGCGACCTCCACGCCGCGCAGGCCGCCGAGCTCGGGGCGCTGGAGCAGCTCCCCCTCCGCGCCGGCGAGGGTATCGAGACGAAGCGCCTCGTCCCCAAGAAGAACGACGTCGAGGTCGCGTTCGTGGCGCTCGCCTGGGCCGCGACGCTCGCCGGCCCCGCGTGAGCCGCGGCGCGACGCGCGCGACGCGACGCCCACACCTCCTCCTCCCGCGACGTCGCGGTATCCCTCCCTCCATCGAGGCGCTAGGCTCCCCTGCATGCAGCCGATCGGCGCACCTGAGCTACGCCTCGACGGGGAGCCCGCGCGGCTCTGCCCGCGGTAACGCCATGCCGTCCTCCCGCTTCCGCGCCGGGCTCGGCCGTCCGAGCTCGGCGCCCGCCGAGATCGCGTGGTTCGCGTTCCGCGGCGACGATCTCCTCGTCCGCGCGCCGAGCGACGGCGGCGATCGCTTCGACATCCCGATCGCGGCCGATCTCGCCGACCTCGGCGTCTCCGTCACGCGCGCGCAGCCGCTCGGCGAGCTGGACGGGCGCGCCTGCCGCTCGGCCGAGCTCGCGCAGGGCGCGCCGGCGCCGGCGGGATACGCCTACGTCTCGCTGCGGCGCCTCCACGGGCGCATCGATCCGGAGCTGTTCGAGATCGCGGGCACGGCGTACCAGGTGCAGCACTGGGACAGGGCGCACCAGTACTGCGCTGCGTGCGGCACTGCGCTCGAGGCCGGGCAGGACGAGCGCGTGAAGCGCTGCGTCCGCTGCGCGAGCAACTACTTCCCCCGGATCACGCCGGCGACGATCGTGCTCGTCGAGGACGGCCCGCGCGTCCTGATGACGCGCCAGGCGCGGTTCCCTGCGGGCATGTACGGCCTCGTCGCCGGGTTCGTCGAGCCGGGCGAGACGCTGGAGACCTGCGTCGCGCGCGAGGTCCACGAGGAGACGGGCGTCGACGTCGCCGACATCGTCTATTTCGGCAGCCAGCCGTGGCCGTTCCCCCACCAGATCATGGTCGGGTTCACCGCGCGCTACGCCGGCGGCGAGCTCCGCGTCGACACGCGCGAGCTCGAGGACGCGCGCTGGTTCCACCGCGACGCGCTGCCGCTCTTGCCGCCGCCGCTCAGCATCGCCCGGAAGCTCATCGAGGCCTGGCTCGCGCGGCCGGCGCGGTAGCGGCGCCTCAGACGCGCCGCAGCTTCCACGTGCCGCGGCGGAACACGAGCCCGCCCGCGAATGCGAGCGTCGAGAACGCCACCGCGATCGCGACGAACACGCCCGCCGGGCCGAGCCCCGCGGCGCCCGAGAGGCCCCAGGCGAGCGGGATCTCCCAGAGCCAGAAGCAGGCGAAGTTCAGCAGCGTGGGCGTCCAGGTGTCGCCGGCGCCGTTGAACGCCTGCGTGAACACCAGGCCGAAGCCGTAGAACAGGAACCCGCACGAGAGGATCCGCAGCGTCTGCGTGCCGAACCGGAGCACCTCGGCGTCGTCCGTGAACGCGCCGACGATGGCGCGCGCGCCCACCGCGAAGACGACGCCCACCGCGCCGAGCATGACGGTGGTCCAGATGCCCGCGCGGTACACGGCGGCCTCGGCCCGGTCGGGGCGCCCCGCGCCAAGGTTCTGCCCGACCAGGGTCGCGGCGGCGTTCGAGAGCCCGAGCGCCGGCAGGATCGCGAACACGATGACGCGCATCCCGATCGTGTAACCGGCGAGCGCCGCGCTCCCGAAGGGCGCGATGATGCGCACAAGGCCGCTCCAGCTCGCCATGCCGATGACGTTTTGCAGCGCGCCGTTCGCGAAGAGCCGGAGCAGCGCCGCGAGCGCCCCCGGGTCGGGGACGAGGTGCCGCGCTCGCACCTTCACCCGGCCGCTGCCGCGCGCGAGGAAGAAGACCTGCAGCGCGACGCCGGTCCCGCGGCCAAGGGTCGTCCCGACCGCCGCGCCGGCCACCCCGAGCTCCGGGAACGGGCCGAGGCCGAAGATGAGGCACGGGCCGAGCGCCATGTTCAGCGCGTTCGAGAGCCAGAGCACCCGCATCGACAGCGCCGCGTCGCCCGCCCCGCGGAAGATCGCGTTGATGACGAACAGCATCAGGATCGTCGCGTTGCCGAGCAGCATGATCGAGGCGAACGGCGCGCCGATCGCGATCACCGCGGGCGTCGCCCCCATCGCCGCGAGCAGCCGCGACCCGAGCAGCGCGCCGACCGCCGAGATCGGCAGCGAGATGAGCAGGCCGAGCACGATCGCCTGCCCCGCCATGGCGGCCGCCTCCTCGTGGCGCCCCTCGCCGACCCGCCGCGCGACCGTCGCGGACGCGGCGACCGCGAGGCCCATCGCAATGGCGTAGACGAGCGCGAGGAGCGACTCCGTGAGCCCGACGGCGGCGACGGCGTCGGCGCCGAGCCGCGAGACCCAGAAGACGTCGACCACGACGAAGAGCGACTCCATGAGCATCTCCATGACCATCGGGATCGCGAGCAGCGCGATGGCCCGGTCGATGGATCCGGTGGTGAAGTCGTGCTCGCCGCCGCGGACCGCGTCGCGGAGCGTGGACCAGGCTCCCGCGCCGCGGCGCGAGCCGGGCGAGGGCGGCGAGGGAGCAAGAGCGTCCGCGCGCAGGTCGGGGGCGGGTGGCGTGCCGTGGTCGCGCATGAGGGCCGGCAAGCTGATCGCTGCGGGCCGCTTCGTCCAGCGGCTTCGCTGGCCGCGCGCGGTTCACCTCACGGCCCGACGGGGTTCACCGGCCCATAGAGCTCGATTTCCGAGACGGAGTACGACGCGTCTCCGGAGGTCGCCCGGATCCTCGCGTAGCGAGCCTCGACCCTCTCCGGGAGAGCATGGGCCGGCCGCGTGCGCGTCCCGCCCCCCCCGAACGTGGGCACGGCCGCCAGCGGGACCCATGTCGCCCCATCCGTGGACGACTCGACGAGGTACTCGTCGTTGTTGTCGGCCTGCACAACGACGCGAGCGAGGGAGTAGATCGCTCCCAGGTCCACCGTGAGCGACGTGCCCTCGGGGGTGACCACGGAATACATCGGATCATCCCAGGGCTGACCTTCCGGCGCGAACATCGTATCGGTGACGAACTGCAGATCTCCTCGAGGCGCTCCGTCCGCCGTGACGGGCCTCGCGGCTGCGAGGTTGACGAGCACCTCGAAGGTCGAGCTGGGAGGCTGGGCCGCCGCGACGCTGTCGGCATAACTTGGATCACCGCTCAGCGCGACGTCGAGGGTGCACCACTCCAGGAGCGTGGGGTCCGCGACGCCCCGGTCGCTGCAGACCTGCCTCGCCGACGCGCGCTGGTCGTCCGGCACATCGCGGAGCAAGGCGGGCCGCTCGGGGAGCGTCCGATCCGTGAAGGTGTCGGTGCTCTCTCCCTCGGCATAGTCGAACAGAGACTCCTCCCGGGCGATCCTCCAGCTCTCAGCGAAGGAGGCATAGAGCTCCTGGAACGTCGGCGAGATCAGGACCGCGCCGGTGCGCGTGGCGACGTCGTCGGAGCCATCGTCGTTGAAGTTGCCGAACACCCCGCGAACCTGCCCTCTCCGTGATGGCGGAAGCAGGATCCGAAGATCGAGGTGATCCGAGGCCACCGTGATCTCGGCTCGCTCGCCGTCGGCCGAAGGCCAGAGGAGCGTGTACTTGGTGCTCTCGAGGAGCACCTGGCCTCCACCGGCCAGGGTGAGGGCGGCCCCGTCCGCGAGGGCCGTCGCGGTTCCATTCAAATAGAGCGGAGGCGATCTCCCCGCATAGAGCGCGACGCGGTCGGCGCCCAGCGTGGTTGCCACTGCCGTGTTGACGGAGACGCGACGCGATGCGCCCAGAGATCCCTGGCGGGTTTGAACGGCGAGCGGTGCTCCCGAGGTGGATTCGAGGACGACGAACTCGCCGACCGCCTGGAAATCGTAGGCCAATCCATCGAACGTGACGATGTGGGGGTCACCCACGGCGGACGCGCCAGGCATCCCTCCGCTCGATCCTCCTGCCCCGCTGCCCGAGCCCGATCCGCTGCCGGCGCCTGCACCGCTGCCACCTGCCCCGTCGCCGCCGGCGCCCCCTGCTCCACCGGCGGCACCTGCTCCGCCGGCGGCACCTGCTCCGCCGCTGCCGCCTGCACCGTTGCCGCCATCTCCCCCTGCCCCGTCGCCGCCGGCGGCACCTGCTCCGCCGCTGCCGCCTGCACCGTTGCCGCCATCTCCCCCTGCCCCGCCGCTGCCGCCTGCACCGTTGCCGCCGGCGCCCCCTGCCCCGCCGCCCCCACCTCCATCTCCCCCAGGGCACCAGCCCGCCTTGCGCTTCAGCTCGTCGAGCGCGACCGACTCCGTCCCATCCGGCTTGTAGAGATAGAACCCCCGGCCTTCGTTGTCGTAGAGCTGCCAGTAGAACGCTGCAGCCAGCCGCCCACCCCGGGCGACGTTCAGCACATTGTTGATGCGACGTCGCACCTCGGCCTCTGGATATTCCAGCTCCGGCAGGCCGAACTCGGAGAGGATGACCTGCCCGTTGCCGAGAGCCATCGGATCCGTCGGAAAGGTCGGCAAATCGGCCAGCTCCGGCACGAGTCGAATGAACGCGTTACGTTGCGCCACGTCGGCATAGAGAAAGTCGAGCGCCTGGGTCAAGGCCATCTGCGTCTGGGCGTCGTTCACCCCCTGCAGCATGGAGTCGTACGACGAGTAACTCACCATGTCCGGCCCGATGAACGGCAGGAGGTGCGACAGGCGCAGCTGCTCGCCATTGCACTCGAGTCCCAGCGCCTCGCGCACGCGGTTGACCTCCACCGCGAAGTAGACCTTGACGTCCGAAGCCACGGCGGCACGAGCCTGCGCGACCCCCTCCTGCTTCGCGCGAAACCACTCAATCGCCTTCTTCACGTCTGCCGCTGGCGGCGGGGGCAAGCAGCTCGCCTGAGCGCGGAGGAACAGCCAGTCGCCCTCCCAGTTCTTGATGATGAACGTCTTTTTCGTTCCGTTGTACTCTTCGATGAGGTAGCGAGCGAGCTCGTAATGCTGTCGCTTCTCGAGCTGCAGCACCGTCTCCGGCGTACCGGTGCTGCCTCCGTGGTACATGTTCTCGATGTACCTCCCCGGCCCGGTCATGGCGGAGACGCTCATCGCAACGAGACTGAGGTTGGGGTCGCCGAGCGCGCGGGTGACGAAGGGCCGCTGCGCCGCCTCCAAGGGACTGCTGACCGAGAGCCACCTTTCGGAGTCGACTGTTCCTTCGTGGGTCGACTTGTCGGGGCGGAGCGAGACGTGAATTGCCCGCGCGCCGAGCTGGCGAGCACGGTCCACCCCCTCGGTGAAGACGTTGACAGACTCATCGTGTCGGTACAGTGCTCCCTGGTTGGCGAACCCGATGAGAGGCGCATCCGTGCATGAGCCGGGCTCAGGGCGAGACGACCCAGAACAAGCAGCGGGAGCGATCCCGGCGACAGCAAGCAGGAGTTTAAACACCGTACGCATATGCAGAGTTCGCCTTCTTCACTCTGTCGGGTAACGATCCGACCAAGGTCAAGGTAGCCGCGCCTCAGCGGATCGAGAACGGATCCCGGTCGCGCGCGCTGAGGGCGACGCGCAGCGACGGCACCGCGGCGCGCAGGCGCTCTGCGAGGCGCTTCAGCGCGGCGCGCTCGCTGTTCGAGTGCAGCGCGCACACCACGGTGACACCCGCGCTCGCCGCGCGGAGCGCGTCGTGGTGGCGCAGCTCGCCGGTCAGGTAGAGCTCGGCGCCCTGCGCGATGGCGTCTTCGAGGAGCGCGCCGCCCGCGCCAGCGCACGTGGCCGCGCGGGAGACGGCGCGCTGCTCGGGGCCGGCCACGAGCAAGGCGTCGACCCCGAGGCCCTCCTTGATGCGACCGAGCAGCTCGGAGACCGGCGCCGCGCCGGCGAGCGGCCCGATCCGACCGATGCCGGCCCTGAGCGGCTCGGCGGCGAGCTCGACGAGGTCGAACGCCACCTCCTCGTAGGGGTGCGCTGCGCGCATCGCCTGCACGACCGCGGCGGTCCGGTCGCGGGGGAAGACCATCTCCAGCCGCACCTCGGGGACGCGCTCGAGCCGGCCCTTCTCGCCGACCGTGGGGTTCGCGCCCTCCTCCCCGAAGAACGTGCCCGTCCCCAGCGTGCGGAAGCTGCAGCGCGAATACCGGCCGATCTGGCCCGCGCCCGCCTCGGCGAGGGCGTCGGCTACCGCGTCGGCGTGATCCTCCGGGACGAAGACGACGAGCTTGTGCTGCCACGCCTTGGAGGGCGCCCTCCTGAGCGGCGCGCGGTCCGGCGAGATCCCGAGCGCGTCGGCGAGGACATCGTTGGTGCCCCCCTCGGCGACGTCGAGCGCGGTGTGGGGCGAGTACAGCGCGATGCCGTCGCGGATGGCCGCGAAGATAGGGCTCGGCGCGACCACGCGCTTCACGGCCTCGAAGAGGGGCGGATGGTAGGCGACGACGAGATCGCAGCCGAGATCGCGCGCCTCCCGGGCGACCTCGGGGGTGTAATCGATGGCGAGGAGCGCCGCCGACGAGGGCCGCGCCGGGTCGCCCGCGAGCAAGCCGACGTTGTCCCAGGGCTCCGCGAACCGGAGCGGCGCGATCGACTCGAGCGCTGAAAGGACGTCTCGGAGGAGGGTCATGAGCGCCTCTATACCAGCGGCGACCGCGGCTGGCGCAGCGGCGACGCGGCGACGCGGCAACCGCGGAGCCGAGCTCCGCGCGACGGCGGCGCCGAGCGCAACCGGAGGCGCCGCGTCGCGCCGGGACCCGGGCGGCCGGCTCGACGCCAGGCGGGCGCAGCGCAGCGCGACGTCGACGCGCGCGGACGCGCGAGCGGGCAACGCCGCCCGCGAGGGCTCGCCGCGGCAGCAGCGCAATCGATGCAGACCAGGCCTGTGCCATGCTGTGCCGGGCATCCCCGCGCTGAGAGGCTGCGCCCGCGGATCCTGCGCTGGTATGGATGCTGCTGTTCTCTGGCACCATGGCCAGTCCCCCCTCTTCTCCGGCTCAATTCCGGATCGCGCTCGCTCACCAGTTGACACGCGCGATCCTCGCCACCGCGACGCTCAACGTGGCAGTTGGAGGCGCCGCCTGCGGCGGTGACGTCACCCTGGAGCGCGCGTCGGGCGGAGGCGGTGGCCCCGCGTCGGGCGACGAGAGCTCGGGGGCGCGCGGAGGGATGGGCGGGAATGGCGGGCCAGGCGGAGATGCCGTCACGTCAATCCAGGCGGGCGGCGTCCAGTGGACCGAGGAGGGAACGGTCTGTGTCGCCCTGGAGCCCTCGGGACAGGGAGGACAGGGCGGTGTCGGGGGAGCTGCCGGCGAAGGGGGGACTGCCGGCGAGGGCGGCATCGGCGGCTCACCCGCGGTCACGTGCCCGACCTTCGACCCCTACGGCTCCTCCGTCCCGGGGTCGCCGCCCGGTGCGCCCGCGGGGTGCTGGTACACAAGCCTCGGTGAAGGCGTCCTCCAAGGCAGCGAGTGCTGCTACGAGTTCGTCGCGACCTGCGGCGGCACAGGTCGCCCGTTCCTCGTGGGCGAGCGCGCGCGCACGGCGCGGGCAGAGCGGCGAGCGGCGAGCGGATGGTGCGCCGCGGCGCCCCCGGACGTGGCGGCGCTGACGCAGTCGACCCGCGCCGCGCTGGCCGAGGCGTGGCTCCGCGACGCCTTGCTCGAGCACGCGTCGGTCGCCTCCTTCGCGCGGTTCGCGCTGGAGCTGATGGCGGTCGGGGCCCCCCCGGACATGCTCGCGGCCGCGCACGAGGCCGCGGGCGACGAGGTGCGCCACGCGGCGCTCTGCTTCGGCCTGGCGAGCGCGTACGCCGGCGCGGCGCTCGCGCCGGCGCCGTTCGCGTTCGGCGGGCGGGTCGAGGTCGCCTCGGGCCTGCCCGAGCTCGCGGCGCGCGCCGTCCGCGAGGGCTGCGTCGGCGAGACGCTCGCCGCCGTGCAAGCCAGCGAGCAGCGCTCGCGCGCCACCGACGCCGCGGTCCGGAGCGCCCTTGCCACGATCGCCGAGGACGAGGCCCGGCACGCCGAGCTCGCGTGGCGCTTCGTGGCCTGGGCGCTCCAGACGGGCGGCGAGCCGGTGCGCCGGGCGGTCTCCGAGGCCTTCGAGGCGGCCCTCGCCTCGCCTCCTCCGGCCGCCACGGCGCCGGACGCCGAGGCCGACGCCCTCGCCGCCCACGGGCGCCCTGACGGCGCGGCGCTGGCCGCCTCCCACCGCCGCGCGGTCGCGGAGGTCATCGCGCCTGCGATGCGCGCGCTGCTGGGCGCGTGGTCCTAGCGAGGACGCGATCCGGCGTGTACCGGAAGGTGGAACGTGGACGATGGACGATGCGCAGGCGCAGCTCGCTCCGGACACGCCGCACGCAGATCGAGTGGAAAAACATCCAGAAGACGGTCAGTAGATCGAGACGATGCGCCGAACGATCACAGGCTACCATCAGGACGATGCGAACGATTGGGTGGCCGAGCTGAGCTGTGGACATGGCCAGCACGTCCGGCACAAGCCGCCGTTCTTCTTGCGCCCCTGGGTCGTCACGTCCGAGGGCCGCGCATCGATGCTCGGCACCGAGCTCGACTGCGTGCGCTGCGATCAGCTCGAGATGCCCGACGGGCTGGTCGCGTACAAGCGCACGGCCGAGTTCGACGAGGTCACGATCCCTTCCGGCCTGCGAAAGAACCATTCCACCAAGCCCGGCGTGTGGGGGGTGATCCACGTGATCTCGGGGCGGCTGCGCTACCGGATCGATGGGCTCGGTGGTCGAGAGCTCTCTCTCGATCCAGAGAGCCCAGGGATCGTCGTCCCCGAGGTGCTGCACCACGTCGACCCCGACGGCCCGGTGCGGTTCTTCGTGGAGTTTCGACGCAAGGGCGGGTAACCCGACCCGTCGAATGGGACGGTCGCATCGAGCGTTCTGGGTCCTCATGAGCCGATCCTCCATCGCCCTGCTGGTCGCCGCCGTCATCGGGTGTAGCCCGCCTTCTCCCACCCCCTCGGCGAGCGTCTCCGCGGCTCCTGCGGAACCAGGCCGAGCTCCGGCGCCCGGCGCGACCACGCCCCCGGCCGGCACCTCCGCCGTGGAAAGCCCGGCGCCCGCGGCAGCACCCCAGGTCGCCACGGACACCGCCGGCGGCTCCAAGGTGAGCCTCGACGATCCGCGGATCCAGAAGATCAGGGCCCGGTATCAGGACATCCAGGCCCGCAAGGACCTGACGCGAAGCGAGCTCCGCTTCGAGTGCGCAGGCGGCGAGGGACGCGGCGAGCTCCGGCTATACCAGGCAGACGGCGCGATCCAGAAGGCGGAGATCGCGGCCGCCGACGCGGGGCACGGCGAGTCGACGTACCAGTTCTACTACGACCAGGGCCAGCTGGTCTTCGCGCTGCACGACGATGGATCCTGGGCCTTTGACGGGACAAGGGGTACGCCGGACAAGCCGGCGACGACGAGCAGCGTCACGCAGCGCCGGTACTATCTTCACGAAGGCGAGCCCGTGCTCTGCATCGGGAAGCACGCGAAAGGTCCCACGGAGAAGCTCGGCCCCTTGCTGGAGCAGGCGCCCAACCGGCCTGACGATTGCTCCAGGGCCAAGAAGACGCAGCAGATCGCCTCCGCCGCCCTGGCGGGCGCGAAGCCCAAGACCACGGATGAGCTCAAGAAGCTGCTCTGCAACTGAGCCCAGCGGCGCGACCGGGCGGCCAATCTTCTCGAGAGTTCTCGGACATCGGACCGGAAGACATGCGGCGCGCACGCTCTTCCTCCAGGTCTCGCCGCCGCTGGCCGAGCTGCTCGTGGAGCCGGCATGCTCGGGCGAGACTGTCTCACGAGGCGAAGCTCAGGACACCTCGCGTGGCTCCTGGCGCGCGCGCCGGAACATCGCGATCCCGAGCAGGATCCCGCCCGCCACGATGGCGATGTCAGCGACGTTGAACACCGGCCAGCGGTGAAGGTGGATGAAGTCGATGACGTAGCCGCGGACGCCACGATCGATCGCGTTCCCGACCGCGCCGGCGACGATGAGCGCGTACCCGGCCTGCTCGGTGACCGAAGCGCGGCGGCTGCTCCACCAGCCCAGGAGCACCACGCCGAGGACGACCATCGAGCACACCAGGAGGACCGCCACCTTCGCCGGCGACTGGATGCCCCTGAGCAGGCTGAAGGCCATGTCGTGGTTCTCGGCGTAGCGGAGATCGAGCACCCCCGGCACGATCGACAGGGGACCTCGCCGCTCGAGCGCGGCCTGCGCGACCGCCTTGGTCGCGTGATCGCACCCCACCAGGGCCAGCGTGAACAGAATCAGCACCCAGCCCATCACACGTCGCGCCATGGCCGACGGAACAAGGCGCCATGGCGGTTTGTTCCCGGTCTCTCGCTCGAGAAAGGACGGTGTGGAGCCAGCGCCGCCCCCGAGCGGGTTTCAGGCGAGAAAGCCCGGCAGCGGTCCGCAGTTCGGCTCGATGCCGATGCCCGTCGCGGCGTGGCCGAGCGCGTTCATCACGGACGTGAGCAGCTTGTTCGAGCTCTGCGCGGTGGTGTTGTTGATGTACTGGCCCACGTTCACGCCCAGGTTCTTCCCGCCGATGACAAGGTACTGCATGTCCCGCGGGTTGTGGCTGTGGTTCGTGCCGCTCTCCACGCCCCAGAGCAGGATCGTGTTGTCGAGCATCGTGCCGCTTCCCTCGCGGATGCCCGCGAGCCGCTTCGCCAGGTATGCGATATGGCTCGCCCAGAAACGATCGAACAGCATGAAGGCCTGGCGCGTGGTCATCGACTCACCACCGACGCTGACGCTGTCGTTCGTGCGGCTGACGTGCGCCACCACGTCGTGCCAGCTCTGGCCGAAGCCGAGGAGGCCCTCGTGGTGGCCGCCGGAGAAGCTGAAGTGGTAGTCCGCGACCCGCGTGCGATCACACGTGAACGCGCTCACGATGATGTCGGCCTGGATCTGCGCCCAGCGCGTGATCGTCGCCGCGTTGTTGGTGCTGCCGTTGTAGCCCGAGGTGTCCGCGCGCTCGCACGCCGCGCCGGCCGGGACCGACGTGCCGCCGCCCATGCCCGCGATACGCTTCTCGAGCTCGAACAGCGCTTCCACATGGAGCTCCAGCTTCTGGCGCTCGGCCTGGCCGAGGAAGCCCTGGATGGTCTTGAGCTCGCGCGTGTTGATCTGGAGGATCCGCTGGTCGGCCTTGCGCTTCGCGGCCGCGACGGCATCCGGCATGCCGCCGGGCGTGGGCGTCGGCGTGGCGCCGTCGAAGGTGACGCCGCTGAAGATCGTGCTGAACGCGCGCGCGGGGTCGGCCGTGTGGGTCATGGGCTGGCCGGGGCCGCTGTACGAGATGATATGGCGCTTGTCGGCGCCGCCGCGATCGGCGACGCACAGGTGGATGCTCGCGATCGGCGTGCCGCCGCGCAGGTCGGAGCTCTTGAGCAGGATCTGATCGAGCGAGGGGCCGTTCGCGTGGTGTGAGCTCTCGTCGATGAAGCGCGCGCCCGTGAACAGCTGCGCCATGCCCGCCTCGTGGTGATTCCCGACCGTCCAGGCATGGTCGAGCCGGCGCAAGAACAACATGTTGCTCTCGAGGCCGCGGAAATCGGCGAGCGGCTCCTGGAGCTGGAACGTCGACCCGCTGCCGGTCGGCCACCACTCGGGCGGGTGCGAGTCGGGCGTGAAGATCAGCACCAGCCGCTTGGGCACGACGGTCTGCGCCTCGACCTCGCGGTGGCGCAGCAGCGGCGCGAGGAAGATCGCGCCGGCCGCCGTCTTCAGGATGTCTCGTCTGGATACGTCGAAGGGCCTGGGCATGTTCGATCCTCGATGGCGGTAGCTATTCGCGCACGCGCTCCACCGTGCTCGGCGAAGACAGGAGCGCCACGAGCAGGTCGCGCAGGAGACCGGTGCGATCCAGCGCCGCCGTGCCCTGCACGACCGGCGGAATACCGCGCGCAGCCTCGACCTGGCCGAAATAGAAGCGGAAGGCCTGCCGCGCCACGCACTCGCGGACCCAGGTGCTGCGCGACAGCGCTTCTCCCAGCCCCGCGGCGCTGTCGTACTCGCCGTCGACATCGGTGTTGAGCAGCCGGCCCGCGGCGTCGATCGGCTGCGGCGCGGCCATGGGCGCGGTGAGCGACGGGCTCCTGTACTGCTCGAGCGTCCGATAGCGGCCCGCGCCGTCGAAATTCTCGAGCATGAAGCCGACGTTGTCGATCAGCGCGTGGCAGCTCTTGCAGACCGCCTGCGCGTTGTGCGTCTCGTACAGCTCGCGCGTGGTCTTCGGGGTCATGCGCAGCTCGCTCTCTTCGATCGGCGGCGGGGTGAAGTTCTCGGGCAACGTGATGTGCTGGCACAGCAGCTGATCGCGGATGAACAGGCCGCGGAGCGTCGGGGACGTGAGGTACTGCTTGGCTGTCTTGGAGAGCAGGGAGCCGAGGGAGAGCAGGCCGCTCCGCGCGGTGTCCGTCGCGCCCGAGGCGTCGCTGCGGTAAAACGCGGAGAGCGCTGGATCGGCCTCGGGGACAGGCGCCGTGAGCAGGCTCGCGATCGAGCCCTCCATGCCTCCGTTCGCGCGGAGGAAGCGCTGCGTCTCGGCGGACATCGCCCCCTTCACATCGGCGAAGCCGGGGAACACGTCCTCGAATTTCTCCACCTCGGCCTCGAACGTGTGCAACCGCAACCACTGGACGAGGAAGTGACCGAGCTGGTCAGCGGCGCCCGGCGTCGAGAGCAGCTGGTCGATGTGGCCAGGAAGCAGCGCGGGATCGGCCAGCTCGCCGCGATCGGCGGCGGCGGCCAGCGTCGCAGAGGGCGGCTCGCCGAGCACGCTGTACGAAAGGAAGGTCGCGATCTCGTGGTCAGTCAGCCGGAACGCCGCTTTCGCCTCGTCGCTCGGCGCGCCGATCTCGGTCCGGTACAAGAAATAGGGCGAGTTCAGCACGCCCTTCAGCACCCAGCGGAACGGCAGCGCCGGATCCCCGGACTCGGCGGCGAGATCGAACACTTCGCCATAATTGGTCAGGTCCTCCGCCGTCGCGGGCCGCCGGAACGCCTTGCTGACCGCCGCGCGCACGAAGTCCGACTTGCACGTCGCGTCGACCTTGCCGCACGGAATCAATGCGCTGAGCTGCCGATCGCCGAGCGCGAGCACCGCGGCCTCGGCCTTGGCCGCGTACTGCTCGGCCAGGGTCACGCGGACGAGCCCGCTTGTGGACATGTTCGGATAGATGCCGTTGTCCGGCACGGGCTCCATGTCCGAAATGTCGATTGACACGCCGAGCAAGCCCTGGACGGAGCGACCGTACTCCTCCGGGGTGAGCAGCCATGTGCGGGCGCGCAGCGCCGCGGAAGCGGGCGTGGGCGCCGCGTACGGCAAGCTCCCGTCGGCCTGCGGCGGGGGAACGTCGCTGTCGATCTCGCCGCCAGCCGCGCCCGAGGACGGATCGCCGAGCTTCCCGGTGCAGGCGGGCGCCAGAGAACCCAAAACGAAGATCCAGCCCAGAGAACGAAAACGCATATCGGATCTCCACATGGGTACGCGGCGCCGATCGAGACGCGGGCACTGCGCGTCAGCCCGCAGGTGCATTATAAATCTGTTGTTCGGGCATATCGACAGCGATCATCCCTCATCTCCGGTGGGGCCGGAGCAGGGCTGTGTTATCCTGTTGCAGGAGGACGGCCTCGCTTCCCTCGCCCGCGGCACCTTCTTTGACGTTGCTCTCGGCGGGGCCGCCGTGCCCCGGGCGCAGGGACTTACCCTGGAAGCGGAAACACGATGCGCTACATGCTTCTTCGCTGTCATGTCATTCCTGTGCTCGTAGCCCTCGCCGCCGGCTGCTCTGGCGGGGGGAGCCAGCCCAACCCCGGCGCCGACGGCACCCATCTTCCACCAGATCAACCGCCCGATTCTCCGCCGGATCAGCCTTCCGATCAGCTCCCCGATCAGCCGCTCGGGCCAGAGCAGCGGGAGGAGTTCGGCGCGCTGCTGGCCGAGCGGGAGGCCTCGGCGAACATGACCGCCGAGGACTTCGCCGCGAAGTACCCCGTCCCCTTCGCGTCGGGCCTGTCCTACGCGCCGGCGGACGCCGAGGGACTCTCGCTCCTCCAGGGCACCGCGCTCGCCCTCGACGAGGACGAGCTCGCGAAGCTCTCCAGGAACGGCTTCGTCATCTCGAGCAAGAAGTCCTTCCCGACGTTCGTCTACGGCTACGAGAGCATCTATGCGCTCGACCTGCCGCTCTACGTGTCCGCGGACTCCATCCTGTACGCGGTCCACCGCTCGTACGACTCGATCCTGAAGACCCTGGAGTACGCCTCGTTCGCGCCCGATCTCGGGAAGATGCTGAAGGAGATGCGCGCGCGGCTCGCCGAGGGCGCCGGAGGAGAGTTCGGCGCCGAGGCGCGCGCGGACGCGGACCTCTTCACGGCCGTCGCGCTCGCGCTGCTCGACGGCGCGCCCGTCGCCCCCGTCGCGGGCGCCAGCGCAGCGACCATCGACGAGCTCGTCGCGGGCGCCGAGGCGCACCAAGGCATGGCCGGGGTGCGCCTCTTCGGCTCCGAACGTCTCATGGACTTCTCGCAGTTCGAGCCTCGCGGCCATTACGTCGACGTGCTGCTTCCGGAGCTCGAGCGCTACTTCCGCAGCATGATGTGGCTCGGCCGCGTCGACTTCCGCTTCCTCGAGACCCAGCAGGACGGCACCCAGCGCTTCCAGCGGCGGCAGCTCGAGGGCGCGTACGTGCTGCGCGCCCTCGCCGGCGCGGAGACCCTCGCCCGCTACAAGCGCATCGACGACGCGATCCAGGCCTTCGTCGGCGAGAGCGACACCATGACCCTGCCGGAGCTCGACGACCTGCTCGACGACCTCGGCCTCAGCGACGCCTCGGGCCTCGCCGGCGTCCCGGACGAGCGCATCATCGAGGTCATCGTGAAGGAGGGCCACGGCACGCAGCGGATCTCGAGCCACATCATGATCAACGGGCTCGCGAAGGGCACATTGCCCCTCTCGTCGAGCTTCGCGCTGCTCGGTCAGCGGTACGTGGTCGACTCCCACGTCTTCTCGAACGTGGTCTACGACCGGGTGAAGGACGGCGCCGTCAAGCGCATGATGCCGGACCCGCTCGACGTGGGCTTCGCCGCGCTCGGCAACGATCAGGCGGGTCAGCTGCTGGCGCCGGAGCTCGGGCAGTTCGATTACGCGCCCGACCTGCACATGATGCGCGTGCTCGTCGACGCGCACCCCGGGGACTTCTGGGGCAAGAACCTCTACAATCGCTGGCTCGGCGCGCTGCGGGAGCTGTCGCCGGCGCGGGCGCTCGGCGACGGCGAGGGGCTGCCCGGCGTGGCGAAGACCGAGGCGTGGGGCCGGCGCCTGCTGAACACCCAGCTCGCCTCCTGGGCCGAGCTCCGCCACGACACCCTGCTCTATGCCAAGCAGTCGTACACGGGCGGCGCCACGTGCGAGTTCCCGGACGCGTACGTCGACCCGTACCCGGCGTTCTTCGCGCGCATCGCCGAGCTGGCCGAGCACGGCGCCGAGATCGTCAGCGCGCTCGAGCTGTCGAACCCGCCGTCGTCCGAACCGCAGCTCGAGCAGCATCTGTCGGGGTACTTCTCGCAGCTCCGCGACGTCGCGCGCACGCTCGGCGAGATGGCCGCGAATGAGCGCGCCGGCCTGCCCCTCACGCCGGAACACCTCGATTTCATCAACCAGGCCGTCAAGGTCCAGCGGGGGTGCGGCAGTCCGTTTGGCGCCACCGGGTGGTACGCGCAGCTCTTCTACGACGCGCTCAAGAGCGTGACGCAGGATCCGACGATCGCCGACGTGCACACCCAGCCGACGGACGAGGGCGGCGCGCCGGTCGGTCGCGTGCTGCACGTGGGCACCGGCCTGCCGCGGCTCATGGTCATGACGGCCGATCCGTGCGGCGGCGCGCCGCGCGCGTTCGTGGGGCTCGCGTCGTCGTACTTCGAGACGATCACCGGGGACTTCGAGCGCCTGACCGATCAGGATTGGGCCGGCGAGCTCAAGAATGCGACGCCCGACGACGTGCCCTGGATGAAGGATCTCGTCTCCCGCTGATTCCGCCCCTGCGGGCGCGGCGCCCGGTGTCGTCACGTGCTCGAACCGCCTCTCCTGGAGGGCATCGTACCGACGCAGAAATCTGCGCGCGCCTTCGCGCCTTCACATTCCCGAAGAGTTCGGTTCTGATCATCGCCGCGCGCAGCGACCCAGCCGTTCCCTTCGGCGCAGTGCCACTCATGCTGTAAGTTTGTCTAGAAACCCTGGCCCGCTGCGCCCGCCAGGTCGAACCCAGGGTGAATCAGACCGCTTTTCGCGGCTTCTTCACCGCGCGGAGCCTGCCTGTCGCCGGGTCGCCGCACCACAGGCGGCCGCTCGCGTCCGCCTCGACGCCGGAGAGGCGCACGCTCTCCGGCAGCGCGAGCCGGTCCAGGACCTCGCCGCTCCGGGGATCGACGCGGCGGAGCTCCGACGGCGCGCCCTCCTCCTCGCACATCACGCCGTGCCAGAGATCGCCGTCGGTCCACGTGACGCCGGTGACGAGCCGATCGGAGACGAGCGTGCGGAGGACGGCCCCGCGCTCGGGATCGATCTTGAGGATCTTCCGCTCGCGGTAGATGCCCGCATAGAGCGCGCCGTCGGCCCACGCGAGCCCGCTCACGGGCGTCGCGTCGAAGCCCGGCACCGCGCCGACCGCGGCCCCGCTCGCGGGATCGATCTTCCGGATCCTGCCGCCCCCGACGACCCACAGGTGGCGCCCGTCGAACGCCACCCCGGCGCTGGCGGGCGCCTTCAGGCGACGCAGCACGCGGCCGCTCTCGGGCTCGGCGGACATGAGGTCTCCGCGATCGCCGTGCGCGAACCACACCGCCTGTCCGTCGAACGCGACCCCGTGAATCGACTCCACCCCTTCGAACGTGCGCTCCGCGATGATCTCGGCCTGTCGGGCTTTCACGGTCCACTCCTTCCTCGCCCCGCGCACCCAACCAGGGAGCGCGAGCCCGAGGAGCAACATTTGTGACGCGATCGACAGCGCCGCTCTGGGCCTCGCGTAGCGCCGCGAGGGGCCGCTGCCGGTGACCTCGACCGCGCGCGCGAGCGAGAGCTCCGCGAGCGCGCGCTGCACCGTGCGCGCGCTCTTGCCGAGCGCGGCGCCGATGGCCGCGGCGCTCCACGCGGCGCCGTCCGAGAGGAGCGCGCGGATGGCGCCCGCGTCGCCCGGATCGAGCGGCGCGAGGACGACCACCTCCACGCCCGCGCCGAGCTCCCAGCGGTACGCGTTCCCGAGCGCGCGCACGACCCCGACGCCGCCGAGCTCTGCGCGCAGGCGCCCCACCTCGACGCGCAGCCGCCGCCGGTGGGATTCGTTGACCGCGCGAACGCCGAACGCCGCACGCGCGAGGTCGTCGCTCGCGATCGCCGCCGGGTGAGCGCGCGCGAGCGCCTCGAGCAGGGCGAACAGGACCGGCCGGCGCGCGAGGTCGGCCCGCTCCTCGCCGCCGTCGAGGACGCGGCGGCGGAGCGCGTCCACGACGACCCGCCCCGCGGGCGCGGCGACCAGGGCCTCGACGTCGGCGAGGCGCACGGGCTCGTCGCGGCCGCCCTGGACGAGGCGCGCCACGGGCTCGTCGTGCGCGCGGAGGAAGCGCTCGGCCTCGGCGATGAGCAGCGGATGTCCGCTCGCCCGCGCCCACGCCGCGGCCTGCTCGGCCGCGAGCCGCGCCGAGGACGCGCGCACGAGCCGCGCGTGCACCTCGGCGCGCACGAGCGCCAGCGCGGCCCTGGTGAACACGGGCGCGTCGCTCGTGACCGTGGCCTCGGCGGCCGCGAGCGCCCGCTCCGCCTCCGCGACGCGGCCTTCGAGGAGCGCGGCCCGCGCCGCGCCCAGGCGAGCCCACGCCGCATTCGTGAGATCGCCGGCGCGCTCGAGGGCATCACCCGCCTCGACGAGCCCCTGCCACGCCTCGCCGATTTCTCGCTGCGCGAGCGCGATCTCCGCGAGGGCCGCGCTCGCGCGCGCCCGGGCGCGCTCGGCGCCTGCCGCAGCGAACGCCCGCGCGGCGCGGCCGAGCGCGGCCTTCGCCTCCGGATAGGCGCCCATCTGCGCGAGCGCGATCCCGCGGAGCGCGAGCGCGTGTGGACCTCCGAAGGGGCCGACCACCTTCAGCGCGTCGAGCGCGTCGCCCGCCGCGAGCGAGCGGGCCGCCAGCGCGCCGAGCTCGGCGGGGACCTCGGCCGTCGCATCCATCGCGGCAGCGTCGCACGCCCGGCGGCGCACGCCAACGGATCGCGACATCGATGTTGCTGTCGCGGCCAGAGGCGCCGTGGTCATTTCCACGGGTCAGCGGCCGGCGCGGCGAGGCGCCGCGCGCGCCGCCCACAGGAGGAGATCCCCATGTGCCCTGCGTGCCTCGCGTCCATCGGATGGGTCCTCGCCCAGGCGGCCTCCGCCGGCGCCGTGACCGCGATCGCCGTCAAGAAGCTCCGGAACCGGAACCAGAGCAGGAGCGCCGCCGGCGCCCCCGCGTCGAAGGGAGAGCGCCGATGAGCCGCGCCAAGATCGCTTCGAGGGAAGAGTGGCTGGCGGCGCGCCTGGCGCTGCTGGAGAGAGAGAAAGAGCACGACCGGCGGCGCGACGCGCTGAGCGCCGCGCGCCGAGAGCTGCCGTGGGTGAGGGTCGACAAGGCCTATGTGTTCGACGCCCCTTCAGGCAAGCTGACAATGCGCGAGCTCTTCGGCGAGCGCCGGCAGCTCCTCGTTTACCATTTCATGTTCGCGCCGAGCTGGGACGAAGGCTGCAAGAGCTGCTCGTACGTGGCCGACAACATCCAGGGTGGCCACGTCCACCTGGCCGCCCGCGACACGGCGTATTGCGCCGTCTCCCGCGCTCCGCTCGCCAGGATTGAGGCGTTCAAGGCGCGAATGGGCTGGACGTTCCCGTGGGTCTCCTCGGGTGAGACGGACTTCAACTATGACTATCACGTCTCGTTCCGTGAGGAGGAGCGCGCTCGAGGAGATATGGAGTACAACTTCAAGAAGGCGAGCTCCCCCTTCCCCGAGGCCCCTGGGCTGAGCGTCTTCGCCCGCGAAGGCGACGAGGTCTTCCACACCTACTCGACCTATGCGCGCGGGCTCGACGTCCTGATCGGCACCTACAACTACCTGGATCTCACGCCCCTCGGCCGGGACGAGGCCGCGCTCCCTTACACGATGGCGTGGGTCCGCCATCACGATAAATACCCCACGACGTCAGGCACCTCGCGAAACGAAGCGGCTGGGGAAGGCGGCTCGTGTGGGTGCGCCGCTCCGACGCGCGAGCCCGGGTGACCCGGACTCCTCGCGGATTCCGCGGGGATCACCCCCGCGGGCCGCGGGCCGCGCTGCGCGGGGCCGCCCCCCGGTTTGTTGGCCGGTCCGGCCGCCTCGACGGACACTGGCGAGACGGTCGCGATGAAGAAGTGGAGCTTCCTGGCCCTGGGGCGCAGCTACGAGATCACGGATTATGGCCCCAGGTTCGGGATCGAGGTCACACGGGACGGCTACACCGTGTGGACCGGCTACCGTGACGGAGCGCGGCTCGTGACGGACACGAGCACCCTGCCGTCGCGCGAGCTCGTGGCGCTCCGCGAGGAGCTCGTCCTGCGGGCGAGCTCCTGGAGCGCCGCCCCGGGGACGGGCGCGGGTCTGCGCGCGCGCCGGCCGCAGCGCGCGGTCGAGCAGCTCGATCTGCTCGGGGCGCCGCTGCTCGGCGGCTGCCCGCGCTGAGACGACGCGAGCGCGTCCGGCATCACCGCCGGAGCGGGTCGACACACCTGGCCGCCCGCGTCAGCGAGCGTGAGCCCGACGCCGCTCACGCCGCCGCGCCCCGCCAGCCGTCGGCCATCCCGCCGCTCTGCCGCGGCACCGGCTGACAGTGCTTGCCCCGTACCAGGGCGCCGGACTGGATTCCGTTACAATCACAATTTGGTTCGGGGACCATCGGCAACCCCCGCCCACACGGAACCTCATCCGAGCACGTCGCGCAGCCAACCAGCGCGGGCCAGATCCGTCTAAAGTGCGCCGCCATGGCCAACCCGATCGACGCCGACCCCAACCGTCAGAGAGAAACCCCCGCCCAGCGAGACAACACCACCCAGCAGCGCGACACCCCCGCCGCATTTTTCCGCGGCAACTCGGCGCCGGACGCCCGCACCGGCATGCACCCGGCCGCGCTGCGCCGCGCCTTCGCCGATCACCTGCACTACTCGCGCGCCCGGGAATCGCTGTCCGCCACGCCGTTCGACCGGTACGTCGCCATCGCCCTCTCGGCGCGCGACCGCCTCGTCGACCGGTGGACGAAGACGCAGCACACCTACTACGAGCAGGACGTCAAGCGCGGCTACTACCTCTCCGCAGAGTTCCTCCTCGGCCGGGCGCTCGTCGCCAACCTGCAGGCGCTCGACATCTACGACAGCTTCAAGACCGTGCTCGGCGAGCTCGGCCTCGACCTCGATGAGCTCGTCGAGCAGGAGCCCGACGCCGGGCTCGGCAACGGCGGCCTCGGGCGGCTCGCCGCCTGCTTCCTCGACTCCATGGCCACGATCGGCCTGCCCACCTACGGGTACGGCATCCGGTACGAGTTCGGCATCTTCGAGCAGGTCATCCGCGACGGCTACCAGGTCGAGCGCGCCGACGAGTGGCTCCGCTTCGGCAACCCCTGGGAGGTCGAGCGCCCCGAGCACGCCGTCCCCGTCTCGTTCGGCGGCTACACCGAGCGCGTCCCCGACAAGCGCGGCGGCTTCCGCGTGGTCTGGCGGCCGTCCGAGCAGGTCATCGGCGTCCCGTTCGACACGCCCATCGCGGGCTACCAGTCGAACACCGTCAACACCCTCCGCCTCTGGTCGGCCCGCGCAGGCGAGGAGTTCGACTTCGAGCTCTTCAACGCCGGCGACTACGTGCACGCCGTCCACGAGAAGAACCAGTCGGAGGTCATCTCCAAGGTCCTCTACCCGAACGACAACTTCGACAAGGGCAAGGAGCTGCGCCTCCGGCAGGAGTACTTCTTCGTCGCCTGCTCGATCGCCGACATCGTGAACCGCTACAACCGCGTCCACCCGGACTTCTCGCGCTTCGCCGAGAAGAACGCGATCCAGCTGAACGACACCCACCCCGCCATCGCGATCGCCGAGCTGATGCGCGTCCTCATCGACGACCACCTGCTCACCTGGGAGGACGCGTGGAAGCAGACGGTCGGGGCCTTCGGGTACACGAACCACACCCTGCTGCCCGAGGCGCTCGAGCGCTGGCCCGTTGCGCTCTTCGAGCGGCTCCTGCCGCGGCACCTCGAGATCATCTACGAGATCAACCGGCGGTTTTTGCGCGAGGTCATGGACGCCCACCCGCAGGACCAGGACCGCGTGGCGAGGATGTCCCTCATCGAGGAAGGCCACGAGCGCCACGTGCGCATGGCCCACCTCGCGGTCGTCGGCTCGCACTCGGTGAACGGCGTGGCCAAGCTCCACTCCGAGCTCGTCAAGCGCGACCTGCTCCGCGACTTCTACGACCTCTGGCCCGAGCGGTTCAACAACAAGACGAACGGCGTCACGTTCAGGCGGTGGCTGCTCGCCTGTAACCCCGCGCTCGCCGCGCTCGTCACCGAGAAGGTCGGCCCGAAGTGGGTGACGGAGTTCGAGCGGCTGCGCGAGCTCGAGCGCCACCTCGACGACCCGGAGTTCATCGAGCGGATCGCCGCGGTGAAGCGCGCGAACAAGGTGGCGCTCGCGAAGGTCATCGCGCAGGAGCTCGACGTCAACGTCGACCCCTCCTCGATCTTCGACGTCCAGATCAAGCGCCTCCACGAGTACAAGCGCCAGCTGCTCAACGCGCTCCACATCGTCGCGCTCTACCTGCGCCAGAAGCGCGGCGAGCCGGTGGTGCCGCGGACCTTCATCTTCGGCGCCAAGGCGGCGCCCGGCTACCGGCAGGCGAAGCTCATCATCAAGTTCATCCACGCCGTCGCCTACGTCGTGAACGGCGACCGGCGCCACACCGGGCTCCGGGTCGCGTTCATGCCGAACTACCGCGTCTCGCTGGCCGAGCGCATCATCCCCGCCGCCGACGTCTCCGAGCAGATCTCGACCGCGGGGATGGAGGCGTCGGGCACCGGCAACATGAAGCTCGCGCTGAACGGCGCGCTCACCGTCGGCACGCTCGACGGCGCGAACATCGAGATCCGCGACGCCGTGGGCCCGGAGAACTTCTTCCTGTTCGGCCTGACCGCCGACGAGGTCATCGCCCGCCGCAGCGAGCACTTCGAGGGGCGCACCGCGGTCGCGACCGACCCGGAGCTGCGCGAGGTGATCGAGCTCATCTCGTCGGGCTTCTTCTCCCCGGAGTACCGCGAGCTCTTCCAGCCCCTGCTCGACCGGCTCCTCGGCCGGGACGAGTACATGATGCTCGCCGACTTCAAGGCCTACTCGGCCTGTCAGCGCGAGGTGGAGGCGGCCTACGCCGACCGGCAGAGCTGGCTGCGCAAGTCCGCGCTCAACATCGCGCGCGTGGGCGAGTTCTCCTCGGACCGCACGGTGCGCGAGTACGCGCGCGACATCTGGGGCCTCACGCCCGTCGAGATCGACCTCGGCGCGGCCATGTCGCTCGTGTGACGGCGCCGGCGCGCCCTCCGCCGCGGGCCGCTCGCGCGCCTGCGGCGGGGCGGCGGCAACCGCCGGCCGGAGCCAGCCGGGCCAAGCCGGCGCCCGCGAACGAACCCAGCAGCACCCTCGGCCCGGTTCCATGAGCCGGGCGCCACGGCGGACGGAAAATCCAGGCCCGCGCGTGGCGAAGGGCGCCGCGGCGGAGCATGCTTCCGGGGCGTGAGCCCTCTTCGTCGGCCGCTCGCCGGGGCGGGGCTCTTGCTATCCTTCCCGACGGATTTATGCCGAACGATCCTGAGGAAAGAGAAGACAAACAGGGCGACCTCACGACCGAGCGGGAACGGAAGGTCGAGAAGGCCCGCCGCTACAAGGTCGTGTTCCACAACGACGACTACACGACGATGGAGTTCGTCGTGCTCGTCCTCATGAAGTTCTTCCACCGCACCGAGACGGAGGCCACGCACATCATGCTGAGCGTGCACCATCGCGGCCACGGGGTCGCCGGCGTGTACACGAAGGATGTCGCCGAGACCAAGGTCGCCCAAGTCCAGGACTTCGCCAAGGAGCACGCGATGCCCCTTCGGTTGACCGCCGAGCCGGAATGACCATGCGCATCAGCCCCGAAGTTGAGATCGCCTTTTCGCTCGCCACCCGGGAGGCCTCGCGCCGCCGGCACGAGTTCGTGACCATCGAGCACCTGCTCTACGCGCTGCTCTTCGACGAGGAGACGGCCGAGGTCCTCCGGCACGCGGGGGGCGACACCCCGCTGCTCAAGAAGAAGCTCGAGCGCTTCCTCGACGAGGAGATCGAGGTGTTGCCGGAAGACGCGGACACGAGCCCGACGCTCTCGCTCGGGTTCCAGCGCGTGGTCGGCCGCGCCGCGATGCACGTGCAGTCCTCGGGCAAGAAGGAGCTCAAGGGGGCGAACGTGCTGGTGGCGATGTTCGCCGAGCGCGACTGCCCGGCCGTGACGCTCCTCGGCGAGCAGGGCATCAGCCGCTTCGACGTCGTGAACTACATCTCGCACGGCATCTCGAAGACGGGCCAGGACGACGGCCTCCGGGAGGAGCCGCCGGAGGAGGGCGGCGAGCCCGGCGCCGCGCAGCCGGTCAAGGATCCGCTCGCGGCGTTCACGATGAACCTCAACAAGGAGGCGGCCGAGGGCCGCATCGACCCGCTGGTCGGCCGCGAGAACGAGGTCGCCCGCACGATCCAGGTGCTCGCGCGGCGGCGCAAGAACAACCCCCTGCTCATCGGCGACGCCGGGGTCGGCAAGACGGCGATCGTGGAGGGGCTCGCGCAGCGGATCGAGAAGAAGGACGTGCCCGCGCCGCTCAAGGACGCGACCGTCTACGCGCTCGACATGGGCGCGCTCCTCGCCGGCACGAAGTACCGCGGCGACTTCGAGAACCGCCTCAAGGCGGTGCTGCGCGCGCTCGAGAAGCAGCCGGGCTCCGTCCTCTTCATCGACGAGCTCCACACGATCATCGGCGCCGGCGCCGCGAGCGGCGGGACGATGGACGCGTCGAACCTGCTCAAGCCCGCGCTGGCCTCGGGCCGCCTGCGCTGCATCGGCGCGACGACGTTCCAGGAGTACCGCGGCCACCTCGAGCGCGACAGCGCGCTCGCGCGGCGCTTCCAGCGCATCGAGGTGTCGGAGCCCTCGGTCGACGAGACGGCGCAGATCCTGAAGGGCCTGCAGAAGCGCTACGAGGAGTTCCACAAGATCACGTACACGGCCGAGGCGATCGAGGCCGCGGCCAAGCTGTCGGCGCGGTACCTGCAAGATCGCCGGCTACCCGACAAGGCGATCGATCTGCTCGACGAGGCGGGCGCGGCGGCGCGCCTCCGCCACGGCGACGGGTACACTGTCGACGCGGCGGACATCGAGCTCGTCGTCGCGAAGATGGCGCAGATCCCGCCGCGCCAGGTGTCGACGTCGGACAAGGCGCAGCTCAAGGATCTCGAGCAGTCGCTGCGCTCGGTGATCTTCGGGCAGGACGAGGCGGTGAAGCAGCTCGCGTCGGCGATCAAGCTGTCGCGCGCGGGGCTGCGCGCGCCGGAGAAGCCGATCGGCTCGTTCCTGTTCTCGGGGCCGACCGGCGTCGGCAAGACGGAGCTCGCGAAGCAGCTCGCCAAGGCGCTCGGCATCGGGTTCCTGCGGTTCGACATGAGCGAGTACCAGGAGCGCCACACCGTCTCCCGGCTCATCGGCGCGCCGCCCGGCTACGTCGGCTTCGACCGCGGCGGCCTGCTCACGGAGGCGGCGGCGAAGACGCCGCACGCGGTGCTCTTGCTCGACGAGATCGAGAAGGCGCACCCGGACGTGTTCCAGGTCCTGCTCCAGGTGATGGACCACGGCACGCTGACCGACAACAACGGCAAGAAGAGCGACTTCCGCCACATGGTGCTGATCATGACGAGCAACGTGGGCGCGCGGGAGCTCGCGCAGGCGCGCGTCGGCTTCGGCGAGCGGGGGACGGCGGGCGACGACGACAAGGCCTACAAGAACACGTTCAGCCCGGAGTTCAGGAACCGGCTGGACGCGCGCATCATGTTCCGGGCGCTCGATCCGTCGGTGATGGGCAGCATCGTGGACAAGTTCATCGGCGAGCTCGCGGCGATGCTGGCGGATCGATCGGTGACCGTCGAGGTGACGGACCGGGCGCGGGCGGAGCTCGCGACGCGAGGGTACGATCCGGCGAACGGGGCGCGGCCGCTCGGGCGCGTCATCGAGAACGACATCAAGCGGCGGCTCGGGGACGAGCTGCTCTTCGGGGCCCTCGAGAACGGGGGGAACGTCGCCGTCGATTTCGAAGGCGGGGAGTTCACGTTCAAGTTCTCGGCGGCGAACGGGGGGGGCGCGGAGAAGGCGAAGGCGAACGGGGCAGCGGTCGAGCCGGAGGCCGTCGGCTAGGACGGCAGCGACGGAGCCAGCAGGGAGGGGGTGCCCGTGCGCGCGGGCGGCGGGGGCCCCTCCCACGAACTCGCGCCTTTTGGGGGGCGATTGCCGTGGGTGCGCGAGAGGCGGGTCGGGAGCGATAGGCTGCGATGCGGGCCGGCGCTCGGGTTCGTGGGGCCCTACCCCGCCGCCCGCGCGCACGGGCACCCCCTCCCTGCTGGCTCTTCCAAGGGGGGTTGGGGGGGTAACGGGGGGGTAACGGGGGCGGGGTCAGTTCAGGGAGTGCGGCATCGCCAGGGTGAACGACGCGATCTCGGCGTCGAAGACGCGGCCGTCGGGGCGGTGCATCTGGTAGGTGCCGCGCATCGTGCCGCGCGGGGTCTCGAGCACACAGCCGCTCGTGTACTCGAAGTGCTCGCCAGGCTTGAGCGAGGGCTGCTGGCCGACGACGCCAGGGCCGCGCACCTCCTCCACCTTCCCGCTTCCGTGCGTGATGATCCAGTGCCGCGTCCTCAGCTGGGCGGGCTCGGTGCCTTCGTTCGCGATCCGCACGGTGTAAGCAAAGACGTAGCGGTGCTCCGTCGGGGATGACTGCGTGGGGACGTAGACCGTCGAGACGGTGACCCGGATGCCCTGCGTGATGGCCGTCGACACAACCACGCACTGCCACCGCTGCGGCGCGCGCACAAGGGCCCGGCCGCGCAGCGCGCGCACAAGGGCCCGGCCGCGCAGCGCGCGCACAAGGGCCCGGCCGCGCAGCGCGCGCACAGTGGCGGCAACCGGCAAGGAGCGCCGCGGCTCAACGTGACGACGAGACGGCCGGGCTCCCGGAGACCCGGCGTTGACAGCTTCCGGCCTCATCCGCACGTTTCGGTGAACCTTGGGTCGACGAACCGTGGAGGACCCGCCGTGGGCGAACAGAACCGTATCTGTGTTCGAGATGCAGTTGGCGAGCCGTTCGTCCCGATCGCGATCCTGCCGCCGAGACGCGGCGAGAGGGCGGCGATGATCCAGAACGGCGATCCCACCTCCGGAGAGGCGGAAAATCACGGCCTCGGGCTCACGGCCATCGGCCCCGTCATGCCGGAGCGCAAGATCCGCGAGTGGGCCCTCGTCCTCCAGTCGAGCGAGCTTTGGCACGCCGTGCGGTACACGCCGGCGGGCTGGGTGCTCCTCGTGCGCGACGAGGACTACGCCCTCGCCGCAGGCTCGATCGATCGGTACGAAGCGGAGAACCGCAACTGGCCCCCGCTCCGCCCGCGCGAGCGGCTGCGCCACCCTCCGTCCATGGTCGCCGGCGTCGCGTTCGCCGCGCTCGCCCTCTTCTTCTTCCTCGTCACCGGGCCCGCGAGCGGCGGCGGACGCTGGTTCCAGCGCGGCGCCTCCGTCGCCGACCTCGTCGTGGGACCGGAGCCGTGGCGCGCCATCACCGCGCTCACGCTGCACGCCGACTCGGCCCACGTGCTCGGCAACGTCATCTCCGGGACGGTCTTCGCGTCCGCCGTGCAGCGCCGCCTCGGGCCGGGCGGCGCCGCGCTCGCCGTGGTCGCCTCGGGCGCGATCGGGAACTTCGCGAACGCGCTCTGGCACCAGAGCATGGGCCAGCACCACGCCTCGATCGGCGCCTCCACCGCGGTGTTCGGCGCGATCGGGCTGCTCGCCGCCACGCAGCTGATGCTCGACCGCGCGCACGACAAGGAGAGCGGCGAGAAGCGCCACCTCCTCCACCTCGTCGCGCCGCTCGTGGGAGGCCTCGCCCTCCTCGGCGCCCTCGGCGCAAGCCCACGCTCCGACCTCGGCGCGCACGCCTTCGGGTTGCTCAGCGGCGCCTCGATCGGGGTCGTCGCCGGCCTGTCGCTACGCAACCGGCCCGCGCCGCGGCGCCCCGTCGTCCAGGTCGCGCTGGGCGCGACCGCGGCGGCGCTCGTCCTCGGCGCGTGGCAAATCGCGCTCATCACCTGAGCGCGCGACCGCGGCGGCGCTCGTCCTCAGCGCGTGGCGCGCGCTCATCGCCTGAGCGCGACCTCAGTCGACAGGCCAGATCCCCACGGTGCCGCCGACCCAGGTCAGGTCGCGGTTCTGATTGACGCCGAGCATCCTCCCGCGCGAGAGCCGCACCAGGTTGAGCACGAGCGAGGGTTCGGGCTCGTCCGGCGCGCGCAGGAACATCATCCGCACCTCGGCCTTCACCCCGTTCCCGTCAGGCATCGCGAGCGCCGGCTCGTACGCGACCTTCTCCTGGAGCAGCCAGCCCGAGCGCTCCCCCTCCGGGATCGCGGCGATGTCCTCGGGCGTGACATCCACCTTCACCCCGGAGCCCGCGAAGGAGAACAGCGGCTTGAGCACGTAGCGCTCGAGATCCACCGGCGCGCCCTCCAGCGCGCTCAGCGTCCGCGCCCGCGGGAGCGCGGGGTGATCGATGTAGGGCAGCGTGTACTTCGACCAGGTCCAGTACCAGTTCGGGTGCGAGCACCACGTGACGTCGAGCGGATCGCCGTACCGGAACGGGAGCTCGACCCGCTTCGACTCGAGCTCGTCGAACACGACGCGGTTGTACAGCCGGCGGACCTGGACGAGCCGCCCGCCGACGCGGCGGAACAGCCGGTCCCCCTCCCGGACGAGCGCCGTCGGACAGACGGCGTCGACGCCGACGAGGAGCTTCGTCGCCACGAAGTCGGGGTACGTCTTCTGCTTCTCCGGCGCGAGGTCGAGTAGGACCACCGACTCTTCGGGCTCTCCCGCGAGGATCGCGCGGCGGAGCTGCGCGAGGACGTCGGCGGTGCTCCGGCCCCCGAAGCAGCACGACCAGCGCCGGTCGAGCCCCGGCATCCCGGCGAGCACCTCGGCCATGATCTCGACCTGGACGAGCATGAGCGCGTAGAGCGACGGGAACGCCTGCAGCTCGACCACCTTGCCCGTGAGCTCGCCGTCCGGGCCGCGCACGATGGCGAAGTCGACCTGCACGCAGTTGGGGAGCGGATCCATGCCCGGGACATCGAGGTGCGCAGGGATGGCGCGCTTCATCTGCGCGATGAGCGCGGGGCTCGAGATCTGTCGCACGATCTCCGTCGCGGAGCGCTCGAGGTCGTCGCGCAGCCTGCGGGGCAGGAACAGCGGCGTCTCGGCGATGCGGAACGGGATCGCGCACCCGAGCCGCCGCTCGAGCCGGCCGAGGTAGTCCGCGTAGGTCGACGGCCCGAAGGCAGCGTTGAACGCGCGCCGGAAGGTGGGGTCCATGTATTTGTATTTTGGTGGTATCACGGCAACGCGCGCGGCTGAACGACCCGCCGGACGCCTCCAGCAAGAGCGCGCCGTGGGCTCCCCGCGGTCCGATCCGGCTTGAGGCCGCGGGCACGGCGACTACAGTCGCCGCGAACCCCGCCGAGGCCTCCACGATGATCAAGCTCCGCTCCGCCATGGTTTTGCCGCTCGTCGCCGCGCTCACCGCGGCGTGCTCGAAGACCCCCGAGCCGACAGCCACATCCGCGCCCGAGGCGCCGGCGACCAGCAAGCCCGCCGCGCCCGCCGAGGCGGCGCCCGCTCCGAAGCCGGCGCCGGCCAGCGGCCAGCAGGCGGGCGGCGCGCTCGCGTGGGACGCCCCGGCGAGCTTCGAGAGCGCGCCGAACCCCAACTCGATGCGCAAGGCCACGTACAAGATCAAGCGCGCCGCCGGTGACGCCGAGGACGCCGAGCTCAGCGTCAGCCAGGCGGGCGGCAGCGTGGACGCGAACATCACGCGCTGGGCCGGCCAGTTCTCCCAGAAGAGCGACGATTCCCCCAAGCGCACCGACCTCAAGGCCGGCGATCTCAAGGTCACCATCGTCGAGGTGAAGGGGACGTTCGCCGGCTCCGGGATGCCCGGCATGCCCGCCTCGGATCCGAAGCCGAACTACGCCCTCCTCGGCGCGATCGTCGAGACGCCCTCCGGCGATCCCTGGTTCTTCAAGATGACCGGCCCCGAGAAGACGGTCACCGGGGCGCGCGCCGACTTCGACAAGCTCGTGAACAGCCTGCGCGTGAAGTGACGCCACAGCGCGGCGCGTCGACCGCGCGCCGCGCCCTCAGTACGCGATCTCCCCGTCGAAGAACCGCGCGAACGCCGGCGGGAGCGCCGCCGCGCCGCCCTCCGCGAGCGGCGGTCGCGCGCTCGAGAGCGTCTGCCAGAGCAGGATCGTCTCCCGCGGGCGCTCCTGCGCGATCCCGCGCAGCGCGGCGAGCGCCTTGGCGCTGTACGTGACCTCCCCCGGCACACCGATCAGCCGCTCGACCTCGGGGATCGCGGCGATGGACGCGGGGGTCGGCATGCCGTAGCCGGGGCCGATCGCGCGGTGATCGATCTCGAAGCGGACCGGCGGGAGCCGACGCCGGGTGAAGCGCGGCGCGCGCCGGGCGAGCAGGCGCTTCATGCTGCCGATCTCGTACCGGACGACGGCGCGGTTCGACGCGATGCGCTCGGTGATGCGAACGCCGACGATCGTGGTCGGCCAGCCGAGCACCGCGGCGCCCAGCGTGAGCCCCGCCAGCGTGCCGCCCGTCCCCGAGGGGACGACGATGCGATCGGGCCGGGGGGCCTCGCCGCGCTGGACCTGCTCCGCGAGCTCGAGCATCGCGTCGACGTAGCCGAGGCACGGGAGTGCGGACGAGGCGCCTGGCAGGATGAAATACGGCCGGTCGGCCCGTCGCAGCGCCCGGATCGCCCGGACCGCGGTGGTCGCGTACCCGCCGCCATGGACGAGCTCGGCGCCGCTGGCCGCGTCGGCGAGGAGCGCGCCGCGGCCGAACCGGGTGATCGGCTGATCGAACAGGACCGCGGTGACGGCGAAGCCGAGCGCGCGGCCGAAGAGGGCCGTGGCGGTGACCTGCGTCGACGCCAGCCCGCCGACGGTGACGAGCGTCCTTGCCCCGCGCCGCTCCGCGTCGGCGAGCAGGAACTCGAAGCGACGCACCTTGTTGCCGCCGTAGAGCGGCGAGATCAGATCGTCGCGCTTCACCCAGACGCCGCCGCGCCCGAGGTACCCCTCGATCGCGGCGCACGGGACGACCGGCGTCGGCGCGTGCGCGAGGGGGCGCCACGGGATCTGCCCCGAGAGCTCGGGCAGCTCGGCGAAGAGCGGCAGCTCCCGCGACGCGGGCAACGCGGGCGAAGCGGCAGGGCGCGCCCCTGGAAGCCCCGCCGCGCCCGCCGCCCCGGCGCGGGTGGCTCGCTCCTCGTCCTCGCCGTCAGCCATGCTCCACCTCGCGTTCAGGCGCGCGCCGCCGCGCCGTGCCCCGCCTGCCTGCCGCCCGGACCCGCCTGCTCACCGGCGTCGCCGGGGTCGTCTTCCGCGCTATTTTCGGTGCCAGCTTCCGCGCCAGCGCCGAGGCGGCCGCCGCGCGCGACCAGGGGATCGCTCAGGTAGGTGTCCGTCAGCCGCTTCGGCCCGGCGAGGCCGAGCAGCCGGAGCGGGAAGAGCAGCACCGAGAGCACCCACGACGCGAGGCCGAGCGCGAGCTTGCCCCCGTACGCCTCCGCCACCAGCGCGAGCTTGCGGCCGGCCGACATCGACGAGATCGGCGCCTCGGTCAGGCCGATCCGCATGAGCCGGAGCTCCGCGATCCGCACCGTGTGGCGCACCAGATCGGGCAGGCGCTTGAGCGCCGGGTGGTCCATCGGCAGGCGCTTCTTCATGAACGCCTCGAGCCGCGACACGCCCCAGAGCGACACAAGCGCGAGGCCGAGGAGCCGCCTCCGGAGCGCCGGCCTGCCCGCGATGGCCTTCCTCGTCTGCTGCTCGCCGAAGTCGACGTGCCGCTCTTCCTGCCGCACGCCGCGCTTCAGGATGGCGACGATCTCCGGCTCATCCACGGTCTCGATCATCGCGTAGAAGGCCTGGAGGACGAGGCCCTCGCCGAGGGCCATCTCGAGGGCGACGTGCTCGGCCCAGTCCCCGCCCATCAGCCCGGTCGCGAGGAAGCGCACGCTCCAGGCGGCCTTGTCCGGCGGCGCGCCCAGGATCTCGAGGATGCGGAGGAAGTTGCCGACGTGCTGGAACTCCTCGACGGCCTGGCGCGCGAGGAAGCGCGCGGACTCCAGGTCCGGGGCGTTGTACAGCCAGTGCCCAATCTGGACGCCGGTGATCTCCCCGTAGAGGAACTGCTGCACGGCCCAGACGATCACGTCCTTGTCCTTGACGGGATCGAGCTTGGCGCCCTGAAAATCGAACGCCATCTCTTCGCGGGTCACCAGCATCACTCGCCCTCCGGAGCGGTGAATTTAGCCCAGATCGCGGCCGCCGGCAGGTCCGAGGTGAAGGGCCCGGCGCGACGCGATCCGCCGCCGCGGCGCTCCTGCTCGGCCCGTCCGGCGGAGGCGGCGCCCCCCGTGGTATACGGCCGACACGGCGGCATCAGGAACCGCCGACTTGAACCTCAGGAGAAGCACCATGGCGCGTGTCCACAACTTCAACGCCGGCCCTGCCGGGCTCCCCCTCCCCGCCCTCGAGCGCGCGCAGCGCGAGCTCCTCGATTTCGAGGGGACGGGCATGTCGATCATGGAGCACAGCCACCGCGGCAAGGCGTTCGAGGCGGTGCACAACGAGGCGATCTCGCTGCTCCGGCAGCTGCTCGGCCTCTCGGACGACTACCACGTGCTGTTCATGCAGGGCGGCGCGGCCATGCAGTTCGCGGTCGTGCCGATGAACCTCCTGCCGCCCGGCAGGAGCGCCGACTACATCCTGACCGGCGGCTGGTCGGAGAAGGCCCTGGAGGAGGCGAAGCGCGTGGGGACGGTGCGCGTGGCCGGGAGCACCGCCGTCGACAAGCGGTACACCCGCATCCCCCACCAGGGAGATCTCTCGCTCGATCCGAACGCCGCCTACGTCCACATGACGACGAATAACACGCTGTTCGGCACGCAGTGGCACTGGCTGCCCGATACGGGCGACGTGCCGCTCGTCGCGGATATGTCGTCCGACATCCTGTGGCGGAAGATGGATATCTCCAGGTTTGCCCTGGTTTACGCCGGTGCCCAGAAGAACATCGGACCGAGCGGGATCACGGTCGTGCTCGCCCGCAAGGATCTCGTTGACAGCGCGCGAAAAGACATTCCCGTCATTTTCCGTTATGCCACTTACGCTGCCAACAACTCGCTCTACAACACACCTCCGACATTCGCAATCTACCTCATGCGCAACGTGCTCGCGTATACGCTTGAGATCGGTGGGCTCGAGGAGGTCGAGCGACGGAATCGCAAGAAGGGTGAGCTGCTGTACGAAACCATCGACGCGCACCCGGACGTCTTCCGGGCGCCTGTCGAGAAGGAGAGCCGCTCGTTCATGAACGTGGTGTTCCGGCTGGCCAGCGAGGAGATGGAAAAACGCTTCGTCGCCGAGGCCGCAAAGGAGGGTATGGTGGGGCTCGCCGGACACAGGTCGACCGGGGGTATCCGGGTTTCGATCTACAACGCAGTACCCGTTGCATCGGTAGAGCGCCTCACGGCGTTCATGCGGGATTTCGCCAAGAGGGGTTGACTCGCGGCGGGAGCACGACGTTCTCGGTATTTCCAGGTTCGCCGCTGTTTCCCAAACACGCTCGGTGAACCTCCCCCTAATTCGTCGCGTCCCAACCTTCAGCCCGCTTGACGTTGTTCCGCCCGGCACAACAGGCCTTCGCGGAAAGGGTCTGTCGGCCTTTCCGCAGCTGGGAGGGAGGCGGTGAACGCCGCTCCCCAACCAGCACCGGGAGGGGACGGCGAACGCCGCTCCCCGACCAACACCGGAAGAGAGCGGCCATCGCCGGTCTCGACCGGCCCGGGAGGGGACGGGGGGAACGCCGTCCTTTACCGGCTCGCAGGCCCCGTTCGGAGACCTGAATCGAGCGAGCCAACCGTAAGGAGAGGATGATGGCGAGCATGGATGATCGTATGATTTCCAGGAGTGAGGAGGGCCAGGAGGAGAGAGGGGCCTCGCCGAGCGAACCCCCGCCTTCGTCAGCGTCGCAGCGGGCTGCCAACGAGCGGCAGCAGCGTGGCTTCGCCGCCATGGACGAGGACCGTCAGCGCAAGATCGCCAGCAAGGGCGGGAAGGCAGCCCATGAGAAGGGCACGGCGCACGAGTTCACGCGCGACGAGGCGCGCGCCGCCGGCAAGAAGGGCGGCGAGGTCGTCAGCCAGAACCGCAAGCACATGGCCGAGATCGGGCGCCGTGGCGGCGAGCGCGTGAGCCAGGACCGGGCCCACATGGCCGAGATCGGCCGCAAAGGCGGCGAGGCCGTGAGCGGCGATCGCCAGCACATGGCCGAGATTGGCCGTCGTGGCGGCGAGTCGCGGGGAGACCAGCCGCGGGAGAATCAGCCGCGCTGACCGGGGACGCGCAGGGCCCGGCGCCGGGGGCGCCGGGCCAGCCCCCTACCCCACGCGACGGCCACGACCCTTGCCTCCCGGTCGTCGCCGCGAGGTGCCTCTCGGGAGGTCTCCAGGCGCCACAGGACCGCGCGCGCCGCGCCGGCGTGGCCCGCCCCCGCACATCTCGGCCAGACGCTCGGCGCGCCGCCCCAGGAGGGCGGCGCCGAGCCTCCAGCGCAGGGCAGGAGCTGGCGGGGGTCAGCCGGGCGCGATCGCGCCCAGCGAGACGTCGCTGGGCGTCTCCTTCGGGCCAGGGATCCATTCCTCGTCGGGCTGCTCCGGCGGGAGCACGACCGGGGCGCCGTCGTAGCGCAGGCGCTTGCCAGGCCAGACGAAGCTGCGGAAGAGGTAGGCGAGCAGCGAAGGCTGGTCGAGGCCCGGGTGGATGAAGGGCGCCACGCGCCTCGCGTGCGCGGCCGGCAGGAGGCTCCAGTGGAGGCCGGGCTCCATGTGATGGATGGAGTGGAAGCCGTTGTTGTACGTCCACCAGTTGACCAGCCGGCCGACGAAGTTGCGCGAGTGGTTGTACTCGCTGTCCTCGTCGCAGCCGTCGTGCTGGAGGTAGTTCATGGTCACGATCCCCCACGCGGCGTACTGGTGCGGGATCAGGACGTAGAGGAGGAACTTCTGCCAATCGAGCGCGAGCAGGGCCCCCATCGCGCCGAGGAACGCCGCCGACTCGAGGAGCATCTGACGGAACCACGGCGGGTTCCGCCGGTACATCGCCTTGAAGTAGCGCATGTCGGCGGGCAGGATGTCCCGGACCACGCGGCTCATGAAAAAGAGGCCGTTCAGCAGGTTCCACCGATAGCGCACCTTCGTCGTCCGCATCACGTCACGCCGGGACTGCGTGTACTTGTGATGGCTGAGGTTGTGGCCCGGGACGTAGGCGCTGACGGGGTGCCCGTAGGTGAGCGTGAGCGCGACCTGGAACGCGCGGTTCATCCATCGCCGCCGGAACACGGGGCAATGAACCGCGTTGTGGGTCGCGACCGCTCCGAGGAACGAGAACACGCACGTCGTGGCGAAGAGCGGAATCGCGAGCCATAGCGCGCGCGGCGCGTAGACCCATTGCACCGCCACGAGCACGAAATACGTCGCGACGAAGAGGAGTGTCTTGATATCGGCGCGGTACCGGAGCATGGCTGTTCTTCGCGGCTACTACCAGGACCACGCGCCGAACCGACCGGCAGCGCCGAGCAGCGCTGGCCGGCCCGGACGGGCGCAGCGGCCCATCTTCTTGGCGCTCTTCCTAGCGCATTTCGTCGCAGCTGGAAGCTCGAAGTTGCATTCCGACGAGCGCTCCGCGCCATCCCCACCCCACATCCGTGTTTCACGCCGATGTCTCGCGCTCGGTGCGATCGTCTCTACGCACCTCGCGCCGGTGTGCAGGCGTGGGAGCCGCTGCGCCGGTGTGCCGGTGAGGAAGCCGCTCCGCCGGTGTGCCGGTGAGGAAGCCGCTCCGCCGGTGCTCGGCGGCGCGTGCGGCGGAGCACTCCGGCGCGCTCCGGCGCGCTCCGGCGTGCGCTGGGCCGGAGGCGGCTCGCGCTTGACGACCTGGTCGCGAACCGCCAACGTGGCCGCGTGAGCTCATCCCCTCTCGGCTTCGATCCGAACGGTCCCGCCATCGGAAACGGGATTTACGGGCTGCCACACACTGCCGAGGACGCCCGGGTGGTCCTCGTCCCGGTGCCGTGGGAGCCGACGGTGTCCTACCGCCGCGGCGCCGCCAAGGGCCCGGGGGCGATCCTGCGGGCCAGCCGGCAGGTCGACCTCTTCGACCTGCACACGGGCAGACCGTACGAGCAGGGCATCGCGATGCTCGACGTCGATCCGGACATCGTGCGCTGGAACGCGGAGGCGTGCGCCGCCGCCGAGCCGGTGATCGCGGCGCACGGGGAGGTCGCTGGCGACCGGGACCTGGAGGCGCGCCTCGCGGCGGTCAACGCGCTCTCCCGCCGGCTGAACGAGCGCGTCACGGAGATCACCATGCGATGGATGGAGCAGGGCAAGCTCGTCGGCGTCATCGGCGGAGATCACTCCGCCCCCTACGGCGCGATCGCGGCGCACGCCGCGCGTTACCCGGGAATGGGGATCCTGCACATCGACGCGCACGCCGATCTCCGCAACGCGTACGAGGGATTCACCGACTCCCACGCTTCGATCATGCACAACGTCGCGACGAACCACCCGAAGATCCCGCGGATCGTCCAGGTCGGGCTGCGTGACATGAGCGAAGACGAGCTCCGGTTCATCCGCGAGTCGAACGGGCGCATCGTCGCCCACATCGACGCCTCGATCGCCGATCGGCTCTTCGAGGGGGAGCCGTTCCACCTGATCGCCGACTCGATCGTGGAGGATCTCCCCGACGACGTCTATGTGAGCTTCGATATCGATGGCCTCGATCCGACGCTGTGTCCGAGCACCGGCACGCCTGTCCCCGGCGGGCTGACGTTCCAGCAAGCCGTCGCCCTGATCGGCCGCATCCAGAAGAGCGGCCGGCGCATCGTCGGCTTCGACCTGAACGAGGTCGCGCCCAAGGACGACACCGACGACTGGGACGGCAACGTCGGCGCCCGCCTCCTCTACAAGCTCATCGGCTTCACCCTCCTCTCCCACGACACCCGCACCCGTTAACGAAGCGAGCGCGTCGCCCCTCCCATCCCGCCCTCTTCCGCGCGCACGCGCGCACTCTCCCCCCAACGAGGCGATCGCGGCGGGCACCCGCACAGGAGACGGGCCCAGATCGGCGTTTTCGGCGCGGAAGCGTACTCTCGTACGCTGAGCACCGAAAACGCCGAGGTGGGCCCGTATCCGCCGCGGGTGCCCGCCTCAAGAAAGCGCGCGGCGGTAGGTCTCGATCGCGAGGTGGACGTCCAGGGTGCCGGCCATCTCGCGGCAGGAGTGCATGCTGAGCATCGGCGCGCCGACGTCGACCGTGGCGATGCCGAGCGAGGCCGCCGTGATCGGGCCGATCGTGCTGCCGCAGGGGAGATCGCTGCGCACGACGAAGCGCTGGGGGGCGTAGCCCGCGTCGTGACAGAGCGCCTCGAGCGCGGCGGCCGTCGCGCCGTCGGTCGCATAGGACTGGTTCACGTTCGACTTGATCACGAGCCCGCGGTTGATCTGCGGGGCGTGGCGCGGCTCGTGCTGATCGGCATAGTTCGGGTGCACCGCGTGGGCCATGTCCGCCGAGACGAGCAGCGACCCGGCCATCGCGCGGGCGAACGCCTGCGGCTCGCGCCCCGGGTAGACGTCGACGATCCGCGCGAGCACGTCGCGGAGCACGCTCCCCGCCGCCCCCACGGCGCTCCGGCTGCCGCACTCCTCGTGGTCGTAGAGCGCGATGACCCGCGTCGCCGCGGAAGGAGCGGCGCCGATCAGCGCGGCCGTCGCGGCGTGGCAGCTCGCGAGGTTGTCCAGGCGGGACGCGAAGATGAACTCGTCGGAGAGGCCGCCGAGCGACGCCTTGAGCGTGTCGTACAGGCAGAGATCGAAGCCGAGGATGGCGTCGCGCGGCGCGTCGACCGCGCGCGCGAGCAGGGCGCTGAGATCGGCCTCCTTGCCGAGGCCGATCACGGGGGCGAGGTGCTTCTGCGCGTTCAGCACGAGCCCCTCGGAGTTGACCCCGCGGTTCAGGTGGATCGCGAGGTTCGGGACGCGTGCGACCGGGCGGCCCAGGTCGACGAGGAGGCGCTCGATCCGCCCGTCCCTGCGCACGTGGACGCGGCCAGCCACGCTGAGATCGCGGTCGAGCCAGGTCGAGTACAGGACGCCGCCGTAGACCTCGACCCCGAGCTGCTGGTAGCCGCTCCGCGAGAGCTCGGCGCTCGGCTTCACCCGGAGGTTCGGCGAGTCGGTGTGCGCGCCGAGGACACGAAAGCCGCCGAGCGCCGGGTGCTCGGCCCCGACCACGAACGCGACGATCGTCGACCCGCCCCGGATGACGAAGCGGCGATCACCCGGCGCGACCGCCCACGCGTCGCGCTCCCCGAGCTCCGAGAAGCCGGCCGCCACGAGCCGCGAGGCGACCTCGCGCACGGCGTGGTACGGCGTCGGCGAGCGATCGATGAAGGCGCAGAGGTCGCGGGCGGCCGCGACGCCGCGCTCGCGCAGCGCCGCCATCTCGTCAGCGCTCCTCGCGAAGCGCTCGCCAAGGTCGGTCAGTGGCCTGGGATCGCCTGTGCGATCGAGGATCTCGGGGGGCGTCATGGAGGGCGCCGAGTCTAGCAGAGCCGCCGAGCCTCGCCCGGCGCGCCGGCGCGTACCTCCGCGCTCGCCGATGCCGAGATGGCGACCCACGCGGCCGGTGCGCCATGGTATCCGCCACCACCGCGCCGCTCGCAGGACCTCCTCCGACGCCGCGCGCCGCAACCCGCAACGGAGACGCGCCCCGATGTACCGCCTCGTCCGACCGCTCCTCTTCGCGCTGCCGCCCAGCCTTGCGCACGAGCTCGGCATGCTCGCGCTCGCCCCGATCGAGCACGCAGCGCCGCTCCGCGCCCTCGTGCACGCCCGCCTCGCGCCCCGGGATGGGCGCATCGCGGTGCGCACCATGGGGCTCGACTTCCCCTCCCCGCTCGGCGTGGCGGGCGGCTTCGACAAGGACGCCCGCCGGGCCCGCGCGCTCGCCGCCCTCGGGTTCGGCTTCGTCGAGCTCGGCACCGTCACAGCGCAGCCCCAGGCCGCGAACCCGACGCCGAACCTCTTCCGGCTGCCGGCCGACCGGGCGCTCATCAACCGGCTCGGGTTCCCGAACCAGGGCGCGGCCCGCGTCACGGAGCGCCTGCTCGGCCGCGGCGGCGCGGCGGCCGTGGGCGTGCCGGTGGGCATCTCGATCGGCAAGTCCAGGGTCGCGCCGCTCGATCCCATCGAGCCCGCGATCGACGACTACCTCGCGAGCTTCCGGGAGGCGCGGCGCGCGGCCGACTTCGTCGTGATCAACGTGTCGTCGCCGAACACGAAGGACCTCCGCGCGATGCAGGGCCCGGCGATCGCGCGGGCGCTGCTCTCCGCGATCGCGCGGGAGAACCGCGCCGCCGGGGCGCCGCTGCCGCTGCTCATCAAGGTCGCCCCGGACCTCGGCGACGAGGAGCTCGAGGCGCTGCTCGCCGTGGTCGAGGAGGTCGGCCTCGCCGGCGTCATCGCGACCAACACGACCGTGCGGCGCGACGGGCTCGCGACGAGCCCGGAGGCCGTCGAGGCGATGGGCGCGGGCGGGCTGAGCGGGCCGCCCCTCCGGCAGCGCTCGCTCGCGATGGTGCGGCGCATCCGCGCGCGCCTTGGGAGCAACGTCACGGTGATCGGCGCCGGGGGCATCGAATCGGCGGAGCACGCGATGGACCAGCTCCAGGCGGGCGCCGACCTCGTGCAGATCTATACCGGCTTCATCTACGGCGGCCCGCTGCTCCCCGCCGCGATCGCGCGCGGGCTCTCGGACCTCGTGGCCCGCTCCGGCGCGCGGTCGATCCAGGACCTCGTGAGCCGGCCAGGCGGCGCGACGCGCGCTGCTATGATCGGCCATGGAGCTTGAAGCGCGCGTCCACGACACCATCCGCGACATCCCGGAGAGCGAGTGGAACGCGCTCGACGGGGTGAGTGAGGCGCCGTTCCTCACCTGGGCGTGGTTCGACGCGCTCGAGCGGACGGGGTGCGTGGGCGAGGCGGCGGGCTGGCTGCCCCACCACATCACGCTCCGGGCCGAGGGGGCGCTGCTCGCCGCGGCGCCCGCCTACCTCAAGGACAACAGCGAGGGAGAGTTCGTCTTCGACCACGGCTGGGCCTCTGCGTCCCACCAGATCGGCGCGCCGTACTACCCGAAGCTCGTCGTCGCGGTGCCGTTCACGCCCGCGACGACGCCGCGGCTGCTCGTGCGGCGGCCGGAGGACCGCCCGGCCCTGCTGCCCGTCCTCGCCGAGACGCTCCGCAAGCTGGTCGCGCGGAGCCGCATCTCGAGCGCCCATGTCCTGTTCCCGACCGAGGACGAGGCCGCCGCCCTCTCCGACGCCGCCATGGCGCACCGCTGCGGCGTCCAGTTCCAGTTCGAGAACGAGGGGTATCAAACGCTCGACGACTTCCTCGCGCGCTTCAACGCGAAGCGGCGGCACCAGATCCGGCGCGAAATGCGCGAGTCCACGAGGCAGGGGCTGTCGATCGACACGCTGCGCGGCGCGGAGATCACGCCGGAGATCGTCGATGCCATGTTCGGCTTCTACGTCTCCACCGTGGAGAAGTTCGCCTGGGGCCGGCAGTACCTGAACCGCGCCTTCTTCGAGGAGATCGCGGCCCGGCTGCGCGGCGGCGGGGTGCAGGGAGGCGTCGAGATCGTCCTGGCGCGGGAAGGCAAACGCCCCATCGCGGGCGCGCTCAATCTGGCCGGGCCCACGACGCTCTACGGCCGTTACTGGGGCGCGTCGGAGGAGCGCCCGTTCCTGCATTTCAACGTCTGCTACTATCACCCGGTCGAGGACTGCATCGCCCGGGGACTGCGCCGCTTCGAGCCGGGCGCAGGAGGGTCGCACAAGCTCGTTCGCGGCTTCGCACCGAGCGTCACCCACAGCGCGCACCACATCGCGCATCCACGCCTGGACGCCGCTGTGCGCGAGTTCCTCGTGCGCGAGCGCGCGGCCGTCCGCGCGAAGACGGCGGACAGGAGCGTGGCATTCCGCTGAGCGCCTTCCTGGCGCAGCGCGACGTGCGGTGTTGACGTGACGCGCGCTGGAGAGGGATGCTGCCAGACATGCGCGCCTTTCTTGCACTCCTCGCCTCCTCCATCGTCTTCGGGCTCGCCGCGAGCGGCGGCTGCTCGAGCAATGAAGCGACCGACACGACCTCGACCACGGCGGCCGCCACGGTCGCCGGCGCCGGCGGCTCGCTCGGCTTCGGCTGCTTCGGCGGCAGCCCGGATGGGCGATGTACGATCCTCGCCCAGGTCCCCGAGAGCTGCAGCTGCCCCGACTGCTCCGATACGGCGAGCTGCCTCGGCCGCTGCAACGACGACGGCGCCTGCGACATGCGGCCAGACGCCCCCGACGGCGAGGATTGCACCTGCCAGGACTGCGCGGGCACCGTCGCGGCCTGCAGCCCGAGGCGCGGGTGCAACGACAACGAGGGGTGCAACGCCAACGAGGATTGCACCTGCCCCGACTGCACGAGCACCCCGCGATGCACGGATCACTGCACGGACAACGGCTCGTGCGCGGAGTACTTCGAGGGGTGCTCCTGCGCGGATTGCCGCGGCGTGGAGCGCTGCGGCGGGAACCCGGCCACGACAACGGCCGCGGCCACGACGAGCAGCGGCGGGGGTGGCGACCCGACCGGCAGCGGCGGCGCGGGCGGCGGCCCGACCGGCACCGGCGGCGCGGGCGGTGACCCGACCGGCAGCGGCGGCGCGGGCGGCGGCGGCGCAGGCGGCGCAGGCGGCGCCTAGGACACGCTCGGCGCCCTCGCCGCTCCGCGCCCTCACTGCTTCGCGGTGAGCCCGTGCTTCCTCAAGAACATCCGCACGTGGTGGCGCTCCATGCCCGCGCGGCGCGCCATCTCGCTGACGTTGCCGCCCGTCGCGCGGATCAGCTCGCTGAAGTAACGCTGCTCGAACGCCGCGACGGCGCTCCGCTTCGCCTCGCCGAACGCCGACGTCGGCACGACCACGTCGCCGCCGCCCTCCAGCGGCAGGATCGAGGCGATCGCCTCGGCGCCGGGCGGCAGGCTCGCGGCCACGCTGGTGACGTTCATGAGCTCGCGGACGTTGCCAGGGAAATCGTGCTGGCCGAGCGTCGAGGTGATGAGATTGACCATCTCCACGGCGCGCTCGGGGCACCCGAGGCGCTCGCAGACGCGCTCGACGAGCAGCGGGATGTCCTCCCGCCGCTCGCGGAGCGGCGGCAGCTCGATGCGCATCTGGGCGATCCGGAAGAAGAGATCGCTCCGGAAGCGCCCGGTGTTCATGCTGCGGCCGAGGTCGCGGCGGGTCGCCGCGATGATCCGCACGTCGACGGGCTCGTAGATCCGCGACCCGACGCGCTTCACCTTCTGCTCGGTGAGCGCGCGCAGCAGCTTCGGCTGGAGATCGGGCGGCAGCTCGCCCAGCTCGTCGAGGAAGATCGTCCCGCCGTTCGCCTCGTGGAAGGCGCCGCTCCTCCGCTCGTTCGCCCCGGGGAAGGCGCCGCGCTCGTGCCCGAAGAGGAAGCTCTCGGCGAGCGCGCCCGGCAGCGAGGCGCAGTCGACGACGACGAACGGGCCGCCGCGCCGGCTCGAGACGTCATGGATGGCCTGCGCCGCGAGCTCCTTGCCCGTGCCCGTCTCCCCGGTGATCAGCAGCGAGAGCTCCGTCGAGGCCACCTCGCGCAGCAGGCGGAACAGGTGGCGCATCCGCGGCGAGGCGCCGATCAGCGGGCCGAAGCTCTCGTCGAAGCCGACGTCGACGCGCTCCTTGTCGAGCGGCTCGAAGCTCAGCACCGAGCCGCCGACCTGGATGGCGCACGCGGCCGTCAAGATCGCCTCGCGGATGCGGACCGTCGACACGAACGTCCCATTCTTGCTGCCGAGATCGCGGACGAGCACGCCCGGCCCCTCCGCGCGAAGATCGCAATGCGTCGAGCTGACCTCCGGATCGTCGACCACCACACCGCAGCTCGGATCGCGCCCCACCACGATCGGCGCGATGCCGATCTTGACGGGATCCCGGCCCGCCGAGCGCAGCGTGCCGCCGCGAACAAACCACTGAACCGCGCGAGCGCGGGTCGCATCCCTCGTCGAGCTCATATCCAACGGTTATTCGATTTCCCTGGTCTTGACCACATCCACGCACGCCCCGCGCGCTTACGGGCGGGAGCGCCCACCTGGGCGCACCGGGTACGTGGCTTCCGGAGGAGCCACAGCCTCCCGTCGAAAAACTTCACATCCACTAGAGGTAACTACGAGAAATTCTGATCAAGCAATGTGCTGAGCGCATAGCGGGAGAGGCCCTCGAGAGGTTAGAGTACGTGGTCTACGCAAGCGATGAAGCGGGCGTTCGTCCAGCTCGCCTCATCGGGTGTCGATGGTCGATGAACGAGGACCCGGCCATCGCGGGGTGGATGCGCCCCGCGATAGGGGCTGTCGGTGTGTGTTCTTTCAACGCGATTCGGGGCTCCGCTCTCCCGGTCCCCTCAACGTGGGAGTCGCGCGAGCGCTCCCGGCGAGGATGCTTATGCCGAGAATAGGATGGTTACTCCGGAAGCGCGCCGCGACGGCCCTGGGGCTCCTGGGGCTCTCCGCGGGCGCGAGCGCGCTCGCGTCCGTGTCCACCGGTTGCAGCAGCGAGGCCGACGGCCCGTGCATCTCCGACGAGCAGTTCTTCGCCGAGAAGGTGTGGGTCCCCATCCTCTCGACGAAGTGCATCGGCTGCCATAACCCGCAGGGGCAGGCGGCGGAGTCCAAGCTGATCCTCGCCGGGAGCAGCGAGGCGGGGTTCCTCGACAAGAACCTCGCGACGTTCAAGTCGCTCGCCGGGCTCGAGCTCGGCGGCGAGTCGTACGTCCTCCTCAAGCCGACGAAGGCCATCGAGCACGGCGGCGGCCAGGTCCTCGCCTCGGACAGCGCCGAGGTCGAGGCGCTCCGGGCGATGGTGGAGCGCACGAAGGAGCCGTCGTCCTGCGAGACGGACGTCAACGCCTCCTTCGCCGGCGTGGTGATGAGCGGGCCCGAGGAGACGCTCCGCACGGCGAGCCTCGAGCTCGCCGGGCGCCTGCCGACCGAGGCCGAGGAGGAGGCCGTCGCAGAGAGCGGCATGGCCGCGCTGGATCCGATCCTGGACCAGTTGCTCACGGAGGAGACGTTCTATGTGCGGCTGAAGGAGATCTACAACGATCTCTTCCTCACCGACCGTTACCTGAACGGCGAGGAGGCCGTCGATCTGCTGCGGAGCGACGCGTACGATCCGAAGTGGTACAACAGCCTCCCGCAGGATCCGGCGCTGGTCGCGAGGTACGGCGCGCGGGACCTGGAGGACGTCGCCAACAAGCTGAAGAGCTGGACGAACCGGGCCGTCGGGAGGGAGCCGCTCGAGCTCATCGCTTACATCGTGCGGAACGACAGGTCCTTCAAGGAGGTCCTCACCGCCGACTACACGGTCGTGAGCCCCTTCTCCGCCAAGGCGTACGGCGTGACGGCCGAGTTCAAGAACGACGCGGATCCGGACGAGTTCGTCCCGGCGAAGCGCGATCCGATCCCGCTCGCCGGCGTGCTCACCTCCCCCGTCTTCCTGTCCAGGCACCCGACGACGAGCACCAACAGGAACCGCCACCGCGCGAGGATTGTCTATCAGTTCTTCCTCGGCACCGACATCCTGAAGACGGCCGAGCAGCCGCTCGATCAGACGAAGATCACCGACTTCAACCCGACGATGAACAACGCGGCGTGCACCGTCTGCCACGCCGCCCTGGACCCGCTGTCAGGCGGGTTCCACAGCTTCGACTCCGCGGGCCGGTACAAGGAGGACGACACCTGGTACGAGGACATGCGGCCGCCGGGCTTCGGCGCCGAGTCGGTGCCTTTCAGCGAGTTCCCGACCGCGCTCTCGTGGGTGGCGAAGCGCGTCGCCGACGACCCCCGCTTCGCGCTCTCGGCCGTCTATACGATGTACACCGGCCTCACCGGGCAACAGCCGCTCGCCGCGCCGACCAACGACGATCCGGAGTTCAACGCCAAGTTCCGGGCGTACCTCGCCCAGTACCACGCGTTCAACACGATGGCGCACGACTTCGCCGACGGCGGCTACAACCTGAAGACGGTCGTCAAGGCCATCGTCAAGAGCCCCTATTTCCGGGCGCGCAACGTGGCGCAGGCGTCCCGGGGCGAGGCGCTCACGCAGCTCGGCGGCACGCGGTTCCTCGGGCCCGAGCAGCTGCACCGGAAGATCTGGGCGGTGACGGGGTATCCGTGGCGCCCGCGGGCGTTCGAGGACGACGGCAGTCGCTACGACTTCCTGCTCCGGCGCGACGCCTACCGCATGCTGTACGGCGGCATCGACTCGCAGGACGTGATCCAGCGGATCACGGAGCCGAACGGGATCATGGCCAACATCGCCGACCGGATGGCGAACGAGATGGCGTGCGTCGCGGTGCCGCGCGACCTCTACCTCCCGCAGGAGGAGCGGCTCCTCTTCCCGTACGTCGAGACGACGTTCGAGCCGCGCGACACGAACGATTTCGACGTGCTGCCGGCCGTCGAGGGGATCAAGCAGAACATCCAGTACCTGCACAAGCGGGTGCTCGGCGAGTCGCTCGAGCTCGGCGATCCCGAGATCGAGCGGACATACAAGGTCTTCCTCGAGACGTGGGAGGAGGGCAAGGCGGGCATGGCGAAGCCGGAGGGCGAGGAGGGCCGGCTCTCGAGGTCGCTGCCTGGCCCCTGCCAGGTGCACAACGACTACTGGACTCGAGAGGGGCTCCCCGACGAAGAGAAGCTCACGCGCGACGAGAACTACACGATCCGCGCCTGGATGAGCGTCACGACCTATCTCCTTTCGGACTTCAGGTTTCTTTACCAGTAGGAGCAGCCATGGAACGTCGAGATTTCCTCAAACTGGCATCTATGGCAGGCCTCGGCGTCGTCGCAGCGGGCGTGCTGTCGAGGGACGCCGCCGCGGCCGGCCCCTACGCGGGCCCGCTCTGGGTCCACATCCACGCGAGCGGCGGCTGGGACCCGACGAGCCTCTGCGATCCCAAGGGCGCGCGGGACGAAGAGGAGCAGAAGACGCGGGAAGCGATGAACCGCAGCTACCTGAGCGCGGCGATCGGGACCGCCGGCAATCTCAAGTACGCGCCGGTCGGCGGCAACGACGCGTTCTTCAAGAAGCACTACAGCAAGCTGCTCGTCATCAACGGCATCGACACCGGGACGAACAGCCACGACGCCGGCGTCCGCAACACGTGGTGCGGCACGCTCCGCGAGGGCAAACCCGCCTTCGCGGCGCTCGTGGCCGGCGTCCACGGCGGCGCGCTGCCGATGGGGTTCATCAGCAACGGCGGCTACGACACGACGGCGAACGTCGTGGCCGTCACCCGCATACCCGACACCGGCCTCCTGCAGCGGCTCGCCTATCCGAACAGGATCGATCCGGGGAACGAAGAGAACCGCGAGCAGTACCACACCGACGCCGCGATGACGCGGATCCTGGAGGCGCGGCAGGCGCGGTACGCGGCGAAGCTCGATCAGCAGCGGCTGCCCCACGTCAAGCAGGCGATGAGCACGCTCTTCACCTCGCGCGTCGGGCAGAACGAGCTCAAGCAGCTCATCCAGTACCTGCCCGCGGAGTTCGAGAGCGCCTCGCTGCGGCGGCAAGCGCAGGTCGCGCTCGCGGCCTACCGCGCCGGCATCTGCGTGAGCGCCAACCTGTCGGTGGGCGGGTTCGACACGCACGGGAACCACGACGACAACCACATCCCGCGGCTCGACCAGATCTGCGACGGGATCGACTTCATCCTGACCGCCGCGGAGGAGCAGGGCATCGCGGACCGGATCGTCCTCGTCGTGGGCTCGGACTTCGGGCGGACTCCGGGCTACAACGAGGGCAACGGCAAGGACCACTGGAACATCACCAGCATGATCCTGGCCGGCGCAGGCATCGCGGGGAACCGGGTGATCGGCGCGACGGACGACCGGCACAACCCGCTCGACGTCGATCCGGTCACGCTCGCGCCCAAGGAGGGCGGCGTCCGGCTCAAGCCGGGGCACATCCACAAGGCGCTGCGCAAGCTGGCGGGGATCGCGGACGATCCGCTCGTGGAGCGATTCCCGCTCTCCGAGGAAGAAGACCTGCCCATCTTCGGGTGATGTGGCCCGCGGGCGGCGCGCCGCCCCGCCATCGACGCCATCGACTGCAGCGCGGGTGACTTCATCGGAGCCGGCGGGCGAGGAGACGGGATGTCGCCTCGCCCGCCGCTCACTCCACCGAGAACGCGATCTCCTCGCTGGCGGCCGCTCCGTCCGCGTCGACGCGGAGCCGGTGCGCGCCGGCGACGAGCGGCCAGTCGAGCGCGAACGGCGGGCCGACCTCGATGGGGCGCCCGTCGAGCACGAAGCGCACGCGGGGCACGCCCGGAGGGACGTCGGCGCGCAGCCGGATCGCCTGCAGCGAGTTGATCGAGGGGTCGAGGACGAACCGGGCGCCGTCGGGCGGGTACGCGACGCGGACGCGCGCGCCGGCGCCGGCAGGAGGAGCGCCGGGTGCCCCGGGGAGCGCGCCGCAGAGGGGCGACGCCGCATCGGGCGCGAGGGGGCGGCCGGCGGCGCGCGCCCATGCGGTGAGCTCCGCGTCGTAGCGCTCGAAGACGCGCTCCTCGACCGCCGCGTCGGGACAGGCCCCGGCGCGCAGGCCGTTGCGGCGATCGATGCGCACGGTCTCGTGCATGTCGCACGGCGAGAGCGCCGCGGCGTCGCCGCGCGGGAGGAGCTCGCGGCGGTGGTGCGGGCACGCGGCGGTCGGCCTCATGCCGGACAGGGCGCAGACCTCGACCTCGGCGAGCTGCTCGGGATCGGGCGGATCGAAGGGGCGCGGCGGCCGGACGCGCGCGGCGGCGAGCATGGCGTCGCGGAACAGCGGGCCCGCGCCGGTGATGCCGCTGACGCCGCCCATGGGCGAGCCGTCGAAGTTGCCGACCCAGACGGCGACGGTGACGTCGGGCGTGAAGCCGACCGCGATGTTGTCGCGGAAGCCCTTGGACGTGCCCGTCTTCGCGGCCACAGGGAACGGGAGATCGAGCGCGTTGCCCTCGCCGAACGACGCGAGCCGCGCCCGGTCGTCGGCGAGGATGTCGACGATCACGCGGGCGCGCGCGGCGTCGAGGACGCGCGCGCCGCGCTCGGGAGGCGACGCGGGCGGCTCGGCGGGCGCGCCGCTACCGCTGGACGCGGGCGACACCGAAGAGGCCGCTTGTGATGAGGGGGACGGAGGCGACGAGGGGGCGAACGAGCGCACCGCGCGCACCGGCAGGTAAAGGCCTCCCCGCGCGAGCGTGGCGTAAGCGTTCGCGAGGTCGACAAGGCGGACCTCGCCGTCGCCGAGCGCGATGGCGACGCCGTAGCGCGACGGCTCGCGATCGAGCGAGCGGAGGCCGAGCTCCCGGAGCCGCGCGAGGACGCGCTCGGGGCCGAGCGCGGCCGCCGCCCAGACAGCGGGAACGTTGTACGAGCTGGCGAGCGCGTCCCGCAGGCGGACGGGGCCGTGGAAGCGGCCGTCGTAGTTCCGCGGCGCGTAGTTGCCGTCCGCCGTCGGGAACGAGAGCTCGACGTCGGGAAGGACGGTCGCGGCGGTGAACCCGAGCTTCTCCATGGCGAGCTCGTAGACGAACGGCTTCAGCGCAGAGCCGGGCTGGCGCAGCGCGAGGACGCCGTCGTTGTGGCCGAGCCCGGCGGCGTCGTCGATGTCGTGCGAGCCGACGTACGCGAGGATCTCGCCGGTCGCGTTCTCGATCACCACCACCGCCGCCGCGCCGACGTCGCGATCCGAGAGGCCGCGGACGGTCTGCTGCGCGAGGACCTCGATCTCGCGCTGGAGGCCGCGGTCGATCGTCAGCGTGATCGAGGTCGCCCGGGCGCGGGGCGACGCGGCGCCGGGGCCCTCGGCGTCCAGGCCCGCGCCCGGACCGAGCGCGCCGCCGAGCACGGCGCGGACGAGGTGCGGCGCGCCGAGGCCGCCCCCCTTGGGGGCGAGCGCGATGGGCTCCGCGCGGGCGCGGGCCACCTCGGCCTCGCCGGCGAGGCCGGCCTCGAGCATGCGATCGAGGACGCGGTTCCTGCGGCGCTCGAGCGGGCCGGTGCCGCGGCGCGGATCGTACAGCGCCGGGCCGCGCGGCATGCTGGCGAGCGCGGCGGCCTCGGCGAGCGACAGGTCGCGCGTGGGCTTGTCGAAGTAGAAGCGGCTCGCCGCCTCGACCCCGCGCAGGCCCGGGCCGAACGCGACGCGGTTCAGGTACTGCTCGAGGATCTCGCGCTTCGAGAGCGACGCCTCGATGCGCAGCGCGAGCGCCGCCTCGCCGAGCTTGCCGCGCGCGGTGCGGGGGCGCGGGACGAGCGTGCGCGCGAGCTGCTGCGTGATCGTGGACCCGCCCGAGACGACGCGCCGCTCCACCGCGAGCTGGCCGACGGCGCGCGCGATCGCGATCGGATCGACGCCGGGGTGGCGCGCGAACCGCTTGTCCTCCGCGGCCAGGAGCGCGCGCTGGATGCGATCGCCGGCCTCGGAGAGCGGAAGCCAGCGCGCGCGCGCGCCGTCTCCAGCGCGGAGCTCGCGGAGCACCGTGCCGTGGCGGTCGAGCAGGACCGTGGACACGGCGTGGTCCTCGGGCGCCGCGAGCTGCGGCGGGAGCGGCGTGAGCGCCGCGAGGGCGACGAGCAGGAGCCACGGCGCGACGGCGAGGGCGACCGCGATCTGCGCCGCGCGGCGCAGGATCCGCCGCGCGCGCGGGCCGAGGCGCGCAAGCCACCGCCCTGCGCGGCCGGGCCCTTCCGGGGAGGGCGCGCGCACGGCTCAGCGCGGACGCGGCGCCGCGTCCGGCCCTCGGCTCCCGACCTGGACCGTGACGGCGCCCGTCCGGCCGAAGACCTCGGGGCTGTACATCTCCTCCGCGCGCGCGGGCGGGACCACGAACGAGCCGAGCGTCGTTGCGCGCGCGAGGTACCGGTACCGGTACATCCCGGCGGCCATGTGGTCGACGAAGAAGAGGACGCGATCGTCGCGGATCTCGCGGACGAAGCGGCTCGGGTCGTAGACGCGGCCGGTCGCGCGCAGGTCGTCCTGATCGACGTCGGCGTCGTCGGCCTCGGCCTGGGCCTCGGCCGCGTCGACGTCGAGCGAGCGCGCGGACGTCGCGAGCCGCGCGTCGACCGCCTCGAGGCCGGCCGGCAGCGGATCGTCGATGACCACGAAGTCGCGCGGAGACGGCGTCACCACGACGATCTCGCCGAGCACGAGGTCGCCGCCGGCGAACGCGACCGACGGCGGAGCCGCGCCCCCGCTCGACGTCGACGCGCCGCCGACCACGGCGGCGAGGTCCTCGGGCGCGAGCGCGCGGAGCGACTTCTCGACGAAGAAGCCGCGGTCGAGCGCCTCCGTCGGGAGCTGCTTGCGCGCGTAGCGGAGCCGCGCCTCGTAGAACAGGCGGCCGCGCCCGTCGACCGCGAACGCGAGCGGCGCACCCCCGGCGCTCGCGAGCCTCGCCGCGGGGATCGACGTCTTGACCTGCTCCGTCGTGGGGCCGTGGAACGGCGCCGAGAACAGCTCCGCCTGCCCCAGGAACACCCGCGCGTCGAAGTCCGGCGCCGTCTTCTCCTGCGCCTTCCGGTACTGATCGAGCGCGAGCAGCGCCCAGGCAGTCTCCTGCGTGCTGCGCCACGTGCCCCCGCGGCGATCCGCGAGCAGCCCCGCCGCGAGCCGCGGCGCGAGCGGGTGCGCCGGCCGCGCCGCGAGCAGCGCGCGCAGCACGAGCGCCGAGGTGCGGGCCTCGGAGTCCATGAGGACCGCGTACGCGTCGCCGTGGTTGTGGACGGCCCGCGCGACCGGACCGTCGAGGCGCAGCGCGCCCTCGAGCTCGCGGACGAGCTGATCCACGGACGCCCTGTCGCTCTTGCCGATCACCATCGCGTGCGCGAGGAGCGCCTTCGAGAAGAGCGGCAGCTTGTCGCGCTCGTCGAACAGCTGGCTCGCGCGCCCGGGGTCGGGGGCGCCGCTCGCCGCGAGGACGTCGACGAGGAACGGCGCCGTCGCCCGGAGGAGCGGGTCGGCGCCGATCCGGTTGAGCTCCTGGCGCAGGTACGACGTCGCGCGCTCCACCGCGTCGGGCGGCACCGCGACCCCGTAGCGCCTGGCCTCGGTGAGGCCCCACAGCGCGTACGCCGTGGTCCACAGGTCGGCGCTGTCCGACTCGGCGAAGAAGCCGAAGCCCCCGTCCCCGCGCTGGTGCGAGACGATCTCCCGGACCGTCTTGCCGATGACGGCCGTGAGGTCCTTCGGCAGCGCGATCCCGTAGGCCTTCGCGAGGTCGCGCAGCGACAGGAGCGGGACCATCCGGCTCGTCAGCTGCTCGGTGCAGCCGTACGGGTACTCGAGGAGCTGCTCCACGCCGCCGCCGAGGCCCACGAGCGCTGTCGGCGCGAGGCTCACCGTGAGCCCGCCCGTGTCGTCGCGGATCGCCGACAGGTCCCCGAGCCGCTCCGCGCTCGCCGTGGTGGTGTCGCCGTAGAGCGCGACGGCCTCCGGCGCCATGGGCGCCTTGATCTCGCGGTTCACCTCGACAACGTCCGACGCGCCGCCGCCGGTGGCGCGGAAGCGCAGCGTCGCGGGGCCGGCCCGCGGCGCCGAGAGCGCGAAGCGGACCTCGGCCGACGCGCCCGGCGCGAGCTCGACCGCGCGCTTGGCGCTGCCCGCGAGCGTCAGCCCCGACGCGGTGACCTCCACCTCGACCGTCGCCGGCTTCGCGAGCCCCTTCGAGGTCACGACCACCCCCGCGTCGATCGCGTCGCCCGCGCGGAGGAAGCGCGGCAGCGCGGGCCGGGCCATGAGCGGGCGGCTCGTCGTCACCCGGGACTCGCCGTAGCCGAAGCGATCGTCCTCGGCGGCCACGACCGCCATGACCCGGTACGTCGTGAGCGAGTCCGGCAGCTTGAAGCTCGCGTGCACCTGCCCGGAGGCGTCGGTCACGAGCGCGGGGTTGTAGTAGGCGCTCTGGCGAAAATCGCGGCGCACGCCCGTGCCGCCCTCGGCGCCGCCGCCGCCCGCGCGCCCCTTGTCGGCGCCGAGGTCGGCGAACGGGTTGCGCACGCGCGCGAGCGCCTCGCGCGTCTCGATCGTCGCCACCTTCAACGGGCGCGGCGCGCCGAACACGGGGATCGGATCCGGCGTCGTGTACCCCGTCAGCGACAGCACGCCCTCGTCCACGGCGTAGAGCGTGACCTCCGCGCGGGCGGGCTGGCCGGCGCGATCGCGGACGTCGACGTCCACGCGGATCGGATCGCCGGGGCGCGCGTCCGCCTTGTCGGCGCGGACGCGCACCGCGAGCCGCTGCGCCTCCGGGTTCACGCGGAGCGGCGCGTAGCCGAGGCGGAACGCCGGCGCCCCGACGTCGGGCCCAGGCGCCCCGCCCTTCCCCGGCGCGGGCTGCGGCTTCGTCCGCCCGCGCAGGAGCAGCACCGAGACGAAGGCGTTCGGCCGGAGGTCCTCCGTGATCGGGACGTCGATCACGGGCATGGCGCCCGACAGCGTCACCTTCCGGTGCGCGGAGATCCCGGCGCGCTCGACCGTGACCAGCGCGTCGGCGGAGGCGAACGGCGACTTCACGATGATGCGCGCCGTCTGCCCGATCTCGTAGCTGTCGCGGTCGGGAACGAGGTCGACCTTGAGCTCGTCGCTGTCGCCGAAGCCCCCGCCGCCCTCGCCGAGCGCGTAGACCCCGGCGGCGGCGCCGACGGGGTTGCCGCGGCGGTCCCTGGCCGTCGCGTGCAGGAGGTAATAGCCCCCCGACGGGACCGTGAGCTCGCAGCTCCGCGGCGCCGCCGCCGTCGTGACGCCGCACCGCGCGACGACCTTGTCGACCGGCGCGCTCACGCTGCGGTACGCGCTGCCGCTCTCCTCCCGCGCGAGCGTCCACGTCCGGTGCACGAGCTCGACCCGGACCGCGACCTGCGCGACGCGCGCCCCCTTCGGATCGACCGCGAGGATCTCCGGCCGCAGCACGTCGCCCGCCTTCGCGAAGAGCTCGGGCTCCTTGAGGGCGACGTAGAACTCGGCCGGGTGCACGAGCGCCGTCGAGCTCCCGGCGATCGTCTGCCGCGACACGTCGGTGACCGACGCCTCGCACGTGACGAGCTCCGTGCCGCGCTGCCCCGGCATCGAGAGCGCCGCGCCGATCGCCGCCTGCCCGGCCGCGTCGAGCTTCTCGCGCGCGCTCTGCACCTCGAACCCGCGCGGCGCCTGGTCCCGCAGCGCGTCGGTGAGCTCGTCCTCGCGGACCGTGAACCCCTCGATCCCCGGCGGCGAGAACGACGCCGGCGCGCGCGTCACGGAGAGCGATGCCTCCGCGTTCGTCATCGGCGCCCCGAACAGGTAATCGCCGCGCGCCGTCCAGCGCGCCTTGTCGCCGCGGACGTAGCTCGGCCTGTCGCTCTCGACGCCGACCTTGAACTCGGCGGGGCGGTACTCGGCGACCTCGACGCTGCCCATCACGTCCGGCCACCCCGCCTCGCCGCCCTGGACCGTGGCGGCGAGGCTGTACGTGCCGAGCCGCGCGCTCTCGGGGATCTTCACGTCGGCCGAGAACGTGCCGAAGGCGCCGAGCGTCGGGGAGAGCGAGACGAGCGCCTCGCCGTCCGGCCCCTCGACCTTGAGCGCGACGCTCCTGCCGACCGGCGTCTTCGCCCCGCGCGCGCCCTCCTCGCGGAAGATCCCCTTCACGCGCACCGTGTCGCCCGGCCGGTAGATGCCGCGATCGGAGAACATCATCCCGAACGGGCGCGCCTCGCTGAAGTCGGACGCCGCGCCGAAGCGCCACCCGTTGAGCGAGTCGGCGACGGTGCGGTACGTCCAGTCGTCGCCCGCGCGCGCGAAGACCACGCTGCGCCCGAGCGTCGTCGAGGCCTCCGGACCGTGCGCCGTCGCGGGGACCACCGCGAACCCCTGGGCGTCGGTGGACACCGCGGCGGGCGCGGGCGCGCCAGGGGCCCGGATCCACACGCGCGCCCCGGGCACCGGCGCGCCCGTCGACAGGCGCGTCACCCAGACGAGCGAGCCGCTCGGCGAGACCTTCGCGCTGATCCCGAGGTCGGTCACCTGCGCGATCACCGCCTCGGACGTGGTGCGCGCGTGCCGCGTCCCGGGCCGGGCTGTGTAGCTGATCCCGATCGCGAGCGGCCCGCGCTTGCCCTCGCCCCCCAGCACCTCGGCGGCGCGCACGAGGTGCGTCGCCGGCGTGTTGGTCGCGGCGGCCGGGCGCAGGACCGTCTGCTTGCCGGAGGGCAGCGCCGCGATCTCGCCCATCTTCGGGCTGCGCCCCGGGCTGTGCGGATCACCCTGGAGCGCGAGGATCATCTCCTCGGTCATCGCGCCGACCGCGAGCGAGAGCTCGCGCACGTTCACGGACACGACCGGGATCTCGCGCCGCTGGGCCGGCTCGAACACGCTCCCGACGAGGCCGATCTGCGCCTCGGGCCAGCGATCGTCGAACGCGATCTCCTCGGTGACGACGCCGGCGAGCGCCTGCCCGTGCACGTCGCGCAGCCCGGCGGCCACGCGCACCCGGTAGCTTCGACCCGGGGCGAAGGCGCCGCCGAGGGGGATGTGGCTCGTGGGCTCGTCGTCCTCGATCCACGACGGCCACAGCAGCTTGACGGCGGGCTCCACCGAGATCGCCCGCTTCGCGTCCGCGAACTTGATGGGGTTCGAGAAGGCGAGCGTGAACCCGCCGTCGGCCGCGCAGCGCCCCTGCGGCGAGTCGCGATCGCACTGGGGGCGCAGCGCCCGGAGCGGCCCGTAGGTGCGGTACGTGAACCGCTGCTCCTCGCCGGCCGGCAGCGGCCCTTCGCGGCCGCGGAGGCCCTCGGCCACGGCGAGCTCGATCTCGCTGTCGCGCGGCAGCGGCGCGCGGGGGACGAGCTCGGCGAGCATCTCGTTCTTCGCGTCGGGGCGCCGCACCTCGAACGCCACCTTGTCTCTTCGATCGCCCACCGTGAGGGACGCGCGCCGCGCGATCTCGGCGGTGTCGACCGGCTGGTTGAACCGCAGCTCGAACCGCGCCTCCGGCTTGAGGTCGTCCTTGCCCGACCAGGGCTCGACGCGCGCGACCGCGGGCAGCTCGGTGCGGAAGGTGAACGAGTACGGCTCGGCGAGCGCGCTGCCGTCGAGCGCGCGGGTGCCCGCCGGGACCTCGACGGTGAACTCCGTGCCGCGCGGCAGGCGGCCTTCGGGGACGAACGTGAGGCCGCTCGTGCCGACCCAGCGCCAGCGTCCAGGCGCGGACGGCTTCAGGACCGCGGGCGCCGCGGCCTCGCTGCCCGCGAGATCGAGCGATCGCATCGGCCGGTTGAAGACCAGGCTGATCTCGGCGGGGCTCGTGGTCTGCCCGCGCGGCGCGCCGAAGACCACCGCGAACGGCCCTGCCGCGGCCTTTCCGCCCGGTTCGAGCGCGCCGGGCGCGAGCGTCCCTCGAGGCGGGACGTTGGGGGCGCGCGCGCCCTGAACGCACGCCAGGCTGAGGGCGATGACCGCGAGAACGGCGGGCGCAGATCGGAGGCGCGGAGCGACGGACATGGCCGCGACTCAGCAATGGGGATGCCGCGGGCGCAAGAGGCGAGTCCGCGGCGGAATCCGGGCGGGTGATGTGGCAGGCGAGACACACCCGACGAGCGCCGGTGACGCGCCGGCGCCCGGGCTCTGGCCGCGCCCGCCGCCGCTCTGTGGGCGGCGGCGAGTCGGGGGGCGACGCCGGGTTTGCGAGGGCGATATCGCGGGTCTACGGCGCGATATCGTACGCGTGCTTCGCCGCCCACAGCGTGGTGGCGCGCATGTAGTAGGGCGCGCGGATGCTGCCGTTGCCCTCCCATGCCTCCGGCGTGCGGAACCACAGGCCGTCGGTCTTCCAGATCGTGTCGACAAGGCTCACGCCGATCTCGCCGGCCTGCGCGGCGAGCCCCTCCTGGATCATGCCGGCCACCACGCCCCAGGACGTGCCCACCCAGCACTCGCGCGTCTGGTTGCTCGTCCCGTCGACCGAGCCATTGGCGGTCATGACGTTGACGACGCCGCGGGTCCCGCCGTCGAACCGCTTGAAGTTGTTCTCGTAGATCTTCGTGAACGCCGACACGGCGTGGCTCGGGTCGACGATCGGCGGCAGCCCCAGGGCGCGCGCGTACCACTGGCCAGCAAGCTGATCCGACATGATCCTGTTCGTGTCCCGGCTCCCCGTGTCGATCTTGTAATACGAGCCCGTCCAGAGCTTCGACTCGAAGCCGCCCTTGGCCTGATCGAACCACGTCTGGTAGGTGCCCGCGAGCGAGGTGTCACCGACCGCGGTCGCCAGCTCCTTCGCGGCCTCGCTGGCGGCGAGGAAGAGGCTTCCGCAGTACGCGGTGTTGCCGTGCAGGTCCATGTCGTCGTACGTCTGATCGATACCGTTGCTCTCCGGCAGCCCGTCCCCGTCGCCGTCCTGGCCCTTCACCTTCTGCATCGCCATCTTCACGGCGGGCCAGCAGTAATCGAGGAACTCCTTGTCGGTCTTCCCGGTGAGCGCCCAGTCGCGGTAGACCATCAGGACCAGCTTGGAGTTGAGATCCTTCCAGTTGGTCGAGTCGCGGTACGTGTACGCGTTCCACTTGCGGAAGACGGTGTCGGTGTCTCCGAAATCGTGCGCGGTGGTCCCGATCGCGCGCGGCCTGTCGGAGCGCGTGGTCGTCACGCTGTCGCAGAACTGCCGCACCTCCTGCTTGTCGATGTCCGGCCAGAGCGAGAACAGGGCCCATGAGCCGTAAAAGCGCACGTCCGAGGTCCCGTAGAACGGGTAGATGTACGACTCGAGGCTTGTGAACATGTCCTCGTCCGGGTCGTCCGGCTGGCCGGACGCCGCGCCGGCCTCCCAGTACGTGCCCGCGATGGCGTAGTAATAGAGCTCGTTGAACAGAGCGCCCTTGAGCCACTCCGGGTACTTCGGGTCGTCGAGCACGCTGGCCTGCCAGTCCTGGATCGCCCAGAGCCACGGCTCGTGCTCGGCGAGCGCCTCCGCCGCGATCGTCCACGAGGCGCTCCCCGTCCGCCCGAAGTGGCGCGTGTACGCGCGGTACCACCTGTCCCCCGAGCCCGCCTGCGTGACCGGGATATCCCACGCGAGCACGATCGGCACAATGGCGCTCTTCCCCGGCTCCACCGTCGCCTTGAACGCGATCGCCCCGAGCGAGTGCCCTCCCGTCGTGTTGGCGAGCATGCCGTCGTTGGCGAGCTCGCTCTGCAGGGCGGCGACGCTGTCGGCGGACTGGTACGAGACGACCACGCCTGGCGCGTTCCGGCTGGCGAGCGTGAACTCCCCCTGTCCCTCGGAGTTCGGCGCCCCTCCGCCTCGGGTGAGGACCAGGCCCACGTCGTCGCCGGAGGTCTGCACCGTGGCGCCATTGCCGCCGTGATCGTTCTTCCAGGTCAGCATCACGGCGACGTCGCAAGGCGCTCCGGTCGGATTCGTGATCTCCCACCGATAGACGCCGACCGGATAGCTCGATTTCTTGTAGTCGCCCGGGATGATGGGGCTGTATTGTTCGACCTTCGCTTTGCAGGGGAATGCCGCGCCGTGGTAATCGACCCACGAGCGCGGAAAGAGCGAGGAGTACGTCGCCTGCCCCTGGCCCAGGCCGTCCTTGTCGAGGCGCTTCGTCTGCGCGTCGCCCCCTTCGGCCTTCTGGTACATGAAGAAGCCCGCGTTGTTGTCGACGTTCTGGTCATTGCTCCCGATATCGAGGCGCCCCTTGTAGAACCTGCCGTCGAACCGCCAGGTGATCGTCCCGGCCCCGAAGCCGCCGATGGGCGCGCCGTCCTCGTAGACGCCGTCCGTGATACCCCTGCTCCACGCCTGAGCCGGGATGGAGATCGGCTCGCCCGGCACGTGCGCCGGCGGGCCGCCGCCTTCGCTGCCGCCGGAGCCGACCGCGGGTGGAGCGCCGCCGGTGCCCGCCCCTGACGACGAGCTGCTCGCAGGGCCCTGGCTTGTTCCGGCGCCGGCTCCGGTGGATGTTCCGGCACCGGCGCCGCCAGGCCCTGATCCGCCGTCCGACGAGGACGAGCTCGAGCCACCTCCTCCGCACGAGGCGGCTGTCGCCACGACGAGGACGGCACCGGCAGCGACGACACCCAGAGAGCGTAGTGGGACAAGGGGCAATGTCATGACGGCGAGCATATGCAGATCGTGCGCACACGTCACCGTACCAATTGGCAATGCATTCACTTCGTTACCGCTGAAACATTCCGTCGTTTTCGAGGCAAACCTGATTTCGCGCGTCGCTGTTCACCCGGGCGGCCTTTAGCGCGGCGCGAAATCTCCAGGGCGTCTTCCACGACGCGCACGACTCGAGCGCGCGAGCGAGACCCCTACGATCCTTCTTTTCATCGCCAGGCTTGCTCCGCAGCGCGCGGCCGAGGAGCGGCGCTCATGGCCAGGTGGCTTTGACCGCATTGATCCAGGTGTCCGCGAGGCGAAAGGCGGGATCTTGCTCGATATGCACGAAGCGTCCGCTGTAGCTCGTGGCGGAGCGACCACAGACCTGGCTCGCCGAAACGAAGTTGAGGAGCCTGCCTTGAACGTTGGTCGTCGCGTTCAGCGAACAATCGCTGCTGCCGGGAACGCCGACCCGCCAGGTGGGCTTGCTGGCCAGCAAGTTGCGCTTGAGCTCCAGTATCTTGTCACCCGAGACAGGGGCGACATCCATGCCGTGCGAGGCGAACACGTCCTCCGCGCAGGTATCTCGCGCCATGCCATGCCACTGAATGCCCCACCAGGGCCTCGATCCATAAAAGGCCGCGAGCTCCAGGTAGGTCGCGTGGAACGCGTTCGTCACGTTGTGGGCCACGTCCGAGACCATGGTCGAGCTCTGGCAAACGCTGTCGGTGAAGCTCGCATCGCGGTGAGCGCCCGCCATCAGGAAGCTGCGGGATCTCGTCGCCTTGAAGACGCTGACGGCCTGGATCTCCGTCTCCAGGTCCGCGGTCGCATGCGGCGCCGAATGAGCGAGCTCTCGCTCCGCGGCCGCGTCCACGATGAACGTGCCCAGCCCGAGATCGACGGTCCCGTCGCTGTTCCGATCGCCGACCTCCATGAGCACACAGTACCTTCGTCCATTGTTGACGTCGCGGAGGAGCCGGATCCGCGCGGACGACGACAGGCTGGACGGCAGCACGATAGTGCAGCTGCCGCCCATCATGGTGCGAACGACGCTCCGCCACGCGGTCAGCTGCGTCGAGCTCGGGGTGACGAAGATGCCTGAGTCCCTGCCGGGCATCTGATCGCGAATGCACGTCACGAGCGCCTCCAGGGTCGCGCTCGACGAGCAGGTCAGGTCCGCCGACACCGCCGGGCGGGACGCCATGAGGACACCGGCGCCGAGCAGGAACAGAATCGTTCGTTCGAACCGCATGACAGCGTTACCTCCAGTCAGGGGTTTGCGGGTGGGATCGATCGGCGGTCCTCTACGCGGCGCGCGGCGCGCTGCGCACGTGGGCACAGGAACGAGGCTCGCCGGGGCCGCACGGCGCGGACCTCGGCATTCCCAGATCTTTCAGGCGCGCGAGCGCTCGCCGCTCTATTCGCCGTCCACGCAATGAACGCCAAGCAAACTCACCGGCAGGCGACGGCGAGTGCAAGGCGGAGACCGCCGCGCTGTGCGAACCGTTCGCGGTCGCCGCGGCCACCACATGGCAGCGTTACCGCCACATCGCAGCGCGGCCACCACACCACAGCGTCACTCGACCCGGTGAGCCCCCGGGGTGTCGCACGTCATGACAACGGCGCGTCGCTCGCCGGCCGGAGCGGGTCGTCCCGGCGCGAGGCGCCCGTCCTGTCCGTCCTGTCACGACAAGCAAGCTCCCCGAAAACGTGTGGAAATAATGGAGGCCTTATCCTCGGCAGCGTGAAAGTCATCTCGCACGGGCTGCTCGGGCGTGAGACGACCGAAGCGATCGCCATCCCCCTCGGGGCCCTCGCGGCCTCGCTCCTCGTGTTCGGCGCGTTCGTGGCAGCCCAGGGGGTGAACCCCTTGAGCGTCTATCACGACATGGTCCGCGGCGCCTTCGGCACGTGGTTCTCGCTCCAGAACACCCTCCTTCGGGCCGCGCCGCTCATGCTGACCGCGCTCTGCACGGCGCTGCCGGCGCGCCTCGGCCTGATCGTCATCGGCGGCGAGGGCGCGCTCGCCATGGGCGGGCTCTCGGCCGCGTCGGCGGCGCTGGCCGCACGGGCGTGGGGCGCGCCGCCCGCCGCCGTGCTCGCCGCGATGCTCGTCTCCGGGCTCGCCGCCGGGGCGCTCTGGATCGGCCTCGCCGGCGCGCTGCGCGTCTACCGCGGCGTGAGCGAGACGATCAGCAGCCTCCTCCTCAACTACATCGGTATCGCGATCCTGAACCATGTCGTCGAGGGCGCGCTGCGCGACCCGGCGAGCCTCAACAAGCCCTCGACCGCCTCCATCGGCGCCGAGAACACGCTCGGGAGCCTGCCGGGCCTCGAGGTCCACTGGGGCCTCGCCTACGGGGTGCTCGCCTGCGCGCTCTGTTATGTGCTGATGCACCGGACGACGTTCGGCTTCGGCGCGGCGATGAGCGGCGGCAACGTCCGCGCGGCGCTCCTCGCCGGACTGCCGGTCAAGCGCCTCGTCGTGCTCACCTGCACGCTCGCCGGAGCGTGCGCCGGGCTCGCCGGCATGGTGGAGGTCGCGGCGGTCCACGGCCGGGCCAACGGGTCGCTGGTCAGCGGCTATGGCTACACCGGCATCCTCGTCGCGTTCATCGCGCGCCACAACCCGCTCGCGATCATGCCGGTCGCCCTCCTGCTCGGCGGCATCGGCGCGAGCGGCGGCCTGCTGCAGCGGACGGCGCGGCTCCCCGACGCGACGGTGAGCGTGCTCCAGGGGATCCTGTTCATCGCGATCCTCGCCAGCGAGACGCTTTATGGCCGTTCCCTCGCTGCCCGCGAGCCCAAGGTCCGTCAGGCGGCTCCGGCGCCTTCGGTGGCATGATGAACGACGCAGCTGGGCTCGGTCTCTGGGGCATCCCCCTCGCGGTCGCCGCCGGGGCCATCCGCATCAGCACGCCATTCCTCTTCGTGAGCCTCGGCGAGTGCCTCACCGAGAAGAGCGGCCGCGTGAACCTCGGCCTGGAGGGCACGCTCGTCATGGGCGCGATGGGAGGTTATGGCGTCTCTTTCCTCACGGGCTCTGCCTGGCTCGGCGTGCTCGCCGCCGGCGCCATCGGCGCCGCGCTCGGCGCGCTGCACGCGTGGCTGTGCTCGAAGCCGCGCGTCAATGACATCGCCGTCGGCATCGCGCTCATGCTCTTCGGCGTCGGCCTCGCCTTCTTCCTCGGCAAACCGCTCATCCAGCCGACGGCGCCCCGCCTGCCCGCGATATCGCTCGGCTTCTTCAGCGATCTCCCCCAGGTCCGCTCCGCGCTCCAGGTGAACGCGCTCTTCCTCATCGGGGCCGCGCTCGCCCCGCTCCTGCTCTGGGCGCTGAACCGGACCCGCTTCGGGCTCGTGCTCCGCACCGTGGGCGAGAGCGCCGACAGCGCCCGCGCGATGGGGGTCGACGTGAACCTGGTCCGGCGGCGCGCGACCATGGCCGGCGGCTTCCTCGCCGGCGTCGGCGGCTCGTTCCTCTCGCTCTTTTACCCTGGCAGCTGGAACGAGGGGCTCTCGAGCGGACAGGGGCTCATGGCCGTCGCCCTCGTCATCTTCGCGCGCTGGAACCCGGTGCGCTGCCTCTTCGCTTCGCTGCTCTTCGGCGGCGCGAGCGCCCTCGGGCCGGCGCTCCAGTCCGTGGGGATCACCTGGGGATACCACCTCTTCAACGCCGCGCCGTACATCGTGACGCTGGCCATCATGGTCGCCGCGAGCTCCGCGACCCAGACCCTGCGCGATCAGCCCGCCGAGCTGACGCTCGCGCGTTGATCGCGCGACGCGACGCGCGCCGGACGAACCGCGTGAACCGTACGAAACGGACGAGACGAACGAAAGGAGCGAGCCCCGCGAGACGAGCGAACCGTACGAGACGAGCGAAACGCTGAATGACAGGAGGACTCGACCCATGCCCTACGTGGCCGCTGATCCCTACGCCTGGCCTTACAACGGCGCGCTCCGCCCCGAGACGACGGCCCTGATCGTCATCGACATGCAGACCGACTTCTGCGGGAAGGGCGGGTACATCGACCTGCTCGGCTACGACATCTCCCTGACGCGGGCGTGCATCGCGCCTATCCAGCGCGCGCTCGCGGAGCTGCGCCGTCGCGGCTATCACGTCCTGCACACGCGCGAGGGGCACCGGCCGGACCTCTCCGATCTGCCGGCGAACAAGCGGTGGCGCTCCCGCCGAACCGACGGCGGGCGCGGCACGGGCGTGGGCATCGGTGATCCCGGGCCGTGCGGGCGCGTGCTCGTCCGCGGAGAGCCCGGGTGGGAGATCATCCCGGAGCTCGCGCCCCTGCCCGGCGAGCCGATCATCGACAAGCCGGGCAAGGGCTCGTTCTGCGCGACGGATCTCGATCTCATCCTCCGCCAGCGCCGCATCGAGAACCTGATCCTCACGGGGATCACGACGGACGTCTGCGTGCACACCACGATGCGCGAGGCGAACGACCGCGGGTACGAGTGCCTGCTGCTCTCCGACTGCTGCGCGGCCACGGATCCTGGCAACCACGCCGCCGCGCTGAAGATGATCAAGATGCAGAACGGCGTGTTCGGCGCGGTCTCGACCTCCGCCGCGCTGCTGGAGGCGCTCCCGTGACCATGGACCCGCGCGTCTTCTCCAGCCCCGCGGCAAGGCCGCCCCGCGCCGCCGCCCGGGAGCCCAGCCCCCTCGCGCCGCCGCCGGCGCTCTCCGCCGCGGGGATCACGAAGCGGTTCGGGCCGCTGCTCGCGCTCGACGACGTCTCGCTGCGCCTCGCGCCCGGGAGCTTCCACGCGCTCCTCGGCGAGAACGGCGCCGGCAAGAGCACGCTGGTCAAGTGCATCATGGGCTATCACCAGGCCGACGCCGGCGAGGTGAGGGTCGGCGACGCTGCCCTGTCCATCAGGAGCCCGCGCGACGCGCAGGCGCTGGGGATCGGCATGGTCTACCAGCACTTCACCCTCGTGATGAACATGACGGTCGCCGAGAACCTCGTGCTCGCGCGCGCGTCGCTCCCCCTCGTGATCGACTGGCGCAAGGAGCGCGAGGCGATCTGCGCGTTCATGGCGCGCATGCCGTTCCGGCTCGATCCGGAGCGGACCGTCCGCGCGCTCGCCGCGGGCGAGAAGCAGAAGCTCGAGATCCTGAAGCAACTCTACCTCGGCAGCAGGATCGTCATCCTCGACGAGCCGACCTCGGTCCTCACGCCCGGGGAGGCCGACGAGGTGCTCGGGATGCTCCGGTGCATGGCCGACGAGCAGCGGATCAGCGTGCTCATGATCTCGCACAAGTTCCGCGAGGTGACGGCGTTCGCCGACGAGGTCACGGTGCTGCGGCGCGGCCGGGTCGCCGGTCGGGGCAAGGTCAAGGACCTCACGCCGGCGGCCATGGCCGAGATGATGGTCGGCGCGCAGCCGGCGCAGGTCTCCGCGGCGCGCGGCGACGCGCCCGCCGGGGAGCCGATCCTGCGCATCGAGGGGCTCGCCGCCAGCGACGATCGCGGGCGGCCGGCGCTCGACGGCGTGACGCTCACGGTCCATCGCGGCGAGATCGTCGGCATCGCCGGCGTCTCCGGCAACGGGCAGGAGGAGCTCGTCGAGGTCCTCGCCGGGCAGCGCGCCGCGCGGGGTGGCAGCATGCTCGTCCATGGAGAGCCGTACGGCGCCGGGCGCGCGCAGATCCTGAAGCACCGGGTGCGGTGCCTGCCCGAGGAGCCGCTGCGCAACGCCTGCGTCCCCGCGATGTCGGTCGCCGAGAACATCGGGTTCCGCGTCTTCGACAGGCCGCCCTTCACGAGGCTCCGCTGGGGCGTGAGCCGGGCGGCGCTGAGGCGGTCGGCCGAGCGCCTCGCCGCGGAGTACGCCATCAAGGCGCCCTCGGTCGACGCCCCGATAGGCAAGCTCTCCGGCGGCAACGTGCAGCGCGCCGTCCTCGCGCGGGAGCTCGGCATGGACGAGGACATCGAGCTCCTCGTCGCCGCAAACCCCTGCTTCGGGCTCGATTTCGCGGCCGTGGCCGAGATCCGCTCCCGCATCCTGAAGGCGCGCAACCGCGGGACCGCCGTCCTCCTGGTGAGCGCAGATCTCGACGAGATCTTCGCCATGGCCGACCGTGTCCTCGTGATGAGCGAAGGCCGCATCGTCCACGAGTCGCCGATCGCCTCGGCCGACGTCGCGGAGATCGGCCGCGCGATGGCGGGGCACCGATGACGGCGCGGCCCCTCGAGATCGCGGCGAAGCCGTACCCCTTCCGCGTCGCCGATCGGGACGCCGTGGCGCTGCTCGTCATCGACATGCAGCGCGACTTCCTCGAGCCCGGCGGCTTCGGCGCGGCGCTCGGCAACGACGTCAAGCGGCTCCAGCGCATCGTGCCGACGGTCCGGCGCGTCCTCGACGCGTTCCGCGACCACGGCCTGCCCATCATCCACACGAAGGAGGGTCACAGGCTGGATCTCTCGGACTGCCCCCCCGCGAAGCGGAGCCGGGGCGCTCCTGGGATGCGGATCGGCGATGTCGGGCCGATGGGGCGCATCCTGGTCCTGGGCGAGCCGGGCAACGACTTCGTGCCCGAGCTCGCGCCGGCGCCCGGCGAGCTCGTCGTACCGAAGCCCGGAAAAGGCGCCTTCTACCGGACGGGCCTCGACGCCAGGCTGGCGGCGCTCGGCGTCTCCCACCTGCTCATCGCCGGCGTGACGACCGAGGTTTGCGTCCAGACCACGATGCGTGAGGCGAACGATCGCGGCTACGAGTGCCTATTGATCGAGGACGCCACCGAGAGCTATTTCCCCGAGTTCAAGGCGGCGACGTTGGAGATGGTCCGTGCCCAGGGCGCGATCATCGGCTGGACCGCCCCCGCCGCCGCCGTCCTCGAAGCGCTCTGATCGATGCCCGTTCCAGAGCGGTGATCACCCGCACAGGAGACGGGCCCAGATCGGCGCTTTCGGCGCGGAAGCGCACTCCGGTGCGCTGAGCACCGAAAACGTCGAGATGGGCCCGTATCCGTAGCGGGTGGCTACTGCTCTAGTGGGTGGAGCCGAGGGCGCCGGCGACGAGGTAGTCCATGCTCTCGAGCGCGATGTCGGTCTGTTGCTGCGCGACCGAATCGGCGATCACCACCTTGCCCTCATTGCTCATGATGGGCCCCTGGAAGATGGTGAGCGTGCCCTCCGTGAGCTTCGCCTTCGCCTCCTCGGCCTTTTTCTTCGCTTCCTCGGAGACGGCGGGGCCATAGGGTGAGATCTTGATGTACCCCTCCTTGAAACCGCCGCGCAGGAGGTGCGGATACGGCTTCCCCTCGCGGATGAACGTCATGTAGTCGGTGTAGACCTTGGACCAGTTCCACTCGGCGCCGGTCAGGTACCCCTTCGGGGCGAGCGTCGCCTGGTTCGTGTGGTAGCCGGTGCTGAACGCGCCGCGCCGCTCCGCGAGCTCGATGATCACCTTGGGCGAGTCCACGTGGGCGGTCAGGACGTCGACGCCCTGATCGATGAGGCTGTTGGCCGCCTCCGCCTCCTTGACGGGCATCGACCAGTCGCCGGTGAAGATCACGGCCGTCGTCACGCTCGGGTTCACGCTCCGGGCGCCCAGCGTGAAGGCGTTGATGTTGCGGAGCACCTGTGGAATCGGCTTCGCCGCGATGAACCCGAGCTTGCCGCTCTTCGTCGTCATCCCGGCGACGATGCCGGACACGTACTCGGCTTCGTCGATGTAACCGAAATAGCTGCCGACATTGCTCGGGTGCTTCGACCCGTCGTAGAGGCCGCCACAATGGAGGAAGGTCTTGTCCGGGAACTTCTCCGCCACCTTGAGGATGTGCGGATCGAAGTAGCCGAAGGACGTCGGGAAGATCACCGTCGCGCCATCGAGGTTGATCATGCTCTCGAGCGTCTTCTGCACGGCGACCGTCTCGGGGACGTTCTCCTCTTCACGGGTCTTCACGCCGGCCAGCTTGGCGAGCGCGGCGGCCCCCTCGGCGTGCGCCTGGTTGTAGCCGTAGTCGTCCCTGGGGCCGACGTAGATGAAGCCCACCGTGAGCGGCTGATCGCTCGACCCCTCCTTGCTGCAGCCGGCCGACGGCAGGAGCGAGAGCGAGAGGAGCAGTGGACGGAAGATGGCGAGGAAGCGCTGTCCCCGTGCCGCGCCGGCAGCGGGGAACACAGGAGTTCTCGGTGTGCTCTTCACGCCATGGATGTGTACGCGACTCCGCATTTCTGGAACTTTTCCCACGCATGAATTTTGCGCGCTTCGCGTGATTACCGTTGAGCGCGCACCGCGCGCTGTGGCATGGTTCCATCAACACTGGAGATTCGCGATGACAGCTACACTTCCAGCAGCAACGCGGGATTTTGTGCCTGTGCAGTTGCCATTCATCATTGCGAATGTGGCAACGATGGCCGCTCGTCCGGAGTCGGTCCCCTGGCGGCGCCTCCGGGAGGGCGTCGAGATTCACCGCCTTTACGGCAGCAGCGACGCAGGCGCCTCGGCCGCGCTCCTGCGCTACGCGCCGGGGGCATCCGTGCCGCAGCACGTCCATCGCGGCCATGAACACATCTTCGTGCTCACAGGCTCGCAGTCGGACGAGCGCGGGCATCACCGCGCCGGCACGCTCGTGATGAACGCCCCGGGCAGCCGCCACAGCGTCTCGAGCGCCGAGGGCTGCATCGTCCTCGCGATCTGGGAGCAGCCCGTCGTCTTCATCTGATTCCTCTTCCTATCTGATGTAAGCGCGCCGCCCGATACCACGCCGGCCTGACCTGGGTCCGGGGTACGACATCGCCGCAGGCACGTCCTCACCGGACCGCGAGCGTGCACCCGGCGCTCGCTTTCTCGGGGCACAGAGGTTCAGGTACGCTGCGCTTTGCCGTAGGCTGGACGCTCATGGATCCACGCGGGAAATCGCTCCCTCCGGGGCCGCTCGTCACGGACGAGGACATCCGGGAAGAGCTCCGGCGGCTGTTCGACGCCGGTCCCGACTCGGGGCTCGTCATCCGGGTCTACGGCGAGCCGGGCGAGGGAGCGGCCGCGGCGGACGCGTTCCGCGAGATGTTCGCGTCGCTGCGCATGTACGAGGGGAAGCCGCAGGACCAGCCGCTGGAGATCCTCGTCGACGCGCCGAGCAAGGCGCACATCGCGCGCGCGCTGTCCGTGCTCGGCCACAAGCAGCACCAGAAGCGGATCCTCGATCACATCCTCACCACCTTCGGGCGCCGGCTGATCGACCCGCTCGCCCAGATCCTCGACACGACGCCGACCGGCTCGGTGACGGCGCGGCTGACCATGCTGCGGGACATCTTCCTCGCGCACGTCGCGGATCTGCGGATGACGCCGGAGTCGCAGCAGATCCTCTCGAGCGACCTGCGCAAGCTCCTGAGCGACGACTACCTGGTGATGGTGGCGGAGAACGAGGAGCGCGTGCAGCGCCCGCGCGTGGCGATGCTCGCGCAGCAGATCCTCCGGCTCGTCGGCTCCACGTTCCACAACGCGCTCAAGCGGTGGCCGGCGCACGCCGAGCAGATCGCCTCGTCGATCGCGCGGCGGAGCCCGAAGAAGGTCCGGCTGAGCGAGGTGCCGAAGCTCATCCGCGGCCAGATCACCGACGGCATCGAAGAGTTCCTGTGGATCGAGACGAGCGCGGACATCGAGGGCGCGCTGCGCCCGATGCTCGCCGAGCACCAGGACGTGATGCCCGTGACGCAGGCGACGCTCGACCGATCGACGTACCGCGAGTTCGCGGACGCCTGCTGGGCGATCATCGCCGAGCACTGCTGACGGCGGGACGAGCGCTGCCGGATCACCGACCCCGCCTCGCTGCAGGCTGAGATCCGTCACGTCCTGGTCGCTTCGCTCACCGCTTCCCCGCGTGTCCCGCTCGATTCGTCTGGAGGGAGAGAGACCCCCTCCGGAGCAAGCCCCCGCGCGCGCCGCGTCGGGAATGATTTCCGCCTCCCGCTGTTGTAAGGGGCCGCTGGCGCCTGGGCCGCCGCGCTCTGCGGCGTCCGAATCGCCGGCGCGGAGAGCTTCTTCCCTTCGCGGAGGGGTGCACGGCCGTGATCGAAATCAGCGACCTATACAAGTACTACGGCGACCGGAAGGCCATCGGCCCCCTGTCGTTCTCGATCGAGGCGGGAGAGATCGTCGGTCTGCTCGGCCTGAACGGCGCGGGCAAGACGACGACGCTCAGGATCCTCGCCTGCGATCTGCTCCCGTCCGCGGGCCGTGTGCTCGTGGACGGACTGGATGTCGTCGACCACCCCCACGAGGTGCGGTCCCGCATCGGATACCTCCCCGACAGGCCGCCGCTCTACGACGAGATGAGCGTGCGCGCCTTCCTCCACTTCGCCGCGCGCCTGCGCGGCGTCGACGCCGGCGCGGCCGACGCGCGGGTGGCCGAGGCGCTCGCGGTGACGCAGCTCGACGACGTGGCAGCGGATCCCATCAGCTCGCTGTCCCACGGCTTCAAGCAGCGCGTCGGCATCGCGCAGGCGATCGTGCACAAGCCGCGGCTGCTCGTCCTGGACGAGCCGATCAGCGGGCTGGATCCCGTGCAGATCGTCGAGATGCGCGCCCTGCTCCGGAGCCTGCGCGGCAAGCACACCATCGTGCTCTCCAGCCACATCCTCTCCGAGATCAGCGAGACGTGCGATCGCATCCTCGTGATCCGGGACGGCGAGATCGGCGCGCAGGGGACCGAGCAGGAGCTCTCGGCCAAGCTGCTCCACGGCGTCCGGGTCGAGCTCACGGTGCGCGGCCCCGAGGGCGCGGGCCGCGGCGAGGCGGCGCGGGCGCTCGACATCACGCGCGCGGTGGAGGGCGTCACGTCCGTCGAGCAGCTCACCACGACCGAGCCGGGGGGCGACGTCGTGAGCTTCGCGGTCGAGGCCGACCGCGACGTGCGCGCGGCGCTGTGCGCCGAGCTCGTGCAGGCGGGCATCGGCATCCTCGAGGTGAAGCGGAGCGAGCGCGAGCTCGAGTCGGTGTTCCTGCGGCTCGCCTCGCGTGGGGCGCCCGGGGCGAAGGACAGGTCCGCCGCGGCCGGCAGGGCGAGTGCCGGCGGCGACGCAAGGAAGGCCCCTGCCGAGGAGCAGGCGGAGGAAGGCGAGGGCGAGACATGAGAGGGACATTGCTCGTCGCGCGGCGGGAGCTGTCCGCGTACCTGAGATCACCGCTCGGGTACGTCGTCGCTGCCGCTGCGCTGCTCATCGACGGCATCTACTTCCAGGTCGCGGCGCTCGGCTCGGGCGCGCGGCTGTCGGCGGAGGTGCTGCTCAAGTTCTTCGACGGCACGGCGTTCATCACGATGGTCGCGGCGCTCATCCTCTCGATGCGGCTCATCGCCGGCGAGCGCGAGAGCGGGACGCTCATCCTGCTCAAGACCGCGCCCGTGCGCGACGGCGAGATCATCGTCGGCAAGTTCCTCGCCGCGCTCGCGCTGGTCTCGTTGATGACGGCGATCACGATCTACATGCCGCTGCTCATCTTCGTGAACGGCAAGGTGTCCGTCGGGCACATCCTTGTCGGCTACTCCGGGGTGCTGCTGCTCGGCGCCGCGTCGCTCGCGATCGGGCTCTTCGCCTCGACGCTCGCGGCGAGCCAGGTCATCGCGGTCATCCTCGGGGCGGCGATCATCGGGACGCTCGGCTTCCTGTTCCTCGTCGCCCGCGTGACGGAGCCGCCGCTCAACGACTTCGTGAGCGCGCTGAACCTCTACCCGCTCAACCAGAAGCCGTTCCTGAACGGCGTGCTCCGGCTGGAGAACGTCCTGTACTACGTCGCGGTGGCGTACTTCTTCCTGCTCGCCGCGACCCACACCCTGAAGGCGCGGAGGTGGCGGTGAAGGACAAGCAAGCTCAGGCCGACGAGGCCGAGATCCGCGGCGAGGGAGCGGGCTCCGCGCCCCTGCCGGACGCAGGGCGAGAGGCCCCGCCGGCCGGCGAGCCGGCGCCCGCCGCGCCGCGCGAGGCGCCTGCGCTCCGCGCCGGGGGCTGGATGGTCCCGGCGTACGCGTGCGCGCTCCTCGCCCTCTTCCTCGGCGAGCGCGTGGTGCCCACGATCGAGTCGCTCCGCTATGCCCTGTCGGGGCTCGGGTTCTTGACCCTGGTCCTCGTCACCGCGCTGCGCTTCGCGACCGCGGTGCGCGAGTCGGGCGAGCGCCGCGCGGTCGAGCGCGCGCTCGCGATCCTGTCGGCGCTCGGCGTCGTCGCGGTGGCGGCCTACTTCACCACGACCGACGCGGGGCAGGCCATGGTCGGCGTCTCGCGCGCCGCGCCCGAGCTGCGCGGGCGCATCGACGCGGCCACGACGGTCGCCTGGGTCGCGCTGCTCGTCATGGCGACGGTGCCGCTGTTCTTCGGCGAGGCGGCGCTCGCGCCGATGCGGCGCGCCGAGCGCATCGAGGGCCGGCGGGTGCGCGCCGCGACGCTCTCGGGCCTGACGCTCGGGTTCGCCGCGGTCTACTCCGCGCTCTTCGTGTTCGCCGCGAGCAAGCTCGATCTCAAGGCGGACTTCTCATACTACCGCACCGCCCGCCCGGGCGAGTCCACGAAGCGCGTCGCCGAGAGCCTGACCGTGCCGCTCAAGATCACGGCCTTCTACCCGCAGCAGAACGAGGTCGGCGCCGAGGTGGAGGGCTACCTGCGCGAGGTGAAGGCGGCGTCGCCGCAGATCACCGTGGAGGTGCAGGATCGCCTGCTCGTCCCCGCGCTCGCCAAGGAGGCGAAGGTCACGCAAGACGGCGTCATCGTGCTCTCGCGCGACGGCTCGCGCGAGACGCTCACCGTCGGCTCCGACATCAAGAGCGCGGGCGCCAAGCTGAAGAGCCTCGACGCCGACTTTCAGAAGGTGCTGCTCAAGGTGATCCGGCTGCAGCGCACCGCCTACCTGACGGTCGGCCACGGCGAGCTGAACGAGTCGGCCAGCTCCCCCGAGGGGCGGACGACCAAGAACCTCCGCAAGCTGCTCGAGTCCCAGAACTACGTCATCAAGGACCTCGGGCTCGCCCAGGGGCTCGGCAGCGAGATCCCGAAGGACGCGAGCGTCGTCATCGTGCTCGGCCCGCAGAAGGCGTTCCTCCCGGAGGAGGTCGCGGCGCTCAAGCGGCACGCCGACGAGGGCGGGCACCTGCTGCTCGCGCTCGATCCGGACGCCAAGGTCGATCTGGATCCGCTCGCCGGCGCCGTGGGGCTCACGTGGAAGCCCGAGGTCCTGGCGAACGATCGGGTCTACGTGCGGCGGCGCTACAACGACTCGGACCAGGGGATGCTGGTCACGACGCGGTACTCCTCGCACGCCTCGGTGTCGACGCTGAGCCGCCACTCGCAGCAGGCGCCGACGATCTTCCCGGGAGCGTCGTCGCTCGACAAGCGCGAGGACGGCGGCCTCAAGATCGACTTCGTCGTCCGCTCGCTGGGCGAGACGTTCGCCGACGCGAACGGCAACTTCAAGTTCGACGAAGGCGGCGAGAAGCGCAGCGTCTACAACCTCGCGGCGGCGGTCTCGAAGGAGCTCGCGCCTGGCGGGGACGACAAGGAGAAGAAGGAGCTGCGCGCGTTCGTGGTCGCCGACGCCGACGTGTTCAGCGACGCGGCGTTCAGGAACGAGCCCAACATCGTGCTCGCGCTGGACGCGCTCCGGTGGCTCGGCGGCGAGGAGAGCTACGCCGGGGAGATCACGACGAGCGAGGACGTCCGGATCGAGCACACGAAGGAGAAGGACCAGGTGTGGTTCTGGGCCACGATCCTCGTGGCGCCGGCCATGGTGCTGGGTCTCGGGCTCTTCATCACGCGCCGCGGGCGGCGCGTGAGCGGGAGGCGCGCATGAGGTTGGAACGCAGCTTTTTCGTGCACCTCGGCCTTCTTGTGGTCGCGGCCTTGCTCGCGGTCCTCGTCTGGACGCGCGACGAGAAGGCGGCCGCCCTCTCGGTCGCGGACGTGGCCGTCTGGGCCGGCCGCGCCGACGACGTCGAGCGCATCGCCTTCGAGGGGAAATCGAAGACGGTCGTCCTCGAGGCGAAGAAGGACAAGGAGGGCCGCTACTTCGTCGGCACGGCGGAGCGCAAGACGACGCCCCCGGCCGAGAAGCCGAAGGACCCGCACCAGAACGCCGACGACGGGGCGCAGGACGACGAGCCGCCCGCGGAGGCTGAGCCGACGGTCAAGACGACGACGTTCGTCTCGGTGGCCGCCGGCAACAAGCTCGCCGAGGCGATCGCGCCGCTGAAGGCGCTGCGCTCGATCGGCCGCATCGCGGACGACCGCGCGGCCGAGTTCGGGCTGGCCGAGCCCGAGGGCACGCTCACCGTCAAGCTGCGCGGCGCCGAGCGAAAGCTGGTCCTCGGCGGCGCGACGCCCGGCGGCGCGGACCGGTACGCGCGCGACGAGGCCACGGGCGAGGTGTACGCCATCAAGGGCGACATCTACCGCGATCTCGACACCGCGGAGTCACGGCTCCTGGAGCGGGATCTGCACGAGTGGAAGGACGTCGATCTCGCCAGGGCGCGCGTCATCGCCGGGGACAAGCGCCGCGAGGTCGTGCGCAGCGGCGACGAGGGCAAGAAGTTCTGGGCCGATCCGGCGAGCCCCGAGCAGAACGACGAGACGGTCGGCAACTGGATGAGCAAGCTCGACCGTCTCCGTCCCACCGAGTACGTGGCCGTTGCCCCGGAGCAGAAGGAGGTCGTGGTGCGCATCGAGTACACAGGCCGCTCTGGCGACATCGGCTTCGCCGAGCTCGTGAAGGGGCCCCCCGGGGCGAGCGGCAAGCCCGACTATTTCCTGGTCACGGAGCGCACCCGCCTTTACGGCAAGGTGCCGGTAGGCGTCGCTGAGCAGGTCGAACAGGACGTCGGCGCCGTCGTCAAGTAGCCCTTGCGCCTCGCGACCGCGCCGGAGCAGCCGCCCGGCGCGGTCGGCGCGGTCAGCCTTCCGCGCGGCGCCGGCCGCGTCCTACGGCGCAAGCTGTCTCCCCCCAGTCGCTCTTTACTTGCCGTACCGGGTCCGGTCCTGCAACGCTCGGGCGCAATGTTCTTCCGACGATTGCCTACCCTAGCGCTGAGCGCTGCGGCGGCGCTCGCGACGGCGTGCGGTTCGCCGCCTCCACCGCAACCCGTAGCGCCGCCGCCGGCCGTGATTGAGGCGCCTCCGCCTCCGCCTCCCCCTGCTCCGAAGCCCTGCAAGGCGCTCGACGAGCAGTGCCAGGCAGAGGCATCGACCCGGGCGAAGATCGCCCAGAGCTCACTCGTGTTCACGCCCGCGAAGGGTTGGACCTATGCCCAGGCGGAGAGCGCCACGATCGCGCAGGCCGCGGACGAGGGCCCGGCCTTCGCGACGGCGCAGATCGACGCGGGCGAAGGCAAGCAGGCGATCGAGAAGCGCGACGCCGCGCTCGAGGCGCTGGCGCGCGAGATCAACGTGACCTTGCCGAAGAAGAAGGTGAACTGGAAGAAGCCCGACGACATCAAGGACGTCGCCGGGCGGAAGATCGGCCTGTGGCAGAAAGAGGGCGCGACCCGCGGGGCCAGGAAGGGCCCGCTGCTGATCTTCGGCGACGCCGGGAAGGACGGGGAGATCGTGCTGGGGCTCGGCTTCGTCCCCGAGGACGACAACTCCGGCGCCGACGAGACCATCCTGCAATCGATCGAGTCGATCTCGGTCGCGGCGGAGTGATCGCGTGACGGCACCGAACGTCGCGCCGGGCAGCGTCATCGCGGGGAGGTTCTCGGTCCGCTCGCTCCTCGGCTACGGCGGCGCGACGGCCACCTTCCGCGCGGTGACGGCGCAAGCGCGCGACGTCGCCATCAAGCTGTACTCGCCCGTCGTCGGTCAGCGCGCGGACGCGATGCAGCACCTCCAGCGGTACGTGGCCGAGACGAACAGGCTGCCGCCAGAGCTCGCCGCGCACATCCTCGAGGCCGGCTACGACCCGGCGACGGCCGCGCCCTTCACGATGACGGACATGATCCCGTTTCCGTCGCTCGCCGAGCTCGCGCGTCGCCGGCCGATGGGCTTCGAGGAGGTCGGCTCGATGCTCCGCTCTCTCGCGGCGGTGCTCGACGCTGCCCACGCCCGCGAGGTCCCCCACCACGGCCTCAAGCCGACGAACCTCTTCATCGACCCGAGCGCTCCGGGCAGCGTGAAGCTCACCGACTTCGGGCCGTCCCTCGCGCGGAGCATGGTGCCGACGCAGGAGGGGTACCTCCTCTCCGCGCCGTGGCTAGCGCCCGAGCAGCTTCAGCCTGGCGGCCATGCGGGACCAGCCGCCGACATCTTCTCCGCTGCGCTGGTCTCTTTCTTCGCGCTCACGGGCCGCTCGTACTGGCGTTCCTGCCAGGGTCAGGTCGACGTCCAGGGCTGGCAGCGCGAGCTCATGGCGCCGCGCCTCGCCGCGTCCGTGCGGGCCGCGGAGCTCGGCGTCCCGCTGAGCCCTGTGCTCGACGGCGCCTTCGCGCGCGCGCTGGCGCACGATCCGCGCGAGCGCTTCCGCTCGGCGAGCGAGCTCGCGGCCATGCTCAGCGGCTTCTCGGCGGCCGCGATCGAGGTGGGCTCGACGCTCGCTCTGTCTCCTTCGGTGAACGAGGCGGTCGCGCCCGCGCCGCCGGCCGTCGCCGTCACCGCGGCGAGCGCGCCCGCGCCCTTGCCGCCCGGCGACGCCACGCAGCTGGTGCCCTCGCCGTTTTCACCCTCGCCGCAGCCGTCGCACGCGCCGTTTTCGCCCTCGCCGCCGTTTTCGCCCTCGCCGCAGCCTTCTGCCGACGCGCCCTCCGGACAGGCGCCGTCGCCTTCGGCCCAGAGCCAGACCGCATCCCATCGAAGCGGCGTTCCCGCGCTGACGGCGGTCAGCACCGCGCCCCGGTCGCCGTGGGGCAAGGCGGCTTCCCTGATGGTGGGCATCGTTGGTGTGCTGCTCGTCGGGGGCACGGCCGCCGCGTGGTACGTCCTGGACCGCAAGGACAAGGCGCAGCCGAGCCCCAGCGCCTCGACCAGCGCTTCCGCGGCGGCTCCCCCCGCGCCGTCGGCCGAGCCCGCTCCGCCCGAGCCAGCCCACAGCGCGCCGGCCGCCGACGCCGGGACCCCGACCGCCGAGCCCCCGATCGACGCCGGCGCCTCGACCGACGCCGGCGTGGCGACCGACGCGACGGTGAAGATCTCCTGCAAGCCCGTCGCCTGCGAGGAGATCACCATCGACGGCAAGGTGACGCAGGCCCCGGAGGTCGAGCTCGGGCTCACCCCTGGGGTTCACAAGGTGAGCGTCAAGCGAACCGGCTACTTCCCGCGGAGCCTGAGCGTGGTCGTCAAGGCCGGGACGCCGCTCGTGCAAGAGTTCCAGCTCACCGAGATCCCCCCGGCTCAGCCAGCGGGGCAGTCGGCGAGCAAGCCTTGCGGCAAATTCCTCAAGCGCTGCAAATAGCCATCTTGCGCGCGCTCACGCGCGAGGGTGCGCCCGACGGTACGCGGCGCGCACGTGGTCGTCGGCGAGGTGCGTGTAGATCTCGGTCGTCACGACGTTCGCATGACCGAGGAGCGCCTGGACGCTCCGGAGATCCGCGCCCCCCTCGAGCAGGTGCGTCGCGAACGAGTGGCGGAGCTTGTGCGGCGAGCTCGGCTTGGCGATGCCCACGGCGCGCGCATATCCGCCGAGGAGCTTCCACACCGCCTGCCTGGTGAGCGGCCCGCCGCGCGGCGAGAGGAACAGCACCTGGCTCGCCGCGCTCCGCGGGTGCGTCGCGCGCAGCTCCAGGTAGGCGTCGATGGCCGCGAGCGCCGGCTCGCCGAGCGGCACGAGCCGCCGCTTCCCCCCCTTGCCAAGCGCCATCACGATCCCTTTGCGCCGGTCGATGTCCGAGAGCTTGAGGCGCACCACCTCGCTGACGCGCAAGCCGGCCGCGTACATCACGTGGAGCATCGCGCGATCGCGCAGCCCCTTGAACGTCCCTTGCTCGGGCGCCTCGATGAGGAGCGCGATCTCGTCGAACGAGAGCACCTTGGGCAGCCGTCGCCCGACCCTGGGTCGCTCGACCAGCGCGCACGGATCCCGCTCGATGCGGCGCTCGCGGAGCAGGAAGCGGATGAACCCGCGGACCGCGGAGAGGTGGCGCGCCGCCGAGCTGGCGCTGATGCCCGCCTGGCCGAGCGCGATCAGGTAGGTGCCGATCAGCGCCTGGTCGAGCCCGTCGACGGTCGTGATGCCGCTCGCCTCGGCATGGGCGACGAGCTTGGCGAGATCATGGCCGTAGGCCTCGAGCGTCAGGGGCGCCAGAGCCCGCTCGACGCGAAGGTGATCCAGGTAGGCGTCCACCCAGGTCGCAAGGTCCACGACCAACGGTACTTCGAAAGCGGCGAAGCGCGCCAGAAAGCCGGGCCGGAGCGGATCGACCCAGAACGCCCCGAACGGCAATACGTCTTCCTCCCTTCCGGCGTTTCACCTCCCCGTCCTGGTTCCAGCCGGACGCGGAATGCGTCACAGTGGGCCCCGTGGTGTCAGCCTTCGAGGTCATCGAGCCCCGCGGAGCGGAAAGCCCGGTCCTCGTCGAGGTACCGCACGCGGGCGTCCACGTGGACCCAGAGTCGCTGTCCTGGACCATCGCGCCGGCGCGCAGCATCGGGCGCGACGCGGACTTGTACGTCGACGCGCTCTTCCAGGACGCTCCGGCCGAGGGGGCGACGCTCCTCTTCTCCAGGATGAGCCGGCTGGTCGTCGATCTCAACCGGAGCGAGACCGACTGCGACGGCGACGCGGTCGAGGGCGGCGGCCGGGCGCCCTACCCGCGGGGGCTCATCTGGCGCATGACCACGGACGGCGAGCCCATCCTTGCCGCTCGGCTGCCGCGGCAGGAGGTGGAGCGCCGGCTCGACCGCTTCTATCGCCCCTATCACGGCGCCCTCAGCGCGCTCCTCGCCCGCAAGCGCGAGCGCTTCGGCTTCGCGATCCTCCTCTGCGCGCACTCGATGCCGAGCCAGGGCCGCCGCGGCCACGCGGAGGGCGCGATCGCTCGGGCCGACATCGTCCCCGGCACGCGCGGGCGGACGACCGCCGCGAGCGCGGTGATCGACGCGGTCGATCAGCACGCGCGCGCCTGCGGCTTCTCCGTGCGCCATGATGACCCCTATAAAGGGGGCTTCAGCACCGCGCACTACGGCCAACCGCACCGTGCCGTCCACGCCGTGCAAATCGAGATTGCACGCCGGCTGTACATGGACGAGCAATCCCTTGCCATGGATGGGCAAGGATTCCCTGCCGTGCGAGACTTCGGGCGCACCCTGGTCGCGCGGCTCACCTCAGCCGAGCTGCTCGGTCAGCTCCGCAGCAGCCCTCCCTTCGACGCCCGTGAGATCTGATCCAGCTCCATCAATGGAAAAGCCTTTCGGAGAGGCGAGCCGCGACCGCCCGCCAGCGAGCCGTCGCGCGATCACCGACCGGGAAAAGGCCGCACCAGCCCAGCCGGAGGGCGCCCCAGCCGGCGACAGCCCGGCCGACCCCGCCCAGGAGGGACCGGCTGCGGCGTCGATCAGCGTCGCGCCGGTCGCTCGGCGCCTCGAGTCGAACCCGGCCATCCCGATCGAGGTGGCGCCCCCGAGCACGCGCGAGCACGTCACCAAGCCGCTCCTCGCGTCCGAAGCGCTCATGGAAGACCTGGCGCCGATGCGTCCAGCGCAGGACGCGGCGCGGATCTGGTGCGCTGCGGTGGGCGCCGGCTTCCTTCTGCTCGGCGGCCTGTCGATCGCTGGGCTCCGCCCGGACGGCGTTGTCGCGGGGCCGCCAGCGTTCGTCCTGGGCATCGTCGCGCTGTTCACCGCGCTCACGTCGGTGAGTTATCGGCAGCGCGCCGTCGCCATGGTGGTGCTCGGGGCGATCGCGACCGTCCTCGGCCTCCAGAGCTCGGGGACCGCGGTCGGCTGGGGAACCGCCCGGGCCATCGCGGCGATAGCCCTCCCGGCGGCGCTCGTCTTCCGGTCTCGCTACAGGGCCTACAGCGGCGCGCGGTGGCTGCTCGTCGCCGCCTTCCTCGTCACGCTCCCATCCTTCGGGCATGCGATCGCACAGCTGGCTCTGCACGATCCGCACCTGGGCCATCTCGGCGCCTTGCTGGTGATCCTGGCGGTCCTGTCCAGCCTTACCGGGTTCATGGGTGCGGAGACGACGGGCGCCGGGTCGATCCTTGCCGTCGCTGTGGTGCTTGCCTTCACGGCCGACCTGGTCGTTGGCAGGCTCGCGCATCTCGACACCTTCTCGCCCCGGGACATCGTCATTGTGCTCTCCGCGGGCCTTGCGTTCGCGGCGACGTCCGCCATCACGAGCCTCGGCCTTTTCCAGATCCTGGCCTGGCGCCTGGCTGCCGACGCCCGGCGTATCGATCTGCACTCCCGCCGCCCTGACAACGAGAAGGACGGGCGGGATCGGCGTCCGCCCTCTGGCGGCGAGTGGCTGACCTAGGCCGCGCGTCAGCAGGCGCGTAAGGCGTCGGGGACACCGAGGGGACAGGCTCTTCCGGGCCGGGTTGCGACCCGCTCTTCCCCATCCCGTGCTGCGTCCGGCCAGCGTCAGCGCGCGCTCAACCCCTCCGACAGAGATTTCCAGCCCGCGGCCGCGATGACCCCCCCGGAGGACGCTTGACATGTCCCCCGGCTTCCTTCACTTTCCCGCGCTCCCGAGCCCCCCTGCTCCCCCGCGCAGGGCGTGCGCCCGGCCAGCTGGTTCGATTTACGGTCGGGGCACCGACACAGGGCCCCTTCCAACCGAGGACGTCATGGCGAAGAGCGACATCACTGGGAAGCGGAAGCTTCTGGCGCAGAATGTCTCCCACTCCAACATCAAGACGAAGCGCTGGCAGCTCGTGAACATCCAGACCCGGCGCGTCTGGGTCCCCGAGCTCAACCGCTTCGTGAAGCTCAACCTCACGACGCGCGACATCCGCACGATCGACAAGATCGGCGTTGTCGCCTACGCGAAGCGCTACGGCGTCGCGCTCTAGGCCCAGCGTCAGCGCGCGGGCCGGCCTGAATGTCGGCCGCCGCTTCGCGGCTGGATGCGCGCCGCGCTCTGTTCTCCCCCTCTCGGGGTTCACCTCCATCCATCTCCGGCCCTGGAAGTGCCGCGTGCGTGACGGCACGCGGCGCATGCAGCCAGTGCGAGCTGGCAGGCGCCGGCCGCAGCGCACGTTGCGCAGCGGCTCGCTGTACCTCGCTGCCGTCTCAGCGCGCCTCCACGGCGCCCTCGATGGCCCACGTCGCGTCGGCTGACGGAAGCCGCATGGCCGGCCGATCTCCGCTTCGGCCGACCGACGCCCGCTGCGCTCACCCCTCCGCTGGTTGCGTCCCTGCCCCCGCCATGAAGCCGGCTGCGAGGTTGGCCGTGCGCGCGTCGCGCTCGTCGCGCAGGACGGCGATGGCGGCGCTGGCGCCCTGCTGCGTGCGGACATCATGAAGGGCAGCTTCGAGCGCGTTGCCGCCGAGGAGCGCGGTGAGGACGCTCACCTCGATCGTGGGCTTGCCTGCGAGCGCGATCGCAGCCGCGAAGGCGCCGCGCTGGAGGATCCCGATCGGAGCGGCCGCGGGCAGGGGCGTGCCGGGGGCGAGGCGCGTGATCCCGCGGCGCACCGGGACGGCGTCGCGGCCGAGCACGATCTCGAGCTCAGGGACGGTGACGCCATCGTCGGTGCGCGTGTAGGCGAGCGCTGCGACCGTGCCCCAGCCGTCGCAGGCGACGATGGCGTCCGTGGGTCGCGCCACATCCCCTACTGGCCACGGCGCCTGGAGCGCGGTCGCCCCCTCCGCGATCGTGGTCGACGCGGCTTCCACCTCGGCGGGCACCGCTTCAGCGAGGTCTTCGGCGGTCAGCGTCCCCCCTGCGACCGGCCCGCCGACGGCCAGCAGCGCCCGCTCCACATCGCGCGCCCGGAGCGCCACCGCGCCGAGCGAGCCGACCTCGCGGAGCAGCGCGGCGCGCCCGGTCGCGCCGGCGCGCTCCGCCGCGACCACACCGGAGCGAACCAGCTCACGGAGCCGCGCGCGTCCGAGATAGCCATGCAGCAGGACCAGCATGCCGAGCGAGCGCGGAACAGCGACGTGCGCGGCCTCCGGGACGCTCTGCCCATCGACGAACCCGCGCGGCCGCGGCGCGCCGCGCCCAGGCTGGATCGCCCGTCCATCGAACGCCCTCGCGCCGACGCCGACGCCGGCCGCCAGCGCGACGGCGGGCGCGAGCAGCACGTCGGGCTGCGCGCCAGCTGCAGCGAAGAAGCCGGCGACGATCGCGTCGATCGCGCTGCCGGAGGACTCGAGCGCGGCCCGCGCGGCCGAAGCCGCAAAGGAATCGCTCGCGGTGGCTGCCGCGCCGCGGATCACTGCTCCTCGTCCTCGGCGACGAGGGTGCTGGGCATGGGCATGGTCGGCCTTACCACAGCCGACGCCGTCGAGCGATCGGGCGTGCGGGCGAGCGCCGCCGCGAGCAGCGACTTGATCTGCGGCGCGCTGTCTCCCTCGACGACCAGGAACACCTCACGCCGTCCGCGCAGGCGCTCGGCGACCCGCTCGAGCGCGGCCGCTCCCATCGACGAGGACCGCCCGAGCGCGCGCAGCCGTGTATAGACGATCGGCCCGGGCGGCGGCGCGTCGCGCGCCACGTCGAGCACCGGGATGACCTTCGCGGCGCGCGCGGTCGCGACGATGTCGTCGCGCTCCCAGATGCCGGAGGGCTCCCAGCAGCGCACGACCCCTTCGGCCGGCAGGCGCTCGAAAAGCGCCGCGAGCTTCTTGCGGTTGCTCGCCGTCGGCCGGAGCGACGCCGGCGTCTGGAGGAGGACGCACCGCGCCTCCAGCACGGCCGCCACCTCGAGCGAGGCCGAGAGCGCCTCGTCGAGGTCGCGCCCGCCGGCGAGCTCGCCGACAACGCGCGGCAGCACCACGCTGAAGACGAAGCCCGGCGGCACCGCCTTGCGCCATTTGCGCAGCGTCGTCGCGCGAGGCAGCGACGTATCGAGCGGGCGGAGCTCGACCAGATCGAAGCGATCTTTGTACTTCTGGATATCGCCCTTGAGCGAGGGCAGTCCGACGAGGAGGCGGGCCATCAGCGCGGACTCTTAACCCACCTTGCGCGCCGATGCAGCGCGTGCCCGACGGCGGCGCGATTTCTCATTTGAGGAGCAAAATCCTTGATTTATTCGAAGTGGAACCACTGCGTCGGGTTGTCCCGGAGGAAACGCTCCATCTCCGCCGTGATCTGCCGCGCTGCCACGTCGAGCTCGGACGATCCTGGCTTGCGGGGGAGCGAGATGGGCGGCGCGATGCAGATCTCGTACTCCATGAAGCCGGTCCGCCGCGTGAACACAGGGACGATCGGCGCGCCGCTGACCGCCGCGAGCTGAAGCGGGCCCTCCGGGACGCGCCAGGGTCGCCCGAAGAGCTCGACGTCGCGCCCGCGCATCCCGGACGGAAGGCGATCGATCTGGATGGCCACGACGCCCTGCCGCCTGAGGTGCGCGAGCAGCGGGAGCACCGCGAGCGGATCGTCGGCAACGTGCTGCATCCGTACGCCGACCCGATCTCGCGTGCCGTCCTGGATGGCCTGCGCTCGCTCGTCGCGCTCGCGCTGCATCACGATGAGCACGTCGGCCGCGTGCACCGATCGCAGCAGCGGCGCGGCGGCCTGCCAGCCGCCGGTATGCGCCGTGACGACGATCACGCCGAGGCCCCGCCGGAACGCGTTCGTGAAGTGCTCGTCGTTCACGCACAGGCCGGTGAGCCGATCGGGCCGGCTGCTGCCCGCGATGAACGCGTCCGTGAGACAGCTGGCGAAGTTGATGAACACCCGGGCGACGTCGCGGTACTCGTCGAGCGTCCCCCGCTCGCCCAGCGCCAGCTGCAGGTTCCTGCGCACGGCCCTCCGCTGCTCCGGCAACACCGCCCCGACGACGAGCCCGAACAACGCAGGGCTGTGCCGGACGAGGAGGTCCGGGCCGTAGGTCACCCCAGCGTCGACCGCCCGCCGCCAGAGGACGGAATCGTGCCGGCGTAGATCGTCGAGGAGCGCTCGGAGCCTGGAGGGGAGATCCACGTTGGTGCTCGTGCGCGCGGCGCCTTGCCGGCGCACACCGTAGCGGATCATCGGGCCCCCGCGAAGAGCGCCCGAGCGCCGCCGCGCTCCCACGCCGCGTGCGATCGCGGCGGGCGGCGCGCCTCAACCTGCACCGGGATCCTCGTTCGGCCCGTCAGGCCTCGGCGCGCCCGGGCTCGCCGGCTCGCCGCCCGCTGCGTGGCTCACCCCCCACGCCGCGACGGCGCGCACCGAGGCGTCGTCATGGGCGAGCGCCGCGACGAGCGCGCGCTTCGCGCTCGCTGCCGCCGCGCCCTCTGCGCCGCTCGCCAGCCGGTTCGCAGCGACGATCGTCGCGTTTCGCGCGAGCCCGCCGCGTCGCGCGCGCCGGACCGGCGTCCCGACGGTCAGCGCGTCGAACGCTTGCTCGTCGAGCGCCACGAGGTCGTCGACGTCCCGCGCTTCCCATCGGGCCAGAGGATGGAACGGCGCGGTGCGCTCGAGGGCCGGGGGCGCCGTCCTGTTGAAGGGGCAGACCTCCTGGCAGACGTCGCAGCCGAAGAGGTGCTCACCCATGCCGGACCGCAGCGCCTCGGCCGGCGCGTTCCTCTGTTCGATCGTCAGGTACGCGATGCAGCGCCGCGGATCGAGCACGAACGGCGCGTCGAACGCCTGCGTCGGGCACGCGTCGAGGCAGCGCGTGCACGATCCGCAGCGCTCCGCGATGGGCACGTCGGGGACGAGATCCAGCGTGGTGACCACCTCGCCGAGCAACTGGTAGCTCCCCTGCCCCGGCGTGATGATCAGCCCGTTCTTGCCGACGAAACCGATGCCAGAGCGCGCCGCCCAGACGCGCTCCATCACCGGCTCGACATCGCAGAGCGGCCGCGCGAGCACGGATGGCGCGAGCGAGCGGATGAACGCCGCGAGCCGCCGGAGCCGCCGCTTCAGGTGGTTGTGATAGTCCTGCCCGCGCGCGTACCGCGCGACGCTCTGCGCGAGCGGCGGGTCGCGCCGCTCGCTCTCCTTGGGCCGCGCATACCTGCGGCCTACGCACACGACCGAGCGTGCTCCTTCGAGGATCGCGCTGGTGTCCAGCCGGCGCCGCTGCTCGGCGTATTCCGCGAGGTAGCCCATCTCCCCGTGCATGCCGCGCGCGACGAACTCCAGGTACCGTGCGTGCTCGACCCCGAGCGGCTCGTCGGCGCGCGCGACGCCCACGACGTCGAAGCCGAGCGCGAGCGCCTGCTCGCGCACCAGCCGGTCGGGCATCGTTCGCGCCGCGCTCGCCTCCCCGGCGGGACGATCGGCCTCGCGCTCGCTCATCGCAGGAGGATGGACCGGAACGGCGCGCGGCGGTGCTGACGCCACGCTCGACGACCGCGCGCCGCGCGAGATCACCCGGCGTTCCGGTCGCCGAGCAGCCGATCGAGCGTGATCGCGCACGCCGCGCGCACGCTCAGGTGGTTGTAGCCGGTGCTCGCCTCCGCCCTGATCGGCTCGATCCGGACGTCGGCATCGGCGATGACCTCTGGCGCGAGGCCCCAGCCTGTGCCGAACAGGATCACCACCGGATCGCTCGCTTGCGCGAGGCGCGCGCGGGTCGCTGCGTAGCTCGTCACCTGGAGCCCTCGCGAGGCCGCCGCGGTCGTCCAGACCTCGACGCCGCGCCGACCTGCGCCGCTCAGCGCGGAGTACACGTCGTCCAGGCTGGGGACCACGCTCAGCACATCGAGCGCGACCGCGCGATCCGGGATCCGGCGCTTGCCGGAGCCGATCACCCAGTGTTCCTTGATCCGCTCTGCCAACGCGCGCTGAGCGGCGACCGGATGAACGACGAAGAGCCGCTCGGCGCCGTACGTGCGCGCGCTCCGCGCCATGTCGTGCAGATCGAGGTTCGTGATCGCCGTGGTCACCGTCTCCCCGGACCGGTCGAGCACGGGGTAGTGAACGAGCGCGAGCGCGAGCCTCATCGCCGCGCCTCGCCGCTCTCGTCCGGAGGCGGCTCTCCCCCCCGCGCCTTGCGCCAGAGGTCGGGCCTGCGCTGGGCCGTCCGCAGCTCGGCCTCCGCTCGTCGCCAGCGCGCGATGGCCGCGTGGTTTCCTTGCTGCAGCACGTCGGGCACCTTGTGCCCACGGAACTCCACGGGACGGGTGTACTGCGGGTACTCCAGGAGCCCTGCCAGCGCGGGGCTGTGCGACTCGTGCTCCGCCGACACAGCGTTTCCGAGCACCCCTGGGAGCAGGCGCACGCACGCATCGATCACCGCCATCGCCGCAACCTCGCCGCCGGTCATCACGAAGTCGCCGAGCGAGATCTCCTCGTCGACGAAAGCGCGCACCCGCTCGTCGAACCCCTCGTAGCGACCGCAAACGAGCGCAACGGCAGGGCGCGCCGCCAGCTCGATGGCCTTCTCCTGACGGAAAGGCTGCCCCTGCGGCGTGAGCAGCACCCGGTGCGCGCGCGGCAGAGGCCCCGAGGACGCCGTCGCCTCGGCCCCGGGAGGCGCGCTCGACGCATCGCCTTCGGCGGCGGCTTCGTCGAGCGCCTCCAGGCAGCGGACGATGCAGTCGACGCGCATCACCATGCCGGAGCCGCCGCCGTAAGGCGTGTCATCCACGCTCCGGTGTCGGCCGAGGCCAAACTCACGCGGGCTGCGCGTCCGCACGGCGAGCGCCCCCGACGCGAGCGCGCGCCCGACCATGCCGATCGCCAGGAACCCCTCGAACAGCTCCGGAAACAGGGTGACTACGTCGATGCGCATCGAACTTGCCGAGGAGGGCTCCCTTGCGTGGAACGGCGGCTCAGACGAGGCCTTCCAGCGTCGCCAGCTGGACGACCTGCCGCTCCGCGTCCACGCTGCTGACGAAGCTCTCGGTCAGCGGGATCTCGATGGAATCTGCGCCCTGCCTCTCCACGACGAGCACATCGCAGGTCGGGTACGACTGGAGCGACCTCACGTGCCCGAGCAGATCGCCATCGGGCGTCATCACGCGCGCCCCCTCCACGTCGCAGGCGTAGAACTCGCCCTCGGAGAGCGGTGCGAACACGTCCCGAGGGACGCACACCGTCGCTCCGCGCAGGGCCTCGGCCGCGTCCCGATCGTCGATCCCGGCGATCCGCACGAGCAGCGCCTTGTCGACGGGCCGCGTCGCGACGATCTTCGCGTCCCGCGCAGAGCCGTCGGGAAGGCGCAGCCTGATCGGAGGTCGCGTGAGGAGCAGGTCGGACGCCTCGTTGTAGAGGCGCAACCGCAGCTCCCCCTGAACGCCGTGCGGACGGGCGACATCCGCGACGGGAACGTAGCGTCGCTCCACGTCCGGGCTCTTCTCAGTCGAGGATGTCGAGGTGCGCGCGGCGCCCCGACTTGCTCGCGGCGGCGCTCAGCAACGTCCTGATCGACTGCGCTGTGCGCCCGTCCTTGCCGATGACCTTGCCGATATCCTCGCGCGCGACCGTCAGCTCGATCCGGGGGAAGCGGTCTCCCGCGACCTCGCGCACGACGACCCGGTCCGGCTGATCGACGAGCGCGCGGGCAACGAGCGCGACGAGATCGACCAGCGGAGACGTCGACGAGGCCATGCTACTTCGCGGCGTCCGCGGGAGCGGCCGCCTGGGCCAGGCCAGGGTGCTTCAGGAGCAGCGCCACCGTGTGCGTCGGCTGGGCGCCGTTCGAGATCCAGTGCCTCACGCGGGGAACATCGAGGCGGATCTCGGTCCTGCGCGGGTCGTACGTGCCCAGCCGCTCGATGAACCTGCCGCCGCGCGGGCTGCGCTGGTCGGCGACGACGATGCGGTAGAAGGGCGTCTTCTTGGTGCCCGCGCGGGCGAGGCGAATATGAACGGCCATCTGTAGAACCTCGATCGATATGGAAGAGCCCGTGCCCACGTTGTGCACGGCCTGCTCTGGAGGCGCCGGAGCGTAGCTCGTTCAGTGCTCGGCGCCAGAAGTGGGGGCGCAACCTAGGCGAAGATCCTGCCGAGGGTCAACCCCGCACGAGCAGGGCACGTCCGCGGAGGACAACTTTCGGGCCCCCTCGGCCTGCTCGAAGCCCCTTGCGCTCAGTCGCCAACCGTCCTCGCCGGACGAGCCCGGTGCGAGCGCGGAGCCGAGGTCCGCGTGCATGCACGGTCGCCAACTTCGTGGAATTGCGAGGAAAACGGGGAATGTCTCGGAGGTACGTCGTCGAGGTACGTCGTCCAGGACACGTTGCTGGAGCAGCGCTTCCAGAGGGTTCACGGGGGAGCGCGTGCTACACGTGGCGTCAGCCCAGATCGAGGATGATGACGCCCCGGTTGGGATCGTCCTCTTCCGAGTCCGGAAGACGACGAGGTGCGGGGTAGCGTTCGATCGGCAGCTCGAGGCGCGGTCGAATTTCTTCTCTTCTGGACCGATCCTTCTCTTCTTCGCGCTGCCGTATTTGCTCGATGATGAACGGAGGAAGCATCGACTAACCCCTCCACCTCGTAGAGTGCTCGGCTGAATTGGTGGAACGAGGTCTGCGAGAAAGCACCCCGCTCTTAGAAGCGAATCTAGCAATGTGGGATGGCGGGTCAAGGTTATCGGTCGGGCCGACAGTGGTATGTTCGCAGCGCTCATGACGCGGCACGGCGCGTGGTTTGCGCACGCATGCTCCTCAGGATCCGTTCCCGGGTCGGGTTCTGGTTCCAGTTCTGGTTCCGGTTCCCGCTCCGCTTCCGAACTTGTTCCGGAAGATCGGCGTTGGCCGGTGCGGCCGCAGGTCACATCCTGCTCCTTCCTGGCGGCGCTCGTCGCACTGATGGCGCTGCTCGCGCCCGCCCGAGCAGCAGGCGCCGCCTTCGACGTGAACGACCCGAGCTGGGAGGGTTGCTCGGAGCTTCTCGAGATCGCGCGCGCGGAGCTGGGGGCCGCGAGGGTCCACCCCGTCGCCGTGCTCGACTGGAGCCAGGTCGGCCCCGAGGACGGCATCCTGGTCCTCCACCCGCTGCAAACGCTCGACGCCGACGAGACGACCTCCTTCATGAAGGCCGGCGGGCGGCTCGCCATCATCGACGACTTCGGCCGCGGCGACGACACGCTCCGGCGATTCCAGATCGAGCGCATCCCGACGCCAGCCCGGCCGCTCGCCGCGCTCCGGAACCGGCCCTCCCTCGCGATCGCGGAGCCGGTCGCCGACACGGTCGGGGGCCACTCTGTCGGCCGGCACCCCGTCGTCAGCCACGTCGAGCGGCTCGTCACGAACCACGCGACCGGCCTCCGGCATCCGAACCTCTCGCCCGTGCTGCGGATCCGCGCTGTCAGCGAGCCGGACGTGATCCTCGCCGTCGCCGGGCAGGTCGGCAAGGGCCGGCTCTTCGCGATGGGCGACCCGTCCGCGCTGATGAACATGATGCTCAGGTACCCGGGCAACCGCGCCTTCGCCTCGGGCCTGACGCGTTACCTGGTCGACGAGGATGGGGCTCAGCCGCGCCGAGGGCGGCTCCACATCGTCGCGAACCGCTTCGACGAAGAGAGCTCGTTCGGCGGCGAGACGTCGCTCCGAAAGGACTTCGACGCGCAGCTCAAGGCGCTCGCGAGCGCCGTCGAGGACGCCCGCCGCGACGGGCTTCCGGGCGGCGCCCTCCTCGCGCTCGCGGCGCTCGCCGGCCTCGGCCTCGCCATCTGGACCGCGCGCGCCTCCGCACGGCCGTACCGGAGCCCGCTCCCCCGGTACGCCCGTCCGACGCCGCTCGTCGCGCAGGGAGGCGCAGCTGGGCGCTTCGCCGTCCTCGCCGCCCCCTCTTCCCCGCGGGGCCTCGCGTTCCTCGAGCTGAAGAGCGCCCTGTTCGAGGCGCTGTCCTTGCGGTTCGGCCTGGAGGCGAATCCGGCGCAGGAGACGGTCACGCGGCTCGTCGCGCGAGAGGGATCTCTTGACGAGCGAGCCCTCTCGGCCTTCAAGGATGTTCTGGGCACCATGTACCGAGTCGAAGCGTCCGTCGTCGCCGGCAAACCGGCGAACGTGTCCAGGCCCGCGCTCTCGCACGCCGCCGACGTCGTCCGGCATGTCCTCGCCGCCTGCGGCGCCGACGGCCGGAAGCCACCGCGCGGACGTCACCCCGGCGTACCCCCCGATCCTGCGACGGCGTCTCCGTCGCCAACAGACGCGAAGCTCGCACCACCCCACTCAGACAAAGGCGCTCGATGAACCAGGTTCAGGCCGTCGCCGTCGACGAAATCTCCGCTGCCAAGGAGCGGATCGAGGCGGTCCGGCGAGAGATCACGCGCGTTTACATCGGTTCGTCACGCGCCCTCGATCTGATGCTCACCGCCCTGCTCGCGCAGGGGCACGTGCTGCTGGAGGGCGTCCCCGGCGTCGCGAAGACCACGCTGGTCAAGGCGTTCGCGGCCGCGCTGGGCGCGACGGTCCGGCGGATCCAGTTCACGCCCGACCTCCTGCCCGCCGACATCACGGGGACCTATGTCCTGTCGCCCAAGGAGGGGACCTTCACGCTGCGCCCCGGTCCGATCTTCGCGAACCTCGTGCTCGCCGACGAGATCAACCGCGCCCCGGCGAAGACCCAGTCGGCCCTCCTCGAGGCCATGCAGGAGCGACAGGTAACGATCGAGGGCGATCGCTTCGAGCTGCCGTCGCCCTTCATGGTGCTCGCGACTCAGAACCCGATCGATCTCGAGGGGACCTACCCGCTGCCCGAGGCGCAGATCGACAGGTTCCTCATCCGCGTGAGCCTCGGCTACCCGCAGCACAAGGACGAGGTGGCGATGCTCCGCGCGCACAACGTCGAGGCGCCGCGGGCGCGGGCGACGCTCTCCGTCCAGGACCTCCTCATGCTGCAGGGCGTCGCGCGAAGGATCCACGTCGAGGACGATCTGTACGAGTACGCGGTGAACCTCACCGCGTTCACGCGCACGCACCCTCGCGTGCTGCTCGGCGCATCGCCCCGGGCCACGCTCGCGCTGGTCCAGGCGGCCAAGGCGGCGGCGGTGATCGGCGGGCGCCCGTTCGTCACGCCGGACGACGTGCGCGGCATGGCACAAGCGACGCTGGCCCACCGCCTGGTGCTGGTACCCGAGGCCGACGTGGATCCCAAGGCGCGCGACACGATCATCGACGAGGCGGTTCAGCGCGTAGGGTACCGCCGCGCGGCGCGGCCGGCGTAAATTCGCATGCAGCTCTACCCCACGCGCACCGCCGCCCACCTGGCCATCGCCGGCGTCGCGGTCATGGGCGCCGGGCTCATCGCGCGCGAGCCGGCGATCGTCGGCTGGGGCGGGGCGATCCTGGTCGCGATCGCGCTCGCCCGCGGCGTGACGCTGGTGTCGGTGGCGCGCATCCGCGCGGCTGGGTTCGAGATGCTCTGGGGCGGCTCGCGGCGGATCCTCCGTTCCGCGCGCGGAGGCACCGTGGAGATCGAGGCCGAGGTTCGGAACCGCGACACCCTCGCGGCTCGCTACGTCAAGCTGCGCACGATCGCCTCGTCGCAGCTCGACGTGCGCATCGAGCCAAACCGCGGCGAAGTCTCCGCCTCGGGTCGGCTCAAGGTGAAGGTCATCGTGCGAACGCCGCGCGTCGGCCAGCACGGGCTCCACGGGCTCGCGCTCGAGGTACACGGCGCCCCGGGCCTCTTCGAGGTACCCCTGACCTTCGCGAACCCGTATGGCATCGAGGTGCTCCCGCGGCCCTTCATGCCGTACCTGACGCAGCCGCGCGGAGGACGCAGTCACCTCCTCGCTGCCTCTGGCAAGCCCGGGCGCATACGCGGCGAAGGAGACGATCTGCGCGAGCTGCGAGAGCACCAGCCGGGGGACCCGTTCCGGAAGATCGCGTGGAAGGCGAGCGCGCGCCGGGGCACACTGCTCGTGCGGGAGTTCGAGCGCGAGGAGCGGGATGTGGTCTGGGTCCTCGTCGACGCGGCCGTGGAGCTCTGGGCGGGCCCGCTCGGCCGCGCTCCGCTCGATCTCATGATCGACGAGGCCGCGGCCATCTCGACGAGGCACCTCGGGCGCGGCGATCGCGTCGGGCTCATCGTCCTGGCCCCCGGCCCGCGCGTGACGATCGCGCCGGATCACGGCCCAGGGCATGGCCACAAGATCGCGCAGGCGCTCACCGTCGGGTGCGGCACGTATGACGCGGATCGGAGCGAGCTCGACGAGGCGGACGTCGCGGCGCGCGTCATCGAGCACCTCAGGCCGCTCGACGCGCGCGGCCTCGACGACCTGCGCCGCGGCGACCTCGACCGGCTGGCGGCCCGCGCGGAGTCGATGCGCGCGCGCGCGCCGTTCTCGGCGCCGGCGCCGCTCGGGCGCTCGCAGCGCGAACGGACGCTGCGCCGCTACCTCGCGAGCTACGGCATCGAGTCGCCCGCGCGCGCCGAGCCGGATCGGCGCGATCCCGCCGTGGCCGTCGCCGAGTCGCTCACGCACATCGCGCGCGTCAAGCCGCGCGCGAGCATGGTCTATGTCCTCGCGTCGCCTCCGGCCGACGCACAGCTGGGCCAGCTCTCGGAGGCCGTGCGTCGGCTCTCGCGCAAGGCTGTTCACGTGGTGTGGACGCTCCCGGATCTCGAGCCAGGGCTCGGGCCTCCCTGGGAGGCGCCGCGACCGCAGGAGAGCGACGGCGACGAGGGGCAGAGCGGCCCCACGCCGTCCAACAAGGCGTTCCATGAGCTCGCGCCGATCGCGGCCGAGGCGGTGCTCATCCGCGCGCGGGTGGCTCAGACCCGCCGCGAAGCCGTGCTCCGCAAGGTCGGCGTGCGCGTGGTGCGGCTGCGCGCGGCGGCAGCGCCCAGCAGAGCCGCAGACGTAGCCCACGACGGGGCGCACCCACCGCAGATCTGAGGACGGGCGATGGCCATCGCAGAGCTCTTGCGCACACGCGGTCTCTCCCCGAAGAAGGGGTTCGGGCAGAACTTCCTCGTCGACGTCGATGCGGCGCGCCGGATCGCCGAGGCGGCCACGACGACGGAGGGCGGCGCGGTGATCGAGATCGGAGCAGGGCTCGGCGCGCTCACGCGGCCGCTCCTCGATCGCGCCACGCACGTCGTCGCCATCGAGCGCGATCGCGACCTCGTCCCGATCTTGCGCGAGCAGCTCGCTGGGCCGATCGAGGAAGGCCGCTTGACGCTGCTCGAGGCCGACGCAGCGCAGGTCGACTGGGTCGGCGCGCTCTCCGGCCACGCGCGGCCGCACGCGGTGGCGGGCAACCTCCCGTACCACATCACGGGCCGGCTCCTCGAGCAGGCGACCACCGTCGCGCATCAGATCGATCGCGCGGTCTTCATGGTGCAGCTCGAGGTCGCGGATCGCCTGGTCGCCGCCCCGGGCAGCGCCGACTACGGCGCGCTCTCGGTCTTCGTGCAGGCCGCGTTCGACGTGCGCCGCCTCCTGATCGCGCGCGCCGGCGCGTTCTACCCGAGGCCCGAGGTCGACTCGGCGGTCGTCGTGCTGACGCCGTGGCGCCCGCGGCGCGCCGAGGAGACGGACGCCTTCCGCGCGGCCGTGCGCGCCGCGTTCTCGGCGCGCCGCAAGACGCTCCGGAACGCCTGGAAGAACCTCTATGGCTGGTCCTCCCAGGAGCTCGATCGGCACGCGAAGGACGCCGGCATCTCGCTCGACGCTCGCGGCGAGACGCTCAGCGTGGAGGCGTTTGCGCGGATCGCCGCCTCCAGAGGACGCTGAGCGCCCGCCGCGCGCGGGCGCCCCCCTCGCCAGCGCCGGTGAGCGAGCGCGGATGAACGTTGCGCCCCGACCTCGCGTACGGAGCCTAGCGACCGAAAAACACGCCCAATGCCGCGCGTCCGCAGCGACGCGGCTGTCAAAAATCCCGCAGAATTTCTGGCAGACGGCACTAGTCGGACGCGCAGGTCCGTGCTAGTGGGCCCCGCGACTCGTCAAAGCACGTACGAGGAGGGCTCCCGCTCCATGGTTGTTGGAAAGATCACCCAGGTCATCGGACCGGTCGTCGATGTCGATTTCCCGGCTGGCCAGCTGCCCAAGATTCTGAACGCGCTCAAGCTGAGCAACCCGAGCATCTCGGCTGAGCCGGACAACCTCGTGCTCGAGGTCGCCCAGCACCTCGGCGAGTCGTCGGTGCGCACGATCGCGATGGACTCCACCGACGGCCTCGTGCGCGGGATGGAAGTCCGCGACACGGGCAAGCCCATCATGGTGCCGGTCGGCAACGAGTGCCTCGGCCGGATCCTGAACGTCGTCGGTGTGCCGATCGATGAAGCCGGGCCCGTGCACGCCAAGAAGGTGGCGCCGATCCACCGGGAGCCGCCCCCGTTCATCGAGCAGTCGACCAAGGTCGAGGTCTTCGAGACGGGCATCAAGGTCATCGACCTGATCGCCCCCTACCGCAAGGGCGGCAAGATCGGCCTCTTCGGCGGCGCCGGCGTCGGCAAGACGGTGCTCATCCTGGAGCTCATCAACAACGTCGCGAAGGCGCACGGCGGCGTGTCGGTCTTCGCCGGCGTCGGCGAGCGGACGCGCGAGGGCAACGACCTCTTCCTCGAGATGAGCGAGTCGAAGCTCGCGGACGGCAGCCCCGTCATCTCGAAGGCCGCGCTGATCTACGGCCAGATGAACGAGCCCCCGGGCGCTCGCTCCCGCGTCGCGCTCTCGGCGCTCGCCGTGGCCGAGCACTTCCGCGACGAGGAGGGGCAGGACGTCCTCCTGTTCGTGGACAACATCTTCCGGTTCACCCAGGCCGGCTCCGAGGTGAGCGCGCTCCTCGGACGCATCCCGAGCGCCGTCGGTTACCAGCCGACCCTCTCGACGGAGATGGGCGCCTTCCAGGAGCGCATCACTTCGACGACCAAGGGCTCCGTCACCAGCGTCCAGGCGATCTACGTCCCCGCGGACGACCTGACCGACCCCGCGCCGGCCACGGCCTTCGCCCACCTCGATGCGACCACCGTGCTGTCGCGCGCGATCTCGGAGCTCGGCATCTACCCGGCCGTCGATCCGCTCGACTCGAACTCGACGATGCTCGACCCCCAGATCGTCGGTGAGAAGCACTACTCCGTCGCGCGGCGCGTTCAGCAGACGCTGCAGCGCTACAAGGACCTCCAGGACATCATCGCCATCCTCGGCATGGACGAGCTCAGCGAGGACGACAAGCTCGTCGTGGCGCGCGCCCGCAAGATCCAGAAGTTCCTGTCGCAGCCGTTCTTCGTGGCCGCCCAGTTCACCGGGCTCGAGGGCAAGCTCGTGCCGCTCAAGGACACGATCGCGGGCTTCGAGGAGATCCTCGAGGGCAAGCTCGACCATGTCGCGGAGCAGGACTTCTACCTGGTGGGCGGCATCGAGGACGTGAAGGCCAAGGCGTCGCAGAGGGCGTCCTGACGCAGCCATGGCCGACACAATCCTCCTCGAGATCGTGACGCCGACCGGCGTCGCGCTGCGCGAGCAGGTCACGGACGTGACCGCGCCGAGCGTCGCCGGCGAGTTCGGTGTGCTCCCGGGTCACCTCCCGCTGCTCGCCGCGCTCCGGACCGGCCTCGTGACCTACCACCAGAACGGTCAGGAGCACCGGCTGGCCGTCCATCATGGCTTCGTCGAGGTCGCCGGCGACACCGCGCTGCTCCTCACCGAGCGCTTCGCGGTGAAGGACGACGTCGACGTCGTGAGGGTGCGCCGCCGGCTCAAGGAGGTCGACACCGAGCTCGACCACTGGCAAGGCGACCTGACTGATCCGCGCCGCCGGGCGCTCATCGAAGAGGAGCAGTGGCTCGCCACCGAGCTCGAGCTCATCGGCGATCCGCCCCCTCCGATGGTCCGCGAAGACACGCGCTTCCTGGCCGAGCACGCCGAGGCGCCGCCGGTCGACGAGATGGTCGAGGCTTCCCAGCCCGACGAGAGCCTGACGGACCACAAGAAGCCCGGCTCTCCGTTCCCCGATCCTAAGTGACGTCTCTGGCGGCTACCGCCTTGCACGTGCGGCCGCCGCACAGGACACTTGTCTCCACACAGGCCGCGAGGGACTGGGGGGTCTCCCGCTTCGCGAGCCGCCCGTACCGCCGAGGCGCTGGCGCGGACGCCGCCACGCCGTCTGAGTCCACCCGTAACGATCTGCGGGCCCCGCACGCACGGAGCCCCCAAGGCAGCCCATGATCTCTCCGGAGACGATCGCGCTCGTGAAAGAGCGCACGGATCTCGTAGCGCTCATCGGCGAAAGCGTGCGCCTCGCCCGCCGAGGGCACTCCTTCACCGGGCTCTGCCCCTTTCACAAGGAGAAGACGCCCAGCTTCCACGTGAGCCCGAACCGCGGGTTCTACCACTGCTTCGGCTGCAAGGAGACCGGCAGCGCCATCGACTTCGTGATGAAGCTCGAAGGCCGGACGTTCGCCGAGGCGGTCCGCGCGCTCGCCGAGCGCGCCGGCATCGAGGTGGCGGAGTCGCTGACCGAGGCCGAGCGGCGCGAGGCGAAGGCGGCGCGCAGGTCGAAGGACGACCTCTACGCCGTCAACCACCTCGCCGCGACGTTCTTCGAGCACAGCCTCCGCGGGGGGCCGGGCAGCGCCCCTCACCCGCTCGCGCGCCACGCTCACGAGGAGCTCGAGCGGCGCGGCCTGCCCCTCCGCGACAGCGATGGAGCCACCGATCCGATCGCCGACGCCCTCCAGGCGTTCCGGATCGGCTACGCCCCGTTCGGCTGGGACGGGCTCTCCACGTACCTGCGACAGCAAGGCGTCTCCCCGGTCCTCGCGGAGCGCGTCGGGCTCCTCGTACCGCGCTCGTCGGGGAGCGGACACTACGACCGCTTCCGGCACCGCCTCATGTTCGCCGTCACCGACGTGATGGGCCGGGTGATCGCGTTCAGCGGACGCGCATTGCCCGATCCCAGCCCTTCCGAGCTCTCGTCGCTCGGCCTCACCGGCCCTGCGCCGCAGGCCGACGGCGCGCCAGCGAAGTACATCAACAGCCCCGAGTCGCCGATCTACACGAAGGGCGAGCACCTCTTCGGGCTGCACCAGGCGCGCCAGGCGATCCGTCAGCGCGGCGAGGCGATCCTGGTAGAAGGCAACTTCGACGTCGTCGCGCTCCACGCGCGCGGCATCGGCCAGGCGATCGCTCCGCTCGGGACCGCCTTCACGCCCGGACAGGCGAAGCTCATCAAGCGCTTCGCGCCCGCGGTCATCCTGCTGTTCGACGGCGACGCGGCCGGCAAGAAGGCCACGCGCGCGGCGCGCGCCCCGTGCCGTGAGGCGGGGCTCAGCGCGCGCGTCGCCGTGCTGCCTTCCGGCGTCGATCCGGACGACCTCGCGCGCAAGCACGGCCCGGAGGCGATCGCGCGCATCGTCAAGGCGGCGCGCGGCCTGCTCGAGCACCTGATCGACGAGGCGCTCGCCGGCGACAGCTTCGGAGGCTCGTCGCTGCCCGAGCAGCTCGCCCGCGTGCGCGCCGTGACGACGCTGCTCGCCGAAGAGGACGACCCGAACCTCAGGATGATGGCGAAGCTCTACGCCGATCGCCTCTCCTCGAAGCTCGTGATCGGCGGCCGCTCACCGGACGACCTCCGGCAGCTGGAGCGCGTCGTCGAGGAGTCCCTCTCCCGCCCGCGGAGCCAGCCTACCCGCGAGGTGATCCCCTCCGGACAGACGACCGAGACGTGGGAGCGCGCTCGCTCACGCACGCAAATCCAGGAGGTAAGCCTGGAGATCCTGGGCGCGATCCTCGATTTCCCCGAGCTGCTGGCCGACGACGATCTCCAGACGGCGCTGGAGTGCCTCGAAGGCGACGTCGCCCTGGCGATTGTTGCGGCGCGTCACAATTTCACTTTTGAAATGGGTCTTGCCGCCAGCGAATTTCTTGCGCAAGTCCCGGCTCCGATCCATTCATTCGCGGCTGGACGGCTGGTCTCGCCTGTCTTCGAAGCGGCCTCAACGGCCAAGGCGACGCTCTTGGAGAATTCACAAAAGTTGAGCAGACAAGCCCTGGCGCGACAAAAAGCAGCCGTCGTGAGCCAGCTCCAGAAGAGCGCCGTCGACGCTGATGCTGAAAACGCTTTGCTGCGTGAGCTATTCCAGCGAAGAGCGGGGGGTCTCGGTCTTCCTTGATGCGTTCCGGGTCGCCTCGCCGTGGTGACTCGACGTGCGTGATCCCTAGAGTTTATCGGAGTCATTGGGTGTCTTGTCGGTCGCGGCGAGCTGATCGCCGTAAGTGGAGCATGAGGTAATGGCGAGCAAGGCCAAGCAATCTTCCGGTCGGGCAGGCGGGGTCGCGAGGGCGGCGGGGGGCGGCGCGCTGAACGGCGCGCGGCACGCATCGACACGCGGGCACGCCGAGGGGGGGGCACGCCCAAGCAATAAAGGAGACGCGGGCATCCGGGCCGAGCGGTCAGAGAAGGACCGGAAGACGCTCGAAAAGCTCGTCGAAACCGGCAAGAGCAAAGGCTTTCTCACCTATGACGAGGTGAACGACGCGCTCCCCGCGGACGTCGCGCCCGATCAGCTCGACGACGTGGTGGGCGCCCTCGGCGACGAGGACATCGAGATCGTCGACGGCGCGACCCAGGTGAAGATCGCGCCGAAGCGCATCGCGGACGAGGAGGCGGGCGAGAAGAAGCTCGTCGTCACGCCCGATCGCGAGGAAGAGGACGTCGACTACTACTCGAAGTCGAACGACCCCGTCCGGATGTACCTCCGGAAGATGGGCAGCGTCTCGCTGCTCACCCGCGAGGGCGAGGTCGAGATCGCGAAGCGGATCGAGATCGGCGAGCAGAAGGTCAACGCCGCCATCCTCGACTCCCCCATCGCCGTCCGCGAGATCATCGATCTCGGAGAGAAGCTCCGGAAGCACAAGATCCGGGTGAAGGAGCTCATCAAGGACGCCGAGAACGACGACCAGGAGTTCGACGAGGAGGAGGCCGACCGGCGCATCATCCGCCTCATCGACAAGGTGAAGCGCGTCGACAAGAAGAAGGCGGAGCTCCTGGAGGAGCGCAAAGAGGTGAAGACGGAGGTCCGCCGCAAGCAGATCGACGTCGAGGTGACGCAGGCGACAGCCGAGCTCGTGACGACGCTCGAGGAGATGCGCCTCAACAAGCGGACGATCGACAAGATCGTCCAGAAGCTGAAGAGCCTCATCTCGAAGGTCGAGAAGGCCGAGGCGGGCGCGACGGAGCTGGAGCGGCGCACAGGGCTCTCGAAGGGCGAGCTCAAGCGCGAGCTCATCAAGGTGAAGGGCAACCGCGCCCTCGAGGGGCGGCTCGCCAAGAAGCTCAACGTCAACCGCGAGGAGCTCAACGACTTCGAATCGACCATCAAGAACGCCCAGAAGGGCCTGAAGAAGGTCGAGGAAGAGCTCAACATCGACGTCGCTGCGATCCGCGATACCTACGAGAACATCCGCGAGGGCGAGCGGATGGCGGAGCGCGCCAAGGCGGAGCTGGTCGAGGCGAACCTCCGCCTCGTGGTCTCCATCGCGAAGAAGTACACGAACCGCGGCCTCCAGTTCCTGGACCTCATCCAGGAAGGGAACATCGGCCTCATGAAGGCCGTCGACAAGTTCGAGTACAAGCGCGGCTACAAGTTCTCGACGTACGCGACGTGGTGGATCCGGCAGGCGATCACCCGCGCGATCGCGGACCAGGCGCGGACGATCCGCATCCCGGTCCACATGATCGAGACGATCAACAAGCTGATCCGCACCTCGCGCTACCTCGTGCAGGAGTACGGCCGCGAGCCGACCCCCGAGGAGATCGCCGAGAAGATGGAGCTCCCGCTCGACAAGGTGCGCAAGGTCCTGAAGATCGCGAAGGAGCCGATCTCGCTCGAGACCCCCATCGGCGAGGAAGAGGACTCGCACCTTGGCGACTTCATCGAGGACAAGAGCGTGATCTCGCCCGCGGAGGCCGTGATCAACATGAACCTCGCGGAGCAGACCCGTAAGGTCCTGAAGACGCTGACGCCGCGCGAGGAGAAGGTGCTCCGGATGCGCTTCGGCATCGGCGAGAAGAGCGACCATACGCTCGAAGAGGTCGGTCAGGACTTCGAGGTCACGCGCGAGCGCATCCGGCAGATCGAGGCGAAGGCGCTCCGCAAGCTCCGGCACCCCAGCCGCTCGAAGCAGCTCAAGAGCTTCATCGACAGCTAGTCCGTGGGCTGGCCTGCTCGCCCAATGAAGGCAGCTCTCCCGCGCAGGCCGCGCTGCTGGCCTCTCGCTGGCCAAGCACGCGCTCGCGTGGGCAGCCGTTCGCTCGGCGAGCAGCGCGCCGCCGTGGCCCTCCTCGTGCTCGCGAGCGCGGTCCTCGGCGGCTGCACCAAGACGATGTCCGAAGAAGACTGCCGCACGATCGGCGAGGGCATGCGCGCCGCGTGGGCAGCGGAGGCAAAGCGGGTGGGGTCCACCGCTCCAGGGGGCCCGGGGAAAGCCTCCGTGGTGATCGACAGCGAAGGCGAGAGGCTCTCGTCGGAGTGGACATCCGACTGCAAGCGGGAGCTCGCCGGGAGCAAGGTGGACCCCGGCGAGCTCGGCTGCCTTACCCGCGCGAAGACGCTCGAAGAGCTCCGCCGGTGCGCCACGCCCTGAACACCTGGGAGCGCGGCCGGGGCGGGGCGCCGCGCGACCCCTTCAGTTGAGGTAGCGCTTGTCCTTCGGGGGGTCCTTCTGGCCGCCGGGGATGACCCTCAGCGGGACGCCCCCGGAGCGGCCGCGCGCCGCAGGGACGCGGCGGAGCGCGGCGGACTGCGCCTGCAGCTGGCGGAAGCGGATCCGTAGGTAGAAGCGGCGCAGCGGGGAGAAGTCGCCGAAGAGATACCCCGCGAGCATGCCCCCGAACGGCGTGATCAGCCCCTCGGGGGGCGCGCGCATGGCGATCACGTTGAGCACCGAGATCCCGAAGATGAAGACGAGCAGCATGGTGCCCGTCACGGGGAGGACGAAGAAGAGGCGGACCGTGGCATGTCGGTGCGCGAGCGCCCACGCGACGGCGACCGCCTCGATCATTCCGAGCCCGCCGTAGAAGACCGGCCGCGCCACCTTCGGGAGGAGCGCGCCCACCACCACCTGGAGCGCGAACGCGAAGGCGGCGGAGCCGAACAGGAACGCCAGCGTGCGTCTGGCTCCCCAGCGCTCTTCGAGCGAGGCGCCGAGGAAATACAGGCCGAGCAGCGTCGTGACGAAGTGCCAGGGATCGCTCGGGTTGTGGACGAGCGGCGCGGTGAGCAGCCGCCACACCTGACCGTGGAGCACCTTCTCGCTGATGCCGAGGAACGGCTCGAGCACGCCTTCGCCGGCGCCCCCCCAGTTCAGGCCCAGGGTGAACATCACCCAGATACAGCCGATCGCGATCATCATCCCCAGCAGGGCCTTGCCTGGCTTGGGGAACCCCATCGAGCTGTGCTCCGGGCGCATGGATCTCCACCTAACAGCGGCGCCCCCGACGAGCAACCGCTGCCCCCGGACTCCACGGCGATCCGCCCGGCGCCGATCCGCCCTCCAGCGGCCACGACGCCCGCTGCGCGCCATCCAGGACGCTCTGGGGCAGGGCCCGCCCGGCTGCGCACCAGCCTCCGTCAGCCCCCCCCGGGGAGCCGCGCACGTCCCTGCTGCGCCCGCTGGCCGGGGGCTCAGAAGAAGTTGCCGATGTTGAACTCGAACTTGTACGTCTCTTCGTAGGGCAGCCGCTTGAACGGGAAGCCCCACTCGAAGCGCAGCGGTCCGAGCGGGGAGAACCACCGGAGCCCGAATCCCCACGAGGTGCGGACGTCGAGGAGGCGCTCGGCCGAGAAGCACGGGTTCGTGACGTCGTGCGGCGATGCGGGCGCGGCGTTGCAGTACAGCTTCTCGAGATTCCAGGCGTTGCCCAGATCCGTGAAGACGACGCCCTTGATCTGAACGGCCTCGAGGATCGGGAACTCCAGCTCGAGGTTCTGGTAGTACATCAGGTTGCCGCCGATGTTCGCGCCGTTCGCGATGGGCAGCGAGTTCGGATCGAGCGACTCGCGGAGCGGGAGGCGCGGGCCGATGTCCCGGATCTCGAAGCCGCGCACGTCGAGGATGCCGCCCAGGAAGAAGCGGGCGAAGATCGGCACGCCCTGCGGGTTGGGGCTCGTCACCATGCCGGCCTCGGTGTTCAGCTTGAGGACGAGGCTGTCCGTGATCGGGTAGTAGAACCTCCCCGTGGCGCGGTACCGCAGGAACTCGTTCTCGCTGCCGAACGCGCTGTGGGCGAGCTCCACCGAGCCCTGCAGGTAAATGCCCGAGGTCGGGAAGAGCTGGTTGTTGCGCGTGTCGAAGGTGAGCGCAGGTCGGATGCTCGACGTGAGCCCGGCGTTGAAGAGGTTGTAGAGCGGGAGCCGCTGGAACGAGGCGCGCTCCTCTGCCGTGCCGAGGCCGGTGTTCGTGGCCGACGAGATCTCGTCGTTCTCCAGGGTGTAGGTCAGCTGCGCGCGCAGCTCCGGCTCAATGAGCGGGTAGCCGAGCGTGAGCGAGCCGCCGGTGGAGGTCTGCGAGAACTCCGTGTAGGTCCGCAGCTGGTTGTAGACGCTCACCGCCGCGGAGAACGGGCTGTCGAACAGGTACGGCTCGAAGAAGCGGACGTCGATGAGGCGCCGCGATCCGGAGATCTGCGCCTGGAGCGACAGCGACTGGCCGCTCCCGAGCAGGTTCGCCTGCTGGACCTGCGCCGTCGCGATGAAGTTCTCGACGCTCGAGAAGCCCGCGCCGATCTGGAAGGTGCCCGTCGGCTTCTCGCCGATATCGACGTTGACGTTGATGTGCTGCGGGTCGTCGCCCTGCTCGGTGGAGATGTCGACCCGCTCGAAGTAGCCGAGCGCCGTGATCCGCTGCTTCGATCGCTCCAGCTTCGTCTCGCTGAACAGCCGCCGCTCCTCCACCTCCATCTCGCGGCGGATCACCTTGTCGCGCGTCTTCGTGTTGCCGCGGATCTCGATGCGCCCGAAGTAGACGAGCTGGTTTCTGCGGATGCCGACGGTGATGTCGACCTCGCGCCTGTCCGGGTCGAGCTGGGTGTCAGGCGACGCCTCGACGTTGGCGTAGCCGGCGTCCCGGTACAGCGTCTGGATCGCGCCGAGATCCTTCGCGAGCTCGGCGCGGTTGAACCAGTCGCCCGGCTTGGCCCGCACCATCTCGCGCAGCGCGCGGCGCCCGCCGAGCGGCTCGATCTCGCGGCCGTCGGCGTCGCGCTCGTAGACGCGGAGCGAGCGGATGCGGAAGCGCGGCCCCTCGTTGATCGTGATCGTGACCTCGATGCCCGTGCGGTCGGGCGTGAGCATCACCCTGGGCGTCGCGACCTGCGCCGCGAGGAAGCCACGATCGTAGTAGAGCGCGTTGATCACGAGGACGTCGCGCTCGAACGCGTCCTGGCGGAACGGACCGCCGGTGCCGAAGGCGAAGAAGCCCCCCTGCCCCGTGATCATGACCTCCCGGAGCTCCTCGTCCGAGATGTTCTGGTTGCCGATGAACGTGATGCGCCGGACGGTGACCGGCGAGTGCTCCTTGATCGTGAACTTGACGGTGACCTGGTTCTCGCGCTCCGGCTTGACCTCGTAGCTGACCTCGGCGAGGAAGAAGCCCTCCTCGGCGTACTTGTCGCGGAGCTTCTGCACGCCACGCCGGATCGCCGCGTAGCTCAGGATCGTGCCGGTCTTGATCTCGACCGAGAGCGCCTCGGTGAGGTCCTCGCTGTCGATCTCCTTGTTGCCGGAGAACTCGATGGCCTTGATGCTCGGGCGCTCGCGGACCAGCACCCTCAGGCTCACGCCGTCGTCGCGGCGCGTGAGGTCGACCTCGACGTCGTCGAACAGGCCGGAGTCCCAGAGCTCGCGCACGTCGCGCGCCAGCCCCTCGGGGGTGAACGGCCTGCCGACCCGCGTCTGCCCGAGGTAGACGAGCACGTCCTCGGTCGAGACCCGCCGGTTGCCGGCGATGGCGACCTGAACGACCGGCTGCCCCCGAGCGAGCTCGGCCTCCGTGGGCGCCAGATGGATCGTCGGCTCGACGGCGTCGGCGGCGACCTGCGCAGGTGTACCGGCGCCAGGCTGGGCTCCCACGGTCGCGTCGGCCGGCGCGGGCGGCTGCGCAGCGCTGGCCGGGGCCGCAGGCGTGGCGCCGCCCCGGGGCGGCTGCGCGCCCGGAGCACCTCCGGGCACCTGAGCTGCCGCGAGCCGGGGCCGTATCGCCGCTACTGCAACGAACACCAGGAAGAGGCCGAGCCAGACGAGCCGCAGCCAGCGGCCGAGAAGGCGAAGCATGGGTCGGGTGCCTGTCGCGTACAAGGCGCCACCCCGTAGCCCAGCGCGCCGTGAGTCTCAAGGGCGGACGCCGAAATCAAGGCGTCGCCACCAGGTCGCGCTGCGCTGCCCGCGTTCGGGTCGATCTCGCGGCCATCTGACGCTATGCCAGGGTCCGCACGAGCACAGGCGAGCACGCGCTGCGAGAAATTCCCGCGAGGCAGCCTTGACCGAGCGCGAGCCCCTGGGTAATTGCCGAGGCTCGCCAGCGTTCACCTGAACATCGGAGCACCTGTTCGTCCGGTGCCCGCGCACTCCCTGGAGCATCGCGTGTCTCGAACCCCCTCCCTTCCGTCCGACGGTGACGCGTCCCGCAAGGGCCGCCGTGGCGGCCGGCCCGGTGACAGCGAGCCGCCGCCGCCCCCGGCGCCCGACACCTCGCTCGCCGACGAGGCGCAGCGCCGGTACCTGAACTATGCGCTCAGCGTCATCACGTCGCGCGCGTTGCCCGACGTCCGCGACGGGTTGAAGCCGGTGCAGCGCCGCATCCTCTACGCGATGCTGCACGACCTGCACCTCGGGCCGGACGCGAAGTACCGGAAGAGCGCCGCGGTCGTCGGTGACGTGATGGGCAAGTACCACCCGCACGGCGACGTCGCGATTTACGACGCGATGGTCCGGCTCGCGCAGGACTTCGTGATGCGGGCGCCGCTCATCGCCGGCCACGGGAACTTCGGCTCCGTGGACGGCGATGCGCCCGCCGCGATGCGTTACACCGAGGCGAAGCTCCGGCCCCTGGCGCTGGAGCTGCTCAGCGAGCTCGGCCAGCGCACCGTGGACTTTCGTCCCAACTACGACGGGACCCGCTTCGAGCCGATCGTCCTCCCGTCGCGCTTCCCCAACCTCCTCGTGAACGGCTCGCAGGGGATCGCGGTCGGGATGGCGACGAGCATCCCGCCGCACAACCTGGGCGAGGTGATCGACGCGTGCGTCGCGCTGATCGAGAACCGCGAGCTCACAACCCACCGGCTGCTCTCGTACGTGAAGGGCCCGGATTTCCCGACCGGAGGTCAGCTGCACGCGACGAAGAAGGAGCTCGAGGCCATCTACACAGCGGGCCAGGGCTCGCTGAAGCTCCGCGGCGAGTGGCAGCTGGAAGAGGGCGACGGCAAGCGCGGCGCCGCTCCGCAGATCGTGATCACCTCGATCCCGTACGGCGTCGAGCGGAAGGCGATCGTCGAGAAGATCGCCGAGGTGATCCTCTCCAAGAAGCTGCCGACGCTCGTGGACGTGCGCGACGAGTCGACCGGCGAGGTGCGCATCGTGATGGAGCTCAAGCGCGGCGCCGACGCGCAGCTCGTGATGGCGTACCTCTACAAACAGACGCCGCTCGCGATCAACGTGCAGGTGAACCTCACCTGCCTCGTGCCCACCGACAACGCGGAGATCGCCGCGCCTCGACGGCTCGGCCTGCACGAGATCCTGACGAAGTTCCTCGACTTCCGCTACGCGACGGTGACGCGGCGGTTCGAGTTCGAGCTCGGCGAGCTGAGGCGGCGGATCAACATCCTCGAGGGGTTCGAGAAGATCTTCGACGCGCTCGACGAGGTGATCCGGATCATCCGCAAGAGCGAGGGCAAGGCCGACGCGGCCGAGAAGCTGATGAAGCGCTTCACCCTCAACGAGGAGCAGACGGACGCGATCCTTGAGCTCAAGCTCTACCGGCTGGCGCGGCTCGAGATCCTGCTCGTGCAGAAAGATCTCGGCGAGAAGCGCGCCGAGGCCAAGCGGATCGAAGGGCTGCTCCGGAGCGACGCGAAGCGCTGGGGGATCGTCCGCGACGAGCTCGTCGAGATCAAGGGATCCTACGGCGAGAAGCGCCGCACGAAGGTGGTCGGCTCGATCGACGAGCCCGAGTACCAGGCGGAGGACTTCATCGTGGCCGAGGACGCGAACGTGATCCTCTCGGCGCAGGGCTGGGTGAAGCGGGTCCGCGAGGTGAAGGATCTCGCCTCGACGCGCATCCGCGAGGGAGACAGCGTCCTCGCGGTCGTCGCCGGCTCGACGCGGTCGACGGTCGCGTTCTTCTCGAACCTCGGTGCGTGCTACGTGTGCCGCATCCACGAGGTGCCGCAGTCGACCGGCTACGGCGATCCCGTGCAGAAGCTGTTCAAGCTGGCCGACGGCGAGCGGCTGATCGCGCTGATGTCCTTCGATCCGAGGGCGCTCGACGTCCCGGCGCAGACCCCGGACTCCGCCGAGCCGGAGCCGCCCTTCGCGCTGGCGATCACCCGAGGAGGCCTCGGCTTCAGGTTCTCGCTGCGGCCGCACCGCGATCCATCGACGCGCTCCGGGCGCCGCTTCGCCAAGCTGAACGAGGGCGACGAGGTGCTCTTCGTCCACGCCGTGGACGGCGCCGACCGGGTGCTCTGCGCCTCGAGCGACGCCTGGGCGCTCAGCGTGGCCGTGGAGGAGCTCGCGCTGCTCTCCGGCCCGGGCAAGGGCTCCGTCGTCATGCGGGTCGCCGAAGGTGAGCGCCTGATCGGCGCCGCGCTCGCCCTCAGGCCGAGCGACACGATCACGGTCGAGACGGAGAAGGGCAAGACGCTCGAGATCGCCGCGAGCAAGATCGCCGGCCAGCGAGGCACCCAGGGCGAGCCGATCGCACGACGCGACCGCTTCGCCCGCGTGGTGCCGCCGGCCGTCGTCGTACCGACGCTGGAGGTGAGCTGAACATGGCCGCCACGAATCCCCCGGTCCGCGCCGCTTCCGGCGCACGTTACACGGCCGCTGACATCGAGGTGCTCGAGGGGCTGGAGCCCGTCCGCAAGCGCCCCGCCATGTACATCGGCGGCACCGACGCCAGGGGCTTCCACCACCTGCTCTGGGAGATCGTCGACAACGCCGTCGACGAGGCCATCAACGGGCACGCGAAGCGGATCGAGGTGACGCTCGACGCCGATCTCCAGGGCGCCACCGTGACCGACGACGGGCGCGGCATCCCCGTGGACGTCCATCCCAGGTACAAGCGCCCCGCGCTCGAGCTGATCTTCTGCACGCTGCACGCAGGCGGGAAGTTCGCAAGCGACAGCTACAAGGTCTCAGGCGGGCTCCACGGCGTCGGCTCGAGCGTCGTCAACGCGCTCTCCGAGCTCGTCGAGGTCCGGGTGCTGCGCGACGGGTTCGAGCACCAGCAGACGTTCTCGCGCGGCGCGCCGACCAGCAAGCTCAAGAAGGGCGCGCCCACCCGCAAGCACGGCACGAGCATCCATTTCCGGCCCGATCCGGAGATCTTCGGGCAGGGCCGGCGCTTCGATCCCGAGACCATCCGCGAGCGCCTGGAGGCCAAGGCGTACCTCCACGGAGGGCTCGAGATCGCGTTCCGCGATCTCTCGTCCGGAGAGTCGATCGAGCTCCTCCACCCGAACGGCATCGCGGACTTCTTGCCGAAGCTGGTCACCCAGCGCGGCAAGCCGGTGACGCACCCGACCATCTTCTACGTCGCGCGCGAGGGCGAGATCCGCCTGGAGGCCGCGCTCCAGTGGACCGAGTCGACCGACGAGTACGTGAAGTCGTACGTCAACGGCATCCCGACGCACGCGGGCGGCGCGCACGAGTCCGGCTTCAGCGGCGCGATCGTGAAGGCGGTCCGCGCGTTCATGGACGCGAAGAAGGTCCAGCCGAAGGGGGTCACGCTGACGGCCGACGACATCCGCGAGGGGATCGTGGGTGTCCTGTCCATCTACATCCAGGAGCCGCAGTTCCAGGGGCAGACAAAGGATCGACTCAACAACGCGGAGGCTGGGCCGGCGGTCGAGGGCCTGGTCCGGCCGGCGCTCGAGCAGTGGATGCTCCACAACGGCACGGCCGGCGAGTCGATCGTGGCCCGCGCGATCCTGGCGGCGCGCGCCAGGGAGGCGCGGCGCGAGGCGACCCAGCAGGTCCTGCGCAAGACGCCGGTGTCGCACCGGCTCAACCTCCCGGGGAAGCTCGCCGATTGCGCCTCGACCGATCCGAGCGAGAGCGAGCTCTTCATCGTCGAGGGCGACAGCGCAGGTGGCTCGGCCAAGCAGGGCCGGGACCGCCGGACCCAGGCGATCCTCCCGCTCCGCGGCAAGGTGCTCAACGCGGAGCAGGCCTCGACCTCGAAGGTGCTCGGCAACAAGGAGCTCCAGGACATCGTGAGCGCGCTGGGCTGCGGCTTTGGAAAGGACTTCGATGCCTCCAAGTTGCGCTACGGAAGGATTTTTCTACTCATGGACGCCGACAGCGACGGCCAGCACATCGCGACGCTGCTGCTGACGTTCTTCTACCGGCACCTGCCCGGCCTGCTCCGCGGCGGGCACGTGTTCCTCGCGCAGCCGCCCCTCTACAGGATCGACGTCGGCAAGGAGACGCACTGGGCGCTCGACGACGCGGAGCGCGACCGGGTCCTCGCGAAGCTCCCCAAGACGGCCAAGGCGGATATCTCGCGGTTCAAGGGGCTCGGCGAGATGCCCGCGGAGGACCTCAAGGCGACCACGCTCGACATCCGACGCCGGCGCGCGCTGCGCATCGTGATCGAGGGAGAGATCGAGACCGATCGCATCCTCAACGAGCTGATGGGCAAGGACGCCCAGGCGCGCTTCCGCTTCATCATGGAGCGCGCGCCGAACGCCGAGATCGACGTCTGACATCGATCCCTCGTTCGAGAGGTCGCGGCGACTTCGCGCCTCGCGCGGACCTCGTTGGATGCGGCGCCGCGCTCCCGCATTCATCCTCCCTGACCCCCATGAGCTCGCCGCGAGGATGTCGCGATGCAGGCGACCGCCATGGCGTGCACGTCGCGAAGACACAATGTGCCAACCGCGGCTGATCTCTGGCGCCTGTGCCACGTGAACGGCAGGCCACACCCCGTCGGACATCGCGAGCAGGTAGCCGAGCAATCGCGGGATTTTGTGCTGCTGAACGCCGAACCGCGTGAGCCGAGAACGCTGCGTCAGCCTGCGGCCTGCTGGTTGCAATACGTCGCGCCGGTGGCCGCGATGACCGCGAGACACCGCCCTTTCACCGCTGGAGAGGTACTCGTGACGACTGCGCTTCCTATCTCGACTCCGATCGCACCCTCCTCGTCCCACAGCATGCCGGCCGCATGTTCCCTGTCGGTTCCGAGCGGCGCGCCCGCCGCACGGCCGGCGTCGCTCCCCACGCCTGGCGTCGCTGCGCCGAGCTACAGCGCGCAGCCGCCGCGCGAGCGCGCTGCAGCGACCGGCGCCTCCCGATCCACGCCACCACCGCGCTCGGCAGCCCCGCTGCCGCGCAGTACCTCGGAGCGGATCCTGCTCGGCCGCGACCGCATCCGCAGCGCCGCGGAAGCAGGCCAGAGGATCCGTTCTTACGAGGTCGCGCTGGACCTCGATCTGTCCGAGTTTCATTTCGCGCGGCTCTTCCGCGCCGCCTTCGGGTCATCGCCCCACGTCTATTACGATGAGGTGCGTGCGGAGCGCGCGCGAACGCTCCTTCATGAGGGGCTAACCGAGGGAGAGGTCGCCCGCCGCATCGGCTTCCGCAGGCCTGCGGAGCTCCGCGCCCTCCTGTCCAAGCGCGGCAGCACGCCGCCCTCGGCCGGAGAGACGGAGCCGAGCGACGCCTCTGCCGAGTGAGCTGACGGCAGAGATCGGCCATATGAAGCGCCGGCACCGCCACCTCCGGTGCGAGGACAAAGTGCTTACCCCCATGACACGACGATCAGAGCCTCCGGTGCGTGAGCGAAGGTAGGTTCGCCCTGACCCGATCGAGGTAGGAGGGGTCGAGCATCGCCATCGCGATCCCCTCCCCTTCCGAGGCCTGCGCGATCACCTCACCCCACGGATCGATGACGCACGATTTCCCGAACGTCGCCCGCCCGCCAGGATGCTTGCCCCACTGTGCCGCGGCCACGACGTACGCCTGGGCCTCGATGGCCCGCGCGCGGAGCAGGACCAGCCAGTGGTCCTTGCCGGTGAGCAGGGTGAACGCCGCGGGGACGACGATGGCCTCTGCGCCCGCGGACGAGAGCGCGCGGTAGAGCTCCGGAAACCGGACGTCGTAGCAGATCGACAGCCCGAGCTTCACGCCGTCGATCTCGGTGACGACGGGGCGCTCCCCGGCGGTCGTCGACGCCGACTCGCGGTACTTCGTTCCGTCGGCGATCTCGACGTCGAAGAGGTGAATCTTCCGGTAGCGCGCGGTGAGCCGGCCGTCGGCCCCGAAGACCGCGCAGGTGTTGTACGGCCGCGCCGGATCGTGCGCGCGCTCGGGGAAGCCGCCGGCCACGATGGTCACCCGGGCGGAGCGCGCCGCGTCGGCGAGACGACGCGCGATCGGGCCGCCGCCAGCGTCGAGGTCCTCCGCGATGTTGCGCTTCCCCTCCTCGTTGCCCATGTACGCGAAGTTCTCGGGCAGCACGACCGTCGTCGCCCCACGGCGCGCCGCCTCGACGACGAGCACCTCGACCCGCGCCAGGTTCTCGCTCACGTTCTCCTGGCTGGAGAGCTGAAGGGCCGCCCAGATCACCGGTTTCTCCATGCGGCAAGCCTACCGCACGGGGACCCGGCGTGGACCACGCGCCAACGGGAGCGCAGGGATCGTCAGATTCCTCGATCTCCGGACGCTCCCGCAGCGCCACCGGCACCTGCGCCACCTGCCCCGCCGGCGCCTGCAGCCCCACCGGCACCAGCGCCACCTGCCCCATCAGCTCCGCCAGCGGCACCTGCCCCGCCGGCGCCTGCAGCCCCACCGGCACCAGCGCCACCTGCCCCGCCGGCGCCCGCGGCTCCACCGCTGCCGTCCACCTCGGCGGGCGCGGCGCACTCGAGCGGCGCGCCGGAGTAGGTGCACCTGGCGCTGCACGCAGCGCATACACAGGCGAGCACCCGCTGGAAGATCCGGTGAGCAGCGCCCGCATCGTCCGGGAACACACACGCCGTCTGGCAGGCTTTGTTGTGGCCGCACCCCTTGAGGCACAGGCTGATCGGCCTGCACTCAGGCTCCCCGTCGCACACCGCGAGCTCCGCCTCGCAGCGCCCGCCGCGGGACGCATGCTCGTTGAAGCAATCGCCGCAGCGCCCAGCTTCGCCGCCATAGGCCGCGAGGCACTCGCAGAGGTTCGCCGGCCCCTCGTCGGCGCCCGCATCGGGCAGCGCTCCCCCCGAGGCGCCCGCGCTGGCGGAGACGCCTGCCTGAGGGCGAGGCGACGCGAGCCGCTCGTCGGTGCAGCTCGGGAGCGAAGCGAGCGCAAGCGCCGCGCCCCAGGCCATCACGCCGCTGAGGACAGCCCAGCCGTACAACCCGACAAGAGCGCGCATCGCCCTCCGCACGATCGCCATGATGAGGACGAGCGTAGCCTGCCTCTCTCCCGCGACCGAGCCTGAGCCGCACGGCTCATGGACGTCCGCAGGATCCGCCGAGGCCGCACGGAACCCTCTCCCGGCGGCGTCCGATCGCTCCTATGCTTTCCCCGCACGCCACAAAAATTCTCATGGAAATCGCTCCCCTGTCGCTGTTGCCGCGCTCCGTGCTCGCCCTCGCCAAGGAGGTCGCCCGCGCGCTGCTCCGGCGGCCTGTCGTCGGGATCGCCGCCGCCGCTCAGACCGCCGACGGCCGGTGGCTGCTCATTCGCCGCAGCGACACCGGAACATGGGCGCTCCCGGGAGGCACCCTGGAATGGGGAGAGACGCTCCGCGACAGCATCGTGCGGGAGCTCGCCGAGGAGGCCGGCGTCACCGAGGTCGAGCTCGGGCGGGTCGTCGGCGTGTACTCGCGGCCTGATCGCGACATCCGCTTCCACGCCGTGACGGTCGTCGTCACCGCCCGGATCGCCGCGCCGACGCGCCCTCCGCAAAATCCGCTCGAGATCCGCGAGGTCAGGCTGTTCCGGGAAGACGAGCTCCCGTCCGAGCTCGCGATGGGCATGGGGGATCTCTTCGCCGCCGCCCGACGCGCCGGCGACACGGAGCTCGAGTGAGCCGAGGCAAGCGATGACGCAGGCACACCACGACGACGCCGGAGCGCGCAACCCGCTGCAGGGCGGGCTCGCGACGGATCCGAAGCACAAGGCGAGGATCGAGGAGCTCGCCGAGCGCATCGAGAAATACAGGGCGAGCTACTACGCAGGGCACCCCGAGATCTCGGACGCGGCGTTCGATGCCCTCGAGGACGAGCTCCGCGCCCTCGATCCGGCGCATCCGGTGCTCGCCCGGGTCGGCTCGGCCTCCCTGATCACCGAGTGGGAGAAGGCGCGGCACGAGATCCCGATGGGCTCGCTCAACAAGGTCGTCTCCGAGGACGAGCTCCTGGGCTGGGTCGCCCGGTGCGACGAGATCCTCGTGAAGGACGGGCACGGCGACGGCGGTACGGGCGCCGCGCCGCCGGCACCGGGCTCCACCTCGAGCATCGCGGGTGACCTCTTCGTGGCGGAGAAGCTCGACGGCATCTCCATCGAGGTCATCTACAAGGGCGGCAAGCTCGTCGACGCCATCACGCGCGGCGACGGCGAGTGGGGCGAGCGGATCACCGCGAACGTCGCGCGGATGAAGGGGATCCCCTCGCGGATCCGAGAGAAGGGCCGGCTGTCCGTGCGCGGAGAGATCATCCTTCGCCTCTCGGACATGAAGCGCCACTTCCCCGGCGTCACCAGCCCGCGCAACATGGCCGCAGGCGCGGCCAAGCGGTTCGACGGCCAGGGGGCAGAGCACTGCACCGTGCTCTTCTACGATGTCGCCGAGCACCTCGAGATCCCGACGTGCCGGGCGCGCTTCGCCTGGCTGCGCGAGCTCGGCTTCGCGACGCCGCAGACCGCGCACGGCCGCGTCGAGGACGTCGTGAAGCTCTACCGGCGCTACTCGAGCGAGCTCCGCGCCAGCCTCGACTACGAGATCGATGGGCTCGTCGTCTATGTGGACTCGCTCCACGTCCAAGGCCTGCTCGGCGACGTCAACCGCCGGCCGCGCGGCGCGGTCGCCTTCAAGTTCGCGTCGCCCGCCAAGGTGACGACGGTCGTGGCGATCCAGTGGGACACCGGGCCGAGCGGCCGGGTCACCCCCGTGGCGATCGTCGAGCCGGTGGAGCTCGCCGGCGCCAACGTCCGGCGCGCTTCCCTGCACAACTCGGCCAACGTGCGGAGCCTCGGCATCGGCGTGGGCGACGAGGTGCTGGTCTCGCGCCGCAACGACGTGATCCCGTACGTCGAGGAGGTCGTCGAGAAGCGCGGCCCCGCCGCCGTCCCTCCATCGGTCTGTCCGGTCTGCAGCGCGCCGCTCGTCGTCGAGGGAGAGTACCTCCTCTGCCGGAACGCCGCGTGCCGCGCGCTCATCGAGGGGCGCATCCACAACTGGATCGACGCCATCGGCGCGCTGGAGTGGGGCGACAAGCTGATCGAGCAGGTGGTGGCCGCAGGCCTCGTCCGTGAGCCGCTCGACCTCTACAAGCTCACGGTCAAGAGCATCGCCGACCTCGATCGGCGCGGCGAGAAGAGCGCAACGAAGTGCCTGGAGCAGCTGAAGAGCCGCCTCCCGCTCGCGCTGCCGGTGTTCCTCGCGGCGCTCGGCATCGAGGGGTTCGCGATCCAGACCGCGCGGCTGCTCGTGTCGGCGGGGTACACGACGATCGAGAAGCTGCTCGCCGCCGGCGAGGACGAGCTCGCCGGCATCCCGGGCCTCGGCGCGATCAAGACCGCGAGCATCGTTCGAGGGCTGCGCGCCCGCAGCGACGAGATCGCGCGGCTGCTCGCCGCCGGCATCGTCCCGGTCGCGCCCGAGGCCGAAGGCCCGCTCGCCGGACTGACGTTCTGCTTCACCGGCGCGGGCGCGCGTCCCCGCGGCGAGCTCACCCACCTCGTCGAGTCGAACGGCGGCCGGGTGCTGAACAGCGTCACGAAGGAGCTCAACTACCTCGTCATCGCCGACGTGGCCTCCACGTCGAGCAAGGCGGTGAAGGCGCGCAAGTACGGTACGAAGCTCATCACCGAGGATGATCTGGACAAGCTCATCGCCGAGCGCCGCGGCGGCTGACCGAGGCGAGCCGCGGCCTCGACCCGTCGGCCCCTACCAGGTGATGTCCTGGTCCTCCGTGACGCCGAGGACGTCCCGGAGCTCGAGGAGCCGCCCGTCCGGGAGGCGGATCGTGCCCGAGTAGAGGCCGATCGGCTGCATGAACTCCGACGCGAGCAAGCCGAGGTTCGTGTGGTTCGAGTGCGCCGCGCCGGGGACGAAGCGTAGATCCACGGCGCCGTCCGCGGTCCGGACGCGCCATGGGTCGAGCGGCCGGGCCGCGTCGAAGGTGAACCGGCCTTCGGCGAGCGGGATGAGCTCGCCGTCGATCCAGATCGCGCACTCGGCCTCGCCGACGAAGCCTTCGCCGAGGTTCAGGCCGACGCGCTCGCCGCTCTCCGCGCGCCCCAGCGCGAGGGCCCAGCGCCAGGTCGTGCGGCGCCGCAGGAGGCCGCTCGTGTAGTCGTAGCTGGCGATCGCTCCGTCGAGGGAGATGCGGCGACCGAGCACCGACGCCTCGCCTTCGACGCCGAGGAGCAGGCGCTTCTCGGTGGTGATCAGGAAGCCGTCCGAGGCCTGCGCGATCGCCGAGAGCGCCGGCGGGGCCGCGCGGCTGTCGAGCCGCGCCTCGATCTCGACCCCGCGGAGCGCGGCGGTCACCGCGGTCGTCGCGTCCGTGCGCGGCCGCTCGATCCGGACGCGCGCGCGGGGGAGCCACGCTCGGGCGGAGCGGCCTTCGCCGCTCGCGTCGCCCACGCTCACCGCGAAGGGCGGCCCGAACGTCGCGCGGTCCACGAGCAATCGACGGCCTGCCTTGTCGAAGACGACGCTGAACGCGATCGACACGTAGCCGAGGTGCACGACCGCGACGGCGACGAAGACCTCGTCGGACGCGATCGCCACGTAGACCCATCGCTTGTGCTTGAGCAGCCGATCGAGCCTGCGCGGCGCGAGGAGCGCCGGGTCGACGCGCGGGAGATCGCCCCGGTAGGACCCGACGCGCGCCGCTCCCGTGCTCGGGTCGAGGATCGTATCGGGCGGCGTGATGAGCTCGCGCATCGGACGAGAGTAGCGGCGACGTGGTCGCTGCCCAAGGCGAGCGACGCCGGAAACCTGACATCGCTAGAGTTGTGCGAATCGCGTGATTGCGCCGAGCGCTCTCCTCCGCGGCCATCTGGCTCACGCCGCGGCGGAGAGCAGCGGCGCCGGAGCCTGCGCGCCCTCGGCTCCGCCGCTAGACTCGCGTCATGATCGACGCCATCGCCACGCCCCCGAGCCCCCTGAACGAGCCCGTCCTCACGTACGCGCCTGGCAGCCCGGAGCGCGCGGCCCTCAAGGCGGAGCTCGACCGCCGGGCGCGGGAGACGATCGAGATCCCGATGGTCATCGACGGGGAGGCGCTCCGGACCGGCGCGCTCGACGAGGTCCGCGCGCCGCACCGGCGCGACCTCCTCCTCGCCCGCGCCCATCAAGGTGGCGCCGAGCACGTCGCGCGCGCGATCGAGGCCGCCCGGCGGGCGCACCCGGCCTGGTCGAGGACGCCGTGGACCGAGCGCGCCGCCGTGTTCCTCAAGGCGGCCGAGCTGCTCGCGACCCGGTACCGCCCCACGCTCAACGCGGCGACGATGCTCGGGCAGAGCAAGACGGCGTACCAGGCGGAGATCGACTCGGCGTGCGAGCTCATCGACTTCTTCCGCTACAACGTCCACTTCGCGCACCGGATCGCCGCGGAGCAGCCGGCGAGCGCGCCCGGCATCTGGAACCTCGCGGAGCCTCGCCCGCTGGAGGGCTTCGTGTTCGCGGCGACGCCGTTCAACTTCACCGCGATCGCGGGCAACCTGTGCGCGGCCCCGGCGCTGATGGGCAACACGGTGGTCTGGAAGCCGTCCGCGAACGCGCTGTACTCGGCGCACTTCGTGATGGAGCTGTTGATCGAGGCGGGCCTCCCGCGCGGCGTCATCAACCTCGTCATGGGCCCGCCCGAGCTCGTCTCGAACGCGTGCCTCGATCATCCGGACTTCGCCGGCATCCACTTCACCGGCTCGACCGCGGTCTTCCAGTCGATCTGGCGCCGCATCGGGGAGAACATCGGGCGCTACCGCAGCTATCCGCGGATCGTGGGCGAGACCGGCGGGAAGGACTTCGTCTTCGCGCACGCGAGCGCCGACGTCGACGCGCTCGCCGTGGCGCTCGTCCGGGGCGCCTACGAGTTCCAGGGGCAGAAGTGCTCGGCCGCGTCGCGCGCGTACATCCCCCGCTCGCTCTGGCCGGCCCTCAAGGACCGGCTCGTGGGCCACATCCGGGCGATCCGCGTGGGGGACGTCGCCGACTTCCGCAACTTCATGGGCGCGGTGATCGACGAGCGAGCGCACGCCCGGCTCACGGGGCGGATCGCCGCGGCGAAGTCGGACGCGGCGTGCTCGATCGTGTGCGGCGGCGGCGCGCGCGCGCACGACGGGAGCGACGGCTGGTTCGTCGAGCCGACGCTGATCGAGACCACGGATCCGCGCCACCCGCTGATGGCCGAGGAGCTGTTCGGGCCGGTGCTCACGGTCTGGGTCTACCCCGACGGCGAGGAGCACAGGGCGCTCGCGCTCTGCGACGAGACGTCGCCGTATGGCCTGACCGGCGCCGTGTTCGCGCGGGATCGGGCGTTCATCGAGGCGGCGAGCGACGCGCTCCGCTTCGCCGCGGGCAATTTCTACATCAACGACAAGCCGACCGGCGCCGTCGTCGGGCAGCAGCCGTTCGGCGGCGCGCGCGCCTCCGGCACGAACGACAAGGCGGGCAGCCTGTTCAACCTGCTCCGCTGGGTCTCCCCGCGGGTCGTGAAGGAGACGTTCGCCCCGCCGCGCGCGGTCGCCTATCCGTTCATGGCGGCCGAGTAGGACGCGCGCCCCGCGCCGGAGAGGCGGCGGGCCTCGTCGATCAATCCTCCGGCGAGTAGTCGCAGACGCCACCCGCGAGATCGGCGCAGGACCGGTCCTCCTCCTCGTAACACTCGGCCGTGCGCTCCATGGCCGTGGCATAGGACGCGCGGTCGGACAGATCGAGGCACAGCGCGACGCACGTGTCCTTTCCAGGGCTGTCGGTCTGGCACTCGGCGTTCTTGGTGCAGACCACCTCGCACGCGTCGATGTCCGACGAGCATCCAGGGGTGGGAGCGAGGAGCAGCAGGGCGAGGATGAGCGCGGGACGGAGCATGGCGAAAGTTCCAGCGGCCATCGGAGCATGCGGCCGAGCCGGCGGCGAGAGGTGAGCAGGGGGCGGCCGCGCGGCGCCGGCTCGACCCGGCTCCAGATCCCGGCTGGAAGCGCGCGCCCCTGGAGGCGAATCGAGCCGGTGAGCCCGCCGGCGAACTCCGTGTTCCGCCCAAGTCGTTAAGCGCACCAACGGAGATCGGATTTCTTCTCAGGGTGTCAGGCCCGGAGCCATTGCCCTCCGACGCGCCAACCACCGAGCTCTACAGGCCGATCCGACCTCGGCCATTCGGCTGTGGAGCAGCACCCGGCCATTACGTATGCTCCAGATCTCCGCCCGTCAAAAGCGTGCGCTCCCATGGCGCGCAGGACGAGCAGAAGCGTAGGTGTATATTTCCCACGCCGCTACACTGGGAGTCGCTGTGGGATAGCAAACGTTGGAGGTGCCATGAGGTCGATGCATTTTCTGGGTTTCTTCGTGCTCAGCACGATCGCGGCGACCGCCGCAGGCTGCGGCGGAGACGACGAGGGCGACGGAGGCGGCGGGGGCGAGGGAGGAGCCGGGGGCACCACGACGTCCTCCGCGACCACCGGCCCCACCGCCGGCAGCACCTCCACGGGCTCAGGCGAGGTGGACGACGGGAACGACAGCCCCGAAGAAGCGGAGCCGATCCAACCCGAGGACGGTTGGCTCGAGGGGACGCTCGAGCCGCTGGACGAGGACGCTGACTACTACAGCTTCACCGGAGGCAAGGGGCAGCCGGTGTACATCCTGAGCGACGCGAGGCCGCCGGATGACGAGAGGGATCCGACATACCCGGATACCGTCATCACGCTGCTCGACGCCGATGGGAACCAGCTCGCGCAGAACGACGACCCGGCCCGGGGCTTCACCAATGACAGCGAGCTGCTCACCGTCCTGCCAGCAGACGGCGAGTACGTCATCGTCGTCCAGGATTGCAACGCCGCCTTCCCGCAGTTCGCCTTCCCGAACGGCTGCTTCGACCCCGCCGAGGTCGTGAGCTTCGACTACGGGGTGGCGCTCCTCCCGCTCGATGTGGCGGAGAGCGATACCGACAGCCTCATCAGCGACACCGAGCCCAACAATGACGCCGAGCAGGCCGTGCAGCTGCACTATGAGCTGAACAACGACGAGTCGGGCTACTTCACCACCTTCGCGTTCGGCAATTTCGAGAGCGCGACCGACGTCGACGTGTATTCGTTCACCCCGCCGGAGACCCCCGCGGTCGACAACGTCATCCTCGCCCAGCTGATCGCCGACCAGCCGACAGGGATCGAGGGCAACGGCTCGACGGTGAACGTCAGCGAGATCGCCGTGTTCGCTTCGACCGATCTGACCAACGCGTACGCGAAGGTGGATCCGACGAAGGGCGGCGATATCGCCCTCCCGGTGGAAGCCGGGCAAGAGTACTTCGTCTTCGTCAAGCGCCCTGCGGGAGAGGTAGGAAAGAACGACTTCTACATCCTGCTGCACAACCGCACGAGCTCCGATCCCCTCGAGGCCGAGGAGGAGACCAACGGTGTCGTGGAGACGCCGGAAGGCGGCCTTGTCTCCTTCGCCAACGGGGGAGGCGGCGTCAGCTACGCGATCGAGGGCCAGCTCGCCGACGGAGAGACCGCCGACGTCGACATCTATGCGGTCCCCCTCGACGACGTGGAAGAGGGCTGGACGTTCTCGGTCGTCTGCGAAGCGCAGCGCAACGGGTCTGGGGTCCGCGAGCTCAGCGCCGAGGTGCTGAACGGAGACGGCACATCGATCGACGCCGCCACCTACTCGGCCACGGAGACCGAGAACGAAAACTTGTACGTCGAGCGGGTCACGATCCCGGAGGCCCCAGCGGACAACCGGCTGCTCGTCAGGGTATCGGCCGGGACGCCCGCCGCCGACGTGACGAGCCGAGGATACAATTGCCTCTTCGCCTACCTGCCGCCGGAGACCGAGTGACGGTCTGAAGCACCTCGCTCCCCGTGGTATAGCCCGACCGACATGAAGGTCGGCACCACACCCACGCGCTCCGGGCTCCTCTCACTTCTCCTGCTCGTCGCCTGCAACGCTGGCACCCAGATCGGTGGGGTCTCCTCGCCGGCCACGGCCGGCAGCGCCGCGCCGCAGGCGGCGACGTCGACCCCGGCGACGACCGCGCCGTCCTTGACGCCGACGCGCGCCGAGTTCGATCCCGTGGCGCAGGGGCTCACCGTGGAGGGCGTGAAGCAGCTCTGCGACGAGCACCTGCGCGCCGCGGAGGGGCACCTCGCCGCGATCAGGGCGCTCCGAGGCGCGCCGCCGGAGAAGCTCACCTACGCCGCGACGCTCGGGCGGTTCGACGACGCAGCGCTCGAGGTGAACAGCGCGGGCGAGTTCCCGTACCTGATGGGGGTCGCGCACCCGGACGCGGCGGTGCGAGAGGCCGCGAGGCTCTGCGAGCCGAAGGTCGACAGGTTCACGACCGCGATGTGGCTGGACGCCGATCTCGCCGCCGTCATCGAGGCGTACGCCGAGAAAGGCGACGCGCGTGAGACGTTGAACGGTGAGCGCGCCCGGCTGCTCTCCGATGTCCTCCGCGACTTCCGCCGCAACGGCCTGTCGCTGCCGGTAGACCGACAGCAGCGCCTCCGCGACGTGAACGAGCAGATCACCCGTATCGGGCAGGAGTTCATGTCGAACCTGTCCGCGTCGACCGCATCGATCGAGATCGCGCCCGCGTCCCTCCAGGGGCTGCCCAAGGAGTACGTGGCGAAGCACGCGCCCAAGGCGAACGGCAAGGTCGAGATCACCACCGACTACCCCGACTTCTTCCCGTTCGTCACCTACGCCAAGGACCGCAAGGCCGCGCTCAATCTCTACGTCCTGTTCACCAACCGCGGCGGCGAGAAGAACGTGAAGCTCGTCGAGCGCCTCCTCGTGCTCCGCTCCGAGAAGGCCAAGATGCTCGGCTACAAGAGCTGGGCGGACTACGCCATCGAGCCGCGGATGGCCAGGACGAGCGGCGCCGTGCGCGGCTTCCTCGACCAGGTCAGGACCGCGCTGAAAGAGCCCGCCAAGGCCGAGTTCGCCGCGCTGATGAAGGAGCACGTGCGGCTCGGAGGCAAGCCGACCGACAAGCTCCCCCCCTCCGATCGCTACTTCCTCGAGGATCGGGTCCGCGCGTCCACGTACCAGTTCGACTCGCAGGCGCTCTCGGATTACCTCGAGCTCGGCGCGGTGAAGCAGGGGCTCATGGACATCACCGCGAAGATGTACGCCCTCGAGTACAAGGAGGTCCCCGCGAAGGCGTGGCACCCCGACGTGACCGCGTACGAGGTGCGCTCCGAGGGCAAGCTGATCGGCAAGTTTTACCTCGACCTCTACAGCAGGCCCGACAAGTACAAACACGCGGCGATGTTCACCGTGCGGACGGCGAAGCTGCTCGACGACGGGTCGTGGCAGAGCCCCGTCGCGGCGCTCGAGTGCAACTTCCCGAAGCCGGGGGCGCAGCCGGCGCTGATGTCCCACGAGGACGTGGTGACGTTCTTCCACGAGTTCGGGCACGTGCTGCACCACCTCCTGACGCGCTCGGAGCTGGCGTCCTATTCAGGGACCGCGACGGTGCGCGACTTCGTCGAGGCGCCGAGCCAGATGTTCGAGGAGTGGGCGTGGTCGCGCGAGGTGCTCGATCTGTTCGCGAAGCACCACGCGACCGGCGAGAAGATCCCGGACGCCCTCTTCCAGGCGATGACCCGCGCGCGAGGCTTCGGTCGAGCGCTCGCGACGCAGCGGCAGCTCACCCTCGCGTCGATCGATCTGGAGCTCCACACCCGTGATCCGGGCTTCGACGCGACCGTGGTCGTGGAGCAGGCGCAGCGCGCGAACGAGTCCTTCGCCTTCGTGAAGGGGACGCACCTGCAGTCGAGCTTCGGGCACCTCATCACCTACGACGCGGGCTACTACGGCTACCAGTGGGCGCTGTCGCTCTCGCGCGACGTGCTCACCCGCTTCAAGCAGGAAGGCCTGCTGAACCCCGCCGTCGCGCGCGCGTTCCGCGACGAGGTGCTCGCAAAGGGCGGCGGCGTCGAGGCGGGAGCGCTCGTCACCCGCTTCCTCGGCCGCCCGCCGAGCCACGACGCGTACCTCGCTTACCTCCGGGGCAAGGAGTGAACGGGCAGCTTCAGGGCTCGATCGCGACGCCGAGCTCCTCGCGCAAGGCGTGGTAGGCGTCCGAGACCGTGAACGAGAGGAGATCGCCGATCTTCTCCTCGGCCGTCAGCACGCCCGGCGCGTCTCCCCTCGAGAGCGACGACGCCGCCACCGAGAGATCGCTGGTCAGCAGATAGCCGACCCGGGCAGCGCACCGCTCGACCGATCCCACCCAGTGCGCGAGATCGAGCGGCGCGCGGATCTCGTAGAGCTCGAACACCGCGGCCTCCAGGGCGTCACGCTCGCTCTCCGTCAGGTGCTCGTCGAGGAGGGGCACCAGCGCGAGCACCGCGCCCTCGAGGTCGGCGGGGACGAGCTCCGACGGCCGCGCCACCTTGACGGCCGCCGCCAGGCAGACGCCGAGCTCCTCTAGCGACGGGAAATGGAGCAGCAGCCGGTGCGGGCCGACGTGGTACGCGACGTGGCTGCCCACCAGGAACGCGAGCTCGGCCGCCGTCCTCCCGCGGAGCGCCTCGCCGCCGACGAGGATGCTCGGCTCCTCGACCGGCACCGCGGCGACCGCGATCGGCGCGTCCTTGCGGAGGTAGACCGCCGGCGCGGCGATCCCGAGACACCGGCTCGCCCACGAGAAGAGGCGAACCACGCCGGCCGCGTTCCGCTCCGCGTCGGAGCGCGCGGCCGGATCGAGCTGGGGAACCCGCTTTTCCCGCACGCGCTGGGCGAAGCGCGCGCGGATCGCCGCGCCGGCGACCGACGCGAGGACCTCCTCGAGCGCGCGATCGCGATCGCCCGCGCGCAGGAGGTCCCACGTCGCGACGCTCAGCCCGCGCGCAGGCTGGACGAGGCCCGCCGGGCGGTGCTCCTCGAAGATGAAGCGCTCCCGCTCCTCGGCCGCGCCGAGGTAGACAGCCACGCTCGCGGCGGACCACGCCTGGTCGACCCGCCTCAGCTTCTGGAACGTGTCGAACAGGTCGTGAAACACCTGGACGTTGCCGGGATCGAGCACCGCGGCGGCCTGGAGGTGCGCGGCGGCGCGCTCGAGCCGGCCGGCGGTCCGCGCGAGCGACGCCGCGCTGAGCCGCCCCGGGACATCGTCCGGTCGCTCGTCCACCGCGCCCTCGAACGCCTCCAGCGCGGAGCTGGGATCCTCGAGGTGATCGCGGAAGAGCATGCCGAGGCGGCGGCAGAGCTCCCAGGTGACGTCGCTCCGGACGCGCAGGTCGGCGATGCGCTGCGCCCGCTCGAGCATCCGCCGGTACGCGAGCTCGAGCTCGCCCCATTCCTGCCGCGCCGAGAGGAGGATCGCGATGAGGGAGAGCGGATCGAGGAACGTGGGATCTGCGTCCAGCGCGCGCTCGAGCAGCTCGATCCCGTCCCGCTCCCGCGTGACCTCGGTCAAGGTCGCGCGGGCCTCGCCCTGCATCGCGGTGCGCGCGAGCTCCAGGAGCGCGACCGCCCGCTCCCTGGGCTCCTCCATCCGCTCGATGAGGCAGCGGCGCGCCTCGATCGACGCATCGACGTCGCCCGCTGCCTGGTAGAGCCGGCCCAGGCCGCGCAAGACCGCGGGGTCGTCGGGGCGGAGCTCCCGCGCCCGCTCGAGGAGCTCCAGCGCGCGCGCCGGCTCCCCGGCGATGCTCTCCCAGCGCTCTGCGAACTGGACGAGAAACCCGAAGCGATCGCCGTCCCCCTCGACGCGCGTGAGCAGCCGCTCCTCCGCGATGCGCAGCCGGACGAAATCGCGCCCGGTGAGGTGGAGCTCGACCAGTGCCTCGAGCGCGGGCCGGTGCTCCGGCGCGAGCGCGAGCGCCTTGTCGAAGCTCTCGATCGCCTCGCGGTGCCGCTCCTGGCGCCACCTGGTCTGGGCGATGCGCAGATGCACCTCCGCGCGGGCGTCCCGGTGCGCGACGCCGACGAGCGCGAGCGCCTTCTTGTACGCGGTGAGCGCGCCCTCCAGGTCCGCGGCGGTGGCGAGCATGTCGCCAGCCGCGAGGTACTGCGCGACCGGATCGTCCGGCGCCGGCGCCGGCGTGGTGGCGGCGTCCCGCTCGTCCGCGACGACCAGCTGCGCTGCCTCGGGCCTCTCCGCCGGGGGCGCGCCCGGGGCGCCGCCGCGCGGGACGAGCACCGAGAAGGAGCCCCGCCCGCCCGTCCGCGCGAAGCACGGGATGGCGCTGGCGAGCTCGGCGTTCCCCTCCACGCGGCGGAAGATCGCCTCCGCGGTGAGGCCGCGCTCCGGCTCGGCCTCGTCGAGGTGCTCGACGAAGGCGCGGGTGAGCACCGACGGCAGATCCGCGTCGAGCGAGCCGATCGGGTGGGCCGCGACGAGGAGCTCGACCCCCGTCACGGAAGACGCCACCGCCTGCTCCGCGGCGGCGACGACGGCGCGCGAGGTCGCCCCGGGGCCGTGATGGCACTCGAGGACGAAGAGCACCTCGCCGCGCGCGCGATCGCGGAACACCGAGGCGATGTCGCCCAGCGCGTCGCCCACGCCGGGGTTCTCGGGGTCGAGGCAGAGGAAGAGCTCCCCGTCCGGCGACAGCGCGACCGCGCTGGAGGCGTAGAAGAGGAACAGGGTGGATGCGTCGTCGCGCGCGGCGTCCTCCGCGTCGACCAGGGTCCTCCGCGTCGCAACGACCTCGTCGAACAGCGCGTCGAGCTGCTCCGCGAGATCCCGGGCGGGATCGACGTCGATCACCCGGAAGCCCGCGTCGTCCAGCGAGAGGCGAGCCCGGATGAGATCTCCGTCGAGCGAGCCGGGCGCCGGCCGCTGATCGCGGTGCAGGCTGGGCGTGGCGACGACGGCCAAGCGCATCAGGGCGCCCTCTTCTCGTTGCGTACGCGCATGCAGGCGAGCAATCTACCCAGGGCCGCGCCCGAAGCGAAGCGGGTTGCCACGCTGCGCCGCACCACGCCGCAGCGTGAGGTCCCCCGCACGAGAGATCAGCCGGCAGAGAACAGGCATGAGCGAAGGCAGGCGTCGTTGGTGGACGGAAGTACCCCGCAGCGCACGGGCAGCTCGCGCCGCGTCAGCTGCGTCAATTGCGCTCGGGGTCGCCCTCGTGTCCGGCTGCGGGGGCGTGTGCGACGAGGCGACGGAGCACACCGAGGAGTGCGGCTTCCACGGCAGCGGCATCTCCGCCGAGGCGTCGTGCGACGGCCGGGTCCGGTGCGCGTCCGCGTGCGCGGCGGAGGCTCCCTGCGGCGCGTTCGATGGCACCGACGCGGCCGCGTTCGATCGGTACCAGCGCTGCCTCGAAGCTTGCTGAGCCCGCCGCGGCGCTCAGCGGGCGGCCCGGACGAGCGCGGCGCCGTCCGGCGGCCGGTCGTCGTCCGGGCCGAGGCACAGCAGCGACAGCTCCTTCCAGGGAGCGAGCCCCTCGCCGCCGAGCGGACCGAGGTGGACGATGACGTCCTCGAGAACGCGGCCAAAGCCGTAGACGTCATCGCGCGGATCGCTCGCCCGCCCGGCGAGCCGCTCCGGTGAGACGTACCCTGGGCTGCCGCCGGCGGACGGCGCGCCACGCGGCCTGGCCAGCCCGAAGTCGGTGAGCACGGGCTCGCCGAGGTTGCGCAGGAGCACGTTGGCCGGCTTCACGTCCGCGTGGACGTAACCGCGCTCATGGATTCGGGCGAGCGCGCGCGCGAGCGGACGCGCCCACCGCGCGATCGGCGCGAGCGCCGCCGCGTCGCCGGCGCGGAGCACGTCCCTCACCGACCCCCGCGCGATCCACTCGAGCGCGATCCACCCCTCCTCGGGGTCCGCGTCGAAGACCCGCACGACGCCGGGGCCCCCGAGCGCCACGGCGAGCCGCACCTCGCGGGTGAGGTGCGCCCGGTCGCCGCCCCGCCCGTGGTAGACCTTGAACCCGATGCGCCGGCCGAGCACCTCGTCCTCGGCCTCGTAAACCGCGCCGGCGCCGCCGCGCGCCACCTCCCGGAGCAGGCGGAACGGGCTCTTGCCCGCCGAGGGCGCGACCACGGTCACATCCTCCAGCCGGGCGACCGCGGCGGGCCGATCCGCGCCGAGCGCCGCCCGCCAGCGCTGGTGGCGCTCGCGCGCGCCTGGCGCGCCGATCTCCCGGACGAGCACCCGCTCGATCGCGCCGACCGCGCGCGGGAGCTGCCCCAGCGAGGCGTAGAGATCGGCCGCGAGGACGAGGCCGTCGGTCGAGGACACCGGCTGGGCGCGCGACGCGGCGCCGCGCTCGCGCGACGCGGCGCCCTCCAGCACGGCGAGCGCGCCGCGCTCGTCGCCCCGGGCCGCGAGCAGATCCGCGCAGGCCACGCGGATCGGATCGGGCAGGACCCGCTCCTCCATCGCCGCGACGAGGTGCGCCACGGCCTCGGCCTCCCGGAGCGTCCCGCGCGCCCGCCGGAGCACGGCGATGACCTCGTCCGTCGAGGGCCCCTCCCGCGTGCCGGAGCTCCGCAGGCGCGCGATGTCGTCGCCTCCGCCTTCACGCGACGCGCGCGCGTGCGCCTGCGGCCGCTCCGCTCGCGCAGGATGCGCGCTGCCCCCGACGTCCGCCCCGCCCGGCCCGGCGCCGCCGCGCGCGTCCGCCGGCGCACCGCCGTCCGCCGCGGCGCCGCCGAGGCGCTCCTTGAGCCGCCGCCACAAGCTCACGCCGCGCCGCCCTCGGCGCCGCCGCGCCGGATCGATGGAGCCTCGCCCGCGGGGGGTAGCCGGAAGACCGCCGTCCCCCCGCGCGCCGAGGCGATCGCGTCGCCCGCGCACAGCTCGACCGACGGCGCGAGCTGGTAGTCGCCGAGGAACGGCGGCGGCGCCCCCGGCGGCGTCTTCAGCGCGACGAACGCCGAGGCCCCAGCCCGATCGACGCGGATCCGCCAGGGGCCGACCGGCAGATCGCCGAGCGGCGCCGTGAAGCGATCGCCCGCGATCTCCACCACGCACCCCTCCCCCGTCCCCGGCGCGATCGCGCACGGCACCTCCCCGCCCAGCAGGAGCTGCACACCGCGGCCGACGGGCAGCGGCCCCGTGAGCCGCGCGCCCGCCAGCGTCGTGCCGTTGCGCGTCCCGAGATCCTCGACCTCGACGCCAGACGGGCCGCGCCGGATCCGCACGTGCGTCCTGCTGACGGCGCGGGACGCGACGACGATGGTCGCCTCGCCGCGGCCGATCGTGACCTCGTCGCCGAGCGCGCACCGCAGGAGCGCGCCGCCGAGCTCGAGCGAGAGGATCGGCCCCGCGAGGAGCCGCGCGCGGATCGCGCGCAGGGCGTCGGCCACCTGCTCGCCGCCGCGGTTCCCCGCGATCCAGGCCTCGGCCACCGCGATCGCCTCGCGGCGCTCCGCCATCCGGTCGAGATCCGCGATCGACCGCAGGACCGCGGCGAGCTCTCGCTGGTCCCTCTCGACGGTCATCGAGGAGCGGAGCCGCTCCTCGAGCCGCTCGATCGCGCCCGCCGCGGCCAGCACCCGCGTCTCCGACTCGGTGTCGCCCACCAGGGCGTACGCGTCGGCCGCGCGCTCGAGCTCGCCCGCCTCCTCGAGCTCGCGCGCGACGGCCAGCGCCTCGCTCCGCATCACGCTCGCGCCCCGCGCGCGCACCAGGTCGAACGCGAGCAGCGCCTTGCGCCCGAGCGCCGAGCGCTTGAGCTCCGGGCTCTCCGCCATGCGGGACGCCGACGCGCAGAAGGCGATCCGCTTCTCGACGCTGCGCTCGGCGTCCGCCCGGAGGAGGAGGACCCGGGCCGCGTCGTCCGGCATACCGGCGTCGAGGTACAGCTCGACCGCCCCCGCGAGATCGCCGGCGAGCTCCTTGGCCTCGGCCGCCCTGCGTCGGCTGTCGCCCCGCCTGAGCCCGAACCACTCAAAGAGACTCACGCAGCGCCATCCTCGCCACCATCCGACATCCTACCCTTGATGCGCGCCGGCCCCAACCGCCAGCGTTGACTCCCTCCCTCGTCACCCGCAGGATTTGCGGCCTCGATGTCGACAACGAACCGCCTCGGCGAACTGCTCGTCCGCGAAAAGCTCATCAGCCTCCAGCAGCTCAGGCAAGCCCAAGAGGAGCAGCGCAAGACAGGTCAGAACCTCGGGTACGCGCTCGCCAAGCTCGGGTACGTCTCCGACGGCGAAATCACGAGCTTCCTCTCGACGCAGTACCGCGTCCCGGCCGTCGCCCTCGACGAGTACGAGATCGACGCGGAGGTCTCGCGCCTCGTCTCGCGGGACGTCTGCGAGAAGCACAAGATCATCCCCATCTCCAGGTCGGGGACGGCGCTCGTCGTGGCGATGGCCGATCCGACGAACCTCCACGCGATCGACGACATCAAGTTCCTCACGGGCTTCAACGTCGAGCCCGTCGTCGCGTCCGAGACCGGCATCACGGAGGCGATCGAGCGCGCCTACAACGTCGGGCCCTCCTACGACGAGGTGCTGAGCGAGTTCGGGGAGGAGGAGGTCGGCTTCCAGGTCGAGGCCGACGACGTGAACGTCCTCGAGCTGGAGAAGGCCGCCGAGGGCGCGCCCGTGGTCCGGCTCGTCAACGCGATCCTCCTGAACGCCATCAAGAAGGGCGCGAGCGACATCCACGTCGAGCCGTACGAGAAGAAGCTCCGGGTGCGCTACCGCATCGACGGCGTGCTGATGGAGGAGATGCAGCCGCCGATCAAGCTGAAGAACGCGATCTCGAGCCGCCTCAAGATCATGAGCTCGCTCGACATCGCCGAGCGGAGGCTCCCGCAGGACGGCCGCATCAAGCTGAAGATGGGCAGGGGCCGGGAGATGGACTTCCGCGTCTCGGTGCTCCCGACGCTCTGGGGCGAGAAGATCGTCCTCCGCCTCCTCGACAAGTCGAACCTGCAGCTCGACATGGTGAAGCTCGGCTTCGATCCGAAGCCGCTCGCGGACTTCAAGTGGGCGATCGGCCAGCCGTGGGGCATGGTCCTCGTCACCGGTCCGACCGGCTCCGGCAAGACGACGACGCTCTACTCGGCGCTCTCGGAGCTCAACCAGATCGGCTCGAACATCAGCACCGCCGAGGACCCTGTCGAGTACAACCTGCACGGCATCAACCAGGTGCAGATGCACGACGACATCGGGCTGAACTTCGCGATGTCGCTGCGGTCGTTCCTCCGGCAGGACCCGGACATCATCATGGTCGGCGAGATCCGCGACTTCGAGACGGCCGAGATCGCCGTCAAGGCCGCGCTCACCGGCCACCTCGTGCTCTCGACGCTGCACACGAACGACGCGCCGTCGACGATCTCGCGCCTCCTCAACATGGGCGTGGAGCCGTTCCTCATCACCGCCAGCGTGAACCTCGTGCTGGCCCAGCGCCTCGCGCGCAAGATCTGCTCCGACTGCCGCGTCCCGCTGAAGGTCGACGCGAATGTGCTCCTCGACTTCGGCTTCACCGAGCAGCAGGTGGCGCGCGCGGAGCTCGTCCGCGGCGCGGGCTGCAAGACCTGCAACGGCTCGGGCTACAAGGGCCGCGTCGCGCTCTACGAGGTCATGCGCTTCACCGACGCGCTGAAGGAGATGGTCCTCCAGGGCGCGTCCACGGCCGAGCTCAAGGCCGCCGCGATCAAGGGCGGGATGCTGACCCTCCGGATGAGCGGGATCGAGAAGGTGCTCGCGGGCGTCACCACGACCGAGGAGGTCGGCCGCGTGACGATGGGGGACTGAGCGCATGACCACCGAGCTCGTCGGACAGCAGGAAGGCCTCCGGTACACGCTCCAGCAGCTCCTCCGCGCGATGGTGGAGAAGGGCGCGAGCGACATGCACATCACGAGCGGCACGCCGCCGCTCCTGCGCATCGACGGCACGGTGGTGCCGCTGAAGCTCCCGCCGCTCATGCCGAGCGACACGAAGCAGCTCTGCTACTCGGTGCTGAGCGAGGAGCAGGTGGCGGCGTTCGAGCAGCGCAACGAGCTCGATCTCTCGTTCGGCATGAAGGGGCTCGCCCGCTTCCGCGCCAACATCTACATGCAGCGCGGCGCCGTCGCCGCCGCGTTCCGGCAGATCCCCTTCCGGATCATGAACTTCGACGAGCTGGGCCTGCCGCCGGTGGTGCTCGACATCACCGCCAAGCCCCGCGGCCTCGTGCTCGTGACGGGCCCGACGGGCTCGGGCAAGACGACCACGCTCGCGAGCATCATCGACAAGATCAACGCGGAGCAGCGGCTGCACATCCTCACGATCGAGGATCCGATCGAGTACCTGCACCCGCACAAGCTGTCGCTCGTGAACCAGCGCGAGATCGGCTCCGACACCGCGTCGTTCAAGGACGCCCTGCGATACGCCCTGCGCCAGGATCCGGACGTCGTGCTCGTCGGCGAGATGCGCGACCTCGAGACCGTCGAGTCGGCGCTGACGATCGCCGAGACCGGCCACCTCGTGTTCGCCACGCTCCACACGAACTCGGCGATCTCGACGATCAACCGCATCATCGACGTCTTCCCGCCGCACCAGCAGTCGCAGGTGCGCCAGCAGCTCTCGTTCACGCTCGTCGCCGTGATGACGCAGCTCCTCCTGCCGCGCGCGAACGGCCCGGGGCGCGTCATGGCGATGGAGGTCATGATCCCGAACGCGGCGATCAGGAACCTCATCCGCGAGGACAAGCTCCACCAGATCTACTCGCAGATGCAGGTGGGCCAGTCCGGCAGCGGCATGCAGACGATGGCCCAGTCGCTCGTGTCCCTCTACCAGCGCCGGATGATCACGCTGGAGGAGGCGTTCGCGGCGGCCGCCGACGGCGAAGAGATCCGGACGATGCTGGAGCCCCGTCAGGCGGTGAGCTCGCGGAACAACGGCCCGAAGCAGCCCTGACCACAGCGGCGCCCTGCCCTTCGGTTCACCCTGCACGCTCGACCCGCCTTACGGCTCACGGCGCGGCGCGGCGGGAGGCGGGGCGGACGGTCGGACGAGCGCCGCTGGCATCCAGAAAATCGCAGTAAAATCGAGGCCATGGAGAGGGGGCTCCACACTTTTTTGACATCTACCCAACCGTTCAGTAGGTTCCGCCCGATGCAGGGGCTCACCGAGCGACAACAGCAGGTGCTTCACTATATCCGGCAGTCGATCAGCGAGCGCGGCTACCCGCCGACGCTGCGCGAGATCGGCGCGCATATGGGGATTCGCTCGACGAACGGGGTGAACGATCACCTCCGGGCGCTCGAACGCAAGGGCTACCTCACGCGCGAGGACATGAAGTCGCGCGCGCTCCGCCCGCGCGATCTCGACGGCGCGGGCGCCGGCGGCGGCGCCGATCTCCGCGGCGCGCTCGTGAACGGTGGGAACGACGCCCCTGCGAACGACCAGGAGGACGACCTCGTCGAGATCGCGGTCGTCGGCCGGATCGCCGCGGGCCTGCCGATCCTCGCCGAGGAGCACGTCCTCGATACGGTCCGGATCGAGCGCACGCTCGTGCGCGGCGGGCGCGAGGTGTTCGGCCTGCGCGTCACCGGCGACTCGATGATCGAGGCGGGCATCTTCAGCGGCGACTACATCTTCGTGCGCCGGCAGCTCACCGCGCAGCGCGGCGACATCGTGGTGGCGCTGATCGGCGACGAGGCGACCGTAAAATACTTCTTCCCCGAGAAGGACTACGTGCGTTTCCAGCCGGCGAACGCGGCGATGGCGCCGATCCTGGTCCGGGCGAGCGACTTCAAGCCCGCGATGCTCCTCGGCGTGGTCGTCGGCGTCTACCGGAAGCTCTGACCTCACCCTTCCCTTCCCCGAGCCGGTTGACGCGCGCCGAGCGGCCTTGATAGCGTCGCGACGGCCGGGCAGACGGTCTTAGGTGCCCGCTCCAGAAAGAACGCGATCGTGACGACGCACGGGCGGCGATTCGGGACTTGGATTTCAGGCGCGGGCATGGTGCTCGCGGCGGCTCTCACGGGCGGCTGCGGCGGTACCCTCTACGCCTTCACCGCGAACTCGGCCTCGAGCAAGCTCGAGACGGCCGAGGCGCTCGGCGCAGAGAAGTATGCGCCGTACGAGTACTACACCGCGCGCGAGCACCTCTGGAAGGCTCGGGAGGAGGCCGCGGCCGCCGACTACGGCGACGCGATCGACTTCGCCGACGTCGCAGAGGAGTACGCGGACAAGGCGATCACCCTAGCGAAACAGGCGCACGAGGGCGCGGGTCGATGAGCATTGGAATGACGCGCCGCAGTTCCCGCCGCGCCCGTCGCGCAGGCGCCCTCGCTGTCGTGGCGATCGCCGGGGCCGCCTTCTCGTGCACGCAGGTGCCGGTCATGCGCGGCGACATCGAGGCGCTGACCACCATCGCGAAGCAGGCGGAGCGCAACGGCGCGCTCCGCTGCGCGCCGCGCGAGCTGGCGATGGCGAAGTCGCACCTGTCGTTCGCCTCGGTCGAGCTCGATCAGGGCTTCTTCGTCCGGGCCAAGGAGCACCTCGACATCGCGAAGGCGAACACGCACGCCGCGTACGACCTCTCGCCGCCGCAGAAGTGCGCCGAGCGCGGGTTCGTCGAGGAGGCGCCGCCGCCCAAGCCCGGAGACTGCGACGGCGACGGGCTGCTCGATCCGCAGGACAAGAAGTGCCCGTGCGACGCCGAGACCTGGAACGGCTTCCAGGACGATGACGGCTGCCCGGACGATCCGGACACGGACGGCGACGGCCTGACGGACGGCAAGGACAGCTGCGTGCTCCTGCCCGAGGACAAGGACGGCTACCTCGACGAGGACGGCTGCCCCGAGCTCGACAACGACCTCGATACGATCCTCGACGCGAACGACAAGGACAGCACGGGCAAGAACTGCGCGAACGACCCGGAGGATCCGGACGGCTACGAGGACGCCGACGGCTGCCCCGAGCCGGACAACGACCAGGACACCGTGGTCGATCTCGAGGACCAGTGCCCGAACGAGCCGGGCGTGGTCGGCGGCGACAAGCCGGGCTGCCCGAAGAAGCCGAGCCTGGTCATCGTCACCGAGAAAGAGATCAAGATCACGCAGCAGATCCACTTCGAGTTCGACAAGGACAAGATCCGGCCCGAGAGCTTCCCGATCCTCGACGCCGTGGTCGAGGTCCTCCAGCAGAACCCGAAGATCAAGATCGAGATCCAGGGGCACACGGACAACAAGGGCGCCGCGGCCTACAACAAGAAGCTGTCGGATCGGCGTGCGGCCTCGGTGAAGAAGTACCTGGTGGCCAAGGGCATCGACGAGGCCCGGCTGACATCGAAGGGGTACGGCATGGAGCAGCCGATCGTGCCGAACACGTCCGACCAGAACCGTGCCCTGAACCGGCGCGTGCAGTTCGTCCGCACGGAGGGCGCGCAGTAGTCCAGCCGTCGCGGGAGCACCGCCTGGCGTGTCGGGGTACGGTCGCTCTCGACCGCGCAGTCCAGGGGGCCGGACCCGGCCCCCTCCTCCTGAAAGCAAGAGCCCCTCCCCAGCACACCCTGGAGGTCTGAACCCGTGTTTTTCCGTCGTTCACGCCGCGCTCGTCTCGCGTCTGCACTGACTTCGCTGTGGGTCCTCGGCGCGCCGGCGGTCGCCGGCGCCGCCGGCGAAAAGGACGCGGAGGCGATGAAGCTGCACAACCAGGCGATGGACGATGACTACCTCTCTGTCGAGTTCGACAAGGCGGAGAAGAAGCTCAAAGACGCCCTGAAGAAGTGCGACAAGAACGCCTGCTCGAAGCCGGTGGTCGGCAAGCTGCACATCGCGCTCGGCACGGTGTATGGCGGCGGCAACAAGCTCCAGCAGGCCAAGGCCGAGTTCGTGCTGGCGCTCCAGGCCGATCCGAAGGCGGCGCTCATCGACGCGCTGACGACGACCGAGCTGGCCCAGGCGTTCAAGGAGGCCCAGAAGGAGGCGCAGGCCGCCGGGAAGGCGCCTCGCGACGGCGGCGGCAAGGCCACGAAGGCCGCGGCGGGCGACGTTCCCCACACGCCGGTGGCGGAGCAGGCGGTGAACACGCCGGTGCCCGTGTACGTCGAGATCCCGGAGGAGATCGACGCGTCCAAGGCGACGGTCCGCTACAAGCCGTTCGGCTCGCCCAAGTGGAAGTCGCTCGAGATGAGGCGTATCGAGAGCGGCTTCGGGGTGGAGATCCCCTGCGAGGATGTCACGACGACCGGCGATATCCGGTATTTCGTCATCCTGAGGGACGAGGCGGGCGATCCGGTGGGCACCGCCGGTTCGATGCAGGCGCCTCACCGGGTGCCCATCAAGAACGAGATCGAGCAGGAGCCGTCGCTGCCTGGCCAGGAGCCGCCGAAGCGGTGCGCCGCGAAGGAGGATTGCCCGCCGGGCCTGCCTGGCTGCCCCGAGGCCGGCGGCAAGCGCGGGGACAAGACCTGGGGTTCGGCCTGCGAGGCGACCGAGGAGTGCCAGTCGGGGCTCGCCTGCGTGAACGGGACCTGCGAGCAGGGGAGCGACGAGGGCGGCGGGGCGTCGAAGGGCAAGGGCAAGGGCAAGGGCAACCGCAACGTGGTCGGCGTCTCCGGCCAGCTCGACCTGCTCCTGGTGCGCGGTACGGATTACGTCTGCTCGGGCAGCGACGCCGCCTACGCCTGCTTCTATTCGGGCGGCGAGGGCCGGCAGTTCTACGGCGAGCCCGCGGATCTGGAGGGAACGAACGGGGTCAAGGGCGGCCTGAGCCTCGCTGGGTGGCGGGTGATGCTGTCGTACGATCGGCAGCTGTTTTCGGACCTGTCGCTGCTCCTCGGCGTACGGGTCGGATTCGCGTTCGGCGGCTCGCCGTCTTCCAAGAACGGGCCGAACCCGTGGACGGACGAGGCGGGCAATGACTTGCAGAACCCGCACCTCCAGGCGCTCAGCTTCCTGCCGCTCCATGCGGAGCTCCGCGCGACGTATTTCCTCCTGGGGGATCGGATTGTCGAGAAGGGCGGGTTCCGCCCCTATGCCTTCGCCTCGCCCATCGGTCTGGCCCAGGTGAACGCCTCGGTGCCTGTGGATGTGTGCGATCGCCGCACCGAGGAAGGGGATCTGGTGCGCACCAGCAGCAGCAACAGGTGTCCGGCGAACACCCGCTACGTCGAGAATCTCGATGCCTACCAGATCACCGGGCGGAACTTCTCGGCGCTAGGCGCCGGTGTGGTCTATGGCATCACCCAGAACTTCGGAGTGTCTGCCGAGATGAAGGTGATGCTGATGTGGCCAACGCTCGGCCTCGTCCTGGCCCCCACCGTCAGCCCCGTGTTCGCCTTCTAGCGCCCCCTCCCGCACCTACAGCGACGTTCCCGACGTGCTCCAGCGCAGCGCGTCGGAACAGCCGAACCCCTCTTCCCTACCCCGTCCCAGCCGCAGCGCGGGGGGGCGCCCGCACAGGAGACGGGTCCAGATCGGCGTTTTCGGCGCGCAGGCGTACTCACCTACGCCGAGCACCGAAAGCGCCGAGATGGGCCCGTCTCCTGTGCGGGCGCCCCCCCGCGCTAAAGATCGAAGTGTTCGGTGCCGAGCAGCTGGTAGAGGCCGTAGAGCGACCCGGCGTCGTGGTGCTCGAAGCGAACGCCCGCGCGCGCCGGCCGCCCCGCCGCACCGCGGCGGATCCAGGCGATACGACCGCGGAGGCTCAGCGGATCCCACAGGTTCGGGGCGGTGACCTCGAGCGTCACCGACGCCTCGGGATCCAGGAGCTCCGACGCGAGCTGGGCCTCGGACAGCTCGATGCCGGCGCCGCCCAGCCCCAGATCGCGGATGCGAACGCCGTGCTCCTCGATCGACTGGCGATCGCGCAGCGTCGCCCCAAGATCGACGCGTCGCCTCGCGTGAACGCGAAAGTGGTCCCGGACAGCCATCCTGGCGCATTCTCCAGTCGACGCGAACATATCACGAGAGACGCGCGCACACGCTCGGTTCGCCAAGCCGTGCGGCGCAGGGGCGCAGGCGCGACCACGCGCGCCGCGCGAACAGCATGCTCGCCCGGTCGCCCATGGCTGCGTTCGGTAAAGCGACCGTCACGTGTTAGCCTTTGGGCTTCGCGGCGAACCTTGGGTAACATGCGGACCACATCCGCTGGAGCGAGTCGCGAGCGAGTCGCGAAGTAGACGGGAGTTCTACCCTGATGGCCCAGGACACACGCAAAGATCCGCGAGCGAGAGTGCTGCAGATGACCGTCCGCTACAAGAGCGCCACGGTCGACGAGTTCATCGAGCACCACTCGCATGACGTGAGCCGTGGCGGCATCTTCATCAAGACGCCGTCGCCCTTCCCCGCTGGCACGCTGCTCAAGTTCGAGATCCGTCTGCAGGATGAGCAAGCCGTGATCGCCGGCGTCGGCCGCGTCGTGTGGAAGCGCGAGCCCGCGCAGGGGAGCGACGCGCACCCGGCGGGCATGGGCGTGAAGTTCATCAAGATCGATGAGAAATCCAAGGCCGTGATCACCCGGCTCGTCGACGCGCAAGCGGGCGCCGGGTCGGCGTTCGAGGCCGGCATCACCGACCGCGCGGATCTGGGCGACGACGTGCAGGAGATCACGGCCCCGTCGGCGACCGCGAGCGCGCCGCAGGCCGAGCCCGCGGCCGCGGCCTCCAAGGCAGCGCAGGCGCAGGTGAAGCGGGCGTCGACGATGCTGGGGCTCGGCTCGATCGGGGCGAAGGGCGACGCGGGCAAGGGCGAGGCGAAGAAGGCCGACGTCGCGGAGGGCGGCGGCTTCTTCCCGCAGACGAACCCCGAGAAGGAGATGCCGCCGCCCGACGAGCGGACGATGATGAAGCAGGCGGCCGAGCTGCTGAAGCAAGCGCTCGCCGACGCCGGCGGCTCGCTGGACGAGATCGGCCCGTCCAAGGAGCCGCTCATGGCCGCCCCGCCGAAGAAGGCCGAGCCCGCTCCGGCGCCGAAAGAGGAGCACGTCAGGCCGCTGGCCGAGCCGGCGGCGATGCCGGTCCAGGCGGTCGCCCAGCTGGCGAACGAGCGGGAAGCGCGGGACGATGCGCCCGCGGCCGAGGCGAGACCAGCGAAGGCAGCCGCGGCTAGGAGGCCGGCCGAGGTCGCGGACCGGGCGCCGGCGGACGATCTGCACGGCAAGCCTGCGCGCCAGGACGTGAAGGCGGCCGACGATCAGGCGAAGGCGAAGCCGGCGGCCGCCAAGCCCAAGGAAGACAAGGCGGCCAAGGCCGCCCCCGCGGCCCAGGCTCCGCTCGCGCAGGAAGAGGAGAGCAGCGGCACCGGGCGGCTGCTCACGATCCTGCTGGTCGCGGCAGCGCTCTGCGGCGCGCTCTGGCTCGTCTTCGGGCAGAGCGACAAGCCCTCCGCGACCCCGCCGGCCGCGCCCGAGCAGCCCGCGGCGAAGCCTGCGGCTCCGGCGGAGAAGCCTGCGGCTCCGGCGGAGAAGCCTCAGCCGACGGAGGTCGTGCCCGCGGCGACGGACAAGGCTGCGCCCGCCGCGACGGCGGCGCCCACGACGACCGCCGAAGCGCCGGCGGCGCCGACGGCGAGCGCCACCGCGACCGCGGAGCCTGCGGCCCCCAAGGCGACGGCCGAGCCTGCGGCCCCGGCGACGGCGGAGCCCGCGGCCCCCAAGGCGACGGCGGAGCCTGCACCCACCCCAGCGCCAGAGCCCGCGGCCCCCACGGCGACGGCGGCGCCCGCGGCGCCCAAGCCGGCGGCCCCTAGGCCCAGGCCGGCCGCGCCGAAGCCGCCGAAGAACGACGATCCCTACGGTTGATGACCAGGCCGCGGGTCCTCCGCGGGAGAGGCAGCTGCGATGAGCGGCTCGGTGAGTCACGTCGGTGAATCAGGGCTGGGCCGCTCGAAGGCGGCCGCCACGCTGGCCGCGCTGGGCCTGCTGGCCGCGACCGGGCTCGTCTGCGGCGCGGTCGCGCTGCGCGATCCGACGGCCGTGACGGCGCTCGAGGGGGGCGCCAGCGTCTCGCCGAGCCCTTCGCCGGCCGCCGCGCCCAGCAGCAGCGTCCGCGAGAGCAGCAGCGCGCCGGCCCCCGAGCCGGCGCCGGCGCTCGCGCCCGCGGAGCCCGAGGCCCCGGCGAAGGCGCCGCCTGCTCGCGCTCAGCCCGCGGAGCTCGAGAGCGCCCAGGCCGCGGGGAGCGCGGCGCTCGGCTCGCTCGCGCAGCGGTATCCGGAAGATCCCGCGGTCCTCCGGGCCCTCGCGGTCGCGCAGGGGCGCGAGAAGGCGATGGCGGCCGCGCTGCTCACGGCGCAGCGGCTGTTCGAGGTCGCTCCCGAGGAGGCCGGGAACGACGAGCTCAAGCAGATCATCCTGAGGGCAGCGAACGGCACCCCGGACCTCGCCCTCACGGCGTTCGATCTGATGGCCAAGCACATGGGAAGCCGCGGTCCCGACCTGCTCTACGAGGTGGTGACCGCGCCGAAGTTCGGCGATTGGCCCAGGGACCACGCGAGCACACGGCTGATGGAGAGCAGCGTGCGGCAGCTCGCGTCGCCGGCGCTGCTCGTCGCCGACGATCTGCGCCGCCTCACGGAGTGCCCCACCAAGGCGATGCTCGCCAGGGTGCGCGAGGAGGGCGATGTCCGCGCGCTCCATTACATCAAGGCGCTGGGCACCCCCCAGCCATGCCGGGGCCATCGGACGCGCAGGTGCCTCAGGTGCGGCCCCCTCCAGAAGGAGCTCCGCGCGACGGCCAGCGTCATCGAGAAGCGCAAGAACGACAAGGCGGCGGCAGCGCCGCCCGCCGCGAGCGCTGCTCGCTGAACGCCTTCGCCTCGCCAACCCCGGAGCGGCCTGCGCCCCTCGCTTCGCCGCTTTCACGCCCCGACGTGACGGCGCCGAGCGGCTTCTCACCCCGCCGCCCCCGCAAAGCTGCAGGCACGAAGGGAGCGCATCGGCACGGCCGCGCGGGCGACTCGATGCTCCGCAGCAACCGCTCAACACCTGCTGGGAGCGGCACGGCCACGCGGACAGCTCGACGCGTGAAACCAGCTCACCAGGGGAGCGAATCGGGGTGGGCGCAGCAGGACTTGAACCTGCGACTTCGTCCGTGTGAAGGACGCACTCTACCGCTGAGTTATGCGCCCGATGCCAGCCGGTTGTCACCCGGCCGTTTCGGAAAGACGTGGCGCTTTTAACCCAAACATCGGCGTTCGACAAGAAGAACTCGCTGGCGATGTCGAACTTCTTCGCGGCGCTCCGTCAGCCCCGGAGCCGGCGGCCCGTGAGGCAGGCCCGGAACCGACGGGTCGCCGGTGAAGGCGCGCCTGGCGGCTGCGGCCAGCGAGCCGGCCGCGGGGCCCGCGCGCGCCGGCTGCGCCCCCCCGGTGAGCGACCGGGGCATGGAGCCAGGCGGGCCGCCGCGTCCGCGCGGCGTCGGGGTCGAGCGATCGGAGACGGGCGCCGCTGCGCTTCGAGCGCGCGCGTGGGCACCGGCGCAGCGACGCGCGCGGTCAATCGAGCGTCGCGACGGCGCGCCGGAGCGCGGCGAGGCCTGCTTCGATGTGGTCCTCATCGCAGGCATACGAGAAGCGAAGGTACCCAGGCGCGCCGAAGGGGGTGCCGGCGACCGCGGCGACGTGCGCCTGCTCGAGCATCCACGTCGCCACGTCCTCGTCGCTCGCGAGCGTCGTCCCCTGGAAAGCGCGCCCGCAGAGCCCGCGCACGTCGGCGAACGCGTAGAACGCGCCTTCCGGCGTCCTGCAGCGCACCCCCGGTACGGCGTTGAGCCCCTCGACCATCAGCGAGCGCCGCCGGGCGAACGCCGCGCGCATCGCGAACACCGCGTCGCGGGGCCCGTTCAGGGCGGCGACAGCGGCCGCCTGGGAGACGGCCGCCGCGTTCGTGGTGCTCTGACCCTGGACCACGTCGAGCGCCCTCGCGACCTCGGCCGGCGCGATGCTCCAGCCGATCCGCCAGCCCGTCATGGCGAAGGTCTTGCTAACCCCGTCGACGACGATCACCCGCGGCGCGAGATCCTCCGCGAGCGCGGGGAGCGACACGTGCCGGAACCCGTCGTAGGTGAGATCGGCATAGATCTCGTCGACGACGATCCAGCAGTCATGGCGCCGCAGCACGCCCAAGAGCGGGAGCAGGTGCTCTTCCGCATACGCCGAGCCGGTCGGATTGGAGGGCGTGCACAGGATGATCGCCTTCACCCGCGGAGAAAGCGCGCCCTGGAGCGCGTCCGCCGTGAGGCGGAACCCCATCTCCTCGGTCGTGTCGACGATGACCGGCGTGGCGCCGACGAGGCGCACCTGCTCCGGGTAGCTCACCCAGTAGGGCGCGGGGATGACGACCTCGTCTCCCGGCTCGAAGAGCGCGGTCGCGAGGTTGAACAACGCGTGCTTCGCGCCGCAGCTCACGGTGACCTGGCTCGGCAGCGGCCGCCAGCCGCGGTGCTGCTCGGTCGCTGCGCAGATCGCCGACTTCAGCTCGGAGATGCCGGACACGGCCGTGTAGTGGGTGGCTCCGGCGTCCAGCGCCGCCTTCGCCGCGGTACGAATGTGCTCCGGCGTGTCGAAGTCAGGCTCGCCCACGCCGAAGGAGAAGACCTTGTGCCCGTCGGCGCGGAGGCGCGCGGCCCTCGCCGCCATGGCGAGCGTTGCACTGGGCGCGACGGCCGACAGACGGTCAGCGAGCTTCCTGGGCATCGAGACACTGAGGAATAAAGGGCGGCCTGAGATAACGCAAGGCGCTACCGCTCCGGCGCTTGCGCGGGCGGCTCGGATGTGCCGCTAGGGCGACGGCGTGGCGCCGCCGACCTGGACCGCGGGCTTCTGCTCGTCCTGCTTGATCGAGTAGCGCACGAGCGCGCGGAGCACGTCGTTGCGCTGCACGTTGCCGAGGAGGCTCTTCATGTCCTCGTAGATCGACGGATCGACAAGCAGGGCGCCGAGGGTCCCCTTGCCCGCCCTCATGTCGTGCACGATCGCCCGCAGATCGCCGGTCATCGCCGTCACGTTGGCGAGCGCCTCGGCGCCGTCGCCCTTGCCGCCATAGAGCGCGTCGTGCGCGAGGCTGTCGCTCTCGCGGATGCCCCGCAGCGTCATGGCGACCTCGTCCGCCGCGCTCCCGAACTGCTGAATCTGCTTCTGCGGGCCGTCGCCGTAGATGACGTCGTGCGCGAACCCCGGCCCCTCCTTGACCCGCGAGACGACCCCCCGCACCTCGCGCACCGCGCTCGCGAGCTCCGTGCTGAGGCGGTCGAGGCTCTGCACGGTGCGCGAGATGCGCTCGGCCTCCTCGGGATCGGTCAGGAAGCGGTGCGGGTAGCCTTCCCCCTCGGTCACCTGCTTCATCAGCGTGTTCGCCGAGGCGACCGTCTCGCGGAGATCCCTGTGCAGCTTCTCGTCGGCGATGCTCTCCGAGACCTTCTGGATGTTGTCGAGCGTCGCCTCGGCCTTCTCGGCCATGCCGGTCACCTTCCCCATCACGTCGGTCGGCACCTCGCCGGGGATGTGGCCGCCGGGCGGCACCGAGTCCGGGCTCTGCCCCTTCGTGAGCTCCAGCATCTTGTCGCCGAGCAGGCCCTTGTTCGCGATCTGGGCGACGCTGTCCGTCTTGATCCGGCTCGCCTCGCTCTCGACGATCTCGAGCTTCACATAGATCTTGGTGTCCTTCGGATCAGGGCCGTAACCGACCTCGGCGACGTGACCGATGTCGATGCCTCCCATGCGGATGGGCGCGCCCGGCTTCAGCCCCTGGACGTCGCCGAAGTTCGTCGTGAAGCTGACGGAAGAGTCGAAGAGCCGCCGCTCGTCGCCTATCAGGAAAATGACTACGGCGGAGAGCACAAGGCCCGCCAGCACAAAGAGTCCGACCTTCAGATCGCGCGCTCTGCCCATGCAAAAGGGCATCTTGCGCGATCTCGGGGGGATCGTCACGCGCCGAGAAGCGTCTGGACGTCCTCATTCACCGGAGCGGTCCCGGTAATGAAATCGGCGACATGCGGATCGGTAGACTTCCGGAACTCGTCCGGGGTGCCGGTCGCGATGACCTCGCCGCGGAAGATCATCGCCATCCGATCCGAGATCGAGAACGCGCTCTTCATGTCGTGCGTCACCACGATGCTCGTCACGTTGAGCGCCTGTTTCAGCCCCTTGATGAGGTGGTTGATGCGCTCGGTGTTGATCGGATCGAGGCCGGTCGTCGGCTCGTCGTAGAGCAGCACCTCGGGCTGCACCGCGATGGCGCGCGCGAGGCCGACGCGCTTCTTCATGCCGCCGGACAGGTCCCCCGGGCGCATCTGCTCGATGCCCGGCAGGCCGACCAGCGACAGCGCCCAGTTGACCCGATCCGCGATCTGCGCCTCGGTCATCTCCTTGCGGTAGTGCTCGTGCAGGCCGTAAGCGACGTTCTCACCGACCGAGATCGAGTCGAACAGGGCGCCGCCCTGGAAGAGCATCGCGATGCGCTGGCGTACCCCGGCGATGCGCGACTCGCTCAGGCGCGTGATCTCCTCACCGTGAAACTGGATAGATCCATCATCGGCGTCGAGCAGACGGATGAGCAGCTTGAGCATGACGCTCTTGCCGACGCCCGAGCCGCCCATGATGGTGATCGTCTCGCCCGGGTACACTTCAAGGTTCAGGTCGCGGTAGATGACCTTCGGACCGAAGGCCTTGCGCACACGCGAGAACCGGATCAGCGGCTCAGCCACGCGTTCACGCTAGCACGCCGCGGAGGCCCGCCGCGAACGCTCAGTCGGACGCGGCGACGTGCTCGATCCTGATCTCGACGGCGTCCCCACCGCGCCAGGCGTCGCGCCGGAGGCGGCCCACCACGTCGACGCGCTTGCCGGTGAACCGCGGCGCGAGCTCGCCCAGCTCGAACCCGAAGCACGAGATCTCGCGGCGGGCGAACGTGAGCTCCAGCTTGAGGTGGCCCTTCAGGTTCCTCGCGGAGCGCACGGCCGCGCCCGCCACGAGGACGTACGACGGGCGGTTGCCCTCGCCGCACGGCTCGAGCCGCTCGAGATCGCGCGCAACGGCCGCCGGATCGTCGCGATCGTCGAGCCGGACGTGGGCGGCCGCGAACGCCGCGGCGGCCGGGAGGTCCTGCTCGCGGAAGGCATCGCACCACGCCGCCCGGAGCGCCTCGACGCGATCGGCGCGCACCTCGACGCCGGCCGCCGCCTGGTGGCCGCCGAAGCCGACGAGCTCGGCGCGGCACCGGGTGAGCGCGTCGTGGAGCCGCGCGCCCGCTGGACCGCGCACCGAGCCGCGCCCCTTCGCGCCCTCGAGCGCGATCACGATCGCCGGCTTGCCGTAGCGACCCGTGATCCTGCCAGCGACGATGCCGACCACGCCGGGGTGGAAGCCCTGCCGCGCGATGACGATCGCAGGATCCCGATCGAACCCGGCGCGCTCGATCTCGGCGAGCGCGGACGTCAGCATCTCGTCCTGGATCGCGCGCCGCTTCATCTGCGCCTGCTCGACCGTGGCGGCGAGCGCGGAGGCGGTCACGCCGTCGTGCGCGAGCAGGAGCTCCAGGGAGATGTCGGGATCGCCGAGCCGACCGGGCGCGTTGAGGCGGGGCGCGATCCGGAAGGCGACGTCCTCGGCGGACGCGCCGCGCCCGAGATCGAGGTTGGCGAGCGCCGCGAGCGCGCGGAGCCCTGGACGGGGCCCGGTCTGGAGCACGCCTAGGCCGGCCCGCACGAGCGCGCGGTTGTCGCCGGTCAGCGGAGCGACGTCGGCGACCGTGCCGATCGCCACGAGGTCGAGGTAGGGGCGGAGATCGAGCGACGAGCCGAGCTTCTTGCGCACGGCGGCCAGGAGCGAGAGCGCGAGCCCGCAGGAGGCGAGCCCCTTGTATGGGAAGCCGCAATCGGCGCGGTGCGGGTTCAGGAACGCGATCGCGGGGAGCGGCTCGGCCGGCACGAGGTGGTGATCGATGACGACGCAGTCGATGCCGGCCGCGCGGGCCGCAGCCAGCCGCTCGTGATCGCTGGATCCGCAGTCGCACGTGATGAGCAGCGTGGGACCAGCGCGCATCACGCGCTCCAGCGCGGGCGCCGAGAGGCCATAGCTACCTTCGGCGCGCGTCGCGAGGAGCGGCACCACCTGTCCCGAGAGGGCGCGCAGCCCGCCGGTCATGATGGCGGTCGCGGTGATCCCGTCGCAGTCGTAGTCGCCGAAGACGGCGATCCGCTCGCCGGCGCGCACGGCGCGCGCGATCCGCTCCGCGCTCGCCTCGCGATCGGCCATCGCGTCGGGCGAGGTGAGGTGCGAGAGCCGCGGGTCGAGGAAGCGCCGTGTCGCCTCGTCAGGCGCCCAGCCGGCCCGGTGCAGGATGTCCGCTACCGTGATCGACAGCCCCAGCTGGCGCGCCATCACGAGCGCCTCGGCGGACGCCTCGCCCGGATCCGCGACGGGCGCGGCGCCCCCCGCCGCGGGCGACGCCGGCGCCTCGCGCTCGGGGAGCTCCCTCCAGGCCTCCGTGGCGGTGCTCATCACAGAAGCGGGTACACCGATGGGGTGGGTGCGTCCATGGCCTGGGCGGTTCAGGCCGCGCGGCCCCGCGCGGCCACGGCGAGGCGCTCAGACGACCGCGTCGGCTCGCTTCTGCGTGCGCACGCGGCTGACCTTCCTGCGCTTGCTCCCGTTCGCGCCGAAGAACCGGCGGTCGATCCACTCGGTGAGCGGCGCCGCAACGTAGATCGACGAGTACGTGCCGACGGCGATCCCGACGACGAGCGTGAACGCGAAGTCCTTGATGACGCCCGTGCCATAGAAGAGGAACATGACGAGCGACAGCAGCGTCGTCATCGACACGAGGATCGTGCGCCCGAGCATCTCGGAGAGCGAGAAGTTGATGACGGCGGCGAAGCTCATATCGCGGTGCTTCCCCAGGTTCTCGCGGATCCGGTCGTAGACGACGACCGTGTCCGTGATCGAGTAGCCGACGATCGTGAGGAGCGCGGCGACCGTGGAGAGGGTGATCTCGCGCTGCGTGATCACCATCGCGCCGAGCGCGATGCCGACGTCGTGCACGAGGGCGACGATGCCGCCGGGCGCGAACCGGATGTCGAACCGGAACGCGATGTACGCCATGATGAAGAAGAGCGTGATGGCGACGCTCTTGATGGCCGCGTCGCGCAGCTGCGCGCCGGCCTTCGGGCCGATCCACTCGACCCGGAGCGCCTGCTCGGGCACCTTGTCCGCGCCGAGGTGCTGCCGGAGGCCATCCATCAGCTGGTCGCCCTTCGACTTCAGGTGGAGCTCGACCTTGTGGTCGCGCTCGCTCACGATGAGCGGGTTGTTCGCGCCGGCCCTGAGCTCGACCCCCTCGATGCCCTCGAGCTGCTTCTTGATCCCCTCCAGGTCGGGCGCGGTGTCGTAGCGCGTGGAGATCTTGTCACCGCCGGGGCTGAACTTGACCTCGGTGGCGCGCACCGCGTGCGGGCAGCGGTCCTCGGGGACGGAGCCGTTCTCCGGCGGCAGGCACATCCGATCGCGCACCGCGGCCTTCTGCTGCTCCGTCAGCGTGGAGACCTCGTGGACCCGGATGAGGTAGCGGTTCGGGTTGGCCTGATCCGCGACGGACACGATGTCCGGGGAGTCGAAGCCCGCCTTGGTGACGGCATCGCGGACCTCGGCGCTCGATACCGGAGCCCGGAAGGCGACCTCGACCTCGGTGCCTCCCTTGAAATCGGTCCCGAGCTTCGGCCCCGGCACGATGAACGAGATGATCGACAGGATGAGCAGCACCCCGCTGAGCCCGATGAAGAGCCAGCGCTTGCTCATGAAGTCGAACTGACGGCCAGGTTTGATGAGTTCCATCGTCGTGTCTCAATCGGAGAGCCGCTCGCGCGTTCTCCCTCATAAGGTCGGAGAGCCGCTCGCGCGCCCTCGTTCTCAGCCGAGCGAGAGCGTCTTGATCTTTCGGCCGCGGACCGCCCAGTCGAACATCAGGCGGGTGCAGACGACCCCGGTGAACAGGCTGATCGCGATGCCGACGATCAGCGTGATCGCGAAGCCCTTGATGGGGCCGGTGCCGTACTGCGCCAGGATGAGCCCCGAGATCAGCGTGGTCACGTGGCCGTCGAGGATGGCGCTGAACGCCTTGTCGTAGCCGATGTCGACCGCGGCGCGCGGGCTCTTGCCGTTCCTCAGCTCCTCCCGGATGCGCTCGTTGATCAGCACGTTGGCGTCGACCGCGATGCCCATGGTGAGCACCAGGCCGGCGATTCCGGGCAGCGTCATCGACGCCCCGAACATCGCGAGGACGGCGACCTGCAGGATGAGGTTGAAGATGACGGCGATGTCCGCGATGAGCCCGGCGCGGCTGTAGATCACCACCATGAACACGACGACGAGCAGGCCGCTCGCGATGGCCCCCTTCATGCTCTGCTGGATCGCGTCCTTGCCCAGCGACGGGCCGATGCGCTGCTCGTTCGAGGGCGAGATCGGGGCCGGCAGCGCGCCCGATCGGAGCACCAGCTCGAGCTTGCGCGCGTCCTGGAGCTGCTGATCGGGGTTCTGCGAGCCCATCGTGATCTGCGCGCGGCCGCCGCCGATCTTCGTCTGGATGACCGGCGCGCTCTCGACCTTCTCGTCGAGGATGATGGCGAACCGCCGCTTGACGTTCCTGCCGGTGATGTCCTCGAACCGGTCGGCGCCGGTCGGGGTGAAATCCATCGACACGTACCAGCCGCCGAGGCCGCCCTCGCTCTGATCCGGGAGCGCCTGCGCGTCGCGCACCATGTCGCCCGTGATCTCGGCCTTGCTGAAGAGGAAGTACGTCCGCCAGCCGATCTCCTCGATGGCGTCCTTCTCCTCGTCGAACTCGTACAGCTTGCCGAAGCCGATCTCGTTGTCCGCCGGGACCTGGAGCGTCCCGACCCACTCGCGCAGCCGCTTCAGCGTGTCGCGCATCTCCTCGTGCTCCGCGCGCACCATCCGGGCGAAGTGGACCGGCTTCGTCTTCCCGGGGCCGACCGGCGCGTTCTCGATCGAGAACGTCAGCCCCTTCGGGAGGTCCTCCTCCTTGGCGCTCCTCGCGATCGGCTCGAAGAAGTCCTGGTCGTCGTCGACCATCTTGAACTCGAGCCGCGCGGTCTGGCTGATGATCTCGCGGATCGTGGTGAACGCGGCCTCGTCGTCGCCGGGGACCTCGATGATGACGTCCTCGTCGCGCGTGGAGACGCTCGCCTCCTTGAGGCCGAGCCCGTCGACGCGGCGGAGCACCGTCTCCTTGGCCTGCGACACCGCCCGCTCACGGATGTTGCTCGAGACCTCGTCGCGGATCCGGAACTTCGCGACGCGGCGATCCGACGAGCGCTGGAGCTGCAGCTCGTGCAGGAACTTCGCCAGGAACTCGTCGTTGATCTTCTCGGAGTCCGCCGGGTCGTTGAACGTGATCGCGATCGTGTCCGCCTGCTCGCGCGACTTCTCGATGCGGAGCTTCGTCTGGAGCTTCTGCATCTCCTCGATCGTCGGCGGCTTGTCGCCCTCGTGGAAGCCGAACGACTTCGCGAGCGCCGCGCGCAGATCGTCGTAGTACCGATCGCGCTTGTCGCTGATCGCCTCGTCGACGTCGACCGTGTAGACGAGGCGGAGGCCGCCCTTCAGATCGAGCCCGCGCACCAGGCGGAACGGGACGTTCGACGTCAGGAAGCGGCTGAACCCGAGCTCGCCGGCCCTCGCCCGCGTCTCCTGCTCCGCGACCTCCTCCGACGAGAGGCCGGTGTGGACGGGGCGGCCGTACCGCTCGTCGTGGTAGGTCGGGTAGATGGCGAGCGCCGAGCCGAGCGCCAGGAACAGGACGAAGCCCGTCTTTACCCGCCACGCGAAATCGATCCACGGCCCGACGCAGAGCAGCGCCCACGGCACCATCAGGCCGAAGGTCGCGAGGGCCCAGAACACGTGGTAGTGGGCCGCGATCGCGGCGGCGCCGGCGGAGAGCGCCGCCCAGGCGAAGACGCTGCGCTTCGCTCGGCTGAGCCACGCGCCGAGGAGGCACAGGCCGGCGACGCCGGCGAACCCGTACTGGAAGATGTTTAGGAGCATGGAGTGTGGCGCCGCGGGGGCGGTAAAAAAGCTTCCTGTTGGGCCGAGCGCCGGCCTACGACTTCTTTTCCTTCGCCGCGTCGGCGACCTTGGCGTCCGCCGCGGCGACCTCGCCCGGATCGGGGCCCTGGATCGCGCTCTTCAGGACCTGCACGTTCACGCCGGGGGCGATCTCCAGCTTGACCCTGGGGGAGTTGGGGCTGATGTCGATGATCCTGCCGAGGAGCCCGGACTGCGTGACGACCCGGTCGCCCGCCTTGAGGTTCGACTCGAGCTGCTTCTGCTTCTTGCTCTGGCTCCGCGTCATCACGAAGATGAGCAGCAGCGGCAGCGCCAGGATGAGGAACTGGAAGGCCCCTCCGCCGAACGGCGAAGAAGGCGGCGCCTCCTGTCCTCCGGACGGCGGCGATTGACCTTCGACCGGCGTCGCGGGCGCGTTGCCCGCTCGCCCGGGGGCGGCGTTCGGCTGGAACCAGTTTGAGCTTGCCAAGGTGACGCGTGTCTCCGGGCCCCGACGGGCTCGCCCGCAAATTGCGGGCCTCTCCCAACCCCCCGGGGCCCGCCTCCATACCCAGGATCCAAGGGTCGCGCAAGGAGCTAGGCGGGCAGGCTCACCCGGGCGTCCGGGGAATGCAGCCTGGCGGCCCTTTCCGCGCTTCCGTCCCCTGCCGCTCTTCCGCTGCCGCGCGGCGTCAGCCGTCGCTGCCGAACACGATGTGCCGGCGAGCGCGCTCCCCGCTCGCGATCTCCGCGAGCGAGAGGCGCACGTCGCGTTCGGTGATGGTGCCGTCGATCGTCGCGAACGTCGCGGAGAGGATCGGCGGGATGCGCCCGACGCTGGGGAAGCCCGGGGCCCAGGTGAGCGCGTCCGCGAACGCCGCCTTCACCGCGGCGGCGACGGGCCCGTACGGCGCGAGCGGCACGTCGAGCGGCTCCAGGACCACGATGGCCTTGGCCCGCGCGAGCGTCTTCACCACGTCGGCGCCGAAGAACGGGCGGAGCGCGCGCACGCCCACGAGGCCGACGCGGCGGCCCTGCGCGCGCAGGCTGCGCACGACCTCGCGGGCCGCGGGGAACGCGCAGCCCACGACCACCAAGATCTCCTCCGCGTCCGCGGTGTCGACGCGCTCGATCGCGCCGAGCGGTCTGCCGGTCAGCTCGCAGAGCTCCCGCATCGCGCTGGCGAGCGCGAACGGAACGCGCGCGCAGAAGCCCCGCTCGGCCCGCTTCCGGACGACGCCGCGGCCCTGCGGGCGAGGCCCCCCGTCGCCGTCGCTCTCGCCCGGCGCCGCGTCGGTGAAGGTCGGCGCGCTCCGCTCGGAGCCGAGGAAGCGCGCCGCGAGCTCGCGCGCCCCGCCGAGGGCCGATACGTCCGACGGCAGCGCGTCGACGAGGTGCAGGAACGGCGTCTCGCTGTCCTCGGCGGCGCGCCGCGCCACCAGCGTCATGTCGGCCGCCTCCTGGCTGCTCCAGGTCACGAGCACCCCCGCGCCGACGTCGAGCGCAGGCGCGAGCTCGTCGCGCCCGACGGCGAGCCCGCCGCGCCGCTCGATGACGTGCACGGTGACCGGCGTCCGGACCGCCGCCGCCTCGCCGAGCGCGGCGAGGGCCCCGACGAGCTCGTGGGCGCCCAGCACGACGCTCGCACGCTGCCCGGCGCGCGTGCGCGCAGCGGCGCCGCGGATGGCCTCGGTGGCGCACGCGGCGCGCTCGATCGGCAGATTGCCGGGCACGGCCGCGTGCGCGGCGAACAGCGCGCTCCCCGCGGCCACCTCGACATGTGCGATCACCGCCGCCGGATCCGGCGGCGAGCCTAGACCGTCAGGCCCTGCCATCCCATCGTTCGTCGCCCGAGCCGCACGCGAGGTCAAGCGCGAGCGCGATCGGCCTCCGCGCAGCGGCCGGCCTGGAGTAGCGCGGCGATCGCGATCGTCAGTGTTCGCCAGCGTCCGGACGTAACTCCGAGAATTCACGCTCCCACCGCGCAATGAGCGTCCGCCGCGCGCGGCTCCCGACCGGTCGCTCGCCGGCGCATCGAGCGCGCCATGGCGGCCTGCCGCGCCTGGCCTGTGGCTGCCGCCGGGCATCGTCGACGGCATCGACGGTTCGGCGAACCGGCCGCTCGACCAAGGCGGCGGGGCGAGGACGGCCGCCGCCCGAGCCTTCACCAGGAACACCAGGAAACCGGTCACCATGCACCAGGCCGCCACGACAAAAGCGACCCCATGAAACATATTGCTTGACGGACTTCCCCCCCCTTGATAGGAGGCGCTCTCCGTTTCGTCGGCCTCGGGCCGAGCGGGCGGGACATAGGCGCGTAGCTCAGTGGTAGAGCACTACCTTGACACGGTAGGGGTCGCCGGTTCGAAACCGGCCGCGCCTACAAATCAGCAGGAGACCTAGCCTGCGAGGTTTCATGGCCCTCGATCAGACAGCCCTGGCCGCCCCGGCGGCCCGCACCACGGTGCGCAAGGCTCTCGCCGACGACATCGCCAAGAACCGCCCCATCCCCGGCGCCCACGTCAACGGGCGCCTCATCGATCTTCACACCCCCTTCCACTTCGACGACTCGGCCCGGATCGGGTTGGTCCGGACGAGCGCTCCGGATGGCCCTTCGGCGAACGCCGTGGCCGCCCCGCGGTCGCGCGACCTCGACGAGGCCCTCGGGGCGATTCCGCTCGCGGAGCTCGCCGACCGGCGAGCCGCAGCGAGGAAGCTCCCCCGGTTCGCCGTGAGCGCATCGGGTTCGTGACCTGCCGCTCCGGCCGGCCTCTCTCGCCCGGCAGTCCCTTCCCCACCCCCGTCGAGCCCGGCGCGCCATGGCCCGGAGCGCCGATGCGCCGCGGCGCTCGTCCTGCTTGCTGCCGTTGCCTGCGGCGCAGAGTCAGGCGACATTGTCGTGGTGATGGACGCCACGACCGGGCTCGGTCGCGAAGCGGCGGGCCGTCGCTTTCAAGAGCACAGAACACAAGGAGGCAGCGAAATATCACATGGCGATGAGACGCTTCGACCCTCGGCAGGCCCAGCGGGGGCCGCAGATCCGCATCAACCAGCGCATCCGCGTCCCGGAGATCCGCGTCATCGGTGATGATGGCGAGATGCTCGGCATCATGCAGACCCACGAGGCGCTGCGCCGAGCACAGGAGAAGGGGCTCGACCTCGTCGAGGTCAACCCGAAGGCGGATCCCCCGGTTTGCAAGATCCTCGACTTCGGCAAGTACAAGTACGACGAGAAGAAGAAGGCCCGCGAGGCGAAGCGCAAGCAGAGTGTGGTGGAGATCAAGGAGATCAAGCTCCGTCCCAAGACGGACGACCACGATCTCGAGTTCAAGACCAGGGCTGCTCACCGGTTCCTCGGCGCAGGCCACAAGGTGAAGTTCACGGTGCGCTTCCGCGGCCGAGAGATCACCCACCCGGAGAAGGCGCAGGAGCAGCTCGACTGGATCGTCCAGCACTGCGAGGAGATCGCGAACGTCGAGGTGCGCCCCATGATGGAGCAGCGCACGATGACGCTGATGATGGCGCCCAAGCCGGCGATCCTGCAGAAGGTGGCCCAGGCCCGCGCCGCCGCGGAGAAGGCGCGTCAGAAGGCGATCCAGGAAGGGCGCGCCGCTCCTGCCCAGGACGACACGGAGGATGAGGAGATCGAGAAGCTCGAGAGGGAGCTCGAGGAGCAGGACGACGAGGAGGACGACGAGGCGGAGGGGACCGAGTAACGCATCCGGCGAGAGAGCGCGCCACGACACCGATCACGGTGCGGCGCGCCTCGCAAGGGCGGCGTGTCGACGCGTGCTGACATGCGCTGAGCGCTCGTGGCGCTGGCCGCCGCGCAGCACGCAGCGCCCATGGCTCGGCCATGGGCGCCGCAAGGAGCACGCTCCCTTCGCCGTGTCAGTGCGGGATCAGGCCGCCGAACCACGCGCCTGCGGCGAGGGCGGCGAGCGCGGCGACGAGCAGCACGGCCTTCACCGCGCCGCCCCCGGTCCTGGCTGGAGGGCCCAGATCCGGCCCCAGGTCGCGCGGCGCGGCCGGGACGAGCGGCGCGATAGGCGCCGGCGTGGGCGGCGCAGGGCGCTGCATCTCGGGCACGGGCCGCGGGGAAGCCAGGGTCGGTACGGCTCGCCTCTCGAGCGGCGGATGCGCCGGCACAGGCGGCGCGAGCAGCGGACGCGCCGGCCTGGACGAGGGGATGCCAGAGGAGGGGGCGAGCGGCAGGCCGAACCCCGTCTCCTCCAGCGCGGCGAGGTTGCCCTCCTCGACCGACACGGTGGCGAGGGACCGCCGCATGACGTCCTCGCCCGGCGCCGAGAGTTTGTCCCCCGGCGCCGAGAGCTTGATCTCGTCGGCCCACTTGCCGATGTCCTCGAAGGCCGAGATCTTGAGCGGCTCGTTCAAGCGCGTGGTGCTCGGCGCCGCCTTGTCGTCCGGCAGCGACGTGAACTCGAGCAGCGTCTCCTCGATGAGCCGGTCGATGAACGACGCCTTGTCCGACGTGGGAGCCCGCTTCCGGAGCGCCATGGCGCTGCGGACGTGCTCGGCGATGTCGTAGGCGCTGACGGGCCTGCCGAACCTGTACAGGAAGGTCGTGAGATCCCGGCCGAGCTCGCGCGCCGAGCCATAACGCTCCGCGGGATCGCGGGCCAGCGAGCGGGCGATGATGCGATCGAGCTCGGGGGGGACCGCCTTGTTGCTCTCGGAGAGCGGCGGGATCTGCGCCTGCTGCACGAGCTTGACCGTCTGGTAGTCGGTGTCGCCGAGGAAGAGCCGCTTCCCCGAGAGCATCTCCCAGAGGATCGCGCCGAGCGCGAAGATGTCGGTGCGGTGATCGACCTCCTGGCCCTGCGCGGCCTCGGGCGAGAGATAGCTGAACTTGCCCTTGATGATCCCGGCCTCGCTCTTCTCGAGCTGGCTCGTCGCCTTGGCGAGGCCGAAGTCGACGATCTTCACCTCGCCGTACTTCGTGATGAGCACGTTCGGAGGCGACATGTCCCGGTGGACGATCTGGAGCGGATGCCCGTCGGCCGACTTGAGCTCGTGGGCGTACGTGAGCCCCTCGCAGAGCTTCGCCGTGATGAACACGGCGGACTCGACCGGGAGGGTGCGGCCGGCCTTGCGCATCGACTCGAGGACGGCCTTCAGGTCGGCGCCGTCGACGTACTCCATCACGATGAAGTACGCGTTGTCGCCGACGCCGATGTCGAACACCTGCGCGACGTTGGAGTGGGAGAGGTGCGCAGACAGCCGCGCTTCGTCGAGGAACATCGCGATGAAGCGCTTCTTCTCGCTGAGGTGCGGGAGCACGCGCTTGATCGCGACCTGCTTCTTGAACCCCTCGATCCCGGCGCTCTCCGCCAGGAAGACCTCGGCCATGCCGCCCGAAGCTAGCCGCTCGATGACCCGGTAGCGCTGCTGCTGGTGGGCATCCGTCATGGTCCACCTAGTACACCACGTCCCACGCTGCGCGCGGAAACATCCGGCTCGTCTTCATCGGAGCCCGCGGGCGAGGCGCGCAAAGAGTGCGGTCTGTGACTATCGCGCGCGATCGCGCACGAGCGCGCGCCCTGTCTCCTGGACGCAGCCTTACGCGGGCATCGCAGCGGCCAGGCTCGGGAGGCGAGGCTCGCTCAGCCCGTGAGCGCGCTCCGCATGAACGGGCGAGGTGCAGGTGTGAGCGGCACCGCCACCGCGCGCACGCGGCTCCTCGACGCGATCGCGCCGCGCGCGAGCGCCGCGGGCTCGATCTGTGCGACCTGCGCGGCGGCGCGCTTCCGGCGATCGTCGAGCTCCGCGGCGAGCATGTCCTTCACCATGTCGAGGAGCTCCGGGAAGCCCGACAGGCGCAGCCCGACGTCGTTCGTCCAGAGGATGATCTCGAGCTCTCCGTCAGCCGTCCTCGCCTCGGGATCCCACGCGAAGACCGTCTCGGCCGCCGCGTCGATGCCGAACGGGACGAGCGCGCTCCGCGCACCATAGCGGCCGCGCGCGGTCGCGGGCGCGCCGTCGCGCTCGCCCGCGCCGCGCCCCTCCTCGCCCTCGCAGTGCTCGAGCACCATCCGCCCGACGTCCATGTACGAGCCGCGCGCGAGCGCGCGCACCCCGAGCAGGCTGGCGCCGGCGAACAGCTGCGGCCAGCCGTCGTGCCGCGAGAGCAGCTCCCGATAGCTCGTCGGCAGCGCCATTCCGAGGCGCCGCTCGACGCCGGCGATCGCCTCCTCGGGAGCCCCGGCCGGCGGCGCGATCGGCATTCCCTGCCGCGGATCCATCCGCGCGAGCTCCAGCTTGAGCGCGCGGATGCGGTGCATCGACTCGAGCCACTCCATGCGCGCGACCCTACGCGCGCGGCGCCGGAAGGAGCAAAAAACGAGCGACGCTCCGCCCCGCCGCGCAGGCGCAACCCGGCGGACACACGCGCTTGACAGTCATTTGGGTCAGCGGCACGGTGCTTGCGTGACTGGCTTGGGCTCCTGGGCATCGCTTCGCTCCGCGTTCGTCGTGGCGGGCGCCACGTTCGTCGTCGCGTCGCTCGCGACCGCGTGCCTCGACTACGCGGGCGAGGAGCTGTTCGACCAGTGCGACACGCCGGCGGCGCCGCTCCCCGGCTCGGGGTCGGGCTCGGGCGCCACCACGAGCGCCGGGGCGGCCAGCGTGGATCAGCCGGACTGCGGCGCGCCGACGCACGCGCCCGGCTCGGGATCCGGCTCGGGTTCGTGAGGGAAGAGCGGCGCGATCTCCTCGCGCTCGCCGCGCTCACCGCCGCCGCGCTCGCCTCGCGCCTGCTCTTCCGCATCGATCACGACGAGGACATCGACGCGCTCCGGTTCGCGCTCGGCGTGGAGCGGTTCGACGTGGCCGCGCTCCGCCCGCACGCGCCGTACTACCCCGTGTTCGTCGCGGCGGCGAAGGGGCTCGCGCTGCTCGGCGCGACGCCGCGCGCGGCGCTCGCCCTCGTCAGCGCCGCGTCGGGCGCTGCCGCCGTCGCCTTCACCGCCCTGCTCGCGCGCGACGTCGCCGGGCGGCGCGCCGCGGTGTTCGCCGGGGTCCTCGCGCTCGCCTCACCGTTCCTGTGGCTGTCGTCCGAGAAGCTCCTCAGCGACATGGCCGGCACCGCGGCGGTGACCGCGGCGCTCTGGCTGTGCGCCCGCGCGCGGCGCCTCCGGGGCGCGCGGGCGGGCGCTCCGGCCGCGCCGCTGGATACCGCCGCCGCGGCGGCGCGCGCGCGCACCTGGGCGCTCGTGCTGCTCGGCGTCGGGCTCGGCGTGCGGCTCTCGTACTTCCCGTTCGCGCTCGCCTGCCTCGCGGTCATCGCCCGCGACGAGGGCGGCCGCCTCGCGTGGCTCGCGCGCGGCCGCGACCTCGCGGCCGGCGCGCTCGCGTGGCTCGTGCCGCTCGTGCTGATCGCGACGCCGCGCGACCTCGTCGCGACGACGTGGGCCCAGGGGCTCGGGCACTTCACTCGCTGGGGAGGGACGGCGATCACCGTGTCGTCGCCGCTCGATCGCCTCCGCGGCGTGATCTGGGGGATCTGGGCCAACGGGCTCGGCGGAGCGTGGCCCGACGCGCCGGCGGCGCGCTGGCTCGGCGCGCCGCTCCTGATCGCGCTCCTCGCCGCGGGCGCGCTCCGGGTCGCGTCGCGAGAGCGGGCCGCGCGCGCGCTGCGCGAGCAACCCGAGCTCTGGGTCTCCGCGTTCGCTTACTTCCTCTGGGCGCTCCTCGGGCAAAACATCGCCTTCAAGCCGCGGCACTGGCTCCCTCTCGTCCCGCTCCTCCTCGTCGCCATGGCCGCCGGCGCAGCGGCCCTGACGGCGGCGCGCCCCGCGGCGGAGGGCGCTCCGCGCCACCGCGCGCTCCGCGCCACCGCGCCCTTCGCCCTCGTCGCGGCCCTCGCGGCGCAATGGCTCGCCGACGCGATCTCGCTCGCTCGCCAGCACGAGGCGCCCTCGCCGGCGGCCGCGATCGTGCGCTTCCTCCGCGACGCCGGCGCGCCGCCGCGCCCGGTGCTCACGCGCGACCTCGACCGGATGATCCAGGAGGGCGCGCCGGGCCGGCTGCCCGTGCGCGTCCGCGACGACACCGCGCTCGTCCGCGGCGTCGAGCAGGCCGGGCCGGGCGGCGCGCTCATCACCAGCGAGGCGCTGTCGCGGGAGGCGCGCGACGCGCTCGCAGGCCGCGGCTACACGATCGCGATCCGCTTCGCGCGCCCGCGCTCGCGCTACGTCGACGCGCTCTGGAGCGATCTCGCGCTGCTCGAGGCGCTGCCCGCCGGACCTCCAGCAGGCGGCGCGCTCCCGCGCGCGCCGCGCAACGCGCCCCCTCGCTGAAAACGAGGTTGACCTCCGTTTTCAAGGGCGCGAAGACTCCCGCCCCCCGGGCTCCCGGTCCTCGTCATGAAAGCGATCACGTCCTTGTGGCCTCGCTCCGCGGGCGTCGTCCTCGGCGCGCTGCTGCCCTTCGCCGCCGCCGCGCAGCCTGCGCCTGCCACGCAGCCTGCGCCTGCCACGCAGCCCGCGCTTACCGCCCAGCCAGCGCCCGCCCCGCAGCCCGCGCTTACCGCCCAGCCAGCGCCCGCCCCGCAGCCCGCGCCCGCCCCGCAGCCCGCGCCGGACGGCCCGGTCCTCGACCTGCCGCCCGAGCACGCCGCGCCGCCGCCGGAGCCCCGGAAGCCCGCCGTCGGTCTCGGCGCCGGAGAGGCGCCCGAGCACGAGCTCGTCCGCGGCCTGACCGAGCAGCGGTTCCGCAGCGCCGGGGCGAGCGCCAGCAGCACCTCCGTCGGCGGCTACGGCGAGGTGCATGTCCGCGGCACGACGACCGGCCGCGAGGGCGAGCGCGCGTGGGTCGCCGACATCCCCCGGCTCGTGCTCTTCGTGGCGCACGAGTTCACGGCCGACATCCGGTCCTACGTCGAGCTCGAGGTGGAACACTCGATCTCCTGCGCGAGCTGCCCGGGCGCCGCGGAGCTGGAGCAGGCCTACATCGAGTGGAACGCGGCAGGCCGCGCTCTCGGGCTGCGCGCGGGCCTCGTGCTCGTCCCGATGGGGATCATCAACCAGTGGCACGAGCCGCCGGTGTTCCACGGCGTGGTCAGGCCCAAGGTCGAGACCCTCGTCATCCCCTCGACGTGGCGCGAGATCGGGATCGGCGCGTTCGGGCAGCCGCTCGACTGGCTGCGCTTCGAGGCCTACGCCATGACCGGCCTCGATCCGCTCGGCTTCCGCGCGGGCGGCCTCGCCGGCGGGCGGCAGAGCGGCGGGCTCGCCCGCGCCAACGCATGGGCGGCCGTCGCGCGCGTCGAGGCCGAGCCGCTGCTCGGGGTCGTCGCGGGCGCGTCGGTGTACGCGAGCGACACTGGCCCGAACGGTGAGGGCAAATTCTTCCTTCGCGATGGCACCCCGGTGGATCTGTCGGTCCCGGTCCTCGGCTGGTCGCTCGACGCGCGCTGGCGCAGGAGCGGCCTGGAGACGCGGGTCCTGTTCGCCGAGTGGCACCTCCCCGAGGCGCGCGCGCTGATGGTCTCGTTCAACGAGAGCGGCGCGCCGAACTTCATCGATCCCACGAGCCCCGTGGCCTCCCGGATCCGCGGCGGCTATGTCGAGGCCGCGTTCGACGTGCTCCGCCCGCTCGGCGTGGGCCACGAGCTCCTCCCGTTCGCGCGCGTCGAGGCGTACGACACGCAGTCCGCGGTGCCCGAGGGCTACAAGGCCAACGCCTCGTACGGCGTCCGCGAGCTCACGCTCGGCGCCTCGTACCGGCCGACCCAGGGGGTCGTCGTGAAGGCCGACTACCAGCTGCGCGACCGCACCCTCGGGTTCGACCAGACGCAGCTCAATCTCGGCCTCGGGTTCATGTACTGAGCGCGCCGGACGCGGGCACACGATGTCACTCCGCCCAGACGACGCCGGGCCCGAGCGCCTCGTGGTCGGCGCCGGCATCTCCGGCCTCTACGCCGCGCTGCTGCTCGCGCGGGCCGGCCGGCGCGTGCGCCTCCTCGAGCGCGCGGCGCGGGCCGGCGGGCTCGCGGGCGCCGAGACGTTCCGCGGCCTGCCGTGCGATCTCGGCTCGCACCGGCTCCACCCGGCCGCCCTCGATCAGCCGCTCTTCCGCGAGGTGCACGCGCGCTCCCCGTTCCTCTCGCGCCCGCGCCGCGGGGTGCTCGTGCTCGGCGAGCGCCACGTCCCCTACCCGCCGAGCGCGCCCTCGATGCTCCGCGCGCTCGGCCTGCGCGCCGGCGCCGCCATGGGCCTCGGGTTCGTCGCGCAGCGCGGCCGCCGCGCGGCCTTCGCCCGCTGGGAGCACGACCGCGCCCTCGCCGACGAGGACGTCGGCTTCGAGCGGTTCGTGCGCGACCGCGTCGGCGCGGCGGCCTACGCGTCGTTCTACCGGCCCTACGCCGAGAAGGTCTGGGGCCTCCCGCCGTCCGAGCTCTCCCAGACCGTCGCCAAGAAGCGGATCAGCACGACGAGCCCGCTCGCGCTGTTCAAGGGGCTCGCCCGCGGCCGCGGCGGCGCCTCGGCGGATCTCGCGCGGTTCATCTATCCGCCGGCGGGCATCTCGTCGCTCATCACGTACCTCGAGGCGCGCCTCGCGGAGGCCGGCGTCAAGGCCGAGTGCGGGTCCGCCCTCGGCCTGGCCGGGGCGGGCGCGCGCGCCGGCGCGGCGCCGATCCTGTTCGCCGGCGACCTCGCGGATCTCGTGCCCGACGCGCCGCTCGATCACCGCGGGCTCTACCTGGTCTACCTGGCGTACCCGCGCGCGCGGCTCGGCGCCCCGGAGACGTACTACTGCCCCGACCCGCGCTTCTGGTTCGGCCGCGTCTCCGAGCTGCAGAACTACGCGCCCGATCTCCGCCGCCCGGGCGAGACGGTGCTGTGCGTCGAGATCCCCGAGGGGGCCTGGGGGAGCGGGCGCGATTTCGCCTCGGGCCCGCCGCTCGAGGCGCTGCTCGACCAGCTCGTGCGCGCTGGCATCGCCCCGCGCGGGGTGGCGCCGCTCGAGGCCCGGCAACGCTTCGTGCCCCGCGTGTACCCGCTCTACCGGCGCGGCTGGCTGCGGGACTGGCGGGCCGCGATGCGCCGCGCCGCCGCGCTCGGCGTGGTCCCCTTCGGGCGGCAGGCGCTCTTCCTGCACTGCAACCTCGATCACTGCGCCGCGATCGCGGCCGACGCGGTGGCGCACGTCGAGGCCGGCCGCAGCCCGGAAGCGTGGGCGCTGAACGCCGAGCGCTACCTGGACGTGCAGGTGCGCGACTGACGCAACTGACGCAACTGACGCAACTGACGCAACTGACGCAACTGACGCAACTGACGCAACTGACGCGACGGACGCCCGCGCCGCAAATCCGCGGCCCAAACGCCGTTGACTTTGACTTTCACGAATGACAGCTTCGTCGGAGCTTTGATGCGTCCTTCTCGTGACCTCCGCACCGCCCACTTCGCTGCAGCAGCGGCGCTCACGTTCATCCTGGCGGCGCTGCCCGCCCACGGCGCGACGTACTGGACGGTCCCTGCTGTCCTGAAGAGCTTCTTCGCGAGCTCGAAGAAGGTCGGTTATCGCAAGGTCGTCCTCGGCGACGCGGAGGCGCAGGAGCTCGGCAAGAAGCTGGGGGCGCCGGTCAAGCGCGAGTGGGTGGTGTACGTCGCGGAGTCCGACGGCAAGATCGACGGCTACGCGATCAAGGATGAAGAGAAGGGGATGCACGAGCCGATCGACTTCGCCGTGCAGTTCTCGACGGCCGGCGCGGTGGAGCGCATCGAGATCCTCGAGTACCGCGAGGCGTACGGCGACGAGGTCCGCGGCGATCGCTTCCGCGCCCAGTTCCGCGGCAAGACGGCGGTCGACCCGATCACCGCGGGCAAGGACATCGACATCGTGTCGGGCGCATCCATCTCGTCCCGCTCCGTGGCGCTCGGCGTCAAGCGCGACGCGCTCGTCCTCCAGCTCGCGCTGAAGCGCGGCGCTCTGTGAGGGATTTCACAGCTTCAGCCGGTCGGCTGAGGTCGCTCTCGCTCGGCGCGAAGCTCCTCTACTCGGCGTTCGCGCTGGCGTCGGTCATCGGGCTGCTCGTGTCGTGGCGCCTCTACGGCGCGATGGTCCAGGACGCGGGGGCCGCCGCGTACTACGCGGGCGCGCCGGTCGCCGCGCCGGCGCCTGCCCCGACCCAGGCGCCCGCGGCGGCCGAGGGGCCCGCGCTCGATCTGGGCCCGGAGCTCGAGCTCCCCGGAACGCCGGAGGCGCCGCGCGTCCTTGTCGAGCAGATCTCCGAGCGGAAGCTGCTCGAGGTGACGCATTTCCACCTCTTCTCGGTGCCGGTCTACGTGCTGATCCTCGCGCACCTCTGGCTGCTCGCGCGCCTGCCGTCGTGGCTCCACACCGCGGGCGTCGCGGCGGCCGTCGTCACGAGCGGGCTGCACATCGCGGCGCCATGGCTCATCCGGAGCGCGCCCGGCGCCGCGGCGCTGATGCCCATCTCCGGCGTGGCGATGCTGCTGTCGCTCGGCGCCATGGCGGTCGTCTCGACGGTGGACATGTGGCTGCCGAGGCGCTCGCGGCGAGGCGAGGCAGCGCCGGCCGACGAGGCCCAGGCCCAGTAAACCACCGCGCGCGCCCTTCGCGGCGCGCGCTCGCCCCGACGAGCGAAGGCGCCCTGGGGACCTTCTTACCAGGGCGCCGGACGAGGCCTCAGCCCGGCGCGTCCTGCTCGGGGACGAGCCAGAGCACCCCCAGCGGCGGGAGCGAGAGCACGATGGATTGCGGGAACCCGTGGCTCGGGACGTCCTCGACCTCGACGCGACCCAGGTTGCCCACACCGCTGCCGCCGTACTGGACCGCGTCGGTGTTGAGCACCTCCAGGTAGGCGCCGCGCCGCGGGACGCCGATCCGGTAGTGATGGCGCGGGACCGGCGTGAAATTGCCGATGAACACGACGTGCGTGCCCGAGGGCGACATCTGATCTCCCGCGCCGTCGCCGTAGCGGATGAACGAGATCACGGTCTGCATGTGGTCAGTGCAGTCGATCCACCGGAAGCCGTGGTGCTCGTCGTCGAGCTCGTACATCGCCGGATACTTCTTGTAGAGCGCGTTGAGCTCCGTCACGAGCCGCTTGAGCCCCGCGTGCTCGGGCACCGAGAGCAGGCCCCAGTCGAGCTCCGTCTTCTCGCTCCACTCGGCGAACTGGCCGATCTCACCGCCCATGAAGAGCAGCTTCTTGCCCGGGTGCGCCCACATGTAGCCGTAGAGCGCGCGCAGGTTCGCCAGCATCTGCCAGTAGTCGCCGGGCATCTTCGAGAGCAGCGCCCGTTTGAGGTGCACGACCTCGTCGTGGCTCAGCGGCAGGAGGAACTTCTCGGAGAAGGCGTAGATCAGCCCGAACGTGAGCTGGTGGTAGTGGAAGGCGCGGTGGATGGGCTCGTGCTTGAAGAAGTCGAGCGTGTCGTGCATCCACCCCATGTTCCACTTGAAGTCGAAGCCGAGCCCGCCGACGTACGTCGCGTGGGTCACCGACGGCCAGGCGGTGGACTCCTCCGCGCAGAGGATCGCGCCCGGACAGCGCTCGTGCACCCGGTTCGACAGCTCGCGGATGAAGTCGATGGCCTCGATGTTCTCGCGGCCGCCATACCGGTTCGGCACCCAGTCGCCGCCCTGCGCGGCGTAGTCGAGGTAGAGCATCGAGGCGACCGCGTCGACCCGCAGGCCGTCGATGTGGAACTCGTCGAGCCAGTAGAGCGCGTTGGCCACAAGGAAGTTCCGCACCTCGTGGCGGCCGTAGTTGAAGATGTACGTGTTCCACTCGCGGTGCTCGCCGAGGCGCGGGTCGAGGTGCTCGTAGAGCGCCGTGCCGTCGAACCGCCCGAGCGCCCACGCGTCCTTGGGGAAGTGCGCGGGGGTCCAGTCGAGGATCACGCCGATCCCCCGCTGGTGGCAGCGGTCGATGAAGTAGCGGAGGTCGTCGGGATCGCCGAAGCGGCTGGTCGGGGCGAAGTAGCCCGCCACCTGGTAACCCCATGATCCGTCGAAGGGGTGCTCCATGACCGGCATGAGCTCGATGTGCGTGAAGCCGAGCTCGGCCACGTAGTCGACGAGGTGGTCGGCGAGCTCGCGGTACGTCATCCAGCGCATCCCGCCCTCGTACGGCGGGCCCTCGCCCTGCACGCGCCGCCAGGAGCCGGCGTGGACCTCGTAGATCGTGAGCGGCTTCTTGCGGGAGTCGATCCTGCCGCGCTCCTGCATCCAGTCGCCGTCCTGGAACGCGTAGCGGCTCGTGTAGACCCGCGAGGCGGTGGCCGGCCGTAGCTCCATCGCCTGGGCGACGGGATCGGTCTTCACCGTGAGGTGCCCCTCCGGCGTCTTGATCTCGTACTTGTAGAGCGCGCCCTCGCCGAGGCCCGGGATGAAGAGCTCCCAGAAGCCCTCGCCCATCCGGCGCATCGCGTGGCGGCGGCCGTCCCAGTGGTTGAAGTCGCCGAGGACGCTCACCCGCCGCGCGTTCGGGGCCCAGACCGCGAACGACGTCCCGGAGACCCCGTCCACCTCGCGCACGTGCGCGCCCAGGACGCGGTAGAGCTCCCAGTGCCGCCCCTCGGCCAGGAGGTGGCGATCGATGTCCCCGAGCGTCGGCGGCATCGCGTACGGGTCGAGCTCCACCGAGGAGTTGCCGTCCGCGAAGCGCAGCTCGAGCTGGTACGGGAAGCGTCCGTCCGCGGGGTGGGACACGCCGGGGAAGCGCGCCTCGAAGAGGCCCGCGGGGTGGACGCGCTCCATCGGCTGCCTCCGGAGCCTGGGGTCGCTCGGGACCACCGCGATCTCGGTGGCGTCCGGCCGAAAGACGCGGACAACCAGGTCGTCCTCGTCTTCGTGCGCGCCGAGCACGTGGTGCGGATCCGGATGCTCGACTGCCGCGATGAGATCGAGTTCTCGTTGTTCCAACATGTCGGGGTCCGCCTATAGCGGCTCCACTCGCCGACGTCATGCCGAGAGTCCGCCCGAGACGCCGACCAGGCTCACCCGGGCACACCGGCGCGGCCTGCGGCGCCGGTCCCCCCTGGCGCAACCACGGTGTGCTCACCATTTGTCCGCAGCGCAACAGCGGATGTCGGGGGGCCGGATCGACCGCGAGCACGCCGGGAATCGTCGGGATTCATCGGGAAACAGCGCAAATGCTCATTTGCTGTACCTTCTCGGGAAGGGTAGGGTCCCGGCGTCGAGCAGCGAGCCACGGAGGCCATCCGGCAAGCAACGCGGGCTCGACAGGCGGAGGGATCGAACATGGGTCAGGTGGTGAGCGAACGCCCGATCGGGGGCAACGGCAGCGGTCCTGGCATGAACGGGCACGGAGGCGCGGCGATCCGCAGCTACGCGCCCGCGACCGGGGAGCTCCTTGGAGAGGCCCCGAACACCAGCGCCGAGGAGGTGCGTGCCGCGGTCGCCCGGGCGCGGCGCGCGCAGGAGGCGTGGGGCGCGCTGCCCGTCGAGGAGCGCTGCCAGCGCGTCCTGCGCTTCCGCGACGCCATCGTCGATCGCACGGACGAGATCGTCGATCTGCTCTCGCGCGAGTGCGGCAAGCCGCGCCACGAGGCGCTGCTGCACGAGGTCCTGGTCGCGGCCGACATGGCGACGTACTTCGCGCAGGTCGCCCCGAAGGCGCTCGAGCCGCACGAGATCAAGCTCCACCTCTTCAAGCACAGGCGCAGCTGGGTCCACTACGTCCCTCGCGGCGTGGTCGGCGTGATCTCGCCGTGGAACTTCCCGTTCCAGCTCGCGCTGCGCGACGTGCTCGCGGCGATCGTCGCCGGCAACGCCGCCGTGCTCAAGCCGAGCGAGGTGACGCCGCTCATCGCGCTCAAGCAGAAGGAGATCTGGGACGGCGCGGGCATGCCCGAGGATCTGTTCCAGGTCGTCACCGGCTACGGGCCGACCGGCGCGGCGCTCATCGACAGCGGCATCCAGATGCTCCTGTTCACCGGCAGCGTCGGCACCGGGAGGAAGGTCGCCGCCGCCTGCGGCGAGCGCCTTATCCCGTGCGTGATGGAGCTCGGCGGCAAGGCGCCGCTCATCGCCTGCGCGGACGCGGACATCGAGCGCACGGCGCAGGCGATCGTCTTCGGCGGCTTCGCGAACGCGGGGCAGGTGTGCGTCGCGGTGGAGCGGGTCTATGCGCACCGCGAGATCCACGATCGCCTGCTCGAGCGCACCGTCGAGATCACGAAGGGCCTGAACCAGGGTGATCCGGGCAAGGAGTTCGTCGACGTGGGGGCGATCATCTTCCCGCCGCAGATCGACGTCGCCGAGCGGCACATCAAGGACGCTGTCGACAAGGGGGCGACCGTGAAGGCCGGCGGCAAGCGCGCGCCGGGGCAGGGCCAGTTCTTCGAGCCGACGATCATCGCCGGCTGCGATCATGCGATGACGGTGATGACCGAGGAGATCTTCGGGCCGGTCGTGCCGTTCATGCAGGTCGCGACCGAGGAGGAGGCGATCCGCCTCTCGAACGAGTCGCACCTCGGCCTCAACGCCTATGTCTTCTCGGAGGACACCGATCACGCCCGCCGGCTCGCCGAGCGCCTGCAGGCCGGCAGCGTGCTGGTGAACGACGTGCTCATGAACGGCGCCCTCCCCGACGCGCCGTTCGGCGGCGTCAAGCAGAGCGGCTTCGGCCGGGTGATGGGCGAGGACGGGCTCCGGCAGATGTGCGACGTCAAGCACATCAACGCGGACCGCATCGCGCTGGGGTCGAAGGACCCGACCTGGTTCCCCTACACCGCGTCGTCGTACAGCTGGTTCAAGCGGGGCATGCGCGCGCTCTTCTCGAGCGGCGGCTTCCTGCGGCGCATCGGGGAGCTGTTCTAGGGCGGCGGGCTGTCGGCGGCGGCGGGAAGCCTCGAGAACGTCGGCTGACCAGACGCCGGATGGACGGCCGACGGGCGGGCACAGATCCTGCGCTTCGTGCCAGAGGCGCGCGCTCTTGCAACCCTACCCCCTTCTGATCCACGCTGAACCCATGTCTACCCGGCCCGGTTCCTTGCCGAGCGACCCCATCCTCGCGGCCATCGATCGCGCGGCGCGCGTGCAGAGGCTCACGCCGGAGCAACGCGCCGAGCTCGATCGGGACCTCGCCGACATCGCGGCGGGCCGTGCACGCCTCGTCGCTCACGAGGATCTGCCGCGGGCCCTGGAGGAGCTGGCCCGCGAGCAAGGCGGATGAGCTTCCGCGTAGTCTGGAACTTCCCTGCTCTGGTCACGTTCTACAGGCTGCCGATGCACTCGGCCTTCATGATCGACCGGGCGGTCGTTCGCTTCGCGGAGACGGGCGAAGGCGAGCTCGCGTGGGAGGCGCCCTACTACCTCCTCAGCGCGGGCTTCCACGACGTGGTGCTCACGATCGAGCGCGAGGCGAGGACGATCACCGTGCTCCGCATCTACCGCGCTCGCTGAGCGCTACAGCCCCGAGCTGCGACATCACAGCAGGCTTCCCCGGAGGAGGACCTGCGCGACGTTGAAGTAGATCACGAGCCCTGAGACGTCGACGAGGGTCGCGACGAACGGCGCGGAGGCGCTGGCCGGGTCGAATCCTAGCCGGCGGATCACGAAGGGCAGCATCGCGCCGGCGAGCGTCCCCCAGGCCACGATGCCGACCAGGCTCGTGGCGACGGTGGCGGCAACCTCGACGTAGTGCTCCCCGTATGTGTGGAAGATGGCCTGCCACACGAGGATGCGGACCATGCCGATCGTGGCGAGGATGAGGCCGAGCGAGAGGCCGGCGACGACCTCGCGACGGACGATGCGCCACCAGTCCTTGATCGTGACCTCACCGAGCGCCATCGCGCGGATGATCAGCGTCGTCGCCTGCGACCCGGAGTTGCCGCCGCTCGAGATGATGAGCGGCACGAAGAGCGCGAGCACCACGGCTCTCGCGATCTCCTCCTCGTAGTGCCCCATCGCGCTCGCCGTGAGCATCTCGCCGAGGAAGAGCGCCGAGAGCCAGCCGGCGCGCTTCTTCACCATGGCGAGCATGCCGGTCTGTATGTAGGGCGTGTCGAGCGCCTCCATGCCGCCGAGCTTCTGGATGTCCTCGGTCGCCTCCCTCTGGACGACGTCGACAATGTCGTCGACGGTCACGATGCCCTTCATCCGGCCCTCGACGTCGACGACCGGCAGCGCGTTGAGGTCGTGGCGCGCGATGACCCGCGCGACCGCCTCCTGGTCCAGCGTCTCGGGCACGGAGATGACGTCCCGCCGCATGACCTCGGACAGGGCCTTGTCACCGCGCGCGGTGAAGAGGTCCCGGAAGGACACCACGCCCTGCAGCCGCTGCTCCTGGTCGAGCACGTAGGCGTAGTAGATGGTCTCGATCTTCTCCTGGGCCTGCCGCTGTAGGTACCGGATGGCCTCACCGACCGTCATGTCGGGCCGCAGTCGGGCGAATCGTGGGCTCATGAGCCCGCCTGCCGCGTCCTCGGCGTACGCCATGAGCGCCGTGACCTCGCGCCGCGTCGGCTCGTCCAGCATCTCGAGAAACGAGGAGCGGTCATCTCGAGAAACGAGCTGGATCACGTCCGCGGCGTCGTCGGGCGCGAGGAGCCGCATCCACAGCCTCCGCTCCGCGGCCTTCATCGCGAGGAGGGCGGCCGCCTGCTCCTGCTCCGAGAGGCCGAGGAAGAAGCCGTCGGCCTCGCCCCGATCGAGGTGTTCGAAGCCCTCGGCGCGCTCCTCGGGGGACAGCACCGCCCAGATCTCGCTGAGCTCAGCGGCGGTAAGACGGTCGTCGGACATGGGTCACCTCCACGACGAGGCAGCAGGCGGGGAACGCTGGATCGAGGCTGTCCGGGCGCGCGACGTCTGGTCCCGCTGCGACGCCAGGCCTCAGCGCTCCGCGCGCATATAGACCACCCGGCCTGGCGCAACGGGAATTTCCCGGCCCGGATCAGACTGGCGCGGGCTGCGCGGGCTCGACCGGCCTGGGATCAGCGGGCGTGGCCTCGACGGGCGCCGGGTCGGCTGGCGCCGCGGCGCTGCCCCGGCGCTTCGGGCAAAGCCTCCGCTGGGCGTTGCGGAACGAGGCCGCGCACGGGCCTGGTGCTGCCTGTCGAGGAGCTGGATGGCGCCGCGGAGCAGCGCGCGCCGCTCGGTGCCGTGCGCCTTGCTGGCGAGCAAGACAACGTGAGCGCCGGCGGGGGGCTGTGCGCGGCGGCGCGCGGGTGGGCGCGGCGAGCACCGAACGAGGTGCCATAAGCTCTCAGGAGGCTCCACGTCCCAGGCGCGCCTTGTGTGGCGCGCGACGAAACGTCTCAGAAGGCATGGCCCGAAGTGAGACATGCCGGGCGGTGGCTCATGCGCAAGCTCTCCCGCCCCGGTCTTGGCGGATGGCCGAGCGCCCACCCGCGCGCCGCCGCGCACAGCCCCCCGCCGGCGCGGCGGCTCGGCTCAGCCCCTCTCCCCTCCCCTACGCGGCCGCCGCCGGCTCCCCCGCCGCCGCGCCGGTCACGCCGCCCGTGCCCGCCGCCTCGATGGGCGCCTCCTCCAGCGCCGCCGCGATCACCTGGCTCATGTCCTCGACGAAGATGAGCTCCAGCTCGGCCCGCACCTCCTTCGGGATCTCCTCGGCGTCACGCGCGTTCTTCTGCGGCAGGACGACCCGCTTGATCCCGGCGCGGTGCGCCGCGAGCACCTTGGACTTGATCCCGCCGACCGGCAGCACCCGCCCGCGCAGCGTGCACTCGCCCGTCATCGCCGTGTCCGAGCGCACGCGCCGCGCGGAGAGGAGCGACGTCAGCGCCGTGAACATCGTCACGCCCGCGGACGGCCCGTCCTTGGGCACGCCGCCCGCAGGGACGTGGATGTGCAGGTCCTCCGCCTCGAGCTTCGCCGTGTCGACGCCGAGCTCGATGGCGTGGCTGCGCACGTAGGTGAGCGCCGCCTTCGCCGACTCCTTCATCACGTCGCCGAGCTGACCCGTGATCTCGACCCTCCCCTTCCCCGGCATCCGCGACGTCTCGATGAACAGGATGTCCCCGCCCACCGGCGTCCAGGCGAGCCCGGTCGCGACGCCAGCGACGCTCGTCCGCTCCGCCACGTCGCTGAAGAACCGGACCTTGCCAAGGTACGTCCCGAGATCGCTCGCCTCGACCACCACGCGCGGCGCCTTGCCGTCCGCCGCGCGGGCGATCTCCAGCGCGACCGCCCGGCAGAGCTTCTTGATCTCCCGACCGAGCTGCCGCACCCCGGCCTCGCGCGTGTAGTCGCGCACGATCGCCGCGAGCGCCTCGTCCGTGATCGACAGCGACCCCGGGTCGATCGCGTGCTCCTTGAGCTGCTTCGGGACGAGGTGCGACCGCGCGATCGCGATCTTCTCGTCCGGCGTGTAGCCGGCCAGCTCGATGACCTCGAGCCGGTCCCGGAGCGGCGCCGAGAGCGCGCCGAGATCGTTCACCGTGCAGAGGAAGACGACCTCCGACAGATCGAACGGGAGCTCCAGGTAGTGGTCGACGAACGTCCGGTTCTGCTCCGGATCGAGCACCTCCAGCAGCGCCGCCTCGGGCGAGCCCCGCCACCCGGCGCCGAGCTTGTCGACCTCGTCGAGGAGCACGATCGGGTTCTTCACCTTGGCCTTCTTCAGCGCGTGCACGATCCGGCCGGGCAGCGCGCCGACGTACGTCCTCCGGTGGCCGCGCAGCTCCGCCTCGTCGTGCACGCCGCCGAGCGAGATGCGCACGAACGGGCGGCCCGTGGCGTCGGCGATCGACTGGCCGAGCGAGGTCTTGCCCACGCCGGGCGGTCCCGCGAAGCACAGGATCGTCGCGCGCGCCTTCCCGGTCAGCTTGAGCACCGCCATGTGCTCCAGGATGCGGCGCTTCACGTCGTCGAGGCCGCGGTGATCCTCGTCGAGCTTCGCCTTCACCGCGTCGAGGTCGTCCTTCACCTCTGCCCTCGCGCTCCACGGCAGGTCCGCGATCCACTCGAGGTACGTGCGGATCACGTTGTGCTCCGCGCTCTGCGGGCCGACCGACTCGAGCCGGCGGAGCTCCCGATCGGCGACGGCGCGCGCCTCCTCGGGGAGCCCGGCCTCGTCGAGGCGCCGCCGGAGGGCCGACAGCTCGTCCTCGCCCTCCTCGCCGCCCGCGAGCTCCTTCTGGATGGCCCGGAGCTGCTCGCGGAGGATCACCTCGCGCTGGCCCTTGCCGAGCTCGCGCCGCACGTCGCCGTCGATCTTCTTCTTCAGGTCCGCCAGCGCGGACGCCTCGGCGAGCAGGCCGGCGACCCGCTGGAGCCGCGGCACCACGCGGAGCTCGGAGAGCACTTCCATCTCCTTCTCGGTGGGCAGGCCGAGCGCACCGGCGACCTGATCCGCGAAGACGCCAGGCTCCGCCCGGCTCGTGGCGGCGATCTCGGCGAGGTTGGTCCCCGTCTTCGGGCCGACCTCGCGGGCGCGCTCGCGCAGCGACGCCGCGAGCAGGCGCGCCTCCTCGGCGTCGCCGAGGAACTCGGGCGCGAGGGTGCCCTCGGCCCGCCACGTCGGCTCGGTCTCGACCAGGGCCGAGAGCGCGAAGCGATCGAGCCCCTCGATCACCAGCCGGTAGCCGTTCGAGACGCGCGAGATGTCGACGACCCGCGCGAACGTGCCGATGTCGTGGAGGTCCTCGCGCCGCGGATCCTCGCGCTTCGGATCGCGCTGCGCGATGACGCCGATCACGTCGCCGGCGTGGACGGCGTTGAGCAGCGCCACCGAGCGGGGGCGCCCCACCGGGAGCGTCAGCACGGTGCCGGGAAAGAGGACGCCGGTGCGGAGCGGGAGCAGGGGAAAGGGGGAACGAGGCGCGCTGGCGCCGCTGCGAAGCTGGCTCATGCGAACTCCTGTGGCAGCGGTCGGCTCGCGCCATCCCTGCCGGATCGGTCGAAGGTCAGGTGGACTGCGTGGACAGCGCGCTGCTCCTCCGCCCGTGAGGGCGGCGCAGCGCGCGGATGGGCTCACGTAGACCGCCGCGAGCAACCGCTCGGGCGAGCTCCATGAATCGATGAACGAAAAGTAAATTCGTTCACGCATCCGTCAACCCGCCCCCCCCCCGGCGAGCGCGACGGCCGGATCAGAACGCCTGTACGCCGAGCACGAGGCCGGGCCAGGCGCGCTTGGTGCTGGTGGCGTCGGAGCCGAGGGGGGTGCTGCCGTAGGGGCTCAGGCGGGCGTCCGCCGGGGTGTCGCCGAACGAGACGTTGAAGCTGGGGCCCCCGAAGATCGCGAGCTCCGGGAAGAGGCGGAAGCCGAGGAGCGCGCGCGCCTGCGCGATCGTGGCCGCGGACTCGAGCGTCGAGGGCTCGTGGAGCGTGTACCCGAGCACGTCGAGGTCGACATAGGCGCGCTGGTGGATGGAGAAGCGGCCGCCCAGGCCGAGCGCGGAGACCAGGAGAGGGCGATTGCCGATCGTGCGAAGGCCGATCCCGTAGATGTTGTGGAAGTGGTCGCTCCCGTGCTTGACGCCGGCCACCACGATGCCGGACTCGAGCCCCCAGACGTCCACGTGGAGGCGGCCCTTGCGGATGAAGTTGAACAACCCGAGCGAGAACGGCGAGTCGTCGGCGTAGTTGACGAGGCCGATCTGCGCGCCCCCCACCTTGCCGGTGGCGATGTTGAGGAGCCCGATCTGCACGTCCGTCGACTCGCCCGCGGCCACGTTGGTCAGGCCGGCTTGCAGGTCGGCCGACCCGCCGGCGGCGACGTTCACCAGGCTGAGCTGCACGTCCGTCGCCTCGCCCACGGCGACGTTGGCCATGCCGATCTGGACGTCGGTCGCCTTGCTCACCGCGACGTTGGCCACGCCGATCTGAAGATCCATCGACGCTCCCACGGCGAGGTTGGCCATGCCCACCTGGGCTCCGTCGACCTGGCCGGCGGCGTTGAGCACGCCGACCTGTGCGCCCGCGACCTGGCCGGCGGCGGCGTTGATCGCGCCGATCTGCGCGCCCCGGAGCGAGCCGACGACGTTGACGCCGCTCGTGACCTGCACGCCGCGCGCCGGACCGAACACGAGGTTGGCCACGCTCGAGAGCTGCGCCCCGCACAGGAACGCCGAGGAGATGCTGGCGCCCGCGCTGAGCTCGATGCCCGTGGTGCCCGCCGTGTATCCGGCGACGAGGTTCAGCGAGTAGTGGCGGACCACGTTCGTGCCGGTGGAGGTCGAGGAGCCGACGAGGGGGAGGACGTCGGCGCCGAAGAGGACGATCGTCGCGCCGGGGGACGCGCACGGAGGCGGCTCCGGTGGCGCGGGGGCGGGGCGCGCGGCCTTCGCGGGGCGCGCGGCGCGGGGAGGTGGCGCCGGCCTGCCGGCGGCGGGGGGCGCCGCGGGCGCCGGCTGCGCCGCCGCCGGCGCCTCGGGCGGGCGCTTGCCGAGCGCCGCGGCGAGCTCCGCGGCCTCGTCCCGGACGAGGTTGCCCGCGAGCAAGGCGATCGCCTCGGCGGCGCGGTCGGGATCCTCGGGGACGTCGATGGTGCGCTCGATGCGGCGGCCGTCCGAGGCGCGGTACGTCAGCGTGACGCGGCCGTCGGGCTCGCCGCGAAGGACCAGCGTGGAGCGCCCGGCGATCGCCGCGGGGGCCAGCGTCACGCCGCCGCCGAGCTCGCGGCCGATGGCCGCGCTCACCGCGTCGGGATCGAGCGTCCACGGCGCGCCGTCGATGACGAGATCGACGCCGGCGGCGCTCGGCTCCTCGGCGAGGACGCCCGCGGGAGGCGCGGAGATCACAGCGAACGCGGCCGCCGCCGCGAGGGCGCGCAGCAGGACGCCCGCGCGGAGGCGCGCGCCGAGCCCCAGGGAACGGCGCGGCGAGACCCTCGGAGCCGCGGGGAGAGGGGCGGTGTCGGGTGTGTTCATCGACCGTGCTGTGCCCGCTCGCCGCGCGTTCGTTCACGCGCCGCGACGCTCACTCGTCCGCGACGCTGAGCGCGTCGAGCAGCGAGCGCGACTCGTCCTTTCGGTAGCCGCCGAAGGCGCCCTGCGCGAACGGATCGAGCGCCCGCCGCGCCTCGTCCTTGCGGCCGAGGCGAACGAGGCAGAGAGCGCGGTTGTACTGGGCCTCCACCGCGAAGCGGCCGCGCGGAGCGGCGGCCAGGTACGCGTCCCACGCGTCGAGCGCGGCCGCCGGGTTGCGCTCGACGAAGTGAGCCCGGTGCGCCGCCTGATAGAGCGCGTCCGCGTCGGGGCCGGCCGGCGGACGCTCGATGGCCTGCGGATCACCCGCGGCCGGCCGCGGCGCGGTCGGCAGGCGCGCGGCGCGCGGCGCGACGGCCGCGACCGGGCGCGAGGCAGACCGGACCGGCGCGACCGCCAGCACCGGCGCGCGCGGCGGCGCGGGTGCGATCGGCGGATCCGCGATCGGCGCAGGCATCGGCGGCGGCTCCGGCGCGACCGCCTCTGCGCTCGCCTCGGCCTCGGGCGGCGCGCTCGCCTCGGCCTCGGGCGGCGCGGGCGCCTCGGCCGCGTGCCGCGGCCCGGACAGCGCGCGCTGCGGCGGCGGCGCGGGCGGCATGGTGGGCGCCTCGGAGACGCGCAGCCCGAGCCGCGACGCAAGGTCGTCCCAGCCGCCGGGAAACCAGCGCGCGGCCGAGGCCCACGCGACCGATCCGACGAGCACGGCGGCCAGCGGGACCACCACGCGGACCATCGCGAGGCGGCGGGCGCGCTGGGCCTTCAGGCTCCTCATCACGCGGGCGCGCGTCTCGTCGCGGCGGGCGCGCGACGCGTCTGCCTCCGAGCGCAGCGCGCGCGCGGCCTCGCTGAGCACGTCGTCCTTCTCCTTCACGGCGCCCTCTCTTCCAGCAGCGTCCGGAGCTTCTGCTTGGCGTGGAACAGCCGCGTGCGCACGGTGGCCTCGGGCACGCCCATGATCTCGGACGCCTCGCGCGCGCTGCGCTCCTCGACCTCGCAGAGCACGAACGCCACGCGCTGCGCCGTCGGCAGCGCGTCGAGGGCGCAGTTCAGGGCCTGGGCGAGCGCGGCGCGGCCGGCTTCCCGCTCGGGGCTCGACGCGTGCTCCTCGTCCGGCTCGAGGGCGAGCCGCTCCATGGCTGCGCGGCGCCGCGCCGCCGAGCGGAGGTGGTGGCGGGCGTGGTTGACCGCGATCGCGATGAGGAACGTCTTGAGCGACGAGCCGCCGCGGAACCGCTGCGCGGCCTGGGGCAGGCTGATGAAGACGTCGTGGGCCAGGTCCTCGGCGGACGCGTCGTCGCCGGTGAGGCGGCGGGCGAACCCGCGCACCGCGCCGTAGTGCCTGTCGTACGCCTCGCCGACCGCCGCGGCGTCCCCGCGCCGCAGCCGCTCGACGAGCTCCTCCTCCGCGTCCTGCGCGCGCTCGGCGCCGCGGGAGAAGAAGAACGGCATGAGGAGCGCCATGGTCTTCATCGGGCGCCACCTCTCCCCGGCGCGCGGGGGCTCGGCGTCGCCGGACGGCTGTGCCCCCGGAAAACCCGCTGCTCGATCCGTCCCATCTCGGTCCATCCCTGCGCCATCATCGTTACACCCGAACGCGCTCGGCGGCGTTGCCCGTGTGCCATCAACAAGCGTCGGAGAGCCCGGGTCGGCGTGAGGCACACCCCGTCGTGCCCGGCGTGGAGAAGAGCGTTCATGGTCGGCGCGTCGGTTTCGTGCCCGGAGGGGTCGGGAACGTTCAACCCCGGTCGGCGAAATCGACCGCCGGGGATCCGGACGGCTGAAATCGACGGCCAGGGGGCGCGATCGAGCGCTGCGGTCCACCCCGCCGCCCGGGAGCTCCGGACCGGCGGCCGTCGAGATCGTGCGCAGGCGCGCGACCCGTTGAACGGAGCGCGTGGCAGCGGGCACGCAGCTCCGAGTGGGCAGAGGGCGCCGCGCCGACGAGCCGCGCCGCTGCCCTGGATCCATCGCTGATCAGGAGTGAGGATATATGAACATGCGCACGGCCTTCGAGTGGGGTCTCGGTCTCTCTTTGTCCGTCTTCTCGATGACGACGGTCGGTTGTTACATCGAGACCGGCGAGGAATGCGACTGGGACGATGACTGTATCGACGCGCCCGACGCTCCCGACTTCGAGCGCCCGGATCCGGACGAGGACACCGAGGAACCCGACGGTGAGGACGGTGCGAGCAGCAGCGGTGGCGAGAGCAGCGCGAGCAGCGGCGGCGAGAGCAGCGCGAGCGGCGGCGGCGAGAGCTCACCAGGAACCCCCGGCGCCTGCGAGGCGTCTTGCGACTGCCCGAGCGGCGACGTGTGCGTCGAGGGGACCTGCAAGACGCCGTGCGCGGCCTCGTGCGAGTGCGCCGAGGGCGAGTCGTGCGAGGGTGGCTATTGCGCGCCCCCGCCGGAGCCGGCCATCTCCTGCGAGGTGGACTGCGATTGCCCGAGCGGCAGCGAGTGCGTCGAGGGCGCCTGCACCTGAGTCGCGGGGCGCTCCCCGGGCGCGCGGAGCCCTGATCTCGAAGCGCGCCCCATCGTGCGTCTCGTGGAGTTCCGCGCTCTCATCCCCACAGCCCGACTCTCGATCGCCGAACTGGTGAATTCCGCGAAGCGGGGCAAGGAGCGGGGCGGGGGAGCCCTGGCTCACCGCGACGGGATGAGCCGCTCGAGCCGGGAAATGTACCCCGGCAGCTCCGCCGCCAGCGCCCCGGGCAGCGCCCGGTCCGCTTCGAACAACATCGCCAGGTTGCCGTAAAGCGCCGCGTCCGCGAGGCTCGGGGCCTCGCCGAACAGGAACGGCGATCGCTTCAGCGTCCGGACGGTCGGCGCGAGCAGGGTTTTCGCGCGCTCGATCAGCGCCGGGGTGTCGCGCTCCCACTGCTCGATACAGCCAGCGCCGAACTTGCGCTCCTTGATCAGCGTGTACAAGGCGCGCTGACCCGGCCGCTCCCAGGCGTCGCGGATGCGCGGCGACGCGATTCGAAACAGCACGTCCTCCAGCGGTCCGTCGCAGAAGTCTGCGTAGGCCCAGACCGGGCCCTCGAGGACGTCGAGCGTCAAGCGCCGGGCGGCAGGGTCCTCGAGCAGGAGCTCGCAGATCCGCCGCGACTCGACCGTCACCCGGCCGTCGTCGGCGACCAGCACCGGAACGTAGATGTAGCCGCCGGTCACGCGGGCCAGCTCGTCGCGATCGTCGTACGGCACCTCGACCAGCTCGTACGGGCGGCCCAGCAGGTCGAGCAGCATCTGAACTTTGCGGGCGAAGGGGCTATATCGGAGTCGGTAGAGCTTCATGACTCCCGGGATACCGCGGCGCGCCTGGACGAGCGAACGAATGTTTTCCATGGTACATGAGAAATTCTCATGACCAGCCCCGCCCCGGGGGATCACCCTCCGCCGCTGCCGTCGCTCACCGCCCTGCAGGCGTTCGAGGCCGCGGCGCGCCATTCGAGCGTCACCCGCGCGGCGCGCGAGCTGGGCGTGACCCAGGCCGCCGTCAGCCACCAGATCCGCGCCCTCGAGGACACCCTGGAGACGGCGCTGTTTCGGCGCTCGCCGCACGGCATCAGCCTGACGGAGGACGGCGAGCGCTGGGCTGCGGAGCTGGGCGTCGTGTTCGCCAGGCTGCGCGAGGCGAACGCCCGCCTGCGGCGGCCCGCGGCGGACGCGCGGCCCGCCGTGTCGGTCAGCGTCACGCCGTCGTTCGGGGCGCGCTGGCTCGTGCCGCGGCTCGGGCAGTTCCTTGTGAGCCACCCGGAGGTGGACGTGCGCATCTCCGCCACCGAGCGCCTCATCGATCTCGCGAGAGAGCCGGTGGACATCGGCATCCGTTATGGCCTCGGCAGCTACCCGGGCCTGATCACCGTCAAGCTGGCGGACGACGCCCTGATCGTGGCCGCCGCGCCGAGCGTCGCGAGCAAGCGCGCGCGCTGGCGTGTCGAGGACCTGAGCCACGAGGTGTTGCTCGGGGACGACCACCCCGACGCCTGGGGCCGCTGGTTTCGCGAGCGCTCGCGCCGCCTGCCAGCGCGGGTGCGCCAGAGCCAGCTCACCGACTCGTCGATGCTTGTGGACGCGGCGGTGCGCGGTCAGGGGGTGGCGCTCGCGCGCTGGTCGCTCGCGGCCGCCGAGCTCGATCTCGGCCGCCTGGTGCTGCTCTTTCGCAGGCTCCCGGCGCTGCCGACGGGCCTCGCTTACTACCTCGTGAGCACGCGCGCGAGCCTGCGGCGAAAGCCGGTTGCCGCCTTCAGGGACTGGGTCGTATCCGAGTCCGCGAGCCTGCGCAGGCCCGGAGGCTGACGGCGCGGCGTCAGCCCCCCGGCTCGCGGGCGGGCCCGCGGCCGACGAGGCCGTAAAGGACGATCCGGTGGACCGCGGACAGCATCGCCTCGACCTCTTCGCGGGAGCCCTGGAACAGCCACGGAGGAGCGAAGCTCGCATAGGCGCGCAGGAGGGCGCGCGCGGTGAGCTCGGGGTCGGCGGCGTCGAGCTCGCCGGCGCCGGCGCCGCGCGCGACGAGATCGCGGAGGAGCGCGCGCTCCTCGTCGAGGAAGCGGGCGTGGGCGGCCTTCACGGCGCGGCTCTGGCAATGCACGAGATCGCACGCGTGCGCGCCCGAGCCGGCGAGCTCCAGGAAAGCGCGCGCGCGGGCGTCGAACACCGCCCGGAGCCGGTCGCAAAAGGGCACGTCGTCCCGGGCCGCGGCGGCGCGCATCGCGGCCATGACGGCGCGGTGCTCGCCCTGGGAGAGCTCCTCGACGATGGCGTCCTTCGAGGCGAACTCCAGGTACACGGCGCCGACCGCGATCTCGGCCTCGCGCGCGATATCGGCGACGGTTGTCTTGGCAGGCCCGTACCGGCGGAGGAGCCGCTCTGTCGCCTCGAGGATCCGCTGGCGCCGCTCAGTGGCGCCGCCGGGGTAACCGTGCTCCATGAGGTGAGCGATGTTCTCCCGGATTCACGGCCGGGGGAAGCGTCCTGGCGGGCGGCCGGCAGGGACCACGGGGACGCCACGGCGCGCGGGCACGGGCGCGGCGCGCTGGCATGGATGGGCGCGGCGGCGCGCTGGCGATGGCACGAACCCGACGGCGCGCGGGCCGCGCCGGCGCGACGGGGCCCAGCCCCGAGATTGATCGCCGTACGCCCGGCGGCTATCGTGGGCTGGCTTTGCACCGGATTTTCCGCGAAGATCGCGCTGTTCACGGGATCCGCGGTCCGGCGTGCGAGGGGACCGAGCCATGACGAGCACCGCGCCGACACACGACGAAGCCGAAGGGCTGGTGCGACCGGGGCAGGTCATCGCCGAGAAGTACCGCGTCGAGCGGGTGATCGGCGCCGGCGGGATGGGCGTCGTCGTCGCCGCGACCCACCTCCAGCTGGAGGAGCGGGTCGCGATCAAGCTCCTCCTGCCCGAGGCGGCGAAGTCGCGCACGCTCGCCGAGCGCTTCGTGCGCGAGGCGCGCGCCGCGGTGAAGGTCAAGAGCGAGCACGTGGCGCGCGTGACCGACGTCGGGACGCTCGACTCCGGCACGCCGTACATGGTGATGGAGTACCTGTCGGGCAGCGACCTCGCCGACGCGCTCCGCGCGGGCGGGCCGATGACCCCGCAGGCCGCCGTCGAGTACGTCCTCCAGGCCTGCGAGGCGCTCGCCGAGGCCCACGCCGCGGGCATCATCCACCGCGACCTCAAGCCGGCGAACCTGTTCCTCACCCGGCGCGCGGACAGCTCCCCGTGCGTGAAGGTGCTCGACTTCGGGATCTCGAAGGTGGCGACCGGCGGCTCCGACCCGCGCATCACCGACACGAAGGCCATCATGGGGTCGCCGCTCTACATGTCGCCCGAGCAGCTCAAGTCCTCGCGCGACGTCGACGCGCGCACCGACATCTGGTCGCTCGGCGTCATCCTGTTCGAGCTGCTCACCGGCGCGCCGCCGTTCGACGGCGCGACGATGCCGCAGCTCTGCGTGGCGATCATGCAGGGGATCCCGAGCCCCCTCGCCGCGTTCCGCTCCGACGTGCCCCCGGCGCTCGAGGCGGTGATCCGCAGGTGCCTGGAGAAGCTGCCGGAGCAGCGGTTCCGCCACATCGGGGAGCTGGCCGAGGCGCTCGCGCCGTTCGCGACCGGGCGGGCCCGGCTCTCGGTCGACCGGATCAGCGGGATCTCGCGGAGCTCGGGGCCCCCGCGGCCGGAGCTCCCTTCGGCGAGCGGGGTGACCACCTCGCCGACCGTGGTGAACACGTCGCTGAACACCTCGCCGACGTGGAGCGGGACGGTCGTGACGCGGAAGCGGCCGGTGGGGCTCGCCGTCGCGGCCGGCGCCTTCGTGTCGCTGATCGCCGCGCTCGCGATCTTCGCGTTCCTGACGTCCCGCTCGCGCGGCGACGGCGCGGCGACCGAGCCGGCCGCCAGCGCCTCGGCCGCGCCGTCGCCGGCGGACGCCGCGGCACAGCCGCCGACCGCGCCCGCGTCGCTCTCGCCGGCCGTCACGCCCGGCGGCGCCGAGGCCCCCGCGCCGGTGGACGACCGCACGGCGGCGCCGGGCCCGGCCGAGATCGCCCCTGCGCCCCCCGCGGCGCCGGCCAGCGGCAAGCCCGCGGCGCCGCGCCGGCCGAGCGCCGCACCACGACCCCCGGCCGCCACGCATGCCACGCAGGCTCCGGCCACCCGGCCGCCCGCCGCCCCGGCCGCTGCGCCGCCCGGCGGCAACCTGTTCGACGATCGCAAGTGAGGACACCACCATGACGAGCCTGCCCGTGAAGCACCTCGGGCGCCTGCTGGCGCTCGCGATGTTCCTTGCCGCCCTCCTCTCGGGCGGCCGCGACGCGAGGGCCGACACGGCGGCCGCGCAGGCCCTGTTCGACGCGGCCAAGCAGCTGATGGCCCAGGGCAAATACGCCGACGCGTGCCCCAAGCTCGAGGAGAGCCAGCGGCTCGACCCGGGGATCGGCACGCAGTTCAACCTCGCGGCCTGCTACGAGCAGCTCGGCCGGACGGCGAGCGCCTGGTCGATGTTCCTCGAGGTGGCCGGCGCGTCGAGGGCCGCCGGCCAGCTGGAGCGCGAGAAGGTCGCGCGGCAGCGCGCCGCCGCGCTCGAGCCACGGCTCATCCGGCTGACGATCACGGCGCCGACCGACTCCCCGGCCGACCTCCAGGTGAAGCGCGACGGCGCCCTCGTGGGGCGCGCGCAGTGGGGCACGCCGGTGCCCGTGGATCCCGGGAAGCACACGGTCGAGGCCTCCGCCGCCGGCCGAGCGCCGTTCGCGAGATCCATGGAGCTCACCCGGGCGGGCGCCTCGGAGACGCTGGCCATCCCGCCGCTGCCCGCGGGCGCGCCGGCGCGCGACGCCGCGCTCCCGCCGAGCGGCCCCGCAGCGCCTGCGGGCGCCGCCGCGCCCCCTCCGGGCGGCCCCGCCGCGCCGCGAGCGAGCGGCGCCCCGTTCGCGCCGGTCGCCGCGCACGCGCCGGCGCCCCCGGCTGCGCCGCTGACCAAGCGCCGCAGCAAGGGGATGATGGTCACCGGCATCGTCCTGACGAGCCTCGGCACGATCGCCCTCCTCGGAGGGGGCCTGGTGATCGCCTCCACCCCCTCGTGCTCCGGCGACAGCTGCGGGTACGACTCCAGCGACCCGTTCGCCGACGACACCGGCTACGAGGAGGACGGCTCGGAAGGCGCCGGGGTCGGGCTCGTCGTCGGCGGGCTCGTCCTCGCCGGCGTCGGCATCCCGCTCGCCATCATCGGGGGCCGCAAGGTGCCGGTGCAGCCCGAGAAGCAGGCTGCCTCCACGCCGGCGCCGCCGCCCGAGCTCGTCATCGGCCCGCGCTACGCCGGGCTCCGCTGGTCCATGTGAGCGCCGGCGCGGCGCTGCGCCGGCCCGGCGCGCGCGGCGGTGCGCCGCCGCGGCGCGCGGCGAGGGGGCCGTGAGCGCTCATTCCGGATCGATCCGGTACACGGTGCCGCCGAGATCGACGACGTAGACCTCGCCGGCGCCGTCCTGCCCGAAGCTGGCGATGCTGAAGCCGAACGATCCGAGGTCGTCCGTTCGGTCGACGGGCGCGGAGGCCACCCCGGCCTCGTAGGTGAGCGTCCAGACCCTGCCGCTGCAGTAATCGCCGTAGAAGTAGCTCCCCCGGAGCCACGGGATCTCGCTGCCCCGGTAGACGTAACCGCCGGTGACCGAGCAATCCGCGATGTCCAGCCCGGCGTGGCCGTACTCGACGGCAGGGAGCGTGATGGTCCCCTCGAGATCGCAGCTCTCCGCGGGGATGAAGCAGTGCGCGCCCTCCATCCTGCGCCAGCCGTAGTTCTTCCGTCCCTGCCCGGCCGGCTCGATGTTGATCTCTTCCCAGAGGCGGTTACCGACGTCCGCGATGTAGAGATCGCCCGTGCACGCGTCGAAGCTGAAGCGGTACGGGTTCCGCAAGCCATAGTCCCAGATCTCGGGCAGGACGCCTTCGCCCGTCATGTTCCCTTCCGGGATGCTGTACGGGTGTGTCGAGACGTCGAGGCGAAGGATCTTCCCGAGCAGGGTCGTGAGCGCCTGGCCGTTGCCGATGTCCGCATGGTTGGGGCCCGCGTCGTTGTTGTCCCCGCCATCGCCTAGCCCGAGATAGAGGAAGCCGTCGATCGGGCTGAACTCGAGCGAACCGCCGTTGTGGTTTCGATGCAGATCCACGACCTCGAGGTGCGTGGCCACCGGGTCTGGACTGGCCACGTCCGGTCGCTCTCCCCGCGCGAACTCGACCACACGCGCGTTGCCGCCCGTCGCCTTGTCCGTGTAGTGGACGAAGAAGCGACCGGTGTCCTCGTAATCGGGGTGGAAGGCGAGCCCGAGGAGGCCGCGCTCGCCGTTGTCATTGAACAGGACGCGATCCCGGATATCGAGAAACACCTTGGGCTCCGCCGATCCATCGTCGAGGACGAGGATCTGGCCAGGCTGCGTCAGGATGAAGAGCCGCGTGGGGTCGCCCGGCGCGGATTTCACGAGGAGCGGGTGATCGAGGCCGGAGACGAGCGTTGTGAGCTTCAGCGCGCCCTCGTCCTCGCTCGGCGGCGCGCAGCTGAATCCCGCCGCGGGCTCACCACCGCCGCTCCCGCCAGCCCCGCCGCCGCCAGCGGCGCTGCCGCCCACCCCGCTCCCGCCAGCCCCGCTCGCGCCAGCCCCGCCGCCGCCAGCGGCGCTCGCGCCAGCCCCGCCGCCGCCAGCGGCGCGGCCGCCCACCCCGCTCGCGCCAGCCCCGCTGCCGCCACCTCCACTCGCGCCCGCTCCGCCGGCTGCGGCCGACGAGGCACCGCCGGTCGTGCCGGGCGGCAGCGGAGAGATCGACGCCTCGCGCGAGCAGGCGACGAACGCGAGCTCGGCCGCCAGAGAAAGCGCGATGAGCGGAAGGGGCGACAGGGCTGAGCTCGACGGCCTCATGGCTTGACGATATCGTAGATCGAAGCTCAGGGCGGCGACGATCCGGTGTTGGAGGCGCCCGCACCCCCCGCGCGCGATCGAGGGCGCCCGCCGCGCGCGCACGCCGGACGGCGCCGCTGCGGGCCCCCCTGACGCGCCTGCGCCGGCGTTCGGGGCGTGGCGAGATCGCGAAACGAGCCCCGCGATCCACGCATCGATATCGATGGAGCTGGCCCCATCGCCGCACTTCGAGCGAGGCCGAGCACACGAGAGCATGGCATCCGTTTTTCCGCGCTGGAGCAACACCGCTTTCCGACTCGCCATCGCCGCCGTCTTCCTCGGCGGCGCGGCGGCCGTGTCAGCGCCGATGATCTACGTGCGCTCGGACTGGAACACCGGGCGGCACCTGCCCGTGCAGCAGCCGGTGCAGTTCGACCACAGGCACCACGTGCAGGACGACGCCATCGATTGCCGGTTCTGCCATCACACGGTCGAGCAGACGGCCACGGCGGGCATGCCGTCGACCGCGCTGTGCATGGGCTGTCACAGCCAGGTCTGGAATCAGAGCCCAAAGCTCGAGCTCGTCCGGAACAGCTATTTCTCGGACACGCCGATCGTCTGGAACCGCGTCAACGACGTGCCCGACTTCGTCTATTTCAACCACGCGATCCACGTGAACAAGGGCGTCGGCTGCGTGACGTGCCACGGCCGCGTGGACCAGATGCCCGACGTCCGCCAGGCGACGCCGATGACGATGGGCTGGTGCCTCGACTGCCACAGGGCGCCGGAGCGGCACCTCCGCCCGCTCTCCACGATCGTGGACATGGACTGGGACCCCGGCCCCGACGCGGAGCGGATCGGCCGGCAGATCGCGCAGGAGGTCGGCGCGCGGAGCCTCGTCCACTGCTCGACCTGCCACAGGTGAGCGCGCGCAGGCGGAGCGCGGGAGGCAAACGAGGGATCCACGCGAGACACAAAGGGAGCCTGCGAGAGCACGCGAGACAGAAGGCCAACAGGCGGCGAGCAGCGGAGCGCCGCCACGGCGGCGGCGCCGATCCACCGATGACCTGAAGAGGGACGATGGCTGATCAGAGACAGACCCCGTGGAGCGCCGCGCTCGACGGCAAGACCGGTAAAGCGTACTGGCGCAGCCTGGCGGAGCTCCTCGAGTCACCGGAGCTCCGCGAGGCCGCGGCGCGGGAGCTCCCGGGCGGAGGCGGCGAGCCCGTCGCGGTGAGCCGGCGGAGCTGGCTCAAGCTCCTCGGCGCGAGCATGGCGCTCGCCGGCGTGTCCGGGTGCAGATCGAGGGCTGCGGACAAGATCGTCCCTTACGTGACGACGCCGCCCGAGGTGACGCCGGGCGTCCTCCGGTATTACGCCACCAGCCTCGATCTCGACGGGTTCGCCACGGGCGTCCTCGTCGAGAGCCACGAAGGGCGGCCGACGAAGATCGAGGGCAACCCGGAGCACCCGGCGAGCCTCGGCTCCACCGGCGCCTACGAGCAGGCGTCGGTGCTCGGCCTGTACGATCAGCACCGCGCGCGCGCGGCGCGGCGCGGCCACGACCCGGCGACGTGGCAGGCGTTCGTCCAGCAGTTCGGGGGCGCGCGGAGCGACGGCGGCGCCGGGCTCCGGTTCGTCCTTCGTCCCACCGGCTCTCCGCTCGTCCTCGACCTCATCGGCCGCGTCCAGGCGCGCTATCCGGCCGCCCGGTTCACGTTCCACGCGCCCGCGAGGTCGCCGCACCCGGCGCGCGGGGCCGAGCTCGCCTTCGGCGCTCCGCTCCAGGCGCAGTACGACTTCCGGACGGCGGACGTGATCCTCGCGCTCGACGCCGACTTCCTCGCGTCGATGCCTTTCCACGCGCGGTATGCGCGCCAGTTCGCCGAGCGGAGGCGCGTCGGCTCGCCGACGGGCACGATGAACCGTCTCTATGTGATCGAGCCCGGGCTGACCCCGACGGGGAGCATCGCCGATCACCGCCTGCGCAAGCGGCCGAGCGACGTGCCGGCGATCGCCGCGGCGATCGCCGCCGAGCTGCTCCTCACCGAGGGCGCGCGGCCGGGGTTCATCCCTCCCCAGGCGCTCGGCGCGCTCGAGCCGCTCCGGGCGCGGGTCAGCGAGGCGGAGAGGCGCTTCGTCCGGGCGCTCGCGCGCGACCTCGCACGCGGCGGCCTGGCGAGCGTCGTCGTCGCGGGGGAGCGGCAGCCTCCCGGGGTGCACGCGCTCGCGCACCTCATGAACACGGCGCTCCGCAACGACCGCGCGGCGTGGACCACCGCCGGGACCTTGATCACGGCCGGCGCCGCCGAGCAGGACCTCACGGCGCTCGCCGAGGAGATCCGCCGCGGCGCCGTCGATACGCTCGTGCTCCTCGAGAACAACGTCGTTTATACGGCGCCCGCGGATCTCGAGCTCGCGGCGCTGCTCCGCTCCGTCCCGAGCCGCGTCTACCTCGGCCTCTACGAGGACGAGACCGCCGCCGGCTGCGACTGGTTCGTGCCCGCCACGCACGAGCTCGAGGCCTGGGGGGACGCGCGCGCGTACGACGGCACGACCTCGCTGGTCCAGCCGCTCATCGAGCCGCTCTTCCAGGGCAAGACCACCTCCGAGGTGCTCGCGGTGTTCGCGGGCGAGCCCCCGAGGAGCGCGCGAGAGCTCCTGCGCGACGCCTGGGCCGCGCGCCGCGGCGGCGCCGATTTCGACGCGTTCTGGGAGGACGCGCTCCGGCGCGGGCTCGTCGAGGGCACCGCGGCCCCGCGCGAGAGCGCCTCGCTGCGGCTCGACGGCGTGATCGCGGCGCTCGCGCAGCTCGCGGCGGCGGCCCCGCCGCCGGCGGACGCCATCGAGGTCGCCTTCTCGGTCGACGCGAGCGTCTATGACGGCCGGTTCGCCAACAACCCGTGGTTGCTCGAGCTGCCCGATCCCGTCACGAAGCTCACCTGGGACAACGCCGCGCTGCTCAGCCCGGAGACGGCGAAGGCGCTCGGCGTCGAGAGCGAGGATGTCGTCGATCTCGAGCTCGGGGGGCGGAAGATATCGATACCTGTCCTCGTCGCGCCGGGGCACGCCGACAGGACGGTATCGCTCACGCTCGGTTACGGGCGGAGCGGCGCCGAGTCGATCGCCGCCGGGGTGGGGTCCGACGCGTACCGGCTCCGCGCCGCGGCCACGCCGTTCTTCGCGGCGGGCGTCTCGGTGACGAAGCGGCCCGACCAGAAGCACAAGCTCGCCAGGACGCAGACGCACTGGAGCCTGGAGGGGCGCCCTGTCGCGCTCTCGGTCCCCCTTACCGTCTACCGCGAGCACCCCGGCTTCACGGAAGCGCTGAAGGGGCCGCAGCCGTCCCTCATGCCCGCGGTGGCCCCCGGGCCGCTGAAGGAGCAATGGGCCATGACGATCGATCTCACGATCTGCACCGGCTGCAGCGCGTGCGTCGTCGCGTGCCAGGCCGAGAACAACGTCCCCGTGGTCGGCAAGGAGGAGGTCCTGAACAGCCGTGAGATGCACTGGCTCCGCATCGACTCGTACGTATCGAGCGACCCGCGCGACACGGCCGTCGTCCATCAGCCCATGATGTGCCAGCACTGCGAGAAGGCGCCGTGCGAGTACGTGTGCCCCGTGAACGCGACGACGCACAGCCCCGACGGGCTCAACGAGATGACCTACAACCGCTGCGTCGGGACGCGGTTCTGCTCGAACAACTGCCCGTACAAGGTCCGCCGCTTCAACTGGTTCGATTACGGCGAGCTCCGCGCGTTCAACACCGGGCTCTCGAGGCTCCAGCGCAACCCCGACGTGACCGTGCGGGAGCGCGGCGTCATGGAGAAGTGCACGTACTGCGTCCAGCGGATCCGCCGCGCGGAGATCGCCTCGCGGGTCGAAGACCGCCCGATCCGCCCGGGAGAGGTCGTCACCGCCTGCCAGCAGGCCTGTCCGACGCAGGCGATCCAGTTCGGCTCTCTCACGCACGAAGAGACGGCGATGGTGGCGTGGCGGGGCGAGCCGCGGAGCTACGCGGTGCTCCACGACCAGGGCACCCGGCCGAGGACCATGTACCTCGCGCGCGTCAACAACAAGAACCCGGAGATCGAAGAGCCGTGACGGAGCCTCTCCTCCTCGGGCGACCCACCGACGAGGCGCTCTCCGAAGAGCTCCTGTCGGTCGTCTGGAAGCCGCGATCCAGGCTGTGGTGGGCGGCGTTCACCCTCACCGGCGCCGGGACGGTCCTGCTCGCGATCTCCGTCCTCTACACCGTCACCACCGGCATCGGGGTCTGGGGCAACAACATCCCGGTGGGCTGGGCGTTCGGGATCATCAACTTCGTGTTCTGGGTCGGTATCGGCCACGCGGGGACGTTCATCTCCGCGATCCTGCTCCTCCTCGAGCAGCGCTGGCGCACGAGCATCAACCGGTTCGCCGAGGCGATGACGCTCTTCGCCGTCATGCAGGCGGGCCTCTACCCGCTCCTGCACCTCGGCCGGCCATGGTTCGCCTACTGGCTCGTCCCCTACCCCTCGACGCTGGGGACCTGGCCCCAGTTCAAGAGCGCGCTGCCGTGGGACGCGGCGGCCATCTTCACGTACTTCACGGTCTCTCTCGTGTTCTGGTACGTCGGGCTCGTCCCCGACTTCGCGTCGCTCCGCGACCGGGCCCCCGACCGCCGCCGCCGGATCATCTACGGTGTCCTGTCGCTCGGCTGGCGTGGCTCCGCGTCCGCGCACCGCCACTACCGGCTCCTCTACGGGCTGCTCGCCGGGCTCGCGACGCCGCTCGTGCTCTCGGTGCACTCGATCGTGAGCACCGATTTCGCCATGGCGCTCGTCCCGGGCTGGCACGCGACGATCTTCCCCCCGTTCTTCGTCGCCGGGGCCATCTTCTCCGGCTTCGCGATGGTGCTGACGCTGCTCATCCCGGCGCGTCGGATCTTCCACCTCGGGAGCGTCGTCACCCAGAGGCACATCGACAACCTGAGCAAGATGACGCTCGTCACCGCCTGGATCGTCATCTACTCGTACATCATCGAGTTCTTCGCCGCCTGGTACAGCGCGTCGGAGTACGAGATCTACCAGTTCTTCGTCGCGCGCCCCACGGGGCCGAACGCCGCGGTCTTCTGGGCGCAGATGATCTGCAACGTGCTCGTGCCACAGCTTCTGTGGTTCCCGAAGGTCCGGAGGAACATGATCCTTCTCTGGATCATCTCGATCCTCGTGAACGTCGGGATGTGGTCCGAGCGGTTCGTGATCATCGTCCTGTCGCTGCAGCGCGAGTTCCTCCCGTCGGCGTGGCACGCCTACCACCCGACGTGGGTCGATATCTCGATGTTCGCCGGGACGATCAGCTTCTTCCTGCTGCTCTTCCTGATCTTCCTCCGCCTCTTCCCCTTCGTGCCGGTGGCCGAGGTCAAGGAGCTGAACCACGAGCTCCGCCACAAGGAGAAGCACTGAGATGAGGAGAGGTCTGCTCGCCGAGTTCGAGACGCCCGAGGCGCTGCTCCTGGCGATCGCGGAGCTCAGGAGCCGTGGATACCGGCGCCTCGACGCGTTCACGCCGTATCCGATCCACGGCCTCGAGCAGGCGCTCGGGTTCCGCCGCTCGCCGCTCACCTGGCTCGTCCTGCCCTTCGCGCTCGCGGGCACCGCGGGAGGCTACCTCGTCCAGTGGTATTGCAATGCGTTCGACTACCCGCTCAACGTGGGCGGGCGGCCGGCGCACGCGGCCCCTGCGTTCATCCCGATCACCTTCGAGATGATGGTGCTCTCGGCCGCCCTCTCGGGGTTCGTCATCCTGCTCGTCCTCTCGCGGCTGCCCGAGCTCTCGCACCCGGTGTTCGACGTGCCCGGGTTCGAGCGCGCCTCCATCGATCGGTTCTGGATCGGCATCGACGCCCGCGACCCGGCGCTCATCAGCCCCATCACCGAGCGCGATCTCACCGATCTCGGCGCCCTCACCGTGGCCTGGGCCGGGAAGGAGCGATCATGACGCGCGGACTGCCCCTCTCGCTCTCCTGTCTGGCCGCGGCGCTGTGCCTCTCCTGCACGCCGGTGACCTCGGCCGACGCCGAGCCCGGCGAGGCGGACCTGCTGGATCTCGAGCGCATGCTCCGCCAGCGGCGCTACACGGCCTACCAGGAGACAGAGCTCTTCGACGACGGCTCGGCCATGCGCCGCCCGCCCGAGGGCACCGTACCGACCGATCGCGTGCTCGGCGATCCCGGGCTCACCCGCGGGATCGCGGACGGAGCGTACGTGGCGCGCGTCCCGGTCACGGTGACGATCGAGCTGCTCCGGCGCGGGAAGGATCGCTACGAGATCTTCTGCGCCGCCTGCCACGGGGTCGCCGGAGATGGCGAGTCGGAGGTCGCGCGCAACATGACGCTCCGGCGCCCGCCGTCGCTCGTCGACCCGCGCGTCCAGGCGTTCCCGCCCGGGCGCATCTACCAGGTCATCGTCGAGGGCTACGGGCTCATGCGCTCGTACGAGCCGCACGTCCCGCTCAGGGAGCGCTGGGCGATCGTGGCCTATGTGAAGGCACTCGGGAAGAGCCGCGCCACCGCGCTCGACGCGCTCCCCCCACCCCTCCGCGAGCGCGCCCGGAAGGAGCTCCCGTGAACCGGCGATTCCCTGTCTTCCGAGGCGGCCGCGCGATCGTGACGCGGTCCCTCGGCCTCGCGCTCCTCGGCGCCCTGCTCCTCGTCGTCGGGGCGTTCGTGGACCGGGAGCGGCTCTTCTACGCGTACCTCGCGGCCTACGCCTTCGCCGTGACCACGGCGGTCGGGGCGCTCCTCTTTCTCATGATCTGCCACGCCATGGCCGCGACATGGCCAGTGGCCGTCCGCCGCCTCGCGGAGGCGATCGTCGGGGCGCTGCCGCTCCTCTGCGCGCTGTTCGTCCCGCTCCTGTTCGGCCTCGGCGCGCTCTACGGGGAGTGGCTCCACCCCGAGTCGATCGGCGACGAGCACGTTCGAGCCATCGTGCTCCACAAGACGCCTTACCTGAACCTCCCCTTCTTCCTGGTGAGAACGGGGATCTACTTCACGGTGTGGATCGTCTTCGGCGCCCTGCTCCGGCGCGGCTCGATCCAGGGCGACGCGACCCCGGCGCTCGCCGACAGCCGGCGCCTCCGCGTGATCAGCGTCGCCGGCCTCCCGCTCGTCGGGCTCACGCTCTCGTTCGCGGCCTTCGACTGGCTCATGTCCCTCGCGCCGACGTGGGTGTCGACGATGTTCCCCGTCTATGTGTTCGCCGGCGGCTTCGTCGCCGCGATAGCGCTGCTCACGGTGCTGGCGTTCGCCGCCGAGCGCGCCGGGCTCCTGCCCGGGCTGAGCGCGTCGCACTACTACGCGCTCGGCCGGCTGCTCCTCGCGTTCACCATCTTCTGGGCCTACGCCGCGTTCTTCCAGTTCATGCTGATATGGATCGCGGACAAGCCCGAAGAGGCGGAGTTCTACGTGCTCCGCGCCCACGGCCCGTGGGCGATCGCGTCCCTCGTGCTCGTGCTCGCGCGGTTCGTGATCCCCTTCGCGATCCTGCTCAACTACGGGATCAAGCGGCGCCCAGCCTGGCTGTCGGCCGTCGCCGCCTGGATCTTCGTCGCGCATTACCTCGACATGCACTGGCTCGTCGCGCCCGAGGTCCCGGGCGCTCGCGCGCCGTTCCACTGGCTCGACGTGGCGGCGCTCCTCGCCGTGATCGGCCCGTGCGTCGCGTTCGCCGCGCTGCGGGTGCGCGGCAGGCCGCTCGTCCCCGTCAACGACCCGGCGCTGCCGGCCGCCCTCCGCTACGAGAGCATATGACGTCCCACTACCGCCGTCCCGACGTGCGCCAGGAAGAGGATGTCGTCCCCTGGAAGACGATCCTCGCCGTCGCGTTCGCCGTCGTCGTGATCTTCGTCGTCCTGGGCCTCTGGTCCTGGATGCTCCTGCAGGGGCGAGAAGCGGAGCTCCGCCCCTCGGGGAGGAGCGCCGAGCGCTCCCAGGAGATCTCGCTGCCGCGCGGCGAGGTGGCCGGGGTGGATCAGCGGATCTTCCGGCGCGAGGCCATGGGCGAGGAGGGCATTGGCACGGCGCTGAACCACCGGAAGCGCGAGGAGCTCGGGCGCTTCGGCTGGGCCGACCGCGGCCGCGGGCTCGTGCAGATCCCGATCGAGGACGCGATGAATCTCGTCGTGGAGGAGAGCCGCTGATGAGGATGCACCACCTGTCCACCACGGCGCTCCTCGCGCTCGTGTTCACGGGCGCGCCGCTCACGGCCTCCGCGGATCGGCCATTGCTCCCGCCCGCTGCGCGCGAGGCCGACATCGACGAGCGCCTCGGGAACGCCATCGACACGACGCTCCCCTTCACCGACATGGACGGGCGGCGCGCGCCGCTCGCCGAGCACTTCGACGGGCGCCGGCCGGTCGTCCTCGTCCTCGCCTATTACCGCTGCCCGACGCTCTGCGGCCTCGTGCTGCGCGGCCTGGTCACCGGCATGGCGAAGCTCGATTACCGGCTGGGAGAGCACTACCGCGCGCTCACGGTGAGCTTCGATCCGCGGGACACCCCGGCGTCCGCGGCGCGGAAGAGGACCTCCGCGCTGTCGGCCCTGGGCATGGCCGGCGCGCCGACGCGGGAGACCTGGCCCTTCCTGACCGGCGCGCTGCCCGAGATCCGCGCGCTCGCAAGCGATCTCGGCTTCCGGTTCGGGTACGACCCGCAGACGGAGCAATACGCGCACCCCGCCGCGATCTTCGTCCTCACGCCGGACGGCCGCATCTCACGGGTCCTCTATGGCATCGAGTTCTCCTCCCTCGATCTCCGCCTCGCGCTCCTCGAGGCGAGCCGCGGGCAGATCGGCACCCCCCTCGAGCGCGTCCTCATGACGTGTTATCGCTACGACCCCGCGAGCCGCCGCTATGGCCCGTATGTGGCCGGCTTCCTGCGGCTCGGCGGGGCCGCCATCCTGGCGTGGGCCGCCGCGGTGATCGCCTTCTTCGGCTGGCAAGGGCGGCGGCGCAGGGGAGAGGGGCGCGCGCGATGAACGAGCTCCTGCGCCAGCTGCTCTTCCTGCCCGAGCAGCGCTCCTCGCTCGCGCGCGAGATCGACGGGCTGCACTACTTCGTCATCTCCGTGACGATGGGCGGCGCCGCCCTCATCACGCTCATCGGCGGGTATTTCCTGATCCGCTATCGCCGCCGGCTGGAGGACACGCCTCGGCCGCACCCCGGGGTCTTCGCGCGGCCCGCGCTCTTCCTGGAGACGGTGTCGCTCTTCGGCCTGGGCTTCGTGTTCCTCACGTTCTGGACCATCGGCACGCGCCAGTTCGTCGACCTGCGCACGCCGCCGGAGGACGCGCTCGACGTCTATGTCACGGCCAAGCAGTGGATGTGGAAGTTCGCCTATCCGGGGGGAGACAGCGAGATCTCGGTGCTCTATGTCCCCGCGCGGAGGCCGGTCCGGCTCATCATGACGTCGCGCGACGTCATCCACAGCTTCTACGTGCCCGCGTTCCGCATCAAGCAGGACGTCCTCCCGGGCCGGTACACAACGGTCTGGTTCGAGGCGACCGAGCCCGGCGCGTACCCCATCCTCTGCACGGAGTTCTGCGGCACGAGCCACTCGGAGATGCGCGGCCAGGTGATCGCGCTCGACCCGGCCGACTACGAGCGCTGGCTCGCGGGCGGGGTGGCCAGCGCCCCGGCGTTCGCGCAGGAGGCCGCCGCCGAGGCGGAGAACGAGCTCGCCGAGGCCGAGCCGACGATGCCGAGCCGCGGCGAGCACGCCGCCGCGAAGCACGGCTGCCTCCGCTGCCACACCCTCGATGGAACACAGCACGTCGGCCCGACCTGGGCCGGGCTCTACCGCTCGGTCGTGCCGCTCGATGGCGGCGGCGAGCGCGTCGCCGACGAGGCCTACATCACGGAGTCCATCATGGATCCGCTCGCCGCGGTGCACCGCGGGTTCACGCCGGTCATGCCGTCTTTCCGGGGACAGATCACGCCGCCCGACGTCGCGGCGATCATCGAGCTCATGAAATCGATCCGCGACGTGCCGCGCGGCGCCGTCGTGCCGTGGGACGGCGGGGTCAGCGACACGGGCGCCGCGGCGCCGGAGGGGGTGACGCCATGACAGCCCACGAGATCGAGGGGACCGCGCCCATCCACGGCGCGCACGACGCCGATTATCTGCGCGCCGGCTCGGGGGTGCGCTCGTGGCTGCTCACGACCGATCACAAGCGCATCGGGCTCATGTTCTACGCGCTGATCGTGCCGATGCTCATGCTCGGCGGCGCCTTCGCGCTGGTCCTCCGGACCGAGCTCCTGACCCCCGGGCCCACCGTGATCAGCGCGGCGACCTACAACCGCATGTTCACGCTCCACGGCGTGGTCATGGTGTGGCTCTTCATGATCCCGTCGATCCCGAACATCTTCGGGAACTTCGCCCTCCCGCTCATGATCGGCGCCAAGGATCTCGCCTTCCCGCGCCTCAACCTGGCGAGCCTCTACGTCTACGCGATCGGCGCCGTCATCACGCTGGGGGCGACGATCGCCGGGGGCGCCGACACCGGCTGGACGTTCTACCCGCCGTACAGCACGACAACGCCCGCGGGCGTCCTGCCGGTGGTGATCGGCATCTTCATCCTCGGCGCCTCGTCGATCATGACGGCGGTGAACTTCATCGCCACGACGCACACGATGCGCGCCCGCGGGATCGGCTGGGGACGCGTGCCGCTCTTCGTGTGGGCCATCTACAGCACGAGCATCATCATGCTGCTCGCGACGCCCGTCCTCGGCCTGACGATCCTGCTCGTCGGGATAGACCACATCTACCATTTCGGCATCTTCGACCCGACGCTGGGCGGAGACCCCGTGCTGTTCCAGCACCTGTTCTGGTTCTACTCGCACCCGGCGGTTTACATCATGGTGCTCCCGGCGCTCGGGGTCATCAGCGAGGTGGTCTGCACCTTCGCGCAGCGGCAGCCGGCGTCCTACTGGGCGATCGCCCTCTCGTCGCTCGGCATCGCGTTCATCGGGTTCACGGGGTGGGGGCACCACATGTTCGTGGCCGGGATCAGCGAGCTCGACGCCGGGATCTTCGGCGCGCTCTCGATGTTCGTCGCGATCTTCTCCGCCATCAAGGTGTTCACCTGGGTGGCGACGCTGCACAAGGGGTCCATCCAGTTCAACACCCCGATGCTCTATTTCTTCTGGTTCCTGTTCCTCTTCGTCTTCGGCGGCATGACGGGCGTCGCCGTGGCCACGCAGTCGCTCGACGTCCACTGGCACGACACGTACTTCGTCGTCGCCCACTTCCATTTCATCATGGTGGGCGGCACGCTCACCGCGTTCCTCGCGGCGGCGCACTACTGGTTCCCCAAGATGTTCGGCCGGACCTACTCCGAGTCGATGGGGCTGCTCACGTCGTTCGGGGTGTTCACGGGGTTCATCCTGACGTTCCTCCCCCAGTTCCTGGCGGGCAACGCCGGGATGCCGCGCCGCTATTACAGCTACCCGGAGCAGTACCAGTGGCTCAACGTGCTCTCGACCGGCGGGGCCTTCCTGCTCTCGGGCGCGCTCCTGCTCGCGCTGGTGAATCTCCTTGTCGCCCTGCGCTGGGGGCCGCGCACCACCGCCAATCCATGGAGGTCCCGCAGCTACGAGTGGATGACGCCGCCCATCCCGCCGGAGCACAACTTCCCCGTGACCCCGGTCGTCGATCGCGGCCCGTACGATTACCACCTGACCGACGAGGAGGCCCATGCCCGAGTCTCACCCGCCCGCTGAGCCGCTCGCCCCGGCGCGGCTGGCCATGCAGTTCGAGGACCTCGAGAAGCAGACCCACGCCGCGCACTTCGGCATGTGGATCTTCCTCGCCAGCGAGGTCCTGCTCTTCGGCGGGCTCTTCGGCCTGTACGCCGCCTACCGCGCGGTCTTCGGCGCCGAGTTCACCGCCGGGATCGCGCACAACAACGCCGTCATCGGGACGGCCAACACAGGGATCCTCCTGACGAGCAGCCTGCTCGTCGCGCTGAGCGTCTACGCCGTGCGCCTCGACCGGCCGGCGAGGGCCGGCCGCCTCCTGCTGGGCGCGATCGCGCTCGGCCTCGCCTTCCTCGTGCTGAAGGGCGTCGAGTACGCGGCGCACTTCCACGAGGGGATCTTCCCCGGCGCCGGCTACCGCTTCGAGGAGCTCCCGTACGCCGGCGCGAAGATGTTCTTCACGCTCTATTACCTGACGACCGGGCTCCACGCGATCCACGTGACCGCGGGGCTCGTGGTCCTCGGCTGGCTCGCGTGGGGGTGCTTCCGGCGCCGGTACGGCGCGGGCAACGAGACGCACGTCGAGCTCGGCGGGCTCTACTGGCACCTCGTCGACGTGATCTGGATATTCCTCTGGCCGATGCTCTACCTGATGCACCGCTAACGGGACGTTGCGCCCATGACCGTCAAGCACCTCTCCTCGCGGACCTACGTGATCGTCTGGCTCCTCCTGATGGGGCTCACGCTGGCCTCGTACCTCCTCTCGCTGGCCCACCTCGGCCAGGCCGATGTCGTCGCGGCGCTGCTCATCGCCACGGTGAAGACGGTGCTCGTGCTGCTCTTCTTCATGCACCTCATCGAGCAGCGCTTCGCGAACGCGCTCCCGATGATCGTGGCGGCGCTCCTGCTCGGCCTCCTGCTCACGCTGATGCTCAGCGACGTGACGAGCCGCGAGACGATCACGCGCAGGCCGGCCCCGCCTGCCCCGCCGCCCGGGGCCACGGCCGCGCCCCGGTGACGGCTGCATCCCGGTGATCCGTCCATCGCGAGAGCGCGCCCGCCGGCGCGCGACGCCGATCTCACCGCATCTGCCGCCGCTCACGTGGGCTATCCGCCGCCCCGGTTCGGGCCTACAAACACGTGCTCTCGATGCCGCGCGACGGCCCTGCGGAAGGGTGTCTGCGCCTCCGGCATTGAACGTTCGTAGGAGCGACCATGAAGAGGTGGATCGGACGTGCCGCTGTCCTGTGCGGCCTCGCCGCGGCCGCGTGCGCGCCCGGCCCGGCGGACGCGCCATGGCTCGCGGAGGGGGACGGGTCTCCGGCGCTGGACTGGGCGGCGGCCTCTCCGACGGCGTTCCGCGGCGCCCCCGGGAACGTCGACCCGAGCGCGCCGTGCTCCGCGCGGGTCCTCTTCACGGAGGCCTTCGCGGACAAGGCGACCCGGTGGAGCCTCGCGGCGGGGTGGGAGATCGGACCTGCCAGGGCGTCGAGCGACCAGCGCGCGGGGTTCCCCGATCCGGCGAGCGATCACACCGAGGCCGGCGACGACGGCGTGGCGGGCGTGGTCCTCGGCGGCAGCCCGAGCGTCACCGCGCCGCACCCGCAGCGCTACCTGACCAGCCCCGCCGTCGACGCGCTCGTGAGCGGGCGAGTCACGCTGTCGTTCTGGCGATGGCTGAACACGACCTACCGCAACAAGGCCCGCGTCGAGGTCTTCGACGGATCGCGCTGGCGGATCGTCTACGAGTCTCCGCACGACGATGTCACCGAGTCCGGATGGAAGCGCGTCACCTACGATCTGACGCCCTACAAGAGCTCGAACCTGCGGGTGCGGTTCGGCTACAGCGCCGTCATCGCCTTCGGCGGCGCGCCCATGTCGGGCTGGAACATCGACGACGTGCAGATCAGCGCCTGCCGCTGAATCGGCTCATGGCCCGAGCGGGACAGCGCTCGGGGGCTCCCACGAGCGCTGTGGAGAGACACACCCAGGGCGTCAATTTCCTTTCCTGCTGACAAATTTCCCTCCCGGGTCCGCCATGGCTCGCCCTGGCACCTCGCTTGCTCAACCCAGCCCTGGAGCGCGCGAGGACGTAACCCTGCGCCAACCTGTGCCAAAGAAAGGACCCGTCGAACCATGTCCACGCAGAAGAAGCGAAAGGTGCTGAAGGCGCCGTTCATCGTGACCGTCGCCGCGGCGGCCTCGCTCGCGGGCGCGGTGGCCCTGCCGGGGTGCGATCCCACGGTGACGACCGGCAGCTGCCCCGAGTCGGCGCCGGAGGTCGGATCGAGCTGTGAGGAGGACGGTCTTACATGCAACTACGGTAAGGAGTCGTGCGGCCTCCCGATCGACAGCACGTGTGTGAGCGGGGAGTGGCTTGAGGGGCCCACGGTGGCCTGCAACCCGCCGCCGCCGGAGTGCCCCGCGGAGGTGCCGAAGGCCGGCAGCGCCTGCGAGGAGCGCGGGAAGACCTGCGACTATGACACGACCGGTTGCCCCTCGGTGGTGACGTGCGGTGACGACGGCACGTGGTCCGAGCCGATCTCGCCGGCCTGCAACCCGCCGCCGCCGGAGTGCCCCGTGGAGATGCCGAAGGCCGGCAGCGCCTGCGCGGAGCCCGGGACGACCTGTAACTACGACGCCACCAGTTGCCCTGCGCTGGTGAGCTGCGGTGACGACGGCACGTGGTCCGAACCGATCTCGCCGGCCTGCAACCCGCCGGCGCCGGTGTGTCCCGAGGTGATGCCGACCGACGGGGATCCCTGCGTGGCGGCGAGCGGGCCCTGCCCCTACGAGATGATGACCGGCTGCGGCCCGATGCCGACCGAGGCCGTGTGCGTTCAGCAAAAGGACACCTGGAGCTGGCAGGTAGCCGAGATCTTCTGCAACCCGCCGCCCCCCGACGTCTGTCTCAACGCCGCCACCGAGGACGCGTGCGAAAACCTCGGGCCGGCGTGTCGCTGGCTCACGCCAGGCTGCGGCGACGCCTCGACGACCCCCGTGCTGGCCAAGGCGGGCTGCTTCCCGAGCCAGGGTTGCGAGGTCGACGAGGCGTGTCCGGGCGGGACGCTCTGCCAGGAGCTCGTCATCAACCCCTGTTACAAGCAGGCCTGTGACGCCTGCGGCTCGACAGTGAAGGTGTGCGCGCCGCCAGGCGGGCGCCCGAGCACGTCGCCGTGAGCTCCTCCGGGGGCGGCGAGCGCCCGTCTCCCGTCTTGCCGCCCCCGGACTCCCCGCCTAGCGTGATCCCATGACGGACGCCCCCGACGCAGAGCAGGACAGCGACGCTGACGCGGAGGCGCCGCGCGGGCAGCGCGCCCCCCTCCCTCCCGCGAGCGACGCGGTGCGCGCCGAGTGGGGGCGGCGCGTCGAGGCCGAGTACCGCTCGGCGGCGATCACGCAGCACCTCACGCTCTGGCTGATCCAGATGGGCGCGTCGCCGGATCTCATCGACGACGGCCTCCGCATCGTCAAGGACGAGCTCGCGCACGCTCGCCTCAGCCATCGCGTCCACGCCCGCGCGGGCGGCGGCGCCTTGCCGGCGCTCCGCCGCGAGACGCTCGGGCTCAGGAGCAGCGGAGACGAGCCGCTCGAGATGGCCATCGCCCGGGCGGGCGTGGAGGTGTTCTGCCTGGGGGAGACGGTCGCGGTCCCGCTCTTCAAGGTGCTCCGCGAGGGGTGCACCGTGCCGGTAGCGCGCCGGGCGCTCGACCGCATCCTGCGCGACGAGGTGCGGCACCGCGACTTCGGCTGGACGCTGCTCCGTTACCTGCTCGAGCAGCCGTGTGCGCCGGCCGTGCGGCAGCTGGTCGAGCGCGAGCTCCACGCCATGTTCACGCGGCTGCGCAGGAGCTACATGCCCCCTGGCGGCGCGAGGCGCGCGGCGATCTCCGACGACGACCGCGCCTGGGGCCTGATGCCGCCCGCGCGGTACGGCGAGATCCTCGAGCGCGCCGTGGAGCGGGACTACGCGCCTCGCTTCGGCGAGCACGGCCTCGACGCGACCGCCGCGTGGCGCGCGGCGACAGCGCCCGACAGGTCCGCCGCGCCCCCCTGAGCCGGACGGCGGGGCGGCGATCTCGCGGAGAGGACGCGAGATCAGGTCGTGAAGACGCCGGGCTCGGGCTCAGGTCGTGAAGACGCCGAACTCGGGCTCAGGTCGTGAAGACGCCGAACTCGGGGCTGTAGATGACCACGCCTCGGGCGCGCTCCAGCGCCCCCTGCGCGAGCTCGATCGCCATGAACGCCTCGTCCGCCGCGTACTCGTTGCCGAGTCCGTACAGGCTGGCCTTCTCGAACCCGAACCGAGCGTAGTACTCCGGCGATCCGAGGACGACGGCGAACGCGAAGCCGGCGTCCTTGCACGCCGCGATCCCCCGTCGCGCCAGCGCAGAGCCGATGCCGCGGCCCGCAAGCCCAGGCGAGACCGCGAGCGGCGCGAGGCCGAGGCCTTTGCCGGGGACGCCGTCGCCGGCGATCGTCACGGGGCTGAACAGGACATGTCCGACGATGCCCGTGTCCGTCACCGCGACCAGCGAGACGGCCGCGCGCCCCGCGTCCCGCAGCCTGTCCACGAGATCCGCCTCGAGCGCCGAGGGAAACGCCGCGAGGTGAACGGCGCGGATCCCTGCTTCATCGCCCGCGCGCTCCGGCCTGACGTCCATCATCGACGCACCCCGCCGGGCCGACGCCCCTCCGCCGATCGGCCTGCGCGAGGGGCAGCGTCCGGCGCGCTCCCCCGCCCGCGAGCCGCGTCAAGCGCCAAGGAGGACGAGGCTATGACAGACCATGTCCCACCGGGTCGACGCCTCGACAACGCCCCTTCCTCTCCGGTTCTCCACAGGCCTTCTCCACAGGACATCCCCTGGACAACAGCTGGATTCTGTCGATTACCTTCGCCGCGCGCGCCTCTTCTCGTCATGGCCATTCGCACAGCCTAGCGGAAGGCCGCGCCGCAGGGTGAACCGGTGCCCGGAGACACACGTAAACACACGTAATAGCAACACTTTTTACGATCGCAGACACGACCGTCCGCCCCTGACGGGTTGGGACAATGTCCGTCCGATCGATCCCTTTCCCGACGGGTCGAAGATGACTATCCATGGTAGACATCAAGAACGCGGCGCGACGGCGTGTCTCTCGCACGAGCGTGTAAATGGCGCGCCGGAATGCTTCGTTTTGGAGGAGACTTCATGGAAAAGATCTCGCTCACGTACTTTGTCGACTTCGTTCTCAAGGCCGGGACGCCCAAGCTGACGGGCGTCAGGGAGTTCAAGGAGCGGAAGGACGAGCTCTACACGGACTTTTACAGGCAGGTGCGAGAGGCGATCGTCGACATGCACAGGAGCGGAAAGCCCACCAGCGTGCTCGACGGCTTCCTCGCCGCGCAGCACGACGAGCGGCGCCGCCGCATTTACCCGTCGGTGGTGAACGGATATCGCAAGTTCCTCGCCTCGACGAGGATGACGTGGTTCGAGCCGCCGGCGTCCACGTACCGCCTCGGCGATCTCGAGATCAACGTCAACCCGGAGCTCGGGCTCGTCATCGATGGGACGCCGCATGTCATCAAGATGTATTTCCGCGGGGAGCCCCTGTCGTCCAAGCGCGTCTCGGTCGTGCTGAACCTGCTCATGAACGGGCTCGCGGAGAGCACGCCGGGCGGCGCCTTCGCGGTGCTCGACGTGCGGAACGCCAAGATTCACACCTTCAAGGTGCCGAACCCGCGGCTCAGCCTGCTTCTCCGCGGCGAGGCGGCCTCCTTCGCCACCATCTATACCGGGCTGTGATCGCGGCGCCGCGGGGCGAGGCGGCGCCGCGCAGACATCACACCAGGTCGTCTCCCGGCGTCCACCGAGCCCGCGACGCCCACCGCGATACCGGCGTTGCCACGCCGCGCGCCCCGCGCCGCTCATCCCGGCGGGGGGCGCGCGGCGCGCGCGCCCCGGAGCAGGACGCGCACCGGGTGGACGCGGGAGCCGAAAGGTCGATGTCACGACGACGACGCCGTGACGCCATGGCGCCATGACGCGACGTCGCGACGACGTGATGACGCGACGCCGCAATGAATGGCGCACACGCAATCGAGCTGTAGGAGATCGACGCCACTGGCCTCATCGCAGAACGTACGCAGAACGTACGCGGAACGTACAAGCAGAGTAAAAATGACCGATTCAGAGAAAGAGAACTACGATCGCTCGAGCAGTTTCGTTTATCCTCGGGCTGCCATGGACCGCCGCGCGCAGATCACCGCAACCCCGCTTCATGTGCCCAGCATTCTTGTGGTCCTTGATCCCGGGTGGCCGGCGCTCTTCAGCCTGTGCCTCGCGGTGGCGCCGGGCTGCGGGGTGCTCCTGCACCGCTGCGACGCGGCCACCGCCGCGACGATCGCCGCCGAGCGGCGGCCGCTCGCGATCCTCCTGTCCAACAGCGTCTACGCGAGGGATCCCGCCGATTTCGAGGCGCTCGCCCGGGACGTCCACTCGACGCTGCTGCGGCTCGATGAGGAGGTCAGCGAGCGAGAGCTCGAGGCGATGCTGAACGGCGCGCTGCGCGAGACGCGCGAGACGAACGCGCAGCGCGACGCGGGTCGGCGCGACGAGGGCGGCGGGCGCTACACGATGATCGGGGCGCAGCGCAGCGAGACATTCGGCCACAAGGCGGCCTCGAGCGCGGACTCCCGCGCACCGCAGCGGGCGGGCGCGAGCGTCGATTCCCGCCTCGCGCCGCAGGTCCGCGAGAGGTCAACGAGCCAGAGCACGCTGCCGCCGCCATCGGCGCGCTCCGCCGCCCCGCCGTCGGCCCGGGCGCCCCTCGCGAGCCACGCGCTCACGCCGGTGCCCCCGTCGAGCGCGCCGCCTTCGTTCCGTTCCCCCCCGTCGGTGCCCTCCGCGCCGCCGCTGGCGCGCACGCAGCCGAGCGCGTACGTGCCGGGCGGATCGCCATCGGCACCGCCGCCCTCCGCCCGCTCGCTCTCGGGCCCCGCGCATGCGTACGCGGAGACTGCCGGGAGCGGCCGCCTGTCGAGCCTGCCTCCGTCGTCGCGCCCCGAGCCCCTGTCGAGCCCGCCTCCGTCGATGCGCTCACAGCTCCTGTCGGGTCCACCTCCGTCGACGCGCGCGCAGCCGAGCGTGCCGCCGGTCCCCTCGTCGCGCCCTCTGCCAGGGGGCCCTGCGGCGCGTCGACCCACACCGACGCCGTCGAGCGCGCAGGCAGGGCCGCCCTCCTCCAGGCGCAGCCTGCCGAGCCCGCCGTCCTTGCGCACGATGGCGAGCTCGCCCCCCTCCGTGCGCTCCGTCCCGCCCGGCACGCCCTCGAGCGCCGAGCCCCCGCCGTCGATCAAGACGATGGGGCCCCTGTCGGCGCGGATGGCTCCGGCGTCCTCGGTGCGCCCCGAGCTGTCGCCGCGCTCCGGCGTGCGAGAGCGGGGCAGCGAGGAGCTAGACGCCGTGTTCGAGGATCAGAAGCTGCCGCTCGACGCGCTCGTGCGGGGCAACCGTGGCACCACGACAACGCGCTGAAGCGCAGGCCAGAGCGGTTCCTGCCCCCCTCTGCACCATCCAGAGCAGAGCGGCCCATCCAGAGCGGAGCGGCAGCAGAGCGGCGGTCTCCCGCACAGGAGACGGGCCCAGATCGGCGTTTTCGGCGCGCAAGCGCACTCCGGTGCGCTGAGCACCGAAAACGTCGAGATGGGCCCGTCTCCGAAGCGGGTGACCGCCGCTCTAGCGCGTGAGCCACGAGATGGTGGAGCCCGCGGCGCGCCCGAGCAGATCGCCCGCGATGTCGATCAGCGCGGGCGGGGCGGGAGCGCCGAGATCGCGGCCGAGATCGACGAGGATGCGGTCGACGCACTCCATCGCGCTCGAGGCGGCGAGATCCATCCCCGCGCCGCGCCCGCCGGCCGCGCGCCCTGCGAGGTACAGCCCCCGCACGGGCGTGTACACCGCCGGCCGCGCGCGGCCGACCTGGCCAGGCGTCTGCGCCGTCCCCGACGCGAGCTCGCCGCCGGGAGCGCTCGCCTCTCCGTCCGGGGATGATCCGTCGACGAAGATCGCCTGGGAGAGCACGCCGGGCACCGCCGCCGACAGCGCGCGCAAGAGCTCGTCGACCGTCGCGCCGGGTCCGCCGCGCGAGGCGCCGCCCCTCCCACCGGGTATGGCGCACGCGCAGAGGAGCTCATGTCCAGGCGGCGCGAGCGACGGGTCGAAGCGCGTCGGCGCGAGGCAGTAGAACGGAAACGCCGGCGCGCCGGCGCCGCCCGCGAGACCGGCGAGCGCGCCCGCCGGGACGAGCCGCCTGCGCAGCCCGATCTTGACCTCGACCAGCCTCGGCTGGGGCGCGACCGCACGGACGCGCTCCACGTAGGCGTCGGGGAAGTGCGGCTCGCCAACGAGGCCCGACACCGTGCGCAGGAGCCCGGCCGCGCTCACCACGATGCGCGCGGGGAGCACCGTTCCGTCCTCGAGCTCGACGCCCTGCACGCGACGATCGCGCACCAGCACGCGGCGCACGGTCGCGCCCGTCCACACGGCAGCGCCGAGCTCCCGGGCCAGGCGGCAGAAGACCTCGGGGATCCGCGACGCGCCCCCCTCGGGATAACGCTGCCGGCCGGCGCGGGCGAGCCGGCGCAAGGAGAACAGCGCCTCGCCCGCGGACGCCTCGGCTCCTGGCAGCAGCAGCGGCAGGCCAAGCAGGCCGCCGAGCCGAGCGGCGGCGGCGGCGCGCGGGATGAAGCGGGCCACATACGCCTCGGCCGTCACGTCGTCGCACGCGGCCAGATCGACGTCGCGCATCGCCGCCGCGTGCGCGAAGAGACGCGCGGCGCCCGCGGCCTCCAGCGGCGTGAGGTCGAGGCCGCGCGCGAGATCCAGGGCGGTCCCGGCGAGCCGGAGGAGATGTGCCTGCAGGACGACGCGGCGAGCGCGCGCGGCCCCGGCGCGGGCGCCCGTGAAGCAGAGCGCCGCCGGCTCGTCGCTCTGCTGGAACGTGATGGCGTCGCCTTGGCCCACGCGGCGGAGCACGTCGCCTAGCGGGCCATGCTCGCCACAGCCGAGCATGTGCGTGACTGTGTCGACACGGAAGCCGTCCCTCTCGTAAGCGGCAGAGGAGCCGCCCAGGCGGCGCTCCTTCTCGACGAGCAGGGTCGGGATGCCGGCGTGCGCAAGGAGGAGCGCCGCGGCAGCGCCGCCGACGCCAGAGCCGATCACCACCGCGCGCAAGGGAGCCTCGTCCATGACGTCACGAGAACATATCGCGGAGAGCCCGCGCGGCGCGCGCCGTGCCGCCGGCAATCATGCGGAAACCGCGCTGGAATCACGCTAGCAGGCGCTAGCAGACGCTAGCAGACGCGAGACCACGCGAGACCACGCGAGACCACGTGAGGGGTGGCCGCGGGATGCGAGGAGGCGCGTGGGCCACGTGGGAGGACGCGGGGCCGCGCGAGGAGACATCGGGCTACGCGGAATCACGCAGGGCAAGGCAGCGCAGCACACCACGATTCGACAAAGCGCCGAGGCGCGCGCCGAGCGTTGACCCTCGAGAGCGGCCCCCCGTAGAGTGTAGCCTTGCAGCCGACGTGCCCGCTATGAAGACCTGCCCGCAGTGCCATCAGCGTTACCCGGCCGACAGCGCCTTCTGCTTCATCGACGGCTCATCGCTCGTCTCCGAGAAGGATCCCCGCATCGGGACGTCGATCGCGGGTCGCTACGTCATCGAGCTCGGCCTCGGGATCGGCGGGATGGCCACGGTCTACAGGGCATACAACAAGCTGATCGGCACCCCGTGCGCCATCAAGATCTTGAACCGCGAGTTCGCGCAGGACACGACGACGCGGGAGCGCTTCCGGCGCGAGGCACGGCACGCGCAGCGGCTCGCGCACCCGAACATCATCGAGATCTTCGATCAGGGCGACACCGACGACGGGCTGCCCTTCCTCGTGATGGAGCTGCTCCAGGGGACGAGCCTCGCCGACGTGGTGGAGCGCAGCCGGGTGCCGCTCGCGCGGGCCCTGCCCATCTGGGTGCAGATGGCGCGCGCCCTCGGCCGAGCGCACGACTTCGACGTCGTGCACCGCGATCTCAAGCCGGAGAACGTGTTCCTGATGAAGGGCGACTGGGTGAAGCTCCTCGACTTCGGCATCGCCCGCTGCGCGCAGGACGCGCGCCTCACGAACCTCGGTGAGATCTTCGGCACACCGCAGTACATGGCGCCAGAGCGCAGCACGACGATCGACGCTGGCCCCCCGGCGGACCTCTACTCGCTCGGGGTCATCATGTTCGAGATGATCACGCAGCGGCTGCCGTTCGACGCCCCGGATCCGGCGAGCTGGATCCTGAAGCACATGAACGAGCAGCCGCCGCACCTCAAGGAGCTCGCCCCGGAGATGCCGGACGCGCTCGACCGCCTCGTCAGCGCCCTGATGGCGAAGGAGCCCTCCGAGCGCCCCGTCGACGCGTACCGCGTGCTCGCGGAGCTCGAGGAGATCGCGGCCGCGAACCGGATCGCGCTCCCCCCGCCGCCGGAGGCGATGCCGCGCGACTCGGCGGTGCGCTCGAGGGGCGCCGGGCGCGATCCCTGGGTCAGCCGGCTCGAGCTGTTCGAGCGGATGACGGCCCGCGCGTTCGGCGCGTCGGCGCCGGGGGAGATCCAGCGGCAGCTCGAGGCGCTGCGCGGCGTCGTGCGGGAGCACGCCGACCTCCGCTCGAGGGCCCTCGACGAGCAGCGGCGCCTCGAGGGCGTCGCCGAGGAGTGGCGCGACGGCCGGATGCAGATCGGGCGGGCGATGGACGCGCTCACGGTCGACGCCTCGCTCACGCGCGAGGAGGCCCGGTCGTTCCGCGCCAGGGTGGCGCCGCTCAACGCGGCGACGCAGGCGTTCGTCCCCGAGGTGCTGATCGCGCACAAGGAGGCCGTGCGCTGGGAGGGCCGGTCCGGGTTCGCCGAGCCCTACCTCGAGCTCGCCGCCAGCTACCGCAGGCTGGCCGAGCTCGTCGAGGGCTGGTATGCGTCGCGCAAGGCGGATTACGAGGCGGAGAGCGAGGCGATCGCCCGCGAGCACGAGGTGGCCGAGGTGGACGCGCAGATCAAGAAGCTGCGCGAGCGCCTCGAAGAGCTCGACCGGCAGCTCGAGGCGCGGCGCCGGGAGTCCCAGGAGCGCATCGCCGAGATCGGGCGGAGGGTCGATCAGCTCGACGCCGAGCTGCTCCACCTGGCCAGCCGCTTCTGCGCGCCGCTCCGGTCGAAGCCGGAGCTCGGCACGCTCTTCGTGGAGCTCGAGCGGCTCGCCGGCTGACCGCTCCGCTCCGGCGCGCCTCGGGCGCACATCGTGGCCGCGTGTCGCAGGTCGTGGCGCTCCGGCGAGGACTTCCCTTCGGCGCGCGTGGATCGGGCTCGGATGCGCCCCCGCGGAGCTCGATCCGGCGGCGCGGCGTTCCTCCGCCGCCTGCCGTCGCGCCGCGCGCCAGCACGGTCGCCGCGCCCCGTGCGTACTAAGCTACCCGCCGTGACGCCCGATCCCGCACCCGAGGCGCGGCGCTCCTCGGCACCGCGCCCGGCGCGCGCGCCGGGACGGGCGCGCCGCGCTGCGTCCGCCGTCGCGGCGGCGCTCGGGCTCACGCTGACATTCGCGGGCGCCGCGGCCGTCGGCGTCGCGCTCCACCTCGACACGCCCGCCGCGCGCCGCGTCGCCCGCGACGCCACGAACCGGCTCCTCGGCTCGCTGTTCCAGGGGCGGATCGTGGCTGACGAGATCGACGCGCTCGGCCTGGGCGGCGTGCGGATCCGATCGGCGGTCGCGCTCGATCCACGGGGGAACAAGGTGATCCGCGCGAGCGGCCTCGAGGCGCGCGCCGACGTGCTCGCGATGCTCCGCGGCGCGCTCTTCGGCGCGGGCGCGCTCCGCATCGAGGTCCCGTACATCCGGGTCGAGCAGGCCGACGTGCTGGTCCAGGACAACGGCGCGGGGGGCGTCACCCTCGGCGACACGTTCACGCCGCTGCCGCCGCGAAGCCCGCCCTCGTCCAAGCCCGAGGATCCTCCGCGCGACGTCGTCGTCGCCCTCTCGCACGTCGAGATCGGGCGCGGGTGGGTCCACGGGCAGGTCGCTCCGCCGCGCGCGCTGGACGCCGATGTCAGCCGGCTCTTCGGGTCGGTGCACATCGGCCCGGAGGGCGTCGCGGTCGACGTCGATCAGACGGGCCTCGTGGATCGCGCGTTCCTGCCGGCCAGGACGGCGGGCACGGCGAACTACCACCTCCGCGCCGGGGACAAGGTCCGGATGTGGAGCAGCTTCGCCGGTCGGCTCGCCGACGTCGAGATCACCGCGCGGGCCGTGCTCGACGAGGAGCACCTCGAGGCGCAGGCGAGCGTCCCGCGCGCCACGCCGGAGCAGCTGCGGAGCCTCCTCCCGGATCACCCCCTCACCGAGCCGATCTCCGCGCGCGTGGCCGTGGACGGCCACCTCCCTCAGCTCGACGTGGTGGCCTCGGCCACGGCGGATCCTGCGGGCCCGGCGGGCGGCGGCCTCGCCCTCACCGGGCAGCTCGACGTGGCGGGGCCCGTGCGGCTCGACGCGGAGGTGCAGGCGCGCGACGTCGATCTGCGGCTCTTCGGCGTGCGCCTCTCGCCCGATACGGCGAGCGGCGCGGCGCCCGCCCCGGCCGGCGCGGCGCCCGCCCCGGCCGCGCCCGCCCGGCCCCGCGCCGTACCCACCCTGACCCACGCCGCGCCCGCCCTGCCCCGCGTTGCGCCCGCCCGGCTCCGCGCCGAAGCGACGAAGCCCGCGCCGGAGCGCGGCTCCGAACCGGCGCCTTTGATCACCGCGGACGGCCGGGTGCGCGTCGAGCTCGGCGACCTGCTCCGGCTCTCCGTCGAGGCGCGGACCGAGCCCACCGCGCTGCTCGGGCAACGCGTGCCGGCGGCGGACGTCCACCTCGTGCTCGACCGCGGCGAGCTCCACGCGCGCGTGCACCTCCATGAGCCGGGCGCGCCGATCGACGCCGCCGTCTCCCTCCTGCCGGGCGGGCAGGGCCTCCGCTTCGCGGCGACGGCCGACATCCCGGCGATCGCCGCGGCGCCGCGCCTCGCCGGGCCCGTCGACGGCGCCGGCCGCGTGCGCGTCGAGGGGAGCCTGCGCAAGGGAGCGCTCGACGCGCGCGTCGAAGGCGCGTTCGCCGGGCTCCGGGTCGGCCAGGACGTCGCGCTCGCCAGCGCGCGCGTCGCGGGGCGGGTCTCCGGGCCGATCGACGCGCTCTCGATCGACGCCTCGCTCTCCGGGAAGGAGGCGCTCGCCGGCGGCCACACGGTCGACGAGGTCACCGCGCAGATCTCCGGCCCGCTCGCCTCGCCGAAGCTCCGCGCGACGCTCACCGACGGCGACGACTCGCTGAGCGCCTCCGCGCGGCTGGCCACCACTCCCCTCGCCCTCCGCGACCTCGAGCTCCAGCTGAAGCGCGACGGCGCCGCGGTCGCGGGGAAGATCACGGCGATCACCTCCTCGGCCGGCGGGCTCGCCGTCGAGGGGCTCGATCTCTCCTCGGCCGAGCTCGGCTCGCTGAAGGGCCGGCTCGCGGTGCGGGGCGATGACGTGACCGGACGCCTCCGGGGCGACGGCATCGACGTCGGCCGCGTGGCCCGGCTCCTCGGGCTCCCGATCCGCGTGCGCGGGCGCGCGGAGGTCGACGTCGCGCTCGATCGGGACCGCGAGGCCGGTCGCTCGGGCCACGTACGGCTCGGCCTTGCGGGGGGCGAGATCGCGTTCCTGTCCGGCATCTCGGCGCAGCTCACGGCGACCTTCGAGCGCGACCAGATCAAGGCCGACGGGTCCGTGCGCATCGACGCGAAATCGCCGCAACCGAACGGGAACGGCGGGCAGCCGCCGAACCGCGCGTGGAACGACGCCCTGCCGCGGTGCGCCGGCACCCTCGCGAGCGTGCGTGTGTCCGGCGCCGAGGGCACGCTGGAAGGGCCCCTCCTGCGCGCGAAGACCTGGACCACCCTGGTCGGGAAGGCCGAGGTCGCCGCGAACGACTGGGACCTCGGCTGCCTCGCGCAGCTCATGCCGATCGGGCACATCGTGAGCGAGGTGCGCGGCAAGCTCACGACCAGCTTCGGGGTGTCGCGCGCGGCCGGCGAGCCGTTGCCTTCGCTGCACGACGTGCTCGTGCGGACGCACGGCCTCGCGCTCGCCGGTCCTCATCGGCTGGGCGCCGACCGCCCGGCCTGGGAGTCGCGCTTCGTCGACGCGCAGCTCAAGGGCTCGTTCAGCGGCGCGACCGGCAAGGCGGACGCCGCGCTGACCCTGTACGACGGCGGGCTGCTCGCCGACGTCTCCGGCGCGATCGAGCTCGATCTCGAGGCGCTCACGGGGCCGCCCGCGGCCCTTTGGTCGTCGCTCCTGCGCTCGCCCATCGCCGCGCACGCCTCCATCCCGCGGCGCGGGATGGACCAGCTCACCACGCTGCCCTCGTTCGTGCGCGAGGCGCTCCCGCCGCTCGCTGGCGAGGTGCGGATCGACGCGTACGCAAGCGGCACGATCGAGCGTCCGTTCCTGACGGCGCGCACCCTCTGGTGGGGCTTGACCTATGCGCCGCCGGGCGCCTCGAGCGCGACGGATCTCCTGTTCCCCACCGATCTCGACGCGTGGCTCACGTACGACAGCGAGAAGGCCACGCTGGACGCGCACGTCACGCGCGGCGCGGCCGAGATCGCGACCGTGAGCGCCGAGGTGCTCGCGCCGCTCGAGCGCCTGCTCGCGGACGTCCCGGCGCGCGCGCTCAAAGGCGCGCCTCCGCCCCCGGCGTGGACGGGCTCCTTCCGCGCGACGCTGCGCGAGGTCCCGCTCGGCGAGATCCCCCTGCTCGCCGACAGCGGCATCGCCGGGCGCGTGAGCGGCGAGATCGAGATGCGCGGCCTCAACATCGCGCCGTCGCTCAGGGCGCGCCTTACGGTGCCGGGCGTCACGCTCGGGAGCGACCTTGCCTTCGAGCGCGGCGTGCTCGCGCTGCGGATCGACCCGATGCGCGAGGCCGGGCGCGGGAACCTCCGCGTCACCGAGCTCGCCCTCGAGGGCCGGCGCGGCGGCAAGATCCGCGCGAACGCCTTCGCCAGCGTGCGCTTCCGCGGCGGCTTCATCCCGGTCCTCGACGGCGAGCGCACGGACCTCGCCATCTCCGCGGAGCGCTTCCGGCTCGCGGCGCTCCAGCCGCTGGTCGGCGGGCTGCTGAGCAAGGTCGACGGGACGCTAAACGGCGATCTCCGCGTCGAGCTCGGCGGCCCCTCCGACGCGGACGGCAACCTCCGCGCCCAGCTGGAGGTCACGGACGGCGTCGTGCACATCCCGGAGCTCGGGCAGGAGCTGCGCGACGTGGCCGCCCGCATCACGGCCGAGGGCGGCGTCCTCCGGATCCAGGGCTTCCGCGCGGCGGGCACGACCGGGATGGCGCAGGGCTGGGCCCTGTTCCGGCTCGCCGGGCTGACGCTGCGCGACGGCGCCGGGGCGCTGACCATCGCCGAGGACCAGGCCCTCCCGCTCACGCTCGAGGGGGTGCCGCTCGGGACCGCCTCCGGGGCGCTGTCGTTCATCGCGGAGAAGAAGCCGGGCGAGCTCGCCCTGTACGCGACGGTCCCCACGCTCCGCGTCTCGCTGCCGGCGACGAGCAGCCGCGACGTCCAGCCGCTCGGCGACAACCCCGACATCTCCGTCTCGCAGCCGCTCGGGCCGGAGAAGCAGCGGCGCGCGGCGGACGCGCTCCGCTACTCCGTGGCGTTCGACGTGCGCGACGCGTTCGTCAGCGGCGCGGGGCTAAGGCTGCGCCTGCAGAGCGCCGAGGACGCGCCGCCGCGCGTCGTGATCGGAGAGGACACGCGGGTGTCGGGCGGCATCGTGGTCACGCGGGGCGAGCTCGAGATCTACGGCAAGGCGTTCGAGATCGAGGGCGGGCGCGTGCGCCTGCGCGAGGAGGACGCGTCGAACCCACACCTGAACGTCACGGCGCACTGGGACGCCCCCGACGGCACGCGCATCCACGTCGCCTTCAACGGCAACCTCCGGCCCATCACCGACAGGTCGCTGCGCTTCACCTCGAGCCCGCCGAGCTCGCAGCAGGACATCCTCGCGCGGCTCCTGTTCGGCGCCGATTTCTCGGAGGGCGCGCAGGCAGCGGGCTCCCAGACGCCCGCGGGCCTCGCGGCCGGCGGCGTCGCGGCGTCGGTCGGCAGCGAGATCGCGTCGGCGCAGTTCAACGCGCTGCTGAGCGGCATCGCGCCGCTGCGCGGGCTGACGACGCGGTTCGGGACGACGTCCGAGGGCGCGCTGAGGACGAGCCTGATCTACCGGCTGAGCGACAACCTGACGGCGCAGGCCACCTTCCAGGAAGGCGCGCAGCAGAGCGCCGCGACGGGATCGAGCGGGCCGACCCCTGGCGGGACGGCGAGCGAGCGCGGCACGCGGACCGAGGTCACCATCGACTGGCGCTTCAGCGAGCACTGGACGCTCCGCGGCACGGTGGGCGTCGACGCCCGCCAGGCGACCTCGGGCATGCTCGACCTGCTCTGGCAGTACCGGTACTGAGCCGAGCGCGGCCGCATCGGCCCCGTGCGACAGCGACCCCCTCGGGAGCTCCGGCGCGCGGGGCTAGCGCGCGGTCCGCGGGGGCAGCGTGACCTCGCGCCCGCCGACGGAGAGCCTGGGCGGCTCGGCCTCGACGAGCAGCGGGGCGAGCTGCGTCTGCGCGTGGCGCGAGAAGCGCGCCTCGAGCGCGCCGCTCCGGGCGCGCGCGTACACGACGCCGTCCTCGCCGAGGGAGAGCGTCGCCGGATCGAGCGGCTCCTCCGTGCCGTCGAACAGGAGCAGCGAGACCGCGCCGCCCTCGCCGATCCGGAGCGCGTCGACGAAGAGCGGCGCGTCGTCGACCTGGAAGTAACACCAGTCGTAGCCGTTCGTGAGGATCGGCCGGCCGTCGTCCGGGTGCCGCCCGATCCAGGACCGGAGCCCGCGCTCGATCGCCGGATGGTCGACCCGGGCGCCGTCGTGCCAGAAACGGCCCTCGCGATCGAGCCGGATCGAGCTCTCGCGGGAGGTCCCTGGGGGCGGCGCGAAGCGGAAGAAATCGGGATGGTCGCCGGGTTTCATGGGTCACCTCGCAGGAGAGATGCGGCCCGGCGCGGTGAATCGCAAGGAGCGCAAGGAGCGCGGGCAGCCCGCGGCGCGGAGTACTATAGCGGGCCCATGGGAGCCCAGACGGTAGAGGTCGGCACGGACGAGCACCTGCGCGCGACGCGGGCGTACTACGACGAGTTCTCCTCGCGCTACGAGGCCCGGCGCGGAGGGCGCGATCCCGGGGGCTACCACGACCTCGTCGACGCGCTCGAGGTCGACTTCGTGCGCCGCTTCGGCGAGGGCCGCGACGTGCTCGAGGTGGGGTGCGGGACCGGGCTCCTGCTCGCGCGGATCGGCGCGTTCGCGCGCGCCGCGCGCGGGGTCGATCTCTCGCCCGGCATGCTCGAGCGCGCCAGGGAGCGCGGGCTCGACGTCGTGGAGGGGAGCGCGACCGACCTGCCGTTCGCCGACGAGAGCTTCGACGTCGCGTGCTCGTTCAAGGTGCTCGCCCACGTGGAGGACGTCCGTCGCGCGCTCTCGGAGATGGCGCGCGTGGTGCGGCCCGGCGGGCACGTGATCGCCGAGTTCTACAACCCCTACAGCCTGCGCGGGCTCGTGAAGCGGCTCGGCCCGGCGGGCGCCATCAGCGACAGGACCCGGGAGAGCGCCGTCTTCACGCGCTTCGACGCGCCGAGCGCCGCCGCCGCGCTGATGCCGGACGGCGTGCGCGTCGTCGCCTCGCGCGGGGTGCGGATCGTGACGCCGTTCGCGGCCGCGATGCGCGTGCCGGGCCTCGGGCGCCTCCTGCACAGGGCGGAGTGGGCGCTGTGCGACACGCCGCTCGCGCAGCTCGGCGGGTTCTGGATCGCCGCCGCGCGGAAGGCGTGAGCCGCGCGGCGCCCCCGGTCAGAACCGTCCGGTGAGCCCCGCGACCATGCCGCCGGGGACCACGGAGATCGTCGGCGCGGCGGTGAAGCTCGGCGGCGGCGGCACGGGGCGCGTCCGGAAGGAGACCCGCTCGGGGACGAACGTGATCTGCGCGTGGGCGATCCCGGCCGCGACGAGCGTCGCGAACGCCCCGAAGGCCACGCGGTTGATGGCGGCAGCGGTCCCGATACGGCTGTTCAGCGCGTCGATGTCGACGCGCTGCATCGGGCCGCCGCCCTGCCCCGAGGACCTCGGCGAGACGTCGACGTTCTCGTAGCTGGCCAGCGCGATCGCCGAGACGATCGAGGTCCCGCCGGCGACGGCCTGGCTCACCAGGAAGAACCACCCGAGCCCATCGTCGCCGTTCTGGAACTGCCCCACCCCGAAGGGCAGCATCGCGGTCCAGCGGGAGTTCTGCGCCACGACCCGCTCGCGCCCGGCGAGGCGATGGATCTCGGCGACCCAGCGGCGCTCGTCCTCGCGGCCCCGCTCGACCCGCAGCCGCGCCTCGCGCTGCGCCTCGGCCTTCTGCCGCGTCACCTCCTCGATGCGCGTCCGGATGCGCGCCCGAACCGCGGTGAACCGATCGATGACCTCGGGCTGGAACACCGCCGGGTTCGGCGAGTACACCGGGTTGTCGAGGAGGATCTTCTCGATGTACGCCTCGGCCTCGGCCGTGCGCCGCAGCGCCACGAGCGCCGCGGCGGCGAGGCCGCGCGCCCGCTCGACCAGGCCGGGCTCGGAGATCCTGCACGGCTTGCCCTCCGCCTCGATCGGGCCGCGCTCGCAGGGCGCGTTCGCGGGATCGAGCATCGCCGCGAAGCGGCTCACGGCCTCCTCGTAGTGCCCGGCGTCGAAGCGCGTCTTGGCGAGCTCGAACTGCTGCACGTCGTCGGCGCGCGCCGGCGCCGCGAAGCAGAGCGCGAGGGCGGCGGCGGCCGCCGCCGCGAGGCGCCGCGGCGCGCGCAGGGCGCGGCAGCCCCCGACCGATGGGAAGCGAGCGCCGGGAGATCTCCTGCCTGGAGTTCGCGCAGCCATGCGGAAGGGGTGCGCCGTGATGTAGCGGAGTTTGGACGGGGATGCTGAGAATTCCGGAGCGGACGCCACAATGACGGCAATGCCGTCAGCCGGACGGCCAGGAAACCGTGTTCGGCTCGCCGGCCACCAGCGTCACGTTGCCGACGCGCGGCGCGGCCTCCGGCGACGCGGGCGTGAAGAGACAGCTCCCGCTCCAGGACACGTCGTTCAAGGTCACGGCCTGCGGGGTGCCCGCATAGCCGATCAGGCCAATCTGCGGGCACGCGACCTGCGCGCTCGGCGGCGCGCCGCTCAGGACGACCGTGCTGGGCAGGATCTCCAGCTTGTGGATGATCCGCTGCGGCGCGGAGACGCCGGGCTTCGGCGCCACGACCGAGATGACGCCCGCGTACGGCTTGCAGCACCGCGAGCTCGGCACGCTGATGTGAACGGTGTGTGTGCCGATCTTGACGGGCGTGACCTTGTTCGCGCCGAACCAGCTGATCTCGACGCCGTCGAGCACCAGCCTGGCGCCGCTCGGGACGATCTGGAAGACGACGTCGCGCACCGCCGGAACGTCCTCCGCCGGCGCGGCCGAGGGCGGGATGTGCGGCAACGGTGGCCGCGCGCGGGGCCGCGGCGCGCTCGCGACCTCCCTGGCGCTCGGCGCGACCGCGCGCACGTTCGGCGACGGGATGAGGGCGTCCATGGGCGTCGCCGACGTCGGCGGCGTCGGCGGCTCGGCCGCCGCGAGCGCGTCCCCGTCCACCGGCGGCGGGTCGCGGAGCGCGCGGGCGATCGTGAACGCGGCGAGGCCGAGCGCCACCGACCCCAGCGCGACGAGCAGCGCGCGCAGCGCGAGCTTCTGCCGGTTGCGGCTCGCGTTCAGCTTCGTGAGCCGCTTGAGGATGGTGAGGTCGTTCGGCGCGAGGGCCAGCGCCCGGTTGTAGTCGGCGGCCGCGCCGGGCACGTCGCCGCGCTTGCGGCCGGCCTCCGCGCGCGCCACGAGGCGCGGGACGAGCCGTGCGACGTGCCGCTCGGTGTAGCCTGCCGGGTCGGCGAAGTAGGCGGCGAGCTCGGCGCGCGGCTCCGCGATCTCGAGCGCCGTGAGCTCGGCCCTGATCTGATCCGCGAGCGCGCGAGGGGTCGCCGGGCGGGCGGCGATGTCGTGCGCCAGGGCGCCCGCGACGATCCGGCTCCAGCGCGCGCCCACGGTGGCTCGCTCGCGCTCGGCCTCCGGGTAGATCCCCTCGAGCACCTTGCGGAGCACCTGCGCCGGGTTCTTGCCCTCGAACGGCAGGTGCCCGACGAGACACTCGTAGAAGAGCACCCCGAGCGCGAACACGTCGGTGCGCGCGTCGACCTCGCCGCCCTCGATCTGCTCCGGCGCCATGTGCGCCGGAGAGCCGAGCACCTGACCCGTCGAGGTGACGCCCTGAGCGTCGAGGATCTTGGCGATGCCGAAGTCGGTGAGCTTGATCACCACGCTCGCGCCGTCCCGGCTCTCGCCGGCGCGGTCGGAGGGCAGCTCGACGAGCACGTTCTCCGGCTTCACGTCGCGGTGGATGATCCCCGACGCGTGCGCGTGCTCCAGCGCGTCGCAGAGCTCGAGCACCACCGCGGCGCCGATCTCGGCCGGCATCTCGCGATGGGCGCCCAGGATCTTGCGCAGCGTGGCGCCGCGGAGCAGTTCGACGACGAGGTAGCGCTCGCGGTCCTGCTCGCTGGAGACGTCGTACACCTCGACGATGCCGGGGTGACGCAGCTTCGCCGCCGCGCGCGCCTCGGCGACGAAGCGGGTGCCGACCTCCGCGTTCTCCCGGAGGTGCTTGTGGATGATCTTGACGGCGACCTCGCGGCGGAGCCGCGGGTCGCGGGCGCGGTAGACCGTGGCCATCCCGCCGTGGCCTAGCTCCTCGATCAGCTCGTATTTCTCGAGCTTCGGGAGGACTTCTGCGCCCGCGTTTCTGGAGAGGGATTCCTGCTCGCCCGACGAGCTCCTATCGCGGGCGGGCAGGCTCATTCAACGACCTTCACCCGAATCGTGTTGGTCGACCCCGAGACGCCGACAGGAGCGCCGAAGATGGTGACGAGCTTGTCGCCCGGCGAGACGAGGCCGTTCGCAAGCAGGTACCCGGTGGCGCGCTCGATCATCTCGTCCGAGTTCCGGAGCGCGTCGACGGGGAACGGCACCACGCCCCAGAGCAGCGCGAGCCGCCGGCGCGTCGTGTCGTTCGGCGAGAAGGCGACGATCGGCACCACGGGGCGCGCCTTCGACGCGTACCGCGCGGTGAGGCCGCTCTCGGTGAACGCGATGATGAGCTTCGCGCCGATGTCCTTCGCGATGTCGCAGGCGGCGCGCGCGGTCGCCTCGGGGACGTTGGCGCGCTGCCCGGGCTGCTCGCTCGAGAGGTAACGATAGAACGAGCTCTGCTCGGCCTCCGTCACGATGCGGGCCATCATCCGCACGACGAGCGGCGGGTGCGCGCCCGTCGCGGTCTCCTGCGAGAGCATGACCGCGTCGGTGCCGTCGAAGACGGCCGTCGCCACGTCGCTCGCCTCGGCGCGCGTCGGGCGCGTCGCGGTCACCATCGACTGGAGCATCTCCGTCGCGACGATGACCGGCTTCTGGTGCACGCGGGCGAGGCCGAGGATCTCGCGCTGGATGATCGGCACCCGCTCCGGGTTGAACTCCACGCCGAGATCGCCGCGCGCGACCATCACCCCGTCCGAGGCGAGGATGATCGCCTCGAGGTTGTCGATGGCGCCTGGCGTCTCGATCTTGGAGACGATGGGCGTCGGGCGACCCCAGGCCTCGCAGATGTCGCGGACGTGCCGGACCTCGTCCGCGTTGCGGACGAACGAGAGGGCGACGTAGTCGACCCCCTGCGCAAGGCCGAAGCTGAGGTCGGCCTTGTCCTTCTCGGTCAGCGCGGAGATGCGCACACGCCTGGCGGGCAGGTGGACGCCGACGCGATCGCGCAGACGTCCGCCCTGCGTCACGCCGGCCTGGACGCGGTCCCCTTCGACCTTGGTCACGGTCACGACGACGCGGCCGTCGTCGAGCAGGATGACGTCGCCGGCCTGCAGATCGGACGCGAGCCCCTCGTAGAGGATCGGGATCTCGCCGGGCGTCGCGACAGGGCTGTCCCTGTTCGCCTCGGTCAGCCAAACGGTAGCCCCGTCAGCCACCTCGAAGGTGTTGCCGGGGAAGCGACCGGCTCGGATCTTCGGGCCACAGAGGTCCTGCAGGATCGCCACAGGCTTCCCGCATGCCTCCGCAGCCGCACGGACCGTGGCGATTGCTTTGCCATGATCCTCATGCGAGCCGTGAGAGAAGTTGAGTCGAGCGACATCCATACCGGCGCGGATAAGCTGCTCCAGCGTCGTTTGAGAGTCACACGAAGGGCCAATGGTACAGACGATTTTCGCTCTGCGTACGAGCACGGGCGGAGCATGCCACGAGCAGGGGTCGCGACACTACCCTGATTGTGAACGGGCCATGCGGACTTCACCGGATTCCAACAAAGCAGCTGGGGGATGAGCCGCTGCGCGGCGCGGCGCACGCGCGCGTCAACGCAGCAGCGGAGCGCGGCGGCCGGCCGTGCGCAGCAGCGACCCGCGCGCACGGCCGCGGATCGCTGCGAATCGGAGATCTCTCTGAGGGGGAGTGAGCGGCGGGACGGCTCGGGCGCGCGCCGCAGCGCGGCATGAGGTCCCGCCTTGAGGTCTTGTGACTAGGAGCGGCGCTCTCGGCGCTCGCGCGGCGGCCCGCCACGATCGCGCTCCATGCCGGGCCGCGATCCGCGATCGCCGCCGCGATCGCCGCCTCGCCCGCCCGGCCCATCGCGCCGCGGCGGCGGGCCGGCGTCGCGCGCCTGCGCCATGCGCTCGCGCGCCCGATCGCCCTCCTCGCCTTCCGGGAGCGGGAGCAGCTCGCGCCGGCTCAGCCGGATCTTCCCCTCGCGATCGACGCTCAGCACCTTCACGTCGAGCGAATCTCCCTCCTTGACGACGTCCTCGACGCGCTCGACGCGCGTGTGGGCCATCTCCGAGATGTGCAGCAGGCCGTCGGTGTTCGGGAGGATCTCGACGAAGGCGCCGAAGTCGGTGATGCGCTTGACCGTCCCCTTGTAGGTCGCGCCGACCTCGGGCTCGGCCGTCAGGCCCTTGATGATGTCGAGCGCCCTCTTCACCGCGTCGGAGTCGGCCGACGCGACGTTCACCGTGCCGTCGTCCTCGACGTCGATCGCGACGCCGGTCTGGTCGACGATGCCCTTGATGGTCTTGCCGCCGGGGCCGATGATCAGCCGGATCTGGTCGGGCTTCACGCGCACCGTGGTGATCCGCGGCGCGTACTGGCTGAGCTCGGGCCGCGTGGTCGGCAGCGTCTCGAGCATCTTGCCCAGGATGTGGAGCCGCCCCTCGCGCGCCTGATCCAGCGCCTGCGCCAGGATCTGCCGGCTCAGGCCCGCGATCTTGATGTCCATCTGGATCGCGGTCACGCCGCGCGCCGTGCCGCAGACCTTGAAGTCCATGTCACCGAGGTGATCCTCGTCGCCGAGGATGTCCGAGAGCACCGCGTAGCGCTCGCCCTCCATGATGAGGCCCATCGCGATGCCCGCGACGGGCGACTTGATCGGCACGCCCGCGTCCATGAGCGAGAGGCACCCGCCGCAGACGGCCGCCATCGACGACGAGCCGTTCGACTCGAGCGTCTCCGACACGATGCGGATCGTGTACGGGAACTGATCCGGCGCCGGGATCATCCGGGAGAGCGCGCGCTCGGCGAGCGCGCCGTGGCCGATCTCGCGCCGGCCGGGGCCGCGGAGCGGCTTCGTCTCGCCCGTCGAGAAGGGCGGGAAGTTGTAGTGGAGGTAGAAGCGCTTCCACGTCTCCCCCATCAGGCCGTCGATCTTCTGCTCGTCGGTCGAGGTGCCGAGCGTCGTCGTGACGATCGCCTGCGTCTCGCCGCGCTGGAACAGCGCGCTGCCGTGCACGCGCGGGAGCAGGCCGACCTCGCACATGATCGGCCGGATGCTCCTGCCGTCGCGGCCGTCGATGCGCCTGCCCTCCTCGGTCACGTAGGTGCGGACGACGTGCGCCTTGCGCTCCTCGAACTCCGCCTTCACGAGCCCCTGGAAAGGCAGGAGCTTCTCGGCGCCGAGCTCGGCGTTCAGCGTCTCGGTCAGCTTCTTCTTGAGCGAGCTGTAGCCGTCGTAGCGCGCCTTCTTGTCGGTCACCTTCGTCGCGGCCTTCAGGTCCTCGTCGACGATCTGGGCGACGCGCCGCTTGATCTCGTCCGGCAGCGCCGGCGCGACGAACTCGCGCTTCGGCTTGCCCACCGCGGCGCGCATCTTCTCGATCAGATCGATGACCGGCTGCGCGGTCTCGTGCGCGAACATCAGCGCGTCGATGATCTCCGCCTCGGTCGCCTCCGCGGCGCCGCCCTCGACCATCACGATCGCGTCGCGCGAGCAGGCGACGACGAGGTCGATGTCGCAGCGCTCGATGTCGGCGACCGTGGGGTACGCCACGAACTCGCCGTCGAGCCGGCCCACGCGCACGCCCACGACCGGCCCGTGCCAGGGGATGTCCGAGATGTGCAGCGCGGCGCTCGCCCCCGTCAGGGCGAGGACGTCCGCCTTGTTCTGCTTGTCGCTGGAGAGGACGGTCGCGATGATCTGCGTGTCCCGCTTGAAGCCCTCCGGGAAGAGGGGGCGGAGCGGGCGATCCATGAGGCGGCTCGAGAGGATCTCCTCCTCGCGCTGGCGCGCCTCGCGTTTGAAGAAGCCTCCGGGGATCTTGCCGGCGGCGTACGTCTTCTCGACGAACTCACAGGTGAGGGGGAAGAAGTCGAGGCCCGGCCGCTCGTCCTGCGAGACGGCGGTCACGAGCACCATCGTATCGCCGTAGGTGACGAGCACGGCCCCGTGGGCCTGCTTGGCCAGGCGGCCGGTCTCGAGGGTGAGGGCACGGCCACCCACCATGACGGATTCACGAACGAACATTGGGATTTCAGCTCTCTCTCGCGCGATCGCGAGGGCCGCTGCGTGCGGCGCTACGCCGAGCGCGAGGGGCTGCTCTTCTTCCTCGGTTCCTGCGCAGGAGCCGACCTGCTGCGCACGAAGCGAAGACGAAGACGCGCGGAGCCCGCGCTCGGGAACGGCGAGGCCCGATCGCCCCGCCGGTCCGTGGTCAATGAGTGACCTCCTTAGAGCGTCCGCTCCACTCTCGCCAGCGCAAAACGCAGGCGTTCAGGGGTGCGTCCCGCAAAACCTCCCGAACGGAAGGGACCGGAACGGCCGCGCGCGCAGGGGTGCTTGTGCAGAAAGGCGCGCGCGGAGCCGCGGATGAGGCGGACCGAGCGCGTGCGGGCCGCGAGCAGGACCGATCCCACGCGGACGAGCCGCTGGGGGGAACCGCCGGAGGTGGGGTGAAGCAGCAGGTGGGACAGGCAGACCCAGCGGGCCGACGGCAGGCGAGGTCGCCTGCTCTCGCGCAGCGCGGGCGTGCGACGCACGCCTCGCGCCGGGACCTCAGGCCTGATCGGCCCGAGAGTCGCGCTACTTGCGGAGGTTCAGGCGGCCGATGAGGCCGCGGTAGCGCTCGATGTCGACGCGCTTCAGGTAGTCGAGCTGCCGGCGGCGCTGGCTCACCAGCTTCAGCAGGCCGCGGCGGGAGTGGTGGTCCTTCTGGTGCGTGCGGAAGTGCTCCTGCAGCTGGTTGATCCGCTCGCTGAGGAGGGCGATCTGGACCTCCGGCGACCCGGTGTCGCCGTCATGGATCGCGTACTTCTGGATGATGTCCGTCTTCTGAACCGAGTGCAGCATGGCTGGCTCTCCATGGCCCTGCCGGTGCGCTACCGAGCGTCCGGGCCGGCTCGTCCTCTCCGAAGAAAACGGAAGAACGGGACCGGCGGCTGGCCAAGTGACGCCTGAATGTGAGCCCCACGCCCGTAGTGGCGGAAGCCCGCGAAGTTCAGGCCAGTGAGCTGAGGAGCGCGCGAGTATACGCAGGTGCCTCGGTCCGTCAACGCGGTCGACACGGGCCGCGCGATTTGTCACCCCCAGAACGGCCGATTGGTTACCCTCGGTCGGCGATGCCCGGCACCATGCGGCCCCCCGACGAAGCCTCCCGACCGCAGTCGGACGCGCGCGGCTCGCAGTCGGACCTTCATATCGCGAACGCGATGACGAGCCTCTCCTCTTCCGCTTCCGCCACGGCGCTCCCGACCTCCGGGAGCGACAACTCGACCCCCAAGGTCTGCCCCACCTGCGGGGTCCGGTACCCGGCCGAGTTCAGGGTTTGCCCGCGCGACGCCGCGACGCTCGACGAGTCGGAGGACGACGCGGTCCGCGACGACCTCGTCGGCAAGACGCTCAACGAGACGTACACGGTCGTGCGCGTCGTCGGCGAGGGCGGCATGGGGCGCGTCTACGAGGCGCGCCACACGCGGATCTCCAGCAAGCGGTTCGCCATCAAGATGCTGCACCCGGAGTTCGCGCGGCAGCCCCAGGTGATCTCGCGCTTCCAGCGCGAGGCCGAGGCCGCGGCCGCGGTGCAGAGCCCGTACGTCGTCACCGTCTTCGACGTCCACCGCACCGCGGAGGGCCGTCCGTTCCTCGTGAACGAGTTCCTCGAAGGCAAGGAGCTCGCCGACTACCTCAACGAGGCCGGCAAGATGAAGACCGGCCCCGCCGTGCGCATCGTCCGGCAGATCTGCAAGGCGCTCGCCGCGGCCCACGCGAAGGGCGTGGTGCACCGCGACATGAAGCCGGAGAACGTGTTCCTCACCGGCGACCTCGCGATGCCGACGGCCAAGGTGATCGACTTCGGCATCTCCAAGGTCGACGACGCGCCAGGCGCCGCGCTCACGCAGACCGGCATGATCATGGGCACGCCCTCGTACATGGCGCCGGAGCAGGCCCGCGGCGAGCGCGTCGATCACCGGGCGGACATCTACGCCGTCGGCGCGATCCTCTACTGCGCCCTCACCGGCAGCCGCCCGTTCGACCGCAACGATCCGACCGCGACGCTCACCGCGGTCCTCACCGAGGACCCGCCCCGCCCGCGCTCGCTCGAGCCGAGCATCCCCGAGCCGCTCGAGATGATCATCCAGCGGGCCATGGCGAAGGAGCCCGGCCATCGGTACCAGACGATGGAGGAGCTCGACGCGGAGCTCGCGCTCTACGACACCAGCGAGGCCGAGCCCAAGGAGCTCGACGCCCCCGGGTCGCCCGGGCCGCGCGTGTCGATGCCGTCGGCGCCGCGCGTGGCGCCGACGATGCAGCTCCGCCAGGCGCAGCAGGTGAGCATGGCGAGGCCGCTCATCCTGCTGCTCTTCGCGCTCGGCCTCTTCTGGGTCGCCGGCAGCCTGGTCACGCTGGTCACCGCGATCATCCGCCTGTCGCGCGGCGGCCAGGTGACCGACAACCTGACGGGCCTCGAGGCCGTCCTGCTCGCGTCCGGGATCGGCTTCGCGCTGATCACCCCCGCGCTGATCAGCGCGAGCCACGTGCGCAAGACCGTCTGGAACAACAGCATGAAGGCGGTCGATCTGGCCGACAACCTGCGCCGGCCGATCGTGGTCGGCCTGTGCGCGTACGGCTTCGCGTCGCTGCTCGTGCGGGTGGTGGAGGCCGTCGTCCTCCGGCGCGCGGCCGGCGTCGCGTGGCCCATGTGGGACGTCGTGCTGTTCGCGGTCGGCGCGATCGGCGCCGCCGGCGCGTACCTCTTGCTCCGCAGCGAGAGCCGATAGCTCCGCCCTAGCGCCGGTCCAGCCACGCCTGGAGCAGGAGCGCAGCCGCGGCCCCGTCCACGCGCTCCTTGCTCTTCCGCCCCGAGACGCCCCCGTCGCGCAGCCGCCGTGCCGCCTCGACCGTCGTCAGCCGCTCGTCGACGAGCTCCACCTCGACGCCGGCCGCGTCCGCCAGCGCCTGCGCGAAGGCCATTGCCCGCCGCGCGGCGGGCCCCTCGTCCCCGTTCATCTCGAGCGGCAGCCCCACGACGAACCGGGTGATGCCTTCGTCCCGAGCGAGCGCCGCAAGGGCCTCCAGGAGCGCCTTCCGGTTTCGCCCGTCGAGCAGCGGCCGCGGGTGCGCGTAGAGCCCGAGCTCGTCGGTCACCGCCACGCCCACGCGGGCCTTCCCAAGATCGATCGCCGCAGCGCGTGCCTTCGCCTTCGCCATGCCTCTGGAAAGACCCCATAGTCCTCGGGCGACGCGCCGGCGAGACCCGAGCGTAACCGGGAAGCATCCGACCGGCTTGACCCGCTCGCCAGCACCGACCATAAGCGCCGCGCGATGGAACTGCGCGCGGTACGGGGGATGAACGACATCCTCCCCGAAGAGGTGGAGCGCTGGCACAAGCTCGAGGGGGCCTTCCGCCTCCACGCGGAGCTCCACGGCTATGCCGAGGTGCGCACGCCGCTGCTCGAGCCGACGGAGCTCTTCCGGCACCAGATGGGCGAGACGACGGACGTGGTCGAGAAGGAGATGTACTCCTTCGAACGCCACGGCGATCACCTCACCGTCCGCCCCGAGGGCACCGCGGGCGCCGCGCGCGCCTACGTCGAGCACGCGGTCCACGCGAAGGAGCCGGTCACCCGCTGGTACTACCTCGGCCCGATGTTCCGCGGCGAGCGGCCGGCGAAGGGGCGCTACCGCCAGTTCTACCAGGCCGGCTGCGAGCTCTTCGGCGATCCCGGTCCGCTCTGCGACGCCGAGACGATCGACCTCGTCGCCGGCTTCCTGCAGCACATCGGGGTCGGCGAGTTCGTGGTCCACGTGAACTCGCTCGGCAGCGCGGGCACGCGCGAGCGCTACCGCGAGGCGCTGCTCGCCCACTACACGCCGCGCAAGGCCGAGCTCAGCGAGGACTCGCAGCGCCGCCTGGAGAAGAACCCCCTGCGCATCCTCGACTCGAAGGACCAGCGCGATCACGAGGTGTCGCGCGACGCGCCGTCGATCCTCGATCTGCTCGACGACGCGGACCGGGCGCACTGGGACGGCGTGCGCCGCTGCCTCGACGTGCTCGGCGTGAACTACGTCGTCGATCGGTCGCTCGTGCGGGGGCTCGACTACTACACGCGCACGCTCTTCGAGGTGAAGGCGACCGCGGGCGATCTCGGCGCCCAGAGCACGCTCGCGGGCGGCGGCCGCTACGACGCCATGGTCGCGGGGCTCGGCGGGCCGAGCGTGCCCGCGATCGGCTTCGCGATGGGGATGGAGCGGCTGCTCACGATGATGCCCGGCGCCTCGCCCCGCCGGAGGCCAGGCTGCTTCCTCGCCCCGCTCGGCCAGAGCGGCGCGGATCAGGCGCTCGTGCTGGCGAAGCAGCTGCGCGCGCTCGGCGTCCCGGTCGAGCTCGACGGGCGCGGCGGGCGGCTCAAGGCGATGCTCCGGCGCGCGGACTCCCTCGGCGCGCGGCTCTGCGTGATCCTGGGCGACGCGGAGATCGAGCGCGGCGTGCTCCAGATCAAGGATCTCGTGGCGCACGTGCAGGAGGAGATCCCGCTGGAGGGTGCGGCGCGCGTGCTCGCGGATCGGGCCCTCGAAGCGTCGCCCGGCGGCCAGCGGGGAGCGCGTTGACCTCCTCCGAGGCGATGGGAGCGCAGGACTGCTCGCGAGGGGCGCGCGGCGCGCCGGCGGGCGAGGGGCGGGGCCGCGCTCGGCGCGCGCGATCGGCGCTGTCGCTCGCCGCGGCGCTGGCCGCGCTCGCCGCGCCGTCCGTCGCGGCGGCGCAGCTCGGCTTCGGCCAGCCCGGCATGACGCAGCCGCCGCCCGCGAGCGCGCCGCCGAAGCCGCCGCCCGGCACGCCGGAGACGCACGCGGCGCCGACGTCCGAGGAGAGCCCGATCCAGACCCAGGAGCCGACCCTGCCGGAGGACCCGCTGGCGGTGCCGCCCGCGGTCAAGAAGCAGATCGGCACGAACGACGTCGGCGAGTGGGAGCGCGGGCGCGCCGAGGAGATCCAGCGCGACTGGTACGGCCCCTATTACAGCGAGCGGAGCGGCAGCTACCAGTTCAGGACAGTCTTCCCCCTGTGGGCGGAGCGCCGGATGCCCGGCGACCGCGCCACGATGGTGACGCCGCTCTACTACAACCGCCGGAGCAAGGACGTCGACGCCGACGTGCTCTTCCCCTTCTTCTGGAAGCTCCGCGACGAGAACACGTACACGACGATCGTCGGCCCGTTCATGCACCGCGAGTCCGAGGGTCGCCCCGCGAGCCCCGGGCGGGCGGCAGAGCCGGGCCGGCACGACAACTGGCTCGCGCCGCTCTTCTTCGAGGGCAAGCGCGACGACGGGAGCGGCTACTTCCACATCCCTCCCCTGCTGACCTTCACGCACCACACGGCGCGGAGCGGCTTCAACCTGATCGGCCCGCTCTTCTGCAGCTGGAAGGGCGGCCCCGCGTGCGACACGCGCACCGCCGACAAGATCGATCTCGGCCTGGCCCCCCTCTACTTCTACGGCCACGACGAGAGCAGCGAGTACGAGGTCATCCCGCCGCTCCTGCACTACTACCACTACAGCGACGTCGGAGACCGCTCCACGAACGTGTGGGGCCCGCTGATGTGGCAGCACTCCCGCAAGGGCGACGTGTTCAACATCATGCCCTTCTACTGGCACAGCTGGGGCAAGAACCACGATCGCACGACGCTGTTCCCGTTCTTCCACTACGGGTACGAGGGCAACAAGAGCCTGCTCATCACGCCGCTCTTCCTGAAGGCGCGGGGCGAGGAGGGCGAGAGCACCTTCGCGACCTGGGGCTACGCTCGCTACCGAGGGCGGACGGAGCTCGACATGATCACGCCGCTCTTCTGGCAATACCGGGATCCGGACATCGATCTCGAGCGGACGTTCCTGCTCCCGTTCTATTACCGGAACACCTCGCCGCGCAGCGATGATCTCGTGCTCTTCCCGTTCTATGGCCGCTTCAAGCGCCACGGGTTGAGCGACACCACCTGGCTCACGCCGCTCGTGCGGCACACGCGGGATCTCACCGGCTGGGAGACGGACATCTATCCGTTCTTCTACTCGGGGAGGAACCGCGACTCGACGCACCTCGTCGTCGCGCCGTTCCTCTGGGACTTCGCGTCGCCGACGTCGCGCACCACGGTGGCCCTGCCGTTCTTCTTCCGGTTCGCGGATCCAAACTCGGTGACGCAGGTCGCGCTCAACACCGTGTACCGGGAGCACCGGGTGCGGAACGGCAAGGAGTGGGAGTTCCACCTCGTCCCCCTGTTCTCGTACGGCGAGACCCCGGAAGGTCACTGGTGGAACGTCCTGTTCGGCCTCGCCGGGTACACGCGCGCGGGCACGGCGGCGACGATGCGGGCGCTCTACGTCCCGATCCAGCTGAGCCAATGAGCCCGCACGGTGCCGAGCTCCGCTGCCTCGGCGGAGCGCCGCCGCCCCCGGAGCTCGCCGCCGACCTGCGCCGGCTCCTGGAGCTGCCCGAGGGCGCGCGGCAGCGCCTCTGGGAGGCGCTCGGGCCGAGCCTCGGCGAGCCGGTGCCCGCCGCCGTCGAGCGGCTCCTCGACGCGTTCTGCCGCCGGCACGAGGTCGGCTCCGAGGCGCTCGCGCGCGTGCTCAAGGCGTGCCGATTCCTCGTCCGCGAGGCGAGCAAGCGCGACCTCGACCGCGCCGCGCTCGCGGCCGACCTCGCGGCGCTCGCGCCAGGCGAGGGCGCCGAGGAGCTCCAAGCGATCCTGCTCGCCGGCTACGACCAGGCCCGAGCGGTCGTGCGGCGGGAGATCGTGCGCGGCGCGCTGCTCGATCACGGCAAGCTGCTCACCGGCGTCGACTGGCGCGTCGACACGATCGCGGCCGCGAGCCGCGGCGCGAAGATCGCCGCCCCCGTCGTCGTGCTCACGCTGAGCTACCAGGAGGGCGAGCACCGCTCCCGGATCACCTTGCAAGCCACCCCAGACGTGCTGCGGGAGCTCCAGCAGATCTGCGCGCAGCTCCTCGGCTGATCTGTCGGTGACCAGCGCGCTCCAGCGGGCGCGCCGGTCACGGATCGCGAGCGCGCGACGTGGACGACAGGGAGGTCCCACCGGCGACAGCGCGGGCGCCTCTTACCTGCTGCTGTCGCGCGCCTCCGGGCGGGGCGCGGAGTTCGCGGAGACGACCTCGGCGATCGCGGAGAGCGCGTCCTCGGCGGAGAACGGCTTCTCCAGGAGCGGGCGGCCCGACGAGGCGAGGAACCGCTCGACATCGGCGCCGAAGCCCACGCCGGTCATGAAGATGAACCCCTGGGCCAGCACGGGATCGCTCTCGCGGATCCGCGTGTAGAAGACGTCGCCCGACATGCCGGGCATGCGCAGATCGCAGAGCACCACGTCGAAGCGCTGCCCGCCCGCGAGCATCCCCATCGCGGCGTCGGCGCTCGGCGCGAGCGCCACCTCGTGCACGCGGCCCAGCTGCTCGGACAGCGCGCGGGCGAGCGACGCCTCGTCCTCCACAACGAGCACGCGCACCCGCTTCGAGACGAGCCGCGGCACAGGCGAGACGCTCGGCGTCGCCTCGTCCGTCCGCCCCGCCGCGGGCAGCGAGATGATGAAGCGCGCGCCGCCCGGCGGGACGCTCCCCGGGACGGGGCTCTCCGCCGTGATCTGCCCGCCCGCGCGCTCGATGATCTCGCGGCTGATCGACAGCCCGAGCCCCGTGCCGACCTCGGGACCTTTCGTCGTGAAGAAGGGCGCCCAGATGCGCGGCAGGTTCTCCTCCGCGATGCCGGCGCCGGTGTCGCTCACCACGATCTCGACCGTCTCCCCGTCGCTCCGCGTCTCGACCGTCACCGTCTGATCGCGGGCCTCGTGCTTCGAGCCCGGCTTCGGGATCGCCTGGGCCGCGTTGACGAGGAGGTTCACGATGACCTGGCCGAGCCGGCCGTCATCCATGAGGATCGGCGGCACCTCGGACAGGTTCTTCACGATCTGCGCCCGCTCGATGATCTGGCCGCGCGTGAGGCTCAGCGCGGAATCGACCGTGCGGTTCGCGTCCGTCAGCGTGCGCCGCGAGCCCTCGGGCTGCGGCGGGCTCGCGAACAGCTTGAGATCGCGGACGATGTCGACGATGCGCTTGATCGAGTCGCGCAGCTCCTTCACGAGCTCCGACGCGCTGGAGGCGGCGCTGCCCTCCATGCGCACGTTCGGGCCGCGCAGGAGGCGGTCGAGCATGTCCAGGCCGAGCAGGATGAACGCCGCGGGGTTGTTGATCTCGTGCGCCACGCCGGCCGCGAGCGTGCCGAGCGTCGAGAGGCGATCGACCTGGATGAGCCGCGTGCGCGCCGCGTGCTCGGTGCTCACGTCCGCGAGGACGCCCTCGATCGCCACGACGCGGCCGCGATCCGAGACGAGCGGGTACACCGTGCCGCGCGCGGTGATCGCGTCGCCACCCCGCCGCCGCAGGCGCGCCTCGTAGGAGGCCGACGGGGCCCCGAGCTTGGCCCGCGCGACCGCGTCCTCGAAGCACATCACGCCCTCCGGGTCGGCGTGGGCCTCCCCGAGGAAGCCCGGCGTCCTGAGCGCCTCGGCCACCGGCACGCCCAGGAGCCGCTCGGCGTGCCGGTTCAGGAACGAGAGCTCGCCGGACTCGGGATCGAGCCGGAAGATGATGAGCGGCGCGTTGTCGAGGAGGTTCCGGTGCTGCTCCTCGAGCTCGCGGATCCTGAGCAGCCGCTCGGCGGCCTCGCGCTCCCCGGCGACGACGCGCAGCGAGCGATCCAGGCCGGCGCCGAGCGCGTCGGCGATCTCCTTGAGGAGCAGGATCGGCGCCGAGGCCGCCGCGCCGGCGTCCCCGTAGCCGACGACGAGCGCCGCGATGATCGGGCAGCCGAAGCCGCCGGCTCCGGCGCCGGCCGGCGCGGAGCGCGCGGCGGGGTGGCCGGGCTCGGCGCCAGGAGGCGCGGCCCGCACCGGGAGCGCGACGTACGAGAGGCACCCCTCGCTGGCGCCCATCTGGGCGAGGGCGTTCCCCGCGCGGGCGTCGTCGCAGGAGAACGGCTCGCCCTCGGCGAACACCCGCCGGAAGAGCGCCGCGGGCGCCGGCAGGCGCGCGCCGAACGGCGCGGCGGCGAGCGCGTCGCCGCGGAAGACCGAGTACGCGCGGAGCCCGCCCTCCGACTCCGGGAACACCACCGCGAAGAGCTGGAACGCGGCGAACCGGCCGACGGCCCCGGCGAGCTCCTCGAACGGCCTCGGCAGGAGCAGGTTCGAGTGGCGGGCCACGACGGTGAGGACAGCGTTCAGCGCGACGAGGCGGCCAACCCTCTCGCTCGCAGGCTCTGCGTGCATTTCCACGACATCTCACCACGTCAGCGCGCAGGGACGAGAGGCATTCTTCACTTTTCTCCGGCCGGCGGGTCGCCCGCGGTCGCCGGGGACATAGGCCGGGCCGCCGCGCCGGCGCAGCGCTCGAGCAGGCGGAGGGCGGCGTCCCGGCGCTCCTCGCTCACGGCCGGCCCCGTGCCGGCGGCCCCGTCGTGCGCTGCGTACTGGGCGAACATCCTGCGGGCGGTCTCGACGTCCTCGACGCCGCACGCGACAACGAGCCTCAGCCGCTCGGCCTCGATCCATACCCGCTGGATGGGCAGGTGGGCCGCGAGCGCGCGGTCCAGGCGATCGGCGGCCTCATCGAAGCGGCCGTCGCTCAGGTAATGGCGGCCGAGCAGGTAGTTCGGCAGGCCGTCGCCCGGGGATTGCGCGGCCCACGCGCCGAGGAGCTCCGCCGCACGGATCCTGTCGGGCGCGCCGCCGCGCGTGCCGATCAGCAGCTCGACGATGGCCGCGCGGGCGCGTTCGTCGTTCGCGGCGGCGATCTTCACGTCGAGGGTCCTGAGCCGGTCCTCGTCGACGAGCCGGCCGGCGACCTCGCCGTACCGCGCCGCCGCGCGCTCCCGGTCGCCCGCGGCGAGCGCGACGTCGCCGAGCCGCTCCGCCGCGCGGTCGCGCAGGTGGCGCGGGATCGACCCGTCCCCGGCGATGCCCTCGAGCTCGCGGATCCCCTCGCTCCGCTCGCCGGGCGCGTCGCTGGCGAGGCGCGTCTCGGCGATGGCGATGCGCGGCGCGGGGCTCCGGTCGAGCGACAGCACGCGCCGGTACGCGGCGATGGCGCCCTCGTGGTCGCCGCGCGCGCGCAGCGCCTCCGCCTCGTGGGTGCACGCGTCGACCACGTGCGGGCAGCGCCGCTCGAAGAGCGCCGGCCGATCGAAGCGGGCCTTCGCCTGCGCCTTCGCCGCGTCGGGGAGCGTGAGCGCGTCGAGATCGGCGTGCCACGCGCGCTCCATCACCTCCCACGAGGCGCCGGTGATCTCCGGCAGCGCCTTGCCGCCGTACCAGGCGCGCACCGCGTCCGCGCCGTACGTCGCGCGCACGTGGCCGACGAACGCGCCGCTCACGGTGTAGGCGGTCGACGAGTTCTCGGCGAGGAAGCCGAGCGCGAACAGGCGCGCGAGCGGCGGCAAGATCCCGAGATCTTTCATCGCCTTGGCCCACGCGCGCGGGCTCAGGTCCTCGCCCTCCCTTGGCGAGCCGGCGACGGCGATCCCCTCGATGAGCCCCGGGTCGGGGAGCCACCCGCCGAGCCGCCCGGCGACCTTGAACGGGCCGCGGGCGAAGGCGCCGGCGAGCACGTGCATGATCTCGTGCCCGAGCGTCGGGTGCGGGTAGCCGGCGGCCTGCAGGTACACCTCGCGGCGCCACGGCTTCGCGACGTACGTGCGCGACGCGCCCATGAGCGCGCCCTTCTGCGCGGCGCTCTCGAACAGGTAGGCGCGGACCCGGAGCGGCTGGCCGTCGACCACCGCGGGCGCCCCGAGCCAGCGCTCGCCGGCCTCGATGTGGGCGTCGCACTCGCGCACGAAGCGCTGGACGTCGGCCTCGCGTACGCCGCGCGGGTGGACGACCTCGCAGCGCTGGCCCTTCGAGAGCGCGCCGAGCTCGGCCGCGATGCTCTCGGAGGTCTGGAAGTGGCCGAGGCGCGCGCCCTCCAGGAGGGTCGCGGCGCTCAGCGCGGCGCTCGCGACGCCGAGCAGGAGCAGCCCGGGCCGTCCCTGGAGCTGGAACGACACCCGCCCGCCCGCATCATGCACGAGGTGCTGCGCGAGCGCCGACGCGGCGAACAGGGTGGCCAGCGTCCCGGCGCGGTAGGTCAGCAGCCCGGACGCGTCGACGACCGTGTCGTAGAGGGTGCCGCTGAAGAAGCCCGCGAAGGGGTCGTAAGCGAAGACGATCGGGCTCGTGTAGAAGCGGACGGCGCTCACGCCGATCGCGCCGAGGGGGGCGGCGAGCGCCGCGAGCACAGCGATGAGCCGGCGCCGCCACGCCGGGCGGGGAGGCGCGGCGTCGTCGCGGCGGATGCCGGCCGCGAGCTCGCCCGCGACGGCGCCCCAGGCGCCGCCGAGCGCCGCGCCGAGCCCGGGTCCGAGGGCGAAGTGCGCCGAGCCGCCGAGCACATCGCAGAAGCCGGCGCGCAGGCCGTGCGCCAGCGTGGTGGCGTACGCGACGACCGCGAGCAGGGCGCCGCTCGCGACGCCGCGGCGGAACGCCTCGACAGGCGGCGGCCGATGCGCGGCGACGTCGAGGGCGGTCACGATCGCCGCGGCGCCCGGGACGATCAGGCCGGCGGCGAGCGCGCTCTCGTAGCCGGGGCCGTCGAAGAGGGGCAGGAAGCCGACGAGCGCCATCGCGATCGCGACGAGCGCGGCGCCGAGCCTGGTGGCCGGTGAACGCAGCAGCGTGGGCATGGTCGCGTGGGACTCCAGGGCTGCCTTCGTAGCCGCGCCTGCCCGGAGAGGCGAGCGGGATGCGGGCGCCCCGGCGCAATCCGGCGAGCTGCGTTCTCGATGGACGGTCCGGGGAGGAGGGCGGTGTCTTCCGAGGACCCGACGACACCGTGAGCGGTGATCGCATGGCCGCCGATCAGCCGTGTTCGATAGTGCACGCTTCTCCTTCCCTCCTCTTTTCTGCTCTGCTCACGCCCCAGACGATGTCCCCTCCTCCCGTCGGCCTCTCACACCATCCCGACTTCCTGCGCCTCTGGGCGGCGCAGGCGGTGAGCGCGGTCGGCAGCCGCATCAGCCGCACGGCGCTGCCCGTGATCGCCATCGTGAGCCTCGGGGCCGACGCGTCGGGCGTGGCGGTCCTCTCCGCCGTGTCCACCGCGCCGGCCGTCCTCGTGGGGCTCTTCGCGGGCGGGCTCGTCGATCGCTCGCGCAAGCGGCCGCTCCTCGTCGGCGCGGATCTCGTGCGCGCGGCGCTGATCCTCTCGGTGCCGATCGCGGCCTGGACCGGCACGCTCACCCTGCTCCAGCTCTCCGTGGTGGCCGCGCTGGTGGGCATGGCCACGTCGCTGTTCCAGATCGCCGACAACGCCTACTTGCCGGCGCTTGTGGGGCAAGACCACCTGGTCAAGGCAAACGCCAGGCTGGAGGGGACCGAGGCCGCCGCGGAGATCGCCGGCCCCGGCGCCGCGGGCATCCTGATCCAGGCGCTGACGGCGCCGGTGACGATGGTGGTGGACGCGCTGTCGTATCTCGTGTCGGCGGCGCTCCTCGGGCGCATCCGGGCGGCGGAGGCGCCGGCCGTCCCCGCGGACGGCGGAGGCGATGGGGGCGCCTCGCTGGTCGAGGATCTCCGGGTGGGGCTGCGCCATGGCCTGGGCCACCCCGTGGTCGGGGCGACTTTCCTGGCGATGGCCGCCCACGCCCTCCTGCTCGGCGGGGTCTTCTCCGCGCTGTACATGCTCTATCTCCTGGAGCATCTGCGGCTGGACACGACCACGGTCGGGCTGATCATCAGCGTGGGCGGCATCGGCGCGCTGGGCGGCAGTTTCCTCGCGGGCTGGCTGGGCCGACGCCTCGGCGCCGGGCCGGCGATGATCCTCAGCCTGTTCATGAGTCAAGCCAGCTGCGCGCTCATCCCGCTGGCCGCGCAGCTCGGGCGGCTCGCGGTGCCTGCCCTCGTGGTGCACCAGCTCATCGGGGACGCGTTCCTCATGGCGTTCATGATCCACGCGGTGAGCGCCCGGCAATCCATACTGCCACTGCACGTGCTCGGCCGGGTCGACGCAACGCTCCATGTGCTCACCGGGGCGCTCCTGCCGGCGGGCACCCTGGCGGCCGGCTGGCTCGCGGGGCGGCTCGGCGTGGAGGCGACGGTCTGGGCGTTCGTCATCGCGGGGTTTGCAGCGCCGCTCCTGCTGCTGCGGCCCGCGGTGTGGAGGCTGCGGGCGGGGTGAGGGGGCGCTCGAGGGAGGGTGCTCGTCATCGACCGACGGTGTCGCTCGGTCGGGCAGCCGAGCCTGGCTGGGACCCGGGGGCGGCCACGCGGGCCGCCTCGACGCGGCGCAGGCAGTCTTCCTGATGAGCCCTGGCCATGGTCTCGGGAACGCGGAGGAGCTCAATTCGCCGCTCGATCGGCATGCAGTAGGTGGTCGCGGTCCACAGCTTCGGGTCATCGACGCCGTGCAGCGGTTCGAGATCGGTCCACAGGCGCACGACCTTGTCGTCCGACCCGCTCACGATGCGCTTGCCGTCGGGGCTGAACGCTACGCTGTTGACCGGAGACTCCGAATCACGGAGGACCAGCGCCTCGCCCGTGCCATCGGCATTCCATACCCGTATCGTCCCGTCTTCGGACGACGTGACGACGCGCTTGCCATCGGAGCTGAACGCCGCAGCGCTGACCCAGTGCTCGTGGCCCCGGAGGACGAGGGGCTTGCCGCCGCCGTCGGCGTTCCACACCCGCGCAGTCTTGTCCCATGACGCCGAGACGATGCGCTTGCCGTCGGGGCTGAACGACGCCTTGCTGACATGAGCCTCGTGACCACGAAGGACCAGCGGCTCGCCCGTGCCATCGGCATTCCATACCCGCACCGTCTCGTCGCGGGACGCCGTGACGATGCGCCTGCCGTCAGGGCTGAACGCCGCAGATTGGACCCAATCCTCGTGACCACGGAGCACCGTCGGCTCTCCGGAGCCGTCGGCGTTCCACACCCGCGCTGTCTTGTCATATGACCCGGTGACGATGTGCTCGCCGTCGGGGCTGAACGCCACAGCGCAGACCCGGTCCTCATGACCACGAAGCACGATGGGCTCACCGGAGCCGTCGGCGTTCCACACCCGCGCTGTCTTGTCGTACGCCCCGGTGACGATGCGCTTGCCATCAGGGCTGAACGCCGCCGAATAGATCGGAGCCTCACCACGGAGAATCAAAGGATGACCCGACCCGTCGGCGTTCCACACCCGCGCTGTCTTGTCGTACGACGTGGTGACGATGCGCTTGCCATCAGGGCTGAACGCCGCCGAATAGACCGCATTCTCATGACCCCGAAAGACGAATGGCTCCGCCGTACCCGCGACATTCCACACTCGCACCGTCCTGTCATTGGAGGCGGTGACGATGCGCTTGCCGTCGGGGTTGAAAGCCGCCGAGTACACCCCATCCTCGTGACCGCGAAGGATCATGGGTTCGCCCGTGCCATCGGCGTTCCACACGCGCACTCTCTTGTCCCAGCGGGACACGGTGACGATGCGCTTGCCGTCGGGGCTGAACGCCACATGGGATACCTCCTGCTCGTGCCCCCGGAGGACCAAGGGCTTGCCCGTGCCGTCGGCGTTCCACATCCGCACCGTCTTGTCCGAGGACGCGGTGGCGATGCGCCTGCCGTCAGGGCTGAACTCCGCAGCGTTGAGCACGTCCTCGTGACCACGAAGGACCAGCGGCTCGCCCGTGCCATCGGCGTTCCACACACGCGCCGTCTTGTCCCACGACGCCGTGACGATGCGCTTGCCATCGGGGCTGAATGCCACGGAACGAACCAGATTCTCGTGGCCCCGAAGGATCAGGGGACTTCCGGTGCCGTCGGCGTTCCATATCCGCACCGTCTTGTCCTGGGACACCGTGACGATGCGCCTGCCATCGGGGCTGAACGCCGCGCCCGCGACACGCTCCTCGTGGCCACGAAGGACCAGCGGCTCACCCGTGCCGTCGGCGTTCCACACCCGCGCCGTCTTGTCCCACGACGCCGTGACGATGCGCTTGCCGTCAGGGCTGAACGCCGCGGACCAGATCGCCTTGCTGTGCCCCCGCAGGACCACGGGCTCGCCCGCGCCGTCGGCGTTCCACACCCGCGCCGTCTTGTCCCACGACGCCGTGACGATGCGCTTGCCGTCGGGGCTGAACGCCGCAGAATTGAGCCCATCCGGATGGGTGAACACCGCACGAGCGAGCCAGCTGTGCAGCGCCCAGCGCGCGAGAAAGTCCCACCCTCGCGGCACATCGAACGGCTCGACCTCTCGCAATATCGCGAGCACTGTCGTGGGGTCGGCCTGCAGCTCGCGCGCCGCGGCCATGCGGGTGGCGTTGCGCGCTTGCAGGGCTTCGGCCTGCGCACGGGCCGTTTCCTGGTCGGCGCGCGCGGCCTGCTGCTCGGCGCGCGTGGCTTGCCGGTCAGCGCTGATCGCGAGGTAGGACACCATGAGCGCGATCGCGGTGAGCATCGCGATCACGCCCATGGCGATCTGCCGCCGCAGCCGCCGCGCGCGATCCATGAGGGCCACGACGGCAAGGAGATAGCGCTCCTCGCGCTGGCCGAGCCCGACGCGCCACTCGGCGCCCTGCTCGGCGCGGCGGCGCTCTCGCCACGCTCGGGCCTCGTGCGCCGCGCGATCGCGCCAGAGCAGCCCCTCGGCGTGACCGCTCGCCTCCCACTGCTGGGCCGCGGCGCGCAGCCGGGCAAGGAACTGCGCGTCTTGCTCGCTCTCGGCCAGCCACTGCCCGAGCTTTGCCCACCTCTCGATCAACGACTCGTGGACCAGCTCCACGGTCGTGCCCTCGCGCTCTCCACCGGCCTCGGTGAGCAGCAGCCGCGCCCCGGCCAGGTGCTGGACCACCTGCGCAATCGCCTCACCGGCGTGGCCTTCGCTGTCCTGTGCGAGCTCACACAGCTCGTCCAGGCTGACCACCGCGCGCGTGCGCTCGGGCGTGACAAGGCGCACCAGCACCGCCCGAGCCAGCCGCTGCTCGCGCACCGGCAGCGCCAAGAGCACCGCGTCCGCATGCGCGGAGAGCGCCCCGGCGACGCCGCCGAGCTGCTCATAGCTGTCCCGCGTCAGCAGCCGGCGCGCGCGGTCCCGCGCCTCCCACAGCTTCGCGGCCGTGAATTGCAGCAGCGGCAAGGGGCTGCGCGTGCTCTCCAGCGTGTCCAGCATGTGCTCGACCATCTCGGCGGTCTCGAAGCGAAGACCGGCCGCGTCCAGCGGCCTCGTCAAGGCGTCATGCAAGCCCTCGCGCCCCATGGGCGGCAGCAAGGAGAGACCGCGTGTCACGTGGGTCATGAACTCGTAGTCATCGGCGACGCGATCGAGGAAGTCCGAGCGGATGGCGAGCAGGACCCGCAGGGGCGACGAGGCGTCGTCGGCCGCGCCCTCCAGACAGGCCACGAACGCCGCACGTTCCTCGCGGCTCGCGCCGAGCGTGTACAGCTCCTCGAACTGATCGACGAAGAGCAAGATGTGGTGCCTTGTCCCCTGACGGCGGCAGCGCGCTCGCAGCCGGGCGCCCAGGTAGCCCGGCTGCGCGCTCAAGGTGGCGATGATCCCACCGTTCCCGGTGAGCTCGACCGGGCCCGCCGGCGCGCCCGCGCGCTCGGACTCGGCCACCTGCGCGAGCACATCGACGAGCGCCGACATCGGGTGGCGCCCAGGGCGCAGGGTGAACGTCTCCCAGCGGTCGCTGGAGCGCTTCAACGCCGGGATCACCCCCGCGCGCACGAACGACGACTTGCCTGCCCCGGAGGGCCCGGCGACCGTGACGAGCGGCTGGTAGCGCAGCCGCGCCGTCATGGCGGTCACGTCCCGATCGCGGCCGAAGAAGCGCGCGGCGTCCGACTCCTGGAACGCGGAGAGCCCCGCGAACGGGCAATCGTCCTCGCCGAGCCCGGACGCCTTGCGACCGGGCAGCAGCGCCTCGAGCTCGGCGAGCAGCTCCCTGGCCGAGCCGATGCGTTCGTCCTTCCGCTTCCTCAGGCACCGGTCGACGAGGGCGCCCTGCGCGCCCGCATCAGGGCGCCGCGCGCTGACGCGCGGCATGGGAACATCGAAGTTCACGATGTCCGCGAGCCGCTCGATCGGCGATGGGTCGAGCGGGTGCGCCCCCACGAGCAGCGTGTACAGGAGGATGCCCACGGCCCAGAGGTCGCTGCGCGCGTCCACGTCCTCACCCAGCAATTGCTCGGGCGACATGTAGGACGGAGTTCCGACGAGCGCGCTCCGGAAGCTCTGTTCATCATCTCCCGGGAGCTCCCCCCGCGCCTCCGTGAGCGTCGATAGCAGCTTGGCATCGAGTTGCTTGGCGATCCCGAAGTCGACCACCTTGATGCACCCTGCGTCGTCGATGAGGATGTTCTCCGGCTTGAGATCGCGGTGGACGATCCCGAGCTCATGCGCGCAGACCAGCGCGCGGACCACCGGGATCATCAGCTCGACAACCAGCTCGACCGCCATCGGGCCCGGCGCGCCGGTGCGCTCGCGCTCGGCTCGCCACTGGCTCAGCGTCCGACCCTTGATGTACTCGAGCACGAGGTACGGGTGTCCACGGAGCTCGTCCACCTCGTGGATCACCACGATGTTCTCGTGCCGGCAGCTCGCCGTGGCACGCGCCTCGGCCAGGAAGCGCTCGATCCCCTGCCCGCTGTACTCGATCAGCAGCTTGATCGCGACGAGGCGCCCGAGCTTCGTGTCCCGGGCCAGGTACACGATGCTCATGCCGCCTTGCCCGAGCTCGCGGATGATCTCGTAGTGCTTGATCGTCCCGCCGACATCCACGAGCGACGAGCCCTGAGCGCGGTACGCCATCGTCGCGCCCGCCAGCGTCGTCGACGCCGGTGACGGCCGGACCGCGGTCTGTTGCGCTCGCTCCTCGGGCACTCGGCCGACCACGTCCTCCGCGCGCGCGAGCTCGGGGAGCACGAGCGTGCGCACCGCCTCTTCAGCAGGAGCGCTGCGCGAGACGAGAGAGCTCAACGGCGCATCCGGCTCGACGCTCAGGCAGCCTTGCTGCCTATCCTTGCTTGATGGCATCGTCCCCCCGCCCCGTCCGGCATCGCCGCTCTGGAGGCCCGGGCGGCTCCCTTCCCCACAATCTCAGTTCATTCGACGTTCCAGCGATTTCCGCGCAATGGTCTTGTTGTTCGTGGCACCCTGTTATTGCAGTCGCACCTCGGGTGAGCAACCTGGCCGACGGGCAGACCGCGATCCCGTGGTGGGTGCCGCCGTAGGGCTCGTCTAGCCGGAGAACCGGCCCGCCCTGGCGGCATCTACAACACGGAGCGGCGACGTTCGTCATCGGTCGGCCGTGTCGCGTGGTCCGAAAGCCGAGGTCGGCCGAGCTCAAGGAGCAGTCGGGCGGGCTGCGTCAACCCGACGCAGACAGGCCTGCTGGTCGGATCGAGCGGTGGCCTCGGGCACGCGAAGGAGCTCAATTCGCCGCTCGATGGGCATGCAATAGGTCGTCGCCGTCCACAGCTTCGGGTCATCGATGCCGCGGAGCGGGTTGAGGTTGGACCACACTCGCACGACCTTGTCGTCGGAGGCCGTGACGATGCGCTTGCCATCCGGGCTGAACGCCGCGTCCTTAACCGGGGAGTCAGAGGCGCGCAGGACCAGGGGTTCGCCCGTCCCATCGGCGTTCCACACCCGCGTCGTCTTGTCCTGAGATGTAGTGACGATGTATTTGCCATCGGGGCTAAACGCCGCCGAGAGCACCCAGTGCTCGTGTCCTCGGAGCACCAAGGGCTCGCCGGTGCCATCGGCGTTCCAGACCCGCGCAGTCCTGTCGTTGGATGCGGTGACGATGTGCTTACCGTCGGGGCTGAACGCCGCCGAGGATATCCAGTGCTCGTGACCCCGTAGGACCAGGAACTCACCGGTACCGTCGGCGTTCCAGACCCGCGCCGTACGGTCCCGTGACGCGGTGACGATGCGCTTGCCGTCGGGGCTGAACGCTGCCGAATCGACGCCCTCCGCGTGACCGCGGAGGATTAGGGGCCTGCGTTTGCCATCAACGTGCCATATTCGTGCAGTCCTGTCATAGGATGCGGTGACGATGAATCTTCCATCGGGACTGAACGCCGCCGATGAGAGCCCCTCCGCGTGACCGCGGAGGATTAGGGGGCTGCGTTTGCCATCGATGTTCCATACTCGTGCGGTCATGTCCCAGGATGCGGAGATGATGAGCTTGCCATCAGGACTGAACGCTACTGAAGAAATCCCATCTTCATGACCCTGGAGGACCAGGGGCGCACCGGCCCCCTCGGCGTTCCATAGGCGGACCGTCCTGTCATTGGACGCGGTGACGATGCGCGTGCCATCGGGGCTGAACGCCACCGAATGCACGACGTCCTCGTGACCGCGAAGGAGCATAGGTTCACCCGCGCGATCGACATCCCAGGTCCGCGCGGTCCGGTCCCATGACGCGGAGACGATGCGCGTGCCGTCAGGGTTGAAAGCCGCCGAATACACCCCATCCTCGTGACCGCGAAGGATCATGGGTTCGCCCGTCCCGTCGACGTTCCAGACCCGCACGGTCTTGTCCGACGACGTTGTGACGATGCGCGTGCCGTCGGGGCTGAACGCCGCCCAGGTGAGCCCGTCATCGTGGCCCCGAAGGACCACGGGCTCGCCGCTGCCATCAGCGTTCCAGACCCGCGCGGTCCTGTCATAAGACGCAGTGACGATGCGCTTGTTGTCGGGGCTGAACGCCGCTGAATAGATCACATTCTTGTGACCGCGAAGGATCATGGGTTCGCCCGTCCCGTCGGCGTTCCAGACCCGCGCGGTCCTGTCATAGGACGCGGTGACGATGCGCTTGCCATCGGAGCTGAACGCCGCCGAGTAGGGCACCTCCTTGTGACCGCGGAGGACCACGGGCTCGCCACTGCCATCGGCGTTCCAGACCCGCGCGGTCCTGTCATAGGACGCAGTGACGACGCGCTTGCCGTCAGGGCTGAACGCCGCCCAGCGGACCGCCTTCTCGTGGCCGCGGAGGACCACGGGCTCGCCGCTGCCATCAGCGTTCCAGACCCGCGCGGTCCTGTCATAGGACGCAGTGACGATGCGCTTGCCGTTAGGGCTGAAGGTTGCTGAAGTGACCCGATCCCCGTGGCCATGAAGAACCACGGGTTCGCCCGTCCCGTCGGCATTCCAGACCCGCGCGTTCGCGTCCGCGGAGGCCGTAACGATGCGCTTGCCGTCGGGGCTGTAGGCCGCATGGCTGACGAGATCCGGATGGCTGAGCACAGCGCGCGAGACCCCGCTATTCAGCGCCCACCGCGCGAGCAAGGCCCATCCTCGCGGCACATCGGGTGGCTCGACCTCGCGCAGAATCGCGAGCGTCGTTGTGGGATCGGCCTGCATCTCGCGAGCCGTGGCCATGAGGGTGGCGTTGCGTGCCTCGCGGGCTTCGATCTGTGCACGAGCCGCTTCTCGGTCCGCGCGTAGAGCTTGCTCGTCGGCGCGTACGGCTTGCTGGCCGGCATCTATCGCAAGCTGCACCACGACAACCACGACAGCGCCGAGCGTGACGAGCACGCCCTCCACGAACCGCTGGCGCAAGCGCAGGCGCCGCGCTCGCTCGTGCAGAGCCACGACGGCCGACAGATAGCGTTCTTCTCGCCTGCCAATCCTGTCGTCTCCATCGGCGCTCTGCTCGGCGCGACGCCGCTCATTCCACGCCCTAGCGTCCTCCGCCGCTCGGTCGCGCCAGAGTAACCCCTCGGCTCGGCCGCTCACCTCCCACTGCTGGGCAGCGACCCGCAACCGGGCCAGGAACTGCGCGTCGTGCTCGCTCTCGGCGAGCCACTGCCCGAGCTTTGCCCACCGCTCGATCAGGGATTCATGCACCAGCTCCACTGTCGCGCCCTCGCGCTCGCCGCCGGTCTCAATGAGGAGGAGCCGAGCGCCGGCCAGGTGCTGGACCACCTGCGCGATCGCGTCGCCAGCGCTCCCATCGGCGCCCTGAGCGAGCTCGACGAGCTCATCCAGGCTCACCACCGCGCGCGTACGCTCGGGCGTGACCAGGCGCACGAGCACCGCCCGGGCTAGCCGCTGCTCGCGCATCGACAGCGCCGAGAGCACCGCGTCCGCGTGGGAGGACAGGGCGCCGGCCACACCGCCGAGATGTTCATAGCTGCCTCGTGTCAGAATCCGGCGCGCGCGATCCCGCGACTCCCACAGCTTCGCGGCCGTGAACTGCAGCAGCGGCAAGGGGCTGCGCGTGCTCTCCAGCGTGCCCAACATGTCCTCGACCATCTCCGCGGTCTCAAAGCGATGACCAGCCGCCTCGATCGGCCTCGTCAATGCGTCGCGCAGGCCATCGCGCCCCATGGGTGGCAGGACGGAGAGCCCACAGGCCATGTCGGTCATTTGGGGGTGGTCCCCGGCCATGCGATCGAGAAAGTCCGAGCGAATCGCGAGCAGGACGCGCAGAGGCGACGATGCATCGTCAGCCACGCCTTCCAGGCAGGCGATGAACGCCGCCCGCTCCTCCCGGCTGGCGCTCAGCGTGTACAGCTCTTCGAACTGATCGACGAAGAGCAGAACATGGTGCCTCGTCCCCTCACGACGACAGCGCGCCCGCAACCGAGCGCCCAGATGGCCCGGCTGCGCGCGCAAGGCGGCGACGATCCCGTCGTGCTCGGCGACCTCGGACTCGGCCACCTGCACGAGCACGTCGACGAGCGCCGACAGCGGCCGGCGCCCCGGCCGGACGATGAACGTCTCCCATCGCGCGCTCGAGCGCTTCAAGGCCGGGATCACCCCGGCGCGCACGAGCGACGACTTGCCCGCCCCGGAGGGACCGGCGACCGTGACTAGCGGCTGGTAGCGCAGCCGCGCCGTCATGGCCCCGACGTCTCGATCGCGGCCGAAGAAGCGCGCTGCGTCGGCCTCCTGGAACGCAGACAGCCCCGCGAACGGGCTCTCTCCTTCGCCCAGCTCGGGCCCCTTTGGACCGGGCAGCAGCGCCTCCAGCGCCGCGAGTAGCTCCCTGGCCGAGCCGATTCGCTCGTGCTTCCGCTTCTTCAGGCAGCGATCAACGAGGGCGCCGAGCGCGCCCACGTCCGGGCGCCGCGCGCTCACGCGCGGCATGGGCAGGTCGAGCTTCACGATGTCTGCGAGCCGCGCGACCGACAATGGGTCAAGCGGATGCGCTCCCACGAGCAGCGTGTACAGAAGAATTCCCATGGCCCAGAGGTCGCTGCGAGGATCCACTTCCCCGCCCAGCAATTGCTCGGGCGACATGTAGGCGGGCGTGCCGATGATCGCGCTCCGATGGCCCAGGTCACCGCCTCCCGCGAGCGCCGCCCGCGCCCCCGTGATCGTCGACATCATCTGGACATCGAGCTGCTTGGCAATCCCGAAGTCGAGCACCTTGATACATCCTGCGTCATCGATCAGGATGTTGTCCGGCTTCAGATCGCGGTGCACGATTCCAAGCTCGTGCGCGCAGACCAGCGCGCGGACCACCGGGATCATCAGCTCCACCACCTGGCCGGGCGGCATCGGGCCGGACGGCCCTATCGCAGCGAGCAGCCCTGGCGCGCTCGGGTGCTCGCGCTGCGCCAGCCATTCGCTCAGCGTGCGGCCCTTGATGTACTCGAGCACCAGGTATGGGTGTCCACAGATCTCGTCCACCTCATGTATGACGACGATGTTCTCGTGACGGCAGCGCGCCGTGGCCCGCGCCTCGGCAAGAAACCGCTCGATCCCCTGCCCGCTGTACTCGCTCAGGAGCTTGATCGCGACGAGGCGCCCGAGCTTCGTGTCCCGCGCCAGGTACACGATTCCCATGCCGCCCCGGCCCAGCTTGCGGATGATCTCGTAATGCTTGATCGTGCCGACGAGATCCGCGATCTCGGAGCCCGGAGCGCGCTCCGCCAGCGTCGCTCTCGCGAGCGCTCTCGCGTCCTGCGCCGGTAGCAGCGCGGCCTCTCGCGCTCGCTCCTCGTGCATCGGGTCGGCCGCGGCCTCCTTGGGCGCCACGCCGGCAAGCGCGAGCGTGCGCACGGCCTCTTGGCCAAGAGCTCCGCGCGCGCTCGGGCGGTCCGGTCGTCGCCGCACCAGAATCTCGGACTCTCCGCTCGCCCCTTCTCCCCTGGGTTCCAGCCCCTCCCGCCCGCTGCCCTCCACACTGGCCGCACGTCCGGGCACGAGCTCGAAGACGGCATAGAGCCGCCCCTCGCCGGCGTGCCCCCAGTCGATGGGCCAGCCGATGCGGGGGTGGTGGAGCCGCGTGCAACTACGCATCTCCCGCAGGAATCGCGCCAAGCCACGCCGCACCAGATGCGCGCCAGCTCCGTCCCGCGCCAGGCGCATGATCTGAACGACGATCGGCTGACCGCTATCGGTCAGCCGCCCTTTGTAAACCGCCGCTCGGCGGCTCGCCCGGAAGCATGACAAGATCTCGTAGCGGCCCTGGAACACCATCCCTGGCGCGAGGATCCCCCGGCTCATCCTGGGCCCTCCGCGCGCCGCCGCCTCGCTCGCCAGCTTCAGGCGAAACATCCTCACCCCGCATCGACAAGCAGCGATCCCGACGGCCGAGCTTGTCGCGCCTGCTGACGAGAGAGCTCGACGCCCTACCCGATCCCATGCTCAGGTAGCCTCGCTGCCTATCCGCGATGATCTATAGCATCGTCCCCGCGCGTCGCCCGACATCGATGCTCTCGACGCCTCGATGCCTCGGCGGCTCCCTTTCCGCCAATTTCCGGCCGCCCGACGCTCTCGCACTTTCCTCGCAAGACGCAGCATGGACCTGCGAGCAGCGCCAGAGCCCGCTGCTTCCGCGACCCGCTCACGCGCTCGGCGCAGCGACGCTCGTCATCGGCCGGCCGTGCCGCGCAGCCGGCCCCCCGAGTCCGCCTGCCCCCCCGGCGCGGCCGCGCGGACCGCGGCGACCTGCCGCAGACAGGCCTCCTGGCTCGCCCGGGCGGCCGACTCGGGCACACGAAGGAGCTCGATCCTCCGCTCGACGGGCATGCAGTAGGTCGTCGCCGTCCACAGCTTCGGGTCATCGACGCCGCGGAGCGGATCGAGGTCGGTCCATACCCGCGCGACCTTGTCGTCGGACCCGGTCACGATGCGCTTGCCATCGGGGCTGTACGCCACGGCGTTGACGGACGCATCGGACCCGCGCAGCACCAGGGGCTCGCCCGTGCCGTCGGCATTCCATATCCGCGTCGTCTTGTCGTCGGACGCGGTCACGACATACTTGCCATCAGGGCTGAACACCGCGGCATTGACCAGGTGCTCATGACCACGCAGGACCACGGGCTTGCCTGTGCCGTCGGCGTTCCACACACGCGCCGTCTTGTCCCACGACGCCGTGACGACGCGCTTGCCGTCAGGGCTGAACGCCGCCGATACGACCCAACGATCGTGCCCTCGCAGGACCACGGCCTCGCCCGTGCCATCGGCGTTCCACACACGCGCCGTGTTGTCATACGAGGCGGTGACGATGCGCTCGCCGTCGGGGCTGAACGCCGCCGAACGCACCCTGTCCGCGTGACCACGGAGCGCCACGAGCTCTCCAGACCCGTCGGCGCTCCACACGCGCGCCGTCTTGTCAAAGGACGCCGTGACGATGCGCTTGCCGTCGGGGCTGAACGCCGCCGAGCGAACCCTGTCCGCATGACCACGGATCACCAGCGGTTCCCCCGAGCCGTCGGCGTTCCACACTCGCGCCGTCTTGTCGTCGGACGCGGTGACGATGCGCTTGCCGTCGGGGCTGAACGCAGCCGAGAACACCTCCCCCTCGTGGCCACGGAAGATCACGGGCGCCCCCGCGACCTCGGCGTTCCACACCCGCGCTGTCCTGTCCCACGACGCTGTGACGATGCGCTTGCCATCCGGGCTGAACGCAGCCGAGTAGACGGCATCCTCGTGACCACGGAGGCTGAGGGGCTCACCCGTGCTCTCGGCGTTCCACACCCGCGCCGTCTTGTCATAAGACGCCGTGACGATGCGCCTGCCGTCGGCGCTGAACACCGCAGAGTAGACCCGATCCTGGTGGCCGCGCAGGATACGAGGCTCCCCCGACCCATCGGCGTTCCACACCCGCGCCGTCTTGTCCCACGACGCCGTGACGATCCGCTCGCCATCCGGGCTGAACGCCGCCGAGTAGACGACATCCTCGTGGCCGCGCAGGATCCGGGGCTCGCCCGACCCATCGGCGTTCCACACCCGCGCCGTCTTGTCCCACGACGCCGTGACGACGCGCTTGCCATCCGGGCTGAACGCAGCCGAGTAGACGGCATCCTCGTGACCGGGCAGGATAACCGGCTCGCCCGTGCCGTCCGCCTTCCACACCCGCGCGGTCCGGTCGAACGACGCCGTCACGATGCGCCCGCCGTCGAGGCTGAACGCCGCGAAATAGACCGGCTCCGCGTGACCCCGGAGGACGAGGAGCTCGCTCGTGCCATCCGCCTTCCACACCCGCGCGGTCCGGTCGAACGACGCCGTCACGATGCGCCCGCCATCGGGGCTGAACGCCGCCGAATAGACCCCGTCCTCGTGACCGCGGAGGACGAGCGGCTCGCCCGCACCCTCCGTGCGCCACACCCGCGCGGTCCTGTCGTCCGACGCCGTCACGATGCGCTCGCCGCCGGGGCTGAACGCCACCGAGTTGATCGGCGCGTCGTGGCCACGAAGGACCAGCGGCTCGCCCGTGCCGTCCGCGTTCCACACCCGCACGGCCCTGTCCGCGCAGATCGTCGCGATGTGCTTGCCGTCGGGGCTGAACGCCGCGCGGATGACGAAATCGGGATGGGTGAGCACCACGCGCGCGACCCAGCTGTGCAGCGCCCAGCGCGCGAGGGTGGCCCACCCGCGCGGCACCTCGGGCGGCTCGACCTCCCGCAAGAGCGCCAGCACCGTCGTGGGATCGGATTGCAGCTCGCGCGCCGCGGCCATGCGGGTGGCATTGCGCGCCAGGAGCGCGTCCGCCTGCGCGCGGATCGCCAAGTACGACACCATGACCGCGAACGCGCTGAGCGTCGCGATCAGGCCGACAGCAAACTGCCGTCGCAAGCGCCGCGCGCGCTCGGCGAGCTCCACGACGGCCAGGAGATAGCGCTCCTCGCGCTTGCTCAGCCCCGCTCGCCCATCGGCGCCCTGCGCGGCGCGCCGGCGCTCGTACCATGCCCTCGCGTCCTGGGCCGCGCGGTCGCGCCAGAGCAGCCCCTCGGCCCAGCCGCTCGCCTCCCACTGCTGCGCCGAGGCGCGCAGCCGGGCCAGGAACTGCGCGTCTTGCTCGCCCTCGGCGAGCCACTGCCGGAGCTTGGGCCACCGCTCGATCAGCGACTCATGCACCAGCTCCACCGTCGTGCCCTCGCGCTCGCCCCCGGTCTCGATCAGCAGCAGCCGCGCGCCGGCCAGGTGCTGGACCACCTGATCGATCGCCTCGCCCGCAGGACCCCCGCCGGTCTGCGCCACCCCATGGAGCTCCTCGAGGCTGACCACCGCGCGCGTGCGCTCCGGCGTGACAAGGCGCACGAGCACCGCGCGGGCCAGCCGCTGCTCGCGCACCGGCAGCGCCGAGAGCACCGCGTCCGCGTGCGCAGACAGGGCGCCGGCCACGCCGCCCAGCCGCTCGTAGCTGTCTCGCGTCAGCAGCCGGTGCTCGCGATCCCGCGCCTCCCACAGCTTCGCGGCCGTGAACTGCAAGAGCGGCAGCGGGCTCCGCGTGCTCTCCAGCGTGCCCAACATGTCCTCGATCATCTCGGGCGTCTCGAAGCGATGACCGGCCGCCTCCAGCGGCCTCGTCAGCGCGTCGCGCAGGCCGTCGCGCCCCATCGGCGGCAGCAGCGACAGACCGCGCGTCACGTCGATCACGAAATCGTGATCGTCGGCCATGTGATCGAGGAAATCCGAGCGGACGGCGAGCAGCACACGCAGGGGCGATGACGCGTCGTCGGCCACGCCTTCCAGGCAGGCCACGAACGCGGCCCGCTCCTCGCGGCTGGCGCCGAGCGTGTACAGCTCCTCGAACTGATCGACGAAGAGCAGGACATGGTGCCTCGTCCCCTCGCGGCGGCAGCGCGCGCGCAGCCGAGCGCCCAGGTGCCCCGGCTGCGCGCGCAGCGTGGCGACGATCCCGTCGTGGTCGGCGAGCTCGGCCGACCCGGACCCCGTGCTGGCCACCTCGGACTCGGCCACCTGCACGAGCACATCGACGAGCGCCGACAGCGGCCGGCGCCCCGGCCGCACGATGAACGTCTCCCACCGCTCGCTGCCGCGCTTCAACGCCGGGATCACCCCCGCGCGCACGAGCGACGATTTGCCCGCCCCCGACGGCCCGACGACCGTGAGGAGCGGCTGGTAGCGCAGCCGCGTCGCCGTGGCGGCGATCTGGCGATCGCGGCCGAAGAAGCGCGCCGCGTCCGACTCCTGGAACGCGGACAGCCCGGCGAACGGGCTCTCGTCGTCGCCCCGCTCGATCGCCTTTCGACCGGGCAGCAGCGCCTCCAGCGCCGCGAGCAGCTCCTTGGCCGATCCGATGCGCTCGTGCTTGCGCTTCTTCAAGCACCGATCGACAAGGTCGCCGAGCGCGCCCACGTCCGAGCGCCGCGCGCTCACGCGCGGCATGGGGAGATCGAGCTTCACGATGTCCGCGAGCCGCGCGACCGAGAACGGGTCGAGCGGGTGCGCCCCCACGAGCAGCGTGTACAGGAGGATGCCCACGGCCCAGAGGTCGCTGCGAGGATCGACGTCCCCGCCCAGCAATTGCTCGGGCGACATGTAGGCCGGCGTGCCGATGAGCCCGCTCCGGTGGCCATCGCCGTGGCCTCGCGCGAGCGTCGCCTGCGTGCCCGTGAGCGTCGACATCACCCTGGCGTCGAGCTGCTTCGCGATCCCGAAGTCGAGCACCTTGATGCTCCCTGCGTCGTCGATGAGGATGTTCTCCGGCTTCAGATCGCGGTGCACGATCCCGAGCTCGTGCGCGCAGACCAGCGCGCGGACCACAGGGATCATCAGCTCCACCACCTGGCCGGGCGACATCGGGCCCGACGGCCCTATCGCGGCGAGCGGCCCCGGCGCGCTCGGGTGCTCGCGCTGGGTCAGCCATTCGCTCAGCGTGCGGCCCTTGATGTACTCCAGCACCAGGTACGGGTGGCCGCGGATCTCGTCCACCTCGTGGATCACCACGATGTTCTCGTGACGGCAGCGCGCCGTGGCCCGCGCCTCGTCCAGGAAGCGCTCGTTTCCCTGTCCGCTGAACTCGAGCAGCAGCTTGATCGCCACGAGGCGCCCGAGCTTCGTGTCGCGGGCCAGGTACACGATCCCCATGCCGCCCCGGCCCAGCTTGCGGATGATCTCGTAATGCTTGATCGTGCCGCCGACGTCCGGCAGCGCGGAGCTCGGACCGCGCCCCGTCGGCGTCGCTCCCCCCACCGTGGTTGCGCCGTGTGCGTCGTGCGCTTCGTGTACCGACGGCGCTGCGGCCTCGCGCGCTCGCTCCTCGGGCGTCACGCCGGCCGACGCCTCCGTGGGTGCCAGGCCGGCGAGCGCGAGCGTGGTCTCGGCCGGTTCGCCACGCTCGCCGCGCATTCCGCTCGATCCAGGCCGGTCCGGCTGTCTCTGCTCCTGGGCCTCGGCGTCGCGGCGCGGGGTCTCCTTGAGCTCGAGCGTCGCCTGCGGCAGGGTCGCGCCGAGCGCGTGCTGCTGCAGGTCGTCTTCCGAAGGCATCACCTCCCGCAGGGTGTGTCCCGGCATGAGCTCGAAGACGGTATAGAGCCGCCCCTCGCCGGCGTGCCCCCAGTCGACGGGCCGGACGATCGGAGCGTGGTGGAGCCGCGTGCCAGAGCGCATCTCCCGCAGGAACCGCGAGACGGAGCGCCGCGCAGGGTGCCTGCCCTCTCCATCGCGAGGCAGACGGAGAATCTGGAGCACGATCGGCCCACCGCCCCTGATGCGCCGGCCCCTGTAAACGACCGTTCGGCCGCTCGCTCGGCAGCAGGACAGGATCTCATAGCGATCCTGGAACACCGTCCCTGGCGCGAGGGTCTCGCGGCTCATCCTGGCCCCTCCGATCGCTGCCACGCCCGCGCGGCGGCCCTGGGCGAAACGTCCCCACCCCCTGTCGACACGCAACGCTCCCGAATCTCGAGCTCGTCGCGCCGCTCTGGCGAGAGAACCCGACGGCGTACCCGGACCGATGCTCAAGCAGCCAACCGTCGCTGCCTGTTGGGAGGTTCTATAGCATACCCCCCCACATCGTCCGGTGTCGGCGCCTCGGATGCGTCAGCCCCTCTCCTTCACACGAGGGCTTCCGTCGTTCTCCTCCTATTCTTCCGTCATTTCAGGGCGATCGGCATTGCGGCAATTCCCAGGCGCCGAGCCGTGGCACACGCGAGGAGCCGGGCTGTGCTCAGGCGGCGAGCCCAGTCATCGCTCAGGTGAAGAGCCCAGTCATCGCTCAGACTCAGGCGGGGAGCCGGGCTGTGGCTCAGGCGGGGAGCCGGGCTGTGGCTCAGGCGATGGGCACAGGGATGGCCCGGGCGACGAGCCCGAATCGTGGTTCAGGCGAAGAACCGAGTCGTGGCCCGGACGACGAGCCCAGTCGATGCGGCGAGTCTCCCTTGCAGCGCGGCCGCCTGCACGCAGCCGTGCTCATGCCGTGCGGGACGTGTTCCGCCGGGGCCCTCGGAGCGCAACCTTTTGCTGGATGCCGCAAACCATTGCGGAAGAGAGCAAGCGGTTGCGTAGCCGCCTCCGCGGCCTGGCGCCGCGCGGGCTCCCATCCCCCGCCACTTGTGCGGCCTGCGCGCGGGATCTGCGCTGGCAGCGCGGGCGCCGGTCCGGCACCGCGGCGGCCGAAGAGCGTCAGCCGACCGGCGGCTCCGCGCCGGTGACCTCGCCGTGGGCGCCCTCGTCCTCGTCGAGCGACACGTCCTCCTCGATCACCTCTCCGGCGGCCACCGTGCGCCTCACGGCCGTGAGGCCGAGCTGGATCTGCGCATTCGCCGGGAAGACCTGCCGCAGCGTCGTCGCCCAGTCGTTGAACCAGTCCCGCAGGCCCTCGATCCCCTCCCGTTGCTCCCGCCAGGCCCTCGCCAGCTCGGCCGCCGGCACCCGGGGCGGCTGCGCCTGAGCCCCGGCGCCGGCTTCGAGCTTCGCCAGCAGATCGCGCACCTGCTGCACCTTCGCCTCGGTCAGCCCGCGCGCCGCGAGCGTCTTGTGAACCTTCTTCGCGTCGCCATCGCTATTCCTGGCGAGCCCCTCGAGGCGGCGGAGGTACGTCCCGACCGACATGACCACCGTCGACCCGAGCGGCTGCGGCTCCAGGTGCTTGAAGAACGCGGCCTCGAAGCCGTCGCGCCGCTCGCGCTGCACCACGCGGCGGATGATCGCGCGCGTTCGCGGGAACCACGTGTTCTCGAAGAGCTCGACCTCCCGGAGCAGCTGCATCCGCTCGGCGCCCTCGACGCCTCCGCCGCTCGCGGCCTCCACCGCGGCCTCCGCGAAGAGGTGCTCGAGCGGGCGCTGCTCGCCCGCGGCGAGCTTGAATAGCCGCCACCCCTCGCGGTGCTCGTTCGCCGCGTAGCCCTCGCGACGCGCCCGCGCGATGAACGGCGCGGCCTGGACGTTGACGAGGAACCGGAGAGCGCGACCCAGGAGATCCTGCTCGGCGGCGGTGAGCGCCAGCGGCAGGGACGCCTCGGAAGGCTCGGACGGCCCGGGCCGCGCTCCCGGGGTCCGGGATGCGCTCGCGGACTTCGCTTTCGGCATGTCGTTTCTCCTCGCTGGCGCTCGTGGGCAGCGCTGGAGCGCTCAGCGGCGCCGGCCGATTGCAAGCTGCGCGCCAGCGGAGTGGGTGGTGGACGGTCGCCGCGCGTTCCCTACGTTACGCCGCGATTGAACAGCCCACCACGAGGCCGCTCTCCACCCGCTCCCAGGCGAGGAACCTGATGCAATCGAAGTTTGGAACCGATCTGACGACAGGCAGCATCCCGAGAGTCGGACCTTCATATCGTCGGCGTGTGTTACGTGTTCTTCGGCCTCACCTTCGTGAGCAACGGCATCATCAACGGCGCCGGCGCGACCATGATCACGACCGCGACGACGCTGCTCAGCCTCTGGGTCGTCCGCGCCCCGCTCGCGTACTGGCTCTCGCGCGAGATGCGCAGCGTGAAGGGCGTCTGGTACGCCATCGCGGCGAGCTTCGTCGTGTCGATGATCGCCGGCACGGCCTACTACGCCTCGGGGCGATGGAAGCGGCCCCTCGTCCAGAAGGCGCCTCCGGGCGACGCGGCGAGGCAGGCCGACCCCACGCAGGCATTTGCGAGGTCCTGAGCCCCTCGACCGAGCAGCACGATCGCAAGGAGAAGATGCCCATCTATGCGCGCGAGAGCGTGCGGCACGTCTGGCTGATCGCGCCCCTCCAGCGGACCCTTGAGATCTCCACGCTCGCCGCGGACCGCAGGAGGTACGGCACGAGTCAGAGATCCCGAGTCAGAGATCCCGACTCGGAGGGCGGGAGTCCGAGAGCTCTCCGTCCCCGCCCTCGCCGCCGTCCGGCCCCCGGAGCTGCGCCGAGAGCAAGCCCACGAGCTCCTGCGTCGAGAGCTTGCCGGCGGTGTCCTTGCCGCCGAGCACCTGCGCCACGAGCGAGCGCTTCTCCGCGTGCAGCGACAGCATCTTCTCCTCGATCGTCCCGAGCGCCACCAGGCGATAGATGGTGACCGGCCGCCGCTGGCCCAGGCGGTGCGCCCTGTCCGAGGCCTGATCCTCGACCGCGGGGTTCCACCAGGGGTCGAGGTGGATCACGTTGGTGGCCGCCGTGAGGTTGATGCCGAACCCCCCCGCCTTCAGCGAGATCAGGAAGAGCGGCGACGTCCCCTCCTGGAACTCGCGCACCCGCTCGGCCCGGGCCTTCCGGGGCGTCGCGCCGTCGAGGTAGACGTACGCGACGCCGCGCGCCTCGAGCGCCTCGCGCACCAGCGCGAGGTGCGACGTGAACTGGCTGAACACGAGCGCGCGCTGCCCCTCCGCGCACAGCTCCTCGACGAGCCCCAGGAAGCGCGCGAGCTTGGACGAGTCGAGCGTCGAGCGCGCGTCGTAGAGGCGCGGGTGCGACGCGAGCAGCCTGAGGCGCGTGAGCGCCGCCAGCACCTCGACGCGCCGCTCCTGCTCGCGCCGGACCGCCCGGGGCGTCTCGAGGTCGGACAGCGCCGCGAGGCGCGCGTCCTCGTAGAGCTGCCACTCGGCGCCCGAGAGCACGACCGGCACGCGCACCTCGGTGCGCGCCGGCAGCTCGGCCTCCACCTGCGCCTTCGTCCGCCGGAGGAGGAACGGGGCGAGCACGCGCGCGAGCGCGGGCCCCGCGGCAGGGTCGATGTGCCGCTCGATCGGCATGGCGTAGCGGTCGCGGAACGCGTCCCAGCCGCCCAGGAGGCCGGGGAAGACGAGCGCGAAGAGGCTCCAGAGCTCGCCGAGGTGGTTCTCGATCGGCGTGCCCGAGAGCGCGAACGTGAAGTCCGCCTGGAGCGCCCTCGCGGCGCGGAAGCGCTGGGTGGTCGCGTTCTTCAGGCTCTGCGCCTCGTCGAAGACGACGGTGGCGAAGCGCCGCGCCGCGAGGCGCGCGGCGTCGCGCACGAGCAGGCCGTAGCTGAGCACCAGCACGTCGCCCGGGCCGAGCCGCGCGAGCGCGTCGTCGCGATCGGCCTCGTCCGCGTAGATCGTGATGCGGAGAGAGGGCGCGAAGCGACGCGCCTCGTCCTGCCAGTTGAAGGCCACCGAGGTGGGCGCGACGACGAGCGCCGGCCCGCGCTCGCCGCGCTCGAGCAGGACGGCGAGCGCCTGCACCGTCTTGCCGAGGCCCATGTCGTCGGCGAGAACGCCCCCCGCGCCCCAGGCCGCGAGGCGCACGAGCCAGCGGTACCCGTCGAGCTGGTAAGGGCGGAGCTCACCCGCGAGCGCCGCCGGCGCGTCGGGGCAGAGCTCGCCGGCGGCCACGACGCGCTCGACGAGCCCCCGGAACGCGCCGTCCACCTCGATCGCGGCGCCGGCCCGCTCGAGCTCCCACAGCACCGCGGCGGCCGAGGGGCCCACCGAGAGGCCGCGCGGGGAGTCGTGGACGTGATCGGCCAGGCGCTCGAGGTGGGCGCGCAGGGCCTCGCCCAGCTCCACGTAGGTGGTCGCCTCGACCTGCACGTAGCGCTCGTGGCGGCGCGCCGAATCGAGCAGCCGGGCCAGCTCCACGCGCTCTCCCGCGACGCTCAGGCCGCCGAGGGCGCCGAACCACTCGCGCCGCTTCTCGAGGACGACCTTGAGCGCGCGGGGGCCGCCGTCGCCCACGACGCGCAGGGGCTCGCTGACCCACTCGAGCTCCGGGGGCGGCTCGCGCCGCGCGCAGGCGGCGAGCAGATCGAGCGCGCCCTGCGCGCTGGCGAAGCGGTAGTGGAACGGGCGATCCTCGAACGGCTCGGCCCCGGCGAGCGGGAGCGCGGCGGCGAGCGCGGCGGCGAAGTCCTGTTCCCGGCGCAGGTCGCGCACCGCGTGCAGGGCCCGGTCGCCGCGCCGCACGTGGACGTCGCGCGCGCCCGCGCCCGGCACGAGCGGCGGGGCGTCGGCGAGCGGCCGCACGCGCAGCTCGACCTCCACCGCGCCGCGGGGCTGGGCCGTGAGCCGCAGCACCGGGAGCAGCTCCGGCGGGACCGACTCGCCCATCACGCTGCGCGGCATGGCCACGGGCACGCGCAGCGCCCACCGCGAGAGCGCGGCGAGCAGCGCGCCGTGGCTCTCGGGCGGGAAAACGTCGCCCTCGCGCGCGAGCACGTCGAGCAGCGCCCGGATCTCGGCCTTGACGTCGAGCAGCGTGAGCCGCCGCGCGCCTTTGTCCCAGTCCCAGAGGAACAGCACCTCCTCGGGCCGGGCCCGGCGCGCGCGATCGAGCAGCGCGGGGGGCAGCGCCGTGCCCTCGACGCCGGCGCTCACCCGCACGGCGCCGTGGCGCTGCTCGGCCACGACGCCCACCGGCGCGCGCTCGATCCGCACGGCGACGTCGGGCGCCTCGTCGAGGAAGAGGCGCGGGTGGCCGATGAGCGCGTCGAGCAGCGCCCGCGAGGCGAAGGCGTTGCCCTCGGGCAGGAGGGACGCGATGCGGGCGTCCTCGGGGGAGAGCTTTCCGCCGTGCTCCAGCAGGAGGCGCTTCTTGCCGAGCCGCGCCCCGGCGCCACGCTGCGCCTTCTTGCCCAGCCGGTGGATCCAGGGCGCGACAACGACGCCGGCCGCCTCGACGACGTCCAGCCGGAAGGAGAGCTCGACGCCGCCGCGCGCCCCCGGGCCCTCGTCGAGGGCCCTGTCGAGCGCCAGCAAGGCGCGCTCCCAGGCGGGGCGGCCGAGCTCGTCGAGCGCCTGGAAGAAGGCCTCGCTCGGGGGCTGGCGGAGCCAGAGCAGCGCGGCGTCGATGGCCGCGAGCACGTGGACGCAGCCGGCCGCGCCGCAATCGCACTCGGCGCGGAGGGCCCCGGGCGCGAGGGTCAACCGCGCCTCCGGCCTTACGAAGCCGGCGCCCGCGCGGTGCGCCTCGAAGGGCCGCGGGTCGTCGAGGCGAAAGCCGGGGAGCGCGGCGTCGAACCGCAGCGCGGCGGCCCGGAGCGCCCGCTCGGGGCGCGGGGCCGCCGCGTCCGGCACGCGCGCGCGCAGCTCGCAGAGCCGCTCGTGCGCCGACTGGGCCCGCGGCTCCTCGGGCGCGCGCAGGAGCGACGCGACGGCGGAGCGCGCGAGCGCGGCGTCGTCGCGCTCGTCCTCCAGGAAGCGAGCCACGAGGGGCGGCAGGACGTCGCGGAGGCGCGAGGGCGCGAGCCACGCGAGCGCGCCCGCGAGCGACTCGGCGCTCGCGAGGTCGATGAGGCGCCGCCGCGCGCCGAGGAGCTGCAGCTCGGGCCAGAGCGTGGGGTCGACGCGCGGCGCCACCGCCTCGAGGCTCAGCCGGGCCAGGTGGGCGACGCCGTGCTGCGCGAGCCAGGCGAGGAGGGCCGCGCGGGTCTCGAAGGGCGCCGCAGGGGCTACGGGGGGGACGGCCTGGGTGTCGCCGGGCATGACGGGCGGCGTAACGTCGTCGGTGCGAGGGCGCGGTTCAAGGGGTTCCGGCGCGCTGGCCCCCGGGAGCGAGCGCGCTGTAGGGTGCGGCGCCGCGCGGCGCGGGTTCGCGTCGCTCGATGAAGAGGAGCTGCGCTAGGCGACGCGCGGGCTCTGCGCCGCGCTGCGCGCCCGACCCGACATCCAGCGTGGCCGTACGACCTTGTGAGCGCGTATCCGTGATTGGCGCTCTGCTGGAGGAGCGCAGTCCAGGATTCCCAGGGTCGCATGTTCGCGATACGCTCTGGGCATGCCCCGGTCCCTGACCCCAGCGCGTCGCCCGAAAAGGACACCGACGTGGCTGGGACACAGAGGCGGCACGGAGGTGCTCGATCGTGTTCCATCCTTCCTCGTTCGATTCACAACCTGACTCCCAGAGGAGAGACAGCGCGCGCGGCGTGGTCGCGCTCGCTGATCGACCGGCAGACTCCCGCCCAGCCTCTTCGCGCCGCTCCGTACGGCTGCGAGGCCGCCTCATCGACGGGCGTTACCAGGTCGATCAGCTGCTCGGGCGCGGCGCGATGGGCGAGGTCTGGCGCGCGCACGACGGCGTCCGGCGCGCCGATGTCGCGCTGAAGTTCCTCACGGTGGCGCGGGGCGGGCGGAACGTCGATGCGATCGAGCGGTTCCGCCTGGAGGCGCGGGTCGCCGCGCAGCTCGGACAGAAGACCCGCGGCGTCGTCGCCGTGCTCGACGCCGGCGAGGACCTGGCGGCGGGCCCGTACATCGTGATGGAGCACGTGCGCGGCAGGTCGCTGCGTCAGCTGCTGGAGGAGCGAGGGACGATCCCCGCCGTCGAGCTCGCGTCGCTGCTCCGCCAGTTGGGAGAGGCGCTGTCGGTGGCGCACGGCCTTGGCGTCGTGCACCGGGACATCAAGCCGTCGAACATCCTTCTTGTGGAGGGGAGCGACGGCCATCTATGCGCCAAGATCACCGACTTCGGGATCGCCAAGTGGGTCGGCCAGGATCGGCCGGCCGATTTCCGCCGCCGCACCGCGGACGGCGTGGTGCTGGGCACGCCGGCGTACCTGAGCCCGGAGCACACGTGTGAAGGCCTGGGCGGCCCGCAGCTCGACATGTGGTCGCTCGCGGTCGTCGCGCACGAGGCGCTGACCGGGCGGCAGCCGTTCCCTGGCCGCAACCTGGCCGCGGTGCTCGCGGCCATCCTGGTCAGCGGGCGCCCCGCGCTTGCCACGTTGTGCCCGGGAGCGCCGCCCGCCCTGGAGGCGTGGTTCGCGCGCGCCTTCGCCATCAGCCCGTCGGAGCGGTTCCCCAGCGTCCAGGCGATGCTCTCTGCCTTCGAGGCCGCGGCGGGCGTGCCGGTGGCGCCGCCGGCAGCTCCGCGGAGGCGGCGCTGGCGCGTCGCGGCGGCCGGGGCGGCGCTGGCGCTCGGGATCGCGCTGCCCGCGGCGCTGCTCTGGGGGCCGGCGGGGAGCGACGGCGCGCACCGCGTGGACGAGGTGGTCCGCGACGCGGCGCGCGCTGCCACCCGGGTCGCCGACGCCGCGCAGGCGATGACGGCGCGCCTGCTGGAACGCCAGGGCACAGCGCCCTGATCGCGGATCTCGCGCCGCGTCCGCCTCATCAGGACGCGGGCGGGGCCGTCCAGGAACTCGGGACGGTGGCCGGCTAGTTCGCCCAGAGGACCGAGAGATCCAGCTCGATCGCCTCGAAGGGCTCGACGCGGACGCGAGCGGCGTCGCGGTGGACGGCGGCGGGCCCCCACCCCCGACCCGAGGTGAGCGAGAAGACCTCCAGCGTCCGCGCGATCGGGTCGACCAGCCACACGTGCCGCACGCCCTCGCGCGCATAGATCGGCATCTTCTCGTCGCGGTCCACGTCCTCGGTCGAAGGGCTCAGCACCTCACAGACCCAATCCGGGGCGAGCGGGAAGAAAGCCGTCGTCGGCAGCTCGGGCATGCGTTCTCGACGCCAGCCAGCGATGTCCGGTACGACCGCCTCCACCTCATCCGGCACCGCTGGGTCCGGGAAGTGCAGTTCGGGCTCGTCCAGGATCCACCAGCCGCCAGGCCCCCCCTTCCCTGCATCGAACGGACCGCCGAGCTCGATGCCGAGGCGAGACGATGCGCGTGCATGAGGCGGCGCCGGCCTGGGGAACACGTGCAAAGTGCCAGCGATGAGCTCCGCCACCTTGGTCGGCGGGACGGCTTCGAGATCGGCGTACGTCGCGCGGCGCTGCTTGGCGGCGGGCTGGCCCATGGCGGAAGCCTGCCCGGGGACGCGCGGCGCAGCAAGGCGGCGAGGAGCAGGGGGCCGGCGGCGCGCCGGCCACGGCGCTCATCGACACGGGAGCACGACGGCGACCGCCAGGGCCAACAGTCCACGAGCGTCCCTATCGCTGATGAGAGCGAAGTTGGAGCAGGGTGAGCGAGAGGTCCTGCTCGAGTTTGAAGAAGCGTGTCTTAGATAGGCCGCCGACGAGGCGTTCGAGCCTCGCCGCACGACTACGGAGAGACCGAGGCCGGCGCTCTCTGCGTGCTCCTTGATCCGTCCTACGACTACCACGGCATGCCCGAAGAGGTCATGGCGGACCTGGAAGAGCTCGGAATGATGGTCGCGCGCGAGGTCGAGGCGGCCGCACCGAGCACCTATCAATTCGACTGCTACACCATCGAGAACTGACCTCCTCGGCGCCCCGAAGCCGATGGTTGCGTCGAAGCGGATCCTCGACGTCGGGCCAACTCGGCACGACGTCGATGTTGATCGTCTTCGGATCTTCGAGACGCGGAGCTCGGAGCTGCTTCTCGACCGGGGCCGCGGAAGACGGGCTGCATTGCTGGAGCGCGGAGGGCGGCGGATATCTCCTCACGAACACCCCCGCCGGCTCCGAGGGCGGCGAGAACAACAGCGCGCACACGCCGCTCATCGCCGCGGGAGCGACGCTGCCCTTCTCCGAGATCTCCTACGGCACGAACTTCGGCTGTGCGCGCGATGGCGTGGGAGGCCTCTTCTGCTGGGGGACGAACAACAGCTCGGGCCAGCACGGCGCCGAGGCTCCCCCGGCCGGGACGACGGCCGCGATCCCGGGTGTCTGGGGTCCGATGTCCACCGGCTACGTCTTCGTCTGCGCGATCGACGACCAGAGGCAGCTCCGCTGCCGTGGCAGCAACGAGCAAGGGCAGCTCCGTCGCAGCACGCCGACGAGGGCCGATAATGCGCAAATGGAACCCGTCGTCCTCGGCGACGGCACCGCGCTCGCCAAGGTCGTCGCGGTGAGCGCCGGCTTCTTCCACACGTGCGCGATCGTCGAGGGGGGCGTGCGGCCCCACGGGCCCTGGCCAGGTCCTGTGCTGGGGCAGAGGCACCCTGGGTCAGCTCGGCGACGGCGCCGGGACGAGCTCCGCGATCCCCGTCGAGGTGAAGGCGCCCTGAGCGCGCTCGCGGACATCGAGGAGTCGATCGAGCTGACCAGGCGCGGGGGTTCTGGGGAGTCATGGAGCCGTGGCGTCAGGAGGGCTGGGGAGGGCGTACGGGTCGCGGCCGGCGTCCTGAAGCCGCTGAGAGGCTGCAGCGACCGCCCCTTGGCGGAGGGCTTCGGCGTGTTGCTGGAGGTCGGCCCACGCCTCGGCGGGCAGCGTGCGCTGTGCCTGTTCAAGGATGGCAGCGTAGCCCTGCGCACGATCGACCTCGCGGAGGGAGGTGCAGAGATCGCGGAGTAGAAGGGCGGTGGCAAGGTACGCCCGGCCGTCCTGCAGGCTGGAGAAGAGCCGGAGCTGGAGCTCCAGTGTGATTCTCTGACCAAAGCGAGCGTGTATCCGCCGGCCGATGTCCAGGGAGCGCTCTGCGAGGATCAACGCCTGGTCCGGAGCGCCGACAGCCGCGGCTGTGCGTGCGAGGTAGCCGTGAACAGCCTGCTCGCCAACTGGATTCCGGATCTCGCGATGGCGGGCGAGCACCTCCAGGAAGCGCTGAAAAGCTTCCTTGGGCTCACCGGCCGCAAGCGCCAGGAGACCAAGGCTCTGAAGGCAGTTGGCCTCGCCGAGGCGATCGCGAATCTCGCGAAAGATGGCTAGAGCGAGGGTGTAAGAGGCGCGAGCGGCATCGACGTCGTCGACGCGCCTGTCGAGGTCGCCGATGCTCTGAAGGCAGTTGGCCTCGCCGAGGCGAGCGCGAATCTCGCGAAAGATGGCCAGAGCGAGGGTATAAGAAGTGCGAGCGGCATCGACGTCGTCAACGCGCCTGTCGAGGTCGCCGATGCTCTGAAGGCAGTTGGCCTCGCCGAGGCGAGCGCGAATCTCGCGAAAGATGGCCAGAGCGAGGGTATAAGAAGTGCGAGCGGCATCGACGTCGTCAACGCGCCTGTCGAGGTCGCCGAGGCGCCAAAGACAGTTGGCCTCGCCGAGGCGATCGTGAATCTCGCGAAAGATGGCCAGCGCGAGGGTATAAGAAGTGCGAGCGGCATCGACGTCGTCGACGCGCATGTCAAGGTCGCCGATGCTCTTCAGGCAGTTGGCCTCGCCGAGGCGATCGCGAAATTCACGAAAGATGGCCAGAGCGAGGGTATAAGAAGTGCGAGCGGCATCGACGTCGTCGACGCGCATGTCGAGGTCGCCAAGGCGCCAAAGACAGTTGGCCTCGCCGAGGCGATCGCGAACCTCCCGAAAGATGACCAGAGCGAGGGTATAAGAAGTGCGAGCGGCATCGACATTGGAAACGCGCATATCGAGATCGCCGAGGCGCCAAAGACAATTGGACTCGCCGAAACGATCGCGAATCTCGCGAAAGATAGCCAGAGCGAGGGTGTAGGAGGTGCGAGCGGCATCGAGGTCGTCGACGCGCATATCGAGGTCGCCGAGCCTCTTCAGGCAGTTGGCCTCGCCGAGGCGATCCTGGGCCGCTCGAGAGATCTCCAGGCCATGCTCGTATGCCTTCCTTGAGCGTTCGAGATCGTCACGAAACATCGCCACGTTGCCTTCGAGGACCAAGGCAGCCGCAACCGCGCCATGATAGCCGATACCCTCCGCCAGGCGCCTCGCCTCTCTTGAGCTAGCCAGCGCCTCGTCGAGGGCATAGTGTTGAAATAGTAGCTCCTGCCCAAGATTCAGCCATGCATCGGCCAGCGCGGCCGGCGGCGGTGTCTCCGACGAAGCCATCATCTCGCGAAGTCGGGCTGCTGTCGCCCTCAACTCGTCCAGTTCCTCGATCGTTCCCGCAGGGCGTCGCGCTTCTTCGGGCGGCGATGCGAGCCTCGCGTCATCGCCCAGCGTGGCGCCTGGGAGCGCCTCCACCTCGCATGTCCCTGATCGTACGTCGAACAGATCAGGGGCCACGCGAGGCAGATCGGCGGCGCGGTCCGGCGAAAGCACCAGCACGAGCGGCCCCACGATCACGCGCGCCAGCGTGTCGCGCGCGACGTTGAGCGCCTGAATCGCGCGGCCTTCCGCGGTGTCGAGCAACGACGCTGTATCAGGCACGACGACACCCCGGAGCGGCTGGACAGGCCCCGCGGTCTCCAGGAGCTCTTCTACGGCGCGCACCCCCTGCGCTCCATCCGGCAGGAACTGGAACGTCGGGAGCCCCTCCTGCCCGCTCCATCCTCGCATCCGCCGCAACACCTCGGCCCGGGCTACGCCAGACGCCAGCACCACGAACAACGCGAACCGGTCCGCGCGCCGCAGTCCCCGGCGGAGCGCCCTGAGCCGCTCCTCGGACTCGTCGGTCAGGTCGGCGATGGGCTCGGCAGCCGACCCCGGCAGGTACGACCCCCCGCCCGCAGGTTCACCCGTGCTCACGGTACTTCCGGCACCGCTCCACGAGCGGGTGGACCGCGTGCCACGGGTCCGGACCGCCGTTCTGATATTCGAGGACGAACAGGTTGAGCAGCAGGTCGCGCTTCACCCCTATGTCGCACTGGTCCGGAAATCGATTCGTCTCTGCGATCTGGCGCAGAATCGGCACATATCCCTCAGGCAGCGCCCGCTCGAAATCGGCCTGCAAGATGGCGGCGGCCCGCTCGACCGAGGCCGCGGTCACCGGGGGGTCATCATGCTCATTGCTGGCTGCCCGCACCATGTGGAGCGCATGCCGGATGCAGCCGCCGCTGAGGCGCGCGATTCGCTCCGCCGCCCTGTCGCCTTCCTCGAACAGACGATCGAACTGCACTCGCTTCTTGAGCAAGTCTACCAGCGCGGTCACGCCGCCCTGGTTGTCCCCACCGCCCTCCGCGGCGCGCCGGCGGACCTCGATCATCGGCACGACGACGATCTCGCCGCCGTAGAGCCCGCTCAGCCCCGCGCCGGCCGGCGCGTAACAGAGATACAGCGGAACCGTGATGACGAGGTGCGCGTCGAGGCTCTTCAGGGCGCCCATCCGCTCCCGGTAGAGCCGCTCCACCCCCTCGTGGTGTGCCTGGCTCAGCTTCTCCATGTTGTCGATGAGCACCACCAGCGGACCCGCGCCGTCGTCCGGCGCCTCCCTGGTCGCGGCGAAGGCCTTGTTCAGCCCCTCGATCAGCACGGCCGTCGTGGACCGCAGGGCGGTGCGGATGTCCTTCCGGCGCTCCGCGCTGGACAGGCGGACCTCGCCGAGGATGCGGGTGAGCGCCTCCGAGATGTCGCCGGGAAGGTTGGTGATCGTCTTGCTCAGCGCCTCCGAGATCTGGTCCTTCCACAGCGGCATGAGCACCTTCACGGCCGCCGCCTTCCGCTGCTCATAAACGAGCTTCCACAGCGCGAGGAGGATGTCCTCGAGGTCGATGTCGGTCCGGTTCAGCATCACGTCAGCGTCGAGAAACAGGACCGTCGCGAGCGGCGCGCCGTGAGAGGCCGTCTCCAGCTGGACCTTCATCCGAAGGAGCTCGGTGGTCTTCCCGCTCCCGAGGTGACCGCTGACGAAGTGGAGGGTGGGGATCCCACCGGACCGGCGGATGTTGCGGACGATCCGGCCGAGGCGATCGCTGCCGCGGATGGCCGTCAGGTTGGCGAACAGGCTGGAATCTTCCCGGGGGTCCAGCGGCGAGTAGGGGTCGCAGAGGCGGACGGCATCGTCCAGGTTCTGCGCGGGCGGCGGGGTCAGCACGCGGCTGGAGACCGCATGGCCGCAGAGGGTGGCGATCGGGGCGTTGCTCATGGCAGAGGAGCTCCGGGGCGGACGCTACCACAAGCCTGGCCGCGCGGCAGCGTCACCACCGCCCGCGTCCCCCCGCCGGGCCGGCGCGATGGCGACGGCTTCCTCCCTTCGCCGCGGCGAGCACCCGAGCCGCACGAACCACCCTCCATGCATCGCGGCCTCGGCCCAAGCATCCTTCAACGGAATCACGGGTCCGTTCATCCCGCAAACCGACGTCCCGCCGATCTGGAATCCCGCGTTCTTCGGCAACACGAGGTGACGCGCATCCGGGCGCGGTTCCTCACCGCCGGCCAGCACGTGTGGCACTGCCACATCCTCGAGCACGAAGACAACGAGATGATGCGGCCGTACCGCATCGGGCCCGTCCAGCCGGGACAACCGACCTAAGGGGCGCGACGAGGGGCGATGCCTTCCGCGCGCTGCCGCGGGATCGCAGAACGAAGAGCGCCGCGGTTCATCGCGAGGACCATCGCTCGATCAGGTTATTTTCCCCTCGTCCGGGAACGAGGTGAGCACGTTCCTCAGGGCAGGGCTCTTCTCCTTCACCCGCCTGGCGGCCACGAGGTTCGCGCGGGGCCCTCTCCGAGCGCGGGGCGCTCGGCGCGGCAGGCTCGGCTTGCCCGGCCGCGCGGGGCCGCCCCCGGCTCGACGGGCCTCCGGCTTGACATGCCGGGGGCCGGGCCGCAGAGCCAGCAGACCGAAGGCCATGGGGAGCCGGCTTTTCGTCCGCAAACCGCTGTCGGTCATGAGAGAAGAACTGCAGGGGGAGCACCGCCTCCGGCGGGTCCTCGGGCCGCTGCAGCTCACGAGCCTCGGGATCGGCGCCATCATCGGGACAGGCATCTTCGTGCTCACCGGCCAGGCCGCGCACGACAAGGCAGGTCCTTCCCTGATGCTCTCCTTCGTGGTCGCGGGGATGGCCTGCGTGTTCGCGGCCCTCTGTTACGCAGAGTTCGCGGCGATGGTGCCGGTCGCGGGCTCGGCCTACGCGTACTCGTACGCCACGCTCGGCGAGCTGCCGGCGTGGATCATCGGGTGGGATCTCGTCCTCGAGTACGCCGTCGGCGCCGCCACCGTGGCGCACGGGTGGTCCCATTATTTCCAGGACTTCATCGGGATCTTCGGGATAGAGCTGCCGAGAGAGCTCAGGAGCGCCCCGTTCGACTACCAACCGGCGCTCGGCGAGCTCGTGTCCACGGGGGCGATCATCGATCTCCCCGCCGCTCTCGTGACGATCGCGGTCACGGTGATCCTGCTCAAGGGCATCCACGAGAGCGCGACGCTCAACGCCGTGATGGTCGCGCTCAAGCTCGCGGTCGTGCTCTTCGTGATCGCGGTGGGCGCCTTCTACGTCGACCCGGACAACTGGCGGCCGTTCGCGCCGTTCGGGCTCGCGGGGCTCAGCTTCTTCGGTCACACGGTCCTCGGCGAGACCGGGAAAGGGGGAGAGCCGCTCGGGATGCTCGCCGGCGCCGCGACCATCTTCTTCGCCTACATCGGGTTCGATTCGGTGTCGACCCACGCCGAGGAGGCGAAGCACCCGCAGCGCGATCTGCCCACGGGCATCGTGGCATCGCTCGTGATCTGCACCATTCTCTACGTCTCCGTCGCGGCGGTCCTGACGGGCATGGTGCCCTACACCGAGCTGAGCATCGATGCGCCGGTCTCCGATGCCTTCGCGCGCGTCGGCCTCCCGTGGGCGCAGTTCATCATCTCCCTCGGGGCGGTCGCCGGGATCACCTCCGTGCTGCTCGTGCTCATGCTCAGCCAGCCGCGCGTGCTGCTCGCCATGGCCCGTGACGGGCTCCTGCCCAGGCGCTTCTTCGGATCGGTGCACCCGGTCTTCAGGACACCGTGGAAGTCCACCTTGCTCACCGGGTTCGTGGTCGCCACCCTCTCGGCGCTCCTTCCGCTGCGGATCCTCGCGGAGCTCGTCAATATCGGGACGCTCCTTGCGTTCCTGTTCGTCTGCGCGGCGGTCCTGATCATGCGCCGGACGGCGCCGGACGCGCCGCGCCCGTTCCGGGTGCCGCTCTACCCGCTCACCCCGATCCTCGGGATCGTGATCTGTCTCCTCCTCATGTTCTCGCTGCCCACCGAGAACTGGCTGCGCCTCGCCGCCTGGCTCCTGCTCGGGTTCGCGATCTACTTCGGCTACAGCCGCAAGCACAGCGCGATGACGGCGAGCCCGCGACGCTGATCGCTGAGTCCCCGCGCTGCCGCGTGGCAAGGGGGCTCGGGCCAGAGCGCTCGAAGTGAACTTGGTGGCTCCGCCGGAGCCTTGCCGCTCACCGGTGCTCGCAGGCTCTGCCGAGATCGCCCACGCTCGGCAGGTGCGTGCCGAAGCGCCCCTGAGGTCTCCAAAGAGCGGGGACATCGGTGATCGGGCCCCAACTGGACTTCTTGTCCTCGGTGCGGTAAGGCTGTGTAAAGGACGCTGGAGTGTAACCGGATGCTTGAGATGAAAAGGTTCCCCCACACGCGACCGAACTTCTGCTCCTTTCTCGTCATCGCCGCCACCCTCGCTGCGGGGGCGGGATGCACCGCTCCCGAGCGGCGCTTCTCGGACAGCGGCGCGGGTGGCGGAACGGGCGGCGGTCCGATCGATGGGCAGGGCGGCGGGGGCGCCGGCGCGTCCGGCGGTGGGGGCGAGGGCGGCGGGGGCGCGTCCGGCGGTGGGGGCGAGGGCGGCGGCGGGAGCGGAGGCGGCGGGGGTGATCCTGGATGCCAGATCCCGCCGGACAGCCCCACGCTCGCCGACGCCATCATGGTGGCCGCCGGCGGCAACCATACGTGCGCGATCCGGCATGACGGCTCTCTCACCTGCTGGGGGGACAACTCGTTCGGCCAGCTGGGTGTTCCGCAGGCGATGGCGCTCTCCTCGAGCACGCCGGTGAGAGTGCATTTCCCCGCGTCGCTTGGCGCGGCGACGATCACGCAGATCGCGCTGACCGAGCAGGCGACCTTCGCCATCGACAGCCAGCTCCGACTCTGGGCCTGGGGAAACAACGAGACCGGCATCCTCGGGAATGGCTCCAAGGACGCGATGGCCCACGACGTGCCGGCGATCGTCAATGACGGTGCGGCCCCGCTGCTCGTGCGCAAGATCGCGCCGGAGTGGTACTCGGCGTGCGCGCTCACCTCGACCAGCAGCATCTACTGCTGGGGGTCCAACCTGTTCTCGAGCCTCGGGCCGGAGGCGACCGGCGAGGAGAGCCTCGTCCCGGTGAAGGCGTTCAACTTCACCGCGACGGCCGGTCCGAGGGCCATCCTCGCGCGGGGCATCGGCTCGATAGGCAGCTGTTTCTCGACCGGGGCCGCGGAAGACGGGCTGCGTTGCTGGGGCGCGATGGGCGGCGGATACATCCTCACGAACACCCCCGCCGGCTCCGAGGGCGGCGTGAACTACAGCGCGCACACGCCGCTCGTCGCGGCGGGAGCGACGCTGCCCCTCTCCGAGATCTCCTATGGCACGAACTTCGGCTGTGCGCGCGATGACGCGGGAGGCCTCTTCTGCTGGGGGACGAACAACAGCTCAGGTCAGCACGGCACCGAGGCTCCCCCGGCCGGGACGGCGGCCGCGATCCCGGGTGTCTGGGGTCCGATGTCCACCGGCTACGTCTTCGTCTGCGCGATCGACGACCAGAGGCAGCTCCGCTGCCGCGGCAGCAACGAGCAAGGGCAGCTCGGTCGCAGCACGCCGACAAGGGCCGATCCTATGCGAATGGAGCCCGTCGTCCTCGGCGACGGCACCGCGCTCGCCAAGGTCGTCGCGGTGAGCGCCGGCTTCTTCCACACGTGCGCGATCGTCGAGGGGGCGTGCGGCCCCACGGGCCCTGGCCAGGTCCTGTGCTGGGGCAGAGGCACCCTGGGTCAGCTCGGCGACGGCGCCGGGGCGAGCTCCACGGTCCCCGTCGAGGTGAAGGCGCCCTGACGCCACCTGTCCGTAGCGCTACCCAAGGAGCGGCCGGAACACGTCGGGCAGGACGCCTCGATCCGCGGCGCGCCGGAGCGCGTCACGGCACGCGGCGCACGCCGGCGCGTGCTCGCGGTAGCTCGGCGTGAGGCCGTCCGTGCGGAAGACGCCGGCAGCCGCGGCCTCCGTGTCCGGGTGCACATGGAGCTGGACCGGCACGCCGAGCGCAACCAGCGGCGCGCCGTCGCTCCGCAGCACGTAAAGCGAGTAGGGCGTGTCATCGCCCGTGCGCCACCGATCGATGGAGAAGAGATACGGCGCCTCGCCCGCGGCGTCGGCGTGCCGGCGAAGAAAGCACACGTCGCCCGCATACGAGGCGAGCTCGTCGAGGTCTGTCGCCACCGAGACGGGGATCGGGTGCTCCAGCCATCGCTCGAGCGCGAGCCACACGGCCCCGAGGACCGCCGGGTCGGCCGCGGCGTGCTCGTCCACCACGAACGCGCGGTCCACGGCGCTCGCCTCCGAGGGACCGCGCACGCCGTAGACCGAGGCCAGCGCCGAGAGCGCGATCTCGGCGTCGAGCGGCGCGCCGCCTCGCTCCTTGTCGCACGCCGCCGCGAAGGCCGCGGCGTCGATCTGGGTCGCGAGGCCCGCGCGGCGCAGGCTCGCGAGCGCCTCCTCGGGTCGGAGGGGGGTCGTCATGCGCTCATGTCCTCCGTCCAACGACGCCACGGGATCGCGGCGCATCCGCAGGGCACCATCGTCCGATGGTGCACGATCCCGCCGCGGAAAGATATGCCCGGGAGCGCACTCGATGGGCACGTCCTTCTCATCACCTTACCCTGGCTCTCCCTGCGAGCGTGTCGCCCGGCCTGTACCCCCCGGCGCGCGCGCACGCCGAGTGGGCGGCGGCGCTCTACGAGCAAGTAGAACCCTGAGGTTTCGGGCCGCTACTTCTCCTCGTTTTTCTCGTGGTTCACCATGTCGAGGAGCTGACCGGCGACGGTCTCCTCCACCCGGATCGGCATGACCCCGAAGCCCTCTGCCACCGCGTCCTGCTCGAACAAGAAGCGCCGCAGCACCTCGGTCGGATACTCCTCGAGCGGCAGCGCGTACGCCCCGTACGGCGTGCCGTCGAGCGCCAGCGCGTGGTGCGCCCGTGCGTTGACGCCGCGGAAGCTGTGGCACTTGACGCACCCTTGTTCGCCGATCAGCGCCTCGCGCAGCCCGCCGGTGAGCGAGCGGAGCGGCGCGAGCGGATCGCTCTCTACCCAGTGAAAGCTCGCCGCATCGAGCCCGAATGCCGCGTAGGTCTTGTTCCCCAGGTCCGCGGGCAGCGGCGTCCGGAAGTGCAGGAACGCGCCGAGCGGCCGGATCATCATCGGCATCGGCTCCTCGCCCTTGATCCACGAGTAGGCGCGCTTCAGCCGGTAGAAGTCGACGATGCGGTAGAGATTGTCCTCGTCGTCGAGTCCGACCACGATGACCGCCTGCGCCCTCTTCAGCACCTCACGAGAGAAGTACTGTTGCTCGCCCCGAAGGTTCGAGACCACCAGCCAGTCCCCCTCGCCCACCTCGGACTTCGGCCGCTCGGCCAGGTAGGCGAGCAGATCGATGGCCTGATACGTCTTGCCGGGCAGGGGGTAGCGCTCGAGCCCCCCCTTGCCGAGGAGGCCGCTGATCGTCTCCCGCAGCGCGGCGTCGACCGGGTAGGTGGCGATGGCCCGGGGATCCTTGCGGAGCTCCGCCATGTCGCGCGGCGGCCGTGAACCCCAGCGGCGGAGCACGCCGAAGGGGTTGTCGATGGGGAGGTCCTTGAGGCCCGAGGCGACGAAGGGGAACACCAGATCGCCGACCATGTCTCCCCTTCCGCCCCAGTGCACGATGCTGTGCGCATCGCGCCTGGGGACGACAAAGTAGTCGATGTCGGGCGCGCCCGCATTCTGGAGTGCGCGCGCGAAGGGGCGAGCGAGACGCGCCCAGCCGACGTCGTCCTCCGCACCGAACAGCATCAAGAACGGCGGCGCATCGGACCGCGCGTACGTGATGGGCGAGGACTCCCTGCGATCTTCGACCGAGGCCGCGAAGAACGCCGCGTCGGGGTGCCCCTCGAGCGCCGCCTCGCCGAGGTCGTAGGTGCCACGCAACAGGATGACCCCATCGACGCGCCTGGGATCCATGCCGGCCCCCTCGAGGAGCCGCCGATCGAGCGCAAGGAGGGACGCCATCCACGCGCCGAGGCCGCGGCCGGCGAGGACCACGCGCGTCGGGTTGCGCGCGTTGGTGATCTCTTGCAAGACCCGGGCGACGTCCGCCGCGCACGCGCGCGGCGTGTAGCCGGCGTGGATGTTGAACGAGACGGCGGCGGCGGCGACGCCGTTTCGCTGCAGGGAGTCGCCTACGTTCGCGGCGAACGCGAGTCGCTCGTCGGGCTGCGAGGGCTCGTTCCCCTGCAAGAGGACGACCAGCGGGCCGCGCTTGCTCGCGCGCGGCGGGGCGTAGAGATCGACGCTGACGTTCGGCCCATCAGGCCCCTTCCGCTGCATCCAGGCGTATGTCACCGTGGCTGCGGAGCGGGCTCCAGCTCCTGCGCGCCGCTTGAGGAGCTGTGTGCCGAGGACGATGAGCGCCACAAGGAGGCCGACGCCCACCCATTGCCGCGTTCGACCCAGCCATTGCCACGTTCGACCCAGCCATTGTCGCGTCCGACCCAGCCATTGTCGCGTTCGAATACCCAACATGGGTCCGCTCTGGTACCCAACGTCGAGCGCGTCAAGCGGCAGCGTCGTCGGTCGCCTCCCGGCGACACAGGGATGATATCCAAGCACCTCGATGGCACGCGGCGCGCGCAATCCTCGTGAATGCGGCCGACGGAAGTGCGGTATCGTGGATTACGACGACACGTCGGTCAAGGTGTCGATCGTGAATGTCGCCGGCTGCGCCGCCTTCGACGGAACCCCGGGGCCCTCGTGCAATACCTTGGTGATGAAGGCTGCGTTGATCGCGCCACGTCGTCGTCAGCGTGTGTTAGCGTGTGTTCGCTCCGTCTCGTGGAACGCCGCGGGCGGAAGAGCGGGCAGCTGCCATGTGCGGCAAGCTCTCTTTTTCCTTTTTTCAGAACGAAAGCGCGCTGCCCCTCGCTGGCCCCCTCAGGGCTGCAGTTCTCTGCAGTGGATCTCCAGGACCCGGATCTTCCCCTCGACCGTATCGTACCTGAGATCCAGCCCCGTCAGCACCTGCTGGGCCGGGCAGTTCAGGGTCACGTTGTTCCCGGCGTACCCGATCGCATAGCTCGTGTGGGAAGACGCGGCGAGGTCGAGGGCCGTATTGGCCGCGTTCCTGGGAGCGTAGTTGATGCGCACGTCCTTCACATAGGTGTTGGCGCCGTCCACCTTGAGCCGCAGACCCGTGGGGTAGTTGGCGACCGGGATGGCGGTGCTGAGCGCGCCGGTGCGGAAGCCGCCCGGCCACGAGAAGATGGTCTCCGCGTCGATCGCGCCGGTCCGCGGGAGGTTGGGCAGGAGGAGGTCGAACTCCCGGCACACGCCGGACATCCGGGCGATGAACTCGTCAGGTTCGGTGAGGGGCTCCTGGAACGCGCTGAGGTCGGTCAACATGAATCCAGCGCCATCATCGATGTGGCAGTGGATATACTCCCAGGCCGAGAGGTTGGCGTTCAGGCCCGAGTCCCAGCGCTCGTTGTCCGCGGCGTTGCTGACGGTCCAGGTCTCCGAGAGGGACGGGGCGTCCTCCATGAGCTCAGGGTCGGCCGCCTCGACGGCGCAGCCGGCGGCGAACAGGGCGACGAGGGGGAACGCAGAGCGAACGATGCGCATGACGAGTTCTCCTGAGCTCTCTTGAGCTCTCTTGTTGTCGAACCGGAGGCGTCCAGCCGCGCAGCGCGCCAGGAGCGGCGCGGCTGCGGCGGCGCCTCGCGGCGGAGCCTCATCGCAAGCGCCTTGCCAACGCGCGGCGCCGGCGACCTCGCGTTGCCCGCCGAGGGCGATTCCCACCGATCACCTGCGGGCGACGCGCTGCCGACGCGCCCCTCGCGGCCGTCGCCGTGCTCGCAGCAGGACAGCTCCGCGCCGCAGAGGCGCCCCGCCTGCCACATCCCGGCTGTCCCCTGTCACACCGCCCCTGTGACACCCTGTGGCAGCGGCCGTGTCAGCGCGCCGCCCGCGTCAGGCCGCGGCGCTCACGACACCACCCGGCGCAGCGCGCCGCCCTCGCCCCCGAGCGGCGCGCGGTCGATCTCCCCGGCGTCCCCCTCCCCCGCCTCCCCCTCCTCCCCGGCGAGCCCCTCGGCGAACGCGTCGGTCACGAACACGCCCGCCCCGGTCGCGGCGGGCGCCCAGCCGCGCAGCGCCTCGGGCTCGGCCGCATGCAGCGCGAGGCGCGGGAGGACCTCGGGGCTCGCGCCGGCCCGCGCGCCGAGCTCCGCCCAGAGCTCGAGGGCCCAGCCGAGCGCCCGCTCCGGCGCGCGATCGTACGGCGCGGGCAGCGCCGCCAGCAGCGCGTCGGCGCTCTCGACAACGAGCGTCGCCCCGAGCCCGACGAGCGCCGCGCGCGCCGCCTGGACCAGGCGCTCCACGTCGGCGAGCGCCTCGTCGCCGGCGTCGTCCGGCGCCGAGAGCCGGGCCTCGACGAGCAGCGCGGCGCACGGCCCCCCCGACGCGCATCGCCCCTGCGCGCAGGCGCCCGCGAGGCGAGCGTCGGCCGGCGAGCGCGCCGCGGGCGCCACGGTCTGGCGGCCCGGCGCGGCGACCGCCCGGGCGACCGCCTGGCGGAGCGCGGCGAGCAGCTCGGGCACGCCCGCGTACCGGTCCGCCGGCTCCTTGGCGAGGCAGCGGCGCACCACCGCGCCGAACGCGGCCGACACGGGCGCGCGGTCGCTCGGGCAGGGCGGCGGCGCGCGCAGGTGCATCTCCTCGGTCTCGACCGCATCGGCGCCCTGGAACGGCAGCTCGCCCGTCACGAGCTGGTAGGCGAGCAGGCCCACCGCGTAGATGTCCGTGCGCGCGTCCACCGCGCCGCCGAGGATCTGCTCCGGGGCCATCGTGAGCGGCGTGCCGAGGATCAGGCTGCTGCTCTTGGCGCCGCGCGCGCGATCGACGTCGCGCGGGCGGAGGAGCTTGGCGATGCCGAAGTCGACGAGCTTCACGCCCGGCGCGCCTATCCCGCCCGCGCCAGGGCAGACCATGACGTTCTGGGCCTTCACGTCGCGGTGCACGACGCCGATCGCGTGCGCGGCGGCGAGCGCGCCGCCGACCTCCTCGAGCAGGGCGACCGCCTCGGGCGGCGAGAAGGCGCCCCGCGCGCTCAGCTCCGCCGCGAGGCTCCGGCCCTCGATCCACTCCATCGCGATGTACGGCCGGCCGTCGTCCAGGGCGCCCACGCCGCGGACCTCGACGATCGCCGGGTGCTTGAGCCGCGCGAGCACCTCCGCCTCCCGCTGGAAGCGCCGGAGGATCGCCGGCAGGAGCGACAGGCCGCGGCGGAGGACCTTCAGGGCGACCGGCGCGCCGCCCCCGACCGGGACGGCCCGGTGCACGACGCCGAAGCCGCCTCCGAGCCGCACGTCGTCGAGCACGTAACCCCCGACCACCGTCCCTGCGGGGAGCGCGTCGCCGGCGGCGCTCGCCTCGAGCTCCAGCGGCCGGCCCGAGATGACGGCTGTCTCGTCCTGGTTGGGCTCGGCAGGCGTCCGCATGGCACCTACCCCAGTATACTCGCGCTGCATGCGCTGCTCCGAGTGCCATCGCCGCCTCCCAGCGCGGGCCGGCGCCGCGTGCCCGGCGCACCCTCTGGCTCCATCGCCGGTGACGAGCGCCGACGAGCGCGAGCACGAGGCGCTCGAGCAGGATCCGTCGCCGCTGGTGCCCGGGCTCCGCGTCGAAGGGTTCCGTATCGAGCGGCTGCTCGGGCAAGGGGGGTTCGCGCGCGTCTACGCGGCGACGCGCGAGGGCGACGGCCACGCCGTCGCGCTCAAGGTGGCGCGCCGGCGAGACGACGGCCGGATCGAGCGGGAGGCCGCGGCGCTCGCCCGCCTCGCGCCGCCGCTGGTCCCCGCGCTGCTCGGCCGCGGGCGCTCGGGGGAGCTCGGCCCGTTCCTCGTCCTGGAGCGGCTCGAGGGCAGCTCGCTCGCGCGCTGCCTCGCGGACCTGCCGGGCACCGGCGCGATGCCGATCGAGCAGGCGTCGGCGATCGCGCGCGCGCTCTCGGTCGCGCTGGACGCGGCGCACGACGCCGGGCTTGTGCACCGCGATCTCAAGCCCGAGAACGTGTGGCTGCGGCCGCGCGGGGAGGTCGCGCTGATCGACTTCGGCCTGGCCGCGCAGGCGCACGCACGCGGCGATGCGCGCGCGGCGCTCGGCCCCGACCTGACGCAGACCGGGGCGATCCTTGGGACGGCGGCGTACATGGCGCCCGAGCAGTGCCTCGGCGCGCGCGCCGTCGACGCGCGCGCCGACATCTACGCGCTCGGCGTGATGCTCTTCGAGCTGCTCACCGGCCGGCCGCCGTTCGTCGGCGAGGCGGCCGAGGTGCGGCAGGCCCACGTGGCGCGCCGCCCCGACCCGCCCTCCTCGCTCGCGCCGCTGCCGGAGGGCGCCGACGAGGCGGTCCTCCGCTGCCTCGCGAAGGATCCCGAGGCCCGCCCGGCCCGCGCCAGCGACGTGGCGCGCGCGCTCGCGGCGTCGCTGGAAGCGCGCGTCGCCCCGTCCCGGGGGCGCGCGGCTGCCTCCGGCGCGCCCGCCCCCGTCCCCGGCCCACGCCGCGCGGTGGCGCTGCTTGCCGTGCGCACGCGCGAGCGCGCGGACGCGCTCGTCGACGTTGCCCGCGCCGAAGGCGGCATCCTGGCGCGCTTTCGCGGGGAGCGCATGGTGCTCGCCTTCCCCGCCGCCGACGCGCCGGGCGACGGCGTGCGCGCGGCGGTGCGGGTCGCCCAGCGCGTCGCCGCGGCCGGCGCAGCGGAGCCGCCCCTCGTGGTCCACCTGGCTCCGCTCCGGGTGCGCGAGGGCACGCACGGCGTCACGCTCGCGGGCGCTGCGCTCGAGGACGCGGAGACCTGGGGGGACGGCCCGGGCGACGCGGACGCCCTACCGCCGGCGATCCTCACGGCCGAAGCGCGGCGCGCGCTCGCGGACAGCCCGCACGATACCCCGCCCTCTCCGCGCGGTGTGGCCCCTGATCCGCGCAACGCGCCCCCCGACGAGCCCGGCGAGACCGCCCTGCGCGGCCGCGACGCGGCGCTCTGCGCGGCCCTCGCCGCGGCGCAGGAGGCGCTCGCCAGCGGCGGGCCGGCGCTCGTCACCGCGCTCGGCGCGGAAGGCCACGGAAAGAGCCGGTTCCTCGGGGCGCTCGCGGCGGCGCTCCGCGCCGGCGGCGCGGCCGTGCACGCCGCGGCGGCCCTCCGGCCGGAGGCGGCCGAGCACGGCGCGACGCTCGTCGCGCTCCTGCGTGCGGCCCTGGCGCTCCCGGCCAGCGGCGAGCGCGACGAGAGCGCCCAGGAGGCGCTCGTCCAGCGGCTCGGCGCGGCGGAGGCCGCGCGCGCCTGGCCGGCCGTCGGGCTCGCCCTTGGGCGGCTCGCCCCGGGAGACCCGGCCGCCGCGCCGCTGCTCGGGGCGCCGGGCGCGCGCCGCCACGCCGAGGCCCGCGCGCTCGCGGCCGCCCTCGCGGCCGCCGCGCCGCTCGCGCTGCTGCTCGACGACGCCGACCTCGCCGACGCGTCCGCGCTCGACGCGATCGAGCTCGCCACGGCCGAGGGCAGCGCGGCGCGCCTCGCGATCGTCCTCGCCGCGCGCCCCTCGATCGCCTCGCTCCGTCCGGGGCTCGGGGAGCGCGCCGCCCGCCGCGTGGCGTTCGACCTCGGCCCGCTCGACGCCGAGGCCGCGGGCGCGCTGCTCCAGGACCGCCTCCGCCCCGTCGAGTTCGTCCCCCGCGCCGTGCTCGATCGCCTCCACGCGCTGGCGCGCGGCGTCCCGCGCGACCTCGTCGAGGTGGCGTACGCGCTGCGCGTCGGCGGCGCGATCCAGCGCGCCCGGGGCGGCGAGGGCTGGACGCTCGCGCCGGACGAGCTGCTCTCCCTGTCGGCCGCGCCGCTCGGCGAGCGCCTCGCCGGGCGCGCGCTCGCGGCCCTGCCGCCGCCGCTCGTCGACCTGCTCGAGCGCGCGGCGATCCTCGGCGACGACCTCTCCCCGGCCGAGCTCGAGGCCGCCCTGCGCGCGCAGGATCGCGCCGCCGACGCGCCGCCGCCGGCCGGCGCGCTGGACCCGGGCGTCGGCCTCGCGCGCCTCGCCCGGGCCGGCGTGCTCGTCGCGCGCTCGGCCTCGCCGCCGCGCTACGCCTTCCGGCACCCGCTCCTGCGCGAGGCCATCGAGGCGCGCATCCCGCCCGCCCGCCGCCGCGCGCTGCACGCCGCCGTCCTCCAGGGCCTCCTTGGCGCGCCGCGCGCCGCGGGGGCGCGCGCCCGGATCGCCCGGCACGCGGCCGCCGCGGGAGAGGTGGCCGCGGCGGCGGCGGCGCACGCCGAGCTCGCGGACGAGGCGCTCGCCCGGCACGACGTCGTCGAGGCCGAGCAGCGCTTCACCGCGGCCCTGCGCCTCTCCGGCCTCCTCGAGCGCGACGACGCCTCGACCCGCGCCCGCGCCCGCGCGCTCGCGGGCCGAGGCCGCGCGCGTTACCGCCTGCAGCGCTTCGAGGAGTCGCTCGCCGATCTGCGCGCGGCCCGCGCGCTGGCCGAGGCCGCGGGCGACCGGGCCCGCGCGGCCGAGCTCCTGCTCGAGGAGGCGACCGCGCTCGACTGGCTCGAGGACTTCCCCGCCTCCGCGGCGCTCGCGGCGCGCGCCGCCGAGCTCTGCGCCGGCCTAGGCGACGCCCGCCTCGACGCGCGCTGCCTGCTCGCGGGCGGCCGCTCGGACTGCCGCGACCAGCGGGTCGACGAGGGGATCCCCAAGCTGGAGCGGGCCGCCCGCGGCGCGCTCGCCGTCGACGACCACGAGGCGCACGTCATCGCCCGGCTGGTGCTCGTCGCGTCGCTCTCGATGGCCCGCCGGCTCGACGAGGCCGAGCGCCACGCCGAGGCCGTCGTCGAGGCCTGCCTGCGCGCCGGCGACGTCTTCCACCTGTGCACCGCGTACATCAACCGCGTCTTCATGTGGGTGAAGCGACGGGAGGAAGGGCGCGCGGTCGCGGACCAGCGGGAGGCCGTCCGCCTCGCCCGCGAGCTCGGGCATGCCCAGCTCGAGCGCTGGGCCACGCTGAACCTGGCGGAGCTGAGGTACTGGCTGGGCGCGCCGGACGAGGCTCTCCCGCTCGCGCGCCGCAGCCTCGACCTCCAGCGGCGTTATTTCAACAAGCGCCCTTCGCCGGACGACGTCCTCCTCCTCGCCCGCATCCACCTCGCCCGGGGCGAGCACGACGAGGCGACCCGCCACCTGGCCGAGGCCCGCGCGAGCCTCCCCGAACGCGACCTCACCCCTTGCGCCCGGACGCTGGCACGCCTGGTGCAACAAGCCCTGGACGACCGGGCAGACGGTCGGTTCGACGCTGCGGCATGGCGCGCGCTCGTGGACGAGGCGCGGCAGACCGCGATCCTTCACGAGCACGCGGAGGCGCTCCACAGCGCGGCCCTCTCGGCGCTCCGCGCGGGCGAGGGCGGCGAAGCGCGCCTGTTCCTCGCCGAAGCGAGGGCGATGTCGGCGGGCTTCTGGAAGCAGCGGTTCGACGAGATCGAGCGCGCCCTGCTCACGCCCGGAGCGACCGGCGCCGCGTGAACCGACCGGTCGGATCGCCCGGACCAGAGACAAGAAAGGAATCTGACCGCGTGAAGATCTACCGGACACGAGGGTTGATTGCGCTGTGTTTCGGGCTCTCGCTCGTGGGCGCGGGCTGCGCCGTCGCGGGCGGCGACGCCTCCCCGCTCGAGGGGCCGCCGCGCGCGGCGCCGGCGGGGAGCGGCTCATCGAGCGGGTCGGTCGTCGGGCCGGCCAGCGGCTGGTCGGCCAGCGGCGGGTCGGCCAGCGGGCTGGTGGCGGACATCGCGGACGCGGTGCAGGGCGTCTGGGGCAACGGCCTCTCCGCCGAGGCGCTCACCCGCAACGCGCTGATCGCGAACCCGCGTGCCAATCCCGTCATGGTGTCCGTCCCGCTCGCGACCGAGAGCTACGCCGACGACAGCAAGTACCCGGAGCTCCGCTACCAGCTCCGCCACGAGCCCACGCGCGAGGTGATGGACTACCTCGTCGCCTGCGCCCTCGAGCAAGGCCAGAGCGTCTTGTACACCGACACGTCGACAGGCGAGAAATTCACATTCGACGGCAAGATCGGGGTCTGCCCTGTCTGGGCCGTCGACAAGGCGGGGCCGAAGTGCCAGCAGCTCGTCTCGGCGTGCATGCTCTCGCTCGTGAACGCCCTGGGCCGCTCGATCACCGTCTCGCTGCGAGGCCAGGCGTTCCCGGAGCACCGGCCGGGGCTCCTCACGCCGGCGCCCTCCGTCCGCGTGGTGACGAAGACGGAGGACGGTGACACCATTCCGAGCTTCAGGCGGTGCGCGACCGAGTCCCAGGGAGCGTCGCGCAGCTGTGGATGGACGGCCCAGAACGTCGGCTCGTGCACCCCGGGCTCGACCGTGTTCGTCGCGACCGGCGACGCGCCCCTGACCGACTGCTCCGACGACCCGGCGAGCGCCGCCGGGCTGCCCGTCAGCGATACGGTGCTTCGCGTCTGCAGCGGTATCCGGGGCTGCGACGCCGACTCACCCGATCACATCGATCCGAGGGAGGTGCGCTGCGACAGCCGCGCCGAGCCCGCGCTCCGCTTCGTTTGCCCTCAAAGCGCCTACTTCAGCCTCATGAGCGGCCCGCGGACGAGCGGCCGCGCCGGCCTCCTGGCGCCGGGCGGAGGCGTCGCCGCGATGCTGGAGAGGAACCGCCGCTTCAGCGTCGCGAGCCGCCTGCGGCCGAGCCCCCCGCCGCCGCCCGGCGTCGTCTCCATCGCCGAGGCGACGTTCCGCGACGCGGTGTATCCAGCGACGGAGGCCGACGTCTTCGGCTGGCGCGAGGGCGCGTTCTACGGGAACCTGTGGGGCCAAGAGCCCCTCCACCCCCGGCTCCAGGTGGGGATGAATGAAGTGGACGAGAAGGGCCAATTCCACCGTGCTCCGACCCCCGGGGAGGACTCCGGGCAGGCCATCTATCAGCACGCCTTCGCCTGCACGGGTGAATACTGGACCGATCACGCCGCGTACGTGGGGGAACGCCTCTGCGCCGGCGCCGAGGGCGAGGTAGACTGCGTCGCGACCCCGGTCGGCGCCTGCGACGAATCGCTCCTCGTCGCGGAGTGTCCGACGCTCCACCAGTGCTCCGTCGACGACGGGGTGCTCGTGGAGGGCGACAGGGACTTCCAGCAGTGCAAGGGCGGCGAGCGCACATGGCGCCATCCGATCACCGTGTTTCTCAACCACCCGTCGGATGTCGTCCGGGACTTCCCGTTCTCCCCGTTCGCGCCGATGTTGCCCGGCAGCGTGGTGTCCGCCGGCGCGCTGTACTGTCCCTGACCGGCGGTCGCGCCGCCGACCCACCGCGCGTTCACCCGTCCCTGTAGTCGCCTGGCTCGATGCCATAACGCGCGATCCACCGGTGGATCTGCGTTCTCCCCTTCCCCATCGCCCGCGCCACGGCGCTGACGTTCCCGCGGTGCTCGCGGAAGAGGCGGATGAGCGCCTCGCGCCGCTGCTGGTCCTCCTCGGCGGGCCGCTGGCGCTCGGCGGGCTGGGCGTCGGGCTTCGAGGCCTCGGGCGGGTGGCTGCTCCGCGGCACGACGACGGGCGGCGGCAGGTGATCGAGCTCCACCCGGCCGCCGCCGGCGAGCACGATCGCGGTCGCAAGGCACTTCTCCAGCTCGCGGACGTTGAGCCGCCACTCGCGCAGGAGGAGCGCGCGCGCCGCCTCGCAGCCGAGCGAGATCGACGCGGCCCGGTCCGGGGCGGCGCGGCGGAGCAGCGCGGCGATGAGCAGCCCGAGATCCTCCCGGCGCTTGCGCAGGGGCGGGAGCTCGAGCACGAAGCCCGAGAGGCGCGCGAAGAGATCGCCCCGGAAGTCGCCGCGCTCGACCATCGCAGGGAGGTCGCGGTGCGTGGCCACGACCACGCGGAGGTCGACCTTCACGGGGCGCGTCGCGCCCACCGCGACGACCTCCGACTCCTGCAGCACGCGCAGGAACGCGGTCTGCGACGCCGCGGGCAGATCGCCGATCTCGTCGAGGAAGAGCGTGCCGCGGTCGGCCGCGCGGATGAGGCCGGGCCGGTCCTCGGCGGCGCCGGAGAAGGCGCCCTTCTTGTGGCCGAACAGCTCGGACTCGATGAGGCTCTCGGGCAGCGCGCCGCAGTTGATGGCGACGAACGGGCCGGGCCGCCCCGACAGCGCGTGGACGGCGCGCGCGACGACCTCCTTGCCGGTGCCGCTCTCGCCCTGGAGGACGACGGGGATGGGCGCGGGCGCGACGGCCCGGAGGGAGGCGAAGCGCTCGGCCAGCTCGGGCGAGAAGGTCGCGAGGCCGAACGGCTGATCCGCCGCCTGGGCCGCGTCGCTCGCCGCCTCGTCGGGCACCGCGACCTCGCGGAACAGGAAGAACGTGTGCCCGAGCTCGATCAGGTCCCCCTCGGCGAGCGTCGCGCTCCGCCGTGGCACGCCGTTCACGAAGGTGCCGTTCGTCGAGCCGAGGTCCTCCAGGCAGAGCTGGCCGCCGTCGCGCGTGATCCGCGCGTGGCGGGACGACACCCAGCCGTCCTCGAGGCGCACGTCGAGCAGCGCCCGGTCCGCCTCGGTCCGCCGGTCGATCGAGCGCACCGGGCCTCGCCCGAACCGCACCTCGTCGACCCCGTCGAGCGCCAGCCGCGCGGGCGGATCCATCGGCCGCTGGCACTGCAAGACGAGGAAGAGGAACGGCCGCGGCTCGGCGGCGGAGCCGGCGCGCCGCCGGGTGCGGACCAGCGTCGACGGCTCGTCCCGACCCGCGCTCATCCTGCCCCTCTCCGCCCCTGGCAGGCCGCGCACGGAGGAGGCGCCAGGGAATCGACCCGAGGCTGCATGCCGCAGGCCCACGATCTATCACGCCCCGCCAGCCAGTGGAGCAAGCTCAGGCGCGCGAAGCGCACGCGCTGGTCGTCCTGTCGCGGCGCCCCGCGCTGGTAGGGCGGCTCGCCGGGCCGTCAGCGGTAGGGTCCCTGCGGCGCGGGCGCCGCGAGGGAGGAGACGATCGCGATCGCGCGCTCGATCCGGTCCCGCCCCGTCTCGATGCTGCCGAACACCAGCTTGACCGCGGCCTCATCACCCACGACGGCCGCCGGGCGGAGCGCGGCGATCTCGCGCCTCACCTCGTCGGTGAGGCGCCACGCCACCCGGTCCGGCGCTTCGGCCTGCACCTCGTACGCCCGCGACAGGCCGCCGTCGTCGGGCTGCCCGGAGCTCGCCCGGTCCTGCCCGCGCCGCTGCCGGCGCCTCACGATGAACCGCTCCGACGGGGACGCGGCGCGGGCGACGCGCACCTGCGTGCCGAACGCCCCTCGCCTTCCATCCCGGCCGAACGTCACGGCGAGGCGCCGGCCGCGGTGCTCGAGCTCGATGGTCATGCCTCCTCCGGGCGAGGTGGTCCCGGCGCCGGACAGGAGGCGCCCGCCGAGCTGTTGCGAGAGCGCCCGCAGCTCCTTCGCGAGCGCCCGGCCGCGGCCGGCGACGAGCGCCGCGGCGCGGATGGCGCCCGCGAGCTTCTCGGCGTCGTCCTCCAGCCCGGCGCGGATCGCGGTCAGCCGGTGCGCCTCGAGCGTGAGCTCATATTCGGTCGCCGCGCGGAGCGCCTCGCGCAGCTCCCGCGTGAGCCACCAGCGCGCGAGCGCCGGGCTGCTCGCCTGCACGACGAAGGCGCCGTCGTCCGCCGGGTCGCCGGCGTCCACCCGCCGCGCCCGGAAGCCCCCGCCGCTCGGCCGGTCGAGCTGCTGCTCGTTGACCCGGAGCCTGAGGCCCGACGGGTTGCTCACCGTGCCCGTGATGCGGGTGCTGTAGCGCACGACGGCCGCGCCCCTGCGATCGACGTCGTGGTCGACGAGGAGCGCGACGCCGTCGAGCGCCACGGAGATCTGCATCCGCGGGTCTCCCGATGGGCCCGGACCCGACCGGAACTCCCCCCCGACGAGGGCCGCCGCGCGCTGCCACATGGGCCGTGCGAGCCGCCAGCGGGCCTCGGCCGCCCGCCGCGCGTCGTTGCGCGCAACCGCGAAGAAGCGCGCGAGCCCCGCGATCCCCGAGATGATCATCAGGACGAAGATGGGCTCCATCCTCGCCCAGGGTATCGTCCCCGCGAGGCTGCGCCCAGGCGAGACCGGCCCGAGGGCGGCCGACCTCGCCTGGGCGGCTCGCCGCGGACGCGGAGAAGGGCGCGGCGGGCCGCCGCCTACCGATCGCCGTGGATCGCACCTGGTGCCGTTGACCGTGACCGCGCGGTTGACGGTGCTGTTGGTCCAGCAAAGATCGGAATCAACGCTGCTCGGGCTGCAATAACTCGCCACGATTCACTGCAGGACATGGCAAGAGCGGGGCCAGCAGCGATGACAAGCCGAGATATCGCGGGACACGCGGCCGTCTCAGGTGAATCTCGCGCTCTGTCCCCTACTGCCCAGAGGACACCCTCGGGACGAGCGGCGTCTGCGCGCGGCGCAGCTCGCGCTTGCTGGGGGAGAAGGAACTCCAATGTAGGAAACGATGGAGACCCGATGTGGGAAAAGGAAGTCCAATGTGGAGAGGCGGAGAGGGAAGTCCAAACCCTCCGGAGACGTCAAGTCCCAGCTGCGGAAGCTGCCCTGAACCGACAGAACATTTTTCCGCGCAATCCAGCCTCCCTGAAAAAGAGACAGCATATCAACAACTTACCCATGAATCGAAGGAGCCGCCTTCCCTCAACAGCCTTCTGCGATTGACATCGGATATGTGAGCGTTCACATTGGCACTCGTCGGTATTCTTTTGCTTCGCATCGGAAGGGTGGTCATGCGCACTGAGATCTCCACGAGAACGGGCCACGCGGGCCAGTGGGCTGATCCATGAGACGTCGATCTCCACCGAGCTCTTCGGCACGCTGAGCCCCAGCGCCGGCGACGACGCCGCCCCGAGGGGGTCGGCACGTCCGACGACGACCCGCGCGCGGGGCTCGACTCGGCCGACACCGGCTCGACCAGGCACACCTGGACCGGCGCGTCGGGGGGCGAGAAGGAGATCCAAACGCTTCGGAGACGTCAGGCCCCACCTTTGGGAGCTGCCCTGGGTTGACAGAACATATTTCCATGTGATCCGGCTCCACGGGAGAGCGACGCCAACTCAACAACTTATCTACGCGTCGAAGGGGCCGCTTTCACGCCACTACGACATTCCCGCTTAAGCACAGGAGAACCTTATGAGAATGCGATTTGAACGCTGGACCCTGCTGACGACGATCGCGCTCAGCGCGTGCATCTCCGCCGAGCAGCTCGATGAAGACGGCTACGAGTTCGAAGAGCTCGCCGAGAGCGTCACCATCGACACCGCGGCGACCTACACGATCACCGGCGTCCAGAGTGGAAAATGCGTCGAGGTGGCTGGAGGCAGCACCGCGGACGCAGCCGCCTTGCAGATCGCCGGTTGCAACGGCTCGACGCGGCAACAGTTCCGCATGGAATCGGCGGGCGGCGGCTACTACCGCATCCGCAACGTCAACAGCAACCGTTGCATGGACGTCGCCGGCGCCTCCACCAGCGACGGCGCCCGCATCCAGCAATACTCCTGCTGGACCGGGGAGAACCAGCAGTGGTCCTTCACGGACGTCGCCAACGGCGTCGTGCGCCTCACCGCACGCAACAGCGGCAAGTCCCTGGACGTCTACGCCCGTGGCACCGCGGACGGCACCGCCTTGGTTCAATGGGCATCGAACGGCGGCACCAACCAGCAATTCCGGATCACCCCCGTGAGCTCGGGCACCGGCACCGGCGGCACCGGCACAGGCGGCACCGGCGGCAGCGGCGGCACCGGCGGCACAGGCGGCAGCGGCGGTGCCGGCGGCAGCGGCGGCGGCAGCAGCGGCGGCGGCAAGTTCGTCGGCAACATCACAACCGGCGGGCAGGTGCGAGCGGATCTGTCCCGGTACTGGAACCAGCTCAGCCCGGAGAACGAGGGCAAGTGGGGCTCCGTCGAACCCACGCGGGACGTCATGAACTGGGCCGGCATGGACCGAGTCCGGGATTACGCTCGCCAGAAGGGCATTCCCTACAAGGGCCACACCCTGATCTGGGGTGCCCAGCAGCCGGGCTGGATCGCCAATCTGTCGCAGAGCGAGCAGCGCGCAGAGGTAGAAGAGTGGATCCAGGCGTTCTGCCAGCGCTACCCGGACGTCGCCGTCATCGACGTCGTGAACGAGCCGCCCCCGCACACCACCCCGTCGTACATGAACGCCCTCGGCGGCGCGGGCTCGAGCGGCTACGACTGGATCGTGCAAGCGTTCAAGTGGGCGCGGCAGTACTGCCCGAACGCCAAGCTGCTGCTCAACGACTACAACAACATCGAGTACAGCAGCGACAATCAGAACACGCTCAACATCGTCAATCGGATCCGGGCGGCGGGGGCTCCCATCGATGGCATCGGCGCTCAGGCTCACGACGCGTACAAGCTCAACACCAGCACCGTCAAGGGCTTCCTCGATAAACTCGCCGGCACCGGCCTGCCGGTCTATATCACCGAGTACGATATCAACCTGGCGAACGACACGCAGCAGCTCAACGTGATGCAGAGCCAGTTCCCCATGTTCTACGAGCATCCGAGCGTGAAGGGCATCACGCTGTGGGGGTACATCAGCGGCCAGACGTGGGTGACCAACTCAGGGCTCATGAGCAGCAGCGGCCAGATGCGGCCCGCCATGTCCTGGTTGATGAGCTACCTGGGGCGCTGACGCCGGACGCGCTGACGCGCGGTTCACGGAGAACCACGCGCCCGGAGATCGCTGCGCAGGCTCGTCGGCTCGGTCGCAGGTCGACGGAGTCGACCCGCGAGGCCCGCGCTTGCGCGGCCGATCCCGGGCGCTTTCCCGTGTGTCTTGCTTCCCGCTTCTTATGCCTTTGAAACAGAGGGGATGATGATGAGAATCCGATTCAGACGATGGTCGCTGCTCACGACGCTCGCCGCCACGGCCGCGTGCGTCTCCGCCGAGCAGCTCGATGAAGACGGCCCCGAGCTCGACGAGCTCGCCGAGAGCGTCACCATCGACACCACGGCGACCTACACGATCACCGGCGTCCAGAGTGGAAAATGCGTCGAGGTGGCCGGTGGCAGCACCGCGGACGCAGCCGCCTTGCAGATCGCCAGCTGCAACGGCTCGACGCGGCAACAGTTCCGCATGGAATCGGCGGGCGGCGGCTACTACCGCATCCGCAACGTCAACAGCAACCGTTGCATGGACGTCGCCGGCGCCTCCACCAGCGACGGCGCCCGCATCCAGCAATACTCCTGCTGGACCGGGGAGAACCAGCAGTGGTCCTTCACGGACGTCGCCAGCGGCGTCGTGCGCCTCACCGCACGCAACAGCGGCAAGTCCCTGGACGTCTACGGCCGCGGCACCGCGGACGGCACCGCCGTGATTCAATGGGCATCGAACGGCGGCACCAACCAGCAATTCCGGATCACCCCCGTGAGCTCGGGCACCGGCAGCGGTGGCACCGGCGGCAGCGGTGGAACCGGCGGCAGCGGTGGAACCGGCGGCACCGGGGGCAGCGGCGGCAGCGGCGGCAGCGGGGGCGGCGAAGGTTGCGGCTTGCCCACCACCTTCCGCTGGCAGTCGAGCAGCATGCTGGTGAGCCCGAAGTCCGACGCGACTCACAATATCGTGTCCATCAAGGATCCGACGGTCTCCTTCTTCAACGATCGCTGGCACATCTACGCCACCACGGCGAACACCGCCGGGAACTGGCAGATGACGTACCTGAACTTCACCGACTGGTCCCAGGCCGCGTCCGCATCGCATTACTACATGGATCGCACGCCTGGCTTCAGCGGCTATCGGTGCGCGCCGCAGATGTTCTTCTTCAGGCCTCAGAACAAGTGGTACCTCATCTATCAATCGCAGCCGCCGCAGTTCTCCACGACCAGCGACCCGAGCCGCCCGGACACCTGGACCAGGCCCCAGAACTTCTTCGCGTCCACGCCCGCTGGCATGCCCAGCCTGCCCATCGATTACTGGGTGATCTGCGACAGCGCCAACTGTTACCTCTTCTTCACCGGCGACGACGGCCGGATGTACCGCAGCCAGACCACTGTGCAGAACTTCCCGAACGGGTTCGGCCCGGTCTCGATCGCCCTTCAGGACTCGAATCGTAACAATCTGTTCGAGGGGAGCTCCACGTACAAGATCAAGGGCATGAACAAGTATTTGACGCTGATCGAGGCCATCGGCCCGACGGGCGCCAGGTTCTATCGCTCGTTCACCGCGGATCGCCTCGACGGCGCGTGGACCCCGCTCGCGCATACCTGGAACGCGCCGTTCGCAGGTCAAAACAACGTCACCTACGCGTCAGGCGTGGCGGACTGGAGCGACGACGTCAGCCATGGCGAGCTGGTGCGCGATGGCAACGACGAGACCGCGACGATCGACACCTGCAATCTGCAGTTCCTGTATCAAGGACGCAACCCGAGCTCGGGCGGCGAATACTCGCAGCTCCCGTATCGCCTCGGCCTGTTGAAGGCGGTTCGCTAGAACACTGTTCACGTCGGAGTCCCGAGAAAGTCAATCGAAGGGAAGACGAACCGGTAGAGCAGCGGGGGGCCGGCGTTTCCGCCGGCCCCTCGCTGAGATCCTTCGCGCGTGTTAAGATGCCCCGCATGGCGTGGGTGGTCCTCTTGGGTGCGCTCCTCTTCGCGAGCGCCTGTGACAGCACCGTCGTCGTTCGCGAGGACGGCCATGGCGCGAGCGACGGCGACGGTGACGGCGACGGCGACGGCGAAACGTCAGCACCAGGGGCCGGAGGCAGCGACACCAGCAGCTCCTCCTCATCACCAGGCTGGACGGTGCCGCCCGATCGGGTCTACAGCTACATCGATTGCGGCGACGAGGCCGCCGACTCGACGCTCTTCGTGGAGATCTCGCCGAGGGGCTCCGGCTGTCTGCCCGCGCCTGACGTCCTGGACGATGTGCTCGTGTTCGGGATCGTGAGGTGGGACGGGCAACCGGGAACGTTCACGCTCGGTGTCGAGACGCCGCACGGCATGGCGCAGGCCGCCAGGGGCTTGCTGCCCGATCCCCCCACCGGCACGCTCACGATCGAGCCCTACGTCGGGACACCTTCGGCGATCGCGTGGGATCTATCCGTGGGCGCTGGCCGCACCGACCTATCCGTTTGCGGCCGCTTCGACGACTTCCCGTGCCGGTGAGCCTCGCTCGCCTTTGACGAACGGCACGTCGAACGAGCCCTCCGGCACGCTCGCGAGGTGGGTTGTCTTGGAGCCGGGGACGATGGGGCGGCGCGGGCAGGTCGGCGAGCGCCTGCCGAGCGCCTCTTCCAGACGCGGCGGCGCCGCGCTCAGACCTGGATGCCCGCGAGCGGCGACGTGACGCGCCCTGCGTCGATGCCGAACTCCGTCACGTTCACGCCCATGACCTGGGCGACCGTCAGGAGCGCCTTGCTCAGGTTGTCGCCGGGGAAGTTGCGGTGCTCGTCGCCGCGCAGCCGCCCTCCGGCTTTCCCGGCGAAGAGCACCGGCCATTCCGTCCTCGTGTGCACCTTACCCCACGCGGTGTCGGACGTGACGTACACGAGCGAGCTGTCGAGCAGGTTCGAGCTGCCGTGCGGCGTGTTCTTGAGCTTCGTCAAGAACTCGTTCAGGCAGCGCATCGTGTACATCACGCCCTTGTCGACGCGAGGCTGGCTCGATTGATCCCCGGCATCTCCGTGGCAGATGGTGTCGTGAAAGTCGTCGTTCATATCCTGCGCGAGGTGCCGATAGTAGACGTGCGCGGCGGGCAGCGAGAACATGAACGAGAGCACGCGGGTCCTCTCGCAGGCGAGCGCGAGCGCCGAGAGCTCGACCATGGCGGTGTTCACCGCAGGGGGCGCCTCGCTCTGCGAGTCCTTGCCGGCGGTGGGGGCCGTCGGGCTCTTGCACGCCGACGTCGTGCCGCCGCCGGACGACATGGTATCGAGGCGCTGCTCGATGGCCCGGATCGACTCGAGGTGCTCCTCGATACGATGCCTGTCGGCCGCCCCGAGCCGCTGCTTCAGGCTCGCGCCGTCCTGCAGGACGGAGTCGAGCACGCTCTTCCGGACGTTCGCGAGCTTCTTGGCCTGCTCCGCGCCGTCGTCGCTGGGCTCGGGCAAGCCGTTCATGAACAATCGATTGAACACGGCCTTCGGATCGAACTCCGGGTTGTTGCGCGCGTTCGGCCCCCTGTGCGAGACCGTATGCAGCGAGTCCGGAGCGCCGCCCGGCGTCGCCGGCGTCAATCCGACCTCGAGAGAGCGGTACGGCGCCCCCTCCGAGATGGCGTTCGCGACGACCTGATCGATGGACGCGGCCCGCACGGCGTTCCCGCTGAGCGGCGCGCCGGTCGTGGCCCCCGCCGACCCCGTGGGGTGCTCTGAGCCGGAGACCACCAGCTTGTTCTCGAGGCCGCTGATCACCGTGAGATACGACTTGAGATCCGCGAAGGGCTCGAGCTCGGGGCTGAGGTCCCAGGCCTGACCGGAGCCCGTGCGCGTCGGCTTCCACCGACCGGGCAGCGTGCCGTTCCCGAAGAACCACGTGACGTAGAGCGGCGACACCGGCGTCTTCGTCTGAGCGTGCGCCGTGCCGCTCTCGTTCAGCATGATCTCCAGCAAGGGGAGCGGGATGGTGACGGCGGCGCCCGTCGCCAGAATGCCCCGGAGAACAGTTCGTCGGCTAAAAGCTTTGTTCGTCATTGGGGTACCTGCGATCAGGGTTGGGGGGCGACGGACGAGAAAGCGTCGTTGGTCACGACGTCGAGGACCAGCTCGCGCAGCTTGTACCCCGACCCTTCGAACGAGGCGGTCAGCGCGTCCAGCACGCGCTCGTCCACCTTTCTCTCCTCGTGACCCGCTGCATACGTGTAGTACTTGCGGACGAGGCACTCCGCGACCGAGGCGTCCGAGCTGAGGGTCACGCCGAGCGCGCGCGCGTCGGCGACCGGCACCCCGTCGAACTCGCCGCTCGGGTCGATCGGCAGGCCGTGGTCGGTCGTGCGGAAGCGGCCGATCGCGTCGAAGGTCTCGAGCGGCAGGCCCAGCGGGTCCATGTACGAGTGGCAGCCGGCGCAGGCGGGCTCGGTCCGGTGGATCTCGAGCCGCTGACGCTTCGTGAGGGGCTTGTCCGCGGGCGGCTCCGGGAGCTCGAGGGCGACGTCGCCGGGGGGCGGCGGGATGGGCGTGCACATGAGAGCGTCACGCATGAACTTGCCGCGCAAGGTGGGAGAGCCCTCCTTCTGGTTCGCGAACTGCGAGAGGAAGCCCGCTTTGCTGAGGATCCCGATGCGCGGGCCGTCCGCGGGCAACGAGCGGACCTCGAAGGCGCCCGAGCCGAGGCCGGCCGTGTCGATACCGTAGAGCTGGGCGAGCTCGCTGTTGACGACGACCTTCGTTGTCGAGAACAGGTCGAGCGCGCTCGTTCCCTCGTCGAACGCGAGGACCTCCCAGGTGCCTCGCATGTCGCGGACCATCGCCGCTTGCAGCGCGGGGTTATACTCCGGAAAGAGCGCTGTGTCTTTTGCCTGCGTGCTGAGCCGATCGAGCCGCATGTACTCCTCGGCGAAGGCGCCGACCGCCTCGCGCCCGTCGGGCGCCTCGAGCAGCCGCGTCGCCGCGGCGCGGATCCCCTCCACCGTTCCGAGCGCCCCGCTCGCGGCCTGGTCGAGCAGCTCCTCGTCTGGCAGGCTGTTCCACACAAGGAACGCGAGCCGGGACGCCATCTCGTAGCCCGTCAAGCGGAGCGAGCCGTCGGCGCTCGGAGCGCCGAGCTCCGGGCGATACAGGAAGTTCGGAGAGGTGAAGAGGGCCACTGTCGCCCAGCGGGCCCCCTCGACGGCGCTCTCGAGCTCGGTCGCGGCCTTCGCGGCGACGGCCGCGAGCCGGTCGACCTCGGCTGCCTCGAGCGGGCGGCGCCACGCTCGACGCCCCAGCGCCTCGATGAAACCACGCACGCAAGCGTCGTTCTCCGCGCCGCTGGGCGCGCAGCCGATGAACTGGTCTCGCCTCGCGGGATCCGCGAACACCGCGTCGACGGCGCCCTCGATGGCCGCGTGGTACTGCTCGACGCCTCGCTCCGAGGTCACGACGGTCGCGGCGCCGATGACCGCAAAGTTCCCGTTCCAGCTGTCGGCGTCGAGCTGATGGATATCGACCTCGACGCCCAGCATGTCGCGCACGGCGTTGCGGAACTGCGTCCTCGTCAGACGGCGCAGCATCCCGGCCGCGGGTTGGAACTGCGGCGGGTCCGAGCCCGTCGGCGGCTCATCTCCCCCGGAAGAGGATGCCCCAGGGCCCTCCGTCGGGTCACCCAGCGCGCCCGTGCACGCGGCCGCGAACGCGAGCGCGCAAACGGCGGCGACTTCTCTCGAGAAACGGAGCTCGTGCCATGACGGCTTCTTCATCTTGCTCTCCGATACTGCAAGGGGGGTGACGACGCGCGGGAACCCACATCTCGCGACCATGCCTCAGAGCAGGCGCTCGCATCACGGAGCCCATTTCGCCCGGCGTGATGGATCTTGGAGCACCAGATACCGGACCGGGCCGGTGTGATGACACTGCTGCGTCCGAGGAGGGGCTGAGCATAGCCCGCCGCAACATAGGTCACGTTGCACCCGAAGCTGCCATCCGGCCGCTTCGCCGGACACCCAAGAAAATTCCAGTGAACAGCACCTAGGGGTTCACGACAGCCGTCGAATCAGCAAGGCTTGTCGTGGCCTCTGGTGAATCACCTCTGGCGAGACACCATGCACCATCAAACGGCAATCGCCTCAGCGACGGCCGAGCGAACCGAATCGGCACCGGGACCGATCAAGAAGACGAGATCTCGGCGCGCAGGATACGCCGCCGAGGGCAAAGCAAAAGGACGCCCCTGAGCGCAATGTGAACGATCACATCCCAGGAGTCAACGCCAATCGACCGGCACGCGGGCCCCCCTCGAGCCCGGGGGAGGACGACGCTGGCGGGGTCCTCCAGAGCCGCGCGCGTCCTGGTCGAGGGCAGGCCGGTACAGCGCAAGAGCACCCTCCGGGCTCCCCGGAACCTACGATCTCGCACAAGCCAAGCTCGTGTGACAGCTCACGCGGGCGCCGCGGCCGGCCGCCGCCACGCATCGATGGCAGCCGAGGATGGCTGCGCACCGGTCATTTTTGATTGACCCTCATCATGTGAACGATCACAATTCGTCTCGGAGCTGCGATCATGCGGCTGAGCTTGCCCCTTCCCTGATCAGGAGACATCGGATGTGGATGAGCGTGAAGCTGATGGGTGCCGTGATGATGAGCGTCGGCACTGGCTTTGCCTTCGGGTTTGCGGGCGGCTTTGCGGGCGCAGCATGGGCCGCGGGCGGGACGGCGGACGTCCCCGCATCGGTTGCCGAAGGGAAGGATTTCAGCTGCGGCGACAAAGGACAGAGAGCCTGTCCGATACAGGGGCTGGACCAAGACGGCTCTATACAAGGCGGAGCACGAGGCGAAGCGCCGTGACGACGCCTTCTGAGGCACCGCGCCCTGCTCTCGCCCTCTCCGCTCCTCGCGCAGGGCGGGCGCTCTCGCTCCAGCGCCTGGCCTGACCCGTCGGGTCGATTCACGTCGAGCGTTCACAGGCGCGCCGTCGGCCACCAGCGTCGCGCCTTGCAAGGTGTCCATGTCCACATCCGCGCAAGATCCGAAGGCGAGCGAATCCATCACCCCTGTGCGCTGGGGCGTCCTCGGGGCGAGCAACTTCGCATTGAAGGTCAGCCTGCCCAGCATGAGGCGGGGGCCCCTGACCCAGGTCGCCGCGCTGGCGTCGCGCGACATCGACAAGGCGCGCGCCGCCGCGGCGTCGCTCGGGATCCCGAAGGCGTACGGAAGCTACGATGAGCTGCTCGACGATCCGGAGATCGAGGCCGTCTACATCCCGCTGCCCAACCACCTGCACGTGAAGTGGTCGGCGCGCGCGGCCCGCGCCGGCAAGCACGTCCTGTGCGAGAAGCCGATCGCGCTCAGCGCCAAGGACGCCGCGGCGCTTGCCGACGTCCAGCACGAGACGGGCAAGCTGATCGCCGAAGCGTTCATGGTCCGCTATCACCCGCAGTGGCAGCAGGCCAGGGACTGGGTGCGAAGCGGCCGGATCGGCGAGCTGGTCAGCGTCCAGGCGGCGTTCTCGTATTTCAACCGTGACGCGACCAACATCCGCAACAGGGAACAGGTCGGGGGCGGCGCGCTCTACGACATCGGCTGTTACGCCGTGAACACGTCGCGCTTGCTGTTCGGACGCGAGCCGGTGCGGGCGATGGTGCTCGTCGAGCGCGATCCCGAGTTCGGCACCGATCGCTTGACCTCGGGCTTGCTCGATTACGGCGGCGCGCACCTGACGTTCACGTGCAGCACGCAGGCGGTGGCCTACCAGCGCGTGAACGCGCTCGGCACCAAGGGCCGCATCGAGATCGAGATCCCGTTCAACGCCCCCGCCGACCAGCCGTGCAAGATCTTCCTCGATGACGGCTCGACGCTGAACTGCAGCTCGGCCAAGGTCACCTCGTTCCCCGTCGTCGACCAGTACCACCTGCAGAGCGAGGCGTTCTCGCGCGCCATCCGCACGGGCAGCCCGGTCGAGAACTCGATCGAGGTCGCGGTCGGCAACATGCGGGTCATCGACGCGCTGTTCCGTTCCGCCGAGAGCAGGCGCTGGGAGAAGGTCTAGCGGCGCCCGCGGCGCCCGCCCTCGTCACGGCCGCGGCGAGGGCCCCCTCCCCCGCCCCGCGGCGCCTTCGAGCATCCTGATCAGGTCAGCCGCGGGGCCGGCGCCGCCGCATCGCCAGGGCGGAGAGCCCCAGGGCCAGCGCCGCGGCCCACGAGCTCGCCGTGGAGCTGGCTCCGGCGGCGGCGCACCCGGAACCTGCGTCGGAGGACTCCCCGTCCGGCGTGGTTCCGCCGCCCCCACCTCCCTCGCCCGATGCGTCGCCGCTGCCGGACGAGCTGGCCGCCGTCCCTGCCGCGCCCACGCCGTTGCCGGAGGAGCTGGCCGCCGTCGCCGCCCCGCCCTCGCCGCTGCCGGAGGAGCTGGCCGCCGTCGCCGCCCCGCCCTCGCCGCTGCCAGAGGAGCTGGCCGCCGTCGCCGCCCCGCCCGCGCCGGTGGCGGAGGTGCTGGCCGCGGTCGTCGCCCCGCCCGCGCCCGACCCGGTGTCCTCATCGCGGGGCACATTCCCGTTGAACCCGGTCTGGCCCTCCCGGGTCAGCGACAGCACCAGCGTGCCGTCCTTCACCGTCACGTTCTGCGGATCGAAGTCCACGCGGTTCCCGTCGAACGTCCAGTCCGCTTTGCTCCATCGCGCGCTGTCCAGGGAGTTGAAGTCGTCCTGCCACGCGAGCTCGAAGTTTCCGTTGTTGTAGCGATAATACTTGATCCAGTTGACGAACTGGTGCGCCGGGAGCACGGAATCGTCGAACGGTCCGACCCATTCGGTGGCGTCCGAGGACCACGTGTTGAAGCGGAAGGACTGGGCATTCTTCAGGGCGGTCACCTGCGCCCCAGTCGACCGCTTGATCTCTCGCCCGTCGATGCTCCAGGCCACGTACTCAGGCGTCCACTCCAGCGCGTAGGTGTGATAGCCGTCCGCGAGGGAGACGCCCGCGTCGTGCACCCCCTCCGACGTCACCCTCGTGCCCATCCCGGTGATGATGTTGGACTGCCAGCTCCGGGCGTTGTCCTTCCCGAAGACCTCGATGTCGATCTCCTCCCAGAACGCGCCGGACATCTCGGAGCCGTTCTTGTAGGTGAAGAAGGTCGACAGGATGCCGCTCCCGCGCACCATGCGCATGCGCATCTCCATGCGACCGTGAAGATAGCTCTGGGCCGAGTAAATCTCTGCACCCTTGTACGGCTTCGCTGCCGCGGTCGAGCTGACCGCGAGCGCCAGCGAGGCAGCGGCGAGCATCAGACCTGCGCGGACTCTCGTGAACATGATCAAACCTCCAATGATTGCATCAGACCGTCAATTCGCGGCGGATCCGCTCCGCCCGGCTCCTCGGGCACGACGCCGCCGCGCGGCGACCGCGCCCAGCGCGATCAAGGCGGCGAGCGCGCCGGCGGGGGAGCTGGGCCCCGATTGGACCCGGAAGGCGCACCCGCCCTCGTCGCCGCTTTCGCCGTCAGCGGGGGTACCGCCAGCGCCGCCCGTGCCGCTCCCCGCGGTCGCTCCGCTGCCCACCGTTGCTCCGCTGCCGGTCGTCGCTGCGCTGCTGCTGCTCGCACCCTCGCCCGACCCGCCGCTGCCCGCCGCTCCCCCTTCACCCACGTCCGGAGCGCCCCCCGCGCCGGCGCCCCCCGCGCCGGTCGGATCCGGGGCGTCGAGCGGAGTGAACTTCCACCAGTTGACATTGAAGAGGAAACCGCTCCCACCGGTGAACTTCAGGTACAGATCGTGGTTCCCTGTCGCACCGTCGACCGCACAGGACGTGGTGGCCCAGGTCTGCCAGCCGCCGGTCCCCTGAACCATGCAGGTCCCCACCAGCGTGCCCGTCGCGCTGTCGAGGCGCAGCTCGATGCTGCCGCCGCTGGTCGCCGAGGCCACCCTCGCGTCGAAGGACACCGCGCCGGTGCCAAAATCGACGCCCTTCACCTTGATGTAGTCCCCGTTCTCGATCGACCCGACATTCATTCCCCCCTCGCCGCATACCTCGGTCTCGACCCCGGATCCCCAGGCGATGGTCTCAGCCTCCGTCATGACATACGGATTCAGGTTGCCGACGCCAGGCGGGCCCTCCTTGGTCATCTTGATCGTCGGGAATGTACCGTCGGCGTTGAACGTGAACCGCTCGACGGCCGCCGAACGGTGATAACCTCCACCGCCCGGCAAGGCGCCGTTGTGATAGAAGAAGTAGGAGTTCCCCTTGAAGTCGATGACTCCTGCGTGGTTGGTGAAGCTGCTGCCCTCCGTGGGCATGATGACCCCCCGGTACGTCCATGGACCGGTGGGTTTGGTGCTCGTCGAGTAGGCGATGTATTCGGAGATAGGGCCCGCCGCGTACACCAGGTAGTACAGCCCATCGCGCTTGTAGAGCCACGGGCCTTCTTCGTACTTGGTCGTATGGCGGCCATCGTCCTTCCCGGTGCGCTGTCCGAAGCTCTCCGCCGTCATGGGCACGCGCACGACGTCTCCCTGGTAGGAGATCATGTCCTGGTTCAGCTTCACGTAGCACACGTTCGGGTTTCCCCAGTACAGATACGCCTGGCCGTCGTCGTCGATGAACGGCGTCGGATCGATGTCGCCGCAATTGGCAGTGATCAACGGCTTTCCCAGGGCGTCTTTGAAGGGACCGGTGGGGCTGTCCGACACGGCCACGCCGATGGTCATCCTGTTCAGTGAGCGGCTCGTGACAGGAACGTAATAGTAGAACTTCCCGTTCCTGTGGATGGCCTGGCCTGCCCACGCGTCTCCCTTTGCCCAGCTGAAATCGCTGAATTTCAGCGGTGATCCGTGATCCGTCCAGTTCACCATATCCTTGGAGGAATACACCCTCCATTCGTTCATCGCGAACCAGTCCGTGGCGCTGTCCTCGTCATGCCCGGTATAGAGGTATACCGTGTCATCGTGGACCATCGGAGCCGGATCGGGCGTATAAATGGTCTGTACGATGGGATTGTCTGCCAGGGAGACCGACGGAAACGCGGTCACGCCACAGAGCAACAACGCCGCCCTGAGGAGCTCACGTTGGAGGGAGTTCGTGCTCGTCGCCATTCTTGGATCCTTGCTGCTCTCCTGAAACTCGGTCAGGTATTGTCCATGTCGTGGGTCGCTCGGCTCACGGCGCTCCGGCGCCTCCCGCCGGGATGGTTCGCCGTGAAGACAGCCCGGTGGGCGAGCTGGGGGTGCTCGTCTTCCGCGGAAGGTGAACATCGGCGGCAGACGACGCTCGAGCTCCCCGGCCCGGCGACCCTCCGACGAAGCGCGCCGAGCGCCGCCGCTCGACCCTCAGCTCGGAACTGCGTGAAGAAATCCCAGACCTCGCGAGGATCCTAGATCGACGGCTGGCCGTTGTCCTTCGGCGAGGGGGTGTCATCCCCGTCGAACGCACACCAGCGCGTGGGGCGCCCGCTCGAGCAGCCCGTGTACACAACGCAGCTGTGCGCGCCGCTGCCCTCGGCCGGCTCGGGCGGCTCTTGCGCCGCCCGACGGTTGTTCTTCAGCGCGACATCGATCACTGGCTATCCAGGAAGTCCATCAGCCACTGCATGGCCGGCCGCATCCTGTTGTCATCATACTGGATGCCGGTGTTGTCCCGCCACGTGGTGCCGACGATGTAGCCCCACAGGGTGATGCCCTGGACCGAGGGGTGGTTCCAGTACATCGTGAACTGCTCCTCCATGATCTGCTTCTGCCTGTTGTCGTTCGCCTCGCCGATGTCGTACTCGGTGATGTACACAGGCTTGCCCAGCGAGGCGAGCTGGTCGACGAAGCCCTTGACCGTGTTGGTGTTGATCTTGTACGCGTCGTGGGCCTGCGCGCCGATGGCGTCGACCGGGGCGCCCGCTGCGATCACCGCCCGCGCGATCTTCATGAAGTTGTTGTGGTCGTTCTGGTACTCGATGTTGTTGTAGTCGTTGAGGATCAGCTTCGCGTTCGGGCAGAACTCGCGGGCCCACTTGAAGGAGTTGACGATCCAGTCCCAGCCGCTGGCGCCGTCGCCGCCGATGCCGTTCTTGTAAGAGGGCGTGGTGTGGGGCGGCGGCTCGTTGACCACGTCGATGTACTTCGTATTGGGGTAGCGCTCGCAGAACGACTTCATCCAGTCCCGCACGGCCGCCTGCTGCTCGTTGCCGGGGAGGTTCCGTATCCATTCGGGTTGCTGGGAGCCCCACACGAAGACGTGGTGCTTGAAGATGATGTTGTTGTCCTGCGCGTACTTGTAGATCCTGTCGAGCTTGCTCCAATCCTTGTTCCCGCGGCTCTTCTCGACCTCGCCCCACTTCCCCTCGTTCTCGGGCGTGATCTGGTTCCAGTAATTCGCGAAGCCGTCGCGCACGGCGCCGCGCGTCGTGATGTTGCCGACGAACTTCCCCGTGGGCTCGGAGCCGCCGGCTCCGGCGGACGTGCTCGTGCTGCTCGCGGCGTCCGAACCGCCGCCGCCCTCGTTCGAGCCGCTGCTGGAGCTTGTCGTGCCGGGGCCCGTCGTGCCCGCGCTGGTCGTGCCGGGGCCCGTCGTGCCCGCGCTGGTCGTGCCGGGGCCCGTCGTGCCCGCGCTGGTCGTGCCGGGGCCCGTCGTGCCCGCGCTGGTCGTGCCGGGGCCCGTCGTGCCCGCGCTCGTGGTGGTGCTGTCGGCTCCCCCCGAGCCGCCCGAGCCACCGCCGTCGCCCCCATCGCCGCACGCAGAGAGAGTCGCGAGCCCGAGCGCGATCAACGTCGTACCGCGCAGCCATCGAGTAGAACGGTTCTTGTTCATGTTGAATTTCCGCAAAGTGAGCGATTGAAGATGGCGATGCTTTGAGCGGCGAGCCTATAGCCAGCGGCTCGAGCTCCGAAACGTCCGGATTCTTTGCTTCTTCAGGCGATGTCTTCAGGCAATGATCGAGTCAACGAGCCCGCCTTCGAGGCTCTCGTCGCCGAAGTCGTCGAGCGGCCCTCCCTGGCTGTTGGTGCATCCGACGGCCGCGCCGATCGTGTTGAGCAGCTTGTTGTTGGTGATCTTGACGTCGACGAACTGGCCGGTCTTCAGGTAGTCCGCGGCGCCGCCGGCGAGGATGTACGGGACCTTCCGGTACCCGTGGTACTTGTCCGCGTTGTCATTGAGCCACACCGCTACGCCGTGATCGAGGAGCGTCCCCGAGCCGAGCTCGTAAGACGAGAGCCTGTCGAGCAGGTGCTTGAAGAGCCGCGCGTGGATCCGGTCGATCTGGTGGTGCAGCTCCTGAGCGCCCTCGATCGGCGGGCCCGAGGTGCCGTCGCTGTCGATGCGGTGGGAGATCTTGTGGTAGCTCTTCTGCCGGACGCCGTTGATCGTGTACTCGGTCCCGTCGTTGCCGTCGCCCACCTGGAGCGTCGCCACGCGCGTGACGCCGCACGCCATCGCGAGCGCGATGAGTTCCATCTGCATCCGCGTGACGGCCTCGATGTTCTCGGATTTGCCGACGTTCGGCGAGATCGCCTCCATCTCGGCGACCTGCATCTCCGGGAGCTTGCACGCGAGCGCGACCTCGAGATCACGGATGCTGTCGAAGTGGAGCTGCAGCCGCTCGCGATCGCTCTTGCTGACGTCCTTCCGGCTCATGAGCGCCTTCATCTCCCCGCGCACCAGGTCGTTGACGCTGGTGCGGCGCTCGACGAGCGACTGCTGGACCTCGGTGTCCACGTCGGCGAGCCCGAAGAGCTTCTTGTACGCGTTGGCCGGGTTGCGCTCGGCTGCGCGCAGCTGCTTCGGCCCGCGGTACGAGAGCACCTCGTTGATGTAGCCGGACATCCTGCCCGCGTAGAGCGTCAGGGGCTCGACGCCCGCCGGGTTGAGCTCGGTCGCAATGCGGTTGTCGATCGACTCGCCCATCGCGAGCGACTCGTTGCCCGCCGGCTGGTCGGACACGCGCGCGGCCGTGAGGCACTGGTTACCGCCGCCGGAGTGGCCGCACCCGTTGGCCTTGAACGCGAAATCCACGCCGCGCAGCATGATGAGCTTGCTCGCGTAGTCCTTGAGCTCGCTGACCGCGCGGTCGCTGTCCCGCTCCATCGACGCGGCGGTCAGCGCGCCTGTCTCGCTGGGCCAGAACATGTCGGGCTCGTCGCCGGCCGCCTGCGCCACGCCGTTCGCCTGGCGCATGAAGATCGCGAAGGGCGGCACGTCGCCCGTGCCGGCAGCGGCGCGCCGCGGGGCGAAGGTCTCCAGGAACGGGAGCGCGACCGTGACGCCAAACAGGCCTCGAAGCACACGTCGTCGGGTGATCATGGCTCCTCCGCGGGGACTCGAGCGAGGAACGGAGTGGACGAGACGATCTCGAGGAGGAGCTCCTTGGTCGAGGAGCCGCCGCGCGACGACTCGCCGAGCTGCTTGACGAACGCCCTGTCCTTCACGTCCGCGTCGCGGCCGTGGGCGAACTCGATCCACCGCTCCGCGTAGCACGCGTGCGCCTCGCTGCTCTCGGCGAGCAGCCGGCTGAACTCGATGGCATCCGCGTACTTCCGCGACTGGCCGCCGAGCGTGTAGGCGTCGGCGGAGTTGACCGGCATCCCGTTGTCGGTCGTGCGGTACTTGCCGATCGCGTCGTAATGCTCGAAGGCGAACCCGGCGGGGTTGATGAGCGCCCCATGGCACGACGCGCCGCACGTCCCCTTGCCCGTGTGCGCCTCGACGCGCTCGCGGTTGGTCGCTTGCTCGCCCGGCGGCAGCGAGGTCGCGTCGTCGGGCGGCGGCGGCAGCGAGGCGCAGAGGATCCTGAGGTTCACGAAGACGCCGCGGTGGATCGAGTCCGGCTGCCGCGCCGTCGCCTTGGCCGCGAGGAAGCCGAGGCGCGTGAGCAGCCCCGAGCGCTCGGCCTCGTCGAGCTCCACCTGCGCGAACCCGTCCGAGAAGTCACCCTCGACGCCGTAGACCGCCGCGAGGTGCTCGTTCACGAACGCGGTGCGCGAGGTGAGCAGCTCGGTGAGGCCCCCCTCCCTTTCGAAGACGACATGATCCACGAAGAGCTCCGCCTCGCGCTGCATGTCGTCGCCCATCTCGGGGACGAACTCGGGGTAGAGCGCCTGGTCCTTGTTGAGGTCGTGGTACTGCTCGTAATCGTAGAGCTGCCGGTGGAACGCGCGGACGACCTCGCGAGCGCGCGGATCCTCGAGCATCCCCTCCGTGTAGGCCCGGACGGCCTCGGGGGTCGAGAGCTCGCCCGCCTTCGCCGCCTCGAGGAGCTCGTCGGACGGCATCGAGTTCCAGAAGAGGTACGAGAGCTTGGCCACGGTCTCGTGGCCGCTCAGCGGGATGAGCCCGCCCTTCGCCGGCCCGGCGCCGCGCTCGACCCGATAGACGAAATGAGGTGACTGCAGAAACGCCTCGAGCGCCGCGCGCACGCCGGCCGCGAACGGCTCCTCGCCCTCGAAGAGCTCCTCGCCGCGACGGAACAGCGCGACATACGTGTCCCGCTCCTCGACCGTGAGCGGGCGCCGGAACGCCCGCTCGCCGAACCGCTCGATGAACGCCTGCGCACGCGCCTCCGGCTCGACCGGCAGGTCGGCGGGCACGAGCCGGCCGAGCTTGTCCTCGTCGGCGGTCACCATCGCCGCGAGCTCCTCGGCGGCGCGCTGGTAATCGCTCCAGAGGCCCGGCGTCACCAGCAGCGCAGCTTCGTTGTTGTCGAACACCCCGCCGAGCGGATCGCTCGTGAAGGACGCCGAGAGGCCGGGCCTGTCGTCGAGGCGCAGGAGATCGCGCACCGTGTTCTCCCACTGCGCGTGGCTCAGCCGCGGGAACATGCTGCGCTCGGCGACCTGCGGCGCCGCCGCGCCGCCCGGCAAGGGGTCGTCGCCCTCGTCGTGGTCGTGGGCGCCCAGAGAGCCCGTGCACCCCGCGAGCAGGAGCGCCGCAGCGCAGAGCGGCGCGCCCAGCGCGCGCCTCCAGCGTGGCAGGAGGATCATCGAAATAGACGGTGGGGTCATCGTCTCTCTCTCCTGGTGAAGCGCTGGCGACCGGGCGGCCTGTTCAGCGTGGCTCTCAACGCGACTACCATCCAACAGAAGCCGTTGTGTTCACTCCGTCATCGAGCGCGGCGTCGCTCTTGCCTGTTGCATGGGACCCGCAGCCGTTCAACACTGGACGATTCAAACACGATCGGAACTCGTGAGCTTGCACACGAACACGATCATGAGAGAGCGCGCGGTCTCGAGAGGTCGGCCCGACGGCCTGCGGGGGGCCGATCCGCCGCCCGCGGCGCGCACCGCCGAGCGAGCGATGCCGGTGCCGACACCCATTGAAGGACGAAGGTCTCGGTCCGCGTGACGACCCACCCAAGACGAAGCAAAAGGATATCGCTCCGAAGCAATGTGAACGATCACAAGATCGATGTCAAACCCAATCGACCCACCCACATGGTCCCTCCGGCCCGAGCGAGGACGCTGGCATGGCCGTGGGACCGTGAGGACTGGAACTTTCCGCCAGTGACACGCGTGCTGAGAGCGCCGTTGCGTACGTCGAGCGACGTGAAGGCGCGCGACGAGCGCAGAGGCTGCTAGCGGTCGAAGAAGTCGAAGACGTCGGGCAGCACGAGCGGCACCATGCCTGGATGGTCCGCATCGACTTCCTTGTACGTGATCGTGTAGCCGCCAGCCATCATCCAGTCGCGCAGCGCCCGGCTGCCCGTCAGAGAAGGCGTGGCGCCGGTCCCTTCCGTCACGAAGATGGGCACGTCGAGCAGCCGGTCCCATGGATAGCCCGCCTCCTGGACGAAGGGGCCGGACATGGGCGCAAGAGCCGTCCAGTAGTCGGCGTACTTCGCGCCGATGTACCAGGTGCCCCCGCTCCCCATCGAGTGTCCGGTGAGGAACATCGCGCCACGATCGATCGGGTACTCATGCAGCACCAGCTCCAGGACGTTGATGACGTCCTTCTCGCTGAGCTCCTGGGCGCGTTCTCGCTCGGGCGTACGCATGGCCAGGAGCTTCTCCGCCTCCGCGGGTTGCCCGAACACGGCCGGCAGCCGCAGGAAGTTGCCGTAGGCGCCCTGGTAGCCAAGCGGCGAGACCAGGAGAACACCATGCTGGTCGGCCAGATTCACCATCTGCCTGTTGTTCTGATCCAGGTACGAGCTCTCGTCGTTCCCTGCGCCGTGCAAGAACATCACGAGGGGCAGCTTCGACGTCCCGTCCCAGCCATTCGGGACGCAGACGCGGTAAGGAACGTCGGCGCCCGCTTCTGGAAAGCGATACGTCCTGCGCTGGTCCCCTTTGGTCCGCCACTGCGGAGAGCCGGGATCGGCGACGGACTCGGCGAGCGCCCGCGCCTCGAGCACCTGGGTGCGCGGATCGAGCGTGGTCCCGAACGAGATGGTCACCGGCTCGAATTCGTCTGAACCGCCCGCCCCGCCTGCCCCGCCCACCCCTGCGGAGCCGCCTTCGCCGCCGGCCGCCGTCGTTCCACCGCTGGGCGCTTCGCCGCCCGTGCCGGCGCCCGCTTGACCTCCCGCGCTGGCCGAGGCGCTCCCAGGAGAGCCCCCGCCGGGGCCACTGGAGGCGGCGGCGTCCGGCGCGCCGGCGCCGCCCCCACCTTGGCCGGTGGAGGCCGCGCCGCTGCCGGCATCATCGCTCCCGCAAGCGGCGAGCGACAGCGCGCAGCCGATGCAGGCCAGTGACGAAAGGAATCGACGTGTCGTCATGCTCACTCCGGGGACGAGATCAGCCCGTTCTGGGTGCCCTGCCGAGCGTTCGTGCCTCTCCGAGGCCCCTTGGCGCGCGACTCGATGGCTTGTTCACGGCTCGCAGAAAAATGCACTGACATAAGCCAAGCTCACGTCACGAGCGAGCTGCTGGCGCCCGCAGAGTCCGTCGGCCCCCGGCGCCAGGCCTTGCGCCGTTCCGCTGGACCACCGATTCGCGCATCGCGGCTCGTGTGCCTGCGCAAATACGATGTCAGCAGCAGGACCCCCGAGGGCGCACCGTGAACGATCACATTCAGGGCGTCAAACAAAATTGACCAGCCCGCGGCGCCCCTCGATCCCGAGTGTTCTGGTCGGCTTCGAGCCAGTTGCGCGACCTGGTGAGGTGCCCCACCGTCCGATGGCCCAGGTCGGGGAAATGGCGGCACGCAGCCGCCTCACCGCCGTGCTGGTCGACGGCGACCACCACGTTCGAATCGACCGGCCTTCTCTCCACACAGCGCCCACCAGCTGGTCAGAGATGACGTGGCGGAGCACGTCCACCGCCGACGCTCATGTTGCGCTGAGGGGCGACTGTTACGATGCCATTGGCACCCTCGTCGTACAGGCCCTCTCTGACGCGCGGCCCGGTGCCCCGCTTGACGCGCCGCTTCGTCGGAGGAGCCACGCCGGCCCTGTCCTCCCTCGGGCTCGAGGAACTCCGCGGTCCCGTCGACAGGAGTTGACATCGATCATGTGAACGATCACAATGAACACCTTGCCGCGACGAGCAAAAATCCAGCGAGACGGCTTGTTTACATCAAAGTCGCGCAAGCTCGCTGAACCCCAGCTCGGCCGTCGGACTCGGATCCTTCAATCAACTGGAAACGGCCTCACGCTGCGGGCGCACCTCCTCGTGGAACGCCGCTGGTGAGGAAAAAATCGCGCCTGGGTATTCGAATGACGAACCAATCTACACTCGTTCGAGCCACATTGTTCGCGGCGCTGGCCGGCTCTTGCGCTCTCTCGGCTTGCGCAGGTGGCGCCGATGACGGCGCGAGCTCGTCAGGCGACGACCCTCACGCCGGGACGGGCGGGGCCGCCGTCTCAGGCAGCACCAGCAGCAGCACCACCACCACGACGGGCGGCGCCACGACCAGCGGCGGCACCACGACCGGCAACGGCGGCGCGACCGCCGGTGGAACGGGCGGTGAGGGAGGCACGAGCGGAAGCGGCGGTTCGCCGGGAGCGGGCGGTGAGGGCGGATCGATGGGAGGCAAGGCCCCCCCGGAGCCGAGCACGGGTTGCGGCAAGGCCAACCCGCAGACGGGCAGCGCCCAGAGCCCGCTCACCGTATCGGGTCACCAGTACTACGTGAAGCTGCCGACCAACTACGACGCCAGCAAGCCGTATCCGGTGATGATCATGTTCAACCCGACCGGCAACCCGATCAGCTGGGCAGAGCAGAACGCGGGCTTCGAGGTGACCGGCCCCAAGGAAGCCTGGATCCGCGTCTACCCGCACCCGGCCAACTCCAGCTCCGGCTGGGGGGCGAACGACGTCTCCTTCTTTCAGCCGTTCTACGATCAGATCACCGGCAACCTCTGCATCGACAAGGCCCGCGTGTTCGCGGCGGGCGAGAGCTCGGGCGGCGACTTCTCGAGCATCCTCGGCTGCGAGCACGCGGACAAGCTGCGCGCTGTGGGCCCGTGCGCCACCAAGAACGTACAGCAGTACCCGCTCAACGCCGGCTCCCGGAAGTGTACCGGGCAGGTCACGGCGGTCGTCATCCACGGAAAGCGCGACAACGTGGTCGGGACGGACAACGGCCCGAAGACGCGCGACTTTTATACCCAGCTGAACCACTGCGAGGCGAGCACCACGCCGGTCGACGGGTACACGGACGATCGCTCGAACTGCGTCCTCGCTCAGGGCTGTGACGAGGGCTATCCGGTCTACTGGTGCCAGCACGGAGACCCGAACTACAACAACACCAATCATGGCTGGCCCGCGTTCGCGCCCAAGTTCCTCTGGAGCCTGTTCTCGACCTACTGAGAACCATGATTGGCCCGGCGGCGCCCGGTGCATGACGCGTGCATCAACCAGCCGGGGAGCGCGGCGGACGACCCGCCATCGCCCGAGCCCCCGGCGAGCAGAAGCTAGCGAGATGGTGTCCTTATGAGTCGATCTGTGTTCGGACTGAACGTTCTTTTCACCCTGGGCCTGGCGGCGGGGCTGGCCGCATGCGGCTCGGAGGCGGATCCCGTCGACCCCGGCGCTAGCGGCTCCTCTGGCGCATCCACGAGCGTCGGTTCCACCTCGGGAGCGACGTCGGGCGCAACGTCCAGCGGCGGCGCGAGCACGGTCGCGAGCACGAGCAGCTCGGCCGGCACGGGCGGCGACTCGGCCGGCACCGGCACCGGCGCCGGCGGTTCGACGGGCGCCGGCGACGGCGGCTCGACGGGCTCCGGCGACGGCGGCTCGACGGGCTCCGGCGACGGCGGCTCGACGGGCTCCGGCGACGGCGGAACGATGGACCCTGGCAACGGCGGCTCGGTGGGCTGCGGCAAGGCCGTGACGCGCCCCAACCCTCGCACGCAGCAGACGCTGATGGTCGGCGGGGTGACGCGCTACTACCTGATTCACGTGCCGGAGAACTACGACCCGAGCAAGCCGCTGCCGCTGGTCTTCGGTATCCACGGCCTGAACATGAACAACGTGTGGGCCGCTCACGACAACAGCGGATTCCAGCTCATCCAGGAGACCAACAACCAGGCGCTGCTCATCTACCCGCAGGGCTTGCCGGCGAACGGGCAATCCACGCCTCCGAGCACCGAATCGCAGTGGGGCACTGCGGACTCCAACTGGGGCGGTCCGCCGCCCAACGCCAATCAGGCGCGCATGACGGCCGACCTGGCGTTCTTCGATGCCATGCTGGAGCACGCCAAGACGAACTACTGCGTGGACACGAAGCGCGTCTTCGCGGTCGGGTTCAGCCAAGGTGGTTTCATGACGAACACGCTCGGCTGCCAGCGCGCCTCCGTGTTCCGCGGCCTCGCCCCGGTCGCTGGATGGGGCCCCAACGGCTCCCAGCCCACGTGCAGCGACGCCAGCGCCGCGCACGCGCTGATTCAAACGCAAGGCGACACCGACACGACCGTGTCCCCCCAGCTGGGACAGGCGACCCGAGACTTCTGGCGCGGCCGGAACGGCTGCCAGGCGACCACGATGCGGTCGAGCTTCGGCGACGCGTGCGTCGAGTACCAGGGCTGCAAGGAGGGCCAGCCGGTCGTGTACTGCACGCACCCCGGCAGTCACAACGTACCGTCCGGCGCGGGCGGGCGAGCCTGGCGCTTCTTCCAGTCGCTCAAGTGAGCCGCGCGGGCCGTGAGTGAACGCGGCCTCCGCAGGCGGTGGACTGAACGAGATCTCTTCGATGCATGGATTCTCGATTTCAGATGTACAAGACAGTCACTGGATGATGTTTGCATTGTACCTGTGCTGGAATAGTTGATTCGTCACCCGAGCTTGGTCAGGAGGCTATGATGACCCCACCGTCTTTTTTAATGACCGGCTTGCCACGCGGCATGCGGGCGCTGGGCGCGGGGCTCTGCGTCACCGCGCTCCTGCTGGCGGGATGCACGGGCGCCTTGGGCGATTCGGATCCGGAGGGGGGCGGCGGCCCTCCTCCGGACAGCGGCGGCGACCCACCCACCGGCGGGGTGGCGCGCGGCATCGACATGCCGGGTGGGCCGAAGTACCACCGGTTCGTGCGCCTAACGAACTCGCAGTGGGCGCGCAGCGTGCAGGTGGTCCTGAACCTCGCCGCTCCGCCGTCGCTGTCCGACGGGTTCGAGAAGCCCGTCGCCGGCACGACGGACTTCACGAACAACGAGCACCTGCTGAGCGTGAACCAGCGCTCGTGGAGCGACTACCAATCGGCGGCGGAGGCGCTCGCCGAGGAGGTGACGGATTCGGAGGAGGCGCTCGCCGATGTTTACCCGGGCACGGACGCGGCCGGCTTCATCGAAGCCGTGGGGCGCCGTGCGTATCGCCGTCCGCTGACGGACGACGAGACCGCCAGGTACACGGATCTCTTCGAGACCGGAACGGCGATGTCCGGCGCGAAGAGCGCGTTCGCCAAGGGCGCGCAGCTCGTGATCCGGACGATGCTCCAGTCGCCGCACTTCCTCTACCGCACGGAGCTCGGCGAGGATCGCAAGCCGCTCGATGGTTACGAGATCGCGGCGAAGCTCTCGCTCTGGCTGCGCGATGCCGCGCCGAGCGACGAGCTGCTCGACAGGGCGCCCACGCTCACGACGCCGGAGGCGATCGCCGCGGTCGCGAAGACCATGCTGGAGGAGCCCACCGCGGCCGAGGGCATGCGGTACTTCCATCGCGAGCTGCTCCACTTCGATCGCTACGCCACGATCAGCAAGCTCGGCGTGCCGAGCTACAAAGAATCGTTGAACGCGGAGTACGAGGAGAGCGCGTACCTGTTCTTCGACAAGATCTTCGCCGAGGGTCTCGGCGTCAAGGAGATCCTCACGTCCACCAAGGGCTTCGTGGGGCCGGGGATGGCGAGCCTCTACGGCCTTTCGCCGAGCGGGAGCGGCGTCGTGGAGCGAGACCTCGGTCCCGATCGCGTCGGCTTCTTCTCGCAGCTCCCTTACCTGACGCTGAACGCCCTGAACGATGAGTCGGACTCGATCCACCGCGGCGCCAACATCAACTTCGACGTGCTGTGCGCGCCGCTCGGCGCGCCGGCCCCTGACATACCGCCGGTCCCGCCCCTCGAGCCCGGGCAGACGAACCGTCAACGCATCACGCGGCTCACCTCCGGCTGCGGCGGCGCGTGCCACAACCAGCTCATCAATCCCGTCGGCTTCGCCTTCGAGCACTTCGACGGCATGGGGCAATATCGGGACGAGGAGAACGGAGGCTTGCCGATCGACAGCAGCGGTGTCTACACGTTCTCCGAAGGGGACAAGTCGTTCGCGGACGCCGGCGAGCTGATGAACCACATGGCAGAGGGTGAGCAGGCTCACCTCTGCTACGCCAAGAAGCTCGCGAGCTTCGCGCTCCAGCGCGACGTCGTCCCGTCGGATTTGCCGCTCGTCCAGACGCTCGCCGAGGTGAGCCGCGGCGCCAGCGGCTCGGTGAAAGAGATGATGCTCGAGCTCGTGAAGAAGGAAGCATTCCGGACTCGCATGGGAGGTACGCTGTGAACCCCAAGATCGCAATGAACCTCGCTCCTCCGAACGCAGCGCATCGGCGCGGCATGAATCGGCGCGCGTTCCTGCGCGCGGGCGGCGTCGCCATCGCCCTTCCCTTCCTCGAGGGTCTGCCGTCGCGCTCCGCCTGGGCCGCGGACAGCACGCCCGTGTTCAGCCTCTACATCGTGGCGGCGTGCGGCGTGGTGGGCAAGAAGTTCTTCCCGGACAAGACTGGCCAGCTCACGACCGACGGGCTCGCCGCGATGACGGACAAGGCGACGCACGTGCTCGCGCCCCACGCCCCGAACCTGCTGTTCATCCGCGGGATCAACTTCCCGATGAGTGGGCCCAGCAACTGCGGCCATGCGCAGGGTCTGTGTCAGTCGCTCACCGCGCGCCCGGCGCAGGGCGGCGGCAAAACCGCGTCCTCGGGCGGCGTGTCCGCGGACGTGGTCGTCGCCAAGCTGGTGAACGAGGGCGGCGCCGAGCCGCTCACGCTCTACGCCGGCAACCGCAAGAACGGGTACATCGCCGAGCGCATCTCTTTCAAGGGCGCCGGCTCCGGGCAGGTGCGTTCTGCGGACGACAACCCGTACACGCTCTACTCCAAGCTCGTCGGCTTGACGGACAACGGCGGTGGTAGCAGCGGTGGCAGCGGCGGGCAGGTCGCCGATGAGCTCATCCGCAGCCGCAAGAGCGCGAACGACTTCGTGCGCGAGGAGCTGAACAGCCTGATGCGCATGTCGGCGCTGAGCTCCGCCGACAAGCAGCGCCTCCAGCAGCATTTCGAGGCCATCCGCGACGCCGAGGTCACGATGGGCGAGATGGCCGGGACCTGCAGCCAGGCGGGCCTCTCGACGTCGGAGCTCGACGCGCTCAAGAGCGGCTTCGCGTTCAAGACGAACGGCATGATCGAAGACGTCGCGAAGCTCCATCTCGAGCTCGTGGCGCTGGCTTTCGCCTGCAACTTCAACCGCGTGGCGACGCTGCAGCACGGCGACGGCACGGATCAGACGAAGTATGCGGTGCCGTCGAACGAGAAGCTCGGGTGGCCCTTCCACCACATCAGCCATCGTGTGCAGTCGGACGCCTCTTCGGGCAGCAACCCGACGGCCGAGCAAGCGCACGCCGAGATCGACGTGCTCCGCATGCAGACGCTGCTCCACGGCCTCGATCAGTTCAAGGCGCGCGGCCTGTTCGACAAGTCCATCGTCCTGTGGACGAACCACGTGTCGGACGGCCCGTCGCACAGCTTCCGCGACGTTCCGACGATCATCGCCGGGAGCGGCGGCGGCTACCTGAAGCAGGGTGCTTTCATCGACGCCGAAGACGCCACGAACAACAGGCTCTTCAACGGCCTCATCGCCGCCGCCGTTCGGGACAAGACCGAGTGGACGGAGAACTTCGGCGAGGGCAAGGGCTCCGGGCCCATCGACGACATGCTCGCCTGAGCGGCCTCGCCGGCGGTGTGCCTCGCCGGCGGTGTGCCTCGCCGGAGCTGTCACCCGAATTACGAACCCTCACGAAGACTCCGGGCGAGGCCCGCCAGCAGGCGCAGAAGCACGTCGCGAGCGTGGCGATCGCGCTCCGCGCCCGCCCCCCGGCGCGCCGCCGATCGGGACGCGGCCTCGCCTGGCCCGGCGCCGGCCGAGCGAGCGCATCCAGGCGCGCCTCGCGGCGGGCCCTGGTCGACGCTCTGGCGAGATCGGCTTGCAGAACCGTTACACTACGGGCGGCGCGCTCGCAGATCAGCGCGCGGAGGAGCGAGCATGGGTCGCGACAGGGGCGAGCGGACATCCGGGCCGTTCGGGGGCGCGGACGCGGATGCGGTGTCCGGAGGGGACCACGACTCGGAAGCAGGGAGCACGGCGGGCGGGCCCTGCCAGCTCGACGGGGGCCCCGCGCCGGGCGGGGTGTCCGCGCGCATCGATGGCGAGGTGGACTACAAGGCAGAGTGCCGGGCGCTGCGCGCGCGCGTCGAGGAGCTGGAGAGTGAGCTGGCCAGTCGGCGCGACGAGCTCGGGCGCGAGAGAGGGTTGGTCAGCGCGGCGGCGGCCTACATCGACGCTCCGTTCGCTCTGGGCGCCACGCAGGTCCCGGCGCTGATCCACTGGCGCCTCGATGGCACCGTGACGCGCTGGAACGACGCCGCCAGGTGCCTCTTCGGCTGGAGCGAGGACGAGGCCGTGGGCCGCCGGCTCTCCGAGCTCGTGGCCGCGGATCCGGTGTCGCCCGAGGAGGTGGAGGCGTTCAACCACGATCCTGGCGAGAGCCTCTTCGCGACGGCCGCGAGCGCGGCCAGGACGAGAGAGGGGGACGCGCTCACCTGCCGGTGGACCTACGCCGTGCTGCGCGACGAGCGAGGCGACGTCCGGGAGATCGCGGCCATCGTGGACGAGGGCGACGATCCGCGGCGGAGAGAGCGCCTGTTGCACGAGCGCCATCAGATGCTCCTTCAGCTCGTGGACAACTCGCCGAACGTCATGTTCATCAAGGACCCGGAGGGGCGCTACGTGTTCCTCAACCGCCCTTATGCACGGGCTCTCGGGCGGCACGCCATCGAGCTCCTCGGCAAGGACGAGCATGAGCTCGGCGGCACGCCGCCCGACGTCGCCGACCGGATCGTGGAGAAAGAACGGGAGGTGTTCGCGAGCGGCCAGGCCATGCGGTACCAGGAGGTCCTGGACTTCGGCGGCCAGAATGCTTATTTCTTCACGGCCAAGTTCCCGGTTCGCAACGAGCGCGGTGAGCTTGTCGGCGTCGGCGGTGTCGTGAGAGAGGACACCGACCTGAGGCGCGCGGAGGCGGAGCGGGCCGCGCTGCAGGAGCAGATCATCGCCGCGCAGCAGGAGGCGCTCCGGGAGCTGTCGACGCCGCTCATCCCGCTCGCCGACGGCGTCCTGGCCATGCCGCTCGTCGGGACGGTGGACGGCGCGCGCGCGGGGCAGATCATGGAGACGCTGCTCACCGGGATCAGCGGCCAGCGCGCCACACCGCGATCCTGGACATCACCGGCGTGCGCGCCGTCGACACGCTCATCGCCGATGCGCTGACGCGGACCGCGCGCGCCGCCCAGATGCTCGGCGCGCGCGTGGTGCTCACGGGCATCCGCCCCGAGGTGGCGCGCGCCCTGATCGAGCTCGGCGCGGACCTCACCGGCATCGTCACGATGGGCACCTTGCAGAGCGGCATCGCGTACGCGCTCGGGCCCACGGAGCGCCCGCGCGTCGCCCGGTGAAGCGCGCCATGGCTGCATCGTAAAGAGACCGAGACCCCTCCCCCGCGCGGCGACTGGAGCGCGCGACCCGGCTACGAGCTCGCCCCGACGCTCGCGGACACACCGGGTGTGACCGCCGTGCTCGAAGGCCGCGCGCCGGTCCATTTTCTTTGACACCAGCAGTGTGAACGCTCACAGTGCGCCTTGGGGTTTCCTTTCGCGTTGCCCTGAACAGGCCGTCGTGCGCGCCGGCCCTTCGTCCCTGGGCTCAGGCTCGCCCTCTGCGCCGATTCCATTCGCCTGGTCGTCGCGGATGCGAGCAACGGCGAGGTCGCGAGGGTGTCGCGTGTCGTTTCGGCGGCTCTCGGTCGATCATCCCGACGGCGCAGCGGAGCTCGCATCCTGCGGCTCTCCGCTCCGGCGTGCGTGGGACGGAGGAATGCGATGCGTATGGTTCAAGAGAATGGTTCGCTGTGTGGGTCGCGCGAGCGGAACGATGCGGAGATCCGGAGACCGCGCCGCTCGAGGTGGGCCACGCTGGTGGGGACTGCCGCGCTGATGGCGATGCTCAGCGGGTGCTCCGATGATACGGAAGGAGCGACGTCGACCAGCTCCGGAGCCGGCGCAAGCACTACGACGGGCGCGACCAGCGGGGGGGCGACGAGCGGCGGCGTGACCAGCGGGAGCGCTGGAGGGGGAGACGCCACGAGCGGCTCGGCAGGCTCGGGCGGCGAGGGCGGCGCCGGGGGCGCCGGCGGAGCGGGCTCGGGTGGCATGGGCGGCGCATCCGACGGTGTCGGAGGTACCGCGGGCGACGGAGGTGCAGGGGGCAGCGATGGCGCGGGCGGCGGCCCGGCATTCCAGCCCTGCCCGGCGAGCGGCCCCTGCAAGATCATGCCCTTCGGCGATTCAATCACGCAGGGTTTCAACGTCGCCGGCGGCTACCGCGCCCCGCTGTTCCACCTCGCGCTCGAAGCGAACCGCGACATCACCTTCGTCGGTTCCGCCAATGATTACAGCGTGCCCACGGTGGACGGAGTGACGTTCCCGAGGAACCACGAGGGTCACGGCGGCTGGACGATCGAGGGCAACAACGGCATCGCGAAGCTCGTAGACACCAGCATTCCGAATTACAAGCCCAACATCATTACGTTGATGATCGGAACGAACGACATCAACGGTAACATCAACGTTGCGGACGCACCGAATCGCCTGGGCAAGCTGCTCGACTCGATTTTCACGCGTGATCCGAACATCCTCGTGGTGCTCGCGCAGATCGTGCCGTCGAGAACGGACGGCACGAACAACGCCATCAGGGCCTACAACGCGGCCATGCCCGACCTGGTTTCGACGCGCGTCAGCAAGGGGCAGCACATCGTGCTGGTGGACATGTACACAGCGTTCACCAACGACACGAACTACAAGCAGTCCCTCTTCGCCGACAATCTCCACCCGAACCAGGCAGGGTATAACCGCATGGCCGAGGTTTGGTTCCAGGCGTTGAGTCCGTACCTCCGCTGAAATCGAAAGGCGAACGCACACCGGATTTCCGACAGCGAAGCTCCTGGACAGGATACACCCGAACGAGGCCGGCTACGTGCGCATGGCGAACGTCTGGTACGGGGCGATCGGCGACCTCTTGCGGTGAAGCGACGTCGCGGTCGCGCCCTCCCCGCGCGACCCTCCTGCTGGTGCCGCGTCGCGTGACGGCGCCAGCCTGTATTTCGAGGAGCGCCGGCCGGCGTCGTTGAGTTCGCGCCGGCCGGCGTTTCGCGCTTGCGACGGCTACGTCAGGTTCGTGAGCGGCCCGGTGCAGTATCTCTGGTCGCCGAACGTTTGTCGGCTGTCGCCGAACAGGTTCAAGATCGAGACGAGCAGATCGTTGTGCGGGCGATTGTTGTACCGGAGCCAGCGTCCAGCGCGCAGGCCTCCGCCGCCGCCGGCCAGCAAGAACGGCATGTTCGACTTGTTGTGGCTCGGCGGATCCTGGAGCTCGGACCCGAAGAAGACGACGCTCTCGTCGAGCAGCGAGTGTCCACCCATGTCGACCTTCGCCATCTCCTGCAGCAGATAGAGGTGCTGCTTCGAATACCAGTTGCAGATGAGCTCGCACTCGTTTGCCCTGAAGCCGCCGTCGTGCTGGTAGAAATGGTGGTGCTCGCTCAGGTTGAGCCAGGGGAAGGTGTGCTTCGCCTCGGTGTCGCTCCACTGCAGCGTGCCGACCGCGGTGATGTCGCAGGCGAGCGACATCACCATCATGTCCATCATCAGCTTGCCGACCTTCGGGATCGCCGCGTCGGTCGAGGTGTCCTTGACCTTGCCGTCGTTGTCCGCGCTGAGCCCCGTGCGCGGGTTGTAGTCGGACGTGTCGACCTTCGTCGGCGCCTTGCACGCGCTCGTCTCGACCGGCGGCGCGCTGTCGAGGCTCTTCTCGATCTCGCGGAGCTTCGTCAGGTGCTGATCGATCTTCTGCTTGTCGGCGGCGCCGAGCCGATTGGACAGGGCGGAGTAGCGCCCGTCGAGGAAATCGAGGATCGATTTCTTTCGCGCGAGTCGGCGGGCGGCGTCGTTGCCGGCGCTGGGATCCAGCGTGCCGAAGAGATCGGTGAAGATCTCCGTCGGATCGAGGCGCGGCGAGATCGGCCTGAACGGCGCGGCGCTCTCGAAATTCGCGGAGTTCATCGGTGACAGCAGGCCGTGGGACTTGCCCGTCGCCCAGCGCACCGCGATCTCGATGCTCGCCTTCGCCTTCTGACCGGCGGAGATCCGGGAGGCGATCACCTGATCGACGGACGGTCCGCCCGCGTAGCCGCCGTTCGGGGCCTGGGTCGTGCCCGAGAGCCAGGCGATGATCCCGGCCTGGTGCTGCTCACCGATCGCGCTCTTCATGTCGAGGCCGTCGACGACGATCAGCTTGTCCTGCACCGGCGCGAGCGGCGACAGGATGGGCCCCAGGGTGAAGTTCGTCTCGTTGCCGGTCGGCCGCCAGCGGTTGAGCACGGTCCCGCCCGGCGTGTAGACGCCGAGGAAACGCTTGGCGGGGGTGGCTTGCGCGCTCGCCGTGCGTTCGGGGCCCATGATCTCCAGCCAGGGGAGCGCGATGGCGATGGCGCCAGCGCCGCGCAACACGGCACGTCGGCTCAAACGAAAGTTCGACATAACCATCACTCCTCCTGGGCAGCCATGTAGTGGAAGGCATCCGTCTGCGTGAGCTCGATCAGGAGCTGCTTCACATTGTATCCGGACGCCTTGAAGGCGTCCGTGACAGCCTTCTTGGTGCAAGCGTCCCCGGCGCGAAGCGTGAGACCATAGCCGTACTCGGCCCAGTGCGTCGCGAAGCAGTTCTGCACCGCCTCGGTCTGGGCGAGCCCCTGCACCAGCTCGACCGGCCCGTTCACCTTGATGTCCGTGCCCGGGACCCCGCCGCTCGCGTCGATCGGGACGTCGTTCTCCGTCGTGCGGAACAGCCCGACCGCGTCGTAGTTCTCGAGCGCGAACCCGACCGGATCCATGAACTGGTGGCACGTCGCGCAGACCGGATCCTTGCTGTGCTGGCTGAAGCGATCCCGCGCCGTCGCGCCGGTGTACGGATCCGGCGGCTTCACCCTCTCCAGGATGTCGCCGGTGGGGAGCGGGATCTTCTGGCACATCAGCTTGTCGAGCACGAACGCGCCGCGGACCACGGGGTTCGTGTTGTTCGAGTGCGTCGTCCCGGCCATCATGCCGGCCTGGGTGAGGAGCCCGAGGCGCTGGGTCGTGTCGAGCTCCACCCGCTGGAACTCGTCGCCCGTCACGCCGGAGACGCCGTAGAACGCCGCGAGAGGTCCGTTCATGAACGTGTACGGGGCCGTCAAGATGGACGCCCAGGTGCCGTTCTCCTCGAAGATCTCGTGATCGAGCAATCGCTGCGTCTCTTCGTGCATGAGCGAGCCGATCGTCCGCGTGAAGGTCGGGAACGACTCCGCGTTTCGCTCGAGATCCGCGAGGCTGCTGATGGGGAGCAGGTTGTCGAAGAAGTACCGGACGGTGGTCCGCGACCGGGGATCCTCGAGCATGCGCTCGGCATGAGCGCGCACGCCCTCCTTGGTCGAGAGCTCGCCCGCCTGCGCCGCCGTGCGCAGGTCCTCGTCGGGCATCGTGCCCCAGAGCAGGTACGATAGGCGCGTCGCCATCTCGTCGCCGGTGGGCCGGCGGAGCTCGGAGCGCTCCGGGTCGGGCGCGCCAAACTCGATGCGGTAGAGAAAATCCGGCGATTGAAGCAGCCCCTCGATGACCGTCGCGATGCCGACGTCGAACGAGGCGTCCGTCCGGCCGGCGCTGTACAGCGCGAGGAGCTCGTCCGCCTCGCCGGCGGCGAGCGGCCTTCGATACGCGAGCGGCGCGAGTCGCTCGATGATCGTGCGCGCGCACGCTTCCTCGCCCTCCGCCGTCACGCTGCGCGCGCAAGGGTCGAGCTTCGCGAGCGCCTCCGGGGTGGCGGTCGCGCGCTTGGCGACGCCCTCCGCGACGGTGCCCAGCTGCTCGGCGAGCAGGCTCGAGACCGACAGCGTGTCCGCGTCATTGCCGAAGCCGTTCCCGACATCCTCGCTCGGAAGTGAAATGGCTGGCTCGGTCGTGTCGCCCAGGAGGTCGCGGACGGTCTTGTTGTATTCGAAGCGCGTCAGCCGCCGCAGCGGCGCTCGCCCGGGGTACACCGTGCCGTCCTCGCAAGCAGCCGGGTCCGTCGGGCCCGTGCCCGTCGTCGAGGTGGGCGGCGGGTCGTTCGGATCGTTCGGTTTGGAATCCTCGGTGCGAAACCCGCCCAGGTCTCCCGTGCAGCCGCTGGCCACGATCAACGCGATCGAGACAGCTAACCGAGAGCCCAGGAGAGGACGCGCCTTCTCATGATCTGAGGGCCTAACCATGTTCTCTCTCCTCGCCCGCTGTGGGCACGCTAAAGTGGAGCGCAGGCGGGATCTGGTGTTTACCCTCGCCCGTATCGCGACAGATCGTGGCCAGTTCGGCCTAATGATATTTCTACTACCTGCTGAGAAAATCCATCGACCACTCCATGGCGGGGCGCGACTGGCCATCCCTGATGAGGCCCAAGCCCCTCACCGGCGTCGTGCCATGAACGTAGCCCCCAGAGCGTGATGCCTTTGGTGTACGACCGAACGCAACCGGCACCAGGATCGACCCGATACCCGACCACGGGGCTCGCAATGCGCATGGACCCACCCAGAGCAAAGCGAAAGGATACCTCTGCAATGTGAACGCTCACATAGCGGATGTCAACGCCTATCGACCGATCCGCGCGCGTCCGCCAGGCGGAGGGAGGACAAGGCCGGCGGAGCTTTTCCGGAGCGCCGCGTCACGAGGAGCGGAGGTCGTGCAGCTGAACGAGATTATGGCGATGAGCGTATACCCACGTTCCGGGCTCCCCCGCGGACGCCGGAGCCGCAGCAGCGGACTCAGCCGCGCGAGGGCTGCCGCTGTTCCAGGAGGCCGCCCGATTCCCCCTCACCCACCGGCCCCGCCGCGCACATCGACTGCAAGGCAGCGACGATCTCCTCCGTGACGCACGGCCCGCCCGAGACGTAGGACGGCGCGAGCGGCTTCAGCGGCGGCGGGAGCACCTCGGCGACCCGCGCGCCGATGGCGTCGCGCGACGCCACGTGCCCCTCCTCCCTGGCCGCGGCCCGGAGCGCCTGCGCGAAATCGACCGCCGTGGGCCAGCGCGCGTCGCGATCGCGCTCGATCGCCCGCGCGACGGCGGCCGTGACGGCCTGGCCCACGCCCTCGCGCTCGCTCGAGAGCGGCGGCACCTCGCGCTCCAGGACGGCGTGGAGGGTGGAGACCATGTTGCCGCCGGCGAACAGCCGCCTGCCCGCCAGCACCTCCCACGCCACGACCCCGAGCGAGAACACGTCCGAGCGCCGATCCAGCGGCCTCGCGTTCGCCTGCTCCGGCGAGAAATAGCTCAGCTTCCCCTTCACCATCCCGGTCTTCGTGCGCGTCGTGCGGCGCAGGGCATACGCGAGCCCGAGATCGCAGATGGACGCCCGGCCGTCGACGCCGACAAGGATGTTGGATGGCGAGATGTCCCGGTGGATCACCTGGAGCAGCTCCCCCGAGCTGTCGCGCGCCTCGTGCGCCGCGTGCAGCCCCTCGGCGGCCTGCGCGATGAGCTCGATCGCGTCGCCGACCCCGAGCGCCCCGGGAGCCCGGGTGAGGTGCTTGAGGGTGACCCCCACGACGAGCTCCATGACGATGTACGGCGCGCCCTCGTCGAGACCGTAACCGAGGACAGGAACGAAATGGGGGCTCTCGACGCGCGACGCGATGCCCGCCTCGTCGAAGAGCATGCTCGCATAGCTCGACTCGAACCGCAGATCGGCCCGGATCCGCTTCACCGCCACGAGCGACCCGCGCTCCGGACCCGCGTCCCCTCCGCCTGCAGCGCAGGCGCGACGCGCGATGAAGACCTCGGCCGAGCCGCCCCTGGCCAGCTGCAACAGCAGCTCGTAAGGACCGACGGCGCCCAGGTCAGAAGAATCCATGCTCACTGCTCCGGGCGGCGGGTTATCACGTCAATGGTTGTTCATCAACCTTGGCCCCCTCGCGCTTCGTTCCGTTCACGCTCTGATTTGCGCTCCGGGGGGCGCCCCTGCCCTCCCCCTCCTCCGCCGCCGCGATCCTGCGCGGGGCCGCGGGCGACGAGGCCCTCGGCGTCCGTGGGGGCGTCGCCGCCGCGCTCGGCGTGCTCGGCCAGCACCCGCTCGTCGGTCTCGCCCACCGAGCGCAGCCAGCGCGCCGCAGCCCGGTGGCCGGCCGTGCGATCGCCGTCCGTGAGCATCCCGTAGGCGGCGTCGCGCACGAGGGCGTGACGGAACGTGAGCTCGTCGTGCCCGGGGTAGCGCGACACGCCGCGCCGGGCGACGAGCTCCTCCGAGAGCAGGCTCTTGAGCCAGCGGTCGAGCGACTCGGCCGAGGTGCCGGCGCCGAGCAGCTGCCGCACGCCGTCCGGCCAGAAGCTGCCGCCGAACAGGCTCGCCGCCCGCAGCGTGCGCCGCGCCTCGGCCGGCAGCGCCTCGATGCGCGCGTGCATCAGCGCCACGACCGTGGGCGGCATGTCGCTCCGGCCCTCCGCGCGCGCGCGCATCAGCTCCTCGAGGAAGAAGGGGTGGCCGTCGGCGTGCTCGACGAGCCGCGCCACCTCGGGCAGCGCGAGCTCCTCGCCGAACACGCTGCGGACGAGCCGCTCGGCAGCGCGCTGGCTGAGCGCGCCGAGCTTGATGTGCTGCACGCCGCGTGAGCCCCAGAGGCCGGGGAACGTCTCCATCACGCTGTGGCGCGCGAAGCCGAGCACGAGGAGCGGGCGATCCGAGAGCGCCTGGAGCGCCTCGTCCAGCACCGAGACCGAGGCGTGATCGCTCCAGTGCATGTCCTCGAGCACCACCACGACAGGCCCCTCGCCGCAGCGCGCGGCGAGCCACTCGAGCACGGCGCGACGGGCCTGATCGCCCATGGCGACCGCGTCCCCGCGGGCGGCGCGCGGCTCCACATCGGGGTCGTCGAACGGCGTGCCCGCGATCTCGCCGAGGTACCAGGCGACGCGCGGGGCGTCGTCGAGCGGCGCGGGCAGGGCCCGCGCGACGTGCTCGCGGATCTTGACGCGGCGCGCCTCGAGCGCCTCGCCGGGCAGGCAGCCGGCGGCCGCGAGGACGATCTCGCCCAGCATGCCGAACGGCGCGCCCGCGCCGAGGGGGTCGCCCCGCGCCACGTAGACCGACGCGCGCGCGTCGCGCTCGCGCACGGCCCGGATGAGCTCGCAGCGGAGGCGCGTCTTGCCGATGCCGGCCTCGCCGAGGACGAGCGCGGCGCGCGCCACGGGCTCGTCGGCGCTCTGCTCGAAGAGGCCGCGCAGCGTCGCGAGCTCGCGGTCGCGCCCGACGAACGAGGTGACGCGGCCGAAGAGCGTGCGCTCGGGCTCGGTGCCGTCGCGCTCGCCCATCAGCAGGAACGAGGGGCCGTCGCCGATCACCTCGAAGCGCGGCGCCGCGAGCCCCGCGGTGACCTCGTCGATGCGCACGTCGCCCTCGGCCTCGCGGAGGCGGGCGACCGCGCGGTCGATCACGTCGCCCGCGGGCAGGCGCTCGCCCACCTGCGCGCGGCCCGTGGCGAGCGCGACCGGGCGCCCGGGCAGGCGCGCCTTCAGCGCGAGCGCGCACTGCGCGGCGCGCGCCGCGAGGTCGAAGGCGGCCATCGTGCCGGCGCCGCCGCGGCCGGAGAACACCTCGTCGGTCTGCGAGGACAGGAGCACCATGCGCGTGCCGCCCGGGAGCCGCACGCGCTCGCCGCCGAACGCCTCGGCGAGCTCCGCGACGATCCGCTCGACGCCGCGATCGCTCGCCGGCTCCGGGTCGGCGGCGCCCAGATCGACGAGGACGACGCTGACGAGCCGCCGCTCGTCGTCCGTGACCGACGCCGGCGCGCCGTCCGCGCCCGTGCTGGACGCGCGCGCGAGCAGGGCGCGCGCCTCCGCGAGCGCGGCCGCCGCCGCGCGGCCGTCCGCGGGGCGCGCCGCCGGGTCCTTCGCCAGGAGGCGCGCGGCGAGCTCGTCGAGGAAGGGCGGCACGTCCGGGCGCCGCTCGACGAGGCGCGGCGCCTCCTCGAGGAGGATGCGGCACACCTCGGCGAGCGGGTCGTCGGCCGCGAAGGGGCGCTGCCCGGCGAGGCACTCGAAGAGCAGGACGCCGAGCCCGAAGACGTCGGCGCGCGCGTCGACCTCGACGTCGCCGCGCGCCTGCTCGGGCGCGACGTAGCCGAGCGAGCCGACGAGCGAGCTGGCCTCCGTGACGAGCGAGGTCGACGCCGCCGCCCGGGCGACGCCGAAGTCGAGCAGAACGACGCCGTCGACCCTGCCGTCGCGCAGGAGCACGTTGCTCGGCTTGAGATCGCGGTGCGTGATCCCGATCGCGTGGATGGCGGCGAGCGCCTCCGCGATCTGGTGCGCGACGAGCAGCGCGTCGGCCACGGCGAGCGCCCCCTCCTCTAGGCGCGCGTCGAGCGTGACGCCCTCGAGCCACTCCATCGCGAGCCACAGGGCGCCGTCGTCGCCCGTGCCGTGCGCGATGTGCTGCACGATGAGCGGGTGCTGCACGGCCTCGAGCATGCGCGCCTCGCGCCGGAAGCGGGCGGCGAGCTCCGGGGGCGCGACCTTGAGCGCGACGGGGCGCCCGGTCAGCTGATCGATCGCCCGGTAGACCGTGCCCATCCCGCCGGCGCCGGCAAGGCGGTGCACCTCGAACCGGCCGGAAACCAGCGTGCCCTCGCGCATGGTGCCAGCTTATCCGAGAGCTCCCGTCAGGTGCGCGGCGCGAGCGCTCGGTGGTGACGGTCCAGGGTGTTTGTTGTACGCTGTGCGCGCCGACACGCACCGACACGCGCCAACACGCGCCAACACCGAGAGCGCCGCGCCGCCCGCACAGGACGCCCCCCCAGGGTCGTCGGCTCGGCCGATCGAAGAGGGACCCCCGATGAACCCCGGACAGCAGGTGACGAGCACGCTCAGGCTGGCGCGCGAGCTCGGGAAGGGGGCGATGGGGAGCGTGTGGGTGGCCGATCACCTGGCGCTCGGGACGCAGGTGGCGGTGAAGTTCATGGCGCCGGCCTACGCGGACCAGACCGGCTTCGTGGAGCGCTTCCGGCGGGAGGCGATGGCGGCCGCGCAGATCAAGAGCCCGCACGTCGCGCAGGTCTTCGACCACGGCGTCACGCCGGACGGGGTGCCGTTCATCGTGATGGAGCTGCTCGAGGGCGAGGACCTCAAGAGCCGCATGCAGCGGCTGGGCGCGCTGCCGCCCGTCGAGGTCACGACGATCGTGTCGCAGACGGCCAAGGCGCTCGGCCGGGCGCACCAGGTCGGGATCGTCCACCGCGACATCAAGCCGGACAACATCTTCCTGCTCGACGTCGAGGGCGAGCTGTTCGTGAAGGTGCTCGATTTCGGGGTGGCCAAGCGGGTCCAGGGCGAGCTCGGCATGACGTCGACCGGGAGCGTGCTGGGCACGCCGCTCTACATGAGCCCCGAGCAGCTGCTCAGCGCGAAGCACGTCGACTTCCGGGCGGATCTATGGGGGCTCGCGGTGGTCGCCTACCACGCGCTCACCGAGCACGTCCCGTTCCGGGGCGAGACGCTGGGCGCGCTGTCGGTGGTGCTGCACACCGGGATCTTCACGCCGCCGAGCGAGGTGAGGCCGGAGCTCTCTCCGGCGATCGACGCCTGGATGAAGAAGGCGCTGGCGCACGATCCGGCGGCGCGCTTCTCGTCGGCGCGGCAGATGGCGGAGGCGCTGGAGCGCGCGGTCCTCGGGATCGCGCGCACGGCGTTCACGACCGAGCCCTCGTCCGCGGGGGAGCGACCCCTCCACGGGAGCGCGTCGCAGCCGGTGCTGTTCGGGGAGCCGACGCCGCTGCCGCCCGCGCCGGGCGCGCGGCTCTCGACGACCGGCACGCCGCCGTCGTCGGCGCCCGGCGCGCGGCTCTCGACGGACGGCGCGCCGGGGCGGACGCTCGCCGGCATGGCGACCTCGGGGACGGACGGGGCCCGGCGGTGGGCGCCGGCCATCCTGGCGGCCGCGCTCGCGTTCGGGGCGCTGGTGGCGGCGGTCGTCTTCCTGGCAACGAAGCAATCGCCCACGGCCGAGGTGACCCCCTCGTCGGAGGCGCCGGCCCGGCAGGCCGCGCCCGTCCCGGCGCCGCCGGTGGTGCCGGCGCCGCCGAGCGCCGCCGCGCCGGTGCCGGCAGAGCCGGCGAGCCCGACGCCCGCGGCCGAGACCGCGCAGCCAGCGGCCACGGCGGCGACCGCGCAGCCAGCGGCCACGGCGGCGACCGCGCAGCCGGCGGGCGCTGTCCGCACCGGCGCGGCAGTAAGGCCGGGTGCGACGGCGGCGCCGCGCGGCACCTCGGAGGGGCGCGGCCGCGCCACGCCGCGGGAGGCCTCGACGGGCCGCCCGACGGGGACGAAGCCGCCCGCGCCGGTCGAGGACACGATCGGCTTCTGACGCGGCCTCCGGCCTCATCGCGCGCCGGCCGCCCCGGGCGCCCATGTACGCGGCCTTCGGACGACCTGGTCAGACGGAGCCCGTTGAAATGGGGCGCTCGCGCCGCTCGACGGCAAAAGATGGAATCAACCGCGCTGGCACGGTCGATGTCGACATCGGAAGGTGAGGCCCACGGGGCGCACTGCGACATCCCGCCTCGCTCCTCCAGCGGAAGGGGCACAGAAATCGGCGCGAACGCATCGAGGCGTGAGAATTTCGGATTGGCACAGAGCGTGCGGTATCCGTCGCCGGGGCCCAGAGCGGGACGCGCTCAACGCGAAGGAGGTCTCTTCCCATGGAGAAGCTCGTAATTGGCCTGGTGCAGACGCACGACGAGGCGGAAGCCGCGGCGGAACGCATCATCGACTGCGGCTACACACGACAGGAGGTCAGCCTGCTGATGACCGAGGCGACACGCGACAGGTGCTTTCCGAGCCCGGACGTGGCGCCGCCGTCGAGCACGTTCGGCGCCGCGGTCGCGATGAGCGTCGTGGTCCCCGACCTCGGGTTCGTGGTCGCCGGGCCGCTGGCCGCGGTCGTGGCCAGCGCGGTCGGCGCCGGGATCACGGGCGGGCTGCGCGAGATCCTGATCACCGCGGGCGTCCCGAGGCACTGGGCGGAACGCTACCAGGGCGGCGTCCGGCAGGGCGGGATCCTCGTGAGCGTGTTCGCGCGCAGCGAGCGAGACGTCGGCCTGCTCCATCTGGTCCTGGACGACCCGCACATGACGTCGTTCCACACGGAAGCCCACCGGCACCACGTGTACGACACGTCGTTTTGAGCCGAGGCGCGCGTCGCGAGGCAAAGCGCCTCACCCCGGCACGCGGATCCCACGCCGGGGCGCGGGCTCAACCCCCGAGCGACCTGAGCCGCGCGCGCAGCATCAGCGCGCCGATGAGGTCTTCCTCCGCGTCGCTCCGGCGCGACCAGCCCAGCGAGAGGTAGCGCAGCAGCTCGCCGAACGTCGGTCCGGCCGGCGCTGCGCTCGTGCCGCCGCGGACGACCCAGAGCTGCTCGCCGTCGGCCCCGAGCGCGACGACCGACCGATGGGCCGCGCCGCCGCCGAGCGCCGAGCCCGAGAGCCGCGCGATCGGGTAGAGCTGCCGCGCCGCCGCCGCCTCCCAGCCGGGCTCGCGGTCGTGGCCGAGGAGCTCGCCCTCGCGGAGGAAGCGCAGCGTGCCCTCGATGGAGCCGATCGCGAGCTCGCGGTAGAGGTCCTCCGGATCCGCAGGATCGGCCCAGTCGTACGCGCGCACGAACGCCGCATACGTCGCCGGCGGGGCGACGCCGCGGACGGGCGGCGGGGACGCGGGCGCGCCGCGGCCGTCTTCGCGGCGGAGCACCCGGTTGAGCCGCGCGACCTCGTCGGCGATCGACCCCGGCCCCGGCGCGACGAGGTGCACCTGGAGGCGGCGCTCGGGCGCGAAGAAGCCGCCCATGAGCGCGCCCAGCACCGGGGCGCCCAGCTCGGCCGCGAGGAACGTCGAGCCGCGGTGCGGCCGGATCGCCCGGTCCATGGCCTCGCGCTCCTCCGCCGCGGTCGCGCCCTCCGGCAGGTCGACGTCGACCTCGACGATGTCGCTCCGGTCGGGCGCCTCCACGCCGGCCTCGACGCCCTCGTCCCCTTCCCTCACGAAATGGCGGACGAACCCGCTCGCCTCGAAGCGCCAGCCGTCGTCGTGGAGGACGTCCTCCGAGAACACGAGCGCAAAGACCGTGGCGCCGGGGTGGCCGAGCTCGGCGGCCGCGTCGAGCACGGCGACGGGCGGAGAGAGCTCGTCCTCGAAGAGCTCGGCGAGGTGGTCGAGGTCGTCGTCCCCGCCGCCGGCGGGCTCGCCGCTCGAGTAAAACGCGGCCGCGTGCCCGGGCACGCCGGGGAGCGGCGCGATGAACAGGCGCGGCGAGGCGACGTCCCAGCCACCGAGCGCCACGGCAAAGCCCTGGGACAGCGCGCGGTCCGGGATGTCGGCGGGTCGAAAGATCAACGCAGCGAACGTGGTGGCCATGCGGCGCACAGGGTAACCCGATCTCCCGCCCGCGGCCGACGTCCGTCGCGCCCAGCGGGCGTTCATGACCGCTTCCTCAAGTTCTTCGTGATCCGGGGCGCAGGAGGCCGTCAGGGCAGGCGGCCCGCGGCGGCTCGCCGGCGAGCCGCCGCGCTCCGCGGGGGCCTTGGACGCGGCGCGGCGCATCGGGTAGAGGAGACACCATGCTCGGAAAATCCACCCTGTCCGTCGGTGAGACAGCCCCTGATTTCAGCCTGCAATCGCAGAAGCGGGAGACGGTGAAGCTCTCCGACTTCCGGGGCAAGAAGACCGTTGTCCTGTTCTTCTATCCCAAGGACGACACCCCTGGATGCACGGCGGAGTCGTGCGCGTTCCGCGACCATTACGATGCGTTCGCGGAGGCGGGCGCCGAGGTCCTCGGCGTGAGCGCCGACTCGGCGGGCTCTCACCAGCAATTCGCCGACAAATACCGCCTGCCCATGACGCTGCTCAGCGACCCTGGCGGGGAGACCGCCGCGCGCTACGGCGTCAAGTCGCTCTTTGGCCTCCTCCCGGGCCGCGTGACGTTCGTCATCGATCGCGACGGCATCGTTCGACATGCCTTCTCCTCCCAGCTCCGCGCGACCCGCCACGTCGACGAGGCGCTCGCGGTCGTGAAGCAGCTCGAGGCCTCGCGCGGCTGACGCGCGGCGCCGCGCCCGATCTCCCGGCCAAGCCACCGTCGTTGACGCCCCCCGGAGGGGCGTTATGGACACCCCCAGGGCGGGGCCATCGCACGCCTCCGCCGGGGGAGGCGACGATGAACCATGGATTGAGGACCTCAGCGACGCTGCGGGCCGCCGCGATGGATCCGGCCCGATCGGGGGCCGCGTCGGACACGCTGCTGCTAAGGCGGGTGGTGCTCTCGACGGGCGGAGTCGGATATTTCGAGCACGAGGCGCGCGTGCGCGGCGACGCCGAGCTCCGGCTCGAGGTGCGGCTCGATCAGGTCGACGATGTATTGAAGAGCATCGTTGTCTATGACGATCGCGGCGTGACGGGGAATATCACGCTTCCCGGGAGGGAGCCGCTGCGCGATCTGTTCCGCGAGCTCCCGTTCGACGAGGGCGCGCTCGAGTCCGAGGCCGCCCTGCTGAACGCGCTCCGCGGCGCCGAGGTGCGGACGCGAGGGGCGCAAGGGGCCATCGCCGGGCGGATCGTGGCGGTCACCACGGCGCAGGCGGCGCTGCCGCACGGCGGCTCGGAGGACCGGCACCGGCTCTCGCTGATGTCGGAGGGCGCGCTGAGGCAGGTCGTCCTGGAGGAGCTCGAGAGCGTGGAGCTCGTCGAGGAGCGGCTGCGGCAGCAGGTCGGCGCGGCGCTGGTCGGGCTCTCGAGCCGGCGGGAGCGCAACCGCCGCGAGCTCGTCGTGCGCACGGCCGGCGAGGGCGAGCGGGTGGTCCGCGTGGCCTACGTCATCGAGGTGCCGCTCTGGAAGACGACGTATCGGCTCACGGTGCCGGAGGACGCGCAGACGAAGACCGGGGCGCTCGCCGGGTGGGCCGTCGTCGAGAACCAGAGCGGCAGCGACTGGCAGAACGTGGATTTCACCCTGGTGTCGGGAGACCCGGTGACGTTCCGCCAGGCGCTCTACGAGATCTATTATGTGGCCCGGCCGGAGGTGCCCGTCGACGTCGCCGAGCGCGTGCTGCCGCGGCTCGACGAGGGCGCCGCGGGGCTCGCGGCCAGGGCGGCGCGGCGCATGGGCTACCGCGCCGGCGGGGGCGCCGAGGAGGCCCGCGCGCCCGCCGCGGCGGTCACCGTGCCCTCCGAGAAGGTCGAGCCGGAGCCCGCGGAGGCGGCGACGCAGGTCGTGTTCCACTTCCCGGCGCCGCTCACGATCGCGAGCGGGCAGACGGCGCTCCTCCCGATCGTCCAGCGCGAGATCCCGGCAGAGCGGCTGTGGCTCTATCAGCCGGAGGCGAGCGCGCGCAGCCCGCTCGCCTCGGTCCGCCTGAGGAACGACGGCGACACGACCCTCCCGGCCGGCGCGATCACGGTCTACGAGCGCTCGAGCCGGGGGATCGTCACCTACGTCGGCGACGCGCGCCTCTCGCCGCTGCCCCCGGGCGAATCGCGGATCGTGAGCTTCGCCGTGGACCGGAAGGTGCGAATCGACCGCGAGGAGCGGGGCGAGGAGGTGTTCTCGCGCGCCACGATCCAGGGCGGTATGCTCGAGATCGTCAGGACCGCCCGCAAGGTGACGGTCTACACGATCGTGGGCGCGGCGCGCGAGCCGCGCGTCCTGCTCATCGAGCACCCGCGCATCGCCGGCTGGGACCTCGCCGAGCCCAGGGAAGGCGTCGAGGCGACCCGCGACCGCTACCGCGTCCGGCGCGAGGTCGCCGCGGGCGAGACGGCGCGCGTGACCGTGGCGCTGGAGCAGCCCATCTCACACACGGTGGCGCTCACGGGCCTCTCCGGCGAGCAGCTCGAGGTGGTCCTGTCGTCGCGCGAGATCCCCGAGGCGCTGCGCGCGGCCCTCGCGCGGCTCGCGGAGCTCAGGGCCGCGCTCGCCGAGAGGCAGCGCGCGCTCTCGGCCCTCAAGTCCGAGATCGAGGCGCTGCGCGCCGAGCAGGCGCGCGTGCGCGACAACCTCAAGGTCGTGCCTCCGGGGAGCGCGCTCCACGAGCGCTACCTCAAGACGCTGGGCGAGCAGGAAGACCGGATCGCGGCGGTGTCGGCGAAGCTCCCGGGCGCGCGGGAGGCGGTGGCCAGCGCCGAGCGGGCGCTCGCCGAGTACGTGCGCGGCCTGTCGCTCACGACGTAGCGAAATGCGGAGGCCGCGCACCCCGCGCTCTCCCGCGCGGCCTCCGCCCCCCTTCTGCGCGCTTGAATGCCACCCACCTCGAGCAGGCGCGGCAAGTCGAACGTTCCGGCGAACGCTGCAACATTCCGTCGCGAACCTCTGAATTTTTGCGATGCGAGCTGCACCCGACGGAGCGCCGGGCGCGCTGCGCGACAGGCCGCTGTGTTCGCAGGAGGCTCGCTCGCGAGAGTCGAGGAGGGTATGGGCTCAAGCAAGGTTCCCTGGGCTGGGTGGCGCTCCGCGCGATGCGTGGCGCTCCTCTGGATCGTCTATCTGACATGCGCGCTCGGCTGCGCGGCGCCCTCGAGCGAGGCGCTCGACGTCGAGGCGCTGGAGGCGCAGTTCGCGGAGCGCGCCCGCGCCGCGCTCCGCGGCGACGACGCGCTCGTGCCCACGCCGGCGGGCTTCGAGCTCGCGGCGAGCCCGTCGCGCGGCGGCCTGACGCTCGCGTTCCCCGCGGACGGGAGCGGCGCCGTGCGGTTCGACCTGCCGGGTGGCCTCGGCATCGAGGTGCGCGAGCGCGGCGCGCTCGGTGAGGTCCAGAAGATCGGCGCTGCCCTCGCGTACCCGCGCGCGGGCGGCTTCGCGCTCTGGACGGCGCAGCGGCACGGCGCGGAAGAGTGGCTCTGGTTCCCCGACGGTGCGCCCGCCGCGGGACCTGTTGCGTCATGGCAAGTCGAGGGGGCGCGCCTCCGCCGCCGCGGCGCGAACGTGGAGGTCCTCGACGCGGCAGGGGAGCCGCGGATCATCGTGGCGGCTCCCGAGGCCTATGCGTCGCCGCTCCAGCGCGTCCCGACGCGCCTGGAGGTAGAAGGCGATGAGATCTCGCTCTGGGTCGAAGAGACGGGCTCGCCGCTCCTCGTGGACCCGTCATGGACCGTCACGGCCGCCTCCGAGGCGACGCTCCGCCACGAGCACACCGCGACCTCGCTGCCCGACGGCAGGGTGCTCATCACGGGCGGGCGGCGATGGCTCAGCTCGTCAGACCAGTACCACCTCGCCAGCGCGGCCATCTACGATCCCGCGCTCGATGCGTGGTTGCCCGCTGCTCCGATGAGCCAGCCGCGGTCGGCTCACACGGCGACCCTGCTCGCCGACGGCAGGGTGCTGGTCACGGGCGGCGCCATGACCGGCGCAGCGTGGGTCGCCACCGCGGAGCTCTACGATCCGACGACCGACTCGTGGATCCCCGCCGCGACCATGACCTCGGAGCGCTCCGGACACACAGCGACCGAGCTCGCCGACGGGCGGGTGCTCGTCGCCGGGGGCGCTCCGGCTGGCGCCGCACCAGCCGCCGCCGCCGAGCTCTACGATCCTGTGTCGGACGCCTGGACCCCGACGCCCGCGGCGCTGGTCGTGCGCAGGGAGCACGCAGCGAGGCGCTTGCAGGACGGCCGCGTGCTGGTCGCCGGAGGCAGGATCATAGGAGCCAGCGTGGTGTCGAGCGTCGAGATCTACGATCCCGCGACGGGCGCGTGGACCCCGGGGCCCAACATGCTCCGCGCCAGGTGGATGCTCACGGCGACCTTGCTGGAGGACGGTGACGTGCTGGTGACCGGCTATGACTGGGATTCCGAGGCCGAGACCTACGATCCGGAAGCCAACACATGGACGCTCGCGAAGAACAAGATGAGCTTTCGGCGCGGCTGGCACACGGCGACGCGGCTGTGCGACGGGCGGGTCTTCGTCTCTGGCAACCAGCCGCCCGATCTTTACGATCCGAGCACGCGGACCTTCTCGACAGCGCCCAGGGGCGAAGTGAACCGCGGCAGCGCCACGGCGACGCTGCTCCCGGATGGACGGGTCCTCTTGGTCGGCGGGACTTCGACCGCGCCGGGCGCCGAGATCTATGACCCGTCGGTCGCGCCCTCGGGGACGCAGCTCGGCCCCCTGAATGCCTTGCGGAATTACGCGAAGACCGTGGAGCTGGAGGACGGGAAGATCCTTGTCGCGGGCGGCAACGCCGGTACGAAGACAACCGAGCTCTACGATCCATCGAGCGCGACGTTTTCCCTGGCGGCGCCATTGAGCTTCGAGCGGGCTCTCCCCGACCTGACACGCCTCGCGGACGGCAGGGTGTTGATCAGCGGGGGCCGCTTCGATGATTCCGAGACGGATCTGTACAACGAAATCTACGATCCGGCGGCGGATGCCTGGACGCTGGCCGCGCCCGACGAGGAGCGTCGATCCAACCACACGGCGACCTTGCTCGGAAGCGGCGACGTGCTCATCGCGGGAGGCGCGGTGATGGATTACCCGATGGAGCCGTTCCGCGTCCGCAGGACCGGATCGGCCGCGCTGTATCGTCCTGCCGACGACACCTGGGTCACCGTCGAGCCGATGAAAGCAAGCCGGGCGGAGCACGCGGCGACGCTGCTGAACGACGGCAGGGTGCTGGTCGTCGGCGGGATACAGGGATTCGACGATTTCGACATCTCGACCGCGGAGCCGCTCGCCAGCGCCGAGATCTACGATCCCGCGACCCGGCGCTGGTCTCTCGTGGCGCCCATGACGGTGCCTCGGGGCAAGCCCACGGCGACGCGGCTCCTGGACGGTCGCGTGCTCGTCGTCGGGGGAGCCGCAGAGACCTACGACCCGGTGACGAACATCTGGACTCCCACAGGCTCCATGAGCCAGCTGTCGGGTGTCAGTCATGTTGCCACGCTGCTGACGACAGGCGAGGTGCTCGTCATCTCAGGGACGACCGCGCAGATGTACAGCCCCGCGACGAACTCCTGGACACCTGCCCCGTCGACCTTGCTCTCGCATGGCTTTTCCACGTCCGCGCTCCTGTCGAGCGGGCATGTCCTCCTCGTCGGCCCCAACAGGGACGCGGAGCTGTACGATCCTCGATGGCACGGCCCCGGGGACAACGGCTGCAGCACGGGCGCTGGCGGAGAGGGCGGCGCGGGCGGCGGTGAGCCCGGTGCTGGCGGCGCTGGCAGCGCGGGCGGGGGCGAGCCTGGAACTGGCGGCGGTGGCGGCGGAACGTCCGCGACTGGCGGCGCTGGCAGCGCTGGCGGGGGTGAGCCAGGAACTGGCGGCGGTGGCGGCGGAACGTCCGCGACTGGCGGCGCTGGCAGCGGTGGATCCGGGGCCAGCGGCACCGGCGGCGCCGGTGGCGGTGAGTCCGGTTCTGGCGGCGCTGGCGGCGATGTCGCTGGTGAAGGCGGCAGGGGCGGCGATGCTGGCGCCGGAGGCGAGGGCGGCGGCTCGGCGAGCGGAAGCTCGACGAGCACCACCGCCGGCGCTGGCGGCGATGGCGGCTCGGGGACGGCGACCGCATCCAGCAGCGCTGCAGGCGCCGGCGGCGATGAAACCCCGGGTCCGACGAGCACTTCGAGCGGCCCCGGAGTGGACGAGCCGGCAGACACTGGCTGCACCATGGGGCAAGGGGCGTCCGGCAACGGCGCGAGCGCCTTGTACCTCGCTGTGATCGGGGCCGCTCTCCGGCGGAGGGTCCGCCGCTCCAGGGCGGCAATCCCGCGGTGAACTCCGATCGCCGGCTGCTCCCGCTGAACTGAATAGCGCGGCCCGCTCCCCGCGCGCTCCCTGCCGCGACCGCGGCGCCCGTGGAGCTGAAGCTCCGCGTCCACCTCGGCTTCGAGTCGATCCCGGCGGTGCAGGCGCTGCGGGATGTGGAGCGGCTGATCTGCGAGTCGCGCGAGGAGATCGCGGCGCGCGAGCCGTAGCGCCGGCGCCCGAACGGCCCAGGGAGATCCCATGGCCCTCGCTCCGCCGAGCAGGCCTATCGATGGCCCTCGCGGGCATCCTCGGCGCAGCGGGCGCCGCGCCGGTAGTCGGCCAGGGCCTCCAGGTACAGCGCGCTGAACCGATCGGTGGAGAAGGGATTCTGGCTGGTCACGAGGTTGCAATCCCGCTGCGCGTAGGCGCTCCCGGGGAATGCGGCCTCGTGCTCGTAACCGTGGTCCTCGAGCTGCTCGCCGATGCCCCGGACCTGGGCGTCGGCCCCCATCACGAAGGTCTCGATATAAAACTCCTCTAGCGACGAGACCGACGTCACCGTCCGACCGCTGAGCGGATGCGGCTGCCGCAGGCGGGTGAGCACCGCCGGCGCGTGGCAGATGAGCCCCACGGGCTGGTGTTTCGCGCCAAAGTGAGCGAGCAGCGCGTGCAGATCCGCGTTGTCGAGCAGGTCGACCATCACCCCCTGTCCGCCGGGAACGACGATGCCGTCGAACGAGTCGGCCGCGGCGCGCGCCGCCTTCAGGCTGAGCGGCGCGCGGACCTCCGGGGCGCGCTCGACGAAGCGCTGCGCTTGCGCGCGCCGCGCTCCGTCTCCCCAGTACCGCTCGTCGAGGCTCTCCGGGTCGATCGCCGGGGCGGCGCCGCCGTCGGTCGCGAACACGACCTCGTGCCCCGCGCCGGTGAGGGCCAGGTACGGCTCGTAGAACTCGCCGAGGAAGGTGCCGGTCGCGCGCTTCGAGCTGTCGGCGAGCGTCTGCTCTCGCGCGGCGCTGAGGACGAACAGGATCTTCCCTCTGGGTCTCTCTGCCACCGGGCGCTCGGGGAACACGGGCTGGAGCCTCGGCGCCGCCGCGCCGCACGCGACAAGCGCCGAGCCGGCGAGCACGACAGCGAGGCCCGCGATCAGCGCCGTCCTTCGGGCCGCGCCGCGCGGCGCGCTGCGGCGCTCCGGGCCGCGCGTGGGTTCCGTCGCTGTGCGCTCGCCGTCTCGCTTGGTTCGTTCCGTCGTCATGCGGGAGACCATGACCAGCGGAGCGAGATCGCACCTTGACCTAGGTCAAGAAGCAGCGGTCCTGGTCGCGACGCGCTTCAGGCGGCTCAGGGCCTCGGGTGTGATGCCGAGATAGGCGGCGATGTGGTAGTCGGGCACGCGGCGCGCCACGGCCCCGTGCTCTGCGAGGAACGCGCGATAGCGCTCGGCGGCCGGATCCATCAGCAGCGACGCCTCGCGGCGCACCTTCTTCAGGTACACCCGCTCGACGATCCGGCGGCTCACCCGCTCCCAGTAGATGTCGCGCTCACAGAGCTCGCTCAGCCGCGAGTAGGGCGCGACGAAGAGCTGCATCGGGGTCAGCGCCTGGATCGTCAGCCGGGCGGGCTCCCTTGTGATCAGCGCCTCCAGCACCGACATGAAGTCCGGCGCGGAGATGAACCCCTTGTTGAACTCCTTCCCATCGCTCCGCGTGTAAAACATCCTCGCGATGCCGGAGTTGACGAGCGCCACCGAGTCGCTCGCCTCGCCCGCCCGCACGAACGCCTCGCCCTTCCTGAGGCTCTTCCCGTGAAACAGGGCCGCGAAGGCGTCGAAGTGCGGCGCCGGCCGGGCGTCGAGCGCGGCGATCATGCGCGCGAGCGCCGCGACCTGCTCCGCGCGCGAGAGCTGCACCATGGCAAGGGAGCCTAGCACGGCGCTCCCGGAGCGCGTCTTCCGCTCGCCTACGCCTGCATCGTGACGGGCCGAGTCGCATGGGCTAGATCACAGATGCATGAACCAGTCGTCGGTCACAGCGGTCCTTGTCGGCGCTTGCCTTCTCGTTGGCTCCGCATCGGCGCAGGCGGACGGCGTGCCCCCCGCAACGAGCCCTCCCCCCGTGGTGTATCCCACGGAAGGTTGGCCCAATGTGGGGCGCCCTGGCGATCCGGTCGTGAGCGTGGGGGGCCTCTTCAGCTATACTGGCCGCGAGAACGCCGATGACGCCGTGGGCGCCGGCGTCGAGGGTAGCCTCGCGTGGTACGGACAACGCTCGTTCTCCTGGATAGGCGCCGTTGTGCAGGCGCAGCTCGTCGCCGACCGGCAGGTCCACGAGAGGTTGGCGCTCGGTTTCCAGGGTGGGTTCGGCCCGGTCGGCGCGGAGCTCTCGATGTACACCGAGGGCGCGGGCCGGTCGAACGCCCGGACGTATGGGGCGCAGATCGTCCCCTTCATCGCGAGCCCCATCGCCTACGCGGGCTTTCGACTCGCCATTCCGTTCGATGGGGAAGCTGGCGCGACGATACCTTCCTATGGCACGGAGTACGGGTTGGTCATTGGCTTGAAATTCCCGATCAACCCGAGAGCCTTTGGACACAGTCTTCATTGAGCCGGTTCACAGCCCCGTACGCCGGCCACGCCGTTCTCTGCCCACGCCGCTGGCCCGCGGCCGCTCTCCGCTCGTCGAGCATCACCTCGGCCGCGACGAAGATCGCCTCGGCCTGCTCCTTGGCTGGACACGCCTGCCTGGCGCGCTCGCTTGCTCCTGTGCCCTTGCATGTCGGCCGCTCGATCGCCATCACACGCCACGCGCGGCCCCGCCGCCCGTTGCTCCTTCGCTACAACGAGGTATCCGCTCCGCGGCCGCCTGATGTCCGCAGGCCGCAGCGCTGAGGCTCGAAAATCTCGCTCACGCCCCTCGCAGAGCGGCCCGCCGGTGTGATAAGGCTGGCCGCCGGGGGGCAGATCCCGCAAGGCGTGTCGCGCATGCGCCTTGCACGGACGCCCCCGCGAGCGACGCATACGTCGTCAGGAGGCTTGAGATGGACGAGAGGGTTCAGCGGTACGTGGACATGGGGGTAGCGCTCGGGGTGAGCGTCGGCGGGAAGATCGTGGGCGCGATCCTGGTCTGGGTCATCGGCCGCATGATCATCCGGGGGATCCTGTCGATGATGCAGCGCAGCTCCGCGCTGAAGAAGCTCGACACGACGCTGGCTCATTACCTGGAGTCGGCGGCGTCTGTGCTGCTGAACATCCTGCTCGTCATCGCCGTGCTCAGCGTCTTCGGCGTCGAGACGACCACCTTCGCCAGCCTGCTCGCCGCGATCGGCATCGCCGTCGGCATGGCATGGTCCGGCCTCCTGTCGAACCTCGCGGCTGGCATCTTCATGATCCTCCTGCGCCCCTTCAAGACCGGGGATTACGTGAGCGCCGGCGGCGTGACGGGCACCGTTCACTCGATCGGCCTGTTCGCGACCACCCTCGACACGCCCGACAACGTCCGCACCATCGTGGGCAACAACAAGATCTTCAGCGACACGATCCAGAACTTCAGCACGAACCCGGTCCGCCGCGTCGACTGCACCGCGCAGCTCGCCCACGGCGCGGATCACGAGGCGGCGATCACGCGGCTCAAGGCGCACCTCGCGCTCATCCCCAACGTCGCGAAGACCCCTGCGCCCAGCGTCGAGATCCTGGATTTCACGCTCGCCGGGCCCGTGCTGGCCGTCCGGCCCTTCTGCCACACCGATCATTACTGGGACGTCTACTTCGCCACGACCAAGATCATCCGCGAGGAGCTCGGCAAGCTGGGGCTCCCCGTCCCGAGCCAGCACGTGCACATCAACCAGCTCGCGGCGGCGCCTCCCCACCGCGCCGCGGGCGCGGAGATTCACCCGACGGCCTGACGCGTTGTCGATCACGCGTCGGCCGCGCGCGCCCTGCCCCCGCGCGCGGCCGCGCGCTGCTCGGCAGCCCTTGAGGCCGGCGGGCAGATCCTCTACGCCCGGGCGGCGCGTACGCCGCTGGCGCGCCACCGCACCATGCACCCCGAGGAACTGGTACCTTCCGCCGCCACGCTCAGGGCGATCGCCACCGCCATCATCATCCTCGCCGCGGGTGGTCTCGCGAGCAAATGGGCGTACCGGTTCGCCGTCACGGCCCTGACCAAGACGCACCTGGATCAGGCGCTCGCGCGGTTCCTGGCGTCGATGCTCCGCTACACCGTGCTCGCGGCGACGTTCATCGCGTCGATGGAGACGGTGGGCATCCACACGACGAGCCTCGTGGCCGTGGTCGCCTCGGCGGGGCTGGCGGTGGGGCTGGCGCTGCAAGGGAGCCTGAGCAACTTCGCGAGCGGCGTCCTCATCCTCTTCTTCAAGCACTTCCAGCTCGGGGACAAGGTCGCCATCGGGAGCCACAAGGGCATCGTCGAGGACATCGGGCTCTTCAACACCACGCTGGTGTCGACGGACAACGAGAAGATCGTGATCCCGAACGCCGCGGTGACCAACGGCCCGATCGTGAACTACTCGGATCGAGGGCTGCTGCGCGGCGCCGTCACGCTCACCGTGGAGGGCCGGCTGCGCGATCTCGAGCCGGCGATGGAGGCCCTGGTGCGCGCCGGCAAGCGGGCCAGCGGCGTGGCGCGAGACCCGGGCCCCACCGTCTTCCTGACCGACATGGAGGACGGCTCGCTCGACCTCACGCTGACGGCCTGGTACAGCGCCGTGGAAGAGGACGGGAGCATGCACAACCTCCGCGTCGCGGCGCTTGAGGAGCTCGACGCGGCCGGCGTCAAGCTGATGAACCGGACACAGCTCGTCCTCCATCAGCGGAGCAAGGGCCCGTCCTAGTCAGCCCGGGCGTGGGGTCGAGCGGGCGAGGCGCCGAGACGACGCCGTCGAGGCCCTTGCGCCCGCGCTGGCCGGGGAGCATGGTCGCTGCATGAGCGTCGAGGAGCGCGTCGCGGCGGAACGGCTTGTCCTGGCCGCAAACGAGGCCTTTTACGAGGCGTTCCGCGCCGGGGATTACCAGGCGATGTGCCGGGTGTGGGCCGAGCGGGCGCCCCTGGCCTGCGCCCATCCCGGCATGGAGGCGCTCTCGGGGCGCGCCAGCGTGCTCGAGAGCTGGAGCCAGCTCTTGCGCCAGACCTCGCCCCTGCGCATGCGCTGCCAGGGCGCCTCGGCGCACCTCTTCGGGGACTTCGCCTTCGTCACGTGCTACGAGGCGAGCGGCGACGAACCGGCACACCTGTGCGCAACCAACGTGTTCGTCCTCGAAGACGGGCAATGGAAGATGGTCCACCACCACGCGGGTCCGCTCTCCGCGCCGCGGCCCGAGCGGTGGGCGCCCGCTCGCTCCCGGCTCATGAACTGAGAGGCTGGCCGGGGCCGGGGAGACCCGCCATGAGGCGACGGATCTCCTCTCGATGGATCGCGCGGCTCGTCGGCGAGCTCGTCAAGGAAGCGGCTGGAGGATCCTGTCGAAGACGGCGTCACCGACGCCCTTGCCCTGACGGAGCCCGGCCATCGCATCGAACCTGTAGTGGACGCCCAGGTAGATGCGGCTGATCGCGTTCTCATGAGCCGCATCACGGAAGCCGGAGTAGCAGCGCTTCATCCTGGGGCGGACACGGCCATGCTCATCCGTTGTTATCCCGTTGTACTCGTCGGACACAAAGCAGAAGGGAATACGATCGGTGCCATAATAACGGGTCAACACCTGGAACATGGCAGCCCCGAAGCTCGCGTGCCCCGAGCCGTACGACGGGAACGGCGGGGTCATGCGCGGCGGGCCCCCGTTGCTGCCGGGGGATCCGAGGGGTGTCCACCTCCTGTCACGCGGCGTGCGGCTGTTGCCATCCGTGTCGGCCTCACGGATCGCGACGATGGGCCTCCAGAAATTGTAATAGTATTTCGTCTCCCATGTGGCGATGCCGGCGTCCGCCAGCGCGAAGTTGACGAGCGCGAAATACCGGGCGTTCTCGATCTCCGAATTTTGCTTCTTGATCGCGATGACCCGCGCGATCTGGTTGTATTGCCTCGGGCGCGCCCCGAGGTCCGGGGCGGCGTCATGCGACCAGAAGATCCCGATGACGGTCTGCTCACGCGTGCGCAGGGTCGGGGTCCTCACGCCATCGCCGCCAAGCAGGAAGACCTCATAGAAGTTAAACGCATACTCCAGGCTCCACAGCGGAGGAGGAGGCGGCGACCGGAACTCGGAGCCGCTGTCGAGGGCGAACGGCAGCACCTCCCCCCATCTGGGCGTCAAGAACCCCTGATTGGGGTAGATCGGATCTGGCCGATGCCGGCCGGGCTCGAAGCTCGGGGTGTAAGGCATCGGGTCATCTGACCCGTCGCCCGCCCGCACCTCGAGGATCCGTGCGGCAATATCGCCGCCCAGCACAAGGCCGTCCTCCTTGGCGTCGCCGTCGGGGATCTCCGCCAGATATTCAAGGAGCCTGCGTTCGAGCAGATCCGCTTGCCTGGGGAACAATGCCGTCAGCGTGTCGTGAGCTGCCGCGGCCACCGCGGCGTCGATCGACGCATCCGGCATCTCGAAGGGGGGTTCGAGGTACGGCTCATACCTCGGGGCGATCGAGTTCACGGAGTCGAAGATTGCCGCGTGAACGATGGCGAGAGCCCGTGAGACACGCGTGGGACCGAACTGATCCGCCTCGGATTCGACGATGGGGTCGTTTGCGACCGTATCCAGTGCGACGTCGTTCCAGTCGAGGACCGCATCCCTGTCCGGCGGATCACACGGCGCCGCCGGCACGTGGGCGAACGCTCGATCTGCCAGCAGAACGGTGGCAAGGGCGGCGAAGGAGATGGACGCCCATCTCGCGGCTGAATGGTTCATTCAAGCTCCTTGGTTCGAGTTCTCAAGAATGGCCATTACACGCAATGGCCCCTTGATCGTCGCCTGGATGGGGGGCCATCCAGCGACGATAGGCATGCATCAACAACCTCGGCGAGCGCGAAGCCCGTATCTACCCGTGCGACACACGCCACCGCGCGCAGGCGAGCACGGCCTCAGGGGGCATGTGGGCCGTGCGCCATCGATCGCTGGTCACTCCTCGGCGGGAGATGTGTCTCTGCATGCGCCCGGCATCGAGCACACGCTCCGTCTACCGGCCACCGGACGCCTCTCTTCGTTCTGGTCACTCGCCAAGATGTCGTGTGTTGTATCAAACCTAAGCTATCAGGCAGAGCCGATGCGCGCAACCGTGCGACACGGTGGGTCCCAAGCTCTCCGGGTCGATACACATTGGGCACAGCACCGGACCCCGCAGGGCGTCCGTCCGCTTTGGCCGGCATTCACGGTCGGTCGCCGAGGAGCGGTCGCCACGCGCACTCCTCCGGCAAGAGCGCCCAGATGACGTCGGCGCTCGGACGAAACGCGATCTCCCGCAGGACGCGGGGGGTCGAGATGCGGTCCATCCTGAACATTCGCGGCTCGTTCTTTCCCGTGTCCAGGGCGAGCACGTACCAGACAGGGCTCTGGATCAGGAGGCCGTGCGGCTCGACGCGTCGCCTGGACGTCCTCCCCTCGCGGTCTTGGTAGTCGAACCCGAGGCCGACGCCGGCGGAGAACGACTCCTCGAAGAGCCTCACCAGCTCTGCAGGGGGCGCGCCGGCTCCGGCGCGCACTGGCCCGCTCGCCGGATCGCCGACGATGACCCTGCGGCAGAGGGCGCGCAGCTCTCGCGCTCGCTCAGGAGGAAGGCTGCTGAGCAGCTTGGCCAGCGCGGAGCTGGCGGCGTCGCTCCACGGAAGGTCGCTCGCGGCCTGAGAGAGGCGCGCGGAGAGCCAGAGGGTCACGATCTCGGCGACCGAGAGGTGCACGGCGGTGACGCCCCGGCCGGCGTCGAGCCGGATCCCCCCGCCGGGGCCGGCCTCGCCCTCGATGTTGAGGCCGCGCTCCCTCAGCGTCGCGAGGTCCCTGCGCACGGTGCGGGCGCTGACCCCGAGCGCGGCGGCCAGCTCGCCGACGGTGGTCGCTCCCCGCGCGCGAAGCAGGTCGGAGAGCTCCATGACGCGGACGGTGCGCGACATATGGTGACAGAATCTGTCAGGGTCTCACGCTAGTCAACGCCCATGTCCAACCTGACGAAAACCTGGCCAATCGGCCTCGTCGTCCTCGCACCGACAGATGCCCATGGCTGACCGGCTGAAGGACCTCTTCGACGAGCGGTGCGTCCGCTCGATCGCCCGCAACCTCCGCTCGGCGCACCCTGGCCTCGACGAGCGCGGCTTCGCCCGCGACTGCCTGGCCGGCCTCTCCGATCTGGAGCTGACGGGCCGCGCCTCCCACATCGCGGACGTGATGCACCACCACCTGCCGCAGCCCTTTCCGGAGGCAGCTCGGGTGATCGTCGCCTCCCTCGGGCCCGAGCTCGATCGGAGCGACGTGTTCGGCCTCACGCCGCTGCAGTACATGCCGCACGTGTTCTATGTGGCGAAGCGCGGTATCGATCACTTCGAGGACGCGATGACCACGCAAGTCGAGCTGACGAAGCGGTTCTCCGCCGAGTTCAGCATCCGCGCGTTCCTGACGAGGTACCCCGACGCGACGCTCCGCCGGCTCCGCACGTGGGCTGTGGACCCGAACGTCCATGTCCGGCGGCTCGTCTCCGAGGGGACGCGCCCGCGGCTGCCGTGGGCGCCGCGGCTCCGCGCTTTCCAGCAGGATCCAGGGCCGGTCATCGAGCTGCTCGAGATCCTGAAGGACGATCCGGAGCGCTACGTGCAGCGCTCCGTCGCCAACAACATCAATGACATCGGCAAGGACCACCCGGACATCGCGGCGAGCCTCTGCCGGCGCTGGCTCGAGGGCGCGCCGCCCGGGCGGCAATGGATCGTGCGCCACGCGCTGCGCTCGCTCGTCAAGAAGGGTGATCGCGGCGCGCTCGACGCGCTCGGCTTCGGCGCGGCGCCGAGCGTCGCGATCGCCTCGGCGGCGCTGTCCCCGCGATCGGTGAAGCTCGGCGGAGAGCTCCGCTTCTCGTTCGAGCTCGCGTCGACGGCCCCGCGCGACCAGGAGCTGATCGTCGACTGCGCCGTGCACTTCGTGAAGGCGAACGGCGCGACGCGGCCAAAGGTCTTCAAGCTGCGGAAGCTCGTCTTGCCGCCGTCGGGTCGAGCCGAGATCACCGGCAAGGTCTCCTTCGAGGAGATGACGACCCGCCGTCACTATCCCGGTCGCCACAGCATCGATGTGATGGTCAACGGCGTTGCGCACCCCCTCGGGCAATTCGAGGTGTGTCGGTGACTCGGGCGCCGCGCAGAGCCGTTGCGCGGGTCGGGGTCCGCGTCTATGAGGCGGGAGATGAAGGACTGGGAAGCGCTCTTCGCAAAGAAGCTCGAGGAGACCGACCTCGGCAAGGATCCGGCCCATGATGTGGCGCACTTCGCGAGGGTGGTCGCCACGGCCAAGGCGCTCGCGGCGGACGAAGGGGCAAGGCTCGAGATCGTCGTCCCCGCGGCGTGGCTGCACGATCTCGTCAACGTCCCCAAGAACGACCCCAGGCGGTCCCAGGCGTCGCGGCTCTCCGCGGAGGAGGCGCTGCGCTTCCTGCGGAGCGTGGAGTACCCCGAGGCGTTCCTCCCCGACATCGCCCACGCCATCGAGAGCCACAGCTACAGCGCGGGGATCGAGCCGACGACCCTCGAGGCCAGGGTGGTCCAGGACGCCGACCGCCTCGACGGGCTGGGGGCGATCGGGATCGCCCGCTGCTTCGCCGTGGGCGGCCTGCTCGGCGTGCGGTTCTACGATCCCGGGGATCCGTTCGCCGAGCGGAGGCCGTGGGACGACCGGGTGAACGCGATCGACCACTTCCACGTGAAGCTGTTCAAGACCGCCGAGAGCCTCACGACGGCCGCAGGGCGCCGCGAGGGCGCGCGACGCGCGGAGTTCATGAGACAGTACCTCGCTCGCCTCGCGCTGGAGATCGGCGGTGAGATGGGGCCTGACGTAAGCTGACGCCAGCTGACGCCAGCTGACGCCAACTGACGTCAGCCCGCGCCGGCGACCGTCACCGCGGCCGCCACGGCGACCGGGATCGTGAAGTTGTCGTCCATCCGCGTGGAGAACAGCTCGGTCGCCGCCCCGGCCAGGCCCGCGACGGCGGCCAGGAGGAGCCGCGAGGAGAGCGACGCCGGGCCGAGCGCCCACATCACGGCGAGGGCGCTCAGCGCGCCCGCCGCGAAGAAGGCGAGCGTGCCCTCCAGCGAGCGGCCGTCGCGCAGCCGCGTGCGGCCGAAGCGGCGGCCGATGAGGGCCGCCGCCGGATCGGCCACCGCCAGCACCACCACGGCGAGCGACTGGCTCAGCCGCGTCCCGAACAGCGCCAGCAAGAAGAGCGCTGTCACGTACCAGGTCGACGAGTTCACCCGGTAGCGCTCGTGCGGGTGCGCCACGAGCCGGAAGACCCCCATCAGCCGCTCATTGACCCGCTCGCTGACCCGGCGGGCGATCTCCATCGACCACACCGCCACCACGAACGCGCCGCTCGCGGCCACGAGCCAGCCGCGCTCCGGCAGGAGCTGGATCAGCCCGAGCACCAGGAGCCCCATGCCCACGTGCCACAGGCTGCGCACATGGTTCGTCGGCCTGACGCTCGGCGGCGCGGCGACCACGCCGCGCAGCGTCAGCAGCAGCGACTCGTAGGCAGGCTGCACCTCTCGCTGGAACGCAATCCACGCCGCCTTGGGCGAAGGTGTGCCGGTCGGGGTCGCCCGCTCGACCGCCGCGAGCAGCACGCGGAGCCGCTCGCGGAGCCGCTCGAGCCTGCCCCCGGCATCGTCGCGCTCGGCCGCCACGACGAGCTCGCGGAGCCGCGACGCCACACGCTCGACCCGGGCGCGAACCTCGGGTTCGTCGTGGAAGACGAAGACGGCGGGATCGACCTGACGCAACAGTACGCAGAGCTCTTCGGAGACGAGCTTGGTCTCGATGTGCAAGGCGTGGATCACGTTGGGTTTTGCGAAGATAATCTCCGGGCGTCGGGCGCCATGTCAGCGCTTCGTCATACCGGCACCCCGCGCGTGAGCTGGCTCGCGGCGCCAGCCCTGCATGAGTCCGCACCACACGAGCTCGCACCCCACGAGCCGGCGCTGCACGACGCACCGCGCGAGTCCGCACCCCACGAGCCGGCGCCGCACGACGCGACGCGCGAGCCCGCACCCCGCGAGCCGGCGCTGCACGACGCGCCGCGCGAGCCGACCCGACGCCGTGCAGGTCCCGGAGCCGATCGCGGGCGCGACAACCACCCTCCTGCCCACCCCGCGGCGACCGAGGGAACCGCTCGGCTCGCCTCGCGAGGACGCATGACACGGCAATTCATGGATTCATGCAATGCACCAGCAAGGATTGCTTCTCTATTCCATTCTGGTGTCGGCGCCGCGTGACTCGCGCTCTGCGGAGCGCCCGGACGAGATCGCATGAGAGGCGCCTTACGACGCCGGACAGAGCGAGAGCCGTCGCGCTTTCCCTGCGCGCACGCTGGGGCTAGGTTGCCTCGCGCCGCGGATTCGACGGGTGGGCGCGAGGCGCCCGGGGAGGCAGCGCGCGACCTACCCGCGCGCAGCCGGTCATGCGTCGTCCCCTCGGAGTCGGAGAATCGATGAACATGAAGGTCTCAGTTCGGTACACCGCGCTATCGCTCGCGCTGCTCGCAGGCCCCATCGCCCATGCGCGGGAGCGCCCGAACTACGACGCATACTTCAAGGCCCCACCCGCGCCGCCCGTCCGCGCGGCGCGCCGCGCGCGCGTCATCGACGTCGACGAGCGCGCGTCGACGACGGGCGCCGTCGTGGCGTCGACCGATCCGCAGCGCGGGGTGCCCACCTTCGTGTGGGCGACGTCCCCGGGCCACCGCCCGCCGGCCGCGACCCACGCGACGCCCGAGGCCGCGGCCCGGTGGTACGTGCAGCGGTACGCGCGCCTCTACGGTCTTCCGCAGGCCGCGCTCGATACGGCCGTGGTGCGCCACGTCCACGACACCGGGCGCGGCGGCATCGTCGTGACGCTGGGCCAGGACGTCGACGGGATCCCGGTCTTCCGGAGCGGGCTCAAGGTGCTCATGAAGCGCGACCTCGGGCTCGTCGCCCTCGCGGGCAACCTCCACGCGTCGGCCGTCCCCCTGCCGCCCGGCGCCGCCTCGCCGGCGGCCGGCGCGCTCCGCGGCCGGGCGTTCTCCGGCTCGCCGGCGCAGGCGGTCGTCCGCGCCCTGCGCGACGCGCACCGCATCGACATCAAGACGGCCGACCTCCGCGAGCTGGGCGAGGCGAAGGGCGGGTATCGGCTCTTCGACATCGCGGACACCGATCACGCGCGCCAGCGCGCCGGGAGCCTGCGCTTCACGCAGCCGGCGCGGGTCAGGAAGGTGCTCTTTCCCCTGCCCGACCGGCTCGTCGCCGGCTACTTCGTCGAGCTCGTCTCGGGCGACGCCGGGGGCACGAGCTCCGCGGCGTACGCCTGGGTGTTCGGGGCCAGCGACGGGCAGATGCTCTCCCGGGAGAACCTCTCCCACGCCGCGTTCGATTACCGGGTCTGGGCGGAGGAAGGGGGCGATCACACGCCGCTCGACGGCCCCCTCGCGGATCTCTCGCCGCACCCGACCGGGCGGCCCGACGGCCAGGTCCCTCGGTTCGTCGCGCCGAGCCTCATCTCCATCGATGGCTTCAACACGAACCTCGACGGCGGGACCGATCCGTGGCTGCCGGCCGACGCGACCTCGACCCGCGGCAACAACGTCGACGCCTACGCGGACCACAACGCGCCCGACGGGTTCTCCAGCGGCGATATCCGCGCGGCGCTCTCGGGGCCGGGCTCGTTCGATCACCTCTATGACCCGCTCGCCGATCCGCTCGCCACGCCCGGGCAGACCATGGCGGCCGTCACCCAGATCTTCTACGTCACGAACTGGCTCCATGACTGGTACTACGACTCCGGCTTCACCGAGGCCGCGGGCAACGCCCAGCGCGACAACCTCGGCCGGGGCGGCCTCGACGGCGATCCGCTCCTCGCGGAGGCGCAGGACGACGCGACCGGCGGCAGCCGCGACAACGCGAACATGGACGCGACGTACGACGGCGCGTCGCCCCGGATGCAGATGTACCTGTGGTCCGGGCCGGATCAGCGCTCGCTGAGCGTCACGCCGCAGAACGCCAGCTACGCGTCGAACACCGCCCTGTTCGGGCCCCCGCGCTACGAGGTCACCGGCGAGCTCGCCCTCGCCCAGGACGGCGCCGAGCCCCGCGGCGACGCGTGCGGGCCGATCACGAGCGACGTGGCCGGCAAGATCGCCCTCGTCGACCGGGGCGGGTGCACCTTCGCCAAGAAGGCGCAGAGCGCGCAGGCGGCGGGCGCCATCGGCGTGATCATCGCCAACAACCGCGAGAGCGACGGGGCGCCGCGGCTGTCCGGCGAGGCCCCCGAGGTGACGACCCCCGCCCAGAGCGTCTCGCAGGAGGACGGCAGCGCGCTCAAGGCGGCGCTCGCCGCCGCGGACGCGCCGCTCACGGTCACCATGACCCGCGAGCCCGGCGTCGAGCGCGACGGCACGATCGACAACACCATCGTGGCGCACGAGTGGGGCCATTACATCCACCTCCGTCAGGTCGCGTGCGGCACGAAGATGTGCGGCGCGCAGAGCGAGGGGTGGGGCGACTTCATCGCCCTGCACATGGCGCTGCGCGACGGCGACGACCTCGACGGCGTCTTCCCGCTCTCGAGCTACGGGAGCGCGGCGCTCGGCGACAGCTACTTCGGCATCCGCCGCGCCCCCTACTCCGTCGACTTCACAAGGAACGGGCTGACGTTCAAGCACATCTCGGAGGGCGCCCGCCTCCCCGACCACCCGCTCAGCTCCGCGTTCTCCGACAACTCCGAGGAGCACAACGCGGGAGAGGTCTGGGCGAGCATGCTGTTCGAGGCCTACATCGGGCTGATCCGGCACGGCAGCGGCCTGACCCCGCCGCGCGCGTTCGAGCAGACCCGGCGGCGGATGAGCGATTACGTGGTGGCCGGCATGCAGCTCGCGCCGGTGAGCCCGACGTACACCGAGCAGCGCGACGCCCTCCTCGCCGCCGCGCTCGCCAGCGATCAGGGCGACTTCCTCGCGCTGGCGGAGGCGTTCGCCCGGCGCGGCGCCGGCACGTGCGCCGTGTCCCCGCGCGCCGACTCGCACGATTTCTCCGGCGTCGTGGAGAGCTTCAGCGTCCAGCCCGAGATCTCGCTGGTCCGGGCGGAGCTCGACGACAGCGCCGGCTCGTGCGACCGCGACGGGCTGCTCGACGCGGAGGAGTCCGGCACGATCGCGATCGAGATCGTCAATCGCGGCGCGGCGCCCCTGACCGGGGCGGTGGCGTCCATCGAGGTGCCCTCCGCCGGGGTGACGTTCCCGGACGGCGCGCGCGCGTCGTTCGGCGACATCGCGCCGTTCGCGACCGGGACCGCGACCGTGGCGGTGAAGCTCGACCGGACCGTGGCGCCCGCCGAGGACCTCGAGCTCAGCCTGACGCTGAAGAGCGCCGCGGCGTGCACGCCGGTGCGGGTCGAGGCCCTCGTGCGCCGCGTGAACTTCGACGAGCTGCCAGGGTCCTCGGCGACCGACGACGTGGAGGCGCAGCGCACGACCTGGCGCGTCGAGGGGCTCTCCAGCGAGCTCGTCTGGTCGCGCGCCGAGGGGACCGCGCCGAACCGCGTGTGGCGCGGCGTCAACCTCGGGAGCGTGTCCGACACGGCGCTTGTGTCGCCGGCCCTGGAGGTCAGCGAGTCCGAGCGCTTCGTGCTGACGTTCGCGCACCGGCACCGGTTCGAGACGAGCGACGAGACGTTCTGGGACGGCGCGGTGGTCGAGATCAGCGCCGACGGCGGCGCGACATGGCGGGACATCGGGAGTCGCGCGCAGCCCGGCTACACCGGGAGGGTCACCGTCGAGTCGGGCAATCCGCTGGGCAGGCGGAGGGCCTTCGTCGGCCAGAGCCCCTCGTGGCCCGAGGTCGACAACGTGGCGATCGACCTGGGGACCGCGTTCGCCGGGAAGACGGTGCAGGTGCGGTTCCGCGTCGGCACGGACGCGGCCGCGGGCGACGCCGGCTGGGAGCTCGACGACATCGGGTTCGCGGGCCTGAAGAACAAGCCGTTCGCGACGGTGGTCGAGGACACCGCCTCCTGCCAGGGCGGGCCCGTGGCCGACGCGGGGGCGGACCAGGCGGTCGCGATCGGCGAGCTCGTGACGCTCGACGCCTCGGGGAGCTCGGACCCCGAGGAGGACACGCTGACGTTCTCCTGGGTGCAGACGGCGGGGCCCGCGGTCGAGCTGACCGGCGAGGGCGCGCGGGCGACCTTCGTGGCGCCCGAGGTCGCCGCGACGACGGCCCTGGCGTTCGAGGTGACGGTCAGCGACGGGATCCTGGAGGCGACCGACCAGGTCAGCGTGGTGGTCGATCTGGCGAAGGAGCCGGCAGCTGAAGGCTGCGGGTGCGCGATCCCGGGGGGCGCGCCGCGCGGGCCGCTGGCCGCGCTCGGGGCCGCCGCGGCGCTCGCGGCGTTTGCGAGGCGGCGGCGCGGCGGTGGCGCTGCGTGAGCCATGAGCGATGAGCCATGAGCGATGAGCCGTGAGCCCGGCAGCTGACAGGTGAGGCGGAAGTTTCACCCATTGACGCCCGCGGCCCGGTCCCCCACCGTGGCCGGTCAGCATGGGACTCAGCAACTCTCCGCCCGCCTCTCCCGTCGTAACGGCCGATCAGGCGCTGGAACGCCTGATCGAGGGCAACCGGCGCTTCGTGGACAACGTCCGCGGCGAGCACGTCGTGATGGGAGCGCGGGCGCGGGCCGCCCTCGTGGAGGGGCAGCAGCCCTTCGCCATCATCCTCAGCTGCTCGGACTCGCGGGCGCCGTCGGAGCTCATCTTCGACCAGGGGCTCGGGGACCTGTTCGTCATCCGGGTCGCGGGCAACGTGGTGGCGCCCTCGCTCGTGGGCAGCGTGGAGTTCGCCGCCGCCGCCTTCGGGACCCGCCTTGCCGTGGTGATGGGCCACTCGCGTTGCGGCGCCATCGACGCCACGCTGAGCGAGCTGCTCGACGAGGACCACGGCGGCCCCCTCACCGACAACATCCGCGATATCGTCGAGCGCTGCCGAGCTCCCGTCGAGACGGTGGTGAGCGCCGCCGGCCGCCACGCCGACAGGAGCATTCTCCTGCGCGAGGCGGTGCGCGCCAACGTGCGCAACTCGTGCGATCACCTCCGGCACGGCAGCCGGCTCCTCGAGCGGCTGTGCACCGAGGAAGGCATGCTGATCGTGGGCGCCGAGTACGCCCTCGAGACCGGCAAGGTGACGTTCCTCCCGCGCGCGTGACGGGCCGGCGCGCCTCGTCGCTGCACGCCAGTCGGCGCCTCGACGCATGAGGCGAGATCACCTGATAAGGCCGCTGCGGAGCAAGCGATCCGAGATCAGGGTTCGGCGCGGCTCCGGCGCAGGACGAGCGGGAGCGACTCGAACCCGAGCGGCATGATCGCCCGCGTCTGCCGCAGCGGAGGCGCCTCGCCGGGCGTGATGGACTCATAGCAGTCGAGGAGCGCGTTCAGGGCGATCCGCGCCTCCATCCGCGCCAGCGCCGCGCCGATGCAGAAATGGGTCCCCTGCCCGAACGCGAGGTGCTCCGCCGGAGGCCGGTCGAGCCGGAACGCGTCCGGCGCCTCGAAGACGGCCGGATCCCGGTTCGCCGCGCCGAACACGACGTCGACCAGGTGCCCGGCCGGTATCGTCACGCCGCTGACGTCCACCGGCCGCGTGGCGACGCGCAGGAGGCGCTGCACCGGGCTCGAATGGCGCAGCGTCTCCTCGATGATCGGCTCCACCAGACGCCGGTCCTGCTGCGCGCGCCGGTAGAGCTCGGGCCGCTCGGACAGGAGGTGCGCCATGTTGCCGATGAGGTTCGTCGTGGTGTCGTTGCCGGCGACGAGCAGGCCGACGCAGAACCCGACCGCCTCGGGCGTGTCGAGGCGCGCTCCGTCGATCTCGGCCTCGACGAGCGCCGAGATGAGATCGCCTGACGGCGCGCGCCGTCGCGCCTCGAGCTCCGCCGCGAAGAAGTCGGCCATCGCCTTACCGCGGCTCGCGCGCTCCTCCGCCGGTATACCGCTGTAGGACATCACGGACTCGGACCAGCTCCGAAATTGCACATAGCGCTCCGCCGGGATGCCGAGCAGCGTGGCGATCACCATCATCGGCAGGGGCATCGCGTAGGTGCCCATGAGGTCTGACGGCCCGTCGCCCGTCGCTTCGAGCAGCGAGGCGGCGAGGCGGCCAATCCACGGCTCGAGCTCAGCGATGCGCCGCGGCGTGAACGATCGGCTGACGAGCCTGCGGAGGTGGGTGTGCCGGGGCGGATCGTCGTGCAGCAGCGTGATCCGCGGCAGGACACGGATCTTGTCCGTGACGTTCGACGAGAACGTCTGGGGATCCCGCAGCGCGGCGAGCACCTCCGCGTGGCGCAGGAGCGCGTAGGCACGGATTGGCTCGTCGAGGCCCGCCGCGCCGCCCGCGGGCACGCGCGCATAGAGCACCGGAGATCGCCCGCGCAGCGCGTGGTACGCGGGGTAAGGATCGGCTATCACCGAAGGCGCGGAGAGGTCGATCTGCTCGGGCGAGGGGCTCGGGGCGGTCTCGATTTCCATGTCAAGCTCACAGCGGCGCAGCCGCACTTCCGGACAGCACATCCAAGCGGTTCGTGGAAGTCAAGTCCTTTCCCCTGGCGGGACGACAGCATAGGTGATCCCATGAAACTCCGGGCGGCGTCCTCACGATCACCGTCGTGAGGCACCGTCGTGAGGCACCATCGTGCGGCACCGTCGTGAGGCACCATCGTGAGGCACCGTCGTGAAGCACCGTCATGATCTCGTCTGAATCCCCCTCGCCTCGCGAGCGCTTCCGGGCCGAACGGATTGAACAGCATCCTGGACGCCGATCACGAACACACATCGGGAATGACCTTAGCGCGAGTTCCGGATCTACCCGGCCTCAGCTGGAGATGTGTGGCTTGTAATCTCCCAATGCAAGCTGGAACCCTCGCTGGGATCGAAGCGTTTGCACATCTCCGAGCGCTCGTCATCGCGCTCGCGGGTCCTGAGAGGGGTGAGTCTGCTGACGCCGATTCTTGGCAAAATCATGCGCGATCCACGGCCCCTACGAACGAGGTGAGCACAGGTAGGAGGCCTGGATCGGGCTTGGGGGAGGGCAACATTCGTCATGACACAGCATTACACAAGTACACGCGACACGTGGGAGGCAGCCTATCTCTACTCCCCCGAGGCGCTGTTCGTAGCGAATGTCGACGGCACGCTGTCGCACTGGAGCGAGTCATTCGGCCACACGGTCGGGCACGCGGCCACGCCGGGGACGGCGTTCTTCCAGCTCCTCCACGACGACGACCGTGAGGCGGCCCGGGCGAAGTGGTCCGGGCTCCTGGAGGCGACCGGGGCCGTGGAGCTCCGCGGGCGGGTGATGACGGCCGGGAACGTGTATGCGTCCTTCTTCTGCGTGCTGCGCAGAGCGCCGCACGGCCAGGCGGTCTACGGCTCGCTGCACGCGACGTCCGGCGCCGACGATCACCCCGCCGCCGAGCCCGGGAAGGGAGAGGACGCGGACATGCTCCGCGCCCTCTCCGACAACCTCCCTGTCATCGTCTGGTCATGCGACGCGGCGGGCGTCATCACCCGCCACGACGGGAAGGGCCTGGCGGGGCTCGGCCTCAAGCGGGGGCAGCTCGTCGGGACGAACCTCTTCGACGTCTTTGCCAACGCTCCCGAAGGCACGGAGAACGTGAGGAGGGCGCTCCGCGGGTCTCCCTCCCATTCCATGAGCCACGTCCCCGGCAACAACTCGTTCTGGGAGAACTGGATGGTGCCGATCCAGAGTCCGCTCGGAAACGTCGAGTCCGTGATCGGGCTCTCGCTCGATGTCTCGGAGGCGAAGAGAGCCGAAGAGGAGCTCCGACTACGGCTGTTGCAGATCCAGAAGCAGCAGGAGGTCATCGGCAAGCTCTCGACGCCCATCATCCAGGTCTGGGACGGGGTGGTCGCGCTGCCCATGGTCGGCGTCGTCGACAGCGCGAGGACCGCCGACGTCATGCAGAACTTGCTCGACGAGATCGTCCGCACCAGCGCGCGGTATGCCATCCTGGATCTCACGGGCGTCGAGATGGTGGACACGCAGGTCGCGAATCACCTGCTCAAGCTCGTGAACGCCATCCGGCTCCTCGGCGCGGACGGGATCATCTGCGGCATCAGGCCGTCGGTCGCGCAGACGATCGTCGAGCTGGGCCTCGATCTGAACAGCATGGTCACGCGGTCGAACCTGCGGGCTGGAATCATGTTCTGCATCAACCAGATGCGCCAGCTCGCGTCCGCGTCGGCGACGAACGGCGCTTCGGGCCGCTGACCCGCGGCGTCTCCCCTCCTGCTTGCGCGCCATGCTCTCCCTGGGTCGAACCGACCAAGACAGCTTCCCCACCGCGGCGGGAGAGCTGCCGGTGATCGGTCACCTGCCCGTCCTCCACCGGGACGCCGTCGGCCTGCTGCGCCGCAGCAGGAGCGCGCTGGGTCCGCTCTTCTGGGTCAACCTCGGGTTCGCGCAACGCCGGCTCTTCTATGTCGGCGCCGACGCCCTCGATCTCCTGCGCGCGCCCGAGGTGGTCATGGACCATCCGGAGCACCTGAAGGGGATCGTGGGCCGCTCGATGGCTGGGCAGGACGGGCCGCCGCACCGGCACATGCGCTCGGCCATCAACCCCTCGTTCTCCCCGCAGGGGTTCGCCAAGGAGGCCTCCGCCACAATCGCCTCCGCGTTCGCTGCGAAGGTCGATGCCTGGCTCCAGCAAGGGAGCTTCGCGGTCCATCCCGCCATGCGGGATCTGACCCTCGAGATCATTTTTCGAATCTGCGGGGTCCCGACAGAGGATGTGCGCGCCTGGAGCCGGGCCTATCGCGAGCTGTTCCTGGGTGTTTACCCGATCCCGGGTCGTCTGCCGGGCATGCCCGCGTACCGCTCGGACCGTGCGCGCGCCTGGATAGACGACCGCCTGCGGAAGCTCCTTGCGCTCGCTCGCGAGGGCGGCGCCGCGGGTTCCCTCGTCGAGATGCTCTCGAAGGCTCGCGACGACGAGGGCGTGCCCCTGTCGGACCAAGACATCGTCGACAACCTTCGCGCGATATTGCTCGCCGGGCACGAGACCAGCGCCTCCATCCTGGCCTGGATCGTCATCGTGCTGTCGCGCCGGAGCGAGGTGTGGAGCGCGCTCTGCGATGAGCACTCGGCCGCGCCGGACGCGTCCGTGCCCATGTCCGCGAGAGAGGCGGACCGGCTCCCCGTCGCCAACGCCATCTTCCGGGAAGTCCTGCGGATGTACACGCCGGTCTGGTTCATCTTCCGGACGGTCACCGAGACGATCACGCTGAACGGTAGACGCATCCCTCGAAACACGCCGCTGGCCCTCAGCCCCGCGCAATTCGGCTATGATCCATCGCTGTTCCCGGACCCCGATCGCTTCGATCTGAACCGCTGGAGAGATCGCTCGAGCCCGCCGGGTCCGCTGGAGCTGGCCTCGTTCGGCGGGGGGCCGCACTTCTGTCTTGGATACAACGTCGCTTGCATCGAGGCGCTCCAGCTTCAATTCCTCTTCGTCCGGGCGTTGCGCCGCGCCGGGCTCGTTCCACACTTGGAGGGCGCTTCACCGAAGCACGTGTACTTCCCGACCGGGCATCCGACGGCCGCGACACGGGTCGCCTTTCGTCGGTGCTGAACGGGCAGAGCTCGAGCGCCCCAACGCATTCAGCCATCGACCGCGATCTCCGACGGGACGACGCTGCTCACCATCAACACCGTCGCCGGCGGCAGCCGGCCCTCACCGGGTGGATCAGCACATGAACACCTCGCCGCATTCGAGTCCTTCCGATCGCGCTCTGGCCGTCCTTCGCGAGCTCGTGACGGAGCTCGGGCGTGGCGGGGGTCTCGTCAGCCCGTCGGTGTACGACACCGCCACGGTGCTGATGTTCGATGTCTTTCCCGATGCCAGGGCGAGCCTCATCCCATGGCTCCTGGATCAGCAGCGGTCGGATGGGGGCTGGGGGCTGTCATCGGTGCCGCGCGCGCGCGATCTCCCGACGCTGGCGTCGATCGTGGCCCTCCATCCCTGCCGCGAGCTCGTGCCGCAGGTGCGCCGCGCCTGCGAGGGGGGCCTTGCGTTCCTGCGCAACCAGGCAGCGCATTGGGGGACGTCCTTGCCGGACGACATCCCTGTCGGGCTGGAGCTGCTCATGCCCAGGCTCCTCGACCGGGCCTCCTCGCTCGGCCTCGGCGTCGATTGGGGCCCGTACAGGGCGCTCATTGCGCTCGGCGAGCGGCGCCGGGCCTTGATCGGCAAGGCCCGGCCGGCGGCCGGCAGCGCGGCGTCGCACTCGTGGGAGGGCTGGGGGAGCGGCCCCTCGCCCGACCTCCTCGACGTGAGCGGCGGCGTCGGGCACAGCCCCGCGGCCACGGCCGCCTGGCTTCACGCATCTCGGGACAAGGCCGGCCTCGCGGGCGCACGAGCGGCGGCGCGCGAGTACCTGCTTCGAGCGAGCGACGCGACCGAGGTCGGGCTCCCCGGCGTCGTCCCCACGGTGTGGCCCATCCGCCGATTCGAGCAGACCTGGGTCCTGTATGCGCTGCGGGCCTTCGATCTCCTCGACCATCCCCGGCTCGGCGACGTGGCGCGGCCGCAGCTGCTCGACCTCGGCGCCGCGCTTCGCCCCGAGGGCATCGGCATGAGCGACGCGTTCACGCAGGACGGCGACATCACCTCGACGGTCATCGCCACCTTGGGAGAGCTCGCCGCGCCCCGCGCCATCGAGACGCTGCGGCGCTTCGAGCGAGGCGGGATGTTCATCACGTACGCGAACGAGCTGCAACCCTCGCTCACGACCAATGCCCACGCGATGCACGCCCTCGCGTCCCGCGGGGAGAAGGCGTCGGAGCCGGCGCGGTACCTCCTCGAGCGTCAGCAGCCGGACGGGCGGTGGGTCGGCGACAAGTGGCACAGCTCCTGGCTTTACACGACAAGCCAGGTCATTTTGGCCCTCTCGCACGAGGGGCAGCTGCCCGCCGTGAAGCGCGGCGTGGAGGCGCTGCTGCGCGCCCAGCGCGGCGACGGCGGCTGGGGAGCCGGCGGCGCGCCCACCGCGGCAGAGACGGCCTACGCCGTGCTCGCGCTCCGCGCCGCCCGAAGGAACCGCGAGCTCGAATCGATGGCGCGGGGCGCCTGGCGACGGGGGCGCGACTGGCTGATGTCGAACCATGACGTCGGCGCCGGCCAGGAAGATCTCCGCTGGATCGGCAAGGAGCTGTATTGCCCGGCGCGGGTGGACCGCGCGTGGGTCCTCGGCGCGCTGCTCGTGTCGCAACCGTCATGGGAAAGCTAGACGATCTGATGGAAAGGACGTGGCAGAGCCACGTCTTCGGCGACTCCTACCCGACCGCCGTCGGCCGCCGCGCGCTCTCCGAGAGGATGCGCGCCGTCCACGCGTGTTTTCTCGAGAGGTTCCGCCCGATCGTCCAGGGCGCCTTACCCGACCTCGATCCGGAGCACGTCGAGCGCGTCGTGCGCCGGATCGGCCCCAAGGCGACCGCGTTCTGCGCCGCGATCGCGATCGAAATCGAGGAGGTCGAGCGCCTCGCCGAGGTCTCCATCGTGTTTGGGCTCCTGTTCCTGTTCGATGGCCTGATGGATGACGGGGACCTGGCGATGGTGGCCGCGACGCACCGGTTCATCGAGGTTCACGCGCCGCGCCTGCACGTTCCCGCGTCGAACGACGCGGAGCAGCTGGCGTCCGCCGTCCTCCGGAGCGAGCTCGACGCGGCCAGGGCGCCGCGCCCCGATCCTGCCCTCGTCGCGGCGCGCGCTCGACCTCTCGCGGAGGTGGCGCGCCTGCTGCGTCGCCTGAGCTCTCCCGAGGGCGCGGGCGCGCTCATCGAGTCGCCTGTCGCCGGCTTTCTGAGCCATGGTTCCGCCATGCGGCAGCTCAGCCAGCGTTATCTCGAGCGCGAAGAGGGTGCGTTCTGGGACGACCACGCCGACGATTTCGTCGCGCATGCGATCGGGAGCATTCAGACGGCCGGGACGGTCGCCGTCGTCTACAGCCTCTACCGGAGCGCGAGCCCCGAGCTCCCCACGATAAGACAGGTGCTGGCCTCCCCGGCGATCAGGCGCGTGTGCGAGCGATTCGCCGACGCGGCTTCGCGCATCTTCGACGACGTGGGAGATCAGGACGTCGATCGGCGCACGGGCCCCCGGGGCCGGTTCGATCTCAACCTCTTCAACCATCCGAACCGGAGGCTCGTCGAGGCCACCCTGCGGTTCGTCGGTGTCGATGACGAGGACGTCATCGCGGCGACGCTGCGCGATCTCGCCGCCGACGACAGCGCCGGGGATGGCCGCGTCGTCGAGCGATTCGTCGACGTCGTGCGCGTCGGCGTGGCGAGCTTGCCGGCGGAGTGCTGGCGCGACGCGGGCGTGTTCCTGATGCTCCTCAAGAGGATCATCGAGTCGGGCTACGTGAACACGCTGGGCGACGCTGCGCTCGCGGAGTGACGGCGCGGCGCCTGGCGCGCCGCCCGGCGGAGCGTCGCTGCCCAGGGGGCGCTCAGGAGAGCGCCTTCGCCATGGCGGCGATGCGCTCGGCGCCGGCGGGGCTGAGCTCGCCGAGCGCGCGGACGAAGTTCGGGTGGGTCATGCCCGAGCCGAGGAACGTCCAGCGGTAGGAGCGCTGCTGCGCCTCGAAGATCTCGGCCTTCTCGGCCTCGGCGAGCGTGCGGCCGGCGGCGCGCTCCAGGGCCTCGATGTCGAGCCTGGCCTGCGCGGCGAGGCCGCCGTCGAGCATCGTGCCGATGGATACGTAGTCGTCGAAGGCCCGGGCGATGCCCTCCGGCCCGGCCTCGCGGGCGAGCTTGGCGACGAGCAGCGTGTCGACTTTGGCGTGCTGGGCCTCCTCCATCCAGTGGTGGCGGAGCAGGCTCGAGAACTGCGGGTCGAGGCCCTCGGCGTCACCCTCCTTGACGCTGTCGAGGTAGTGGCGCTGCGTCATCCACTCGAGGTGCAGGGTCACCAACGCGACGCCGAGCGCGCCGTGCTTCAGGATCGCCGCCGCGACGTCCTTCGCGGGGCCGATGGCCCCGCACTCCACGCCGAAGCCGCGCGCGAACTCCGCGGAGAACCGGCGGAAGAGGTGGATGTGCTTCGCCTCCTCGTCGGCGAACGTGACGAGCGCGCGCACCTCGACCGCGTCGGCGCCGTGGACCGCGGTGCGCGCCTGATCGAGCACGAACGGCAGGATGAACTCCTCCACGAAGCCAAAGAGGTAAAGATAGCTGTTGCCGCGGATCTGGTTGAGCAGGAGCTTCTCTCGCGCGCTCAGACAGCGGATCGACGCCGTGCCCGCGAGCGACTCCGGCAGAAAGGGCCTCGAGAAGTCGAGCTGCTTGTCACCGCCGATGATGTCCTCGACGCGCCAGGTGATCTTGTGCGAATCCGCCAGGGCCGCCTCGTAGGTGTAGCTGTGCGTGAGCATGATCCTCCCTTTCCTGGTCGAGCCGCTCGGCGTCGCGCGAAGAGCAGCAGAACGAGAGCACACGAGCGCTCGCCAGACGTCAAGGCGCGCCGGCGCCGACGTGCGCGCGACCGCCAACCGCATCTCGTGCCATGTGGTCAATCCGCCTCTCCCTCATGCGCTCACCGCCCCCTGGCGCGCGCTCGCCGGATCGCCGATCCTCCCTGCCCCATGCCAGCCTCCACGATCGTCCTCCTGACCGGCGGCGCCGACAGCTCGTGAGCGCCTCCCCCGCGTCCGCCCCTCGCGCGGCGCGGCCGGCGCGGGGACAGGCCGCTGCGGGCGCCCGCGCCCTCCGCGAGCGCGCCCTCCTCCATCTCTCCATGGGCAGGCTCGGCGAGGCCCGCTCGGATGCGGGCGAGGCGCTCGCGCTCGTCGAGCGGGAGCTCGGGCCCGCCGACCCGGAGGCAGCCGGCGCGCTGCTCGTGCACTGGCGGATCGCGGCGGCGTCCGGCGACCCTCCCGCCGCCGAGGCGCACGCGCGCCGCGCCGTCCTCGTGCTCGCGCGGGCGCGGCGGGGCGGCGAGGTCAAACGGCTCCGCGTCCACGCGTGGCTCGCCCTGGCCGCGACCGCGCGGCTCCAGGGGCGCTACGCAGACGCGGCGGCGCGCGCCCGCCGCGCGCTCCGGCTGGCCGAGGCCGCCTTCGGCGCCCGCGACGTCGAGGTCGCCGCCTGCCTCAACGAGCTGGCGATGAGCTGCAAGTACCGCGCGCGCTTCGCCGAGGGGGCGCGGCTCTACCGCCGGGCGATCCGCGTCCTCGAGCGGGTCCACGGGCCGGATCACCCCGAGCTCGCACCCCTGCTCCACAACCTCGGCGGGCTCGAGCACGCTCGCGGCCGGGCGGCCCGCGGAGAGCCGTTCGCGCGCCGCTCGGTGGCGCTGCGGGAGGCGGCGCTCGGGCCCGAGCACCCGCTCGTCGCCGAGGACGCGGCCGCGCTCGCGGCCATCCTCGACGCCCAGGGCAAGCGCGGCGAGGCGGAGGCGCTCTACCGGCGCGCGCTCGCCATCTTCGAGCGCGCGTACGGCCCCGCGCACCACGAGGTCGCCTTCACCACGAGCAACCTCGCCGCCCTCCTCTACGCCGAGGGCGAGCTCGACGCCGCAGCGCGCCTGTTCCGCAAGGCGATCGGGACGATGGAGGGGCTCCTGGGCCCGACCCACCCCGACCTGGCGATGGCGCTCAACAACCTCGGTGTGCTGCGCCTCCGGCAGGGCAAGCGGGCGGCGGCGCGCCGGCTGCTGGAGCGGGCGCTCTCCATCTACGAGGCGACGCTCGGCCCGGGCCACCCGACGATGGCGGCCTGCCGGGAGAACCTGGCGGAGGCGGGTCATGCCGGCTCGATCGTGGCCTGACGAGCACCACGCCGCGCGGTCGCGGCGGATCGAAGCGCGGCGCGTCGCTGGCTCTGGCCCTCGGCGCCGCGCGACGGCTCACCGCGAGCGTCGCCTCGACGGCGCCGAGACCGTGGTCCGCGCCTGCCGCGCGGCCTTGCGCCCGGCCCTCGGCTTCGCGCCGCCGGCCCGGAGGAGCGTGCCGTTGTGGTTGACGCCGATGGGAACGACGGCGCTCAGATTGCTGCTGGCAAAGGGCGAGGACGGCCCTCCGCATGTGATGCTGAACGTCGCGGTATAGGTCCCCGGCGACCCTGGCGCAGCGAAGGACACGTCGACGTTCCGCTGGCCTTTGAAGGAGACCGGGCAGTTCGAGACGCCGAAGTGCTGGCTCGAGACGCTGCACTGGCAACCTGCGAGGGTCACCCCTTGGCTGTCCACGGTGACCGTGCGCCAGGCCGTCGTCTGCGGCTGAACTTGCCCGAAGTCACGGAGCGCCGGGCTGGACGCCAGCGCCTGCTCCGCCTCACCGAGTGCGTCTTCTCCTCCCTCGTTCTCGAGGCTCTCCACCACGCAGCCCGCGGTTCCCAGGCTTGCGAGCAGCAGCGTCCCGACCATCACACATGAATGTTTCACAAAACCTCCGTTGCTGGACTCCACACATGACGTGCGGGGCCCCGAAGCAACGACCAAGGCGACGATCGCCGCCGGGCCTGGCCCCAGAGCCCCTCTCGGAGCCGCCCCAGCAACCGGTGCGCCAGCGCCCGGGAAGCCACGGCCCCGCCGCTTCGGCAGCTCGATGTGGATCTCCGTGGCCCAAGCGGGCGGCGGATCCTGCCGAATCGGGCCCATTCATCTGACGCAGCGGAGCTCGGAGCCCAACCCCATCTCCGATGGGCGATCGTGACATGTCACGCCGCGACCGTGACATGTCACGCCGCGATCGTGACATGTCACACCGCGATCGTGGCATCGCAGACAGACGCGGCGCGACGCGCGACGAGGCGCCCTGCTGGCATGGAGCGACGACGCGAGTCGCCCGTCCTCGGCCGCCCGGCAACGGGAGGCCCTTGGATCAAGGAGGAGGCGGAGGCGGCGGATCCTGCTCCGGGCGCGCCTGCCGCGGGGCCCACAGCGGGTAGTCGACGCCGGCGAGGCGATTGATGACGATGGCCTGGAGCGTGAGCAGGACGACCCCGCCGAGGAGCACGAGGAGCATCGGGGGCCGGGACAGGATGCCCAGCGAGACAATGAGCGTGGTCGCGCCCGCGGGAGGGTGTGGCGCGCGGGCGAGCACCATGAGGCCGGCCGTGAGCCCCAGCGAGAGCGCCGCGGCGATGGCGCGCGGCAGGGTCACCCCGGTCGCTGTCGCCGGACCTGCGTGCGTGAGCCCGGTGACGAGCAGGCTCATGTACGCGACCGCAATGCCGATGCTGTGCCCAACGATGGTGGTGCGCGGCGCGGCCGACGCCGCCGTGGGAGTGTAAAAGAACAGGAAGGCCGTTGGCCCGAGCGACGGAAAGACGAAGGGCGACTTCGTCACCACGGCGAGGGCCGCCATCAGACCGATGCTCACGAACCCGTTCACGCAGCTGAAGACCGCGAGCACCGGTATCTTGGCGTAGCGCTGGAGGAGCCACGGGAGCCTGAGGCGCGTGAAGATGCCGCGCACCACGTCCGTCATCTCGCCGCCGAGCGGGTGCCGCGGCGAGATCGGGCCGTAACCGCGCCCGTTTCCCCACAGCTCCGCCGCCGCGGGGGTCGATTGCCTGTCTCTCTCTGTCATCCTTCGTTCCTTGCGAGCGGGCCGCGCCTCCACGCGACGCGCGCCCGCCTCCGCGGCTGCACGCTCGCCGGCGGGCGCCACGGCCAGCTCGCCACGATTCTACCCCCGGGCTCCGCGAGATGGATCGGGGATCTCGCCCGGCGCGCTCGGGCCCGCCGCCCAGGGCAGCGTCAGAACTTCTCCACCGACGGGCGCACGTCGATCTCGTGGGTCCAGGCGCTCGGCGCCTGGGCGTGGAGCTGCAAGTAGGTCTCCGCCAGCGCCTCCGGCGATAGCAGGGTGTCGGCCTTCCTCCCGGGCACCATCGCGCGCACCCGCGGGGTGTCGATCAGCCCGTCGATGACGACGTGCGCCACGTGGATGCCGCGCGGGCCGAGCTCGCGCGCGAGCGACTGCGCGACGGCGCGCAGGCCGAACTTGCCGACGGCGAGGGACGCGAAGCGGGCTCCGCCGCGGAGCGAGGCGGTGGCGCCCGTGAAGAGGATCGTCCCCCGGCCGCGCTCGAGCATGCCGGGCAGCGCCGCCTGCGCGCTCACGAAGCCGCCGAGGCAGCTGATCTTCCAGTCGTCCTCGAGCTCTCGCGGCGTGAGCTCCAGCGCGCCCGCCACGCGGAAGGCGCTGGCGTTGTAAATCAGCACCTCGACCGGCCCGAGCGACTCCTCAACGCGCGCGAAGGCCGCCCTGACGGAGGCCGCGTCGGTGGCGTCCCCCGGGACGCTCAAGGCGCGCCCTCCGGCTCCCTCGATCTCCCGCTGCACGGCCTCGCACGCGGCGGCCGTCCGGGCCACGAGGCCGACGGAGAACCCCTCGCGCGCGAAGCGCCTCGACACAGCGGCCCCGAGTCCGGGGCCGACGCCGACGACGACCGCTGCCTTGTTCGAGCTCATGAACGCACACCCTCCCGCCGGCCCTCGCGCCGGCGAACCGCGGCAGCGTATCGCCTGTCCTGGCCCGCGCGAACGACAGATGCCGGGCGAGCTCGTCCCCGGCTCGGTCCGGAGGTCAGCCCCCCAGAGGAGCTACGGGCTCCCCGGCGCATCCCTCCACTGCCGCACGAAGAACGGCCATGCGTCGTGGAGGTACAGGCCGAAGGGGATCCACCAGACGAGATCGTTCGTCAAGCAGAGGATGGCGGACCGAGGCGGCCACTGCCCGGTGGCGAGCAGCGCCGCGAGGCCGATCGGCCCGAGCACCTTGCCGAGCAGGCCGACGCCCGCAAGGAGGAACCCGCGCTCGGGCGCGCGCGCGACCTCCGCGTAGAGGATGGCGTACACCCCGACGACCATCCCCAGACAGGCGAAGATCTGCGGGTGATTGAGGGGTTCCATGCCCGCGAAGCGAAAGAGCCATTGCGGGTCGGCGGCGGCATAGAGCCCCCAGCAGGCGTTGTAGAGGGCAGCCAGCGCGAAGACGGCGCGGTGCAGGCGGCGGCGGGGGATCATCGCGGGGCGACCTCGGCGGAAGGCCGGCGCTCATACACCGCGCCGGCGCCGGGCACGAGCCGGATCTCGCCCGCGCCGAGCGCGCCGTGACGGCGCGCCCGGACCCGTCAGATGCCGCCGCCGTCCTCGAAGACGTCGCTCCGCACCTGGGCCTGGCTGATACGGCTGTTCGCCGGGACGCTGCGCGTGAGCCACACGTTGCCGCCGATGCTCGATCCGCGGCCGATGGTGATGCGCCCGAGGATCGTCGCGCCGGCATACACAACCACCTGGTCCTCGACGATGGGGTGGCGGTCGATCCCCTTGATGGGGTTCCCGCTCGCGTCGCGCGGGAAGCTCTTCGCGCCGAGCGTGACGCCCTGGTAGAGGCGCACGCGCTCGCCGATACGGCACGTCTCGCCGATGACGACGCCCGTCCCGTGATCGATGAAGAAGCTCGCCCCGATCTCGGCGCCGGGGTGGATGTCGATGCCGGTGTCGGCGTGCGCGATCTCGGCGAGGATGCGCGGGATGAGCGGGACGCCGAGCGTGTAGAGCAGGTGCGCGATCCGGTGGTGCATGATCGCCGTGATGCCCGGATAGCAGAACACCGCCTCGTCGATGCTGGTCGCCGCCGGGTCGCCCTCGAACGCCGCGCGCACGTCGGTCTCGAGCAGCTCCTGCACCGCGGGGAGGCCCGCGGCGAAGTCGCGCACGATCTCGGCCGCGCGGCCCTCGCGGCGGGCGGCCTCGCGGGCGTCGAGCTCCCTCGGGAAGCCAAGGCCCCTCCGGACCTGCTCGTGGAGCGCGAGCAGCGCCGCGTCGAGCGTGTGCCCGACGAAGTAGTCCGTCCCCTCCTCGGTGAGATCCGCGGGCCCGAAGTGCGCCGGGAAGAACACCGCGCGCAGATCGCGCGCGATGCCGACGAGCACCTCGCGCGACGGCAGCGCCTGCCGCCCGAGCTTCTGGCGCGCGCCGTCGATCCCCCGGCCGGCGGCGCGCAGCTCCGCGACCACCGAGCCGAGCGCCCAGGACGCGCCGGACACGGCGGGCGCCCGGTAAACCCCGTGATCGGCCTCGCTCATGTCGCGAGCCCCTTCTCGTCGAAGAGCCCCTCGAAGAGGGCCGTGCTCAGGTAGCGCTCGCCCGAGTCGGGGAGGATGACCACGATCGTCTTGCCCTCGCTCTCCTTGCGCCTCGCGATCCGCGCCGCGACCGCCACCGCCGCGCCGGACGAGATCCCCGAGAGGATGCCCTCCTCGCGCGTCAGCCGCCGCGCGTAGGCGATCGCCTCCTCGTTGGTCACCTGCTCGATCTGATCGACGATCGACAGATCGAGCACGTCGGGCACGAAGCCCGCGCCGATCCCCTGGATCTTGTGCGGCCCCGGCCTGAGCGGCTCCCCGGCGCGCGTCTGCGTGAGCACCGGGCTGTGCGCGGGCTCGACCGCGACGGAGGTGATCGCCTTGCCCTTCTGGTGCTTGATGAAGCGCGAAACGCCCGTGATCGTGCCGCCGGTCCCGACGCCGGACACGAGGATATCGACCTTCCCGGCCGTGTCGTCCCAGATCTCCGGGCCCGTCGTCCGCTCGTGGATAGCGGCGTTCGCCGGGTTCTTGAACTGCTGCAGGAGCACGTACCGGCTCGGGTTCGACGCGACGATCTCCTCCGCCTTCGCGATGGCGCCGCTCATCCCCCGGGGCCCCTCGGTGAGCACCAGCTTCGCGCCATAACCCACGAGCAGCTTGCGGCGCTCGATGCTCATCGTCTCGGGCATGGTCAGCGTGAGCGGATAGCCCCGCGCCGCCGCGACGAAGGCCAGCGCGATGCCCGTGTTGCCGCTCGTCGGCTCGACGATCTCCTTCCCCGGACCGAGGAGACCCCGCTTCTCGGCGTCCCACACGAGCGCCGCGCCGAGGCGGCACTTGACGGAGTACGCCGGGTTGCGCCCCTCGATCTTCGCGAGCACGAGCGCGCCCGCGCCGTCGACGGAGCGACGGAGGCGCACGAGCGGCGTGCGGCCGATGGATTCTGCGTTGTCTTCGAACCAGCCGCGTGTGACGTTCGACATGGGCCCTCTGGGGTGCGACGGCATGCCTCCGCGTCCTCGAGGTCGGAGGACGTCGAGCGGGCAGCGAACGCCGCGCTTGATTACCAGCGGATGTTCATCTAACATAACGGACAGAACCCGCCAAGCACTTTGTGCCCGCCAACGCCCTCGCCGCTCAGTCGTCGTGGCGCGTCGAAGGCGCGCCGGTGGCGCGGGGGCGGCGCTCCATCACCCGACTCCTCATCTTTCATTTCGGACGACACCGCAACGACACCGCAACGCTGCCGCAACGCCTCCGCAACCCCCTTGGGCCTTGACCTCAGCTGGCGTCCGCCGGTGTCTGCATCCACCACGGCACGTGCGCCTGCGCTCCACCATCGCGGAAGGAAAATCCGCTTTATAGGAGTCCGACATGGTGGAAATTACATCTGCTTTACAGGAGGAAAGCGTCCAGGGCGTCATGAGCGCCATTGCGGCATCCCAGGAAGAAGTTGTAGTACTGGCCCAGCTTTGGCGGAGACCTCCCCCCCACGCGCCAAAGCTCGAGGAAGAGCCCTGCCATGACGAACCACGAAAGCCATCTGCTTGGCGAGCGCGCCGCAAGACAACACGCCAACACGAGCAAGACGCCGCCCCAGTGGGCCGGTTCCACCCCGCGTTGGCTCGTGCAGCTGCTCCCCTGGACGCCCGTCGAAGCAGGCGTGTACCGCCTCAACCGGGTCGTCGATAACGATTTCGCGGTCGATTGCAGCCCGGATGACGCGGCCGAGCTGCCCACGGCGCGCATCCACTATGAAGAGCAGCCGCGCGAGTTCGTGCTCAACACGGTGACCACGACGATCCAGGTGCACACCCGGATCTCCGACCTGTTCCGCAGCCCGATGGATCAGGTGAAGGAGCAGCTCACGGTCCTCGTCGAGAAGCTCAAGGAGAAGCAAGAGGACGAGCTGATCAACAACGGCAACTACGGCCTGCTGAACAGCGTGCATGAGAGCATGCGGGTCAAGCCGCGCGGCGCTGGCCCCACGCCGGACGATCTCGATGAGCTGATCACGAAGGTGTGGAAGGAGCCCGCCTTTTTCCTGGCGCACCCGCGCGCCATCGCGGCGTTCGGTCGCGAATGCACGAAGCGCGGCGTTCCGCCGCCCACGGTGACCCTGTTTGGCTCGCCGTTCCTCACGTGGCGCGGCCTCCCGCTCATCCCCACCGACAAGCTTCACCTCGCGGGCAACAAGACCGATATCCTCCTGGTCCGCACCGGCGAGAAGAAGCGCGGTGTCGTGGGCCTGTTCCAGCCGGGGATCCAGGGCGAGGTGAGCCCGAGCCTGTCGATTCGCTTCATGGGCATCAACCAGCTCGGGGCTGCCTCGTACCTCGCGTCCCTCTATTGCTCGGCGGCGGTTCTGACCGAAGATGCGCTCGGCGTGCTCGAGGGCGTCCAGGTGGACAGCTACTATGAGTACAAGTGAGATCCAGACAGCGGATCTCCAGGGTGCTCTGCTGCAGGTGACTCACGCCGTAGGGAGCTCTGGGATCGCGCCCTTGAACGTGCCGCTCTCGGCGCCGGGCGGCGCGCCGTCGCCCGCCGCCGTCGGCTTCGACCCCGCCTCCCTGGCCACGGTGATCGCGCAGCTCGCGAACGAGATACTCAGCGCGCCGTTGAATCAGGGGGCGGCTGCGCAGGCGGCGCCGCTGCCTGGCGCCGCGCCGTCGCAGTCACCCGTCCCGCACCTGGCGGCGGCTGGCGCGGCGCCGTCACCTGTACCGGGGCCGTCCGCGGCGGCGGCCCCCGTGTACCCCGGGTCGGCCCCCGCCTACTCCGGCTCTGTCCCCGCCTATTCCGGCTCTGTCCCCCCCTATTCCGGCGCGGCGCTGCCGGCTCCAGGCTCGGTCCTCGCTTCTTCCGGCGCGGCGCCTACCTCCCCCGCCGAGGCGCCGCTGCCCGGCATCTCGCCGTCGCTGTCGCCCGCCCCGCCCGCACAGGCGTCCGGCGCGACGCCGTCGGCTGCTGCGGGGCCCTCCGCGGCGGCGGCCCCCGTTTACCCCGGGTCAGCCCCCGCCGCTTCCGGCGCGGCACCGCCGGCTCCCGGCTCGGTACCCGCATATTCCGGCGCGACGCCCGCCTTCCCCGGCGAGGTCCGCGCCTATTCCGGCGCGACGCCCGCCTTCCCCGGCGAGGTGGCGCTGCCGGACTCGACGGTGCGCGCCGGGTTCGTCCGCGTCCCGTTCGTGGGCTCCGATCCGCTGAGCCTGGGAGCGACCGACGAGGTGCTCCGCATCCCGGTGCTCGGCGATCTCGCGGACCGCGACGCCGACCCGTACTTCGTACCCGGCGCGCCCGCGCTGGGCATCGAGTCGCCCGTCGGCCCTCCCCAGGTCGAAGCGCACGAGATCCGCGCCGTGGATCCGGCGCTGGTCCGCGGCGTCAGCGGCTCCTCCGGCATCCTGGACCCCCACGCGATCCGCCGCGACTTCCCCATCCTCGAGGAGCGGGTCCACAACAAGCGGCTCGTCTGGCTCGACAACGCGGCGACGACCCAGAAGCCCCGGGCCGTCATCGATCGGCTCTCGTACTTCTACGAGCACGAGAACTCCAACATCCACCGCGCGGCGCACGCGCTCGCGGCCCGCGCGACGGACGCGTACGAGGCGGCGCGCGAGGCGACGCGCCGCTTCATCAACGCCCCGTCCACGCGCGAGATCGTGTTCGTGCGCGGCACCACCGAGGGGATCAACCTGATCGCCCAGAGCTGGGGCCGGAGGAACGTGGGCCCGGGCGACGAGATCGTCATCACGTGGCTCGAGCACCACGCCAACATCGTGCCGTGGCAGCAGCTCTGCTCCGAGAAGGGCGCCAGGCTCCGTGTCGCTCCGGTGGACGACCGGGGCCAGGTGATCCTCGAGGAGTACGAGAAGCTGCTCGGCCCGCGGACGCGCATCGTCTCGATCACGCAGGTGTCGAACGCGCTCGGCACCATCACGCCCGCCCGCGAGATGGTGGCGATGGCGCACCGGCACGGCGCGCGCGTGGTCGTGGACGGCGCGCAAGCGGTGTCCCACATGCGCGCGGACGTGCAGCTCCTCGACTGCGACTTCTACGTGTTCTCGGGCCACAAGGTGTTCGGTCCCACGGGCATCGGCGCCGTCTTCGGCAAGAGCGAGGTGCTCGACGCGATGCCGCCCTGGCAGGGCGGCGGCAACATGATCGCGGACGTCACCTTCGAGCGGACGATCTACCACCCGCCGCCCGCGCGCTTCGAGGCCGGCACCGGCAACATCGCGGACGCGGTCGGCCTCGGGGCCGCGCTCGACTACGTGACGCGGATCGGGATCGAGAACATCGGCCGCTACGAGCACGAGCTGCTCCACTACGCCACCCACGCCCTCGCGACCGTCCCCGGGCTGCGGCTCATCGGCACCGCGGCCGACAAGGCGGGCGTGCTCTCCTTCGTCCTCGATGGGCAGCGCACCGAGGACGTGGGCGGGGCGCTCGACCGGGAGGGCATCGCGGTGCGCTCGGGCCACCACTGCGCGCAGCCCATCCTGCGCCGCTTCGGCCTGGAGAGCACCGTGCGCGCGTCGCTCGCCCCCTACAACACCTGCGAGGACATCGACGCGCTGGTTGACGCGCTGCATAGGATCCAGATCGGCAGGTCGCGCTGACTGGCCGCCCGGCGGCTGTCCGCTGATGCGGACGTCGCCGGGCTCCCTGCCAGCCGCCCTCACCGCCCACCCCCCCGGCTGAATCTTCGAAACAGGCTGAACACACGGGATTTCGCAGGTTTTCGTCTCGACGGCGAACTTGTGTCCCCCGGGTTGCCACTGTCGGACGCGTCCGTTATAATGGACGCATGATCCAGACGATATCGCCCAGGGACGCGGACGAGCTCATCAAGAGCGGCGAGGTGGACGTTGTGGATGTACGTGAGCCACGCGAGTGGTCGGTCGGACACGTGCCGCACGCGCGGCTGGTGCCCCTCGATCAACTGAGAGCGGATCCGCAGCGGGCCCTGCCGCGCGATCGTGTGGTGTTCGTTTGCGCGAAGGGCGCCCGCAGCCTGACGGCGGCGAAGCTCGCCGAGCGGCTCGGGTTGAACCAGCTCTACAACCTGGATGGCGGCACGAGCGGCTGGGTGAAGGCGGGGCTTCCGCTCGAGCACAGCTGAGCTGGGCTCACGCCGGCCGCATTTGCCCCGCGTTGCGGCTGGCGCGCGGCGGCGCCGTCGCAAGATGTGCGGCATGGCCCTGCGCGCACTTCGCACCTTCGTCCTCGTCCCCCTGTTCGCCGCTGCGTGCGCCCGAGGCGCCCCGCCTCCTGCCGCCGCGCCGGCTCCCCTGCCCTCGCCGGCGCCCTCGGAGGCCGCGAGCACCGCGCCCGCCGCGCGCTCGGCACCTGCAGCGGCCCGGCGACTCCCCGCCTGGGTCGAGCGCAGCAACGAGCACGCAAAGGTCCTCCTCGACGTGCTCGTCCGGTTCTCGCCGGAGCGCGCCGGAGCTCTGGGGATCGAGCGCGCGGACCGGGAGATCGCGGACCTCTCGCCCGGGGTCGAGGCGCAAAAACGCGCGGCCTTCCGCGCGGCCATCGTGGAGCTCCAGAAACGGCGAGAGACCGAGAAGGACCCGGCGGTCGCCGAAGATCTGCAGATCTTGCTGGACGCCGCGGACCGGGCCGTTCGCAGCTCGGAGCTCGCCGAGAAGTACAGCGTCACCTACGTGCACGTCACGGGGCTCGTGTTCGACGGCATCTCGAACCTCCTGGACGACCGGGTATCCCCGGCGCGGCGGGCTGCGGCCCGCACGCGCCTCCGGCGTTATGCCGGCATGGAGGCGGGCTATGTGCCCATCGCCGAGCAGGCCATGGCCAGGCTCCTCCAGGACCTCGAGAAGCCCGGATTGCTCGCCCCGCCCAGGATGGAGATCGAGCGGCACCTCGCCACGAATGCCCGCGTGCGGGAGGGCATCGGTGAGCTGTTCAGGAAATACGGCATCAGCGGCCATGACGAGCCGCTCGCGGCGCTGAATCGCCAGCTCGCGGCGTACGACGCGGCGCTGCGCAGCGACGTGCTCCCCCGGGCGCGGACCGACTTCGCGTTGCCGCGGCCGCTCTATGCGTTCGCGCTCGAGTCGTACGGCGTCGATCTGCCGCCCGCCGAGCTCGCGCCCCTGGCCCACGCCGCCTTCGAGGATCTGACGGCGCAGATGCAGGAGCTCTCGTTACCGGTCGCCCGGGCGCGCAAGCTGCCAGGCGCGGATTACCGCGACGTGCTCCGCGCCCTGAAGAAAGAGCAGCTGGTGGGCGAGGCCATCTTGCCGCACTACAAGGCGCGGCTGGCCCAGATAGAGGACATCATCAGGAAAGAGCGCCTCGTCACGCTGCCCGAGCGGCCTGCGCGCATCCGGCTCGGCACCGCCGCCGAGAGCGCCGAGACGCCGGCGCCGCACATGCGGCCGCCGCGGCTGCTCGGCAACCAGGGGGAAGTGGGGGAGTTCGTGTTGCCGCTCAGCCTCCCGGGCCCTCCCGGCGCCGCGGACGATCTGCAGAAGGTCGACGACTTCACCCATGCAGCGGCGTCATGGACGCTCACCGCCCACGAGGCGCGCCCCGGACACGAGCTCCAGTTCGCCTCGCTCGTCGAGCGCGGCGTCTCGATCGCCCGGGCGGTCTTCGCGATGAACAGCGCCAACGTCGAGGGGTGGGGGCTGTACTCCGAGGCCCTCGTGTTCCCGTTCATGCCGCCCGACGGTCAGCTCGTCTCGCTGCAATACCGCCTGCTGCGGGCCGCGCGCGCCTTCCTGGATCCGGAGCTCCAGGCCGGCAAGATCACGCCTGAGGCCGCGCGCGCGTTCCTGGAGCAGGAAGTGGTGCTATCGGCGCCGTTCGCTCGGTCCGAGGTGGAGCGCTACACGTTCCGCGCGCCGGGACAGGCGACATCGTATTTCTACGGGTTCATCCGGCTGATGGAGCTCCGGGCAGAGGTCGAGTCCATGATGGGCCCTCGCTTCGATGCGCAGCGATTTCACGATTTCGTGCTCGCCCAGGGGATCCTGCCGCCGGAGCTGCTGCGCAAGGCCGTGTTCGAGCGTTTCGTCGGGGATCAGCCGGCGCGCTGAGCGGGGAGGAGCGAGCGAGAGCGGCCTCGATCCAGCGCGGGGTCCCCTTGCGGCGCGCCTCGCCGGCTCCACCTGTCGTGTCGGGCACGGGAGCGCCGGAGGGTGACATGGGAACGAACGAGAAGAAGGCGGCGGAGCGACAGCCGGAATCGCCTGAAGGCGCCGCGGCCGGCCCCGAGGCCACGAGGGCGAAGACGCGCAAGGAGCGGAGCCCGCAGACTCCGCTCGATCGCGGCGGGGCGCCCTCGCAGCGCGAGGCGTGGGAGCCGGTGGACGAGGCGTCGGACGAGTCGTTCCCGGCGAGCGACCCGCCGGCCTGGACGCCTGTCCACCCGGGCTGAGCGCTGCGGCGTGGCGGCGGCGGGGACCCTCGCCGGCCGCGCGCCCGTCACGGCTCGGGAACGCCCTCTTCGAGCCACGTCCGCGCGCTCTCGGCGGTGAGCTTGAAGTTCGGGGGCACCCTCGACCGCCTCACGGTCTCCCCTGCCGCGTCTCGCCCCGTGAGGATGGCGTGAGGATCGTCCTCGTCGGGCACGATGTCGAGGTCCACCCGCATCCGGGCGCCGCCCCCGACCACCGTCGTCACGCTCCGGTGCAGCTGCGCCCGGCGTTGCTGGTCGTGCCGCGAAAGGATCTCGTTCGCCGTCTTCACCAGGGTGGCGAAGGCGCTCGCGTCGAGGGGCTTCGGGTTCTTCTTGTCACGCCCCATCGTCCACGGCCCCACCAGCGAGGGCTCGCTCTGGCCGTCGCACGTCATCTCGACGGCCCAGCCATCGTCGTCCTCGTTCTTGATGACCCGCGCCGTCCACCCGTTCCCCTTCCACAGCTTCGGGTCCTGATCTTCAGGGCGGATCGAGCGTGTCTGCTCCACCTCGTCGTGCGTCGCGTCCGTCGCATCGTGCGTCGTGTCCATGGACGCATCGGTGTACCCGCCGCGCGCCCGGCGCGTCCACCCCCTCCCGCGCGTCTCGGGCATTTCCTGTCAGCCCCTCACGGCGCTGGACCGCCTCCCTTCTCACGTCCGAGCGAGGCATGGCAACGGCGTCATTCAAGCGCCGCTGAAGGTCAGGATCGCCCCCGACGTCCGCCGCGGGCTGGCTGACGGCCGCGGAGCTGCGACACTCCGCGCATGCTCCTTCACCGGCGCCCCTTCCTGGCCCTGTGCGCCGCCGCCCTCGCCCCGAGCACCGCCCTCGCCGACCCCGCGCCGCCCTCGCCGCCGCCCGCCGGCGCCGCGCCGCCCTCGCCGCCGCCCCCCGCTTCCCCGCCCGCCTTCGACGTCCGCGACCTCCACGTCCCCGGCGATCGCGCCCTCGGCAGGCGGTTCACGCTGCTCGTCCCGAAGCACCTCGCCCCGGGCGAGCGCGTGCCGCTGCTCGTGCTCCTCCACGGCCTCGGCGAGACCGGCGACGAGCGCCTCGGCGCCTTCGCGTGGCTGGAGCGGTACGGCCTCGGGCCGGCCTACGAGCGGCTGCGCCGCCCGCCGCTCGGGCGCACCTCGCGCCGCAAGGACTGGACCGACGCGCGGCTCGCCGAGGTGAACGCCGCCCTCGCGGCGCGGCCGTTCCGCGGCCTCGCGATCGCGTGCCCCTTCACGCCCAACGTCCACAAGGCCCCGAACCCCTCCGCCGCGCTCGACGGCTACGCGCGCTGGCTCGCGGAGGTGGTCCTGCCGCGCGCCCGCGCCGAGGCGCCCGTGTTCGACGACGCGGCCCGCACCTCGCTCGACGGCTGCTCGCTCGGCGGCTTCATCGGGATCGAGGTGTTCCTCCGCCGGCCCGAGCTCTTCAGCGCCTGGGGCGGCGTGCAGTCCGCCATCAGCGCCCACCGCGCCCCTGCCTACGCCGACCGGCTCGCCAGGGCCGTCGCCGCGGCCGGCCCGCGCGATCTCCACCTGCTCACCAGCGAGGGAGACCCGTTCCGCGACGCGAACGCCGCCCTCGCCGCGCAGCTCGCGAAGCGCTCGCTCCCCCACACCCTCCGCGTCCTGCCGGGCCCGCACGACCAGCCCTGGCTCCGCGAGGCCGGCACCATCGAGATGCTCCTCTTCCACGACCGGCGCCCGCGCTGAGCCGGCGCCGCGCGCTCGGCCGCCTACCCGAGCGGCGCCTACCCGAGCAGCCCCGCCTCCCGCAGGAAGGCGCCCTCGACCGCGGCGTAGTCGGCCTCCACGTCGAGCCGCGCGAGGACCGAGTAGAACCCGAACTGGAGCCGGTTCGGGTATAGCATCGCCCGGCCCATTCCGATGAAGACCAACGCCGCGCGCATCCTCGACAGCCTCGGCATCCCGTACGAGCTGCGCACCTACGAGGTCGACCCGAGCGACCTGACCGCGGGCACCGTGGCCAGGAAGATCGGCCTGCCGCCGGAGCAGGTGTGGAAGACGCTTGTGGCGCGCGGCGATCGCCACGGCGTTTGCTTCGCGGTGGTGCCGGGCAACGCCCAGCTCGATCTGAAGGCGATGGCCAGGCTCACCGGCGACCGGAAGGTCGACACGGTATCGCTGAAGGAGGTCCAGCCGCTCACCGGTTACGTGCGCGGCGGGGTCACGGCGCTGGGCGCGAAGAAGGCCTATCCCGTCTACGCGGACGAGACGATCGAGCTCTTCGAGGTCGTCTCCATCTCGGCCGGCGTGCGCGGCACCCAGATCCTCGTCGCTCCCGACAATTATCTGCGCGCGACGAGGGCAAAGGTCGGAGCCATCGCGTCGCCGGGCGGCGACGCGGATTGAACGCGCGCGCCGCCGGATCCGCGGTATGCTGGCAGAGCTCGCCTCCGGTCCGGCGCCGGGCGGCGACGAGGGATATGACCAGAGCGGCCTGCGACGTGCGCGACCCGAGCGAGCTGAGCACCGCCGAGCTGCGGCAGCGGTGCCGGGGCTGCAAGCCGTGGGAGATCGGGCTCGGCGCGGTCCAGCTGGCCGCCTCGGCGGCCGCCGGAGGCGCCGTGCTCGCGGCGGCCGGCGCCTGCATTCCGGGGCTGGTCCAGTGCATCAGCGTGGGTCCGGCGCTCGCGGCCGGGCTCGCGGTCTGGGAGTCGATCGGCGTGGCCAGGGGGTGGCTCCCGGGCGCGGCGTACCGCGATGAGCTCGCGTTCCGCGCGTGGCACGCGGGGCTCTCGCCGTGGGTCGGGCCAGCAGCGCAGCGTCGCTGGGCGAGGCGCGCGCTGGCGCGCCGGCCCGCGGCCCCCGACTGGCTGCTCGTCCTCGAGGGCGTCGCGCCGGCCGGCGGAGGGCGCCGCTGGGTCAAGGTCGAGCTCTCGCTGTCCCCCTCCTCGGACGGCCCGTTCCGCTCGCAGGCCAGCGGGCACGCGCTGCTGCGCGCGGGCGGCGACGGCGCAGAAGCGCCGCACGAGCGGCGCCTCGCGCTCGAGGAGCTCGACGACCTGAGGCGGGCCGTCGCAGAGCTCCCGGCGGGGCTCTCGCTGGCCTCCCCCGCCTCGCCCCGGGACCCCGCGGTGTTCAATGGCCGCTGCGAGCTGCTCATCGCCAGGAGGACGCCGTTCGCCGCGGCCCAGCTGACGAGCGCGTTTCCGTCGCTCGAGGCCGGCCCTCAGGCGCCCTCGCTGTCGCTGCTGCACCGCCTGGTCCAGCTGGCCTGGTGCGGGGGCGAGTCAGGTCCGAGCCGGCGCGGCGGCTGACGCGGGCGCCTCGCGCATCAGGCGCCGGCCGACCAGCACCAGCAGGACACCGGACGCGAGGAAGGCCAGGTCCCAGCCGAGCTGCCCCGGACCTGGACGGACATGGTGGATCTGCAGGAGGTGATGGTCGATCACCCCCTCGACCAGGTTGAACAGCCCCCAGCCCATGGCGGCGGCGCCCGGGAGCATCCGTCCCGGGAGCTCGGCTCCGCCCACGCGCAGGGCGCCCCAGAGCTTGAACACACCTGCCACAGTGAGGCCCAATGCGACAACGCCGAACAGACCGTCGGCGAAGATGTTCCGCCTCACATCGTCGATGGTCGCGCCTGGATGGCAGCTGAAGCAGATCAGGTGATGCCACTGCAGGAGCTGATGAAACAAGATGCCGTCGATCAGGCCACCTGCGCCCATACCGAAGAGCACTCCCGCCGTCTTCACGGCGCGTGATGTCCTCGTGGCGGTGGTGCTCTCGAGCGGGCGGGCTGTGCTCATGAAATCCTCCTGAGCGCGCCCCCATGCGAGCGGCAAACCACAGCCGTCGAGCGGCGGAGGACGGATCCAGCGGGCGGGCGGGGCGACCGGTTCGCCGCCGCGGCGCCTCGCCGGCCGGCCGCGATCTGGCAGCCCCCCGACTCCGTGAGCTGGCCAGGTCGGGCCTGGCATGGAGTTGGCACATGCGAGGATCCCACGTAGCCGCAGAAATCGCTGAAAGGTGCCAGATGGACAATCGAATGAACCCGGAACGCGCCGCAGGAACGGCGGAGCCGGAGCACCAGGGTCCCAGGCCGGTCCCCTACACGTACCATGACGGTCGCGAGGACTACCTCCATGTCGGCCGCCGGGAAGGCGCGGAGTCGGATCAGCCCGAGGCGCTGATCCCGCCTTCGGAGCGGGTGACGTCACCTGTCCAGGCGACGTCCCTGCCGCCCGAAGCCGCGTCCATGACCCCCGAGGCGACGGCGCTGCCGCCCGAGGCGACCGCCCTGCCGCCCGAGGCCGCGTCCGTGGCCCCCGAGGCGACGGCGCTGCCGCCCGAGGCGACCGCCCTGCCGCCCGCGGCGGCGCCCGGGTCTCCCTGGGAGACGCCTCGCGCAGCGGCGCAGCGCCCTCAGCAGGCGCTCCGGATGAGCGAGATCGTCACGCGCGGACTGCGGACCGGCGCCGTGCTGACGGCAGCGACGATGTGCACGATGATGGCAGCGTCCACCCTCAAGCGCGGATCGCCCTGGGCCGCCATGAACGCCATGGCGGCGGCGGTCGGCCTCGGGGGTCGCCGCGCGAAGCGCCGGTTCGACCCGGTCGCCACGCCCGCTGGGATGGCGGCGCTCGCCGGGGGCCTGCTCGTGTGGGGCATCGGCTACGAGAAGGCGCTCGACGCGGCGGGGCGGCGCGGCGGCGCGCTCACGGGCGCCCTGTCGGCGCTCGGCGGCTTCCTGCTCGACGACCTGGTCTTGCCCAGCCGGCTCATGAAGGGCTTCCGCGACACGATGGGCGTGGCCGGCACCGTCGGCAAATACGTCGCCCTCGGCGTCGCGAGCGCCGTCGCCCCGCGGTGAACGCGCGAGGCGCCGGCGCAGGCGCCGCCGCGCTCCGCTATCTCTGCCCGGCGGCCTTGCGGTCCTTCTCGCCCGGCTCCTCGTGCTGGGGCAACGCGCCTCTCGGCTGCGCCTGTTCGGTCGCGCCGCTCTCCGGCGGCGGCTCCTCCTCGGGCGGGGCCGCCGCGCCCGCGGCCGTGGCCTCCGTGCCGGTCTCCCGCAGCTCGAGCGAGCCCGCGGGGCCGCCGCGGCCCGACTCCTCGTACGGCCCGCCGCCGAGCGAGCCCGGCGCGCGGAGCTCGGCGTCCTTGGGGTGCGGCCCGTCGAGCCGGAAGATCCCCTTCGATTGATCGACCTCGTCGAACCGCCTGTTCTCCTGCGGTTGCGCCTGCGCCTCGGACCGCTGCTTGGCCTTTTGCCCCATGATCCCCTCCCTCGCCCGGCGCGCAGTGCGTCGACCGCACACACGCCCGCCTCGACCCGCGGCGTGCATGCGAGGTGCCGGACCGCGCCGGCCCCGCCCGCTCACGCCGGCCGCGCCGCGCCCTGCTCCTCCGAGGCGGCCCCCACCGGGACCGGCTGGGTGAGCTGCTCCGAGGGCGTCCCGGCGGCCATCTGCTGGGCGATGATCAGCTCCCGCGCCTGCTGCCGCAGCCCGGGGAGCCTCGCGGCGAACACCGCCGCCGCGACGACGCAGCACGCGCCGCCCGAGGCGACGGTCGCGGGCGCGCCGATCTTGCCCGCGAGCCAGCCGGCGAGCAGCGCGCCGAGCGGGGCCATCCCCATGAACATCATCGCGTAGACCGCCATGACGCGCCCGCGGAGCGCGTCCGGCACCATCGCCTGCACGAGCGTGTTCGACCCCGCCATCTGCACCATCATCGAGAAGCCGACGGGCACGAGCAGGAGCGCCGAGAGCCAGAACGACCGCGACAGCGCGAACAGCCCGAGCGCCACGCCGAACCCCGCGCAGGCCGCGGCGACCCAGCGGCCGAGGCCCCGGAGCCGTCTCCGGCTGGCGAGGACGAGCGCGCCAAGCAGCGCCCCGACGCCCGACGCGCCCATCAGGATGCCGAGCCCCTGCGCCCCCCCGCGCAGGATCCGATCGGCGAAGATCGGCATCAGCACCGCGTACGGCATCGCGGTGACGCTCACGACCCCGAGCAGGACGAGGAGCGCGCGGATGGCCCTGGTGCGCGCGACGAACCGGAAGCCCTCGAGCGTATGGGCGAACGCGGAGCCGCGACCGGCGGCGGCCGGACGGGGCGCGACGCGCATCGCCAGGAGGCTCCCGAGCACGGCAAGGAAGCTCACCCCGTTCGCGACGAAGCACCACCCCTCGCCGATCGCGCCGACGAGGATGCCCGCCACCGCCGGGCCGAGGATCCGCGCGCCGTTGAACATCGAGGAGTTGAGCGCGATGGCGTTGGCGAGGTCCTCCCTGCCCACCATCTCGACGACGAACGCCTGCCGCGTCGGGATGTCGAACGCGTTGACGACGCCGAGGAGCACGCTGAACCCGAGGATGTGCGGGACCTGGACGTGCCCGCTCAGGGTGAGCGCGCCGAGCCCGAAGGCGAGCGCCATCGCGGCGGACTGCGTGGCGAGCAGGATGCGGTGGCGGCTCCGCCGGTCGGCCACCGTGCCGCCGATCGGGGCGAGCAGGAAGACGGGGATCTGCGTCGCGAACCCGACGGCGCCGAGCAGCAGCGACGAGCCCGTCAGCCGGTAGACGAGCCACGACTGGGCGACCGACTGCATCCAGGTGCCGACCAGCGAGACGAGCTGGCCGGCGAAGAAGAGCTGGTAGTTGCGGTGGCGGAGCGCGCGCAACAGCGACGGGGCGGAGGCCGCCGGGCGCTCACCACGACCCGCCGCGGGCGGCGGCTCCGCTTCAGGCTGACCCATGGCCGAAGTATGGGGCGCAGGAGGCTCGAGAACCCGGGGTTCGGAGGATCCGAGCGCGGCGGGGTGAGGCGCGTGGCCTCCGGCCGGGCTCCGCCGCGGCGCGCTCCCCCGGGCGCCGCCGCGGCGCGCGGATTCGGATCAGCCCCCGCCCGCGTAGTTCGCGGGCCACGCCGCCGAGAGGAGGCCCCCATCGACGGCGACGTCCTGGCCGGTGATGAACGAGGCCTTGTCGCTGAAGAGGAAGGCGACGAGCGCGGCGACCTCCTCGGGCCCGCCGACGCGGTTCATGGCGTGGAGCGACGCGGCGAAGGCGCGTCCCTGGGGATCGTCGAGGCGCCAGCCGGCCGTCGACATCTCCGACTCGACGACGCCGGGGCTCACCGCGTTGATGCGGATCCCCTTCTGCGCGTACTCGACCGCGGCGGTGCGCGTGAGCGCGACGAGGCCGGCCTTGGAGGCAGCGTAGACCGCGAGCCCGGGGAAGAAGCGCGACGCGGCCACCGACGCGCAGTTGACGATCGAGCCCCCGCCGCTCGCGAGCATGGCTTTGATCTGGTACTTCATGCACCAGAAGACGCCGCGGAGGTTCGTGTCCATGACCAGGTCGTAGTCGGCGTTGGACATGTCGGCGAGCGGCATCAAGAAGCCGGATCCGGCGTTGTTGAAGCTGCAGTCGAGGCGCCCGTAGGTGGACACCGCGGCCTTCACGAGCGCCTCGACGTCGCCCTCGACCCGCATGTCGGCGGTGACCCAGGTGATCTCCCCGCCGCGATCCTTGACGGCCGCGACGAGCTCGCGCCCTTGCGCCTCGCGCCGCGCGCTCGCGACGACCCTGGCGCCCTCGGCGGCCAGCGCGACGGCCGTCGACCTGCCGATGCCCGAGCTCGCGCCCGTGACGATGACGACCTTGTCTTTCAGGGCTCCCATGCCTCACATCCCTCGCGAAGGTGGCCGGCGCCCCCGTGACAGGCGCCGGCGCTTGTGAAATGCAGAGTTAAGGAACAACCGTCTTCGACCGTCTGGAGCGCAAATTGAACGCGCAGAGCGGGCCCGTGACGATGCCAAGGGCGGGTACGAAAGGGAAGCGATTCCGGCGTTCTACGCGCCTCGACACGACGCGCACACGACGCCCACACGACGCGCAACATGGCTCCTTGTGCCGTGGTGTCGCGCGTGCGTCGCCCTGGTCGCGCCGGGCTGCGCGGATGTGGGTCACGTCACCCTCGACCGAGGTGGCGTCGGCGCGGAGCGCGCGGCCACGGCGGAGATGGGCTATAGGCCAGCGTCCATGAACCGACCGTACCTTATCGCCGGCGCGCTCTTCCTGGCCGGCCACCTCTTCGCGCTCGGCTGCAGCGCCCCCAAGCCGGAGCCCGAGATCGCGTCCTCGGCCTCGCAGAGCGGCTATGCGGAGCGCTACCCGGCCGAGCTCCAGGCGACGGCCACGTCGTTCGGCGAGCGCGTCGACCTCGCGAAGCGCGCCACCGAGCAGTTCGCGGGCTATCCCGACCAGCTCAAGAAGCCGGACTGGAAGCAGGTCCTCGACGTCATCGAGCAGGCGGACGCGGCGGGCCGGAGCTACGACTACGTGGAGCGCGTGCGCGCCGTCGACGGCGCGGCGGCGTTCTTCAACGACAACAAGGAGGACCTCACCCGCAAGGTGAGCGGCGCCGCGCAGTACGTCGTCAAGCAGAAGGGGTGCGACGTCGACGTCACCGGGGCCACGGCGCACGCGCTCGAGGACGGCGTCGAGCGCCAGCTCGAGAAGTACGTCCGCGAGCGCAGCGAGGCGCACCGCCGCCTCGAGCGCTACCGCGCCTCGCTCGGCAAGGAGAACGCCGCGACGCTCGAGAAGCAGGCCGACGCCGTGAGCTTCGTGAGCTACGTCGTCCACATCGACATGGTCGAGCACAAGCTCCGGCTCCGCCGGATGCTCGAGGAGATCGAGGCCATCAAGAAGTCGATCGACGAGGCGGTCGAGGCGGAGCGAGCATTCCAGTCCTCTGGCAGCCGCACCGACGAGGAGAAGAAGGCGTCGGAGGCGCGCATCGAGGAGCTCGGGCGCAGCAAGGCGATGCTCGACTCGTCCGCGACCCAGGCGAAGCAGATCGACGAGACGATGGAGGAGCGCATCGTCGCGGCCCAGAAGACCTACCGCGAGGCGATGGACCGCCTGATCGCCACCCTGCGCAAGAACGCCGGCCTTCCGGCGGAGCCCCGCGAGGGCTGAGCCCGGTCCCGTAGGCGCGAACCAAGCTTCGCGCCGCGTTCTCCTACATCCGAACGTTTACGTGGTCGTGGTCGTGGTCGTGGTCGTGGTCGTCAACGATAGGCCGTGGACGACCACGACCACGACCACGTAAACGACCACGTAAACGTCCACGTAAACGTTCACGACCACGTTGGTGACCGATGGTGGAAGGGGGGGCGGGCTTCTTCTCCCTATCCCGCCCACCGCTCGGCCATCTCCAGCGTCCGCTGGTTCTCCGGTATCGTGAGGAACCGCTCCCTCCACACCGGATCGCTGATCTTCCCCGCCCTCTCCATCAACCTCTCCCTCGCCGCCGCGATCGCCGCCGCGCAGTCCGCCTCCATCCCGTTCGCCGCCAGCGCCTCCGCGTAGACGTTCCTCACCGCGGACTCCCCCTCCTCGATCGCCCCGATCGCCTTCAGCATCGAGAACGCCTCCCCCGCCGCCGACAGCGCCTCGTCGAACCTCCCCAGCCCGAGCAGCGCCCTCGCCCTCGCCGCTACCGCCGCCGCGCGCAGCGGCGGCGCGCTCTGCAGGAGCTCCGCCGCCGCCCTCGCTTCCTGCTCCGCCCCCTCGAAGTCCCGCGCGAGCAGCGCGATCCGCGCGAGGTACGTCCGCGCGCTCCCCTCCGTGCGCGGATCCCCGAGCCGCTGCGACAGCGCGATCGCCTCGCGCTCGGTCCGCTCCGCCTCCTCGATCCGCCCCCGGTAGCCGAGGACGTGCCCCAGGTTGCTGAGCGTCGCCACCGCGAGATCGTGCAACCCCATCCGCTCGGCGCCCGAGAGCGCGCTGCGCAGCACCTCCTCCGCGCCCGCGAAATCCCCGAGCTCCGCGTGCATGTACCCGACGTTCATGCGGAACGCGCACGCGTTGCCGCGGTCGCCCGCGCGCTCGAACGCCGCGAGCGCCGCGGACAGCCCCGCGAGGCATGCGCTGGGATCGCCGCTCACGAGCGCCCGGGCCGACCGCGCCGCGTGCAGCCGCGCCACCACTTCGACCTCCCGCTCCGCGAGATCCGTCCCGTCGCCCTCGATCGCGTCGATCAGCGCGTCCGCGAACACGTAGCGCCCCCCGAACACCAGCAGCAGCGCCCCCTCGCCGAGGCACATGTGCTTCGCCACGAGCGCGCCCTCCGCCTCCGCCTCGGCGGCCTGCGCCGCGCTCATCCAGCGCTCCACCCGCTCGAAGCCGCCCAGCTTGCCCGCGGCCATGGCGACGTGCTTGATCGCCGAGAACCACGCCGCGGAGCCGGCGGGCAGCCGGTCCACCGCCTCGGCCCCGCGCTGCTCCGCGAGCGCGAGCTCCCCGCGCCAGACGTGCGCCTCGGCCTCCACGAGGCGCAGCGCGCCGAGCGCCTGCGCGTTCGGGCCGCACGCGACGCCGCGCTCGGCGCGCTCGATCGCCGCGGCGAGGTCCTGCGCCCGCAGCGCCTGCTCCGCCGCGCGGCAGTACGCGGCCGCGGCCCGCGACAGCTCGCCGCCGCGCTCGAAGTGCTCGCCGAGCGCCATCGCGTCCACCGCGCCCGCGCCCGCGCGCGACAGCCACTCGCCGGCGAGCCGGTGCCCGAGCCGCCGGTCGCCCTCCGTCAGCATGCCGTAGGCCGCCTCCCGCACGATCGCGTGCTGGAAGCTGTACTCCACCTCGCCGGGGAGGCTGCCCTCGCCGCGCCGGGAGATCACCTCGCGCTGCTCCAGCTCGACCAGCTTCGGCGCGACCTGCGCCCCGCCCACGAGCGCCGACACCCCGCCCTGCCAGAACGTCTGCCCGAAGACGCTCGCCGCCCGCAGCGCCCGCCGCGCCTCGATGTCGAGCGCCTCGATGCGCGCCTGCACCATCGCCACCACCGTCTCGGGCAGGTCGGCGCCCTTGCCGTCGGCCACCGCGCGGAGCTGCTCCTCCAGGTAGAACGCGTTGCCGTCGGCGCGGTCGACGATCATCGCGAGGAGCTCCGGCGCGACGTCCTCGCCGAGCACCTGGCGCACCAGCCGCTCGCTCGCGCGCCGCGGCAGCCCCGACAGCTGCACCTCGTGGACGCCGCGCCCCGCCCAGAGCTTCGGGAAGAGCTCCCGCACCTCTGGCCGGCCGAGCGCGAGCACCATCAGCCGCTGATCGCCGAGGTTGCGGAGCGCCGAGTCGACGAGCAGCACGCTCGGCAGATCGCCCCAGTGCAGGTCCTCGAGCACGAGCAGCACGGGCCTCGCCGAGCACTCGGCCCTGAGGAGCTCCTCCCAGGCGACGCGGATCTGGTCGCTCATCAGCACGGGGCTGCGCCGCGCCGCCATCAGCTGCACGCTGTCGCCGTCGGGGAACGGCACGCCGACGAGCTCCCCGAGGAACGCCGCCGTGCGCGCCGACTCGGCGTGGCCGTACCGCGCGACGCGCGCGCGGAGCTTGCGCTGCCGCGCCTCGATGGGCTCGCCCTCGAAGAGGCCGATGGCGCGCCGCAGCGCCGGCGCCAGCAGCGCGAAGGCCGAGCCGGCGCTCATCGGGTCGCCGCGCCCGATCCACACCTCCATGTCCTCGCCGCGGTCGCGGAGCCGCCGGATCAGCTCGGAGCGCAGGCGGGATTTCCCTGCGCCCGCGGGCGCGGTCACGAGCACGGCGCTCGGCGTCGACTCCTCGACGCAGTGCGAGAACGCCGCCTCCAGCAGCGCGAGCTCGCGGTCGCGCCCGACGCACGGCGTCGGCTTGCCGAGCAGGGGCGGCGTGGAGGCGAGCTCCTCGCGCTCGCCGTGCAGGCGGAGGGCGCCCGCGTCGCGGGTCACGTCGAACCGGGCGCCGAGCAGCCCTGCGGTCACCTCGTCCATGCAGACGGCGTGCGCGCCGGCGGGCGCGGGCGCGTGCGCGGGCGGCAGCAGGTGGACCGCGCGGTCGATGAGCTCGCCGACCGGCAGCCGCGCGGACATCTCCGCGCGGCCCGTGACGAGCGCGACCGGCACGCTGCCGAGCAGCGCGTTCAGCGCGAGCGCGCAGCGGGCGGACTGCGCCGCGAGGTCGGTCGGGGCGCCGCCGGCGGTGAGCACGATGAGCGGCGAGCGGGACTCCAGGATCTCGAGCTCGCCCTGGTAGCGCTCGGCGACGGCGATGAGCGCCTTGCTGCGCTCCAGGTCCTCCTCCTGCGAGCGCGTCGCCTCGGCGTCGCCGCTCGCGTCGCGCGCGAGCACGAGGCACATCATCTTGCGCTCGTTCGTGGTGATCTCGCCCCCGCGCAGGGTGTTCGACGGGCGGCTGCTCGCGGCGCCGACGCCCACGTCGTCGAGCGCGAGCAGCTCCGCCGCCACCGCGTCGGCGTCGCGGGGCCGGTCCTTCGGCGGCTTCGCGAGCATGCGCGCGACGAGGTCGTCGAGCGCCTCGGGGATGTCGCCGCGCAGCTCCCGGAGCCGCGGCGGATCCTCGAGGATGACCTTGATGAGCACCGAGAGCCCGTCGGCGCCCTGGAACGCCGAGCGCCCGGTGAGGCACTTGAAGAGCACGCAGCCGAGCGAGAAGACGTCGGCGCGGGGGTCGATGTTCGGCTCGCTGCGGGCCTGCTCCGGCGCCATGTAGCCCGGGGTGCCGAGCATCGTCCCGGGCATGGTGAGGTGCCTGTCCATGGCGCCGAGGCGCACCACGCCGAAGTCGATGAGCGTGACCCCCTCGATCGCGCCGCCCACGAGGAGCAGGTTGCTCGGCTTGAGGTCGCGGTGGACGATCCCGGCGCGGTGCACGACGCCGAGCGTCGACGCGATGCGCGACGCGAGCGCGATGCTCTCGGCGATCGTGAGCGAGCTGCGGGTGAGCCGCTCGGTCAGCGTCTCGCCGGCGAGCCACTCCATCGCGAGGTAGGGCTGCCCCGCGTCGGTCGCGCCGTGTCCGATGTAGCGCACGATGCCCGGGTGCCGCAGCGCGGTGAGCGCCTCGAGCGCCTCGACCTCGCGCGCGAACCGGATCGCCTCCTGGAGCCCTCGCCGCTGCAAGACCTTCAGCGCCACCGGCTCGTTCGTGACCAGATCGCAGGCGCGGTAGACGTCCCCCATCCCGCCCGAGCTGGCGAGGCGCTCGATCAGGAAGCGACGGTCGATGACGTCTCCCACGCGCATCTCATCCCCGCCTTACCTGAGACCTCGCATGAGCCTGCTTACAACGGAGTAAACGAACTCAGCCCCGATCGCCAGCGACTCCGCCCGCAACGGCCGGACGAGGCTGACCGCCGGCGGCTGCGAGCCCGATCGAAGTGTGAGCTGCCAAACATCGCTCATCAGCGCCAGCGTGGGGAGGGACATTTTCTCCACACCGAGACAAAACGTCCTGTCTGCGGGGCGCGTGTCACAGGGGCGCATTGCGCTCGTCACCCCGCTTCGGCCTCGATCGCCATGGCACGACCCCTGCTGAGCTGATGGGATCATGAAGGCGAAGCTCTCGAAGAAGCAAAAGAGGAAGCTCAACAAGCTCGGCCGGAGGGCCCTCCGGCCGGTGGCCGCGGCGGCGAGCCTCGCAGCGGTGTTCGCGGCAGGCCTGTACAGCGGTGAGGCGAGAAACTATCTGAGCAGCGCGAAGACCGCCGTGAGCCGGAAGGTGAGGGCGTGGGCGGGCGCGCTGTGCGGTTTGAAGCTGGTGAATGGCGAATCGGGGAGAGCTCACCCCGACGTCGAGCTGGCGCAGCCGTCATGAGGCGCGCCGCCGCGGGCCTGCACGACCGCCTCGCGCCTCGGGCGGTCCTGGGGTAGGTTCGGCCGCCGATGGACACCCGAACTTATTTCCAGGGCAAGAGCGTTCTCATCACCGGCGGTTCGAGCGGCATCGGGCTGTCGTTCGCGAGGCTCGTCGCGGGGTACGGCGCCGCGGTGACGCTGGTGGCGCGCCGCCGCGCCCTCCTCGACGAGGCCGCCGTGGGCATCCGGCGCGAGCACCCGTCCGCGCGGGTCGACGTCCTGGAGCTCGACATCAGCCGGGCGGACGACGTGGCGCGGGCGATGGAGTCGCGGCTCGCCGACCGGCCGATCGATCACCTCGTGAACAACGCCGGCGTGGTGATGCCGGGGCGCTTCCTCGAGCTGCCGGTGGATCAGTTCCGGGGCATGATGGACGTGAACTTCTTTGGCGCCGTGCACCTGTGCAAGGCGGTGCTCCCGGCGATGGCGGCGCGCGGCAGCGGCCATGTGCTCAACGTCTCGTCGCTCGCGGGCGTGATCGGCATCTACGGTTACACGCCGTACGCGGCGAGCAAGTTCGCGCTGATCGGCTTCTCGCAGGCGCTGCGCGCGGAGATGTGGCCTCACGGCGTGCGGGTGAGCGTGTGCATGCCGCCCGACACCGACACTCCGCAGCTGGCGTTCGAGAACCAGTACAAGCCGGCGGAGACGAAGGCCATCGCGGGCAACGTGAAGACCCTCGAGCCGGACGCCGTAGCGCGCAGCATGGCCGACGGCATGGCGCGAGGGCGGTTCGAGATCTACCCCGACGTCGGCTCGCGCGTGAGCGCGATCGCGCAGGGGGTTATTCCTGGGGTGGTCCGGTGGGTCTGCGACAGCGCGCAGCGGAAGGCCGGGCCTACGGTGGGGTGACGCGGGAGAGCGATAGAAGGGCGGGACTCGTCGCCTGAGGTCCCCCCGCGCCGCGAGAGATCGTCGCCCGTGAATAAGCGGCGACATGAGGACGAAATGGTCTTCAGCAGAGCGCGTGAGCGCCGGGCAAATACGATCATCGAGAGGGCGCGCATGCATTATGCACCGCGCGTGCCGGAGGGATCCATCACCGGAGCCCGCTCGATGAGCATCGCTGATTCGCGGCCGGCGCGATAGCGCCGGATGGCGGCCCCAGGTCGAGCCCGATCGAAACAGGCGCGCATCGCCAACGGGATCAAGGTCGGCGACGTCCTGAGCAACAACGACGTCGACGCCAGCGATGTCATCGCGGTCAAGGTGTTTGACGTCGAAGGCGTCAAGAAGCTGCTGGTGTTCGTCACGTAGGGCTGCCCGATCGCCCCACCTCGCGCCAGGCCTCGAGACGGACATCGTAATGCATCGCCGGTGATCAGCCCTCGATGGCGGCTGGAGATCTGGCACGCACCCCCACAGCGCGCCGAGATCGCGCCTGGTAAACCTCCATCGCCTGGCCCCCCGCGTCCCGGCGGCTTCCAGGGCTTCCACCGACAGCCTCCTTCTGGTACGTGGGGCCGTCGCCCGGGGCCCTGGCTCCGGAGCGGCCCTTCAGACCGAGGCTCGGCCAAGGAGATCCGCACCCGTGCTAAGGAACACACGCCGCGTCGCCGCGCTCCCGCTGTGCATCGCCCTGCTGGCCGGCGCGGCGGAGGGTCGCGCCGAGGCCCCGCCGGAGGCGGTCGCCCGGCTCATGGCGCAGGCGAACGCGGCCGCCCGCGAGGATCGGCTCGCCGACTCGCGCGACCTGTGGATGGCGGTCTGGCGGCTGGAGCGCGCCCAGGTCGCCGCGTGCAACATCGGGGCGCTGTCGCTCCGGCTCGGCGACGCGCCGGCCGCCGTGCGCTGGCTGTCGCTCTGCCAGGAGATCATGCGCGCGCCCAGGACGCCCGCCGAGCGCGCGCTCGTCGCGTCGCGGCTCAGCGACCTGGCCCGCGCGCGGCAGCTCGCCGGCGAGCTCCACGTGGTCGCCCCCGCGGGCTCGAAGATCACGATCGACGGCGCGCCCGCCGAGATCGAGGGCGACAAGCCCATCCCCGTCGCCCCCGGCCACCACGTGGTGCGCGCCGCGCTGGACGGCGACGTCGCGACGGCCGAGATCGACGTGCCGCGCGGCGAGGCCCGGGAAGTCGTGCTCACGTTCGCTGCCCGGCCCGCCGGCGTCCCTGCGCCGCTCCCAGGCCTCCCGGCCGCGCCCGCAGGCGCGCAGGCGCCGCCCCCCGGCCCCCGCGCCGCCTCCCTCGCCCCCCCGCCTCCCCGGCCCGGGCCGCGGCCGGAGCTCGTCGCCGGCGGCTTCGGGCTCTCCGCCACCCTGGCGGCGATCGGCGGCGTGATGCTCGTCGGCGCGGAGAAGAAGGACGACGCGGGCGACACGGCCGCGCTCTCCGCAGGGCCGAACCGTTGCTTCCGGCTGACCCGGCCGATTTGCCAGCAGTCGGCGTCGGCCTACGACGACGCGATCACCTACCGGGGCGCGGGCATCGCCGGCCTCATCGCGGGAGGGGCCGTCCTGGCCGCCACGCTCGGTTACACGTTCTATCCGCGCGGGCCCGCAGAGATCACGGTGTCGGCCAAGGGGCTTACGTTGACGAGCACGTTTTGATGTGCGCTTCGACCTCGCCCCTGCTCTGATCGAAGGACGCTTCGCACGCCGCGCGATCTTGCGAAAACTTGCGTGACGGCGGCCGCCTGACCGCGGCATACTGCGCCCCGAGACGAACTGGCAAACGACACCCCGGCGGATTGGGGCCGCCTGGGTGCCGGCGCCACAGCCTCGTGCCGGAGGACTGGACGCATGGGTAGACCCATCGCGCGTTGTGCTGCTGCTCTGCTCTTTCTCATCACCTCGGCGACCTTCTTTGCGTGCGGCGACGGGCCCTACGTGGGTGGAAGGTGCGCGACCACGGACCACTGCCAGTCGGACCAGCAGAATGTGCCGGGCACGATCTGCATCGATGAGCACTGCGAGTGTGGCGAGCCGGGGAAGGTCATCTGCTGCGCGCGCGGCGACGACAAGCCGAACTGCTTCGAGGAGTGCCGGACCTGCGACGAGTGCGCCGAGGGCACGGAGGAGTGCTCGGGGGCGCCGGTCCCGACCGAGAGCTGCGAGGGCGACGCGGAGTGCCCCGGCCCGCCGGACCCGCGGTGCGGGGCCGGGAGGTGCGCGGACGGCGCGTGCGTCGTGGAGATCGAACGAGGGCCGATCGCCTCGCAGATCCGCGGCGACTGCAAGGTCGAGGAGTGCACGGCCGACGGCCGCGTGGTCAGCGTGACGGCCGTCGACCCCTACGACGACGGCAACCAGTGCACCCTCGACGCCTGCGAGATCGACGAGCCGCGACATCTCCTGTTGGATGGTGTCGCATGTCCCGCCTCGGGCGCCGGACGATGCCATGAGGGCGCGTGCGTGCAGTGCGTGGACACAGACCCGACGCCGCTGTGCCCTGGCGGGCTCGCGTGTGATGGTGTCTGGTGCGTGCCGGAGCACTGCGTGAACGGTGCGCGAGATGAGGGGCTCCGCGAGACGGGACTGGACTGCGGCGGCGCGTGCCGTCCCTGCCCATCGAGCGAGCGCTGCAAGGCCGCCACGGACTGCGAGAGCGGCGTCTGCACGAACGGAAGCTGCATGATCCCGACGTGCAGCGACGGGATAAAGAACGGCCTCGAGGCCGGCGTCGACTGCGGCAAGCAATATTGCCCGCGCTGCCCGGTGGGCGGGGGCTGCGAGACCGGCGCAGACTGCCTGAGCGGCGTGTGCTGGAGCGGCATCTGCCAGGCGCCCACCTGCACCGACGGCGTGAAGAACGGCGACGAGGCCGGCGTCGACTGCGGCGGCGCGGCTTGCGCCGCGGCGTGCCCCGAGTGATCGCGCCGCAGGCAGGAGGCCGACGGCGACCATGAGCTTCCAGGACCGTCGTTGATCCCTGAGTCCCCCGCGGATCAAACGCCGCGCTGCACCCCCACATCATGAGCTCATGTCGCCCCCGCTCCCTGGAGCAGGTGGGTTCGCACACGACCCGCCCCCTGAGGTGCTCGAAGTTCGGACACGTTGTCCCCGACTTTTCCGTTTGGGTCGTTCACGCGAGGCGCGACATCGACGGGGTACGTCCGCTAACCTCGCGTCGGGGGATTCCTGTGTCGCGGCTCGGCGACATCGACATCGACACGCTTTTCGCAGGCAAGGAGGGGAGAACTGCCGTGAAAGACAAGAATCGTTTCTGGAAGCTAGCGTTTGCAGCGTTCGCGGTGCTGTCCATGACATGGATCACCGGCTGCGCTCAGGGGGGCGGAGACGAGGCGGCCAAGGGCCACGACGGCGACGGCAAGAGCGCCCCGACGACAGCCAAGGTCGTCAAGCTCGCCTTCGTGACGAGCGGGACGAGCGAGTTCTGGCGCATCGCCGGGGCCGGAGTCCACAAGTACGAGCAAGAGGCGAAGATTCAAGTGGACATCAAGGCGCCGCCGAACGGCACGCCCGAGGAGCAGAACCAGATCCTGGAGAGCCTCGCCAGCCAGGGATATGACGCCGTCGCCGTGACCGTCCTGGCGCCGAACGATCAGGTCGCCGTGCTCAACAGGGTCGCCGAGAAGGTCAAGCTGATCACGTTCGACTCCGACGCCCCGAAGTCGAACCGGCTGCTCTACATCGGCACGAACAACTACGAGGCCGGCAAGGCGCTCGGCAACGAGATCGTGAAGATCCTGCCGAACGGCGGGAAGATGGCCGTCTTCGTCGGCATGTTCGCGGTCGACAACGCGACCCAGCGCCTCAAGGGCATCCAGGACGTGGTCACCGCCCACAACATCCAGATCGTCGACAAGCGCGAGGACAACGCCGATCGCGCCAAGGCGCGCGCGAACGTCGAAGACATCATCAACGCCCACCCGGACCTCAACGTCGCGACCGGCCTCTGGTCGTACAACGGGCCGGCCATCATCGCGGCCGTCGAGGCGCTCGGGAAGAAGGGCAAGGTCGTCCCGGCCGTGTTCGACGAGGAGGACGCGACGCTCAGCGGCATCGAGAACGGCACCGTGGCGTGCACCGTCGTGCAGAAGCCGTTCCAGTTCGGCTACCTGTCGAGCAAGTGGATGCACGAGCTGGCGACGAAGGGCGACGCGGCCATGGCCGCCATCCCCAAGGACAAGATGGTCGACACCGGCGTCGACGTGATCCGCAAGGAGAACGTGGCGGAGTTCAAGGCCAAGCTCGTGGAGCTGAAGAAATAGCCTCCTCATCCGGCGGCTCGATCGGGGGCGCCCCCTCGATCGAGCCGCGCGGTCCGGGCCAATGACGTCGACTCCCGATCTCCCAGCCCTGCTCGCGATGCGCGGGATCGTCAAGCGGTTCCCGGGCGTCACCGCGCTCTCCGGGGTGTCGCTCTCGCTCCGCGCCGGCGAGGTGCTCGCGCTCGTGGGAGAGAACGGCGCCGGCAAGAGCACGCTCATGAAGATCCTCGGCGGCGCTTGCCCGCCCGATGAGGGGCAGATCTTCATCGACGGGGCGCCCGTGTCGCTCAGCGGGGTGCGCGCGGCCAAGCGCCTCGGCGTCGCGCTGATCCATCAGGAGCTGATGCTCGCGCCGAACCTCGACATCGCCGCGAACGTCTTCCTCGGGAGCGAGGGGTGCGAGGCGCCGACCCCCCGCCTGCTTGCCCCGCTCCGGCGCGGTGAGCTGAACGCGCGGGCGGCGGCGCTCCTCGCGCGCGTCGGCCTCCCGCTGCCGCCGACGACGCCCGTGTCGGCGCTCACCGCGGGGCAGATGCAGATGGTCGAGATCGCCAAGGCCCTCTCGGCCAGCGCGCGCATCCTCGTCATGGACGAGCCGACCTCGTCGCTCACCGCGGGCGAGTCGAGGGAGCTCTTCGCGATCGTGGAGCGGCTCCGCGCCGGCGGGATCGGCGTCATCTACATCTCTCACCGCATGGACGAGGTGCTGAGCCTGGCCGATCGCATCGCCGTGCTGCGCGACGGGCGGCTCGTCGGCGAGCTCGCGCGGGCCGAGGCGACGCACGACAGGATGGTCTCCATGATGGTCGGGCGGGAGCTCAGCGGCCGCTACTTCCCGGAGAGGAGCGCGCGCCCGCGGCGGGAGCCCGCGCTCGAGGTCCGCGACCTCGTCGTCCCCGGCGCGCCCGCGGGCGTGAGCTTCACGGCGCTTCGCGGGGAGATCCTCGGCTTCGCGGGGCTGGTCGGCTCGGGGCGCACCGAGCTGATGCAGGCGATCTTCGGGGCGACCCGGGCGCTCGGCGGCGCGATGACGCTCGCGGGAGAGCCTTATGCGCCGCGGACGACGCGCGACGCGATCGACCGCGGCGTGTGCCTCGCGCCGGAGGATCGCAAGCGGCACGGGCTCGTGCTCCCCATGACCGTCGTCGAGAACGCGTCGCTGCCGGGCCTCGCCCGCTTCGCCCGCGCCTTCTGGCTCGACCGCGCCGCCGAGCGCCGCGCCGCGCGCGCCGAGGTCGACCGGCTCCGCATCAAGACGCCGACGCTCGATCAGCGATCGGTGAACCTCTCGGGCGGCAACCAGCAGAAGGTCGTCCTCGGGAAATGGCTGTCGATGGGCCCCCGCGTCCTCCTCCTGGACGAGCCGACGCGCGGCATCGACGTCGGCGCCAAGGCCGAGATCTACAGGCACATGGCCGCGCTCGCCGCGGAAGGGATCACGCTCTTGATGGTCAGCTCGGACATGGAGGAGGTGCTCGGCATGAGCGATCGCGTGGTCGTCATGCACGAGCGCCGGATCACGGGCGTGCTCCCGCGCGAAGGGCTGACGCAGCAGCGCGTCGCCGCGCTGATGACGGGGAGCGCGAGGGGCGCGGAAGGGGACGTGGAATGCGCGGTGACCGCATGAGACGTGAGCTGGGCATGAGCGTCGTGCTCGTCCTGATGTGCGCGGGGCTCTGGATCTCCAACCCCGACTTCCTCGGGCAATCGAACGTCGTCAACACCACGCGGCAGATCGCGATGCTCGGCATCTTCGCGATGGGCATGGGGTTCGTCATCATCACCGGCGGCATCGACCTGTCGATCGGCTCGGTGATCGGCTTCACCGGCGTCCTGCTCGCCAAGATCTCGTCCTCGGGGATGGGGTGCCTCGGCTACCCGCTCTGGGTCGGCATCCCGGCCGCGCTCGCCGCCGCGATGCTCGTGGGGCTCGCGCAGGGGCTGCTCATCACGCGGCTCAAGCTGCAGCCGTTCGTCGTCACGCTCGGCGGCATGCTCCTCGTGCGCGGCGTCTCGCAGACGGTGGCCGAGGGCGGCACGCTGAGCTTCGGCGACTCGCCGTTCCTCGGCCTCGCCAACGGCGGGCTGCTGCGCGTGTCCGGCGACGCGCTCATCCCCTACCCGCTCGTCATCTTCCTCGTGGTCCTCGCCGCCGGCGCGTACGTGCTGCACTTCACCGTGCTCGGGCGCTACATGTACGCGATCGGGGGCAACCGCGAGGCCGCCGAGTACTCGGGCATCGACGTGCGCCGGGTGGAGGTCTCGACGTACGTCATCTCGTCGGCCACCGGCGGGATCGCGGGCGTCTGCTACGCGTCCTACATCGGCCAGATGTCGCAGCAGGTCGGGATGGGCTACGAGCTCTACGCGATCGCAGCCGCCGTGCTCGGAGGCTGCTCGCTGCGCGGCGGCGAGGGCGGCGCGCTCGGGATCCTCATCGGCTCTGCCCTCATGCGGGTCATCGACAACGGCATCAACATGTTCCAGATCCGCCACAGCGACGCCGGCGTGCCGCGCATCTGGCGCCTCGACCCGAACTGGACGTTCATCATCATCGGCACCGTCATCCTCGTGGCCGTCGTCTTCGACCAGGTGGTGCACGTCGCCCAGGCGCAGCGGCGCGCCCGGCGCGCCGGCGAGGCGAAGACCGCGGAGCCGCACCCCATCGAGGCGCCGCCCGCCGGGGCGGAGTAGCCGCCGCGCGGTCAGCGGCGCTTCGCCGCGCGGCGGCGCACCCTCGAGAGCGCATGGCGGAAGCCGCTCGCCAGGTTGGCGTGCGTCACCATCGAGCCGACGTCCAGGCCTTGGCGGACCATCATCTGCGCGGCCTCCGGCCGGATGCCGACGAGCACCGCCTCGGCGCCGAGCAGCGCGGCCGCCTGCGCCGCCTCGACGAGCCGCGACGCCGCCGTCGCGTCGACGAACGCCATGCCGGTGACGTCGATCAGCACGACGTGCGCGCGCTTCGCGTCGATCTCGCGGAGCATCGACGCGATGAAGTCGCCGGAGCGCCGGGCATCCATGACGCCCACGACGGGCATCACGAGGATGCCGTCCGCGATGGGCACCACGGGGCTCGAGAGCTCGCGGATCGTCTGGAGCATCGCCGCTTGCTGCAGGTTGGCGCGCTCGAGCTCCTCGCTCCGCGCGGAGATGCGGCGCAGCAGCCGGGCGTTCTCGACGCCGATCGCCACCGTGCCGGCGACGCGGACCAGGAACGCCACGTCGCCCGCGCCGCACGCCTCCCTGCGAGCGCTGCTCAGGACGAGGGCGCCGAGGACGTTGCCGCGGCCTTGCAGCGGCACGGCGATGGCCGTGCGCGCGCCGTCGTGCGCGGCAGGCAGGTCGGCGTCCGCGCCCCCCTCGGCGGGGTCGATCACGACCGGGCGGCCCGACGCGATCGCGCGGCGCACGAGCGAGCGCGCCGGGATCGAGACCTGGTCCTCGACGACGGAGCTCGAGGGGGGCGCGACCCCGATCATCATGACCTCGATCGCCGGGGCGACGGGCGCGATCCGCCCGCCGTTCCCGGCCGCGGCCCGGCGGGCGGCCTCGAGAGAGAGGTAATCGCTCAGCGTCGTGGACCACGGCGTCTGCTCGAGGGTGACGCAATCGACGCGGGTGTGGAGGACACGGGAAGGCGGCAGCTCGGCGAGCGTCGGCCCGACGCCGCGCGTGATCATCCGGTGGATCGTCTCGATGGCGCGGAAGCCCATGTCGTCCTCGCGCTGGACGATCGTCGCGTGGATCGCCCCCTGCCGGAGCAGGGCGACCGTGCGGGCGACGAGATCGAAGCCGACGATCTTGAGATCTCCGGCCCTGCCGAGGGCTCGCGCCGCGCGGCCCCAGGACGGCCCGTTGTCCGCCGCGGCGCCGAAGGCGCCCGCGACGTCGGACCGCCCCTCCAGCGCCGCCGTGGCGAGCCTCGTCCCGGCCTCCTGATCCCAGTCGCACGGGATCGTCGGCAGCACCGTGAGGTTCGACCCGAGCGCCGCGACGCGGAAGCCCTCGACGCGCTCGCGGATGTTCAGCGCGAGCCCCACGGCGCCCAGGGACGCGACGACGCCGCCGCCCGGGAGCAGCCGCTTCATCACCTCGGCCGCCAACCTGCCCGACGCCACGTTGTCCGTCCCGATGTAGAGCGGCGCCCGGCTGCCCGGGATCGGAGGCGTGTCGATCACGACGACCGGGATGTCCCTCTCGGCCGCCCGCCGGAACGCCTCCTCCGCGCTCTCGGGGTTGCTGGGCGCGACGACGATGCCGGACATGCGCCGGCCGATCGCCTCATCGAGCAGGGCGCGCTGAGAGCCGTCGCCGTCGCCGCCATGGCCGGTCCGCCAGTCGATGGAGACGCCGAGGGGCCGCGCGGCGCTGTCCGCGCCGGCGCGGATGTTCTGGAAGTAGGTCGTCGGCTCCGACGCCGGGGCGCGGTAGACGCGGGCGCACAGGTCGCCCCGCGCGAGCTCGGGGCCGTCCCCGACGCGGTCCTCCTCGAGCAGCCAGATCTCCACCGTGTCCCAGCTCGGATCGAGCTGCACGCTCTTGATGCCGTGAGCGATGGTCTCGATGAGGTCGTGCAGCGCGAGCGTCGTGCCCACCGCGTGGAGCAGCCGCTCGAACAGGCGGATCTCCTGCGCCGCGCTCGCCTTGTCGTCATAGAGCCTGTGCCGCTCCAGCGCATCTCCGGCCGTGCCCGCGAGGACCTCGATCATGGCGCGGCGCTCCTCGCCCGGAGACTCCATGGTGGCCTGCTCGATGGCGAGATAGCCGGCCGGCTCGCCGCACAGCTGGATGGGCGCGACAAGCACCCCGGCGCCTTCGGGGACGCCGCAGCCCGCCTCGATCGCGAAAGGCAGGTACGTCCGGTACCACGCCCGCGCATCGACGATGCGGCTCGCGTGCGCGCCGTCGGGAGGCGCCGCCGTGCCGAGCGCGCCCCCCTCGACCTCCGCGCCGACCGGAACGCGCGAGGAAACCCCAGGCGGCGCGTCGAACCCGACAAGCGCTCGGGCCACGAAGCGGCCGCCCTCGCGGAGCAGCAGGCTCCCGCGCGGCGCGTGCGGGAGGACGGCCATGGCCCGCCGCACGATCTGCTGGAGGACGGCGAGGAGGTCGGGTACCTGACGCATGCGTATCGTTCCACGATCTCGCCTGGATCCAGGCGGCCTTCAACAACTTCGCGCGAGATCGATCGATCGATCGCGTCAATCAGGGCTCGGAAGAGGCTGCGCGGCCGAGCGGCGGCGCGCCTCGCGAGGAGCCGCTCACGACATCGACTCATGACGACGCGATCATGAGCTGGGCGCTCGTGGCACAAACAGGCAGCGACCTCCGCCCCAGGCGCGGGGAGCGCGCAGGCCCGCGTCACCCCGGCAGCCGAAGGCCCGCCCCGCTGGCGCCGGCCCCGAGCCCCTGTCAGCCCACCGCAAGGAGCCACCGCAAGGAGCAGCGCCCGCGCGGGCCCCGAGCCGCGCCGGGCGCTCCCCCAGCAGCGCTGCCGCAGGCGCGCAGGTTGCAGGGAAAGCGCAAAGATCTCGCGAAGCGGCCATGGATTCCGCTTGCGGACGCCGGCGAAATTTGTGTCATTATTGCGCGGTTACCGTAACAACCTTGCGACGCGTAGCAGCGCGGCGCGCTTGCCCTTGACGACCGAGGAGGCGAGAGTCCTGGACGTCATCGAACGATACGAGTTCAAATACCTGGTTCCGGAGCGTCTGGTCCCGGCGATCCGGGCCACCGCCTGCGCGATCGGCCGGCTGGACCGGTACGCCGGCCCGGGCGGCGTGTACCGCATCCGGTCGCTCTACCTCGACACCCGCGGGTTCGACCTCTACTGGGCCAACGCCCGGGAGCAGCGCGACCGCTTCAAGCTGCGGGTGCGCACCTATCCCGGGAAGACCAGCCCGGCCTTCCTGGAGGTGAAGCGGCGCGTCCAGGATGTGATCATCAAGTCGCGCGCGGCGGTGCCAGCGAGCGAGTGGCGCGATCTGCTCGCGCACGGCCGCCCCCCCTCGCTCGATCACCTCTCGCCGGGCGCGCGGAAGGGCGCGGAGAAGTTCATCGGCGCGTTCCACCGCCACGACCTCAGACCGACGCTCCTTGTCGACTACGAGCGCGAGGCGTACGAGAGCACCATCGACACCTACGCGCGCCTGACGTTCGACCGGAAGATCGTCTGTCAGCGCAGGGAAACGATGGATCTCGACGCCTCCGAGGGGGGGTGGCGCCCGGTCGACCACCCCGTCCAGACGCAGACGCCGGAGCCCGTCTGCGTCCTCGAGCTCAAGTTCGAACGCAGGCCGCCTGCGTGGATGGTGGCGCTCGTGCGGCGCCTCGACCTCGTCCGGCACTCGTTCTCCAAGTACTGCTACAGCGTCACCGCGCAGCTGATGCTCCCGGAAGCGCGGGCGACCCGGGTCGCAGGGTGGCAATGATGGACTGGCTGGCGGCGCTCTCGCACGGCGAGGCCGTCGAGTGGCGCGACGCGCTCCTCGCCCTGCTCGTCGCCTTCGGGCTCACGCAGGGCATCGCCGGCGTCTACATGCTCACGTTCCGCGGCCTCTCCTACTCCCGGACGGTCGTCCAGAGCATGGCGCTGGGCAGCATCATCACGTGCACGCTCATGCTCGCCGTCGGCAACAACATCGCGGCCGGCATCGGGATCGCGGGGGGCGTCTCCGCGATCCGGTTCCGCACCACGCTGCGCGACCCGCGCGACGTCGTGTTCGTCTTCGCGTCGCTCACCATCGGCATGGCGAGCGGCGCGCGGGCCTACGGCGCGGCGATCGCGGGGGCGGCCATGTTCGGCGTCGCGACGCTCTTGCTCCACGTCACCGGCTACGGGTCGCGCCGGCAGCCGGACGGGCTGCTCCGGTTCGTGGTGCCGGCCGGCCAGGCCGGCGCGGAGATCGCCGGCCCGATCGCGGGCATCCTCCGCGAGCACTGCGGCACCTTCTCGCTCGTGACCCTGCGCGAGGCGGCGCAGGGCACCGTCATGGAGCACGCCTACCAGATCCGCGTTCGCCACCCCGACATGCGGGCCGGCCTCGTGACGAGCCTGCAGGCGTTGCCCGGCGTGGCGGACGTGAGCCTGATGCTCCAGGAGCCGACGCTGGACCTCTGACCACGGCGACGCACCACATCAGCTGGTGCGTGGGCAGCAATCTCACCTGGGCGCCTCGCGTCGCCGCCGCACCGTGGTGGCCGTGCTAACAGATCGCATGCACAAGAGTCGCCTGGCTGGGTTCATCATCGACTGCCGAACCGACGATCTCGATGGCGCCGCCCGCTTCTGGAGCGCGGCGCTCGGGATGCGATCGCGCGGCCAAGACGGCGAGGCCTACGTCCGCCTGGACGCGTCTGCGCGCGATCTTTCGGTCGAAGTGCAGAGCGTGAAGCACGGGAGCCGCGTTCACCTCGACATCGAGACCGACAACGTCGAAGCCGAGGTGCGCCGCCTCGAGCGGCTCGGCGCCAAGCGGGTCACGCAGGCCTCGACGTGGTGGGTGCTCGAGGCGCCGACCGGCCAGCGCTTCTGCGTGGTGAAGACCCATCATCCGGACGCGCACGGCTTCTCCACGTGGGACGACGAGGGGAACCCCGTATAGAAGCGGCGGCCCCGGCCTCGACGCCCGCAATGGGCAACTCATTACCTCGTGCAGTTCACCAGAACGTAACACAACCCTAGCCATTCTTGCGCTCACGCCCGCTCCTCTGCAAAACTCGATAAAGCGGCCCTGGCGAACTGGTTCCGAGCCCGATCCATCCACGCATCCCCGTCGAGCGCCTTGGCGCCGCGGTGCCCGTTCGCAACGCTCGGCCGTCGGCGCCGGCGCCAGCGCCCGCGGCGCACACCGAGGCTTCCAGACCTGCAAAGGGTCGTGCAGTTCCGTGGATACTGGACGCGCTTTGACCTCCTGAGATGCCCCGCCTGCGGCGTGCCGGCGTGACAGGAGAGAGAGGCCCAGAGCCCCGCCTGAGCCCTCCGGTCGACGCGACATGACGGCGGCGACCAACCCGCGGCGCAAGAGGACGCAGGGCGCGCAGTTCGCGCGCTGGCCGATGTGCCGGGGTGGCCGCGCTGGCCGGCCATCCTGGACCACCGGGCGGCCACGCCACGGGACAAAGCCACGACCAACAGCCCCGTAGCCCGGTTTTCCGGGGTGCGGAGGCAGGCCGAGATTTTGCAGTGCCTCCGGACGGCTCCCGACGCTCGCGAGAAATCGAGGCGAGCCCGGGTCAGCATCAATTTTGGCCCACGCCTGTAGGCTGATGTAGCCAAACGTGGGAAGAGGTTAACGTGCGTATCCTGGGTTTCACGGTACTGACACTGCTTGGCGTTGCGACCTCGAGCTGCACCGGTCCCTCGGACAGCGGCGGGAGCGGGGGCGGAGGTGGAGGCGACGCCCGGCACGTCGAGATTCCCGAGCAGTCGGCGGAGATGTCCGACCCGCTGCCGGTCGAGACGCCGGCGACGGAGGCGGAGATATCGGACCCGCTGCCGGTCGAGCTTCCGGCCGCGGAGAACGACGAGCCGCTGGACCAGCCGGCGATGATCGAGGTGCCGATCGCGCTGCCCGGCTCGACCCAGGGCTGCCCCGACGGAATGGTGCGGGTGGAGGGCGAGTATTGCAGCGCCGTGGTGCAGGAATGCCTCGAGTACCATCCCGAATGGACAAAGCGCCACGGCGAGCCGGGGGTTGCCGCCCGTTGCTTGCGATTCCGCGAGCCGTCGCGGTGCGTCGCAGAGAAGACCCAGCACCTCTCGTTCTGCATGGACCGGTACGAGTACCCGAATGTCCCCGGCGCGCTGCCGCGCACGCTGACCTCGTGGGAGCAAGCCGCCGGGCTCTGCGCGGCGGAGGGCAAGCGGCTCTGCACCGAGGCCGAGTTCAATTTCGCCTGCGAAGGCCCTGAATCGCAGCCTTACGTCTACGGCTACGAGCGGAATGCCGAGACCTGCAATCAGGACCGAGACTACCGCTTTCCAGACCACTCGCAGCGGCTGCTCCACTACGAAGCGTGCCAGCAGAACGCGCGATGCGCCGCCGAGCTCGCGCGCCTGGACGGCCGCGAGCCGTCCGGCGGGCGCGCGGAGTGCGCCTCGTGGGCGGGCGTCTTCGACCTGAACGGCAACGTCAACGAGTGGGTGGTGCGCACCGATCAGAAGGCCCCTTACCGCAGCGGGCTCAAGGGCGGATGGTGGGGTCCGATCCGGAGCCAGTGCCGCCCGATGACGACCTTTCACAAGGAAGACGACTACGGCTACGAGGTCGGCTTCCGCTGCTGCGCGGACGCCGAGACACACCCCGCGGGGTGAGCGCGGCCCGCGGGCCACACGTCCGCCCGGGCTTCTGACCTCGCTCCCGCAGACCGCGGGAGCGACGGTATCTCCCTTAGCGCATAGCTCGACCATCGAACCCTCGTTGCAGCTTCAGGAGGGCGGACGGCACGCACGCCGTTCCGTCGCGAGCCTGTGAATGCGACGTGACTGTATCAGGGAGCCGATCGCGCGAAGCGCTTGACATCGGTTCCCAGTTGCATGCTTAAGTCACATGCCATGCTCGGCATCGCCTCGCGCCGGGCATGGCGTGTGTACAGCTTGCTTCGACAGTCACGGTGTGATCGTGCAACGGCCATTGTCGATCGAATATCGCTCTGGCCGCAATCTTACAAAATCGACCCGACGGGCGGCAGGGCTCGCAGACGCAACTCTGTCCTACTTATTCGCTTTGAGCACAACCCTGCGGCTCGGCCGGCCGGATCATGGAGAACCTTATGCGTATCGATCGCTTACTTGGCCCTGTCTCCTTCTCGTTCGCGTGCTGCCTGGTCGCCTGCGCCATGGAGCCTGCTGACCTGGAGGACAGCGACGCCCTCGAGTCGGGGTTGAGCAGCCCGGACAACACGATGAAGGCCGAGCTCGCGTTCCAGTCGCAATGGACCGGCGGGTACTGCGCGAACGTGACGGTGACGAACACGAGCAACGGCCCGGCCACGTCGTGGGGTCTGGTCGTCGGGCTCAACGGCGCCACGGTGACCAGCCTGTGGAACGCGCGCTACACGACGTCCGGCGGGCAGCTGAACGTCACCAACGAGAACTACAACGGCTCCATCGCTGCAGGCCGTTCGGCGTCATGGGGGTTCTGCGCGAGCGGCACCGGGAGCCCCACGATCGTCTCGGTCAAGGGCAATGGAGGCTCGAGCACCAGCACGAGCGCTTCTTCATCGAGCAGCAGCAGTTCGAGCTCCTCATCGACCAGCAGCAGCTCGAGCTCGTCCTCGAGCTCCTCGGCGAGCAGCGGCGGGGGCGGTGCAGGCGGCTCCGGTGGCGGGGGCGGCTCCGGCGGCTCCGGCGGCTCCGGCGGCGGCACCCCGACCGGCGCGAAGTTCGTGGGCAACATCACGACGAATGGCGCCGTCCGCGCCGGCTTCGCCAACTACTGGAACCAGATCACGCCCGAGAACGAGGGCAAATGGGGCTCCGTCGAGAGGACGCGCGGCCAGAAAGACTGGAGCAAGCTCGACACGATCTACAAGTATGCGAAGGACAACGGCATCCCGTTCAAGCAGCACACCTTCGTGTGGGGCAGCCAGCAGCCAGAGTGGCTCGCGGGCCTCTCCGGGTCGGACCAGCAGGCGGCCGTGAGGGACTGGATGCGGTCGTTCTGCGCGCGCTACCCCGACACCAAGTACATCGACGTCGTCAACGAGCCGCCGCCCCACACGACGCCCTCTTACAAGAACGGCATCGGCGGCGACGGCGCCAGCGGCTATGACTGGATCGTCAACTCCTTCAAGTGGGCTCGCGAGTTCTGCCCGAACGCGAAGCTGATCCTCAACGACTACAACAACATCGAGTACGAGGGTGAGCACCAGAACTTCATGCGGATCGCGAGGGCGGTGATCAACGCAGGCGCCCCGGTCGACGCGCTCGGCGCTCAGGCCCACGACGCATACAGGCTCAACACAAACACGGTGAAAGGGTACATCGACAAGCTCGCGTCGCTGGGCAAGCCCGTGTACATCACCGAGTACGATATTGGCATCGCGAACGACGAGGAGCAGCGCCGGGTGATGCAGGAACAGTTCACGATGTTCTGGAATCACCCTTCCGTTCCTGGCGTCACGCTGTGGGGTTACATCGTCGGCTCCACCTGGAGGGCCAACACGGGCCTCCAGCAGTCGAACGGCACCATGCGGCCGGCCATGACGTGGCTGATGGACTTCCTCGACCGCTGACGACCGGAAGCGCGCGCGGCGCGCGTCGAGCCGTGCTATGCGAGCCGAATGTCCAGAGACGTCGAGCTCCAGTGTCGCTGCGGAAAGGTCCATGGATGGCTGCGCGGTGCATCGCCGGAAGCGGTGAACCGCGCCGTCTGCTACTGCGACGACTGTCAGGCGTTCCTGCACCATCTCGGCCGCGCCGACCTGCTCGATGAGCAGGGTGGCACGGACATCGTGCAGGTGGCTCCTTCGGCGGTCTCCTTCGACCGCGGCAGCGAGCTCGTCACCGCGGTGCGCCTGACGCCCAAGGGTCTCTATCGCTGGTACGCGAGCTGCTGCAAGACGCCGCTCGGCAACACGTTGACGCCGCGATTGCCGTTCGTCGGCATCGTCACAGAGCTGTTCCAGCAAGCGCCGAGCGCGCGCCCGTGCGACGAGGTCTTCGGCGCGCCGCGCGGCGCGATCCTGGGCAAGTTCGCCATCGGCGAGCCGCCGCCCGGGTCGCTGAGGCCGAGCGTGCGATTCCTCGCGCACGTGGCCCGGAAGCTGCTCGGCTGGAAGCTCCGCGGCAAGGCGTGGCCGCATCCGTTCTTCGATCGCGCGAGCGGCGATCCGAAGTACCCCATCACGGTGCTGTCCGCGGCCGAGCGCGAGGCGCTGCGCCCGCTGTGCGGCCCGCGCCCCGCGCGCGCATGACGAGCCGGCTCGAACCTCCCCCGCTCGTCCTCGCGGCGTCGCCGCGCTAGCGCTCCGCGCGCCCTTCGCGCGGGGTGCCGCTCCAGCGCAGGTCGGCGACGATGGGGAGGTGATCCGAGCCGAGATCCGGGCCGATCCATGCGCGCTCGGTCGTCCAGCCAGGCCCGGCGAGCACGTGGTCGATGCGGACGCCAAACCAGCGCGTGCGCTTCGTCGCGCCGAACCCCAGGCCGGCGCGCGAGAACGCGTTCTCGAAGCCCGCCCAGAAGCGCCGGTAGATGGCGCTGTCGACCGGCATGTTGAAGTCGCCAGCGATGACGACCGGATAGGGCGCCTCGTCGACCCACTGCCGCGCGAGCTCGGACTCCCAGGCACGCAATGCGATGACACGGTCGTGCTCCGCTGCCTGCTTCCACAGGCCGTGGATCAGCGCCTCGATCGCCTCGCGGGGCGTCTCCAGATGCAGGTTGAGCAGACTGAAGACACGGGTCCCGCGCGGCTCCTCTGAGCTCGGCCGTAGCGCGTCCGGCAGCGCGATCTCGTAGCGCAGGATCGCGCCGTGGCCGCCTTGATCCCAGACGTCACGGCGATCCCTGGACTCGGCCTTGAGGAGAGGGTGCCGGCTCACAAGGCACATCCCGGTATCGACGTGGACGGACCATCCTGGAAATGCTGCGTTCAGCTCCGACTCCGACGCCGAGCACTCCTGCATCGCGATCACGTCGGGCCGGGTCTCGGCCACGAAGCCCTTGAGTCGATCGATGTCCATCGCGCGGCTGCCCGTGTTGAAGGAGGCGACGCGCAGGTCGTGGCTGTCGGCGTCTCCGGTAAGGGCCCGGAGAGAGAACGTGAAACCGAGGATCGGCCCGGCCACGATCGCGGATGCCAGCGCCGCCGGAAGGAGAGCGCGGCGCTGCACGAGGAGCGCGGCGGGCACGATCACGAGGAGAGGGAGGGCGACGAGCCGGCGCGGGCCGAAGAGAATGAGCGTCCCTGGCCACCACCGGTCGCCCACGATGGGCAGGGCGAGCCAGATCGACGCGACCGCGAGGAGGTAGAGCACGGCGACGGCGAGCACGACGAACCGGAGCCGGCGCCAGCGTGGTGGGGACGAAGGACGCCTGGCAGGTTGCGGTTGCGGCTCGGACGACGCATCCGTGGATGGCTCGCGGTGGCGCATCGATGTTCCTCCGTCGGGGTGTAGAGTCCGTCTCGACGCGCGGGGCGGCGACGAACGCACTCAGCCTCACCGGCCGGGCGCGCTGGCCGCGTCCGCTGGCGCCGCCTCGTTCACAAGCGTCATGGACTTCGCCGGCTCTCCTTCTCCGCCGCCTTCTTGGCGGAAGACCCCTTCTTCGCCGCAGCCTTCGTGGCGGGAGTCCCCTTCGCCGCAGCCTTCTTCTCCGGCGCTCTCTTCTCCGCTGCCACCTTCTTGACGGGAGTCCTCTTCTTCGCCGCAGCCTTCTTCTCCGGAGCTCCCTTCGCCGCCGCCACCTTCTTGGCGGGAGACCCCTTCTTCACTGGCTTCCCTGGCTTCCCCGGCACCAGCGCCGCGCCACCCAGCGACTGCAATGCTCGCTTCGGCGCCACCGCGCGATAGCTCTCCTCGATCCACTCGATCAGCATCGCCTCGGGCACGCGATCCTTCGGGCCGAAGCGCGCCGTCACCCAGCCGCTCTTGCCGAGGTTGTACCCTGTGGGCTCCGCGAACGGCAGCATGAGCGCGGCCTCGCCCGACTGCGGCAGCTTCGCCGTGACAAGGAGCTTCCCTTCGTGGGTGTTGAGGAAGACGAAGATCTTCCCGCGCACCTTGGCGACACGGTCGCCCCAGGGGAACTCCTCCACGGCCTCGGGATAGGCCAGCGCGGCGTCGCGCAGCCTCGCAAGGATGGGCGTGAACCTCGCGTCGTCCTGGCGCATCGTCATCCGGCGAGCGTAGAGCGCTCGCACGACCTCGTAAAGCCGGAACGCCGCCTGCGCACAGCCCGCTCAAGAGCTGATTTCTCCGATGCCATGAGGTAGGGTGACGCCTTGCAGGAGCACGCTATCCCAATGTTTTCGCTCGAGAACCGTGTTCAGGAGTACGCCTGGGGCTCCCGGGACGCCATCGCGACGCTGCTCGGACAGCGCCCCTCCGACAAGCCGCAGGCCGAGCTCTGGATGGGAGCCCACCCGGCGGCCTCCTCGTGCATCGAGCTCGACGGGGGACGAGAGCGCCTGATCGACGCCATCTCCAAGCACGCAGACGCCTTCCTCGGAGGACCGACGCGCGAACGCTTCGGCGCTCGGCTCCCCTTTCTGCTCAAGGTGCTCGCGGCCGACCAGCCGCTGTCGCTGCAGGCACACCCGGACGAAGCGCAGGCGCGGCGCGGGTTCGACGCGGAGAACGCCGCCGGCGTCCCGGTCGACGCCCCCGAGCGCACCTACCGCGACCCGCACCACAAACCCGAGCTCATCTGCGCGCTCACCCCGTTCGACGCCCTCTGCGGTTTCCGGCCCGCCACGGCCCTGCCGGAGGTCTTCGAGCTGCTCGCCGGAGGCCCGGGGGACGCGCTCGTCCCGCGCAGCGCCGACGCGATCGACGCGGCCGCTGTCGCGCGGCTCGTCCAGGGCCTGCTCGCGCTCGAGCCGGCCGCCCGGCGCGAGCTCGTGTCCTCGGTGGTCGAGGCGTGCCGGGAGCGCGCCCAGGCGGGCGGATGGCTCGCGCGGGCCGCTGGCTGGGCGCTCCGCCTGAACGAGCTCTACCCGGGCGACGTCGGCGTCGTGATCGCGCTCCTGCTCAACGACGTGCACCTCGAGCCGGGCGAGGCGCTGTACCTGCCGCCGCGCCGCCTGCACGCCTATGTGCAAGGGGTCGGGATCGAGATCATGGCGAGCTCCGACAACGTGCTGCGCGGCGGGCTCACGCCGAAGCGCGTCAACGTCGACGAGCTCGTTCGCGTCCTCGATTTCGCGCCGTGGCGTGTCGAGCCCATCGTGCCGCGCCAGGTGGGCGTGGAGTCCTTCTATGACACCCCAGCGCCGGAGTTCCGGCTCTCCCGCATCGACCTCGACGCCGCGGCCCCCTGGAGGACCGATGACCGCCGCGGCCCCGAGATCGTCCTCTGCACCCGGGGACAGGCCTCGCTGGTCGACGCGCGCGGCGCTGCCCGCGAGCTCCGCCAGGGTGGCTCGATCTTCGTCCCGTTCTCGTCGGGGAGCTACGCCATCGAGGGACACGGCCAGTTCTTCCGGGCTACCGTCGGCCTCTGAGGCCACCTCGAGAGACGCACAGCGACGCCGGGCAGCGTCCGATTCCGGCCCCACCGGCCTCTGCCCACAGAAGAGGAACAGAGGGCCACAGAGCACGGGACGGGAGCCTAGGATTTCTGTTCTTGGCGAACAGCTCGCTCCGAGGCGGCTCGCTCGCGCGCTGCCCGCGGGGGGGTGTCGGGATCTCCCTGGGCGACTGCGGGCTCGCCGCGCGGGGTCTCCTGGCCATCCGCGGGCCCGCGCGCGAGCGACCCGGCGGCGGCGCGCCACGTCGCGAGGACGCGCCGCTTGAGCGCGCGGAGCTCGTGCGCGGCGAGCTCCGCGGCGCGGCGGGCGCTGTCGTTCACCGAGGGGCGCGCGGCCCGGAGCTCGATGAGCGGCCGCGCCGATAGCGAGAGGGCCAGCTTGTACTGGCAAGGGCTGTCCAGAAAATCGTACTCGTGCCGCCCCTCCGCGATCGCAGCGCGGATGGCAAAGGCGTGGATCACGGTCCCCGGCCGGAGCCCCTTCGGCAGGTCGACCCTGCGCCCGCACTGGTAGAAGTAGATCTTGTTGTTCCACACAAGGTTATAGAGCGCCGCGATGGGCTCGCCGCGCGCCGAGAGCCACGCGAGATCGAGGGCGCCGCGCTCGAACATCGCGGGCATCACCTCGTCGTGGAACTCGCGGAAGCGCTGCGAGGCGAACACGCCGGCGCGCCCATCGGCCGACCAGCGCTCGGCGTGCAGGCGGAGCAGGATCTCGCGCGCGCGATCGAGCTCCGCGCGCGTCCTCGCCCGCTCGAACGTCAGCGTGCCGCCCGCCCACGCCTCGAGATCGCGCGTCGAGCGGCGCACGAGGTAGCGGCGCGAGGCGGAGAGCGCGCTCAGGTACTTCTCCCAGCTGGACGGCAGCGGGATGTAGGGCGAGGCGTCCGTGACCTCGATCCGCGCGTCGATGCCGTGCTGCCGGAGCTCGCGCGAGAGGATCACGGCGAGCGCGCCCTCGGGGCGCATGGCCGGCATCACCAGCTCGTCCCAGGCCCCGAATGCCGCGCCCGTGAGCGCGCCGGCGAGCGCGTGCGCGACGTCGGCCTCGGCGCCCCGCTCGGCGATGACACCGAGGTTGCAAGAGCAGACCTCGTCGGCCTGATCCTCCCCCGAGGCGATGAGCTCCAGCCGGCGGAACACGATGCCGCTGCGGTGCCGGCAGCGGCGCTCCAGCAGCGGCGCGAGGCCGACCAGGCGGGACCCATCGAAGAAGAGCGCGGCGCGCAGCGAGCGGCCCTGCGCCCCGAACACGCGCCACCAGGCGAGCATCCAGTCCGGCGTGAGCATCGGCTCGTTCATGCCGCTCCGCCCCATCAGTTCTTCCCACGCCCCACGCATCGCGCCGAGCTCGGCGACATCCGTGACCAGGTGAAACCGCAGCATCTCCCCCTCCCTTCCGCACGACCCCGCACGCCGTCCGCCGCCGCTCGGCCGGGCCTCGCAGCGGAGCGGCGGCAGCGGCGCTCCCCCTCAGCGCCATGTCCGCTCAGCTCGCGAGCACCGGCGGCGAACGCGCCGTCCAGGGCATCGCAGGAGCGGACATGGAATGGTCGGAACCTCGATCCGGCGGATCGACACGAGCGCTGTGACACGCCTCAGGACGATATGGCGGACGGCAGGAGCGCGACTCACAATCAGTATACGGTGAATTTGCTGGCTGACAAGAGAATCACGCAACGAATGGAAAGCCAAGGCATAGGGCTGTCCAACCAGGATAAGGACATGGGCCGCCGCTCCGAACCGAGGTGTTCTACCCCGTGTCCGGCGGCTGCGCGCCTCGCGAGCGGCGCTCGCCGCGCGCGGATTGGTTGAGGGCGCCTGTTGGGTCGGCGTGTTCATTCGTCCACGACGTGGATCGGCTTCGGCCAGTGACGAAAGGTGGGCCGTCGGCAGATCGCGCGGGCACTGTAGATGGCATGCGTTCGCCCCGGTGACTCTGCTCATCGGGAGACGGCGCCACCCGTGCGCGACGCGCTATCGCAGGGCGTCCTCGATCCGGACGCGCACGAGGCGCACGCCGGAGGGCACCCGGAGCAGCGTGTCCCACCACTCCGAGCCCGCGAAACGATAACGGATCTGCACCCCGAGCGCGGTCCCGTCGCCGAGCGCGCGGCGGGCGAGGGCGAGCTCGCCGCCCGCGCTGCCGGCCCGCTGGAGATCGCCGGCGCGGGCAGTCGCACCGGCCTTGAGCGACACCGAGACGAGCTCCGCGGCCTGGGCGAGGTCGAAGAAGAGCTGATCGAGGGTCGCCTCGTCGAGCACCGCCTCCTGCAAGGGAGGCAGCGGGATCTCGGGACCGACATCCGTCTCATCCCTGGAAGGGAGCTTCATGGCCTGTCCGCTCCCATGTTCGGCGGCGGCCACGCGGAGAGAGGCGTGGGCGCACGCTGATCCAGCTCGGCCGAAGGGGCGTGGCACTGGGTGCAGCTCTGCCGGTAAGGGTGGGTCGAGCGAATGCCCAGGGCGCCATGGACGCCATGGCAGCTCGCGCACTCGGAGCGCATCAGCGTCGGGTGCGGGATCGTGGGCGGCCCGCCCTCGTAGGCGCGGGCGCCTCGCCGCGGCGACGGCATACCAGCAAAGGTGTTGTCGGGCGGAGGCGGCGTCTCCGCGAGCGGCCTCGGGTCGTCGCCGACGACATGGCACTGCGTGCAGCTCTCGTAGCGACGGTGGCTCATCCTGGGCGCGGTGAGGTTCGCGACGCGCAGCCCGCGCTCGTGGCACGAAAGGCAATCCGGGACGCCGAGCTGCTCGATGCGATGCGGGATCGTGGGCGGCGCGCCGTCGTAGGCGCGGCGGGAAGCGCGCCGCTCGAGCGCCGCCTCTCGATCGGCCTCCGACTGCTCGACAGGCGCGTAGAGATCGGCGTCCGCCGCCTCGAGCCGGGCGAATGCGCCCTCGTACATGCCGGCGTTCGGGCCGTGCGCGCGCTCGCGCATGTCGGCGTAGCTGCGCGCCTCGACGCTCGCCGAGGGCGGAGGGGGATCGCCGTGCAGCTCAGCGACCCCCTGCTCCGTGCCGCGGACTCCCGAGAAGTAGCCCGCCGCCGCGACAGCGACGATCGCGGCGAGGCCGACGTGCAGGCCGCGAGCGTCCTTCATCGCGCCTCTCCTCGCTTGCCCTGCGGTTTGCGGCGGATCCTGACCGCGCACTTCTTGTAATCAGGCTGCTTCGAGAGCGGATCGTACGCCTCGAGCGTCGCGCGGTTCACCATCACGGTCTCATCGAAGAACGGCACGAACACCGTGCCAGGCGGCGGCGCGCCACGGCCCTCGATCCAGACAGGCAGCTCGAGCGCGCCGCGCCGGCTCTCCAGGATCACGACCTCGCCGTCGCCGACACCGAGCTTCCGCGCGTCCTCGCGGTTCATCTCCAGGTACGACTGCGGCATCGCCCGCTGTAGCTGGGGTATCCTCATGGTGAGCGACCCCGTGTGCCAGTGCTCGAGGACGCGGCCCGTGCACAGCCAGAAGGGATACTCCGCGTCGGGCGACTCGGGCGGCGGCTCGTAGGGGTGAAACCAGATGAGCGCCCGGTCGTCCTTGGTCACCGAGTGGTAAAACTGGATCTCCTCCTTCGTGGCATAAGGGTCGTCGAACCTCGCGAAGCGGAACCGCGTCTCCCGCCACGAGCCGTCGGGCTGCTCGACGACGGGCCAGCGCAGGCCCCGCGCCTTGACGTACTCGCGGTACGGCGCCAGGTCCTTGTGCTTGAACCGGCTGAACTCGCGGTACTCCTCGAAGAGCTGCTCGTCGACGTTGACGTCGTGGTAATGCTTGTAGTCCCAGACCGGCACCTCCTTGCCGTCCTTCCGGATGTCGAACAGGAAACGGCCGTCCTTGTCCTTCATCCCGGCGAGTCCCATGTCGTGGAGCTTGCGCGCCACGGCGATGATCTGCCATGCATCGTCCCGCGCCTCGCCGGGCGGCTCGACCATCTTGAACCACTGCTGTGTACGGCGCTCGGAGTTGCCAAACATCCCGTTCTTCTCGACCCACATGGCCGAGGGCAGGACGAGGTCCGCGGCGCGCACCGTGGCCGTCGGGTAGACGTCGGACACGATCAGGAACTTGCCCGGGATCTTGCGGCTCGCGTCGAAGAGCTCGTTCGTGTTCGGCAACGACTGTCCTGGATTGGTCACCATGACCCAGATGGTGTCGATGTCGCCCCCCTGCTCCTTCGGGGTCGAGAAGCGCTTCCAGAGCTCGACCGTGTGGTAGCCGGGCTTCGGGTTGATCCGCCCCTCGGGCAGCTTCCAGAGGTGCTCGGCCTCCTTCCGGTGCTCTGCGTTCGTGACGACGAGGCCGCCGGGGAGCCCGTGGGCGAGCGTGCCGACCTCGCGCACCGTGCCGCAGGCCGACGGCTGGCCCGTCAGGCTGGTCGGGGCGTCGCCGGGCTTGCCGAAATGGCCGCTGAGCAGGTGCACGCCGTGCACCAGATCGTTGATCGCGGTGCCGCGGGTGTGCTGGTTCATCCCCATGCACCAGACGCTCGTGATCCGTAGATCGCGGCGCCCGAAGAGATCCGCCAGCATCCGGATGTCCTTCGCGGCGACGCCCGAGATCGCCTCCACCCGCTCCGGCGTGTACTCGGCGAGCGCCATCTTGTACTCCTCGAAGCTCATCGGCTGCCCCTCGAGGGTGGGGTGCTCCGTCCGCTTGCGGAAGTTGCAGAACCTGTCGACGAACGCCCGGTCGAACGTCCCGCGCTCGACGAGCAGGTGCGCGATGCCGTTCGCGATCGCAAGATCGGTGTTCGGCTTGAAATACAGCGTGTGCTGGCAGAAGGCCGAGGTGCGGGTGCGCCGCGTCGTGAGATCGATGAGGAGCACCTGCTCGCCCCTCGATCGCCGGTCGACGACGCGCGAGAAGAGCACGGGGTGCATCTCGGCCGGGTTGTTCCCCCACATGAGGAGGACATCGCACTTGTCGAGATCCTCGTAGCAGCCGGCCGGCTCGTCCACGCCGTAGGTGGAGAGGAAGCCTGTCACCGCAGAGGCCATGCAGAGGCGCGCGTTCGGGTCGATCTGGTTGTTCACGAGGCCGGCCTTCACGAGCTTGTTCGCCGCGTACCCCTCGGGGATCGTCCACTGGCCGCTGCCGTAGAGCGCGAACCCCGCCGGGTTCTGCATCGCGCGCCGCGCGACGATCGCGATGGCCTCATCCCAGCCGATGGGCTCGAGCTTGCCGTTTTTGCGGAGCAGCGGCTTCGTGAGCCGGTCTCTGCCGTAGAGGGCGAGGCCGACGTGATACCCCTTCACGCAGAGCAGGCCCTTGTTGACGTCCGCGCTCTGGTCGCCCGCGACCGCGACCACGCGGCCCCCCTTCACGCCCACCTGCACGTGGCAGCCGGTGCCGCAGAACCTGCACGGCGCCTTGTTCCAGATCACATCGGAGGCGGTCCCCGCCCCGGGCGCCGCCTGGGCGGCGGCGACGCCGTCCTTGCCCAGCGCGAGCCGATTGGCGGCCACGGTCGCCGCGCCCATCGCGGAGCACCTCAGAAAATCGCGGCGATCCATCATGGCTCCAGATCCGAGAAGTCGACCGAGACCACATCGACGAAGTCCACCCCGTCGGTGCAGAGCATCCGCTCCACGAGCTCTTCCCCCGCGAGCAGGGTCGCTGTCTCGGCGATCGCGGGCAGCCTCGAACCACACGGCGGTCCGAGCGAGAGCGCCGCCTCCGCGGCGAGAGAGCGACACGCCCGCGCTCGCGCGCTGGGCTCATCGGAAAGCGTGATGACAAGAGCACTGAGGGGCATCGGAACGCCTGTTTGGGGTTGATCGGGTGGATGTGATCGCGCGGGTCGAGCGTCGGATCACGACATCGCAAGGTCCACGCCACGCGAGATCGTCGCCGGGACGCCCGCCCATCGCGGCCTGCGCCCTGCTCCTCACCGGAGATCCATGGCGCGCGCGGACCGCGGGGCAGCGCAAACGGTGCGTCCGGACGCGCGCCCTGCACCGCGCGGAGCCGCGGGCCGCGGCGCCGCCCCGGACGCGCGCGATGGCACGTGGCGTGCGATGCGAAACGCGCCGTGCACTCCTCTCTTCATCTTCCCGGGGCCGCCGCGCTCCTGGGCCTCCTGTGCGTGGCGCACGCGGCAGGCTGCCAGGGTCGCGACCAGCCGCTCGGGCTGCGCCCCACGCTCGACGCGACGCCGATCGCCTCCGCGAGCATCCACCGTCCTGACAAGCTCTCCGGTGTCGCCACGGACAAGCGGGACTCGCTGGGCCGGCCGATCCGCGCGGCGTGCGTGACGTGCCATTCGCTCCGCAGGCCCGATGCGCTGCCGACCTCGACGGCGGAGCTCGACGAGTTCCACGTCGGGCTGAGGTTCGAGCACGGCGGGCTGAGCTGCGCCTCGTGCCATGTGATCGGCGAGCAGGACACGCTGCGCAAGGCCGATGGCGCGCTCCTCCCGATGCGCGACGCCATGCAGCTCTGCGCCCAGTGCCACGGCCCCCAGCTCCGCGACTACGCGAACGGGGCTCATGGAGGGATGAACGGCAGTTACGCGGGCGGCACGCGGGTGCGCAACCACTGCGTCGACTGCCACGATCCGCACGTGCCGGCGTTCCAGCCGTCGATGCCTGTCCTGCCCCCGCGCGACCGCTTCGTGGAGGCGCACGGTGCAGGAGAAGGAGCCCACAAATGACCCAGACATCCAGGCGCGTCGCGCTCAAGGTGCTCGGAGCCACGCTCGGCGCCTCCGCGTTCGCCCACGCGATGGAGCCGCTCCGCGCGTGGAGCAAGGACCTCTCGCTCGATCAGTTCCTGCAGCGCCATTACAAGGAGCTCACGAGGGAAGAGCTCGCCGAGGTCATCGACCGCCTCGAGCGAGAGACGCGCGAGGAGTACGGCCGCGAGGTCACGATCCGCGACGTCCGCCCGCAGGAAGGGGTGCAGTTCGGCTACGCGCTCAGCCTGAGCGTGTGCATCGGCTGCCGCAAGTGCGTGGAGGCGTGCCACGTGGAGAACAACCACGATCGGCGCACGAACAACTCCTACATTCGCGTGCTCGAGATGGATCAGGGCAGCTTCGACATGGAGAAGGGCGACGCGACGTACGAGCACGCCGTGCCCGCGAAGGGCAAGTACTACCTGCCGGTGCAGTGCCAGCAGTGCGACAACGCGCCTTGCGTGAAGGTCTGCCCCGTCCAGGCGACCTGGAAGGAGCCCGACGGCATCGTCGCCGTCGATTACAACTGGTGCATCGGCTGCCGCTACTGCGAGGCCGCCTGCCCCTACCACGCGCGGCGCTTCAACTGGACGAAGCCCGAGGTGCCCGCGGACGAGATCAACCCGGACCAGGGCTACCTGTCGAACCGCATCCGGCCCCAGGGCGTCGTGGAGAAATGCACCTTCTGCCTGCATCGGACGCGCGAGGGCCGGATGCCGGCCTGCCTCGAGGCCTGCCCCACCGGCGCGCGCGTCTTCGGCAACCTGCTGGATCCGAAGAGCGAGATCCGCTGGGTGCTCGAGAACAAGCGGATCTTCATCCTCAAGGAGGAGCTCGGCACGCGGCCGCGCTTCTTCTACTTCTTCGACGTCTGAGCGAGCGGAGCCACGATGGGCAACGACACGCACGCCATCACCTACCCGCGCTTCCTGCTCCGGGTCATCGGCCAGAGCTTCGAGGGCTCGTGGCGCTTCTATCTCTGGATGACCGTGCTCACGGCGATCGCCCTCGTCGGCGCGAACGCCTGGGCCCACCAGCTCGCCGAGGGCATGCGGGTCACCGGCATGAGCGACCACGTCTCGTGGGGCCTTTACATCGCGAACTTCACCTTCGGCGTGGGGCTCGCGGCGGGCGCCGTGATGATGGTGATCCCGGCGTATCTCTACGACGACCACGAGATGCACGACGTCGTGATCCTCGGCGAGCTGCTCGCGATCGCCGCCATCGTCGTGTGCCTCCTGTTCATCGTGGCCGACATGGGGCGCCCGGACAGGTTCTGGCACATCTTGCCTGGGCTCGGGCGGTTCAACTGGCCGATCTCGATGCTGACATGGGACGTCATCGTCCTGAACGGCTACCTGTTCATCAACCTGCACATCTCGGGCTACCTCATCTACACGAGGTACCTGGGCAGGAAGCCGGACAGGAAGTGGTATCTGCCGTTCGTGTTTCTGTCCATCGGCTGGGCGGTGTCGATCCACACGGTGACGGCGTTCCTCTACTCGGGCCTCGGCGGCCGCCCCTTCTGGAACTCGGCGCTGCTCGCCCCCCGCTTCATCGCCTCTGCCTTCATCACGGGCCCGGCCTTCGTGATCCTGCTGCTCCAGCTCGTCGCCCGGCTGACCCGGTTTCGCGTGGGCGACGGGCCGATCCGCACGCTCACCTCCGTGCTCCGCGTGACCGTCCTGCTCAACCTGTTCATGCTGGGCTCGGAGCTCTTCACGTCGCTCTACACCGGCGGCACGCACAGCACCGCGGTGACCTACCTGTTCTTCGGCCTGCACGGCAAGAGCGCGCTCGTGCCGTGGATCTGGTCGGCGGTCGCGCTGAACGTGACCTCCGCGGCGCTCCTGCACCTGCCGGCGAGCCGCGGGAGCCGCGCCTACCTCAACGCCGCCTGCGTCGCCGCCTTCGCCGGCGTCTGGATCGAGAAGGGCATGGGCCTCATCATCCCGGGCTTCGTGCCGAGCACGCTGCACGAGCTCGTCGAGTACGTGCCCTCGATGGCCGAGTGGAAGATCACGGCGGGCATCTGGGCCGTCGGGTTCATGGTGCTCACGATCGCCATCAAGGTCGCGCTGACGGTGCTCACCGGCGAGATGTCGGTCGAGCCGCGCTCCGGTGCCACCCGCACGGACGAGCACGCGCCGCCGCTCGCGCAATAGCGCGGCTGTGTGCCTCAGCGCGCCGCCGGACACACCTCTGGCGTCGCTCGAGCGCGCGTGTCGGCCTGCGTGGTCGTTGGCCCGGAAAGTGGCACTTCCTCGGACAATATAAAAGCTGAGCCGTCCACGGATCGCCCGGGCACTGCAGGGGGCATGTGCTGGCCAGCTCGTTGGCCCAGGGCGAGAGTGGCAATCGCCTCATGTCATCCAGATTGCCCGGGCGAGTGAGCGCTGAGCCGCGCTGGCGACCGCGCCGCATTTCAACTTACAAGAGGGAGGACACTTCAATGAAAGTTGCCGAGTACGCTCGTCTGGCCGCACAGGCCGCCGCCATCGCTCTCCCGCTCGTCGCGCTGGGCTGCGGGCCTGACCCGGAGAAGGTCGGCGATGAATGTGCTCCGGATGACGGCTGCCCGAGCGGCCTCGTGTGCGCCGAGGGCGGCGAGGACCACATCTGTTATGCGCCGCCGGGCGCCGGCTGCGATGCGGGCGGCACCGACTATTGCCTGGGCGATGCCGTCTGTGGCGACGACGGCACATGCCGAGTTCCGCTCGGCGGCCCCTGCGCCGGGGACGCGAAGGACTTCTGCGCAGAAGGCACGACGTGCGGCGCTGACGGAACCTGCCAGACCCCGCCCGGCGGCGCGTGCGATCCGGCAGGCCCCGATCTCTGCCTCGACGACGCGGTCTGCGGCAAGACGCGAGACGGCGGGGGAATCTGCGGCATCGCCGAAGGCGGCGCGTGCGATCCGGAGGCCCCGCTGTGCGCAGGCGGGCTCACCTGCGCCGAGCTCGTCGCAGGCGGCCATGCGTGTTATCCGCCCGTGCTGGCGAGAGGGAGCGTCTTCGACTCCGAGAGCACCGCGGGCATCGAGGGCGCGCTCGTGCTCGCGCTCGACGATCAGGCGACCGCGATCACGGACGTGACGACCACCGACGCCGCAGGGAATTACGTGCTCGAGGTGCCGGTGCCCCGCACGGAGGACGGTGCGCCGATCGGAGACGTGATCTTCACGCTGCGGGCGAGCGCACAGGACCACCAGCCCTTCCCAGGTGGGCTCCGCACGGCGCTGCCGATCGCCTCGAGCGAGGCGACGTCGGGCGACGACGGGTGGAGCATCGAGACCGCACTCACGGATATCGCGCTGATCGCGCTGCCCGAGGACCAGCGGGGGCTGCCGAGCATCTCAGGCTCGGTGCTCGCGGACGAGCAGTCCGGCGGCGTGCTCGTCGTGGCCGAGGACGAGGGCGGCAAGGGGTTCAGCGCGGTGACCGATCGCGGCGGCGCCTACACGATCTTCAACGTGCCGGCCGGCAGCTACTCGGTGAGCGGCTACGCGGCAGGGCTCGCGCTCGATCCGAAGGCCGCGGAGGTCGGGGACGCGGCGGTCACGGGCGTGGATCTGGCGCGCTCGGACGCCGCCCTCGGCACCCTGACTGGCACGCTCAACATCGTCAATGCTCCTGGCGGCTCGACCACCAGCGTCGTGGTCGTCGTCGCGTCCACGTTCAACGACGCCTTCGTCCGAGGGGAGGTGCCGCGAGGGCTGCGCACGCCGCTCAGCGGGCCGCCCGACGTGAGCGGCGAGTTCAGCATCTCCGGCGTGCCCGCTGGCAAATACGTGGTGCTGGCCGCGTTCGAGAACGACAGCCTCGTCCGCGATCCTGATCCGAACATCGCCGGCACGCAGCTCGTCACCGTGGAGATGCCGAGCCCCGGCGAGGACGTCTCGCTGCCGGCCTCGTTCAAGATCACCGAGTCGCTGCCGGTGATCGGCCCGGGCGCGACGGATCCCGAGCCGGTGACGGCCGCGCCCACGCTCCGGTGGGGAGACGACGCCAGCGAGGATTTCTATACCGTGGTCGTCTACAACGCCTATGGTGACCTCGTGTGGTGCCTCGGGGACGACCCGACGTGCGCTGGGCCGAGCATCCCGGGATCGAGCGGCGTCGACGAGGTCTCGGTCGAGTACGGCGGGCCCCTCGATCCTGGCATGTACTATCAGTTCCGCGTGACCTCCTGGCGCTCCCCGGGCGGCGAGCCGGGCGCCATCTCCGCGACCGAGGATCTGCGGGGCGTGTTCTACGTCACAGGCCAGTAACCACCCCCCAGGTGTCCCGCGTGGACAGCTGAGCCCGCGGCGCTGCCCCGCTCACTCGGCGACGATCGCGACAGAGGCCGGGAGCGCCCCGATCTCCGCGGTGACCACGCCGTCCTCGTACGAGAAGGGCACCACGCGATCTTCCTCGAAGTCGATCGACGCGACAGTGACCTGCGTCGGGCTCGCGTCCACGGGGAAGCTCACCGTCACCCCCTCCTGCTCCACCACGCCTGCGCTGTACTCGTGGTTGATCACGTGGAGCACCGTGCGGCCGTCCGCGAGGCGCACGAGGTTGTGGCTCATCTTCTTCTCGCCCGCGCACGCCTCGGGCTGCTCGGCGGACGCGCACTCCTCGAAGGAGAGGGTCACGGGCCCTGTGACGTCGGTCGCCCCGTGGACCAGGGCCTCGTGGGACTTGTAGAAGTCGCGGAAGCGCGCGAAGAACTCCATCATCTCGAGCGCGGTCGCGGTGCTCTCGTCCGTCGTCGTGTGCAGCGGCAGGGCGAAGTACAGGCCGTTTGCGTAGACCTCCGCGGCGAAGATGCGGAAATAGTCCTTCCGCTCCTCCAGCGGGAGCCCGTAGTAGCGGTTCATCATGTCGTTGGGCCAGTCCAGGAACAGCATCAGCGGGACTTCCTTGCCGCCGACGAGCTCTTGAACGCGCTTCGAGCGCGCCTTGAGCCCCCGCAGGGCCGTCTGGAACGACACGGTCCCGTCGAGGTGCCCCTCCACGACAGGCACCCAGTTCATGCCGCGCGGGCCGTTGCCGTCGATGTTCCAGTCGTACAGGCCCACGCTCTGCATGTCGACGAAAGGCACGATGCCGTTCGATGAGATGAAGATCTCGCGGCCGTGCTGCTCGCGCGCGTAGCGGCGGAGCTCGAGCACCACCTCCTGCCAGTAGACGAGCGCCGGATAGACCTCGACGAAGGTCCCGAGCTGCGGGTCTGGACGGTTTCCCACGGTCCGGCCCCACTCCTCGACGAGCAGCTCGTTCCCGCTGTCGAAGGGCTTCGTCGTGGCGTTCACGCGCTGGAGGTAACCGCGGAAATCGAAGCCTCTCCCGGCGGTCTCGGGCGCTCCTCCGCAGTCGAGCCCGTCCTCGGGGAGGAGATCGAACCCCTGCTGCCAGCCGTCCGGACGGCCGCCGTGCCTGCGGCAGAGGTAGTTTCCGAAGTCCGCGACATGGTGGTCGTCGAATCCCTCGTTGCCGTCGTACTCCGCGCCCCCGTAGCCGCCGTTGATCTCGTCGAAGTTCAGCCCGTCGACGCCGAGGTCGATCTGGAGCTTGCCCATCTCGACGAGCCGCGCGCGGTAGCCCGGGGACGCCATGCTCGACCGGTGGGCGCCTGGCACGATCTGGTCGTGGGCGACGAGCTCGCCCGCGGCGTTGCGCGTTGTCTGCTCCAGAAACTGCTCCTCGCTGTCGACCTCGTCCTCGAAGACGATGGATGCGGTGCTGCCCGCGACGAAGCGGATGCCGCGCTCGCGGCAGCTCGCCAGGTACTCGGCGTCGTAATCGTCGGCCTGGATCCCGGTGTCACGCCAGCGCTGCCACGCTCTCGGCACCATGTCCGGGGCGAGCTCCAGCACCTGGGGATCCGCCTCGTGCACCTCCACCTGGCTGAACGCGAACACCGTCAGCTCCGACGTGTCGAACGTGCCGAACACCTCCGGGTCGATATCGGGCATGACCGGCGTGATGTCGCCTCCACCCCCCTCTCCCCCCGCGCCTGTCGCCGTGGTCGCGCCCCCGCCGCCCGCGCTCCCGCTGGACGCGGCCATGCCGCCGGTTCCCCCGGTTCCCCCGGTCCCCCCGGGGTCCGGATCCGAGCTGCACGCGCTCCCGGCCAGGGCGCCGGCCATGACCATGCACGTCAGCAGCCCGGACCAGCCTGATTTCCCGATGCGGGCCGCGCGGCCCTGGTACCCATGCGCCGAAGCCCCTCGACGCCCAGCGCCGCCCGCGATCCCGTCTCTCCGATGAGTTGCCATGGGCACAGAAGGAGTTCGCGCCCTTCGCCATGTCAAGCTTGCCCTGCCCCACGGCACGAAGCCGTCACGTGGGCGCTTCTCAGACAACGACGTCAAATTCCAGCACCACCGCTCGCGCTTCATGGTTGAATTCCGCGTGCACAGAACGTCGCTCCGCCGACTGGCGGCCTTCATCGCCCACTACGTCCTCGGCGCCGCGCTCTCCTCTTCCCACGATACCGCATTCACGATTTGCTCTTGACGGAGACGATCATGCCCATTCGACCTTCATTGTCGCACACCATTCTTCTTGGCTTGCTCGCTGCCGCCTGCAGCTCGAGCGAGCCGGCTCTGGAGGGCTCCGGCGGCGCGGGCGGCGCCGGTGGCTCGGGCGGCGCCGGTGGCTCCGGCGGCGCCGGTGGCTCGGGCGGCGGCGACGTGGCTGCGCCGCTCGTCGAGACGGAGGCGGGTCCGGTGGAGGGCGCGCTCGTCGGCGCGACGCGCACCTTCCTGGGCATCCCGTACGCCGCGCCGCCGGTCGGGGACCTGCGCTGGAGATCACCCGCGCCACACGAGCCGTGGACCGAGCCGCGGGCTGCCGTCGAGGTGGGCATCCCCTGCTCGCAGCTGAACCTGCTCACCCCGGGCTTCAATGAGATCTCGGGAGAGGACTGCCTCACCCTGAACGTCTGGACGCCCGAGCGCCCGGCGTCCTCGTCCGTACCCGTCCTCGCCTGGATTCATGGCGGCGGCTTCGAGCTCGGCAGCGGCGGGGAGGCCGATTACGACGGCCGGGCGCTCTCCGAGGCGACAGGATCGGTGGTTGTCACCTTCAACTACCGCCTTGGCCCGCTCGGGTTCCTGGCCCTCCCGGACCTCAAGTCGGAGGATCCCGATCACCCCTCGACGGGCGCGTACGGCCTGGAGGACCAGCGCGCCGCGCTCGAATGGGTCAAGGCCAACATCGCCGCGTTCGGCGGGGATCCCGGCAGGGTCACCCTGTTCGGCGAGTCCGCGGGCGGCATCAGCGTCTGCATGCACCTCGTGTCGCCCAGGAGCAAAGGCCTCTTCCAGACCGCCATCATCGAGAGCGGACCGTGCGACTCCGCCGCGGACGAGGCGGCGGCCAGCGCGCAGGGGCAAGAGTTCGTCGAGGCGCTGGGCTGCACCGACGCGCCTTCCGTCCTCGAGTGCCTTCGCGGCAAATCGGCCGAGGAGATCATGAGCGCGCTGCCGCGGGGCGCGGCCTTCCTCGAGGGCGCCGGCCCGACGTGGTTCCCGGTCGTCGACGGATGGAACCTCCCCGACAGGCCGGGCAAGCTCCTCGAGGCCGGGAGCTTCGAGAAGATGCCGACGATCCTCGGCAGCAACGCGGACGAGGGCACGCTCTTCGTCACGCTCTGGGGCGAGTCCGCGGCGGTCGCCGACGACGCCGCGTTCGAGGCGTTCGCCGAGACGCTCGCCCCGGGCCACGGCGAGGAGGTGGTGGCGCTCTACCCGAGCGAGACCTACGGCTCGGCGCAGGCGGCGGCGATCGCGGCGCTGGGTGATTCGATGTTCGTGTGCCCGACGCGGCGGGCGGCGCGCGCGATCGCGGGCGCCGGCGCGGCGACGTATCTCTATCATTTCACCTATGCGCCCGAGAGCTCGCTTCTCGGCGATCTCGGCGCCTTCCATTCTGCCGAGATCAAGTTCGTGTTCGGCAACCCGACGCTGGTGTTGCCGGAACCGCTGACCGAGGGAGAGCTCGAGATGTCGCAGAAAATCATGGGGTACTGGTCGCGCCACGCGGCGAGCGGGGACCCCAACGGCGAGGGCGCCGTCGCGTGGCCGAGGTATGAAGCGGAGGGGGACGAGAGCCTCACCCTCGATCGCGACATCGCGCCGCAGGCCGGCCTGAAGGGAGAGCTCTGCGACGCGTGGGACACCTTCGCCACGGCGGCTCCCTGACGGTGCTCGCACGGAGGGCCGCGGCGCGTCACGCGATGGCCGAGGCCCTGCGAGCGGCCTGCGCGGCTTGAGTGTTGAGTCCGGGCCCGCCGCGAGCGCGATCCCCGAGCGCCGCCGCCGCGCGCTAAATAGCGATAGATATTATGCTATCCTGACCACGGTGCTCTCCTCCTACGACCTCGCCGCCATCATGGCCCGCCTCGACGCGCGCGAGGCCGCGCTCGACCTGCTCACGCAGGAGCGCCAGGCCGCGGTCGCCGCGATCTTGCGGGCACCGGCGGGGTCTCTGGGCACGGCGTTCGATCCTGCGGGGGGCCGGGAGCCCGGGGAGGCCGAGCTCCTCCTCATCCGCCGGGCCGATCACCCGGCCGATCCCTGGTCGGGGCACATGGCGCTCCCGGGCGGGCGGCGCGAGCCGGTGGACGAGAGCCTGCTCGCCACCGCGATCCGCGAGACGCGGGAGGAGGTGGGGATCGACCTCGCGGCGCACGGGACGCTGCTCGCGCGCCTGCCCGAGGTCCCGGCGGTCGCGCGCGGGCGGCGCACCGGGATGATCGTCGCCCCGTTCGTTTTCGCGCTGCGCTCCACGCCGGAGCTCACCCTGAGCGACGAGGTGGCCGAGGCGCTCTGGACGCCGCTCGGGCCGCTCGCGCGCGGCGAGCGCACCTCGCGTTATGCGTACACGCACGAGGGAAACGTCCTCCAGCTCCCGTGCCTGCTCGTGGACGAGCGGGTCGTCTGGGGGCTGACGTACCTCATGCTGAAGCAGCTCTTCGAGGTGCTCCACCGGTAGCTCCCGCAGCCGCCGGATCAGCCGGTCTGCCGCGGCGTCGCTGGCCGCGTTCCCCTCGGATTCCCTTCAGAAACCGCCTTCGATCGCGAGCCCCGGCATCGTGATGGGCCCGATCTTCCGCGGCGTGCACCCGCTATCATCGCAGCTCACGTCGAACACCTCCTTCGCCAGCGTCGCGTTCTGCACGTCGAGCACGAGCCCGAGGTAGCTCCGCGTGCCGAGCGCCCAGCGCTTCGAAAGGCGCATGTCGAGCCGGTAGAACGGCGCGACGCGATCCGGGTGCTCGCTCGGGGGGCGGCCCGGGGCGGCCTCGTCGGCGGGAAAGCCGGTGTAGAAGACGTGGCGGATCCCGGCGCGCCAGCCCCCGCCGAGGTCGTAGAGCAGCGCGACGTGCGCCACGTGCGTCCGATCGTAGGCGGAGGGGATCGTCGACTTGCCCCGCGTGCGCGTGGAGCGCGACAGCGTGTACGACGCCAGGAAGAACATGTCGCGGCGGAGCGCACCGCGCGCCCCGAGCTCCAGACCGTACGTGTCGCCGAGGCTCCGCGTGAGAAAGCGCTCCGTGCTGAGGGTCGTGCCGCGGCCCGTCCCGATCGGATCGCTCAGGCCGAAGGTCGCCTGTCGAAACACCGTGGCGCTGAAGTTGACAGGGCCCGCGTCGACCTCGACGCCGAAGCTCGACTGAAGGCTGCGCTGCAGCCCCCCAGGGATGCCGCCGATCTGGAGCGCCGGCAGCGGGGCGAGGCCGGGCAGCTGCGAGGCGAGGCCGAACGCCGGGATGAGCCGCACGTGGTCGCCGACGCCGAAGCGGCCGACGATCCTCGGGTCGACGGCGAGCGCGCTCTTGCCGAGCGAGGTGTAGTGGTCCACGCGCACGCCAGGCGTGATCGTCGATCGCTCGTCGAGCACGAGCAGCGCGTCGGCCCACGCGCCCAGCGCGAGGTCGAGCCGGCTGCGGAAGAGCTCGGGGAAGCTCTCGTCGAGCTGGGCCGTCCCCTCGGCGGGCGTGTCCTCCTCGGTGGACGCGCCGCCCTCGGCCTCGCCGTCCGATCGGCTGGGGCGCGGCGTCACCACGTAGCGGTCGACCGCGGCGTCGACGCCCACCCGCACGAGCGCGCGCCCCGCGAGGATGGGCCGGGCCAGGCTCATCCGCGCGTTGAGCTTCCAGGCCTCGGCGCTCTCCACGCCGACCCCGCGCGACCGGTCGAGCCCGAGGGTGAGCGCCGACCTGACGCGCGCGCCCGAGGCGGCGTCGTCGCGGTCGTAGCGCAGGTCCAGGCGGTGGAAGTCGCTGTCGAGGAGGACGTCGGTCGCCTCGGCGCCGTCCTCCTCGCCGATGCTGGCGAGGTAGTCGTACGCGCCGAAGGCGAAGACGGTGAAGCGCTCCTCCGGCCCGAGCCGGTGCGTCATCCGGCCCTGGTAGTCCGCGTAGCCCACGTCGACGCTCGGGACGAGCGCCGAGGTGAGCGCCGCGCCGGCGGCGTAGCGCCCTCCCACGAGGACGTGGGTGTCGCTGTCCATCGGCCCCTCCACGACGCCGCCGAGGTCGACGAACCGGAGGCTCCCCTCCCCGCGCCAGACGTCGGACGGCGGCGCGCTCTCGGCCTCGATCGCCGCGCCCGCGAGCCGCCCGATGTCCGAGGGATAGGGGCCGAGGTGCATCTCGACGCGCTGGACCATCGCGGCCGGGATGACGCTGGGGCCAGCGCCCACGTGAAAGAGGAGCGGGACCTGGATGCCGTTGAAGAAGTAGCCGATGTTCCCGGGCGGCGCGCCGCGGATGTAGTAGTACGGCATGCCGCTCGCGATGGAGGTCACGCCGGGCTGGATCTCGATGGCGCGGTAGGGGTCGCCGAGGGCGCCGGGCAGCTCGCGGACGTCGCGCCGCGTGAGCGAGACCGAGCCCGGCGGAGCCCGGTTGCCCTCGACTGTGACCTCGATCCCGGCGGGCGCGACGGCCTGTCCGTCGGGGACCACGGGAGACGGCGGCTCGGCCGGGGCCGCGCCGGGCGCCTGCGCCGCCTCGGCTCCCGCCGGCTCACCGGCCGGGCGGCCTGCAGGTTGAGGGCGCGCCTCGCCCGCATGCAAGGTCGCGGCGGCCGCGAGCGCGAGGGAGAAGAGTGCGCCTGGGGATCTCACGCGGATGTCGTAGCTACGCCGCCGGGCAGCCGGGAGAACCTCCCCCGTGGCGCCCCGGGATTAGCAAATCCATCGGCTCGGCGGAAGCCGGGGAGTCCCTCCACGCTCGGCCACCCACGCGCCCTGGACGCGCATCCCCGCGCTTGCGAGGCGCCCGTCAGCCACATCGACGGGCGGCGCGTCTGCTCGCCCGATCCGGGAGACAAAAAACAGAGCGCCCATTCGACGGCGGGGGGGGAAGCCGTCACGGGCGCTCTGACGTCCGTGTTTTGCAGGACACGGGCCAAGGCTACTCCCTTCTGTATTCCTGGGGTTACCCTTAAGGATGCCCCCGACACCTTTCGATTCTGAGATCTCTGCTTTCAAACCTGGCACGGGATCGCTCCTTGGAACATCCCGCCGGGCCTCCCTGCCGCGCCAACCTCCCTGAGATGCAAGCCAGGCCGAGGACGTCGGTACAGCGGTCAATTGACAAGTCACTGTCAATATGACAGGTTATTTCCAATGACGAGGCTCACCGCGGAGGCGACCGCGCTCAGCGAGCTGGTGATCGAGGTGTTCCGCTTGAATGGTCTGGCGCTCGAGGCCGGGGACGCCCTGGCCAGGCCGGCGGGGCTCACGAGCGCGCGCTGGCAGGTGCTCGGCGTCGTGGACCACGGCGCGGCGCCGGTCTCGAACGTCGCTCGGACGATGGGGCTGACCCGCCAGGGCGTGCAGCAGATAGCCGACGCCCTCGAGCGCGAGGGGTTCGTCGAGTATGTCGAGAACCCTCACCACCGCACGGCCAAGCTCATCGCGATGACGGCGGCAGGGCGCGAGGCCCTGCGGCAGGTAGAGGCGCGCCACGCCGCATGGGCGGACCGGATCGGCAAGCGGCTCGACCTGTCGAGCCTGCACGCGACGCTCGATGCGCTGCGGCAGGCCCGACGTGTGCTCGAAGAGGACGCGGCGTCGCCTGCGCGGCCCGCTCGAAAGGCGTGATCCCATGAGCGAAGCGATGACGATTCCCGTGCTCCCGTGCGTGTCGCTGCCCGAGACCCTGGCGTTCTACGGCGCCCTGGGCTTCGAGGTCACCCACCAGCAGACAGCGCCGAACGTGTATGCGGCGACGTGCCGCGGGGAGGTCCACCTGCACTTCATGGGCCTCAAGGGGCTGGATCCCAGGCAGGCGTACAGCACGTGCCTTGTGATCGTCCCCGAGGTCGAGCGGCTCCACGAGACCTTCGCGGAGGGGCTGCGGCGGGCGTACGGCAAGCTGCCGATCTCCGGATTGCCCCGGATCTCGCGCATGAAGAAGGGGCAGAGCCGCTTCACGGTGGTCGACGTCGCGGGCAACTCGGTGATCTTCATCCGGCGGGACGCGCCGGACGACTACGACGAGGGGGCCGCCGGGTCGCGCTCGGACTCGAGGCTGGGCAAGGCCCTGCGCGCGGCGGCGCGGCTGCGCGACTTCAGGAACGACGATGCCGCGGCCGCCAAGGTCCTCGACGTGGCGCTCGCCCGGAAAGGGCCGGACGACCCCCTCGAGCACGCCCGCGCCCTCGCCGCCCGGCTGGAGCTCGCCGTCGCCCTGGGCGAACAGGCGCGCGCCCGCGCCCTGCGCGACGAGATCGACGAGGCGCCGCTCTCCGACGAGGAGCGCGCCCTGCTCCGGCCTCAGCTCGACGCCGTGGACGCGCTCGATCGGTCGCAGCGATAGGCGCGCCCGCGCCGCCAGGCCTCACGTCGCTCGCCGCCTCCGCGCCGCGCCCGTCGGACGCGCGACACGCTCGTCCTTGGCCAGGAGCTCGAGCGCGCGATCGAGCGCGAGCCCCAGCGAGCGCGCGCCCTCGGCCGAGAGGTCGGAGAAGAGCATCTGCGCGCCGACGAAGGCCGCGTACTCCAGCCGCGCGAGCAGCAAGGCGGCGCCGCGCGCGCGCCCCTCGGAGGTGTACAGGGACGCGAGGTACTCGACGCGGCGCGCGTCGACCCGCCGGAGCACGGCCGCGGCGCGCTCGTCTCGGAGCGCCCACGCCCGCACGGCGAGCTCGAGCCGGCCGTCGAGCGAGCGTACGACAGTGGAGAGCCGCTGCCGCTTCTGTTCGGGGCTCCCGCCCGCCTCGGCGTGGTGGATCGGCGCCGACGTCTGCCGCTCCTCCCAGCGAGCGAGGAGCGCCGCGAGGAACGCCGCGATGTCCTCGAAGTGATGGTAGAACGAGCCCTTCGTTCGCCCGAGCCTCGCGCAGAGCCCGTCGATCGTCAGCGCGCCCTCGCCGCCGTCGCGGAGCGCGTCGAGCCCCTTGTCGAGCCAGTCGTTCCTCGATGTGCGCGCCATGCGGGTCAGTCGAGCGTGGCGCCCGCGACGGCGGCGGCGAGGGTGAGCGAGAGCGGCGAGTACACGAGGCGGTTCAGCCGGTGATACGGCAGCGCGCGCGTGTCGGGCCGCAGGCGAGCGTCGAAGTAGCCGCCGACGCCCCGCGCCCCGAGCACCAGCGCGACCGCCCACGCGCCGAGCCGGAGCAGCGTCGGCGAACTGCCGCCGTACCGCTGGGCCAGCACCAGCGCGGCAGACGACGCGAGGAGACACGCCACGACGAGACATGCGCCGAGGGAAGGAAAGGGGCTGCCCTTGGGCAAGCCGACCACCATCTCCACCTTCTCGTGCCGGGCATCCCCGGGCCACGCGCCTCCCAGGCCCCAGTAGACGTGGATCGCCGCGAGCACCCCGAGGGCGCCGCCCGACGCCAGGGCAAGCACGTCCCGCCGTGGGCCCCCCACGCCCAGCGCCCCGGCCGCGCACAGGATCGCGAGCAGGCCAAGCAGCGTCCATGGCGACACGCCGCGCGGCGCTCCGAGCCGGGACACGCCGGCGACCAGCACGAGGAGCGGGGCGACGACCGCCGCGCTCGAGAGAAGTGGATCCATCGTGGCCTCACCTTCAAAACATACCATACGGTATGGTATTGCGCTGGACAAGCGTCTGCGCCTCACTGAACGCACGGCGCAGGGACCGTCGCTGTGGCGCTCCGCCACGGACGCTCCGGGGCCGCGCGAGGCCCTCGGCTCCTCGGGTTGCTCTCGCCCGCCGCCGCGCACGCTGCCCCGCGCCTCCCTGCGCGCGCCTCCCTGCGCGCGCCGCCCGCCACGCCCGGCGCGGCCCGATTCCCGCCGGCAGCGCGGCAGCGCCACCGTGCCTTCCACCCTCCGCGGTGAGATTCTCACGAAAAGCGCACGACCAACAAATGCTGAGATCTTCTCGGGGCCTATCGAAATACACTCGATATACACTCGATTCATCGCGCCTTCACGGCCGATTCGGCTTCCTTGTCCTCGCCTGCCCAAGTATGAAATAGGAGTTCGAGCTCTCCTTGGCTCCGAAGTGACAAGGGCGCCGCGCGCCCCCGGTCGGGTCGCCTCGCCGGCGTGAAGGAGCGGGAAGAGAGAGGCTTGGGGCAGCGCCGAGCGATCGTCGTGGTGCCCCTTGCCGAAGAGCCGAAACGCGACACGCGAGAGAAGGACCATCACGATGAGGAGAAGGAAGGACCCGTTCGGCATGGCGCTCGCGCTCGCCGGCGCCGGCAGCTTCGTGGGCTGCTGGGAAGGCGGCGCTGTCCAGATCTATTCGTGCAATGAGCCGTGCTTCAGCCTGGATGCTCACGAGTGCAATGATCCGTGCCCCGTGTGCGACGGCGCGTGCGTGCCGCCGCCGTCCCTCGGGTTCGACGATCCCATCCTGCTCTGGAGGGGCGACGCGACCGGCGGGACGTCCCCACCGGAGTGCCCGGTGGAGGCGCCGGATCTCCTGTTCGACGGTTACAGCGGATTCGCCGGCGAGCACAGGTGTCCGACGTGCCTTTGCACGAAGCCCTCCTGCGAGCTGCCTTCAGGCCTTCTGGGGAGCGCCTCGGCCACGTGCGACGGGACGGCGTCCACGTCGTTCGCCGCCCCCGAGGGGTGGAGCGGCGCGTGCACGGCGCCGGCCGCGGTGACCTCGAGCGAGCTCAGCTCGCTCCTCATCCCCGCGCCGACCGTGAGCGCGTGCGCCCCGGCGCACGATCCCGGAGGAGCGCGGCCCGAGCTGGCCGCCCCCGCGAGCACCCGGGTGCGCGCGTGCACCGGCGCGGCCGACGAGAACAAGTGCAGAGATCCCTCGATGATGTGTGTCGCGGCTCCCAGGCAGCGGTCCGGGGGCTTCACGATGTGCATCCGCTATCTCCTCCAGCACACGCCGGAGTGCCCCGAGCCGTATCCCGATCTGCTGGCGATCTCCGAGGGCTTCGACGACACGCGCAGCTGCACGCCTTGCGCGTGCGAGGAGCTCGAGGACGCCACGTGCGCCGCGCTCGTCTCCGTCTACGAGGACGGCAGCTGTCGCGAGCTCCTCGGCGCAGAGACGGTGACGATGGCCGGGCCGAAGTGCGTCGCGGGGCCGGATCTGCGGCTCGAGAGCATGATGGCGCGCTGGATCAGGGACGACCCAGGCCGGTGCGCCCCGACCGGAGGAGTCGCCATGGGGCAGGTGACACCGCAGAGCCTGGCTTACTATTGCTGCCAGTCAGACGAGGTCATCCCTATCTACTGATGACCCCGCCCGCCAAGGGCTGTTCGACCTGGACGCCCCATTGAGCGAGGGTGCGACTTCGTGTACCCGTACGCGTGCTTCGCGGCTATAAGAGCGAATCACGCGAAAGGGAGAGCGGATATGCGAATCGCACGATGGTGCTTCTGGATCGCGCTCGCCGCGGCCGGTTGCAGCGCGTCCAACCGCGGCACGTCCGCGACGGAGGCCGACCCGTCCTCGGGCGCCGGAGAGAGCGGCGAAGGGAGCGGTGAAGGGAGCGGCGCGGGCGGCCAGGACGACCCGTTTGGCTCCGGCACCGATATCGGCGGGAACAGCGGAGACGTCGGGAATGGGGGCAACGGGAGTGGGGCCCCTGACAACGGGTGCATCGAGCGAGCCTCCCTCGTGTATGTGCTCTCACAGGACAACGAGCTCTACAGCTTCAGGCCCGATCGTAAGGAGTTCACGAAGATTGGTGTCCTGGGGTGCCGGACCGGCATGGATCCGAACTCGATGGCGATCGATCGCAACGCGGTGGCGTGGGTCAACTACGTGGAGCCCGACGACAGCGAGGGGACGTTGTTCAAGGTCAGCACCGAGGACGCGAGCTGCGAGCCCTCCGGGGCGACGCTCTCCGACGGGTGGTCCCGGCTCGGCATGGGCTTCTCGAGCGACCTCTCGCGCCCGGACACCGAGGAGCTGTTCGTGGCGGGCGCCACGGGCACGCCCGGCATCGGGCTGGGGAGGATCGACGGCGCGTCCGTGACGCCGGTCGGCGAGTTCAGCGGCTCGATGCGCGACATCTCGGCGGAGCTCACCGGCACCGGGGATGGACGCCTCTTCGGCTTCTTCACGACCACCCCGGTTCAGCTCGCCGAGATCGACAAGGAGACCGGCGAGATCATCGAGGCCACGGACCTGCCGGGCATCGAGACCCCCAGCGCCTGGGCGTTCTCGTTCTGGGGTGGCGACTTCTATTTCTACACCGCCCCGAGCGAGTTCGGGTCGTCGCGCACCACCAACGTGAGCCGCTATCGCCCGTCGGACGGCTCGATCGACACGGACTACATGACGAACATCGGCTTCCGCATCGTCGGCGCAGGCGTCTCGACCTGCGCCCCCCTCGAGCTGCCCCTCTAGAGCGACGGTCGCCCGCACAGGAGACGGGCCCACCTCGACGTTTTCGGTGCTCAGCGCACCGGAGTGCGCTTGCGCGCCGAAAACGCCGATCTGGGCCCGTCTCCTGTGCGGGCGACCGCCGCTCTGCTTGGCATGGTGCTGAGGGGAGAAGCCCTCGGGACGGACTTGCCAGGGGCGTTCCTGATGGCATCGGGAACGGATCCGGGAAGCGCGCTCCCGGCGATGCAGGCGTCTACCGGTCGGGCATCGCCGGTATCACGTTGCGCGTGGCCGATCGGGCACACCCGATCGGGCGGCGAGGTGTTGCGATGCGGATGAACCTTCTCCACGGGCGCGCTCTCTGGCTACTCGCGCTCGCGCTGTCGCTCACCGCAGCGTGCGGGACGGCGCCGGGCGCCGAATCCCCGGCGCGCGACGACATCTTCCGCGCCGCGGGGCCGAACGAGTTCATCCTGCTGACCGCCCAGGGCGAGCTCGTCAGCGCCGACATCGAGCCGGGGCGCGTCGTCGGCCCGGACGTGAACCTCGGCGTGTACGCCGCCGACAGAGGGCGAGACGGGCAGACAGTCCGGGGCGTGGCGTTCAACCGGACCGTGAACGTCACAGCGACGGGGCAGCGCGCGGCCGGCATCGTCGGCGCCATGCCGCTGGAGCTCTCGGTGACCCCGGCGGAGGCAGGGCTCCGCGCGCAAGGCCTCCTGGCCGGCACCCTCTCCGACTACCGGCTGGACGAGCGGCAGCTCAGGGGCACGATCGGGCGCTGCAGCTACGAGCTCACGCGAGCGGGGCGCACCTACGAGGGGTCGCGGCGCTGCGAAGGCCCGCCTCATCACGCGACCGTGCTCCTGCCCCGCGGGCTGTCCTCGTGGAGCGACGCCGCGCTCGCGGCCGCCCTCGGGCTGCTCCTTGGCGCGTGAGCGCGCCGCGGCCCGCACCGCCGCGTGGTGAATGACAGGTCGCGCAGCGGCTGCTAGAGCTCGGGGCGACCCGGCAAGAAAGACGATGCGCGCCGGAAGCCCGTCGGGTACGGAAGGGCCGAGCCTCCTGGGCCCCGGCGGTCCTTTCTTCGCGCCCTCGCGCGGCACCCCCTCTCCTCCGTGACGAAGCCCAGATCCGATGGCAATGCGCCGGGCAGGCCGACCCCGGCGACTTCACCGAACCTCCTCGAGGGACGCTCCGCGCCCATCCCGCTCGGGCCGCGCCTCGAGGCCGTGCTCGAGCTCGCCTACCGCGCGCGCCGCGCGGTGCTGCTCGAGGGGCCCACGGGGATCGGCAAGAGCGAGCTCGTCCGGCAGCTCGCCGAGCGGCTCGGCATCGCCACCGTCGTGCTCGATCTGAGCCTCCTCGAGCCGCCCGATCTCGTGGGCCTGCCGGTCATCCGGGACGGCCGGACCACCTACGCGGCGCCGTCGGTGCTGCCCCAGGACGGCGCCGGCATCCTGATGCTGGAAGAGCTCAACCGGGCGGAGCGGTACATCCAGCAGCCGGCGCTCCAGCTGCTCAGCGCCCGGCGGCTGCACGAGTACGAGCTGCCCGCGGGCTGGGTGTGCTTCGCCGCCGTCAACCCCGAGTCGGCCGATTACCAGGTGACCCCCCTCGATCGCGCGCTCCGCGCGCGGTTCCTTCACCTGAATGTCCGCGCGGACCGCGCGTCCTGGCTCGCCTGGGCGCAGGTGAACGGGCTCCACCCGGGCGTGATCGCCCTCGCGCAAGGGCACGAGCGCATCCTGGACGACGTGCCCCCGCGCACCTGGACCTATGCGTCACACGTGCTGAGCGCGCTCCGCCCCGAGGAGGTCGCGGACGGCGTGCTCCTGCGCGACGCCCTGGGCGGGTACCTGCCCCCGAGCTGGGTCGAGCTCCTGCTCGCGTCGAAGGACACCTGGTCGACGCGGCTGCCGTTCGATCTGCGCGCGCTGCTCGCCGATTACGGGCCGAGCTCGCCGGCGGGCAAGGTGCTGCGCGCGGCGCGCGAGCGCGGGGAGACCGACCGGTTCGACGAGGTGACGACGCGGCTCGCGCCGCTGCTCGAGGGGCCGGAGGTCGGCGTGCTCGCGGCGCAGCGCAAGCTGTCGCTGGGGGCGTTCGAGGCGCTGCTCGCCGACCTGCCGGGCGACCACCGCGAGCGGCTCCAGGACGCGCTCGGCGGCAACGCGACGGCCACGCAGCTCATCGACGTCCGACCGGAGGAGCTGCTCCAGAACTACGCGGGCAGCGCCGCCGAGCAGAAGGTGCTGGCGTGGCGCGCCGATCCGCTGCGGCAGCACCGCGTGGGGCTCGTCGTGACCGCGCTGTCGGCGCACCTCGCCCAGCAGGCGAAGCTCGTCGACGTGCGGCGGAGCAACGTCGCGCGCGTGTGCCTGGGCCAGCTGCTCGCGCAGCTGCCGGAGCGCTGGGCCCTCCGGCTCGCGGCGACGCTGAAGAAGCACGGCGTCACGCCGGTCCGGCCGCAATGAGCGAGGCCGCGGGGCGCGGCGAGGTGCCCGAGGACGCGGTCGCCGCGTGGCTCGACGCCTTCGTGCGCGATCCCGGCTTCCTGGAGCGGTACCCCTGCTACGCGGCGATCCTCGCGCGGCTCGCGCCGGTCGCGGACCCCTCGGTCAAGCGCATGGCCGTCTCGCTGTTCGACGGCCGCTTCTTCCTCCACGTCAACGTGGAGTCGTTCATGAACGAGCCCGTGTTCCTGCGGGGCGTGCTCCTCCACGAGGTGCACCACGTCGCGCTCGGGCACCTGTGCCACCCCAAGTTCGCGGGCGCGGACGAGCCGGAGCTCATGGACCTCGCCCTGGAGATGTCGGCCAACGAGTACATCGAGGAGCCGCTGCCCGATCCGATCCGCTGGCAGCCCTACGCCTCGATCGGCCTGCGCGGCGGCCAGAGCACGCTCGAGCGCTACGAGCTGCTCGTGAGCGCGGCGCGCGAGGGCAAGCTCCCGCAGCGCGGCGGCGAGGCCGTCGACGATCACCGCGTGCTCCGGCGCCCCTCGCGGGAGCCGGGCGCGGTGGAGCAGACGCGGCAGCTCCTGCTGCGCGCCGCCGAGGAGGCGGACGCGCTCGCGAACGACGGCGATCCGGCGGACGTGCCTGGCCTCTTGCTCGCGGGCAAGACGCCGGGGCGGCTCATCGAGGAGCTGACCGACGCGCTGGGCCCGCCCGCGCACCCGCTCGACTGGAAGACCGCGCTCAGGATGTTCGTGGCGAGAGAGCGCGCGCCGGTGCACACGTACGCGCGGCCGAACCGGCGCTTCCCGGGCCGCGTCGGCGAGGTCCCCGGCAGGACGTACGCGCCGCGCGCGATCACGAAGCCGTCGGTGCTCGTGGCGATCGACACGTCGATGAGCATGCGGCGCGAGGAGCTCTCGGAGATCGCCCGGCAGCTGCAGGTGATGAGCGAGTCGGCGCGCATCACCGTCGTCGAGTGCGACGTGGAGATCGGGCGCGTGTACGCGTTCGACGGGCGGCTCGACGAGGTCGGCGGCCGCGGCGGGACCGATCTGCGGCCGGTGTTCGCCCCGGAGTTCCTGGCGGCGCGGAAGGTCGCCGGCGTGATCTATTTCACGGACGGCGCGGGGCCCACGCCCCCGGCGCCGCCGCCGCTGCCGGTGCTCTGGATCCTGACGAAGCCGCTCGATTTCACGTGCCCGTGGGGAGACCGGGCGTGGCTCGCGAGGAAGCCTCGGCCACGGTGAGCAGCGCGGTCATCGGGCGTGGATGACCGCGCGCGAGGCGGCGCGCCGCAGGCGGAGCCTCAGGGCACGCTCGCCGGATCGGCCGGGTCGGTCAACGCGTCCGCCTCGTCGCCGTCGAGCGCCCCATCGCTGTCGCGGTCGAGCGCCATCCGCACCCCCGATCCCGGCGGCGCGCAGGTGAAGGTCAGCGCCTTGCCCGACGCCGCGATCGCGCGCAGCGCCGTCGCGCTGATCGCCGCGCTCGCCGCCCTGTCCCGCAGGAATGTGCCAGCGCCCTGTTGATAGAGGAAGCCCTCCTCGTTCCCGTGCCTGCGGACCTTCGCCACCAGATCGCACTCCCCCGCGTCGGCGCGCGCGATCAGGAGATCCACCCGCAGCTCGGCGGCCGTGTCGCCCACGCCGGCGAGCGTCGCTTGCTGGCCCACGATCGGCGCCAGGTTGCTGTCGAAGGCGTGAAGGAAGGAGGTCACCTGCCCGCGCAGCACGTCGCCCGCCGCGCCCGGCGGGAAGCCGTTGACCCCCGGCACCTCGTTGAAGCCGTTCTGATCGTGGAAGCGGAAGATCGTATCCATCGTCCCGTTGTGGCCAATGCCGAACCCGCGGATCTGATCACCCTGGAACTCGAAATTCCGGTCGTTGAAGCGGGGGTTCTCCACCATGCCGAACATACCCACCTTCTGATAGACGTTACGGAGCTGGGCGACCTTGAAGCTCTGGGTGATGAAAGCGAACGTGTAGCGCCCGTCGGTCCCGAAGAAGCCGGGGAACGGGACCCCGTGCTCGGCGTTGCCCGTCGGATCGAGCACGTGGCACGAAGCGCACGGCCCGCCCTCGCTGGCCGGCAGCGTGAAGAATGCCTTGCCCGCCGCCTGATCGGCGGTGAGGCTGTTGTCCAGCGCGCGGATGGGGTTGGGCGGATACATCACCTGGAGGGCGAAGTCGGTGAACGCCTGCATGTCCGCCGCGGGGATGGGGGCGTCCCGCCCGAGCAGGCCGAGGAAGGCGACGCTGAACTTCTTGAACGCCGCCTCCTCGTCGAAGGTGCCGCTGTCCGGCTGCGCGCTCGGCGCGTCGTTCCCGCCGGTGCGGTCTCCGCGCCAGTGCATCGGCCCGTGGTTGGCCATTCCGCGCAGGCTCTGCGTCGTCATCGGCCCCTTGAGCGCGGCGAACTCGGCGGGCGCGCCGAAGAGCGTCGGATCGAGGATGAACGGGCCTGGCATCGGCGTGTTCGCCCCGTCGGGGTCGCCGAGATCCCACGACAGGCTGTCGAGATCGCCGAAGACATGGCAGCTCGCGCAGGCCGAGTCGCCGTGGCTCGACGTGAACGAGGCGTCGTAGAGGAAGCGGCGGCCGCGGACCACGCTCTCCGGCTCGGGGCTGTACATGGGCACGTGCGCGATCTCGGCCCTGGCGCCGACGTCGATGATCGAGATCGCGTTGTCGAAGCGCGTGAGGGCGTAGAGCTGCCCGCGCGCCTCGTCCAGCACCACGCCGGTCGGCCCGCCGCCGGAGACGGGGATCTGGCGCGCGAGCCTCGGCACGAAGGTGTCGGCCTCGAGCGCCGCGGTGTTGAAGACGCCGATCTTGTCCGAGCCGAGCGCGGCGACGTAGAGCCTCTTTCCGTTGCTGGAGACGGCCATGCCCGTGGGCAGCGCGAGGCTCTTCCGGTTCTCGGGGTTCGGGACCGGGGCGCAGCACGTGCTGTAGTCGATGTGTTTGTTCAGGTGCCGCGGGGCGACGCCGCCCGTCGCGGGGTCGATCACCGTGATGTTGTTGTGGTTGAACCGGCCGCGCACGCTGTGGCCGGCGAAGACGCCGGCGCCCTCGAAGCGATTCTCGTTGAACGCGTCCGTGTTGGCCACGTAGACGCGACCGCTCACCGGGTTGACGGCCATGTTGTAGAGGACCGTGCCGACTCCCTGGAACACGCCCCCGGGCCCCTCGACGGGCGCGGGCGGGTTCGCCAGGGCGTCGATGACGAAGACGTCCTTGTCGGGCAGCGAGAAGTTCACCTTGTCGTCCCAGGGTCGGTTCAGCTCGTCCACCCAGTGCGTCCCGTTGAACTTGACGATGAGGGGTATCGGGGGCTGCGGGGCCCCGGCGGCGTTGGTGGTCGGCGGGGGCAGGCCGAGGCCCTGGTTCACCAGGTTGATCTCGATCGCGGTGGTGCGGTTTCCGGAGTGGAAGGCCGCCGCGTAGACGCGTGAGCCGTCGGGCGTGGCGGCGAGCGCGCGCGGCGTGTCGCTGAAGAGGGTGATGATGTTGAGCGGCGCGGGGCTCGAGCTCGCCGCCGAGAAGACCCAGACGTCGGCGCGCCCCACGCCCGGCGTTGTGAGCGCCGGATCGACAGGGCTGTTCTGGCCGCGGTGCGCCGTCGTGATGAAGGCGCGGCTCTTGTCGGCACCGGCGAAGACGATGTCGCGGGGCTCGTCGCCGACGAGCAGGGTGCGCACGACGCGGGGCTTCCTCGGCCTCGAGACGTCGACAACGCTCACGCTGTCGGAGAGATGGTTGACGACCCAGACCTCGTCGTCGCTGCGCGCCGCGACGGCGACCGGCTCCAGGCCCACGGCGACGGAGCCGCGGTGCTCGAGCCCGCCGCTCTGGACCTTGAAGATCTCGAGGCGGTTGTCAGGCGTGTTGACGGCGAAGAGCATCGAGCCGTCGGGCGAGAGGGCGAGAGGGCGGACCTGGCCGCTCTCGAAGAGGGAGTAGGGCCGGGCGGCGGCGACCGTGATCGGAGCCCCCGCGACGGCCGGGGTTTCGTCGACAGGCGTGCCGCTGTCAGCGCATGCGGCCAGGGCGAGAGCCGGGAGCGACCAGAGGACGAGCTTGTTCATGGGCACCTCGAAGGCGGGAGAAGAGCGACATTTTATGATCCATCGAAAGGCGCCCACGGAGCAATAGACAGACGGATGGAATCAACCCACGTTGTTCGGCAAGACACTTTTAAAGCGCGGAGCGCCTCGGCGGCGGGAGCGCTCCACAACACGCCACAGGTCTCCCACGGTGGGGCCCCGCCCCACAACAACGTTGTTGCCATCAGCGAGTCTCGTCGTTGATCACGAGAAGAATGCCCGCATACACAAAAAGACGACCCGTCGGGGCGGCGCGCGCAGGCGAGGAGCCGGCGGCGCTCCCGAGGCAGAGGGGCTCCTCGGCCTCGGGCGCGCGCGCCGCGGGAGCGACGCGGCGTTCGCCGTGGACCCGCGCTGATACGGAGTTGGAGGGGCGGCGGGGTCGCGCGCCTCGCCGCGAGGCGACGCGGATCAGGCCGCGGCGAGCTTGGCCGGGCGGCGGATCAGCGAGAGGGCGACGTAGACGACGAACGAGATGGCGAAGCCCGTGAACCAGGCGTAGCTGTAGAGATCCATCCATGCCTTGGAGACCGTCGCGACCTTGATGGTGCCGAGGAAGCCAGGCAAGTTGGGCAAGACGCCGAGGACGAGGGCGACGATCGCGACGGGGTTCCACCCGCCCGCGTACCAGTAGATCCCTTCCCGCTTGTAGAGCTGGGTGAGATCGAGGTTGGTCCTGCGGACGACGTAGTACTCCGCGATCAGGATCGCGCCGAGGGGGCCGAGCAGCGCGGAGTAGCCGACGAGCCAGGTGAAGATATACCCGGTCGGGTCGCTGACGAGCCGCCACGGCTGCATCAGGATCCCGATGATGCCGGTGATGAGGCCGCCGGTGCGGAAGGAGATCCGCGACGGCCAGAGGTTCGAGAAATCGTTGGCCGGGCTCACGACGTTCGCGGCGATGTTGGTCGCCAGGTTGGCGATGCAGAGGGCCGCGAGCGAGATGATCAAGACGACCGGGTTCTCGAAGCGGGTGATGACGACGACCGGATCCCAGAGCGTCTCGCCGTAGATGACGACCGTGGCGGAGGTGACGGCGACGCCGATGAACGAGAAGAACGCCATCGTGGGCGGCAGGCCGATCGCCTGCCCGATGACCTGATCGCGCTGCGAATGCGCGTAGCGCGTGAAGTCCGGGATGTTGAGGGCCAGGGTGGCCCAGAAGCCGACCATCGCCGTGAGCGCCGGGAAGAAGAAGACCCAGAACTGGCCCTCCTTGGGCTGCCCCACCCCGAAGGACGAGGGCTTCTCGAGCATCGGGCCGAACCCGCCGGCGCGGCTGTAGGCCCAGAGGAGCAGCGCCAGGCCGAGGCCGATCAGGAGAGGCGCCTTGATGTTCAGCAGGATCCGGATCGACTCGATGCCCATGCGAATGATCCAGATGTTGACGCCCCAGAAGAGCAGGAAGCAGGCGAGCTGCGCGACGTTGATGCCCAGCGGCGTCGGCGGCATCTGCTCTATCGACGGGACGAAGACCGCCACGATCTTGTAGATGGCCCACCCGCCGAGCCACGTCCCGATCCCGAACCAGCCGCAGGCCACGAGGGCGCGCAGCACCGCGGGCACGTTCGCCCCTCGGATGCCGAAGGCGCTCCGGCAGTAGACGGGGAACGGGATGCCGTACTTCGTGCCCGCGTGCGCGTTGAGGATCATGGGCATGAGCACGATGACGTTGCCGAGGAGGATCGTGAGGACGGCCTGCCCCCAGCTCATCCCCTCGGCGATCAGGCCCGAGGCGAGCATGTACGTCGGGGTGCATGCGCACATGGAGACCCACAGCGCAGCGATGTCCTTCATCCCCCATTTGCGCTGGTCCAAGCGCACGGGCGCGATATCTTCGTTGATGTAGCGCGAGTCGATGTCCCCTCCTATCTGCTGAAAGCCCTCGCTGGCCTTCGCGCCGTGAGCAGCCGAATGCACGTCGGGTTGAGCAGTCGTTTGCGTGTGCGCCATCGTCGATGAGGCTACACGATCGCACGTGAGACGGGATAGTGGACAGACGCACCGTCGCCGGAGCACGCCGGCTGTCCGGTGAGCCCGAACGAGCAGCCGCAGCGCGAGCGGCGCTCGCTTTGTTCCCTTTGTTTCCTTTGTTTCCTCGATGTTGCGCGCCGGGCCTCGGCGTCCGCTCCGCGGTTGTTCTGGTGCCGTGGTGCGGTGATCCCTGGCGGGATCTCCGAGGCTCGGAGCTAGCTGCCCTGGCGGGCCGAAGGTCGAGGGGCGGTGAGCCCGCGCCGCAGGGCGAACGCGATACCCTCTTTGAGGGTCCGGAGCGTCACGACGCCACCCACACCGACGCCCTGCGCGACGAGCGTCTGCGCGATCCGCGGCTGGATGCCGGTGAGCACCACCTGGGAGCCGAGGAGGTTCACCGCCTTGGCCAGCCGGATGAGCGAGTCGGCGACCTGGGAGTCGATGACCCCCACGCCGGTGATGTCGAGGACCACCGTCCTGGCGCTGTGCGTGACGACCCCGTTGAGCACGGTCTCGAGCGCCGCCGCGGCGCGGTCGCTGTCGAGGAAGCCGATCAGCGGCACCGCGATGACCTGATCCGCCACCGGCATGAGCGGGGTCGACAGCTCGCGGACCATCTGCTCGAGCCGCTTCGTCTTGTCCGCCACGCGCAGCTCGAGCTCGGCGTTGAGGCGCCTCACCTCGTCCTCGGCGTGCCGGCGCTCTGTGACGTCGACCCCGATCGCCTGGAACTCGGCGAGCGGCCCGCCCTCGCCGAGCGGTGCGCGGTTGGTCCAGTGCATCCAGCGCACCGCGCCGTTCGGGAGGATGACGCGGTGCTCGGTGTGGACGATCGGGTTCTCGGGGCCGAGCTTCGCGAACTGCCGGGCGAGGAGCAGCCCGTCCTCTTCGGGGACCATCGGCATGAAGCGGTGGCCGACCAGCTCCTCGCGCGTCTTCTCGAAGTACCGGCAGTAGATGTCGTTGACGAAGGTCAGCGTGCCATCCATCCGAAAGCGGCAAATGAGCTCGGTCTGGTCCTCGACGATGCCCCGGTAGCGCGCCTCGCTCTCCCGCAGGTCGTTCTCGACGCGCTGCTTCTCGGCGAGCTCCCTCTCGAGCTCGGCGTTGCGCCAGCGGAGCAGCTCCAATTCCGCTCGCATCGTAGCGAGAACATTTGCTTCGCCGTCGTTCATGATCCGGTGATTCCTTGGCGCGCCGTGTGGACAGTTACGTCCGTCCTAGCTATCTTATCAAAGGACGACCCCGCCGGGTGAACTTCGAGCGTGCCGAGGGCGCGCGCAGCGCTTCCTACAGCGCATGCCCTGTCGTCCCATCGACGCACCGCAGCGCACCAGATCACGCATGCATGAGCGTGCGTCTCCTCGTCTCATCAAGAGAGCATGGCAGGCGCATTCGCCGCGGATCTGCTCCCGCTTCGGCGCTCGCCTGCGTCGACGCGAGAGGACAGGCCGCTCGCTACTGCGCCCGCCGGAGCGTGGCGACGCCCTTCCAGGGCGGCGTCTGCGCGTGCACGACGAGCTCTCCCTGGTCCGAGAACTCGCACAGCGCCTCGTAGGCGACCCCCGCCTCGTCGTAGGAGACCAGCTTGAACCGATCCCAGGCGGGATCGCGGATCTCGTAGGCGCGGTCCACGTGGAGGCCGGGTGAGTCCGCAAGGATGCGCTTGCCATCGAAGCGGACGACCAGGTGCGCGTACTGGAACTCGAGCATCGACGCGAGCATCGGCTCGAGCGGGACCTCGGGCTCGAACCGGACGAGCCGGAAGCTGCCGCGCAGGCGCGCGTCGATCGACGCGACTTCGGCCCCCGCTTCGGGCCCCCGGGCGGCGCTCGATCCGCAGCCGGCGGCCAGCGCGGCCAGGAGAGCGGCGCAGGCGACGAGGAGGGAGCGGGAAGAGGGGGATGGACGGCTCGCCGAGGGCGACATGGGGCGGAGCTTAGGGCGAGCGGACGGACAGCGCAAAGCGGCGCTCTCGCCTGCGGCCGTGGGCACGCCGCAGGCGAGAGCGCGAAACCTCTTCCTGCCGCGTCCGCTTCCGCTCACGCTTCCACTGGAGCGCCGCGGTCGCGCTCGCGGGAGGGGGAAGCATGACAGACGTCCTGAGAGGCACCGATTTCGTCGCAGGCCTTCCAGAGCACGCGTGCGCCGCGCGCGAGGAGGCCATCCTCGAAGCGGTGCAGGCCGGCCACCTGGCGCCGATCTCGTGGGTCCCGGTGTACAGCCAGCTCGACGAGCGCCGCGCGACGTTCCTCGTGAGCGCCGACGCGCTCCGCATCGGCGACGCGGAGGACTCCGTCCGCGTCAACGCCTCGGCCCGGACGACCCAGCGAATCGCGGATCTGCTCGAGTGCGCGATGCTGACGACGCGCCTCTGCGACCTCGTGTGGGAGCAGGCCACCGTGCGGATCCCGCCGTGCATCGGCGCCCCGGACGCCTCGATGGCGAACACCTCCCGCATGCTGGAGCACCACCGCCGCCTCGAGGAGCAGGTCGCGGGGAGGACCGGGCTCATCGAGAACGTGGGCAAGCACTGGGTACTGACCAACCGCCTCGCGGACCGCCCCGACCGGGCCGCCAACTACGGCTGGTTCGACCCGGGCGCGGCCCACAGGCACGACCAGCACACCTTGTGGCAACCGCTCGGGCTCGCGCACGATCCGGATCACGTGGACTACTCCCAGGTCGTCCGCCTCGTGCGGCGGCGCTGCACGGTCGACGAAGCGGAGCGCGATCTCCACGAGGTGATGACCGACCCGGCGCTCGCCGGCCTGCTCTCGTCCGAGGGCCCCCTGCGCGTCCTCCGGCTGCCCGGGGTGCCCGAAGAGGCGTGGATCGCGGCGCCCCTGAAGGAGCGCGCCGGCCACGCGCTGGACCCAGCCCCCGAATCAGTCGCCGGCTGGCGCCCTGTGTAACGCGCCCTCGTGCCGCGCGGATGTCCCCGCCGCTGTGCCCCGCGCGCTTGGCCATTCCTGCGCAACGCCGCCCCGATTGCGCGAGTCCCTGCTCAAGTTGAGCAAACCAGCGCAGGCCGCCCCGCGCTCGCGCACCGCGGCGTCGCGTCCCCGGAGCGCCTGGCCAGGTCGTGGGCCCTCGACGCGAGGCGTGGCACGGAGCGTGATTAAAGGATCGCGCCATGACCGACAGAACTCACAGGCTTCTCGCCAACACTCCTCGCCGAACGTACCGAGCCGCGCCCCTGCTCGCCGCGGCGTTCATGATGGGCTGCACCGCCGCGTCGACCGAGGCGGACGACGCGGCCCCTCTCGCCCAGCCCTCGGCTGGCGGCGGGCTGCGCTTCGCGAGCGAGCACGACGCGCTCGGGTGGGTCGCCAGGCGGGCCGAAGAGCTCGAGATGGGGCCGGTGATGGTCGAACGAGACGAGGGCGGCCAGCTCATCAAGGTGGCCGGCGTGTCGATCGGCTCGCCCGACGAGATCGCCGCGGCGAAGGCGGGCTTGATCGGCGAGCTGGGTGGTGAAGACCATGCGGTCGAGATCGCGGGGGAGCGCTATCTCCTGGAAGGCCAGGAGTCCGGGCTGTTCGCCGCGGTCGCCCACTGCAACGGCGGCCTCTGCACGAACGACGAGTCGTTCAAGAACGACTACGTGTTGTATCGAGAGCTCGGCAGCCGAACCTCGGTGACGTCAGGGGGGTTCGAGACCCGGCGCCAGACGATCCAGGGCAGAGGAGAGTACGAGTGCGTGGACCTGCCGGGACCCCTGCCCGTCAAATGCACCGGCTACTGCACGTATGCGTCCGGCTGCCCTTCCGGCTTCACGGTGGAGAGCACCGCCGGCTACCCCACGTGCAGGACGACCTGCGTCGGCCAGGTGCGCAACGTGACGCTCTCGATCTCGATCGAGGGCTTCGAGTTCTTCGAGTCGAGCGGCATCCTCGTCCCCTCCATCCCGGCGCGAAGCGGCACGACCCACGACTCGAGCCTCGAGGTCAAATACTGGGAGTACGGCATCGGCATCGACTCCGTGATCTCCGACGCCGATGGGCTGTGCGGCTCACACTCGACGTCCGGCCCGGACGGGTTCGTCGTCGCCAAGAGCCACTGGGGCAGCGTGCCCACCGCGTGTCAGTAGGGTGCTGCAAGCACGGTCGCTGCTCGCTCACAGGACGCCGCTCCATCGATCGCGAGCGACGCGCGCGGCGCCCGGCGAGCGAGGGCCGAGGCGCGCTCTTCAGGCCGCGTCGCTCACTGGTTCACGAGCTGCATGCCGGGCTCCGGATAGCGGAGGCCGGCGGCCGCGCCCTTCGGCGCCACCGCCTCGAGGCGCCGCAGATCGGCCTCGCCGAGCGTGATCGCCGCCGCGGCGACGTTCTCCTCGAGGTAGCTGCGGCGCTTCGTGCCGGGGATCGGGACGATGAAGTCCCCCTGGGCGAGCACCCACGCGAGCGCGAGCTGCGACGCCTTCACGCCCTTCTCCCGCGCGACGCCCTCGACCTTCGCGACGAGATCGAGGTTCCGCTGGAAGTTCTCGCCCTGGAATCGCGGCGAGATGCGGCGGTAGTCGTCCGGCGCGAGATCCTCGAAGCGCCGGATCTGCCCCGTGAGGAAGCCGCGGCCGAGGGGGCTGTACGCGAGGAAGCCTATGCCTAGCTCGCGGCACGTGGCGAGCACGTCGTCCTCGGGATCGCGCGTCCAGAGCGAGTACTCCGTCTGCACCGACGCGAGCGGGTGCACGGCGTGGGCGCGCCGGAGCGTCGACGAGCTCGCCTCCGAGAGGCCGATCGCGCGCACCTTGCCGGCCTTTACGAGGTCCGCCATCGCGCCGACGCTGTCCTCGATGGGCGTCTTCGGATCCACGCGGTGCAGCTGGTAGAGATCGATCACATCGACGCGCAGGCGCCGCAGGCTCGCGTCGCACGCCGAGCGGATGTACTCCGGCGCGCCGTTGATGCCGCGGACCGTGACGTCGTTCGGGTCGCGGACGACGCCGCACTTGGTCGCGAGGACGACGCGATCGCGCCGGCCCGCGATGGCCCGGCCGACGAGCTCCTCGTTCGTGAAGGGACCATACATGTCCGCGGTGTCGAGCAGCGTGACGCCGAGCTCGATGGCGCGGTGGATCGTTGCGATCGACTCGGCCTCATCGCGCTCGCCGTAGAAATCGCTCATGCCCATGCAGCCGAGGCCGAGGGCGGAGACCTGGAGAGTTCCGAGCTTGCGTGTGTGCATGGTTGGGCTCCTTGGCGCCGCGGAGAGGCGATGGCGACGCACACCACGTAAAAGTGAGCGCGCGCACGGAGTCAAGGGCGGTTCGCCCGCTCGGAGGTTGGAGGCTGTCGAGACCCTCCCGGGAGAGATGAAACCCAAACCGGAGGCCTCGGACAGCCGCCACACTGTACAATTCAGATGATGGTGCAACCGTCGCAGCTGGCGCGCTCAGGAGGGCGGAGGCCCATCCATCAGCGGCAGCACCTCGCAGTGGCCATCCCCGGCGACCTGGAGGAAGCGCTTCGCCCCCGCGATCGCCTCCTCCTTCGAGGCCGCCCGGATCAGCGCGTAGCCGACCATCGGATCCTTCATGTCCGGGAGCGCCCCATCGCTCACGGTGAGCTCGGCGCCTTCTCTCCGGACGCGCGCGCCCATCGCGGTGGGGAGGAGCGCGTCGGTGCCGAGGAGCACGCCCTCCCGCGTCATCTCGTCGATGAGCTTCCCCATCTGCGCCATGTGCTCCGGATCGGGTGCGCAGAGCTCCTGGCTTTTGTCAGGCCGATACAGCATCAAGAATCGCATCGTCGTCTCTCCTTGGGTGCTCGCCCGCCACGGCGGGCGTTCCTCGATCAAAGACAGCGCGACCCGCTCGGACTCATCGGTCGCGCGACGATTTCTCGATCCCCGCTACTTCCGGAGCGGGAGCAGCGCGCGCAGCCGCTCGTCGCGCAGGAGCAGCCCGCCCCAGATCATCGCGGCGACGTACAGGGGGAACAGGACGTGGCTGAACAGCGGGTTGTCGACGCGCACGTGCGTGGCGACGGCGCCGCCCAGGAAGCCCGTCAGCAGGATCGCGCCGAGCACGGAGGTGCGCGGGATCATGTAGGTGACGACGCTCGCCAGCAGGACGAGCCCGATGCCGCGGACCGAGCTCACGGGATAGCCGAGCTGCTCCGACCCCTCCAGCACCTGGGGCACCATCATCAGCTTACCGATGCTGTCGAAGAGCAGGAACGCCACCGAGAGGCCGCTGAGGATCCGCCCGGCCCAGACCTTCTTGTTCGACACAACCACCGGCTGCACGCGCTGCTCCGACATCGAGGCGCTCGTCTCCATCGTCTCCTCCTGGCTCGCTCTGGACAGATCGGTCCTCCCGCCCCGGCGTCATGGCGGCGCGGCGCGGCCGATTCGATCCCTAGGACGCAGCGGCGGCGCCCGACTCATCGGTCGTCCGGAAGATTTTTTCCTGGGCCGCGCTCGGCGGCGGCGCACGAGCGCCCGGAGCTCGGAGCGCTTGACTCACCAAGCACGCCGCCAGAGGCTCTGCACCATGAGGGGCAGGAACAGGGCTGCAGCAGCGGCGATCTGGCTCTGGGCCGTTGTCACGGTTGCGCCTGGCGGCTGCGCGCAGAATATCCGCGCGGAGCAGGGCAACGGTGGGCAGAGCCCAGGGACGGGCGGCGCAGGGGGCATGTCGGAGCCAGGACCGGCGACGGTGCACCCCGAGCGGCTGGTGCAGGGCTCGGTCGACAAGATCGACCTCCTCCTGGCGATCGACAACTCGGGCTCGATGGCCGACAAGCAGGACGTCCTCGCCACCGCGATCCCCGACCTCGTCCACGGTCTCGTCAACCCGCGCTGCATCCACGAGGCCGGCGCGATGCCCCCGACCACGGTCGGCTCGCCGAACGCCCCGTGTCCGCAGGACTACAAGCGTGAGTTCGCGCCGATCAAGGACCTCCACATCGGCATCATCAGCTCGAGCCTCGGCGGCCACGGGTCGGGCGCCTGCCAGGGGACGACGAGCACCTCGAACGTGGACATGGCGCACCTCCTCGCGCGCAGCGACGAGAGCTCCACCGAAAACGACATCCCGACCTACCTCGACCGGGGCTTCCTGGCCTGGGATCCGGATCAGAAGCTCGACGGCGAGCCGGAGAGGCCGGATCCGAGCGACGGCGAGGCGGACATCGGCCCCAATGATTCGAACGCCGACCTCAACGACACGTCGCTGGTCGGGCAGCTCACCGCGATGGTCCGGGGCACGGGGCAGACCGGCTGCGGCTTCGAGGCGCAGCTCGAGAGCGTGTACCGCTTCCTCGTCGACCCGGAGCCCTACGAGACGATCCGCGTCGACCCGGCCACCGAGTACATCGTCGTCACCGGCGAGGATGCCGTCGTCAAGAAGCAGCGCGCCGACTTCCTGCGGCCGAGCTCCCTCCTCGCGATCCTCATGCTCACCGACGAGAACGACTGCTCGATCCGCGAGGAGGGCATGGACTACCTCGTCGCAGAGACCGCGCCGGGCTTCCGGATGTGGCGGCCGCGCGCCGAGTGCGCCCAGGACCCGGGCAACACGTGCTGCAGGTCGTGCCGCCAGGATCAGACGGGCTGCACCGAGGACCCGGCGTGCACAGGCCCGGACGGCGACGCGGCCAGGCTGACCGCCGCGGAGGACCCGGTCAACTCTCGCTGCTGGGACCAGAAGCGCCGGTTCGGCTTCGACTTCCTCTATCCGATCGACCGCTACAGGCGCGCCTTCACCGAGGCGCAGATCCCGAACCGCAGGGGCGAGCTGGTCCCGAACCCGATCTTCAGCGATCTGAACCCGGACGACCTCGACTACACCATCCGCGATCCCGGGCTCGTCTTCTTCGCCGGCATCGTCGGCGTGCCATGGCAGGACATCGCGCGCCAGAACGCGCAAGGCCAGCCCGACCTGCTGAACGGCCTCAACCAGGAAGGCGAGCCGGTCGGTGGGTTCAAGAGCGCCGACGAGCTCAGCGCTCCGGTGGGCGCCTACGGCAGCACCTGGGAGCTCATCCTCGGCGATCCCGCGAAGTACCAGCGGCCGAAGGATCCCTTCATGGTCGAGTCGATGAAGCCTCGCTCGGGCGCGAACCCGATCACCGGGGACACGATCGTCCCGCCGCAGGAGACCGGCTGGAACGCCATCAACGGCCGCGAGTACACGATCCCGGCGGACGGCACGGGGGACCTCCAGTACGCTTGCATCTTCGATCTCCCCAGGGACGCGGTGAGGAGGAGATGCGACGGGCAGGCTCAGAGCTGCGATTGCAGAGCGGTGGGGGGTCAGGCGATCGACAACCCGCTGTGCGAGCCGGAAGCGGGGAACGACCAGGAGGATCCGGCGCCCAGGTCGACGACGCAGATCAAGGTGAAGGCCTACCCGAGCCTCCGCGAGCTGCAGCTCATCCGGGAGCTCGGCCCCCAGGGCATCGTCGGCTCGGTGTGCCCGCGCCAGCTAACGGACGACAACGCGGCCGACTTCGGCTACCGGCCGGCGATCGGTGCCATCATCGAGCGTCTGAAGACGGGGCTCGACAGCCGGTGCCTGCAGCGCACGCTGACGCCCGAGGCTGGAGGGGAGGTCGCCTGTCTGATCCTCGAGGCGCGCAACTCGCAGGGCGCGTGCAGCTGCGCTGACATCCCGGCGCGCGCCGACGTCACGGGGGAGCACGCGGCGGCGAAGGAAGAGGTGCTCGCCGATCCGATCGCAGCGGCCGCCGGCTGGGATTGCGTGTGCGAGATCGAGCAGCTCGCAGGCGCAGAGGGCGAGGCGTGCAGGGACGACGTGAGCGACAATGTCGAGACGGGCGGCGAGCCGGTACACGGGTGGTGCTACGTCGACCCGGCGAACGGCCGCGGCGACCCGGCCATCGTCGCCAGCTGCCCGGCAGACGAGCGCCGCAAGATCCGGTTCGTCGGCAGGGGTGAAGCCCAGCAGGGGGCCACGCTGTTCATCGCCTGCACCGGCGAGTAGGCCGCCCGCGTCCACCGGGAGCAGGACGTGCCCGGTTGTTGGAGCTACGGCTCGGGCCGCAGGGGCAGGCCGAAGAGCGGGAAGAGCCGCTCGGCGTCGAGGAACGAGCACACCCCGACGATCTCCCCGGCGGACACGTCGATGACCTGGATCGCCCACGGGACGAAGGCGCCGCCAGGGCCGCTCGGCCGGTACTGCCCCAGCGCGAAGGATCCGTTCGCCGCCACCGGCAGGAGCCGTGAGCCTCTGCACCCCTCGCCCACCTTGAGGAGCCAGGCGTGCACCGAGGGACGCCCGCGCAGCCACAGCCGGTAGGGCGGCATCGACCAGGTCGCGTCCTCGCGCAGCAGCGAGACCAGCGCGTCGACGTCCTGCCGCTCGAAGGCCGCGACGTAGCGGCCGAGCAGCGACCGCTGCGCCTCGTTCGTCGGCTCGTGGAGGTCGCTCTTCTCCTCCTGGCCCAGCGTCGCCCGGGCGCGCTGCAGCGCGCTGTTGACCGAGGCGACGGTCATCCCGAGCAGCTCCGCGATCTCCGCGGCCTCCCAGGACAGGACCTCCTTCAGTAGCAGCGCCGCGCGCTGCCGGGGCGGGAGCCTCTGGAGCGCGGCCACGAACGCGAGCCGGATCGTCTGCCGCGACGAGACAAGCTCCGCCGGGTCGCAGGACGCCGCCAGCACCCGACCGTCGGGGATCGGCAGCACCCACGTCGCCTCCGCCAGCGTGTCGAGGACCGGGTTCTCGGCCGAGCCCGCCGGGCCGAGATCCATCGGTCGAGCCCGCCGCGACCGGCCCCGCAGCATGTCGAGGCACACGTTGGTGGCGATGCGGTAGAGCCACGATCGCATCGCCGCGCTGCCCTCGAGCTGATCGAAGCTCCGCCACGCCCGCACCATCGTCTCCTGCACGGCGTCGTCCGCGTCGAACGCGGAGCCGAGCATCCGGTAACAGTGGCCGGTCAGCTCCTGCCGGTGCTGCTCCAGGCGCAACTCCATCTCGCGAGGAGGAGGGTTCGCTGCGAGGGTGGAGAGCTCCATGGCCTCAGCTGACCTTCGTGGGCGGGTTGCGGAGCCAACCGAGGGGGAGACGGGTCGCAGGGTCGATGTCTCCCTGAAACTTCGGCCCGCAATAGACCTCGGTGACCTCGATGATCCCGACGAGATGCCGGTTGAACTCCTCCAGCTCCTCGGCGGGCACCCAGAGCTCCTCGTGGGAGCGGCCGCCCGCGATCTGCACAGGATACCTGCGGGCAAAGTCGTCCTCGACCTCGAACCGCGTCACCCACCCCGCGAACCCGGAGGTCTCATCGGCGGTGTTCCAGTCGCGGGCGATCTTGCGCGCGTACTCCTCCGTCAGCACCGGATAGAAGATCGGCTGATGCGACAGGCGCGGCGGGAACGCTCGATAGCCGGCCTCTGCGATGAGCCGGAGCTCGGCGAGGCCCACGGGTCGGAACAAGATCATCGTCGTCTCTGCTTCCTTTATACCCCCGCTGGACGTGGATCTCAGCGTCCGTCGACCGGAGCCGACGCTGCGACCTCGATGCGATGCGCGGAGGCTCACACCAGCGGGCTGCCCGCGGCCCCTGCCCACGGGCGGGTGGTGGCGGGCCGGCGCCGAGCGAGGTGCCGTGGACCACGGCCGCGCCCGCTGAAAAAAGATCGAGGGGCGCGTAGGGAGGGCGGCCCGGGGCACGTCTCACGAACAGAAGCCGGCAAGAACACGCTGGCCCTTGCACCAAGGAGCACGACCCAATGACCCTCGCCCTCTTCTCCAACAAGACCCACACCGCGCTCCGTCGCCTCGTCCTCGGCAGCTTCCTTGCCGCGGCCGTCCTCGCCGGCGGCGGAGCGGCCTACGCGGCGAACGACGCGGGCGGCACGGGGGGCAAGCCGGCGCCGCACCAGGGCCAGGGCAAGGACGCCCGCCGCCAGCACGGCCCCAAGGACCCGGCCCGCCTCATCAAGCGCTTCGACAAGAACGGCGACGGCAAGCTGACCGTCGCCGAGCTCCCCGAGAAGGCGCAGAAGCGGCTCGGCAAGGCCGACACCAACAACGACGGCTCCCTGTCGGCCGAGGAGCTCAAGGCGCACGCCGAGCTGCGCATGAAGGACAGGGCGGCGAAGCACAAGGCGCGCTTCGCCAAGAAGGACAAGAACGGCGACGGCTTCCTCACCAGGGACGAGGTGGGTGACAAGCGCTGGGAGCGGGTGAAGGCCGCGGACGCGAACCGCGACGGCAAGGTGAGCGCCGACGAGCTGCGCGCGGCGCACGCAGCGCGCAAGCCGCCGGCGGCCCGGTAGCTCCGAGGAGAGCGCGCGACGCGGAGAGCGGTGGCCGGCCTGCTCCGTTCATCGCTCCGGCGCGGACCGGAGCAGCTCATCGCCGAGCGCTCGCAGCGCGCTCTCCAGCGCCGGCAGGTCGCTCCCCTCGATCTCCCAGTCCTTCCGGCTGTAGTACTTCGCCGCGCCCCGCGGAGCGCCGCTCAGATCGAGGCAGTAGTCGAAGCCCTTCACATCGCACGGCCGCGCATCGAAGGCGACCTCGTGCCTCGATTTGTCCTGCGGGAAGAGCAGCTGCACCTTGTCGTTGCCGCGGAGCTCGTACCGAAACAGGGCAAACGAGCCCTCGTACTGAGACGAACGCCGGAAGATGCCGATCGGCTCGTCGGCGAGCAGCACGACGAGCTCGACAAGGTCCGTGTCGCCCCTCGGAATCCGCTCGATCCAGACGCGGCCCACCAGCGTCTTCGGATCGGAAGCGCGCGAGCTCAGGAGCCCGTAGCCGGCTGCGACCGCCGCGAGGGCGATCGCCGTGACCGTCATCATCCTGGAAACGCGGTTCATGGGCGGCATCCTACCCCTTGCAGCGCCGCACGGGGCCCGAGATCGATGCCCGCGGTCCGCCTGCCGCGGCGCCGCGGCGCCGCGATCCGCGGCACGTCGTCGAGCGCCGGCGATCAAGAGCCGAGCGGCGCGCCGCAGCGGTCGCAACCCTTCGTTCGGTACGAGTGCTTCGCCTCGCAGTTCAGGCAGTGCTTCGGCAGGAAGTAGAGGAGCGCGAGGCCGATGCAGGTGCCCAGCCCAACGATCCCCCACGCGCCGCTCCGGCCGCGCATCTTCGCGTAATACACGAGGGCGGTGACGAACAGGGCGACGCCGAGGAGCGTGATGGCAGCGTTGTCCGTCGCGCGACCTACCGATTGCAGCACGATCCCCGGCAACCCGAAGACGAAGGTCAAGGTGCTGAAGCGACTCAGCTTCTTCTGGATCTCGAGGCGCCGCTCCGGGCTGATCTGCTCGACGCCCGCGGCGTGAGGCTCGATGGATGCGGTCGGAGGTGCATAAGGGTTCATGCGTTCTTCCTTCCCGGCGCGCGTTCCAGCGCGGTCTCGCTGGGCGCCGCGCGGCGAGGCTCCCAGGTTATGCACCTTTCCCGACCCGGAATAGCGGGATCCTCCTGCCGGGCTCTGTCTCCTGGAAAGATCGAGGGCCGCGTAGGGAGGGCGGAACGGGGGGCAAGCCGGCGCCGCACCGGGGCCAGGGCAAGGACGCCCGCCACCCGCTGAGCGCGGACGCGCTGCGGGCGGCGCGCCCCGCGCGCAAGCCGCCGGCGGCGCGGTAGCTCCGAGGCGAGCGACCGAGCTTCGAGGTACCCCCACCGCGCCAGGCGCCCGTCAGCGGCGCGGCGCTGTCTCCTCGCCCGGCGCCGTCTCCTCGCCCGGCGCTGTCTCCTCGCCAGCGCTCGCTGCGGCCGCGGCGCTGCGCTTCCTCGTACGCTTCGGAAAGAGCGGGAGCTGCCGCTCCAGCACCTGGCTCCGCCAGGCGAGCAGGGTCTGCGCGCGCCGGCGCGCCGTCGCCTTCCCGATGCCCGCGGTGAAGCGGAAGATGCGCCGCGCGAGCGCCTCCCGCGTCGGCGCCGCGGGCTCGAAGAGATCCGGCGCGACCTCCTTCACGACCTCGCACGCGAAGATCGCGCGCCGCAGGTGCGTCCGCTCGTCGGCAGAGCCGGACGAGGTGGCGAGAAGCTCGCGTGCCCCAGGTGTGATCGAGGCGCCGTCGTCGCCGAGCCAGCCGAGGACGCGGGCAGCGGCGAGCGCATAGCCGACGTGCCGCAAGGAGATGCCCGTCTGCTCGGAGATCCGCTCCTTCTCGGTCACCCCGCCCGAGAGCGCCTCCAGCACGCGCCGCACGTTCGCGAGGTTGTCGGCCTGGGGGATCTCGGCGCTGTGCAACAGGCGGGTCGTCGGCATGGGCGGCAAGGAACCCCCGGCTCCCGGCCGGGAGACGACACCATAGCGCGCCAAGGCACGGCGTGGGTCTCGAAGACGCCCGCCGGGGCCGGGCGCGCCCTCGCCGCACCTCTCCAGCGCGCACGCCGCGCCGGCCGGGCCGTGGGGGCCCGGTCCCTGTGCCAGAGCTGTCTGCGCCTGGCACACCTGGCGCAGCGCGCTGGCGAGCGCGCTCGGGAAAGCGCCCGGATTGCGCGGCGCGCGCGATGGAACGGTTGCTGCGAAGTCGGCCAGGGCCGGCGCTCGCGTCGAGCCCGCCGCGGCCCTCCGGGACATCGCGCCTGAAGGAGGGAGCGCTCCGGCTCTCCCCTTTACAGCGCCCTCGCGTGTTCCAGGTGCTCCTCATGAGATCTTTACTTCGCGCATTGACCCGCCGGCAGGCGACTCCCGTGCTCACCCTCGCGCTGCTGTGTCTCCACTGCGGCTCGAGCGTCGAGGCGGACGCGATGGGCGGCGGCTCCACCGGCGAGGGCGGCGGCGGTAGCTCCACCAGCGAAGGGAGCGTCGACAGCACCTCGACCGGCGAGGGCGGCGGCGGCGCCGGAAGCTCGAATGGATCGGGCGCTGGCGCCTCCACAGGGGAAGGCGGCGGAAGCTCCGCAGGAGAAGGCGGCAGCTCCACGGGGGAAGGCGGCGGCGGAAGCTCCACGGGGGCGGGCGGCGGCGGGTGCCGCCTGCCGGTCGACCCCGCTGTGTTCGAGATCGGGACCGGCGAGACCTGCTTCGAGAGCATCGAGGAGGGCGCCACGCTCCCGGTGATGGCCGGGCCCCAGGGGGGATATCACCTCTGGTTCGCCGTCGGCTGCAGCGATTGCGGCGCGAGGGTCCGTGTGCGGTACAGCGTCAAGGACCCTGCGACCGGGGACCTGTTCCCCCCGGGCGTGCCGCAGGAGGGGATGGTCGAGCTCCTCCCCGGGGAGTTCCCGCACGCGTTCGGGCTCATTGCGATCCTCCCCGGAGGGCAGTGGGATCCGGCCGCCGTGCTCAAGGAGGGGACCCACGTGATCCTCGCGGCGGAGGCGCGCAACGACGACGGCTCGACGAAGCACGCGGCGCAGGTGGAGGTCGTCCTCGGCGCCACCGTGGCCTGGGGGCTGCCGTGCAGCGACGATCCGGCGACCTGCGACGCTCCCGGCGGGGCCCCGTGCTGCACCGATTGAGCGATGCGGCGCGGAGCCCATGTTCGGTGCGCCCGGTGCGGGTTCTCTCGACTTGCGCGCCGCGCGGAGGCGGCGTGGCTCAGAAGACGACGGCGCCGGGCGAGCAATACTGGTCGAGGAGGGGCGAAGGCGTCGCCGACACGTTGGCGTCGTCCACGTAGTACACGGCCGGCCCGCCGATCGTGTAGATATAGACCTCGTTGTTGAACGACGTGCCGCAGGTCTGGAGGTACTCCCACTTTCCGGTCTGGGTCGAGGTCCTGGTGGTGTAACCCGTCCCGCCGCTGCCGAGCCCTATCGTCACCTGCCCCGTCACGGTATAGACCCAGACGCTGAACCGCAGGTAGGCGTTGTTCGGCGGCGGGCTGGCGGATGTCCAGTACTGCTGGGCGATGCCGCCGTTGGTCGTCGTCGCCGACACGAGGAGGCTGCGCTTGTTGGCGGTGTGCACGACGTCGGTCTTGAGCCATGTCGCGATGGCCCCGTAATTCAGGTCATTGCTCGTGGCAGGCCAGGAGTCCGCCGCGGTGCCCCAGCCGGCGAACCAGGACGCGTTGGCGCTGCCATGATCGATGAAGCCCGACGGGATGCCGGCCTGCGCGGTCTCGAAGCCGGGGTTATAAAGCAGGTTGACGATCGGGAGCTGGAGGAGGATGAGGGACTGTGCGCTGCCGCCGGAGCTGACCGCGATCTCTGCGCCGGACTTCCCGGCGGGGCTCAGAGCCTGCTGGGTGCGGGCGTCCGCGGCCGGCGCGGTGTTCTGCGCGCCGATGCCTTCGGACGGCTGCACCTCCGCCGGGGTGCGCGCTGCCTCGGGGAAGGCGGTGGCCTCCTCGACGTCCATGAGCCCCTCGTCGTGAGGTTCGGAGTCCGAGACGCAACCGACGAGGGCGAAGGGGACAACGAGAGTGCTGAGGATGAATGCGGTAGATTTCATGATGGGTTCTCTCCGGTCGGGGATTGATTGATCGATTGACTGTCCTTCCCCCTGAGCACGCTGAGCACGCAGCGTGCCGTTTCGACGGGCGCGGATTTCGGGTGATCTTGAGGGGGCGCTCGTGGCGCGAGCGCCGCGAAGGGAGCACGCCAACAGCTCTGCTAAAATGCTCCAGGCGCCTGTGTGGAGGCTGTGGCCTGGAGGCCAGGACCTCCAGGCGCAGAGGCGTGCCTCTCCAGGAGGCCGCGCCGGCGGTGCTGCCTGCGCGCGAGCGCCGCGTGGACGGAGGGCGCGCTGCGCTGGAGCGTGCCGTGGCGCCGTCGGATGTCAGCCCGGCGGGAGCAGGGCGAGCAGCGCTCTGGCGGCGACCTTCTTGTCGAGGACAAGCACGCTCCGGATCAGCCTTGCGCTCCCCGTGAGCTTCTCGCCCAGCGCCTCGCCGGTGATCTCGAGCCGGCAGGCCAGGAGGCGCTGGGGGTAGCGGGAGAGGAGCGCGTCGCAGTCGCGATAGAAGCGGGTGCTGCCGTCGCTCGCGAGAAAGAGGATGCGGGACGCGCGGGCGTTCTGCGGGCTCTCCGGGGCCCTCCTGGCCGCGGCGTCCAGCCCTTTCTGCTCGCGGCCGAGCTTGTCGGCGATGAGCTCGAGGCCGTGGCAGGCGTGCTCGGCCGCGAGCGCGCCGCGGAGCTCCGCGGCCAGCGCGTCGGTCATCGGGAGCGTCGCCACCTGGTTCCGGCCGCTCTCCCACAAGAGACCCGCATGCTTGGTGAGGAGCTCGGACACCGCGTCATGGCGCGGATCGGCGACGAGATCTTTCGGCAGCTTGAGCACAGGCACCTCTGCGCGCACCCTACCAGACCCGGCGCTCGGCGACGACCGCCGCGGCGGCGGGCCTCCCGCACGCGGATCCGTCGGACCAACCCATCCCTCCCGGCCTGGTCCGCTGGCTTCGGTTGACCAGTCGACGACTCGTTGAGCCGACGAGGATACCGTTCATGGCACGGCAGAGGAGAACGGCCGGCTGCGCGTCGCGCTGCGCCTTGCACCGCCGAGCTTGCTGGCCTCGACGGCCCATCGTAAACTAGGATATGGCCGTTCAAGCCGTTACCGTGAACTTGCCCGAGCCGCTGTACGAGCGGCTGGCTCGCTGCGCGCGGAAAACGCAACGAACCGTCGAGGCCGAGCTCGTCGACGCGGTGGCGACCTCCCTCCCTGACGAATCCGACGAGCTGCCGGTCGACATGGCGGAGGCCATCGCCGCGCTGCACTTGCTAGGTGACGAGGATCTCTGGCGGGCCGCCAGGCGGCGCCTCGCCCCGGAGAAGGCAACAGACCTCGAGGATCTGCACATCAAGCGTCAGAGCGAAGGGCTCTCCGCGTCGGACATCGAGGCGCTCGCGACGCTCATGAAGGAGTACACGCGGATCATGCTGGTTCGTTCCCGATCTGCCACCCTGCTCAAACAGCGAGGTCATGACGTCTCGGGGCTTCATCAAGGACATGAGCCGTAGCTACATCGGGAGGGCGCTGCGTGAGCAGGTCGCCGGTGAGGCGCGCCATCGCTGCGGCTATTGCCTGACCTCGGCGCGTATCATCGGCACACCGATGGAGATCGACCACATTATCCCTGAGTCGCTGGGCGGATCTGCAGAATGAAGATTCAGCTTTACTACTATCCCGGCAACGCGAACCTCGCGCCACACCTCCTGCTGCAAGAAGCGGGCTGTGACGTTGAGCTCGTGCTCGTCGATCGCGACCGGCGCGAGCAAAAGAGCGCGAACTACTTGCGTCTCAACCCCAACGGCGTGATCCCCACGCTGGTTTGTGGCGAGCTCGTGCTCTTCGAATCTGCGGCGATCTGCCTGTACATCGCGGATCAATACCCGAGCGCACGGCTGATCCCACCTCTGGGGTCAAGCGAACGAGCGCATCTCTACAAGTGGCTCTTCTTCCTGAGCAACACGGTGCAGCCCGCGTACATGGCTTACCGCTACCCAGAAAAATACGCGGCAAATTTGACCCAAAGCGACGGCGCACAGCCTACCAGCGGGGCTGTCGACGAGGTGCGAGCCGCGGCGGCGGCGCGAGCCATGCAGGCCTTTGAGGTCATCGAGAACGCCTGGGGCTCCGGGCCCTTCATGCTGGGCGAAGCATATTCGGCGTGTGACGCATATCTCTATATGCTGACCTGGTGGGCGCGGAAGTTGCCACGACCCCCGCATCGGATGGAGCGCATCGGTGCCTGTATCGACGCTGTTGGACGACGTTCCGCGACGCAGCGCGCGTGTGCAGCCGAGGGCATCGAAGTTCGCTTCGAGATCTGAACGCGGTGCGCGAGAGAACAAGATAGAAACCATGAGCGGAAAGCTGCATAGCGAAGCGTTGCAGCAGACGGTCGCCGCCGGTCGCAGATGCTTCTGTGGCGCCCGCAGCTGAACGCCGGTGCGTGAGACTGGAGAATGCAGCCAGAGGGAGGTCTCGTCGGTCGTACTCCCGACCGCTCTCTCCGTCCCGCGCGCGGAGCTCAGGGTTGTCTCTGCTCTGCCCGCGCGTGTGGGCCGAGCCCTCTCGGCCGGCACGACCCCGGGCAGGCGCGGGCACTGCAGAAGATGCTGGAATTATTGGATAATCGGACGGAATGGCCCACGAACATCCTGGCATGAGGCACTGCCCGCCGGGCGTGATCTCCGGTCGAATTTGCGGTATAATTTCGGATATGACCCTCCCCGCGATGCCCCCTCCAGGTTTCGACGACCTCTCTCCCGCTGAGAAGCTCGATTACCTACAGGCCCTCTGGGACCGCGTTGCGCTCCATCCTGAGGCAGTTCCCGCCCTGGAGTGGCATCGCGAGATCATCGCTGAACGCCTGGCGGCGCACCGAGCTGGTCAGGGTTCGAGCCGCTCGTGGGAGGAGGCCCGCCGAGACCTGCTCTCGCGCCTGCGCGCCGCGCAGCGATGAGACGGCTTGAAATCCGCCAGGAAGCGGAGGTCGAAGTCTTCGACGCTTCGCTACGAGCGGGAGCGGCGCGATCTCGGATTCCGATTCGAGTCTGAAGTGGATGTCACGATCCGCCGTACCATGGAGAATCCTCTCCAGTTTCCTGAGATCGAGCCCGGCATTCGTCGCGCACTGGTTCGAATCTTTCCTTACGGCGTCTTCTTCGTGCTCGAAGAACCCTTGGTGCTCGTGATAGCGGTGCTTCATCTGCACCGCCATCCGGACGCGTGGAAAGATCGGCTGTAAGCACCGAGCTGCGTAGGAAAGTTCTGGCACTTGCAGTGCCTCCGGCGCGCCGGCTCCCGTGGCTCCTTGATCGATAGGCTTCAACCAGGACCTTTTTCATGGCGCCGATCATTCCCAACCCAGACAAGATCAAGAGCTTCCCCACCGAGGCGGCCTTCGAAGCCTGGATGGCCGCGAACCACGCCCGCGAGACCGAGCTGTGGCTAAAGATTCACAAGAAGGATTCGGGCATGCCGACGGTGACCTACGCGCAGGCGCTGGACGTGGCCCTGTGCTGGGGGTGGATCGACGGCATCCGGAAATCCTTCGACGAGGTCTCGTTTCTGCAGCGGTACACGCCTCGCAAGGCGAGGAGCGTCTGGAGCGAGATCAACACGGATCACATCGCTCGGCTCACAGCGGCCGGCCGGATGACCCCGCACGGCCAGCGGCAGGTCGACGCCGCGAAGGCAGATGGCCGCTGGGAGGCCGCCTACGCCCCCATCCGCCGCGCGACCGAAGCCACCGTTCCCGACGACCTTCGCGCGGCCATCGAGGCGAACCCACGGGCGCGCAAGACGTTCCAGACCCTCGGGCGCCAGAACCTCTTCGCGCTGGCGTTTCGCATGAACAACATCAAGACGCCCGCCGGGCGCGCGAAGAAGATCGATACGCTGGTGGCGATGCTGGCGCGCGGTGAGACCATCGTGCCGGAAGGGCAGCGCTGACCTCGGTCAGCGCGCGCGGCTCCCCTCCAATGAGCGTGCAACGTGTTGCCTACGTGGTCCTCCGGTGCGCGGACCTCGAGCGCTCGCGGCGGTTCTACGAAGGCCTTGGCCTGCGCTTGTCCCCGGAACAGCACGGCAACGGAGCGAAGCACTACTCGTGCGATGTGGGTGGGATGATCCTCGAGCTCTATCCGCTCTCGGACAGGCCGACGTCCGGTCTCCGCCTGGGGCTCGTCGTCTCTGACCTCGATCGGATCCTGGAGTCGCTCAGAGCGCTGGGCGCGGTGGTCGGCGCCATCGGCTCCGAGGGCAGCTCGCCCGTGACGGTCATCGATCCCGATGGCCATCGGATCACCCTGGAACAAGAACGCTGAGCCGCTCCAGGGCAAAGCCGGGGAGCGCGCGCTGCTCCTCATGAACCGCTCCCCCCTCCTCCTCGGGCGACGAGGTACCCGTCACGAACGCCGCGCGGAACTTGGCCCTCCCGCGCGCCCCCTGGCATCTCCGCGGGGTGCGATCGCGTCTCTTCCTCGCGCTCGCCGCCGCGATCGCCATCGGGATCGCGCCGGCGACGGCATCCCCGGCCCCGCCGGGCGTCCGAAAGCTCCACGTCGAGGCCGGCGCGGTCCACGCCACGGTCGGCGCGTCGGGCAAGCAGGTGCGCCTCACGCTCGATCCCGAGCTCCAGCGCGCCGCAGAACGCCTCCTCGCCCGCTCCGGCGCCCCCGAGGGCGCCATCGTCGCCTCCGACGTCCGCACCGGCCGCATCCTCGTGTGGGCGAGCCGCGGAGACCGGGACTACGTCGCCACCCCGCTCGCCCCGAGCGCGAGCCTCTTCAAGATCGTCACCGCGGCGGCCCTGCTCGAGGGCCGCAAGGTGAACATCGCCACGCCCGTCTGCTACACGGGCGGCATGAGCGCCATCACCGCGGCCGATCTGGAGGGCCGCGGCGCCACCTGCACCGTCTTCGGCGAGGCGCTCGGCCGCAGCATCAACGGCGTCTTCGCCCGCCTCGCAGGCCGGCACCTCACGGCCGACGACCTGCGCAACAAGGCCCGCGACCTCGGCTTCGACGGCGAGGTCCCCATCGACATCCCCGTCGCGCCGAGCACCGCCAACATCCCCGCTGGCGGGCTCGGCCTCGCCCGCGCCGCCGCAGGCTTCTGGAGCGGGCGGCTCAGCCCGCTCGGCGCCCTGTTCGCGATGCAGACGATCGCCAACGACGGCGAGCGCGTCCGCCTCTCGCTGCTCGCGCCGCCGGGCGCGCAGGACAGCGAGGACGCGGGCGCCGTCACGCCGCGGAGCACCGACGGCCGCGGCTTGCGGGCCGATGTCGCGCGCACCCTCCGGTCGATGCTCGAGATCACCACGCGGCGGGGCACCTGCGCCAAGGCGTTCCGCAAGCCCGACGGCACCCGCGCCCTCGGCACCATGCCCGTCGCCGCCAAGACCGGCACGCTGGTCGGCGGCAGCCCGTCGCGGATGTTCTCGTGGTTCGCCTCGTTCGCGCCGTCGGATCGCCCCGAGATCGCGGTCTCCGTGATGCTGGCCAACGACATCGCGTGGCGCACCAAGGCGAACCTGGTGGGGCGCGAGCTGCTCGAGATCTACTTCGGCCGGAGACACCCGGGGCCCGTGGCCCGACGGCGCTGACGGCGCTGACGGCCATCGACGCCGCGCACACGACGCGCCCGTGGCGCATCGCCTTCACCGATCACACGCGCAGCTGCTTCCGTGACGGCGCCCGCGCGTCAGGCGCAGCCCTTCGCTCGACCTGCATCACGCCTTGCGCTCCCCTCCCCGAGGATGTGACGCTCACGCGGCATGGCGAAGGTTACCGCGCTCGGCATGGACACGATCACCGAGAAATCCGGTCATCAGATGACAGGGATGGCCGTGAGCGTGTGCCTCACGCCGGCCGCGCCGAGCCCGTTGCCCATCCCCTACCCCACGATGGGGGCAAGAAACCTTCCTGGAAATTCTGGGGGAAGCCCCCCCAGTATCCCTATCGTCCTGGCGAGATGTGCCCCACGCCCCAGGGCCCCTTCGTGCATCAAGGCTACTACGTCGGAGTGACGCCATCCGGATCGGTCAGCGGCGTCCCGTTCAAGCCATGAGCCCTCGTCTCGCGAGCGTACCATCCCCCTTTGGCGGGCTGCCCCGGCAAGCAGATATCGACGCGCTGCTCTCGCGGGCCAGCTTCGGGCGCGTGCTGGCGCGACCGCCGGCGCCAGGGCGCAGCGTCGCGCCGACGCTCTCGTGGGTCGACCGCAGCGCGCTCGCCGAGCTCCGGCCGCTGCTCCGGATCGGCGACGGGGCGCCACCGGCCGAGAGCGCATGGCATGAGGCGCCGGTGCTCGAGCTGATCGGCCGGGGCGAGCGCGTCGCAACGCTGACGCTGCATCACGGGCTCGCGGTCGGCTATCCCGGCTGGAACGCAGCCGCCCCGCTCGCGCGCCCGGAGAAACTCGCGCGCTGGCTGGCCGAGCGGGGGTGTCTCGCGCCGCCGGGTGGGACGCCGGGCGCCGGGCCCGAGAGCGCGGCGGAAGGGCCCCGCTGGCCGGAGGGCGCTCCGCCAGACCTCGCGCCGCTCCGCGGGGCGCTCGCAGCCCCGGCAGGGAGCCGCCTCGGGGGAGCGGTCGAGGCGTTGTCGGTGCTGGGGCAAGCGCGTCCGGCGCCTCTGGATCAGGCCACGGTACTGCTGGAATGGCTCGGTCATGACGCGGGCGCCTGGACGGCCGCCCCGCACAGCGATCCCGTACCGCTGGCGCTGCTCCGCGTGCTCGGGGATGCCGTGGTGGACGACGCCATCCGCGCCGGGCTGAGCTCGGTCGCAGCGCGGCGCGGAGCGGCTCGCTTCGTCGCAGGGACAATCGCGACCCGCGCGGATCAGAAGCGGCGACGCGAGCGGCTCGCGGGAACCCTGGTGGCCCTGCGGGAGGCCGCGCGGACTTCGGGGGTCGAGGGGAGCAGCCGCGCTCTCGAGGCAGCGCTCGCTCCCGCTCCGCTGGCCGCTCCCGAGGGCACCCGGCTCCTCGCGGCGGCGCAGCACGGTCGCCTCTCTCGGATTTGCCGAGACGGCGAACACGTCGATGCGCTGGACGGGCTCTCCATCACCCAGTTCAGCGCCGGCGCGCCCGAGGGGCAAATCCTGTTCGAGCTCCCGGGCGTGCACACTCCCCTCTTCGCACGCAACGGGCGGGCATTCTTCCTGCTAAACGGCCGCGTCTGCGAGGTATCGACTCCAGGGGGACCGCTCGTCGCAACCGAGCCCAGCCTCTGGTCCCGCATCGTGCGCTCGCCGCTTTCCTACGGCGTCGCGCGCGCGCGCTGGGAGCGCGCGCGGCGACGCTGCGCAGAGCGGGCGGAAGCGCAGGAGCCAATGCCCATCTTCCTCGAGATTGACGAAGAGGAGGAGGAAGCGTACGCGAAGCTCGGCGCGACCGGGGCGCCACTACCGCGCGCTGTAGCGACACGCGCGCTCGCGTGGTTCGCGCCGGGGCTCAACCTCGTCGCCTGGGAGGGTGCGCGCTCCGGATCCGCCAAGCTCGAAGGTCGACCCATCCACCTCGCAGCCGGCGATGACGGGCTCTACGTGCTCGTCGAGCACGCGCCGGGAGAGCACGCCGTCCTCCGGATCGATGGCGGGGCGATCACGACGTCGGCGCGCTTCCAGGTGGAGCCTCGCGCCATCGTACACTGGAGGCCGGCAGGAGATAGCGTGCACCTGCTCCTGGAAGCGCCGCTCGGCGACATGCTCGTCGACGTGGCGCTCGGCCAGAAGGCGTGAGCAGTGCTGGCCGTTCGGGAAGGCGAGCGCCGACGCCCCGCGCTCGCCGCGCACGGCCTCGTCGCGCGGCGTCGCTGAGGGGGCCGAGCCCCGCTGACGGGCGGCCCGGGGCTGGGTTACGCTGCGACGACCCCCATGAACGCCCGAGACCGCATCCCCCTCCTCCTCGAGCAGCTGCGCCAGGAGTACCCCGACGCGCGTTACGAGCTCGACTGGAAGACGCCGCTCGATCTGCTCGTCGCGACCATCCTGGCCGCGCAGTGCACGGACGAGCGCGTCAACCGGGTGACCGCCACGCTCTTCCCGAAGTACCCGACGGCGCAGGCGTACGCCGACGCGCCCACGGCGGAGCTCGAGGAAGAGCTCAAGCCGACCGGCTTCTACCGCCAGAAGACGAAGACGGTGCAGGCCGCGTGCAAGGAGCTCGTCGCGCGCTTCGGCGGCGAGGTGCCCACGACCATGGCCGGGCTCACCTCGCTGCCGGGCGTGGCCAGGAAGACGGCGAACGTCGTGCTCAACACGGCGTTCGACATCCCCTCGGGGATCATCGTCGACACCCACGTCGCCCGCCTCAGCGGGCGCATCGGCCTCTCGAAGCGCGAGAAGCCGGAGCAGATCGAGGAGGATCTGATGAAGATCGTGCCGAAGGACCAATGGACGTTCTTCGGCCCTGCGCTGGTGCTGCACGGCCGCTACACCTGCGTCGCCAGGAAGCCGAAGTGTGGGGAGTGCCGGATGAGCGAGTTCTGTCCGAAGGAAGGGGTCTGAACGAGAGATGAAGATCGATCTACCTGCCTCGTGGGAGCACGTGCTCGCCGGAGAGCTCGAGCAGCCGTACTTCAAGAAGCTGGCGCGCTTCGTCGAGGACGAGCGGAAGGCGCACCAGGTGTTTCCGGCGGAGGAGGACGTCTTCGCCGCGTTCAAGCTCACGCCGTACGAGAGCGTGCGCGTGCTGCTCCTCGGCCAGGATCCGTACCACGACGACGGGCAGGCCCACGGGCTGTGCTTCTCCGTGCGCCCGGGCATCACGCCGCCGCCGTCGCTGGCCAACATGTACAAGGAGGCGGTCTCGGATCTGCCGGGCTTCACGATCCCGAGGCACGGCTGCCTCACCACGTGGGCGACCCAGGGGGTGCTGCTGCTGAACACCGTGCTCACCGTCCGGGCGCACACGCCGAACTCCCACAAGAACCAGGGCTGGGAGTCGTTCACCGACGCGGTCATCAAGAAGGTCAACGACAGGCCCGACGGGGTGGTGTTCGTGCTCTGGGGCGGCTACGCGCAGAAGAAGGCGAAGCTCATCGACGCGAAGCGCCACACGGTCATCAAGACGGCGCATCCCTCGCCGCTGTCGGCGAGGAACGGCTTCTTCGGCAGCAAGCCGTTCTCGACCATCAACAGCGCCCTCCGCGCCCGCGGCACCGACGAGATCGACTGGCGGCTCCCGGAGACGGCGTAGCGCCGCGATGACGCGGCGGAAGCGCTCCCTGCCGCTCGCCCCCGGGACGCGGTACACCCCCGCCGTCCTCGAGGGGATCGCCGACGGGGAGCGCGCCGCGCTCGCGCTGTCGCTCGCCGCGCGCACCGAGGCCGGCGCGGTGTCGGCCGCGGCCTCGGCGCTCGCGCGGGCGGAGGCGCTGCAGGGGGCGTCGGTCGCCGCCGAGCCGCCCGATCGGCCCATCGCCTGCAGGGCCGGCTGCGCGACCTGCTGCGTCAGCAAGGTGCTCGTGCTGGCGCCGGAGGTGCTCCGCATCGCGGCCCACCTGCGCGCCACGCGGAGCCAGGCGGAGCTCGCCGCGCTGGAGGAGCGCGTCCGCGCCGCCGACGCGGCGACGCGCGGGCTCTCCCGCCTGGAACGCGCCGAGGCCGGCGTCCCCTGCCCGCTGCTCGACGAGCGCGGCGCCTGCTCGATCCACGCTGTCCGCCCGATCGTGTGCGCGGCCTGGGGCTCCCTCGACGCCGCCGCGTGCGAGCGCCACTTCGCCGCGCCCGCGTCCGTGCCCACGGCGCCGATGCACCGCCCGGGATACGAGGTCGCCAACGCCGTCCTCGCCGGCCTGGGCTGGGCTGCGAAGGAGCAGGGCCTCGACGCCGCGCCGCTCGAGCTGATCGCGGCCCTGCGCATCGCGCTCGAGCGCCCGAACGCCGGCGAGCGGTGGCTCGCGCGCCTCCCCGTCTTCGCCGCGGCCCGCGACGCCGAGTGGCAGGAGGATCGGCGGCGCGAGGGCTGATCGCGCGCCGCGGTCGGCCCGCGTCATCTGGGCGATCGCGGTCCGAGGAATCCGTTTAGGCTAGCGCGCCGTGGAGGCCGCCGCCGGTCGGCGCCTCGCGACGGAACACATGTCTAAGGAGACGCGATGAAGATCTACGGACATCCCATGAGCACGTGTACGCGCAAGGTCCTGACGGTGCTCGCCGAGAAGGGCCAGGAGGCGCAGTTCGTGCTCGTCGACCTGACGAAGGGCGCGCACAAGCAGCCCGAGCACCTCGCGCGCCACCCGTTCGGCGTGATCCCTGTACTCGAGGACGAGGACTTCACGCTCTACGAGTCGAGGGCGATCATGCGTTACCTCGATCACAAGCTTCCGGGAGCTTCGCTGACGCCGACCGAGCTCAGGGCCAGGGCGCTCATGGATCAGTGGCTGAGCGTGGAGCAATCGTACTTCGCCACCCCGGCGGTCAAGATCGTCTTCCAGCGGGTCTTCCTGCCGATGCAGGGCAAGCCGGGCGACGAGGCGATCGTCGATGCGTCCAAGGCCGAGGTCTCGAAGGCGCTCGACGTGGTCGAGAAGGCGCTGGCCGGCCACGAGTACCTCGCGGGCTCGAGCTACTCGCTGGCCGACATCTCGTGGATGCCGTACCTCCAGTGTCTCGTTGTGTCGAAGCTCGGGGAGCTCATCACCGATCGGCCGAACGTCGCGGCGTGGTGGAAGCGGATCAGCGAGCGGCCCGCTTGGGTGAAGGTGTCGTCCTGACGCCTGCCGGCCTGCCCTGAACGGGCGTCTTCTGCGCAGAAAGCGACGGGGTGCTCGGCGACGCCCGGAACGCCGGTGCATCGCTGCCGCCCCTGCGCGGCCGCGCTGCCGGACGGCCAGGCGCGGCGGGCCCTCCTGGGCCCTTCAGCTCGGGGCGCCGAGCACCTCGTCGAGCGTCCGCGCGGCGAGCACCCGCTCGCCCCACCGCTCGAGCTCGGCCACGTCGGCTGCATCGATGCGAGCGACGACGGCGGCTGGCAGCTCGCCGAAGCGGGCCCGGAGCTGCCGCAGCAGGAGGTTGCGCCCCCCTTCCTTCAGCCCCTCGTTGCGCAGCTTTTGCTGGTAATCCTCGAACCACGCCCGGATCTCTGCGCTCACGTCGTCCTCCTCGCTCGTCGCCTGCTCATCGAGCCCGAGCTGGAAATGTACCAGGAGAGGCGTGGCGACGCTCCTCTCCCAGGCGTCATCCGGCATCGCCGCCAGATCGGCGAGCGCCTCGCGCAGCACGCGCCCGGATCCGAGCAGGCGCAAGAGCAACGTCTCCTGCGTCCGGGGCAGCTCGGACAGCACGACGATGCGAAGCGCGAGCCCCGGCGCCGCGTGGGACACGCCGGGCTTCGCCTTGCGGCACTCGTACGCTGCAAGCGCGCTCTCCGGCCGGCCCGAGCTGATGACAACGAGCGCAGGGAAAGCCACGGCCGGTTGGGTCGATGCGTCGGGTTCCGCATCGTTCGACGAGGCGCCGACTGGAGACGCTTGCGCGCGGGCCCGGCGTTCGAGCTCGTGATACCAGGTGAGCTGCTTGCGCAGACACGAGCGGACCTGCCGCAGGCCGGGCGTGCGGTGAAATGGCTCGAACAGACTCGGCTCCGCGGAGAGCTCGCCCAGCAAGCCCATCTCGGCGCGCTCAGCGTCCCGCGCCGGATCGGGCACGCTGTAGACATCGATCTTCTGCGTCGCCGCGAGCACCTCCACCTCCGTCTCCGGAGACGAGGCTCGGCTCAGCGCCTCGCGCAGAATGTTCTTCGCGAACTGGTCAGCGCCGTTGTGCATCGGCGGCGCACCCTAACCGCATCACGGAGAACTGCCCACAAGATAGAGCAGAAGAGGAGCGACAAACATGCTTACGCGAGGAGCTCCGCGCTCATCACGAAAACGACTCTCCAAGCTGCGGCGCTCGTCAATGAAGGCTGCCAGCCATCTGAATTGGACGTCTTCAAGCCACCTCAGCGCTCGCTGCCCCCTGTGGTCTGAAGGATGCGGCCACAGACATCGATCGCCCGGCGCGTCTCTGGCTCCACCCCGTCGAGGAGCCCCACCAGGTTGAACAGATCGAACGCCGCGGCCCAGCGCTCGAACCCCTCGGGAAGCGGCGCGCTCTCGCGGTAAGCGCCCGCGAACGCCGCGACGAACTCGGGCCCCGGGCTCCAGCGCAGGATCTGGCCGACGTCCATCAGGCTCGGTCCCGCGTACGCGAACTCCCAGTCGAGCACGAGGAGCTCGCCCGACGACAGCCAGTGCAGGTTCGACGCCTTGAAATCGCCGTGGAGGAGCACGGGCGCCGACGCCAGCGCGCGAAGCGCCTCCGTGTTCGCGTCGAGGAACGCGCGCACGCGCTCGCCCAGCTCGCCGCGCAGAGCAGGAGCCAGCCTGTCGAGGACCGCGTCCACATGGCCTCGCAGCGCACCGATGCAGTCGGCGAACGGCACGGAGACGGCGAGCTCCGGCCCCAGGAAACCCGCGCTGTCGTAGCCGACACCGTGAATCTCCGCGAGCGCGCGCCCGACCGCAGCGCCGCACGTCGCGGTGTCCTGGAGCGGAACGTGCGGGACGTGCTCGAGGACGAGGAAATCCTCACCCGCCGACAGGACCGCCGGGACGCGGAACGACCTCCAGCCCCGCGCGAGCAGGCTGGCCTCCTTCGGCGCCGCCGCCGCGTCTCGGCGGTACACCCGCAGCACGCGCTCGGCGCCGAGGCGCACGTTCACGTTGGCGTGCCCGCCGGAGAGCACCTCCGCTTCGCCCGTGAACGGCGGGATCCGCCGCTCGATCTCGGCGCGCGCGAGGGTCTGGACGTGCGCGGCGCGCTCCCACGCGCGCTCGGGGTCGGGAAGCAGCCTCATGCGGTCTCTCTTCATTTCAGGCACGAGGCGCGCTGCGCGTCGAGCGCCCTCCCTCGGGCAGCGCCCCCGCGGTACGATGCGCGCATGCCCGTGTACCGCAAGTCCCCCGTCGAACACGCCGCGGCGATCGCCGTGGCGGTCCGGACCGACGTGGGCCTCAGCCGCGAGCACAACGAGGATACCTTCCTGATCAGCGATCTCGCGCGCGGGCTCGCCCATGGGCCCGCGGCCGCCCAGGCGTCCGCCGCCCAGGCGTCCGTCGCGCCGCCGCTCGCCCTGTCGCTCGGCGTCTACGACGGCTCCGGCGGCGCGTCGTCCCCCGACGCGGCGAGCCGGCTCGCGGCGCGCATGGTCCACGCCATCCTCACCCGCTCCGCGCCCCGATCGAGCGACGCCCTCGAGCGGAGCCTCCTCGAGGCGATCGGCGAGGCCGGGCGCGCCGTCCGCGACAACGCCCGCCGGAGCTCACCGCACCGGAACAGCGGCACCACGGCGACCGTGGCCGCGCTCTGCGATGAGCGCCTCCTGCTCGCGCAGGTCGGCGACAGCCGCGCCTACCTCCTCCGCAGCGGCGTCCTCACCCAGCTCACCCGCGACCAGACCCTCCTCCAGTCGCTGCTCGACAGGGGCACGCTGCGGCCCGAAGAGGCCGCCACCTTCCAGCACGGGGGCGCGATGCTCCAGGCGCTCGGGCTCCGCGAACACCTCAGGATCGCGCTCTCCGCCGTCGAGCTCCGCCGCGAGGACACCCTGCTGCTCTGCACCGACGGGCTGAGCGACCTCGTCGACGATCGGCACATCGCCGCCGCGCTCGACGCCCATCCCGACCCCGCGGCAGCCGCCAGCGCCCTGATCGACGCCGCCCTCGCCGCCGGAGGCCGCGACAACGTGACCGCGCTGGTCACGCGGTTCGACGGCCCCTGGTTCGCCCCGCCGGCCAGCGACCGCGCCGCGGAGATCATCGAGATCGCCAGGTTCTCCGAAGGGCCGACGCGCCGCTCCTGACGGCGCGCCGGCCCCGCGATCACGAGCGCCGCGACCCGCGACCGGCAGCGTCCTGCCGCGGCGCCAGCCGGCCTCGCCTCCGCCCGCGCGCCGCGAGCGCGAGGGCGGCGAGCGCGCCGAGCCCCGCCGAGATCGGAGCCCCGCCCGCCGCGCCGCCGAAGCTGCACCCGCCGTCGTCCTCCGCCGCGCCAGAGCCCTCGTCAACGCCAGCGCCCGTCGTTGCGCCCCCGCCCGTGCCCGCGCCCGCCCCTGTCGTCGCGCCCCCGCCCGTGCCCGCGCCCGTCGTCGCGTCTCCGCCTGCGCCCGCCGCGGCGCTGCTGCTCGCGCTCGTCGCCGCGTCCCCGCCCGCGCCCGTCGCGCCGCCGCCCGTGCCGGCGCCGGAGCTCGCGGCGCTCGTCGCGGCGCCAGGGTCGGAGGACTTGAGCACCAGATCCGCACAACGGTAGTACAGGGTGGCTGGCCTCCTGTCCGTCATGACCTGGATGAGCTGAAGCGTGCAGTTGTCACACTCCACGTCCGGGAGCGTGACCTCCGCCGAATACGACCCTCCTTTCTTGTCGGCGATGCCGTCGAGCAGGCAGCCCTTGTCCACCCCCGGCTCGCAGAGATCGTTCTCATTGGCCGGCTCCGGGAAATCGTCGAAGCCGTCGTCGTCGAACATGATCCGGAAATGCCCGGGGTGATCGATCGTCTCGTTCCACGTCACCGCGATGGTCTCCCCCGGCTCGAACACGGTGACCGTCTCGCCCCGCGCGTCGCCGCGAGCACCGCAAGGCGCCACCTTCTGCTGGTCGTCCGCGTGCCTCGGCGCAGGGGACGTGAGGTCGATGTGCGCGCGGCTCACGCCAGCGAACGACATCACGGCGGCCAGCACGAACGATCCCATCAGCATGCAACGCATCGATCCACCTCCTCGGAGCCCGCGGGCAGCGCAATCTACACAGCGGCGCATCGTCTGTCTGCGACGTCCTCAAGCAAGGAATTTTCCACGGATATAGCGCCAGCGACCGACGTCGCGAACCGCCGGGCTCAGCCCGGTAAAGGAGCTCGGGGTTGCTTTTCGTGGTAATTCAGCGATCCCACCCGGGGCGGAGGGGCGCCTCTGGAACGCCGATCAGGTAGAAAACGCTGTGTCCATGCGGCTCTCCGTGAAGGGAGGCCAGCACGGACCGCGTGGGGGCGGGGCCCCGCCGGCTCTGCCGGCGGGCGGGGGGGCGGCGCGTGCCGCCCCCGGTGACAAAAGCGGAGGTTCATCATCATGGAGCAACGCGCACTCGGTTCTACCGGCGTCGAGATCCCGGTCGTCGGACAGGGCACCTGGCAGATGGAGATGGACGATGAGGCGGCCTGCATCGACGCCATCCGGCGGGGGATCGACGCGGGCATGACGCACATCGACACGGCGGAGATGTACGGCTCGGGCGCGGTCGAGGCGCTCGTCGGCAAGGCGATCACCGGCCGCCGCGACGAGGTGTTCCTTGTCTCCAAGGTGCTGCCCAGCAACGCGAGCTACGCCGGCACGATCGCGGCGTGCGAGCGCAGCCTGGAGCAGCTCCGCACCGACCGGCTCGACCTCTACCTCCTCCACTGGCCCGGGTCGCACCCCCTCGAGGAGACGTTCCGCGCCTTCAAGGACCTGAGGGACCGGGGCAAGATCCGGTATTTCGGCGTCAGCAACTTCGACCAGGCGGAGCTGTCGAAGGCGATCGCCATCGCCGGAGCGCGCGAGATCGCCTGCAACCAGGTGCTCTATCACCTGCTCGAGCGGTCGATCGAGCACCGGGTGCTGCCGCTCTGCGAGCGGCACGGCATCGCGGTCGTCGCCTACAGCCCGTTCGGCTCGGGCCGGTTCCCGGCGCCGGAGAGCGCGGCGGGCAGGGTGCTCGCGTCCGTCGCCGCCGCCCACCGCGCGACGCCGTGGCAGGTCGCGCTGCGCTTCCTGCTCCGCCGCCAGCCGGTCTTCGTGATCCCCAAGGCCGCGAGCGCCGCGCACGCGCTCGACAACGCGGCCGCGGGCGATCTGCGCCTCAGCAGCGAGGACATCGCCCGCCTCGAGACGGCCTTCCCGCTCGGCCGGGATCGCGGCGTGCTGCCAACGCTGTAAAGCGGACGGTACGTCGATGGAACCGTGAGAACGCCAGAAGACACCAAGGTTGGAATTCCACCTTGGCGTCTTCTGGAACCTGGGCCGTTTCTCCTTCAGGAGCTTCGCGGGCCACGCTCGGCTTTGCCGAACGGCATGGCTGCTCTTGGCGGGCCGGCGCGCATGCCATACTGCGCGTATGAGTCACGCGCGCCTATCCTCACTTCTCTTCGGGCTTCTTCTCGCCGCCTGCGACGGCGCGGTCGAGATACCCTCCATCAGCGGCAGCACCGGTGACAGCGGCAGCACCGGCGACAGCGGCAGCACCGGCAACGGCGGCAGCACCGGCAACGGAGGCAGCACCGGTGACAGCGGCAGCACCGGCAAGGGCGGCAGCACCGGTGACAGCGGCAGCACCGGCAACGGCGGTAGCACCGGCAACGGCGGTAGCACCGGCAGTGCTGGGGGCTCCGTCAGCTCGACCTCGAGCGGCGCGACACCGCTCGCATGCGGCGGGCGAAGCGGCGGGATCTGCGGCAAGGAGGACTTCTGCGACTTCCCCGACGACTCGTGCGGAACGTTCGACACCACAGGCCGGTGCACCCCCCGGCCCGGGGGGTGCCCGGAGGACTGCCCGGGCGTCTGCGGGTGCGACAACCAGTTCTACTGCAATGCGTGCGCTGCGCAGCAGGCCGGGGTGGATGTCTCGGCGAATGCCTCCTGCATCGAGCCCGAGGTCGGCCGCTACACCGCCTCTTACTGGCCTGGCGGGCTCGATCACCTCACCGTCTACAGGGCCCGGCCAGAGGCGGACCTCTGCGTGGTGCTCTACGCCGAGGCGCCGAGCAGGCAGTCACCTGTGGGGTTCGACATCGTCACGGTCCCGGAGGAGTGGCGTGTGTCGCGCATCCTGATGCGCAAGGGGGCGGCCAACTGCGCGCCGGACGCCCAGGGCTCAGCTGACGCCGCCGTGAGCGCGACCAGCGCGACCGGGAGCCTGACGGTGCAAACCTTGGGGAGCACCTCCATGCCCTCCACCATCGACATGGACATCACCGTGATCTTCCCGGAGGAGCACGCGAGCGACCGCCTCCGCGTGACGGGCCTGGTCGTAGGCACCGAGGGGACGTAGCGGGCGCCGGAAGCCACGGGCGGCGCTCCTCCGCGCCGCGCTGGACCTTCTCCGCCTCGGCGCGCCGCCGTCAGCGCTTCTTCACACCGCCGCCGCGCTGGGCCTTCTCCGCCTCGGCGAGCCGCCGCCGCGCGTCGTCCAGGGCCGCCTGGCTGGCGTGGCCCTTCGGCAGCGCCTCGTAGCCGGCCACCTCCTCGCGCAGCGTGGCGATCTGCTCCGCGCCCCGCCCGAGCCGCTGCTGGATCTCCGCGCGGAGCTTCAGGTAGCGCAGCCGGCGCGGGCCATAGGCGCGGCCGATGGCGCGCTCCACCGCGGCGAGCGCCTCCGCCTCGCGGCCCATCGCGTGGAGCACCTGCGCGAGCCGCGCGGGCGGCTCGTACGAGGCGGGCATCTGCGCCTCGCGCTCCGAGAGCATCGCGACCGCCTCCTCGCCGCGGCCGAGCGCGATATACGCCATGGCGCGCCCGTAGTCGTACGCGGCGGCCGCCTCGGGCGTCTTCGCCTCCTTCGCGGCCCGCTCCAGCACGGCCAGCTTCGACTCGCTCGCAGCGCGCGCCCCGCCCGCGTCGCCAAGCGCCTCGAGCCCCTCGGCGAGCAGGCCCCACGCGTCGGCCCTGTCGTCCGCGCTCGCGTCCGCGGGCGGGCTCGCGACGATCGACCGCAGCCGGGCGACCGCCGCCTCGCGCGCGGCCCGCTGGGCCTTGCCGCCGGGGAGCGCCGCCGCGCAGGAGAGCAGGACGCTCGCGAAATCGGCGGGCAGCGCCGCGCCCTTCACCTCGCCGACGTGCGCGCTGCCGAGCTCCGCGCACGCCGCGGCGTCCTTCTTGCGGTAGAGCGCCGCCAGGAGGCCGAGCAGCGCCTCGCTGCGCCGCGGCCAGGCCTCTCCACCCCGGGCCAGGGCGCGCCGGTAGGCGGACACCGCCGCGGCGTGGTCCCCGGCGCTGTGGGCCCGCTTCGCCTCGACAAGCAGGCGGTTCGGATCGTCCGCGGGCAGCGCCGACGCAGCCTTGGAATCCATCGCGAGCAGCGCCTCGCGGATCAGCTCGCGCAGCTCCTCGACCGAGGCGGCGCCCCGCCAGAGCCCAATCACCTCGCCGCCCGCCGGCTCGAGGACGAAGAACGTCGGCCACACAGTCACCTCGTGCCGCTCCAGGAACGGCGCGCTCTCCGGTCGATCCGTGTCGACGTCCGCGAACACCACCCGATCGGCGAACGGGCGCAGCGACGGATCGGTCAGCACGTAGTGCTTCATGCTCAGGCAGGTGTGGCACCACGGCGCCCACGCATCGACGAACAGCGCCTTGCCCTCGGTCCGGGCCTCCTCGCGCGCCCGCGGCACGTCGTCGTGGATGAACTCGAGCGGCGGCTGCGCGGCCGCCGGCTCCGGCCCGGCAGCGGGCGAGGGCGAGGGCGCCACAGCGGGCGGCGACGGCGCGGCGGACGGAGGCGCCGGCGCGCGTGGCGGCGGCTCGGCGGCGCAGGCAGCGAGGGCGGCGGCGGAGACGAGGACGGGGAGCAGGGCCGGGGCACGCACGGCCAGACATGGTAGCCGAACCGCGGCGGGCTCGCCCTCGCTGCGACAGGCGAGCGCGGCATCGAACCGAGCGCGGCACCGGGACCGGATCGCGGCGTCGCAGGCGCCTCGGTGCGTCGATAAGGCGCTCCCCGACAGCCGCAAAGCTGATACAGTCCCGCCGCAGTGAACGATTACGCGGGTCGGTGCGGCAGTTGCGCGGCATTCACCCGGGCGCACGACGATCCAGCGCGCGGCCGCATCGGCGAGTGCGCCCTCGAGGTGTACCCGCCGCCGATCAAGGCGACAGCGACGTGCGCCCGTTACCGTGCCAAGGGCGCGCCTCCGCCGCCACCGCCACCCCGGGCGGCGGGCCAGCCGCGCGGCACTGGCGTCAGGCCGCGGGCGCCCGAGCGCGCCCCGTTGCCGGAGCGCCGGCCGAGCGCGGCGCCGCAGCCCTTCCGTTCGCCGCTGCCAAGGGAGATCGACATCGACATGGATATCGACGAGTTCCGCCGTGTGCTGCGCGAGGTGCTGTCCGAGGAGCTGGGCGTCGGCCGCGCGGAGATCGGCGGCCGCTGGGAAGGCGGGGAGATCGTGCTCCGGCCCGGGAAGGAGGGCACGGCCGAGAAGCGCATCCCGCTCGACGCGTTCTTCCACAAGATCGTGATGCTCCGCGACAAGCTGCGCGTGCTGGAGCAGAAGATCAACGGGCACGAGGGGCTGAGCGACGCGGAGAAGGTCCAGCTCCAGGCGTACATCACGGGCTGTTACGGGACGCTCACGACGTTCAACGTCCTCTTCGCGCGCCGGGAAGACGGGTTCACAGGCAGCGGCCGAGACGGCGACTGATACCCCATCTGACCTGCGCCGGGAGCGCCACGGCTCTCCATCTCGTGCGCGCCACGGGGGCGTGAACGCTCGCTCGGCCCTCCGCTTCGGCCTGCTGGGCCCGGGCGCGGCGCTATACTTGCCCCGTGTTCCGTTCCGATCGAGACGCGCTCGCGGGCAAGCTCGACGACGTTCAGGCCGAGAACGAGCGCCTGCGCCGACAGAACGAGGCCATGCGTCACGCCCTGCTGGCGCAGCGCGTCGGCGGGCAGCCTGTTGCCTCCAACAGCTATCGGGGCGGCGTGGCCGGGCTGGGCGCGGGCGAGCGGGTCGCGCTCGCGCGGCATCAGCTCGAGGCGTTTCCGGTCTGGGCCACGGCGCTGCTGCACGTCGTGACGTTCGGAATCGTGTCGTTCATCCGCTTCAACGCGATGCACGCCCAGCTGCCCCGGGCCGAGCGCGACGATCCCTCCGTGGGGAAGGCCATCGTCCTGCACTTCGCCCCGTACTTCAACTACTACTGGATCTTCTGGAACGGCCTCCGGCTCTGTGATCGCGTCAACCTGCAGTGCCGCCTGCGGGGCATGCCCGACGGCGTGCCGCGGGGCCTGGTCATCGCGGCGTGTGTGGCGAGCGTCATCCCGTACCTCCAGCTCCTGACCGGCCCGATCACCTGGCTGTTCGTCGCCATCGCCATGCAGCGCGCGGTGAACCGGATCGTCGAGTTCGACGCGCGGACCACGAGCGAGCGCGTGGAGCCGGTCGCCGCGGGCGCCGGCGTGTTCGGCGTGCGGTTCCCTGCGGTTCAGGCGCTGCCGGACGACGTCGCCGTCCAGGCGGAGGCCGAGGCGGAGGCCGCCGCGGCGATCGCCGAGCAGCGCCAACGCCGTTAGAGCGCCGCTCTGCGCTATCGGCAGTCGGCCGCATCCTCTGGCTTCGTCGTATCCATCCAGCGAAGCGCCATCGTCGTTGCCATCACGGCGAAGCTCCAGACCAGGGTGAGCAACGCTTCGGGGTTCTCGATCTGCGGGAGGTGGCCAGTGTCGGCGAGGAGCTCGAAGCGGGCGCCGGGGATGGCCGCCGCGTAAGCGCGGCCATAGTCGGGCGTGCTGATGCGGTCACTGTCGCCCCAGACGATGAGGGTGGGAAGGGTGATGGCGGACAGCCGGGAGCGCAGGGTCGGGTCGGTCATGCTGCCGCCGTAGACGCGCAGCGCGGCGAAGTTGCTGGCGATCGAAGCCTCCATTGCGGCGCGCTGCGCCTCGCTCAGGCGGGACACGTCGATGCGGAAGCGCGCCGGGTCGTGGTAGCTACGCTCGGCGAGCTGGCCCTTGGGCAAGCCGAACACGTCGGCGACGGGCTGGTCGGCGACGTGGATGCCGACGGCATCGACGAGGACGATGCCGTGGATTCGGGGGCTGCCAAGCAGCGCGAGCTCGGCGGCGATCCAGCCGCCGATGGAGTTGCCGACGACGGTGACCTCGGTGAGGTCGAGCTGATCGAGCAGGGCGCGGTAGAGCCGGGCGAGGGCGGGGACGCTGTCCAGCCATTCCGGTCGGGGGGTGCCGCGGAAGCCTGGGTGGGTGGGCGCGATCACCCGGGCGTGTTCGCGCTTTGCGAGGGTCTGGGCGAAGCGGTCCACCGACTGAGGCCCGGCGCCGCCGTGGAGCAGCAGGATCGGCCGCCCCTCGCCGTGGGCAGCGACGGTCACATCGGCAGGCCCGCAGTCGGGGACGGTGACGGCATGCGTCGTGGTGGTCACGAAGAGGTCCTCCCGGATCGGATGACAGGCGCCGGCTCGAGCCGAGGTTAACACAGCCCGATCCCGCTTGGCGCGGGCGGCTCGACTCGGGTTGGCATAGGCGATGGTGAAGCAGCGAGCCGCGCTCGTGCCCTCACTTCACGCGCGCCGCCTCGCGTTCGATGACGAACGCCTTGAGCGCGCGGGCGGCGGGCGACAGGACGGTGCCTTTCGGGTGGATCAGCGAGAACGGCCGGCTCGCGCCGCGGAACGGCACGAGCACTTGCACCAGCGTGCCGCGCGCGACGTCGTCCTCGACAAGGAAGTCGTACGTCTGCACGAGCCCGACGCCGGCGCGCGCGAGGCCGATGATGCCGAGCACGTCCTCCGAGCACCGGTAGTGGGCGTCGGGGACGAGCGTGGTCGGGCCGGGGTGGAAGACCCACGGGAGCGCCCGACCCGAGCGCGGCATCTGGAACGCGATGCACGTGTGCTTCGCGAGATCGGGGGGCGAGCGCGGCGCGCCGTGGCGGGCCAGGTAGCCGCTGCTCGCGTAAACGCCGAGCGCGAAGTCGCCGAGCTTGCGGGCGACGAGCGTCCTGTCGGCGATCGCTCCCATGCGGATCGCGAGGTGGTGCCCCTCTCGAACGAAGTCGACGTTCTGGTTCGACACGTGGATGTCGACGCGTATGCCGGGGTAGCGCTCGCGAAACACGCCGAGCGCCGGGAGCAAACGGTGGTGCCCATACGTCGTCGGGACGCTGATGCGCACGAGCCCTTCGGGCGAGGCGCGCTCGCTCGCGAGCTCGCGCTCCCCCGCGGACAGGAGCGCGAGCGCCTGGGTGCACAGCTCGTAATAGCGGCGCGCCTCGTCGGTCGGCGCGAGGCTCCGGGTGGTGCGCCGGAAGAGCGTCACGCCGAGCCTGCGCTCGAGCCGCGCGACGCTCCGGCTCGTCGCCTGCGGCGTGACGGCGAGCCTACGCGCCGCGCGGGTGAAGCTCCCCGTCTCGTAGGTGCGGCAGAACGCCTCGACGTTCGGGAGCGTGCCGGCGAGCGAAGGCGCGACCATTCTCAACACCCTAGTACAAATGCTTCGCCCTGTCGTCGTCTACCGGGCTCGCGCCGGAGAGCCTAGGTGTTGGGTATGACCGTTCCGGATCGTCACAGCGGGCGCCGCGCGGCGTTGACCACGCTGCTCGCCGCCCTGTTCGCCGTCTCATCCGGGTGCGCGGGCGGCACAACGCCCGACAGCGCTCACCCGACCCAAACGCAAGCCGAGGAGAACGAGATGAATCAGCGAGTGCTCATCGCCATGACCAGCCATGACAAGAAGGGCGCCACCGGGGAGAGCACCGGCGCCTACCTGCCCGAGATCGCGCACCCGTACGCGGAGTTCACGAAGGCGGGGATCGCCGTCGATTTCGCCTCGACGCGCGGCGGCCGCGTGCCGCTCGACGGCATCGACAAGCCCGAACCGGCCAGCGCTCCGTTCCTCGACGGCGGCGCGCTCGCGGGGCGCCTCCACGACAGCATGCCGGCGGCCAGCGTCGACCCGTCTCGCTACGCCGCGATCTTCTTCGCTGGCGGGCACGGCACGATGTGGGACTTCCCCGACAACGAGGCGTTCGCGCGTATCGCCGCGAGCATTTACGAGCGCGGCGGCGTCGTCGGCGCCGTGTGCCACGGGCCCGCGGCGCTCGTGAACGTGCGCCTCTCGTCGGGACAGTACCTCGTCGCCGGCAAGCCGGTGAGCGCGTTCACGAACGAAGAGGAACGGGCGGTGAAGCTCGACGCCGTGGTGCCGTTCCTGCTCCAGGATCGGCTCGTCGAGCGCGGCGCGCTCTTCCAACCTGCAGCGCCGTGGCAGGAGCAGGTCGTCGTCGCCGAGCGCCTGGTGACGGGGCAAAACCCCGCGTCGGCCGCGGGCGTCGCCGAGGCGATGGTCCGCCTGCTCCGCCCCGAGGCGCGTTGAGGGGTCGTGCCCCCGATGCGCTCACTGCGCGGCGAGGTCCGAGAGCGGGTATCGGAGCCGGTGCGACGTTGAGGAAGACAGGCGCGCTCCGCGGAGGCGAGGCAGCCTCCGGCCGCGCCCGCGAACGGCGCCGACAGGCGCGAGCCTCGTGACACGGGGCCAGCAATTCCGTCGCAGCATGGGTTCGCCGGGATCGGCGGCGGGGCGCGGGGGCGATGGCGCGAACGGGAAATCGGCGAGATCTGCGCCGTAGGCGCTCGCCGAAGAGATGCGCGGCGCGTCGCCCACCATGGTACAAGGTGCGAGGAGGTCGCCGCGCAATGGCCATCAAACAGCTCACGCCAGAGCAGGTTCACACCATGTCGCTCGAAGAGAAGGACGCATGGTGGCTGAAGAACGTCTACCGCGGCGACATGCCCCAGCTGACGTGGCGCTCGGCGATCACAGGCATGCTCCTCGGCGCGTTCCTGTCGCTCACGAACCTGTACATCGGCGCGCGCACCGGCTGGTCGCTCGGCGTCGGGATCACGAGCGTGATCCTGGCCTTCGGGCTCTTCAAGGTGCTCTCCAGGGTCGGCCTCGGCAGCGACATGACCGTGCTCGAGAACAACGCGATGCAGTCCATCGCGACGTCGGCCGGATACATGAACGCGCCGCTCTTCACGAGCCTCGCGGCCTACTCGATGGTCACGACGACGATCATCCCCATGGGCCAGGCGATGATCTGGATGTTCGTCCTCGCCATCCTGGGCGTGCTCTTCGCCTTCCCGATGAAGAAGCGCTTCATCAACGACGAGCAGCAGCCCTTCCCCGAGGGGATGGCCGCCGGCGTCGTGATGGACGCGCTGCACGAGAGCGACGAGAAGGAGGGCCTCTTCAAGGCGAAGCTCCTCCTCGGCGGCGGCCTCCTGAGCGCCGCGCTCGAGCTCCTCCGCGACGACAAGGTGATGCGCGCGCTCTTCGCGCTCAAGAACATCCCGCATTACTACGACGAGTTCCTCTATGGCGGAGGCTTCGCCGATCTGCTCAAGCGCTGGGGCCTCTCGCCGGCCATCCGCGGCACCCCCCTGAACGAGCTCACCATCCGGTTCGACACGAGCATCATCTTCGTCGCCACGGGCGGCCTGATGGGCATCCGGACCGGCGTGTCGCTCCTCCTCGGCGGGGTCCTCAACTACTGGATCCTCGCCCCGCTGCTGATCGAGCGCGGGATCATCCTGCCGAAGAACGGGCATTTCGGGTTCGGGGCGATCACCCTCTGGGCGCTGTGGGGCGGCGTCGCGTGCATGACGACGTCCTCTCTCTACGCCTTCTTCTCCAAGCCCAAGGTGATCATCGACGCGTTCAAGGGCCTCACCAAGAAGGGCGGAGCCACCGACGTGCTCGCGGACATCGAGCTTCCGGTGAAGCTGTCGATCATCGGCATACCCGTCGTCGGCGCGGTGATCGTGGTGCTCGGACAGCTCTGGTTCGGGATCTCCTGGTGGCTCGGGGCGCTCGCGATCCCGCTCGTCTTCATCTTCTCGCTCATCGCGGTCAACTCGACGGGCATCACGGCGATCACCCCGACCGGGGCGCTCGGCAAGCTGACGCAGCTCACCTACGGCGCGCTCGCGCCGAAGAACATCACGACGAACCTGATGACGGCCGGGATCACCGCCGAGGTCGCGAGCAACACGGCGAACCTGCTGATGGATATCAAGCCGGGCTACATGCTCGGCGGCAAGCCGCGCCACCAGGCGATGGGGCACGTGCTCGGGACGGTCGCGGGGCTCGTGCTCTCGGTGCCCGTCTGGTACTTCGTGCTCATCCAGGGCGACATCGGCCGCTACGGGACGGAGCGGCTGCCGGTCCCGAGCGCGCTCACGTGGAAGGCCGTCGCCGAGGTGCTGATGAAGGGGCTCGATTTCCTCCACCCGACGGCCAAGTCCGCGGTGGTGGTCGGGGCGATCGTCGGGATCCTCGTCGAGATCACGAGGCAGGTCACGAAGAACCGATTCCCCCTCTCCGCGGTCGCCCTGGGGCTCGCGTTCATCCTGAACTTCACCGATATCTGGTCGATGTTCCTCGGCTCGTTCCTCTTCTGGCTGCTCGAGCGGCGCGCCGCGCTCTGGCGCAAGAAGCGCGAGCAGGAGACACGGCTCAGCGAGACGGCGCCGGGCGGACGCTCGGACGCGCCGCCCGCGCGGCCCTGGTACGCGCTCGCCGCGGAGAACACCGAGGCCATCTGCGCGGGCGTGATCGCCGGAGGCTCGCTGATGGGCATCGGCCTCAGCGTGCTCGGCGTGCTTGTGCTGCCCGACGTGCTGGAAGCCGAGAGCCTCACCAAGGCGCTCGGACAGATCCTTCAGTTCCTCCCGAAGTGAAGCGCTGGCGGTCGACGGGCGGGCCCATCCGGCTCGCTCGCGGCCGCCTGCTGAGCCCGATCCGGCGCGCGGGCGTGCTGGGGGCGGCGCCTCGCCGTGCGAGCGCACGCGGAGGTGGAGATGCGTGGGCGGCTCGCCGCGCCGGCCCCAGCCATGCAGCCGCGCCTCACTGTGACAGGAATGCGCGCCGTGGAGGGCCGCGGCGAGCGCGTACCAGGACCGCTCGGGCACAGCACGTCGCGCTGTCGAGCCGCTCCGCTCGGAGGCGCTCGTGGCGCGGTTCATGCAGCCTTGTTTGCACCGCGTCAACACGAGGTCAGCCAAGGACGCGCGAGGAAAGAACCGTCCATGCCGGTGAATGCGCCCCCCTCCCGAGGAACGCCCAACCCCGAGCCCGTCGGCGATCCCGGACGGGGTCCGCCGGTGCAGGATCCGGCGCCGCGCGAGCCCCCGCGGCGCGATCCCGATCCTGGCGAGCCGGCGCGTCGGGACCCCCCCGCCCCCTCCACCAGCGCCCGGAGAACCCTCTCCGGAGATCGAAGACCCGCCGGCGCCGGGACAGCCACCCAAGGAGCCCGGGGTGATCGCGAGGGCCGGCCGCGCTCGGCGCGCGGCGCAACGTCGTCCCCTAACCGTCGAGAGGTTTGCATGAACACGTGTGACTGCTGCGGCAACAGCTACGACAAGGCATTTCAAATCATGGTGAGCGGCACGAGCTACACCTTCGATTGCTTCGAGTGCGCGATTCACAAGCTCGCGCCCGTGTGCGCCCACTGCGCCTGCCGCATCGTGGGGCACGGCATCGAGGCCGGCGGGGCGTTCTACTGCTGTGCGCACTGCTCCAAGCAGGAGGGCGTGGAGGGGGCGATCGATCGGGTGGCCTGAGCCGCCGGGACGCCGGGGGCGCGCGGCCCGTCGTTCGCGCGCCCCCGCGGCTCGATCTGCGCGAGGTCGTACCGCGCGCCCGGCGGGGTCGACCCGCCCTGCGCCGGGGGCGTCGCCGCGAGCCGATCTGCGACCAGGGTGGCGGCCAGGATGAAGAGCAGCAGCGCGACGCCCGTGTGCCCGCGAGCCTGCGTGAGCATGAATGCCTCCTTCGCGGCGAGGCGATCGCCTCGCGCTCCAGGAAACTAGATCTTGGACGCGCGTATGATAATGCTGGCCCGCCGACGAGGATTGCGTCGCGGAAGGAACGAATGGGATGGAGCCGGCGGGCGGTCACCTCGGTGAAATGAGGGCGTTCCTCGAGGTGGCGCGGCGGCAGAGCTTCTCGGCGGCGGCGAGGGCGCTCGGGCTCACGTCGTCGTCGGTCAGCAAGCAGATCGCGCGGCTGGAGGAGCGCCTCGGCGCGCAGCTCCTCCGGCGCACCACGCGCCGCGTGAGCCTCACGGAGGCGGGGAACCTGTACGCCGAGCGCGCGGACCGGATCCTCTCGGACATCGAGGAGGCGCAGCGGGCGGTCGCGGATCTCGACGGCACGCCGCGCGGGACGCTGCGCATCTCGGCGCCCACCGTCCTCGGCTCGATCCGCGTCGCGCCCGCGGTGCTGGCCTGTCGCGCGAGGTACCCGGAGCTCCGCATCGATCTCGACCTCACCGACCGCATCGTCGATCTGGTGGCCGAGCGCATCGACGTGGCGGTGCGCCTGGCCGCCGAGATCTCCCCTGCTTCCCTCGTCGCGCGGCGGCTCGCCGACGACCTGCGCGTGCTCTGCGCGAGCCCGCGGTACCTGCGGCGCCACGGGACGCCGCGCTGCCTCGAGGATCTGGCCGACCACGACTGCATCACGCTCAACCTCGATCCTGTCGCCCGGTGGACGCTCGTGGGCCCCGAGGGCGAGCGCGTCGTCCCGGTGAGCGGCACGTTCCGCTCCAGCGACACGATCACGCTGCGCGACGCCGCGGTCGCCGGCGTCGGCCTGGCGAACCTCCCCGACTACGTCGTCCAGGATCAGCTCGAGAGCGGCGAGCTGCGGCGCGTGCTGCCGGAGTACGGCGCCTCGAAGCGCGCCAGCTTCGCGGTCTACGCCGCGCCCGCGCGCGCCGCGGTCCGCGTCGTCGTCGACGCGCTGGCCAGGGCGATGGGGGCCGCGGAGACGGCGAAGCCGACGCCGCGGAAGCCGTGAGCCAGCGCGGCGGTCGTGAGGGATCGCAGGGGAGCCGAGGGAGCGCCGCGCCGGAGCGGTCGTCCGCGCGGCGCTGTCACAGGGGCCGCGGAGCAGCGCCCTGGAGCGAAGGGTGCGCCGCGCCGGCCGCGCGCTCCTTGCCCATCTGACGGATGCAGTACTGGAGCGCCGCCCGGAGGTTCCCGAGGGTGGTGATGTTGGCCAGATCGAGCCCGAGGCTGACGATGGTCTGGGCGACGGTCGAGCGGATGCCCGCGACGATGCCCTCGGCGCCGAGCAGCCTGATCGCGGCGACGAGATCGAGGAGGTAGCTCGCGGTCTTCGTGTCGACAAGCTCGACGCCGGTGAGATCGAGGATGGCGAAGCGCGAGCCCGTGCGGACGATCGCGTCGAGCAGGGTGTCCATCACCTCCGCTGTCCTGGCGCTGTCGAGCACGCCGATCATCGGCAGGGTGAGCACGCCGTCCCACACCTGGATGATGGGAGTCGACAGGTCGCGGATGACCCGCTGTTGCCGCTCGATGAGCTCCAGCCTGGCCCGGAGCTCCTGCTCTGTGTTCTTTGGCTTGCTGATATCGAGGGTGAAGCCGACGACCGAGGACACCTCGCCCTGCTCGTCGCGCATGGGGACCTCCCAGTTGTCCCAGAACACCCCGTGCGTCAGGGACTCCGAATGGCTCGCTTCGCCCGCGAGCGCCCGCCGCAGCACCTCGCACCCGTGCGGGTTGCTCGCGTAGAGGTCGAACACGTTCTTGCCGATGTGCGCGCCCTGCTGGAGCCCGATGCCCTCGAGCGCCTTGCCCTCGTGGCACGTGAAGATCCCCTCGCGGTCGATGGCCCAGACGATGATCGGGAGCGACTGCGTGATGGCCTGCAGGATCACCTCTCTCTGATGGTGGCGGCGAGCCTGCTCGGTCCGCTCCGTCACGTCCTGCCCGAACACGCCGACGCCGATGCTCTCTCCATGCTCGTCGAGGATGCGCTCGTGGCGCCACTCGACGCTCACCACGGCGCCGTCCTTCCTGACGTGGCTCCACACCCGGGGGGCCGCCCCGTCCTCCGCGAGGAGCTGCCGCCACGCATCGGGGCTGCCGGACGCCGGCAGGAGCTCGTCCACGCGCTGGCCGAGCGCTTCCTTCGGCGCGTGGCCGAGCAGGCGCTCGGCCGCGCCGTTCCAGTCCTCGATCGTGAGCTCCTTGCCGTACTGGACGATCGCGACCGGCGCTCGCTCGAAGAGGCGTGCGCGCTTTCCCGCGAGTTTCTCGGCGTCGACTTCTGCCCATGACGTGGTGGCGGCGGTCATGGGGTGAAATTTACCCGGGGCGTTCGCGCACGTCGAAATAACTGCCATTCGTCTTCGTCGGACAGTCTGCAGAGCGCCCCAGGTTCGTAAGGACGGATCCACTGTTGCTGTAGCAACACTCCGTGAGCAAGCGCCTGCTGCTCCAGCAGCAGGACGCCATCTGTTATAGCGGATTTGCGTCCAGGAAGCCGGCTCACGCTTGGTACGGGGCGTGCTCAACGGCGGTTCGTGAGGGGCTCCCTCGTCAAGGTTCGGGAGCAGGAGGAGCCATGAGCAACAAGATCCAGTTCCACAATGTGAGCAAGACATTCGCCGTCAAGGGGCCGGCGGGCGCCAAGGAGAGCGCGCGGTTCACGGCCATCGAGGACCTCAACCTCGACGTGAGGGCCGGCGAGCTGATGGTCCTCGTCGGGCCGAGCGGGTGCGGCAAGTCGACGCTCATCGATCTGCTCGGCGGCCTGTCGAAGCCGAGCAGCGGCAAGCTCCTGCTCGACGGCAAGCCGATCACGGGCCCGGCCCTCGATCGAGGGATCGTGTTCCAGCAGTACGCGCTGTTCCCGTGGCGGACGGCGCGCGAGAACGTCGAGTTCGGGCTCGAGGCCAAGGGCATCCCGGAGAGCCGGCGCAAGGAGATCGCCCAGGATTACCTGGATCTGGTCAGCCTCTCCGGCTTCGAGGATCGGTATCCGCACGAGCTGTCGGGCGGCATGAAGCAGCGGGTGGCCATCGCGAGGAGCCTCGCCTACGACCCGGAGGTGCTGATGATGGACGAGCCGTTCGCGGCGCTGGACGCGCAGACGCGCGAGTCGCTGCAGGCGGAGCTGCTCCGGATCTGGGAGAAGTCGCGCAAGACGATCCTGTTCATCACGCACAGCATCGACGAGGCGGTGTTCCTCGGGCAGCGGGTCGCGATCATGACGTCCCGGCCCGGCCGGGTGAAGCGGGTCATCGATGTCCCGGAGGAGATCCGGGGCTATGAGGACGCGCGGTCGACGCCGGAGTTCGGCAGGCTGCGGCACGAGATCTGGACGCTGCTGCGCGAGGAGGTGCTGAAGGCCGAGGAGCACGAGCGGAGCAAGCGGCAGAAGCGCGCGGCGGAGAGCCGCCCCGTGGCGGGCGTGGTGGCGGTCAATGGCTAGCCTGGAGCAATCGATTTCGCTGCCCGAGGAGTCGCAGCAAGGGCAGCTCGTGGGCGACGCGGCGCGGTGGCTCGGCCGCGCCATTGCGCGGTCGGGGATCCTCCTCGCGGTCGCCGCACTGTGGGAGACGGCGCCGCGGGTGGGCCTCGTGGAGGGGGCGTTCCTTCCGCCGCTCTCCGAGGTGCTGGGGACAGGGTGGCAGCTGCTCCAGAACGGGCAGCTCCTGAGCCACATCAAGGCGAGCCTGTCGCGCTCTCTCGTCGGCTTCACGCTGGCGATCTCGGTGGGCGTGCCGCTCGGGCTCGCGATCGGGTGGTACAAGGGCGTGGCGGACGCGCTGAACCCGCTGCTCGAGGTGCTGCGCAACACGGCGGCGCTCGCGCTCCTGCCCGTGTTCCTGCTGCTGCTCGGGATCGGGGAGTCCTCGAAGATCGCGCTCGTCATCTACTCGTGCACCTGGCCGATCCTGCTCAACACGATCAGCGGGGTGCGCGGGGTCGATCCGCTGCTCATCAAGTCGGCGCGCACGATGGGGCTGTCGCCGCTCCAGCTGTTCCGCAAGGTCATCCTGCCGGCCGCGGTCCCGACGATCTTCGTGGGTATCCGCCTGGCGGGCGCGTACTCGCTGCTCGTCCTCGTCGCGGCGGAGATGATCGGGGCCAAGGCGGGGCTCGGATACCTGATCATCTACGCGCAATACAATTTCCAGATCCCGAGCATGTATGTCGGCATCTTGACCATCACGGCGCTCGGGCTGACGTTCAATCACCTGCTCATGCGCGTCGAGCGGCGGTTCACGTCGTGGAAGGTCGCCCCGAAGGAGTGAGCCCAGGCCCCGCGTGGGCGCCGTGACGATCACCGTTCATCGAGGGAGAGGACCATCGTGAATCGAATCATCCTGGGCCGGACCGGCCTCGAGGTCAGCGTGCTCGGCCTGGGTGCGGGCGGCGACAGCCGGCTCGGGTCCGGGCGCATCGCGGAGGCCGAGTCGCTCCGGCTCGTCCGTGCGGCCATCGAGCGCGGCGTGAACTTCATCGACACGGCGGAGGCGTACGGGACCGAGGGGCTCATCGGCAAGGCGCTCCGCGAGGTGCCGCGCGACCGCGTGGTGCTCTCGACGAAGAAGACGACGCGCCTCGAGGCGCCGCTGCGGCCGGAAGACGTTGTGTCGTCGCTGCATGCGAGCCTCGAGCGGCTCGGCACGGATCACGTCGACATCTACCATCTGCACGGCGTGCTGCCGGATCAGTACGCCGATCTGCGCGAGCGGATCGTCCCCGTGCTGCTGCGCCTGCGCGAGCAGGGCAAGATCCGCTTCCTCGGCATCACGGAGGCGTTCGCCGCCGATCCGACGCACGCGACGCTCGAGCAGGCGCTCCGCGACGATGTGTGGGACGTCGTGATGGTCGGGTTCAACCTCCTGAACCAGTCGGCGCGGGCGCGGGTGTTCCCGCTGACGCGGGCGAAGGACATCGGGACGCTGATCATGTTCGCGGTCCGGCGGGCGCTGAGCCGGCCCGATCGGCTGCGGGAGCTGCTCGCGGACCTGGCGGCGCGGGGCAAGGTGTCGCCCGAGCTCGGCGAGGAGGGGCTGGACCGGCTGCTGGAAGGAGAGGGCGCCTCGTCGCTCCCGGACGCGGCTTACCGCTTCTGCAGGGACGAGCCCGGGGCGCACGTGATCCTGTCGGGGACGAGCAGCGTGGAGCACCTCCTGGAGAACGTGCGCTCGATCGAGGCGCCGCCGCTGTCGGCGCGGGCGCGCGAGCGCCTCATCCAGGCGTTCGCGCAGGTCGACGACGTGTCGGGGCACTGAGGGGCGCTCGCAGGCGGGAGCGCGGCGCGGTCACGCGACCGGCGCGGCGAGCCCGGGCGGCGCGGGGGGCGGCGCGACGTCGGCGTCGGCGGCGTCACGAGCGGCGTCGCTCCCGAGGAAGCGCGAGATCCGCTCGCAGAGCCGCGCGCGGAAGGCGTCGTCGGTGGGGGGCGAGTGGCGGCACCCCTCGAGCAGCTCGGTTTGGGCGTGCGGCAGGAGCTCCTTCGCGCGCGCGAGCAGCTTCGCGCCGGGGAAGCTCACGTCGTCGTCGGCGCCGAACACGAGCGCGGGCCGCGTGAACCCGGCGAGGGACGCGGGCGTGGCGAGCGGCGGCGGGCGGAAATCGAGCCGGTAGCTGCGCACGGCGTCGCCGAAGTAGGAGCACCACATGTCGTCGTGCGTGGAGAAGAGCCCGGAGACGAGGCGGGCGAGGCGCTCCTCCGAGGGGAAGGCGCGGTAGAGGGCCATCGGGATCGCGATGCGTGTGAGGCCTTGCCACGCCGAGCCCGACACCAGGGCCGCCGGCACGATCAGGACGAGCCGGTCGACGCGGGCGGGCGCGACCTGGGCCATGCGCAGAGCCGCGAAGCCGCCCCAGCTCACGCCGAGGAGGTGGACGCGCGCGAGGCCGAGCGCGTCGAGGACGTCGGTGAGCCACTCGGCGTAGGCGGGCCCGTCGATCGGCAGGCGGACATCGGCGCTCTTGACGGACTGGCCGATGACGTCGACGACGTGGACGCGGTAGCGCGCGAGGAGCGGGCCGAGCTCGGGCATGAGGTGCGCGGAGCTGGCGAGCGCGCCGTGCAGGCAGACGAGCGGCGGGGCGTTCTCGGGGCCGGCGATGAGGACATGCGTGGCGCCGAAGCGGGTGGAGATCTCGCGCGATCGGGTCGGGACCGGGAGCTTCTCGTGGAACCTGTCGAACCACGCCGCGATGCGCGCGCGCGCCTCTGGACTGCGGAACATGATGGATGACGTCATCGAGCCCTCCTGACGTTGGCTGCGGGGCGGAGGCCGCAGAGGTGCTGAGCGACGAGCCGATCGAGCAGGGCGATGGGCGACGGATGCGCGCCCTGGGCCCAGGCGATCAGCGCGAAGTAGTAGAAGGAGAAGAAGGCGACGCCGAAGAGCGCGGGGTCGGCGTCGTCGGCGACCTCCCCCTGCGCGCGGGCGGCGTTGAAGAGCTCGACGACGCGGCCGTGCACGGCGGCGACCTGCTCGGTGAAGCGGGCCTGCCAGGGCGGGTCGGCAAACAGGGCGTCGCGGAGCAGCGTCTTCGAGAGAGCGGGCCGGCGGGCGTAGTACGCGAAGAAGGCGGCCCCGAGCCGGTGGAGCCGCTGCTCGAGGGAGCCGGGCTCCTCGTCGCTGACGGCCTCGGCCGCGGTGGCGGCGAGGTCGTCGAACAGCGCGGCGTGGAGCAGGTCGCGCTTGTCGGCGAAGTGGAGGAGGACCGTGCCGGCGGCCACGCCCGCGTCCGCGGCGATGGCACGGACGTTGGCGGCCTCGAAGCCGTGGCGCTCGAAGTGGTCGCGCGCGGCCTCGAGGATCCGGGCGCGCGTCGCGTCTTTCTGGGCGTCGCGCCGGCCGGGTCTTTGAATGAACTCGTTCACTGAACGAGTTCATTACATGGGAAAGAGCGGCGTACAAGGAGAATTAAGCTCGGCGCGCAACAGCCCGGCGCGCACCGGGGTTAAGGGCGTCCCGTCCAACCGACCGAGGTTGGGCATCCGACCCAGGTTGAGGACCGCTGGGCATCCGACCCAGGTTGAGGACGCTCGCTGGGCATCCGACCCAGGTTGAGGACCGCTGGGCATCCGACCCAGGTTGAGGACCGCTGGGCATCCGACCCAGGTTGAGGGTGTCCGTCTGGGCATCCGACCCAGGTTGAGGGCGAGCGAGAGGCAACGAGGGGCGAGGGCGAGCGAGAGTGCGTCCGACCCAGGTTAAGAGCATCCGCCTAAGTCAAGAGCGTCCGCCCCTACGACGTTCGAGCGGCGCCGCGCCGGACATCTTTTTGCGTCCCCCGCGCAGGCGACGATCGCCGGTAGGGCTCAGCCCGCCGCGGGCGCCTGCTGCGCCTGGGCGCGCGCCCGGAGGCGCTGCTTGGCGGAAGGGCCGCCGGCGTGGCGCACCGAGGCGACGGCGCGATCCATCGCGTCCTGCCAGTAGCGCGCGACGTCCTCGCGCTCGGTGAGGAGGGCGTCGATGGGCCCGTGGTCGGTCTCGATCTCGACAGCGAACCGGTCGTCGCGCGGGAGCACGCGGATATCGCGGACCTCCCCGGCGGAGATGGCCGCCCCCAGCCGGCCCTCGGGGCGCAGGTCGATCGCGCCGGTGCGGCTCACCCAGGGGGCCACCACGAAGCGGCCCGGGCCGAACGACACGACCGGTGCGGAGCGCGCCGCATAACGGGACGAGAACCTGGCGACGCCCAGGAAGGCGTAGCCCGCGAGCGAGAGCAGCGCGGCGGCGCTGCCGACGCCGATGGCGATGCCGCTGTCGCCCGCGGAGACGCTCCGCATGACCTGGATCCAGAGCGCGAGCGCGCCGAGCAGCAGCGCGGCCCCGATGAGCGCGTTGCGGGCCGCCGAGCCGCGTGGGCCGTGGCTCGCGTGGTCCCGCAAGACGAGGATCTCGCCCTCGCTCCGGATCGCGAACCGCGACAGCGCGGCGGCCGGCAGCGCTGGCGGCGGAGTCGGGGCAGGCTCCGGGAGGGGCCGCGGCGCGATGGCGCCGGGCGGCTCGGTCCCCCGCGCCGTTTCCAGCGGGACGCCCAGCGCGGCCGCGAGCGGCGCCGCCACCGCCTCGACGAGCGCCTCCGCCGGCGCGGCCTCGAGATCCTGCGCCTCGGCGACGAGCAGGCGCCGCGCCGCCGTGGCGCGCGCCGCCGTGGCGCGCGCAGGCACGGGCGCGGCGAGCACGAGCCAGGCGGCGACGTAGGTCCGCTCGCGCGTGCACGTGGGGGCGCCGCAGCATGGGCGCCGCTCCGAGATCACCTGAACGCCCACCGCGTCGCGAGGCTCGGCCGTGCCCTCCCCGGCCCCGCCCGCGAGCCTCAGCGGCGCCAGCCGGAGGACGCTCGCGCCGCGCTCGATCCGGAGCCATACGGGGTCCCGCGGCGCCGGGCCGAAGCCTGTACCCTGCTCCCGCCGCAGCGCGCCAAGCTCGGGCGCCACCCGGAGGATCAGCGGCGCGCCGCCGCCCTCCGCCGAGAGGGCGCGCGCCGCGCCGGCCGGATCGCCGAGCGGATCGAGGGCGGAAACGGAGCTGTCGGCCTCAAGGGAGCGGAGGGCACGCGCGACCTCCGCCTCGAACGCTGCGGTGCTCGGCTCGGGCATGGCGGGACGTTTGCCCCGGCTGCGCTGGGTTGTAAAGCGCACCCGTCCGCGCGACAACGCGGGGGGCGCGCTCTCCCACCCCGCCCGATCGCTGCCGCTCGCGCAGGGTCCGGCGCGGCCGCCGGCGCCAGAAGGCCAGCAGCGCGCCGAGCGCCGTCATCGGCAAGCCGGGAGCGATCGGCGGCTGACCAGCGCCCGAGCAGGAGCAGCCGGCGTCGCCCTCGGCCTCGTCCACATTGCCGCTCTTCGGCCTGTCCTCGCCCCCCGACGCCGCGCCGCCCGCTCCGCCCGAGGCCGCCGTCGCGCCCGCGCCGGAGCCGCCGCCGCCCGAGCTCGCGGCGCTCGTCCCGGCGATCGGGTAGAGGGCGCAGACCCCTTCGATGTCGTCGTCCTCGAGCGTGCGCGCCGACGTGCCGCCCGGGTAGAACCCCAGCATCGTCGCGCCGCGCACGTTCGTGTGACCCAGGCCGAGGAAGTGCCCTTCTTCGTGCGTGGCGATCGATCGCACATCGATGCAGTCTCCATCGCCCGTGTCGTTCCAGCAGAAGCCGACGTCGTTGAAGATCATGTCGGCCTCGCCGATGACACCGTCGGCATCCCATACCGGCATCGTGACGGCGATCACCGAGTCGGCTTGCCCGAGCTCGCCAGGCCAGCTGTCGCTGATCCAGAGGAACACGCTCTTGCCGTCGTCGAAGTCGTAGCCGTCGCCCGTGTCGCCGAGGAGCTCGACCTCCCACGCCGTGCATCCGGGGCTCGACCAGGCCGCGAAGCCGGCCTCGATGCTGGCGGCGGCGAAGCTGGAGAGCGGCCCCGGGATCGTCCCCCCGTTGATGTGGTAGCGGGCCGGCAGCGCGCGCCAGCGGGGGACGACATCGAGATCGAGCGGCGCCCACGCGGCGGCATCGCGGGCCCCCGCGAGCTGCGCCAGCGCGGCGGCGAGCGGGGCGACAAGGGGGAGCGCGGCCCTGAAGCCTCTCTTCATCCCTCCATCATCGGCTCATCGGTCCTGCGAGACCACCTCGAGCTCCTCGGGCGCCGCGCTCCCCTCGAGGGGCAGCGTCACCTCCACCCCCTCGTGCACCGGCAGGGTCGCCGCGACGGGCCAGGAGCGCGGCGCGCTGCCCTCGCCCGCCGCGACCTCGCGCAGCGTCACGCCGCGCACGGGATTCACGCCGCCGTTGAAGAGGCACGCGCGCAGCCGCCCCTCGACGACCGCAGCCGAGCACGGGATGACATCGGCCGTCGCGCGCCGGATCCGGCCGAGCATCGCCTCCTCCGCGGGCGCGGCGGGCATGAGCGCCACGAGCGCGTCGCGGGCGCGCGGGTCGCGGAGCCAGGCGAGCATCATCGCCGCGTGGATGCGCACCACGCGGTAGCGCGCGCGCGTCAGCTGGAAGAAGGCGTCGGGCGACGCCACCCCGGTCTCGCCGTCGAGCATGCCCGTCACGCCCGGCTCGATCTTCACCTCCGTCCCGGGCGCCTCGACGTGCCACTTCACCGCGCGCCCCGGCCCGAGCGCGCCTTCCCAGAACAGCCCGCGCTCGGTGATGCCGGCGCGCTCGCCGCGGCGATCGCGCCGCGCGAACGTGAGCAGCACGCGGAAGTCGCTGACGGGCGCGCCGCTGTTGTTCACGACCGCGAGCTCGAAGTCGTAGCGGCCGCGCGCCGGCCGCGTCGCGCCGCCGTCCCGGCCCGCGTCGCCCGGCTCCGCCCCGGCGTCGCCCGGCTCCCCGGCGGCGCCGCCCTGCCCCGCGCCGGCCTCGCTCTCCGCGTCGTCGTCCGCACGGTCCCTCCGCAGAATCGGCGCGATCACGCCGGCGCCGTCGTCCGGCCCGGTCGATCCGAGCAGGCTGAGGATCGGCACCCCCGCCCGCCAGAGCGGCGAGTCGGCGCGATCGCAGAGGCAGTGCGGGAACGACGGCTCGACGCGCTCCCGGACCTCACCCGCGCGGAGCGCGGCGGTGGCTCCGCGGGTCGCCTGCCCGACGCCGCGCGCCGCCTGCCGCTCGGCCGGCCGCTGATCGCGGGGCGCCGCGAACCGCTGCACGAACGCCATCGTCGCCACGATGCCGATCACCGCGAGCGCCGCGGGCACGAGCACGCGGGCCCGGAGCGGGAGCGCGTCGATCCCCTCCTCGACGCCGCGCCTTGGTTCGCGCCCCGGCCGCTCGCCGAGCGGCGTCGGGCGGGGCGCGAACACGGGCGCAGCCGGCGAGCCGGGGGACAGGGCGGCCGCGAGCCGCTCCGACGCGAAGCCCATGCGGCTCGACATCTCCGCCACGAGCGCGTCGCGCAGGCGGTCCGAGGGCGGCCCTCCCCAGGTCGCGAGCCGCGCGACGAAGCGCAGCGCGAGCCAGGTCGCGAGCGCGACCAGGCACGCGAGCGACGCGGTCCCGAGCGGGCCGCTCGCGAGATAGTCGGGGGACAGGGCGGCCGCGAGCACGCCGAGCGGCGCCGGCGCGATCCAGCTCGCCATGCGGGCGTTGAGGCGCGCGCGGTAGGCGCTCTCCATCGCCTCCATCGCCGCCGGCGAGGTCACGCCGGGCACGCCGGGCAGATCGCCCTCGAAGCGCGCGAGGACGAAGCAGTTGTGCGGCGAGCACGCGGACGGATCGAGCGCCACGCAGAGCGCCTTGCCGCGCCGGAAAAGGCCGCGGATCGCGGTGTAGGGCACCCCGAAGCGGACCGGCGCCGCCACGGCGCCCAGGGCGAACCCCTCGGCGTAGCCGGCGACCCGGACCAGCTCGACCTCGAGCTCCGCCTCGGCGCAGGTGAAGCGCACCGCGCCAACGGCATTGGCGCCCCCCTCGGCGATCGCCAGGGCAGCGACGGAGAACGCGCGAGGCAAGGTGGCCGCACCCTAACCGCGCGGGCCGGAGCGCTGCAACGGAAACCCGGACGGCCGGGAAGCCCCCGGGCGCGTCGGGTGACCGTTGATCGCCCAGCGCCGGGTGCGTAAGACGTGGCGCCATGAAGCCCCTCCACATCGTCATCGCCATCTCCTGCGCTGTCCTCCTCGGCCCGGTCGCGGGCTGCGAGGAGAAGGTCCCCGAGCCGGATCTGCCGCCGGGCAGCGCCGTGCCGGTGGTGAAGCCCGCCGAGCCGGAGCCCGCCGATCTCATCAAGGAAGACACCGTCGTGGGCACCGGCCCGGAGGCGAAGGACGGCGATAAAGTCCGCGTCCACTACACGGGGCGCCTGCTGAAGAACAACGCCGAGTTCGACTCCTCCGTCGGCCGCGAGCCGTTCGAGTTCACGCTCGGCGCGTCGGAGGTCATCAAGGGCTGGGACCAGGGCGTTGCCGGGATGAAGGTGGGCGGCAAGCGCAAGCTCACGATCCCCTCCCGCCTCGGCTACGGCGACGCGGGCAGCCCGCCGAAGATCCCGGCCAAGGCGACGCTGGTCTTCGACATCGAGCTGCTCGGCGTCGGCGACGCGGCGAAGGACGCGGCCGGGGACGACAAGGCCGGGAAGACCACGGCCGACAAGGCGGCCAAGCCCGCGGGCGACAAGGCGGCCAAGGGCGACAAGCCCGCCGCGCCGGCCGAGAAGAAGGAGGCGCCCAAGGAGGCGAAGTGAGCCGCAGGCGGCCGCGCCAAGAGAGCCGCGGGCCCCGCGCGAAGTGAGCCGCGCGCCCCGCGCTCAGACGACGCGCGCGAGCGCCTTGAGGAAGATCTCGTAGGCCTCGAGCGGGTACTCGCCCATGTGGAAGATCCGGAACAGCCGGTCCGAGAGCTTCCCCTGGGCGGCGTAGATCTCGAACACGTGCCCATCGACCGGCTCGCTGGCGAGCCGGCTCGCCATCTCGTCGTAGGTCCGCCCGGCCGGGATGTGCAGCGCCGTCCCGATCGACTGGAGCGGCATGTTCTCCCAGCGCGCGATCGTCAGCCCGAGGCGCTCGTAGCCGGGGCGCAGGATCGCGCAGCGCGCCTGGTACACGGCGTGACGCCCGGCGACGCCGCCGGTGGCGGCGAGGTGATCGAGCGCCGCGATCACCTGGCAGAGGCTCATCGGATCGATCGTGTAGGGGTGCGCGCCGCCCTGCTGGGCGCGCCAGATCTTGTGGAGCTCCAGGCTCGGGACGCGCGCGGGGATCCGCTCCATCTCGGCGAGCAGGTCCTTCCGGACCAGCGCCACCGTCAGGTTCGGGTGGCTGTGCAGGCCCTTGTTGCACGAGCCCATGACGGCGGCGATGCCTGAGCCCTCGAGGGCCAGCGGCTCGACGAAGAGCGCGCTGATGCCGTCGACGAGGAGCTTCTTGCCGTACTTCCGGGCGAGCGCGCCCACCTCGGGCAAGGGGTTCAACGTGCACGTCGACGTGCCCCCGTACACCATGGCCACCGCGTCGACCTCGTCCGCCGCCAGGATGGCCTCGATCTTCGCGAGGTCCGGCCGCTCGCCGTAGGGCAGGCACATGTCGACGACCGGCTGGCCGAGCGTGGCGGCGTACTCGAAGATCCGGTCGCCGTAGGCGCCGTTCCGGACGACGAGGAGCCGCTCGTCGCGCCGCAAGCAGGAGCCGAGCACGGCGGCCATGGAGGTCGATCCCGAGCCCGTGAGGAGGATGGCCTCGTAGCTGGGCGCGCCGAGGGCCTCGACGATGCCGTGCCGTGCCCGGTCGAGCAGCGGCCGGAGCCGGGGACCACGCGGGACGATCGGGCTCTCCCCGTAGGTGCGGGAGACCTGGTTCACCGCGTCCGGCAGGTGGAAGACCGCGGGCGTGAGCGAGACGACGCGTGGCGTTTCGGCGGCGATCATGCCGCGACATCTAGCCCGGAACGCGCGCGGGACGCAGCGGAGATTGCGCTACGCCCAGCGGAGCTGGCGCAGATCGTCCCAGACATCGCGCGCGCAGTGGTAGCGGTAGGCGTCGCGGCGGCGCAGCAGCTTGGCGATCACCTGGCTCAGCGGCGTGCCGAGCGCCTCGGCCTTCTGCCGGGGGGTGCCCTCGGCGATCTGCCGCGTGATCTCCTCGTAGGCGACGTTCACGTCGATGGCCGGCTGCCCGGTGTGCATCTGGTACATGAGCAGGCCGAGCTGGTAGAGGTCGCTCTGCGTCGTCGTGTAGCCCGCCGTCACGAGCTCCGGCACGAGGATCTTCGGGTTCGCGACCTGCGGGCGGAACCAGCGGGTGACGCCGTCGAGCTGGTGCGCCACGCCGAAGTCGGTGAGCTTGACGAGCGGCCTGTGGTCGAGCTGGGAGATGAGCACGTTGCCCGCGTGCAGGTCGGCGTGCACGACGCCGTTGTCGTGCAGGTACTGCAGCGTCATCAGCAGCTGACGCGCGAGCTCCAGGAGCAGCGGCGGCTGGAACGGGGCGCCGAGCAGCGCCCGGAGGCTCGTGTCGCACCGCTCGAGCGCCAGGTAGAACAGGTAGTTCACCTCGAACGCGTCGTGGATGTAGACGATGTTGGGGTGGCGGAAGCTCTCCAGGCGGAGCATCTCGCGCGACCACTCTTCCTTGACGACCTGGTAGGGCTTGTTCGCCGGCCGCAGCATCTTCAGGGCGTACACCTGATCGAACGGGCCGCTGCACTCGTACACCGAGCCATACTGCCCGTCGCCGATGAGCGCCCCGATCACGTACGTCCCCCGGGTGGAGGTCAGCGCTGAGCCCGGCACCGGAAACGGGATCAGGAAACTGCCAGTGGAGGACCAGGTCACGGCGAGCCCATCGTAACCGAAAACGCTGGCGCCCGTTCACCCCGCCGCGCGCGGCCCGCGTTCGCGACGCAGGGGGCGCCCCTGTCCCCCCGCACGCGGCGCGCCGAGGGCGGCCGGCCGCTCATGAAGCGGCGAGCTTCCGCACGATCTCCGCGGCCTCGGCCTGATCGAGCTCGAGCGCCGCGGCGACGTCGAGCAAGAGCTCACGCTCGCTGCTCCTGACGATCCCGTCGGCGACCACGACCTGAGCGGCCAGGAAGAAGGCGACCTTCCGGGCCTGCGGGCTGGCGAGCCGCTCCTTGAGCGACGCGAGCCGGGCCGCGCGGCCCTCCTTGTGGAGCTGCTCCACCACGGTCTGGAGGAGCGTGTCCATCGTGCTCTGCGGGATCCGTCGATCCGTGAGCGACTCTACGCTCCGGGCGAAATGGATCTTCTCCTCCGGGCTGAACTCGCCGTCGGCGAACGCCGCAAGGAACATCAGCTCGACGAGCGCCTCGAGGTTCGGCTCATCAAGCGTTTGCAGCGGAGGAGGGCTCATCTGGGGCATCGTCTCCGTGTACACCGAGGCCCGGCGCGGGACCAGCCCTGGAGCGTCCCCTGCACCCCGCGCGCCCGGGGCAAACGCGCGCGCCCGGGGCAAACGCGCCGGGGTTGAATGCGCCCGAGGGGGCGGCATTGGGAGAGCGCTCCCTGTGTGTCATGAGTTCGAGCATGCACGTGCGCGAACTCGCCCAGTCGCTCCTCGGCGCGCTCTTCCTCTGCGGCTGCAGCAGCGCGACCGCGGCGCGGCGCCCTGCCGATCCGGGCCGACCTGCGCCCGAGGGGCGCGCGGCGACGCCGCGAGCCACGGCGAGCGCCGAGGCGGCCCCGCCGCCGCTGCGGCTGCCCTGCGAGGCGGACGATCTCGTCGGCTGTACGAACGGCTGCGCCGACCACCAGATCGAGGACTGCGTGACGCTGGGATCGATGTACCTGGGCGGAGCGATCGTCTCGATCGACGCGGAGCGAGCGATGACGCTGTTCGAGAAGGCGTGCGCGGAGGGGAGCGCGCGCGGCTGCTTGCGGCTCGGCGACGCCTACCACGATCGGCTCGCGCGCGCGGACGGCGCCGCCGGGGCGAGCGAGGCGGACGAGGCGGCGCTCTACTGGCACGCGCGCGCATGCCACGCGGGCGCGAACCTCGGATGCCTCGCGGCAGGCAGGGCCTACCTCCACGGCCAGGGCGCGAGCGCCGATCCCGGGCGCGCGGCCGCGCTGTTCCAGCGCGTCTGCGAGCGCGGGAACGCCCCCGCCTGCGTCGAGCTCGGACATCTCCACGCGGAGGGCGAGGGCGTGAAGCGCGACGACCGGAAGGCGGTCGAGCTGTTCACGAAGGCGTGCAAGCTGGGCCTCGACGAGGGGTGCCTGCGGGCGAGCCGGTCCGGCGACGTCCTCCCGCCGCGCGACTGACGCGCCCTCGACCGCCGCTCTTCGCCGTCAGTCGGTCCGGCGGCGCTGGGCGATGTCCAGCGCCGCCGTGATCATCGCGGTGAGCTGTGTGTCCGACACGTTCTCGGAGGGGAGCACAACGAGCTCGGCGCCGATGCGCCGCGACAGCTCGATGAACCCTTCCGGATCGAACGCCCGCACGTCCTGGGTCATCACGATGGCCAGCGGGTTCAGCCATGCCGCGCTGCCCCGCAGCGACACGAGATCGCACGCGAGCAGGTCGGCGCCTTCGACGAAGACCAGCCGCCGGCAACGCTCCGCGAGCTGCTCGCTGGCGCTCACGATGAGCACCACCGAGGCCGATGCCGTCCGCTTGCTGCGCCCCGCTGGTCGTGTCGGTAGCTCTCGCGTGCTCATGAAGCCCAGGTCAGCGAGCGAGCAGCGGGCGCCCGTACGGGACGGGCCCGGCGCCCGGCGCCCGCGCCTCGTCGGCGAGGGCGAGATCCATGACGAAGGAGCCGAACGGCAACCGGAAATCCCGGTCGTTCGGCTGGGTCGCGTAGAGGGCGAGCAGCGAGAGCACGCTCCCGATCTGCGCCGCGGCCGGATCGTCCTCGCACGCGTTGAAGCGGTCGGCGAGCGTGCACAGCTGCCGGAACAGCGGACCGCCCGGGTGCGGGCCGGCGCTGCACATGGCGAAGGTGCCGCTGCCTCGATATCCGAGCTTCCGGCGCTTCCTGGCGGGGGTACGGGACGGAGGTACCATCGTCATGATTGCTGCCCAAGTCGCCTGTGAGGGGTGAATCGCCCCACGCCGGGGCTGACCTGCCGCGGGACGCTCTCCAACCAGTAATAGAGCAGCCCGAAGAGAGTCAATCGGAGAGGACGCCGCGGGCCGGGCGAGGGTGAAATTCTGCGGAATGGTCACCCCTCCGGGCAGCGCGTGGGTATACGTCATCGCATGAAGGCAGTCGTGCTTGCCGGCGGCAAAGGCTCCCGGCTCCGCCCCTACACCGCCCTTATCCCGAAGCCGCTCATGCCGATCGGGGATCACACGATCGTCGAGATCCTCCTCCGGCAGCTGGCGCGGGCGGGGGTCACCGACGTCGTGATGTGCGTCGGCCACCAGGCCGCGCTCATCGAGGCGGTCGTCGGCGAGGGGAGCCGATACGGCCTGCGCATCGCCTACCAGCGCGAGGACACGCCGCTCGGGACCGTGGGTCCGCTCCGGGTCATCGAGCGGGACCTGCCGGAGCGCTTCCTCGTGATGAACGGCGACATCCTCAGCGATCTCGACTTCACGGCGCTCCACCGGACGGCCGAGTCGACCGGATCGCCGCTCACCGTCGCCGTCTGCGAGCGCGCCTCGAAGATCGACCTGGGGGTGCTCGACCTCGGCCCCGAGGGGCGCGTCGTCAGCTTCCGCGAGAAGCCGACCTACACGTTCTGGGTCAGCATGGGCATCTACGCGATGAGCCGCGGCGTGCTGCGCTTCATCCCCGAGGGCCGGCCGTTCGGGTTCGACGACCTGATGCACGCGCTGCTCGGCGCCGGCGAGCCGGTGGCCACCTTCCCCTTCCGGGGCCACTGGCTCGACATCGGAAGGAGCGACGACTTCGCCGAAGCGCAGGACGAGTTCGAGAAGAACCGGCAGCGGTACCTACCGGACTGACGCGGCGAGCGCCTCGCACACGGCGTCGACGTCGGCGTCGGCCATGCGCGGGTGGAGCGGCAGCGTGAGCTGGCGGCCCGCGATCGCGTCCGTCCGCGCGAGCCCGTCCTTGCGCACCCGGTCGGAGGCGCCGTGGTGCGAGAAGCGGTGGATCGGCGTGTAGTGCACGCTCGTCTGGACCCCGCGCGCCTTCATGGCCTCCATCACGGCCTCGCGCGAGGTGCCCTCGGGCAGGAGCACCGGCATGAGGTGGTGCGCGCTCTCCCCCAGCCCGCGCGCGTAGAAGTCGCTGTACGGCAGCCCGAGGCCCCGCACCCCGGCGAGGCGCTCGTGGTAGCGCGCCACGAGCGCGCGCCGACGCGCGTTGCCCGCCGCGAGCCGGCCGAGCTGCACGAGGCCGATGGCGCTGCGGATCTCGTCGATGCGGTAGTTCATGCCCGCGTCCACGACGTCATAGGTGAACGCGTGCCCCTTGTGCCGATCGAGGGTGAGCGTCGTCATCCCGTGCGCGCGGAGGAGCCGCATGCGCGCGTGGAGCGCGTCGTCCTTCGCGATCACGGCGCCCCCCTCGCCGACCGCGAGGTTCTTGTTCGAGAAGAAGCTCAGGCAGCCGACGTCCCCCAGCGTCCCGAGCGCCCTGCCCCGGTAGCTCGCGAGCGGCGCGTGCGCCGCGTCCTCGACCACCGCGAGCCCACGCTCGGCCGCGATCGCGCAGATCGCGTCCATGTCGCAAGGGTAGCCGGCGTAATGGACGACCGTGATCGCCCGCGTCCTCGGGGTGATCTTGCGGACGATGTCGGCGGGATCGATGCCGAGGTCGTCGTCGCCGACGATGTCGGCGAGCACCACGTTGGCCCCGCACAGGAGCGCGGCGTTGGCGGTCGCCACGAACGTGAGGCTCGGGCAGATCACCTCGTCGCCGGGGCCCACGGAGAGCGCGGTGTACGCGAGGTGCAGCGCGGCGGTGCAGTTCGTCACGGCGAGCACCCTCGGGGTGCCGAGCGCCTCGCCGAGCTCCCGCTCGAACTGCGCCGTCCGCTCCCCCATCGTCAACCAGCCCGACGCGACGACCTGCCGCGCGGCCTCGGCTTCTTCAGGCCCGAACGAGAGATCGCTGAGAGGTATCTTCCACATGGTCTTCCATCCATCCAGCGGGCGCCTCGCGGAGAGGGCGCGCGAGGCGCTGGCCCCCGGCCGCGCGGCGGCGTGCGTCAGATCGCGTACTCGCGCGGCCGGTAATCGGTGAGGTGACGCTCGACGTAGGCGTATGTCCGCGCGAGCCCCTCCTCGAGCGTCACGCGGGGCGCGTAGCCGACGAGCTCCGCGGCGCGGCGGAAGTCCGCGAGCAGCACCATGACCTCGCTCGCGTCGGGGCGCACCCGGGCCTCGTCCGTCACGAGCTCCGCGCGCTTGCCCGTCACCTCGAAGATGAGGCGGACCAGATCGCCGATGGAGATGGCGCGCCCGCTCCCGACGTTGAGCGTCTGCCCCACGGCCCGCGCGCTCGATCCGACGAGGAGGAAGCCGGCGACGGTGTCGGTCACGAAGTTGAGGTCCCGCACCGGCGCGGTGCTGCCGATGCGGAGCGCGGCGCTGCCCGCGGCGAGCTGCTGCATCACGCTCGGGATGATCGCGCGCGACGACTGCCGCGGGCCGTAGGTGTTGAACGGCCGGATGGTCGCCACCTCGAGGCCGAACGAGAGGTAGTAGCTCTCGGCGAGCTTGTCGGCGCCGATCTTCGTGGCCGAGTACGGGGACTGGCCGGTCAGCGGGTGCGCCTCGTCGATCGGCGTGTAGCGCGCGGTGCCGTAGGTCTCGCTCGTCGACGTGTGGACCACGCGCGCGCCGTGCTCGCGCGCCGCCTCGAGGACGTTCAGCGTGCCCTGCACGTTGGTCGCCACGTACTGCTGCGGGGCCACGTACGAGTACGGGATCCCGATCAGGGCCGCGAGGTGGAACACGACGTCGGCGCCGCGCACGAGCGACCGGACCGCGCCCGCGTCCTCCACGTTGCCGGGGACGACCTCGACCTGCGCGAGGACGTCCTCGGGGAGCCGGTCGAGGTGCCCGCGCCGCGAGCCCGAGGTGTACCGGACGAGCGCCCTCACGCGCGCGCCCTCCCGGACCAGCGCCTCGACGAGGTGGCTGCCGATGAACCCGCCGGCGCCGGTCACCACGACGCGCTTGCCGCGATAGAAGCCTTCGCTCACGGCCGCGTCCGTGGCCCCTGCGGGTTCGCGCGTCAAGCGCGTACCGAGGCGGCGCGCCCGTTTGCGCCCGGCAGCGCACTCCCGAGCGCGGCGCTGGCCGGCGGGCGCCGCGCGCGGCCAGCGCCGCCGCGCAGCGGCCCGCGGGGCTCGCTGGCGGACGGCGTGGCGGGGATCACTGGATCTGGATCTGGTCGGTGGGCGTGTTGCCCGCCCCCTCCGGCGTGCCGATCTCGCGGTGCACGCAGAGCCCCTGCTTGCAGTAGGAGTCCGGCGGGGCCTTGCAGTCCACCTTGGGCTCCTCGCACTTGCCCGTCTTGTAGCTCTCCGAGAGGGGCTTGATCTTGTCGAAGGTCGCGTTGCTGATGGGCTTCGCACAGCCCGGCCACTCGCTCTGACGGCAGTCGGGGTCCGTGTTGCAGTGCTGCGCCTTGTTCACCATCTCGAAGGCGTCGCCGCGGACTTTGTCGCACTCCTTGGGATCCATCTTGCTCTCGCAACCGGCGACCAGCGCGAGCAGGAGGAAGCTGGCGGTCATGCGGAGCGAGGTCCGAGGTCGGAAGGCGGCCGATCCAGGCCGCCCGCGTCGACGAGCACACGTGATCATTCAGGTTCTCCCGGTCAAGGCCGCCCTTCCGCGCCGGAGGGGCAGCGGCCTGCGCCGGGCCCTTCGTATCACGGCTGGATCCGGGCGCGCAGCTGGCGTAGCCCGTCGACATGGAACGTCCTCGAGAAGGCTCCGGGATCAGCGGCTCCCCGCACGGCGGATCCGGCATCCGTGTTCGCAGCTCCCTCCGGGTGCTCAGCCTGAACATCTGGAACCGCCACGACCCGTGGGAGGCGCGCCTCGAGGTCATCCGGGAGGGCCTCCGCGAGCTCGATCCCGACGTGGTCGGCCTCCAGGAGGTGCTGTCGTACGAGGGCCGCTCGCTGGCCGACGGCATCGCGGACGGGCTCGGCTACGAGGTCGCGTTCGGCGCCGCGCACGACCTCGGCGGCGGCGTGCTCTTCGGCAACGCCGTGCTGTCGCGCTGGCCGATCGCGCGGAGCCAGGCGTTCCCCCTGCCCACGGGTGAGACCGACGAGAAGCGCTCGCTCCTGCTCGCCGAGCTCGGGTCGCCCCACGGCGCGATCCCGTTCTTCGTCACCCACCTCAACTGGAAGTTCCACCACGGCGCCGTGCGCGAGGCGCAGGTCGCGGCCGTGGCCGACATCGTCATGCGCGAGGCGCCCATGGAGGGCCTGCCGCCCATCGTCGTCGGCGACTTCAACGCGCAGCCCGAGGCCACGGAGATCCGGTTCATGAAGGGGCTGCACGCCCTGAACCAGAAGAGCGTGTACTTCGCCGACACCTTCGACCAGACGGGCAAGGGCCCCGGATTCACCTTCGATCCCGTGCGGAACCCGTTCGCGGCCATCACGAACGAGTACCCGCGCCGCATCGATTACGTCTTCGTCCGCGGTCCGGACGCGCAGGGGCGAGGCAAGCCGCTCTCGTCGAGGGTCGTCTTCGAGGAGATCCGCAACGGCGTCGCCGCTTCGGATCATTACGGGGTTCTCTCGGAGATCTCGATGTAAAGCGGTGGCCGGCGCCCCTCACGGGGCGTGCGCTCCGGCACGTTGCCCGGGGATGCCCTGTTCACGTGTACACTGGCGGCATGTCGTCCCCTCGAGCACCGGGCGACGGACCGCCGAGTCCGCCCGACGCGCCTGGTGAGAGCTCGGCTCCTCCGCCTGCTGGCGCGGTCCGCGTCGGTCCGGTCGTGCCGGACGCCCTGTCGCTCATCGGCGGCACGCCGCTCGTCCGCCTTGCCCGGGTCTCGCCCGAGGGCGGAGGCGTCGTCTACGCCAAGCTCGAGTCGATGAACCCGGGCGGCAGCGTCAAGGACAGGGCGGCGCTCGGCATGGTGCTCTGCGCCGAGCGCGAAGGGATCCTCAGGAGAGGGTCGACAATCGTCGAGGCGACGAGCGGCAACACGGGGATCAGCCTCGCGATGATCGCCGCCGTGCGCGGCTACCGCTGCGTGGTGGTCATGCCCGAGGACATGAGCGTCGAGCGCCGGCACGTCCTCCGCGCGTACGGCGCCGAGATCGTCCTCACGCCCGAAGGCCAGGGCATGGCCGGCGCGGTCGCCCGCGCGATCGAGATCTGCGAGGCGACCCCCGGCGGCTGGATGAGCCAGCAGTTCCAGAACCCGGCGAACCCCGGCGCCCACGCGCGCGCCACCGGCCTCGAGATCCTCGCGCAGACCGGCGGCGACATCGCGGCCTTCGTCGTCGGCGTGGGCACCGGCGGCACGCTGACCGGCTGCGGGCGCGTGCTCCGGGATCAGCTCGGCGGCGCGGTCCGCATCTGCGCCGTCGAGCCGACGAAGAGCGCCGTGCTCTCCGGGCGAGGCCCCGGCCCCCACGGCATCCAGGGCCTCGGCCCCGGCTTCGTCCCGGCGATCCTCGAGCGATCGCTCATCGACGAGATCCTGACGGTGACCGAGGCGGGCGCCTCGCGCATGGCGCGGCGGCTCGCCCGCGAGGAGGGGCTCCTCGTCGGGCCGAGCTCCGGCGCCAACGTCCACGCCGCCGTGGAGATCGCGCGCAGGGTGCGCGGGACGATCGTGACCGTGCTGCCCGACTCGGGAGAGCGCTACCTGCTCTGAGCCACATCCGGCGGCGGCGAGCGCGGCGCGCGCCATCCGCCGGACGCGGCTCAGGGCGACGGTCGTCCGTCACGCCGGGGCGCTCGGCCGTCCGCGTCGATGGAGCGGCGGTTCGCCGCTGCCGCGAGGCGCGCCTGCGCGCCGTGCGCCACGTCGTGGAGTACCCGCTCGACCACCGGCGCATGGATCGCGATCAGCCGCGCCGGGGCCACCCCGAGGACCACGGTGAGCGCGACCAGCGCGAGCAGGAACGCTCGCTCGCGGAGCACGAGCGCCTCCACCGCGGCGCCCTTCAGGTGGCGCCGGAGCGGCCCCAGGAAGGTCCGCTGGAACGCCCGGAACAGCGTGATCCCGTTGAGCGCCGCCGCCGTCAGCGCCAGCACCGCGAGCACGGGATGGGCGTGCAAGATCCCATGCAGGAGCAGGTCCTCGCTCACGAACGAGAGCGCCCCCGGCATCCCGATCATGGCGCACGCGAGCAGGAAGAAGAAGGCGGCCATGCGGGGCGTCCGGGCGACGAGGCCGCCGAGCTCCCGCGTGTCCGCCGTACCGGCGCGCGCCTCGATCGCGCCGACGACCATCGCGAGCCCCGTGATCGCGATCGACAGGGCGACGCTCTGCAGGAGCGCGCCGCTCACGCTCTGCGGGCTCAGCGAGGCGACCCCCAGGAGCACGAGCCCCTTCTGGCTCGCCACGAGGTAGCCGAGCAGCCGGCGCAGATCGGTCTGGACCAGCGCGAGCACCGCGCCGTGCAGCGCGCTGATCAGGCCGAGCACGGCGAGGATCGGCATGCCGTCGGCGCAGCCCACGGGCAGGAGCGTCACCCCCACGCGAACGAGCACGCAGACGCCGACCTGCATCTGGGCGAGCAGGATGGTCACGCCGAGCGGCCCCCGCTCCAGCAGCACCGGCAGCCAGCCGTGGAACGGCACGGCGGCCATGCGCATCAGCACGGCGATGCCGACGAGCGCGAACAGCGGCGACTGCCATGCTTCGGGGACGCCGACGCGGGCGATCTCCTCGACGTCGAACGGCAGGGCGGCCCCCCGGCGCGCGGCGAGCACGGCGATGGCGCCGATCGCCACGACGAGCGGCGCCGTGCCCCCCAGCAGGAAGATGCGGCAGGTGCGCCGGAGGAGCGGGTCGTGGGCGCCCTTCCTGGCGACCAGGCGATCCACCGGCACGAGGGCGGCGACCCACGCGGCCGCGAGCACCGCGAGATCGACCGCGCAGAACACGCCGAGGATGGCGCTGCCGGTGACGAGCAGCGCGGCGGCGCCGGGCGGATCGATCGCTGCGCGCGGGCTCGCGGCGATCAGGGCGAGCAGGACGAGGCCGAGCAGCGGGAGCAACGTGATGGTGAAGCCGTCGAGGCCGAGGCGGAGGCGCGCTCCGAGGAGCGGCAAGGCGGGCCCCCCGGCGGTGAGCGCGACGCCGGCGTACGAGAGCGCGAGCGGCAGCAGCGAGAGGAGCAGGGTGAGCGCCGCGCCGATGAGGGCGACGCGGCGGGCGCGCTCGTCGCTGCGCGCCCGGGCGGCGAGCAGCGCCGCGATCGCGGGCGTGAGGATGAGCGTCCCGAGGAGCGGAAAGGCGTTCACGTGCGAGCCCTCTTCGTATCGCGCGCGCGGGGCTGGAAGGCCGCCGCGATCTCTGTCTCTTCGCGCGCGCGCTCGTCGCCGGGCGCCGCGGGGGCGCGCTCGGGCCAGCCGCTCAGCGCCGCCACCCAGCGGCGCTCGCTCCGGTCGAGCAGGCGCCCGAGGCGCATCAGCGGCGCGGCGACGAGCCGCTCCTGCAGCCCCTCGAGGTGGAAGCGGTCGAGCGACAGCCAGTACGCGCGCCGCACGAGCGCCGCCGGCAGCAGCCGGCCCGCGAGCCCGAGGTGCGGCAGCGGCTCGCCGGCGTGCGCGGCCCGGATGTCCTGCGCGTCGCGGAGCGCCGAGGGGGCGCGCAGCAGCTGGAGGCAGCGCAGGCAGGCGTGGGCGAACATGTGGACGAGCGCGAGCCAGTAGAGCCCGAGCCCGATCTCCACGAACATGAGCCCCACCTGCGTCATCGTCGCGTGCGCGAGCGCGCCCTTCACGTCCGCCTGCACGCGCCCCACCATCGTGCCGTAGACGGCCGTCGCCGCCCCGACGCAGGTGATCACCACGCTCGCGGCGAGCGAGCGCTGGAGCAGCGGGGCCGCGCGGAGCATGAGGTACACCCCGGCGTGCACCGAGATGGCGCCATAGAAGAGCGCGCTCGATGGCGTCGGCCCCTCCATGGCCCGCGGCAGCCAGCTGCCCAGAGGAAACTGCGCGCTCTTGCCCATCGCGGCGAGGAACAGGCACAGCGCGAGCGCCGTGGCCGCGCCGGGCCCGAGCGACGCGGCGGTCCCGGGCCAGGGCGAGCCGCCGAACACCTCGCCCCACTGCGAGGAGCGGGCGACGTCGTGCATGAGCACCGCGCCCCCGAGCAGCCCGATGTCGCAGAGCCGGTAGGTGATGTACACCCGCACCGCGGCCCGCGGCGGCGCCTCGCGCTCGTGGAAGAAGGCCACGAGCAGCACGCTCGTCGCGCCGACGAGCTCCCAGCCGGCGAAGAGGAGGTCGACGGTGCCCGCCGACACGAGCCCCAGCATCCCCGTCGAGAACAGCGCGAGGAGCAGGAAGAAGCGCGCGAAGCCCGGCTCGCGGTGCAGGTACGCCACCGAGAACCTGCCGACCAGGAGCGCGATCAGCGAGACGAGGAGCATCATCGTCGCCGACAGCCGATCGACGAGCAGGACGACCTCGAACGCATAGTCGCCGAGCTCGAACCAGTGGCCGAGCGCCACCGGGACGAACGCGTAGGGCGCCGAGACGGCCGAGAGCCATATCGCCAGCGAGGCCGCGAGCGAGAGCGCGAGCGTGGAGAGCACGACGCGCGACACGACGCGCTCGCTCGGCGTGCGAAGGAGCAGCAGGTAGGCGCCGAGCGCGGCGAACGCCGCCGCCGGAGAGAGCACGGCGAGCGCGGCGAGCCTTCCGAGGAGCACATCAGACAGCATGGTCGACGACCTCACGTGGCCGCGTGGACGCGGCTCGAATGAGCGCAGGCGGAACGAACCCGGACCTCCCGGCGTACCAGTCGGCGGAGCGCTGGACCGCGGGCAAGGGTTGATCCGGCGGAGAGAACGGCGCGAAGCCGTCGCCCGTGAAGCACGCGATCCGGCGCGTCGCCGGATCGACGCAGGCGAGCTGGATCCAGCCGTTGCCGATGAGCTCGCGGAGGGCCGGCTGCCGCGCGTACAGCGCGGCGGCCGTGTCCGTGCTCGCCTCGACGATGACGAGCAGGCGCACCGGCTCGTGGATCTCGATCATCTGCTTCGGCAGCCCGGTGCGCAGGTCGCTCAGCGAACCCTCCATGACCCCGAGCAGCGAGGCGAGGTTGTGAGGGAGCTTGGTGCCGGCGCCGTAACGGCGGTTGTCGACGCAGGAGAAGTAGTACTCGAGGTTGATCCCTGCCCCGACCGGGCCGACCGCGAGCAGGATGCGCTCGAGGATCGCTCCGCCCTGGTCCTGGGTCGGGTCGTACGAGACGAGGAACGCCCTGCGGTCGAGGAACAGCCCGCGGGTGAGCGAGCGGCGGCCGACGACGCAGACCGCGTTGGTCACGTGCCCCAGCTCGGGCCGCGCCTCGCTGAGATCCGCGGCGCGCGCCTCCACGTGCGCGAGCGCCCGCGCGGCGTCGCCCTCGCGCGGCGCCGACGCGAACCTCCGGCAGCGCTCGTGCGCGTGCTGCTGGCGCGCGGCGTCGAGCGCTCCGATCAGCGCCGAGAGCTCGCCGCGGTGGGACGCCGGCACGAGGTGCTGGTCGTAGAGGACGATCTCGTCCGTCGTCGTGTTGTTCATGCCGCCGAGGAAGAAGGTCCCGTCCGGGATGTCGATCCCGCGCGCGGCGAGCAGCGCGCGGACCTCGGGATCGTTCGCCATGACCGCGAACAGCCGCGCGTTCGGGCCGCCGTGGCGGCCGCCGCACGCGCCGCAGTCGTACGCCGACTGGTGCGGGTTGTTCACGCTGGTCGCCCCGTGGCCGAGCACGACCACGAGGGGCGCGAAGCCGCGCGTGAGGCCCATGTTCTCCAGCGTGGCGGCCACGCGGGCCGCCTTGGCCGCGGCGGTGAACGGCTGCCCCTCGCCGCCCGCGGCGGAGCCCTCGTCCTGTGGGCTGTGGAGCCGCGTCGGCACCGGCGGGAGCAGGCGCCGCTCGAGGGCGCGGCGCAGCCTCGCCACCGCCCGCGGAAAGAGGGTGCGTCCCACGAGCGGGACGGTGGACAGGAGGCCCAGGGTCGGGGTGAGCAGCACGCCGCGCGCCATGGTGCGGGTACCGCGCCCCAGCGCGTGCAGGAGCCGCGCCCAGCGCTTGCGGCGAGCCTTTCGCCGCCAGCCCGCCTCCTCCTCGTGCGGCCGCTCGACGATCTCGTGCGCCGGCTCCACGCCGACCGGGCAGAGGCTCACGTGGCCGGCGTCGTCGAGCCCGCGGTAGCGGATCGGCACGCCGAAGAACCCGGCCACGCCGAAGGTATCGTGCCGCGGCGAGAGCTCCTCGAAATGCCTCCGGAGGCCCTCGCAGCGGTCGTCGATGCAGAACGCGACCTGGAAGCGGGGCGCCTCCACGGAGCGCTCCTCCTCGGGGCGCCGGAGGTTCGCGGCGATCCCGTGCAGGACCTCGGTCCGGTGGTGGTGCTCGTAGGCCTCGTGCAGGACGCGGCGCCGCGTTATCTCGTCGAACGCCTCGAGCGCCTCGAGCGCCCAGACGCGCTCCGCCTTGGACAGCGGTTCGATCTCGGCGGCCGAGAGGCCGGCGAGCTGAGCGAGCTGGAACAGACGGAACGGCCGCGCATGGTCAGGCGAGCTCGACGGCGGCGCGGGCGGCCGCGCGGCGCGCCGGGCATGCTCGACGAGGCCGGCGAGCGGTCCTCGGTACCCCAGCCGCCGGCGCGCGACGTCGCGCAGCGCGTACCGGGCGAGCGTCAGGCGCACGGCGAGGTACTCGACCAGCGACACGGGCGGCGATCCCGGAGGCCGATCGCTCGGCGTGTGCTCGAGGCGGTGGATCATGCCGGCCCAGCCCGGCAGCTCGAGCAGCACGCGTGTCACGTACACGTCCCAGTGATCCTCGGCGACGGAGAGCTCCTCGAGGGCGCGGACGGCGATGGCGGGCGGCGACAGCGCCTCCGCGTCGAACCGGCGGAGCTCCGCGTCGAGCCCGACGAAGGCCGGGGCGGCCAGCCGGGAGCCCTCGAGCGCCATGTCGCGAAAGCAGCGCCAGAGCCCCTCCGCTCGATCGGGCATCGTCCAGTGTGCAATGCCCTCGTCGAGGTAGGCGCCGAGGAACCGGATCATGAGCGGATCGACGAGCTCGGCCGGATCCTCGCCGGCCAGCTCGACCAGCAGATCGCGGTGCGACCGGTCGGCGCCCACGCGCTCGACGAGCGGCGGCTCCAGGGGCGGGGCGGGCGGCAGCGGCACGGCGCGGCACGCGTCCCAGAGCGCGAGGGCGGCGCGCGACTCCGGATCACGGCCCCCCCGGTCGACGAGGCGCGCCGCGATCTCCGGGCGCGCCGCGAGCCAGCGCTCCGTGCTCTGGACGATGCGCCGGCGTCGCTCGTCGGGGACGTCGGCCCGGAGCCTGCGCGTCTCCCCGGCCTCGGAGATACGCCACAGGAGGCCCGCCGCCGTCTCGGCGTCGATCGGATGACGGAGCGCGAGCCGCTCGATCTCGTGCCGTGACAGCGGGCCTCGCCGCTCGTCCGGTTGCGCGGCGAACCGCCCGGCGAGCGCGGCCTCGAGGTCCTCGTCGCCGATCCGACCCGACGCGATGTGCGCGCGGTAGTCCGCCTCGGAGAGATACGGCTCGGCCTCGAAGACGGCGCTCGCCGCGGCGAGCGCGTCATGGAACGGCAGGTGCTGGAACGCGTGCAACGTGTTGTGGTGGACGAACACGCCGATAGGCCCCTGCGCCGGCAGGAGGTGTCCGGCGTGCTCGACCACGTCGCGCAGGTGCTTCTGCCGGGCGGCGCTCGCGCGAAGATCTTGAGAGAGCTCGCTGTTCATGGGGTTCCCGAGTGGCGGTTGTACCTGGAGAGCCCCACGCGCGCTCCCCTCTTTCGCGCCATGGTGTCTCGACTCGATTCAGCGCTCGGCGACGGGGCTGATGACAGGCCGCTTCCTCGCCGAGAGCGGGTGGGATGACATCTGGAAATGATCGCCGAGGCCGGCGAGGGTCAATGTCCGCCCATTTCGTTCCATCACGCCCTGGAGCTCATGCAGGTTGGACATGACCGTGTGATCGACCAGGCGAGCATTCGCGAAGTCGATCTCGATGTTCGAGACGTGCGCGTGGCTCTCGATCTTCCGCTGGATGCTGAGGTAATTGCTGAAGATGGCGGCGTGCTTGACGCGCAGCACGACCCGCCCCTCCTCGACGCGCTCGTCCACCTCGGAGCGGAAGAGGACGCGCAGCGGCGCGCCGTTCGTCAGGTGGATGAGCAGCTTCACGGCGATGCCGGCCGCGACGCCGACGAGCAGATCGGAGACGATGCACATCGCAGCCGTGGTGGCGAAGATGACGAGCTGCTCCCTGCCGATGCGGAGCGTCTTCGCGAACTCCTTGGGCGACGCGAGGCGGGTGCCCGTGAAGGTGAGCATGGCGGCGAGCGCGGCGAGGGGGATCCGGTGGATGAGGCCCGGCGCGAAGGCCACGAAGAGGAGGAGGAAGGTCCCGTGAAAGAAGTTGGACAACCGGCTCTTCGCGCCGTAGCCGATGTTCGCGGAGCTGCGAACGATCTCGGAGATCATCGGCAGCCCGCCGAGCAGGCCCGCGATGAGGTTGCCCACGCCCGTGGCGAGCAGATCCTTGTCGAGGTCGGAGCGGCGCTTCGCTGGATCGAGCGCGTCGACGGCCTTCGCGGACAGGAGCGACTCGATGCTGCCCACCAGCGAGAACATGACGATATATTTGATGGACCCGGGCGTGCCAACGTGGCTGAAGTCCGGGAAGACGATCGCCTGGACGAGGTTGCCTGGCAGGTTGACGAGGAAGCTCGGCCCGATGGCGTACGTCGTGTGGGTCGCCGCGAGCGTGTACGTGTGCTCGTGCTCGAGATCGAAGAGATAGGCGAGCGGCACGGACAGCGCCAGCACCAGCATCGGCGCGGGGATCTTCTGCATCCAGCGAGCTCTCTTGGCGATCACTGGATAGCCGAAGAGGAGGATCATCGAGAGGATGCCGATCGAGGCGATCTCGGGGTTCAGGCGCAACAGGCTGCGCGGGATCTCCAGGATCAGGTGGAGCGGGTCCTTCGCCGCAGGCGTGACGCCGACAAGCGTGTGGACCTGTTTCGAGCAGATGATGATCCCGATGGCCGCCAGCATGCCGTGGACCACCGAGGAGGGGAAAAAGTCGCCGAGCGTGCCCGCGCGCGCCAGGGCGAAGACGATCTGTGTCACCGCTGCGACGGCGATGCAGGCGAGCGCGCGGCGGTAGCCCACCGCGTTGTCCCCGCCGCCGAGCTCCTGAACGGCGCCCAGCGCAATGACGATGAGGCCCGCGGCGGGCCCCTTGATGGTCAGCGGCGCGCTGCCGAGCCAGGTGGCGACCATGCCACCGACGACGGCGGTGAGCACGCCGGCGATGGGGGGGAACCCGCTCGCCATGGCGATGCCCAGGCAGAGCGGCAGGGCGATCAAGAAAACGAGGAACCCTGAAACCAGGTCGTTCCTCCATGTGGACGCCGAGGACGTCGACGCCCTCGAAATGTTCGGATTGGACATGCGGTGCTCGCCTTGGAGTTCGGGCACCATGTGGGCCCGCTGTTCGTCAGAACACGGCCCAGGACGGGACCAGTCGGCCGGAGGTTCCCGCTCGGGGTGACGATTTCGTACGGCGCCCAGGAACCTCGGCGCGGATCCGTTCCGTCCCAGGGCGGCCGATGGACATTTCTTCCTCCTTCGGGGTGACGTCGCTCGCCCCCTCGTGGCGCGAGCGGCGGGCGCTACCCCTCCGTCCATTCCACGCTAGAGTTCCGGCCTTCGACGCTCTAGATGCTCGAGCGGCCCTCATGACCGAATCGCGACCCCCCCTCGGCGAATCGCGCGCGGAGTTCGAGTCGGCGGTGCGCCCGGTGCTCCCTCGGCTCTATCGATTCTGCGCCTCGCTCTGCGGCGCGCGAGACCAGGCGGACGATCTGTTCCAGAACGCGTTGCTCAAGGCCTACCTGCACGCGGCGTCCTTCGAGGGGCGCTCCGACCTCGGCGTCTGGCTCTGCGGGATCGCTCGGCACGAGTACTTGGAGGCTTACCGGACCGAGGCGCGGCGCCGCAGCCTGCTCGATCGGCTCGTCGAGGCGTGCACCGACGCGCTCGGCATCCTCCCTCGCGCCGAGGTCTCGAGCCCGGAGGCGGCCGCGATCTTGAGCCAGGATACTGGAGTGCTCCTTGCGTGCCTCCAGGAGCTGCCGGAGGAATTCCGCACCGTTGTGGTGCTATGCGATATCGAGGAAGTCGGGTATGACAGCGTTGCCGAGCTCCTCGGGATCCCCAAGGGGACGGTGAAGAGCCGCCACGCCCGAGGGCGCGCGCGGCTGCGCGACGCCTACGAGCGTCTGGCGGCGCCGCGCGCCGTCGCGGAGCGGGAGGGTTCGACGTGAGCGAGCGCGACGACGATCTGCCTCCCGTTCCGCCGGATCTCGCGGCGAGCATGCGGGCGCTGCGCTCGATGAGCCCCTCCGATGCGCTCGTCGAGCGCGCGCTGAGCAAGCTCCCCGAGCGACCGGAGCGCCCGGCGGCGGCCGGCGGCGCGCGCTCTCAGCGGGCGAGCGACCGCAGCGGGTGGAGGGTGTTCATCGCGGCCCCGGCGCTCGCCGCGCTGGCGGTCGCCGTCTTCGTGGCGGGCGACAGGGGCGCGTGCTCTCCGGCGATCGAGCGATCCGAGGAGCGCGCCGTCGCCTTGCCTGACGAAGGGCACGCGTGGACGCACCTCGATCTGTGGACCCACCGCCACGCGGACGAGCCGGCGGTGGTCCAGCTCGAGGTGCCGGAGCACGTGCGCGTGCGGTTGCCCGACGGCGCAGGTGGATCGCTGGAGCAGCACTGCCGGCAGGAGCGCTGCTCGCACAGGCTGACGCGCTACCGCGGCGACGCGCCGCTCGGCGTGGCCGTGGCTCAGCCGGGCCGGTATGAGATCCACGTCCGTCACGAGTCGAACGAGGCGCGCGTTCGCGAGCGCTTCGTTCTGATAGCTGAACGCGAGTGAGCCCAGCGAGACGTGTTACCGCAACCTGGGTGGTTCCGGTCGTCACCGCGACCTGCGGGCAGCCCCAACCCAGGTGGTAGTCGGGCCGACGCGGCTCACTTCTTCGCCGCCCTCTGCTCTCCACGGACAGGCCTGCTTGGCACCCGCACGCGCCCCGCTGCGACGTAGCGTTGCACCGTCCTCAGGCTGATCCGAAGTCGCGCCGCCGCCTTGACCTTGTCGCCCCCGTCGCGCTCCAGCGCCGCTTGGACGATCTGCTGGATGAGCGACTCCAATCCGTCGTCGAGGTCGAGCGCGGGCGAGGTGCTGGCGCAGGACACGCCCGCGGCGGCTTCTTCGGGCACGACCAGCGAACGGACGCTCTCGGGCAGATCGGCCACGCGCACCTGCCGGCCATCCCGGAGCAAGCAGAGCGTCTCCACGACGTTCCGGAGCTCGCGCACGTTGCCAGGCCAGTCGTAACGGAGCAGCAGCGCCTTGGCCTGCCGGCTGAACCTCGGCGGGCGAACCCCGTGTCGCGCCGAGTGCTGCGCGGTGAACTGATTCAGCAGGGGCGCGATGTCAGCGCGTCGCTCACGCAAAGCGGGGACATTGAGCGTGATGCCCTGGATTCGATAGAACAGGTCGGCGCGAAAACGGCCCGCGCGCACCTCCTGATCGAGGGGTCGTAGCGTGGCAAACATCAACCGGACATCCGCCTCGATCTTCGTCGAGCCGCCGACGCGCATGTACCGGCGGTTTTCGAGGAATCGCAGGAGCTTCGCCTGCATCGGCATCGGCATATCACCGATCTCATCGAGCAAGAGCGTGCCTCGCTCGGCCGCTTCGACTTTGCCCTTCGCTCGCTCGCTCGCCCCGGTGAACGCGCCGCGCTCGTGACCGAAGAGCTCGCTTTCAAAGAGCGCGTCGGGGATGGCCGCGCAATTGATGGGCACGAACGGCCCCCGCCGGCGCTCCGAAAGCTCGTGCGCGCGCCTCGCCAGCACCTCCTTGCCGGAGCCGCTCTCGCCGATCAGCGTCAGGGTGACGTCCTTCGCGGCGACGGCGCGAAGGATCTGGTCCGCCTTCTTCATGGCGTGGGAGCGCATGATCGGCTCAAACACCACGTCAGGTCGTCGTTTTCGCTCTCCCACGCGAGAAATACTGAGCGATCTTGTCGTAGCCTGCAAGCCCGACCACGAGATCGGCTCCAGCGATCCACGTCGCCCCTCGACTGGCGAAATTCGTCGGCTGTTCGCCTTGAAAATGCCGAGAAAGCGCGCCGCTTCGAGCGCTCCTGGCGCGGTTCACGGCCAGCCCCTGCTCCGGCACGGATTCTGCTGTGACCAAGACCAAGACCATGAACGAAGCTCCCACGACGAACCGCGCGCTCCGCGCCTGGGTCCAGGCGATCGCCGAACACACGCGACCCGCACGTATCCGCTGGTGCGACGGCAGCGAGGCGGAGCGGACCACCCTCGAGCGCGACATGGCGCTCTCCGGTTCGTTCATCGAGCTGGATCCACGGACCCACCCTCGTTCATTCCTGCATCGATCGGATCCAACGGACGTCGCGAGGACGGAGCACCTCACCTTCATCTCGACGCCACGACAGGAGGACGCGGGGCCCACGAACCACTGGATGAGCCGAGAGGAGGCGCAGACGCGCGTATGGTCGCTCTTCGCAGGCGCGATGAAGGACCGGACGATGTACGTGGTGCCGTACCTGATGGGCCCCGCGGGGTCGCCCTTCAGCCGCGTCGGGGTCGAGCTTACCGACAGCCCGTACGTCGCTCTCAACCTCCGGATCATGACGCGCATGGGCCGCGCGGCGCTCGGTCACCTCGGCGCAGCGGAGAGCTTCGTTCGTGGCATCCACAGCCTCGGGGACCTCTCGCCGGACAGGCGCTTCGTCGTCCATTTTCCCGAGACCCTCGAGATCTGGAGCATCGGCTCGGGGTATGGCGGCAACGCATTGCTCAGCAAGAAGTGCCATGCGCTGCGCATCGCGAGCGCGCAAGCGCGCGCGGAAGGCTGGCTCGCCGAGCACATGCTCATCCTCGGCTTGACGAGCCCCGAGGGGCGCACGCACTACGTCACGGCTGCCTTCCCGAGCGCGTGCGGCAAGACCAACCTGGCGATGCTCGTCCCCTCGCTCCCCGGGTGGAAGGTCGAGACGGTCGGTGACGATATTTGCTGGATGCACCCTGGCAGCGACGGACGGCTCTGGGCCATCAACCCGGAGAACGGCATGTTCGGCGTCGCGCCAGGGACCAGCCTCAGGACCAACCCGAACGCGATGCAGTCGCTCACGCACGATGTGATCTTCACGAACGTCGCGCTGCGCGCGGGCCGTCGCGTATGGTGGGAGGGGATGTCCCAGCTCGACGAGCATGAGGTCATCGAAGACTGGCGCGGCGCGAAGTGGACGAAAGGCGCCGCGGCGTCACCTGCCGCGCATCCGAACTCGCGCTTCACCGTCCCGCTGCGGCAGTGTCCCAGCGCGGCAGGCGCCTTCGATCTCGCCACGGGGGTGCCGATCTCGGCCATCCTCTTCGGGGGGCGCCGTTCGAAGCTCGCCCCTCTCGTCTACGAAGCGCGGAGCTTTCGTCACGGCGTCTACGTCGGTGCGACCATGGCGAGCGAGACGACCGCCGCGGCGACCGGCGCTGTCGGCGTCCTCAGAAACGATCCCATGGCGATGCTCCCCTTCTGCGGGTACAATATGGGCGATTACTTTGCGCACTGGATGGCCGTTGGGAAAGGGCTCAGTCGTCCGCCGAAGATCTTTCATGTCAACTGGTTCCGGACGGGGGACGACGGGCGCGTCCTGTGGCCCGGGTTCGGCGACAATATCCGCGTCCTCAAGTGGATCCTCGAGCGTGTCGAGGGCACGGCGTCCGCGCGCGAGTCCGCAATTGGCCTCCTTCCGCATGAACGGGGAATCGATCTGACCGGGATGGACCTCTCGAAAGACGCGCTCTTCCAGCTGCTCGCGGTCGACAGCGGCGCGTGGTTGAGGGAGGCCGACGGTGTCCTCGAGTTCCTTCGCAAGTTCGCGGATCGACTCCCCGCGGCGCTGCTGGCCGAGCACCGATCGCTCGTCAAGCGGCTGCACGATTCGCTGCATTGAGCTGAGCAGGGAGGACTCGTGGAAAACCATATAAAATCTTCGGCGGCGGACGTCTGTCGTGACAGAAACCATTCCTCCGTAGATGGCCGCGCGGCCGGACCGCTGGCAGGTGCCGTCGCGGCGGCGCTGCGAGCGGGGCGCAGCCCCAGAAATCACGACTTCGACCGCTTCCTTCCTGACGAGCTACGCCGCGTCTCCGCTCAGTTCTGGACGCCGATCGAGGTCGCTGTTCGCGCGGCCCGGTGGCTGGACGAGCTCGACGTTCGCACCGTCGTCGATGTCGGGTCGGGCGCCGGCAAGTTCTGCGTGGCGGCGGCGCTGGCGGGACGCAGCCACTTCACGGGGATCGAACAGCGACCTCGGCTCGTCATGGCGGCGCGCAGCCTCGCGCGGGTCTACGAGATCGAGGACCGCGTTCGTTTCGTCGAAGCCGCCCTGGGGAGCGCGGAAGTTCCTCGCGCGGACGCCTACTACTTCTTCAACCCGTTCGGCGAGAATCTCTTCGGACGGGAAGACCACCTCGATGAAGACGTCGAGCTGGGCGTCGATCGATACCAGCGCGACACTGCGGCCGCCGAAGAGCTCCTCAACGAGGCGCCGCTCGGGACCTATCTCCTGACGTACAACGGATTCGGCGGGCGGGTACCTGACAGCTATGACGAAGTCCGCGTCGATCGGGAGCTCCCAAACGTCCTGCGGATGTGGCGAAAGGCGCGCCTCGTGGCTGCCGGTCCGGGTCTACGCGCGGATGAGCTCTGATCACCACGACGGCGCGTGACGCATCGTTGCGCATCACGCGATCCCGAGCCGATCGAGGATCGCGTTCACGAAGGTGAGCGGGCGCGGTGGACATTGCGCCATCAGGAGGTGAATCCCGGCGAATTATCGAAGCAGTCATCGGGGCTCCGAATGAGCGTGCGCACGAAGAGCGTCGAGGATGGTCCAGCCAAACGCCGGCTTCGGCAGCACCATGGGTGGCAAGGAGTGGCCGTCCGGTCCCAGCGCGGAGCGAAAGGACTGTGGTGTGCCCGTCACGAGGAGAATGAGGAGCATCGGTCGCGCGCTCCGCAGCGACGTGATGAACGTCACGATGTCGCCAGGATCGAAGTCGTCGGGAAACAGAACCAGGGCGGTCGCCGCGGGCGCCATCCTGGTCGCGTCGTTCAATGTCCTCTTGCCGTTCGACGCGACCCCGGCCTGGCTGAAGTAGGCATGAAGCGCGTCGATCGTCTCTGGATTGTCCGCGACGACGGCGACGTGGAGCAACCTGGCGGAAGAGCGGTTTGCCATGGCTGCCCGGGCGTCTAGCAAGCCGTGGGCCGCCTGGTGAAAGGCGCAAGAACCTTGAGGACGCGCCTATCGGGATGGAAGAGCTGACGACCCTTTCGGAGATCAGCGGCTCAAAACGACAGATTGACGCGACAAATGGGAAAGAATTACATGAATTTCGTCTTGATCAGACCGCATTTTGACGCGACGGCGCCTACTTGACCGCTCCGAAGGCCGGCCAGCGGAGGCAGCGTCGCGTCGGTCGCGACGCCGCCGGAGCGCAGCTCGCCCGAGGTTGGCCGCTCGCTGAGAGGCCGCGTACATGACGCCGGATGCTCCCCGGCGCGCATCTCGCCAAGACCGTGCGCGCGCCGCGGTCAGGTCTGTCGCTCCGCGCGCTTGGCCTCGTCCCAGTAGCCGTCGAGCTCCTCCAGCGTGAGCGTGTCGTGGGACGCCTTGACAGGCCAGCCCCCGTGCCGCTCCATGACCCGCCGTTCGACGTGATCGAAGCGCCGGGTGAACTTGTCGATCGTCCGACGCAGGGCCCCCTCTGCGTCGACGCCGGCGTGGCGCGCCAGGTTCCCGAGCGCGAAGAGCACGTCCCCGAGCTCCTCCTCGATCGCGGCGAAATCGCCGCTATCGAGGGCCCGATCGAGCTCCCCGAGCTCCTCGTCCACCTTCGCGCGCGAGCCCCGCGCGTCCGGCCAGTCGAAACCCACGCGCGCGACCTTCTCGCCTACGCGCTGCGCCCGGGTCAGCGCCGGCAGGCTGCGGGGAACGCCGCCGAGCACGCCGCGGTCCTTCCCCTGGCTCGCCCGCTCGTCCGCCTTGATGCGCTCCCAGTTCTGAAGCACCTCGTCGGCGTTCTCGGCGCTCTCGTCCGCGAACACGTGCGGGTGGCGCCGCACGAGCTTCTCGCAGATCGCAGCGATCACATCGTCCGGCCCGAACGCCCCCTCGGCACGGGCGAGCTCGGCCTGGAAGACGACCTGGAGCAAGAGATCGCCGAGCTCGGCGCACAGCTCCTTGCGGTCGCCGCCGTCGATGGCGTCGATGACCTCGCACGCCTCCTCGAGCACGTAGCGCCTGAGCGTCGCGAAGCTCTGCTCGCGATCCCAAGGACATCCGTCCGGTGCGAGGAGCCGCTGCATCAGCTCGACCATGCGCGGAAACGTACGACCGACCTGCTCGGGGAGCGGCGGTGCCTGCACGGGCTCGAAGGAACGAGGCATGCAGTGCTACTAGCGCAAACCGCCCCCGCTCCGGAAGCAGACGAAGAGGAAGAGGAGACGATGCAGGGCGCGCTATCGCAGAGCGTCATCCTGGCTTCCGAGGCCGTAGCATGAGAAAAGTACGGAGGGCATCGCGGCTCCGACGACGAGGACGACCATGAAGAGCGCAGGCTATGTGGTGCTGTTCGCGATCGCCGGCTGCTCGCAGGGGGTGTGTCGGAGCATCGGGAGCGCGCCGGGTGCGGCGCCGAACCCGGGAGCAGCGGCGGAGGAGCCCGTGACGGCGGCCCTGGTCAACAGCGGCGAGCAGGAGGTGCTGGACGAGGAGATCACCCCGCTGCGCAAGGGCGGGCGCCACCTCATCGCAGAGCCGCCGGACGACGCGGAGGAGGTGACGTACGCCGCATGGATCGCGGCGGCAGGGCTCGCCGCGCAGAACAGGCAGCCGCCGCCGGCCGCACCACCGGGGTTCGCGCTGCGGGCGGTCCGCGGGCGCGACCTGTGGGTGTTGTCCGAGGACGGCACGCGCCGCCGCGGGGCAGCCGCGGTCGTGCTGCGCGTAGGAGCGGCCGTGCCGCTGATCGTCGAGGCGCCGCACACGTTCTTCGATCAGGGAACGCTGCCCGTCGCGCTGGCCATCTTCGAGGCGCAACGGGCGCGCGCGCTGATCGTGAATACGTCGCACCGGTACGGCGGGGGTCCCAACCCACGCAACGCCAGCGCGGACGATGAAGAAGGCGGGCGCCCCAACCTGGGTGCCGCTGTCGGGGGCGGGCGCCCCAACCTGGGTGCCGCTGTCGGGGGCGGGCGCAACCCGGGTCACACCGCGGATGGTGACGAGAGCACGGAAGGCGCTGGTGGCGAGGACGGCGGTGATGAAGCCGTCGACGGCAACACCACGCAAGGCGGCGCCCAGGGCACCGGCGGCAGCGCTCGTGAAGATAACCGTGCTTCCCGAGAGCGGCTGATTGCGTCGCTCGCCTTCGCAGACGTCGCCCACGCCGAGCGTTCGTTCTTCCTGTCCGTGCACCGGGCGCTGCTCCAGAGCTTCCCCGGCACGCCCACCGTGCAGCTGCACGGCTTTCAAGACCGTTCGGCTCCGAATGCCGCCATTATCGCCAGCGCGGTGGGGCACGGCGCCGCGCTGGACCGGCTGCTCGCCCCTCTACGGGCGTTCATCAACGATGGAAAGGTCCTCGCCTACCCCACGGAGATCGATAGGTTGGGCGGTGCCACGAACGTGCAAGCACGCTGGTCGCGCCAGATGGGCGCACCGTTCTACCATGTTGAGATGTCCCGAACCCTGCGCGACAAGCTGATCGTGGATACGGATCTCCGGCGCCGCTTCGCGGAAGCCTTCTCGGGGCTCACAGTCGGAACAAGTCGGATGCGCGACCCAGGTTGACCGCGACAGTATTGTCCGCAACGGCTCGGCTCAACGGATGCCAAGCATGCGTTCTGCACGGCGAGCCGCTCCAGATCGTCCCAACAACTGGTAAACTATCGGCGTCCGCTGATCAAACGCAATCAGCGGCACCCGGGGCCGATCCATCCGCGATCGACACCGCATCCCCCGTTCGTAGGCGTGCGCGCAGCGCCCTATGACCACTTCGCCCGCCCGCGTCAGCTCCTCCAAACGGATGTTCCCACGAGACGGCAACGACCCGTCGGAGCCGCCCCTTCCTGTTCTGCGCCGCTGTGAAGCTCGCCACCCGATATCTACACGGTAAGCCCGAAATCGCTCGTGCTGGCGCCGTGGAACGTGCACATCCACCAGGTCCCCGCCGGAAATACCACACTGCGCACCCCGGCGCGCCACCGTTCGAGCGCCGCGCGGTACGACGCGCGAAACGCCCGCACAGCGGCGCCAGCGATTCGTCGTGCGTCCCCCTGCTCGCGGCCGACTGCAAAGGTCGGATTGCGTTCACCCAGCGCCTCAAAGCTCGTTACGCGCTCGTACGGAGAGATCTTGGTGACTCGCTCAGCACCAAGAAAACGACGCCCCTGCTGCTGCAGCGCCGAATGGGCCTGCGCCTCTTGTACGTTGAGTTCGACGGCGACCTCGTGGCGAAAGTCATCGACGCTGTCCTGCTCTACCGCCGGCGGCAACGCGAGAGGTAACGTCACTTCCTCGGGCCACTGTGGATTTTCCGGGTCAAGATACGCCACGGGACGCGCCGCTCGCAGCACGCCGCAGCCGAGCTCTCCCACATCGACTTTCGCCCCCGGCCACTCACGCGCATGCCGGACGAGGCCAGCGGCTACAGGGTTTGCGAGTACATAGGCTATTTTCTCCACCACGGCAGCGCGCGTCAGGAGTCGCACGACGCTCGTGGCCTCGTGATCCCATACCGGTCCTTCCCACGCGCGAAGCACCTTGGTCCCGAGCGCCACAATACGATGAAAGAACTGCAAGAAGCGCGGCAGGACTCCATTCACGTCCGTCACGACCAGGTGCAGATGCGTCGACATCGCGCAGAACGCGTGAACCTCGATCCCGAAGCGCGGGGCCGAGACCGCGAGGGCGTAGACCAGGAGCTGGGTGATGGCTGCGTCGGGGCGAAAGAGCAGGTGCCGACGCAAGACGCGACGGGTGATCATATAGGTAGCGCCGGGCGCGATCTCGCGGGGGTGGCTCATGGCCCGTCCACATCAACAAACGCTGTGCCAGAGATCGCAGTCAATCATTTCAAGAAATTGCCGTGCCCCGAAGGTGGCGGCTCCCACGCCAGGGGTGGCGGCCGCCATGCCACTCGGATCGCCCGACCCGGGTAGAGTCGGTAAAGTCCACAACGTGGGTCGGGTCGCCGCCGCCGTCCCGCCTCGCAACCTGGGTCGGATCGCGGGGTCGGATCGCGCCAGAGTCGGGCCGCCGCCAACCTGGGTCGGGTCGTGTGCGTGTGGGGTCGTGGCGGGTCGCGAAGGTCGCGGGTCGCGAAAATTACACGAGAAGCGCCGGAATCTGGTCAGGTCCGAACGCGGCCGCGCCGCGCGGCACCGTTGAGAACGTCGGTTGCACGGTCGGATCGGCCCGCAGCGCCGGAAAGCGATCGAGCAGGAGCGACACGCCGATCCTCGCCTCCATCCGCGCAAGCGGCGCCCCGACACAGTAGTGCGGACCGCCGCCGAAGTTCAGCATCCCCACGGGTCGTCGATGGATGTCGAAGGTCTCCGGTCGCGGGTAGATCTCCTCGTCGTAATGGCGAGCGATCAGCGACAGGTAGAGGATCGTCCCCGCAGCCAGCGTCTCGCCGCCGATCGTCGCCTCACGCTCGACGAACCGCACGATGCCCGCCGCGCTGTTGCACCAGCGGGTCGACTCCTCGATGGCTTGCGGCAGGAGCGAAGGTTGCTGACGCAGCTGGTTCATCGCGTCGGGGTGGGCGAGCAGCGCCACGAGCAGGTTGGCCAGCATCCAGCTGGTCGTCTCGTAGCTGGCGAGGATCAACGTGAGCACGACCCCCTCGCACGCATCCACTCCGCCCAGGCCCTCCGCGACGATCGCCCGCGCGATCTCGCCGAGCAGCGTATCGCTCGGGTGCGCCACCTCGCGCTCGGCGATCTCCCGGAGCTGCGCTTCCATCGCGGCGTGGGCGCTCCGCCCTTCGGCCACGACGACGGGATCCTGCGGCATCACGACGCTGCGGATCATCTTGCGAATCAGCACGTCATTCTCGGCGATCCGCTCCTCCGGGAGCCCGAAGAGGGCGCTCGTCACGCCCATGGGCATCGACATCGCAAAATCATCAAAAAGATCCGCCCGCTCCTTCCGCACGAGCCGTTCCACGACCCTGCGCGCCACCGGGGTCACGGTCGCCTCCTCGTAGCGGGAGATCACGCGTGGGGAGAGGACCGCGTTGAAGAGCCGCCGCATGCGCGTGTGCGACTCACCGTTAAGCGTCACGAGCGTCCCTTTCATGATCCCGGTGTCGTAGGCCCGGGTGCTGAAGGTCTCGCTGTCGCGCAGCACCGCGGCCACATCGGCCCCGCGGAGTACGACCGGCACGCCGAGTCCCTCGTCGAAATAGACGGAGTGCTCCCTCGCCGCAGCGGCGAGATGGATCCCGAACGCCGAAGGGTCTTTCGAGGTGAAAGAAAATAGATTCTTACGAGGCAGCATACATAAAACCTAGTATTCCATATCGAAACGCGGATCAAGCCGCTTTGCCATGACTTCGGCTGGAACGTAGGTGTGGAAGAGCGGTTATTGCGGACGCTTCTCCCACGTCGGCTTCGCGTGCGGGCCCTGTAGGTGCTCCCCGCCTGGTCTTGGTCACGACGACGACGCCCGACGCCCGCACCGTGGTTGTGTCGCTGTCGCTGTCGCTGTTGTCGCTGCCGGCGATCTGCGGCGATCGACGCCGATGACGGTCGACCTTCGCACGCCATAGACCGGCGCCTTCATGGCGCTCGATCAGACGGTGACACGCCACGGACGCGCCGAGATCCGTCCATGGTGGTTCGTAGAATCCCTGACGACGAAAAGCTGCTCAACTCGGGAGTTTTGCTCGACCCGGGTTGAGGGCGGCGCGGGAGTTCTGCTCGACCCGGGTTGAGGGCGGCGGCTCGACCCGGGTTGAGGGCGGCGGCGGATATCGCGGACGGAGGCGCCGACGAAGCGGCCAGCAGGCGCGAGCACATCCGCCATGGACGGTCGCCAGGCCCCATGAACCGAGCCAGAGACTCATCGTGCCCCGCACCGGCGCCGATGGCAGGAGCGCAAAACAACAGAGCGCCCATTCGACGGTGGGGGAAACCGTCACGGGCGCTCTGCTTGCGTCTCTTGCAGGAGGTGAGCCAAGGACGTCCTTCCTGATTTCAGATGCTTTCCCTACAGCGACAGGCGTGCACCTGTCGGTTATGGCGTCGTAGCTTGCAGCGCTGCCAGCGGAGCGTGGCGGCCTTCGGCCACCGGGTCGCCGGAACCGCGCCGATCAGCTGGAGCCGTTCCGCTCTCCCGGCGCCTCCCGTCCCCCGCCGACGCCCCACGACGGCCGGGCGTTGAGCTCCTCAACGTCGGTTCCAATCATCTCCGTGTAGCTGCGACCCATCTCCTCGAGCTCGTCGCTGCTCAGCACGTCCTCGATCCGGGCGAAGCCCGCCGGCGCTCGCTGCTCCACCATCGAGAGGACCCGGTCGGCGCCCATCGCTCGGTTCGCGAGGACGAGGGAGCTCGTCGGCGGACGGCGCGCTGCTTCATAGGCGGCGAGCGCCTCTTCAGGGGTGCTCGTCTGGGCGAGGTGCCAGGCCAGCACGCGAGCATCGAGGATCGCCTGGGAGGCCCCGTTGGAACCGACAGGGTACATGGGATGTGCAGCGTCACCGAGCAGGGTGACCCGGCCAGCGCCCCACCACGGCAGCGGATCGCGATCGATCATGGGATACTCGAAGATGACGGGCGCCGCGGCGATGAGCGCCGGAATGTCGAGCCAGGAGAAGCGCCACGCCGCGAAGTGGGGCAGCACGTCCTCCAGGCGTCCTTGCCGGTTCCAGCTCCCCGGCGCGACCGCCGCCCCCTCGTGCAGGCGCACCTCCGCCACCCAGTTGATCGCGGCCCGGCCGCGGAGCTCCGCGCGGTGGGAGATGGGATAAGCGACGAACTTGGCGGCCAGGTTGCTGCCGGCCATGATCATGCTGCGCCCCCCCAGGAACGGCTCGCCCTCGGTCACGCCGCGCCACATGTGAATGCCGTTCCACCTGGGCGGCCCCTCCGCCGGGTGGAGCTGCGCGCGAACCACGGAGTGGATGCCGTCGGCCCCGACAAGCACGTCCGCAGGGACCACGTCGCGCTCACCGGTCCGCCGATCCCGCACCGTGACCTGCACCTCGGACGTCGTCTGCTCGAACCCCTCCACCGCCAGCCCGACGCGCACGCTGGAGGCCCCCAGGCGCCGCTGCACCGCCGCGAGCAACATCAACTGGAGCTCACCACGGTGGATCGACACCTGTGGCCAGCGATACCCGGCGGAGATACCCCGCGGATGGCCCCAGATCCGACCCCCGAACCGATCGTGGTGCACGAGCTCGGCGGTCGGGATCCCTGTCGCCACCAGCGCATCTTCGAGGCCAAGCTCCGTCAGCTCTCGCACGGCGTGAGGGAGGAGGTTGATGCCGACACCGAGCGGCCTGATCTCTCGCGCGGCCTCCACGACACACGCATCGATGCCGGCCGCGTGCAGGCTCAGGGCCGCCGTCAGCCCGCCGATCCCCCCGCCCGCGATCAACGCCCGCATCACGCGACGCTCGCACGGCGCGCCGGACGCGGCAACGAGGCTCGTGGCGCCCGCGACCGCGGCGCCGAATCCAGGTAAGATCCTGGAACGAGGGACATACCATGCGATTGCTCGTCTCGATGGACTCTTGGGGTGCGAGGTTGCTCTCGGTGCTGGCGATCGCGCCTGCGCTGAGCTGCGGTGGAAACATCACGTCCGGTGAAGGCTCGGGCGGCGGCACAGGCGAAGGCGCCTCCAGCAGCACAGGCGAAGGCACCTCCAGCAGCACAGGTGAAGGCACCTCCAGCAGCACAGGTGAAGGCACCTCCAGCAGCACAGGTGAAGGCACCTCCAGCAGCACAGGAGGCCTGCCGCCCGAAGAGTTTCCGTTCGCTTGCGACGATCCGGAGCCCATCGTCGTCGCGGACCAGGACACCGGGTACGTGCGCTGCGCCGACGGCTGGATCCACCGCGCGGAGGTCGTCACCTGTCCCAGCCCGCTCCCGCGCGCCAAGGCCTGCGCGGACCCGAGCGGCGCGACGGGGAACTGCAAATCTGACGCCGACTGCACCGAGCAGCCCCACGGCTACTGCGACGTCATGACCGGAGGCGAGGTGGCGCCGGGGTGCTTCTGCCAGTACGGGTGCACGACCGACGCCGACTGCGGCGAGGGGCAGATCTGCCTGTGCGGCGATCCGGTCGGGCAGTGCGTGCCCTCGCGGTGCACCAGCGACCAGGACTGTGGAAAGCTGCTCTGCTCCAGCTATGTCCTGCACCCCGGATGCGGCGGGACCGCCTTCGCGTGCCAGACGCCCGCCGACGAGTGCGCCAGCGACCAGGACTGCTCAGGGGACGAGCAATGCTCGCTCGAGGCCCTGCGGCACACCTGCACGGCGGAGATCTGCGCGATCGGCCGGCCGTTCCTCGTGGAAGGCGTCGTGCGCACCGCGCAGCCCGCCGCGCGCGACGACTGGCGGACCGCCGCTCCGGACGCGGCGCCTCGCCTGGCAGAGCTGTCCGTCGACCAACGGGCGGCCCTCGCCGAGCACTGGACCCGCGCCGCCCTGCTCGAGCACGCGTCGATCGCCGCGTTCGCGCGCTTCGCGCTGCAGCTCCTGTCGCTCAGCGCGCCGCCGGAGCTCGTCGGTGCCGCGCAGGCGGCCATGGGCGACGAGGCCGACCACGCGCGCACGTGCTTCGAGCTGGCCAGCGCGTTCGCCGGCCGCGGCGTCGGCCCAGGGCCGCTCGCCATCGACGGCGCCCTCGGCGGCGAAGGCGCCCGCGAGATCCTCGTGACGACCCTCCGCGAGGGGTGCATCGGCGAGACCATCGCCGCGATCGAGGCGGCAGAGGCCGCCCTCCACGCGACCGATCCCGCGGTACGGCGCGCGCTCGAGAAGATCGCCGAGGACGAGACGCGGCACGCCGAGCTCGCCTTCCGGTTCGCGGCCTGGGCCCTCGACCGCGATCCTTCCCTCGCGAGCGCCGTCATCGACGAGCTCGCCGCGGCCTCCTCGGAGCTCCCCTCCCCGAGCGAGCCCAGCCACGGCGGCCCGCTGCTCGGCTTCGGTGTGCTCTCCCCGCAGCACCGGCGCGCGATCCGGGAGCGCGCGCTCGCTCAGGTCATCGCGCCCTGCGCGCGGGCGCTGCTCTCGCGCGGCGGCGGCAGCATCGAGCGCAGCCGCCCGCGCCCGGCGGACGGCCGTCAGCGCGAGGAGACCGACAGCTTGGCGACGAACAGCTGACCGTCCTCGGCCTCGACAGGGCAGTTCAGGAGCGCGAAGTCGGCGCCGGACGTGCCTGCGAGGAACACGTCCGTTCCGGAGACGGCGAGCGCCAGGATCCGCTGGAGCGCAGGGCCGCCGAGCGCGCCCAGCCACTCGACCTCGCCGTCCGTGGCCCGGAGCCGCGCGAGGAAGGCGTCCCCCTCGCCCGCCTCCCCGCCGATCTCGACGTCATCGATTTTCAGCTGCTGATCGAAACGCCCCGCCACGACGATCTTTCCGAGCTCGTCGACGCCGACGACCTGCGCCGATTGAGCCCCGCTGCCCCCGAGCTGCTTGGCCCACGTGGCGGCGCCGCTCCGGTCGAGGTGCGCGGCGAAGCCGTCCTCTCCGGTGGAGATGCTCTCTCCGGCGAGATCGATCTGCCCCTCGAAAGAGCCCGTCAAGACGACGCCCGCCTCGAGCATCGCCACGGCGCTGGTGCGCTGATCGCCGCGGAGAGCGGAGTAGTGTCGATACCAGACGTCCGCCCCCTCGGCGCTCCATCCATCGCAGATCCACGACGCCGGAAACGACGCCAGGAGCGCGTCGATCCCGTCCGAGGCCGCGCCGCCGGGCGGCAGCGCGCTCTCGGAGCCGGGGAAGCCCACGTTCACCCGGCCCTCGAAATCGGCGATCACGAAGGCGTCGCCGGAGGCCACACGGAGATCGCGAGGCCAGAAACGCGCGCCCTCACGGCCCGCAAAGACGCCGCTGCACGGATTCAGGAGGGTCTGTGCATCGTAGCTGGAGAATCCGATGTCCAGCCCGCCCTGGAGCGACGTCAGGACGAAGACGCGGTCGCCCTCCGCCGCGACCGCCTTCGCCTCGTCAAGACCGCTGGACCCGTGCGTCACGCACGCCGCGACCCCGCCGGGATCGCTCTTGTCGAGCCGCGCCACGAACGCGTCGCCGGCGCCCTCGGGCAGCCCGCAGTCCGCGCCGAACGACAGGCTGCCCGTGAAGTCGCCCGCCACGTAGACGCTGCCGCCGTCCAGCGCGATCGCGGTCGCCTGATGGACGTGCGTCGCGGTGTCGTTCTCCGCGTTCCCGAAGCGCCCGCTCCACACGTGGTTCCCGTCCGGCTCGAGGTGCGCCACGAAGACGTCCTTGCCGGCGCCGCCCGCCGTGAGCGGGGCGCCGCCGGCAACGGTCAGGTCCCCCTTGAAGCCGCCCGCCAGCCACAGGGTGCCGTCCTTGTCGGCCGCGATCCCGCCGAGCGTGGTCTCGGCGTCACCGAAAGACATCACCCACTGGCACGTATAGCCGGGCTCGCTGAACGAGCCGCCGCCGACGCCCTGCTCGTCGATGAGCTGAATGCCCACGATCTCCGCGCAGCCCGCGCTGCTCGCCGCGACGAGAGAGCTCGCCAGCCACAGCCGAGCGCGCCTTTCGAGCCTCATCGTCATCAGAACGCCCCGACGACGGAGCCACCGACGACGCCCGGCGCGAGCTGGACGCGGGCGGTCGCGCGCGGCCCGTCCGAGGGCAGCGTCAGCCAGAGGACGGCCGTGCCGGCGAGCGCCACGCTCGCGGCGATGAAGGAGAAATCGGACACTGTCGCATACGACATCGCCTTGCTGGCCAGATCGGGCACCGGCTGTGCGCAGTCCCGGTAACGCCTCGGATTCGCGCACGCCGTCTTCGCCGCGTCGTCGACCTTGTCCCACGTGGAGATCGCCAGGCCACCGAAGGTGCTTCCGAGCGCGATGCCCGCCAGCGTGAGCCCGCCCGTCACCCACATCAGGCTCCGGTGGATCGGATCCGGCCTTACGCCGTAAGGAGTCGGCCTGCGCGGCTCGATGTCGCCGGTGGAAGGCGCGGGATCCTGCGCTGCCGCGCTGGGCGCGACAGCCTTCACGGGGACCTCGACGACCTCTCCCGGCCGCGTCACCTCGACGTCGCGCGCGAGGGCGTACCTCGCGGGCGCAGCCGCGATGACCTTGCGCTTCCCCGGCTCGACAGGGCGCGCCGCGCCGGCGCCTTTCGCGGCCACGCCGTCGAGCGTCACCGCGAGCCCCGGGAGCGCCTTCACCTCATCGGCGCTCGGCTCGGCCTGGGCCGCGCCCGCCTGCGCCCAGGCGGCCAGCGTCACGAGGAGACCGAGCGCGGGCCGACCAAGCCCCCTTCGCCCCGCGCGCCCCACACCCTTTGCGGAGCGCCGGGAGCCTCTGCTGATCGCTTCAGGCATCGAGTCCCCTGGAAGGTCGGCGAGCGACACCTGCTTCAGGTCCCCGCGCTGGACCACGACGACCGATAACAGGGCACCGCGACGAGCGCCAGACGAAAGACCCCCGCGCCAGCCGCCACGCCGCGCGCCTTGCGTGCGCCTTCGCGCGCCTTCGCGCGCCTTCGCGCCCGTTACGCGCCCCTTGCACCGTTTGCGCCGTGTTCCCGCTTCGACGCACGCGGCCTTTGCGCTAGCGTTCCGCTCTCGGTTCCTCTCGTTCCTCGCGGTTCCTCTGGTTCCTCGCGGTTCCTCTCGTTCCTCTCGGTTCCTCTCGGTTCCGGTCTCGCCCCTCGCTCCCAGGTCGTCGAGCGTACCGGCTGGAGCGCCCTCGCGAACAGGTGCCCTGATGTCCTCCGTGCCAGCCCCCAAGAAGAAGCGGTCCAAGAAGAGCGCGCGCTCGCTGCCTCGCAGGGACGAGGAGTGGATCGGCGGCTTCTTCTCCCTGCGCGCGTTCGTGCACGAGGGCGACGACGCGTACCGCCCCGAGGCGGTCGTCTGGATGACCGAGCGCGGCTTCGTCCTGAGCTGCGCCGCGCTGCGCCCCGGCGACGTCCTGACGGGCGCGGTCGACAGCTTCGAGGCCGCCGCCAACGGTCCCCTGGAAGGCAAGCCGCGGCTGCCCAAGCGCGTGCGCGTGGCCTCGCCGGCGCTCGCGGAGGCCCTGCGGGCGCGGCTCGGCCCGGAGGTCGAGGTCCGCGTCGCGCCCACGCCGGAGATCGACGTCGTGGCCGAGGACCTGGAGGCCCACCTCGGCGCGCGGGACGGCCACCTGACGCCGAGCTTCCTCGGGGGCGGCATCGAGGCGCCGGCGATGGCCTCGTTCTTCCGCGCGGCGGCCGCGCTCTACCGCGCTACGCCCTGGAAGGCGGTGCCCAGCGACGCCGACATCATGGCGCTGTCGATCCCGTCGCTCGGCGCGCGCGATCTCGCGCTGTGCGTCGTCGGGCAGGCTGGCCAGAGCCACGGCGTGCTCCTGTTCGAGAGCGCGCGCGGGTTCGAGCTCTACCTGGCCGAGACCGCCAAGCTCCCGGACGCGCCGCCCGCGTCGCTGCCGGCGAGCTTCTTCTCGCTGAGCTTCGATCGCGCGAGCGACCTGCACCCCGCGCTGCGCGCCGAGGTCGCAGAGCAGCGCTGGGAGCTGGCCGACCCGGACGCCTACCCCACGCTCGCGATGGTCGACGAGGACCTCATCGGCCGCAAGCCGACGCCGAAGGAGCTCACGGCCTCCGAGGCGCTCGCGCTCGGCCTTGTCGAGCTGATGAAGCGGCGCAAGGAGATCACGAAGGCGTTCCGCGACGGCGCCCCCCCGGTGGAGGCGAGCTACGTCGTGGAGACGCACGCGGGCCCGGTGGAGGTGCTCTTCCGCGCGCCCCACCCGGAGCGGAGCTGATCCCGGCGGCGGCGCCGGCGAATCCGTCATCAGGGCTCGGGCGATCCGACGGGCGAGCGCAGCAGCGGGGAGGCCCCGCCCTCAGCGAGCGACGAGCCGGTAGAGATCGGCGTTCACGATGAACTCGCAGAGGACGTTGCCGAGCTGGAGCATGTCGCCGCTGCGGAGAGGCACGCCGTCCCCGGACGGCGCCATGAGCCGGTCGTTCAGGAAGGTCCCGTTGGTGCTCTTTCTCGCGTGGAGCATCGGGGTGTCCGCGACCAGCACCGAGATGTGGGCGTGGACCTTGGAGACGGACGCGTCGCGGAGCACGATATCGCTGTTCAGCGCCCGCCCGATGAGGATGCGATCCTGCCAGGGGCTCTCGGGGCGCTTCGCCACCGGCAGGAGCTCGCAGCCGTGCGACGTGGCGATCATCCCCGACGAGATCCGGTGACGGGACGAGGTCGGCTGGCCGCTCATGCCAGGCGCGGTCCCGGCGACGAGGGTCTTGAACGACGGAGGAGGCTGGTCATCGGGGCCGAGCTCCCGGAGCAGCCAGGCGTGCGGGTACTTCCGATCGAACGCCATCCGTGAAATCGCCCGGCTCTGAGCACAAAGCGCCGCGAAGGTCAACATGACGAGATCTTCCCCCAGGTTCCGGGCCGTTCGAGAGAGCCGAGCTCCCCGAGCGGCGCATCGCCCAATTCAGCGGGGCCCGATAGGCCCTTATACATCAGGAGACGACGGAATCACTGGACGCCACGAGACACCGTCGAGACGACCTCCGGCGCTGAACGGACTACATCGTCGGCGCTCGCCACACTCGGCTCCCGCGCGGGCAGCTCCGCCGTGCGGCGCGCCGCTCCCCATGCCGACGTGACCTCCCGGAGCCCCCCCGGATCGGGAAGCGTCAGGCGGCGCACCTCGCCCCTCCCCTGAGCTCACAGTTCGTCCGGCGACGATCCCCTATTGTATATCGTCCCTCGTGAGCCAGAGTCCGCCCAGCGCACGCGGGAGCCCGCCGGCACCGCCCGCGCCCGGGCCCAAGGCGGGCCCCTCCGACGCGGAGCTCGTCCTGGCCGCGCGCGCGGGGGAGCGCTGGGCGCAGGAGGCGCTCTTCCTGCGGCACGTGCCGTACGTCTCGGGGATCCTCTGGCGCCTGATCCCGAACCGCGCGGACCTCGACGACGTGGTGCAGGACGTGTTCTTCACGGCGTTCGTCTCCCTCCACAAGCTCGAGAACCCGCAGGCATTCGCCTCGTGGATCGCCTCGATGGCGGTGCGGCTCACGCACAAGCAGCTGCGGCGCCAGCGCATCGCCGAGCGGCTCGGGCTCGCGCGCCGCGGGGAGGTGTCGTTCGACGACGTCGTCGGCGCGGACTGCCCGCAGGACGTCGCCGTCGAGGTGCGGCAGCTCTACGCGCAGGTCGAGGCGCTCCCGGTCGCCGAGCGGGTCGCGCTCCTGCTCCGGCGCGTCGAGGGCATGTCGCTGGAAGAGGTCGCCGAGGCGACGGGCGCGTCGCTCGCGACCGTCAAGCGGCGCATCGCGGCCGCCGAAGAGCGCCTCTCGGCGCAGGCCGAGCGCCCGCGCAAGCCGGGCGCGTGACGACAGCTCACGGCGCGCCCGCGACCGGCGTGAAGACGAGGCGCCGATCGAGGTCCCCGGCGCCGAGCTGGCCGCGATCGTTGAGCCCGGCGCACAGGACCGCGCCGTCGCGCTTCCGCGCGCAGGTGTGGTGCCGCCCGGCCGCGACCGACGCCCAGTCGGAGGCGTCGCTGACGCGCACCGGCGTCGTGTGATCGCTCATGTCGCCCAGGCCGAGCTGGCCCTCCAGGTTGTAGCCCCAGCAGTAGAGCTCGCCGTTCGCGCGCACGCCGCACGTGTGAAAGGTGTCGATCGAGAAGCTCACCCAGTCGTCGAGCGCGCCGACGCGCGCCGGCGCCCGGAGGATCTCCTCGTGCCCGACGCCCGCCTCGCCGAACGAGTTCTCGCCCCAGCAGTACAGCGCGCCCTCGTGGCCTCCGCGGCCTGCGTCGCGCAGCCCGCAGGCCCCGTTCTGGCCGGTGCGGACGTCGATCCAGTCCGCGGCGTCGCCGACGCGGCGCGGATCGCGCAGCTGCTGCTCGGCGTCGTCGCCGAGGCCGAGCTCGCCCCGGGTGTTGCGCCCCCAGCAGTAGAGGTGGCCCGGCGCGCGGATACCGCAGCTGTGGCCCTGGCCGCCGTCGACGAGCGTCCAGTCGTTCGCCGACCCGACGCGCGTGGGCAGGTCGCGGTCGACGCCATCCTCCGGGAAGGGATCGTCGAGGCCGAGCTGGCCCTCCTCGTTGTCGCCCCAGCACCAGAGCGCCGCATCGACGTCCACCCCGCACGTGTGCAGGTACGTGCTCCCGAGCTGCGCCATCGGCGCCGCGCTGCTGACCAACGCCGGCGTGACCTCGGAGGCGGCGGACCCGATCCCGAGCTGCCCCTCGCCGTTCGCGCCCCAGCACCACAGGCTGCCGTCGAGCCGCCTCGCGCAGCTGTGCAGCTCGCCGATGGCGCTCTCGGCCCAGCCGTCGCCCTCGACCGCGGCCGGGGTGGTCCGGTCCTCCGTGTCGCCGACGCCGAGCTGCCCCTCGTCGTTGGCCCCCCAGCAGGAGAGCCGCCCGCCCTGGATGACGCACGTGTGGTACGGGCCCGCGGCGAGGCCGTCGACGCGCCAGACGGTGTCCTGGGCAGCGCCGCCCGCGCCGGCACCCCCTGCACCGGCGCCGCCCGCACCCGCTGTTCCGGCGCCACCTGCGCCGGCTCCGCCCGGCCCCGCCTCGAGGACGACGCCGCTCTGGGTGCACGCCCCCACGGCGACGGCGGCGGCGATCGCGCGCCACGCCAGCGGCCGCGTCGAGCGCCGTGTCAGAACACCACCCCCGCGCCCAGCGCGGCGAGCACGCCTGGGCCGCCCATGCTCGTGACGACCGCGTCGCCCGCGAGCGCCTCCACCATCATGAAGGGCGCGAGCGCGCCGACGCTCGCGCCGAAGCGCACGGGCCGCACGTCGACGTCCGCGGTCACGCCGAGCGCGCCGAACGCGGTCGGCCCTCCGAAGCGCGACGCCGACGCGCCCTCCTCGGCGCGCCCCTCGAACAGCACGTAGCCCGCCTCGACGGCCGCCTCGACGCCGAGCCGGGCGCGCCCCGTCCGCGCGACGTACGCCGACAGCGAGGCGCCGCCGCCCGCGGCGTGCCCGAGCACCGTCCCGAGCGCGGCGGACGCGGGCAGCGCCTCGCGCGCGTACACGAACACCGAGCCAGCAAGCCAGGGCAGCACGTCCCGCCGGAGGAGGAGCGCGCCCCCGAGCTGCACCTGGCCGCCGCCGTACGCGGCCACGGTCGCGCGCACGCCGATCTCGGTCGCGCGCCGATCCGCTCCGCCGCCCGCGCCCGGCGCCTCGCGGACCCCGCCCGCGGGCGCCCGCGCCGGCGCTGGCGGCGGCGCGGCGCTCGCCATCGCGGCCCGCCGCCTCAGCGTGGGCTCGACCCAGCTCGCCCGGAGGAGCTCGTCGGCGGCGATCGCGAGCGCGAGCGCGCGGCCGTCGTCCTTCAGCCCCGACACGTCCACCGCGCGCTCGAGGCGCTTCCGGGTCATGGCGTCGTCGATGTGGACCGCGGCGACGCCTTCCGGCGAGATGCGGATGGTCACGCGCGCGATCGCCCGCTCGCGCCCCGCCCCGCGCGCGTCGGGCGAGGCGCCCGCCTCGAGCCGCGCGCAGAGGTCGGTGCGGGCGAGCTCGGCGGCCAGGTCCACGAAGATCGCGCGCTCGAGCTCCGGCGTCGCGCCCTCGACGAGCACGGCGATCGGCGGCGCATCGCCGCCGCACGCGTCTCCCTCAGCGCGCGCGACCCCGGCGGTGGCGGCGAGGAGGGCCGGGAGCACGAGCCCGCGCCCCGCCGCCATCACCGCGGCGCGCAGGCGACCTTCACCGCGGCGACGTGGACGCCGCTCGGGTAGGTCGTGAGGTAGCGACGTCGGGCCTCTTCGCACGCGGCTCGTTTCCCCTGGCCATCGTAGAGCCGTACGAGGCGGGCGAGCGCATCTTCGTGGACCGACGAGCCTGCCGCCGACGAGGCGGCGGTCTTGAGCGCGTCCTCGGCGTTCGTGCCCTGGCCTCGCTCCATCTCGATGCGGCCGAGCTCGAGCGCCGCGATCTGCGCGCGCGCGTCGCCGGGGTGCCTCGCAACGAGCTGCCGGTACAGCGTCGCGGCGCGCGCGAGATCCCCTGCCCGCCGCGCCTGGTTGGCCGCCTCGAAGAGCCTCTGCGCGGCGTCGACGCTCGGCGCGGAGGGCGCGGCCGCTGCGTTCCCCAGCGCCGGCGGCGCGGCAGGGGCGCCCGTGGCGAGCGGCTGGGCGGGCGGGGGCTGGGCAGGCACCGCATCCGCGGGCGGCTCCACCTTCGCGGGCTCGGGCCTCGCCGACCACGACTCGCCCGCGTGCAGCCGCTTCACGTCGTCGGGCCGCGCGGGGTGACGGACCTCGACGATCCCCTTCGTCACCGAGACGGTGACCTCCTCCGTCGCCCCGTCGACGGCCACGCGGAACTCGGTGCCGACGACACGGACCTCCACGCCACGCGCCACGACGGTGAACGACCGCGCGGCGTCGGGGACGACCTCGAAGCGGGCCGCGCCCGAGCGCAGCGCGGTCGCGACGTGGCGCGGCTCGTCGCGCTGCACCTCGAGCTCCGCGCCCTGGTCGAGCGAGATCGTCGAGCCGTCCGACAGGGACAGCACCGAGCCCGTCGCCGCGACCGCGGCCGGCGGCGCGCTGGACGAGCCGCCGCGCGCCCCCACCCACAGCGCGGCCGCCCCCAGGGCGAGCGCTCCTGCGAGCGAGCCGGCCCAGAGCCACCGGCGGCCAGGGTGAGCGCCCCGGGCCTCGAGCCGCTCCTCGATGCGCTGCCACTGGCGCGCCACGCTCCCCTGGGTGAGGGGCGGTCGCACCCAGGCGCGGAGGGGCGGCTCGGGGTTCATCCTCACTATGTACCCCGACGGGCCGGGAATGGCTCAGCCGGCGGACGCGAGCTCGGGCGCGCTCCCACGTGGAGCCGCCGGGACGAGGAGCGCGGCGGCGGCGCTCAGGGCAGGTTCGCCAGCGGGTCCGTCTTGCCGACGCCCGCGTGCTCCAGGACGAGCGCCTTGACGGCGGCCGCGCGGTCGAGCGGGTACTCGTACGGCGCGGTCCAGGAGCAGTCTTGACCCGACTCCTGCGTCCCGGTGGTCTGCTCGAACACGTTGTCGATGCGGTGCGTACCGCCGGCCGGGCTGTCCAGGGTGGTGATGGGGTTCTGCACCTTGTAAAAGTGATTGCCCTCCACCCTCAGGCAGGCGCCGACCCGCGAGTTCACCCCCGACGTGGAGACGTCCTCGAAGTAGTTGTTGAAGACGTGCCCGTTGCCGCCGCGATAGCTCGGGATGCGGGAGTTCACGTTGCGGAAGCGGTTGTGATGGAAGGTGATGCGGCGGTCGCTGTTGTCCTTGTCCGACGAGCCGACCAGCATGCCCTTCCAGTGGTCGTGCAGGTAGCTCCACGAGATCGTGATGTTCGAGGACTCGTGGGTCGCGTCGATGAGGCCATCGTACTTGTCCTTGTCGGAGTTCACGGCGGGAGACTCGGCCCAGAGCTCGCAGTGGTCGATCCAGACGTTGTGGCTCTCGTCCATGTGGATGCCGTCGCCGTTGCCGCTGCTGGCCAGCACGTGGTGGATCTTCAGGTTGCGGACGATGATGTTGGAGGCTCTCCTCAGATTGAGCCCGATCCCCTCCAGCTCTCCGCTCGACCCGACCCCCACGAGGGTCTTGTCGGAGGTGACGTCCACGTCGTCGCCGCTGCCGCTGATCTTGCCGGTGATCTGGATGATCAAGGCGCCGTTCCTCGCGGCCTCCCTCCTCAGGGCGTCGAGCGAGCTCACCGAGACGACCTGTCCGCCCTTGCCGCCGGTTGTGCCGTCGCCGGTCGTGGCGTAGCCGTAGAGCCTGAAGTCGACAGCGCCGGGGTCGCCGCCGCCGGCGCCGCTGCCCGAGCCGCCCGCGCCGCTGCTGGAGCCGCCGGCGCCTTCGTCCGAGCCGCCCGCGCCGCTGCCGGAGCCGCCGGTGCCTTCGTCCGAGCCGCCCTCGCCGCTGCCGGAGCCCCCGGTCCCGCCGCTGGAGCTGCCAGTGCCGCTGCCCGCGCCGGTCCCACCGGTCCCGGCGGCGCCGACGCTCGCCGTGGAGCCTGCGCTCCCGCTGCTCGTCGGCTGCCCCGCGTCGTCTTCCGGCTCTGACGTCTCCGAGCCGCACCCGACCACCGAAACGCCGAGGATGCCGAGCGCGATCAGCGCAGCCCAAGCGACTCGAGATTCGCACTTCATGAGCAAGTCACCTTTCCGTGATGAGCCAAGGCCAAGCAGCTCGCGCGACGCGGGCGGAGACGCCGGACAGCACACAAGCCGTTCGCTGGAGCTTCACAGCAACGCACATGCCATCAAGTTCAGGACGGACCAGCCCTGTCTGGATCGCTCCGTTCCACCGCATTTCCCGCAGGGATCTCTGCAGCGCCGCTCCTCTCCCCCGGAGCTCCCGGGCAGGCGCCGCGACCGAGGCTGTCAACCACCGGTTGACACGGTGGACACGTGCAACACCGCGTCATCCGCCCTGGCGCTGTACGATGCCCGCGATATCGAGCGCCGCGGCCTGGTCCCGTGCTCGGCTCCGCGGCGCCTCCCGGGGATCAGGGGCCGATTCGAACGAGCTCGACCCAGTCGAGCCTCGCCGCGTCCTCGCGGCACCCGAACGAGACGATGTGCATCCCGGGATCGAGCGCGAACTTGAGCAGCAGCCCTGTCGCGTCCTTCGAGTCGTGAACGTAATCCTCGTGGAACTCGGTCCCGTTGAAGTCGTACCTGGTTCCGAGCTCCGGCTCATGGTCCACGCGGACCAGGAACGAGTTGTCCGTGCTCTCGTCGGGCCCCGTGGCGACCCTGGCCCTGATCTGGAACGTGCCGGCCTCGCCGACCTCGAACGAGCAGTCGACCCGATCGCTCTCGCAATTCGCCTCCTCGGGGACCGCCACGTACGTCCCGCCGCTCGCCAGCGGGTCGTCCACGCGCTCGAAGCGGCCGGAGAGCTCGCAGTCCTCGGCCTCGATCCTGATCCTGAACGAGCTGCTCCCCCCTCCCGCGGCCGCCGGCGAGGCGTCCCACGCGGCGGACAACCCCTCCAGCGAGCACGCGCAGGCCAGCACCGGCAGGAGCGCCCCCCAGCGCCCCCATCGCGCTGCACGCGCGACGGCCGCCGTCGCGAGCGCCGTGGGAGCCTCCCCCGCGCCGCAGCCCGCGCGAGGTCCCGTGTCCGCCCCAGGTCCCGAGCTCTCGTTCATCTCCCACGACGCTAGCAAGGCGCGCACCGGCGGCGCGGCACAACTTGTCGAGCCGGCGCGATTCACGCGGGGCGCGCGGTCGTCAGGAGCACGCCCCGCGCGTGTCAGCGCGCGGCGGGACGCGCGTAGTCCTGCGCGCGGAAGAGCACCCCGTGGACCTCGCCGTCGACAAGCGCCGGGACGAGCGCCCCAGGCAGCACCGACTCGACGTCGTTCGGCGCCTTCGGCCCGCCGAGATCGGTCCGCAGCCACCCCGGGTCGAGGAGGTTCATCAGCACGCCCGTGCCGCGGAGCGAAGGCGCCATGTCGCGCACGAACTTGTCGAGCGCGGCCTTCGACGCCGCATAGGCCATCAGCTCGGGCTGATCCTGGATCCCGGAGGTCACCTGCACGATTCGCCCGAAGCGCCGCTCCAGCATCGTCGGCAGCAGCCGGTACGTGATCCGTATCGGGCTGATGACGTTCACCTCGAAGCTGAGCCGGTAATCGTCCGCCGGCGTCTGCAGGTGCGAGGCGCGGAACGGCGTCATGATGGCGGCGTTGTTGAACAGGAGGTCGATCCCGCCCGACGCCGCGATGGCGTCGTCCAGCATGCGGTCGACCGCCGCCTGATCCGACAGCTCGCCCGAGACGGCGCTCACCCGGATCCCCTTGCCGGCGAGCTCCCCTTCGAGCTCGCGCGTGTGCGCCGCGTCGCGGCTGTGCAGGACGACGTTGCAGCCGAGGTCCGCGAGGCCGCGCGCGATCCGCTTTCCGATACCCCGGCTCGCGCCGGTGACAAGCGCCCACTTTCCGTTAATTTCAAGCGTCATGGCGGCCTCTTATGGCAGAGGCCGTCCGGCCTGGCAGCTCGAAAGCGCTGCGGCGGGCGCCGGCGCCGCGGGGACGCCGCTCCGGGCGGCGCCACGCGCGCCGGCGCCTACGCCCGGCGCCGCGCCGCAGCGCGCTTCCGGCTGACCTCCAGGCCGCGGCCGAGGCTGCGCAGAACGAGCAGCTCCTCGCCGAGGTCGACGTCGACGAGCGCGCGCGCGACCTCCGGGCGGACGCCGGTGAGGATCGGCCTGGAGCCGAGCAGCTGGATCGCGTGCGCCAGCCGCTCCAGGGCCGCGGCGCCGTCCGGATCGAGCGCCTCCGCGCCGGTGACGTCGAGGACCACGTGGGACGCCCGCTGCGCCACGATCGCCGGGAGGAGCCGCTCTCCGAGCTCGCCGCCGCGCTCCGCGTCGAGGCGCCCGATGAGCGGCACCGCGAGCGTGCCCCGGCCGACGTCGAGGATCGGCGCGGAGAGGTTGAGGATCTGCCGCCGTTGCTCCTCGACGAGGGCGAGCGAGCGGTTCAGTCGGTCGATGAGCCGGCCCTGCTCCTCGACCTGCCCCTCGGCGCGCCGCTGCGCCGTGACGTCGAGCTGCTGCACGAGCACCGCGCGCGCGCCGGTCACGGGATCGGTCGTGGGGCGCGCCTCCACCTGGTGCCACCGCTCGCCGTCGGTCGTGACGACCCGCACTTCCCCTGCCCACGCCGCCTCGACGTCGATCGCGCCGCGGACCGCCGCGCTCACGCCCTCGTCCGGGAACGCTGCGTCGATCGTCGGCGCGTCGCCGAGGGCGCGCAGGGCCGCGGGGTTGTGGAAGAGCACCGTCCCCTCCCGGTCGACGAGGCTGACCAGCACCGACGAGTGGCGGACCGCCTCCACGCCGCGCACCATCGAGGCGCCGACGCTGGCGGCCTGGGGGAGCGCCTGGAACAGGATCGCGAGCCGCCCGTCATCGAGGTCGATCGGCTGCCCGTGGAGCGTCACGGTCGCGGGCGTCCCGCGCGGGTAGAGCGTCCAGTCCTCCAGGACCGTCCCCCCTTCCGCGAGGACGCGGAGGTAGCCGTCGAGCCGCGCGCGGACGGCCGGCGACAGGTCCGAGAGGTCGCGGGAGAGCAGCTCGGCGCGATCCGTCGCGTGCCAGAACTGGATGGCCTTCGCGTTCACCCAGGGGAACCGGTGCCGGCCGTGGTCGTAGACCCAGGTCGGCAGCACGGACAGATCGAGCGCCGACAGGCGCTGGTCGAGGGACGTCATGTCGTGGCGGCACGTCATACGACGCCCCCGTCCGTCCTGCACGCCCCTTAACGTCTCTTCACGGGCGCGGCCGGCGTGCGCGGACGCTCAGCGGGTGATCTGCCATAAGAGCTCGAGCAGCTCCTGCACGGCGGCCCGCCGGCCGTTCCAGCGGGATTCCCAGGACGAGGCAGCCACGACGGCGCTCGCCCGACGCGCCGCCTCCCTGGCGATCTCGGCCTCCCGGCGCGACCGCGCCTCATCGTCGATCTGCTGCTGCCGCGCCCTCGCGGTGCCGCCCGACGCGGCGAAGGCGAGGAGCTGCGGGAGCTCGCCCCGGTCGAACCAGGTGCCGTGTTCCCTGCAGATATCGACGATGATGCCGCTCTTGCCGGCGAAGTTCTTGCGGTTCATCGGCTGGCCGCACGCCGGGCACCGGACGTAGCGCACGCGGACGTCGACGTGCTCCGGCCGCCGCGGCGGCCTCGGCGCGCTCGTCCCATAGCTCTCGCGGCGCTCCAGGAGGTCCCGCAAGAGCGCGTTGTCGACGAGCTGGCCGCCGCACCGGCCGCAGTCGCGCAGGAGGCCCGCCGCGGCGCGGAACGCCGCGAATGGCACGCCGCAATCGGAGCAGAGGAGCGCGTCGGGCTCGGGGATGGGCTCCAGGCCGAGCTCGTGCCCGCACCCGTCGCAGCGCTCCGCGTCGGGGAGGTTCAGCAAGTAGCAGCCGCCGCAGCGCACGGTGGCGAGCGGCCCCTGACACCCGGGGTAACAGCGCCCCTCGGCGTTGATCAGGAGGCCGCATCGGGGGCATGTGCTGCGATCGGCGCGCACCCTGGGAGTCTAGACGCCCAGCGCGCTCACGAGAAGCGCCGCGACAGGCGCCCTCGCTCCTGGCGCCGGCGCCGCCTTCAAAGCGCCGGACGGATGATCGGGCTCAGCGCTGCCTGGCGGGGCGCATCCAGGGATGGGGATGGGAGCTCCGGGGGCGGCTGTGCGGCGGCGCGCTGGACCGGCGCACCTGCTTTCCGAGCTCCTCGAGCAGAACTCCCACGGCGGTGTCATCGTCCTGAAGCACGACGACATGGTCGTTGTTCTCCTCACGCAGGAGCCGGTTCACCTGGAGGGCGCCGACCGCCGTCCGCACGACGATGGCGACGCAGGCGAACTCGCTGACGAGCATGCTGCGCGTGCGCATCGTCGCGGCCTCGAACGCCGGATCGTTGTTCATCGGAGCCCGGCGGAGGTCGAGCAGGTGGCCGAGACACCAGCGATCCAGCGACTCGTAGACCTTGAGCGCTTCGGAGTGGACCCGGATGAAATCGTCGGGAGACGGATAGGGGACCTCGGAGCGGGTGCTGCGGACGATCGACATCTCCTGATCGAGGGTGACCGTCAGGTGGTCGTTCTGCAGCAGGACATCCATCCCACCACAGGATAGCGAGCCGGCGGCGCGCCGGCACTGAAAAGCATTGGCGAGCTCAGCGCTGCGCCGGCAAATGCTGCGATATCGGCCAGAACGGACCGCCGCACCGAGGCGTGGGTTCGGGTGTGCGTGAAGCGATGCGCGGCCCAGAACCAGCGGCGCCTGCATTCCCTCGCGATGGGCGCGGGCGGCGGGAACGAGCCTCCTTCAGGCCAGCGAGTTCGGTTCTCGGGACGACTACCGGCGGTCATGTGGTTTGGTCATGTTGGTTGATCGTCCAGCACGCCCTGGACTCGCCCCTTCAACCCGTCCCGCCCACAGCCCGGCTCACTCGAACCGAAGCGCCTCCACCGGATCGAGCCTCGACGCGCGCCTCGCCGGCCCCACGCCGAACGTGATCCCGATGAGGATCGATACCCCGAGCGCCAGCCCGACCGCGTACGTCGGCACGATGGTGGCCCACTCCCCGAACCGCGACAGCAGCACCGCCGCCCCGTACCCGAGGCCCACCCCGGCCACGCCGCCCGCGAGCGACACAACGACCGCCTCGACAAGGAACTGCCGCAGGATGTCCCCGCGCCGCGCCCCCACCGCCATCCGCACGCCGATCTCGCGCGTCCGCTCCCGCACCGAGACCAGCATGATGTTCATGATCCCTATTCCACCCACGATGAGCGACACCGCCGCCACGCTGCCGAGCAGCATCGTGAAGGTGCCCGTGATCTGCCCCATCGTCGCCAGCATCTCGGCCTGCGACCGCACCTCGAAATCGCTCGGCTGATCCGCGCGCAGCCGGTGGCGCAGGCGCAGCAGCTGCTCGAGCTGCGCGATCACCATGTCGGACCGATCCTCGCTCGCCAGCTGCAGCGAGATCGTCGACAGGTGATCCTGCCCGAACAGCACCGACCGGTGCGTCGACAGCGGCACGAACACCCCGTCGTCCGGCGACCCCATGCCCGACCCCTTCTCCGCCAGCACCCCGACCACCCGGAACGCGTTCCCGTTGATCTGGAGCCGCGTCCCGAGCGGCGAGGCCCCCGGATAGAGCTGCCGCGCAACATTTGCCCCGAGCACGACAACGCGCGCCCGCTGCTGCTCGTCCAGGTCGGAGAACGAGACGCCGGTCGCCACCGAGAGAGAGCGGACCTCGAGGTACGCCGGCGTGATCCCCGTCACGGACGCGTTCAGGTTGCTCGCCATGTACCGCAGCTGCGCGCTACCGCTCCGCTCCGGCGCGACCGCCGCCACGCCGTCGAGCCCCTTGAGCGCCTCGGCGTCGCCCTCGGTCAGCGTCTTCACCGTACCCGACCGGACCCCGCTCGCCGACGCGGACCCCGGGCGCACCATCAGCAGGTTCGCGCCGAGCGACCGGATCCGCCCCTCGACGCTGCTGCGCGCGCCCTCCCCGATCCCGAGCACCGCCACGACCGCCGCGGTACCGATGATCATGCCGAGCATCGTCAGCAGCGTCCGCAGGCGGTTCGAGGCGAGCGAGCGCCACGCGCTCTTCGCCGTCTCCTTGATCAGCATGCCGCCTCCATCTCGCCCGCGTGGAACGCCGACACCACGTCGGCCGAAGGCCCGTCGGCCACGATGTGCCCGTCCCTCATGTGGATGGCGCGCGAGAGCGACCGCGCCACGCCGAGGTCGTGGGTCACCATGATCAGCGTCGTCCCGTCCGCGTTCAGCGACAGGAGCAGCTCCAGCACGTCGCGCCCCGTCTTGCTGTCGAGCGCGCCCGTCGGCTCGTCGCACAGCAGGATCGACGGCCGCGTCACGATCGCCCGCGCGATCGCCACGCGCTGTCGCTGCCCGCCGGAGAGCTCCGTCGGCAGGTGCCGCGCGCGCGCCGCGAGCCCCACGCGATCGAGCGCGCCCTCCGCGAGCGCGCGGCTGTTCTTCACCGCCCCGTAGAGCAGCGGCAGCTCGACGTTCTCCGCCGCCGTCATCCGCGGCAGCAGGTTGAAGCTCTGGAACACGAACCCGATGTGGCGATTCCTGAGCGCCGCGAGCTCGTCGTCGTCGAGCTCCGCCACGTTGCGCCCCCCGAGCCGGTACGTGCCCTCCGTCGGCCTATCCAGGCACCCGAGGATGTTCAGCAGGCTCGACTTCCCGCAGCCGGAGGGCCCGATGATCGCCACCGACTCGCCCCGGCGCACCTCGAAGCCGATCCGGTCGACCGCCCGCACCGCGAGATCCTCGCGATCGGCGTGGTACACCTTCGAAAGCCCACTCACGAGGACCGGGACGTCCATCTCAGCGCCCTCCTCGGCCGGCGCCGGCGCCCATCCCCATGCCCATCCCCCGCATCGGGTTCTGGCCGCCGCCCTGCCGCTGCCCCTGCCCCTGCGGCCCCGCCGCGCTCGCGGCGGGAGCGCTCGCGAGCACGTCGTCGCCCTCGCTCAGCCCCGCGGTCACGACCATCTGCGAGCCGTCCGTCGCCCCGGTCTGGATCGGCCGCTCCTCGCCGTTCGCGAGCCGCACGAACCGCCGCTTGCCCTGCGACTGCACGGCCAGGAGCGGCACGAGCAGCACGTCCTTCTGCTCCGCGGTCACGATCTCCACGTCCGCGCTCATCCCCGACCGGAGCAGCGACGCCTCCTTGTCGTTGACGACGATCTCGACGTCGAACGTCACGACGCTCGACACCTCCTTGCCGAGCGGGCTCACCCGGTCGACAACGCCCTGGAACACCCGGTCCCCGTAGGCGTCGACGCGGATGTCGACCCGCTGCCCCGGCGCGACGCGCCCGATCTGCGCCTCGTCGATCGCGCCGACGATGCGCAGGTTCGACAGATCGGCGAGCGTCATCACGGCGCTGCCGCCGCTCACGTTGGTGAGCGCCGACGAGACGAGCGTCCCCTTCTCCACGGCCACGTCGAGCACCGTCCCGGCGATCGGGGCGTAGATCTGCGTCTCCTTCAGCCGCGTCTCGGCGTCCTGCACCGCCAGCTCGGCCGCCTTGAGCTGCGCCTGGGTCGAGCTCAGCTGCGCCCGCCGCAGCGTGATGTTGGCGCCCGCGACCTTCGTCGAGTGCGCCGCCGTGCGGGCCGCGTCGGTCGGCCCGAGGCCCATCTCGGCGCTCTTCTCGGCGACCTCCTGGCTCGTCTGGCTGTTCTTGCGCTCGAGCTCGGCGACCGCGACCGACGCGTTCGCCGCGGCGAGATCGGCCTTCACGCGGTCGCGCGCCACGCGCGCCGCGGCGAGATCGCGCTCCGCGTCCATCGGGTCCAGGCGCACGAGGAGCTGCCCCGCCTCGACCGTATCGCCCTCCTTCACGAGCACCTCGATGACCTGCCCCGGGGCGCGCGACTTCACCTCGACCTGGACGTCGGGCTCGATCTTCCCGGACGCGGCGGCGGTCTCGGTCAGGCTCCCGCGGCGGATCTCGACGGTGGGGCCGGCGGGGGTCTTCTCGGGCTGCTTGTACCAGGCGTACCCGCCGATCGCGAAGCTCGCCACGGCCAACGCGGCCACGCCGGACATCAGGTAACGCTTCTTGTTCCTGTTCATGACGACCTCCTGGGCAGCACCGACGCGAAGCGGACGAGCAGCGCGCCCGTCTCGTGATCGAGCTGGAGGCGCGACGTCAGCTCCGTCACCGCGGCCCGCAGCCTGCGGAGCTCCGCCTCTCTGCGCGTCTGCTCCGCCTGCACCACGTCGGCCGACGTCGCGGTCCCGAGCGAGAGCCGCTGGCGCTCGGCCTCGGCCAGCTCACCCGCCATGCGCGCCGTCTCGGTGGCCAGCGCGACCTGCTCGGCCGCGGCCTCGAGGCTCGCGCGCAGCGAGCTCACGTCGGCCGCGAGCGCCTCGGCGCGCGCCTGGTACCGCGCCTCCGCGGCCGCGAGCTGCGTGCGCGCGCGGGCCGCGTCCGCGGACGCCCGCCCGCCGCCGAGCGGCAGCTCGACCTCGATCCCGCCCAGCACCCCGAACGCGGGCCGGCCGCCCGGCAGCGAGAGCCCCGGCAGGCCGTCGCGCACCCACTGCCCGTCCATCGAGGCCGTCGCGAACAGGTCGAGGCGGATCTGGTCCGCGTCCTCCGCCGCGCCCACCCGCGCGCGCTGCGCGTCGAGGTCGGCGCGCAGCGCCGCGAGCTCCAGCGACCGCTCGCTCGCCGCGCGCACGAGCGCGTCGGCCGGCGGCAGGGCCCCGGGCGACGGCGGCGCGCCGGTCGGGGCGAGCGACGCCGCGCTCGCCGGGGCCATGCCGAGCGCGCGTCCGAGCGCGATGGCCCGCGCCGCGCGCGTCGCCCGCGCCTGCGACAGCGCGTCCGCGATCGACGCGGCCGAGGTCGAGAAGCGCAGGACGTCCACCTTCGTGCCGGTGCCGAGGGTCTCGGCGCGCGCCTTCGCGTCCGCTCGCAGCCGCTCTGCGGCCGCGAGCGCCTGCTCCTGCACGAGGATCGCCTGCTCCGCGTACCAGAGCTCCCAGTACGCCCCGAGCACGTCGAGCGCGGTCTGGCTCGCGGCGAGCTCGCGCTCCTGCTCCGCGGCGACGGCCGACGCCTGCGCCTGCGCGTACGGCGCGAGGACCGCGTCGGTCCCGGCCCCCCGCAGGAGCGGCTGCCGCGCCGAGACGTACGCCTGCGCGCCGTAGTTCGGCCCCGGGGTCCCGTCCGCGGGCGAGCGCGCCGACGCGCCCACCTCGAGGCTCGTCCCGACGTCGGTCGTGTACCGCAGCGCCGCGTTCGACGCGACGGACGTGCCGCCAGAGCGCTGGAGCGCGCCGGATCCATTGCCCGGCGCGCCTCCGTTGGCGTCGGCGACCCTGCCGTAGGACTCCTGGTACTGTCCGGTCACCGAGGCCGAGAGCGTGGGCCTGCGGGCGCCCTCCTCGGCGGCGACGGCCTGCCGCGCCGCGGTGGCCTCGAGCAGCGCCGCGCGGAGGGACGGGTTCTGGGAGGCCGCGCGGCGGACCGCCTCCTCGGCGGTGAGCGTCTCGGCGCGCGCCGCGACGCTCAGCGAGCACATGGCGGCGAGGGCGAGAGCCGCCAGCCACGGCAAGGGAACGGAGCGAGTGAACGTCATGCACCGCAAGCTAAAGGGCAATGTCTCAAGAGGTGTCCTGGTCGTGTAAAGATTCGTCAAGACGCCTCTTGACCAGGCCTTACACGGCGGTGCGACAGCCGCGCTACAGTCGCGACATGACGGATCCGCCCCAGATCCTGGTCATCGACGACGACGCCGAGCTCTGCGAGCTCCTGGCGGAGCTGCTCGGTCAGGAAGGTTACGCGGTGGAGAGCGCGCGCGACGCGATCTCCGGCCTCGCGCGCGCGCAGGAGGAGAGGGAGAAGCCGTTCACGCTCGTGGTGCTCGACGTGATGCTGCCCGGGCTCAACGGGTTCGAGGTCCTCACGCGGCTGCGGCAGAGCTCGCGCGTCCCTGTCCTGATGCTCACCGCGCGGGGCGAGGACGTCGACCGCATCGTCGGCCTCGAGATGGGCGCCGACGACTACCTGCCGAAGCCGTTCAACCCGCGCGAGCTGGTCGCCCGCGTGCGGGCGCTCCACCGGCGCGCCTCTCACGCCGGCGCGGCGGCCGGGCCGGGCGCGGCGGCCGGGCCGGGCGCGGCGGCCGGGCCGGGCGCGGCGGCCGGTCCTTCCGCCGCGGAGGCGCAGGGCGCGCTGACGGTCGACGATCTCGAGGTGCTCCCCGCCGCGCGGCGCGTCCGTGTCCGCGGCGAGGAGATCCGGCTCACCACGGCCGAGTTCGACCTGCTCGAGGTCCTGGCGCGGCAGGCGGGGACGGTGGTGTCGCGCGAGGATCTCGCGCGGCGCGTCCTCGGACGCCGGCTCGCGGCGTACGACCGAGGCATCGACATGCACGTCTCGAACCTCCGCCGCAAGCTCGGGCCTGGGCCGGGCGGCGGCGAGCGCATCAAGACGGTCCGCAACGCGGGCTACATCCTCGCGCGGGAGCGCGCGTGAAGCGCTTTCTCCCCGGAGGGCGGCCGTGAAGAGCCTCTTTTTGCGCCTCCTCGTCTCGCTGTGGCTCGCCATGGCGCTGCTCGTCGGCCTGCTCGCGGTGATCCACGGCTGGGCGTTCTCCGCCGAGCCGAGCGGGCTGCGCCGCCGCCTGAACACGCGCAGCGTCGAGCTCCGGGCCGAGGGCGCGCTCGCCTGCGCGCGGGACGGGCTCCCCGGGTGCGAGCAGCGCCTCGCGCCGCTCGATCCGCGGGATCAGCGCGTCGCGGTCTACCGGGCCGGCGCGCTCGTGATGGGCGAGCCCATCGACGGCGCGCCGCTCGCCGAGGACAGGGCGAGGCGCTCGGCCGACGGCATCGCCATCGAGGTCGGCGAGGAGCGGGAGCTCGTCGCGGTCGTCCTGCGCCGCGACCCTGCCCTCGCCGCGGTCGCGGCCGGCCCTGTCCGGTCGCCGTGGATGTTCTTCATCGTGCCGGAGACGTTGCCCCAGCGGCTCCTCGCGATCGTCGCCGTCACCGGGCTCGTCGCGGTGCTCCTCGCGCGGTACCTGTCCCGTCCGATCCGCATCCTGCGCGGCGCCACGCAGCGGATGGCCGCGGGGGATCTCTCGGTGCGCGTCGCGCAGAAGCTCGCGGGCGCGGACGGCGAGACGCTGGCGCTCGGGCGCGACATGGACCGGATGGCCGAGCGCATCGACGAGCTCCTGGAGACGCAGCGCCGGCTCCTGCGCGACGTCTCTCACGAGCTCCGGTCGCCGCTCGCGCGGCTCAACATCGCGCTCGAGCTCGTCCGCCGGCGCTCGCCGCCGGACGTGGAGCCGGCGTTCGACCGGATCGAGCGGGAGACCGAGCGGCTCAACGGGATGATCGGCGAGCTGCTCACGCTGAGCCGCCTGGAGTCGGGCCGGGGCATGGAGCGCACCGAGCGGGTCGATCTCGCGGCGCTCCTGGAGCAGCTGGTCGAGGACGCCGCGTTCGAGGCCGAGCAGCGGGGTTGCTCGGTCGAGCTCGGGGCGCGCGACGCGTGCTCGCTGGACGGGAACGAGGAGCTCCTCCGGCGCGCCATCGAGAACGTCGTCCGCAACGCGGTGCGCTTCACCGAGCCGGGCACCGCGGTCCGCGTCGATCTCGAGTGCTCCGGCGGGACGGCCGAGGTGCGCGTCCGCGATCGCGGCCCGGGCGTCCCGGAGGGCACACTCGGGGACATCTGGAAGCCGTTCTACCGGGTCGACGACCACAGGGCGCGCGGCGCGGGCGGCACGGGGATCGGGCTGGCCATCACGCAGCGGGCGGTGCGGATCCACGGCGGCGAGGTCGAGGCGAGGAACGCGGACGGCGGCGGGCTCGAGGTCGCGCTGCGGCTGCCGGTCGGCGCGGGAGGCGCATGACGCGCCGGCTGCGTTATCGGGCGCGACTCGCCGCTTCGCGCCCGATGCGGGTCACGCCCTGGCCGTTCGAGTGAGCGCGCTGTTCCCCGGCAGGAACAGGTGTCTCCTCCAGAGAGACAGGGCGCTCGATAGCCTCCCCGCAGGCCGTCGAGCGAAGATCGCTCCTTCGAGCCGCGCCTTCGCTCCTTTGCGCCAGGTCTGCGCAATCTGTCGGGCCGCGCCTTCGCTCCTTTGCGCGAGGTCTGCGCAACAGCCGTCGCCGGCTCGGCCGGCCCCGGCCAACAGCGCTCCGAGCTCGCGCGCCGCGCGGCGACTCGTCCCACGAAAGCGCGGCGCGGCCGAGACAGCCATCGATGGCTTGGGGATTGCAGCGTGGCGCACATCATGCACTTGCGCCTGCAACCGCGACTGCGACCCAGACCGAGCAGGGTGATCGCCACCTCGCCCCCACCCCGCCTGCGCCGGACAATCCTCCTGGCGCTGGCCTTCACGACACTCCTCTTCAGCAACGCCGCCTGGGCGCAGGCCCCATGGGCGAGCCCGGAGTGCGCCGACGCCGGCCTCGAGTCGCCCGCGGGCACGTGTGATGGCCCGTGGCGCTACAGCTGGCGGCGCCTCTGCCAGGATCCGGCGATCTGCGGCTACTCGGGCGTCTGCGCGAATTACAACAGCTGCACGACCTACGGCGCCGGGATCAACGAGTCGAACATCGTCGAGCGCCCGAGCACCCAATACACCTCGACCTGCCAGACGACGTACGGAGGTCCCAATGACGGTCTGACGACCTGCCCCCCGGACACGACGACGATCTGCAGCAACCTCGCCACGAACCGAAAGAACGCGATCAGGAGCTCCGTCGTACCGACGACCGGCCCCAATTACAGCACGTGGCTCTCACGGCTCGACGTGCAGCCGCGGACCGTCATCCTCAGCGACAGGACCACCCAGAGCGGAGGCTTTCCGCTGGAGAGGATACGGACGATCACCTACAGGTGCGAGCTCAACATCACGAGCTTCCCGCAGCCCAACACCGGGCCAGCCCCCGAATGCGGCTGTCATGACTACAGGCCCAACGAGTGCGCCTGCGAGACGGGCACCACGCTGACCACGCCTTCACCCAACGCGCTGGCGCCGACCGCGCCGAGCGGCCCCGGCCAGACGTTCCCTCCGAGCTCGGCGCCGGTCTGCCTCACCTGCGATGACCCCGACTTCGTCGCCGACAGCGACGCTCGCGCGATGGCCGCCTGCCTCGTCGACAAGATGGCGGGCGCGCCCGCCCACGTGGCACAGGCTCAAGCCGCCCGGCTCAAGCTGGTCCTCGAGCTCGCCGCCCACCGGCTCAGCGCGTCGGAGCGCGCTCCGATCGAGCTCCTCTACAGCTCCTTCGCGGGCGCGCCCGCGTGCCAGCTCCCGCTCGCGATCGATCCGGCGTGCGCCGCGTCGGCCGTGAGCCCGAGCGGCGTGAACATCGCCAGCCAGCTCCAGCTGTGCGCCGACCTCGACGCCGCCCACGTCCCCGTGGAGGCCGTTCGCGCCGAGCTCCCCCATTGCCTCGACGTGCTCGCCGAGCTGCCCGAGCTGCCCGAGAGCGCCTGCCGCGGGACGTTGCTCGCCCTCGGCGCGGAGATCGTCGCGACCCTGATCGAGCGCACGACATCGACGTACAGCGCGGCGGGCGGGCTGGAGGACGATCTGCTCGAGAGCCTCCGCCACCTCGACGCCTGGTACAACGCCGTCGCCCCGATCGGGGATCCCGGCTGGGTGCGCGCGCAGAGCGGCGCCCTCGCCGGCCGCATCTGGGAGCGAGCCCACGAGGCGGCCGAGCCCTTGCCCGCGAACGCCGGCAGCGACGCCGCCGCGGCCGCGCTCCTCGCCGACGTCGCCGCCTCGGGCCTCGCCGTCGACTGGGCGATGCTCCGCGCCGCGTTCCACCCCTCGAAGCCGATCGCCTCGCCGCCGCTCCTGTTCATCGTCGGCGACGCGCTGCGCGGCACGCTCGATCGCCTCCAGCAGGTGAGCCCGATCCACGACGTCGCCTGCAGGTTCGCCGGGTGCGCGCCCACAGCGCCGGGCGGCGCGCCGCTCGCGACGCCGGCCTCCGAGGCGTGGCGCGCCCTCGCCGCCATCGACGACGCGGGGGCGCTCGCCGACGTGCTCGGCCACGCCGGCGCGCTCGGCAGCCAGCAGCCCGCGCTCGTCGCCGCCCTCGCGGCCCTGGTCCAGCAGCACGCGGCGCTCGCCGAGGCCTGGAGCAGGGCCGGCGGCTCGTCCCTGGCCGCGCTCGCCGACCCGAACGCCGAGGTGCCGATCGAGGCCGAGGGCCTGGCCGCGCTCGTGCGCGCCGCGCGCGGCGCCGCCACGAGCTACGCCGCCACCGGCCTGATCGCCGCGTCGCCCGCGCGCCTCAGCTCGGCCGTGCTCAAGCGCGAGCAGCTCGTCGGGTACATCGACTACGGCGTCAGCGCGGTCGACGGCGCGGCCGACGACTTCGCCGCCGCCCGGCTCGCCACGACGAACGACCTGCTCGCGCAGACGCGCGCGGCGGGCGAGACCCGGAGCGTCCTCGACCGCGTGGCGTCGCAGGTGCACGAGGCCCGCGCGCTCCTCGGCCGGCTCGACGGCCTGCGCTCCCGCGAGGCGTCAGAGCACGCCGCGATCGGCGACTTCATGAGCGCGTTCGAGGCCGTGATCGCGTCGGGCGCCTTCGACGCCGACGCCGCCTACCAGGTCGACACGCTGCCGCCCGTCGAGATCAGCCCGGACGACGCGCGCTTCCCCGTCGGCGGCGAGCTCGACCTGCCCTCGATGCACGCGGCCGTGGTGACCCTCTTGCCGGGCGAGATCCTCGACGTCGACATGCCCGACCGGACGTGGACGCCCACGTGCGCGCTCGACCTCTCCCAGATCGCCTCGCCCACCGGCGCCGCCGCGGACATCGACGTGCTCGGCGCCGTCGCCGGCCCCGAGGGCTACTACATCACGTGGTCGAACACGCGCTACGAGGCTGACGGCGTGAACCAGAGCCACACGCAGATCGAATCGAGCCTGGAGATGTTCGAGCGGTGCACCGGCTTCAGCGCCTCCTGGCCGCCGAGCATCCCGGAGCTGCCCAGCTCGCCCCTCGTGGCCTCGTACACCGAGCGGCGCTGCACAAGCGAGAGCTGGGGTACGACCGATTCGTACGGGACCTCGCACACGCTCGGCACCGACGCGCGCATGAGCGCCAGCTTCAACGGCGGGCTGCGGCTGCCCATCGTGCCGGTGCCCGCGGCGCCGGTCGGGAGCCTCCTTGCCGTGCTGACCCTGCACGACCAGCCGGACGTCATCCTCGACGTGCGCGTCGTCAACCCGCGCGACGCGATCCAGGCGCCGGCGGTCGACCCGGCCATGGAGACGGAGATCGACGTCCACTTCCTCGTCAACGACGTCACGGGCGGCTGCGCGCGCCCCACCGCCGACTCCCTCCTGCTGAGCATGCGGGTGATCACGCCCATCGGGCTCGTCGCGCGCTCGCTGGGCGCAGGGATGGCCAAGACGATCGACGCGATCGAGGCGCAGGCCTCGGACATCCTCGCCCAGGGCGGCATGACGAGCCAGGACGCGGGCGCGCTGCGCGCGGACGCGTGGTCCCGGCTCACCCTCCTGCTCGCCGCGCAGGGCAACGGCCTGCAAGGCCTGCCGGTCGAGCTGAAGAACCTCTACGAAGCGTGGATCGAGAAGGAGATCGCGAGCCTCGGCCGGCGCGGCGAGATCCACCGCGTCCAGCACGACATCGCGCGCATCGGCCTCGACCTGCTCGCGCTCGAGCACGAGCTGAGCAACACGGAGGCCGAGTCGCGCCTCTTGCGCCTCATCCCGCGCTGGCGCCTGCGCGACCTCGCCGGCGTAGAGCTGCGCCCCGCGATCGAGTCGCTCCGGGAGATCCTCTCGGACTACGCGGCGCCGATCTTCCAGCTGCGCGATCCCGCGGGCCTCGGCGGCCTCCGCGCCTCCGCGGCCGGGCAGCTCGCGGCGCTGCTCGGCGTGAGCTTCGCCGCCCCGCTCGACGAGGTCGCGGACGATCTGCGCCGCTTCGCTGTCCGCGCCCGCAACAGCCTGGTGGCGGCGCAGTTCGAGCTGCCGAGCGACGCGCGCCGGACGGTCGTGGTGGCGTTTCCGCGCGATCCCGAGGCGTGCGAGGGCCTGTGCGACGAGTTCCGGAGCGCCTCGGAGCAGGCGTCGGAGCGGGCGTGGCGCGGCATCGAGCAGGACGGCCACGTCGCCGAGCTCGCGGTGCAGGCCGCTGACCTCTACGCGTTCTCGGGCGGCAACGCGCGCCTGTCGTGCCACGACGTCGCGCCGGTCGTGCGCCGGGCGTCGGTCTACATGCTGAACCCCGTGAACACGTCGATCGACTTCACGGCGCTCGGCCGCGAGCTGCCCGCCGTCGCAGGCGCGGGCGCCGCGCGCTTCTCGTTCCCGCGCGTCGGCGGCGTCCTCGAGCTCACGGCCGACACCGAGGCGGGCGTCCCGCTCAGCCTGCCTGTCATCAACGGGCCAGGCGGCGACGTGCTCAGCGACTTCGGGGCCAGCAACGAGCTCGGCGCGGGCGCGGGCATCTCGCCGTTCACGACCTTCTCGGTCGACTTCACGAGCTTCTACACCGATCCCCCGGCGACCTTCATCGACCAGACGCTCGCGGTGCTGCTGGTGCTCGAGGTCGAGCGCCGCGTGAACACCGGCCTCAGCTTCGTGCCCGCCGTCTGCCAGAACAGCGTGAACCTCGCCGGAGGCGGCCTGATCGAAGAGCTGCCGCCACAGCTGCCGCCGGAAGAGCTCTAGACACGAGCGCAGAGGGGGCGCGGGCGCGAGCGGACCGCGCGGTGGCTGGGTCGCCCAGGGCGACCCCCTCGCGCGAGCTGCGCCCGCGCCCCCCTCGACCGGTCCTCCTTTGCGCCCGTCTCCGGCGGGGACGCATTGCTCGTTAACACCCTTTCCATCTCACCTTCAGGAGCCCATGATGAACTGGTTACGTCATGCTTTGCCTGCGACAGCCGGCCTCGCCGCCGCTCTCGGGGCCCACGAGGACGCGGCCGCGGGGCCGTTCAAGGACCAGCTGGTGCAGCCGCCCAGCATCGCACAGCCCGAGCGCGGCTCGATCGCCGGCAGCCTCTCGCGGCTGGCGTTCGGACCGTCGGCGCTCGCGCGAGGCGCGTATTCGCTGCCGTTGCCGATCGACGCGCCGGCGGAGAGAGGCGGCCTCCTCGCCTCGGTCGTGCCCTCGTATTCCGCCGAGGGCGGGGTCGGCGAGTGGGGCGTCGGCTGGCAGACCGACCTGACCATCCGGCGGCACCGGGTCGTCGGCGAGATCGATTTCACGGCGGGCGACTCCTTCACGAGCCCGTGGGGCCGGCTGGTCGAGGGCGACGACGGCGCCTACTACCCGGCCGGCCTGCGCAGCATGGTGCGCCTCCGCCTCAGCGACGAGGGGTGGGTGGCGACGACCTCGGACGGCACGCGTCATCGCTTCGACGCCGCGGACGCCAGCGTCACGCCGGACGGCACCTACTCCTGGAACCTGAGCCGCGTGGAGACCCTCTTCGGCGACTCGACGACCTTGACCTGGACTCACAACGATACGGGGCGGGCGTTCCTCTCCGAGGTCCGCTGGGGCGGCCGCTTCGACGGGAACCAGTACCGGATGACGTTCACCTACGAGCCGCTGTCCACGCCGTTCGCCACCTTCGTCTCGGGCGCGAAGACGCTGCTCGATCGGCGCGTCACCCGCGTCGCGGTGTCGGCCTGGAACGGCGCGTACCTCGAGCGCTATCGCCACGACCTGACGTATCAGACCTCGCCGACCGGCCCGGCGTTCTACCTGGCGAGCGTGACCAAGCGCTACGCCTCGGGCGCGACCGAGCCGCCCGTCACCTACCGCTACGACTTCTCGACCGACCAGCTGGCGAACGCGACGTTCCAGCCGGCCCCAGCGCTCGACGGGTACCTCGCCACGTACGGCTCAGGCGCCATTCAGCCCGACAAGGCGGCCATGACCGACCTCGAGCGCAATGGCCTCACCGACATGGAGGTGCACCTCGACCAGACGCTCGTTCGGCAGACCGAGACAGGCTATGTCTTCGAGGCGCTGCCCGCCCCCACGGGCGCCGAGAACCCGCTCTGCCGGCCGGCCCCGTCGGCGACGAACAAACCGCGCTTCCTGGCGCGCATGCACGGCGACGCCACCGAGCCCAACGTGGTCGTGACGGCCGCGAGCTCGACGGGGGCGCAGACGCGCGTGATCGTCTGCGATCGCGCCGGCTTCACGCAGCTCGATCAGTGGATCACGGGCTCCTGGGCCACCGGGCCGAACACCCGCCTCGCCGACCTCGATCTCGACCAGCGGCCGGACATCGTGCGGGTCTCGTACGGCAGCGCGCAGGTGCTGCGGAACACCTCGAGCTCGCCCGCTCAGGCGTCGTTCGCGCCGGGCGCGACCTCATCGCTCTTGCCGAGGGTGACGCCCACGGCGAGCTGGGTCCTCGACGTCAACGGCGACGGGCGGCCCGACCTCATGGTGCGCCACAGCGGCGGCGTGGCGGTCTGGCGCGGCGTCGGCTCCGGCCGCTTCGAGCAGACCGGGACCTCGTACCTGTTCACCACGGCGTCTGGACTGCCTCTCTCGGGGCTCTCCACCTACGAGTTCAGCCACGGCGACTTCAACAACGACGGCCTGTCCGACCTCATCCTGACCAAGGGCCAGACGGTCCTCCTCTTCACGAACCGCGGCAGCTCCTTCGTCGAGACCCCGGTGTCCGCCTTCGCGTCGATCCCCTGGTCCGTCTCCTTTCCTGTGGTCGTCGATCTGTCGGGCTCGGGCAACGAGCAGATCGTCATGGCGAACGGCGCGCACGCCGAGGTGCTGCAGCTGTCGCGGCCGTCCACCGGCCTCTTGCTCTCGTCCGACGACGGCAAGGGCACCGTCGTCCACTTCGGCTACGGCCGGGTGCGCCCGGCGCCCGGGGTGAACCAGCTCTATTCGATCCTCACGTCGATGCGCGTCGAGTCCTCGGGCTACGACCCTGTCACGTACACCTACGAGTATGGCTCGCCCGTATGGCACACGGCGGGCAAGTACCTTGTCGGGTTCGAAGAGGCGCGCAAGGCGTCTCCCTACCTGCACGAGACGGTCGCTTTCCATAACGACAACGACATCGCGGGCGTCGTCACTGGCACGCGCGACGAGGACGACCGCATCCCCGGCCTCGTGCGCTTCTCGGAGCGAGGCCTGGAGCCGGCCGCCTTCCACGGCGTCCCGTGGCTCCGGGTGCTGTGGGAGGAGCGCGGATGGCAGGCGGAGGACGGCAGCGCAGCGGTGACGACGCGCACCGACTTCCGCGAGTACCACGACGGGATCTGCCCGACCGTGGTCGAGACCACGGGGCCGGACGGCATCGGCCGGCAGGAGACGACGTTGATGGAGGTGGCCGAGCTCGATCCCGAGCTCGTCTGCCTCACCGGCTCGCAGCGCGTCATCGGCACACACGACGACGCGACCCTCGACTACGACTACCGCGTCGACATCGAGCGGGACGACTTCGGCCGTGTCACCCGCGCCTCGCAGGCCGGGCCGACAGGCCCGGTCGTGCTTCAGGAGGTGGCCTACGACGACGACCATCGGGTCGCGTCCATCGGCTCGCCGGGCGCCGGCACCTCGCTCTACACCTACGATCCCGTGACCGGGCAGCTCAGCACGGTGACGTCGCCCGACGGCGTGGTGGAGAGCGTGGTTGGCCGCGATCCGATCACCGACGCGCTCGTCCACTCGCGGATCACCCGCGGCGGCGCCGCCTGGAACAACTTCGCCGACTATGACGGACTGGAGCGCCTGCGCGCCACCTGGGACGACCTCTCCGGCGCCACGCCCGCCCGTCCGCTCAACCAGATCGACTATGTCTGGGCGACGGCCACGGCGCCGGGTCAGATCCTCGAGCGCCACCTCGTCGACGCCGCGACCGGCGCGGCCACCGAGATGGCGGACCTCCTCGCCGCGGACGGCGCGGTGCTGGCCAAGGCCGCGCTGCAGCCCGGCGGCTACAGCCTGTCTCGAGTGACGCAGGTGAGCCGCTCGTCCGCGGAGGTGCGGGAGTTCGCGCGCGATCCCATGCCCTCGCTGGGCGGCTTGACGCACGCGTCCTTGCTCGCAGGCGCGACGCTGCTCGGCGTGTCCACGAAGACGGGCGCCGGCAGCGACCTCTCGTCGTGGTCGACGGTGCAGAGCGGCGTCATCGGCGAGAACGAGGTGCTCCGCGAGATCGTGGGCGACGAGCTGGTGGTGACCGCGATCGAGAACGGCGCCTACGCGACGAGGACCGGCGCGGGGGCCGACGGCCGGCCGCGCTGGTTCGCAGACCAGAGCGGGGCGGTGACCTCCTACGCCCACGACGCCATGGGCCGGCTCCGCCGGGTCTACACGGCGGCCGGCGTCCACAGCCTCGACTTCGACGCGTACGGCCGCCCCTCGGTCGTCCAGCGCGAGGACGTGCAGCGCGTCGAGTGGTCGTACGCCGCGGAGACAGGGCGGATGACCGAGCGGCGCGAGCTGTCGACGGCCGGCGTGCTCGACCGGAGGACGAGGTACGAGCACGACGCGATCGGGCGCATCACCCGCACCGTCGAGACGAAGTCGTCGAGCGGCGAGACCCGCACGGTCGAGACGGGCTGGGATGGCGCGCTGCCTGGCGGCCTCACCCTCCCTGGCCAGCTCGGCTTCGCGACCACGGTGACGACCGGCGAGATCACGAAGGTCACGACGCGCCGAGCGGACGGAAAGGTCTCGGCGACACGCTGGGATCTCGACGGGTGGCGCAAGCTCGATCAGGACATCTCGCTCTACGCGAACGGCGCGACGAAGAGCGTGACGCTCCGCGTGTCGGACCGCAACGACGCGCCCCTCCTCGTGACGACGAGGGCGTACGACTACGACGCTTACGGCCGACTGGCCAGCTGCCGGCTGGACGGCGCGCTCCTTTTCACGATGACGTACGACGGCGAGGGCCGGCCCGAGACAGTGTACTTCGAGGACGGCGCGCTCGACCTGAGCTACGACCCCATGACGCGGGCGCGGCGAGGTTATGAGATGAGCGGGAGCGTCTCCGGCGCGGTGAGCTGGGAGAAGAACGCGCGTGGCCTGATGGCGGCGGAGATCTTCGAGCTCGGCGACGACACGTTGCGCCGCGGCTATCAGTACGACGCGCGCGGCTTCCTCGTCGGCTCGTCCGACGGCGCAGGCTCGGCGAGCTACAGCTACGACGCGTCCGGGATGATCGCGTCGGCGAGCGACGAGCTCGGCGACCGGCCCATCGCGCGCAGCGCCGCGGCCATCACGGCGGGCGGCGAGAGCTACCAGGTCGACGCCATGGGCCGCGTGACCGCGCACGACGACCTCACGGTCGAGTATGGTCCGAGCGGCGACGTCGAGCGTGCCTATCGCGGCGCCGACGAGCTCCGCTTCGCGTACGACGAGGCAGGGCAGCGGGTGCTCAAGTACAGGAACGGCGTGCCCGTGGCGGGGTACGTGGCGGGCGCCTACCTCAGCGAGGACGGGCTCGTCGAGCCGGTGAACGTCGCGGGCATCACGGTCGGCGTGATCGAGAACGGCGTGTTCGAGCGCTTGCCGTTCGACCCGCGCGGCACGAGCATCTCCGACGAGGCCGGCGCGCTCTCGCTCGCCTCGGCCTACGGGGCGCGGATCGAGTACGGCCCCCTCGCCGAGGCGATCGACTATGTGCAGAAGGGCTATGACCGCGATCTCGGCCTCGTGCGCATGGGCGTCCGCGACTACGACCCGCTCCTCGGGCAGTTCTGGACGCCGGATCCCCTGTTCTTGACCAGCATCGACAAGTGCGTCGCGTCGCCGGCCGAGTGCAACCTCTACGGCTACGCCAAGAACAACCCGGTCAGCTACGTCGATCCGACGGGCACCGACGCGGACAACCGGAGGACGCCTCCGGAGCTCGAGGGAGGGGACGACAAGCGCGTGACGGAGATGAGGGCCAATACCGGGCTCCGCTACGAGAACAGCCACGCGCTCGCGGCGGGCGACAGGGTGATCTCCGGCATCGATTACGCCGTCACGCTCGATAGCATCAAGCAGCGCTGGGACGCCACGAACGGGGAGATCTACTACCGCGACTGGGGTCTCTGGACGAGCAGCAGGTGGCTCGAGGGCAGCATCCCGCAGCGGGATTTGAGCGAGATCGACAAGCAGCTCCGGACGTTTCCGACCGGCGTCGGCGACTGGACGTTCACGACCTCGAACGGCTACGAGGTGCGCATCATGGTCATCACGCCGATCGCCGGCACGCTGAGCGAGGCATCGATGACGTCCGGAACGTCGGAGAAGATCACGCTCGGCATGACGTTCAAGGAGTATACCGAGACCGCGACGAAGAGCGGCGCCAACCTCGGCCTCTCGGCCGGAGACTCCAAGTCCGCGAGCGCGAATTTCGGGACCTCCTACGAGGAGGCGACGAAATCCGGCACCGAGCGCACCAGCCAATCGACCAGCGAGACGGGACGGAGCGCCAACGTCACGTACAAGTTCAGCCATCAGGCGGAGTCGGCGAAGATCCTGGTCGGCGTATGGAAGAGCGGCAAGCAAGGCGTCTGGACCACGCTGGCGACGAGCCACGAGGGCTCAGACAACCACCTCATCCAGCACGCCTACGTGCCGATCCCGGGCGGGAAGCCGTAGCTCGCCGGGCGGACCTCTCCCGTCCGTCCGGGCTGGTCTCTCGCGGCGGGACGCGGTAGGAGGGCGCCATGCTCAAGCACAACAGCTACTTCAACGGCAACGTCCAGAGCGTCGGCTTCGAGCGCCACGGGCGCCGGCAGACGGTGGGTGTCATCGACACCGGCGAGTTCCACTTCTCGACCGACGCGCCGGAGCGGATGACGGTCGTCGCCGGCGAGCTCGCGATCCGCATCGACGGCTCCACGGAGTGGCGCGCCTATCCGGCAGGGACGTCGTTCGAGGTGGCAGGCAAGAGCGGCTTCGACGTCAGGGCCACCCAGCCCACCGGCTACCTCTGCGAGTTCCTCTGAGCGCGCCGGCGGCGTAGAGCGGCCTAGGCGTCCAGCCAGCGCCGCTCTAGCTCCAGCGTGGCCACGTTGTCCGGCACATTGCCGAGGAACTTCGCGCGCCACACCGGATCGCCGATCTTCCGCGCCCGCTCGAGCAGGCGCTCCCGCGCCGAGGCGATCGCCATCATCGCCTCCCGCCCGTGGCCGCAGGCCGAGAGCGCCTCGGCGTGCGCGAGGCGCACAAGCGACTCGCCCACCTCGGCCCCCATCGACTCCAGCAGGCAGAGCGCCTCGGTCGTCGCCGCGAGCGCGTCCACCGCCTGCCCCGCGTCGAGCAGCGCCCGCCCGAGCACCGCGTACGCGAAGGCCCGCAAGGGCGGCGCGCCGTACAGGATCGCGACCGCGGCGCGCGCCTCGCGCTCGGCCCCCCCGAGCTCGCCCGCCTGGAGCACGATCCTCGCGAGGCATGCCCGCCCGGCGCCCTCCCCGCGCGCATCGCCGAGGCGCTGGGACGTCGCGATCGCCTCCTCCGCCGTCCGCCGCGCTTCCTCGACGAGGCCCTGCTGCGCGAGCACCGGACCGAGGTTGAGGAGCGCGCCGAGCCGGACGTCCGACAGGCCCATCCGCTCCGCGTCCGCGAGCGACGCGCGCAGCGCCGCGTCGGCGCCCTCGAAATCGCCGAGCTCCGCGTAGCAGGAGCCCAGGTTGTTCCTCGCCCAGCAGGCGTTGCGGCGGTCGCCCGCGTGCTCGAACGCCGCGAGCGCCGCCTCGAAGCCCGCGAGGCACGCGCCGGGATCGCCGACCGCCATCGCCCGGTACGCGCGCGCCTCGTGGAGCCGCGCCAGCACCTCGACCTCCTGCTCGGTCTCCTCGGCGTCCTGCTCGATCCCGTCGAGCAGCTCGTCCGCGAGCTGGTACCGCCCTCCGAACACGAGCCGCCCGGCGCCCGCGCACAGGCACACGCTGCGCGCGGGGCGCGCCGACCGCCGCGCCTCGGTGCCCTGCGCCAGGCGCAGCAGGCCCTCGACCTGGTCGTGGTTGCCGCGCTTCGAGGCCGCGAGGATCACCTGCGTGAGCGCCGAGAACCACGGCGCCGACCCGGGCGCGAGCCGCTCCAGGGCCTCGGTCCCCCGCCGCTCCGCCAGCGCGAACTCGCCCCGCCAGAGGTGCGCCTCCGCCTGGCAGAGCCGCAGCGCCCCGGCCGTCGCCTTCGAGGCGCCGCGCGCGATGCCGCGCTCGACGCGCTCGATCGCCGCGCCCAGGTCGCTCCCCAGCAGCGCCTGCTCGGCCGCGCGCAGGGTCGCCGCCGCGGCCCGCGCCGGCTCGCCGCCGCGCTCGAAATGCTCGGCCAGGGCCATCGGATCCGCCACGCCCGTCCGCTCGAGCCACTCGCCGGCGAGCCGGTGGCCGAGGCGGCGATCGTGATCGGTCAGCATCCCGTACGCCGCCTCGCGCACGAGCGCGTGCCTGAACCGGTACTCGGCCGCCTCCGGCGCGCCTTCCACGGAACGCCGGACGATGAGCTCCCGCACCTCGAGCTCGGCGAGCAGCGGCTCGACCTCCGCCCGGCCGACCAGCGCGGCGACCCCGCTCCGCGAGAAGGTCTCGCCGAAGATCGCCCCGGCCCGCAGCGCCCGCCGCGCGCCCACGTCGAGCGCGTCGAGCTCCGCCTGCACCATCGCCAGCACCGTCTCCGGCAGGTCCACGCCCTTGCCCGCCGCCGCCGCGCGGATCTGCTCCTCGAGGTAGAAGGCGTTGCCGTCCGCGCGCTCGACAAGCGTCGCCACGAGCGCCGGACTCTCGCGCTCGCCGAGCACCTGGCGCACGAGCCGCTCGCTCGACCGGCGCGAGATCCCCGCGAGGCGGAGCTTGTGCCCGCGCCGCTCGTCCCACAGCTTCGGGAAGAGCTCGTGCACCTCGGGCCGGCCGAGCGCCATGACCATGAACGGCCGGTCCTTCAGGTTCCGGAGCGCGGCGTCGACCATCGTGACCGTGGGCAGGTCGCCCCAGTGCAGGTCCTCGAGCACGAGGAGGACCGGCTGCACCGCGCACTCGGCGCGCAGGAAGTCCTCCCAGGCGAGGCGCAGCTGATCGCCCATGAGCATCGGGTTGCGCCGCGCCGCCCGGAGCTGCACGTCGTCGTCCGGGAACGGCGCGCCGACGAGCTCGCCGAGGAACGTCGCGACCCGCCCGGCGTCGAGCGCCGCGTGCCGCTCGACCCGCGCGCGCACCTTGCGCCGCCGCTCCTCGACGGGATCGGCGTCCGTGAGGCCGATCGCCCGGCGGAGCGCGTGCGCGAGCAGGCCGAAGGCCGACCCGGCGCTCATCGGATCCACCTGGCCGAGCCACACCTCGACCGGCTCGCCGTCCTCCCGGATCGCGCGGACGAGCTCGTGGCGGAGCCGCGACTTGCCGATGCCCGCCGGCCCCGTGACGAGCACGACGCTCGGGGTCGACTCCTCGATGCAGCGGGCGAGCTCGTCCCGGATCAGCGCGAGCTCCCGCTCGCGCCCGACGCACGACGTCGCCTTGCCGAGCACGTGGGGCGGCGCCTCTGGCTCCTCGCGCGCGCCGTGGAGCCAGGGGCGGCCCCCGTCGGACGTGATCTCGAACCGCGCGCCCAGCAGGCCCGCCGTCACCTCGTCGATGCGGATCGCCGGCGCGCGGGACGTCGCTCGGCCCTCGGGGAGCAGCTGGACCACGCGGTCGATGAGGTCGCCGATCGGCATGCGCGAGGCGATCTCCGCCCTGCCCGTGACGACCGCGACCGGCGCGCCGCCGAGGAGCGCCTGGACGGCGAGCGCGCAGCGGGCGGCCCGGGCCGCGAGGTCGGTCGTCGCGCCGGCGCCGGACAGCACGACGAGCGGCAGCCGCGCGTCGACGAGCTCGAGCTGGCCCTTGTAGCGCGCCGCCGTGGTCGAGAGCGCCTGCGCGCGCGCCTGCTCGTCGACCTCGGGGAGCGACGGTTCGGCGGCGGAGAGGCCGTCGCGCGCGAGGACGAGGCACATCACCTTGCGCTCGCCGGTCGTGAGCTCCGGCGGGCGGACGGACATCGAGGGCGGGCGGACGGAGATCGCCGCGGGATCCATGAGCCCGGCGAGCTCGATCGCGACCGCGTTGCCGTCGCTCGGCCGCCCCTCGGGCGACTTCGACAGCATCCGCTGGACCAGGGCGTCGAGCGCCTCGGGCACGTCGTCGCGGATCCACCGGAGCGACGGCGGCTCCTCGATCAGCACCTTGACGAGCACGGCGAGCCCGCGCGCGCCGCGGAACGGGGCGCGCCCCGAGATGCACTTGTAGAGCAGGCAGCCGAGCGCGAAGACGTCGGCGCGCGCGTCGACGTGCGCCTCGCCGCGGGCCTGCTCCGGCGCCATGTAGCCCGGGGTGCCGAGGATGGCGCCGGGCATGGTGAGCTGCTGGTCGATGCCGGACATCCGGACGACGCCGAAATCGATGAGCGTGATGCGGTCGATGGTGCCGCCGACGAGGAGCAGGTTGCTCGGCTTGAGATCGCGGTGGACGACGCCGAGCCGGTGCACGGAGCCGAGGGTGGTCGCGACGCGCCGGGCGAGCTTGAGGCTCTCCTCCAGGGTGAACGCCTGCCGGGCAAGGCGCTGGGAGAGGGTCTCGCCGGTGAGCCACTCCATGGCGAGGTAGGGGTGGCCGTGCTCCGTGCGGCCGTGCGAGATGTACCGCACCACCCCCGGCACCCGCAGCGTGGCGAGCGCCTGCGCCTCGCGCGCGAGGCGGTTCGAGTCCTGGGAAGCGGCGTTCTGGAGGACCTTGAGGGCGATGGTCTCGCCGGTCTTGAGGTCGCGCGAGCGGAAGACGTGGCCCATGCCGCCGGCGCCCGCGAGCTCCATGATCTCGAACCGGCCGTCGATGACGTCTCCCGCTCGCATTGCCTGCCGTCGCTCCGGATCGTCCGCCCTGTGTGGGAGCTACGCGAAGTTCACCTGAATGGCCAGCGGTTCGGGGTGACGGGCGTGTCCCCGGATGCGGGCGCCGAGAGGCGCCGCCGCTGTCATGCAATCACCACCGATTGCCGCGCTCCGGTGCGCATCGTCACCAGAGAGCGCGGCGAGGGGCAACTCTGCAGCGTCGAAGCGCCGGCGGCCCCGCTGAGACCGGCGCGGCCGTGGTGGCCCAGACGCTGGCCGCTCCCGCCGCCGCGACGCGCGTTGGCCGGCCACCCGCGCTCCGGCTCCCCGGACCGCATTCGCCCTGTTGTCCCGCGGGCCGCGCCCCATTTTCCCCGTCCCATGCCCCCGCGGCTTTTTCGTCCAGGCGACCTCGGGTGCGACGGGCGGCCGATGTGAAGCGGCGCGCCCCGGAAAACAAGGCGCGGGGGCCCTTCGTCGTGTGACGCTGCGCGCGGCGCTTCCTCTGTCGCGTCTGCGTGATAAATGAGCTTGTCTGGGGAGAGGGGGGAGGCGACCGGAACGCGCTGGACCCCCTTTGTCAAGCGAAGGAGGCCGCTCTTGTCAATCGTGCCCGGAACCGTTCTGCTCCAGCGCTACCGCGTGGTACGTCATCTCCGCCGCGAAGGCCTCGGTGAGGTGTTCAGCGCCGAGGACGCGAGCGCCGGCCGGCGCGTCGCGGTCAAGGTGCTCGGGGAGCCCCCGGTACGCCAGGAGCCGGGAGGCGTGCTCAACACGCCAGAGCGTATGCCCCAGCAGGAGGCCGAGGCGCGCTTCCGGCGAGAGGCGGTGGCGTGCGAGCGGCTGCGGGGCCCGCACACACTGCCCTCGCTCGACGGCGGCAAGGACCCGGCGCACGGTCCTCTCCTCGTCTTCGAGCTGCGCGAGGGGGAGCTCCTCAGCGAGCGCATCTCCCAGCAGGGGCCGCTCCCGTTCAGCGCCGTTCACGCGCTGGGCGGGCAGCTCTGGGCGGCGATCGCCGAGCTGCACGAGATTGGCATCATCCACCGCGACATCAGCTCCGCGAACGTGCTCCTCGACCAGGGTCCTGACGGCGAGCGGCTGACGCTCCTGGATCTCGGCTCGTGCAAGCTCCCTCCCGGGCTCTCCGACGCGGCGCCGACGTTACCGAGCCGGTGTCTCGGCGATTTCAGGTTCGCGCCGCCCGAGCAGCTCACGAAGGGGAAGACGGTGGATCACCGGGCCGACCTCTATGCGGCCATGACGGTGATCTTTCACGCGCTCACCGGCGAGCTCCCGTACGCCGCGCGCAATCTGATGATGCTCGCCGATCTCAAGACGAGGACGCCTCCGCGCCGCCTGGGCAGCCTGATGCCTCCGCCGGTCGACCGGGAGATCGAGGTGTTCGTGAACAGGGGGCTGGCGCACAGCCCGGACCGCCGCTTCGCGAGCATCGCCGAGGTGATCCAGGGCTGGCAGGCGCTGAGCCCCGCCGCCTGAACGTCTCGACGGCTCTCGCGCGGCCCCAGCGCCGCTGAAGGCTGGACACCCGGCCTGCCGATTCCACCGCAGCGTCCCCGCGCCGACAGGAAGGCACCCGGACAGCGCCGCGCGCTTGCTGCCTTCCTGCTCCCCCGCCCGATTTCTCCGCGGGGCCAGGCGCCCCTGCCCGGCCGAGGCCGCCGGTTCGCCGGCGAGCTCAGCTGGACGGCGGAATCCCCTGCCGCCGGCCGCGCCCCCAGGCCCCGTCGCTCCGCGGCGTACGCGTCCGACAGCGCGCGCCGGCCTGGGCGGCGCCTCGCCAGCGCTGCCCCGGCGTTCCGGAGCAGGGCTCCCCCGTCGACGCTCCGTTCGACCAGCAGCCGTCACAGACCATTGCGACAACGTCCCTCTTTTTCTCACCATCATCGCTTCCGAACAGCGTTTACCGCACAGGCCGGTTCCTCTGCGATGCGAGGACGGTTGCCGTCGGGTGCTTTACCCGAACGAGCCGCGTTATCCCGGAGCAAGCGGCGATTTCGCGCGCTTCGTCGTCACGGGAAAAGGGCGGACCTTGCCGCCTGGCGTCTGACGAGGAATACGCACCTTCGATCAAGAAACTGCATCTCACAGCATTGCAGAGGGTGAGCACGCATGTTAATCCCGGGTGCGCTCGTCGCCGCGCCCTCTCGCGCGGCGCCAGGGCAACTGGATCGGCGTGCCGCTCGTTTTGCGCGCGTTACGCATGTTGCGCACGTCGCGCAGGTGTCCGCGAGGCGTCTTTCGCCTCTCCGGGGCCGCCGCGGTGTACCTCGGGACCGGCGCACTCCGGGCCGGCACGCCGTCTGGGATCTCTCAACCCTTGCCGCCACCACGCTATGACGACAACTACCTACCGCTATGTCTTCCTGGGGCTCTCCATCACGTCTTCGTGGGGCAACGGCCACGCCACGACGTACAGAGCGCTCCTCCGGGCGCTCGCGTCGCGCGGCCACCGGATGCTCTTTCTGGAGCGGAACCTCCCCATCTACGATCAGCACCGCGACCTGCCCAACCCGCCTTACGGCACGACCGAGCAGTACTCGAGCATTACCGAGCTCCGCGATAGATTCTCACGCGCCGTGCGCGAAGCCGATCTCGTGATCGTCGGCTCCTTTGTACCGGAAGGGGCGACGGTCGGGGCATGGATCACGGAAGAGGCCCGCGGAAAGGCCGCGTTCTACGATCTGGACACCCCCGTCACGCTGGGCCGGCTGGCACACGGGGATCACGCGTACCTGACGCCGGCGCTGATCCCGCGGTATGATCTCTATCTGTCGGCGACGGGGGGCCCGACGCTGGAGCGGCTGGAGCGCAGCCACGGCGCGGTGCGCGCGCGGGCGCTCTACTGCTCGGCGGACACGGACGTGTACCATCCCCAGCCGGCGCCGATGCGCTGGGATCTCGGCTACCTCGGGACCTACAGCGACGACCGGCAGGCGGCCGTCGAGCGGCTCCTCCTCGAGCCGGCGCGGCGCATGCGCCGGGGGCGCTTCGCCGTGGCGGGCGCGCAGTACCCGGCGTCGCTCGCGTGGCCGGAGAACGTCTCCCGGACGGAGCACCTCCCGCCGGACGAGCACCGCATCTTCTACAACTCGCAGCGCTTCACGCTGAACCTGACCCGCCGTGCGATGGTGGAGTCCGGATGGTCGCCGAGCGCGCGCCTGTTCGAGGCGGCCGCGTGCGGGACCCCTGTCCTGAGCGACACCTGGCCGGGAATCGAGACGTTCTTCCAGCCCGGCGAGGAGATCCTGCTCGTGCGCTCGCCGGAGGACGTGCTCCGGAAGCTCAGGGAGATGAAGGAGGACAAGCGCCTCACGGTGGGCCAGCGGGCGAGGCAGCGCGTCTTTGCCGAGCACACAGCGATGCACCGGGCCGAGGCGTTCGAGCGCTACACCCGCGAGGTGCTCGAGGCCGCCAGCCGGACGCGCGCGCGCCGCGAGCGCGACGGGCAGCTCACGACGTCACAGGTGGAGAGCCAGAGCGGCTGACGCTTTGGCCTGGCCGCCCGCCTGCTCCCCTTGCCGCTGGGGGCGGCGCGCAGTAGGCCAGGCAGGTGCGCTCCACGCCGCTCCACCCCGTCGCCCGGCTGCCTGAAGAGTGGTCGGCCTCGCTGGCTGCCCGCGGAGAGCGGTCGTTCACGGCGAAGCAGGTATTCCAGTGGATACATCGCCGCGGCGTCCTCGATCCGGCCGCGATGACGAACCTCCCGGCGCGGCTGCGCGAGCACCTCGCCGCGGAGGGGCTGGGCGAGGTGCTGGCGCCCGAGCGGGTTCATCGCTCCGAGGACGGCACGCGCAAGCTGCTCCTGCGCCTCCGCGACGGCGCGACCATCGAGTCCGTCCTGCTCCCGTCGGTGTCGGGCCCCGGCTCGCAGGCGCAGCTCGACGCCGACGCGGCGGCGGCTGACGACGAGGACGACGATGCGGCCGCGGAGGCGGGCGCCGCGCCGCGCGTCCGCGTCACCCAGTGCATCTCGACGCAGGTCGGCTGCGCCATGGGGTGCGGCTTCTGCGCGAGCGGCGTGGCGGGGCTCAAGCGCCACCTCGGGGCCGAGGAGATCGCGGGCCAGGTGCTCCTCGGGCGGGCGATGCTCGAGGAGGGCGAGGAGCTCCGCAACGTCGTGTACATGGGCATGGGCGAGCCGCTCCACAACTACGAAGCGACCGCTCGCTCGCTGCGCCTGCTCACGCACCCGGAAGGGATCAACCTCTCGACGCGGCGGGTCACCGTGTCCACGTCGGGCCTCGTGCCCGAGATCGCGCGGCTCGGAGCGGATTTTGGCGGGCAGATCGCGCTGGCGATCTCGCTGCACGCCGCGGACGACGAGACGCGCTCGGCGCTGATGCCCATCAACCGCAAGCACCCGCTCGACGAGCTGCTCGCGGCGCTGCGCGCTTACCCGCTGCCGCGGCGCCGGCGCATCACCATCGAATACACGCTCGTCGCCGGGCAGAACGACGATCCCGCCGAGGCGCGGCGGCTGGCGAAGCTCCTGCGCGGGCTCCCCGTGAAGATCAACCTCATCCCGATGAACCCGATCGAGGCCTCCTCGCTGGGTCCGCCGGCCCAGGAGCGCGTGGCGGCGTTCCAGGAGGTGCTCACCCAGGCGGGATACTCCTGCTTCGTTCGCCGCCGGCGCGGCGATGACGTCTCGGCGGCCTGCGGCCAGCTCGTGCTGCTCGGGGCCAAGCCGAAGGTGCGGCGGGCGCTCGGCTGAGCACGCCCGCTCGCCTCCCGGGAGCGCGCGGGCGAGCGCCGCCTGCAGCGGGCGTCTTGACGCGCCGCCGCGCGGGGGCGTAGCTGTCGGCCGTGTTGAAGAAGATCCTCGTCGCCAACCGTGGAGAGATCGCCTGCCGCGTCCTCCGGACCTGCAAACGGCTCGGGATCGCGACGGTCGCCGTGTACTCCGACGCGGACGCGAGCGCGCCTCACGTCGCGATGGCCGACGAGGCGGTGCGCATCGGGCCGCCGCCGGTCCGGGACAGCTACTTGGTCATCCATGCGATCGTCGAGGCGGCCCGCGCGACGGGCGCCGACGGCATCCACCCGGGGTACGGGCTGCTCAGCGAGAACCAGGCCTTCGCCGAGGCCGTCATCGAGGCCGGCGTCACGTTCATCGGCCCGCCGCCCGCGGTGCTCCACGCCTTCGGCGACAAGATCCTCGCGCGGGATCACGCGCGCGGGGCCGGCGTGTTCCCGCCGCCGGGCACGGGCGGTCCGGTCGACCCCGCCGACGTCGAGGCCGCCCAGCGCGCCGCCGAGAGCATCGGCTTTCCGCTGCTCGTCAAGGCCGCGGGCGGCGGCGGCGGCATCGGCATGCAGGTCGTCACCGATCCAGGCAAGCTGTCGCGCGCCCTCACCGCGTGCTCCGACCGCGGCCGCGCGGCGTTCGGGGACCCGCGCGTGTACATGGAGCGGTACATCGAGCGCCCGCGCCACATCGAGGTGCAGGTGCTCTGCGACGGGCAGGGCGGCGCCGTCGCGCTCGGCGAGCGCGAGTGCAGCGCGCAGCGCCGGCACCAGAAGATCGTCGAGGAGACCCCGTCGCCGGCCGCGTTCTTCCAGGGAGCGGCGGGCGAGCTCCGCCGGAAGGAGCTCCACGACAGCGCTCTCCGGGTCGTGACGGCCGCCGGGTACGTCGGCGCGGGTACCGTCGAGTTCGTCGCGGCGGAGAGCGGCGAGCTCTTCTTCCTGGAGGTCAACGCGCGGCTCCAGGTCGAGCACTGCGTCACGGAGATGTGCACCGGGCTCGACCTTGTCGAGCACCAGATCCGCATCGCGTCGGGCGAGCCGCTCGCGCCGGAGGTCCGGGGCCACACCTGCCGCGGCCACGCCGTCGAGGCGCGCCTCTACGCGGAGGATCCGGCGAAGAAGTTCGCCCCCCAGCCCGGCCGCATCACCGCGCTCCGCTGGCCGGCCGCCGGCGACGACCTGCGGATCGAGACCGGCGTCGCCGAGGGGCTCGAGGTGACGCCGTTCTACGACCCGCTGCTCGCCAAGATCGTCGCCCACGGCCCGACCCGCGACGAGGCGATCGCTCGCCTCGACCGGGCGCTCGCCGAGACGACGATCGAGCTCACCGGTCCGGCCGGGCCCGCCGCGACCAACCTCGCGTTCCTCCGCCAGATCCTGCAGGACGGTGATTTCCGCGGCGGGCAGTACGACACGCGCTTCGCCGAGGCGCTCGCCGCCGGCAAGAAGGCCGGATGACGCTCGGCCGAGCGGGCTGAGCGGGCTGAACGGTCCGAGCTGGCCGGGAGCCGCCGGCTACCTACGTCGGCTCCGGGCCGGCGGGCCGGCGCGCGGCGGTCGCCGCCCGCGCCGCCGCCGCGCTGAATCGCGCGCTCGTGGTGCAAACCACGGCCGGCATGAACTAAATATCAGGCGTGAGCCACGACTTCGTCCTCGAGCCCGCCGAACGCTGGCTTTCCCACGACCCCGATCCGGAGACCCAGAGCGAGCTGCGCCGGCTCATCGACGCGGCCAGGGCGGGCGAGGACGGCGTCCGCGCCGAGCTCGCCGAGCGCTTCGCCGGCCCGCTGGAGTTCGGCACCGCGGGCATCCGCGGCGTCCTCGGCGCCGGCGAGAGCCGGATGAACCGCGCCGTCATCCTCCGCACGACCGCGGGGCTCGCCCGTCACCTCCTCGAAGCGATCGGCGACAAGGCGCGGAGCGCGGGCGTCGTCATCGGCTACGACGGCCGCCGGATGAGCCGAGAGTTCGCGGAGGACACCGCCTGCGCCCTCGCCGCCGCCGGCATCCCGAGCCACCTCTCGCCCGTCCCCTGCCCCACGCCCGTCGCGGCGTTCGCGGTCGGCCACCTCGGCGCGGCCGCGGGCGTGATGGTGACGGCGAGCCACAACCCGCCCGAGTACAACGGCTTCAAGGTGTACTGGGACAACGGCGCGCAGATCATCCCACCCCACGACACCAGCATCGCGACGGCGATCGACGCCTCGCCGCCGGCGGATGAGGTCCCCCGCATGCCCCTCGACGAGGCGAGGAGGCTCGGGCTGGTGCGCGACTTCCCCGAGGAGCTGGAGCGGAGCTACCTCGGCGCGATCCGCGGCCTCGCGGTGCGGAGCGACGGGGATCGCGACCTCCGCATCGTGTACACGCCGCTTCACGGCGTCGGCAATCGCCTGGTCCGCCAGACGCTCGGCGAGGCCGGCTTCACGCGCGTGGCGAGCGTGCCCGAGCAGGCCGAGCCGGACGGCGCGTTCCCCACGGTCGCGTTCCCGAACCCCGAGGAGAAGGGCGCCATGGACCTGGCGTTCGCCCTCGCGAAGCGGGAGGGCGCCGACCTCGTCCTCGCCAACGATCCTGACGTCGACCGGCTCGCCGTGGCGGTGAGGCGCCCTGACGGCGAGTACGTGCAGCTCACGGGCAACCAGGTCGGCGTGCTCCTCGGCCATTACCTGCTCACCGAGGGGCGCGCGCAGGGCGCGGACGAGCGCCGGCTCGTGCTGGCCTCCTGCGTCTCGACCCCGATGCTCGGCGTCATCGCCGCGGCGCTCGGGGTTCACTACGAGGAGACCCTGACCGGGTTCAAGTGGATCGCCAACCGGGCGATGGATATCGAGCGCTCGACCGGGGCCCGCTTCGTGTTCGGCTTCGAGGAGGCGCTCGGCTACACCGTCGGCCCGGTCGTGCGCGACAAGGACGGCATCAGCGCCGCGGCGCTGGTCGCCGAGCTCGCGGCGGTGCGCAAGGCCGAGGGCAGGACCCTGCTCGACGAGCTCCAGGCGATCACCCGCAAGTACGGCCTCTACATGAGCGGGCAGCGCTCTTACACCCTGCGCGGCGTCGACGGCCTCGAGAAGATCGCGGCGATCATGGACGCGCTGAGGAAGAGGCCGCCGGCCGCGATCGGCGGCGTCCCCGTGGTGGCGTGGCGCGATTTCGAGGCGCGCACGCGCACCACGAGCGACGGCCTCGTCGAGCCGCTCGTGCTGCCTCCGAGCAACGTGCTCGTGTACGAGCTCGACGACGGGAGCCGGCTCATCGCCCGCCCGAGCGGGACGGAGCCGAAGATCAAGTTCTACTTCGACGTGCGCGAGGAGGTCGCCGCGGACGAGCCGCTGGGCGACGCCGAGGCCCGCGCGGCGGTGCGGCTCGACGCCCTGGCCCTGGCGTTCTCGGGCCTCGCCGGCATCGGCTGAGGGGGAGCGGCCCCGTCAGCCGCCCGGGCTGCGGAAGGCGGCGCGGCCCACGAAGAACGGGCCCATCTGGCTGATGAACTCCGAGGTCTGGCGGGTCTTCCGCATCGTCTGCACGATGTGGGAGAGCGGGTGGAGCTCCTTGCCGACGAGCCCGATCACGAACTCGTTGTCGCGGGCGTCGAGGCCGTGGCACGCGAGGCGGATGTCGTGGGCGAGGTCCTGGGCACCGTAGGCCCTGCCGATGGTGCCGTGCTCGCGCAGGATGCTCCCTTGCTCGCGCCCCTCGAGCTTGGAGAACGCGCCGCTGCGGCGGAGCGGATACCACACCGCCCACGGCCAGGCGGGGTTCAAGACGGTCTCCGCCGGGCGCCGGAGCAGCCAGAAGTCGAGATCCTGCTCGTAGCCGGTCGAGTACGTGCGCCCCAGCATGGTGAAATCGGGGCGTAGCTCCAGGGCCCGGAGCTCGCTGCGGTTGAGCGCCGGGCGGACGGTCTGGACGAAGACGGCAGGGTCCTCCGCCCACGTGAGCACGGCGATCCCGCGCGGATCGTTGATGTCCTCGTAGACGACCGCGCCGACGCGCTGCGACGCGAGCGCCTGGCCGGCTGCGCGGGTCAGCTCCGCCGGATCGGCGTCGCCGGGGCAACGGAACACGAGCAGCTGCATGAACAGCCGGCCGTCGATGACCTGCGGCCGGCCGTCGCGCGGCGCCCCCCGCTCGGCGACGTCGATGTGCGGCAGCTCGGGCTCCGCGTGGCCGGCGGCGGGCCGGCCCGTGGTGGGTTCGCTCATGGGCGTAGGGGTACCGAGGTTCGCGGAGGACGGCAACTGCCAGGCGCAGCACCTCCGCGGGCGACGCGCAGCCCCCGCCGCGAGCGCCCGTCGCCGCTGCGAGCCCCCGTCACCGCGACGAGCGCCCGTCGACGGCCACGACGACCGACGAGCGCCGCACGAAATCACGTAATGCGCATCACACCATTGCGCGCGCTGACGTCTGCGGCGGTCGCCGGGGGTCTGGCGTCTCGGGTCGAAAGGAGAGCTGGACAACCGGCGTGATCTTGCGCAGGGCCACGTCGGCTCGTGTCGTACGGCTGCTCCCACGTAATCATCTCTTGCCATCGAGCCCGACTCACGCTCCCCTGCAAGGTACAACCACGACTCCTGGAGTTGCCCCGACGATGTGCTCCCGGGCAGGGTTTCCCGCCCGAGGGTACGTGCGCCGCGCCCTCGATCGGGCTCAGCTTCGCCGGGGCCTTCCCGCCGTAGGTTCGCCGCGATGAAGACGCACGAGACGAAGACCAAGACCTCGATCCCCGCCGGTAGATGCAAAGGAACGTTGCTGGTCAACCTCCGGTCGTTCGTCACGACGACCCGCGACGCCGGTTCATGGGAGCGCCTGGTGACCTCGCTGCCCAAGTCAGACCGGGACGTACTCTCTCAGCCGCTGCTCGCGAGCAGCTGGTATCCGATCGGCGTCTGGAACCGCGCCTTGCGAACGCACGCGCGCACTGCGAGCGACCAAACCGCTGAGCTCAAGCGGTTTGCCCGCTACGTCGCGGATCGCGACCTCAATACGGTGTTGAAGTTCGCGCTCTCGATCGCCATGCCCGACACGATCGTCGCCCGGACTGGAATGTTCTGGTCGCGCTACTTCGACGCCGGGAAGGTCTTCCCGCGCATGGTGAAGCCGCGGGAGTGGGTGCTGACCATCACAGGCCCGACCGGGGACGACGAGGGGCCCTCCGCGATGAACTGCGGAGAAGGCGTCTGCGGCTGGGTCGAGCAGGCGCTCCTCCTGTGCGGTGCATCCACCCCCAAAGTAACCCACCAGCGGTGCCGGTTCCGCGGCGCGACGGAGTGCCTCTCCGAGGTCGTATGGTGAGCGACCTGAGCGAGATCGGCGCTCTTGTCGTTGCGGCGGCGCCCTCGTTTGTCTATTGACTTGCTCCTTCACCTTGATCCAGACTGGATGCAGGCAGGACACATGTACACGAAGCCTCCCATGGTGAGGTCCTCGCGCTGCCCCTCTCGTCCTTCGTGCTCGGGGTCAGCATCGTGCCTGCTTTGCGGATTGTCTCCTGACGGCCGCTGACCGGTCAGCCTGCGGGGGTTCGGTGGGGTAGAGGCCGGCGGGCAGCCACGAGGCGGATTGACCCAGCAACCCAACAGGTAATTTCATGCTGTCACCTCGCTCGCAGCGGCATAAGGAAGTCAAGGACAGCCTACAGGCGACGCCGCACCCGGTCTGGGTCGAGGACATGCTCGAATCTCTGGCCGACCAGTGGAAGGCCGCGGTCTACACGCCGCCGATCGCGCAGACGATGACGGCGCCGGTCGATCAGGAGATGTGGAAGGGGCTCCTCCGGGAGTTCTTCTGCGTGGTCGAGGCGTTCCCGAAGTACATGGGGCTCAGCCTCGCCAAGACGACCTATGGCCAGACGCCGCGCGACTCCCTGGTGCGAGACTGGCTCATCGGCAACATCCGGGTCGAGGCGCTGCACGTGCGCTGGTACCTCGACTGGGCGGCGTGGCACGGGCACAGCACCTCGGACATCACGAGCCACCGCCCGAGCCCGGAGATCGCGTCGCTCTTCGAGTGGCTCTGGTCGGTGTCCTACCGCGGCTCTCTCGCGGAGGCGGTCGGCGCGGTGAACTATGCGATCGAGGGGGTCATCGGCGAGTGTTCTCGCGTGGTGCTGCCGAGCTTTACGAAGCTCTATGGCGAGGGGAGCAAGTCGCTGACGTGGCTCGCCGCGCATGCGAACTACGATGATGCCCACCCGCGCGAGGCGCTCGAGATCGTGAAGCTCGCGACCACCTCCGCCGAGGAGATCCGCCGGGTGCATTCGAGCATCTCCCGCTCGCTCGAGCTGTTCGAGAAGGCGTTCAGGGCCTGCAGCGTCCCGCACCGCAGCGGCAGCTGACGCGGGCACCTCCTGCCAGCTCCGCGCAAGACCGGCGCCGAGCCCCAGCGGAGATACGGGCTCTCCGAACAAACCTCAAAGAACACAAGGCGAGCGCCCCGCGGTGCCGGCGCGTGACGGCGTCAGAAACCGCCGCGATTCCTGCCCTGCGGCACTACGCAGCACGCGAGAAACCTCGGAGATGCCAAGATCGCCAGTCGGCCTTCTCCCCTTCTCTTAACCTCTTCGCCATTCGACTCATTGACCAGCGCGTCCCCCACCGCGAACCGCCAGCCAGTCCCTCCCCCCGCTGCGGTTTCCCCCCTGCTGCGGTTGCCCCCCCGCTGCGGTTTCCCCCCCTGCTGCGGTTTCCCCCCGCTGCGGTTTCCCCCCCGCCCCGCTGTCCGCCGGGGCAGAGCGGCGGTCTCTCGCACAGGAGACGGGCCCAGATCGGCGTTTTCGGCGCGCAAGCGCACTCCTGTGCGCTGAGCACCGAAAACGCCGAGGTGGGCCCGTATCCGAAGCGAGTGACCGCCGCTCTAGCGGCCGTAGACGGCTTTGCGGACCTTTTTCTTGAGATCGTCGAGCACGAAGGGCTTCGTGATGTAATGGCGTGCGCCCGCCTGGATGCCGGCGATGACGTCCATCGGATCCGACTTGGCGGTCAGGAAGATGATGGGCACCCGGCGCATCGGCTCGTGCTCGCGGAGCCGCTTCGTCATGCTCACGCCGTCGAGCTTCGGCATCATGATGTCCACGATCACCAGATCGGGCAGCGGCTCTTGCTGGGCCAGCGCGAGCCCATCGACCCCGTTCGTCGCGACCACGGTGTCGAACTCGTCGCCGAGGAACCGGGCGATCATCGCCGCCGTGTCCTGCTCGTCTTCCACCACCAGGATTCTCTTCTTCGTCGCGGTCACCATCGGCGCCGGGAAAGATAGCGCGGAGCGGACGATGCGGGCGGTGTGCCGGAATTTTTTTCCGAAGAACGTTGGCAACACATCGATTTTATTCACTGACAGCGCAAGCGCCGTCTGCGCCGGAGGCGCTCAGCGAGGAGGGCGTGCGGCGCCGACGCAGGGGTTTCGCCCGGAGCAGGGCTGTCTCAGGCGCACCGCTCGGCGTCCGAGGATCAGGTCGCGCCGGCGGCCGCGCGCTCGAGGAGCGAGGCGAGGCGCTCGAGCGGCATCGGCTCCACGAACGTGCTGCCGATGTCCCGCATCAGCACCGTCCGGACCGACGAGCCCCGGCGCTTCTTGTCGAGCGACAGGAAGCGCAGCGCGGCGGAGACAGGCTCGTCCTCGATCCGGGTGGGCAGACCGAGCCGCGCGAGCAGGCGGGTCGTCCGGTCGGCCGCCGCGCGGTCGGTGACGCCGAGCGCGCAGCCGACGCGGAATATGGCCACCATTCCGAGCGCCACCGCCTCGCCGTGCGCCAGCCGGACGAACCCCCCCTCGGCCTCGAGGGCGTGCCCCAGCGTGTGGCCGAGGTTCAGGAGGGCGCGGTCGCCCGACTCGCGCTCATCGCGGGCGACGATGGCCGCCTTCACGGCGATCGAGCGGCGGATGATCTCGGCGAGCAGGCCGGGGTCGCGCGCGAGGACGCGGTCGGCCTCGCGCTCGAGCAGCGTGAGCAGCTCCGGATCGCCGATGCAGGCCGATTTCACCACCTCCGCGAGCCCGCTCCGGTAAGCGCGGTCGGTCTCGGTGGCGAGCGCCGCCGGGCTCGCCACGACCGCGGACGGCTGGTGGAACGTCCCGACGGCGTTCTTCGCGGGCCCGAGGTCGACCCCGGTCTTGCCGCCGACCGAGGCGTCGACCATCGAGAGGAGCGTGGTCGGCGCCGCGACCCAGCGGACGCCCCGCAGCAGCGTGGACGCGGCGAAGCCGCCGATGTCGGTCACCACACCCCCGCCCTGCGCGAGCACCACCGCGCCGCGGTCGGCGCCGCCGTCGATCATCGCCGTCAGCGCCGCCTCGACGGCCGCGAGCCGCTTGTGCTCCTCGCCGGGCTTGAGCACCGTGACGGCCGCGGCCGGCGTCCCCTGCGCCGCGAGCGCGGCGAGCAGCGGCGCGCCCCAGAGGCGGCTCACGTTCTCGTCCGTGACGACGAAGACGGACGTCGGCGCCAGCGCGGCGATGGCGTCCGCCGTGGACGCCGCCCCGTCGGAGGCGATGCGCACCGCGTAGCTCTTGTCGCCGAGCGGCACGAAGAGCGGGCGATCCGCGTAGGCGCGGAGGACCCGCGCCGCGACGTCCGCGGGGGAGACGCCATCGGTCACGACGCGCGCGTGGGCCTCGGCATAGACGGGGGCGCGCGCGGCCAGGAGCTCCCGGATGCGCGCCTCGCGATCCGGCGCGCCGTCGAGGAGCGGGCGGTTGCCGTTCGGCGTGCGCGCGGCAATCGTGCGCGAGGTGGCGGTGAGCGCGACGACGCAGCCGCGCTCGAGCGCCTCGGCGCGGAGCGCGGGATCGACCAGGGCGCCGCCGCCGAGGGCGATGATGCGCGGGCCGCGCGCCGCCAGGAGCCGGCGCAGGGTCGCCGCCTCCAGCGCGCGGAAGCCAGCCTCGCCGCGCTTCGCGAAGAGCGACGGGACGCTCTCGCCGGCCTCCTCGACGATGGCGTCGTCGAGATCGAGGAACGGGAGCCCCGTGCGCGCGGCGGCGATGCGGCCCACGGTGGACTTGCCTGCCCCCATGAAGCCGGTGAGCAGGAGCGGAGGTGCGTCGGGAAGGAATTCCATGGCCTTCAGTAAGAGCGGACCTGCTGGAGGTAGCTGTCGACGTTGCGCGAGAGCTCCGTGAGGCTGTCGCCGCCGAATTTCTCGAGCAGGGCGGCGGCGAGCGTGATCGCCACCATCGCCTCGCCGACGACCGAGGCGGCCGCGACGGCGCAGACGTCGCTGCGCTCGAAGGCGGCGTCGAACTGCTCCTTGGTGCGCACGTCGACCGACGGGAGCGCGCGCTTGAGCGTCGCGATCGGCTTCATGGCGGCGCGGCAGATGAGCGGCATGCCGTTCGTGATGCCGCCTTCGAGGCCGCCGGCGCGGTTCGACGGGCGGGTGAACGCGTGCGCCCCCTGATCGTAGGCGATGGGGTCGTGCACCTCGGAGCCCGAGATGCGCGCGGCCTCGAAGCCGATGCCGATCTCGACGCCCTTGATCGCCTGGATGCTCATCAGCGCCTGCGCGAGCCGTCCGTCGAGCTTGCGGTCCCACTGCACGTGGCTCCCGAGCCCGGGCGGCAGGCCCGTGGCGATCACCTCGAAGACGCCGCCGAGCGTGTCGCCCCGGTGCGCGGCCTCGCGGATGGCGTCGCGCATCGCCTGCGCGGCAACCGCGTCGACGCACGCGAGATCCGAGGCGCGGGCGCGCTCCCGGAGCTCGGTGAGCGGGAGCTCACCCCCGCCCGAGGCGGCGGAGGTCGGCGACGCCACCGGGCCGATCGACAGGACATGGGCGAAGACCTCGACGCCGACGGACCGGAGGAGCTTGCGGCAAACGCCGCCCACCGCGACCCGCGCCGCGGTCTCGCGCGCGCTCGCCCGCTCGAGCACGTCGCGCAGGTCCCGCCGGGCGTACTTCAGGCCGCCGGCCAGATCCGCGTGGCCAGGGCGCGGGCGGGTCAGCGCCTCGGGCGGCTCGGGGAACGGCTCGGGGCCCATCCGCCCGGCCCAGCTCGCGTGATCGCGGTTCTCGATCACCATGGCGATGGGGCCGCCGAGCGTCTCGCCGCCGCGCACGCCGGCGACGAGGCGGACGCGATCGGTCTCGATCTTCATCCGCCCGCCGCGCCCATAGCCGCGCTGGCGACGCGCCAGATCCTCGTCGATGTCCTCCGCGAGCAGCGGCATGCCCGCCGGAATACCCTCGACGGTCGCCACGAGCTCCGGCCCGTGCGACTCGCCGGCCGAAAGCCACCTGAGCTGCGTCATCGTGTGGAAAACCTCCTCCGCGCCCGGAGCCCCGGGCGAAGCTTGCTGCGTATTACAGGTCGATCTGCTCCACGTCGACGCCTTGGGCGGAAAATGGGGAAGAATGGCCAGCGGCGTCTTCGCCAACCTGGGTCGGAGAGCGGACAGCGGCGCCAGCCTGGGTCGAGGAGCGGACGGCTCCGTCCGCGACGACCGGCTCCCCGAGGAACCTGGCCGCCACGGTGGCGAAGCTCTTCGGTAGATCCGTGACGAGGAGCGAGAGGCCGCCCGGCGTGCTCCGGGAGGTCGCGAGCCCCCGCTCCGCGAGGAACGAGGCCACTTCCTCGGCGGTCGCCGAGGCGCTGTCCACGATCGGGAGGGGGCCGCCGGCGAGCGACGCCGTCTCGGCCTCGATCGCGGCGCGGAGGAGCGGGAAGTGCGTGCACCCGAGCACGATCGAGCGGGCGCCCGCGCCGATGAGCGGCTCCAGGTACCGCCGCGCGACGAGCCGCGGGACATCGCCCTCGATCCATCCCTCCTCCGCCAGCGAGACGAGCAGCGGGGCCGCCTGGCCGGCGACCTCGGTGCGGGTGCTGAGCGACGCCACGGCGCGGGGATAGGCGCCGGACGCGATGGTCCCGGCCGTCCCGAGCACGCCGATCGTCGCGCCGCGCGACGCGGCGACGGCGGCGCGGGCGCCGGGCAGGATGACCCCGAGGACGGGCAGATCCAGCTCGACCCGGAGCATGTCGATCGCGACGGCGCTCACCGTGTTGCACGCGACCACGATCGCCTTGACGCCGCGGCCGATGAGCACGCGCGCGCAGCCGAGCGCGTAGCGGACCACCGTCTCCGGCGACCGCGTGCCGTACGGGACCCGCGCCGTGTCGCCGAGGTAGACGATGTCCTCCGCCGGGCAGCGCCTGCGCAGCGCGCGCACGACCGTGAGGCCGCCGAGGCCCGAGTCGAACACGCCGAGCGGCGCGTCGCTGTGGGACGTCACGGCTCCTCGATGCGGAACAGGTGCACCGGCTCGCGGAGGAACTGCTCGCGCGCGATCGCGTCGAGCGCGTTCCGCACGAGCCCCTCCCGCGCGTCGTGCGTGATGAGCACGACGTCCACCGCGGGCTGACGAGCGGCCGCCCCGCCCGCGGGCGTCGCGCCCGAGCCCGTCGGCCCCTGCTGCACGATCTGCTCGATGCTGACGCCCGCGTCGCCGAGCGCGCCGGCGAGGCGCCCCATGACGCCGGGCCGGTCCTCGACCGCGAAGCGCAGGTAGTACCGGGAGACGATCTCGCTGAGCGGGCGCACCGCGCGGGGCTTGATCGACATGCCTCGGCCCTGCATGCCCGCGACGCCCGACGCGATCGAGCGCGCGACGTCGAGGATGTCGGAGACGACGCTGACCGCGGTCGGCAGGTCGCCGGCGCCGCGGCCGTAGACGAGCGACGGGCCGACGGCGCGCCCCTCGAGCAGCACGGCGTTGAGCACGCCGGACACGTTGGCGAGCACGCTCTGCTTCGGGATCAGCGTGGGGTGCACGCGCAGCTCGATGGAATCGCCTAGATCGCGGCCGATCGCCAGGTGCTTGATGGTGTAGCCGAACCGATCGGCGTAGCGGTGATCGGCCTCCTCGATGCTCCGGATCCCGGAGGTGTGCACGTCGGCGCTGTCGACCTGCGCCCCGAAGGCGAGCATCGCCAGGACGATCAGCTTGTGCGCGGCGTCATGGCCGTCGACGTCGAGCGACGGGTCGGCCTCGGCGTAGCCGAGCGCCTGCGCCTCGCGCAGCGCGGCGTCGAACGACGCGCCCGTGTCGCGCATGCGCGTGAGGATGTAGTTGCAGGTCCCGTTCAGGATCGCGGTGACGCGCTCGACCCAGTCGCTCGCGAACGCGTCCCGGAGCGTCCGGATGATCGGGATGCCGCCGCCGACCGCCCCCTCGAACGCGAGGTCGACCTGGCGCGCCGAGGCCCGCGCGAGGAGCGCGGGGCCGTGGGCGGCGAGCAGCAGCTTGTTCGCGGTGACCACGCCCTTACCGCGGTCGATGGCGCGCTCGATCAGCGCGCGCGCGGGCGTCTCGCCGCCCATCACCTCGACGACGACGTCGATCGAGGGGTCGTCGACGACCTCCTCGGGGTTCGTGGTGAGCAGGCCGCGATCCAGGGCGCCGACGCGCTCCTTCTCGAGGTCGCGCACGACCACGCGCTTCACGACGAGGGGGACGCCCGCGCGCTCCGCCAGGTAGCCGGAGTTCTCGGCCAGGAGGCGCAGGACGCCGCCGCCGACCGTCCCGCAGCCGAGGAGCCCGATCTGGATCGGGGCGCCCCCGCGGAGGCGCCTGCGATCGCTGGCGGCGTGAGGTTCAGGGTTCAAGTTCAAGGGCGGACCGCCTTCCGTCTTCATGCGCGCGGAGCTTAGCGCTTCTCGCGCCGATAGGTGACGCCTATGCTGCGCTGGCCATGACGGAAAAGGGCGTTCTGGGCGACGAGTTCAGGTTCCACGTGGGCGAGGACGAGGGCGCCGTGGAGCGGGGGCCGCTGCTCCCGCTGCGCGTGCTCGTCGTCGCCGATCTCACCCCGCGCGATCCGCACAACGCCGGCGCGAGCCCGCCCGCGGGCGCGATCCGCGTCGACGCGAGCCGCTTCGATAACCTCTTCACGATGCTCCGGCCACGGCTCGCGATCGAGGTGCCGAGCGTGCTCGCGGCGGGCCGGGCGGTGCGCGTCGACCTCGCGCCCGCCGGGCTGAAGAGCTTCCGGCCCGACGCGCTGTGCGCCGAGGTGCCGCTGCTGCGCTCGCTGCTCGACGGCCGCCGGGTCCTGGATCGGCTGCGCGACGGCTCGGCCACGCTCGACCAGGCGCGCGCCGAGCTCGATCGGCTCTGGGGCGGCTCCCCGCTGGTGCGCGACATCCTCGGCCTCCTCCCGGAGCGCCGGGACGCCTCGCCCGGCCGCTCCGCGCCCGCCGCGGAGCGGCCCGCGGCGCAGGCGCCCGCGCCCGGCTCGGACGTGGACGCGCTGCTCTCGATGGTCGACCTCGGCGGGAGCGAGGGCGCCGAGGCGGCGCCCCCACCCGGGGCGCCGGACAGCTTCGATCAGAAGCCGGCGGAGGCAGGGCGGTTCTCGGAGCTCATCGCGACCGTGGCGGCGAGCGCCCGCCCGCGCGCGGGCCAGCCCGCTCGGCCGGCGGAGGCGATCGCGCAGATCGAGCGCGCGATCGGCGCGCAGCTCGGCGCGATCCTGCAGCACCCCGAGGTGCGGCGCCTCGAGGAGGCGTGGCGCGGGCTGAGCCTGCTCGTGGAGCGCGCGAAGGCGGCGGAGGGCGTCCGGTTCGACGTCGTCAGCGCGCGCCCGGACGAGGCGGCCGGCGCGCTCGCGCGGGTGCTCGTGCAGACGGCGAGCTCCGAGCCGCCGGCGTCGGTCGCCATCGTGGACGTCGCGATCGACGGCAGCGCCGCGTCGCTCGCGCGGCTCGAGGAGATCGCGCGCGTCGCCGAGGCGCACGCGCTCCCCGCCGTCGTGAACGGCGACGCACGCCTGCTCGGGGTCGACGATCTCGGCGGCGTCGAGCGGCTCGACAACAAGGCCGCGCTGTTCCGGGCGCCGCACCGCGCGCCGTGGCGCTCCGCGGCAGCGCGGCATGGCGCGCGGTGGGTCGCGATCGCGATGAACCGCGTGCTCGGCCGGCTGCCGTACGACCGGTCGACCTCCCGGATCCGGGAAGCGACGATCGCCGAGCAGCCCGGCGATGAGGGCGGCCGCGTCTGGATCTCGCCGGCGTACGTCGTCGGCGCGCTGATCGCGGGGAGCTTCCGCGAGACGGCGTGGCCCTGCCGCGTCACGGGCGCGAAGGGCGGCGGCACGCTCGGGGACCTGCCGGTGCACGAGGTCAAGGGCGCGTACGAGGGCGACGAGGGCGTCGCGATCCCGACCGAGGCGTTCGTGTCCACGGACACCCAGCGCGAGCTCTCGAAGAGCGGCGTGCTCCTGCTCGCGTCGGCCCCGAACAGCGACGCGGTGTACGTCCTCGCCGCGCCGACGGCCTACGTCCCGCCGGAGAAGCTCACGTACGACAGCCCGACGGCCGAGCCGGACGAGCGCCTCGAGCGCGTCTCGCTCGTCGATCAGCTCTTCGTCGCGCGCGTCGTCCAGTTCCTGCGCGCGCTCTGCTCGAAGCTGCCCCCGGACAGCGACCCGGCGGAGGTCCAGCCGGTCGTCGAGGGTGCCCTCTGGGCGCTGTTCGAGAGCGCGCCGCCCGCCAGCATCGAGCTCACCGTCAAGGCGGGCCGCGGCGAGGGCGGCGCGCAGATCGCGGTCACGGTGCGCCCGCGCCGCTTCCTCGGCGTCGGGCTCGACGAGGTGTCGCTCGAGATGCCGCTCGGCTGAGCGCCCCGGATTGACGCCGCCCGGCGCGCGGGGGAGGATCGCCGGCATGCGGCTCCGCGTAGCGATCCTCCTCGCTGTCCTGAGCACCCTCGTGACCACGTGCCAGCGGCCTGCGGCGCCGCAAGCGCCGACGTCCGACTGCGGCTGCCGCAAGAAGTAGCCCGGCGCCCATCGCGGGACGACGGGTCACGTCGCGCGGTTCCGGGCGCGCGGCATTGCAAAGCACGTCGAGCGTCTCTCACGAAGACGCGAGGACCGGATCGTGAGCGGTGCTTTTTCTCACACCCGCCGCGGAGCGGCCACCTGCCAGCGGGGCGCGGCGCCTCGATACCGCCTCTCCGCGCCTGTCGCGCCGGAGGTCCATCTTTGATGGCGACGAAGAGCGCGGGAGTGATCGTCGCTTTCATCTCGACGGAGCGCGTGGAGTTGCGTAGTTGCGCAGCTGCTCAGTCGGGCCTCGGCGGGTCGCGCGCGATGTGCGCAGCGCGCGCAACGCGGGTTGAGCGCCTCATCACGAAGCGAGCATTGCGCCGGCCTTGCAGTCCTCAGGGGCGGCCCGAGGATTGCAATACTGGCGGCTTCATGAAGCCCTGCACCCAGGAGGACATCCGCTCCAATCGCCCGTTCGCCGGCCGCAGGGCGGTGGTGATCGGTGGGAGCATCGCGGGCCTGGTCGCAGCCCGCGTGCTCGCCGACCATTTTGGCGAGGTGGCCGTCGTCGAGCGTGACGCCATCCCGGATGACCTCCGCGAGGCCCGCAAGGGGGTACCCCAGGCTCGCCAGCTCCACGGGCTGCTCGCCCAGGGAGAGCGGATCCTGAACGACCTGTTCCCCGGCTTCACCGGGGATTTGCTCCAGGACGGAGCCATCGCGTACGACTTCGGGCTCGGCCTGGCGTGGCACCACCACGGCGCCTGGAAGCCGCGCTTCGAGACGGGGGTGCGGACCGTGTGCATGACCCGTCCGCTGCTCGAGGCGCACGTGCGCCGCCGCGCGTTCGCGCTGCCCCGGGTGCGGCGCCTGGACCAGCGCGAGGTGGTGGAGCTCTCGGCGTCTCGCGATCGCTCCCGGATCACGGGCGTCGTGCTCCGGCAACGCGACGAGGGCGGCCAGATCGAGCGGCTGCCGGCGGAGCTCGTGGTGGACGCCAGCGGGCGCGGCTCGCGCGCGCCGGCGTGGCTCGAGGCGCTCGGCTACCGGCGGCCCGACGAGTCGACAATCCAGGTCCGGGTGGGGTACGCCAGCCGGCAGTACCGGCCGCGGGATCCGGCAGAGCTCCCGTGGAAGTCGCTGTACGTCCTCGGCTCGCCGTCCGACAGCCGGCGGTTCGGCTGCATCGCGCCGATCGAGGGCGGGCGCTGGATCGTGGTGCTGGCGGGCCTGTTCGGCGATCACCCGCCCGCCGATCCCGAGGGCTTCCTGGAGTTCGCCCGGGGCCTGCCCAACGACGCGCTCTACCGGGCGCTGCTCGGGGCCGAGCCGGTGACGGACGTCGCGGTCTCCAAGTTCCCGGCGCACCTCCGGCGGCACTACGAGCGGATGGCGCGGATGCCCGAGGGGCTCGCCGTGCTGGGCGACGCGCTCGCCAGCTTCAACCCCGTTTACGGCCAGGGGATGACGTCGGCCTGCCTCCAGGCGCTGGCGCTCGACGCCGCGCTCAAGGAGCAGCGCCGCCGCGCGGGGCGCGGCGCGATCGCGGGCCTGACCCGCCGCTACCACGCGGCCGCGGCGAGGGCGGTCGACCTGCCGTGGCGGATGTCCACGGGGGAAGACCTCGCTTACCCCGAGACCAGGGGCCGGCGGCCGTTCCTCCAGCCGATCATGCGCTGGTACACCGGGATGCTGCACCGGGCCGCGCAGGTCGATCGCGAGGTCTACGTGCGCTTCGTGCGCGCGTTGCACATGCTCGACGGGCCGGAGGCGCTCCTGGATCCTCGCTTGATCCTGCGCGTGCTTCGCGCGGGGCGGTCAGGGTCGCTGCCGGAGGTGGCCGCGGCCGGCGCGACCCACCGAGGGCAGCCCGAGTGACGCCTGGATAGCTGAGCCCGCTGCCTCGCTCCTGTCGCGTGATGACGGCGACGGCTCCGCGCCGCGCGAGGCCCGTGTCGGCGGGACGAACGCGCCGTGGTGCCGTGTCGACAGGCATCCTCCGGCGGGGGGCCGCCCCGCGCGGCTGCAGAGCGTTGCCTGGCCGTCGTGTTCTGGTAAGACGTGCGCGCCTTTACCCACGACGGATCGGCTCGCGAGGCGGCTCCTCGCGGAGGCAGGACATGACCGACTCGATGAATGCGCTCCTGGAGCTCGTCGCCCGCGATCGAGCGCACGACTGCGATGGGGTTGGCCACGTGAACGTCTGCGTGCGGGTCTGAGGATCCCGCACATTTTTTGATCCGTTTCGGACGCGCCAAGCGTCTGAAATGTCATGGGAAATCCCGATGTGCCGGAAACGACGCCTTCGATCGTTCGCGAGTTCGAGACGGTGCAGCTGGGCGATGCGCGCCTGCATCAGCGGGTCCGGGCTGTGGTGGCGCGGCTGAGCGTCGCGCCGGGCGAGAGCTTCCCGGACTCGCTGAAGACAGAGGCAGAGCTGGAGGGCTTCTACCGGCTCCTTGGCAACAAGCGCGTGTCGTATGGTGCGCTGGTGCAAGCCCACAGCGAGCAGACCCTCGAGCGCATGGCCGGTCACGACACGGTTCGCGCGGTGCATGACACCACCGCGGTCGCCTTCGACGGCGACGGAGCACGCAAAGGGCTCGGTCCGCTCAACGGCAAGGACACGCAGGGCTTTTTGGCGCACGCGACGCTCGCCGTGGCCACCGACGCGATCAACCAGCCGCTCGGATTGCTGGGCCTTGCCTGCTGGGCCCGCAAAGCCTCCGCCCTCTCCAAGAGCCCACGCAAGAAGAACAGGACGGGCAGCGACTATGCGCGCGTGACCGACAAGGAGTCGACGCGCTGGCTGCGGCAGGTAGAGGCGGCCGAGCAGGCCGTGGGCGACCGCACGTCGCTGCTGCACGTCATGGACCGCGAGGCCGACGCCTACCCGCTTCTGTGCGCCATGGTCGAGCAGGGCCACCGCTTCGTCGTGCGCATGGCGCGCGATCGGAACGTGTCGGAGCTGGCCGAGGACGAAGAGGAATCGCTCGACGACAGCGCTCCGCTGCGGCTGAGCGAGGCGCTGGTCGAGCTGCCGATCCGGCTCAGTCGCGAGGTTGTGCTCACCCAACGCCGCGCCGGACCGGTACCTGCGAGCAAGCGCGCGCACCCCGCGCGCTCGGAGCGGAGCGCCACGCTGGGCGTCGGCGCTCGGCGCGTGGCGCTGCGCCGTCCCTACTACCTGCCCGAGCTGGCCGAAGAGCTCGCGGTCAACGTCGTGTTGGTGCAGGAGATCGACACGCCAGCGGGCGAAGAGCCGGTCGCGTGGGTGCTGGCGACCAACGAGCCCGTCGACACGCCCGACCAGATCGCAGCGATCGTCGACCATTACCGGGCACGGTGGCTCATCGAGGAGTTCTTCAAGGCGCTCAAGACCGGCTGCGCCCTCGAGACGCGCCAGCTCGAGAGCTTCCGGAGCCTGACGAACGCGATGGCGCTGTTCGCCCCGATCGCGTGGCAGATGCTGCTGCTGCGCTCTCTGTCACGCCTTGAGCCCAACGCGCCCGCGGAACGAGCCCTGAACCCCACGCAGCTGAAGCTGCTGCACCAGCACCAGCCCAAGAAGCTGCCGGCTCAGGGGGCGACGGTAGTCGATGCGCTCTACGCCGTTGCCGGTCTTGGTGGACACCTCAAGCGCAACGGTCCCCCCGGCTGGCTGACGCTCGCACGCGGAATGCAAACCTTGCTCATGCTGGAGACGGGCTGGAACGCCGCCCTCGCCAACACAGCGAAAATTAAGGGGGAAATGTGATCAATCCTCAGGCGTGCGGGTGGTCGGCGTCGCCGAGCTGCCGACGCGCGCCGGCCACTTCCGCATCGTGGCGTTCTGGAACAACCGAGACGCCAAGGAGCACATCGCGATGGTGCACGGCGACGTCATCGGCGCCTCGAACGTACCGACGCGGCTGCACTCCGAGTGCGTGACAGGCGACGTCATGGGCTCGCTGCGCTGCGACTGCCGCGATCAGCTCCTCGAAGGGTTGAAGAAGATCCAGAGCATGGATCGGGGCATCCTGCTCTATCTGCGCCAGGAGGGACGAGGGATCGGGCTCATTAACAAGATCCGGGCCTACGCGCTGCAGGACCAGGGGCTCGACACGGTCGAGGCCAACCTGGCGCTCGGTTTCAGGGACGATGAGCGCGACTACGCCGTCGCGGCGCACATGCTGCGCAGCCTGAACGTGAGATCGATCGAGCTCATCACGAACAACCCCAACAAGGTCCAGCAGCTGACGCAATACGGAGTCTCCGTGGCCGGGCGCATCCCGCACGTGATACCGCCAAACGATCACAACCGCTTCTACCTGGAGACCAAGGCGAAGCGGTCGGGGCATTTCATCGACACGTGGGGCAAGCCGCACTTGGTCGAGCAGAGCGATCCGGTCGTGGTCGACGGGATGGCCCCCCCGGAATCCGAGCCGGCGCCCGCGGGCTGAGGCCCCCGCGGGCGCGGGGGCCCAGGCTCAGCGGCCATTGCGGTCGCGAGCCTCCATCGATGCCCGTCCGGCGCTACGGCGGCGCCGTGCGGCGGTGTCGAGATCGCCTCATGGCGCAGCGCCGGTCAGGCGGCGAACCCGGTCCGCGTGGGGGCTCGCCGGGAAATGCGAGAGGAAATCCCCGGCGCGGGCGCGCGCCTGGTCGGCGCGCCCGCTGCGCAAGAGCGCGTCGATCGCGACGATCTCCCGGTCGGCCGCGAGGCGCCCCTCCGGGAACTCGGCCCGGTGCTCGTCGAGCAGGGCGAGCGGCGCCTCCGGCGATCGCGCGAGCACCGCCCTGATCTCCGCGAGCCGCCCGGCCTCCCGGAGCAGCTCGTCGCGCTCCAGGAGCGCGGCCGCCGTCGCGGCGGGCCGAAGCGTGGGCTCGCCCTGACCGGCGCTCCCCTGGGATAGCTCCCGGCCGACGCCGGGCGCGGACCGAGGCTGCAGCTCGGCGCCGGGCGCCGGCACGGGCGCCCCGAGCGCTTGATCGCTGCAACCTGCAAGGAGGGCGAAGAGCGGGGCGGCGAGGCCTCCCGCGATCCACCGGGTGTGTGACGCATGGTGAACGACATGCATGTCGTCGACTCCTTCATGAGGCCGAGCTGGCGGCACCCCGCCGAGACGGGCCCGCGAAAACGCGCGTGCCCATTGCGGGACCGCAGCTCGCCGTCGCCATGGCCGCCAGGGCGGCACGGCGTATTCGACGTAATGAGCTAGCGCTCCAGCAACGACGGCCCGAGCACCAGCATTCCTAGCTGACAGGCGTATTGTAAAAATGAACACCCGGTTTGTCAACACTGCTTACTTACGCCATCCGAAAGCAGCGCTGCCGCTTGCCGATGGCTGAAATCGCGCTATCCGGCTCAGAAGGCGCCGGCGATGCCCACGCCCGCGCCGCCGCCCACTGGCGCGAGCGAGAGGCGAAAACTCCGGGTGCCAGAGCTGGCAACGCCCGGGCGCGGGGCATGAAACAAAGCCGGGATCAGCACGCCGGAGGCGGCGCCGAATACGGCGCCCGTGAGCACATCGGTGAAATAATGGCGATCGCCGGCGATGCGCAGGTAGCCGGAGAGCGCGGCGATCGCCATTCCGTTCGCCCATACCCACGGCGCCGCGCGATAGCCGCGCATCGACGCCACGGTGCCGCTCGCGGCGGCGAGAGAGAAGACGGCCGTGGAGTGGCCGGAGAAGAACGAGAGATCGTCGTCGTGCGGGAGCGGACCCGAGGTGCCCTCGCCCGCGCGGAGCACATCCGGGTTGTCGTGATGGGCATACGGCCGCTGGCGGCCGGCGATGTACTTGGTGATCTGGTTCATGTTCATCGCCACCACCATCGCTTCGGTGACGATCACGAGATCCGCGGCGATGTTGTCGGAGCGGCCGTCGTACCACGCGGCGAGCGCCGTGAGGCCCAGCGCTGCGGCGGGCGCGACGCCGAGGACCGTCACGTTGCTGAGATCATGAGCGGTGTTGGGGTTGCCTCTCCAGACCAGCGCGTCCCGGACCGACGTGTCGAGGGCGTTGGCCGTGCACCAGCGGCACGATTCGGGGGCGAGGCCCTTCTTCGCGAGCTCGGACGCGATCCATGCGGCGCCGCCGACGACGGTGATGGGCAGATCGATCTCGGGCCGGTACGTGAGCTCGGGGGACGGGTCGGCGGCAGCGGCCGGCGAGCACGAGACGGCGACGAGGAAGGCGGATAGCGCGAGCGCGGCGGTAGCACGCATGAGGGGCGCAAGCGTAACCGGGGCGGAGGGGCACGGAAATCCGTCGCGGGCGTCAGGCGCGCGACGGCCCCGGCGTGGCGAGGAGCAGGCCGTCGAGCAGGCGCGCGTGGGCGTCGTCGACCAGGTTCCGGAGCGCCGCCGGCCCGGCCTTGGAGAGGGCCCCCGACGCCGCGAGGGTCGCGAGGCCGTGGTGCATCGCCCAGATCGGGACCGCGAGCGCCCACGGATCGCCGGGCGGGAACGCGCCGGCGCGCTGCGCCTCCTCGATGAACCCGAGGAGCACCCCCAGGTTCTGCGAGGTGGCCGCCGCGACCCGCGGGTCGTCCACGTCCACCTCGCCGGAGTACATCACGTGGAAGGGCGCGGGGTGCTCCAGCGCGAAGGCGACGTAGGCGAAGCCGGCGGCCAGGAAGCGCGCCCGCAGGTCGCCCCCGGCGCCCTCGAGGGCGGCCGAGATCCGCGCGCCGAGCGCCGTGCTCGCCTGGACGGCGAGCTCGGTCATCAGGGCGCGCTTGTCCGCGAAGTGCCGGTAAGGCGCGGCGTGCGAGACGCCGATGCGCCGCGCGACCTCGCGCAGCGTGAAGCTCGCGTTCCCTTGCTCCTCGATCAGCGAGAGCGCCTCCTCCAGCACGGCCCGCCGGAGGTCGCCGTGGTGGTAGGGCCGGTCGATGGGGCGCGACGCGGGAGCGGGCGAAGGGCGCGCAGGAGCGGACGAAGGACGCGACGCGGGAGCAGGTGAGGTGCGCGCGCGCGGACGGCGGCGCCTTGCGGGGGAAGCCACAGCGCAGGCGCACGATACCACGAAGGCCGCGGTCCACCGAGCCGCGGGGCCCGGGATCGCGGATGCAGGGCCGCGAGCTCAGGAGCTGCGGGCGGCCGCGAAGAAAATGTAGGCAGTGGAAACTTTCCCGATGTTGTCAGTGTCATCATCGGGCGCGCGGGCGGCCGGTGGCCGGCGCGCTGCACCTGATCCAGGAAAGGAGCCCCGTATGTCCGAGCCCCGTCGATCCCCCGAGCGCGAACGCCTCCTTGCCGCCGTGGAGCGCGTCCGCGGCGTCGCCACCGCCCACGCCGAGGCGTCCGAGCGGCTGCGCACGCTCGCGCCCGCGGTCATCGACGCCCTGCAATCGAGCGGCCTGCTCGCGATGGCCGCGCCGCGCGCGCTCGGCGGCGTCGAGAGCGACCCGCTGACGCAGGTCGAGGTCTTCGAGGCGATGGCGCGCGCGGACACGTCGGCGGGGTGGTCGCTGATGATCAGCGCGCTGCTCGCCGCCCTCGCCGGGGGCACCCTGCCGGACGAGGGGGCCCGCCAGGTGTTCGCAGGGCCATTCCCGACGTTCGCAGGGCTCCAGATCCCGACCGGCCTCGCGCGACGCGTCTCCGGGGGGTACGTGCTCGAGGGCCGCTGGGCCTTCGGCAGCGGCGTGCGGCACGCGTCATGGGTGTTCACCTGCGCCATCGTGGCCCCGGAGGGCGGGGCCCCTCCGGCGGGGCCGCCCGAGATGATCAGCCTCGCGGTCCCGCGCGAGCAGGTGGTGATCGAGGACACGTGGGACGTGGCCGGCCTGCGCGGCACGGGGAGCGACCACTACCGGATCGAGGGCGCGCTCGTGCCCGAGGCGCGGACGTGCCCCTTCCCCGCGGCGCCTCAGCGGCGCGGCGGCGCGCTTCATTCGCTGCCGTTGCTTGCCCTGCTCGCGGCCGGTCACGTCGGCTTCGCGCTCGGCGTCGGGCGGCGCGCGCTCGACGAGATCGCCGCGGTCGCCCCGCGCCGCGTGAAGGCCTGGCCGCAGCTCGCGCTGGGCAGCCACGCGGCCTTCCACATGGACCTCGGGCGCGCGGAGGCAAAGCTCGCGGCGGCGCGGGCCTATGCGTTCGACGTGCTCGGGCGGATGTGGGACCAGGCGCGCGCTGGAGAGGCGCTCTCGATCGAGGACTGGGCGGCGATCCGGCTCGTCCAGACGTATGTGACCGACGTCGCCGCGGAGGTCACGGGCTTCGCCTACCGGGCCGGCGGCGGGGGCGCGCTCTATGCGGCGAGCCCGCTGCAGCGGTGCTTCCGGGACATCCACGCGGCGACGCAGCACATCGCCGCGACCGACGACGCCTACGAGTTCGCGGGGCGCGCGCGGCTCGGGATCGCCGAGCTGCACCCGATGCTCGCGCCCCGGCCGCCCTCGGGTGGCGGGTTAGCTCGACAGGGCGGCTGAGCGACGCGCCCTCAACCAGGCTCCGGCCACGCCGGCTGATCGCCGAGGATGCGCGGCTTGTGGCGCTCCAGATAGGCGCGACACCAGGCGTCCGGCGCCTCGCGCCGGCTGACCCGGCGGATCGCCGTGTAGAGCACGAGCTCGCGCAGCTTCATGAACCGGTCCATCTCCGCCAGCCATCGCGCGGAGAGCGCGTTCTCCCGGGCGTAGCCGTCCAGGAACCTGTCGCGGAACATCCGGAGGAGCTCGGGCGGCCGCCCGGGGCCGAGCGGGTCGATCGCGACATAGAAGAGGACGATCCCGAGATCGCTCGCGAACCACTCGTAGGCGCAATCGTCGAAATCGATCAGCGTGAGCGCGCCGCCGTCCTTGAGCACGTTCCCGAAATGGGCGTCCGTGTGCACAAGGCCGAAGGCGTCGCGATCCGCCGGCAAGGCCCGGAGCTCCGCGATGAGCCGCTCTAGCCGGCCGCCGATCGGGTCGCGCTCGTCCTCCGGCAAGAGCTCCCGCGCGCTGGTGAAGTCGCCGTCCTCATGCCACGCATGACGCCGCCTCGCCGACGGCGGAACATACACCTTGGTCGCGGCGTGAAGTCGCCCCAGGAGCCGCCCCCAGGCGGTCGCCACGTCCGGCGTCAGATCGTCGGCACAGAGCGGAGCCCCGGGGGCCTTCGCGTACGCGCGCACGCAGACGGCCCGGCCTGGCCCGCCGAGCAACGCTGCGTAGCTCCCGTCAGCGGCCCGGATCGCCGGGGCGGCGCGGACGCCATTCGCTGTCAGGTACTCCAGCCATTCACACTCCGCCTCGACCGCGTCCAGGGACCTGCGCCCGGGATCCCCGAGCTTCAGGACGAAGGTACCGTCGCGCCGCCGCGCCTCGAACACCTGGCTCTCGAAGCCGCCGATATGCCGGCAGGTCGCCGGATCGAGCCCGTAGAGCGCAAGAGCGCGATCGAGGAGCGCGGGATCTACGGGAGTCGTATCGTCCGCTCCAGAGGGCAGCCCTGCGCTCAGGGCTGGCTGCCTTCCGGCGGGCACGCGACCCTCTGGGGCGGCGGCGGGTTGCACATGACGACGACGGGAGGGCCTCCGTCGCGAGAGGCCTGAGGCGGCGGGCAGGTGTTCGGCAAAAACTGCCTGCACGTGCCGTCCGGGCCCCAGACCACCTTCGCTCCCCGCGCGGGCTGCGGAAGCGGCTCCTCCTCGCCCTGCGCCGACGTCGTCCCGGCGCCGTGGGATGCACCGGACGCGGCCGGCGCCGACGTCGTCCCGGCCTCCTGCGACGGCTCCGGAGCCGCCGCGTCCTGCGTCTCCGTCGTCCCGGCGTCGCTGGGCGCGACCGCATCCCCCACGCCCGACGAATACGTCGGCGAGAGATCCAGGCGCGGCGGGTTATCGGACGGCGGCTGAGCCGTGCCACAAGCCGCAGCGCCACCGGCCACCGTGACGACGAACGAGGACGCGAGCACGCGGCGGCGCCTGCGTGACGAGAGCTTCATGGAGACCATCATAGACCGATGGCCCAATCCACGTCACCCGAACGGCGATCCAGAACGCAACGATGGGTTCTACCGCGGAGCGCAGATTTGTGTGCTACGGACTCAGCCGCTAGCCAGGCGAGTGAGCCGTGCGCCTGAGCTGCACGGACAGGAGCCGCGGCGGGTCGCTCCTGACGGCCTCCGCGTCGCGCCACTCGCCCAGGTGAACGAGCTCGAACCCGGCCCCCAGGCCGCCGTTCACGTACTGTGACACGTCATGCAGGAACGCGGTCACTCGCTCGGGCTGGCCCGTCTCCGGGTTGACGAAATTGGCCTGGCCCCCGCGCATCTGTCGCACGGGGTGCAGCTCGCACAGGAAGAGCTCCCCTCCCGCGCGCAAGGCGCGGGCAGCCTCGGCGAAGACCGCGTCGATGTCCTCGATATGCTCCAGCACGAGCATGGCAATCACGACGTCGGACGAGCCCTCCGCGAGGGGCCAGGAAGCGCGGATGTCGTGCTGCACGAACCGGACGCGGGGAGAAGACACGCGGGCCCTCGCGCGACGCAACATCCCCTCGGAGAAATCCAGCGCGAGGACGCTCCTCGCGTGCTCGTCGAGCCACTGCGTGTTGCGCCCGGTGCCGCAGCCGATCTCGAGAACGTCCCTGCCGGCCAGCGCCAGGCCGCGTTGCCGGAGGACCTCGGCCGCCAGCTCGCGGGTCCGGTTGAAATCGTCATCGTACGTCGCGGCCCAGCGATCGTAGGCCGTGGCGATCTCGGGCTTGTCTGAAGAGCTGGACATGAGCTCGCTCGGCATCGCTACAAGCTGAGCTCGCTCAGCCCCGGATGCTCGTCGGGTCGCCGCCCGAGCGGCCAGTGGAACTTCCGCTCCTCCGCCGCGATCCGCACGTCATTGATGCTCGCCTCGCGCCGCCGCATCAGCCCCTGCGCATCGAACTCCCACTGCTCGTTGCCATGGGACCGGTACCAGTTGCCGCTGTCGTCGTGCCATTCATAGGCGAAGCGCACCGCGATCCGGTCCCCGGTGAACGCCCAGACCTCCTTGATCAGGCGGTAGTCCAGCTCCCGCTGCCATTTGCGTTGCAGAAACGCCTCGATCGCCGCTCGCCCCTGGAAGAACTCCGCCCGGTTCCGCCAGCGGCTATCGACCGTGTATGCCTGAGCCACGCGCGCGGGATCCCGGCTGTTCCAGGCGTCCTCCGCCAGCCGCGCTTTCCGGGCGGCGGTCTCGGCGGTGAAGGGCGGCAGCGGCGGGCGCGACACGACAGGATCTTCGCTCAAGGTGCACCTGAACGAACCTTCCTCGAATCTCCCATCCCCGGCAACCCCTTTTCACGCGAAGCTCCCCAGGGCCGTACCGCGGACCGGCCGCTCCCGTCCTGCCATCGGCGCGCGTCCGTCGCTCGCGCGCGCCGCCCCGCGGGACCGCCCTGCCCGCTCCGGCGCAGGCGCCGTGGGAGCGGCCACGACGCTTGGCGCTCGCGCCGGCGGCGGGAGCTCGTTAGAGTCGCTCCGCGCTTCGAGGAGCCTGTGCGCTCGAGAGGGATCCAATGACCATTCCGTTGACGTGCGTCTTCATCTCACTTCTCTTGATCTACGTGGCCCGCCTGTTCGTCGCCAAGGCGCAGTCACAGCAGCCCGAGGGCCTGGACAACCGCAACCCGCGCGACCAGCAGGCCAAGCTCACCGGCGTCGGGCGCCGCGCCCTCGCCGCCCACCAGAACGGCTTCGAGGCGTTTGCGCCCTTCGCCGCCGCCGTCTTCACGGCCCACCTCGCGGGCGCCGACGCTCGCTGGAGCGCCATCCTCGCCGTCACCCACGTCGCCGCGCGCGTTCTCTATCTTGTCATGTACATCGGCGACAAGGCCTCTGCCCGGACCGCTGTCTGGATCATCGGCTTCGCCGCCACCGTGGGCCTCTTCCTCCTGAAGTGGCTGGTCTGAACGCCGAAGGGCCGGCGCGGCGGGGGCGCCGTGGCAGGCTCAGCGCGGCAGGGGCATCCACGCGCCGTCCGTCGGGACGTGGACCTGCGCGGGCAGGTTCTTCGAGGCGGCGCGCTGGGTGAACGCCGTCACGGGCTCGCGGTAATGGGCGAACGTTGTGTGGTGGATGGGGATCACGTGGCGGGCGCGGAGCAGCGCGGCGGCGGCGACCGCCTCCTCCGCGTCCATCGTGCGGAGGCCGCGCGCGCCGTCGACGCCGACCGCGCCGAGGTGCGGGAGCCAGAGATCGATGGGCGCGAAGCGGGCCGCCACGGCGCGCATCGGCTCGGTGAAGACCGAATCGCCGGTCCAGTACATCGAATAGGGCGCCGCGCCCTCCCAGCGGAGCACATAGCCGTTGCCCTTGCCGAGCGTCGCGTCGAGCGCCTCATCGTGGGAGTGGTTCGCCGGGACGGCGAGGATCCGCAGGCGGCCGGCGCGGGTCGGGAGCACGGCCTCGTTGTCCCAATCGAGCGGCGTCAGCTTCGTGAATCCGGCGGCGCGCGCCGCGCCGACCGCGTCGGGAGGGAGGATGAAGGTGACGTCCTTCGGGAGCGTCTCCTTCGCGACGGCGTCGAAATGGTCAGCATGGTTGTGGCTGAGGAGGATGACGTCGAGGTGCCCGAGCGGCTCCGCCGGAGGATCGGTATAGCGGGCGACCGGCGCGTTCTCGACGCCGGTCGACGGGTGCTTGGGGAGCGCGAACGCCGCCGGGCCGCGCGGGCCAAGGACGGGATCGGTGAGCAGCCGGAGGCCGTCGCGCTCGAGGATCGCCGTCGGGCCGCCGCGCCACTGGAGGCGCCCGCTCGAGGCCTCGGCCGCGGCGGCTTCGCCGGCCGGCGGCGCGGTCGCGGCGGCCGCGCCGGCCGGCGGCGCGCTGGCTCCGCCGCGGTCCGGCGAAGCACAGGCCGTCAGGGAGAGCGCGAGCAGCGCGGCGACCACCGGGCCCACGGGCGCCCGTGGTCTGCGCGGGCGACCCGTCGAGGGTGCGCCTGCGCCGGGCTCGGCCCCGGCGGGCTGCGGGAGCTGCTCGGCACGTCCATTCCACCTGCTCGGGACACCCGTGATGCGGTTCATCGTCGTCGCCTTCCTGGCCGCGCTGTTGCAATGAGGTTCTCGGCGAGGGACCGCGCGCGCGCGGCGGCGCCCGGTCCCCCCTCGCGGACGGCGGTCACGATCGCGCCGTCGATCAGCAGCAGGATCTGCGGCGCCAGCGCGCTGGCCGAGGGCACGCCGGCCTCGCGCAAGAGCCGCTCGAAATAGTCGATGAGCCGCTGCTTGTGGCGCTGCGCGGCCTCGTGCGCCGGGTGGCTCCGGCTCGCGACCTCGACCATCGTGTTGAGGAACGCGCAGCCGCGAAAGTCGTCCGCGGCGAACAGCTCGGCGAGCGCGTCGAAGACCGCGAGCGGCCGGTCCCGCGGATCGTCCGCGACCGCCTCGACTCGCCCGGCCAGCCACTCGCGAAAGCGCACGTCGCGCGCGTCCAGCACCGCCACGAGCAGGTCGTCCTTCGTCGGAAAGTGGCGGTAGAAGGTGGCCTTGGCGACGTCCGCCTCGGCGATCAAACGATCGACGCCGACGGCGCGATACCCCTCGGCGTAGAAGAGGCGCTCCGCGACCTCGAGGATATGGCGCCTGGCGTCCCGCACGCCGCTGTTCTAGACAGACAGGTCTGTCTTGTCAAGGGCTGCCGGCGCGCGGCCCGCCGAGAAGGCCGGCGACGCGCGCCCGAGGAGCTGCCCTGAGGCGCCGCCGGAAGGCACCACAATACCCGCGATCCGCGTAATCCAGCCGATCATTGCCTGCCCGGCTCAAGCCGTCACACGGCCATGCTCGCGCCAGAACGGCGCCTCGGGCCAGCGCTCCTCGTCAGCATAGTGCGCGATCAGGCGCTGGCGATAGAGCCGGCGCATTTCCAGGAGACGCGCAGCGTAGGCCCGCAGCGGTCCGAGCTCCCCGCGCATCGCCGCGGGGATCGCACGCGCCACTTCCATACCGCCATGCAGCGCCGCGAGGATGCCCTGCGCGGCAGCCGGATCGAAGCTGAGCGCCGCATCGCCGCAAGCCACCCAGCCGGGTCCGTAGACCGGCTCCAGCCAAGCGCCGCAGGCGTCATGGCCGCTCAGCGGCGTGTCGAACACCGCGCCGGGGAAAGCGGCCGCCACATGGCGCGTATCGGCCAGCGCTGCGCGCCATTCCTCGGGCCGCGCCAGCAGCCGCGCCGCCTCCTGGGGCCGGGAATGCAGCATGAAGACCGGCGCACCATCGGGCAGCAGCGCCGCGTACCACCAGCCCTGCGGCACGGTCTCCACGAGCGTGCGGTTCAGGCGATAGGCCGGATCCGGACGGGCGCGGCCGACCACCGCGACGAGCGCCTCGTCGCGCCGCCTCGTCGCGCCGAGCCGGCGCGCCAGCGACGCGGCTCGCCCGCTGGCGTCGACCAGGAAGGACACGCGCCATTCGGCGCCGTCTCGGCTCCAGAACCGCCAGCGCCCATCGTCCCGCGCTACCCGCGCCAGATTCAGCGGCAATGCCCGAGCGCCGGCAGCCAGCGCGGCGGACACAAGCTCGGCTTCGAAGGCGGCACGATCGAGCCGAAAGCCAGGTCCATCTGGCTCGCTCAGGAAATCGCGGTAAATCGGCTCAGGCCAACCCCAGACCGAGATGTTGCCGCCGATCGGCGTGTGCCGCCCGCTGTCGCCGGGCAGCGGCAGACCGCATGCGCGCAGCAGACGCACCGCCGCGCCGGGCAGGGCCTCGCCGGGCTTGGCCGGGGCGGCGCCGTCAACAAGCCTCGAGTCGCAGAGCAGCACCGACAGGCCGGCGCGGGCGAGCAGACAGGCCGCCACCGCGCCGGCCGGGCCGGCGCCGGCCACCGCCACGTCGCAGGTGGCGGCCGATCCGCTCATCGGCGGAAGCGGATCCGGACGGCGGCGAAGGCGTTCATATGTTCCTCGTCCTCCCAGCCCGCCCGCTGTGCCGGGCTGAGCGGCCCCGCCGGCGCCCCCTCGGCCTTCTCGCGCAGCACCCGCGCGCGTTGTTCGGAGATGCTCTCCACATAGATCACCGGCGGGAAATCCGGATCGTCGGGGACGCCCGGCCGCGCCTCCACCACGCCCATGTCGGCGAAATGCGCCACCATCTGCATCATCGCCGCCACCGGATCGCGCGCCGTTCCGCGGGTCCAGAAGGCGCGGTAGTTGAAAGCGGCGAGGCGCTCCTCTCGGCTCCTCGTGGTGTCCACCACCACCTTGTATTCCTCCTCGGTCAGCACCTGATTCGGTACCCGGGCCGGCCAGAAGGAGGGGATGTAGGGGTCGAAGCCCGGCGGATACCCCGAGCGGCAGAAGGTGGTGTCGCCCTGCCAGGGAAGCGCCATCCAGCGGCTGATGGTGCCGGCAGTCTGGTCGTAGAGCGGACCGCCCGGAGCCATCGCGCTCTCCGGCGTCAGCTCGCTGCCGACATCGAGCGGCACCGTCCCCTCGGGCCCCAGGCGGAACCGGAAAGGCGCCTCGTACATGCTGGTATGGCGCAGCGGCCACGTCATCTCGCAGCCCGGATGAAACGCATCGGCGAGGCAGAAGTGCAACGCCGCCTTGTCGAGCATCGCCGGCTGCTCGGCGAGCGGCACGTCATCGATGCTCTGCGGCGGCACCGCGTCGCGGTGCCAGTCGGCGATGAAGTCCCCGTCCACCCAGCGCTGCAGGTGCACCTGCTGCACCCAGGGTAGATCCAGCAAGTTGCGCGGCGAATTCTCGGTGGAGGAGCCGTAGGCGTCACCATACAGATAGGGCCACATGCGCGGCTGGTAGTCCGAGGTCTCGTGGGGTCGAAACGAGTTCATGATGACACGCCGCAGCTCGCTCCATGTGTCGTTCGGACCGGCGGCGCCCGCCTTCGAAGGCGCCTGCGCGAGCTTGTCGACAAAAGCGAGATCTTCGAAATCCATCGGCCCCCCCTTGCCGAACATCGCAGCGAAGCCCTTGTTCACCCATTGCAGGCTCGACAGCCGCCGCAGGAACGGCAAGACATCTCTGGCGAACGACGTGGTCTGCGGCATCGACATCCAGCCGCAGGCGATGTAGCAATCCACGAGCATGTCGTGCATGGTTCGCCAGCCGACCACGTTGGTGCCGTAGTTCGGCGGCGCACAGACCACCCAGGCATGCTGCACCGGCACGGCGCGGCCGCTGATCGACACCGTTGCGGTCACCGGACCGTCGGAGATGTCATCGTACCATTGATCGGCGTTGTTGAAGCTCTTCTTGTCGGCCGGCACGTAGACCGGTGCGTTGGTGGGCGAGCCGGACTTGCCATGCCCGCCCAGCACGAGAAGGCGTCCGCTGTCGTCGGTCCGGATCTCGCCCAGCGGCACGTTCACGCCCATGAACTGGCCGGTATCGAAGCTGTGCTCGCTGCCGCCCGACACCGATTTTCCGCTGATGCTCCGCGGCCCAGGATCGATCGCCAGCGCGGCGCGGTCTGCCCCTTTCACCGTCGGGTTACGCAGGGGCACGCTGGTGCCGGCGGCGTCCGGGATATCGAGCGCCATGTCGAATTGGTACCATTGCGCCTTGCGGTTGGCCAGACGCACGGTCCACTCGATAGCTGCGTCGTCAGCCGTGAGCTCCCTCACGACCTCACCAGCGGCGTTGTAGCCGTAGATGCGGAACTGCGCCGCCTCGCGCTTCAGCGCGCCGGCGGCGTCGCGGTGAAAGCCCGGTGCGAAGGGGTAAGGCTCGGTCACCTGGGGACCGATATAGTACTCGCTCAGGCTGTCGCCGACGCGGCAGATGCCGATCGCGGGATGGATCGCGGCGCGCACGATCACGCTGTCCTTGGCCGGCGGCCAGTCGCCGCTCGGCTTCGGTCGGTCCGGCTCGCCGGTGGGCACGCCGTTGGCGTCGCGCCGCACCTGCGCGGAAGCCGCATAGACGTCGCGTCGCGCCTCGGCGATGGACCCCTGCGGGCGGTGCTCCTCCGTGACGCGCCAGATATTCCACGACAGGTTCTCGCCATACTCCGGTTGGCTTCGCACCGTGATGTCCTGTTGCTCCAGGATCAGATCGGCGAGGTGCACCGGCGGGCTGGCCTCCTCGGGCCAGGGGATCATTGCGTCGTCGAGCGGTTGGGTGTCTGGATTCGTGCGGAGCTGCGCGCAGAATTTGAACGTCACCGGCCCGGCCTTCAGCCGCGCCTCGAGATCGGCGGCCAGATACGTGGGATCGGCCGGCGGGGTGTCCGGCGCGGGCACATCGATCGTGGGCTCCAGCTTGTACTTCACATGGTCGTTCGGGCCGAAGGAGAAAGGCAGGCCGCTCCAGTACGACGTGCCGAGCACGCTGCCCACCGGCTTGGCCATCTCATCGAGGATCTTCTCCGTCTCGGGATGGTCCTTGAGATAGCTGTCGTAATCGTGGTTCACCACGCCGGCGCGGGTGAACTCGCACATGTCCTTGGCGGTGGCGACAAAGAACACGCTCATGTTCTGCAGGATGAAGTCGAACGTTGTGTCGTCCGGCTCGCCGAATATCTTCGCGCCCGGCACGCCGAACAGCTTGATGGCGATGCCCAGCGTGGTCTTGTAATCGTTGTCGGTGGGCAGCGCGTCGGAGGAGAAGCGCAGCCACGCCTTGTATTCGCGACCGGCGAACAGGCCAACACGGTATGTCTCGGGCAGATCCTGTTTGATGCGGAAGGTGGCGCGCACCACGCCATGCGGCTTCAAGAAGACCGGCCGCAGAGCCGGGCATTGTCCGGCCTTGATACGGCCCGTCTGTACCATGTCGACGAACATTTGTACGAGCGAGCCGACCGGATCGGCGGCGCAATCGATGGTGGGCGCGGCGACGACCTTCGAGCTGCTGGACGCGGAGTCGACTGCTTCGAGGCGGAGGCGGTGGGTCATGCCTGGCTCCTTGGTGATGAAAGTGATGCAGGAGACAGTACCGCGATCTCGACGTCAAGCTGCTGGACGGCGAGCTCGGGGCGTCCCCTTTCTCCACCATTGCTGCGCGCATGACACGGCTGCTCCTTCGCACAGTCGCCGGGCCGGCCAGGACCAGGACACGCCGTGCTCCAGCAGCGGATAGCTGTGGATACGATCGGCGTCCGAGCAGGCCCCCATGACGCGCCGGCAGCCCCGCTCGAATGCGATCGACAGCGACGCTCGGACGAGGAGAGGTTGAACCGCCGAGGCATCGAGAGAAGAGGAGGACTCTATTGCTTCTTCTTCCGGCGTCCTCGGCGCCTCAGATCTGGCCCTGTGCGTCGAGTACCCGGCGCGGCCGAGCGCCGGTGCGCGGCGGACAACCCCCCTCACACCGGCGCCGCACCGTCAGGGGACGTTCATCTCGAACGCCACGCTGTAGTTCGGCTGGGCCTTGCCCGTCGTCGAGCCGACGAACGGATCGGAGTCGCGCAGCTGGCCCCAGCGGATCGTGCCGCCCGTCATCGATGTCCCGTCGGTCGTCATCGCATAGCCGACCATCACGCCGGACGCGGGGAGGTTCCGCGCGGTGATCTGCACCGAATCGCCGGAGATCTCCACGCCGCTGATCGGGATCCGGGAGTTGCCGCTCCAGAGCTCGAAGCCGCGGCCCTGCGCCCACTCCGTGAACGCGGTCTGGTGGGGAGACGGCAGCGCGCTGTCCCAGGCGAGCGGCGGCACAGGGACATGGAAGTGCACGGTGACGACATTGCCGCTGCGCTCGACGCGCGTCGGCTGGAGCGGCTGCCAGTCCTTCCCGAGGACGACCTTCTCGAAGTAGATCTGGCCGAATTTCTCGCCGAGCTGCTGGTAGCCGTTCGCGTTCAGGTGGATGTGATCGTTCGCATACGGATACTGGTACTTCGGACCCGAGCAGACGATATCGCCCGGGTGATCCACGCCCACGCGCCACTGCGCCTGCGTCGACGTCGACCGCGTGCCGGCGTCGGTGTGCACCGAGTTCTGCTGGGACACGAGCAGGGGAATGCTCCGCGACTGGCCGGTGATCCGGAGGAGATCCTGGTTGTAGTCGGACCAGAGCTTGACCAGTTCATCCCCGTAGGTCGCGCTGCCGGCGTCGGCCTCGCCGTGCGTGATCACGATGGCGCCGACGCCGTACGTCTTGCCGGCACCCCTGGCGAGGCGCGCGATGGCCTCGGCCTCGAACAGCGTCGCCGCGTAGGCGCGGCCCATCGACGTGTCGCCCGTGGCCGTCTGGGTGGCGCCCTTCCGGAGGACGCTCATCGGCTGCCCGCTCTCCCCGACGACGGTGTGCACCGTGACGTGGTCGCCGCCGGCGGCTGCCTCCGCGAGGGACGAGATCTGGTCGGCCATGGCCGTGTGCGGCGTCTCGCCATAGATGTTCTTCGGGTAAGCGCTGGGGTAGGTCGTCGCGAACCCGCGGATCGGCTCGACGAGCGGCACCAGGGAGAGGGCCGTGCTCGCCGCGTCGAAGGGGGGCACGCTCGCGTTCCCGAGGGACAGCTTGAGGTTGTGAAAGCGCTGCGTCGTGGTGCGGGGCGGCGTGCCCTCCGCGCCGACCGAGAGGCTCTGTCCCGTGCCGACGATGCCGCTCCAGTCCCAGAGCGGCGCCGGCGGCGGGCCGCCGCCCCCTTCTCCAGCGCCGCCAGCGCCGCCGGTGCCTGCCGCGCCGCCGCCCCCTTCGCCGGCGCCGCCGGTGCCCGCCGCGCCGCCGGAGCCGCTCGCGCTGCCCGTCGCGCCCTGACCGCCGGCGCCGCCGGAGCCGCTCGCGCTGCTCGTCGCGCCCTGACCGCCGGCGCCCTGACCGCCGGCGCCAGAAGACGACCCGTCCGACGAGTCGCATCCGAGCGCCGCGAGGAGGAGAGCGAGAGTGCCTGACGAACCGAGGCTCAAGAACGAAGATTGTCGCATGTTGGCTCCTTGCCGCTGCACGAGCGGGCCGGGTGTTCGCGCGGCCCGGAGCGTCGATCGTCAGGCCGCGTGGTGGAAACCAGGACCGGCCATAGCACGGAGGCGCAGAAAAACTGAACCGATTCAGTTGATGGGGACCTCAACCTCGGTCGAGAGCTCCGCCTGGGCGTCGAGCTCGGGGGGCAACCTCGGTCGGGTCTCACGGGCCCCATCACGCCGGAACCTCGAAACGTCGACCAGGGTCGGTCTCACCCGGGCCCCTCCATCGGCTCGCCGCCCGCGTACCCATCGCCGAGCACGTGCTACGGTCGGTCCCGATGCAGGCCAATGCAGCGTTGCACGACGCCCTCGCGGAGTTCTTCGCGCTCTTTTCATCGAATTTCCTCCAAGGAACGCGCGAAGTCCCCCCGTTCACTGCGAGGCTCGCCGGGGCGTCGATCGAAGTGGCCCTCCAGGCAGGCGAGGGCGGGACGACCCTCATCCGCCAGCGGGGCTCCGCCCTCTACCTCCTCGCCGGGCGGCTCTGGGCGGAGGCCCGCGCGAGCGAGGGGCACGGCCGCTGCTGCCTGCTGCCGACGCTCACCCCTTATCCCCTCAGCTTCTCGACGCAATGGAACAACTGGCAGAACCTCCAGCAGGCGGCGCTGCCCGCGGTGGGCCGGATCGCCCTCGGGCTCGATGACGATGCGCACGAAGAGGCGGTCCTCCTCCTCCGGCACGTCCTCGACGTCGACTCCGGCTATTGGCTCGAGCTCGAGCGCGCCGTGCCGAACGGGCTCCGGAAGGAGGTGCTCGCGAAGCTGCCGGAGATCGAGCAGCGGACCAGCTCGACCTCCTCGCTCGGCGGCCACCTGAAGGCGCTCGCGCCTCACGCCGGGAGCAGCGATCCTCGCGAGCGGCTCTTCGTGGCCAAGCACTATCGAGCCACCACGAAGCACCTCTCGAACGACAATCACCTCACGTTCATGAAGAACATCCAGCCCGCGCTCGAGGCGTGGCTGAAGGAGGGGGACGGCGCCGTCTTCGAGACGGCGGTGGGGATCGCCGAGATGCTCGGGTACAAGCTGTTCCAGCGCAGCGCCCACGCCGAGGCCGAGCCGTGGCTGTCGGCGGCGCTCGACGCGGGAATCGCCAGCGCAGAGCTGCTCCGCGCCCGCTGGGAGTGCCGGCTCTACCGGGGCGACGAGCGCGCCGCCGCGGAGGACTGGCGCGCGGCCGAGCCGATCGACGACCCGGCGCAAGGACTCTCGCTCGGCTTCTTTCATCGGGGCGACCGGCAGGATCGAAAGGCGATGGGGCTCTCGCGGGTGGCGCGATCCCTCGAGAAGCTCGCGGGCGGGGAAGACCCCTGCCGCGACCGCCCGAAGACCAAGAAAGCCAAGGCCATCTCCGAGACAGAGCGTTCGTCGCTCCTCGCGAGGGCGCGCGAGCTCGCCGAGGAGGCGGTCGCCCTCATCGACGAGCGCGCTCGAGGTGACGAGGCGCGCGCCCGCGCGGGCCAAGGGGTCACGGATCGCGGCTTCGAGGCGCGCATCTTCGCCGCGCGGGCCTTGGTCCGCGAGGGTTCCGGAGATACCGCCGGCGCGCTCGACGATTATCGCCGGGCGCGGACGCTCGCTACCGCTGCCGGGCTGTCCTGGCAAGGCGACCTCCATGGGGAGGACATCCGGCGCCTCGAGCATGCAGGCAAGGAGAATGGCGGCGCGATCCCGGAGCACTTCGACCCCGAGTGGTTCCTCGCAAGCGAGCGTGGCGACGACGAACGCAGCCGAGCGGCCGCCGTCTGGTGCGCACAGCCCTGGCGCGTGGTCCCCGACGCACGCGAGCGCGGCACGTCGATCCCGATCGCCTTCGCCCTGGTCAAGGCCATCGTCGATCACTCGGCGGCCCTGTGGAAGCTCGGCGAGGACGACGGCGTGAAGCTGCCCGATCGGCTCGATCTGGCGCAACGGGCCCGACCGCTCCTCGATCGATTCGCCGACCGGCGCGACGCCGACCGTCTGCAGAGCGTCCTCGACGACGCGCACGAGATCGCATTCGATATCTTGCCCCGCCATGAAAAGGCCGAGCGCGCGGCCTTCTTCGCTTTCCTGCGAGCGCTCGGCGGCGCCGAGGCGATCGACGAGGCGATCGACGAGGAGCATGTCCTCTCCGCGCTCGGCGACGACGCGTGGAGCCGCTTGAGGCGGCGTCTCGAGGCCAAGCTCGACGAGCTCGACCCGCTGCGCGACGTCTTCGACGCGACGGTCCACACCGGCGCGCCGGTGGAGGCGGTGGTCGCGGCGCTCGCCGCTTACCAGCAGCTCTTCCGGAACGATTGGGCATCTTTCTCCACGCCGCGGCCGGCCTGGGTGAAGCTCGCCAGACCGCTCGAGCGGGCGGACGGCGCGAAGCTCGCCCCGGCGCTGATCGAGCTCATCCGCCACGAGCAATCCGTGCCAGGTCATTATGGCCTGGCGCGCCTGCCGGCGAAGTCCCTCTGGCCTCTGTTTTACGCGTGGCACCCCTCGACCGAGGTATTCCTGCTCGAGGTGCTCGCGGGGAAGCTCGACAATGGAAAGAGCCTCTCCGCGACGCAACGCAAGACGCGCCACGAATGCCTCTCCTGGTTTGCCGGCGAGAAAAAGCTCGCCAAGCTCGGCGCGGCGCTGGCGAAGCGGCGCCGGTAGCGTCCCGATGCGAGGGACGAGAGGACCGAAGCGGCGATTTCCCTCCTTCCGAAGTCGCATCGCCCCCTCCCTGCTGAGCGCGACTTGGACGACGGCGCAACACTCGCCGCGGCCAATGCGCTGGAGCACATCACCGGCGCAGGGATGTGCAAGGACGCTGCGGTGGAGGACGGGGAGATCTTCGTCTCCGATCCTCCCGCGCCCGACGTCGGCGAGGCGCGCGAGCCCAAGCTCGCGCCGCTGGTCAGCGATCCCAGGTGCCGATTTCCTCCTGATCGACGTACAGTGCACGGCGAGTAGATCATGACCGCCCCCCTGGTGACGCCGACGCTCGAGCACGCGCTGCCGATCGACCGTGACGTTGTCCACTGTGCGACGTTCGCGCTCGCGTGGGCGGAGCTCCAGCGGCAGCTCGGATCCGAGGACGTGCTGGTCGAGCCCACGGAGCTCTCGCGGGCGCTGGGCCGCGCAGCTGCCGTCGCCGCCGGCGCCGTGGATTCAGCGGAGTCATTCGCCTGCGCAGGAGAGGGTGATGCGGCGATCGCTGCGATCCGTGCCGAGCTGGCTCGCCGGTTCGGCGATGCGCAGACGCGGCTATTGCCGCAGAGCGTGCCGGCGCACGCTCTCGTGGCGTTCGCCTTGCTGCGGACCAGGGTTGCATTCGAGCGGCCCTTTGTCCGCGATCGCTCAGCGGGGCTCTCGTTCCTGGGGGGCCGCGTGCAGTGCTTCGGCCACTGGGGCGGCGCCGGAGCGAGCGCCTATGCGGGCGCCGCGACCGTACACCGTTACGAGTCGCCGGGCGATTTCGTCATCGAGCTCCGCGGCCGCGGCGGCGCGTCGGTCGTCGTCGCTCGCCGTGAAGGCTGGTCGACGCTCGCGGAGGCAACGCACGACGCCCTCGGCGCGGTCGATCGTGGGCCTGGCCGGTGGGCTCGTCTGTGGGGGCAGACCTCGCTGCAGGACGATGACATCTTCCAGGTCCCGGTCGTGTCGCTGCGCGTCGATGCGTCCTTCGACGAGCTCGTCGGCAAGCCCATCGTGCCGGGGGATCGCGTCCTCGTCGCCGCGTTTCAGACGCTGGAGCTCGACGTCGACGAGCACGGAGCGCGGCTCGTGTCCGAGGCGCTCGCGCTCGGCATGAAGAGCCGCCGCCGCCGTGGGCGCGAGCTCGTGTGCGACGGACCGTTCTTGCTCGCGCTGCGGCGCGCCGGCGCGCCAGCGCCGTACTTCGCCGCGTGGCTGCAGTCGGGCGCGGCGTTCGTTCCCGTGGAGCCTGGGTGAGCGGGTGAGCGCGGCTCCTAGAAGGGCCGCGGATCCACCGTGGTCCATGAGCCCTTGATCACCTTCTCGTGGACAGGGGGGCCGGGTTTGGTGATCGTCGCGCCATACGAGGGGACGATCTTCCCTATGATCGCGTCGGAGCCGAGGTAGGCGCCGACACGGCTGTCCGCCTTGGCGCCCGAGGTCGGCGCGAGCGTCGTGTCGGCCACCCCCTGCGCCATGCTCGGCCCGAAGAGCGGCTTGGTGGCGCCGTTGCAGGAGGCGACGTCGACCTTGGCGCCGGGCGCCGCGCCGTTGAATCCAGCGGCGTTGAGCTGTTTGCCGAGCTCCCTGCCCCCGACGCTCTTCTTCTTGCCGTTCCACTCGATCGAGCCTGGATCGCCGTGGGAAACCACGATCACGTGATCCTCACCGGCGAGGTTCGCGCTCGGCAGCTGGTGTCCCTGGATCACCGTCGCTCCGGGATACTGCTTCTGGTACATGGCCACCGAGTCGTTGATGACCTTGTCGTTGCTCCCCTGGATGATGACGACGAGCCCGAGCGGGTCGAGGTGGAAGGTCGCGTTCGGCAGGAACCCGATGTCCTGAAACGAGGCCGGAAAACCGAGCGGGTCTGGCGTGAGATAGACGCCGAGGTCAGGGTCGTAGTACCGGAACCTGTTGTAATGCAGGCCCGTCCGCGGATCGGCGCGGTGCCCAGCGAAGCGCAGCGCGCCGATCGCGCCGCTCGAGCGCGCGACGCGGCCCCACGCTGACAGGTCGACGTCGGCGAGCTCGCCGCTCGGCGCCGCGTAGAGCCAGGGCGTCGCGGTCAGGTCCGTGGCAATGAGGCGCCACTCTCCCTCCACGGTGCGCTCGGCGAGCGGCGTGAAGCCGTCGTCATCGAAGACACGCCTCACGGAGCGCAGATGACTCGAATCGACCTCCTCGACGAGCGCCTCGTCGTCCCAGAGGAAGAACGTGCTCCGGCCGTCGTCGCCGAGCTCCGCGAGTCGTCGCGCCCGCGCCGACGGTGATCGACTTGTTCATCTGCCCCATGCTGCCGGTGATGCCGGCCATGCCGAGCTCGATGATGACGTTCGGCGCCCCGAGCCACGGGAAGCAGGGCCCTCCGGTGTTGAGGCTGACAACCTCCTTGAGCGTGCCGGGCTCGTTGCCGTGGCATGCCTTCATGCAGCCGCCCACGGTGAGGATCTTCGCGCCTTCGATCTTGGTGCGCATGCACGGATCGATGATCCCCTCGGCCACGGTGCCCATCGTGGGATAGGGGATCGATAAGGGGCTCGGGGCGGCGGGGGTGAGGCATACGCTCACCGCCATGCCGGTCATCTGGTGACCGGATTTCTCGGTGATGGTGTCCATGTGGAGCGCGGTGACCTTGCCCATGGTGGTGAGATGGTCGCACATGGAAGACATGCGAGGGAAGCCGCCGTGCTGGGCAGCGATGGCCGCGCAGGCGGGTCAGGGCATGACGTGAGGCGCCTTGCGGCGCGTCCGGCAGCACCTCAACCTGGGTCGGTGCCTCCTGCGCCGGCGCGCACCGCGGGGAGCGGGCGGCGCCGACAGCTCACCTCGATGAGGATGTCGCCGGGCGCCTTGAAATAGAACATCACGCCGCGGCCGTTCTCGCTCACGGGGCCGCTGTCGATGCCCGCCGCGACGATCGCCGCGTGCTTGTCGTACACGGTGGCCAGGTCGCCCACGATGAAGCCGATGTGGAAGCCCTCCGGATAAGGGCCGTCCGCCTCGCGCCGGCGCTGGAGGACGAGCGTGAAGTCGCCGGGCCCCGTGAGGATGGCGATCGCCGGCGAGTGCCGGTTGCCGTGGACCTCGAACTGGAAGTGCCGCTCGAAGAACGCGGCCGTTTCGAGGACGTCGGGGACCTGGAGATCGATGTGATTGAGCTGCATGGGAGCCTCCACGGAGGACGCACGTGCGTCCACGTGCCGTGGGACCTCACTCCGTTGTGGAGGGGACATGGGCTCCCGTCATGGGAGTGGCCGGGGCTCGCCTGAACCGGCCTACCTCTTTCGGCGAGCAAGAAGATAGCGAAGCGATCGCGACATGGCAACGTCCGGCGAGACATCGACGCGCCGGCGTGGCGGTCGAGGAGGGCGCCGCGCGCGCTCGGCGAGGCGACGGGGTGGGCGAGCCAGCTCGGCGCGCGATCGTTGCCGCGCGGGCGGCGCCGAGATCGGGAACCTCAACCCCGGTGAGCGGCAGCGGCGGTGCCTCAACCTGGGTCGGGCATCAACGACGGGTTTTAGCTATCCTGCGTGGGTGGCTCGACGAAAATACAAGGTCATAGCCGTTCGTCGGTATGGCGTCGAAGGTGAACCAGATCGCGAGATCGTTCTGAAGATCGGCGAACCAATACAACCGGCCTCGCCCAGCGGCTCGTGGACGTGCCCTGTCTTTCTTGATGGGCTGGAGCCGGACATCCAGTATGCCGAAGGGGTCGACGCTGTCCAGGCAATCCAAAGTGCCATGCGATACGCGCGACACGCGCTAGACAACTGCGGGCTGCCGATCACATGGCTGGGTCAGGAGCCCGGAGACATCGGGCTGCCGCTTCCTATAGATGGTCCGTTTGGGCTCTGGTTTCAGCGCAGACTAGAAAAGCTCGTAGATGATGAAACGGAGCGCGTGGGCGAGATCGTGGCCGCGGTTGTCAAGGAGCGCGCACGGAGGAAGCGCGGGCCTTGAGGCTCGCTCGGTCTGGTGCTCCCCCGCTTCCGCGGACACCCCCGACGGCACCAGGAGGTAGGGATGGAACGGAGAAAGCGGAGGGCCGTCACGCCCAAGTTCAAGGCGGAGGCGGTACGGCCGGCGACCGGAGCATCGGACGTGGCGTCCAACTATCTCGCAACCCTGAAGAGGCAGTTCCAATGAACCGCATCGACGAGCCCCGTGTCGTATTCTATCTTCGACATCAGGCGCTTATCGAGAAGTGGGCCGTCCGTCGCCCAGCTCGCGCACACGTTTCTGTGCTCGTGCGCAGATGATGTCGCCGGGCTCGCCCCGCAGCTTTCTCCCGACGTCGGCGTTCACATGGATCTGCAAGGAGACTGGCCGAAGGTCCTCGTGTTTTCACGACAATGGTTCAGAACAAGCGAGGGTGAATCCGTGCCGAAGGTCGGGATCGGTCTGGAGTGGAACAAGAAGAGCCGGCTTAATTTCGCGACCTCTCCTGACTGCGCGTACACGGGGGTGCGGGTGAATATCGCTCTCGCCGACGGCAAGGGGCTGTCGAGGAGGCTCCGGGATGGGTTTGCAGCGACCGGACTCATCAAGTCGCACAAGCTCGTCACCAGCCCTTGGTGGCCCGCCTACCGCTACGAGGTAGCAACGGGGGAGTACTGGGACGACCTCGGGCACTACCGGGCACAGCTCATCGAGTCAGTGCGGTTCTTCTGGAGGGTGTTCGAGCCGCGGATCCCGGACGTACTGACGGGCCAAGCGCAGGTTCCCCTGGACCATGCGGTAGAGGTGTCACGCGACCAGGAGCGAAGCTGCCCGAGGCTGAAGCCATACCGGCTCGCCAGCCGAACCTGGTGAAGCTCGCGATGCCCGATGCGCTAGCTCAGGGCGGCGACGCCGGCTTGGTTCGCTGCTCCGGACGACTGGAAACTGGGCAGGTCGACCCGAAGCAGGGTGCCCGCAGCTTGCCAGCCCCCGCATGCTAGGCTCCGAGCATGCCCGAGCCTCTGGACCTTCCCGCCGAGGAGCGGGACGACAGCCCCTACGACGAGAACGGCGTGGACCGCTCCCTCGTCCGCTGGATGCTCAGCCTGTCCCCTACGGAGCGGCTGGCGCACGTGCAGAGCTCGATCGATCTGATCATGAGCGTGCGTAAACCACCCCCGCCCTGACCTGACCTCCGGCTCGGGGGCATCAAGCAGCGGACTCGTGTTGAAGGCCGACGAGCATGCGCGCGAAGTCGCAGAGCGCCGAGGCGCCACCGAGCCGCAGGATGAGCTGGAGGACGGCCTCCGCGTGGAGGTAGTGCTCCGACGGCAAGTAGGCGAACAGGGCCGGATCGCTGATGTCGATGGTCCGTTGCCACGCGTCGGCGCGCGCGCGCACCGACCAGATCGCCCGGAGCGCGGCATCGGGCAGGCTCGCCAGGGTGTCGCAGAGCACGCCGTCCTCCACGTCCACCAGCGCCAGGATCGCTCGCACAGCGGCTTCGATCTCCGACGCGCTGGCCACGCGCTCGGCCTCGGACAGCGACACCGCCACGCGAGCCCAGCCGCGGAGCCGCTCGTCGGGCGACAGTTCCCCTCCTCCCCCTCCGCCGTCCGCCGGGGCGTCGCTCGGACACGCCGCAGGGTCGCCCGCGCCCGCGCCCGCGCCCGGAGCCGCCTCGACCTGCGCTTCGAGCATCGCGCGCACCTCGCGCGGCAACGTCTTCTGCATCCAGGACGTCCACTCGAAGAACTCCGCCCCTTCCTCCAGCGCCCAGCGCAATCCCGGCTCCCACCGGGACGCGGGCAGCATGGCCCACACCGGGTCGGGAATGGCCATCAGCCGATCGCCCGCCTGCGTCCTGCCGATGTGGCCTTCCGCAACCGCGTCGAGCACCCTCCCTGCGAGCGGCGCGGCGCGCTCCGCCGGCACCAGCGGCAACACCGCTGCGATCGCCTCGACACGATCCTCTTCGTCGAGGTTGTCGCCCCCTTCCACCGCGGCCAGCGTCTCTTCGATGAGCGCCGCGCGCTGGTCGCCCTCGGCGAGCGTCGCAGCGGTGAAGATCCCCCTCAGCCGCACACGCCCGGCGCGCGCACGCACCACGTCGAGGTAGAGTGAGAGGAGAACGCCGCGCGGCGCGCCGTCGGTGAGCTGCGCGGCGCGCTCGAGTGTGTAAAGAATCTCCACGCTGACCGGCCGCTCGTAGCGCGCGAGCGCGGCCCGCAGGTGCTCCCGTTGCTCCTCGGGGGAGAACAGCTCGGCGAATCCGGGGGAGTCGTAGAGCTCCTCGCCGCTCTGCAGCAACGCCCGCGCGAGCCGGGCGCGCCGCTCGCCCTGGAGCGTGCGCGCGAGCTCCATCACAAGCGCAAGCTCGTCGCCAGCCGCGTGGTGCTCGGCGAAGTCCAGCACTCTGCCGAAGCCTCGGTCCGTGACGATCGCCGCTGCGTGCTTCGGGCCGAACAGCAGTCGCCCAAGCCGCGACTCCGCCGCTTCGATAGGTGGTGTCGCCCCACGCTCTTCGGCCGCCATCGCCGCTTGCGCCATGCGCCCGCCCAACGCCGCGCGCAGCCGTACGATCTCGCCGCGTGCCCGCTCGCGATCTCGATCCGGCACGAGCGGCAGGAGATCGCACCACGCGAGGAGCGCCACGACTGGCTTCGCCCCGGGGATCCACGTCTCGAACTCCGGCAGGGCGCGCGCGATCTCCGCCGCAGAAAGATACGATGCGCACGATCGCAGCGCCTCCCCGCGGCGCGCGCTCAGCGCGCGGATCGCATCGAGCGCGGCGTCGTGCTGTCCGGCACGCGCGAGCCGCACAGCGACCGCGGCAACCGCCCCCTCGTCGACGAACCATCCCGATCCATCGCCGATCTGAGGCCGCCCGATGAGCGCGAGCACGGCGCCGAGCGAGGCGTCGGGAAATACCCCGAGGTGGTGGAGGACGAACGTGTGACGGCTTCCGAAGTCCACGCACCGGAGCCGCTCGATCGCTTCCTCCGCGCCCCACAGCCCGAACTCCAGCGCCCTCGCGCGCAGGCTGAAGGGGATCGCCCTCTCAGCCCAGGACGCCCGCTCCGCGATCTCCCTCGCGCGGAGCTGCTGCAGCATTGCCTCCGCGCGCGCCGGCTCCGAATCGGCCTCGTCGAACGATCTGTCCGCGAGGCGCCACTCTCGGGGGCAGGCGCACGACGTTGCGCCCGCTCTGGACATCTCAAGCCTTGAAGGCGCGCGCGCTCCTCTCGATGTCATAGTCGAATTCCTTCGCCATGGCTCCGCGAGCTGCGCGAACCTCGTCGACTATCGGATCGGGCTGTCGTATCGCGCCATTCCTCGACGAACTCCAGGGGACATGGACGACCGGCGGCTCACAGCACGTGTGCGTACTATCGGTTATGCCGTGCGATTCAGCGCTCAGCGATCGCGCGTGACATCGTCCGCCGCAGTACCCTGCTCAGCGGGCTCTTCCGGCGAGTCCGGCAAGGCGGAATCCTGCAAATCAGGCGTCCGTCGGGCGACAACTGGAACAGTGGGTGTTCCGCGGGTCGCTCCCTGGCGCCGAAACGCCTCGAAGATGGCGTCAATGTCATATGCGTGCTCCTTGGCGATAGCATCGCGGATCGCACGTACCTCGTCCACAATCGGGTCAGGTGTCATGGTTTTTCCTCGAAGGCGAGCTCCTCCGGCGTACAGATGATGGGCGGCCGAAATCCACTTTCGCGACACACGGCTTCGATATGCCGACGCATCATCGCGTTGGCGAGATGGGTGCAGTTCCATGTCAGCAGGAAGTTCACGTCGTGAACCGCAGCGATCGCCACATGCGCAGCGTCGATGGCCGCCTTCCGCGGCATCGCCGCTGCCTCAAGGAGCCTTCGTGCGACGGCCTGCGCCTCGGTGCTCGCCGAAAGGACCGGCAGCCCCTCCGCGGCGGCGAGGCGGCGCGCTGCCGCCGTGGGATCGCCTCTGCTGGCCTCCGCGACAACGGCCTCGGAGACGATTAGCTCGAAGCGGTTCCGTCCCGCCCACCACTCGATCGTAATCTGCTGGTGCGCGGCTTGAACCAGATCGCGGCTGGGACGCGCGGTGAGATAGCTCAGGATCGAGGTTTCGATGTAGACGCGGGGTTTCACCGTACCTTGCCTCTCGCCGCGGGGCCGAGGTGCGATCCTAGCAGCCACGCGCGAGCTACGCCGCAGCATCGTGGCTGCGCCTGCGGGCAGCAACGCACGGTGCCCGTGCGGCAGGGGCCGAGCGACCACTGGGTATCCGAGCGCCCGCCACCCGTCGCACGGATGAAGATCACCACGTCCGGTAAGCCAGGGGTCCGCTCCAACGCTTTCCGTCTTTTCCGAAGAAAACAAGATGGCGGGGTAGCTCGTGTCATGGGGCGGAGACACCCCACGCCGCGCTCCGTTCGCCTCGAAAAGAGCACGGAGAGCGCTGCCCGCAGCCTCCCCGCCCCCTGCTCACTGCCGCACCGGCAGCTCCACCACGAAGCTCGCCCCCTCCCCCGGCGCGCTCTCCACGGTCACCGCCCCGCCGTGCGCCTCGACGACGCTCTTCACGATCGCCAGCCCCAGCCCCGTTCCGTCGCGGCCCTCGTCGGTCGTGAAGAACCTGTCGAAGATCCTCGGCAGGTGCTGCGGAGGCACCCCCGGCCCCCGGTCGCGCACCGAGATCCTCGCCGTCCTCTCCCCTTCCCTCCCCTCCCCGCCCTCCACGGTCACCACCACCGGCTCCCCCGGCGGCGAGAACTTCACCGCGTTGTCGACGAGGTTCAAGAGCGCCGTCTCCAGGTCGGTCTGCCGCGCCCGGAGCAGCCGTGTCCGCATCTCGTACCGCAGCTCCACCGGCTGCCCAGGGCTCGCGCGCCGATCCACCACGCGCGCCACGAGCGCCTCCAGATCGAGCACCGTCATGGCCTCGCTCGAGGCCTCGATCCGGCTCAGCTCCAGCAGCCTCGACACGAGCCGGTCGAGCCGCGCCACGTCGAGCTCGATGTTCCGCAGGAAGCGCCGCCGCGCCTCGAGATCGTCCGCCGCCCCCTCGTCGAGCAGCTCGGCGGCGCCCCGGATCGACGTCAGCGGCGACTTGAACTCGTGCGCCACATCGGCCGCGAAATCCGAGATGTACCGCAGCCGCGCCCCCAGCCGCTCGTTCATCGCGGCGAACGACGCGCCGAGCTCGCGGATCTCGCCGGTCCCCGACACGGGCACCACGACGTCGCGCTCGCCGGCCGCGATGCGCTTCGCCGCGCGCGACAGCTTGCCGAGCGGCCTCGAGATCGACCACGCGAGCGCCAGCGTGACGAGGCCCGTGAACAGGCTCGCGACCACGAGGACCCGGATGAGCCCCGAGCGGATCCGGTGCAGCTCGACAAGCACCGGCTGCGTCGAACGGACAACGTACACCGCGCCGAGCACCTCGCCGCTCCGCCGGATCGGCTCGGCCAGGAACAGGAAGACCGCCAGCTCCTGCTGCCGGACACGCGTCCGCGCCGCGCGGCGCCCGGCGAGCGCCTCGCGCACCTCCGGACGATCCGGGACCTCGGACCAGCGCTCGCGCGCGCCCTTTCCGATCGGCTGCACGTTGTCGGCGAGCTCCCGGAAGTCCGCCGAGCTCGGGCGATGGCCGCGCGTCGGCATGAGCGCGGGGACCGCCGGCTCGGGCCCCTCGGGCGGGCCGTTCTCGTGCGAGTCGGCGACGACCGCGCCCGCCCTGTCGAGGATCCGGACGCGAGTGCGCGTGAGCCTCGCGGCCTGGGTCAAGATGTCGCCGTGCTCGGGCGCGTCGAGCTCGAACCCTCGATCGAGATCCGACGCGAGCATCGCGGCGACAAGGACCGCCTGGTTCGCCATGTCGCGCTCCAGCGAGCCGAGCAGCTGCCGCTCGTAGAGGCGCGCGAACTCGAGCCCCGCCACCGGCACGAGCAGCACCACCAGGTTCACGACAAGCAGCCGGACGCGGATCCGGCCGAGCTCCCAGCGCAGGCGCTCGATCATCGTGGGGCCAGGCATCGCGGCCCGGCTACGCCCCCTGCAGCTTGTAGCCGACGCCGTGGACGGTCGCGATCGGATCGCCGCCAACCACGCGGAACTTCGCACGAATCCGGCGAACGTGCGTGTCGATGGTGCGCTCCGTGATCAGGTTGTCGTAGCGGTAGGCGCGCTGCATGAGCTGCCCGCGCGAGAGCACCACCCCGGGCCGCTCCAGCAGCGCGCCGAGCACGCCGAGCTCCGTCGCCGTGAGCGACACCGGCTGGCCGAGGTACCGCGCCTCGTGACGCTCGGTGTCGACCTCGATCGGGCCGTGGCGGAGGACCGCGGCGCGCGCCTCCGCCGGCACGGGCGGCGGTGGCGCCTCGGTCCGCCGGAGCAGCGCGCGCACCCGCGCCACGAGCTCGCGCGGCGAGAACGGCTTCGTGAGGTAGTCGTCGCCGCCGAGCTCCAGGCCGACGATCCGGTCGACCTCGTCGGCGCGCGCCGACAGGAACAGGATCGGCGTCCTGCTCCCGGCGCGCAGCCGCCGGCACACCTCGAGGCCGTCGAGCTCGGGGAGCATCACGTCCAGCACCACGAGGTCCACCGTGCTCGCCCCCGCCGCCTCGACGGCGGCGCGCCCGTCGGCCACCGCCGTCACGGCGTACCCCTCCTTTTGCAGGGCGTAGAGCAGCACCTCGCGGATGCGCGCCTCATCGTCGACGACCAGGATGTGCTTGCTCACGTCGCGATCGGCTCCTCTGTTCCGGCGCCGTGCGCGTCGATCGCCGCGCCGAGGCCCTCCACGCGCGCCCAGACCTCGGACACGATACCACCGACGCCCTCGACCGAGGATCCGGCGAAGCGCGCCAGCACGAGCTGCGTGCGCAGCGCCTGGACGAGATCCGCGAGCTCCTCGAGGGCGCGGGCGTCGCGGTCGCGCATCGCCCGCAGGCGCCGGATGTTCTCGAGGTGGAGGTGCGCCGTCGCCAGCGACCGCGCGCCCGCGCCGCCACCGCCCCGCTCGATCTCCGCGACGCGCGCCGCGGCGGCGCCCTCGTCGAAGCCGCTCTGGCGCAGCAGCGCGTCGAGCTCCGCGTGGCGGGCGGCGGCGCGCGCCACCTCGGCCTCGATCCGCGAGGCCGCCTCGCGCGACAGGAGCGCCTCGAACGAGGTGCCGGCGCAGGCGCTGACCCCCTCGCGCAGCGCGCCCAGGACGCGCGCAGCGGCCTCGCCCCCGGCGCCGCTAGGGCGCCCACCGCTTTCTCCGCGGCCCGCCGTGAGCGCAACGGGCGCCCAGATCGGCCAGAGCGGCACGCAGAGGGCCGCGGACAGGGCGGCGCGGCGGCGCGCGCCGTGGCCGTCAGGACGCGCGCCGCGGTAGACCGCCACGGCGCACGCGAGCCCCGCGATCAGGTACAGGACCGCCAGGTCGCGCAGGCTCATCGCTCGCTCCCCGTCAGGCCGTCGCGCGCGTCGCCGTCCTCGTTTTCGTACGGGTAGGGGTAGCCGTGCGGGTAGTCGTCCGGATCGGGCGGATGCCCGTCGTCGTCATAGATCCCGCGCGCAGATCGGAAGCTCCGGAAGAGCGCGTCGGAGAAGCTCCCCTCGCTCGCGCGCAGGAAGGGGACCGCCTTCTCGCTCGGCCGCCCGAGGTAGGGCCGGAGGATCCACGCGGCTTGACCGCCGACGGCGAAGAAGACGGCCATGAAGGCGACCGCAGTGAGCCAGCGGCCCCGGCCCGCGCCGATGCCCCGCACGAGCACGCCGACCGCCGCGAGGCCCGCGACGGCGTAGGCGAGCCAGGCGGCGACCGAGGACGCGTGGTAGCCGAGCCCCACGTCGATGGCCAGCCAGAGCACGGGCGCGAACGCGAGCAGCACGAGCGACGAGCGGGCCGCCGACGCGAGGGCGAGCGCGATGACGGACCGCATGGGCCACGGGCGGCCGAGCACGGCCGAGAACGCGTGGAGCGCCGGGGCCGAGAGCGCGAGCGTGATCAGCATCGCCAGCGGCACCTTGATGGCCGCATAGACGATCTGCTCCCTGCCGCGGAAGCTGCCGACCACGCCGCCGAACACGGCCGAGCCGAGGGCGATGGCGCCGAGCGACGCGAGCGCGATGGCGCGGATGTCCCTGTCTTCACGGCAGCTCGCGGCCACCTCGGCGGGCGCCCGGAGGAGACGGCTCACGACGGAGGCGCTCACGAGGCCCCCCCCTTCAGCATCGGGAGCGTCTCCAGCCACACGCGCAGCGCGAGCACCGCGGCGAACACCGCGAACCCGACGAGCGCCGCGGTCGCCCCGGAGAGCCTGACGAGACCGCCGTCGCGCCGGAGCGCCGCGCCGAGATCGCGCAGCAGGACGCCGACGCCGACCACGCCGCCCACCGCGAGGCCGAGCAGCCCCATGAGGGCCGCTGTCACGTTCGACCCGCCCGTCACGACGAAGAGCGCCGCGGCGGGCGCGAGGCCGCCGAGCACGAGGCCCGTAGAGGCGGCGGCGCGCGCCGTCGCCGACAGCGCGCGGGACGGGTCGAGCGGCGCGTCGAAGAGGGTCAGCACGATCGTGAGCGCCGGCACGCCGACGCAGGCGACGGCGACCATGGCCGCAGGGACGCCGGCGGCGTGGTGGGCGAACGACACGCCGCCCTGCCGCGCGCCGAGCGAGAGCCCGTACAGCGAGGCGAGGCCGACGCCGACGCCGAACCTGGACAGGTCGCCGCGGAGGTCCGAGGCCGGCCGCTCCGCGAGGAGGGCGGCCGTCCAGCTGCGGTGTCCGGCGCCCGCCGTCGGCTCCGCGGCGGGGCCGGACACGGGGGCCGCGGGAGCGTCGTCTCGACGCTCCACGGGCTCTCTTGCGCCGGCGTCCGTGCCGGCTTCGGGCGATGACGTTACAGGGAAACAGGAAGCTTGCGCCTGCACGAGGACCTCCATGGGGGTGAGCGCTGCGCGGCCAGGTCACGGCCGCCGCAGACCTCCATGGGCGTACCCCCCGGGTGAGGCGCACCCGCGCGCCGGACGAGGAACAAACGCGGAGAGGTTGTGGCGAAGACGTGGCGATCGCCCGCGCCCTCCGGAGCGCCCCGGGACCGGGATCGCCGGCACCCAAGCAGCCCTCCACGGGAGGTCTCCCGCCAAGGTCCACACGCACATCACAGCCCCTGAGCGCCCGCCCGCGGTCACCCATCGACATGTACATAGGTGTGCGTCAAACCACACATTGCCGATTTGTACGCGACGGATCGATGCTTGGCGCGCGGCACTCGCGAGGGAGGAAGTAATGAAGATCGACCTGTTCACAGAGATGCAGAGTCCCCGTCCGTGGTCGGAGGACCACGAGCACAGGGTCATCATGAACACCCTCGAGCAGGCGAAGCTCGCCGATCGACTCGGGTACGGCTGCTGGTGGCAGGTCGAGCACCATACGGCCGAGGAGTTCAGCTACTCGTCGGCGCCGGAGGTGATGCTCGCGGCGATCTCGCAGCACACGACGTCGATACGGCTCGGGCACTCCTCGGTGCTGTCGCCGTTCCGGTTCAACCATCCCATCCGCGTCGCCGAGCGCGCGGCGATGCTCGATCACCTGAGCGGCGGGCGCCTTGAGCTCGGCCTGGCCCGCTCGACCATCCCCGAGTGGCGCACGTTCAACATCCCTCCGGACCGGACGCGCGACCAGATGCAGCAGGCGTTCGAGATGATCCCGAAGATGTGGACGCAGGAGCGGTTCTCCTGGAAGAGCGAGGACGCCGAGATCAACAACGTCCCCATCATCCCGAAGCCGTACCAGAAGCCCCACCCGCCCCTCTGGCAGGCCTGCTCGAGCCTGGCCTCGTTCGAGCAGGCCGGGCGCAACGGCGTCGGCGCGCTCGGCGTCACGCTGTGGGCGCCGCCCGACCAGGTGAAGGAGTGGATCGGCATCTACCGCGAGGCCATCCGCCGGTGTGAGCGGCCCGTCGGCGCGTTCATCAACAACCAGGTCGGGTTCTTCACGTTCGCTCACTGCGCCGAGACGGACCAGCAGGCCATGGAGAACGGCGCCGCCTCCGCGGCCGCGTGGTACACGAACGGGTCCTTCACGTTCTTCGAGGCGAAGGAGCACTTCCTGCGGACCCACGCCGAGGAGCAGGCGCTGGCCAAGGACCCGGCGGGCGGCGGCCTCGTGGGCCAGCTGCTGCGCGACCGCGCGGGGAAGACGCCGGCCGAGACCAAGGCCAACTCCGTCCTCGCCCGCATCATGCAGAACGAAGACGTCCCGAACGAGGAGGTGTTCGACGCCCTGAAGGAGCAGAACTCGCTCATCGTCGGCAGCCCGGAGACGTGCCGGCAGAAGATCAAATTCTACCAGGACCTCGGCATCGATCGCCTGCTGTCCTTCCAGCAGGTCGGGCGCCTGTCGCACGAGCAGGTCATGGGCAGCATCCGGCAAATCGGCAAGCTCATCCCCGAGTTCGACAAGCCCTGAAGTCGGGCGCGCGGGCCCCCGAGGCTCGCCTCGCGCTCCGGCGCTGGACAGGCGCGCGAACGTTCGCTAGATTGCCCCCCCGATGTCCGTCCCTCGCGCGCGCTCCCTACGCCCCTGCCTAGGCCTACGGCCCGGGGGCCTTTGCGCGCGCTGCTGATCGACGTCGCTCCTCGCAGTACGGCCCCCTCGGTTCTCTTGGTCCCGATGGGGGTCCTCGCCTCGTCGTCGTGTCGTGACGACTCCCATCGCTAGCTTTCAGGGAGTCCTGTCATGTCCACGATGCCTGTCCACAAGTACAAGCCCTTTCAGCCCATCCATCTGCCCGATCGCCGCTGGCCCAGCCGCGTGATCGAGAGGGCGCCGCGCTGGTGCAGCGTGGACCTGCGCGACGGCAACCAGGCCCTCGTAGAGCCCATGGGCCTCGAGCGGAAGCTCCGCATGTGGCACGAGCTCCTGCGCATGGGGTTCAAGGAGATCGAGGTGGGCTTCCCCAGCGCATCGCAGCCCGACTTCGACTTCGTGCGCTGGATCATCGACCAGGGGCTCATCCCGGACGACGTGACGATCCAGGTGCTCACCCAGGCGCGCGCCGAGCTGATCGAGCGCACCTTCGAGGCCATCCGCGGGGCGCGCCGCGCCATCGTCCACCTCTACAACTCCACCTCCACGCTCCAGCGGCGCGTGGTGTTCGGCCTGGATCGCGCGGGCATCACCGAGATCGCCGTGCGCGGGGCCCGGCTCGTGAAGGAGCTCGCGGCGCGGTCGCCCGGGACCGAGGTCGCGCTGGAGTACTCCCCCGAGAGCTTCACGGGCACCGAGCTCGATTTCGCGAAGGAGATCTGCGAGGCCGTGATGGACGTCTGGGAGCCCACCCCATCACGGAAGATCATCCTGAACCTGCCCGCCACCGTCGAGATGTCGACGCCCAACGTGTACGCGGATCAGATCGAGTGGATGCACAGGAACCTGAAGCAGCGCGACAGCATCGTGCTGAGCGTGCACCCGCACAACGACCGCGGCACCGCCGTGGCCGCGGCGGAGCTCGCCGTGATGGCGGGCGCCGATCGCGTCGAGGGCACGCTGCTCGGGAACGGCGAGCGCACGGGCAACGTCGACGTCGTGACGCTGGCGCTCAACCTGATGTCCCAGGGCGTGGATCCCGAGCTCGAGATCCATGACGTCCAGTCGATCAAGGAGACGGTCGAGCACTGCAACCGCCTGCCGGTCCACCCGCGCCACCCGTACGTCGGCGAGCTCGTGTACACGGCCTTCTCCGGGTCGCACCAGGACGCGATCAAGAAGGGGTTCAAGGCGCTGCGCGAGGGCGGGAGCCCGCTCTGGGAGGTGCCGTACCTGCCCATCGATCCGCAGGACGTCGGCCGCAGCTACGAGGCGGTGATCCGCGTGAACAGCCAGTCGGGCAAGGGCGGCGTGGCCTACGTGCTCGAGCACGACCACGGCTACGCGCTGCCGAGGGGGCTCGCCGTCGAGGTGAGCCAGGCCGTACAGCGCAGGGCGGAGCGGACCGAGGGCGAGGTGCAGAAGGCCGAGATCCTGGCGATCTTCGAGCGGGAGTACGTGAACCGCGCAGGGACGCTCCGCGTCACCCGGCACAGGCGCGTCGGCCAGGGCGCGGACGAACGACACGAGTTCCACGTGCAGATCCGAGGCGTCGCCCACGTGCTGAGCGCCGCCGGCGGCAGCCCCGTCGAGGCGCTCGCGAGCGCGCTCTCGCGCCACACGGGGATCGCGATCGCGGTGGACGAGCACGCGGCGCACGCGCTCCCGAGGAGCGCCGGCGACGAGACGGCGGCTTATGTGGCCATCTCGGTCGGGCGCAAGCGCAGCTTCGGGGCGGGGACGGACGGGGACGCCGACATGGCGTCGCTCGCCGCCGTGGCGTCCGCGTGGAACCGCGCGCGGCCGGCGGATGCGGCGCAGCTCACGGCGGCAGCGGAGTGAGCGGGCGCGGGCGCGCGCTCGCTCACCCCCGCCAGAGGCGCCCGCACAGCGAGACGAAGCGCCTGGACGCGCGCGCGCGCGGTGCTACCCTCGCGCGCCGACGGCGGAGCTCCTCCGGCAGGTCCGGCTGCGCGGCCACAGACGGCAGATGCGGGAACCAGCAGGGGCGACGTTGCAGACGCCACGTTCCCCTATGATGCCTTCTCCCCCACGCCGCATCCCGAGCTCGCGCCGCGTCCCGAGCTGCCGCGGACACGCACCTCCGCGCCTCACTCCAGCGCGCGAGCGGTGGGGCCTGGGCAGGGTGCGCCTGCGACGCCGGGCGTATCCGTCGAGATCTGGAAGCAGGACTGGCTGCCCTGGAACACAACGAGACAATCAAGGTGAGTGAATGAGCAAGGTGGAAAATCCGGCACTGAGAGGGTTCAACCCCGATCCGTCGATCGTTCGCGTGGGGGACGATTACTACATCGCGACCTCGACGTTCGAGTGGTTCCCGGGCGTCCAGATCTCCCATTCGAAAGATCTCGTCAACTGGCGGGTGGTCGCGCGGCCGCTGGAGCGGTACTCGCAGCTGGACATGCGCGGCAACCCCAACTCCGGCGGGATCTGGGCGCCGTGCCTGACCTACGCGGACGGCTTGTTTCACCTCATCTACACGAATTCGCGACGCTGGGCGGGGGCGTTCAAGGACGTCCACAACTACCTGGTCACCGCGCCTTCCATCACCGGTCCGTGGTCGGAGCCCATCTACCTGAACAGCTCGGGGTTCGATCCTTCGCTGTTCCACGACGACGACGGCCGCAAGTGGCTCGTGAACATGGTGTGGGATCACCGGCCGGGCAACAACCCGTTCGGCGGGATCTTGCTCCAGGAGTACAGCCCGAAGGAGAAGAAGCTGGTCGGTCCGGTGGAGAACATCTTCCGAGGCACGGCGCTCGGGCTCGTGGAGGGGCCGCACATCTACAAGCGAGATGGCTACTACTACCTGCTCACCGCGGAGGGTGGCACGTTCATCACGCACGCCGCGACGGTGGCCCGCTCTCGCTCGATTCACGGCCCTTACGAGGTCATGCCCAACAATCCGCTCATCTCCAGCGCGTCCCACCCCGAGCTGCTGCTCCAGAGCGCCGGTCACGGTAGCTTCGTGGAGAACAAGGACGGCTCGTGGGCGTTCGCGCACCTGTGCCGTCGCCCGCTGAAGAATGGCCGGTCGACGCTGGGACGCGAGACGGCGCTCCAGGGGATCACCTGGGTCGAGGGGTGGCCGCGGCTGACTTCGGGCGGGCAGGTTCCGCTGGACGTTTACGAAGGGCCCAAGCTGGCTCGCCACGAATGGCCCAAGACACCCGAGCGCGACGACTTCGACAAGCCCGCGCTGAGCATCGAGTGGCAGTCGCCGCGCGTGCTGCCGGCGGACGTGAGCAGCCTCGCCGCCCGGCCCGGGTACCTGCGCCTGATCGGGCGCGAGAGCATCACCTCGAACTTCGAGCAGAGCCTCGTCGCGCGGCGCCAGCAGGCCAAACACGTGCAAGCGACGACGTGCATGCAGTTCGCCCCTCAGCACTTCCAGCAAATGGCGGGCCTCGTTGCGTTCTACAGCACGGACTCGTTCTACTATCTCTACGTCTCACGGGCGGACCACGCCGCGAAGGCCCTTTCGATCATGAAGTGCGAGCGCGGGAACCTGACGTTCCCGGTCGAGAAGGAGTACGTGCTGGACGGGGTGGAGAACATCTTCCTGCGGCTCGAGATCAAGGACGAGCGGATATCGTTCTTCTACTCGCGGGATGGCGTCACCTACCACACGGTGGGGTGGGAGCACGACGCGTCGATCCTGTCGGACGAGCACGCGATCCCCTGCGGGTTCACGGGCAATTTCGTCGGGATGGCGTGCCAGGACCTGGCCGGCACACGCCTGCACGCGGACTTCGACTGGTTCGACTACCGCGAGATCGGGTGACGTCCACGCAGGAGACAGCCTAAGGACTCCCTTCAATTCTTCGGAGAATTCACAGGGAGGCGAGGAGACGGGGAGGGAAATTTCAAATACTCCCTGACTCCCCGCCTCCCTGTTCAATTTCTCCGCTGAAAAGGGCTGCTAATAGGCCTGCTCCGGCGCGCGCTCCTTGCCACGGAGGTGGATCTGGAGCGTCAGCATCCACGCAGTCGGCGCCGCGACGAGCACGTGCGGCGACGGCTGCGGGGGCGCGCTGTCCTTCACGAAGCTCGAGGCGTAGACGTACTGCGCGTCGTAATACTGCAGGCCCAGGAGGTTCGTGCCGTTCATGGCGAGCTCCATGCCGCGCCAGCCGACCGCCGCGACGGCATCGAGGCTGATAGCGTCCTTGCCGTCCCGCCCGCCCGGGAGGGAGCGACCCGCCATGCCCTCGACGCCGGCGCCCACGCGGACCGTCACCTCCTTGCCGGAGAGCCGGCCGACGACCCCCGAGGCGAACACGTCGTCGCGCAGGACGAACGCCGGCGCATAGGGAACCGGGTCGCCCTCCGCGAAGCGCGCATCGGAGCCGGTGAAGCGAGCATGGGTGTACGTCCCGCTCAGGTGCGCGCCGAACGGGCCGGAGCGCGCGCTCATCACGACCTGCGCGCCGGCGCGCACCGACGGCGGGGCCTCGACGTGCTGCCGGGACGCCGCGTCGAACACGCGGTCATTGCCGAGCCACGAGCCGAACCCCACGGCCGAGCCCTGGAAGGTCTTGCCCTCCTTGAGCCGGACGCCCGCCTCGACGCTGCGCACCCTGGTGAACGGCACGCGCTCGCCCTCGTCGAGGTCGCGCGCCTGCGGGGAACGGAACCCCTCGCCGTAGCTCGCCACGAGGTGCACACCGCCGCTGACCGCGATGTCGGCCATGGCCTTGCTCGACACGACGAAGCCCTGCGCGGTGCGCTCTAGCCCGGAGCGAGAGATCGGCATACGCGGCCACGTTCGTGGCGTCGATCGTCGCGTCGACGAGCGCGGCGTTCTTCGTGCCGTCCTCGAACAGGCGCGTGTCGGTCTGATCGACCGTGTCCACGCGCGCGTAGGCGCCCATCTCGATGGAATCGCGCTTCGAGGTGATCTCGACGCCATGGCGGTAAAGCACCGTGAGGCCGAAGGTCGAGGCGTCGTTCACCATCTCGCTGTCGTCGCTCCGGACGATCGGCTCGCCGGCGAGCTGGTCGAGCGCGTACCCGGTGAGGTTCTGGTGAAACGTCGTCTTGGTCTTGCCCGCGAAGCCGCCGATGCCCATCGTGCCCTCGCCGAGGCTCCACAGGACATCGGAGCCGACGAGCGCCTGCGATGTCCTGTCGCGGCCGAGCGGCCGCTGCGCCGCGTAGGGGGCGGCGCCCCGCTCCACGGGGCCCTGCGGCAGGTAGCCGGGAAAGTCGAAGCGCGCCGAGCCAATGGCCACCGTCGCGCGGAACTGGACCTGGTTGCTGCCCCCGCCGAGCTGCCCGACGAAGGAGCTGCGCTCGCCGCCGCGCACGCCGCCCGGCCCGTCCGTGGCGTCGGTCTCGAAGGCCGCGAACGTGTCCATCATCTCGTCGTGCTCGGGCGCAAACGCGATGAGGATACGCCTCGTCCCGAACGAGCCGACTCCCCCCTTCAACCAGAAGCCCGGCGCCTCCAGGCCGAGATCCATGCGGAGCGAGCCGGCGACGCCGAAATCGCCTTGCCTGGGATCGTGAGGGCCGCTGGCGATCCGGACGGAACGGACCACCTCCGGCATGATGAGGCGCATGTCGGCATATCCAGGAGCACGGATGTGCGAGACCTGGTTCATCGGGATGTTGCCGGCGAAGATCTCGACGTCTTGACCCGAGGTGCCGTCGAAGCCGCGCAGCGACAGGTGCGGCGCGCGACCGGGCAGGCCGCGATCGCTCATGAAGACGCCCGGGAGGACCCGCAGCACGTCGGCGCCCGAGCCGTGCGGCGCCGCGGCGAGGACCTGCGCGTCCGCCTCGACGTCGGAGGCGCTCCGGGCAGGCGACTTCGCCCGCACCCTCACCTCGAGGGGCTCGTCCTTGGGGGCGCAGGCGTCGATCTCGGCCTGGGTCGCCGCCTCGCGGACGCACCGCTCGTAGCTGTCGGCGCGGGCCAACGACGGCCACAGCGAGGCACAGAGGAGCGGGACGGCGACGGCCAGCGCTCCTGTCGGCCCGAGCCGCCGTGATGGCCATCCCCTCGAGCCCCGTCCCCGGCGGTGCCTCATGAGGCGATGATACAGACAACGAGGCCGGAACTTGGGTGGGAAGCGTGGGAAGCGTGGGAAGCGTGGGAAGCGTGGGATGCGTGGGAGGCGCGCGTCATGACCTTGCGACCTCGTGCCTCGCCCGACGTCGCCCCGGGAGCGTCCCGCGCCGGCGAAGCGTCCGATGATCCATTGGATTTCGAGCTCGGCGAACGGCCCGCGCGGCCCGCGCGGCGCAGACGTGGCTCGATTGACGGGCGTATCGAGCGCGTCTATCCGTGCGCTGATGGCCCCGAGCTCTCCCTTGCCCGCGCAGCCGCGGACGATCGCCGAGGACGCGCGGCGGGGATCCCCAGGCGCCGCTCCGGCGGGCCCGGAGGCCGCGCTCATCGCGCGGGCGGTGGCGGGAGAGCCGGCCGCGGTGAGGGCGCTCGTCGACCTGCTGACACCCACCATCCAGGAGCGGGTGATGCGGCCGCTGCTCCGCCGCCGGCGGGCCGCCGGGCACCGCGACGTCAGGCAGGAGGTCGAGGACCTGACCCAGAGCGTGTTCCTCGCGCTCTTCGCGGACGGCGGGCGCACGCTGCGCCAGTGGGACGCCGGCCGGGGGCTGCCGCTCGCGAGCTTCGTGGGGCTCGTGGCCGAGCGCGAGGCGTGCTCGATCCTGCGCAGCCGCCGCAGGAACCCCTGGACCGAGCAGCCCACCGAAGACGACGCGCTCGAGCGCGTGGACGGCGCCTCCGTGTCGCCGGAGCCCGCGGCGATCTCGCGGGAGCTGCTCGCGGCGATCGCGCGAACGCTCCGCGATCGGCTGAGCGAGCGCGGGATGGAGCTCTTCTACCTGCTGCTCGTCGACGAGCGATCCACCGAGGAAGCGTGCGCCATCACCGGCATGACGGCGGACGCCGTGTATGCGTGGCGGAGCCGCATCGCCCGGCTCGTCCGGCAGATCGCCGCGGAGCTCGCGGCCGAGGCAGAGCCAAGAGGGCACGGCGCCTCGCCGAGCGCGGCCAGCCCGGGAGGGGGACGATGAACGACGACGATCTGCTGAAGGCGCTGGCGCGCGCCGCGCGCGGGCAGGACCGGGCGAGCGATCCGCGCTGGTCCGCAAGGGCGCTGGGGACGCTCGAGGCCGGCGAGCGCGACGCGCTGGAGGCCGAGGCGCAGCGCTCCCCGGAGGACCGCGAGGCGTGGGAGGCGTCACGCCCGCTGGACGGCGAGGCGCGGGCGAGGATCGCAGACCGGATCCTGGCCGGGCTACAGGCGAGCGCCGGCGAGCGAGGCGCGGAGGCGGGAGGCGCCGCCGCGGAGGCGGCCGAGGCGGCAGGCGCTGCCGCGGCGGCCGTGGAGGTGGCAGGCGCCGCCGCGGCGGCAGGCGCGGAGGCGGCAGGCCCGCCACCTCCGGGACAGCGCGCGGCGGCGGCGCGCGGCGGCCAGGTGCTCCCGCTCGCGCGAAAGCCGGGCCGATCGCCCTGGCGGACCGCGGCGACGGCCCTGGCGGCGGCCGCCGCGGCGGTCCTCGTCGTGCGGCTCTCGCTGGAGGGCGACAGGCACCATCCGCGCGGCCTGCTCGACGATCCGGGCGCGGTGGCCATGCTCCCGGTGCCCGCCTACGCCATGACGCTCGCCGGCGGCGAGGTCCGCGAGCGCTCCGCCTCCAGCGGCGCCGGCGCGACCGCGCGGCTCGGGCCCGGATCGAGGCTCGAGATCACCCTGCGGCCCACAACCCGGGTCGACGGCCCCGTCGCGGTGCGCGCCTTCCTGATCCAGGGCGAAACCGCGCGCCCCTGGGACGTGCACGCCGACCTCTCGGAGCAGGGCGCTGCGCGCATCGAAGGCGACACCGAGACGCTCTTCCCCGGAGTGCCCGAGGGCGAGTGGGAGATCGCGATCGCGATCGGACGGCCGGCGGCGCTGCCAGACAGCGCGGCCGGACTGGCGGACGCGCGGCCGTCCGAAGAAGAAAAAGATAATAAATTCCGAATCTTACGACTCAACGTGCTCCTCCTGCCGCGCGCAGCGCCGCCTCCCCTCCCCACCGCCCGACCCGCCGCGCCCTCCAAGGACCCGTGACGCGCTGGCGAGCGCTCCGGCCCGCGCTGGGCGCAGCGATCCTCGGCGCGGCGGCGCTGGCGCCGGGATGCGACGCGCGCCGCCCGACGGGGACCGCGGCCCCGGCGACCTCCGAGGCGTCCGCGGCCCTGGCGACCGCCGCGGCGCCCGCGCCGCCCCTCGAGGTGGAGTTCGCCGGCTGCAGCGCCGTGCACGCTGGACCCGCCTGCGCGCTGCCAGACGACCGGACCCTCCGCATCTGGGTGAAGGCCCCCGCGGACGCCCGCGTCGCGATCGCCGTCGACGCGGCCGTCGCGGCGGACACCCCGCTCTCCGCGCTCGATGGGGCACGCGTCCAGGGAGGCGTGCTGGCGCGCGTCCCCGTCCCAGAGGGCGCCCGCGCCCTCTCGGTGACCGCCGAGCGGGGCGGCGGGCGCGCGTCGTTCCGCCTGGAGCTCCGCCCGGCCGTCGACGCGCCTCAGCTGAAGGAAGCCGAGGCGCTGCGCCGGCGCGGCGACCTCGACGCGGCGTCCTCGGCGCTCGACGCGCTGGCGTCCGGCGCGGACCCCGCCGTCCAGGCCCTGGCGATCGGCAAGCGCGCGCGCGTGGACCTCGCGCGCGGCAGGATCCCGGAGGCGATCGCGGGCTTCGAGGCGTCGATCCGGGCGCACCGGGCGGCGGGGCGGATCTCCGAGGAGTTCCTCGACCGCTTCGCGCTCTCGTACGCGCTCCTCTTCAACGGGCGCAGGTTCGCGGAGGCGCGGGCGGCGCTCGACGCGCTCGGGCCGCTCGAGGCGAGCCACCCCGAGGGGCGCGCGGTGAAGCCGTACTACGCGGCGCTGCTCTCGTCCGAGGCCGGCGACCTGCGCGCGGCGCTCCGGCAGCTGGACGCGTCGGCGGCGGGCGCGGAGCGCCTCGGCCTGAGCGACCACCGGCTGCACGTGCACCAGGAGCGCGCCGACGTGCTCCAGACCCTGGGCCGACCGCTGGAGGCGTGTAAATGCGGCAACTTGCAGCAGTGCACCGGGGCGCTGCCTCGCCACGGCTCCGCAGCCGGAGGCGGCGCTCCCCGCGGCAGGCGGCCACGGATGAGACAAGCTGCCTCAGCGCATCCGCGGGGTGCTCCATGCAGCCCCGCGTCGGGCGCGACGCGCCGGGATCACCCGGCGGGGCGCTCCCCCTCGTCCCACGCCGGCAGCGCGCAGCGGAGCGTCGCCCCCTCGCCGGGGCCGCGCTCCGCCCACAGCCGGCCGCCGTGCGCCTCGACGATCGAGCGGCCGATCGCCAGGCCCACGCCGAGGCCCCGGGCCTTCGTCGTGAACCACGGCTCGAAGATCCGCTCGAGATCCTCGGGCGGGACGCCCTCGCCGGAGTCCGCCACCGACAGCTCGACGCGGCCTTCGCCGTTCACCCGCGTCCGGACCACCACGCTGCGCGCCTCGGGCGGGCGGCAGGAGACCGCATCGAACGCGTTGACGAGCAGGTTGCAGAGCACCTGCTGGAGCTGCACGCCGTCGCCCCGGACGCGCGGCAGGCCCGGCGCGAGCTCGAGCCGCACGATCGCGCCCGCGCGGAGCGCGGCGCCGGCCAGGAGCCGGAGCACCTCGCGGACGAGCGCGTTCAGATCCAGCGCGGCCGCGCCGAGCTCGCCCTCGCCGAGGCTCGCGCGCATCTGCTGGATGATCTTCGCGGCGCGGCGGTCGTCCGCCACGATGTCGTCGAGCGCGGCGCGCACCTCGACGACGTCCGGCGGGGTCCGCGCGAGCAGCCGCTGCGCCGCCTGCGCGTTGCTCAGGATCGCGGCGAGCGGCTGGTTCAGCTCGTGCGCGATCGACGCCGCGAGCGCGCGCATCGCCGACACCCGGTTCAGGTGCGCGAGCTCCTCCTGCGCCTTCTGGGCCTCGATCTCGGCCGCCCGCCTCAGCTCGAACCTGCGCTCGAGGCGGTGGATCTCCGCCCGGAGCGCCTCCGTCCGCCGCGCCACCTCGAGCTCCAGCGAGGCCCGGGCGCGCGCGAGCTCCTCGTGCATCTCCGACAGCGCCCTCGCCGCCGCGCGCGCGGCGAGCTGCGCCCGCACGCGGGCCACGAGCTCCTCGCGGACGAACGGCTTGGTCACGCAATCGATCGCGCCGAGATCGAGCCCACGCGCCCGGCCCGCCGCGTCGGCGAGCGCGGTCATGAGCAGGACCGGGATCTCGTGCGTCGCCGGGTCCTCCTTCAGGCGGCGACAGACCTCGAAGCCGTCCAGCCCCGGCGTAGCGGCGTCGAGCAGGACCAGGTCGGGCTCCTCGCAGCGGATCTGCCGGAGCGCCGTCTCCCCGTCGCTGGCCTCCGCGAGGTCGAACGGCTGGCCGGCCAGGGCTCCCGAGAGCAGCTCGAGGCTCCCGGGATCGCCGTCCACGAGCAGGGCGAGCGGGGGGCGGGCCCGCGCCAGCCTCGAACCCGACCGCAGCAGGTCGCCGGGCGCCTCACCGGCGTCGATCCTCTCAGCGGCCCGAGCGTGGTGGGGTGGCAAGGCCATGGGGGAAAACCGAGCAGAGCCCCGCACTCTGACACGCGGACCGCAGGTCGGGCCATGGGACCAAGCTCCCATGGCGGGATGAAATCACCCGGCGGTGCGCGCGCCCCCCGTCCAGGCCGGCAGCGCGCAGCGGAACGTCGCCCCCTCACCGGGGCTGCGCTCGGCCCACAGCCGGCCCCCGTGGGCCTCGACGATCGAGCGGCTGATGGCGAGCCCCACGCCGAGCCCCTGCGCCTTCGACGTGAAGAACGGCTCGAAGATCCGTTCGAGATCCCCGGGCGGGATGCCCTCGCCGGAGTCCGCCACCGACAGCTCGACGCCGCCCTCGCCGGCCGGCAGGGTGCGCACCACGGCGAGGCGCACCTCCGGCGGACGGCGGGAGACCGCATCGAGCGCGTTGGTGAGGAGGTTGACGAGCACCTGCTGGAGCTGCACGCCATCGCCCCGGACCGGCGGCAGGCCCGGCGCGAGCTCGAGCCGCACGGTCGTCCCCGCGAGGAGCGCGGCGCTGGCCATGAGCCGGGCCACCTCGCGGACGAGCTCGTTGAGATCTTGCGCGGCCACGCTGAGCTCGCCCTTGCGGAGCATCGCGCGCAGCCGCTGGATGACCTTCCCCGCGCGGCGATCGTCCGCCACGATGTCGTCGAGCGCGGCGCGCGCCTCCGGGATGTCGGGCGGGGTGTGCGAGAGCAGACGCAGCGCGGCCTGCGCGTTGCTCAGGATGGCGACGAGCGGCTGGTTCAGCTCGTGCGCGATCGAGGCCGCGAGCTCGCTCATCGCCGACACCCGGTTCAGGTGCGCGAGCTCGTCCTGCGCCCTCTGCACCCTGATCTCGGCGGCCCGGTTCAGCTCGAGCTCGCGCTCGAGGCGCTCGTTGGCCGCGCGGAGCTGCTCCGTCCGCCGCGCCACCTCGACCTCCAGCGTGACCTGGGCGCGCGCGAGCTCGTCGTTCTTCGCCGCGAGCGCCCTCGCCGCCGCGCGGCCGGCGAGCTGCGTCCGCACGCGGGCCAGGAGCTCCTCCCGCACGAACGGCTTGGCCAGGTAGTCGACCGCGCCGAGCTCGAGCCCGCGCACCCGGCTCGCCGTGTCGGCGAGCACGGTCATGAACACGATGGGGACCTCGCGCGTCGCCGGCTCCGCCTTCAGACGGCGGCATACCTCGAAGCCGTCCATCCCCGGCATCACGGCGTCGAGCAGGACCAGATCGGGCGGCTCGCGCCGGATCTGGCGGAGCGCCATCTCCCCGTCGATCGCCACGGCGACGGTGAGCGCCTGGCCCGCGAGGGCCTCCGAGAGCAGCTTGAGGCTGCCGGGATCGTCATCGACCAGCAAGACGAGTGCGGGGCGGTCCGGCGCCATCGGGGCAGCAGATGGCAGCGCGCCGTCCGGTGCGTCAAGTGCTTCGCTGCCGCTCGCTGCCGCCATGGTCGCCCGACGTTGACGCCCTCGCTGCTCGGGCGTGGAATGCAGGCGCAGCGATGGCGGAGAGCGCGTGCACGGTGTTTGTGGTGGACGACGACCCGTCGGTGCTGCGCGCCCTGGAGCGCCTGCTGCGTGCGGCGGGGTACGCGGTGGAGGCGTACGCATCGCCCGGCGAGTTCCGGGACCGCGCGCCCTCGGAGCGGCCGGGCTGCGTGGTGATCGACCTGCGCATGCCCGGCCTCAACGGGCTCGAGCTGCAGGAGGAGCTCGCGCGCCGGGGGTGCCCCTTGCCGGTGGTGTTCCTGACCGGGCACGGCGACGTGCCGAGCTCGGTGCGGGCGATGAAGACCGGCGCGGTCGACTTCCTCACGAAGCCGTGCGACGACGCGGACCTGCTCGCGGCGGTGGAGCGCGCCATCGCGCGCGACGCGGCGGCGCGCGCCGCCCGGGGCGAGCAGCAGGCGCTGCGGACGCGCTTCGAGGCGCTGACCCCGCGCGAGCGCGAGGTGTGCCTGCGGGTGGCGCAGGGGCTCCTAAACAAGCAGATCGCCGAGAAGCTCGGCGCGGCGGAGAAGACGATCAAGGTGCACCGCGGCCGGATGATGGAGAAGCTCGGCGTGGAGTCGGTGGCGGAGCTCGTGCGGCTCGTGGATCGGCTCCAGGGGCCCTGAAGCGAGGGCCGCGCCGAGCCCGAGCGCGACGAGCAGGCGCACGCGCGGGGAGGAGGACGGATGGGTCACGCGGGCCACATTCTAGACGAGGAGGTGTCCTCGTCGCGGTGACCCGCCGAATCCCGCGACCCGCGCCTCAGCTGCTGGCCACGAACCGCACCCGCTCCACCCCCTCGATCATCTGCAGCGCGAACTGCGCCCCCGTGGAGGGCAGCTCCGACCGCCCCGGCGCCAGCAACGCCTTCATCCGCGTCGCCAGCTCCGCGACGTCGACCACCGCCTTGTCCGCGTGGCGCCACGGGACCGTGACGGTCTCCGGCCGGCTGGCCCCCGACGCGTCCCGCGGGTTCTTCGTGTACTCCTCGCCCTCGGCCTCGTTCGCGTCGAGCCCGTAGTGCAGCGCCTCCGGCGCCTGGAACACGTCCAGCGTCTTCACCTCCCCCGCGAAGAGCGCGAGCAGCGTGTCCTCGGCGAGCCGATCGAACCGCAGCGGCGTCAGCGCCTGGGACGTCGGGGGGATGCTCATGTCCGGCAGCCGCTCCGCGTAGCCCTCCACGAGCAGGCTCGGCCAGCCCGAGACCACGCTCGAGCGCATCAAGAGCCCGGTCACCCGGGGCCCCTCCGACCTGCTCGCGCGCAGCGTGCGCGCGTGCTCCACGTCCGCGTTCGTCACCCGGCCCACGCTGCGCGCTCCGTCGAGCAGGCACGCCACCCAGGCCGGGTCCACGCTGAAGAAGCGCAGCCCCTCGACGGGCAGCAAGCGCTCGTCCGGCACCAGGTTGCTGAAGGGGAGCCCGACCAGGAGCTCCAGGTCCGCGAGCCACTCGGCCACGACCTCCGGCATCTCCACCGCCTCCAACCGCGCTCGCCGCAGCGGCAGGCGCCGCGCCGCCCGCTGCCGCATCGCGTGCCGCTGTTGCGCGCTCTCCCGCGTCCAGCGCAGCAGCTCCAGCGCCACGCGCGTGTTCGCCAGCGTCCGCAGCCGCCCTAGCTCCCACGCGGCCGCGTAGGACACGTCGAACATGCCCGTCTCCGGGTCGTAGCGCACGAGCTCGTCCGCGCAGTCCGCTGGCAGCGTGACCTGCTCCGCGCTCACCCCGGGGACGAAGGGGCCGCGGTAGAACGACACGGTCTTGCTCGCCCGGCGCATCCGGTGCGGCAGCGGCACGTAGCCCTGCTCGAGGTACGCCGCCGCCGGGCTCGCGGGCGGGAGCGCCTCGGGCACCGGCGCCCGCAGCTCGGCCGGCTGCCGGTCGAGCCCCTTGAGCAGCGCGCTGAAGCTCTGCTCCGGGTCCACGCTGTCGAACTTCCAGCTCGCGAGGCTCACGAGCCGGATCCAGTCGTTCGGCTGGGCGTTCTGGGCGTCGAAGGCCCCGTTCGGGTAGCGCTTCTCCAGCGAGACCAGGTGCACGGTGCTCGTGCCGTTCGGCTCGGGCAGCCGATTGCAGATCACCGTCGCGTCCAGGTCCCCCTCGGGCGTCTCGTCGGCCGCCATGCGCTGGTGGGCGTGCGCGAGCAGCGCGAGCTCCTCCGCCGTCGGCAGGAGCGGCGCGAGCGTCTTCCACTGCACGTCGATCACCGTCACCTCGTCCGACGCCTGCTGCCCCTCCTCCAGCCGTATGCGGTCGGTGGGGAAGCGCGCCGTCGCCGCCGGCGTCTGCACGAGCTCGCCCAGCGTGATGGTCTGCACCCGCGGCTTCTCCACGCCCTCGTCGGCGAAGTCCGACGCGCGCAGCAGGAGCAGCGCCATCCACGAGCGGTCCTCGTCGACGAGGCCCGGCAGGCGCTCCCAGGGGAGCGTGCTGCGGCCCAGCGTGACGTGGGGGAGCACGTTCGCGTGCTCCCCCACGCTGCCGGGCGGAGGGAACATCGCGACGACGTCCTCCGGCCCGAGCGGGCCGAAGCGCTCCCCCAGGACCGCGAAGCTGAGGTGCTTCGGGTAGGTCTGCTGCGGGATCTTCGGGCTCTGCACGATCTGCTGGATCTCGATCTTGTACGTCCCGCTCTCCAGCGCCGGCTGGTGGAACTGCCGGAACTCGATCCTCCCGTCCTCGCTCGGCGTCCGGAGCGACCCACGGACGCGCAGCCCCGACCCTCGCAACGCGCGCAAATTGACAGACGGCATGGCTCTCCCTCGTCGACCTGTGGTGGGCGCCGCCTACGCGGCGGCGCTCGTGTCCTTCACCTGCGGGACGCGCACGAACGTGCCCGCGACGTCCGCGCCCAGCACGACGTCCGCGGCCGGGTCGAAGCCCAGCGCCGCGAGCAGCGCGTCCCTCTCCGCGTGGCCGGCGATCGAGCGCTGGATCGCCTCGCGCCGCTCGTCGGGCTCCCCCGCGGCCGCGCGGAACGCGGGTAGCGCCGCGAAGGCGTGGTCGCCGCCAGCGCTCTCCGGCTCGAAGAGCAAGGGCTTCACGGGCACGGCGTCGGTGACGTCGCCCCTCGGCGGCTGCGCGGGCTCGATGCGCAGGCCGCTCAGCGTGCCTTCGACGAACTTGGTCCCGTTGACGTCGGGGAAGCGCAGCCGGTCGCCGCTCATCCGCGGCTCCCCCCACATCGCCGCGGGCGCCCTCCGCTTGAGGGCGGAGAACTTGAACTTGTCGGGCTTCACGCCCGCGTTGTCGTACCAGATGGACACGCGGAGCTCGCTCTGGAGGTCGCCCGCCGTCACGCCCATGGGCGCCACGCCGAACGCGCCGTTCCCCGTCGCCGGCTCGTCCTCCGCCGGGTGGAAGGCCTCCTTGATCGGGATCACCGAGTCGGTCGTGAGCGCGACGTCCTTCGGGTTGACCACCCACAGCGCCTCGCCCGTGACCGTCTTGACCTGCCGCGTCAGGCCCTCGGCCACCGCGATGCTGCAGACCTCCTCGCGCGCGGGCAGCAGCGACGCGCGGAACTCGTCCCAGCCGATGGGCGTCGGCCCGAACGCGTCCCGGTTGCCGAACCGGACCGTCACCGAGAACAGCAAGACCTTGAGCTTGGCGTAGCCGCCGAGGTCCGGACCCCAGACGTGCAGCTCGGCGCCCAGGCTGGCCGAGAGGCTGCCCAGCCCGAACTTGAAGTGCTGGCGCAGGTACACGTCGTAGCAGTACGGCTTCCAGCAGATGAGGAAGTCGGCGCCCAGGCGGAAGGACGCCCAGGCGGGGCCGGCCTCGAAGTCGGCCGCGAAGCTGCCGCCCGCCATCACCGCGTGGGCGCACAGCGTCATGTAGGCCTCGCCCCGGAGCGACAGCGTGCTCCCCAGCCGCAGGTCGAAGCCGACGCGCGGCACCGTGGGGTAGTGCTTCGGGACCTTGAACGACGGGTGGTAGCCGCCGATCGACAGCACGAAGTCGCCGGCGTGCTCGCCCGCGAACCAGGTGGCGAAGGCGAACCCGCCCGTCAGCCGGCACGACGGCGACAGCAGGTACGACGCGTCCGTGAGCTGCCCCTGCACGAGGAGGGTCCCCTCGGACGGGGCGAAGCGCGCTTGCAGCGCCGTCTCCATCACGACGAGCGGCTCCGGGACCCCGAACGGCACCTCCAGCCGGGTCAGGCCGAGGAGGCCCAGCTCGAAGCGGTCGCCGAGCTCCACCGTCAGCAGCGCGAACCCCTCGAGCATCTTGAACGAGGTGAACTTGACCCCGATCGCCAGGAAGCCCGCGTCCGGCGCGATCGTGATGTACCGAGAGAGCTCGCGGAGCTGGCCCGCGGCGACCACGCCGGGGTCCTCGGTGTCATCGTCGCCGGAGCCGTCCATCGCCTGGGCCACCAGCGGGAAGCGCGCGACGTCCTCCAGCCGCGGCTCCTCGAGCGAGCGCCCGTAGCCGAAGCCGGCCGAAAGGCCGGTCACGAAGAAGAACGGCGGGCCGCCGAGCGGGTACTTGAGCGTCGCGTACAGGAACAGCGACGGCCGGTCCTCGACGTAGGCATAGGCGCCGATCGCCGCGAGGCCGATCGACGCGGGCGGCTTGCCGCCGCTGGCCTTGAGGCGGAGCTCCAGCGCGGCCATGCCGGCGTACTCCTCGAAGCCGTCGCGCTCGCTGCGCAGGAACGCGCCGCCGACGCGCAGCGCGTCGTTCTCGTAGGCGAGGCCGAAGCCGTCGAGGCGGAGCTCCGGGTCGCCCCCGGGCAGCGGCAGGCGCACCGAGACCCCGTTCAGCAGGAGGCGGAGGGGGCCCACCGAGATGACGATCTCCGGGACGAGCTCCGCGGCCCCGTCGCTGTACGTCAGGCCGAGCCGCGCGAAGTGCACCGGTCCCACGGCGCGCTGCACGTCGATCCAGGCGCCGTTCTGGCCCACGGTGACGAGGGCGTCGTCCGGCGCGCTCCGCGGCGCCCGCCCGGCCGACCGCCCCGCCGCCGCGAGGAACGGGTTCGACGACCCGGAGCGCGGCCGGAGCGGCGTGTACCACGTCTGCCGGACGTCCCCGAACGCGGCGTACCCGACGAGGTGCGCCCCGCGCGTGAGGTCCTGCGCGCTGGAGCTCGACGGCCGGATGAGGAACGGCGAGCTCAGCTCCTCCAGCACCCCGTTCAGCGCCTTGAGCTCCTTGTGCGTGAAGTCGTGCGTCGTCGCGAGCAGCTCGAGCGTGAAGTCGGCCTGCGCCTTCCCGTCCTCGAAATACAGGCCCACGAGCGGCAGCTGCCCGAGGTTCACGCCGGCGTGGAAGCCCACGCCCACGAGGATCCTGCTCCCCAGGCCGCTGCCGGCGCGCCCCGAGAGGACCGCGACGACGTTGCCCCCGAGGGGGATCGCGAGCTCCTCCGGGATCAGCGCGGCGAGCCCCGGCGCGACGCCGCCGAACAGCGCGTGCAGGGGGATGGCCGGCTCGCCGGTGACGTTGAGCTGGGCGACGTACATGTCGCCCATCTTGCTCGTGAACTGCCCCTCGAACGCGAGCCGGACGGCGTCCGAGACCGGGACATCGATCTTGCCCCCGTACTCGGCGGGGCGCTTCCCCCCGGTGTTCTTGTCCGGCTTGATCGCGATGTTCATCCCGAGGATCAGGTGCTGGGCCTCGCCCTCGTTGTCCTCGGAGACCTTGATGCCGATCGCGAAGGCGATCTCGTACTGGTTCTTCTGGTGGTTGGCGTAGAACGTCGCGCTCTGGAGCGGGAGCTGCTCGTCGAGGGTGCCCAGGAAGCCAGGGAAGAAGTCCACCTGGAACTGGGCGTGCAGCGCCTCGCGCAGCGTCCGGATGCTGGCGAGATCGTCCTCGCCGATCACGATGTCAAGGGCCATGGCCTGCCTCCTGGGTCCGCTGGCTGGGGTCAGTATTTGATGATGTAGTTGACGACCAGGTACGGCGGCATGTTGTTGTGGGCCCGCCCTCCGCCGGCGCTGGCGAGCGTGATGTTCGTCGTTGCGCTCTCCGTTGGGCTCCACCCGTCACGGTCGCCTTCATCGCCATCTGAATGCCTGTTGTCGTCACCGCTCCCGTGGTAAACAGGGCTGCGATGAGAATGCCCTGGATCTGTGAGTGTGTGGTTATGATTCGGCATCTCGTCGATGGCCAGGATATGCTCCTTCTCGCCCCCGCTCGCTGCCAGCGCGAAGCCTGAACCGACCCCGACCGGGACTCGAGTGCTCAGGTCGGGGACATTGAAGCTCGACCCGGAGCTTCCATATTTGGTGCCGATGGCGGCAAACAGCTCAGCGTACTCCGTGCTCGACACCGACCTCCCATCACACACTATCCATCCCTCGGGGGCCGCGCTGCCGCCGTAGGCGACGATGGTGCCCACCGGGACCAGGAAGCCGGTCTTGTCCTTGGCCCTCCCCTCGGGGGTGAGGCGCAGCGCGTCGACGCGCTGGCTCCCTTTCTGGGTGCGAAGGACGAGCCCGATGTCGCGCGTCGAGCTGTCGTCGCATGCCTGAAGATAGGCCAGGTTGCTCGTGGCGCGCTCGCGCAGCTGGACGTCCCCGGGGAGCTCGACCCTGGCCTGGGATCCGGTGCGGGCGTCGGCCCACAAGACGGGCTCGTCGCTGACGCCGCCGGTGCCGTGGATGGTCAGCTTGCCGGGCGCCGTCGTGCCGACGCCGAGGCGCAGCTTGCCATTGCTGAGCAGCTCCATCAGAGGCTCCTCCGCCTCTTGCTTGAAGAACTGCGCGACCTGGTCTTCCCCGTTCTTATCCGTATCGGACCGGAGCACGAGCGGACCCGTGTTCTGGAGCTCGCCGCTGTCCAGCCGCAGGTCTCCGTTGCGCACGTAGAGCCTGGCGTCCGGCGCGTTCCCCCCGATCCCGATGCGGTCGCGCTCGTCACCCCGGCCGAAGACGAGCGGCGCCTTCTCGATCGGGCAGAGGATCTCCCCGTCCCAGTAGCCGGGCACGGCGCTGTAGCGGAGCTCGAGGTCCGCCGTCCCGCTCGGGTGCAGCGTCGCGAGGTTGCTCAGCGTCAGCGTGAGCGACGCCTGCGGCGCGAGCTCCACGGCGCTCGCGGGGGTGAGCACCCACTCCAGCAGGTCGCCGTCGGCGTTCTCCGTGGGACCCGAGGCCGTCCAGCCGGCGAGCGCGACCGACACGCCGTTCACCTGCTCCTTGGTGCCGAGCGCCCACGGCTGCGCCGACGGGGTCCCCACGGGCAGCGCCACCACGAGGCGGGATGTCCGCTCCTGCTGGTCGGCGTCGTAGACGAAGCGGAGCTTCTGCTGGCTCCTCGGCGAGGCGCTGTTCACGAGGCGCAGCGTCAGCGTGTTCGTCTGGTTGTCCACGTTGAGCACCCGGCTCGGCCCGTCGAAGCGTACCCGCAGCGGGATATCCGGCCTCCCCCGCCTGTCGCGCACCCCGAGGCGGAGCGTCTCTTCGCGGAGGTAGTCCCCGCCCTGCCCGGGACCGCGCAGGTTGAGGGGGAACACATTGGCAGCGGCGAAGCTCTCCACCACGTCGACCTTCGGCCAGGAGAGGCCCAGGACCACCTCGGCGCCGGCGTCGGGCGTCGCGGACACGCCCTGGAGCAGCACCACCAGCCCGTCTCCCGGCGCGATCTGGACGTCCGGGCTGCGCCAGGCCAGGTACAGGTCCGTCGTGCCGTCCTGGCGGTCGACGCGCTTGACGTCCCAGTCCGCCCCCTCCACGCGCGTCTCCCGCGAGGCCAGCGCGCCCGCCGGGAAACGCAGCCGGAAATGGTGCGCGCCTCCCCCCTCGCCCGCGGACGGCCGCTGGCGCAGGAGGATCGTCACGTCGGTCAGGATGTTGAGAATGTCGAGCTGGAGCGCCTGGCCGGAGCCAAGCTTCTCGATGAGCAGCACGTTCTCCAGGCGCTCGCCGCGGGCGTTGAACAGCTCGTAGCTGACCTTGAACCCGAACGGCATCTTCTTTTCAGTCTGTGGCGTCATCGTCGTTCCCTCTTGCTTGGGTTGCCGGCTGGGGTCAGGCCTTGATGATGTGGTGGAGGGGCTGGTTCGACTGCGCCGGAGCGCTGGTGCTCAGGTCGGGGACACGGAACTTGCCCTCTCCGGCGTCGCCATAGGTGGTGCCGAGGAGGTCAGACAGCTCCTGGTGGTCCTTGCTGCTATGCTCGCCCCCGTCGCACATCAGCCATCCCTCGGGGGCGGGAGGCGCGCTGCCGGCGTAGGCGACGACGGTGCCCACCGGGACCACGAAGCCGGTACCGTCCTTGAACCTGCCACGCAGGAGGCGCAACGTCCCGTCGCCGAGCAGCTCCATCAGGGGAACCGGGTCGTTCTGCTTGAGGAAGCGGGCCACGGTATTGTCCCCCTCCATGTCGGAACGGAACGAGAGCGGGTAAGCGCTCTGGAACTCCGCCCAGGGCCGCCACAAGCGCAACTTTCCGGAGAAAAACAGCGTCATCAGCCACGCATCGTCTTTGTTGGTGAACTGCGCGACGGCGTTGTCCTCGAGGGTCTTCTCAAAGGACCGGAACTTGAACGCCTGGGCATGCTGGATCTCACCGATATCGATCATCATGTCACCCCTGTGCAGGTGGAGCGCAGCGGATGGCTCGGCATGTCCGATCCCGACGTTCGTGGAGGTGCCGACCCGACCGAAGCGGAGCGGCGACTTCTCGATCGGGCAGAGGATCTCCCCGTCCCAGTAGCCGGGAACGGCGCTGTAGCGGAGCTCGAGGTACGCCGTCCCGCTCGGGTGAGTCGTCGCCATGTCGCTCAGCGTCAGCGTGAGGGACTCCCGCGGCGCGATCGCCACGTCCTTCGTGGGGGTGAGCTCCCACTCGAGCAGGTCGCCGTCCGCGTTCAGCGTGGGCCCGGAGACCGTCCAGTCGGCGAGCGTGATCTTTGTACGTTCTAGAAAAGACTCGAAACCAAGCGCCCATGGCTGCGCCTCGGCGGTCCCCACGGGCAGCGCCACGACCAGGCGGGAGCTCTTCGCGGGATCGCTCGGGTCGCCGTGGAAGCGGAGGATCTCCTGGCTTTGCGGCGAAGCGCTGTTGACCAGACGAAGGGTCAGCGTGGTGTTCGGGGTCGTGGCGACGTTGATCACCTGATTGGACCCCTCGAAGCGCGCCCGAAGCGGGATGTCCGGCCTCCCCCGCCGGTCGCGCACGCCAAGGGCGAGCTGCTCGGCCAGGGAGCAGTCCGAGCCCGCGCTGCCCTCGGGCGGGACGAGGTGGAAGACGTTGGGATCGTCCGGGCCCTCCGGCACGACGAGCGCCGGCCAGGAGAGGTCCACGATCACCTCGGCGGCGGCCTCGGGGCTCGCGTACAGCCCCTGGACCAGCAGCATCAGCCGGTCTCCCGGCCCGATCCGGACGTCCGGGCTGCGCCAGGCCAGGTACACGTCCGTCGAGCCGTCCTCGCGGTCGACGCGCCGGATGTCCCAGTCCGCTCCCACCACGCGCGTCTCCCGCGCGGCCAGCGCGCCCGCCGCGAAGCGCAGCCGGAAGTGGTGCGCGCCCAGCACCTCGCCCGCGGACGGCCGCTGGCGCAGGACGAGCGCCTCCTCGGTCAGGAGGTTGGCGATGTCGAGCCGGAGCGTGTGGCCGGCGCCCGGGTTCTCGAGGAGCAGCGTGTTCCGTAGCCGCTCGCCGCGCGCGTTGAACAGCTCGTAGCTGACCTCGAACCCGAATGGCATCTTCTTGTCGGTCTCTTCCGTCATGATGTCTTCCCTCTCCTCCAAAGGTCGCGCGCCCCTCACTCGCTCACCGTGGGCCGCAGCATCAGCCACCCCTCGCGGAGCTCCTGCGGCGCGGCGAACGCGGCGCGGGCGTTCGGCGGCGCGAGCTCGCTCGTCTCGGCCCAGTCGCCGCCCGCCTCCTGCGTCACCCACGACCACACGTGCCCCGGCTGCCGCGGCACCTCCAGCCGGAGCGCCCCCTGGTCCGTGAGCAGCGGCGCCGTCAGGAAGCTGACCTCCATCGCGTCGAGCGCCTCGCGGTAGTGCGCCGGCGACAGGCGGAGCTGCGAGCTCGGCAGCACGCCCGTGGTCGCGTGCACCTGGCCCCCCGGGTCGAGCAGCATCGTCACGCGCTGCTCCGGCCCGCTGGGCGTCCGCTCGACGTGCAGCGATCCGTCGGCGTAGGTGCGGACCTTGTCGTGCCCGATCGCGCGGAGCTGCGGCGAGTAGAACACCCCCTCCGCGTACGACCCGTCGTCCTGCTCGAGGAAGTAGCCCACGAGGCCGTCGTCGAGCTGCGCGAACTCGCCGAGGCGCACGGGGATCTTCACCTGCTCCAGCCCGCGGGTCGTGGTCGTGCCCTCGCCCGCCACGTCGGCCACCGCGCTCGGATCGAAGGCCGGCGGGCCCTGGAGCTCCAGGGCGAACGCGGCCCGCACCACCGCCACGGGCCGCGCCACGAGCAGCGCCCGGCCCGGGTTCGCGGCGGACGCCTCGGGATCGATGGTGTCGAGCGCCGTCCGCTGCGCCGAGAGGAAGAGGCGTAAGAACTCCGGGCCCTGAGCGCGCACGTGCTTGACCACCCGATCGAGGTGAGCGTTCGGGAGCTGGAAGTCGCCGCGCGCGTCCATCCGCACCCGGCCGCCGCTCTCCGGCGCGGTGCGCCACGTGCCGCCGCGGTCGACGGCGCCGAGCGCGCGGCCCTCCTTGTCGTAGACGGCGAGCGCGCCGTCGAGCGTGTTCACCAGCAGGAAGCCGCAGACTGGGTTGGTCTCCGGGTGCTCGCTCGTGCGCTGGCGCGCGCCCTCCAGCGGCTCCGCCGGCAGCCACTCGAAGCGCAGGCGCGCCGGCTGCGCCAGCCGGGGCGTGAGCAGGACGTGGTAGAGGAGCCCGCCAAGCGGCGTCTGGTCGGTCGTGGTGATGACCTTCGCGTCGCCGGACGACTCGAGGTCGACCACGTCCTTCGCCTGCCCGAACGTGTCCACCAGCGTCAGGCCGGTGATCGTCATGGCCCCGGCGCGCAGCGGGTTGAAGCGGTCGAACGCGAGCGGCCGGCGCTGGATGCTGCGGCCCATCGCGTCGCGCGCCGCGTCCGTGTAGAAGAGATCCTCCGAGTCGTCGCGGGCCGTGGGCAGCGCGACCGCGAGCTGCATCGTCGGCTCGCGGAGGAGCAGCACCTTGTTGAAGTTGCCGAGCGACTGGGCCAGGCACGGCGCCCGCTCCAGCGCCTCGTAGGCCCACAGCGCGGTGAACACGGGGTCCTCGATCCCCGGCGCCGGCGTCGCCTGCCCGAGGTACCACGCCTTGATCTCGGCGAAGTGCTGCTCGAGGTAGCCCTCGCCTCGCTCGTCGTCGGGGACGCCGTGCTCCTCGTAGTAGTCCTGGACCACGCCGTGATCGAGGTAGTGGACCAGGCGCTCGCGCACCTCCAGGCCCGCCGACGGCGTCAGCAGGCTGACGCCCGTGTAGCCGCTGACCATCGACGAGAAGCTGTCCTCCTGCCCCGGCAGGAGGGCGTGGTCGACCGCCTGCGTGTCGAGCTTGTAATGCGCGCGCACGAGCTCGGGGTCGTAGTCCCCGTTGGCGTCGCGGCCGCAGGAGGCGACGTGGAAGGACCAGTGCATCAGGAACGGGTTCCACGGCGGCTCCGCCCAGACGCCCCCCTCGTCCGCGCCGAGCCCCGCGAGGTAGGCCTGCAGGGCCGCGACGGTGGCGTCCGGCAGCGCCGCGAGGTCGAGCGCCGCGTCCACCCGGTCGCACGGGAGCAGGTCGTCGGCGGCGCTGCCCTTCCAGATCGCGCCCGCCGCCGCTTCGCCCGTGACGAGCAGGACCGGGTCCGCCGGCTCGAAGTAGGGCGCCGCCGGCAGCGCGCGCACGGCGAACGGCGCGGCCGCCCCCGCCTCGGTCGCGTTGTACGCCAGCACGGCCGATCGAAGCGCCTCGAGCGCCGCCGCGAGCCGCCCCGCGATCGACGACGCCGACGGCGGGATCTCCAGCAGAAGCCCCTCGGCGTCCGCGCGCACGGGGTAGACGACCCCGCGGTCGCGGATCTCCCACGCCTCGTCCCGCTGCAGCACCCTGACCGTGTGATCGGCGGACAGCTTGAACGCTTCGTCGATGCAGTTGGGGAACTCGACGGGCCAGACCCAGTAATCGTCGCCCGACTCGTCCAGATCGAAGGGGGCACCCGCGTTGAGGCTCGCAACGTAGTCGGCGTAGTAGCTGCTCAGGCGGGAGACGATCCTGTGAGCCACGGGCGCCACGCGGGCGCGGAAGGCGCCGGTCGCCTCGTCTTGCTCGAGCGCCAGCTGCCCCAGGGAGGTGCGCCGGCGCCGCACGGGCACGACGTAGCCCTCGAAGAAGTTGACGCCCACGACCTTGCGCGCGTTCACGAGGGCGTGCCAGCGGACGTACATCCGCTGGCGCAGGTGCTCGAGCTCCTCGAGCGCGCGCTGGTGCTCGTCCTGGAGCGTGTTCAGCGCCTCGATCAGGCCCGCCCACGCGGCCGGCTGCGTCCGCGCCGCGCGCGCCGGCGCCCGGCGCAGCCGCGCGAACAGGTCCCCCGCGCCCTCGGTCTCCGGCAGCACCGCCCACCGGACGCCGGCCGCGTGCGAGGCGAACCCCCGCTCGTGGCGCGCCTCGTAGAGGATCGCGTCGAGGTCGAGCCGGTGCCCCTCCAGCCGATCCGCGAGCTGCAGCGCCTCGAGCTGGTCCTCGACGAGGCGGCGCTTCTCGAGGGCCTCCTCGTTGGTCTCGGGCGCGTGGAGGTAGGCGAGGTAGGCGGCCAGCGCCTCCGTCTCGGTCTGCCCCACGGCGAGCGCGGGCGGGGGCAGGTCGCGGACGACATCCCGCGCCGCCCGCGCGCCCGGCGCGAACGTGAGCCGCGCGTGGAAGAGCGTCGCCTGCGGCAGCGCCTCGCCCGGCGGGGCCGCCGCGAGCGTCCACTCGAGCTTCTCCTCGAGCAGCGCCTTCAGCTTCGCCGGCGTGTCGGCCGCGGCGAGCAGCGGGGCCAGGCAGTCGCGCTGCGGGTCGCCGTACCAGCCGATGACGTCGTAGCGCAGCCCCGCTGGCGGCGTGCGCGTGGGGAAGTCCTCGTCCCGGAACCCGAACACGGTGCGGCAGTTCGGGTAGAACGACGCGAACGTCGCCCGCACCGGATCGAGGACCGCGACCTCCGTCTCGGGCCCGACGGCCGTGAGCGCCGCGAGGTGCTCGTGCTTCGGATCCGCGTGCGTTGTGCGCCACTCCGCGAGCGGCAGGGCGCGCCCGAGGAAGCGGTAGCGGTAGCCTTCTCCCGGCGCCGGATCGGGCACGGTCATCACGTTGACCGGCGCCTCGCCCTCGCTCTCGATGTCGTCGCCCCAGCCCTCCGGGTACAGGTAATCGCTCTCCACCACCCACTGCTGCTCCGGCTTCCCCCCGCCGCTGCGCAGGACGAGCCAGCGGTTCGGCACCTCGGGGAACCGCGTCCCCTGCGCCTCGTGCTCCCCACGGGCCAGGGCGTCCGGCAGGAGCCAGTGCAGGTGGATGCCGGGCAGGAGCGGCAGATCCCGCGAGAACGGCGGCACGAGGATGTGCTCGCTCAGGTTGGGGTTGTCGTCGTAGTCGACCCCTCCGGCCCTGAACGGCAGCTGGCGGTAGTCCGCCATGGCCTGGACCACACGCCTCCTGTCCCTGGCGGCGTCGTCGTCGCCGTCGTCCAGGCACATGGCCTGTAGCCGGAGAGGAACCCGGAGAAAGCGCTGCGCGTTGCTCGTTGCCGTCATGTCTGCCCCGCTCCGCGATCCGTCGATCGGGGTTGTTGGTGAAGCGTCGTCTGGTGGGCCCCGCCCTCGCCCCGAACGCAGGGCGGCGACCGGCGAGGCGCGCTGTCCGCGCATCGCCGAGGCGCGTTGTACGTAGCCGCGAGCGCCGGGCCGCTTCTATGGGACCTTGGTCCCATGGCGGCCGGCGCGGACGCTCGCTAGTGGACTGTTCGATAAGTCTTTCAACATAGTCGCGGCGGGTCTGCTAGACCTCGCATATGCGAAGGCGCCCGCCGCGCGTGATCGATCTGTCCCCGGACGATGCCGTCTACCTTGAGCAGCTCGTCCGCGATGGACGCACCGAGCAGCGGGTCGCTCGGCGAGCCCGGATCCTACTGGCCATGGCGGATCCAGCGACCGTCGTGCAAGATTTGGCAGACCGTCTCGAGGTGGAGCGGACCACGATCTGGCATCTCTGTCGGCGGTACGAGGCGTCGGGGGTGCACGTCGTCCACGACGCTCTCCGGGAGGGCCGACCGCGGCTCTTTCGTCCCCCTACAGCGCGTTGGCATTGAGAAGCTTGCCTGCTGCGACCCTTCGGGGCTCGGGCTGCACATGACCCACTGGACAAGTGGGTTGCGCGTTACGAAGCGCGCGGCGCTGCTGGGCTCACAGAGCATCGTCCGGTGGCACACTCATGCCCCCATCGGACGCCTGCAGAGGTGCTCGATAAGCTGATCGAGCTCCGCAAGCAGCACCCGACATTGGCACAGAGCGCAGCGCGGGTCGCCTTCGCGTTTGTCAGGGATTGCATATACCGCTGCAAGGCGGCCGCGGAGCGTGTTGCCCGCCGAGGAGCGTCGTCAGGCCCCAAGCCCTGTCAGCCGGAGCGCGCGTCAAGCCCTGACGCTGTAGGGGCAGCCGCTGGCTCTCATGGCGGCCGCCGCGGGCTCCGTCACCACAGGCTCCGCCACCGCGGGCTCCTCCCGCCCCGGCGCCGGGCGCGTCACGCTCGACGGCTCCCGCCGCTTCAGGATCATGCGCATCCCGTTCACCGGCTGCAGCGAGATGAAGCCGCGGCAACCCGGGTCGAAGCCGGGGACCAGCCGGAGCCGATAACGCTGCAGCGCCATCGCGACCATGATCTTGCCCTCGAGCTGCCCCATGAACTCGCCCAGGCAGATCCGCTGGCCGGCGCCGAAGGGGATGAAGGCGAGTTTGTCGTCCGCGCTCCGGCGGTGGTTCGCGAAGCGCTCGGGCTTGAACTCCAGCGGATCGCTCCAGAACTCCGGGTGCCGGTGCGTGACCCACGGGACGATGGCCACCGTCGACCCGGCGGCGACCTGGTAGCCGCCGAGGACGTCATCCTCCAGCGGGCTGCGGAGGATGAACGGCACGGAGGGCAGGAGCCGGAGGCACTCGTTGAAGACCATGGTGAGGTAAGGCATCGACTCGATGTCCCTGGCCGTCGGACACCGGCCGCCGAGGACGCGATCGATCTCGTCGGTGAGGCGGGCGCACACCTCGGGGTGCTGCGCGATCTGGTACAGCGCCCACGAGGCGGTGACGCTCGAGGTCTCGTGCCCGACCATCAGGATGGTCTTGATCTCGTCCCGCAGCTGCGCGCGGTCCATCTTCGCGCCGGTCTCGGGGTCGACGGAGTTCATGAGGCGAACGAGCACGTTGTCCTCGCCGCCCGCGCCGCGCTGGTAGCCGTCGATGATGCCGTCGATCACGGTGTGCACGCGGTCCATGGCCCGGCGGAAGCGCAGGTGGCTGGGCAGCGGCCAGGACAGGGGCGGGTTGACAAGCGAGTACATCCGCTTGAGCGCGATCGACAGCGCATATTTGAACGCCTCGCGGACGGTGTCCGTGTGGGCCTCCAGCGCGGCGCCGAAGAACGCCTCGCCCGCGATACCGAACGTCACGTCCATCATGTCGTCGTTGATGTCCCGCTCGAACTCGCCCGGCTGGGCGTCCCAGCGCCGCAGCGCCGCCTCCATGTGGTCGACGATGATGGGGACGAACTTGAGCGTGTTGGCGTGGTTGAACTGGGGCTGCACGTGCCTGCGCTGGCGCCGCCAGAGCTCGCCCTCGCTGTTCACGAGGCCCCAGCCCAGCACGGGCGCGAGCTCGTGGTAGCGCTTCCCCTTGGGGTAGTTCCGGGCGTTCGTGCGAAGGACGTGCGCGATGTCGTTCGGGTGAAACGCCATGACGAAGTCCTCGGCCCCGGGCGCCCGCAAGCGCACGACGTCGCCATGACGCGCGAAGAGGTCCTCGTAATGACGCATGTCACCGGTCCTGAAATTCGCCAGGTACCGCAGGCTGGCGAGCGGGCCAGGGCCCGGGGGCTGCCGATCGAGCGTGGCACTCATGATTCCTCCTTCTTCGCGAGCTCCAAGGAAGCTGACGTGAGCTGCTCCGCGCGGATCCGCGCCGAGCGCACCCCGGCGCCGCCCATCGCCGCGGTCAGATGCACAGCGAGCCTCCGCCGTCGACGGTGAGGGTCGCGCCGTTGATCCTCCGCGCCCCGTCCGAGAGCAGCAGCAGGACGGCCTCGGCGACGTCGTCCTCGGTGCAGAGCCGGCCGCCCGGCGTGCGCGACTCCCAGTACGGGAGGATCCGCTCGTGATCCGGGTAGTTGCTCGTCACGTGGCCGTAGATCGGCCCGGCGGAGACGCAGTTGACCTGCACGTTGCGCGGGGCGAGCTCGACGGCGAGCGCGCGCGTGAGCGACTCCACCGCGGCCTTCACGGCGCCCATGGCGCCGAAGTGCTCGAGGTACCTCGACGAGCCGTTCGACGAGAGCGCGACGATCCGCCCGCCGCGGTGGCGCTCCATCAGGCGCGCCGCGCGCAGGGCGCACAGGTGGTAACCGATGACGTTCGTGCGGAAGGCCAGCTCCCAGTGCTCCGGGGTCGTCTGCTCGAGGGGGCCGAAGCGGCCGTTCGACGCGTTGCTGACGAAGTGGTGCAGCTCGCCGACGTCGCGCGCGATCGCGTCGAAGAGCCTGTCGATGTGCGCGGGGTTGGCGACCGAGCCCCAGACGTGCACGGCGTCGCCGCCGGCGCCGCGGATCTCGTCGGCGACCGCCTCGCCGTCGTCCCGCGAGTGGAAGCTGTTGACGACGACCCGCGCGCCGGCGCGCCCGAGCTTCGCGGCGATGGCGCGGCCCAGCCCGCGGCTCGATCCGGTCACGAGGACCGTCTTGCCCGCGAGCGCCACCCCGGGGGCAGGGAGCGCCCGCTGCGCCGCGGGGGCCGCAGGGGCGCGCGCCGCGGTGACCTGCGCGGGCGGCGCGGACTCGACGAGGCGCGCGAGATCGCCGACCGTGCGGGCCTCGTCGAGCGCCACCTCGAGCGCGCCCGGCTGGGCGCCGCGCTGCCAGAGGAGCGCGCGGAGCTCGTCGCGGCGGCGGAGGTCGACCCCGAGGTCCTCCTCGAGGCGCGCGTCGGGGACGAGCAGATCGACCGGGTGGCGGGTCGCGTCCGCGAGCGCCTGGACCACGACATGGAGCGCCTCGCCCGCGTGGCCATTGGCGTGCCTTCCGGCTTCCACATGACCATTGGCGTGCTTCGCCGCCTCCACATGACCATTGGCGTGCTTCGCCGCCTCCACATGGCCATTGGCGCGCCCTCCAGCCTCCACGTGGCCATTGGCGTGCGCTCCGGCCTCGACATGGCCATTGGCGTGGTTTCCGGTCTCCACGTGACCATCGGCGTGCTCTCCGGCCTCCGCGCTGGCCGCAATCGTTCGCGACAGGAACTCGCTGACGCGGGCCACCGTGCGCAGCTCGTCGGGCGCCGCCTTGAGGGCGTTCGGGAGACCGAAATCGGCGCGCAGCGTCGCGAGGATCTCGCCGCGCTTCACGGAGTCGATGCCGAGGTCCTGCTCCAGATCGGCGTCGGCGACGACGACCGCGTCGGGGTAGCGCGTCATGCGCACGAAGACGGAGCGAACATGGTCGAGAAGATCATGAGATTGCATCGTCGAAACCTCGTGTTTGGTGAGTGCCATTCATCCGAGAGCCGCGCCCTTCGGGACCGGGACGGCCGCGACGAGCGCGAACGCACCGGTCAGTACGGCCCGGCCGAAGAACTGCCCGCCCCGCGCGCCCAGCGCGAAGGAGCGGACCGAGGGCTGCGCGAGGCGCGCGCCCCCCGGCGGGAACGCGACGTCGATGTCCTGGAACGAGAACCGCGCCGGCAGCGCGAGCGCCCCCGTCTTGTAGAGCGCCTCCTTGGCGCTCCAGAGCAACGTCTCGAGGGCGGCGCGCGGGGCGCCCGCCGCGGCGCCCCGCGCGAGGCCCTCGCGCTCGCGCGGGGTGAAGTGCTCGTCGGCGAAGCTCGCCGCGCGCGCCTCGACCCGCTCCACGTCGACGCCGACCGCGCGCGCCGTGGTGACCGCGGCCGCGGCGAGCTCGCCCGCGTGCGAGAGCGACAGCGCGAACGCGCCGTCCTCGAAGCCCGGGCGACGGCCGGACGGCCCCGTCACCGCACAGGCGAGGTAGGCGGCGCGCGGGTGCGCCTCGAGCGAGGCCGCGTCCAGCGCGACCAGCGGCGCGCCGCGGCCGGCGGCGAGCTCGAGGCGCAGCCACTTCGCCGCGACGCGCGCGCACGCGGACTGCGCCCGCCGGGCCGCGACGCGCTGCGCGGCGCACGCGCGGCGCTCGCCGGCCGTCAGGTAGGGCTCGAGGCGCGCCGCGGCCTCGGCGTCCGCACGCGCGACCGCGATGGCGAGCGGCGGCGTCACGGCGCCCCCAGCGTCAGCGTCGCCTGCGCCGCCGGGCGGGCGTCCGCGGCCACGTGCCCCACGACGCGCCCCTCGAGCCCCTCGACCTCCAGGAGCACGCCGCCCGAGGGGTCGAGCGCCTGCGCCCACGCGCCGAGGACGCGGTCGCCCGCCGCCGTCGGGACGGTGGCGACGAGCCGGACGGGGACGCCCGCGTCGCGGAGCGCGAGGTCGTTGGCCGCCGTCCCGAAGCGGATCCGGTCGACGCCGCCCGCGGCGCACACCGGGAACGCGCCCGCCTCGTCGCGGCGCAGGGTGCCCAGCGACAGGAGCGCGTCGAGCAGGAGGAACGGCGTGGCGGCCCCGCGCTGCCCTGCGAGGGCGCCGTCGGTCGTAAGGCGGAACCGGGCCTCCTTGAGCGCGGCCCCGAGCACGAAGGTGCCGAGGTGATCGAACCAGCCCGCGTGCCGGACCGGCGAGCCAGGGCTCGCGTACGGGTCGCGGACCAGGGGCCCGTCGACCCGCCCGGTGTGCCGCGGAGCGAGGCCGCCGCGGTCGACGTGGATCGGACCGAGCTCGACCACGCAGGTCGCGAAGACAACGCCGGCGCGGAGGATCACGCCCGACCGGTGGACGAAGTCGCCGCGCACCTCGACGGCGCACGCGACGCGGCCGCCGGCGAGCCGCTCGCGGCGGGTCGTCACCGCGCGCACGGCGCGCGGCGCGTCGTCGGCGAGGCGCAGGAACTCGAGGAAGCGCACGTCGCGCACCTCGCGGACGAGCGCCCCGCCGCCCGAGGTCGCGAGCGCGTGCCGGACGGCCAGGTCGACGAGGAAGGCCCCGGCCGCGACGGCGCTCGAGCGCGCCCGGTGGTCGGAGAGCCACGGATCGACGCGTGGATCGAGCGTCCACGCGCTCGCGGACACGCCGTCCGCCGCGACCACCGCATCCGACGCGTCCTCCGCGACGATGCGCGGAGCGAAGCGCTCGATCTCGCCGTCGCCGAGCAGGACCTGGGCCGCGCCGGCGGGCGGCTCGGCGACGAGGTCGAGGAAGATCTGCCTCCCCTCCTCCGGCTCGACGCCCCGGAGCCCGCGCGCCGCGCCGAGCGCGCTGTACTCGGACCCGGCGGTCATGCCGACGCCGTTCCAGCCGAGCCACGCGATGCTCGACCACGGGCCCGCGCCCGCCTCGGCGGCGAAGTACGCCGCGGCGCGGTTCATCGCCTCGTTCGCCGCCCCGTAGTCCGGCTGCCCGTCGTTGCCGAGCACGCTGAACGCCGACGTGACGAGGTGGACGTGCGGGCGCGCGTCGGGCAGGTGGCGCGCGAGGGCGCGGCGGAGGTGGGCGAGGCCGGCGAGCTTCGTGTCGACGATCCGCTCGAACAGATCGAGCGGCTTCGACGTGAGCCGGCTCGACACCTGGATGCCGGCGCCGTGCACGACCAGATCGACCCGGCCGTACGCCGCCGCGACCGCCGCGACGGCGCGGTCGACGTCCTCGCCGCGCGTCACGTCGACGGCGTGGTAGTCGACGACGCGGCGACCGGCGCCCCCGGCGCGCAGCTGGGCGAGGACCCGGTGCACCTCGCGCGCCGCGCGGAGGCGCGCGTAGCGGTCGCGCAGGACGCCCATCCGCAGGCCCGGGCTCTCGCGCAGGGCCTCGGCGTAGAAGTCCCGCTCGTACGCGTCGAACGCCGCGTCGGACATCGCGAGCGCGCGGGCCGGAGCGTCCTCCAGCCGCGAGCGGCCGAGGAGCACGGCGCGGCAGCCGAAGCGGTCGAGCAGGCCCTCGACGAGCTCCGCCGTGATGCCGCGCGCGCCGCCCGTGACGAGCACGACCGAATCGGCGCCGAGCTGCGGCACGGCGCGCGCGCGCGGCCTCGCGGAGGCGCGGGCGAGCTGCACGGCGTGCCGCGCGCCGCCGAGATCGACCACCTCCTCGGGCACGGCGGGCGGGGCGTGGCGCCACTCCTCGGAGAGCGCGCCGAGCGCGGCCACGGCGTCGCGCGCGTCGGTGTGCACGACGCGCACGTCGCCGCCCGGGAGCTCGCGCGCCAGGGATTTCACGAAGCCGCCGACCGCGCCGCTCACGGGCGCGAGCCGCCCGTGGAGGTCCACGGCGGAGGCGACGACGGCGGCGAAGGCCACCTCGCCGCGCGCGATGGCGCCGTAATAGCGGCGCGCCGCGCCGAACAGCGCGCGCAGCGCCGGCCTGTACGAGCCCGGCGCGCCGTCGACGAACGCGAGCGCGTCCGTGGCGCGGGTGAGCACGACGACCGCATCGACGTCATCGGGGGCCAGTGCCGCGAACGACGCGCCGAGCCGCGCCTCGTCACGGGCGTCGAGCGAGGGCGCACCGCCGGACGCCTCGGCCCTAGGCGCCGCGAGGTCGCGCGGGGTCCCGGGCTCCGCCGCGCCGGGCGCCTCCTCGACGGCGAGCGCGAGGACGCGCGCGCGCTCCTCATCGGAGCGGGCGGCGCACCGCACCTCCGCGGCGAGCGCCGCGTCGGTGCAGACGTAGAGGACGCGGGACGGGACGCGCGCCGCCGGCCCCGTCGCCGGCGCGGGGGCGATCTCGGGGACGAAGCCGTGGATCGGCGTGCCCGTCGCGAAGCCCGAGGCCTCTCGCGCCGGCGCGACCGTCGCGGCCTCGGGGGGCGTGACCTGGACGGCACGGGGATCGGACGGCCAGCGCACCAGCGCGGCGCCGTACGCGCGCGCGCCGCGGATCGCCGCGTGGAGCTCGACAGCGCCCTCGGCCCCACGCAGCCGCGCGCTCGATCCGCCGACCGCGAGCTCGCGGGCCGAGGGGCCCCGCCCCGCCGCGCCGGCGGCGCCCTCCGCCGCGCCGGCGACGAGGTGCAGGCGAGCGAGCACCGGCCAGGCGTGGCGCGCGGCGGTGTCCTCGGTGCACAGCGCGACGAGCAGCGCCGCCTCGCCGACCGGCCGCGGGTCACGGGTAGCGGACGCGCCCCGCGCGACGTCGTCGCTGAAGGCGTTGACGGCCCCCGCGAGCACGACGTCGCAGTCCTCGTCGAGCACGAGATCGGCGGCGACGAGCGCGTCGAGCAGCGAGGTCGCCGAGGTGTCGACGACGAAGTTCGGCCCGCGCAGGCCGAAGACGTTGGCGACGCGCCCGGAGATGACGTTGGGCATGTTGCCCGGCTGCGTGTACGGCCCCGTGGCGGGCGATCCCCCGCGGAGCGCGTCGGCCGTCGCGGAGGCCAGCGCTGGGCTGACGCCGCGCGCCCGGAGCGCCCGCGCCACGCGGTCGGCGAAGATGCGCTCGTTCGCGCGCGCGCCGCGGCGCGTCTTGCCCTCGTGGCCGACGACGACGCCGATGCGCTCGCAGAGCTCGCGCGCGGGCAGCGCCGCGAGCGCCGCCTCCGCGGCCATCGCCGCGAGCAGCTGCGTCGGGTCCATCGCCTCGAGGGCGTCCGGGAGGACCGGCGCGCGGGCCGGCAGCCGGAGCGCGCCCTCGTCGAACACGAGGACGTCCGACGGCGCGCCCGCGGGCGCGCCGCCTGTGGCTGGGAACACGGACCCGAGACCGACGACGCACAGGGCGCGGGCGCCGTCGCGCGGGCGCGCGCGCGGGGGGTGGCGCTCGGGGCGGTGCTCCTCGACGACGAGGTGGGCGTTGGTGCCGCCGAAGCCGAAGCTGTCGAGCGCGGCGCGCAGGGGGGCTCCGCCCTCGGCGATCCAGGGGGTGGCCACCGTCGGGATGGCGAACGGCGAGCGCGCCAGATCGATGCGCGCGCTCGGCGCCTGGAACCCGTGCTGCGGGAAGAGCGTGCGCTCGCGGATCGCGAGAACGACCTTGATGAGCGACGCGACGCCCGCGGTCCAGCCCGTGTGGCCGAGCAGCGACTTGACGCTGCCCAGGGCGATGCGCGGGGCGCCCGCGTCGCCGGCGTCGCTCGCGAACACCTCGGCGAGCGCCTGGAACTCGGTGGCGTCGCCGACGGGCGTCGCCGTGGCGTGCGCCTCGACGTACTGGACGCTCCGCGCCTCGACGCCGGCCCGCGCGTGGGCGCGCCGCATCGCCAGGGCCTGCCCGCGGCGCTGCGGCACCGTGACGGACGGGCTCGGGCCGTCGCTCGACAGGCCGCTGCCCAGGAGCACGGCGTCGACGCGATCGCCCCGCGATCGGGCGTCGTCGAGCCGCTCGAGCACGACGACGGCAGCGCCCTCGCCGAACACGACGCCGTCGGCGGACGCGTCGAAGGGGCGGCTGCCGGTCGCGGAGAGCCCGCCGAACTGCGAGAACTGGCACGCGTTCGTCGGGCCGGGCTGGTAGGCGCCGCCGGCGATCACGACGTCGGCGAGGCCGCGGCGGAGCATCGCGGCGCCCAGGTGCACCGCGTGCATCGACGACGCGCAGGCCGCGTCGACGAGGACGGTGCGCGCGCCCTCCCCCACCACGTCGCGCACGACGCGCGCGAGCGGCTCGAGGTGGCCGCGGCACGCCGCGCGCCGCCCGGCGTCGAGCCCGAGCTCGGCCGCCAGCGCGTCCGCCACGGCGGCGCGGGCCGCCTCGTCCGCGGCGGCGCCGTCGAGCGCGCGCTCGACGCCGAGCAGCAGCGTGGCCTCGTCGTGCTCGATCGAGCCGTCGGCCGTGGATCCGAGGAGGCATACGATCCGCAGGGGCGCGCCGCCGCGGAGCGCGGCCGCGTGCGATCGGGCCTCGGCGAGCGCGCACGCCAGCATGCGGGCCGTCTTGGGCAGCCGCTCGAGCGCGCGCGTGTCGTAACCGGTCTGCTCGGCGTACGGGCCGAGGGCGTCGACCGTGCCGACCAGCAGGCTGTAGGTCTTGTCGGCGGCGCGGCCGCGGTTCAGGAAGTCGGTCGCGAGCTCCGGGTGTCGCTCGCCGGTGTCGGCGATCCCGCATGTGCCCGCGAGCAGCTGCGCGAGGTAGGCGTCGACGCCGCCGGCCCCCGGCAGCACCGCGCCCATGCCCACGATCGCGATCGGCGTCGCACCCGCAGCGGAGGCGGCGGCGGGGCTCGCGGAGCTCGCGGCGGCGGGGCTCGCGGAGCTCGCGGCGGCGGGGCTCGCGGAGCTCGCGGCAGCGGCGGGGCTCGCGGCCTCGCGCGGGCGGCGGCCGTCCGGCTCCTCCTCCGGGCGCGGCGCGACCGCCGTGAGCGCGCGCCCCGCGGCGCGCAGCGCGTCGATCACGCGCCGGTGCTCGGCCACGACGTCTTCTCCGGCGCGGAACGCCGAGATCACGCGCAGATCGGGCCCGGGCGGCGCGCTCCGCCGCGTGAGCGCGGTCAGGGCGCCGCCGCCGCCGCACTCGACGAAGGTGCGGACCCCCGCCGCGTGGAGGTCGCGCACGGCCGCCTCGAAGTCGAGCGGCGTCACGAGGTGCATCGGGAGCAGGCGCGCGGGCGCGAGCGGGCCGTCGCCGTAGTGGACGCGATCGATCGGCGAGTACGTGGCCAGCGCGGGCCGCGCCGCGCCGGCGCGCGCGAGGGCGCTCGCGAACGGACCGACCGCCGGCGCGAGCAGCGGCGAGTGGAAGGCGTAGCGGCTCGCGAGCACCGTCGCGCGAACGCCGGCGCCGGTGAGCCGCCGCTCGAGCGCCGCGATGCCGTCCGCCGTGCCCGACGCGACCGCCTGATCGGCCGCGTTCACCACCGCGACGAACACGTCGTCCCGGCCGAGCGCATGCACCTCGTCGCGCAGGCGCTCCGCGCCGGTGTGGGCGGCGAGCATGCGGCCGGGCGGCGCGCCGCGGAGGGCGAGCACCCGGCGGCACACGACCTCGGCGGCCGTCGCGAGGGGAAACGCGCCGCCCGCGGCCAGCGCGGCGATCTCCCCGAGGCTGTGCCCCGCCACGACGTCCGGCTCGAGCCCGGCGGACCGAAGCAGCGCGACGGCGACGTGGTCCTGGACGAGGATCCCGAGCTGATCGAGATCGACGCACGCCTCGAGGGCGGCCCGCGCCTCCGCCTCGCCGGCGGCCACGAGCGCCGCGAGCGAGGCGCCGAGCAGCTCGCGCGCCGCGGGCTCCGCCGCGGCCACGGCCTCGCGCGCGGCGTCAAAGCGCGCGTAGAGCGCTCGCAGGAGCCGGAGATCGAACGAGCCCTGGCCCGGCAGGAGCAGCGCGATCTTGCCGGCGACGCCGCCGCCCTCCCGTGCGGCCTCCCCGCCCGCCGCGGCCTCCGCGCCCCACCGCGCCCTGTGCGGGCGCGCCTCGTGGAGCGGCCCCCGCGCGACCTCGGCGGCGTGCCGGAGCAGGCGCTCGGGGAAGAGCTCGCGCAGCGCGGAGCCGCCGCGCAGGCAGAGCTCGACGAAGCGCTGGTGCGGAACGCGCTCATCGAGGGCCCCGACGTGCGCCGTCACCGACCTGGGCAGCGGCGCGAGCTCGTCGCTCGCCGAGGCGACGGCGACGATGCGCTGGTAGCCGCACGCCACGGGCTCGCCGTCGAAGCGGACCGTGCGGAAGTAGCCGTACGCGCTCGAGCGCGTCACGGCGCCGAGGGTCATGAAGATCGCGACACGCTCGCCCACGCGCACCGGCGCGAGGTTCCGGCTGTATCCCTCGGTGGTGAGCAGCCGGATCGCGGCGCGATCCTCCTCGTGCGGGAGCGTGCCGTCCGCGGCCTCGGCGAAGTAGAGCGTCTCGCGCGCGATGCACTGGAAGCGGAAGTTCGTGAGGTAGTGATGGCTGCCATAAGCCATGCTGTCCTCGAACTTCACGCAGTACGGAACGACGAAGAACTCGCCCATAGATCCTCTCCACGCAGCCCGCCCGCGGCCGGCGCCAGCGCACGCCTGGCACCGCGTGCCAGCCGCTGTTTCGTGCGCTCCTCACCGTTGCGCCGCTCGGGCTGTTCGAATAAGTGTACCTACACGTAAATGCTCGGAGCGCGCCGCGGGCCCATGGCCCCCGGCCGCGCGCGTGATGCCGCGATGCTCGCCTCGACGCCGCAATGGCCCTGGCGACGGATGACCGATCGATCGAGGGATCGGCCAGCGCGCGCCGGGGCCGCCAGGACCGCCGACGCCGAGCAGGCGTCGTGCGGACGAGGCGGATCCACGTCGTCGAGGACGAGATAGGTGTAGCTACACCTGAACGGATGTCAAGCCGCGATCCTGGCCGTGATTTGACGGACCGGGTCGAAACGGTGTAGATACACTGGTGACCGATTTTGCCCGCGCCGCCCAGATCATCGCGAGCCAGTGCGCCCTCGTGCGCGTCCGCCGCGCGTCGCGCGCGCTGACGCGGCTCTACGACGACAGCCTGCGCGCGGCTGGGCTCCAGTCGACGCAGCTCACGATGCTCGCCGCGGTCGCGACGTGCGGCGACGAGGGCGTGCAGCTCAGCGCGCTCGCGGACGGGCTCGTCATGGATCGCACGACGCTCACGAGGAACCTCGTGCCGCTCGAGAAGGCGGGCCTGCTCCGCGTGGCGCGGGCGCCCGGCGACGCGCGCGTCCGCATCATCTCCCTGACGCGCCAGGGAGAGCGCGCGATCGAGGCGGCGTTCCCGCTGTGGGAGCGGACGCAGAAGCACGTCCGCGAGCAGCTCGGCGAGAGCAGGGCCGACGCGCTCCGCGAGGAGCTCGGCCGCGTCGTGGCCCTGGCGACGCGGCCCGAGAAGGCGGCGGAACCCGAGCGGACGAAGCAGAGGGCGCCGACGCAGCAGAAGGCGCGCTCGGGCAAGCGCAAGGCGACGTGAGATCGCCGCCGCGCGGGGCCGCGCCCGGCGGCGGGCGGGCCTCGTCCTCGGCCGATCGGGCGGCTGAGCGGCGCGCGGCGGGTCAGCGCGCGGCCCGTCGTTGGCGTGGGCGTGGAGCGCGCGGTCGGGCTCGTCGGCGCGGCCACTTGGTGTACGCTCCGGCCTGATCGAGGCGCACCCCATGAACGCGAGCGACCGACGCGCCCCCGGACCGAGCGCCGGTGAGGCCATCACGGGCCTCCTGCACGCCGCCCAGGAGGGCCAGAGGGACGCCGCGGACGCCCTCCTCCGCGCCGTCTATGCCGAGCTCAAGACGATCGCCCTGGCCCGCGTCCGCCACCTCCGCGCCGGGCAGACCCTCGGCCCCACCGCGCTCGTCCACGAGGCGTACGAGAAGCTCTTCCGGGAGGGCGAGGCCCGCTTCCAGAGCCGCGCCCATTTCTTCGGCGCCGCCTCCCAGGCGATGCGCGATCTCCTCGTCGATTACGCGCGCCACAAGGCCGCCCGGAAGCGGGGCGGCGATCAGGTGCGCGCCCCCGAGGAGGACATGCACGAGCTGCCCGTCGCGCTCGATCTCCCCGTCGAGGACCTCCTCGCCCTCGACGATGCCCTGCGCAAGATGAGCCAGGAGCACCCGCGCAAGGCCGAGATCGTGATGCTGCGCTACTTCGCGGGCCTGACCGAGGACGAGATCGCCGAGCTCTCGGGCGTGACGACGCGCACGGTCGAGCGCGACTGGCGCTTCGCGAAGGCGTGGCTCTACCGGGCGCTCCACGGCGGAGATGAGCCCGCCCCTTGATCCGCGCGAGGTAGAGGCGCTCTTCGAGGCGGCGCTCGATGAGCGCCACGAGCACCGCCGGGCGTTCCTGGAGGCGCGGTGCGCGGGCCGCCCGGAGCTCCTCCGGGAGGTGTGGAGCCTGCTCCGGAGCGACGGTGAGCAGCCGGACGGGTTCCTGAAGGGCGCCGCCGTCGCCCTCCCCGGCCGCGACGAATCGCTGAGCCCCGGCACGCGCATCGGGCGGTTCACGGTGCTCGCCAAGGCCGGCCAGGGCGGGATGGGCGTCGTCTATGCGGCCTACGACGCGGAGCTCGACCGACGCGTCGCCCTCAAGCTCATCGCGCCGGGGAGGTTCGATCCAGAGGACCGGGCCCGCCTCGTGCGCGAGGCGCAGGTGATGGCCAGGCTCTCGCACCCCAACGTCGTCCCCATCTACGAGATCGGCGAGCACGAGCGGGGCGTGTTCGTGGCGATGGAGTTCGTCGACGGCCGGACGCTGCGCGACCTGCGCGGCGAGCAGCCCCGCGCGTGGGAGGCCGCGCTCGCCGCGGGGATCCAGGCGGGCCGCGGCCTCGCGGCGGCGCACCAGGAGGGGCTCGTCCACCGCGACGTCAAGCCGGACAACATCCTGATCGGCAAGGACGGCCGGGCGCGCATCGCCGATTTCGGGCTCGCGCGCCTCCACGTCGAGGAGGAGCGGCCCCTCTCCAGCGGGGGCCCCGGAGCCGAGATCGCCGGGGAGGACGCGCTCCGCGCGCCGCTCACGGCCGGGAGCACGTTCATGGGGACGCCGGCGTACATGGCCCCCGAGCAGGCCGAGCGGAGGCCGGCGACGGCGAGGAGCGATCAGTGGAGCTTCTGCGCGACGCTCTACGAGGCGCTCTACGGGGAGCCGCCGTTCGAGGGCGAGGACGTCCGGGCGCGGCTCGACGGGGCGCGGCGCGATCTCCTGAGGCCGGCGCCGGCCGGCTCGAAGGTGCCCGCGCGGGTCCGCGGCGCGCTCGCGCGCGGGCTCCGCGCGCGGCCCGAGGAGCGGTGGCCGAGGCTCGACGATCTGCTGGGCGTCCTCGCCGACGAGCTGGCGAGGAGCTCCGAGTTCGATCTCACGGTCTCCAGGCGCGAGCGCATCCGCTTCGGCCTCCTGATCGGCGCCCTCGGCGTCGTGATGGCGACGGTGGGTATCGGCCGCGTCGTGCCGGTGGTCCGCCCCGTGGACCTCTTCGCCATGGGCTGCGTCACGACGCTCGCGGGGCTCACGCTGCTCCGGGTCTTCCGCCGCCCTCTCTCGAAGAGCGCGGTGAACCGGCGGATCGGCCACGTGGTGAAGGTGCTGCTCGTCGCGATGCTCCTCCACCGGGCGCTCGCCGTGATCACGGACGAGCCCGTGGAGCGCGCGCTCGCGACGAACCTGCTGCTCTTCGCGGCCGTCCACGCGACCGCCGCGCCGAGCCTGCCGAGGGCGAGCTGGCTAGCCGCCGCGCTCTGCGCGACGTGCGCGACGGCCGCCGCGGTCTTCCCGGAGCACGCCGCCGCGATCTACGTCACGGGCGTGCTGGGCTCGCTGACGATCGCCATCGTGGTGTGGCACCTCGAGTAGCGCACTGTCGCCTGTCCCTGGTCGATTCACGGCCTCCGGCGAGCGCTGGAATCCAGCGAGACGATCGTCGGCCGAGCGCCTGACCCCGATCACGGACCCGCGATGAAGCTGTCCTGGTAGCCCGGGTCCTCCACCGCGAGCGCGGCGGCGGTGGCCGAGAGCGGGCGGATCGTGTCGAGCATGACCGCGAGCTCGCTCGTCTCGCGGGCCCCGAGGCTCGCCTCGTACGCGCCTGGGTGCGGCCCGTGCGGGACGCCGGCCGGATGGTGCGAGATGCTGCCGGGGCCGACGCCGCGGCGCGAGGTGAAGTTGCCGCGGCAGTAGAACAGGAACTCGTCGCAATCGACCGACGCGTGGGGGTACGGGCAGGGGATCGCCTCCGGGTGGAAGTCGGTCGGGCGCGGCACGAAGCTGCAGACGAGGGCGCCGCGCGCGGCGAACGTCCCGTGCCAGTCCGGAGGCAGGTGCACGAGCCCGACGCGCGCCTGGAAGCGCTGGATCGGGAACGCGAACGGGTACACCGCCCCGTCCCAGCCGACGACGTCGAGCGGCGAGCGCTCGAGGGTGAAGCCGTGGAAGGCGCCGCCGCGCTTCACGACGAGCGCGCGGATGCCCTCGTCGAGGGGGCCGACGAACGTGGGCCGCCGGAAATCACGGTGCGAGTACGGCGCGTCCATCCGCAGCTGGCCGACCTCGTTGCGCCACTTGCGCGGGAGGTGGATGTCCGCGCCCTCGATCCAGAGCCACCGCTGGGGCGCGGCGTCCGGGAGGAAGCGGTAGAAGAGCCCCTTCGGGATGACGACGTAGTCGTCCTGCTCGAAGCGGAGATCGCCGAGCATCGTGCGCAGCACGCCGCCCCCGTGGAAGACGAAGAACAGCTCGTCGGCGTCCGCGTTCGCGAAGTACACCGGATCGGCCGCGTCCGGCTGGGCGAGCCCGATCACCACGTCGTCGTTGAAGAGCAGCGGCACGCGGCAGTCGACGGCGGGCCCGCCCCGCCGCGGCAGATCCTGCGACCGGTAGTGCCGCTTCGCCAGCGGGCGCGCCGGCGCGGCGACCGGCAGCGCGAAGCCGTGCGCGGCCTCCGCGAGCCGGTGCTCGTGCGGCCGGCGCTCGTGGTAGGCGATCGTGTAGGGGCCGTCGAAGCCCGCCCGCGTCAGGCACTCCTCGTAGCGGAGCTCCCCCGCCTCGCTCCGCAGGGCGATGTGGTGCTTGGGCGGGACGATCCCGGCGACGACGCGATCGAGCATCAGCCGTGCCCCGCCTTCTGCTGCCGCTCGATGCTCTCGAACAGCGCCCGGAAATTGCCGGCGCCGAAGCCGCGGTCCCCCTTGCGCTGGATGAGCTCGAAGAAGAACGGCCCGGCGTCCGGATCGCGGTGCGTGCCCGACGACTCCTTAAGGAAGATCTGGAGGAGGTACGACCTCGCGCCGTCGCCGTCGACGAGCACCTCGAGCTCGCGCAGCGCCGCCACGTCCTCGTCGATCTGCCCGATGCCGAGCCGCTGCAGGCGCTCGGGCAGCATGTCGTAATAGGCGGCCGGGGTCGGCATGAACTCCACGCCCCGGTCGCGCATCGCGCGCACGGCGGCGAGGATGTCCTCCACGGCGAGCGCCACGTGCTGCACGCCGTCGCCGCGGTGCTCCTCGTTGAAGACGTTGATCTGCGAGCTCTTGAAGTGCGGCCGGTAAGGCTCGTTGTTCGCGAACTTCACGCCCGAGGCCGGGTCCCACATCACGGCCGAGCGCAGGCCCGAGCCGTGATCGGCGTCCTTCGTGACGTCGTTCGTGTGGAACGCGATCTGCCAGAACGGCTCGAGCCCCAGCACGTGCTCCATCCAGAGCAGGGCGGGCGCCATCGTCTGGAAGTTCGAGGTGACGTGATCGAACCGGGTGATCCCGAAGCGGTTCTCGCCGCCGCGCGGCGCGTCGTAGGCCACGCAGCCGGGGAACAGCGCCCGGTAGCCGCGCCGCTCCACGAAGCGGAAGGTGGTGTCGCCGAACGGCGTCGTGATCGAGAACGAGGCGAACGCGCCGCCCTCGTCCGTCGCCCGGTGGATCTCGTCGATCGGCGTGCCCCCGCGGCCGTCGAGCAGGCGGAAGGCGCGGTCGATGTCCTCCACCTCGAAGATGACCGTGCCCACCCCGTCGGGGTGCTTGCGCAGGTAGCGCCACGCCCGCCCGCCCTCGCCGATCGGCTGCGAGCAGACGACGACGCACTCGCCGGCCTGGAAGACGACCGAGCGCTGCGCCGCCGCCGCCGTGAGCTCCGGCGAGCTCGCGGCGATCTCCTGGAAATCGAGCTTCTCCGTGTAGAACCTGCGGCTCCGCTCCAGGTCGCGCACGTAGTAGTGCAGCGCCTCCACCCGCTTGATGCCGATCGACTCCACCTTGGCGCTCATCCGGATACCACCCGCTGCGCGATGCGCCCGAACAGGCTCTCTCCCGCGCGATTCAGCATCTCGATCATGATCGTGTCTCCTGGCTTCATGAAAGGCGTCGTGGCCGCCCCGTCCGAGAGGATCTCGAGCATGCGCTTCTCGGCCAGGCACGACACGCCGCGCGCCGGATCCCGGTTCGAGACGGTGCCGCTGCCGAGGATCGTCCCCGCCGTGAAGCCGCGGGTCCGGGCGATGTGCTCGATGAGCTCGAAGAACGAGAAGTGCATCTCCGGGCCGGCCTCGGGATCACCGATGAGCGCGCCGTTGTAGGTCGAGCGGAGCCGCAGGTGGACGCGCCCGTCGCGGAGCGCGTCCCCGAGCTCGTCGGGCGTGATCGCGAACGGCGAGAACGCTGTGGCGGGCTTGGAGCAGAAGAACCCGAACCCCTTCGCGAGCTCGGCGGGCACGAGGTTGCGCAGCGTCACGTCGTTGGCCAGCAGGAAGAGGCGGATGTGCCGGTGGGCCTCTTCGCGGCGCGTGCCCTGCGGGGTGTCGCCGAGGACGGCGCAGACCTCGGCCTCGAAATCGAGGCCCCAGGCCTCGTCGCGCAGGACGATGTCGTCGGTCGGGCCGAGGAGGACGCCGGAGCCGCCCTGGTACACAAGCGGATCGGTCGTCAGCGTCTCGGGGGGCTCGGCGCCGCGCGCCTTGCGCACGAGCACGATGTGGTGGATGTACGCCGAGCCGTCGACCCACTCGTACGCGCGGGGCAGCGGCGCGGCGAGATCTTCCACGGCGAGCGGGGTCACCGCCGCGTCGCCTCGCTCGATATCGTCGGCGATGCGGCGGAGCGCGGGCTCGGCGCGCTCCCAGTCGTCGAGCGCGGCCTGGAGCGTGGGGAAGGCCTCGCCTGCAGGCGCGTAGGCGAGGCCGTCGCGACGGACGACGACGAGCGTGCCATCGCGGCCGGGGCCGCGGAGAGAGGCGAGCTTCATGCGCGTGCGAGCTCCCCGTGGCGCCCCGGCAGTCGCTTCGTCTCGGCCGGACGAGCAGGAACCCCGTCGCGCCTGCCAGGGCTCGTCCTCGTTTGCGCGCTGTGCACCGAGTAACCGGTTGAACGGATCCGCATGAACACCGGATTGGATGGTTTCACGACGCCCGACGATCTCGCGCGGCGCGCCATGGAGGTGATTGCAACGATTTCGTACCCGATCCCTCCGGCTCGCGGCATAGGCATACGCGCCTATGCCGTGGATCGTGGGCGCGACCCCCCATCGTCCCGGGGATCACTTCTGCAGCTGGACACCGAGGAAGAGCGCGTTGCCCTTCGCCCCCGACAGATCGCTTCTTTGATAGCCGAGCGCGACGCGCGCGGCGTGCCCCTCGATGATGTAGCCCATCTGGGCATCGATGAGCAGATAGGAGTCGGCGTTCTTCGGCTTCGCCTGTTGCAGCCGGACCAGAGGCTGCAACTTCCCGACCCCGACGTTGCTCGGCGTGAGGTAGCTCGCGAGCGCAAAATAGGAATAGTCGAACCTCTCGAAGTCGCCGAAGTACTTGTAGAATGCGCCCTCGAGCGTGATGGTGCCCGCCGCGCCGAGGTTCTTCTCGAACAGCAGGTCGGCGTTGACCTCGCCGTAGGTGTCCTTGCGCGGGATGCCTGGGGGCTCGCCCGCCGCAGGGGGCGGCAGCGATTCGACCGAACCTTCCTTCTGCACCTCACCCGCCACGCCGAGCGCGAGGATGCTCTTCTCCCCGAGGTACGTGGCCTTCTGGTAATAGGCTGGCTCCGGGTCGAGCACGCTCAGGTTGAGCCTCGCCGTGTAAAGCGGGCTCACCGAAGAGTCATGCAGGTTGAAGGCCCCCACGTAATACTTGAACAGGCCGCCCGCCGCCTTGCCCCAAGCGGTCACCCCATCGTTGCGGCCGAAAGGCCCCTGCCTCGGCCCGATCGGCGGCGCATAGGGCTCGAAGAACCCGGGATAGTTCCACGGCCCCATCGACCACGGCCCGGAGAAGGCGGAGCGATCCGACGGCACGATCATTCGACCGATCCAGACGTTCAGCAGATCATGAAACTGGAACTTGGCGATGACGTCACGGATGGTCACGCTGCCCGTGATGTTGCCCCCGGTCGGGGTCGGCCCGAACTGAGCGACGACCGCGCCCTGCAGGCCGATGAATCGGTTGATTTCGCCTGAAAACGACAGATCCAGCTCTCCGTCCCCGAGCAGCCGGTCCATCTTCTCGCGCGCGCCGGGGTTCTGTAGGCGACCTCCGACGCGGGCCCAGGCCGCGACGCTGACCGGCTTCTTCCATGGCTCCTTCTCCGCCGGCGGCGCCGTCGCAGCTGCACCAGGCCCGGCAGCGCTCTCGGGCGCCGGCGCGCCGGCATGGGCTTCCGCAGGCGGCGCTGGCGCCGCGCTCGCGTCTGCAGCGGGGGCCGCGATCGTCGGAGTTTCGCCCGCGGGCGCCGGCGGCGCCTCGGGCGGCGGTTGTGCCCGTGCCGAGCGATGGAAGGAAGTGATGCCGAGGATGACGGCCAAGAACCCTGCGCCGACATCGCCCCGGCGTCTCGCCGCTCTCGTCTGTGTGCTCATGCGTTCTCCGTGTCAGGCCATCCGAGGCCTTGAAGCTCTCAGCCGCGCTCGCGCCCCCTAGCCAATCTCGTACACCGTGAGCCGCACCCGGTCGGCGAGCCGCTCGCCCACGGACAGGGCGAGCACGGCGTTCAGCCGCAGGAGCCCCGACGCCGAGGTGCGCATGCGGATGGCGGTGCGGAAGTAGTAGAGCCCGGGGTCCACGGCCTCGCCGCGCCCGAGCGCCGCCAGCACCTCCGGCGGCCCGGCGCGGACGCCTTCGGAGAGGATCTCCACTGTCCCATGGCCGGCGATGTCGAGGATGTAGTGGGCGGAGATGTCCATCCGCCCGTCGGCCCAGATCGTCTGCCAGTCGCCGCCCGGCAGCACCCGCCCCTCGAGGCCGCCGGCCACCGTGCCGCCGACAATCGGGATGAAGCGCCGGCCGGGCGAGCTCGGATTGATGGTGACCGGCGGGTCCACCGCCACCTCGAGCGTCATCAACGGGATGAGGGGAGGGCTCACGCGCGGGGCTCCGAGGCGCGCTTCAGCCCGGTCAGCACCTTGTAGCGGGCGGCGATGGCCTCGAGCTCGCCGGGGGCGAAGACGTCCTCGATACGGTCGAATCCGTCGGGCGCGCGGTCCTGGGCCATCTGCATGCACTGCTCCGGACCGTTGCCGCGATTGGCCGCGACGATGGCGGCGGTGGCGGGCAGGCGCTGCGCCTCGTACGCGGCCAGCGCTTCCACGGGATCGGCGTGGGCGGCGAGCGCGCGGACCAGGGCGCGGGCGTCCAGGATGGCCTGGCTCGCCCCGTTGGAGCCGATGGGATACATCGGATGGGCGGCGTCCCCCAGCAGCGTCATGCGCCCATGGCTCCAGCGCGGCAGCGGATCGCGGTCGACCAGCGGGAACTCGTAGATCGCCTCGGCGTTCCGGATCAGGCCGGGCACATCCAGCCAGTCGAAGCGCCAGGCCTCGAACCTGGGCAGGAAGTCGGCGGGATCGCCCCGCCGGTTCCAGTCCTCCCGTCGCAGGCTCTCGGCGACGGTGAGCTCGGCGATCCAGTTGATCGTCTGGCGGCCGTCCGGCCCCGGTGGGGAGATGGGATAAGCGACGAACTTCTGGTCCTGATGCCCGGCCATGATCATGCTGGCGCCGGTGAGGAAGGGCGCCGCCAGGCTGGTCGCCCGCCACAGGATGCGACCGCCGTAGACCGGCGGCCCCTCGTCCGGATAGAGGCCGGCGCGCGCCGCCGAATGGATGCCGTCGGCGCAGATCAGGAGATCGGCTGGAACCGTCCTGACCACGCCCTCGCGGTCGACGAAGCGCGCCGCGATGCGGCCATCGGCCTCTTCGTGGGCCAGGAGGCGCCGGTCGCAGATCACCCGGTCTGTGCCCAGCCGCTCGACGGCGGCGTCGAACAGCACGCCTTGCAGGGCGCCGCGGTGCAGGGAGATCTGCGGCGCGGCGTGACCCGCGAAGCGGCCGCGCGGCTCGCCCCAGATGCGCTGGCCGAAGCGGTTGAAATAGACAAGCTCGCGGGTCGCCACCCCGTGGGCCATCAAGGCCTCGACGAGGCCCAGCTCGTCCAGCACCTCGGCGGCGTGGGGCAGGAGGTTGATGCCGACCCCGAGCGGCAGGATGGTGGGCACGGCCTCGAAGACCGTCACCTCATGACCCGAGGCGTGTAACGCCAGAGCTGCGGCCAGGCCGCCGATCCCGGCGCCCGCGACGATTACCTGCATGAGTCCTCCCGCAGACATGCGGCTCGACGCCGCACCTCGTTGAAGCCGCCGCCGAGCGGGCGAAGCGCGCGACGAACAGCGCCGCCAGCGCCTGCAGCAGCCAGTCCTCTCGAACGATCCAGCGGGCGGCGACCCCCGGGACAGCGCAGGCCGAAGGCCCCGCCGCCCGGATGGCGCCCGGCGCGGTGCCGGGCGCGGATCGCCTCCGCCCTTTGCTCAATCAGCGGCATGACGTCCACGAATGGTCATCACCGCCGCGGCCACGCCGGCCGACAGGACCACTGGCACCATGGCCATGGCCACGCCGGCGGGGCCCCAGCCCTGCCCCAGCAGGTGGCCCGCCACCAGCGGCCCGCCGATGGAACCCAGCCGGCCGGCGGCGATGGAGGCCCCTGTGGCCAGCCCGCGCGCCCGCGCCGGGTAGTAGAGCGGGATGACGCCATAGAGCGAATATTGCGCGCCCAGCAGGAAGAAACCGGCCAGGCCTGCCAGCACCAGCACCGGAAGCAGGCTGTTGGCCCCCGCCAGCCCGAACAGCGACAGGGCCAGGGCGGGATAGGCCGCGATGATCGGGAGGCGCGGCCCGAGCCGGTCCACCAGCATGCCGATGACCCAGCAGCCGATGACGCTCCCGACATTGAAGGCGAAGGCGGCGCCAGCACCCCCGACTCCGCCCAGGCCCTTGGCGGCGACCAGCGACGGCAGCCAGTTCAGCAGCAGATACAGCACCAGCAGCGTCAGGCCGAAGGTGAACCAGGCCAGCAGCGTGACCAGCAGCCGGCCATCGCCGAACAGCGCCTCCCCCCCGCCCGGCCGCTGGGCGCCGCTGGCCGCTGCGGTGCGGCTGTCGGGCATCAGCCGCGCCATGACCGGCAGCAGCAGCAGCGGCAGCACGCCGCCGGCCACGAAGATGCTCTGCCAGCCGAACCGCGCCAGGAAGCCGGCCGCGAACAGCGCCGCCAGCGCGCCGCCGGCCGGCATACCGCTGAACATCAACGTGGTGGTGCGGGTCCGCCGGTCGGCCGGCGCGATCTCCAGGGCGATGGCCACCAGGGTGGGCATCGCCGCCCCCAGCCCTGTCCCGGCCAGGAGCCGGTAGAGGCCCAGCGACACCGGCCCTCCCGCCACCACGGTGGCCAGCGTGAACAGGCCGAAAACGCCGACGGCCAGCATCAGCAGCGGCTTCCGGCCCATGCGGTCGGCCATCCAGCCGCCGGCCAGCGCGCCGCAGACCAGCCCGACCATGCCGGCCCCGAACACGACGCCCGCCTGCCCTGGCGTCAGGCCGAGGGCGGGGATCAGCAGGGGTGCAGCCACGCCGACGGCCTGGATGTCGAACCCTTCCAGCAGCGCGATCAAGAAGCACAGCGACAGCGTGACGGCGCCGCGCGGCGCGTGAGGGGGCGATGCGCCCATGGGGAAACCTCCCGTTTCGTTCCCGTTGCCCGGGATGGTTGCAGCCGGCGGCAGCCGAACCGATGCGGTGTTTGAACGTAGCTGGTGGAGCGTGACGGACCCGGTGATGCAACGACTTCGTACCCGAGCCCTCCGGCTCGAGGCATAGGCATACCCGCCTATGCCTCGAGGCGAGCCGTTCTCAGGCGACAGGATTTTTGCTGCCGCGATGGGGGTCGGGGCGGAGGCGGGCGCGGAGGCTGCCGGATCGCTGACACGCCCCCTCGTCGAGAGCGCAGAGCGGTGCTCTCTGGATCCACTCTCGCTCTCGCGCCGACTCGCGGCCAACGTCCCATTGCGGCCGACAGCCCTCCTGGTGAGGACAACAGCACGAGTGACCTGACGAGCTCAGCGACGAGGAAAGGAATGGAGGGATGAATCACACAGTGTGTGGGTGCATGGGCGGGCAATGCCAGGATGGCAACCCGGTGCGCCGCGGCGCGCGGTGGTCCAGGAGGCGCGGCGCCGGCAGCGGCCGTCTTCCGGCGGTTCACGGGACCGCGCCCGGGCTGAGCTCGACCAGCGGCTCCGCTGCCTGTCGATGCGTCATGAGGTCACCGAGGCTGACACCCTGAGGAGCTCTTGCTCTACGCTCCTCCCGATGCCTAGCGACGCTCCTGCTGATCTCTGCTCGCTCGCCTTCACCTGCAGCGTCGACCCGCTGCTCTTGCTCGATGGAAGCGGTCGGATCCTGGCGCTGAACCCCGCCGCCGAGCGCCTCTCCTCCACGCCCGGGGCGACGGCCCTGGGAAGGCCCGTCGATGAGGTCCTGCGGCCCGATGCGCCCCTCGGCGCGCTGCTCGAGCAGGTGCTCCGCGATCGCGCCCCGCGCGCCCTGCCGCCCGACTTCACCCTCCACCTCGCGAACGAGCGCGCCGTCCTCGCCGAAGGCAGCCTCAGCCCGCTCGTCGACCCTGCGGGCGCGTGCGCCGCCGTGCTCCTCGCGCTGCGCGACGTGACCGAGCAACGCCGGGCCGAGCGGGCGGCGTGCGATCAAGGAGCGCGCCTGCGCGCGGCCGTCGAGGCGCTCGACGTCGGCTTCGTCATCTACGATACCGAGGAGCGGCTCCGCTTCTTCAACACGGCTTACAAATCGCTCTACCCCGAATGTGCCGCCGCCATTCAGCTGGGCAATACGTTCGAAGAGGTCGTCCGCGAGGGCTGCCGGAAGGGGATCCACCTCCACAGCGGCCTCGGCGAAGAGGAGTGGGTCGCCGCTCGCCTCGCGGAGCATCGCCGCCCCGGGGACGTCTTCGTGCGGCGGTTCGGGGACCGCTGGATCACCCTCAAGAGCGGGCGCCTCCCCGACGGCAGCTTCGTCGGCCTGCGGATCGACACCACCTCGCTCAAGGAGGCAGAGCTCGCCCTCGAGCGCGAGCGGCAGTTCATCCGCCTCGTGCTCGACACCATCCCGATCGTCGTCACGGTCAAGGATCGGGACGGCAAGATGAAGCTCGTCAGCAGGAGCTACGCCGAGCTGTACAACACCACGGTGGAGGGCGCGGTTGGAAAGACCGTTGACGATCTGCCGCGCTCCAACGCCGAGCTCTCCGTCATCGGCGAGATGGACCGGGAGGTGCTCGCGCGCATGCAGCCGGTCTCGCGGGTTCACCCCGTCACGCGCCCGAACAGCAAGACGCGGTGGATGTCCGTCGTCAAGGTGCCTCTCGTCGAGCAGGACGGCACGGCGCACATCCTCGCCATTGGAACGGACATCACGGCGCAGCGGGAGCACGAGGAGCACATGACCGCCACCATCGCCGAGCTCGAGCGGCAGAAGCACGCCATCGCCGGTCAGCTCGCGGTCATCCAGCGCCAGCAGGCGCTCATCCGCGCGCTGTCCACGCCCATCCTCCAGGTCGCCGAGGGCGTGCTCGCCGTGCCCCTCATCGGCGCGCTCGACGACGCCCGCGCGGCCGACGTCACCGGCAAGCTCCTCGACGAGGTCGTGCGCACAGGCGCTCGCTTCGCCATCATCGACGTCACCGGCATCGAGAGCGTCGACGCCGCGACGGCCGATCACCTCGTCCGTATCGTCCGCGCGATCCGCCTGCTCGGCGCGAGCGGCGTCCTCACCGGCATCGGGCCCGCCGTCGCCCAATCCATGTGTGGCATCGGGGTCGACCTCTCGGGCGTCACCACACACGGCAACCTCCGCGCCGGCATCGAGGTCTGCCTCCGCGCGCTGTCAGGTCGGCGCTGAGCGATGCCGGCGTCTCCCGTCCTCCGCCTGGGCGACGTGGAAAGGAGCGTGTCTGCGGCCGCCGCGTCCTCTACTGCAAGAAGATGGTGATCGAGCCGCTATAGGCGCTCGTGCCGCTCGGGAACTTGCCGGAGGTGTTGCGCGGTTGATCGCGGCAGTTCGAGTAGCTCCCATCGCCTTGCGGCTTGTCGCACGCGTCGCGGCAGCTGCCGACGGCCGTGACGACGCAGTCGTCCAGCGATGACCCGCACACCCGCTGGATCGAGGTCTGGTCGGGTGATAGGCAAGAATACCCCCCTTGTCCATCTTATTTCCAGATGAGCCCCCATGGAACCGACTCGCTGGACGAACTACGTATCCGGGCAGAATTGGAATCTGTACCACGGTGCGGCTGAGTCACGCATCGCGAACGGTCCACCGAGCCGTCCCAGACAGCGTGGGACTCCTCCTGCCCCTGAACGGCGCGACGCTCGGCGAGCGCTGGTTCACGGCGGCACGAGCACCGCTGCCCCGGACATGCGGCCGTTCCGCAGATCGTCGAGCGCCTCGTTGGCCGCAGCCAGCGGATAGACGTTCACCTCCGTCCGCACCGGCACCCGCGGCGCGAGCGCGAGGAACTCCTCGCCGTCGCGGCGCGTCAGGTTCGCCACCGACCGCAGCACGAGGTTCTCCCGTCCTGCGCGGCAATACACGCACACACCGCAGGTCCAGCCGAGCCAGGGCACGCCGACGCGTGCGCCCCTCGCGAACCGCGGCCCGTTGCCGGGCGCTCGCGCCTCCTCGAGGACCTCGCCCACGATCTGGTGCCCGGGCACGAGCGGCAGCCTGGCGTCCGGCAGCTCGCCGTCGACCACGTGCAGATCGGTGCGGCACACGGCGCAGGCGCGCACGCGGAGCAGCACCCCTCTCGCGGATGGTCTCGAGCATGTCCAGCCTGGCTGCCTCGTTTCGATAGCAATGCACGCCGAGCCTCGCCCCTCGGACCGGCAGCGGCGCTCCGGAGGAGCCCCGCCAGCCGTGCCCTCCCTCGCGATCGAGGATACCCGCGGTCCCGCCGATAGCAGTTGACACTGCGCGTGTGAGCGTTCACAATCTGCGCCAGCGGGTATCCTTTCGCTTCCCCGCTGAAGGGGTCGCCACGCGCGCCGAGACCTCGATGTCCCGATCGACGTCGGCATCGATTCGCTCGGTCGTCGCGGAAGCGAGTGACGGTGAGCTCAACCAAATTGTCCGCGGCTGGAATCGCAGTCCTGGCCAGTGGCAACCTTTGTACAGCAGCGATTACAGCTGCGGTTCATGTGTTGATATAGCATCGCTTTGTCGGAAATATCTCCCTCTCGCCGCCCCTGACGCGCGGCGCTGTCATGTTGAAGTCCGGGCCCGCTGAGAGGGCCATCCATGCCGCACTCTCGAGAGGTTGATCCAGGGACGGGGGAGATGTTCCATGCGGATTGCAACTCCTCTCGAAGGGAGCTCCGATGCTACCGGCGGCGAGGTGCAGCCCGTGACCGCGCGCGCGGCGGTCGCTCCGTCGACGCCTCCGCCCGCCGACGCGGTCTCCGCGGCCGGCGTGCAGGCCACGCCGCTCGACTTCGCCGAGGTGTACGAGGAGCTCTTTCCCTTGGTCTTTCGGACCGTGCGCCGCCTCGTCGCGGACGTCTCCGCGCACGAGGACGTTTGTCAGGAGGTGTTCGCCGTCGTGCACCGGCGGCTCCCGGAGTTCCGGGGACGCTCGTCGCTGAAGACGTGGGTTTTCGGGATCGTGGTCAACGTCGTGCAGGCGCACCGGAGGTCGCAGCGCCGCCAGAGCCCGGCCCACCGCGGGACAGGAGAGATCGTGGATCCCGAGCAGCTCGCGGGGCCGAGCGACCTCAGCCCCTACGAGGTCATGAAGAGGGCGGAGGCCGCGCGCGTGGTGCACGACCTCCTGGCGTCGCTCGACGAGGAGAAGCGCGTGGTGCTCCTCCTCGCCGAGCTAGAAGAGCTTCCGGCGTCGGAGATCGCGGAGGGGATCGGGGTGAACATCAACACCGTGTATGCGCGGCTGAGGGCCGCTCGACAGGCGTTCTCCGACGCGGTGCATCGCCACCACGCCAAGATTCGAGGAGGCCGCCATGGATGAGCCGGGGCTGGCGAGCAGGCGCTCGCCCGGCGCCGCTCGCCGCCAACCCTGGATTCATACGACCCACCGCGATCTTCACCGCCATGCCCGCACCAGGTCGATTTGATCACAAAAAACGTGCGGTCCGGTCACAAGACAGAACTGCCGATTCCACACGCAGGAGCCGACGATGACATTCAGACTGGACCGAGTGTTCGCGAGTCCATGGATCGCTGCCGGGGGATGCCTCCTGAGCATCTCGTGCACCGGCGCCCTCGGGGACGATGACTCTTCGGAGGAGACTCCGGAGCAGACCCCGGACCAGGGTGCCGCCATCGCTGTAGACAGGATGCCTCTCCACCACATGACAGCGTCGGAGTACAACTCCACCGTCGCCCACCTCCTGGGAACGAGCCTGCGGCCCGCGGACGGATTCCCGGCCTTCGGCGCGAAGGGCTTCGACGCAAACGTAAATGCGCTCTCGAACCTCTCGCAGGTCCTGGTCCAGGGGTATTACGACGCCGCCAGGACGCTCGCCGAGGACGCGTTCTCGGACGAGGCGCAGCGCGCCAAGATCCTCGTGTGCGACCCGGCAGAGGGCGCGGACGACGCGTGCGCGCGCCAGATCATCGAGCGCTTCGGGCTGCGCGCCTTCCGGCGCCCGCTCGAGGCGGCGGAGGTCGACCGGTACGCGGCGCAGTACGACGACGCGCGGACCACCCTCGAGATGTCCCCCGTCGAGGCGGTGCAGCACGTCGTCCGGACCGTGCTCACGTCGCCGCATTTCATCCTCCGGATCGAGCTGGGCCCCGACTCGGCGAGATCGCCGGGCGCCCTCAACGGCTACGAGGTCGCGTCGCGCCTCTCGTACCTGCTCTGGAGCTCGCTCCCGGACGACGAGCTCTTCGACGCGGCGGAGGACGATCAGCTGGCCACCGCGGGCGAGCTCGAGCAGCAGGTGGACCGCATGCTGGCCGACCCGAAGAGCGCCGCCTTCTTCCAGAACTTCTACGGGCAGTGGCTCGGGACCCGCACGCTCCCCAGCCACAACGCCGACACGAGCCAGTTCCCGAACTGGGACGATGAGCTGAAGGGCGCGATGCTCGACCAGGTCAACGAGTACTTCGCCGGCTTCACGACCGGCGGGCGGCCGTGGTCCGAGTTCCTCACGGCGCCCCACCCGGAGAGCCGGCTGATCGAGCCGCTCTATGCGAACGACCCCGAGGGCGTGCGCGAGGGGTTCCTGACGCTCCCAGCGTTCCTTACGCTGTCGTCCCGCGCCGACCGGACCTCTCCCACGTCCCGCGCGAAGACGATCCTCGAGCAGCTCTTCTGCGCGCCCATGGTGCCGCCCGCCAACGTGGATATCCCGGAGCTCGGCGCCGCGGACGGGGAGGAGGGCGGCGTCACCAACGTGCGCAAGGAGCTCGAGAAGCACCGCGCGTCGCCCGACTGCGCGGGCTGCCACGACGTGCTCGACCCGATCGGGCTGAGCCTGGAGAACTTCGACCCGATCGGCGCCTACCGGACCCAGTACCCGAACGGCGACCCGATCGACGCGACGGGGGTGTACGAGGGCGCGGCGTTCGAGGACATCTCCGGCCTCGTGCCGGCGCTCGTGGAGGCCGCCCGGTCGGGGGCCTGCCCCTCCGAGCAGCTCTTCAGCTATGCCCTGCGCCGGCGCCCGAGCGCCGGGGACAGGACCAGGATCAAGGAGATCGCCGCGCGCTGGGGCAGCGGCACGATCGGGGATCTGGCGAAGCAGGTGGTGACCAGCGAGGCGTTCCGCCTTCGAGCGAAGGACAAGGCGCGGTGAGGCCGCACGCGTTGTTTCTGCACAAGACGAAGCACGAAGGAGCGATGCGCACATGAAACGCTTGATGACACGCAGAAATCTGTTGCGCGGCGCGGGCGTCTGCCTGGCGCTGCCGTTCCTCGAGAGCCTCGCGCCGCGCAGCGCGCGCGGCGGGGAGCCCGGCACCCCGAAGCGCTTCGTGCTCTGCACCTTCCCGAACGGGGCGCCCCATCACTGGTGGGAGACGGCGCCGGCGTTCGGAAAGACGCTGAAGGGCGCCGATTTCAAGCTGCCGAGGGTGCTCGAGCACTTCGCGCCGGTGAAGTCGAAGATGCTCATGATCAGCCGCCTCGGCAACTACACGTGGAGCACGGAGAAGCACCCCTACATCGAGCCTTCCCACTCGCGCCTCGGCGCGGCGCTCTCGACCTGCGTGGACGCCGATCAGCTGGGGAGGGACGCGCGCCAGGACCTCGGCGAGTGGGTGGGTAACGGCGTCTCGGTCGACCAGCTCATCGTCCAGAAGGCAGGCGCGGAGCAGGCGACCCGCATCTCGTCGCTGCAGACGGGGCTCGGCGTCAAGCCCGGCTTCTTCGACCAGCGCAGCTACGCCTACAACCAGGTCCTCTCCTGGAAGAGCCCGCGCGAGCCGCTGAAGCGCTCGGTCAACCCGAAGGCGGTGTTCGACGCGCTCGTCGGCGCGGGCGCGACGGGGTCCATGCCAGGGCAGAGCGACGAGGAGGCGAGGATCGAGGCGGAGCGCCGCGCGGCGATGGAGAAGAGCGTCATCGACGGCGTGCTTGCGGACGCGAACTCGCTCATGAACCGGGTCGGCTCCGACGATCGCAAGATCGTCCAGCAATACCTGGACTCGCTGCGCGAGATCGAGAAGAACGCGACCCGCGTCCAGTCGACGATGACCCCGCAGACGGGCCTCGGCTGCAGCCCGATCAGCCAGCCCGGCGTGGTCCCCGAGCCGCCGGGCCAGGCGGAGGGGCTCAACGAGAACGACAACACGGGAGCCGGCCCGTACAAGCACGAAGATCACGCGAAGGTCATGATCGACCTCATCGTCATGGCCATTCAATGCGACGTGACGCGCGTGATCACCCACATGCACGACGACATGCGCTCCGAGTTCGAGTATCGGTGCATCCCGGAGGACGTCCGCGCCAAGGTGGGACTCGCGTACAGGAGAGAGGCCAGCCTGCACTACCACTCCTCCCAGCACGCCGCCGGCAACCTGGACCGCGCGACCCAGAACGGCCAGTACAAGATCCTCGCGCAGAGCAACCTCGACTACGCGGCGATCAACTGCTGGCTCAACCAGAAGAGCGCGCAGCTCGCGCAGCGGCTCGACGCGATCCCCGAGGGCGACGGCACGGTGCTCGATCACTGCGTCATGGTGCACATGAGCGAGATGCGCTCGCACGACCACGACGGGTACGACCTGCCCATCGTGCTCCTCGGCGGCGACGGCGTCTTCTTGAACGACGCGCACGTCGCCTACGACGCCCTCGGCAACGATCGCCAGCTCCGCGATCTGTGGTTCACCATCATGAACCAGTACTACGGCCTGGGCGTCTCGTCGTTCGGCGAGGATCGCCGGGGCGTGCAGAACGCGCTCCTCGAGGAGATCCTGCGGTAGCGCGGTGACCGGCGCGAGCGGGCTCTCCGGGGCTCTCGGGACAGACCGCCGCGCTCGCTCCTACGGCCCATAACCAGGCAGCAGCTGAGCCCGCGCCGACGCAGCGACCCGCGCCTCGAGGAAGGCCGGAAAGAGCCCGGCGAGCCGCAAGAGAAGCCGATAGACGGGGCTCCCCGCGAATTGCCGGGGCGCCCGATCGACGGCGCGGAGCAGCTCCTTCGCCGTATACTCGACAGGCAAGCTCACCACGCCGTCGAAGCGGGTGCCGCGGCCGCACGCCGTGTCGGTGTGGGGCGCCACGAACACGACGACCTTGACGCCGAAGCGGCCCACCTCGCCTCGGAGCGCATGCGACCACGCGCCGAGCGCCGCCTTCGTCGCCGAATAATTGGCCGCCGTCGGCGAAGCGATGACCCCGAGCAACGACGAGACGTTCACGATGACGCCCGAGCGGCGCGCCAGCATCGACGGCAGCAGCGCGCGCGTCACCCGCGCCGGACCCCAGTAATTGAGGTCCATCTCGGCGCGTCGCGTGCTCATGTCCTGCGCCATGAAATCCGTCTGGTCGCAGGAACCTGCGTTGTTGATCACGACGTCGCACGGCCCCGCCTCGAGGAGCCGCGCGATCCCGCGCTCGACGCTCCCGTCGTCCGTGACATCCATCGGGACGACCTCGGCCCGCCCGCCCGCGCCAGCGATCTCGCGGGCGAGCGACCTCAACGCGTGCTCGTCGCGCGCGGCGAGCACCACCGTGTGTCCCTGCTTGCCGAGCGCGAGCGCGGCCGCACGTCCGATGCCGCGCGACGCGCCGGTGACCAGGATTCGTTTGGAAGTGCTCAGTGTGCCCATGGTGTCCCTACCATCCTCTCCAAGGTGGACCGGGCCGTCCGGTCACCAAACACCGTACGGCGGGCAGGACTTGCGCCGCATCTCCAGGGCTGCGGATGAGTTCTCCTGGCTTGCTGTGGGCTCATCGCGGAGACTCAGCAAGGACGACGACGGTGTTGTGTAGGCAAGCCGACGACCGCGACGAGGACGTCCTGCCTGGCTTTCCAGTAGATCGAGGACCATTCTCTCGCTTATAGTTCATCGCGCCTCGGGGACACGGCGGCTCGCAGGAACACGTCTTGTGATGCTGTGCGCCGCGCAGGGGCGAGCGTGCGAGAACAAGCCAGCATGAGGGGAGCGCCATGAGCATGGATGGCCGACTCGATCCGAGCGACGCCTCGGCGCTGCGGGAGCGCGTCGTCCGCCTGGAGCAGGAGCTGGCCCAGCGCGAGCGCGAGCTGGCCGAGCACAGGCGGGAGATCCAGGCGCTGCACGAGCGCGTGGCGCAGCTCCTCACGATCGAGGCGGCGCAGAAGCGGCTCGCCGCCGTGGCGGAGAACAGCTCGGATTTCATCGGCATCGCCTCGATGGACGGCGTCGCCCAGTACCTCAACGAGGCGGGGATGCAGCTCGTCGGCCTCGAGGCGAGCGAGCTGCCGCACGTGACGATTGGCAGCTTCTTCTTCCCCGACGACCTCCCTTACATCGAGCAGCACATCATGCCCGCGACGATGGAGCACGGCCGCTGGGTCGGGGAGTTCAGGTTCCGGCACTTCAAGACCGGGGCTGCGGTTCCGGTCCTTTACAACTCCTTCCTGATCAGGGACCCGGAGACAGGCGAGCCCATGGCGCTGGCCACCGTGACGGCGGACCTCACCGAGCGCAAGCGCGCCGAGGAAGAGCGCGTCCGCCTGAAGGACGAGGTGATCCGGGTCCAGGCCGCTACCCTCCGCGAGCTGTCGACCCCCCTGCTCCGCATCAGCGATCGAGCCGTCATCATGCCGCTCATCGGCGCGATGGACTCGAGCCGCGCCGCGGCGGTCCTCGAGCGGCTGCTCCAGGGCGTCAGCGCCGAGCAGTCCAAGGTGGTGATCCTCGACATCACGGGCGTATCGAACGTGGACTCACAGGTCGCCGACGCGCTCCTCCGGACGGCGAAGGCCGTACGCCTGCTCGGCGCGCAGATGGTCCTCACCGGCATCCGGCCGGAGGTCGCGCAGATCCTCGTGGCGCTCGGCGTCGATCTCGGCAGCATCGTCACGATGGGCTCGCTCCAGAGCGGCATCGCGTTTGCGATGAGCCAGCCGCGCTGAGCTCGGCGCGCCCGCCTCCGCTGAGCCCGGTGGCAACACGGCCAGGACCCTCGCGGCGTCGCGTGCGACCCAGCACGCCATCCCGCGCCGCGGGTGACGAATTCTGAAAGGTGAGCAGGGGCTGGATCAACTCCGGGCGCATGAAGACCTGGGCGCCATGCCCGCCAGGCCGGGCGAGCATCTCTTGGCTGTCACTTTTTGCTCTGGGCGCGGCCGCGTGGGCCTGTTCCGGGACACCGCACGACGGCTCCGGGAGCGGCGGAGCTCCCTCGACGGAGCCTGCTGGCGCGGGCGGAGCGACGCCGGGCGGAGAGGCATCGGGCAGCGACGCCGCCTCCGGGGTGACGACGGGAGCTGGAGGGGCCGGCGGCGCGCCGAGCCCGGGCGCGGGCGGCGGCGCACCGAGCGCGGGTGTGGGCGGCGGCGCCGGGACGGGCGGGTCGGGCGCCGTCGAGCTCGGGGCCTTCCCCGGCGCAGAGGGATTCGGGCGGATGGCCACCGGCGCGCGCGGCGGCGACGTCTACCATGTCACCAACCTGAACGATGCGGGGCCCGGCTCCCTGCGGGATGCCATCAGCCAGCCGAATCGCACTGTGGTCTTCGACGTCGGCGGCGTCATCAAGCTCGACTCCCGCCTGGTGTTCAAGAATAACCAGACGATCGCCGGGCAAACCGCGCCGGGCGGCGGCATCACCCTCTACGGGAACGGCACGTCCTTCTCCGGGGCGTCGAACACGATCGTTCGCTACGTGCGGTTTCGCATGGGCAAGATCGGCGACTCGGGCAAGGACACCATCACCATGGCCAACGGGCATGACGTGATCTGGGACCATTGCTCGCTGAGCTGGGGGCGCGACGGCACCTTCGATCTGAACCGGGAGAGCGGGGCGGAGCTCTACAACATCACGCTTCAAGATTCGATCGTCGCACAGGGGCTCCAGACGCACAGCACGGGCGGCATCGTCAACACGACCGGCACGTCGATCATCCGGTCCTTGTACATCGACAACAATTCCCGTAACCCCAAGGCCCGCGGGACGCTGCAATTCGTCAACAACGTCGTCTACAACTGGGTCACCTCGGGGTACATCCTGGGCGACACGAGCGGGCGCTCGGACGGGATGATGGTCGGCAACACCCTGATCCCCGGCCCGGAGACGAACGGCGGCACCCTGGATAGCCCCACGCCAGAGTACCACCTCTATGCCGTCGACAACTGGTACGACAGCAACAAGGACGGTGTCCTGAACGGCCGCCTGCTCGGCCAGGGGGACTTCGGCTCGGTGACCTGGGAGGCGGCGCCGAGCGTCGAGGTTCCCGACGTGCCCGCGATGAGCGCGAAGGACGCCTTCGACCACGTGATGAAGCACGCCGGGGCGTCTCTCTGGCGTGACCCGGTCGACGACTTCTTGATGGAAGAGCTCGCGTCCCTCGGCTCCAAGGGCGCCACGATCAGCGACGAGAAGAGCCTCGGCCTCCCCAACACCGTTGGAGACATCCCGGGGGGCTCTGCGCCCGCGGACACGGATCAGGACGGCATGCCCGATGCGTGGGAGGTCTCCGCCTCGCTCGATCCTCATGACCCGGAGGATCGCAATGGCGACCGCAACGGCGACGGCTGGACGAACCTCGAGGAGTACATCAACTCCCTCGTCCCGTGACGCCTCGAGGACGCGCGCGCGCCTCGCCATGCTCCCTCAGAACGAGACCCCCAGGCTGAGCGTGCCCAGGGCTTGAGCGATGAGCGGAGCGGTGCGCTCCTCATCGACGGCGATGATGGGGCGCGGCAGGAGCGTGAGACAGGTGAGCTCGAGGCCGAGGCCCACGCTCGGATGAAAGAAGTACTGGACGCTCAGCCCCGCGTCCGCGGCGAAGCTGAAGAACTCCTGGCTGCGCCCCACGAGCGGCGGCTCGACATGGCCGGTGGCCTGGAGGTGGTAGGCGCCGACGCCAAGGAGCGGCCCCCATTCCCAGTGAAGACCGGCAGCCGTTTGCCCGAGGTTCCAGCTGGCCCGGAGGAGCGCGAGCTCCTGGCGCACCTGGGCGGCGCCGCCTGCTGCACGGAACTCGGCGCCAAAGAGGGGACCGCCGAGGAGCAGGCCGAGACGGAAGCGCTCGTCGAGGCGGGTGTGCGCCCCGATCTGCGCGCCGACGCCGCCGCCCACCGGAGGCGTGAAGAGGACGAGCCCGCCCGTGCGCACGTGGAAGCGGGGCGGCTCCCGGGAGAAGCGCAGCACCTCGGGGGCGGGCGGCTGGGCCTCGACGCCGAGCACATCCCGCGCGGGAGCCTGGCCCGGGCCCAGCTCGAGGAGGCTTGCGCGCAGCAGATCGACGGCGCGCACGGCGAGGAGCATCGGGCCATCGCTGGAGGGATCGATGAGGAGCTTTCGCGTGGTCGTCTTGCCGGTCACGCGATCCACGATGCACACCTCGGCGGCCGTGCCGCTTCCGTCGCGCCGCAGCGCAACGGCCGCAAAGGCCTCGCTCTCCTGCGCCTCTCGCTCGAGCTCCTCGGCCCCGGGCGATCGCGCGGCGCTCCCGAGCACGATGACCTCGAAGGACTGCAGCTCCAGCTCGGCGGAGAGCCGCCCGAAGGCCTCGAAGAGCGTGGCGTCGCGCGGATCCGGTCGGACGACGAGCACGCGCTGCGCCCACGCCAGTCGCGGGCAGACGAGCAGCAGGAGCAGGACGAGGAGCGTTCGCGCCCGCCGGACCATGGATCAGGGCTGAGCGGCGAGCTGTCGAGCCGTCTTGGCGTGGACCCCGCTCGGATAGAGGCGCAGGTACTCTTGCGCCACCACGCGCGCGGCGGCCGGTCCTTCGAGGCTCTGGACCGTGCGCATCTTTCCCGCGAGCGCTTCGGCGGCAAAGGCGCCGCCCGGCGCCTCGCGAAGGGCCGTCTCGTACCAGGTCCTGGCGCGCGCGGCGGCGCCGCGGCTCTCGTGAAGGCGCCCGAGCAAGAAGGCCGCGCGGCTCCCCGCGGTCGAGGCGTAGCGCGCGCGGAGGGCGAGCAGGGCCTGCTCGGCGAGCTCGCTCTGCCCCACGTAGCGAGCGGCGTCGGCCAGGGCGTTCAGATCGGCGGCATCACAGGAGGTGAGACAGCTCTGCGTGCCCCGCGCCGCGGCCTCCTGGACGACGCGCCGGAACTCGCCCTGGGAAACGAGCTTGCTCCAGGGCGGTCTGGCGCTCGGCGGGGCGACCAGGGGCGCCGGGGTTTCAGCGGAGCTCGGCGCCGGGGGAGCAGCGGGCTCCGGCGGCGGTGCAGCGACCTCGGCGAGCTGTCCCTGCGCCGCGGGAGGCGCGGGCTCGGGGCCTTGCGCCGCCGTGTCGGGGGCCTGAGTCGCCGTGTCGGGGGCCTGAGCCGTCGTGTCGCTGACGTGCAGGGTCCTCGCCTGAGCGTCCCCCACGAAGCGCTGCCCCGCGCGCACGCTCACGGCGCCGGAGCCGGAGTAGCCCTCCACCTCGACCGCCCCCTCGCGCAGGATCACCTCGAGCCGCTCGCGGTCAGCGTCCCAGAGGAGCTCGAAGCGCGTGCCCACCACACGGACCACGAAGGGACCCGCGACGAAGCGCCACTCGCTGTGCCCGGTGTGCGTGACCTCGGCTTCGACCCGGCCGCGTTCGACCGAGATGCGGGCGCCGCGCTCGTTCCTGGTCTCGTCGATACGGAGCCGCGCCCCCGCCGCGGCCCGGATCCGCGTCTGATCGGAGAAGGTGATGGCGGCCGGGTGATCGACGGGTACGCGCACGTAGCCGCTCTCGTTCACCGCGCCCTCGACGACGTAATCGAGACCTCGCTCCGTTCGCCAGAAGAAGAAAACGGCCATCAGCACGCTCGCGGCGAGGGCGAGCGGAGCCACCCAGCGGACGACCACCCGCGCCTTGCTCGAGCGCGCCTGCGCCTCGTCGACGCGGCGCAGGAAGGCGGCGCGCGCCTCGCGGCGCTCCGGCTCGCTCAGCTGAGCGGCTCTCTGCAGGAGGGCCGCGACGGGATCGAGCTGTCGTTCGGGTTCGCTCATGGCCAAAGTCCTTCACACCGGGACAGGAACTCCTGGAGGGCTGGCTCGCGCGCCTTGAGCAAGAACGCGCGCGCGCTCTCGAGCTCACGGCGCACCGTCGACTCGGACACGCCGAGCGCCGCGGCCGTCTCGAGCATCTCGAGGCCTTGCACGTGGCGCAGCACGAAGGCCATGCGCCGGCGCGTGCTCAGCCTGTCGAGCACACGGTGGAGGGCGCTCAGCACCTCGCGATGCTCGAAGTCGACGCGCTCGAGGGCGCGCTCGGGGAGCTCTCCGCTCGGGGAAAGACCCACCCAGCGGCGTATCTTGCGCTTCCTGATCTCGAGCGCTGCCTGCCGCGCCGCCATGGACGCAAGATAGCCACGGAGGGCCCCCCCGTCCTGGATGCGTGCGGCCCCCTGCATCAGGCCCAGGAAGACCTCCTGGACCAGATCTTCAAGGCTCGTATCGGGACCGAGGGCGCCATACAGCACACCTCGCACGAGACCCGAGTACCTGTCCCAGATGACGGCGAGGGCCTCCCGCTCTCCAGCGGCGGCGCCAGCGACCAAGCTCGCGTCCGACCGCCTGTCGGCGGGGAAGCGGGCCAAGGTGGGTCCGGGCGGCGGGGCGGAGCGCGTGGGTTGAGCCACTCTCTCCTAGTTACTTGGGGGCATCCCGAGCCTCCAGAAAAATTCGCCCGCCGCCAGGACGCTGGATCGGAGCAGGCGACTCGGAGCATTTCGGTTGCGCTCTCGGGCGTCGCCCCGCAGCTTTGCCCTGTTCGCCATGCGCCTCTCCTGCCGCACCCGGCTCCTCCGAGTCGCCGCGCTCTCGGCCCTGGCCTGGGGGCTCTCCTGTGAGGATCAGCTCCTCCAGACGGCCACCCGACCTCCGGGGAACGCGGGTGTCGGCGGCAGCTCTCCTACCCTCTCGGAGCTCGACTGCGACGGCGAGCCGCCCGCAGCGGAGCTCCCTCCGGGGGCCGCCTTCGGAGAGGGAGAGGAGCTCGCGAGTTCGCCGCTCGTCAGCGCGAGCTACGGGGCGCTCGAGGGCCCCGGTCTCTCGATCACGGCGCGCGATACCTTCCGCGTCCACGTCAACGGGGATCTCATCGCCGCGAGCGAGTCGGCGCGCGCTCCGATCTTCGTGCCCCTCTCCTTGCTGCCGGGAGAGAACGTGATCGCCGTGAGCGTTCACGCCGCAGCGGGGACCCCCGCGGCGCTCGTCCACCTCGACGAGCTCGAGCGCAGCCATGGGAGCGGCAGCGACTGGAAGCTGAGCACCGCGCCGGAAGGAGACTGGACCGCGCCCGGCTACGACGACAGCGGCTGGACGGCGGCGCGCGAGCTGGGGAGCGCTGGAGATCTGCCGGGCTGCGATCCCGAGGCGGCCTTCCCCGCGAGCACGGAGGCTCGCTGGATCGGGCCCGCGCCGGGGACGCGGGGGCCTATCGCCCTCCGCAAGGTGATACGGGTCGAGGCGATCGGCTTTGGCGAGGGCACCACGGGGGGCGCGGGGGCGACGCCCGTGCTTGTCTCGAGCTGGACCGAGCTCGAGACGCTCGCCCGCTCGGACGAGCCGGCCGTGATCTTGCTCGCCGAAGGCCTCCACGACTTCCGCCGCACAGGCTCGGAGGTCCAGGACATCGAGGTCTGTCCCAGCACCTGCTCGGGGGAGCCCGAGAAGACGTTCTATGAGGTCCTCACCGGGGATGCGACCTGCGAGCGTCCGCTCGTCGGGGCGACGCGGAACCATCGCGTCCTCCAGTTCGGTTCCAACAAGACCCTCGTCGGGCTCGGGCGCGGCGCGGCGCTGCCGGGCGTGAACATGGATCTCAACCAGAGCGAGAACGTGATCATCCGCAACCTCGCCCTCTACGATCTGAACTCGAACGTGCACGAAGCGGGCGATGCGTTCACGCTGACGCAAGCCTCCAGGGTCTGGATCGATCACACGACCGTCCAGCGGATCAGCGACGCATTCGCCGACGTCCACGCGGGCACGAGCGGGGTCACCTTCTCCTACGGCCACTTCGACGGCAGCAACGAGGCCGAGTGCGGCGGCCGCGAGCGCTGGGCCTGCACGATCACCGACGCCGAGGTGACGATGCACCACTGTCGCTTCGATGAAGTGAGGACGCGCGCCCCCCTCGCCACCGGATCCCGAGCGCGCGCCCACCTCTTCAACAATGTGTTCTCGAACATCTCGGACTGGGCGGTCGGCGCCGCCTGTGAGGGGCAGGTGCTGCTCGAGGCGAGCGTGTTCGAGAACGCCGACGCGGCGACGCGGCGCTCGGACTGCAGCGACGCGACGGGCCGGGGGCTCCTCCTCGCCGCCCCTGGCTCGAACCTCTACCGCGACGAGAGCAGCGTTCACCTGGGCGGAGACGGGGAGCCAGCGGATGACGTCTTCACGCCCCCCTACGACTACGCGCCCGAGCGGGCGAGCGACGCGTTGCTTCAGGTGATCTCTCGCGCCGGCGCCGGAGGGCCCTGGGCGCTGCCGCTCGCACGCGAGTAGTCGGCGTGCAGGCGGGAGAAAAACCCGACAGAGGATCGAGCGTGATCTGCGCCAGGCCAGGACAGCGAAGCCGCCGGCCCGCAGGTGGACACCGGTGGGGTCGTGTCTCCTGGAGCGCGGAGCCGATGAAGGGCCCGCGGGGGCAGCTCGAGGCGCCGGGTTGCGGTAAGGTCGTGGGCCGGGCGCAGGCACGGCGGCGCTCGCGGTTGAGCCCGCCCTGTCGCCCCGGCAAGAACACCCCCATGGCCGATTTGAACGATCCCGCGCGCCTCGCCGAGCTGCACCACGTGCTGCTGCGCGACGACGCGGACGCCATCCTGGACGCCTGCGTCGAGCGGGCGGCCGAGCTCGCCCGGGCGCCGATGGCGCTCGTGAGCCTGGTGGTCCGACACATCCAGCTGTTCCGCGCGCACCGCGGCCTGCCGCCCGACCTGGGCGTCAGCTGCGCGACCTCACGGAGCAGCTCGTTCTGCCAGCTCGTCGTGCGCCACGAGGCGCCGCTCGTGGTCGAGGACGCCGTGCACGACGAGCGCGTGCCCAAGGAGCTGGTGGAGCGTTATGGCATCCGCGCGTACGCGGGTGTGCCGGTGCGGGTGCGCCGGCATGTGGTCGGTTCGCTCTGCGTGATCGACCTCGTCCCGCGCACCTTCGAGCCGGGCGTCGTCGAGGGCCTCCATCGGCTCGCCGCCGAGGCCGGCGCGCGGCTCGAGGCGCTGGAGAGCGACACGCCGCCGCCGAGCCGCACCGCGAGGGAGCGCCTCGCCCGGTTCGGGCAGACCGCGCGTGCGCTGGAGCGCGCGCTCATGGCCATCGCTCCGGTGCTCGCCGAGGCGCAGCGCGCGGCGGCGACGCTGCCGGAGGCGCCGCAGCTCGCGCCGAGCCCGGACGATCTTCGCGCGGCGGTCGACTGCTACCGGGACATGTTCGCGATCGCGGCCGAGCTGGCCGACGAGGCCATGGCCCTCTCGCGCTCCGCTCCGGCCGAGGCGGCGTCCGAGCTCGCCCAGGCGACGCGGTCCCTCACGCGGGACATGGTCGAGATAAGCCCGCTCGTCCGGCTCGCCGAGAGCGTGCTCGGGGGTACGCTCGACGAGGGCGCCGCCGCGAGGGCAGCGCACGTCGTGCGGGACGCGTTCGCGGCGCACGAGACCGCGATCACCGCGGTGCACCGGATCATCACCACCGTCGAGCGCGCGCGGACAGCGGAGGCGCTGTGAAAGGCCGAGCGTACCAGCTGCTCCGCTCCTGTCTCGGCGACAAGGACCCTCCGAACGCGCGCGACGCGTTCATCTATGCGCGGGTCATCATGCGCGCGCGCGTCGTGCCCGAGGAGATCACGCCGGCGCTCGACGACCCCGCCGTCGAGCGCCGACTGGAGAGCGCGCTGCAAGACATCGTCCGCCGCGCGTAGGGAGGTGCCCTCGGCCCCTCGCGCCGTCAGGCTCCGAGAGAGACGCCCACGGGTGGAGTGAAGGGTGATCCCGCGCGGGATCGCGCGGATCGCGAATCGCGCGGGTCGCGCGGATCGCACGTGCTGGCGTGCGGGGCTCGGCCGCTCTCCCACTTTCACCTTCACCCGTCGCGCCGGGCCTGCTATGCAGTGGGTTGCCTTCTTTGCCGATGTCCTTGCTTGAGGCCCGCGATAGAGGCCGGGTGCGCCGTGCGAGGCGCCTTCCTTGGAGAATTACGATGAGCCATGACTTGACCCCTGGACTGTTCGCCGGGCCGAAGTGGACGCGCGGCCTTCTGCAGCTCGCCTTACCGGCCATGGTGCTGCTCGCGTGCGGAAGCCCGTCGGAAGACTCGGCATCAGGGGGCGGCGACGCATCGACCGTGGCCTCGGCGTCGATCTCCTCGAGCGGCGGTGTCGACACGACGGCGTCGGCCTCCTCGGGCGGCAATGGCGGCTCGAGCGGCAATGGTGGTTCGGGCGGCAATGGCGGCTCGAATGGCAACGGCGGGTCAGGCGGCAATGGTGGCTCGGGCGGCAACGGCGGCTCGGGTGGCAACGGCGGCTCGGGCGGCAATGGCGGCTCGGGCGGCAACGGCGGCTCGGGCGGCATCGGCGGCTCAGGCGGCATCGGCGGTGACGATGCCTCGACGGTGGCCTCGTCGTCGGCGTCCTCGGGCGGCACGAGCGGCGCTGGCGGCACAGGAGGCGACGACGCGTCGACCGTCGCCTCCTCGTCGGCGTCCTCGGGCGGGGCCGCCACGTCGACGTCGACCGTCGCCTCCTCGTCGGCCTCCTCGAGCAGCGCCGGCGGCACGGGCGGCGGCGATGCCTCGACATCGACGGTGGCCTCCTCGTCGGCCTCCTCGGGCGGCGGCGGCGCGGGCGGCGGCGATGCCTCGACGTCGGCCGTAGCGTCCTCGTCGGCCTCCTCGGGCGGCGGCGGCGGCATGGGTGGCGGCGATGCCTCGACGTCGAGCGTGACCACCACCTCGAGCGGCACGAGCTCGACCACCTCGACCGGCACGGGCCCCCTCGCGAGGACGCCGGTGGAGCGGCACGGCCGCCTGAAGGTGATGGGCAACCGCGTCGTCGACGAGCACGGCGAAGAGCTCCAGCTCAAGGGCATGAGCATGTTCTGGAGCGTCTGGGAGGGCGAGAAGTTCTACAACGCGTCCGCCGTCAACACGCTCGTGAACGACTGGGATGCGACCGTCGTCCGCGCCGCGATGACCGCCAACACATCGGGGCTCGGCTACGTCAACAACCCGGACGCGGAGAAGCGGAAGGTCAAGGCGATCGTCGACGCCGCCATCGCCAGAGGCATCTACGTGCTCATCGACTGGCACGATCACGACGCGGTCCAGCCCCGGAACAAGGAGGCCGCAAAGCGCTTCTTCCGGGAGATGGCGACGGAGTACGGCGATGAGCCCGCCGTGATCTTCGAGGTGTTCAACGAGCCCGACACCGAGACCTGGGCGCAGGTGAAGGCGTATGCCGAGGAGGTGATCCGGGAGATCCGCGGCGCCGGCTCCGACAACCTCGTGATCGTCGGGTCGCCGAACTGGTCGCAGGACGTGGACGTCGCCGCCAACAACCCGATCACGAGCTACGGCAACATCGCCTACACGCTCCACTTCTATGCGGCGACGCACAAGGATGGGCTGCGCGCCAAGGCGACGACCGCGATGGCCAGGGGCCTCGCGCTGTTCGTCACCGAGTGGGGCACCTGCGCTAGCACCGGGAACGGCGCGCTGGATCTCGTCGAGGCGCAGCGGTGGCTCGACTTCATGGCCAGCAACAGCATCAGCTGGCTCAACTGGTCCATCGTCGACAAGGACGAGTCCTGCGCCGCGCTCAGGCCCGGCGCGAGCGCCGGCGGCCCGTGGTCGAATGGCCAGCTGACCGAGTCGGGGCGGTGGGTGAAGCAGAAGATCCAGGCGCCTTGACGCGGGGAGCCCGCCGAGGGGCGCCGTCGAGGCCGGGGGCGCTCCGCCCGGGTCGGTCGCGCGGCGCCACGTCGCCTCGGGCGCGGACAGCGAAGCTCCCGCGGCGCGCTTTCCGTTCCTTCGAGGGCTCCTCGAAGACCAGAGTCTAGCTCTCTCGCCTTCGCCTCGTTCACCAGGCGATCCGCGCTCGATCGGCTCACTCCCGCGCTTCCTCATCGACGACATTGCCCGAACTCGGTGGATGAGTCAGGGTTTCGGCGACGCACACGGCCGCGCCTGCTCGGCGCGGTGACGGCGCGATGAAGGGATATGTCCTGTCCCTTCATCCCACTTCGTCCGGTCCTCGACAGAGGTCGTCTTCTCCCTCGAATCCCCCGCGCGAGCCGATGCGCTCGCGACACTGGGGAGACGCCCGGCCGAGACGAGACAGGACGAGACGTCGATGCGCGCCCTGGACACGCGCTGTCTTTCTGAAGTTCCGATGGCTTGAAGAGACTCGAACGATGCCGGGCGGAACCCCGTCGAGCGTCGGCGCTCGCGACATCCGCTCATCGCAGGACGGACGAACATGCCGGCGACCCGCGGAGTCCCGCGAGGACGCTGGCTCGCGCCGCCTGTCATTCACTCGCGCAGCAGCGAAGGAGGCTTCCTCGTGATGGTTAGAGCTCGTTCCAAAGACCCGCGCACGGGCGAGATCGGGGCGTGGATCCTCGTCGTCCTGATGGGTCTATCGTCAACCGGATGCTGGCCCGAGGGACGCGAGCCTCCGTGCTCGGGATGCGGGAGGCCCGGACCGTCTTCGTCGCTCGGGGACGGCGGGGCCTCGTCGCTCGGGAACGGCGGGTCCTCGTCGCTCGAGGGCGGCGGGTCCTCGTCGCTCGGGAACGGCGGGTCCTCGTCGCCGGTCACGCCCGAGAGCGGTGACCCGCCGTCGGATCCGCCGGACGACGGCGCGACGCCCGCGCCAGCCACTCCGCCGCCATCCCTCGGCTCGCTCCGGGGCGTCGCCGTCCCGGAGCCGCGCGACCTGTCCCGGTACGTCAAGAGCAGGGAGACGGCCGTGGCCCTCGGAAAGGCGCTGTTCTGGGACATGCAGGTCGGCAGCGACGGCGTGGCGTGCGCGACGTGCCACTTCCACGCCGGCGTCGACCACCGCAAGAGAAACCAGATCAACCCGGGTATCAACAACCAGGATCCCGAGCGGCGCACGCGGTTCGAAGCCACGCGGTCGGACGGGAAGGGCGGACCGAACTACGCGCTCGTGGCGAGCGACTGGACTTTCCGCCGCGACTTCCCCGCGGATGCCGACGATGTCATCTCTTCACAGGGGGTGTTCCACGCTCGATTCAACGGCATCGTGCCCGAGAGCGAGAAGGACGACTGCACGCTGCTGCCGGACGTCTTCCAGGTGCAAGGGGTGAACGTGCGGCGCGTCGAGCCGCGGCAGACGCCCACCGTCATCAACGCGGTGTTCAACTTCCGCAACTTCTGGGACGGACGCGCAAGCAACCATTTCAACGGAGTGAACCCGTTCGGCAGGCGAGATCCGGACGCCGCCGTCCACGCCGTGCGCGACGGCGTCCTGGTCCGCGAGAGGGTCGACCTGGAGAACTCGAGCCTCGCGTCTCAGGCCGTGGGCCCGCCGATCAACCCCTTCGAGATGTCGTGTGAGGGGAGGACGTACGCTGACGTCGCCGCGAAGCTCTTGCCGCGCAGGCCGCTCGCTGGCCAGCTCGTGGACCCCACGGACAGCATCCTCGGCGAGCTGCGCGATTCGAGCGGAAAAGGGCTCGCTCCGTCCTATGGAGAGCTCGTCGAAGAGGCCTTCGTGGACGCGTACTGGCGGTCGGATCAGCGCGTCGGCGCTCGGCCGCTCGTCGAAGCGAACTTCTCGCTCTTCTTTGGCCTCGCCATCCAGCTCTACGAGGCCACGCTCGTGTCCGACAACAGCCGGTTCGATCGCTTCGCCGACGGGGACAGCGCTGCCCTGAGCGACGAGGAGCGCGCGGGGCTCGCGATCTTCCAGGGCAAGGGCAGGTGCATCAACTGCCACCATGGCCCCGAGTTCACCAGCGCCGCCACCCGCCTGCAGCGCGAGGAGCAGGTGGGCGGTTTGATCTCGCGGATGCCGGTCGGGGACGGCGGCGCCGCGCTCTACGACAGGGGCTACTACAACATTGGCGTTCGGCCGACCGAGGAGGACATCGGCGCCGGAGGGGTCGACCCCTTCGGTCATCCGTTCTCGTTCGCCCGGCAAGGGAAGCTGCTCGCCGCGGGCGAAGGCGCCCCGGACGTATTCGGCATCGACCCGGCATCGTTCGAGGTCGAGCCAGGGGTGCCGATCGCGTCGGGCGAGCGCGATGCGGTCGACGGCACCTTCAAGGTCCCGACGCTCCGGAACATCGAGCTGACGGGCCCCTATTTTCACAACGGAGGCGCGCTGACGCTGCGGCAAGTCGTCGAATTTTACAACCGTGGCGGCGGCCGGCGAGAACGGGAGGGCGGCGACACCACCGGGTTTGGGTCCAACGGGACGAACCTCGCTCCGAACATTCAGCCGCTCGGGCTGACGGAAGAGGAGAAGAAGGCGCTCGTGGCGTTCCTGGCGACGCTCACCGACGAGCGGGTCCGGTTCGAGGAGGCGCCGTTCGATCACCCGCAGCTGTTCGTCGTCGACGGTCACTTCTGGAATGAATGGACCGTGGTGGATGACGGCACGGGGCGTGCCCGCGAGAAGATCAAGGAGGTCGCGGCGGTCGGCGCCGCAGGGCGCAAGCCGAAGGACCTCCCTGGGCTTGCGCCTTTCAACCCGCTCTGAGCGCCCCGGCGATCCCAACCTGGGTCGGGCAATCTCAACCTGGGTCGGGTCGCCTCAACCTCGGTCGGGTCCCCTCAACCTCGGTCGGGTCGGGTCGCCCGGTGATCCCAACCTGGGTCGGGTCCCCCAACCTCGGTCGGGTCGGGTCCCCTGCATCCCAACCTGGGTCGGGTCCCCCAGGGTCGGGTCCCCCAACCTCGGTCGGGTCGGGTCCCCTGCATCCCAACCTGGGTCGGCGATCCCAACCTGGGTCGGATCGCCTCGGTCGGATCGCCTCAACCTCGGTCGGCTCCCCCTGCCTTCCTCCGGAGCGCCGCCAGCCTCGACGGCCGCACCAGCAGCCCGCCCACCGTCTGATCCGCCACGAGCTCCGCGATCTGCTCCGGCCCGTAGCCCAGCGCCGCGGGATCGCTGGCCGCGAGCGGATGCACGCGCCCTCCTCCCTCGGGACGGCACCAGTTCTGCACGCTCTCGTCCTGCGCCAGCACCGTCAGCGCGCACAGGTAGGCGTCCACCTCGCGGAACCTCCCCTCCCCCATCCCGCGCCCCACCATCGCGGCCACTGCCTCGGTCAGCGCGCGCCGCTCGGCCCAGTACGTCGCGAACGCCGCCGGATCCCGCTCGCTGAACCGGTGGATCTCCGTGATCTCCAGCGGAAACCCGCACACCGTCTGCACGTCGAAGCGCACGAAGCGCCATAGCTGCACGTCCGCCGTCTCGCCGCTCGCCTCGAGGCTCCGCGCGTACGACAGCGGCAGCCGGTTCACCTGCTGCAGGATCTCCGCGACGATCAGCTCTTTGCGCCGGAACCAGTAATACAGCGACGACTGCCGGAGCCCCGCCGCCTGCGCGACCTCCAGCATCGACACCTCGGCCACCCCCCGCTCGGCGAACAGCCGGCCCGCCACCTGCAGAATCTGCTCCCGCGGCGCGAGATCGCTCCGCTGCGGCGCCTTGCGCGGCCGGCCCATGCGGCGCGGGCTCCCCTCGGCCTTCTGCTCGCCTCCGGCGTTCCGCCCCCCTTCCGCCGGCTGCCTTCCTTCGGCGCTGTGCCTGCCGTCGATCTTCGGAGGAGGAGCCATCTCTGTCTTCATCGTCATCGTCCGAGGTGGCCATCACGCAGCCGCGCGATCGCCGTCGCGCCCTCATGCCGCCTCGCCCTCCCGCGCGTCAATCGGCTCCGCGCTCGCCCCCCTGCGCCATCCGCTCTTCATCCACCACCCACACGGGAGAAAATTCACCACTTCCGGGAAAAAGCGCTCGCGCTCTGCATTTTACCCTCACGAAACAGGCTGGAAACCCTGGCCCCGGACAGTCGGTCCGTATTTTCGATTGCCTATCGAAATGAGGCGGGCAATGCCTGAAACGGCCACAACGTACGCCGCGCGCGAGCACGCGCGCGCCCAGGAAGGCAGCGTCGTCGGGACGCAACCCACTGTGCCGAGCACGTCGATCGGCGATCCGCCGGCGGGCGTCGAAGCGCGCGACGTCCTCTGGGAGGAGCCCCTCGGCGCCGGCGGTTACGCGGCGCGCACGCTCCCCGTCGGCAGCCGGCTCCGGCTCGTCGACCTCGAGGGCGACACCTGCGTCGCCCTCGTGCTCCACCGCGCGGACCGCCCCATCGAGCGGCTCTGCGCGGCCGCCCCGCCGCCGACGACAACCCCGTGCGCAACGCCACGCTCCTCGTGAACCTCTCGTACCTGGTCGTGACGGCCGGGATGCTCCTCCGCCGGCTGCGCGGGTGGCCGGGCCTCGCCGGGGCGCCGGCCGGGGTGTTCGCCGCGACGCAGCGGCCGGCAGGAGAGCGGGTTGCCATCGGCCAGCCCGGAGAGCGCTCGGCCTCGCTGACCTCCTGAGGCAGGTTGTTCCCGCTCAGGCGCCGCGGGCTCGGAGAGCTCCATCTCATGCCCCGTGGACGCTGCCAGTTCCCCCGGCGGGTGAGACCGCGCGCCACCAGCGCGCCGCTGACCCCCCAGGCGAGGGCCAGGGTGACCAGGATCAGCAGCGCGAGGCGGACGAAGCGACGCACGATGACGCCCTTGATAGACCCTCCCGCCCGCGAAGACGAGGAGGGGAGCCGGGCGCCCCGTTCACGACAGCGCGACGCCCATCAGTTCTCGAATCGGACCTTGTCCATGTAGTAAGGACCGCTGTTGAGGGTCACGGTGAGCGTGAGCTGCTGGGCGGCCGCGGCGGTTCGGGCTGAGGGCGCCCGCGATCAGGGAGCGGGCGTGACGCTGAGCGCGCCCGCGGCGCTGAGGGACGCCTTGTAGCTCCCGGACGCAGGATAGGTGATGCGGAACCCTGCGAGGTTGGGCGAGAGGGTCTTCGTCTGGCCCGACGCCTGCGTGCCGCCGGCCGGCACCCAGTACTGGGTGCACGGATCCCACTGCCCGGCGGTGTGCGTCTGGACGAGCGTGCAGACGTCTCCACCATTCTGGGTCGCGATGCTCTGGCTGACCTGGTACGTGAGCACGAGGGCGCCGTTGTCCTCCGTGAGCTTGGTCGCTGCGTTCATCGAGGTCGTGTCGGTCGCGCCGCACTTCAGGTACCAGTGGCTGGGCGCGTCGGCGCAGGCGGGGATCGGCGCGGCCGCCGTGCCGAGGGTCACCTTGACCGTCGCCTCGGACGTCGAGACCCCGAGCAACGAGATGGCCAGGTTCGCGTCGCGATCGACGAACGTATGACCCCAGGGGAGCGCCTCGCGCGAGACGTTCGCGGGATAATTACCTACGTTGATCGGCACGGAGGGCGTCATGTTGACGATGCGCGTCGGGGTCCCCTCCAGCGTGCCCCGGTGCACGAGGATTCCGCTCGCGACCGGCGAGCCCGCCGTGAACCGCTGGGAGTCGAAGAGGCCGAGCGGCTGGCGATACTCAACCTGGTACGTCTCGTCCCCGCCGGGGATGGGGACGACGAGCCGCTGCACGCCGTCCGAAGCCAGCTCGATCGGCTCGACGCTGACGATGGAGGTCCCGCTCGCGCTCACGGTCGCGGTGTTCTCCGGCTCGAACCAGCCGAGCCGCGCCTTCTCTGGAGCATTGTAGTGCAGGAACTGCCCCCCCATCGTGCTGAACGAGTCACCGTATTCCTGCCAGCAACTCGTGTTCCCTGGGTTGAGCTGGCCGCTGTTTGCGCACTTGGGCAGATTGGGCTGCGCGCAGCTCGTGCTCATCGACACCCAGTTCCCGGCAGCGTCGGCGCAATTCAGCAGGTCGGCGTGGTTCAGGCCCAGGTTGTGTCCCAGCTCGTGTGCCATGGTGCCAGAGTTCTCGGCATGGTAAAAATACGTATTGGAGTACAGGGCTCCAGCTCCGTCGCCACACCCCGCCGGCACCTCGGAGAGAAAGAACATCGTGTGCTGGTAATTGGCCTCCACGTAGCCCCCCGCCTGCGCGGCCATCGCCCTGCCCAGCTCCACGTAGTTGGCGTGCTGGGCGCAGACCGGGGTCCCCACGTCGAGCTCGTACCAGCCGAAAAAGTCCCCGTCGGTGTTGTTATGACCGGTCAGGTGCATCTTTCCGTAGGAGGCTTCACGGAAGAAATTGTCGGTCGAATCCGCGTTGCCAAAGAGGCGGTCATACACCTGTTCGATGGTGTAATCCGGACTCGCTCCGTTCTTGAATTGGATGAAGATCGCCGCGACCTTGCGGCCACCGATGACGGCGGGCTGCTGGACGGCGGAGATCGACTCGTCCTCGTCCGCCTCACCCTCCGTCGCAGTGGCGCAGGCGGAGAGCGCGAGGCAGAGAATGAGAAACCCGCTGCGATGGGTGAACGAAACGTTGCGCATTGTACCTCTGTGGTGTCGAAAAAAGCGCGTGACAGCGCCGGACGCGAGCGTGCATGGAGTCACGGACTCCAGACCTCGAACCCACGCGCAGGCTCGGAGCTCACGACGTGACGATCGGCCGAGCCGCCTTCGAGGGAGTCCTCGAAAGGCGGCGGGTCCGGAGGAAGGTCCAGACGCTTCGGGGCCGTCAAGCCCCAGCCGCGGGACCTGCGTGGACCGGGTTCATCGAACCCTCTTCTGCTCACTGGATGCGGCCAGCCCCGGTCGCCCTTCACGAAATCGTGACGGCCCCGCCGATTCCCGGACGAAGCCACCGCACAGGGGCGCCGCGGTCCCGTCCCGAACCGCCAGGCCGCGCAACGCGTTCATCGAGAGCCCGGACCCGGCCCTCCTCGATGCCTTTGCGTCGTGCGTCGAGAGGGCGACCTAGATCTGCTGCGGCGCGCCCTCGACGACGCCGACCCCGAGGAGCTCGAGTGACGTCTCGGGGCGGGGCCTTCCGCCTCAGCTCTGCGATCGGTGCGGGACGATGTCGTTGGCGATGATCTCGCCGAACGGCCCCGTGAGGTTCGGGCGGACGCCTGCAGCCCTCCGCTCGACGGGGAGCCGCGGGAAGAGCAGCTCGGCGACCCGATAGGCCTCTTCGAGGTGCGGGTACCCCGACAGGATGAACGTCTCGATCCCGAGCTCCGCGTACTCCTTCATGCGGCGCGCGACCGTTTCCGCGTCACCCACGAGCGCCGTTCCGGCGCCGCCGCGCACGAGGCCGACGCCGGCCCAGAGGTTCGGGCTCACCTCGAGGGCGTCGCGCCGCCCCTTGTGCAGCGCCGCCATGCGCCGTTGCCCCTCGGAGTCGAGGCGCCCGAAGGCCTGCTGCGCCGCGGCGATGGTGCTGTCGTCGAGGTGCCGGATCAGGTCGTTCGCGGCGGCCCACGCCGCCTCCGCCGTCTCGCGGACGATGACGTGCAGGCGGATCCCGAAGCGCACCGTGCGCTGCTCCGCCGCCGCGCGGCGGCGCACGTCCGCGATCTTCTCGGCCACGGCGGCCGGCGGCTCTCCCCAGGTCAGATAAACGTCGACGTGGCGCGCCGCGAGCGCGTGCGCCGCGGGCGACGACCCCCCGAAGTAGAGCGGCGGGTGCGGCGCCTGGAGCGGCGGAAAGAGGATCTTCGCGCCCTTCACGCGCAGGTGCTGCCCCGTGAAGTCGACCGTCTCGCCGGCCATGACGCGCCGCCAGATGCCGAGGAACTCGTCGGTGACCACGTAGCGCTCGTCGTGCTTCAGGAAGACGCCATCCCCCTCGGACTCCGCCGGATCGCCGCCGGTCACGACGTTGACGAGCAGGCGACCGTCCGACAGGCGATCGACCGTGGACGCCATGCGGGCGGCCCACGTGGGCGAGACGACGCCCGGCCGCACGGCGACGAGGAAGCGAAGCCGCTGCGTCAGCGGGATCATGGCCGACGCGACCGCCCAGGCGTCCTCGCACGATCGCCCGGTGGGGACCAGCACGCCGTGATAGCCGAGGTCGTCGGCGGCCTGCGCGATCTGACGAAGATAAGGGAGCGTGACGGGGCGCGCGCCCTCGGCGGTGCCAAGGTAGCGGCCGTCCCCGTGCGTCGGAAGAAACCAGAAGACGTTCATCGATGGAGAAGCTCCTCGCCCGTGAGTCGCCGGGTCAGGCGCGCGAGAGCACGATCCGCACCGCGCGCCGCCGCGCGCTGGAGCCCGCGGCGCCAAGGAACCTCGCCGGACAGCCCGCCGCGACGCCGCTGCTGCCCCAGCAACATCAACTGCTGATCGACTGCTGCTGGAACAGCAGTCGACCGCTCCTCCATGGGTGCTCCCCGGCGGAGCGCCACGCCTCGACCTGGCACAGCGGCTGCTGGACCGAGGTTTACGCCACGCATCCGCCATAGATGAAATTTTACATCATAATACCATCCTTACGCGCTGACGTGGGTTGTAGAGGAGGCGAAAGAGCCCTCATGATCAGGTACATCTCGTTCACGACGGTCCGCTCCGCGCTGCTGGGCTGCGCAGCTCTCTCGAGCTTGTTGCTGCTCGGGTGCGGCCGCGACGGCGGCGAGGCGGGCGCCACGGGCGAGAAGGCGGCGAACGCCGGGCAGGCGGCCGAGGACACGCGGGCGGCGGTGGTGGTGCGGCTGGGGTACCAGAAGATCGGCACGCCGTTTCTCCTCAAGGAGCGCGCGGAGGCCCTGACGAAGGCGCTCGAGGCGAGGAACGCCCGCGCCGAGTGGGTCGAGTTTCAGGCCGGTCCTCCGCTGCTCGAGGCGATGCGCGCGGGCGCCGTGGACGTCGGCCACGTCGGCGAGACGCCGCCGGTGTTCGCGCAGGCGGGCGGCGTGCCCTTCGTCTATGCCGCCACCGACGCGCCGGCGCCCAGGGCCGAGGCCATCCTCGTCAAGAAGGACTCTCCGATCCGCACGCTCGCGGCCTTGAAAGGCAAGCGCGTCGCCCTCAACCGCGGCTCCAACGTGCATTACCTGCTGGTTCGGGCCCTCGAGAGCGCCGGGCTGACGCTGGACGACATCCAGGTCGTCTTCCTGGCGCCCGCCGACGCGCGGACCGCGTTCGAGGGTGGCAATGTCGATGCCTGGGTGATCTGGGATCCTTTCCTGGCAGCGGCCGAGCTCGCCGGGGCCCGTGTCCTCCAGGACGGCGAGGGGCTCGTCGACAACCGCCTCTTCTATGTCGTCCGGCGAGAGTTCGCGGAAGAGCAGCCGGCGATCTTGCAGATCGTGTTCGACGAGTACCGCGCGCTGAGCGCCTGGGAGGACGGGCACCGCGAGGAAGCCTCGCAGATCCTCGCGAGATCTTCGGGGATCTCGTACGAGGCGTTCCTGCGGTCCGAGCACCGGCGCGCGTTCCAGATCCTGCCGATCACGCCGGAGATCGTGCAAAGGCAGCAAGCCATCGCCGATACGTTCCACAAGCTCGCGATCATCCCGCGCGACATCCGCGTCGAGGAGGCGCTCCTGCCGGGCGCCGCGATCGGAGGCGCGCGATGACGGCCGGCGAAGGGCCGATTCGAGGCGGCGCGGTGCGCGGGCTCGGCGTGCGCATCGCGCCCTGGCTGGCCCCGCTGGCCCTCGTGATCCTCTGGGAGGTCCTGTCGCGGCTGCAGATCATCCCCAAAAGCCTGCTGCCGTCGCCCGTCGAGGTGCTCGTGGCCGCCTCGAACGCCACGAGGAGCGGCGATCTGCCCGCGCACCTCGGCGTGAGCGCGCTGCGGGCGGTGGGCGGGCTCGTCGTCGGCGCGGCCGTCGGGCTCGCGCTCGGCCTCGGCACGGGGCTCTCGCGCCCGCTGCAGCTGGTCATCGACGGGCCGCTTCAGATGCTCCGGGCGATCCCGGCGCTGGCGCTCGTGCCGCTCGTGATCCTGTGGTTCGGGCTCGGCGAGACCGCGAAGCTCTTCATCGTCGCGATCACGGTGCTGTTCCCCGTCTACCTGAACACGTTCCACGGGGTGCGCAGCGTGGATCCGCAGCTCATCGAGATGGCGCAGGTCTATGACGTGCGGGGGTTCGCGCTCTACCGCGAGGTCATCTTCCCGGGCGCGCTCCCCTCGATCCTCGTGGGTCTGCGCTTCGCGCTCGGGCTCTCGTGGCTCGTGCTCATCGTCGCGGAGACGCTCGGCGCGAGCCAGGGCCTCGGCTATGTCGCGATGAACGCCCGCGAGTTCATGCAGATGGATCTCCTGGTGCTCACGATCGTGCTCTGGGCCATCCTCGGCAAGCTGGCCGACTCGCTGGCGCGGTGGCTGGAGCGCCGACTCCTGCCGTGGCAGCCGCCGCTGCAGCGGCTCGAGGCGAGGTGAACGAATGAGCGGTTCGGGCGATCAGACCGCCGGCGCGCGCGTCGTGCTGGAGCAGGTCGACAAGCGGTACGGCGACCGGCTCGCGCTCTCGGGCATCGAGCTCGACATCCGCCCTGGCGAATTCGTGACGATCGTCGGGCGGAGCGGCTCGGGCAAGAGCACGCTGCTGCGCGTCCTGTGCGGCCTCGAGCAGCCGACGCGCGGCGCGGCGCGCGTCCTGGCCTCGAGGGAGGTCGCGGCGCGCGAGGCGGTGCGCGTGGTCTTCCAGGAGCCCCGGCTGCTGCCCTGGCGCACGGTGCTGGAGAACACGTGCATCGGCGGGCCGAGAGGGCGCGACGCGCGCGCGCGCGACGTGCTCGACCGGGTCGGGCTCGGAGATCGGCTGAACGACTACCCGGGCGTGCTCTCGGGAGGTCAGCGGCAGCGGGTCGCCCTCGCGCGCGCGCTCGTCCACGACCCGAAGGTGCTGCTGCTCGACGAGCCGTTCGGCGCGCTCGACGCCCTGACGCGGATCGGGGCGCAACGCCTCGTCGAGTCGCTGTGGGCGCAGCGCCGCTTCACGGCCATCCTGGTGACGCACGACGTGGAGGAGGCGGTCCTGCTCGGAGATCGCGTGCTGGTGTTCGACGAGGGGCGCATCGTGGAGAGCGTCGCGGTCGATCTGCCGCGCCCCCGGGCCAGGGAGTTTCCGGAGGTCGGCCGCCTGGCCGGTGTGCTCCTCGACGCGATCTTCAGGAGATCCCCGGAAGAAGGAGGGCTGTCACGGCGCGCCTCGCGCGAGGACGTTTCCAGGCATCCAGCGACCCTCTTGGCCCCCAGCGGCCTCGAGGTTGCTCGCCATTGACTGGATCCCTCGCGCAGGCGCCACAGGCCCCGAAGGAGCGTTCGCACCTTCGAGCTATTTCCGGACGTCGGGCGATCGTGCAGCCTAATAGGCCTTCGGCCGGTTTCCCTTGGCCGTCCGGCGCACAAGCTTCATCCGCTCGATTCCCCGGGGCTCGAACACGAGCGTCTCGGTCCAAGCCCAGGACTTGCCGCCGGGCCCGGTCGTGCCGGCAGCCTCGTAGTCGACGGTCGTGCGCGTGCCGACGGTGGAGAACGTGAGCTCGACGAGGACCTCCTGTTGATATGCTGTATCCGGCTTCTGCGAACACCTGCTCGGCACGTCTTCCTGGAACCAGCGGCGCAGAAAATCCCGGTGTTTGTCCTCGCACTGATAGCCAAAGCCCAGGGCCGAGGTATACGGGCAGTCCAGGTGACCTCTCGCGTCGTCGGTCGGCAGCTCGCCCCACTCGCAGTGGCTCACGAGCTCGGCCGAAACATACCCGACGGCCGCGCGCTCGGTCTCCGAGAGGCACGCGACCACGTCCTTGGCGACGACCGGCGTGCAGCACCCCTCCGTCCAGTACAGCTTCGTGGGTCGGTCGTGCGGGGTGCACGACGGCGCATCGACGGTGGCGCTCGGTGGGGGCGCCGACGGCGGCGTCGCGGAGGGTTGCGGGGTGGAGATCGACGATTGGATGGGGAGCGATGTCTGGGCGGGCGCTCCGGACGAGCGCTCTCGCGTGCACGCCGCGACGCACGCTGCCGTGACCAGGATGGCAAAGCGCCTTCGCTCCACGGCGGTCCGTGGGGCCCACGCGCCCGTCACGTCGCCTGCGCGCCGAACGTCGGTGAGCCGTGGCGAGGAGCGGGCGCCGCCTGCGGCTCGTCCGGCGCACAGGCTCGCGGGGCTCGGCGTTCGCGGTGTGCGCACGGGTCCAGCTCAGCAGATGGCCGAGGCGATGGCCAGCGGGGCGCATGGCGACCGCCCGCCTGGTGATCCCCGTCGGGGGGCCTGGTAAGGGTGGCCCAGGAGACCCTCCCTGCATGATGGCTTCGCGGCTCGCGCTCCTCCCCCTCCCGCTCCTCGTCGCTTCGTGTGGTCCCGCCGCCGGGTCGACCCCCGCGGCGCTCGCGCCGGCCTGGGTCGCCATCCCCCCGGCCCCGCTGGAAGCGCCCGCGCGCGCCGCGAGCGCGCCGGCCGTGGATCCCTCGGCCCCGCTGGCGTTGCCGAGCGCCGCCATCCCGCCGGCAACCTGGGTCGAGCCGCCCCTCGGAGAGCAGGAGCGGACGAGGGCCGGTCGGGACCCGTTCCGCGAGCACACCGAGATCGCCCTCGGGGAGCACTTGGCGATCTTCGCCGCGAAGGGAAGCGGCGCCGATCCCGCGGGCGGAGCCTTCGCGGTCGACGAGAAGCTCGGCGTCGTCGGCCCGCTGAAGCTGCCCGCACGCTTCACCTGGGTTGGCGTCGCCGGCCCGCAAATCGACGCGCTCTATGCGGCCACGCCGGAGGGCGCGCTCCACCGCGCCGCCAGCGTCCGCGATGCGCTGAGGGCGGACGGCTTCGAGTCGCGCGGCAGCGTGCCTGGCGCGACGGCCTGGGACGCCGCCGGCGCCCTCATCGCGGCCGCGGCCGGAGAGCGCGTCAGCGTCTCCGCCGACGAGGGCCGCAGCTTCACCTCGGCCGTCGTCGCGCCCGGCAAGGCGGTGCGCGCGGTGCTCGTGCGACCCGACGGCGTGCTCGCGGCCGTGGTCCAGGCGCCGGCGCGCGGCCAGCAGCCGGCGGCGCCTGACACGTTCCTCTCGCTGGATCGCGGGCAGACCTGGAAGCGATCTGCGTTCCAGCCGCGCTCGATCGAGCGCGCAGGATCCTGGATCTGGAACGGCAATGCGAGCTGCCCCGCCGTGCTGAGCCGCGACGGCCAAGCGTGGGCCAGGACCGCTGCTGCGTCCTTATACACCACGTCCTTATATGCCCGACCCACGTTGGGCATCGCGCTGCACCTCTCCCCCGCGATCCGCGCCATCGAGGCCGGCTCGTTCCGCTCATCCGTCGCCCCACCGGCGCCCGAGCCGCCCCGGCGCGGCGACACCGCGGTCGGGCGGGAGCCGCGGTGCAAAAGCGACGACGGGGGCGTCGTGGGCGGTATCGGACTCATGGGCGCGGCTGGCGTCTCGTGCGGAGGCGCGCTCTGCCTGCTCGAAAGCGCCACGCCGCGGCCACAGCCGACACGCACACAAATCGCGACGTTCGGCGACGGGATCTGCGAACCGACGAGCGCGCGACCGCCCGGCAGCGCCTGCGCCGCGCACCTCACGCGGCCACCGACGTTCGCGGTCGTCGACCACATCGCGAGCACCGTGACGCCCGTCGCGGCGCCCGACGGGTGCCCGCAGCCGGTCGCGCTGCACAACGCGGCCGGCATCGGCGTGCTGATCTGCCGCGGAAGCAGCGGGGGCGCGACCCTCTTCATGCGGGGCGCGCAAGGTGCATGGCACGCGGAGGGGAGCCAGGCGACCCCGGCCGAGACGCTCAAGTGGATCGCCGCGGCGCCGGATGGCACGCTGCTCCTGCTCGAGCCGGCGCCGCCCGCAAGCGCCCGCCAGCGCGAGCCGCTGCAGGCGCTCGTGCGAAGCCCGCTGCCGCTCGGCACACCGCAGGCGTGGCGCCGGATCACGGCGCCGGACGGCGTCGCGGCGCTTCCCGCTCCCGGCGGCGCGGCGCTCCTCGCGAGCTCGCCCGCGGCCTCGGCCGGCAGCCGCCTCGATGTGACGCTGGATCGCCCAGGGCAGCCGGCGCTCCCCCTGGCGCGCGACGTGGAGGTCTCCCAGGACCTGACGCTGATGGAGATGCGGGACGGGCAGGTGCGGTTCCGCGTGCGTCCAAATCCTGCGCCGGACGTCCAAGGAAGGGTGGGGCCCCCGCCCCCCGAGCCGCGGGCTCCGCGCTGGCACGTGCTGACCCACGGCGGCGAGTTCGTGCTGGAGACGCCCTCCGGGCCGAAGCCTCCGACCGAGGGGCGCCGGCTCGGCCCCGCGGGTCGCTAGCGCCGCCTCCGCGCGGTCCCTCGCGTCGGCGATGGCGCGGGGCTCCGCGGGGCTCAACCACGTCGCGGGCGATGGCACGGGGCTCAACCACGTCGCGGGCAATGGCGCGGGGCTCAACCACGTCGCGGGCGATGACGTCGCGGGCGATGGCGATAGCCGTAGAAGCCCCCGCCGCCGTCGCCTGGGTCAGCGGTCCCGGAGAAGCCGGACCATCCGCCGACGAAGCTCCTCGCTGCTCTCGCGCCTCGCAGCCTCGTTCAGCAGCTCGATCGCCGGCCCGCGCAGGACGGCGGCGTGCTCGAGCCCTTCGATCGCCAACCTCCGGGCGCTCTCACACGACAGGGACAGCGCCGCGCTCCACACCGCGCCGTCGTAGAGACAGCCGCGCAGGCCGCTCAGGAGCGGCCTTACGGCGGCCGCATCGTCCCTCGCGATCGCACCCCTGAGCCTCGCCGTCAGCCGCATCCTCGCCTGGTCCGAGCGCGTGGCCCCGCACGCGGCGATGGCCAGCGCCGCGATCTCCTCGTCGGGATCGGAGGTGAGAGGCCACACGGCATGGAAGAAGGGGGTTCCGCCGGTCGCCACGGCCCCGAGGGCGCGGAGCAGGGCCTTTTTCCGGGCCAGGGACGCGGTCTGGAGGCGCGGGAGCAGGCGCGCCTGATCCACGGTGAACTCCCGTCCAAGCCCGTCGAGGAACGCAGCGCAGTCCTCGTCGGGCATGCCGTCGAGCTCCTCGATCCGCGCCGCGGGAACCGACGGAGGTCTGGCCTCCTCCCCGGACTCGAACGCTTCCCTGGCCCCGTCGAGCGCCTCGGCGAGCGCCCTCTGGACCGAATCCTTGTCCCAGGCCTCGGCCGCCCGCGCTTCCAGCTTCAACGCGGCCAGCAACGCCTCGCCGGCGCGCCGGTGCTGCCCCGGATTCCTGACGACGAGGGCCGCCATCACGGGGGCGCGCCGCCACGGATCTGGAGCGGCGAGGGCACGCTGGAGCGCCGACTCGGCCTCGGGAATGCGGTACTCGCGGAGGACGAGCGACGCGGCGTGGAGATCCCGCAGCGACGTCGACCGCTCGATGAACCGCTCGATCGAGGCGATGACCTGGGGGTCGCTGGGTTCGTAGCCCGAAATGACGTGCTGGAGCACCGGCAAGATGTCGCTATCCAGGCCGTCCGGGTCCTGCGCGGCCAGGAGCGACACGAGGAGCGGAGCATCGCCCGGACGACCGGCTACCCACAGGACGAGGAGCGCGCTCCTGTGATTCCTGCTGTGTTGCCCGGGCGGGCCCCTGAGCGCCTTGATCGCCTGGACGCGCATCGCCCCGGCGATCTCGTGCAGGGGGTTGTCTCTTCCCCACCGGGTCTCGGCCTGGCGTCGCTGGAAGTACTCGAAGATACGGTTGATCGCCTCGCGGGAGCCGGACCTGAGCACGACGCGCGCGAGCCTCATCTGCTCCTCGTCGCTCATGGCCGACGTAAGGAGATCCTCGGCGCTCGCGTGCGCCCGCCGCCGGAGCGGCCGCCTTTCGGGCGAGGTTGGGGGGCGCGGACGGCGCTTTCGGTCCGGGCTCATGCCAGATCCCATGGATCCTATCAGCATCCGTTCGACGCGACAGGGGTTCCCTGCGCGAGCAGCCAGCACGGCTCACGCTCCGACGTGCGACGCGGCCCGTGAAGGACGCGCGCTGCACCTCGCAGGATGGATCTCCTGGGACTGGAGCCGTTAGCATGGTGGACGCATGCCGCAGCAGCCACCGACCGAGCCACAGCAGTCACCGACCGAGCCACAGCAGTCACCGACCGAGCCGCAGCAGTCACCGACCGAGCCGCAGCAGCCACCGACCGGACCGCAGCAGCCACCGACCGGACCGCAGCAGCCACCGACCGGACCGCAGCAGCCACCGACCGGACCGCAGCAGCCACCGACCGAGCGGCCCTTCTCGCTGACAGACGGTGCCCTCGCCGCGTTGGTGGCCACCGGCTACGGCGTTCCCGCGCTCGCGGCGCTGCTCTTCGGCGTGGGGCAGCTCGTCCGACTCGATGCCGCGATCTTCGCCGCCGGAGCGCTCGGGCTGGCCTGTTGGATCGGCCTGACCGTATGGACATACCGCGCGATACGGCGCCGGGGGCGCGACCCCTTCCAGGTGGCGGCCGAGGTGCTCACGCTGCTCCTCCTGCCCGTCTGGGGCCTGGCGTACAGCCATGATGCCCCCGGGACGTGCACTGTCTCGGCATGCGACGCCGGCACCACGGCGTTCCGGCCGCTCGCCGAGCCGGAAGTCCACGGCCTGATCGCGCTGCACGCCCTCACCGCGCTCGCCTATGTCGTGTCACGGCGCCGGAAAGAAGCGCTGCCTGGCCCTGCAGAGCTCGTCGTCCATGCAGCGCTGCTCGTCGGAATTGCGCTCCACGTCCTGCTGGTGGTGCACTTCGGCCCCTGGGTCGCGGCCGGCCTGCTCGTGCCGCCGCTGCTCCTGCCGTGCGTCGCGCCGGTGTTCACTGTCGTCTTCTATTCCGCCGAGCTGCGCGCTCGCCTCTTGAGGCGGGGCGTCGAGGCCAGCGCGCCCGCTCCGTTGGCCGCTGCCGACCCCGCCTATCGCACGGGGCCGCCGCAAGTCCCGCTCCCGCCGCCGCCCGCGATTCACCGACCCACGTTGTGGCGCGCCCTCGCGGCTTCCCCGTTGCTGCTCGGGGTTCACGCCGTCCTGCACGCGGCCTGGCTGGACCATCCGGCAGCCGCCCTCCAGGTCTTCACCCGCACATGCGGGTACACGCTGTCGCAGCTCCCAATCGTGAAGCTGCCCGGCGATTGCCACTACTTGTGCACCGTCGCTGCGCGCGGCCACGCCTGGCTTGTGCGCCCGATCCGGCTCGGACGGCGGGGCGGCACGCCGATCCTCGTCAATCGGCAGCTCGCCATCGCCAACGCCTTCGAGGATCTGCTGCACGAGCGCTGGCCGCGCTTCGGCCGCGCGGCGCGCCAGCTCTACGACCGGATGGGGCTGCCCGTGAGCCGATACATCGGCGCCGCTTGGGCTGCGGATCTCGTCTATCTCGCGATGAAGCCGCTGGAGTGGGCGTTCTACCTAACGCTCCTGCTGCTCGACCCGCGCGCCCCCGAAGAGCGAATCCACCGTATGTACAGGTGAGAGCGGCCCAGCGGCCCGCCGCACCCGACCGACCCAGGTTGAGCCATCATCAGGTTGCGCCCCCGACCGACCCAGGTTGAGCCATCATCGCGCTTTGCGCATCGCTGAGAACGGCGCCACGCGGTATCTACACCACGAGTCTGAGGTCCGTCACGCTGGCGCCGTGGAACGTGCGCATCCACCAGGTTCCCGCCGGGAACACCACACCGCGTACCCCGGCGCGCCACCGTTCAAGCGCCGCGCGGTACGACGCACGAAACGCCCGCACCGCAGCACCAGCGATTCGCCGTGCATCACCCTGCTCGCGGCCAACCGCGAAGGTCGGATTGCGTTCGCCCAGCGCCTCGAAGCTCGTGACGCGCTCGTACGGGGAGATCTTGCTGACTCGCTCAGCACCAAGAAAGCGACGCCCTTGCCGCTGCAGCGCCGCATGGGCCTGCGCCTCCTGTTCCTTGAGCGCGGCGGCGACCAAGTGCCGGAAGTCATCGATGCCGTCCTGCTCGACCGCCGGTGGCAGCGCGAGAGGCAGCATCACTTCCTCGGGCCACTGTGGATTTTCCGGGTCAAGGTACGCCACAGGACGCGCCGCACGCAGCACGCCGCAGCCGAGCTCTCTCACATCGACTTTCGCCCCCGGCCACTCACACGCATGCCGGACGAGGCCAGCGGCCACAGGGTTCGCGAGCACGTAGGCGATCTTCTCCACGACCGCAGCGCGCGTCAGGAGGCGCACAACGCTCGTGGCTTCGTGGTCCCATACCGGTCCTTCCCACGCGCGAAGCACCTTGGTCCCGAGCGCCACAATGCGATGAAAGAACTGCAAGAAGCGCGGCAGGACGCCATTCACGTCCGTCACGACCAGGTGTAGATGCGTTGACATCGCGCAGAACGCGTGCACCTCGATTCCGAAGCGACCAGCCGAGACCGCGAGGGCGTAGACCAAGAGCTGGGTGATCGCTGCGTCGGGACGCAAGAGCAGGTGCCGACGCAAGACGCGACGGGTGATCATATAGGTAGCGCCGGGCGAGATCTCGCGGGGGTGGCTCATGGCCCGTCCGTATAGACAAACGCTGTGCCAGAGATTGCAGTCAATAACTTCAAGCACTTGCCACGCCCCACAGGTGGCGATCACTGCGCCAGAGGTGGCGGCCGCCATGCCGTCTTCCACCTCGGATGTTATATTCACCACCTCCAGACATCGCAGCCCATCCCCTTCCACCAACCTCTCCCCCCAACCCAACCTAGGTTAATATTTGGGAGCAAATCTAGGTCGGGTCTTGGAACGACCTGCGTCGAGTCTCCGACCTGGGTCGGGTCTTCGGGCCCAATCTGGATCAGGTCTCAACCTGGGTCGGTCTGTGGTCCAACCTGGGTCAGGTCTCAACCTGGGTCAGGTCTGGTTGGGTCAGGTCTCAACCTGGGTCAGGTCTGGGTCCCGGCTTTGTTTTATTTTGCATGGCGAGCGCGCTCCGAACGAGAATACAGCATGCTCGACCCAGCTTATGACTCGTTCGCGACGCACAAACACGCAGCCCGTGAGAGCTTTACTTACACATTCCGCACCCCCGCGGGCGTTCGTCGCACGACTCGCACATTGTTCCAGCAGCCTCTCGTGAACGGCTCCGCGCTCGTTGTCGCCGCGCTCCTCGCGGCGTGCGGTCAGGCTTCGGAGGAACCTGCTCCGGGATCAGGGTCCGGCGGCGGCACGACGGCGACCTCAGGCGCAGTCGGCACCGGCAGCACCGGCAGCGCCGGGGGCATCGGCGCCACCGGCAGCACCAGCAGCGCCGACGGCACCGCCGAATCGACGGCAGAGGCGGCTGGAACCGGCGGCTCGACCGGGGCTGCAGGCGGCAACCCCGGTGCCTGCGAGCAGGGCACGACGAGCACGGCGTGGGCGACGAGCTGCCAGACCACGGGGGCCAGCTGCACGGCAGGCACCTGGAGGGCGCCGCGCGACGGCGGCGAGACGCGCGCGCCGCTGCGCCACGAGTCGGCGCACTTCGCCTTCTACTGGCCCGAGGGGACGGACATCGACCTGAGCCAGGCGGAGGAGGCGGCGGACACGCTCGAGAGCATCTGGAGCGCGTACTTCGGCAGCCCCATCTTCTTCCCCGAGCCGTACTGCAAATCAGCGGACAAGTGGAAGGCCGCCGTCCATTTCGACAACAGCTTCCCGCTCTGGGGCGGCGGGTGGAGCCGCAACGGCGTCAACTATATGGGGATGTGGATCGGCCCCGACGCCGCCCGCGACCCGTGGGGGCTCGCCCATGAGTTCATGCACGGCGTGCAGTCGACGACGCAGGCGTTCCCCGATTGCGGCGGCGACGGCTGCTGGATCTTCGAGAGCCACGCGAACTGGATGCCGCATCAGATATGGCGGGACAACGTGCACTGCTCGGACATGCTGCCGAACATGCCGCACCTCTACTACGGCAACACCCGGAACCGCTATTGCAACTGGCAGTTCTTCGAGTTCCTGAAGGACAAGCACTGCTACAGCGCCGTCAACGACATGTGGGCCCACGAGGCGCCGCACGGCCAAGGGGACCCATGGCAGAAGCTCATGCTGAGCCGTGGCTGGGACATCGAGCGGCTCAACGACGAGTTCGGCGAGTGGGCGATGCACAACATCACCTGGGACTACAAGGACCCTCCGCCCACGGACGGAGGCGATCCCTCCGGCGTGTATCGACGAAAATACGGCTCGATCGAGGCCGACATGACGTCGAACGGCCGCACCGATCGCCGGCTTCGTCTCACGCGCCTCGAGGCGCTCGACGCGGACTGGGCTCAGAATCGCCGCTTCGTCTCGCCGTATCACTGGGCACCGCAGCGCTGGGGTTACAACGTCGTGCGCCTGCACCCGAAATCGGACGCGACCAGCGTGCGCGTCGTGTTCCGGGGCGTGACGCAGGCTGGCGCCGACTCCGGCTGGCGCTGGGGCCTCGTCGCGACGGACCCGGAGCTGACCACATCGCGCTACAGCCCGCTGCAGCGCGGGAGCGACGGCGAGATGGACTTCTGCGTCAGCCCCGGCGAGCACGTCTACCTGGTCGTGGTCGCGACGCCGACCGAATACCAGAAGCTGGTCTGGACGAAGCCCTCGGACGGGCCAGCGTACCCGTCGATCTATCGCTATCCGTACATGGTGGAGCTCGACGGAGCGTGGCCCGCCGGCTTTCAGGACGGTCAGCTCGATGCGTGTCCGCGGGGCACGACGAGGCACGCGAACGGCGGCGGCTGCGCGCCCGCGGGCACGCCGTCGAGCGTCTACGTCGGTCCTTACGCGACCATCCTCGGCGGAGAGGTGAGCGGCGACGTCCGCGTCGAGGATCATGCGACCATCGTCAACGGCGTGATCTCCGGCGGCCGTGTCGGCGCGCTCAGCCTGGTCGGGCAACGCGGCTCGGGCATCCAGGCGCGCGGGTTCAACGTGAGCGGCTCGGCGAACGTGCAGACCACCTTCTACCCGCTCGGCTGGTTCGGCGATGGCCAGTCCGTCTCCGGAACAGCAAAGCTGCTCGGGGATGTCGAGTTCGTCGCCACATCGAAATCGAGCAACACGTTCTACGGGTTCGTCCCCGCCGACTGGGCGGGCGTCTCGACGGTCACCGAGGTGACGGCCGCGCCGCCGTACACCTGGCGGCGCTGAGGCTACGATGCAGACGATGCTTCATGTTGGGCTCATCGGTGACCACGACGACGCCGTGACGGCCCACCGGGCCATCCCGGTGGCGCTGCGGCTGGCGGGAGAGGCGCTATCCGTGCCGCTCTCCTTTGAATGGGTGCCGACCGAGGAGGTGACCGACGCCTCGCGGGTGGCTCGTTACGACGCCCTGTGGTGCGTTCCGGCGAGCCCGTACCGGAGCATGGATGGCGCGCTGCGCGCGATCCGCTTCGCCCGCGAGCAGCGGCGCCCGTTCCTCGGCACCTGCGGGGGCTTCCAGCACGCGGTCGTCGAGTACGCGCGCCATGTGCTGGGCTGGTCGGACGCCGAGCACGCGGAGACCGCGCCGGAGGCGCAGCGCGCGGTGATCGCGCCGCTTGCGTGCTCGCTGGTGGAGGCCACCGGCACGATTCGCTTCAACGCCGGAACCCGCATCGCGCGGGCGTATGGCCGCCCTGAGGCCACGGAAGGATATCGGTGCCGCTACGGCCTGAACCCGGAGTTCCAGGCCGCGCTGGTCTCGGGCCCGCTGCGCATCGGCGCCGAGGACGACGCCGGCGACGTGCGCGCCGTGGAGCTCGACGGCCATCCGTTCTTCGTCGCCACGCTGTTCCAGCCGGAGCGCGCCGCGCTCGCCGGTCGGCTGCCGCCGCTCGTGGCCGAGCTCATCCGAGCCTGCTCGAGCGCCGCCGGCTGAACGCCGGCGCCGGCACACCGTTCAACGGAGGAAGGATCCGACAGAGCGTCAACGACGCCGAGCTCTGGATCTCTTCCTGGCGTCCGGCGCCTTGTGGTTTCGAACCTCGGCCGGCTTCCGCGTTCCGGTGCGTCTGCTGCTTCACGAGGTGTTCCTGCGAGGCGCTGCGCGTGCGGCGCCGTCGTTCAGCGCGATTGCAGGAAGTACCTGCGCGCGGCCTCGCAGAGCTCGGGCCAGCGCTGGGCAAGGGCGGGATCTGCTGCGAAGCGGCCTGCCCAGAAGGCGTCGAGCGAGGCGCGCGCCGCGGGGGTCGGAACCCCGTAGCGTGCGTTCGTGCTCTCCACGTAGGCGGGGTACAGCTCGCACGCGACGACGAGCCCGGCGTACTGGTTGAGCGTGAGCGAGGGTGGCGGGCGCGCGCTGAGCGGGTCGCTCACGCTCCCGGGGGCCGGCGTGGAGGCGGGCGGGACACTCGGCGTGGCGGCCGGCAGCGCGCCCGACGCGGAGACCGGCGGCACGCTCGGCGCGGCGACCAGCGCCGCGCTCGGCGTGGCGACTGGCGGCACGCTCGACGCGGCGACCGGCAGCGGGCTCGCCGTGGCAGCCGCCTGCGCACTCGACGCAGCGACCGGCAACGGGCTCGCCGTGGCAGCCGCCTGCGCGCTCGGCGTGGCCGCAACGGAATGACGCTCGTCGTGGAGCGGCACCGCCGCGGAGTGGTGCGCGGGCGCCGGACCAGGCTCGCGCACCGGCTGTCCATCGGGGCTGGCGACGGGCTGAAACGGCAGCGCCGAGTCGAAACGAGCGACGGACGGCCGAGGGCGCTCTTCGGAGGCCACCGGGATGAAGGGCAGCGCGGAGTCGATGACCCGCGGCGTATCGGGGAGCGTCTTGCTCAGAGGCTTCGACTCCGCGCCGCTCACCGGCGGGTCCGTCCGAGGAACCGACGCAGGCGCGGGAACAGGCACGATCGCGGGCTGGGTGACGGATTGGGGTGCAGGTGTGGACGCAGGCGCCGGAGGGGGCTCGGGCGCGGCCACAGATGCGGGCGCGGCCACAGATGCGGGCGCGGCCACAGATGCGGGCGCGGCCACAGATGCGGGCGCGGCCACAGGTGCGGGCGCGGCCACCGGTACTGCCATCGGTGCCAGCGCGGGTACTGCGATCGGCGCGGGCACACCGAGCGGCGCCGGCCCAGGCACCGCCGTTGACCCCAGCACCGCCATCGGCGCGGGCATCAGCGCCGCCGGCGCCGGCATCGGCGCCGCCGCCGGCACGAAGGGCAGCCCCCCGCCCAGGCGAGACAGCGGCCCCTGCGCCTCGACCAGCGCCGGCGCGCTCGTCGTCGCGGTGACCTCCTCCGCGTCATACTTCGCCGCGGTCGGCGGCACGAAGGGCAGCCCCCCGCCCAGGCGAGACAGCGGCCCCTGCGCCTCGACCAGCGCCGGCGCGCCCGTCGTCGCGGCGGCCTCCTCCGCCGCGCGCTTCGCCGCCGCCTCGTCCTCCGCGCGCTGCGCCGCGGCCCGCTTCGCCTCCGCCAGCCGCTCGTCGAGCGCCCCGTGCGCGTCCTTCAGCACGACAAGCGCCTCGGCGCTCTCGCCCTCCGGACCGAGGACGCGGCCGATCGCCAGGAGCATCTCTCGCGCGGCGCGCAGCGCCGCCTCGTCCGCCGCGCGGCCGGGCAGGTGCCGCCTGGCGAACGCCGTGAGCTCGTCGTCCTCGCATCGAGCGAGATCCGCGAGCCGGGCCGCCACGCGGCGCCGATCCGGATCGACGCTGCTGCCCGTCGGCCTGCGCATCGCCGCGTCGAGCTTCGCGAGCGCCTCGGCCAGCGTGCTCTTCTCCGGCGCCGTCCCTGAATCCGTGGCGGACCCCTTGCTCGCGACCCTCACGGCGCGAGCACGAGGACGGTGGTGACGCTCGGTACGATGGCCATGCCCGGCGCGTTCGTGCTGTTCTGGATCGAGATGCTCGTCAGGCGCGTCATGGGCGCGCAGCCGACGATCACCGTGAAGGCCGCGGTCACGTTGCGCGACGGGCCCATCACCATCCCGGACGCGACGCCGAGCGCGACGCCCGGGTTGTCCCCCATCGTGAGCGGCGCGACCGTCAGCATGTTGTGCGCCGGCGCGCAGGTGACGAGCACGTTCGGCACGAAGAGCACGCTCATCGGATGGAGCGAGATGTTCGGGTATGGAATCGGCACCGGAGCCGGCGTCGGGGTCAGGCACACGTCCGGGAACGCCAGGCACATCCCCCCTGCGGTCGTCTTCGCGAGCATCGCTTCACCCCTCGTCGTTGCTGGCGCCCGCGGCCTCGCGCGGCGCGCCCCTTCAGCCGATCTTGACCTGCTCGCCGTCGAGCTTCGCGAGCGTCCGCGCGGCGACGATCGTGTTCTCCCCACGCACCGCCGCGAGGCCCTCCGCGCGGAGATCGTAGACGCCCGCGCGCACCTGCTCGAGCGCCTCGACGAAGCGGAACGCCTGCTTCGCGCGCTGGACGAGCCGGTCGGCGCGCGCCTCCATGCGCTCGGCGACGACGACGGCCTTCTGGAAGTGCGCCTCGAGCGACCGGCCGACGAGCCCGATCTCCTCGATCGCCACCGCCGCCGCCTGCGCGCGGACCTGGAGCTTGCCCGCGAACAGCCCGACCTCCCTGGCGGCGGCGATCTCGATCTGGTCGCCGGCGCCGAGCCCGAGCCGCCCCGTCGCCTGCACCTTCATATCGCCCTCGGCGACGATCCGCGTCGTCGCGCCCGCCTCGCCCTCCAGCACCGCGAGGACGAAGACCTGCTCGCCCTCCACCGCGCAGAGCACCCGATCCCCCGCGTCCGGCGCGACGAGGCAGCTCTTCGCGCGCCGCGCCGCGACAGGCCCGCCGCCGAGCTCGACAACGAGCCCCGACGCCGTGCCCCGGACGACGCCCGTCTCCAGCGACGGCACGCGTCGCGGCGAGGGCGAGCGCTCGATCGCCGGCAGATCCACCGCGGCCAGGAGGTCGTCCTGCGCGCTGTCGTCGTGTGCCACCGTCAGGGGCTCGCGGGCCGCCATGCTCTGCATCTCGGGTCTCCTCGGCCTGGATCCGCCCGGTCAGGACGTGCGCGCCGCAACGCTAGTTTCAACGATTTCACGGCGAAAATCAATGGATTTCGTGGAACGCGGCCTCGCCCCAGGTCTCCCTCGTGTCTCGTGGTTCCGCACGGTTTCGTGGTTCCGCACGGCGCGCGCAGCAGGCACGGTCACGCGCGCTGCCCATCGCGCTCGCCGCCGCGGCGCGGCTTCCAGTCCTCGATCGCGGCGAGCTTCTCGTCGTCGCCGAGCCAGCCCGCGCCCGCCGGCACCTTCGCCCCGTCGCGGCGAGCGCGGTGCAGCTTGGTGCGGAACATCGCTGCCTGCGTGAAGTCCGCGCCCGAGAGGTCGCAGTGCGAGAGGTCCGCGTACGCGAGCTTCGCGCCGACGAAGCGCGCGCCGGCGCACGACGCGAAGGCGAGGTACGCCTCGACGAGCTCCGCCCCCGAGAAGTCGGCCTCCGCGAGCGCGGCCCGCTCGAAGATGGAGTTCTGCAGCTTCGCCCGAGGAAACCGCGCCTTCGACGCGCTCGCCTCGACGAAGAGCGCCTGCGTCAGGACCGCATCGGAGAAATCGCAGTCGGACACGTCGACCCCGGTGAAGTTGCACTGCGTCGCGTCGCAGCCCGCGAAGCTCGAGCCAGCGACGCTGCCGCGCATGAACTGCGTGCGGAACAGCTTTGTTCCCTGGAACGCCCGCGCGCCCAGCGCCGCCTCGACCAGCGTCGTGAGCGTCAGGTTCGCGCCGTCGAGCAGCGCGGTGCGCAGGTCGAGCTTGTACAACGTCGCCTTCTCGAGGTTCGCGCGAGAGAAGTTCGCGCCGCCGGCCTTGACCTCGACGAGGTTCGCCCGGTCGAGGTTCGCCCCCTCGAACGAGGCGCGCTCCAGCGAGCACGTCGTCCAGGTCGCGATGGGCGCCTCGGCGCCCGACAGCGCCGCGCCCTCGAAGCTCGACTCGACGAAGCTCGCGCCGATGAGCCTCGCCCCCGAGAGCGTCGCCCCGTCGAGGCGGCTCCGGAAGAACGTCGTCAGGTGCAGGTCCACGCCCGTCGCGTCCACGCCCGACAGATCGCACTCGGAGAACGTCGACTCCTTGACGAGCGCGCCCCGCATCACGCGCGGCATGCGGACCCGGTCGAACACCGCGCCCGAGAGATCCGCGCCCGTCAGGTCGAGCCCCGAGATGTCCACGGCCTGGATCGGGTCCCCGTGGCGGACCTTGTCGAGCACCTCGTCGCGGTTCATGTCGCGCCTCCAGGAGCCGGCGCCGCCTGCCGGTCGAACCGGGTGAACTCGACGCTCGCCTCGGCGAACGTCGTGCGGTTGTCGCCGCGCGCGCGGCTGAAATCGGCCCGGCAGAGCTGCGCGCCCGTGAAGTCGGCCCCCGCCAGGCGCGATTTCGAGAGGATCGCCTCCGTCAGGTTGCACCCGCGGAGCGACGCGCGGTCGAGGTTCGTCCGGATCAAGAGGGCGTTCTTCATGACGGCGCGGTCGAAGGTCGCGCCCGTCGCGTCCGCCTCGGAGAGATCGGTCATCGTCATCTGGGCTCGATCGAAGCGCGCGCCGCGCAGGTCCGTCGTCCGGAAGCAGGTCTTGTCGAGCACGGCGTCGCGGAAGTCGGCCTCCGGCAGGCCGCTCTTGTGGACGGCGACCCCCTCGGAGAAGCGCGCCCCCGCGAAGCGCGCCTTCGCCCCGGTGCAGCTCATCAGCGACGTCTTGTGCAGCCGAGCGCCCGAGAAGTCCGTGCCGTCGAGCGAGCACTCGAGCAGCATCGCCCGCTCGAGGTTCGCCCCGGAGAGGTTCGCCCCGGCGAAGCTCGTCTGGAGGAACGAGCAGAGCGAGAGATCCGCGCCCGAGAGATCCACGCCGCCCCAGCTCACCTGGAAGGCGTCGGCGCGCTCGAGCTTCGCCCGCTTCAGGCTCGCCCCGGCGAGCCTCGCGCCCATCAGGACGGCCTCGGTCAGATCGGCGTCGTCGAACACCGCGCCCTCGAGGTTCGCCTTGCCCAGGTTCGCGCCCCGGAGCCGCGCGCCCGTGAGGTTCGCGCCAGAGAGGTCGGCCTTCGCGAGCACCGCGCCCTCGAGCACCGCGCCCGAGAGGTCGCAGCCGCGCAGGTCGGCCCCCTCGAGGAACGCGCGCGCGAAGCGCATCCCCCGCAGGTCGACCCCGCGGAAGTCCACGCCGGTCAGGTCGCGCTCGTCGAGCGGCTCGCCCGCCTCGCGCGCCGCGTCGACGACGACGCGCGCCATCTCCGAGGCCTCGGCGGTCATCGGCAGGGCCGCGGACCTCAGGTGCGCCGAGCCGCGGTAGCCCTCGCGCGCCGCCTGCTCGAGGCGGAGCAGCTGCTCGGGGAAGCCTGGATCCGCGAGCATCGCCTCCAGCTCGAGGTTCGGCACGCCGCCGAGGCGCCCCGCCTCGGCCAGCTCCGCGTACTGCTGGAGCTGCGCCTTGGCCGAGAAGCGCGGCGGGCCGCCCGGCGGCTCCTCCCCGGTCTGGCCGCGCCGGAGCGCCTCCTCGGACACGTCCATCTCCGCGGCCTGCGCCTTCAAGCGCTCCTCGGCCTCCTTCTTCAGCCGCTCGGCCCTCTCCTTCTCCTCCTCCATCTTCCGCGACGCCGCGTCGAGGTACGTCACCAGCGCGTCGAGATCGTCGACCGGCGGAGGCGCTTCCTCCTCCGGCAGCGGCGCGTCCAGGCCGAATCGCGCCGGGTCGATGCCGTCCGCGAGCAGCTCCTCGCGGCGGCGCTCGCGCTCCCGCTCCGCGCCGCGCCGCAGGTTCTGCATGGCGAGGTTCTCGCTCTTGAGCCACTGCACCATCTCGAGGCCGGCGACGTTCGCGGCGACGCCCGACTCGCGGGGCGGCATGAGATCGCTGTCGCTGAGGGACGCGATCGAGCCCCGGTCCTTGTCGATCCGCCGGGCGAGCGCCTCGCGGTAGTGCTCGATCGGCCGGGGGCGGCCGATCTCCTCGCAGGCGACGACGAGGTCGACGATCTCCCCGGCGTCGTCGTCGGCCACGGGCATCGAGCCGTGGAAGATCACGACGCCGAGGTTGGCCGAGGGGAAGAGCCACACCGTGTCGCAGCGGACGGGCAGCTCCAGGAACGCCTCCCCGCTCGCGTCGCGGCGGGTGACGAGCACGCGCGCGGCGAGGCCGGGGAGCGCGCCCTCGATGCGCGGGCGCGTCGGGTGCATGTTCTCCACGAGGAACGCCTCGTCGCCGCGGAGCGGCTCGGCGATCCATTGATCGCTCGGCGCGACGTTGAAAAAGGCGGGATCGACGTCGGGCGGCAGGCCGGGCGCCCACTTCTCGACGTAGTCGGCGCCGTACGTCCCCGCGCGGGCGCGGCGCTGGGCGAACGTCACGTCCATCGCGAGGAAGGACGCCGGGCCTGGCCGGTCGCCGGGCGAGCGGATCAGCGCGCCGTAGTGCTCCACGTTCGGCAGCGGCCGGACGCGCTGCCCGCCGCGCTCGATCTCCTCGATCCCCTTCCCGTAGGGGTTCGCCGCGTCCTTCGGCCCGCCGAGCGCGCGCGCCCAGTCGATGGGCATCTCCGAGAACGGCTCCGGCTCCGTGAAGCCGTGGCCGCTCCAGTACCGGTCGCCCAGCACGGCCAGGCGCTTGTCGACGGAGCCGAGCCGCGCGCGGACGAACGACGCGCCGACGCGGCGGCCCTCCGGGGCGTAGCACCGGCCCGCGACGAGCAGCTCGCCGCGCGCCTTCGTGATGCCGTCGTCGAGCGGGAGGCTCCCGAGCGCCGCCGTCGCGGCCTGCCAGAACGACATCTCATCGACGAGCGCGCGCGGCGCGTCGAGGGGGAACGCCATCATGGCGCCCACGTGGAACCTGAGGCGCCGCGCGACCTCGACGACGCGCGTGAGCGCCGGGACCTTGAGGGGTTTGACGACTCGCATCCGCGCTCAGATCTTCGTGAAAGCGGAGTTGTACGCCAGGACCCCCGCGAGGATCATGGCGATCGCCTGTTGCCTCATGTAGGCGCCGAACTGATCCATCCTGGCGCCGACGGCCTTCTTGTCCATCGCGGCGAAGTCGAGCTTGATCAACGACGTCTCGACCTTGAGCCCGTAGGCCTGCTGGGCGATCGCAGCGTGGTCCGTCTTGATGATGCCGCTCGCGCCCTTGTAGACGAAGAGCTCGTGCTTGCTCGGCGTGAGGTCGAACGTCAGCCCGAGCACCTCCCACTTCAGGTTGGTGGCCGTGATCTTCGCGTTGGGCGCCTTGATCAGGAAGTTCGTGTCGGACTTCAGGTCGACGTCCCCGCCGAAGTGTCCCTTCCAGGTGGTGGCGACCTCCGTCTTCCAGCTCTTGTAGTCGTCGAAGTTCTCGGCCGTGACCTTGTGCATCCACGGCCCGGTCACCGTCGACGAGCCCTCCGGCTCGATCGTCTGCTCGAACTTGCCGTGGACGTCATGCTTCATCCCGCCGCTCGTGATGGTCAGCGTCATCCCGTCGGTGATGGTCTGCTTCATGCCGCCGGCTTCGACCGTGTCCTCGCGGCCCGTCTTGATCGTGGTCTTGCGCGTCGCGTAGTAGGTCTCCGTCGCCGCGGCGGTGACCTGGAGCGTGTACGTCCCGCCGATGCCCGCCCAGAGGTTGCAGACCACCATGCTGAACTTGTTGCCGCTGACGTTCTCCCAGGAGTCGCCGCCGATCCATGAGCCGCCGTCTCCCGAGGTCGTCTCGAGGTAGCTGAACGTGACGTCGACGAGGCTGCTGCCGGCGATGGCCGGGTCGGCGTTCTCGGGGGACAGGAACGTGCCGGTCTGCGTGTCGCCGTCGCCCGTGTAGACCGCCCCGTGGTTGGCGCTCGGCGTCCCCATGTAGATGCCGGTGCGGTTGTTCGGCGTGCTGAGGAAGATGAACTCCTTGCCCTGCTCGTCCTCGAGCACGAGCTGGTTGCCGCTCCCGGTCCGGATGATGTTCTGGCTGAGGTTGCGCTCCGCGACGACGCTCGGCCGGTGCGCGTTGGGCACGACGCCGGCGATGAAGGGCCGGTCCGGGTCGCCGCCGAGGAAGGCGATCATCACCTCGGTGCCCTTGCGCAGCGGGAAATGGAAGCCCTCGGTCGTCCCGCCGTGCGGCTGCATCATGCGCACCCGCGTCGAGATGCGCGCGTCGGGCAGGCCGCTCGTGTCGAACTCGAAGCGCACGAGGTAGCGGCCGTCGGTGTCGATCTGCGCGTACTGGCTGTCGGCGGCGCCGCAGACGATCGCGTTCTCGAACCCGTAGATGCGCGGCCACGGCGTCGCCTGCGGCGCGCGGAACTGCGCGTCGGCCGGGATCGCGAGCAGCTTGATCGCGTAGATGTCCTTGGCCGAGAGCCCCGTCAGCCGCGCGACCTCGGGCGTGATCCCGGCGATCGACGCGCTGTGCTGCACCTCGAGCGCGAGCCACTGGTCGACGACGTCGGCGGGCTGATCGTCCAGCGAGAACCGGTACCCGGCCCGCGGCCCGAGCGCGTCGCCGCTCCCGCGCAGGGTGACCTCGCGGCAGCCGATCGACTGCGCGCGCACCTGCGCGAGGCGCTCGGCGTCGCTCTGCACGAAGACGCGGAAGCCGTACTCGCGGATCGCCCCCACCCCGTTCGCGGTGATGCTGCTCTCGCCCTTCACCGACGCGGACGGGTTCGAGTAGTTGTAGTCGGCGATGGTGACCGTCTTCGGCAGCCACTGCACGGTCTGCTCGATCTGGTGCAGGCCCGCCGGCGCGGTCACGTCGTCGCCGAAGAGCGGGACGTAGCGCACGACCCCGCCGCCCGGGAATTCGTCGTGCAGCCCGCGATCGTCGACGATGACGAGCACCTCGCCGGGCCCGTCCTCCGGGTGCTCGAAGAAGTAGTAGAGGCCCTCGCGCTCGAGCCACCGGTGAAAGAACGCGAGGTGCGTCTCGCGGTACTGCGCGACGAACTCCTCGACCGGGTAGTCGCCGTCGTTGATCGAGAACCGGAATTCGCCGCCCGCGAGCCCGCCGTTCTGGAGCGTCGCGGAGAGGAACTCCTTGACGGGCTGGTTCGTGAAGACGTGGCTGCGCCAGAAGTGGCGCAAAAACCAGAGCTTCGGCACGAGCAGCGCCTGGTACAGCGCCCGCTCCGCGTTCTGGTGCAAGAGGCGAACGCTCGCGATGACGCCGTGCACGACGAGCGGGTCCTTCCCGTCGCCGCGGCTCGCGCGCACCGTCGCCCGCTCGCCCACCGCCTTGCGCACGTCGGTGCTCGTCGGGACCGAGAAGAAGAGCTCGAACTCGTACGGCTGCGAGACGTGCTCGGTGCCGCGGAAACCGATGAAAGCAACGCTGGCGAGTGCCGAGCACGAGAGCGAGAAACCGTCTGGGCGCATGGAGAGCCTCATCATCCCGGGCCTGGTGTTGAGGGCGGAATCTCCGTGCGTCGCGTCGCGGTGTCAACGTCTGCATGCGCCACCAGAGTGCTGTGGAACAGCGGATCCGATGGTGGGACGAGCGCGCACCTGTGCGACGTTCACCGAGCAGCGCGGACTCGACGGCGCGCGCTTGACGACGATCGCCCCCCCCGTGTCAGGCTCGTGGAAGGGAGGCTGCGTGGCAGACATCGTTCCTCCGGAAGGCAGGCGCGCGCCGGGTTTTTCGCACGGGCGCGCCGGTTTGCGCTCTCATGGCCGGCCATGGAACCCCGGATCTGGCTGCTCGTGAGCCGGTACCACCTCGACGCCGGGCTGTCGTCGCTCCTGGTGGACGGCGTCGCGACGGCCGGCTTGCTCGTCCTCGCGGCGCTCGCGCTCCGGCTCTCGCGCCGGCAGCGCCGCGCCGCCGCGCAGGCCGAGGCCTCGTTCATGCCCGGCGCCGCGCTCGCGCCCGGCGAGGCCGTCGTCATGGGCACCGTCGAGCGGGAGCAAGGCGCGGACGTGGCGGTGCGCGTCGAGATCGAGGAGGAAGGGTCCGAGTCCGAGACCTCCGGGGTCTGGACCTACCAGTGGGCCGAGACCGGCCGCAAGGTCCGAGTCCACCCCTTCTATCTTCGCCACGCGTCCGGCGCGCGCATCCGGGTCGAGCCGGGCGAGGACGTGCAGCTCGTCGACGCGCTCGACGGCACGATCCGGGTCGATCTCACCCGGCGCGTCCGCGTGGCCGAGCTCATTCCAGGCGAGAGGGTCTTCGCGACCGGCGAGCTCCGGCGCGCGCCCGATCCCGAGGCGCAGGCCCAGGGGTACCGCGAGCAGGCGCAGGGGTACCTGCTCGCGCCCCCCCGCGGGGGGCGCATGCTCCTCTCGTCCGAGCCGCTCGGCGAGCGGTTCACGCGCAGGGCGGCGTTCCACGAGCGGTGGGCCATCGCCGCGGCCGTCGCGTCGCTCGTGTTCAACATGGCGTTCGCCGCCTTCCACGCGCGCCGCTGGCTGGGCGAGACGGCGGACGTCCGCGTGACGCAGCTCCAGGAGCGCGAGGACGGCGACCACACCCGGTTCGAGGTCACGATGCGGGGCGGAGGCGGCGCCGCCTTCTCCGACGAGGTGTCCCACGGCGCGTTCGCCCGCCTCCGCGAGGGCGAGACGGTGAAGGCGCGTTATGTCCCCTCGTGGAGCTCAGCCAGCGCGATCGGCCCCGACGTGACGGCCCACTCGGTGGCCTACGCCGCCTTGCCGCTCCTCGGCGTCCTCGCGCTCGCGTATCTCGCTCGCGCGCACGCCACACGGCCCTGGTACGAGAAGAAGCTGTTCGAACAGGGGAGCGGCAAGCTCGCGGAGACCCTGCCTTCCCCGCAGCAGGCCCCGAAGCGTCCGGAGGGCCGCCGCCGGGATCCCGCCTCTGGATGACGGACGGCTCGAGTCGGCAGGCGCTGCGCGTCCGCCGACGGTCACCGAGGCATCGCACCTGCGACCCCGGGGTCAAGCTGTAGAGCTGACAAATCCCCTCATCTTATTGGCATTCTGGGGAAGAGAAGCTTGAACAGGGAGGCGAGGAGACAGGGAGATTCATGAATTCTACTCCCCGCCTCCCCGCCTCCCTGTGAATCTTCTCGAAACGCTCGAGAGGATGCTTCAGGACCGAGAAAGCAGCGACCGCTTCAGCGGGTCGAGAAGGCGTTGGACGTGCCGGTGAGCTTCGCGCTGCCCAGGTTCTTCTCCTCGAGCTTTTTCTCCGCGTCCCTCACTGCAGCCGTGCCGCTGCCCGCGATCGTGATCGACTCCTCGGCGAGCGCGTAGATCGTGAACTCGTAGGTGTCGGTCTTCGCGCCGGTGCTGGAGCCGTAATTGGGGCAAGGCCCGAGGTAGTTCGAGTTCTGCTGGGCGCCGAGCTTCGTCGCGTCCGCCTGCTTGAACCCCTCGGGCAACGAGGTGGTGGTGGCAGGAATGTTGTACAGAACCCAGTGATAGCCGTTGGGCTGCGACGGCGTCGCGTGCGCCAGGGTGACATCGATGAAGGTGATGGCGTAGCTCTTCGTGCCCGCGGGCCCCGGGGTCCAGTGGAGCTCCGGCATGACGCTGTTCTGGAAGCCGGCGGTCTGGCAGGTGTACTTGTCGGCGAACTTGGCGCCTTCCGCGTGATTGGTGCTCGCGAGCCCGAACTCCTCGGAGGGCGCGCCGCCGCTCCCTCCGGAGCCGCCCTCTCCGCTCCCGCCTACTCCCGTCGCGCCACCCTCTCCGCTGCCCCCTGCCCCCGACGTCGTGGTGGTCGAGGCGTCGCCGCCGCTCGAGCTCGAGCTGTTGGCGCTGCTGCTGGTGCTGCTGCTGCTGGCGCTCGGTGAGCCGGAGCTCGCCGCGGTCCCGCCGCCGTCCCCCGACACATCGGAATCGCTGCCGGAGCAGTTCAGGATGGCGAATGGCATGGCCGCGAAGGCGAGGTATCGAGCGCTACGTGTGAGCCTATCCGTGATGGTACGCATTGGCGCATGATGCCACACCGGCGTTCCTATCGCGATGACAGTCGCTTCTCCCCTTGCGACAAAGATCCGCAATTTAGCGGTACATTTCCCGGAACAGTGAGTGATCGAAGAATGTGAACGTTGACATGAGCGCGCCTGACGCGACACATCGCTCCAGGTCTCTCGCCAGCCTCTCGCCAGCTCGCCAGAGAGGAAGAGGCGGAGCGGAGGGCCCTTGACCCTTGACACCGCGCAAGAGCGAGCAGGAGCGCCCGCGAGGACGCTCCTGCCCTGGCGGAAATGTGCAGAACCGCCGGGTCAGTATTGCGTGTTGTTGGACGTCGTGATCTTCGAGGAGCTCACGCCCATGAAGAGCTCCTTGCCGATGCCGCTGTAGCGGGTGTTCGTCATCGTCACGCTGCTGCTGCCGCTGTCCGTCCTGAAGATGGACTCCTTCATCTTCGAGATGTCGCACCGGTCGATGAAGACGTCGACCTTGAAGTCGGTCCCCCCGTTCTGCCGGATGAACTTGCCGGCGTTCTGCGCCGTGAAGTTCGACACCTTGAACGTGCTGGCCGCGTTGATCTGGAACACCTTGTCGTCGCCGTTCTTCGCGGAGCCGCCGTTCAGCACCACGGTGCCGGACTTCTTGACCGTCAGGGCGTCTTCGCCGATGTCCTCCCAGACGATGTTCTCGAGCGTGACGTTGCCGTACGTGTGAATGCCGTCGGCCGCCGGCGCGCCGAGGACCACGTTCTTCAGCTTCGCGCCGTCCTCGAGCTTGAACACCGGCTTCTGGTCCTCGGCCTGGCTGCCGTCCCCGAGCGTGTTCTTGTCGGCGATGTACCGCTTGCCGCCGCCGTCGAACGTCTCGCCCGCCTTCACGATGATCGTCGAGCTGACGACGCCGCCGTTCCCCGCCGTCGTGGTGCCGCCGCCCGAGCTGCCGCCGCCCGAGCTCCCGCCAGAGTCGCCGCCGCCCACCGGCACGAGCTCGATGTAGTCGACCTTCATGTCGTACCCCGACGACGAGGAGTTCTTGCCCTTGCACGTGAGCGCGAACTCGACATTGCCCGAGAGCGATTTCTCTCCGAGCGTCGCGGTCGTCCAGCTGTCGCCGGTGGAGGAGCCATAAGCGTCGAAGGACTTCACGGACGATCCCTTCACGGCGAGCTCGTACTTGCCGTACACGTTCCGCGTGGCGTAACGAAGGACGATCTTGTACGTGCCGGACGCGACCGACGCGGAGAACTTGAAGGTGTCCCCGCTCTGGTTGGCGCGGAGCTTCACGTTGTCCGCGTTGTCTTCGATCCTGTCGCCCGACGAGATGGACCAGCTCTGGTTCTCGGCCTCGATCCTGATGGCGCTGAGCGCGTCGCTCGCCGAGTCCACGTCCACATCCAGGTCGGCGCCGTCCGCCGCGAGGCAGCCGGCGAGGCCGAACGACAACAGGGCACCGAAAGCATAGGTCAATTTCAAGCTCATGAGTTCATCCCTCAATCGTTAACGTTGCGCGCGACCGACGACCCCCACCCTTCACCCCCTCTGCGCACCCCTCCCCCCACGGGTCGTCATGTCCTCGCGATGTCCACGTGATGTCTTGTCCTGTCTTCACGTGGAGAGCAATGCGCAGGCCACGGCGCGCCATCACCGCCGGCCGCACATCAGGGCACCATGATTGCATTTTTCCGCCGAAGGACGGCGTTTCACCCGCTCCGGCGAACAGGCACGCTCACCGCTGTCATGGGCCGCTGTCAACGACGTCAACCGGCGGTTGACACTTGCGCCCGCAGGCGGCTCGACGGCGCGAGCCTGCCCTCCGGGCGCTCTTGCGGCGCTCAGCGCTGACTAGGGATGGATCGGAGATCGTGGACGCGCGGGAGGCGACGAGGCCGGCCGGCGATGCCCGATGGGGCGTCGCCGTGCGCGGTCACTCTGCGTAGCAGACCTCGAGGCGCGGGCGGCGCGACGCCGTGGTGTCTTCGCTGGCCCGCCACTGCGTCGCCCCCGCCACGTCCTCTTCCATCACGAACCCGTAATTCGGGAGGACGCCGCTCACCCAGTCCTGCACCAGGTCGGTGAGGTTGGCGGTCCGCTCGCCGGTGCCGTTGACGGTGACGATCGACGCGAAGCTGAGCGGCTCCCAGCTCTGGTTGTAGCTGTTCCAGCTCACGGTCGTCTCGCCCCAGGGCGCGAGGGCCTCGTGGAGACGAACGGTGGTGACCGACGACTTGTACACCTGATTCATCGTCAAGGTGGCCGAGTAGACCGGCGCGCCCGCGGGGATGAACGAGAGGTCGAACCAGACCAGCGCAGCACGGAAGCCTCCGGTGCCGGCTCCGCCCGTATAGATCGACGGGTACGACCCATCCTTGTAGGTCGGCGAGGCCGACCAGAGCGTCGCGTCCCAGACCGTGCCGAAGACGCCGCGCTGCACGGTCCTGCACACGGGCGTGCCTCCGGAGCCAGCGCCGCCGGCCCCGCCCGCGCCGCCGCTGCCCACGCTCATCGAGCTGCTCATCATGACGCTGCCTGTGCTCGTGCTCGAGGCGCTCGAGCTGCTGCTCGTGCTGGATACGCTCGTGCTGCTGCTGCTCGTGCTGGATACGCTCGTGCTCGAGGCGCTCGAGCTGGACGAGCTCGAGCTGCTGGACGAGCTCGAGCTGCTGCTGCTCCCGCTGCCGGGTGGCGCATAGGTGAGCGTCAGCTCCATGTCGAAGGACAGATCGGTCGAATTGGGGGCCGATTGCTTGACCATCACGGCGAGGATGTTGCTTCCGACCACGAAAGAGCTCGGGGAGAGCGTCACCGTGGTGAGCTCGTCGTCGCGCGACTCCGCGGACGCATAGTCACCGTAGGCCGTGTTGGTCACGCGCTTCGATGCCACCTGGGCGCCGTTGAGCCAGACGACGACGCCGTCGTCGTGGATGAGCTTCATGGTCGCCTGCGCGACCGGCCCGTCGATCGGGATGATCTTGCGGAAGTAGGCGGTGGGATACGACGGCGTGGCCCGGTAGAGGGCCGTGCTCTCCCCGCCGTCGCCGTAGCCGAGCTGCCCCCAGCCCCCCTTCCACGAGGAGTCGTCGAACGTGAGGTTCCGCCAGGCCGTACCCCGGTCGACGCCCAGGTCGTCGTAAACCCAGTAGTCGCCGAAGTAGACCGCCGTGCGGGGGAGGCTCTGGATCGTGAAGCCGGCGTTGCTCTCGTCGGAGAGCAGCGGGTGCTCGGCGTCGGAGACGCGCACGAGCGCCGTCGTCGTGTCGGTGGAGGGAACCACCCAGTTGTAGCGGCCCGTGTTGGCGGCGCTGCTCGTGATCGTGGTCCAGGTCGCGCCGTTGTCGGTCGTGTACTCGATCCGAACGGTGGGGATGTTCCCCACGGTCGCCCAGCGGATCGGGAAGACGCCGCCCGGCGGCAGGCGCTCCCCGCCGTCGGGCGCCGCGACGTCGAGGGCCGTTCCCTTCACGATCGCGAAGCGATCGCTGATCACGCCGTCGTAGCGAACGTTGGACACCGTGAGCCGGTTGTCCTCGACGTCGAGGAGGCACGAGCCGCTCTGCGCCTCGTTGAAGTACATGAGCGGGTGGCCTCCCGAGCCGCCCACGTACGTGCCGTGGCCGGCGACGACATGGACCGCCCCTTCGTGGCTCCCCTTGCCAGGGAGCTTCACGTAGGGGCCGTCGCCGAGCGGCTTGCCATCGTGCCCGTCGACGATGTGCCCGTCCGCCGTGGTCGGCGTATCGTAGGCGCCGTCCACGAGGAACGAGCGCTCGTAGTTGTGCGAATGGCCCGCGAGCACGAGGTCGACCCCGCCCGCGTCGAGGATGGGCGCGAGGTACTCCCGGTGCTCGATGATCAACCAGTCCTCGTCCGAGTCGTGGGTGCCCTTCGTGTACATCGGAAAGTGCATGTACGCGATGATCCAGTCCTGCTCCGTCGCGGCGAGATCGGCGGCGAGCCAGGCCGCCATCGCGCCGCTCGAGTAACGCGAGGAGCCATAGCCGTCGAGCACGACGAAATGGACGTTCGCATAGTCGTACGAGTAGTAAGCCTCCGTACCGGAGGGGACGCCGCCGGCCTCCCCGGCGGCGGGGAGCACGTACGCGGTGTAGTAAGGACCGGTCTGCGTCGCCGAGTCGGAGCTCAGGCCCTCGTGGTTGCCGAACGTCGGCCACACGACCGTGTTGCGAAGGATCGCCGCGTATTGATTGAAGAAGCCGTTGGTGAACTCCTCGGTGGTGCCGAAGTTGTACGCCATGTCCCCCATGTGCAGGAACAGGTTGGGGCGGTACGCGCCGACGGTGTTCAGCATCGCGTCTCGCGTCGCCCAGGGCGCCGTGCCGCCGTAGCCGGTGTCGCCGATGATCCACGCCCGGAACTTCTTCGGCGTGGACACGGGCGGCGCCGTCTCGAAGTAGAAGGAGGAGGAGCCGCCAGCCAGCACCGCGCTCGATGTACCGACGCTGTAGTAGTAGCGGGTGTTCGGCGTGAGCCCGCTGATGAGCACCTCGTGCTGGGTCGCGAGCGCGCCGAGGTCCACCGTCTGCGTCAGATTCGCAGGATCGGTCCCGTAGCGCACGCGGCTGTTCGTGCCCACGTCGGTCGTCCACACCACGTAGACCGAGTTGGGCGTCAACGACTGCAGATAGGGCTGCCTCATCACCGACTGAGCGGCCGCCTCGCCGGCCCACGCCATCGTCACTGCCACCGACGCTGCGGCCAGATGTCCGGGGTTCAATTTCATTGCTTCACCCTCCGAGCTTCCTGATTCATCCCGCCTTGCCTCCAACAAACGCTCGCCATGCGGCGAGCCGGGCGCCTTCCCGGCACGGTCACGTCAGCGATCGCATCGCGCCGGATACCGTTCGCGATCAGCGCATCGGACGTGAACGCGCTGCTACCATCTTACCGAAATAACACATGAGAGATCATCTTAAATCGGAGAGCCTCGCGCCGGCGGCAGACCACTCCGGTGTCTGTCTCTGAGCCGCCTCTGAGCCGCCTCTGAGCCGCCTCTGAGCCGCGCCGGAGGGCAGCGATTGCCGGGGCACGCTCAAGGCACAACAGAATTCCGTCGCCACTGTCGAGCGAGCGCGCCAACACTGGCCAACACTGGCCAACACTGGCCAACACTGAATACGTGCCCGGCGCCGACGGTCGGCGGCGCTCGTCGTCCCAGCGCTCCGTCACGTCCGTCACGTCCGTCACGTCCGCCGCGTCCGCTTGCTATGCGCGGACGCTCGTACGGAGGATGGACGCCGGGGCCTTCGCCCGTAGCCGCCTCGCGCGACAGCCGTAGGTCAGTCTTGCAAAACCTTTCTGCTCCCTGGCCAGCCGGTGCGGCGCCCCTGAGCGCCACGCTGCGGGATCATCATGAGGACCTCAAAGCATTGTCGTCGAGCAGCGGGTCGCTGCACGATCGAGGGAAGCTAGCATGAACTCTTTTTCGATTGTATGAGGGATACGTGTCATCGCGATTTCTGGTTGTTCTCCGCCTACGCCTACCCGCGCGACCTGGGCGCATGATCGCGACGGGGGTGTGCGCTGGACCGCCGGCGCGGGCCGGCTCCACCGCGGGCCTTCCGCGGCTTCCGCGGCTCCCGCGACTCCCGCGTATCCCGCGAGCAACGACGGCCGGGCGCACCGCCATGGCGGCGGTCGGCGCGGCCGCCATGGCCGCCGTCCTGCTCCTGGGCGAGCGCCCTGCGCTGGCGGATCCGGGGGAGCCGGCCGAGGTCGAGGCGCGCCGCCTCGTCCATGTGCTCGGCTATGTCGCCATGGACTATGGCGGGAGCGTCGCGAACGGCGCTGTCACCAGCGTCATCGAGTATGACGAGCAGCTGGCGCTGCTCGGCGAGGCGATCCAGGTCGCCACCCGCATCCAGCCGTCCGCGCTCGAGAGCGGGGCGGGCGACCTCGCGCAGGGCATCGTCGGCGTGCGCGAGCTCGTCGAGGCGAAGGTCGCCGCGGATCGAGTCGCCATCGCGGCCAGGGGCGCGCGCGACCGGGTCGCGTCCGCCTTCCGGCTGGCAGAGGCGCCGCTCTCGCGGCCCGACGCGGCGCGCGGCGCGGCCCTCTACCAGGAGAACTGCGCCACCTGCCACGGCCCGACGGGGCACGCCGATACCCGGCGCGCGGCGAGCCTGGTCCCGCACCCGGCGAACTTCCACGACGCGATCATCGCCGAGCAGCTCGCGCCCATCGGTGTCGAGTCCGCGGTTCGATTCGGCGTCAGCGGCACGGCCATGGTGCCGTTCACCTTTCTCTCCGCCCGCGACCGCTGGGACCTCGCCTTCCACGTCGCCGGACTCCACCACCCCGAGCCCGGCGAGAGCCCGAGGCCGCTCGATCTGCCGGACTACTCCATGGTCGAGCTCGCGGTCCGCTCCGACGCGGACCTGCGCGCCGAGCTCTCCGCGCGCGGGATCCCCGCCGAGCGGCACGCGGCGCTCCTCGCGGAGCTCCGGCGGCGCGTGGCCTATGGCGGCGAGGCCGCGTCACACCCCCTCTCCATCGCGCGCGCCGCGCTCGACAGGGGGCGCGTTGCGCTGCGCGAGGGCAGGCTCGTCGACGCGCGCGAGGCGCTCAGCACAGCCCAGCTCGACGGCATCGACGTGGCCGAGGCGAGCGTCCGCACCGTGAACGAGGCGCTCGCGAACGACCTCGGCGACGGCGCCTTCGCCCTTCGAGCGGCGCTCGCGGCAGGCGCGACGACAGACACGCTCGACGCGGGCATGGCCACGCTCCTGCGCGACGCGACCTACGCCGAGGTCGCGCTCGCGCGGTCCGGGGGCGCGCCAGGTCGGCTCGTGGCCCAGCTCTCGAGCCGCTTGGCGCTGCGCGAGCTCGCCCCGGCGGCGCTGTTCCTCGCCGCGCTCTCCGCCGTCGCTTCGTCGCGGAGCCGGCGTGTCGTCCACGTCGCGTCGGGCGCGGCGCTGCTGCTCGCGCTCGCCGCCTGGGTCGCGGCGGCGCTCGGGCACATGGCCGGCTTCTGGCGAACGCTCACGACAGGCGCGACGATCTCGCTCGCGCTCGCGGCGCTCGCGGCGCTCGCCGGCGCGGCGGCGCTCGCCCGGCGGCGCGGCGCGCGGCAGGTGAGCTCGCAGGATCCATGGCATGGCGGCCTGTCGCGAGGCGGCCGAGCGGCCGTGTTCGCGGCCGCGCTGCTGGCCGGCTTCGGCGCGGCGTTCTCGGCGCTCAACGCCGCGCTCGGGGTGTCGCTCCCCGTCGCGCCGCCCGCCGTGGCCGGGGTGTCGATCACGGTCGCGCTGCTCGCGGCCGGCGCGGCGCTGGTCACCCGCGCGAGCCGGGCGGCCGCGCGCCGCTGGGCGAGCCCCCCCGCCTGGCTCGCCTGTCTGCTGTGTGTCCCGCTCGCCGGCCGCGCTGTGGCGGCCTTCCAGCTCTGCGGGTTGTTGCCGCTCCACCGGCTGCCGCTCCCTCGATTCACCGCGCTCGGCATCTACCCTGCGGTCGAGACATGCCTCGTCCAGGCAGCGCTGCTCGGGCTCGCGCTCGCCGGCGCGGCCCGTGGCCGCCGCGCCGAAGGCGCGTATTGACGGACCCCACGCTACGATCGGTAACACCCGGTGACGCCGCGCCACGCTCGGGAACGCGGTCAGTTCATCGACTTCGCTCGAACACGCCGCGCCGTGCGTCCGCGCCACTTCGGCACTTGCGGTATTGTAATGCGCGGTCGAGGAAGAGCGCTCCCGCACCTCCGTGACACGGTTGACGCCACAGGGCTGTCGCCTCGGAGCTCGCGAGAGCTACCGAGTCGCCAACAGGCGATGGCGGAGGCTTCCTCACGCCGACAGTTCATGTAGGGAACGGTCGCCCCGCGCACGCGCAGCCGAGCTGCCTTGATTCGACAGGCTGAGCAGCGCTGGGCCGGCGAGGGGCCGAAAACCGTTGTCTCGAGCCCGCGCCGCGGCGGCTCGCGTCGCGACCGACGCGCTTCCATTCTGGGACGCAGCGTCCTATCGTGATTGGCTGAAGCTTCTCGGAGATCCCTTCCATGACCATGAACAGCAAGCTGGCTTTTGCGCGGTGGACCAGCGGGTGCCTCATTGCGGTGCTCGGGGTTGGATGTGCCCAGATCTTCGGCTTCGATAAGTTGTACGAGGTCGCGCAGGGCAACACCGGAGGCGGGGGCGCTGGCGGCGAAGGCGGCGAAGGCGGGAACACGGGAGGCGGGGGCGCCGGCGGCGAGGGCGGTACGACCAGCAGCACCAGCGGCACGAGCGCGGGAGGCGGGGGCGCTGGCGGCGAAGGCGGCGCCGGCGGGGACGCGGGAGGTGGCGGAGAGGGGGCAGGATGCCCGGAGCCGCCGATGGGCGACCCCACCCTGGAACTGTCGATGATCGACGACATGGAAGATGACAACGACACCATCATCAAAGTGGTGGATGAAACGAACCCCCGGCAAGGGGCCTGGTACGTGGGGAACGATGGCGAGGGTACGCAAACGCCCGACGTGGGTGAGCCGTTCACTATGAGCATCCTCGAGCCGCCGCGCGGCGACAGCACGTTGGCAGTGCACGTCGAGGGCGATGACCTGTTTTCGAAGTGGGGTGCCCTGTTCGGCTTCCAATTGAACAGCGCTTCGGCGTCCAATCAGGGCCTCTACGACGCCTCCGGGTACAGCGGCATCACCTTCTTTGCCTATGCGGATGGCCCCGCCTCGACGAAGGTGACCGTTGACGTCGCCGACGTGCAGACCTGGAGCAAGGGCGGCATCTGCACCACCGAAGGGGGCGGGTGCGACGACCATTTCACCAGGGTCGTCACGCTGAAGAATTGCTGGACTCAGTTCAAGGTGCCCTTCTCCGCCCTCGCGCAGTCCAGCTGGGGCCAGCAGTTCGAGGCGATCGACCTGACGAAGATCTGGGCCATCCAGTTTCGCTTCTCGGCGAGCCGTGCATTCAGCGTGTGGATCGACGACGTGGCGTTCTACAAGGAGCCGGCGCCGGAGACGGAGCCCGAAGCGACGACCCCGTGAGCGCCGGAGCCGCCCGCGGGCTCGCGACGAGGGTCGAGCCCGCTCAGCGTCGAGACGCAGGTGCCGACGAGGTGCAGCCCGAGCACGGCGCCGATCCCCTCGCCCACCCCTAGGGCCAGGTCGAAGAGCGGATCGAGACCGAGCTCGGTGAGCGCGAGGGCCGCCGCCGGCTCGGCCGAGCGGTGCGCGGCGAGGAGCCATGGGCGGAGCGCCGGGGCCATCCTGACGGCGCAGAGGGCCGCGGCGCACGCCGTCAGCCCGTCGACGACGACGCCCATGCGCAGCCGCGCGGCCTCGAGCGCGAAGCCGGCCATCGCGGCGATCTCCAGCCCGCCGACCTTCGCCAGCACATCGAGAGGGTCGGTGGGATCGGGCACGTGAAGCGCGAGCGCGTCGGCGACGACGCTGGCCTCGCGCGCGACGCCCTCCGCGTCGAGGCCGGCGCCCGGTCCCGCGAGGCTCGCCGGCGGCGCGCCCGTGAGGGCGCACAGGACGGCTGTCGCCGCGGTCGTGTTGCCGACGCCGATGTCGCCGGCGCCCGCTAGCGTGACGCCCTCCGCAGCGAGCGCGCGGGCGGTCTCGGCCCCCGCCTCCATCGCGCATGTCGCCTCGTCGCGCGTCATCGCCGGCTCGCGCCGCAGGTTGCCGGTGCCACGCCGCACCCCCCGCGGCGCCAGCGGGACGACAGGCGCGCAGGGCAGCGCCGAGAGATCGCCCGCCAGGCCGACGTCGACCGCGACGAGCCGCACGCCGTGGCGCGCCGCCAGCGCCGAGACCGCCGCGCCCCCGGCCATCACGTTCGCGAGCCTCGCCGTCGTCGCCGACGAGGGGTGAGCGCTCACGCCCTCCGCGACGACGCCGTGGTCCGCGCAGAACACGGCCAGCCCCGGCGCCGGCGGCGAGCGCGGGAGCTCGCCACGCACGCCGGCCCACCACGCCGCGAGCTGCCCGAGCCGCCCCAGGCTGCCCGCCGGCAGGCCGAGCGTAGCCTGGTGCGCACGGGAGGCCTCCATGGCGGCGGCGTCGAGCGGTGGGATCGCCGTCGTGCGGAGCGATGAGCGCGGCGGCTCGCTCGAGCGGCCCGCCGCGGGCGTGCTGGCGCCGTCGCGGTCTTGCCAGATGCCATGTTCGTGGACGACCTCATCGACCGCGCGCCGCTCTCGCCAGCCGCTCTCTTCCAGCATCGGTCGCCGCCGGAACGCGACGGGGTGGCCGAGGCAGAGATACGCAATCGGCTCCACGCCCGCCGGGAGGCGCAGCTCGGCGCGGAGGACGGCGGGCTCCACGATGCTGACCCAGCCGACGCCGACGCCCTCGGCGCGCGCGGCGAGCCAGAGGTTCTGCACCGCGCAGCACGCGCTCGCGCGCACCGCCTGGGGCTGGACGATGGTGCCCAGGATCGCCTCTCCGCGCGGCCTCAGATCGACAGCGACGCACACGTTGAGCGACGCATCGAGGATCCCCTCGAGGCGATAGGAGAGGTACTGCTCGCGCCGGCCCTCCGGAAAACGGGCAGCCTCCGCCTGACGGCAGCGAAGGAAGCTCTCGCGGATCCGCGCGCGCTGCGCCTCGTCACGCACCACGACGAAGCCCCAGGGCTGGGAGAATCCCACGCTGGGCGCCAGGTGGGCGGCCTCGAGGATGCGCCGCAGGACAGCCCGGTCGAGCGCGCGCCCCGGCTCGAAATGCCGCACATCCCGCCGCAGGGCGATGACGTCATAGACCGCCTGCCGCGCTCCCTCGTCGAAGGCGGCGACGGCCTCCGGGACCAGGTACGACGGTTCGTGTGTGGCGTTCACGGCGGTCAGCTACCACAGTTGCCAGGCGATGGGCAGCCGGCGGCCGTGCGCTGCAGAGGGCCCCCTCGCGCGTCTTCCTTCGAGCCGGCGAGCCGCGCCGATGGGGCTCTTGGCGAGCGGGGACCGCCGTGCTCGGCCTCCGCGCCGATCGCGCCCACCACGAGGGGCCACCCCGGTTGGACGCGTCTACCCTGCCCTCGACAGGGAAAACCCCTCGTAGCCCTGAGCCGCGACCGCCTCGCACCGCTTTCTGTAGGCGCCGACGCCCCCGGCATAGGGCATGAGGACGCGCGGCTTGCCAGGGATGTTCGCCCCGACGTACCAGGAGCTGGCCAGCGGATACAGCGTGCCGCCGGCCACCTCGTTGGCGTGCGCGACCCACCCCTCCTCCGCCTCGGCGGTGGCCTCGATGCACGCGAAGCCTCGCTCTCGCAGGTACGCGATGCAGTCCGCGATCCATTCCACGTGCTGCTCGATGGAGACGATCGCATTGCTGAACACGGACGGGCTCCCGGGCCCGGTGATCGTGAACAGGTTCGGGAAGCCGGCGATGGCGACGCCGAGGTACGTGCGCGGGCCGTCGGCCCACCTCGCCGCGAGCGGCTCGCCGCCCCTCCCGCGGAGCTCGATCCTGGTCAAGGCGCCCGTCATGGCATCGAAGCCCGTGGCGAACACGAGGCTGTCGAGCGTGTACTCCGCGCTCCGCGTCCGGAGCCCCGTCTTCGTGATCTCCTCGATGGGTGACGCCTTGACGTCGACCAGCGTGACGTTCTCCCGGTTGAAGGTCTCGTAATAGCCTGTGTCGACGCAGAGCCGCCGGGTCCCCAGCGGATACCCCCTCGGCGACAGCGCCTCGGCGACGGCAGGGTCGCTGACCGTCGCGCGGATCCGGGATCGGACGAACTCGGCGGCGGTCTCGTTGGCTTCCCGGGACCGCATCACGTCCGAGAACGTGGCGAGGAAGCCGGTGCCGCCCTGCTCCCAGCGAGCCTGATACGCGCGCTCCCGCTCCTCGGGCGGCACCTCCAGCGCGGAGCGCGGGTCGACGTCCATGATGACCCCGGCGCGCGTCTCGCGGGCCCTCTGCCGGTGCTCCGCGTAGTTCGCCTTCATCCACGATTCGTGGGCCGCCTCCAGGGGCGCGTTGCGCGCTGGCACGCTGAAGCACGGGGTCCGCTGGAAGACGAAGAGGCGCGCCGCCTGCTCGGCGATGGCGGGGATGACCTGGACGCCGGACGAGCCCGTGCCGAGGACGCCGACGCGCTTGCCGGTGAAGTCGACGCCGCCGTGCGGCCAGTGGCTTGTATGGTATCGCTCGCCACGGAATGCCTCGATCCCCTCGATGTCGGGCACCTTCGCGGCGGACAGGCAGCCTGTCGCCATGATCAAGAACCCGGCGGACACGCTGGCGCCGTCGTCGGTCCGGATCACCCACCGATCCGTCGCCTCGTCGAAGGTGGCCGCGGTCACCCGCGTCCGGAGCCGGATGTGCGCGCGGAGCTCGAACCTGTCCGCGACGTGCTCGAGATAACGCAGGATCTCCGGTTGCGTGGCGTATCGCTCGGTCCACGTCCATTCCTGCTGGAGCTCGGGAGAGAACGAATAGGAGTAGTCCATGCTCGCGATGTCGCAGCGCGCGCCGGGGTAGCGGTTCCAGTACCAGGTGCCGCCCACCCCGCCGCCCGCCTCGTAGACGCGGACCGAGAGGCCGAGCCGGCGCAGGCGGTAGAGCATGTACAGACCCGCGAACCCGGCGCCGACGACGACGGCATCGACGCGGCCCAGAGGCGCGGGGCTGTCTCCTGAACGATTCGGCTGCACGTCAGACATGATGTTCGCCTCCCTCTCCGGACATGGGTGCGCGGGAGGCCGATCGAGGCCCCGCGCGATCGCTTCAGAGTCGCGCGCCGCCCTGCGCCGGCGCCGGGCGTGGGGCGCGGTGGACGCGAAGGGCGAGCGCCATCAAGCTCAGGACCAGCACCACCCCGAGGTGCACGAGGCCGCCCCACCCCAGCGCCGACAGGAGCGCACCGGACGCGAGCGACGCCGCGCCGCTGGCGGCGAACACGCACAGATCATTGACGCCCTGCGCCCGGAAACGCTCGGGGCCGGGCCGGCTGCGCGCGACGAGGGTCGTCGCGGTCACGAACACATAACACCACCCGACCCCGACCAGCGAGAGCCCGACCAGGTGCCCTTCGAACCCTGGAGCCAGGCTGATCACGAACCCCGCCAGCAGGAAAAGCAGCCCGAGCCCCTGGAGCGCCGCGATCGACATCCGCTTCAGGAGGGCGCCGACCGAGAGCGAAGGCAGGTACATGCTCAGGAGGTGCACCTCGATCACCCAGCCCGCCTGCCGGATCGAGCGCTGCTCGACGCCGCACATCTGCAGCGGCGTCGGCACCATGATGAGGCTCATCACGAGGAATGCGCCGGCGCCCATCGCCACCATGGGCCAGTACAGCGCGCGAGCCCCCGCGTCGTGCGCGCCGGGGGACTCCGCGACCCGCGCTTCCTGCGGCCGGTACGACACGAACGCGAGCGCCGCGACGACCTGGAGCGCCGAGAGGACGAGCAGGGCAGAGGGCAGCTCGCTCGACGTCCGTCCTTCCAGCAGGCCGAAGAGCGAGATGCCAGGGACGATGCCGAGCGCGCTGGCGAGCTGGATCATCGTCAAGAGGCGCGGCGCCCGGTGGCTCGCCTGCCCTTCGAGGATCGCGAAACGATATTGCTGCACGAAGGCGCCATGCAGGCCGACGCCGGAGACCGCCGCGCAGAACAGCGGGAGATCGGAGCGGTCCACCGCGCGCGCCGCGAGCGCGAGGCAGCCGGCGGACAGGAGCGCCGCGGCGATGAAGCAGGGCTTGCGCCCGAAGCGGCGCATCAGCTGGCTGGCCGGCCAGGTGCCCAGGGCCGAGGACAGCACGAGCACGGCCACCGGGACCGTCGCGAGCCGCATGTCCCGCGCGAGCCGCTCACCCACCACGCTGCCGACGAACTGGACCGACACCACGGAAGCGATCCCCAGGACCTGGCAAAGCAGCAGGACCAGCGTGTTGACGGACGTGGCGGGCGCGGGCGCGGGCACGGGCGCAGTGACGACAGCCTGACGGCTCAACGGTCGCGCTCCACGCCTGGCAGGGCGGCCCCGTTCCCCGCGTCGAGCGCGGCGATCGCCTCGAGAGAGAGGCCCAGGCGCTCGTGGAGGAAGCGCACCATCGTCCAGTGAGGCAGCGCGCCCTCGTCGAAGGGGCCGAACTCGTCGCGGTAGAGCGGCAGCCAGCGCAGCGCCTCCTCGATCGCCTGCTCCCGGCTGACCTGCCCCTCCTGATAGTCCTCGTAGGGCAGGCTGCGGTGATGAATGAAGAAGCGCCCCGGGAGGCGCTCCTCGCACAGCTCGCTGTACTCCCGCGTCTGCAAGATCAGGTAATGCCAGACCTCGTCGATCGCCTGCTCCACCGGCAGGAACAGCCCGGCCAGCGGCTCCGGATAGCGCGATATCAGGTAGAGGTACCGCAGGCATTCGAGCACCTGACGCTCGACATAGGCGGGCTCCTCGCCGGTGGTCCGCACGAAATGGCGCACCACGCCGGAGAAGAACGCGCCGTCGAGCCGCGCCTTCAGCGCGGCGGCCGTCACCCTGGGTCGTTCCGTCGTCACGAGCCACCTCGCTCCGCGGCATCGCCGCCCTGCACCAGCCATGCGTACTTCCCGGACTTGCCGATCGCGAGTTGGGCGCGGTGCTCGAGGACGCAGTCGAGGCCGGCGCCCTCCCAGATCCGCTCTCGCAGCGCGCGCGCCGCGGCCGGGCCGACGGGCGCGTCGTCGAAGGTGGTATAGAGCAATCGGCCCCGCCGCCGCCCCTCCGTGTGGAGCTGATAGACGAAGACGGACGGCGCGGAGACGGCGATCCAGTCATCGAGATCGGCCTGCGAGATCGGGCCCCGCTTCTCGGCCCAGAGGAGCTCCCGCTCGCGCCCGCAGAACCGGCGGATCCGCAGCGGATCGGGGGAGCCGTCGACCGTCTCGGCGCAGTCGCCCGAGCGATAGCGGATGAGCGGCATGCAGGGGTTGCGCACGCTCGAGACGATGAGGCTGTAGATCGCGCTGCCCTCCTCGACAGGGATCAGCTCCAGGTGCATCTGGTCCAGGTAAGGCCAGTAGCGGCCGTGACGATCGCTGTAATACAGATATCCGAGCTCGGTGCTGCCGAACAGGTCGACGATCGGGCACTCGACGTGCTCCGCCAGGAACCGCCGCACGTTCCTCGGCGTGAGCTCGTAGGCGTGAACGATGCTGGCCGGCCTCGGAAAGCGCTCCCACGCTCCGATGTCCATGGCCTTCTTCACCAGGTGAGCGAGGTGGTAGCCATCGCAGTCGAGGTGGTAAAGGCCTCGCGGATGCGCGTCTCGGACGGCGCTCATCTCGCCGAGCATGCGCTCGACGTCGCCGCGATCCCAGAGCGCCGGGTCGAGCCGCAGGTTGATATAGAGCGTCCGCTCGTCGAGCCGGCGATCCTCGAGGCTGGGGAGCGCCGGCGCCTCGGCGCCGCGCCGCCTCGCGGCGAGCCGCGCCACGTGCTCGGTCGCCAGCACCGTGGTGATCGAGACGCGCTGGCAGCCCTCATGCCACGTGACCGCGATGTCGGGGTGCTCGCTCCACAGGCGGTAGTACGACTTCAGAAGGAAGAAAGGCGGGCGGATGATCTGCATCCGCGCGTGGTTGGTCCCGGTCGAGAGCACGAGCTCCGCCTCGCCGACCTTCAGCGCCTCGGCGAGCCTCGGGGTCATCCAGTTGTCCGGAAAGCCTCTTGCGATCTCCGGCTTGTCCAGGATCGGGAAAGAGCCCTCCTCGATCGACTGTCGGTAGATAGGGATGTCCCTGACCTGATCGATCATCGCCGCGAGCGTCGGTCCGTGGGCGTCCATCGGTCGACTCCAGGAAAGAGGTTGAACAGCCATCGAGAAGCGCGGCCCCCATCGGTCCGGGCGCGCGCGAGCGAGGCAGAAGACCACGGCAAGATGAACATGGTCCTGCCGCCTCGCTCGCGGCCCCGGCGGCTCCGTCAGCTGATGCAGCCGGCCTTCTTCGAGATACAGCCGGCCTTCTTCGAGATGCAGCCCGCCTTCTTCGAGATGCAGCCCGCCTTCCGCGAGATGCAGCCCGCCTTCTTCGAGATACAGCCCTCCTTCCGCGAGATGCAGCCGGCGTCGAGGGTCGGCGCGCCGGACGTGTTGGCCGCGATCCACTGCTTCCAGAGACGATCCTGGGCGATCTTCCGAATCAGGTGTTCCATTCGAACCTCCGATGATGTGATGGTGGACGATGCAACCACGGCGCACACGTCCGCGACCCGCGCGGGGCAGCGGTCGTGTGCTCGACGGTCCGGCAGACACGATTTGTGGGCAGCCCGACCGTCTGGCTGACTATACGGTTCAACCCAAAGGGGTCAAGGCAGGCAATCCATGGGTGGATCGCGCCGCCCGGCCATCCGCCGAGTCGGCCGCTCCAGGACCGATGGAACTATCTCGGCGCGCACGCGCGAGCCTGCGATTCGATCGCTGCAATTCGCATTGAAATCGATCCTGTCGCGACGATACCCAGATGAGGGCGTGGCAAATTGTCCCGCGCACCCCGACGATCGCCGTTCTCCGGTTCCACGGGGGGATCCGGCGCGATACGCTCCTTGCTCCCCCTTTCGAAAGCGAGCGAGAGAATGACCCGAGAGCTCCGTTCCCTCATCACAGGATCCAGCAGCGGCTTCGGCCGCGCGACCGCCGTCACCCTCGCCCGCGCGGGACACCGCGTCTTCGCCGGGATGCGCGCGATCGCGTCGAAGAACGCGGGGCCGGCGTCCGAGCTCGCGGAGCTCGCCGCGCGCGAGGGGCTCGCGCTCCGCGTGATCGAGCTCGACGTGACGAGCGACGCCTCGGTCGACGCGGGCGTGACGCGCGCGCTCGACGAGGCCGGCGGCGTCGACGTGGTGATCAACAACGCGGGCGTCCTGTCGCAGGGGCCGATCGAGGCGTTCACCGTGGCGCAGGCCGAGGCGATGTTCCAGGTGAACTACCTCGGCGCCGTGCGCGTCAACCGCGCCGTGCTGCCCGCGATGCGGCGGCAGAAGAGCGGCCTCCTCGTCCACGTGAGCAGCGCCGTCGGGCGGGTCGCGACGCCGCTCTTCGGCCATTACAGCGCGAGCAAGTTCGCGCTGGAGGCGATGGCCGAGTGCGCAAGTTACGAGCTCGCGCCGCTCGGGATCGACGTCGCCATCGTCGAGCCGGGCGCGTTCCCGACGACCGGCGTGATGACCAACGCGATGCAGGCCGACGAGGCCCGAGCGGCGGAGTATGGCGCCCTGTTCGCGCTCGCCGCGGAGCTGTGGAAGCCGGTGATCGAGACGATGAAGCGCCAGGGTCCGCCGGACCCGCAGCAGGTCGCGGACGCGATCCTGAAGCTCACGGAGCTGCCGGCCGGGGAGCGGCCGCTGCGCACCGTGCTCGACCCGCTGGGCAACGGCGCCGCGGAGGAGATCAACCGAAGGACCGAGGACGTGCAGCGGGCGTACATCGAGTGGATGGGCCTCGGCGGCGTGCTCAGGCGAGCCGGCGGATAGCGCGCAGCAGCGGGGATCCGCGGGGCGCGGAGATCTCCGCGCCCTCTTGGGACACAAACCATCTCCGGGCTCCCGTCACAGGGCGAATGTCAAGACCGAACCGGGCTGCCAGCCTGGCTCGCGCGCCTGTGCACCCGCAGCTGAAATGAAACACCGTGTCCATCCGTCGCTGCGTCGCGCAACGCGCGTCAATCGTCAGCGGTGCTCCGCAGACTCCGCTGCGAACGGGCGCTCCTGCGGGTGTGGCTGAGTGGCGCAGGATGAGGTGATTTTCGTCTAGGGGTGCGAAGGGCGGCCGGGCTACCCTGGAGACGGGTCGTCGGCCTTTCTGCCCGAGCGCAGCCGCTCGTGTTCGTCCTGGTCCTGCCCGAGCGCAGCCGCTCGTGTTCGTCGAGGTGTGTCGTGAGGTTGAGAACGTCTTATCTGGCTTTGGCCGTGGGATTGCTGCAGATACTCGCCGCCTGTGGAGGGGGAGCGCCCTCCACCACGGGCGATCCTGGCGTGGGCGGCGCGGGGAGCGTGACCTCCAGCGGCTCCGGCGACGGCGGCGGTGGCAGTGACTTCGGCTCGGGCGTCGCCTCCGGCGGCGGCGGAAGCGGCGGCGGGCCCGATCCCTGCGCCGTCGACGACCCGCCCCCCGAGTGCCTCTTGCCCCAGGAGCCCGCCTGCGGCGACGGCGAGATCAACCAGGGCAGCGAGGCGTGCGACGACGGCAACAGCCTGCCCGGCGATTGCTGTTCCGGTCTGTGCGAGATCGAGCCTTACTGTGCATGTCCGCCCGGCGAGCCGTGCGTGCTGACCATCGCCTGCGGCGATGGCATTGTCGATCCGGGCGAGTTCTGCGACGACGGCAACACCGCGGACGGCGACGGCTGCAGCGCAGACTGCATCTTCGTCGATCCCTCGTACGTCTGTCCGAGACCGGGCGAGCCGTGCAAGCTGCTCTACGACTGCGGCGATGGCCGCGTGAACGGCTCCGAGGAGTGCGACGACCTCAACGAGACGCCCGGCGACGGCTGCGGCGCGGACTGCAAGCGGGAGGCGGGCTTCGTGTGCCCGAAGCCCGGGCAGCGGTGCGAGCGCCTGCCGGTCTGCGGCAACGGGGTCAAGGAGGCCGGCGAGCTCTGCGACGACGGCAACGCCGCGAGCGGCGACGGCTGTTCGAGCCTCTGCCGACAGGAGTCCTTCTACGTCTGCACGACGCCGGGGCAGCCCTGCGAGCTCCTGATCCGGTGCGGCGACGGCGCGGTGGATCCGGGCGAGATCTGCGACGACGGCAACGCCCAAGGCGGCGACGGCTGCAGCGCCGACTGCAAGACGCTGGATCCGCTTTACGCGTGCTCCGAGCCGGGGAAGCCCTGCATCCTCCTCTATCGCTGCGGCGACGGGCGCGTGAACAACGGCGAGCAGTGCGAGGACGGCGACGACCCGCCCGCCTCCGGCGACGGCTGCAGCGCGACCTGCATGCGCGAGTCCGGCTTCGTGTGCTCGAAGCCCGGGCAGCCGTGCGAGCTCCTGCCGGTCTGCGGCAACGGCGCCCTGGAGAGCGGCGAGCAGTGCGACGACGGCAACACAGCGAGCGGCGACGGCTGCTCGAGCCTGTGCCGTCAGGAGTCCTTCTACACCTGCCCGACCCCGGGCCGGCCCTGCACCCTCCTCTACTGGTGCGGCGACGGCGCGATCAACCCGGGCGAGGTCTGCGACGACGGCAATACGGTGGGCGGCGACGGCTGCAGCGCCGACTGCAGCGCGGTGGACCCGATCTACACGTGCCCCAGGCCGGGTCAGCCCTGCACCCGCCTCTACTGGTGCGGTGACGGCCGCGTGAACGACGGCGAGCAGTGCGAGGACGGGAACACCCGGAGCGGCGACGGCTGCAGCGCGACCTGCATGCGCGAGGAGGGGTATCAGTGCAGCCGCCCCGGTCAGCCGTGCACCCGGCCGCCGGCCTGCGGCAACGGCCTCAAGGAGACCGGCGAGCAGTGCGATGACGGCAACACGGCGAGCGGCGACGGCTGCTCGAGCCTGTGCCGGCAGGAGGCCTTCTACAACTGCAGGACCCCGGGGCAGCCCTGCGAGTTCTTGATCCGGTGCGGCGACGGCGTGCTCAGCCCGGGCGAGGTCTGCGACGACGGCAACACCGTGGGCGGCGACGGCTGCAGCGCCGACTGCAGCGGGGTGGACCCGATCTACACGTGCACCACGCCGGGTCAGCCCTGCACCCTCAACTACTGGTGCGGCGACGGCCGCGTGAACGACGGCGAGCAGTGCGAGGACGGCGACTCCCCGCCTGCGTCCGGCGACGGCTGCAGCGCGGACTGCATGCGCGAGCCGGGGTATCAGTGCAACCTGCCGGGCCAGCCGTGCACGCGGCTGCCGGCCTGCGGCAACGGCCTCAAGGAGACCGGCGAGCAATGCGATGACGGCAACGCCGCGGGCGGCGACGGCTGCTCGAGCCTGTGCCGGCAGGAGTCCTTCTACAGCTGCCCGACCCCGGGCCAGCCCTGCGTGCTCCTGTTCCGGTGCGGCGATGGCGCCGTGAACCCCGGCGAGCTCTGCGACGACGGCAACACCGCGGGCGGCGACGGCTGCAGCGCGGATTGCAAGACGGTGGACCCGGCGTACGTGTGCCCCGAGCCGGGCAGGGCCTGCGTCCTCGTCTTCCAGTGCGGCGATGGCCGGGTGAACAACGGCGAGGAGTGCGACGACGGCGGCAAACCGCCCGCGTCGGGCGACGGCTGCACGGCGGATTGCCGGCTCGAGCAGGGCTGGATCTGCAAGCCCGGCCAGCCCTGCACCGTGAGGACCTATTGCGGCGACGGCACGGTGCAGCTCGGCGAGCAGTGCGACGACGGCGGCGGGGAAAACCCTGTCGGCGGCGACGGCTGCACCGCGCAGTGCAGGATCGAGGTCGGCTGGACGTGCCCGCCGGGCGGCGGGCGCTGCACCCCGCCGCCGCCGCCCGTGTGCGGCGACGGCAAGATCGGCGGCACCGAGGTGTGCGACGACGGGAAGCAGCCCCCGGCGAGCGGCGACGGCTGCAGCGCCGATTGCCAGACGATCGAGGACGGGTGGGATTGCTCGCGCGTCGGGTTCCCCTGCAAGACCGTCTGCGGAGACGGGTTCAAGAACGGCGCCGAGCAGTGCGACGACGGCAATCCCTTCTCGGACGACGGCTGCGACGAGACCTGCCGGATCGAGCCGGGGAGCGTCTGCGACGACGGAGAGCCCCAGGACTGCACGGGCTTCTCCGTCTGCGGCAACGCCATCCGCGAGGGCACCGAGGCCTGCGACGACGGCAACGGCAACTGGCGCGACGGCTGCACGCCGGACTGCAAGGGCGAGCCGAACTGCAGCGGCGGCGCGTGCATCTCGAAGTGCGGCGACGGCATGCTCCTGCCCGGCGACGCCACCGAGGCGTGCGACGACGGCAACACCGTGAGCGGCGACGGATGCTCCGCGACGTGCACGATCGAGCCGGGCTACACCTGCACCGCTCAGCCCAGCGAGATGCGGCTGCCGATGGTCCTCCGCGACTTCATCGGCTGGTGCCCGGCCGACTACAACCGCAACGTCAGCAACACCGCGTGCGACGCCAACCTGACGGACAACCTCGTCGGCCACTTCGATTTCGAGATCACCCCCAGCGGCAATCAGATCGACAGGATCGTCCAGCCGACGCTCGACACCGCCGGCAAGCCCGTGAGCAGGTTCGGCCCCGGCTTCGTCACGCCGAGCGACGCGAACGGCTGGACCACGGGGCAGGACAACTTCCAGTGGTGGTACCGGGACAACCCGACGTACAACAGGACGCTCGTCACCAGCATCGAGCTGACCGCGCAGGCCGGCAGGTACGTGTACCAGCGGAACCCGTTCTGGCCGGTGGACATCGACCCGCCGGGCGCCGATCCCGTGCTCGACAACCTGGTCTCCGCCGGGCTGGAGCGGGCGCAGCAGAGCAACCCCTCGCACAACTACTACTTCACGAGCGAGGTCCGGTACTGGTTCCAGTTCACGCCGAACGGCGCCGCGGCCGATCCGGTGCTCACCTTCTTCGGTGACGACGACGTCTGGGTGTTCATCAAGAACACGCTGACCGCGGACATCGGCAGCATTCACGCGCAGCTCCAGGAGAGCGTGACCATCCTGGACAACGGCGACGCCCGCGTGACCCCCTGCCCCGCCAACTCCGGCTGCACGGACCGCGGCGCCAACTACGAGGTCGACCTGAACCTCGAGCCGGGCAAGGTCTACGAGATCGCGGTGTTCCAGGCCGAGCGCCACGTCACCGGGTCGAACTACCAGCTCACGCTGTCGGGCTTCAGCGCCGGCACGTCGGTGTGCACGCCGCAGTGCGGGGTCGACCCGCCGGTCGTGACGCCGGGCGAGGAGTGCGACGACGGCAGCAGGAACGGGACGGGCTACGGCCAGTGCAACAACTGCCAGCTCGGTCCGTACTGCGGCGACGGCCAGAGGAACGGCATGGAGACCTGCGACAACGGGGTCAACAACAGCACGTACGCCAACGCCTCGAACGCCTGCGCGCCCGGGTGCGTGGCCCCGCCCCGGTGCGGCGACGGCGCGGTCAACGCGCCGTACGAGGCGTGCGACCTCGGCTCCGGCAACACGGCGAACGGCTACGGCGGCTGCACGCGCGAGTGCCAGATCGGGCCGTACTGCGGCGACGGCAGGAGGAACGGCACCGAGGGGTGCGATGACGGCGTCAACGACGGCTTCTACGGCACCTGCAACCCGAACTGCACGCCGGCGGCGATGTGCGGCGACAACCGCGTCGACGCCGACTGGGGCGAGGAGTGCGACAGCGCGACCGACCCGAACTGCGTGAGCTGCCAGCGCGGCGAGCACTGCGGCGACGGGGCCACGCAGCGGGACCTCGGCGAGGAGTGCGACGACGGCGTCAACGACGGCGGGTACGGCCAGTGCGGGCTCTCGTGCCTCTACGGGCCGCGCTGCGGCGACGGCATCGTCCAGCCCGAGGAAGAGCGCTGCGATCTCGGCAGCGGCCAGAACACCGGCGGGTACGGCGGGTGCACCGCGACCTGCAACTACGGTCCGTACTGCGGCGACGGCATCAGGAACGGCGCCGAGTCGTGCGACGACGGCAAGAACGACGGCGCTTACGGCACCTGCAACGCGAACTGCACGGCGGCCCCGAGGTGCGGCGACAACCGCGTCGACGCCGAGTGGGGCGAGGAGTGCGACAACGCGGCCGACCCGAACTGCCTGAACTGCCAGCTCCCCCCGCAATGCGGCAACGGGATCACGCAGCCGGCCCTCGGCGAGGAATGCGACGACGGCGTCAACGACGGCGGGTACGGCCAGTGCGGCCCCGCGTGCCTCTACGGGCCGCGCTGCGGCGACGGCATCGTCCAGCCCGACGAAGAGCGCTGCGACCTCGGCAGCGCGCAGAACACCGGCGGGTACGGCGGGTGCACCGCCTCCTGCAACTACGGTCCGTACTGCGGTGATGGCATCAGGAACGGCGCCGAGGGGTGCGACGACGGCGTGAACGACGGCGCTTACGGCACCTGCAACCCGAGCTGCACGCCGGCGCCGAGGTGCGGTGACAACCGCGTCGACGCCGAGTGGGGCGAGGAGTGCGACAACGCGGCTGACCCGAGCTGCGTGAGCTGCCGGCTCCCCGCGCAGTGCGGCAACGGGGTCACGCAGCCGGCCCTCGGCGAGGAGTGCGACGACGGCGTCAACGACGGCGGGTACGGCCAGTGCGGCCCCGCGTGCCTCCACGGGCCGCGCTGCGGCGACGGCATCGTCCAGCCCACCGAGGAGGACTGCGATCTCGGCAGCGGGCAGAACACCGGCGGGTACGGCGGGTGCACCGCGACCTGCGACTACGGGCCGTACTGCGGCGACGGCATCAGGAACGGCGCCGAGGCGTGCGACGACGGTGTGAACGACGGCACCTACGGCACCTGCGCTCCGGCCTGCACGCCGGCGCCGAGGTGCGGCGACAACCGCGTCGACGCCGACTGGGGCGAGGAGTGCGACAGCGCGACCGACCCGAACTGCGTGAGCTGCCGGCTCGGCGCGCACTGCGGCGACGGGGTGATCCAGCCGCAGTTCGGCGAGGAGTGCGACGACGGGATCAACGACGGCGAGTACGGCAAGTGCGGGCCCTCGTGCATCTTCGGGCCGCGCTGCGGTGACGGCATCGTCCAGCCCGCGGAGGAGGACTGCGATCTCGGCGAGGGCGAGAACAGCGGCGAATACAACGGGTGCGATGCCCTCTGCCAGTACGGGCCGTACTGCGGCGACGGCCGCGTCAACGGCGCCGAGACCTGCGACGACGGCGTGAACGACGGCTTCTACGGGAGCTGCATGCCCGACTGCAGCCCGGCGGCGAAGTGCGGTGACCGCCGCGTGGACGAGGAGTGGGGCGAGCAGTGCGATCCCCCGAACGAGGCCACGGGCTGCAGCAACAACTGCCGCCTCGGCGGGCAGTGCGGCGACGGCGTCGTCCAGCCCGGCGAGCAGTGCGACGACGGCAAGAACGACGGCGGCTACGGCCAGTGCGGCCCGCGCTGCCAGCTCGGCCCGCGCTGCGGCGACGGCATCCGCAACGGCCCGGAGCAGTGCGACGACGGCGACGGCAAGAACACCGGCGGCTACGGCAAGTGCGCGCCGGGCTGCGTCTACGGCCCGTACTGCGGCGACGGCAAGGTGCACAGCGCCTACGAGGCGTGCGACGACGGCAACCGCACGGGCGGCGACGGCTGCAGCCTGACCTGCCAGTTCGACGGGTTCCCCAACTGATCGAGCGAAGGCGGGCGCGCGGGGCGAAGGCGTCGTTGGACGCCTCCCCCGCGGGCCCGCGACGCCGGCGCCGCACGGCGCGTGGCTCGGGTCGACCTCCTCCCAGATACCGCCGCTAGCTCGCGATGGCCGCCCTCGGCGGCCCGGGGCGCTGCGGCGCCTTCACCAGATTCACCAGAACCGGCCGACGAGCCCCGCCCCGCCGAGCCCCGGCCCGAGGATCGGCGCGGCCGAGAGCTCGAGCATCGGGCCGCCCGTGCGCGCGGGCGCGGGGTCCGTGCGCGCGGGCAGCGGCGGCGGGTTCGGCGTGTCGAACGCGTAGAACACGAAGCCGCCGAGGGCGAACGCCGCGGCCGTGCCGAACAGGCCGACGGTCGCGTTCGCGAGCTCGTCGCGCGTGTCGAGGTGAGCCCGGTAGTCGCCCAGCTCCTTCTCCGAGATCCCCTGCGCCGCGCGCTTCTCGGCGATCTCGCGCGCCTGGTCCTCTTCCTCGAGGCCCGAGGCCAGCGTCAGCACGCCGACGCCGGCGGACAGGACCCCCATCGCGACGAGGCCATAGGACATCTTCCGCTGGAAGGAGCTCGTGAGGCCCACCTCGATGACGAGGCGCTCGCCGCGGCGGAGCGACAGCTCGCGAGAGAACGGCCCGTGGCCGTTCTTCGTGGCGACGAAGAACCGCTTGCCCGGGGCGACCTGGAGGAGCGGCAGCGGCGTCGTGCCGACGAAGCGCCCGTCCAGCGTCACCTGCGCGCCGACGGGGCCCTTCACCTGGAGGAGCGCCGGCCGCTCGCGCAGCTCCCGGTCGATCCCGAGGATGTCCCCCTCGATCGCGACCACCTCGCGCTCTTCGTCGACGTGGCCGTCGGCCGTGATCTTGATCCGGTGCTTGCCCGGCTGCACCTCCGCCATCAGCGGCACGTCGGCCAGCGCGCCGCCGTCGATGGACACGCGGGCCCCCGCGGTCGGCGAGGTGACGTTGATGCGGGTCCGCGGCCTGACGTCGGGCGGCGCCGCCTCCGGCGCGACGGGCGACGACGGAGCGCTCGCCTCGAGGCGCGCGGCGATCACCCCGAGCTCGCTCAGGGCCTCGGTCGCGTCCGCGCGGCGCCCGCCCTGCGGGACCTGCTCCAGATAGCGCCGGTAGTTCGCGATGGCGGCCCGCAGCGCCTCGGGGCTCTGCTCGACCACGTACAGGCGCCGGTAGGCCTGGGCCAGCGAGAACAGCAGGGCAGGGCGCGGCGCCTTCCTGTACGCCGCCTCGAACGACTGCACCGCGTCGCGGTACCGCGTCGCCGCGTAGGCCTGGGCGCCGGCGTTGTAGAGCGCCTTGGCCTGCTCGATGTCCTCCTCCGCCGAGGCCGCGCTCGGCGCGAGCGCGGTCGCCGCGAAGGCCATGAGCACGACGCACAGCGAGGTCTTCATCGGCGGATCGGGACTCCTTCGTGGACGCGGAGCGCGCCGTCGCTGAGCACCGCGAGATCGTCGACCCCATCGCCGAGGACATCGCACGTCGCGATCGCGGAGCCGCCGGGGATGCCGTCCAGCTTGCGGAGCTGGTGCTGGCCGAGATCATGGCAGCCCGCCGCGCCGTCGCCGCACACGTCGAGCGCGTAGGCCGCGCTGCGCGTGAGCACGACGAGCGACCTTCCCATCCCGTCGTCGACGCGGGCGAAGTCGGCGCTGGTGACCTCGCTCGCGAGGTACTCGAGGCTGGGGTCGGGCACCTCGAGCTCGATCGGCGCGTCGAGCGCGCCCTCGCCCGTGTTCCAGAAGACGGCGAGCCGGCTCGCCGTGATCGTTCGCGTCCCTGGCGCCAGCTCGTACGCGATGCCCACCACGTCCGCGTGGCCATCGCCGTCCATGTCGCCGGCGCGGAGCCCCCCGTACAGCGTGTGAGGCGCGGGCGAGAAGGCCGCCTCCGGCGCCTCGAAGGCGCCGCTCGCGCCGCGGCGCACGAGGGTAATCGCGCCGGCCAGGGTCGGCGTCCCCGGCGCCGCGGCCGCGTCCTCGATCGGCAGCGAGAGGACGAGCTCGTCGGTTCCATCGCCGTCGAGATCGACGGCGACCCCATCCAGCGCCCACGCGGGCTCCCGGGAGGGAACGAGCTCCGCGGGCAGCGAGACGCGGTGCTTGGCCTCGTCGACCATGGCGATGGCGCCCGCGTCGACCGCCGGCAAGAGCCAGAGCTCGGCCGAGCCCCGGGAGGAGCCAGGGCTCGGAGGAGCGATCGTCAGCGAGGCGACCTCCGCCCGATCGCCCCCGAAGCGGCCGGCGACGCTCCTCACGGCGCGGAGCTCGCCTGCCTGCCGCACGTCGCCCGAGCGGACGAGCGGCAACGGCGGCAGCAGCGACCGCGAGCTGCTGCCCTCGATGAGGCTGAACGCGACGTCGCCGCGGTGCGAGAAGAGCACGCTGATGTCGTCCACGGCGTCGTCCGGCTCGGGGAGCCGCACCGCCGCGATGTCGAGGAGCCCCTCGAAGGCGCCGAGCCGCACCGGCGACTCCGGCGCCTTCATGTACCGGCCGAAGCAGACGGCCAGCGTCGGGTGCTCCGCGCTCGACAGCGAGCTGCCGGCGCTCTCGGCGAACAAGAGGTCCGGCAGGAGATCGCCGTCGAAGTCGCCAACGACGAAGCTCGAGACGTTGCCCAGCGTCGGGATCTTGAGCTCGTTGAGCTTGAAATCGGCGGCCTCGGCGCCGGGGACGCCGTTGAAGAACGTCAGATCCGTCGCGTCCGCGGAGCCGGCGACGACGTCGGGCGCGCCGTTGCCGGTCAGGTCCGCGATCACCGCGCTGGTCCAGCGCCGGCCGTTCGCCGGCGCGAGCCGGTCGAACTCGACCTGGTAGGGAGGAGACGGCCGGATCTTTCCGAGCCTCACGGCGTCGGGATCCACGATGTCGAGCACCCCGTCGTCGTTGAGATCGCCGATCGCGACGGGGGCCCCGAAGCCGGGCAAGCGCCCGGCGCTCATGCCGCCCGCCGGGTACGAGAGATCGCCGTACGGCGCCATGCCGCCGAACGCGCCGCCGCCTGCGCCCTCCGCGACGTCGAGCTCGTAGCAAGGCGCGCCCGCGGGCAAGCGGGGGTCAGGCTGCGCGCACGTGGCGCCCACGAGCAGATCGAGGACCTCGTCGCCGTTCACGTCCCGGAGGAAGGCCGCGCCGGCGATCCGCGCCCCTGCCGGGAGCTCCACCGCGGTGTGCGCGCCGTCGTCCGGCGAGTAGATGTGCACGGCCGAGTCGTCCGCGAGGGCGACGACCACCTCGTGCAGCGGGCCCCCGCCGAGCTCCGCGCTCGCGAGCGGACCGGCGACGTCGCGCAGCCCGCGCTGCCGATCGATGAACGACAGCCGGCCGCTCTCCGACCCTCGCACGACGGCGATGACATCCTCCGGCGCCGCCCCGCGCGTGTCGGTCCCGACGACCAGGGCGACCCACGTCTGTCCTTCCTCGCGCGTGCTGCCGACGGGCAAGAGCCGCGCGCCGCGGAGGGTCGTCGCCTCGGGCGCCGCGCCGAGCAGCGAGCCCAGGGGAAACACCGACGCGAGCACGGGGACCGGCGCGAACGTGCGGCCCGGCTCGCCGCTCAGGATCGCGACGCCAGGCCCCACGCTGAGCGCGATGTCCGTCGTCTCATCGTCGGTGAGGCGCGCGAGCGCGGGCGTGTCCCCTGCCGAGGGGATCGACACCTGGGTCCCCACCGTGCTGTTCGCGTCGAAATAGAGCGCCTCGAGGCTCGTCGAGCCGACGCCCACGAGGTCGCCGCGGCCGTCGCCGTCGAGATCACCCGTGATGAGCCGCTGCGCGCCGAGCGGCAGCGCGGCGCCGAGCGGCTTGAAATTGCCCGTGGAGACGCGGCACACGCCGTCGACCCCGCAGCCCCACCCGCTCGGGCACGTGCGGTCCACGTCGGTGCACACGAAGCGGCACTCGTTCTCGCTTCCGCGCGGGTTGCACCAGCTCGTCGAGGTCGCGCCCTGCGCGTCCTGCGTCTTCACCTCGCAGGGCGCGCTGGCCTCGAAGCAGTCGCAGTCCTCGTTGCGCGACGGCTCGATGACGCCGTTGCCGCACACGCCCGGGGAGATCTCGCCGAGCTCCACGCACCCGGCGGAGCCGGCGGCCGCGACGAGCAGCGCCGCGGCTCCCCCCATCGCGCGCACGTATCGCCTGGAGCTGGGCCGCGCGCGCATGCTCACTGGAACGGGTTTTCCAGGTCGCCCTTCCTGACGGCGCCCCTCGCGGTCGGCGCCGCCCTCTTCAACGACACGGCGATCGCGCCGTCCCCTTCGGCCGGGACCTCCTGCGCCTGCTCCTGGTACCCGGGCGCCTTGAAGGTGAGCTTCACGGCGCGCCCGCGCGGCAGGCGCAGCGGCCCCGGCGCCTTGCCGACGAGCTTGCCCTCGCTCCACACCTCGAGCTCCTTCGGGGTCGCCTGGATCCGGAGCTCGACGTCGGGCGGCGCCGCGTCGGCGCTCGCCGCGGCTGCGGCGGTCGCCTCCAGCGACGGAGACGGCGCGGCCGACTCCGGCGTGGCCTCGGCGACGGCGGAAGCCGGCAGGACGGGCGCGACCAGCGCGGCCTCCGTCCTCGGCATCGCCGCGCCCGACGCGGGCGCGCCCGGGGCGTCGGCCGCCGGCTCGCTGTGCCCGAGGTGCAACGTGAGCGCCGCGGCCGCGCCGACGCCGAGGATGGCGACCGCCGTGAGCGCCGCCCTCCGCCGCGACGCCGTGGTCGACGTGCTCTCCGGCTTGCTCGGCAGCGATCCCTGCAGCAACGTCTCGTTCCCGTGCAGCCCCGAGCTCGCTTCCGCGGCGTGGCCGCGCTGCGTCGGCGCGAGCCCAGCGTCCAGCGCCTCCACGGCCGCGCGGCGCCGCGCGGCGGCGTCGCCGGCGCCTCGCCCGACGGCGGCGTCGCTCGCCCGCAGAAGGCCACCGGGCAGCTCGTACCCCGCGCCGCGCGCGGCCTCCACGAGCGCCGCGGTCGCCTCGAGCAGCGACGCCGGGCGGCTCGCGGGGTCCTTCTCGAGCATCCGCAGGAGCGGCGCGTCGAGCGCCGGCGAGAGGTGCGTCGCCACCGTCGACACAGGGGGCGCCGCCTCCGACGTGTGCTTGATGAGGAGGTCGAACGCGTTCTCGCCGTCGAACGGCGGCGCGCCGGCGAGCAGCTCGTGCGCGAGGATCCCGAACGAGTAGATGTCCGTCCGGTGATCGACGTTCTTGCCGCGGCACTGCTCGGGGGACATGTAGAGCGGCGTCCCGATCAGGTGCCCCGTCCGCGTCTTGTGCACCGCGCTCGAGGACTCGCCGAGCAGCTTGGCGATGCCGAAGTCGAGCAGCTTCGGGAAGATCGCGCCGTCCTCGTCGAAGACCAGGAACACGTTCTCGGGCTTGAGGTCGCGGTGCGCGATGCCCGCCGCGTGCGCCGCGTCGAGCGCGCGCGCGATCTTGACGAGGATGGGCAGCGCCTCGGCGGGCGGGAGGCGCCCGCGCTTGCGGCGGTAGGCGTCGAGGGTCATCCCCTCGAGCAGCTCCATCACGTAGTAGTGCCGGCCGTCCTCGAGGGCGCCGAACGAGAAGATGTCGATGATGTTGCGGTGCCTGATCTGGTTCACGGCCCGCGCCTCCGCGACGAAGCGGGAGACGAGCTGCGGGTTCGCGGAGCACTGGCGGCTCAGGACCTTGATGGCCGCCGCCTTGCCGATGACGGGGTGGATCGCGCGGTAGACCGTGCCGAAGCCCCCTGCCCCGATCTTCGCCTCGACGCGGTACTCGCCGACCGGCGTTCCCGGCGCGAGCTCCGGATCGGCGCCAGGCGGGGCGGGCTCCGCCGCGAGCGTCTCGGCGTTTGTCGCGCAGGCAGCGACGCCGTCCGCATGCTCGGTTCGGCACGTAGGGCATGTCGACATGAGGAAACCACGGAGAGCCTACACGGGGAGCCCGGCGCAGCCCAGAGCCCCCGAGCGTCGCAAACCGGCGAGCGCGCTGTGCTCCGGCCTCCGGCGGGCGGGCGCAGCGTGACGCGTCGCTTCGGCGCCGCGTCGAGGCCCCGCGGGGCGCGAGGCGCGCGCCCGAGGTCTGACCACCTCGCGGCGCCGAGCAGGAGAGCCTCTGGCATTGTCTTACACGGGGTGTGGCCCTACAGGGCCCCGCGAGCCATGCGTGTCGTGCGGCGCGATCGATGGAGGCGCGGGCCTTCGTGCTGCTGAAGCTCGCGCTGGTGGGCGCGTCGGTGCTGCTCTCCTCGCTGGCGGCGCGCCGCTTCGGCCACGCGGTGGGCGGCACGCTCGCCGGGCTGCCGATGATCGTTGGCCCGATCATGGGCTTCGTGCTGCTGCAGGAGGCGCCCGCCCAGGCGGGCGCGATCGCGCTCGCGACGCTGGTGTGCGTCCCGGCCACGATCGTTCATGTGCTCACCTTCGCCTGGTGCGCGCGGCGGGGCCGGCGCTGGGGCGTGGCGCTGCTCACGGCCAACGCGGCGTTCCTGTCGGTGGGCGCGGCGCTGCTCGCGCTGCGGCTGCCCCCGCCGCTGGCCTGCGCCGCGGCGCTGGCGTCGCCCGCCCTGGGCGCGCTCGCCTTGCCGCGCCTGCGCGAGCCGCCCGCGGCGGTGGCCATTCCGCGCGTAGAGCTCGCCTGCCGGGTGGTCGCGGCGATGGCCATGGCCTGGTGCATCGTGCGCAGCGCTGGCGCCGCGCCGGCGGGCGTGAGCGGCCTGCTGCTCGCGATCCCGATCACCGGCAACGTCCTGCCGTGCTTCACCCTGCCCCGGCACGGCGCGGCCGCCACGGTGGCCCTGCTCGCGGGCTTCGTGCGCGGCCTGCTCGGCTTCGCCTCGTTCTTCGCGGCGCTCTACGTGGGGCTCGCGTGGTTGTCCCCGGCGGCCGCCTATGTCCTCGCGTGGCTGTGCGCGCTGCTCGCGGCGCTGGCGCTGCGCGCGACGCGCACATGGACAGTTGTCCGTTGATTGGGTCACAACCGAATGAGTTGTTCCGCCTCGTGGGTGCCAGCGTCGAGCGCCGCGGACCGATGGACGTCCAGCTGCATCCGACCGGTTCAGCACAAGAGCGTCCTGCGGCGGGCTCCGCCGCCTCGGAGCGACCGACGCCCGCGGGCAGGGTGAAGCTCCGGCTGAAGGTGCCATAAGAGCGCTCGAACGAGTAATATGTCTCCTTCTCTTCGCGTCTCTCCCCCTCGCGCTTCCCGCTCACAATGAGGCGGTTGCCCGCGAAGGACACGTCGACGTCCTTCTCCGGCATGTCCGCCTTGAAGACGTATGCGTTCCCGCTCTCCTTCACGTCGAAGTCGGGAGTGAACAGGGCCTCGCGCGCCGATCGGGCCATGACCTGAACGCTGTGGTAGGGCCGTTGCCTCTCATGTAATCTCGCGCCCGGAGCCGAGGCCGCATGGAACAGCACGAGCCCACATCCAGGGTGCTGGTCGTCGATGACAACGAACAGAACCGCGCCCTGGCCCAGGCCACGCTCGAGGACGACGGCTACGAGGTCGTGCTCGCCGTCACAGGCGAGGAGGGAATCGAGCAATTCCAGCGCCACAAGCCCGATTGCGTGCTCCTCGACGTGCGGATGCCGGGGATGGACGGGTTCGCGGTGTGCTCCCGGATCCGCAGCCTGCCCGAGGGCGCGAGCACGCCGATCGTCTTCTTGACGGCGCTCCGCGACGTCGACACGTTCGACAGCGCGCTGCGCGCCGGCGGCGACGACTTCCTGACGAAGCCGATCCGCCCGTCGGAGCTGCTCGTGCGGGTCCAGGCCGCCCTGAGGCTGCGCCGGCTCGGCGCGGAGCTGCGCGAGCACGTCGAGCTCGTCCGTCAGCAGCGCGACGCGCTGATGCGCCTCCAGCTCCAGAAGGAGCGGCTCATGGCGTTCGTCGTGCACGATCTGAAGAACCCGGTGAGCAGCATGGACCTGCACGCCCAGTTCCTGCTCCGGGACCGCGCGCTTTCGGAGCAGGCGCGCGACTCCGCGCGGCACGTCCGCGACCAGGCGCGGGCCCTGCTGCGGCTCATCTACAACCTGCTCGACATCAGCAAGAGCGAGGAGGGGAGGCTCGCCCCCGAGCGCGCGAGCGTCGATCTCCGCGCGCTCGTCCTCGAGGTGTTCGCCGCGCTCGACCTGCGCGCGAGCTCCCGGTCACTCTCGCTGCGCGAGGCCGTCGAGGTGCCCAGCGTCCAGGCCGATCCGGACCTGCTCCGCCGCACGCTCGAGAACCTCCTCGAGAACGCGATCGTCCACGCCCCGGCCGGGACCGCGGTGACCGTGAGCGCCGCGAAGCGCGGCGCCCACGTGGAGATCCGCGTCGCGGACGCGGGGCCGGGCATCCCCGCCGAGATGCGCGCGCAGGTGTTCGATCGCTTCGTCCAGCTCGGAGGCGACGCCCCGGCCCTCCAGCGCGCCGGCCGCGGCCTGGGGCTCGCGTTCTGCAAGATGGCCGTCGAGGCGCACGGCGGCGACATCCGGATCGAGGACAACGCCCCTGGCGCCGTGTTCTGTGTGAGGCTCCCCGATGACACATGAGATCTCCTCCGTCGAACGCCTGTCAGCCCCCGAGCAGGCGCCCCATGGACCTGGCCCTCGCCAGCTCGACGACAGCACGTTCCGCATGCTCATCGACGCGGCGCCCGACGCCATGGTGGTCGTCGACGAGCACGGACGTATCGTGTTCGTCAACGTCCAGACCGAGCGGATGTTCGGTTACACGCGCGGCGGGCTCATCGGGCAGGCGATCGAGATCCTGCTCCCGGAGCGATTCCAGCGCTCTCATGTCGCGAACCGCTCGGCGTTCATCGCCGCGCCCAAGGCGCGCCCCATGGGGTCGGAGCTGGAGCTGTTCGGCCGCCGGAGGGACGGCAGCGAGTTCCCTGTCGAGATCAGCCTCAGCCCGCTGACGACCGAGGGGGGCACGCTCTTCTCGAGCGCCATCCGCGACATCAGCGACCGCAGGCGCCTGGAGGCCGTGGCGCAGCGCACGAGCGACCTCCTGCGGAGCGCGGTGGAGAGCTTCCAGGGCGCGTTCGCCGTGTTCGACGCGCAGGATCGGCTCGCGCTCTGCAACAGCGTCTACCGGCACTGGCTGGGCGCGCGGGTGGACGGCCCCGTGATCGGGCGGAGCTATGATGAGATCCTCGGCGAGAGCCTCGCCGCGGGGCTGTTCGCCCTCGGCGGCGAGCCTGCGGCCGCGTTCCGCGAGAGGATGCTCGCCTACCACGCGGAGCCGGATGGCACGCTGGATCTCTGCACGAGCGACGGGCGCAGCCTGCGGGCGACCGAGCGCCGCACGGCCGAGGGCGGGACGGTATGCACCCTCTGGGACATGACCGGCGACGTGCAGCGCGAGGAGGAGCTGCGCAAGGCGCGGGGCATCGCCGAGGCCGCGAGCTCCGCGAAGAGCGAGTTCCTCGCCTCGATGAGCCACGAGCTCCGCACGCCGCTCAACGCGATCCTCGGCTTCGCGCAGCTCTTGCATCGCGACAGGAAGACGCCGCTCACCGATCGCCAGAAGGAGCGGATAGAGCACGTCCTCAAGGGCGGCGAGCACCTGCTCAAGCTCATCGACGACATCCTGGATCTCTCGCGCATCGAGGCGGGCCGCGTCACGGTGTCGATCGAGCCGGTGAACGTCCCCGAGGTGCTGGTCGAGGTGAAGACGACGCTCGACCCGATGGCCCAGCGCGCCGGGATCGAGATCGCCCTCGCGCCCCTCCCCGCGGAGCTCCCGAAGATCACGGCGGATCGCACGCGCTTCGCGCAGATCCTCATGAATTACGGCTCGAACGCGATCAAGTACGGCCGCAGGGGGGGCCGCGCCACGATCGCGGTGTCGATGCCGGATGACGGGGTCGTGAAGATCTGCGTGATCGACAACGGCATCGGCATCCCCCAGGAGCAGCACCCGAAGATCTTCCAGCCCTTCCAGCGCGCCGGCCAGGAGACGGGGCCGATCGAGGGGACCGGGATCGGCCTCGCCATCACGAAGCGGCTCGCGGAGCTCATGGGCGGCGGCGTCGGCTTCGCCAGCATACCGGGCGAAGGGTCCGAGTTCTGGATCGAGCTCCCGGCGCACCAGGAGCCGCCGGCGGTCGCCGCCCCGGCGCAGCCGGATGCGCGCCTGGAGGCGTCGCCGCTCGCCGCGCCCGGCGGCGCCCGCCATTCGGTCCTGTACGTCGAAGACAACCCGTCGAACATCGCGTTCATGGAGGAGCTCATCTCCGAGTTCGAGCGCGTCCACCTGATCACCGCGCCGAACGCCGAGATCGGCATCGAGCTCGCGCGCTCGCGGCAGCCCGAGGTCGTCATCATGGATATCAACCTCCCCGGGATGAGCGGCTACGAGGCCATGCGCAAGCTCGAGGAGTGGCCGGAGACGCGCGACATCCCCGTGATCGCGCTCAGCGCGGCGGCGATGGCCCGGGATACCCGCCGCGCCGAGCAGGCCGGGTTCTATCGGTACCTGACCAAGCCGGTGAGGGTCGACGAGCTGACCACCGTCCTCGAGGAGCTCCTCCTCCGGCCGTAGCGCGCCGAGGCGGGCGAGGTGCGTCAGGGGAGACCGCTATTCCGCGGACAGCGACGAAACAGGGGCCGACTCCGCCACCGCGGCGCCGGCGCCCCGGCGGAGAGGGCTCTGCATGGTCGACGAGCAGGTATTCAAGGGCGGCGTCAACACCGTGCGCCGGCGCGGCGACAGGGTCCACCGGCCCGCGACGGCGGCCACGCCTGCCATCCACCGGCTCCTGCGGCACCTCCGGGCGGCGGGCTTCGACGCGGCGCCCGAGCCGCTCGGGCGCGACGACGAGGGGAACGAGGTGCTGTCGTACCTCGATGGCGAGGTACACAACCCGCTCCCGGCCGAGCTGCGCACGCCCGAGCTCCTCGCGTCCGCCGCCACCCTGCTGCGCCGGTTCCACGACGCGAGCGCGACGTTCGTGTCAGGACCGGACGACCGGTGGCAGCTCCCGCCCCGCCCGCCGGCCGAGGTGATCTGTCACGGCGACCTCGCGCCCTACAACTGTGTCGTCCGCGGCGGCCGGGTCGTCGGCTTCATCGATTTTGATACCGCACATCCGGGCCCGCGCGTGTGGGACGTGGCGTATGCTGTCTACCGTTTCGCGCCGCTGCACGCGCCGAGCAACCCGGACAGCGCCGGCAGCCCCGAGGACCAGGCGCGGCACGCAGCTCGGTTCTGCCGCGCTTATGGCCTCCCGCCAGGGCCCCTGTTGCTCGACACCGTGGCCGATCGACTCGCGGCGCTGCTCGCCTCCATGCGCGCGCGGGCCGCGGCCGGCGACGTCGCGTCCCAGGCGCACATCGCGGCCGGGCACCCTGCGCTGTACGAAGAGGACATCCGCTATTTGCGGGCGCAGCGCGATCGGCTGCTGCGGGCATTCACCCCCTGATAGGCCGACGCCCCGGCCACCCGCCACGCGCTGAGCCGGGCGATAATGTGCTCGTGACGCGCAGAGGCGGCCGGGTGGCGCATCGGGTGAGCACCGCCCCCGCGCCACTTCACGCCAAACATGAGATCGGCCGCCTGGAAAGGCACCTCGACGCGCACGCGGTGAAGGTCACGTTCAGGGCGGTCGAGAGGCCTGCGCATATCGCACCTTCCGCTCCTCGACGCGTCGGCCACACCACGTTGTCATCCTGGCTCAGCCCGCTCGCCGGCGGTTGTTCCGGTCCGCGACGAGGCCCATTTCGCTCGACGAAACCGCGCTCGATCGGCGTAGCGTGGCTGTATGACCCGAAGGCGCGATCATGCCCTCTCCTGCACGACGCTCTTGCTCATCGCGTGTGGACTGGCCGGCTGCGGCAAGGCCTCCACGCGGCCCGCGGCCGCCCCCGAGCCGCTCGCACCGCTCACGCTCCGGCGATCGGCGGACGACATCATCCTGGCCGCGAAGCTGCCGCCGGAGACCGCGCCCCGCGCATCGCTCGAGATCCACCGCCTCGACGCTTACGCCGCGTGCAACGCGGCGCAGGTGCGCCTCTCCGCCAGCGTGAGCGCCCGCGCGGACGCGGGGCCGAGCGCGCTCACGCTGTCGAGCCTCGTCATCGGCGGCCTCGGGCTCGCGGGCGGCATCGCCACCACCGCGCTCGCCGCGGGCCTCGAGGCCAAGCCGATCCCGGCGGGCACGCCGTCGCTCCCGGACGCGGAGCCGCCGGACGTGGACGGCAAGACGGGCGTGATCGTGGCGGGCGTCGTCACGGGCGTCGTCGTCGTGGGCGCGGTCGTCGGGACGCTCCTGCTCGTCGGCGGCGACGACGACGACGAGGATCGCAAGCACAAGCTCGATCTCGGCGCCGGCGGCGCGGGGGGCCTCCGCGACGCCATCCGCGCCTTCGAGGCCGCGTGCCCGGACGAGCCGCCCGAGGACGCCCTCGCCGCGTGCATCGACAGGGCGCGCGCCCTCCGCACGACCTGCGCAGCCCGGTGAGGCGGGCTCCGCCGGCGGCTCAGCGCGCGAGCACGTCGAGGAAGCGCTCCTCGTGGAACCCGACCGAGATCCGCGTGTTCGTGCCCTCCGTGGCGCGCGCCCCCCACTCGCCCTTCTCGCGGTAGATCTCGACCTCGACGAAGTCGCAGACGCGCTCGTCGAGCGCGCAGGCGGCCGCCACGAGATCGTGCATCGCCTTGCCCACGCCCTTGTCTGCCAGGTACCGATCGAGCGCGTCGATCATCCTCGTCAGGCCGCTCCGCGGCGATCGCCCGGAGACCCGGCGGTTCAGCGCCTCGCGCATGGCCTCGGTATAGACGACCCCGTGACATACGTTCTTCGAGACGAACCTCCGCTCTCCGATCTGCGGTGAGGCGAGCAGCGCGAGCGTCTCCCGGGGCGCGCCGCCGGGGTTATAGCTCGGGCAGGTGAGGCGCCCGCGGAACTTCTCGAGCGGCTCGGCGACCAGGTTGTCGCCCGCGAAGCCGCCTTGCTGGACCCAGCGAGCGAGCCGGAGCCCCGGGACGTCGTTGAACGCCTTGCCGATGTTCTTGGGCGCGGCCCCGACGAGCACCGTGGCGTCCGGCTCGCGGAGCAGCTCGGCGAGCAGCGCGGGGCCGCCCGCGACCTCGCCGGCCGGGTGCTCCAGGATGCCGGGGCCGTAGCACGCCTGGTGGAAGCCGGAGACCCGCGCCTTCTTGCCCTCGCTCGTCGCCCACCAGGCGGGGCCGTGCAGCGCGCCGATCGGGACCTCCGCCCGCCCGCAGCCATCCAGCCCCCAGCGGACCAGCCGGCACTGATCCTCGGAGCCGGGCGTGACGAGCACGCCGAGCAGCTCGACGTCGGGGTGATCGGCGAGCCAGAGCAGCGTCATGAAATCATCCGGGTCCGCGGTCTCCATCTCGAAGATCATGCGCCTCACGCCGCACCTCCATGCCATCGCGCCGCAGAGCAAAATTGAATAGACTCGATCCGACCGGGCAGCCGGAGAGACGACCGGCCGCCCGACGGCGCCAGCGCTCGACCCGCGCTGCCGCACGACCCCGAGGAGCGAATGAAGCGCATACACCTGTTCGAGATAGAGGATTTCAGCTGGTTCCCCGGGTGGCTGCGGGCCTGCATGACACGCCTGCTCGTGATCATGCACAGGGCGCTGGGCACGCGCGAGGCGCTGGTCGAGCTGGTCGCCAGAGCATTGAAGGAGTCGAACACATCGAACATCGTCGACCTCTGCTCCGGGAGCGGCGGGCCGATGATCGACGTCGTGCGGACCCTGCGCGAGAAGCCCGGGTTCGAGGGCACCCGACTGACGCTCACGGACCTGTACCCGAGCAAAGAGGCGGCGGAGCTCATCAACAACCAGGAAGGGAGCCATGTATCCTACCAGGCAACCCCGGTGGACGCCACGAAGATCGGCGGCGACATAGCTGGGTTCAACAAAAGCCTCAGAACCATGGTCAGCAGCTTTCATCACATGAGGCCGGAGAACGCGAGGAAGATACTGGAGTCGGCCCAGCGGAGCAGGCAGCCCATCTGTATCTTCGAGATCAGCGACAACAGTCATCCGCTGTTCCTCGGGTGGCTCGCCCTCCCGATCAACTTCGTGATGTGCCTCCTCATCACGCCCCTGGCGAGGCCCATGACCCTGCGGCAGCTCGTCTTCACCTATATCGTTCCGATCATCCCGCTGTGCTTCGCGTGGGACGGGGCGGTCTCGAACGCGAGGACCTACACGCTCGATGACCTCGATGAGCTGTTGAGCGGGCTCCGGAACGAAGACTACAGATGGGAGAAGGGCGTGATCGGCGGGCGAGCGAAGAAGCTCTATCTGCTCGGCATTCCTACCCGCGACGCCGGCGCCGGCGGCTGAGCCGCTCCGACGCGGACGAACCGGTACGTACCGGTCATACAGATCGCCGGAGATCGCGCGGCGAGCGTCGCCCGAGGCGGTATGTCCCTCTCGTGCGCTCCGATGATTGGAGTAAGGCCATGCCTTCGTGCGCGTCGCGGATTGCACCCTACTATTCGCTTGCGGTCATCGATCTACCTTGTCATGCGCAATCCCGGTATGCCTGTCCGGTTGCGGAGGGGAATACGATGGCTGACGCAAACGGAGCACTGAGCTCGCTGGATGACTTTATCGCACACTCCACGGAGATGCTGTTCGTCGCCGGAGGCGACGGCGCGCTGCTGCGATGGAGCGACGCGCTGGGCCGGACGATCGGGCCCGCGCTCGCGCAAGGAACCCCGTTGACCGAGCTCTTCCACCCGGAGGACCGCGGCGCGCTCACCACAAGGTGGGAGCAAGTGCGTGAGAGCACGGCCCCCATTCACGTCCACGGCCGCGTCATGAGCGCGGAGCGCAGCTACAAACCGCTCGCCTGCGTCGTGCGCGGCGCGCGCTCGGAGGGGCTGGTCTACGGCTCGTTCCGTGACGCGCCGACCGGCGACGGCGCGCTCGACGAGCTGACCGAGCTGAGGGCACGGGACAGGATGCTCCGCGCCTTGATCAACGCTCTTCCGATAGCGATGTGGGCCGTCGATACCGACGGAACGTACCTCTACCATGAAGGCAAGGGGCTGGAGGCCGCCGGCCATCAACCTGGACAGCTCGTCGGCGCGAACATCTTTGACCTCTACGGCGAGGCCAGGGGCGCCGTCAGGCGCGCGCTGGCCGGTGACCCGGTGCACGGGCTGGCCGAGGTGCACGGCTGTGTATGGGAGAGCTGGATGGTCCCCCTCGCGGAGGAAGAGGGGCACGTCAGCACCGTCGTCGGGTTCTCGCTCGACGTGACGGAGGGGCAGCGCGCGCAGCAGGCCCTCCAGACGAAGCTCGACGTGATCGAGGCGCAGCAGCGGGTCATCCGGGAGCTCGCGGCGCCGATCATCGAGGTATGGGACGGCGTGCTGGCGCTGCCCATGATCGGCGTCGTCGACAGCGCGAGGACGGCCGACGCGATGGAGAGCCTGCTCGAGGCGATCTCGAGCCGCGGGGCGCGCTTCGCGGTCCTGGACCTCACCGGCGTGCAGATGGTGGACACGAAGGTCGCCGATCACCTGATCAAGCTCGTGCGGGCCATCCAGCTGCTCGGCGCCGAGGGGATCATCTGCGGCATCCGCCCGACGGTGGCGCAGACGATGGTGGCGCTGGGGCTCGACCTCAGCGCCATCGTGACCAAGGCCAACCTGCGGGCCGGCCTGATGCACTGCATGCGAAGTTTGACCGCGCGCCCGGCGCCGCCCCCCCGCAACGTCGCATAGCGCCACCGAGGGAAGTCGGGCTGGTGATCGGGCGCAGCGCCGCCGATGGCGCTGCTCCCAGGGCCCCGTGGACGGCGGGATGCCGCTAGTGTACGGCGGGGCGCTGTAGAGATCGCCGTCCTCGAAATCCTCGATGACGAGGCCTCATGTCGCGCAGATGAACAGCCCCTGGCATTCCGGATCGGAGCAGTCCGCGAGGCCGTCCCCGTCGTCATCGACGCCATTGCTGCAGGCCCAGTCGGTGTTCTCAATCGATGGCGTGCAGTACGGCAGCCACTGGCAGTCCGGATCGGAGCAATCTGCGAGGCCGTCCCCGTCGTCGTCGTAGACGTTGCTGCACGCCCAGTCCGTGTCCTCCCTCACCGGCGCGCAGTACGGCGTCCACTGGCAGTCCGGATCGGCGCAATCCGCGACGCCGTCCCAGTCGTCATCAGCGCCGTTGCTGCACGCCCAATCGGTGTCCTCGCGCAACGTCGAACAGTACGGATACCCCTGGCAGTCCGGATCGGAGCAATCCGGCAGGCCGTCCGCGTCGTCGTCCCAGCCGTTGCTGCACTCCCAATCGGTGTCCTCACCCACCGGCACGCAGTACGGCATCGACTGGCATTCCGGATCGGAGCAATCCGCGAGGCCATCCCCGTCGTCGTCGGCGCCGTTGCTGCACGTCCAGTCGGTGTCCTCGCGCACCGGCATGCAGTACGGCATCCACTGGCACTCGGGATCGGAGCAATCCGCGAGGCCGTCCCCGTCGTCGTCGTAGCCGTTGCTGCACGCCCAATCGGTGTCCTCGCGCCACGGCGAGCAGAACGGATACGCCTGGCATTCCGGATCCGCGCAATCCGCGAGGCCGTCCATGTCGTCATCGGCGCCGTTGCTGCAGGTCCAATCGGTGTCCTCGCGCACCGGCGCGCAGAACGGATACGCCTGGCATTCCGGATCGGCGCAATCCGCGAGGCCGTCCATGTCGTCGTCCCAGCCGTTGCTGCACTCCCAATCGGTGTCTTCGCCCACCGGCCCGCAGAACGGCATCCACTGGCAGTCCGGATCAGCGCAATCAGGGCGACCGTCCCCATCGTCGTCGTAACCGTTGCTGCACGCCACATCGGTGTCCTCGCGCAGCGGCGTCGTGTCGTCGACCCCGATGACGATGTCGAGCCTCCCCTGCCCGACCGAAATGACGTCGCCGTCGGCCCGGAACTGGAACGCCACGGTCGACGTCGCACCTTCGCCGATGTAGACCCACGCCGGATTCGCCGACGTGAGGGACGCCGAGACGGGCAGGTAACCGCCGCCGGTCGACCGCTCGAGGACCCAGCCCGGCCGGAGCGTCACGTTATACTGGCCGACCGGCAGCACCTCCGTGAGCGCCGGCGTGTCGCCACCTCCGTAGATGGTCCGCGCCGTCGGGCCGTAGATATCGAACCACGCTTGGGACAGGCGGTACGTCGCGCCCGAGGAGCTGTTCCCGACGAGGGCCAGGCTGAGCGAGCCGACCTCGGACTCCTGCGCGGCGTCATCCGGCGCGTCCGCCGTACAGCCGACCGGGATCGCAGCAATGGCCAGGACCGAACATACGAAGAGTTGTCGCAAGTGTCTCATAATGATTCTCGTATCAGAGCCGGTCGCGGGTGAAAAGCTGGATTCGTGGGGGGATGCCATGACGTCGCGCGGTCGTCGGTCATGTCGTCGGTCATCGGCCGGCCGTCGGTCATGTCGTCGGTCATCGGCCGGTCATCGGTCGGTCATCGGCCGGCCAATGGCCGGCCATACGCCCATGCGCCTATGCCTTGGTTGCGCCGCCCCGTCCCGTCATTCATCGAATCCTCCGGTCCTCCCATCGCCGCTTCTCATCGCCTCATCGCCCCTCGCCGGCTATCGCCTCCTCTCGCATTCCGTCCCCTCTGTCGGCTCGCGTCCCACGCATCGCCGCCCGGGTCCCAGTCCGTGATCGCAGCGGACCCAGCGCGCCCGCCGCCGGGCGCGCTGGGCGCGATCCGCTCGGGTCAACCGTTCGGCGCCGGCGCGTCGACGGCCTCGGCGGCCTTCGCGTGCCGCGCTTGCTCCCGGAAGTAGCCCTCCCGCTCCTCGGCGAAGGCGCGCGCCACGCTCGGACGTCCGTGGAGGCGCGCGTGGTACGTGGCGAGCGCCGGCCAGGACTTCAGGTCGATCGGCGTGACAACGGACCAGTTGAGCACCGCGAAGAGGTACGCGTCGGCGACCGAGAAGCGATCGAGCAGGAACTCCCGCCCTTCGAGCCGATCGGCCACCCAGCCGAGGCGGTGCGCTGCCCCGGCCAGCGCATGGGCCTTGACCTCGGCCGAGGCCGTCTTGTCCAGGAGCGGCATGTAGACCGCCTTGTGGAGTTCGCTCCCGATGAAGCCGAGCCACTGCTGGAGGCGCGCCCGGCCGAGCGGATCCCGCGGCGCGAGCTCCGCCTTCGGGAACCGATCCGCCACGAGCTGAAGGATCGCCGCGTTCTCGGCGAGGATCTCGCCTCCTTCGATCTCGAGCGCGGGGACGAACCCGAGCGGGTGGATCGCACGGTAGTCGGCGCCCCCCTCGGTCCGCTTCGTCTTCAGGTCGACCTCCACATACGAGGCCTCCGCGCCGGCCTCGTAGAAGGCGATGCGCGTGGCGAGAGAACATGCGAGCGGAGCGAAATAGAGCTTCATGAAAACCTCCTGACGGCGCCCAAGGTGCGCCTCGCGGGGCTGTGCGTCCAACGCATCGTCGTGATAGAGTCTATGCGTGTCACGCATACCGTCTCCCCCTGCGCCTCCCGCGATCGGACCGCGGCCACAGCTCGAGATCCGCGATCTGGAGCTCGTCCTCTCCCTGGCGGCCGCCGGGAGCACGGCCGGCGCCGCCTCGGCGATGCACATCACGCAGTCCGCCGTGAGCCGGGCGCTCGCCCAGGCGGAGGACCGCGTCGGCGCGCGCCTCTTCGAGCGCACCGCGCGCGGGGTCACGCCGACCGCCGCGGGAGAGCGGCTCATCGCGGGGGCCGGGCTCGTCCTCGCGCAGCTCCGGGAGCTCGAGCGAGAGGTCGCGGCGCCGGTCGCCGCGACGACGCGCGTCCGCCTCGTGTGCGAGTGCTACACGGCGTACCGCTGGCTCCCCTCCGCGATGACGAGCCTCCGGCGCAGGCTGCCCCGCCTCGAGATCGTGCTCGCGGTCGAGCACACCCACGATCCGGTCGCCGCGCTCGTCCGGGGGGACATCGACGTCGCGCTGCTCACCACGTCGTCCCTGCCGACCGACCGCGAGGCGGGCTGCGCGCTCGTGGAGCGGCCGCTCTTCTCGGACGAGGTCGTCTTCGTGATCTCGACCTCGCACCCGCTCGCCGGGCGGGCGTCGCTCACGCGAGACCACCTCCGCGAGGGCCCGCTGATCACGCCGAACGCGACGCCGGCCGAGGCGCGCTGGTTCATGGGCGCCGTCTTCGGGCGGCAGCGGCCCAAGATCGAGCTCCTGCGCTTCCCGCTCACGGAGGCCGTGGTCGACGCGGCGCGCGCCGGGATGGGGATCGCGACCCTCTCGGAATGGGTGGCGGAAGCCTACCTCGGCAGCGGCGATCTTCTGGTCAAGCGGCTCTCGTCCGGCCCGCTCCGCCGGCCCTGGCGGATCGCGTTCCGGCGCGCGTCGGCCGACGCCGCGGAGCGCCTGATCGGCGCCCTCGAGAGCGCGGCGCCGCGGCTCTACACGCGCGCCGGGTGACCCGGGTGACCCGGATGACGCTCAGTCGAGGCCGGTGGCCTCCGGCGCGCCCAGCATCAGGTTCAGGTCCTGCACCGCCGCGCCGGACGCGCCTTTGCCGAGGTTGTCGAGGCGCGCCACGACAAGGATCTGGTCCGGCTTGCCGAACACGAACACGTCGAGTCGGTTCGTGTCGTTGCACTCCACAGCGCCGAGGTAGCCGTCCTCCAGCGCGCCCTGGCCGCCGAGCGGCATCACCCGGATGAACGGCTCGCCGGCGTAATACGACGTGTAGAGCTCGTGGACCGCGGCGGGCGTCGCCGGCCGGGCCAGGGCGTCCGCGAACAGGGGCACCGAGACGAGCATGCCCTTGTAGAAGTCACCCACGACCGGCTGGAACAGCGGCGCCCTGTCGAGGCCCGCGATGGCGCGCATCTCCGGCAGGTGCTTGTGCTGCAGCGTGAGCCCGTACGGGCGCGGGCCGCGGAGCTGCTCGCGGCGCGCCCCTTCGGCCTGCTCGTAGGCCTGGATCATCTTGCGCCCGCCGCCGCTGTAGCCGGTGAGCGAGTGCGCGATCACGCGGGCGTCCCTGGGCAGGAGCCCCTGGTCGACGAGCGGCACCACGAGCGCGAGGAACCCGGTCGCGTGACACCCGGGGACGGCGACGCGCCGCGCGCCGCGGACGGCCTCGCGCTGGCCGGGGCGGAGCTCCGGGAAGCCGTACACCCACCCGTCGGCCGTGCGGTGCGCGGTGCTCGGATCGATGACGCGCGTCCTCGGGTTCTCGATCCATCCGATGGATTCGCGGGCGGCGTCGTCGGGCAGGCACGTGATGAGCACATCCGCCTCGTTGATCAGCGCGCGGCGCGCCGCCGGGTCCTTGCGGCGCTCGGGGTCGATCTCGAGCAGCTGGAGGTCGCGGCGGCCCTGCAGCCGCTCGCGGATCTGGAGCCCCGTCGTACCTTCCTGTCCGTCGATGAACACCCGATGCATGGTGGCCGTGTCCATACGCCGAGCGCGCCCTCGGGACCAGCGCTTCGCGTGAGCTCATCGACGCCTCCTCGACGCCGTCGCACACCCGCCGTCGTCGCACGGCGCGCGCGGCGCGCGGGGCGCGGCGGGCGCGCCATCGCGCCGGAGGACCTCCGCCCTCACCAGCTGCCGCGCCCGGTGCAGCCGGCTCTTCATGGCCGCCTCGCCCAGCCCCAGCGTCCGGCACACCTCCTCGCCCGTCAGGCCCTCGACGTCGCGCAGCACGAGCACCTCCCTGTACGGCCGCTCCAGCGCGGCGATCGCCTCGTGCACGGCGCGCACGAGGCGCCAGCGCTCGAGCGCCGCCTGGGGGTCGAGCTCGCCCGCCGGCACCGCGTCGGCGTCGTCCACGCGCTCCCCGAGCCGCAGCCGCTCCCGCGCGAACGGGCGCAGCAGGCGCGCGCACGTGTTCCGGACGACCGTCATCAGCCCGCGGCGAGCGGCAGCGGCGCCGCCCAGGCGCACGCCAGCAGGGCGAGCGCGCCGAGAACACGCAACAGCCGATCCTGCGTACCCACATTCCGTTTCATGAGCTCCTCCGTCCTTCACCCGGAGAAGTCCCGGCGCGGGGCGGAGGATTCAGGAAATCGTCACCGGCCCGGGACCGCCTCGCCCGCCGCGCGGCCGGCGACGTCGCCTGGTCCGTCGGCGCGGGGCTCGGGGCGAAGGTCCTCCACGGTGCTCGCCCAGCTCTTGCCCGCGCTCCCCGTCGCGTCGTCCAGCGTGCGCACCACCTCGTGAGCGAGCGCCTCACCGAGCAGCCGGTACGCCTCGAACTGGGCTTCGTCGAAGAACTGATCCGCGGTCGTCTGGTGCGGAAACTCGGGGTGAGACTCCGCATAACGCTGGACGTCGAGCGGCAGTCCCGGCAAGAGGCCGGCCTTGACGTAGACCACCGTGACCTCCTTGGTCGCCTCGGTCTTCTCGCCCGGATCCGGCTTGAACTTCCCCACAAGGATCGGCGTGCTCGGGGTGCGTTGCTCCCAGGTACCTCGCGGATCCTTCGGGCGAACGCGCTCGAGGTCCTCGCGCTTCAGCTCGAAGTTCAGCCCGCGATCCACGCGCAGGATACGCGCCGCCTTCGCGAGCTCGTCGCACGTCCACTCGGGATCGGCGCCGGCGTCGATGCACAGGATGAGCTCACACTCTCGCTCGACGAGCGTGGTCAGCCCCAGGTTGTCGTGGTGACCGCCATCGGAGACGAAGACCAGCGTGTCGCTCTCCTTGTTCCGCGCGAAGATCTCTTTGACGTGATAGGCGCTCCAGAAGTGCGCCCACCTCCGGAAGAGCACGAGCTGCTTGCCGGCGCGCCTCGCGAAGCGCGGGTTCCGGACCCAGACGCCGAGACCGCAGTTGAGCAGGGTGAGGACGACGCGCGCCCACCGCGGGATCAACGTGCCGCCCTGGCTGTTCACGGCTGCGGCGCTGATGGCGATCGAATGGGCCAGGGTGAGCGCGTCGCCATAGGCCTCGGCGGGCCCCCACCCGGTCGCTGGCCCGCCGACGGCATAGGGGCTGAACTCGAACCGCGCGGTGCCCCGTTTGTAGAGGACGGGGTCGTCCGACCCCGGGGTGTTGACCGTGGCGGTCACGACGTGGAGCGGCGCGCCGCGGCGCGGCCCGCCCAGGTTCCAGGGCGCCGGGTCCGCCGCGTACGTCCTCTCGACGCGCGGCTCGTTCGAGGGCCTCAGCGCAGCGAGCGGCCAGGCGGAGGGCGAATCGCTGGCTGCCCGACCGGAGTCGCCCGGCAGCGACAGGTAGGCACGACGGATCTGGTTGGCCCAGAACCTGTTGATCCCCGCGTAGTTCCTCGACGTTAGGAAGCTGAGCCCGATGAACACCAGGCACAGCGTCGCCCCGAACGTCAGCTCGACGACCTTCATCGGGTCCTGCTGGACAGGCACGTGGACGAGCCCGTCGATCGACCGAGCGAGCTTGATCGGCGCGAAGAGCAGCTGGTGAAGCATGCTCGCCCATGTCGACGTCACGCCCTTCACGACATCGTAGAGATCCGTGAACCTGAGCGCGAACACCTGTCCGCTGATGGCGACCCCGATGACCGCGAGGAGCTGCTCGCGCTTCAGGCGACTCAGCAGGACAGCGAGCGCGACGGCCAGGGCAGCGCACAGCACGAAGAGGGTGAGCAGGGGATCGGCCCGCAGCGCCAGCAGGGAGCCCCACGTGAGCACCACGAGCAGCGCCGCGCGAGCGGCGAGCCAGGTCCCCGCCTCGTGGACGGACGGCCACGAGAAGAGGATCCCGAGGTACATGACGAGCAGGGCGGCGAGAAGGACACCCCCTATCAGCGCCAGGACGAACACGAGGAGGTCGAGCACGGGGAGCTGTTTTGCGATCTCCCCAGGCAACGTGTCTGGCTTCGCAGAGGCGGTGGTGAAGAAGAGAGATCGCGCTCCGTCGACGTGGCAGACCACAGCGGTCACGCCGTGCTCGACCACACGCGCGAGGAACGCCTTCGGCGATCTCGCGCTCGAGTGGTGGAGGAACACGATCGCCGCGAACCCGGCGGTGAGGAGCGACAGCGCATTGGCGATCGCGCCGACGAAGATCATGAGGAGGGGCTGGAGCGTGTTCGCCGTGAGGCCGATTCCGCCGGGAATGAGGTAGTCGCCTCGCAGGCGGATCCTGTCGAGGAGGCGGTTCCATGACGCGGCTTCCAGCGGGTCGAAGCGGCGCTCACGCCCCGCGTCCCCCTCCGGCTGAGGGCCGGACGTCCGAGCCGTGAGCGCGCCCCCCGCCCAGCCGCCGCCGGACACGGAGCTCATGTAATCGACGTACCTGAGGATCACCTCACCGCTCTTCGTCGGGACCGTGGCGAGCCCTTTCAGGAAGCCGAGGCAGATGGTCGCCGAGCGGATGCCTCCGCCGGAGAGCGATAGCCCGACGAGGTGCGCGCCGCGCGGGTCGCCGTCGCCCGCGGCCTCGTGCTTCAGGTTCGCCGCGCGGCGCCGCGCCTGGATCCACTCGGCCTCGAGCGCGCGAAGCCGACCGATGTCGGGGTACACGGCTTCGTCCCTCGAAGGCCTCTCGGCGGACTCCCACGACTGCAGGATCGTCAGCAGCGTGCCGAGGATCAGCATCAGGAAGACGATGAACGAGCAACCCGCCTTGTACAGCGGGTCGGTGTGCTCGTTCCCGTGGACCGCGTACCACAGCGCCACCCCCCATACCGTGAGAAACATGCTCACCATCAGACCGACGGCGATCAAGAGCCCGCCGCGGCTCATGCGCTTGAGCCGGATCGAGCCCGCCGCTGGGGGTGGATCCTGCGGCGGGCGCCTGAAGAAGCCCCACAGGACAAACGCCTGAGGTGCCATGGACAGCAAGAAGACCAAGCTGATCGGGACCGCGTGCGCCAGGGCGCTGGCGAGCGCGCCGCGCTGCTCGATGACCGGAGTGACGAGCTTCGGCGGCACCCTGAACAGCACGGCCGCGACGATCACGCAGTAGGGCACCAGGAGCCGCCGAACGCGCGGATGCAGCTCGCCAAGGAGGCGCCTTACCCATGGCCACGGGCTGCGCCCCCCGGTGCGCGGCCCCTGCCGATCCGGCGCGTCATCGACGCGCGTGCTCCCTTGCTGCAGCGCGCGCCCTTCGTCCGGCGGCGTGGGCTTGGTCATCGGGTGCTCGTTCGGTTGGGACATCGTTCCCCGCACGGGTTCCAGGCGCCGCACGCCTGCCGTGGCGCCGCGGATTCTGCGGCGCTGGCATCAGGCGTCTCGCGCGACCTCACGAGAGCGGACGACGTATCGTACGGAAAATCGGGGAGCGATGGGGGCGTCCAGACGCGCGCGCCGCGCCGCGCCGGCCGGCGGTTCCCGTCAGCCCGGACGGTTTCGCATGAAGTCCGCCACCTCGGCGAAGCGCTGGTCGAGGAAGGCGCGGAGCGGCGCGGGCACGTCGAGCTCCGCCATGGCCGCCCGCATGCAGCGCATCCAGGCGTCGCGCATCGCCACATCGACGGGGACCCGCGCGTGGCGCATTCGCAGCCGCGGGTGGCCGTGCGCCGCGATGTAGTCCTGCGGCCCGCCCAGCCAGCCGATCAGGAAGAGCGCGAATCGGTCGCGGCTCTCTCGGGCGACCTGGCCGCCCTCATCGCAGACGTGGAGGCGCGCGAGCGCCGGCTCGTCGCGGCCCATGAGGTCGTAGAAGCGCTCGACGAGCCGGCGCACCGCCGGCTCGCCGCCCAGCAGATCGAAAGGGGTCTCGGACGGCTCGGCCATGGGCGATGCCCTCTACCGGATCTGCGCCGGCGCTGCACGCCGCCGGCTCAGGCCGCCGCGGAGCTGCCGCAGGCCGCGCCGAACCACGCGGCGAGCGCGCGGCGCAGCCGGCGGTGGGCGGAGGCCTCGGGCTCACCTGCCGCGGCCGCCCAGGCCACGTAGCCGTCGGGGCGAATCAGCAGCGCCTCCGCGGGGCGCGGCAGCGAAGCGCAGCGCGCGCTCACGACGTCCACGCGATCGGCCCAGGGCGCGGCGGCGCCGCCGAGCGCGGCGCCGCCGGTCAGGTCGAGCAGCAGGCCCCTGGCCCCGTGCATGAGCTGCGCGACCCGCGTCTCCCCCTTCTGCGTGGTCAGCGCGACGTCCGGCGCCCAGCGCCCGAGCAGCGGATGCTGCTCGCCGGGCTCGGTCGGCATCTCGTAACGGACGTCGGCCGCGTCCAGCATCTCGACGACATACCGCAGGCTCTGCTCGTGCTTGAGCAGCTCGCCGAGCAGCTCGCGCAGCGCGGCGACGCGCTCGTCCCGCATCATCAGCGCGCCCTGCGCCCGCGTGTGCATGATCACGCGCTTGCCCTCGGGGTGCCGCTCCGCGTGGTAGGTGTCGAGGAGCCCCGGCGGCGCCCAGCCGTGGACCTCCGCGGCCAGCTTCCAGCCGAGGTTGACCGCGTCCTGCAATCCGGTGGTGAGGCCTGGCCCGCCTGCGGGGAGATGGATGTGCGCCGCGTCGCCCACGAGCAGCACGCGGCCCGCGCGGTACGTATCCGCCTGGCGGCTGGCGTCGGTGAACCGAGACAACCACCGCGCCTCGCGGACGGGCAGATCCTCGCCGAGCGCCGCGCGAACGCTGGCCTGCAGCTCGTCGAGCGTCATCGGCGCGTCGCGGTCGAAGTCCGGCGGATACGGCTCCGACGTGACCACGCGAAACACGCCCGCTCCCAGGGGAACGAGGGCGATCCCGCCGAGCCCGAACCGAACGCGGCGACCACCGGAGAGGACGAGGTGCCCGTCCTCCGTCGCGCCCTCGGCGAGCGTGACGTCGGCGAGGCGCAGGAGCCGGGAGGGCGGGAGTCCAGGAAAGCCGATCCCGGCCAGCTTGCGCACGGCGCTGCGACCGCCGTCACACCCCACAACGAAGCGCGCCCGAAGCGGGTAGTCGCCGTCCGGGCCTCGGACGGTGACCGTCGCGCCCTCCCCGTCCTGATCCAGCCCGGCGAGCTCGTGACCTCGACGGATCTCCGTCGTCAGCTCGCGCGCGCGCTCTTCCAGCAGCGCCTCTATGCGCGCCTGATGGATGCTCAGGAAGCGCCTGGAGACGCGCGGAGGGTCGCCGCCGAGGCCCAGCGGTATCCCGCCGAAGTGCACGAAGCGCGTCATCTCTGCGGCGCTCTGCTCCGCGCGGAAGCGATCGAGGAGGCCCCTGTGGTCGAGGATCTCCACGGCGCGCCCGCCGAGGCCGAGCGCCTTGGAGAGCCCGGTGGGCTCGGGCAATCGCTCCAGCACCACGGGGCGCACGCCGGCCAGCCGCAGCTCGCAGGCCAGCATCAACCCGGTCGGACCGCCGCCCACGATGACGACATCGACGTTCATACGCGTTCTCCTTGTCGAGCAACGATCGATTGACAACGATTGTTCAGCGACGACCTGTGGGCGGCGACGGACGAACGAGGCTCACGTCACGTGGCCTCTGACGCGCCCGCGCGGCCGCCCCATTCAGGCGTGGTCACGCCATCCAGCACGAGGCTCACGGTCTGCTCGCCGAGGCGCGCGGCGAGCTCGAGATCGCACGAGAGGCGCGCCCGGAGGTCCGAGAAGCGCGGCCCGAAGATGCCGATCCCGGCCAGCGCGCCCACGACGGTGCAATAGAGGAGCTCGAACTCGCAGTCGCGCCGGAACACCCCGCTGGCTTGGCCTCGCGCGTAGAGATCGCGCAGCTGCGACGGCAGCATCGCGAGCGTCGCCGGCGGCGCGGCCTGCCAGCCGCTCATCGCCTCGTGCATCGCGAGCGGCATGCACAGGGGGCGCGAGAGGAGCAGCCGGAAGAACATCGTGAACGCGTGCCAGAGACCCTCGCGCGGATCGAGCGCCGCCGACGCCTCGAGCGCCGGCCGCCACCCCTCGATGAGGCCGGACCACTGGTCCTCGAGGACCGCGCGGTAGAGGCCCTCCTTGCTCCCGAAGTGATGGTAAATCATGCGCTCGTTGACCCCGGCGCGCCCCACGATGGCGTGCACGCGGGCCCCGTCAGGCCCATGCCGCGCGAACTCCTCGGCGGCGGCGTCGAGGAGCGCCCGCCGCGTCTCCTTTTTCTCGTCTCCCGGCATCAGGTAAATGTTTATTTACTCATGAACGGGCGGCGGTCAAGGGCGCGACCTGGCCGCGTCCCCCTCGCGCGGTGGAACAGGCGCCGGGCGCGCGCTCTCCCATCTCGGGCATCGTCAGAGAAAACCGGCGGTTCCCTGGACATCTTGCTGTAGGCTCGGCCCCTGGTCAGGTCTGGCCCCTGGCCAATGTGCTTGTTGGCATGAACCAGAAAACGACATTCCTCCCTGCGTTGGTGCTCGCGGCGGGCGCGCTCACGGTGAACCTGACCGGCTGCGAGCTCATCGTCGCCGTCGATCGCAGCCGGATCTCCGATACGGGCGGCGCCGGCGGCGCCGGCGGCGCCGGCGGGACCGGTGGCTCCGGAGGCGGCACGACGACGACGAGCAGCAGCGCTAGCTCGTCGTCAGGCACCGGCGGCTCGGGCGGCACCGGCGGCTCAGACGGCACCGGCGGCGCGGGCGGCACCGGCGGCACCGGCGGCACCGGCGGCACCGGCGGCACCGGCGGCTCAATGGTGTGCTCCGGCGGCGCGACACCGTGCGACACGATCGGCGATTGTCCGGCCCCGGCCACGGAGTGCGTGAAGGCCACATGCGAAGCAGGGTGCTGCGGCACGACCAGCGTGCCCGACGGCACCGCCACGATGGCGGGCCAGACGGCGGGTGACTGCAAGCAGCAAGTCTGCAACGGCAACGGCGGCACGACGTCGATCCGCGACGACACCGACAAGCCGGCCGACGACGAATGCAACGTCGGCACGTGCCCGGGCGGCTCTCCGGGCAGCTCACCGAAGACCGCTGGCACGAGCTGCACCACCGGTGGCAAGGTCTGCGACGACAACGGCGCCTGCGTCGGCTGCCTCTCGGGCGCCGACTGCACCGCGCCCCAGCTCTGCGATCCGGGGGGCACGCACACGTGCGTCAACGTGTCGTGCACCGACGGCCTGCTGAACGGCAGCGAGACCGACGTCGACTGCGGCGGCATCGACGACGGCTCCGGCTGCGCGCCCTGCGCCGACGACCTGGAGTGCACGCTCGGTTCGGACTGCGCGAGCGGCTACTGCAACACGGCCGGCCTGTGCGCGACGCCCAGCTGCATGGACACCGACCAGAACGGCAACGAGACCGACGTCGACTGCGGCGGCGCCTCCTTTCAGGGCGCTCCGGCCTGCAACAAGTGCGGTGTCGGGAGGAAGTGCGACCTCGCGGACGACTGCACAACGGGCTTCTGCGACGGCGGCACCTGCGCGGCCAAGCCGGACGGCGCGTCCTGCGTGACCAACGCCGAGTGCGCCAGCGCGCGCTGCGTTGACGGCGTCTGTTGCAACACGGCGTGCACCGGCGCCTGCCAGGCGTGCTCCGCGGCCAAGAAGCTCGGCGGCTCCGACGGCGTCTGCGACTACATCGCGGCCGGAGGCGATCCGGACGACGAGTGCCCGGACACGGGCGCGGCGTCGTGCGGGACCAACGGGTTCTGCGACGCTGCGGGCGCCTGCCAGCGCTACGCGGCGGGCACGGAGGTGCCGGCCGGGCAGACGCCGGGCGATTGCCAGAGGCGCGTATGCAACGGCGCCGGCAGCCCCACGACGGACGATGACGTCACCGATCTCCCGGTGTCAGCGACCGTCTGCTTGACGGACGCCGCGTGCACGGGCACGCCGGCCATGCCGATCTTCTCGACGGCGCCGGCGGGCACCGACTGCGCCGCCGACGGCCTGCCCGGCAAGACGGTGTGCGGCAGCGGGCTCGCGGCCGGCACGTGCGTCGAGTGCAACGACGACTCGAGCTGCACCTCGCCGGCCACGTGCAACACGACGACGCACGTCTGCGAGTGATCGCGACGGCGTGGAGAGCGCCCGGGGCAACCTGGGCGCCCTCTTCGTTTTGTCGGCGTGCTCGAGGTGCAGCAGAACTCGAGTCGGGGCGAGAGCGCTCGCAAAGACGGGTCGGCCGTCGCGGGCCGACTCCGTACTATGCGCTCGACAGCCGCACCTCGATCTCCCGCTCCACGTAGGACCACTCCTCCGTCTCGCGCAGCCTGCCCACGAGCTCGTCGAAGGCGCCGGCGTCGCCCTCGGCGAACTCGAACCAGGTCAGGAAGTCGAACGGGCCGCCGAGATCCCGGCTGTGGTAGAGCCGCCTCGCCACGGCCGGCAGGTACTCCAGCCCGATCTTGATATGGCGCGACCTCGCCTCGAAGATGGCCCGCCGCTCGTCCTGCGCGAGCGCCCACCACGCCTTCGATTTCCTGAGCGGGATCAGCGCCGCCTGCGAGCTCGACGCCCGGCCGAGGTCCTCCTGGACGGCGACGAGGCGCTTTCTCTCCTCGAGCTCGACGTAGCGCTCGTTGCTCCTCACGCCGTTCAGGACCCAGGCCGCTCCCGGCGGCGCGACGAAGCTGCTCCCCTCGACGCGCTGCAGCCGCGGCGCCACGGGCATCTCCTCGCCTCGCACGAGGACCGTCCTCTCGACCCGCCACTCCCCGGCGGAACCTCCGACGAAACTGACCCGAACCGGATTTCCTTCCATGGATGGCTCCGAGGCGACGGCAACGCCGGGCGAATCCCACCGACCCGAACGGCGGGCGGCCGTACCACACGCCCTCTCGTCACGAGAGCGCCCGGGAAGGCGGCTGCGCTCGGGCTCGCCGCGCCGGCCGAGCCCGACACGCAACGCGGTTGATGATGTGCGGACAGGGGTTTCGCCGTGGTTTCCGCGCGATGATTTTCCGTCGCCCGCGTCAGCTCAGAACAAGATAGGAGTCGCCGAACTCGTGACAGAGATACCCTGCCTCCTCCGCATAGGAGTTCGCGCGGTGGAGCAGCGGGGCAGGCGCGAACGCCTCGAGGAGCCGGAAGTGGCTCTCCGTCGGATCGTGCACGCCGGTCAGGAGCCCGTCGACCACCCTCGGCCGGAAGCCGGGGTGAAGGACCAGGTCGGTGACCCCCGGCCCGGCCTGGAGCTCACCCCCGTACTGGGCGGCGCAGCCCTCGAGCGCGCGCGTCACCGTCGTGCCGACCGCGACGACCCGGCGCCCGCGCGCCTTGGCCTCGCGCACCGCCGCCACCGTCTCTTCGGGGATGTCGAAGCGCTCCGGCAAGGGGAGCAGGGCGTCGAGGGCCGCCTCGCCCGTCGACGAGATCCCGGCGGCGTGCGTGAGCGAGGCGACGCGCACGCCGCGGCGGATCAGCTCGAGCAGCAGCCCCCAGACGAGCGGCCGCCCGGCCGAGGGGAGCTCGGCGCAGAGAGGCCGGCTCGCGTAGCGCGTCTGCGTGTGCCAGATCGCGAGCGGGGCCGCGACGTACGCATACTGGATCGGGCGCCCCCGCCGGTACAGCGCCGACCAGAGCGGCGCGCCCCGCTCGCGAAAGGCGATCTCGACGAGGCGCGGCGAGGCCGGAGACACGCGCTCGATCACGGCCGACAGATCGTCTCCGAACGTCACCGCGTCCCCCGGACCGAGGGCGGGCGGCGCCGGCCGATCCTCGGTGCGCGTGCGCCAGTCGCCGGCGCCGAACAGCAAGGCCGAGTAGCGCCCCTCGGACACCTCGCCGATGAGGCGCACCTCGACCGCCGCGCCGCGCTCGGTCGCGCCGTGGAGCGACGCCGGCAGCGTGGCGCCGTCGTTGACGACCAGGAGATCGCCCGGCTCGAGGAGCGCGGGCAGATCCGCGATGCGCGCGTCGCGCAGGCGCCCCTTCCGCGGATCGACGTGGAGGAGCCGCTCTTCGAGCGGGCTCTCGCGAGGCCACACGGCGGGGCTCATGGCGCCTCCTGCAGGCGCGCGGCCTCGAGGCGCGCGCCGCTCGGCACCTCGCCGGCGCGGCCGACGAGCGCGGCGATGCGCCTCGCCACGTCCGCTGGATCGGCCAGCGTGCTCGGGTCGGCGTCGGGGATGGCCTCCGCGTGCATCCGCGTGTTCATCTCGCCCGGATCCACCGCGTAGAACGCGACGCCCGTCCCCTCGAGCTCGGCGGCCCAGGTGCGGCTCAGGTGATCGAGCGCCGCCTTCGAGGCGCCGTAAGCACCCCACCGCGGATAGGCGTTCACCGCCGCGTCCGAGCTGATGTGGACGACGACCCCGCGCCGCCGCAGCGCCATCGCGCCGGCGACCACCTTCGTCAGGCGGAACGGGCCGACCACGTTGACCTCGATCACGCGCCCGAGATCCTCGCACTCGGTGTCGAGCAGGATCGGCAGCGGCGTCTTGCCGAGCGTGCTCGCGTTGTGGATGAGCAGGTCGATCGGCCCGACCAGCGCCGCCGCCGCGCCTGCGATCGCGTGCGTCTGGCCCTTGTCCCCGATGTCCGCCGCGAGCGGGTGCGCCTCCCCGCCCTGCGCGGCGATCTCGGCCGCGACGGCCTCGAGCGGCGCGCGCTCGCGCGCCACGAGGACCACCTTCGCCCCTTGCCGGGCGAGCTCCCTGGCGAGCGCGGCGCCGAGCCCGCGGCTCGCCCCGGTGACCAGCGCCGCCCGCGGCGCGAACCGCTCGCCCCGCGCGGCGCGGGGGAGCGACGGGTGGGAGCTCCCTTCGGCCTGGATCAGCGCCTCGCTTCCGGTCGATTCGTCGTTCATGGTGCCTTCCTCCTCGACACCAGCCTAATCCGGTCGGGTTCTCCCGTTGGAGTGGGCGCCAATATCCTGGAAGAGTGCTAATCTCCGGGCATGGACCAGGACGCGGAGCTGGCGGGGCGGCTGGCGAAGAACATCAAGCAGCTGCGCGAGGCGCGCGGGCTGACGCAGCAGCAGCTGGCCAAGCTCGCCGGCGTGCCGCGGGCGACCTGGGCGCACCTCGAGTCCGGCGCGGCGAACCCGACGCTCGGCGTGCTGCACCGGGCCGCCGCCGCGCTCCAGGTCTCCATCGAGGAGATGCTCTCCGCGCCCCGCGCCACGTGCCAGCTCTACGCGCGCGACACGCTCCCCACGCGCTCTCCCGGGCAGGCGTTCGTCCGCAAGCTCCTGCCGGACCCGATCCCAGGCATGGAGATGGATCGCATCGCGATCCCCCCGGGCGGGCGGATGACGGGCGTCCCGCACACCCCGGGCACCCGCGAGTACCTGACGTGCGAGTCGGGGGAGCTCCAGCTCGTGGTCAGCGGAGAGCGGTTCACCCTCGGCTCCGGCGACGTCGCCGTGTTCCGCGGCGATCAGCGCCACTCGTACAACAACCCCGGCAAGCAGCCGGCGGTCGGCTACTCGGTCGTGGTCCTCGCGCGCGTGCTCTGAAGGGGCAGGGGCGCGCATCACACGGCGCCGCGGCGCCTACCGCTCGCCGGGCGTCATCCACTTGGGCTCGGCGCCCGGGCGCCACGCGGCGAGCAGATCCAGGAGGGCCGGCGCCTCCTCGGCGACCTGCAGCACGGCGCGGTGGGCCGGCTTCATGAACTGCTCGGCCACGACGTGATCCAGAAAGGCGATCAGCGGGCGGTAATACCCCGCCACATCGAGCAGCCCGACCGGCTTGTCCTGAGAGCCGAGCTGCGTCCATGTCCACACCTCGAACAGCTCTTCCAGCGTCCCGACGCCTCCCGGTAAGGCGATGAACGCGTCCGCGAGGGCGGCCATCTCTGCCTTGCGCTGGTGCATCGTCTCGACCACGCGGAGATCGGTCAGCCCGCGGTGCTCGATCTCCCGCTGGTTGAGGAACCCCGGGATGACGCCGATCACCTCACCGCCGCGCGCGAGCACCGCGTCGGCGATCACGCCCATGAGCCCGACGCGACCCCCGCCGTACACGAGCCCGATCCCTCTCGCCGCGAGGAGCTCACCGAGCCGCACGGCCGCCTCGCGGTAGGCCGGCGACGCGCCGGGGCTCGACCCGCAGTAAACGCAGATCCTGGAGAGCGTTCTCATGGGCCCGAGCCTACGCCGGCAGGCGAGCTCGTCCAAGCGGGGAGCGGTGGTCCGGCGCGCCGTGGAGGGTAGCTTTCTCCCCGGCGGCGCGCCCTGGCACCCCCGCGCCGCGGCCTGGCACCCCCGTGTGGCGGTGGTGCCGTGGCCGGCGGATCACTCCTTGTCGAGCTTGCCGACGAGGCTCAGCGTGAAGAAGGCGCCCATGTACTTGAAGTGCGGGCGCACCTGCATGTCGACCTTGTACCAGCCGGCGTTCCCCGGCACCTCGGTCACGATGATGCGCGCCTTGCGGAGCGGCCTGCGCCCGCGGGTCGCCGCGGAGACGACGTCCTGATCGGCGACGTACTGGCCGATCCAGTCGTTGAGCTCCTTCTCGAGATCGCCGCGCTCCTTCCACGTACCGATCTGCTCGCGCTGCAGCACCTTCAGGTAGTGCGCGATGCGGCACATGATGAACATGTACGGCAGCTGCGTGCCGAGCCGGTAGTTCATCTCGGCCGCCCTGCCCTCGTCGCTCTGCCCGAAGAACTTCGCCTTCTGGGCGGAGTTGGCCGAGAAGAAGCAGGCGTTGTCCGAGTCCTTGCGGAACGTGAGCCCGATGAAGCCCTCCTCGGAGAGCTCGAACTCGCGCCGCTCGGTGAGCATGATCTCGGTCGGCACCTTCGTCTGGATCTCGCCCATCGCCTCGTACTGGTGGAGCGGCAGGTTCTCCACGGAGCCGCCCGCCTGGGGGCCGATGATGTTCGGACACCAGCGGTACTTGGCGAAGCTGTCGGCGAGGCGGGTGGCGAACGCGTACGTCGCGTTGCCCCAGCAGTACGCGTCGTGCTTGCCGACCACGTCCTCCTCGTAGTTGAACGCCTTCACCGGGACGGTGTTGGCGCCGAAGGGCAGGCGGAGCAGGAAGCGCGGCATCACGAGCCCGACGTAGCGCGCGTCCTCGGTCTCGCGGAACGCGTTCCACTTCGTGTACTGCGGCCCCTCGAAGAGCGCCTTGAGGTCCTTCAGGTTGGGCAGCCCCTGGAAGTCCTTCAGGCCGAAGAACTGCGGCCCTGCCGCCGCGATGAAGGGCGCGTGCGACATCGTCGCGACCGCGGCGCACTTCTGGAGGAGCGCGATGTCCTGGGGGCCCGGGCCGAACTCGTAGTTCGCGATGATCGCGCCGACCGGCTTGCCGCCGAACTGCCCGAACTCGGCCGAGTAGACGATCTTGTAGAGCCCGCTCTTCGGCACCTCGGGGGCGTCCTCGAAATCGGCGAGGAGGTCCTCCTTGGAGCAGTTGAGCATCTCGACCTTGACGTTCTCGCGGAAGTCACACCGGTCGATGACGAACTTGAGGCCGCGCCACGCGGACTCGAGCTTCTGGAAGCTCGGGTTGTGGAGGATCTCGTCGATCTGCCGCGACAGCTTGACGTCGATCTCCGCGATCAGCGCGTCGACGAAGGCCTTGTCGACCTTCTCCCCCTCGCGCCGCGGGGCGACGAGCTCCGAGATGAAGGCCTGCACGCCCCGCTTGGCGATCTCGTACCCCTCGTCGCCGGGCGTCATCTTCGTCTCGGCGAGGATCTCATCGAGCAGCGACCCCCCCTCGAGGGTCTGGACGCCCGCGCTCCCCGCGGCCTGTGTCTCCGTCGCCATCGCTTACTCCCCTTCCTTGTCGAGCCCGAGCTCGCTCACGATCTTGTTGCGCTGAGCCGGGTCGCTCAGGATCTGCTGAATCTTGTTGCGGAACGCCTTCTCGTTTCCGAGCGGGCCCTTGAGGGCCGTCAGCGCGGCGCGCAGATCGAGCAGCTTCTTGAGCTCCGGCACCTGGTTCGCGATCGCCTCGGGCTCCATGTCGCTCAGGCGGCGGAACTTGAGGTTGACCGTGAGCTCGCTGTTCTCTTGCTCGGACAGGACGTCCTTCACGTTGAAGGTGAGCGCGAGCTTCTGCTCGCTCATGACCTTCTGGAAGTTGTCCTTGTCCACGTTGATGGGCTTGCGGTCCTCGAGGGGCCGCGGATCCGGCCGCTGCGTGTAGTCGCCGAGCATCAGGAGCTTCAGCGGCAGCTCGACGTCCTCCTTCGCGTTCCCGGTGGCCGGCTTGTACGTGATGTTCACGCGCTCTTTCGGCGCGACCGATCCCTCTTTCATCGCAGGCTCCTTTCCCCGTCAGCAGCGGGCGGAGCGCCCGCAGGCCGAACGAGCATAGAACAAAACCCCCGCCCCTCGGGCAAGCTTCTCGGCGCGACGCGCATCCCCGTCTTTGCCACTCGGCCACGCTGCCACGCTGCCCCCCTGCCCCCCGGCATCCGGCTCACTCCCCCAGCGACATCTTCAAGGCGAGCGCCGCGTCGAGCTGGCAGACGCGCTCGAAGCAGAGCGTCTCCTTCGCCTTGGCCTCGGGGGTGGCCTCGTAGCCCTGGTTCAGGACCCGGTAGCACGTGTGGAGCGCGGCGTAGAGCTCCGCGCAGAGATCCGGCTGCCAGGTGGTGAGTCGGTGGTGGTCGACGAGGTGCTCCAGCGCCTCGAGCTGCGCCCGCGCCACGAGGAACTGGGACAGCTCTATGTTGATCTGGGCCATCGCGAGCCTCACGCGGAAGCGGTCCAGCGCCGTCGGAGCCGCGGCGGCGGCCTTCTCGAGGAGCGCCATTGCGTCGATGGGCTGCTGGTTCGCGACGAGCCCTCGGGCGTCGGAGAGCGGCTTGTCGAGGTAGCTCCGGGGCCTGGCCGGGGCTGCGGCGCCGCTCGCACCCGAGCCGCCGAGCGCGGCCGCGACCTCGGACGAGAGCCACGCCTGCGTCTCGCCGTCGGCGAACGGCGTGCCGTCGCTGAACTTGAGCGTCGGCAGGAGCGGCGCGCGGAGCAGCAGCGCGCCCACCTCGACGAGCACCGCCCGCTTGGCGTCGGCGTAGTCGTCGCCGAGCTGCTCGAGCGCGTTCGCGACGTACCTGTGCGGATCGAGCCAGAGGGGATAGCTCTGCGCGTACTCGTCGGCGACCTGCAGCAGATCGGCGAACGCCCCCTGGGTCGTGAGCGCCGGGAGCGTCTGCAGCACGTGCTCGGGCGGCGGCGGGATCGCCGTGCTGCCCGTCGGAGACGACGCGCCCGGATCGTCGAGGAGGTCGACCCAGAGCCCCACCCGGAGGATGCGGTACGCCGACGCCCGCTTCGGATCCGCCGCCCGCAGCGCGTCGCCCGCGCGCGCCATCAGGGGCGAGCACTTGCCGAGGGCGGCGAGCGCGGAGTCTTCGTCGACGATCGCCTCGAGGCTGAGCGCCGGATCACCCGCGGCAGCCACGGGCGCGGGCGGCGGCGGCGGCGCGGCGGCCGCAACCGTGGCCGCCGGCGGCGCCTCGGCCTTCGGCGGCTCGACCCGCGGAGGAGGAGGAGGCGGCGGCGGAGGAGGAGGAGGCGGCGGCGGCGCCTCCGCGGGCAGGCTCGCGACGAGGCTGCGCATCGCGTTCCGGAGCGGGCTGAGCCCTCCGTACGCGTCGCCGAGCTTGTCGGCGAGGTCGACGTCCAGGGCGCGGCTCATCTGGTCGATCGCGTTCACCACGTCGCGGTCCGCGGCGGAGACGGTGATGCCGGTGAGCGTCCCTGCCGCGATGTCTCCGAACCAGGAGCACAGGTTGCCGCGCGCCTTGGGCCGCTTGATCGCGGGATACATGGTGTCCCAGAACGCGTTGTTCAGCTCTTGCACGAGCACGAGCCCGTCGAGCAGGCCGGGCAGCTTGTCGATCTGCGACTTCGCCGCCGCGTAGTAGAGCGCGACGCGGAAGTCCTTGGATTTCTCGCTCAGGAGCTCATCGGCGACGCTCGCGATGCGCCCCCAGTCGACCTTGCCGCCCGCGAGCGACTGCAGTTTGTCGACCTCGTTCTTGAGGCCCTCGAACGCCTCGTCGTAGGTGACGTCGGCGCCGACGCCGCCGTTGATGGGCGCGTACAGCGCCTCGATCCGCTCTTTGGATTGTTGGATGGCGTCTTCAGCGGCCATGGGGCGCGCAGGATATCAAGGTGTCCTGGGTGTGGACGGCGAATCAGACGAAGACTGCACGACGACCGCGCGACGGCTGCACGGCGACTTCGGCGGTGAGCTGGGCGGCGCACCGGAGCGGCCGCGCGCCGGGTGGAGCGGGTGCCTTCGGCGCGGGCATCGGCTCAGCCGAGGGATTCCAGGAAGCTGTCGAGCGACAGGTCGGTCCGGGCGACGAGCGCGTCGAGCTCTGGCCCGAGCGCATGTCGGGAAACGTGCTCCTCGACGCGTGGGGGTCCGCAGAGGTCGGCGATGTGCTCGGCCTGGGTGGTGGGCGCGATCATCTCGCGGAACGAGCCCACGTGGGGGGTACCGAGGTGGAGGAGCAGGGTGCGCTGGGGTGTCCAGAACGCGTTCATCAGCGTGCGTCCCCATTTCGACAGGCGGCGGGTCATGTCCATCCACACGGCGGCGGCGTAGGCGTCTCCTGCGCCGAGCGGCAGCCGGAGGGCGAGCCCTGTCCTCGGGAGCTCCTGACCGCGGAAGGGGATCACCGAGTCGAGGATGTTCTGCAGCACCCAGAAGCGGCTCGCGTCGGTGCCGAAGCCGGCGTCCCAGAGCGCCTTCATCGGGTGGGTCCTTAGCCATGCGCGGTAGGCGGCCTGCGCCGATTCGGGGTCGTCGAGCGACGGCGGCGTGATCTGGGAGACGCGGTGGAGGAAGGCGTCGACGGGCAGGGTCCTGCCGTTTGTCGCGGCGTCGTGGGCGGCGGCGAGGAGGGGGAACAGGGTGATGGGGAGCGACGGCCCGGCGGAGACGAGTTGATCGTAATCGTAGGACCCGAACACCACCATCGGGTAGAGCCGCCCGGCGTTATCGCCGCTGGCGGCCCAGGCGCCCACGAGCCCGCGGGTGGGCGGCTCGTCGCCTTTCGGTTCGCCGTGGAAGACGAAGAGGCCCAGGGCCGTCTGGTAGTGCGCATCGAAATGGGCGCCCATGGCGCGCCGGGCGAAATCGATGGACGCGCCCAGCCAGCGATCGAAGGCCGCGAGCTCTTCTCCACCTGCGTTCAGCCGGATGAAATCGCCCGTGGCGGGCAGCTTGCCGAAGCAGCCGATCTGCGGCGGAGCGGCAGGGCCCTTCTTGCGGCGCCAGAACATGACTGCTGGGAGTGAACCACGAACCGCTCACCGAGCGCTACCACCTTCCCGGTTGCGCCAGGAACGTGCGAGCGCCCCCCGAACCACGTCAAAGGTTCCACGCCCCCTCGCCCCCCCGTTTCACAAAGAGCCAGCGGGGGAGGGGGTGTCGTGCGGGGGGCCGGCGGGGTAGGGCCCCGCGAACCCGAGCGCCGGCCCGCCCCGGAGCCGGTCGCGCACGGTCTCGGCCCCCCCGTTCACACGGCAACAGCCCCCCAAAAGGCGCGAGTTCGCGGGAGGGGGTCCCCGCCGGCCCCCCGCACGACGCCCCCTCCCCCGCTGGCTCCGTTGCTGCTGCCTACCTCACCCTTTGCCGAAGCGATCGCCGATGCTTGCAGGGCAGTTGGTCGCCCGGAAGAAGCTCGTCGGGAACGGGTGGTTCCCCCGGGTCGGCCTGATCTCCATGGTCACGGTCACCGGCGGCGCCGTCATCTGCCAGGTCACCGTGAACAGCTCGTCGTTGTCCTTCTGGGCGGTGGTCGTCCCGGCCTCGAAGAGCCGGAAGATCCCCCACGGCCCTTCGCGCACAAGCTCCTCGTCGAGCCCCCCCGCGCCGCGCACCTGGATCCTCGCCCCCTTCGCGCCTTCGCCCGGCCAGTTGAAGGTGTGCCAGAACTCTTTCTCGTTGCGATAGAGCCTCTTCTGGCCGTCGACCTCGAAGACCACCTCGCTCACGATCGGGCTGACCGTCTTCATGTTGATGTGGAAGACGACCTTCGGATCCGCCCCGCCGCTGCTCCCGAAGAGCGCGTCGGAGATCTCGTTCGAGCGCCTCAGGCAGTTGTACAGGTTCGCGCTGAACGGCGTGAACGGCTTCGCCGCCTGCGGCTGCCCCGACAGGTGCGCCTTCGGGAAGAACTCGTGCCCGACCTGGTAGTGGAAGCCCTTGAGGTACGTCTCGTAGAAGCCCCAGAGCACCCCGTCCTTCGGCTTGAAGAAGGCCATCGCGTCCTCGAGCGACGCGTCGCGTGAGGCGGCGAGGTTGAACGGGTAGCGGTCCTTGATCTTGTCGCGGTAGTGCGGCCAGACCTCGACCTCCCAGATCCCGCTCGCCGCGCCGCCTGCGCGCCGCACGACGGCCTTGTACGCCTGCCGGAGGGGGTTCATGAGGAGCGGCTCCATCAGCCGCTGCCCGTTCTGGTCCATCGAGAGCAGCAGCCCCTGGGTCTCCTTCACCGCGTCCTGGAAGGCCTCCGTGGCCTTCGAGGTGTCCGCATCCGGCGGCCCGTCCTCGACGACGCTCATCTCCCCTGCCAGCCGCTCGAGGTGGCCCACGTACTGGCCAAGCTTGGGCGGGGGCGGCGGAGGCTGCCCTTCGCCCGCCGGCGGCTGGGGCACCCCGAAGCTGGCCATCGACTCGAACTTGTCAGGCACCGGATCGTAGTGCTCGCGCTGGTTCCCCGTGAGCATCGAGTCGATCCGCACGCCCGTCCGCTGATCGACCTTCTGCGCGATCATGTCCTTGGCCCTGTCGAGCAGGCCGCCGTCCGCCGTCAGCAGGCTCGGCTTCTCGTCCTTCCCGAACTGCGTCTCGTCCGAGAGCCGCTGGAGCAGCCGCCGGTAGGGCCAGTCGGGCGTGGAGAGCACCCTGAACTCGTGGATCGCGTCCCGGTTCGTCTTCGGGACGTCGACCTGGATGTCGCGGAAGAACGCCTCCCACTGCGCGATGTACGCGTTGTCGTAATCCTGCCGGACGCGGTCGAGCTCCTTCTGGATCTGGTCGCCCTGCCGCTTCTCGTCGCTCGACAGGGGGAGCACCCAGAGCTCGCGCTCGAGCTTCTTCCTCCCCTCCTTCAGCGACTCGAGCACCTGCGCGTGCCCCTTGGCCGTGTAGGGCCCCTGCACCTCGAGCCACGTCCCGGCCCGGTTCTTCTGCGCGCTGTGGACGACGGTCAGCACCTCGGGCCGATCCGCGAACATCTCGTTGAGCGACACCGGCGGGTACTTCAGGTTCTCCGGCGTGTTCGGCCCCGACTCGTCGTACTTCTGATCGATCAGGCTCGTTACAAACTGATCGTAGTAGCGCTTCGTCGGGTCGACCCGCAGCAGGTCGGCGCGCGCCCGGGCGACGAGCGGCTCGTTCAGCTCCTCGGCCTCGAGCTTCTTCCGCCGCACGAGGTCGATGTAGTACGCGACGTGCGGCGTGAGCCGCTCCTTGAGCTCGCTCTCGGGCAGGTCGGTGAACGGCTTCAGGGTGTCGGCCCAGACCTGGACGAGCCGCCCGGTCTGCCACCGCGCCGCCTGCTCATCCATGTGGCCCTGGTACTCCTTGCCGAGCAGGAGGTAGCTCCGCAGGGCGTTGTAGCCGTCCAGGAACTCCCCCTCGCGCACCCTCTCGAGCTTCGCCTCGAGCTGCGCCTTCGCAGGGCTGACGAAGCCCTGCTTCAGGCTCGTGATGTACTGGCCCATCGTCGGCGGGAACAGCTTGTCCCCCTGGAACATGAACCAGCTGTACTCGATCGGCGTGTTCTCGACGTAACCGTCGAGCCGCCCCACGTGCTCCTGCAGCCGATCGAGCTTGTCGATGTTCGCGCGCACGTTCGGCGGCGTGCCGCTCCGCCCCGACCAGTCCACGAACGCGATCTCCTCCGAGATGCGCCGGGTCTCGGCGACGAGCCCCTTGTTGTTGAAGTACGAGATCACCGCCGGCAGGAGGAACAGGAGCGCCACGAGCGCCGCGGCCGCGGCCACCAGGATCCGCTGCATCCGCCGCCGCCGGAGCTCCGCCTCGGAGCGCGCGGCGAGGTCCTGATCCGGGAAGACGACGTTGGTGAAGACGTCGTGCAGGAAGAAGCTCTTCGACTCCTTCGGGGCCGCCGCGTCCTCCTCGCCCTCGCCGAGCCCCGCGCGGAGCCCGAACGCGCGCCCCATCGCCCCGACCACGCGGTCGAGCGGCCGCCCCTCCTGGACGCCGCTCGTGAAGTAGAACCCGCGCAGGATCGGCGTGGGCGCCGCGCCCGCCTTGGGCGCGAACGCCGCCGCGACGAAGTCCGACAGGTTGCGCTTCACCGCCGCGAACTCGAGCGGGAACTGGTAGCTCTTCTCCTTCACCTCGCGGTTGCGCTCGCCGATGAGCCGCTTCGTGAGGCGCGCGTGGAGCTTCTCGACGAGCACGTCGAACTCGCGATCGAAGATCTTCCCGGGCTCGTCCTTGTTCTCGTCGAGCCGCACGGTGGCGCCCCACGCCTGGGCGCGCTCGCTCTTCTTCAGGTCGCCGAAGTACTCGGTGAAGCCCGCCACCAGGTCGCTCTTCGTGAAGAGCACGTAGACCGGCAGGACCATGTGCAGCGTCTGCTGCATCTCGTCGATGCGCGCGCGGATCTTCTTGCCGGTCTGATCGATCTGCTCGTCGCTCGCGTCGAGCAGCTCGCTCAGGCTCACCGCGACGATGACGCCGTTCAGCGGCTTGTGCTCGCGGTGCTGCAGCAGGGTCTCGAGGAACGCCATCCACTCGTCGTGGTCGTCGCTCTCGGTCGTGTACCGGCCGGCGGTGTCGAGGAGGATCGCCTCGTTCGTGAACCACCACTCGCAGTTCCTGGTGCCGCCGACGCCGCGCACGCCGGTGCGCTCGGGGTCGATGTACGGGAACACGAGCCCGGAGTGCCGGAGGGCGGTGGTCTTGCCTGCCCCGGGCGGGCCGACCATCACGTACCAGGGGAGGACGTAGAGCGCGTCGGCGCCCCGCTTGCCCCCGCCGAGCTTCGAGGCCTTGAGCGCGGCGATGCCCTCCTGCATCTGCCGGTTGAGCTCCTGGATCTCCGCGCGCCGCTCCGGCTTCGCGTTGATCACCTGCTCCTGCGCCTGCTGCGCGATCGCCTTCTCGAGCGCCCGCGCGGCGCGCGCCGCGCGGATGCGCCGATAGACCGCCAGCCCGACGAGCAGGGCGAGGACGACCGCCGTCGCCACGAGCGGGATCTCGATCGGGAACGCCTCGGCCCCCTCCCCTGCCGCCGTGCGCAGCATGAACCACACTCCCCACACGGCGGTGAGGAACAGGGCGCTCAGGATCCACAGCCACATCGCAAGTCTCCCTCGGGAACAGCAGAGGACGGCGGAGTCGCCTAGGTCCCCGTGCTGATCAGCTTCTTGATCTGGTCGGCCACGCCCTCCGCGTCCGAGGTCACGACGAGCCGGAGCACGATGACCACGAGGACGGCCAGCACGAGCAGCCCGAGCGCGATGGCCAGGAAGGGCAGCTCGCGGCGCACCGCGTTCGCCCCGCCGTCCTTGCGCTCCGCGTTCGGCGCGAGGGCCTCACCGCCGCCCTCGGCGACAGCGACGTGGTTGCCCACGCCCTCGATAACGGCGCCGAGGCCCTCCTGCTGGCGCAGACGATATTTCCCCTGGAAGCCGAGGGCCAAGCAGAGGAAGTAGATTTGCGCGACGTGGTTCCTGCCGCGCTGGCCGTACAGGTTGTCGAGGTTCGTGAAGAACCCGTCGCCGGCCGTGTTCAGCTGGAAGAACTGGAACTGCAGCGGGTTCTGGAGCCACTGCGTCCTCCCCGGCCAGTTCGAGTTGAAGATCACCTCGTCGGCGAAGGCCGCGAGCGCGAACTTCGCGTCGATCATGTCCTGCTCGGGGATGCGCGCCTCCCGCCCGTTCTGCATCATCGTGTCGAACAGGCCGAGGACGCGCCGCTGGAGGATGTCGGGCGCCGGGAGGTCGCGCGAGTTCCTGAGCTGCAGGATCAGCGAGAGCACGTCGGAGCACACAAAGTACATCGTCTGCGAGAGGCTCATGGGCTCCTCACCCGGAAGGGGCGGCCTGACACGTTCACTTTCCTGCCGGGACGGCGATCAGCCGGAGATCGACCTTTTGCGGTTCGATCGGCTGGTAGATAGCGATCGTGCCAGAGCCGAGGATATCGTTCCAGTAATCGCCGGTCTGGTTGACGCGGAGGTAGACGAGCCCCGGCTTGACCGGGATGGCGCCCGGCGGCCGGTACTCGATGGCGACGTTCACGCCGGGCGTCGCGGAGTGCAGGATGTGGCCGATCTGCGTCCACGAGCCGATCTTGAGCAGGCGCGGGAGCCGCTCGCGCAGCGTGCCCTCGTCCGTGCCCTTCGCCTCGAGGAACATCTCGTGGCTGCGGGGCAGCTTCGGGTCCTCGAACCTGCCGAGGTACATGCCGTCCTCGCGCTTCTCGAGCGGCACGATGACGAACTGCTCCGTGACAACCTCGTTGATGAGCTTCCAGGCCCGGTCGAACATCGGGTCGAGGACGCCATCGAGCTCGAGGTAGTTGAACTTGGGGATCGTCGTCGGATCGCTGTCGGTGGCCGCAAAGGTGCAGAGCTCTCCGATGAGCGAGCCGAGGACGACATAACACTGCTCCGGGTGCGCGCCGCCGTGGTCGACGAGGTGCGACACGATCGGGATGTACGAGTTCAGGGTGTGGAGCAGCCAGAACTTGGTGAGGTCGGAGGCCTGGAAGTCGACCGACGCCGCGTTGCGCATGCGCCGCCCCTCGACGAGCGACTTCTGCTTGCCGACGAGCGCCGAGAGCACGCGGCGGAGGCCGGACATGATGTGGTCCGACGTGTTGATGCGAAGGACCGACGGGATGAAGCTCTTCCGCAGGGCGATCGCGCCGGAGCTGTCGCGGACGAGCTGCGCGATGCGCACGGTCTGGTACGCGTCGCGCGGCTCGGTGCCGAAGAGGAGCCGCAGGTTGGTGCGGGCCCAGGTGACCGACTGCTCGTTGCGACCGGAGTTCACGTCCGGGACCGTCGTCTGGGCGGCCACGAACCGCTGCGCGGGGCCCGCCTTCGCCGGGTCCAGGCTGATGTTCGCGGCGGTCTCGCGCAGGTTCGGGATGCCGAGGAAGACGTCGAGCGTCTTCAACGCGGCCGGGAAGGCGCCCTCGAGCGGCCGCGCCTCGACCTGGTCTTCGCCGCGATCGCCGATGAAGAACGGCGTGCCGTCGGGGAAGACGCCGTGGCATTTGACGACCTTGAACTGCCCGGCGGAGAGCGCGCGCTCATCGAACTGGGCGGACGTGATGCCCCAGTCGTAGCCCACGACGGCATGGAGGCGCGCATGGAGCAGCGTCTCGTGGTAGGCGTCCGTTTGCTGCAGGTGCTGAGGGGTCATGAAGAGCCCCTCGGTCCAGACCGGCTTGCGCGGGTGAATCATGTCGCCCGTCCAGTCTTATCAGATGTGCCGTTCGCGGCGTCGCGAAAGCGGGTCAGGCGCAGGGAGCGCCGACGCTGCGCTGCGCGCATCGGGCCGCTCGTCGTCGCCGAGCGCCGCGCGGTCACGTCGCGCACGCCGCGTGGACTGCCGCTGGGAGGACGACCTGCGCGCGCCACGGCGATCACTTCCCCGGGCGAGCGGGCGCCTCTGGCGCTGCCACCTTCTTCGGCAGGCTGAGCCGGCGAACGGCGCTCGCGTTGGGGAACATCGACTCGTCGAACTCGACCCCGTTGTCGATCTTTGTCGAGTCGATGAAGAACGCGACCCGCGGATCGGCCACGGGCGGACCTGCGTCGGGCTCGCGGCCGCCGCACTGCGCCTCTCCGGGCGGGAGCGGGAACTCGTAGAAGGTCTTCCAGCTGTTGCCCTTCGGGCTGTGGAACAGGGCGGCGCCGACGAGGTGGCTCGCGTCGGGCAGGCGCTCGAACTTCACCTCGACGAGGTCGTTCGGGAAGACCTCGACCTCGTCGACCTTGGCGAGGTCGTCCTCGAGCGTCTCCTTGTCCTTGAGGAGGATCTGGTCGTATGTCGCGTTCTCCATGCGCGCGCTGCTCTTCAGCTGGTAGAGCCGCACGACCACGGGCCGCGGGTTCCCGTTCTCGTTGGGGTTGATGTTGTCGGACGCGTAGATTGAGAGCGTCACGATCTGGACGTCGCACGGCTCGGGGGCCGCGGGCGGCGGCGCGGCGGACGTGCAGCCCGAGAGCGCGGCGGGCAGCGCGGCGCCGAGGAAGGCGGCGAAGGTCGCCGCGGCGATGGCCGCCGCGACCTTCGCCGGGGCCGCCCCGCGGAGGAGCGACGCCGGCCGACGTCGAGGCCCCGGCTGGCGCGCCGAGCCCTCCCCTGCGGGGGAGGGCGAACGGGGCTCCCCGATCCACATCGAACGCTGTAGGAGCTTGGCGAACGGGACCATGCTCCGCCCAATTTATGCGGAGTCTCGTGGCCGGTACAACTTTCGGTGTGCGAGCGGCGTCGATCGGTCTGATTCGGTCTGATTCAGTCCGTTTCAGTCCGAGAACGAGATCGTGAAGTTCTTCTCGGCGTCGACCCCGATCTGGAGCCGCTTGGGGAGCGGCCCCTCCGCCATCTTCTCGAGGACGGCGACCGAGAGCAGCGGCAGGAGCGACGCCCGGAGGATATGGTCGATGTTGCGCGCCCCCGTGTCGACCTCGGTGCAGCGCGCCGCGATCGTCTCGACGAGCGTGTCCGAGTACGACGCCTCGATCCGCTGGCTCTTGCGCAGGCGGTCGACGAGCGCGTCGAGCTTGAGCCGGGTGATCTCGCCGAGCGCGTCGGGCGAGATAGGCAGGTACGGCACCGTCGTCATGCGCGCGAGCAGCGCCGGCTTGAAGTGCGCGGAGAGCGTCGGCTTGATCGAATCGACGATCTCCTTGATGAACTCGCCGTCCGCGTCGAGGCGCCGCGACGGGTCTTCTTCCCGCGCCGCGACCGTCATGTTCGTGATCTTGTCGGTCGCGAGGTTGCTCGTCAGGATGATGACCGTGTTCTTGAAGTCGACGAGCCGCCCCTCGCCGTCGCTCAGCATGCCCTTGTCGAACACCTGGTAGAACAGGTTCAACACGTCGGGGTCGGCCTTCTCGACCTCGTCGAGGAGCACCACCGTGTAGGGCCGCTGGCGCACGGCCTCGGTGAGCATGCCGCCCTCGCCGTAGCCGACGTAGCCGGGGGGCGAGCCGATGAGCCGGGAGACGGTGTGCTTCTCCTGGAACTCGGACATGTTGATGACCGTCATCATCCGCTCTCCGCCGAACATGAGGTCGGCGATCCCGAGCGCGGTCTCCGTCTTGCCGACGCCGCTGGGCCCCACGAGCAGGAACACGCCCTGCGGCGTGCTCAGCGGCTTCAGGCCCGCGCGCGCGCTCCGGAGCTCCTTCGAGATGCTCACGATGCCGTGCGTCTGCCCCTTGATCCGCCGGGTCAGCCGGTCCTCCATCTCGAGGAGCGCCTTCACGTCGTCCTGGACCATCTTGCCGACGGGGATGCCCGTCCACGCCGCGACCACGCTCGCGACCATGGCCTCGTCGACGTCCGGCCGGATCAGCGGCACCTCGCCCTGGCTCTGCTTGAGCTCGTCGAGGGCCTTCACCACGTCGCGGCGCGCGGCGTCCCGCTCCTCGTTCGTCTTGGCCTCGTCCATCTTCTTGCGGGCGTCGATGACCCGCTGCGTGCCCGCCGTCTCCTTCGCGTAGTCGGCGCGCACCGACTCGAGCTCGGCCTTCGCCTTGGCGAGCTTGTCCTTGAGCTCCGCGACCCGCTCTTGATCGATCTGGACGCCCTTGTCGCGATCCCGCTCGAGCGCCTTGAGCTCGGTCTCGGTGTTCACGATGAGGATCTCGGCGTCCTCGACAGCGGCGGGGCGCTGCTGCAGCGCGACCTTCACGCGGGCCGCGCAGGTGTCGAGCAGGTCGACCGCCTTGTCCGGAAGCTGCCTGCCGGTCAGGTAGCGCGCCGACAGCCGCACGGCCGCGGTCACCGCCTCATCCTGGATGATGACGTTGTGGGCCGCCTCGAACTTCGGCCGGAGCCCCCGGAGCATGACGACGGCCGCCGGCTCGCTCGGCTCGTCGACCTTCACCGGCTGGAAGCGCCGCTCCAGCGCCGCGTCCTTCTCGAAGTATTTCTTGTACTCGCTCCACGTCGTGGCCGCGATCGTCCGGAGCTCGCCGCGGGCGAGCGCCGGCTTGAGCAGGTTGGCCGCGTCGCCGCCGCCTTGCTGGCCGCCCGCGCCGATGAGCGTGTGCGCCTCGTCGATGAAGAGGATGATCGGCTTCGACGACCCCTTCACCTCGGCGATCACCTGCTTCATCCGGTTCTCGAACTCGCCCTTCACGCCGGCCCCTGCCTGGAGCAGCCCCATGTCGAGCCCGAGGATGTCGACGCCCTGCAGGAGCGGCGGCACCTTCGGGTTCTCCGGCGTGCTCTCGACGATGAGCAGCGCGAGCCCCTCGACGAGCGCCGTCTTCCCGACGCCCGCGTCGCCGACGATGATCGGGTTGTTCTTGCGCCGCCGCGCGAGGATATCGATGACCTGCCGGATCTCCCGCTCGCGGCCGAAGATCGGATCGATCTGCCCCGCGCGCGCCTTCCCCGTGTAGTCCACGCAGAACTTCGCCAGCGCCGAGTCGGGCCCGGCGCTCGCCATCCCGGCCGGCAGCTTCCCGGGCGCGCCTGCGCCCGCCGCCGCCGCCGCGGCCTCCGCCTCCTCCTTGGAGCCGGAGACGATCTTGGGGAGGTTGTTCTTGAGATCGTCTTTCGAGATGCCCTCGAGATACGCGCCGATGCTGCTCACCGAGTACCGGGTCGGCTGCTGGACGAGGCGCTGGAAGAGCACGCCGCTCCGGACCCGCTGGTAGCCGTACTCCATGGATCCGACGAGATAGGCGTCCTGCATCCACTCGAGCATCGTCGGCGAGAGCACGGGCCTCCCGGCGTTGCCCTTCCTCAGCTCTTCCAGGCTGCGCTGGAGCGCGGCGCGGAGGTGCGACGGGTCGAGATCATAGTGGGATACGAGAAACGCGATGTCGGAGTTCGCGTCGTCGAGCAGCGCGAGGAGCAGGTGCTCGAGCGTTACCTCGTAGTGGCGCGCGTTGACACACTGGCCAATCGCCGCCTCGAGGGCAGAGGTGCAGTTCTTGGTGAGTCGCTTGACGATGGCTTTGGTGTCGACGAGCTGCATGCGCGGCATGCTAGCCGAGGCGCGCCCTCGTCCGAAAGCGCCTCGTCAGCCTCGCCCCTTGCGCTTCTTCTCCGCGGCCTCCGGGGCGCGGCCCTCGGCCCCGCCCGCCTCTCCGCGCTCCCGCGCGGCCGGCTTGGCCCCCCCGCGGGTCGCGTCGCCTCGCGGCGCCGGCGCGGCGTCGTGGGCGCTGTCGTCCTTTTCCTGCGCGGCGAGCGGCTCGCCTGCCGCGACGCGGTCCACCATGTCAGGCCGTATCCGCAGCTTGAGCAGGGCGCCAACGCGGAGCTTTTGGTCCGGCTCAATACGGTTATCGCGCGCGACGTCCTCGACGTCTATGACGAACTGCCGCGCCACGCCGATCAGCGTATCGCCGGGCGCGACGCGGTAGAGCATCACCTCGCGCGCGGACCGCGACTGCCCGCGCGCGGCGCGCGTCCGCAGCGGGGCGCGCGAGACGTCGACAGCGTCGTCGTCGGACGAGCCCTCCGCGCCGTCGTCGAGCGAGGACGTGGCCACGGGATCGCGCATCGAGCGTCGCTTGCCGAGCGCAGGCCGGTCGTCGTCGTCCGCGTCCGCCGTCTCGGCCGCCCGCTTCCGCGCGGGCTTCGGGAGGAGCGAGAGCAGGCTCTCGTCGTCCCGGCCCCCCCTCCGCGGCGCGAAGTCGCGTCCGCCGAGCAGATCGACCGGATCGAGGATCGACGCGTCGTCCGTGGAGAGCAGCTCCGTGGAGAGCATCGCGGGCAGGGCGGCCTGCGCTCGAGCGAGCGTGTCCGGCGGGAGCATCACGAGGTAGTCTCCCCGTCCGGGCGGCACGCGGTCCCCCAGGATGTCGGGGTTCAGCTTCCGCAGCGTCGAGGTCCCGATGCCGGCGGCCTTCGCCAGCGTCTTGAGCGGCGTCCCCGGGGACACCGCGATCTCGGCGGCGTCGATCGGCCGGCTCACCGCGACCTCATCGAACCCGAACCGCTCCAGGTTGTTCGCCACGATCGCCGCCGCCCCGATCTTCGGCACGTACGCGGCCGTCTCCGAGGGGATCGCCTCCTGGCGCGCCAGCTCGTTGAAGTCGGACGTCCCGTAGCGATCGATGCGGTCGAGCAGCTGCTCGTAGCCCATGTTGTAGGCCGCGAGCGCGAGGTCCCAGCTGCCGAAGCGCAGGTAGAGATCGCGCAGGTGGTGCGCCGCCGCCTGCGTGGCGAGGCGCGGGTTCTTCCGCTGGTCGAGGTGCCGCGTCTGCTGGAGCCCGTAGACCGCGCCTGTGGCGGGCATGAACTGCCAGAGCCCCACGGCGCCGACCGGCGATTTCGCCCGCGGGTCGAAGCCGCTCTCGATCATGGACACCCAGATGAGATCCTCCGGAAGCCGTCGTTCCCTGAGCTCGGCCTGGATCATCTCCTGGTAGCGCCCGCTCCGCTTCAGCCACGTCTCGAACATCTGCCGCCCGCGGTCGGTGCGCGTGAAGAAGCGGACGTATTTCAGGGTGCGGCGCGACACGGCGAGCCGGAGGTCGGGCAGCTGCAGCTTCGAGAGCGCCTCGGCGCCGGCCGAGTCGAGGTCGTCCACGTCGTCGGCGTAGCTGCCTTCGGCCGAGAACGCGCGCGGCGGCCGCGAGAAGCTCGGCCGATCGAGCTCGCACGCGGCGCCCTCCCGCGCGTCGCGCCCCGCCGCCTCGCGCAGCCGCCACAGCTCCCGCGACTCGCCCCCCGGCGGCGCTGCCGGACCGTCGGCCCCTCGCGCCGGCGCCGCGTTCGGCGGCGGCGCCGCGGCGAGCGCCCCGACCGGCACCGTGGCCCGCGCTGCCCCCAGCTGGTAGGTCGATACCGCCGACTGGACCGACGTGATCGCCGACTGGGGCGCCGCCATCCCGACCCCGTAGCCAAACGCCAGGGCCGAGACCAGGGGAGGGATCTTGTGGACGAGGCTCATTGGTGCGTGGTTCAACGTCGCACCATGTAGGCAAACAGGTCAACAAACCGACCGGCCCCGGCGAGCCGGGCTCGGCGCGCCGCTGGGTGGGCCGGCCTCGGCGTGGCCTCTGGGTGGGCTGCACGCAGACTGGCGGGCCGCATGGTGCCGATGGACGTCAGGCACTCCCGTCCGGCGAAGCGGGTCTGCTAGTCTGCACCCATGCCGGCGGCGCTCTCGGCCCGCGTGTCCGACACCCAGGCCAACCAAAGCTTCGACGTTTCGTTCGAGCGCTTCCCTGTCCGGATCGGCAGGAATCAGCTGAACGACCTTCACATCGACCGGCCCTACATCTCCCAGTTCCATGCGGCGGTGGACGTCCGCGATCGCCGGATCTTCGTGCGCGACCTCGGCTCCACCAACGGGACGATGTTCGCGGGGCACCGGCTGGCGCGCGACACCTCGGTGGACGTGACCGGCCAGCCGGAGATCACGATCGGCCCGATCCAGATCCGGCTCGCGATCATCGAGGCGCCGCTGAAGTCCGAGAGCCCGAACGACGGCACGCTGCTCGGCACCGGCGGAGACAACCTCTCCGCGCTGATCAGCCCGCAGAAGCGCGCTGCTCCCGGCGGCGAAGACCCCTACCTGCGTCAGGTGGTCCCGTACCTGGAGGCGTACCGGACCGCGTGGGCCGCGGTCTACCGGATGATCTGGGATCATCTCGCGCGCCTCCCGCCCGACGCGCGCCAGAGCTACTTGCGCCGGCTTGGCGAGGAGCACCCGAGCGTGCTCGCGGAGCGGGATTTTCAGAAGATCTCTCAGTACTACGGCGTGGACTACCGCACGCTCGGCGAGCTGGCCCCCGCGAACGCGGCGTTCGCAGCGCTCTCCGAGCTGGCGGGCGCCCTCGCGCCCGGCGCGAAGCCCCCGGACGACGTCGCTGGCATCGTCAACTTCGCGCGGCGGCTCCGCGACACGATGGAGGTCTTCCTGAAGTGCTTCGTGAGCTTGCGCGACGGCTACCAGGAGTTCGAGGCCGAGGTGCTGGCGCGCGATCGCTCCGCCGAGACGGACAAGGTCGCGAACGCGCAGGACGCGAAGGAGCTCGGCACGGTCCTGCTCACGCCGGTCGGGGGCCAGGACGCCGCGCGGCACCTCCACGAGATCTTCGTGGATGTCATGAGCCACCAGCTCGCGCTCCTCAACGGCGTGATGGGGGGCGTGAGATCGCTGCTCGTCAAGCTCTCCCCGAAGACGCTCGAGGAGAAGCTCGAGCGCGCGGGCAAGAAAGGCGGGCTGTTCTCGAACAAGTACGAGGAGCTCTGGAAGCTCTACGAGCGCCGCCACGGCGACTATTCGGGGGAGGACAAGGAGACTTTTCGGGAAATATTTGGCGAGCAGTTCTCTCGGGCGTACGCTGCGACCGCCGCAGAGGACTATGGGTCGTCCGGCGAGTCGGGAGGCCGGAGCATCGTCCGCTTCCCCGGCTCTGGGAATCCGAACAAACGCTAGCGCCCCAAAACGGCGGGGTTTCGCGCGGCGAGCCGCGCCTTGGGCTCGCCGCTCTTCGCCGGAGGCGCGGCCGAACGCGAGGCGCCGTTCATGCGAATCAGGGAGAAAGTCGTAGCAGCAGGTTGTCTGGCCGTCGCCGCGTGCCTCCTCGCCCCGCGCGAGGCGGCCGCGCAGACGACGGTCCAACGCGATAAGAACTGGGCCACGGTCTCGGACGTGAGCCTCGTGCTGGGAAGCTCCGTCGTTTTCCTGATGCCGCGTGTCTATTACAGCGATCCCGAGGCCACGGTCGGCTGGAAGGGGCGCTGGCATTTCTCGGTCATGGCGCCCGCCATGACGATGACCGCGCTGACGCTGCTCGTGGACCTGCCGATCAAGAACGCGCTCGAGTCGACGCGCCGTGGCTGCTCGATCGACGAGACGAAGGCGGCGGTGTCCGACTCGGGCTGCGAGTCGTTCGGCGGCCCGTCGACGCACGCGTTCGCCTCCTGGGGCGCGACGGGCGCGGGCACGGGCATCTTCGTGGTCGATACGTTCCGCTACTCGTCTGGCCGCTTCAACGCCGGCGCCTTCATCGGCAATGTGGCCTTCCCCCTCACCGCCTCGGTCGTCACCACCATCGCCCGCGGCGTCGCCCCCGGCGACACGCGGCCGCACGAGCACGCCGGTCAGATCGCGATCGGCGGCGTCACCGGCTTCCTGAGCGGCCTCGCCGTTGGCACCGCCTACGCGATGCTCCAGCGCCCGAACTGCGGCTACGGCAACGCGCTGTTCTGCTGGTAGCCGCCTCTCCGGCAGGCCTCCCTCCTCCCCTCGCCAGCAAGCCTCCCTTCCTTCGCTGGCGAGCCTCCCTCCGCTCGCTGGAGCGGCCAGGGGTCGTGGGGGCAGCGCGGGGGGTGGGCCGAGGTTCGAGCAGATCACGCGCGCCTCGTCCGCGCGCCATGCGCGGGCGAGGCGCTCTTCCTGCGGGTGCGGCGGCCCCCGCCCGCCCCCCGCGCTCCCCTACCCCCTGGCCTCGGCTGGTGTTCTAGTCCTGTCCGACGACGCGCTCCCAGAGCGGATCGTTCGACGAGAAGAGCGTATCCCGCTCCACCCGGAGGAATCGCTGGAACTCGACGCGGCGGAGCTCGCGGTCGCTGTCGCGGTTACCGTCGTCGTGCTTCACGATCTTCACCCGCACCTGCTCGAGCAGCTGAATGCCGTTCGGTTTGTAGGAGACGTCGGTGCGCAGCACGTAGCGGGCGTAGAGCCCGCGCTCGGTGACGGAGGGCACCACCGCCGTCCGCTCCAGGTCGACGGACGCCGCCTCGATCAACCGTCCCCTTCGCGCAAGGTAGAAGTGCGCTCGTTGTCGGCAGTCGTCGGGATCAGGGCAGTCCTTCGTCTCGGCCACGACGAGGTTGTCGTTGCCGAGGCGCACCGGGGACAGCTTGGTCCCCTTCGCGGGCGCGCGGAAGCTGCCGACCCCGTAGACGTCGGCGCGATCGCCGGCCGCTCGCACGAGCGCGACGAGGCCGCCCTCGTCGCCGTTCTCGAACTTGAGGACGCGCACCCACACGGCGCGAAGCCCCTCCGGCCCGGAGCGGATCTCGACCTCGTCGGGGTCGATCTTGCGGGGCCAGCCGGACTTAGAGATGCCGCCGCGCAGGGTCTCGTTGGCGAACACGTACTGGCCGGTACAGTCGACGTCGGTCGGCCCGATCCCTCGTTCCTCGCTGTAGCCGGGAATGACGACGCTCAGCCACTGGTCTGGGTCGAGGGTGCGGACGGCCGCCTTGCCGCCCGCCCCGCGCTTCGCAGGCGGCAGCTGGGTCGTGCACACCGGGATCGGATTCTGCTTGCGTGTCTGGAGCTCGCCGTGTGGCTGCTCTGGGTACGATCCGCAGCCCGCGAGGGCGGCGGCGAGCCCCAGGCCGACGACGGAGCCGAAGCGAACGATGCTCACGCGCTCTTCGTATCATGCAAGGCGTCGCCAAGGCGAGTTCGCGACCTAACGCCCTGGCCGGCCAACGGGGCTGGCCGGCCAACGGCCGTGGCCGGCCAGCTCGCCTCGTTCTCCGTGTCGGCGGTCGCGCGCATGCCAGCATCACGCCGTGGCCCTGCGCGTCGTCACGTTCCCCACACGCCCGCAACGCGATGGACACGCCCGCGTCCTCTTATCGAAGCGATGGCTCCGTGACGGAATATTGCGCGCGCTCAGGAACCAAACGCGAACCCAAAGCGAACCGAATGCCAAGAAACCCGCGCTGCTCCCGGACACAAAAGTCTTGACGCTCCCAAAGAGGGAGTTACCTTCTGGACTCCCTGAGAGAGACAGGGGTAGAGATACGATAAGAGTCTTATCTCTGCGTCTCTGAACTCCTAGTCCCGACGGAGCGCACCGTCTGCCAGCGCGCAATGGGGCGTAGACTGAGCCCAGGCGGCGAGTTCTTGAAGGAAGAGGCATTTGATCATGGCGTTGCAAGCTCACCTCGTTTTGAAGGGCGTTACCCAGGGCCCGATCGATGGCTCGGTCACCCAGAAGGGTCGCGAGAAGTCGATCGCTGTCATCGCGGTGCAGCATCAGGTCGTGAGCCCGCGTGACCCGGCGACCGGGCTGCCCAGCGGGAAGCGCCAGCACAAGCCCTTCGTGATCACGAAGGAGCTCGATAAGTCGACCCCCCTTCTCTACAACGCCCTGGTCAACAACGAGAGCATCTCGGAGTGGACCCTGAAGTTCTACACGCCGGGCACCGCGGCATCGAAGAACGTCGGCAAGGAGCAGAACCACTACACGGTCAAGCTCACGAACGCGACGGTCGCGAGCATCGACTTCCACATGGACAACACGCGCGGTGGGGACGGCGCCAAGGATCGGCCGGAGTACGAGCGGGTCTCCTTCACCTACCAGAAGATCGAGTGGTCGTTCGATGACGGCGACGGCGCGCGTCAGGCGGACGACGACTGGGAGACGCCGCAGGGCAACTGACGCCTAGCTGCTGACGTCTCGTCGCACGGGCGACCTTCGGGTCGCCCGGTTGCGTTTGTCGTCCTGACGTTGGGGCATCAGGGGGTTCCTCAAAATCAGGCATGGCCATCACGCGCAGCAAGCTCAGAATGTTGGCATGCCCCTCAGCGCCTACCTCAGACTCGTCGGCGAAAGACAAGGGGAAATCAGGGGCTCCGTCACCCAGAAGGGGCGAGAAGGTAGCATCCTCGTCACCGAGGTGTTCCACTCGCTGGTGGGGCCGCGCGACCCGGTCACCGGGCGCCCGACGGGCAAGCGGATGCACAAGCCCTTCATCGTCACCAAGGACCTCGATCGGTCCACGCCGCTCCTCCTCAGCATCCTCAGCCACAACGAGGGCATCCCCCGCTGGGAGCTCCAGTTCTACAGGTCGATCGCGATCGGCGTCGAGAAGCCTGTCTTCACGGTCCAGCTCACGAACGCGAACATCTCGAGCATCCAGTTCCACATGCTCAACGTGAGGAACCCGGGGCAATCGCGCCTGCCCGAGCAGGAGGAGGTCGCGTTCACGTACCAGAAGGTCGTCTGGACCTGGAACGACGGAGGCGTCTCCGCGGAAGACGACTGGCTCACCCCGCGCTGAGCGGGCGGGCTTCCGCTCGAGGCGCGAGCTGAGCTACGATCCCGCCGTGGCCGGCGCTTCCCTCCTCACCCGAATCGCGCACGCGGCCGACCCGCACTCGACGGAGCGGCACACTTACCGAGATCACGACCTCGAGTCGGCCATCCTGACGCACCTCGGGCACATGCTGAACACCCGCCAGGGGAGCTCGCTGACCTGCCCGGACTACGGCCTCATGGAGGTCTCGGAGGTCCTGCACGAGTTCCCCGAGGCGATCGGCCTGGTGCAGCGCTCGCTCAAGAACTGCATCCAGACCTACGAGCCGCGGCTGAAGAACGTGCAGGTCCGGCACCTGCGCAGCGACGCGATCCAGTCGATGGTCCTCGAGTTCGAGATCACCGCGCAGATCCACTTTCCCGACGGCCGGCGGCAGGCGCTCCGGCTCGGCGCTGCAGTGGACCAGAGCGGCAACGTCCGGATGACGTAGCCCCCGCCCGGCGGCCTGGCTCACGGCGGTTGACAGCCTTCGGCCCCGGCGGTCGACTGGCGGTGGCGAGAGGATGTTCAACAAGTACTACCAGGACGAGCTCACCTACCTGAGGGATCTGGGGCGCGAGTTCGCCGCCGCCTACCCCGGGATCGCGCCCATGCTCGCGGAGAAGGGCGGGGACCCCGACGTCGAGCGCCTGCTCGAGGGCGTCGCGTTCCTGACCGGCAAGATCCGCCAAAAGCTCGACGACGAGCTCCCCGAGGTGATCCACTCGGTCGCGTCGCTGCTCTTTCCGCACTACCTCCGCCAGATCCCGGCGACCTCGATCATCGAGTTCACGCCGCTCCCGAACGTGGTGCGCGAGAAGCTCGTCGTCGCTCGGCACGCGGAGGTCGGGTCGGTGCCGGTCGACGGCGTCTCATGCCGGTTCCGCACGACGCAGGACGTCGAGCTCGTCCCGCTCGCGGTGGAGGACGTGCGCGTCGACACGGGCGCGCAGCTCGCGCAGACGCTCCGCATCGAGCTCCGCCTGACCGGCGGCGCCGCGCTGTCGGGCCTGTCGCTCTCCTCGCTGCGCTTCTACATCCACGGCGAGCGCAGGCTGCAGGACGACCTCCGCCTCTGGGTCGGGGCGCACGTCGACACCGTCGCGCTGGCCGCGGTGGACGCCGCGGGGCGCGACACGACGATCGCGTCGCTCCCAGCGCGCGCCGTGCGGCTCACCGGCTTCTCCGATGAAGAGTCGCTGATCCCGTACCCGAAGACGGTCTACCCGGGGTTCCGGCTCCTGCAGGAGTTCTTCACGCTCCCGCAGAAGTTCGCGTTCTTCGAGGTGACCGGCCTCCAGGCGCTCTCGGCGGAGCGGATCTCCGACCGGTTCGCGATCCTGCTGCAGTTCAGGGACGGGCTCCCGCCGGGGACGCGGATCGGCAAGGAGAACATCCGGCTGTTCTGCTCGCCGGTCGTGAACCTGTTCGAGCACACGAGCGATCCGATCAAGCCCGAGGCCACGAAGCACGAGTACCTCTGCCGCCCGGCGGGCGCGGCGCCCGCGGCCTTCGAGATCCACAGCATCGACAAGGTCGTCGGCATCGCCCGGCGCACGAGCCAGCGCGTCGAGATCCCCTCGTTCTTCAGCTTCCAGCACGAGCTCGATCCCGAGGCCGCCGCGCGGACGATCTTCTACCAGGCGCACCTCCGCCCGGCCGCCATCGGCGACGGCATCGACATGTACCTCTCGTTCGGCTCCCCGCAGGACGCGGGGGCTCTCCCCGAGTTCGACGTGATCAGCATCGAGGCGACGAGCACGAACCGCCGCCTGCCGGCGCAGCTGAAGCTCGGCGATCTCAGGGTGCCGACGGCGACCTCACCCGCGGTGGCGAGCTTCACCAACCTCACCGGCGTCACCGCGCCGCTCCCGCCGCCGCTCGGGCGCGAGCTGCAGTGGCGCGTGCTGGCCCACATGGCGATGAGCTACCGCTCGATCACCGAGCTCGAGGTGCTCCGGGCGACGGTCGATCTCTACAATTTTCAGGCGATCGTCGATCGTCAGGCGGCGCGCGCGAACCAACTCCGCCTGGCGGCGATCAAGGCGATCCGGGTGCGGCCGACGGATCGGCTGTACCGAGGGGCGCCGGTGCGCGGCGTCGCCGTCGACATCGAGCTCGACGAGGGCGGGTTCGTCGGCGAGGGGGAGATGTACCTGTTCGCGAGCATCCTGAACGAGATGCTCGGATCCTACGTCTCGCTGAACTCGTTCACGCAGCTGACGGTCACCGGCACGAATACACGCGTGGTGCACAAATGGGACCCGAAGAGCGGCAGCCTGACGCTGATCTGAAGCCGGCTGCGCCGAGAGGCGCCGCGAGCGCCGACCCCGTCGCGCTGGAGACGCTCCGGCGCTTCGCGGATACCGCGCCGCGCTTCTCGTACTACCGCCTCATCTACCTGCTCGAGCGGCTCTTCCCTGCCGCTCCGCCGGTGGGCCAGCTCGGGCCGGTGCAGGACGAGCGCATCCGGCTGCGCGGCGACCCCTCGCTCATCTTCGCCTCGAGCGACGTGAGCGAGCTCGCGCCGGTCAAGGCCGCTGACGGCGTGGAGCGCGCCCGCGTCTCGACCACGTTCCTCGCCCTGTACGGCTCGGTGTCGCCGCTGCCGGCGTACTTCATCGAGCAGATCGCGCAGGCCGACTACCAGGGCGGCCCGCAGCCGATCCGCGAGCTCCTCGACGTCTTCCACCACCGGCTCCTGTCGCTGCTCTACCGCGCGTGGACGAAGTACCGCCTGCCCGTCACGTACCGCAAGCAGGGCGCCGATCCCTTCTCGCGCCGGATGCTCTGCGCGGTCGGCATCGACGGCTTCCGCGGCTACGAGACGCCGCTCGATCGCTTCTTCTTCCTCCGCTACGCGTCGGTCCTCGCCTCGAAGTCGCGCTCGGCGAGGAACCTGGAGACGGTGCTGTCCGAGATGCTCGGCAACATCGGCGTGAAGATCGAGCAGTTCGTCGGTCACTGGACGAAGATCGAGAAGCCGTTCAGGAACAAGCTCGGCGTGATGAACCACCAGCTGGGCGAGAGCCTGACGCTGGGGCGCTACGTGTTCGACGGCTCCGGCCGCTACAAGGTCGTGCTCGGCCCGGTGGGCTACGACGAGTACCTCTCCTTCTTGCCCGGGGGCCGGCGGCAGGATCTGGTCCGCGGCGTCATCGAGACGTTCACGCCGGGCATCCACGACGTGATGCTCGAGATCCACGTCGACACGGAGGAGGCGCCGCGGTTCCAGCTCGGCTCGCCGCGCGCCGCGACGCTCAAGCGCACCGCGTGGATCGGCGGATCTGCGGCGGAGCGGCTCGTGATCACGATCCCCCTCGACGACAAGCACCTCGCGGGCGGCGACGACGAGGACGACGACGATCGGGGCGAGCCCCCGCCGATGTGACCGAGGCCGAGCGCCGCCGCCGCGGGCCGCCGGGAGGCGCGGCGGCGCTCGCGCCGTGGCCCCGCCCTGCGCTCAGTAAACGGTGAGGCTCTGCAGCGCGGCCGCGATCTCGTCGGCGTTCGCGTCGACGTTCTCGTGGTGCACGACCTGCACGAGCAGGATGCGGCGGGGGCTCCGGAGCAGGATCTCGTGGGCGAAGGCATCCGAGATCGGCTTCGACGGGATCTTCGCCTTGACGAGGTAGCTGCGCCCCTGGGTGTTCGCCGTGGCCACGGGCGCGCGGCCGGAGAGGATCTCGGCGCCCTGCTCCTCGAGGTCCGCCTCGTAGCGCTTGAGCACGTCGGGCCACGGATCCTCGGGGCTGTCGATGCGCTCGTAGATCGAGAACAGGAACTGCCGCGGGGACTGGTACGTGATGAAGCGGCGCTCGGGCGTGTAGTCGGCGCCGCCGACGTTCCAGTCCATCGGGCGGCTCATCCGGACGTCGCCGTTCATGAGGCCCACGCCGATCCGGCGCGGCACCCGGTCCGTCGCCGGCGCGTCGAGCGGCGGGAAGTACACCTCGAAGCTCGAGTCCTTGCTCAGGGAGCCGGCCGCGCCGTGGAGGTAGAAGACGTCGTCCTGCTTGGGGGCGGTCGGGGAGCCGCCGCAGCCGGCGAGCAGCGCGATCGCGGCCACGGCGGCGCAGGCCACGCCCGCGCGCCCCGCTCCGGCGGCGAGCGGGCGGCGGGCGCGGAAGGCGGGGAGGTGCGCGAGCATCGGCATTCCGAGGTGCCTCATCGGGGGGAACTCTAGGCCAGCGAGGGCACGCCAGCCAAATGTTCGCCGAGGAGTTTGCCCTCGGGGTGCCCGGCATTGAATGATTGCCCGGCCCGGGCAGCGCTGCGCCCGCCGATCGAGGCGGTACCCCGTGCCGCGAGAGAGACATGTCCAACGAAAGCAAACCGAGTCGCAAGGGCGAGCCCGCCGGAGCACCGGCGGCGAGCGCGCCGAGCCCCCCCTCCACCAGCACGAGCCAGGGCCACGAGCGTCCGGCGCCTAGCCGCCGCACGCCCCGGCGCCCCGCGCTCGCGGCAGCCTTCGCGCTTGCGCTGGGGGCCCCGGCGTGCAGCGGCATCGACGCCGGCGTGGAGTACCCGGACGACCTGCCCGCGATCGATCGGTACCTCTTGACTCCCGAGAACGGCCCCGAGGCGCCGCTCGCGCTGGGTGAGTTCAAGATCGGCCCCGAGACGTGCAGCGGCGTCGACACGCACCCGGTCACCCAGAAGCTCTCGCCCGAGGATCTCAGCCGCTTCCTCGCGGCGCAGGGCGCCGGGAGCATCACCCCGAAGCTGGCGAGGTCGAACCTGTACTGGTTCGACTTCCCCGCGCGCGACAAGTCGTTCGTCCGCCTGCGCCTCGCGGTGCTCGAGGACTCCAAGCACGCGACGCAGGATCTCCACGACGCGGTGCTGCAGCACGGGCCAGGCTGGTGGGGCGTCCGTCGCTCGAACCTCGCCGTGCTCGCGCCGAAGGCGAACCTGAGGGAGGCGATGGCGTTCGCCATCAAGTACAAGCTCGTCTGCTGGGGGGTCTTCACGTACGCGGCCAACGACGACGCGTACGTCGTCCCCGGGCCCTACGCCGAGCTGTGAGGGGAGCCGGCGGCGCGCGGGGCGGAGGCGCACGCCGCCGGCGCGCCGTATGCAGAGCTCTGCGAAGCTGGCCCACGCTCGGGGAGAACGCGTAGACTGCGCCCATGCGCCGTTACGTCTTGCTCGCCGCCGCCGTTGCCCCGATCCTCGCCGTGACCGCAGCCGTCTCTGTGCCCGGCTGCGCAGAGGAATTCGATGACGTCTGCGCGTTCCTCGAAGACACCAGCAACTGCTACGCGGATTTTCATGCCGATGTCGTGAATCGGTGCGGTGCACCTGGCGCAGGAAACGGGCCCAGCGGCCAGTTCGCCAGCCGCGAAACCCTCGACATATGCTTCCTCAGGGAGGGAGGTCAGGTCGTCTTCGACCCGCCGCTCGACATCGCCGCGTTCCCTCCGAAGAGCATCGCATTCAAGCGCCTCGACGACCAGGCGCAGGAATGCGGCTCCTTCACGTACTCGGGGGAGTTCAGCTACTCGGTGACCATCAATCCATGCGTCCAGACGGGGAATGGAACCGGTGCCGGTGGTGATGGTGGTGGCGGCGGCGGTGCCGATGGTGGCGGCGGTGCCGCCACCATCCCACAATGCGAGAACGCAAGTGCCGGCGGTGGTGGCGCCACTGGCGGGGACGGCAACGAGGCTGCCGACGTGGACGGCGGTGCAGTGACCGTTATCACGCCGGAAGGCCGTGCAACACTCGACCTGAGCTGCTCGGAGGGCACGCAGTACCACTTCAACCGGCTCGAGGCCGAAACGAAGTGCGGCGGCTACGACGCGCTCCTTCCGAGGGCCATACTCAAAACGAGCCTAGGCAAACAGCCCCCCCCGGAGGCGGACCCCAACGATCTCGATGAGTACAATGGTTTCATTTCCTTCAGCATCCACTACCCACCTATCATTGCGCCTGGGGAGGGCGGCGGGGGCGATGGTGGAGCGGGCTCCGACGCGGCCCCCTCAGCTGAAGTGGTGGAATATTTCAATTGCGAGATCCCGGCGGCCCTCCCGCTTTGCTTCAATGGCGTGAAGGACGGCACGGAGACCGACATCGACTGTGGCGGCGCGCTCTGCAAAGCGCGGTGCGGCGATGGGCAGTCGTGTATCAGGGGCGGCGATGATTGCTCGGATGGGCTCGAGTGCCTCATCGTGGATGGCTTCTCCAAATGCACAGGGCCCACGGAAGGCACCGGCGCTGGTGGCGCCGGCGGCTCGGGTGGCGCCGGCGGCGCAGATGGTACTGGCGGTGCAGGCGGCGCCGGCGGCCAGTAGCCTCGCTCTCCGCTCAGGCGACCAGCACCTTCACCACGAACGTCGTGCTCCCGAGGCGCAGCCGGTCGTTGTCGCGCAGCTGCCGGCGCTCGCCCTGTCCGAGGCGCTGCTCGTTGACGAAGGTGCCGTTGCGGGAGCCGTCGTCCTCGATGAAGACCTGACCCGTCGTCGGGTCCGCGTGGATCGACGCATGCCGTGAGGACGCGCTCGCATCGGCGAGCCCGATCTCCGTCGCGGTGTCCGCCCCGGCGCGCCCCACCTGCGTCCGGCCGCTGTATATCGGCCAGAAGCTGCCTCCGGGATCGTTCTGGAACGTCACGATGAAGCCGACGAGGACACGGGCGGGCTGCGCCGATACCTGCGGCACCGCGCCCGAGACCGCGCCCTGGACGATCGGCGGCGCGACGATCGCAGGCGCCCTGGCCTGAGCGGCCATCGGCACCCCGCCCTGCATCATCGGCGGCGGCGCGACTGCGCCTCCCTGCACCATCGGCGGCGGCGCGACCACGCCCCCCTGCACCATCGGCGGCGGCGCGACAGCACCCCCCTGCACCATCGGCGGCGCGACCAGCCCAGACGCCCCCGCCGGCACGACCATCGGCGGGGGCGCAACCATCTGCGGAGGCGCGCCGAAGACCGGCCCCGGCGCCACGGGCTGCTGCCCCATCGCGCCACCCATCGACGCGCCAGGCACCATGCCCGGGCCCGGCGCCCCGAGCGCCGGCTGGACCGGCGGGACGCCCGGCGCGTTCATCGGAGGAGACGCCGGCTGCGACGTGAGCCCCGCGGAAGGTGCCGCTCGGGCCCAGGGGGAGACCGGGAAGGAAGCTTCCGCGCCCGTCGAGAAGGCGACGCCTCCCCCCGGCGATGCCGGCACCGAGAGCCCGCCTCCCCCGACCCCGTAGGCCTGAGGAGGAGGCGGATAGGCGCCCTGCGCGCCCCCCGCCGCGTAGCCTGGTGACGCCGCGCCGCCATAACCCGCGACGGCTGGCTGCTGCCCTGGATAGCCCGGCGGGCCAGGCGGAGCATAGGCGCCAGCCCCCGCCTGCACCGGCGGAGGCGCGACCGGAACAGAGGCTCCAGGCGATGCGCCCGCCACGCTCGTACCGCACATCGAGCAGGCAGCGTCGGTCTCCTTGAGCATCCACGCGCAGTTCGGACACGGCCTCATGCGATCTCGAGGCTACCGAGTCGCTTGACATCCGTCGAGGCGAAAGCCGCGCTTTGGCGAGAGCGCGCGAGCACGCCGCGCAGCTCGGCGCGCGCTGCGCGGGCGATGCGATGCCGCTTCCACGCGCTGCAACGCGAGAGCGCCAAGCTCGCCGAGAGGCAGGGGCGTCCGTCGCTGCCGCTCGCGCGTCTTCACGAAAAAAAGCACGAAAAAAGGCGCCGCGCGTTCAAGCCGCGCGGCGCCTTGGAGACAGGTCGCTCAGCGATCGCTGGCGACGGCCGTCATCAGTTGCTGGCGATCGAGCTCTTCTCCGACTTCTCGATCTCCTTCTTCTCGCCGTCCTTCGACTCCTCGGTCACGGGCGCGGGCTCGGGCAGCCGCTCGAGCGCGGCCTCCAGGACCTGCTCCATCCGGCTGACGAAGAAGAACTGCAGCTCGTCCACGACCTCCTTCGGGACCTCCTCGAGATCCGCCCGGTTGCGCTCGGGGACGATGATGCGCTTGATCCCGGCGCGGTGCGCCGCCAGCACCTTCTCCTTCAGGCCGCCGATCGGGAGCACGCGACCGCGGAGCGTGATCTCGCCCGTCATCGCGACGTCGTGGCGGACCTTGATCCCGGTGAGGAGCGAGACGAGCGCCGTGAACATGGTCACGCCCGCGCTCGGCCCGTCCTTGGGCATCGCGCCGGCGGGGATGTGGATGTGCAGATCGCTCTTCTCGAGGAAGTCCTTCGCGATGCTGTACCTCGACGCGTTGCTGCGCACGAACGACAGCGCCGCCTGCGCCGACTCCTTCATCACGTCGCCGAGCTGGCCGGTCAGCTGGAGCTTGCCCGTGCCGTACATCCGCGTCGCCTCGATGAAGAGGATCTCGCCGCCGACGCTCGTCCACGCGAGGCCCGTCGCGACGCCGCTCTCGGCGGTGCGCTCCGCGACCTCGCTCGTGTACTTCGCCGGGCCGAGGAACTCGTGCAGGTCGTCCTCGTTGTCGACGCGCCGCTTCTGCGTGTCGCCCTCGGCGACCTTCACCGCCACGCCGCGGATGACGCCCGCGATCTGCCGCTCGAGCGACCGGACGCCGGCCTCGCGCGTGTAGTGATCGATGATCTCCTCCAGCGCCTTGTCCGTGACCTCCAGCTGCTCGGTCGTGAGCCCGTGCTCCGACAGCTGCTTCGGGAGCAGGTGCTGCCGCGCGATCGCGAGCTTCTCCTTCCGCGTGTAGCCGGGGATCTCGAGGATCTCCATGCGGTCCCGGAGGGGCGGCGGGATCGGATCCGCCACGTTCGCGGTCGCGACGAACATCACGTGCGACAGGTCGTACGGGATCTCCAGGTAGTGATCCGCGAACGTGTTGTTCTGCTCCGGATCGAGCACCTCGAGCAGCGCCGCCGACGGATCGCCGCGGAAGTCGTGCCCGATCTTGTCGACCTCATCCATCATGAAGACCGGGTTGATCGTCCCCGACTTCTTCATGCCCTGGATGATCTGGCCAGGGAGCGCGCCGACGTAGGTGCGCCGGTGGCCGCGGATGGCCGCCTCGTCGTGCACGCCGCCGAGCGAGACGCGGTGGAACTTGCGGCCGAGGGCGCGAGCGATGCTCCGGCCGAGCGACGTCTTGCCGACGCCGGGAGGCCCGAGCAGGCAGAGGATCGGACCCTTCTTGTCCTGCTTCAGCTTCCGAACCGCCAGGTACTCGAGGATGCGCTTCTTGACCTTCTCCAGGCCGTAGTGGTCCTCGTCGAGCACCTTGCGGACGCTGCCGATGTCGAGGTTGTCCTGCGTCGACTGCGTCCAGGGCACGTCGAGGATCCAGTCGAGGTACGTCCGCACCACGGTGTACTCGGCCGACCCGACCTGCATCGTGCGCAGCCGCTTCAGCTGCTTCTTCGCGACGGTCTCCGCCTCGGTCGGCAGGTTCGCCTTCGCGATGCGATCCTCGAGCCCGTCGAGATCGCCCTGATCGCCGTCGTCCTCGCCCAGCTCCTCCTTGATGGCCTTGAGCTGCTGGCGCAGCACGTACTCGCGCTGGTTCTTGCCCATCTCCTCCTTGATCTGGGAGTTGATGCGCTCGCGCATCTTCAGGATCTCGAGCTGCCGCGTGAGCAGCCGCAGCACCTTGCGGATGCGCTCCTTGACGTCGATCGTCTCGATGAGCTGCGCCTTCTCCTCGACCGGAGCGTCGAGGTTCGCCGCGACGAGATCGGCGAGCGCGCCGGGCGCCTGGATGGAGTCGATGAGCGAGCCCGCCTCGCGCGGGAGCTCCGGCATGAGCTGGATGACCTGCTTCGCGATGTCGCGCAGGCTCATCGCCAGCGCCTCGGCCTCGACGTCCTCCGTCGCCGGCTCGTCCATGCGGCGGATCTTGGCGCGCAGGTACGGCGTGTGAGCCGTGACGCTATCGAGCCTGATCCGCGTGAGGCCCTGCAAGATCAACGAGTAGTTGCCCGAGCTGTGCTTCAGCGCCTTCAGCACGCGCGCGGCGCAGCCCATCGGGTACAGGTCCTCCGCCCCGGGATCGTCGGTCGACGGATCGCGCTGGGCGAAGATCGCGATGACCGGGCCGGGGAGGTTGTCGACATCCTCCACCAGCGCGACCGACTTCTCGCGGCCGACATCGAAGGGCGCGACGGCGCCCGGGAACAGCACCGCATTGCGGATCGGCAGAACCGGCAGCTCGTCGCCGAAGACGACCTCTTCCTCGGAGCGCGGCGGCATCGGCGGGTTCTTTTTCTCGGACATGGCGATCTCCTCTAGGCACCCGACCGGGGGAGGTAAACCCCTTCATCAACACGCAGCCGGGCCGCGCGGCCACCGCGCGCCCCGGTCATCTTGGCTTGCATCCAGACGGATGCGGATGGTGCAACGCGGAGCCCTGCTGGCAGCTCTTGGTGGAAGACAGCCCGCGAGGCTACGGGAACTCACCATAGACACGGCGCATGCCGCGTGCCACAGCCCTGGCCATTTTTTTGAATGAGGATACGCTGCGGGTGGTCAGCTCCGACTCCGACCTGCAGCGCTCGCTCGTCACGCTCGTCACCACCTGGCGCGCGACGCGGCGCAGGATCCCCGGCGGCTGGGTCAACGAGGCGCGCCGAGGAGGCGCGCCTCGGCCTTGCCGCGCGGCGCGGCCGAGGCTGCGCCCGGCACGGAGCGACACCCTGGCCCTCGCTGAACGATGATCGATCCCCTGCTCGGCCTCGGCGCGATCGCGATCGCGATGCTCGGCCTGCCGGCGGCGCCGTCGCTCGATCCAGGGCCCAGCCCGGCGTGCCCGGCGGACATGCGGCTCGTCACCGGCACGCACCGCGACGAGGTGCAGCACGTCTGCGTGGAGCCGGTCAAGAGCGGCAAGGCGACCCACTGCTTCGCGTACTGGGAGGACATCACGGCCGAGGAGGGGCCGTCGACCGAGATCGCCGTGTGCATGGACCAGTTCGAGGCGCCGAACCAGCGGGGGGCGAAGCCGCTCGTCATGCAGTCGTTCGAGACGGCGACGGCGTGGTGCGCCGCGCGCGGCAAGCGGGTGTGCGCCGAGCAGGAGTGGGAGCTCGCGTGCGAGGGCCCCGAGCGGCGTCCCCTCGCCTACGGCTGGCGCGTGGACAAGGCGGTCTGCAACAGCGGCAAGGCCTGGCGGCCGGTCGACGAGCGGAAGCTCGGCGCCTCCGGCGAGGCGGCGCAGCGCGAGGTCGAGCGGCTCTGGCAGGGCGCGCCGAGCGGCTCCCATCCCGGGTGCGCCTCGACCTTCGGCATCTTCGACATGATGGGCAACGTCGAGGAGTGGGTCGCCTCGCGCCGCGGCCGCCGGTGGCCAGGCGCGCTCATGGGCGGCTTCTGGGCCAAGCCGTGGACGGGCTGCCGCGGGACGAACGACGCGCACGATCCGAAGTTCGTGTTCTACGAGACCGGCTTCCGCTGCTGCGCCGATCCGCGCTCGGCTCTCCCTTCGCCCGGCGCGGCGGCGCCCGCGGCGGACGAAGAGGGCGGCGGGCGCCGAGCGCCCGGGCCCTGAGGCCGAGCCTCCACGGCGGCGATCGACGCGAGCGAAGAAGGCGGCACGACGGGCGCAGGTCCTGCTAGAAGCCAGGGCGTGCGCGCCCTGTTCTTCGGTACCCCCGCCATCGCCGTGCCGTCGCTCGAGGCGCTCGCGTCGATCGCGGACGTCGTCGGCGTCGTCTGTCAGCCGGATCGGCCGGCCGGCCGCGGGCTCGAGCTGAAGGCGCCGCCGGTGAAGGTGAAGGCGCTGGAGCTCGGCGTGCCCGTGCTGCAGCCCGAGAAGGTCCGCACGCCCGAGTTCGCCGCGTGGGTCGCGGGCGCCGGAGCGGACGTCGCGCTGGTGATCGCCTACGGGCGCATCCTGCCGAAGGCGGTGCTCGAGGCGCCGCGGCGCGGCTGCATGAACCTGCACGCGTCGATCCTGCCGCGCTACCGCGGCGCCGCGCCGATCACCTGGGCGATCGTCGGGGGCGAGGCCGAGACGGGCATCTCGCTGATGCAGATGGACGAGGGCATGGACACGGGGCCCGTCTACGCGGTGCGCCGGACGCCGATCGGCCCGGACACGACCACCGACGAGCTCGCGATCGATCTCGGGGCGCTCGCCGCGCGCGTCGTGCGCGAGGACCTCCGCCGCGCGGTGGACGGCGAGCTCGCGCTGACGCCGCAGGACCACGAGGCGGCGACGCACGCGGCGCTCCTGAAGAAGGAAGACGGGCGCATCCGGTGGGAGCGGAGCGCCCGGCAGATCCACGACCACATCCGGGGGATGACCTCGTGGCCAGGCGCCTTCACGACGATCGACGGCAAGGCGCTCAAGGTGCTGGCCGCGCATGTCGAGAGCGAGGCCGACCAGGCCGGCGCGCCGCCGGGGACCGTGGTGATGGCCGGCCGCAGCGTCGTGATCGTCGCCTGCGGCGCGGGCGCGATCCAGATCGTGCGAGCCCAGGTCGAGGGGCGGAAGCCGCTCGCGGCGGCGGACCTCGTCGCCGGGCGGACGCTCCAGACGGGGATGGTGCTCGGTCGTTGAGCGCCCCGGGCGCCGTTCACGGCGCCCTGTCGTCGAGCGCCGCTCGCGTCACGGCCCGGCCGGGTGCCAGATCGTCTTCATCTCGACGAACCGCTCGATCCAGCGGGGGGACGTTGCCGCCCTGTCGTCGAACCACTCCGCCTCGCCGAGCGATCGGGCGCGCACCCGCTTGACGCTGGCCGCGGCCGCCTCCTCGAGGCGCTTCGTCAGCGCCGCGTCCACGCCGTGCAGATCGAGCGCGGCGACGTCCATGTGCGCGGCGAGGTGCGGCAGCACCTCCGCGAGCTGGCCGGTGAGGACGTTGACGACGCCGCCCGGGAGATCGCTCGTGGCGAGCGCCTCGCCGAAGACGAGCGCCGTGCGCGGATCCGCCTCGCTCGCGAGCACGACGCAGGTGTTGCCGGCGGTGATCACCGGCAGGAGAGCGCCCAGGAGGCCGAGGAGCGCCGGCCGCGGCGGCGCCGCGATGACGACCACCCCCATCGGCTCGGGCACCGTGAAGGTGAAGTGCGGGCCGGACACAGGGTTCAGGCTCGCGAAGAGGCTCTGGTACTTGTCGGCCCAGCCCGCATAAGCGACCGCGCGATCGATCGCCGCCAGGACCTCGCGCTCGGCGGCGCCTGCGCCCTGCCCGCCGCGCTCGAGCGAGGCCGCGAGCTCCGCGCGCCGCGCCTCGAGCATCTCGGCGAGGCGGTAGAGGATCTGCCCGCGGTTGTACGCGGCGCGCCCCGACCAGCCGCCGAGCGCGCCGGCCGCCGCGAGCACGGCGTCGCGCCCGTCCTTGCGCGAGGCGCGCGGGATGTTCTCGACCGCGCCCGCGCCTCCGTGATCGCGCACCTGCGTGTACCTCCCGGACTCCGAGCGCACGAACGCGCCGCCGACGAACATCTTGTACGCCTTGCGCACGCCGACCCGCGCGCGCGCCTCGCCCGGAGGAGCGTCGAGCGCTGCCGCGCCGGCGCAATCCCCGATCGGCGTGCACCCCTCGTCGCCGCCGCTGTCCTTGTCGCCGAGCGCCATCAGTCCACCTCGAGGTAGGCGAGCAGCCCCTGGCGCCCGCCCTCGCGGCCGAAGCCGCTCTCCTTGTAGCCGCCGAACGGCGCGCTGGGATCGAACTTGTTGAAGGTGTTCGCCCAGACGACGCCGGCGCGGAGGCGCTGCGCGACCCAGAAGCTCTTCGAGCCCTTGCCGGTCCAGACGCCCGCCGACAGCCCGTACATCGTGTTGTTCGCCTTCTCGATCGCCTCCTCGGGCGTGCGGAAGGTCAAGATCGAGAGCACCGGGCCGAAGATCTCCTCGCGCGCGATCCGGTGCGACTGCGCGACGCCCGTGAAGAGCGTCGGCGCGAACCAGTAGCCCCGCTGCGGGAGCGCGCAGCTCACCGAGAAGCGGGCGGCCCCCTCGCGCTCCCCCGCCGCCACGAGCTCCTCGATCTTCGCGAGCTGCGCCCGCGAGTTGATGGCGCCCACGTCCGTGTTCTTGTCGAGCGGATCGCCGACGCGCAGGGTCGCCATGCGCTCGCGCAGCTTGAAGAGGAGCGCGTCGTGGACGCTCTCCTCGACCAGGAGGCGCGAGCCCGCGCAGCAGACGTGGCCCTGGTTGAAGAAGATGCCGCCGATGATCCCCTCGACGGCCTGATCGAGCGGCGCGTCCTCGAACACGATGTTCGCGGCCTTGCCGCCGAGCTCGAGGGTGAGCCGCTTCCCGGTGCCGGCGAGCGCGCGCTGGATGCGCTTGCCGACCTCGGTCGACCCGGTGAACGCGACCTTGTCGACGCCAGGGTGGCCGACGACCGCGGCGCCGGTCGCGCCGGCGCCCGTGACCACGTTGACGACGCCGGGCGGGAGATCGGCCTCCTCGATGATCTTCGCGAGGAGCAGCGCGGTGAGCGGCGTCGTCTCGGCGGGCTTGAGGACGCACGTGTTGCCCGCCGCGAGCGCGGGGGCGAGCTTCCACGCCGCCATGAGCAGCGGGAAGTTCCACGGGATCACCTGGCCCGCGACGCCGAGCGGCCGGGGGTCGCGCCCCGGGAAGGCGTGCTCGAGCTTGTCCGCCCAGCCCGCGTGGTAGAAGAAGTGCGCGGCCGCGAGCGGGAGATCGACGTCGCGAGACTCCTTGATGGGCTTGCCCCCGTCGAGCGACTCGGCGACGGCGAGCTCGCGCGCCTTCTCCTGGAGGGCCCGGGCGACGCGGTAGAGGTACTTGCCGCGATCGAGCGGGCGCATGCGCGACCAGTGCTTCTCGTACGCGGCCCGCGCCGCCTGCACGGCGAGATCGACGTCCTGCTCCGAGGCCTCGGCGAACTCGCAGAGCTTCTCCTCGGTCGACGGGCTGATGCTGTCGAGGTAGCGGCCCGAGGCCGGAGCGCGCCACGCGCCGCCGATGAAGAGCTCGTACCGCGGCGCGATCTTCACGTGGTCGCGCCCCTCGGGCGCCGGCGCGTAGCGCCAGGCGTCGCCGAACACGACGGCCGCGTCCCGCGCCGCGGTCGCGTCCGGGGGCGAGCCCCCGTCGCCGCCAGCCGCGGCGGTGCTGTTGTCGCTCATGCGGCGCACTCTACGCCCGCGGCCGCGCGTTGAACACCGACGCGGACCCGCCCTCGCGGGCGGTCAGTCCTTGCTGAAATGGTCCCCGCTCTGGTAGGCGCCCGTCCGCTCCTTCTCGAGCTGCATGAGCACGTCGTTGAGGAGCGTCGACGCGCCGAAGCGGAACAGGTCGCTCGTGAGCCAGGCGTCGCCGAGGGTCTCCTTGACCAGCACGAGGTAGTGGAGCGCCTGCTTCGCGGTGCGGATCCCGCCGGCCGGCTTCATCCCGACCCGCCGCCCGGTCGCCTGCGCGTGATCGCGGATCGCCTCCAGCATCACCAGCGTCACCGGAGGCGTCGCCGCCGGCGTGATCTTCCCGGTCGAGGTCTTGATGAAGTCGGCGCCCGCGAGCATCGCGATGCGGCTCGCCTTGCGGACGCGATCGTAGGTCCCGAGCTCGCCCGTCTCCAGGATCACCTTGAGGTGCGCGTGCCCGCACGCCTCCTTGGTCGCGGCGATCTCGTCGTACACGGCGCGGTACTCGCCGGAGAGCATCGCGCCGCGGTCGATCACCATGTCGATCTCGTCGGCGCCGAGCTCGACCGCCTGGCGGACGTCGGCGAGCTTGACGGCGAGCGTGGAGAGGCCGCTCGGGAAGGCGGTCGCCACACTGGCCACCTTGACGGTCGAGCCCGAGACCGCTCGCTTCGCCACGGAGACGAGCTTGGGATAGACGCACACCGCCGCACAGGAAGGGATGTCCGCGCGCTCGTGGGGTCGAAGCGCCTTCTGACAGAGCTGCTCAACTTTTCCCGGGGAGTCTTTCCCCTCGAGGGTGGTGAGGTCCATCATCGAGATGGCGAGCTTGAGGCCGGCGACCTTGGCGGGGCCTTTGATGCTCCTTTTGCCGAGCCCGGCTGCGCGCTCTTCGACCATGACCTTATCCACGGTGGGCGAAGAGAAATCGGGGTAGGTGACCTCCCTGCCCTGGCGCACCACGCCGGGCGCGGCGCCGCTGTCGTTTCCGAAGATCGCCATCGGCCTCGTCTCCTGGCGCGGGAACGTACCAGAAGCGTCGGATCGATCCTACCGAGTGCGTGCTAACGTGGCGCTCTGATGAAGAGACGCTTCCCGATTGCCGTCGTTTTTGTCGTACTTGCTGTCGTCTTTGCCTTTGCCTCGCTGCTCGGCTGTGGCGCGGCCGAGCGACCCGATGGTGGACAAGGGCTGATCCCGGTCGGCGCGGCGGCGCCCGACGTGTTCGCCGCGGATCAGCACGGCGCGATCCAGCGGCTGTCCGACCAGCGGGGTCGGGCCGTGGTCGTGTACTTCTATCCGAAGGACGGGACGCCGGGCTGCACCGAGGAGGCGTGCGCGTTCCGCGACGCGTGGGATCGCTTCAAGCAGGCCAACGTGCAGGTCTTCGGCGTGTCTTCCGACACCCGCGAGTCGCACGAGAAGTTCGCGACCGAGAACAAGCTGCCGTTCCCGATCCTCGTCGACACCGATCACGCGTGGGCCACGGCGTTCGGCGTGCCGATGCGGCTCGGTGCGACGGCCCGCGTGACCTTCCTCGTCGATCCGGACGGCAAGATCGCGAAGGTCTATCCGGACGTGGATCCCGGGGTGCACGCGGACGAGGTGCTGAAGGACGCCGCGCAGCTCACGGGCGCCGCGCTCCCGGTCGCGCCAGCGGCGTCGGGCAGCGCAGCGCCGGCCGGAGCGGACACCGCGGCGCCGGCCGCCACCGGGGCGGCGCCCGCGGCGGCGCCTGCGGGAGCGGCGGAGCCGGCCACCGCTGCTCCGGTGGCGACGGGGACGATGCTGCCCCCGGCGGCCCCCGCGGCGCCCCCGGCGAAAGGTCCGCCAGGGAGGCGGTGACGCCCGCGCGCACGCGGCGCAGGAGCGCCGGCAGGTCGCGCGCTGACCGCGCGGGCCGCGCGGAGGGCTGACGGGAGATCTGCAGACGGGAGCGCGCGCGTGGTGCGTAGGTCGTCGGAATTTTTGAACACCAACGGGTTGGAGCTCTGCGTCCATCGCTTCCGCGACGACCACGCGCGGCCGACGGGCCTCACGCTGCTGCTGCTCCACGGCTTCCTCGACGCCGGGAGCACGTGGGACCTCGTGGCCGGGCCGCTCGCGCGGGCGGGGCACGACGTCGTCGCGCCAGACCTGCGCGGGTTCGGCCGGAGCGCCCGCGTCGGACCGGGCAGCTACTACTACTTCCCCGACTACATCGCCGACGTGGCGGCGCTCGTGGACGCGCTCGCGCCGGCGCGCCTCGGCGTGGTGGGCCACTCGATGGGCGGCGCGGTCGCCGTGTACTACGCGGGCGCGTGCCCCGGCCGCGTAGAGCGCCTGGCGCTGCTCGAAGGCATGGGGCCACCGGCGAGCGGGCCCGAGGTCGCCGTGGTGCGCGTCGAGGCGTGGCTGCGCCAGATGGCGGAGCTCGATCGCGCGCCGCGGAAGCTCTCGTCGATGCAGGACGCGGTCGCGCGGCTCGTGGCGAACCACCCGCGCGTGCCGCGCGAGGTGCTCGCGACGCGCGCGCCGCTGCTCACGCGGGAAGAGCCGGACGGCGGGCTCGCGTGGGCGTACGATCCGATGCACCGGACGACGTCGCCGCTGCTGTTCCAGGTGGAGGCGTTCATGACGTTCCTGGAGCGCATCGCCTGCCCGACGCTGCTCGTGAGCGGCGGGCCGACCGGGTGGCACCCGGAGGACGAAGCGGAGCGGGTGGCGAGGCTCAAACGCGCGGAGCACGTCGAGCTGCCGGAGGCCGGGCACATGATGCACTGGTCGGCGGCGGCGGAGCTGGCGGAGCGGCTGGGCGAGTTCTTCGCCGCGGGAGGAGACGCCGGGGACGCGGCGGGCGAGGGAACCGGGAAAGCAGCCGAAGCAGCGAGCGAAACCGCGTCGCTCGAGGACGGAAATAAAAGAGCTTGACTCGGCAGGCCGAGTGGGTAATCTGCGCGCCTCCTCAACGAGAGGCGTGCCACCTTAGCTCAGTGGTAGAGCAACGGTTTCGTAAACCGTAGGTCTCGGGTTCAAGTCCCGAAGGTGGCTCAAAGTGAATGCCAGCGTGTTCGCTCACCTGTGGGTGAGCAGGAGGCCGCTGGCCCTGGTGGTCTGAGCAACGCGACGAGCTCTGTCGCTGGGGAGCTCGTGAACCCGGGATCTGCGGTTTACGAAACCGTTGCTCTATCGGCCGGCGTTGCAGCTAGCGCGCCTCTCCTGGGCGCGCTGGTGCAGTCGCTTCTTGTCGACGTCGAGCCCCCCTGCGGACGTCGCATCCCGGCGGTGACGTACCGACGGCAACATCGAGGTAGCCGTCGTATCTCGATACCCTCGGGGTTGGATTTCATCTCTCCCGACTCTACCGACAGGAGTCGACACCCGCCGGGTTGAATTTCAATCCTCCCTGGAACTTCTCGACACCCTCGGGATTGATTTTCAATCGTCCCGCCCGCCGCCGGCGTCCCCGCCTTACAGCGTGAGCACCAGCTTGCCCACCGTGCTGCCCGATTCGATCGCCCGGTGAGCCTCGCCTGCGCTCTCCAGCGGAAACGTCTTCACCGGCGGCGCCGAGAGGCGCCCCTCCTCCACCCAGCCGATGAGCCGATCCATGGCCTCGCGCAGGATCTCCGTCCTGTGGAAGAGATACGAGAGGTTGAAGGCCAGCACGCTCTTGTTGTCGTTGCAGAGATCGAGCGGGTTGAAGCGCGGCATCCGGAGGAAGTCGACAGCGAGCTTCGGGTAGCTCGGGCGGCCGCCCTGCCGCGGCAGCATCGTGTGGAAGCCGTACACGACGAGCTTGCCGGCCGAGGCCACGTGCCTGTAGCTCTGCCGCAGCGTCTCGACCCCGTTCGCGTCGAGGATCACGTCGTAGCCCTCGGGCGCGAGCCGCTCCGCCGCCGCCCAGAGCGGCTCGCTGCTCTTGTCGATCACCGCGTCTGCGCCGAGGCGCCTCGCCGCCTCGACCTTGTGCGCCGCGCCCACCACGCCGACCACCCGGCAGCCCGCGATCTTGCCGAGCTGGACGAGCGCGCTGCCGACGCCGCCAGCGGCCGAGTGCACCAGCAAGGACATGCCCGGCCGCAGCCGCACGAGCTCGAAGAGCGCGTAGTACGCCGTCATGAACACCGCGGGGAAGCCGGCCGCCTCCTCCGGCGTGAGCCGCGCCGGCAGCGGGAAGACCTGGTGGCGCGGCACCGCGACGCGCGAGGCGTAACCACCGAAGCGCGTCACGCCGAAGACGGGCGCCCCCGGCGCGAGATCGGAGGCGCCCTGGCCGAGCGCGGCGACGGTGCCGGCAAACTCGAAGCCGGGCGTGATCGGCCAGCCGACGTACTTCTTCGCCGACTCGTAAAGGCCCATGCGGACGACGCAGTCGGCGTAGTTGACGCCAGCCGCCCGCACGTCGACGAGCACCTCGCCGCGCGCGGGGGCCGGATCGGGGTGCTCCTCGACGCGGAGCTTGTCGTGGCTGCCGGGCTCGTGGACGACGATCTTGCGCATGGGCGCCTTGTGTAAAGGATCGACGCCGGAGAAGCATCCGCCGAAGGGGCTCGTGCCGGTTCATCCGCAGGAGCCCGCCGGACGGGTCTCGCCTGCTCCTCCTCTTTCAGATCGAGGCGCATGATCGCCCCGTCAGCTCCTGGGGCCCCGACGCCCCCTCGTTGCTTCAGGACAGGAAGCGACGTGAGCGTCACGGTCCGCCCTGCTCGAGCTCGTCGAAGATGTCCTCCGGCTGCGGGCTGACCGACACGGCGCGCGCGGCGTACGGGCAGCGCGGGTACTCGCGCCGGCGCGGGCCCAGCCCGCGCAGCTCGGCGAGCCGCAGCAGCGCGAGGCCCTCGACGAAGACGCTGGTCCGCGGAGCGAAGGTGACATCGTCGGAGAACATCGTCTTGGCGAGGTCCACGCGGTCGTTGCGGTCGTCGACCAGCGCGGAGAAGGCAGCCTCGAAGGCGTCGGCGTCGCTGGCCTCGAAGGCCTCCACGACGGCGAGCCTCGGAGAGGGGCCCCCTTGGGCGGACTTCATCTGCTCGACGAGCGGCGCCGTCGGGCCCGCGCCCCGGAGCAACAGGTGCAGGAAGCGGAAGTAGGCGAAGTCCTCCTCGTACTCGCCCTCCGGGATCCACGCCGTCGGAGAGAGACTGCCAATCTCGTCCGCGAGCGCTAGCGCGCCGGCGGCGATCGCGCAGAAGAACGAGTCGCACCGGCTGCGCGCCAGGTGGTGATCGTCGTCGTTCTTCTCGGCGGCGCTGCGCCGGAGGAAGCGGCGCCTGGCATAGCCCGCCCACACCAGATCTCGGTGGAAGCGCGCCGGATCCATCTCGAGGAGCAGCTTGCAGCAGCCGAGGGCCTCGAGGCCGCGCGCCGCGTCCTCGTAGGCGTCCCCCAGCTCCCTCACCGGGTGGCCGGCGCCGAGGAGCTCGAGGCTCTCCTCGAGCTCCTCGATGACGTCCTCTTTGATGTCGCGCAGGCTCAAGCTACTCCCTGTACTTGTCGATCTCGGTGAAGCTCACGCCCGTGAACTTGCCGCCCTCGATGGCCTCGGCCAGATCCCGGCGCACCACCACCGCGTTCTCCAGGTACTTGGGCCGGAAGAGGAGGAGATCCTCCGGGATGGCCTTCTGCTTGAAGACGAGCCGCTTGACGATCGCGATGAGGGTGGGGTCGATCTCGTTGAACTCGATCTTCGAGGCGTCCTGGTCGATGCAGTCCACGATCTCGATCGGGTTCACGATGTGGTACTTCTGGCCGCAGTCCCGCTGCTTGTGATCGATGAGGGCGACGGGCAAGTACTCGACGGATCGCGGCGAGCGGGCCTCGATGACCTCCTTGAGGCGGGCGGAGACCACGACCATCCCCTCCAGGTTTTGGAGGCTGTCGGGCAGGGCCACCTGTTTGGGGAAGCGCTTATCCATCTCGAAGCGGGCGTCCTCGGGAAAGCCTTTGGCTCGGGAGATGCCACGCTTGATCTCGTACTGGTCAGGAACGTTCTTGAGCCCATTGGCGACGCAGAGCTTGCTGCCGGACTCGGACTCCCAGATAACGAATCCATTGCTCATGTGGTCTGTCTCCTCATCTCCCTCAGCGCAGCTTCGCGAAGAGGCCCGTCGCTACCTTGCCTGGGGCGCCGGGATGCCGGTGCCTGGGCTTCTTCCCCATCGAGAACGGGTGATACCACGTCTTTTCGTACTCTTCTTTGAACCGATTCGGCCAGGCGACCAGCTTGCCGGGCTCGCGCGTCCCGCGCTCTTCCAATTCCTCGCGGAAGTGCTTCTCGCCTTTCACGAACTGGCGCTTGATCTTGGCCGCGTCAACGGCGTGTTGCTTCTTCGCGGCGCTAAGCGTGTCCCAGAGGTTCTTCTGCAGCCACTTGCTCACCTCTTTCGTGTAGCCGTCGGAGGTGTTGTGATCGACCTGGTGCGAGGGGACGTCGAGGGGTGTCCACCGGCTCGTGTCCGACGTGCTCGCCCAGTCGACCCGGAAGCGCCGGTTCCTGGGGAGCCCGATGAGGTTGTTCGCGTTGTTGATGTCCCAGTCGGTGATCCAGATGCAATCCTCGATGTAATCCCTGGTGGGATCGTCCTTGTAATACCCGAAGCGTGTCTCGATGGAGTGCTCGCACAAGATGTGGTGCACCTCGAATCTGTGCCTCTTGTCCTTGTACGGTCTCCTGTTGATGTATCCGGTATTGCAGGCCGACGCGTAGTCGCTCTTCTTCTTGTCCAGGTTCGAGGCGTGGTTCTCGTCCGACTTCGTGAAGTGCTCGCTCTCACCCTCAGCCATGGCTATCCCTCGCTCCCCTCGCCGCGGCGGCCGCCCGCGGCCTCTCGATGACCAAGGCGAGGCGCTCCGGCCCCTCGCCGCTCGCGATCACCAGCGCCCGATCGCCCACCGCGTAGCCGCGGGCGAACGCGCGCGTCGCCAGCCCGGCGGCCAGAATCGACGAGGCGACCCCGGTGTCCCCGAAGCTCGCCGCCGGCATCTCCTGCGCCCAGCCGTCCAGAGGGCCTACGCACTGCGCCCGCATCAGGGCCATCCCCCAGTCGGCGGCGCGGAACTCCTCTCCGTTGAGATCCAGATAGAGCGTGCCGCGATCGCCCTGCCCGAGCGTGGCGCGCAGCAGGCGCGCGAGCGCGCCGCCCGTGAGGGGCCTGTCGGCGGCGTGGTTGTTCTCCTCGATCTCCTCGCGCACATCGGTGAGGAGCGCGTCCGGCGCCCGGCGCCCCCCCCCGGCGGAGCCCGGGCGCTCCAGCAGGAGGAACACGGCGGCCTCGCCGGGGGTGAAGCCGACCGGGTTGTTGAGCGTCTTGAGCCTGCCAAGGTCGGCGCTCTGCTGGAGGCGGACCGCGTCGACCCAGCTGTCGCAGGCGCCCACGACGGCGTGCTCGCAGCGGCCAGCCCGCAGCGCCTCGGCGGCCTCGCGGAGCGCGCGGACCGTGCCGTGGTGCCCGAGGGCATGGACGTGCACGAGATCCGCGGGGGCTCCCAACGAGCGGGCAAGGCTCCTGCCCACCAGGCACGCATCGTCCTCGGTCATGGCCGGCAGGGCCAGGAAGCACTGCATTCGTCGTGGATTGATCCAGTCGGCGGCGGAGGCCAGCTCCTCGACGGCGAGCGCGCTCATGCGGCCGAGCCGCCCCGCGCCCTCGAAGCCGTCGGTGACGCCGACGATGGGCGCCCCCGCGGCCGGCATGGTCTCCTTCGAGTCGTCATCGACGTAGGTCAGGTCCGGTAGGTCGCGTGCGCGCGATAGACCCGCGCGCGCGGCCGCCGCGGCGGTGGTCATGCCGCCGAAGCAGGTGGCGGCGCCGAGCGCGGAAATCGCCAGCGGTCCGGGCCAGGGCGCGGCGCCGGCGGAGCGATCAGTACTCATGGTCGCAGACGGCGCAGAGGCGCTTGGCCCCCTCGCCCGTCTCGATCACGATGACCGGCCCCTGCATCACCGGAAACGGCGGCGTGTTCTTGTCGTTGTGGAGCATCATGTCCATCGCGCGCGCCACCCCCTTGCCCTCGAACTTCACGTCGAACGAGTAATTGACGAACTCCGCCTTGCCCTTGATCTTGTTCGATGCGACGCCGCCGCCCGCGCTCCCCGCCTCGTCCCCGCTGCTCATGCTGAAGTTGGACTTGGCGATGCAAACGGGGTTGCCGTCGCACTTCACCTTCTGCGTCCCGCTCGCGGTGTCGCTCGACATCGCGATGTTCGGGTAAGGGATCGGCACCGGCCCGCCCGGCGTCGGCGTCTTGCACACGTCCGGGAACGCCTGGGTGATCCCGCTCGAGCTCGCGTGGACCACCGACATGCCGTTGACTCCCACCGTTACCGGCATCGCTCACCTCATCTCGCCGTCGCGGCCGCTCTCGGCGGCTGCCATTGTAGCCCAGGCGCCTCGATCGCTATCGCCTTCACGTCGTGCGGCCCGTTCCGCAGCGGGACGTGCCCGCGCCACGTCAGGTACACGCGTTCGTCGTCGGTGTTCACCACCACGGTGTCGAGCCGGGTCTCCACGATCGCGTCCTCGCGCCGCGCGATCACCACGCGGCACACAGGCCGCGGCGCGCCCGGGAGGCGGAGCGACAAGCTCCCGAACGGCGACGCGCCCACCACCGCCACCTGCTCGTCGCCGCGCAGGAAGCCGGGCGCGACGAGGCCCGGCGCCGCGGCGTTGAAGAAGCGGCGATCGAAGTCGCGCGGCAGGAGCGGCATCCGCTCCTTCATCCACGCTTCGTCGTAGGTGCCGCCGAGCAGGACGCGAGGGTGCCAGTTGGCGGAGGTGAAGCCGAATCCGACGGGCGTCACCGCCTGTCCCAAGCTGCGGATGGGGTGCGCGGGATCTTCGATGTTGGGGAGGCGAACGCCCTCCTGGAACGAGCCGTTGCGCGAGCGGAAGCCCGTGCCCACGGGGTTTCTCGGCTCGTACGCGGGGCGCTCGGGCGTGCCCGCGGTGGGATCCCAGCCGCCGAAGGCGCGCTCCCACGTGAGCGGGATCTTCTCGAAGGGCTGCGGGCGGGTCATCACCGCGTCGCCGCCCCTCGGCGTCCACACGCGATCGCCGAAGACCCTCGCGGAGCGCGAGACGGGGCCGACCTGGAAGCCGACATCCATCTCGGTGATCCCCGCGCGCGACGCGTACGCGTGCCCGATGAGCACCACGTCGGTCGCGAGCTTGACGAACGCCATCTCGGGCTCGAGCTTCCAGCTCGAGGTCGCCGCGTCGCCGCCCCACAGCTCGCCGGCGACGCACACCGGAGCCTGCTTCTCGGCGATCTCGAGGCGGCGACCGACGATATCGTAGGTCGCGCGAATCACGGTCACGAGCAGCGGGCGCGCCTCTTCGTCGGTGAGGTACACCGGCTCGAACGCGAACGGCGTGCGGTTGTCGATGCTCGGGTGCCCCATGGCCGCCTCACCGAGGAGAGCGCGGATCGTTCGCGGGAGCAAGCCGATGCTCGGGTGCTCTCGGCCGAGGGAATCGGACTCCACGCCCGCGCGTCCCAAGCCGGACATTCACGCGAACATTGCAATGAGCTTGTTCTTCTCGGTTGCGTTCCTGGTTGCGCTGATCGCGTGTCGTGATCGACGTGCGCCTGCGCTCGGCCCCGCTCCGAAGAGGCACCCTTTCACCGCGCGGGCGCCCTCACCTCGACCACCTCCCGCCGCGCCCGCCGCAACGAAAGCTCCACCGCCGCCGCCACCCGCGCCGGCTGGCTCCCCCTCTGCAGCACCTCCCCAATCCACTCCACCGTCATTGGCCGCCCCAGCAGGTGCCGCGTCCCCCGCTTCAGCTCCTTCCCCCGACTCCCCCACCACGTCGCGACCTTCTCCCTGTCCGGCCACGGCAGGCTCTCGTCCGGATCCATGGCCACGTCGTCGTCCTCCGGATCGTCGTTCGGCCCGACCTGAAACCCCGGCGGCCGTGCCCCCCGCAGCTTCGCCTCCTCGAGGCTCACCCCGGTGATCAGGGTGAACGCCCCGCCCGCCGCCCGCGCGAGCTCCGGCGTCCCCATGCACTCGATGATCCACGGCATGAGCGCCGGATCCCCGAGCGCCGCCGCCCCCGCGAGCGCCACGCGCGCGCCGCGCATCGTCCCGGCGATCCCGCGCAGCCAGTTGGAGGACGCCGTCCCCGGCTCCATCCGCCGCATCGCCATCGCGCAAGCCCGCTCCGCGAACGGCCCGCCACGATCCGCGATGGCCCCGAGCGCCTTCAGCGCCGCCGCATCGCCGAGCAGCGCCGCCGACCACGCCGCCGCGAACCGACACGCCTCATCCTCGCTGCCTAGCTCTGCCCGCACCTCATTCAGCAGATCGCCCCGCCCGAGCTCGCCCACGGCGCGCAGCGCCCGCGCCTTCAAGCGCGCATCGCGCGACATCACGGCGTAGCCCAAGGCCCCCCCCGGATCCTGCCGGTGGACCGCGCACGCCGCGATCCCGATGCGGTGCAGCTCCGGCCCGACCCGGTGCGAGAGCAGCCCCGGGAGTATCGCCCGAACCTTCGAGAACGACGCCCACCCCAGCGCCGACACAATCGCCCGCGCCAGCGCCGGCACGCCCCCGCCCACGTCGAGTACCCCGGCGATGCCTCTCAGATCCGTCCGCTCCACCGCCAGCACCATCGGCGCAAACAGGCTTCCCGGCTCCTCCTCGTCGATGGCGTTCTTGCAAATCTCCCACCCTGCATCGCCAGCGAGCCGCAGGCCGTCGACATGCGCCTCCAGCCGCACGTCCAGCTCACCGAGGCGCTGCACATCGTAGAGCGGGTCCACCGCCGCGGCGTCCCGGTACGACCACAGGAACGCCGCCTCGAAGGCGTGCTGCTCGAAGGTCTCGGCCTCGATCGTCGAGATCAATTGATCTGCACCGATCCACCCTGGATCCGGTTCACGCCGGAGGACCGGGTCAGCAGATAAGCGCCCCGAATCAAGATCTTCCCAGCGCGCGTCAGCGTGATGCTGGCCTTCCCGCACTGGAGCACGATCTCCTTCTCCGCGGTGAACACCAGCCGCTCGCCGTCCGAGGTCGCCGTCGCTCCGTCGCGCACCGCCGCGCTCGCGCTCTCCCCGGCCACGTGCATCCGCCCCATCACCACCGGCCTGTCGCGCCGCCCGCCTTCGAACAGGAGCGCGACCTCCCGCCCCTCGTCCTCCGGTCCGAGCGCCGTCATCGCCCGCGCCGGGATCCCCCCACGCGCTCCCTCTCCCAGGACAGCCGCCTCGACGAGCGGATCGCCGTTCTGCCCGAACCCCACGATCCGCCCCACCACGACGCCCTCGATCGGCCCGGCCTCCTCGGCTGCCGCTCGAACGCGCTCCTCGTGCGCTGCGACCACCAGCTCGAGGAGCCCCTCCGCGCCCTCGAGCGCTCCCGCTTCTCCCCCGCCCTCGCCCGCCACCTCCCCGCCGGCGCCCGCCGCCTCCCCTTCCCCGTCCTCGATCAGGATCACCTCGCCGCTCGACTCCGCCGCCGGAGCCCGCCCGTCGTCCCTCATCGCCCTGCTCCTCTGCTCCCCCCTGATCCCGAAGCGCCCGCGATCCCCCGCTCCGCCTCAGTTCACCCCCACGTTGCTCCCCTTGATCTTGACGTTCCCCGAAGCCTCGACGTTCACCGCCCCCTCGCTCTTCACGTCGAGCTTCTTCCCCTCGACACGGACCGGCCCCTCGCCCTTCACCGTGATCTTCTTCCCCTGCACCATCACGTTCCCGTTCTTCTCGATCGTGATCGTGGCGTCCCCGCATTGGATCGAGAGCTTCTCCCCGATGATCATCGTCTTCTTCTCCTGCACCTCCTCCTTCGCGCTCTTCTTGATCGTCACCGTCATGTCCTTGCCCACGGTCAACGAGTACTCCTCGTCCACGCGGGTCGATTTGCCCTTGGAGACGCTCTCCGAGCTCGATCCGCCCACCGTTTCGCTCTTGTTCTTGCTGATCGACACGCTCTGGGCCTTGCCCACGTCGATCGACTGGCTTCCCCCGACCGACTCGGTGTGATCCCCCTCCACGCTGACCGACTGGCTCCCCTCGACCGACTCGGTGTGATTCCCGTCCACGCTGACCGACCGATTCCCGCCGACCGAGAGGGTCTCGTCCTCGCCGATGCTCTCCGTGTGGTTCTTCGCGACGTCGATGCTCTTGTTGCCGCCGATCTGCTCGCTCTGGTCGTTCCCCACCACCTTGCTCCGGTCGTGGTCCACCTCGAGCGCCTCGTCGTTCCCGATCCACTGCTTCTTGTCGTGCTCGATCGCGATGTTCCAGTCCTTCTGACCGTGCAGGAAGATCTCCTCCGAGCCCTTCTTGTCCTCGAACCGGAGCTCGTTGGACCCCCCGCCGCCCTTCGAGCTGTTCGACTTGATGGTGCTCTTCGTCTTCTCCGCAGGGAGCGCGTACGGCGGCACGTTGGTGCCATGGTAGACGCTCCCCACCACGAGCGGCCGGTCCGGATCGCCCTCCAGGAAGTCGACAACCACCTCGTGGCCGATCCGCGGCAGGAACACCGCGCCCCACGCAGAGCCCGCCCAGATCTGGCTCACGCGGATCCAGCACGAGCTCTGCGCGTCCTTCTTGCCCTCCCGATCCCAGTGAAACTGGACCTTGATGCGGCCATGCTCGTCCGTATAGACCTCCTCGCCAGCAGGGCCGACCACGATCGCGGTCTGGATCCCCTTGATCGTCGGCCAGGGCGTCACCGACTGCGGACGGAAGGGGACGTCGGACGGCACGACCTGGAACTCGTTCCGGTAGGCCGCGGCGTCGCCCTCGGGGACAGCGTCCACCGTGGGCTCGTGGCCCTCATGGCGCACGGACACCAGCAGATACTCCCGGTTGAAATCGTCGCGCGCGTGCTCTGCGAGCGTGAAGGTCTGGCCAGGAACGAAGCGCGGGCAGACGCTCTCGCCGCTGCCGGTCTTGCGTGAGGTCTGGATCTGCTCGAGCCGGATCTTGGCGATGCTCGATCCCGCGCCGGGCGCGTCGTAATCCCCGGGATAGTCGTAGACCTCGAGATCGTCGTCCGCCTCGGCCTGGGCGTTGCTCTCGAGCGACAGGCCGGGCTTCTTGAAGTTGTAGTCGCGCAGCGTCACCTTCCCGGAGCGCACCCGCTCGGCATAACGGAAGCGGGAGACGTGCTCGCTCTGGTGGAGCGCGCCGAGCGGCGGCCGGAACACGACGGTGCTCTCCCCCGCGATCGGCCCGTGCCCCGACGCACCGTCAGAGAACACGAGCACGTGGCCGCCCTCGTCGTGCTCGAAGAAATAACAGATGCCCTCCTCCTCGAGCAGGCGCGACAGGAAGGCGAAGTCGCTCTCCCGGTACTGCACGCAGTACTCCCGCGGACGATATGCGCCGCTCAGCACGAAGCGATAGCCCTTGCTCGCGATCCCGGCCGCGCGCAGGACCTTCTCGATGATCTCCGGGGTGGAGAGCGCCTGGAAGATTCGGCTGTTCCTGCGGTGCTTGAGGCGGGAGACATCGGGCACGATCGTGGCGTGATAGGCCGTGACCCGCTTGCCCTCCTCACCTTGCTCGAAGCTCGCGACGACACCGTGAAGGTGCCTCGGCAGCTCGCCGATCTGCCAGGTGAGCAGCGCCGTCTTGCCCACGACGTCCGCGAACGCGATGTCCCTGTCCGCGCAAGCGACGAGCACATCGAAGTGGAAGAGCTCGGAGATGCCCTCGCGCCCCTCGAACCGCGTCACTCGGAGCTCCTGCTCCAGTCCGTCGACCTGAAACGAGTGCATGGACTCTCCCCTGTTCAGAGCGCGTGCGCGGACAGACCGCGGGCAGCATTCAACCGGAGTCATCCTACATGCTGCGACCGCTCGACCGCAATGGACGGTTGAGCTCGATGCCTGTGAGGCGCGTCGGGACAACCGAACGCGGCGTCGGCGCGGCCGGCGGGCGCGCGCCGGAGCGGCGCGGCCTCGGCAGTCCCCGGGGGTGCTAGCCGTGAAGCAGCCCTGCCTCGGCCATCGCGGCAAGGAACTGAGCGCCGAGCGCCTCCGGCAAAGCGCCCGCATCGCCGAGGCTCCGCGGATGCACGATGGGCGGCGCCGCATGGACCTGCGCGGTGACGAGAGGCGCTGGCGAGAGAAGCGAAGGGGGCGCTGGAGGCGCGCTGGATGACGCTGCCTGGCGCGGAGGCGCGGCAGGGGCGGCGACCGGAACTCGGCGTGCGTCGAACGGCGTCGCGGCGGAGGCGATCGCCCTCGCCGCGTCCTCGGGCTCGAGCGAGGTCGTCTCCTCGAGCAGATCACGGACGCCGCCGGGCCGCGCGGGAGGGGCCGCAGCAGCTCGCGGGGCGGCGGCCAGCGGCGCCGTCGGCGCTGCCGAGCCCGCAGGTTCCGACGGTGTACGGCGCGCGTCGAACGGCGTCGCCACGGAAGCAACCGCCCTGGCCGCGTCCTCGGGATCGAGCGAGGTCGTCTCCCCGAGCAGATCGCGGACGCCGCCGGGCCGCGCGGGAGGGGCCGCGGCAACGCGCGGGGCGACGGCCGGCTGCGACGTCGCCGGCGTCGCAGAGCGCGCAGCCTCCGAAGGCCCTCGCGCTGCGCTGAACGGCATCGCCCCGGCGGCCACCAGCCTGGCCGCGTCCTCGGGATCGAGCGCGTCCGTCTCCCCGAGCAGATCGCGGACGCCGCCAGCCCGCGCCGGCTCGGCGGCAGCAGCCCGCGGGGCGACGGCCGGCTGCGACGTCGCCGGCGTCGCAGAGCGCGCAGGCTCCAAAGGCCCTCGCGCTGTGCTGAACGGCATCGCCCCGGCGGCCACCAGCCTGGCCGCGTCCTCGGGATCGAGCGCGTCCGTCTCCCCGAGCAGATCGCGGACGCCGCCGGGCCGCGCCGGCGCGGCGGCAGCAGCCTGCGGGGCGACGGCCGGCTGCGACGTCGCCGGCGTCGCAGAGCGCGCAGGCGCCGAAGGCCCTCGCGTTGCGCTGAACGGCGTCGCCGCCGCCGCGACCACCCTGGCCGCGTCCTCGGGGCTGAGCTGGTTGGTGCCGCCCAGCGTGATGGCCTTGGCGTTTTGCTGTGAGGCCAATCCAGAGGGCGCGGCGCGCGCAGCGGGCGCGCTGCCGGCGGCGAACGGATCGGCCCATGCGATCGGCTGCGCCGGGAGCTCCACGCCCGCGAGCACGCGCAGCGACTGGATCTCCACCTCCTCGACGGGCGTATGGCCTCGCCACACCACCGAGCAGCGCCGCCGATCCACGTCGACGTGCACCGTGTCGGCGCGGAGCGAGATTGGCTCCCCGGCGCGCGGCGCGGCAAGCTTCTGGCGGTACAGCCGCGCGACGCCGCGCGCCTCGGGCAGCTGCGTCCGGAGCTTCGGCCGCTGCGCGATCATGCCTCCGAGCACGATCCACTCGTCGCCCCGCAGCGCCGGGGTGCGCTGATCCATGGGCGCCGCCTGGAAGTAGCTCCAGTCGAGCCCCTCGGGGATGTCGAGCAGCGAGCCGTGAACGCGACGCGCGTCGACCGCGCCGAGCAGCCGGCTGCGCAGCGGCGACGTGCGGGGAAGCGGCCCCAGGCCGTCGATACGGACGTGGGAGCGGGCTGGCCCGACGCGCGCGGAGCCGTCGAGCTGAGCTTGCTTGTCGATGCGGACCTGGCCGTCCTGCACGACCGTGAGCCGGACCATGGCGTGCGGCGACGAGAAGCCCGGCGGCAGCTCTGCATGGCCGGTCACCACGACGCTGCACGGATCGAGGTACGGCGCGAGATCGCTCGCGATCTGGAGCCGCTGGCCAGAAGGATCCGGCTGCTCATCCGCCGCGATCGGGTCCGGGGCGACGGGCGACATGCGCCCCTCGGGGACGAGCGCGAACGTGGCCTTCACGACGACCGTGACATGGATCTGGCCGCGAAGGCGCCAGATGACCGTCGCGGCGGCGGAAGGGCCGAGGGGGGAGCTCGCAACGTGCCGCGTCGGTGGGGTCATCGAAGCCGGGACATCATGCCTCACGGCCATACCGGCATCTAGCGGGTTCGGCTGCGGTCGTTCGAGGCTCCAGAAGAGCCCTGTCGTCCAGCGCGACACACGGACTCGATGTTGCTCGGGTCGAGATACGTCAGCAGCCATCGGCGTCGGCTTGTTCGGGATTGGCAACGAGGGGGCAGTCGTCGTCCCCGTCGGGAATGCCGTCCTCGTCGGCGTCGAGTCGGCACGCACCCGCGATGCATCCGTCGCTCAGGGACCCGAACGGCGCGTCGCAGCAGGCGGCATCCGCCTTCCCGGGGATCGCGGCCAGGCGACCCCACGCTCCGCCCCCGGGTGTGCTAGACCGCCGCCCCGATGCGCATCGCGCTCGTTTACCCGCCGACCTGCGATCCCACGGCCCCGTACCTCGCGGTGCCGATGCTGACGGGCTTCCTCCGCGCGAACGGCGTGGAGGTCCTGCCCGTCGACGCGAACGTCGAGGCCTTCGACGCGCTCCTCACGGCGCAGCGCATGGCCGACCTCCGCGACCGCCTGGAGGCGCGCCTCGGCGAGCTCGACCGCCGCGCCTCGCTCCCGCACGCCGATCAGCTCGAGTACCTCGCCCTCGCCCGCGCGCGCGGCGACGCGCACGCCGTCCCGGATGCGGTGGACCTCGCCAAGGCCACGCTCCGCTCCCCTGACGCCTTCTACGATCCGGACGCCTACGCCCGCGCGGTCGCGACGCTCGACGCGGCGCTCGGCGTCGTGTCCGCCACGCACCACCCGCTCAAGCTCGACTTCACGGCGTACCGCACGCCGTTCGGCCTCACGTCGATGGACGAGATCGCCCGGTCGAGCCGGCCGGAGCACGACCCCTTCGACGCCTGGGTGCAGCAGACGCTCGTGCCCCGGCTCCGCGACGCGCGCGCCGACATCGTGGGCCTCTCCGTGTGCTTCCCCGGCCAGCTCCAGCCCGCGTACGCGTTCGCGCACAAGATCAAGGAGGCGCTGCCCGGCGCGCACGTCACGTGCGGCGGTCCCGGCGTCACGCAGCTGCTCCTCCGGCTGTCGGGAGAGCGGCTCGCGCGCGCGCTCGGCCCGTTCGACTCGGCGTGCCTGTTCGAGGGCGAGCACACCCTCCTCGGGCTCGCGCGCGCGCTCGACGAGGGCCGGCCGCTCCGGGACGTGCCGAACGTCGTCGCGCGCGATCGCCTGATGGGCGCGCGCTGGACGCCCGGTCACGGCATGGAGGACCTGAAGGCGCTCCCCGCGCCCGACTTCGATGGGCTCCCCCTCGAGGCGTACCTCGCGCCGGCGCTCGTGCTCCCGTACGACCCGACGCGGGGCTGCTACTGGGGCAAATGCACCTTCTGCCATTACGGGCTCGCGGAGGTCGGCACGGCGGCGTACCGCGAGCGCGCCGTCGAGAGCATCGTGGCGCACCTCGCGGCCCTCGGCGCGCGGCACGGCACGCGCCACTTCTACCTGTCGCAGGACTCGGTCGCGCCGAAGACGCTCGTGAAGATGGCGCAGGCGATCCTCGACGCCGGCCTCGACGTGCGGTGGGCCACCGACCTCAAGCCGGAGAAGTACCTGACCAGGGAGCGCGCGGACGTGCTGCGCCGCGCGGGCGCCGTCGCGTGCGCGCTCGGCGTCGAGTCCGGGTCGCCGCGCGTCCTCGGCCTCATCGACAAGGGCGCGCCCGTCGAGGTCGTCTCCGACGTCATCGACCACCTCGCGTCCGCGGGCGTGGCCGCCGAGGCGATGTGCTTCACGGACTTCCCCACCGAGACGCACGCCGAGGCCGTCGAGACGCTCGACTTCCTGCGCGCGCGGCGGGAGGCGCTCGCTGTCTACATCGTCGGCGAGTTCGGGCTGACGCACGGCTCGCTCGTCGCGCAGACCCCGGAGCGCTTCGGGATCGACGAGGTGTTCGCGCTCGAGGGCGACGAGCTCGGGCTCGGCCTGTTCTTCGTCCCGCGGGAGCCGTGGAAGACCGACGCCGAGCGCGCCGACGTCGACGCGCGGCTCTCCGACCTGTCGCGCGGCTGGACGTTGCGCAGCTACCCGTGGGCCGGCGCCGTGTCGACCGCGCACACGATCCTCCAGTACGACCGCTTCGGCCCCGGCGTCTTCCGCGATCGCGCGGCGCGCCGCCCCGACGACAGCATCCCCGGAGCCAGCACCATCGAGCGCGGGCTGCGCTTCGATCCGCGCGCCGCCGAGCACGCGGAGGCGCGCGAGGCGGAGATCTGGGCGACGCTCGTCCACGAGGAGCGGCGCGTGGGGCGCGACGCCTACGAGCAGCTCGCCCGGTCGTTATCGCCGCTCCGGCCGAGGCCGGTGCGCGTCAGGTTCGTCGCGGGCGCCGCGCCGGCGGTGACGTCGGGGCGACGGCCGTCGCACGCGACCAGCGCGGCACGCTGAGCCTCGGCCCGAACAGGAACGGCGATCGACGCACCACGCGATGGCTCGCCGTTGCGCGTCGAGGCGTGGATCTGCCGACGATGCATGGGTGGCTTGCTTGCCTGGCCGCGCGCCGCGGCGGCGATGTCGTCCGACGTGAGGTGAAAGCGGCCTATCGTCGCACACGCGATGAATCGCTGTATCAACGATGAATCAAATGGGCTTCCCACAAGCCTTCACGATCGGTTAAATTCCTTCGTTGGAGGTCCGTCGCCCCCGAGCCCCCGAGTCAGCGAAGCACAGGAGGAGGCTCCGGAAGTCGATAGGACATGCGCCTTCGGCGCGCTTTCTTGGGGAAGCCGCGTGCGGGTCGTCACGCGGTGGAGTTCAAAGGCATCAACGGATGAAAAGTTTCAACGCATTCGCAATCCTTGGTTCTGTGCTCGCGCTGGCGGGGTGCGTCGTCGACGTGGACTCCTCAACGGAGCTGGGGGAAGACGCGGAGGTCGACGAGCAGACCGCCGTCGCCGAGCAGGCGGTGACGAACGGCGCCGTGAACGCCGCCTGCGCCGAGTCCCTCACGCTCCGCTACCAGGCCGGCGGAGCGACGATCGGCACGATGTACAGCGGTCCGCTCAACGGCGTCTCGAAGTTCTACGTGCACTCGACGAGCGGGAGCTGGTCCTACGGCTACTCGTACTCGCTCGGCCAGTGGGGCTGGGCGATGACGTACTACCTGACGGCGAGCTACACGGAGCGGGGGGTACCGGGGCAGCTCGGCTATCATTACGCGTGTTATCGATCGGACGGCACGGCCATGGGCGGCGGCGTCGGCTGACCGGCGCGGCGGGTCGCGGGCGGCGCTCCTGGGGCCGCCCACCCGGCGCTATACCGCCGCCGCTCCGCTCCCGCCGGCGGCCTGCCTTCGGGAGGACATGGTAGAATCCGGCATGGCCCAGAAGGCGCCCCAGGCGAAGCTGTCCCCGGAGGAGTACCTCGCGCTCGAGCGCTCCTCCGAGGTGAAGCACGAGTACGCTGGCGGCGAGGTGTTCGCGATGTCGGGCGGCACGCGCGAGCACAGCCTCATCGCGGCCAACGTGGTGGGTGAGCTCCGCGGCGCGCTGCGAGCGCGTCCCTGCGAGGCGCACGCGTCCGACCTGCGGATCAAGAACGTGACGATGGGCCGCTACGTCTACCCGGACGCCTCGGTCGTCTGTGGCCAGCCCCTGTTCGAGGACGAACACCGCGACACCCTGCTCAACCCCACAGCCGTCTTCGAGGTGCTCTCCGACTCCTCGGAGAGCTACGACCGCGGCGGCAAATTCGCCCTGTATCGGGGCATTCCATCCATCGCCGATTACATCCTGCTGTCCCAGAAGCAGGTGGAGGCCGAGCACTTCCGGCGCCAGCCGGACGGAACGTGGCTGCTCCGCGTGCTCGGGCCGGGCGAGCGGCTCCAGATCGCGTCGATCGGCTGCGATCTGGCAGTGGACGAGCTCTACCTCAAGGTCTTCGCTCGGCCCACGGGCGGTTGAGCGGCTCTGCTCGGCGCTCGGCCGGCGCGGAGCCGCCGCTCCAGGACTACACCGCCGCCGCCCCGCCCCCGCCGGCCGCCTGCGCGCGCGCCCGCTTGCGGACCATGATCTCCGGCGACTCCGCGACCGCCATCCCCACGAGGCGCATGCCCTCCAGGAAGTGCTTTACCCCGCTCCGGACGAGCTCGTGGCTCGCCTCGCCGACCTCCGGGTAACCCTGCCCCGCCGCGTCGGGCTGCACCTTGCCCCAGTTCGCGAAGAGGCGCCCCCAGGGGCTCTCCAGCACGGGGGCCATCTTCTCCTTCGCGTAGCGCGGGTACCAGAACATGTCGTGATACGTGACGGACGCCACGTAGGCCCAGGGGGCGAGCCACGTCTTGAGCGACCACTCGATCGGCTTCTTCAGCGGACCCCAGTAGATGCGGTGCTGGTTGCGCGAGGCGAACGTCATCTCCTTGAACGGTCCATCGAAGTTCCACTGCTCGTTCGCCGCGTCCACGTCGCCCACGAGCTCGATGTCGCGCACGTCGCCCGTCCCGAGGCCGAGGTCGTGCGCCAGCCGCACGAACTTGAGATCGCGCAGCGGGTCGAACCCCATCAGCTTCGCCGCCACGGCGTCGATCGCCACCTGGTCCGAGGACGCGAGCAGCACGTTCTTCACGTGTGGCACCATGCAGCGCGGCCCCGGGCCGTCGCCCGCGAACGTCCCGTCCATCACCGCGAAGACCCCGCGGTGGATCTTCTTCTGGATCATCAGGAGATCCACGAGCGTCTCGTGGATCACCGGGTGCGTCCAGTGCCGGTGCTCGTTCAGGAGGCCGCCGAACGCGTTCTTCATCGCGCCCGTCGTCGTCGTGAAGATGTGGGTCTTCACCGTCGGCAGGTGGATGATGTTCTCCCCGATGAAGCGCTTCGGGATCGAGAACCCCTTCGGGTACACCTCGTTCAGACAGAGGAACTTCTTCCGCAGATCGCCGACCGCGTCCCCGATCGGGATCCACTCCTCCCCTTCGTAGAGGTGGACGTTGCGCAGGCCGTGCGCCTGCACGACGTCGATCTGCTTGTTCTCGCGCTCGCCGAGGTGGGCGTCGATGACGACCGTGCGGTTGTGGCAGGCGTGGATCAGGTCCTTCGAGTACCCGTCCTGCGTCATCGCCCGGATGACCCCCTCGAGCTGCCAGGGCGTCGTGGATGAGCTCGGGTAGAAGAAGTGCCAGGAGATGTTCACCTTGAGCGCCGTGTCGGCGTCCTTGGCGATCACATCCTGGTAACCGGCCAGGTTCATCAGCCGGTGGTAGTCCGAGAGCACCGTCGCAGGCGACGTGCGGATCACAGCGACCTTCGATTTCGGCATGGCCGGGTCCTTATAGCCCGTCCAGAGTCGCCCGTTCCGGGAAGTTGCAGGGCGTCCGCGTGGAGCCTCCGTGCAGGCGCCGTCGGCACCGAGCAGCGCGGCGCAGGGGCGCGCGCTTGCCCGACGCCCCTGTTCCGCGCTCCGCCCACGCGCAGGTCACCCTGTCACGATCGAGGCATCTTGCCCCAGACGTGAAGCGCAGCACGCGTGCCCGGACGGAAGCGGCTGGGCCGATCTCGGCGCTAGCCGCCTCGCGCCGCCGAGAACGCGCCGGCCGACAGCCTCTGCCGCCGGCCGGCACGGGGACTGCAATAGCCGGGGAGCAGCAGGGAACAGCAAGGAACCGCGGCGAACAGCCGCCATCAGGAACCACGTTGAGGTCGTCTCCACGAAACAACGGATCGACCCCTGACCCCCCTTGGAGGACATCATGCTCGGCTGGACTGTCACCTTCTTCATCATCGCGATCATCGCCGCAATCTTCGGCTTCGGCGGGATCGCCGCCAGCGCCGCGTCGATCGCGAAGATCCTGTTCGTCGCGTTCCTGGTGCTCGCCGTGATTTCGCTCGCGCTCGGGCGCCGCATGCCGGCATGATCCGGAGATAGGGTGGAGGCCATGAAGAATGCGTCGCAACCGAGGAACGGTACGTTGAACAGCACGTTGGACAGCACGTTGAACAGCGCGCCGAACATCGCGCCGAACGGTGAACCCTGGAAGCCCGGCGCGCCGCAGCCGGCGGCGAGCCCCCCCGACGAAACGCCTGCGACGCCAGCGACCCCCGGCTCGCCTGGCTCGCCCGGCCGTACGTCGCCGGACCGCGAGATCCAGCTCCCGGGGACGGCGCAGCCCGGAGGAGATCCGGGGACGAGGCACCAGCCCGAGGTGCCTGCGCCCGCGCACACGCAGGAGATCCCGGCGCCGCCGCCTCACGAGGTCCCCGGCCACGATTTCCCGCGCGCCCGGAGCGGTCCATAGGCGATATGCCAGAGACTCCCGCCCTCCCTCCCGCGCCCGGCACCTGCGAGCCGCCCCGGCAAGGCCGCTTTCGCCGGGCGCTGGCCCGCGCGGCCGCGGTGTCGGCCAGCGTGGTCGGCCTGGGCGGCGTCTTCGTCGCTGCGGCGGCGGTCGGCGCCGTCATCCACCTGAACGCCGGGTCGACCCGCAACCTGATAAGGCAGCTCGTCAACGACACCCTGCGGTCCACCCTCGAGGGACGGATCGAGATCGAGCGCATCGACCGCCTCGGCCTCTTCACCGCCGACATCTCCAGGGTGACGGTGAGCCACCCGAACGGAACCGAGCTCCTGGGCGTCAGCGGCGTCCACGCGGACTTCAACGCGCTCTCGATCGCGACGGAGCTCCTCCTCGGCGACGGCGACCTCGCCGTCACGATCCCGCTCGTCCGGGTCGCGGACGCGGACGTGCTGCTCGAGCAGGACGAGCAAGGCGCGCTCACCCTGGCCGAGGCGTTCACGCCGACGCCGCCTTCGGAGCCGCCCGCCGAGCCTGCGCGGCCGCTTCGCCTCGAGCTGTCGCGGGTCGTGCTCGATCGCGCGGCGGTCCACGGCACCGTCGCGCCGGGGAGCCCCATCGACGCCACGATCGAGGACCTCGCCGGCGGCGTCGTCGTCGCGGACCGGAGCCGGTACGCGCTCGAGCGCGTGCGCATCACGGAGCGGCGCCTGCTGCCGGTCCCGGTCGAGGCGACCAGCATCTCCGGGAGCGTCAGCGTGCCTGCGGACGCGCCGATGGAGCTCACCGCGAAGCTCGAAGGGAGCGTCGGCGCGATCCCGCTCACGGCCGAGGGGACCCTGAAGGACGAGCGCCTCACGGCGCGGGTCTCGTCCGCGCGCGTGACGCCCGAGGCAGCCCTCGCGATCGATCCGAGCGCGCCGCTCGCCCGGCCGCTCTCGGTGCTGGTCACGGCCGACGGAGCGCTCTCGGACCTGGCCGTCACGGCGCGCGTCGCGGTCCTCGATCCGCTCGTCGCGGGCGACGCCGTGACCGGCGAGGTCACCGCCAGCGCCCGGCTCGACGCGCTCGATCCGAAGCGCATCACGGCCGAGGTGCGGATCTCGGAGCTCGACCCGCGCGCCTTCGTCGGGGAGGCGCCCGCCGCGCGGGTGAGCGCGGAGGCCCGAGGGGAGATCCACCTCGACGAGGAGGGCGGGCCGCGCATCGTCGCCGAGGCCAGGACGGAGCCGTTCGTCGTCGCGGGGCAGCGCGTGCCGGCGACGGAGGCCCGCGCGACGCTCGAGCGCGGCGCGCTGCGGGCCGCGGCGACGATCCACGAGCCCGGCGCGCCCATCGAGGCCAGCGTCGCCCGCTCGAAGGACGGGGTGCTCGAGTTCGAGGCGCAGAGCGAGATCCCGTCGCTCGGCGCGGTGCAGCGCGTCCCGCGCGGCATCCACGGCAGCGCCGCGCTCCACGTCGAGGGAGCGCTCAGGGATGACGCGCTCGACGCCAAGGCGACCGTGCGCGTCGCAGGGCTCCGCGTCGGGTCCGATCTGCAGCTCGGGCGCGGCGAGGTCCGGGCCAAGGCCAGGGGGCCGCTCGACAAGCTCACGATCGACGGCGTGTTCCGCGGAGCGGACCTCCGCGCCCAGCAGTACGCGTTCCGCAGCGTGACGGCGAGCGCCGCGGGGCCCGTCACGGCGCCGCACGTCCGCGTGTCGCTGGCCAGCGCGGAGCGCCGGATCACGGCCTCCGCCCACCTCGATCTGCCGCGGAGCGAGGCGCGGCAGCTCCGCGTCGAGGTGGCGCGCGGGGAGGACGAGGTGACCGCGCAGGCCGCCCGCGTCGCGTGGGACCGCGGGATCGCCCTCCGCGGGCTCGCGCTGCGCGGCGACGGCGTGGGGGAGCTCGAGGGGAGCCTCTCGCTCGCCGGGGACGAGATCGAAGGAGACCTCCGCGGCACCGCGATCGACCTCGCGCGCGTCGCCGACATCACCGGCGCGCCGCTCGGGATAGGAGGCCTCGCCAACCTCGACGTGTCGGTGCACGGCCGGGGGGCGCGCCGCGCGGGGCGCGTCCAGATCGAGCTCGAGGACGGCTCGGTCCCGGGCGTGGCGCCGCGACTCTCGATGAACGTGACGGCGCGCCTCGACGGGGAGGCGCTGAAGGCGGACGGCCTGGTCCGGCTGCTCGCGCCGCCCGAGCCGCCGCCAGCCCAGACGCGGGAGGCCCAGCGCCGGGGCGTGACACCCGACCCGACGTTGACAACGGCCTTCGACGCGGCGCCGCAGCAGAAGGCGCCCCCCCCGCCGGTGTGCCACGGCGCCATCGCGCGCGTGCTGGTCGACGCGAGCGCGGCGAGGCTGCGCGGGCCGCTCCTCTCGGCGCGCACCTGGCAGACCGTCACCGGCTCGGCCCGCATGGACGCCGACGCGTGGCAGCTCGGGTGCCTGGCGCAGGCGTCGCCGGTCCAGCTCGCGCTGAGCGAGCTCTCGGGCCGGCTCACCGCGCGCCTCGCGGTGGCGCGCGAGGCGGGAGAGCGGCTCCCGTCGGTGCGGAGCCTCCTTGTCCGGACGGAGGGCCTGCGCGCGGCCGGGCCGATCGACGCGCAGACGGGCGCGCCGGCGTGGGTGTCGAGGAAGCTCGACGCGCGGATCGCGGGAGATCTCGACGCGAAGACCGGCGACGCCCACGTCACGCTGTCGGTGTTCGATCGCCAGCTCGTGGCGGAGCTCTCGGCCGCGCTCGACGCCGATCTGCCGGCGCTCCTCGCCGATCCGGCCGCCGCGCTCCCGCGGACGTCGATCGCCGCGCACCTCCGCGTGCCGCGCCGCCGGCTCAACGATCTCACCGAGCTGGCCGCCTTCGGGAAGCGGACGCCGGTGCTCTCCGGCTCCGCGGGGCTCGACGTGTACTTCGCGGGGAAGCTCGCCGAGCCCCGGCTCGTGGCCCGCGCGACGGCGGCGAACGTGGGCGGCACCGCGGGCCCCTCGCTCTTCGGCAAGCTCCGGGTCGACACGCTGCTCGTCTATGACGGGCGCGACGCCGCGCTCGACGCGTACGCGTTCCGCGGCCCGCTCACGTACATGACGGCGAAGGCGAAGCTGGGCGCGGACGCCACCGCCCTCCTCGGCGAGGCCCCTTCCGCTCGGCGCTTCAGCAACGGCAGCCTCGAGGCGAAGATCGCGGATCTTCCGCTCGCGGAGGTCCCCGTCCTCGCCGACATGCAGATCGGCGGCGAGGCGCGCGGCGAGATCTCCGTGCGCGGGCTGTTCGAGGCCGCGCCCGAGGTCAGGGCGCACCTTCAGTTCCCGGGCCTCACGCTCGGCCCCGACGCGCGGTACGAGACCGCCGAGGCGTCGCTCGACATCGCGCCGCCGGGCGGCGCGGGGCGCACCGCGGCCGTGGCCAGCGTGCGGCTCGAGGGGCGCGACGGCGGCCGGATCGAGGCCAAGGCCCAGGTGCCCATGGTGTGGGACGCGAACGTGATCCCGACGCTCACCGACGATCGGAACGCCTCGGTGTCGCTCGCGGTCGATCGCTTCCGCCTGAGGGCGCTGGAGCCGTTCGTGCAGGGCTCGGTGAACCGGCTCGACGGCACGCTCGACGGCGAGGTGCGGCTCGGGCTCGGCGCGCAGGCCGGCTTCTCCGGCGAGATGCGCCTCGAGGGCGGCGTCGTCCAGGTGGCCACGATCGGCCAGCCGTTCGAGAACGCCTCGTTCCGCGTCGCCGCGAGCCCCTCCGGCGAGCTCCGCATCGACGACCTCCGCGCCGACGCAGGCAACGGCCAGGTCCGCGGGAACGCGACCCTCCAGATGGAAGGGCTCGCGTTCCGGAACGCCCGCGCCGAGCTCTCGATCCCGAGAGGCCGGGCCCTCCCGATCGCGCTGGAGGGCGTCCCGATGGGCGAGGTGCGCGGCAGGGTGGCGCTCGCGGCGGAGAAGCGGGCCGAGGAGATCGCCGTCCGCGTCGACGTGCCCTCGCTCGATCTGACGCTGCCGCCCACGATCGGGCGGAGCGTGCAGCCGCTCGGCGAGAACCCGACCATCACGACGTCGGCGCCGCTCAGCCAGGAGGAGTACGAGGCGCGGCGAGCGCCGGCCGAGCCGCCGGAGCAGGCGAAGGAGAGCGCGGGCGGCACGCCGATCGCCATGGAGGTCCACCTGGGCAGGATCAGCGTCGAGGGCGACATGGTGCGGGCCTCGCTGTCGGGGGATCGGGCGCACCCCCTCCGCATCAAGGTCGCTGGAGAGACCGAGATCCGGGGCAACGTGAACATCGTGTCGGGCAGGCTCGAGGTGCTCGGCAAGGAGTTCGAGATCGAGCCTGGCGTGGTCGCCCTGCAGGGGGATCCGTCGAATCCGTTCCTGAACGTGAGGGCATTCCACGACACGCCGGAGGGGACGCGCATCTTCATCGACTATGTGGGGCAGCTCAACCCGATCACCGAGGACAAGATCACCTTCCGTTCGGAGCCGCCGCGCCCGGAGAACGAGGTGATCGCCGAGCTCCTGCTCGGCAGGGAGTTCGCGGAAGGGACGCTGGCGGGCGGCACGTCCGAGCAGCCCGCGTCGGGCGGCGGCAGCGCCGCCGGCGGGGTCGCGGCCAGCGTGGGGACGGGGCTCGCGTCCGCGCAGCTCAACATGATCCTCCAGAGCATCGGTCCGCTCCGGAACTTCGAGACGAAGCTGGGCACGACCGAAGAAGGCGCGCTGAGGACGACCGTGGGCTACCAGCTCGGGCAGCAGGTGACCGCGAGCGCGAGCTACGAGGCGGGGCCGACGGGGCAAGGACAGGGGCCAGGGTCCGGGGGCGGCAACACCGGCGCGCAGGCGCGCACCGAGGTGAGCCTCGAGTGGCGCTTCCGCCGTGACTGGTCCGTGCGGGCGGCGATGGCCACCGGCGCGAACCCGGCGACGAGCCTCGACCTGCTCTGGAAGCACCGCTACTGAGCGCCGTCGCGCGGCGGGCGCGCCCGTTCGTCAGGGCGGCGCATCCCCTTCGGCACCGGCTGCGCGCCGGCTCAGCGCGCGACGCAGATGCCGCCGCAGTCCGCGCCGATCGGCGGGCTGCAGTCGTCGCCCGGATCGTCGATGCAGGTGAGCCCCTCGGGGCACGGGCGCGCCGTGATGCCGCCGCACGCCTGCGGCTTTGGCTCGGGCACCACGCAGATACCGCCGCAGTCCGCCCCGCCGTGCTTCGGGTCGCAGTCGTCGCTCGGATCGTCGATGCACACGAGCCCCTCGGGGCACTCGAACCCCGCGATCCCCCCGCAAAACGGCGGCTTGGGCGTCGGCTCCACGCAGATGCCGCCGCAGTCCGCCCCGCCGCGCTCCGGGTCGCAGTCGTCGCTCGGATCGTCCACGCACTCGAGCCCGTCGGGACACGGGAAACCCGCGAATCCCCCGCACATCGTCGTCGGCGGGTCCTCGACGCATACGCCGGGACAGTCCGCGCCGCCATGCTCGGGGTCGCAGTCGTCGCTCGGATCGTCGACGCAGGCGAGCCCGTCGGGACAAGGGGTCCCGAGGAACCCGCCGCACGTCTCTGATCCGGGCGGATCCGGCGGCTCTCCGGTGTCGCCGCCGCCGTCCTTATGGCAGCCCACGAGCCCGATCACGATCAGCAAGAGAGCCATCCCTTTGTGGCGCATCAGAACCTCCGCGTTGCGTTTGTCCGAACCCCACCATGAAGCAGCTTCGGTGCCACGGGAAGCGGACGCAATTCGGGCGGAGCGCGCGGTCCTCGGCGCGGGCACCGCGATCGCGGTGTCTTGCTGTGTCGCGGTTGTGCCAATGGCTTGACGGGAGGATCCGCGGGAGCGCGCGGAAGTCGTCTCCTCCGCGAGCCCAGGGGCGGCGTATGCGTTGTATGCATTCCGCGCGCCGTCCCTGGGTGGGCCGCGTCGATGGGGGGCGCCGGCGCGTCAGAGCGCGGTGGAGAGCCGGTCGAGCACGGCGTTCATGATCGGCCGATAGCCGTAGTCAGACGACGAGGTGTCGTCCAGCTGCCTCGGGCAGATCGAGCCGGCGACCCCGCGCTCCCCGAGGCTCCGGATCAGCTGCAGCTCGCGGAGGCCGGGATAGGCCTTGGCGTGGTCCTGCACGTTGGACCGCGCCCCGGGGTCCGCCGGGTCGTTCGTGCCTTCGGGCCTGCACAGCGGGTTGTCGCTGGGCACGCCGGCGATCGGCCTGCAATCGCACGACTGGCCATTACTCTCGCAAATGCGCTCTTCGGCGAGGGGGAAGATGCAGGCGTACTGGAGATCTCCAGTGCTACCCGGCGGAACCGTGTACTCGCGGCCGTTGATCGGGTTCCAGCCCGCGCTGCTCGGGTGGACAGTCGTGTCACCGGTGATCGGGTTCATGCCCGAGCGGGGCGCCATCGACTCGATCATGAGCGGATCCGCGGGCGGGATGTAGTTCGCCGGATCGCCGAGGATGGCTTCCCAGGTGCTGCTGAGGGTCGTGCCGGACGGCGGATCGGCGAGCTCGGCGGCGTTCTTGAGCCCGCCGACCGGCTGACCGAACTGGTTCAGGCCACCCAGGAGGTCGGGCTCGCCGAGCGCATTCTGGCGCGCGAGGTCCTGCCACGGCACGCCGACGATGCCGGTGAACACGATGTGCTGCGGCCCTCGGGTCCGGGTGTTGTCGTCGCTCGGGTCCAGATCCGAGAAGATCGGGTTCGGCACGATGTCTCCGCTCCTCGACACCACGGTGCGCTCCGTGAGCGCCCGGGTGTACCGCTCGATCGGGTAGAGGAAGTCGACCCCGAAGCGGCGCTTCTGGTCCCAGCACCGGCTGTTCACCGGGTCTTCCGCCGCGGTGAGCCTGGCGACGGTGCCATCGGGGGCGGTGCAGGCCGGATCGACGGGGCAACCGTCCTGCTGCTGTGCGCAGGACGTGCAGCACGGACTGTTCGGGTCGGTGGCGCACTCGCTCCGCGGCCGCCACAACCTGAAGTTCTGTCCCGTCTCGGCGACGAGGTAGTTCTTGCCTTCCTCCCTGATCGAGCAGTCGTTCTCGTCGGAGAGCATCACGACGAGCAGGAGCGAGTCCGGCCGGAGGAAGGCCTTCCGCTGCGCCAGGAGCGTCGTGTCGAGCCCGGTCACTGTAATGTTCTCGTTCGCCGACACGCCGATCGTCTCATACGGCTCGGGATCGACGAGGAAGCGATAGAAGCTCTCCAGCGGCGCCTCGAAGCCGCACCCAGCTTGCCCGACCCCTTGCACGATGTCGCTGAGCTTTTCCGCGAGCGCCACCGGATCGGAGTCTCCCGCGGGGACGTGGCTTCCGGTCGGGTCCCACACGAGGAAGCCCTTGTCCTGGTACGTCGGCAGGTCGTTCTCGGTCGACGACTCATTGGAGCGCGCGAGGAGGTGGGCCATGTCGACGTTCGAAGCGGACGTGGCCGGCTGGCAGGCGCCCGACCCGTGGCCGCCGAGGCTGCTGCTGATGACGCCGATGTGCATGTCCTGCACCGGAGTGCGCGCGCGCAAAGTGCCAGCGGGGCACGCGCTCAACCCGCTCGGGGGCTGGACGGGGGGAGCAGCACCGGTCGGATCCACGCAGAACGGGTTGGTCATGCCGTCGACGAAGTCGGCGAGCACGAGGCGCATCAGCTCCTGCTTGTCCGCCATCGAGCCGGAGTTGTCGACAACGAAGAGGAGATCGACCTTGTCCGGCGTGAACTGCGGCGGAACCCAGCCCCCCGCGCCCGTGCTGGAGTCGCCGCCGCCAACCCCGGTACCATCGCTGCCGCCGCTGCCCCCGGGGCCATCGCTGCCGCCGATTCCCGAGCTGGAGCTCCCGCCGGCGCCGCCGAGGGAGACCTCGACTTGACATGCCACGAGCGAGACGGCGCTCAGGACGAGAAAGGGTGACAGTGTTCTCGATAGCTTCGAAGACATAATTCCTCCTTGCGCGGTGCCGTGACGCGCCGTCCAACACCGGCAGTGACCGAACGTGAAGGGACGCCCGCTCCGCTTCCCATTTCAAAAAAACCACCTGGCCCCAAACGACGCGGACAGCCCCCGTTCCCGCCCCTCCCCCTGGATCGCCCCCCGCAGATCGCAGAGCGGGGCTCTCCCGCACAGGAGACGGGCCCAGATCGGGGTTTTCGGCGCGGAAGCGCGCTCAAGCGCGCTGAGCACCGAAAGCGTAAAGATGGGTCCGTCTCCGAAGCGGGAGCGCTCCGCTCAAATGCCGTCCACCAGAAGTCCGGAGAGAGAGTTCAACGCAAAGGCGCCAAGACGCAAAGGCGCAAGGAGAACAAGTTCTCGTGCATTTTTGCGTCTTTGCGTCTTGGCGCCTTTGCGTTGAACTCTCTCTCGGCTCGCGAGGCAGATCCCTGGCAGGACTTCTGCCCCGCGGTCTAGTGAGTGGTGAAGGAGCGGAGTCGGGGTACGTGCGGGCTCGACGGATAGGCGAGGAGGAACGCCGACGCGCGCTGCGCGGCCGCCGCGCGATCGCCGCTCTGCCAGAGCGCCTCGATGGTCAGCGCCTCGCGCTCCTGCGCCAGCGCGCCGCCGGGGAAGCGGAGCCGCGCCTGCTCGGCGATCCTCAGCGCGCCGGAGGCGTCACCGCGCCGGAGCGCCGCGCGCGCGTCGCCGAGGAGCGTCAGCTCCTCACGCAGCCGGCTCTCCCGCAACCCCGGGCTGGACGCGCCCTCCGCGCCGAGCTCCGCGCCTGTAGCCTCGGGCGCGGGCGCCGCTTCGAGGACGTCCGCCCCGGTCGCGGGCGGCGCGCTCGCGGCGCGCTCCGATAGCGGCGCGCCCGGGCTCGCGGGCGTCGCGGCCGCGCGGGGGCCGGTTCGCGCGGGTGACCTGTCCGGCAGCGGCGCATTGGCCGGGGAAAGCGGCCTGGATCGCAGCGGCGCCTCGACCGGCGGCGGCTCGGCAGGTGCCGGCTCGGCAGGCGGCGGCTCGGCAGGTGCCGGCTCGGCCCGCGCGGCAGGGTCACGGCCCTCCGGCGGCGAAACCGGCGCGGATACCGGCGCCGCGACGGCCTCCGCGGCCTCGACGATCCGAGCCGGCGGCGCCTCGCCCGACGGAGCCACGACGACATAGCCGGCGACGATCAGGCCCCCGCAGGCCGCGCCGAACAGCATCGCCTTCAGGATACCCGCAGCGCCCGCCGCCGCGGTCACGCCGCCGGTGACCGCCGTGCCGGCAGCGCCGGCGCCCGCCGCAGCGGACGCCGCCTTGCCCGCGGACACGGCCGCGGCGATCTCGCCAGCGCCCGCGCTCGCCGCGCCGCCCGCGCTCGCCGCGCCGCCCGCGTTCACCGGGAGCGCCCCTCCCGCGGCGCCTTGAGCCCCTCCGAGCGCGGCGGCTCCGGCCAGGCCGATCTGCGCGGCCATCGCGGCCCACACCCGCTCCTGCGCCCCGTCGGGCGGGTCCGCCGGCGGAGCTGCGCGCAGGAGCTCGCGCTCCGTCCCGAGCGCGTTCGCCTCGGCGTCGAGCCAGCGCACCGGATCGCTCATCGCTCCCCTCCTGCGCGCTTCCAGACGGGTTGCCGCTCCACCTCCGGCAACGGAAGGACGACCGAGGGATGCCCCTCGGGCACCGGCGCGGCCTCGACGGCCGCCTTCAACACGGGCTGCGACCGCATGACCCGGGGCCCGCCCACGTGGAACTCGTCGCGCGCCTTCAGGCGCGCGACGGCGCGGCGAAACGCATCGCGGGCGAGGCGGAGGCGCGAGTAGACGGTCCCCAGCGGGACGTCGAGCAGATCGGCGACCTCCTCGCCGCCCATGCCGTCGAGCTCGAAGAGCGTGAACACGGCGCGCTGCTCGAGGGGCAGCTCGTCGAGGATCGCCTCGAGCAGCGTGATCGCCTGCCGCCGCTCCGCCTCCGCGCCGACGTCGGCCCGGTCATCGGCGCAGTCGAGCAGCGGCTCGTCGTCGTGAGCGCGCCGCCTCATATGCGCGAGCTTGCGCCGGTCACGGGCGGCGTGAAAGCAGATGCTGTAGAGCCAGGTCGTAATTTTCGACCTGCCCTCGAATTCGGACAACCGCCGATGGACGACCAGGAACACGTCCTGGACCGCGTCCGCGACGTCGCTCTCGGGCACGCCGAGGCGTCGCAGCGACCGCCACACGAACCGGAAGTGCTGCGCATAGACCTCTCCGAAGGTCATCCTGTCCTGCCGCTTCTCGCCATGCCCATCGCCTCCGTGGCGGGTCCCGTGGCTCGCCATCAAAAAATCGACACGCGGGCGCTCAGGCCGACGAGCAGCCCCACCGGGGAGGGGTCGAGCGCCACGTCCTGCGTCAGGGGCGCGCCGGCCTCGCCGCCCGCGGGGCGCTCGACCGTGAAGCGCGCCCGCGCGACCGGCGCGAGGAGCGTCGCGCGCGCGGACCAGCCCAGCGCGCTGGAGCCGAGGAGGGTCCCTTCCGCGACGGCCGAGCCGCCGAGGGCGAACCAGGGCGCGGAGGCCTCCCGGTCCGGGGCGAACCCCTTGCCGGAGCCGTACACGGCGCCCAGCACCGCCGCCGCGCAGGCCGAGAGCCGGAGGCCGTCGAGATCGCCGGCGATCGTCGCGCAGCCGCGCGCCGTGGCGGCGCCGAGCCCGAGGGAGACGACGCCCGGCGCGAGCTCGGTGTCCTGGGGGGGCAGCCATACCCCGCCGACGCCTGCGGACCACCCGCGGCGCCGCAGGGAGACATCGGCGATCACGGCCGCCCGGAAGGGATCGAGCATGCCCACGGTCTGCGCGGCGCCGAGCTCCATCGAGACGTCCCCGCGCGCCGCCCGAGGCGGAGCACGCGGCGGCGCCGGCACGACAGGAGCCAGCGCGGGCGCGACAGGGGCCGGCGCGGGCGCTGCCGGCGCGGGCGCAGGCGCGACAGGGGCCGGCGCAGGCGGATCGCTGTCGAGCAGGATGGCAAGGGTCAGCGCCACCGCCTCGACGAGCTCGCCGCAGGACGCCCCCACCTCGGACGAGAGCTGCCGGGTGCGACCACCTGCCTGAAGGACGGCGGTGTAGGTGGCGCCGTCGTGGAGAAAGCGGACCTCGAGCTCGGTCGCCCCGCCCGAGCTCGCCAGGGCGCCTTCCCCGTTCGCTGACGTGTCGCCAGGAGGGGCGCTCCCCGCGCTCGTTGACGTGTCGCCAGGAGGGGCGCCGCCCGGGTTCGCCGGCGGGTCGCCGGCAGGGGCGCCGGCGCCGCTGGGCGGGCCGGCGGTGCTCACGGGGTCGAGAGCCCGCCTCTCCATCACGCGTTCGACCGCGACCGCGAGCGACGGCGCGTCCGGGCAGTCGGCCGCAGCGGGCGCCCGCTGGACCGCGAGCCGCGGGAGCGGAGCGGCCGCGACGACGCTCGGCCAACCGAGGGAAAAGGCGCACACGGCCAGGACGCACAGCGCGCCCCGACGCGAGGGATGAGGGCAGGTCACAGGATGCCTCCCATTACCGCAAGGAACGGCGCAAGCGGAATTAGGACGCGCAGAGCTCTGTGGCCTTGGGCGAAATCGCTGCGAGGGCGAGACCGCCAGACGGCCAGGCCCCCGGCGCCTGCGGGAGACGCCGGTCGCGACGGCGCGCGTTCCATGGCGGAGGCGTCACCGCCTGCCACGCCGGAGCGCACGACGCCGCCGCCCGTGGCGCGAGCGATCGACCGATCGAACGACGGCGACGCCGGTCGCGAGCACGGCACAGGATCGGATAGAGTGCGCCGCATGAACTCCTACGAGCTGGTGACGTGCGCGAGCTGTTATGGCGAAGGCGAGATCAACACGGACTCCGGCCCCTATCTGTGCAAGGACTGTCACGGAAACGGCCGCATCCTCCCGACCGGAGAGCAGATCGAGGAGCGCATCCGCGAGATCGAGGTCGAGCTGGAGCGCCACCCCCAGGAGGCGAAGCCGGAGACCCGATGGCTCGTCTTCGAGCTGCGGCGCACCCGCAAGCTGCTCTGGCAGATCCGGTCGTACTGCGAGGAGGCGCGGAGCGACACAGACGACGCGATCATCGTCAAGATCCGCGATCTCGCGGACGCGGCCGTCGCCCCGAGGAGCCCTGCGGTGCCGCGGGAGATGCTCCCAGAGGACGCCTGATGCGCGGCTCCGCCGGGGAGCCGGACAGCCGACCCCGGGGAGCGCCCGCGTCCTGCTCGAGCGCGGCGCGGGGTGTTCCAGCGCCTGCTCTCTACCCTGCCCTCCTCGGCGCCGCGTGGGCCGCGCTCGCGCCGCCGGTGCAGCGCCTCCACGCGGGCGGCGTGCGCGCTCGCGGCCGCTTCCGCGTGCGGCGCGGCCGGGGGCTCGCGGCGCGCCTTGTCGCCGGCCTGCTGCGCATGCCGGAGGCGGCCGAGGATGTGGCCGTGACGCTCGCCGTCGAGCCGGCGGGCGACGGCGAGCGGTGGCTCCGCACCTTCGGGGTTCGCCCGCTCTTCTCCTCGCAGTGGCGCGCGGGTGATCTCCTGGTGGAGGGGCTCGGCCTCGTCCAGTGCTGGTTCCGGCTCCGCGCCGAGGGCGGAGCGCTCGTGTTCGAGCAGGTGCGGTCGACGCTCGGGCTCCGCCGCCTCTGCCTGCCGCTGCCCCGGTGGCTCGCCCCGCGGATCGAGGGGCGGGCCGGGCCGCTCCAGGACGAGGTCCACGTCGACGTGCGGATCTTCGCGCCGGTCGCCGGGCTGCTCGTCGCGTACGAGGGGCGCGTGGCGAACGAGGCGGGCGACGAGGCGCCCCCTGCTCGCGCCGGCGGGTCCACGCCGGAATCGACCGCGCCGTCAGCGCCGGAGCCCCGCGCGCCGGAGCCCCACGCATGATCACGGCGCTCGTGCTCCTCGCCGTGCAGGGCGCGCTCGGCGCCTTCGACACGCTCTATTACCACGAGTGGCGGGCGCGCCTGCCCGGCGGCGTGCCGGGCACGGCGCCCGAGCTTGTCCTCCACGGCGCGCGCGATCTCCTGTACGCGGTGCTCTTCGCCTCCTTGCCGTTCGTGCGCTGGGAGGGGCTCGCCGCGTGGGCGCTCGCGGCGCTGCTCCTCGCGGAGATCGCGATCACGCTCCGCGATTTCGTCGTCGAGGACACGGTCCGGAGGCCGCTCGGCGGCGTCTACCCGGGAGAGCGGGTGATGCACGCCGTGATGGGCATCATTTACGGCGGCGCGCTCGCCCACCTCGTCCCCGAGATCTGGCGCTGGGCGCACGCCCCCACCGGCTTTTCCCGCTGGGACGCGCCGCTCTCGCTCCGCGTGATCCTGCCGCTCATGGCCGCAGGCGTGCTGCTCTCGGGGCTGCGCGACCTCGGCGCCGCCTACGGGCCTCGCTGGCTGCGCTTCCCGTGGGGGCGCGCGTGAGCCGCCGCCCGCGCCGCGCGCGCCGCCTGACGCGCCGTCAGCCCTTCACCGCGCCCGCCGTGAGCCCCGCGAGGATCCGCCGCTGGAAGACCAGCGTCAGCACCACGAGCGGCACGGTCACGACGATGGAGGCCGCCATGGTCTGCCCCCAGGGGATCTCGTAGAGCCCGCTGCTCGTCGTCGAGAACGCCTGGATCGCGTAGGTCACGGTGCGCTTGTCCGGCGTCTGGGTGAAGGAGAGCGCGAAAAGGAACTCGTTCCAGGCCGCGATGAAGGCGAGGATGCCCGTCGTCGCCATCCCGGGGACCGAGAGCGGCAGCATGACCCGGGTGAACACCTGCCAGTGCGTCGCGCCGTCGACGTAGGCCGCCTCCTCGATCTCACGCGGGATCGCCTTCATGAAGCCAGTGAGCACCCACACCGTGAAGGGGAGCGTGAAGATGAGGTATGTCAGGATCAGCGCGGGGAGCTGGTTGTACAGCTTGAAGAAGTTGATCATCTGGAACAGGGCGCCGAGGACGGCGATCTGCGGAAAGATGGTCATCCCCAGGACCACGTAGAGCACGAGGCTGCGCCCTCGGAAGCGGAACCTCCCCAGCGCGTAGGCGGCAAGCGAGCCCACGGCGAGCGAGACCGCGGTGACCGAGACGGCGACGATCACGCTGTTCAGGAGCGCCGTCTGGAACTCGCCGTTCGCCAGCACGAGGCGGTAGTTATCGAGCGTCGCGCGGCCGGGCCAGTAGCGGACCGGGGTCGTGAAGAGCTCGTCGTCGGGCTTGATGGAGGAGACGAACGCCCAGACGAACGGGAAGACGGTGAACACGAGCACCGCGGCGACGAGCAGGTAGAGCAGGGCCCGCAAGGCGCCCTGTCCCAGCGAACGCCGCCGCCCTGCGCCTCGCGAAGCGCCGCTCATCTCACACCTCCTCGGCGCGGAACACCGCGAGATAGATCATGATGAACACCGCGATGATGAGGAAGAGCGCGACGGAGATCGCCGAGCCGTAGCCGATGTCCGAGACGCTGACGAGGGTCTGCTGCGCGTACGTCGCCATGGTCTGCATGTCCGGCCGGTTGCCGAACATGACGAAGAAGACGTCGAACACCCGGAGCGCGTCGAGCGTGCGGAAGATGAGGGCGACCAGCATCGCGGGCCTGAGGAGCGGCAGCGTGATCCGGGTGAACTGCTGGAGCGCCGTCGCGCCGTCGACCCGCGCGGCCTCGTACAGATCGTGCGGGATGAGCTGTAGCCCGGCGAGCAGGAGGAGCGCCATGAACGGCGTCGTCTTCCAGACGTCGATGAGCGCCACGGCCCAGAACGACACCGCAGGATCGGCGACGAAGGCGATGTTGCGGTCCAGGACGCCGAGCTGGTTGACGAGCAGGTCGTTGAAGACGCCGTAGACGTCGTTGTACATCCACTTCCACATCTGGGCCGAGATGACGGTCGGTATGGCCCAGGGGATGAGCATGGCCGCGCGCACGGCCGAGCGCCCCTTGAAGCGGGAGTTGACGACGAGCGCGACGCCGAGCCCGAGGGCGAGCTCGCCGAGCACGGTGACGACCGTGAAGAGCACCGTGAGCAGGACCGCGTCGTGGAAGTAGCTGTCCTGCACGAGATCGACGTAGTTCTGCGCCCCGATGATCCTGGCCGGCTCCCCGGTGCCGAGGCGCGCGTTCGTGAAGCTCAGGTAGAACGTCTCGGCGAGGGGATAGAGGGCGATGAACGCGACGACCGCGAGCGTCGGCAGGAGGAACAGCCAGGCGCGCCGCTGTCGCCGCGCGTCGAGCGACGGGTGGTCTGGAGGGGCCGCCGCGCTCGTGGCCGCTGGGTTCGCCGGCATGCTCATGGGATATCCGTTCTCGCGAGCGTGCGGCGTCAGCGAAGCGCGCGCGTGAGCCGCTGCTCCACCTGCCCGAGCACCGCCTTCGGCTCCTTGCCCTGCAGGACCTGGCTCACCCCCTGGAAGAAGGCGATCGACGCCTCGTTGTACCGGGCGCCGGTGCTGTTCGAGGGGCGCGGCACGAGCGCGATGTCCTTCGCGCTCGCCAGGAAGGGCAGCGACTTCACCACCTCCGCGTCCTGCTGCACCGATCGGATCGTCGGGAGGAAGGAGCCCGCGGTCGCGCGGAACCGCTGCGCCTCGGGGCTCGTCATGTAGCGGACGAGCTCGATCGCCGCGTCCTTGTTCGGCGAGAACTTCGACACCGCGAGCTGCCATCCGCCGATGGTGCCCGCGCTCTTCTGTCCGGGCTCGTGCGGCAGCGGGCCCGCCGCGAACTTGCCCTTGATCGGCGACCGCTCGGCGTTGCCCGCCGCGTAGGCATAAGGCCAGTTGCGCATGAAGGCGGCGTTGCCTCCCTGGAACGCGTTGCGCGCGTCCTCTTCCTCGTAGCTCGTCACGCCGGCGGAGGAGATCGAGCCCACCCAGCCCCTGGCGCGCGCGAGCGCCTTCTGGGCTTCCGGGTTGTTCACGGTGATCTTGCCCTCCTCGATGATCGCGCCGCCGCCGTGGGAGGCGATCCACTCCAGCGCGTTGCAGGTCAGCCCCTCGTAGGCCTTGCCCTGCCAGACGAAGCCGAGGAAGTTCGGGCTCGCCGCCCGCTCGCCGTCCTGGATCTTCTTCGCCATCTGCTCCAGCTCGTCCCACGTCTCCGGCGGCTTCTGATACCCGTACTTCTCCAGAAGATCGGTGCGGTAGTAGAGCAGCCCGAAGTCGGTGAACCACGGCATCGCCACGAGCTTGCCGTCGACCGTGTTGTTCTGGACGATGCTCTCGATGTGCTGCTTCGCCGCCTCGCCGAGCTTCTCGCTCAGATCGACGAGGTTCTGCGCGAAGGCGCCGGGCCAGATGACGTCCAGCATCATGACGTCGACGTCCCCGGACTGCGCCTGGAAGAGGCGCTGGTAGACGGAGTAGGTCTCGGTCGCGTCCTTGGGACGGGGGATGATCGTCACCTCGATGCCGGTGTCCTTCTGGAACTGCTGGATCATCACCCTGTCGAGCTCGGCGCCCACGCCCACCGGCTCGCTGTAATACTTGAGCTTGCTGCCGGCGTATCGCTTCGCCTCGGCGGCGTTCGGCACTGCGGGGGGCTGCGCCTTGATCGCCTTCTCGCCCGGCGCCTCCGACACCGCGGCCGCCGTCGTGGCCGCGGCGCCAGGGGGGTTCTCGCGGGCAGGCGGGCTCTTGTCCCCGCGGCAGGCGCACAGCCCGACGACGAAGAAGATCAGCGCTGCGGTTCGCCATGCGCGGAGATCATGCTGCCGAGTGGGGTCCATCGCAGGATCCTTTCTGAGCTCTGTTCTGGAGAATTTTCGCATTCCCGGTGGCCGGCAGAGCTATCGAGACGCGCCGCTCACGCCCGCGCCGCGAAGGGCGAGTGCCCTCGGCAGCATCGACCAGATGCGCGCTCGGGGGCAAGGGATCGCGCCGCCTCTCCAGCGGTAAAAAGCCCAGGAAAGAGCCGTCGATCACAGACGGGACGGAGCGCGCGCTGCTCGGCACTGCTCTGCTCGCTGATCGCTGGCAGCGCAGCACAGCAGACGGCGCGCGGCGCGAAGCGCGCTGTGCCGTGCGGAGACGCGACGCGCGCTGGCGGCGAGGTGAGGTGAGACGAGACAGCAGCGCTGGCCGCGAGACGCGACACGACGCGCGCTGGCGGCGAGATGAGGTGAGACGAAACGCGATGCGCCTGCGTCGCGCGGAGACAACACGCGCAATACGTGCGCGGGCGTGCGCGTGCACGCCCGCGCGCCGACGCCACCACCTCGCCTCGAAGCGCAATTTCAGCGGCAATTCAGCGGTAGGCGCGCGCCGCACGCGCCCTGAACGTGGGCTGCTTTGCGCTTGCGGAGCCTTTCCGGAGGCGGTAGAGCCGATGCTGCGTGGCCGGCGCTCGCGATCCGGCACGGTGCCGCGGGCTCGTGGCCTGCTGGCTCCAGGCTGGTCCTGCCGAGCAGGACGAGCCCGAACCGGCCTGCGCACGGCGGTGCATGACTCCCCTGACGTTCTCCTCCTCGGCCGACGCCCCCCGCCAGGCGGCGCGGCTCGTCGCCCGCACCTTCCGGCTCGACGCCGACACGCTCGCGAAGCTGCCCGGCGGCGTCTCGTCGCTCATGGGAGACGGCGCGCGCGTCTGGCTCCATCCCGGCACCCAGCTGGTCGCGCACGGGGTCGCCGCCCGCCTGGAGCTGCCGCACGGCATCGAGGGCGGCGTGGCGTGGATCAAGGAGGCGCTCGCGTCGATCGAGACCGCCGACGCCGTGGGCCGCCCGGGCTGCGGCCCGGTGGCGCTCGGCGCCCTGCCGTTCGACCGGACGGAGCCGGCCGCGCTCGTCGTGCCGGCCCAGATCGTCGGCGCGGCCCCCGACGGGACCGCGTGGGTCACCACCATCGGCGAGGGCGCCGCCCCGGCGCCGCACCTGGAGCGGGCCGAGGGCCACCGGCGCTCGCCCGACAGCTTCACGCTCCGCTCGGCGCTCCCGCACGAGGAGTGGTGCGGGCGCGTCGCGCGCGCGGTGGCCGACATTCAGCAAGGGGTCCTCTCCAAGGTCGTGCTGGCGCGCGCGGTCGACGTCGAGGCGAACCGCCCCATCGTCGTCGAGGAGGTCCTGCGCCGCCTGACCGCGCTCTACCCCTCGTGCGCGATCTTCCATGTCGACGGCTTCCTCGGCGCGAGCCCCGAGCTCCTGCTCTCGCGCCGCGGGCGCGCCGTCTCCTCGCACCCCCTCGCCGGCACCTACGCGGTCTCCGCCGACGTCGACGCCGACCGCCGGTTCGCGGAGGTCCTGCGGCGCTCGGCCAAGGACCAGCGCGAGCACCGCTTCGTGGTCGACGCCGTGGCCGCCGCGCTCGCGCCGGAGTGCGCGTCGCTCGAGGTCCCCAGCGAGCCGTCGATCCTGAGCCTCCGCAACGTGATGCACCTCGGCACCCCGATCCACGGCCAGCTCGCGGAGGCGGCGCCGGACGCCCTCACGCTCGCCGCGCGGCTGCACCCGACGCCCGCCGTGTGCGGCACGCCGCGCGAGGCGGCGGAGGCCTGGCTGGGCGCGCACGAGGGCATCCGGCGCGGGCTCTACGCGGGGCTCGTGGGCTGGGTCGACGCCCGCGGCGACGGCGACTGGTTCATCGGCATCCGCAGCGCCACGGTCGACGGCGCGCGCGCGCGGATGGTCGCGGGCGTCGGGGTCGTCGCGGGCTCGAGCGCCGAGGCGGAGCTGGTCGAGACGCAGCTCAAGCTCCAGGCCATGCTCGCGGCCATCATCCGCCCTTGATGCGGCGCCCGCCGCCGGGGCACCTCACCCGAGCCGGGATCCGCGCCGGCTCGCCTGCATCGACGGCCTCGACGCGGGCCCCGAGGCGAGCTTCGCCGTGAAGACACTCCTCATCGACAACTACGACTCGTACACCCACATCCTCGGGCAGTACCTCTGGGAGGTGAGCGGCGAGGAGCCGATCATCGTCAAGAACGACAGCCTCTCGCTCGCCGAGATCGAGGGCCTGGAGCTCGACAGCATCGTCCTCTCACCCGGCCCCGGCCGCCCGGAGCGACGGGCCGATTTCGGCGTCTGCGCCGAGGTGATCGAGGCCCTCGCCGGGACGCCGATCCTCGGCGTCTGCCTCGGCCACCAGGGGCTCGCCGCGCGCTTCGGCGGGCGCGTCCAGCACGCCCCGCGGGTCATGCACGGCAAGATCGTGGAGATCGAGCACGACGGCGCCGGGCTCTTCGAGGGCGTGCCCAGCCCGTTCCAGGTGGTGCGCTACCACTCGCTCATCGTCGGCGACGGCGAGCTGCCGGCGGAGATCCAGGTGACCGCGCGCACGCGCGGCGACGGGCTCATCATGGCCCTCAAGATCAAGGACCGGCCGTTCTACGGCGTGCAGTTTCACCCCGAGTCGATCGGCACCGAGCACGGCAAGAGGATCATCCGCAACTTCAGGAATATCGCCATGAACACGCCGCGCGACCGGAGGGGCGCGGCGCCCCACCGGATCGCGCGCGCGCCGGGCCTCTCCGCAGGCGCGCTGGGCGATTGCGCGCCGGGCGCGCGGCGACGCGGGCGCGTGCGTCACCTCCGGCTCCCGTGGGTCGATCCCGAGCGGGCCTTCGCCGGGCTCTTCGCCGCGGCCCCTTACGCCTTCTGGCTCGACTCGAGCGCGACCGGCCGTGACGGGCGCTTCTCGTTCATGGGGAGCGCGACCGAGGCGATCGAGAGCCGCGGCGCCGCCGTGACGCGCTGGAGCGCCGGCGGCCCTGGAGACGCCCTCACCTCGACCACGTCCGAGGGGAGCCCGTTCGTCGCGCTCCGGCGGGAGCTCGCCTCGATATCGCTCGATCCGAGCGGTCTACCCTTCCACTTCACCGGTGGCCTCGTGGGCTACCTCGGCTACGAGCTCAAGGAGCACCTCGGCTTCGGCGCGTCCGCCCACCCGCGCCGCGCGCTCCCGGACAGCGCGATGATGATCGCGCGGCGGCTCCTGGCCTTCGACCACGTCGAGCGCACGGTATACGCGTGCGCGATCGACGCAATCGACGCGATCGACGCGATCGACGCCGACGAGCCCGCGCCGCCCCCGTCCGGACCGTGGCTGGACGAGATCGCGGCGCGCCTCCAGGGCCTCCCAGCGCTCTCGGAGCCGCTCCTGCCGCCCGTCCCGGAGGGCTTCGCCGACCGGATCGCGCACGCGCCGCGCCTCTCGCGCCGGGAGCACCTCGACGCCATCGAGGCCATCCTCCGCGAGATCCGCGAGGGCGAGACGTACGAGGTGTGCCTCACGAACGAGTTCCACGTACGGACCTCGCTCGATCCGTTCGCCCTCTACCGCGTCCTGCGCCGGACGAACCCCGCGCAGTTCTCGGCGTTCCTCAGGCTGCCGGAGGGCGCGGTGCTCTCGTCCTCGCCGGAGCGGTTCCTGGCGGTCGACCGGGAGCGGCGGGTGCGCAGCGAGCCCATCAAGGGGACGCGACCGAAGGGCGCCACCGAGGAAGAGACCCTGGCCCTGCGCCGCGATCTCGCGGCCAGCGACAAGGACCGCTCCGAGCTCCTCATGATCACCGACCTCGTCCGCAACGACCTCAGCCGCGTCTGCGCCATGGGCTCGATCGACGTCGAGGCGCTCCAGCGGATCACGGAGCACGCGACCCTGCTCCAGCTCTCGTCGGTGGTCACGGGCGCGCTGCGCGAGGGGAAGGGCGCGCTCGACGCGCTCGAGGCGTGCTTCCCCGGCGGGTCCATCACCGGCGCGCCGAAGCACCGGACGATCTCGATCATCGACGCGCTGGAGCGGCGCACGCGGGGCGTGTACACGGGCTCGATCGGGTACCTCGCGTACGAGGGCCCCATGGACATGAACATCGCCATACGGACCCTCGTCGCCGACGGCCGGGGGCTCAGCTTCGGCAGCGGCGGCGCGGTGGTCGCGGAGTCGAGCGCGGAGGCCGAATACGAGGAGGTCCTCGTCAAGAGCTTCCCCCTGCTCCGCGCCATCTACCTCGCGGAGCGCGCCGTGGACGCCGGTCGAGCGCCCGCGCGGGACGCACGCGCCACGAGCGCGCAGCGCGGATGACGCGCCCGACGGAACCAATCACGCGGCGAAGATGCCGGTACGGCGCGCATGCCGCACCGCGTATACTCATCGCACAGAAGGAGACGCGGTCGTGAAACGAGAGAGCAACATTACGCGGAGGGGCGTCGCGGTGCGGCGGACGGTCGAGGACCTCGCCGTCGACGGCGCCATCCAGCCCATCGTCGAGGCGCTCGACAGCCACCTCGGCGTGGTCCTGGCGTCCAGCTACGAGGTCCCGGGCCGGTACACGCGCTGGGACATCGGCTTCGTCGATCCGCCGCTCGTGCTCGTCTCCCGGGGCCGCGACTTCCGGTTCACCGCGCTGAACGAGCGCGGGCGCGTGCTGCTGCCGGCCATCGACGAGGCCCTCCGTGATCTCGACGCGGTCGCGGGCCTCGAGCGGCGCGGCGACGAGGTGGTCGGCGCGGTCCGGCCGCCGGGCGAGCGGGTGCCGGAGGAGCTGCGCAGCCGGCAGCCGTCCATCTTCTCGGTGCTGCGCCGGCTCATCGAGCTCTTCGGGGTCCCCGGCGACCCGCTCTTCGGGCTCTACGGCGCGTTCGCGTACGATCTCGCCTTCCAGTTCGAGCCCATCCGGCTCCGCCTGGAGCGCCCGGCGGATCAGCGGGATCTCGTCCTCTACCTCCCCGACGAGATCATCGCCGTCGACCACCGCCGCGAGCGCGCGACGCGCACGCGCTACGAGCTGAAGTACGGCGATCGCTCGACCGAAGGGCTGCCGCGCGAGGGCGCGACGCACGCCTACGTCGGCGCCGACCGCGCGCCTCAGAACGAGTACGCGCCGGGCGAGTACGCCGAGCTCGTCCGGCTGGCGCGCGACTCCTTCAAGCGGGGCGATCTCTTCGAGGTCGTGCCGGGGCAGACGCTCTTCGAGCCGTGCCCGGTCGCGCCCACCGAGCTGTTTTACCGCCTGCGCGAGCGCAACCCGGCGCCCTACGGCTTCCTGATGAACCTCGGCAACGCCGAGTACCTGATCGGCGCCTCGCCGGAGATGTACGTCCGCGTCGAGGGCAATCGCGTCGAGACCTGCCCTATCTCGGGCACGATCCCGCGCGGCAGCGACCCGCTCGCCGACGCCGCGCAGATCGCGCGCCTGCTCGCGTCCGCGAAGGACGAGTCGGAGCTCACGATGTGCACCGACGTCGACCGCAACGACAAGTCCCGCATCTGCGTGCCGGGGAGCGTCCGGGTGATCGGGCGCCGGCAGATCGAGATGTACTCGCGGCTGATCCACACCGTCGATCACATCGAGGGCCGCCTGCGCGACGGCTTCGACGCGCTCGACGCGTTCCTGGCGCACACGTGGGCGGTCACGGTCACGGGGGCGCCGAAGGCCTGGGCCATGCAGTTCATCGAGGATCACGAGCGCTCGCCGCGCGCGTGGTACGGGGCGGCGGTCGGCATCGTCGGCTTCGACGGCAGCATGAACACGGGGCTCACGCTGCGCACGATCCGCGTCAAGGACGGCGTGGCCCAGGTCCGGGTCGGCGCGACGCTGCTCTTCGACTCCGATCCCGACGAGGAGGAGCGCGAGACCCAGGTGAAGGCGTCGGCGCTCCTCGACGCGATCCGGAGGCCGCGCGGCGACGCCACGCCGCCTCCGGCGGCCATCCAGCCGGTGCCTGGCGGCACGCGCAAGGTCCTCCTCGTGGATCACCAGGACTCCTTCGTGCACACGCTGGCCAACTACCTCCGGCAGACGGGCGCCGAGGTGATGACGCTCCGCGCCGGCTTCCCTCACGAGGAGCTCGACGCCTACGCTCCCGACCTCGTGGTGCTCTCGCCCGGCCCTGGCACGCCGAGCGATTTCGATCTCTCGGGCACGCTCGCGGCGCTGATCCAGCGCCGGCTGCCCGTCTTCGGCGTCTGCCTCGGCCTGCAGGGGATGGTCGAGCACTTCGGCGGCAAGCTCGGCGTCCTCGATTACCCGATGCACGGCAAGGCCTCGCAGGTCCGTGTGCTCGGCGGGCGCCTCTTCGAGGGGCTGCCCCGCGAGTTCCGCGCGGGGCGCTACCACTCGCTCTACGCGTTGCGCGACGCGCTCCCTGCGTCGCTGAAGGTCACGGCCGAGACCGAGGATGGGGTCGTGATGGCAATCGAGCACACGGAGCTGCCGATCGCTGCCGTCCAGTTCCATCCGGAGTCGATCCTGTCGCAGGACGACAACGTGGGGCTCCGGCTCGTGAGGAACGCGGTGACCGAGCTGCAACGGGGCGCCGCGCGGTGACGGTCGAGCGGTAAAGCGGGGCGCTGGCGGCGAAATGAAAAAGCGCCGCCGGGGCCTCGGGGGGGAAAAGGCCACGCCAGCGACGCTGAACCAGAATATCAGCATGAGGCGTGCCATGACGCACTTCCGTCAGGGCCGGGCAATTCCCATGGATGTCCTGGGCGCTTATTTCGGTTCTGCACGAACAGCGCTGCACACCTGAAATGTGCGCCGCCCTCGACGAGGCCCGGGGCGCCGGGAGCGGCTCAGGCAGGCGCCTCTGGGCTCTCGCTCCGCCGCGTGAAGATCCCCTTGCTGTACGCCATGAAGAAGCCGAGCCGCATCGCGTTGCGCTCCGTGGGGATACCGGGGCTCGCGCTGATGCACGCCAGCAGGCGACCCTGCTCGCGCACCCGCTCCAGGCGGCGGGCGATGAGCGCTTGCTGGACGCCGCGCTCGCGGAACCGGGGGAGCACCGAGGCGCCGAAGAGCGCGGCGCCCTCGCCGGAGATCTCCACGCTGCCGCCGCCGGCGGGCTCGCCGTTCACGAGCGCCAGGTACGAGTCGCATCCGGGGTGCGCGACCACGCGGCGCGTGATCTCGAAGAGCACCGGCGAGATCGGCGCGTCCGCGGGCCGGAAGCCGCTCGTCGCGATCTCGATGAACACCCGGACCTGCGCCTCGTCGCCCGGATCGATGCGCACGATCTCCAGCTCCCCGGGGCCACCATACGACGCCAGCGCGCGGAGGTCCTCGTCCGGCGCGAGCTCGCGCGCCAGCACGTTCTCGAACTCGCGCAGCACGAACCCTCGTTCGGCGAGGCCGCGCACAAGCGATCCGTGCGCGAAGGGGCAGACCTGTATCTGCGGCTCCGCGCCGCGCGCCGCGTAGAACGCCACGAGGCGATCGAGCTCCTCGCCGGAGACAGGCCCATCGAGCCCGAGCCCGACAGCGAAGTTTCCCCAGGAGCCCTCTCCATCAAAGGCCATCCACCCGCCCGCGATGGGCTCCGCGCAGGCGACCACGGCGGCGATGCCGACCGCCAGCCGGCGCTCCTCGATCCGGGCGATCTCGGCGTACGACAGCTTCGGCATGGATTTGCACCTCATTTGCGAGCAAGGCTCGCGTGACACGGTGTCCTCCATCCTAGTCCGATGAGGCCCGGCCTGCGCCGTTTCGTGCAAGCCAGCGCGCTTCCGGTGGAGGCGCCTGGGCGTTGCGATTATGCTGCGCCGCCATGAGCAGGATCTTCCGTTCACTCCCCCCGGCGGGCACCCACCTCGGCATCGCGTTCTCGGGCGGCCTCGACACGCGCTGCGCGGTGGCGTGGCTCTCGCGCAACGGGCTCAAGGTGCACGCGTACACCGCCGATCTGGCGCAGCCGGACGAGGACTCCCCCGGCGACATCCCGCCGATCGCCCTCCAGCACGGCTCGGTCTCCGCCAAGCTGGTGGACTGTCGCGAGGCGCTCGTCCGCGAGGGCATCCTCGCCATCCAGTGCGGCGCCTTCCACCTCTCGACGGGCGGCAAGAAGTACTTCAACACCACGCCCCTCGGCCGCGCGGTGACCACGACCGCGATCGTCCGCGCGATGCGCGACGACGACGTCCACGTCTTCGGCGACGGCAGCACGCACAAGGGTAACGATATCCAGCGGTTCTACCGTTACGGCATCTTCGTCGACCCCACGCTCAAGATCTACAAGCCCTGGCTCGATCCGAGGTTCGTGGGAGAGCTCGGCGGGCGCAAGGAGATGAGCGAGTACCTCGAGCGCCACGGGCTGCCCTACCGCATGGGGACGGAGAAGGCGTACAGCACCGACGCCAACGTGCTCGGCGCGACGCACGAGGCGAAGGACCTCGAGCACCTGAACACCGGGATCAAGATCGTCCAGCCCATCATGGGCGTCGCCTCCTTCCGGCCGGAGGTCGCCATCGAGGCCGAGACGGTGACCCTCGGGTTCGAGCGCGGCGTCCCGACGACGATCAACGGCAAGCGCTTCGGCTCCCTGTTCGAGCTGTTCGTCGAGTGCAACCGGATCGGCGGGCGCCACGGGCTCGGCATGAGCGACCAGATCGAGAACCGGGTGATCGACGCGAAGAGCCGCGGCATCTACGAGGCGCCGGGCATGGCCCTGCTCCACGCCGTCTACGAGCGGCTCCTGTCCGCCATTCACAACGAGAACACCCTCGACGTGTACTTCACCCAGGGCAGGCGCCTCGGGCGTCTGCTCTACGAGGGCAAGTGGTACGACCCCGAGGCCATGATGCTGAAGGACGCGCTCTCGCGCTGGATCGCCCCCGGCGTGACCGGCGAGGTGACGCTCGAGCTGCGCCGCGGCGACGATTACAACATCCTGAACACGCGCGCCGACTACATGGCCTATGCGCCGCACAAGCTCTCGATGGAGAAGGTCGAGGAGGCCTATTTCACCCCCGAGGACCGCATCGGCGCGCTCGAGCTCCAGAACCTCTCGGTGACGGACAACCGCCAGTTCCTGATCCACCTCATCGAGAGCACGCAGGCCCTCGGCCCGGGCGGCGCCCCCGCCATCGGCGAGCTGCTCGGCGGCGACAAGCCGAAGGAATGAGCCGGGGCGGCGCCGCAGAGGCTGAGCGGAGGCCGCGCGCCGGCTCCGCTCGCCGACGCGCCGGACGAGGTTGCGCCCGGCACCTCCCTGGGTCACGAGGAAGGTGCGAACGCCGGCCCGCCCGAGCGGTGCCGGCCCAGGGAGGTGGTCATGAAGGCGCTCATCATCCAGGCACTCGCCGCGGGCCTCGCGGTCCTCGTCGGAACGAAGATCTTGCCCGGCGTGCGGATCCGAAAGACCCAGACGGCGCTCGTCGTCGCCGCCGTGTTCACCGTCCTCAACCTGCTGCTCGGCTGGCTCGTGAAGTTCCTGGTCGCGGTGGCGCTCCTGCCCGCCGCCGTCCTCACGCTCGGCCTGGCGTATCTCTTCTTCGGCCTCGTCGTGAACTCGGTGCTGCTCTACGCCACCGACAAGCTCATCGACGATTTCGAGATCCGGGGGCTAGGGCCGCTCTTCGGCACGGCGGCCCTCATCTCGTTCGCAGGATGGCTGTTGCCGCGCATCTTGTGAGCCTTCGCAGCCCTCGCCCGGGCGGCGTCTACCATAGCTGGTGAACGTGAGGCCGGAGCCGCCGGTCGTAGATCTCGCGGATCTTCGCCATCGTCTCCTGCGGCACGGGCGGCAGGTCCGCCGCGCTCGCGTTCTCGTCCACCTGCTCGGGCCGCTTCGCGCCGGGGATCACGCACGTCACCGCGTCCTGCATCAGGATCCAGCGCATCGTCCACGCGCCCATGCTCACGCCGGCGGGCACGAGCGGGCGGAGCTCGTCGACGACCTCTAGGCCCAGGTCGTAGTCGACGCCCGAGAACGTCTCGCCCTTGTCGAACGCGGCGCCCTCGCGGTTGAAACTGCGGTGATCGTCGGCCGCGAACCGGGTCGCCGCGCTCATCTTCCCGGTGAGCAGCCCCGAGGAGAGCGGCAGTCGCGCCAGGACCCCGACCTGCCGGCGCTTCGCCTCGGGGAAGAAGAGCTCGGCCGGGCGCTGCCGGAGGACGTTGTAGATGATCTGCACCGACTGCACGCCGGGGTACTCGATGGCCTTGAGCGCCTCTTCCACCCGCTCGACGCTGACGCCGTAAAACCGGATCTTGCCCGCCTTCACGAGCCTATCGAGGGCGTCGAACACCTCGGGTCGATAGTAGACGTCCGTCGGCGGGCAGTGCAGCTGGATGAGGTCGAGCGCGTCCGTCTCGAGGTTCTTCAGGCTGCGCTCGACGAAGGCCGTGAGGTTCCCCTCGTCGTAGCTTGCCGCCGTGTGCGGGCTCAGGCGCCGGCCCGCCTTCGTCGCGACGACGATCTCCTCGCGCCGCTCGCGCCTGAGCCGCGCGAGCAGCCGCTCGCTCCGGCCGTCCCCGTACACGTCCGCGGTGTCGAAGAAATTCACGCCTCGATCGACGGCCCGGTTCAACGCCGCGAGCGACTCCTTGTCGTCGACGTCGCCCCAGGTGCCCCCGATCGCCCAGGCCCCGAAGCTCACCGAGGAGACGCGGAAACCCGTCCTGCCAAGAGGTCGATACTCCATGGCGGCGCATACAACCAGATTTCCCCCGCCACGGCGAGCGTGGCCGCGCTCAGGCGGGCTCGGCCCCGCGGCGGCGGTGCGCGCGCTTGCTGCGCTCGACGAGCGCGACGAGCTCCTCGCGCGTGACCCCGAGCCGCGCCGCCGTCCGGTGCGCGAGCGACGTCCGGGCGACCCCGTCGACGAACTGGTATGTCGGCCACTGCTGCGCGTCGAGCTCGACCTGCAGGAACACGAGCCGATCGACCGGCCGCTCCCGCTCGAGCCGCGCCGCGAGCTCGAGGAAGTGCGTCGTGATGAAGGCCTGAGGGCGGAGCTCCGAGAGGAGCGAGATCACGAGCTGGAAGATCTCCTCGCCTTCCGACGGGTTCGTGCCCGAGCAGAGCTCGTCGAGCACCACCATGTCGCCGACCTGCATCGCCTCGAACAGCGACCTGATGCGGAGCAGCTCCATCCCGAGGCGCCCCTCGCTCTGATCGGCCTGCGCCTGCTCGATCAGCGACACGAAGAGCCCGTGGCACGGCGACAGGCGCGCCTCCGCGGCCGGCACGAAGAAGCCCGCCTGCCCCATCATCTGGGCCAGCGAGAGCGCCTCGAGCAGCCGGGTCTTCCCCCCCGAGTTCGGCCCGGTCACGATGACGGTCGCGTCGTGGTGATCGGTCGCGATGTCGCACGGGACCGTGCTCACCGAGCTCGCCAGGAGCAGCGGGTTGAACAGCCCCTTGAGCTCGCGCCCGGGGCTCCCGCCGCGCGCGCCGTGCGCGCCGTCGGAGGAGCCCGGCGAGACGAGCTCGGGCAGACAGACGGAGAGCCCGGCCGCGCGGGCGCGGTCGCGCAGCGCGAGGCCGGCGAGGTAGAACTCGAGATCTCCGAGCAGCTGGACGAGCGCGACGAGATCGTCCTCGATGCCGTCGAACACGCTGTTGACGTGGCGGGCGAGCAGCTCGTCGTCGCTGAACCGGTACCCCCTCCACAGCATCACGAGCTTCGTGACCAGGCGCCCGAGCGGCGACTGGTAGAAGCGGTTCTCGCTGTTCTCGCGGATCGACAGGGCGCGCAGATCGCGGACGTGGCCGTCGGAGCCGACGCGGATCCGGACATCCAGCGTCGCGATCTCCTCGTCGTACGCCAGCAGATCCGCGAGGCGGCGGTACGCCTCGCCCTCGCGCACGGCCGCGCCGAACGCCGAGAGCCGCGACAGGCCCGAGCGAGCGCCCGCGAACCCACCGGCGAGCGCGTCGAACGCGTCTTTGGCGGCGGCGAGGATGTCCAGCCGGCGCCGGCTGCCTTCGCCGCGAGAGATGGGCATCGTCTCGATCTGGCCCACCCAGCGGCGCAGCGCCGCGTAGGCGCGCTCGAGATCGCGGCGCTGCGCCTCCGACCCGGTGAGCTCCCGGAAGATCGCGCGCCGGAGCTCGACGGTGTCGCGATCGCTCGGCGGCTGGGAGAGGGCGCGGCCCAGCAGCGCTGGGCTCGGGATGTACGTGCGGCCTTCGCTCGTGAAATGGAGGCATCCGACGATGAGCTCGCGCAGGAAGACGTGCTGCGCGAAGCGGGCTGGATCCCACGTCGACGCGGGCAGCGACGCCGACTCGACGTGCCGATCGAACGCCCCCGCGGGCGCGCCGCCCGCGAACGCGAACGCCAGCGACTCCTTGACCGCCCGCGCGTCGATCCGGAGCGCCGGCCGGTGCGAGAGGAGATCGGGCGCGGAGCGCTGTCCGGGCGGGGCGTCAGGCAGGACGGGTTCCGGCGGCGCCGCGCTCACGACCTCGAGCCTACTACGATGCGTCGGGCCGGAGCGCTCGTCCGGTGTCCGGTGCCGCCGCTGCGCGGTGGCCAGGGAGGGTCTCGGCATGACCCCGTCGACACGCGCGGCGCGCCGTTGTTCCCGGGCGGCCGGGAACGACCGAGTTCCTGGCACGACGTCTGCCTCGGTGTGCGCCCGGAGATGCACCATGAGCTATCGCTGCACGATGAGCAGAATACGCTGGTTCTGCGGCCCAACCGTCCTCGCGCTGGCGCTCGCCGGCACGGCCTGCAGGAGCGAGAGCGAGAGAGCTGAAGGAGCGGTCCGCGAGCCCGTGGACCAGACGAACAGGAGAGGCGAACCGCCTCCGGCCCCGAACCAGCCCGGCAAAGAGCTGCGCGAGCAGGCCGAGCGCGTGGGCGACAAGGCAGAGCAGCTCGCCCAGGAGGGTCAGCAGCTCGGCAAGGAGGCGCGAGAGCAGGCCGGGCGCGCGGGAGACAAGGCAGAGCAGCTCGCCCGGGAGGGTCAGCAGCTCGGCCAGGAGACGCGCGAGAAGGCCGAGCGCGTGGGCGAAAAGGCAGAGCAGCTCGCCGAGCGCGGGCGCCAGGCGGGCCGCGACGTCAACGACCAGATGAACAGGGTCGGCGAGCAGACAGGTGCGCTCAAGGACAACCAGGGCGCGCGCCCGCAGTCGGCGCCGCCCGCCGCTCCCAAGGACAAGGCCGCGCCGCAGCCCCCGCAACAGGGCCAGGCTGAGGGAGCCAAGAAGCAGGAGGGAAATGCCGCCGCGATGGAGCGCGACGAGTGGACGAAGGCAGCGAAGGACAACGACTATCAGGTCACCTTCGGCCGCGACGGCTCGGTCATCGCCACGAAGGAGGCGAAGCGGACCGGCGCGCGCCCGTCCGACGAGACGCTCCGCAATGCGGTCGGCGGCAAGCTCGCGGACAGCGATCACGACGCGGTGAAGAAGCTGCACGTCACGGTGCGCGACGGCGTGGTCACGCTGCAGGGCACCGTCGCCAGCGTGAAGGAGGCGACCGAGGCGGTGAAGGAGGCCATGGACGCCGACGGCGTCACCAAGGTCATCTCCTACATCCGTCACGGCTCATGACGCCATGAGCTCCTCCTCGTAGCCGCAGTCACGGGGTGCATCCGTTCGCCGACGACGTGCGGACGCCGCCCCGATCATTCGGTTCCCGCCCCCTCAGCCCCCTCCAGAGCCGCAGCAGAGCGGCGGTCACCCGCACAGGAGACGGGCCCAGATCGGCGTTTTCGGCGCGGAAGCGCACTCCCGTGCGCTGAGCACCGAAAACGCCGAGGTGGGCCCGTATCCGAAGCGGGTGACCGCCGCTCTAGTGGGTGAAGTCTTTGGGGCGGAGCTTGACGGAGCGCTCCACGGCCTCCGCGGGTGAGAGCGCCAGCATGAGCGTCTCATCGAAGCAGTCGGACCTCGACACGACAACGACCTGCGTGCCCACGGGCAGCTCGGTCTTGAGCGGCGTCTTGCCGAGCGTCTTTCCCTTCCAGCTCACGGTCGCGTCGGGCGGATCGCTCGAGATCGTCACGCTCGCCCTGGGGCCCTCCTCGGGCTTCTTCTGGACGGTCTCCCCGGCCTCGGCGCCGTGTGAAGCGACCGCGGGAGCATCGGGGGCGGGCGCGCGCTGGTTCGCGACGTGGACCGCGCCGCCGACAAGCGCGACCAGCGCGGTCAGGGCGGACGCGCCGATCAGGTAGCCGCGCTTCGAGGCCGACACGGGCCCGGACGTGGTCGCTCGCAGGCTCACCGAGTCGCTCACGGGGGTCCTGGGCCGCTCGACGCCCGTCGCCCGCTCGGCGCCCGACACGCGCTCGAAGCCCGAGGCCCGGTCGACGCCCGACCGGCTGGACTCCCCGACATAGGGGAGCCTGCTGCCCGAGCCGGAGCTCGAGGGAACCATCGCGACGCCGATGCCGCTCATCGTCACCTGGCTGGAGGCGTCGCTCAGCAGCGACGCGCTGGCCACCCGCTCGATCTGCGCCTTGATCTGCTGGCGTATGGAGGCCCGGCTCTCGGCGAAGATCCCCCGCATGCAGGCGCCGAGGAACTCGCTGCGGACGTCCTCGCCCGACCACTGAAGGTAGTTCTCGAGCACATCGCACATCTCCTGCGCCGTCGCGAAGCGCTTCGATGGATCGCGATCAAGGGCCTTCGCGGCGATCTGATCGAGCGCGATGGGGATCCCCGGAACGACGGTGGAGAGGCGCGGAATCTTCCCCAGCAGGAGCTGGTGCATCACGGTGATCTGATCGCCCTCGAACAGCCGCCGCCCGGCGAGGAGCTCCCAGAGCACGACGCCGACCGCGAAGATGTCTGCCCGGCGGTCCACCGTCTTGCCCGCCGTGACCTGCTCGGGCGCCATATACGTCAGCTTGCCCTTGAAGGTCCCGCTCTCGGTGCTGGAGGCGTTGACGACGGCCTTGGCCACGCCGAAATCCACGAGCTTCACCGCGCCCTCGTACGTGATGAAGATGTTGTGCGGCGAGACGTCGCGATGCACGATGCCGAGAGGCCGACCGTCGAAATCGCAGAGTTCATGCGCGTAATGCAGCCCGCGCAGCACCTCGGCCACGATCCGGATCCACGTTCCACGGACGAGCCCGCCCGTGCCGGACTCCCGCTCGACAGCCGCCTTCATGACGCGCTTCAGCGGCTGGCCCTCCAGGTACTCCATCAGAATGAAGTAGCCGTCCCGATCGCTGCCGACCTCGTAGGTCTGGACGACATTCGGGTGGTTCATGCGAGCCGAGAGCTTGGCCTCGTCCATGAACATGAGGACCTGGCGATCCTCCTCGTCCCCGGAGCTGCGGAGACGCTTGACGACGACCAGCTTGTTCACCGAGGCGGGCCCGTGAGCCATCGCGAGGAAGACGTCCGCCATCCCGCCGCGGCCGAGCTTGGCGATGGGACGATACCGGCCGAGCCCAAGCTGGGTCGGTGTGTCTCTCAAGATCGACGCTCCGTGTTCTCCGATCACACTCACCTCAGTGTGCAAAATCCGATAATTGCGCGTCCGAGTCAATGCGAAGAGTTTGCGTCCTCGCCATCAAGGAAAACATGCTCCAATGAAGTGAATGGCCTACAATCGTATGAGCAAGAGCGGCAAGAGACGACATCCGAACACACGCACTCACGCATTCACGCGCATTCACGCGCATTCACGCGCATTCACGCGCATTCACGCGCATTCACGCGCATTCACGCGCATTCACGCGCACTCGCGAACACCGCACCCCCGCGCGTAGGTCCCGCGCTGTGCTGTGCCTGCTGCGCGCTACCTGCTCCGCATTAGGTGCTGCGTGCGCAATTCGCCGCTGGCCGGGGAGGGGCCGTGCCGCCGAGCCCTGAGGTGACTCCCTTCCCGGTAGCGCCCGCGCAAGGTCGATCGCATTGCAAACACGGGGTCTGCTGCGGGCGTTGATGGAAACGTAACAAGGGATACGCCACGTGCAATCCGTCGCGACACGATCGCACGAAATTTCCGCGACGTTCCGCACCGGACGCAATACGCCGCGCGCGACCGGCGCGGCTCGATGATGATGACGAGGAGGACGGGACGCCTGCGAGCGAGGCGCCGCCGCTCAGCCGCTCAGAGCTTCCAGAGCGCGCAGCCCCAGTGGACGCCGGTCCCGAGCGCGAGCACCATGGCGAGTTGCCCTTTCTTCACCCTTCCGGCGCGCATCTCCTCGTCGATGAGGATGGGCACGGTGGCGCCGCTCGTGTTGCCGAATCGCTCGATGTTGCTCGGGAGCTTCTCGACGGGCACGCCGAGGTCCTTGCGAATGTGCTCGTTGATCCGTCCGTTCGCCTGGTGCGCCAGGAACACGTCGATCTGCTCGATCGCGAGGCCCTGAGAGGCGCAGAGCTCCCGCGCGGTCGCCGGGAGCTTGGTCACCGCGAACTTGAAGAGCTCGCGGCCATCCATGCGGGGGATATGCAGGTCCTCGTCGAACGACGTCGGCTTCCAGTACGGGCGCGAGCGGAAGCCGCCGCCCGGCACGAAGAGGAGCTCGGCGAAGCGTCCATCGGAGCAGATCTTGTTGGCGCGCAGGCCCGCGTCGCGATCGGTCGCGCGGAGGACGAGCGCGCCCGACCCGTCCCCGAACAGGACGGCGAGGTTCCGGTGGCGATCGGCGTGCGCCCGCGCCTCCGGCGTCGCCGATCGGCCATTCTTCGGGTCGAGCGCTCCCCAGTCCTCCCACGGCATGAAGCCGGCGTGCGCCTCCGCGCCCACGAACAGGATGGTCTTGGCGGCCCCGGTCTGGATCAGCCCGTCGATCGTCTGGAGGCCGAACAGCATCGCGGCACACTGCTGCCGGATGTCGAGCGCGGGGACGCCTGGAATGCCCAGCTTCGCGCCGAGCAGCGCCCCGGAGCCGGGGAAAATATAGTCCGGCGTCATCGTGGCAAAGAGGATGTAATCGATCTCCGACGGCGCGATGCGCGCCGACGCGATCGCGCGCTTCGCCGCTTCGCACGCGAGATCGCTCACCCCCACGCCGTCCGGCGCGTAATGACGCTGGCGGATACCGGAGCGCTGGTAGATCCACTCGTCGGAGGTCGTGATCACCCGCGCGAGGTCGTCGTTGGTGACAGGTTCTCCGGGCACGTAGTGGCCCGTCCCGATGATCTCAAATCCAATCTTTGTCACAGAAGTGCCTTACCCGAACCGCAAGCGCGCGGCGACCGGGAACCGCACACCCGCACACGACCGCGCCCGGCCGCCTCGCGCCGCAGCGCGGCGGGCGGTGGTCGCGCTCATGAGATCGCCGGGACGTTGCACCCAGCTTGACGGAAACGCGCCGCCTCGATAGGCTGCCAGCCGCGCTGGCGACGTTGTACCCGCCCCCGTCTTCGGCGGCCGCCGGGCGCCGCGTTCAGCGTCGGCGGGCGGCCCAGCTGCAGATGGGGCAGCCGGTCCTGTCGTGGCGCAGCGCCGGGCAGTGTTCGCGGCCGAAGTAGATGAGCTGAAGGTGGAGCTTGTTCCACTGCTCGGGTGGGAACGTGCGCTTCAGGTCGCGCTCCGTCTCGACGACGTCCCTTCCGGACGACAGCCCCCAGCGGAACGCGAGCCGGTGAATGTGGGTATCGACCGGAAAGGCGGGGTGACCGAAGGCCTGTGCCATGACCACCGAGGCCGTCTTGTGACCGACCCCCGGCAGGGCCTCGAGGGCCTCGAACGAGGCGGGGACGACGCCGCCGTGCTCGGTCGCGATCCGCTCGCTCAGCGCCTTCAGGTGCCGCGCCTTGGTGGGCGCGAAACCGATCCTCCGGATGAGCTGGGCGATCTCCTCGGTGGGCACCGCCGCCATGGCCGCGGGCGTCCGGGCGCGCGCGAGGAGCGCCGGCATCACCGCGTTGACCATCTTGTCCGTCGTCTGGGCGCTGAGCATCACCGCGACGAGCAGCGAATAGGGATCGTCGTGGGCCAGCGGAATGGGCGGGGCCGGGTACAATCGGTCAAGGATCTCGGCGATCCTCGCGGCTTTCTCGGCGCGCTTCACGGAGGCCAGGGCAGCCCGTAGAACGAGAGCAGATCGCCGAGCTCCTCATCGGAGAGGACCTCGCGGGAGAACGGGGGCATCTGCCCGCCGTAGCCGACAAACCCGCCGTGCCGGACCTTCTCGATGAAGACAAGCCGCCGGTCGGCCTCGGTGTACTCGCCGAGCGGGTGTTCCTTCAGCGTCTGGTCGGGCAGCGCCGGCGCCCGCGCCACGAGCCGGCCTTCTCCCGAATGGGCGCTCCCGTGACACGAGGCGCAGGCGCGCTCGTGGATGCGCCCGCCCGCGGCCGCGTCGCCGGCCGGGATCTGGCTCAGCTCGTAGACCGGCGTGAAGGGGACGGCCTCGGCCGCTCCTCCATCGCTGGGCAGCGACTCCAGGTAGGCATAGATGGCCTGCGCGGCGTCGTCGTCCGCCGTCAAGGGCAGGTCCTTCGTCATGAAGTAATAGAGGCAATGGTTGATCGCGCCGAGGAGCTCGACCTCCTGCCCGCCCCAGTAATGCGGGCGCTCGACGGCGCCGGCCAGCGGGGCGCCCGAAAGCATGGCGTCGCCCGCGTCGCCCGCGACAGCTTCATGGCAGGTCGAGCAGGAATAGCGATTGAAGCGCGTCTCCGCGATCGACGGGTCCCGGAAGAGCGCCGCGCCGTGCTCGACGGCCGTCGCGTCGACGACCTTCGTCTCCGGATCGCCCGGACAGCCACAGAGGAGCGCCGCGCACGCGAGCGCGGCCGCAAGGCTGCAGGGCGCCCTCACGGCGCCTCCGCCGCGACGCGCACGAGCCCGTCGGGATAGAGGCCCACCTCCGTGTCGCTGAGCGTCTCCAGCGTCTCTGGATCGAGCCGGAGCACCCTGCCGGGCGTCGCGCTCCTGTCGCCCTCGCAGACGAGGAAGAGGCCGTGCTCCTCGTCGAGCTGCGCGAGGTGCGGCCGCATGCATTCATCGGCGATGTTCCGGGTGACGACGCCGTCGTCGTCCGGGGTCACGCCGATCCGCACGATGGTGTCGGGCACCTGGGTCGGCACATAGATGGCGCTCCCGTCAGGGGTCCACGCGGGGAAGTAGGGCGCGCCGATCGTGAGGATCTTCCGGGAATCGTCGAACGTCTCCGACGCGACATCGAAGAAGCGCACGTCCCTGCTCTCCGTGCTGCTCACGGCGATGGTCTTTCCATCGGGCGACATGACGGCCGCGTAGGGTCCGTAGTTGTTGGCATGGGGCGACGGGCTGGAGGTAGACCCCACAGGCACGCGCTTCACCTCGGCGGAAGGGTCCGTCAGGTCGACGATCGCGAGCACGTCCTCGCCGTAACAAGCGACGTAGGCGCGGGCGCCGTCCGGGCGCGAGAGGGCGATTCCGTGGGCGGCCATGCAGACCGGGATGAATACGGGATCGGGCGATCCCGAGAGCAGGACCTCCTCGGGATCGATCACCGCGAGGGACGAGCGCGCCGCCTCGACGTCGCCCGGGTTGTCGAGCACGCGTTTCAGATCGAAATGAGAGACGACCACGCGCTTGCCGTCCTCCGAGATCACGATATCACCCGGGTTGGCCTCGACGCGCACCTGCCCCAGGATGCGCAGATCGTCGAGCGCGAGCTTCTGGACGTAGCCCGCCACCACGCTCCCGCCGTGCACCGCGTGGGGGCCGATCGCGCCGGCGACGTCAGGGTACGACAGCGCGACGTAGACGGCGCCGCCCTCGGCGTCCACGGCCACATGGTGAGGCCCGTCGATCGTCACGGGATCGCGGCCCACGGGGTGGACGCCGAACCGCTCCCCGGTCGCGAGCGAGACAAGAGAGATCGTATCGGAGAGGCTATCGCTCACCAACCCCATCCCGCCCTCCGGAATCGTGATCTCAGGGAGTCGGTCCGGATACGCGTCGCCTTCGTAGGCCCTGTAGCGGTATTTGATGATGGGCTCGGGATCGCTGCAGCTCGCCAGCATCGCCGCCGCGAGCGCGCAACCCAGGAATCGCGAAATGACCATAGATGACCTCGGGACGAGCGCCTCTGGCTCGGACGCGCCGCATCCTAGCAGCCGTCGGCGCGCCGGCCGCGGCTCCGCCCTACCATGGCTCGGCTCGCTCGTGCGCCTCGACGTGACGCTCCGCCGACGTCCGCCGCCGCGCTGCGCGACGTGGGACGTACTACGCGCGTTCTGCGCTCTCTCTTCCTCGGTCGGCGCCGGCCCCCAACGGCAGCGCTACCGCCCGAGTGAACATTTCTTGATCGGACGCTGTGGTGTTGTCATGTAAGGAAGCGATGAGCCAGACACGAGCGGTGGGCATCGCAACATGGGAGCCCGGGCGGCGGCGGATCGCGCGAGCGCGCCCACGTCGCCCCGCGGCGTGCTTCTTCTTTGCGTCCCTTGCGCTCGCGGCGTGTGCCGAGGAGGAGTCCATCGCTCCGGCGCCGCTCCCTGCGCCGGTGCCGCTGCCAGCGCTCCGCGGCGCGCCGCCGCTGACGACCGCTCGCACCTGGGTGCCGCGCGCCGCGGTGGCCGATCCACCGGACAGGAACCCCGCTGTCCCGGCGGAGATCGAGCAGATGCTCGCGGAGGGCTACGGCGAGCTCAAGGGCGGGCCGGGGCAGCCGCTCGCTCCGGCGACGCTCGACGACACCCCTCCACCGCCGCGCGGCGAGCGGCCGACGCTCCTGACGAGGTTCGTCCACCTCGCCGACACCCAGCTCGCGGACGACGAGTCGCCCGCTCGGCTGGCGATCTTCGACTCGCCCGGCGTGTTCGCGTCGGCGTTCCGCCCGCAGGAAGGGCACGAGTGCCGGATCCTCAACGCCGCCGTCCGCACGATCAACGCGCTCCATCGGAGCGCGCCGATCGACTTCGTCCTGCTCGGCGGCGACAACGCCGACAGCGCGCAGACGAACGAGATCGCGTGGTTCTCGGCCATCCTCGACGGCGCCGAGCGCGTCGAGTGCGACTCGGGCGCTGACGACGACCCCGTGCCAGGCCCCGACAACGATCCCAAGGATCCGTTCTTCGCCGAGGGGCTGCTCGTTCCCTGGCGATGGGTGACCGGCAACCACGATGTCCTGCACCAAGGGAACTTCCCGGTGCACACGCGCGCCGAGCTCGCGACGGGGAGCTGGTCGGACGGCGGGACGCGCGACTGGTCCCTCCCCGGCGCTCCGGTGATCACGGGCGAGGTCGTCCCCGACCCGAGGAGAGCGCTGCTGAGCGGCCCCGAGCTGCTCGATCGGGTCGCGGCGACCGGCGACGGGCACGGGATCGGGCCCGACGAGCGCGCGTACGGCAAAGCGTTCTACGAGTTCGACATGAAGGACACCCCCCTTCGCGTCATCGTGCTCGATACGGCCGCCCAGGCGGGCGGGCCGAACGGCGTGATCCTCCAGGACGACGTCGATCGGTTCATCCGGCCCGCGCTCGACCGCGCGAAGCGCGAGCGCAGGTGGGTCATCCTCACGTCCCACCACGCGTCGCGCTCGCTCGGGGACGGCTCCTTCGCCGCGACGGGCACCCCCGCCGTGCCCGGCGCGATCGACGTCGATGCGTGGCAGTCACTCGTCGGCGGCTACGACAACGTCCTGCTCCACCTCGCCGGACACACCCACGTGCACCGGGTGACCCGGGTCTCTCCGGCCGGCGGGCACGCGTACTGGGAGCTCGAGACCTCCGCGCTCGCCGACTACCCCCATCAGGTCCGCGTCATCGAGATCTGGGACGAGGACAACGGCTTCGTCGCCATCCGGGGCGCCGCCCTCGACTACGCCGTCGACGACGACCCGATCGCCGCCGAAGGGCGCCGCCGGGCCGTCGTGGACGTCACCTCCGGCTTCGGCGACGACGGCCGCGGCGAGCCCTCGTGGCGCAACGTCGAGCTCTCGATCGCGCGGCCTGACTGACCTCGCCCGCCGCGCGCCGGGGCCGCGCGGCGCGCTGACCCAGCCAGCCGGAGGCCTGCCAGGGAGGGATGAGGGATGCGCGGCGGCGCCGCCGCGCGGCGGCCTCGCGCGGTCGGCCCCTGCCGTCGCTCATCCGCCGTCGCGCAGCGGCACCGTCTCCCGCAGCTCGATCGACAGCGCAGGTCCGCCCCCGCTGCGGATCGCGGCGGCCATCGTGTGCCGCGCCGAGGGCTGGTAGAGCGCGAACTGCCAGGCCGAGCGGTCGTCGCCGAGCCGCGGATCGAACGAGATGCCGATCGCCGGTCCATCGTCCAGGTGGAACGAGAACTGATCGAGCGGGATCGCGAGCCCCATCCCGCGCGCCTTGATGTACGACTCCTTGAGCGTCCAGTACTCGAAGAAGCGCGCGCGCTGCCTCTCCGGCGGCAGCGCGCGCAGCGCCCTCACCTCGCCCGGCGAGAAGAAGCGATCGGCGATGTCCACCGCGCTGCTCGCGCGCTCGGTGTCCTCGACGTCGACGCCCACGTCGCGATCCAGCGCGACCAGGCAGGCGATCAGACCCCGCGTGTTCGACAGGTTGAACCGGATCGGCGGCACCCCCGGAGGTCCGGCGATCTGCGGGCGGCCAAACTCGTTCCGGACGAACGACCACGCCTCGGGCGCGACGTTCGCGTACTTCGAGAGGACCGTGCGCACGAGGGCGCGGGTGAGCAGGTACTCGTGCCGGTTCTCGGCGAACAGGAAGCGCGCCTGCTGCGCCGCCTCGTCAGGCGCCATCAGCCGGTGGTACGCCTCGAGCAACGCCTCGTCGCGAGCCGAGTCGCAGAAGACGTACCAGAGGTGCGCGGCGCCGGGGCCGATCGTGAGCATTTACATCCTCGGCGGCGCCGCGCCTGCAGGGCCCGGCAGGATCTCCCGAAGGCAGCTGTCGGCGCTGCGCTCGATGGGCCGCTGGCGCGGATATCCGAACGACACCTCCTCGAAACGAACACCGTCGATCCAGTCGGTGCGGGGGATGTGGAGGTGCCCTGACACGACCACCCGCGCGCGGAACCGCGTGTGCCAGTCGTGCGTGCGCCGCGTCCCGCACCAGATCGAGAAACGCGGGATGTGCCGCAGCCGCACGAGCTCTTCGCGCAGCGGGAAGTGGTTGATGAGCACCGTGGGGCGCCCCTCGAGCGCGCCGAGGCGGCCCTCCGTCGCGGCGAGGCGGGCCCGGCACCACTCGGGCCGGCTCGCGTAGGGGGCCGGGTCGAGCAGCTCCTCGTCGCTGCAGAGGACGCCGCTCTCCATGGCCCACGCCACCGCGTCGCGCTCCGGCACGCCGTCCGGCCGGAAGCTGTAGTCGTAGAGCAGGAACATCGGCGCCAGCACGTGCGGTCCGCCCTCGCCGTCCCAGAGCACGTAGGGGTCTTCGGGCGTGAGCACGCCGCGGCTCCGACACAGCTCGACCAGCCGCTCGTACCGGGCCTGGCCGCGCGGACCGCCGCGCTCACTCGGCATCGTATAGAGCTCGTGGTTGCCCGGCGTCCACACGAGCCGCTTGAACCGCGGACCCAGGGTTTCGAGGACGTAGATGAGGTGCTGCTCCGTCTCCCCGAGATCCCCCGCGAGGATGAGCCAGTCGCTCGGCCGCGGCGTCATGCGCTCGATGGCCCACCGGTTCTCCGCATACCCGACGTGGAGATCGCTGAGTGCGAAGAGCTTCATCCGAATACCGCGCCGCCGGGGGCCGGACCGGCGAGCCGGCCGCCCCCACCCACACCACGGCCGACGACGGGCGTCCACTGCCGAGCGCCGCCGCCGGGAGGAGCGGCCCCCCGGGCAAGGCGACACCCCTTCCCCATTTTGCGCCCGGTTCCGCGGCTCCTGGCGCGCCGCATTAAACTAGGGCTCCAATCCTTGTGCCACCTGTGCTACGCGCGTGTGAAGTCAGCACCATGCCTCTGCCCCAACGACAAGGTCTTTACGATCCGGCTTTCGAACACGACGCATGCGGTCTCGGATTCGTCGCCACGCTCCGCCGTGAAGCGACGCACGAGGTCGTCTGCCAAGCGCTCGAGATCCTCGAAAATCTAACCCATCGCGGCGCCGCTGGCTGCGACCCCTGCACCGGCGATGGCGCGGGCGTCCTCCTCCAGATCCCGCACGAGCTGTACGCCACGTCCCTGGCCGCCCTTGGCATCGCGCTGCCTGCTCCCGGCGACTACGCCGTCGCGACGGCGTTCTTCTCGCAGCTCCCGTCGCGGCGCCGCCAGTGCGAGGCGATCCTCGAGGCCGCGGTCGTGCACCACGGACAGCGCGTCCTCGGCTGGCGTGACGTCCCCATCGATGACGCGGCGCTCGGCCCGATCGCGCGCGACTCGCGCCCCGCGATCCGCCAGCTGTTCATCGGCAGGGTCGCGCCTCGCCAGTCCTTCGAGCAGGTCCTGTATGCGATCCGCAAGCGCGCCGGCCGCGCCGCCAACGCCGACGACTTCTACATCACGTCGTGCTCGTCGCGGACGGTCGTCTACAAGGGCCTGATGCTCGCGGAGCAGGTCGCGGCGTTCTACCCCGATCTGTCCGACAAGCGCACCGTGTCGCGGCTCGCGATGGTGCACTCGCGCTTCTCCACGAACACCTTCCCGACGTGGGAGCGCGCGCACCCGTACCGGGTCATCGCGCACAACGGCGAGATCAACACCGTGCGCGGCAACACCGCGTGGATGTCGGCGCGCGAGGCGCTGCTGAAGAGCGATGTCTTCGCGAACGCGATCGAGGACTTCAAGCCGATCATCCGCCCGGGCGGCTCCGACTCGTCCGCGCTCGACAACGTTGTCGACTTCCTGCTCGCGAGCGGCCGCTCGCTGCCCCACGTGATGATGATGCTCGTGCCCGAGGCCTGGGCGCTCGACCCGGACATGTCGGCCGAGAAGAAGGCGTTCTACGAGTACCACGGCTGTCTGATCGAGCCCTGGGACGGCCCCGCGGCGCTGTGCTTCACGGACGGACGGCTCATCGGCGCGACGCTCGACCGGAACGGGCTGCGCCCCGCGAAGTACGTCGTGACGAGCGACGGGCTCGTCGTGCTCGCGAGCGAGTTCGGCGTCCTCGACATCGAGCCGGCGCGCGTGATCCAGAAGGGGCGCCTCCAGCCGGGCAAGATGTTCCTCGTCGACACGACCGAGGGTCGCGTCGTCAGCGACGACGAGATCAAGCGCCGCGTCGCGACGCAGAAGCCCTACGCGGCGTGGGTCGCCGAGAACAAGATCGATCTGCGCGCCCTCGAGGACGTGCCGAGCCTCTACACCATCCCGCACGCGGACCTCCGGGGCCTGCAGCAGGCGTTCGGCTACACCGAGGAGGACCTGCGGATGATCCTCGGGCCGATGGCCACCCTCGGCGAGGAGCCGGTGGGCTCGATGGGCATCGACATCCCGCTCGCCGTGCTCTCCGAGAAGCCCCAGCTGCTCTTCCGCTACTTCAAGCAGCTGTTCGCGCAGGTCACGAACCCGCCGATCGACCCGCTCCGCGAGGAGATCGTGATGTCGCTCGTGAGCTGCGTCGGCGGCGAGGGCAACCTCCTCGAGGAGACGCCCCGCCAGTGCCGGATGCTCGAGCTGCCGCACCCGATCCTCACGCAGGACGACCTGTCGAAGCTGCGGAAGAACGTCTTCCCCGACTTCCGCGCGGCCACGCTGCCCATGTACTTCCCGGTCGACGGCGACCCGGAGGACAACCTGCGCGCCGCGATCGCGAAGCTCTGCAAGGACGCGAGCCGCGCGATCGCCGACGGCGCGAGCATCCTCATCCTCAGCGACCGCGGCATCGACGAGACGCTCGCCCCCATCCCGAGCCTGCTCGCCGTGGGCGCCGTGCACCACCACCTCATCAACGAGGGGGCGCGCACGCGCGCGGGCATCATCGTCGAGACCGGCGAGGCGCGCGAGGTCGGCCACATGGCGCTGCTCATCGGCTACGGCGCCGGCGCGGTGAACCCGTACCTCGCGTTCGAGTCGATCGCGGCGATGTGCCGCGACAAGACCCTCGGCGCCGACCTCTCGCCGACCGCGGCGGGCTCGCGGTACGTGAAGGGGCTCAAGAAGGGCATCCTGAAGATCATGTCGAAGATGGGGATCAGCGCGCTCTCCAGCTACCAGGGCGCGCAGATCTTCGAGGCGATCGGCATCGATCAGCTCGTCATCGACGCGTACTTCACCGGCACGGCGTCGCGCGTCCGCGGCGTCGGGCTGCGCGAGATCGCGGAGGAGGCGCTCGCGCGCCACCACGCGGCGTACGGCGAGCGGGCGCGCGCGCACCTCGACGTCGGCGGCCACCACCACTTCCGCGTGTCCGGCGAGCGGCACCTCTGGACGCCGCAGTCGATCGCCTCGCTCCAGCGGGCGGTCCGCCTCGACGACGCGAAGAGCTACGCCGAGTACGCCTCCGTCATCAACGAGCAGCAGGAGCACCCGATGTCGCTCCGCGGGCTGTGGGACTTCAGGCCCGCGGGCCCGCCGGTGCCGATCGAGGAGGTCGAGCCCGCCGCCTCGATCGTGAAGCGCTTCGCCACGGGCGCCATGTCCTTCGGGAGCATCTCGAAGGAGGCGCACGAGACGCTCGCGATCGCGATGAACCGGATCGGCGCGCGGTCGAACACCGGCGAGGGCGGCGAGGACCCGGTGCGCTTCCTCCGGCTGCCGAACGGCGACTCGAAGCGGAGCGCGGTGAAGCAGGTCGCCTCGGCGCGGTTCGGCGTCACGGCCGAGTACCTCGTGAACGCCGACGAGCTGCAGATCAAGATGGCGCAGGGGGCCAAGCCCGGCGAGGGCGGCCAGCTCCCGGGCCACAAGGTCGACGCGGTGATCGCGAAGGTGCGCCACTCGACGCCCGGCGTGACGCTGATCTCGCCGCCGCCGCACCACGACATCTACTCGATCGAGGATCTCGCGCAGCTCATCTTCGACCTGAAGAACATCAACTCGAAGGCGCGCATCAGCGTGAAGCTCGTCGCCGAGGCGGGCGTCGGCACCATCGCCGCGGGCGTCGTGAAGGCGCACGCCGACGTGGTGCTGATCAGCGGCGACTCGGGCGGCACCGGCGCCTCCCCGCTCACGTCGATCCACCACGCGGGCGTCGCGTGGGAGCTCGGGCTCGCCGAGGCGCACCAGGTGCTCGTGATGAACGGGCTCCGCGGCCGCGCCATCGTGCAGACCGACGGCAAGCTGATGACGGGCCGCGACGTCGCGTTCGCCGCGCTGCTCGGCGCCGAGGAGTTCGGCTTCTCCACGGCGCCGCTCGTCGCGACCGGCTGCATCATGATGCGCAAGTGCCACCTCAACACCTGCCCGGTCGGCATCGCCACGCAGGACCCGGAGCTTCGTAAGAAGTTCACGGGCGCGCCGGAGCACGTCATCAACTTCTTCTTCTACGTGGCCGAGGAGCTCCGGCAGATCATGGCGCGCCTGGGCTTCCGCACGCTGACCGAGATGGTCGGGCGCTCCGACTGCATCGTGCAGCGGAGCGCCGGGCTCCACCCGAAGGCGAGGAAGATCGACTGCTCCGAGGTGCTGTACCGCCCGAAGGAGGCGCTCACGAGCCCGACCCACTGCGTGGAGCTGCAGGACCACAAGCTCGACCGGGTGCTCGACCTCAAGCTGATCGAGAAGGCGCGCGCGACGATCGACGGCGGGGCCCCCGTCGTCATCGAGACCCGCGTGAAGAACTCGGATCGGACGCTCGGCGCGATGCTGAGCGGCGAGATCGCGCGCCGCCACGGCAGCGTCGGGCTCCCCGAGGACAGCATCGTGGTCAAGTGCGCCGGCAGCGCCGGCCAGAGCTTCGGCGCCTTCGCCTCGCGGGGCATGACCCTCGAGCTCGAAGGCGACGCGAACGACTACGTCGGCAAGGGCCTCTCGGGCGGCGTGGTCGCTGTGCGGCCGCCGCGCGAGGCGCCGTTCCGGCCGGACGATCAGGTCATCGTGGGCAACGTCGTGCTGTACGGCGCGACGAACGGCCGCGCGTTCTTCAACGGCCGCGCGGGCGAGCGCTTCGCGGTCAGGAACAGCGGGGCCACCACCGTCGTCGAGGGCGTGGGCGACCACGGCTGCGAGTACATGACGGGCGGCACCGTGATCATCCTGGGCACCACCGGCCGCAACTTCGGGGCCGGCATGAGCGGCGGGCTCGCCTACGTCTTCGACGAGGACGCGCTCTTCGAGGCGCGCTGCAACAAGGAGATGGTGCAGCTCGAGACGATGACCTCCGCCGACGCCGAGTCGGTGCGGGCGCTGCTCGAGGAGCACGTGCGGCGCACGGGCAGCCGGAAGGCGATCGAGCTGCTCGAGTCCTGGCAGGCCGTCCTGTCGAAGTTCGTGAAGGTCGTCCCGAGCGAGTACCGCCGCGCCCTGGAGGCCGCGGCGTCGCCCGCGACGAACGGAGCGGACGGGTCCGACGGGCTCGTGTCTCTCCTTTCTCCTTCCACCCCCTATGTTTCCACTGGACGTTACATCCCCGCCAACGCGGGTCCCCTGAGCACGGGAGAGAGGTCGGCCGCCCATGGGTAAGGTACGAGGCTTCCTCGAGATCCAGCGGGTCGACATCAAGAAGCGGCCCGTCTCCGAGCGTTTGAACGACTGGCAGGAGTTCGAGCTCCCGGTCCCCGACGCCGAGCTGCGCGATCAGGCAGCCCGGTGCATGGACTGCGGCATCCCGTTCTGTCACGACGGATGTCCGCTCGGGAACCTGATCCCCGACTGGAACGATCACATGTTCCGCGATCGCCTCCCCGAGGCGATCGCGTCGCTCGACGCGACGAACAACTTCCCCGAGTTCACCGGGCGCGTGTGCCCCGCGCCTTGCGAGGCGGGGTGCGTTCTGAACATCGAGAGCAAGCCGGTCACCATCAAGAACGTCGAGCGCGCGATCGCGGATCGCGCGTTCGACCGGAACCTGGTGGCGCCGGTCATCGCGAAGCAGCGCACGGGCAAGAAGGTCGCGGTGATCGGCTCGGGGCCCGCCGGGCTCGCTGCTGCCCAGCAGCTCGCGCGCAAGGGCCACGACGTGACGCTCTTCGAGCGCGACGACCGCATCGGCGGCCTGCTCCGGTACGGCATCCCCGACTTCAAGATGGAGAAGCACCTCATCGACCGGCGCATGGAGCAGATGCAGGCCGAGGGGGTGACGTTCCGCACGGGCGTCCACTGCGGCGTCGACATCACCGGCGACGCCCTGCGCGAGCAGTACGACGCCGTCGTGCTGTGCGGCGGGGCGCGCCGGCCGCGCGACCTGCCGGTGCCTGGCCGGGAGCTGAAGGGCGTCCATTTCGCGATGGATTTCCTGACCCAGCAGAACAAGCGGGTCGCCGGCGACGTGATCCCCGACAGCGAGGCGATCTTCGCCACGGACAAGCGGGTGATCGTCATCGGCGGCGGCGACACCGGCTCCGACTGCCTCGGCACGAGCCACCGCCACCGCGCGGCGCACGTGACGCAGCTCGAGCTGCTCCCCCGCCCCCCCGAGCAGCGCTCGCTGACGAACCCGTGGCCCGCGTGGCCGCTCATCCTCCGCACCTCGTCCTCGCACGAGGAGGGCGGCGAGCGCGACTGGTCGGTGTCGACCACCGCGTTCCTCGGGGACGAGCACGGGCACGTCCGCGCGCTCCAGGCGATGCGGGTGAAGCTGGAAGGTGGGAAGTTCGTGCCGGTCCCGGGGAGCGAGTTCGAGATCCCGTGCGAGCTCGTCCTGCTCGCGATGGGCTTCGTCGGCTCCGAGCGCGAGGGGCTGCTCGAGCAGCTCGGCGTCGAGATGGACCAGCGCGGCAACGTGAAGGCCCACGGCGGGCGCACCAGCGTGGAGGGCGTCTTCGCCGCCGGCGACATGTCGCGCGGACAGAGCCTCGTCGTCTGGGCCATCGCGGAGGGGCGCAAGGCCGCGGACGCGGTCGACGCGTACCTGATGCAGCCGGCCAAGCGCCGGCTGGCGCTCGCGGCGGGCTAGAGCTCGACCGTGCGAGCGCTGGTCTGGGACGGAACGGCCGCGCGCGTCATCGACCGCGACCCCCCCTCGACCACGGCCGGCATGGCCGTGGTCGAGGTGCGGTGCGCCGGGATCTGCAACACGGATCTCGAGATCATCCAAGGTTACATGGGCTTCCGCGGCACGCTCGGGCACGAGTTCGTCGGCGACGTCGTGGAGGGCCCGGCCGCCTGGCTCGGCCGCCGCGTGGTGGGCGAGATCAACTTCGCGTGCGGCCGCTGCGAGAGCTGCGCGCGCGGGCTGGGCAGGCACTGCCCGACGCGCACCGTCATGGGCATCGTCGGCGCCGACGGCGCGCTGGCGGAGCGCGTCGCGGTGCCCGTGGCGAACCTCCACGCCGTGGCCGACGGGGTCGACGACGAGGAGGCGGTGTTCGCGGAGCCGCTCGCGGCGGCGTTCGCGATCCTGGAGCAGGTGCGTGTGTCGCCGGGCGCGTCGGCGCTCGTGTTCGGCGACGGGAAGCTCGGCCTGCTCATCGCGCAGGTGCTCCACCAGGCTGGCGCCCGCGTCCTCGCGGTCGGCAAACACGAGGAGAAGCTCGCCCTGCTGCGCGCGCAGGGCATCGCGACCGAGCTCGTTCGCCCGGAGCCCTCGGGCCAGGCCGACGCCGGTGCCTCGCCGCCCCGGGGCGCCTGGGCCGGAGATCCGGCCGAGCTGGTGGTCGAGGCCACCGGCACCGCCGAGGGGTTCGTGAGGGCCGTCCGCGCGACCCGGCCCAGGGGCACGCTCGTGCTCAAGAGTACGGTGGCCGGGCTCTCCAGCGTCCACCTCGCCGAGCTCGTCATCAACGAGATCACCGTCGTCGGCTCGCGCTGCGGGCTGTTCGGGCCAGCGCTGCGCGCCCTCGAGGCCCGGACCGTCGATGTCCGCTCCCTCGTGTCGGCGCGGCTCCCGCTGGAGCGCGCCGCAGAGGCGCTGGCGGCCGCCGCAGCGCCCGGCGCTCTCAAGGTGCTCGTCACCCGCTGAGCTCGGCGCGCTGGCTGTCAGCTCGTCCGGGTGGCCTGCGGCCAGCGCGGCATGTTCGCCAGGCGCATTGCATGAGAATTTCTCGCGGCTGGCCGGAATAGATCCTCCTAGGGGCCGCAGGCCGCGCCCCCGATCAGGAGCTGCGATGAGCGCGAAGGACAGCCCACACCACGACGACCGCCGAGAGGACGCGCTCAACGAGGCCCGGCGAGCCAGGGAGAGCTGGGAGCAGCAGCGGCTACGGGAGCTCGACCTCGTCGGCATCGAAGAGGATGCGTCGACGTTTTGCCTTCATTGTCGCCGTGAGCTGCTGGGGCAGCTCACACGGGCCCAGGCGCGCGGCTCGGTGCTGTTCGAGCTCGTCAGGCGCGAAGGGCTGAGCCCTCTTCCCTTCCACGACCCCCGGTCCGCTGCCGAGGGCGGTCACCCGCCGGGGTACCGGCGCGACCTCTGGGAAACCGCAATGCACAAGCGCCGCGCCCTGTGGCTCCCCCTCGCGTGCCTCGCGCTCGGCGCGCTGGTGCTCTGGGTGGCATTCGTCCTCCCGAGGCGCTGAGGGCGAGGGGCCGCTCGCGTCCGGATGTGATCCGGACAGGGAAGCGGTCGTTGAAAGAGGGGCGCAGATTCGTGCGTTATGAGCTCACCTGCGCTGTGCGGCGCTCCTAGCGGCGGAACAGGCCGGACATGAACCGCGATGGCGGCGGGAGCTGCCGCGGACGCCACGCCGACGCGGCCACGATGGACACGCCGTTGCGCATGAGCAGGAGCGCGGGCTCGTCGCTCCGGACGTCGAACCCCTGGCTCAGGCGGAGCGCTCCGCGGACCAGCGACTCGTGCGGCGAGACGCGGAGCGGCTCGAAGCCGTTCATGCGGAGGCGGCGCTGCCAGGCGCCCCGGCGCTCGTGCCGCTCGACCCGCGCGGCCCCCTCGCCCACCACCACGTTCATCACCTCCTGTCCGAAGAAGACCTGCTCGATGGTCTCCCGCGCGGCGATGTGCGGCGGGAGCAGCGCCTCGAGCGCCTGGAATACCGCGTAGTAGTGGCCGATCGCCTCCGACAGCCGCGGGAGGAACTGGTGCGCGTTGTGCTCCACATCCGGCTCGACGAGCGTCAGCACGCGCGGCGACAGCGCCCGGATCCTCGTGAGGATCGTGTCGCGGTTCGCGGTGGCGTGCACCGAGGCATCCGGCACGTGGTGCAATGCGAACGCCGCATTGACCGCAATGGGCGCCGTGGAGCGGGACGCGATACGGCTCCAGTCGACGCGCTCCACCGAGGATGCGACGCCGTGGAACTCGAAGGGGACCTTCAGGCGCTCCGCCCACCCCCCGATGAACGCGCCCGCCCAGCGCAGCCGCTGCTCGGGATCGGGGCCCCGGCACGGCAGGTCGATGCCGGTCAGCCGGACCCGCGGCGGGCCGCCGGGCCGCGTCGCCAGCCGGTGTAGCAGGAATGGCCACTGCGTACCGCCGCCAACGCCGATGTCGATGACATGGATCTCCCCTTCGTCCTGGAACGCTTCGACGATGGCCGCGTTCGCGCTGAGGTAGCCGAACCGGATGAGCGGCGTCGCGTGCACGAGCAGCTGAAACGCCGCGAGCATGTCCCGCGGCCCGGCGCTGCGCAGGTACAGATTCCCGTCGCCGGAGCGATCTCCGTCCAGGCGGGCGAGCAGCGCCCGGCCAAACACGCCAGAAATGCGCTCGGACGCGTCCCCCGTATCGGGCTCGGCCCGCAGGATGCCCTCGATGAGGGCCCTCGCGCGCTCGCTGTCCCCCGCGTCGATCGCCTCGCCCGCCGCCAGGAGGCGGCTCAGGAACGGGCGGCGACGCGAGTGGGTTTGGCGGGTCCCCGAGCTCGGCTGCTGCCCTGGGCTGGACGCTGTCGAGCTGGTGGGCCCCTCGATGTGCGCTCGTAGGCTAAGAGGCGCCTCTTCGGCCGATACGTGTCTACGGATCGCGTTCATGGTGTCCAGGGCTGTTCAACCAGGCAGCCCGCCGTCCTGGCTGGGCTCTCCGCGGGCAGCCGATTTCAGGCGAGAACGCATGACGTCGACCACCTCGCAGGAGCCAGGGGTTTCAATGTTTGCAGATGTCGCTGAGGGCGAGCCCGACAGCGAGCAAGGGGCAGGCGCTCGGCGGCCGCGCGCCCGCGGCAAGGCCGCGGAGCGCGGCGCCCGCCCGTGACGCGACGGGGCCTGAGCTCGCAGGGAGACCCGACAGACAACTCTCTGTACATCGATGAAGCCGCCCGCCCGGTCAAGTCCAAGATCGTCATTGTGCGTCGCGCCCCCGTCCTCGTGTTCCGCGCGCCGTCCGAGCCTGTCTTCTGGCGACAGACGTAGGCATTCGTAGGCGTCCCGCGAGGCGCGCGTGATCGCGCCGCAGGCGGAAGCCCCGCCGGCCCCGGCGCGCGCGGATCGCGAGGAGCGCTGCCGCGATGACGCAGGCCGCGCGCGACGCGCAGCCCACGGCACACTTCACCGGTGGTCTCTTCAGGGCGCATCGTGGGCTCCGACCTGGCGAGCACGCGCCGGACTCGTCGAGTTGACCGTGGTCGTGACAGCACCTCGCTGGGGACGGGGCTTACACACGACATTACAACCCGCATAATCAGCTCTGTAAAGTCCCTATACATGGGCGTTCGGTCGATCGAGCCCACGTTGCGTCGCCGGATGGAGGCAACCCTGCGACGATCGGGCGCTTCTTCGCCGGAGAAACAGCGCCGCGACGGCCTTCAGGCCTTCGGAAGGAGCAGAGCGTTTGCTGTAGGTGATGTATGGAACGACCGCCCCCTCGGGCTCAGCAGCCTACGCCGGGAGTGACTTCCTCATCGCGACGCAGCCGGAAGACGAGCGCTCTCGAGTGACGCGGCGGCACCATTGACGCACTCCTGCACCTGTGCATGCGACGGCGGGCGCCAGCGGTTCAGTCGTTGTCGGACAGGTCGCTTCCCTCGGCGAAGTGGGAGCGATCGACGCCATTCTTCTCGAGCCAGCGTCGAATTCGATTCCTGTGCACTCCGAGCCTGGTGGCCGCGCGAGACACATTGCCTCGCTCGAGGCGAAGCGCCTCGGCGATCTCATCTTCGGGAAGCGCCTGTCCTGCGCGCGCCGGTCGAACATCGCTCGCCGTCGGCCGGGCCTGGGGCTCGATCGACTCCGGGCTCAGCCCGACGCCGGCGAGCGGATCCAGATCCTTGGCCTCGACCGTGCGCCGCCCCTCGTCGAGCGCGCGCGTCACGGCGCGCCGCGCCTCGCCGACGAACTCGCGCAGATTTCCCGGCCATCGGCGCATCGCGCACGCGATGATCATCGAATGGTGAATCGCCGGCGGCGCGCTTTGAGCGGCCGCGCCGACCACCTTTGCGCATTGCGCGAGCAGCCACGGGATCTCCTCGGTCCGCTCGCGGAGGGGCGGGAGCCGGACCTCGGGCCGGCCGATACGGTAGTAGAGATCATCCCGGAAGCGGCCCTGGGCGACGCGGGCGCGGAGGTCGTGTGTCGCCGCGCAGATCCGGATCTGCACCGGGCGAGGCGCGACGGCGCCGAGCTCGAGGACCTGCCGGGTGTCGATCGTCCGCAGCAGCTTCGCCTGGACGGCCGCGTCGAGCTCCGCCACCTCGTCGAGGAAGAGCGTGCCTCCGTGGGCGGCCTGCACATAGCCGTCGGTGTCGTGCGTCGCGCCGGAGTAAGCGCCGCGCCTGGCGCCGAAGAGGAGCCGCTCCGCCAGGCCCTCCGGGATGGCCGCGCAGTTGACAGCGACGAATGGGCCGCGCGCCTGCGGCCCCGCCTCGTGGTAGGCGCGCGCCGCGAGCTCCTTGCCCGTGCCGCTCTCGCCCGTCACGAGGAGGCTGTCTCCCCCGGCCGCGGCGCGGATGATCGTGTCGTAAATGAGCTGCAGCCTCGGCCCGAGGACGCTCTCCTTTTCGAGGCGCACGCCCCCGCGCGCGAAGCTCCGGATGTCGCTGAGCGCGAGGAACACCGACGTCCCCGCGCCGACGACCTGGATCGCGTCCCTCCGCACCTCGCCGCGGACCGGCTCGCCGTTGACCGACGTCCCGTTGGTGCTGCCGAGGTCCTCCACGGTCCAGGCGCCGCCGTCGTACGCGATGCGGGCGTGTCGCCGCGACATGAGCGAGTCGTCCATGAGCGGCACGCCGCCGACGCCTCCGCGACCCACCACCACGGAGCCACGATCCAGCGGGATGGGAGCGCAGCGCGGCTGATCCCCCGAGAAGATCAGGACGATGCCGGGAACAGGCTCGGCGACCGAGGGCTCCGGTGCAACCGAGACGCGGACGGTGGAGTGGTCCATCGGGCACAATCTTACCCGTTGAAGAACCTGGCCGGCCAGTGGCCGGCCATCCCAACGGCATGCGAAGGCTCTCTGGGCAGAACTCCCAGCAAATCCAGGTCGCCCCGTTCGCCAGGTTCGGCACAAGTTGTGCTTGTTCCCTCGGCATGGTGGCCTCTGCAAGAGCTCGCATCCATCGGGACCGGGGGTCTGCCCTCGAGGTGAACATGGGATCCGGCCGCAACATCGAGGAGGCGAGCCGCCGCTCGTCCCGGCGTCTGCACACATCCCGCACCCTGCCGAGCCTCCCCACCCACCCCGGTCTCCAGAGCATCAGCGGCCTCCGCGGCGCTCTCGAGTTCCTGGAGTGGCCGGCGTCCGAGTGGACGCCCAAGGACCTCCAGGACTGGTTCGTGGACCACCTCGTGACCCCGGGCCTGATGAAGCGCCCCCAGATCGTGCGCGAGCCCGGCGCGACGCCCGTCATGCTCGATCCCCGGGCCGACGGCGGCAGCAACCTCGAGGAGCTCATCCACAAGGCCCGCGGGCGCGTCATCACGGCCCTCCGGGGGCTGATCGCGCCCGTCGCCGACGATCGATTCCTGAACGCGGCGATCTACGGGGGCAGGGTCCGCCGGGCGGCGGTAGGCGGCCGTCCCGTCTGGGTCGCCTCGCCGCGCGAGATCGACTTCCTCGGCGACATTGTGCTCAGTTTGCTCGCCGCCGACATCCTGCTCGACCGGGAGTTCTATCGCGCACACCTGTGCATCTGCGAGGTGTGCGGAAGGGTGTCATTCAAGGAGACCGCGGACGCGCGAGGCGTATGCAGCGAGCATCGCAGCAGTGTGTCCGGGTTTACGCCGCGGGTGCGCTGAGCGCCTGCGGCGGAGCCGTGACGCCAGAGACGATAAAGGCCGGCTGAAGAGCCGGCCTTCGTCATTTCTCTCGCCACGGATCCGGTCCGCCCGCCGCATCGCGGAGGGCCGGCGCGGACGGCGCCGCGTCAGTTCGCGTCGAACGAGACCCAGGCGCCCGTCGCCCAGGTGTCATCGGCCTTGAACGCGCCGATGTAGCTCGCCTCCGGGTCGAAGAAGCCGTCATCCGGCGGGGTCGCCGCGTTCTCGGTGAGCGTGGCCTCGGGCCGGAAGTCGGGCGTGGCGGCGAAGCAGTCGGCGAGCCCGGGATCCTCGGCGCTGTTGGTCGCCTCGCCCTCGAACCACGCGAGCTCGTCCGTGCCAGCGTCGTCGTCGTCGTCGAGCTTCGACTCGGTCGCCGCCTCGGTGTCGGTCTCTTCGTAGGCGATGTTCGCCTCGATGTTGCCGAAGAATATCGAGCTCGCGAGCTCGACCTCGGTGAGCTCGTTGCGGAGATCCACCCCCGCTTCGAAGCCGGTCACGATGGTGTTGAAGATGTGGGCCTTCGTCGAGCGGCGGAGCAGCATGCCGTACTGCTGCTTGTCGACCTCCTTGTTCTTGCCGCACAGGGTCGCGTTGTAGATCGTCGGCTCGCTGAGGGGCGTGTTGGCCGACGAGTCGGCGTCGTTGTCGCCCTCGAAGCCGTTCGTCTCGTCGGCGACGGACGGGTCCTGCTGGAGCGCGAGGAACTGGAGCTTGCCGGTGTAGCCGAGGTCGAAGTCGAAGCCGTCGTCGCCGTTCTGCGCGCAGATGAGGTGCTTCGCGTTGACGGTGCCGCCGAAGAACTCGAAGCAATCGTCGAGCGTGTGGTGCACCATCACGTGATCGACGGTCGTCCCGGAGCCCACGCCGGCGAAGGTGAGGCCGTTGACCTCGTTGTCCTGGGAGAGGAGGATCCCGCTGTACTCGATGCGCACGTACTCGAGGACACCGCTGCTGTCCGCGGGCTTGTCGCCGCCGTACTCCGTGCCTTCGCCGGTGATGCCCTCGACGCTGGCCTTGCCGCCTTCGACGTTGACGGGCGCCTCGCCGAGCAGGATGACGCCGCCCCAGTCGCCGGCGGCGCGATCGCCCTCCTCGCCCTGGCTCGTGAACACGATGGGCTTGCTCGCCGTGCCCTTGGCGTTGATCTTGGCGCCGGGCTTCACGACGAGCGTGGCGAGGCTCACCTTCTCGCCCATGATCTTCGTGCCGGGCTCGATGGTCAGGGTCGCGCCGCGCTCGACAAAGAGGATCCCCTTCATGAGGTAGCACTTGTCGGCGGTCCACTTCGTGCTGGCGGTGATCGCCTCGCTGACCTCCACCGGGGAGGAGCAATCGGCGCTGACGTCGCCACCACCGCCGCCGTCGCCACCGCCGCCCTCGCCGCCACCGCCACCGTCACCGCCGCTGGCGGAGCTGCTAGCGGACGAGGTGCTTGTCGAGGTCGGGGAGATCGAGTCGTCATCGCCGCACGCGGCGAACGCCGCGACGGAGAGCGCCGAGGCGCAAACCAAGCCCAATCTGAGTGTACGCAATTTATTCTACCTCCTCCCCCAACATGGCGCGTGCAGGAAAACTCGTGACGAGCGCCGCGTGACGATTCAATGGCAGCTGCTCAGTAGGTGAGGGCGGCGCTCAACGTCACAGTCGTCCCGACGCTGTACTGGCTGGCGATCTTGTCCTCATCACCGTCGCTCCCCCTGGTGACGCGGACGGGCGCATCGAGGAGGTTCTCGCCGGCCAGCTTCACCTCGACGTGCTCGCCGAGGCGCTGGGCCACGGTCAGGTCAATCTGGTGCCGCGGCTGCTCGTACTCGTCCGCCAGCCCGTTGCGACCCACCCGCTTGAGCCGGGCGCCGAACACGTTGTAGAGGAGCCGGGCGCTCGTGCCGGTCGACTCTCTGGCGTAATCGAGCCCCAGGTTCACGACGAAGGGAGACTGGCCCTGGAGCGGGTGCGTCGGGGTGCTCTCGATGGTGACCCCTCCCTCGGTGTTCTCGGGATCGATCGTCACCTCCGACTGCACGAACGTGAGGTTTCCGAGCGCCGTGACCTCGTTCAGGAGAGGGGTGATGAAGCCCAGGCCCTTCCTGAGCTCGAGCTCGACCCCGGCGACATAACCGGCTTCTCCGTTCACGTAGCTGAGCCTGCCCCTGCCGCTGTTCGGGACGATGATCTCCTCGATCGGATCCTGGAAGTGCTTGTAAAAGACGCTGACCGCGGCCACCTCGCCGGCCGTCGGGAAGACCTCGAAGCGGAGATCGGCGTTCACGACGCTCGTCCGCCCGAGGTCCGGATTGCCTTTCGCCTCCATCCCGCTGTATCCCTCCTGATACAAGGTCGGGCTGAGCTCGCGGAGCTGGGGTCGGGCCAGCGTCCTGGATACGCCGAGCCTGACGTTCGAGATCGAGCTCGCCTTGAAGATGACGTTGGCCGCGGGCAAGATATCGACCTTGTCGCTCTCCTCCTTGATCTCCGGGCTTGCCGGGGAGTACCTGTCGAACGCCCTCAGCGACAGCGTGGAGGCCTCGATCCGGGCGCCGAGCACCGCGCGGAGCCATCGTGTGATGGCGGCGTCGGTCATCACGTAGCCTGCATAGAGATCGCTGTTCGCCGTGTAGGAGTCGGTCTCGCGCGTGATCTCCTCCAGCTCGAGCGCCGTGCCGATGTTCTCGTCCGAGAACAGCTGGCCCGGCTCCTGGCGCAGGATCGTCGGGTCCGAGCCCGGGCGCTGCTTGAACCGGAACCGGCGCGCGTTGAACTCGCGCTCTCGAAGGTTGAACAGACCGCCCAGCTTCACCCGGGTCGGGGTGTCCCCACGGACGAGAGGCTGGGTATAGGAGAGCTGCCCGCCGTAGTTCACGTCGGTCATGTCGCTGAAGAAGTGGGCGCCGCTCAGCGTGCCCTCGTCCCACGAGAAGGCCCCGCTCGTATCGTCCCTGATGTAGACGGTCTCCCTCGTATCGGGCTCGTCCGAGGACGCGTGGGAGATGGACGCCTTCCAGTCGAGGGTGCCGCCGTCCAGCGCGCCGATGCGGTGCTCTCCCTGGAGCTGACCCAAGGTGAGGGCCCGGGAGATGAACCGCTGCTGGGTGTCGCGAAACGCGCTGCTGCCGTCTGTAGGGTTCCCGCTGATCTCGCTGGCCAGATCCTCCGACGAGCGGCTGTGGAGTCCGGTGATCGTCACCTTGTGGTTCTGATCCGGGTTGTAGGTGACGCTGGCGAACGAGCCCCAGGACACCTGATCACGGATGCTCCCGGTGCTGGTGTCGCCGTTGGGTGCGGGCTCACCGCCCAGAGGATCGGGCTCGAAGGTTCTGGTGCGCTCTTCAGCGCGCGGAGCGAACTTCCGGCCATAGCTCAGGGTGGCGATGTAACCGAGGCGCTGCTCGCCGCCGAGCTTCAGGGTGTCGCCGACGACCACGCTGCCGCTCCCGTTCGGCGGGGTGAACGACCGCGTCGTCACCATCGATGAGTTGATCGCCCGCCCATAGACCGTCATCTCGTCCCTCGTGATGGTGCCGCCGCCAGGCTTGGGGCCGAGCCGCACCACCTTGTAGTCGGGGATCTCGCCGGGAAGCGCGCGCGCGCCGCCGTCGATCCCGAGCCAGTCGGTGCCCGAGCCGGCGTAGCTCAGGCGATCGCGGAACGTCGCCTGGCTGTTCAACCCGAGCGACAGCGATGCCTGGAACAGGAATTGGGTCGGGAGCTCGCGTGTGTTGACCTGGACCGAGCCGCCCACGAAATCGCCGGGGAGATCGGGCGTGAACGTCTTGACGACGGTGATGTCGCTGAGGACCAGCGACGGAAAGAGGTCCAGCGGGACGGCCTGCCGGTCGGGCTCGGGGCTCGGCAGGGGGGCGCCGTTCAGGAGCGCGTTCGTGTAGCGCTCGCCCAGGCCGCGGACGTAGACGTACCTGTTGTCGACAACGGTCGCGCCGACGATGCGCTTCGCGGCCTCGGCGGCGTTGCGATCGGGTGTCTTCGCGATCTCCTTCGCGCCGATGGCGTCGCCCACGTGGGCCGCGTTCTTCCGGATGAGCAGCTGCGCCGCGACGCTCGCCCGCTCCGGCTCGAACTCGACCTCGATGACCTCCTCTGTCTGCCGATCGGGATCGAGGCCGACATCGACCTGGATGACCTGCCCGACGGTCACCCGTACGTCCTGCACGCGCTGCGGCTCGTACGCCTCGTACCAGACCCGCAGCTGATGGGTGCCCGGCGGGAGCTCCAGGCGATACCGCCCGTCGAGGTCCGCGATCGCCTTGAGCTTCGTCCCCACGACGGACACCTGGGCGTCGAGCAAGGGCTCTTTCGTGGCGGTGTCCGTGACGACGCCCCACACCACGCCTTTCCCCGCGGGCGGCGGGCGCGACGGGCTCGGCTCGTCGAGCCCCGCGGCGTCCTCCGCCGCAGGACCGCCGGCCTGAGGCGCCGCGCCGTCTGGCTGCGGCGCGGCGGCTCCGGGGTCGCCCTGCGCGAGGGCCGTGGCCCCCCAGCAAAGCGGTGTCACCAGCGCTGCGACTACCCCCGAAATCCTTCTGCGACTCATGCACCTGTCCCTTCGCGCGCTCCGAGCCCGGGCGCGACTCTCGATTCGATGGCCGGGCGCACGCGCGCCCGTCTGATGAGAAGAGTGGAGGGCCACCTCGCGCCCTCTCCCGTGCACCCCGCCGCGCCCGCGCGCTCGAGCGACGCGGCGGCGGCTCCCGCGCGCCTCGACTTCACCTCATCGAGTCATCGAGCCTCTGCCCTGGCTCAGCGCGCGGGCTTCTCCGTCAGGACGGCGATCGTCTTGGCCCCGCCCATGCGCGCGGCGTCCATGGCCTCCACGGCGACCGCGTAGACGGCCTCGTCATCCGCGTCGAAGTAAAGAACGTTGTCCGAGCGCGCCGCGAAGATCCGCGCGAGCCGCTCCTTCAGCTCGCCGCGCTGCACCTCGGCCTGGTTGATGCGGAGGACGCCGCGCTGATCCACCGTGAGCACCACGGGCTTGTCGGCGTCGATGGGAGGCGGCGCGAGCTTCGCGGTGTCGTCCTTCTTGGGCAGATTCAGCCAGAGCTGCTTGGCGAGCAGCGGTGTCACGACCATGAAGATGATGAGGAGCACGAGCACCACGTCGACGAGCGGCGTCACGTTCATGCTCGGCGCGACGCCGCCCTTCTTGCCTCCACCCTGCGGAACGCTCATCCCCACGGTGTTATCCCTCCTCCGGCTCCGCGGACGCCCCGCCGCCCCGCTGGCTCACCTGCAGCGATATCCCGGCGAACCCGACCTCCTGGCACAGCGCGAAGGCCTCCCGCACGCGGCCGTACCGCACCGAGGAGTCGCCCTTGATGACCACCCGGCGCTCCGGCTCGGCGGCGCGGATGGCACGCAGCCGCTCGCCGAGCGCGCCGAGGTCGGCGACAGCCTCCTTCTCGAGGAACACGGTGCCTGCGCCGGTGATCGTCACGTAGATCGGATCGAGCTTCGATTTCGACTTCGGATCCGGCTGAAACACCGCCGGGAGCTCGACCCGCTCGCCGTGCTCCATCTGGGGCGCGATCACCATGAAGATGATGAGGAGCACGAGCACCACGTCGACGAGCGGCGTGACGTTGATCTCCGGCTCAGGCGGCTGCTGCCGACCCGAGCGACCGCTCTCCGCTCGAACGCCCATGTTCGTTCTCCATCTCGTCGATGAGCTCACCCGCGCTGCGCTCGAGCGCGAGCTCCACAGCGGCGATACGGGTGGTGAGGTAGTTGAAGCAAAGCACCGCCGGGATGGCGACCGCGAGCCCGAGCGCGGTGACGATGAGCGCCTCGGAGATGCCGGCGCTCACGGCGCCGAGGCCGCCCGAGCCGGTCGAGGCGATGCTCTGGAAGGCCGTGATGATGCCGATGACCGTGCCGAGCAGCCCGACGAACGGGGCCACCGAGCCGACCGTCGCGAGCACCGAGAGGCCGCGGCGCAGGTCGGCGGAGATCGCCTCCCGGCGCCGCGACACCTCGCGGCGCGCGAGTTCCACAGGCGGCACGCCGCCCTCGCCGGCCTCGACGGCGCGCTGGAAGCGGCGCACGGCCGCGCCGACGAGCCGGGCGAGCGCGGAGCGTCCATAGCCGTCGGCGATCGAGACGAGCCGCGCGGTGTCCCAGGCCTCCATCACGGGGCGCGCCTCCCTCGCGAAGCGCCGGGTCTCCGACGTCTGACGCGCGAGCGCGATGAGCCGCTCCACAACGACGGCGACGCTCGCCAGCGCCATGAGCACGAGGGCGAACGCGACGAGCTTGCTCAAAAGCCCCATGGTCGCCCAGATGTGCCCGAGATCAAACTGCATCATGGTGAACCTCCTTCGTTCCTCGCGCGAGAGGCCGAGTCCGCGGCCGCGCGCTCGACGTCATCTCTTCGCCTTGAACGGGATCCGGACCGTCTTGAAGGTCGACACCGGCCTCCCCTCGTGGATCGCCGGCCGGTAGCGCCACGTCTTCACCGTCGCGAGCACCACGTCGTTGAACAGCGGATGGCCGCGGACGAGGGTGACGTTCGTGACCTCGCCGGTCTCGGTCACCACGAACCTGACGACCACGGTGGCCTCTATCCCCGCGCTCCGCGCCGCCTCGGGGATGGGAGGGAGGGAATTGGAGACCGCGACAGGCGGCGTGGCGTTCTCGGGGAGGTGAATCGGCCCTTTCGGCTGCGGAGGCGGTGGCGGCGGCGGCGCGGGCGCAACCGCGGCGGCCGTCCCCGTGCCGCCGGGGACCCCGCCGGGCACGCCGCCCGGTGCGCCTCCCGGCTCTCCGTAGGTGTCGTCGTCGCTCGCCTTGGCCTGGCCCGGGTCCGCCTCCGCCGGCGCCTCGCTGGGCACCGCGGTCGGCGCGACGAGCGCCGGGCGCCTGGGCGCCGCGGAGCGAGGCGCCGGAGCCTCCGCCGCCGGCGGCGGGGGCGCGGGCGCCGGGGCCACGGGGGGCGCCTCGGGGATCTGGGTGGCCAGCTTGACCTCGACGACCTCCTCCTCGGGCGGAGGAGGCGCGATCGCGCCGCTCAGGCGGGCGGCGGCGAGCGCGATGGCCGCGAACAGCAGGAGCCCTGCCGCAACCCCGATCGCGAGGCGCTTCGCCCGCTCAGGATCGGCCTCCCCTGCACTCCACGTTTCAAGATACATCGAGGCTCCCGGCCCACGCTGGCGACAACACAAGAGCTCCACCTGACCTCATGAGAGGGACCGGCAGGCTTCAACAAGGTCGCCCAGCATGTGAATCACCGTCTGCACGGTACACTCGCTGCCGTTGCGGCCCGGTGACGGTGTGGCAACGATTGTCGTGCTCGCCCGGCAGGGCGCTCAGGCGCTGCGGCTCTCGGGGAGGTCGGGCGAAGCGGCGAATCGATAGCCGATACCGCGGACGGTCTGGATATAATCGCCGGCGCTGCGCAGCTTGTCGCGAAGCCGCTTGACGTGGGTGTCCACGGTCCTCGTCGTGATGCTCACGTCGATGCCCCACACGCCGTCGAGGAGCGCGGTGCGCGTCTGCACGCGCTCGCGCGCCTCGTACAGCGCGACGAGGAGCTTGAACTCGAGGAGCGTCAGCTCGACCTCCTCGCGCTCGACCCACACGCGGTGAGCGCCCTCGTCGATCCGCAGGCACCCGAACTCGATGCTCCGCTCCCCGTCCCCGGAGGACTTCGCGCGGCGGAGCACGGCTTGCACGCGCAACACGAGCTCCCGCACGCTGAACGGTTTGACGACGTAGTCGACGGCGCCGAGCTCGAAGCCGACGATGCGGTCGACCTCGTCCCCGCGCGCCGACACGATCATCACGGGGATCCGCTGGGTGCCATCGCTCTGCTGGAGAGCACGGCACACCTCGGTCCCCGGGATGTCGGGTAGCATGAGATCGAGCAAGACGAGATCGGGCCGCTGGTCCACGGCCAGCTGGACCCCCTCACCGCCCTGCCCCGCGAGGAGCACCTCATGCCCGGCTTGCCTGAGGTTGTAATCGAGCACCTTCTGGAGCGCCGGCTCGTCCTCGATGACTAAAATCCGCGCCATGGTGAAGAGCGCGTGTACCCGAGCGATGTGACGGACCGATGACCGGATGGCAACAGGGCGGTGCGGCGTCGAAAAGACCGCGCGGGCACGCAGGCGCAGCGGACGCGCGACGGGATGTAGCAGGGGAGCGCAGGCACGGCGAAAGGTCACGCGGGCGCGGCGCAACGAGACAGACGAGACGAGGTGCCCCCGAGGGCGCGCGGCGAAAGGTCGCACGGGCGGGGCGAGATGCGCTAGGCTCGTCGGGATGCTGCGGACTTTGCGACTCATCGCGGCCGACGTGCGCCAGAAGGCCACATGGTGCTACGGCAGCGATCCACTGCCAACGATCCTGAAGACGCTGGCGACCGACGGCACGGCGGCGATGGTCCTCTACAGGTTCACGCAGGCCGCGCGAGCCCACCGGATGCCGGTGCTCGAGATGGTGCTCAACAAGGCGACCAACCTGGCCGGCGGCTGCGTGATCGGGCGCGGCGCGGACTTCGGGCCCGGGTTCGTGCTCATCCACTCGAACGGCGTTGTCATCAATGGCAACGTCCGCGGCGGATCGAACGTGCTCATCGAGCACCAGGTGACCATCGGCGCCGATCGACGGCAGACACCAGTGCTCGGGAGCGACCTCTTCATCGGCGCGGGGGCGAAGATCGTCGGCGGGGTCACGGTCGGTGACGGCGCCAGGATCGGCGCCAATGCCGTGGTCGTGCACGATGTCGCGCCGAACACCACGGTCGTGGGCATCCCCGCGAAGCCCGTGCAGCGGCGCGAGGACCGCGCCGCGCGCCCAGCCGCGGACGGGACGAACACCTCGCAGAGCTGACCGCCGCCACGCCGGCTCGGGGGTTCCCGTGCGGCGGTCTACCGGGGCGCTCGGGCCAGAAGCTCGTGCCTGAGCTGCGCGATCTCTTGCCGGAGCGGGCCGATGAAATCGGCGCTCAGGGTGCGGTTGCGGCCCTGCAGCGCGCGCGCCGTGTGCCACTTGCTGAGCGCGAGCCGCGCGCCGGCGCGGATGAAGCTCCGCCCCGTGGCGCCGCGCCAGCCCAGGGTGCACCGGAGCCGGCCGATCGGCGAGCAGACGAGCTCGAGCTCGTCCTGGGTGAGCATGCCGAGCGCGACCTCGTCGCGCAGATGATCCCGGATCACCCAGCCCTTGCGGATCACGAGCGCCACGATGATCCCGAAGAACGACGCGACGAAGCACAACCAGAGCAGGAGCCACGGCATGAAGATGTCCCCCATCGCGCGCCCCAGCGCGGTGGGCAGGAAGTTCCACACCGCGTGCAGCGCGACGCCGAGCAGGTAGCCGCCGATCGGGGCCGCCGCGCGCACCCACGTCTTCGACGACTCCCGGGCGAGCCCGAAGCCGATGCCGGTCATCGACGTGAACAGCGGATGGAGCCAGGGCGTGAAGACGCCCCGCAGGACGAACGTGCCGGCGAGAACGTCGCTGCCCTGCATCGAGGCGCGCGCGTAATAGAGCACGTTCTCCACCGCGGCGAAGCCGAGCGCGCAGAACGTGGCGTAGATGATGCCGTCGACGATCCCGTCGAACTCCCGGCGCAGGAAGTAGAAGAAGCCGAACACGCCGAGCCCCTTGAAGAGCTCCTCTGCGAACGGCGCGCTGACCGATGCGCTGACGAGCTCGCCGGCCGGCTCGCCGAAGTTGCTTGAGACGCCGATGTGGACGCCCGTGTTGATCAGGATCGAGAAGCCGGTCGCCGCGAGCGCGCCCCAGAGGAACGCCATCAGCAGGCACCACCACGGCTCGGGATCGTACCGATCGATGATCATCGGGACGAACAGGTAGAGGACGAGCGGTGGGAACGCGAAGAGCGCCCCAACGAGCATGGCGCTCAGCATGCTCCCCCCGGACTCGATGACGCCAAGGAGCGTGAAAAGCACGTTGAGGACCGCGCCCGCGATGAGGCCGATGGCCCACAGCCACAGCCCGGCGATGCGCAGCCGCCGGTCCGGGTCGAACCTCCGAACGGCCGCCGGGTAGCCTGCGTGGTGATGCGCGTACGCGTGACCCTGCTGCCCCCGCGCGTAGCCCTGGGGTGCCAGCGGGTACGCGTGACCCTGCTGCGCCTGCGCATGGCCCTGCGGCCCCTGCGCGTACGCGTGGCCCTGCGGCCCCTGCGAATACGCGTGCCCCTGCGGGTAGCCCTGTGGAGCCTGCGGATACGCGTGCCCCTGCGGTCCGCGCGCATAGCCCTGCGGCCCCTGCGCATGGCCCTGCGGCCCCTGCGCATGGCCCTGCGGCCCCTGCGCATACGCGTGCCCCTGCGGCCCTTGCGCATAGCCCTGCGGCTCCTGCGGATACGCGTGCCCCTGCGGTCCGTGCGGATAGCCCTGCGGCCCCTGGGGATATACGTGCCCCTGCCCGTAGCCCTGCGCTGGCTGCGCGTACCCCTGCGGCGCCTGCCCGTGGCCCTGCTGCCCGTGCGGCGGTTGCCCCATGGAGCTCTGCCCCGCACCTTGCGCCGGATACCCCGAAGGGCCCTGCGCGCGCTCGCTCAAGCGCTCCGCCGGCCGGGGTTGTTGCGGCACGCCGGGGGAATCGGGACGATGTCCGTGGGGATTGTTCATGGATCGAGCGCTCTCGCGAAAGCCTCGTGACAGCGGGTGACCGTTCAGCCGAGGCGAATCCCCGCCGCGCGCGTGGAGCCGAAAGCAGCGGTGACGATCCGCGCCGGGCGACGCCAGCCTCGGAGCTGTCGCTCACACCCGTGGGATCGAAGTATCACGGAATATTTCTACCACGGCAGGGACGCGCCGGGCATATATCCCAGCAGCTTCGCCACGGCGCGCTGCCGGCGAGGAGCGCGGAGGCTGTGACGCTCCGCTTCCACGGGTTCCACGAGCTGTCGGGGGTCGGCGGGGTAACGCGGCAGCGGCTTCTCCGCGCCGGGAACGTGGCGGGAGAACGTCAGGGGCGGACGACGCGCGTGCCCGGTGGAGGCGTGAAATCGAACTCGGTCTTCACGACCGGCTGATTCACGACCGGCGACGAGAAGTCGAACCGATTCCGGTTGCCCTGCGCGTCGAGGATCAGCACGCGGCGGACCTGGTTGGTCTGCCCGTCCACGTAGAGGAGCATCTTCTGATACGCAGGGGTCGCCTCCTTCGGCGTCCCCTCGAGGACATAGCCGCCCTCGAACTTCATCTGCGCAGGATCGAGCAGGCGCAGCGAGAAATCCTTCGTGAGCTGCCCCTTGCCCATCAAGAACGCGAGCGCCGCCGGATACTGAGAGCCCTTCACCGGGGTCTCGAACATCTGCTCGTTGTCCTTCTCGTAGACCTTGATCGTGATGCCGTCGGAGACGACGCGGTTTCCGTTCGGCGCGTCGTAGATCCAGCTCATCTTGCCCGGCTTCTCGAAGGTCACCTTGCCGGTGGAGACCTTCTTCACGTCCTGGACCTTGATCGTGTAGGTCTGGGTGAAGCTCGCCTTGAAGGTCTTCGTGGAGTCGTAGAACTGCTGGACGCGCCTGCCGAGCTCTTCGGCGGTGGGACCCGCGGCCTGGGACTCGCCGGCGGTCGCGAGCGTCGCGAGCACGACCGTGAGGGGCGCCGTCAGCCCGATGAGGCACGCGGCGGCGAGGCGGTTGAGTGAGGTTCGCGTCATCCTTCCCGATCTCCTTTGATGTCCAGAGGCGTCTCGCCCCCGCTCGTCGGCGACGGGGGCGCCGGCGATGCACCGCCGGTTCCGTGCCCTGGCAGCCGCACCCTCGCTGAAGCCGGGGCGCGCCGCACGTTTTCATGTTGGACGCGGCGCGGGAGCGTCCGATGCAGGCTCCATAGCACACGGGATGTGCGCCCGGACCGCCAGGGCCGCGCCCGCCGGCCCCCCGTCACGCAGTCAGCCGCGGCGCCGCGCCGGCGTCCCCATGCGCAACCAGGGAGCCCCGTCGGCCCACGCTCACCCGAGGCGCGCCCGTCGCGGTCGGGCGCGGCGCGGGATGGGCGCGCCCGACGCCGCCAGCGCGGCCGCGAAGCCCGCGGCGCTGAGGTGGGTCATCGCGATGGCCAGCGCGTCGGCAGCGTCCGGCCGCGGGGGCGCGGCGAGGCGCAGGACCGCGGTCATCACCTGCGCGACCTGCGCCTTCTCGGCCGCGCCCCGGCCGACGATGGTCCGCTTCACCAGCGCCGGCGGATACTCCGAGATCGGCACGCCCGCGCGCGCCAGCCGCAGCAGCACGACCCCGCGCGCGTGGCCGAGCTTCGCCGCGCTCTGCGCATCCTTGGCGAAGAACAGGCTCTCCACCGCGGCCGCGTCGGGCGCGAGCGACGCGATCACCTTGCCTAGCTCGTCGTCGATCTCCACGAGCCGGGAGGCGAACGTCCCGCTCGTGTCGATGTCGATGACGCCGTGCGCGACGTGCTCGATGCGCGTGCCCTGCCGCACGAGCAGGCCCCAGCCGAGGTGGCGCGAGCCGGGATCGATGCCGAGGACGCGCATCGGCTCAACAAGCCCCGTGCGAGGGCGCCACGACGTGGGACGGGAAGCCCGGCGCGCGCTCGCCCGCCCCGTCGAGCTCGCCCCGCTCGGCCGCCTCGAGCGTCCGCCGCGGGAAGATCTTGTGCGGGTTGAGCAGGCCCTTCGGGTCGAACAGCGCCTTGATCTTGCGCTCGATCGCGATGAGCTCCGGCGACTGCTCGAGCGCGAGGAAGTCCGCCTTCGACGTCCCGATGCCGTGCTCGCCGCTCAGCGTGCCGCGCATGCCGATCACCGCGCGGAACAGGCGCGACAGCGCCGTATCCACCTGGGGGACGAGGTCCGGGTCGTTCCAGAGCAGGTTGACGTGGAGGTTGCCGTCCCCGGCGTGGCCGTACGTCAGCATGCGGACGCCCGTCGCCGCCGAGATCTCCGCGACCTCGTCGAGCAGCGCCGGGATCTTGTCGCGCGGGACCACGACGTCCTCCGAGATCTTGTAGCGCGCCATGGCGCGCGTCGTGGGCGAGAGCTGGCGGCGCGCCTCCCAGAGCCGCTCGCGCTGCGCCTCGTCCTGCGCGACGAGCACGTCGAGCGCCCCGGCATCCATGCAGACCTCCCCCACCCGCTCGGCCTGGACCTCGCAGTCCGCGGGCTCGCCGTCGACCTCGATGATCAGCATCGCGCCCGCGCGCTCGTCGACCCCGACCCCGCGCGCGCGCACCGCGTCGAGCGTGGGGCGATCGAGCAGCTCGAGGCAGCGCGGGACGACGCCGGCGGCGACCAGGGCGCTCACCGCGCGCCCGCTGGCGCGCACGTCCGGGAACAGGCAGAGCAGCGTCATGACCGACGGGGGCTTCGCGATGAGCCGGAGCGTCGCCTCCGTCGTGATCGCCAGCGTGCCCTCGCTGCCGACGAGCAGCGCCGTGACGTCGTACCCCGTCACACCCTTCACCGTGCGCCGGCCGGTGCGGAGGCGCGTGCCGTCGATGAGGATCGCGTCGAGCCCGAGGACGTACTCGCGCGTGACGCCGTACTTGAAGGCGCGCGGGCCGGCCGCGTTCTCGGCGATGTTGCCGCCGAGCGCGCACATCTTGAGCGAGTTCGGATCGGGCGGGTAGAAGAGCCCCTCGGCCTCGACGGCCGCGTGCAGGTCGGCGAGGATGACGCCCGGCTCGACGACCGCGATCTGCTCCTCGCGGCTGATCTCCTTGATGGAGTTCATGCCGATCGTGGCGATGACGATCCCGCCCCCGACCGGCACCGCGCCGCCCGATTTGCCGCTGCCAGCGGCGCGCGGCACGACGGGCACCTCCGCCTCGCTCGCCGCCCGCACCGCCTTCTCGATGTCGGCAGCCGAGGACGCGAGCACGACCGCATCCGGGCTCACCGGCGGCTGATCGGACTCGTCGCCCGCGTAGGCCGCGCACCCGTCGGCCGACGTGATGACCTTCGACGGGCCGAGCGCGCGCTCGAGGAGCCGGCGCGCCTTGTCGATGGCCGACGCCGACGGGCGGGGAAACGTGGGGTGCTGTCGCATCTCCCCCATTTACCGCGGATCGCGCGGCGATGCTGGGGGATCCGCGCGGGCAGGCTCAGGGCTGGCCGCCGCCGTCGGGTGCACGCGGGGTGCACGCGGACACGCGCGTGCCCACGGTCTGCCTGGCCGCGGGCGAGCGGGCGCGCCGCGCGATCAGAGCAGATCGAGGAAGGCGAGGAGCGCCTCGATCGCGCCGGCGTCCAGCGGGACGAGGCCCTCGTCCGCGGGCGCGCCGTCGTGGAAGAAGGCGCCCGGCGCAGCGGCAGCGGCCGTGCCGCGGTGATCGCCGGCGGCGCGGCCGCCCGTGTCCTCGAAGCGCGCCCGCTCGAGCACATCGCGCAGCGTCTTCGCGGAGCCGTTCGTGAAGTAGGGCCGCTTCTTGTAGAGCCGCCGGAGCGACGGCACCCGCGCGCCGTCCTCGTGCACGTACGGCACGACGCCGGTCTTCTCGTAGCCGGCCCTCCCCCACACGATCGGGCCCTCGGGCGCGAGCACGAGCGCCTCCCAGCGCTCGAACGGGGCCGCGGAGCCGGGGTCGTCGCTGCGGAGCACCGGCGCGTGGCAGCGGGCGCAGCGGTCCCGGAACACCCGGGCGCCGTCGCGCTCGAGCGGGGTGAAGCTCGTCCGGCCGAGGACGGCGGGGTTCGCGCGGTGCGAGAACGCCATGAGGAAGCTCATGAGCGAGCGGCGGAGCGCCTCGGGCGGCCGCGCGGCGCGCCCGCCGTCGGCGAGCCCGAGATCGGCGAGCCACGGCGCGCCCTCGCTCGAGATCGAGAACCATGGGTCGTGGCCGCTCAGCGCGCCGGCGACGCGGAACTCGTTGTCGGCCACCGCGGTGAGATCCGGATCGAGGGCGCGGGAAAAATGGGGGCGGTTGTTGAACAGGCCGAGCAGCGGCTTGGTCGTGGCGCGCACGTCGCCTCGACCGGTGTGGTGCGTGCGGCCGTCGACGTAGCCCTCGAAGTGGCACGTCTCGCACGTGAACCGGCTGAGCGGGCCGTCGGCCTTGTTCCACGGGGCCATCAGCGAGGTGAAGAAGAGCGCCTCGCCGAGGCGGATCTCGTCGGAGCGGGCGTCCTCGCCGCCGTCCCGGACCGGCTGCTTCACGACCGCGCCGCCGCCCGCGTCGAGCAGCCACGCGTCGAGCAACGGGTTCGCATAGGCGAAGGCGCCGCCGCCGAGCGCGGCCATGGCGGCCACGCCGGGGGAAAGCGGGCGGGTGGAGACCTCCGGCGCGCTCGCGAGGCCGGCGTCCGTGGCGCGGAAGAGGAGCTCGGCCCGGCGATCGCCGCCATAGCCGGTCGCGATCACGCGCACGCCGCTCGATCCGGGGATCGCCGAGAGCGCGACGGCCTTCGGGGTGAGGACGCCGAGCTCCGAGACGTTGACGGCCGAGAGCCGCGTCACCTCGGGCCGGGCGCCGGCGGCGACGCGGTAGAGGAAGACGAACGAGTCGATGTATCCGAACGAGCCGCCGGTCCTGTCGAGCGGGTGATCCTCGACCCCGCCAGCCGCGAGAAGGAGCCCGCCCCCGGCGCCGCCCGTCTCGAGCGCGTCGAAGCTCCAGATCGGGCCGTCGTGGCGGACGCGCGCCGCGCCGCCCGGAAGCGGGCGGCCGTCGGCGCCGACCGGGAGCACGACGAGCGTCTTGTCGAGGAGGCAATCGACGATCAGGTGATGCGCGAGGCGCACGACGCGGAACGGGCCAGCGCCGATCGGCTCGTCCCAGCGCTCGACATCGATGCGTCCGTCCACGCCGGTGGGACCAGGCCGCAGCGTGACGAGCGTGCCGGCGCGCTCGTCGAGCGCGTAAAGGAGCCCCTCGGGGCCGGCCGCGACGTCCCGAACGCCGTGGAGGCCCGCGAGCTCGATGCGCCCCGCGGGCTCGAGCGAGGCGCCGCGGACGGCGTAGCGGAAGAGCGAGGGCGACGCCTCGCCGCTCGCGAAGACCTCGCCGGTGGGCGTGACCGCGACCCCTGTCGGCGAGGCCGGCGCGGGGGCGCGGGCGAGCTCGCGAAGCGACGCGTCGAGCAGGACGAGCGCGTCGCGGCCGCGGAGCGGAGAGAGCAGCGCGGGCGCGCCCGGCGCGGCGGGGCGGCCCAGCGGATCCACGGGGAGGAGCGCGATCGGGTCGGCCCCGAACAGCCTGTCGGAGCTGGGTGCGCGGGAGAAATCGGCCTCCGCTCGGCGCGCCGCCTCGAAGCGCCGCAGCGGCTCGAGCGGGTCCGGATCGGGGGCACCGCCGTGGACCGGGGGCGCAGGGCGGCCGTCGCACGCCACGGCGGCCAGGCCGAGCGAGAGCGCGAGCGCGAGGCGGACCGCGGCCATGCGCCTGCGCCGGGGGGCAGCGGGCCGCGCCGCCGCGCCGATCACCAGCCGCCGGTGCTCGCCGGCTTCGCGGTCTCGGCCGGCGCCGCCTTCTCCGGCTCGGCCTTGGGCGCGGGCTTCGCCGCCTCGGTCGTGGCCGCAGGCTTCGCCTCGGGCGTCGCCTGGGGCTTGCCCTCGCAGCCGAAGAGACACAGGGCGCCGAGCGCAACAAGCACTGTCAAGACATTCTTCATGGGACTCCTCCTGAACGAGCGGGGCAAGCGAAGCACATCCGCTGGGCGCTCGGAAGGGGGGCGCGCCGTCCGCTGCCATCGGAGGCGACGCGACGGCGGCTGCGCGGGGGTTGGCTGCGGCGGCGGAGGCGGAGCGGGCGCGCGTGGCCGCCCGCGTCCAGGAGCGTGCGGGAGCTCGCGCGCGGGATCCAGGGCCGGGCGCGAGATCCGGCGCCCGCGCCCTGGGCGGCCTGGTCAGGTCCCGGGAACGATCTTCACCAGGCTGTTGCGGTTCGCGACGAAGTATTGCTCGCCGTCGTTGTCCTCGACGATCGCGGTGAGCGCGTTGAAGGTCGGCAGGCTGCCCTGACGCGCGAACGCCGGAGCGTTCGGCGCGTTCGGATCGGGGTTCTTGTTGATGATCGTGATGGGCGACGTCTGCGCCCCGCACTGCATGAGCGCGCCCATCTTCCCTCCGGTGTAGTCGCCGAAGAGGTAGACGCCCCGGAGCTGCGGCACCTGGCTGCCCCGGTACACGAACCCGCTGACGACCGACTTGTAGTCGCGGTACGGCCCTGTCGCGCTCTGCCGCCGATCCATGTCGGCGATGGGCGGGGTGTGCGTATCGCCCGCGCGCATGGTGCGCCCCTGGCAGGTATCCGCGTGGGTGCCTTCCCACTTCGGCCAGCCGAAGTTCAGCCCCGAGGTGCCGGCAGGAACGTAGTCGACCTCCTCGTAGCCATCCTGGCCGACATCGCCGATGAAGAGGTCGCCCGTCCCCCGGTCGAAGGTGAAGGTATACGGGTTGCGCAGACCATAGTGCCAGACCCGCGAGGCCGTGCCGTCGAGGGGATTGCCGGCCGCGGCGTACGGCTCGGCAGCATTCGGATCGAGGCGCAGGATCTTGCCGAACAGCGAGGCCGGGTCCTGCGACCCGCCCGGCTTGTCGCTGTTGCAGGAGCCGCCCCCGTCGCCCGTGCCGACGTAGAGCATGCCGTCGGGCCCGAACACGATATGGCCGCCGTTGTGATTCACCGCGGACGTGTCGAGCCGCACGATCGTCTTCGCCGAGTTTGCATCCGCCACGTAAGGATCGCTGGACCGCTTGTACTCGACCACCATGTCACGGTTCATGTCCGTGCCCGTGGTCGCCGTCATCATGATGTAGAACTTGCCGCTCGTCGCGTAGTCGGGCGGGAACGCCATGCTGATGAGCCCGCGCTCGTCGTCGAAGCCCCCGGAGCTGAGCCGGATCTGACTGCTCACGTCGAGGAAGACCCCGCTGCGCAGCTGGCCGCCGGAGAACACGCGGATCTGCCCGGTCTGCAGCACGAGATACCAGTCGCTCGACCCCTTCGGCTGAGCGGCGTAAACCAGCTTGTCCACGCCGGCGGTGACGACGGGAGCGAGCGCCAGCTTCCCGACGTCGGGCGCCGCGCTGGCATCGCACGCCACCGGGTCGCCGCCGCCGGCGCCGGAGCCGCCCTGTCCCACGGTGGTCCCGGACGACGAGGTGCTGCTGCCACCGCCGGTGCCGGAGCCGGAACCAGGGCCGGAGCTGGAGGCGGAGCCAGCGCCTGCGCCGGAGCTGGAGGCGGAGCCGGCGCCGGCCCCCGTCCCCGTCTGCGCACCGGAGGAGCCCTGGTTCCCCCCGCTCGTCACGGTGTCGCCAGAGCTGGTCGCCCCGTCGTCGCTGCACGCACCGGCGCCCAGCGCGAGACACGCGCCGCCACCCAGCGCGAAGGTCATCCACAAAGCCAAGGTTGAACGCTGTTTCATCATGAGACGCATTCTATACATGACAAGCGCCGTGGCGCACTCATGAACTACCGCCGGGCGAAAGAACAGGACATCGGAGCCCGGGGTAAGCAGGTGACGGATCATGCCTGCAGAACGCCAACACGCGCTCGCCTGGCCGGCCGACGGCGCACGTTTGCTCGATGCGAGCTCGGAGACGCCGGCGGCGCTCCTCTCCCCAGGGACTGTGGGCTCAAGGGCATTCGACAGGCTCGCTCAAACGGTCGCCACCGCAATCGGGCAATGGGAGAACAGCGCCCCTCGACCGGCGTCGAGCAGCATTGCCATGATTTGATCAGCCGTTCAGATGAAATGCGCCCGGCGCACGCCAGCGTGGGCCATCGATGCGCTGCTCACTCGTCGAAGTGGATATTTGAAACAGAGCGGTACGTGCGAGTCCCCGAGGTCCGCTCGGGGCCGGGGCTATATTCCCGTCCAGGACCCTTCTGATCATCGCCTGCGACGGATCATCGCTCGCCACGCCCTCGCCGCCGGAGCTCGCTGGCCGGCGCGCAGCGTCACCAGCAGGCCAGCCGCGCCGCGCCATAGCGCGAAGGCGCCTGGCTCACCGCGCCGGACGAGCCCGGGCGGAGAGACGTGCTGTGTTTCCCCCGTGCACCGCAATCGATGCCGGTCGACTCGGCATCATCGGTCAGCTCGCCGCACGGCGCCATGTCGGAGAGGTGATCCGTGTCAATCGAGGGGCCGCGCTGAACGCCGGTATCTCGGGGCGCCCTCGCTCACGCCGGCTCTCCTCTGCCATCGGTGCCAATCGGCTCACCCGGCTCGATGCCGGACGTCGTGGGGCGCCCCGCGAGCTCCCCCGCTGCGACGACGCCCGCTCCTGCTCCTGTGGCGTGCTGCTCAGAGAGTGCCCGCGATCCACACGCTCCCGGGGCCCAGGCCGACGCGCGCGCTCCAGGGAGCGTCGGCCGTCGGCCCGCGGCCGCGCGCGGACGCCGCGGCGTCAGGCGCAGACGGCGCGGTGATCCAGAGGATCGCCCCGCCCACGGCGAGGGCCGCCCCCGCGATGAACACCGCCGTCCCGATGTTGCCCTTCGCCACCGCGTCGTCGCGCAGATCGAGGCCCGTCTGATCGACGCAGCGGCCCGCCTCGTCGCAATGGCCGCCCTCGGTGGCCTTGTCGAACGTCGATTTCGCCATGAAGCCGAGCGCCGTGCCGACGCCGAGCCCGACCACGCCGAGCCCGACCCCGACGATGCCGAGCGGCTTGCGGATGCTCCCCCCCTGCGCCGAGGGCGGGTCGCTCGCCGGCGGACGGACGGGAGGCGGCGCCGCGACCACCGGCGTCGACGCGCCGCTCGATCCCGGGGCGGAGGCCGTCTCCGTGGCGCGCTCGAGCGCCGGCACCGTGACGCTCACCACGCCCGGCTTGTCGATCGTGACCTTCACCTCCCAGGGCTCGTACCCAGGCGCGGCGGCGGCGACCCGATGCTCGCCCGGGTCGAGCGGCACCGCCGTCCCCCAGAGCGCCCTGCCCACGGCGACCCCATCCCGCGTGAGGCCCAGGCCCGCGATCGACGCCGCCGGCGGGACCACGATCTGGAGGCGGGAGAGCCGCGGCTCGAGCGCGGCGGCCCGGGAGCGCGCCACCCGCTCGCGCTCCGTCTGCCCGGCAGAGAGCGAGGCGGCCGCGACGTCGCGAAAGCCGATCCACGCCGTCGCGATCTTGCCGGTGCGCTCGTAGCAGTCGGAGAGGTTGAAGAGGGTGCCGATGCCCGGGTCGATCGCATGGCTCTCGGCGAGCTTCGGGCAGGCCTCGGCGTGCTTCCCCGCGGCCATCAACGCGCGGCCCTCGTCGAACAGCGCGACCGCGGCGGCGCGCTCCTCCCGGGTCGGCTCGGCGGCGCGCGCGGCCGGCGTGAGCGAGGCGAGCGCAGCGAGCGCCGACAGGAGCGCTACCGCTCGACGGCGACCGGACCCGGAAAGCGGCGCGCGGGAGACCGCAGCAGGGCTGCCGGACTCCGGACAGGGGCTCGAGAGACGACGATGGCAAAGCAAGACGGCACCTCTCCTGGGCTCACGGGATGTCATCGCGGATCGGAAAAGAAGTCTTGCGGCGCGGTCGATGTGGGGCGGGTCGACGGCGGGGTCCGCCCCGACGGCCGCGCGCCCTTCGACGACGCCGGCGGCCGCGGCGCCGCAGACCCGCTCGCGGCCGGCCGCGCGGTCGCGACCTCGGACACGGGCGCTTCGGGCGGCGGCGCAGGGCCGCCGTCGAGGAGCTCGGCCGCCTTGCCCGCCGCCAGATCGGCCGCGGGCACCGCCGCGTCGCGCGAGGGTGCCTCCGGCGCCAGCGGCGCCTCCGAGGGCGCCGACGCGGCGAGCGGCGCCCCACCCGACGCGGGGACGCGGAGCGCGAACCACACGAGCCACGCGAGCCCCGCGGCGCCCACGAGCGCCGCCGCCAGGGCCGCCGCGATCCCCAGGGTGCGCGCCCCGCCGCGCTGGCCCGACGAGGCGCGCGTGCCGCCCCAGGAGCGATCCGTCGCCGCGCCGTCCGAGAGGAGCGCCGTGGGCGCGCCATCCCACGCGGAGCCGGCCGCCACGCCCTTCCCATCCGGGTCGCTGGACGACGGCGTCCCGCCGGCGGGCCCAGGCGACGTGGAGCTCGAGCGCCGGGGCGGCCCGGGCGCGCGGCCCGCCTCGGCGCTCGCGTCGAGGCGGATCTGCAGCACGCGCGCGGCGCGATCGGCCAGGTGCTGCGCGTGCGGCGGCGCGAACCGAGCGAGCTCGGCGGCGAGCTCGGCGATGTTGCCGAAGCGATCGGCAGGGCTCTTCTGGAGGCAGCGCTGGACCACCCAGCCGAGGCGCTCGGGCGCGTCGGACCGCTGCGCGTCGAGCCGCGGCGGTCCCTCGAGGATGCGGTCGTAGATGGCCATCGCGGAGTCGCCCCCGAAGGGGACGGCGCCCGTGAGCAGCTGATAGAGCATGGCGCCCATGGACCAGACGTCGGCCCGCGCGTCGACGCTCTTCGAGGAGACCATCTGCTCGGGCGCCATGTAGAACGGCGAGCCCAGCATCGTCGAGCTCTCGGTCATGTCGTGCGCCTTGGGCGCGGTCGCCTCCGCCACGAGGGCCATCTTGGAGATGCCGAAGTCGATGACCTTGATGAGCGGGCTGCCGTCGGCCCGCTGGGTCAGGAACAGGTTGGCCGGCTTCAGATCCCGATGGATGATGCCGAGCGCGTGCGCCTCCGCGAGCGCGTCGCACGCCTGGAGCAGGTAGTCGCAGGCGAGCGCGACCGGGAGCGGCCCGCGATCGCGCAGGACGGCCTTCAGGTCGGTCCCCTCGAGGTACTCCATGACGAGGTAAGGCTCGCCGCGCGCGAGCGTGCCGACGTCGTACACGCGCGTCACGTGCTCGCTCCGGATGCGCGCCGCGACCTGCCCCTCGCGCAGGAAGCGGGCGACGAGGTCCGCGCGCTCGCGGGCCTGGGGCCGCAGGAACTTGATGGCCACCCGCTCGCCCAGCAGGAGATGGCGGGCGGCGACGACCACGCCCATCCCGCCTTCACCGAGGACGCGCTCGACCTCGTATTTCTCCGCGAGGACGTCCCCCACGCTCACCGGTACGACCATGCACGCCCTCGCTCCGCCCCTCCGCTAGTATCAAACCAGCGCGTGCGCGACAACGCGAGCTTTCCCGGAAATCAGCGAGGGGCGAGGGAAGCCGCCGCGCCGCCATAGCCACCCAGCCACCCCGCCACCCGAGCTCGCGCGCGTTGCTCGCGTGCATCGCGGGTTCGCCAGCGGCGCGCTCTGCTTGTATATGCATGACGCAATTTCACCATGAGCACCGTTTCACCATGATCACCGAGCCGACCGATCCGTTCGTCATCGCGCGCGAGCTCCTCGAACAGCGGCAAACCACCGAACCGACCGACGCGACCGCCATGACGCTGGCCACGGCGGACGCGTCCGGGCGCCCCTCGGCGCGGATGGTGCTGCTGAAGGGCATCGACGATCGCGGGTTCGTGTTCTTCACCAACTACGAGAGCCGCAAGTCGATGGATCTCGCGGCGAACCCGTTCGCCGCGCTGTGCATCCACTGGGCGAAGGCCGCGGAGCAGATCCGCGTCGAGGGGCGGATCGAGCGGGTCAGCGACGCGGAGTCGGACGCCTACTTCGAGACCCGCGGGCGGGGCAGCCAGATCGGCGCGTGGGCGTCCCGGCAGAGCGCGCCGCTGCCCTCGCGCGAGGCGCTCCTCGATCGGGTGCGCGAGATCGAGCGCCGCTTCGAGGGCCGGCCGGTGCCTCGGCCGGAGTTCTGGGGCGGCTACCGGGTGGTGCCGGAGCGCGTCGAGTTCTGGTACGGCCAGGAGAACCGCCTGCACGACCGCGTGGTCTACGTCCGCCACGGCGACGGCTGGCGCGTCGAGCGGCTCTACCCCTGAGCGCGGCGCGAGGAGGGGGCGCCCGCGGCGGCAGGCGGCCGCGGCGCGATCGTCGATCACGCGCTCCGTCACGCTCCGTGACCCGCGCGGGGGAGAAGCCATGAAATCGAAGACCGACTATTTCTACTTCGAGACGAAGGCAAAGCGCGAGCTCATCAACGTCACCGAGCGCGTCGCGGCCGTCGTCACCGCCAGCGGCATCCGGGAGGGCATGGTCCTCGTGAGCGCCATGCACATCACCGCCGGCGTGTTCGTGAACGACCACGAGCCGGGCCTCTGGGAAGACATCTGGACGTGGCTCCAGCAGCTCGCCCCCGAGGGGCCCGACTACAAGCACCACAGGACCGGCGAGGACAACGGCGACGCCCACCTCAAATCGATCCTCGTGCACCACCAGGTGATCGTGCCCATCACCGCGGGGAAGCTCGATCTCGGGCCCTGGCAGCAGATCTTCTACGCGGAGTTCGATGGCGGCCGGCGCAAGCGCGTCGTCGTGAAGGCGATGGGAGAGTGACGCCGCCGGCCGACGCGCGGGCTCCGCGGGCGACAGGGTCGAGGGCGCTCGTCTCCCTAGCCGCCCGCGGGCGCCGCCGGTGGCGGCGCGTGGGGCCTCGCGGCGCCGTACTCCCTCGCACCGCGCTGCATGAGCGAGGCGATCGCGCCGAGCGCGTCGGTCCAGGCCTGCTGGTGCGCCGGGGACCAGTCCGCGGCCGCGACCTCGGCCATCGCGGAGATCAACGCGTCGGCGACCCAGGGGTACATCGCGTCCGTGACGCCGTAATCGACGTGCTTTGCCCCCATCGCCATGAGCTTCTCCTCGAGCCACGACGCGTCCTCCAGCCGGTCGATGACCGCGGCGAGCGCCTCGGTGAGCATCTTCTCTTGCTGCTCCTGGCTATTGCGCCCGAAGAGCGGCTTCACCTGCGGATACCGAGAGAACAGGATCCCGTAGAAACGGTGCGTGAGGTTGGGCGCCCTCTCGATCACGAGCTCGAAGCTCTCCCGCAGCAAGCCAACGTTCAATCCCATGAAAACCTCCAGGCCGGGCGCTGTGCCCGTGATAGCCGTCGTCGGCGGTCGATTCGCCCGTCGGCGCGCGCTGGCCGAACGCGTTCGCACGGGCCGTGCCAGGAGCGTTTCTCCGGGGATCGCGTCGATCCTCGCCGGATCGGCGCGACCTCGGCAGCCGGCGGCGGTTTCCCACGGGAAACCTGGCCCGCTGCCGAGGGCGGCCGCTCCGGCGGCGCCCACCCGCGCGCCGCCCCGCCGCGCGCCTTGCTCCGCTGCACCCCACGTTGTTTCCTGCCGGTGTCTCCGACAGGAAACCTCCGTCGCCTCCGTCTCCTCGAGGAACCCGCGTGACCCTGCTCGACGCCGTGCTCAGCCTGTCCGAAGCGCCCGCCCGCGACGAGGCGCTGCAGCGGATCCTCCGCGCGCTCGCGCGGGTGACGGCGGCGGACGCGCTCTCGGTGCTCACGGCGGCGGAGGACGGCTCGGTCGGCGTCGCCGCGCAGATCGGGCTGTCGCCGGCCGCCCTGGGGATGAGCTTCCGGCCAGCGGAGCACCCGCGCCTCCGCAGGGCGACGCAGGCGGCCGGGCCGATCCGGTTCCTCGATCCGAGCGAGCCCGACCCCTACAGCGGCTGGCTGCTCGGTAACCCCGGAGAGATCCACCCGATCCACGCCTGCATGGCCGTGCCGCTGCACGTGCAGGGCCGCCTCGCCGGGCTGCTGACGCTGGACGCCTGCGATCCCCACGGCCTCCGCGGCCTGCGCGACGAGGACGCGCGCGTGTTCGCGGGGCTCTGCGCCGGCGCGCTGCGGCTCGAGGCCGGCGCCGGGCTGCTCGATGCCGGCCCGGAGGCGCGCCGCGCGATCGGCCCGGCGTCGAGCCGCAGCGCGCCGGCGAGCCGCTCGGCCGGGATGCAGCGGATCGAGCGCGAGATCGCGGTGCTCGCCCCGCTGTCGGTGCCGGTGCTCGTCACGGGCGAGACGGGCGTGGGGAAAGAGCTCGTCGCCCGCGCGCTGCACGAGCGATCGCCCCGGGCGCGCCGGGCGCTCGTGATCGTCAACTGCGCGGCGATCCCCGCGCAGCTGGTCGAATCGGAGCTCTTCGGCCACAGGAGAGGCGCGTTCACAGGCGCCACGGCCGCGCGCGCCGGCAGGTTCGAGGCGGCGCACGGCGGGACGATCTTCCTCGACGAGATAGGCGAGCTCCCGCTCTCGGCGCAGGCGCAGCTCCTGCGCGCGCTGCAGGAGGGGGAGATCCAGCCCGTGGGCGAGGACCGGGCGCGCCGCGTCGACGCGCGGGTCGTCGCGGCCACGAACCGCGATCTCCGGCGGGAGGTCGCCGAGGGGCGCTTTCGCGCCGATCTGTTCCATCGGCTCTGGGTCTACCCGATCTGCGTGCCGCCCCTGCGCGAGCGGCGCGAGGACATCCCCGCCCTCTGCGAGCGCTTCGCCGCCGAGCTCGCGGCCGAGCTCGGCGCGGGGCGGGTGGACTTCACCGAGCCGGCGCTGGGCGCGCTCGCGCAGGGAGCGTGGCCGGGCAACGTCCGCGAGCTGAAGAACGCCGTGGAGCGCGCCGTGCTTCGCCGGACGATCGCGGAGGGCAAGAGCGCGGCCGGCAGGGCGCTCGTCGTGCGGCGCGAGGATCTCGACGCGATCGACGGCGGCGCGCAGGAGCGCTCGCTCCCCCCGCGGATCGAGCTCCCCGGGGAGCGGCTGCGGCTCGCGGACGCGTCGCTGGGGCAGCCCGTGGAGCCGCTGGCAGAGGCGCTCGAGAGGGCCCGCCGCGAGGCGTTCGCCCGAGCGTTCCGGGCAGCAGGCGGCAACGCGGCGACGGCCGGACGGCTGCTCGGGCTGAGTCGATCGTTCGCCTACAAGGAGGCGGTGCGCCTCGGGCTCATCCCTCCGGCCGGGCCGCGCAAGCGCTGAGGCGCCCGAGCGAGACGCCGTCCTGTCGAAGGACGGAGCGCGGCGCCTCCACGGAGGACGACGCTCAGCGCGCCTGCTCGGGGGTGCCGATCCCCTCGAGCGGCACGCGCGCGAGCGCCGTGTAGCGCGCCCCCTTCGGGGTCAGCTCGCTCTGGTAGACGATGATCTCCTCGACCCGCGTCTCGCCGAAGTCGACGCTGCCGACCGCCTGAGCGCAGGCGTCGAGCGCCGGATCGCCGCGCGGATCGCGCGAGCGGGCAAGGGTGAGGTGCGGCTCGAACGGCCGGTCCTCGGGGACGTAGCCCGTCGACATCGAGAGCGTCTGCTCCAGGTCGCGGTGGATCGCGGTGAGGGCGCCGACAGCGCCGCCCACGCCGAGCCAGAGCGCGCGCGGGCGACGCCGCGTTCCGAACGCGCCGCCCTTCTCGATGCGCAACGTGAGCGGCCTGTGGAACGCGGCGACGCTCCCGGCAGCAGCGATGACGAGCGGCAGGCGCTCCTCTCCGATCTCGCCCATGAAGGCGAGCGTGATATGCAGCCCAGCAGGCTCCACCCACTTGGCGGACGGAGCCCGCGGCGAGATCTCCCGCAGGAGATCTCCGATCTTGGCGAGGAGCTCGGCTCCCGGATCAACAGCGACGAAGACGCGCACAGCTCACCTACGCTCACCCACGCTCAATTACCACCCACATACTTCACGCTTGTTCTGCTCCTTGAGCCACCTCCGGAGCGGCTCGAAGTACTCCAGCATGGCGCCCGGATCGGCCGCGGTCTCCCCCGTCACCGCCTGCATCGCCTCCTGCCACGGGCGGCTCGCGCCGAGCGAGAGCATGGCGCGCAGCTTCTCGCCCGCGGCCGCGCTGCCGTGGATCGAGCACGCGTGGAGCGGCCCCGTGTGCCCGGCCGCCTTGCACAGCGCGCGGTGGAACTGGAACTGGTAGACGTGCGCCAGGAAGTAACGCATGTACGGGACGCCCGCCGCGACGTGGAACTTCGCCCCCGGGTCGAAATCGGCCTCGCTGCGCTGCACCGGCGGCGCGACGCCCTGGTACTTCAGCCGCAGCGCCCACCACGCCGCGTTGTAGTCGGCCGGCTTCGTCCTGCCCGAGAAGACATCCCACCGCCACTGGTCGATGAGCTTGCCGAACGGGAGGAACGCGATCTTGTCGAGCGCCTTCTTGAAGAGGAAGTTGATGACCCCCTTCTCGTCCTCGGACACCCTGTCGAGCAGCCCCAGCGACCTCAGGTAGCTCGGCGTCACGGAGAGGGCCAGCGTGTCCCCGATCCCCTCGTGGAAGCCTTCGTTGGCGCCCGACTGGAACAGGATCGGGAGCTTGTAGTACTGGTGGAAGTAATAGACGTGCCCGAGCTCGTGGTGGATCGTGATGAGATCCTCCTCGCTCGGCTCGATGCACATCTTGAGGCGGAGATCGCCCCGGTCGCCCACGTCCCAGGCGTTCGCGTGGCAGACGACCTCGCGGTCGGCCGGCTTCTTGAGCAGCGATCGCTCCCAGAAGGTCGCCGGCAGCGGGTCGAACCCGAGCGAGGTGAAGAACCGCTCGCCGAGCGCGACCATCTGCTTCCCGTCGAGCTTCTTCGCCTTGATCTTCCGCGTCACGTCGAGCGAGGGCTGGCCCTTGTACGGCTCCATGAGCGCGTACACGTTCGACCACTCCTGCGCCCACATGTTGCCGAGGACGTGCGCCGGGATCGGGGCCTTCTCGCCGATCCTGTCCTTGCCGTGGATCGCGCGCAGCCTCGCGCGCACATAGCAGTGCAGCTCGTCGTAGAGCGGCTTCAGCTTGCCCCAGAGCCGCTCGGTCTCGGCCTCGAACGCCTCGGGGGACATGTCGTATCCGGCGCGCCAGAGCGCGCCGACGTCCGGGAGGCCGAGCTCCGCCGCCCCCTTGTTGCCGAGGGCGACGTAACGCTCGAACTTCGGCCGGAGCGGCGGGGCGATCGCGTGCCAGCCCGCCCATGCATCGAGCAGCTCGTCCCAGTCGCGGCTGGTCTTCAGGAGGTTTTCGAGCTCGTCGAGCGCGAGGCACTTCGGCTCGGCCCCGGCGCCCGCGGCGCCACGGGCCGCGGTCGTCGCCCGCCCTGGCCTGGCCTTCGGGCAGTGCTTGCCCTTGCCGTACAGGCTCGTCATCTCGACCGAGAGCGCGGCGAGCTCGGCGCGCTCCGCCGGGTCGCTCGGGGCCGGAAGGGAGGTCGAGATCTTGAGGAGCGAAAGCTGGCGGGCGACGTCCGCGGGCAACGCGAGCCCGTCGAAGCGCGCCGCCGCCTTCATCGTGCGGTTCAGGTACTCCATGCTCGCCTCCTCGGCGGAGGCGGCGAGCGCGTCGGTGTCGTCCGTGAGGTAGGTCTGGTTGACCCAGGACGCGCGCGCGGACTGGATCCGCAGCCTGCGCAGCTCCCGGTCGACGGCGGCCACGAAGGCCTGCGCCTCGGCCGGGCTGGGCGGCGCCGCCTGCGGGGGGGCGGCCTCCGGCCGGGCCGCCGCGGGCGCCGGCGCCTCCTCCCCCTGGCGCGGCGGCGCTGGCGCCGTCGCCGGCGGAGCGGCGCCGCTGCACGCCGCGCCCAGCCCGAGCGCGACGAGCATCAGCGGACGCGCGATGGCCGTCCGGGCGAGGGCAAAGCGGACCACGGGCCCTTCATACACGCCGGACCGTGCCGAGGGAACCAGGAGCGACGTGCGATCGTCGGGGCGCGGCCCCCGCCGCGTCGCCCCTCCGGATTCAGCCGCGCCCCCCGCGAGTCACCCGCACCGTCCGCGATTCACCCGTACCGTCCGCGATTCGCGCGGGTCGGCGCGACCTGGACGAACCGCCCCGCTGTGACGGCTGCCATGCGGCGGTGAACTGCCGTTACAATGCTCACCCACCATGAGGAATGCCCTTGCGCCCAGGCCCACGCTCTCGGCGGTCCTCGGCCTCGCCGCCGCCGCCCGCCCGGCGCCCCGCTCGCCCGCAGGACGGGCGAGCGACCGCCGCCCGACGGCCCGGAGCAGCCGCTCCCGGTCGCCTCGCAGCGCGAGGCGGCGAAGCGCTGCGACGAGCTGCGACCTCGAGGTGAGGTGCAGACGGATGCCCCACCCCGAGGCGCGAGCCACGACCTCCTGCGCCACGACCTCCTGTGCACTGAGCGACGGCCATGAGTGAGCTTGAAAATTTCTCGTTCGTGATCCCCGGCGAGCTCGCCGGCATGGCCTATCCCCACGCGCCCCAGGCGGTCGAGGAGCTCGCGGAGCTCGGCTTCCGCAGCCTGGTGTCGCTCTCGCGTCGGGCGCCACCGCCTGCGGCGGTGGGCCCGCTCATCCACCTGCATTGCCCGCTCGCCGACTTCACGCGCATCCCGGGCGTGGACCTGCTCCGCGCCGTGGCGTTCCTCGGCCGGGCGCCGCGGCCGATCGCCGTTCACGGGGAGGGCGGCGTCGGGCGCACCGGGGTCGTGCTGGCGTGCCGCCTCGTGTCGCTGGGCAGGTCGGCGGCCGAGGCCATCGCCGAGGTGCGGCGCGTGCGGCCAGGCTCCATCGACGACCCCGAGCTCGAGGCGTCGGTCGCGGAGTTCGAGCTGTTCTACCGGAGCGCGCACGAGCAGGCGACGCCGGCCCCCTTCAACTTCGCGCCCGCGTCGCCGCTCGACCGGATCGTCCACGGCGCGGAGCGGCCCGGCTTCGGGATGGCGAACTGGTCGGCTTCCGGGATCCGCTCGTCCGTTGTCGCCCCGCCGAGCTCGGCAGCGCACCCGGATCCGAGCGACGCGCCCGTCGAGGCGTGGCTCGCCTTCATGGCGCGGCACGGGATCCGCGAGGTGCTCTGCCTGCTCGACGAGGGAGAGCTGGCGCTCCACCGGATCCCGCTCCTCGGCCGCTACCAGCGCGAGTTCCTCCGGGTGACGCACGTGCCGCTCGACGGAGGCGCGCTCCCCTCGCCCGACGCGCTGGAGCGCGCGCTCGACGCGCTCAGGCGCGCCGAGTCCAGCGGCGCGCCCGCCGTCGTGCACTGCGCGTCCGGCGCGGGCCGCGCGGGCGTCGTGCTCGCAGCGTGGCTGCGCGCCCGGCACGGCCTCGCCCCCGAGGCGGCGATCGGCGCGGTCCGGGATCACGCGCGGCACTTCGGCGCGCACCGCGACCCGCTGAAGGCAGGGCCTGCGGCGCGGGATCTCATCGCGGGCGTGCCGGCGCTCGCGTGAGCGCGCCGCTCGCGTGAGCGCGCCGGCCGACGCCGGCGCCGGCCCGCGGCCGGGCAGCGTCGAGCGTCACCCGCCGGCGCTTCGCCCGGGCCTCGCGCGCCGCTGCTCGCGGTACATGCGCAAGGCGAACGCGCCGGCCGGCTCGGCGCGGAGCCCTTCGACGAGCGCGCGGAGCTCGGACGGCAGCTCGGAGGGCGGCGGGAGCGGCGACGGGTGGTGCTCGGGCACGAGCAGCGGCGCGGCGAGCGCGGCGAACGTGAGATCGGCGGCCGAAAAGCGGTCGCCGACGAGGAACGGGCGCCCATCGCGCAGGCGTTCGTTCACCGCGTCGAAGACCGCGCGGATCTTGCCTCGCGAGCGCTCGGCGGCGGCGGGGTCGATGCGCATGACGCGCTTCATGACCGCTCGCGCGACCGGGTAGTAAGCGCGGAAGATGCCACGCCCGAACCACCAGGGCGGCGCCGCGCCGGGGCCTTCGAGCCCGCGGAACGACCCGCCCATCAAGGCGAACGCGCCCTCCTCGTCGGGCAGGAGGTGAAAGTACGCGACGCGGCGGGTCGCGGGGCCGAGGTCGGCGTCGAAGCGCTCCTCGAGCGCCTCGACCTCGGCGCGGCCCGCGTCGGGCTCGCGGGAACCTTGGAAGAAGAGCGCGCGCTCCGGCGGCACGAGCGTGTCGGCGTAGCGCAGGATGTCGGTCGAGTCGGCGAGCACGCCCGCCGGCGAGACGAGCACCGGGACGGAGCGGCGCCCGCCGGCCCTCAGTGAAGGGAGCGCGTGGGCGAGCGGGAGGTAAGCGTCCTCCCGGTACCGCGCGCCGGCGCGATCGAGCGCCCACCGCGCCTTCTCGCAGAAGTGGCTCCAGGGAATGGTGATGAGGCGGAGGGGCGCGTCCGCGCCAGGATCAGACATCAGCATCTCCAAGGGCCCTGGACGACCAGGGCGCGACGCGTATCAGCGCCGGATCTCGAAGAGGTGGATGCCGTACGCGGGGAGCTCGACGCCGAGGCCGCGCGACAGATCGACGAGCTCGTCGCCGTCGCGCGGGTGCTCGTTGCCGGTCATGAGGTCGGCGAGCAGGACCTTGCGGCCGGCGATGCCGGCGATGTCGAGCGGGATGCGGCACCCGCTGCGCGACGGGGCGAAGTTGATCACCGCCACGAGGGGCGCCGCGCTCCGGGGCGCGCCGCAGGCCGGGAGCGGCTCCCACCGGTAGGCGACGAACGCGTCGGCGCCCGGCCCGCGCGCGGTGAGCGTGGCGAAGCTCCCGGTGCGCAGGATGGGGCGGCGCACGGCCGCGAGCAGCCGCTCGTGGAAGGCGAGGCAGGCCTGATCGACCGGCTCCTCGGGGGCGCGGGCGAGGTGCAATGAGGCGCGCACCGTCCGCCCCTCGAGCTGGCCGTGGTGGATGAACCGCATCCCGGGCACCGTCGCCGCGATGAACTCGGCGGCCCGGCGCCGATCCGGGGGGAGCACGGCGGCGATGCGCGGCTCGTCGTGGTGCTCGATGAAGCGGACGCTCCGCCGCTGGTAATCGGGCGTCGCCGCGAGGTGGCCGCGGACCGACGACGCGGAGGCGTGGCTCAGCCGATCGTAAAGACTCTTGTCGAAGGTGTAGTCGAACCCGAGCATCTGCAGGCGCCACTCGAGGTCCCAGAAGGCCTCGGCGATGAAGACGAAGCTCGGGTGGTCACGGCGGACAGCGTCGATGGCCTCGGCCCAGAACTCGCCGGTGGCCTCGGCCTTTCGCTCGGCCGGCGGGCGCTTGGACCACGTGCGCCGGAAGACGTCGTCGAGCACCAGCATCGCCATGTCGCAGCGGACACCGTCGCACCGCGACGCGACGCTGCGGAGCGCCTCGACGGACGCGGCGCGCGTCGCCGCGAGGCGGTAATCGAGCTGGGCCGTGTCGGGCCACGGCGGGATGTAGGGGTCGCGCCCGCTGAGCGGGGCGCCGTCGTCGCCGGCGATGAAGAGCTCGGGCTTCTCCTTCACCCAGTGGTGATCGCGCGCGACGTGGTTGGGCACGAAGTCGAGGATGACCCCGATGCCCCGCGCCGCGAGGCGCCGGCGCAGATCCGCGAGGCCGGCGTCGCCGCCGAACGCGGGGTTCACCTCGTAGCGCGCGACCGCGAACGGGGAGCCAGCCACGTCGGCCTCGGTCCAGTCCGGCAGCACGCGGTCGTACTCGGCGCGCAGGTCGGGATCCGTGAGCGAGCGGCGCGGGCCCTCCTCGCCGAGCGTCCAGACGCCCATCAGGTGCACGTAGTCGACCCCGAGCGCGGCGAGCCGGTCGAGCGCCGCGTCGGGCACGCTGGCGAGCGTCACCCTGGCCTTGGCGGCCCGCGAGAGCTCGTGGAGCCAGACACGCACGAAGATCGCGTACAGCAGGGGGTGCTGGTGGGCAGGGACTAGGGAGCTCATCGATTGGATTGGGGACGGCGGGCCCGCGAGGGAGTCGCGGACAGCGGACGTCGGCCCGGGATTGTCTGCGGGCTCGGGTGGTCCCTGCAAGCGCGATCACGATGTGCTGCTGCAGGCGCGGCCGGTCGAGACCGCGCGCGCAACGTCCAGCACAGAGGCCGCCTCGCTCGATCCCGGGCGCTCGCGGCGCGGGCGCTGTCAGGCGCGGCGCGCGCGGCGCTCGCCGCGCCTTCGCGCGAGCGCGGCGGCCGCGCCGAGGGCGACGAGCGGCAGGGCGAAGGGCGTCGCGGCCTCGTCGGGCGAGAGCCGGCAGCCGCAGCCGCCCTGCTTGGGCTCCACCGGCGGCGGCGCCTCGGCCGGCGGCGCGTCGTCGACGGGCGCCTCCGCCTCGGCGGCGTCCTCCGCGGGCTCGCCCTCGGGCGCCTCTCCCTTGGCGGGCTCGTCGCTCTTCTCGGCCTCGGCCTTGTCCGTCTTGCCGTCCTTCTTTTTCTTCTCGCCGCTGAAGACGATCGCGCGGCGATCCATGATGGGGTTGTCGCCCTGCAGGGTGATCTTCTGCTTCTGCCCCATCTGCACGCCGTCGCTCGCGCGCTTGATCACGAGCTCGTACTCGCCGGCCTCGAAGAGCCGATCGCGCCGGAGGATGAAGTCGAACTTCGTGATCGCGAAGATCTTGCCGCTGCCGTCGGAGAAGCCGACGTCCATGCTCTCGTTGATCGACTGCTGGTTCTGGAGCGGGATGCGGACAAGGACCGGGGTATCGGGCGACTTGTCGGTGAGCGCTCGCTCGTAGTGCACCGTCGGCGTGAACGAGAACAGCATCGGGATGTGCCCGAGGTGCGGGGTCCCTCCGTAGTTGATCGTCATCTTGAGCTTCCATCGGCCGTTGTCCTCCTTGGGCGAGCGGTCGACGATGGTGACAGTGCCCGCCGCGTGAGCGGCGCTCGCGGGCAGCCACGCCCCGATCAGCGCGAGCGCGATGGCGACGACGCGCGCGAGGAAAAGGCGGCGCGCTGCTCCGGGCTGGGTCGCGCCGGGGAGGGCGTGAGGACGCTCGGCGCGCTGACGCCGCGCGCCGAGCTGAGACAGGGGACCGGTTCGAGATCGGGCGGTTCGCATACGCGGCACGCTACCAGGGATCTCGCGGCAACGAGGCGCGGAGGAGGGGGCCGCGGCGCGGACGAAGAGGACCGGCGGCGTGGACGAGAAGATCACCGCCAGCGTGGACGAGGCGACGACCGCCAGCGCGCGGGGCTCAGTCGGGGAACCAGAGCAGCGCGTCGGAGGTGGGCTTGTAACAGGCCTGGCGGCCCGCCTCCTCGTTGTCGGTGCAGCTCGCGTTCTCGAGGCAGTCGATGATCTCGTAGCGGCCGGCGGCGTTGTAGATGGTGGTGAACATCGCGCGCTGGGCCGCCTCGAGCTTGCTGAACGCGCTCTTGCACGCGGGGACGGGCACCCTCTCGCAGCGGGCCATGCGCGCGCAGCGGGACTCGATGACCGGCGCCGCCGTGGGCTCGTCCGGGTTGAGCTTGACGGCCACCTCGTCGTTGCACTCCAGGATGATCTGGCTCCGGTCCGGCGAGCTCTCGGCGGCGGCCTCCATGCGGCGCGAGAAGCAGCTCGTCATCGCGCGGAGGTACGTGGGCGACGAGGTCGGGTAGGCGGCCTTGCACGCGTTGAGGTGCTCCCAGGAGGCGCCGGCGCGCTGGAGCTTGGCGAGCGCGGCGCACCACTCGGCCTGAGCGGCGATGACACCGTCGCGATCGGGGAAGTTGGTGGGCCGCTCAGAGCATGCGTTCAGCGCGAGCATCGACGCGGCCGCCGCGATCGGCAGGGCCAAGGATCGAAGGGCGGGCATTGGCGGACCCTAGCACGATAGGTCCGCCGACGCGGAATCTCCGGATGCTCGTCGCCCGTCATGGCGGGTTTCACATCAGCTCGCAGCGGAGTCTCACGCCGCCGCCGCCCCCGCCGTCGCGGAGCGCGGCGGCGCCGTCGGGGCCGAAGACCACGCCGAGGTCCAGCCCGCCCCGGGCCGCGGCGCGGATCTCGATCGCCTCGACGCACAGGGCGCCGCGGCCGCCGGAGAGCAGCGCGGACGCGGGGGCGTCCCCCTCGAACAGCGGCGCCCCGTTCCTCGAAGCCACCCGCAGCGTGGCGGGCAGCTCGGCGATGAACCGGTGCGACGGTCGCGCGCCGCCGCAGCCGCCGGCGCCCATCGCCGCGAGCGACGCGAGGGTCCCGAGCGGCTCGATCGGACCGACCTGGCCACGGGCGACGTCGATCGGCCCCGCGACCACCTCCCCGGAAGCGACGGAGTAGCCGATGAGGGCCACGCCAGGGGCGTCGAGCCGGCGGCCCAGGGTGAGGCGGGCGCCCGCGAGCTCGGGGACACGCGCGAGCCCGAAGGCCGGGAAGGTGCCCTGCCGCACGGCGACGACGAAGCTGCGCCTCCCGGCGTCGAGGGCGAGCAGCTCGCCGCCCGGCAGCTCGACCGCGGCGGCGATCGTGCCGGCGTTGTCGAACGGCAGGAGCGCCGGGGGCTCGGCGCCCGCGCGCACGCGGAGGCCGCGCCGCCCGTGCGGGCCGCTCGCGTCGAACAGGAGCAGCAGATCCGCGGGCGCCCTGGCGCCGGGCGCGAGCAGCACGGGGACGATGTCGCCGGACGCCGCGCCGAGCGAGCCGTCGCGGAGCGACAGGCGGCGCGGCGCTCCGGCGCGCGCGAACGGCAGGAGCACGCTCGCGGTGAAGGTGCCGTCGCGGAGCGAGCCCAGGGGCGAGGACGGGGCGGTCGACAGCGAGACGACAGGGGGCGCGCCGCCGGTCGGGCGGGCCGTCGCGGGCCCCCCTGCCGCGGGCGTGCCCCGGGGAGCGCGGCGAGCGGGGAGGCGATCCGAGGAGGGCGGCGCCGGGGCGGCCGACGGCGGCGGGAAGGACGAGGGGTCGTCGTCGAGGCGACAGGAGACGAGCGGCGGAGGAGCGGCGCGGAGCGCTGGGTTCACCGCAGGAGCGAAGGGCGGCGGCGCGCTGCGCGGCGAGGGCGGAGGACCGCCCCAGCCGAGGCGGACGAGGCCGTGCTCACCCATCGCGCAGCCGATCGGGGAGCAGGCGAAGGGGGCGCCCTCGTCGAAGGGAGGCTCGATCTGGCGTGCGGGCGGGCCCTCGACCGGGCGCCACGAGCGGCCGCCGTCGGTCGACTCGAAGAAGGCCGGCGGGGCGTCGCCGGTGGCGGCGAGCGCGAACCGCCCGCCGACGACGACGTTCTGGACGCCGGCCGGGAGGGGAAAGACGGTGACGCCGCCGCGCGCGTCGATGCGCAGGCCGGCGATGCGGCCGCCGCGGCGGCCCGAGAGCAGCCGCTCCGCTCGACGGGCGCGCGCGGGAGAGCCCGCCTCCGGCAGCGCCTCGTGGGCGGGCGAGACGCCGCCGGCCTCCTCGGGCAGGTGCAGCCAGCCGCGCACGAGGCCGTCCTCGTCCTCCCAGAAATCGGTGTCGATGAGGCGCGGCGGCGATACGGCGTCGGCGGACCCCGGGAAGATGCCGCCCACGAGCGCCGGGAAGGCGCCGCCCGTGAGCGCCGGGTCGCGATCGCGTACGCGGATCACGCGGACGCCCTCGGGCGGGCCCGCAGGACGACGTTCGCGCCCGCGCACGGGGGGGCCGGGAGGCGATCTCCGCGGCGCGCCGTCCTCCTTCTCGCCCTCGGAGGTCCCGCGCACTTCCTCGTCAGATTCCTCGTCCTCCTCGGAGGGCCGCGGCCCCTCCGGCGCCTCCAGCACGAGGGCGGTGACGTTCCCGCGCTCGCCGACGATCCAGCGGTAGAGGCGGTCGGCGTCCTCGCCCTCGATCCGGCGCTCGACCCAGCGGCCGCCGCCGACGCGCACGCACACGCGCGCAACGCCCTCCTCTACAGGATCGCGGCTCGCGGCGTCCCCTTGCGGCTCGTCGGGCGCCAGCCGCGCGAAGCGCCGGGGCCATGGCGCCTCGTCGTCCGTAGGGCCGGCGTCTCCCGGGCTCTCCGGAAAGTCGTGGAGCCCAGGGGGGACGCTGCCGCACCGGCCGAGGAAGGCGAGGCGACCGCGATCGTCGCCGACGAACGCGCCCTGCGAGCTCGCGATCGGGTCGGGGCCGAGGCCGCGGGGCGGGAACGTGGCCTCCAGCCGCGGCGCGGAGAGCGTCGTCTCGAGCCGGAGCACCTGGGCGGCCTCGTGCGCGCACGCGAGCAAGACGTCGTCGCCCGACCGGAACGGCTGGCAGCGCGCATAGCTCGGATCGAGGCTCTCGATCCCCGCCTCCGCGAGGGGCTGGGCGGTCGCCGCCGCGAACACGGCGAGGCCACCGTCGCGAGTGACGAGCCACCGGCCGCCAGGGAGGAGCGCGCCGGTGGCCGCGGCAAGCGCGACCCCCGCTGGAGCGAGCGCGCGGACCGAGGTGGTGCCGAGCGTGGGGTCCCGCGCGGGCGGGAGAGAGAGCGAGGCGCTCGGCCCGGCCCGCGGCGGCGCGGGCACCACGGGTACGAGGCCGGCGGCGCTCACGTGGAGCGTGGCGCCGCCCTGCGGACCGAGGAGCGCGACCGCTCTGCCGCCGTCCTGCTCCTCGAGGAGCGACGTGGCGAGCCCGCGCGTCTCGAGCACGTCGATCCAGGTGCCGCCCCCGTCGAGGGTGACCGAGGCGCGGCCGAGCAGGTCGAGGCGCGCCGCGCGGCGCGCGTCGACGGCCACCGCGTCGACAACGCCCGCGGCGCCGAAGCGGCGAACGGCGAGCGTGGAGGGATCGATCTCGAGGAGCCCCCGATCGCTGCGCAGGAGGATCGCGTCGAGGTACGGCCGCGCGCCGCCGGGAGCGCCGACGTCGGCGATGGGCGCGAGCTCGCCGAGGAAGTCGACGGCGCGGTAAACGCGGCCCTCGGACCACAGGAGGAACCCGCCCCCGAGGCGCGCGGGGATCGACCGGAACCCGCGGAGCGGCTCGGCCGCGGGGGCGTCGGCGAGCACGACGCCGCCCTCGAGGCGCACGCGGCGCCCTTCGAAGAGCGCGGGCTCCGGGCCGGGCGCGGGCGCGCGTTCGTCGGCCCCGACAGCGGCGTCGAGGAGGACGCCGATGTCCTCGGTGAGCACGTAGCGCGCAGGAGAGAGCGGGAGCGGGTCGGCGAGCGCGGCGACCCGCGGCTGTGCAGGCCGCGGAGGGCGCTCCGGGGCGGCGCTGCACGCGGCGGCCAGGGAGAGCACGAGCAGCACGCCTGCGCGGGAGGGCATCGCGGCGGCGCTCACGCGGCCCATCCTAGACCATCTGGAAATCCGCCGCAGCGTGCTGCTGGACGGTCAGACGGGCAGACGGTGCGCCGCGAACGCCGCGCCATCCGCGGCGCACCGCGCGATCCGGGGCCGCGCGGCGCGGTCGAGAGGTCCGCGAGCGCGCGCTCGGCTCAGCGCACGCCCACGACCGCCTTGCACTGCACCGGCTGCCGGCTCTCCTGGCCGTACAGGACGAGCGCGAGCGTGCCGCCGCCGGCGCCCTGCGCCGGCTCGCTCCGCCGCGCCGCCGCGGGGCCAAGCCCGCCGCGCCCGCGCCGATCAACGAGCCCGCCGTGCGCGCCGAGCGGCGCCGCGGGGGATGGCCCCGCGAAGCGCGCGATGAGCTTCTTCACGACGCCGGGCGGCTCGTAGAAGCCGAGGCCGCCGTCGTAGCGCTCGTCGCGCACGACGAGCTCCACGGCGTCGAGGCACGCGCGCTCGCGCGACCACCGGATCACCGCGGCGCCTGCCGTCCCGGCCGCGGTGATCCCCGGCAGCGCGCCGGGCACGAGGCCGATCTCCGTATCGAACGACAGGACCACGCGCGCCTCTCCGCCACGCGGCGCGCAGGCGGGGTCGCCGCCCGCGCCGAGCGCGCCGAGCGGGGCGAGGGCCTCCTCGGGCCCCAGGGTGCCGAGCACGGGGTCGACCACCGAGAGCACCGCGCCGCCGTCTCCTGCCACCGCCACGAAGACGGGCGCGCCCGCGCGCGCGCCTGCGCCGAAGGCGAAGCGCGCCCGATCCGCCCCCGTCGCGCGCGCGGTGCGCTGCACGTGGAGCTCCCGGATCGCCGGAGGCGGCCCGCCGCCCGCGGGCCGCGCGAGAGGAGCCTCGCCGCGCGCGCCGCGGAGGTCGACCGAGCTCACCGCGAGGCCGTCGTTCCGCGGGCTCAGGAACACCGCGCGATCGCCGAGATCGACGCCGATCGCGGGCTGGGGGGCGCAGCCGCCGACCGGCCGCGTGACGCCCGCGGCGTCCAGCAGGCCGGCGAGGCACGCCTCCGCCGGGCCGGCCGCGACAGGGGCCACGCGACCGTCGCGATCGATGACGAGCCCGATCGGCGCCTCGTAGGGCCGGTACGCGAGCTGGAGCGGCCCGGCGCTCGCGAGCGGCACGGTGGCGCGGTGGATCTCGGCGCGCAGGTCGAGCGGCGCGATCCACGCGAGCTCCGCGTCGGCAAACGAGGCGCCCGGCAGGCCGCCGCTGCCCGACTGGCCAACGCTGCCCGACTGGCCAGCGCTGAACGACGGCAGCGTCAGCATCCCGAGGGTGCCGAGCCACAGCGTGCCCCCCATGCGCGAGGGCGGCGCGGCGACGGCGCCGAACCCGGACGACTCCGGCACGCGCGCGGCGTCGAGTGGCCCCGCAAAGCTGCAGGCGAGCCGCGCGAGGGGCGGCGGCGGCGGAGGCCGCACCCTGTCGCGATCGGGCGCGAGCCGCGCAGGGGGCGGCTCCGCCAGGGCCGCGCCGGGCGGCGACGCGGCGCGGCCTCCGCCGCCGCCGCCGGAGCGCGGGGCCGACGCCCACCCGAGCCGGAGGAACGTGCCGAGGCTGCAGCCCACCGCCGAGCAGGCGTTGAGGTGCGCGGCCCCGCCGCCCGGCGGCGGCGCGACGGGCGTCCATCGCTGCCCTCGATCGATCGTCTCGAAGAGCCCGCCGTCCTCGGTCTCGGCGAGCGCGAAGGGGCCCGACGCCGCGATCGAGCGCGCGCGCGCCGGCACGGCATGGCGGCGCAGCCGGCCGGCGGGATCGATCGTGATCGGCGCGGGATCGGCCGCGTAGCCGTGCAAGGGGAGCCAGCCCTCGATCGCGCCGTCCGCGCGCGCGGCGAGCGCGCGCGAGAGCAGCTCCGCCCGCTCCTCGCCGTACGGAGGCCAGACGAGCGGCGGCTCGCCCCGCGCGAGCCGCACGACGCGCAGCGCGCCGCGCACCTCGACGCGCTCGCCGTCCGGCAGGAACGTGCCGGGGCGCGCAATGAGCGCGACCGCGCCCCCGCCGCGGCGCGGTATCCAGGCGAGGGCGTCGGTCGCGTCCGCCGCGTCGAGGCGGTGCTCGACCCAGTCTCCCGGCCCGCGCCGCGCGCAGAACACCGCGCTCTGTTGCGTCGCGTCGCCGCCGAGCGCCCCTTGCGAGAGCTCGCGGAGATCGATCCGCGGCCTCGGCCGCCCCTCGCATGGCCCCACGTAACCGAGCGCCTCGCCGTCGACGCCGACGAAGCGATCGGTCTCCCGCCCCGGCTCGGGCAGGAGCTCGAACGAGCGCTCGACGCGGAGCGCGCGCGCGTCGCTGGAGAGGTCGACGACGCTCGCGCGCTCCGGACCCGCGCAGACGGCGAGCAGCGCGTCGCCCGCGCGGAACGGCGCGCACTCGCCGCTGCCCGGCGGGAGCGGAGCGACGGACGAGGCGCGGCCGGTGGCGAGATCGACGCGGCCGATGAGGCCGTCCACGGCGAGCGCGGCCCCGCCGTCGGGGAGCGGCAGGCCCGAGGCTACGGCGTCCGCGAGCTGCTCGAAGGGCGCGCGGCCGAGCCACCCGGGATCGACGCCGGCCGCCGGCGGCGCGCGCCGCGCGCGGGGCTCGCCGAGGCGACCGCTCGGCTCGACGGCGCGCTCGAGGCCGAAGGCCAGCGAGGCGACGATCTCCTCGCCGCGGACGTCGAGCGCGATCGCATCGCCGAGCTCCGCCGTGACGTCGCGGTACGACGCGCCCGCGTCCCGCGTGAGGAGCGCGCGCCCGAAGACGGTCAGGACGAGCGCGCGGCGCTCGCTGGCCGCCGCGGCCGCGACGAGGGACGGCGAGCCGAGCGGCCGCAGCGCGCCGCTCGCGCCCTGGACGACGAAGCTCCCGGCCGCGGTGAGCAGCCCGATGCCGTCGAGCCACGGGAACGCGCTCGCGACGTCCCCCGGCAGGGTCGCGAGCTTGCGGAGCTCCCCGCCGAAGCTCTCGGCGGCGTAGATGTCGCCGCCGCTCCAGAACAGGTAGCGCGCGGCGCGCGTGACGCCGATAACGCGCGCGCCGGGTTGGGCCCACGCGGGGAACGCCGCGCCGCCGGCGAGCACCACGCCGTCCGCGCCCAGCGGCTCGAGCCGATCGAGGCCGTGCAGCTCGGCGCGCTGGCCGTTGACGATCGCCCTGTCGACCTCCCGGCCGTCGATGACCACGCGTTCGACAAGGCCGAGGTAGGGCTGCGCGACGTACCGAGCCGGGCCGAGCGCGACGGTCGAGGGGGCGCGGGGAGGCGGATCGAGCGCGCCGTGCGGCGCGACCGAGGGCTCGGCCGCGCCGCACGCCGCGAGCGCGAGCGCGGCGAGGAGAGGAGCCACGACATCCAGTCTCAGGCGGGCAGGATCCATCCCGTGCGGTGCTCGGCGCGATCGAGGGCAGGCCGCTCAGCGCCTGTCCTTCTCGTCCGGCGCGAGTGTAGCCGCTCTGCGCGGCGCCGAGCGCGATGCTACCCGCGAAACGTGTCGGCCTTGAGGTTGTACCGCCTCATCCAGCGGTGCACCTGCACGCGATCCCTCCCCAGCACGCGCGCCACGGCGGCGACGTTCCCCTGGTGCCTCGCCAGGAGCTCCCGGAGCACGCTCTCCTCCGGGGTGGTCCTCGGCGGCAGCGGCCCGCCCGGCGCGGACGCTCCGTCCTCCGAGGGCTCCTCGTCGTACTGCGGGTAGACCGTGGCGCGGGAGTCCTCCGCGAGCGGGCTCGCGAGGGCGGCGCCCCGGGCCCCGTACGTCTTCATCCGATCGCGGATGCTGTCGCTGAGATCCTGGATGCCGAACTCGGCGCCGCGATCCGCGGCGGCCCAGCGCTTCAGGAGCGCCTCGAGCTCCCGCACATTGTAGGGGAAATCGTGGTGGAGCAGGGCCGCCATGGAGACCATGCTGGGCCGGATCTCGGACCGGCCGTGGCGCGCCGCGAGCGCGGTGCAGAGCAAGAACATGTCTTCCTTGCGTTCGCGGAGGGGGGGCAGGGTCACGCTGTGCTCGTTCAGACGACCGAACAGATCGGCGCGGAAGGCGCCCGTCTGCTGGAGCTTGTCGAGATCGCGGTGCGTGGCGGCGACGATCCGCACGTCGATCCGCTCGGCCTGCGTCGCGCCGAGCGGCGTGAACTCCTTCGACTGGATCACCCGGAGGAGCTTCGCCTGGGCTTCCACCGGCATGTCCCCGATCTCGTCGAGGAAGAGCGTGCCCTCGTGGGCCGCGCGGAGGATGCCCGCCCTGTCGCGGTCGGCGCCCGAGAACGCGCCGCGCCGGTGCCCGAAGAGCTCCCCCTCGACGAGGGCGGCGGGGATGGCGGCGCAGTTGACGGCCAGGAACGGGCCGCGCCGGCCGCTCCAGTCGTGGAGCTGCTGGGCGAAGATCTCCTTTCCCGTCCCGCTCTCACCGCGGATCAGCACCGAGAGCTCGCTGCGCGCGATCTCGTGCAGGCTGCGGGCGAGGCTCCGGGTCTGGTAGCCGCCCACGATCCGCCCCATCGAGAAGCTCGGCGGCCCCTCCTGCGAGCCCGGCGGCTCGACGTAGGCCCCGTCGATGCGGTAGCGGGCGTAGCTCTCGACGTCGCGCTCGACGAACTTGAAGATGGCGTCGCCGACCCGGACCTGATCGAGGTGCGCGATGGACGCCTCCGTGACGAACTCGCCGTTGCAGAGCGTGCCGTTGCGGCCGCCGAGGTCGGTCAGCCGCCAGACGCCGCCCCGCCGCTCGATCCGGGCATGATGGCGCGAAGCGCTCCGCGTCGGCACGGACACATCCGCGGTCGGATCGCGGCCGAGGACCGAGCCTTGCTCGAGCACGGGGTACGCAGGACGGAATTGCTCGTAGTTGTCGGCGTAGAGCAACACGAGCCCCGCCCCGGCGCTGGTCTGCCGAGAGAACGGAGCACGAAATTGCATTGACGCTGTACTATCGATGTCCTTCGACCGTTCTGTCCCGTCGCCGTGCATTGGGAATGGTGATGGTACCAACCTATCCGTCCGCCCGGCGCATCATTCGTCCGAGCCGATCGTGCTCGCGGAGGGGTCTTCGGAGCGGCTGGCCCACATCCACACCGCGCCTCAGCCGTCCTCGGGCCGCGCGCCAACGGAGCACACGAGGCGCTGCATCGTCGCCTGCGCTCGCAGCGCGCCTTGTCCTGTGCCGGCGCCGGCGCTGCTCCCCTGCCCCCGCGCAGCAATCCACCGCGCGATCAGCGCCGCGCCCTCCGCGCGCTCACCGCGCCGCCTCGAGTCGGAGGCCGCGAGGTGCAGCGCCTCGAGGCAGACGCGCTCGCGCCCCCAGCGCACTTGCGCGAGGCCCTGGTTCCCGAGCGCGATAGCGGGCAGCGCCCTCCTGTCGAGGCGCAGCGTGCGCTCCGGATCGAGCGCCACGAGCGCGCGCCACGCGCCCCGCTGGGCGCGGCAGCGCGCGTCGCTGGCGGCGGTCAGCGTCGTCCAGGGCGCGAGCGCGACCACCTCGCCCGCGGTCCCCCCCATGCGGTCCAGCACCGCCGCGCCCGCGATCTCGAAGGCCGAGCCGTCGAGCACCAGCACGCCGGCCTCCCCATCGTCGCGCCACGCGAGGGTCATCGGCCGGCCCCGGAGCTCCTCGCGGTCGAGCGCCACGAGGCGCGCAGGCCGCCGGGGCTCCGGCGTGTGCTCCTCGACGGCCACGCGGCGCCGGAGCTCGCCGAGCACGAGCGCGCGGCCAGGACCGAGCAGGAGACCCGGGGCCCGCCCCGGCGCGGTGTCCTCGTAACCTCGGCGCGGCTCGAACGCCGGGAGCGCCCGCGCGCCCTGCGGGCCGAGCAGCAGCTCGCCCGCCTCGGCGAGGACGAGCAGCCCGACCTCGCCGCTCGCAGCGAGCAGCGGCATCGACGCGCTGCGCTTCCCGCCGTGCCCGCCGCTCGGCGCGAGCCCGGTCGCGTTCAGCCGCAGCGCCTCGCCGCGCAGATCGAACGGCGGGAGGTAGAGCACGCTGTGCGTCCGGACCGCCGCGACCTTCGGACCTCCCTTTCCCGGCGCCGCGCCGCCCTTGCCCGACGCCGCGACGTTGGGCGGCGCCTCCTCGGGCGCGGCGTCCTCGGCGGGCGGCGCCTCCTCGGCGGGCCGCGCCGCACGCCCAGGCGGCGGCGCGTCGGCGACGACATCGAGCGTCTCGCCATACGACGTCGGCACGGTCCATCGCTCCGAGCCAGCCTCGGGCGCGGCGCGCGGGCGCAGCGCCGGCAGCTCGATCGGCGCACAGGAGAGCGACGGCAGCGCCGCCGGCGGCTCGTCGATCCGACCGACGCCGCCCACGCAAGCCGCCGCGTCGGCCCCGGCGGCGCCCGCGCGGCTGGCCTCCGCCGCCCCGCAGCCGGGGCCCCGCGCGGCGGCGGCGGCCGGCGACGGCTCGCCCGCGCCCCAGCCGAGCCGCACCACGCCGCTCAACGCACAGCCGAGCGCGGAGCACCCGCCCTGGAACGACGGTGGCGGCACCGGCGAGCGCCCGGCGGCGCGCCACGTGCGGCCGTGATCGAGCGTCTCGTAGAGCTCCGCGCCGGTCGTGACGAGCACGCCGTGGTCGCCGGTCACCACCATCCCCGCCGGATCCGGCGGCAGGGCGTGCGGCGAGACCGTCCCGTCGTCCGCGATCGTGACGCCCAGGCTCGCCTGCCCGACGGGATCGGACCACTCGACCGACGACAGCCACCCGTCGACCCCGCCGTCCTCGCGCGCGCGGAAGCGCCTGTCGACGAGCGCCCGTGCCCCGTCGCGCGGGGGCGGCGTCCAGTACCAGCCGGCGAGGTGCCCGCGGAGCTGCACGACCCGCACGCCCCCCTCGTCGCGGCCCCGCGGCGCCCCGGCGGGCGCTGGCAGGCGCGCGTCGCGCTCGCCCCTCAGCAGCGCGATCGCGCTCCCGTCGCGGCGCGGCGCCCAGCCGACCAGCGTCTGCGACTCGCCGAGCTCGACCGCATGCTCGACCCAGTCGTCCGGGCCGCGCCGCACGCAGATCCTCGGGTGGATCACGACCTCGCCGTAGCGGCGCTCTCGCTCCTCGTCGCTGGCGACCCGCGGAGACGCCGCGCAGCCGCCGACGTAGCCGAGCGCGCCGCCGTCGTCGGCCACGAAGAACCCCTCGTCGCTGAAGGCGCGCTCCATCCGCGGCGCCTCGCCGCGCTCGGAGCGCAGGACGTAGCTGCCGTAGTTGTCGTAATCGTCCCACACGCAGAGGAAGAGCGGCCCGTCGCTCGCGGGCACCGGCGCGCAGCCCAGCCCGTCCGGGAGCCAGCCGGAGAACCGCTCGCGCACCGCGCCCGTGCTCACGTCGATGCGCGCGACGCCGCCCTCGAACGCCCCGAGCGCGGTCCCGTCGGGCAAGAGCGCGCCCGCGGAGACGGCCGCCGCGAGCGGCGCGAGATCCTCGAGGACGGGGGCGTCGCGCGAGGCGGCCTGGGCGCCCGCGAAGAGCAGCTGGAACGACCCGCTCGGCTGCCAGATCGCGCGGAGATCGCCGTCGGGCCGGCCGAGCGATCCGTCCGGGAGGACGGGCACGCGCCCGAGCGCCGTGTCGAGCGAGAGCGCGTCCGGAGCGACGCTCACGCGCACGGCGAGCCCGAGCCGCTGGCCGACATCGATCCACGTCCTGCCGCCGTCCGCCGTCGTCGCGGCGCGGCCGAAGACGTCGAGGCGCGCCGCGCGCGCGGCGTCCAGCGCGGCCAGATCGTGGATGGCCGGCGTATCGAGCGCCCGGCCCCGATCCTCGCCCGGCAGGAGCTCCCGCGGCCCCTGCTCCGTGAAGACCACGACGCCTCGCAGGCCGTTGCGGGCGCCCCGCACCGTGCCGCCGCCGCCGAGCGCCACCTCCGCGAGCGGCCCCGTGAAGCCGCGCGAGCGGAACGCCCTGCGCCGGGTCCAGTGCAGGAAGCCCCCGCCGAGGTGGGGCGCGATCGCGAGCGATCCGACGACGGGCTCGCCGGACGCCCACAGATCGGCCTCCCAGGCCGCCGCGGCGACGCGCCCGTCTCCGCCGAGCTCGAGCCGCGCGCCCTCCGTGACGACGCGCGCCGCGACGGCCGCGGCCGGTCCGTCGTGCGTTGCCCGGAACACGCCCTCGGAGAGCGCCTGGAAATAGCGCGCCCCCGCCGGGGCAGCGCTGGCGGAGCCGGCCGCGCCCGACGCACGCGCCGCCCGAGCAGCCCCCGCGCCGCTCGCCGGGCTCGGCTCGGGCGCACGCGCGCAGGCGGCCGCGAGGAGAGCCGAGATCAGACCGAGCGAGCGCACCAGCATCCGGGGAAAGCACGACGGTATCCGTTGCCGCGCCCCCGTCCAGCGTCGATCCACGTCCTCGCCCCCGGCGGCCGCGCCCGTCGTCCCCGGCGCCCGCGCCCGTCGTCCCCGGCGCCCGCGCTCCTTCGCGCGGCGGCGTCGTAAGCTGCAGCCGCGGCGCCCTGCGCCCGCCCGGAAAGCCTGTGCACTCCCCTCCCCGACCCCGACGACCCACCCGCGACGAGCTCCTCGCCGCCGCCGGCAAGACGGTGCCGGACGTCATCGCCCCCGACCTCGACGTCCTCTTCTGCGGCATCAACCCGGGCCTCTACACCGCCGCCGTCGGGCACAACTTCGCCCGCCCCGGCAACCGGTTCTGGCCGGCGCTGCACGCCGGCGGATTCACCGATCGCGTGCTCTCCCCGTCCGAGGAGCGCGAGCTGCTCGAGCTGGGGTACGGGATCACCAACGTGGTCGAGCGCGCGACCGCGTCGGCGGACGAGCTGTCCGCCGAGGAGCTCGCCGCAGGCGGGCGGCGGCTCGAGACCACGGTGCGGCGCTACCGCCCTCGATTCCTCGCCGTGCTCGGGATCGGCGCCTATCGAGGCGCCTTCGGCAGGCCCCGCGCCGTGCCCGGCCCCCAGACAGAGACGCTCGGCGCAACGCGGCTCTGGGTGCTTCCGAACCCCAGCGGGCTCAACGCCAGCTACCAGGCGGACAGGCTCGCGGCGATGTTCCGCGCCCTCCACGAGGCGGTCACGTCGACCCGGGCTTCGCGGTGAGAGGCGAACACGCGCCGACGCCGATCCCCCCAGAGGAAGGTCCAGCCTACCGCCGCCGCCCCGCGCGACATTCGTCCTGCGCCGACTCGGCTCCTCCGCTTCAGGCCAGCTCAGCGGCGGATACGGCGGACACGGTGGACAGGTCGGGACAGACAGGCGGTCTCCTGGCGCGCCCCCGCGGCGTGACTCGCCGCCGCGCCTACTCGGGCAGCGCGCTCGCCTCCTCCTGAGGCACCTTCGCGCGCGCGCGGCGGGCCTCTTCGCGGACGGCCGCGAGGCCGGGCGGCCCCTCGGGCGATCGCCCGCCGCGGTTGGTCACCGCGGCGAGCCACGCGAACGGCGAGTCGGGCGCGCTCTGCGCGACGAGCAAGACGGCGCGGGACGCGTAACGCGAACAGCCGTCCTCGCACACGGGCAGGACGAGGCGGAGCCCTCCGCCCCCACCTCGGCCCATGAGGGGCGCCACGCGGAGCTCCGACGGAGGCGGCGACAGCACGGCCATCACCGCGCGCGCCATCAGATCGACGAACGTCGCTCCGGACATCGCAGGCGGCTCGGAGGTCGGCATCCCCGCGACGTCCGCCGCGTCGAGCCGGCTCGGCGGGAGCGCGAAGAGCCCCGCTCCGTCGTCCGCCGCCGCCGGCGACGGCAGCAGCGCGCCCGCGAGCGCTCCCACGAATGAAGCCAGCTTGAGTCCGAATCGCATACGCGCTCCCTCTGCGGCACGTCCAGCAGGCCCCATGCCAGCCGCGCGCTGCCGGCCGCGGCGTCGCGGCGCCGCATCCACGACGGTCCGCTCCGTTCGGCGCGCGTGACGGATCGCCACAGCGTGGCGCGCGGAGCCCGATCCCGCGCGGCCTCGTCGCTGCGCGCTGGAGGCGCCGCGGCGAGCCGGAGATGCCCGCTTCGAGCAGGAGAATGGCCCTCGCCGCGCGAGCGCCGCTTTCGCTTGCCAGAAGGTCCGGGCGCCGTTAACCGTCTTCGTCATGCCCGACCGAAAGCCAGGGCTGAGCCCGCTTCAGGTGAAGTCCTCGGTCCAGCCGGGCGCTCCCCTCCCCTCCGCTCCGTCCGAGCCGGTGGCGAGCATCCTGCTCGTCGACGATCACCGCGCGAACCTCCTCGCCCTCGAGGCCGTGCTCGATCCGCTGCGCCAGCGGCTCGTCACCGCGCAATCCGGCGAGGAGGCGCTGGAACACCTCAACCGCGAGGAGTTCGCGCTGATCCTCATGGACGTGAAGATGCGCGGAATCGACGGCTTCGAGACGGCCGCCCGCGTGAGGGGGCTCGATCGGGCGAGGCACACGCCGATTATCTTCATCTCGGGGCTGCCGGAGGACGAGGACCGACGGTATCGCGGCTACCGCGAGGGCGCGGTCGACTACGTACTCAAGCCGTTCAATCCCGACATCCTCCGCGCCAAGGTGGCGGTCTTCGTCGAGCTGCACCGGAGGGCTGAGCAGATCAAGCGGCAGGAGGCCGCGCTCCGCCAGCTGGAGCGCCAGGCGAGCGACGAGGTGTTCCGGCGCATCATGGACACCAGCATGATGGGCCTGCTCTTCAGCGACTACGAGGGGCGCGTCATCGAGGCGAACGACTGCTTCCTCTCGATGATCGGCTACACCCGCGAGGACCTGAAGGCGGGCCTGCTCAGCTGGCAGGAGCTCTCCCCGCCGGAGTACGAGCACGTCCACCACGACGCGGTCAACGAGCTGAGCCTCCACGGCGTCACGAGGCAGTTCGAGAAGGAGTACATCCGCAAGGACGGCAAGCGCGTGGCGGTCCTCGTCGGGTCCGCCCGCATCGAGACGCAGCGGCGCAACCTCACCTATGTGCTCGACATCAGCGAGCGCAAGCGCGCCGAGGCCAACGTCAGCCTCCTCGCCGGCGCGGGCGAGATCCTCTCTTCCTCGCTCGATTTCCGCGAGACGCTCGGGCAGCTCGCCCGGCTCGTCGTCCCGCTGCTCGCCGACTGGTGCGCCGTGGACATCCAGGCCCAGGACGGCGCGATCCAGCGCGTCGCCGTCCAGCACACCGATCCGCAGAAGGTGGAGCTCGTCCGCCAGATCGAGCAGAGCTATCCTGTCGATCCTGCGGCGAGCCGCGGTGTGCCGAAGGTGCTCCGGACGGGCGAGGTCGAGTGGGCCTCCGAGATCCCGGACTCCCTGCTCGTCGAGAACGCGCGGGACGAGCAGCACCTCCGGATGGCGCGCGAGCTCGGCCTCCGGTCGTACCTCGTCGTGCCGCTGGCGGCGCGCGGCCGCGTCCTCGGCGCGATCACGCTCGCGCACGCCGAGTCGGGCCGGCACTACACGAAGGTCGACGTGCAGTTCGCCGAGGAGCTCGCCCGGCGCGCCGCCCTCAGCGTCGACAACGCCCTCCTCTTCGAGCGCGAGGTCACCGTGCGCAAGGAGGTCGAGACGCTCGCGGAGGAGCTGAAGCACAGCGAGGCGCAGTTCCGGCTGCTCGCCGAGACGATGCCTCAGCTCGTGTGGACGAACCGCCCGGACGGCCACCACGAGTACTTCAACCGGCGCTGGTACGACTACACGGGGCTCGCCGCGGAGGACACCGGCGGCGAGGGCTGGAGCCGGATCATCCACGCCGACGAGCACGAGCGGGCGATCGAGGCCTTCCGTGAGGCGCTCCGCACGGGCGAGCCGTACGAGAGCCAGTGCCGGCTCCGGCGCGCGGACGGCGTGTACCGCTGGTTCATCGGCCGGGCGGTCGCCGCGCGCGACGGGTCGGGCCGCATCGTCCGCTGGTTCGGCACGTACACGGACATCGACGATCAGAAGCGCGCCGAGGAGGAGCGGCAGCGGCTCGTCCAGGCGCTGGAGCGCAGCAACAAGGAGCTCGATCAGTTCGCGTACGTGACGAGCCACGACCTCAAGGCGCCGCTCAGGGGCATCGCCAACCTCTCGCAGTGGATCGAGGAGGACCTGAACGACAAGATGACGGCCGAGAGCCGCAAGCAGCTCGATCTGCTGCGCGGGCGCGTCCACCGGCTCGAGAACCTCATCGACGGGATCCTGAGCTACTCGCGGGCGGGCCGCGCCCGCGAGAAGCCCGAGGCGATCGACGTCGGCAAGCTCCTCCGGGAGATCATCGAGCTGCTCGCGCCCCCGCCGGAGACGCTCGTGGAGATCGCCCCCGACATGCCCGTCCTCGTCACGGAGCGCGCTCCGCTCCAGCAGACGTTCCTGAACCTGATCGGCAACGCGCTGAAGCACGCCGGGGGCACCGCTCCGGAGGTCCGGATCAGCGCGCGCGACGCCGGGCCGTTCTGGGAGTTCTCGGTCTCCGACAACGGGGCGGGCATCGCGCCCGAGTACCACGACCGCATCTGGGGCATCTTTCAGACGCTGAAGGCGCGCGACAAGGTCGAGGGCACCGGCATCGGCCTGTCGGTCGTGCAGAAGATCGTCCAGAACAAGGGCGGGCGCGCCTGGGTCGAGTCCGCCGTCGGCGCCGGCGCCACCTTCCGGTTCACCTGGCCCAAGCTCGAGGCCAGAGAGCCGTCATCCCCCTGATGAGCCCGCCTTGAGCGCGGGGCGTGGCGCGTGGCGACACGCCTCGATCGCCGGACAGGCACGGAGCTTGAACGACCTCCTCGGAACACGAGGCGGCTCATCGCGGCCGACCTCGAAAGGAGGGTTCTCATGCTGTCGATGTCCAACCTGCCCAGGCTCTGCCTGGGCGCGCTTGCGCTCTCGCTGTTCACCGCGTGCGCCGCGGCGCCCCCCCCGCAGCAGGCTCGGCCTGAGCCGAGGTTGCCGAACCCGGGCCCGGATGGAGTCTACAAGGTCGAATGGCCCGATCTCAGGGAAGGCGAAGATCGGTTCATCGGCCTCACCCTCGGGGCCGACATCGCCGATGTCTGCCGCCTTCCCAAGACGAGCTTCGCCTTCGACTCCTCCGAGCCGCTCCCGCAAGAGCACGTGGAGCTCCGGGCGCTCGTCGACTGCCTGCGCTCATCGAGCCTGAAGGGCGCGAGGATAGAGCTCGTCGGCCGCGCCGATCCGCGCGGTACCCAGGCGTACAACCAGGATCTCTCGCTCCGCCGCGCCGCGCGGGTGAAGGAGATCCTCGTGAAGGAGGGCATCCCCGCGGATCACATCACGACGCGCGCGACGGGCGCCGACGGGGCGGTCGGAGCTCAACCGATGTACTCCTATGGCTATGATCGCAGGGTCGACGTCGCGCTGATCGGCGTCGCCCATGCCCCCCGGTGACGCGCGAGCTCGCCCGCCCGCCCGCTCGGCGGACGCGTCTCGGAGCCCTGCCGGAGCGGCGCTGCAGCTGGCGCTCTCCCTCTCGGCAGGGCGGCTCTCCTCCCCCGATCCCACCTCTTCCGTTGGCGACGGCGCCGCGCGCCGCGGCCCTTGGTTCACCGGCGCGCGTGTCACGGCGCGTGTTGCGCCCGAGGCGCGTCACGACAGCTGTGGCGTTTCGTCACGCGAGCGCCACGGCGGCGCTCCGCGGCGCCGGGGACAGGCGCTCCGGGCGCAAGCTCTCGGTTGGTCCGGGCCCTGCAATGGTTTCCTGACACGAACCGGCGGATGTCGTGTCCGTCACGAGGAGACAAGAGCCATGACGAACCGAATGAACAACGCGGTGGGGACTGCGAAGGGTGTGGTTGAGTCGGCGGCTACCGGCGCGGGCGTCGCCGCGACGGCGGCCAGGACGACGGCGTTCGACGTCGCGAAGGCGGTCGCCGGCGTCGCCGCCACGGTCGGGGCGCTCGGCTTCGACGACGTGCTCGGCTGGGTCGGGCTCTCGCGCAAGCGGAGCCCGCTCACGGCGCTCGGCCTCTTCGGCGCCGGCCTCGCGGTGGGCGCGGGCGTGGCCCTGCTGCTCTCGCCGACGTCGGGCGAGGCGCTGCGCCGCGAGCTCCTGACCCGCCTCGACGGCCTGAAGCGCCAGGCGACGCAGGCCGAGCGCAAGGTCCAGGACAAGGTCGGCAGCGCGGTCGACGCGGTGAAGGGCGCGGTCACGCCGTCCGACGCGAGCTCTGCGAACTCGCATTACGGCATCGAGGGAGCTGGGCGGTCCCACGGCGGCGAGAGCGGCCATCACCTGAGCTGAGGCGCTGGCCGTGTGGCTCGAAGCCATCATCACGCGGGAGGATCTCGCGCAGATCCTGGGCGAGTTCCTCCCGGTCAAGATCCACCTGGACGACGACGAGACGACCGATCGCTGGCTGTACCTGGGCAAGGCGACCGAGATTGCCCTGACCGACGACCTGGGCTTGCGGGTCACGTGCCCGGCGGAGCTCCAGTGGTCCATCGCGGGCGTCAACCCCACCATCCGGCTCGATGAGCTCAAGGTGCTGATTTGCCCCGAGATCATCGAGAGGAACAAGGGGAGTGTCCTGGCGTTCAACGTCGAGCTCGAGGAGGCGGACATCCGCGGCATCCCCTCGATCCTCGACCACACCGTCATGAAGGCGGTCAACGCGGCGCTCGCGAACAAGCGGCCTGAGTGGAACTTCACGAAGACGCTCACGCACACCGTGGGGCTCCCCTCCAACCTCGATCCGATCGAGGGGCTGCACATCGGGGTCGCCTGGGGCAAGCGCCGCATCAGTCAGGACGCGCTCGTGCTCGTGGTCTCCTTCAAGCTCAATTTCGTTCGAGGCGATTGAGCTTCGCGGTTCCCGACAAGCGCCCCGCCCCCCTCTCCGGGTTGGCGGGGCGCTTCGCTCGAGCGTCGTTGGGTCCGGAACCACGCTCGCCCCTTACCTCCCGATTTCGGAGAGGGCCGGGCATCCCGCCGATCCCCCCACCATCGGTCACCAACGTAAACGTAAACGTTTACGTGGTCGTGAACGTGGTCGTGGTCGTGGTCGTGGTCGTCAACGATAGGCCGTCAACGACCACGACCACGACCACGACCACGACCACGACCACGACCACGTAAACGTTCGGATGTGGGAGGACGCGGCGCGTATTGGTTAACGCTGTTATGCCGAGCCGACCTGAGGAGCCAGGTGGATCCTCCCGAGCCGACCCCCTCGCCCGCGCGTGAGCGCCCCCGCGATGTCCGAATGCTTGACGAGCCCGAGGTAGCTCTCTCCGTCGAAGACGGCGACCACCGGCGTGTTCTTCTCGATCATCTGCCGCCCCACCTCGTCGAGCGACACGTCCGCCGCCACCCGGGGCACGTCGCAGCGCATGATCCATGCGACGAACGACCCCTCCCGGCCGGCGGCCAGCGCGCGCATGACGTCCGTGCGCGTCACGACCCCGATCACGCGGTCCTCGTAGACGACCGGGAAGTCCGGCTCCTGGCTCGCGAGGATCCGCCGCGCGGCGTCGCCCACGAGCTCGCCAGGCCACAGCTGGATCGCCCTGCCCTCGCTCGGAGGCTCTTCGGGCGGCCCCGCGGGCGCCATCACCGCCTGCGCCGCGCTCCACTCCCGCCGCGCCTCCACGAAGAGGAGCGCCGAGAGCGCGGCCACGACGAGCTGACCGCCGAACAGGCCCATGAAGAACAGCACCGCCGCCGCCCCTTGCCCGAGCGCCGCCGTCATCGACGTCGCGAGCCAGGCGCCGGTGAGCGGCGAGAGCGCCTCGCGCAGCGCGCGCCCCCCCTCGAGCGGCAACGCCGGCAGCAGGCCGAGCAGGGCGATCCCCAGGTTCGCGCTGGCGATCCACACGCTCGCGGCCTCGCGCGAGGGCGCTTCGGCGGCCTGAAGGACCGAGATCCACCCGAGCTCGCCCACCCCGCGCCGGGCCTCGACGGCCAGAACAAAGAGCACCGCGAGAGCCACGTTCGCCGCGAGGCCGAGCGCGCGGCCCTGCGCCCCTCCCACAGCAGGACGCGAGCGGCTGACCACCGGGCCGAGCGGCGAGAGCAGGATCTCCCGCAGCCTCAGCCCGAGCTGCCTCGCCACGATCCCACGCACGAGCGCCTGCAGCGCCACGCACCCGAGCAGCGCCGCGCCCAGCGCGCAGCCGAAGAGCACGCCGCTCCAGCCATGCCGCGCTCCCCACTGGAGCGCCCCGATCGGGAGCAGCAGGCCGAACGCCGCATGCGCGAATACATCAACACCGCCGAGCCGCGTGATCCTGATGACCGACTTCATGGTGTCTTGCTCCTGGGTTCCCGCAGGCGCCTGCACATGGCGGGAGGCGCAGTTCCGACGTGCCACTGCCTCCTCCCCGGGGCGTGGCGAACACCTCGTCGCGCGATCGACCGCTCGGCTGACGGGCACTTGTCCCAGATCTTTCTGATTTTACTGCAAATCATGTGCCGTTTTCCTGCGCCTCGCTTGCGAGGGGGCGGCGCGCGGAGCCATTCCTGGCGATCAGGAGGGCGCGACTGGCCTGAAGGGCTATTCCGCGGCGCTGGTCGTCATCGCGTCGTCATCGCGTCGTCATCGCGCCGGAGCGCCTACGGCAGGACCTGGACCGGTCTCCGACACTCCCGAGGGACGCAGCGGATGCGCCGGGCTCATCGCACGTCGCCTGAATGCCGCCGTGTGGCGTTCCGCTACATGGTGGGCGCACGCCGTCACGGCGCCACATCGGGCAGCCTGTCGCCCGCTCCAGCCCGGCGCGCGCGGCCCGAGGCCGGACCACGACCCTCTGCCGCTTCCGAGAGAGAGGCGCTCCGGGTCAAACGCTCCTGCGGCAGGTACGCGCCGCCCTCCTGCTCCTGGACCCAGCGGAGCATCTCCTCGCGAAGCCAGCACCGCAGATCGAACAGCTGCCCAGGATCGCGCGCCGAGACGAGCAAACGCACCTCGATCGTGCGCTCTGTCACCTTCGTGACCTGAACGGCCTTCGCGCGCTCGTCCCAGAGCTCGCTGCTCGGGAGGATCGACTCGAAATGCCGCCTCAGGGCGTCGACCGGGGTCCGGTAATCCACGTAGATCTCGACGGTGCCCAGCTTCTCCGCCCCGTGCTTCGTCCAGTTCTGAAACGACTGGTCAAGGAGCCTCGCCGTCGGGACGATGAGCCGCCGCTCGTCCCAGATCTTCACGACCACGTGGGTCAGCCGGATCTCCTCGATCGTCCCGAACTCGCCGTCCACCACGACCTTGTCGCCGAGGTCGATGGGGCGGGTGAACAGGATGTGGAGGCCCGACAGGATCGCGCCGACCGGCTTCTGCGCCGCGAGGCCGAGCACGACGCCCGCGATGCCGGCCGACGCCAGCAACGAGACGCCGACGTTCCTCACCGCCTCGAAGTTCAGGAGCACGAGCGCGCTCGCCACGATCACGATGAGCACCCGCGCGACCCGCTCGAGCACGCGCGCCTGGGTGCGGAGCCCGCGGGACGACTCGCTCCCCTCCTCGAGGTGACGCAGGGCGCGCGCGTCCAGCACCTCCGTGAGGATCCCCACGATGCGCAGAAGGAGCCACGCCACCCCGCCGATGAACAGCGCCGAGAGGAGCGACCGCAGATCGGTCACGAGGCCCTGGCCGAGCCGCGTTAGCTTGGCGAGGCCCGCTGTCAGGACGACCCCGAGACAAAGGGTCACGGGGCCGATTGCCGCGTCGAGTGTCTTTTCGTCCCACGGCGTCGCGGTCCGTCGCGCGACGACCAAACCGGCGCGCCGGAAGACGCTGGCGGCGATCCGAGCGAGCCCGAAACCGACCGGAACGCTCGCCGCGACGATCACCCACGGCCACACGCCATCCCCCGGGATCCCCAGCCGGGCGCCGAGCGATTCAAAGTTCGAGTTCTGCATGCGTCCACTCCTTCACCAGCGCACCAGCGCACCAGCGCACCAGCGCCGCGCGCGCCTCCGTGGCCTGGAGCCCCAGGGACACGGGCCTCCCCGCCGCGCTCTGGAGAGCGGCGGAGAGGGCTGTGACCGGGCGAGGCGCGCCGGGCTCATCTATCGTGTGTGCGGCGTCCCCACGGCACAGGGCGTGCCGCTGAACCCTCCCCCGCGTGTCCAGCCAGATCCCCGCCGCTCGCCGACAAGAGATCGCGAGGACGGATGGAGGCAGGCGCGCCCCGTTGGGGCGAACCGCGCCAGCGTCGCTCGACCCCCGCCGGGTGCGTGCGACCGACCCGAGCGGCGCGGCATGCGGCGTGCAGACGTATCCGGAGGTGCAGCGGAGCCGACGGGGCGTCGAGATCGGCTGACGAGACGCGGCAAAGGATCGTTTATGTCAGAGCGCAGAAGCCAGGTCGATGATTTCACTCGGCTCACCGAGGAGGATTTCACGCGGCTCACGCAGGAGACCGAGCGGCTCGCGAAGCACGTCGAGGATCTCCGGCACCGGATCGCCGCGACGACCGCGAAGCGGCGCGCGTCCTCCGGCACGCTCCCTGCGCAGAGCGCCGCCCCGTTCGCACCGCCGCACGGGTCCCCCTCGGAGCGGACGCACAGCGCGACCCCGGAGCGGCCGTGCGACGCCGCCGCGGAGCGGCCGTACGACACCGCCGTGGAGCGGCCGTATGACGGGCCACCGGAGCGGCCGCATGACGCCGCCGAAGAGCGGACGCACGACGCGGCTTCGGAGCGGCCGCTGCGCGGAGCGACGGAGAGGCCGCCCCCCCGTCACTCTCCCTTTCCCGAGCGCACCTCGTGCCTCGCGAACGTGTCGCGATGGCTGCCGCCGCTCAGGACCGCGAGAGATGCCATGGAGTCGGGCGTCCACGAGAGGGTGGCAGAGGCAGGGCGTTACAGCATCATCACGCCGCGCAACAAGCCGAGCGATCTCCCGACGAGGCGCCGCTCGCCCAAATCCGACGTCGCCTGAGGCGCCGGCTCGGAGGGCCGCCGCGCCGGCGCAGCGGCCCCTTCCCGCGGTGTCCCGCCGCGGTTTCATGCGCACGCACGGCCGACCGCGCGCCGCGGACACGCGCGCCTTGCGCGCCATACGCGCGCGCTGCGTGCTGCGCGTGGCGCGAAGCTTGCCCGGCTGAGCGCCTGCTAGTAAGACGAGCCCATGCTGCTGCGCGGTGGGAGCAGAAGCGCATGGCCGACGTGCCATGAAGCCTGAACCCGAGGGGACCCCGACGGCCGCCTCGCGGCCTTTCAGCGAGGGCCCCGCTCCTCGGCGGCGGGGAGCGTCGCGCGGAGCCCCAGCGCAGCCTCGACCGATGAGACCGCCATGCAGGCGAGAGGGCCTGTCCTCCTGCCGTCCTCTCGCGCGGCTCCCTGGGATCGCGCCGGGGCACCGGGTCCGACGGCCTCCAGCCCCCCTGGGCCCCTCCGCGCCCGGGGGGCGCGCTCATTTTCCTTAGTGACCGATCGGTCCTGCCCGCACGCGGGACCAGGAGAACAGCGGCATGGAGCAGCGAAGCGACCTCGACAAGGCGGCCCGCAAGGCGAGAGCCGGCAATGGCAAGAGCAAGAAGGCCGCGTCCGGGGATGGGCTGCAGCACGGCGCCGCGCGCGCGAGGAAGGCCCGCCCGGCCGAGCGCCCCCAGGCCGCCGCGCCGCTCGAGAGCGACGAGCTCGACCGGCGGACGCTGCTGATGTCGCTGACGGGCCTGAAGAAGGGCGATTTCTCGGTGCGGCTGCCCGTCCACTGGCTCGGGCTCGACGGGAAGATCGCCGATACGTTCAACGACGTCGTCGAGCGCAACGAGAAGCTCGCGAAGGAGCTCGACCGCCTGAGCCGCGCGGTGGGCAAGGAGGGCAAGCTCTCCCAGCGCGCCTTCATCGGCGAGGTGAGCGGCGCGTGGGCCGACGAGATCGCGTGCATCAACGCGCTGATCGGCGATCTCGTCCACCCCACCGCCGAGACGGCGCGCGTCATCGGCGCCGTGGCCAAGGGCGATCTCTCGCAGACGATGGCCCTCGAGGTGGACGGCAGGCCGCTCGACGGCGAGTTCCTCCGGACCGCCAAGACCGTCAACACGATGGTCGAGCAGCTCGGCTCCTTCGCCTCCGAGGTCATCCGCGTCGCCCGCGAGGTCGGCACCGAGGGCAAGCTCGGCGGGCAGGCCGACGTCCGCGGCGTCGCCGGCAGCTGGAAGGACCTCACCGACTCCGTCAACTCGATGGCCGGCAACCTCACCTCCCAGGTGCGCAACATCGCCGCCGTCACCACCGCCGTCGCCACGGGCGATCTCTCGAAGAAGATCACCGTCGACGTGAAGGGCGAGATCCTCGAGCTCAAGGACACCATCAACACGATGGTCGATCAGCTCCGCTCCTTCGCCTCCGAGGTCACCCGCGTCGCCCGCGAGGTCGGCACCGAGGGCAAGCTCGGCGGGCAGGCCGACGTCCGCGGCGTCGCAGGCACCTGGAAGGATCTCACCGACTCCGTCAACTCGATGGCAGGCAACCTCACCTCCCAGGTGCGCAACATCGCCGCCGTCACAACCGCCGTCGCCAACGGCGATCTCTCGAAGAAGATCACCGTCGACGTCAAGGGCGAGATCCTGGAGCTCAAGAACACCATCAACACGATGGTCGACCAGCTCAACTCCTTCGCCTCCGAGGTCACCCGCGTCGCCCGCGAGGTCGGCACCGAGGGCAAGCTCGGCGGGCAGGCCGACGTCCGCGGCGTCGCAGGCACCTGGAAGGACCTCACCGACTCCGTCAACTCGATGGCGTCGAACCTCACGGCCCAGGTGCGCAACATCGCGACCGTCACCACCGCCGTCGCCAAGGGCGATCTCTCGAAGAAGATCACCGTCGACGTCAAGGGCGAGATCCTGGAGCTCAAGAACACCATCAACACGATGGTCGATCAGCTCAACTCCTTCGCCTCCGAGGTCACCCGCGTCGCCCGCGAGGTCGGCACCGAGGGCAAGCTCGGCGGGCAGGCCGACGTCCGCGGCGTCGCAGGCACCTGGAAGGACCTCACCGACTCCGTCAACTCGATGGCCGGCAACCTCACCTCCCAGGTGCGCAACATCGCCGCCGTCACAACCGCCGTCGCCAACGGCGATCTCTCCGAGAAGATCACGGTCGACGTGAAGGGCGAGATCCTGGAGCTCAAGAACACCATCAACACGATGGTCGATCAGCTCCGCTCCTTCGCCTCCGAGGTCACCCGCGTCGCCCGCGAGGTCGGCACCGAGGGCAAGCTCGGCGGGCAGGCCGACGTCCGCGGCGTCGCAGGCACCTGGAAGGACCTCACCGACAACGTGAACTCGATGGCCGGCAACCTGACGAACCAGGTGCGCGGCATCGCCAAGGTCGTGACCGCGGTCGCCAACGGCGATCTCAAGCGCAAGCTGGTCGTCGACGCCAAGGGGGAGATCGCCGCGCTCGCGGACACGATCAACGGCATGATCGAGACGCTCGCGACGTTCGCGGATCAGGTGACGACGGTGGCGCGCGAGGTCGGCGTCGAGGGCAAGCTCGGCGGGCAGGCGAGCGTGCCCGGCGCGGCCGGCACGTGGAAGGACCTCACCGACAACGTGAACCAGCTCGCGGCGAACCTCACCACGCAGGTGCGCGCGATCGCCGAGGTCGCCACCGCCGTGACCAAGGGCGATCTCACCCGGTCCATCAAGGTCGAGGCGCAGGGCGAGGTCGCCGCGCTGAAGGACAACATCAATGAGATGATCCGGAACCTCAAGGACACGACGCTGAAGAACAGCGAGACGGACTGGCTCAAGAGCAACCTCGCCAAGTTCTCCCGCATGCTCCAGGGGCAGAAGGATCTGCTCACCGTCGGCCGGAGGATCCTGTCCGAGCTCGCCACCGTCGTCACGGCGCAGCAGGGCGTCTTTTACATCATGGATGCCTCCCGCGAGGAGCCCGTCCTGAAGCTGCTCGCGAGCTACGCGTTCAAGGAGCGCAAGCACGTCGACAACCAGTTCAAGCTGGGCGAGGGGCTCGTCGGGCAGTGCGCCCTCGAGAAGGAGAAGATCCTCCTCGTCAACGCGCCCCACGACTACATCACGATCACGAGCGGCCTCGGCGACGCGCCCCCGGTCAACATCATCGTGATGCCCGTGCTCTTCGAGGGGCAGGTGAAGGCCGTCATCGAGCTCGCGTCGCTCGAGCGCTTCAGCCCGACCCACCAGGCGTTCCTCGACCAGCTCACCGAGTCGATCGGCATCGTGCTGAACACGATCGAGGCCAACATGCGCACCGAGGACCTGCTCAAGCAGTCCCAGTCGCTGGCGCGCGAGCTCCAGAGCCAGCAGGAGGAGCTCCAGGAGACGAACGCCGCGCTCGGCGAGAAGGCGCGCCTCCTGGCGGAGCAGAACGTGGAGGTCGAGCGGAAGAACCACGAGGTCGAGCAGGCCCGCCAGGCCCTCGAGGAGAAGGCGCGCCAGCTCGCCCTCACCTCCAAGTACAAGTCGGAGTTCATGGCGAACATGTCCCATGAGCTCAGGACCCCGCTGAACAGCCTCCTCATCCTGTCGGACCAGCTCTCCAGGAACAACGACCAGAACCTCACGGCGAGGCAGGTCGAGTACGCGAAGACGATCCACGCGTCAGGCACCGATCTCCTGGGGCTCATCAACGACATCCTCGATCTCACGAAGATCGAGTCGGGCACCGTCGTCGTCGACGTCGGAGAGATCAGCTTCACGGACCTCTCGGACTACGTGCGTCGCACGTTCCGGCACGTCGCCGAGGCCAAGAAGCTCGATTTCGAGCTCTCCTTCTCGTCGACGCTGCCGACGTCGATGTTCACCGACGCGAAGCGGCTGCAGCAGGTGCTCAAGAACCTGCTCTCCAACGCCTTCAAGTTCACCGAGCGCGGCAAGGTGGTCCTGGAGGTGACAGTGGCCCGCAGCGGCTGGAGCCGTGAGAACGAAGTGCTCAGCCGGGCCGATGGGGTGATCGCGCTCTCCGTCCATGACACAGGGATCGGGATCGCGCCGGACAAGCAGCAGATCGTCTTCGAGGCGTTCCAGCAGGCGGACGGCAGCACGAGCCGCAAGTACGGCGGCACAGGGCTCGGGCTCGCGATCAGCCGGGAGATCGCGGGGATGCTCGGCGGCGATCTCACGCTGGTCAGCGCGCCGGGCCGCGGCAGCACGTTCACGCTCTACCTGCCGCGCACCTTCCGGCCCGTGCGGGCGGCGCGGCGGCAGCCGACTCACGTCCTCGACGCGCCCCCGTCCATCGATGATGCCGTCCACAGCAGCCGGCCGTCGGATCGCACGTCCGCGAGCGCGGACGTCCAGATCATCGACGACAGCGAGAGCGTCCGCCCCGGCGACCGCGCGATCCTGATCGTGGAGAACGACACCGTGTTCGCCCGCTTCCTCGTGGATGTCGCGCGGGAGCACGGCTTCAAGGCGGTCGTCGCGCTCCGCAGCGCGACCGCGCTCTCGGTGGTGCGAGAGATCCAGCCCGCGGCGATCACGCTGGACATCAACATGCCCGACGTCGACGGGTGGCGCGTGCTCGACTGCCTGAAGCGCGACCTCTCGGCGCGGCACATCCCGGTCCAGGTGATCACGACAGAGACGGAGGAGGAGCGGAGCCGCGCGCGGCGGATGGGCGCGGTGGGCCTGCTCAACAAGCCGCTCAGCAGCAGGACGGCGCTCGACGAGGCGTTCGCGCGGCTCGCCGGGCTGATCGGCTCGCCGCGGCGCCGGCTGCTCGTGGTCGCGCCGGACGAGGCCTCCTTCGCCCCGGTGACCGAGCTGCTCGGGGACGAGGAGGTCACGGTCGCCAGCGCGACGACGGCCCAGGAGGCGCTCGACGCGCTCGATCGCGAGGCGTTCGACGCGATCGTGATCGACCTGCACCTGCCGGACCTGCCCGGCCTCGAGCTCATCGAGCGCCTCGATCGCGCAGGGCGCTTCGCCGATCTCACGGCCATCGTGTACGCGCCGGCCGGCGTCGCCGGGGACGACGAGGCGCAGCTCTCCCGGCTGGCGCAGAAGTTGCCCGTGAAGCATGTCCAGTCGAGAGAGCGCCTGCTCGACGAGGTTACGCTCGCGCTGCACCGCCAGGTCTCGGATCTGCCGGAGCCGACGCGGCTCATCGTGGAGCAGCTCCACGAGTCGGCCGCCGCGCTCTCCGGCAAGTGTGCGCTGATCGTCGACGACGATTTCCGCAACATCTATGCGCTGAAGACCGTCCTCGAGAGCTACGGGATGACCACCCTCACCGCCGACACGGGGAAGGCCGCCATCGAGCGCCTGGCGAGCACGAGCGGGATCGACGTCGTGCTCATGGACATCATGATGCCGGAGATGGACGGATACGACACGATCCGCGCAATCCGCAAACAGCCTGCATTCCAGACGCTGCCGATCATCGCCGTCACGGCGAGGGCGATGAAAGGCGACCGGGAGAAGTGCCTGGAGGCGGGCGCGACCGACTACACCTCGAAGCCGGTCGACACGGAGCAGCTGCTGGCGCAGCTCCGCATCTGGCTGCATCGCTGAGCTCGCTTCATCTCCCGTGACCGCCGCTCTCCACACAACACCCGCGATCGCCCCCGAGCACGCCCGGCGGTTTCGTCTGCGCTGCAACGACGCCTCAGTGTGGCGCACCTGCGCAAGCTCTTGCGCGACACACGGACGATCGACTGCGCAGAGCACCGAGCATTTCCCGCATTTTCCTTTGGCATGACGCCTGCTGTCGCCAGCTGTGACGATGTGGGTTTCCAGAATACAGGCAGGGCGCGCGCGAGAGGACGTTCATCGGGAAAGGAGCTGTAGGTGAGGCCAAAGCTGGTGACCGGTCTCGTCAGGACACGGTCGGACGCCGAGAGGTCGGTTGAGCGCGTGATGAGCTGTGGATACACGCGTGACGCCATCAGCCTTGTCATGAGCGATGCGGGGTCCGACCAGCGCGCCGTGGACGGAACCGCGGGCGCGGCGGCGGACGTCGGCGGGGCGGCGGGGGCAGCCTCGACTTCGCTCGTGGTGCTCGGCGCGAGCGTGGCGTTCCCTGGCCTGGGGCTCGTGGCGGCGGGGCCCATCGAGGCCGCGCTCGCCGGAGCTGGCGCGGGCGGCGCGGCCGGCGGGCTCGTCGACGCGCTCGTCAGCGCCGGCATTCCCGAGCACCGGGCGAGCATCTACGACAGCGGCCTACGACAAGGCGCGATCCTCGTGGGCGTAAATGCTTCCTCCGAGCGAGACGCAGAGATCCTGGAATTGATCCTCGAGTACGCCGGCGCCGAGGACGTCCGGAGCGAGAGCTCGCAGCGGCGTCCTTACGACAGCTTCATCTGAGCGGTCGCGGGAAGGCGGAAGGCACGTGGCAACTTGCCTCGCTGAGGCGCGCTGCCGCTGACGCGCCCGTGCAGGCGTTCAGGAGCTCCCCGAGCGGATCGCCTGGCACACGCGATGCTCCAGACTCGGCGCGTGCCGTCGCGTGGCGAGCGGCGGATGGCCGGAGCAGACGGCAGGAGAGCGCATGTCGAGCAACATGACCCAGGCGTTCGAGCACACCTCAGGGGAATGCTTCGAGGTCGACACGGTGGTGGGCGAGAAGTACCAGCTCCTCCGCAAAGCGGGAGAGGGCGCGATGGGGTCTGTCTGGGTCGCCACGAACACGGCGCTCGAGGCCAATGTGGCCATCAAGGTGCTGCGGCCGGAGATGCGCTCTCCCGCGATCGCCGAGCGCCTGCTGCGTGAGGCGCGGGCCGCGGCGAAGCTCAGCCACCCCGGGATCGTGCGAGTCTTCGATCTCGGCAAGACCGCGGGCGGCACCCCGTACATCGTGATGGAGCTCCTGGAGGGTGAGGCCCTCCGGGACGTGCTCTGCCGCGAGCGCCGGCTCGCTCCCGAGGTGGCGCTGGCGATCCTGCTGCCGGTCGCGAGCGCGATGCACGCGGCCCACGAGCGGGGCGTCGTTCACCGGGATCTCAAGCCGGACAACGTGATGCTCGCGAATCAGGGCGACGGGCGGATAAGGCCCAAGGTCGTCGATTTCGGGATCGCGAAGGTGACGTGGACCGAGCCCGAGTCCGGATCGACGGGCGCGGCCGTGATCGGGACTCCGCAGTACATGCCGCCGGAGCAGGCGCTCGGGCAAGGCCACATCGATCATCGCGCGGACATCTGGGCGCTCTGCACGATGCTGTACGAGGCGATCGCGGGCGAGACCCCGTATGCTGGGGAGCACGGGTTCGGGACGCTGCGCGCGATCGTCCAGGATCCGGTGCGCTCGCTCGTCGAGCGGTGCGGCTCGGATCCGGCGCTGTGGTCGATCATCGAGCGCGGGCTGCGCAAGGATCCGGCGGATCGCTGGGGGAGCATGCGCGAGCTGGGCAGCGCGCTCGCGACGTGGCTTGTCTCGAGGGGAGTCTCGGAGGACGTGTGCGGCGCGTCGCTCCGCGCGCAATGGCTGGACGAGCGGGCCAGCCAGATCCCGTCGCCGTCGCCGCGGCTGAACGCGGTGAGCTCCGCGCCGACGCTGCACTCGCGCCGCGCGGACGACTCCCTGGAGCTGCAGGTGCCCATGACGGCCGCGCCGAGGGCGCCGGGGGCGGCGGCTGCGGTGGGTCACGGCGCGCCGGGGGCGGTGGAGCGCAAGGGGATCGAGGAGAGCGGGGAGCGCGCGTGGTCCGAGGCGACCGCGATGGTGAATCTGCCGGGGGCGGCGTCTCCGTCGCCGCGATCGTCGTGGCGGGAGCGCTTTCCGCTCCGCGCCGTCGCGGCGGCCGGGCTCGTGGCCCTGGCGGGAGCGGCGGTGTGGAGCGTCGCGCTGGGCACGGCGGGTCGCGCGGGCGAGTCGACGCCGGCGCCGCTTGTCCAGCCCGTGGCGATGGTCGCCGCGGCGCCGTCTCCGGCGCAGCCACCGCTCGTGGCGAGCTCCCTTCCGGCCGGCGTGGCGCAGGGGAGCGCAGCGCCGCCGGTCGGACCCACGACATCGCGCCCAACGCGCGCGGTGAAGGCCGCGGTCTCCGCGCCTCAGGCGCCGGCCGCGGCCGCCGCCCGGGCTGCGATCGCGGCGCCGGCGGCGAACGCGCCAGCCGCGACCGGGAAGCCGCCGGCGCCAGCGGCGAGCCCGCCGCCCGGCTCGTCCGGGCCCAGCGCGGGCGCGGAGGCGCCGGCCTCGCCTGCGCAGCCGGCGTCCGCCGGCTCGGCGCAGGAGCCAGGGAGCGCCGCCTGTCCTGCCGGCGGCCAGGAAGGCGGGGAAGCTGCCTGCCCTCCGGCTCCAGCCGCTGACGCATCGACGAGCGCCGTGGGGATCTACGATGACGCCGGGACGGCCGAGAAGGAGCCCGGCGTCCACCGGCCGGCGACCACCGAGGAGGCGCCGCCGTCCGCGGATGCCGGCGCAGCGGAGGGCTCTTCGAGCGCTCCAGCGGCGCCGTAGCGCCTCGGATACCGATTGAAACTGCCTGAATAGGGCAGAATTTCGAACCGCCAAGGACGCCAAGATTTTTATCCTCTTCTTGGCGCGCTTGGCGGTTCATCTCTCGGTTGATCGATGAGATGGGCGCTCTACAGCGGTTTCCGCCCACCTCAGCACCATGCCGAGCAGAGCGGCGGTCACCCGCACAGGAGACGGGCCCAGATCGGCGTTTTCGGCGCGCAAGCGCACTCCGGTGCGCTGAGCACCGAAAACGTCGAGGTGGGCCCGTATCCGAAGCGGGTGACCGCCGCTCTAGACGCCGAGCGCCTGCAGGAACCCGCCCTCACGCTCGGCCTCGGGGAGCGCGCCCGCATGGCGAGGCTCCACCAGGTCGAGGCCGAAGCTCCACAGCGCGTTGCGCGCCTGCGCGAAGGGGCCCTGCCTGGGCAGGTTGTCGAGGCGCACAGCCTCGCTCCGACCGAGGTCCTGCTCGAACAGGCGGGCCGCGTCCCTCACGAAGGCGGGTTGCTTGACGATGAGGTTCGCCTCGCTCACCCACCTCAGGCTCGTCGCGTTCGCGTTGAAGGTCCCCACCGTCGCCCAGTCGTCGTCGATCACCGCGAACTTCGCGTGGAGCATCGACGGGAGGAACTCGTGGATCTGGAGCCCGTTCTCCAGCCATGACGGGTACCGCGCGAGGCTCGCGTGGCGGATGGCCGGAAGGTCGGAGTCGCGCGGCACGATGATCTTCACGTCGATCCCGCGGCGCGCGGCGTCGATGAGCTCGCGCTCGAGCCCGCGCGGAGGGCAGAAGTACGCGTTCTCGATCCACACCCGCCGCCTCGCCGCGCGCACCCGCGCGAGGTGGCGCTCGTAGATGACCGCGGGCGGCGTGGGCGCGTCGGTGATGAACTCCACGTCGTCGTAGACGCCGCCCGTCCAGTAATCGAAGGAGCGCCCCGCGGCCTCGTTGGCGAGCATCCAGCGGCACTCGAACGCCCGCGCCATGTCGGTCACGCAGGGCCCCATCACCCGGCTACAGACCTCGTGCCAGCCGTCGCCGCCCTCGTCGCGCGGCAGCCACTCGTCGGCCCACGCAGCGCCGCCCACGTATCCGGCGCCGTCGATCACCACGATGCGCGAGTGCTCCCGCGGGAACAGGGCGCCCCCGCGGAGCACGGCGCCCAGCGGCCTGTAGGCGCGGGCGCGGATGCCGCGAGCCCGCATGTCCTCGAAGAACGCCGCCGGCGTCGTGTGGCTGCCGAGCGCGTCGTACAGGAGCCGGACATCCACGCCGCGCCGCGCGGCGCTCGCGAAGGCGTCGGCGAAGCGACGACCCATGAGATCGTTGCGGTAGATGTACGTGGAGATCCATATCCGCTCCCGGGCGAGCGCGATGTCATCGAGGAGCGACTCGAGCACCCATTTCATCCCGGGGAGGAGGCGCGTCGTGTGGAGAGCGCCCCCTGCCGCAGCGCGACCGGTGCTGGAGTCCGCCCTGGAGCCTGGAAACGTCGGCGCCGAGCAGGTCATGTCGAGTCCCGAACGCCGGGCGGATGCAGCTCGATTGCCACAGCGGCCCGCGCGCTCACCGCCGTGGCTCAAGCAGCCCGTGTGCCACATCGCCAAGGCGCGATCGCGCAGGGATGTCAGCAACGGGAGGCTCACCACGTGGCAAAGCGCCACGCTCACGGCGCCGTCCGCGGCGCCTGCGGGGCAAGCGGCCTCTCCGGCGCAGCGGCCGCCCTCGCGAGCGGGCCGCGCGTGCGCTAGCGGGCCGCGCGCGCGAGCGGGCCGCGGCACCAGTCTTGAACGGCGTGGGCGCGATGATCCCCGCCACCCGCGAGCTCTCCGCTCCTCGGCCCGCCCGGACGCGCACCAGGTCGCGCCGGGCGCCGTCCGAACCCGTGCCCACACCGCCGTCCGCGCCGCCCCTGCGGCGCCGGCTCGCCCTGGATCCCCTGCACGCGATCGGCGCGCTCGCGCTCGCCTGCGTGGCCGCGAGCGCCTTGTTCATGCACGCGCTGCAGACGCGCGAGGCGACGGCGCAGGGGCTCACCCTCCGCGTCGCCTACCCCGAGCGGATGCGCTTCCGCGACATGGAACGGGTCACGCTCGACGTGGAGAACACGGCGGGCGAGCCCTGCCGGGGGGCTGCGCTCACGATCGACGAGGCTTACCTGGACAGCTTCGAGGAGCACCACACCACGCCTGCAGAGGCGGCGTTCGGGCGCTTCGCGCTGGGCGACCTCGCGCCCGGCGAGCGCCGCCGGATCGACATCGAGCTCCGCGGCGAGCGCAGCTGGCTCGCGTCGGGCAACGCGACCCTGGCGTGCGGTGGGGAGCGCGGCGTCCACGTGCCGCTCCGCACGTTCATCTTCCCCTGAGATCACCATGGAGACCGTCGCCCGCGTCGCCTTCGTTTATGTGTTCCTCGCCGCCGCGTTCCGCGTGCTCGGCAAGCGCGAGCTCAGCTCGATGTCGCCGTTCGAGCTCGTCACGCTCATGCTGATCCCCGAGATCGTCTCGCAGGCCCTCGTCCGCGAGGCGTCGCTCGCGAACGCGCTCGCGGGCGTGTCCACCGTCCTCGTGCTCGTGTTCCTGACGTCCGTCCTGACGCACCTCTTCCCGAAGGCGTCCGAGGTCATCGACGGCTCGCCCACGGTGCTGGTCGCGAAGGGCCGTATCCTGGAGGAGGCGTGCAATCGCGAGCGGATCCAGCCGGAGGAGATCCTGTCCGAGATGCACAAGAGCGGGCTGGAGCGCCTCTCCCAGGTGCGATGGGCCATCCTGGAGGCGGACGGCGCCCTCACCATCGTCCCGGAGCAGGGCCACGCCCTGCCCGTCGCCCGGGCCAGGACGCGGGACGAAGGCGTCTGAGCGCCGGTCAGGCCGGGCGGGAGGCGAGGCGGCGTGCGCCGCGACGGGCGAGCGCCGCCGCGACGGCGAGGGCGCCGAGCGTCATGCCCACGAGCGTGCCCTGCCCGCGGGTCCGCGAGGGGCGGTCGCCGTCGAGGACCGGGGTCGCCGCGCCGCAGAGCACGTCGGCGTGGACGCTGACGCGGGCGCGCAGCCAGTTGTCGACCCGCTCCTGCGGCGCGGGGCTCAGCACGAGGTCCGTGTCGAGCGCGGCGCGCGGCAGGTTCGCCTCCAGACGCGTCAGCCAGACGTCCTTCGGGTGCAGGCCGACCATCGCGATGGCGAGGTCGTCGAGCGCCCCGCACGCGAGGTCGCGCGCGTCGATCTGGTCGGAGGCGACCTCCCCGCAGCTCGGATCGGACAGCGGGACGCCGGCCGGGCACGGGTTCGCCACGGCGCGGCTCTCGGTCGCGATCTCGGCGAAGCGCACGGCGCACGCGGAGTCCTGGACCTCGCCGGTCTCGCCGTTGGCGAGCCCCTGCTGGGCGAACGCGGCGGCGATCGTGTCGACCGGGGTGGTCGAGCCGCTCGTCGTGTAGCGCACGCCGAACGGCGCCGCGGGGCTCGACACGGGCGAGAACAGCGAGCCCTGCTGCGCGTAGGGGGTGAGGAACGCGCGGCCGCCGTCGGCCGCCGCGATCGCCTTCTCGCGGAGCACGCCGTAGTTCGACTCCTGCGGGGCGAAGTCCCACGCGAGGAGGTCGATGGGGACGGCAGCGGCCGCGAACCCCTCGGGGGCGAGCCGCGCCTCGCTGATGGTGAACAGGGTGATCGCGACGTTCGCGCCCGTCCCGGCGGCGACCATCCGGAGCGGGAGCGCGGGGTTCGCCCCCGGCGTGACGACCCGCACCGGCGTCATCTCCTTCACGTCCTTGCCCGGCTGGAGCCTGATGGCGATGAAGTCGAAGCCCTCGTCGACATAGGCGTCGATGATCGGCTGTGTCGACTCGTCGACGTTGAAGCCGTTCGTCTCCAGCCACGTGTTCAACGCGCCGGGCGTGTCCGTCGCGAGCGTCACCGTCTCGTACGGACCGACGGTGCCGCGGTGGAGCACGGTGACCTGATCGCCGCCGCCGAACGCCTCCCCCGCCGCGTCCGCGGAGCCGAGGGTCGCGCCGCAGCCCCCGCCGCTCCGGGCGCAGGTGGAGCTCGGCGCGGTGATGCGCACCGACGTGGCCGCGTCGAGCGTCTCGAACCAGGCATCCGAGCCTTCCTCGAGGATCGCTCCGCGCTTCACCGGGAGCACCCACCCGAACGCGCTCGGATCGCCGGAGTACTGGATCTGATCCCAGAGCACCGACTGGACGGGCGACACGGAGAGCACCATCCGGTGCGCGTTGACGACCGTCGTCTCGGTGGGCGGGGCGAAGCACCCGCCGCAGGCGAGCGCCTCGCGCGGCGACAGGAGCGTCGCGGAAGGAACGGCGAGCGCAAGGAGCGCAAACAAGCGAAGTTTCATCGGCTACCTCCATGGGCGCGGGTCCGCGCGGGCGGGCTCTCGAAGCGCGCGGACAGCGCGCGGCGCACCACCGCCAGGCTATCCAAGCCTGCGCGCGGCGGGCAGCCCGCGCACGATTGGCGCGCCGCTCGCCATGCGAGAGCGCGGCGAGCCGCCGTCAGCCCGCGGCCCACCACGCGTCGAGGTCGCGGAGGGCGCGCTCGGCCATCACCTCGTAGCGGGCGCGCTTGCGCAGCTTGCCGTGCGCTGGATCGAGCGGCGCGATGTGCGCCCAGGTGATGTTGGACGGCTGATACGTGGGCTGCTTCCGGCCGAGGTGCGTGAGGATGCCGCCGAGCGCCGTCGTGGGCGGCGGCGGCCGGAGCGGCTCGTTCCGCAGCTGCTGCGCGAGGAGGATCGCGCACACGAACCCCGCCGCGGCGCTCTCCACGTAGCCCTCGACGCCCGAAATCTGGCCGGCCAGGTGCACGCCCGGCAGCGCGCGGAGCTCCATCGCGGGGCCGAGGAGCGCCGGAGCGTCGACGAAGGTGTTGCGGTGCACGGAGCCCGTGCGGAGGAACTCGGCCTCCTCGAGGCCGGGCACCATCCGGAACACCCGCAGCTGCTCGGCGTACTTCATGCGCGTCTGGAAGCCGACCAGGTTGTACGCCGTCGCCGCCTCGTCCTCCGGGCGCAGCTGGAGCACCGCGTAGGGGCGCCGGCCGGTGCGCGGATCGGTGAGCCCCACCGGCTTCATCGGCCCGAACGCGAGCGTCTGCTCGCCGCGCGCCGCCATCACCTCGCAGGGCAGGCACCCCTCGAAGTAGCGCACCTCCTCGAAGGCGCGGGCCTCCACCTTCTCCGACGCGACGAGGGCCTGGACGAACGCCTTGTACTGCGCCTCGTCGAAGGGGCAGTTCACGTACGCCTCGTCGCCGGCCTCGGCGTCGTCGCGGCGCTCGGCCGCGTCCTCTGGCGGCGCGGCCCGCTCCGGCTGCGCGGTTTGCTCCCGCTGCGCGGCCCGGTCGCCGCGGACCGCGCCCCCCTTGCCGTAGCGCGACTGCTTCCACACGCGCGACCAGTCGATCGAGTCGGCGCTGACGATCGGCGCGATCGCGTCGTAGTAGGCGAGGTGCTCGGCGCCGACGGCCGCGGCGAGGCTCGCCGCGAGGGCGTCGGAGGTGAGCGGCCCCGTCGCGAGGATCACGGGCCGCTCGGCGGGGATCTCCGTCACCTCCCGGTGCTCGACGGTGATCCGGGGGTGGGCCTCGATCGCCCGCGTCATCGCCTCGGCGAACCGCTCGCGGTCGACCGCCAGCGCGCCTCCGGCCGGCACCGAGGTCTCGTCGGCGCACCGCAAGGCGAGCGAGCCCACGCGCCGGAGCTCCTCCTTGAGGAGCCCCACCGCGTTGCTCAGCGCGGCGCCGCGCAGCGAGTTCGAGCACACGAGCTCGGCCAGCCGATCGCTCGTCTGCGCAGGCGTGCGCCGGTGAGGTTTCATCTCGACGAGGCGCACGCGCAGCCCGCGCTGCGCGAGCTGGTACGCCGCCTCGCAACCGGCCAGGCCGCCTCCGACGACGACGACGTCGTGCGGGCTCTCCGCTCCGTTCATACAGCTCACCAGGGTGGGGGGTCTCGCGGGCTTCTTAGCTCGCCGTGCGGCGGGCGCGCACGGCCCGTGCAGGCTTTTCGGCGGCCCCCGGGGCCGCGCCAGCGCCCTGCGGCGCGGCCTCGGGCCGGCCGGCCGGCGTGGGCTCCGCCGGCGCGGGCTGGGCGGCCGGCGCCGGGGCGGCGCTCGCGACGACCGCCGCGGCGTCCGGGGTGGCGGTGCCGTCGGCGGCCCCGTCCTCCCCTTCCCCCTCGACGATCTCCTGCTTGAAGCCGCAGTCCTTCGTCGCGCAGACGAGCATCGCCTTCTTGCCGCCGGTGCGGGTGACGAACTTCGCGCCGCACTGCGGGCACGGGACCGGCACCGGCTTCTGCCAGAGCTTGAACTCGCACTTCTGCTCGGCGTTCCAGTTGGAGCAGCCGTAGAAGGTGCGCCCGCCCTTCTTGCGCGGCCGGATCTCGATGAGATCGCCGCCGCAGCTCGGGCACGCGACGCCGAGCGGAACCGGGCGCGTGTTCTTGCAGGCCGGGTACCCCGTGCACGACAGGAAGTCGCCGAAGCGGCCCGTCTTGATGATCATCGGCTTCCCGCACTTGTCGCACGAGATGTCGGTCTCGCGGACGGCGGCGGTCCCCCGCGCGTCGGACAGGTCGCGCGTCGCCTTGCACTTCGGGTAGCGCTCGCAGCTCAAGAACCAGCCGTTCTTGCCCCACTTCTTGAGCATCATCGACCCGCACTCGTCGCAGACGATGTCGGTCTTCTCGGCCTCGGGCTTCCACGGCGCGAGCTTCTTCGACTTGTCGAGCTGCTCCCTGAACTTCTTGTAGAAGGTCTTGAGCAGCTGCTCGCGCTTCAGGTTGCCGGCGCCGACGGCGTCGAGCTCCTCCTCCATCTGCGCCGTGAAGTTCGGGTCCATGATGTCGAGGTTCGACCGGACGAGGCCGTCGACCACGAACTTCCCGAGGAGCGTCGGCTGGAACGCGCCGCCGTCCCGCTTCTCGACGTACGCGCGCTGCTGCACCTTGCTGATGATCTCGGCGTACGTCGACGGGCGGCCGATGCCGCGCTTCTCCAGCTCGCGCACGAGCGAGCCCTCGTTGTAGCGGGGCGGCGGCTGCGTGAACTTCTGGTCGGTGATGACGCCCGGGGGCGACACGGCGAGCGCCTCGCCCTCCTTCATGTCGGGCAGCAGCGCCTCCGAGTCCTCCTCGGCCGACGGCCCCGGCGCCGCCCGCTCCGCCTCGGCGGCGGTCGCCTCGGGCGCCGGCGCGGCGGCGCCGCCCTCCGCGGCTGCGCCTGCGCTCTCCTCCTCGCCGGCGAACTCCTGCTGGCCCTCGGTCACCTGCAGCCAGCCGGCGAACTTGAGGATCCGCCCCGTCGCCCGGGCGAGGTAGCTCCGGTACGCGGGCGCCGCGACCGTCGGCGCGACGTCGATCTCGACCGTCGTGCGGTCGTACACCGCCGGGGTCATCTGCGAGGCGACGAAGCGGTTCCAGATGAGCTTGTACAGCTTGTACTGCTCGTCCTTGAGGTGCTTCTTGATCGAGTCCGGGTGGATCTCGACGCTCGTCGGCCGGATCGCCTCGTGCGCGTCCTGCGCGTTCTTCTTCGACTTGTAGACGTTCGGGCGCTCGGGGACGAACTCCTTGCCGTACCGCTTCGCGACCACGCCGCGCACCTCGGCCACCGCGTCGTCGCTGACGCGCGTCGAGTCGGTACGCATGTACGTGATGAGGCCGACCGGGCCGCCGTCGCGCTTGAGGTCAATGCCCTCGTAGAGCGCCTGGGCGATCTGCATCGTCCGCTTGGCGCCGAAGTGCAGGTAGTTCGTCGCGTCCTGCTGGAGCTTCGAGGTGGTGTACGGAGCGGGCGGGTTGCGCTTCTGCTCGCGCCGCACGACCTTCGCTACCTTGTAGCGGGCGGTCTCGAGGTCGGCGCGCACCTTCCCGGCGACCTCGCCGTTCGTCACCTCGAGCTTCTTTCCGTCGGCGGAGGCGAGCTTCGCGACGAACGGGGCGCGCTGGGGCGGGCTCGCCGCGCCGAGGCCGACCGCGATGTTCCAGTACTCCTCCGGGACGAACGCCTCGACCTCGCGCTCGCGGTCCACGATGAGCCGCAGCGCGACCGACTGCACCCGCCCCGCCGAGAGGCCGAACGCGAGCTTCGACCAGACGAGCGCCGAGACGTCGTAGCCGACGATGCGGTCGAGCACGCGCCGCGCCCGCTGCGCGTCGTACAGGTTCTCGTCGAGCTTGCGGGGGTTGTGGACCCCGTGGTCGACCCCCTTCTTCGTGATCTCGTGGAACTCGACCCGCGCCACCTTCAGCCTCGGGTTCTTGATCTCCTCCGAGATGTGGAACGCGATCGCCTCCCCTTCGCGATCGGGGTCGGTCGCCAGGAGCACCTCGTCCGCCCTCTTCGCGGCGGACTTCAGCTCCTCCAGGACCTTCTCCTTGCCCTCGATGACCTCGTAGGTCTCGGCAAAATCGTTCTGCACGTCGACGGCGTTCTGCTTCTTGGGCAGGTCCTTGACGTGCCCCTTCGAGGCGAACACCTCGTACCCGTTGCCGAGATATTTCTTGATGGTCTTCGCCTTCGCCGGCGACTCCACGATGACGAGCGTCTTGGCCATCACCACCTTCTGAGCAACGAGATAGGGCTTGTGAGGATTGAAGGGCGCCCTTCGGTGCGAGGGAGGCCCCCCCGCGAGGAGGCGGCCACCCGGAAACCGCACTGGGCAGGGTGAGCCGGCGCGCCCCTTCAACGAAGAGCCCGCCGAAACAACCCGGCGGGCCCCTCTACTACTACGGCGTGGAGCGTCAACGTCAAGAGTGCCTCCACGGCGCGTCTGGGCGGAAGCCCCGTCCTCTCGCAGACCTCATCCACGTGCGCCGGCCGGGCGTCCAGGGCGTCGAGGACCGCGCGTTCGGCCGCGCTCATCGACGGAGGTGGCCCATTTTCCTCGGGCAAAACGCCCGTCCGCGCCCCGAAGGCGGCCTCCGGGAGCGGCAGCGTGCCCCCGCCGGGCGACCTGTTGCGCGCCGAGCGCCGCGCCCGCCGGCGGGGCGGAGGCGCCTGCCCGCCGAGGACGTCGATGACGTCGGCCGCGCGCGTGATGGGGCGCGCGCCGGAGACGAGCTCCAGCGCGCAGCCCACGCCGCGCGGGCTCCACGGGGCGTGGGGGACGACGCAGAGGTGGCGGCCGAGGCGGCGGGCCGCCGCGGCAGCGGAGCGGGCGCCGCTCTCGACCCCCGCCTCGACCACGACGGTCGCGAGCGTGAGCGCGGCGAGGACCGCGTTGCGCTGGAGGAACAGCGCCGGCAGCGGCGGCGTGTCGTCGGGGACGCGCGCGAGCAGCGCGCCGCCCGCGGCGAGGACGCGCGCGAACAGCGCCGCGTGCTCGCGCGGGTACGGGTGCGCGTGGCCTCCGCCGCCGACGACGACCGTCGGCGCGCGCGCGTCGAGCGCGCCCTCGTGCGCGGCCGCGTCGACGCCGCGCGCCCCGCCCGACCAGATCGAGAAGCCCGCCTCGCCGAGCGCCGCGGCGAGCGCGCGGGTGAACCGGAGCGCCTCGTCGCTCGCGGCGCGCGTCCCGACGATCGCGACGCCCGGGCACGCCGGGAGCGCGCCGCGGAGGTAGAGCGTCGGCGGCGCGGCCTCGCTCTCCGTAACGAGGGCCCAGAGCTGCGCGGGGTAGGAGGGATCTGCGGGCTGGATCTCGATCGACGCCATACGCGGCGTGTCGACCGACGCCCGGGACGAGTTGCGCGAAATGAGGACCGCGACACGAGGAGCGGGCGGCCGCCAGCTCCCGGCGCGGTCGCCGCGCTACCGGGGCGGTACGCGAGGCGCGACGCTCGGCGGCGCCGTGTCAGGCGGGGTCGCGCCGGGCGGCGCGGCGCCGGGCGGCGCGGCGCCGGGCGGCGGGGCCGGGCGCGCGCCCCGGAAGCCCTGGACGAGCACGACGCCCGCGCCGCGCCGCACCTGCGCGTGGAGCTCCACGGCGAGCGGCGCGGCGCCGGGCGCCGGGAGGCACGCTCCCCGGCCGCCGATCACCGCGACCGGCCCGCGGTCCGCGTCCTGGGCGACGATCTCGAGCGCGGGCGGCGCGCCCTTCGTGACGAAGAGATCGACCTCGATCACGCCGAGCCCGCCCTGCGCGATGAACACCGCGCACTCGTCAACACCGCGCGGGACGCGCACGGGGATCGCGGCGCTCTCCCCCTCCGCGATCGCGAGCGACACGACGTCGCCGAGGGGCGCCATGCCCCTCGCCTCACCGCGCGCGGTGTTGGCGAGCGCGAGCGCCGTCACGCGCGGCACCGGCGCGCTCGCCGCGGGCCGCTGCTCTGCCGCGCGGCTCAGGAACAGGCGCGACGCCTCCGGGTCCAGCTCGGGCGCGTCGCGCGGAGGCGGCGGGTTCCGCGGCGTGTCGGGTGGGGGCGAGGAGGCCAGCGGAGGCGGCGGGCTAGGGCGCAGGACCTCGGCGCGGCCTCCGCCGCACGCCGACACGGCGAGCGCGAGCGACGTAGCGAGCAGGCGGCGCGCCGGCCCGAACGGATGCAGTTCGACGAGAGCGAGGGCGCGCCGCACCGCGCGGAGCCTACCAGAACCGCCGCGCCGCGCTCGGCCTGCGAGCGGCCGGCCGTGGGCCGTGCTACCCACTCGCCCGATGAAACCCAGGGACATCGTCGTCGCGACGCATGGTCACTGCTTCGACGGCATGGCGAGCGCGGCGCTGTTCACTCGCCTTATGCAGGCGCTCCGCCCCGGCGAGCCGCTCGCGCTGCGGTACCGCTCCTGCGGGTACGGCCCGGGCATGACGATGATCCCGCCTTCGTGGCTCGACGGCGACGAGAACGCGATCCTCGACTTCCGCTACACGCCGACGAAGAAGCTGACGTGGTACTTCGACCACCACATCACCGGGTTCGGCTCGGACGAGGAGCGCGACGCGGCGCTCGCCGGGGCGTCGCGCGCGAAGGCCGCGGGCGACGCGCCTCAGGTCTTCTACGACGCCGCCTACGGCTCGTGCACGAAGCTCATCGCGGACGTCGCCCGCGATCACTTCGGCGTCGAGATGTCCGGCGCCGATGAGCTCATCCGGTGGGCCGACCTCATCGACACCGCGCGCTTCCCCTCGGCCGAGGCCGCCGTGAGCCGGGAGGAGCCGATCATGCAGCTCGCCTCCGTGGTGGAGCACCACGGGGACGGGCCGTTCCTCGCCTCCGTGGTGCCCCGGCTCGTCGAGCGGCCGGTGAGCGAGGTGGCGCGCGAGGCGGACATCCAGGATCTCTGGCGTCCCCTCTCCGTCTCGCGGCAGACGTTCGTCACGCGCATCGAGCGCGGCGCGCGGAAGCTCGGCCGCGTGGTGCTCGTCGACCTCTCCGACGCGCCGCTCGAGGCGGTCGGCAAGTTCATGACGTACGCGATGTACCCGGACTGCGTGTACTCGGTCACGCTCTCCCGGCAGAAGCAGCACTACAAGCTCTCGGTCGGCTACAACCCGTGGTGCGGCGTCCCCCGCGATCGCGACATCGCCCCCATCTGCCGCCGCTACGAGGGGGGCGGGCACCCGGCGGTCGGCGCGGCGTCCTTCCCGCTCTCCGCGCTCGATCGCGCGCGCGAGGCGGCCCGCGCCGTCGCCGAGGAGCTCGACGGGGAGCCCGCGCGGTGACCTGGGCCGAGCAGCGCTTCCGCAGGAGCGCGCGCGAGACGGGGCGGGCAGCGTCATCACGCGCGGCGGCGACGCGCGCGCCGCTCCTCTTCGGGCACCGAGGCGTGCGCGGCGAGGGCGCCCCGGCGGAGAACACCCTCGCCGCCTTCGAGGAAGCCGCGGCGCAGGGGGCCGACGGGATCGAGCTCGACGTGCGGGTGTGCGGCTCGGGCGAGCTCGTGGCGCTGCACGACCCGGACCTCGCGCGGGTGACCGAGGGCGCGGACCCGCGCGCCGCCGCGGAGCTCCCCTGGGACGAGCTCCGGCGGGTCGACCTCCGCGGCGACCGGGTGCCGCTCCTGTCCGAGGTGCTCGCGTTCGCGCGCGGCCGGCGGCTCGCCGTCAACATCGAGATGAAGCGGGACGTGCCCGATCGCACCGCCGTCGTGCTCGCGACCGCGCGGCTCGTGCGCGCCTGGGATCCGCGCCACGCCTTGCTCGTCTCGTCGTTCGATCCGGTCATGATCGCCTCCTTCGGCGCCCTGGTGCCGGCCGTCCCGCGCGCGCTCCTCGTGCACCGGAGCCGCTACCACGACGCGGCCGTGCGCCTCGCGCCGGCGCTCGGTGCGCTCGCCGCGCACATCGAGCGGACGATCGCGTCCCCCGAGCGCATCGCGCTCCTGAAGCGGCAGGGCCGCGTGATCAACGTGTGGACCGTGAACGACCCGCGGGAAGCGCAGGACCTCGCGGCGCTCGGCGTCGACGGGCTCATCACGGACGCGCCGCGCCGCATCCGCGACGCGCTCGCGTAGCCGGCTTCGTCGGACCGGCGCGACCGCGCGCTACCTTCGCTGCCAGGGATCGATGATCTCGCGCGACCGGCGCGGGCTCCGGCGCGGGGCCGACGGAGCCGGCGGGGCTTTTCGCTCGGCGGACGCCGCCGGCTCCGCCGTGGCCGCGAGCAGCGCGGTGTCCGCGGCGGGCACGTCCTCGGCCAGGGGCAAGCGTGCCATCACAGGGGTCGATGCGCGGACCACCTGCAGAGTCGGCGCAGCCGAGCTCACGCTCTCGGGCTCGATCGGCGCGGCCACGTGGTAGGGCGCGGCGCCCTCCACGCCGACGGGCCGCAGCGCCGTGACCGCGACCGTCGCGCTGAGCGCGGACAGCGCGCCGCACGCCACGAGCCAGCGGAGCGTCGCGCTCGCGTGAGGCCTGCGGTCCGCGCGCACCTCGCCGGTCGCTGCCGCCGTCAGCGTGCCGGGCTGGGACGGATCGGCCAGCGAGGCGAGCGTGTCCTGCCGCGGGCGCGGGCCCTGGTCCCCGGGTCGGGAGAGCGGGTCGAGCTCCCCCGAGCCCTCCAGCGCGCCGGTGCCGCCTGGCGACAGCCCGAGCAGCGTCCCCGTGCGCGACGTCACAGGCGCCGGCCGCGACGTCACGGGCGCCGGCGCCGAGGGCACGGGCAGCGGGATGCCCGGATCGCCCATCGCGACGACGAAGGCGTGCACCATCTCCTGCGCCGACTGGAACCGTTGAGCCCTGTCGCGCGAGAGGGCGCGCAGGAAGAAGACGTCGAGATCGGCCGGCACGTCGGGCGCGAGGTGCGTCGCGAGCGGGATCGGCTCGCAGAGGATGCGCGACAGGACCGCGCCGAGCACGTCGCCCTCGAACGGGAGCTTGCCCGTGACCGCGCGGAAGAGGATCACCCCGAGCGACCACAGGTCGCTCCGCGCGTCGAGGTTCCTGTCGCCGCGCGCCTGCTCCGGGCTCATGTAGAACGGCGAGCCCAAGAGCTCGCCGGTCCTCGTGGTCTCGTCGGTGAGGAGCTTGCCGGTGAGCTGCTTGGCGATGCCGAAGTCGAGGACCTTGACGATCTCCTCGTCCTCGTCGACGCGCGAGAGGAACAGGTTGCCGGGCTTGAGATCGCGGTGGACGAGCCCGGACTCGTGCGCGCGGCGCAGCGCCTTGCCGGTCTGGATCGCGATGCGCGCCGCCTCGGCGAGGGAGATGCGGCGGACGCGCCTCAGGCGACGGCTGAGATCCTCGCCCCGGAGCAGCTCCATGACCAGGTACGGGACAGCCCCCCAGATCCCGTAGTCCTGCACGCTCACGACGTGCGGGCTACCGAGGTTCGCCGCGGTCCGCGCCTCGCGGTAGAAGCGCGCGCGGAACTCCGGCGAGGCCGCGTGCTCCGGATCCATGAACTTGATCGCCGCCGGCGCCCCCAGCTGGAGGTGCCGGGCCAGCCACACCGAGCCCATCCCGCCCCGCGAGAGCGGCCCCTCCAGGCGGTATTTGTCGCCGACGATCGTTCCCGGCTCAGCGTCCATCGCCGACTCCTCCCGCCACGGCGAGGTGGATTGCGTCTGTCTAGACGTTCGAGCGAGCGGCGTCCACGCCATCAGGCGAGCGCTGCCGTACGCCAGCGGGCGCCAGCCGTGATGGTCTTTGTCCTTTCAGGAGCCGCCTGAACGCGCCTGCTCAGAGCACCTTAGTCCTGGCAATCGACATGACGGCGGACGACGCCGCCCGGGACCGGCTGCGTGAACGCCCCCGAGATGAGGGGCGGATTCCACTTCGCCTCCTTGTACTGAAAGATCACGTCGTCCTCGGTGTTGGGCACCCGCATGCGGATCGAGCGGGGGATCTCGGCCAGGCAGGCGCCGCCGCTCGGCGGGATCGGATCGTCGATCCCCTCCGGATCGACGCGCGGCGACGCGGTGCGGATGGCCTCGTGATGGCTCAGCTCCACGTGATAGAGGTCTGTCCCGCGCTGGGCGACACGGACCTCGCGGACGCGGAGGCGCTGCTGGCTCCACGGCGCGAGAAAGTCGCGGGGGTGCGGCTCGAGGTGGATCTCCTCCACGGCGTCGCGGGAGCCCTGGATCAGCACACGGTAGAACCCGTCGCCGTCCCAGGCGATCGAGGCGCCGCGCGGCTCGTGAGCGAGCACCGGCGCCTCGCCGCGGAGCAGCGAGACGAGGGCGTGCCCGGGGATGGGCACCCGGGTGAGCCGCGCCAGGTTGCACGCGCTCGCGGGCCCGTGCAGGAACTGCTTCTCCCCGACATCGAGCATCTGGAACTGGGTGCCATTCGACGTGAGCGTGAAGAGCGTCGCGCCGAACGGGCTCACCACGTCGAAGCGCACCCGATCCGGATTGACCGCGAGGATGTACATGTCCCCGCGGAGCCGCCCCTGGCGCGAGAAATGGTCGACCTTGGCGGTGCCCTGGACGCCGTTCACGCAGGCATAGGAGGCCTTCATCCGGTCGAGCGCCGCGTCGGCGGTCGGGAACCGGGACGCGGGCGGATCCACGGAGGCACAGCCGGTCACGAGCACGGCGAGGGACGCGGCCCAGGCGATCGCGCGATGGCGCATGGGCGCGGACGCTGGCAAGGATCGCCGAGCCCGTCAACCGCGGAAGCGGCGCCGAGCCCGTCAACCGCCGGAGCGGCACGAGCGGCGCGGCCGTGGAGGAGGGTTTTCGAGAGAGGGCCGAGGGCCCAGGAGAGGGCGGCGGGAGAGCCGCGCGTCCGGCCCGGAGCGAGCCCCCGGCCGGACGCGCGCGAGCGGGATCAGGACGCCCGGAGCGCCTCGAGCAGATCGACGTCGGGGATCGCGACCGGGAGGCGGGCGCGGAGGACGGCGACGTCGTTGTCCTCGCAGAGGCGAGCCACCGCGAGCCCATCGAAGAGGGAGATGGGCGCGGTCCCCACGATCGCGGCCTCTTCGCGCGCGCCGGAGAGCATCTGACCGGCGGTCAGGATCCAGCCGGCGGTCGCGGGGCCGTAGTGGTGGAGCGAGCCGCGCAGCTCGGTGACCCGCTCGCGGCCGACCTCGCGGCCGTCCCGCCGGATGACCAGCGCGATCTTGATCTCGTCACCCGCCGTGCGGAGCGCGCCGGAGAAGTGGCTCTCGCCGCCCGGCGCCCCGGCGCGGCGCACCGCGCGCAGCTGGCCGATGCCGATGCGCTCGAGGGCGAGGACGCAGATCTCGACGAAGGCATGGCCCGGGAGCTCGGAGAGCTTGCGCACGAAGGCGCGCCGCGCGGCGTCGCGGTAGCGCTCCACCGCGGCGAGCGCCTCCTGCTCCAGCCGCGCCAGGTCGCCCGGCAGCAGCCAGTCCGTCAGCGCGATCCTGCCGCCGGCGAAGCGGAAGCGGGGCCGCTGCCCCGCGGCGGTGCGGCGCGCGTTGTCGGCGCGCACGGCGGCCGCGACCTGGGACTGCACGAGTTGCACGTCGCCGGCGAGGCGGCCGCGGCGCTGCGCCGTCTCGGCGATCTGCCGGAGCGAGACCGCGCCCGCGTTCCGATCGAAGGTCGAGAGGATGCCGGCGACCGCATCGGCGAGATCACGGCCGGCGAGGTCGTCGAGCGCGTGCCCTTCGCCGCCCGTGAGCTCGATGACCTGCGGACCGCGGTAGACGGGCTCGGCGCCGAAGCTGTCGGGGCGGTCCGCTCGGTCGGTGCGCTCGACCCGGTCGGTGCGCTCGACCCGGTCGGTGCGCTCGGGCCGGTCGGTGCGCTCGACCCGGTCGGTGCGCTCGCCTCGCTCGGGACGGTCGAAGCGCTCGGTCCGGTCGGAGCGCGGCGGCTCGCGGCCGTTCTCGCGCCGCGCCTCGAACACCGGCGTCGCGACGTAGGAAGGCAGCCCCCCGGTGCTCGGGTTGGCCTCCGCGGTCCCGCGGCCGCGGCGGCGACGGCGGCGGCGACGACGGCCCTCGCCCTGCTCGCCCGACGAGCCGGGCGTCGCGCGGTCGTCGCCGCCGAGGATCGGCTGATCGTCGTCGTCCTCTTCGTCGAAGAGCTCCGCGGCGCCGGCGACGGCCTCGGCCCGCATCGCCTCGTCCGGGCCCGGCGGCTCCGCGTCGTCGAGCTCGCCCTCTTCCTCGTCGATGTACGTGCTCGCGGCGCGCGGGGACGACGGCGTCGGGGGCGGCACGGGCTCGCGCGCTGCCGCGATCTCCACGCCGTTCAGCCCGGCCGCGCTCGTCGCGCCGGCCGCGACCTTCTCGTCGTCCTCGTCCTCATCGTCGATCGCAGGCGCGGCCTGCGCCGCCGCGTCCGCGGCTCCGCCGCCGCTCGCCGCCTCGAGCTCCACGGGAGCGCCAAGATCGCTCTCCTCCACCGCGTCGTCGTCGGCGCCCGCGTCGAACAGGGTCGGCTGCTCCTCGTCCTTGCGCGCCTTGGCCGCCTCGGGCTTTCCGCCGCGCTTCGCCTTCTTGCCGTCGAGCCCGGACTTGATGGTCTTCTCGTCCCACTCGCGGAGCGCGAACACGCCCGGCTTCACGCGCACCAGGGGGTTGTCCGCCGTGTCCTTCTTCAACGTCGCCGCCAGGCGGGCGCCCATCGTCACCTCTGGGCTCTTTCCAACGTGGCTAAGGAGGTTCTTCTCGATCGCGATATCGGTAATCTCTTTATAGTGAAGCGGTCTACCGATGAGGCGAAGCACCTCGGCGGCTGCATCCGTGAACGTCATCTTTGTTCGCCCTTCGGGCGCGCCGCCCGGCGGGCGCCCTCGTCGTCCCCATCGCGGCCGCCCCGTCCAAAGTGGCTGACGAAGCGCGCGGGATACCCCACCGCAGCCGGGAAACGCACATTCGCTCCCACTCGACCACGACGCGCGGAACGGCCTGCTCGTAGCACGCTCGGAAACGGCGGTCAACGGGACGCGCGATCCGGCTCAGGAGAAGCCGCTGACCGACCTCTAGGGCACGGAACCTGGGGGCGGGCGGCGCGAGGCCCGGATCGACCGGGCGCCGCGCCGAGGCGAGCGCGCGGCGGCCGGAAGCGGCAGGCTGGATGAACGATGAACGCTCGGCCACGGCGCGCGGGCCCCTGGACGAGCATCGATGTGGCTCGTGAGCGGATGTCGGCCAGTCCGGAGCACGGGAGAAGACCGAGGGAGAAGAGGAGTTGATGCGTCGATCTGTTGAGGTGTCGAGTGCGTCGAGATGTCCGGGAGTCCAGGAGTCGAAGGCTCTCCCTCAACTCAACCCATCGCCGCACGACCGCACCACCACCGCGCGGCCGAGGAGCGCTATGCGATGATGGCGGAAGCGATTGACCGGAGCGCGCCGGACGGACCGGGCCTCACCGTACATGACCACGCGTAACCACGCGTAATCATGCGTAACCGCGCGTAATCATGCACAACGACAGGTAACCGCGTGTAACCGGGCGCGGACGGGCGCTCCCGGACGGCGAGCCGCGATCGTCACGCGGTCGTCACGGCCGCGGCTCGCCCGGCCAGCGGTGGCGCGGCGCGGCGCGGGCGACAGCGCTTTTGCGCTTTGCCATCTGCCGGACAGGAGGGTTACGCTAGGTGGGTGGAGCTTTCGCGGTTGCTCGACGAGCTCACCCTGGCGGCGGACAAGGTCGGCATCGCCGTCAGGATGGAAGCGTTCGATCCGCACCTGTCGGACGCGCGCAATCCGCGGGGCGGGCTCTGCACGGTGCTCGGCCGGCGGATCATCCTGGTCGACGCCAACGCGTCGCTGCCGGATCGCATCGCCACGGTCGCGGCCGCGCTCGCGCGCGTCGATCTGGAGTCCGTGTTCCTGCCGCCGATCGTGCGCGCGACCATCGGCGCCCACGCCCGCGGCGCGCGGCCCCGGGCGGCCGCGCCGGGCGAGCCAGCGCGGCTGCCGGCGCGCCCGGCGCGGGGCGGGAAAGCCCCGAAGCTGCTCCCGCTCGCCCGCACCAAGTGGCGTGACGCCTGAACGACTGTCCCGGCAGGGCGCAGCCAGCGCGCGCTACGACGCGAGCGCCCGCTCGACCTCGGCGTAGAGCGCCGCGATCGCCGCGTCGAGCTGCGCCACGTCGGTCCCGCCGGCCTGCGCCATGTCCGGGCGGCCGCCGCCGGAGCCGCCCACGATGCGGGCGATCGGCTTGATGAGCTCGCCGGCCTTGAGCCGCTCGGTGGCCGACTTCGAGAGCATCACGGCGAGCTGCGCCTTGTCGCCCACGGCCGCGCCGAGCAGCACCACCGAGCGATCGCCGAGCTTGTCGCGCAGCTTCTCCGCGAGATCGCGCAGCGCGCCCGGGTTGGTGCCGTCCGGCACCCGGCGCGCGAGCACCTTGATCCCGCCGATGTCCCGGGCGCCGTCCAGCATCGCGTCGATGCCGCCGCCGCCGCCGCCCTGCGCGGGGCCCGCCCCCTCCAGGATCCGCCGCTCGAGCTCGGCGACCTTCTTCTCGAGCTCCCGCTCGTGCGCCACGATCTTCCCGATCTTCTCGGCGAGATCGCCGCCCTGCGCCTTCGCGACCTGGCGCGCCCGGGCGAGCTCGGCCTCGACGCCCCGCGCGTACGCGAGCGCGTTCAGGCCCGTCGACGCGAGGATCCGCCGCACGCCCGCGGCCACGCCGCCCTCGCTCGTGATCTTGAACAGCCCGATGTCCCCCAGCGCGCACGCGTGTGTGCCGCCGCAGAGCTCCACCACCTCGGGCGTCATCGTGAGCATCCGCACCGTGTCGCCGTACTTCTCCTCGAAGATCGCCATCGCGCCCCGCCGCCGCGCCTCGTCCATCTGCAGGATCTCGGTCGTCACCTTCGCGTTCGTCAGGACCTTCTCGTTCACCAGATCCTCGATCCGCGAGATCTCCTCGCGGGTGAGGGGCCGGTTGTGCGTGAAGTCGAAGCGGAGGACGTCCGGGCCGACCCGCGAGCCCTTCTGCTGCGCGTGCTCGCCGAGCACCTTGCGCAGCGCCCAGTGCAGGACGTGCGTGGCCGAGTGGTTGCGCCGCGTCGCCGACCGCGCCGCGTGGTCCACCGCCAGGTGGACGCGCTGCCCCACGGCGAGCGCCCCCTCGCGGACCACGCCCTCGTGCACGACCAGCCCGGCGAGCGGCTTCTGCGTGTCCTTCACCTCGACGCGCGCCCCGTCCGCCGTCACCTCGCCGACGTCGCCGACCTGACCGCCCGACTCGGCGTAGAACGGCGTCTCGCGCACGACGATCTCGACCGTCGCCCCCGCCTCCGCGCGCTCGACCAGCGCACGGACCTTGCGCGCCCGGTCGCCTTCGCCCTGGACCTCGACCCGGACGATCGCGACGATCTCGCTGTCGCCCTCCTCGTGCTCGTAGCCCGTGAACACCACCGGCTGCGCGAGCTTGGCGCGGGCCTCGCGGTGCGCGGGGTCCACCGCGGCGGTCGGATCGATCGGGCCGTCCGCCTCGCCGGCGCCTTTGACGATCGCCTCGGCCCCCTGGACATCGACGTCGAAGTTCGACTCGGCGGAGATGACCTGGGTCAGATCGAGCGGGAAGCCGTAGGTGGTGTAGAGATCGGCCGCGGCGGCGGCCGGGAGCGTCCGCTCGCCGGACGAGCGCATCTCGTCGAAGCGCTCGTCGAGGATCTTCATCCCGCGCTTCAGCGTGGAGCGGAAGCGGACCTCCTCGTCCTCGGTGACGCGGGCGATGAGCTCTCGCCGGTCGCGGAGCTCGGAGTACGTCTCGCCCATCCGGCGGACCACCTCGAGCGCGACCTCGTGCAGGAACGGCCGCTCGATCCCGAGCCGGTGCCCGTGGCGGATCGCGCGGCGCATCACCCGGCGGAGCACGTACTCGCGCCGCTGCTTCTCGGGCATCACCCCCTCGGCCATCAGGAACGCGGCTGTCCGCGCGTGATCCGCGATGACCCGCATCGACACGTCGTCGTCGGCGCTGCCCCCCGTGTACGGCTTGCCGCTGAGCTCGGCGGCCTTGTCGACGAGCCCGCGGAGCAGGTCCGTGTCGTAGTTCGACGTCACGCCTTGGAGCACGCTCGCGAGCCGCTCCAGGCCCATTCCGGTGTCGATGCTCGGCGCCGGCAAGGGCACGAGCGGGCCGTCCTTCTCGGCGCGCTCGTACTGCATGAACACGTTGTTCCAGATCTCGGTCCAGCCGGTGCCGTCGATGCGCGGCTCCTCGCCGAAGCGCGCGACGTCGGGCTCCTTCCCGTGGAAGAAGTGGATCTCCGAGCAGGGGCCGCACGGGCCGACGTCACCCATCGTCCAGAAGTTGTCGGCCAGGCCGAGCCGGAGGATCCGGTCGTCGCCGAAGCCCGTGACCTTGCGCCAGATCGCCGCGGCCTCTTCGTCGGCCGGGAAGCCCCCCTCGCCGTTGTAGATGGTGACAACGAGCCGCGACGGCGAGATATCGTAGACCTTCGTCAGGAGCTCCCAGGCGAAGGCGATCGCGTCTTCCTTGAAGTAGTCGCCAAAGCTGAAATTGCCGAGCATCTCGAAGAACGTCTGGTGGCGCGCGGTGACGCCGACGTTCTCGAGATCGTTGTGCTTGCCGCTGATCCGGATGCACTTCTGGCTCGAGGCGGCGCGCTGGTACGGGCGCCTGTCCTTGCCCGTGAAGACGTCCTTGAACTGCACCATGCCCGCGTTCACGAACATCAGCGTCGGATCGTTCTGGGGCACGAGCGGCGCGCTCGGGACGATCTCGTGCCCGCGCTGGGCGAAGAACTCGAGGAATGTGCGGCGGAGCAGGTCGGAGCTGGCAGGCGTTGCGATGGACATAGGAGGACGCGCGGTCTAGCACGACCGGAGAGCGGCTTCCGCCTGCTCGACGCGCGCCCGCGGCGCCCGCCGCGGAAGACGCGCGCGCCGGGCCGGTTTGCGCCGGGCCGGTGTCCGATCCCGCTCGCGCCGGGCCGGTGCGCGCGCCGGCCCACGCCGGCGAGGCCGGACCGCCGGGTCAGCGGCCGGAGGCGACGACGCTGCTGCCGGAGGCGGCCTCGAGGGCGAGCGGCGCCCTCTGGAGCGCGCTCTCGATCGCGCCCGCGACAGCGTCGCTCTGCAGCTGGGCGAGCTCCCTCAAGCCCTGGGCGCGCTTCGCCTCGCCGAGCGCCTGGGCCGAGCCGGTCATCGAGCCCTTCAGCGTCTGGCTCGGCATCTCGCGGATCACGTACTCGACCTTTGCGGCAAAGCCGACCCCGTCCGCCCCATGGCGCTTGCTCAGGTGCGTGACCGAGCCGTCCAGCGTGAAGGCCGGCAGCTTGCGGCTCTTGCCTGCCGCAGCCAGGTCGGTGCCGTCGGCCACGATCTCGATGTCGGCGAACTGCGCCACGCGGTTGCGCGTCTGCTGCCTGAGCTGCGGTCCGAGCTTCGCGTCCTTCACGCCGGAGCGGTTCTCGAACTTGCCCAGGCTGACCAGGAAGCGCGCCTTGGACGACGAGCGCGACAGCTTCTCGATGGCGGCCTCGATCGGGCGCTTCAGGTTGGGGGCAGGCTCGAGGTTGAGCGCCGCCTTGAGCGCCGGGACCGCCGCGGGGTTGCCCAGCGCGCCGAGCGCCGCCGCGGCCGACGCGCGCACCGCCGGGTGCGGATCCCTGAGCGCCTTCTCGAGGGCAGGCCGCGCGCCGGGGCTCTTCGACCTGCTGAGCGACAGCGCTGCCGCGACACGGAGCCGATAGTCCTTGCCGACCGCGATGTCGCGGAAAGCGGACGTGTCTGCGTCCTGGGCGACGGACAGGGCGGTCGACCCGAGCACCATCGACGCCGCCAAGAACATCGCAATGAAGAGACGACGAACCATCACGTCCCTCCGGAGAAAGGCGGCTCGCGCCACCCGTTCTCCTCGGTGAACCACGGAAGTATCGCGACGCGCCTGGCGTCCAGACAATCCTATCCTTGGCCAGGACGGTCGCGAGATCAAGGGCTGTTTGGCCCCGGATGGCTCATGCAGGACTCATGACGAGAGCGACGACGTCGCCGTTTCGCGCCGCTTCGCCGCCCCGAGCGCTCATTTCCAGACACACGGCGGCGCGCGAGGCTGGCTGAGCGCCGGGCGGGTTCAGGCTCAGAAGAGGATACCGAGATACCAGCGCACCGTCTGTGCGGTCTCGAGATCGATCTTCTGGACCGCGTCATCACCCCTGAGCTGGCCGAGCCCGCCGAGAGGAAACAGCACGCCGTACTGCACTGCCGTGTAGAAGCCGCCCATCTTGTCGGGGTCGTCGTTGAGCGTCCCGTCCTTGGACTGGAAGTACAGCTGCGCGTTCAGCTCGATGCCGAGATCCCGGGAGTTGCCGGGAGCCTGGAGGAACTCGGAGGCGCGGCTCCAGATGGCCGCGGCGCCGAGGCCGGCGCGCTGGCCGTTCTTGTCGCGGGCGAAGTCCCAGTCGACGCCAGGGCGGAAATAATAGGCGCCCTGGACCCGAGAGAGGATGTTCCTGAAGAGGATCTGGTCGACCCGGTAATCGGGGTGGAAGCGGAATGTCGAGTACGTGCGATCGGTCGAGTTCTGGGGATCCATGGCCCCGAGCTGCGTCCCCCGCGGCTCGAGGGCGGGCGCGTCGTCGTCGCCGGTCGCGTACCCGAAGCCGAAGTGGACGCGCAGCCGGCCCTCCATCTCGGTGAGCTCGGCCTGCGTGGCGAGCCCGAACTGCCGGACGCCCCAGCCGGTGTCCTTCGGCGAGATGACGTTCGCATAATCGCTCTCGCCCTGCCCGCGCAGATCGAGGGATCCGTAGATCATCGCCGCCTCGAGCTCGAAGCGGAACTTCTTGTAAAGGAGCTGGAACCACACGTCGGGGATGATCATCTCCGCACCCCGATGCACGTACCCCGCAGCGACGTTGTCGGCGCTCTGGCCGAGCGCCGCGGACGGGGCGGTGGTGGTGGTGTCGCCGGCGGTGACGTCGTTCGCCAGCGTCTGCTGCCGGTAAGCGAAGTAGACGCCGCCGTTCATGACCATGTTGCCGCGGGCGAGCTCGAGCTTCTGGAGCTCGGGATTCTTGCGGCGGACGGCGACGAACACGTACTGATCGACGTCATCGGACTGGGCGAGGTCGTACGGCTGGCCCTCGAGGTCCTGGATCGACGCGCTCGTCGCGCCCTCGTTGGCCCAGTCCCACGCGCCGGCGAAGTAGATGTCGTATTTCTTGATGCCCGTGACGAACATCAGCCGGTCGACGGTCGACTGGTAGTCTGAGTCGTACCCGTCACCGCTGTTCGCCACCATCCCGAGGCCCCAGTGGTTCGGCATGCGGCCGAAGCGGAGGAGGCCGACGGGGGTCATGTACTCTCCCCAGATCCGTTTGACGGAGATCGAGTCCTTCGTCGAGTTGATGCCGGCGCTGGGCGCCCACTGGGTGCTGGAGAAGGCCCCGAGCGGCGAGTAGCCGCCCCGGCGGGCGACCTGGTAGCCGCCGCCCGCCGCCGGCTGGTTGGCGTAGCCGTCCGGGGTCGAGCCGAGCACCACGTTGTCGAGGAGATCGACCTGAGTGAGGATGCGCAGGTTGTCGCTGATGTGCAGCTCGGGATTGAGGCGGAACCGCATGTTCGCGCCGGCCTGGGTGTCGTTCTTGCACGAGTCGAACGAGCGGGTGCCGCCGCTCGTGGTCTCGCTCGGGTTGCAGAGCGAGATCGTGCTCTCCTTGTAGGAGTTGTCGGCCGGCTGCGGCCAGAGCGCCTCATTGCGGAGGCCGATGCGGCCGAGGGCGAAGCTGTTGAAGAGCTCCCAGCGGAGCCGGTAGTAGCCGTGGAACTCGAACGTCGGTCGCGCGTGAGACCACCAGTCCTCGGCGTAGACCTCGCTGGGCCGGGCGCCGATCTCCGCCTGGATCGCCTGTCGCTCGGGCTGCTCGGCCGCCGCAGCGGCTGCGGGCGCCTCCGAGGCCGCCGGCTGCGGCGCGGAGGGAGCGGCCGTGTCGGCCGGCGGCAGGAGCGGCTGGCGCGCCGCCGGGGGTTCGGGCGTCTCGGCGCCGGCCGGCGCCGCGCCGGGCTGCGCAGGCGTTGCGCCGGGCTGGGCCGGCGCGGCGGGCTGCGCTGCGGCGGGGGGCGCTGCGGCGGGCTGTGCCGGTGCGGCGGGCTGCGCTGCGCCGGGCTGGGCCGGCGCAGCGGGCTGGGCCGGCCGGCGTGCCGGCTGGGCGGACGCGGAAGACGCGCCCAGCACGAGCGCGAGCGCGAGGCCCGACCGGAGGCGACGGCGAGGGGTGCCAGGGCGGCACGACGTACCCGGAGACCGCGACGAGATGGGCATCTGCTTGGTTTCGTTCGCGCGTTTTCGCCCCGCGCGCAGGAAGAGGTTGAAGATCCGAGCTCTCGGTGGCCCGGAGGCCGGGGGCCGATGTCTCACGCCCGGCCTGTGTGGTCAAGGCACCGCTCGGCCCCAGGCCCTGGAACCCGGTCACGGCTGCACACCCGGGACGCATCGGAGCAGGGGCCACCGGCGCCACCTCAACCCCGGTCGGCTGGCAGGGACGGCTGGCGGGGCCACCTCAACCTCAGTCAGGGTGGCGGGGCCGGCCCAACCTCGGTCGGGTCCGCCTCAACCTCGGTCGGGTCCGCCTCAACCTCGGTCGGGTCCGCCTCAACCTCGGTCGGGTCCACCTCAACCTCGGTCGGGTCCACCTCAACCTCGGTCGGGTCCACCTCAACCTCGGTCGGGGCCGCCTCAACCTCGGTCGGGGTGGGCAACGCGCTGACGAGGCCAAGACGCGCCAGCAACGCCCGCGGCTGCGCCGCCGCCGGCGTCCCCGCTCGCGCCAGCGCCGTCGCCGACCGCGCCGCCGCCGCTCTCACCTGCGCCGCCGGAGCCCCGATCCCGCCTCACCTGCAGCGCACGGCCGCGCGGACGGGGGGATCTCGCCGTCCTCCCCTCTGGATCTCTCGCCCGAGCTGAGCGACGCTCTCGCCCGCAGCATCCCGCTCCCGCCGACGGAGCCATGGAGAAAGCGCTCATGAACCGGACACTCATTGCACTACCCCTCGCGCTGTCGTCGCTGCTCGCCGCGGGCTGCGGCCACTCCGAGCAGGAGTGGAAGTCGCAGCTCGACAAGTACAACCAGCTCCAGAACCGGAGCCAGAAGAGGGAGGCCGAGCTCGAGAAGGAGCTCGCCGACGCGAAGCAGCGCGTCGAGGAGCTCGAGAAGAAGCTCGCGGACCAGGGCGCCGACATCTCGAAGATGAGCTCGACGCTGGAGGATCGCGAGAAGGCGCTGGCCGAGTACAAGGCGCGCGCGAAGCAGCTCGAGGCGATCCAGGCGCGGTTCGACCTGCTCCGGAAGAAGCTCGAGGAGCTCGTCAAGCTCGGCCTGGAGGTCCAGGTCCGCAGGAACCGGATGGTCATCTCGCTGCCCGGAGACGTCCTGTTCGACTCGGGCAAGGACACGCTGAGCAAGGACGGCCAGCAGATCCTGAAGAAGATCTCGGACGTCATCCGGGGCGACAAGTCGCTCGTGGACCGCGACTACCAGGTCGCCGGGCACACCGACAGCCAGCCCTACAAGAGCGGCCCGTTCCAGGACAACTGGGGGCTGTCGCTGATGCGCGCCCGGGCCGTGCTGCTGTTCCTGATCGGCAAGGAGGGCCAGCTGCCGACGAGGCACTGGAGCGCGGCCGGGTTCGCGGACACGGACCCCATCGCGAGCAACAACACGCCGGCCGGCAAGCAAAAGAACCGCCGGTGCGACCTGATCGTCCTGCCGGACGTCGACGAAATGCTCGACCTGACGAAGCTGGCCACGAAGTAATCCCCGGCAGAAGAGGGGCCCGGGGCGCCGCTTCGTGCGCCACGGGCCCACCAGCGTCGTTCGACGCCCGAGCAGCGCGAGGGCTCAGCCGCCGAGCCACTGCCGCGCGAGCTCGAGCGTGCGGGCGTTGTCCGGCACGTCGCGGAGGAAGCGCTCGCGCCAGGCCGGATCGCTGAGCTGCTCGGCGCGCGCGAGCAGCGCCGTCCTGGCCGACGCGATCGCTGCCTCGGCCTCGGCGCGCCTCCCGCTCGCGGCGAGCGCCTCTGCATAGGTCAAGCGGACGAGCGACTCGCCCTCTTCCAGCGTGCCAAACTCTGCCAACCGCGCGCTCGCCTCGGCGGCAGCCCGCATCGCCTCGTCGATGCGCCCGAGCTCGATCAGCACTCGAGCGAGGATGGAGAAGGCCTGCACGCAGAGCGTCGGCGCGCTCTCGAAGAGCGCGATGGCGGCGCGCGCCTCGCGCTCGGCGGCCTCGTGGTCGCCCATGGCGAGGGCGATCTTCGCCAGGTAGCAGCGAGCGAAGAGCTCCGTGCGCACCATGCCCGCTCCCTGGCTCGACGTGACCGCCTCCTCGGCGAGCGCCCGCCCTTCGGCGAGCTGACCACGGTACCCGAGGACCTGCGCGAGGTTGGCCTGTGCAGAGACCTTCAGCTCATCCAGGTGCATCCGGTCGGTCGCCACCACGGCTGTCCGCAGCATCGACTGCGCCGTCTCGAAGTCGCCGAGCTCCATGCACACGGCGCCCAGGCTCGTCCGGGCGCTGAGCGCGTTGCGATGATCGCCAGCCTGCTCGAAGGCGAGCAACGCGGCTTCCTGGCTGCCGGCACAGGAGCCCAGGTCGCCTCTGCACATTTCGTAGGCCGCGCGCGCGTCGTTGAGGTGCGCGACCACATCGAGATCCCGCGCTGCCATGTCCGCGAGGGCGCGCTGCACCACATCGAGCAACGCGGCGCCTTCGGCGTACCGCCCCCCCAGCGCCAGCGCGCTCGCGCCCGCGGACAGACAGCGGAGCTTCGCGCTCTGCGCGTCGCCGGAGGCGGCCACGCCCACCGCCTCGGTCGTCCAGCGTCCGACCTCGTCCAGCCGACCCAGCTTGGACGTGGCCCACACCAGGGGGATGATGGCCGAGAACCACGCCGCCGAGCCGCGCTCCACCAGGCCCAGCGCCTCGCTCCCCCGCTCCGCGGAGAGCGCGAGATCGCCGCGCCACACATGAGCCTCCGCCTGGACCCAGCGGAGCCTGCCGGCGGCGTCCCCGGCCGCGCCGCAGCCGAGCCCCCGGTCGGCCCGCGCGATCGCCGCGTCGAGATCGCCGCCGCGGAGCGCCTCCTCCGCCGCGCGCAGGTACGCCTCCGCCGCCCGCGCCGGCGCGCCGCCGAGCTCGAAGTGCTCCGCCAGCACCGTCGCGTCCGCACCGCCAGCGCGGGCCAGCCAGTCGCCCGCAAGGCCGTGCCCGACGCGGCGGTCGCGCTCGGTCAGCATGCCGTAGGCCGCCTCCCGCACCAGCGCGTGCCGGAACTCGTATTCCACCTCGCCCGCGACCCGCGCCTCGCGCCGCCGCACCAGCAGCTCCCGCCGCCCCAGCTCCGCGAGCGGCTGCGCCACCGGCGCCCCGCCCACCAGGGCCGCGATGGCGCCTTCCCACGACGTCTCGCCGAACACGCTCGCCGCGCGCAGCACCCGCCGCTCCTCCACGCCCAGCGCCTCCAGCCGCGCCTGCACCATCGCCAGCGCCGTCTCCGGCATCCCCTCGCCCCGCCCCTCGGCCACCGCGCGGATCTGCTCCTCCAGCACGAACGCGTTGCCCTCGGCCCGCGCCAGCAGCTCGTCCACCTGCGCCGCGCTCACGCCGTCGCCCAGCACCTCCCGCACCAGGCGCTCGCTCGCGCGCCGGGGCAGCGCCGCGAGCCGCAGCCGGAGCCCGACCCGCTGGCGCCAGAGCTCCGGAAACAGCTCGTCCACCTCGGGGCGCGCCAGCGCCAGCACCAGCAGCGGCAGGTCCCTCGCGTGCTGGAGCGCCGCGTCGATCAGCCGCACCGTCGGCAGGTCGCCCCAGTGCAGATCCTCCAGCACCAGCAGCACAGGCTGCCGCTCGCACTCGGCCCGAACGAAGTCCTCGAACGCCTGGCGGATGCGGTCGCCCATCAGCACCGGGCTCTGGCGCGCCGCCTGCAGCTGCACATCGCCCTCGTCAGGGAACGGCGCCCCCACCAGCTCGCCGAGGAACGCCGCCACGTGCGGCCCCTTGCTCCCGAGCCCGCCGAGCCGTTCTACCCGCGCCAGCACCTTGCTCCGCCGCACCTCCAGCGCCTCGCCGTCGAGCAGCCCCATGGCGCGGCGGAGCGCCTGGGCGAGCAAGCCGAACGCCGAGCCGGCCGCCATCGGATCGGCCCTGCCGATCCAGACCTCGGCGGCCTCGCGCTGCTCCTCGATGGCGCGCAGGAACTCCCAGGCGAGGCGCGACTTGCCCAGGCCCGCGGCCCCCACGACGACCACAGCGCTCGCGGCGGGCTCGTCCACGCAATGGCGCCACTCGGCCGCGAGCTGCGAGAGCTCTCGCTCGCGCCCCACGCACGGCGTCGGCTTCCCGAGCAGCCTCGGCACCGTGTCCGGCTCCTCCTTCCGGCCGCGCAGCCAGCATCCTTCGGGCCCCCGCGCCGTATCGAAGCGGCTCGCGAGCAGGCTCGCCGTCGCGCTGTCGAGCCGGATACCCCCGGACGGCGCGCCGTCGCGCCCCACGATCAGCTGGGCCACCCGATCGACCAGCTCACCGACAGGCAGCCTCCCCTCGATCTCCGCCAGCCCCGTCGCGACCGACATGGGCGCGCCGCCAACCACGGTCCGGAGCGCGAGCGCGCAATGGGCCGCTCGCACCGCGAGGTCCGTCGGAGACTCGGCCCCCGACAGCGCGATGAGCAGCCACTTCGACTGCAGGACATCGAGCCTCCCCCCGTGGCGCGCCGCGATGTCCCGCAGCGCCTGGGCCTGCGCGACCCCGTCGGCCTCCGCCAGCGTCGCGCCGGTCTCCTCGCTGCCATGGGCGGCCAGGATGACGCACATGACCCGCCGCTCCGACGTCGTGATCTCCTCGCCGGGCGCGCGCGGCGCCGCGACCGCGCTCCCTCCCGCGGCGAGCCCCTCGCCGTCGAAGACGGCCAGCTCCGCCGCGACGGCGGCGCCGTCGCGCGGCCGGTGCTCCGCCGACTTCGACAGCATCCGGGCCACGAGGCGCTCGAGCGGCTCGGGGATGCCGTCGCGCAGCTCCCCGAGCCGCGGCGGCTCTTCCAGCACGACCTTCACGAGGAGCGACAGCAGGTTGTCGCCCAGGAACGGCCGGCGCCCCGCGAGGCACTCGAACAGGATGCACCCGAGCGCGAACACATCCGCCCGGGCGTCCACCGGCGCCTCGCCGCTCGCCTGCTCGGGGGCCATGTACCCGGCCGTCCCAAGGATCGCTCCGGGCGCTGTCAGGCTCTGCGTGAGCCAGAGCTCGCGCGCGATGCCGAAGTCGAGCAGCGTCGCTCGCTCGACCGCGCCGCCCACCAGCATCAGGTTGCTCGGCTTCAGGTCGCGGTGGACGATGCCCTGCTGGTGGACCGCGCCCAGCGTCGTCGCCACCTGCGCCGCCAGCGTCACGCTCTCCGCCATCGAGAGCGGCCCTTGAGCGAGCCTCTGCTCCAGCGTCACGCCCTCCAGCCACTCCATCGCCAGGTACGGCTGTCCTGCGCCCGTCGTCCCGTGCGCCACGTACCGCACGACCCCTGGCAGCCGGAGCGTGACGAGCGCCTTCGCCTCCCGCGCGAACCGGCGCAGATCGCTCGCGCTCGCGCCTTGGAGCACCTTGAGCGCGACCGCCTCCCCCGACCGCCGGTCCCGCGCGCGATAGACGTCCCCCATCCCGCCGGATCCGGCGAACCGCTCGATCTCGAACCGATCCTCGACCACGTCCAAATCGCGCATTGCGTCTGCGATGTCGTTCACACGGGCCTCCAGCGACGGCCCTCACCCGCAGGATCACGGTGCCCTGTCGGGAGCAAAATGTAATTTACACCACGATCACCCCGGCGTGTGGCCGATCTCGGGCGCCTGGATCGCAGAGCGACCCCAACGCGCTCTGGTGCTCGGGCGCCCGGGGACATTCGCGACGACAGCGCGTTCCGGTGCCCGGGCACCGAGCACCTGGCCCGCCGCGCAGGGCAGCGCGCGGCGTGATCTCAACCGCCGAGTCGGATCCGGAATGTCGAGGCAGGCTCGTTTCCGCACGCCGTTCCCGGCCGGCAAGGCTCGACCTCGACGCGGTATTCGCCGGGCTCGTGATCCTTGAGCGGCACACGGAGGCGCTGGACCTGGCCGCCCTTCCATGGCCCCGGCGCGAACACCTCGGGCCGCGCCGCCGGAGGCGCCTTGTCGACAGCGTACACGCCGATGCGCACGGACTCCGTATCTTGGCCAAAGGCGATCTCGACCTCCAGGGTCCCGTCGATCCGGCGCCCGAGCGCGGTGAGCTGCCTTGTCCCGACGACCCTCGCCTTCACGCGCGCGAGCGTGGTGCCCGAGGCGGCGGCCTCCTCGCTCGCCATCACCGCGGGCGCCTCGGCGGCCCCGCGCAGCGGCCACGCGAGCGGCAGCGTATCGAGCCCGCCGAAGAGGCGCGGGCGCTGCGCGTGAGTGCGGTCCTGCGCCCTGTTGAACGCCAGGCCGAGCGTGACCGCCTCGCGCTCGGGATCCACTGCCGCCGGGTCGGTCCAGGCCTCGACGAGCGCCTGCGTGAACACGCTCCCGCGCGGCGTCTCGGCGGCGTCGCTGCCGGCGCTGGCCGCGGTGACGACGCCGATGCGCTCGCTGTGGTCGTGCTCCACGCCGAGATCCTCGGGCAGCGAGAAGGCGCCGGCGCGGCCCGCGTCGAGGATGACCAGCACGCGTCCCGCCTTCGAGGCGGCGATGGCCTGAAAGAGACGCGCGGCGGGCAGCGCGTTGCGAGGATCGGCGGGCCTGGCGGGGTCGAAATCGATGGGCAGGAGGAAGCCCTCGCCGCGCTGGTCGAAGCCGTGACCGGCGAAGTAGACGAGCAGCGTCTCCCCCTCGGCGGCGCCGGCGAGAAAACCGGTCACGGTCGCCTCCAGGTTGGCCGCGTCGAGGTCCTTGGAGGCCTTGATGCGGTCGTCGTCGAGCGCCCAGCCGTCGCTGCGCTGCAGGGCGCGGCGCATCGCGTCCACGTCGGCGAGCGCGCCCGGGAGGCGCTTGACGCCCGGGGCGCGGTACGCGGCGTTGCCGATCAGCAGGGCGCGCGGGCGGAGCGCGCGGGCGCGGAGGTCGGGCTCGGGCCGGATGTCGGCGCGGGCGCTCTCGCCGCCGGGGCCGAGCACGTCGAGGCGGTGGGGCGCCGTGGACCTGTCGCCGAGGAGGAGCTCGACCTCGTACGCGGACAGGGCGGTCGGGCTCGGGGTCACGCCGCGCACGTCCCAGCGGCCGTCGAGGCGCACGCGGGGGACGCCGCGCGGGGAGAAGAGGGTGGCCCGGACGAGGACGTGCCCCTCGGCGGTGCGCGTCGCCGACGGCGGGCTGACGCCGACGTGGGGGAGCCCTCCGAGCGTCGTGACCTTGCGGGTGGCGGGGTCCTCGAAGCGCAGGCCGAGGGCGGCGCCGCTGCCGGAGCTGATGAAACGGCCGTCGGCGAACGCCGTGGCCCAGCTGCCATCGCTGAGCGGGAGGAGGTGGGCGACGAGGTCGCCCGACGGGAGCGCGCGCACCGAGACGCGGCCGTGGCCGAGGGCGGCGATGAGGTGCTTGCCGTCGGGCGTGGCGGCGAGGGAGTGGATGGGCGCGTGCTCCTCGATGCGGAGCGGCGTTGCGGCGGCATCGGCGTGAATCGACCAGCGGGCGAGCACTTCGTCGGCACCGCCGGCCCAGAGGTGCTCGGGCGTGAGGACCAGCGCGTGGACCTGACGTTTGAGCCCCTCGAAGCGGCGGGGCGGGGCGTCGCCGGGCTCGGCGTCGCGGACCGCGACGGTGCCGTCGGTGCCGGCTTCGGCGAGCCAGCGGCCGTCGGGGCTGTAGGCCAGCGCCATCACGCTCTCTCGGAGCATGGTCGCCCTTGGCCAGGATGCGTTCCGGTCTTCCTCCTGGACAAGGCTCACCCGGAGCACTCGTCCTGTCATCCCGGCGACGACCGCTTCAGGACGGCCGGGGTCCACGGCGAGGGCATAAAGCGGCCGCTGCTCGGAGAGCAGCGTGGCCGGCGCCCCGCCCTCGCCAAGCGGCAGGCGCGTCAGATCCCCTGCCGCATCGGCCGACAGGACGGACATGCCGTCAGGGCTGGGGCGGACCGCCCAGGGGAAGTTGCGCAGCCGGCCAATCCGACGAGGGGGAGCGCTGGAGACGCCGGGCATCGCGACGACGGCATGGTCGAGACCTCCAGAGACCCAGCCGCCATCGGGCAGCGCGGCCAGCGCGGTCACCTCGCCCGCGTGTGCGGACCACCGGCTCGCGAGCGACCACGTGGCCGTCGACCACGCGCTGACGTTGCCGGCGCCGTCGCCGACGAGCACGGCTTGCCCCGCCGCCACGCTGCGCATCCGCCGCTGCGCGATCCCCAGCTGCCGCACGGCGAGCTGGCGATCCGCGCCCGTGCAGTCCGCGACCCTGGCGAGCGCGACCGAGCCATCGTCGCCGGCCACCGCGAACCAGGTCCCGGTGGGGTCGAACGCAGCGGCGAAGAGGCCCGCAGATCGCTTCAGCTCACACCGGAGCGACCTGTCGGCGAGGCGGAAAACGCGAGCGCTGCCGGTGGCGTCTCCGGCGAGCAGCAGATCGCGCCGCGGGCTCACGGCGAGCCCGTACACCCAGCGCTCCAGCGCGCCGAGGCGTTCGATCGCGCCGCCGGGCTGAAGCAGCGTCACCTCGCCCTCGCCGCCGAGCGCCAGGAGCCCGCCGGGCAACGCCACCGCGCTCGCGGCGTCGTACCGGGCTGTCACCGCTTGTCGCCCATTCCACACCACGACACCGGCGTTCCCGCCCGCGAATGCGCGCCCGTCGTCGAGGTAGCCCGTGGCCCACACGACGTTGCTCTCACCAGGGCGGATGAGCGCGTCCTGCTCGAGGGTGGCCGCACCCGAGCCCAGCTCCCAGGCCCTCGCCACACCGGAGAGCGTACCGACGAGGATCTCGCCGCCATCGGGTCGCACGCTGAGCGAATTGACGGCATCGGTCGGGCTCAGGACTTCGAGCCGCCGCCGCTCGCCGCTCTTGCGATCCCAGACGAAGACCTCGCCGCCCCAGCCGCCGCTCACCACCGCGCGCCCGTCCGGCAGGAACGCACAGCCACGAACCCATCCTCCGTGCCCCTCCAGCCGCTGGACGACCTGGCCGGTCGCCACATCCCAGACGAGCAGCACCCGATCCTCGCCCCCGGACACGATCTGCCGACCGTCCGGCGAGAACGCCAGGCAGTTGACCTTCGCAATGTGCCCCTCCGGCTTCGCCAGCCGCGCTCCCGGCGGCGGCCAGACCTCCGGAGGGGCGGCCGGCGTGAGCTGCGTTCGCTGCGACGACGCCGGCGGTGCGCTGCTGCAGCCGCCGATCGCCGCCGCCAGGGCGATCGCGCCCAGCCCCGCCGCGCCGCTCCCGAATCGCCCGTTCGACATTGCCACGCATCCTATCCCATCGAGGTTCGCCGCCGGGCGAACGCGACCGGCGTCGCCGCGCTGGTCCCCCGGCGCCGCCGCCCTTAGGCTCACCGCCGCGATGCACCGCTGGTTCAACACGGCAGGCCCCTGCAATCCGGCCGATCACTACATGCTCCCGGCCGAGGAGCGCCTGCCCGGGGTGCGCGAGCTCATCGATCGCAAAGCCTGCTTCATCCTGCACGCGCCGCGGCAGATCGGAAAGACGACCTCGCTGTTGACGCTCGCCCAGGCGCTCACGCGGGAAGGGCGCTATGCCGCGGTGCTTGTTTCGATGGAGGTCGGCGCCCCCTTTCCGGACGACCCCGGCGCAGCGGAGCTCGCGGTGCTCGCGGAGTGGCGCCGCATCGCGGGGTGGCAGCTCCCGGCCGAGCTCCAGCCGCCGCCTTTCCCGGACGTGCCCCCTGGCCAGCGCATCGGGGCCGCCCTGCGCGCCTGGGCCCAGGCCGCACCGCGGCCCCTCGTCATCTTCCTCGACGAGATCGACGCCTTGCGAGATACGACGCTGATCTCCGTGCTACGTCAGCTCCGGAGCGGCTATCCGGGTCGCCCGCATGGCTTCCCGCACGCGCTCGCCCTCATCGGTCTGCGCGATGTGCGCGATTACAAGGTCGCATCCGGCAACAGCGACCGCCTCTGCACGTCGAGCCCGTTCAATATCAAGGTCGAGTCGCTCACGCTGCGCAACTTCACCCGAGATGAGATCGCCGCCCTCTACGCCCAGCACACGGCCGAGACGGGCCAGAGCTTTCACGCGAGCGCCGTGGATCGGGCCTTCGAGCTCACCCAGGGTCAGCCGTGGCTCGTCAACGCGCTCGCCCGTCAGCTCGTCGACGTCCTGGTCAAGGATCGCGCGCAGCCCATCACGGCCGCGGACGTCGATCGCGCCAGGGACATCCTGATCGAGCGGCAGGACACGCACCTCGATAGCCTGGTAGAGCGCCTGCGCGAGCCGCGCATCCGCGCCGTGATCGAGCCCATGCTCGCCGGCACCACCCTCGGCGATGTGCCCGAAGACGACCGGCGCTTCGCGGTCGACCTGGGCCTCCTGCGCCGAACGGCGGAAGGCGGTCTCGTCATCGCCAACCCCATCTACCGCGAGATCATCGTCCGTGAGCTCGCGAGCGGGGTGCGCGACTCGCTGCCGCGCATCCCGGCGACCTGGCTCACTCAGGACGGCCGCCTCGACGCCGATCGCCTGCTCGACGCCTTTCTCTCCTTCTGGCGCCAGCACGGCGAGCCGCTGCTCAGAGCGGCGCCCTACCATGAAATCGCGCCACACCTCGTCGTCATGGCCTTCCTCCACCGCGTCGTGAACGGCGGCGGCAGCATCGAGCGCGAGTACGCTATCGGTCGGGGCAGGATGGATCTCTGCGTTCGTTATGCCGGCGAGACGCTCGCGATAGAGCTCAAGGTCTGGCGCGACGGCCGGCCGGATCCCCTCGCCGAGGGGCTCGCTCAGCTCGACGAGTACCTCGCCGGGCTGGGGCTCCATCGCGGGTGGCTCATCCTCTTCGACCAGCGCTCGGGACAGCCTCCGATCGCCGAGCGCACGCGCCGCGAGCACGCGTTGACCCCCGCGGGACGCGAGGTCGTCGTGATTCGCGCCTGATCTCTCCGGGGTTCAGCGATGCGCGAGCCCACGCCAGGGGCTGCCTGCGCCTCCCGCCACCTCGGCGTGGGTCGTTGATCACAGCGCCGCCGCTGCGCTGGAACGCAGCACCTCGCGGGCACTCTGGCCAACCTTCGTGGCGCACCGGGACATGGCATGTGTGCAGGGTGCATCGACCTCGCCCAGCACCCGATCGTTCACCCGCCGAGCCACTGCCGCGCGAGCTCGAGCGTGCGGGCGTTATCCGGCACGTCCCGGAGGAAGCGCTCACGCCAAGTCGGATCGCTGAGCTTTTCGGCGCGCGCGAGTAGCGCCGTCTTGGCTGACGCGATTGCACCTGCAGCTTCTGCGTGCCTGCCGCTCGCGGCGAGCGCCTCGGCATAGGTCAGGCGGACGAGGGACTCGCCCTCTTCCAGCGTGCCAAACTCCGAGAGCCGCGCGCTCGCCTCGGCGGCAGCCCGCATCGCCTCGGCGGTGCGCCCGAGCCCGAGCAGCGTGCGCGCGAGGACGGAGAAGGCCTGCACGCCCAGGGTCGGCGCGCTCTTGAAGAGCGCGATGGCGGCGCGCGCCTCGCGCTCGGCGGCCTCGGAATCGCCCTTGGCGAGGGCGATCTTCGCCAGGTAGCAGCGAGCGAAGAGCTCCGTGCGCACCAGGCCCGCTCCCTGGCTCGACGCGACCGCGTCCTCGGCGAGCGCCCGCCCCTCGGCGAGCTGACCACGGTACCCGAGAGCGTGCGCGAGGTTGGCCTGCGCGCTGAGCTTCGCCTCGTCCAGGTGCATCCGGTCGGCCGCCTCCATGGCTGCCCGCAGCATCCACTGGGCTGTCTCGAAGTCGCCGAGCTCCGTGCACGTGGAGCCCAGGCACAACCGGATGCTGCACGCGTTGCGATGATCGCCAACCTGCTCGAAGGCGAGCAACGCCGCTTCGAGGCTGACAGCGCCGGCGCCCAGATCGCCGGTGCAGATCGCGTGGGCCGAGCGCGCCTCATGGAGGTGCGCGACCGCCTCGAGATCGAGCGCTTCCACGCCCGCGATGGCGCGCTGCGCAACGTCGAGCAGCGCGGCGCCTTCGGCGTACCGTCCCCCCAGCGACAACGCGCCCCCGCCCACGGACAGGCAGCGGAGCTTCGCGCTCTGCGCGTCGTCGGAGGCGGCCATGTCCACCGCCTCGGTCATCCAGCGCGCGACCTCGTCCGGCCGCCCCAGCTTGGACGCGCCCCATACCATGGGGGTGATGACGGAGAACCATGCAGCCGAGCCGCGCTCCAGCAGGCCCAGCGCCTCGCTCCCCCGCTCCACGGCGAGCGCGAGATCGCCGCGCCACACATGGGCCTCCGCCTGGACTTGGCGGAGCTTGCCAGCGATGTCCCCAGCCGCGCCGCAGCAGATACCCCGCTCGGCCCGCGCGATCGCTGCGCCGAGATCTCCGCCGCGCAGCGCCTCCTCTGCCGAGCGCAGGTATGACTCCGCCGCCCGCGCCAATGCGCCGCCGATCTCGAGGTGCTCCGCCAGCACCATCGCGTCCGCCCCGCCGGTCCGCGCCAGCCAGTCGCCCGCAAGGCCGTGCCCGACGCGGCGGTCGCGCTCGGTCAGCATGCTGTAGGCCGCCTCCCGCACCAGCGCGTGCCGGAACTCGTACTCCACCTCACCCGCGACGCGGGCCTCGCGCCGCCGCCGGATGAGCTCTCGGCGGGCGAGCTCGGTGAGCTGCCGCGCCACCGGCACGCCGCCGACCAGAGCGACTACCCCGCCTTCCCAGAACGTCTCGCCAAAGACGCTCGCCGCGCGCAACACGCGGCGCTCCTCGACGCCGAGCGCCCCGAGCCGCGCCTGCACCATCGCCAGCGCCGTCTCGGGCATGCCCTCGCCCTTGCCCTCGGCCACCGCACGAATCTGCTCCTCCAGCACAAACGCATTGCCCTCGGCGCGCGCGATGAGCGCATCCACCTGCTCTGGCCCGGCGCCATCGCCGAGTACCTCCCGCACGAGCCGCTCGCTTTCACGCCGGGACAGCGGCGCAAGGCGGATCCGGAGCCCGTGACGCTCGCTCCAAAGCGTCGGGAAGAGCTCGTGGACCTCCGGGCGGGCGAGCGCCAGCACGAAGAACGGCAGATTCTCGGCGCGCTGGAGCGCGGTGTCGATGAGCGTCACCGTCGGCAGGTCGCCCCAGTGCAGATCCTCAAGCACAAGGAGCACCGGCTGCTGCTGGCACTCGGCCTGCACGAAATCCTCGAACGCCTCGCGGAGACGGTCCCCCATCAACACGGGGCTCTGGCGTGCCGCCTGGAGCTGCACATCGCCCTCGTCGGGGAAGGGCGCCCCCACCAGCTCGCCGAGGAACGCCGCGAGGTGTGGGGTCCTGGCCCCGAGCTCACCGAGCCGCTCCACCCGGGCGAGCACCTTGCGCCGCCGCACCTCCAGCGGCTCGCCGTCGAGGATGCCCATGGCGCGGCGAAGCGCCTGGGCGAGGAGGCCGAACGCAGAGCCCGCCGCCATCGGATCGGCCCTGCCGAGCCAGACCTCGGCGGCCTCGCTCCTCTCATGGAGGAACTCCCAGGCGAGGCGCGACTTGCCAAGACCGGGAGCTCCAACGACGACCACGGCGCTTGCGGTGAGCTCGTCTACGCAATGGCGCCACTCGGCCGCGAGCTGCGAGAGCTCGCGCTCGCGCCCCACGCACGGCGTTGGCTTGCCGAGGAGCCGGGGCACGGTGTCCGGCTCCTCCTTCGAGCCGCGGAGCCAGGCACCTTCGTCCGCCTGCGCGATGTCGAAGGACCTGGCGAGCAGGCCTGCCGTCGCGCCGTCGAGCCGGATGCCCGACTCTGGCAAGCGAGCGCGCTGCGGGAAGAGCTGTACGACGCGGTCGATCAGCGCGCCGACCGGCAGCCGCCCGGCGACCTCGGCCATCCCCGTGGCGATGGACATGGGCACACCGCCGAGCTCAACCCGCAGCGCGAACGCGCAATGGGCCGCACGCGCGGCGAGATCGGTCGGGGCCTCGGCGCCGGACAGCGCGATGAGCAGCCACCGCGACTGAAGGAGTTCGAGGCGCCCGCCGTGACGCGCGGCAATCTGACGCAGCACCTCTGTGCGAGAGGCGCACTCGGCCTCCGAGAGCGTGGCGTCCGACTCCGCGCTGCCATCAACGGCCAGGATGACGCAGATAACCCGGCGCTCCGACGTCGTGATCTCCACGCTCGGCGCGGGCGGCTCCGCCGTCTCGCCCTCTCCGCTGGGGAGCGCTGCGCGCGCCAGGATTGCGAGCTCCTCGGCGACAGCGGCGCCGTCGCGCGGCCGGCGCTCCGCCGACTTCGACAACATCCGGGCCACGAGGCGCTCGATAGGCTCCGGGAGACCGTCGCGCAGCTCCCCAAGCCGTGGCGGCTCTTCCAGCACGACCTTCACGAGGAGCGAGAGCGCGTTGTCGCCCAGAAAGGGCGGGCGCCCCGCGAGGCACTCGAACAGCATGCAGCCGAGCGCGAACACATCGGCGCGGGCATCGACGGACGCCTCGCCGCGCGCCTGCTCGGGCGCCATGTAGCCGGGTGTGCCGAGGATCGCGCCTGGCGCCGTCAGACTCCGCGCAAGCCGGATATCCCGAGCAATGCCGAAGTCGAGCAGCGTGGCGCGCTCGACCGCGCCGCGCACGAGCATCAGGTTGCTCGGCTTGAGGTCGCGGTGGACGATGCCGAGCTGGTGGACCGCGCCGAGCGTCGCCGCCACCCGTGCTGCCAGGATCACGCTCTCGGCAATCGAGAGCGGTCCTTGAGCGAGCCTCGCGTCCAGGGTGATCCCGTCGAGCCACTCCATGGCCAGGTAGGGCCGCCCTGTGGCAGTCATCCCGTGCGCCACGTACTGCACGACCCCTGGCAGCCGGAGCGTGACGAGCGCCTCAGCCTCCCGCGAGAGCCGACTCAGGTCGCGTACGTTCGCGCTCTGCAGCACCTTGAGCGCGACCGCCTCCCCCGACCGCCGGTCCCACGCACGGTAGACGTCGCCCATCCCACCGGATCCGGCGAGCCGCTCGATCTCGAACCGATCCTCGACCACGTCCGAAGCGCGCATCGCCCTTCCTATGTACTTCGCGCGAGCCCCCGGGTGCCTGCTTCTCGCGCGCGACCGGCACAGGTCACTACAAAAACGAGGTGATTTCCATCATCTAAGCGTTGGGCTCCCCTCGAGGCCCCAGCATCCGCATGCCCCGGGATGCCGCAACGCTCTCACACCCTTCAGCAAAGCCGTAGGCCCTCGCGGAGGGAGCCCGCCGCGCGGCGCGCGCACGGGCTGTTGTCTGAGCCCATTTGACGTCCTGTGTCGGGCGCGCGCTGCGCGACGGGCACAGGACGTCTCAGGCGAGTTCAGCCCGTGCGCGCGCCGCGCAGCGGGCTCTCTCCACGAGGGCCGGGCCACCTCGATCCGGGCTACTCCGTGGCCGCCGCAGCCTCCCCCGTGCCAGCCGCCGCCGCAGCCGTCACCTCCAGCTCGCAGCGCACCACCTGGACCTCACCGTCCGCCAGCTCCGCCCGCTCCACCAGCTCGTGCGCCCCTCCTGCCCGCACCGCCGCGAGCACGTCTCCCAGCGCCGGCTTCAGCCGCGCCAGCGTCGCCGCGTTCGCTCCCAGCGCCAGATCCGTCACCACGCGCCCCACGCTCGCGCCGAGCTCGCTCTTCCGCTTGTTGACCGCCGCCATCGCCGCAGCCGCCAGCTCCAGGAGCCCCGCGTCCACCGGCGCCGCGACCTCCGCGAAATCCCCCGCCGCCGGCCACTTCGCCCGGTGGATCGACCGCTGCCCCGTCTCCTCCGCGTACACCCAGGCCCAGACCTCGTCGGTGATGTACGGGAGCACCGGCGCGAATAGCCGCAGCAGCACCGAGAGCCCGAGCCGCAGCGCAGCCACCGCCGATCCCCGCGCCGCATCACCGGCGCCGCCCTCGCCGCGCGCCCGCGCCTTGGCCAGCTCCAAGTAAGCGTCGGTGAACCAGCGCCAGAAGAAATCCTCCGTCCGCTCGAGCGCCGCCGCGAACTCCTGCGCCTCGAACGAGCGCGTCGCGTCCGCCACCACCGCCGACAGCTTGTGCAAGAACGCCCGATCCAGCTCCTCGGAGATCGGATGGACCTCCGCAGACTGGCTGAGCACGTACTTGCCCGCATTCCAGATCTTCGTGACGAGGCGCTTGCCGATCTTCAGCACCTTCTCGTCAAAGGCCGTGTCCGTGCCGAGCCGCGCGCTCGCCGACCAGTAGCGGACCGCGTCCGACGAGTAGTTGTCCAAGAGGTGCATCGGCGTCACGACATTGCCCTTGCTCTTCGACATCTTCTTGCGATCAGGGTCGAGGATCCACCCCGAGATCGCGATATGACGCCACGGCACCGACGCCTCGTGCAGCATCGCCTTCGCGATCGTGTAGAACGCCCACGTACGGATGATGTCGTGCGCCTGCGGGCGCAGATCGGCCGGGAACAGCCGCGCGTGGCGCCCCTCGTCGAGCCCCCAGTGCGAGCTGATCTGCGGCGTGAGCGAGCTCGTGAACCACGTGTCGAACACGTCGGACTCCGCCGTGAAGCCGCCCGGCTTGTCCCGCTGAGACGCGTCGTACCCGGGCGGCACGTCGACCGTCGGATCGACCGGGAGCACCTCGCGCGTCGCGAGCAGCGGCCTACCGTGATCCGGGTTGCCCTCGGCGTCGAGCGGATACCAGACCGGGAACTGCACGCCGAAATACCGCTGGCGGCTGATGCACCAGTCGCCCTGGAGCCCCTCGGTCCAGTTGCGGTACCTGAGGCGCATGAAATCCGGGTGCCACTCGATCTTGTCGCCGAACTCGAGGAGCTTTTCCTTCTTGTCGGAGAGCCGGACGAACCACTGCCGCGTGGGCACGAACTCGAGCGGCTGATCGCCCTTCTCGAAGAACTTCACCGCCCGCTCGATCGGCTTCGGCTCGCCCCGCAGCGCCGGGCCTGCGCCGGGCGCCGCCGCGTGCTCCTCGCGGCGGAGGAGCTCGACGACGGCCGTGCGCGCCTGCTTCACCCCCTTGCCCTGGAGCGGGGCATACGCGGCGTTCGCGGCGGCCGGATCGCGGCTCTGAAAGTCGCCCTCCCCGAACGTCACCGGGAGGAGTCGGCCGTTCTTGCCGAGCATCTGCCGGAGAGGGAGCTTCTGCTCCCGCCACCAGATCACGTCCGTCGCGTCGCCGAAGGTGCAGACCATCAGGATGCCCGTGCCCTTCTCGCGATCCACGAGCGTGCTCGGGAAGATGGGCACCGGCGCGCGGAAGATCGGCGTGAGCGCCGTCTTGCCGAAGAGGTGCTGATACCGCGGATCCTCGGGGTGCGCCGTCACGCCCACGCAGGCCGCCAGGAGCTCCGGGCGCGTCGTGGCGATCACGAGCTGCTCGCCCGTGCCCTCCACGGCGAACGCGATGTCGTGGAACGCGCCGGACTGCGGGCGATCCTCGACCTCCGCCTGGGCGACAGCGGTCTGGAAATCGACGTCCCACATCGTGGGCGCGAAGACCGAGTAGAGGTGACCCTTCTCGTGCAGATCCAGGAACGACAGCTGCGCCGTCCTGCGGCAGTGATCATCGATGGTGGCATACTCGTACTGCCAGTCGACCGAGAGGCCCACCCGGCGGAAGAGCGCCTTGAAGACCTGCTCGTCCTCGCGCGTGACCTTGTGGCAGAGCTCGATGAAGTTCGGCCGCGACACGATGCGCGGCTGCTCCTTCTTGAGCGCCTCCGGCGCCGCCTGCGGCAGCGAGAGGCCGCGCTCGTACGGCGTGCGCACGTCCGTGCGGACGTGGAAATAGTTCTGCACGCGCCGCTCGGTGGGCAGGCCGTTGTCGTCCCAGCCCATGGGATAGAAGATGTTGAAGCCGAGCATCCGGCGCTGCCGGACGATGACGTCCGTGTGCGTGTAGCTGAAGACGTGGCCGATGTGCAGCGAGCCCGAGGCGGTCGGCGGAGGCGTGTCGACCACGAAGGTCTCCTCGCGGGGGCGCGAGGGGTCATAACGGTACGTCCCGTCGGCCTCCCACGCGTCGGCCAGGCGCTGCTCGGCGACGGGCGAGTCGAAATGCTTCGGGAGCGTCGCTGGATCGATGGTGCGGAACGTCTTCTTGGTCGTCACGTGATCACCTGCAGAACTGACCCCGCAGGTACCGCCCGCGGGGGCGCGCATCCTACGTCGTACCCAGGGTAACGCTCAAGGCGCGCCGCGTCACCGGAGGGCGATCGGCGCTCGCGTCCGCCCGAGATCGGCGGCTCCGTCCTGGAGAGGCCGGCGGCTCCGTCGCGGCGCTCGGCGTGGACGCGCTCGCCGGGGCGGCGGGTCAGTCGTAGCGCTCGACGTGGACGTGCTTGCGGGGGACGCCGAGCTCGCCGCGGGCGAGCTCGCGCACGAGCGAGACCATCCGATCGAGGCCGCAGATGAAGACGTGCGGGGCCGGATCCCCGCTCGCCTCGGCCAGCTCCCTGTAGAGCTCGGGCACGTGCGCCTGCACGTAGCCGCGGCGGCCCGACCAGGACGGGCCGCCGCGCGAGAGCGTGATCTCGTAGCGGATCCGGTCCGAGCCGCGCGCGAGCGCCTCGAGCTCGTCGCGGTAGATGATGTCCTCCTCGAAGCGCGCGCCGAACAGGATCCACAGGTGCGCGGCCGCCCCGGCGCGCAGCGACGCGCGCAGCATGCTCCGGAGCGGCGTGACGCCGGTGCCGGTGGCGACGAACAGCGAGGGCGCAGGGCTCTCGGGATCGCGCGTGAAGAGCCCGTGCGGACCGACGGCGCGGAGCGTCGCGCCGGGCTCCAGCCGATGCAGGTGCTCCGAGCCCGCCCCGCCCTCCACCCGGGTGACCGCCAGATCGAAGCGAGGGGAGCCGTCGGGGGCAGAGGCGATGGAGTAAGCGCGCTTCACCTCACCCCCCGGGAGCGGGAGGATGAGGTTGACCCATTGCCCGGCCTCGAACAGGAACGCCCTGCCGTCAGCGCGCTCGAACGAGAGCTCTCGCACGAAGGGGCTGAGAGGCCGGACGGCGACGAGGCGGGCTTCGAACGGTTCGGCTTGGATCATGCTCGGGCCTCTGCGCGGCCACAGGCTGCCGGGCCGCGCGGGTGGCGAGGTCTTACCGCAGCCCTCGCCCCGGCCCAATCACGATCGGAGCCGTCATGGCGCAGCCGGACGGCGTGGAGTCGCGGAAGTCTAGGCCTTCCGGCTCCACGCCGCCGGCGCGCACGGCCGAACCGCCGCCCGTTCGCGGCGCTCCGGCGCCGGAGCAGCAGCGGATCTACCGCTGCACGCCCATGCGGCGGCGCTGCGGGATGTTCAGCGCCGGCCGGGAGCGATCCTGGTTCGGGAGCTTGCTCGGCGGGTGGGGCTCCCGGTGCGCGGGCTTCGGCGCGGGGACATGCCCCGTCTGCGGCGGGCGCCGCTCGGGCGTCTTGGCCGAGCCGAGCTCCTGTGCGCGCTCGGCGAGATGGGCGGGTCGCTCGGTCATGGAATCCTCCATTCGATCACTCATCACCACGGCAGAAAGAGCACCAAGGCTGAACGAACCCTTCGAAGAACCAGCTCTCATACACCCTCCATTCATCGTACGACCCCGGATTGCAGGCACACCGATGCCGCGACGGACGCTGGCTCCGGACGCCGCCCAAAGGCCGCTCGACTGGCGCTCTCGCGCGATGGACGCACCTCCACGCATCGCCGGGGCAGGGCGGTCCGCATCACCACACGCCCCCTGGCAAGGCGCCTCAGCGCCTCGCCGTCAGGAGAGATGGCGAGTCGGCCCGCCGCGCCACGAACCATCCGGCTCGGTGCTTCGCGCGAGCGGCCAGCGAGCGAGGGCCTGCGACCGCGAGGTCAGCGACCTCCAGCGCATCGGACTCGTTCGCAGTTTGGCCACGCTCCGTCCCCACGAGCACACGACCACGCTCGCGCGGGGTTCCGCGGGCGGCTGTCGTGGCTGCTCACGCGCGGCAGCAGAAGGGCGCCGTGCCTACCTGGGCAACAGGCGCTTCCCCTTCGGGGCCGCGTGACGGAGCGGTGGTATCAGAGGAAAGTGTCCATGATTGACGCGGGCGACGCGTCGACAGCAACGCTAGCACCGGAGCCAGAGATCGCCCAGCACTTTCTGCGTCTGTGGAGGAGAGCTGTGCGCGTCGAGATCTCGCGCTGTGCTCGCGGAGCGTTCGTGTCCTCTACTGCTTCTGAGGCATCCCTCAAATTCTTCGGAGACTCACAGGGAGGCGGGGAGACGGGGAGGAAAATCCTTAAATACTCCCTGTCTCCACGCCTCCTGTTCGATTTCCCCGCTGAAAGGGCCGCAAATAAGGGGATTCCTTGGCTTCTTCTCCACCCCACGAGCCGCAGGAGCTCGCGCGGGCGCGCCTGGGGGCCGGGCCGCAGCTCAGAACGCGAGGCGCAGCCCCACACCGAGGGGGACCGCTCCAGGCGACGCGGCGACGGCGCCCGGACCGACGAGGAGGCGCGCAGCGGCCAGCCCGCGCATATCGAGCCCTCTCCGCAGCACCCGCTTCTTGCCGATCACGTAGAGCGGCAGGCCGACGCCAACGGCGGCCGCGCCCCCGACCGCCGTCGCCACGGCCACCGTGTACGTGTCACGGTGCTTCGTGGAGCCCTCGTCGTGGTTCGCGGTGATCAGCACGGCGCCGGTGACGAGGGCGGCTGCTCCGAGGCCCGCGAGGACGATCCCCGAGACCATCATGACCGTGCTGTTCCGCTCGGTCGTCCGCTCCATGAAGTTGCGGAGCTCTCTCTTCGTCGCCTCGATCTCCAGCTCGATCTGGCGCCCGTGGGCGTCTCGCATGTCTTCGTCTTCAACAAAATCGTGGACGGTGTCCGCCTCGTACTTGAGCGCCTTGATCCTTGCCTCGTACGCAGCGACCGTCGCCTCCCACATGGCCTGCGGCGGGAGCTCCTCCGCGGCCGGCGCTGCAGGGGGCGCGGAGGGCGCGAGCTGCGGGGGCGGCGTGCGCTCCGCGCCCTCCGCGCCCTCCGCCGGCGCCTGCGCGGCCGCGCTCGACGCGAGCACCGCGCCGGCAAGCGCGAGCGCCCACGCGACGAGGCGGCGGCGCACCGCGGCCGCGGAAGTGGAAGACGCGCGCGCCGGGGGCGCGGGGGGATGCGCGAAACGGGAATGGACTTGTCCCATCAGCGAGCGGCATACATCAACCGTGGCGCAGGGACATCCGTCGCGTCCCGCTCGCCCGGCCTGCGCCCGCGATCGCGGCGCCCTCATCCCTCCCGCGGCCGGCCGCGGCGCTTGCTCCCCTCCCCGTCCCCGACCGGCCGCGCCTCGGCGGCCACGCGGAGCAGCTCCTGGAAGTGCCGCTCCACCGGGCCGAGGTCGATGCCATCCATGAACGAGGTGAACGCGAAATAAGGCAGCAGCGTCTGCCAGGCGCGAAGCCAGCCCGGCAGGTAGCGCGGCCGCTCCAGCACGCCGGCCGCGCGCAGCTCCGCCAGCACGGCGATGTCGTCGAGCGCGATCCGGCCGCAGACGAGCAGCTCCACCTCGTCGCGCAGGCCGCCGCGCAGGACCGCGGCCAGGAAGGCGTAGACCTCGAGCAGGCCGGCCAGGTAACAGGCGTCCTTCGTGAAGGGCGCGCCGCCCTCGACGAGCCCGCCGCGGCAGACGCGCTGGGCGTCGAAATAGGCGTCGCGGCGCCCGGCACCGCGCTCGCGCAGGTACCGGTAGAGATCGAGGAAGCTCGCGCCCTGCTCGGCCATGTCCACGAGCCGCACCCGCTCGGCGAGCCGGGTGAGGCGGCCGATGGAGAGCGAGCGGCTGTACAGCTCGGCGAAGATGGCGAGCCCCTCCTGCGTGCGCGTTGTGCGCGGGCCGCCCGACCGCAGGAACGCGCACCGCGGCTGCGCCGCGCCGTTGTGCGCGGTGAGCGCGTGTGTCTCCACCTCGTGGTGCCACAACCCCTCGGCCTCCCAGGACGCGAACGTGGCCTCCGGGCGGATGCGGACGCGGCTCATTCCCGCCACCACCTTCGCCGTGATCCGCGGGTCGAGCACGATCTCGATGTCGAGCGGCGGCGTCCGCGCGGTGACGCGGGCGGCGAGCAGATCCCGGAGCGCGCCGGCGTCGAGCGGCTCCTCGTCGGGATCGCTGGCCTCGTCCCAGCCGTGGACGCGCAGGCGCGCGGTGAGGTGCTCGGCGAGGTCGATGTTGCGGACCTCGCCGCCGAAGAACCGCGAGCGCGCGCCGCCGTAGAGCGCCCGCGACCGCTCGGCGAACTCGCGGGTCCCCGCCGCCTCGAGCAGCTCCGCGGCCTGGATCTGCGCGCGGACGTTGTCCCGGAGCCAGTCGAGCGCGGGCGCGTCGCCGTCGATCGAGCCGAGCAGCTCGCGCAGCTCGGCGATGCGCCGCGCGAGCCCGTCGCGATCGACGCGGTGCTCGACGTCGGGGAGGCGATCCTCGCCGGCGGCGAAGAAGCGCTCCTCGACCTCGCGAGGCCAGGCGATGTCCTCGAGCAGCCGGAGCGCCTTGCCCTCGGAGAGGCGGGCGCCGACCCGATCGAGCTGCTCCAGCACGGCGCGGTCGATGCTCATGGCCCCATGCTCGCGCGAACCTCAGGGCGCGGAAAGCCGCCAGCACGGACGCGTGCGGCTCCGGCGCGGATCCGGGGCTGGATCGCGAGCGCGCCTGGCTCCGCGTGCCAGCGATCCCTGACGGGACGATGTCGCGGAGGCGAACCGCCGCGATCCCGCCCGCGGGCTCTGCTGAGATCGCCCGTGCGCAGCGGTCGCGTGCCGAAGCGCCCCGGAGGCCTCCGGCAACGTGTTGTCGGCAACCAGCAGGCCTGTGCCGGAGAGGCAAGCGCGAGGGCGAGCGCCGGCGCTCCCCGTGGCCACGCCGAGCATGTTGTTCAGCTCCTCGCATCCGGGATACATTGGAGCCTGAACCTCGATGAATGATGATCCCCAGCTGGCACACTGTACAGCACGCATCGGAACGGTCCTCCGGGGCAAATGGCGCATCGATTCGCTCATCGGCGTCGGCGGGATGGCTGCGGTTTACGAGGCGACACACAGGATCGGCCGGCGCTGCGCGATCAAGATCCTCCATCCGGAAATCGCGGTCTCGAAGGAGCTTCGAGCCAGGTTCGAGCAAGAGGCGCTCGCGGTAAACCAGCTCGGTCACCCCGCAGCCGTCAATGTCCTCGACATCGACACGAGCGAAGATGGCTCGCCGTTCCTGGTGATGGAGCTGCTCGACGGTGAATCGCTCGGCAAGCGCGCCCACGGCTCCGGCGGCATCGAGGAGCGCGAGCTGCTCCGCGTCATCTCGACCGTGCTCGAGGTGCTCGATGTCGCGCACGGGCTCGGCATCGTCCATCGAGACATCAAGCCTGACAATCTGTTCTTGACCTCTTCAGGCAGCGTCAAAGTCCTCGACTTCGGGATCGCTCGAATGCAACAGGGCGGCTCCAATGTTCATACACGCACCGGCACGATGCTCGGGACTATACCTTACATGTCGCCCGAACAGCTCACTGGCGGCCAGATCGATGGGCGGGCCGACGTCTTCGCCGTTGGCGCGACGATGTTTCGAATCCTGACGAAACGCCATGTGCACGAGGGCTCCATGGAAAGCGAGCTCCTCATCAAGATGGCGACGCAGCCTGCGCCGGCCCTGCGCACCGTTGCCCCCTCTGTCAGCCCAGAGGTCTGCGCCATCGTCGATCGCGCGCTCGCTTTCGATCCATCGCGCCGCTATCCAACGGCCCGCGCCATGCGCGAAGACATCGAGCGAGCTCTGGGCACCCATGCTGCCCCTCACGCGCCAGCCCCAGTGTCGATCCGGGCCGACGTGTCGTCTCCAATCAGCGTCGATGCCCCGACGATGGCCGCTCCTGCTCCCGGCCAAGCGATGCAGGCACCGATGGTCGCACCCGTGCCGCCTCAATCTGCTGCAACCAGCCCACGAGCGAGCTCGAATTCGCCCTTCTTGATCATTGCAGTGATTGGCTCGTTTGCTGTCGCCGTTTGCCTCGCCGCTGTCTTCTTCGTTGTTCGTTCGCGAGACTCCGCCGACGACACCCGTGAGAGCGCGGACGACGAGACATCGCAAGAGGGCAAGGCGAGCGGCAACCCTCGCACGATGGCCACGTCTTCCACTACCAGCACACCGTCCCCGCCATCCCCGCCATCCTCGACCGCCGGGCCCCCATCGACGCGCCGGCCCGCCTCCGACGGCAAGTATCGCCTCCTCATCAAAGACGGCAAATATCCATTTTGCGTCACGTCGAAACTGAAACACGCCTATCCAGTACGCACGAATGACGAGGGCGTCAAAGTGTGCAGCGGCACCCCCGATGGGCCCATTCCGATTGAAGGCCTCAAAGCCTACCACCCCTCCGAGCTTCAATGGCAATAGCTTTGTGAGCAGCGGCGGCCTTCGGGGCTGGAGGTTCCGGCGATGCGGGCGGCGACCAGCGAGCTGCGGTTCGATGCACTGTGGACATCCTTGTAGGCTGACGTCGGCGTACGGAGCCAGATCCACGAACATCGCGGAATTGCACAGCTTTTCCGTACGGAGGGTGGATTGAGCAGGATGTCCACTCGGACGGCGGCGCGGTTCCTCCGCTCTCAGCGCCTCTGTGCGTGTACAGTCCTCGGCATGCCGGGGACAATCCCGCCCAAGGGGCGCTCAAGCACCGACGACGTCACGGTGCCGATGCTCGGGAAACAACGCGACGCATCCGTCGTTGAGCTCACAAGCTCGGCGCTGGTGGAAGAAATCGAGACTGCGGCGCGGCCTTGGTCGGACGACGCACCCACGGTGGTGCGCTCGGACAACAAGGCGCCAGCGCTGATCGGGAGCTTGATCTCGGAGCGGTACCGCGTCCACGAGCTCATCGGGGAGGGCGGCATGGGAGCCGTGTACCGCGGCGAGCAGGTGCACCTCCGCAAGCAGGTGGCGATCAAAGTCCTCCAGCCGGGCGCCCGGAACCTCCCCCAGATCGTGGCGCGGTTCGAGCGCGAGGCGATCGCGGGGGCGCATATCCAGCATCCGAACGTGGTCTCGGCAAGCGACTTCGGTCAGCTCGCGGATCGGTCGCACTTTCTCGTCCTCGAGTATGTCGAGGGCACCCCGCTCCAGGACGTGATCGCCTCGGCGCCGCTCCCCGCGCGACGCGCGCTCCACATCGCGCGGCAGATCGCGTCTGCTCTGGAGGCAGTGCACGCGAAGGGGATCGTGCACCGCGATGTGAAGCCGCAGAACATCCTTCTCGGCGCCCGTGATCAGGTAAAGCTCATCGATTTCGGCCTCGCCAAGGTGAACGTGGAGCTCCTGTCCACGGAGAGCCGCGAGGCCGCGCGCAAAGGCCAGGACCTCACCGCCGCCGACCAGGTCCTCGGCACGCTCAGCTATCTCGCGCCGGAGGCCGTGCGCGGCATGGATGCCGTCGATGCTCGCGCAGATCTTTATGCGCTTGGAATCATCTTGTACGAAATGCTGTCCGGGAGAAGCCCGTTCGACGCGAGCGACGGCCAATCTTCCTTCCGGCAGCGGCTCCTCGAGGATGCGCCCCCGCTCCGCCAGCGTGCTCCCGGATCAAGTATCCGCCCCGAAGTGGAGGCGCTCGTGATGCGGCTCGTCCAGCGAGACCCAATCCAGCGCTATCCGACGGCTACCAACGTGATCGCGGCCATCGACGGGGCCATTGCGGCGATGGAGAACGCGCCGAGGCAGATCGAGCCGACAGTTACGATGCAGCCCGGTGCTCCGGGGCACCAGACGAGCGCGACACCGCTCGCGTCCAGGTGGAACTCGCCGGCGATGCGGCCGTGGCTCATTGCGTCCATCGTCGTATCGCTCTTGCTCAGCGTCGCGCTCTTGATCGCCATCCTGCTCAGCTGACAGAGACTCAAAATGGCCACATCGAAGGAGCAGGCTCGTCGCTCGACGGCAGATCCATGAGCTCCGTCGGCTCGGTCCCCCCGCCGCTGACGCGCGCCACGGCCGCGCAGGGCGCCCTTCGCGAGGTGGCTCCCTCAGCGACGAGGAAGCGGGGCCCCCGCCGGGATCCGCCCTTCCTCGACGGCCACGACGTAGGGCGGCAGGCGGCCCGACCGCACCGCGCGGACGTCGGCGCGCATCGTCGCCGCGTCCGGGTAACGCTCGACCTTGTCGAACGCGAGGGCACGATCCACGACGTCGCACACCTCCGAGGGCACGTCCGGCGCGCACTGCGCGAGCGACGGCGCCCGCGCCGTCGCCGCGGCGATGAGCAGGCGCGCCTCGGCCACGTGGCCGTGGATCGCGCGACCGGAGAGCAGCCGAAACATCGTGGCGCCCAGGCCGAAGACGTCGGTCCGGCCGTCGATCTCGCGGACCATCCCCCTCGCCTGCTCTGGCGCCATGTACTCGCACGTGCCGAGCGCCACGCCCGTCTTCGTGGCCGTCTTCTCCGGCAGCTCCCCCATCCCGAAAGGAAGCGGATCGAGCACGCGGGCGATCCCGAAATCGAGCACCTTCACCCGCCCATCGCTCCCGATATGCAGGTTCTCAGGCTTGATGTCCCGGTGAACGACGCCGTACGCGTGCGCCACGACCAGCACATCGAGGACCCGCTCGGCGAGCGCCAGCACATAGCCCACCGCGAGCGTCCCCACCCGGGCCATGTGGTCGAAGACCGTCTCGCCCTCGAGCACCTCCATCGCAAGGTAAGCGGCGCCGTCGTCCGCGATGCCCGACTCCAGCACGAGCGGCAACCCCTCGCAGAGCGGGCCGACAGCCGCCAGGGCGCTGCCGATCGGGCCCTCGCGCAGGAAGCGCTTCCTAAGCTCCTCGATCTGGCTCAGCGACGGGTGCAGGACCTTCAGCGCCGCGACCTGGCCGTCAGCGCGCCGGCCAAGGAAGACGCTCGCCATCCCGCCGAAACCGAGCACGCGCTCCACCGTCCAGGTTCCGATCTGGGTGCCGATACGCCGCGCCGCGAGCTCCTCGTCGTCCATCGAACGGGCGGATGGTACCATCCCGTTCACCAGGAGCGATCACGAAAGGCCACCAGCGCCAACAAGCTCACTCGACTGTGGTACATTGTCTACACCACGCTGAGCTCGTCCAGACGCCGTCACGCACGACCCCGCAGCGCATGCGACGATCAGTCGGGGCATGGGGCCCCGCACGCCATGACGTTGCCAGGACAGGCTTCTATCTGCCCGAGACACGTGCCGATGACGCAATCAGAGCCAGGCGTGCAGTACACCAGACAGGGAGCGCTCGTCATGCAATTGACCGAGCAATCGCCTTCGCACCAGATCTTGTGCATCCCCGATCCCATGCAGTTCACCAGCGCGTCTCGGCGCGCCCCGATGTCGCAGACGCTCCCGTCCTGACAAGCAATCTGGCACGGTTCATCGCACACGTGATCGCAGTCGTTTGTCTGCATACAGCTGGTCCGCTGCGACGCGACGCGCCCTTCCTCGGGGCCGCGGCTCGGTGGACCAGGGAGGCGAGCTCTCGTGTCGCCCTTCTTCTCGGGGCCGGGATCCGGAGCCTTCGCCAGCAGGCGATCCGCCGCCGGACCGCCGGGAACCTTGGCGGGCGGTGAGGCCCCCGGTCGCTGCGCGCCGGTCGCCCCCGGCGATCTCGCGTCGGGCTCGACGTTCACCGCACGGAGAACCACGGCGGCGAGCACGCCTGCGGCGAGCAGCGGGAACGCCAGCACGGCCCATCGCAGCCTCCGTCCACGTACCGTGGTCGCCGTCCACTGCGTCGCCTGGGTGAACGCCGATGCCGCCGGTGAGGGGGCATGAGCCGGAGCGACGGCCGATCCGCCGCCCGGGACGCCCTGCGCGCTCGACATATTCGGGGCGCGGGCGATGGATACATCGCGGAGGACGCTGCCCATGTCACCCGCCGGCGGCGGGGCGGGATGCAGGCCGCCGGCGCCCGAGGCGCGCACCGAGACGGCCGAGGAAGGGGCGAGCCCCTGCGGCATCCACACCGTCGTGGCGGTGCTGAGCGCATCTGCCGCGGGGGCGGGAAGCCCGGCCGCGCCGAACCGCAGAGCAAAAGCGGGCGGCTGACCGGCCAGGACCGCGCGCACGTCCTGCTGCATGACCGTCGCGCTCGGGTAGCGCTCGCCTCGATCGAACGCGAGCGCGCGATCGACGACGCCACACACCCACTGCGGGGTCTCCGGAGCGACGCTCGCGAGCGGCGGCGCAGGCAGCGTGGCCATCTTGACGACCAGATCGGTGTCAGAGCTCGCGTCATGGATGCGGCGCTTCGTGATCAGACGAAACATCGTCGCTCCGACCGCGAACAGGTCGGCACGCGCATCGATCTCGTCGCCTCTGACTTGCTCCGGTGGCATGTAGGCGACCGTGCCGAGCGTCGTTCCCGTGCGCGTCCGAACGTAGTCGGCCGCGGCCTGCCTGACGCGGGCGACGCCGAAGTCGAGCACTTTCAGGCGCCCGTCGCGGAGGCGGAACAGGTTGTCCGGCTTGATGTCGCGGTGGATGATGCCGTGCGCATGGGCCGCTGCCAGCACGTCCAGCAGCCCGTCCACCAGGGCCAGCAGCTCGGCCATGTCCATCCTGCCCATGCGCCTGGCGTACCCGGCGAGCGACTCACCATCGAGCAGCTCCATGACGAGGAACGGGCAGCCGTCCGCCGTCGTGTCGATATCGCGTATTTCCACCGCGCCCGGATGGACGAATCGATTGACGGCCTGCGCTTCCTGATCGAACCGCGCGCGCAGCTCGGGCATGCGCGCGATCTCGGGGTGGAGGATCTTGATGGCATCTCGCCGCCCGATCTTGTGCGCGCCGACGTAGACAGCGGCCATGCCGCCCGAGCCCAACAACCGCTCGATCGTCCACTTCCCGCACAGCACGGTGCCAACTCTGCGCTGCAGTTCCTGGTCGTCCATATCCGGGTTCAGGGTTGCTAATTTGCCGAACGGAGTCCTCGCGGCGCCCCGGCACCGCCCTGACCGTCGCCCATCCTAGCCGATTGGCCGTTGCGTCGTGATCGCGCGACGTCGTCGTGACCACGCGACACGCGGCGTGCCGTCCCGGGTGTGTCGACGACCGAGCGCGGCCGCAGGCCGACCAGGCCAACAAAAGTGCCCCAGTCGAGACCAGCGCCCTGCCCTCGGCGCGCGTGTCGCGCGGAGGGAGCGTGACCGTGGATCCGCCCGAAAACCGATGGTACCGTCGCCGCGATGTCGGGGAGCGTGGACCAGCTCGAGGAACACCGCGCGGCGCTCACCGGGCACTGCTACAGGATGCTCGGTTCCGTGGTCGACGCCGACGACGCCGTCCAGGAGACGATGGTGCGCGCCTGGCGGAGCCTCGACAAGTTCGACGGGCGGTCGTCGCTGCGCACCTGGCTGTACCGCATCGCGACGAACGTCTGCCTCGACGCGCGGGCCGATCGCGCGCGCCGGGCTCGCCCGCTCGAGGAAGGCCCTGTCGGCACCGTGGACGACGAGCTCCAGACGCGCCCGCGGACGCACTGGCTGGAGCCCGTCCCCGACGCGCACGCCCTCCCGGCGGACATCGACGCCGCGGAGCGGGCGGTGCTCCGCCAGAGCATCCGCCTCGCGTTCGTCGCGGCGCTCCAGCACCTGCCGCCGAAGCAGCGCGCCGCGCTCCTGCTCACCGAGGTGCTCGGGTGGTCCGCCGCGGAGGTCGCCGACAGCCTCAGCACCTCGGTCGCCGCGATCAACAGCGCGCTCCAGCGCGCGCGGGCGACGCTCGCGAGCCGCGATCTCGGCGACATGCGCGCCACCCTGCCGGAGCCGCAGTCCACCTTGCTCGACCGCTACGTCACCGCCTTCGAGCAGTACGACGTGGACCGGCTCGCGGCGCTGCTGCACGAGGACGCGACCCTGTCGATGCCGCCTTTCACCCTCTGGCTCCGCGGCCCCGACGCCATCCGCGCGTGGCTGCTGGGCCGGGGCGCGGGCTGCCGCGGGTCGCGGCTCGTGCCGACGGCCGCCTGCGGCTCGCCGGCGTTCGGCCAGTACCGCCCCGCGCCGGAGGGCGGCCACCGGGCCTGGGCGCTCATCGTGCTCGATCTCGCGGGGGACCGCATCGCCAGCATGACGTCCTTCCTCGACACCGAGACGCTCTTCCCGCGGTTCGGCCTGCCGCTCGAGCTCCCCGCGTAGCCCCCGCGCCCGGCCGCATCGGGGCGGCGATCTTTTTTTCCGGTCGACCGATGAGTCCCGGCGCAGGCGGGTGTCTATGGGGTGAACTCCGGCACGACGGCCCTCATGGCCGCGATCGTGGCCGGCATCACCCGGCGTCCATGCTCGAACGGGAGAAGAGGACCATGACAACGAACAGCGCTCGCAAGATCTTCGTCAACCTGGCCGTCAGCGACCTGAAGCGGTCGATGGAGTTCTTCGCGAAGCTCGGCTTCGAGTTCAACCCGCAGTTCACGGACAACAACGCCGCCTGCATGATCGTCAGCCAGGAAGCCTTCGTGATGCTCCTCACGGAGCCGTTCTTCAAGGGCTTCACGAAGAGGGAGATCTGCAACACGAGCACGCACACGGAGGGGATGTTCGCGCTCTCGTGCAGCAGCCGGGCCGAGGTCGACGAGATCGTGAAGAAGGCGATCGCGGCGGGCGGGTCGCACGCCATGGATCCGCAGGATCACGGCTTCATGTACGGCTGGAGCTTCTACGACATCGATGGTCACCACTGGGAGGTCGTCTGGATGGCCCCCGAGGCGATCCAGTCGTAGCCCTGCCGGCGCGCGCTCGCTCATGCGCGCCGCTCGGCGATCACCTGCCGCAGGGTGGTGGCCTGATTTCCCCCGGAGTGATTCACATGAAGGCGGGAAGGCGGGAAGATCATTGATCTTTTCTTCCCGCCTTCCCGCCTTCATGTTCAAATCCGGCCACCACCTGCCGCAGCGTCGCGCCGCTCACGGGCTTCGTGAGGTGCAGGTCGAAGCCGGCCTGCCTCGACCTGGCCTGGTCCTCGGGTCCGCCGTAGCCCGAGATCGCCACAAGGTAGAGCGCGCCGCCCCCGGGCGCGGCCCGCGCCCGGCGGGCGACCTCGTGGCCATCGATGCCCGGCAAGCCGATGTCGATGAAGGCCACCTCGGGGCGCAGCTCCAGGAGCTTCGTCACCCCCTCCAGGCCGTCCACCGCCACCGTCACCTCGTGCCCCAGCGCCTCGATGAACTCGCTCATCACCCGGCGCACGTCCTCCACGTCCTCCACGACGAGCACCCGGCGCCGCTCGGCGATCTCCCCAGGCCGCGGGGCGGGCGGCTCGGCGCCGGGCGCGAGCGGCGGCTCGGCGCCGGGCGCGAGCGGCGGCTCGGCGCCGGGCGCGAGCGGCGGCGCCGCGCCCCGGCCGAGCGGAAGGCGCACGATGAACTCGCTGCCCTGGCCCGGTCCGGCGCTCTCCGCGACGACGCTGCCGCCGTGCATCTCCACCAGCCGCCGCACCAGCGTGAGCCCGAGGCCCAGCCCGCCCGTGCCGCGGTCGATGGTCTGCTCGACCTGCGTGAAGAGCTCGAACACCCTCTCGAGCATCACCGCCGGGATGCCGCGGCCCGTGTCGCGCACCCGCAGCACGGCCTCGGGCGCGGCGCCCGCCGCCTCGCGGGTCAGCCGCACCGAGATGGCGCCCTCCGGCGGCGTGTACTTCGCGGCGTTCGTCAGGAGGTTCGTGACCACCTGCTCCAGCCGCGTGGCGTCGGCCCGCATGCCGAAGTCCCCCGGCCCGACCTCGACCGAGAGCGCGTGGCGCCGCGCCTCCACGGCCGGGCTCACCGCGGCGGCGGCGTTCCGCACCGCCGCCGCGAGATCGACGTCCTCCAGCCGCAGCTCCACCGTGCCGCGCGTGATGCGCGACACGTCGAGGAGATCGTCCACCAGGCGCACGAGGTTGCCCACCTGCCGCCGGGCGATCTCACGGTAGCGCGCCGACCTGGGCGCCTCGCCCGCCAGGTCGCCGAGCAGCGTGAGCGACAGGCTGATGGCCGCCAGGGGGTTGCGGAGCTCGTGCGCGAGCATCGCGAGGAACTCGTCCTTGCGCTGATCGGCGAGCCTCAGCGCCTTGACGAGCGCCTCCACGCGCCGGCGGGCGCTCACCTGGTCGGTCACCTCGAAGGCGAACACGAAGATGCCCTCGATCGCCCCGTCGCGGTCGCGCATCGGCTGGCAGACGAAGTTGAAGAAGCACTCCTCCGTCGTGCCATTGCCCTGGCGGTCGAGCCGCACGGAGAGCTCCCTCCCCACGAAGGGCTCGCCGGTGCGGAACACGGTATCCAGGAGATCCGGGATGGATTGCCCCTCGAGCTCGGGCAGGGCGGCAAGGATGGGCATGCCCACGCGCGCTCGTCCGCCGACGAGCTGCTGGTAGAGCGGATTGACCACCTCGAAGACGTGCTCCGGCCCGCGGAGGATCGCGATGGGCCCCGGGGCCTGCATGAAGAGGTCGTTCAGGTACTGGCGCTGCCCCTCGGCTTCCCGCCGCCGGCGCGCGAGCTCCACGTGGATGCGGACCCGCGCGAGGAGCTCCCGCGCGGAGAACGGCTTCACGAGGAAGTCGTCGGCGCCGGCCCCGAGGCTGTCGACGCGCACCTCCTCGCCCGCGCGCGCGGAGAGCATCATCACGGCGACGCCGCGGGTGCGCTCGTCGGCGCGCAGCGCCTTGAGCAGGCCGAAGCCGTCGAGCCGCGGCATCATCACGTCGGTGAGCACGAGGTCCGGGACGTGGGCGCGGGCGCTCTCCAGCGCGGCCTGACCGTCGGCCACGGCCTCCACCGTCCACCGCTCGGCGAGGAGCAGCCGCTGCACATAGTCGCGCATGTCCGCGTTGTCGTCCGCAACGAGGATGTGCCCCGGCCGCTTCGGGGCCGGGCGCTCCTCCGCCGGCACGGCGTCCGGCGCTCGCACGTCGCGTTCCCACTGCGCGGCCTCGTCGAGGAAGGGCGCAGCGCCGCGCCCCTCCGCGGTCGGCGCCGGGGCGAGGTCGATGCGATCCGCGGGCAGGTGCGCCTTCCCGAGCGGGATCGCGACCGCGAAGCGGCTGCCCGCGCCGAGGCGGCTCTCCACGGCCACGCTGCCGCCGTGGAGCTTCGCGAGCTCTCGCACGAGCGCGAGGCCGATGCCGCTGCCCTCGTAGCTGCGGCCCCTGGCCCCCTCGACGCGGTAGAACCGGTCGAACACGCGCGGCAGCTCCTCCTCCGGAATGCCGGTGCCCGTGTCCTCGACCGACAGGACGATCCGCCCCCCGGTCTCCTCCAGCGTCACCCGGACGCCCCCCGAGAAGGTGAACTTGAAGGCGTTCGAGATGAGGTTGAGCACGATCTTCTCCCAGAGCTCGCGGTCGACGTAGGCCGGCTCGGAGAGGGGCGGGCACTGCACCGTGAGGGCGAGGCCGGCCCGATCCATGATCGAGCGGAACGAGCTCGCGAGCTCCGCGGTGAAGGAGCCGAGATCGGTAGGCTGGTAGCTGGCCCGGATGCGGCCCGCCTCGATGCGCGAGAAGTCGAGCAGCGTGTTGACGAGCCGGAGGAGCCGGAGGCTGTTGCGGTGGATGATCGCGAGGCGGTCGCGCTGCGGCGCGGGCAAGGGGTGCTCGGCGTCCGAGAGGCCGTCCTCGACGGGGCCCAGGATCAGGGTGAGCGGCGTGCGGAACTCGTGGCTGATGTTGCTGAAGAACACCGTCTTGGCGCGGTCGAGCTCGGCGAGCGCGTCCAGCCTGCGCCGCTCCTCCTCGCTGGCCCGGGCGTTCTGCAGGGCAGCCGCGCCGTGGCCGGCCAGGAGCCGCAGGAAGCGGCGGTAGTCATCGTCCAGCACCAGCCGGGGGCTGGCACCCGCCACGAGAAAGCCGCCCGGGCGGCCTCCGGCGCCGGCGCGGGGGAGCGGCAGCACCACCGCCTGGCGAGGGGCGTCCGGCCATGGGCCTCCCGGAAGGGGGCCGACGCGCGCGGGCAGCTCCGACAGATCCACCTCCACGTCCCCGCGCAGCGCGCGGCGCAGCGGCCACACCGCGCCGGCCGCCGCGGCGAGCTCCACCGCCGCCGGCGCCGCCGCGTGGCTCGGGTCGAGCCCGACGGTCCCTGCGAGTCGGGCGGGCGCGCCGTCGTCGTCCACGAGATAGATCAGGGCAAAAGGCACGTCCCGCCCGGCCTCTGCCAGGGTCTCCATCATCACCCGACAGACGTCCTGGACGCTCCTGGCGTCAGCCGCCCTCGCCGCCAGCGCCCCGAGGACCTGCAGCCGTCGCTGTCCAAGGATGTACCCTGTGCTCTCGGAGCACGCGACGAGGATACCCGCGACAACGCCGCTCTCGTCCCGGATGGGGGTCTGACCGTAGCTGAAGTAGCACTCCTCCATGAAGCCGTGCCGATCGAGGACGAGCAGGCCATCGCGGACGTAGGTGGCCCCTCCCACGAAGGCCTTCACGATCATCGGCTCGAGGATCTCCCAGATCTCCTTCCAGCACTCGCGCCCCGCCTGGCCCATGGCGGCCGGGTGCTTCGTGGATCCGAGGATCGGGCGGTAGGCGTCGTTGTAAAACTGAATGAGCTCCCGACCCCACCAGAGGAACATGGGGTGTTCGGACGAGAGCAGGATGGACAGCGCCGTCCGCAGCGACTGGGGCCATGCCTCGAGCGGGCCCAGCGCCGTCTGCGACCAGTCGATCGAGCGTATCAGCGCCCCCATCTCGCCGCCGCCCGAGAGGGCGCCGCAGGCCGGATCCGGCCCAGCCCCGGCGCTCGCTTCCTCGCCGCGGCCCGCGCCGGTTCGCTCCTCGACGCTGTCGCGCTGGCCGGTGCGCTGTCTCGTCATGGGGGACACCTGCTTTTCTACCACGGCCGAGTCCAGCCATCCTCGGCGCTGCACCTTGGGTACGATCGCCTGCTCGTCTCAACGCTGTTCTCGATGCGTACCGCGTCGATATGCCGGCCCAGCCCCATCGGGGCGACTGAATTTCCTTGACACCGCAATCACTCCACGGGCCTCAGGGCGGGATGCCTCTCTTGCCTTCGTGAACCGCGCTCACGAGCTCGCCGCCTCCCACCGCCGAATGAAACTTTGCAGGACTCCGCAAAGGCCACTCCGGCTGGACCGCTTGCTCGAGCCGAGCAAGCGGTCTAAGCTGCCTCGCATAACTTCGGAGGCAAAAACTGGCCTCCCATTGCAAGAGGAGCGTCCATGCGTCGTCTCAGCCCTGCTGCCCGCGTTCGGTACTTCTTCGCTGCCCTGACGGCAGGCACCGCGATGTTGGGCACGACTGCCCTGCTGGTCCCCTCGAGCGAGGCGGCGCCCGGGGGAAACTGCACCTATTACAGCGACGAGAGCTACACCACCGTCGTCGGCCAGTACGGCCGCGACTGCTGCAACAACCGGATCGCGTGGGGCACCACGACGCAGCACTACGAGTGCGGCGGGTGCTTCACCTGCACCCCTCCTCCTCGCTGAGGGAAGCGCGCCGGTGACGGACGGCCGGCTCGATGGCGATCGCCGGCCACGATCGTTCAGCTTGCGAGAGGAATTGAACAGGGAGGCGGGGAGACGGGGAGATTGGTTGGATCTTTCTCCCCGTCTCCCGCCTCCCTGTGAATTTTCCCGAAGATTCGGGGGATGCTTCGGGTCGGCATGAACAAGCGTCGATGGCGCCAAAGGCGCTGTCGGCCAGGCCGCCACGGCTACGTCTGGCCGAGCCACGCGATCGCGGCGTCACGCGCCTCGAACACGCCGAAATGCTGGCCGCGGCGCTCCTCGGCCACCACCTCCCCGAACCGGCTGCTGAAGTCAGCGGCCCCCGGAGGGCACACCACCGCGAGCCGGATCCGGTAGTTTCTTAGCTTCTGCAGGATCTCCCCGGCCTCCCCCGAGCTGAGGTCGAAGAAGGCCGCCGTCAGGTTCCCCGAGTGGAGGAGCGCACACTGCACGCCGCCCGAGAAACAGGCCTCGATCACGCGGTCGACGTCGCGGACGCTCGCCATGAGCCGGTGGCCCGGAGGACCTTCCACGAACTGCACACCGCCCTCGTCGACCACCGTCAGATCCATGGCATCCCTCCGACACGGCCTCTGCGCCGCGGGCTCGGCGGAGAGCTCCGCTCGACCCGCGACCAGGGGTATCCCGGCGCGCGGCCGCTGTACAGGCATCGCGCGGCGAGCAGGAGGAGGGGCCAGGCCCGCCCCCGCCGCGCGGCGCCCAGGGCTTCACTGGGCGCGCCTGACCTCGTCGGAGAACCTCACCGCCTCGCGGAGCACGTGATCGGCGAGCGCCGGATCGATGATGCTCTTGATCTGCCCCGTCTCGATGCCCTGCTCCGCCGCCGACTTGAAGTCGATGACCTCGTCGGCCATCGTCGCGAGCTGCCCGCTGTCGAGGCGGAACGCGTGCGCCTGGTACATCTGCCCGGCGCGCGCGGTCGCCTGGTCGATGAGCGCGCGCTCCTGCGGGTCGAGCAGGTGCGCGATGAACTCGAGGTGATCCGCCATGATCGTCGTCCAGAACGCCGAGACCTCGTCGCTCTGGAGCGCGATGTCGCCGTACGCGAGCCGATCGAGCCGGGCGACGAAGCGCTCGGCCTCCCGCGCGATGTGGTCGAAGAAGAGCGGCCAGACGAGGCTCCGGAGCGCGCCGCTCTCCTGCGCGCGCTGCATGCGGCGCTTGTACTCGATGAAGCGCTGGACGCTCGACCGCGTCGAGGCGAGGAGCGAGGAGATCCCGTAATCGCCATACCCCCGGTCGCGCGCCGCAAGGAAGTGCCTGGCGAAGAGGTTCTGGTACTGCCGCGCCTCGTCCCGGGGCCCGCGGAGGTGATCGCCGGGCATGAGCAGCGTGATGAACAACGCATGTTCCATCAGCTGGTCCGTCCAGAAGAGGACCTCCGAGACGGCGTGCGCTGCATAGCCGGCGCCCGGCCCGGGCAGGAAGACCGGCTTCCTCGAGCGCTGGTCCACGGAGATGCCGGGCGTGTAGGCGGCCCCTGCCGGGAGGGCGAGGGGCCCGATCGACTCGCAGACCGCGTAGCTCTTGTCGGGCAGCGCGAGGCTCGGTGTGGCGAGCAGCGAGACACCCGCGGTGGCCATCGCGCCGCCGGCGAATTGCCGGCGTCCAAGTTTCCCTTGCGGAACACGCTTCTCCATCGACGCTCCTCCAGGTTCATGCATCCGTGAGAATCGGAGCGCGAGGGTGCATGTCCCGCGCCTGAACCAAGGAGTCGACTCGCAGGGCGGTCCGCCGGCGCGCGCCCCACCGATCACGACGGCCGGCGACGCCCGGAATCACCACGCCCGAGCGCTTCGTCAGCAGAGAGGTCGCGTGGGGGCGCGCCGGACGTCATCCGCGGAATCCGCCCGTGATGGGCCGCCCTGCGATCGGCGGCCTGCGAAGGCGACACACATTCCCCCTCCTCTACCGACCACCTGCGACCACGGAGCACATCACACCGCGGAGGACACACGCTCGCGACGACAGACCTGCACACCTCCCGCGGGCGCCGCAGACGTACCTGTACCTACATGCGACCGTCCGTCGTGTCGGGGTTCGGATTTCTTCGCTATCGTCGCCCGGGATGTCGAGGACCCGCCCTCGGCTCCGACAACCCCACGAACGCGCGCCCGATCCCGGGGCGACAGCGAAGAGAAGGAGCCGATCATGAAGTACATCCTGATGATGAACACCCCGTGCGGGGGGCCGTACCAGGTCGCCAACTGGCAGCAGAAGGACTTCCAGGCGCACATCGCGTTCATGAAGAGCTTCCACGGAAAGCTCAGCGCGTCGGGCGAGCTCGTGGCGGCCGAGGGCCTGGCGGGGCCCGACCAGGCCAAGCTCGTGCGCGCTGGCAAGGACGGCCAGCCGATCACCGACGGGGTGTTCCCGGAGACCAAGGAGTTCCTCGCCGGGTACTGGATCGTGGACGTCGAGAGCCCCGAGCGCGCGTACGAGATCGCCGCGCAGGCGTCCGCCGCGCCCGGCCCCGGCGGCGCGCCGCTCAACATGGGGATCGAGGTGCGCGAGGTGATGAGCGCGCCGCCCAGCGATCTCTAGTGACCTCTCCGTCCCAGGGCGCCACGGCCGAGCGCCTGCTGCGTGATCTCGCGCCGCAGGTGCTCGGCGCCGTCATGCGGCGATTCCGAGATTTCGGCGCCGCGGAGGACGCGGTCCAGGAGGCGCTGATCGCGGCGGCCACGCAGTGGCCCCGCGAGGGCGTGCCCGACGAGCCGCGCGCCTGGCTGATCCACGTGGCGTCGCGGCGCATCGCCGATCACGTCCGGAGCGAGGCGGCGCGCCGCCGCCGCGAGGCGATCGTGGTCAGCCTCGTGCCGCCCGAGCTGCAGATCGCCCTCGCCGCGGACAGCGACGAGGCGGCGCTCGAGGACGACACGCTCACCTTGCTGTTCATGTGCTGCCACCCCGCGCTGTCCACGCCGTCCGCGATCGCGCTGACCCTGCGCGCCGTGGGCGGCCTGACGACGGCCGAGATCGCAAGGGCGTTCCTGGTCCCGGAGGCGACCATGGCGCAGCGGATCAGCCGGGCGAAGCAGAGCATCAAGGCGTCCGGCGTGCCGTTCGAGCGGCCGACGCCCGAGGCGCGCGCGGAGCGCCTCGGCGCCGTCCTGCACGTGCTCTACCTGATCTTCAACGAGGGTTACACCTCGAGCTCCGGCCCGGCGCTGCACCGCGACGATCTGTCGGGCGAGGCGATCCGCCTGACGCGCGCCGTGCACGCGCTCCTCCCGGACGACGGCGAGGTCGCGGGCCTCCTCGCGCTCATGCTCCTGACCGACGCGCGGCGCGCGGCGCGGACAGGGCCTCTGGGCGAGCTGATCCCGCTCGCGGAGCAGGATCGGGGCCTGTGGGATCAGCGGGCGATCGCCGAGGGCGTCGCGCTCGTCACGGCGGCGCTGTCGAGGGGCTCGATCGGCGCCTACCAGCTGCAAGCCGCGATCGCGGCGGTGCACGACGAGGCAGCGCGGGCCGAGGACACGGACTGGCCGCAGATCCTGGCGCTGTACGGCGTGCTGATGCGGATGTCCGACAACCCGATGGTGGCGCTCAGCCACGCGATCGCGACCGCCATGGTGCACGGCCCTCGGGCGGGGCTCGATCTGCTGGACGCGCTCGACGCCGACGCGCGCCTCTCGGGTCACCACCGCCTCGACGCCGCCCGCGCGCACCTGCTGGAGCGGGCCGGCGATCGCGCGGCGGCGATCGCGCACTACAGGCGCGCGGCCAGCCGCACGACGAGCATCCCGGAGCAGAGCTACCTGGCAACGCAGGCGGCCCGGCTGAGCGACACGCTGAAGTAGCGAGCCGCGCGGCGCGCGCAGAGGCCGCAGAGGTGTCCGGCGAGAGAGGAGCGATGCCGCGGACCTGCCGGCAGCGAGCGCTCAGCCGTTCACCAGCTCGCCGGCGAGGCGGAGCGCCGCCGCCCGATCCTCCGCGAGGTACACGCGCTGCGACCGCTCCTGGAGGCGCGCCTTGTCGAAGATCTCGCGCGGCCTGGGCAACGGACCGGCCAGGATCACCGCCTTCTGGCGCCGCGCGAGCCCGTCGAGCGCGTTCTCGAGGGCGACGAACCCCGTGCTGTCGATGAACGGCACCTTGCCGAGGTCGAGGATCATCACCTCGTAGCTGTCCCCGCGGATGACGTGCAGCGCCGCCATCGCCTTCTGGGCGGCGCCGAAGAACAGCGGGCCGTTGATCTCGTAGAGGGCGACCCGCCTCGGGAGCTCGACTTCGCTGGAACCGCCGGCGGCGTCCAGCACCGTCCGGCTCCCTGTCAGCTCGGCCATCCGGCGCATGAAGAGGATGGCGGCGAGGATCACGCCGGCCGACACCGCGATCACCATGTCCAGGATGACGGTGAGCCCATAACAGGTCAGGAGTACGAACACATCGCTCCTCGGCGCGAGCCTCACGATACGGATGAAATGGTGGAGCTCGGACATGTTCCACGCGACGAGCAGCAGCAGCGCCGCCAGCGACGCCATGGGGACGTAGGCCACGAGCGGGGCGAAGACGAGGATCGACAGGAGGACGACCACGGCGTGGGTCACGGACGCGATCGGAGAGCGCGCGCCAGCCCGGATGTTCGTGGCCGTCCGCGCGAGCGCTCCAGTCGCCGCGATGCCGCCGAAGATCGGCGCAACGATGTTCCCGATACCGAGGCCGATGAGCTCCGAGTCCGGATCGTGCTTGGTCCCTGTCATGCCGTCGGCGATGACCGCCGACAGCAGCGATTCGATGGCGCCGAGCATGGCGATCGCGAAGGCGGCGGGGAGCAGCTCCCTCACGAGCTCGAGCGAGAGCCCATCGCCCCACGGCAGCGAGGGCGTCGGGAGGATCGACGGGATCCCGGCGATCTCCACGCCGCCGACGGTGACGCGAAAGCGGCTGCCGATCGTCGCCACGGAGAACGCGGGGTAAACCGCGTCGACGGCCACCGCGGCGAGCGACACGGCGGTGATGGCGATGAGGGGCGCCGGCACCTTCTTGATGACGCGGGGGACGAGCAAGAGCAGGGCGAGCGTCGAGGCGGCGACCGCCAGCTCGAAGAGGTCGGCCGTCCCGCGCGCGGCCCACAAGGCCGCCACCTTGGCGGTGTAGTGCTCCGGGAGCGGCGCGGACTGGAGGCCCAGGACGTCCTTCACCTGGAGCGTCGCGATCACGGTGGCGATCCCGGCGGTGAAGCCCGTGGTCACCGGATACGGGATGTATTCGATGAGCCGGCCGAGCCGCGCGAGCCCCATGATCACGAGGAGCACGCCGGCCAGGAGCCCCGCCGTCATCAGCCCGGACAGCCCGTGCTCCGCCACGATGGGCGCGAGGATCACCACGAAGGCCGCCGTCGGGCCGGTGACCTGGAACTTGCAGCCGCCCAGCAGCGCCACCAGCGCGCCGGCCACGATCGCCGTGTAGAGCCCGTGCTGAGGAGGAGCCCCCACCGCGATGGCGAGGGCCATGGAGAGAGGGAGCGCCACGACGCCGACGACGGTGCCTGCCAAGAGGTCGGCCTGGAGATCCCCGAGGCCGTACCCGTTGCCAAGGCAGCGCCGGAGCGCCGACGCCACCGGGATCCGACGCCGCGCCGGAGCAGGCTGCGAGGTGGGCGGCCGGGGCGCTTCGCCGCCCTGGCCCGGCCGATCAATCGCTGCAGCGACGCGCTCGGACCTCAACGTCATCGTCACACCTCCATCGAAGCTCGTGGATGTTGAGCAACATCGGATGTGTTGAGCAACATCGGTGCCACGCGACGATGTCCTCTGTTGGTCGCTCGATGCGCGCCGTTTCATGGCGGACCGCGGGCTCGAACCGTCTTTACGACAGATTGTCGCAATGAATTCATTGCGTCATGGCCATAACGACAACTTGACGCGGTCGTCGAGCCCGTCGCCGTCGTGCCGTATCACGGGCGCTCGGCGAGCGCTGTGCTCACCCAGCTCACCCCGCTCGTCTCGCGGTCCACGGCGGATGGCGGATGATAGACTCGCTCGGGCATGCCGTCTTCCCCGTCGCGGCCCACGGTGTCCATGGCCATCGTCGGCCGGCTGATCTCGTATGCCGCCTCTCGCGGCCTCCGCCACGGCGATCTTCTCGAGGTCGCCGGCGTCTCCGCCGAGTCGCTGACCGACGCGGACAGCCGCATACCGGTGACGTCGCTCGACGCCCTGTGGGCGCACATGGTACGCGCGCTCGACGATCCCGGGGCGCCCATCCGCCTCGCCGCGCGGACGCGCATGGAGGAGATGCACGTCATGGGCTTCGCGGTCATGACGAGCGCGAGCGCCCGTGAGTCGCTCGACCGTGTCGACCGCTACATGGTGCTCCTGCAGGATACACCGCGCTGGGTGACCGATACCACGACGGACCGGGACGCTCCGTTCGCGGAGATGCACCGCTCGCCCCGCTTCACGCTGGGCGCGCGCGTCGCGACCGAGCACAGCCTGGCGGTGTACATCCGTTGCTTCCGCCAGTGCGCCGGCGTCGAGTTCTCGCCGCTCCGGGTCAGCTTCCGCCACCCCGCGCCGCGCGATCTCGCCGCGCACCGGGACTTCTTCCGCTGCCCTGTCGAGTTCGACGCGCCCCGCGATGGCTTTGCCTTCCCACCGTCGTTGCTGGACCTCGTGCCTCGCGACGCGAACCCGGCCCTGAGCGCGTTCTTCCACCAGCACGCGGAGGAGCTGCGCCGCCGTCGCGTCGCCGACGCGTCGCCCAAGTCCGATCGGGTGCGTGACGTCATCGCGCACCTCCTCGCCTCGGGCGAGCCGTCGGCGACCGCCATCGCGCGGCGGCTCGGGACGAGCGAGCGCACGCTGCGGCGGCACCTCGAGGACGAGGGGACGACGCTGCGGCAGATCGTCGGCGACGTGCGCCGTCAGACCGCCGAGGAGCTGCTCCGCGAGAGCGACACGTCGATGTCGGAGATCGCCTTTCTGCTGGGGTTCTCGGAGGTGACGGCCTTCGCGCGGGCCTTCAAGCGCTGGTCCGGGAGGACGCCCGGCCGGTTCCGTGAGGAGGCGCGCGGCGCCCCGGGGCGCCGCGCCGCAGCGGGCGTGGACCGCGCGGCGGACGACGGCTGACCGCCGGGGCGATGGCCCGCCTGGCCCGAGGCCTCGGGCCGCGGCCGTCCAGCGCGCCCGGCCTCAGTACGATATCTCGGCGGCGGCGACCTTCGCTCTCGCCGCTTCCCACGACATCGGGAGATCACCCGCGCCGACGGTCCACTGGGTCACGACGCCGTGGACGCTGACCGCGCTCGCCGCGCTCATCGCCGAGAGGTGGGCGTCCGACATCACGAACTTCCCCATCGCCTCTTCGTCCTTCCACACCGTGATCGTCCTCGCATAGCCGCACTTCGCCGAGGTTCCGAGCGTGAAGCCGATCAGCCCTTCCTGCGTAGGCAGCTGGGCGAGGATGGGCCCCATCAGCTCGCCGAACCTCTGCTGCGCCGCCGCGTCGGGCTTCATCCAGAGCAGGGTCGACGAGGCGACATAGGAGTCCTGCGCGGCGCCCGTGAGCGCGCCGTCGGCGAACCCGGGCCCGCCGAACGGCGGGCTCTGCAGATCGTCATCTGTGCACGTGAACTCGGAGGCGGCGGTCTGCGTGCCCGAGCCGCCGCTCGGGTTGCTCGGTGTCCCGTCGTCCGCGCCGCACGCCGGGACGAAGGCGGCGACCGCGACGAGGAGCGGGAGAAGCGCGACGCGAGAGAGGGAGAAGTCAATTCGATACATGATGAACCTCATGACAGGAAAGAAGGTGATGTTGTCGGGTGCGAATCAGCGTTCGTCCGCGCGCACGGGCGAGACCACGCCGAAGACGAGAACGGGGAAGGTCCGCTGGAGGCGGCGAGACGCGAACTCCGTGCGCCGGCCGAAGCTCCTGACCGAGACGCGCGCGCCCACCGGCTGTCCGCTGCCCAGGGTCACGGCCCACATCGGGCTGCCGCCGTCCGGCCGCACGGCGAGGTAGGTGTAACTCCCTGCCGCGAGCCGCTCCTCGACGATGCCGACCACGGGCGCCAGGTCGCCGAGGGATCTCGATAGGTCGCCGAGCGGGCTGCCGGGCGGCGCGTCTCCGGCGACGTTCCGGTCAGCGTGCGTCCCAGGATGCGCAGCGGCGTGGACCACGAGCGAGCCGCCGGCGGCCACGAGCCCGACCAGCAGGGCAGCGGCCACGAGGGCGCGGGTCTGAAGGAAGCGCGAGGTGCGATGAGCGGCGAGCAGCATGCCGGGAAGCTACGCGCCGAGGCCGGCGCCGGCCTTTGCCCGTGCGGCCAAGTTGTTGGCCCGCTCGGCCACGCCGCCGGCCGCCGATCCGACCCAGGTTGGCCGACCCGACCCGGATTGGCCGACCCGACCCAGGTTGGCCGACCCTGGCCGACCCGACCCAGGTTGCCCAGCCCGACCCAGGTTGGGGCCGAGCCGCCCACCCAGGTTGGGGCCGAGCCGCCCACCCAGGTTGGGGCCGAGCCGCCGACCCAGGTTGGGGCCGAGCCGCCCACCCAGGTTGGGGCCGAGCCGCAGGTGGCCGACCCGACCCAGGTTGGGGCCGAGCCGCAGGTTGGCCGGCCCGACCCAGGTTGGGGCCGAGCCGACCCAGGTTGGCCGCCCCCCCGGTCCACTCCGGGGATCTACGCCAGCCGCTCCTCGACGATCATCCGCACACCGTGCGCCGGCCCGACGTTGGCCGCGCGCACCTTCCCTGTGTCGGGTCGCAGCGACGCGAGCCGCAGCCGGAAGCGCCGCAGGACCGTGCCCAGCACCAGCCGCATCTCATAGCCGGCCAGCGCCGCGCCAAGACAGCGCCTCGCCCCGCCGCCGAACGGCATGAACTCGAAGGGCGTGAACTTGCGCTCGAGAAAACGTTCGGGACGGAAGCGCAGTGGCTCCGGGTAGAGGTCCTCGCGGAAGTGCGCGACTCCGATGGCCACGCTCACACCCACGCCAGCTGGCAATGTGTAACCCATCAGCTCCAGCGGACGCAGCAGCCTGCGCGGGCTCGGCGCAGGTGCAAGCGGAAAGCGCCGCAGCGTCTCGTGGCATACGGCCTCGAGGTACGGCTGCTTGTCGAGCTTCTCTGCCTCCGGGTCGGGTCCGAGCGCCCACAGCTCGGCGCGAAGCCGCTCGAGGGCGGCGGCGTTCTCGGGCCGGTGCAATGCATAGAGGGCCCACGCGATCGAGATGGCCGTTGTCTCGTGCCCGGCGATCACCAGCAAGATCAGCTGATCCATGACCTCCTCGTCGGTCATGGGCTGGCCCTCCTCGTCGCGCGCCTCGACCAGCAGGCTCAGGATGTCCTCGCGTGGCCCGGCCGCGCGCGCCGCCGCGATGAGCGTGCGGAGCTGCTCGTGCAGGAGGCGCTGCCGCCGCAGGAACGCCGCGAAGGGACCGACCCCACCGAGCTCGCGCCGCAACGAAGGGAGGAGCACGAGGAGAGGAGAGAACCCGTTGATGAGCTCCAGCAGCAGACCGGCGAGCGCTGCCTTGCGCGCCGGCTCGCTCACGCCGAAGACGGCCTGCAGAATCACGTCGAGCGAGATCTGCTGCGCGACCTCGTACGCCATGACCTGCTGATCCGGCTTCCAGCCCGCTGTGTGCCGCTCGGCCAGGTGGCATATCGCCTCGCCGTAGGCACGCATGCGCGCGCCATGGAACGGCGGCATCATGAGCTTGCGCAGCCGGCGGTGCTCGGCGCCGTCGATCAGGAGAAGCGAGGTGCGGCCGAGGAACACCGCCATGTCCTTCGACAGAGGGGCGAACGAGTCCGTTTCCGCCGTGTAGATGGCCTTGATGCCCGCGGGATCCCCGGTGCACACCATCGGGGGTTTGCCAGGAAACGAGAAGGGATCTCCGTACTTCCGCGCGAGTGGCACCATGCAGCCGATGGGGTCCCGGAGATAGCCGATCAGGCTCCATAACTGGCTGCGCGGCCCCGGCGGTAAGGTGAGCATGGGCGGAGGATACCAGTCTCCCGGCCTCCCGCCTCTCTGTTCAATTTTCCGCTGAAGTGACAGCGCGATGAGGGGATTTGTCAGATCGGCGGGCCCAGGTCGAGCCGGCCAGACCGGTTCCGCCGCTCAATCCACGGGGAATTGTTCCGCGATCCAGGCTTCCCAGCCCGGCGGCGCTCGGGTGGCCTCGAGGTAGCGACGCAGCTGGTGGGCGTCGTCGAAGGCGGACATTCCCCACAGGCGAAACGCGTCGACATAACCCATGTCGTCCTCGAACGAATCGGCGAAGTCGGCGAGCTCCAAGCCGAGCTGCCAGGGCGCCTTGACGTGCCCGGCGCAGAGCAGTCGCGCCAGCGAAAGGAGCCCGTCGCGAGGCGCGATCGGATCTGCGTCGCCGCTCGCGAGCGCCGTGGCGCACGCTCGCCAACCCTCCGGTACGGCGGGAGGCGTCCACCCGTCGCGTTTCCGGAGCTCGGCGACCTGGCGCGACCAGAACCAGAGCTCGCGGGTGTTGTAGCGAGCCGCCTTCTCGGGCGTCTCGTACGATTCCCACGGCCAACGCACGCCGTCCTGCTGGCTGAGCCAGATGGTGAAGGAGACGTCGACCGCGATGAACCCCTGCTCCAGGAGCGCCGATCGACGCGAGGCCGCCGCGCTCGGGTCCTCCTCGTCGCCGTCCTCCTCGTCGCCGTCCTCGTCATCTGCCCGTTCCTCCGTCGGGTGCAAGACCTTGTGAACGGCCTCTGCCCAGGTGATCGGCGCGGGAGGGTGGCGTCGCAGGTAGGCGATGCGTGTTTCGCGGTCCGGCGCGAGCTGTTCGAGAAAGACGCCCCACATCCCCAACCAGTCTTCACCGGAGCCCATGCGCCATCCGATCGTGTAGCGCTCGTAGTCGGGGAAGCGCTCCCACGGAGGAGCGATGTCGCCGTGCTGGTCGACGTGCTCGCGGAGGCGGGAGCGACAGCTCTCTTTCCAGTCCATGACAGCAGCATACAACAGTTCACGGCCGTCGTCGTCGACAGCGGTGTCAAGACGCCACCGACCGAAAGCGCGTGGACCTGGACACGACAGACGCTCTGCGCCGGCCGTGAACCTCTACATCAGAGCCGGCGGAGCCATACGGCGCGCACGGCGTGATCGGGCCCCTTCTCCAGCACGACGTCAGCGCGTGCCCGCGTCGGCAGGATGTTCTCGGTCAGGTTGGGACCGTTGATCGTGCGCCAGACCTGCAACGCGAAGGCGCGCGCCTCGTCGTCCCCCATCGCCGCATAACGGTGGAAATACGAGGAGGGGTCACGAAAGGCCGTGGCCCGCAGCGCGAAGAAGCGCTCGATGTACCATCGCTCGATGTCGGCCTCGTCCGCGTGGACATAGATCCCGATGTCGAAGAAGTCGCTGACGGCGATCGCCGCGGCGCGGTCGGGGCCCTGCAGCACGTTCAGGCCCTCGAGGATCACGACGTCGGGCTGCCTCACGGTCTGCACCTTCCCGGCGATCACGTCGTAGGTGGCGTGCGAGTAGACCGGCACGTCGATCGCTTCGACCCCCGCCTCGAGGTCGGCGAGGAACTTCACCAGCCGCCCGAGATCGTAGCTCTCGGGAAACCCCTTGCGGTGCAGGCCGCCGCGCGAGGCGAGCACCGCGTTGGGGTACAGGAAGCCGTCGGTGGTCACCAGGTCCACCCGCGGGTGGTCAGGCCATCGCGCGAGCAGCGCTTGCAGCACGCGCGCGGTCGTGCTCTTGCCCACCGCGACCGACCCGGCAATGCCGATCACGAAAGGCCGCCGCGCAATGGGGCGGCCAAGGAAGGTGTCCTTCACGCGGCGGAGCTGCTGCGCCGCGCCTACGTGCAGGTTGAGCAGCCGCGAGAGCGGCAAGTAAATCGTCGCGACCTCGTCGAGCGAGAGCCGATCATTGAGGCCCCGCAAGACCACGAGGTCGGCCTCGGTGAGGGTGAGCGGCGTGGCCGCGCGCAGGCAACCCCACTGCGCAGCGGCGAAGACCTCGTACGTCGTGGAGGCGGCGTCCATGATGGGTCGGAGCCGAGTGTACGCTTCCGAGCGTGCGATCCGAAGCAATCTCGCGCGCGGGAGCAAGCCCCGGCGCCTTGGTCAGGTCGTGACCCGCTCGTTGCTCGCGGCCGATTCGAGCTGCTGTTGCGCCGACTCGGGATGTTGCGGCACGACCACGGCAGAGGCGTGTTCCGTCGCTGGCCGCCAGTTGCCCGCTGCCACCAGCGCAGCCTGCGCGCGTTCCAACCAGAGCTTGGCGCGGCGACGCTCCAGGACGGACAGCGCTTGCGGCCCCTCGCTCGTGTTGATGGCGGCCCAGAAGCTCGAACCGAAACGGTCGATCTTGTACATCACCGACGAGTCGAGCTCGGGCAATGTCACGATTTGCCCGCCGCGTTCGAGCAGGCGTTGGTACGCGGGAGACGCGTCGAGCTGGCTGAAGTCCCTCGAGCGACCTTGGTTCTTCACCACGATATGCTGCAGCCCGTCGCCCGGCGCCGCGAGGACCTGCTCGAGGTGGGACACCGAATCGAAGCCGCCGTCGGTGACGTGCCAGGACACGAGCTGGACGCCCATTTCCCGCGCGTAGTTGAGGACGTCGGTCGACTCGATCCAGCGCTCGAGCGCCCGGTGGCTCTGCGCAGGCAGGTCGACGAGGACCACGCGATCGCCGCCGAGCGCGCTGTCCAGGATCTGATCGGCGCTATCGAGCTGATCGAGATCCACGCGCTGCGTGTAGTCCGCGTAGTAACGGCGGAGCGCGCCATGCGACAGATCCGCATCGAGCGCCACGAACGGAAGCGCTCGGTCGATGAATAGCTGCGCCAGCAGCCGAGCGACCACGCTCTTGCCGACGCCACCTTTCTCGCCGCCCACAAAATGTACAGTACTCATGCACCTCCCCCTTCGGCTACCATGTCGCGGAAGTCAAGCCATTCGTTGCAATGGCGCTCCGGCGTCGCTATGCGCCGGTGGCGCGACGTCGAGGCGACGCGATCGGGGTCGAGCGGCGCGCGCGACGCCTCCGCGACCTGGCTCACGAAGGCGTCGCGCGAGAGCGTGCGGATCCAACGCGACCCGGGTCGCCCGCCGCCGTCGCTCAGAAGAAGCTGTAGAGGGACAGCTTGATGCGCTCGTTGGTCGCGGTCACGTCGTCCGCGAAGGTCTGCTCCGAGTACTGGAACGAGAGGCCCGCGCGGATGGCCGGCGTGATGTCGGCGAACAGGTTGCCGTCGATGTAGCGCGACTTGTGGTAGGCCGTGCGGAGCGCGCCGTAGCCGTTCTCCGCGGTCACCCGGTCGTTCGAGCCCTGGGTGAAGTTGCCGGAGACGGAGAAGCGCCCCGAGGGCGGCAGATAGTACTGGAGCCCGACCATGAACCCTGTCCAGCCGATCGTCTTCAGCCTGTTGTTCGCGTCGTACACGACGAGGCCGTTGTCGATGTTCGGCGTATAGACAGCTCCCTCCTCAGGGAGCGGCGGGTGCGGCACGTTGCTCGCGACGCCGACGATGTCCGCGATGCCCGTGCCAGAGAAGAACGAGCCAGTCAACGTCAGCGCGTTCCCGGCGTCGTCCAGCGCCTTGGCCGGGATGATCGGGATCATCGCGTCGACCGAGAGCCCGTAGCCGTTGGCCGAGCGCAGCTCGCGCGGGGTCGCGGAGTGCTCGTTGACCCTGAGGTGGCGGAACACGCCCGAGACGCCGATCGACAGCGGGTCGTGCAACATCCCGCCGGCGCCGAGCGTGTGGATTCCCTTCCAGCCGTTGACGCCGATGCGCAACCCCGCCTGCATGTCCGGCACCTCGGAGTCGCGCTGCGGCGGCTTGAGGACGGCAGCGGCGATCTCCACGTTGGCGGCGTCCGACTTGAAGTTGTGGCCGACGCGCAGCTGCGGCATCCTCCCGAAGACCTGGTTCATCACCGGGAAGAAGGACGTCGTGGCCGGGAAGAAGAACGGCTGCCACCCGAACAGGTGATAGCCCTGTCCAATCAGCAGGTCGACGTAGTCCGACTCGACCTTGATGTGGGCCTGACGCAAGCGGAAGGTGCCGCTGCTCACCAGCGAGGCCTCGGAGACGGTGGGCGGCTGATTGCCGAAGAAGTCGAGCTCCAGCACGGCCGTGGTCTTGATCCCGGACACCTCGGGCGCGTTCACCCTGACGCCGAACCTGGAGTTCCGCGCCGTGAAGTGCGTGCGGCCGTGCGAGCCGGCGTAGGTGTCCTCGCGCTGGATGACCGTGGCCCCCACCGACTCCCCGAAGCTCTCGGTGGTGTCGTGCATGATGTCGAACTCCGCCATCCCGTAGATCGTGGCCTTCCACTTGGAGGTCACCGGAACAGGATCCTTGGAGGCCGGCTTGACGGCCTCCGCCGGCGGCGCCGCCGGAGCAGCCACGTCCGCAGGCGGCGTGGCCGGCGCCTGCGCGTCCGTCGCCGTGGCCGGCGCAGCGGCCTGCGGAGCGGCCGTGTCCGGCGCCGGCGGGGGAGTCTGGGCGTGCGCGACCGCCGCCACGAAGAAAATCGACGCACCGACTAGGTTCGCAACCTTCGATTGATTCATGTTCGAAGCCCCTGGGTTATCCATGGCGCCAGGAATCCCCTGCAAACGCCGCAATGGTGAGTTCAACGAAGTTTCACGTCGCACCGCGCAGATCGCGGCCCGGGCGCCGCAGCCGCCTCCCCGGCGGATCAGCCGGCGTCGAGGCGGCAAACGGCGTTCGCGCCGCCTGCGCGATTCCTCAAGATGCGCGGCCCGCGTCGCAGAACGCGCGGGCGCGGGCGACGAGCTCGTCGCGCCGCCCGTCACGCAGGAGCTTGAGATCCACGAGGTTGCCGCCGACGCCGACCGCCACCGCGCCCGCCGCGAAGAAGGCGCCCACGTTCTCCAGCGTCACGCCGCCCGTGGGCATGAGCGGGATATGGGGCAGCGGCGCCTTGAGCGCCTTGAGGTACGAGGCGCCGCCGAGGGCGTCGCACGGGAACACCTTCACGACGTCTCCGCCCGCACGGTGCGCCGCCACGACCTCGGTGGGCGTGAGCGCGCCGGGAGCGTGGACGACGTTCATCGCGACGCACGCCCTCACCGTCGCCTCGTCGAGCGCAGGGCTGACCACGAAGCGCGCCCCGGCCTCGACACAGGCCTCGGCGGTGCGGGCGTCGAGCACCGTGCCCGCGCCCACGAGCGCCCGATCGCCGTGGCGCGCGGCGACCTCGCGCACGACCTCGACCGCGCCGGGCACGGTCATCGTGATCTCGAGCACGTCGATCCCCCCCTCGAGGAGGGCCTCGACCGCCTGCAGCGCCTCGTCGGCCGAGCCGGCGCGCACCACAGGGACGATGCGCCCGCGCGCGATCCACTCGAGCACCGATTGCTTGTTCATCGGTCCACCCGGGCCGTGCCCAGCTTCATCGCCTTGAGCACCTCGTCGAGGGTCGCCATCGTCGTGTCGCCGGGCGTCGTCATCGCGAGCGCCCCGTGCGCCGCGCCGCAATCGACCGCCCACTGCGGCCCCTTGCCCATCAAGAAGCCGTAGATGAGCCCCGAGGCGAACGAGTCGCCGCCGCCCACGCGATCGAAGATCTCCAGGTCCTTGCGCTCGGGCGCCTTGTAGAGCTGGCCGCCGTGGTACAGCACCGCGCTCCAGTCGTTGCGCGTCGCCGAGGTCGCCACACGGAGCGTCGTCGCCACCGCCCGGATGTTCGGAAACACCCCGATGACGCGCTCGATCATGCTCTCGAACGCGCCGACACGCAGGTTGGCGTGCCCCTCGTCGACGCCCTCGACCTCGAAGCCCAGGGCAGCCGTGAAATCCTCCTCGTTGCCCAGCATCACATCGACGTACGGCGCGAGCGCTCGATTGACCTCCTGCGCGCGGGCCTGACCACCGATCGACTTCCAGAGCGACGGGCGGTAGTTGAGATCGTAGGAGATGACGACGCCGTGCCGCCTGGCCGCCTCCATCGCCTCCTTCGCGACGGAAGGCGTGGTCTCGGAGAGCGCGGCGAAGATACCGCCGGTATGGAACCACCGCGCCCCCTGGGCGCCGAAGATCGTATCCCAGTCGATCTCGCCGGGCTTCAGCTGAGACGCGGCCGTGTGGCCACGGTCCGAGAGGCCGACCGCCCCGCGAATGCCGAAGCCCCGCTCGGTGAAGTTCAGGCCGTTGCGCACGAGGCGCCCCACGCCGTCGTGCGTCGCCCAGCGAACGTGCGTGAGATCCACGCCGCCCTGCAGCATCAGATCTTCGAGCAGGCGGCCGACGGGGTTGTCCGCGAGGGCGGTCACGATGGCCGACCTGAGCCGGAAACAGCGGCGCATGCCGCGGGCGACGTTGTACTCGCCGCCTCCCTCCCAGGCCTGGAAGCTGCGGGCTGTGGAGATCCGCCCGTCGCCGGGATCGAGGCGCAGCATGACCTCGCCGAGGGACACGAGATCCCAGCGGCAGGTGGAAGGATCACGGAGCGTGAAGGACATGGATACCTTGCAGTGGCGCAGGCCGCGTGGCGGAAGAGCTGGTGGACAAGCAGGGTTCAAGGGGGCGCCGCCATCGCGGAGATGCGATGCGGCGCGCCGATGGCGGTGATTACCGATCGCCTCCTGGCGCGCGGGACGACTCGACCTCCGCGGCGGACGGGCCCGTGTAGCCCTTGGCGGCGGCGCCCTTCCCCTCGACGATGGGTCGCCCATCGCGGTCGAACTTGACGAGCTCCGCCTTGGTCCCCGCGGCCGTCGGCCAGAGGTACCAGCGCGCGTCCATCCAGCCCACGTGCGCGGCGGGGCCCTCGACCGGCGCGCCCGTCGCTTTCAGCTGGGCCGGCCGCGTCGCCCGGTACTGGTCGACCGAGGTGTACGCAGGACGGTTGAGGGCGAATTGCAGCCCCGCGATGCTGGCGAGCATCACCAGGCCGCCGGCGACGATCGCCGCGTTCGGCACGCGCCGCTTCGGCGCGACCGGCTCGACGCGCGGCAGGATGAGGTGCAGCGCGAGCAGGCCGACGAGGTACAGCGTCCCCGCGAGCAGGAACGGCAGGGCGTACGAGCCCGTGGCCGTGAGCGCCCAGCCGACGAAGATCTGGAAGAGCGCCCCGCCGACGACGCCGAACGCGGTCATGACGCCGACCACCGTGGCCATCGCGGGGCGCGGGAGGGCATCCGAGACGAGCGTGTAGAGGTTGCTGCTCCAGCCCTGGTGCGCTGCCGCGGCGAGCGACAGGATCGCGACCGCGACGTAGATCGTGGGGATGCCCGCGACGCTCGGGACATCGACGAGGAGCCCGACGGACATGACGGGCACCGCGGAGAGCGCACACGCGAGCATCGCGAGCTTCCGCGCCGTGCCGACCGAGCGGCCGCTCGCGATGAGCCTGGAGGACAGCCAGCCGCCGCCGATCGCGCCGCCGTCCGCCACGAGGAACACGACCGGGATGGCGTAGGCCATGAAGGCCGGCTTCAGGTTGAACTCGCTGACAAGGAACTTCGGTAGCCAGGTGAGGTAGAACCACCACGGCGCGTCGGTGAAGAACTTCGCCGCCGCGACCGCGTAGACGGGCCGCATCCCGAACACCTCGCCGACGCCGAGGGACTCAGTCGCTTCCTTCGGGTCGGAGCGGATGTGCGCGAGCTCCTCGGGCGACACCTTCGGGTGCTCCTCGGGCCGCCGGTAGAGGCGCGTCCAGAAGAAGATCCACACGACGCCGACGCCGCCCAGGATGAGGAAGCAGGTCCGCCATCCGTACGCCTCCGCGATGCGCACCGCCAGGAGCGGGGCCAGGATGGCGCCGACGTTCGAGCCGCAGTTGAACAGCCCGGTCGCGAGCGCCCTCTCCTTCTTGGGGAACCACTCGGCCACGGTGCGGACGGCGGCCGGGAAGTTGCCGGCCTCGCCGACCCCGAGCAGGAAGCGGATCCCGGCGAAGCCGGCGAAGCTGCCGACGATGGCGTGGCCGGCCGAGGCGATGTTCCAGAGCAGGAACGTCGCGCTGAGCCCCTTGCGCGGCCCGACGCGGTCGATCCAGCGACCGACGAACACCATGCCGAAGCCGTAGGAGAGCAGGAAGCTCACGTTGATGAGCGCGAGGTCCGTCGGCCCGAGGCGCAGCTCGTTCTCGAAGAACGGTATCAGCAGGGAGAACAGCTGCCGATCGAGGTAGTTGATCGTCGTCGCGAAGAAGAGGAGCGCGCAGATGGTCCAGCGCGTGCGGGACATGACGCCGGCGGTCGCCGGGGCCACGGGAGACGCTGCGGTCATTGGTTCACCCCGGAGGCGAGGAATCCACCGTCGACTGTGATGCTCGTACCGGTGATGAAGCTCACCGCGTCAGAGCAGAGAAAGAGGGCCGCTCCGACCAGCTCCTGCGTGTCGCCGAAGCGGCCGAGGGGCGTGCGAGCGAGCAGCTCCTGCCCGCGCCCTGTGCCGTTGAGCAGGGCGCGGTTGAGGTCCGTCACGAACACGCCCGGCACGAGCGCGTTCGTCCGGATACCGTGCTTCGCCCACTCGGCGCCGAGGCTCCGGGTGAGCGCCAGCACCGCCGCCTTCGACGCCCCGTAGGCCGCGACCTCGTGGAACGCGACGAAGCTCGACAGCGAGGCGATGTTGACGATGCGGCCCCGGCCGCTGTCCTTCAACGGTCCATGGAAGGCCTGGCAGGCGCGCAGCATGCCAGTGACGTTCGTGTCGAGCAGGCTGCCCCACTCGGCCTCTCCGACCTCGGCGGTGGGCTTCCGGAAGGTCCGACCGGCGCAGTTGACGAGGATGTCGACGCCGCCGAACGCCTCGATCACGCGGTCGCGCAGGGCGTCGAGCGTCGCGCGATCGCTGACGTCGCACGCCGCCTCGATCGAGCGGACGCCCCGCTCGCGGATCTCGGCGGCGACCGCCTGCACGCGGTCCGCGCGGGTGCCCGTGGCGACGGTGTGGGCGCCCGCCTCGGCGAGCCCGAGGGCGATCGCGCGCCCGATACCGGAGGTGCCACCGACCACGACGGCCGTGCGGCCCGAGATGTCGAAGCGATTCGTCATGCTCCCAGCCAGTCCTTCGCGATGCCCCCGAGGAGCGCCTGCGCGTCGCGCTCGATCTGCGCGTCGGTCGGCGGGACGGGCATCGCCCCGTAGCGCCGGGTCAGCGCTGAAGCGATCGATCGCCGCGAGTGGCGCCACTTGTAGATCAGCTGATCGAGGACGCGCGCGTCGGAGTGCTGCGGCACGAAGGTCGGCCCGAGCATCTCCAGGCGCATCATCGTCGTCTCCTCGATGAGGCTCGGGTTGTTCATGAACCACCAGCAGCCGAACGGCAGGACGTTGGCGAACTTGCGCGCCACGACGCAGAGAGGGTGCGTGTTCTCGCGCGCGAGCGTCGTGACGAGGAAGCGCACGTCGGGGTTCTCCGCGGCGAGCCGCTCGAGCGGGGTCAGGTCGACCGTGCTCACCCCGTCGCCGGCCACGCCGAGGCGGGGGTTCACCGCGCGCCGGACGCCGATCATCATGGCGAACGGCAGCCCGTGGTCGCGGCACGCGTCCAGCACGGCCCGGGGCGGCGCGGAGACCTCGTTGACCGAGATCGCCAGGTAGCGCGGCCGCATGCGGGCGATCCACCGCTCGAGCTCGGGCGCGAGATCGTCCGTGTGGATGAGCCGATCGAGGCGCAGCGCCGTGTAAAACCGGGGATCGGGCGTGGCGCCCGAGTCCCAGATCGCGCGCTCCGCCGGGTCGGTCGGATCGTTCGTCATCGCGAGCGCGCTCACGCCCGAGAGCCGCAGCACGTCCTCGAGGTGATCCTCGACCCGGCGCTCGGCGAAGAAGGCGCGGGCCTCGCGAAGATCCGGCGCGGCGGGGTCGAGCCCGAACGCGGCGAGCACCGTCGCGACGCCCGCGGTGGCCTCGGACAGCGGCGATCGGCGGACGAAGAGCGACGCCCACACGAGATCGGCCTGCGCCTTCTTGTCGAGCGCGAAGAACGCCTCGGGGGTGACCTTCGGCTCGGCGCGCAGGGCCTCGGCGACGAGGTAATGGTACGTGAGGAGCTCGTCGACGCCCCAGAGGTTCAGCGCGGGGAACTGGGGCGCGAAGAGGTGGGTGTGAAGATCGATGATGGGCGCGGCGTCGACGGCCGCGGCCACGCGCTCGGCGAGGGTCATCTCGGCACCTCGGGGATTCGGTCGTCCTTCGGATCGGCCCAGCGGTCGTTCGGCACGGTCGCGCACCAGGCCGGCCGCAGCGGGTCCTTGTCGTACGGATAAGAGCCCAGCCGGCGGTACTCCTCGGCGTAGTGAGCGAGCTTCTCGCGATCGAGGCGGACGCCCAGGCCGGGACCGGCGGGGACGCGGATACGGCCGTTCCGGTACGGGAGCGGGCCTCCCTGGATCACGTCGTCGCGCAGGTGGTGATAGTGCGCGTCGGCGGCGAACGAGAGGTTCGGGATGACGGCGCCGAGGTGCAGCATCGTCGCGAGCTGCACGCCGAGCTCGCCCGAGGAGTGGACGGCGACGCCGAGGCCGAACGTCTCGCAGATCCCCGCCGCCTTCACGCACGGCCGGATGCCGCCCCAGAACGTCGTGTCGAGAAGGATGACGTCCACAGCCGTGTCGAGGACGTTCGCGGCGAGCTGCTCGAAGCCCACGACCACGGTGTTCGTCGCGAGCGGCATCCGCACCTTCTCGCGGGTGCGTCGCATCGCGTGGAGGCCGAAGACGGGGTCCTCGAGGTAGTCGTTGTTCAGGTCCTCGATCGCCTGCCCGAAGCGGATCCCCTGCTCCGTCGACCAGACGGCGTTCGGATCGAAGCGGACGCGATCCTTGCCCACGGCGGCGGCGACCGCGCGGTAACACTCGAGCTCGTAGTCCGGGTGGAACACGCCGCCCTTGAGCTTGTGCGAGGTGAACCCGTGCGTCTTCTTCAGCGCCTTCGCCAGCTCGACGAGCTGCGCTGGCGTCCGCACCTCACCTGACCCGTCGGCGTTCGGGTAGCGGAAGAAGAGATAGGACGCGAACGGCACCTCGTCCTGCAGCTTGCCGCCGAGGAGATCGTGGACCGGCACGCCGAAGGCCTGTCCGAGCAGGTCGAGGCACGCGAACTCCAGCGCGGCGAGGACCTGGGTGCGGTTGTTATAAAGAGAGGCCGTCGGGTTCGCGATCTTGAACCGCATCTCCTCGAGGCGGGCGGGGTCGTGGCCGACGAGGTAGCCCTTCATCGCCCGGAACACGGCCTCGGCCGACTCGCCGCCGCCGCCCATCTCACCGAGGCCGATCAGCCCGTTATCCGCCTCGATCTCGACGATCGTGCGCACGAAGCGGCCCCAGTGACAGCCGTTGGCGTGACGCAGGGGCGCTTCTAGCGGCACGGTGACGGTGGTGGCGCGGATATCGACGATTTTCATGCGGGACGGGACTCCAGGGGCCCCCAGCGGTCCAATGTGCCTCGACAAAGGCATCCCAGCGGGCAGGGACACCTGCCTCGGGGCGCCTCGCTCGATCTTCCTCGTGCAGGATGCGGGGAATGAATCGGCGAGGTGGTGAGTTCTATATGTGGAGGCCTCGCTTGCGCGGAGGCCTGCCGTACGGCCCCGATGAATTCCCGGACGGTGCCCGAGTGATCACGCCTCGCGGTCGAATCTGGACGGAGAGCTCGATCTCGTCGACGACGCCGCGGGGGACCTCCGGGAGGGCGCGCCGAGGTCGCTGCCGCGCCGCGCTGTCACGCCGGAGCCACGCCGGGGTTCTTCTCTCGGTTCTCGCCGGTGAAGCGCGGGAGGTGGGCGCGGAGGTCGCCGCCCCCTCCGGCTTGCTGCCGGCGAGGAGACCGCGCGAGAGGACGCCGGCAGAGTCGCCCCTCGGCCGCGCGACGAGCGCAGAAGCAGACGAGGCAGACGACGCAGACGAAGTAAAATCGAGTTCGCGCGCCTCCCGTCGAACCCTCGCGTCATCATGTAGCGGTAGTTAGCAAGGCGAGGCACACTCAGGCGCTCCCTGAAGCGGGGCACACGTCTCCGGGTCTCCGCGGTGATCCGCCGCATTTCTGCCCTTGCATGGCCATCCACGATGGCTGATAAAGGGAGACTGGTCGGGGTCGGGGGAGATGGGCTTGGCTGAATGGCGTTCACACTCCGCTGCATCGACGTCTCGGACTGGAAGACCTTCGGGCTGCTCCAGCTCGTGATCGACACCATCCCGGATCCCATCTTCGTCAAGGATCGGCAACATCGCTGGATCGCCTGCAACCCGGGCTTCTGCAGGTTGATCGGGCAGCGCTACGACGATCTGATCGGCCGCAGCGATCCGGACTACTGGCCGAAGGAGCAGGCCGAGGTCTTCTGGAGCTACGACGACGTCGTCTTCAACTCGGGTGAGCCGAGCGAGAACGAGGAGAGCGCCACGGGCTCGGACGGGGTGGCGCGCACGATCTGGACCCGCAAGTTCCCCATGAAGAACGCGCAGGGGGAGGTGATCGGCCTGTGCGGGCTCATCACGGACATCACCGACCTGAAGCAGCGGCACATGGAGGCCGAGCGGATGGCGGCCGAGAACCGGGAGCAGCGCGCCATCATCCAGATGCAGGCCGAGCTGCTCGATCGGGTGGCCATGCCGGTCATCCAGGTCTGGGAGGGGATCCTGCTCATCCCGCTGGTCGGCGAGATGAGCGATCGGCGCGCGGCCCAGGCGCTGGAGAGCCTGCTCGCGGCCATCGGGCAGCGGCGCGCGGAGTTCGTGATCCTCGACATCACCGGCGTGCCGGTGATCGACTCCGCCGTGGCGCGCCACCTGGTGCGCGCCGTGCAGGCGGCAGAGCTGCTCGGCTGCCGGAGCGTGATGGTGGGCATCGGCCCGGAGATCGCCAGGACGCTGGTCGGGCTGGGCATCGACTTCGGCCGGATCACCACGCAAGGCACGCTCCAGAGCGGGCTCGCCTACGCCATGAGCCGCCTCAGCACGCAGCGCGCGGCCGCCCGCTGAGTCCGGGGGCACGCCCCGCCGGCGCAGGCGTCGCCGGCGCACCCAGGGCGCGGCCGCCGCCGCGCCGGCTCATGGCGCCGGAGCCTCGATCTCCCGGATGCGACGGACCGAGTCGGCCAGCGTGATGCCATCTGCCTCGGCCGTCTCCCAGTGGGTGACGACATAGGTGGGCTCGAGCAGCTCGTTCGCGGCGTCGATCCCCGCGAGGTGGGCCGGGCTCATGACGAACTCGTACATCGCGTCGGTCGAGGCCCACACGGCCAGCGTGCGCCCGGAGCCGCAGGACGGCGACGTGCCCAGCTGGAGGGCCAGGAGGCCGGGCTGCGACGCGAGCTGCGCCTGGATCGCCCCGAAGATCGGCACGTATCGCTCCATCACGGCGTCGCCCGGCCGTGGGACCCCGTACGTCGCGCTGACCGTGTACGACGACCCCTCCGGAGGCGGCCGGAGCTTCCCGGTCTCCGGATCGACGCCGGGCCCGCTCAGCGGCTCTGCCTCCAGATCGGCTTCGAGCACGCCCCCCGTGCACTCGGGGAGGGGGGTGTCGGTCGTCTTCCCGCCGGAATCGGAGCTGCACCCCGACAGGATCGCGCCGAGCGCCGCGATGACGGCGGCAGCGAGCGCGCCCGAGGATCGCGCGATCGTCGCGCTCGGCATCTGGTCGAATCCACGTGTCGTCATGGTCATGGTCCTCTCTGCTCTGTCCGTTGCCGGAGGCTCTGTCCGTTGCCGGGGCTCAGTCAGCGCGCGAGACGATCCCGAAGACGAGGTCCGGGAACGTCCGCGCGAGGCGGCGTGAGTGGAAATTCGCCTTGCGACCCATGCTCCGCACCTGCACCGGGGTGCCGGGCGGCGGCGCATCGCCGACGGTGACAGCCCATGTGAGGCTCTCGCCGGTGCGCACGGCGACATAGGTGTACGAGCCGGCCGGGAGTCGCTCCTCGACAAGGCCGGCGATGGGCGCGCGGTCGGCGGCGTCGCGGGAGAGCTGGCCGAGCGGGTTCCCGGCCGCCGCGTCGAGCGGCCCGGCGGCCACAGAGGGCCTGTCGAGCCGCCACGCGAGCACGACGAAGAGCGCTGCGAAGACCGTGAGGCCGAGGAGCGGCTTCACGAGCCGGCGCCGGGCGGATCGCGGCGCGGAGCCCCGCGCCGCGCGGGCCGAGGAGACGAGCGTCATCTGTGGCTCCTTGTGAGCACGCCTCGGGCCTCCCTCCGCGGGGGCGCCGCTGCGTGACTGGATGGACCTCAGTTCCCGGACGCTCGCGGAACGTTCAATCGACGCCGCTCTTTCGTCCGCGGCGGCCCGAGCCGCCGCGGCGTGCGGCCCCGACGGCCCCCCCCCGGGGTCGCCTTCCCCCGGAGCCCCGTCGCGCCCCGAGGTTGCGGGGGCGCCCGTGGCTGCCTAGCCTGCGCAACCCCGATGACATCAACGTTCATTCGACCTGCCGTCGAGCCCGACCTGCCTCACCTGCCCGAGATCGAGCGCTCGGCGGGCCTCGCGTTCCGGAGGACGGACCTCGACCTCGAGGCCCTGGCGAACGTGACGCCGGCGGAGGGCTGGCGCGGCGCGCTCCAGGCCGGGACGCTCTGGGTGATCGACGACGGCGCCGGCGAGCCGATCGCGTTCCTGGGCGCCGAGACGGCCGGCGAGGAGCTCCACATCCGCGAGATCGCGGTCGTCCTCGACCGCCAGGGGCAAGGGCTGGGGCGACGCCTGCTCGCCCACGTCATCGCGTGGGCGCGGGCCGCGAGGCTGAAGGCGCTGACCCTGACCACCTTCCGGAACGTCCCGTGGAACGGGCCGTTCTACGCCTCCATGGGCTTCCGCGAGCTGTCGCCGGCCGAGGCGTCCCCGCGGCTCGCGGAGATCCTCGAGAACGAGGCGCGCCAGGGCCTCGACCCGGCGCAGCGCTGCGCCATGCGGCTCGAGCTCGATCGCGGCGACAGCGCTTCGTAACGGCTCCTGTCCAGCGCGGCCCACGCCGCGATCGGGCCTTTGAACGGACTGTGCGCCTCCGCGAACAGCCCTCTTGGGGTGGAGCGAGCCGCCATGATAGGGCTCGATCCATGAGCACCGCGTGGGACTGGGTCGTTCCGATTCGACAGAAGCACTTCGGCGAGCCGCTCGGAGGCCTCTACCCGCTCGAGCGCCTCGCCGACGGCGAGGCCTACTGGGCGCTGCACAGAGCCGAGCTGCTCCGCCATTTCCCGCCCGAGGTCTTCTTCAACCTCGGCGCGCTGTCCGGCGAGGAGGGGGAGCGCGCCCGCGCCCGCCTCACGGCGTCGGAGGGAGCCCACCGCCTCGCAGACTTCTGGGCGGTGCGCGACGGCGAGGCGGTCGTGGCCATGTTCTCGGGCCACCAGCGGGACGCGGAGACCTACCGCATGTGGCACTCGGTCATTCACCCCGACTACCGCCGGCGCGGCCTGTACCGGGAGTTCCTCCGCCGGGTCCTCGCCTACACGCGAGAGCTCGGCTTCGACTACGTGGTCAGCGAGCACGCCCCTGGCAACAACGCGGTGATCATCGCCAAGCTGAAAGCAGGGTTCCGCATCGTCGCCATGGATATCGACGCCGCCACGGGCGCCAGCCTGAACCTCAGGTACTTCCACAACGAGGCGCACCTCAGGGTCTATGAGTACCGCTGCGGCCTGGCCACGCTCGACGAGCGCCTCCTCGCGGCCGGCACCGGCGCGATGCCGCTCCTGCTGGAGCAGCTCCGGCGCGGATCGGGCGCCGACCCGACGACATAACGCATCGAGACAACGCAGCCTCCCGACAGGCCGGCCGAGCCCGCCATCGCGCCCCGCGCAGGTGCCACGGCACATTCGCACCGTTCGTCCGCCTTGCCTCACGCTCCAATGAGAGTGCATCCTTCACGCGCATGCTGCCTGGCAGGCTGCTGGACGGCCGCTTCGAGCTGGCGGAGATCGCCGGATCCGGAGGCATGGGCACGGTTTACCGGGCCTTCGATCGCTCGAGCGGGACGGTGGTCGCCGTCAAGCTGCTGCGCAAGGCGGCGGACGCGCGCGCGCAGGCGCGCTTTCTCCGCGAGGCAGAGACGCTCTCCCGGCTGGAGCACCCCCACATCGTGCGCTACGCGACGCACGGCATGGCGCCGACGGGGGAGCTGTACCTCGCGATGGAGTGGCTCTCCGGCGAGAGCCTCTCGGATCGGCTGGCGCGGCAGGAGCTGCGCATCGACGAGTCGATCGCCCTCGTGAGGACGGTGGCAGACGCGCTCGGCGCGGCGCACGCGCGCGGGATCGTGCACCGCGACATCAAGCCCAGCAACCTCTTCCTGGTCGAAGGCGCGCTCGATCGGGTCAAGCTCCTCGACTTCGGCATCGCGCAGCTGGCGGACGCCTCGAAGCGGCTGACGCGGACGGAGGCGGTGCTGGGCACGCTGGGCTACATGGCGCCGGAGCAGGCGCGGGGCGAGCGGGACAACCTGGACGCGCGCGCGGACATCTTCTCGCTCGGATGCGTGCTCTACGAGTGCCTCACCGGGAAGCCGGCGTTCCGCAAGCAACACCCGATGGCGCTCGTGTGGAAGCTGCTCCTGGAGGAGCCGCCGAGGGCGAGGGAGCTGCGGCCCGACGTGCCCCACGCGCTCGACGAGCTCGTCGCGCAGATGCTGGCCAAGGATCCCTCGGCGCGGCCCGAGGACGGCGCGGCCGTGGCGCGCACCCTGGACACGCTCGGCGCGTGGAACAGGAGCAAGGTGTCCTCGGCCCCCCTTCCCGGCGCGGTCATCACCACGGGCGAGAAGCGCCTGGTCTCGATGGTGGCGGTCCGGCCGGCGCAGGCCTCGTTCTTCGAGTCGACAGAGTCGCTCGATCTGCACGCGTCACCGCCGAACACGCTCGCCGTGGTGCGCCGCGCGGCCATGCCGCTGGGCGCGCAGGTGGAGGAGCTCGGCGACGGGATGGTGGTGACGCTCGTGGCGAGCGCGGGCAGCGCGACCGACCAGGCGGCGCTCGTGGCGCGCTGCGCGATCGAGATCTGCGCGCAGCTCCCCGGCGCGGCGGTCGTGCTGGTGACGGGGTGGGGCGAGCCGGCGGGTCGATCGCCGCTCAGCGAGGTGCTGGACAGGGCGGCCGCCCTGCTGGACGAGGCCGCCGCGCCCGGCCGCGCGGAGGGCCGGCGCGAGGGGGTCCACATCGACGCGGTGACGCGCGCCCTGCTCGACGTGCGCTTCGAGGTCGTGGAGCGGGGCGGGCTCTCCTGGCTCAAGGCCGAGCGCGAGATCGGCGAGGGGCCGCGCAAGCTCCTGGGCAAGCCGAGCCCCCACGTCGGGCGCGAGCGGGAGCTGCGCCACCTGCTCGACCTCGTCGACGAGAGCTTCGCCGAGCGGCGCGCCGCGGTGGCGCTGGTGACGGCCGCGGCGGGGATGGGCAAATCGCGCCTGCGCCACGAGGCCGTCGAGGTGCTGCGCCAGCGCCACCCCGACGTGAGCCTGAGCGTCGCCCGCGGCGACTCCATCGGCACGGGCGCCGCGTTCGCGATGCTCGCCGGATCGCTGCGGGCCGCGCTCGGGATCGCCGCGGGCGAGGGCGTCGACGCGCGGCGACGGAAGCTCGCGCAGGCCCTCGCGCCGCTCTTCTCGGGCGAGGAAGGGCTACGGGTGGGCGGGTTCCTGGGCGAGCTGCTCGGCGTCACCCCCCTCCCCGACGAGGACCTGCCGGCGCTGCGGGCCGCGCGGGACAATCCGGCGCTGATGGCCGAGGGGATCCAGCGCGCGTACCTCGACTACGCGCGCGCCGTGACGGCCGCGCGCCCCGTGCTCGTCGTGCTCGAGGATCTCCACTGGGGGGACGCGCCCTCGATGGGGATCTTCGACCGGGCGCTGCGGGAGCTCGGCGACCGGCCGTACGCGCTGCTCGCCTTCGCCCGGCCCGAGGTTCACGCGGTCTTCCCGAGGCTCTGGGCCGACCGGGGCCTCTCGGAGCTCCGGTTGCGCGAGCTGCCTGCCCGCGCGGCCGAGCAGCTCGTGCGGAGCGCGCTCGGCGGCGCGGGCAGGCAGCTCGCGCCCGAGGAGATCTCCGCGCTCATCCAGCGGGCCGGGGGCAATGCCTTCTATCTCGAAGAGCTCATCCGCGCCCTTTCGGAGGGGCGCGGCGGCGCGCTGCCGGAGACGGTGCTGGGCATGGCGGAGGCGCGCCTCGCGGCGCTCGGGCCCGAGGCGCGGCGGCAGCTGCGGGCGGCGAGCGTCTTCGGGGAGGTCGCCTGGGTGGGCGGCGTGCGCGCGTTGCTCGGCGCCGGGACGTCGGGGACGAGCGAGCGCGACGCGTGGGCCGAGCTGGTCGAGCGCGAGATCATCGAGCGCCGGCCGAGCTCCCGGTTCGCGGGCGAGGAGGAGATCGCCTTCTGCCACCCGCTCTTGCGGGAGGGGGCCTACGCGATGCTGACGGATCGCGACCGGGCGCTCGGCCACCGGCTCGCCGGCGAGTGGCTGCTCGAGGCCGGCGAGCAGGATCCGAGGGTGCTGGCCGACCACTTCGCGCGGGGCGACGACCCCGCGCGCGCCGCGGAGCAGCACCTGCGCGCGGCAGAGCTGGCCAGCTGGCCGAGCGCTACCTGAGCCGACGCCAGCGCGACGTCGCCGTCATCCATGCGCCGCGTCCCCGCGCGCGCGGGCGATCGTGTGGATGAGCTCGCGCGCGTCGAACGGCTTGTGCAGGCACGCGTACCCGCCCTTGGTCATGATCGCGCTGACCATCTCCGGGACCGCGTGGCCGGTCATGGCGATCACCGTGACGCGCTTCTTCAGCCCCCGCATCTGCGCGCACGTCGTCACGCCGTCCTGATCGGGCATGACGAGATCGAGCACGCAGACGTCGATGCCCCGCTCGACGACGTACTGGACGGCGGCCCGCCCATCGTGGACGGCGTGGGCCGACAGCCCCGCGGCCCGGAGCACCGCCACGATCGAGTCGGCGACCTTCGGGATGTCGTCCACCACGAGGACGGCCGGCGAGTCCACCGCGCGAGCGACGATGCGCGCGAGGTGGTCCATCGAGAACGGCTTGTGGATCACCGTGTACACGCCCTCGGCGATCGCCTCCTCGATGAGCCGCTCGAGCGCGAACGCGGTCATCAGCACGACGGTGAGCTCCGGCTGGATCCTCTTGAGCTCCCGGAACGTCTCGACGCCGTTGAGCCCGGGCATGCGGATGTCGCTGATGACCAGCGTGAACGCCTGCTGCCGGACGAGCTCGAGCGCGTGGACGCCGTCCCTCGCCTCCACCACCTCGTAGCCCTCGAGCTCGAGGCTGGCGGCGAGCGTGATGCGCATGCCCTCCTCGTCGTCGATCACGAGCACCCGCTTGCCCCGCTGCGCGGCCTCCTGCACCTGCATGGCTTGCCCCCCCGTCATACGCCCTGAGTCCCGGTCGGCGTCAGCGCTGGCTCGGCGGCCTCGAGCTCCTCGCGCACCGGCAGCCGCACGACGAAGGTCGTGCCGTTGCCGAGCGCGCTCGTCGCCTCGATCGTGCCGCCGTGCCGCTCCACGATCCCGGCGCTGATCGCCAGGCCGAGGCCCGTCCCCTTCAGCTTGGTGCTGAACAGCGGCTCGAAGATCCGCGCGAGCGTCTCCTCGGAGATGCCCGTCCCGTCGTCGACGACCGAGAGCGTCACCCCGTCGCCCGTCCGCTCCGCGGCGATGCGCACGCGCCCCTCGCGCTCGGCCGGGATCGCCTCGGCCGCGTTCTGGATCAGGTTCACGAGCACCTGCCGGAGCTGGTCCTTGTCGATCTCCACGACAGGGAGCGTGTCCGGTACGTCGTTGTCGACGCGCACGCGCGGCGGGATCTCGACGACCGAGATGGCGTCGTCCACGAGGGGCCTCAGCGCGCACGCCGCGAAGCGCGGCCGCCGCTCGCGCGCGAAGTCGAGCAGGTTGCCGATGATCTTGGCGCACGCCGCGAGCTCTTTCTCGATGATCGAGAGGAACTGCGCCACGCGGGGCTCCGCGCCGAGCTCGGTCCCGGCGAGGCGCTTCTTGAGGTAGTGGTTCGCGTTCCGGACGGCGCCCAGCGGGTTCCTCAGGTCGTGCCCGACGCTCGCCGCGAGCTGCCCCACCGCGGCGAGCTTCTCCATGCGCATCCTGGCCTCCTGGGCGTCGCGGAGGCTGGAGGCCATCTCGTTGAACGCCGCGCTCATGCGACCGAACTCGTGCTCATCGAGCACCGAGAGGCGCAGCCCGAGATCCCCCTGGGCGATCCGCCGGGAGCCGTCGAGCAGCGAGTTGAAGCCGCGGTCCACCGAGCGGAGGAGCCGCCCGAGCAGCACGACGAGGACGAGCAGCGCGCCGCCGGTCGCCACCGCGCCGAGCAACGCCACCCGCGCCCGGAGGCGGCGCTCGTCGTCGAGGATCCTGGCCACGTCGCGCTCCGCGTCGTGCACGGCCGCGCTGATGTGCGGGAGGAACTCCGACTTGTACTCGCGGTCGGAGAGCTGCACGAGCATCTCGTGCCGCTCGTTCGTGCGCTCGCGCTCGACATGGGTCGCGGCCGCCACGCCTTCGACGATCCGCGCAAAGCTCGCTCGCATGAAGCCGATGTGCTCGATCTCCTCCGTCGACTCCTCGTCGCTCTCCCTGATCTCCTCGTCGGCGATCATCGCCCTCTTGCGCGCCTCGATGGCGTCCAGATCGCGCGCCGTGGCCTCGGCCGCGCTCGAGAGCTCCGCGTTGAGGCTGCCGTGGAGCACCGACTTGACCGCCTCGTTCATGTAGCGGCTGGCGTCGCTGGCGAGGGTGACGTGCAGCTTCAGGTCGTCGTAGGACGCCTCGGCGCGCCGCTGAAAGACGAGCATCTCCGCGATGGCGAAGTAGAAGGCGCCGCCGGCGACGAGGACCGCCGCCAGCGCGACGCCGAAGATGGCGGCCAGTGTGGCTCGAATGCTCATGGGGAGCGGCTCCTGCTTGCGTGCTTCACGTGGTCGTCGCCGTCGCCCGCGAGCTCGATCTCCCTCGTGACGAGGAGCATGAGCCCGGCGTCGGGCGCCTCCCCCGCGAGGCCGAGCTCGAGCGCGGCGCCGAGCTCCAGGCCGGGCGCCGGGTGCCAGAGCACGCCGGGCGCGAGGAGCAGCGACGTCGTGTCTTCGACCTCGGCGGCGAGCTCGAGGGTCGGCACCACGTCGCCGAGCGGCAGGATCACAGCCAGCGAGGCGCCGGGGCTGAGCTCCGCGGCGTCGCTCCCGGCGGCCGGGAGCCGGATCTCGGCCGACGCGGAGATGCCCACGTGCACGCGCCCGATCGCCTTGTCGAGGCTCACGAACGGCTCCAGCGCGTAACCCGGCGCGCCGAGCTGGCGCGCGCCGGCGGGGAACACGGCCCCGAGCCCCGCGGACAGCGCGAGCCCGAGCCCTCGCTCGTTGACGAGGTTGTACAGGGCCTCCAGCTCGACAGAGCCGAGCCCGGCCACGACGCCGCTGTCCTGGCGCGCGAGCTCCAGGGGGAGCTCTCCCCCGAGCTGCAGGCGATCGGTGATCCCGAGCTCCAGCAGCAGCGGGATGCGGAAGCCGACCTGGCGCCCGTCGCGTTCCCACCTCGGCGCGCTCGTGATCTGCAGCTCGAGCGCCTCCTGCGGAAAGGCCGTCTCGCCGAGGAACAGCTCCTCGATCGGCGGCCGCGCCGCCTCGTCCTCTGCCTCCGTCCGCTCCAGCTCCGCGGGCGCGGCCGCCGTCGACGCGACAAGGAGCGAGACCAGCGAGGCCCGGGGGCGCGCCCGCCGCGCGGAGGGCCCGGCCGCTGGCTCCCGGGCCGCCGGCGCGCGCCCTGCGGGCGGACCGCCCACGCTCACGGCGCCGGCTCCGATCCGCCGTCGCGGAGCACCGGCGCGGCGGCGAGCGGCAGCGCGATGACGACCGACGAGCCGTGCGCCCGAGGCTCGACGGCGAGCGACCCGCTGTAGCGACGGGCGACCCGCCTCGCGATGTTCAGCCCCAGGCCGGAGTGACCCGGCTTGGTCGTGTAGAACGGCCGCAGGATCGCCTCGCTGTCCGCCTCGCAGGGGACAATCGCCGCGTCCGTGACCTCGATGCAGTACCGCGCGGCGCTCGAGGTGCCCCGAACCGTGACCACGCCGTCCCCGGGCGTCGACTCCACGGCGCTCTCGATCAGGCACCGCACCGCGACGGCGAGCTCGATCGGGTCCGCCTCGACGTCGCCGTCCTGAGCCGAGAGGACGATGCGCGCCCCGGACGCGCCGATGCGCGCGCACGCCGCCGCGCGGCGCACGCAGCCCGCCGCGCTCACGCACACGCTCCTGCGGTTGAAGAGCCTCGCGGCGTCGACCGACTCCTCGAGCCGCGCGCTCGCCGCGACCACCTCCTCGTCGATGATCCCGAAGAACTCCTCGATCCTCGGATCCGCCGTGTAGGCCGCGTCGCGCGCGACCTTCCGCTTGATGTAGAACGACGCATTCCGGACGATCGCAAAGCGGTTGCGCAGGTCGTGACGCAGCACGGACAGGATCTCGTCCGCGACCGCGGCCTGCTCCGCCGCACCCAGGGGATCCCAGCTGTTCATGCTGTTCCTCGCTCCTCGGCCCTCGCGCGCAGCGCGGCTCTCCCGTCGCCGCGAGCGAGGAGCACTCGAACCCTTCTCTGCGCCATCGCGCCGACGCCGCCGCCGCCTCGACCGTGGGAGAGCTTGAAATGAGTTCTTAAAGACACTGACACAAGCGCCGTCTCCCTGGGGCCATCGCGCGCCCGAGCCTCGCGCCGCTGCCTCGCGGGCGCACAGGAGCGCGCCTGGCTGATCCGTGCCATCGGTCACGTCTACACGTCTACACGTCTGGTGCGACGCCACCCCTCAATCAGCGTCACCCTTGATAAACATACGTGACAAAGTTTGTGTCAGTCAACGGCATAGTAATGCCCTCCACAGCACATCTCCGTTCAACGGATTTCCGTCCACCTTCCGCCCTCATGCTCCTTGCGCTCCGCTGCGCTGCCCTGCCCTGCCCTGCCCTGCCCTGCATCACCGTGATTGCCTCGGTCGCCAAGCCAGCTGGCCAATCCGTCGCCGGACATCGCCGTGTGTCGTGAACGAACCGCCGCGCGTCTCCTCTCCACGAGCGTGGCGTCGGTGCGCTGGGTGGACAGGCGAGCGCGCTCGCGCCGGTGCTCGCGTCGACCTCGATTCTGCCACCGCTTCAGATTTGCGATGAGTGTGCACCGGAGCGCACCCCGGCACGCAGATCCGAAAAAAAACTCCTGTCCGTGATTGGTTGGGAGCCGTTCCCGACACAGTGACGCGAGCCGTGCTCGCCCCCCGTCGTTCCCGCCGCTCGCCTCGCCGGCGTTGCCTTGCCGCTCGCGGCGCGCCCTGCGCCCGCAGCGGCGCGCGCCCGTCGTGCCGCCGGCCTGGCACCTCGACCGAGCGTGCCCTGGCGGCCTGCGGGACCGGGAGGCGAAGGGCCAGCGCCATCCGGCGTGGATGGGCTGATGCTCGTGTCGTGACTGGAGGAAAGGCATGTTCATGGACTCGAACGTTCGATCGGCCGTGCGCGCGCGCGGCCGGATGCTTGCCCGGGTGTGCTGTCTCGCGCTGCTCACCGCCGCCTGCTCCCCTGATCCGGAGGCGGCCGCGGGCGGCGCCGGCGGAAGCGGGGGGACGGGCGGCGCGGGCGGGAGCTCGCAACCGGAAGGGAGCAGCTCGAGCGCGAGCGCGAGCGCAAGCAGCACCGCGATCTCGGCCGGCTCCACGGGCGGCGCGGGGGCCGGGGGCGAGGCGCCCGCCGGCTCGGGAGGCTCGGCGGGATCTTCAGGTGGGCCGAGCGGCAGCGGCGGCGCGGGCGACGGCGGCGCGGGCGGCGCGGGGCCGCTGCAGGACATCACGATCTGGATCGCGGGGGACTCGACGGTCGCCAACGGGCAGACCCCCTGCCCGGCGGGCTGGGGCGGCCAGCTCGCGGCGCTCTTCGACGACCGGGTCACCGTGGTGAACAGCGCCGTCGGCGGCCGCAGCGTGCGGACGTGGCTCTACAACGTGCAGACCACCATGGATAGCGCCGGGGAGTGTGAGCTCGCGCGCGACTCGAGCGGCGAGCCCGTGCTGCAGGCCAGGTGGGTCCAGATGCTCGACGGCATGAAGCGGGGCGATTATCTGTTCATCCAGTTCGGCATCAACGACGGCTCGCGCACGTGCGATCGGCACGTGGGGCTCGACGCCTTCAAGTCGAGCTACGGGATGATGGCCCGCGCCGCGGAGGAGCGAGGCGCCCAGCCCGTGTTCGTGACCCCCGTGAGCGCGATCTCCTGCAACGGGAGCACGGCCCGGGGGACGCGCGGCGGCTACGTGACCGCGACCCACGAGGCGGGCAAGGAGTACGGCGTGCCGGTCATCGACCTGCACGAGCTCAGCATTGCGCTTTACAACACCCTGGGCTTCTGCCCTGTCCCCGGGGGCGACGTGAGCGCGACGACCAGCGGCCCCGTAGGCGAGTTCTTCTGCGATGACCACACGCACTTCTCGCGCTCCGGCGCGGAGCAGATCGCGAAGGTCATGGCCGGCGCCGTCCGCGATCAGAAGCTCGGCCTGGCCGCGTACCTCGAGTGATCCGCGCCGGCGCACGCCGGCCAGAGCCGCGCCGCCCTCGCGGCGCGGGCCCCTCGGAACCTGACAGATCCCCTCATCTTGTTCGCACTTCAGCGAAAAAGGAATTGTCTCCTCAGAAAAATTTGTGGGTGAGCCATTCGGGCTCCGGCAGGTTCCCGAGCGCGTGGTAGAGGGCGATCTCCGCGTGTTCGTAGGTCCGAAACCCATACGCTTTTCTGGTCGTAATCCTCGCTTTATTGTTGAATCCCTCGGTGGCGCCATGGGCGAAGGCGCTCCGTGCGCGGAGCCAGTTGAGCAGGAGCTCTCGATGGCCACGGAGGGTCCGTGCGAACTTCTGGAACGGCGGAATCCTGGAACCCATGGCCAGACGTGTCCAATCGTCCAGGAACCATCCAGCCCACGCGGGTGCCTCATCGTGCCTGCCGCTGACGTCGTCGAGGATCTCGGATTTTAACGGTCACGGTAGGGACGGCCCTTTCGGGCCGCCCCCCGTACAGAACCCGGCGTGCGGTTTTCCCGCACCGGGCTCCCACCTCCGGTCTACGGATGAGAAGCGCACGGTGGGATAGGGGTGTGTGATGCGCGGCGGAGGAAGCGGGAAACGCTCGTCGAAACGGGTCCGTTGGTCGTTCGTCCAACGAGCCCGCTGGCTGCGACGTTGCATGCCCCTGTGCCACGCCTCGCGCACTTGGTGGCGAAACGAGCCCAGGGCTCGCGCGTTTCCAGGTACCCCGTAGTAGTTGTAGTGCCCTCGGAGCACGGCGCTCAGCCATCGGTGTTGCTCCCTGGCTGGGTCGTGCGCCTTGCGCCTCATTTTCCTACGGAGATCCCGCAGCTTTGCTGCCCTCTTCTTCCGGGAGGTCCGGCGCACGAGCGCGAAACGTCCATCCACGCGCTTCGCGCTGATGTGCGTAAAGCCGAGGAAATCAAACGTCTCTGGCCGCTCGTGTCCTTCCTTGCCGCAGTGCTCCGATGCGTACCGCCCAAACCGGAGCACCCGCGTCTTCTCAGAATGCAACTCCAGTCCGAACTGAGCGAGGCGCTCCGCAAGCGCTTCCTGCATCGCCCGTGCGTCCCGCTCGTACTGGAAGGTCATCACGACATCGTCGGCGTAGCGCACGATGTACATCTCCCCGCGCGCGTGCCGCTTCCGCCATCGATGCGCCCACAGATCGAGCACGAAGTGGAGGTAGATGTTTGCCAGCAGGGGGCTGATGATCCCCCCCTGCGGCGTTCCCTCCTCCACGTCGTGGAGCTGGCCGTCCTCCATGACGCCCGCGTGCAGCCACTTCATCAGCAGCCGCACCATGCGTCGATCCACGATCCGGTGCTCGACGAACTTCTGCATCCACCCGTGATCGATGGTGTCGAAGAACGCCCGGATGTCTGCGTCGAGCACCCAGTTCGTCTTTCTGCTGACGATCGCTACGCTCAGCGCGTCCAGAGCCCCGTGCGCCGACCGGCCTGGCCGATAGCCGTACGAGAACCCCAGGAACTCGCTTCGCTCGTAGATCGGTTCCAGGAGCATCCGCGCCGCCAGCTGGACGATCTTGTCTTCCAGCGCGGGGATCCCGAGCGGCCTCGTGCGGCCATCGCCTTTCGGGATGTGCACGCGCCGTACCGGTTGCGGATGGTAGCTTCCGCGTTGTACGCGGTCCTGAAGGTCGAGCAGCCGTGCGTCCAGCCTCTCGCCGTAGCTGCTCCACGTCTCACCGTCGACGCCAGGTGCCGCGTCTTTCCGCAGGCGCTCGTACGCCTCCTTCAGCAGCGGCGCCTTGATGTAGCTCAGCAGGTTATCGAACCGCGTCCCTTTCTCCTTCGTCGCTCGCTTTCCGACTCGATCCAGGTGCGTGAGCGCGTCTTGCCGATCCTGAGCCCGGGACGCGTTTCGCTGGTCGAGATTCCCGTTGGCCTCGCCCCTTCCCTCCATCGACTCCTCGGGCGTTACCCGCGAGTTCGCCGACTTCTTCGGTACTATGGGCTCGTCCGACTCCATCGGGGCATGCGGCTCCGGGGCTTTCGCCCTTGCGGCTTGCGGCTTGTCGCCTTCCCGCGCCTGCCTCCCGCCCACCACTGGCGAAGAGGCGCCTCCGAGGCCTCCCGGTTCCCGTTCATCAGGCAAGTGCTGACGTGCCGAACTCTCCGACCCCGAGGGGAGTGCAGTGCCATCGCCCACCGCTGTCTTTGCGGCCGCTGCACCGTGGCCTTCCGCGGTCTTGGAACGCGTCGGCTCCCACTGACTGACTTGTTTTCGAGGCTCCATCGCCCGGCCCGTCCGCTCGTCTTCCTACGCTTCGCCGTCGTGGTCGCCCACGCCGCCGCAAGGTTGACTTCCCGGGGGTGGGCACCTCCCGGGGTAGGACTTGCTTCTGTACTGCTGCATGCTCACCTACTTCCTGATGCCGGTTTTACCGGCGCACCCAAGGCGCCAAGGCGCCAAGGCGCAAAAAGGCGGAGTGAATGACCGAGAACGAGATAGCCAAGGTCATCGTCGACGCAGCGATCGAGGTGCATCGTACCCTTGGAGGCCCAGGGCTGCTCGAGACGGTCTACGAAGAGGCGCTTGCCTTCGAGCTCGAGTCGGGAGGGCTCACCGTGGTGCGCCAGAAGGCCGTACCGCTCGTGTACAAGGGCAAGCGTCTTGCGTCGGACCTTCGTCTCGACTTGCTCGTGGGCGATCGAGTCATCGTCGAGCGCGAGGCGGCGGCCGCGTACAACAGAGTGTTCGAGGCGCAGGCCCTCACCTACCTGCAGCTGTCCGATCTCAAGCTCGCGATTGTTATCAACTTCGGCGAAGTGAAGGTGAGGCAGGGCATCCATCGCGTCGTCCATGGATTGCAAGAATGACCTTCCTCTCTCTTGCTTTTTTGCGCCTTTGCGCCTTTGCGCCTTTGCGCCTTTGCGTTTAATTCTCCGGTCTCCCGCTACGAGTGGACACGCCCATGCACCGCCTCTGCGACCACGGTCTGCGAGCAGGCGACGCATCCCACAGATCCCGCAGCGCGTCGCCCAGCCATGCGATGCGGCAGGGCGCCCCGCGGATGCCCACAAGTCGTTCTGCCCTTGCTCGGCTCGTGCGCCCACAGATCCTGCGGAGGAGCCAAGAAATTGAACAGGGAGGTGAACAGGGAGGCGGGGAGATGGGGAGATTCATGGGATTTTTCTCCCCGCCTCCCTGTGAATTTTCCCGAAAATCCGAGGGATGGTTCAGCCTCAGAACCCGATGTCCTCGCGGACGGCGACCACCATCTTGCAGTGGTTCACGAGATCGTCCGTCGTCTTGACCTCGGTCGTGTGGTTGAGGCCATACGGCCAGGAGTGCTGCGTGTCCGCGTGCACGACGTCGCTCTCGTTGCCCGTGATGGCCCTGAGCTTCCGCATCGCCGCTTCGCCCGTGAAGACGCCGTCTCGTTCCACGCCACGCCCCGACCATCCAGCGGGGTAAAGAGAGGTCAACGCTGGGCCTTCGTCGGGGCTGAGCTCGGGGCGTTCCTGTACGCACCGGACTGGAAGGGCGAAGCATCCGGCGGCGCTGCTGCAGGGCTTCACCGGCTACCTGCAGGGAGATGGCGACGCCGGCTGGCCGCCGTTGGCAAGGGAACCACTCAGCCGGCGAACGGACGCGTCGCTGCGTAGCGGCCCACGACGCCCGGCCATGACGGCGCCGCGCGGCGGCCGCCTCCGGCTACGCGCCCGCTGAAACGACGAGCGCGCGGCATTCGGGCGACCAGCTACCGGTCCGGCCGCGGATCGAGTACTTGATCTCGGTGACGCGCCATCTGCTCGGCCTCTCCGCGCTGATCTCCGGTCTTGTCCTCGCCGGATGCAATGCGATCTCGGGTATCGGCAGCCTGACCTTCGACGGCGTGGGCGCGAGCGGAGGAGGCGGCGCCCCGCCTGGCGACGGGGGTGGCGGGTCGGGCGGGGACGGCGGTGAGGCGGGCGGCGGCGGTGAGGCGGGTGGCGCGGGCGGCGGCGGTGAGGCGGGCGGCGGCGGTGAGGCGGGCGGCGGCGGTGAGGCGGGCGGCGGCGGTGAGGCGGGCGCGGGCGGCGGCGAGTGCGACGGGGAGCCGTGCCCGGCGCCGACAGGCGTCGACGTCGTGGAGCAGACCTACACCGAGCTGCGCGGCAGCCCCGGTACGGCCACCCCTGCCATGGACCGGTGCCCGGAGAGCCAGGTACTCCTCGGGTTTCGAGGGTCCCTGGGACCGCTGGGGGAGTCGCTCATCCATGCCAAGATCCAGGCGCAGTGCGGCCACCTGGAGCTCACGGGAGACGGGCCGTACACCATCACCACGATGCCCGGCGACGTGACCCCTTTCCAGGGCAGCGAGGGCACCGAGCCCTGGGAGATGGTGTGCCCGGAGAACGAGGTGGTGGTGGGCTTCAGCGGTTGGTCTGGCAGGTACCTCGATCTGCTCTTCATCGCTTGTGCACCGCTCCTCGTGACGGGACCTCCCGGCGATCTCCGCGTCGAGCTCGGCCCCGTCACGTGGCCGGACGGCGTGGGCGGCGACGGCGGCAGCGAGTTCCCGGACACCTTCTGCGGTGCAGACCAGGTCGCGAACCTCGTTCAGACCGTCGTCGAGGGCGGAGCCATCGGCGCCTTCGGCCTGGGCTGCACGACGCCCTCGCTCACGTACTGAACCGCCCGCGCTTGCGCCGGGGGCGCGCTCGCCAAGGCCACCGGTGCTCCGGCGGGCTCTCGGCGGTTGGTTTCGAGGACTCGAGGCGGGGAGCCAGCGCCCGGGCACGGTGAACGCGCCCGAGCATTGCGGGCTCCTCGCCGGCGGTCGCACCCGAGAGCCGGCGCCACCCTTCCTGACAATCCGTGGGAGCAGCGCGCGCGGCGCGATCGCGCCACGCCTTCACGGCCTCACGCCGGCGCGTTGCCGCCGCACTCCCAGTCGTCTCGCCACTCCTTCGTCAGCGTCCGGCGCGGCTTGCCGTAGAGCTGCGCGGTGAGCGCGAGGAGCTCGATGCGATAGGCGCGGAAGTGCCGGAACGACGCGCGCTGGCAGCACCACGCCGCGATCAGCTGCTTGCCCTCGTAGTGCGCGATCTGCACGGGCCAGACGTCGCGCTCGGTGCTGCTCCCCGACTCGCTCTGGTAGCGCATCGCGAGCGCGCGCTCCGTTCGCATCGCCTGCCGCACGAGGCCGAGCACGGGCTGCAGCGCGGCGCCGGACCCGCCGAGCACGACGGGCCCGAGCCCCGTGTCGTCGATACGACCGCGGAGATCGCCGGGCGAGGCGGCCGCGCTCTTGGCGACCACGTTCTTCGCGGCGCCCGCGAGGCCCTCGTCGGCCTGCGCGCCAACCCAGCGCGCGCCGAGGACGAGCGCCTCGAGCTCGTCCGCGGTGAACATCAGCGGGGGCAGGAAGAACCCGGGCCGCAGCGCGTAGCCGACCCCGCACCGCCGTCGATCGGCGCGCCGAGCCCCGGCGCGAAGGCGGCACGCCGCGGCGCGCGCTGCTCGGCGCTCGGCCCGCACCGCCGCCAGCTCCTCGGCGGCCTGCTGGCCGCCCGGCAAGCGCGGCGGCACCGTCGATCTGCGAAACGGCAGCTCGAGCTCCTCCGGACGGAGTCGAGCCCGCGTCCCTGCGAAGTCCCTGGGCGCGAGCTACGCGAGCTCGGGGACGCGCGAGGTGGGAGAGTGCGGCCTGGTACCGCGCAAACCCGGCGACCTGAAGAGGGCTCCAGGCAAGGAGGCGCTCGCTGCTTGAGAGGAGCCGAGATCTGCTGGAATTTCGTTCGGCAATTGGCCTGCTAGGCACGCCATGTGCATTGTTGCCCCGTGTAGGCCAGTGGGACCGGAGGTGCCAACGAACATCTGGGCTGCCATCCAAGCTTCGGCCCGGCGGGCAGGCCGTCACGCGCGGGAGCGCGACGGGCAGGGAGCGTGGCGCGCCCAGGGCATGTCACTTCTCGGCTCTCTTCTCCAGCATGACCGAGTATCTCATGACGATAGCGCCTTTATGCCTGCCACCGTCCACTTCATCAGCGCGAACCCCGCGGACACCGCTCGTCTCGACACCGACGAGGAGGCGCGTGCAATCCAGCAGGTCCTCCGCGCGGCCAGGCTGCGCGACGAGTTCCGCTTCGTGTACTCGCCGGCCGCGCGCGCGCGCGATTTCCAGAGCGGGCTCCTCGCGCACGCGCCCGCGATCGTGCACTTCGGCGGACACGGGCAGCGCGGCAGCGAGACGGGCGCGCGGGGCTCGCTGGCCAAGTTCGAGAGGGCGAGCTCGCCGGCGCCGGATGCGCTCCTGGTCCGCGGCGAGGACGGCCTCGCGGTGTCGGTCTCGACGGCGACCCTGACGCGGCTCTTCGAGCTGCTCCGCGGGACCCGCTGTGTGGTGCTGAACGCCTGCTTCAGCGAAGCACAGGCGCGCGCGCTCGCCGAGCACGTGCCCTATGTGATAGGCACCACGAGGGCGATCACGGATTCGGACGCGATAGAGTTCGCGAGAGCGTTCTACGAGGCGCTCGGGGCTGGCGAGGCCCCCAAGAAGGCCTTCGAGCTCGGCAAAAACGCCGTCCATGACGCCGGTGCGATGATTGACTTCTGGCGCGAGGGGATGGCGCCAGAAGAGATCCGCATCGTAGAGCTCCCGGTATCCTGGGAGCCGGGCCAAGTGATCCGCAGAGCATGGGAGATACTCAAGGTTCAGCGGCTGCTCTTGATCATGGCGTGTATCGTTTACATTCTACCATTCCCTCTGGTGTATTTCGTGCTCCCGAAAGGGACGTCAGGAGAGCTGGGCCCGCTGAGCGCGAATTTGTTCAGAGGAATTTGGCAGATCGGTGGTGCTTACTTCCTGTCCGGCTTGACGCGTCTGTACATCGCTGCAGCGCGCCAGGAGGCTCCTCGCTTCGGCGATCTGCTCCGATGTAGAACGTGGCTATTCCCCGTGCTCAGCGCCGACATCCTATTGAATCTCGTCGCGCTGTGGCCTCTATTTCGAGTTCTCGAACTGGCAACTGAAGGGGGAGATAATTTCTTCGGAAAGCTCGCGGAGCTCACCGGGCTAGTGCAGCTTGCCCGCGACCCGTTCTCGCCTTCCGGCTGGGGCCACCTCATGATCCCGATCCTTTTCCTGTTCGTGAGACTACGATTATTTTACGCCCCGCACTGCATTGTCGACAGCGGCCGCGGTCTGGTCGATTCGCTCGTCGCGAGCTGGAGGATGACACGTCACCAGGTAGGCAAACTGATCGTGCTCACGCTATTCCAAATACTCCTCCTGACGTGCTTTTCAGTGTTCTACATCGTAGCGTTCTACATCATCTTGATATCAGTGATATTATTACAAATCCCCTTCCCGGCGTGGCTTCCAATTCTCTTTATCGGCATCGGCTTGATACTATGGCTATCCATCTCTTGGCTCGCCGATGCGATCGTCTACACGCGCCTCTCCGGGCGCACAGGCGCGTGTCGCACGAGCGCCGCGCCGAGATCGGCAAAGACGGTCGGGCGGGAGGCGTGACCATGACGCTCACGTTCGCAACCTCTCGCGCCCTCGTCATCGGTGTCGATCACTACCCCGGCGTCCACGCCGACCTCTCCGGCTGCGTCAACGACGCTCTCGCCGTCCGGAGCTTCCTCGTCGACAGGGTCCACGTCTCCGAGACGAACCTGCTCCTCCTCCTCTCCGCCGTCGCGCCCCATCCGACGGCGTGCGCTCCCCCCGCCGACGCCGCTCACATACGAGCCGCGTTCGCCGAGCTCGTCACGTCTGCCCGCCCCGGTGACCACGTCGTGGTCTACCTCGCCGGCCACGGCGTTCGCATCCGCAACCAGGCCACCGGCGAACGCGCCTACGGCTTCGTCCCCACCGACACCGCATTTGACGTCACCGGCTTCGCCAACCTCGTCCTTGACCGCGAGATCAACGCCTGCCTCCGCCGCATCGGCGCTGCCGGCGCCACGATCACCGTCCTTGCCGACACGTGCCACTCGGGCGGAGCCACGCGCGAGCTGGCGCGTGTCCGCCATCTCCCTTCGGTCTCGCTCTCGCCGGCCGACTGGTGCACCTTCGTGGCCGCCCATCCGATCCTTGAGCCCCCCTTGCCGGCGCGTACCGCAAACCGCGGCCCGAGCGAGGAGCGCGGCTGGCTCGGCGTGGGGGACGACAGCGACGACTGGGTCACCCTCTCGGCGTGCCGGGACACAGAGGCAGCGAAGGAGGTGAGGGTGCCCGCGCCGCACGGGGCGTTTACGTTCTCCCTCCTCGAAGCGCTGCGGCGCGTGCCGCCCGACGCCGTCCTCGGGCTACGCTGGATGGACCTCATGCCGGCCGTGCGCAGCGCGATGAGGCGGCTCGTGAGCGACCAGACAGCCCTGCTCGAAGGACGTCCAGAAAAGGCGGTGTTCGGCGGCGGGTGGGCGCCGTTCGAGCCCGGCTTCACGGCGTGCCCCGGACCATCGGTGGGCGAGCTCTCGCTCGACGGAGGCTCTCTCCACGGCCTCGACGTGGGCGCCATCGTAGCGCTTTACCCTCCGGGCACAGCCAGCTTCGAGCAGGCCGAGGGGGCCGGCGCGGTCGTGCACGCGACGATCGTCGCCGCGGCGCCCGCAACGAGCACGGCGCGCCTGCTCGACCCGACCGCCGCGGTCGCGGAGGGAGCGCGCGCACGCCTCTCGCATCCCAGCCCGGAGATCATGCCGCTCGGCGTCCTCCTCACGGAGGTGCCGGCGGACGTTGTCCGGGCGATCGCGCGCGTTCGCGGCGCCACAGAGCGCCTGGAGCTGACCTCGGATAACGACCGCGCGGGCGTCGAGGTGCGGCCTTGGACCGGCGCGACCCCGGCGTGGTCCGACGTCGATCCGCCCGCGTGGGTCGGCGCGCGCGGCGGGTGGGTGATCGTGCCGTATGCGCCGGACCGCGTCACGTCCGCGCCGGACGAGGTCATCGCTTATCTGCCGCCGCTCGGCGCGCCAGGCGCCGGAGACGCCGGCCGGCTCGGCGAAGCGCTGGGCCGCGGCCTCCTGCACTGGGCGCGCTACCTCGACGTTCTCCATCGAACGCACGCCGACCCGATGCTCGCGGGCATGATTGAGGTGGCGCTGCGCGTGGGCGAGGACAAGGAAACCGCCGCTCGGCGGTCGCCGGGCGCGTCCGGCGTCTACGAGGTCACCGACAGCGAGCCGCTGTGGATTGAGATCCGCGCGCGCACGACGCAGCGCCGGCGACTCTTCGCCGGCGTGCTCGCGTGCTCGAACGACGGCAACGTGATCGTGACGTGGCCCGAGGACGGCGCAGACCCGGCGCTTGCGGCACAATCCGTGCTCGTCGGGCGTAGCCGCTTCGAGCCCGCGTACCCTCAGGTGCGGCGCGACCAAACCAGCAGCCTTTACACGTTCAAGGTCGTCGCGACTACGAGGTCCCACGGCAGCGAACCACCGAGGCTGGGGAGCCTGGGCCAGGCTGCCACGGTGCAAGAGGTGATCGAGGAGACGTTCACGCGCGGTGCGCTCAGCGCGGGCGGTGGGCCTGGTGAGATGGCCCCCGCACGGCATCTGTGGTGCACTTGGGACCTTCCTGTGCGGGCCCGGCGAGCAGTCACATGAGCCGATATTTTCGGCGCAGTCTCGCGGGAATTCGTCGCCGCCTCATGGGCACGTGAAGAAGGGGGAGGGAGGATCACTGGGTCATTTGAAGGCAATGGAACCGGTGCTCCGGGTCCTTCATGACCAACTTCCGGACCCATGGCTCGAAGCCTCCCGGGAGCGTGGCGTGCGGCGTGAACGCGGGAGGCGGATCGAACTGGTGCGCCGTCATCATCTGGTGGATCGATCTCGACCTCCCGAACGGCGGCTCGCCGCAGACGAGCTCCACGGCGAGGGTTTCGCTGCCAAAACCAAGAACCACGCCTCATCGGTGAGCTGTCCGCGTTCGCTCGCGCTCGTGCGCTGGTCGCAGCTCGCGGGAGCGCGCTCTCGCCGATGTTGGCTTCGGCGGGCCTACACGGGGCGCATCTGCTGCAATGCGTAGCGGATGCCGCTCTGGAGCGTACCAGACGTCATGATCGATCCCAGGTCGACGCCGAGAGCCACGAGGGTCTGCGCCACCGACGGCTTGATCCCCGCCAGCACGACCTGCGCGCCGACGAGCCCGAACGCCCAAGCGGCGCGGACGAGGGAGTCTGCCACGCCCGAGTCGACGTCGCGGACGCCGCGCCACATCGTCAAGGTCGACTGGTGCACGCTGCTCGCCGCGCTTACGGAGGTCGACCTGTCCATCTGTCCTCGCTGCGTATTCGTTTTGGGTCCATACCTTCCGAGCGAATGCGATCCGTCGTCACGCTCGCCTCAAATCCCGGAGAATCCGACGGATCGCAACCTTTCGCCCCCGCGGAATCGTTCCGTCAGAACCCGATGTCCTCGCGGATGGCGACCACGATCTTGCAGTGGTTCACGAGATCGTCCGTCGTCTTGACCTCGGTCGTGTAGTTGAGACCGTACGGCCAGAAGTGCTGCGTGTCCGCGTGCACGACGTCGCTCTCGTTGCCCGTGATGGCCCTGATCTGGCGCGTCGCCGCCTCGCCCGTGAAGACGCCGTCCACCACCAGCGCGCCGAACTCGCGGCTGCCGACCCCCAGGGTGTGACCGATCTCGTGCATCGCGGTGATGTAGTTCATGGAGCTCGTCGCGCCGAACCGGATGGACCCATTGACGTTGCCGTCGGCCGTCGCGACCGACGGCACGTAGGACACCGACAGGCGCTTCTCGATGCTCGTTTGACAGTTGTAGTGCGACAGCGCCTCATCCATCGCGCTCGTGATCTTGTCGTACGCAGACTGCTGCTCCGCCGTCGGCGAGGCGACCTTCGCGAGCGTGTAGGTGATCCCCCCCGTCCCCGGGCAGCCCGTGCCCGCGCCGCCCGCGCCGCCCGTATCTGCGCCACCCGCGCCGCCGTCTCCCGCGCCGCCCGTGCCCGCTTCGCCCGCGCCCGCGCCGCCGTCACCCGCGCCGCCCGCGCCCGCGCCGCCGGTGCCCGCTTCGCCCGCGCCCGCGCCGCCGCTCCCCGAGGCGCTGCCGCCCGTTCCACCGTCTCCGCCTCCGCCGGTCGCGCCGCTCCCCGAGGTCTGTCCGCCGGAAGCCGCCGCGCCGCCGCTCCCGCTGGCGACGCTGCCGGCGTCCGCGGGGCTGTCACCCGAGCCCGCGCACGCGACCGGACCAGCCGCCGCGAGCGCGAGCAGAACGATGTGGGTCGCCAGTTGCCTCAGCATGTTTCGTGCTCCTTCCACAAAGGATTGAAAAGCATTGAATCGTCGCTCACCGCCCAAGGAACGCTCCCGGCTCGCCGCGCGCGTCGAGCGCCGGCGAAGTCCGCGTCACCGCCCTCTCACCGGCCGTGCCAGAGGTCAACTCGCTGCGGTTCACCGCGACTTGCTCGGTCGCCGCGACAGCAGCCACGATAAAAGATTGTAGCTCGATCGAACACTCAGGCGGAGCTCGGCCGCCGCCCCGCGAGAGTCGAGCCCGCGCACGCCTGCCCGGCTCCCTGAAGCCGATCCCCACGGAGCCGGCACGGAGCCGGCCGGGCGCGAGCGTCTTCCGGGGTTTCTTCGCCGAATGCGCCGGAACCCGGTCGGCATCGACGGACGTCGAACGAGGTCCACCCTATATGAACCAACGTGAGCAGCGAGGTCGGCCGTGGACAAGGTGTGCTGACGAGATCGACAGCCGCTCTGTCCAGACGCTTCATCGATGAGGCGGGACGACTGGCGCAGCGCGCCGCCCTTTCCGGATCACGCCCGCTCCCCCGGTCGCGCCGGGCCGCCCGGCGGAGGGAGATGGGATGAGCCACAGCGCCATCGCCACGGGCGCCGTGTTCCAGCAGCGCTACGAGATCGTCTCCGCGCTGCGCGAGAGCGGCTTCGCCGACGTCTACAAGGGGCGTCAGCTCGCCACCGGACAGCCGGTGGCCATCAAGGTCATGCACCCGATCCGGGGCAGCAAGTCCGCCGACGCCGCGCGGCGCTGCGCCCGCTTCCACCAGGAGGCGCGGTTCTGCGCGCAGCTCCACCACCCCAACATCGTCCGGCTCATCGACGCCGGACAGACGGACGACGGCACCCTCTACACGATCTTCGAGTTCGTGCCCGGGCAGAACCTGGCGGAGGTGCTGGCCAAGGAGATCGCCCTCGATCCGCGCGAGGCGCGGTACCTGATGCTCCAGGTCCTCGACGCCCTCGGCTGCGCCCACGGGCAGAACGTCGTCCACCGCGACCTCAAGCCCAGCAACATCATGATCGTCTCGACCGGCGCGCGGCGAAACGCGCTGGTGCTCGACTTCGGAATCGGCGCGGTCATCGCCGGGGCCATGGAGGGCGTCGACCCCAGGCTCACCCCGAGCAACGAGATCCTCTGCACGCCCGCCTACGCAGCGCCGGAGCAGCTCCTCGGACAGCCGGTGAGCGTGCGTTCGGACCTGTACGCCTGGGGGCTCGTCTTCCTCGAGTGCCTCACCGGCAGGCCGTCGATCACCGGCAGGTCGCTGCAAGAGGTGCTCTTCCGGCAGGCCAGCCCCGAGCCGATCCCGATCCCCCCGGCGCTGCTCGGGCACCCGCTCGGCGCCCTCCTCCGGCGCGCGACCCTCAAGGACATGGCCGCGCGCGTCGTCACGGCCTCGAGCCTGCTGCGCGAGCTCGAGGCCTGCGACGTGGACGCGCTGAGCCGCGAGGACCTCGTCGAGGCCGCGCGAGCGCCGCGCTCGCCGCCGGCCCCGACCCGAGACGCGGAGGACGCGAGCCCGTGGCGCCGCGTCGCGAGCGAGACGGCGCCGCTCGACGCGCCCTCGCGGGAGCCCCGGGCGCTGCCGAGCGACCACGCGGCGGCCGAGACGATGCCGTCTCCTGCCACGCCCCGGCGCGTGGACACGCCGGCCCCGCCGGAGCCAGAGGGACAGGCGCTGGAGCGACCCGACGGCGAGCGGCGGCCCCTCACCGTCGTCTGCTGCACCTTCACGGCTTCGGGCCCGGGGCTGAAGACCACCGACGTCGAGGAGATCGACGATCTGCTCGACGAGCAACAGGACGCCTGCGCCGAGATCGCCCGCCGCCACCGGGGGCGCTTCGCCGGCGCGCTGGGGGATCAGGTCCTGCTGCACTTCGGCTATCCCTCCGCGCAGGAGGACGACGCCCGGCGCGCCGCCCGCGCGGCGCTGGAGGTCGTGGACGACGTGAAGGCGCGCAGCGCGCAGCTCACGGCGGCGCGGGGCGTGGCGCTCGAGGTCCGGATCGGGCTCCACACCGGCCTCGTGGTCGCCGGCCAGCTCGATCGGTACACGCAGCACCTCGGGACGACACCGCAGATCGCGGCCCGGCTGAGCGCGGTCGCGGCGCCGGGCACTGTCGTGGTCAGCGGCGAGACCTTCAGGCTCCTCCGGAGCCGGTTCGCGCTCGAGCCGATGGCGCCGCCCGAGCTCTCGCCCGCCACGCGCCCGCTCGCGATCTACCGCATGGGGCAGGAGATCCCTCCCCCGGCCCAGGACCAGGACATCGCCGGCCGCGACACCGAGCCGCTGATCGGGAGGAGCCAGGAGCTCGATCTCTTGCTCCAGCGCTGGGGCCAGGTCCGGCAGGGCATCGGGCAGAGCATCCTCGTCACCGGCGGCCCCGGGATCGGCAAGTCGCGCCTCACCGGGGAGCTCGCCCGGCGGCTCCGCGGCGAGCGGCACAGCTGCCTGGAGTGCCGCTGCGTGCCCGATCAGCGGAGCAGCGCGCTCTACCCGTTGATCGAGCTCCTGGAGCGGTTGATCGAGACGGGCCGGGACGACGCGCCGGGGCGCCGGCTCGCCCGGCTCGAGGCGCTCCTCTCGCGCCGCGGCTTCGACCTTCCGGAGATGGTGCCGTTGCTGGCGGCGCTGCTGTCGATCCCCCTGGACGGGCGCTACGCCGCCCCGCTGGACCCGCCGCCGCGGCAGAAGGAGCGGACGCTCAACGTGCTCGTGACGATGCTCTTCGACATGGCCGAGGAGCAGCCCGTCCTGTTCATGGTCGAGGACCTGCAGTGGGCCGATCCGACGACCCTCGAGTGGCTGGCCGTGATGATCGCCGACGTGCCCTCGGCGCGGCTGATGGCGGTCTTCACCGCGCGGCCCGAGTTCTCGCCGCCCTGGTCGATGTCGAGCATGCTCCAGATCCAGCTGAGCCGCCTGGATCGGTCGGACGTCGAGCACCTGGTGGCGCGCCTCGCCGGCGGCCGCGACCTGCCTGGGCCCGTGCTCGCGCAGGTGGTCGACCGGACCGACGGCGTCCCGCTGTACGTCGAGGAGCTGACGCGGATGGTGCTCGAGTCCGGGGCGCTCGTGGAGGAGGGGGACCACTACCGCCTCGCCGAGCCGCTCTCGGCGCTCGCGATCCCCACGACGCTGCGAGGCCTTTTGGTGGCGCGCCTCGACAGGCTCGGCAGGGCCAAGGAGACGGCCCGCATCGCCGCGGCGCTCGGCCGGGAGTTCTGCCAGGACGTGCTCTGCGCCGTGTCCGCGCTCGACGGGGAGCAGGTCCAGGAGGACCTCGAGCGGCTGATGGCCGCGGATCTCATCCACAGGAAGCGGCGGCTGAACAACCCGACTTACCAGTTCAAGCACGTGCTCATCCGGGACGCGGCCTACGAGTCGCTCTCGAAGCGGAGCCGGCGGAAGGTGCACGCGATCATCGCCCGGACGCTCGAGGCGCGCTTCCCCGACATCGTCGCGGCGCGGCCCAACCTGCTCGCGCACCACCACGCGGCGGCCGAGCAGCTGGAGCGGGCGATCGCGTACGCGGAGATCGCGGCTGAGCGCGCGCTGAAGCGGCCCGCGAACGCCGACGACACCGAGGCGATCGTCCACGTGACGCAGGCGCTCGGCTGGCTGTCGGCCATCGCGGACGCGCGGGAGCGCGCGCTGGCGGAGCTGCGCCTGAACAGCTTGCTGATCCTGGCGCTCATCGGCCGGCGCGGGTACATGCCAAAGGAGCTCGAGGCGGCGGTCCATCGCTGCGAGGAGCTGAGCGACGAGCTCGGGGAGAGCTCGATGAGCCCGCCGACGCTGTGGGCGATGTTCTGGTATCACCACATGCGGAGCCATCGCCCCGAGGCGCGGGCAATAGCAGAGCGGTGGCTCGATCTGGCCAGGCGGTCGCAGGACGCCGCGCAGCTGGTCTCGTCGATGGTGCTGCTGGGACAGTGCTCGTTCTTTGAAGGAAAGCTCGCAGAGGCCCGCGAGGAACTCGATGGCGGCATCGCGCTCTACGACCCTCAGGCACATCGGGAGCAGGCTTTCTTCTATGGCGTCGATGTCAAGGTCTGGGGCCAGTACACGCTCGCGGTGGTGCTCTATCTGATGGGCTATCCAGCCCAGGCGCTCGCCCACGGGCAGGCCGCGGTGGCGTGGGCGCGCGAGCTCGATCACCTGAGCAGCCTCGGGATGGCGCTGCTCCACCTGGCCGGCGTCTATCACTATGGCCGCGACAGGGCGCAGGTCGCGGCGCTGACCGACTCCGTCCTCCAGCTGACGGAGCATCATCCGCTGTGGTTCAAGGTGCACTGCTGGGCCCTGCGCTGCTGGACGCGGCGCGATCTCGAGCAGCTGAGGCAGCACGTCGAGGTGATCCGGGACGCCGGCCAGAAGACAGGCCTGCCGTACTGGCTCTCCCTCGTGGCGGAGCTCGAGGCCGAGCGCGGACAGCACGAGGCCGCAATCGAGCAGCTCGCGAGCTGCGTTCTGCTCGCCGAGGAGTCGGGGGACGTGTACTACCTCCCGGAGCTCTACCGCCTGAAGGCGCTGTCTCTCCGCGCCTCCGGCGCCGACCCGGAGCAGGAGAGCGAGCGGTGCTTGCGGCGATCGATCGCCATCGCGCGCGAGCAGGGCGCGCGAATGTTCGAGCTGCGCTCGACGCTGGCGCTCTGCCGGATGCTCGCGCAGCAGGGCCGGCGCGACGAGGCGCGCCGGCTGCTCAGGGAGATCACCGACTGGCCTGTGGAGTGTACAGATCTGCCCGATTTTACAGAGGCGCGAGCGCTGCTCCAGGAGATGACCGATTGACCTTCCTCGGCGCCACCCCGGGCGCCTTCATCGCGTTTGCGTCGCGTTGCATTGGATGCGGGAAGGGCTCGACGGCGCGCGGCGCTGGTTCAATGAGCTCCATATCCCATGCCAGGGGCTGCGGCACCGGCGATTGGAGGTGGCCATGTTTTCCCATCAATCATCCAAGTACATGTCCAGAATGCCGAACATCGACAGCCATCCCGCGCATCTCGACGAGGAGGCGCGCCCCCCGCGCGAGCGAGGCGTGACGGAGGAAGGGCTCTTGGAGCTGGAAGGAGCGTGGCTCTGCGCCGTCGCGATCTGCTGGGAAGACCCGACGCAGCTCGATCGGTTGAAGAGCGATCCGCGGGGCTTCTTGATGGCTCGTTGCGGCTATGGGCTGCCGCCGGGGATCCACCTCACCATCCGCGAGCCAGGCTCGCCGGGCAGCGACGCGCTGCGCTTCTGCGAGCAGCAGAGAGGCTGGGACCCGTCGGCGGGCGCCATCACGCTCTATGTCCCACCGCCGCCAGAGCTGGAGGATCAGCCCGTCGCGCTGGCCGAGCTCGCGAGCGACCCCGGGTCGTCCGGCGTCATCTGCTGAGTCATTCATCAACGTCGTAGAAGCTGGCGGCGTTGTCCCAAAGGATCTTGCGGAGGCTCTCTCCGGGGAGCTTGCGGCGGAGCGCGAGCGCCCGCTCCACCATGCCTGCGTCGTGATCGATGTGGGGGAAGTCCGTCCCGAAGATCGCCCTGTCCTCGCCGAGCCATGGGATCGCCTGCTCCAGGCACGGCTCGTCCGGCTCGATCTCGATGAAGCACTGGCGGCGGAAGTACGCGGACGGCTCGCGGCGGACGTGCGGCGCGACCTCCTCGGCCAGGCCCCGATACTCGATCTCGTCGAGGCGCCAGAGCCAGTAAGGCAGCCACCCGCAGCCGGCCTCGAGGAAGGCCACCCGCAGGCCGGGGTGGCGCTCGAGCACGCCGCCCTCGATCAGCGCGAGCAAGGCCATCATCTGCTCCATCGGGTGCGAGCAGGCGTGCAGGGCGAAGCGGCTGCGGAAGCGATCGGCGCCGGCCGCCGGCAAGGAGGCGTGTGTGCCCTCGTGGATCGCGACAGCGATCGAGCGCCGCTCGCACTCGGCCCAGAACGCCTCATAAGCAGGGTCGCCCAGCGTCCGCCCCGCGACGGGGTTCGGTCGCAGTACGACGGCGCGGAAGCCGAGCGCGGCCGCGCGCGCGAGCTCGGGCACCATCTGCGCCGGATCGTGCGGGCTCATCAGGGCCACGCCCCGGAGGCGCGAGGGGTCGTGATCGCAGAAGCCCCGTAGCCAGGTATTGTACGCCCTGGCGAGCGCGCTCGCCAGCGCCGGATCCAGCGGGGTCATGCCGAGGAGCGCCAGCGCGAGCGTCGGGTAGAGAAACGCCACGTCGATGCCCTCGCGATCCATGTCGTCGAGCTGCGCTCGCGGTTGTTCGAGCGGCCCGAGTGACGCGAGCGCCCCGAGCCGCCGGCGGCCGGCAGCGGCAATCGCGCGCCAGGTCCGCGCGCTCATCCGGTGATGGACCGGCCGGCCATCCACCATCGGCTGCGGGGGGAGCCGGAGCAACCCCTCCGGCCCGAGGTGCGCCACGCGGTCGGCCAGCGGCTCGCCGTCGCCGGCGTACGCGAGGTACGGGGCGTGAGCGCGGAGCTCCGGCTCGAGGTGGGCCTTCCACAGATCGAGCGGTTCGATCACGTGACGATCCGCGTCGAGGATGCGATAGCCGTCGCGCACGGGACATCTCCTCTTCTGCCGGTGCCGGATCCCCCGGACCTGGCCTGGTGCCGCGGGTCAGAAATCCTGCCAGGGAGCCGGAGGGAGAGTTCAACGCAAAGGCGCAAAGACGCAAAGGCGCAAAAATACAAAACATTAATTCTTCTCTTGCGCCTTTGCGCCTTTGCGCCTTTGCGCCTTTGCGTTAAATTCTCTCTCTCCGGATCTCTGGCCAATGAAACGGAATTAGATGACCAGCGGCACGGGGCGCCGGCCGCCCTCGCGCCGAGCTGAAGTGGTGCTGGGCGTCCGGAGGGATGCCGTCGCCGCCGAGCTCGGCCAGGCGCGCGCGGCGCAGGGGCTCGTCGCCCTGGTAGGTCGCGCTGTAGCGCTCGATCGCCTCACACAGCGCGCTCGCCCTGGCCTGGGCGGGGGAGCGGCCCTTGCCGCCGCTCGCCCGGTGGAAGTCGCCGAACGCAGGGGCGTCCCCCGCCGGGCAGACGCGGTGGACGGCCCCGTAGACGGGGCGGAGCGGGTGATCGCGCCCCTCCACGGGGCCCAGGCTCGCGACGAGCCCGGTCGACGGGCTCACGTGGCGGAGGACGGTCTCCTTGTCACCAGCGAGCTCGACACCCAGGTGGTGCTTGAATTGCAAGGTGCGCCGGGTGCATTGGACCCGTTGGAGGCGCGGGGTGCGTGGGATGCGCTTCATGAACACCGAACCCTGATGGACAAGCTGGTGCGTCGCCGCCCGCCGGAGACGCCCGTGCTGGTGCGCAATTCAGCGTCAGCGAGCGCCTGCCTGGAGCGCGGGCGAGCGGGCTCGCCGGCGCACGCCGCGGGAGCGCGCGCGACGCGCCGCCCGCGAGCCCGGGGGCGAGGTCGTGTGAGAAGGGGGTGAGCAGCGTGGCAGGCATTCGCGAGACGGACATCGGCCCGGAGACAACGCCGCTGTCGAGCAGCTTCATCGATGCGATCCAGGGTGTCAGGCAGGACGATCGACGCGTCGCCCTGCTCGTCTACCACCGCGACGGCGCCGAGCGCGCCGTGCTGAGCCCGGGCGTGCCGGTCGTGATCGGCCGGGCGCCGCCGTCGCAGGTCCAGATCGGCGACGTCAGCCTCTCGCGCGAGCACGCCCGCTTCACCCAGTCCGGCGACAAGGTCGTCATCGAGGATCTGCGCTCGACCAACGGCACCTGGCTCGGCGGTGAGCGCATCACGCGAGGCGAGGTGAAGCCGGGCGAGGAGGTGATCCTCGGCAAGGTCGTGGTCGCCGTCCGCTCGATCACGGCGGCCGAGGACGAGCTGCCAGGGCTGATGAGCCACGAGCAGCTCCGCGTCGCCCTCGAGGAGGAGGTGAAGCGCGCGCGGTACTTCGGGCGGAGCTTCGCCGTCGTGATGGCCCGGGTCGCCCGCCAGCCCAGCGCCCACGTGAGCCACCTGTTCCCGCGCGTGCGGGCGCTGCTGCGCCCCGTGGACCGGATCGCGCTCTACAGCTCGGACGTGGTGGCGGCGCTGCTGCTCGAGGCCGGGGCCGAGGTGGCGCTCGACGTGGCGCGCGCGCTCGCCGCGCCGCCCGGGGGCGGGTCGCCCGTCGTGCTCGCGGGGTTCGCGACGTTCCCCGACGCGGGGACCGTGGTAGAGGAGCTGCTCGATCGGTGCTGGAGCGCCGTGCGCAGCGCGACGGTGGAGCAGCCGGTGCGCTCGGCGCCGGGCGGGACCTGGAAGAGCAGCCCGGGCGCCTGCAATTTCGAGCCGGTCGTCGTGAGCTCCGCGATGCGCCGCGTCTTCGAGATCGTCAAGCGGGTCTCGCGCTCGTCGATCCCGGTCCTCTTGCTGGGCGAGACGGGGACGGGCAAGGAGGTCGTGGCGCGGGCGATCCACGACAGCGGCCCACGGAGCGGCAAGCCGATGGTGTGCGTCAACTGCGGGGCGATCCCGCAGCAGCTCGTCGAGAGCACGCTCTTCGGCCACGAGCGCGGCTCGTTCACCGGGGCGTGGCAGCAGCAGCGAGGGGTGTTCGAGGCGGCGGACGGCGGGACGGTCTTCCTCGATGAGATCGGCGAGCTGCCGGCCGCGGTGCAGGCCGCGCTCCTGCGCGTCCTCGAGACGCGGCAGGTGACCCGCGTCGGCTCGAACAAGCCGATCGACGTCGACGCGCGCGTCGTCGCGGCGACCCACCGCGACGTCGAGGCGATGTGCGCGTCCGGCGCGTTCCGCAGCGATCTGTTCTACCGCCTGAACACGATGACGATGACGATCCCGCCGCTCCGGGCGCGGCCGGAGGACATCGAGCCGCTCGCGCTGCGCTTCCTCGACCAGGCGAACCAGGCGAACGGCCGGTCGATCCGCGGCTTCGACGCCGAGTCGCTCGCGCGGCTCCGGGCGTACTCCTGGCCGGGGAACGCGCGGGAGCTGCGGAACGCGATCGAGCGGGCCGTGGTCATCGCCGAGGGCGAGTGGATCGCCGAGGAGGATCTGCCGGAGCGCGCCCGGGCGGCGCCCTCCTCCGAGCCGGCGGCGGAGGCGGAGAAGGAGCTGCCGTACCAGGTCGGAGAGCTCACCGCCGCGCCCCCGGGCGGGGACTACCTGAAGACGCGGCTGCAGCGCTGCGAGGCCGAGCTGATCGTCGAGGCGCTCCGCAAGGCGAGCGGGAACCAGACGGAGGCGGCGCGCGCGCTGGGCATGCCGCTGCGCACGCTCGTGTACAAGCTCAAGGCGCACGGCATCAAGCGGCTCGGGTACGCGCCCCCCCGGGAGCCGTAGCGCGCGCCGCATCGACGATCAGGGCACGGTCTGGAGCGCGCTCTCGGCCGAGCGGAGCGCGCCCTCGATCCCTTGATAATCGCAGTAGGCCTCGCCACAGACATGGACGCCGCCGACAGGCGCGTTGCTGCCGGGGAGGTCGAACGCCCTCAGCCTCTCGAGGACCTCCCACGACCTGACGCCTGGCCGCCAGGTATGGGCCCCCGCCCCGTAGGGCTCCCGGCTCCAGTCCCGGATGGCCCAGGTCGTCACGGCGCCGGCGGCGCGCTGCCGCCCGGCCGGGTCCTGGAGATCCACGCCGAGGTATTTCAGGAGCTGCCGCTTCAGCGCCTCGCTGCCGTCGATCTCCGCGCGATCGTGGGCCTCGCCCTGGACATAGACCTTCCAGAACTCCGTGGCCGGTCGATCGGTGTAGAGCATGATCATGCCCTTCCCGTCGCTCTCGCGGTAGGTGGTGTGGACCTCCCTGGCGGGCATCAGCGACGCGTTCCTGTGGGGCGGCGTGCGCGCCGTCCACCACGGCGCGTCCGTGACCAGGAAGCACTTGAGGAGCGGAAACCCGAAGACCGCGTCGAGATCCCGCTGGATCTCCCGGGAGAAGCAGCCGGCGAGCCGCATCAGGGGGCTGCGGGGCAAGGCGAGGATCACGTGCTTCGCGACGGCCTCCACGGTCTCCGCGCCGCGGGCGAACTGCAGGCGGATCTTCCCTCCTTCCGCTGCCGCGAGCGACGTGAGCGCGTGGCGAAGGTGGATGGCGACCTGTTCGGGGCGCCGCTCGAGCTCCCGCACCAGGGCGAGGGGCAGCGCCCGGGAGCCGCCTTCGATGCTGACGAGCGAGGCGTCCCCCTCCCCCTCGCTGGACAGCGCGCGAAGCCAGAAGACGATCCAGTCCATGGCGTTGGGGTTCTCCGGGATCAGGTGGAAGAACGTGCCCTGATCCCGGATCGCGAGCACGGCCCCGTGGCTGAGGACGTCGCTCAGCGCGTTCCAGAACCCCTGTTCGTAGAGGAAGTCGCCTCCCAGCCTGGCGCCGCGGCGCATGCTGGCATAGTCGTCCTCCGCCAGGCCCCTCAGCCATTCCCGGTGCTTCTCGTCCCTGGGGTCGTCCGGGTTACCGGGGCTCGCCCACGGGGTGTCCTTCAAGATCCTCAGGATACCGAGCTTCATCAGCTCGAGCGTCGTGTGGGGGCGATGAGCGGGTCCGGCCTCGTCGGGGGCGAGGGAGAACCGCGGCCCCTGGACAGGCTCGGCCGCATACGGGGTGAACGGCCTGGTCTTCAGGCCGAGCTCGTCGAGCAGCCCCATCAGCAGGCGCTGCCGGCGCTTCTCGAAGCGCATGGGGCCGCACTCGGCGAGGAAACCATCGAGGTCGACCGTCTCGATCCGGCCCCCGAAGCGCTCCGACGCTTCGAAGAGCCCGACGGTGCGGCCAGGGTCCCGCCGGGCGAGGCGAAGGCTGCAGTAGAGGCCGGTGATGCCGGCGCCGACCACGATCGTATCGAACTCTTGCACGAGCGTCCTCCTCGGTTCCTGGACAGGGGGTGAGGCCGGCGCCCCCGCCGGCCTCCGCGGCGCTGTCACGCGGCTGCCCGCTCGGCACAGGCGCCGCCCATCTCCACGCCTTCCTGCGTCGTTTCATAGAACAGGAAGCGCCCGGTGGTCGCCTCGCAGACGGCCTGCCAGCCGCGCATCCGCCCGACGACATCGAACGAGAGCCCCCAGCGAGGCGTCTCGTCGATCACGCGCACGCCGAGGGCGTGCATCGGCAAGAGGGCGACCGGCGCCAGGGCATGGAAGACACTGAGGGCGGGCCGCGGACAGCCGGGCTTGGCGTGGACGCTCGCGCGGAGATAGCTGGCGCTCGAGAAGCCGAGCCCGTCGACCACCCGCTCGATCAGGCCGAGGCCCCGGATGCCATGATGGTTGATGGCCATGTAGAGGGGCGTCACCTCGTCCGTCGCCGCCTGGAAGGCCCTGGCCTGGGCGGCGAGCCCGGTGGGGATCCCGTCCGGGTGGCCGGCCACGGCGGCATAGAACAGCACCGCTTCGTCCTCGTCGGAGAGGCCGCAGTCCTTGATGAACATCAGCGATCTCGACTGGGCGGCGGCCGCCTCCCTCACCGCTTCATCCTCCGCGATCGAGGCGACAACCTCCGCGGCGCTGCGCTCGACGACGCTGCCCCAGTCCGCGGGCAGGTACGCGAGGGTATCGGCGACGATCACCTCGTCACGGACGCCGAGGCGGGGTAGATCGCGCCAGAGCTGCTCGAGGTGGCTCCGGACCTCGTCCGCGCAGAAGCCCATGTCGCGGGTGTGAAGGCACGTGTCCGGCACGACGACCACGTGGGCGCCGCCAGGGTGGAACTCGCGCAGGACGCGCGCCAGCGCCGCTCGCATCTTGATGCCGAGGAACTCGGCGAAATCGGGCCCCCGGCCGAACCTGCCTGTCTTGAGCGGCACTGGCACCTTGCCGCCGCCCTCCGGCATGGCCAGCACGATGGGCTCACCCGCCCGCACGATCCGCTCGAGCCTGGCGTCGAACTCGGCCATGTCCCGGGGGCACTCGAACCGGGTCTTGCTGGTCTGGATCGAGGCCTTCTTGATGATGGCCTTGAGCTGGGCGGCCCTGTCGCTGTGTCGGGCCCCTGCCTTTCGCAAGCAGTCCTCGAAAGGACGGATCGCCAGATCGAGCTCGCCGAGGAAGACGTCGATCTCGGCAGGCCCGGCGAAGCGGACCGAGGCCGCAGGTAGCCTGCTGCCGGACAGCACGCGCTGCTTCGCGGCGAGGAGCTCCGGCGCCTTCGCGAGGCCGGCGGCCGGCTGGGTCACGGCGCTCTGGTAGCGAGGGGCGGCGGTGCGGCCGGAAGGCGCCCTCTCCCCGTCGAGCTCCGCGAGGTGGGCGGGTCGCGCGCTCGTGGGATGACGGGCGCCGTGAGCCTCGGTGTTCTTCGTAGCCTCCGAGACGATGGTGGGGTGACCTTTGCCGAGCACAATGCTGATGAGGTCGCTGGTCGCTTCGATCTTCATGGTTCTCCCTGCGACGCGGGCGCCACGAGGACGCCCCATCGATCGATCGGCTCCGCTTCGCTCGAGCATTCGTCGAACGCGGATTGCCTATCTGGCCCTAGCTCTCACGTGAGCCAGAGCACACCTCGTGCCGGCGGAGCTCACGCAGATTCACGGGGATATCGGCGCGCTGGCCGCGCGATCGGGGAGGAGCGCACGGACCGCTACACGATCGAGCAATGGATTGCGCGCCAGGGAGGGCGCGCCCCGTTGTCGACGGGTGATGGCGTCCTCTGCGAGGCGGGAGATCACGAGATCTCGCGGCGAGCGGACAGGTCGCGCGGGCGCGTGCCTGCGCTGCCTCGCGCGGCGGACCTCGCGTGGCGCGGGCTTCGGGCGCGCCGCGCGCGACCGGTGGGCTCACGTGGATGGCGGGGGTGCGCGGCGTCTCGCTGTGTGGGCGGGCGCTCGACGAGGGGATGGGGAGGATGACGGCGAGTGGGCGGGCGTCGCAGGGAGCGACGGTGTCAGGGAGCGAGCGAGATGGCGGCCCGACTGGCGGGCTCGGGCTCGAGGGGGAGCTCGACAAGGAACGTCGAGCCGCAGCCCGGCGAGCTCTCCACGCCGATGGTTCCGCCGTGAGCGCGCACGATCTCGCGCGCGATGTAGAGCCCGAGCCCGAGGCCGCCGAAGTGCACAACGCCGCCCGCGCGCTCGAAGCACCTGAAGATGCGGGCCTGGTCCTCCTCCGCGATGCCCGCGCCTCGATCGCGGACGAGGAGCTCCGCTCCGCCGGGACAGGCCTTCACCTCGATGGATATCGGCCGGCCCGCGCCGAACTGGATGGCGTTCTTGACGAGATGGAACACGAGGCGTCCCATCTGCCCGCGGTCCCAGCGGCCGACGATGCCCTCCGGCGCGTCGATGGAGATCGTGGAGGACGGGGAGCGGAGCTCCACCGGGAGCCCGGCGATCACCTCCTGGACGAGCGCCCCGAGATCGACGGTCTCGCGCTCGGGATCGAGCGGGCCCGATCGGAGCCGGATCGCCTGGAGCATGTCATCGCAGAGGCGGGTGAGCCGGTTGACCTGCCGGCCGACGACCTCGAGCGAGGCGACCCACGTTGACCCGTCCTCCGCCCGCTGCTCGCTCAGCCGCTTCATCCGCTGCACCTGCAAGTTGAGCGAGGTCAGCGGCGTCAGGAGCTCGTGCGACGCGAGCGTGAGGAACTCGTCCCGAACACTGGCGCCTGCATCGGGCTCGCAGCCGCGGGCGGGCCGGCGAGCTTCGGGGGTTCCAGTGAGAGGGGCGTTCGAGACGGACATGGTTCAACTCCCGTTGGAGAGTGGATGGACTTTCGCGATCGCGTCCGAAGCATCGGCGATGCCACGCGTCATCGCCCTGGGAGAAGCGCGGTTTCCGCGGCACCTCGCGCTGGATCCGGGCCGCCGAGGGCGGGGGTGCCGTGGCGCCCGGCGAACGGTTGCTCAGGTACGCAAGAAGCAGGGCCGGTGCCTGCGAGCGGCAATGCGAGGCTCGGCGACCCGACCCAGGTTGGAGCGACCCGACCCAGGTTCGGCGATCCGATCCGACCCCGACCCAGGTTCGGCGATCATCCGACCCGGACGACCGTGACCCGACCCAGATTGGGGATCCGGCAGGCAACCCGACCCAGGTTGGGCGATCCGACTCAGGTTGGGCGATCCGACCCAGGTTGGGCGATCCGACCCAGGTTGGCACGGCAAGCGGCAGGCGACCCCGGGGTCGACCCCGACCCAGGTTGGGGTGGCTTGGGGACCCGACCCAGGTTGGGCGATCCGACCCAGGTTGGGCGATCCGTCACGCGAGGCAGGGCCACGCACGCGCGCCGACCAGACTGCCGCAGGCGGATCGACGCCCGGGTGAAGGGCTGAGGCGCGCCGGAGCGGACCGGTCGACGGCAGCGAAACCGCGGAGGGGCTTCCGCGTAGCAGCGGATGAACCCGCCCGACGGAGCGCGCAGAGCCGCGCGCCCGCGAGCTCGGGGCGCGCCGTGCCCGTCGTCACGACGGAGATGCGCCTCGACGATCGACGCACCGACAAGCCCGCGCCGCTGGGTTCGTGGCGCCATTCCCCAGGAGCTTCCTCATGTTTCGCAGCACGATGAGCATCACGGCCCTGAGCTTCGCTCTCGTCGCGTCGGGCGCGCCCGGCGACGCCATGGCGCACGGCAGCGGCGTCCACCGGCACGGCCAGATCTTCGTCATGACCAACGTCGGAGACGGCAACTCCGTGATGGCGTATGACCGGGCGGCGGACGGCTCGCTCTCGTACGCCGGCACGTACGCGACCGGAGGGCTCGGCGCGCCGACCCGGCCGATCAACGCGCTCGGCTCCCAGGGTTCGCTCGTCCTCAGCGAGGACGGGAAGCTCCTGTTCGCCGTGAACGCGGGCAGCAGCGAGGTGTCGATGTTCCGCGTCGGCCCGCACGGCCTGACGCTGCTCGACGTTGTCGACTCGGGCGGCGACTTCCCGGTGAGCGTCGCCTCGCACGGCGACCTTCTCTATGTCCTCAACGTGGGTGGCGAAGGCAACATCGCCGGCTTTGAAGTGAACCCGTGCGGCGAGCTCGTCCCGCTCGACGGATCGAACCGCGGCCTCGGCCTCGGCGGCACGACGCCGCCGTCGCTCGGCGCGACGCCGGGTCAGATCGGCTTCTCTCCGGACGGCGAGGCGCTGGTCGTGGCGGGCAAGGGGTCCAATCAGCTCCACGTGTTCCCCATGAGCGGCCGCGGGCTGCCCAGCGACGCGCCGGCCACGACCATCTCCAGGGGCCTTGTCCCGTTCGATTTCGCCTTCGATCGTCGCGGCCACCTCATCGTTGCGGAGGTCGGCGGCGACGGCGTGCCCGCGACCGGCGACACCAGCGTGGTGTCCTCGTACAAAATCGGGCCCGACGGGAGCCTCGCTGTCATCAGCGACACGGTCGACACCTTCCAGCGGGCGACCTGCTGGATCGCCGGTGCCCCTGGGAGCCGCTATGTCTTCACGGCCAACACGGGCAGCAACACGCTCTCCGGGCTCCAGGTCGACGCCCGGGGCGCGCTGACGCTGCTCGACGACGGCGTGTCCGCCTCGTTCCCCCCCGGAACGGCGCCAATCGACCTCACGATGACGCGCGACGGGCGGTTTCTGTACACCCTCAACGCCGGCACCGGGTCGATCGCCGCATTCCAGGTGAGCCGCGACGGCGGCCTGATCCCACGCGGGGAGGCGGGTGGATTGACGCCCGGCGGCGGCGCCCAGGGCATCGCCGTGCGGTGACGGTCGTTCCTCGGCGTCCAGGGTTCGCCGGCCTCGGTCAGCACGCCAGCCGGGGCGCGGCGCTCACGCGGCGCGGATCACCTCCTCCGCGGCGCGGCGCGGGCCGCACACGCCCTCTCGCTCCGGAAAGCCCAGCCGGAACGCGAAGGTGGGCTGCCGGTCGCCTAGACCCAGCGCCTCGGTGAACGAGCGCTCCATCGCCGGCGCTCGTCCGAGCATGCGCTCCCGGTCGATGACCTCTGGCACCTGGTTCAGCGGGTGCATCGCGATGCCGCGCGCGGTCGCCCAGAGATGCATCCGTTGCCACAGGCGCCCGGCGCGGAGCGTCGCGCCCAGGTCGTGGCGGTCGCGGACCGCGATGACGCCGACGGCGGGATCGCCGGCGAGGTGGACCTCGCGGGTGACGCGGAGCCAGTCGTCGTGCATCTGTTCCGCAGACGGACGCGGCAGCAGCTTGACCGCCGCGGTGAGCAGCGGACCGAGCCCCATCACATCGAAGGTCAGCCCGTCCCGATGGCTCGGTACCGCCTCCGGCGCCAGCCGGAACCACGCGTCGCTGTCCCGCACCATCGCCGCGTCGCGGACGATGGTCTCGGTGGCGCGCAGCGTGTGAGCGGCGAAGCCCTCGCGCTGATCGGGGTGCTCCAGCCAGACGACCTCACCATCGGAGCCCGCTTCGCTCAGGCGCGAGAGCTCCTGGAGCGCCGAACCAGGCACGCGCTGCGCCTGGTACGGGCCGCGGTTCGTGTGTCGCCGTGCGATGACCTCCGCGAGCGGGGACGCCGCTGCGCCTGGCTCGATCCAGACGCGCGCCACCCGGATCGCCCGCGGCGCCGCGCGCTCGAGAGCGCGAGATCCCTCCGGGTCGGAGCCCGGCAGAGGGCCGGCTTCGAGCTCGACGCGGGGCGCCCATCCCATCGAACCCGCCGCGAGCGCCAGGTTCTCTATCGCGCAACCGAGCCCGATGTGCATCTCGCGCAGGAACGGATCCATGGTGCCGAGCGATCGAGACCTGTCCGAGAACACGTCGATGTGATCCGGGTGGACCTCGAACAGCCAGGGTTGCGTGTTGTGCGGGCTCGCGGCGAGCACCGCCGCGCGCACGAGCTCGGCGAGCTCGCCGCCGCGCTGCCCGCGGAACGCGGTCCAAGGGGCGAACGGCTCGCCCGTCCGATCGTCGAACACACCCCGGCCCGCAGCGTACCAGCCCGCTCCCGCGGCCACGGCGAGCGTCGCGACGCCTTCCAGCAGGCGCCGCCGCGAGACCTTGAGTTTCCTCTCCATGATGCGCTCCATCCTCCAGAGGACGTCTGACCGGGCTCCGCGAGCGACGGCCATGCGCAGAGATTGAGGCGGTTCTGACGATTAGTACAGGACATTGCTCTAATACTATATATTAGTACGGCTAATGATCGAGGCTCTCCCCGACGACTTGAATCTCCTGCTCGCGCTTGACGTGCTGCTGCGCGAGCGGCACGTGACGCGCGCGGCGAAGCGGCTCGGCATCACGCAGTCGGCTGCGAGCCAGCGGCTCGGGCGGCTGCGCGAGTTCTTCGGCGATGCGCTGCTCGCTCCGGGGCGGCCGCTGCTCGCCCTCACGCCGCGCGCCGAGGCGCTCGCCGATCCGCTGGCTCAGGCGCTCGCGAGCTTGCGAGCGGCGGTCCAGGCCGGCGCGCCGTTCGACCCAGCGACGTCCGAGCGCCGCTTCGTGCTGCTCGGCAACGACCTGCTGGAGGCGGTTGCCCTGCCGCGGCTCTTGCCCCTGCTGGCGCGCGAGGCGCCGCACATCACGGTGCAGGTCGACCGCGCCGAAGCGGACTTCGTGAGGCGGCTCGAGCGGGGAACGGCGGATCTCGCGTTCGTCCCGGAGCTCCTCGTGCCCCCGTCGTCACGACAGCTGCGCTTGCCGGAGGAGGAATTCGTGACGCTGATGCGCAGGGACCACCCCGCAGCGTCGCGGCGGCTGACCCTGGAGCGCTACTTGGAGCTCGGGCACGTGCTGATCGCTCCGCACGGCATGCCGGGCAGCCTGGTCGATCGCGCGCTGGAAGCTCGTGGGCGGCGGCGGCGGATCGTCGCGCAGGTCCAGCACTTCGTGACGGTGCCTTTCCTGATCGCGGCCTCGGACCTCGTGGTGACGTGTCCAGCGACGGTCGCGGCGGTGTCGACGCCCTTCGGCCTGCGCGCGGTCCGGCCCCCCGTCGAGCTCGGCCTGGACCGATCTTCGGCTGTCTGGCACGAGCGCGTGCACGACGATCCAGGCCATCGCTGGCTGCGCTCCTGGCTCAGCAAGGCGATCCGCGCGGGCGAGGACCCGACCCAACCAGGTAGGACCCGACCCAACCAGGTTGACCCCACCCAGGTTGACCGGAAGGGCAAACCCGACCCACCCAGGTTGACCCGACCCGCCGGGTGACCGAGCACGGTCCGCCATGGCGCCGCCACCTGCAGGCATGGGTAGGTACTTGGTAAGTACTTGAGATCGTTCACCACGATCGCCGGCACGGCTCTTGGAATTCTGCCCGACCATGAGCCAGCCCCGCCAGATCGCGCCCGGCGCAACCTACCTGATCACCCGTCGCGTCCTGCGCCGGCATCTCCTCTTCCGCCCCGACGCAGCCATCACTCAGCTCTTGGTCTACGCCCTCGCGGTCTCGACCCGCCGCTACGGCATTGATGTCCATGCGCATTGCGCGATGTCGACGCACCTGCACCTCGTCGTGACCGACGTGAACGGCGTTCTGCCGCGCTTCCTGCAGTTCTTCCATCGCATCGTCGCGCTCGGCACGAAGGTGCTCCGTGCGTGGGAAGGGCCGGTATGGGATCATGAGGCCACGAGCGTGGTGCGGCTGCTGACACGCGCGGCGGTCGTAGAGAAGATCGCCTATGTCCTCGCAAACCCTGTGGCCGCTGGACTCGTCCCGCATGCGCATGAGTGGCCGGGCGCCAAAGTGAAGGTGGGCGAGATCGGCCTGGGCGTGTTGTGCGCGGCGCGTCCCGCCGCATACTTCGACCCCAAAAATCCACAGTGGCCGGAGGAAGCAACGCTGTCACTCACGCTGCCGCCGACCATCGAGCATGACAGCGCGGAGGACTTTCGCCATGCCATCGCCGCCGAGCTCGAGAGGCAAGAATTGCAGGCGCAAGCGGAGGTGAAGCAGCGAGGGCGCCGCTTCCTCGGCGCCGAACAAGCCGGCAAGGTCTCGCCCCATGAGCGCATCACGAGCCTCGAGGCGCCGCGCGCTGGTAATCCGACGTTTGCTGTCGGCCGCAAGCAGGGTGACGCTTGGCGCTCGGCTCGTGCCGCTGTACGCGGGTTTCGCGCCTTGTACCGGGCGGCGCTCGAGCGGTGGCGTGCCGGCGTGCGCAGCGTGGTATTCCCGGCAGGGACGTGGTGGATGTGCACGTTTCACGGCGCCAACATGGCCGATGTTGTGCTCACGATGTAGGTGTTTAGAGGGTAAAAGGGCAGGGACAACCTGGGTGAGGTAGCGCGCGCGGCTCGCGGGTCAACCTGGGTGGCACGGGTTGTTCGTGACGACGAATCCCAGTGCCTCCACGCTCGCGCGAGCGTCGCCGTCCCAGCCGAGCTGCGGATCTAGGCGAAGCTCGCCCGGCGCGAGCATGGCGGGCAGCGCTATCAGACCAGCGAGCTCGACCGCATCGAGCTCCGCGCCAGTGTCGCCCGCGAACGGCGGACACAGCACGCGCCCTGCCGGCGCGAACGCCAGCGCTGCGCGCAGCGGCCCGCCCAGCGTCGCGCGCAGCACGGCTAGATCGTTGCCGATGGTGGCTGGCGTGGTAGCCGCCGGCCAGATCCACACAGTGAGGCCGGGCAGGTCGGCCACGCAGACCGCCATCGCGCGCTCGGGGGGGAGCGCGCGGCCACGGGCACCGAGGGGCGCTGCCACGATCGCGGCGACGATGAGCCCCGGCCGGGCGAGCGTCAACGCCGCGAGCCGACCGAGGTTGCGCTGAGCCGCCGTCCGGCGAGCGGCGATCGCGGCAAGGTGGTCGGGACGATCGTAAACGAGCTCGACCTCGCGCTGCATCGCCACGTGAGGCGAGGTCTGCGCCGCCGCGGCAAGCGCCCGCTCGCGGGCCTCGCCGTCCGACGTTGGCCCTCCCTTCTCCGGGAGCGGCGCGGTTTCCTCGATTTCCAGACGCTCCCGGAGGAGCTGCGCCACCCGCGAGGATAGACCTAGGGAACCGAGCGACCAGGCGGCGGAGAACCAGTCCGCCGGCTCCGCCAGCGCGAGCGCTTCGGTCGAGGCGCGATCCCAGGCGGCGAGCGCCTCTCCGAGCGGAAGGCCGAGCGCGCGGAAGAGCGCGCCCGCCTCATCCAGCGCCGCCTCCGCGCCCGGATCGCCGAGATCCCGCCGCGCGCGCCCGATCGCCCTCGAAGCGTAAGCGACCCAGGTTCGGAGTGGCGGCGCGGCGTGCTCGGCAATCTCGCGGGCGGAGGTCGCGAGCGCCAGGGCGTCGTCGGCGCGGCCGAGCTCGAGCGCAAGCTCGGAGAGGAACGTGAGGGCGCGCGCGCGGCCGAACGCGTCGCCGAGGCGCGCGCACAGCCACTCCTGTCGCTGGAGCGGGGCTCGGGCGCGCTCCAGGGCGCCGAGGCCGAGCGCCGCCGCGCCGAGCTGGCCGCAGGCGATCGCCTCGCCCACGGAGTCGCCCCGGCGGCGGTGGAGCTCGGCCGCGTGCTCGAGCAGCGCCTCGGCCGCGCCGTGCGCGCCGAGGGTCACGTAGAGCGTGCCGAGCGAGTTCAGGATCTGCGCGCGCTCGCCGAGGAACGGCTCCGAGCGGCGCAGCGCCGACAGCAGCGTGCGCTGCGCAGCCGCCGCGTCGCCGAGGAGCCGCTCGGCCGTACCGCGGTAATGGAGGGCGACGACCGCGGCGCGGCGCCCGGGATCGCCTGCGGCCGCGATGGCGTCGAGCTCCTCGATGGCGGACGCGCAGGCCGCTCGGACGTCGCGGCGCAAGCGCGCGAGCGCCGCCTCGCACCGCGCGAGGTCCCGGGCCTCTGCGGCCCCTCCTCGGTCGAACGCGGCGACAGCGCCCTCGAGGTGCAGGACGGCCGCGTCCAGCGCCCCCTCACGCAACGCGAGCGCGCCGCGCCCGAAGCCGAGCGCCGCCGCGACGAGCGGCCCGCCCTCAAGCACCGCCGCCGCAGGATCGCGGCCGACACCGAGGAGCGCCTCGACGCGGTCGAGCTCGGCGCGGACCTCTGCGCCCGGCGCGCTCCGCAGCAGCCGCGACAGCGACGACACGCCGTCGATCGGATCAAGCGGGAGCACCGCGCTCCTCCATCCCCTCGCCGCGCGCCCCGCGCGCGAGCCCGTGCAGCGCCGCCTTCACCGCCTCGATCGAGAGCTCCGGCCACGCGGCGCGGATGCGCGCGACGTGCGCGGTCACGTGGGGCGCCGCGAACGACGTACCGGTCCAGCGCCGCTCGCCGCCGCCGGGCGCGGGCGCGAGCACGTCGTCACCGGGCGCGAGGATCTCGTGGTCGAGCGTGAGCTCGCTCCGGAGCGCCTCCGGGTCCTGAAAGGCCCCTCTGCCGACGCCGATCAGCGACTTGAAGCGCCCTGGATAGGTGCGGAACGCCGCCGCGTTCGGGCCGGCGGCCACGAGCACGACCTCCGCGGTGTAGGCGGCGTCCGCGACCTCGTAGAGCTCGACCAGCGAGCGGTAGTCGCCCGGGCGGAGCGGCGCGTTCTTCGGGATGTCGATGCCGAGGCTCAGGTTGACCACGGAGAATCGCTCGCGGACGCAGAAGCGCAGCGCGGCGACGAGCCCGTCACGCGAGCACCGCCCGTCATCGCCGAGCGCGCGGACGCTCGTGATCTCGGCCGCGGGCGCCATGCGGTGGACGATGCCCGCGCACGCCGTCCCGTGCCCGCTGAGATCTCCCGGAGCGCACGGCGCGACCCCGTACGCGCCACCGCCAGCGCCGCGCTGGACCAGGGCGACGTGCCGCAGCGCCGCTGCGCGCAGCGCGGGGTGCGAGGCATCGACGCCGGAGTCGATCAGCGCGACGCGCACGCCCGCGCCGCTCCGCGCGCCCGGGCGTGCCGCGCCGTGGAGCTCGCCGCCCGGTCCTGCCGGAGGAGCCGTGCTCACGCGGCGCTCCCCTCCCCCGCGGAGGCCGGCTCCCCTGCATCGCCGGCGCCGCTCGCGTAGGCGTCGATCCGCTCGAGGAGGTCGAGGGCCAGGCGGGCCTCCGCCTCGCCGCGCTCTGCGAGCCTGCCCACCACCGCGGCGAGCTCCAGGCGGCGGCGGTACTCGGGCGTGAGGCGCAGCGCGTGGATGTGCCGCTCCAGCGCGGCGCGGAGCGAGGTCGGCGGCGGGGCCGCCCCTTCCGGGATGGGAGGTTCCGCGCCCGAGGCGGCGCGCCCGCCCGGCCCCGCCGCCGGCTGGCCTGGCGCCTGCGCGAGCAGGTCCGGCATCGCGCGCGCGAAGAGCTCGAAGACGACTCGCTCGGTGCGGAACGACTCCACGGTGAGCGCGAGGACCTCGGCCAGCCGCTCGGCCAGGTCGAGCTCCCGCCCGCCGAGGGGCGCGTCGTGCGAGAACAGCGCGGCGCCGCCCACGGTCGCTGCGCCGACGCGGATCGGCACGAAGATCGCGGACGCCGGCGCGGCGGCCAGGAGCGGCCGGAGCGGCGCGATCATCGGATCGCCGTCGGACAGCTCCACCGCGTGCCCGCCGCCGCCACCGAGCAGGTACGCGAACGGGGTACCGCTCGGCGGCAGCTCCGCGCACGGCGCGCGGAAGCCGACCGCGTCAGCGACGACGGGGACCGTGAGCCGCCCGAGCGTTTCCATCTCGAGCGCGACGAGCGCCTCCGAGCACGGCATCGCGAGGCACGCGAAGCGCAGGTGCTCCCCGAGCCCGCGCACCCGCGCCTCCACCGCGCCGAGGAGCGCCGCCGACTCGACCGTCGAGAGCAGGTCGCGCAGGCGCGCCGTGAAGGGCGCAAGCGGCGAGCGCAGCGCGTGCGGGTGGGGCGGGAGGGCCCGCGCCGGGGCGGGCGGGACACCCGGCGCGGAGCGGTCGGCGAGCGGCATGGGCCGCCGATGCTACCGCCGGACCGCGCCGGAGCGAACCGCCATGACACCCGTGGGATCCGGTTGACGTGCCCAGCTCCTCTCCTAGCATGCAGCGACATGCGGCGATTCGGCTGTCCGGCGCACCGTCCGAAGCGTTCGTCCGCGCGCGCGGCCGTTCGAGCGCGATCCACGGCCGCGAGGCCCCTCGATCCGGCGCGGGCGCGATGAGCCCGCCCGTCCGCGAGGGGCGGCGTCGCCTTGCCGTCGTCCTGTGGGGTGTCCTTGGTGTCGTGGCCGTCCTTGTCGAGGCCATCTGTCGTCTCGGCGCGACGGCGGCGCGCCTCCTGACGGGGCACACGCTCACGACGGGTCAGCTGGTCCTGCTCGCGGCCTGGACGGTCACGATCGCCTACTTCGAGGGGTACCGCGGCTTTCAGCAGCGCTTCTCGCCGCGGGTCGTCGCGCGCGCGCTCCACCTCGCCGAGCACGGGCGGCCCCTCCACGTGGCGCTGGCGCCGCTCTACTGCATGGCGCTCCTCCACGCGACGCGCCGCCGGCTGATCGCGACGTGGGCGCTCGTCGCAGGCATCGTGGCGCTCATCCTGCTCGTGCGGCAGATGCCCCCGCCCTACCGCGCGATCGTCGACGCAGGCGTCGCCTTCGCGCTCGCCTGGGGGGCCGTATCCATCCTCGTCTGGCTCGCGCGGGGGCTCGCGGGCCGCCCGCTGGGAATCTCGGCGGACGTGCCCGAGGAGGCGCGCGGCGCTGCCGTCGACGCCGAGCACCTCGCCCGCCAGGCCGCGCGGGCAGGCGGTCCCTGCGATCCGTGACCTCCGCGCGAGCGGGGTAACCGCGCGCACGTCTTCGTCAGCCCGCCGCCGACCTCGCGGATCGCTGCAGCGCCTCGGCCAGAAGCGACCGATAGAGCGGCGAGCTCTCGCGGAGGGATTCGTGCGTGCCCATCGCCGCGACCCGACCGCCGTCGAGCAGCACGTTGAACGTCGACCTGAGGAGGTGCGGCGCGTGGGTCACGACGATGGCCGTGCGCCCGGCGGCGACCTCGCACGCCGTGCGGAGGACCGCCTCGGCGGTGGCGCCCGGCAGGCCCGCCTCCGGCTCGTCCAGCACGAAGACCCGCGGCTCGCGCAGCAGCACCCGCGCGAGCAGCAGCCGCCGCGCCTCACCGCCCGACAGGCTCGGAGGTGAGGCGCGCACCTCCGTCGCGAGGCCGCGCGCGGGCCGCGCCTCGCCCTCCGCCGGCGGCGCGCCTGCGAGCTCGTCGAGCTCCACCCGGAGGAGCGCCTCGCGCATGCGCTCCTCCGTGGGCGCGGGCTCGAGGCCGAGCGCCAGGTTGTCCGCGATGCTCCGCTCGAACAGCCGCGCCGATTGCCCCACCACCCCGAACAGCCGCGGGAGCTCCTCGGGCGGGATCTGCCGCAGATCCACGCCCCCCACGGCGATCGCGCCCGACGACGGCTCGTCGAGGCGCAGGAGCAGGCGCAGGAGCATCGACTTGCCGCTGCCGGAGCGACCGCAGACGCCGACCACCGCTCCGGCGGGGATCGAGAGCGACACCCCATCGAGGACGGGGCGGCTCGCGCCCGGCGGCGTGAACGTGACCCCCTCGAAGGCGATCGACAGGGGGCGCCTCGCCTCACCGTCCAGCTGCACGGCGAGGCCGCCGGAGGGGCGCGGAGGGTGCTCGGGCAGGCGCAGCAGCGCGAGCGTCGCGCGCAGCAGGGGGGCGCGCTCGATGAAGCCGGCGCGGAGGGCGTCGAGCGCCTCGAGGCGCGCCATCAGCAGCGGCACCACGAGCAGGAGCTCTCCGACCTCGCCCGCGCCGGCGACGCCGCGAGAGGCCGCGAGCGCGGCGACGATGACGAGCGGCGAGAGCGCCGCGAGCGTGCCCTTGATCTGGCCGGAGACGGCGAGCGCCTGGCCGAAGCGGCGGCGCGCGTCCGCGACCCGGCGCGCGGCCACAGCGAGCTCTCTCTCGGCCTGGGCGCGCGCGCCGAGCAGGCGGAGGTCCTCCGCTCCCGAAAGCGCCTCGCCCACCGCGCCGAAGACGGCCGTGTCGGCGTGCTGCATCTCCCGCATCGCGCGCGCCACGCGGCCCGAGGCCCGGTCCGCCGCGAGGCGCGAGGCCGCGAACAGCGCCGCGCCGCCCGCGAGGACGAGCGCCATGCCGCTCGAGACCAGCGACCCGGCCAGGACCGCGAGCGTCGCGAGCGCCTGGGGCAAGCCGGTCGCGACGGCGATCGCGAAATCGGCGACGAGGCCGGCGTCCCGCGCGATCGCGAGCCGCACGACCTCCGCGCCCCGGACGGGCGGCGCGGGCCCGGCGCTCGGCGGCCGCGGCGCGGGCCCCGCCGCCTGCGCCGCGATGAGCGCGCGCCCGGCGGCGTCCACGTCGCGGGGCGAGGCGGAGAGCGCCGCCCGGAAGAGCGCGACGCGGAACGCGGCGGTGAGGTCGCCGCCGAGCTCCGAGCTCTTCCGGCCCGAGAGCACCGCCAGGGAGGCGGACACGAGCGTGGCGCCGAGCGCTGCGAGGACCACGGCCGCGGGCGGTGCGCCGGCGAGCAGCCGGGCGAGCGCGCCGCCGATGCCGCCCGAGGGCGGCGCCTCGCGCCCGGAGACGGCGCCGATGGCCACGCCGGCGATCGCCGGGAGCAGGCCGGACAGCGCGCCCGCGAGCGACGACAGGGCCACGACGAGGGCGAGGCGCGCGGCGGCGCTGGAAGAGCCGCCGCGCAGGCCTCCCGATGACGACGACATGGGGGACACGCTCCCCTCGCGCAGCGAGCGAAGACCGATCCGCAGGATCGCGAGGAGCGCGCGCATCGACGTGCGATGCCACGGTACACTGCCGACGCCGTTGCGCGCGACGCGCATTCGATCGACCCTTTCCCCGTGCGCACCGCGTTCGTGGCCCTGCTCCCGCTGCTCGCGGCCTGCGAGCGCCCGCCGCCCGCGCCGCCGGCGGGGGCCGACGCCGGGGCGCTCACCCCCTGGGCGCGCGGCGCCGCCGCGTCGCTGGACGACCGCGGCGCCCGCCTCCGGACGGACAGCGCGCCGGCGGTGGGGTCCGTCGAGCCGGATGCGCTCGAGGAGATCCTCGCCGCCGGGCGGGAGGCCGCCTCCAGGCCGGCCGACGGCGTGAGCGTCGCGAAGATCGGCACGAGCACCGGCCTCCCGGCGCCTTCCGCGCTCCCGCCGGAGCCGGCGCCCGCCCCCACCCCTGCCCCCCGCTCGCGCGTCGAGATCGGCGCGCCCCTGGTGCAGGCCAACATGTCGAGCCCGGCGATCGAGAAGGCGGCGCGGGCGCAGCTCTACTGGGACCTCGTGCAGCGCTGCCGCGGCCCGGGCGGGAGCCTGCTGCCGCCTGACGCCATCCGGGTGGAGTTCAACGTCGACGCCGAGGGCTATATCGTGGTGCCGACGATCATCGGGAGTGCGTCCGACCCCCGCTACGACGAGGCGGCCACCTGCATGCGGCGGGAGCTGTCGGGCGCAGCGTTCCGCGCGCCGGCAGGCGCGCGCGGGCTCCCAACCCGGGTCGACGCCACCGTGCCTTCGGTCGACTGAGCGGGGCAACCCACCCGGGTTGGGTCATCCGCACTGGGGACAACCCACCAGGGTTGGGTCATCCGGGCCGCCCATCCGGGCCGCCCACCCAGGTTGGGTCGACCGCCGGACCGCCGGGCTGCGCACCGGGGGCAACCCACCCAGGTTGAGTCATCCGTCCGGGCTGCCCACCCAGGTTGGGTCGGCCGCCGACCGCTGAAAGCGGAAAGCGAACCCGGGTCGGGGCGCCCAACCTGGCCGCCCAACCCGGGTCGGGTTGGGGTCGGGTCGACCGGGGTTGGGTCGACGGTCGACGACGCCTGGTTCGGGTCGACGCCTCAGTCGAGGCGTGAGACCCCGAGCGAACGCATGAGCGCCCGCTTCTTGTCCTGGTGCTCGTGCATCCGGCGGAGGACGTCGACCACGAACGCGACCGTCGCGACGATGTTCTCGCCCTGGTTGAGCATCACGCACTCCGCGCGCGAGCTCATCGCCGCGTCCGTCACCTCCCCGCGGGTCGGCACGCCTGTCTTGTTCAGGCTCTCGAGCACCTGCGTCGCCCAGATCGCGGGGACCAGCCCCGCCTCGCAGAGCCACAGGAGCTCCTCCTGGACCTCCGCCAGCCGCATGAACCCCATCTCGACGGCCATATCGCCGCGCGCGAGCATCACCCCCACCTGCTCGCTGCGCATCGCCGTGAGCAGGAGCCTCGGGAACCGCGCGAACGCGGGCGTCGTCTCGATCTTAAGGACGATCCCGAGGTGAGCCGCCCCGCGCGCGGCGAGCTCCGCCTGGAGGCGCTCCACATCGGAAGGAGACCGAACGAACGAGAGCCCCACCATGTCCGCGTGGCGCGCGATGAAGTCGAGATCCTCGAGGTCCTTCGGCGTGAGCGACGGGATCCCGAGCTCGGTGTCCGGAAAGTTCAGGCCCTTTCCAGGCTTCAGCTTCACGGAGCCCTGGCGCGCGAAATCCACCTCCACGAGCGCGGCGCCTCCGGTCACGAGCTTGACCGTGCCGCCGAGCCGCCCGTCGTCGTAGAACACCCGGTGCCCGGGCCGGAGGTCGTCGACGATCTCCGGGATGGTGCACCCGAGCGCGAGCGCCTCCCCCGCGCCGGTGCTGCCCGCCGAGGGGCGCGCCCGCTTCACGTCCTTGCAGAGCCAGAGCCAGGGCCGCTCACCCCGCTCGGGCAGCGTGACGCGCGCCGGATCCCCGTCGATCTTGCTCACGCGCGGGTTGGGCCCCGCGATGTCGCAGAGCACCTTGCACCGCACCCCGGTCTCCCGTCCCGCCTCCCGGAGCCGCTCGATGAGCCCGGCCCACGCGCCTGCGTCCTCCTTCGCGCAGTTGATCCGCGCGACGTCCATCCCTCCCTCGAGCAGCCGCTTCAGCTCCCCCTTCCGCGCGTCCCCGGGCAGCGTCACCATCACCCGCGTCGTTCGCCCCTGGCGCCCCTCCCCGAGCAGCGCCCGCGCGTGCTCCTCGAGCAGCGCGCCCCCCGACGCGAACGTGGTGGGCGACTCGCCGGGCGGCCGCACCTCGGGGCGCCGCGCGAGCGCGTCGAGCGCCCCGCGCACGGCGTCGAGGGAGGCCAGCGCGCAGCGCTCCAGGCGCCCCAGCGAGCTCAGCCCGAGCGAGGCGAGCTGCCGTTGCAGGTCGCGGATGTCCTGCTGCCGGACAGCGAGGTAATGCAGCAGGTTCGTCGCTCCCGCCCGGTGCTTCGGGTGCACCACATCGACGAGGTGCCGGTTTCGCAGCTCATGCTCGATGGCGCTCGCCCGCAGCGCCTCGACGGCGGCGAGGGCGCGCTCGACAACCTGCAGGTCGGGATAAACCATGGCGCGATCTCCTCCGGGCTCCGGCGCGCGGACCCTCGCGTCCGCTGCGGCGCACCGCGCGCCGCGCGCCGACGAGTCGAGTCCAGCACCGCGCGCCAGGCCAGTCCAGCGCCCCACGCCGTAAGAGCCCCGCCGACGGCAGGACGTCTCCGTTCCTCCACAGCGGCGTCATCGAGCGCCGCATGCCGAGGCGGCGCGACGGCAAGGTCAGCCGCGAGCGCTACGCCGGCGCGCGGTACCGCGCCACGACGACCGTGATGTCGTCGTCCGGGCTCGGGCACCACCCCTCGACCTCCCTCAGGATCCTGTCGCGGATCGCCTCGACCGGCGCGGTCTGCACGGCCTCGATGGCGGTGCAGAGCCGCTCCAGCCCGAACTGCTCGCGGTGCGCGTTGCGCGACTCCGTCACCCCGTCGCTGTAGAGCACGAGCACGTCCCCGTCCTCCAGGACGAACTGGGCGTCCCGCGTCACCTCGTCGATGACGGGCAACACGCCGATCCAGACGCCCGAGCTCGGGATGCACACGCACCGCCGCGTGCGCGCCGAGCACACGATGATGTCGTCGTGCGCCCCGGCGAACGTCACCCGCCCGCCCCGCTCGTACCGGAGCAGGAGCAGCGTCGCGTGCTCGTCCCGCTTCAGGCGGCTGCGCACGTTCTTGTAGAGCGCCTTGTTGAGCGCCGCGAGCAGCTCGCTCGGGCTCGCGCCCGGGTCCCTGCTCGTCAGCGCCGACACCATGCTCTGGATCATCAGCATCACGAGCCCCGCAGCGAGCCCGTGCCCCGCCACGTCGCCGATCCCGAGCCACCCCCCCTCGGGCGTCGCGATGACGTCGTAGTAGTCGCCGCCCACCTCGGCCGCCGGCGTCATGGCCGCGGAGAGCTCCAGCCCCTCGATGTGCAGCTGCTCCGGCACCAGCGTCGTCTGGAGGCGCGCCGCGAGCGCCGTCTCCTGCCGCTCGCTCTCCTGCTCCAGCCGCTCGCGCAGCTCCACCTGACGCACCATCTCCCGGTGCAGCGCCACCGTCTTCACCGCGGAGCCGATCTGGAGCCGCAGCGCGTCGTAGACCATCTCGTTCATGCCGCTGTTCAGCGCCATCACCCCGAAATACTCCGTGTCACCGAACGTGAGCGGCATCACGACGACGCTCGTGCGCTCGCTCGAGCTCAGGAACCCGGGAGGGGCCAGGGAGCGCGACGGGAAGCTCTCGGTCGGCGGCGTCACCGCGTGGCCGTCCTCCATCAGGAACAGCGTCTTCAGGGTGGCTCGCTGGGCGTCGTCGTAGAGCGAGACGGCGGCGCGCGTGAAGTGCAGCCTGGGCATCTCCGAGGCCAGCATGCGCTGGAAGAGGGGCAAGCTCAGGCACGTCGAGAACCACCGCCCGCTCCAGCTCAGGTCGATCGAGGCGACCTCGACGTCGAGGCGCTGCCGCCCCTCGACGCGCACGGACGCGCTCCCGATGAGGACGCGGCACGCATGCCACAGCCGCTCCAGGGCCTCGTTCACGGCGGCGTCGCCCCCCTCCTCGACCGGCCGCCGGAGCCGCGCGCGCAGGAGCGTCACCACGCCCTGGAACAGATCGAGGAACACCCCCTCGCGCCCGGCCGTGTCGAGGACGCGCTCCAGCACGTGCAGGAAGCACCCCTCGTGGCCCTCCAGCTCCTCTTCGAGCGCCGACAGGAGCCCGCCGGCCCAGCCGTCGAGCGACGCGGCCGGGATCCCCACGGCCTGCTCGAGCGCGCGCTCCAGCTCGTCGCGCCGGCCGCCGAGCGACATCGCCCCGAGGCGCGGCGGGTTCGTGCGCGGCCGCATCGCGACCGCCTGGTACGCGCAGCCGCAGGACTCGCGCCGCGTGAGCTCGATCTGCTGCATGTTCCGATCGGGGACGGCCTCGCCGTCGAGCATGCGCACGACCGTCTCGAGCGCGATCTCCCCGAGCCGCTTGATCGGCTGGCGAACCGTGGTCAAGGACGGCTTCGCGTAGCGCGCCACGCCCACGTCGTCGAAGCCGCACACAAGGATGTCCCTCGGCACGTGGAGGCCCCGCGCCTTCAAGAGCTCGATCGCCCCGAGGGCCATGTTGTCGTTCGCCGCGACCACGGCGTCGATCTCGACCCCGCGGTCCAGGATCTCGGCCATCGCGGCGCGGCCCGTGTCGATCGTGAACTGGCCGCTCGCGACGAGGCGCTCGTCGTACGGGATCGCGCGCGCGGCGAGCGCCTTGCGGAACGCGTCGGCGCGGATCCTCGCCTCCTCGTTGTTGACCGGCCCACCGATGTACGCGACGCACCGGCACGCGTGATCGTCGAGCAGGTGGCCGGCCGCCATCTCGATCCCGAGGCCGTTGTCCACGAGGATGCTCGGGATGCCCTCGAGCGGGATCCCGATGCTGCACAGGGGCATCGGCGCGTAATCCTGGCAGAAGCGCTGCACCCCCTCGGCGCCGACGAAATTGCAGAGCGTCGCCGACGCGACCACGATGCCGTCGACCGCCTCCGCGCTGACGAGGCGGTAGATGCTGTTCTGGGCGGCCTCGGAGGGACCGTGGGCGGAGAGCGTCTCCCCGACGGCGATCACGAGGTTGACGTCGTGCGCCTCGGCGGCGCGCTCGACCCCGATCCGCAGCGCGGATTGGTACTCGCCGCGCACATAGTCCATCACGAGGGCGATCGTCCGGCGCTTCTTCATCTTGTCCTGCGGCTCTCCGGTCAGGTGTCCTCGATCGAGACCAGCTCCGGAGACATGCGCTCGAGCGCCACCAGGCTCCGTCTCTGCCATCCTAGCCGCGCGTCCGTGCGGAACTGCACCTTGCACTTCAGCCCCTGGCCCGCGAGCCCGCAGATGAAGCTGATGAACGCTTTCAGGCAGCTCGAGTTGAGAAAGTAAAGAGCCCTTATATCGAACTGCACCGCGCTGATGGAGAGGCGCATGACCTCTCCCTGGAGGGCCTTGAGGCAAAGGCCGAGCGGCGCCGCCGCCGCCATGTCGCCCGTGCCGGTGAGCTTGACGCCGAGGGTGTCGTCCCTCAGGGTCGGCTCGATCCCGAAGCTGTCCGTGACGACAGGCTCAACCCGTAAACCGCTCATCTCCCCTCCATCCCGCAACCGGCGCCTGCGCGATGATCGTCAGCCTGCTCCCCTCGATCGTGTAGTCCACGTCGAGCCCGCCCTCCGCGCGCACCCGCGCGAGGCCGAGCCCGGATACCCCTTCTACCATCGCCGTCTCACAGATGAGTTCGTCATAGTGCTTCACAGGATCGCTCGCCGACCTCAGCGCGGAGAGCCGCCGCTCCACCTCGCGCAGCCGCTCCGGCGACGCCTCGTTCCGCGCGCGGATCACGAGGACCCGCGCGCCCTCGCCCCCCTCCAGCGCCAGCTCGATGCTGACCTCCGGGCCGGACGAGTACTTGATGAGGTTCTCGACGAGCTCGTGCGCGGCCATGTAGAACCGCGAGCTCTCACTCTCATCGTCCAGCACCATCCCACAGAAGCTGGACACCAGCCGTAACACCGCGCTAGCCATCCGTTCACTAGGGAAAAACGTGATGCACAAGAACGGTGAAGCGTCCTGGCTCAGTCCGGAAGCTAACACGGTTCACGCAGCGTACGTAATTCTTGCACCGGATCCAATCCCCCTTGGTCGGCCGTGTGCCCATGTAGGCGAGCGAACGATCGCGAGCGCTCCAGCGCGCTGTTCACGGCGTCCGTCTCGACCGCGCGCTCACCGCTTCGACGGGCGCGCCGGCCGCGCCTCGACCGATGCGTCAGGGCTGCCGGGGGGCGCGGTACCTCGCCACGACGACCGTGATGTCGTCGTCGGGGCTCGGGCACCACCCCTCGACCTCGTTCAGGATCCTGTCACGAATGACCACGACGGATTCTGTCTGGACGGCCTCGATGGTGGTGCAGAGCCGATCGAGGCCGAACTGCTCATGGTGGGCGTCGCGCGCCTCGGTCACTCCATCGCTGTAGAGCACGAGGACGTCGCCGTCCTCCAGGACGAACTCGGCGTCTCGCGTCATGTCGTCGATGGCTGGCAGCGCGCCGATCCAGACCCCCGAGCTCGGGATGCACACGCAGCGGCGCGTCTTCGCGCGGCACACGAGGATGTCGTCGTGCGCCCCGGCGAACGTCACCCGCCCGCTCCGCTCGTACCGGAGCAGGAGCAGCGTCGCGTGCTCGTCCCGCATCAGGCGGCCGCGCACGTTCTCGTACAGCGCCGCGTTGATGGCCGAGATCACCCTGGCGGGGCTCGCCCTCGGGTCCCTGCGCGTCAGCGCCGAGACCATGCTCTGGATCATCAGCATCACGAGCCCCGCCGCGAGCCCGTGCCCCGCGACGTCGCCGATCCCGAGCCAGCCGCCGTCGGCGGTCGCGAGCACGTCGTAGTAGTCGCCGCCCACCTCGGCGGCCGGCTTCATGAGGGCGCAGAGCGAGAGCCCCGCGACCGACAGCCGCTCCGGGACCAGCGTCGTCTGGATGCGCGCCGCGACGACGCTCTCCTGGCGGACCCTCTCCTGCTCCAGCCGCTCGCGCGCCTCCACCTGACGGACCATCTCCCGGTGCAGCGCCGCGGCCTTGGTCGCGGAGCCGATCTGGAGGCGGAGCGCGTCGTAGATCAGCTCGTGCGCGCCGCTGCTGAACACCGCGACACCGAACTTCTCCTCGTCGCCGAACGCGACCGGGAGCGCGATCATGGTCGTGCGCTCCCGGCCTCCCAGGAACCCGTCGGGCGCGAGGCGGCGCGCCGGGAAGCTCGCCGCCGGCGGGTCCACCTCGCGGCCGTCCTCCATCAGGAAGAGCGACCTCATGACACCTCGTTGCGCCTCGGGAGCGTCGTCATACAGCGACACCGCGGCCCGCGATATCCCGAGGACCGGCAGCTCCGACGCGAGCACGCGCTTCAGGCTGGGCAGGCTCAGGCACGTCGAGAAGCTCCGCGCGCTCCAGCTGAGGTACGTCGCCGCGAGCTCCACGGTCAGCCGCCGCTCCCCCTCGACGCGCATCGACGCGCTCGAAATGACCATGCGCGACACGTGCCATAGCCGCTCGAGGGCGTCGTAGAGAGCGACGCCCCCGCCGCCCGACGGCGGCCGGCCGAGCCGCTCTCGGAGCACATCGATCATGGCCTGGAAGTGATCGAGGATGGCGCCCGCGCGCCCCGCCGCGTCGAGGAGCGCCTCGAGCGCGTACCGGAAGCGGCCCTCCCGCCCCGCGAGCTCGTCCTCCAGCGCCGACAGGAGCTCGCCAGGCCAGCCATCGAGCGAGCCAGTCGGGATGGCCACGCTCCTCCTGAGCGCGGTCTCCAGCGACTCCCGCCGCGCCGCGACCAGGGACGCCCCGTCGCGCGGCGTCGAGGCCGACGGCGCGAGCGAGGCGCTCGCCTGGACCCTGCAGCCGCACGACTCACGGCACGTGAGCTCGACGTCGAGGAGCGCCACGTCCTCCACGACCTCGCCGTCGAGCATGCGCATCATCGTGTCCATCGCCTGGGCCCCGAGCCGCTTCATGGGCTGGCGAACGGTGGTGAGCGACGGCTTGGAGAAGCGCGCGATGAAGGCGTCGTCGAAGCCGGACACGAGGATGTCCTGCGGGACGCGGAGCCCCCGCTCCGCGAGCAGCTCGATCACGCCGAGGGCCATCTTGTCGTTGGCGGCGACCACGGCGTCGACCTCTACCCCGCGGTCCAGGATGTCACGTATCGCCACGCGGCCGCTGTCGATCGTGAACGCGCCCGCCGCGAAGAGGCGCTCGTCGAGCGGGAGGCCGCGCGCCGCGAGCGCCCCCCAGTAGGCGTCTGCGCGCGCCTTGGCCTCCTCGTTGTTGGCCGGTCCGCCGACGTACGCGATGCTCCGGCGCCCGTGGACGTCGATCATGTGCCCGACCGAGAGCTCGATCCCGAGGCCGTTGTTCACGATGAGGCTCGGGAGACCGTCGATCGCCATCCCGATGCTGAAGACGGGCAGCGGCGCGTACGCCCGGAAGAACTCGCGCATCCCCTCGATGCCGATGTGATGGCAGAGGGTCGCCGACGCGACGATGATGCCGTCGACCGTCTCCGGGCCGATGAGCTGATAAACGCTGTTCTGGGCCTCCCCCCCCTCGCCGGGCAGCGCGAGCGTCTCTCCGAAGGCGATCACGAGATTGACGTCGTGGGCCTCCGCGGCGCGCTCGATGCCGAAGCGCACCTCGGACTGGTAGTCTCCCCCGACGTAGTCCATCAGGAAGGCGATCGTCCGGCGCTTCTCGCTCATCTCCCGCGGCTCTCGCGTCAGGTATCGGCGATGGAGACCAGCTCCGGAGACATGCGCTCGATGGCCGTCAGGCTCCGCCGCTGCCAGCCCAGCCTCGCGTCGGTGAGGAACTCCACCTTGCACTTCGGCCCCTGGCTCGCGATGCCGGCGATGAAGCTGATGAACGCCTTCAGGCAGCTCGAGTTCAGGAAGTAAAGGGCCCTCACGTCGAACTCGATGGCGCTCACGCGGAGGCGCGCCGCCTCGGCGTGCAGGTCCTTGAGCAGCAGACCGAGCGGCGCGACAGCCGCCATGTCGCCCGTGCCGGTGAGCTTGACGCTGAGGGTGTCCTCCCTCAGGGCCGGCTCGATCCCGAAGCTGTCCATGACGACGGGCTCAACCCTTAAGCTGCTCATCGACCCTCCACCTCCCCACCGGCGCGTGCGCGATGATCGTCAGCTCGTTGCCCTGGATCGTATAGTCCACGTCGAGCCCGCCCTCCGCGCGCACCCGCGCGAGGCCGAGCCCCGACACCCCTTCTACCATCGCCGTCTCACAGATGAGTTCGTCATAGTGCTTCACAGGATCGCTCGCCGCCTTCAGCTCGAAGAGCCGCCTCTCCACCTCGCGCAGCCGCTCCGGCGACGCCTCGTTCCGCGCGGAGATCTTCATCACGCAGGAGCTCTCGCGCTCCTCCAGCGCGAGCTCGAGGCTGACCTTGGGGCCCGAGGAATACTTGATGATGTTCTCGGCGAGCTCGTGCGCGGCCATGTAGAACCGCGAGCTCACGTTGGCGTCGTCCAGCACCATGCTGCAGAAGCTGGACACCAGCCGAAGCACGCTGTTGGCCATACGCTCGCTCGGGTGGAACGAGATACATAGAAACAGTGACCCGTTCGGACTCGGTTCGGACACTGACACGATTGGCGCAGCGTACGTGGTTCTCAACCCGGATCCAATCCCTTCTGCTGACACAGGCGATAGCGCTCATGTAGGAAAGCGGGCGGCCTCGGGCCACAGTTGCCACAGTTACAGTGTTCGAGGCGCGCTGTACCTCGCCACGACCACCGTGATGTCGTCATCGGGGCTCGGGCACCAGCCCTCGACCTCGCCGAGGATCCGGTCCCGGATCGCCTCGGCGGGCGCGCTCTGGGAGGACTCGATGGTGGAGCACAGCCGCTCGAGGCCGAACTGCTCATGGTGCGCGTTGCGCGCCTCCGTCACGCCGTCGCTGTAGAGCACGAGCACGTCCCCGTCCTCCAGGACGAACTCGGCGTCTCGCGTCATCGCGTCAATGGCGGGCAGCGCGCCGATCCAGACGCCCGAGCTCGGGATGCACACGCAGCGGCGGGTGCGCGCGCGGCACACGATGATGTCGTCGTGCGCCCCCGCGAACGTCACCCGCCCGCTCCGCTCGTACCGCAAGAGGAGCAGCGTCGCGTGCTCGTCCCGCTTCAGCCGACCGCGGACGTTCTCGTACACCGCCCCATTCACCGCAGAGAGGATGTCCCCGGGGCTGGCGCGCGGGTCGTTGCGCGTCAGGGCCGAGATCATGCTCTGGATCATCAGCATCACGAGCCCCGCCGCGAGCCCGTGCCCCGCCACGTCGCCGATCCCGAGCCAGCCGCCCTCGTCCGTCGCGAGCACGTCGTAGTAATCGCCGCCGACCTCCGCGGCCGGCTTCATGACGGCGGAGAGCTCGAGGCCCTCGACCGAGAGCTGCGCCGGCACCAGCGTCGTCTGGATGCGCGCCGCGACGACGCTCTCCTGGCGGACCTTCTCCTGCTCCAGCCGCTCGCGCAGCTCCACCTGCCGCACGACCTCCCAGTGCAGCGCCGCGGCCTTGACCGCCGAGCCGATCTGGAGGCGGAGGGCGTCATAGACCATCTCGTTCGCGCCGCTGTTGAGCACCGCGACACCGAACTTCTCCTCGTCGCCGAACGCGACGGGGAGCGCGATCATGCTCGTGCGCTCCCGGCCTCCCAGGAACCCTTCGGGCGCCAGGTGGCGCGCCGGGAAGCTCTCCGCCGGCGGCTCCAGCTCGCGCCCGTCCTCCATCAGGAAGAGCGCCCTCATGGTGGTGCGCTGCGGGTCGTGCGCTGTGTCATAGAGCGACACAGCGACCCGCGAGAACTGCATCCGCGGCAGCTCCGACGCCATCATGCGCCGCAGGATGGGCAGGCTCAGGCAGGTCGAGAAGCTCCGCGCGCTCCAGCTCAGGTAGAGCGACGCGAGCTCCACGTTGAGCCGCTGCTGCCCCTCGGCGCGCACGGACGCGCTCCCGATGACGATGCGCGAGGCGTGCCAGATCCGCTCGAGCGCCTCGTCGAGGACCGCGTCCCGGAGGGCCCCGTGGCCCCGGCGGAACTGCTCGCGCAGGAGCGTGATCATGCCCTGGAAGTGCTCGAGGATCGCGCCCTCGCGCCCCGCCGCGTCGAGGAGCGACTCGACAGCACGCAGGAAGCGGCCCTCGGTCCCCGAGAGCTCCTCCTCCAGCGCCGACAGGAGCAGGCCGGCCCAGCCGTCGAGCGATCCGGCGGGGATCGCGACGCTCTTCTCGAGCAGGCGCTCCAGATCGTCCCGCTGGCCAGCGGACGGGAGCGGCGCGCTCCACGCCTTGCTCTTGGGCGCGCCCGCGGGCTCCACCTGGTACCCGCAGCCGCAGGACTCGCGCAGCGTGAGCTCGACCGGGAACAGGTTGTACTCGGGGACCGGCTCGCCCTCGATCATGCGCACGATCATGTCCACGGCGCGCGCGCCGATGCGCTTGATGGGCTGGCGGATGGTGGACAGCGACGGCTTCGCGAAGCGCGCGATGACGGCGTCGTCGAAGCCGCACACGGGGAGGTCCCTCGGGACGCTCAGGCCGTGCGCCTTGAGCTCCTCGATGGCCCCGAGCGCCATGTTGTCGTTGGCGGCGACAACGGCGTCGAACGCGGCCCCGCGCCCGATGATCTCCCGCATCGCGGCGCGCCCGGTGTCGATCGTGAAGCTGCCGAACGCGACGAGGCGCTCGTCGAAGCGGAGCGAGCGGTCCGCGAGCGCCCGCCGGTAGGCGTCGGCGCGGACCTCCGCCTCCTCGTTGCTCGGCGGCCCGCCGATGTACGCGACGCGCTGGCACCCGTGGTCGTCGACGAGGTGTCCGACCGAGAGATCGAGCCCGAGGCCGTTGTCGACGACGAGGCTCGGGATGCCGTCGATCGCCATCCCGAGGCTGCAGATCGGCAGCGGCGCGTAGGACCGGCAGAACCGCTTCATCCCCTCGATGCCGACGTGGTGGCAGAGCGTCGTCGAGGCGACGATGATGCCGTCGACCGTCTCCGCGCCGATGAGGTGATACATGCTGTTCTGGGCCGTGCGGGCCGCCCCGGGGCAGGCGAGCGTCTCGCCGAAGGCGATGATGAGATTGACGTCGTGCGCCTCGGCGGCGCGCTCGACCCCGAAACGCACCTCGGACTGGTACTCGCCTCGTACGTAGTCCATCAGGAGGGCGATCGTCCGGCGCTTCTTCATCGTGTCCCGCCCTCCTCGCTTCAGGCGTCCGCGATGGAGACCAGCTCGGGGGACATGCGCTCGAGCGCCGTCAGGCTCCGCCGCTGCCACCCCAGCCTCGCGTCCGTGAGGAACTGCACCTTGCACTTCAGCCCCAGGCCCGCGAGCCCGCAGATGAAGCTGATGAACGCCTTCAGGCAGCTCGAGTTCAGAAAGTAAAGAGACCTTACGTCGAACTCCACGGCGCTCACGGAGAGGCGCACCACCTCCGCCTGGAGGGCCTTGCAATAGGAGCCGAGCGGCGCGGCCGCCGCCATGTCGCCCGTGCCGGTGAGCTTGACGCTGAGGGTGTCCTCCCTCAGGGTCGGCTCGATCCCGAAGCTGTCCGTGACGACGGACTCAACCCTCAAGCTGCTCATCTCCCCTCCATCTCCCAACCGGCGCGTGCGCGATGATCGTCAGCTCGTTGCCCTCGATCTTGTAGTCCACGTCGAGCCCGCCCTCCGCGCGCACCCGCGCGAGGCCGAGCCCCGACACCCCTTCTACCATCGCCGTCTCATGGATAAGCTCGTCGTAGTGCTTCACCGGATCGCTCGTCGTCTTCAGCTCGAGCAGCCGCCTCTCCACCTCGCGTAGGCGATCGGTGGAGGCCTCGTTCCGCGCGCGGATCTTCAGGATATAGGAGCTCTCGGCCTCCTCCAGCGCGAGCTCCAGGCTGACCTTGGGGCCCGTCGAATACTTGGTGATGTTCTCGGCGAGCTCGTGCGCGGCCATGTAGAACCGCGAGCTCACATTCGCGTCGTCCAGGATCATCCCGCAGAAACTGGACACGAGCCGCAGCACCGCGCTCGCCATGCGGTCGCTCGGGAAGAACGTGATGCACAGGAACAGCGATGCATTCAGGTTCGGTTCGGACGCGGGCACGATTGCCACCAGCCTACGTCGTTCCCGCAGCGGAGCCAACGCCTTCTGCTCTCGCGCGAGCGCGAGCGCGAGCGCGAGCGCGAGCGCGCGGGTGAGGGCAGACCCTACAATACCGCGCGACGGCGGGCTTTGGCTTTGACTTGCCGCGTCGACCGCGCCCTCACTGGCGCGCTCCTTCACTGGGCGCGCGGCCTCACGGCCGCGCTCCTTCACTGGCGCGCGGCCTCACGGCCGCGCTCCTTCACTGGCGCGCGGCCTCACGGCCGCGCTCCTTCACTGGCGCGCGGCCTCACGGCCGCGCTCCTTCACTGGCGCGCGGCCTCACGGCCGCGCGACGAGCCTCTTCCCCTGGGCCCTCAGGTTCGACACCGCCTCTCCCACGCGCTGGGCGAGCGGCAGGCCCCGGGGCACCACGAGGCCGGTCGCACCGCCCACGCGGCCGAAGGACCATGAGAGCACCGAGCCGTCGGCGTCCCACGGCGCGAGCCGCTCGCGGCCCTCGGACGGCATGGCGCCGACGATCTCGTGCCGCTCCAGGTCGAGCGCCGCGATCCGGTCCGCCGACGAGAGCAGCAACGTCTTGCCGTCGGGCGCGGCGGCGATGTCCTCCCACTCCGCCCCGCTCACGCCCTCGAGCACCCGCTCCGTGAGGCCGGCGCGGCGGATCACGACGACGCCCGTCGCGTCCGCGAAGGCCGCGTCCCCCGGCAGGGGGCCGTCCGCTATCGCGGTCGCGCGCGGCGTGGCGTACCCGAGGACCCGCACCTCGCCCCGCGCCTCGTCGATGCGCGCCAGCGCGCCCGAGCTGAACGCCAGCCACAGCCCGGGGCCGACGTCGCCGCGCGCGGCGCTCGGGCGCGCCTCGTAGACATAGCCGTCGGTCACCGCGATCGTGCGGGACGACAGGTCGCGCAGCGACGTCGCGACGAGGTTCCCGTCGAGCTCCTGCGTGAACAGCGTCCGACAGGCGGCGTCGACGCCTAGCACGAGCGCCGGCGCCCTCGGCACCACCTCCACCGTCGCGCCGGTCGTCGCGTCGAACAGCGTCCACACCCCCTCGTCCCGCCGGTACGCCATGAGCCGGCCGTCGTCGCAGGCGCGCAGCAGGTGGCCCCGCCGCACGGCCGTGCGGCGCCGCGAGCCCTCGTCGTACAGGCGCACCTCGCCGCCGATCTCGAAGGCGACGACGCCCCCGCGCCGCAGCGCGGCCGCGGCCGAGGCGGCCGCGCCGCGCACCTCGGGGCTCCCCTCCGGGTCGAGCCCCTCGAACCCGAGGAGGCGCTCCACGGCGGGCGCGCCCGGGCTGAACAGGACGAGGTCGCGCGTGAGCACGCGCCGGTCCGGCAGCCGCCACCCGCCGAGCAGCGCGTGCGGGCCGACGTCGCGCTCGGCGATGTCGGCCATCTCGCCGCGCGCGCGCAGCGGCCGCGGCGCGCCCTTGCCCGGGGACGCCTCGCACGGCGAGCCCTCGGGCGGCGGATCGCCCGCGGCGCGGCCGCCCTTCCGGAGGTAGTGCCAGACGCTGCCGCCGCTGCCGCACACGCCCAGATCGAGCCCGCCCGCGTCCCAGCGCGCCGACGCGGGCGCCGCATCCGTGTCGAGCTCGAAGAGCGGCGCCGCGGGCCGGTCGAGGGCGTAGATCGACGTCCTGCTCTGCTGCACGAGCGCGATCACGGGATCGCGCGGGCTGAAGCGGCCGAGCACGGCGGGCGCGCCCAGGGTGATCTCGGCGCCCGCGCCGCCGCCGGGCCCCCAGAGCAGCGCCCTGCGCCCGAGCACCGCCGCCACGTGCGCGCCGTCGGGCGAGACGCCGAGCACGTTGCCGCGGAACGGGTGCCGATCGACCGCCTCGGCGCCGCCGCCGCGCCGCATGTCCCAGCGCGCGATCCCGCCCTCGGTCGAGCAGGCGAGGACGGGCGCCGCCTCGGCCGCGTGGACGGCGCTGCTGCAGCGCACGGGCGCGACCGCGGCCAGCGCGACGGTGCCGCCCTCCCGCAGCCGGAAGACGCGGACCTCGCCGGTGACCGAGCGCGTCGCGAGCGCCGTGTCGAACGCGAACGGCACGCGCTCCACGTGCGGGGCGTCGTGCGGCCGCAGCGCGAGGACGCGCGGCGATTTGGCGCGCTCGATGCTCTCCGGGTCGGCGTCGAGCGCCACGTCGTCGATGACCTCCGGGTCGGGCGGGCGCAGGTCGGCGACGAGCAGCGAGCCCCCGGGGCCGCCGGCGATGACCCACCGATCGTCCCACGGCAGCGCCGGCCCCACCACGCCGTCCACGGTCAGGAAGCGCGCGCGCGGCAGGCCCACCGCGGCCGACGCGAGATCGAGCGGCAGCGCCGCGTCGTCCGCGCGCCGCGCGAGGGCCGCGGCGATCCACGCGGCGCGGTGGTACGGGTCCTCCGTGCGGCGCGCCTTGCCGATGAGCTCGGCGAGCTCGGCGCGCTCCTCGGCCTCGCGCGCCTTGGCCTCGGTCTGCGCCTGGCGCGCCGCGACCCACCGCTCGGCCACGAACCCCGAGGCGACGGTGAGCCCGAGCGCCAGCGCCGCGCCGATCTTCTTGGCGCGCTGGGCGCGGGCGCGCCGGAGGCTCTCCCGCACGAGCGCCTGCTCACGCCGCGGCAGCCGCGAAGCGAAGGCCGCGCGCTTGCTCACCTGCTCGAGCAGGTCGCGGCGCAGGAGGAGATCGGGGCTCTCGCCGGAGCGATCCCACACGTCGGCGGCCTCGCGGAGGCGCTCCAGCAGGATGAGCCGCTCCATGTGCAGCGCGCGGGTGGCGGCGGCGTGCGGCCAGCTCGAGACGAGCGACTCGTGGGCGAGCTCCACGGACCTGTCGCGGCGCACGAGGAGGCGCGCGCGCTCGAGGGCGCCGAGGACGCGGTCGACGTCGGCGGGCGGCGCGGCGACGGCCTCGGCGAGCTCTGCCTCGGCCCAGCGGACGCGCGACCCGTCCATCGCGCCGAGCCGGAGCAGCGCCTCGTCGGCGATCGCGCGGTCCTCCGGGGCGAGGGCGGCGAGGGCGGCGTCGGCGTGCCGCGCGAGGGCGCCGCGCACGCCGCCGAGCTCCTGCCAGGCCTCGCCGCTCAGCGCGCCGCGAAGGGCGCGGGCGCGCTCCCACCACTCCGCGAGGGCGAGCGCGATGAACGAGAGCGCCGCGCCGCCGCTCCGGAGCTCGCGCTGCGCCTCGGCCGCGACCTGGGCGAGCCCGCGCACCTCGGCGCCGGCGAGCTTCGCCGGGCCCGCGACGAGGTCCTTCACGGCGGCGGCGGCGGGCAGCCCCACGTAGCGCAGCGCGGCCCGGAGGCCCTCGCCGGCCGGGGTGGCGAGGAGGGCCGCGGTGCGGTCGTCGGCCTCGTCGAGCACGCCGATGAGCCGGAGGCCTCGCCGCGGCTCGCCGGTCGCGAGCGCGCCCACGAGGGCGGCGAGGCGCCCGCCGCCGAGGGGCGCGATCGGGTCGACGATCAGCGCGACGCCGACGGCGGACGCCATGCAGAACCTGGTGAGGGCGTCGAGGTCCGCGGCCTCGAGCTCCGGCGAGACGGCGGCGAGCGCGCGGGCGAGGGCGCCGTCCGGGTCGTCGCCCGGGGTGAGGCGCGCCTCGATCCAGTCGTCCTTCTGGTCGACGTGGCGGCGCGCGAGGTGGGGCACGAGCCCCGCGGAGGCGAGCGAGCTCTTGCCCGATCCGCGCGGCCCCTGGAGCACGACGCACGGCTCGAACTCGAGCTCGCGCCCGAGGCGCGCGGTGTCGTCGTCGCGCCCGAACAGGAGCCCCTCGTCGGTGGACGAGAGCGCCGCGAGGCCCCTGTAGGGCCGATCGGGGACGCCGTGGGGCCGCTCCCAGACCTCGTCGATCAGCTGCGTCAGCTTCCCGGGCGCGACGCGCCGGTGCGCTGGATCGACGGACAGGAGCCGCTGGAGGAGCGCGACGAGGCCGCGCGGCAGCCGCGCGGGGTCGCGCTCGAGGTCGCGCATGGTGCCGCGCAGGGTCGCGGCGCGCAGCTCGGTCCACCAGGCGGAGACGCTCGCGGGGTCGGAGCAGTCGTCCGGCTCGTCGGGCACGGCGTGCGGGAGGCGCCCTGTGGCGAGCTGCGCGATGCAGACGGCGAGCGCGTAGGCGTCGGTGGCGGCGGTCGGCTCGGCCATCTCGAGCACCTCCGGCGCCATGAAGCCCGGCGTTCCGATGACGTTGCGCGCGACGGCGGGGCTGTCCGCGCCGGCGAAGGCGCGGCGCGTGGAGGCGTAGACGTCGCGCTCGGCGAGGAAGGCCGCCGTGCCGAGGTCGCCGCCGCCGCTGTCATGGCCGCCGCCGACGGCGACGGCGGGGGCGCGGGAGACGGGGGCGCCCGCGCGCCGCGAGATGCCGAAGTCGAGGACCTTGAGGGCGCCGTCCTGGGTGAGGAACAGGTTGGCGGGCTTGAGGTCGAGGTGGACGACGCTGCGCGCGTGGATGACGTCGAGCGCGCCGGCGACGTCGCGGGCCCAGGCGACGACGCGGCGCCAGGGGATGCGGCGGCGGAAGCGGATCAGGTCGGCGAGGTTCCGGCCCTCGAGGAGCTCCATCGAGACGAACGGGGTCTTCGGCGCGCCGTGGAGGATGCCGGCGGCGTAGATGGTGACGAGCGACGGGTGGCGGAACGAGGCGAGGAGCTTGGCCTCGTCGGCCCAGTCGGCGGCGTCGGCGAAGTCGGAGACGAGGAGCTTGAGGGCGACCTCGCGGAACGGCGCGCCGTCGGGCAGGAGCTCCTCGGCGCGCCACACGTCGCCGAAGCCGCCGCGGCCGAGGCGGACGCGGAGCCGGTAGCGGCGGTCGAGCACGTCGCCGGGGGCGTGCGCGAGCCCGCCCGCGGGCATGGGCACCGGGCCCGGATCGCGGGAGGAGCTCCCCTCGTCGACGAGCGTGCGGTCCATCGCGGGACGACGGTATCACCGGCGCGGCGAGAGGTGGACGGTCCCGCTCACCGCGGTCCCCGGCGCCGCGGCGGTCCGCCCGGCGGCGCGTGGACATCGGAAGCCCGGCGCGCGACACTGCCGCACATGGGAGAAGCGGCGCCGCGACGGAAGCTCTCGCCGGCAGAGTACCTCGATCTCGAGCGCGCATCGGAGGCGAGGCACGAGTACGCCGGCGGCGAGCTCTTCGCGATGTCTGGCGGCACGTTCGAGCACAGCGCCATCGCCGCGAACATCGGCCGACTGCTCGGCAACGCGCTGGGCGAGCGCGGATGCGTGGCGCTCAACTCCGACATGCGCATCAAGATCCCCGCCGCGGATCGCTACGTGTACCCGGACGGCTCGGTCGTCTGCGGCCGCCCCGAGTTCGAGGACGAGCGGCGCGACACCCTCCTGAACCCAGTCCTCGTGATCGAGGTGCTCTCCGACTCTAGCGAGGCGTACGATCGCGGCGACAAGTTCGCGCATTACCAGACAGTGGCGTCGATCCGAGAGGTCGTCCTGGCGTCACAGAAGGCACCTCGCATCGAGGTGTTCGCGCGCCAGGCCGACGGGAGCTGGGTGCTCCGGGTCTATGGCCCCGGCGCCCGGGCTGCGCTGTCGTCGGTGGGGTGCGAGCTCGGCGTGGACGACGTGTACCGGGGCGTGCTCGCGGCCGCCAACGTCTGAATCCGCGGTTTCAGCGACACCGCATCGAACCGATCCACCAGCGCTGTAGCGGGAGTCGCCCCGAGGATGCCGCTCGAGGTCGCGAGAAGCGCTGAGCGTGCTGAGCGCCGCCAGGCTGGACATCCATGCCTTGCCGCGTATTCTGCCGGCGGGTGAGTCTCTGTCCGGCGGGGGGACGGCGGATGCTCGAGCTGATGTGTGGGGGGCGTCACGTTCCTTTGGATGCTGACGCGGAATACGGGGCCTTGCTGCCATGATCGATCTGTCAGGTCATACGCTGTTCGAGAGGGTATACGAAGGCTCCGAGACCGTGCTGTACCGCGGCCGCCGGAACGAGGACGGCGCGCCGGTCGCGGTCAAGATGCCTCGGTCCGAGTTCCCTACCGCCCGAGATCTCGCGCGGCTGCGGCGCGAGTTCGCCATCCTGCGGGACGCGGGTGAGGTGGCCGGCGTCGTCAAGGCACACGCCATCGAGAAGTGCGGCAGGGGCCTCGCGCTCATCATGGAGGACCTCGGCCCCTCCTCGCTGCACGCCGTCCTGAAGGCGCGCAGGCTCGACGTGGGCACGGCGCTCCGCACCGCCATCGCGCTCGCGGGCACCCTCGACACGCTCCACGGACTCCGGATCATTCACAAGGACATCAAGCCGCACAACATCCTGATCGACGAGAAGACGCAGAGCCCGCGGCTCGTCGACTTCGGCATCGCGGCGCGCCTCTCGAGGGAGACCCCCGAGACGGTCCCGCCGGACGCGCTCGAAGGCACCTTGTCGTATATCGCCCCTGAGCAGACTGGCCGCATGAACCGGAGCGTGGATCTGCGCGCCGATCTCTACTCGTTCGGCGTCACGCTCTACGAGATGCTGACAGGGGCCCTCCCGTTCCAGGAGGGCGATCCCACCGCGCTCATTCACAGCCACATGGCGCGCGTGCCGACGCCGCCGCACGAGCGCGCGCCGGGGGTGCCCCGCGCGCTGTCGGACGTGATCGTGAAGCTCCTGGCCAAGATGCCGGAGGACCGGTACCAGAGCGCCCGCGGGGTCAAGCTCGACCTGGAGGAGTGCCTCCGGCGGTGGGAGGCGACGGGCCGCGCCGATCCGTTCCCGCTCGGCCAGCACGACCGGCCGCTGGATCTGCGCGTTCCCCAGCGGCTCTATGGCCGGGATCACGAGGTGAACGTGCTCCTGTCCGCCTTTCAGCGGGCTCGCCGGGGCGCGGCCGGGCTGGTGCTCATCTCGGGCTACTCCGGCGTCGGCAAGACCACGCTGGTGAACGAGATCCACAAGCCCATCGCCCGTCATGGAGGGTATTTCGCGAAGGGGAAGTTCGATCCGATCAACCGGGACGTCTCGCTCGCGTCGGTGGCGCAGGCCTTCCGCGAGCTCATCCGGCAGGTGCTGACGGAGTCGGCGGCGGCCGTCGAGGAGTGGAGGCGCAAGCTGCTCGCCGCGGTCGGCGCGAACGGGCAGCTCCTCATCGAGCTGATCCCGGAGCTCGAGCTGATCCTCGGGCCTCAGCCGGCCGTGCCGGAGCTCGGGCCGACCGAGGCCCGGAACCGCTTCGATCTGCTGGTGCAGCGCTTCCTGCGGGTCTTCGCTGCGCCGACCCACCCGCTGACCCTCTTCCTCGACGATCTGCAGTGGGCCGATCCGGCCTCGCTCAGGATCCTGGAGCGCCTCCTCACGGACGTGGAGGGCAACCATCTCCTGATCATCGGCGCCTATCGGGACAACGAGGTGGACGCCGCCCACCCGCTGCACGCGACGCTGGGTGAGCTCCGCAAGTCCGGCGTGGCGATCGCCGAGCTCACGCTCAAGCCCCTCGACGTGCCCACGGTCACGCAGATCGTCGCCGACACGCTGAGCGCGCGGCCGCATGCGGTCGCGCCGCTCGCGACGCTGGTCTTCGAGAAGACCGAGGGCAACCCGTTCTTCCTGGGCCAGCTCCTCGGCGAGCTCCACGACGCGGGGGCGCTGTGGTTCGACGCGCCCTCGGAGGCCTGGGCATGGGACGTGGCGCGCGTCCGGGAGGCGGTCGCCGCGGACAACGTTGTCGACCTCATGCTCGACAGGCTGCACCGGCTCCCGCCGGCGACGCAGCGCGCGCTGAAGCTCGCCGCGTGCCTGGGCCACACGTTCGATCTCACCACGCTGGCGGCCGTCCACGAGAAATCGCCCGCCGCGACGGCCGCCGACCTGTGGGACGCGCTGCGCGGGGGCCTGATCGTGCCGCGTGACAGCGATTATCGCTTCTTCGACGAGAGCGCGGACACCGAGCCCTCGGCCCCCCAGGAGATCAAGGTATCGTACCGGTTCCTGCACGACCGGGTGCGCCACGCGGCCTACTCGCTGGTCGAGCCCTCGCGCAGGGAAGCGCTGCACCTGGCGATCGGCCGGCTGCTCTGGGCGCGGGCCGGCGAGACGCCGCCGGACGAGGACCTGATCGAGCTCGTCCGCCACCTGAACCTGGGCGCGCGGGGCATCGCCGACGAGGCCGAGCGGCTGGCCCTGGCCCGGCTCAACCAGCGGGCAGGCAGGGCGGCCAAGATCAGGACAGCCTATCAGGCGGCCGCAGACCACTTCAGCGCCGGGCTCGAGCTCCTCGGGGACGCGCGCTGGGAGCGCCACGAGGCGCTCTGCTTCACGCTCAGCCGCGAGAACGCGGAGTGCGTGTACCTGAGCGGCGCGCCCGAGCGGGCCGAGGAGCTCTTCACGTCCCTCATGCCCCAGGCGCGGTCGAACGTGGAGCGGGCGCACATCTACAGCCTCCGCGTGCTGCTCCACGTGACGCTGGGGAACCTCGCGGACGCGCTGCGCCTGGGCGGCGAGGGCACCGGCGTCCTCGGCTTCACGCTGCCGAGCAGCGAGGCGGAGCTGCAGGCGCGCGTCGGGGCCGAGCTTGCAGAGGTGGGCGCGAACCTGGCGGGCCGGCGCATAGAAGACCTGCTCGACGCGCCGGTGATGGACAACCCGGAGCAAAGGGCGCTCGTCCACCTCATCAGCGATATGATGGGGCCGGTCTTCTGCCTGAGGCCGGAGCTTTACCCGCTGTTCGTCCTCAAGCAGGTCAACATCTCCCTGCGGTACGGCCACGCGGACGTGTCCGCCCTCGCGTACACCTCGTACGGATTCCTGCTCGCGGTCTTGCAGGGGCGGCCCGCGGACGGCCACGCGTTCGGCCGCCTCGCCATCACCTTGAGCGACAAGTTCTCGAACGCCGCTCTGACCGCCAGGGTGAACTACGTCTTCGCCACGTATTCTCACCTGTTCCACGACGTGCGCGACGGGATTTCTCGCTTCCTGCAGGCGCGGCAAGGGCTGCTGGAATCGGGCGACTTCGCCCATCTCAGCAACGTATGGAACTGCGTGACCAGCAACATGTTCACCGCGGGCTATCCGCTCGAGGAGCTGCGCGAGGAGGTGGAGCGAGGCCTCGTCGTGTTACGGCGAACCGGGGACGTCAGCGGCACGGCCGTGATGACGCTCATGAGGCAGGCGATCGCGAGCCTGCAGGGGCGGACGCGGGCCCCCGACAGCCTGAGCGACGACCAGTTCGACGAGGACGAGTTCGTCGCGCGCCTCAAAGAGAGGGACTTGATCGCGGGCCTCTTCTTTTATGCGCTGCTCAAGCTGCAGCTTCCTTATCTGTACGGCGACTGCGAGAGGGCCGCGGCGAACGCCGCGGACGCCGAGGCCTACGGCGCGGGCATGCTCGGTTTGTATCAGCCGACGAAGCTGCATTTCTACGCTTGCATGGCGTTCCTCGGGCTGCCCGCCGCGGCGTCGCCCGAAGAGGCGGAGCGCCGCGCGCAGACCCTCACCCGCCACAAGGAGCGGATCGCGGGCCTCGCCGCGAGCGCCCCCATGAACTTCCAGCACCTGCTGCTGCTCATCCAGGCCGAGGAGGCGCGCGTCGCCGGCGACCAGCTCGAGGCCATGGGCCTTTACGACCGGGCGATCTCCCTGTCCCGGGAGAACGAGTTTCCTCACGACGAGGCGCTCGCGAACGAGCTGTGCGCGAAGCTGCACCTCCACGAGGGCAGGACGAAGGTGGCGCGCGCGTACATGGCGGACGCGTACCTCGGCTACCGGCACTGGGGAGCGACGGCCAAGGCGGACGCGCTCGCGCGCGATCACGCCGCGCTGCTGCCCTCTTCGAGCGACAGCGTGCCGATCTCGTCCATCCCCTCGGCGACGTCGGGCCCGGCGCACGCGGGGACCATCCTCGGCCGGACGACGGTCGGCAACCTGCGGGACGCCGCGCTGATCGTGCGCGCCGTGCAGGGCATCGCCGGCGAGACGGAGCTCGAGCGGGTGATCGAACGCCTTGTGACGCTCGTGCTCGGGAACTCCGGCGCGCAGCGGGGGGCGCTCGTCCTGGAGCGGGACGGGCGGCTCTTCGTCGAGGCGACCTTCGGGGTCGAGCCCGGGACGCTCGCGCTCGGGCCGAGCGAGCCGCTCGATGCGCGCCCCGACCTGCCGCACAAGGTGGCGCTGTTCGTCGCTCGCACCCGCGAGCCGCTGGTCCTCGACGACGCCAGCGCCGACGCCCGGTTCTCCGACGATCCCTGCGTCCTCGGGCAGGGCACGCGATCCGTCCTGTGCCTCCCGCTGCTCCACCAGGGCCGCATGAACGGCGTCCTTTACCTGGAGAACAACGCCGCGAGCAGGGCGTTCAACGCGAGCCGCGTAGAGCTGCTCGGCCTCCTGTCGTCCCAGGCCGCGATATCCATCGAGAACGCGCTGCTCCTCTCGGGCATGCGGGAGGTGAAGGAGCAGGTCCAGAACGCCAACCGGCGGCTCGAGGCCGAGGTCGCGCAGCGCACCGAGGAGCTCCAGCGCTCCAACGCGCAGCTCAGCGCGAGCAACGAGCGCCTGAAGATCGAGCTCACGCAGCGCGAGCAGGCGGAGCGGGAGCGGGCCGCGCTGCAGCGCCAGATGTTCGAGGCGCAGCAGACGAGGCTGGCGGAGCTCTCGACGCCGCTCATCCCGATCACGGACCAGATCATGGTGATGCCGCTCATCGGTACCATGGACGCCGCGCGGGCGGCCCAGGTGCTGGAGGTCGCGCTCGACGGCGCCCAGCGCAACCAGGCGCGCGTCGTGATCCTGGACATCACCGGGATGAGGCACATCGATACCCAGATCGCGCAGACGCTCGTGGGGACCGCCAATGCGCTGCGGCTGCTCGGCACCGAGGCCGTGCTCACCGGCACGCGCGCCGAGGTCGCCCAGGCGATGGTGGGCCTGGACATCGAGCTGAAGTCCATCGTCACCATGGGCACCCTTCAGAGCGGCATCGCCTATGCGCTCCGCCGCGCCGGGCAGTCGACCGGGATCGGCGCGCCGCTGTCCTCGGGGCCAGCCCGCGCGCGCCCGCTGGCGAGGTGAGGTCGGGCGGTCACGCTAAAACCGATCGTGGACGTCAGAGAGCGCCGACGGCGCTCTCGTGCACGCGCTGGCCCAGGCCTGCGGCGTACCTTCGGTCGCCTCACGCCTTGATGGCGTCGAGCTCCCCCGGCTTGCTGATGCCGGGCCCGTCGGTGACCTTGCCTGCGCCGTCGGTGGTGAACGACGGCCCGCTGCCGCCGAAGCCAACCGCGACAGCATCCGAGACGCCGAAGCGATCGACAGGAACCCACTCGGGCATCCCGGCGCCGAGCGCGTTGATCAACGTCGTGTAGAGCTTGTTCAGCGGGACGGTTCCGCCCGAAGAGCCGGTGTTGCCGCTGTTGTTCTCGCCCTCCGTGCCGCTCGAGCAGGTGGCTTCGCTGTTGCCTGCCTCGAGCTTCCCGCCCGCGACGTTCACCGAGACGCCCTGCTTGAGGTAACCGCCGGCGCTGCCGGCGATCACGATCGGCAGGTTGTTGTTGTTGTGCGCGTTGCCGTCGGCGAGCTCGGGCAGCCACATGACCGCGGAGTTGTCGAGCATGGTGCCGCCCCCCTCCTCGATGCTGTCGATGGTCTTGACCAGCTTGGCGAACCGACCCGCGTACCAGCGGTCGATCTCGTGGAGCTGCTCGATGACGCCGCTCACGCACTGGCCGCCGACGGCGGCGCTCCCGTTCCGGTGCGAGAGCCCGTGATGATCGTGGGTGTGCGCGATGCCGTCCCACTTGAACGTCACGAAGCCCGGCCACTGGAGCACGATGGATCGGTTGTTGTCACACATCATCGTGAGGGCGATGAGGCGGATCATCATCTCGCTGCCCAGGGTGTACACCTTCTCGTTGTTGGGGAAGCCGCCGCCGCGAGCGGGGTATCCCGCCTCGGTGAGGGCAGCGTCCGTGACGCCGAGGGCGGTCGCCGACTCCGCGGTGCAAGCAGAGGGGATGACGCGCTGCTCCGTCTCGCGGAGCAGGGAGAGCCAGTCGTCGATCTTCTTCCGATCGGCGCCGCTCATCTTGCGGGCCTTGTAGGCGTTCAGGTCACGGCTCACCAGATCGATGATGCTCTCGCCGCGAGCCACGCGATAATCCGCTTCGGTCGCCGGGCCGCTCACGAAGAGCCCGGTCAGGCTGCTGTACACCGTGCGCGCGTTGGTCACCGGCGCGTACGGCGTCTTCGGCGCCGAGTACGACACGATGCCCTTGACGTTCGTGAAGGCATTGCCGACGGAGAGCACGAGCGGGACCTTGTTGGTGCCCGGGTTGAAGCGCTGCGCGATCTCGTGATCGAGCGAGTGCGACAGCGCCCAGTGATCTCCGGCGGGATCGAGGGGCGCGCAGGTCAGCTTGCTGCCCATGCCCTGATCGTGGGGATCGAAATACTCCGTGCCGTCCACCTTGTTGTTGAAGCCGTTCAGCGGCATCGCGAGCCCGCGCGGGAAGAGCAGCTTCGCCGCGAAGGGCGCGAGCGGGGCGAGGGTCCGGGGCTTATCGTCCGCCTGCGTCGTCTCCAGCGACGCCGCGGTGACGCTCCCGGCCCCGTTCTCGATCCCCGTCGGGAACCACCGGTTCGTCAGGCAACCGTTGTTGGTGTAGAAGATCACCAGGCGGCGCGGCGACGGCGCCTCCTGCGCTCGCGCGGAGCGGCCGAGCGAATTCAAGAACGGGACGGCGAGCGCCGCGCCACCAATTCCACGCAGGAACAGTCTTCGGTTCACGGCTCCACCTCCGCCTGCAGGGCACGAACTCGGAACGATTGACTCTGTGTGAGGTCTGCGATGAGGTCGAGCACCGTGTAGCCGCCCTGCGTGAGCTTGGCGGTCAGCTCGTCCACGGTGCAGGAGTCCTCGTTGTTCAGCTCGCGCTGGTAGGCGAACGAGACCCACTTTCTCACGTAGCAGGTGTGCGCTGCCGGGGAGCTCGCGATGGCCTCGGAGAGCGCCACCGGGCCGTCGACCTCCACGACGTCCTCGCCGACGCCGACGTTCACCCGTGTGTCGATGGGCGCGCCCGAGAACGATTCGGTCTGCTGGTAGGCGCCGACGGCGTCGTACGCCTCGAACGCGAAGCCCGCAGGGTTGATGTACGTGTGATGGCAGAACGCGCAGGAGTCTCCCGACGTCTGCGCGTCGACCCGAGCACGGTTGGTCGTGAGGCTCGCGTCCGTGGGCAGCGGCGTGCCCTCCACCATCGGAGGCGGCGGCGGGATGTCCGCGCAGAGGACCTCCTTCTGCAAGAACGCCCCGCGCAGGATGGGCGACGTCCGGTCGTACCCCGAGTGCGACACCAGGAAGCCCAGGCGGGTGAAGAGGCCAGAGCGCTGCGTCGGGTCGAGCTCGACCGGCACGAGCTCCGCGCCGTTGAACTCCGCAGGATCCAGGTCATAGAGCGGCGCCAGGGAGGCGTTGACGAAGCCCACCGGCGTGGTGACCAGATCCTGGAACGTCCCGGCCTGATCGAAGACAACGTGCTCGATGAAGCGATCGGTCTCCTCCGACAGCAGCGGGATCATCGACGCTTTGAAGTCCGGGAAGGCGGCCGCATCACGCTGGATGTCCGACCAGCGCGTGCCGGGGCCCATGTGGAGGTAGAGCTCGTGGAAGGCCTTGACCATCCCGCGGCTCTTGGGATCCGCCAGCATTCGCTGCGCCTGCGCGAGGATCTGCTCCGGCGTCTGCAGCGCGTCTTCGTCTGCCGCGGCGAACAGCTCGTCGTCCGGCATGGTTCCCCAGATCAGGTACGAGAGGCGCGACGCCACCTCGTGGCTGTTCAGCACGAAGTACTCGCCCTCCGGCTTCTCGCTGATCTCTGCGCGCATCAGGAAGGAGGGCGAGAGCAGAAACCCTTCGATGATCAGCTGGGCGCCGTCCTCGAACGAGCCGGTCGGCGTGAGCGCCTGGCGGCGAGCGTAGAGGGCCTGGAAGAGCCCTCTCTCCTCGTCGGTGAGCGGGCGCCGGAAGGCGCGCCGTCCCAGCGTATCGATGAGCTGGTTCGCGCACGCTGCGCCGTCGCCTGCCGGTGTGCACGGGATGGTCTTGGCGCGCGCCCTGGCGTCTGCCATGACCGCCGCCGCCACCGTCGCCGCGGCGGTCTTGTACCCGTCCCACGCGCGCTGATCGACGCTCCCGACCCCGTCCGGCGCGAGCATCGACGACGGCTGGGTGTCGATGCCGACCAGATCGCGAATCGTGTTGTCGTATTGCGCCCTCGTCAGACGCGGCAGCGCCGACGTTCGCGGGACGCCCGGCACGCACACCGTCGGCTCGACGCCGGGGCCGCCCCCCGCCGAGCCGTCCCCTCCGCTGCCAGACCCGCTGCCGGACCCGTTGCCAGACCCGCTCCCAGGCCCGTCGCCAGACCCGCTCCCGGGCCCGTCGCCAGAGCCGCTGCTCGCCTCCGGGTCATCGCCGCCTATCATCGCGGTGCAACCGCCCATGGCTGCATAACTCGCCGTGAGCAGCACAGGAACGATGAACCGTCTCGCCCACGTGTCCATAGAACTCACCTCATCCGAGGGGCTCTCACATCGAGCATCGCCCAGACATCAGGATGCCTTGTCGTGGGTCGGAGATCACGAGTTTTCTCGTATTTTCGTCTTGGCGCAAGTTTGCTTTCGCCCGGCAAATCCGCTGGTTTGCAAGGCGCCGGGGCGAGGCGCGTGAGTAGAATTTCGACTTCTCTTGTGATACAGCAATTATTGCGTGAGAGTGGCATGATGTTGTGAACGCTCACATGGACATCGACCTACAGCGGACAGCGCCACGCGACCCAATGGGCTCTTCGAGACGTCGGAATGGGCATGTCGACGCGCAGAGATCAAGGCGCAGGTCGAGGAGTACGAGTCCAGACCGAAGCCCGCGGTGTCCAAGGATGACGTGACGGGGGAATTTTCGGGGAACAAGCTGACGGTCGGCGTCAACGAAGGCTCGAAGAGCGTCTCCTTCTCCGTCGATATCAACCGGCCTGCCGGGGCGCCCTCCGCTCCGATTCCGCTCCTCATCAGTCTCTATGGCCTTGCGCAGCGTGACCCTGGACGCGAGCGTGTTCAGCCAGAACGGCGTCGCGACGGCCATCTTCAACAACAACGACATGGGCGCCCAGGGCGGCGGCGGCACGCGTGGTACGGGGATCTTCTATGACCTCTACGGCGAGGACCACCCGGCCAGCTCGATGATCGCGTGGGCCTGGGGCATCAGCCGGATCATCGACGCGCTGGAGAAGACCCCGGCGGCCAACATCGATCCGAAGCGCATCGCCGTGACGGGTTGTTCGCGGGATGGAAAGGGGGCTCTCACGGCAGGAGCGTTCGACGAGCGCATCGTGCTGACGATCCCGCAGGAGTCGGGCGCCGGCGGCTCGGCGAGCTGGCGCGTCGCACAGGCGGGGAAGGACGCTGGGGAGAACGTGCAGACCCTCTCCCATGCGGCCGGTGAGCAGCCGTGGTTCCGTGAGAGCTTCGGCGCGAACTTCGGCAGCAAGGTGACGACGCTCCCGTTCGATCATCACATGGTCATGGGCCTCGTCGCTCCGCGCGCGCTGCTCGTCGTCGACAATCGAATCGATTGGCTCGGCATCGACAGCACCTTCACGGCCGGGTCGATCGCCCACGCGATCTGGGAGGGGCTCGGCGTGCCCGACAGGATGGCTTACTCACAGCTCGGCGGCCATGAGCACTGCCAGTTCCCCGCGCAGCAGAGGGCGATCCTCGAGGCGTACGTGAAGAAGTTCCTCGTCGGGGGCGACACCGACGACACCAACCTGCTCGAGAGCGACGGGGCGAAGGCCGACCTCGGCCGGTGGATGACGTGGACGCCGCCGAACCTCTAGAGCGACAAACGGCTTGAAACCACGAGAAAAGCAGGAATTTCACAGGGAGACGGGGAGGCGGGGAGCGAGAGACGGCAAGAGAAAGAAATTCATTCTTTCTTCCTCCCCGCCTCCTCGCCTCCCTGTGAAAATTCTCCGGGTTTCAACGTGATCGGTATTCTAGTGACCCCAGGGCTCACCCGTCGCGGAAGCGCAGCCTGACGGCCACCTCCGGCGCGCTGCGGACGGCGAGTTGGAACGTGGTCCGGCGCTTCCGGCGAAGTCCGCCGAGCTTCCTAGATGGTCCTGAACGCCCCCCGGCCGAGCGTGCGCCTCATCCCGGGGAGCGCCGCCGGGGCTTCCGCTTCCCTCGGGCTTGCGCCAGCTCTGCCCGCAGCGCCTGCACCTCAGCCTGCAGCTTGTCGTTCGCTTCGCGCGCCTTGCCCTCGGCCTCGCGCGCCTTGCCCTCGGCCTCGCGCGCCTTGCTCTCGGCCTCGCGCGCCTTGCTCTCGGCCTCGTCCGGCGTCGGCAGCAGATCGTGGCCTTCGCGGTCGCGCGCCAGCCGGAGCATGGGGCCGAGCGACTGGTCTTGCACGACGGTCCACCAGAGGCCCAGCGTCTCGCAAGCAAGCAGATCGGGGTCGTCGGAAGCCCGCTCCACGAGATCGCCTTCCAGGGCGTCCCAGACGCGGATCGGTCGCTCTCGATCCTCGGGATCGAAGCGCACAACCTCCGGGATGCCCGCGGCGCGGTAGCGCTCGAGCTTCTCGTCCCAGGCGGGCTCGCCCTCGTCCGAGTCGCTCACGATCTCGACCCCGAGGTCAGGCGCCCCGTGCAGCCAGATCTTCCAGGTGCGGAAGGTCCGATGAGGCATACCCAGACGCACGAAGGCGTTGGGGGCCAGGCGCTTCTTCGATGTCGTCGGGTCCCAGTAGACGAACTGGTCGGAGCCGAGGGTCGCCGTGTGCGCGAGCTCGCGCTTGAGGATGAGGTACAGCGCGGTGCGAAGCTCCAGGTGGAGGTTCGTCTCGGGCACTTCTTCGGCCTCGGGGAAGTACACCGGCTCGGGCGGGCGGCTGTAGACATGGGCTCCCATCCGGCGGCGGGGTACGGCGGCCGGACGAGGTGCAGCGGACGGGCGGGCCGTGGAGTCGACAGCTGACATGGCCTGCTCCGGACGATACCACGACCACCACCTCTGCGACATCGACAGGCCGAGGCAGCGGCTGCCAGGCGAGCCGCGCTCGTCGCGGCCCCTCAGCCGCCCGCGGCGTCCAGCATCGCCCGCAGGAGCGGCGGTGTGCGCCGCGGATCGCAGGGCGCCTTCACCGCCCGGCCCGCGACGACAGCGCTCATATGGCATGTCCCCGGCCGCGGCAGGTGATCCATCCAGTAGAGATCGAACCGGTCGTCCGGCGCGAGCCGCCGCACCATCGGCTCGAGCGGCAGCATCAGCCCCTCGCGGAAGCGGGCCAGATAGACCACGTTCGACAGGCGAACAGGGGAGTTCAGCCCGATGCGCCGCCGCGTCCCGGACGCGTACGGGCCCGTGTGATCGATGAACTCCACCGTCTGGAGATCGCCGTAGAGGTCCGGCTCCGTCTTCTCGACCGTCACCAGCGTCCACGCGCAGAGCGGCCGCTGCGCCCGCAGGAGCGCGCGCGTCATCTGCTCGAAGTCGGGCAGATCCGCGGCCGCCCGCGCCTCGGTGTAGTGGCCGTGCGCGAACTGGTTGCGCTCGGCCTGCATCAGGTTCGACAGCGTCTCGAACGTCTGGTTGTGCGACAGCTTGACGTCGAGCACCTCCCTCGCCATCGAGCCGATCGGATCGTCACGATCGCCGAACGCCCGCGCGGCCGTGCGCGCGAGCTCGCGCCACGCGCCGAGCGCCAGGCCGTCGCGCGTGCGCGTGCGGCCATGGAAGTCGAGCAACGCGCCCCACCCGGGAGGCGCCCCGCCCGCGCCCGGACCGCTCGCGCCCGCGCTCCCCCCGCCCGCGCCCGGACTGCTCGGGACGCCGCTGCGCGCCGAGGTCGGGGGCGCGCTGCCGCCGCTGAAGAAGGCCGAGACGAGCACCGTCGCGATGAAGCGCCACGTGCCCTCGAGCACGTCGAACAGCATCTTCACCCGCTCGATCGCGCTCGACGCCCCGATCGCCGCCCGCACCCGCCCCGCGATGGGATAAGGCAGGCCGCCGCTCAGCGCCGAGAGCACCCCGTGCGGATCGCCGCACTCGCGCGAGATCTCCGCCGCCCGCGCGCCCGCGTCGGCGTCGTGCAGGAGCTCCCACGACAGGGTCCGCGCGTGCTCGACCCTCCCGTCCAGGATGGGCGGCCGGCCGTGCCAGTCGCACTGCACCGCGCTCGCCATCACCGCAGGATCCGCCTTGCGGGGCACACACGCGGCGACCACGCCGGGCGCGAGCGGCGCGATCAGCGCGCCGGCGCCCGCGTGGGTCGCGACGACCGCCGCGAGCTCCTGCGCGAGCGCCCCGATGACGTGCGGCCCGACGCCGCCGAGCGCGCTCTGCTCCTCGATGCCGAACAGGACCGTCGCCCGGCGCCCGCTCCGCGACGCCTCGATCACCTCGAACGGCGCGGCGAAACGCGCGCTGGCCGCGCTGTCGCGGAGCTCCGCCACGGGGGTGGACGCGCCGTCCACACCCGCCGCGCCCCGCTCGCGCTCCGCCGCGAGCGACGCAATGGCGTGCAGGCCGAGCTCGACCTCGCGGCCGGCGACGTCGGCCTCGCCGGCGATCGTGAAATAGCCGCACGCGAACGCCCCGAGCCCCGCGGCCTCGGCGGCCTCCAGGGCCTGCCGAGCCGCGGCGGCCGCCTCCGCGGCGCCGCCCCGCACGAGCACCACCGCCGTGCCGTCCGCGTCGCCGACAGGCAGATCCGGCCACAGCCGGTGCACCGCGACCAGCGCGGCCGCCGCGCGCGAGGGCGCGCCCGCCTCGATCGGTCGCAGCAGGACGAGCGCGCCCTGGCCCTTCCGCGCGAGGAGCGACGCGCACTCCTGCTCCAGCCCGGCGCGCGCGAGCAGGCCCGTCGCCGGGTCCACCGCCCCTGCGGGGACCGACAGCGCGGCGTAGCGGCGGTCGAAGAACGTCGCGCGCATGCCGCCGACGCAGACGAAGGTGCCGTGGACGAGCGGCGATTCCTCCCCGCGCGCGAGGTGCCGCGCGCCGACCTGCACGGGCACGCTGCACTCCTCGCGGCGGCGCAGCCACCAGCGCACGCCGTCGTGGCGCAGCGAGGCCGCGAGCCGCGACGCCACGTCGGGGTACACGAGCTCGTTGCGCTCGTCGCCCACGCGCTCCACGCGGCCGAGCCGCAGCGCGCCGACCGGCTCGAGCCGGAGCTCGTGGAGGTAGCCGTCGCGCCCCTCGATCCGCAGCCGATCCGGCGCGGCCACCTCGCCGCGCCACAGCGAGAACCCGGGCGCCTGCGTGAGCCAGAGCGTGGCGCCGCCCGCCGCGACCGACCGCAGCTCGGCCCCGGGCGCGCCCTCGGGGCCGCTCGCCTCGACGGGCGCGGGCGGGACGCTCTCGCCCGCCGGAAGGTCCTCGCCGCTGTCTCGTCCGCCCGTCACGCGTCCCTGTCCATGGTGATGCCCGCGAGCCGCGTCCCCAGAGCATCCGGGGGCTCCTTGGGCGATTACCGCACCGCGCCACGGCAAATTCAACGCAAATGAGCTGGGGCGCATTCCTCGCCGGCCTCTCTGCACTGCCGCGCGCGGCGGGCGGCACGCCGCGCGCCGCGGCTTGACGCCTCCGACGCGTTTGCATTTCCTTCCTCCGCGCCGGCAGCCCGCCCCCTGGGCGCGCTCATGGCGAGACCGACAACACAGTCCGAGCGGATCCAGGCGAAGCGAGCGCGTTGCGACCGACGAGCCAGGGGGTCTTCCGCGCTCCACGCCAACAACCGGGAGAGAGCCGATGGCAGATAGACAGAGACATCACGGAATCACCTCAGCGCGCCGCGACGCCCGGCGCTCCTCGCTCGAGCTGCTGGCGAAGGTCGGTCGCTCATCGCGGGTCTCCCTCGTCGCCGCGGTGGTCGCGCTGATCACCAGCGCGCCGGGGCGCCCCGCGCTGGCCGCTGACAAGGCGCCCGAGGGGCGATGGGTCGCTGGATGGCACAGCAGCCCGACGCCCGGCGGCACGTTCAACTCGCAGGATTGTCCCTCGGACGTCGGCCTCGCCGACCAGACGGTCCGGAACATCGTCCGCGTGAGCGCCGGCGGGAGCTCGGTGCGCGTGCGCATCTCCAACGCCGGCGGCAGCGAGCCGCTCAAGGTGGGCTCGGCGTCGGTCGCGCTCTCGGCCAGTGGAGCCGCCACGGTCGCGGGGAGCTCACTGCCGCTGCGCTTCGGGGGCCAGACCTCGATCCTCATCGCCGCGGGCGGCGAGGCGGTGAGCGACCCCGTGGCGCTGAAGGTCCAGCCGCTGCAGGCGCTGGCGGTGAACGTCTACCTTCCGGGCAAGACCGGGCCGATCACGCAACACTACTTTGCGGCACAGGACAACTTCCTCGCTTCGGGCAACCAGACAGGGAACGGCGCCGACAAGCAGTTCACACGGAAGATCTCGTGCTGGATGGCGGTGTCGGGCGTCGACGTCAAGGCCTCGCCGGACGTCGTCGGCACCCTGATCACGCTCGGTGATTCGATCACGGATGGATACCTGTCGACCAAGAACGACAACCATCGCTACCCCGATTACCTCGCGCAGCGCCTCGCCAGCCGGAAGGGGCCGACCCTCGCCGTGGCGAACGCCGGGATCATCGGGAACGAGCTGCTCACCGTCCGTCCCCAGCTCCAGTTCGGGTACCCCGTCCCTGCCCGCCTCGCGCGGGACGTGCTGACCCAGCCCGGCGCCCGCGCGATCATCTTGCTCGCAGGCATCAACGACATCGGCGATCGCTCCGCCAAGGCCGCGGATCTGATCCCGGCGATCCAGCAGATCATCCAGTCTGCCCGCGCCGCCGGGCTCAAGATCTACGGCGGCACCCTGGTGCCGTTCGCCGGCTCGAACGGCACCTACAAGGGCGACTACGGCACCGCCAAGGGCGAGCAGGAGCGGCAGAAGCTGAACACCTGGATCCGCACGAGCGGCGCCTTCGACGGGGTGATCGACTTCGACAAGGCCCTGCGCGATCCGGCCGATCCGAGCCGCCTGCTCCCGGCCTACGACGCGGACAAGCTGCACCCGAACGACGCCGGGTATCAGGCGATGGCGAACGCGGTGGACCTGGACGCGATCATCAACGCCGTCGTCAAAGCGACCTCCCCGTAACCAAGGGCGGCGGCGATCCGTCGCGATCGCGTGCGCCCCGCGGAGCTCGCGGTGGCTCGTCGCTCCGCCGCCGTCCTCCGCTGGCACGCCGAACGCGGCGAATCCGCCCAAGGTGCGCGTCCCAGATCCCCCGCAGCGCTCGCATTCGAGCCCGCGCGCGCCCGTGCCTTCGCCGGGGCGAGCATCGAAGATGCGATGATTGTCTGTCGGCCCTATAAATGATAAGTGGCCTTATCATGCCCGTCCGCGCGCCGATCAAGCCGCCCGAGACGAACGAGATTGTCCTGGTCGGAGGTTATCTGGGCGTGAAAGGCCGGTCCCACGCGTCGAGGAAGGCGAGGGAATATGAGCTCTGACGACGGCGATCAAGGGGACTACAGGAAGCTCGCCAACGCGCTGCCTCAGATCATCTGGACGTGCGACGCCGAGGGACGCCTGGATTGGGTCAACGATCGATGGACGGAGCTCACCGGCCTCGGCCGCGAGGAGTCGCTCCGGGACAAGGGCGCGCTCGCCGCCGTGCACCCCGACGATCGGGCGCACGTGCAGCGGTGCTTCGCCGAGGCCCTCTCCACCTCCAGCACGTGCGAGATGGAATACCGGCTCCGCACCCGGGCGGGTGTCTATCGCTTCCACCTCGGCCGGGTGGTGCCGATTCGGGGCGACGACGGCAAGGTCACGCGATGGGTGGCCGCCGTATTCGACATGCATGATCAAAAGGAGGCCGAAGCGCTCGCGCGAGCGCGCGCAGATGAGCTCGCGGTGCTGATGGATGCCGTCCCGGCCGCGGTGCTCGTCGCCCGCGACCCAGGCTGCCAGGAGCTGCACGGCAACCGCGCCTTGCACGCGCTGCTCGGGAGCGATCCGGGGCAAAACCTGGCACGGACGGCCCTGGGCGCGGGCGGCGACGCGGTAGACGACCGCGGCTTCAAGGTGCTGGTCGACGGCGTGAACCTGCCCCCGGGGGAGCTGCCCCTCCAGCGGGCGGCGCGCGGCGACGAGGTGACGCCCCACGAGATCGTGCTCGAGTTCCCGGACGGGCGCGCGATCCACCTGTACGGCGGGGCGGTGACGCTGCGCGAGCCGAGCGGCGAGGCGCGCGGCGCCATCAGCGCGCTCGTCGACGTGACGCGGCTCAAGGAGACAGAGGCTCGGCTCCACGAGGTAGCGCGCCAGAAGGACGAGTTTCTGGCGCTCCTGTCCCACGAGCTCCGCAATCCGCTCGCCCCCATCCTCACGGCGGTCCAGCTGATGGAGCTGCGCGGCAACGTCGCGACGCCGCGCGAACGCGAGGTGATCGCGCGCCAGGCGCAGCACCTGATACGGCTCGTCGACGACCTGCTCGACGTCGCGCGGGTGGCGCGCGGCAAGGTCACGCTCTCGAAGAAGTGGCTCGAGCTGGCGAGGGTCGTGGAGCAGGCGGTCGAGGCGACGGAGCCTCTCCTGGCGCAGCGAAGGCACAAGCTCACCTTGTCGGTGCCCACCGAGGGCCTCCCGATCGAGGGCGACGAGGTCCGCCTCACCCAGGTGGTCAACAACCTGCTCACGAACGCCGCGCGCTACACCCCGCCCGGAGGCCACATCGAGGTGACCGCCCGCCGCGAGGGCGGCGATGTCGTGCTGCGCGTCCGGGACGACGGCGAGGGCATCGATTCGAGCCTGCTGCCCAACGTGTTCGAGATGTTCGTGCAAGGGGAACGTGGCTCGGACCGAGCCCTGGGCGGGCTCGGCCTCGGGCTGTCCCTCGTGCGAACGCTGACGATGATGCACGGGGGCGTCGTGAGCGCGAAGAGCGCCGGCGTCGGTCGAGGCAGCGAGTTCACGGTGCGTCTTCCAGCGGCGGCGGCCCCGCCCTCGGCGGCGCCCGAGGCTCGCCCGCCTCAATCGCGGCCGCCGCAGACGCGGCGCCGGCGCGTCCTGGTCGTGGACGACAACCGAGACGGCGCCGAGCTTATTGCGGAGATGTTGAGCAAGAGCGGCCACGAGGTGCGCATCGCTCACGACGCATCACGCGCGCTGTCGCTCGTGGACGCCTTCCGGCCCCAGATCGCCATCCTCGACATCGGCTTGCCCGTGATGGACGGCTACACGCTCGGGCGCGAGCTCCACACGCGCCTCCAGGACGCCCCGCCGATCCTGATCGCCCTCAGCGGTTACGGCCAGGACAGCGACAAGCGCAGCAGCGACGCAGCGGGCTTCCGGCTGCACCTCGTCAAGCCGATCGACGCCAGGGTGCTCGTCCCGCTGCTCGACGGGCTCCCCGACGACGCCGGGGGGCGCTGAGAGCCGCTCACGCCGGGAGCGCCGTTGCCATCGCAGCGGCGAGGCCGAGCCGCGGCGCGCCCCGGCTCAAGCCCCCTTTGCGGCAGAGAACGGATTCACGTACGTCGTGGCGCCGATCTGTGCCCAGGTGTCGTGGCGCCCGTCGAGGTACACCACCGGGACGCCCGTGAGGTCTGCGTCGTCGAGGCAGTTCAGGTTCACGGAGCAGAACTCCCCGCCGAGCTCCGGGATGTTTCCGTGCCCGAAGACACGGATACCGCAGGTCTTGCAGAACCGGGCATGGCCGGCCTCGTGCCGCGAGTAGTCGCCGAGGACCTCCTCGCCGGCGACCAGGCGGAAGGCGCTCGGCTTCACGATGATGCCCCACCACCTCGTCTTCGTGCAGATCGTGCAATTGCACTGCGTCGTCCCGGCGCTCGGGTCGAAGTCGGCCTCGAAGCGGACGGCGCGGCAAGCGCAGCTGCCCTTGTAGGTCCGGATGCCGGCGGTGGTCGTTGTGTGCTCGGAAGCGGCGTTGCTCATGGGCGGTGGCTCCAGGGATGGGGGCGGGGGCCGTAGGGCTCGTCGAGACGCGCCTTCGGGCGCCTCGCCCGCGGGATGAGAGGAAGCTAGACTGGATTGCGGACAGATTCGGTCCGCAAGAAGAGGGGCGGTATCAAGCTCCTTTTGCGGCGCGGAACGGGTCCACGTACGTCGTGGAGCCGATCGGCGCCCACGTGTTGTGGAGCCCGTCGACGTACAGCACCGGAACGCCGGTGAGGTCCGCGTCGTCGAGGCAGTTCAGGTTCACGGAGCAGTAATCGCCGCCGAGCATCGGGAGGTGCCCGTGCGCGAACACGCGGATACCGCAGGTCTTGCAGAACCGAGCATGGCCGGCCTCCGATCGCGAGTGGTCGCCGAGGACCTCCTCGCCGGCGAGCAGGCGGAAGGCGCTCGGCTTCACGATGATGCCCCACCACTTCGTCTTCGCGCAGATCGTGCAGTTGCACTGCCCCGTCCCGGCGCTCGGGTCGAGGTCGGCCTCGAAGCGGACGGCGTGGCAAGCGCAGCTGCCCTTGTAGGTCCGGAGGCCGGGGGTCGTCGTCGTGTGCTCGGAAGCGGCGATGCTCATGGGCGGTGGCTCCAGGGATCTGTGGGGCGGGGGCCGTGGGGCTCGTCGAGACGCGCCTTCGAGCGCCTCGCCCCCGGGATGAGAGGAAGCTAGACTGGATTGCGGACAGATTCGGTCCGCAAGGAGACAGGCGGCACATGGTCCAGACCTCCGCGCGGCTGCTGAAGCTCTTGTCGCTGCTGCAATCCCAGCGCTTCTGGACGGGCGGCGAGCTGGCCCGCGAGCTCGCGATCACCGAGCGCAGCGTCCGGCGCGACGTGGATCGGCTCCGGAGCCTCGGGTACCCCGTCCACGCGGCCACCGGCATCGGCGGCGGATACCAGCTCGGCGCCGGCAAGGAGCTGCCGCCGCTGCCGCTCGAGGACGACGAGGCCGTCGCCGTCGCCGTGGGGCTGCGCGCGGCGGCGACCGGGCCCGTGAGGGGGCTGGAGGAGGCGTCGGTCCGCGCGCTCGGGAAGCTCGAGCAGGTGCTCCCCAAGCGGCTCCGGCGCAAGGTGACCGCGCTGGGCGCCGTGAGCGTGCAGCTGGTCGACGGTAGCCCCACCGTCGACGCGGACGCGCTCGCCGCCATGGCGAACGCGTGCCGCGACGCCGAGGCGCTGCGCTTCGACTACAGCAGCCACAGCGGCGCCGCGAGCACGCGCGCCGTCGAGCCGTACCGGCTCGTGCACACGAGCCGCCGCTGGTACCTGCTCGCGTACGATCTCCAGCGAGACGCCTGGCGGACGTTCCGCGTCGATCGCATCCAGGGCAGGCCGAAGACCGCGGGCCGCTTCAAGCCGCGCCCGCTGCCCGCGGAGGACGTGGCCGCCTACGTGTCGAAGTCAGTCTCCACGGACGCCTACCCGATCCGCGCACGCGTGACCGTGCACGCCCCCGCGCAGGCCGTCTCGGAGCGCCTCTCGGGCGTGGCGGGGCGCATCGAGGCGCTGGCGCCGGACCGCTGCGTTGTCCACACCGGCGGCGGGAGCCTCGACGCGCTGGCGTTCCACCTCGGGTTCATGGGGTTCGAGTTCGAGGTGCACGAGCCCGAGGAGCTCATCGACCAGCTCCGCCGCCTGGCCGAGCGCCTCGGCCGGGCCGCGGGGCGGAGCGGGGCGGCGGGAGGAGGCTCAGGCGCGCGGTGAAAGGCCGGAGTCGCCGCGCCTGCGCGGCGAGAGGCATCCTGAAGAACTGGGCTCTGCCGGCGGCGAAGCCCGCACGGTGAGCAGGTCGCGACGTCAGGTCCAGTTGCAGAACTCGAGCGAATCCGGGTCCGATGCGACCTGGACTTCCACTTCAGAGCAGTCGACAGGCGCGAAGGAGTCGAACCCCTCGCCTGGTGGCGCCGTGACGCACTTGCCGCAGCCGAACCCGGCCGGGAAGCTCTCGGACCAGTCGAACCCCTGGCCGGAGCCGTCACGCCAGACGATGACGTGCCGCGAGCTCACCCCGAGGAGCGCTGTATCGAGCACGTCGGCGTCGATCTCGCCCACGGGCACCTGGGTGCCCGGCGCGAGGAGCATGACGAAGCCCATGCCGACACCGTTGCTGTTGAGCGCCTCGCGCGGCGGCGCCGACCCGAAGCCGACGGTGAACGTCGCGCCGGAGAGGCTCCCCTCGCCGAAGTTGAAGCCGTAGTCGGGGCTGGACGAGCTCACCACCCAGACGACGGCCACCACGGCGCCCTCTGGAGCCGTCTCCCCCGTGATCGGTCCGGTGACCGTGAATCCCCCCGCCCCGCCGCCCTCTCCCGTGCTGCCGCCGCCGCCCTCTCCCGTGCTGCCGCCGCCGCCCTCTCCCGTGCTGCCGCCGCCGCCCTCTCCCGTGCTGCCGCCCGGGCCTCCCTGCGTGTCATCGGAGCATGCGGGCAAGGCCAGCATCATCCCCATCAACCCCGCGAACAACCATCGTGCGCTCTTCATATCCACCATCGAGCACAGCGCGCTCGATAACGGAAGCGAACCGCACTGTTTCCAGGGCGCTAAATCCTGCTCGATCCGCCCCGTTCACTCCTGTTGAAGACCTGTTCCCTCACGCGACGCGGACGGGCTCACTCCGAGAGCGCCGCCGCGATCGTCGCGTCGAGCCCGGCGCCCCGGCCCTCGAGGAAGCGCGCATCGTCGACCGCCTCGCCCAGCGCCGCGCGCGCGGCTTCGACGCACGCCTCGAGCGCCGGCCGCTCGATGGGCGGCACCGGCGTGCCGATGGACTCGCGGAGCGCCGCGGCGCCGCCGAGCAGGCGGGCGCCGCGCTCCGCCTTCCCCGCCCGCACCGCCGCGCACGCCAGCGCCTCCAGCACGCTCGCGGAGCGCCAGAGGTCGCCGAGCTCCCGGTGCAGCCGCAGGCTCGCCCGCAGGCGCCGCTCCGCGAGGGCGAGATCGCCGCGCTCGATGGCGATGAGGCCCAGGATGTTGCTCGTCCAGGCGATCCCCTCCTTGAATTTGACCTGCCGCGACAGGCCCTCGCTCTCCTCGCAGAGGCGGACCGCCTCGCCGAGCTCCCCGCGGTAGAGCGCCGCGCAGCCGAGGTAGAGCAGCGCCGTCGCGGTCCCCTCGCGATCGCCCGCGCGACGGAGCTCCGGCAGGGCGAGGCGGCACGCGCCCTCCGCGCGCGCGGTGTCGCCCGAGAGCCACGCCGCGAAGCCCGAGTAGCCGAGCGCGCGCGCCGCCTCGAGCGTGTCGCCGCGGCGCGTGGCCAGCGCGAGGCTCTCGCCGTGCAGCGTGAGCGCGCGCGCGTAGTCGCCCTGCTCGCGGGCGACGCTCCCGAGGATCTGGATCACCGACGCGAGCCCGCCCTCGTCCCCGAGCTCGCGGTAGAGCGTCGCGCCCCGCTCGAGCAGCGCGCGCGCCTCGCGGTAGTCGCACTGGAGGAGCGCGAGCCTGCCCGCGCCCCGGAGCGCCGACGCCACGTGCTCGGGCGCGACGCCCCCGGCGCCCGCGAGCGCCCGGCCGAGCCACGCGCGGCCCTCCTGGTAGTGCCCGTGGATGTACCAGAACCGCGAGAGCGCGGCGGCGAGGCGCACCGCGGCGCCCGCGTCGGCGCCCGCGAGCGCGAGCTCCAGGGCGAGGCGGAGGTTGTCGTGCTCGAGATCGAGCGCCGCGAGCCACGCGGCCTGCTCGGTCCCGCCGAGCGCCTCGGCCGCGCGATCGGCGAGCTCCAGCGAGAGCTCGACGAAGCGCCGGTTGCACGCCTCGGCGGCGCCCTCCTCCACGAGCCGATCGAGGCCGTACTCGCGGAGGATCGTGAGCATCTGGAACCGCGGCTCCTCGCCCGCGACCTGGAGCACGAGGCTCTTGTCGATCAGCGACTCGAGGATCCCGAGCGTGTCGAGCGCCGGATCGCGGAAGGCGCACATCTGGTCCGCCATGGCCAGCGAGAAGCCGCCCGCGAACACGGCGAGCGTGCGGAAGGCCAGCTGCTCCTCCGGATCGAGGAGGCCGTAGCTCCAGTCGATGGTGGCGCGCATGGTCTGCTGGCGCTCGGGCAGATCGCGCGCACCGCCCGTGAGCAGGCGGAACGAGCCCGCGGGCGCGGAGGCGCGCCCGGCCGCCCCGCGGTCGCCGAAGCGCGAGAGCAGCGCCGCGGGGGTGAGGACCCGGAGGCGGGACGCGGCGAGCTCGATCGCGAGCGGCAGGCCGTCGAGGCGCGCGCAGATCTCCACGATCTCCGCGGCGTTGTCGGGGCCGAGCTGGAAGCCGGGCTTGATCGCGGCGGCCCGGCGGCAGAACAGGCTCACCGCCGAGCTCGCCAGCGCGGCGTCGACCGTGACGTCGCGCGGCTCCGGCACCTCCAGCGGCGGCACGACGTAGCGCCGCTCGCCCGAGAGGTTCAGCGCGGCGCGGCTCGTCACGAGGAGCGAGAGGTGCGGGCAGCTCGCGGCGAGGTGCGCGATCGCCGGCGCCGCGGCCGTCAGGTGCTCCAGGTTGTCGAGCAGGAGCAGCAGGCGGCGGTCGCGGAGGAACTGGACAACGCGCTCGAGATCCGGCCGCGCGCCGCCCTCGCCGAGGCAGAGGGCCTGCGCGATCGCCGAGGGCACCAGCGCCGCCTCGCGCAGCGACGCGAGGGGCACGAAGCAGACGCCGCCGGGGAACGCGGGGACGAGCTCCTCGGCGACCTGGAGCGCGAGCCGGGTCTTGCCGGTGCCGCCGACGCCGGTGAGCGTGAGCAGGCCGGCCTCGGGGTCGAGCAGGAGCGCGGTAATCTCGGCGCGCTCGCGGGCGCGGCCGACGAACGGCGTGCGCTGGACCGGCAGGTTGTGGCGCGGCCGCTCGGCCTCCGGCGAGCCGAACAGGCCGAGCGGCGGCGTGCTGTAGGAGCCGGGCGGCGGCGGCGAGGTGCCGAGCGGCGGCGTGCTGTAGGAGCCGTGCGGCAGCGAGGCGCCGGGCGGCAAGGTGCCGTGGGGGCCGAACGGCGGAGCGCCGTGGAGACCGGGCGGCGAGGTGCCGTGGAGGCCGGGCGGCGGCAAGAAGCGGTCCGAGTCGCGGTGCGCGCCGCCGGGGAGCGCCTGGGGCGGGGGCGGGGCCTCGACCGTGCCCGCGAGCTCGATGGTGTCGGTGCTGAGCATGTCCGCGGGCACGCCGCCCCCGGGCGACGCCGGCCCGCCGGCGCCGGGCGGCTCGGCGGCCGCCGAGGAGCCCTCGAGCGCCGCGCGCAGCGCGAGGCTCTGCTGGCGGACCGAAGGGAAACGCCCGGCCGGGTCGCGGTCGCACGACCGCAAGAACCACGCGTCGAACGCGGGCGGGAGCCACCGCCAGCGCGTCGACGGCGGGTAGAGCCGCATCACGAGGAGCGCCGCCATCAGCTCGGCCATGCTGTTGGCGGTCCAGTAGATGTCGCCGGTCAGGAGGCGGACGGCGATGAGGCCGATCGCCCACACGTCCGCCGCCGGGCCGATCTGGTCCGAGCGCCCGCGCGCCTGCTCGGGGGCCATGTAGATGGGCGTGCCGATCGCCGTGCCCGTGGCGGTGATCCCGCCCGACGCGCCGAGCGCGCCCGGATCGACCGCCTTGACCAGGCCGAGGTCGAGGATCTTCACGCGCTCCCGCCCGTCGTCGCCGATCGCGAGGAAGAGGTTCGCGGGCTTGAGATCGCGGTGGGAGAGGCCCCGCGCGTGAGCGAGCTCGAGGGTCTCGGCGACCTCGCCGAGCCAGCGCTGCACCTCGCCGGGCGAGCGCCTGCCCTCGGTGGTGACGAGCTGCTCCAGGTCGTGGCCCCGGAGCAGCTCCATCACCAGGAAGGGGGCATCGTCGAGCTCGCGGGCGAAGCCGGCGTCGAGCATGCGCACGAACCCGGGCGCGTCGAGGAGCCGCATGGCCCGGATCTCGCGCTCGAACCGGGAGGCCGCCGCCGTGCCGGCCGCGTGCGTCCGGAGCAGGACCTTCACCGCGACCTGACCCCCTCCGTCGAGGTCGTCGGCCATGTACACAACGCCCGCGCCGCCGCGGCCGATCTCGCTCAGGAGACGGTAGCGGCCACCGAGGACGAGCGGGCAATCCGGAGAGAGCATGAGGCGGCCGCGACTGGGACGAGCGCGGGAGGGGCCACGGCGCCGGCAGCTTACCACACGGGGCGCCGACGCCCTGCCATCGGCGGCTTCCGTTCTGCGTCGATGTCCCGGGGCGATGCTCACCGCGCAACGCTCCCGCGCGACGCGTCCGCGGGGCGGATCCGCGCGAGGGAGAGGGCATGTCCATGACGTCGAACGACGCGATCGCGCCGGTGGTCGGTGCCACCGGACAGGCGATGTCCACCTGCGCGCCGCGCGCCGCGCGAAGCGCTCCCTCGCATTGCGGGAAGCGGGTATGCTCGGCGCCGCGTTGGAGGGATGGCGCCGAGCACCAGCGAGAGCCCGCGCTCCGGCGCGACCCGCGGCCACGGAGCCGGCGCTCCGCGGCCCGGGACGCCGCCCCCCGCTGCTCGCCACGAGAGAGCTCCATGACCAGCACCGATGACAAGAGCGACGTGTTCCTCATCCCGATGCCCGGCAAGCGCGTGGCGCGCATCCCCGTCGCGGTCCTCGAGCGCTACCTCGACGAGGCCACGCGCGTCGTGCACGACCCCGCCGAGCCGGAGAGCGACGTGACCGCCCACGGGATGTCCGTCGACGCCGCGACGGGCGCGAGCGTCTGGCACACCGAGTGGGAGCTCGGCCCTTGCGACTACACCGACGAGAGCGGGTTCCCGCAGAGCGCCTACGCCTGGCACCGCCACCCGCTCGGGACCGAGTACACCGAGATCTACCAGAAGTGAGCGCGCCCCGGCCGGCCGTGCCCCGCTCCTGCCCGCGCGCGCCTCGCGCGCTCCTCGCGAAAGCTCGCCCGCGCCGCCCACGCCTGCCGAGCGCGCCGCTCCTCGCGGCGGCCGCCGGCGCGCTCCTCCTCGCCTCGCTCGCCCCGGCCTGCATCGAGCGCGGCTATCCCCTCGCCGGGAGCGGGCAGGTCGAGCTCCGCGCCGACGTCGCCGGGCCGCTGTTCGCCGCCGACACGCTCGACGAGGCGGGCAAGCCGGTGCTGCCCCGCCAGAGCCCGTGGTCGACCGCGGTCTCGCTCAAGCTGACCGAGGCGAACGAGCCGGCGTACGGCGGCTACGTCGAGGTCCGCGCCGTCCCGAGCGAGGCGCTCGCGCTGCACCCCGTGGAACGCGACCAGGAAGCCGGGGCCTCGTGCGCCGTGAAGGACGGCGCGTTCCGCTGCACCGCAGGAACCCAGGGCTACGCCCGCTTCACCGCCGCCTCGGAGGGCGACTGGTCCGGCGAGGCGCGGCTCGTCGTCTCGTGGGCCGACCGCACCGAGGAGCTCCCGATCACGATCCTCCCCGCGGGCTTGCCGGAGGACGCCACCAACTTCGCGCTCATCGCGGGGGGCCTCGGCGACAGCGACCGGGTGCTCGCGACCTACGTCCCCCTCATGTGCACGATCGGCCCCCTGCCGGACGATCTCGGCGCCACCTGGCGGCCGGGCGCGATCCGGGCGCGCGAGGCGCGCGTCCGCGCGTCGCCTCCCCTGAACGCGCCGGGCGTCGTGGAGCACGCGCCGGTGATCATCGAGTCGCTGCACAGCGAGGCCGCCCTCTCGCTCACCCCCGATTGCCGCGAGCGCACCTCACGCCTGCGCGTGCTGCTCGGCGCGACCGGGGAGAGCCCGCCCTTCATCCTGTGCTTCAGCGACCTCGGCGGCGAGGTGAAGATCGCCGTGAGCTCGGGACAGAAGGCGCTCGACCCGATCCCCACGCTCACCGTCGACCCCGAGCCGCGCCTGCTCCGCGTGCGCGCCCTCCGGAGCGTCGTCGCGGCGGGGACGCCCGGCGATCTCTTCGAGGTGAGCGCCTACAACGCCGAGCGCGTGCGCATCGCCGTCCCCGTCGACCTGACCGTCGGCGACGACCAGGTGATCGCGCTCGGCGAGGCGTCCGTGACCCTGCGCGGCGAGGACAGCGAGGCGACGATCATCCAGGGCGTCGCCGTCGCGCCGGGGACGACGACGCTCCGTGTGACGCCCCGCCTGCTCGCGAGCCCCGAGTGCTCCTCCGAGCCCATCACCGTCACGCCGGAGCCAAAGCCGGAAGAGGACACCGAAACGGAGACTGAGCCGGAGCCGGAGCCGGGCGCCGGAGGGGGAGGCTCGCCGTGAGCGCACGCAGATCCACCATGTTCCTGTCGGCCGTGGCGCTCGCGCTGGCGATCGCCGCGCCCGCCACCGCGCCGGCGCAGGACGATCCCGAGACGGACACCGGGGAGACCGACGACGAGGAGACGCCGGAGCCGGCCGCCATCCTGAGGCGCCCGACCGACGCGACGCCGATGGCCGTCCCCGCCGACTTCGGCGGCAGCCTGCAGGTCGTGCGCGCGCCGGCGGGCACGGCCAGCGCCGCGTCGTCGGCCGGCGGGCCGGAGATCTTCCCGGACGCGCGCCGCGTCTGGATGAGCGTCCGCGACACCGATCCGGTCCCGATCGAGGCCGCGCGCCGCGGCGGCCGCTGGCTGTGCAGCGGCGGCGGCTGCGCCGCGCAGACCGGCGATCCCGGGCAGAGCCCGATCGGCGACCAGATGCTGCGCTCGATCAAGCTCCAGACCCCGACGCTGCCCCTGCCGCTCACGGTGTGGGGGCGGCTCACCGAGGACGGCCAGCGCCTGCTCGATTTCGACCCGGTGCTGCTCGGCCGCCGCTCGTACCGGCACATCTGCGCCTACCGCCCGGTCGCCGACGCCCCGCGGTCTCCCGTGGGCGCCCCCGCCGCGCCGTCGCCGCTGTCGCCGCTGTCGCCTGATCGCGTGGACGTCTGCCGCGACGGCCGGCCCGAGCCGCCGCCGGCCGACGCGGGCGAGCTCACGCTGGGCATGCAGTGGCCGAAGCAGTCGGAGATGGCCGATTTCCACTACCTCGCCATCGTCGACAGCTGCGGCAACGCCCGGGTGCAGCCGTTCCAGCGCACGTTCACCGTGCCGGTCCTCGAGGTCGCCTCGGGCGGCTGCGGGCGCCCCGATGGCAAGGTCCTCCGCGTCTTCCCGGGCGGCGGCTGGCTCCGGGTCACCGCCTTCAACCTCCACGCGCCCGCGGCGGCCAACGTCGTCAACGCGACGTACCGGGTCACCGTCCCGCCGCTCGAGAACCTCGTCGAGTCGAACCCCGCGCGGCTCCTCTTCCCCGATCCGCTCGCCGACGACCTGAAGGTCGACTGCGGCCCCACGCCGATCGCGCCCCGCACCGACGCCGGGAGCCTCCCGCCGCCCGGGAGCGCCCGTCCGCCCGGGCCGCGGGGGGCGTCCCCTGCCCCGCCGGGGGATCGGGGACCTGCCGGCGCGAATGGACGGCTCCAGAGCGGCGCAGGCGCCGGCCGGCGGCCCTCGACGGCGGCGCAGGCCGGTCCGACGGCGCAGCCCGGCGCGGCGGAGCAGGCCCCGCCTCCGGCGCAGGCTCGGCCGCCGGCCGGGCTGCCGCCACCTCGCCGGGCGCCCGACGTGGATCCATCGCGCCCCGGACCGCAGCCGCTCGCGCACGGCGCGGTCGTCATCTCGCCGGCGCCGCTCCGGCTGGGCAACTGCCGGATCCGGCTGACGGGCCAGGCCAAGAACCGGCTCGTGGCGCCGCTCGCGCTCCATGTCTCGCTGACGCGCACCGATCAGATGCGGGGCGGCACGCCGATCGAGCTCCTCCAGAACGGCACGTGGATCGTCACGCCGAGCAGCGCGGAGTTCCCGCTCCCGCCGCTCGCGGAGGACTTCGACGGGGACGCGCGGCTCCGGCTGGCCGTCTACAGCGATCCGCTGAGCCCGCAGGGCAAGGTGGTGCTCGTCTCCGACGCGGGCCGCGTCGCGAGCTCGCTGCGCTCGAACGAGCCCGGCGAGCCGGAGCGCGCCCGGCGCCTCGTGGGATCGGTGGCGATCCACTCGGTCCCGCTGTGCGGCGAGGACAACTTCCAGACGCTCGAGGCCGCGGGGACCTGCTTCCGCGCGTACCTCACCGTCCCGGCGATGCTGGCGACGCTGCAGGTCACCCGCGCGCCGTGGGTGGAGAAGCCCCTCGTCACGCGGAGCGTGCTCAGCGCCGTCGGCGTCGCGCTCGCGATCGACCGCTACGACCCGGTGGAGCGCCGGGCCTTCCCGATCGCGGCGCAGCTCGGCGGCTTCGTGCAGACGCTCGGCGAGGGGCGGATCGGCCTCCTCGGCTACGTCGGCGTCGCGCCGACGATCCCCATCCTCGGCTCGGGCGGCAACACAACGTCGTTCGGCTTCCTGGCGGGGCTCGGGCTGGAGTACATCACCAACGAGGCCGGTCCCGACGAGGGGCTCAAGCCCGCCGCGTTCGTGTCCGCGGTCGTGCAGGTGGGCCAGGCGGCCCCGCAGGTCTCCACGAGCGGCCGGGCGAGCTTCGGCACCTACGCCGGCGACTGAGCCGCCGCGGCGCGGGGCGCGCGGCGGCCCGGTCGCCCGCTCACCGGGGGTTCAGGATCATGTCCAGCTCCTCGATCGCCTGCCGCTGGATCGCGGTATCGGGCCGCACCTCCTCGAGCAGGGCGCGCGCCTCCGGGTAACGCTTCGCGATCACGAACGCCCGGATCCAGAGCACCTTGCGCTCGGACGCGAAGAGGGTGTTCGGCATCTCGCGCTCGTAGCGCTGGAGCGCCGCGATCGCCCGGTCCGGATCGCGCGCCTGCAGCGCCTCGGTGACCGCGTCGAACAGGGCGATGTCGTGATTGCTGCCGGGCCCGTCGATCTCGATCTTGAGCTTCTCGATCGTCTCGGCGGCGACCGGCGCCGGCGCGCGCTCCCCCCGGTCGCGCGGCGGCACGCGCGCGCGCCGCTGGGCCGGGGCGCTCCGCCGCGGCGCTTCGACGGGCGCCGGGGCCGCCGGCGGCGCGGCGGGCGGCGCCGGCGGCTCGGCGGGCGGCGCCGGCGGCTCGGCGGGCCGGCGCGGCGGCATGGCGGCGACGAGCGCGGGCACGACGCGCCTCACCTCCTGCGGAGGCGGCGGCTCCGGGGCCCGGAGCGCGAACCAGGCCGCCCCCGTGGCCGCCGCCGCCGTGGCCGCGACGGGCGCGGCGACGCCCAGGGTCGGCAGCTGGACGAGCTTCGCGAGGCCCTTCAGCCACGTCGCGGCGTCGCTCAGCGCCTGGCCGACGCCCCCGGCGGCCTTCCCGGCGCTGCCCGCCTCGAGCGCCCCCACCGACTCCTGCACGCCGCGGAGGATCGAGACCCGGACGTCGTCGGGCACGCGCGGCGAGATCCGCGCCGTGGCGAGGAGCGCCGCCAGATCCAGGGGCAGCACGAGGCGAAAGCCCTCCCTCTTCCGGTCCTCGCGCCGGCGCTTCACGACGATGTCGTGGAACAGGCGGATGGCGCGCGCGCGCCACTTGTACGCGGTGGACAGCGGGATGCCGCGCTGCTGCGCGAGATCCGCCATCGGGGTGCTGTGGAGATCGTGTCCGACCAGGATCCAGTGCGCGTCGGCGTCGAGCTGCTGCATGAGCTCCAGCACGACGAGCCGCTCCTGATCCGAGATCAGCAGCTCTTCCGAGGTCTTGGCGGGGTCGACGAGGGGAGGGAGCTCCTCGTCGGGCACGAGCTCTTCGTAGCGGTGCTGGGCCCGCTGCAGGTAGTGCGAGGCCGTGTGGACCGTGATCCTGTTCAGCCAGCGCTCGGGCCGGGAGATCTCGGGGTTGTATTTGCTGAAGCTGAGGTACGCCGCGAACAGGACCTCCTGCGCGAGGTCCTTGCGATCGCGCAGCGGGACCCCCAGGCCCGTCAACCAGCGCCCTACGAGCGCGGAGGTTTGCTCACGAAAGAGAAGCTCGAAAGCGCGCTCTTTCTCGGGGGGCCCACCTTGGCCCGGACGTCGAGGTCTTGTCATACACAAGTCCAGTTCCGGGCACGGACGGGAGATTGCCGCCCGAAGCAGGCCACGCGCGACGGACGGGGGGCCGGACGGCTGCTCACGGGCGTCCGGAGGCCGGAAATGCGGCAGAATCCTCGCGACAACGGCGCGCCGGGGCGCTCCGGAGCCATCCGATTATCGAATAGCATTATGAAGTACAATTCATGCCGAGAATGAGTCGTGCTGCGCCCAGGTTGCGGCGCGAGAGGCGCCGGGACGCACCGGCTGGCCGGGGATTCCGGGTGCGCCCGCGCGCGATTCGAGGCAGGCTGCCGCCCCCGCCCCGCGGATCCAGCGCATGAAGCTCACCGACTTCTCTCTCGCAGCGATCGCGGCGACCTCGCGCCGCAACACCATCCGCGACGTCTGGGACAAGCTGAGCCCCCTGCCAGGGGGCAAGCGCCTGTTCAGCCGGCTCATCGGCGCGATGGCCCCGTACACGGGGACGATCCGCGCCGAGGTCGAGGTCCTCGAGCGCGGCCGCGCGGAGGTGTCGATGCGCGACCGGCCGGGGCTGCGCAACCACCTCCGCTCGGTGCACGCCGTCGCGCTCGTCAACCTCGCCGAGCTCGCCGGCAACACGGCGCTGTCCTACGCGCTGCCCGATGACGCCCGGTTCATCGTCGCGGGCCTCTCGATCGAGTACGTGAAGAAGGCCCGCGGGACGATCCGCGCCGTCTGCGAGTGCCCTCTCCCGGAGACCAGCGAGCGCAGGGAGTACGATATCCCGGTGAGCCTGCGCGACGCGACGGGGGCCGAGGTCGCCCGCGCCGTCCTCCGCAGCCTCGTCGGTCCGAAGAAGCAGCCCTGAGCTCGGCGCCGCGCCGCCCTACGGGGCCCCCCGGCGCTCCCGACCCCTGCATGCCGGCAACGCTCCACGCGCCGGAGCCCCCTGTACTCCAAAGCACGCTGCGCTCCGGCGAAGCCCTAAGCTCCGGAGCAGAGCCGTGCTCCAAAGCACCTTGCGGGCCGGAGCAATCCTGTGCTTTGGAGCAATCCTGTGCCCGCAAGCACACGGGGAGCTCAGCTATCGCCTGACCTCCCTTGAAGCGTCTCACCTCGTCCCACACCGAGCCAGAGCGCGGACAGGGGGACAGAGGGTTCGAGTCAACGCGCTCGACAAAGGGCTTCCAGGGTGTTTCGATTCTTCTCATGAGGAACCGGTCAACGATGGTGGCGCTCGCCGCGACGGGGATCAGCGTGATCTTCGCGGCGTGCGGGGGGGCCGATGGCTCGTCGGTCTCCGCCGGCGGAGCCGGCGGAGCGGGCGCCGGGGCCGACGCGAGCTCGGGGAATGGCCCGGGGAATGGCTCGGGGAATGGCTCGGGAACAGGCGGAGCAACGAGCACCGGATATGGCACCGACGGGCCTGGAGAGATCACCACCGGGCCCAGCAGCGGCGCCGGAGAGGGCGCCGGCGGCGAGGCGTCGTGCGCGGGGGAGACGAAGACGGCGGAGCTCGTGCCGCTCGACCTCTACATCATGCTCGACGCGTCGGGGTCGATGGATGACGAGCTCGCGACGGGCGGCACCAAATGGCGCGCGGTGACCGACGCGCTCGAGGCCTTCTTCACCGATCCTCAGTCGGAGGGGCTCGGCGTCGGGCTCCAGTACTTCCCTCTGATGAACGCCGACGTGCCCAGGAGCTGCACGACCAACGCGCAGTGCGGCGTCAGCGGGCCGTGCGCGCTCCGGGCCTGTCGCAGCTCGTTCTCCACCTCCACGGGCATCCAGATCTGCGTCGAGGACGCGGACTGCTCGGACGGCGACGAGTGCATGGACATCGGCGTGTGCTCCCAGAGCCACGAGATCTGCGATCTGATCGGCGAGCGCTGCGACGGCCGCGCGGGCACGTGCTCCCGGGTATCCCGGAGCACCTGCGCGCACCCGTACTCGTGCGTCACCGAGGACTACGCGACGCCCGCCGTGTCGATCGCGCCGCTCGACGCCGCCTGGGCCGACGAGCTCATCGGGTCGATCGACCAGACATTTCCCGACGGGGGCACGCCCACCGCCGGCGCCCTGTCCGGCGCGATCGCCCAGGCTCGGGCCCACGCCGAGGCGAACCCGACCCACAGGGTCGTCACCGTGCTCGCCACCGACGGGATGCCCACCGAGTGCAATCCCACGTCCGCCGACGGCATCGCGGAGATCGCGGCCGAGGGGCTGGGCGGCTCGCCGAGCATCTCGACCTTCGTCATCGGTGTCTTCAACGGGGACGACGTGGGCGCCCAGGCCACGATGAACCGCATCGCCGAGGGCGGCGGGACGACGTCGGCCTACTTCATCGACACGAACTCCGACGTCACGCAGGCGTTCCTCGACGCGCTCAGCGAGATCCGCGGGACGAGCCTCGCGTGCGAGTACCAGGTCCCGGCGCCGTCCGCCGGGCAGACGCTCGATTACGGGACGCTCAACGTCCAGCACACGCCGCCGGAGGGCAGCGACCCGTCGACCATCTTCTACGTGGCCAGCGAGGCGCGCTGCGACGCGACCGCCGGCGGCTGGTACTACGACGTCGACCCCACGACCGGCGGCACGCCGACCAAGATCGTGATGTGCCCCGCGACCTGCACCCACTTCCAGGCGGGCGGGCAGGTCCAGCTCCAGGTCGGCTGCAAGACCGAGATCCCCCCGATCAACTGAGCCCCTTCCCCCCACGCTCGCCCGCGCCACGCGCCCCCCGCTCGCCTCCGCGGCCGGCACAGTTGGTGGCGCGCGGCGCGCTCATGCGTCGAGCGCGGCGGGCCGCACCGCGGCGGACGGGCCGCGGGTGCGCAGCCAGAAGTACGCCGCGGACGCGGTGAACAGGGCCCCGCAGACGAACGCGGTCGCGTAGCTGAAGCCGAGGAAGAACTCGAGCCACGAGCGCTTCGCCTGGCCAAAGCTCTTGTAGAGCAGGAGCGCCACGCTCCCGAGATAGCCGAATGCGTCGGCCGCGGTGATCAGGAATCCCGCCGTCGCCACCGAGCCCACGGCCGCGATGAGCCGGTCGAAGAGGACGCAGTTGTACGGGACGTACCCCACGTAGAGCCCGAGCCCGACGCTGATCATCCAGGCGACGGGGCCGATGACGCCCGCCTGGTAGAGCGCGGTGCTCAGCCCCGCGAGCGCCGCCCCGGCGACCATGACGCCGTGGATCGCGACGAGCGCCGCGCGGTTGTTGCGGATGCCGATCATCACCGCGACCGAGAGGAGCGCGCCGATCGCCACGGGGATCTCGGCCGTCGTCAGGATGGCCGGCTGGTCGGTGTAGCCGAGGGCGTCCCAGATCTCGCGGGCGAAGTTGTCCCGGAAATCGCGGTAGGCGGTGAGGACGACGTAGCCGAGGACGAGGGTCGCGAGCCCGCCCCCGTTCGCGAGGACGAACGCGCGGCGCGCGGCGCGGTCCATCGGCGCGCGCCGGGTCCGGAGCGCCTCGTCGTCCACCGAGGGCGGCGGGATCTGCGCGAGCATCCACACCGAGACGAGCAGCGGCGGGAAGAAGAGGGCCCCCGTCACCGCCGGCATCCACACCTCCGGGACCCCCCAGCCGAGCGTGATTTTGCCGACGGTCTTCACGAAGCCGCTCGCGACGATGAAGCTGGCGCAGAGGCCGGCGCCGAGCAGATCGCTCACGCGGCGCCCCTCGAGGAAGCCGAAGACGAGCCCCCAGACCATGCCGAGGGGCAGGCCGTTCAGCACCAGGAAGACGGCGGCGTACGGGGCCGGCGTGAGCCCGAACAGGACGAGCGCGACCTCGCTCACCCCGATGCACGCGAGGATGGCGAGCGCGCGCCGCTCGGGCGGCATCTCGGAGACGATCTTGATGCCAAGGAACTTGGAGGCGCAGTACCCGAGCACCTGGGCGATGATGTAGAGGCTCTTCAGATCGAGCGCGGGGAGCAGCGGCAGCGCGACCATCCCCTTGTAGGAGCCGACCGCGAACGGCTTGCGGAAGGCGTACATGCAGAAGTAGGTCGCGAACGCGGCGATCACGGCGAAGGCCGTGAACACCGGCGCAGGGGCTCGCTCGAGCCATTTCGTCACGCTTCGCTGGGCCGGCATGGGAGCTCCGAGGAAGGCGCGAGGGTAATCGCGGCCGCGCTGCGCGCGCATGGATTTTCGGCGAGGAGCGGGCCGGCCTCCCGCCCGCACACGAACACGCGAACCGCGGATCTCGCCGCGGCCTGCCGAGCGTCCGGCCGGTATACCGCGATCGTCACATTTCTCGCCTTCCGCCTTGCTCTTTCTTCTCCCGCCTCGCGTCGTGGCTCGCCCCTCGTCGCTCCGCTTCTTCGATCTCGCCCTTTGTCTCTCGCGCCTTCCGTGGAGCGCCCGCGAGCGTGCGGCGTTCGAGGAAGCTCATCGGCGATCGATGAGGCGGGCTCATCGGCTGGACTGTAAGGCGGCCTCATCCGCATAGCCATGGTCGAGCTCGGATGCCCGAGAATCAACATCTCGGTGAGAAACGCCGCCGCGTGACACGGGAAATCGTGTGACATCGTCCGTCGACTCCCGAGCCACGCTCAGGGGAGGCCCTAATTCATGATGTCGTGGCTGTGGCACAACGTCTCTGTGAGACGCTTTGGTCGCTCCGGCATGGGGCGCATCGCACCTCGCAGCGGGCCTGACAGGGCGAAATCTCCCTGAAAACGGAGCGAAATACCGCCCTCGCCGTCCTGGAACACCCCTTGCGATGTCGGATCGCGCCGGGGCGTCGGGGCCCTGGATCTTCAGCCCACGCGGCGCCGGACAGGCACGCACGACAGGCGGCCCGATACGGCTGTCCTCCCGCACGCTCGTGCGTGGCCCGGATGGGGCCCGAACGTGGATCGAGCGTCGGCTGGATCACCGGGGAGGAGCGGCCCAGTTTCGCTGCCGTGTCGCTCTCCTCGCAAGAAAGGCGGAGAGTCATGCCGAATCGTCAGGGATGGATCGACGAGGAACATAACGATGGGCCGGGGCGCGACGACGAGCGATTTGGGCCAACCCAGGGTCAGCGAGGCGATGAGCGATATCGTGGCGAGCGCGGAGCGAGCGGGGATGCTAGTTACGGGCATCGTGGCAATTACGAGCAAGTCCTCCAGCGGGACGATCGGCGCCCTTCCCGCGGAGGTCACGATGATTTCCGCGGCCGCGCCGATCAGCGAGAGTCTGTCGGACGCGGCCACGAGGGCGAGCGCGGCGGCGAGGGCGACCCGCGCTGGCGCGGCCACGGCGAACGCGGCTACGAGGGCCGACAGGATCGCGCCTGGGGGCAGCGCGAGGACGCCCAGCGTGAGGCCTGGGGCGGCCAGCGTGATGACTTCCAGCGAGGAGGTCGAGACGATTTTGGCGCCAGGCGCGGCTTCGGCGGCAGCCAGGGCGGCTTCGGCGGCGGCCAGGGCAGCTTCGGTGGCGGCCAGGGCGGTCACGGCGGCCAAGGTCACTTCGGCGGCGGCCAGGGCGGCTACGGCGGCCAAGGCGGCTTCGGCGGCGGCCAAGGCGGTTACGGCGGCGGCCAGGGCGGAGTCGGCGGCGGTCAGGGCGGCTTCGGTGGCGGCCAGGGCGGCTTCGGTGGACAGGGCCACTTCGGCGGCTACGGCGGAGAGGGATTCGGCCGCGGCCAGGGTGGATTCGCCGGTGGCCAGGGCGTCTATGGCGATGAGGGCGGACAGAGCCGCTTCGGCGGCCAGGGCCATCTCGGCGGACAGGGTGGCTTCGGTGGCAGCCAGGGCGGTCATGGCGCCGGTCAGGGCCACTTCGGCGGACAGGGTGGCTTCGGTGGCAGCCAGGGCGGTCATGGCGCCGGGCAGGGCCACTTCGCTGGCCAGGGTGGATTCGGCGGCCAGGTTGGCCAGGGCGGCTTCGGCGGACAGGGCCACTTCGGCGGCGGCCAGGGCAGTGAGGGCGGCCTCGGAGGCCAGGGTGGATTCGGTGGCCAGGGTGGATCTGGTGGCGGCCAGGGCGGCTTCGGTCGCCAGGGAGGCCTGGGCGGAGTCCAGCACGAAGGATACGGAGCCCGCGGCGGCCTCCGGCAGTGGGCCGACGACGAGCGCGGCTGGAACGAGCGGCCAGGACAGCAACGCGGGTACGAAGGCCACGAGTCGTCCTTCGGCGGCGATCAAGGCCCTTCCCCTCAGCCTCACGGCGGACAGGGATCCGGCGGACAGGCCCCAGGCGGCCGAAGCTTCCTCCAGACCGTTCGACAGGGCGGCGGGCTCAGCGGCTCGCGTGGTCGCCCGCCCAAGGGGTACAAGCGCTCGGACGAGCGGATCCGCGAGGATATCTGCGACCAGATCTCCGATCAGCCGGACCTCGACGCGAGCGACGTCGAGGTGAAGGTGCAGAGCGGCGAGGTCATCCTCTCCGGGACCGTCCGCGAGCGTCGCTTCAAGCACCAGCTGGAGGCGCTCGCCGAGCGGATCTCGGGCGTGGTCGACGTGCGGAACGAGATCCGGCTCCACCGCGAGCAGCAGCAGGGCGAGGCGAGGACGAGCGCGGGCTTGTCGTCGAGCGAGCGCGCCGCCGCGAGCACGAGCGGCGTCACGGCGGGCTCCGCGACCTCCATCGGCGCGACGTCACCCCCGGAGACGAAGAACAACGAGTCGCGCCGGAACGCCTCCTGAGATCCGGCGCGAATGGCCCAGGTGGGCGGGCCGCCGCGCGGATTTCCCAGCGTGAAACGATGAGAGCGCGCCAAAATGAGCCGCTTGCTGCCGTGTCGATGACACATCGGGCGGCGTGCCTGGCGGCGTCGGGTCGTGTCACGGCGGCGGCGGCTCCGGCGGCGGTTCCACCTCCTCGGGCGCTGGCGGCGACGGTGCTGGCTCGCCGCCCGCCATTCCGCGCCAGGAGCGCGTCCTCCACGCCCTGAATCTTCGCGCCACCGCGCGCAACAGAAGGCGGCGGAGGCCATCGGGACATGAGATCGATCGGAAGGCTCGGGAGCGCCGCTGCCTGCGGGTTCGTGACACTGTGCGCGAGCGTCGCGTCGGCGGCCACCGCGCCGTCCTGGGAGAGCGTGCCGCCGATGATCACCCCGCGGGGCGAGCATACGGCCACGGTGCTCCAGGACGGCAGGGTGCTCGTCGCGGGGGGATACCCGGAGCTGGACGAGCCGCCCTACACGACGAGAGAGGCGATGAGCCTCCGGGCCGTCGAGATCTACGACCCGGCGACCAGGACGTGGTCGCCCGCAGCGCCGCTCCTCCAGGCCCGCAGCGGACACGCGGCCATCCTTCTGCCGGACGGCCATGTCCTCGTGGCCGGCGGCAGGATGAGGAACGCAGCGGCGCTGGGAACGTTCCTGCCTTCGGCCGAGATCTACGACCCGATGAGCGACACCTGGACGCCCGCAGGACCGCTGTCGATACCCCACCCCGCGCCCTCGATGATGCTCGCCGGCGGCAGGCCGGTGCTCGTCGGCCTGGGCTGGGACTTTGCGGATCACAACATGGATGGCGCGGCCGAGCTGCGCTATTACATGAATTCGGCCATCTACGACCCGGAGTCGCGCGGCTGGGCGGAATTGCCGTTCTGCAAATCCGTGGACCGGTACATAGGGTATGGGCCCAGTCCCGTGAGCGCAACGCTGCTCCAGGACGGCCGGGTCATGGTGACAGGAGCCGGCTGCAGCCTCTATGATCTGGAGACCCGGATCTGGACCTGGGAGAACGGGGCCGTGAGGCCGACGACCGAGCACGAGGCCCCCAGCGCGACGACGCTCCCGGGTGGCGGGGTCCTGGTCCTGGGAGGCATCTACGCCGGTTCGGCCCCGGCTGATCCTGCCTTCTCGCAGGTCTATTTCCCGCAGGACGATCGATGGGCGCCGACCTCCGGGTCGTATGCTCCGGCCTCGACGCCGTGCCCTGCGGGCGGCTGGGGCATCAAGGGAATGCGCACATCGCTGCTCCCGAGCGGAAAGGTGCTGCTCACGGGAGGTGTGGAGCCCTGTTTGGCGCAGGGGACGAGAGACCCCATCTTTCCCTTCTACGCGATCCGGGCGATCTTCGACGAGGCGACCCTCTCCTGGTCGAGCCTCGACCTGGAGCCGCCCGAAACCATGGCGCGCGCCCGCCATTCCTCCACGCGGCTCAACGACGGCAGCGTGCTGATCGCCGGCGGCTACATCGATGCGTCGACCGCGACGGCATCGGCCGTGCTCTTCCGCGAGCGCTCGCAGCTCGGCGCGGCCTGCGAGACCGACAGCGACTGCGGGAGCGGCTCCTGCGCGGACTCGGTCTGCTGCGACGCTGCCTGCGCCGGGCCCTGCGACGCCTGCGCGGCGGCCTCGGGAGCGTCGCAGGATGGCGTCTGCACCCCGCTCACGGGCGTCGCCTGCGACGACACGGACGCGTGCGTCGTCGGGGGTCTTTGCGAGGCGGGCGCGTGCGTCGACGGCGCGGCCGCGCTGGACGGGACCCCGTGCAGCGACGGCGACGTGTGCTCCGCGGCGAGCGCTTGCGTGGGCGGGGCCTGCGTGGGGTCGAGCCTCGCGGTGTGCCTGCCCGTCGATGACTGTCATGAAGCGCCGGTGTGCGACCCCGCGGCGGGGTGCGCGGCGCCCGCGTCCGCGAAGCCGGACGGTGCGCCCTGCGACTTCGCCGGTTCCGAAGAGGGTTGGGAGGTGACGGGGCGAATGGGCGTCCTCCTCAACCAGCCTGGGGCCACGCTGCTCCAGGATGGAACGCTGCTCATGATCGGGTTCGGCGAGACAGGCAATCCGCCGCAGCCGGGCAATGTCTGGCTCCGTTACGACCCGAGCACGGGCTCGTGGCAGCCGCCGGCGAAGCTGGACGGGCTGAAGCTGCCGTCGAGGCTCGTATCGCTTCCTGACGGGACGGCCCTGGGGCTCCCCGATCGCCCGCTCCGGCGCCCCTCGCCGACGATGCGATTCGACCCTGAGACGGGCGTGTGGACGCCGGCCGCGGCCAGCACCGGACCGCGCCTTATCACCCGCGCGACGGTCACGCCGCTCGCGGACGGCCGGGTGCTCGTCGCCGGCGGCGACAACAACGTCGACGCGGGCGCAGAAAAGGTCGAGATCTACGATTCCGTGACGGACACGTGGACCCTGGCGGCGCCCATGAACGTCCCGCGGAGCCTCGCCACGGCGACGTTGCTGCAGGACGGCAGGGTCCTCGTCACGGGCGGAGACGAGGACTCCCCGAGGGTGAGCGCGGAGATCTACGACGCGGCGACCGACACGTGGACGCGCGTCGCCTCGATGAACTGGAGCCGCCAACAGCACGCGGCGACGCTGCTTCTGGACGGCCGGGTGCTCGTCGTCGGGGGACGAGGAGGGAGCAGCAGAAGCAACCTGGAGATGGCCGAGATCTACGATCCGGCGAGCGACACGTGGACCTCGACGGGAGCGACGGTCGAGCCACGGTACTCCCCCACCAGCGCGGCGCTCCTCCCCGACGGCAGGGTCCTGGTGACGGGCCTCCCGTCCTCATCCAGAGCCACTGACGGCGCCTTCACGGCCGAGCTCTACGACCCAGCGAGCGACACCTGGACGCTCGCGCCGGCGCTGGACGTGAGGGCTCAGAGCGCCGTGATGGAGCGGCTCCACGACGGCCGTATCCTGATCGCCGGCGGCGGTACGACCTATCAACGTCTCGACAATGCGTGGCTCTATGTCACAGCGCGGCCGGCGTCGCCCGGGATGTGCCAGAGCGGCGCCTGCGTGCCGGGCGAAGGCGGGAGCGGGAGCGCGGGCGCGGGGGGCGGCAGCGACGGCGCCGGCGGCAGCACCACGGGCGAAGGCGGCGGGGCCGTGAGCGGCAGCGGCGGTGCAGGCGGCACGGCCGCCGGCGGCCACGGCGGAGGCGGCGACGGCAGCGGCGGCGACACCAGCAGTGGTATCGGTTGCAGCGCCGGCGTCGGTGGCGATCCAGGCGTCGGCGCCAGCAGCGGGGTCGGTGGTCATCCGGACGGCAGCGGCGGCGATGGCAGCAGCGGTGTGGGTGGCAATCCAGGCGCCGGCGGCGGCGACGGTGGCAGTGGCGCCGGTGGCAATCCAGGCGCCGGCGGCGGCGACGGTGGCAATGGCACCGGTGGCAATCCCGGCGGCGGAACCAGCGGCGGTGGCGCTGGCGGCGAAGGGGGCGCTGGCGGCGAAGGGGGCGCCGGCGGCACGGCCGCAGGCGGCCAAGGCGGTGACACCAGCCATCAAGGAGGCGCCACATCCACAACGACCAGCGCGGGCGGCGATGACTCCACGACCACCGGCGCCGGCGCGACGGGCACGCAGAGCAGCGGCGGAGGTGAGCTCCCGAGCGCAGCAGGGGGCTGCGCCTTCCGCACGGCGACTGGCCCTCAGGAGACACCGGCCTGGCTGCTCGCCCTCGGGGCGCTCGCCGCCACGCGGCTGCACCGGCGCCTCATAAGGCCCCGCCGCACCGCCTGAGCTCTCGAGAGCATGTGCGCACATCGCACCGTGGCTCGTCCCCACGCCCACGGATCATTTCGTCCTCGCAAGAGCCAGGCGCTATGGCGATGGCCGACCTTGGGCATGCGCCCGCAGCGCCGCGAGCCTCGCGTCCGCCCCCTCGCGTCCGGTTGACTCGACTCGGTGACTCATCGACCATGTCGTCCATGGTCCCCTTCGTTGCCTTCATTCCGCTGTCGAACTGGCTGCGGGGCTTCGATCGCTACGGGATGCGTTACTCGAAGGCGTTGATCCGTGAATCGACCTTCCCCGACGCTTTCTACATGCTGAAGGAAGACGAGCCCTTTGCGCCCGGGCTCGAGAAGGCGCGGAGGCTCGTGACGAGGCTCGGGCGGCCGAAGGATCGCGTCGTGGCGCTGCGGGCGCGGCTCCCCGTCGGGCCCGACGCGATGCGCCCGAACGACGTGACGGGCACGGGCATCGGCTGGCGCTGGCCGTCGAGCGACATCCCCTTGAGCGGCGTGGCGTGGGTCGATGCGCATGGCGCCCTCGTCCCCACCCGCCACGAGGAGATCACCGCGGAGGCCTTTCGCCTGGAAGACGCCGGCCTCGTCGACTGGGCGAAATGCCGGCCGCGGAGCATCTCGGTGCTGCCCGTCGCGAATGCTTGCCAGGCGCGTTGCGCATTCTGCTTCTCGAAGGCGAGCGTCTCGGATCTCGCGCGCCAGCAGAGCGCCACGCTGGAGCGCTACCTCGACTGGGCGAAGCGCGCGAAGGAGCGCGGCGCCGAGCGCGCCGTCATCACCGGCGGCGGCGAGCCGACGTTGCTCGATCCCGAACGGCTCCGCGCGCTCGTTCGTGGCCTGTCCGAGCTCTTCCCGAAGACCCTCCTCATCACGAACGGCGCGCGCCTCGACCTCGCGCAGGTCGAACGGCTCCGGGACGCAGGGCTCACCACCCTCGCGGTGAGCCGGCACGGCGTGACGCGCGAAGACGACGCGCGCATCCTGGGGATCGAGGTCGACTCCGGCGCGCTGGGGAGCGCGCCGGACCTCCGCACGCGGGCCATCTGCGTGCTCCAGCGCGGCGGCGTCGACGACGCCGCGAAGGTGCGTGCTTACCTCGAACGGAGCGCCGGAGAGGGGTTTCAGGAGGTGTGCTTCAAGGAGCTCTACATCTCGAGCCTCTCGGAGAACCCGTGGGCGCCGAGCGCGGCCAACCGGTATTGCGAGGCAAACCAGGTCTCTCTCTCTCTCGTGCTCCACACGCTCGCGGAGCTCGGCTTCGAGCGATGCGCGGAGCTCCCCTGGGGGAGCCCGGTCTTCGAAGGAACCCTAAGAGGCCGCGTGCTCCGCGTGGCCGCCTACACCGAGCCATCGGTCGGCTGGGAACGGACCCATGGCCTCGTCCGCTCGTGGAACGTGATGGCCGATGGGTCGTGCCTCGCCTCCCTGGAAGATCCGAGCTCCACGTTATGAAACACGAAGCGTTCCTCGCGCGCCGCGCCGAGCTCAGGGCCACGCGCCCTTCGCTCGTCGATCTCTCGGAGCTCAACGTTTACCGGAGCCTCGCGCGTCTCTTCCCGGCCATCGCGCCCTCGACCCACCCGGAGGCGCCGTATCGCTGTCACCTCGCGGAGCGGTTCCTCGCGCACCTCGAGCTACCGCAGGCGCTCAAGCCGCGCACGCAGGTCAGCCACGGTATCCGTCGCTCGCTCCGCGCGCTGTTCGAGCTCCTCGCGAAGCGGGAAGCGCGCGTCGGCGTCCCCGCCGACGTCTACCCCGTTTACCAGCAGCTCGCGGCCGAGGCGGGAGCGACCGTCGTCCCGTGGAATGCGCGCCTCGGGTTACCTGTCCTCGACGGGCTCGACGCGGTGTTGATCTGCGAGCCCCTGAAGCCGTGGGGCTCGCACCTGTCGCCGCTCGAAGCGGCCCAGCTCCGGCGCTGGGCGCGCGCGGACGAGCGGCGGATGCTGATCCTCGATTCGGCCTATTCGACGCCGCCGACGGAGCAGGCACGGGCGCTGCTCGACGACGAGAGCGCGATCCTCCTCGCCTCGCTGTCGAAGGGCTGGCTCATCCCGGATCACGCGGGGCTCTGCGTCGTGCCCGAGCGCCTTCAGAAGGAGGCGCGGGACGCGTTCGCGAAGCTGCCGAAGGACGAGCCGCGGATCCGCATCGCCTACGCGGCGCTCACCGAACATGCCTCGCGCCCGCGGGAGGTCGGCGCGATCCTGGGCGAGCGCGCGCACCAGCTCGACGCGCTGACGAGCGCGAGGCCCGATCTGAGAGCTTCCCGGTGCAACGGCTACTTCGCGATCTCGGCGAGGTCGTTCGGGGAACTGCTCGAGCTTGGGATCCTCGGCGTGCCGGCGCCGGTCTTCGGTGGGCCCGAGGACTTCAGCGTGCTCTCGAGCCTCGAAAGCCAGGGAGCCCGTTGAGCCACGGCGCTCGGTGCATGGGTACGTGTTGAGTTGGCGTCACCTCTCCATGAGGGCCGGATCGCATCTTGGTTGCGCGATCCCGGTAGCCCCCCTGTAGGGAGGCTCGCGACAGGGGCCTGTCCATGCCTGTCAAGTCTTTTCGGCCGCGCGCCGGGCGACCGAATTTGGCCCCCTCCATCCCCTCCTTGTGATCCAATCTCAGACGCCGGTCGCGGGCGCCGCGTCCTGCCCGCGTCTGTCTATGGCCGAGGTGCTCGCCGCTTCGCTCGCGTTCCCTGCCGTGATCTTCACGGTCGCGCTCGCGCTCGCGCTCATCTACTGGCTGTTCGTGCTCCTGGGCGCGGTCGATCTCGACCTGCTCGGCGGCGCCCACGGCCACGCTGCCCCCGACCTCGGCGGGCTCGAAGGCGCCGCCAAGGGCGCGCTCGAGGGTGCCGCCAAGGGCGCGCTCGAAGGCGCCGCCAAGGGCTCGCTCGAAGGCGCCGCCAAGGGCTCGCTCGAGGGCGCTGCGACGGGCACGGCGGACGGGGCCGACGGCGCGCATGACGCCGGCTCGCTCCTCGCCGCGCTCCAGCTCCACCGCGTGCCGGCGACCGTGTCGCTCACGCTGATCGCGGCGTTCGGCTGGTTCACGAGCGCCCTGTCGACGGTGCTCGTCGAGCCGCTCTGGCTCGGCTGGGGGCTGCCTGGCTGGACGCTCGGCGTCGCGGTGCTCGCCGGCTCGCTCGCCGCGGCCGTGCTCTCGACCTCGCTCGCGGTGCGGCCGCTCGGCCCGCTGTTCGTGACCCGGCACGGCCAGTCGAAGAAGGATCTCGTGGGCCGCGTGTGCGTCATCTCCACCGGGCGCGTCGACGAGCGCTTCGGCCAGGCGACGATCGACGAGGGCGGGGCGAGCCACATCCTCGACGTCCGGTGCGACACGGAAGGCGCGCTCCGCCGGGGCGACCGCGCGCTGCTCGTGAGCTGGGACCCGGACCGAGAGATCTTCAGCGTCGAGCCGCTCGACGCCCTCCTCGGCCCTCCCCCTCCCCTGGCCGACCGGGGTGCGTCCCGCGTGGAAGCACGCCCGGCCGGCGTCGAGGAGGACGACGCGCCCGCGGCGCGCGCAGCGGACGAGCGGCAGCGCCGCGGCTGAACGCCGGCGCGGGCGCCGCCGCTGAACGCCGCTGTCGGGCGGGCGGTTTCGTGTACGCTCTTCCCCTAGGGGGCGTCATTCAGCCCCCGACCCGGCTCTGAGCGGGCCTGGCCGTCCGACCCTCACCGACGTGAACGCGGGGGCCGGCGGCCTCCCCTCCACCGAAACGCGAAGGAGCTCCGCGTGCCCCCTGTGACCGTCCCCTTAATCATCGTCCTCGTCGGCGTCCTCGCCTTCGTCGCCCTCGGGATGCTGGTGATGTACGCCAAGTTCTACCGCCAGGTGGATCAGGGCAAAGCGCTGATCATCAACACGAGAGGTCAAGACCCCATCGTCACCTTCACCGGGACGCTGGTGCTGCCGATCATCCACCGCGCCGAGTACATGGATATCTCGGTCAAGACGATCGAGATCGACCGGCGCGGCAAGGAAGGCCTCATCTGCAAGGACAACATCCGCGCGGACATCAAGGTCACCTTCTTCGTGCAGGTGAACAAGACGCAGGACGACGTGCGCACGGTCGCGCGGACCATCGGCTGCGTCCGCGCGTCGAACCCGGAGACGCTCGAGCAGCTCTTCGCCGCGAAGTTCTCCGAGGCGCTCAAGACGGTCGGCAAGCGCCTGAACTTCGAGGACCTCTACAAGGAGCGGCAGAAGTTCAAGGACGACATCATCGACGTCATCGGCAAGGACCTGAGCGGGTTCGTGCTGGCCGACGCGGCGATCGACTACCTGGAGCAGACGCCCATCGAGCTGCTCGACAAGGACAACATCATGGATGCCGAGGGCATCCGGAAGATCACCGAGCTCACGGTCGCGCAGAACGTGCTGACGAACGAGCTCCGCCAGAAGGAGCGGATGGAGATCGGCAGCCAGAACCTGAACTCCGACGAGGCCATCTTCCGCTTCGACCAGCGCCGGGCCGAGGCCGAGGCGAAGAAGGCCAAGGAGATCGCGGTGGCGCAGGCGCGCGAGCAGAACGAGGCCGCGCGCATCGTGAGCGACGAGCGCAAGAAGACGGTGCTCCTCCAGGAGAAGAACGACGAGGAGGCCTTCGTCGCCCGCGAGGCGAAGGAGCGCGGCGTCTCGGTCGCCCAGAAGAACAAGGAGCGGGAGGTCGCGGTCGAGACCGAGCGCGTGGAGAAGGCGCGTCAGCTCGAGATCGTGAGCCGCGAGCGCGACGTGACGCTCCAGCAGATCGCGCGCGAGAAGGAGCTCGAGCTCCAGAAGAAGGACATCGCCGACGTGGTCCGGGCGCGGATCGCGGTCGACAAGACGGTTGCCGAGGAGGAGGAGCGCATCAAGGACGTGCGCGCGGTGGCCGAGGCGACGCGCCTCAAGGACGTCACGCGCATCAACGCGGAGGCCGAGGCGCAGGAGCAGCTCGTCAAGCAGCTCAAGGGCGCGGAGGCGAGCGAGGAGGCGGCGAAGTTCCGGGCGCGAGAGAAGCTCATCACGGCCGACGCCGAGCTCGAGGTGAGCGACAAGGCCGCGCGCGCGAAGATCCGCCTCGCCGAGGGCCTGCAGGCCGAGTCCGCGGCCGAGGGGCTGGCGCGCATCCGGGTGAAGGAGGCCGACGCGCAGGCGATCGAGAAGCAGGGGTTCGCCGAGGCGCGCGTGGCGCTCGAGAAGATGAACGCCGCCGCCGCCGGCGAGGAGAAGCAGGGCCTCGCGCGGGTGATGGTCAAGGAGGCCGAGGCGATGGCGATCGAGAAGCAGGGGCGCGCCGAGGCGACGGTCGCCAAGGAGCGGCTCCTCGCCGAGGCGGCGGGCATCGAGCAGAAGGGGCTCGCGGCCGCGCGGACGCGCGAGGCCGAGGCGCTCGCCCTCGAGAAGACGGGCCTCGCCGAGGCGACCGCGATCAAGCAGCGGCTCCTGGCCGAGGCGGCCGGCACGGCGGAGAAGGCGGCGGCGATGAAGGCGCTCGACGGCGTCGGGCGCGAGCACGAGGAGTTCCGCCTCCGGCTCGAGAAGGAGCGGGCGGTGGAGCTCGAGTCGCTGCGCATCCGGGCCGAGATCGCCAAGGCGCAGGCCGAGATCCTGCACGGGGCGTTCGAGCACGCGAAGATCAACATCGTCGGCGGCGACGGGGCGTTCTTCGATCGCTTCGTCAAGGCGGTGACCCTGGGCCAGTCGGTCGACGGGCTTGTCGACCAGAGCGCGACGGTGCGCGCCCTGGCCGGCGACTACCTGAACGGCAACGCGAGCGTCACGGAGGACCTGAAGCAGCTCGTCGCGCCCGGGGGAAAGCCCTCGGACGGCACGCTGTCGGGGCTCCTGACGTCGCTCTTGCCGACCGCCGACGCCGACGGGAAGAAGAAGATCGAGGCGCTCGCCCAGAAGGCGCGTGAGCTCGGTATCGACGAGCTCGTGAAGCTGCGCACCCCGCGCGCCTGAGCGTCGCGGGTGGGAGAGCGGTGATCGGCAGTCGTCGATCGCTACCGACCTCCCACACCCATCAAGACACGGATCTTTACTGCTTCCTCGTCACGTGGATCACGGCGGCGAGGCACATCTCGTCGAGGGTGCTCTCGCCGAGGTGCACGTCCACCGGGGCGGGGAGGTGCTCCTCCTTGAGCGCCTTCGCGAGGAATGGATTGCTGTTCGAGTTGTCGTACGTGCAGCGCATCGTCAGCAGGTCGCCGCCGCGGAGGCGCGGGAGCTGCTCGATGGGAGCGTCGTAGTAGAACCCGCGCTGCCACGAGAAATCCCACCTCGGCGTCTGCACAAGGCACTGCTCCGCAGGCGCGTCGGCGGCGCCCTCCTCGCGCTCGAGGGTGACCTTCATGTCCGTGCCGACGTAGTGCATGTGCGTGCCGGCGCCATAGAGGTACATCTCCGAGAGAGATACCGCAGCGGGCAGCCTGAACTGCATGGTCTCGACATGATCCTTCTCTCCGGCGGGGATCAGGAACTCCACGCCATCCGCGTCGTTCGGCCCGGGGAGGAGGCCGCGCCCCTCCGCGAAGGGAGACTCGAAGTTGCCGATCAGCGCGATGCCCATGAGCCACTCCGGCTCGCCCTGGGTGAAGCGCAGCTGGAGGCGCGTCGCGTCGGGCTCGGCGGTCGTCCCGGCCGGGTGATAGTGGACCTGCATCACCAGCCGCGCCCCCGCCGGGAGCTCAGCGCCGATGTTCGGCTCGAGCTCGATGGGGACGCCCCCCGGCGCCCACGCGGCGACGAGCTCGCCCGAGAACCCGGGGCCGCCAAAGCAGTCGTATCCGCCGTGCTCATCCACGAGCGCGTCGGTCGCGCCATCCCTGTCGATGAACACGAGCGCGTGGTGCACGACCTTGCTGTTGCCCGGCATGAGGTGAACGCCGTTGATGTACCGCGTCTCCGTGAGCCCAGGATCCATCACGAAACACCGGAACTGGTCGGCATCGCCGCTCGCGACGAACGGCTCCTGCGGCGCGACCTCCAGCTCGACGCCCGGCAGCCCCCGCGCCTCGGCCACGAACGGGGGCGGCGCGTCCGCCGGATCCCCCTCGGGAGCGCCCGAGGCGGCCCACGCCTCGAGGACCGCTATCTCCTCCTCCGTCAACCGGAGATCGTCCTTCCAGCCGTGAGGAGGCTGGCACTCGTCCGTCTCCATCGCCCCCCACGGCGGCATCGTGCGCTCCCGCGCCGAGCGCGCGAGCAGGCTGGCCACGCTGTGCGCGGAGTCGTACGCCGTCAGGCTGAACGGGGCGATGTTGCCGGCAGAATGGCAGCTCATGCAGTGCTTCTGCAGCAGCGGCTCGACGTCTCGATGGAACGTCGGAGACGCCGCCGTGGAGCCCGGCGCTTCCCCGCCGGAGCACCCGAGGAGAAACCCCGGAACGAGCGCGAGCAACGTGAGCGCGCCAGATGTCGAATTTCGCATGGTCCCCCTCTTCGATAGCCCGCGTGTTACGTGTTCTGCGCCGTCGAGAGGGCAGCGCGACGGCCCCAGGCGAGCCGCCGCGCTCCCGTCGCCGTCAGGGCGCGCGCTGGATCAGTGGATCTCGTTGTGGCACGTGGCGCTGCAGTCGTCGCCGCTCGCGGTGTTGCCGTCGTCGCACTCCTCGAACGCCGTCTGCCGCACGCCGTCGCCGCAGTGCGGGCCGAACACGCAGCCCTGAGCGCACTCGCCGTAGCCGCCGTCGTTCTCGCCGTCGTCGCACTGCTCGGGCGGCGCCTGGGTCACGCCGTCGCCGCAGCGCGGGCCGTACACGCAGCCCGGAGCGCACTCGCCGTAGCCGCCGTCGTTCTGTCCGTCGTCGCACTCCTCGCCGAGCTCCCGCTGCACGCTCCCGTCGCCGCAGACGGCGCCGATCCGGCAACCGAGGCAGCCCATGCTGCCGTCGTTCACGCCGTCGTCGCACTCCTCGCCCCACGCGTCCTGGGTGACCCCGTCGCCGCACTTCGCCGCGTCGCCGCACTCCGGCGTGCACCCGCCGTAGCGGCCGTCGTTCACCCCGTCGTCGCACGTCTCGTTGGGCTCCTGGACGACCGCGTCGCCGCACCGCGGCCCGATGACGCACTCCGGCGTGCACCCGCCGTAGCGGCCGTCGTTCACGCCGTCGTCGCACTCCTCGCCGAACTGGCTGTCGATCTCCTCGTCCCCGCAGCGGGGAGCCGCCACGCAGCCCGGCGCGCAAGCCTCGGAGCCATAGCCGCCCAGGTTGGTGCCGTCGTCGCAGATCTCGTACGGCGAGGTCGTCACCCCGTCGCCGCAGTAGAGCCCCAGCGTGCAGCTCGTCGAGCATTTCCCGTACCCCGCGCCGTTCTCGTCCTCGTCGTCGCACTGCTCGTCGGGCGTGACGATGCCGTCGCCGCACACGGGCTCGCACACGGACGAGGCCGCGTTGAAGCCGCCGAGCGTCAGCTTGTAGCTCGACGCCGTGGTGTGGCGCTCCGCCTGGAACACGACGACCTCGTAGACGCGCCCCTCCGTGAGGCTGAGGTCATCCATGCGCACCGTCCCGCGATCGTCCTCGACGCCTGCGACCTCGCCGGTCCCCATCGGGGTGTGGATGCCGCCGAGGTCGATGCGGAGCCGGTTGTTGATGAACACCCAGACGTCGTCGTCCCCGTAGAAATCGAGCCGCTCCCCGCCGTGGTACTCGAACCAGGTGCGGACCTCGCTCGTGAAGTAGAAGTTGTGGTTGCCCGCCACGGCCCAGTCGTTGAACGGATCGCGGGCCTCGCGGTTCGTCTCGCGGTTCGCCGCCGGCACCGACGGGTCCTGCCAGCCCTTGCCGTCGAGCGGGAAGAACAGGTGATCCTCGAAGAGGAACACGTCCGACGTCCCGACCCGCTGGAGCGGGAGCCAGTCCACGACCGTCTTCGAGAGGGACGAGTCGTTGTACCAGCGATTGAAATCGGTGGCGTTCGTGAGGAAGGCATTCGGCCGCGCCGCGGCGAACTGGGGCTTGCCGTCGGCGCCGAGCGCGCTCTGCACGATGCCCGTGACGATGGCGTCCGGGGGGTTGGTCCCGGGCTCGAAATTCGGCTGACCTGCCTTGAAATCGCGGTACACGATCGGCACGCGGAGCTCGTCGCCCAGGGTCGAATCGTTCCTGCAGCTGTACCCCGGCTCGACCATGCACCCGATCGAGCAGCCGTCGCCGCTCCTCGTGTTGCCGTCGTCGCACGCCTCGTCGCCGAGGCGCAGCCCGTCGCCGCAGGCCGACGAGCACCCGCTGTCGCCGCAATCCGGCTCGACCTGGCAGAACGGCGTGCAGCCGTCGCCGAGGTTGGCATTGCCGTCGTCACACGGCTCCGAGCCCTCCCTCTTCCCGTCGTTGCAGACGGTATCGCGGCAGATGTAGCCGCCGGTCGCCGGCTGGCACACGAGGCCAGGCTCCCACTTGCAGGTGGCGTCGCACCCGTCGCCATTCGTCGTATCGCCGTCGTCGCAGTCCTCGCCCCCGACGACGCGCCCGTCGCCGCAGACCGCCGTGCAGCGGCTCCCCGCGCGCGCGCAGTCGAACCCGGCCTCGAGGCCGCAGGTCGACGAGCAGCCGTCGCCCGAGAGCGTGTTGCGGTCGTCGCACGCCTCGCCCACGCCGATCTGGCCGTCGCCGCACACGACCGTGAACGTGCAGTGCACGCCGTCCGGGCACTTCCAGCCGGCCTCCACCAGGCAGCTCGGCGAGCAGCCGTCTCCCGGCTCGGTGTTGCCGTCGTCGCACCGCTCGGTCGGCCGCAGGCGGCCGTCGCCGCAGCGCTCGACCGGCTTGCAAGGCTGCCCCGGGACAGGGCACGTGACGCTGCCGGGGTCCTCCAGCGCGCAGACCTCGGAGCACCCGTCTCCGGACACCGCGTTCCCGTCGTCGCAGCTCTCCCCGCCCGAGACGCGCGCGTCGCCGCACGAGTGGAGCCGGTAACACGGCTCTCCCGGCGTCCGGCAGACCCAGTCGCCCGGCTCCCTCTGGCAGCGATCGTCGCAGCCGTCGCCCGAGGCGGTGTTGCCGTCCTCGCAGCTCTCGCCGGGCTCCACCGCCCCGTTGCCGCACGCGATCGTCGTGTGACAGAGCTCCCCGGGCTCGCAGACGCAGTACGGCTCCACCTTGCAGGCGCCGGAGCAGCAGTCCCCGGGGAGGCTGTTCCCGTCGTCGCACGCCTCGCTCGCCTGGTTGACCTCGCCGTCGCCGCACGCCGGCTCGACCGCGTCGCACTCCGGCGGAGGATCCGGCGATTCGCAGGGATCGCCCCCGGCGCCCCCGCTCCCGCCCGATCCGACCGTCATGAACCCGCCGAAGCCCCCGCTGCTGTCCTCGCCGCCGGTGCCAGAAGCCCCGCCGCCGCCCGCACCGCCCACGCCGCTGCCCGTACCGCCCTCGCCGCCGCCACCACCCTCATCGCCGCCGCAGGCGACGAGCGGACCGGCGAGCACGACGAGGAGCACGGAAGTAAGTCTTTTTCCCAAGCCCATCGACGCCACCATCCCAACTTGCTTCAGAAGGTCGTCACGCTGTCCAAGCCACGCCGCGAGGCGCCTCGATGAGGCGCGCCGCTGGAGGCGGAGTGAGCGCACGTCGCACAGGCGCACGCTCGCATCGACATGTGGGTCGCCCTCGTTCCCGCCCATCGCAACGCAGCCACCCGCGTGGAGCAAGCGGATTTCACGGTATAGCGGGTTCCCGACGCGCCGCCCGTCGGGGTGCGACGGAATCCGCGGCAGCGTGGCGGCGCGGCGCGCGAACGATGGCAGCGGCGCTCGGGCTTGACTTCCCTGGAAGACGTCCCGGCGCCGCCTCGCGCACCTCCATGCCGCCGCGCCGCCGCGCGGCGGTCGCCATCTCGCCCCCCGGACGCGGCGAACGGCTGTAACCTGGCCGCGGGCAGGCCGAGGCCCGCGCGGATTCGACGCGGGGGCGGGCCTCTCGGCTGACCACACGGAGCATGCATGGTGTCGACAGGGGCCTTGGACGGCGCGGCCCGAGCGGCGGGGGCGTCCCCGCCGCAGGCGGCGGAGCCGCTGGATGGGGGCAATTACGAGGTCATCCGGCGGCGGCTCGTCGAGCGCGCCGAGGAGCTCGCCCGCCGCGCCGAGGCGCTCAACGCGCGGCGAAAACAGGTGTTCGGCGGCACGGACCTCGCGCTCCTCGAGAACGCCCGCGTCAGGACCGAGAACAACTGCGTACCGCGCGACATCGTGAGCATCCGGGGCAAGCTGCTCGTCGGCTACCTCGTGTTCATGGGGCTGAAGGAGGTCAACGTCGGCGACGTCTTCAGCCTCCACCGCTTCGCGAAGGACGGCGGCGCGTTCGACCTGACCCACGTGCCGCTCGACGAGGGCGAGGCGTTCCTCGGCGACCCCAGCTTCGTCAAGGAGTTCAAGGACCTCCACCGCTACGTCAAGGAGCCCAGGCTGCTCCAGCTGCGGCGCAGCGGCGAGACGCGGCTGCTCGCCATCTTCCAGGTCGGCGCGACCGAGCGCGACACCAAGGTGTTCCGGTGGAGCATCGACGCGACCGGGCGCATCCGGTACCTCGACGCGCGCGGCGACGAGGACAACGTCCGGCCGCGCGCCCACGACTTCGCCTGGACCCAGGCCACCCGCGACGACCACGTGCAGGGCAAGCACCCGCACGTCGCGATCCTCGGCGAGATCTTCGTCGAGACGGTCGGCGGCGATCTCACGGTCAAGGTCGAGAACAACACGACAACGGGGCTCGGCATCTACCGAGAGCCGGTCGACGACGCGGGCCAGGCGCTCGACGACGCCGACATCCAGTACGCCCGGCTCGGGCCGCTCATCCTGCTCAAGATCAAGCCGTTCCGGGAGCCCGCGTACCGCTACCTCGTCTACAACGGCCGCACCCGGAAGGTCACGCGCATCGACGCGATCGGCCTCGCCTGCCTGAGCCTCCCCGAGGACCAGGGCATCGTCTTCCCGAACGGCTACTACCTCATCACCGGGGAGACGAAGCGCTTCGAGGGCAGCACCGAGAGCCTCGTCTTCGAGCGGGTCATCCGCTCTCCGAACGGGGAAGACGTGCTCTACGTGTTCCACCAGGTCGTGGAGGGGCGGTACGTGCTCTTCCCGTACAACCTGATCCGCAAGGAGATCGCGACGCCGATCCAGTGCCACGGGTACAGCCTCTTCGACGACGGCAAGATGGTGATCTTCCGGGCGTCGAGCGACGAGGCGACCCGCGTCCACCCGATGCAGATCTGGCAGACGCCGTTCATGACCGCGGAGTTCGCGGCGTCGGCGCCGACGGACGGCTCGTACCTCGCGAAGGTGGGCAACGCCGACCTCGTCCGGGGGATCTCCGACGCGCTCAGCATGCGGCGCGCGGCGCTGGACGGGTCGCCGACCCGGCAGACGTACGAGGATCTCATCAGGACCGCCGAGCGGATGGCCGACGCCTACTACTGGCTCGGCCACGCCGAGGCGGGCGATCTCCTGTCCGTCGTGAACGAGCTCCGGGGCGTCTCCGAGAGCATCGTCGACGAGTTCGAGAAGGTCGAGGGCATCAAGGCGCGCGCCGCGGCCGCGCTCGCCGAGGCCGAGGCGGCGCAGCGGCAGCTGCTCTCCGGGGTGCGGCCCGAGGACGCGGCGAGCGTCGACGCGTTCCTGAAGGCCCTGACCGCCCTGCGGCGGCAGCGGGGGCACCTCATCACGCTCCGCGAGCTCAAGTACATGGACCTCGGCCGCGTCGACGCGCTCGAGGCCGAGATCGTCGCGCGCGCCGACGAGGTGAGCCAGGCGTGCGTGACGTTCCTGCTGGGCGAGCAGGCGTTCCGCCCGCTGGCCGACCGGCTCGCGGGCCTCATCGCGAAGATCGAGGCCGTCGCGAAATCGCCCGAGCTCGCGCCGTTCGCCGCGGATCTCGACGCCGTGAACGAGGGGCTCTCCGTCCTCGCCGAGATCGTGGCGAGCCTCAAGGTCGACGACCCCACGGCGCGGACCCGGATCCTGGAGGGGATCAGCGAGGTCTACGCGCAGCTGAACCGCGCGCGCGCGACGCTGAGCGCCCGCGGCAAGGACCTGCGGGGCGCCGAGGGGCGCGCCGAGTTCGGCGCGCAGTTCAAGGTGTTCGGCCAGAGCGTCTCGAGCGCGATCGCGGTGTGCGACACGCCCGAGCGCTGCGACGCCGAGCTGTCGAAGCTGCTCGTCCAGCTCGAGGAGCTCGAGGGGAAGTTCGGCGAGTTCGACGAGTTTTTGGGCGAGCTCGCGGCCAAGCGCGAGGAGGTGAACGACGCGATCGCGGCGCGCAGACAGGCGCTGCTCGACGAGCGGCAGCGGCGCGTCTCGAACCTCGTCGCCGCGGCGGACCGGATCGTCCAGGGGGTGGCGCGGCGGGCGCGCACCTTCGCGGGCGTGGACGAGCTCAACACGTACTTCGCGTCCGACGCCATGGTCGCGAAGCTCCGCGATCTCGCGGCCGATCTCCACGCGCTCGGCGACAGCGTGAAGGGGGACGAGGTCGAGGCGCGGCTCAAGTCGGCGCGGCAGGACGCGCTCCGGGCGCTGCGCGACCGCGAGGACCTGTTCGAGGGCGGCGGCGACGTCATCAAGCTGGGCCGCCACCGCTTCAACGTGAGCACGCAGGCCCTGGAGCTCACGCTGGTCCCGCGCGGCGACGGGCTCGCGCTGCACCTCACAGGGACCGACTTTTTCGAGCCGATCGAGGACCCGGCGCTCGAGAGCGCGCGCGATCTCTGGGGCCAGGAGCTCGCGAGCGAGACCCCCGAGGTCTACAGGGGCGAGCTCCTCGCGGGCTCGATGCTCGCGGACGCGGAGGCGGGGCGGGGCGGGCTCTCGATCGAGCGGCTGCGCGAGGCGTCGCTCGGCCCGGGCGGGCTGCTCGGCGCGGTGCGCGCGTACGCGGAGGGCCGGCACGACGAGGGCTACGAGCGCGGCGTCCACGACTCGGACGCGGCGCTGATCCTGGAGAAGCTGCTCGCGCTGCGGTCCACGGCGGGGCTCCTGCGCTTCGGCAGCGCGCCGCGGGCCCTCGCCTGCCTGACCTGGGCGGGGCTCGACGCGCGCGCCCGGGACCTCGCGCACCGGCGGTCGCGGAGCCTCGGCCGGCTTGCGGCGCAGCTCGGCGAGAGCGAGGCGCGGGCGGCGCTCGCGGCCGAGCTCGCGCAGGGCGTGGCCGCGGCGGCGGCGGCGCACAGGCTCGAGGCGAGCGCGGCGGACGTGCGCGTGGCGGCGCGGTACCTCGTGGAGGAGCTGGCGGCGGAGCGCCCCCGGTTCGTGACGAGCGACGCGGCGCTCGCGCTGCGCGACGCGCTGCTCGCGCGCCTCGACCTCGAGGGAGGCCGCGCGGCGTTCGAGGAGGACCTGCGGCAGCTCGAGAAGCACCCGGCCGAGCGGCTGGAGCTCGCGCTCGCGTGGCTGCGCGGGTTTGCCGCCAAGACCCCCGCGCTAGGTCACCTCGCGCTGGAAGCAGCGGTCGTCGTCGTGACGGAGCGGCACATCGAGCGGGAGCCGAGCGGGGCCGTCACCGAGGCCCGCGTCGAGGGGCTGCTCGGGCAGCACCCGCGCATCAAGGAGCGTGCGATCGCGCTCCGGCTCGACGAATTCCTGAGCAGGATCGAAGACTTCCTGCACGGGAGGGCGCCGCGCTACCGCGCCTACAGGAAGGTGCGGAGCGAGATCGCGGAGCGGGAGCGGAAGCGGCTGCGCCTCGAGGAGTTCGCGCCGCGGGTGCTCACGTCGTTCGTGCGCAACCGGCTCATCGACGAGGTGTACCTCCACCTCGTCGGCGCGAACCTGGCGAAGCAGCTCGGCGCCGCGGGCGACGTGAAGCGCACCGACCTGATGGGCATGCTGCTGCTCATCTCGCCGCCGGGCTACGGCAAGACGACGCTGATGGAGTACGTCGCGAGCAAGCTCGGCCTCGTGTTCATGAAGGTGAACGGGCCGTCGCTCGGCCACGAGGTGACGTCGCTCGACCCGGCCGAGGCCCCGAACGCGACGGCGCGCCAGGAGGTCGAGAAGATCAACCTGGCGTTCGAGATGGGCAACAACGTGATGCTGTACCTGGACGACATCCAGCACACGAACACGGAGCTGCTCCAGAAGTTCATCTCGCTCTGCGACGGGCAGCGCCGGATCGAGGGCGTGTGGCGGGGCCGGACGAGGACGTACGACCTGCGCGGCAAGAAGTTCTGCGTTGTGATGGCGGGCAACCCGTACACGGAGTCGGGCGCGCGGTTCCAGATCCCCGACATGCTGTCGAACCGGGCCGACACGTACAACCTCGGCGACGTCCTCGACGGCAAGGAGGCGCTGTTCGCGCTGAGCTACCTGGAGAACGCGCTCACGTCGAACCCGACGCTCGCGCCGCTCTCCGGGCGCGCGCCGGGCGACACGCACAAGCTCATCCGGATGGCGCAGGGCGAGGCCATCGCCGCGACGGAGCTCGAGCACGCCTACTCCGCCGCGGAGGTCTCGGAGATGGTCGCCGTGTTCGAGCGGCTCTTCCGGGTGCAGAAGGTGCTCCTGTCCGTGAACCTCGAGTACATCCGGAGCGCGTCGCAGGACGACGCCTTCCGGACGGAGCCGCCGTTCAAGCTGCAGGGCAGCTACCGGAACATGAACAAGCTGGCCGAGAAGGTCGTGGCGGCGCACACGCACGAGGAGGTCGACCGGCTCATCGACGATCACTACGTGAGCGAGTCGCAGACGCTGACGACGGGCGCCGAGCAGAACCTCCTCAAGCTCGCCGAGCTGCGCGGCCGGATGACGCCGGAGCAGGCGGCGCGGTGGGACGACATCAAGAAGGGCTTCGTGCGGATCAAGCGCATGGGCGGCAAGGAGGACGACCCGGTCGTGCGCGTGACCGGCACGCTGTCGATGCTGGGTGAGCAGCTGGAGGGCATCCGCGGGGCGATCGGGAAGGCGGCCGCGGTGGCGCAGGCGGGGGACGCGCGGGCGCGCGAGATGAAGCAGTGGCTCGCGCCCGAGATGGAGCGGCTCTCCGCGGCGCTCAAGGGGGTGGCGCAGCCGCGGGTCGACGTGAAGGTCGAGACGGACCGGTCGGTGTCGGAGTTCGTGGGGCACCACCTGTCGCTGGTGGAGCGGATCGTGGCGCCGCTCGCGAAGGCGACGACGCAGAGCGCGTTCGGCATCCGGGCGATCGAGGCGCAGGTCTCGGAGCTCGCGCAGGGGCTCCGGTCGCTCGAGGAGAAGGTCCGCGCGGCGGCGCGCCCGCAGAGCCAGCCGCCGCCGCCGCGCTTCGAGGCGCGGGTCGGGGCGGCGTCGCCGGCGAACTTCTACCGGACGGCGCCCGCGGCCGACGTCGTCGACAACGGCGGCATCTTCGTGCCGACCTTCCGGCCGCCGCCGGCGCGCGGGACGACGGTGGCGCTCAAGATCCCTTTCGCGGAGGGCGGCGAGATCGACGCGGTGGGGGTGGTCGAATGGACGCGCGAGGCAGCGGAGGAGGGCCCGCCTGGGTTCGGGGCGCGCTTCGTGCGGCTCTCGGGCGAGCAGCGGGAGCTCGTCGAGGGGTTCGTGCGGCAGCGGGAGCCGATGCTGCTCGGCATGTGAGCGCGCTCGCAGAGCGGGCGCTCACGTGCTCGCCTGGTGACGCCGACGCGACCCTGCGCTCGCGCTCGCGCGCGCGCAGGGCAGAGCAGGGCGCGGTGCTCCAGCGCGGAGGTATGCGGCCCGAGCACAGCATCCGAGCTGAGCCGATGCTGCCCGATGCGCGTCAAACGAGCGAGCGGCCGCGCGCACCCCTCTATCGCGCGCCCCTCTATGAGGAGTGGAGCGGCCTCCCTCGTGCGTGATATCACCGTCATGACGCGGTTCGTCGGCGATGGCCTGGATCCGAAGCCCGCGCTCCGGCGCCGGGCACTCAGGAGCTTCAGCGCATGAAGATGATGACCCTCGGACCCTTTGACGGGAACGCGTGGCTGCTCGGCCGGAAGATCGAGCGGACGGTCGCGGAGTGGAAGGAGCCTGCGCGGCTCGCGATCGTGGCCATGCCGAGCGGGACGAAGCACGAGGAGTACCTCGCCGCGGTCGAGGACGCGACGGGCGTTCCGGTGGTCGGAGCCACCACCGGCGGGGTGTCGTTCACGGAGCGCGGCTTCAGCAGGAGCGGGGTGACGTGCGCCTTCCTCGGGGGAGCGAACGTCGAGGTGGCGTGCACCGCGGCGCGCGAGCTGCGCTCGGATCACGGCAAGAGCATCAGGGCGGCGCTGAGCGACATGGACGAGGCCGTCTCGAGCGGCAGCGGGCGGAGCGGGGCGACGAGCTCGATCCTGGTTCTGGCGGACGCGTTCGCGTGCGACGGCGACGATCTGGTGGCCGCGCTCCGCCAGGGCGTGCCGCCGCACACGCGCGTGTTCGGTGGCACGGCGGGCGACGGGTGGACGTTCGAGGGGGCGCGGGTGTTCCTCGGCCGCAAGGTGCTGACGGACGCGGCGGTCCTGGTGCGCCTGACGCACCGGCAGCGGGTGAACATCGACGTGGTGCACGGGTTCCGCGCCGCCGAGGGCGGGCGGGATTTCACGATCACGGACATCGAGCGGAACGTGCTCAGGACGCTGGACGGGCAGCCGGCGGCGCGGGTGTACGAGGAGGAGCTCTCGCGGCTCGGCTTCCGTTCGAGCGGCGAGGGGCTCCTCCAGACGATGGCGAAGCACGCGCTCGGGGCGAAGACGCCGTTCGGCGAGGCGCTGAAGATCAGGTCGCCGATCGCGATCCGCGGGGACGGCGCGGTGGTGCTGACCGGCGGGCTGGCGCGCGGGCAGGTGGTGCGCGTCGTGAACGCGGCGACCGACACGGTGCTCCAGGCGGCGAAGAGCCTGTCGACGAAGGTGCTGGGGCCGCTGCCCGGGGTGGCCGGTTCGCTGGTGTTCGACTGCGCGGCGCGGTTCCGGATGCTGGGCGAGCGGTACCGGGAGGAAGTGCGGGCGTTCCTCTCGCCGAACACGGCGTCGAACCCGATGTTCGGGATGGCGTGTTACGGGCAGATCGCGAAGTTCGGGGGGAGCGTCGAGGGGTTCTACAACACGAGCGCGGTCATGGTGGCGTGGGGGGAGTCGGACCAGGCGACGGCTGGCGGGTGAGCTTTGCTGGGCTGACGAAGAGGCGGGACGGCTCGTTGCGCGTGTGGGGGCTTTGCTGAGCTGACCGGCCCGAGGAGAGGCAGCTCGGCGCGCGGTGGATGGCACGAGCCTTGCGCCTGCACCGCCTGCGCCGGCTCCGACATCGAATCAGCGTGCGCCCGCACCGTCCTCTGGCACGAGCGCGCAGGCGCAGCGCTCGCCGCACCGGCGCTCGACCCGATAGCCGAAGGACGACCCCATAGGCATTAACCAAGCTCGTTCGGTCACCGAAGCCCACCTCACCATCGGTCACCAACGTAAACGTGGACGTTTACGTGGTCGTGGTCGTTCACGACCCACCGTTGACGACCACGACCACGTAAACGTCCACGTAAACGTCCACGTAAACGTCCACGTAAACGTTCACGGAAACGTTCACGTCGACATGCGATCGGCATCGCCTACGACGCCGCCCCTATCGAAGTTACCCCCCATCCTACCGAGCGGAGCGTCGGGTCCTCGTCGTGCATGAGCCCGGCGCACGTCGATCACTGAGCATACGACAGTGACACGGAGGAGTGACTTCATGCGATGCAATCCGTTGGCGAAGACTCATCGATTCCGGTGCGCCGCTGTGCTCGCCGCGGCATTGTGCGCGACCGCGTGCCAGCGGGCACGAATGTACGAGGAGCCTGAAGGACCGACGCCGGTCGTCGGGTGCGACGTGTTCGCCAGCGCGAGCGCTGCGTCTGGGGGCGCCGGGACGCGCGACGCTCCCTACGCGCGCCTGCAAGAGGCGATCGACAACGCGAAAGGCGGGACGGTTTGCGCATGCGCCGGCCATCCTTTCGCCGAGGCCGTGACGCTTCCCGCGGGGATCGAGGTGCGCGGGGACTTCACGTGCAATGGAGAGTGGAAGCAGAGCCCGGATGCGAAGAGCACGATCGCGGGGCCGGAGGGACAGGTCGCGCTGACCCTGACGGGCGACGCGGACGGGGCGAAGGTGCATGGATTCGTGATCTCCGCGGCGAGCGCGACGGAGCCTGGCGGGTCGTCCATCGCGGTTGTCGTGGCGGACATCGCGGCCGAGCTGCGCCACCTCGAGGTGCGGGCCGGCGACGGCATGCCCGGCGCCGACGGTGAGCCGGAGGCGACCGCGGCAGACGCTGGCGGAGACGCTCCGGCAGAGGGCGCGCACGCACCGACGAATGCCTGCGCAGTTCCCGCGCGCGGTGGTGAGTCCGGACGGATGACGTGCGGTGACGTGGTCACCGATGGTGGCGCGGGCGGGACCGGGGAGACGTCGCCCCTTGCCGTGAGTCTGCCCTCCACGCCCGCGGAACCCGGTGAGGGCGGCAAGCCGCTCGCGAGCACGCCCCCGGACGGGTATGGAGGCACGGTCGACGCCTCGGGAACCCGCCAAGCAGGCATCGCCGGTGCCACTGGCGCCATCGGGACGCCTGGCGCCGGCGGCCAGGACGGGAGGCTGACCCTCGCCGGCATCACGGACGGGGACGGCGCCCCAGGCCAGCCCGGCAAGCCGGGCCAGGGAGGCGGAGGGGGCGCTGGCGCACGCGTGCTGGGCGTCGTTTGTACCTTCATCGACGGACGTCCGGCAGACGGCGCTGCCCCGGGCGGTGGAGGTGGAGGCGCAGGGGGATGCGGCGGCAAGGGCGGCGCAGGCGGGAGAGCCGGCGGGTCCAGCCTTGGAATCGTGAGCATCGGGACGAAGCTGGCTCTGGCCGATGTGACCGTCACGGTGGGTCATGGCGGCAAAGGAGGAATCGGCGCCGCAGGACAGAGCGGCGGAGAAGGGGGGCGAGGTGCGCCTGGCGGCACGACCCGGAACGACGCGAATGCGCCCGACAACGGGGCTGGGGGGAAGGGCGGGCGCGGCGGCGATGGCGGCCCCGGAGGCGGCGGGCGCGGCGGACATGCGATCGGCATCGCCTACGACGCCGCCCCTGCCGCCGTGCGGTCGTTGAAGGAGTTCATCCCTGGAGAGCCGGGTGAAGGCGGTCTGGGAGGACTCGAGTCTTCATCCAGCGCAGGCCACGCCGGCGTCAGCGCCGCCTGCTGGAGCTTCAAAACAGGGACGCGCTGCGCGCCGTGAGCCGCGGCCGCCGCCACGCAGCACACATCGAGGAAGACCTATTTGAAGATGGGCAACGGCCGCGCGGGGTCGCCTCAGAATCCGAGCGATCGGATCGCCTTGCGGATCGTGTCCGCGCTGGCCCGGACGCCGGCCTCCTCCTCGGGGCTCATCGGTATGGGCAGCTGTGACTCGACGCCGGACCGGTTCACGATGCACGGCACGCTCAGGCAGACATCGTCGATCCCGCGATAGCCGCTCAGCAGGCTGCTGACGGGCAGCACGCGGCTCTCGTCGCGGAGCAGGGCTTCCAGGATCTTGGCGGTCGCGAGGCCGATAGCGTAGTTCGTCGCGCCCTTGCCGGAGATCACCTGGGCGGCGGCGTTCTTCACGTTGGAGAAGATCTCCGCCCGGTCGCTCGCGCCGAGCGCGCCGTGGCCGGGCACGGACCACGCGTCGAGCGGGATGTTCGCCACGTTCGCGCTGCTCCACAGCGGCACCTCGCTGTCCCCGTGCTCTCCCGCGATGTACGCGTGGACGTTCTGCACGGCCACGTCGAGCCGCCTTGCGATGAGGAACCTGAACCGGCTGCTGTCGAGCACCGTGCCGCTGCCGATCACGCGGGCGGGCGGGAGGCCTGTCAGCTTGAGCGTGATGTACGTGATCACGTCGACCGGGTTGGTGACGAGCAGGTAGAGCGCGTCCGGCGCGACGGCCTGGAGCCTCGGCAGGAGCTCGCGGCATATCGCGACGTTCGCGGTTGCGAGGTCCATCCTGCTCTGTCCGGGCTTCTGCTTCGCACCGGCGGTGATCACGACAACGTCCGCCCCGCGGCAGACCTCGACGTCATCGCTGCCGTCGAGCGTGGCCACCGGGACGAACTGCAGCCCATGGTTGAGGTCGAGCACCTCGGCGTCGACCTTGGCCCGGTTCGTGTCGAACAGGGCGATCTGCTTCGCCACGCCGCGGAGCAGGCTCGCATAGGCGATCGTCGCGCCGACGCTGCCAGCACCCACGATCGCGACCTTGCTGGAAGAGATGGTCTGGTGATCAGGCATACCGCCGGGTACCGCGGCGGGACGGCTGCACCAAGGCAAATCGGGCCGCTGAGCCCGCGCGGGCTCGGCGGTGATCGCCCGCCGGCGCCACGACCTGAGCCCGCGCAGGCTCAGCCGTGACCGTCCGGCGACGGGGCGGCCGGCGCCACGACGATCGCCGGCACGACCGCCGGCGCCGCCCTCGGGTCGGCGGCGGGCACTGCGGCGCCGGCGGGCCCTGCGGCGCCGTCGGCGGGCCCTGGGGCGCCCGCTGGGGGCCGTATCTCGATGGCGAGGGCCGGCTGCGCCGCGGCGGGGCTGAGCGCCACGCCCTCGTCGCGGCACGCGCGGAAGAACGCCTTCATGACCTCGGACTCCAGCAGATCGTGGCGCTCGAAGTCGGCGATCCAGAACTTGATGACGTAGCGCTGGAAGAGCGGCGTGACGGCGGCGAGCCAGAGCCTGGGCGCGGGCTCGCGCAGCACCTCGGCCACCTCGCTGCAGGCGCGCTGGGCGGCGCGCTCCACGGCCTCGGGCGGAGCGGCGAGCGCGACGAGCATCTCGACGTTGCGCGCGCAGTTCCGGTCCGGCGCGCAGAAGTTCTGGACGCGCGCCTTGGCGATGATCGAGTTCGGCAGGATCACCACGTCTCCGGAGAACGTCCGGAGGCGCGTGGAGCGCCACCCCACGTAGATCACCTGCCCCTCGACCCCGTCGACGAGGATCCAGTCCCCGACGCCGAACGAGCGCTCGGAGTGCAGGGCGAGCCCGGCGAACAGGTTGCCCAGGGTGTCCTGCAGCGCCAGGCCGAGGACCACCGTGATGACGGTCGAGGTCGCGAGCAGCGGCACGAGGTCGACCCCGGTGACCGCGCCGACGATCGAGAGGCCGGCGACCAGGTAGAGGATCGTGAGCAGGAGGTGCCGCACCAGCGCCGGGAGCAGCACCTTCCGGCGCTCGGCGAGCCAGTAGTCGATGATCAGGGTCTCGGCGATCTCGATGGCGAGGTACGCGGCGAGGGTGAGCTCCAGGAGGAGCACGGCCTTGTGGAGCGTGGGCAGCTCTCCCCCGCGGAGGGAGATGAACGCGTGCAGCGCGAGCAGCGCGACGAGCATGCGCGCCGGCAGCCGCATGCGACGGACCAGGAGGTCGTCCAGCGACGTCTGCGTGGCGCCCGCGAGGCGCGAGAGCGAGGCGAAGACCAGGCGGTAGACGACGAAGCCGAGCGCGAGGACGGAGGCCGAGATCGCCAGCGCGACGGGCAGCGAGGCGGGAGAGCGGATGAGGTCGGCCCAGAGCGCGGGGAGCCGGTCGAGGTTCACGCGGCCGAGTCTGCCACAACTCTGCCACGGCCCGAGCGCGGGGATCCGTCGCCGAGCCGCGCCCGGGGGCGTAGACTCCCTCCATGGACGACATTCGCGATATAAGCGACGACGAGGCCCGGGTCGCGGAGCTGGTGCGCTCGGCGCGGCGGGTCGCCGTGCTCGGCATCAAGACCGAGGCGCAGTCGGATCAGCCAGCGTTCTACGTGGCCAGCTATCTCCAGGGCGCGGGTGTGGAGGTGATCCCGGTCCCTGTCTACTACCCTGACGTGAAGACCATCCTCGGCCAGCAGGTCTATCGCCGGGTGGCCGACGTCCCGGGCCCCATCGACATCGTCGATGTCTTCCGGCGGGGCCAGGACGTCGCCGGGCACCTCGACGACCTGCTCGCCGCCCGGCCGCGCGCCGTCTGGCTGCAGAGCGGCATCCGGAACGACCAGGTGGCCGAGCGGCTGGTCGAGGCGGGCATCCTGGTCGTGCAGGACCGCTGCCTGATGGTGGAGCACCGCCGCCACGCAGGGCGGGGCTGAGGCGTCGGACGGCGGGCTCGCCGTGGGGCGACTACACCGCTCGGTGCTGCGTCCCCTTGCCGAACGTGATCGCCAAGAAATCCCCCGGCTCGTGGACGATCATCCGGTGCCACACCCCTTGCGGCACCGTGCACGCCGTCCCTGCGCGCAGCGCGACGACCCGCTCGCCGCCCTCGTCCTGCAGCACCACGTCGATCGCGCCCGAGAGGAGGTACAGGATCTCGTCCCCGGCCGGGTGCATCTCCCACCGGGGCGTGTCCTCGGCCATGTGAAACCGCGTCACGAGCCAGCCATCCACGCGCTTGACCCGCCGGATCTCGGCGCCCGCCGGCTCGTCGGACATGAGCTCTTGCCAGAACGTCGGCTTCACATCGATCTGCAGCGCATCCCCCGCGTCCGCGAGGTGCAGGTAGGTGCTGCGGAGATCGAACCCAGGCTGTCTCGGCTCGGCCATCTTTCCCTCCCCCGTCTCGACTGAGGGCGTCCATGCCAGCAGGGCTCCCCTACCGCGTCAATCCGCTCTTCCCGCCGTGGCCTCCCGGCCGGCACGACCGGTGCGTCCCAGGCGCCCCGACGGAGCCCGCCGGGATCTACTGAACAAACGCTCCCATCCTGACCGGGACGCGCTAGACTGCGCTCGCTGCGCTCGCTGCGCTCGCAGCGCTCGCCTCTTCGCCCGGAGCACTCCGCACCATGCCGCGCCCCGTGAACAACCCTCCGAACCCATGGTCGTCGACGCAGGTCGAGTACCTCGAAGAGGCGCCCCCGGCGACGCTGCAGATCTTTGAGGAGCAGGCCCGCTCCATCGTGACCGCGAACGACAGCCCCGATCTTCCATTCCGGTACAGCGTCAATCCTTACCGGGGCTGCCTCCACGCGTGCGCCTACTGCTATGCCCGGCCGTCGCACCAGTACCTCGGGTGGGGCGCCGGGACGGATTTCGACCGCAAGATCGTGGTCAAGTCGAATGCGCCCGAGCTGCTCGAGAAGGAGCTCAACAAGCGGAGCTGGCAAGGAGACACGATCGTGTTCTCGGGCAATGTCGATTGCTACCAGCCGCTCGAGGCGAGCTACGAGCTCACTCGCCGCTGCCTCGAGGTGTGCCTCGCGTTCAGGAACCCGGTCGGGCTCATCACGAAGGGCGCGCTCGTGCGGCGCGACGCCGCGTTGCTCGGCGAGCTTTCGCGCCGGGCCCGCGCTCGGGTCCACTTCAGCATCCCGTTCGCCGACGACGCGGTGGCGCGCAAGATGGAGCCGTATGCGAGCCGCTCGTCGCTGCGCTTCGAGGCGATGCGGGCGCTCTCCGACGCGGGGGTGCCGACGGGGATCTCGCTGTCGCCGATGATCCCCGGCCTGAACGACAGCGATGTCCCGGAGCTCCTGGAGCGCGCCCGGGCCGCCGGCGCGGAGAGCGCGTTCATGATGCCGCTACGCCTGCCGCGCGAGGTGCTCCCGGTCTTCGACGAGCGCCTCGAGGAGGCCTTCCCGGACCGCGCCGCCAAGGTCCGCCGCGGCATCCAGGAGATGCGCGGCGGCAAGATGAACGAGGCCGCCTTCGGGGCGCGCTTCCAGGGCGCGGGCCCGCGCTGGGCGGCGATCCAGCGGCTCTTCGAGGTCCACTGCCAGCGGCTCGGGCTCAACGTGGCGCGCGGCAGCGGCGAGTACATCGAGCGAGAGGGCGAGTCGACGTTCAGGCGGCCGAGCCGGCAGGGGACGTTGTTCGACCTCTGAGCGTAGCCTGCGGGCTCGTCGTGATCGTGCACGACGAGCAGCGCGGTGCTTGCCGACGGATTCGCTGCTGAGCGCTGTCGCCGGCGCCTTGATGTTTCGTGACGTGGCCACCACCCGAGAAGGAAAACTCCTACCGAGTGATCGCGGCGCCAGATGCATGACATGGCGCTCGCGGCTGCCCTGCGCCGTTCACGATCCGGGCGGACGGAGCTGCTTGCGGACCTTCTTGATGAAGGTCTGGGTGCACTTTCCGTGAGTGCCCTCATGCTCCATGATCTCGAGCGTGAGCTTGGTCTTCGTCCCGCTGGAGAGATGTGCAGCCGCGTTCACCTCCCTGGCGAGCTGGATGCCTTCCAGCGACGCAGGTCCCTCCGGCTTCTCGACGGCCGCCTGCTTGTTCGGCTGCCGGAAGTGGGAAGGCTTCGTCTTGGTGACGTCGCGGAAGCCGGTGTCGTCCGAGCGCCGGCCGGTGCCGTGGCAGCCCGGACAGGTGGCGGTGGTGCCGGAGAACGAGTTGGCGATGCGGCCGTCGCCGCCGCAGATGCCGCAGGATTCACCAGCCATGAGCCTGGCCCTCGGGTCGGGGCAGGTGCTTCGGGTCCTTCATGCCCGAGAGCATACAGCCGATCGTGGCTCGTGGAAGCTTCGCCTGGGGCGGCCCTCCATTTTGTGCGTCGCGGCTGTCCTCCGCGTCGCGCGGCGTGAGCGTGATCCGCGTCGTTTGGCTCGCCCCCGCGCAGGGGCGAGCCAAACGACGCGAACCCATCCGGGTGGGCTGGCTCGTCCACGCGGAACATGGGTCGCACCCATCTGCCGGTGGACAAGGCGCGGTGGTGCTCAAAATTGAGCAACGTGCCCCGATCGACGTGGAGCAACGGGCAGACCGAGGATCAGGTGACGAAGCTGAATGACCACTTTGCCCAAAGGTCCCACCAACAGCATCCTGACGAACGTGCAGGGGATCCTCGACCCGATCAAGCCGGGTCTGGAGCTGGTGGCGCAGGACCTCAGGCAGACGATCTCGCTGCAGACGATCATCCACCTCGTGTTCGGGGTCACTGCGCCTGCGGAAGTGGCGCGCCTCGAGAAGCTGCTCGAGGATCTGCGCAAGAGCTTCTCCCTCGGCCTGACCGTCACCCTCATGATTCCGTGGCTGCGCCGGGAGTTCCGGGGCTTCGGCCCGTGGGGCTGCTCTTCGCGGGGCACACCACGACCGCGGGCGCGCTCACCTGGGTGCTCTATTTTCTCGGAAACGCGCCAGCCGTGTTGCGCCGGCTGCAGGACGAGCTGACGGCGCTGGGCGCGGATCCGGACCCCGAGGCGCTGGCCAAGGCGCCGTATCTGGAAGCCGTAATCAACGAGACGCTGCGCCTGCGCCCGCCCAGCCCGGGGGTGGGGGCGCAAGCTGAATGCGCCGATGAAGATCGCGGGCTGCGAGTTGCCGGCCGGAGGAGGCGTGTTCGCGCAAATCATCTGGGCCCACCACGATCCCGCGGTATTTCCGGAGTCGGCGGTGTTTCGTCCCGAGGCTTCTCCGCCGCGCAGTGGGGCCGCCTCCGCGCGGCCACGCCGCTCACCCTCTCCGAGGCCGACCTCACCGCCTTGACATCCTCGAGTGGGTTCGTCTCTTCTAACCCTGAGCGCGTCCGATCCCGACTGTCGGGTCACGCGAGATCCCCTGAAAGGGCGCTGGAGCTCGGGCCATCGAGTCAGGCGTACAACACATCATGAAGCGCACAACCGAGAAGCCGAGCAAACCACGCGCGAAGGCGCAGAAGGGGTCGCCCGAAAGGCGCGAGCCTCGGAAGGCCCCCGGGGCGCCCGCCACGCCCGCCGGCGCGCAGGAGAGCCCGGCCGTCGTCGCGTTCCTGCGCGAGCTGGATCATCCGCGGAAAGAGGCGATCGTGGCCCTCCGGCAGATCATCCTCGGCGTCAGCCCGGCGATCCGCGAGGAGATCAAGTGGAACGCGCCGAGCTTCCGGACAACCGAGCATTTCGCCACGTTCAACTTGCGCGCACAGGACCGCGTCCGGCTCATCCTTCACCTCGGAGCCAAGGTGAAGGACACAGCGGCGAAGGGGCTCGAGCTCGCGGACCCGACTGGCTTGCTGGAGTGGCTTGCCAAGGATCGCTGCCTCGTGACGTTCACCGACGGAGAGGACGTCCAGGCGAAGCGGGCGGCGCTGGAGTCCGTGCTGCGCGCGTGGCTCCGATGGATCTAACCCCTGCGCTAATAGCGGGCGAGCGGGCCGAGCGTGCCTGTCCTCAGCGGCGCAGCGCGCGAGCACCCTGGATGACCGGCGAGCGGCCTCGGCCGCCGCTACTGACCCAGCAGCGGTGCGAAAACCTGGGTGGGTCGTGACAGATCGTCGATAATGCTGCTTGCGTTTGACGATCTGTCCACCATAACGCGGCACGAACCGCGTGCAGTACCTCGAATCACATGAATCTACACGGCGCAATGATTGCTATCACCGCACCGTGACACGTGCTCGCCGGCTCGCGCTCGGCCTCGGACTGGTCATGGTCATCGCGGTGATCGCGTGGATGGCGCGGCGCTCGGGTATCGTGCGCACCCCCACCCCGAAGCGGCCCAGCCCGCCGGCGGTCCGATCTGGCGCCTCCGCGCCCGAACCCCCCTCTCCTCGCGCGCCCCAGCGCCGCGCCAGCTCCCTCCCGAGCCGGTCGGCGCCCGACAGGCCTCCCACCGAGCCGACATCGCTGCAGGCGTCGGCGCGCGGTCCGGAAGACCAAGCCGCCCAGGAGCCGCCGCCTCCCCGCCTCGATGAGGAGCCGCGGGACGACGCCCCCACGAAGCCAGTCGCCGCGCCGCGCCCCGCGCGCCGGCGGGAGTCGTCCGCCTTCCGGCGGAGGTTACAGCCCGGGCTGTGCACGGACCCCAGCGAGGCAGCCGGCGCGCAAGAGACGTTGATCTCCCACTTTCGCCACGAGACGTGGGGAGGTGCCGGGCGCCTGTACGTCGACCCCAGGCTGCCGGACGACGCACACCTGCCCCTCCTCGATCACCTCGAGCACGCGGAACGGGAGGTGTTCTACCAGCTGGAGCTCAAAGCCGAGCGCCCCGACGTCTTCGCGTACCTTGATACGGACCTGCTCACGGCTGCTGCCTGCACCAACCGCGGCGTGGTCGCCTTTTACGACGGCGCGCTGCACGTGGTCACGACGCGCGCGGACACTCGGACCAGCGTCGTGCACGAGTACACGCATCACGTGCTGATGAGCCACGGCATGCTGGGGCCGGCCTGGGCGCAAGAGGGCATTGCCATGGTTATCGCGCAAGAGGCATGGTGGCTCGCCCCGGCCAGGCTCGAGCAGGTGAGGGACGCTCCGCTGCCCCTGCAGCTGATGGAGCAGGCCGTCCCCTACACGCTCCGCACGGACGATGCCCTGATGTTCTATGTGCAAGCGGCCAGCATGGTCCGCTGCTTCGTTCGCGGCGACAGCACCAGGTTGCGGCGGCTCATGGATGCGATGGGCACAGGTGAAGAAGCGGCGCTCGGCGGCTCATCCGACGAGCTCGCGCAGCTCCTCGATCCCTCCACCTGGGAGTCCTGCATCGACTATCTGACGCAGGACATGGCCCCGCTGCGCTGATCCCTCGTCGTCCTGGCATTGCACAGCCGTCTGAGGGCTACCAGTCGCTTCCGGCTTCGAACTGGGGGACGCAGGCGCGGGCGAAGGTGCCGGGGTCGCCGGCGCGGCAGGGGTCGGCGCGGCGGAAGCCGGTGAAGGTGATGTCGGCGGTGGCGATGTCGTGGGCGTCGCCGCTCGCGGAGTCGAAGCAGTAGAGATCGCCGTCGCGGCTGAGGTAAGCGCCGGCGACGAGGGTTTCGGTGGTGTTCTGCTGGGCGAGCTTGGCGATGAGGACGCTCCAGCCGACGTGCAGGTAGAGCGTGTCGCCGACTCGAGAGCGACCGCCGGTCACCTCGACCACGGACTCGCCTTCGAGCGTGCCGGTGATGGCGTAACTGCCCTGACGGCAATCGTGGCAGTAGCGGAGCTCGCCCGGTACGACCTCGCCGCTGCAGGTGAGCGCGCCCAAACTGCCAAGCTCGACGGCGGCATAACTTCCGTTTCGCACGGCACGCGCCTCGCCGGCTGCGCAGAGCAGCCGACCCCGGCTCGCGATGAGGGCATTGCTCAGCGGGCGCACCTCCCTATCTTCGAAGGGCTCGCTGCCGGAGCCCTTCAACCAGATTCCGGTGAGGAAGTCGATGGGACCGCGCAGGGCTTCGCCGCGAAACGTCTGCCACGAGGTGGGCCAGAGCAGCCGGTCCTTCTGCCAATTCTCGGTGCCATCGTCGGCTCCCGACACCTCCAGCAGCGGAGCGTCGCAGACCGGGAGCACAGCATCCGCCGGCGCGAGCACGACTTGCCGGCCGCCCGCCTCTCCCCCTTCCCCGCCCAGGCCCGCTACGCCGCCCGCGCTCCCCACCTGCTGGTGCGCCCCATGCTGGCTGTTGCCACACCCCCAGAGCAATGCCGCCCCGAACCACACCAGTTTCAAGGATGCCATGCCGACCCGGCCTAGCAAAGGGCGTGCTCGTCCTGCGCAGCCGCAGAAATGCCGCCGGCCGCAGCCCGCAGTGAACGCGCCGTCACAACGTGACGCACCGCCGGCACACCACTCGGCAAGTGGTAGGCCCACGGCCGGAACCGTGGTCGGCGCGGCATCGGGAGCTCGAAATTCGTGAACCATGGGCTCCATGCCATTCGCTTGCGACCGACGATGCCGTCAGGGTCCTGGAGAGGATCGCCCGCGCAAAGCCATTCCGACCTGCCAAGAATTTCCCGTTAACGACCAGCAGTCGACATAACCCACAAAGGACGATCCCCTGAGCCGCCCATAAAACCCAGCAGATCGAACGGGCTCACTCGACTGTGCAATATTACACCACGCTGACGCTCGCGCGGAGGATCTCGAACATCAGCCGTTGTGACGTGGCGCGCTCGAGTGCTATCGTTGCTTGGTGCCGGCGACCGGTTGGCGAGAGTTCAAGGCCGAGGGTAAGAGGACGATGAACCGTCGGTCTTACGCGACTGTCGTCGCGATGGCATGGCTTGCCGCGTGCAGCAGCGGGTCGAGCGAGTCGCCTCTGCCAGCGCCGTCGGGCGGAGCAGGCGGTACGTCGGCGACCGGGGCCTCGTCCGCGGCAGGAGGATCGAGCGGGAGCGCAGCACAAGCAGGCGGCGCGGGAGGGAGCGGCGGCGCTGCGGCTGTCGCGGGCTCGACCGGCGTGGCCGGCAGCCCGAACGCTGGCGGAGCCGCCGGCAGCGCCGGCGCCGGCGGGGCGGGCCCGGGGGCGGGCGGTGCCGAGGCGTGCCCGGCGGGCTCGACGCAGCTGTCGCCGTGGCCTGGCAAGGCCGAGGTACACACGCTCGACAGCGAGGACGCGTTCGAGAGCGATCTGAGCGGGCTGACCTACGAGGCGCCCGGCGTGCTGTGGGCGACCGACAACCTCTCCGCCAGGCTGTTTCGGTTGCTGAAGAGCGGAGCGAGCTACGCGCCGGACACGTCGAATGACTGGGCCTCCGGCAAACGGCTACGTTACCCGAACGGCAGGGGCGCGCCCGACGCGGAGGGAGTGACGCTCGCCGCGACGAGCGCCGCGGGCGTCTACGTCTGCGCCGAGCGCGACACGGACGATCCGTCCGTGAGCCGGCTGTCGGTATTGCGCTACGACGTGACGGCCGCCGGAGCGACGCTGACCGCGACTCACGAGTGGAACCTCACCGCCCTCTTGCCCGAGGTCGACGCGAACGCGGGCCTGGAAGCGGTCACGTGGGCGGCTGACGGCTTGCTCACGGCGCACCACTTCTTCGACGAGAGCAAGGCCCGAGCTTACCTCCCGAGCGACTACGGCGAGCACGGCGCCGGGCTGTTTCTGGTGGGCGTGGAAGAGACCGGCAAGGTGTACGCTCTCGCGCTGAATCACGAGAGCGGCGCGGCCACCGTGGTGGCCAGCATCTCGACGCCGCTCGAGGGTGTGATGGGGCTCGAGCTCGACCGCGACACCGGGAGCTTGTGGGCTCACTGCGATGACACGTGCGACAACCAATCCGCCGTGTTCGGTATCGACGACGCGCTCGGACGCTTCGTGCTGGAGCGGCGTTTCAGGCCCCCCAGCGGGCTGCCGGACTCCAACAACGAAGGTATCGCGCTCGCGCCGGACGCGGAGTGCAGCGGCGGCGTCAAGCCGTTCTTCTGGACCGACGACGCCGACGACGACGGCTTTTCCCTGCGCGAAGGCTCGCTCGCTTGCGGTTGCCTGTAGCGATTGAAGGCCGTGGGGAAGCGCGGCAGCGCCTCGGGCGCCAGAACGAACGCCCCCTGAGCCGCTGTCGAGCTCATCGCTCATGACGACGAGCTCAGGAGTCACCGGGGCGCGCGTGCCGCTGCTCTCCCTGAGCTGGGCAAGGCCGAACGACGCCTCGCGCGACGCCGACGACCTCCTGTGCCCCGACTGGGCCCGACAGGAGCGCACACGATGCCCCGGCCGGTTGCGCCGCCATCACGCCGCGCCGCTGCGGCGGTGCCGCGCCGGCCCCGGACAACCAGCGCCGCGGCCTCATGGCCCTCAACAAGCCGCGAGCCGCGCCGGAGCCCCGCCCGCGGATTGGGCCTTGCGACCTGCGCACGGAATGCTGTACCACGGAGACCGCAGTGCGTTTTCGTGGGGGGTCGCACCGGCGCGGCCCGCTCCTGGTCTATCCTGGACACGCGACGATGCCGCGCGCCCGCTGACGAGCCTTCATGACCTCACCTGCCCAGGATCGCGCCACGACCCGCCCGGCATCCCGCCGCAAGCTGCTCCTGAACCCGCGATTCCAGCTCAAATACACCGGGCTCCTGGTCTCGGTGGTGCTCGCCGTCATGGTGGCGCTCGGACTCGTCATCTGGCAGACCGCGAGCGTCGCGAACGAACAGGCGCGTTACGCGGCGACCCAGGCGGAGCTCGCGCTCAAAGAGGCGGCGAACAGCGCCAAGATCCTCAAGATGAGCACCGCCGCCCTGGGCGGCGACGGCGCCGACCTCGGCAGCACCCTCGACGAGGAGCTCGAGAAGACGAACCGCGAGTACGAGCGCAACCTGGCAGAGGTCGCCAGGCGGCGCGCCGACGTCGAGGCGCTGCAAGGTCGCCTCCTCGGCATCCTCGTCGGCGGCGGCGCGTTCCTGCTCGCCGTCCTCGGCGTGCTCGGGGTCTTCATCACCCAGCGCATCGTGGGGCCGGTCCACCAGCTGAAGCGCCTCTGCCGCCAGGTCGGCACGACGCGGCTCACCATCGGAGAGGGGCTGCGAAAGGGCGATGAGCTCGGGGACCTGTTCGACACGTTCGTGCAGATGACCTACTCGCTCAAGGCGCTCCAGACAGGCAGGCTCGCGACGCTCGACGCGACCATCGAGCGGGCCGAGGCCGAGTCGGCCTCGGCCGAGGTGCTCGCGCGGCTGCGCGCGCTCCGGGCGCAGCTCTGCCTCGGCCTCAGCGAATCCGAGACGGTGCGGCGCCGCGGCCCGAAAGGTGGTGAGTCATGAGGCGAATCGCCGGGGCGGTGGAGACATGAAGCCTCCCGAGCTGGTCCAGCAGGCGGCCGGATTGCTCCGCGCCCGCTTCGATCTCAACGAGTACAACCCGACCCCGATCGTCGACCTCGGCGCGCTCGTGGCGAACGCCGACGGCACCGTCGACGCCGAGGAGATCGACGCCCTGCGCCAGCTCATCGAGCCGATGCTCGGCGCCCAGCTCAACGCCGAGCTCGTCCGCTACCTCATCGAGGCGAGCCTGAAGGTGATCGCCGCGGCGGGCGTCGAGCCGCGGGTGCGCCTGCTCGCGGAGATCCTCATGGACTGCGACGCGGTGGAGGAGGGCATCATCATCGCGCTGGCGGTCGCCCACGCGAGCGAGGGGATCTCCGACGCGGAGCGCGCGGTCATCGATTCGCTCGCCCGCGCGGCCGAGCTCCCCGGGCGCCGGCTCGATCAGCTGAACGAGCAGGTCCGGGCGGCGTTCGCGACCTGACGGCGGCCTCCACCGGCGGCGCGGGCTCTCCGCCGGCGGGCGAAGACGTGCGCCGCCGGGCGTGACCTCCGCCGGCCGTGCGCGGCGTCAGCCCTCTTCCTTGGTCGCGAGCAGCCGCGAGAGGCGATCGCCCTCGATGCGGACGGCGATGACCTTCTCCCGGTCGAAGACCACCGCGCCCGGGGCCGCGCCGCGCGGCTTGCGCACGTAGCGGCGCTGGACGTAGCTCACCTCGCACACCGCCTCGCCGCGCGCGTCGCTGAAGTGCGCCGCCAGGGTCGCGGCGTCCACAAGCACGTCCGCGGGGCAGCTCGCCCCCTTCGCGAGCGGCACGACGACGTGCGAGCCCGTGACGCCCTTCGCATGAAGCCAGAGGTCGTGCGGCCGCGCGTGCTTCGTCGTGAGCGCGTCGTTGTCCTCGGCGCTTCGGCCGACGAGGATCGCCGCGCCGGACGCGCTGCGGTAGGCGTGGAACGGCCGCCGCGGCGCGGGCCGCCCGGCCCGGAGGGCGCGGGCGCCGGACGTCCCGGGCTCGCCGGCGAGCTCCGCGCGCGAGACGCCGAGGGAGCGGGCGCGCTGCGCGAGCGGCTCGAGCGACTCGGGCCGCGCCTCCGCCGCGGCGACGTCCGCCTCGAGCGCGGCGATCGCCGAGAGGGCGCGCTCGGTCTCGGCGAGGCGCGCGCGCATCACCGCCTCGCCGCGCTGGTAGCGCCGCGCCTTGGCGAAGAAGGCCTCGGCTTGCGCCTTGGCGGGGCGCGACGGGTCGAGCGCGACCTCGATCTTGCCGCCGGTCTCCCAGTCGTCGAGGAGCGCCTTCGCGGCGCCCCGCGGCACACGGGCGCCCTGCGCGAGCAGGAGCTGCCCCGTCTTCTGCAGGCGCGCGACGCTGCCCAGCCGCCCGAGATCGCCGCGCACCGCCTCGGCCCTGCGCTCGAGCGCCGCGCGCCGCGCCTTCACGGCGCGCGCGAGCGCCGCCTTCTCCTGCCCGGCGGCGGCGTCGTCGCTCGCCTCGACGAGCGCCGCGCCGGCGGCCAGCGGATCCGCCGGGTAAGCGACCGCCGCCTGCGGGGCGCCCCCCTGAGGCGGCCAGCGGAGGATCAGGTGGCCGGCGGCGTCGAGCAGCCGCGCCTCTCCGCGGCGTCCCGGCACGAGCTCCAGCCGCGCCCCCGGGGACGACCCCAACCTGGGTGGGCGCGCCGCCGCCCCCAACCCGGGTTCGGCCAACCCCAACCTCGGTGCTGCCGCCCCCAACCCGGGTTCGGGAACTGCCGCCGGCCTCAACCCGGGTTCGGGAACTGCCGCCGGCCCCAACCCGGCTTCGGGCGCGGCCAACCCCAACCTGGGTGCGCCCCATGCACCCCCTCGGTCATTTTCCACCATGACTGCATCATCATCCCCTGCGACGATCACGATGCCGTCGCCCCGCACCTCGATCGCCAGCACGCGGCGGCCGACCAGGTGCGCCCTCATGGCGGCGACGAGCGGGTGCGACGTGCCGGCACGGAGCCGGGGCAGCCTCGGCAGGATCCCTACCCCTGAAACGCGCGGCCCGATGCCGGCGCCGAGCGCGCGCCGCGTCCCGTCGTAGACGGCGAGCGCGACGAGCCCCGTCGCCGGGTTCGCGTGCGCCGCGTCGATCCGCGCCCCCACGCAGCGCGCGAGCGCCTCGGCGAGCGCCCCACCCTGCGCCGCGCCCCCCGTGTGGTCCTCCATGGCGAACCCCGCTCGTGCCCCTCAGCGCAACGCTTCGAAGTACGGCCCGCAGCAACGACGCCCGAGCTCGCACGTCCTGCCGCGGTCCTCGCACGAGGCCACCTCTTCACCGTTGACGAAGCAGGAGCAGAGCGTCCTGCCCGAGCTCTGGGTGCGGCACTCGGCCGCGACGACCACGCCCCGGCACGCGCCCTTGCAACTGCAGGCCCCGCCGGGATCGCCTGCGCACTCGATCCGCGGGCAGCCGCCGCCGTTCGCGCACCTGTCGTACTCGTCCAGGGACCGCTGGCACCGGGGCCCGACGAGATCGCAGTCGGACCTGCCGTTCGTCAGGCAGTCGAAGTACGGGATGAGCAGATCGTTGCACTGGGGCGCCTGGGCCAGGTCGTAGTCACACATCGTCCCGCAGCCGCCCGGCGCCAACACCCCGCACGCCTCCTCGTAGCGCTCGCAGAAGCGCACGCACGCCGACCAGGCATCGCCGCCGCCCGCCCCGGTGGAGGCGCTCGCGGTCCCCGACGTGGCCATCCAGGTCGCGCTGGAGCTGACCGCGCTGGAGCTGACCGCGCTGGAGCCGTTCCCGCCGGTGCCACCCACGCCGGCGCCGACCGCGCTGGAGCCGCCCCCGCCGACGGTCACCCCGGTGGAACCGCCCACGCCGGAGCCGCCCACGCTGGTGCCGCCGACGCCGACGCTGACCGCGCTTACGGCGACTGCACCCGTGCTGATCGCGCTGGAGCTCGTCACCCCGGCGCCTCCTGATCCGTCGGGCATCCCATCGACGACGACGTTGCCACCGCACGCGCTCCCCCACGCCAGGGCGGCGAGCGCAGCGATGCGCATCCTGAGCATCGTCATTCCCATGGGCCGCAAGAGTAGCCCAGGAGCGCGCCCGGGCGCGAGCGCCGCGTCGATCCGCGCCCCCACGCAGCGCGCGCTCGTCTCGGCGAGCGCTCGCCCTGCGCCGCGCTCCCTGGCTGGCCCTCCGCGGCGAACGCCGCGGGCGTCCCTCAGCGAAACCCGTCGAAGATCGGCTCGCAACAGCCGTGGGCGAGGTCGCACGCCGGGCCGACATCCTGGCACGTGGCCACCTCCTCGCCGTTGACGAAGCAGGAGCAGAGGATCCCGTTGCGCATGTCGGGGCGGCACTCGACCGCGAACGCCGCGTTCGGGCACGAGCCCTTGCACGAGCAGGCCCGGTTGCGATCGGCGAAGCACTCGAGCGGCGTGCAGCCGCCGCTGGCCACGCACGCGTCGTACTCGGCCAGGAACGGCCGGCACCGTTCCAGGGCGAAGTCGCAGTCGATGCTGCCGTTCGTCGCGCAGTCGAAGAACCGCGCGAGCGGCTCGTTGCACTGGGGCGCCTCGTTCACATACCCCTTACAGAACCCCTCGCACTGCCCCGGCTCCACCTGCTCGCAGGCATCCGTATAGGTCTCGCAGAACTTCATGCACGACGACCAGGCATCGCCGCCGCCCGCCGCGGTGGAGGCGCTCGCGGTCCCCGACGTGGCCATCCAGGTCGCGCTGCTGCTGACCGCGGTGAAGCCGCCCACGCCGACGGTCACCGAGGTGGAGCCGCCCACGCCCGTGCTGATCGCGCTGGAGCCGAACGCGCCCGTGCTGATCGCGCCGGAGCTCGTCGCCCCGGCGCCTCCTGACCCGTCCGGCATCCCGTCGACCACCACGTTGCCACCGCAAGCGCTTCCCCACGCCAGGGCGGCGAGCGCAGCGGCGCGCATCCTGAGCAGCGCCATTCGCATAGACCGCGAGAGTACCCCAGGTGGGCGCCCGAGCGCGAGCGCGGCACGGGCGCGACGGGCGCGAATCCAGGCGAGCCGCCGCGCGGCCTCTCGTCCGCCGCGCGGCTTTGCGATAGAGACCCCCCGCGTGCTCCTCGACCTCCTGCTCGCCCCGCTGCTCGCCCAGGCCGACGCGCCGCCCCGGCCCGGACCTGCGGCGTCCTGCCCGCCCGACATGGTGCTCGTCGAGGGCACCCACGCCGAGAACGTGCAGCGGATCTGCACGAGCTACCGTGGCGGCCACTGCTTCGACTTCTTCCCCGGCCTGTTCGCCGCCGAGCCGCGCTTCACGCCGGTGCGCACGTGCATGGACCGCCACGAGTGGCCGAACCGGGCCGGCGCGCTGCCGGTCGTGATGCTCCGCTTCATCGAGGCCGAGCGGGAGTGCGCCGCCGTCGGCAAGCGCCTCTGCACCGAGTTCGAGTGGGAGCTCGCTTGCGAGGGGCCGTCCGCGCTCCCCTTCCCCTACGGTTACGCGCACGATCCGGCCGCCTGCAACGTCAGCAAGCCGTACCGTGGGATCAGCGAGCGGCGGCTCGCGTCCGACGACCCGGCGGTGCGGGCCGCCGAGACGCAGCGGCTCTGGCAGGGGGAGCCGTCGGGCTCGTACCCAGGGTGCGTGAGCCCGTACGGCGTGGTCGACCTGGTCGGCAACGTCGAAGAGTGGGTGTCGACCTCGCGCCCCGAGTGGCCACACCGCTCGTCGCTGAAGGGCGGCTACTGGTCCAAGCCGTGGGCGGGGTGCCGGGGGACCAACGACTCGCATGGACCGATGTTCCGGTTCTACGAGATCGGGTTTCGCTGCTGCAAGGATCCGCGGCCAGGGCCGTAGCCCAGGGTCCCCCGAGGGCGAATCGGCGAGAGGATCGGTTGCCCGAGCGCACAGAGCGGAGAATACCCCCACCGCCGAGCAACTCACCTCATCGCAGCTCCCGGTTTGCCCGTGATCGGCGTGCGCCGGCGGGCGCGGTCGCATCGACGATCTTGACGAGGTAACGCTCAGCGGGCGGGGGCGCCCGCGCAGATCCAGTCGTTGATCGTCTTGATATCGGCCTCGGGCAGCGGCCCGCCGGGCGGCATCCTGCTCTCGTCAGGGTCGCACAGGCTGACATCCTTCAGCTTGTTCATGAGATAGCTGCTGCTCGGCTTGAACGGCACGACGAGCGCCTGCTCGCGGGAGCAGGACGCGCTGTCCTGCTCGACGAGCTTGCCGACGGCCGCGCTCGCGCGGAGGTCGAGCCCGCCGGTCGGCGCGCCGGCGCTGCCGTGGCAGTACTGGCTCGCGCAGCTCCTCGTCAGGATGGGCTCCACGTCGGCGAACGCCGCGGTGTCCGCGCCGCAGGCTGGATCACTCGGAGGCGCGCCGCCGCCCTCTCCCCCCGTGCCGGCCGCGCCGCCGCCGCCGCCCTCTCCCCCCGCGCCGGCCGGCGCACCACCGCCGCCCTCTCCCCCGGTGCCAGCCGGCGCACCGCCGCCGCCCTCTCCCCCCGCGCCGGCCGCACTGCCGCCCTCGCCAGCGCCGCCGCCGCCCTGGCTGGAGCCGCCGCTGCTGGTCGTGCTGGAGGCGGCACCTCCGCCGGTGCCCGTGGAATCGTCATCGGAGCAAGCCGCCGCCGAGAGCCCGAGAGCCAGGCAAAGGACCAATCGAAGCGAATCGTTGTGATAAAGCAAGGTACCTCTTCATGATGGTGTGGTCACGCGGCGCTCGCCGCGCGAGCGATTCACGAAGAGACTAGAAAGCATGTTAACGCACGCGCCGCAATCGCGTGGTGGTGGACGAGGTGGTCGCCAAATTCCAACCGTGGCAGCGGGGCTGGCGCCTTGAGCGTCTGCCTGCCGACGGGAGTCGACGCGTGTCGATCAGAAACCGACATCGCGCGCGCGTCCGGCTTCTCCACCGAAAGCGCGCGGCGCTAGAGTACCGCGATGCGACAAACCTATTGGACCGGCCTGGCGGCGTGCGCCGCCCTGAGCACGGCGCTCGGCTGCAACGCGATCTGGGGGATCCCCGACGGAGAAGCCAGCGGAGATCCCGCGGCAGGCGGCGCGGGGAGCTCGGGCAGCTCAGGGGGCGCAGGGGCCACCGCGAGCGCAGGCTCGGGGGCCGGCGGGGGCGGGGGCGGCGCGGCCGGCGGGCCCTCCGCGGAGTGCCCGTTTGAGCCGTTCACAGGGCGCGCGCCCGGCGCGTGCCAGGCCGCCGACGGCGACAACGATTACCTCTCCGATCCGGAGAACTGCTGTGTGCCCGGCAGGAGCTGCCTCGGCGGCGCCTGCGAGGAAGGCAAGTGTCTGCCGGTCGTCCTCGCCACGGCCGACGATGAGGAGCACGAAGCGATCGGCCTCGTTGTGGATGGGGACGGCGACGATGGGCGCGTGCTCTGGGCGAGCGGCTATGGGAGCACGATCTTCGCGACCGACAAGGCCGCTTCCGGCTCGACCGAGCCGCTGGTGGTGCTCGACTCGCTCGCGACCCTGCTCGCGCGCTCGGAGAGCTCGCTGCTCATCACCGACGAGACCGAGCCGGACGTGTACCGGATGCCGCTCACGGGGAACGTCACCGTCTCGACGGTCGCCAGCGCCCAGGGAGCGGCGGGCTACCGGCGGCCCGTGGCCGGCGGCGGCTGGGTCTACTGGATCACCGGCGTGATCGAGGACCCGGAGCAGGATCCCGACGCGCGCGATGTCCCGAAGCGCATCTGGGCGGCGCGGGCCGACGCGACCGATCAGACAGGCCTCTCCGTCTTCGACCGGGACACGTACGTCGGAGGCCTCGCGCTCGACGCCACCCATCTCTACTGGACCGAGCTTGAGCCCGGCGGGACACACAGCACCGTTCGGCGGATGCCGCTCGGGGAGCCCGGCCAGACCGAGATCGTCGCGTCGATCCCCATCCACGACGGCGATCTCCCCGGAGACATCGCGGTCGGCGAGCGGATCTTCTGGATCAGCGGCTACGCCATCTACGCCGCGAACAAGGACGGTACCGACGCAGGGGCGCTCGTGGCGACGGACTTCCCCACGCGCCTGCTGGCAGACTCCACCTTTGTTTATTGGTACAGCCGCGAGGGGCAGCTCCAGCGGGTGCGCACCTCGGGCGGCGCGCCGGAGCCGCTCGCCGACAGCGCGGACATCCGAGATCTCGCCCAGGACTGCGGCGCGCTCTACTGGACGACCTGGGCCACCGACGAGCGGCCAGCGTCGGTGATCAAGCTGGCCAAGTGAGCCGCGCGCCGATCGCGCTCCCGGCGAAGTGCCACGATGGTCTTGCCACGATGTGACGAGATATCCCTGGCCCGCTCCGCCCCCCGTCGGCGGTCACTGCGCCACGACGCCGAGCTGCTGGAACAGCGTCAGGTTGTCCTCGATGTGCCAGTTGTCGGTGATGCGACCGTCCTGCACGCGCAGGATGTCCGTGGCGATGAAGTCCACGGCCTGCCCGGCGCCCTTCCTGTCGCCGAAGGCGCCGGTGAAGTGGCCTCGAAAGCGCAGGTGCGCCACCACGCGATCGCCGGCGACGATCAGCTGCTCCACCTCGCAGCTCAGGTCCGGCACCGCGGCGCGGAAGCTCTTCGACGCGAACGCCGGGCCCTCGGGGCCCTGCGGGCGCCCCTCGGGCAAGGTGCGGTCGGTGAACGTCGGCGCGATCGCCGCGTCGAGGTAGCGCGGTTCGCCGGTGCCCCAGAACGCGTAAAAGCGGCGCGCCGCGAGGATCGCCGCGTCCGCCTGCGCCCTGGGCAGGCTCGCGTCGACGACCATCGACCGCGGCGCGGGCAGATCCTCCGCGCCGGCGCCCTGCACGTAGCAGGCGCTCGCGGCGGCGAAGAGCGAGAGGGAGAGGGCGCTCATCAACAAGGGCTTTCTCATGACGTGTCTCCTTCGAACGGCGATCTCGGGCAGCCGGTCAGCGCGCACGCGCCGACCGGAGGCGCCGCCGGCACGGCGGGGCGCAGCGTCGAGCGCGGCGGGCCCTGGGCCCCGCACCGGCGCGGCGACACGGACACCTTGAGCCTTTCCTCCACGAAGGAGAACGAGCGCACTGGCCGAACCAGCTTTTCGAAAAAGTTGAAGATGTCCGCCGGCGCGCCTACCCTCCCGGGGTTCGTCGAGGGCGCGCGCGATGGTCGAGCTCGAGGACATGCAGCTGTTCGTGTGCGCGGTCGCGAGCGGCAGCCTGTCGGCGGCGGGGCGCGAGCTCGGGTTCTCGCCGGCGGTGGCGAGCAAGCGCATGACGCGGCTGGAGGCGGCGCTCGGCGTGCGCCTCCTCCAGCGCAGCTCGCGGCGGCTCACGCTGACCAGCGAGGGCGCGACCTACCACGAGCGCTGCATGTCCATCCTCGCCGACGTGAGCGAGGCCGAGCTCGCGGTGACCGCCGGAAAGGCCGAGGCGCGCGGCGTCCTGCGCGTGTCGGCGCCCGTGGATCTCGGCCGCCAGTGGGTGGGGCCGGCCGCGGCCGACTTCGCGGCGGCGCACCCGCGGCTCAGCGTGCGCGTCAGCCTGTCGGATCGCGTGGTGGACCTGTTCGAGGCCGGCGTCGACGTGGCCGTGCGCATCGGCGCGCTGGCCGACTCCCGCCTCGTCTCGCGCCGGCTGGCCCGGAGCCGGCGCGTGGTCTGCGGCGCGCCGGCCTACCTGTCGCGGCGCGGGCGGCCGCGCACGATCGCAGACCTGGCCGGCCACGAGTGCATCGTGCTGCAGCGCCCGGGCATGCGCGCCCTCGCGTGGACCTTCCGCACCGAGCAAGGGCTCCACACCGTCCGACCCTCAGGGCGGCTCGTGGCCGACAGCGGCGACCTGGTGCGCGACTGGGCCGTCGCCGGCCATGGCCTCGCCTTCAAGTCGATCTGGGACGTCGCCGCCGAGATCGACGCCGGGCGCCTCGTCCCGCTGCTCACCGACCTGCCCGCGCCGGGCTCGGCCGTGAACGTCATCTACCCCAGCCGGCGCTTCCTGCCCGCGAGGGCGCGGCTGTTCGTCGACTTCCTCCAGCAGCGCTTCGCCGCGCACGAGGCCGCGGTGCTGGCCGCCTCGACGTCGCAATCGGAGCCGCGGTCATCGCCTTCACCGCCGCCATCGGCGCGTGGCAAGCAACGCGCCTGAGGAGCACCCCCGCGGCGGGCAAGGAGGGGCCGCTGCCGGCCGCTGCCGAGACGCGCGGCGTGCTTCAGGCGTCGGCCTGCGGGCCAGCGCCGATCGCCGACAGGAACTGCTCTCTCTCCTCGTCCGTCGGGCGCCGGCCGGAGAGGTAGCGCCGCTGGTGCGCGCGGGCCGCCGCCAGCGACGCCTGATTCAGGACGATGATCGGCACCTTGGGCGCATACAGGCTCGTCACCTCGATCAGCGTCGTGCCGCCCGAGCCCGGCGAGAAGCGGTAAGTCCCGAGCCCCCGCGTCCACAGCACGTTCTCCTCGAACGCGTCGACGACGATGACGAAGACCTCGGGCGAGACGCGCTCCGCGGAGAAGCGCAACGTCTGCGTGAAGTGCCCGACGCCCGGGAGAGGCACGCTCATCCGGACGACGAAGCGCGGCTCACGGTACGATCCCGACTGCATCTCGCACCCGGTCCCGGGGAAGAGCTCCCGCGCGCAGCCCTGCTGATCCCACCACATGGCGGCGGCGTCGAACGGGTCGATGTTCCCGATATCGATGACGAACCGGACGCCGCGCATGCCCCGCGCCTCGTCGTGGACGCTCTCGGCGTGCGCGATCTCCGTGTCTTCCTGCTGCCACATGGTCGTCTCCTCGCCCCGGCGAGCGAGCATAAGTGAAGCACCGTTGCGCATCAAGGAAGCGGCCCTCCGCGCTGGATCCGCGCCGCCGCCACCCCGCGACGAGGCCTCCGGCGCGGCGCGCGGCGCCTGTCGCGCGCCGCGCGCCGCCGCCCGCCGGGCCGGCTCATGACGGCGCGACTCCGGCGAATCCTTACGACGCGTTCCGCCTTGGAGCGTGGACGGCCCGCGGAGCGCGTTGCTACCCTCCGGCGCCATGGACTACCGCAATCTCGGACGCACCGGCCTGAAGGTCAGCCCCCTCTGCCTCGGCACGATGAACTTCGGCCCGGAGACCAGCGAGCCCGACAGCTTCGCCATCATGGACCGAGCGCTCGGACACGGGATCAACTTCTTCGACACGGCCAACGTCTACGGACGGAAGCGCGGAGAGGGGATCACCGAGCAGATCGTCGGGCGCTGGCTCGCCCAGGGCGACGGGCGCCGGGACCGCATCGTGCTCGCCACGAAGGTCTACGGCCTCATGGGCGAAGGGCCGAACGACAGGAGGCTCTCGGCCTATCACATCCGGCGCGCCTGCGAGGCGAGCCTGCGCCGCCTGCAGACAGACCATATCGACCTCTACCAGATGCACCACATCGACCGCGAGACGCCCTGGGACGAGATCTGGCAGGCGATGGAGCAGCTCGTCCGCGAGGGGAAGGTCCTCTATGTCGGCAGCAGCAACTTCGCTGGATGGCAGATCGCCCAGGCGAACGGCCTCGCCGCGCAGCGGCACTTCCTCGGCCTCGTCTCGGAGCAGAGCCTGTACAACCTCAACGCGCGCACCGTCGAGCTGGAGGTCCTGCCCGCGTGCCGCGCGCTCGGCCTCGCCGTCCTGCCCTGGAGCCCGCTCGCCGGCGGGCTGCTCGGCGGCGCCCTCCAGAAGGCGCGCGAGGGCCGGCGCTCCTCCGCAGACGCGCAGGCGCGCATCGACAAGAACCGCGCCAAGCTGGAGGCATACGAGGCGTTCTGCGCCGAGATCGGAGAGCGGCCCGCCGACGTGGCCGTGGCCTGGCTGCTCCGGAACCCCGTCGTGACGTCGCCCATCCTCGGCCCGCGCACCGCCGAGCAGCTCGACGGGAGCCTGCGCGCCCTCGAGATCACGCTGACGCCGGAGCACCTCGGGCGGCTCGACGCGATGTTCCCCGGCCCCGGCGGCGAGGCGCCGGAGGCCTACGCGTGGTGACTGCGACCGCGACCGCCTCCTGACCAATCCCCCGGGCCCCCTCGCTCACGGCGGCGTGCGGGGGTTGATTTCGATTCCATGGCGGCCAGCGGATGGCCTACCTTCGAGGCTCGGAGAAGCGCCCGGCGGCGCCCGGGAACGAGGGAGTGGCCATGGGCCGATGGCGGTATGAACGAGGGCTGGAGGACATCGGCAATGGCTGCTTTGCCTATCTCCAGCCGGCCGGAACCTGGGGCCTCAGCAACGCGGGGCTCGTCACCTCGGACGGCGAGGCCCTGCTCGTCGACACGCTCTTCGACCTGAGGCGCACGCGCGAGATGCTCGACGCCATGCGCGCGGCGGCCCCCGCCGCGGCGCGGATAGGCACCGTCGTGAACACCCACGCGAACGGCGACCATTGCTACGGCAACGCGCTCGTCGAGGGCGCGACGATCATCGCCACGCGCGCCGGCGCCGCCGAGATGGACGAGGTCCCCGCGCCGATGCTGGCCATGCTGATGCGACAGGCGCGCAGCGGCGCCGCGGGCGCGCTGGGCGAGTACCTCGTCCACTGCTTCGGCGCCTTCGACTTCGACGGGATCGCCCCCACGCCGCCGACCCGGGTGTTCGACGGGGAGCTGACCGTCGCGGTCGGGGGCAAGGAGGTCCGCCTCATCGAGGTGGGCCCCTCGCACACGAAGGGCGATCTGCTCGTCCACGTGCCGGCGGACCGGGTGATCTACACGGGAGACGTCCTCTTCATCGACGCGACGCCGATCATGTGGGCAGGGCCCGTCGGCAACTGGCTCAAGGCCTGCGACATCCTCCTCGCGGCCGACGTCGACGTCATCGTGCCTGGACACGGCCCCATCACGGATCGCGCGGGTGTGCGCGCCGTCCGCGACTACCTCGTGTACATCCGCGACGAGGCCCGGCGCCGCTACGACGCCGGCATGCCCGCGGCGGACGCCGCCCGCGACATCGCGCTCGCCGACTACGCGAGCTGGAGCGACGCCGAGCGCATCGTGGTCAACGTGCACACGCTCTACCGCGAGTTCAGCGGCGGGAAGCTCCCCTCGCCGGGCCCGGTCGAGCTCTTCGGCCTCATGGCCGAGCTCGCGCGTCGGCCACGTTGAGCGAGCCAGAAGAAGATGACGATCCTCATGAGTCTGTCGTCGCGAGCAGCGAAGTTAAGCTAAGCGAAGATCACGCCCGTCTTCGTCCCTGGCAGCAGGCGATCCTCGGCGCCTCGGCCGCGCACAGAGGGGCGCCGCCCGCCGTCATGGACACAGAGTTTCCCCTGAGGACGGCTCCGGGTCAAGCGACGTCCCGGCGCGCACGGACAGCCAATGTCCTTGCCATCCTGCCGGCGTTCGGCGCGCCGCCTGCTGTATTTCGCATGGCGTCGCGTCGCGCTCCTGCCGGAGCGCGGCGAAGCGCCTGGAGGCGCGCGAGCACGGTGGCCACCCTCACCAGGCGACGGCGGAGCTCCTCCGACGTGTCCGGTTGCGCGGCCACGGTCGGCAGGCGCGGGAACCAGCAGGCTTGCCCTTGCGGACGCCATGTTCCTATGATGCCTTCTCCCCCGAAGCGTCTGGACTTCATTCTCCCCCACCATGAGCTATGCACACGGCACCCCGCCCGAAGGCGCGGCAGCGGATTGGACGATTCCCCAGCGTTGGGAGCGCTACAGCGCGGCCGAGCACGCGCTGTGGGACCGGCTGTTCGATCGGCAGGCCAAGCTACTCCCGGCCCGCGCCGCGCCCGAGTTCCTGGCCGGGCTCGATGTGTTGCGTCTAGGCGACGGCGGAATCCCGAACTTCGACGCGCTCTCCGATCGCCTGATGAATGCGACCGGCTGGCAGGTGGTGGCGGTGCCGGGCCTGATTCCCGACGATGTGTTCTTCGAACATCTGGCGAACCGCCGCTTCGTCGCCGGCAACTTCATCCGCACGCCCGAGCAGCTCGACTATCTGCAGGAGCCGGACGTCTTCCACGACGTGTTCGGCCACGTCCCCCTGCTGGCGAACCCCGCCTTCGCCGATTACATGCAGGCCTATGGCCAGGGCGGCCAGCGGGCGAACGGGCTCGGCGCGATCCAGCGGCTGGCGCGCCTTTACTGGTACACGGTCGAGTTCGGGCTGATGCAGAGCGCAGAGGGCCTGCGCATCTATGGCGCAGGGATCGTCTCCTCGCACGGCGAATCGATCTTTGCGCTCGACGATCCCTCGCCCAATCGGGTCGGCTTCGATCTGCTGCGGCTGATGCGCACCCGCTATCGAATCGACGATTACCAGCAGAGCTATTTCTTGATCGACAGCTTCGAGGATCTTCTCCGCCAGACGCTCGAGACCGACTTCGCGCCCCTCTACGAACAGGCCGCCCAGCTGACGGACATCGCGCCGGCCGACGTGCTGCCGGAGGATCGGATCTACACACGCGGCACGCAGGCCTATGCGCTCGCGAAGGGGGTGGCGGGATAAGGCATCCCCTTACTCGACGCTCGCCCTGGGCCTGGACGTGTGTCCCATGTCGGGCTTCGACAACCAGATCCTCGACGAGGCCTTCTTCAAAGGCAGCAGCTGGCGCTCGAACTTCATCTGCACCCTCGGGTACGGCGACGCCACGAACCTCCACCCGCGGGGGCCACGCTTGACATTCGAGGAGGCCTGCCGCCTCGTCTGAACCCATCATGGAGGGCGCTTCCGCGCCCCCGCTCGCCGAGCGGTCCGGCGCCCTCGACCGGGCTCACATCGAGTAGGCGCCGCCCTGCCCCGCTGCAGCGGGGGCCTCGGCGGGGGGCTCCCCCTCGCGGAGCTCTTCCACCGCCTTCGCGTGCTCGGAGAGCGCCGGCAGCGCCTGCGGGTCGTAGTCGGGCGCGACCCAGAAGACCTCTGGCGCGGGCCTGTACTCGCTCGAATAGCTGCGCTCCGAGGCCCTGCCGTCCTTGTAACGGACGGTGACAAAGGACCTCACGTCGTATCCGCACGAGCCCTTCTGGTGGCGCTTCACCTTGCCCTCGGCGAGCTCGGACTTCACGTAGATGCGCCGGATGAAATCGTCGGTGTGCTCGGCCGAGACGTGGTGTTGCACCTCCGCCACGGGGTCTCCGCCCAGGATCTCGACGCGGAGCACCGTCGGCTCGGGGAGATACGCGTGGATCATGATCGGGAACGGGAGCGTGTTCTTGATCTTCAGGTCCGACTCCGGGTAAGTCACCATCGCGTCAAGCCCCATGGGGATGTAGGCGCTCGGGCGGGAGTGGCTCTGGCGATCCGGCGTGTCGAGCGCGCCGAAGAGCGACGCGGCGTAGAGCGTGCTCGAGACCTGACACGTCCCCCCGCCGTAGCCGGGGACGGTCTCGTCCCCCAGGATCTCCGGGGCGATCGTGAACCCGTTCTTGGCCGTCCGCGGGCCGACATGGGCGTTGAACGAGAAGGTGTCGCCCGGGGCCAGGATGGTGCCGTCGATCTTGGACGCCGCGTTCCTGATGTTGCGGGCGCGCCCCGCCTCCTTGCCGAGCTGCTTGAACTTCGTCTCGTAGGCCGCGACGACCCTGGTGACGTCGACGCTCACCAGGTCGGCGACGACGACCTGCGGCGAGATCTGCCGGACGGCGAGCTCGATGAGCTCCTCGTCGCCGTGCTCCCCGGCCCGCAGCGCCGCGATGGACGCCTCGACATCGAGCGCCCGGCCGGCCTGCTCCGGGATCTTGCGCCGGTTCGCGAGGTCGAGCCGCGCGTCCACGGGCGCCCGGTAGATCTGCGGAGCGAGCCGCTCGAGGAACGCCCGCGCCCGCGGCTCATCGACGGCCCAGGCGAGCGGCACGTCGATCTCGCCGCGCCGCGCCCCTCGGGCCTCGCGGAGCCGCCGCGCCCAGGGCCCCTCGTGGCCGACGCGCTGCACCGCCGCGAGCGTCTCGTCGACGTCGACCTCGACGCCCGCCTCACCGAGCGTGGCGGTGAGCTCCACGTCGTCGTGGCGCAGGCGGACCACGCGCTCGCGAAGCGCGTCACGCCGCGCCGCGAGCCAGGCCGCCGGCGCGGCGCCGTCCGGCAGGAAGCGCTCGCCGACCGAGAGGCCGCGGACCACCGGAGAGGCCGGCAACACATGGCGCACCCCCACGGCGGCGCCCACGCCGGCCGACCCGCCGAGCGCCAAGACCAGAACGAGGGCCCTCGTATCCACGGCAGCTGGCCATGGTAGCCGGATCGCGAACGATCTGGAAGATCGTCAGACCGTTGAGAAAAGAAAAAACCGTCAAAACGCCAGGGGCGCCGAGGCGGCCTCAGCCGCCGCCGACGAAATGGACGATCTCGACCACGTCCCCCTCGGCGAGCTCGGCGGCCGTGTGCTCGGCGCGCGGCACCACCTCGCCGTTGCGCTCCACCGCCACCGGCCCCTCGGTCAGCCCGAGCAGCTCGACGAGCCTCCGCACCGTGAGCGCCGCCGGTACGTCGCGCGCTTCCCCGTTCACCGTGATGTTCATGGCTTCCTCACCTCTCGCATCACCAAGCGCGCCGCGACCTCCGGCGGCTCGACGGCCTCCCCGGCGAGCGCCGCCCGGAAGCGCCGCGCGTTCTCCACGTAGCCCGCGGCGCCCAGCCTCCCGAGCTCGGCCTGGTCCGGCCGCACCTCGCCCACCACCCGGGCCGGGTTGCCGCGCACCATCGAGCGCGGCGGGATCACCCGCCCCGGCGGCACCACCGCGCCCGCCGCGATCACCGAGCACTCGCCGATCTCGACGTTGTCGAGCACGATGCTGCCCATCCCGATCAGGCACCCGTCCCCGACGAGGCAGCCGTGCAGGATCGCGCTGTGCCCGATGGTCACGTCGGCGCCGACGATCGTCTGCGAGACGCCGCCCGTCAGGTGCAGGCACGCGAGATCCTGCACGTTGGTCCGCGGGCCGACGCGGATCGCGCCGATGTCCCCGCGCAGCACCGCGCCGAACCACACGCTCGCCTCGTCGCCGAGCTCGACGTCGCCGATCACCGTCGCGTTCGGCGCGAGGAACACGTCGCGCCCGAGCCGCGGGGACACCCCGCCGAGGTCCAGGACGAGCGCCACGTCAGCCGCCCTCGGCGGCGACCACCGGCAGCGAGCGCCGGGCGGGCCGCGGCTCCAGGCCGCCCCGCTGCCGCGGCCGGGCCGCGGCGCGCGCCGCCTCGGTGAGCTCGGCCTGCAGCGAGTGCTTGTTCGCCCGCGTGATCGAGACCTCGACGACCTCGCCGAGCAGATCGAGCTCCCCGGCGCCGTCGATGTGCGCGATCTCGTGCCGCCCCGTCCGGCCGGACCAGAGCGCGCCGCCGGCTCCGCCGTGACCGCGCTCCTTGTCGCGCCCCTCGACGAGCACCTCCTGCGTCGTCCCCACGAGGTCCGACAGGTGGGCGCCGAGCAGCGCCTCGCTCGCCTCGAACAGGCGCGCGAGCCGCTCGCCCTTCACGCCCTCGGGCACGTCGTCCGGCAGCTTCAGCGCGGGCGTGTGCGGCCGGCGCGAGTACTTGAAGCCGAACAGCCCCTTGAACCCGACCTCGCGCACGAGCGACAGCGTCGCCGCGAAGTCGTCCTCCGTCTCGCCCGGGAAGCCGACGATGATGTCGGTCGAGAGCGTCAGCCCCGGGACCGCCTCGACGAGCGCCCGCGTCCGCGCGACGTACTCGGCGCGCGTGTAGCGGCGGATCATCCGCCGGAGGACCCGATCGCTGCCCGACTGCACCGGCATGTGCACGTGGCGCGGCAGCACGGGGAGCTCGGCGTGGGCGAGGACGAGCGAGGGCGTCAGGTGCCGCGGGTGCGGGCTCGTGTAGCGCAGGCGCGCGAGGCCGGGGACGTCGGCCGCGACGCGCCGGAGCAGCGCCGCGAACTCGCTCTCGTCCGGGTCGTCCGCGCTCGCGCCCGGGGCCCGCGGCAGCGCGCCGAGCGGGTCGCGGTAGCTGTTCACCGTCTGGCCGAGCAGCGTGACCTCGCGCGTCCCCGCCGCCACGAGCGCCGCGATCTCGGCGACGATCTCGTCGCTCGGCCGGTACCGCTCCGGCCCGCGGGTGTGGGGGACGATGCAGAACGAGCAGCGCTCGTCGCAGCCCTTCATGACGGTCACGAACGCCGTCGGCGCGGCGCGCGGCGAGGAGGAGGACGAGGGCGACGGCGGCGACGCGACGAGGAACCGGGGCGCGTCGAGGTCGAACACCGTGCGCGCGATCGGCAGCCCGCCGATCGCGAGGTCGCCGAGCAGGCCGGGCAGCTCCGGGATGTTGTCGGGCCCCACCACGACGTCGATCGCGCGCATCTGCTTGAGGAGGCGCTCCCCCTCCTGCTGCGCCACGCAGCCCGCCACGACGAGCACCCGGTCGGCGCGCTCCCGCTTCCAGCGCGCGAGCCGACCCACCTCGCTCCGCAGCTTCTGCTCGGCCTTCTCGCGCACGCTGCACGTGTTGAGCACCAGCACGTCCGCCTCCTCGGCGCTGCCGGCCTCCGTGTAGCCGGCGCAGCGGAGCACGTCGTGCATCCGCTCGGAGTCGTGCACGTTCATCTGGCAGCCGAACGTCGTGATGGAATACCGGGGCATCGAAGCGATGAACGCTCTAACAGAAGGGGCCCGAGGCCGCCACCTCGCGCGCCAGGAGCCCCGCCGTCGACGCCGTCGACGGCGCGCGAGCGCTCCCGCTCCCCCCATCGTCAACCCCGCGCAGGCGCCCCGCGCCCGCGCCGAGCGACGCGCGCGGGGCCGCTCCAGCGTCGGCGCGACAACAGCCGGCGCCACGTGCCGCCAAAAGGACACTGACGCGGCGCAGTACCATGTTAACAATCGGATCGGGAGGAGACCGATGGCGAAACTGGAGAACCTGGTAGACCTGCTCGATCGCGCGCTGAAGCTTCATGGCCACCGGCCGCTGTTCGGGACAAAGACCGATGGCCGCTGGGACTGGATCACGTATGCGGAGTTCGGGCAGCTCGTCGCCAGGTTCCGCGGCGGGCTGGCGTCGCTCGGCATCCAGCGGGGGGATCGGGTGGCCCTCATCTCCAACAACCGCGTCGAGTGGGCGGTCTCGGCGTACGCCTGCTTCAGCATGGGAGTCGCCGTCGTGCCGATGTACGAGGCGCAGCTCCCGAGCGAGTGGGCGTTCATCATCAACGATTGCGAGGCCGTGGCCGCGATCGTCGCGACGCCGCAGATCTACGGCAAATGCAAGGGTCTCGCCGAGAAGGCGCCCTCGCTGAAGCACGTTGTCTGTCTGTTCGACCCCGACGGGGCGAGAGACGGCGTCCCCGGGGCGAAGACCAGCTCGTACAAGGAGCTCCTCGCCGCGGGCGAGGGGAGCCCGGCCCCGGTCATCCAGCCGACGTCGAAGGACACGGCGTGCCTCATCTACACGTCGGGCACGACCGGCAACCCCAAGGGGGTGATCCTGTCGCACGGCAACATCGCCTCCAACGTCTGCGCGGTGCTGGATCTCATCCCCTTCGGCGGCGGCGATCGGAGCCTGTCGTTCCTCCCGTGGGCCCACTCGTTCGGCCACACCGGCGAGCTCCACGTGATGATCACGGTGGGCGCGTCGATGGCGCTGAGCGAGTCGGTCGACAAGATCGTCGCGAACCTCGCCGAGGTGCACCCGACCGTGCTGATGAGCGTCCCGCGGATCTTCAACCGCATCTACGAGGGCGTGCAGAAGCAGATGGCGGAGAAGCCCGCCGTCATCCAGGCCCTGTTCCGCGCCGGGATGCGCGCCGCGACGAAGAAGCAGAAGGGCGAGCCCCTCGGCCTCGTCGAGCGGCTCGCGCTCGCCGTGGCGGACCGCGTCATCTTCTCGAAGATACGCGCCAAGTTCGGCGGCAAGCTGAAGTACGCCATCAGCGGCGGGGCGGCGCTCGCCTATCAGGTGGCCGAGTTCGTCGACGCGCTCGGCATCACCGTCTTCGAGGGCTACGGCCTCACGGAGACATCGCCCGTCGCCACCGTGAACTACCCCGGAGCCCGCCGCCTCGGCAGCGTGGGCAAGGCGATCCCGGGCGTGAAGATCGTCATCGACAGGTCGGAGACGCACGACCCGAAGCAGGGAGAGATCGTCGTCTACGGCCCGAACGTCATGGTGGGCTATTACAAGCGCGACGAGGAGAACAAGGCCGTCTTCACGGAGGACGGCGGCTTCCGCACAGGCGATCTGGGCTACCTCGACGACGACGGCTACCTCTTCGTCACGGGCCGCATCAAGGAGCAGTACAAGCTGGAGAACGGCAAGTACGTCGCGCCGGCCCCGCTCGAGGAGAAGATCAAGCTCTCTCCGCTGATCAACGGCGCGATGATCTACGGCGACAACCGCCCCTTCAACGTGGCGGTGATCGCGCCCGAGATGACGGCGCTCACGGAATGGGCGCGGGCCGAGGGGCTCTCGTTCGAGTCGACGGAGGCGATGCTGAAGCACCCGCGGGTGGTCGCGCACGTCCAGGCGGAGGTCGACAGGTACGCGTCTGATTTCAAGTCCTTCGAGAAGATCAAGCAGATCGCCCTCGCGGCCGAGGATTTCACGGCGGAGAACGGGATGCTCACGCCGACCCTGAAGCTGAAGCGGCGCGTGGCGCTCCAGAAGTACGGCCCCGCGCTCGAGGCGCTCTACGGCGGCGCGGGCGGCGCGGAGAAGACCGCTGCGCGCGACGCCGCGCAGCCCGGCTGAACCTGCCGCGCCTCCCTGCCGGCGGTCCCTCGCCGCTCCCCCGCCGCCACCTGCCCTCCCCCCGTCCACGCCCTCTCCCCTCCCGGCGCGCGTTCGCGTACCCTGGGCGCGCCGGCGCGCGACGCGCGACGTGCGACGTCGACCGACGAACGGGAGCGGCATGACGACAACAGGCACCCAGAGGCGAAGGCTGTATCCCGAGATCGAGCCGTACCGCGCCGGGAGGCTGCGCGTCTCCGATCTTCACGAGATCTATTTCGAGGAGTCGGGCAATCCGCGCGGCAAGCCGGTGGTCTTCGTGCACGGCGGCCCCGGGGGCGGCACGGAGCCGAAGCAGCGGCGCTTCTTCGACCCGGCCGCCTACCGGATCGTGCTCTTCGACCAGCGGGGCTGCGGCAGGAGCACGCCGTACGCGTGCCTGGAGGACAACACCACCTGGCACCTCGTCGAGGACATGGAGAAGCTCCGCGAGCACCTCGGGATCGAGCGCTGGCAGGTGTTCGGCGGCTCGTGGGGGAGCACGCTGTCGCTGGCCTACGCCGAGCGGCACCCGGAGCGCGTGACGGAGCTCGTGCTGCGCGGCATCTTCCTCCTGCGGAAGCAGGAGCTCGACTGGTTCTATCAGCGGGGCGCGAGCGCCATCTTCCCCGACGCGTGGGAGGAGTACCTCGCGTTCATCCCCGAGCCCGAGCGGGGCGACCTGCTCTCGGCGTACCACCGGCGCCTCACGAGCCCGGACCCCGGGTTGCAGCAGCGGGCGGCGCGCGCGTGGAGCGTCTGGGAGGGGCGGACGAGCTGCCTGTTCACGAACCATGAGCTCGTCGCGAAGACGTCAGGTGATGAGTTCGCCCTCGCGTTCGCCCGGATCGAGTGCCACTATTTCATGAACAAGGGGTTCTTCACGACGGAGACGCAGCTGCTCGACGACGTGCACCGGATCCGCCATATCCCGACCGTCATCGTGCAGGGCCGCTACGATGTGGTCTGTCCGCCGGAGAGCGCGTGGGCGCTCCACCGCGCGTTCCCCGAGTCCGATCTGCGCATCGTGGCGGACGCAGGGCACTCGGCGATGGAGCCGGGCATCCTGCACGAGCTGGTCGAGGCGACCGACCGGTTCCGCTGACCGGCGGTCAACGAACGCGGCCGGCGCGGCCGAGCTCGGTGGATACGCCCGGTACACCAAACACCGTATTTCGCGGTCAACCACCTCCCGAGCGCCGCTCGCCCCGTCTCGCTATCCATCAATTCAGGCCGCGCGCAGGCTGTCGAGCCTGCTGGAGCCCGCCTCTCGGGGTGCGATCCGGCCGAATTACGCCGGCCTCGGCCCTCCGGCCGCTTGCGCCGCGTGGGGTCGGTCTTTAACGTAAACCAAGGGAAGGGTTGATTCCCCCGTGGAGGCTTATGGCAAAGAAGGCAGCACGGAAGACGTGGATCCTGGTCTCCGACGCAAGCCGTGCCCAGCTCTATCGTGAAGAGCCTGCTGGCAAGGGCTTTACCCTGCTCGAGTCCTACAACCATGACGAGAGCCGGGCGCGCGTGCGGGATCTGATGGCCGACGCGCACGGCCGCAAGCCGAACGGCACCTCCGGCGGGAACAGCAGCCCTGTCGGCGGCCCGGGGGGTCAGTACCTCGGCCGTCCCGGCGCCGCCCCCGACACCGATCCCAAGGAGGTCGAGAAGCAGAAGTTCGCCCAGGAGCTCGCGGAGATGCTGGAGAAGGGGCTGAACGAGCACGCCTACGAGACGCTGGTGCTCATCGCGCCGCCGCACTTTCTCGGCCTGCTCCGCGGCGCGGTGAGCAAGCAGGTCAGTAACCACATCGAGACGAGCGTGGACAAGGACCTGAGCTGGCTGGACGGCCCCCGGCTCACCGAGCGGCTGCGCGAGCTGCGGGCCGGATAACGCCGCTCCCGGCTGCCTCGAACGTGTAGGCGACGCCGAGCCCGACGACGTTCGCCCGGGCGCTGTAGGCGCCGCCGTTGATGGTGTTCGGGTCCTCCGGCGGATTGGCCCGCACCGGGCTCACCTGCGGGAGCCGCGCTTCCCTCGGATCGACCCTCACGTCCGCGGCGAAGGCGTGCGCGTAGCTCGCGTCGAGGCGCCACCGGCCGAGGTGGACGCCGAGGCCGGCCGCCGTCGTCAGCTTCGTCGCGTCGATCGTCAGGACCGACAGGTACGCGGGCGGGACGGCGCTCTGCTCGAGGCTCACGCCGGCGCGCAGATCCCACCGCGCGCCCGCGAGATCGAAGGAATACTCGCCCCCGAGCCTCGCCGAGAGCGAGCTCTGGAAGCGCCGCGGGAACGAGACGGCTGGCACGCGGAACTCCTCCGGGAAGCCGGCGACGTTCCGGAGCACCACGCCGTCGGGCTCGACGAGGATGTCGTCGTGCATGCTCCAGCCCTCGACGCCCAGCCCGAGCTCCACGCGCAGATCGTCCACGACCCGCGCCTCCACCCCGGCGCGGAGGATCCACGGCAGATCGAACGCGACGTCGGCGTCCTCGCCCTCCTGGACGGCGCGCTCGAAGACGGGCGCCGCCGGGAGCCGCGCCCTGAATTTGGCGGGCGCGCGCACCCAGATGGGCAGCTGGAAGGCCAGGCCGACGCGCCAGCGCGGCGTCGGGACGAAGAGCGCCCCGAGCTGGCCCGTGGGCGCCACGATGGGCGCGACGCTGAGCTCGGAATGGATGTCCCACTCCGGATCTTCGGGCGCGCAGAACATCCGCTCCGGGAGGCACCCGGAGACCACCATCCGGCTGTTGAACGCGCCGACAAGCGCGCCGAGCCCGGCGCCGAAGCGCCATTCGGGCGACGGCGCGTACGCCGCCCCGACCCCCACGAGGGCGAGCGCGGAGCCCTCGAGCGTGAGCAGCGCGTAGCGCTGGGGCGCCGGCATGCCGTTCACCTGTTCCGGATAGCTGGAGAGGGCCGCGTACGGCGCCCACATCCCGCCCCAGACGACCCACCGCGGATCGACCTTGAACGACGCCGCCAGCGTGGGGATCGGCAGCACCGGCGCGCTGCCGGTCACCGGATCCATCGTCTGCACGAAGCTCGCGCCCGTCGGCTCGCCGGTGTTCGGGTCGACCTGGCGTACGATCGCCTGGCGCGTGTGTCGGCTGCGCCACTCGAAGAGCCCGACGTCGAACAGGACCTGGGTGCCGGCCTCGTAGACGCCCGCGGGGTTGTAGGCGATCGCCCCGAGATCGTCGCCGCCGGCGATGTACGCCCCGCCGCGGGACGACGGGCGGACGCCGCGGTCGGTGAAGTACAGCCCGGCGGCGCCGGCGTCGCCCGCGGGCAGGAGGAGCGCCCCCGCGGCGGACGCCACGGAGAGCACGGCGCGGATCGTGGGCGTTTGCACGTGGATCACTCGTGCGGCCGGTTCTTGACGATGGCGTAGATCTGCTCGAGCCCGCGGGTCTCGTCCGTCAGGAAGTCCCTGGCCGAGACAAATAGCTGCCGGTAGTCCTCCGCCGTCAGCGGCGCGCCGCTCCCGGCCTCGATGCGGTTCACGTCCGCGAACGCGTCGAGGAACACGTCGAGCGGCGCTCGGCCGTCCGCCATCGGGGTCACGAGCGCCGGGAGCACGTGCTCCATCGCGCGATACCTGTCGTAGCGATCGTCGTTGAGCGCCTTCAGCGCCTTGAGCCCCGCGTCGGCCGCGCCCGGCCCGCCGGCGGCCCCCGCCGGGGTCAGCGCGGTCGACGCGGCCTTCAGGATCCGGCGCAAGGCGTCGTCGTCGGCGAGGAGCTGGAGGCCGTCGGCGAGCGTCGTCGGCAGCAGCTGGAACGGGGCGCCGGCCGCGTCCGCGTCGAGCAGGTAGGTGAGGAACCGCTCGATCTCCCGCCGCGCCGGCTCGTGGGCGCGGACTGCCTCCATGACGTCGACGGCGGCGGCGAACAGCGGGTGGCTCAGGAGGTCGCTCACCGTGGCGCCGAGCTCCTTCTGCGCCCAGGCGCACCGCCCCGTCGTCTCGCGATCGGGGCAGCGGGCGTTCAGCTGCTCGCGGAGGACGCGCAGGACGAGGGCGCCCATCCTCGGGAGCGCGCGGTTCTTGAACCGGGCCTCGGGCCCCGACCCCTCGACCGCGAGCAGCGCATCGACGAGCTCGTCCACGCCGCGCTTCCACTGGCCCTCTCGCTCGGCGGCGTCGGGCGCATCGCGCTGCGCGAAGCGCGCGTCGACGTCGTTCAGGGCGCCGGCGAGGAGGGTGAACACGGTGAGCTGGTCCTGGACCCGGCCATCCGCCCACGTGGCCTTCTTCTTCCCCCAGCGGTCGACCATGCCCACGCCGGCCGCGTAGCGGGCGCTGAAGAGGATGCGCGCGAGCTTCTCGATGACCTGGGCCTTCGTCAGCGGCCGATCTGCCGCGGGGCCGCGCCGCACGGTCACGGACGTGTCGCGCGCCATCCGGGCGAACGCCACCGACGACGCCAGGACGTCCTCGGCCCGGAGCGCGTCGGCCAGGAGCGGCTCGAAGCTGTTGACCCCTGCCTCCGAGCAGTACGCGGTGTTGGTCTCGGGCGAGCCGGCCTTGATGCACTCCGGCCCGTGCTCCTTGCCCGGCCAGTGGCGGTACGCCGTGCTGAAGAGATCGGTCAGGATCGCCTCGCCGGTGGTGCCGTTGTCGACGCCGGCGAACGCCTTCACGATGGGGCCCAGGTACGCGGCGAGCCCGAGCTGCTCCAGGAGGTAGGTCGTCCCCGGGTGGCGCACCCGGATCAGGTTCTCCGGGGAGCTGCACTCGTTCACGCCGAGCGCGTTCCTGGGGCAATGGATCGTGCCGGCCGGCTCGAGCGTCCCCGAGATGAACAGGTTCGTCGCCAGGTTCGCGCCGGCCCGGAAGGGATCCAGGTCCGGCATCCCCGGGAACCTGTCCGAGTCCGCCCCGAAGTAGATGAGCCGGCTGAGCGCGGCCGGCGTGGGGTGGCTCGTCAGGCCGCCGATGCCGCTGGAGTCCACGAGCACCGAGTCGGTCACGAGCAGCGCCAGGGCCGAGGGCTTCACCTCGAGCTCGGCCCGCTTCGGATCCCCGTCGGGGAGGAGCGAGTCGAGGTAGAAGGCCGCCAGGTCGTCGATCTGGAACAGCTCGCACTCGGCGAACTCGACGAAAGGCACCGTGACCTCGAAGGCGCTCACCACGGCGCCCTCCTTGTTGCACTGCCTGACGCCGGCGGTGTCGTGCATGAGCTGCATCAGCCGCTCCATGCCCGAGCGGTTGTCGCCGCCCCTCGGCTTCTTCGGGTCGATCGGCGTCTTCGGGGCCGCCGTCGACGGCGCCCCGACCGTGAGGTTGATGGCCGGGCCGTTCAGGTCCGCCGGGTTGTACGCGTACTGGTCGCGGGTCGTGAGCATCGCCGCGAGCGCGTCGCCCGCGTGCCGCGCGCCGCCGTGCGGGGTGAGGAGCGCGCCGCCCGCGATCGCCTCGAGCAAGCGCGCCACGAGCCCCGGCTGCTCCACGGACCCGCCGAGCACCGCCGCGAGTTCGTCCCAGAGCGGCGCCCTGTCGTCGATCCGCGCGGGCGCCTCCTTGCCCTGGGCGGCCAGCCGGTCGTGCTCGCGGGCGACGTCCCGGATGCGCAGCGCCGCGGCGGTCATGCGCGCGAGCTCCGCCTCGCGGTTCTCGAGCAGATCGATGAGCGTGAGCAGGAGGACGTCCGAGTCCTTGTCGGCGAGCACCTGGCCGACCGCGTGCGCGAGGTCGGCGAGCGGCGAGTCCTCGCCGCGGAAGCGGCGGTACGACAGGCAGCCGTCGCACCGCTCGTCCGCCGGCACGACCCTGCCGCGGCGGACGTCGTAGCGGGCCTCCTCGCGGTCGCCGAGGAGCAGGTACGCGCCGGAGAGCGCGTACATGAGCCCTTCGTGCTCGGTCTTCCACGGCTCCGGATCGCCCTTGCCCGCGTACCGGGTCCCGTCGACGAGCGGCACGATCGACCGCAGCGCCGCGCCGAGGACGGTGCGTGAGGTGTCGACGTAGGCGTAGAGCTCCGGCGAGAGGCCCCCGAACGGGTCCCGCGGCGGCTCGGTGACGCCGGGGATGGCGAACGGCGGTTCGATCGCGAGCGGCGCGCCGGTCCGGTCCACGAACCTGCCGGACGCGTCGACGTCGGCGAGGCCGTCGCCGTCCGCGTCGGCGAACGGCGCGGGGACCCCCTCGCCCTGGGGGAGGACCCACCCGCGCCCATCGCGGCGGGCGATGAAGATCGACGGCGGCGCGGCGAGCTCGGGGTGCTCCGCGAGCAGCGCCGCCTGCGCGAGCTCCAGGGTCGTGCGTGGGCGGCTCGGCTGCGCGGTGGCGGCGTCGACCGCGAGCGGCGCCCGCTCCGGCAGCGGCAGCGCGGCCAGCTCCTGCTCGCCGGCCGCGAGCAGCGCCTGGAGCGCGGGCGCCCCCGGGCCGCCGGGGCCGAGCACGTCGAGCGCCGCCACGGTCATCGGGCGCAGCCCGGGGTACGCGAGCGCCGCGCCCACCATGCCGAGCCCCACCTCCGCCGAGCGATAGCCCTGGCGCCCCCAGATGCTCGCGAGCGCACAGACGGGCGTCTCCTGCCCCTCTGCCCGGTCGCAGGCGATCGGCGCCCGCTCCCGCTGCCGCTTCTGGTCGCCCTCCTCCGGCCTCGCGCTCTCCTCGCCGCCGTGGATGAGCGCGTCGAGGAGCCGGGCGATCCCCCGGGTCGACGCGGGCAGGACCGCCGGCCCCGCCGCGTCGAACGGGTTCGTCTCGTAGAGCGGCGCGAGGGTCTGCGAGAGGCTCAGGACGGCATCGTGCAGCCGGATCTTGCCGCCCCCCTCGCCGGGCGCGACGTTGTCGATCTCGATGTCCGGCACCGCGGCGTTGACGGCGTCCACGAGGGCGTTGCGCCACCGCGCCATGGCCTCCACCTTGGCCACGCCCAGCCTGCGGGCCTGCTCCGCCCGCTCGCCCGAGACCGGCGGGAGCAGCGAAACGTCGACCTCGTCCTCGTACCGGCCCTCGCGGTCGTAGTGACAGACGCGCTGGTACGAGGCGCCCGCGTGGTCCTCGTGGAGGCTCGACGCGCCCACGCGGTCGCAGAGCATTCCGAAGACGTCGTCGCCCAGCCCGCCGCCCTCCGTGACCTGGGGAGGCGCCTTCCGCGTCGTGTCGAGCGGCTCGTGACACGAAGCGATCGCCCCGCCGGCCGCGATGAGCGCGACGAGCCGGAGTACGACAGCGGCCGAGGAACCCAGCGCGCGCCTGCGCATGACGACAACCTCCCCCAGTTGCCCCCAGGGTAGACGATTCCACCCCAGGTGCGTAGGGGCTTGGCGCCCCTGCGGGTGTCAGGTGGGCAGTGCCGGAGCGCGCGTTCTCCAGTTCTCCAGCGTCACTGCGCTGCGACGAGGACGGCGGCGGGCTCGTGGGTATACGCTGCGGAGCGATGGCGACCCAACCCACCCCGCTCACCGCTGTCGTTCTCGCTGCTGGACAAGGGACTCGGATGAAGAGCGCCCGACCGAAGGTGCTCCACGAGCTCTGCGGCCGGCCGATGCTCCATTACGTCGTCGACGCGGCGCTGGCCGCCGGCGCCTCGGACGTCGTGGTCGTCGTCGGCCACGGCCGCGAAGAGGTCTCTGCGGCCCTGGACAAGGCGTTCGGCGCCCAGGGGAAGAAGGTCCGCACCGCGCTCCAGGCCCAGCAGCGCGGCACGGGCGACGCGGTGCGCTGCGCCATGCCGCACATCGACGCGACCTCCGAGGCGGTCCTGATCCTGTGCGGCGACACGCCGCTGCTCGATCCGGAGCAGCTCACGCAGCTCCGCGGGGCGCTCGACCGCGCGGGCGACGCGCCGATCGCGATGCTCACCGCGGAGGTCTCCGATCCGACGGGGTACGGCAGGATCCTTCGCGACGCCTCGGGCCGCGTGACCGGCATCCGCGAGCACAAGGACGCGACGGCCGAGGAGCGCGCGATCACCGAGGTGAACCCCGGCGTCTACCTCGCCCGCAGCGGGTTCCTCGGGCGCGCGCTGGCCGGGCTGACGACGGACAACGCGCAGGGCGAGCTCTACCTGACCGACATCGTCGCGCAGGCGGCGAAGGCCGGCGGCGCCGCGGCGGTCGTGGCCAGGGACGTCGGCTCGCTCGTGGGCATCAACGACCGCGCGCAGCTCGCCGCCGCCGAGGAGGTGCTCTACGGCCGCATCGCCGACCGGCTGCGCAAGAGCGGCGTCACGATCCGTACGAGCGCCCGCATCGACGCGGGCGTGCTCGTCGAGCCGGACGCCGTGATCGAGCACACCGTGGTCCTGCGGGGCCGGACGCGCGTCGGCGCGGGGGCGCGGATCGACGTGGGCTCGGTGCTCACGGACGTTGTCGTCGAGGCGGGCGCCTCGGTGAAGCCGTACACGGTCGCCTCGCAGTCGTCGATCGGCGCCGGCGCGCAGATCGGGCCGTTCTCGCACCTCCGCCCGGAGAGCCAGATCGAGGCCGACGCGCACATCGGCAACTTCGTCGAGACCAAGAAGACCGTGGTCCGGAAGGGCGCGAAGGCGAACCACCTCGCCTACCTCGGCGACGGCGACATCGGCGAGGGCGCGAACGTCGGCGCCGGGACGATCTTCTGCAACTACGACGGCTTCCGGAAGCACCGGACCGAGATCGGCGCCGGCGCCTTCATCGGCAGCGACTCGCAGATCGTCGCCCCGGTGAAGATCGGCGCGGGCGCCTACGTGGCGACGGGCACGACCGTGACCCGCGACGTGCCGGAAGAGGCGCTGGCGATCGGCCGGGTGAAGCAGGAGAACAAGGAGGGCTACGCGACGCGGCTCAAGGCGCGGCTGAAGGACGCGGCGAAGAAGTAGCGGGCGCCGTGCTGTTCACGCACGGTGAGGGGCAGTAGCGAGGCGACCGGCCGACCCGTCGGGATCACACCTCCCAGCGCCGGAGCCACGCCGCGAGCGCATCGGCGATCCGGCCCGAGCTCCCGGCCGCGGCTGTAGCTCGGCCTCCGACAACGACCGCGCAGGTCATTTTCGCGCGACGCCGAAGGCCCCCGTGCTCGTCCGGCCGCAACCTGGGTCGGCTCGAATCCTGGGAGGGCACGGATCTCGCTTGTGCCTGCGTATGTGATTCAGTTCACATTTGCAGGACAGGAGTCCCATGCCGACGTATGAGTTCAAGTGCAACGACTGCGGCGCCGAGTTCGAGGTGGTCGCGTCGCTCTCCGAGTTCGAGCGCCTGAAGCGGGAGCGCACGGCCCAGTGCACGGCCTGCGGCCGCTCGAACGTCGAGCCGGAGATCGTGGCGTTCCAGGTGCAAACGGCGCGAAAGAGCGCCTAGGCAGAAGGACGAAGCGGCGTGTCGAGCGAGAACTACCACGAGCTGCCGGAGCTCCTGTCGGAGGCGACCAAGGAACGGCACCGCGCGATCGTCTCGTTGATCGAGGAGCTCGAGGCGATCGACTGGTACCAGCAGCGCGCCGAGGCGTGCTCGGACTCGGAGCTCCGTGCCGTGCTGCTCCACCACCTCGAGGAGGAGGTGGAGCACGCGATGATGAACCTCGAGTGGCTCCGGCGGAATGATCGCGTCTTCCAGGAGAAGATCGACATCTACCTCAACAGCCAGGGGCCGATCACCGAGGTGGAAGCGACCGAGGAGGCGGCGAAGCTCGGCGCCTCGGCGAGGACCGGCGCCATGGCGCCGAGCGGCGCGCTCGGCATCGGGAGCCTGAAGGGGGCATGATCATGGATCTTCTCAAGCGCGAGCTCGCTCCCATCCTCCCCGCCGCGTGGGACCTCATCGATCACGAGGCGACGCGCGTGCTCAAGCTGCACCTCGCCGGCCGCAAGGTCGTCGATTTTCGCGGTCCGTTCGGCTGGGAGGTCGCCGCCGTCAACACGGGCCGCCTGCGCGCGATCGAGCGGAAGGAGGCGTCCTCGGTGAGCGCGGGCGTCCGCCTCGTGCGGCCGCTCGTCGAGTTCCGCGCGCCCATCCGCCTCGAGCTCGCCGAGCTGGACGCCGTCGGGCGAGGCGCGCAGGAGCCCAACATCGAGGACGTCGTGCGCGCCGCCGAGCACGCCGCGCGCTTCGAGGACGACGCCATCTTCAACGGGCTCGCGGCCGCCGGGATCGAAGGGATCCTGGAGGTCGCGCCGCACAAGCCCGTGGGGATCCCGGCGCCGGAGGCGTGGCCGCGCGCCGTCGTGGAGGCGAGAGAGGTGCTCCGCGCCGCGGGCGTCGACGGTCCTTATGCGCTCGCGCTGGGCCCGAAGGCGTACGACGAGCTGGCCGCGGCCGCGGAGGACGGCTACCCGCTCCTCAAGCACATCGAGCGCCAGCTCATCGACGGGCCGATCGTGTGGGCGCCCGCGGTCGAAGGCGGCGTGCTCCTGAGCACGCGAGGCGGCGACTTCGAGCTGACCGTGGGGGAAGACCTGTCCATCGGCTACGACGGGCACGACAGACAGGTCGTCGAGCTCTTCCTCACCGAGAGCTTCACGTTCCGCGTGCTCGAGCGCGCCGCGGCCGTGGCGCTGCGGCGGGGCTGAAATCAGGCCCCGCGGCTACTCGGCGTCGCCGACCGCGGCGCCCTCGCCGTCCCGCAGCGACGGGATGGTGTGGCCCATCCGGAGGCGCTTCGCCTCGAGGTAGGGCGCGGAGAACGGGTTGGCCGGGACGATGGCCGCCGAGCGCGAGGCGATCCGGACGCCGAGCGCGCGGAGCGCGTCGACCTTGTCGGGGTTGTTCGTGAGGAGCCGGATCGACTCGATGCCGAGGTGCTCGATCATCGCGGCAGCGGGCTCGTAGCCGCGGGCGTCGTCGGGCAGGCCGAGGATGCGGTTCGCGTCGACCGTGTCGTGGCCGAACGCCTGGAGCTGGTACGCCCGGATCTTGTTGGCGAGCCCGATGCCGCGCCCCTCCTGCCGGAGGTAGAGCACCACGCCGAGCCCGCGGCGCCCGATCTCGGCCTGGGCCGCCTCGAGCTGCTCGCGGCAGTCGCACTTGAGGGAGCCGAACACCTCGCTCGTCAGGCACTCGGAGTGGACGCGGAGGGTCACGTCCGACCGGCCGCGCACGTCGCCCATGACGAGCGCGACGTGATCGGGAGAGAGCCCCTGCTCGGGGCTCGTCGTCCCACCGAAGTGGAACACCAACATCTGAAAGACACCGTGCTTCGTGGGCACGGGCGCCTGGGCGCGAATATCGAGCTGAGGCCGGATCGCCGTCGTCGGGACGTGCATCTCGCTCTCCTGGTGGAGGAATCCTGTGTCGCCTGTCAAGCAAGGAGCGCGCCTGGGTAGCCCGCTGCCCTGCCCTTGTCCGGCCACCCCTGAAGGTGGCGTCAATCAGGTAGCGTAAGCACCCGGCAGGAACAAGGTAAGCTCTCCAAGATGTTGCTCCAAGGACATACCTGGAGCAGCCGATCAGCTACGAGAAGCAGCAGATCTGCTTCGTCCCCGCACGATCCGCCGGGACTTCCGTCCGTGAGCTAACTCACCAACGAGACGCCGTCGGACCGGCGGAGCGGCGAGGGAGCCGGGGGACCGCTGCCGCTTCGGAACCACCCTGGGGACCGAGGAGGCCGGGGGCCGCGCGCCCGCTTCAGAACCACCCGGGTTGCATCCTGGCGTACGAGTCCTCGCCGGAGCGGCAGAGCGCGGCGAGCGCCTCGACCCGGGGCAGCTCCGTCGAGAGCCAGTACTGCGCCGCGCAGAGCTTGCCCTCGTAGAAGTCGGCCGGAGAGGCGCCCCTGGCGAGCCCTTCGCGGGCGGCCGCGGCCATCGCGAGCCATTGCCAGGCCACCACGACCACGGAGACGAGCTCCATGTAATCGGCGCTGTGCCGCAGCATCCGCTCGGTGTCGCCGCGTATCCCCACCTCGGCGAGCTGCACCGTCACCTCGCCGAGCAGCGCGAGCGCCGCGCCGAAGCGCTCGCCCCATGCGGGCTCGACGCCGGCCCGCTGCGCCCGGACGATCGTCTGCTGGATCTCGCCGCCGAGCGCGATGAGCGCGGCGCCGTTCCCGGCCACGACCTTGCGGCCGAGGAGGTCCAGGCCCTGGATCCCCGTCGTGCCCTCGTGGATCGAGTTGAGCTTCTGATCCCGGAGCCAGGCCTCCGGGAGGTACTCGCTCGAGTAGCCGTAGCCGCCGTGGACCTGGAGCGCGAGGGCGTTCGACTCGAAGCCCTTCTCGGCGGGGAAGGTCTTGGCGATGGGGGTGAGCAGGTCGAGGAGCCGCTGGGCGCGCTCCCGCTCCGCCGGGTCCGCGGCGTGCGCCGCGAGATCGGCGTACAGCGCGGTCGTGGAGACGAGCGCGAGGCCGCCCTCGACGATGGCCTTCTGCCGGAGCAGCATCCGGCGCACGTCGGCGTGCTCGACGATCGGCACCTGCGGCGCCCCCGCGTCCCTCGCGCCGAGCGGCCGGCCCTGCGGCCGGACGAGCGCGTAGCCGAGCGCCTCGTGGTAGGCCGCGGAGGCGGTCGCCACGGCGTTGGCGCCGACCAGGATGCGGGCCTCGTTCATCATCTGGAACATGCAGGCGACGCCCTGGTGGGGGCTGCCCACGAGGTAGCCGTGGCAGTCCCCCTTCTCGCCGAAGCTGAGCGACAGGCTGGGGAGCCCGCGCCAGCCGAGCTTGTGGATCATGCCGGCGACCTCGACGTCGTTCGGGACGAGCTGCCCGCCCTCGATCCGCCGCTTGGGGACGGCGAACAGGCTCACGCCCTTGATGCCCCGAGGCGCCCCCTCGATGCGCGCGAGCGTGAGGTGGACGATGTTCTCGGTCAGGTCGTGGTCGCCGCCCGAGATGAACATCTTCGACCCGCGGACGAGGTAGTGGCCCGCGTCGGTCTTCACCGCGCTCGCCTGCACGTCGGCGAGGCTCGATCCGGCCTGGGGCTCGGTGAGCGCCATCGTCCCGGTCCACTCGCCGGCGTACATCCGGGTCATGAAGGCGGACCGCAGGGCGTCGTCGCCGAACGTCTCGATGAGGTGCGCCGCGCCGGCCGTCAGGCTGAGGTAGCCGCACGCGCTCAGGTTCGCCGCCTGCAGGTAGGCGCCCGCGAGCGTGGCGACGACGAGCGGAAGCTGCTGGCCCCCCACCGCGGCCGGCCGCGCCGCGGTGAGCACCCCGAGCTCGACCATCGGCCGGAAGACCCGCTGGATGGCGGGGTGCACCGTGATGGCGCCCCCCTCGAAGCGCGGCGGCGCCTCGTCGACCGGCCTGTAGGTCGGGAACAGGACCTCCCGCGCGAAGCGCCGGCAGCTCTGGAGGTAGAGATCGAACGTGTCGCGCGCGTGATCGGCGAAATAGGGGAGCTCGCAGAGGCGCGGCGCGTCGAGCACCTCGTAGAGGAGGAACTCGACGTCGCGGTCGTTGATGAGGGGGTTCTGGGGAGGGGTCATGGTGTCGTTCGCCGGGCCTGGCGCACGCTAGGCGCCGATGAAGCGGGATGTCGAGGGCTTGTCTCGGCCACGGTCCGGCGAGCGTGGGCGGAAACGAACCGACAGGATCCGGCCGGATCTTGTCGGCGTCGGCGCCAGCGCCGAGTTAGCCCGCTCCGCCTTCGTCTCGAGTGCGTTTCTTCCAAACAGACGGGCGGCGCCGCTGATGGAGTACGGCAAGGATCACTGCCGCCCGCTGGTCGGCTTCACCACGAAGCAGGAAGTAGATCGCATAGGGGAATCGCTTGAGCAGTGCGCGGCGAGTCCCCCGCCCGACGTCGGGGAACTGCGACGGGAGCTCGCGGATCCGGCTGACGATGTGCCGTAGTTCATCAACGAACTGTCCGCCCAGCCCGGCCTCCTCGTCCTCGTACCATGATGTCCAGCTCGGCAGACGGACGTACGATGAGCCGGATCATCGACGCGTCGCGAGGCTCGCACGAAGGTCGGCCTCGACCTCTTCCCACGACCGGCCAGCGTCTGGCGCTGCTTCGTACTCGGCGAGCCGGCGATCGAGCTCGGCGCTGTGCCACTCGGGTACCGGCACCTCGTCCTCCCTCGCCGCGATCCGCTCCCAGAGCGCTTGGACGTACTCGATCTGCTCGTTCACGGTGAGCTCGTCGAAGCCAGGCGGCGGGTTCTGGATGGCTCGCTCCATGATCCACAGGATACCACAAGGGGCACGCGGCGGCGCAGCGCATGGTTGACGCGGTCGAGAGCGAGCGGCGCCGACGGCGAGCCACGCACCGCGGCACTGTCACGCCGATCCGGGACCGCAGCGCCGCCGGTGAACGTACAGCTGAACCCAGCGGTGGCCCTGTCGTCGGCGCGACGCACTCCGGATTCCGACCGTGCGGCGATACGCGTCATCTCGGCGTCGAGATTGCCTTCAGCTTTCCCCCCCGGCAGCCTGCGGGGCAAATGACTATTGGGTTCTCTGCCGTGCTCTCTGGAGTTACAAAACCTCGGGAGACAGTACCGAACCGGCTCGCACGATATCGAAGCGGAGAGCGTCGAAACCTAAGGCTCTACTGAGCGACGTCGGACCATTCCGGCCCAGCGTCGGCGAGGCGATGCATCGGCGAGTGCGTGCATTTAAGAGAGGGTTGCCCTCTCCCATCGCTCCCAGAAGCCATCTCTCGACGGCCAAGGATCGTTCCGCCGCCCTCGACCGCCGTTAAGCGCGCGTCGCGGCCGACCGGCCAGCAGTTCCCGCGGCGATGGATCCACGCTTTTTTTCGAAATCGAGCGTTCGGGGGCCACACGCTCTTTGCCGTGCTTGCCCGGGGTTCCTAGACTCGTGACCCATGAAACGACTTTCGTGGGTTCTGCTCGCGGCGCTGGTTTCCGTGGGCTGTGGGGGCAACGACGACAACCCGTCGGAGGCGGGTTCGGGGGGTGATGGCGGTGGCGGCGGCGCAGGTGATGGCGCGGCCTGCGAAGCCGGAGGCGAGGGCACGCTCGACGTCGAGATCGTGAGCCCGAACGACGCCGGCGACGTCGCCGTGACCTCGCCGGGAGTGCCGGACGAGCGCGTGGTCTCGAGCGCGTCCCTCGACACGCCGGCGGGTGAGTACACGCTGCGCGCAGGCAGCGTGGCCGACTACCCGGAGGACGAACGCGTCGGCTTCGTGTATCGGCCCGAGGACCCGGAGCAGAGCGCCTGCGTCGCCGACGGCGCGACCACCGAGGTCACCTTCAACTACGAGCTCGCGCCCGGGAGCCACAAGCTCTGGTTCACCGCGCAGAACGGCGACCAGCTGGTCGGCGCGCTCGACGGCGAGGCGCTGCTCGAGTCGGGCGAGGTCACGCCGAGCGTCGCGTTCCAGGGGAGCGCGGAGATCATCAACCAGGGCGCGATCGCGTTCGACGGGGCAGGCAACCTGTGGGTCTCGGCCAACGCGGGCCAGATCACCGTGCGGCTCGTCGACACGCTGGGCGAGAGCAGCGAGGCCGCCCCTGACCGCGTGCTCGACGTGTCCGAGGCGTGCGCGGACGTCACCCCCTGCGCCGCGGGCGGCATGGCGTTCGACGCCGCCGGCAATCTCTGGGTCGGGATCCGCGATCATTTGCTGAGGATCGACGCGGCCGATCTCGAAGGCTCAGGCGTGGTGGAGCCCTCCGTGACCATCACCGGAGAGGAGATCGAGAACGTTCAAGCGCTCGCGTTCGACGAGTCGGGCAACCTGTGGGTGGCGAGCGCCGAGCAGGACGCGGTGCTGATGTACGCGGCCGGGCGGCTCGCCGCGGACGACGTGGATCCCGCCGATGTGGTGCTGACGGCGCTCACCCCTGAGCCGGTGATCGTGCCCCTGGGCCACCCGACGGGGCTCGCGTTCGACGAGCAGGGCGCGCTCTGGGTGGGTTACTGGGGCTCGAACACCATCGCAAAGTTCGAGCCCGGCGATCTCGAAGCTTCAGCAGAGCTCACCCCCGGGGTTCAACTGGAAGTGGGGGTGCTGGCGCTTCCGGAGAGCATCGCCTTCGATCAGCAGGGGAACCTGTGGATGCCCTCCAAGGTCGGTTCGGCGGCGGCGATCGCCAAGGCCGAGCTCGCCGCGGGCGGAGAGGTGGAAGCGGGAGCCTCCGTCCTGACGAGCGAGGCGTTCGGCTCACTCATCGACCTCGCCTTCAACCCGCCCCCCGACTGGTCGCCGATTTACGGCCCTCAGTGAGCCCATGGGATCCGGCCGCGGGAGCCGCGCGAGGCGCGCCTTCGCGCCGTCCGCGATCACATAGGTAGAACGCCGGCACGACGAGGAGGCCGAGCGCCGTCGAGGATCGAGCGCCTTCGTCGCATCGCCCGGCGCTCAGTCCAGCATCACCACGCGCCCAGCCTGGTCCGTCTCGGTCTCGAACAAGTAGATGACGCGCGTCGTCTTGTCGTAGGTCATCGCGAAGTCGCTCGTCGTGCCGAGGGTGCTGATCGCCCCGAGATGTGTGAAGCCGCCTGAGGCCGGGGCGACGACCGCGTGCACGTCGCCGAGCGCGTCGCGCACGTAGAGGTGGTTCGGGCTCACGAACGCGTCGATTTCGATGCTCGTCGTCAGCGTATGCACGTCGATGCTCGCGAGCTTGACCGCGGGCGACGCGATCGACGCGCGCGAGAGTCGATAGACGCCTTCCCCAGAGGCGCCGTTCGACGCGACGTAGAGGAACTGATCGTCGGCGGCGAGGCCGGTCACGTACCAGACGCCCGCGTTCGTGCCGAGCAGCACGGGCGCCCCCGGAGCGTCCACCGCGAAAGAGTAGAAGTCAGCGCTCGCGCTGGTCCGCCGCGTCGACATGAAGAGGAGCGTGCCGTCGGTCGCGATCGCGTGCGACGGCGACGACGAGGGGTAGGTGGGCCCGATGTCCCACGAGGTCGGCGCCCAGGTCGCGCCGTCGTAGATCGAGAAGAGACGAGTCGCGTTCGTCGTCGTCACGCTGTCGACGCTGAACAGCCGATTGCCCGCGTGCACGAGGTCGTAGCCGAGGTGCGTGCCCGTGATCCCGTCCGCAGCCCCGTGCTCGACGGCGAGCGCGCCAGTGGCCTTGGCGAACGAGAACACCGTCGTCGTCGTCCCGAGGAAGAGCTCGCCGTCGTTGATGGCCATGCCCTGATCACCGACCGCGCTCGTCGGGAACGTCACGGCGAGATCCGTCACGTTCCCCGCGATGCCGTCGTACACGACGTCGTTGAAGCTGAGCGCCGTGATGGCGCCGCCGACCGGGACCGCCAGGTAGAGCGTCGTGCCCGAAGGGACGACCTTACCGAACGGCGACGTGAACGCATCCGTGGAGCAGGCGAGCTCCTGCCCGCCTTCGTCGTAGACCGCAAAGGTGCCGGCGGCGTTCGCCTGGATCGATACGGCATCGTGGACGACCGTGTACGCGTACCAGTGGATGTTGCCGGCCGCCGCGAAGCAGCTCGGCGCGTCCAGGCGCTGGCCCGACGAGGGCGCGATCGCGCTCGAGCTCGCGATCGGCTCTGCCGTGGGCCAGCTCTCGCCTGGACCGGGGAAGATCTCCGTCACCTGGACCTGTGCGCCGCCGAACTCCTCGCCCGTGGCCTCCGTGCTCACCCACAACCAGACGGGACCCGCGGGCGACGGCGCGGTGAACGAGATGACGTCCTTGTTCGCGCGGCAGTTGCGCGACACCTTCGCGGCGCTCGCCGGATCGCACACGCTGAGCAGCTCCACGTCGAGGTCGGAGGCGGAGGGGCCGAGGTTCTGCACGTCGACCTTGAGCACGCTCGAGGCGGAGGCCTTCTCGTATTCGATGACCGTGTCCACGCCGTGGATGTCGCCGTACGGCGCGGTGTCGTCGCACGAGATCGAGCCCGGCTCGCCCCAGGCGGGACCCATGTCGAACGAGTTGATCTCGGCCGGCACGTTCCAGGTGTGCGGCATGCCCGGCCCGGCGGGCGGCGCGTAGATGGCGCTCGCCTCGGTGTACGGCGAGAAGCACCCTTCGCCTTCGGCGTCGTCCGCGTCGATCTCCCCGATGGTGACGGTCGTCGCCGGGAACGGGAACGGCGCGGTCGCCGGCGAGTTCTTTCCCACCCACACGTGGTAGGTGCCCGCGGGCACGTCGAGGTACACGTCCCAGTCGTGCTTGAACCAGAGGCACTTCAGCGACGTCCCCGGGTTCACCGCGCAATCTCCGCTCACCACCTCGACGTTCAGGTAGTCGGCGGTCGCCGTGCTCGCGGTGTCGGCTCTCACGTGCAGGAGCTTGCCCCCGTTCTCGACGGTGTCGCTCGACTTCACGAAGCGCAACACCACGTCGGGGCCCAGCGTGTTCACGTCGCACGCGAAGGTGCCTTCGGCCTGCGTGACGCTGCCCGCGTCGATGCTCCACACGTGGTCGGGCCCGGCCTGCGCGGCCTGCGAAATGACGAGCGGGTCGTCGCAGCTCTCGCCGGTGTTGGGCGTGCACGCGTCGCTGCACCCGTCGCCGCTCACGGCGTTGCCGTCGTCGCACGCTTCGAGCCCCGCGACGATGCCGTCGCCGCACACGGTCACGCACGCGCTCGGCTGCCCCGAGCACCTGTAGCCGAGCTCGGGCGTGCAATCGGCGCTGCACCCGTCGCCCCCGAGGGTGCCGCCGTCGTCGCAGCCCTCGGCCCCCACGGCGAGGCTGTCGCCGCAGATCGCCGTGCAGAGGCTAGGCTCGCCGGCGCACGAGAACCCGGGCTCGACGAAGCAACCATCGTCGCAACCGTCGCCTGGGGTCGTGTTGTCGTCGTCGCACGCTTCGGCGCTGTCGAGCTCGCCGTCACCACACGCAGGTCCCGCGCCGCCTTGTCCGCCTGCGCCGCCCATGCCGCCTGCGCCGGCCTCGCCGCCTGCGCCGCCTGTGCCGCCCTCGCCGCCTGCGCCGCCCTCGCCGCCTGCGCTGCCTGCGCCGCCCTCGCCGCCTGCGCCGCCTGCGCCGCCTGCGCCATCCGTGCCGCCTGCGCCGCCCGAAGAGACCGCGCTTTCTTCGCCACCAGCGCCGCCGTTCCCACCCGAGCCACCGTCGCCGCCCGAGGCGCCAACCCCTCCGCTCGCCCCCGCGCCGGAGGAAGCACCCGACGACGGGTTCGAGGAACTCTCGTCATCCCCACACGCAATGAGGATCGACGCGGCAACGATGATGGCCAACGTGGCGTGATGTTGTTTCGACATGCTCGACCAGCCTCCGGCTCAGCTGCCGATTGTCCCACAACGCAAGGCTTGACCGGTCGTGAGCCGGCGCTCTCACGCGGGTTGCGGTGCCTGCGTGGCCCGGTGAGCGACCGTCAGGGCAGGGCCGACGATCGGGTCGATGTGGGGGCCGTGGAGCCCGGCCGCCGGAGCCGGGCAAGGCGCGCCCGCAGGTCGTCCGCGACCACGTAGAACGCCGGCACGACGAGGAGGCTGAGCGCCGTCGAGACGACGAGGCCGCCGATCACCGCCGCGGCCATCGGAGCCCGGATCTCGGCGCCGGGGCCGAGCGCCAGCGCCGACGGGACAGCGGCCATCAGCGTCGCGATCGAGGTCATCAGGATGGGGCGCAGCCGCACCGGGCCGGCGCGGAGCATCGCCTCGCGGGCGCCCATCATCTCCCCTGCCCCCTCGCCGTGCCCACGCCTCACCTCGATCGCGTGATCCACGAGGATGATCGAGTTCTTCTTCACGATCCCCATGAGCAGGAGGATCCCGATCATGCTGAAGATGTTGAGCGTGTGCCCTGTCAGGAGCAGCGCGAACGCGGCGCCCGCGATCGACAGCGGCAGGATCGTCAGCACCGTGACCGGGTGCAGGAACGAGTTGAACTGGGACGCGAGCACCATGTACGCGACGAGGATCCCGAGCACCAGCGCGAAGAGGAGCCCGCCCATCGACTCGCGGAACGTCACGCTCGCGCCGCCCAGCACCAGGCGGTAGCCGGCCGGCAGATCCCGGCCGAGCTCCTCGACGCGGGCCACCGCCTCGCCCTGCGAGCGCCCCGGCGCGACGTTGCCGAAGACCGAGATCGCGCGCTCTCGGTCGCGGCGCGTGATCGCCTGGAGCGCGGGGCGCTCCTCGTAGGTGACGACCGACGTCAGCGGGACCAGCGCGCCCGACGCGCTCCTCACCTGGATGCGCGCGAGATCCTCGGGCCGGCTCCGCTGCTCCGCGAGCAGGCGCGCGCGGACGTCGATGCGGCGCCCGTTGTCGTTGTACTTGGCGACGCGCCCGCCGCCGATCAGCGTGTTCAGCGTCGTCGCGATGGCCTCGACGCTCACGCCCAGATCCGCGGCGCGCGCCCGGTCGGGCACGATGCGGAGCTCGGGCATGCCGAGCTGGTAGTCGGAGTCGAGATCCACGACGACGCCGCTCTGCGCGAGCTCGGCCCGGATGCGCTCGCTGTGCTTCGTGAGCTCGTCCCAGTCGGGGCCGCGGATCGAGAACTCGACAGGGAACCCGCGCTGGGCCGTGAAGCCCGACTGCGAGAGGTCCTGGACCACGGCGCGCAGGCCGGGGTAGCCGTTCAGCTCCTTGCGGAGCGCGCCCTGGAGATCGGCCTGCGAGAGCGCCCGCTCGTCCGCCGGCTTCATCGTGACGAACAGCACGCCCGTGTTCACGCCGCCCCCGCCGCCGAAGCCGCCGACAACGGCGAAGACCCGCTCCACCGCCGGGTTCGCGCCCACGGCCGCCTCGGCGCGGCGGAAGAGCCGGTCGGTCTCCTCGATGTCCGAGCCGACCGCCGTCTGGAGGCGGACAAGGAGCCGCCCCTGGTCCTGGGACGGGACGAACTCCGTCGGGAGGCGCTGCATGGCGACGATCGCGCCGGCGAAGAGGATCGCGCCGAGCAGGACCACCGCGACCGGGAACCGGAGCGCCCGGGCGAGCAGCCAGCCATAGCCGCGGGAGAGCGCCTCGAAGCCGCGATCGACGAGCCGCCCGAGGCGGCTCCGGCCCTCGCGGGAGACGTCGAGGATCTGCGCGCAGCGGGCGGGCGCGAGGGTGATCGCCTCGAGGTACGAGAGCAGCACGGCGATGCAGAGGGTCACGCCGAACTGGAGGAAGAACCGGCCGACCACCCCCTCCATGAAGATGATCGGGAGGAAGATCGCGACGACGGCGAGCGTCGCGGCGAGCGCCGCGAAGGTGATCTCGGCCGTGCCCTCGCGGGCGGCGCGGACGCGGTCCTTCCCCCCTTCGGCGTGCCGGTGGATGTTCTCGAGCACCATGATCGCGTCGTCGACGACGATGCCGACGGCGAGCGAGAGCCCGAGCAGCGTGAAGGTGTTCAGCGTGAAGCCGAGGAAATAGATCGCCGCGACCGTGCCGAGCAGCGACATCGGGATGGCCAGGACGACGTTGAGCGTGCTCGAGAGCGAGCCGAGGAACATCCAGCAGACGAGGGCCGTGAGCGCGATGGCCATGCCGAGCTCGAGCTCGATCTCGTGGACCGACTCCTCGATGAACTTCGTCGAGTCGAAGTTCACGCCGACCTCCATCCCCTCGGGCAGGGACTTCTGGACCTCGGCAAGCGCGGTCCGGACCCCCCGGGCGACCTCGACCGCGTTCGAGCCGCGCTGCTTCCTCACGCCGAGGCCCTGCGCCGGCTCCCCGTTCACCCGGGCGAGCCGGCGGACGTCCTCGAAGCCGTCCTCGACGAGCGCGACGTCCTCCAGGTACACCGTGGCGCGCGCCGACGACGGCGGCCCCGCCGCCTGAGCGGCAGCGCCCGGCTGGGCGGCCGAGACGGGGTTGCCCTGGCGGAGGACGATCCGCTTGAAGGTCGCGAGATCGAGCGCCTCCCCCATCACCCGCACGTTGAGCTCCCGCCCTTCTGTCTCGATGCGGCCGGCGGGGAGCTCGATGTGCTGGCGGCGCAGGGCCTCGGTGACGTCGGCGACGGTGAGCCCGTTCGCCGCGAGTCGATCGGCGTCGAGCCAGATGCGGACGTTGCGCTCGAGGTAGCCGCCGAGCGTGAGCTCTCCGACGCCGGGCACCGTCTGGAGCTTCTCCTTCAGCCGGTAACGCGCGATATCGGCGACGAGCTGGGGAGAGAAGGGGCCGGAGAGCCCGACCCACATGATCGGCTGGTCCTCCGGGTTCGTCTTGGAGACGACGGGCGGGTCGAGGTCGAGCGGCAGCCGCCGCTGCGCCTGGGAGATCTTCGTCTGAACGTCCTGGAGCGCGACGTCGACGTCGCGCGACAGGTCGAGCTCGATGGTGACCGAGGCGCTCCCCTGGCGCGACGTCGACGTGATCGATCGGATCCCCTCGACCTGGACGGCCGCCTCCTCGAGCGGCTCGACCACGTCGTGCTCCATGATCTCGGGGGCGGCGCCCTCCAGCGTGGCGGAGATGGTGATGGTGGGGAAGTCGACGTCGGGGAACTGGCTGATGCCGATGCGCGACACGGCGACGAGGCCGAAGACGATGGTCGCGGCCATCAGCATCCAGGCGAAGACCGGCTTCCTGAGGCAGGCTTCGGTGAGGCTCACGGCACGCTCCGTGACGAGCTGGCGGGAGCGGTCAGCGGCGACGCGCCGGACGAGGCGGCGGGCGGCGGCGCGCCGGACGAGGCGGCGGGCGGCGACGCGCCGGCCGCGGACGCGCCGGCGTCTGCGCCTCCCTCGGGGTGGCGCCCCGCGGCCTGGCCTCCCGGCACGCTGCCGGGCGCCGCGATGCGGACCTGCGCCCCCTCGCGCAACGCCTCCGCGCCGCGCGTCACGAGGAGCTCCCCCACGGAGAGGCCCGACTTGACCTCGACGCGCCCGTCGGGCGTGCGCAGGCCCAGCGAGAGCACACGCTCGCGCGCGGTGGTGCCGTCGACCACGTACGCGAGGAACCCCCGCTCGCTCGGTCGCACGGACGTGAGTGGGATCACGGGGGCGTCGCCGCTCGCGCCCACAGGCACGGTCACCTCGGCGAAGGTGCCGGGGCGGAGCAGCTCCTTGCCCTCGCCCTGTACCTCGCCGGTCACGGCAACCATGCGCGTCGCCGGATCTGCCGCATCGGCGACGTGCGTCAGCCTGGCGCTGTAGGTCCGGGCATCGCCCTTCACCGTGAAGCGCGCCTCCATGTCGGGCCTGACCCGCGGGGCGTCGGCGGCGGGGATCTGGAAGCGGAGCAGGAGCGGGTCGCGGCGCAGGAGCGTCGCGAGCACGGTGCCGACAGGCACGTGCTGGCCGGTCTGCACGGTGCGCGTCTGGATCTTCCCCTGGATCGGGGCGCGCACGTAGGCGTCGCGCAGGTTCAGGAGCGCCTGGTCGACGGCGACCTTCGCCTCGGCGACCTGCGCGGCGGTCGTCGCCGCCCTCGAGCGCCAGGACGCGACGTCTTCCTTGCTGAACACGCCGTCGGCGCCCTCGGCCTCGCGCCGCTCGAGCCCCGCGGCCGCCTCGGCCTGGGTGGCGGTCATCCGATCGAGCGTCGCGCGCGCCGCGCGGACGGCGAGGTTGTACCGGGCCGGGTCGATCTCGACGAGCACCTGCCCCGCCTTGACCTCGGCGCCCTCCATAAACCGCACCGCCTCGACGACGCCGGCGACGCGCGCGGTGAGCTGCACCTGCTCGAACGCCTCGACCGCCCCGACGGCCGGCACGGCGTACTCGACCCGCTCCGCCGCGACGGGCACGACCTCGACCGGGAAGCTGAGCCCCTGCTTCGCGGGCTTGCGCCCCTGCTCGGGCGAGGCCTCCCCGCCCTTCTTGCACGCCGGAGATCCGAGGAAGACAAGCCCCGCCACCAGGGCGAGCGCGGCCACGCGAATCGGTTGGAGCACCATCTAGGTGGAGGAGTAGCGCAACTTGAGCCGCTGTGCGCGGGGCCGAGCGGGGTGACCGATCGCAAACCTCGCCGATCCAGCAAAAAGACACGCACTGCCGCGCAGGACAGACACTCCGTACAGTCCCGCAGACAGCACGGATGCTGACCCACGAGCCCGGCGTGAAACCAGCAACGACGGGCGAGCTGACACGAGCTGGCGGAGACGACGATGACAGACCTGGTCAACGACATGACCGAACGATTTCTGCGCGATGCCGGCATCGCTCCCGGCATGCGCGTCCTCGACGTGGGGTGCGGCCGAGGCGACGTGAGCTTCATGGTCGCCCGCATCGTCGGCGAAGGGGGCTGTGTGCTCGGGGTAGACCGTGATCCGGCGCCCATCGCGGTCGCTCGCCGGCGCGCCGCCGAGCTGGGACTCCGCCAAGTCGCCTTCCAAGAGCGGGACCTCGGCGCGCTCTCCCCCACTGCCGAGCGCTTCGATGCCGCCGTCGGCCGGAGGGTGCTCATGTACCAGCCGGATCCTGTCGCTGCGGTCCGTGCCATGGCCGGTGCCGTGCGCGCCGGCGGCCTGATCCTGCTTCAGGAGAACGACCCGACGATGGGCCAGGGCAGCCTCGTGCCCATGGATCTGCACCGCCAGGTGCACCAGTGGATCTGGCGTACCGTCGAGCGTGAGGGCGCGAGCCTCCACATGGGATTCCAGATGCCGAGCGTCTTTGAAGAAGCGGGCCTGACCGTGCAGCTCGTGAGGGCCGAGGCCATCGTGCAGACGCCGAAGCTCCAGCATCAGCTCGCGTTGATCGTCCGCGCGATGCTCCCGCGCATCGTGCAGCAAGGCGTGGCGTCGGAGGCCGAGGTCGACGTGGACACCCTGGAAGAACGTCTCGCCGCCGAACGGACGAAGGCCAATACCACCTTCGTCGGCGACCTCGTCTTCAGCGTGTGCGGCCGGACACCGTCTCCTGGGTGAGCTTGCGGCCCTTGCTCTGCGCTTCGGCGCGCCACGCCGCCGGCGTCGCCCCGTGCTCTCTACGGAACATGCGGATGAAGTGCGTCGCGTCCGCGTAGCCGACGCGCTCGGCGACGAGTTCGACCCTCTCGTCGGAGTGGAGGAGGATGCGGCGAGCCTCCGCCATTCTCCCGGCCACGATCCACTCGACAGCGCTCCGGCCCGTCGCCCGAGAGAGCGCCGTCGTCACGTACGCCGGGCTCCGCCCGACCGATCGCGCGACGTCCTTCAGCGAGAGCGGCCGAAGGCAGTTTCGCTCGATGAAGCGAAGGGCATCGACGACGACTCCCGGCGATGGCGAGGCAGGGTGTTGCGAGCGCGCGGCCTGCTGAACCTCGTTGAGGATGAGAACAAGGAGGCTCCGCTGGACGACGTCAGGAGCGCCGCCATCCCACGATCCCGTCGCGCGCATCAGCTCGCGGAGCAGCATGTCGATGTGCGCGTGGCGATCCGCGGGCACCCGAACGACGGGGGATGCGCCGGCGCGCACGCGCTCGAACGGCTCGAGCAAGCTGCCCGCCTCCTCGGCGGCCAAGCAGGGGACACAGAAGCCAACGCCGATCCAGTCCGGGGCCGCCTTCTCGATCGAGCGGTGCGGCTGTCCGGCCGGCACGAGGAGGACGTCTCCAGCCTCGACGTTCCATCGACCGCGCTGCTCGATCCGAGAAGAGCCGCTCGTGTAGAACGCCAGCGCGGCGAAGGCGTGGGTCATCGACGCCCGCATGACCGGCTGCACCGGTGAGGGTTGCCGGCAGCAAAAGATCGCTCGGCCCCCGCCCACAAGGTCCTCTCGCTGGATCGCCGACGCGGGGGGCATGAGCGCCATGATGGCATCGGCGGCAGCAGGAGGCGAGCGCCGGCGCTCTCCGTCGAGCATGCCGCTGGATTGTAAGAAGATCTTCCCTGCGCTGCGCCAGCGAAAGCCCAGCGAAGATCCGGCGGGCCCGACCTGCGCGCGCGCCTGCCGGACAGAGCTACGGCTTCAGCGTCATCTGCATCTTGTAAGTCTGCATGCCGAACATCACGCCCGCCGGGGCGCCAGGATCGATGGTCCCGTCCCGGCCGCGGCTCAAGCGCACGAAGGCCGGACACCCCTCGGCGGGGAGCCCCGTGGGGTACGAGCCTTCGGGAACGATGAACGAGCCGGTGTCGTCCACCTCCCCCGACGAGTCGACCCAGGATACGTCGTCCAGACAGGGACCCGGCTCATCGAAGCTGACAGGTCCGATGGACCACCTCATCATGTCGTCCTTGCCGAGCGGCTCCCACGAGAGCACGAGATCCTCGCCGGAGCCGAGGCTGAACACGCTCTCCGCCTCGGGAGACGTGAGCTCCGAGAGCTCGGGCATCACGATCTCCCAGCCGTCGAGATCGTTGAACCGGGCACGGATCGCGCGGCCCGGCTCGGCCTGCTTGAGATAACCGCGGCACTTGGCGGCGATGAGGTCGTCCTCCGGATAGCTGTCATGCCACCAGTAGCAGGCGAGTTCCGCCTCCTCCGCGCCGTTGCTCACGATGAACCTGTCGGGGAGGTACTCCCCGTCGCCAGGGTCTCGGACGCCGAACGCGCTGCTGACGTCCACCTTCCGGACGAAGGCCTCCGCTTCGCCGAGGTACTCGACTCCATCGCGGACGATCGGCACGTTGTATCCGTAGACCCGGATGACGACCGCCTCGTCCTCCGCCAGGGGCCGGTACTCGTCCGGCCCACACGCTGCCCCGGAGAGACCCAAGACGGCGATCAAAGCCAGCCACGCAATGCCTCTCATGAATTCCTCCACGCTCCTATGTCTTTACAAGAGACGGCTGCGCCGCGCGGGGGCAACCTGTGCGCCTTCTCGCGGAAAAGAAGCTACGGCTTCAGCATGATCCGTACCTCATAAGACTGGCGCGCGAAGATCGAGCCCCTCTGGACGCCGGGATCGATGCTCCCGCGGCGGCCGCGGTCAAACCGCAGGAGAGCCTGACACCCGTCGGGGGGAAGGCCCGTCGGATACGAATCCCTGGGAACGACGAACGCCCCGGTGTCGTCCATGGCCCCGTCCGAACGGTACCACGCTACGTCATTCACACACGGCCCTGGGTCGTCGAAGCTGACGGGTCCGAGAGACCATCCCATCCGGTCGTCCGTACCCAGCGGCTCCCACGAAAGCGCCAGATCCTCGCCAGCGCTGAGGCTGAACTCGCTGTCCTGCTCGGGAGACGTGAGCATCGATAGCTCGGGCATCACGACCTCCCAGCCGTCGAACTCGTTGAAGGTGGCGCGGACCGCACGACCGGGCTCGGCCTGGACGAACTGACCACCACAGGAGGTCGCGATGAGGTCGTCCTCCGGATAGCTGTCCTCGTAGAGGACGCAACGGAGCGTGATCTCCTCGAGGCCGTTGTTCACGACGAACCTGTCGGGGAGATATTCCCCGTCGTCGTGCATCCGGACACCGAACGCATTGGGATTGTCCGTCTTCCAGACGTAGCCCTCCACCTCGCCCCGGTACGTGACGCCATCGCGGACGAGGGGCGTCTCGAACCCGTAGACGTCGATGCGAACGGCGTCGTTCTCCCCGAGCGGCCGGTACTCGTCCGGCGCGCAAGCCACTCCCGAAAGGCCCAGCGCCGCGATCACGGCCGGCCTCGCGATATTGCTCATGATCTCCGCCCGCTCCCGTCCTTTTTGAGAGAGACAGCGACGATGCCCCTTCCGCTCAGGGGAGCCCCTCCGGGCAAGGAGGGCAATCACCACCGCAATCTACACCTATTTCCAGGCCATTCTGGCGATCGTCATCGCACCTCGGCGGCTGGCACCTGCCCTTGAAGCACACCTTCGTCAGGCAATCCGGGCCGTCGATGCACTTGTCTCCAGCAGCGCAGGTACGGCAGTTGGACCCGCAGTCGATGTCGACCTCATGCTCGTTCTGGATGCCATCGCTGCACGTGGCAAAGCTGCACCGGTCATCGAAGCCACACACACCGGTATTGCAATCCTCCCCCGTGGCACACGGGTACGTCGGGCGACACGGATCGCAGCGGCCACCGCAGTCCACATAGGACTCGCCGGTGTCTACATCGAGCTCGCCATTGTCGCAGGCGAGCGGGATGCACTTGCTGCGCGGGGAGCAGTACATGGTCGGATCCCCGCAGTCTGCGTCCGACAGGCACTCGACCAAGTTTTGCTGGCCGTCGCACAGCCCCGAGCCGTCAGGGGCCGGACCTCGCCGGGTCCATTCGTTCAGCTGATGCGCGCCGTCGCAGAAGTCATCCGTGCAAGGGTTGCCGTCGTCCGGCACGTCGTCCGGCGTGGGCAAGACGACCTTCTGCCCGTCCCTGTCGCACGCGATCGTCATGCAGTCGCCCGGGTACTGGCCGCGGTACTCCCCCACCTCTCGCTGGCACTTGCCATCGACGCACTTCACCGTGCCACAGGCGGGGTCCGGCGGGTCGTCGCAATCGTACTCGGTCACGCACTCGGGGCGCTCCGGCGGAGGCGCTGCGGCCCCCTCCGAGCACGCGATCCACAGCGAGGCCACGGAGAGCATCGCGCCGGCGGCAAGAAGGTGCCTGCTCGTGGTCATGTTGCCTTTCTTCATGTCTCTTCGTCTGAGATGAACAGCGGGCACGCAGTGGGGCAGCTCGCGCCGCAGTCGATGCCTTGTTCGTTGCCGTTCATCAGTCCATCCTCGCACGTCGGGCGCCGGCACCTGCCGTCGGCGCACACACCGCTCTGGCAGGACTCGTGAGCGTCGCACCGCCGGCTGGCAGCGCACGCGGGACACGACGGCGCGCCGCAATCGACGTCCGTCTCGGCGCCGTTCAGGATGCCATCACGGCAGCTCGTCTCCTCGCACAGCATGTCCGAGCCGCACGCGCCCTCGATGCAGTCGCTGTCGGCCGTGCACGGCTGTCCTGCCCTGCACGGCTGGCACCGGCCGCCGCAGTCCCGCGCCGTCTCGCCCGAGGCATCATCAAAGATGCCGTTGTCGCACCACTCGAGGACGCACGTGCCCGATGTCGAGCAGGCGTACGACGGGCTCCCACAGTTCTCGTCGCGAAGGCATCCGACCAGATGCCCTTCGCCATCGCAGTACCCGGAGCCCTCTTCGGCGTTCCCCGCTGCCCTCGGACGGTGCACGCTGACCCCTTGCACGCATGCGTCGGTCGTGCACTCGTTGCCGTCGTTGAAGACGTCGCCGTCGTCGGCCACGGCGACCACCCGCCCAGCCTCGTCGCAGCGCAGGGTCATGCAATCGCCAGCCCGCTGGTTCGGGAATCGCTCTCGCAGGGCCAGCCTGCAGACCTCCGCTACGCACACGGCCTCGCCGCAGCGAGGGTCAGCAGGCTTCGGGCAATCGTCGGCTGTCTTGCACAGCATGGCGTTACACTCGCTGATGGGCCGACACTCCCGCTTGCAGGAATCGCCCTCTTCCTCCCTGGCGCCGGGCTCGCAGCAGCGCGCCTCCCCCGGATCCGGACACCGGCAGCGCCCATCGATGCACTGCGTTCCGTTCAGCTTGGGCTGGCAGTCTGCGGTTGAATCGCACAGAGGCTCCTGTTCCACATCGACATAGGGGTCACCGCTGCAGGCAGCCCAGAGCAAGCACCCCAGGAACACAGCGCCGGAAGCGCGCAGCCCGCGCTGCCACATTGGAGCCATGATATCAGGCCTCCTCATCCGGGGGATCGCGGAGATCCCCGCCACGCGTCGAACGACGCGCGTTGTTCGCATTGCGATCGACGTCCGCAAATTCTCCACCCAAAATGAACTGCCATTCAGAAAGATGAAGTGGGCTTACTGCTCGGGAGCACGTCTCTGCGGAGCTCGGGCGCTACCACGAGAACGAGAGCCCCACGCCCGGGGCGGCCCCTACGACCCCAACGCGGACCTTTGCCTCTGGCGCGAGCAGGAACCCCGCGGCCACGGCGCCGCCGGCCGAGAGACCCGCACCGACGAGGGCGCCCACGGACAGCGCCGTGAACGTCTTCGTGCGCCCATCGGCGCCGGCATACGCGTCGCAGGCAGGCAGCCCCGGCCGGCAATGGAAGACCTCCCACTGCGCTCGGCCCATGGCAGCGTCCCGCTCCTCGGCAGCGTCGTTGGCCTCCAGGACCGAGAGGGCCCCGACTGTGGCGAGGGCGGCCGACGTGGTCGCGAGGGCGCCCACGGTCCACCACCGCAGCGCGGGGCTGGGCGTGGAAGAAGGGGGCGCCGCGACGAGCGGCGAGGCTACCTTGCTCGCCGGGAAATGCGCTGGCGCTTCGGCTCGGGCGCGCGGGAACGTCAGCCAGACGGTCCTCTCACCGCCCGCGTCGACCGCGGCCACGACCTCGCGCAGCTCTCCGGCGAGCTGTCCGCTCACACGGTGCTGACCGGAATTGACGTACACGGGGCGGGGGAGCGGGGACAGGCCGACTTGCCGCCCATCCACGAGCACGGCGGCGCCGGGCTCGCTCGCGCGCACGTCGAGCGCGCCGACGTGCCGGCGCGCTTCCGCGAAGTTGGCCCGCGCCAGCTCGTAGCTCTCCTTGAAGCCCGGCGGCACCCAGATCTTCGGGGCGTCTGGGGTGCCGACCATGTCGAAGTAGATGGAGAGGAACTCTGCCGCCCTCTCGAAGTCGTGCAGCCTGAACGACAGCATCCCCACGCGGAACGCGTCGGAGGCGCTCTTCGTGAGCCCCCACAGCGTCAGGTGGATGTCGCGCGCGTCCGCGAGCCGCCCCTCATCCAAGAGCCGCTTCGCCTCGTCGAGCATCTCTCGTTCGGGCCCGGTCGGCGGCGGCCGCCGCGGGAGCGGGGCTGCCGCCGCCGGTACTGGGCAAGTGAGCAGCAGCAGGACCGCTGTGATCAGGCTGAGCGGCGGGCGTCGCATGGTGTTGTCTTCCGGGAGTCCTCCGCGCGGCGAAGGCGCGCCGCACAGCTCGCGAGGACGTCGCACGCGCGGTGCGCCTCGGGCTCAGGGTCGAGGGCCTGACACGGGAGTTCGGGCAACGTGCTCTCTCGATTTCCAGCGCCTAACCTACCAGAGATCACCACGAGGTTGCGCTCGAAACGGTCGGCACCAACAGAAGATGTGAGGACGAACGACCCTTCAAGAAGGCGCCAGGACCAACGACACGCATTGCGTTTAGATGACAAAAATTCTCACATTATGTGAACCTTCACGCCAAAATTCTCACTCTGTTTTCAACCCGGGTCAGCTTGAGGCCCGAGATGACGACGTGGCTGCGCTCGAACCACTCATTATGTAGGGTGGACATCAGAGCGAGCACGTCGCATTGGATCTATAGAAATAAATTTCTCATATCTGATGAGCCAACGCTCCAAAAATTCTCGACCTGGGTCAGCCGACGCGACGACGCTGCTCCTCGACCTGGGCCAGCGGCGCGACGCTGCTCCTCAACCTGGGTGAGCTGTCGCCAACCTGAGCTGGTGCTTCAACCTGGGTGAGCAGACGGGACGAGCGGACGGCGCCCCAACCTGGGTGAGCCGACGCTCCAGAAATTCCCAACCTGGGTGACCTGGCGCGGGGCGGGCGACTCAGCGAGCCTTCAACCAGCCGCCCGAAGCCCCGCGCCGGCACCACAGCCGCACCGCGATCGGGCGGACCGGCGCGCCGCTGGCTGGGCGCCCGGTCTCCGGCCGACGCCGCCAGGTTCCGGCCCCATGGCGCAGGACGAGCGCTGGAGCGCTGGTTCCAAGGTCGATCCGCGCCGGATCGCTGGCTTCAAGCTCGACCCACGAGGACTCCGACGACCCCCCGGCCCAGCTGCCTGGCGAGACCGCGACGGGGCCGTCGCGCCCGCCGCCCTTCCGCGCTCGCCCAGAGGCGGCGCCGATCTATACCATGGGGACATGCGCCCCACCGTGCTCCTCTGGGACATCGACGGCACCCTGCTCTCCACCGGCGGCGCAGGCCGGCGCGCCATGGAGCACGCGTTCGCCCGGTACGCCGAACGGCGCGACGCGTGCGAGGCGTTCTCGTTCGCCGGCATGACCGACCGGGCCATCATCCGGACAGGGCTCGAGACGGTCGGGCGCGAGGCCACGGAGGACGCCATCGACGCGCTCCTCGCGATCTACGTCGAGATCCTCGCGCAGGAGATGTCGCTCGCCGGCGACACCCGGGTCCACGCCGGCGTCATCGAGGCGCTCGACGCCGCCGCCCGGCGCGCGAAGTGCGCCATCGGCCTCGGCACGGGGAACGTCCGCGCCGGGGCGCAGGCGAAGCTCACCCGGGTCGGCATCTACGAGCGGTTCGCGTTCGGCGGCTTCGGCTGCGATCACGAGCGCCGCGACGAGCTCCTGCGCATCGGCGCGGAGCGCGGGGCGGCGATGCTCGAGGCGCCGCTCGAGGCGTGCCGCGTCGTCGTCATCGGCGACACCCCGAAGGACATCGCGGCGGCCCGCGCGATCGGCGCCGAGTCGATCGCCGTGGCCACCGGCACCTACGCCCTCGCAGAGCTCGCCGCATGCGCCCCGACCCACAGCTTCACCGACCTCCGGGCGAGGGGCTCGCTCGAGGCGCTGCTCGGTTGAGATCGGAGATCTCTCGTCGAGCGGCCGGCTGACCGCTCCGGCGCCGATACGACAGAGTGTCTCTGCGAGATCGCGCCAGCGGTGATCTGATCCTCCGGAAGAGGATTCCTCGGGATCTTCCGGTGCCGGTTGGCCGGTGGCTGGAGACTTACCTTCAGCGGGCGAGCTCTCGGCTCGATAGGGAACGAGCGTCAACCGCGTCGAGGGGATAGTCGAGGCAAAGGGTGGTCTCGCCGGACGAGCGCTCCAATCCCTGCGCGGGCACCGCGTACACTGGACGATGTCGGGGTCAGCGCCCGAGCGCGGTCGCGATGGAATGCGCGGCGCGCAGCGCGAGAGCGGCGATGGTGAGCGTGGGATTCACGGCGCCGCCGGTGGGGAAGACGCCGCTGCCAAGCAGGTAGAGGTTGTCGTGGTCGTGCGCGCGCAGGTTCGGGTCGACAACCGAGGTGTTCGGGTCGGCGCCCATCCGGTAGGTGCCCATGACGTGCCCGGCGCCCTCGTGCTCGAGCCGGTGCTCGCGGAACGTGGCCCCGAGCGCGTCGAAGATCCGATCGTGGATCGCGCGCGCGGCCGTCATGCCGTCGCGGGTATAGGGGTCGATCCGGTAATGAAGGCGCGGCCGCGGCAACCCGAGCGCGTCGCGCTGATCGAAGGCAGGCGTGACGCGGTTGTCGGGATCGGGGAGCTGCTCCATCAAGCTGGACACGCAGAGCTGCCGGGTGCAATGCCACGCGAGCTCGGCGGCGAGCTGCTGGCCACGTAGACCCTTGCGCACGAGATCGGCCGCGGCGACCTCCGGCCCGCCGATCGGCCACTGCCACCCGCTGTTGCCGAGCTCCACCCGGAACGCGGCGCGCACCCCCCGAGAGGCGCTGTTCCGCGTGGCGTCGATACCCCCCGTCGAGAGCGGTCCGCGGGGCTGCCCGAGCGCTTCCCCGGCGAGCGCCCAGCTCAGCTGGATGGGGTGATCCATGAGGTTGCGCCCCACCTGGCCGCTCCTGTTCGCGACCCCGTCCGGCAGCGCGTCGGTCCGGGACATCAGGAGCAGCTTGGGCGTCTCGATCCCGTGCGCCGCCAGGATATAGACCTTGCCCGAGGCCTCGTGTTCTGTGCCGTCCGGACGCTTGAACAGGACACGCGACACGCGTCCGTCAGCGCCGACGCCGACGGCCGTGGCGATGGCCTCTTCCACGATCCGCACGCCGGCCAGCTCGGCCTTCTTCACGTGCACCGAGGCGTCATAACGAGCCGCGATCGGGCAGATGGGGATGCAGGATTTGCTGCCACAGCACGCGGGCCGGCCGTCGTACGCGGCGCTATTGCGCGCCTGTGCGGTGGCGGTCACCGGATAGCCGAGGGCCGAGATCCTGTCGGCGATGCGCAGATCCGAGTAGCTGTGGGGGATGGGCGCCATGGGGTAAGGCGCGCTGCGCGGCGAGCCGAGGCTGCCATCGCCGGCCACGCCCATCTCGATCTCGCTCTCGACGTACCAGGGTTCGAGCACGTCGTACCCGATGGGCCAGTCGACGCCGACTCCATAAAGGGTCTTCATCCGGAGATCGTCGGGCAGGAAGCGGAGCGCGGTCCCGAGCCAGTGCCAGGTCGTCCCGCCGACGACGCGGAGGTACGTGCTCTTGAAGAGGTCCGGGCCCTCCTGCACGTAGTACCCGCGGGGAGCGCTCTCGCTGGGCGCAGGCGCGGCCATGGAGCGAGGAAAGGGGTCCTCCAGCGTCTTGACCACGGCGCTCCGGTGGGCGCTGGCGGCCTTGTCGCGATCGACCCGCGGCCCCGACTCCAGCACGAGCACCCTGGCGCCCGCCTTCGCGAGCCGGTAGCCGGCCAGCGTCCCCGCGATGCCCGCGCCCACGATGACCACATCCGCTTGCAGCCTGTCCCCCATAACCGAGCTCCGTCCGGGCGGCGGCAGCGCGCCCCGCCGCCTCACCCCGCGGGCGGCTCTCCCCAGGACCCCATCGCCCCGCCGCAGGTGCCCGGCGCGCTGGTGTAAGGGAGCGATCTCCACGCGAGCGAGCCCTCGTAGGTCGCCAGCGCGCGCCCGCCGGCCGCGTCGTACTGGCCCGTGTACCAGAACAGGAGGATCTCGTCCGCGAGCGCCCGCAGGCGCGCGTCGGCGAAGACGCCCCGCGCGGTCAGGTCATCGAGGGGGTACGCCGGAGCGTCACCGGCGAGCCCCGCCCTGGCATAGAGGTCCTCGAGCGCCGCGGCCTGCTCCGGACGTGCGAGCAGGCAGTCGAGGTAGATCTGCGCGTGGTCCCGGGCGAGGTCGCCAACCCCGGTGAGCACCGCGGACAAGGCGAGGAACCGGTCGAGCGGCGTGGCGGCCCGGCCGCGGACCACGTGCCTTGCAAGGCCGGCGGCGGCGGCGAGGAGCGCGCAGATGAAGAGGGCGAAACGGCGCCGGCCCATGCGGAGGAAGCTTCTCTGAGGGATCCGCCCCGGATTGAGCTGCTGGATGCTGCTGTTGCCACGAGGAGGCTCGTGGCGCAGGCCTTGGTGGCATGAGGGACGAGGTGCCCGGCGTCAATCACGATCTCCCCGGGCCCACGAGGTTCGCTCTCAGACATCCTCTGCTTGACCGTCTCTGCTCGACCGCTGCCCGTCCGTCGTGGTCGCTCGACTTCAATGCCCGCCCGCGACGCTCCGCGCCTCGAATCGCGCCGGCACCCGGCCGGACGGCCCGAGCGCGGTCGTGCCGCGCGGTCGCGCTTCCTTTGGCCGCAGCGCGACGAGCCTCCCCCGCTGCGCGAGCCGCGCCAGCACGATCGCCATCTCCGTCAGCCCGAAGTGGTTGCCAATGCATACGTGCGGCCCGCCCCCGAACGGCATGTATGCCCAGTTCTTGCCGGCCCCCGTCGTCGCCGGGTCGCCCGCGAAGCGTTCCGGATCGAAGCGGCGCGGCTCGGGCCAGAACGACGGGTGGCGGTGCATCGCGAAGGGGGAGATCAGGACCGATGTGCCGCGCGGGATGGCATAACCACGGATCTCGTCGTCCTCGACCGCCTCGCGGACGATCATCCAGGCCGGCGGGTAGAGCCGCAGCGTCTCGCGCAGGACCATGGCCGTCCGCGTCAGCCTGGGCACGTCCTCCGCCTCGGGCGCGCGACCTCCGAGCACGCTGTCCACCTCGCCTCGCACCCGCTCCCATTCGTGCGGGTGCAAGGTGAACAGGACCGTCGCCCACGTCAGCGTGTTCGCCGTGGTCTCGTGCCCGGCGAAGAAGATGTGCAGCACCTCGTCGCGCAGCTCCTTCCGCGACATCCGCTCGCCGGTCTCCTCGTCGCGCGCGTCGAGGAGCGCGTCGAGCAGGTCCCCCGGCCGCTCTCCGCCCTGCTCGCGCCGGTCGATGATGCCGTACACCACCCGGTCGAACGCCGCGGTCGCCTCCCGGATGCGCACGTTGAAGGGCAGCGGCCAGGACAGCGGCACCCTGAAGGGGAGCAGCATCCGGATCTTGATGTAGCGGTCGATCTCCGCGAGCGCGCTGTCGAGCGTGGCGATGTCCGACGGGAGCTGCTGCGAGAACATCGTCTCCACGATGACGTCGCGCGTGATGCCGAGCATGAGATCGTGGGCGTGGAGCTCCTGGCCATCGGTGAGGCGCGCGAGGTGGCGCTCGGCCACCGCGTTCATCGCCGCCGTCATCCTGGCGATCCGCGCGCGAGAGAAGCTCGGCTGCATGATGCGCCGCTGCCGTAGCCAGAACGGCGGATCGCTGATCGCCAGGCCGTTGCCGAAGACGGGCTGTACGGTCTCCCTCGACTTGTCGCCGCGCAAGTACTTCCTGGCCGCTTCGTGGAGCACGTAGCGAGCGTCGTCCGGGTGGGTGAGCATCACCATGCCCGCGGCCCCGAACGGGATCCGGGCGATCGGCCCCTTCTCGATGGCGACGCGCTCCAGGAAGCCCGCGGCGTCGATCGCCATCCACGGCAAACTGCCGAGCAGCGGGATCGAGGGAGCAACAGGGATCTCGGAAGCGGGGCGGGCGGGCGGCGAGGGGGCTGCGGTCGTCATGGGCGGCTCGTCCGAGGGTACATCAGCGCGGTCGCGAAGGCGGTCCCACGGCGGCACGGGGGGAGGCGCGGGTTTTCGCGGGAGACGGGGAACTTTTCCCGCGGGCGCGGGTCGTCTGCTCATGCACCCGATCCGCGCGCAGGTCCCCACCGAGAGCATTGCCCGCCCGCCCGAGCCCGGTAGGCCCCACGCGCCCGAGGTGCCCCACGCGCCCCACACACCCGCCCTCCCGTCCACGGACAAGATCCCCAGCCTGCTCTTCGTGGACCCGCCCGCGCGGACCGATCTCGACGAGCTGCGACAGTCCCTCTCGTTCGCGTTCACGAGCGGCGTCTCCGGTGGGCTCTTCAGCCAGGCGCTCGATCGGGCGCCCATCGCGCCCTCCACGTGGGATCCGAAGAGCTTCGCGCCGGACCTGTTCCTGGAGGAGCTCGTGGCCCGGTGCTTCCGTGTCCGCGTCGGGGGGCACGAGGCCGTCGTCAACCGAGGGTTCATCCTCCGCGTCCTCTCCCGGCCCCCGAGCGACACGCGCGTGACCGAGCTCCGGAGGGGGATCCTCCACGAGCTCTCGGGCTCACCCACGTTTCGCGCGCAGATCGAGAGGCTCTACACGGCCTCGTGCCGGATGCGGGGCGCGCTCGAGGGCGCGGTGGCAGGGAAGAAGTTCGATCCGACGCGGCGGCAGCTCGACGTGCTCGCGATCGTCAAAGAGGTCTTCGACCTGATGAGCGCGTCGTTCGAGGGCGCGCGATCGGGCCTCGCCCGGCTGCGCGACTTCGGCCAGGCGGTGCAGGCGACCGAGGGATATCGATCGATGGCCGATCTCCTCGATTACGACGAGCACCTCGCGACGCTCCGCCTGGACATCCGCGTCGGCGCCGACGGCCGCATCCGAGGCTTCGACGTCGTGACCGTCCGGGAGCGGCAGGAGAACCCGTTCGTGCTGTCGCCGGTGCGGCGCTGGCTCGCGAAGCTCGAGATGTTCTTCCGCGGGTACAGCTTCGGCGACGGAGAGGTCATGGCGAGGCTCGTCGACGCGGTGTTCGAGGGCGTCGAGGATCAGGTCGTCAAGCTCGTCCCGCTCGTCGGAGAGATGGAGGTCTACCTGGGAGCGCTCGGCTTCCGGGATCTCGCCGAAGCGGCGGGGCTCGAGGTCTGCCTGCCGGAGCTCCGGTCCGCCGCGGAGGGCGAGCGCGTGCTCCTCGGCCTCTTCAATCCGCTCCTCGTCGCCGGCGGAGGGAAGGCGGTGCCGTGCGACGTCGTGACCGATCGGGCCGACACGACGCTCCTGGTCACGGGGCCGAACTCGGGCGGAAAGACGCGCCTGCTCCAGTCGGTGGCGCTGACGCAGCTCCTCGCGCAGGCGGGCATGTTCGTGCCGGCGCGCAGGGCGAGCGTCGCCCGCGTCCCGGGGCTCGTGGTGTCGCTCATCCAGGAGACGAAGTTCGATCAGAGCGAGGGGCGGCTCGGCATGGAGCTCCTCCGGATCCGGGCGCTCTTCGAGGAGCTCGGCCCGGGAGCGATGGTGATCCTCGACGAGCTCTGCTCGGGCACGAACCCGTCCGAGGGGGAGGAGATCTTCGAGCTCGTCGTCACGCTGCTCGAGAAGCTCCGCCCGCAGGCGTTCATCACAACGCATTTCCTGACCTTCGCGGCGCGGCTCGATCGGGAGAAGGCGATAAGGAACCTCCGGTTCGTCCAGGTCGAGCTCGACGCGGCGCAGAAGCCCACGTACCAGTTCGTCGACGGCGTGGCCGCGACCTCGCTCGCCGCCCAGGCCGCGGCTCGGCTCGGCGTGACCCGCGGCGAGCTCGAGGGCCTCATCGATCGCAACATCGATCGCAACCAGCTCGCGTCCCGAGGGCTGTCCGGCGTGGGTCGGGAGAGCTGACATGGCGACGTTCCTCACGACGGAGCGGATGAACCCCGCCCTCCGCGCGCGCGTGGAGCGGGCCGCCAGCCACCGGACGCGGGCGCGCCATCATGCGGCTCGAGCCGGGATCAAGGGGACGTTCGCGAGCGACAAGCGGCTCGGGCGCGCGCGGCTGTTCACGCTGCTGACGGCGGCGGCCGTCGTGCTCCTCGCGATCGCGATGTACGTCCAGGATCGCCGCGCCATCGAGGCCGAACGGCGCGCCCTTCTGGCCGTGCTCGACGAGCGCCGCGCGGAGTTCCCGGCGGGCCACGAGGGCTTCGTCGAGGCGACGGATCGCTGGATCGGCGAGGCCGCGAGCGACGGGGACCCCGCCGATGTCGTCGACCCTTCGCTCCGCGCTCCAGGGGCCCTCGACGCCCTGCTCCGCCGGCCCGCGGTGTACGTGCGCGCTCCTCGCGCCGAGCTGCGCGACGCTCGCAAGATCGACGACGCCGCGCGCGGATCCGACAAGGATGCGTTCCTCCTGTGCCTCCTGAAGCCCCCGCCCACGTCCGAGGAGCGCGATCTGCTCGCGAAGGTGCGAGGCGTGTATTTCGGCGGGACCAAGGTCGACGAGGAGACAGCGAACGTCCGCCGGCTCGCCGAGGCGCGGCTCGGCCTCGCGGTGCTCGGCCCCGTGTTCGAGGGCTCGGTGCGCGCGGCCCGCGACGTCGCGTCGGTGAAGAGGCACCGCAAGGAGCTGGATCGCTCCCCGATCGAGCTGGCGAAGAAGGCGGCCGGCGCGGAGGTGCTGATCATCGTGGCCGAAAGCCCGGTCGAGAACACGACGTCCGCGAGCTCGGCGCGCGTCTCGCTCGTGGATCTCGCGGCGAAGAAGGTTCTTTTGCGCGTGGGCCGGCGGGTCGACGAGCAAGGGCTCTCGCCGACGGGCGTGCTCCATCGCGAGCAGATCGAGGGCTGCGGCCTCGCCTTCGCGGTGCGGCGCAGCGTCGAGGAGTGAAGGCTTCGATCCCCGGATTGCGAGGCGGTCACCGAGCTCCGGCCCGCTCAGCGCCTGCGCCGGGTTGCTCGAGGTCGCCCGAGAGCCCGCTTGCCCGAAGCGAGAGTACGTCCTCGGGCTCGTCCGTTGCTGGGCGCGCAACACCGCCGCCACAGCCGCAGGTCGCGACGCTTTTCAGGAGGTGGTCACGCGGCTTGCCGGGTACGAATCGCTTGCACGACAAGCCAACGATCCCGAACTGGCAGACTACCTTCAGAGGTTTGGCTCTTATGGAGTCCCGACTTGGCTTCGCGCCCGGCGGACTCATCGTTGCTATGCCCCTGTCTGAACCATGCATCCACGGATCCCACGGAGGACCGATGCTCGTTCTATCGTCGCTTTTCCAGCAGGGTGGGTGGATCGCATGAGGATCCTCGGTTACCTGAGGCGGGCATGGTGATTTGCCGTTGACGGCCTCGAATCATTTCTTTCCCGTTTCATGGGACGATTTCAGGGCGGGAGCCGCGAGGAATCCAGGAAACCCGCGGCGCGCTCCAGCACGGTGAGGCGCGGCGGGGACGCGTGGCGGACACGCGGCGGACACGCGGCGGACAGCGCACCGAGGCCTCGCGACCCCGCCGCTGCGGACGGACGCTGAGCGCCCGCGCGGAGCCGGGCGATCATCAAGCAGACGAAGCACCGAATGAACGGCCGCATGCGACGGCGACCTTGACGCGCGTCGCGCGGCACGCTCCTATGCCGCTGTGCTCCGCCCAAGCGCTCAGCGATCCCCAGACGCGATGTAGCGCCATGCGTGATGCGAACGGGCACAGCGGCTGCGTCGATGCGTGGATGGAGCGGGCTGCCGAGGGCTTGCCAGCCGAGCGTCTCATCCAGGTTTTCGAACGCGCCTTCGCCGCCCTGTGGCGGCGCGCTCTGGTCACCCTCGGAGAGGTCACGCTCGGCGCTATCGTGGATCGCGTGCTCTACAACGCCTCCGAGCGATACACGATGCTCTCGTCCCTCCGTGTGGAGTCGACCGGGCTCTGTTGCGAGACGCTCCACGAACGCGCCGGCGGCCTGCGCCGCGACCAGCTCGCGGAGGGGATCCGGTTCATCATGATCGAGTTCCTCGTCGTCCTCGGCAACCTGACGGCGGAGATCCTCACGCCGGCGCTCCACGCGGAGCTCTCGAATATCGCGCGGGAGGATTTGGGCGGGACCGAGGGAGGGCCGGAGAGCGCGCCCGGGCACCACGAGGGCGAGGACGGCGAGGGAGCTGAGTCATGACGAAGAAGACGGCCATCGCGCGTATCGAGACGGGGGTGCAAAATCTGGATGCGCTGATCGGCGGTGGACTGCCGAAGGGCTCGGTCGTCGTGATCGCCGGCCCGCCGGGCGCGGGCAAGACGATCCTCACCCAGCAGATCTGCTTTCACAACGCCTCGGCCAAGGCACGGGTCCTCTATTTCAACACGCTCTCGGAGCCCACCGCGAAGACGCTGCGCTACCTGAGGCAGTTCGACTTCTTCGACGCCAAGCAGATCGACGAGGGAATCCAGTTCGTGGACCTCGGCGTCATCTTTCGGACGAAGGGCCTCGACGGGACCTCGGCGCTCGTCATGGAGCACGTCAAGAAGGTCAAGCCGGCCATCGTCGTCATCGACAGCTTCAAGGTCTTCGACGACCTCGCGAAGTCGAAGGAAGAGCTCCGGAAGTTCGGCTACGAGATCGCGATCAGCCTCATGGCGTGGGAGACCACCACGTTCCTCCTCGGAGAGTTCGGGCAGAGCGAGATCGAGACGAACCCCCTGTTCTCGATCGTCGACGGGCTGTTCATGGTCAGCCAGCGCCAGGAGTCCGGCGAGCAGCGGCGGGTCATCCAGGTCCTCAAGATGCGCGGCACCGACCACAGCCGTGACGAGCACTCGTTCGTCATCACGCAGGCCGGCATCGACGTGTTCGCGCCCCGCCTCACCATCGACCGGGCGGACGTCGGGGGCAAGGAGCCGCGCCTCAAGACCGGCATCTCGCGGCTCGACGACCTCCTCGGAGACGGGATCCCACGCGGCTCCAGCCTCCTCATCGCCGGCGTGGCGGGGACCGGCAAGACGGTGCTCTCGCTCGAGTTCATCTACCGGGGCGCGAAGGCCGGCGAGAGGGGGATCTTCTTCTCCTTCGAGGAGACCGTGCCGCGGCTGCTCGCGACCGCCCGCGGTCTCGGCTGGGACCTCGACGCCGAGATCGAGCGCGGGATGGTCGAGATCGTGTTCATCCCGCAGCCCAACATCATGGTGGAGGGGCACCTGCTCATGATGAACAAGCGGATCCTCGCCATGAAGGCGAGGCGCGTGGTGGTCGATTCGGTCTCGGTCTTCCTGCACAAGGTCAAGGACCCGCAGGTCGACCGGGAGAAGATCTTCCAGCTCGCGAGCATCGTCCACAACGCGCAGGCGGTCGGCTTCTTCGCCACCGACATCCCCTACGGCGCCAACCAGATCAGCCGCTTCGGCGTCGAGGAGACCGTGGTCGACGGGGTCGTCCTCCTCTCCTCGACGGAGGAAGGGCTCGAGCGCCAGCGCTACATCGAGATTTACAAGCTGAGGAACACCGCCCACCTCAAGGGTCGACACAGCATCATGATCGGCCCGGGCGGGATCATGATTTATCCCCGATACAGCGCGGAGGCGGCGTTCGCCGAGCCGCCGCTGCCCCTGGAGACGGAGCGGCGCCTGCCCTCCGGGGTACCCGGGTTCGACGAGCTGCTCGGCGGAGGGCTGCTCCAGCGCAGCGTCACCCTCCTCTCCGGGAGCGCGGGGATCGGGAAGAGCACCCTGTCGCTGCAGTTCATCCTCGAGGGCTGCAAGCGCGGAGAGCCGGGGCTCTACGTGGCGCTCGAGGAGGGGCCCGCACAGATCCTCCGTGCCGCGGGCGCCCTGGGGCTGCCCCTCCAGGAGGCGACCGAGCAGGGGCTCGCCGAGGTCATCTATCTCTCGCGGGATCGCGTCCGCCCCAGTCAGCTCCTCTCGCTCCTGAGCGACAAGATCCGCGCGCAGAAGACGCGTCGGTTCGTCCTCGACAGCGTGAGCCAGCTCGAGACCGAGGGCATCGCGGAGGATGAGCTGCGGCAGCTCCTCTACGCCTTGGTCACGCGGTTCAAGGCGCTCGACGTGACCAGCCTGCTCACGCTCGAGTCGAACGCGATGTACTCCAGCGAGACCGTCACTGACCGCCAGTTCTCTCCGGTGGCCGACAATCTCGTCGTGCTCCGGTATACGCGCTTGCCAGGAGAGATCCGGCCGACCCTGGTGGTCGTGAAGACGCGCGGCAGCGCGCACGACTTCGGCGCCTACTACTTCACCATCGGGGAGGGAGGCGCCCGGATCGGGGAGCGCGCCGGCGAGCCGTCCCTCTTGCCCGCGAAGAGCAAGGCATAGCGGGGGCGGGGATGAGCGCCGGTCGTCGGACGAAGGAGCCGCCGAGACCTCCCCAGGAGGAACGGCGGCGCGGCGACCAGCACACGGAGGAGCAGCCGGCGCGGCGCGGGGGCGACAGCTCGGCCTCCGAAGGTATCGAGCGCGCGTCTCCTCGCGTCCAGTATCTCTACGAGATCAGCAAGCAGCTCACCCACTTCGAAGGCGCCGAGCGGACCGTCCCGGCGATCCTCGCGATCCTCGGGCGGGCGCTTCCCCTCCGCACCGCGCTCCTCATCGTGGAGCTCTCAGGCCGCCCTGAGCTGGAGACCATCGTCTGGCGTGCCGAAGAGGTCAGCGCCAGTCGACTCCAGGCCGCGAGGTCCCATGCCAGGGCCTCGTACGCCTATCTCGCCGGATCGGATGCTGCGCGGTCGGTCGACCTGGAGGGCGAGCCGACCACGACGAGCGTGCCTTCCGGACAGCCAGCCAGGGGCCATCGGGCGGAGGCCGAAGAGCGCGGGGACTTCGTCCTCCTCCCTCTCGTCGTCGGCCGGCGGCCGATCTTCGGCGCTCTCCAGGTCGAGGGTGCCGCCCGTCTGGAGGAGCCGGACCTCGCGTTCGTGAGCGCGGTGGTGAACCAGCTCGCGATCGCGCTCGATCGCCAGGCGGCCATCGACGCCAGGCAGGCGGTCGCGGAGGCAGGGCGTGAGCTCGCCCAGCGGAGACAGGCCGAGTCCGACAAGCACCGGGCCGCCGCCGAGGCGCTGCGGCAGCGCTACGAAGCGCTGGTGGACAACCTCGATCGATCGTTCGTGTGGGAGGCCGACGCGCGCATGTTCCAGGTCTCCTACGTGAGCGCGCGGGCCGAGGAGCTCCTCGGCCATCCGCGCGAGCGGTGGCTCGCGGAGCCCGACTTCTGGAGCCGCTGCGTCCACCCGGACGATCGCGGCGCGCTCGAGCAGACGTTTCGAAGGACGCTGGCCTCCGAGCGGGATCAGCGCTGCGACCATCGCTGTCGGACGGCGGACGGTGGCGTGCTCTGGCTCCACACCCGCGTGCACCTGGAGAAGGACGGCGCCGGCGGGCCTCGGCTTCAAGGCGTCTCGATGGATGTCACCCCCGCGAGGGTGGCGGAGGAGAGGGTCCGTGACCAGCTCGAGTTCACGCGCGCGGTGACCGGCAGCATCGGCGAGGGCGTGCTCGCGATCGATCTCGAGGGGCGGATCACCTTCTTCAACCCCGCCGCCGAGCGCCTGCTCGGCTGGACAACGGAGGAGGTCCTGGGGCGAGGCGTTCAGGAGGTCATCCAGATTCAACACTCGACCGGGACGTCCATACCCGACGAAGAGCACCCCGCGCTGCGAGCGATCCGCACGGGCGAGCCGGCCCGGGACGACGATGACCTGTTCTTACGCCGGAATCGAGCGGCCTTCCACGTCAGCTGCACGTTCGCCCCTCTGAAGCGAGCAGGGCAGGTGTCGGGGGCGGTGCTCGTCTTCCAGGACATCATGGAGGTGAAGCGCGCCGAGAAGGCGCAGCGATTGTTCGCGGAGGTCAGCGCGGTCCTCGGCGCGTCGCTCGACTACGCAGAGACGGTCGCTGCGATATCGCGTCTGTTCGTGCCCGCCCTCGCCGATCTCTACTTCGTCGATCTGGTCGAGGAGGACGGCCGCGTCGAGCGCCTCCCGCCGAGCTCCGCCGACCCCGCGAAGCAGGGGCCGGCCGAGCGGATGGAGCAGATCACCGAACCGCCGGGCCGGGAGACGCCGCAGGCGAGGGTGCTGCGGACGGGCGAGCCGCTCCTCATCTCCGCGATCACCGAGCCCGCCCTGAAGGCCATCGCCCAAGACCTGGGCGACCCAGAGGCCCTGCACGCAGGAAGCTCGGGATCGGTCATGGTGGTGCCGCTCCTGACCCGCGGGCGGACCACGGGCGCGCTCACGTTCGTGGGGGGGGAGTCGGGCCGCCGCTACTCCATCGCCGATCTGGCGGTGGCCGAAGAGGTGGCGCGCCGGACCGCCATGGCCCTGGAGAACGCGCGCCTGTACCAGCAGGCGCGGCGGGCCATTCGCACGCGGAACGATCTCCTCGCCGTCGTCTCTCACGACCTCAGAAACCCGTTGAGCACCATCCTGGTGGCCTCGGCTCTCCTCATGCAGACGTTGCCAGCCGGCGAGTCGGGAGCGCAGGACAGGAACAAGGCCGAGATCATTCGCGCCGCTGCGCAGCGGATGCTCCGGCTGATCGGCGACCTGCTCGACGTCGCCGCCATCGAGGCGGGTCGGCTGTCGATGGTGATACAGAGGCAGGCGGCGGTCGCCCTCGTCCACGACGGTGTCGCGATGGAGCAGATGCTGGCGACGCAGAAGCACGTGGTGCTCGAGGGCGAGCTCCCCGGCGGGGGCAGCTTCGAGGTGCTCTGCGATCGCGAGAGGGTCCTCCAGGTCCTGGCGAACCTGATCGGCAATGCCATCAAGTTCACGAGGGCGGGAGGGACCATCACCGTTCGAGCGGAGCCACGCGGTCAACAGGCGCTCTTCGCCGTGGTGGACACAGGGCCGGGGATCCCTCCGGAGCAGCTCCCTCACGTCTTCGACCAGTTCTGGCAGGCGGAGGAGACGGCGCGTCTGGGGACCGGGCTGGGGCTCACGATCGCGAAGGGCTTCGTGGAGGCCCACGGCGGGAAGATCTGGGTGGAGAGTCGGCCTGGAGTTGGCACCACGTTCTTCTTCACGCTCCCGCTGGCCCCGCCGGAGGGAGCGCAGGGTGCACCGCCCCATGAGTTCGAGGCTGACCAGCGCGAAGGACGATCCTCCCGCTCAGGTCATCCAGCTGGCCAAGCTCGGGCGCGGTGATGCACAAGATGAACGGCATCGAATTGCTTCAGCAAATGCGCGCCGATCCCGCGCTCAAGGCCACGCCGGTAGCGCCTCGATGCGCGCGTCGAGGCCGTTCTTGTTGGCGGCGCGAAGGACATCGGCGGCGCGCACGGAGCCACCCACGGTGACGCTCTCGATGAGCGCGCGGCGCCCCCCCCCCCCGCACGCTCTCCCGCTCAGCGCGCGCACATCTCCATCAGCATCGCCTCCAGCACCGCCTGCGCGGGGCGGCGGCTGCTCTTCAGCGCGAGATCCGTCTCCGCGAGCACGCGCATCCAGCCGGCGAGCGCGCCCTTCGGGAGCTGGCGGACCGACTGCGCCACGTCGTTCGCCTTGAAGGGGGCCACCCCCGCGCGCTGGGCGGCCTCGGACTGGCTCGCGCCCCCGGCGAGCGCCGACTCGAACTTCACCATCTGCCGCACCGACCAGGAGACCGCCCCGAGCAGCCGCAGCCCGCCGTCGCGCGGATCGTAGGCGTCGGCGAGCGCCGCGAGCGCGCGGTCGAGGCGCCGCTTCCCGAGCGCGTCGATCAGCTCCCAGACGGTGCTCTGCCGGATGCGGATGACGATCTGGGCGATCGCGTCCTCGGTGATCGGCTGCTTCGGCCCGACGTACAGCGAGAGCCGCTCGAGCGCGTCGACCACGTAGCCGAGCTCGGGCCCGGCGAGCTCGGCGAGCTGATCGGCCACGTCGGGCGCGATCGGGTTGCCCTTCTCGCGGGCGACGGTCGCGATGAAGCCGGGCAAGGCGCGGCGGTTCAGGGGCTCGCACGCGACAAGGAAATCGCCCTTCTTGGCGGCGGTGACGAGGCGGCGCTGGCCGTGGAGCTTCGTCGCGACGAGCACGAGGACCGCGCTCGGCGACGGCGCCTTGGCGTACTCCGCGAGCGCGTCGAGCGGGCTGAGCTGCTTCGACACGCCCCGTTTGCCGCTCGCGCCGCTCGCGCCGCGGTCGTCGTCCCCCTCGCCGTCGTCGCCCTCGTCCTTCTTCTCCCAGCGATCGACGCCGCGGACGAGCACGAAGCGGCGCGGGCCCATCATCGGCAGCATGCGGGCGGCGCCGAGGATCGACTCGACAGGCGCGTCGCCCGCGGTGAACTTGTCCTCGTTGAAGCCGGCGACGCCCCCCTTGGCCGCCGCTTCCCGGATCGCGCTCACCACGCGATCGACCAGCCAGCGCTCCTCCCCGAGCACCAGGTAGACCGGGCGGAGGGCGCCGGTTGTCGCTTCCTTCAAGGCTTGGTCGGGCGTCACCGCTCCGGCATCGGGCGTTCAGGCAGGTGCGTCAAGGGCGCCGCGCTCGCCCCCGGCGCCGGCGGGCCCGCGCCCTCGGACCTCCCCTCGATCACGGCAGCGAGAACGGGACATCGACCCGCACGTTCGCCCCTGGCGGCGCGACCGCGACCGACGGCAGCGCGGCGACCAGGCAGGCGGTGACCTCGGGGCGCGACGCCTCGCGATCCTCGATGATGCCGCGCGCGAGCTGCCGGCCCTGCGCGTCGAACGTGAGGTTGAAGACGTACTTCACCTCGCGCGGCGCCGGCTGCGCCGCGATCGCCGGCTTGTAGCAGCGCTCGATCAGGGCGGGCCGGTGCGCCTCGAGCGCCCGCGCGGCCTGCGTCGCGACCTCGTCGCGCGCCACGCTCGGCGCGGGCGCCTGGACCGGGCGCGCCGGTGCGCCCGCTCCAGGCACCCGAGCCGCCGCCCCCGCGGCGGACGCCGCATCGGCTGGCGGCTCGGGCGCTCCCCCGGCGGGGCGCCGGTCCGCGGGGACGCCGGCCGGGCCGTGGCGAAGGCCGAGGTAGACCGCGGCGGCGATCATGGCGCTGCCGAGGAGGATCGCGGTGGGGGTCGAGAGCTGCCTTCCCATGCCTTGGCATTCCCAGTTTGACAGGATCCCCCCCGACCACTCTAGATCCGCGCCGTGTGGTCCGTCCTGCTCGTATTCGCCTTCACGTACATGCTCATCGCGGCGCGGCGCCTGTCGATCCTGCCCATCGGACGCCCGGCCGGCGCGCTCGCGGGCGCGTGCGCCATGGTCTTCCTGAGCGCGATCCAGCCGGGCGCCGGCCTGGATCCGCACGAGGCGTTCGCGGCGATCGAGCCGAACACCATCGGCCTCCTGCTCGGCATGATGCTGCTCTCGGCGTCGCTCGACGCCGCGGGGGTGTTCGAGCGCGCCGCCGCGTGGGTCGCGCAGCGGGACCTGTCGCCGGTCCGCCTGCTCTACCTCGTCACGGTGGGCTCCGGGCTCGCCTCCGCGGTGCTGCTGAACGACTCGGTCTGCGTGATGCTGGCGCCGCTCGTCGACCGGACCGCCCGGCGCGCGGGGCTCGAGCGGGCGCCGTACCTCCTCGCGCTCGCGATGGGCGCCAACGCCGGCAGCGCGCTCACGCTCGCCGGCAACCCGCAGAACATGCTCGTGGGCCACCTCTCCGGCATCTCGTACCGCACGTACCTGCTGGAGGCGGGCCCCGCCGCGCTGATCGGGCTCGCCGTCACGGCCGTGACGCTGCACCTGCTGCTCCGGCGCCGCATCTCGGTGCGGACGCCCGCGCCCGCGCCCGAGCCCGCGCCCGCGCCCGCGCCGACAGGAGGCGCCCGGCCGAGCGCCCTGGCGCCGCTCGCCTGCATCGCGGTCGTGTCCGTGATGTTCGTGCTCGGCGCGAACCTCGCGTGGACGGCGATCGGCGGCGCGACGGCGGTCATCCTGCTCCACCGGCGCGACGCGAACGGCCTGTTCGAGCGGGTGTCGTGGACCGTGCTCGTCTTCTTCGGGGCCCTCTTCATCGTCGTGGCGGGGCTCCAGAAGACCGGCATGCCCGAGCAGGCGCTGCGCGCGGCCAGCCCCTTCCTCCCCGCCGGGCCGACGATGGGCCTGCTCGGGCTGAGCATCGCGATGCTCGTTGGGTGCCAGATCGTCTCGAACGTCCCCTTCATCCTCCTGGCGGACTCGTACATCCGCAGCCAGCCGGATCCGCACCTCGCGTGGATCACGACGGCGCTGGTGTCCACGCTCGCGGGCAACCTCACGCTGCTGGGCTCGGTGGCCAACATCATCGTGGTGGAGACGGTGGGCGCCGAGCGCGAGATCGGCTTCCGCGCTTACGCCAGGGTGGGTGTCCCGGTGACGCTCGCCTCGACCGCCGCGGCGCTGGCCTGGCTCCTCCTCGTACGCTGAGCCGCGCCGCCACGGCGCGACCCGGCCGCGCCGCCACGCAGAGCAGGCGCCGCGCCGATCACAGCGGCGCCTGCTCGCGCAGGCGCAGGCGGCGATGCCGCACCCCGCCGCGCGCGAAAGGACGCCGCCCCGGCGGCCTGCGCCGCACGTCGAGCCACGCGTGGATCACCGTGATCCCGACGGCCGCACAGAACACAGGCCCCATGGCGAGCATCACCAGGAGCCGCAAGGCTTGCCGGATCGCGCGCTTGTTCATGTGGCCCAGCGTACCATCCTCGGTGGGCCCAGCAGCGGATTGAATTGAAAAACTTCAACTGTGCTGCTGGAAAGACCCATGCTCAAGTGCCTGCGCGGAAAAATCTTGTATTGCTGGATCCTGCTCGTTTACAGCTGGGGGTGGTCGATCTCGACCCGCTGTCGGCCCTCTGCCGCGCGGCGAGCGGTCCGCGCCCGCGCGGCAGGGAGGCCCCTGGAGGCGCGCCTGTGCGGCCGCTCTCCTTCGCGGCGGCGAGCGAACCGCGGTCACCCATCTCCTGGAGAAGCCTGAATGGCGCACCAACTATCCAAACGAGTCGCCCTGGTCACCGGCGCTTCCCGCGGCCTCGGGGCGGCCATCGCCCGCAAGCTCGCGGCCTCGGGCGCGCGGGTGGCGGTCAACTACTTCGGCAGCGGCGAGCAGGCGGCGCGCGTGGTCGAGGACATCCGCCAGGGCGGCGGCGAGGCCGAGGCGTTCCGGGCTGACGTGCGCGACGAGCAGGACGTCGCCCGCCTCGTGGGCGAGGTGCAGGCCCGCCTCGGCCCCGTCGAGGTGCTCGTGATCAACGCGACGGGCCCGCAGCCGTTCGTCAAGCTGGAGGACCTGACCTGGAAGCACTGCCTCGACCAGCTCGAGTTCTTCGTGAAGAGCCCGCTCCTCCTCGCGAAGGCGGTGGTCCCGGGGATGAAGGAGCGCCGGTCAGGGCGGATCATCAACATCGGGTCCGAGGTCTTCGAGCAGGGCGTCCCCGAGTTCTCCAGCTACGTCTCGGCGAAGGGCGCGCAGCTCGGCCTCACGCGCTCCTGGGCGATGGAGCTCGGCCCGCACGGGATCACCGTCAACCAGGTGTCCCCCGGCTGGGTCGTCGTCGAGCGCCACATCCAGGAGGGCGCGAGCGCCGAGGCCATCGAGGCCTACCGGGCGAGCAACCCACTCCGGCGCATGGGCACGCCGGACGACATCGCCGAGGCCGTCGCCTTCCTCGCGTCCGACGCCGCCGAGTTCATCACGGGCCAGAAGCTGTCCGTGAACGGCGGCAGGACCCTGGCCTGACCGCCCCCAGGGAGGGAGAGCAGGACCCGCGCGTCCCCTGTCTCGTGGATCGGGTCAGCGATTCCGGCGGCCCGCTCCGCCGCGCCACCACCGCGCCTTCACGACGAGCACCCCGTAGACGACAAGGAGCGGACCCACCGCGAGGTGCGAGAGCAGCGCGAGCGCCAGGAGCACGCCGTTGACGCCGTCGTCCGGGCTCTTGGCGCGATCGCGCAGCCCTCCCATGATCTCGATCACGCCGGTGGCCAGGTTGAAATACGTGAGTCCTGTCACGATCAGCGCGAGGGGCAGGAGCGTCGCGGTGATCACCGCGGGCCAGCGCAACCCCACGCCGCGCCGGAGATAGTGAACGAGCAGCGCGACGCGCCAGCCAGCGACGACCGAAAGAAACCCGAGGTTGATCTGGATGGCCACGGGCATGGAGGTGAAGCGCTCGACCGGGATCGCATAGAGCGCCGCCGGGGGCGCCGTCATCGTGATGACGGTCAGGAGCTTCGCGTACGAGAGCCGCAGCTCACCCGGGCGCCGGAGCGGCGCCACGACGATCCAGAGAAACGCGCTCAGGACGATGGCATAGACGACCGAGCCAAGGCCCGTCTTGCGCCAGGCGCCGGCGACCGGATCGTCCCAGAACCGCCCGACGCCGACGAGCCAGGTGCAGGCCAGGCCGAGCGCGAGGTGCCGCCCGTCGAGGCGCGCGAGGTCGTCGGGCGAGAGCCGGAAGGTGAGCAGCCGCCCCGCGGCGCAGGCGAACGACGGTCGATCAGGATCGCGCATGCCGTCCCCTGCGGGCGCGTGTGGCGCGGCGAAACCGGCTGCGCCGGCGCGCGGTCTCCCCCGGACTGTAAAGCTCGCTCATCAGCCAGCGGAACCCTCGCTCTAGCGCCTCCACGCTCATGCGCGCTGGCCTGAAGGTCACGTCGAACAGCGTGCACGCGTCCCAGAACACGGGGCGGAGCAGCCGCCCCTGCACCTCGAGCGCGCGGTGGAGCGCGGTCCCCGGGAACGGCGTGAGCACCGTGATCTGCACCTCGGCGAGATCGCACTCCCGGGCGAACGCGAGCGTGCGCTCGAAGACGCCTTCATCGTCCTCGTCGAACCCGAGCACGAAGCAGCCGTTCACCGGGATCCCACGCTCCTGGATGCGGCCGACCGACTCGACGTAGCGGGCCCGCTCCGCGGCCTTGAACCCCCGCGGCTCCGCGGCCCGGAGCGCGCTCGGATTGACCGACTCGAGGCCGATGAGCAGCTCGGCGCAGTTGGACTCGGCGAGCAGATCGAGGAGCTCCGGATCGTCGGCGACCGAGATGTCCGTCTCGGTGAACCACGCGATCGGGCGCGCTCGCCCCGCGTTGAACTCGACGAAGAGCCGCGCGAGCTCCCGCGCCCAGGGCTTCTGCACGAACGTGTTGTCGTCGGCGAGCTCGAGGAACGGCTGCGGCCACGCCTCGATGATGGCGTCGAGCTCACGGCGGATGAGCGGGATGGGCTTGCGCTTGTAGGGGCTGATGAGCCGCGAGGCGGCGCAGAAAGTGCAGGCGAGCGGGCAGCCGCGCGTGGTCTGGAGCGTGAACCGATTGTACCGGGCGACGTCGAGCAAGTCATAACGCGGCACCCGGGCGCCCTCGATCGGAAACGCGGGCCACGCGCCGCTCCGGGCGCTGTACAGCGGCCGCAGCCGGCCCTCGTCGAGCTCGTGGAGCAGCGCCGGCCAGAGCAGCTCCCCCTCGCCCTGGATGACCGAATCGGCGTGCTGCGCCGCCTCGTCGGGGAGCGCGGAGGCGTGCAGGCCGCCGAGGACCACGGTGACGCCCTCGGCGCGCAGCCGGTCGGCGAGCGCGTAGGCGTCGAGCGCGCGCGCCGCGAGCGACGAGATGGCGACGACATCGTACCGGCCGTCCACGATGCGCGCGACGTCCGCGTCGGCGATGGCGTCGAGCTCGCGGTATTCCACCTCCCAGCCCTCGGGCGTGTGCGCGGCGATCGTGAGCAGCCCCAGGCTCGGCAGCGACGCGATGACCTCGCTGCGCTCGACGAAGCCGGGCAGCGTCAGCCCCAGGCGCGCGAGCTCCTCGTCCTTGACCCGGACGCCGCTCATCGCGAGAAGAAGCGCGCGTCGCGACCTTCGCCCCATCGTCGTCGCAGGAGGCATATCGCGGTCCTTCCCGGCGGGAAATGAAGTTCGTGCGAGGAGCACGCAGCGCAGCCGGCCGCGAGACGCCTGCTCTACGCGGCGAGGCGGCGGCCGCGCGTCGTCATAGGCGCCCTTGATGCCACAAGGAGAGCAGGTCCATCGACGTCGCGACGACGATGTGGATGGCGCAGCCGCCCCAGATGGAGTCGCTCTTCAGGCTCACCGTGCCGAGGATGAACCCGGCGAGCACCGAGCCGAGCGCCTCGGGCAGCGGCTTGCCGAAATGGATCATCGCGTAAGGCACCATCATGGCGAAGATCGACGAGTAGCCGAGCGCGCGGCGGATCCCGTGGAGGAAGAAGCCGCGGTAGAAGAACTCGAGCGCAACGAACTGCGCGGCATAGAGCGCCTCCCACGCCCAGAGCCAGGGCCACGGGCCCTCGCCCGGCGCGAGCTTGTAATAGGGATACTTCGCCTGGAAGGCCGGCGAGAGCGACGCGGCGAAGAGGAACGGCGCCATGACGACGAAGAGGAAGCCATAGACGGGCAGGTGCCGCGCCGTCCCGCGGACGCGCAGGCCGAAGCTCCGGATCGGCGCCCGCAGCACGAGCTTCGCGACGACGAGGGTCGGTATCAGATAACCGACGAGGCGGCCGAGCGCCCAGACGATCCGCTGGTGAAAGCGGCGATCCGGCGACGTGTTCAGCGCGTCGTGGAGCCTCGCCGCGGCGCCGTCGAGGCCCACGGCGCGCAGGCCATCGACCATCCAGCGCGTGTCGTTCTCGTTGCCCGCGAACCGGACGAAGATGAGCACCCCGATGACGGTGAGGAACACGCACACCATCCGGCGGGTGACCTCCCCCGCGGGCGTGGTGGCCCGGTGCTGCGCCGCCTCGGCGTCGAGCCGATCGCGCAGGTCGATGACGTACTCCTGCCAGATCCGGCGGAAAAAGCGTCCGATCACGCGCCGTGCTTATCACCGCCGGCGCCCCCGACACAACGTGGGGCAGGCGCTTCTACTGCTGGGTGGTGGGATTGACGATGATCTCGACGCGCCGGTTGTTGGCCCGGCCCTCGGTGCTCGTGTTCTCCGCCACGGGGCGGTCCGGCCCGTGGCCGACGGTCGCGATCTTGTCCCCGGGCAGCCCCGCCGTGATGAGGTGGGCCTTCACGGAGTCGGCGCGCTCCAGCGAGAGCTTGCGGTTCGCCTGGGCGGAGCCGGTCGAGTCGGTGTGCCCCTCGATCCTGATGGGCGGCGACCCCTGGTCCTTCAGCGTGGCCGCGACCTGGCTGAGCTTCTCCTTGGCGATCGGCAGGAGCTCGGACTTGCCCGAGGCGAAGAGCACCGCGCCGGAGAGCGTGATGACCACGCCGCGCTTCTCCTCCTTCACCGCGGCGATCTCCTTGAGGCTCGCGAGCGCCGCGTTCGCGACGCGCTCGGCCTCCCGCCGCGCCGCCTCGGCCTCCTGGCGGCCCTTCTCGGCCGCGGTGCGCGCGCTCTCGGCCTGCAGCCGCGCGCTCTCGGCCTGCTGCTGCGCGGTCTCGGCCTGGGCGCGCGCGTGCCGCTCCCGCTCGATCTGCTGCTGGCCGCTGTGCAGCGCCTCCCTCGCGCTGGCGAGCTGCTGCTGCGAGAGGTCCTTGAAGGCGTCCTCGGCCGCGGCCTTGTCGCGCTGCGCCTGCAGCATTGCCGCCGCCGCCTCGGCCTCCTGGGCCTTGCGGTCGGCGATGTACGCGAGATCGCGCGTCTGCGGGGCCTCGGGCTCCTCGCCGAACGCCCCCTCGGCGCGGGAGAGCGCCTGCTTCGCCGTGTCGAGCTGGGCGGGCGCGAGGCGCGAGGCGGCGCCTTCCGCCGCGCGCCTGTAGCTCGCGCGGGCGTCGACGAGCTCCTTCGGCGGGACCGCCGCGCCGCACCCCGACGCCGCGTAGAGCGCGGCGCACAGGGCGAGAGACCGGGCAGGCCAGGACGGGTTCTTCACCAGAGATGCCATCACCATCACCTCTCGCTTCACTTGACCCCCGCCTGCTTCATTTTCTCGACCTGCTTCAGCGCCTCCTGCGCCTCGGCCTGCGTGGAGCGCGCCTTCGCGAGCGCCAGCGCGAGCTCGGCGTCGGCCTCGGCGCGCTGGAGGAGGCGCGTGGCGGACTCGTTGTCCTCGGCCTGCATCTGCTGCTTGGCCTTCTCGAGCTGCTCGCGCGCGAGCTTCAGGTGGAGGGTGGCCTGCGGGTCGGACCCGGCGCCCATCTCGTCGGCCGCGCGGATGGCGGCCTGGGACGAGGCGAGCTGGTCGTTCGGCGGAGGCACGGTGCCGCCGCACGCGGCGAGCGCAAGACCGAGCACTGCAGCGAGCACCGCGGCCGGGCTCGCGAGGCGGCGTAGGGGTGGCTTGTTGTTCGGGCTTCGGTTCACCCGGCCGTTGTACAACACCCGAGGTCTCCGAGAAATCAGGAAACCCCTGCCGTTGCGAGCGATCTCAGCCGTCTGCCTCGGTCCGCCGCGCCAGGACAGGCGCTACTCGACGCGCATCGAGCTCGCGCGGACGATGCGGATCCGCGCGTCACGCGCGTCGGGCTGGTTGACCGCGCGCGCGAACTCGGGCGCGGCCGGGGAGGCCACCTCGACGACGGACGCGGTGGAGCCGATGCGGATCGCGCCGATCTGCTGGCTCGACACGCCGCCGCGGCGGCACACGAGCGCGAGCAGGCGCCGGGGGTCGGCGCCGTGGCGCTCCCCCCAGTTGACCTGGAAGGGCACGAAGGGGAGGCGCGGGGCCTGCTCCCCGTTGCCTTGACGAGCGGCGGGGCGAGCGCGCGGCGGCGCCTCGGACCAGGGCGGCGCAGCGGACCGGGCGCGCGAGGGCGCCCCGGACCAGGGCGGCGCCGACGGCCGGCCGCGCGACGGCGCCCCGGACCAGGGCGGCGCAGCGGACCGGGCGCGCGACGGATGCGGCTCGGAGCGGGGCGGCGCGACGGCGGTGACGGGCTGCGGAGCGCAGGGGCCGGTGTGCTTCGCCCGCGCGAGGAGGGCCGCGACGAGCTCGGTCGCGTCCATGTCCGCGAGCAGGCGGGCGGCGAGCTCCCTGTGCCGCGCCTCGGGCGCTGAGCCGGACGCCTCGCGCGGGGCGCGCACGTTCGCGTCGACCGCGGCCGCATCGACCGCGTCGACCGCGACGGCATCGCCCGCGACCACGTCGCCCGCAGCCGCGCCCTCCCGGCGCGCCGGGGCGAGCTCGGCGGCGAGCCGCTCGTCGGCGGCGCGGAGCACGTCGTCCGGCGACGGCGCCGGCCGGAACGTGGCCTCGACGCGCGCGCGCCGGAGCAACCTCAGCGCGTGCTCTCGCGCGAACGGCGCGACGAGCAGCACGCTCGTCCCCTTGCGGCCCGCCCGGCCGGTGCGGCCGCTCCGGTGCGTGAAGATCTCGGGATCGCCCGGGGGATCGGCGTGGATGACGCGCCCGACCTCGGGGACGTCGATGCCGCGCGCGGCCACGTCGGTCGCGACGAGGGTCGTGACGGCGCCCGAGCGAAACGCGTCGAGCGTGCGGGTCCGCTCGCGCTGCTCGAGGTCGCCGCTCAGGGCGCGCGCGGGCAGGCCGAGCGCGGTGAGCTTGTCGGCGAGCTCGGCGGCGCCCTCGCGGGTGCGCACGAAGACGAGCGTGCGCTCGCCGGGCGCGAGGAGCAGCAGGTTCACGACCGCCGCGTCGCGCTCGGCCGGCAGCACGAGGTGGGCGACGTGGGCGATGTCGCCGTTCGCGGCGCCGGGGCGCGTGCCCTCGACGCTCACCGCGTCGCGCTGGAAGCGATCGGCGAGCGCGCGGACCTCGCGGGAGAAGGTGGCCGACACGAGGTGGGTCTGGCGCTCCTGGGGCATCTTGCCGACGATCGCCTCGAGGTCGTCGCGGAAGCCGAGGTCGAGCATCTGGTCCGCCTCGTCGAGCACGAGGGAGAGGACGCCGCGGGGGTCGAGGGTCCCGCGCTCCAGATGATCGAGCAGGCGGCCGGGCGTCCCGGCGATGACAAGGGGGTCGCGCCGCAGCGAGCGCGCCTCGGCGCCGAAGCTGGTGCCGCCGGTGACGCACGCGACGCGCGCGCCGAGGGGCGCGAGCAGCCAGCTGAGCTCGCCGGCGATCTGCGCGGCGAGCTCGCGCGTCGGCGCGATGATCACCGCGGCCGGAGCCGCCACGGTGCGCGGCGCGCCGTCGGCCGCGGCCGCGGCGGCGCGGTCGGCGAGCGCGCGCTCGAGGCGGGGGGCGAGCGCGAGGCCGATGGCCACGGTCTTTCCGGAGCCGGTCTGCGACGAGACACGAAGGTCCCGCCCGGCGAGCTCAGGGGCGAGGACAGCCTGTTGGACGGAGGTGAGGGAGGTGAAACCGCGGCGGGCGAGGGCGCCCGCGAGCGGCGCGGGCAAGGCGTCGAGCGATGAGTCTGGATTCATGAAAGCCGCGCAACCTAGCAGAACCTGGACGGTTGTCGCGGCCAATCGCGTACCGAGCGTGGCGCGGCGTAGCGCAGCGCAGCGCTCCGGGCGGCGGGGAACTCCCCCGCCCTGCCGGGATGAAGGAACCGCCAAGGCGCCATAAGACGCCACAAGACGCCAATATTATTGGTTTTCTTGGCGTCCTTGGCGCCGTGGCGGCTCAAAAGCCCCCACCTTCAGTCAGCGTGCCTCACCGCCGCGCTCCGGGTCACTGGGCGCTCGCCTTGGCCTTCTCGTCCAGCCAGGCCACCGTCCACGCGAACGGGCTGTTCCAGTTGATCGTGATCTCGTTCGCCGACCACGCCTCGATGTGGTCGATGTAGCACTTCTGCGGGACGCACTTCGCGCGGTCCTCCGTCGCGTCGAGCGCCTCTTTCGCCACCGGATCCTCCAGCCCGGAGTTCGGCCCACCGGAGACCGCGCCGGGAGGAGCGGACGGGAACGACGCGTCCAGCTGGTGCGCCCAGAAGCGATGATGCGGGTTCTCGAGCGGCTTCTCGCCGTAGCCGGAGACATAGGACTTGTCCATCGGGTTGCGCCCGAGGAGGTAATCCGCGCCCGACGCGACGCCGTCGAAGTACTTTTGCTCGCCGGTGAAGTCGTGGGCGAGCGCCAGGACAAGCATGTTGTTGAGCACGAACGAGTTGGAGCCCCAGGGATACCCTCTCTCGTTCGCCTTGAAGGGCACCCGGTACCCCTCCGCCCCGATGACCTCGAGGTACTTGTCGGCGATGGCGACGAGCTTCGTCCGGGCCGCCTCACGCTCCGCCGCGGCGTGCTGGGCCTCGACAACGGCGAGCGAGATGGCGCCCAGCCCGTCGACCTGCCCCCACGTCATGGCGCTGAACGTGCCGTCCACGCCGCCGAGCTCCTCGTTGTAGGGCGACGCAGCGAGCTCGGCCTGATACGTGGCGTTCTCGGTGGTGAGGAAGAGCTCGGCGGCCGCCCAGTAGAACTCGTCGCTCAGCTCGGCGTCCCCGTAGCCACCGCCGCCCACGACGCCGCTCTCGTCCGGCACGACCTTCGGGTTCGCCTTCGCCGCGGTCCACGCCCGCGTCGCGGCCTCGAGGCACTGGGCCGAGAACGTGGGATCGAGCTCGCGCCAGATGCGCGCGGCCTGGGCCGCGGTGGCGGCCAGGTTGAGCGTCGCCGCCGTGCTGACCGGGCGCAGGAAGCGCGGCTGCGGATCCTCGTGCGGCGGCAGCGGCAGGCCGGTCCACTCCAGGTCGTGGATCTTGTGGTGCACCATGCCCGCGGTCGCCTGGCCTTCCGGCACCTGCATCGCGAGCATGAACTCGATCTCCCACCGGGCCTCGTCGAGGAGGTCGGGGATCTGGTTCGCGTTCTCGGGGATCTTCAGCTTGCCGTCGCCGAAGTCGTCCGCCGTGGACCCGAGCGCGACGAAGCGCTCGTACTGGTTCAGCAACGTCCAGGCGGAGATACCGCCGTTGACCACGTACTTGCCGTGATCGCCGGCGTCGTACCACCCGCCGGTGACGTCGAGCGTGTACGTGCAGCCGATATCCGCGCCGCAAGGGGCCTCGTCCGGCAGGTGCCCCGCCGGGCGCGCGTGGTCCGGGCCGACATACTGCTCCAGGATCTCGATGCCGGAGCGGTTGTGATAGAAGTACGCGAGCGCGTCGTACTTCATCTGAGAGTAGATGGTCGCGCCCACGTCGAACGGGTGGCTCGACACCTCCCCGACACGGAGGGTGTACCCCTCGCCGGGGGTGGTGAAGCCGCTGAAGTCGATGGTGTGCACGTGCTCGCCGGAGCTCGCGTCATCGCCCACGACGCGGGTCGCCCCGCTGGCGACCACCGTGCCGCCGGCATCGACGAGCTCCCACGCATGCGGCTTGTCGGCCTCGGCGACGACCGTGGCGACCTTGGCGGCGGCCGGCAGGTACCCGACCTGGTTGACGCGGATCAGCTCGGTGCCCGACGGCGGCACCGTCTCGATCGGCGCCTCGCCCCCCGTGCCGCCCGTGCCGCCCGCGCCGCCAGAAGCCCCCGCGCCGCCAGCGCCGCCATCGCCGCCCCCGCCACCCGCGCCGCCGGAAGCCCCCGCGCCGCCCGCGCCGTCCAAGGGGCTATCGTCGCCGCAGCCAACAGCGGTGAGGCCGCCCGCGAGCGCCAGAAGAAGAGACCCACCCAAACACAGCCAAGAACGCTCTCGACGAGCCGACTTTGCAGCCAAAAGACAAAGCATGATGCGTATCTCCAGGTAAAGTTGAAGCCGCGTGGCCAGCCGGCACACACGGAATCTTACAGCGCCGTCACCATCGATGAAGTCGATGTCGGTGTCAAGCGCGATTGTGCGCTCTGGGCGTGGCGCGGGCGACGCGTGGTCGTCAATAGTGCCAGGGATAACGCGTGAAGTCCGGGCGGCGCTTCTCCAGGAAGGCGTCTCGGCCCTCCTTCGCCTCCTCCGTGCCGTAGGCGAGCCGCGTCGCCTCGCCGGCGAAGAGCTGCTGTCCGACGAGCCCCTCGTCAGGCAGGTTGAAGCCGTACTTGAGCATCCGCATCGCGGTCGGGCTCTTCGAGTTGATGATCGCGCCCCACCGCAGCGCCTCCTCCTCGAGCTCCGCGTGAGGGACGACGGCGTTGACCATCCCCATCGCCGCCGCCTGCTCCGCCGTGTAATCGAGCCCGAGGAAGAAGATCTCCCGCGCCTTCTTCTGCCCCACCTGCCGCGCGAGCAGCGCCGAGCCATACCCGCTGTCGAAGCTCGCGACGTCCGGGTCCGTCTGCTTGAACATCGCGTGCTCGCGGCTCGCCAGCGTCATGTCGCAGACCACGTGGAGGCTGTGGCCGCCGCCCGCCGCCCAGCCGGGCACCACCGCGATGACGACCTTGGGCATGAACCGGATGAGCCGCTGCACCTCCAGGATGTGGAGCCGGCCGAGCCGCGCCGGGTCGGCCTGCCCCGCGCTCTCCCCCTCGTATTTGTACCCGTCCTTCCCGCGGATGCGCTGATCGCCGCCGGAGCAGAACGCCCAGCCGCCGTCCTTCGGAGAAGGCCCGTTGCCGGTGATCAGCACACAGCCCACGTCCGAGGTCGTGCGCGCGTGCTCGAGCGCGGTGTACAGCTCATCGACGGTGCGGGGACGAAACGCGTTGCGGACCTCGGGGCGGTTGAACGCGATGCGGACGGTGCCCTGGTCCACGGCGCGGTGATAGGTGAGATCCTCGAACGAGAACCCATCGACCTCGCGCCAGCGCGCCGGGTTGAAAATCGCAGAGACGGTCATGGTCCACTCCTTTTGGGCGCGGACCGTACTCGCCTCATCGTGGGCTGGCAACCTCGGCGACATGACAGTGGCGACCTCCGAACGCGCGCGTGTTCGCCCGACCCGGGCGTCCCTTCTGGCGCAGCCGGCCCAGCACGCCCGCTAACGAGGCTCCCGATACCCTTGACACATAAGCCGTTCTCGTGGACAAGCAGGCTTCGACGCGCGGTGAGGTCGACGTCGCGCCGCCTGGGGATTGCGCGTGCGCGCTCTGGCCAGGCGGCGCGCGAGGCGCTCGCCGGCGTTCGGACAGGAGAATCGCTGATGGCGGGCGGCCTCGACGGCGGGCGCGCTCTGCCTGCCCGCGAGGGGGACGACATGGGCTTGAGCTATGAACGACTTTTCCAGGTCTCGTCAGGACTCCTCGCCACCGCGGACGCGCGTGGCTACTTCCGTGATCTGAGCTCTTCCTGGGAGCATGCCCTCGGCTGGTCCCTCGACGAGCTCAGGGGAAGGCCCTACATCGAGCTCGTCCACCCCGACGACCGCGAGGCCACGCTCGCCGAGGCCGCCGCGCTCTTCCAGGGTCGCGCGAACGGCCGGTTCGACAACCGTTATGTGTGCAAGGACGGCTCGTACCGCTGGCTCGGCTGGACCGCCCGGGTGGACATGGACGAAGCGCCCTCCGAGCGCCTCATGGTCGCCACGGCGCTCGACCTGACGAGCGACCGGGAGCGGGTGGCGCAGCTCACGCAGGCGACGGAGCTGACCACGGTCTACGAGAAGCTGTTCCGGGTGTCCGTGGGCCTGCTCGTGACCCTGGACGCAGAGGGGTACTTCCGCCACGCCAACCCGGCCTGGGAGCGCACCCTCGGCTGGGCCCCCTCGGAGATGATCTCGAAGCCGTTCATCGAGTTCGTCCACCCCGACGACCGCGAGGCCACGCTCGCCGAGGCCGCCGCGCTCTTCCAGGGCCACACGACCATCAAGTTCGACAACCGGTACGCGTGCAAGGACGGCTCGTACAAGTGGCTCGCGTGGACCGCTCACCTGGACGCGGCGGAGGAGCCGTCGCGCCGCCTCGTCTATGGCACCGCCCACGACGTCACGCCGTACAGGGAGCTGCTCGACAAGCTCGAGCGGACGCTCGCGCGGCTCCGCGACACGATGCAGGCGATGTCGACGCCGCTCATCCCGATCACCGATCGCATCATGGTCATGCCCCTCGTGGGCCAGATGGACTCGGAGCGGATCGATCAGGTGATGTCGGCCGCGCTCGCTGGAGTCCAGTCCACCCAGGCTCAGGCGGTCATCCTCGACGTGACAGGGCTCAGGGAAATCGACACGCGGGTCGCCGCCGGGCTCGTCGACACCGCGAGGGCGCTGCAGCTGCTCGGCGCAAGGACGATCCTGACCGGCATCCGGCCAGCGGTGGCGCAGACGCTCGTCGGGCTCTCGCTCGACCTGGCGGGCCTCCTGACCAAGAGCACGCTCCAGAGCGCCATCGCCTTTGCGCTGCAAAGCGACCAGGGCGCGCCACGGGCCTTCGCCCAATAAAAGCGTCGGAAACGTGCCGGCGCGCAGCGGCGAAGCGGCCGAGCGCGCGGGGCGGATGCGCGCGCCGGGGGGCCTGGTGTATAAGGCCGCGTGGTGTGTGTTCGTGTCCCCGGAGGTCGCATGTCGCTCGGCCAAGGTTCGGTCGCAGGAGCCTGCTGCGCGGCCATCGCGCTGCTCACCGCCGTGTCGGCCTGCTCGACGAGGGTGCGGAGGTTCGGAGACGACGACGCCGGAGGCGGCGGGAGCGCCTCGGCGTCGAGCGCCGGCGGCGGCTCGGCCGGGAGCGCCGGCGAGGGCGGCTCGGCCTCGAGCGCCGGCGGCGGCTCTGCGTCGAGCGGCGGGAGCGGGTGCGAGCCCGGTCGCCAGGAGGCCTGTTACGGTGGCCTGCCCGCCACGTTGAACCGCGGAGCCTGCCGCGCCGGCGTGAAGATCTGCGACGAGGAAGGGAACGGGTTCGGCCCGTGCGCCGGAGAGGTGCTGCCCGCCGCCGAGCGCTGCGACACCGCCGAGGACGAGGACTGCGACGGCGCGAGCAACAAGGGGTGCGCCTACCGCCGGTGCGCCGACGTCCCCCGCGGCCTGCCGAGCGGCGTGTACACCCTCGATCTGGACGGAGCCGGCGGAGATCCCGAGTTCCCCGTGGTGTGCGATCTGGAGACGGACGGAGGAGGGTGGGCGCTCGTCTACAACAGCGTCGGTTCGGCGGAGGGAACGACGCTGTCGTTCTGGGACATCCCGTACGCCGAGCGGCTCGGGACCAAGGGCGAGCCGGCGCTCGAGCGGAACTTCTACAGGGGCTCCCTCTACCTCGTCGGCCGGGAGTACCGCGACGAGATCGCGGATATCAAGGGCACCGTCGCGGAGGTCATGCGGGCGACCGCCGAAGGCATCGACACGACGACCATGAAGCTCCTCCGCCCCCTGCACGTCTCCGGGGACGCCGACGTCTTCTTCTCCCATTTCCTCTCGGGGTGGTCGTCGGGCGATCACGACGGCGACACTGCCCCCGATAATAACTGCGCCATCGCAGCCCTGAACGTCACGCAGCACTACGCGCAGTGCTGGGAATACAACCTCGGCGCGGACGGGGACGCGCCGCTCGACGACGGCGGCTGGGGTCCCCACCTCGGCACGCACATCGCGGATCAGGCCCGGCTCGCGAACGACAATACGCGGTATACCCGGGTGCGGAGAATCTCTCGCTGGACACGGTGGTGAGCCGGGCATCAGGCGTACCTCCGCGCGTACCTCCGCGCGTACCCTCGCGCGTACCTTCCCGGATTTCGTGACAATTTCCGGGAGGCTCGGGTATGCTGCCCCGGCCATGCGCTTCTATGCACTGACTTTTTTGACGCTCTTCGCGAGCCTCTGCCTGGCGAGCTGCTGGAACAACGGCGGCTGCGTGGAGGGCGAGGCGTGCGAGTGCTCCCAGGGTGACGAGTGTTACCTCGGCTGCGACGGTGACGATTGCGACCAGCGCTGCTTCCAGATGAATCGCTGCGGCGCCGTCTGCGAGCACGGGTGCTCGTTCGAGTGCTTCGACGTCGACGAGTGCTCGGCTTCCTGCGGAGACGACTGCGATCTGCGGTGCCATAACACCACGGCGTGCGGGGCCATCTGCGATCGCGACTGCCGGTACGAGTGCCACGACACGAGCCGGTGCGGCGTCAGCGTCGGCTCGGGCAGCGTCGTGACCTGCCGGAACGTGGCGACCTGCGAGGTCGAGTGCCGGGGCTCATGCGAGGTGTTCTGCGACAACGTGGGCGGCGAGTGCCGCGTCACCTGCCCCGGCGGCGAGGCTGCGGTCATGTGCCCGAACGGCTCGCGCTCGTGCGGCGGATGCTGAGGAGACCGAGACCGATGCAGAGAGCGATGACATCGCAGCTTCGCGCGCCGCGCCTCATGGCCGCCGCGCTCTCGTTCGCGGCGCTGACGATCGGGTGGACCGAGGTCGGCGAGGCGCAGATGACGATCAAGCGCCCAGGCGATCGCCCCGACTACAAGGTCGAGCTGGAGCCGCACCTCCTCCTCACGCCGTTCGAGCCGCTCGGCGGCCCCGGCGCCGGGAACGGCCTCGGCGCCGGGATGCGCGTCACCATCGACATCGCGCCCGACGGCTTCATCAAGCGGATCAACGACTCGGTCGGGATCGGCTTTGGCCTTGACGGCATCCACTACGGAGGGGACGGGGACTACCGCGGCGAGTGCACCCGCTTCGAGAACGGGCCCGCGGGCACGCGTGTCTGCACCGAGGTCGACCGGTACGGGGGGCCCTCGGACTACGTGTTCGGCTCGGTCGTGATGCAGTGGAACTTCTGGCTTCACCGGAAGTGGTCGGTCTTCGGCGAGCCGGGGCTGTCGCTGTATCTCGGCGACGTGGGCCGCAACGGGGTCTTCGGGGTCTCACCGGCCCTGTTCGTCGGCGGGCGCTTCCACTTCACGGAGAATGTGACGCTCACGATGCGGCTCGGATACCCCGCGTTCTCGCTGGGAGTCTCGTTCCTCCTGTGAATTTCGCGCGCTCGCGGACGCCCGCGTCGCGCGCCCCCGCGCCCCTCCCGCCCGTAGAGCGCCTCCTCACCGCTTCCCCGCGACGCCGGCCGACCTGATATCCTGCGCCGCATGCCGGAGACGCCGCGATCCGAAGAGACGCTCGGCTCGGCCTTGGTCGAGGACCTCACGGTCCCGAGGCTCGGCGCGCCGGCCGCGCAGCCCATGGAGGAGCTCTCGAGCTCGGCGCTCACCGAGGACATCGAGGCGATCGAGGCGGCGGCGGCCGGGAGCGCGGGCGGCGACCCGCTGATCGGGAGCCTGATCTCGGGGCGCTACCGCGTCCACGAGCTCATCGGGGAGGGCGGGATGGGCGCCGTCTACCGCGGCGAGCAGGTGCACCTCCGCAAGCAGGTCGCGATCAAGCTGCTCCGGCCCCTCGCCCGGCGGATGCCGGAGCTCGTGGTGCGGTTCGAGCGCGAGGCCGTCGCGGGAGCGCACATCCGGCACCCGAACGTCGTCGCCGCCATCGATTTCGGTCAGCTGGACGACGCGTCGTTCTTCCTGATCCTCGAGTACGTCGAGGGCACGCCGCTCAAGGAGGCGATCTCGGGGGGACGGCTCCCGCCGGCGCGGGCGCTCCGCATCGCGCGTCAGATCGCGTCGGCGCTCGCGGCGGCGCACGAGAAGGGCATCGTCCACCGCGACGTGAAGCCCCAGAACGTCCTGCTCGACGCGCACGATCAGGTCAGGCTCATCGATTTCGGGCTCGCGAAGGTGAACGTCGATCTCCTGTCCAGCCAGAGCCGCAAGACGTCGACGCCGAGCCCCGCCCTGACCAGCGCCGGCGAGGTCTTCGGCACGCTCGCGTACCTCGCGCCGGAGGCGCTGCGCGGGATGGACGCGGTGGACGCGCGCGCGGATCTGTACGCGCTCGGGCTCGTGCTCTACGAGATGCTCACCGGACAGCACCCCTTCGACACGAAGAACGTTGTGGAGCGGCTCAAGCAGCAGGGGCCGGGAGGGCCGCCGGCCCTCCGCGCGCGCGCTCCGGATCTCGAGGTGCCGTACGAAGTCCAGCAGGCCGTGATGCGGCTCATGGAGCACGATCCGTCGTTCCGCTTCCAGACGGCGGCCGACGCCATCGCGGCGCTCGATGAGGGGCTCGCGGCGCTCGCTCGTTCTGCGGCGCCGCCGGCGCCGGCAGGGGGCGGGCTCGCCGCGGCTGGGCAGGCCCCGTCGGGCGGGACCATCGCGGCGAGCGGGGGCGCCGTGGCGGGAGCAGGCGCGAGCACCGCGGCGGGTGCGAGCACTGCGCCTGGCGCGAGCACCGCGGCGGGTCAGGCCATGGCGGGGGGCGCCAACGCGGCGGGCGGGGCCGCCGAGCAGGCTGCGAAGGGGGCGCCCAGGGAGCAGGCGCCGTCTGCCTGGCCGGGGCCCCGGGCGACCTTGCTCGCGCGCGCGCACCGCCGGCCCACGGCCTCGGCGCGCTGGGTGCCCCTCGCGGCGGCGCTCTCGGCCCTGGTGGCGCTCGCGATCGGCGTCGCGCTCTGGCTCGTCGTCCGGCGGCCCGCGGCGACCACGGAGGCGCCCGCCATCGCCTCCGTCGAGCCGGCGCCGGCAGCGCCGCCCCCTCCCGCGTCGGCGAGCGCGGCGCCCGAGGACGAGGCCCGCGGCGCCCCGAGCCCGCGCGCGCAGCTCAGCCGGGCGGTGGCGACAAGGAACTGGGTGCTCGGGGCGCGGTCGCTGCTGACCCTCGCCGAAGCCGATCCGGAGCTCGCCCTGAGCCGGGGCCTGCGCGAAGAGGTGCTCTCCACCGTGGCGGGCATCGGGTTCGAGGAGGACAACCCGGCGGCGGACGAGGTCTTCGACCTGCTCACGAACCGGCTCGGCAGCGGCGGGCTGGACGTGCTGCTCGACCTCGTGCGCGCGCGCGGAGGCACCAAGGCGGCCCGGCGCGCCAGCGAGATCCTGGCCCGGCCCGACGTGATGGCGCGCGCGACCCCCGCGCTCCGCGTCCTCTTCGCGTTCCGCAGGGCCAGCTGCGGCGGCAAGCGGGCGCTCTTCGGCCGCGCCGCGGCCGAGGGGGACGAGCGCATGCTCTTCGAGCTCCAGGTGCTGCACGGAGCGCGGTGCAGGCGGACCGATCCGTGCTGCTTCCGCGACGACAAGGCGATCGCCGACGCGATTCAGCAGCTGAAGACGCGCCTCGGGACGTGACCGGCGCGCGCGGCGCGCCTCCTTTCAGCCGGGCGCCGCCGCGGAGGCGCCGCTCAGAGCAGGCCGCAGCCGTTGTAGAGCGGCAGGAGATCGCTGTCGCGCACCTCGCTCCGGATCGTCTCCGAGTAGCTCGGCCCGAGCAGCGGCCCCAGGAGCGGCCCGAGCAGCGGCAGCGTGTGGCACGTCTGGTTGCCGGAGGAGTCCTCCAGGCAGGTCAGGTCGCAGAGCCCCAGGAAGGCGATACCGCACGTCGGCACGTGGCCACAGAGCCGCTCCAGCGAGAGGAGGCTGAGATCGAGCGGGCAGCTCAGCGAGAGCGCCGAGAGCTGCCCGGTGAGATCGGGATCGATGCAGGCATACCCTGCGATGGTCCCGGAGAGGAACGCGTTCCCGTACATCGTGGCGTCGTTGACGACGAACTCCGTGTAGGGCTCCTCGTTCAAGGGGCCATCGAGGGCCGGGTGGTTGCCCTGCAGCAAGATATCGACATGCTCGCCGGTGCCGTTCAGGTGCTGGAAGATGCAGGCCGAGACCCAGCGCTGCTCCGAGGGGGTGAGCGCACGCTCGGTCCATTCCGGCGCGAACCCGAAGGAGCCGTGGAACTCGCGGCCGTCTGGACCGTAGACGACCTGGTCAGAGGACAGCGCGCAGCGCACCGTGTAGTCGAGCACGCTCTTTCCGCCGGAGGTGCCGAGCAGCGCCGTCGGGGCGACGACGTCGTTGGCGCCGGCGAGCGCCCGCTGGCCGAGCGCGCGGAACGCCGTGCGGTTCGCCGGCGCCCAGAAGTCGCTGGGGAGCAGGCCGTTGCATCCGATGGGCACCGCAGTGCGCCGTATTGGCAGCTCCGCCGTCTCGACGGGGTCGGTGTCGGACGGGGCGTCGAGGCCGGTGTCCGACGAGGCGGCGCATCCCGCCGTGAACACACAGGCGCCAAGGAGACCAATGGCGATGAAACGGGTCGATGGCATTCAGCTCTCCTCCGAGGTGGTCGCGCAGCCAGGCACAGGGCCAGGTTCAGACATCGACCAGCAATATCGATCTTTCTTAAATTGGCAGTCTCCCATCTTCGAGGAAGACGCGCAATGCTGAAAATCGGTATACGGTGGTTGTGTGAAAGTACGGACTCGCCCGAGCACGACGCGGAATAAACCCTATCGCGACAGGCTGCCATCAGTCCGGCACGGGTGGATGAGCGTCCGGAGCCCGCGACCGCTCGGCCAACCCGCGCTCCAGCTCGACGAAGCGGGACAGCCACAGGGGGCTCTCGCCGCGGTGCTCCCGCGCGCTCGCGAGCGCCTCCTCCGCCTCACGCACGTGTCCGCGACGGAGCGCCATGCGAGCACGCCAGTAAAGGAACATCAGCGTCTGCTCGGCGATCGACTGGCCTTTCACCAGCCGGATCGCTTCGCCCCACGCGAGAGACGACGAAGGCGCCGGCCGGAGCCCGATCTCCGAGAGCACGAGCTCGAGCAAGCCGTACTCCGTGAGGTCGCCCGGCTCGAGGGCGCAGGATCGCTGGATCCACTCGACGAGCTGGCTGGCCTGCTCGTACTCGTCGAGCGCGAGGTGGATCTGCGCGAGCAGCATCGCCGTCTGGGGCATCGGACGCTCGGAGGCCTGCTCTTCCAGCCACCGGGCGCGCCGCAGGAGCGCGAGCGCCTCGCGCTGCCTGTCGCTCCAGTGGAGCAGCACGGCGACGTTGTACGACGCCATCTTCTCCAGCCACGGATTGCCGATCTCGCGCGCGAGATCGACGGCGCGGCGCAGGTCGCCGACCGCGCCCGGCAGCGACCACCGCCAGGCCCACAGCGCGATGCGGTTGATGTACGCCCCGCAGAGGTGAAACCGATCGCCGGCCGCCGTGACCAGGGCGATCAGATCCTCGGAGGCGCGCTCGGCCTCGTCGCGGCGACCCGCGCTCGCGAGCTGGAACGACAGCATGATCAGGGCAGGGACGCGCGCGTCGTAGTCTCCCGACGCCGCGGCGCGCTCGGCGCACGCGGTGAGCTCCGCGATGGCCTCCTCGGTCCTCCCCCGCCGCCACGAGGTGCGGGCCTCGGCGACCCGGAGGCGCAGCGCGAGCTCGGGAGAGCCCTGCGCGCGCGCGTGCGTGTCGACCAGCGGCCGCGCCTCCTCCACCCGGCGCGCCGAGGCCTCGAACTCGAAGGCCCAGTCGAGCACGGTCGCGTCCTCGAGCAGGAGGCCCGCCCTCGCCTGCGCGTCGCCGAGCGCCTCGGCCAGCGCGAGCGCGTCGCCGAAATCGCTGCGCGCCTCCCGGACGCGGCACATCCGGTACCGGCTCCTGCCGCGGCCCGCGAGCGCGCGCGCGCGCCGGGGCGCGTCGCCCTGCTCGGCGATCTGGAGCGCGGCGTCGTAGCGCCGGTCCGCCTCGACGGCGTCGTGCCGCGCGGACGCGAGATCGCCGAGCGCGAGGTAGGCGTCGGCCGCCTCGGCGCGCTCGCCGCACACGGCCGCGTGGCGCGCGAGCGCGCGGAGGCCCCCGGTCGAGCCGGCCACCACCTGCGCCCGCCAGTACGCGAGGGCGCTCCGGTGGATCGCGGCGCGGTGCGCCGGGTCGAGCATCCCGTAGACCGCCTCCTGGAGGACCGCGTTCTGGAACGCGTGCCGGTCGTCCACGCCGCCGCCGCGGCCCTCCCCGTCGCGCAGCAGGATCCGCCGCTCGACCAGGGCCGCGAGCCCGAAGCCCGCGTCGACCATCGCTCCGGCGCCGCCCGCGCGCTCCAGGCCGTCCAGCACCGCCTCGAGCTCGGCGCGATCGAACGACACGCCGAGCGCCGAGCAGACCCGGGCGCACGTCGCGAGCTCCGGCGGCAGATCGTCGAGCCTCTGCGCCGCGAGCCATTGCCACGCCGGCGCGGGCGGCAGCGCCTCGACCTCCGCGGTCGCCACGTACGAGCCGCCGCCGGCGCGCCGGCGCACGACGCCCGCCCGCTTGAGCGACCGGACGAGCTGCCGCAGGCAATCCGGGTTGCCGCCCGCCCAGTCGGCCAGCCGGCGGAGGATCTCCGCAGGCGGGTACTCGGCCGGCAAGAGCAGGCGGGAGGCGAGATCCATCGCCGCCTCCTCGGCGAGGGGCGCGAGCGTCACGCGGGTGTGGCGCTGGTTGCGCTGGCCCCAGCTGGGACGGGCCTGCTCGAAGCGAGGGCGCGCGGTCACGACCACCCAGAGGGGGGTGCCCTCGCCGTCGAGCGTTGCGTACTCGAGCGCGTCGAGCAGCACGTCGTCCGCCTGGTCGGCGTCGTCGAGGATCACGGCGAGCGGGCCGCGGCGCGCCCCGCGGCGGAGCGCCTCGGCGAGCGCCAGCATCAGGCCGTTGCGGGCCTCCCCGGACAGGCGCCCCCCGCGGGGCCCGGCCCAGCCGAGCGCCGCGGCGACGGCCTCCCACGTCGCGCCGCCGAGCGTCTCGCCGAGCCGCTCCACGCAGAACCGCCGCGGGTCTCCGGGGCTCTCCCTCGGCGCGTCGAGCGCGACGCAGAGGAGCGCGCGCACGGCCTGCGCGGCGCCGCCGTGGATGGGGTGGAGCGCGCGCGCGGCCACAACGCGCACGTCCGGGACCGGCAGGCCGGCGATGCTGGCCGCCTCGGCCGCGAGGCGCGTCTTGCCCAGACCGGCGTCGCCGATGAGCGTGAACAGGCCGGGGCACGTCCCGTCGAAGGCGTCGGTCGCGCTGGCCGCGAGCGCCGAGAGCACGTCGTCGCGGCCGAGCAGCGCAGGCTCGCGCAGGCTCTCCGGGTCGCCCGGCGGCGTGGGGGCGAGCTCGTCGTCGGGCAGCGCGCGCTCGAACTCCTCGGTCATCGCGAGCCCGCCCCAGGGCTCGGCCGGCAACCACGCCTCGGGGCGCTCGACCGGCGCCCCGTAGGCGGCGTGCAGCCCGCCGGCGATCCTGCGCAGGCGCACGCTGGCGAGGTGCAGCGCCACGCGCACGCCGCCGCTCAGCGCGAGATCGCGCGCCGCGGCCAGCGCTGCGCGGGCCGGATCGTCGACGTCCCGCGCGGAGAACACGGCGAGGCAACGCTGCCCCCGCTGCCGCGCGACGAACCCCCGGCGGCCGCCGATCGCCGCGATCACCGGCCCGGCGCCGCCCTCCGCGAAGAGCAGCGCGACCGGCTGCCGCCCCTCGGCGACGGCCGCCGCGGCGCCGTCGTCCTGCCGCTGCGATCGCGGCGCGGACGGAGGCGGGATCGAGTCGGCGCGAGGCCGCGCGCGCAGGGCGTGCAGGGTGAGCCGGAGCGCGGCGGCGCTGTCCGGGCGGCGGCTCGGGTCCTTGGCGAGGCAGGCGAGCGTCAGCGCCTCCAGCCCCTCGGGGACGTCCACGAAATCGCTCGGGCGCGGCGGGCGCAGCGCCAGGTGGCCGTGCTCGACGGCCGTCTCGCCGCCGACGAACGGCGGGCGCAGGGTGATCAGCTCGAACAGGATCACGCCGAACGCATAGATGTCCGCGCGCCCGTCGATCCGCGCGGCGTCGCCCCGGAGCTGCTCCGGAGCCATGTACTCCGGCGTCCCCACGATGTCGCCGGCGCGCGTCACGCCGGCGGACAACGCCTGCGGCTCGCCGCCTTCGGCGAGCCGCGCCAGACCGAAATCGAGCAGCACCGAGCGCCCGCTCGAGCCGAGGAGGAAGAGGTTCTCCGGCTTGAGATCGCGATGGATGACGCCGCGCGCGTGCGCCGCCTCGATCACGGCGAGGATCGCGTCCGCGCGCCCGGCGGCGAGCTCCGGATCGAGCGGCGCGCGCAGCGCCGCCAGCTCCTCGGCGAGGGTCTGGCCGAAGAGCCTCTCCATCACGAGATAGGGCCGCCCCCCGGGGAGCTCGCCGCAGGCGACGAGCCGCGGAGCGTGCGGCACGCCGACGCGCTCGAGCAGCGCGGCCTCCCGCCGGAACCGCTCGCGCAGGTTCCACGCCGCGTGCCTCCCCACCTTGATGGCGACCGGCGATCCATCGCAATCCTGCTGCGCGGCCCAGACGTCGGAGAAGCCGCCGTGACCGAGAGGACCGAGCAGCGAGAAGCCCTCGATCATGGGCGCCGCGCGCTCCGCGGTGTCACGCTCACCGGGCGGCGGGATAAAGCCATCTCTGACACACGGAGCGCCAGCGGCGAGCCGCCCGTGACATACGGAGCAACGGTGCATGATTCGGGTTGCTTGCCGGCAGCCGGGATCGCATTCGATACCGGCCTACGCGTACTGTACTGCGCGGGCTCAGCAGTTGTCATCGAGGAAGTAAGCGGCTGTCGCATATCCCATGAAGAACCCTGGCCAGAACGAGGAGCCGTTCCCCGCCGCGCCGCCCGCCGACGCCCCCGCGACGGGCGAGCCGCCGATCGTCACGTCACGGACATGGAAACAACACACGCCCGACACACGCGATCGCGAGGGCGCAGATCCTGGCGCTCCGCGCGCCGCGGCGCTGCGGGCAGGCGACTACCTCCTCGACGGCGTCATCGCCGAGGGTGGGTTCGGCGTCGTCCACCGCGCGGTGCACGCGACGAGCAGGGCGCCGGCGGCGGTCAAGATCATGCACGCCGACCTGATCTCGCGCGCTGACGTGGTGCTCCGCTTCCAGCGCGAGGTGGACGCGATCGGGCGGATCCGGCACCCGAGCGTCGTGGAGATCCTCGATGTCGGGCGGCTCGACGACGGGCGGCCCTACTATGTGATGGAGCTCCTTCAGGGCAAGAGCCTCGAGCAGCACCTGTTCGCGCGCGGCCGGCTCCCGGCGGACGAGGCGCTCGCGATCCTCGATCCGCTCTGCAGCGCGCTCGCCGCGGTCCACGCGCTCGGGATCATCCACCGCGACGTGAAGCCCTCGAACGTGATCCTGTGCGAGCGCGGCGGGGAGCTCAGGGTGGTGCTGCTCGACTTCGGCATCGCGAAGCTGCTCGGCGCGACGGATCTCTCGCTCACGTCGTCACGGCACATCGTGGGGACCCCGGCGTTCATGTCGCCCGAGCAGCTCCTCAACCGGCCTGTCGACATGCGGACCGACGTCTACGCGCTCGGCGCGCTGCTCTACACGATGATCGCGGGATCGATGCCGTTCCTGGCGACCACGTACCCGGTGCTGCGCCACCTGCACCTGCACCAGGCGCCGCCCCGCCCGAGCCTGCACGCGCCGGTCGACCCGGCGTTCGACGATATCGTCGTGCGGGCCATGAGCAAGGATCCCGCCGGCCGCCACCCGGACGTCGCGGCGTTCCTGGGCGACGTGCGGGCCGCGACGGCGCGGATCGCGCGGACCGGCGCGGTGGAGGCGGGGCACATCCGGCGCCTCGCCATCGGGCTGCTCGTCGAGGTCCTCGCCGAGAGCCGCGCGCTCGAGGCCCCCACCGACGCCTTCCTGGCCGAGTTCGAGGCCGTGGCCCCGGACGCCGTGGCCGCGCTCGCGCCCTCGGGGTTCTCGCCGCTCGCGCTCACGAGCACCAGCGTGCTGCTCGCGGCGCCCTTTCGGCGCGGCGAGCCCGGCACCGAAGAGGCGCGCCACCGCGCGATCGCGGCCGCCGTCGCGCTGCACACGCGGCTCGCCGGGCCGGGCCAGCGCGATCTCAGGATCAACGTCCGCTTCTGCCTCCACGCCGGCGACGTGGTGCTCACCGAGGACGGCGCCCTGGTGGGCGGGAACCTCCTCGAGCTCTCCTCGTGCCTCCCGGAGACGGCGGAGCCTGGCGTGTACGCGTCACCGGCGATGCTCGATGGCGTCGCCTTCTTGTCCCACCGGGTCTCGGGGGCCGCCGGCGCCACGATCCCGATGCGCCGCGTGTTCGTGCGGCCGCCGGGCCGCGCCGCGGCGCCCGCGTAGCGCCCCGGCGCTCGCGATCGCCGCGAGCGCCGGGCGCAGGATGGGTCAGCGGGCGGGCTTGACGAACTTGAGGGTCATGCGGTCGCTCTCGCCGATCGCCGCGTAGCGCGCGCGGTCCTTGTCGCCGAGCCGGAAGTTCGGCGGCAAGGTCCAGACCCCTTCCGGGTAGTCTTTCGTGTCCTTCGGATTCGCGTTGACCTCGGACTTGCCGCCGAGCTTGAAGCCCGCCGACTCGACCTTCTGGATCACCCACGCTTCCGGGAGGTATCCCTGCTTCGCGCTCTCATCGGGGTTGGCGTCGGGCTTCGCCCGGTGCGCCACGATACCGAAGACGCCGCCCGGCTTGAGCGCCTTGAACGCCTCGGCGACGTAGGCGTCGAACTTGCCGTTCCGGTGCCAGCCGTGCGCCTCGCGAATGGCGATGACGAGATCGGCCTTGCCCTCGATCCCGAGCTTCGGGTTGTCGCGATCGATCACGACGACATCGACCTTGCCGAACAGCTCGGGCGACTTCTCGATCAGGCGCTTCACGCGCTTGCCGTAAAGCGTGTTGCGCGAGTCCGCGGGGCCGTTCGGATCGAACGACGTGATGATGAGCTTACCCTTCTTCGCGAGCACCGGCGCGAGCAGCTCGGTGTACCAGCCCTCGCCGGCCCCGAGCTCGATGACCGTGCTCGTCTGCTTGAGGCCGAAGAACTCGAGGTTCTCGACCGGGTGCCTGGCGGCGTCGCGCTCGGCGTTGCCTGGGGCGCGGTGCTTCCCCTTGAGCGCCGCCCGCAGCGCGGCGCCCGCGCTCGGGGTATTGGCCGCGATGAGCGCCTTGATCTCGGCCTTGAGCGCGTCGTCGAACCGCGCCGCCTCCGTGTCGGCCTTGGCCTCCATGGCCTTCGTGTCCTCGGCGAGCTTGGCGAGCTCCGCCTGCTTCTTCTCGGCTTCCGGGTCCGCCTTGGGCGTCGCCGCCTCGGGCTGCGCAGCCGGCGCGGCGGCCGGCGGCGTCTGCGCGGGCGCCGGCGGCGGGGGCGGCGGGGCGCTCTCGACGGGCGGCGGGCTCCCCGCGCAGGCGGAGAGCGCGCCAGCGAGGACGAACAGCAAGGTCCTTGAAGTGATGTGCATGCGCTGCTGCGTAGACCGGAGGGAGGACGGCTGCAAGACGTGGCGAGACGATGCGAAACGATGCGAAACGACGCGAGACACCGCGAAACCACAGGGAAAACAGGCGAGGTTCCGCGTTGACCGGGCGGCGGGGCCAGGGTAGCGTACGCGGTCCCGGGGGGGTGCTCGCACACTCACGCAGGTGGCCGATGCCGCTCAAGGTTCATAACACGCTCACGAGGAAGAAGGAGCCTTTCGTCTCCGCCAGGCCGAAGGTCGTGCGCATCTACACGTGCGGTCTCACGGTCTACGCCCCGATGCACATCGGCCATGCGCGCACCTACTGCTTCTGGGACGTCTTCCGCCGCTACCTCGAGTACCGCGGCTATCATGTGCTGAGCATCATCAACTACACGGACATCGACGATCGCATCATGCAGCGCGCGAGCGAGCGCGAGGGCGCCGTCGACGTCGCCGAGCGGAACATCGCGGCGTTCCGGCGCGACTGCCGCAAGCTCCACATCAAGGACTACGCCGTCTATACGCGCGCCACCGACTTCGTCGACGAGCAGGTCGACATGGCGAAGCGCCTGATCGAGAAGGGCCACGCCTACACGGTGAACGGCGAGGTCTTCTACGAGGTCGGCACGTGGGCGTCCTACGGTGAGCTCTCGGGGCGCAAGGTCGACGAGCAGGAGGTCGGGGCGAGCGGCCGCGTCGAGGAGGACTTCGCTCGGAAGAGGCACCCGGCGGACTTCAGCCTCTGGAAGCCGACAGGCGCGGGCCAGCCGAGCTGGCGCACCGGCGAGGAGGGGTGGCCGACCGGGCGCCCCGGCTGGCACATCGAGTGCTCGGCGATGAGCACGGCGCTCCTGGGCGACCATTTCGACGTCCACGGGGGCGGCATCGACAACATGTTCCCTCACCACGAGAACGAGATCGCGCAGAGCGAGCCGCTCTGCGGGCGGCCCTGGGTGCGCTACTGGCTGCACCCGGAGCACCTCGATCTCAAGGACATGAAGATGTCGAAGAGCCTCGGGAACGTCATCTCCATCGAGGAGCTCCTGTCGAGGCACGGGCACGACGAGGCGCGGTGGTTCTTCGTGACGCAGCATTACCGTTGCAAGCTCCCGTTCGGCTGGGAGCTGCTGCAGCAATCCGCTCAGGGCTATGCGCGCATCAAGAAGCTCGCGACGGTCCTCGCCGAGAAGCTGAGCGGCGCGACGGAGGCTCCCCTCGCCCCGGGCGCGTACGCATCGCAGCGACCCGAGGAAGAGCGATTCCCGAGGATGCGCCACCACTACGTTCACGGCCAGTTCGGTGAGCTCACCGAGCGGTTCATCGCGCGCTTCATCGAGGCGATGGACGACGATCTGAACACGCCGAACGCCGTGGCTGCATTTTTCGATTACGTGAGCGCGCTCTATTCGGCGGGGATCGAGCAGTGTGAGGATCGCCCCTCGATGCTCGCGGTCTACCGGGCCATCGTGCGTCACCTCGCGGTGTTCGGGGTGGAGATCGCCGAGCCGGCGCTCTATCCGGAGCTCATCCCGGACTACGCGCTCGCCCCTGCCGAGGGCGCGGCTGGGCGCGGGGGTGACGCCGCGATCGACCGGCTGATCGCGATGCGCCAGGAGGCCCGGAAGGCGAAGGACTTCGCCAAGGCGGACGCCATCCGCAACCTGCTGACCGAGGCAGGTGTCGTGCTCGAAGACACCCCCCGCGGTCCCCGCTGGTCTTCCTCCTGAGGAGCTCTCCCGCTTCGGATACGGGCCCATCTCGACGTTTTCGGTGCTCGGCGTACCAGAGTACGCCTCCGCGCCGAAAACGCCGATCTGGGCCCGTCTCCTGTGCGGGAGAGCTCCGCTAACGGGTGTATCAGAGGTCGGAGAAAGAGCGGAGAGGATCGCGCGGCGGAAACCTGCCGGGAGCGGCGCGGCGGAGGGCGTGGGCTGGAGACGGCTGCGGCCCGGGATTCGGACACGGGAGCTGCGGCGGCGCCAAAGGGCGGCGCGCTCCAGCCGTCACAACACGGGATGTCCGCGGCCCGCCTCCTTATAGGTCACGGTCCGCCTCCTTATAGATAGGTCACGGTCCGCCTCATAGGCCGCGGCCACCTCCTTATAGAGAGATGTCGGCATAGCGCGACGGCGGCGCGGCGCGATGCATTGGGGCGGCTGCGCGAGGCGTGGAGGAGGCGGCGCGGCGCGGCATATAGAAGCGGCGCAATGGATGACCGCGAGAGGGCGGAGCTGCGTCGGGACGAAGTGCGACGGGCGTGCGGCAGCGAGAAGGAACCTTGTTGTCCCCCTTTGCCGCGCGCCGCCGCGCACCATTCGGACGCGTCGGAAGCGTGCTAGTTTGATCTCGAGCACCCGCCTGGGGTCGCAAAATGGGTGTGCCAGATGTGCCAGTGTCGGAGTCCGCCGACACGCCCAGGCTCGCTGGGTTCGACGCAACAAGGCGAAAATCACGATCTGGGGCCGGGCATATCAATTGCCAATCGGGTGCTTCGCACCAGCGCCCAAACCCGGACAGCCCGGTCGGGTCAGACAGACGCCTGTTCGCGTCGCCGGCCGCAGCTCGAGCTGCGGCCGGACGGCGCTCGTGCAGTCAACTCTTACCCAACGAGAACGCAGATGCGGAACCTCTCCTTCGGCTTCGCCCATCCTCTCTCAATCAAAACCAGCTCGGCCGCGATCCTCGCCCTGCTCGCCTCGGGCGCCGCGTGCGGAAGCTATGACGTCGATGAAGGTTCACTCAACGATGCAGAACTAGCGCTCGAAGCGGTGGCCAGCGGGTCGAGCGCCGTCAGCGGCACCGTCTCCGGCGTCGGCACCGGCGTCGGCGCGACGGGGACCGGCGGCTTCGGCAGCAGCGCGGTCGCCACCTCCACCACCGGCGTCGGCGGCGGCAGCGGCACCGGCGGCTTCGGCAGCAGCGTGGTCGCCAGCTCCACCGGCGTCGGCGGCTCCACCAGCAGCTCGGTCACCGGCGTCGGCGGCGGCGCCGGCGTCGGCGGCGGCGACCCTGCCACCACCGGCGTCGGCGGCTCCACCAGCAGCTCGGTCACCGGCGTCGGCGGCGGCGTCGGCGTCGGCGGCGGCGACCCCGGCGATCCGCCCCCGGGGGGGCCGCCGGCCGTCGGCTTCTGGCAGCTCGACGACTGCAACGCCGCGACAACGGCGCTGTTCGACTCGTCGGGCAACGGCAACACGGCCACCCGCTCGGCCAACGCGGCGTGCGCTCAGGGTATCAGCGGCCTCGGCGTCGCCTTCAACAAGGACAACGACAAGATCCTTGTCGACGACGACGCCAGCTTCACGTTCGGACAGAACCTCGCCGTCGCCGCGTGGGTCAAGCCGACCGCGGTGTCAGGGTCGACGCCGCGGACCATCGTGCAGGAGAAGGGCGGCGGAGAGACGAGCTTCTCGCTCGACATCCGGAACAGCCAGGCGCGGTTCACCGTGACCTTGACCAACGGGCGGACGGTCACCTCCCGCGCCCCCATCCAGGCCAACGTGTGGACCCACGTCGCGGGGATCTACGACGGCACATTCGTGCGGCTCTTCCTGAACGGCCAGCAGGTCGGCCAGATCAGCGCGGCAGGCACGCTCCACGACATCGACGCGCCCATCCGCATCGGCAACAACGTGCAGAAGGAGCGCTTCACCGGCGTGCTCGACGAGGTCTGGCTCTCCGCCTCACCGACGACCGCCTTCGAGATCGCCCAGCTCTCCTGCCTCAGGCGCCCCACGACGGCCGTCGTCACGCCGGAGAGCAGCGGCCTGGTCGCCCCGAACACCCCGGTGGCGTACCAGATCGCCGTCACCAACAACGATGTCGGCTCGTGCCCGGGCCGCGACTACTTCCTCGACATCTTCAGCCCCTCGGGGGGCATCGACGTCTCCGCCGATCCCTCGTTCTTCCCCGGCGTCCTGCCCGGGAGCACGGCGACGTTCCCCGTCACCGTCACCGGCACCGAGGACGCGGATCCCGGCGCCCACGTGATCCCCTTCTCCGTGATCGACTTCAACTCGCCCGAGTTCATCGTCGCCTCCGGGGCGCTCGACTTCGAGCTGGCCGAGCCGACGGGGTGCTTCGTCCGGACGAGCCGGGAGATCTTCGTGAAGGACCTCAGCGTGGTCGAGGATCCCGTCCGCACGACGTTCAATGGACCGCCGGGCGATCCCCGCACGGGCGCATGGACGTTCGCGCGCCTGATGGAGGACATGGCGCCCACGCCCGCCGACGCGCCGGCGATGGTCGAGGAGCTCTTCAGCACCTGGCTGACCGATCAGACCGTGAACGGCTTCACCGTGCCGGCGCGCACGGCGATTCAGCAGGTCGTGCTCGACGAGTGGCCGAGGAGCCCTGACGGGTCGCTCGACCTGCAGCAGGCGCCGCTCTTGCTGCTCGGCATCGTCAACAGGATCGACGTGCGCAACCTCGCCGAAGGCAACGCGGGCGAAGGGAGGTTCGTGTTCGGCGTCGTCAGCCAGGGCTTCCCGCAGCAGTTCACCGTGATCCTGGAGTACAAGCTCCCCGCGTCGACCGAGGCCGACGTGCTCGACTGGGCGAACGACTGGCACGCCCTCGGCAGCATGCCCTTCCCCTCCGAGGCGTACAACGCGGCGCTCCAGGACATCACCACGCGGTTCGCAGGCCGGAACGCCGCGCCCGGCAAGCCGAACGGGAGCTCGCTCGGGCAGCTCCGCACGAACGAGATCGCGCTCGCGGGGCCGTGGGAGCTGCGCGAGTTCGTCCTCTCGCCCGACACGGGCTTCCTGCGGCCGGAGACCGTCAAGCTGACGCCGGATCTCGGCTTCGACGGATCGCCCACGCTCGCCGACTTCGTGAACCAGAACGAGGCGTCGATCATCGCGGAGCAGCACACGGTGCCCGACACGTTCCAGGGGAGCCCGTTCCTCGGCGGCTCGTCGTTCAACAACCTCACGGCCTGGACCGCTCCTGGCATCCTCAACAACGAGGCGCGGCACAAGTTCTCGCTCAACACCTGCAATGGGTGCCACGGCGCGCAGGAGACCGGGACGGGGTTCCTGCACGTGAACCCGAGATCGCCCGGGAACGAGGCGTCGCTGTCGGGTTTCATGACGGGGATCACCGTCAGTGACCCGGTGAGCGGTGAGCCGCGCACCTTGAACGATCTGAGGCGCCGGAACCAGGATCTGACGGCGCTGGTCTGCGAGCCTGCCCCGACCTTCGCGGCGCTCAGGGCCGCGCCGAGCGGCGGTGCGGCGGCCGGCGCGGCCGCGAGCCGATCGGCGTTCATCCGCCGCGGCATCGGGCGCGTCCACTGATCCGGTAGCGCCCCGGCGGCGAGATGCGGCGGGCGCGGCGGGCGCGGCTGGCGAGCCGCGCCCGCCCGGCCTCCCGAGCAGGTCCCGAGGAGGACGCGCCGTCCCTTCAGCTATCGAGGCCCGCGCAGGAGAGCCGCGTCCCGGCCGGGAGCTCCAGCCCGAATCGCTCTCTCAGGACGTCGAGGAGCGCGTCGTCGCGCACCGAGACGCGCTCGACGCCGTCCACCCGCCACAACCCCAGCTCGCGGTTGCGCAGCGTCACCCGGCCTTCCGGCGACGGGAGCGCCACGATGAGGTTGTTCACGAACAGCGAGCTCGGGTGCGTGGACGTGTAATGGTTCGCCACCTCGTAGTCGATCGGGAGGTGCTCCTCGAGCGTGAACGCATAGATGTCCTGCCACGCCTCTCCCGCCCTGGAGGCGAGCACCCATGACGAGCCCTCCCGGCGCAGGCCGATCACGTCGAGCGCCCGCGCATGCCCCTCGCCCTCGACGAGCGGGAGCGGCTGCAAGAGCCCCGGACCGCCGAAGCCGACGTCCGCGATGAAAGGCCCCTCGGGCAGCTCGACAAGCGACAGCATGTGAGATCGAGGGCCCGTGTCGCTGCGCTGGAACCGCACCCGCGCGATGAGCGTCGTGAGCTTGAACCCGAGCCGGCGCAGCACCGCGGAGAACATCGTGTTGTGCTCGAAGCAATAGCCGCCGCGGCGCGCCATGACGAGCTTCGCCTGGACGCTGGCCAGGTCGAGGCGGATCGGTCGGCCGAGCAGGACGTCGAGGTTCTCGAAAGGGATGGAGTAGACGTGCGCCGCGTGAAGCGCGTCGAGGACCTCCCGCGTGGCGGCGAGCGCGCCGCGGTAGCCGATGCGGGCGAGATAAGCGTCGAGGTCGAGCGATGCGCTGTCCTGTGTGGAAGGTTGCATTGGATCGGTGCGGCGAGGATACGCGGCCCCTCGCTCGACCGTCAACGCACCGGTCAGCACGTTGACGGCGGTCGAGCGCGTCTCCGCGGCTCGACTCCGCGTCACGCCCCCTGCGCGTCGGGGAAGAGCTTCTGGAAGCTGTCCTTGTCGATCGCCTTCTCCAGCGCCGCCTGGACCGAGATGGTGTCCTTCTTGACGAGCCGCTCCAGCGCCATGTCCATCGTCTGCATGCCGGCGGAGCGGCCCGCCTGCATCAGGTTCGTGATCTGGAACGTCTTGCCCTCGCGGATCATCGCGGAGAGCGCGCTCGATCCGACGAGGATCTCGTGCGCGGCGACGCGGCCCGTGCCGTCCTTCGTGCGGAGCAGCTGCTGGGCGATGATCGCGGCGAGGCTCTCGGCGAGCATGCCGCGGACCTGGAGCTGCTCGTCGGCGGGAAACGCGTTGATGATACGGTCGATCGTCGCGGCGGCGCTGTTCGTGTGGACGGTGCCGAAGACGAGGACACCGAAGCTCGCGAGCTGCAAGGCGAGCTTCATGGTCTCGTTGGTCCGGAGCTCGCCGATCAGGATCACGTCGGCGTCCTCGCGCCCGGCGCTGCGGATCGCGCTCGCGAAGCTGCCCGCGTCGGGGCCGACCTCGCGGTGCGTGATCTGCGCCTTGATGGGGCTGTGCACGAACTCGACCGGATCCTCGATCGTGAGGACATGGCACGCGCGCGAGCGGTTGATGTGATCGATCATCGCCGCGAGCGTCGTGGACTTGCCGGAGCCGGTCGGCCCCGTGATCAAGATGAGGCCGCTCGTCCGCTCGGACAGCCGGCGGGCGATCTCGGGGCATCCGAGATCGTCGAGCGAGAGGATCTTGCTCGGGATGGTGCGGAAGACGGCCGCGAGCCCGGTGGTCTTGTAGAAGTAGTTCGCGCGGAAACGGGCCTTGTCCGCGTAGGAATAGGCGAAGTCGAGATCGAGCTCGTCGGCGATCCGCCGCGTCTCCTCGGGGGTCGTGATCTCGAAGAGGAGCGCCTCCATCTCGGCCGTGTCGAGGGGCGTGTCGCGCAGGGCGATGAGCTCGCCTCGGGCGCGCACGAGCGGCGGATAGCCGATGCCGAGGTGCAGATCGCTGCCCTTCCTGGAGAGCAGCTCGTCGAAGAGGCGATCGATCCGGGCCACGTTACGCTCCCTTCTTCCCGAAGAGCGCGCCCGCGCGCTCGAAGAGGCCCTTGCCCGCCTCCATGGGCGCGGACCTGGACGCGTCGGGCGCGGGGGCGGGCGGCCGCCTGTCCGGCGTGAGCATGGGCTGCCGCCTGCCGGCGAGGACAGCCTCGAGCTCGTCGGGGGCCTCCGCCACCTTGAGCGCGGCCTCGAGCGTGGTCTTGCCGGCGCGGACGAGCTCGGCCAGCGAGTCGTCCAGGCGGATGATCCCGAGGCCCTTCCCCCGCTGCTGGAGGCTCGGTATCTGGAACGTCTTGGAGTCGCGGATCAGGTTCCAGAGCGGGACGGAGCCGGGCAGGACCTCGGCGGCGGCGACCATGCGCTTGCCGCCCTCGCTCGGCAGGAGCCGCTGGCTGACGATGAGCCGGAGGCCGCCCGCGAGGGTGACGCGCACCTGCTGCTGATCGCCGGGCGGGAAGAGATCGATCAGCCGATCGATGGTCTTCGCCGCGCTCGGGGTGTTCATGGTGCCGAGGACGAGGTGGCCAGTCTCGCTCGCGGCCAGCGCCATGCGGACCGTCGCCGTGTCCCTGAGCTCGCCGACGACGATGACGTCGGGGTCCTCGCGCAGCGAGGCCTTGAGGGCGTTCTCGAAGGAGCGGGTGTGCGTGCCGACCTCGCGCTGGCTGATCATCGCCTTGCCGCGCGCATGGACGAACTCGACGGGATCCTCGACCGTGATGATGTGATGGCTGGTCTCGCGGTTCAGGATGTCGACGATCGCGGTGAGCGTCGTGGTCTTGCCGTGGCCCGTCGGCCCGGTGATCACGATGAGGCCCTGGTGGTGGCGGGTGGCGAGCCCGATGGCGTCGGGCAGGCCGAGCGACGCGAGGGTCGGGATGGTGCGCGCTATCAGCCGGAACGAGCCCTTGTACCCCTGCCGGTGGCGCGAGATGTTCACCCGGAAGCGGCCGAGCGCGCCGAGCTCCATGGCGAAATCGCAGGAGCCCTCGACCTCGAGCACCTGCGAGAGGCGCGGCGGGACGCGCGGCAAGAGGAGGGACTCGACGGCCACCGGGTCGAGCGGCTCGCCGTGCGGCATCAGCTCGCCAGCCACGCGCAGGAGCGGCGGGCGGCCGGCGACGAGGTGCAGATCGCTCGCGCCCTGATCGCGCGCCATGGCGAGCAGCCCGTCGAGCGCTGCCGCCGGCATCTCGGTGGAGGAGGACCGCGCGCGCCCGCCCGCTGCGGCCACGCGCGCGGCGGCGCGGGGCTCCGGGGACGGCGATGACGGGCGGGCGGCCGGCGCGGCGCGCTCGGCGGCCGGCGCGTCGTCGGCGCGCGCCTCGAAGCGGGCCACCGAGGGCCGGCTGGCGCGGGGCTCTGCAGGCGGCGGCGGAGAGCGGAGGTCGAGCGCGACCTCCGAGGAGCTCGTGCGCTTCGCGTCCTGCTCACGCGGCGGTGGGCGCTGCCCCTCCTCCGGCGCGAGGTGCTCCCGCATGGAGAGCTGCTGCGAGGGGCGCGCGGGAGGCGCGGCGGCCGAGGTCCCCGACGCGGCGGACGACTGCATCCGCGTCATGCGGGCGTGCACGAGGTCGCCCTGGCGCGCGGCGACGACGGAGATGGCGCCGATGCCCTCGATGCGGATGTGCCACTGCGACGGCTTCGCGCCGAGGGCCTCGATGTGGCGGCCGCCGCCGAGCGCGCTGAGGAGCATGAGGATGTCCTCCGTGGAGAGGGCGCCGGGATCGACGGCCTGGAAGGCGCCCGAGACCTTGACGCTGGGCATGCGCCCGGTGGCCACGGCGAACTCTGTCACCTCGGGGCGGTTCAGTTGCGAGAGCCAGGATCGAAGGGCGTTCATCGTCGTCGCTCGTCTCCGCAAGCCGACTCTATCAACGATGAGGCGCCGCGTTTCAAAATGTGGTGCAACGGCGGCGACATTCAGCCGCGGCGACCCGCGCCGGGCGGCCCCTGCGCCGACTCTCTCCCACTGTCCCCGCTCGCGGCGACCGCGCGGTCCTCTCGGAGCGGTGCGACCCGGCTCACGCCCGCGGCGTGCTCCGCCGCGACGCGGCGCCGGGCTACTGGATCGCGAGCTTGAGCCGAGCGCCCTTCACGAAGTGGCCAGGCGTCTTGCCCTTCTCGCCGGGAGGCGCCTGCTGCTCCGAGTCGATGGTGAGCTGCATGTTGCCGGTCGACTCGATCTTCTTCATGGTCACCCTGGCGATCTCGACCCATTTCGTGGATCTCGGTCCGCCGGGGTCCTCGACCTTGCGGAAGAGCACCGCCTTGGTCCCCGCGGCGACCGGCTTCTCGGTCGTGGAGACGAGCGGCAGAAGGGTCGCGACCTTCCCCGCGCGCGAGACCAGCCTCCCGTAGACCTCCACGGAGAAGGTGTCCCACTCGCTCGCGCCGGGGGCCGAGGCGGGCTCTGCCTTAGGCGCGCTCTCCGCGCCGGCAGCCGCCGCCGGCGGAGCCTGCCGCGGCGTGGGGGGGTGCTCTGCCGAGGCCGCGATCGGCGTGGCGGAGAGGAGCGCGGCCGCGCCCGCGGCGACGAGCGATCGCGAGCACCTGGAGAGCCAATCACCAACCGTCTTCATGCACCACGCTCCTTCGCTACTTCGACGTGATCCCACGACCCGCGCGAACTACGCAGGCTCGCGAACACCGCAGTTACAAAACTTCTCATCGTGACGCAAACTGACACCTTCCGCAACTCATTTCTCGATCTCGACGTCGTCTGCTCTCCGGTCGGTCATGGGCCGTTCGTCACACGCTCAGTCACATTCACATCCGTCATCATCGCGCATCATCGCGGGTGACCCGGCGCGGCCCGCATCACCGGCGCCAGGCTGCGCTCTCTCCCACGTCTCTCCCGCGCGCCGCGCAGCTTCACCTGCATCGTCGGGCGGCTCGTCAGCTTCTCTCCGCCCTGAGCGCTTGGGCGCGCCTCGCTCAGATTCCGGTGCTGGCCGCCTCGGCGAGGCCGACCGGGCTCCGGCTGCGCGGCGCACGAGGAGTGCGGCGCGGCTCGCCCGAGCTCACCTGGTCATCTGGCTTGCCTGTCGTTCTGGCTCGCCCGTCGTTCCGGCTGCCTGGTCGCCCGGCGTGACCGCCTGCCTGGGCTCTCCGGCTCGCCTCGCTGGTTCTCCGACAGGTCCATCAGCGCGCTTCGCGCGGCGCGCTCTCGAAGAGCGAAACACCCGCGCGAGCGACAGGCTGGCTCGGTCCAAGCCCGCCGTGCCTCATTCTCACCCGTCCGACGAAACCAGCTGCGCACAGCGACGCGATCTCTCCCTCTCCAACCTCGCTCCGGGAACCTTCCCGGTGCCATCCAACACCGCCGACCCGAAAATCGATGTCGGAGTAAGAGTCGCGTTCCAACCAAGATATCATGTCTTCGTCAAAGCAGAGCAGAAATTTTCGGACGCAGTTGATTCTGGTGCGCCCGCGTGCGTGCGTGTGTGACGCGTGCCGGCGCAGCGCGTACGCCCGGGCGTCCGAGCGTCCGAGCGTGATGCGTGCCGCGGCAGGTGTGCGCCGATCTGTCCATGCGTGCCGGCGCAGGCATGCGCCGGCGGGACCTGCCGCTGTAGGATGGCCGCGGAGGAACAGAGCCCATGCCCACGGTCGCCGATCACTACGACAAGCTCCTCGCCGAGCACTATTCAAGGATGTTCGGGGATCACGACGCCAAGGTCGCCGATCAGCGGGCGCTGTTCGAGCGCCTCGGCCTGCACGCGGGCTCGTCCGACGGTATGTCCGGCGGCTCTCCCGAGGCCATCGACCTCGGGTGCGGCTCCGGCTTTCAGTCCATCGCACTGGCGCAGCTCGGGTTCAGGGTGACGGCCGTGGACACCTCGGACAGGCTGCTCGCCGAGCTCGAGGCGCGCCGCGGGCCGCTCGCCGTCGAGATCGTGAGAGGGGATCTCCTTGACGCGCTGGAGCGCTCGGACACCCCCTGCGCGCTCGCCGTGTGCATGGGCGACACGCTCCCCCACCTCGGCAGCAAGTCGGACGTGGAGCGGATGTTCGCCGGCTGCGCCCGGAGACTCGCGCCCGGCGGCCATCTCGCGCTCACGTTCCGCGACCTCACCCGCGAGCTCGAAGGCGCCGACCGGTTCATCCCAGTCCACGACTCCGCGGATGTGATCATGACCTGTTTCCTCGAGTACGAACCCGAGACCGTCAAGGTGCACGACCTCGTTCACACGCGCGGCCGAGAGGACGGCCGGTGGACGCTGTCAGCGAGCTTCTATCGCAAGCTGCGCCTCTCCCCCGATTGGGTCTGCGACAGGCTCGACGCGGCAGGACTCCGCGTCATCCATCGCGAGATCGCGCGCGGCCTCGTCACCCTCGTCGCGCGCTCCTGAGCTGACGTGGGCCGGGATACGAACACCCATTCAAATACCTCCTATGGAGGTTGATGGCGCGGGCGACGCGGCGCTAACTTGATATGGGAGGATCAGACCCATGTCCGAGAGAGCGAGTCAGACAGGCACGAACGACGCGGGGCAAGCTGCGGTCGTCAACCGGCCGTCGCGGGATGAGGTCCAGGACCTGCGGCGAGAACGAGACGAGGCGCGCCAGCTCCTGGCCACGCTGGTCGTGGCGCTCAAGCGCGCGACGTTCCGGCACGGCAGCTACATCGACGGGCTGGGCGCCGCGATGGTCGCCGTGGATCGGTGGTCCAAGCCACGAGGCCGATGATCGAAGGGTCGGCCCCGGGCTGCGGTGACGCCCGGAGTCGCGGCCCATGCCCGAGAGACCTTCTGCGCGCCGCCTTGGCCGCTCGAACGACGTCGCCGCCCGTGGACGCAGCGCGCGGCGGTGGACGCAGCGGGCGCGGCGGTACCCAGGCGCCGGCCCCGCCTGCCGGCTAGGCGCGAAGGCCGGAACGGAGTAGGTTCCCGGCATGGCCGGATACCGCAGTCGTACATCCACCCAGGGGCGCAACATGGCAGGGGCGCGCGCGTTGTGGCGCGCCACCGGCATGAAGGACGCGGACTTCGAGAAGCCGATCGTCGCCATCGCCAACAGCTTCACGCAGTTCGTTCCGGGGCACGTCCACCTCCACGACGTCGGGCAGCGGGCGAAGAAGGTCATCGACGCCGCGGGCGGGTGGGGCGTCGAGTTCAACACCATCGCCATCGACGACGGCATCGCGATGGGCCACGCCGGCATGCTGTACTCGCTGCCGAGCCGGGAGCTCATCGCCGACAGCGTCGAGTACATGGTGAACGCGCACTGCGCCGACGCGCTCTTGTGCATCTCGAACTGCGACAAGATCACGCCCGGCATGCTCCTCGCCGCCATGCGGCTCAACATCCCGACCGTCTTCGTGTCGGGCGGCCCGATGGAGGCGGGCAAGCTCGTCGGGACCCACGACCGCGACGGCAAGCCGCTCATCCGGAAGCTCGACCTCATCGATCCGATGATCGCCGCGAGCGACGACAAGGTGACCGACGCGGATCTCGCCGCGATGGAGCGGTCCGCGTGCCCGACCTGCGGCTCGTGCTCCGGCATGTTCACGGCCAACAGCATGAACTGCCTCAACGAGGCGCTCGGCCTCGCGCTGCCCGGCAACGGCACGCTGCTGGCGACGCACGCGGCGCGCTGGGATCTCTTCGAGGCGGCGGCGAAGCGCGTCGTCGCGCTCGCGCAGCGGCACTACGTGGACGGCGACGCCTCGGTGCTGCCGCGGAGCATCGCGACGTTCGAGGCGTTCGAGAACGCGATGGCGCTCGACATCGCGATGGGCGGCTCGACGAACACGGTGCTCCACATCCTGGCGGTCGCCCGCGAGGCGCAGGTGGACTTCAAGATGGCGGACATCGACCGGATGTCGCGCAAGGTGCCCAACATCTGCAAGGTCGCGCCGTCGTCGCATCACCACGTCGAGGACGTGCACCGCGCGGGCGGCGTGCTGACGATCCTCGGCGAGCTCGACCGCGCGGGGCTCATCCACCGGCAGGCGGGCACGGTCCACGCGGGCACGCTGGGCGAGGCCATCGACGAGAACGACATCCGCCGCCCCACGGCGACGGCCGCCGCGAAGAAGCGCTCGCTCGCCGCGCCGGGCGGCGTGCCGACCACGGTCGCGTTCTCGCAAGACAAGTACTTCGCCGACACCGACGATGACGCCCAGAAGGGCTGCATCCGCGACGTCGACAACGCGTACAGCCGCGAAGGCGGGCTCGCCGTGCTCTACGGCAACATCGCGGTGGACGGCTGCATCGTGAAGACCGCCGGCGTCGATCCCGAGATCTGGAAGTTCGAGGGGCCCGCGCGGGTGTTCCAGTCGCAGGAGGCGGCGTGCGACGCGATCTGGGACAACCAGATCCGCTCGGGCGACGTTGTCGTGATCGTCTACGAGGGGCCGAAGGGCGGCCCCGGCATGCAGGAGATGCTCTATCCGACGTCGTTCCTGAAGGGGAAGGGCCTCGGGAAGGCGTGCGCCCTCATCACCGACGGCCGGTTCAGCGGCGGGACCTCGGGCCTGAGCATCGGGCACGTCTCGCCCGAGGCGGCCGAAGGCGGGACCATCGGGCTCATCGAGGAGGGCGACCGCATCCGGATCGACATCCCCGCCCGGACGATCGATGTCCTCGTCAGCGAGGCGGAGCTCGATCGCCGCCGCCGCGCCGCCGAGGCGCGCGGAGCCGATGCGTTCAGGCCGAACCGCGACCGGAAGGTCTCCCCTGCCCTGCGGGCTTACGCGCTGATGGCCACGAGCGCCGCCAACGGCGCAGTCCGCGACGTCGGCCAGATCGAGCCGAGCCGGCGCGCCGGGGACGGCGCGACCGCGACCGCCCCCGCGCAGCGCAAGTAACGGAGCTCCAGCCGCCGAGCCGCGCAGGCGAGGCGCGGACGAGGCCACAGCGCACGCAGCGCGGCGGCCGCCGTCGCTGGAACGGGTGGCCACCGCCCCGGCCACCCGGAGCGTTGCTGCGCCCGGCGCAGGTCGGGCGCAGCAACGCTCCGGGCCGGTACGGCATCCACCACGACGGGGGTGCGCCCGGTCGCGTATGATGCCGTACATGAGAAAATTGGCGCTCATCGTGGCCACCTCTCTCGTCTCGGGTTGCAGCCCGAAGGTGCGTGATTTCGCCGGTGACCACGACGTGGGGAGCGGTGGAAGCGGGGCAGGCGGCAGCAGCAGCGCCACCGCCAGCAGCAGTGACGCGACCACCGGCAGCGGCGTCAGCAGCAGCAGCGGCGCTAGCAGCAGCAGCGGCGCCAGCAGCAGCAGCGGCGCCAGCAGCAGCAGCGGCGGTGTGACGGATGGTTGCGTCGACCCGGTGGAGGACTGCCCGCCAGCGCAGAGCGCCTGCATGGAAGCGGTGTGCGGCGAGGGTGAGTGTGCGGAGCGGCCGAGGCCGGCGCGGACCCCCTGCGGGGCAGACGGCAGCGCGGAGTGTGATGGAACCGGGGACTGCGTGACGTGCGCGGGCGGCGTGCAGTGCGAGTGCGGGGAGCCGGGTTGCCCGAACACGTGCGGATCGACGGACGTGATGGTCATGCTTCCGAGCTGCGCGGGGGGCAGGCCGGGCGCCGGGGACAGCTGCGGGCCGGGCGACGCGAGCTGCTGCGGCAACAGGATGGTCCCCTGTGGCACTTTCCTGAGGGGCTACGACGGGACGCCGAGCACAGACGACGCGTTCCCCGCGGCCGTCAGCGACTTCCGCCTGGACAAGTACGAGATCACGGTGGGGCGATTCCGGGCGTTCGTGGATGCCGGGCAGGGCGTGCAGGAGAGGCCGCCGGCCATCGGGGCTGGCCGGCACCCCCACGTCAGCGGCAGCGGGTGGATCGCGGGGTGGAACACGCGGCTCGCGCCGAACACCGCGGCGCTCCGGGCGGCGCTGCAGTGCAACGGCGATCGCCTCTGGACGTGGACCGACGCCCCCGGGTCGAACGAGGAGCTGCCGATCAATTGCATCACCTGGTTCGAGGCGTTCGCGTTCTGCGCGTGGGACGGCGGCCGGCTGCCCTCCGAGGCGGAGTGGAACTATGCAGCTGCCGGTGGCGACGAGCATCGACCTTACCCCTGGGGCTCCGGGATCGACGGCGATCGCGCCTCCTACAACTGCACCGGGGATGGAAGCGCCGCCGGGGTTTGCGCGCTGAGCGACATCCTGCCGGTCGGGTCGAAGCCGCGTGGCGACGGGCGATGGGGGCACTCGGATCTGGCAGGGAATCTCTGGGAGTGGACGATGGACTGGTGGCGGGATGCGCTCCCCACGCCGTGCATCGACTGCGTGCATCGCGTGGACGGCGATCGCGACGCGACGCGGGTCACCCGCGGCGGGAGCTACCGCGCGCCGGCGACGGACGTGCGCGCAGGCAACCGCGACTTCAGTTATCCCATCGACCGCGTCAACAACATCGGCGCCCGCTGCGCACGCGGCATGTAGCTGAGGTGGGCGGAAACCGCTGTGGATCGGACGTCGCGGGACATCACGGGGCGTCGCGGGACACAGCGGGACGTCGCGGGACACAGCGGGACGTCGCGGGACACAGCGGGACGTCGCGGGACGTCGCGGGACGTCGCTGGACGTCCACGAGACCGGATTCGACGCCGGGCGTGGTGTGCGATGTCGACGCTGAGGCGCGGCGTGCTAGAGCGCGCGATCGTGGCGTCATCGCGGGGCCAGGCTCAAGGGCAGCAGATCACCGTCGTGGGCGCAGGGGTGATCGGGTTGACCACGGCGGTCGTCCTCCAGCGCGACGGCCACCGGGTGCAGGTGATCGCAGCGGCGCGCGGCGAGCGAACGACGTCCGCGGTCGCGGCGGCGCTGTGGCATCCCTTCCTGGCGAACCCGCCCGAGCGCGTCAACGCGTGGTCCTCGAGGAGCCTCGATGAACTCACGCGCATCGCGAACAAACACCCGGAGGCGGGCGTGGATCTCCTGACCGCCCGCGAGGCGGCGGACGACACGCGCGCGCCGTGGTGGGCTCCGAGCGCCCCGGACCTCGCGATCGAGCCTGGACCCCACCCGCTGGGCGCGCCGTACAGCCTGCGATTCACGGCGCCGCGCATCGAGCCATCGTTACACCTGCCCTGGCTGGAGGCGCAGCTCGACTGTCCAGTGCGCACCGAGAACGTGCGATCGCTCGCCGAGGTCGAGGGCGACTGCATCGTGAATTGCACCGGGCTCGGAGCGCGCGCGCTCACCGGCGACGGCGAGCTCATCGGCGTCTACGGCCAGGTGGCGATCGTCGAACCAGGCGAGATCCCCCCAGATGTCGCACTGGGTGATGAAAGGGACGAATCGGCGCTCGTTTATGTCATCCCAAGGCGTCGCGAGATCGTGATTGGCGGTTGTTTCATCCCGTCGCCCGATGATCGCCCTTTGACGCCTGATCCCGAGCTTGCTGACGCAATGCTCCAGCGGGTGCGCGCGGCCGGGCTCAAGCCGGGCCGCTTGCTCGGCTCACGCGCCGGGCTGCGCCCTTATCGGAGCACCGTGCGGGTCGAGCGTGAAGGCCGTGTGATCCACAACTACGGCCACGGCGGTTCCGGATACACGCTGGCATGGGGTTGTGCCCACGAGGTGAGCGCAATGCTACGGGACGGCAGCGCGTCGACATACGGCCATGTCTAGCGGAATGTGTCGAGCGCACTGTTTTGACGCATGCCATGTGGTCAGCGTCAGCGCGGCGCTCCGGGCCTGTTCCTCGAACAACGGCAGCGGCGCCAACGCAACGCCAACGCCGCTACGGGCCAACGCAAGCAGATGCAGGCGGACGACGTCATCGTAAACCGACGCAACGGTCGCAACGGTCGCAACGGTCGCAACGGTCGCAACGGTCGCAACGGTCGCAACGGTCGTAAGCGTCGTAACCGACGCAACCGTCGCAAACCGAAACAAACGACGCTGCTTCTGGAATCCAGCCAACCAGAAAGCCAAACGCAACGCTCCGAAAGTCCCGTTGTGCTCCTGTTGCTAGGCTGCTAGATTGAATTCGTGCTCGTCTGCGAGCGTCTCCCGCCTTCTCTCGCAGTGGGACCGCCCATGGCGCTCCTCTGTTCATCCGAGGGAATGGACGTGGACGGCCTCGCCCTGGAGGTCGCTAACCCCTGACGACCTGTCGGTGCCATCCCTGGAACGCGGTCCCGAGCGGTCGAACGTTCGTTTGCGCTTGATCCGGTGTCCACCGTTCGCTGTCACCAACGTGAAGATCCGAAGCTTCCCCCGGGAGTTTTGAGCGCCATGAACAACGACGAGAATCGACTCAGTCGTCCATCGGGGCGGCCAGCCGTCTGGAATTTCACGAGGAACAACGACGAGAAGTGCCCGAGCCGCCCCTCGGGCAGGCCGTCGGGGCGGCCCTCTGGCAGGCCGTCAGGGCGGCCCTCGGGCAGGCCGTCGGGGAGACCTTCCGGGCGACCGGCCCTCTGGAGCGTCCTCCCGCTCGACAGCGGCTTGCTGCAGACCCGGACGATCGAGTGGCCGACGGTGGCGCTCTTCGCGGGGTCGTGCGCCCTCTGGGCGACGGCCGTCACCGCGGGCATCGCGGGCTGGGTGTCGACCGTTCCGGCGGTGCTCGCAGCGGCGGTCGCCGCGTATGCCGCCTTCACGCCGATGCACGAGGCCTCGCATCGGTCTCTGGCGCGCTCCGCGCTGCTGAACGGCGTGATCGGGCGGCTGTCCGGGCTGCTGCTCGTGGCGCCGTTCCTGGCGGTGCGTCACTTCCACCTCGAGCATCACAAACACACGAACGAGGCGGACCGGGATCCCGACTACTGGAGTGGGCGCGGCCCGTGGTACCTCCTGCCGCTCCGCTGGGCGACACAGGATCTCCACTACTACTATCTATTTTTGCGCTCCTACCACGCGCAGAAGCGCGCGGAGCGGATCGAGACGGTCGCGTCGCTCGCGGCCATGCTCGCGCTCGTGGTGCTGGCCTTCGGGCTCGGCGTTGGTCAGCTCGCGCTCCTCTACTGGATCTTGCCGGCGCGGCTGGCGATCTTCTTCCTCGCGTTCGCCTTCGACTACCTGCCTCACTTCCCCCACGAGATCACGGCGACGCAGAACCGGTACAGCGCGACGCGCGCGGTCGACAGCGCGCTGTTCAACGTGCTGCTCTTCGGGCAGACGTATCACCTGATCCACCACCTCTACCCGGCCGTGCCGTTCTTCCGCTACCGGACCGTGTGGAAGCACCAGCGCGAGGAGCTCCTGAAGCTCCGCTCGGAGAGCATCCCCCCGCCGCGGGCGTCGTTGCCCCTGATCACGGCGGGCAGCCTCGCCGCGCCGCGGGCGCCCACGATCCAGACGGTTCACCCCACGCAGGGCGCGGCCGAGCTCGACGCCATCTGATCCGCGCCGCGCCCGCGCCACGGCGGTATCCGCCCACCTCAGCTACATGCCAAGCAGAGCGGCGGTCTCCCGCACAGGAGACGGGCCCAGATCGGCGTTTTCGGCGCGCAAGCGCACTCCCGTGCGCTGAGCACCGAAAACGTCGAGGTGGGCCCGTATCCGAAGCGGGTGACCGCCGCTCTAGAGGCGTGCGCGGCGGCGGGCGCGGAGCGCTCGCGGTGGGAGCAGGACCTCCCGGAAGAGCAGCGCCTCCGCCACGGCGCGGCGGTCCAGCGCGACGCTGGACGCGTCGAGGCGCGACCCGAACGCGTCGGGCCGTCGCTCGGCCGTGCCGAGCGCCGGGATCGCGGCGCGCGCCTTGATGAGGATCGACAGCGACTGCGCGGGCGCCTGATGCGCCGCCAGGACAGCGCCCGCGAGGAGCGCCCGGGCGTCGAGGACGGCGGGGACCCGGCCGGCGAGCAGCGCGTCGCGCGCGCGCGACGCCTCCTGGCGCTCGTGCGGGCCGTAGTCGAGCCCGCTGATGTCCTGCAGACCGAAGCCGGACAGGGCGGTGAGCGGGCCGGCATAGAGGCGCTCCACGATCCACGCGGCCATGGCGGCGAAGGGCGCCAGCGGGACGGGGCGAAAGGCGCCCCTCACGGGCAAGAGCAGGTCATCGAGGCTCACCTCGGCGTGGCGGCGCGCCCACGCCTCCCGCAGGGCGCGCGCGTCCTCGTTGAGCCCGCCCCGCTCGAGGACCATGCACCCGATGAGCACGCGCAGGTGCGGCGGAGGGTGCTCGTCATAACGCGCGCCGGTCACGTCCGTCTGGACGGCGATGGACGCGTACGGCTCGTCCTCCCGGAAGAACAGCTCGCTCATCGTGAGCACGTAGGCGGGGCCGAACATGAGCGTGCCGAAGACGTCACAGAAGATCTCCTCGAACCACACGCCGAACACCCGCCTGAGCGCGGGAGCCCCGATGCGATCGCCATCCGGCGCGAGCGGGCGCACCTGCTCGCCCCCCAGGCCGAGCTCGCGGCGCAGGGCCGGCTCGAGGCCGTCGACCGAGGCCAGGAAATCGTGGCCTATCTCGTGCGCGAGCGCCGGCCAGCGCAGCGGGGTCGAGAAGAAGTCGACAGGGAGGAAGATGGGCGCGATCGACGTCGGGATGAAGCCCGTCCAGATCGCGAGATCGAAATCCGTGAGCTGCGTGGCCGGCGCTCCGCTCCGGAGCGGCAGCCCCTCCGCCCGCGCGAACGCGATCACGGGGGCGTAGCAGGCGTCGGCGAGGGCGTCCGCGTCGCCGAGATCGGGCAGGAGCGACGGGTCGCGGCGCTGCCGCACGAGCGCCGCGATCTCGCCCACGACGAGCTCGATGCTGTCCGCCGCGGCCTCCGCCTCGCGCGCCGCGAGGCCCGCGTCGACGGCGGCGCGCAGGCGCCCGATCTCGTGCGGGACGGCCCCGAGGAGCACGTCCGTGAAGCGCCGGTTCGCCCGTTCGTGACGCACCACCTCGCCGAGCGCCGCGGCGCTCTGCTCGAGCTCGGCGAGCCGCAGGAGCACCACGCGCAGCCGGTCGGCGTCGGGCGCGCGCGGGGCGCCGAACGGCATCCCCGCCCACGGTGCAGCGCTCCCCGGCGCGACATCGACGGGCCCCGTATCGCTCCCCGGTGCGACGTCGACGAGCGCTGGTTCGCTCCGCGGGGCGTCTTCGCCGCCGGGCCGCGCCGCGGCACGCGCAGCGCGCTCGGCGCGCCTGGCTTGCAGGCTCCCGTACAGGCTCGCGAGCTTGACGATCGCCCAGATCACTCCGATGAGGACGCCGACGTATTTCTCGAGGTCGATGTCACGCATGGCGCCCGCCCAGCGTCGTCGGGGCGCGGCTCTGTGGCCGCGCGGCTCTCTGGCCGCGCAGAGCGCGGCGATAGCGCCCGGGGCGGGCCGAGCACCTCGGCCAGGACGAAGCGCCGCACGAGCGCGTCGCGGCGGCCGAGCCACGCGAGGAGCGGGCTCGGTGGGTCGCGCGGCGGCACCTCACGACTCCCCGGCGGGATCGGGCTTGCCCCCCGTGGTGCCGGCGATGCCCTGGCGCATCTCGGTGTCGGCGATGACGTTGCGCATGTTGTAGTAGTCCATGACGCCGAGCTTGCCCGTGCGGAGCGCCTCCGCGACGGCGAGCGGGATCGTCGACTCGGCCTCGACGAGCTTCGCCCGCATCTCCTGCGTCTTGGCCTTCATCTCCTGCTCCTGCGCGACCGCCAGCGCGCGGCGCGACTCCGCCCTGGCCTGCGCCACCTGCTTGTCCGCCTCGGCCTGCTCCGTCTGGAGCTTCGCGCCGATGTTGGAGCCGACGTCGACGTCGGCGATGTCGATGGAGAGGATCTCGAACGCCGTCCCCGCGTCGAGGCCCTTCTTGAGCACGTTCTTCGAGATGGTATCCGGGTTCTCGAGGACGTGTTTGTAGTCGTCGGCCGAGCCGATGGTCGAGACGACGCCCTCGCCGACGCGGGCCAGCACCGTCTGCTCGCCCGCGCCGCCGACGAGGCGCTCGATGTTGGCGCGCACGGTCACGCGCGCGATCGCGAGGAGCTGGATACCGTCCTTGGCCACGGCCGAGACCTTCGGGGTCTCGATGACGCGCGGGTTCACCGACATCGCCACCGCCTCGAGCACGTTGCGGCCGGCGAGATCGATCGCGGCCGCGCGCGAGAAATCGAGCTCCATCCCCGCCTTGCCGGCCGAGATGAGCGCGTTGACGACCGCCTCCACCCTGCCGCGGGCCAGGTAGTGGGCCTCGAGCATGTCGACGGACACCCCCTCGAGCCCCGCCTTCACGGCGCTGATCCGCGCGTTGACGATCTGGTCGGGCGGCACCCGGCGCAGGCGCATCGCGATGAGCGTGAGCATCGAGACCCCGGCGCCCGACGCCTGCGCGGCGACCCACAGCCGGAGCGGCACCATGTACAGCGTCGCGACGATGGCGACGAGCACGAGCCCGCCGATCACGATGACCGAGATGATCTCCATATCCCTCTCCACCCGTCCCTGTCCGTGAAGGGCCGCCTCTCGCGCGCTCTCTAGGGCTCGCGCGGCTCGACGACGACCCGATTCCCCTCCACGCTCGCGACCCGCACAGGCGTGCCAGCCTCCACGTAGAGGCCGTCGGTCACGACATCGACCGCGCGATCCTCGATCTCGACCGTGCCGGCGGGGCGGAGCGGCGTGAGCGCCCTGCCCTCCTTGCCGGCAAGCGCGGCGAGCCGCGCGTCCGGGCCACGCCCGCTCCGCTGGGTCTCCAGCAGCACCATCTTGCGGCCCACCGGCGTCCTCGGGACAGCCCAGAACAGGAGCCCCGTCACGCAGACGCCGGCGCCCAGGGCGAGCAGGCCGTAGCCGATCCCGAGGGCCGCCCATGCGAGCGCGACCGCGCCGAGCACGGCGGCGCCGCCGAGGAGCCCGACGAGGCCGACGCCGGGGATGACCAGCACCTCGATGGCGAGCAGCACGAGCCCCACCACGAGCAGCGCGACGACGAGCAGCGCGGGCGTCACGCTCCGCGCTCCTCGTCCGCGCCGCGCGCGGCCGCCCTCACGATGACCCGGCCCCCCTCCGCGCGGATCACCCGCACGCGGGCGCCGGCCTCGACGTAGCCGAGCTCCGAGAGCGCCTCCACGCGGCGGCCGTCGAGCGCGACCTTGCCCGAGGGGCGCAGATCGGTCGCGGCCGTGCCGAGCCGGTCCACGAGCGACGCGGGCGCCGCGGAGCCCTCGGGAGGTCCTCCGACGGCGACGCCGCGGATCGCCGCGTCGAGAACGAACCGCCGCCCGAAGCGCGTCCTCGGCGCGATGCGGGCGGCGCCCACGGCGAGCGCCGCCGTCGCCGCGAGCGAGCCGCACACCGAGGCGAGGGCGCGCGGCAGCCAACCGGCGTGCCAGGCGACGTCGACCGGCACGCGCTCGAGATCGAGGAGCGAAAGGAGGAGGGCGCTCGCCACGCACGCGGCGCCCGCGACCCCAGGGACGATGTGCCCCGGGACCAAGATCTCCACCGCGATGAGGATCGCGCCGACGGCGAAGAGCGCGAGCTCCTCCCAGCCGGCGAGCTTCACGACGTGGTGCCCGAAGAAGAACAGCGCGAGGCACGAGAGCCCTACGGCGAGCGAGATGCCGTGGCCCGGCGCATAGAGCTCGAGGAGGATACCGAGCATCCCGAGGGTCATGAGGACCCCGGAGAGCGTGGGATCCGAGAGGAAGCGCGCGAGCTCCTCGGCGAAGCTGGGGCGCGGGCGGATGATCTCCGCGGGCTGGGGGCGGCCCAGGGCGCCGAAGAGATCTGCCTCGCTGCCGGCCTGCACCTCGGCGACGCCCCACGCGAGCGCCTGCGCGCCGTCCAGCGTGAGCAGCTTCCCCTTCTCGTCGAGGCCGGGGACCTCCACGTCGGCGTCGACCATGGCCTCGGCGATGTCGCCGCGCCGCCCCTTGGCCTCCGCGGTCGCGCGCATCTCCTTCCGCATGTAGGACACGACCTTCTCGGCGACTGGCTTCATCTCGCCGCCCTCGCCGATCTGCACGGGCGTCGCCGCGCCGAGGGTGGCGCCGGGGGCGACCGCGATGACATCGCAGGCGAGCGAGATGAGCGCTCCGGCCGAGATCGCGCGCGGGTTGACCCAGCACACCGTGCGGACACGCGCCCGGAGCAGCGCGTCCCGGATGGCGAGCGCGGCGTCGATGCGGCCGCCGAGCGTGCTGATGTCGAGCACGAGGAGGTCGCCCTCCCCCTGGGCGGCGACGACGCGCTCCAGGAAGGGCGAGAGGCCGAGATCGATCGTCCCGGAGATCGCGACCACGGTGACCTTGCCCGCGCCGGGGATCGGCGGGAGCGGCCGCGGGCCCGGCGGCGCGGGGGCCCCGGCCGCGCCGCCCGGGCCCGCGGCGGGCGCCGCCGCCTCGCCGCGGGCGGGGAGGCACAGCGCCATCGTCGCGAGGAGCGCGAGCAGCGGGGTCGCGCGCCGCGCCCACCTCGCGGCCTGTTCCAGCAGGCGCCACAAACCAGTCAAGCCCCGCTCCCTGCTATGGCGGCTCGGCTCGCGCCGCGCGCCATGCTCCCTGAGGTTCACGCCGAAGAACGCCGGGACAAGGGTAGCGCATGGCGGCGCTCCACGACACCCCCCTGCTCAGGCTGCTCCGCCGCTGCCCGCCATGAACCTCGCCACCGCGTCCGCGAACTCGGCTGGTCGCTCCACGATCCAGTCGTGGCTTCCCTTCGAGGAGACGACAAGGGTCGAGTCGGGGATCGAGCGTTGGATGGCGAGGGCCGAGCCGATCGGCACCGTGAGATCGCGCGCGCCCCAGGCGAGCAGCGTCCTCACGCGCACGCGCGCCGCGTGGCCGCTCAGATCTGCGGTCGCGGCGATCCGCAGGAGGCTCAGCGCGCTCCGCGCGTGGAAGAGCAGGTTGTGGAGGAGAGCAGGCGCCCCCCGCGCGACGAAGCGAGGCGCCAGCAGCGCCTCGGCCGCGCGGGCGAGGACGAGCGAAAGCACCGAGCCCGGCGGGTCGAATCCGATGGAATCGACGAGCACGACCCCGGTGAGCCGCTCGGGGTGCAGCGCCGCGACGATCAGCGCCACGGCGCCAGACAGCGAGTGGCCGATCAGCGTGACGCGCTCGAGGCGCAACACCCGCAAGGCCTCGGCGACGCAGCGCGCATACCGCTCCAGGGTCCACGGCGCGCGCAGCCGCGAGGCGCGGCCCGAGCCGGGCAGCTCCAGGACGAGCACCCGCGCGCGGCGCGCCATCGCCTCGACCGCTGGCTGGTAGGTCGCGCCGTCGATCAGCATGCTGGGCAGAAGCACCGCGGGCTTGCCGGTGCCCGTCTCGGTCACATAAAGGATCTCGTCTCCGACCCGGATCTCACGCCCACGGCCTTCCGCCCGAGCCCCCCGCCTCGCCGCGGGGCCCGCGCAGACGGGCAGGATCTTCTCTCCTCGACCCGACCGGGGGACATACGAGCCGGCGACAAGGAGCGAGCGTCCGGCGCAGGATCCCGTCGTTCCGCTTCGTCGAACGCGCTTTCCCATGATCGGCGAGCCGTTGCCGGACGCGTGCCAGCGCGGGCTGGTTCGCCGCGGATTCGCCGCGGGGATCGCATGAAAACCTGGAAGGCCGTTGAGCCTGTCGCGCGCCGCGCTAAGCTCGTCGATACAGGCTTCGAGACGTGAATCTCCAGGCTGATTGAGGGCCAGCAGGCATGTCGCCGCGGGCCGAGAGCCGGACGGCGCCTGCTCGGACAACCAGCTCTTCTGGAATGACAGAGGCGATATGTTGAGGTTCCGCTCCACGTCCGGAGATCGGAAGATGGCCGAGCTCAGCGTCTCGGCGCTCTCCGTATCCGCTGCGATGTCCGTCCTCTCCCAGGGTGCATGGGGGACGGACGCGCCGCCCGCTGCGGAGGTCCAGTGGGCCTATGCGCTCGTCGCTGCGCTCGGGTATCTGCCAGCCGCGATCGAGATCGCCGCAGCCTCGCTGCGGCGGACGGGAATGTCGGTCGAGGCGTATTTGCGGAGGAACGCGGCGCAGCTGGATCCGGGGGGACCCGAGGGGGAGATCGTGGGTCAGGTGCTCGGCGACGCGCTGGAGTCGCTCGGCGAGGAGGCGCGCCGGGTGGTGCATGCGCTCGCCGTGCTGCCCGCGGCGGGCGTTCCGCTGGAGGTGGTCGCCGCCGCGGCGGGGAAGCCGGCGCCCTCCGCTGCGCGGCCGCTCCAGCTGCTCGTGCATGGGCGGGTGGTGTCGCTCGAGCAGGGCCCGCAGACCTTCACGATGACGCCCCCCGTGCGCGCCGCGGCCCGCGAGGACGCGGCGGCCGACGCGAGGCGCTGGGACGCGCTCCACCGGGGCTCGGCGGACGCGATGCAGGCGCTGCTCTTCTGGACGGCCGCGGCCGAGGGGCGGCCGGCGGCGGCGTCGCGCAGGCGCGTCGCCTGCGAGCTCTTCGCGGCCCTCGACCTCGCGCCGTTCCGGGACGGCGAGCGCGGCGCCGAGGTGCTGGCGCGGGCGCTCGTCGACGCCTGCACGGTGGTCGATCTCGGGCTCCCGGCCGAGCTCCAGCAGCGCTTGCTCGACGAGGCGGCGCGGCTCTCGGGCGACGCGCTCCCCGAGCTGCGCGAGCGCGCGCTCGCGGCGCTCGAGGGCGCGCGCCGCGCCGAGCTCGCGAGCAAGCGGCGCGGCACCTTCGGGACGCTCCGCGCGACGCCGGCCGCTCGCGAGCGCGGCCGCCCGGGTCACCGCGACGTGCTCCGCAAGGCGGTGCGCGCGAACGTGCAGCGCGCGGCGGCGCGGAGCTCGCCGCCGGCCGACGACGAGATCTTCTGTAACGCAAAGGAGCTGCTCGCGCGCGGCAACCGGCGCCTCGCCGAGGGCGCGCTCGAGGCCGCCGTGGCGGACTACGGCGAAGCGCTCGCCGGGTTCGAGGCGGCCATGCACGGGCGTGGCCAGGCGACGGCGCTCCTGCTCCGCGGCGACGTGCACCGGCGGCAGGGGGACATCGCGGCCGCCTCACGCGATCATGAGCGGGCGCTGTCGCTGTTCAGGGCGGCGTCCGACCGCGCCGGAGAGGCGATGGGGTTGCTCGCGCGCGGCAACCTCCGGCTCGACCAGGACGAACTGGCGGGGGCGGCGAGCGACTACGGGAGCGCGCTCACGCTCCTCAGGGCTTGCCGCGATCGCCTGGGCGAGGCCAACGTGCTGAAGGCGCAGGGCGATCTGTGTTTCAGGGAGGGGGACCTCGCGGGCGCCGCGCGCGCCTACGACCGCGCGCTCTACATCCTCGAGGGCGTGGAGGAGCGCGTCCTCAGCCAGCTGCGCTCGCCCCCGCCGAGCAGCCGCGATGAGCGTCGCGGGGCGAGCTCACGCGCCCGCGCCGCGCGCGAGGTGCTCGCGCAGCCCGATCTCCTCCGGGCGCTCGGGTGCGAGCAGACCCATGCGCGCACGTGGCAGGCCCGCGGCGACCTGCGCCTGCGAGAGCGGCAGACGGCGCTCGCGGCGCGCGACTATGGCAATGCGATCCTGCTGTACCGGGACAGCGGAGATCGCCGCGGCGAGGCCGCCGCGCTCAAGGCCCGCGGCGACCTGCGCCGCCAGCGGGGCGCGCTCCCGGGCGCGCAGCGCGACTACGAGGATGCGCTGCGGCTCTTCGAGGAGCTCGGGGACAGCGCGGGGCAGGCCGCGGTGCTCCACGCGCGCGCCGATCTGCGCTGCGAGCGGGGCGACACCGCCGGGGCGGCGCTCGATTATTCGAGGTCGCTCGCCCTGTTCGACGCGACGGGCGATCCCGCTGCGCATCCAAACGCCAAGGGCGCCGTCACGGGCGTCGCCCACCGCGAGGACCCACCGCGCCGCGCCGCGGCGGCTGCCCCGCGGTGAGTCGGCCAATGAATCCCGTCAATTTCTGCGAGCGCTGCGCGAAGCAACGAGCCACCTGGAGGCCTGTTTCTCGTACGCGTGGCGCTGAATCCGTGGGTCACGAGCCGGCGTGAGCGACTCATGGAGCATCCGGGCTAGCTCCCTCGCTGCCGCTCGAGCCGCTCCCGCATCATGTTGGGGATGCTCCCTGCTGCCTCGATCGCCCTCGCGAGCGCCGCGCTCGCCTCCGCGTGACAGCCTCGCCGAGACAGCGCGCGCGCCCGCGCCTCGATGACCTCGATCCGCTCCTGCCCCGCGGAGAACCGGGCAGACCGCGCCTCCAGCTCGTCCCACTCCTCGGCGCTCGCCTCCCGCGTCGCCAGGTCGATCATCGACCAGTGCACCTCTTCCGCGGGGGCCATCGCCGTGTCCTCGCGCCCCGCCGCGGCGGCCTTCGCCTGCTGAGCCCGGATCGCCTCGATGATCTCGCGCGCAGTGCTCTCCTCGCCGCGGTAGAGGAGCAGCCTCGCCAGGAGAAGACGCACCACCGGCCGCGCCTCCTCCCCGCGCTGCTGACGCTCCAGCGACACGGTCCGCTCCACGTGGGGCATGGCCGCGTCCAGGGCGCCCATCAGGTAAAGGGACTCGCCCAGGTTGAACTCGCTCACGAGCTCCAGCATCCCGAGGCCCAGCTGGCGCGAGATCGTGAGCAGACGGCAGAGGTCCGCGATCATCCCCGCGCTGTCCCCCTGGCAGGCTCTGAGCAGCGCCCGGCCGTTGATCGCCGGCCCGAGGTGCAGGAGATCGCCGCGCTCCTCGCACATTCGGATCGCCCGATTCAGCACCGCGCCTGCCTCGTCCAGCTTTCCTAGCCCCGGGTAGATGGTGCCCAGGAGGAGCAGCGACACCACGAGCGTCTCGTAGCCCTCGTCGCCCAGCCCCTCTGCCTGGGCCGCCGCGCGCTCGAACTGCTGCACCGACTCTTCCTCCCGGCTCTCACGCTTCAGCGAACGCGCCACCCCCATCGAGAGCCGTGCCGCCAGCGCGGGCGGCAGATCGCCCCGCGCGAGCCCCCTCGCCTCCTCCACGCGCTGCTTCGATCGGACGTAGTCGTCCATCCAGTCGAGCGCCGTGGCCTCGTCGAGCAGGAGCTCGATCTGCTCTATGACGTCGCCCTCCAGAGTCGCCATCGCGCGCGCGCGATCGAGATCGCCAAGCGCGTCGTGGTAGCGGCCCAGCCGGTAGCGCATCAGCCCCCGGCCCCGGTACGCCGTCCTCCGCCGTACCCCAGGCGCCTCGACAGGCTGCGCGAGCGCCCGGCTGTAGTAGAGCTCCGCCTCCACGTAGGCGTGCCGCGTCCGCGCCCGCTCGGCGAGCTCCAGGTAGGCCTCCTCCGCGACCGTCGCGAGCCCCGCCTCCGCCGCGTGGTGCGCGATCCTGAGCCGCCGCTGCTCCCGACCCTCGTGGGCCGCCTCGCGGTGGTGCTCGTACGCCGCCAGGTGGATCCGCCGCCGCTCGGCCGCAGCGACGTCCTGCGCGACCGCCTCCCGCACCAGCGCATGGCGGAAGCGCAGCCGGTCCTTCCGATCGCCGACCAGCACGCCCACCTTCAGCAACCGCTCGGTCCCGACGCGCGCATCGAGCGGGAAGGCCGCGCCGTCGCCGCGGAGATCCAGCTGGCGCAGCACGCCCGCGATCTCGTCGATCGACACCTCCGCGCCAAGCAGCGAGACGAGCCGCGCGTGCGCCCCGAGCGCCGGCCCGAGCGCCGCGATCTCCGCCTGCGCCAGCGGGTCGAGCGACGGCAGCACAGGGAGGCGATCGAGCTCGTCGGTCGCCAGGTACCACGCGTCGCCCCGCCGGTGCCGGCGCAGGATCCCCTCGCGCTTGAGCCCGTGCACGAGCTCCACGAGCAAGAGCGGCACCCGCTGCGAGCGCTCGAGCAGGCGATCGATCGCCGGCTCCGGCACGTCCCGCGCGGGCAGGAGCAGCCGCCGGCACAGCGCCCGCGCGCTCTCATCGTCCAGCGGCTCGAGCCGCAGGGCCTCGTGTCGCGCGGCGCGCTCGCCCCAGGAGGGGTGCGCCTCGGCGAACGCCGGGCGCCCCATCGCGCAGATCCACAGCGGCGTGGCCTCGTCCGCGAGCGCCGCGTACTCGAGCGCAGCGAGCGCCGCGTCATGAGCGAAGTGCGCGTCGTCGAGGAGGATGATCACGGGCGACGCGGACGCGCACTGGCGCAGGCACTCGCCCGCCGCCCGCACGCGCGCCGAGCGAAGCGCGCCGGGCGCGGCCCGGAGCGCCTCGAGCTCTGGAAAGATGTCGACGCCCGTCTGCTCGTCCACCCATCCGAGCGCCATCGCCAGCCCCAAGCGGAGCTCCTCGCCGAGCACGGCACCGAGCGACTCCGGGAGCGCCCCGCGGACGCCGCTCTCCGGTGGCTGCTCCGGCACGCAGAGCGCCTTGCGCACGAGCTCGTGGAGCGTCTCGTCCGAGGCGCCGCTCGTGGGCTCCTGCCCGCGCAGCTCGATGATCCGGGCGTGCGGCAGCCGCTCCCGGAGCTGCTTGCCGAGCTCGACGAAGAGGCGGCTCTTCCCGTGGCCGGGCCCGCCCGTCACCGAGACGACCGTGGGCTTCTTCATGCAGAGCGCCTCCTCGGCGCTCTGCGTGAGCTGCTCGAGGAGGTCGCGACGGCCGACGAACCCGCCGGGGCGCGTCGCGTCCCGCGACTGATCCTCGAGGCCCGGCGGGAGCTCGTCGCCCACTGCGGCGTGCGACGGCTCGGGGAGCGCGGCCGACGCCTCGGGCGTAAGGAAAGGCCCCAGCGGCCCGGCGGCGGACGGCCACCGCTCGGCGCGCGAGAAGAGCGGGCTCAGGAACCGCCGCGTCCCGTCCGGGCGCGCCTGGCTCGACACAGGCGCGAGATCGATGAGGACCCGCGTGCACACCCCGCGTCGCAGGAGCTCGTCGGCCGCCCGCTGCGCGCGGCGCGCGGGGCTCGCCGTCCCCTCCTGGCCGAAGACGGCCACGTAACGAGCGCCGGAGGCGTGCGCGAGCTCGCCGCCGAGCGCCAGGAGCCTGCGCTGCACCGCGATGCGATCGGCCGCGCTCTCGAAGAACAGGAGCCCCATCACGCGGCGCTCGATGCCGGCCACGGAGCGCGACCCCTCCGGCGCGCTCGCCGCGACCTCGTCCCGGAGCGCGCGCTCCAGCGCCACGCGGAGCTCGCTCGCGCTCGCGAACCGCTCGCTCCGTTCCTTGGCGAGGCAGCGGTGCACCACCTCCTCGACCGCCCGCGGCACGGCCGCGCTGGCCGACAGGCGCGGCGGCCTGCGGCTCCGATGGTCCTCCAGCACCGCCGCGCGCGGCCCCCAGAACGGGGGCCGGCCCGCGAAGAGCTCGTACAGGATGACGCCCATCGCGTAGATGTCGGCGCGCGCGTCGAGATCGGGCCACCCGGCCGACTGCTCCGGCGCCATGTACTCGGCCGTCCCCACGGCGAGGTCCTCGTCCTGCCCGTCGTAGCGCCACCCCACGACGCGGGCGATGCCGAGGTCGATGAGCGTCGCCTTCGCCTCATCGACGAGGATGTTCTCGGGCTTGAGGTCGCAGTGCACGTAGCCGCGCGCGTGCACGGCCTCGAGGGTCGCGAGCGTCGCGAGCCCGAGCCGGGCGGCCTCCTCGAGCTGCGGCGCGGGGCGCGCCGCGAGGCGGGAGGCGAGCGTGGGCGCGGCGATGCGCTCGATCACCACGTAGGGCGAGCCGTCGTCCAGCGCCCCCCATGCGTGCACGCCCGGCACGTGGGGGGCGCCGATGGCCGAGAGCGCCTCGACCTCACCCCGGAGGCGCTGGGCGGCGCCGCGGCGATCGGCGCGCGCGAGCTTGATGGCCACGCGCGCGCCGCCGCCCTCCGGCTCGGCCTCGAAGACGAGGCCGAAGCCGCCCTGCCCCAGCGTCCTGCGGGTCCAGTAGCCGGGGAAACGAGGCAAAGCGACGGGTACGACCTCCGTGATCTCCGGAGGGATCGACGACTGGCCAGACGGCGTCCTAGCGGACTGCGCGCACTCGGGGCACGCGCCCTGGTTCCGCCGCCCGCAGGCCGGACAGCGCCCCGCTTCCCGGGTCGCCCGTTCCGGCTCCGCATCTCGCAGGGCTTCCGAGCCCATTCACGCTCCTAGGGGCCGGCCGGCAAGAACGTGGTAACCACCTGGTCCGTGCGCACATAAGGGTTGACCGGATAGTTCGTGACACACCCCCTGAAGTAGCCAGCCGTGGCGTCCGTCCCGTTGCACATGGCGTTGCATGAGCCCCAGATGACCAGAGAGCCACACTGCTGCCAAGTGACCTCGCCGGTCGTCGGGTTGGTCTCGACGTGGCCGGCCGCGCAATCGCGCTGCACTTGGCGCGCCCGAACGTAGCCCACCGAATCGTAGCAGGCCCCCACATAGGGCGTCGGGGCGAACAGGTTGCCCCAGAACGCGCCCTCTCGCACCGGATAGGCCGCGCGCTCCGCCGCAGTCGACGCCATCTCGTTGTTGCGCAGGGAGATGTTCACCGAAACGCCGTACCAGTTTACCCGCGCGGCGAGGCAGGCCGAGATCTGATGCTGGACATATGTATCGTTGCCGATGGGGCTGCTCGCCCACCAGTGCGCGTAGCCGAGGTCGCCGCGGTACACCTCCGAGTGGGCGACCCCGCTGCTGTCGGTCCATGAAAACGAGAACGTCTGGTCGGCGCGCAGCGAACAGCTCACGATGTAGCGCAGGAGATCCCTCGACAGGGCGCCGCTCGATCCCGGATCCTTGATGGCCGCAAGCGCGCTCGGAGCCATCGAGCTCGGACTCAGCCTTTTCGAGGTCAGCCAGCTTGGGCTCAGCCCGCTTGGGCTCAGCCCGTTCGGGTGCAGCGCGTTCGGGTGCAGCGCGTTCAGGAGGACGCCGTTCGTGGAAATGAGCTCGCTCTCGGCTTCCCCGACGAGCTCCTCCGCCTGCTCGTCGATCTCGGCGCCGATGCAGGCAGCGGTAAGCAGAGGTAATGCGAAGACCGCGACACTTCGTGCACAGCAAAGAACCATGACGGTCCCCCTTTTCATCGCCGCGATTTGGCGTTTAAGGTCGAGTAGCCGCAAAGTTTAAGTTACCATTTCGAAATGCTTCTGCATAGCGCTTTAGTAAAGGATGCGTTCGATCGGGAGAGCGCGCTGACGGCAGGGCTGTAACGCGCCGCGATGGACGGCGCGGAGGGGCAGATGAGCGACGACGAGGACGAGACCAGGCCGTTTTCGGATTTCGAGAGGTCGGCCGCGCGCAGCGAGTTCCCGCCGGGCACCCTGGCGGGCGAGTACATCCTCGAAGGATTCATCGCGCGTGGCGGCTGCGGCGTGGTCTACGGGGCGAGGCACGCCCAATCGGGCAGACCCGCCGCGGTCAAGGTGCTGAGCGAGGCGGTGGCCCACTCTCGCCGCGTGGTCGATCGGTTCGCACGCGAGATCGACGTGCTGCGGTCGATCTCCCACCCCAACATCGTGGAAATCTATGCAGTAGGTGAGCTGAACAACTATCAGCCATTCTATGTCATGGAGCGCCTCGAGGGCCAGACGCTCGACGCACTGATCCGGTCCCAGACGCGGCTCACGCCGCGCGAGACCCTGGAACTGATGGAGCCTGTGTGCGCAGCGCTAGCAGCCGCGCACACAGCGGGCATCGTTCACAGGGATGTGAAAGCGAGCAACATCTTCATCTGCTCGAGCCCGCCACGTGCCGTCAAGCTGCTCGATTTCGGAATCGCAAAGATGATGGCGCCCGAGGAGGGGTCGACATGGCTCACCACCGCCGGACGTATGCCCGGGACACCATCCATCATGGCCCCAGAGCAGATCCTCGGCGGTCCTATCGATGCGCGGGTGGACGTCTATGCGCTAGGCGTCCTCCTTCATCGCATGCTGGTGGGCCGGTTGCCGTTCCACACACACGACATGGACGAGATGGTGCGGAAGCACCTGGAGGAACAGCCGCTGCCCCCGAGCCTGCGGGTCCCGCTGCCCATCGAGCTCGACGCGGTGGTGCTGAGGTGCATGGAGAAGCGGCGGGAGCGGCGCTTTGGCTCGGTCGAGGAGCTGATGCGCGCGCTCAGGGACGCCATCGGCGGGCCCGCGTCGGGCATGCCGAGCGGGCCCGACCCGACGCACCCCGCGGTGGCGGTCTACCTGGAGGTCCGGACCCGCGGCGACGCCGGCGAGCTCGACGACGCGCTGACCTTCGACATCGGTCGGGTGCTCGACATCGCCGAGTCGCAGCTCTCGCGCGCAGGCTTCATCCTCGCGTCGATCACCGGCAACGAGGTGCTCGGCGTTCGCCTCCTCCCGGCAAACGCAGCCGAGGCGCTACGGGAGCGGCGCGCGGCGATCGAGCTCGCGACCGCCGTGCATCGGGCGCTGGCCCAGCGACCGGAAGCGGACCCGCGCGTGCACGTCAACGTGTGCGTGCACGCGGACGACGTGCAGGCCCGCCTCTCGCCGCAGCCCGAGATCACCGGGGGCGCGCTCATGTGCGCGGGGCACTGGGCTCCGGCCGACGACGTGCAGGGGGTGTTCGCGACGCCGAGCGCGAACGCGGGCCTGCTGGACGACGAGCCGACCCCCACACGCCGCGCGTAGCCACGAGCCGCACCGAAAGAGAGCGCCCTCGATCGCGGGCGCGTCAGCGCGGCGATCGAGGGCAAGTGATCCAGCGTGCGAACGTCGACAGCCCGCGGGTGCCGGTGCTGACGTTCGCCGCGGGCGCGGTCGACACGAGGCCGCCGACAGCCACGAGGGCGCAGGCGGCGAGCAGCTGGGCGCTCGCCTCGGCGTGGCCGGCGACGCAGAGCAGCAGCGTCGAGAGGATCGGCGCGCCGTAGGACAGCACCCCGAGCTGCGGCACGTCGCCGTGCTTCGTCGCGTGATCCCACGCGAAGAACGCGACCCCCACGGGGCCCAGCCCGAGCGCGAGCAGGCCGAGCGCCTCTCCGGCCGTCGGCACGACCGTGCGCTCGAACGCGAGGTGCCCGGCCAGGCCCAGGGCGGCCGTCGCGGCGCAGGAGCCTGCGATGGCGTCGGCAGGGACCTCGGCGAAGCGGCGCTGGAGCACCGAGTACGTCGACCAGAGGAGCGCGCAGCCGAGCGCGGCCAGGTAACCGGGCGTGTGTGTGGCGCTCAGGCGGACGGCGTCCCCGCCGGCGACGAGCGTCCAGACGCCCGCGAGCCCGAGCAGCGCCCCGACCACGTGCCTGCGGCGCAGGCGACCGCCGGGGAGCGCCGCCGAGAGCAGGACGATGAGCAGCGGCCACAGGTACGAGATGACGCTGACCTGCACGGGCGGCGCGGCGGAGAGCGCATAGAAATAGAGGGCGTGATAACCGAACAGGCCGCCCACGCCGAGGATCCAGCTGCCGAGCGGCTGGCGCAGCGCGCCGAGGCCGCCCCCGCCGCGCCGGGCGAGCCGCGCCGCGCCGAGGAGCGCCGCGACAGCGAAGGTCGACGAGAGCACCTGGAGCGGCGGCAACCTGCGCACCGAGGTCGAGAGCAGGGCGAGGCTGCCCCAGAGCCCGATCGCCGCGACGCCCGCCAGGGTGGCGGCTCGCCGCGAGGGGCGCGCCGCTGGCGTCGCTGCCATCGCTGCGTCCGACAGGGCGGCGCCGTGGGTCGTGTCCGACATGGCGCCGAGCATGGCGCGCCGGCCGGCCGCCGTCTTGGCTCAGGCTCCGCCGTCCTGTGCCGGGACTCCGGGCTCGCGCCCCAGCGACATTCGCCCGCGCCCGGGCTCGCTGCGCCTGGGCTGCGCGCCCGCGGCCCGGCTACGCTCGCCCGCGCCGCGGCTCGCCCCGACGCTCGGCCCGGACCGCGCGACGCAGGGCCGCCGGGGTCACGCCGCGGCGGCGCCGAAGGCTGCGGGTCAGGCAGCTCTGGTCGGCGTAGCCGCAGCGGATCGCGATCTCCGCGATCCCGAGCTCGGTGCGGGACAGCAGGTCGGTCGCGCGCGCGAGGCGCAGATCCGCGATGCGCTCCTGCACCGTCGTCCCGAGGACCGTGCGGAACAGATGGTGGAGGTGCCCCGGGCTCAGCTCCGCCCGGGCAGCCACGTCGGCGACGGTGAGCGGCTCGTGCGCGTGGTCCTCGAGGAAGCGCAGCGCGCGGCGCAGCTTCTCCGGGGCGCGCGTCAGGCCGAGCGCGCCGAGCGCGCCGCGCGCCCCGCGCTCGGCCAGCGTGAGCACGAGCAGCCCCGCCCACTGCCGGCGCAGCGCGACCGAGCCGCCCCGGTCGAGCTCGTCCGCCGCGGTCCGGACCAGGTGCGCAGCAGCGGCGTCGAGGGCGATCGACCCGCCGGCGATCCGCTCGAACCACGGCGCGGCGCCGAGAGCTTCCGCGGAGGCGGGCGGCACATCGATGACGAGGAAGCGATTCCGGTCCGGCGCCGCGAAAGCGTGGCGGGTGTCGCACGGGACGAGAGCCCCCGAGAGGCCGGATGCCATGAGCTCTCGACCGTCCATCGAGAGGGCTAACGCGCCTTCCAGAGGCAAGACCAGCTGGTGGTGCGCGTGGCGGTGCGCGACCACCTCGGCCGAGTATCGCCGGACGTCGAGCTCGACCTCATCCATGGCGCGCCATGATCTCACGCGCGGCGCGCGCGCGCCATGGGCCCTCGGACTCCCCACCGCGCCAGCGCTCCCGCCGGCGCGGCGCGCCGGACGTAGCGCGCGCGGGACGCAGCGCGCGCGGGACGCAGCGCGCGCGGGACGCAGCGCGCGCCGCGGGGCGGAGCTCACCGGCAGGGCGGGCCGTACAGGGCCGCGGCGCCGCGCGCGTCGTGCTCCGTCAGGTCGAGGTCGCCCCAGTTCGTGCCGTTGCACCACGGATAGTGCATCACCGAGCCCGCGTCGTACGGCGTCAGGGCGCGCCAGCCGTCGTCCTCGAAGCAGGCGCCCGCCTCGGGCCGCGTGTGCTCGTGCCGGAACCCGAGCGCGTGGCCGAGCTCGTGCCGCAGGACGCCCGTGAGCGTCCAGAGATCGAGCGGGCCGAGGGCGGCCGAGTCGATGAGGAGATTGCGCGCGCGGCGCGAGCTGTCAGGGAAGAACGCGCGCGCGTAGTACGGCTGCCCCTCGACCGGGCGCACGTCGAAGACGACCCTCTTGTTGCGCGCATCACACGCGCCGTCCTGGTCCGCCCTGTGAACGAAGCGGACGTCCGCAACCTCCCCCCACGCCGCGGCGGCGCTCTCCATCGCGGAGACCACCGCGCCATGGTCGTCACCGAACGCCTCGCTCACGCAGTAGCTGAGGTTCCGCTTCTCCCTGTCGCTCCACCGGACGTCCCTTCCGCGGCTCTGGTCGACGATGAGCGCTCCGCGCTGGACGTGGCGCTCATAGAACCCCTCGAGCCCGTCGAGGCCCTCGACGGGAATGTCGCCATCGACGATGTAGATGCCGCTCTCCGGCTCACGATAGGTGCGAGCCTCGAACTCGTCGAAGCTCACCTCCGTATCACCGACCTGCTCGGAGATCTCCTCTCCCGCAGGCGCGCCGGCGGCGCACCCGGCCGACGCGAGCGACAGGACGAGGAGGCCGAGCGTGCCATGGAGGAGACCACGAGATTCCGTAGACAGATGACTCATCATACAAGTACCTCTCGTTCATGCCTTTCCCTCTCGGGTCAGGCGAGGGCGCGCAGCGCCGCAGTGAGCTCCGCCGGACGGCGCCACGGGACCTCCACGGCGGGTCGGACCGACTCGACTGCTGGTACTGACGCGGATGGCGTCCGGTTTCGGTGTCCGATATTGGCAAGCGACGTGCCGCATGCGCGATGGCGTGACTTCGCGGTCCAGAGGTCAAGCGCGGAGCGATGGAGTCCACACCTGCGCAGCGGGTGCTTGCGCACCTGTGCAAGGACTTGCGTATCGAGATCGAAGCAGCGCGCCCCGCCGGGACCGGATCGAGGCGGTGGATCGATGGGGCTTCGTCCCGCCGTCGTGCTGGTTCCATCGCGCGAGCAGCGTCGAGCGTCGTGATCGTGCGCCGCGCGCGGCCGGAGCGGCGTACGGCGCGACGGCCTTCAATCGGGGGCTTGACGGCACGGCGCGAACAGAAAATCGTGGCATCCCCTCGACCAGGCCATGGAACGTACCGGCGCGCGATTCCCGTGGGCTCATTGGGCCTATGGAGTGACGGTCTTCACGCTGACGCTCCTCGCGGCGGTGCCCTTCTGGCTGACCGACCTCCTGCCGATGATGGATTACCCACCGTTCCTTACGTTCGTCCGAGCGTTCCAGGACCACGGGGATCCCGCCTCGCCCTTTCACGGCACCTACACGACAGGATGGCCCATCGCGCCGCTCGTCCTGCCGATCTTCCTCGCGCGGGCGATCGCGGCCGTGAGCTCCATCGAGATCGCGGGCAAGGTCCTCCTCACCGCGTACACCGTCGCCCTGCCCGCCGCCTCGATGCTCCTCCTCCGCGTGCTCCGGCGGGATCGCTGGTGCGTGCTGCTCGTCTTCCCCCTCGTGCACTCGTACTGGGTGAGCGGCGGCTTCTTCGCGTTCGCGACGGCCCCTCCGCTCGTCGTGCTGGGCCTGGCCGTCGCCGTGCGATGGCTCGATCGCCCGACCCCGCGCCTCGGCGTCGGCCTCGCCGCGATCGCTGTCGCCCTGCTCCTGTGGCACGCGCTCGCGCTGGCCCAGCTCCTCCTCGACGTCGCGCTGCTCTGGGCGCTCTGGCGGGCGCCGGGGCCGCGGGAGCGATGGCGGGCGCTGCTCCCGCTCACGCCGTCGCTCGCCCTGTTCGCCGTCTGGGTGGGCAGGTCGGTGCTCACGAGGCCCTCCGGCGCCCCGGTCCCCGGCCCTGTCGCGGCGTGGCCGCCCTTCTTCGAGAACGCAGCGCAGCTCCCCGAGCTCGTCGGGGTCCTCCTCCCGATCTCGGTCGGCTACGTGCTCCTCTTCGCGCTGCTCGTCGTCGCCGGCGCCACCGCTGAGCCCGCCGCGCCCCACGCGTCGCCCGAGTCCCCGACCGCCCGGTACCGGGTCCCGAACGCGTTCGCCGTGCTCGCGCTCGCCAGCGTGGTCTGTCACCTGGTCCTCCCCTCGTATTGCCTCGGGGTCGAGGGGATCAACAACCGGCACCCCTGGATGGCCGCGCTGCTCTTCACCTTCGCCTGGAGCCTGCCGGCGCGCCCCGCGCCGAGAGCGGGCCTCCTCGCCTCGATGGCGATCGGCGGCGGCGCCCTGCTCCTCCACCTCTGCGGGCGCTTCGCCGACTTCCATCGAGAGACGGTCGGCGCCTCCCGGCTCATCGACAGGCTCTCTCACGGCCAAACGCTGCTGGCGCCCCTCGACGCGTGGGGGGCGACGGAGGCGTTCCCCGTCAAGCCGCTCCGCGCAATCCAGGAGATCGCCACGGTGCGCCACGGCGGCCTGCCGAACAGCTCCTATGCAGGCTACGGGATGAACTTCATTCAGTACGTGGGCGGCAAGAACCCGATGCCAGGGCTCGGCCCGAGCTGGCTCCGCCACCCGGAGCTCACGAGGTTCGACTACGTGCTGCTGCGCTCGCCCTCGCCCGCGCTGCTCGCCCACGAGCGGCTCGAGCTCGCCGCGCGCGACGGTCAGTGGGCGCTCTTCTCCGTGCGACGCTGACGCGGCGCAGGGCGGGGCGCGTTTCGCTGGACGAGCGGCCGCGGCTCGCCAATCCTTGAGCGCATGAAGCTGACCAGCATCGCCGCAGAGACCGTGCAGATCGCGAGTCGCGGCGAGTACATCGCGCCCTCGGGCGCGACCGTTCGCATCCGCGACCGCGTGCTCGCCGCGGTGAAGGGCACCGTGCTTTACCGGCCCGGATCACTCGACGCCTGGGAGCCGAAGGAGCGCCTCGACGCCCCGGCGGCGATCGAGGTCACCGGCGAGACCACGGGGGCGGCGGGGCGGCGGCTCATCGAGCAGGAGGGCCAGGCCCGCGTCATGGCCCTCAACTTCGCTTCCGCCAAGAACCCCGGGGGCGGGTTCCTGCGCGGGGCCAAGGCCCAGGAGGAGGACCTCGCCAGGTGCTCGGCGCTGTACGCGTCGCTCGTCGAGCAGCGCGAGTACTACGACCAGAACCGCGCCTGCGGGAGCTTTCTCTATACCGACCACATCATCTACTCGCCGGACGTGCCGTTCTTCCGCGACGAGCAGCACGCCCTGCTGGACCGGCCGTTCGCGCTGTCGATCATCACGGCGCCGGCGCCGAACGCCGGCGAGGCGTTCCAGCGCGACGACGCCACGGACCAGGAGATCCGGGCCGCCCTGGAGCGCCGCGCGGACATGGTGCTCGCCGCGGCGGGCGCGCACGGGCACCGGTGCCTTGTCCTCGGGGCGTGGGGGTGCGGCGTCTTCCGCAACGATCCGCGCGAGGTCGCCGACGTCTTCGCCCGGTGCCTCGAGCGCCCGCGCTTCCGCGGCGCGTTCTCGCGCGTGGTGTTCGCGGTGTACGACCGGGGCGCCGATCGGCCGAACTACCGGGCCTTCCAGGAGCGGTTCGCGCAGGCGTAGGCGCGCACTGCCGCCGGCGCCTCCGATCCCGCGCGCGCCGTCATGGCCCCGCGCGGATCACACGGTGGGATCCCCACCCCGGAGCTGCGTGGACGTCGCGCTCCCCGCCTACCTCCACCGCTACAATCGAGGACTGACCCCTTCCACCGGGTCCGTTTCGAATTGTCGGGTCGCGATCGAAGAGCGAGAGTCATGGCTCCGACGTGAGGACGATCGACGACAGGCTCGCCGCGCTCCTCGCCGCGGCCGTCTTCTCCGCGTCACCCCTGCTCCTCTGCGGGTGCGCATCGCCCGCGCCCGCGCCGCGGGCCGTCGCGCAGGGGGCCGCGGCGCCGCTCGACCAGCGCTTCGCCAGCGAGCCCGCGCCGACGCCGCGCTTCCCCGATCCGGAGCGCGGGCGGAAGCTCCGCGCGGCGGCGGCCGACGTGCAGGCGCTCGCGCGGCGCGCCGCGGAGAGGGAGCGCTTGCCGGCGCTCGCGCTCGGCGTCGTCATCGACGAGGAGCTCGCGATCCAGGCGGTGCTCGGCGTGCGGGACGCCGCGGCGGGCGGAGCGGTCGACGAGCACACGCGCTTCCGCGTCGGCTCCGTCACCAAGCCGCTGACCGCGGCGGCGATACTGCGGCTCCGGGACGAAGGGCGGCTGTCGATCGACGCCCCGGCGGCGCGCTACCTGCCGGCGCTCACCGGCGTCGTCTACCCGACGCGCGACGCGCGGCAGATCACCGTCCGCGACCTGCTCACGCACAGCTCCGGCCTGCCGCGGCTCGGCGTGTTTCCCCCCGCGTCGACGTCGCGCGACGTCACCGAGCGGGAGATCCTGGCCACGCTCGACGGCTTCGGGCTCGAGAGCGCGCCGGGCACCGCGACGTCCTACTCGAACCTCGGCTATTCGCTCCTCGGGCTGGTCGTCGCGCGCGCCGCCGGCGTGCCGTACCGGCGCTACATGAGCGACGCGGTGCTCGGGCCGCTCGGCATGCGCGACGCCGCCTGGGACCCGTCGCAGGTGCCGCCCGACGCGCTCGCCTCGCCCCACGCGCGCGGCGTCGACGGCGGCGCCGTGGCGCCGATCCAGCCCTGGCGGCTCGGGGCCTCCGAGGCGACCGCGGGGCTCTACGCGAGCCTCGCCGACATGGGTCGCTTCGTCGGGTTCGAGCTCGCCGCCTGGCCCGCGCGCGACGCGCCCGAGACGGGGGCCCTGCGGCGGAGCACGGTGCGCGAGTCGCACCTGATGGCGCGCAACGGCTCGGCGTTCCCGACCGCCGGCGGCGACGACGGCCCCGGGCTGGGCTGGCACGTGCGCGAGGACTGCGACCTCGGCCACATGGTCTTCCACAACGGCCTGATCGACGGCTTCTCCGCGTCGGTGATGATCCTCCCGCAGCGGGGCGTCGGCGTCGTCGCGCTCGCCAACGTCGCCGGCGCCGATCTCGAGTCGCTCAACGCGGACGTGCTCGGCCGGCTCGCGGCGACCGGCGCCATGGCGGCGCGCGTCGTCCCGCCCTCCCCGCCCGTGCGCCGCGCCGCCCAGGCCGTCGCCTCGATCATCGGCCGCGCGCGCACGGGGGCGCTCGATCGCAGGCTCAGGCCCGGCTGGTTCCCGGAGGCTCACCTCGCCTCCCTGCGAAAGGCGCTGCGCGACGCCGGCGCGCGGGTGGGGGCGTGCGCGCTCGACGGCTCCGCCGTCGTGGAGAGCGCCACGGCGGCGCGCTTCGGCCTGCGCTGCGAGCGCGGCGCGCTCTCGCTGGCCGTGCGTGTCGACACCTCGCCGGACGCGCGGATCACGTCGCTCAGCGTGGAGGAGCAGACGGGGGCTATCGCCCGGGAAGCCCCCGCCCCGAGCGACCGCCCAGCCCGCTGCCGCTGAGCGATCTGCAGCCCGGTGGGTTCGCCACTCCTGCTAGTGTAACCGCGCCCATCGTCCCGGGCGTCGAACCGTCCCCCTCACCTCGCGGAGACCCGCTTGAAGCACAACGACGTGGTGGTTTTGATCCTCGGCGGAGGCGTAGGAAGCCGCCTCTACCCGCTCACCAAGCTGCGCTCGAAGCCAGCCGTCCCGACCGGCGGCAAGTACCGGCTGGTCGACATCCCGATCAGCAACTGCCTCAACTCGGGCTTCAACCGCATCCACATCCTCACGCAGTTCAACTCGGTCTCGCTCCACAACCACATCACGCAGACGTACCGATTCGACGTCTTCTCCGCCGGCGCGGTGCAGATCCTCGCGGCCGAGCAGACGCCGACCCACAGCGACTGGTACCAGGGCACCGCCGACGCCGTCCGCAAGCAGCTCGTCGAGGTGAAATCGCCGAACCCGCGGGACGTCATGATCCTCTCGGGCGATCACCTCTACCGCATGGACTACGAGCCCTTCCTCGAGCACCACCGCGAGACCCGGGCCGACGTCACGCTCGCCGTCCGCCCCGTCCCGACGGCCGAGGTGTCGCGCCTCGGCATCGTGGACACCGACGACACCGGGCGAGTGGTCAAGTTCGTCGAGAAGCCGAAGGACATGAAGCTGCTCGACAACGTGCGGCAGCTGCCCGATCCGGCGAACCCGTGGCTCGCCTCGATGGGCGTCTACATCTTCAGCGCGAAGGCGCTCTACGAGATGCTCGAGCACGACAACGCCTCCGACTTCGGCAGCCACATCCTCCCCCGGGCGCTCGACACCCACCGGATGATGACCTACACGTTCGACGGGTACTGGGAGGACATCGGCACGATCCGCAGCTACTACGAGGCCAGCCTCGCGCTCACCGACTCCGATCCTCCGTTCTCGTTCTACGACCCGCAGCGGCCGATCTACACGCGCCCGCAGTTCTTCCCCCCGGCCCACGTCACCGCCGGCTCGGTCCTCGACCAGGTGCTCCTCGCCGAGGGGAGCCGGATCATCGAGTCGAAGATCTCCCGGTCGGTCGTCGGGCAGCTCTCCTCCATCGGGCCCCACGTCTCCATGTCGAACACGGTCATGATGGGCGCGGACTACGAGTCGCTGTTCCAGGCCCACGGCCCCGAGAGCACGAGGGGTCTGCCGCCCATCGGCATCGGCCGGGGGTGCACGATCGACGGCGCGATCATCGACAAGAACGCGCGCATCGGCGACGGGGTGGTGATCCGCAACATCCCCGACCGGCCGGACACCGACGCCCCGTACTACGCGGCCCGGGAGGGCATCGTGGTCGTCCCGAAGAACGCCGTCGTCCCGCCGGGCACGGTCATCTGAGCGCGGGCCGCGCCCCGGCCGCCGAGGGGACGGCGGCTGGCGCGCGGGCGGAAGGGGCGCGCGGCGAGGCTAGGCCAGGCAAGGTAGCTAGGCAGAACGCCGCCGCGGCGCCCGGCCACTCGCCCCTCGTCGGCTGGGCCCCGGTCTGGTAAAGAGCGCCCTTATGCGAATCTGCATCCTCGGCGCCACGGGCCTTGTTGGCCGCGAAACCATCACCCTCATCGCGCGGGCCTGGCCCGGCGCGACGCTCGCCCTGTTCGCGAGCCGGGACCAGGAGCTCACCCTCGACGGCAAGTCGTACGAGGTGCTCAGTGCGTCGCGCCTCGAGGCGCAGGACGCCCCCCGCGGAGACCTCGCGTTCGTGGCCCTGGATGACGATCACAGCAAGCGGTACGTCCCGCGGCTCGTGGAGCTCGGGTACCGCGTGATCGACAAGAGCAACACGTACCGCGCCGACCCGAAGGTGCCGCTCGTCGTCGCCGGGGTGAACTCGAGCATCGTCGACGACTCGGTCCGGCTCGTGGCCAACCCGAACTGCACGACCATCCCGCTGATGCTCGCGCTCTCGCCCCTGCGCCGGGAGTTCGGGCTGAGCGCGGTCACGGTGAGCACGTACCAGGCGGTCAGCGGCGCCGGCATCGCCGCCCTGGACTCGTTCCTCGCGGACGCGCGCGACGGCTTCCAGGCCCTCGATCGCCTGGGCGTGCCGTTCAAGCCGTCGGGCTACGCCGGCAACACCGTCCCGCACAACGGCGGCACCGACGAGAGCGGCTTCTCCTCGGAAGAGCGGAAGCTCATCTTCGAGAGCCGCAAGATCCTGAGCATGCCGGAGCTCGGCGTCTCCGCGCAGTGCTGCCGGGTCGGCGTCGCGGTCGGCCACTACGAGAACGCGTGGGTCACGTTCGATCGCCCGGTAGATCTCGAGCGGGTCGCGGGCATCCTGAGCGATCCGGCGAAGTCGCCCTTCGTGAAGCACCTCCCCGGCGCCGCCGGCGAGGGCCTGAGCGCGCTCCACTGCGTGCAGGACCGAGACCTCGCGCTGGTCGGGCGGATCCGCCCCGATCACCGGGACCGCGACCGGAAGAGCGTGTGCCTGACCGTTGTCGGGGACAACCTTCGGCTCGGCGCGGCCACCAACGCGGTCCGCGCCGCGACGCGCTGGTTCCCGAGCGCCGATCGCGACCTGCAGGCCCCCTGACGGCAGACGATGCAACCCACCCAGCCCCTCATGATCCTCGTCGCCGGGCCCTATCGCTCCGGCACGGGGGATGATCCGGTCCTGATCGCGGCCAACGTTCACGCGATGAACGACATGGCCGTGCGCCTCTTCCGGGCGGGCCACCTCCCGGTCCTCGGCGAATGGTTCGCGCTGCCGCTCATCGAGCACGCCGGGTCGCGGCAGATCGGCGACGAGATCTTCAACGAGATCTTCCATCCCGTCGCCCGCCGGCTCGTCGCGCGCTGCGACGCTTGCCTGCGGATCGGCGGCCCCTCCAAGGGAGCCGACGAGATGGTCGAGCTGTCCCGCTCCATGGGCAAGCAGGTCTTCTTCAGCTTCGACGAAGTGCCGGGCTGCGGTTAGCCGCGGCGCCGCACGAGAGGCACGTGAGAGGCGCACGAGACGCCGCGGCGGCGCGGTCGCTTCAGAGCTCGGGCCCCGGCCAGCCTGCGCCGACAGGGAGCGCCTGCACGTCGGGGAACAGCATGTAAATACGCTTTCCATCCCACGTCTGCCGGTGGGGCGGCGAGGGCGCGGCCGCGGCGACGCTCGCGCGCACCGCGCGACCGAGCGCGGCTGGGCCGTCGAGCGCCTGGCTGAGCGCGGCGAGCGCCTGCGCGAGCTCGGGGAGCGAGTCGTCGCCCGACGTGCCCCGCGCGACGAGGGCGTCGACCTCGCGGCTGCGCACGCCGAAGTCCGACGGCAGCGGGTGCGCGGGCGGCGCCGTGACCGCGGCGTGGAGGAACTGGCGCTTCGCGACGCCGCCGGCCTCGCCGAAGCCCGCGACGAGCTCGAAGAGCGCCGACGCGACGCCGACGGCCGGATCGAGGCCATTGGGGTTATGGATCTGGGAGCCCCTGATCCCCAGGTCGTCGAGGTACTCGAACCCCGAATCGCTCAGCGCGGCCGATCGCTCCGTCTCCGGCAGGGGCGGCGCGACCCGCACCTCGCCGCTCTCGAAGACGATGACGCGGGCGTACGTGAAGCCCGCGTGCGGCACAGCGAGGCGCACGCGCGCGAGCTGCGCCGCGACCTCCACCGCCGCGCCGACCTCGAAGCGCGAGCCCGGAAGGTGGCCAGCGATGCCCGCCAGCGTCATCCCCGCCGCGTCGGGCCAGGGGCACACGGCGACGTGCCGCGGGAGGGCCTCCGTCTCGCCCGGCGCGCACACGCGCTCCAGCCCGAACGAGGCGGGGGCGAGGAGCGGCGGCCGCTGGCCCTCCATGCGCCGCAGATCGCCGAACAGCCAGGCGCGGTTCTCCCCGTGGTGCTCGGGCGCGAGCATCCGCGCGCCGACGAGCAGCGCGACGGTGCCCCCGGCGCGCGCGAGCCATGCCTCGGGCACGGAGAGGTGCTCGTACAGGAAGGCCTCGACGATGAGCTGCCACTCGCGGGGCGGCTCGGGAGGCAGGGGAGCGGCGGTACGGTACATGGCGGGTGCGGGGCTTCGAAGAGCAGCGCGCTCGGCCCCGGATGCACACACGAGACGGGGGAGCTCGTGAAGTAGCGTATCCAAGCCGGGAGCGCCGCGGAACACGGCAGCGGGCCGCTGCCGCCGATCGGCGAGCGCGCTGCCCGATCCGCCCTGACCGCGCGGCGCTCGGGTCGCCAGGGTCGAACGGAGCGCGGCCGCCTGGCGGGCGGCCATGAGAAGAGGATCGAGGGCGTGGCGCCCGCGACATCGACGGAGACGAAACGCGACGTCGGGTGGAGAGCGAGAAGAGAAGATTCACAGGGAGACGGGGAGGCGGGGAGGCGAGAGATGGGGATCGGTCGTGCGAGCCATCCGGCTCGCCGACGGCTTCGGGCGGCATCGCGGCGGGGCAGCTGGGGAAGCCTCGAGCCTCGATGCGGCGACGTGCAGCGCTGCAATCGTGCGCTCGCACGCGAACGACTCGTCGCCGGTCGAGAGCGGTGATTGGTCTTGCCCCTACGTCGACACCCTCCTGGCGACGGCAGTCCTGTCAACGCCCGACGCTGCCCCTCAGGGGCCAGGCGCCGGGCCCCGAGCGCGAGCGCGGATCAGGGGACGCCAATGTCTCTTTCACCGTTCGGAGCTTGGAATGAAGACTCGATTGCGCACCATCTCGACGATACCCGCGACGCTCATCGGATTGCTCATGGCAGCGGCCTGCGGCTCGGACGCCGGCGGCGACCCGGAGAGCAGCGGCGGCGGCTCGGCGACGGGGGGCTCGCCCGAAAGCGGCAGCTCAGCGACGGGGGGCTCGCCCGCGAGCGGTGGCCCTGGCGCGGGCGGCGGCGTCGCGAGCGGCGGGACGTCGGGCGCCGGCGCGGCTGGCTCGGGAGGCTCCGCCGCCACGAGCAGCACCGGCAGCGGAGGCGCGGACTCCGGCGCGGCGAGCACCGGCGGAAACGGCGCCGGAGGCGCGGGCTCCAGCGCGGCCGGCACAGGCGGGAGCGGCGCCGGAGGGGCGGGGACGGGCGGCAGCGGAGGTGGTGACGCGGCGTATCCGTGCGACGGAGACACGAGCGGCTACAACGCCGTGGTGACCCGATCCGGATCCGACTGGATCGCGCAGAACGGCGCTCGCAACGTCTACAGCGGCGGCGACATGCGGGCCGCGATGCAGGCGGCGCTCGACAGCTTGAGCTCCGGCCGCACCAGCAAGCAGAGCGTCCTGGTCCAGGGCTCCGGGACCGTGGCCGCGAGCTCGAGGCTGAACGTGCCCAGCTACACCGTGCTCAACGTCTGCGGCACGATCGAGGTCACCGGCAGCGGCTCCGGCGACAACGCGCCCATCTACGCGCGCGGCCGGACCGACATCGAGATCCCGAACGTCACGATCAGCGGCACCCCGCTCTACGCCATGTTCTTCCGCGACGTCGAGAACCTGCGCCTCGGTCATGTCGAGCTGCGCGTCTCGAGCGGCCTCGGCGTCCGCATCGACAACCATGGACGCTCCGACCGCGCCAACAAGGTGAAGAACATCGAGATCGACCATGTCTACGCCGAGGGGACCAGCTCTCACGGCGTCGAGACCTACGGCGTCGACGACATCCGCATCGGCACCGTCATCGCGCGCGACACCGGGGAATGCGGCCTCCTCCTGAACGACACGACCAACGCCGAGGTCGGGACGGTCGACGCCGTGAACGCGGGCGCGGGCACCGGCTACGCGGCGTTCCGGCTCGCCAACCGCGCGGGGCGCATCGGCAGCGGCTACCCCACCAACATCCACGTCGGCCAGGTCATCGCCCGCGGGGGCGGGCGCGGGATCTTCTGCGTGTCCGAGAGCGGGGGCGTCACGATCGACCGGATCGATCTCGCCGACACCGGCAACAACGCGATCCTGCTCGAGAACTGCCACAACGTGAACATCGCCGCCGAGTCCGGGACCATCGACGGCGGCGGCGACATCCGCCTGGCCGCACGCACCGAGTTCGCGAACTCCTCGGACATCACGATCCAGAACCTCACGATCACGGACACGGCCGTCAACGAGAACCCCTGCGCCGAGAACAGCACCTTCCGCAATCTCACCCTGGTGAACGCGCGCGACAACAGCTGCGATTAGAGCGGCATGGTGCAGAGGTGGGCTGGAGTCACAAAAGAGAACCGCCCGCGGGTCAAGGCCCGCGGGCGGTCTTCTTCGTCAGTGGCTCGGCCTACTTGAGGCGGGCCAGCATGTCGACCTTCTCCTTGTCGAGCTCCGTCCAGGTGCCCCAGCCCGACTTGTCGGCGTCGGTGTACTTGTGGCCGTAGATACCACCCGTATCACCCGACTCGGGGTTGATGGACCAGTAGGTGAAGTCCGTCATCTTCTTCTTGATGAGGTAGTCCACGTACATGTTCTGCCACTCCCAGTCGTAGCGCTTGCCGGCAGGCAGGTGCGCCCACTGCTGGGCGAGCGGCGGATCCATCTCGTTCTTCGGCCAGTCCTTCACGCCGCCGAACTCGCCGGTGAGCACGCAGAACCCGTCGTCGTGCAGGTACCCGAAGTGCTCGTCCCACTGCTTCTCCATCAACGCGACAGCCGCCGCGTTGCTCCGCTCGACGATCAGCCCGCACTTGGCCGCGGCGGCCGCCTCGTCCTCGAGCCCGACGCACTCGGGCTTGGACTGATCGACGTGCTGCTTCTGAACGAAAACGGCAGGCCCGTAGGTGTGGGGCGAGAAGCAGAGCCGATTCCTGGGGATCTGGATCGGGTAGGCCTTCTGGCCGTACAGGTTCTCACCCCAGTTCGGGTTGAGCTCGAGATCGCCGTGGGGCTCCGGCTCCAGCGTCAGGCCGGTGGCGCCCGCGGGCTGGTGGCTGCCGGACACGCCCTGGACGACCGCGATCATGTCGTCATTCTCCTCGGCGATGACGTCGTAGCACGCCTTGGCCATGTCCGCCCACTCGGGCCAGCTGTACTTCCACGGCTCGTTGAAGCAATCGATTCCGAGGATGTTGTTGATCCCGAGCTTCTTGGGCAGCTGCGCAATCGTACGGATGTCCGCGAGCCACTTGTCGTAGTTGTAGGCGTCCTCGCCCTCTTTGCAGTTGTAGTCGTCCGCCTTGTAATCGTAGTTCTCGCGGTTGCTGTCCACGTAGGGCGGGGCATCGTCGAGCCGGCCCTTGCGCCACCCGATGTGGTTCGAGCAGGAGTGGATGCCGATGAGGACGAACAGCTTGTTCTCGTTGGCCTTGACGAGGAAGTCCTCGAGCGCCTCGAGGGCGTTGGCGTACGGGTAGACCTCCTCGTCGTTGTTCCTGATCCGGGGCGTCATGGTGCTGTAGTTGCCGTCCGGGTGGTTGGCGACCAGGGTCTGCGGCGCGATGGGGAGCCGGATCGTGTTGAACTTGAGGTTCGAGCTCGTGAGCTCCTTCATCGTCTGCACGATGGTGCGCGGGGCGTTGTTATCCGCCCACCACATCGACCCGATGAAGAGCTCCATGGCGCCGGGACGCTCGAGATCGTCCTGTCCCTCGAGCCCGAACCAGTTGCCGCCGCGAACCTGGAACTCGGTGCCGCCGTCCGTCAGGCGGCCGTTCTCGCGCTTGACGCGGAACCTGCCGTTCGGCGAGTCGTCGGTGTCCGGCGTGGGGTTCGCGTCCGGGTTGCCGCTGCCGCTGCCGCTCGGGATCCCAGCGCCGGCACCGCTGGTGGTGTCGCTGCTGCCCGTCGAGCTGCCAGCGCCGCTGCCGTTGCTCGTCGGGGTGCCCGCGCCGACGCCGCTGCTCGTCGGGGTGCCCGCGCCGACGCCGCTGCTCGTCGGGGTGCCCGCGCCGACGCCAGTGCCGTTGCTCGCTCCGCCGGAGCCCGCCAGCCCACCGGTCGCCGCGGTCGAGCCGTCACCGCCGCAGGCGATGCCCACCAGACCGAGGGCGGCGAAGGAACACAAGAAGATATGGCTTCTTCGGATTCTCATAGGTTCGTTCTTTCGTTAAGCACAAATTCAGAGCACGGCGCACTGCTTCGAGCGACAATCCCCAAGGCTCGTCCGTAAGACAATCTCAGCCAGATCAACGGTTGGTCGCGCTCTACAGTCGACCCTGCGCAGAATTCGCAATCAAGCAACACCGACGGGTTGCCAACCGGGCTCGCATGTTACCCGCCACCAAACAGAGGGTCAAGACGAGACGCACCCCCCGATGCCGGGACCAAGTATCGATATGGCGGTGTTTTTCCCGCGACGGTGGATCGCAGGAGGCGCTCTCCTCCAACGGGATCCTGCAGGAACGCTGCACGAGGGGACGACCTCCACGAGACGCTTGACTTTCAAATTGCACTTGAATTGCTGAACCATCTGGGCGCCCTGCAGTCCCGCAGGGCGCGCAGCGTCATTCGATAGGTGCACAGCGTCATTCGATAGGTGCACAGCGTCATTCGATAGGTGCACAGCGTCATCCATCCTGCGCGCAGCGTCAAACTCGACGAAAGAGGGCATCGCCAGAGCTCGTCAATGGGAAAGACACGCTGAAAGGCCGCGACTCGCCACGATGCCTGTCACAGGGGCACGCAGCGCGTCGACGCGTCGACGCGCTGCTCCGGCCTTCATCGATCCTGACGGCGACGGGTGTGTGCCGGCAGCCGAGCTGCCAACGCTACTCCCCTCCTCTCCCGCGGCCCTCGCCCTCCCCTCCCGGTCTCCGCCAGCGCTCCGGCAGGCGCACGAGGAGCAGCGCGAGCCCCGGCAGAAGCACCATCCCTGCGAGCAGCAGCAGGGACGACGTGAGCCGCGCGGCCGAGGCGCCCACCGCGGCATAGGTCGCCGAGATGCCCAGGTTGGCCAGGGCCGTCACCGTGACGAACGCGCGCCAGGGCATGCGGCCCGCGCCCGCGAAGACGAGAGACGCCTCCGCGAGCACAGGGACGCCGCGGAAGAGGAGCAGGAACCAGCGGCCGTGCCGCTCGGCGGCCCGCGTCAGGCGCGCGAGCTCCGCCTCGCCCACCATCCGCTGCAAGGCCGGCGCGCCCGCGCGCGCGCCGACCAGATAACCCAGCCCCGAGCCCACCATCATGCCCGCCCAGGAGACCGCCGTCCCGCGCCAGAAGCCGAGCAGCCCGCCCGCCGCCGTGCTCACCAGGCTCGATGGCACCGGCAGGACGATATCGCCAGCGAGCAATCCGCCGAGGACGAGCGCCGTCGCAATGGGCGACGGCGGCGCCGCGAGCAGCCTTCGCGCCGCGGCCTCGAGGCTGTCGGCGAAGAGGAAGAACGGCACGAGGATGACCAGGAGGAGCAGGCCAGAGAAGCCGGCCCACCCGGGCCAGGAGCGCCGGGAGCGCGCGGTCGCGCCGGGGAGGCGTGCGCTCCCCGGAGGACGGGTCGAGTCAGACGATCGCGACATGCAGCGCTCCAGGTCCGGTGACGGGCCGGCCGCCCTGCGAGGAGGAGCGAGCCGGCCGGCCCGCGAGTATACGTCCCTCACGCGGTCCGCCCTCGGGGGAAAGAGACGCTGGTTCAGGATTTGTCCACGCACAGGGGGAGTCGGCCTGTGCGTGGACCAATTATCCAACAGCCCTGGAGGCCGCGGCGCGCGCAGGAAGGGCTCGAATTCAGGGCACCCGCGTGGGAGACTGTCGCCAATTCACGCATCCCGAGAGGTCCCGGGCAACCGGAAGGAGCAGGTCATGCGTCCTCGATCTTCGTGGTTTGGTTCAACCATTTTCATCACGAGCTGCGCCGCCCTGGTGGCGAGCTGCTCTGCGAGCGCAGGCCGCCCTTCCGGAGGCGGTGGCCCCGGCGGCGGCGGGGACAATCCCACCACCACCACCGGCGGCGATCTCGGCGACGGCGACACCACGGGGAGCGGATCGGACATCGGCGACAGCGACAGCGCGTTCCGTTGCGGCGACGGGGGCCTGACCAACGACGAGGCGTGCGACGACGGAAACGCCGTGGGGGATGACGGCTGTGCGGCGGATTGCCGCTCGGTCGAGCTCGGCTGGTCGTGCCCGCTGCCCGGGGTCGCTTGCACGCGTATCGCCCGCTGCGGTGACGGCGCCGTGGTGTTCCCGGAGCTCTGCGACGACGGCAACACCGAGACGGCCGACGGCTGCTCGCCGACCTGCAAGGTGGAGGTCGGCTTCAAGTGCAGCGGCAGCCCGAGCGCCTGCACGCCGACGACCTGCGGCGACAAGACGCAAGAGGGCGCGGAGAGCTGCGAAGACGGCAACACGATGCCCTTCGACGGCTGCTCCTCGAGCTGCCAGGCCGAGCCCGATTGCTCCGCGGGCTCCTGCGCGTCCAGCTGCGGCGATGGCCTCGTGCTCGGCGAGGAGTGCGACGATGGCAACAACATCGACGGCGACGGCTGCTCCGCGACGTGCACGGAGGAGCCGGGATACACGTGCGCCGTCCCCCAGCCCTCGGGATCGATGGCCGTGCCTGTCGTCTTCCGCGACTTCAAGGCGGCCCACCCCGACTTCGAGCCGAAAGGTCCTGCCAACAGCAGGCCGATCTTCAACATGGTCGGGCCCCGGCTCGACGCCGAGAAGAAGCCGACGTACATGACCGCCGCCAACAGCCTGGTCACGAGCGCAGACAGCTTCGCCCAGTGGTACCACGACGTGCCCGGCACCAACAGCACCACGGTCACCACCCTCACGCTCTGGGACACCGGCGACGGCCGCTTCGTGAACCGCTGGGGCGAGGACGGCGAGCAGTGGACCCTGCTGTCCCAGGAGGCCGAGCACTATTGCGGCAACGTGGGCAACGAGGTGAACGACGAGGAGTGCACCTCGTCGGCCCAGGCCACCCCGGATTGCGGCGACATCCACAGCGAGGAGTTCCACAGCTGCGAGGTGCGCGGCGGGGTCTACTGGGCGAGGTATGTCGAGGAGACCTACGACGGGAACCCGCTGTTCTTCCCGGTCGACGACGATCCGTTCACCCCGGCGGCCGAGCGCGTCGCGGCCGACATCTTCCCGAGCTACGGCGGCGGCGACTGGCTGAAGGAGCAGGGCAGCCCGAAGCACAACTTCCATTTCACGAGCGAGATCCGCTACTGGTTCCAGTACAACGCGGGCGAGCAGTACGAGCTCGACTTCACCGGCGACGACGATGTGTGGGTGTTCATCAACGATCGCCTCGCGGTCGACGTCGGCGGCATCCACAGCGCCGTCAACGGGCGCCTCGTCATCGGCGCCAACGGGGCCGGCAGGGTCACCTACGCCACGGAGGAGAACGACAACATCCCGGCGCGGAACATCGACCTCGGCCTGACGGACGGCGGCGTCTACCAGATCGCCGTGTTCCACGCCGAGCGCCAGACGGCGGCGTCGACGTTCAAGCTCACGCTGCAGGGCTTCGCGACGGCGCGCAGCGAGTGCAAGCCCGTCTGCGGCGACAGCGTCGTCAGCCTGGGCGAGGAGTGCGACGACGGCGTGAACGACGGCGGCTACGGCGAGTGCGCGCAGGACTGCAAGCTCGGCGAGTACTGCGGCGATGGCGTCGTCCAGGCCGTCGAGGAGTGCGACGACGGCAACAACCGCGACGGGGACGCCTGCGGCAGCGGCTGCCGCAACCTCATTCCGCGCTGACCCGACGGAGGGTCGCCGCCCGATGCGATCGTCGCCGGAAGCTGCCCGCGCGCTCCCGGCGACGATCGCCGCGAACCCCGCTCAGAAGCAGATCCCGAACTCCGGGTAGCCAATCTCGACGCAGGTCCCGCCGCTGGCACACGGCGCGCCGAAGCTGCTCCCCGGACAGAGCTCGATGCACGTGAAGGTGAGGCCCTCCCCGGTCAGGTCGCCGCACGCGGCGTTGGAGACACACCCCTCGACGCCTCCACAGGTGCCTCCTACGGGGATGGTGCCTCCCGGGAGGCAGGCCGGAACCCCTCCCACCAGCGCTCCTGGGGCACACCACTCGCTGCCGCCACAGCCGGCGCCGAACGGCGTGCACGCGCCGCCACCGCCGACCTCGGTCACCTCGATGGAAATGTCCAGCTGCCCATCCCCGATGGTGATGATCGTGCCGTCCGTCTGGAATTGATAGACCAGCGGCGTGACGGCCCCATCGTAAATGGAGAATGAGACGGTGGGAGGGGTGAGCAGCGCCGCCTGCACGGGCACAAACGTGCCCCCGTCATCGCGCTGCAAGACCCAGCCCTGCTCCAGGGTGCTCGCGTAATCGCCGGTGGGCAATGCCGCGCTGAGCACCGTCTCGCCCGGATCATCCGAGGTGCCGAGGTACGTGACGATCGGCCCCTCGATCCTGAAGATCGCGTTGCTCAGCCGGTACACGTGCCCGTTGGTCTGCGCCACCAGGGCGATGCTCGCGCGGCCGGTGGACTCCGCTTCTTCCGTGCCGTCCGGATCGACGGCGCACGCCGGGAGCAGCGGCGCCGCCGCGAGGAACATCGCCGCGAACCCGACGTTGACAAGCGCTGATCGACTCATGCTGGACCTCCTCCAAGCGAAAAGACGGGCGAGCATAACGCGCGTCGATACGCTCGCGGCGCGCGGAGCAAGAATCCGATCGCCGGGACGAAGCCATTCGATCGGCGGTGGGGATGGCTCGCTCCTGCGGTGAGCGGCGCGCGCGGGCCCGCCGGCTCAGGCCACGCACGCCGAGAGATCGCTCGCCGCGCGCTCCGGGGCTCCCGGGTGCGCCGGCACCAGCACCCGCACGGGGCGCGGCGCGCGCGGGGCGACCCCCGCACCGGGTGAGAGCGTGAGGCACAGCTCTCCGCCCGTCGGCCTCGCCCGGAGCGCGAGGTGCACGGCGCCGCGGCGCGCAGCCCGGATGGCGCTCACCAGCACGCGGAAGAGCCCGCGCGCCAGGGTGTCGTGGTCCGCCTGGACCACCACGGGCTCGAGCTCCTCGATGCTGGTCGTGACGTTGAAGACAGCTGACTCGACCTCCAGCAGCTCCGCGAGATCGCGGATCAGCGCGTCGAGCGCCACCGGGCGCGGCGCCGCCGCCTCGCCCAGCGCGAGCGCCCGCCACAGCGCAGCGGAGCGCTGGAAGCGGCGCAGCACGCTGGCGGCGAGATGGAGCAGATCGCGCGTCTGGGCGAGGACGCTCCCGGCGAGCTGATCCGCGGCGAGATCGATCCTGAGCCGCGCGGCGGCCCGCGCCTGGAGGATGTCCTGGAGCAACCGCCGCAGGTCCTCCATGGGCACGTCCCGCGCAGTGAGCAGACGTTCCATGTCCCGCTCGAGCCGCATGGCGAGGAGATCCATCTCGATGGCGCGCGCGGCGCAGAGCAGAATTTCGCTGAGACGCCAGCCAATCTCGGGTCTCCTGACCGAGAGGCTGAGCACGCCGATGACCGCCCCATCGCCGTCCCGGAGCGGGAGCCCATGGCACGTGAAGGCCTGGAATCCCTGAATGAAATGCTCCGGCCCCACGAGCTCCGTATAGCCATCTTCGGCGAGCGCCGTACCGACGCCGTTCGCGCCACAGACGCTCTCATCAAGCAACGCGCCGGCACCGGGCACCCGCTCGGGGCCGTGGATCGTCTGCTCGTCACCGCGGACATCCAGGAGAACCGCCCGCGTGTCTCCCACCATGACCGCATGGCGCTCGTCGCCCGAGGCCTGGCTGAGCGCGTGAAGGTAGGGCTCGGAAGCGAGGATGAGGTCCTGGTGCCGCTCGCGCAGGCGCTCGGTGTCGAGCGCGCTCAGGAACTCGGCCTTGGGGCGGCGCGGATCGGCCCCTCCCCCGTGAGAGCGCACCCAGGCGCGGTGCACGTGAGGACGCAGCTGCTCCGCCTCCAGGGCGCCGATCGAGCGGTAGAGGCGCCCCGCCTCGAGAGCTGATTCCAGCCACGCTGCCATGAGCCCACCCCTCGTCCGAGCGCGCGGTTGCGTCCGCCATCGTCCGCGATTCTGCTCCGGGATCTTGCACAGTTCGTACCCTCGACACCCCTCCTCGAGGAGCGGGCCGCGAGGAAGTGAGCTATTTCAACTCTCCATTCTCCCAAGGAAGAGCGCGGACCGTATGCAGGCACCTACCGTCCTGATCGTCGATCATGACGAGGCCCAACGAGAGGAGATCCGCCGCACGCTCGAGGCCGCTGGGCTGCGGGTCGAGCTCGCAGCGACGGTCGCGGAGAGCCTGCGAAGAGCCCATCGGCCGCCGGACCTGGTGCTCATCGGCGTCGATCTGCCGGACGGCGAGCGGTGCGAGCTCTGCCAGCGCCTCCAGGCGGCGCTGGGCGCGGCGGCCACGCCGGTGCTGCACGCCAGTCGGCCGAGCGCGGCCGTCGGTCAGCCATCGACCTCGAGCTCGACGCTCGGTTCGACGTGCGGTTCCGCGTACGGTTCCGCGTACGATTGCTGTCGTGCCGGCTCGCGCGCATGGCCGGCCGAGAGCCGGCTCCTGATGACGGCCGTCCGCGCTCTGCTCGAGGCGCGCGCGGCGAACGTCGCGCGCGCCTCGAGCGACGAACGGTTCCGCGCGGCCTTCGACCAGGCGGCGGTGGGGATGGCCCACGTCTCCCTCGACGACCGCTTGCTCCGCGTGAACCCGAAGCTCTGTGAGCTGCTCGGATACACCGTCGAGGAGCTGATGGCGCTCCGCGCCCAGGATCTCCGGCACCCGGACCACGCGGAGGGAGCGCTCCGGCACGTCCATGCGCTGGGCGATGGGAAGATCCCCTCTTCCACCACCGAGGAGCGCTGCGTGCGGCGGGACGGGTCGATGCTCTGGGTCGCGGTCACGCGCTCGCTCGCCCGCGATCGCGCGGGGGCGCCGCTGTACGTCGTCGAGGTCGTGAACGAGATCGAGCGCCGCAAGCGGGCCGAGGAGGCCCGGGAGCGGGCGCTCGCCTGCGAGCGCGTCGCGCGCGTCCGGGTCGAGCTGGCGGAGGCGCGCGTCGCGCGCCTCCAGACGTTCACGTCCGAGCTCTCGCGCGCGGTGACGCCCGCACAGGTGGCCGAGGTGGTCCTCTCGCTCGGGCTCGCCGCGCTCTACGCCGACGCGGGGTACGTCGCGCTGCTCGCGGAGGACGACGTGATCGAGGTCCTCCGCGCGCCCGGCTACCCCGAGGACGTCGTCGCGCGCCTGCGCCGCATTCCGATGTCCGCGCGCATGGCTGTCGTCGACTGCATCCGCACGGGCCAGCTGCTGATCTTCGAGTCGCTCGCGGCGTATCAGGCTGCCTATCCCGACACGCCGGCAGGCGACTGGGCCAAGACCCTGATCTGCGTCCCCATGACGCTGGGCGACGTGACCATCGGGGTGCTCGGGGTCACGTACCGCGACACCTGCCGGATCAGCGAGGACGACCGGCGCTTCATGACGACGCTCGCCCTGCAATGCGCGCAGGCCCTGGAGCGCGCGCGCCTCTACGAGGCCGAGCAGCGGGCGCGGCGGCTCCGCGAGGAGGCGCTGGCCATCGCGGCGCACGACCTCCGGAACCCGCTGTCGTCGATCATCCTGGCCGCGTCCCTGCTCGAGCGATCGGCCGCGGCGGACGCGGCGGGGCAGCCGATCCGCAACCGGGCGCGGCAGATCAAGCGCGCCGCGGAGCGCGCCGTCGAGATGCTCGGCGAGCTGCTCGACGCCGCGATCATCGAGGCGAAGGGCCTGAAGCTGGACATCCAGCCGTGCGAGGTGGGCTCGCTCGTGCGCGAGGTCACCGAGATGCTCGCGCCGCTCGCCGAGCAGAAGCGGATCCAGCTCCACACCCTCCTTCCCGGGAGCGGCCTGGAGCTCAGCTGCGACCGTGGCCGCATGCTCCAGGTGCTGTCGAACCTCGTGGGCAACGCCCTGAAGTTCACCGCCGAGGGACGGGAGATCACGATCGGCGCGGAGCGCCAGGGGCCCCATGTCTGCCTGTCCGTCAGCGACACGGGCACGGGGATCCGGCCGGAAGACATCCCGCGCCTGTTCGATCGCTACTGGCAAGGGCGGGCGGCGCGCTGCGCGGGCGCGGGGCTCGGGCTGTACATCGTCAAGGGCATCGTCGAGGCGCACGGGGGGCAGATCTCGGTCGATAGCGAGCTCGGCGCGGGGACGACGTTCTCCTGCACGATCCCCGTCACGCGCTGAACCCAGGAGACCAACCCGCCCCTCGCCGCATGCCCGGTGGGTTGCACGACTCCAGCAAACTGGAGCCAGCTCCACTTTACGAGCCGACGCCCCTGCGCTCGGCGCGCGGCCGTCACTGCGCCACGCCGACGGACTCGACGGATGAGGTCAGCTCGTTGTCCGCCGCGGATCGCCCGCCGAGGACGATCACCTCGCCGCCGCCAGGACAGATCAGGGGGCTGAAATACCTCGTGAACTCCAGGGCTCCCGCGGGCTCCCAGCCGTCGCCCGCCGCGTTGAGCCGGAAGAGGCCGTCGGCGATGTTGATGTAGAGGTCCTGTTCGTCGTTGCACGCCGTCGCGCCGAAGCCCGCAATCGGGATCTCCGAGGGGAGCGCCGGGCCCGGCGACCAGGCCTCGGTCTTCGTGTCGAACCGGTAGACCTCGCCCGAGAACGCCATCCCCTCGCCGACGCCGCCGAGCGCGTAGATCGTGTCACCGCGCCTCGCGACGCCCAGCGAGCGGAGCGTGAACGGCGCCTCGGGCAGGGGGACCCACGCCGCGTCGGGCGTCGAGAGGTCGAGCACGACGCCCCGGGTCAGCAGCTCGCCGGGGCCCGCGAGCGTCCAGCCCCCCACGACGTACAGCCGGTCGCCCACCACCACGGCCCCGTGCCCGGAGCGCCCCTCGGGCAGGTCCGGCATGGCCTGCCACGTCCCTTCGCGCGGATCGTAGCGCTGGACCGTCGCCACCGAGGTGAGGACCTCCGGCTCGTCGATGGCGCTGTCCACGCGGAGGCCGCCGATACGGTAGATGAAGCCGCCGTGGGCCACGAGCGCGATGCTCTCCAGGTGCTCCACGGCCCCGAGGTCCTCCCAGGCGCCGCCTTGCGCGAGGGAGAGCCGCCGGAACCCGGTCGACTGGTGCTCGGCCGCAAAGCCTCCTCCGCGGTTCCCCCCGTAGGTATAGATCGTGTCGTCGGCGAGGGCGGCGCCGAAGGAGCTGACGGCCTCCGGCAGGTCGGGATAGCGGCGCGGGGGCTGAGCCCGCGGCAGATCGAGCTCCCGGGCCTCCCCCGTGGGGACCGTGGGGAGCGTGCGGAACACGGAGGGCGTCGGGACCGGTCGCAGCTCCTCGTCGTGGCCATCGCCGCAACCCAGGACTGCCAGAGCGCTCGCCGCGGCGAGCATGCACCGTGTGAACCACAGCGAACCGTTCCTGTGAGACATCGTGACGGATCTCCTTTTCAGTGAAGCCATCGAGCGCCGGCGGCCTCCTCCTCAATCGATCGCGGCGCCATGAGCGATCCAGCGGCGAACGATGTCTTTCTCGTCGGCCGAGAGCGGCTTCAGCGTCGGCGGCATCGCGAGGCCACACCCCTCGTCGCACGAGACGAGCCCGCATTCGAGCGTTCCATCGATCTTGTGCATGACGTAACTGTGCTCCGGGTCCCCCGGCGCCACGCGCTTCATCGCGGAGGCCTCTCCGGAGTCGACGTTCACGTTCTGCTCGCGGATGGCGGCGAGCTCCTCCGCGCTGACCTGCGCCGGCGGCGTGCCCGCGGTCGGTCCCAGGTAGGGCCGCGTCGGGTCGCCGCGCGTGTCGGCATGACAGGCGGCGCCGGTCGCGCAGGAGCGTTGCAGGAGCGGCAGCACCTCCGTCCGGAACTCCACGGGGCGCCCGGCGTCGAAGCGCGTGTAGTCGTGGCAACGCGCGTCGCCCTGGCCCGCGCTCCCGGCGCCGCCGTTGCCGCCGTTGCCGCCGGCGCCGCCGTTGCCGCCGGCGCCGCCATCACGCGTACGGTCGTGGCCCCCGCGCTCCCCGCCGCCGCACGCGGCTGCCGCAAGCGCCAGCAGGAAGACGGGGACGAGCCGGCAACGGCTCGACGGCGCGCCCGGCACACGCAGCGAGCTGCGCTCGGTGGGAGGGAGGTTCAGGAGCTGCATGAGGTGCGCAGCAATCTAGTTCAAGCGCGCGCTGTTTATAGGTCTCGATGCCGGCGCCGGCGCCCCTGTCGCGCCCCTGCGGTGATGCTGTCCGTCGAGAAGATGCAAGTCCCCTGCGTCTCCACGCTGCTCCGACCACGCCGTGGAATTCGCCGCTCGGCCGCGCTCGCCGAGGCGGGAACCTCGGGCCCGCCCGGGTTGTCGATCGCCCTGCCCCACCGCTGGCAGGCCCGCGCTCAGGCTCGGCCCGCCGCGCAACGACCGGAGATCCCCCGTGCCTAGAGCCCTCCTCCGCAGCCGCGCTGCGCTCGCCGCGATCACCGCCCTCGTCCCTGCCCTCCTCAGCTGCGCGGACAGCCCCTCGCCGCCCGCCACCCCCGCCTCGCTCTCGCGCGGGCCCGGGCCTGCCGCGCCGCGCCCCCTGCCCGCCGCGCCGGCCGTCGCCGTCGCGGCGCGCCGCGCCGAGGCCGCGCCGTTCCGGCTCACCGCCGCGGACGGCACCGGGCTGCGCCTCGTCGCGCTCACCGGCCGCGCGGTGATCGAGGCGCCGCTCGCGCTCGCCGAGCTGCACCTCACCTTCGAGAACCCGGAGGATCGCGTGCTCGAGGGCACCTTCAGCGTGACGCTGCCGCCCGGCGCGAGCGTCGGGCGCCTCGCCATGAAGATCGACGACCGGTGGCAGGAGGGCGAGGTCGTCGAGCGCCAGCGCGCGCGCGAGGCGTACGAGGATTTCCTCCACCGCAAGCAGGACCCTGCGCTGCTCGAGCAGGCGGCGGGCAACGAGGTGAGCGCGCGGGTCTTCCCCATCCCGGCGCGCGGCGTGAAGCACATCGTCCTGTCGTACTCCCAGGAGCTCCGCGCGGACGCGCCCTTCGCCGTCCCCTTGCGCGGCCTGCCCACGGTGAGCCGCCTCGACATCGAGGCCACCGTCGCCGGCGCCGCGGCGCCCGTCCACGCGCTGCGCCGGAACGACGCCGCGCCCGAGGCCGATTTCGTGGTGGATCCCGCGCGGCTCACGTCGATCGAGGCGCGCGGCGGCCTGCGCAGCGGCGAGCTCGTGCTCGCCCGCGTAAACGCTCCGGTGGACGCGCGGCCCGATCCGCTCGCCTCCGCGGTGATCCTCGTGGACACGAGCGCCTCACGCGCGCTCGGGCTCGAGGAGCAGCTCGGCGTGCTCGCGGCCCTCGCGCGGGCGGTCGCCCAGGCAGGCGGCCCGGGCGCGCCGCTCACCGTCGCCTGCTACGACCAGGCCGTCACCCCCGTCTTCGACGGCGCGGCCGCGGCGTTCGGCGAGGTGGAGCTCGCGCGCATCCGCGAGCGGCAGGCGCTCGGCGCCTCGGATCTCGGGCGCGCGCTCCGCTGGGCCGGCGAACGCGCGCGGGCCCGCGGCCAGCGGCGCGTGGTGCTGCTCTCCGACGGCATCGCCACGGCGGGTGAGGTCGCGACGGGCGCGCTGCGCGGCGCCGCGGCGGCGCTGCGGGGCGCGGGGATCGAGCGGCTCGACGCGGTCGCGCTCGGCGGCCTCCGCGACGAGGCCGCGCTGCGGCAGCTCGTCGCGGCGGGCCTGCCCCGCGACGGGGCCGTGGTCGACGGCGCGCGCGGCGCCGCCGAGATCGAGCGGCGCCTCGGCTCGGCCACGCGCTCGGGGATCGCCGTGAACATCGAGGGCGCGCGCTGGGTCTGGCCCCGCACCCTGAACGGCGTGCAGCCCGGCGACGAGGCGCTCGTCTACGCCGAGGTGCCGGCCGAGCTGCCCGTCCGGCTCACGGTCGACGGCCGCACCACGGCGCCCGACCTCCGCGGCGTGGAGCGCCCGCTGCTCGAGCGCTCCTGGGCCCGGGCGAAGATCGACGGCCTCCTCGCCCGAGAGGGCGAAGGTGGCAATCAGGACGCGATCCGCAAGCAGATCATCGATCTCTCGATCGCGCACCGGGTACTGAGCCCGTACACCGCGCTGCTCGTGCTGGAGACCGATCACGACTACGCGCGCTTCGACATCGCCCGGCGAGGGCTCTCCGACATCCTGACCGTGGAGGGCGGCCGCGTCGCCGTGCAGAGGCGCTCGCGGCCGCAGGGCGGGAAGCCGTCGGCCCCCGCGCCGGCTACCAGTCCGGTCGCCGGCGGTTCGCCTGGCAAGCGCGCCGAGGTTTCCGCTGAGCAGAGCTCCGACGTTTCCCCTGGCGGGAGCGCCGCCCTGCGCGCTCCGCCCGCGCCGCCGGCGCCTCCTGCGGGCGCGGACAACCGAGACGCCTTCGGCGCGGACGGGCGCGCGCTGTCGGTCGTCAGCGGGGGCGCCGGCGGGCTCGGGCTGTCGGGCGTCGGCGAGGGCGGCGGCGGCCGCGGCGAGGGCATCGGCCTCGGCAATATCGGCACCCTTGGCCACGGCAGCGCGGCCGGGGCGGCGGCGCCCGCGCCGAGCGCCGTGTCGGTCGCCACGGGCACCGGCCAGGGCTTCGGCAGCGGCCACGGCCGCCTCGCTGGCAGCCACCGGACCAGGGCGCCGATGGTCCGCATGGGCGCCACCCAGGTGAGCGGCCGCCTCCCGCCGGAGGTGATCCAGCGCATCGTCCGCCAGAACTTCGGCCGCTTCCGCCTCTGCTACGAGAGCGGGCTCCTGCGCGACGAGAGCTTGCAAGGCCGCGTCACCCTGCGCTTCACCATCGACCCGCGCGGCGCGCTCATCAACGCGCGCGACGGCGGCTCCGATCTGCCCGACAGGGCCGTTGTCTCTTGCGTGATCCGCGCCTTACGCGACCTCACCTTCCCCGCGCCCGAGGGCGGCAGCGTCGACGTGGTGTACCCGGTCCTGTTCTCGCCGCCCCCGAGCGGCGCGCCCGCGCCGGCCGCCCCCGATGTCCCCGACGCCCCCGATGCCCCCGACGACGCCGCGCCCCCGAAATCGGAGCCGTATGCCGGCCGCTTCAAGCAGATCCACGACACCCTCGCCCGGGGCGACGCGCCGGCCGCCGTGCGCGACGCCCGGGCCTGGCGCGCGGAGGCCCCCGGCGACGTGCTCGCCCTCGTCGCGCTCGGCGAGGCGCTCGAGGCGGCGGGAGACACGCCGGGCGCCGCCCGCGCGTACGGATCGCTCATCGATCTGTTCCCGGCGCGCGCGGACCTCCGCCGCTTCGCCGGCGCGCGCCTCGAGCGGCTCGCGGGCGGCGCCGGCCTCGAGCTGGCGGTCGACACGTACGAGAAGGCGCGGGAGCAGCGCCCCGACCACCCCGCGAGCCACCGCTTGCTCGCGTTCGCCCGTCTCAAGCGGGGCGAGCACGCCGCCGCCTTCGACGCGCTCGCGGCGGGCATCGCGCGGCGCTACCCGCCGGGGCGCTTCGCCGGCGTGGAGAGCATCCTGCGCGAGGATCTCGGCCTGGTCGCCGCGGCGTGGCTCAAGGTGGAGCCCGCGCGCCGGGCGGCCATCCTGGCCCGGCTCGCGAAGGCCGGCGCCGCGCTCGAGAGCGCGCCGTCGCTCCGCTTCGTGCTGAACTGGGAGACCGACGCCAACGACGTCGACTTCCATATCCGGGACGACCGCGGCGGCCATGCCTATTACGGCGACCCGGCGCTGCCAGGCGGCGGGCGCCTCTACGCCGACGTGACCACCGGCTACGGGCCCGAGTGTTTCACCATCCGCGCGCCCCGGGAGCAACGGGCCAGCCGGTACACCCTGCAGGCGCACTACTACGCGCGCGGCCCGATGGGCTACGGCATGGGCAAGCTGCAGATCGTCGACCACGACGGCAAGGGCGGTCTGACCTTCGACGAGCGCCCCTTCGTGGTCATGACCGACGGCGCCTTCGTGGAGCTCGGCGCCGTCACGCGCTGACGCGACGCTAGACCCTCTCCCAGCGCCCGCTCTCGACGGAACGGAAGAGCGCGTCGATGACCCGCATGTTGCCCACCGCGACCTCGATCGAGTTCTCGACCGGGCTGCCCGTCCGGATGGCGCGCGAGAACGCCTCGCTCTGCAGGTGGTACTGGTCGACGGCGGGGAACGATGTGACCCTGGCCGAGCTGCAGTTCAGCGTCGAGCCGTCATCGAGGAAGACCTTGCACGGCTCGTCGGCGGGGGCGTTGAACGGGATCTCGATCTCGAGGCGGCCCTTGCTACCGAGCGCGTTCACGCGCTGGTAGGCCACCGCCTGCGTGCTGCACGTGAACGTCAGGTGCGCGCCGCCGTAGTCGACGAGGCCCGAGGTCACGCGATCGGTGCCGAACTCGGGATCGCGCTCGACGAGCGCGATCGCCCGCACGGGCTCGCGTCCGAACAGGAAGCGCGACGTGTTCACCGCGTAGCAGCCGATGTCGTAGAGCGCGCCGCCCCCGACTTCCTGCTTGTTGCGGATGTTGGTGGCGTCGCGGTTGAAATACGAGAACGCCGCCTGGACGCTGACCAGATCGCCGATCTGGCCGCCTCGCACCCAGTCCCTGGCCTGCTGCCACTGCGGGTGGTTGCGGATCATGAACGCTTCGGCGATCCGCTTGCCCGTCTCGCGCTGGACGTCGACAAGCGCCTCCGCGTCCCTGGCGCTGAGCGCGATCGGCTTCTCGCACAGGACGTGCTTGCCGGCGCGGGCGGCGCGCGCCGTCCACGTCACGTGCAGGTGGTTGGGCAGCGGGTTGTAGACGGCCTCGATCTCCGGATCCTCGAGCAGCTCATCGTAGCTGCCGTACGCCTTCGGGATCCCGAGCGACCGCGCGGCGTCGCGCGCCTTGCCGATGTCGCGCGACGCCAGCGCCGTGAGCTGGGTCAGCGGCCCGCGCTTCATGCCGGGCAGGCTGACCGTCAACGCGAAGTTGCTCGCCCCGAGGACGCCCCAGCGCACGGGGGTGAGGGATTCGTCGGACGTCGGACCTTGGGCAGCTGTGGACATGGGCACCTCGCTGCTCGCGAAACTAACGGTCGACGGCGCGCCTGTAAACGCTCGACGTGACGATGGCCTCATGTCCGCGCTCGACGCGCTCGCGGCCTGCGTCATCGGAGGCGCCTCGACGCCAGGCGGCATCTGGACCGCCGGCGGCATCCTCACCGGAGCGCTCCTCGCCGCCAATGACGTACCCGACATCGACCAGGGGCGGAACAGGCGGCGGAACAGAGCACGCCATCGAAGTCCCCCTCACGCTCCAGACGTCTGTCCGTCGGACGTCACGCCACTACTTCGCCCCGCTCACTCGACACCTTCAGTAAACTCTGCCATTATTACCAGAATTGCAGCCTTTCAGTGGGGGACTGATATGGCTCGAAATACCGTGGTAGGTCTGATACCGGTCATCGTCCTGGCCGGAACCGGATGCGGCGGGGACGGAGTGTGGCTGGAAGAGCCCTTGGGCGAAGCGCAGAGCGCGCTGGAGGCCGGCAATGCGCTCAATCCCAACGCGCTCAACCCCAACGCGCTGAACCCCAACGCGCTCAATCCCAACGCGCTGGCAATCGGCGCCTTGAGCCTCATCACCCTTGGCTCGCAGGCGCTGACCGCGATCCTCGACCCCGGGCCGAACGGCGCCCTCTCACGCGAGCACCTGAGGTACGCCGTCGAATGCGCCCTCGAAAGCTCGCAATCATTCCGCTTCGGGTGGATCGACGCCTCTGGCGTCTATCACGACGAGATCTACACAGGCGTGCTCGGACTCGCGCGGAGCTGGGCGTGGCTCCCGCTGGACGGTGACGGGCAGCGCTGGGTCTCGGCGTGCCTCGCGGCGCGCACCAACTACTACAGGATACCCGTCGTGATCTCTTCGCGTGGACCCACCAAGGCGATCAACAAACAAAACTCGCCGGAGCTGTCCACGTTCACGAGGGAGGAGGGCGCGTTCTGGGGCAACATCTACGGGAGCTCGCCGGCGCTCTACGCCTGCCATGTTCCAGAGAACGACGCGAGCTCACGCGCGGCGCTCCGCGACTGCGCCGCCGGGCACATCGACGAGGCGACTGGCGCCATCCAACCGTGCGGGGCGATCCGACTCCTGGGCCCGTGTGACAGCTATTGCGACCCCATCGCCCCCAAGAACGGCATCTATCACCCTTCCTGCTTCACGGATCCGGCGAGCCGCTCGACCACCATGAGCTTGCAGCCGATCACGGTGTTCCTCGAATGAGAGGGAGGCGTCGAGCCTAGTATTCGCGGCAGTCGCCTGGCGCCTCCAGCGTGCCGAAGCTGTAGGGCCGCGCCTGCTTGACCAGCAGCCGGCGCTCCGGGCCGATCAGCTTCCATTCGATCTGCATCGCGTACAGCCGGTTCTCCCCCTTCGGGTCCACCAGCGGCCGGTAATGAGCGTGGACGGACTCGAGCACGCACCCGAGCCGCTGGACCTCGGGGAACGACAGCACGTCGCGCCCGCGCGACAGGCTCGAGCGCGTGTGGTACTCCGCCTTGATCGTGCGAGGCGGCGGCGTGTACACGATCTCGTCGCTGGTCACGCCGGGCGCGGGGTTGGTGACCGAGGCCTCCCCGATCTGCGCGTTGATGTAGTACTGGCTGTCGCGGGTGGCGTCGAGCGCGTTGCGGCTGATCGCCACGCCCTGCGCGCGCTCCGATTGCCAGGCCTGGTGCACAAGCACGGCCATGGCCGCGCGCGCCTGCTCGACGTGGCCGAACTCGCGCTCATCGTAAGCGCGCGTGTTCCACAGGCTCGCCCAGACGGTGCGCAGCGCGTCCTCGATGGAGCTCGACTCGGCGTCCAGCTCGCCGCTCGTCGACGTGTGCAGACCCGCGCCGTTGAAGGTCGCGAGATCCTCGGTGTTGCTGCTGCTGCGCAGGCGCACGCGGTCGCCGCCGAAGCGCTGCTCGATAGCGCCCGTGACCTCGCTCAAGATCGCGCGGTCCACCGGGTGCGCCAGCATCCGCGCCCGCACCTCGGCCAGGCCCTCGGCGTGCGCGTGCGGATCGGCGCGGAACTCGGGATCTTGCTCGAGCTCGGCCAGGAGCTCCGCCGCGCCGCTCGCCTCGAAATGGTCCATGTAGTGCGAGAACGGGATCGCGAACGCGGCGGGCGGCACGTACAGCGGCAGCAGGTCGAGCGGGCAATACTGCCCCACGCCGCTCACCCGGTACAGCTCGGCCATACCTGCCGCCTTGGAGCCGATGCTGTCCCCCATGGCATAGCCCGCGGCGTCGAGCGGCACGACCCCGCGCACCGAGACGTCGAGCGCCGGCGAGAGCCGCTCGCCCGTCGGCTTGCGCTTCTCCCAGTAAGCGTCCGCCTCCTGCGCGGTGGCCTCGCGGATGTCGAAGTCCGACGCGCGCACCTCGAGCCGCACCAGCTTGCCGAACAGGGCCTTGAGGCGCGCGTCGTCGCGCGCGCCGCGCAGGGCCATGTTCGGCGTGCCCCGGCCGCGCGCCAGCACGTTCACGTGCGCGAGCGGCGTCTGGAAGGCCTCGGTGATGAGGCCGCCCATGAACGCTGTCTCGTTCGGCACGTCGTCGGTCACCACGATCACGTTCGGCCCGAGCTCGGCCGTCTCGAGATCGCGCGCCGGGACGAACGTCAGCGTGCCAAAGCCCTCGGCCGGGTTGAGCGACTGGTACGTGAGCCCCTTGTACGGCGCGTTCGGCCCCACGATGGGCGCGGTCCCCTCGATCTTCCGCAGCTCGATGATCTGGCGCCCCTCGGTGGGCCGTATCGCCCACGCCTCCGGGTCGGGCACCGCCTTCATCGCCGCGAAGAACGCGCGCCGCATCTGCTCGCCGACGATCTGGTCGCCGGGCGAGAACTCGACGGTCTTGGCTCCGTTGGTGTGCTCGACAAGCGTGCCGAGGAGGTAGCGACGGCCCTCGGATCGGAAGTACTCGGTCTGGCTGAACAACCCCCAGCCGACGTTGAACTCCGCGGCTTGCTCGGGATCGCAGCGATCGAGGTGGGGCTCCTTCCGGATCTGCTCGCGGACAAAGGTGTAGTGGAGCGCCCACTTTCGCGTGCTCAGGAGGTGCACCGTGTCGTTCGCGGCCATGTCGACGACGAACTTGACGCCGAGCTCACCGACCGCGGTGCCGCCCTCGGCCAGCTCGGCGAAGTCCGCGGCCGTCTCCAGCCGGTGCGTGCGCCCGCTCGCGAGCTCACGCCCGGGGAGCTGGGCGCAGCCCTCGTTCGCGGCGCCGGGGCTCGCCGCCCCGCAGAAGCGCGGCGCCCCGGTGGCGTCGGGCACGCGGGCCAGCGACGCGCCCTCGGGCCAGGCCATGAAGTCGATGCGATCGCTCGGCTCCGGGCTGTCCTCGCGCCACAGCGTCGCCACGCCCTCGAACTCGGGCGAGGCCTCGATCTCGGCCGTGTCGCTCGCGCCCACCGGGACGCTCACCCGCTCCCCGGGCGCGAGCGTGACGGACGGCTCGGGCCACGCGAGCAGCACGCCCGCGTCGGCGCCGGGCGGCGCTTGCCCCGGAGAGAGCGCCGCGAGGCGCAGCGCGAAGCCGTCGAGCGCGACGGGCGCGCCGCTCGCGTTCAGCACCTCGACGAACCCCGCGGGCCGCAGCGAGAGCTCGGAGATGACCAGCGGCCCGGCGATGGCCGGGAACGGCTCGGGCCACTGGAAAGGCGCGAAGCGGATGCTGTCGTCGAGGTTCGGCGGATCCGGCGGACCGCAGGTCTCGCCGTTCTCTCGCTCGGGCGTGGCATAGCGGCAGATCGACGGCTCGCCCGTGCCGTCGGGCAAGCGCGCGTAGCTCTCGGACCGCGGCAGCTCCGGCACATTCAGGAGGTCGGCGAGCTGGCACGACGACGACCACAGCGCCACGCGCGCGCCCGAATTCGAGAGCTTGAACGGCAGGTGCAGCGGGCCCTGCTCCGGCGTGTCGTCGGCCCAGAACAGCGCCGTTCGCCCCGGCCCGAGCGTCAGCTTCGGCAGCCGTGTCGCCTTGCCGGACTTGTCGCTCAGCGCGTACTCCCCGAGATCGAGCGGGCGCTGGCCGATGTTCATCAGCTCGATGAAATCGTCCGTCTCGCCGACCTCGTCGACCCAGGCGCCGTCGTTGCCGGTCATCACCTCGTTGATGCGAAGATCGCCGCTCAGCGCGGGCGAGGCGGCCACGGGAAGCTCGAAGTCGCACACCGTCGGCTTCGGTGGGTGCTCCTCCGTCGGGAGCTGGGTCTCGCCCGAGCAGCCGACGCCAAGGGCGAGCGACAAGAGGGCCGCACCCACGCGCGGCTGGGACAAAGGGTGAACGCGATCGCTGGGTGAGCGCTCCATCATGCATGCTCCCGTCGTTCCTGCACCGTCATGCCCGCTCCGCCAGCACGCGGCGTGCCGCACGCACCGGCGCCTGGCGCGGCGCAAAAAGCTCGTGGAATCCAGTCCTTCGGCCGCACGCGTGGCTCGCCGTGCGCCGGGCTGTGCCAGCGCCTGCGCCGTCACCGCCAGGGGGCCGCGCCGGCGGATGCGGTCAACTGCCCATTCGGCCGGCGCGCGACTTGGATGCTGGCTTCAGCTCTTGTAGCCTCGCGCGCATGCGTGAAAGCGTGCATGGACGAGTTGCTTTGATCGCTCTCCTTACCTGCGCCCTGGCCGCCTGTTCCGAGTCGCCGGCCGGCGAGGGCGGCGCAGGCGGCGGTGGCGCGGGTCCAGCCGGCAGCGGCGGCTCCGGCGGCGCCGCGGAGGCCAGCTCGAGCGCGGCCGAAGCCGCGACCTCCAGCGCCGCGACGGGCGCCGGGCCCGGAGGAGGAGGAGGCGGCGGCGGCGGCGGAGAGCCCGAGGGCGAGTGCGGGAGCGTCTCGGAGGTGCCGCCCGAGCTGGGGTTCGACCCTTTCTACAAGAAGTACGTCGACGCCGCGGGGATTCCCGTCATCAGCTCCGAGAAGGTGCCTGACGCGGCGCTGCTGCGCACCTGCTCGGTGATCGTCCGCATGCTCGGCCACCGCGACGACGTGCGTCTGGCGATGATCGAGAACCACACGCGCGTCGCCGTGATGGCGGAGACGGAGGTGACAACCGACATCCCCGAGCACAGCGACCTGTACGAGGCGTTCCCGGGGACGGACTGGGACACGCGGGCCCGCGGCCTCGGCGCGACCCCCGCCCGGCCCGCGAGCTCCTGCGCCGAGGAGAACGTCCTGTGTTATCCGAGCGATCCGTACCTCGGCGAGGACATCCTTGTGCACGAGTTCTCGCACGCCATCGCGATCATGGGCATCGCCTTCGTCGAGCCGGCGTTCAACGGGGAGCTCGAGGACGTCTTCGATACCGCGCTCCAGGCGGGGAAATGGGAGGACACCTACGCGGCGACGAACAAGGACGAATACTGGGCCGAGGGGGTCCAGTCCTGGTTCGACGCCAACACCGAGGCGATCCCGGCGAACGGGATCCACAACGAGATCGACACGCGGGCCGAGCTGCGCGACTACGATCGCCCGCTCCACGACCTCATCGCCAGGTACTTCGCCGACGACGCGTGGCGGCCGAGCTGCCCTTAGTTCCGCCCTCCAGGATTCCTGGCCATGGAGCCGGAGAGAGAGTTTGCAGAGAGGCCCGGTGTCGCGCTCGACCGCGGGCCGCCTCGCGTCGCTACGCCGCCAGCGCCTCGGTCAGCGCCCAGAGCCGCTCCTGCGCGGCCTCGTCGAGCGCCTCCGCCGCCGCCGGCTTGATGCGGCTCTTCTCGAAGTACTCCCCCGTCACCCCGGCCAGCTCCGGCGCCGTGGCCACGTGCAGCGAACACTCGGCCCCTTGCTCGGCCGTGAGCAGGAACAGGCTGGAGAGCTTCATCAGGAGCTTTGGATAATCGCGCATCAGGTCAGTGCCGACCACCCCCGGATGGACGGCGTTGACCGTGACGCCGGTGCCCTCGATCCGCCGGGCCAGCGCCTTGGTGAAGAGCACGTTCGCGAGCTTCGACTGGCTGTACGCCGCGGTCGTGCCGTACTTCCGCCGCTCGAACTGCAGGTCCTCCCAGTCCATCCGGCCGCGGTAGTGCAGCTTCGAGGACAGGACCACGACCCGCGACGGCGCGCTCTTCTTCAGGAGCGGGAGGAGGTCCTGCGTGAGCAGCCACGTCCCCACGTGGTTCACCCCGAACGTCGCCTCGATGCCGTCCTCGGTCGTGCCGCGCGCGCTCCGCCATACCCCGGCGTTGTTCACAAGCACGTCCAGGCGCTCGTGCGCGGCGCGGAAGCGCTCGCCGAAGGCGCGGATGCTCGCCTTGCTCCCGAGATCCAGCGCGATCACCTCCACGTCCTTGCGGCCGGTGGAGCGCGCGATGTCGTCGCGCGCCGCCTCCCCTCTGCCGGTGTCGCGGCACGCCAGCACCACCTTCGCGCCGCGCTGAGCGAGGCCGCGGGCCGTCTCCTTGCCAATGCCCGTGTTGCCGCCGGTGACGATGCAGACCTTCCCGTTCATGGAGCTCCTGTCTCAGGTTCCAGCGGTGAGCGCAAGCCCGGCGCGCGCGGCATGGAAACAGAAGGAACAGACGTCACGGAAGCGGAGGCGGAGGCGGAGGCGCCCCCCCGCCTCGTGACGGCGCAAAGCCCCTATCCCGCGAAACTCCAGCGAGAATCGCGACCCCCTTGACGTGGACGCGCCCCCAGCTTCTCCTGATTCTCTATGCTCAGCCTAAGAGTATCTCGGGTGCGACGGGCGTGCTTCGTGTTCGGCATGCTGGCGATGACCGTGGGGTGCGGGAGCAGCGGACCCCCTGACGATCCCGAGCGGATAGGGGCCGCGACCGGGGCGCTCACGGGCAACGAACCGGACCTCGTGATCTCGAGCGCGAGCGCGCCGCCCAGCGTCCTGCCGGGTGGCTATTTCACGACGTGGGTCACTGTGTGCAACCAGGGCAACTCGGCGAGCTACAGCACCCAGGTCGAGGTGAGCCTCTCGGACGACGACATCATCACACCGTCGGATCCCATCACCGGCTATGCGCCGCTGGGGTATCTCGACGCGGGGCAATGCGTCGAGCTCGGCGTCCAGACCGCCGCGGCCGTGCCCGATGGCGCGTACACGCTCGGTGTCGTGGTGGACTCGTTCGAGCAGGTGATCGAGCTGTCGGAGACCAACAACACGGCGGTCGGAGGCGAGATCGGCATCGGCTTCGGCCCGGATCTCATCGTCTCGGCCGTGAGCGGCCCTCCGAGCGCGCTCCCCGGCGGCGGCTTCGAGGTCCAGGCCACGGTGTGCAACCAGGGCACGACGCCGAGCCAGAGCGCGCTCGTGGATGTGCTCCTCTCGCCGGACGCCGCGATCGAGCCGTCGGATCACCTCCTCGGCGGCGCCCCGGTTCCCTGGTTGAACCCTGGCCAGTGCGCGTCGGTGACCGTGCCCGCCAGCGCCAGTGTCCCGGAAGGTGCCTATCACCTCGGCGCGATCGCGCACGAGAACGGCTGGAACCCGGAGCTCACCACGTCCAACAACGCGCGGGCGGGCGGGCTGCTCGGCGTCGGCTACCGGGCGGACCTCGTCGTCTCGGCGGTGAGCGGGCCGCCGAGCCAGGTGCCCGGCGCCTGGTTCGACGCATCGATCACCGTCTGCAACCAGGGCACGCAGACGAGCTACGGGACCGATGTCGACCTCCTGCTCTCGCCCGATGACGAGATCACGCCCGCCGACTTCCCGATCGGCCACGGCTATGTGCCGAACCTGAGCCCAGGACAGTGCTTCTCCACGACGATCCCTGCGAACACGTACGTGCCCGACGGCGCGTACACGCTCGGCGCGATCGTGGACGCCCCGGGCTGGGTCGTCGAGCTCATCGAGACGAACAACGCCGCGGCGGGCGGCGCGATCGGCGTCGGCCACCAGCCGGACCTCATCGTGTCCTCGGTGAGCGGGCCGCCGAGCGCGACGTCCGGCGGCTCCCTCGACGCCTCGATCACCGTCTGCAACCAGGGCACGCAGGCGAGTTATGGCAGCAATGTGGAGCTGTACCTCTCCTCGGACGCGATCATCACAGCGGCCGACGTGCCCGTCGGCGGCGACATGGTGCCGTACCTCGATCCTGGGCAGTGCACAACGCGAACGCTCCACGTGGGCGCTTACGCGCCCGACGGCGCGTACCACCTCGGCGCGATCGTCGATCGGTACGGCGGGGTTCCCGAGCTCATCGAGAGCAACAACACCGCAGCTGGCTCCGTGGTCGGCATCGGCTACCGGCCGGATCTCATCGTCTCCTCGGTGAGCGCCCCGCCGAGCGCTCTTCCGGGCAGCGGCTTCGGCGCCACCGTCACCGTCTGCAACCAGGGCACGACCCCGAGCTACAGCGCCGCCCTGGAGCTGCGGCTGTCACCCGACGACAACATCACGGAGACCGACCCGCCCGCCGGCGGCGCCCAGGCGCCGTACCTGGATCCGGGGCAATGCGCCGCCGTGACCATCTCTGCGAACGCTTACGTGCCAGACGGCGTCTATCACCTCGGCGCGATCGTCGATCTGTTCAACTGGCAAGAAGAGCTGAACGAGGCCAACAACGCCGCGTCGGGCGGGCTGCTCGGCGTGGGCCATCGGCCAGATCTCATCGTCTCCGCCGTGAGCGGGCCGCCGACCCTCGTGCCCGGCAGTGGATTCAGCGCCTCCGTCACCGTCTGCAACCAGGGCACGCAGCCAAGCGACGGCAGCGACGTCGCCGTGGTGCTCTCGTCCGATCAGGCGATCACGCCGTTCGACGCGCCCGCCGGGGGCGGCTATGTGCCCGGTCTGAGCCCCGGGCAGTGCGCCTCCGTCGCCGTGCCCGCGAACGCCTACGTGCCCGACGGCGCCTATCACCTCGGCGCCGTCGTGGACCCGGGCGGCTCGCTCCTCGAGCTCATCGAGACCAACAACGCGGCGGCGGGCAGCCTGATCGGCGTCGGCCATGGCCCCGACCTCATCGTCTCCGCCGTGAGCGGGCCGCCGAGCGTGCTCCCCGGCGGCGGCTTCGACGCGTCGGTCACCGTCTGCAATCAGGGCACGCAGACGAGCTACGGCACCCACGTGGAGCTGCGCCTCTCCGCGGATGCGACGCTCACGAGCGCCGACCTCCTCGCCGGCGGGGGTCCTGTGCCGTTCCTGGATCCGGGCCAGTGCGCGACGGTGGCCTTCCCGGCGAGCGCTTATGTGCCCGAGGGTGCCTACCACCTCGGCGCGATCGTTGACCCGCAGGGCGGGGTCCCCGAGCTCATCGAGACCAACAACGCGGGCTCAGGCGCTCTGATCGGCATCGGCTACGGGCCTGACTTCACCGTCGCTTCCGTGAGCGGCCCGCCCAGCGTCCTGCCAGGCAGCGGCTTCGGCGCAGAGATCACCGTCTGCAACCAGGGCACGACCCCGGGCTCCAGCATGGTGGAGCTGCGCCTGTCCGCCGACGCCACGATCACGGAGGCCGACGCGTTCGCGGGCGGCGCGCCGACGCCTTACCTGGATCCCGGCCAGTGCGCGGCCGTGACGATCTCCGCCAGCGTCTATGTGGCCGACGGCGCCTATCACCTCGGCGGGATCGTCGATCCGTACGGCTGGCAGCCCGAGTTGATCGAGACCAACAACGCGACGCCGGGTGATCTGATCGGCGTCGGCCACTGGCCCGACCTCGTCGTCTCGGCCGTGAGCGGGCCGTCGAGCGTGACGCCCGGCAGCAGCTTCAACGCCGCCGTCACCGTCTGCAATCAGGGCACGACCCAGAGCTACGGCGCCGACGTCGAGCTGCTGCTGTCGAGCGACGGGACGATCACGCCCTCGGACATCCACGCCGGGAGCGGCTATGTCCCCGGGCTGAACCCCGGGCAATGCGCCTCCGTCGTCGTGCCCGCGAGCGCCTACGTGCCCGACGGCGCACATCACCTCGGCGCGATCGTGGACCCGAGCGGCGCGATCGCCGAGCTCATCGAGACCAACAACGCCGCGGCGGGCAGCGTGATCGGCGTCGGTTACGCGCCGGATCTCGTCGTCTCCGCCGTGAGCGGGCCGCCGAGCACAATCCCTGGCGGAAGCTTCGACGCGTCGGTCACGGTCTGCAACCAGGGCACACAGACGAGCTACGGCACCCAGGTGGAGCTGCTGCTCTCCGCGGACGCGACCCTCACGATGGCCGACTCCCCTGCTGGCAACGGTCCGGTGCCGTACCTGGATCCGGGCCAGTGCACAACCGTGACCTTCCCGGCGAGCGCGTACGTGCCTGACGGCGCCTATCACCTGGGCGCGATCGTCGACCGGGACAACTGGGTTCCCGAGCTCATCGAGACGAACAACGCCGATGTGAGCGCCGTGATCGGCGTCGGCAACTGGCCCGACCTCATCGTCTCCGCGGTCAGCGGCTCGCCCAGCGCCATGCCGGGGAGCGGATTCGACGCCTCCGTCACCGTCTGCAACCAGGGCACGCAGCCGAGCTACGGCACCGACGTGGAGCTCTACCTGTCCGCCGACGCCGCGATCACGGAAGACGACACACCCGCTGGCGGCGGCGCGGTCCCCTTCCTGGCGCCCGGGCAGTGCACCTCCGTGCTCGTCTTCGCGAGCGCCTATGTTCCCGAGGGCGCGTATCACCTCGGGGCGATCGTCGATGTGCACGACTGGCACGAAGAGCTGATCGAGTCCAACAACGCCGCCTCGGGCGACGTCATCGGCGTGGGCTTCCAGCCCGACCTCGTCGTCTCGGCGGTCAGCGGACCGCCCAGCGCTCCGCCGGCCAGCGGCTTCGACGCTTCCGTCACCGTCTGCAACCAGGGCACGTCCCCGAGCTACGGGGTCGACGTCGAGCTGTTCCTGTCGAGCGACGACGCGATCTCGCCTGCGGACATCCACGCGGGTAACAGCTATGTACCCGGCCTGAGCCCTGGACAGTGCACCTCCGTGCTCGTCCCCGCGAGCGCCCATGGGACCGATGGCGCCTACCACCTCGGGGCGATCGTGGACCCGAGCGAATCGCTCGACGAGCTCATCGAGAGCAACAACGCTGTGGCGGGCAGCGTGCTCGGCGTCGGCTTCGGGCCGGATTTCATCGTCTCCGCCGTGAGCGGGCCGCCGAGCCTCGCCCCGGGTGACAGCTTCAACGCCGAGGTCACCGTCTGCAATCAGGGCACGCAGGCAGGCTACGGCGGCGACGTGGAGCTGCGCCTCTCCTTGGACGCGACCATCACGACGGCCGACTTCCTGGCCGGCAACGGGCCGGTGCCGCACCTGGCGCCAGGCCAGTGCGCCACCGTGACCTTCCCGGCGAGCGCGTCGTACGTGCCCTGGGGCGCCTATCACCTCGGCGCGATCGTCGATCCGTACGGCTGGACTCCCGAGCTCATCGAGACCAACAACGCCGCGGCGGGCAGCGTGCTCGGCGTCGGCTATGGACCGGACCTCATCGTCTCGGCGGTGGAGGCGCCGCCCAGCGCCGTCCCGGGCAGCAGCTTCAGCGCCGAGGTTACCGTCTGCAACCAGGGCACGCAGCCGAGCTACGGTAGCGAGGTGGAGCTGCGCATGGCGGCCGGCGACCAGGAGGCCGACACAGGTTTCTTCTCCGGAAGCGCGCCGGTGCCGTACCTGGATCGTGGCCAGTGCACGGTCGTGACCATCCCCGCCTACCTGGCGGCGCCCGACGGCGCCTATCACCTCGGCGCCGTGGTGGACCCCTACGGCTGGATGCAGGAGCTCATCGAGACCAACAACACCAACGCAAGCGGCGTGTTCGGCGTCGGCTATCGGCCGGATCTCATTGCGTCCGTGAGCGGTCCATCGACCGCCGCGCCGGGCAGCGGCTTCGACGCCACCGTCACCGTGTGCAACCAGGGCACGACCCCGAGCGGCGGTACGAGCGTCGATGTGCTGCTGTCGTCCGACAGGACGGTCACGCCCTCCGATATCCATGTCGGCAACAGCTGGGTCCCCGGGCTGAGCCCTGGCCAGTGCGAAAGCATCACCGTGGCGGCCGGCGCCTATGCTCCTGACGGCGCCTACCACCTCGGCGCGATCGTGGACATGAACGGCCCGGTCCAGGAGCTCATCGAGACCAACAACTTCGCCGCCGGCGAGCTGATGGCCATCGGCTACGGCCCCGATCTCGTTGTCTCGGCGGTGAGCGGCCCGCCGAGCGCCACGCAGGGCAGCCTCTTCGACGCCTCGATCACCGTGTGCAACGAGGGGACGGCCCCGAGCTACGGCACCATGGTGGAGGTCCGGCTGTCGGCCGACGCGACGATCACGATGGCCGACTTCCTCGCCGGAGGCGCCTGGGTGCCGAGCCTCGGCGTAGGCCAGTGCGAGAGCCTCCTCGTCCCCGCTGACACCTACGTCCCCGTGGACACCTACACGCTCGGAGCCATCGTGGACGCCTACGGCGGGGTCCACGAGCTCCTCGAGGGCAACAACGCCACGGCGGGCGGCCAGCTCGTCGTCAGCTTCTGATCAGCGCTCGCCAACCCCCGCGCGCCCCGCTAGCCTCGCCGCATGCCCCTCGATCCGCAGCGCCTCGCCCGTGTTCGCGCCCATTTCCTGGCGGCTGCCGCGCTCGTCACCGGGTGCGGCGGGAGCTCCGCGCCCGACCACACGATCAACGAACGGGCTCCCATCGACCACGTCCCGCCGACGCCGACCGCGGCGCCCACCGAGTCCTCGTCCTCCGCGACCCCGCCGGAAGCGCCGCAGGCCGATCCGAGCGCCGACCCGTCGAAGGCGGCGATGAGCGTGAACACGCCACCGACTGCGACGCCGACGGCGCCCCCTGCGTCGTCCTCCGCGACCGTGGATCGTCCTCCGCCCGGCAAACCCCAACCCCCGCCCACGTCGCCGGTGCACCTCAACACGCCGGCGCGCACGAAGCCGTGACGCGAGCGCCATCCCCCGCCGCCCCCCTCGCTCGGCGGCGGCCGCGCCCTATCCCCTCATGAACACCGCGTTCCCTCTCGGCACGACCGAGCGGCTCTTCGCGACGCTCCACCGCCGCTTCCTCGATCACCATTACCCCGCGCCCCCGTGGGACCGGCTCGACCCGGCGGCGCTCCCGCCGGCCGACGTCGAGATCGCCCGCCAGGCGTGGGCCGCGCGAGCGGTCGCCGAATACCGCTCCATGATCGTCTTCGGCGAGCTCATCGCCCGCTTCGCCGAGCTGCGCTTGCCCCTGGAGGTCACGACCGCGGCCTCGCGCCTCCTCCAGGACGAAGCGCGCCACACCGAGCTGTGCGCGCGCGCGGCCGACGCGCTCGGCGGCAACCACGGAGCGACGCTCGCCCCCTCGGATCTCCAGCTCCCGCGGAACGGCCTCCCGGCCCATCTCTTCGTCGCCCGGTGGACCGCATCGATGTTCTGCGTGGGAGAATCCGCGTCCGTCGGCATCCTCGACGTCCTCCAGCAGCACACAACCGATCCTTGCCTTCAGGTGGTCGTTGGCACCCTCCTGCGGGACGAGATCCTCCACGACCGCTTCGGCTGGGCGCTCGCGCGCCTCGTCTTTCCGCGCCTCACCGAGGACGAGCGCGACTGGCTCGCCGCCGATCTGGCGTTCTCGCTCGCGCACTACGACCGCATCCACGCCGGCGCCTCGCGCGCCGACGGCGAGCCGTTGCCCGAGGCGCCTCCGCCCACCGGCCCGAACCTCGGGATCCCCTCGCGCCCGGCCGCGGCGCGCGCCTTCTACGACCGGATCGACCGCGTGATCCTCCCCTCGCTCGCCGCGCTGGGCGTGCCGGCGTACGAGGCATGGGCGCTGCGCCTCGAAGTCCCGGCCCAGGCCGAGAATCGCTGAGACGGCGCTCGCCAGCTCAAGCGCGAAACACCCGTGAGACGGGTTCGCCGATCAGCGCCGTGAGGAGCCGCTCCCCCTCAGGCCACGGCCCATGAACCGGACGGGACGGCGGGCAACGTCGTCGGCGTCACGGCTTCGGTCGAGCCGGGGTGTCGAGGTGCGTCGGCGGAGCCGGGGTGTTGAGGTGCGTCGGCCGGCCCGGGGTCGGTACGTTGGGCGAAGGCCGACGCGCGGTCGCGGAGGACGACGCCGCAGGGGGCGTCGGCAGCGTCGGCGCTGGCATGTTCACGTCCATCGCCGCCTTGCCCGGCCCGTCGTCCGTACGGCCCGCCGGGGGCTCCTGGGGAGTCGCTGTGGGCTCCGGCGGGGTCGCAGCGGAGGACGCCGCGGGCGCTGTCGCGGTGGGCGTCGGCGGGGCGTCGTCCAGGGAAGGGGGTTCGTTGATCGTGTGGTCCGGCGCGGAGCTCGCGCCGCACCCGGCGGTGACGAGCGCCGCAGCCGCCAGGAAATGAGCGCGAACACGGGCGAGGCGCTGCGGGTCGAGGGACATCCGGCGAGAGTAACGAGGCGCGCCGGGGGTTGGCAACTCGGCCTCTCGCACCGCGGGCGGCTCCTTTCCCGAGCCCCGTGCTCGCGAACGGAGCCTCCTCTCGTCAAGCGCGAAACACCCGTGAGACGGGCTCGCCTATCAGCGCCGCGAGGAGGCGCTCGCCCTCGGGCCAGGGCCCGAAGCCGGCGTCGACGTTGATGTGCCCACACGGCCCCCCATGGATGAGCTGGCTCCCCCAGGCGCGCGCGAAGGCCTCGGCGCGCTCCGGGGTGCAATACGGGTCGTTCGCGCTCGCGACGACCATCGAGGGGAACGGCAGCCTGACGCCGGGCAACGGGTGGAACGTCGACGCGTCAGGCGGGTAGCTCGACGATTCGGTGTCGGCCGGCGCGACGAGCAGCGCGGCGCGCACGGGTCGCGCGCCCAGCGCCGCCCAGTGGACGACCGTGCTCACGCCGCAGCTGTGCGCAACCAGCACCGGGGGCTCGGCGCTGGCGGCGACCGCCCGGTCGAGCGCCTCGACCCACGCGCGTCGGTCCGGGTGATCCCAGTCGGGCATCTCCACGCGGCGCGCGAAGGAGAGCTTCTGCTCCCAGAGCGTCTGCCAGTGGCGAGGGCCGGAGCCGCTGTAGCCAGGGACGATGAGAAGCGAAAGCATCGTGACAAGACCTCCCCGCGAACGAGGAGGGTACAGAGGAAGCGGGTGAAAATCACGTCGTCACCCCCCGCTGACCCCGGAGCCACGTCGACCCCCTCCGACGCGCGCCGTGATGGGGCCGAGGTAGCCCGGGCGCGCCGGATTCATTCGATTTACACGACCTGTGGCAGACGCTGTGCGCTCCTCTCTTCATCCTCGTGGCTCGCAAGGCGCAGTCACCGCCGAGACCACACCACCCGCTGGTGGCAATGCGGCGATGCGGCGATGCGGCGATGCGGCGATGCGGCGATGAAAATGCCCTGCTACTCCCGCATGGGACTTCCATGTCCCTCGATTCCTGTGTAAATATGCCAGATGCTGTCGGCGCTGAATGTCGAATCGCCGCCGGCAGGATTCTCTTGGCTGCAAACAACGTGTGACCTTACCGTGAAAGGTATTTCAATGAATCAAGGATCGTCTTCGAGACGTCTGTCCAGGAGCCGCGTCGGGAGCTCCCTGTCTGTGTTTCTCTGCGTGCCCGTGGTGGCGCTCGCGCTCGCCGGTTGCGGCGGCACGGAGCCCTCCTCTTCCTCCGAGGGTGACGAGTCCACACCGAACGGGGACGAGATCATGAGCTGGGAGGAGTTCCAGGCGAACGTTTACCGCGACCCGCAGCGCGGGGTCTACGTCATCGACGATGAGCAGGGGCTCAACGACGCGGAGCTGCGTGTCGTCTACGAGCGCTATGTCAAGACCGGGGCGCTGGTCGTGAAGCCGCTCGGACGGCGCTGATCACGCCCCGCAGGGATACGATCGATAGCTGGCTTTGAGCGTCCCACCGGATGCCTCACGCCGCGCCAGCCAGCGACAGGGCGAGCCAGTCGTCGAAGCGCGTCGGCATGACGCGCGCTCCATCGCCCGGGGTGAGCGACCGATCGTCGATCCGGAGACCAAAATAGGGCGCCTCCGCGTCGGCGATCACCTCGCGGCGGTCCTTCTTGGCGCTCAGGTACTTGCCGACGAACTCGGCGAGCGGGCGCCTCTCGGGGCCGGCCACCTCGAGCATACCGTTTACGGGCGGCCCGAGCGTGACGTCGGCCAGGGCCTCGGCGACGTCCTCGGACGCGATCGGCTGCAGCTGCGCCGACGAGAGGCGGACCCGCTCAGCGTCCGCGCTGGAGCGCGCGATGCCGTCCATGAACTCGAAGAACTGCGTGGCCCGCAGGAGGGTGTAGGGGATCCCGGAGGCCTCGATCAGCGCCTCCTGCGCCATCTTCGCGCGAAAATAGCCGCTGCCGAGCATTCGATCGGTGCCGACCACCGAGAGCGCCACATGGTGTTTGACGCCCGCGGCGGCCTCGGCGGCGAGCAGGTTGCGGCCCGAGGTCTCGAAGAAGTCGAGGACCGCCTTGTCCTCGAACGACGGCGAGTTCGCCACGTCGACAACGACCTCGGCTCCTGCGAGCGCTCCGGCGAGCCCCTCGCCCGTGAGGCTGTTGACGCCCGTGGAGGGCGACGCCGCGACGACCTCATGGCCCTGCTGGCGGAGCCTGCGTACGAGCTTCGTCCCGATCAGGCCGGTTCCACCGATAACCACGATCTTCATGTCTTTCTCCCTTGTCCGTCACGCGAGCGACCGGCGCCTTGCTCCTGTGACCCCGCGCTCGCCCTCGATGACGAAGCGGGTCTAGCTCGTGTGACATGGGGCGAAGGAAAAATGACAGCCGCGCTGCCTCGCCTGGAGATCCCGCGCGACGACCCCGATCAGAACGGCGTGTCGCCTTCGTCCGGAACGATGATCGACTTCAGCGCCCCGTCCTGGCAATCGGCCTGCAGGCGGAAGCCCTTCTCGGCCTCGGACAGGTCGAACCGGTGGGTGACGATGGACTCGACGTCCACCGCCCCCTCGGCGACCAGGCGGATCGCCCGCGGGTACACGTGCCCCATGCGCCGGGAGAACTTGACCTTCAGCCCCTTGCGGCGGCACAGCGCCGCCGGCAGCGCGTAGCGGTCGCCGTCGGGGATGCCCGCCAGCAGGATCCGACCGCCGATGCGCGCGGCCTCGGCCGCGTGGTGGAAGCCCTCGGGCGAGTTCGTCGCCTCGAGCACGAGGTCGACGCCCCGGCCGCCCGTCCACTCCGCGACGGCCGCGAAGCTCGGCGCCACGTCGTGCGCGCCCAGCCGGCGCGCGGCCTCGGCCCGGTACGCGACGGGGTCGACCGCGAAGACGCGCGCGACGCCGGCCAGGCGCGCGAGCTGGACCAGGCACAGGCCGATCGGCCCGCACCCGAGCACCACCACCGTCTCCTGCAGGTGGGGCCGCGCCAGGTCGATCGCGTGGACGGCGACGCCCAGCGGCTCCAGCATCACGGCCTTTCGCACCGAGAAGCCGCGGGGGACCGGCACGACCTGGTCGGGGCGCACCGCCAGCCGCTCCGCCATGCCGCCGTGGAGCGGCGGCGCGCCAAGGAACTCCACGTGCGGGCACAGGTTCACGTGGCCGCGGTGGCACCACTCGCAGCGGCCGCAGGCGTGCGCGGGGTCGACGGCGACCAGCTGCCCCCTCGACAGGCCGAGCGCCGGGTGGTCGTCGACGACCCAGCCGGCGAACTCGTGCCCTGGCACGAACGGGTCCCGGACCTGCGCCGCGCCGATCCCGCCCTCCAGGTAATAGTGGAGATCGCTGCCGCAGATCCCGCAGCCCGCGACCTGGATCGTCACCATGCCCTCGCGAGGCCGCGGAGGTTCGACCTCGCCGAGCCGGACATCGCGGATGCCGTGAATGAACGTTGCGCGCACTGTTCCAGTCTCCCTTTCAAGGCTCCGCCGGCTCCCCGGCGGCGCCGCGCTGGACGATTGTGCCGGCGCGATTCCCTACTGTAGTCTGCGCCCGTGATCGCTTGTCAATCCTGCGTTCCGGGTCGCTGAAGGCGCCATGCCGGCCGACCTCGTCCTCGGCATCGACCTGAGCACCACCGCGGCCAAGGCGGCGGCCTTCGACGTCCAGGGGCGCTTGCACGCCGCCGGCCGGGCGCCGCTCTCGCTGGCCCGGCCGGCTCCTGACCGGTTCGAGCAGGATCCCCGGGACTGGTGGGCTGCCCTGTGCCAGGCGGTCGCCGGCGTCACCGCCGCGGTGGACCCGGGCCGCATCGCGGGCCTCGCGATCGCGCACCAGCGCGAGACCTTCGCCTGCCTCGGTCCCGACGGCGAGCCGCTCCGTCCCGCCATGCTCTGGCTGGACGGCCGCGCGCGCGGCCACCTCGGCGCCGTGATCGACCGCATCGGGCGAGACCGCCTGCGGGCGCTGTCCGGCAAGGCCGCGGACTTCGGCCCGGCGCTGCCCAAGATCGCCTGGCTGGCCAGCGAGGAGCAGGACACCCACCGCCGCACGGCCCTCTTCTGCGACGTGCAGGCGTACCTCGTGCATGCGCTGACCGGGCGCGCCCGCACCAGCTGGGCGAGCGCCGACCCGCTCGCGCTCTTCGACATCGGCGCGCACCGCTGGTCCGAGGAGCTCTGCGCCGCCGCCGGCATCACGCCCGACCGGCTGCCGGAGGCGCTCCCTCCCGGCGCGCCGCTCGGGGCGGTGTCGGCGGCCGCAGCGGCGGCCACCGGCCTGCGCGAGGGCACGCCGGTGCTGGCCGGCGGCGGCGACGGCCAGATGGCCGGGCTCGGCGTCGACGCCCTGGACCCGCGGCGCGCCTACCTGAACCTGGGCACGGCGGTTGTCTTCGGGGTCTGGAGCCCCGAGCCGCGGCAGGACCCGGCGTGGCGGACCATGACCAGCGCCTCCGGCCGCGGCTACGTGCTGGAGAGCAGCCTGCGCAGCGGCGCGCTGCTCTCGGACTGGTACCTACGCCGCCAGCTGGGCGTCGATCCGCGCGACGGGGCCGCGATGGCCGCGCTCGAAGCCGAGGCGGCGTCGCTCCCACCCGGCAGCGGCGGCCTGCTGCTCTTGCCCTACTGGGAGGGCGCCATGAACCCCCACTGGGATCCCGACATCCGCGGCGCGATCCTGGGCCTGTCGGACGCGCACGGGCGCGGCCACGTCTACCGCGCCCTGATCGAGGGCGTGGCGCTGGAGCAGGCGCTGGTGCTGGACCTGATGCGGGGCGCGGCGGGGATCGAGGTTGCCGAGTTCGCCGCGGTCGGCGGCGTGGCCGCGAGCGACCTCTGGTGCGCCGTGATGGCCGATGCGACGGGCGTCGCCATCGAGCGGTCCGAGACGGTCGAGGCGGCCTGCCTGGGCGCCGCCATGTGCGCGGCCGCCGGCGCCGGGCTGGCCGGGAGCATCGAGGCGGCCGCGAGGGCGATGCGCGGGACCGCCACGGCGACGTTCCATCCCGATGCCGCGCGCCGGGAGCGCTACGCGGCGCTGCTGGGGATCTACCGCGACATGGTTCCGCAGCTCTCGGGGCTGCTGCGCCGCCTCTCGGCCTTCACGAGGGAGTAGGCGCGGCGCGCTCTCCTCTTGGCGCAAGCCGGGCGCGGCGCCGGTCGCCCACCGAACTACGCCTGGGGATAGCCGCGCGCCGCTTTCGCTCGTCTTGCTTGGCCTGCCCGAGCTCAGCGAGCGGCTCTGCGTGCGGCGCAATCGCTCCCTGGTTTCGCGTCCCCGCGCCCGATTGTTCATCGACCCGCTCACGCCGGACGATACGGCCGACACTCTGCGTGCACGTGTCGACCGAATGAAAAATTCAATAAATTCTTTAATCGCTCCCCCTGATCTATCCGCCGAGGAGCGTGAGCACCCGACAGAAATCGAAATCGAACCTCAGCACACCACACGAACGCACCACCAGAACCCGTGATATCCGACAGGCTCGCACGATTGACACATCTTCCTGGGACTTAGTACCTTCACCATCGCTACGCCCACACGGGCTAGCGGAACGTGATTCAAAGAAGGACAGGTGCACAATGGCCGATCCCAAGGATCTCAAGCTTCAGACTGTCAGGGGGCAGACCCTCGTCACCAGCGCCGGGGCGGCGCTGTCGGACGACTCCAAGCTGCGGCTCCGGTCCCAGCTGAAAAACGCGCTCAACGCCGAGCTCGCCGCGAGCGGTGAGACGCTCGGGCTGAAGCCCGGCGACAAGGTCGCGATCAGCAGCTCCATCGGTCAGAGCATCAGCTTCTAGACCGCGATAGCTGCCTTGCCCGGGCGGTGAACCCACCCGCGCAACCATTCGTCACACCGACGCAGGGCGACACCGTGGAATGGCCAGTAGACCGCATCGCGAGCCGAACGCCATCCCCGCCGCCCAGCGCCACGGCGCGGTCGACCGCATGCGCGCACGGGGCGGCATCCGCTGCCCGTGCGGCATGCCCCCCGACCCGGCCGCGCGTGACGACTCGCCTGGATGTTGTGCAACTCGCGACGCCGACCACGGCGTGGTGGCGAGAAGCGGAGGCCCAGCGATGAGTGAAGCACTGGATTTTTCTGGCTTTTCATGTCCCCAGGTTGGACTCGGCGACGACGTGCTCGACGTCGTGGCCGTCGGTCATGCGCGGCAGGTCGTGGAGACGTATCTCGAGCGGCACCGCGCTCACCTCGACCGCCATGCCACGGGGCTCTCGACGGTCCTGACAGCGTGGCTGACGCGCGAGGACGAGCGGTTCGACACGGTCTGGAACCTCGCGTTCGGTGATGCGCACGCGCTCCTGCTCTCGCACGCCGACGATGTGGTCCGGTGCGCCAGCGCGCTCGCGCTGCGCATGAACGAGCGCGGCCACGCGGGCGCGTGGGAGGCCGAGCTCCCCGCCCCGGCCCGCCTCCGGTTCGGCCGGTGGCTGCTGCCGGCGGCCGAGGCCATCCAGGTCTCGGCGGCGGCCGAGAATGCCGCCGTCCGGACCCGAGCCGCCGGCGAGTGGCGCTCGGCCGCGTTTCTACGCGACGGCGAGCGCGGCTGGGCGCTCGTGGACGGGGACGACGTCGACGTCCTCGCCACGTGCCAGCGGCCGGACTTCCGGTTCACGTTGTCGACGGCGCAGTCCCTGTCGCCGTCCGGCGCGGAGCGCCTCCTGCAGGCCGACGCATACCAGTTCGATCGCGCCGAGGTGAGCACGGCGGACGCGTGGCGTGCCACCTGCGACGCCGCGGTGGACTTGATCCGAGAGACGGCCGACTTCTACGCGACGTGGGTCGACCGGGTGCTGCGGGACCTCATCCCGCTGCGGGCGAGGCCGTCCACGTTCAACAGCGGCAGCGAGCGGTTCTCGCCGGGGGTCGTCTGCGTCTCTGACCAGCCCTTCCGGTGGCCGCTCGCAGAGATGCTGGTGCACGAGGCCACGCACCAGTATCTGCACATCATCACCCGGCTGGGTCCCCTCGACGACGGGACCGACCAGAGCCTCTATTTCTCTCCGTTCCGCAACAAGGAGCGCCCGATCTTCTTCATCGTCGTGGCGTACCACGCCTTCGCCAACGTCCTCATGTTCTACCGGACCGCCCGCGAGCGGGGCCTCGTGCCGGAGAGGGTCATCACCTCGGAGGCGTTCGCGAGCCGGGAGGAGACGCTGACGAAGCAGCTCCGCGCCATCGAGGATCCGCTCAAGAACGCCCGATCGCTCACGCCGCTCGGGCGAGCGCTGTGGGAGCCGCTCTACCACGTTCTACACGCCTAGCGAGGAGGTCCGAGCATGACGTCGCTGCCCCTGGTGCGAGAACCTCACATGCCCGTCGCTCCGTCGCGCGACGTGGCCGATTTCCGCGTGGCCCTGGTATGCATGCCGTTCGCGTCGGCGGACCGGCCGTCCATCCAGCTCGGGCTCATCGGCGCGATCGCCCGATCGGCCGGGTTCACGGCCGATCTCTACCATTTCAACCTGGACCTCGCGGCCGAGCTCACCCCGCCGATCTACGAGCAGCTCTGCGAGCGGCGCTCGTACATGACCGGCGAGTGGCTCTTCGCGCGCGCCGCGTTCGGGGAATCCGCGCCGGGCGACGAGGAGAGCTATCTCGAGGCGTTCCCTGGCGAGGTCTCGTGGGTCGAGACCCTGGGCAAGGGCCGGGCGTACTTCGCGGAGCTGCGCTGGCAGATCCTGCCCGCGTTCATCGATCGCTGCCTCGACGCGGTGGATTGGGGCTCGTACCGCATCGTCGGCTTCAGCTCCCTGTTCCAGCAGAACGTCGCGTCGCTCGCGCTCGCGCGCCGCATCAAGGAACGTCACCCCCAGGTCCACATCGTCTTCGGGGGCGCAAACATGGAAGGCGAGATGGGGCGGGAGTACGCGCGCGCCTTCCCTTGCATCGACTATGTGGTCTCGGGCGAAGCCGACGAGGTGTTCCCCAAGCTGCTGCTCGCCCTCTCGCGGAAGGAGACCCACCTCCGGTTCCCCGGCGTCATCGCGCGCACCCGGCTCGGGCTCGTGGACGGAGGCCAGGCGCCGCCGGTCCACGACCTGGATCAGCTGCCCGTACCCGTCTACGATACCTATTTCGAGCACGCCGTCCGTCTCGGTTTGTCGCCGTACTACAGGTCGACGTGGACGCTGCCCTACGAGAGCTCCCGGGGGTGCTGGTGGGGCCAGAAGCACCATTGCACGTTCTGTGGGCTGAACGGGCAGGGCATGGCGTACAGGGCCAAGCGCCCGGCGCGCGTCCTGGAGGAGCTCTCCGTGCTCGCGCGCAAGCACCGCATCTGCTCGTTCATGGCGGTCGACAACATCCTGGACCAGAAATACGTCAAGGATTTCTTCGGCGAGATCGAGCGCGCCAAGGTGGATTACTGCTTCTTCTACGAGGTCAAGGCGAACCTCACCCGCGAGCAGATACGGGCGCTCTACCGCGGCGGCATCCGGCGCGTCCAGCCCGGCATCGAGAGCATGAGCAGCCACATCCTCGAACTCATGCGCAAGGGCTGCACGATGCTCCAGAACGTGCGCTGCCTGAAGTGGTGCATGTACTACGGCATCGGCGTGAACTGGAACCTGATCTGGGGCTTCCCGGGCGAGGCGGTCGAAGACTACGAGCGCGAGCTCGAGGTGCTGCAGTGCATCACGCACCTCGAGCCGCCGGTGGGCAGCGGCCGGATCTGGCTCGAGCGCTTCTCTCCGCACTTCACAGACAAGAGCTTCCCCGTGAGCAACATGCGCCCGGAGGCCAGCTACAGCCACGTGTATCCGCCGCACGTCGACCTGATGAAGGCCGCGTACTTCTTCGATTACGAGATGGGTGACACGGTGGCGTCCGCCGCGCACGCGGCGACGCACGCGCATGTCGAGCAATGGCGGGAGACGTGGCGCTCCGACGCGAAGCACACGCTGACGTACCGCCGGACGACGAGCGGCATCCTCATCGACGTCAACCGGGGCCCCGAGCACCAGAAGACGTACAGCGTGAGCGGCGCCAACGCCGCCATCTACGAGCTGTGCACCGAGACGATCCGGACGCCGGCCCAGGTGGCCGAGCAGCTGCGTGCTCTGTCGGCGGAGCACGCGTACTCCGCCGACGAGGTCCGCGAGGCCATGGACGAGTTCTGCCGCGCGCGGCTGATGCTCGGCGAGGACGACAAGTACTTCAGCCTGGCGCTCCCGTCGAACCCCAACTGGTAGCGACCGCAGGAGGATACGCAAATGAAGATCAAGCGACTGGGCACGACCGATCTGTTCGTATCCGAGCTGGGCTTCGGGGCCTTCGCCATCGGCGGACACAGGACAGGAAACAGCTACGGACCCACCGATGACGCCACCTCGATCGCCGCCGTCCACACGGCGCTCGACCTGGGGTGCACCTTCTTCGACACCGCCGATGTCTACGGGTACGGCCACAGCGAGGAGGTGCTGGGGCGCGCGCTCCGCGAGGCGAGGAGGACGAACGACGTCGTGATCGCGAGCAAGGTCGGCGGGAACTTCAGCACGGGGCGCACCGTGCTCGATTTCTCGCGGGAGCACATCGTCACCGCCATCGACGGCAGCCTCCGCAGGCTCGGCCGTGATACCCTCGACCTCTACCAGCTGCACAACCCGCCGGTGGAGCTGATCCGGTCCGGGGAGGTGTTCGACGCGCTGGACGAGGTGAAGCGGAGCGGCAAGATCCGGCACTACGGCGTCTCGATACACACCGCGGAGGAAGGTGAGGCGTGCATCGAGGGGCAGCGGGCCGAGGCGCTCCAGCTGGTCTACAACCTGTTTGGGCTCCTCGAGCCGGAGTCGTCTCTCGCGGTCATCTTCGATCGGGCCGTTCAACGCGGGGTGGGCCTCATCGCGCGTGAGCCGCTGGCCGCAGGCTTCCTCTCCGGGCGGCACGACCTCGACACGCAGTACGGCGCCGGCGACAACCGCGGGCACTGGCCGATGGGGCGCCGGCGGCTCTTCGTGGCCCTCGCGAACGCCCTGCGGCGGCTCGAGCGGCCCAGCGTGAGCTTGAGCCAGGCCGCCCTGCGGTTCGTCCTGGATGAGCCGGCGATCAGCACGACCATCGTCGGCATCAAGACCCCCGAGCAAGCGCGGGAGAACTTCGGGGCGACCCAGGTCCCGAGCTTCCAGGAGCTGGAGGCGAGCACCGCGGCCTGAGCTCTCCCGGGGCGCTCTCCGGGGCCTGCTAGGGCGCGGCGCTCAGCTCTCGCTTCACCCCCTCCGCCACGATCGGCAGGGGGACGAAGCCCTGGTGCAGGATGGCGTCATGGAAGCGGGCCTGGTCGAAGCGCGACCCGAGCGCGCGCTCGACCTCGCTCCGGAGCTGCCTGAACTTCTCGAGGCCGAAGAAGTACGCCGTCGCCTGGCCGGGCGACCGGAACGTGTAGCGCTGGATCTCGGCGTCCGTGAGCGCCTCCGAGGTGCCGAGCTGGGCGTGGAGCACGTCGCGCGCCTCGCCGACCGACACGCGCCCTGATTGCAGCCAGGGATCGAGGAACGCCCTCGCCTGCCGCACGAGGAGGTAGTGCAGCGCGACGAAGCGGCTCTCCTTCGGCATGAACGGCCGCATGAGGTCCTCGCAGTAGAGCGCCCAGCCCTCGAGGTTCGCGGCGTTGAACGCGAACAGCGTGCGCGCCGGCGACATCCCCCGCGCGATCGCCGTCGTGAACTGCATCTCGTGTCCGGGGCGCCCCTCGTGCACGAGGAGCGGCCACACGGCGGCCTCGTAGGTGAAGTCGTCATAAGGCGGCGCGCCCGGCGCGGGCGCGCCCGGCATCAGCACCGCGATGTCCCGCTCGCCCTTCAGGAAGCCCTGCGTGTCGATCGTCGGCGAGGGGTTGAGCGCGATCTCGGCCGGGGTCGCCGCGCGGAACAGGAGCGGGCGGCCGGGCAGCGTCATCAGATGCTCCCTCCGGATCACCTGCTCGATCTCGGCGATCCGCCGCCCGAACAGCGCCTGGAGATCGGTGCCTGTCCGCTGATCGCGCTTGAGCGCCGCGAGCACGCGCGCCGGGTCGCTGTCGGCGAGCCGGCGCTCGGCGGCGATCTCGCCCGCGAGCGCGCGCCAGGCCGTCATCGTCTCGTCGTAGGCCGCGCGGGCGCGCGCGGCGAGCGCGGCGGGCGCATCGTCGACGCCGGCGTCGCGCAGGTTCATCGCGTAGAGCTCGGGCGGCAGCCGGAAGTCGTCGCGCGCCGTGGGCAGGAGCTCCGTCTCGACGAAGCGCCGCCAGCGGTCGAGCGCCGCCCCGAGCGCCTCGGCCTGCGGCAGCCGCGCCTCGCCGGCGAGCGCCACGATCGCGTCGCGGAGCGAGGGGATGTTCACGAGGAGCTGCTGCACTTCGGGCTGGGTCGGCGGCAGCTTGCGCGCGGAGACGTCCTCGCGGATCCGGGCGATCGCCGCGTCCACCAGGGGCACGGCGCCGTCGCCGAGGTACCGCCGCGCGCGGCGCTCACCGATCGCCCGGTGCCCCGGCGGGGCCTCTGCGCCGAGCAGGGGGGCGAGCCCCTGGTAGAGGGTCTGGCCGACATCGGTCACCCGCACCATGACGCGGGTGGAGAGCCGGGTCCGCTCGGCCATCCTCCTCGCGGCGTCCTCGAGGATCAGCAGATCGGTGCGGGCGTCCGCGTCGGGCTCTCCCTTGCGCCCGTCCGCGAAGCGCGAGGCGACGGCCTGGAGCGCCCGCACGTCGCGCTCATCGGACGACACGGCGACGTCGACGACGGCCTCCTCGAAGCCCTCCACGCCCAGGTAACCGACCTGCTCCGGCGCAGCCTGGCCGATCACCTGCAGGAGCTCCTGGGCATATCGATCCCGGCGCGATGAAGTGGTCTGAGACGGGGAGGGCGAAGGCACGGTCACCGCCACGTTCGGTGGTTGCGTCTGGCACCCGGAGGATGCTGCGATGAGCGTGGAGGCCGCGAGCGCGCGGCAGGCGCGCCACACGCCCGCAGGCGCTGCGCCGAGGCGCCCCCCAGCCCCCCGGGCCGTGATCGCGCCGCGCCGAGCCCATCGTTGGAGCAGCCTCTCCGAGCGGTGATCCCGCCTGGAGGCCGTGGCGACGTCACGGGGGCGCATCGAGGGAGGTACTCTAACCTACAGGCACGACCACCACAAGATCCGCCGCCCGGCACGGCAGTGGTGGTCTTGCTCGTGGCGTGAGGCCATGGCGCTCACGAGGGCAGTCGATCCGACGACGGTTGGAAGGACCTGGCTCCCGTGCCACGCGGGCCAGGTCCCGTCTGCCTCACGTCTCCTCAGTGCGCCGTCGGATCGTTGACGCGCCCAGCGAAGAGGAGCGCCTGCGTGTGCAGATCGCTGATGAAGAAGAAGAACGGCCGATCCAGCACGATCTCCGCGGGCTCGGGGAAGAAGCCCGAGCCCGTGGCGCCGATGAGGACCGCCGTCGCCGCCGCGGCCTCGGTCCCGGCCTCGTCCACGTCGATGACCGCCTTGTGGATGACGTCCTGAATCTGGAGCCCTCCATCCGCGAGGATCCCCGAGAAGTCGGCGCTGGGGCCAAAGGCGGCGCCCATTCCGAGATCCGTGAGCGCCTTCTTGAGAGAGGCCCCGGTGCCAAACGAGAACTTCGGCATCGTGATGTCGACCGACCGCGTCTGCGTCGAGGCGATGATCGTCTCGAGCGCCGCGCCGTCGAGGGACTCCGCCAGCGCGTCCGCGTTCCCCTCGGCAGGCAGGACGAGGAACATCGAGACGGGAGTGCCCGCGTAAGGGATCTCCACCGCTTCCCAGCCGTCGCCGGCGCCGTAGCGCGTCTCCTGTGAGCCGTGCATCATCTGGGCGGTGACGCTCGCGCCGTCGCCGCGCTGGAACGCGCCGGGCTTCGTCGCGTCCTCTTTGAACGGCGTGTGCCACGCGGCGTCGAAGTAGATGGCGTTGGTGAGCACGACGAGCGTCTCCGAGTTCACGTTCTTCTTGAGGAGCTCCGGAATCATGCCCTCCGTCTGGTCCTTCACCCACGCGTTGATGAGGCTCTCGGCCTCGTCCGGGGCACCGAAGTCGGCGAGCCGCACGCGCGCCCCGTAGTTCTCGCCGAGCACCTTCAAGAACGGCTGTTCGAGCGGGAGGTCGATCTGCGACCAGATGGCGTTGGCCGTGTGGAGCCGGAAGCCGCCTCCCTCGACGTTGCTCGAGCCCTCGGCGCGCCTGTGGAGCTCGAGATCCACGTAGTTGAACGCCGGGTGCAGCCGCTCCTGCGGGAGCTCGAACCGCATCGCCGCGGCCATCGCCTGCTCCGTGGTGGTCCGCGCGCCCGCGTACGTCATGGCGAGCGCCGTCGAGATGCTGTAAGGCGAATAGACGACGTTCCCGCTCGCGCTCGGGAGCACGCGGCCGAGGTCGAGCGCGAAGCTCGCGTTGTTGCGCGTCAGCAACACCTGATCCTCCTCCGAGACGACCGGGCTCTCGATCCGCGCCGCGTCCGACTGCAGCACGCAGCCAGCCTTCTTCTCGAAGCACTCGACGGCCCCGCCGCCCCCACCCGGGCCCGAGCCGCCCTCTCCCTGATCGGGGCCACCGCCGCCGCTGCCGCCTCCCTCGTTCGAGCTGCACCCCACGAGAGCCGACATGACCAGGGTCGCCAAGACAATTGATGTTCTCATGGTGCCAGGGTTTTGCAGCCTGCGTGCCAGTGCGCTTTTGCGCCGCAAATCGCATGTTCGTCCTGGGCGAGACGCGCAGACCCGGCAAGCCTGGAGCAGATTGTGCCAAGATGAGCCGTATGGGGTGCTCACGGGTGAGCCGGGATGCGTCAATGGCGATGAAACCGAGGGATCGGCGGGGGTGGATGTGCCTGTGCCTCCTTGCCAGACCCCGTGGTGTGCTGGGAAGGTCGTGCCGCACGAGCGGGTTGCGCCGAGGTGCGCCACGGACCATCCTTCGGGCCGACGCGAGAGGCACATGAAGATGGACGAGGGCGCAGGAGAACCGACAGGCACGCGCTCGGCGCGGATCGATCGCGGCGACGTGTTCTGGATAGGGCCCGATGACTCGCGGGGGCCTGTCCCGAGCTATTCCCATCCCCATGTGGTGGTCCAGGACGACGTCTTCAACCACTCGCGCATCACGACCGTGGTCGTGTGCGCGCTGACGTCGAACCTGGGCCGCGCGAACGAGCCTGGGAACGTCCTGCTCGACGTGGGCGAGGGCAACCTTCCCAGGCAGAGCGTCGTGGTCGTGTCGCAGATCTCCTCGGTCGAGAAGGCCCGCCTGGGCGAGCGGATCGGGTCGCTCTCCGACGCACGGGTGGATCAGATCCTGGCCGGCCTGCGCTTCCAGCAGGTATCGTTCTTCAGGCGGTAGCGAGCGGGTGCGCCTCGTGGGACAGGTCGACTTCACCGAGGCAGCGACGTTGGACGAGCGCGGTTTCTCTGGAGGACGATGAATGCCTCACCACGGTGATCCGGAGGACGTCTTCAAGACGGCGCTTGCCCAGGATCGGGCGCGCATCGACGCGGCGATCGAGCGTCTCTCGGGGGAAGAGCCGAAGCCCGAGCGGTTCCTGCTCGCGCTCGCCGGGGCGTGGGGCCGCGCGGTTTCATGTCTGAAGTGGCTGCCGCCGGTCGCCCCGACCGAGCGTGGCGTGAAGAGCGCGGCCCGCTGGGTACATGCATCCAATCCAAACGTCCAGCGAGCCGCCCTCGTCGCCCTCGAGAGAGCCGGGGTGGCTGCGCGGCCTGTCCTGAGTACGGTCGCCGACGCCCTCACGAGCAAGGAGCCCATCGCTCGGATCGCCGCGGCCCGCGTGCTCGCGCGCGCTGCGCCGTGTCCCGAGCAGGCTCCGGCGCTCCGTCGTGCGCTCTCCGACGAGCTCTTCACCGTGCGCTGGCTGGCGGTGGAGGCGCTCGCGCGCAGCGGCGATGACCACCCGCTGGCGCCTGTCCTTGCGGCGTCGCGTCCACGGCTCGACGCTCCGCGCGCTCCCTATCCGCTCGAGGGCTGGCTGCGCGCGGTCGCCGCCCTTGGACGGGGTGCGTCCGCGCTGTTGCCCGAGCTGAACGAGCTCCTGGACCGAACCTCCCAGCTCGGCCAGAGCGACACGGGGTGGCATGAATCGAGGTTCACGCTCGAGCGACTCGTACGGGAGCTTCGCGCGACCCAGGGTAAACCCTGAACGGGTTCATCTCCCGCACACGCGAGGCCATCCCAGCGCCTTCGTCCATGGACGACATGACCATGAGCCGACGACCGAGCCCCTGTCTGCGGACCGCAGTGCTCGCGCTCTCCGCTGCCAGTTGCGGAGGCGCGGCGGGCCCCTCCGCCGCCAGCATGCCCTGCCCACCCCCCACACCGCCTCCGGCAGCCTCGCCGGTCGATTCCGCCGGCAAGCCTGGCCGCACGAAGCTCGGCGTGGCCCTCATCCCGTGGATCCCCGACGCCGCGGGCGATGACTTCGCGTCCCTGCGAACGATGATCGAGGACGGGTTCGAAGCGCAGCATGCGGCGATCGATCTCGAGCTGCGCCTCGTCAAGTCCGATGACAGCTACCACAATCCGACGCGCCTCGCCGGATGGCTCGCGTCCGGTCGCTACGATCTCGTCGAGATCGACACCGTGGTGCTGGGAGATCTGATGGACGCCGACGTCCTCGAGCCGTGGCCTTCCGTGCCGGAGCGCGACTACCTGGCCGCAGCCAGGTCAGCCAGCACCGAGATCGACCGGAGTGGCAAGTCCGTCTGGTGGGGTGTACCCCACCTCAGCTGCGGGTTCTTCCTGGTCACGAGATCCGAGAAGCTCGACGCCGCTTCCAGCATCGCCGGCCTCGTGAAGGCCGCGCGCGAGAGCGGGAAGCCCCTCCTCGGGAACTTCGTGAGCAGCTGGGATCTACCCGCCCTCTACCTGGACGCGCGTGTCGACAACGGGCTCGATGCCACGACCCCCCTGACCCTGAGCAACGCCGTGAAGCCACCCCTTCACGCGGGCAGCACCGCGGCGCTCAAGCAGCTCGCCGCGCTCTGCCGACAGGGTGACAGGAACCCTTGCATCGACGGCACGTACGACGAGACACTGGAGGGTCCGGTCGAGGAGTTCGTGAAGGGCAACGCGATCGGGTACTGGGGATACAGCGAGCGCCTGCATCGGACTGTCACGCTCATGAAGGCGCAGGGCGTGCCCGTCGAGGGGCTGCGTGTGTCGACGATCCCGCTCGGCACCAGCGCCACGCCCCTCCTGTTCACCGACGCCTTCGTGCGGCGCAAGGGATGCTCCGGCGACCCCGCCTGCAATGCCGCGGCCGCCGCGTGGGCGGAGTTCATCACCCGCGACGACGTGATGCGCGATCTGCTCGTCTCCAGGGATGCGGGGCCGACCGCGGCGCCGCGCTACCTGTTGCCGGCCACAAGCTCCGCGTTCCAGGTCGAGCCGATCGCCAGGGACGCCCTCTACGCGGAGCTTCGTCCTCTGGCCCAGTCCGGGAGATCCTTTCCCTCGCACGCGTCGATGTACGAGCGGCGGAGCGCGCTCGCGCACCTGATCGAGACCCAGCTCGCGGCGCCCTGAGAGCCATGTCGCTCGACAGGGCCCGGCGAGGCCGTGCGGCACGTCACACGATTGATTGCATTGACAACCAAATCCTGTGCGGTAGGATCGGCCGTCATGCGCGACCAGTTCACGGCCGACGGGGGGATCGTCCTCGACAACGCGCTCGGCTTCTGGGTGGCGCGCGTCTACCTCGCTTCCCGCGCCGAGATGTACCGGCGCTTCCGCGCGCACGGCGTCGAGATCACGCCCGAGCAATGGATGGTCCTCGTCCGCCTGTGGGAGCAGGAGGGCGTCACGCAGACGCACCTGGCCGAGCGCACCTTCCGGGACGTGCCCACGATGAGCCGGATCCTCGCGCTCATGGAGCGCGACGTGCTTGTCGAGCGCCGGCCCGACCCGACGGACCGGCGCGCCCGGCTCGTCTACCTCACCGCGCGCGGGCGAGCGCTGCGCAAGGCCCTGTCGGGCGAGGCCAAGGCCCTCGTGGACACGTCGCGCGCCGGCATCCCGGAGGACGATCTGCTCACGACCCGGCGCACGCTGCAGCGCATCCTCGCGAACCTCGAGCCCGAGGGCTGAAGGTCGCCCCGCCCTCCACGCCGCCTTCTTCATCGTCAATTAATTGCATAGACAACCAATTCAGGAGAGACCCGCATGAGCCAGACCGCTGCTTCCCCTCACTTTCCTGCGCACACGCTCGACACGGCGCCCGCGGCGGCCCGCCCCGCGCTGGAGCAGGCCTCGCGGAAGTTCGGCTTCCTGCCGCTGCCCTTGGCGCGCTTCGCGACCTCGCCGCTCCTGGTGCGCGCCTTCGATGAGCTCCTCGCGGTCTTCGAGGGGGCGACGCTCTCGCCGGTGGAGCGCGAGGTCGTTGTGATGGTCGTCGCCGGCGAGAACGGCTGTGATCTCTGCCGCACGATGCACCGCGGGCTGCTCCTCCGCGCGGGGGCTTCCCCCGAGGTCGCCGCGGCGCTGTTCGAGCGGAGGCCGGCGCCCGACGCGCGCCTCCAGGCGCTCGCGGCGTTCACCGAGGCGACGCTGCGCGAGCGGGGCCAGGTGCCGGACGCCGATCTCGACGCCTTCCTCCGCGCGGGCTTCACCGCCGAGCAGGCCCTGGAGGTGATCGTCGGCATCGGCACAACCACGCTGTCGACGTTCGCGAACCGGATGACCCGCTCCCACGCGCTGCGCTGATCGCAACAGATGCGCGGGGTTCGAGAGCGGAAGCGCCGCGGTGCTCTCGCGTGGGTCTCCTTGACAGGGCGGGGGAAGCGTCAGCTACGCTGGCTCTCCACGACAGAAGGGTTCGAGGGAGCAGGTGTATGACTGCGCAAATCGGGGACGACGTCGCCTATGCGGGCGCTGACTGGAGCCTGGCGGGCGTGAACGGCGGGGAGCTGTTCGACCCGGCGAGCCACGGACTTCGTGTTCGCCCGGCGAGCACCGCGTGCTGGCGTGGCTTCGTCTGTCGCTATGAGCTTCGCGACAACGCCCTGTACCTCGACGGCCTGGACGTCGCGCTCGAAGGCGACGCTCCTCCCCTGTTGGACAAGATGCCACAGAGGCCGAAGACGCCCCTCGGATTCACGGCAGCCTACGAAGGCATCGGGCTCCACGTCCCCTTCAGCGGTGGCCTGCTTCTCGCGCGCGATTTCTTGCTCGAGCTGTATGTTCACATGGGCTTCCACCCGGCGTGGAAATACGCCCACGTCCTCGAGGTGGAGCTCGAGGCGGGACGCGTCTCGCGCGTCACCGACTGCTCGAAGCCGATGGCCGACATCCGCAGCCGCATCGCGGGCACGGATGAGCCAGGCCCGGGGAGCTCCCACGAGGACATCGAGGCGTGGGTCGAGCGTGCCTTTTCCCGCAAGTACTGACGCGGCCCAATCCGCGGCTGCGACCGGCCGCGCTGCGCGCGGCGGCAGGGCCGCAGGCCGTTGGGCGGGCGCGAGCAGGCGTCGACTCCCTCCGGTGGGATGGCGGTGACGCGCTCGCGTCAGCGACGAAAGCCCTCTACGCCGCCGCGGCGAGCCACTTCTCCCAGGCCGCGTAATCGCGCTCCGGGAAATCTTTCCCGCTCACCTTTTTCAGGATCAGGTACGCGAAGTCGTGGTTGTTCGGCTGCTCGAGCTTGAGCAGCTTGAGGAGCGTCGGCCCCGCCTCCGTGATGACCTGTGCATAGAGCTTCGTGCCCTCCGGCCGGTCGATGAGGCCCCACGTGACGGCGGCCGCCTTGTTTCGGTCCGTCGTCGTCGGGCCGTCCAGGGCCTTGAGAAACGGCGTCAGCGGGATGGGGACGTCGTGGTGGGACATGGCGACGTGCGCGACCACGCGCATGGCATTGTTCCGCACGAGGGCGTCGGGATCGTTCAGCATGGGCAGCATCAGCGAGACGAGCTTCTCGCCATCCTTGATGTGCGCGAGCAGAAACGCCGCCGCGCCCCGGTCTTCCGGGTCCTTGTCCGCCCCGAAGATGCGGATGAGCTTGTCCTCGTTCGGCGGAACGTCGTTCACGAATCTCTCGCCGTACGGGCGCAGCTTTTCGTGCTCGTAGCCGCCCAGGCAATGAAACGCGGGGCACGCGGCGCGCTCAGGGCCGATCGCCTTCTTCTCATACATCAAGCGGAAGTACGTGTCCTGGTAGTCCTTCCACGCCGCGAGCAGGCCCGCCGGATCCTCGAAATCGCCCTTGGGCTGCGGGCCGAAGGTGAGGCGCTTTTTCATGTCCCTGCGCTCCACCACGTCGACGGTGACATAGGCCTTCAGGACCCCGCCCCTGTCGTAATAGATGATGGGTGATAGCTCGATCCAACCGATCGCCTTGTGCTCGGCGAGGATCACCTCGACCATCTCCTTTGCGAGAGCCTTCCTCTCCGCCTCGTCCTCCGTGCCGAAGAAGCGCTTAAGCACGTCGCCGAAGCGCGTCTTCACCCAGGCGCCGTCGAACCGGTCGGTGCCGTAGACGTCGACCCCCTTCAGCACGGGCAGCGGGGCCGCCGGCGGAGCGGCGGGCGCGGCCGAAGCGGCAGGGGTTGCCGAGGTGGGCGGCGAGGGGGCCGCCGCAGGCGGAGGAGGCGGCGGAGCGGACGCGACCTCCGGCGCCGCGGAACCGTCGCAGGCAGGGAGGGCCAACGCCGTCATGAGGAGCGCGATGGGCGAGGGCGGCATGGAGCCATGCATGCGGTGCTGGCGCGCAGTCGGCAAGCGCTGCCCGACGCGACTCGGCAGGACTGATTTCGCTCCGGCTGGCCTCGCTCAGGCCGCCGCGCGGATCGCCCGAGGCCGAAGCGCGGCGAGCGCGACCGCGTCAGCGCCCGCCCGCTGCGCCGTACTCTTCGAGTTCGGGCGACTCGAACGGATCGTGCGCACCGTGAACGACGATCGTCGCGCCCCGAGCCAGGCTGGGGTAGCACTTCTCAAACACCCTCTTCGCGGCGCGAGGGTGAGGAGGGATCGATGTCGAAAATCGCACTCGTTACAGGCGCGAACCAGGGCCTCGGTTACGCGATGGTGGCCCGTCTGTGCCAGGAGTTGCCGCCGGGCAGCACCGTGTACCTGGGGGCGCGGGATCCGGAGCGCGGCGAGGCGGCCGTGGCGCGCCTGCGCGAGCAAGGCCTGCAGCCGTCGCTGGCCCGGCTGGACGTGACCGACGACGCCAGCGTCCAGGCGCTGGCGGAGACGGTGGCGCGCCGCCACGGCGAGATAGACATCGTGCTCTCGAACGCGGCCGCGCGCATCGTGAAGGACCTGCCGCAGGCGGTCCAGGTCCGCACGTTCATCGACACGAACAACCACGGCACCTACCGGATGATCCGCGCCTTCGGGCACCTGCTGCGCGACGGCGGGCGGTTCCTCGTTGTCGCGAGCTCCTTCGGATCCCTCGGCAAACTGGATTCGCGGCTGCACCACCGCTTCGACCCCGCCACGCGATCTCTCGAGGACATCGAGCGCGTCGTGGACGAGTGCGTCGAGCTGGTCGAGCGCGGCGAAGCGGAGACCCACCACTGGCCGGCGTGGATCAATATCCCGTCCAAGGTCGCGCAGGTCGCCTCGATGAAAATCTATGCGGGCCAGCGGCAGGCCGAGGCCGCACAGCGCGGGCTCACCATCGCCGCGCTCTGCCCCGGGCTCGTGGACACCGACGCGTCGCGCCCGTGGTTCGACGACATGTCGTCGGCGCAGTCGCCAGCGGATGCCGCAAAGAACGTCCTCTGGATCTGCACGCAACCGGCCGAGTCGACGCGCGTAGTTCATGGCGAGCTCGTACAGCACCGCCGGATAATTCCCTGGTTATGAGGCGACAGCGATCCATCCTGGACCGGCGCTGCGCTCCATTCCGGATCGGCGCTGCGCTCCATTCCGGATCGGCGCCTCGCCTGTCGCGGGTCGCCGGCGCGCGGCGCGGCCCCGGAACGCCTCGTTCGCCGTGTCTCCTGCCTGGCCCGCTTCCTGCGAAAGCCGTTCTCGCGAGGTAGAGGTCATGACGCACATCGAGCAACGCAGGGTCATCATCCACGAGAACGGCGTGCCGGGCGGCGCCGCGGCGGTCCTCCACGCGGACGATCACGGGACCGGGGCGGCCAATCGCGGGCGGTACGATCAGGGCTGGCGCGCCGGCAAGCCGGCCGAAGATCCAGAGAAGCTCAAGAAATGGGGCCGTGTCAGCGCGAAGCCGAGCGAATACCTGATTCACATGCGGCGGGGTAGCCTCCGGCCCACCTCCGGTCAGGGCGCCTCGTGCTTCAAGCTCCCGGGCGACAGCGTCGCCATCGTGCCGACCACGGTCCAGAAGCTCCAGTTCACGGCCGACCAGGTCACCCTCGAGAAGGTCGGCGTGGAGATCACCGGGCTCGCCGTCTACCGCATCGTGGAGCCGCTCATCGCGTTCCGGATGCTGAACTTCTCGTTCCCGGAGCGCGCGCAGGAGAAGCTCGAGGCGCTCCTCGTGGACATGTTTGCCGGCGCCGCGCGCCGGCTGGTCGCGAACCTCTCCGTCGAGGAGTGCCTGACGCGGCGGAAGGAAGGGCTCGCCAGCGAGCTGATACGAGAGATCGTGCCCGTCGTCTCCGGGCGCGGCAGCGCCGAGGATGCCACGGACAAGGGGTGGGGCGTCCTCATCGATACCATCGAGATCCAGGACGTGCGCATCCTCTCTCCGGCGGTGTTCGGCAACCTGCAGGCGCACTATCGCCAGGAGCAGGAGCGGAAGGCCAGGGAGGCGTCGCTGCTCACCGAGCGCGCGGTCCGGCAGGGCGAGGCCGAGGCGCAGCGCGCGATCGAGCTGACCAAGCTCTCCGCCGAGGTCGAGCTGCGCACGCGACGCCAGGAGACCAGCGAGAAGGCCCGGCTCGAGGAGCTCGCCTCCGAAACGCGGCTGAAGGAGACGCGGCTGGCCCACGAGCAGCAGATCGCGGCGCTCACGCTGAGGGCCGAGATCGAGAAGACGACGCTCGAGGCGGAGGCGGCGGCGGCGCGCCACGCGGCGAAGATGGCCGCGAGCGCCCAGGAGATCGACCTGCTCAGGCAGCGCGCGGCGATCGCGGGCGCGCGCCGGCTCGTGGCCGAGGCCGAGCTCGCGATCGCCGAGATCGAGGCGAAAAAAGCGCGGCTCACGCAGGAGATCGAGATCGACCGCGCGCGGGCGCTGCGGGAGATCGAGAACACCGTGTCGCCGGAGGTCATCCGGTTGACAGTCGCGCAGCAGATGCCGGCGCTCGCCGCCGCGTTCCAGCAGCGGATGGGAGAGGTGCACGTCACGGCCGTCGATGGGGCGAACCCGTTCGGGTACATCGCGGCGGCCGTGGAGGGGGTGATGGGGCTGGCTCGCGCGGCAGGGCTCGAGGTGCCGTCGGCGCGCGCGCAGAAGGCGGAGCTGACCGAGGAGAGCGGGCTGGACAGCAGCCGGCGTTGAGCCCGTCCGCGCCGTCGTCCGGCGTTGGAGCCTACACGATCACGCGTTGGTCTCCTTGACAAGGCGGGGCAACCGTCAGCTACGCTACCTTTAACGGCGGGTATCGAGAGGAGCTGCGTACAATCATGGGTGAGACGATGCTGACGTTTCTAGGGACGCAGATTTTCCGTGCACCCTTTCTCATCGCCTACATCGTAGCGATCGCTCTTGCGTTCTCTCGTTATCCAACGCAAGGCAAGCCGGCTCTCCTTGCGGGCTGCGGCTTCTTCTTGTTTGTCATGGGCTGGCTCATCAACGCTGTGTACATGTACTGGCAGATATCCAGCTTTCGGGGTGGTGGCGCAGCGCAAGGACTGGTCTGGATTGCCTCCCTGACCGGTCTCGTTTCTCACCTCGTGGAGCTGGTCGGGCTCGTGCTCGTGATGCTCGCATTGTTCGGCACCAGAAACAGCCCCGTAGGAGGCGCCCAGTCGATTGACGCGCAGAATGCCCGCGCCTGAACAAGTCGTTGGACAGGTACGGCATCAGGTTGCTGTACTGTAGTTTCCAGCCTGAAAGACAGCAGGATCTACCAAGGATGACACCCCACGTCCCGCCGCAATCAGCACCCGGAATGAGCAAGACCGCCGTCGCTTTCCTGTTCCTGTTCATCGGGCTCGTGGTGGGGTTCTTCGCCGGAATCGGAGCGACGAAGGCCGGCGCTGCGTTCCTCGAAGATCTCGCGTCGAGCGAGGCGCCTGCCGATCTGGCACACGCCCGGAGCTACGTGCGGCCCGGCTTTTCCTTCAAATACCCAGGAAACTGGAGCGTCGAGGCGGACCCGCCGGACAATGATCCCGATCACCACGTGAACGTCGAGAGCCCCGGCTCGTGCATGACGATGATCTTCGTCCTTGACGTGCCGACCGATCCCGCAGCCAACGTTCAAGCGCAGATCGACGGGTTCGTCCCCAAGCTGCTCTCTGCGCCTGCACGCACGCCGTTTACCACGTGGGGCAAGTACGCCGGGCAAGGCATGCTCCTGAAAGGGAAGCTGCTCGGCGTGAGCTCGGGCTCGGTTCGCGTGTTTTCTCACGCGGACGACAAACGTTCGTTCATCGCGGTGGAGCAATGCCATGACGAGGACATGGAGAATGTGAAGCCTGGCCTCGATCTGGTGGAGTCTTCCTTCGACTTCTCACCTTGAGCCTGCGCCATGGCCCACGGTCTGGAACCATCGCTTCGTGAGCAAACATCGCGGAGCCGGATAGGCCGGATTGCTCACGAACCGTCGCGTGAGCTGCCCAGCGAGCGGCGGCGATCGGCGGCGCGACAGAGCCGCAGGCGTTCGGGAGGCGAGGACGATGAACAAGATCATCAGGCTATACGACGCAGGCCTCGGCCTGCTCATCCCCTGCCCGAGCGGGGTCATCTACTCGAACCAGACCTGTGGGAACATTTGCATGCAGCCCGAGATCGAGGGCGTATTCGTTCCGCTCGACGCCGAAGACGGGTGGCGCGCCCTCGCGGCGCACTTCGAAGGACCGAAGTACATGGGCAGCGGCGCGATGCTCGGACTCGACCAGGAGGACGCGGATGTCGTCGACCGCATCCTGCGCGAGTGTCGCATCGTCGGCATCGTGACCGACCGGGCGCGTCTCGTGGACTCGCACGAAGCGTGGGTGCACGCCGTGATAGAAGGCGAATCGGCCTCGGGCTCTTTCACTGGATTCGGACCGTACCCGCGCCCTGGGATTCTCACCTGGCCCAATTCCGATTGATGGCCGCGCGCTCGTCGGGCGCGAGCTGCTCGGCGGCAGCGCCAGGCAACTCTTGTCCTCGGCAGTCTTCGGCTGTCCGCTCGGCACCGCTCTCTCCGGCGCGTCCGCACAGGTCCGCGCGCGCCTTGTCGCTTGCCACGGACGACCGCGAGAGGTACCTCGTACCCATGCCCAAGGACGCCAGAGTCTTCGTGTTCGATCACGTTTCGGTCGGTGTCGAGAACCTCGAGCGTGCCGCGGAGTTCTACGACGCCTGTCTGGCGCCGCTCGGCTTTGTCCGGCTCTCGCAAAACGCCCGTAGCGTGGCGTATGGGCCCGAGGGATACGAAGCTGAGCCGCCCTTCGCCATCGTCGCGTCCGGTCCTGACGCGAAGGCGCCCGGTCGAGGCTTCCACCTCGCCTTCGTGGCCCCGAGCCGCGAGGCGGTCGATCGTTTCCATGCGGAGGCCCTCGGCAAGGGCGGTGTCGATGAGGGACCGCCCGGCGTTCGCGAGAACTACGATCCCGGCTACTACGCGTCGTTCGTTCGCGACCCGGACGGCCACCGGCTGGAGGCGGTGCTGCACGAACGTTGACCGTGCGGCCGTCGGCCGGCTCGATCGCCAACCTGCTGGGCGGGGGCCTCGAGGCCGATCGAGGCTCCGCCCGGCCCGTGGCCGGTCCGGCCGCCGCGGCTCTCGGAGCGCCTGGCGTACGAGCTCGCGGATGAGCTCGAGCTCGAGTCGTGATAGAAACAGGCGAGAGGGGTCGCGATGCGCCGGATCATGTACGTGGAGAACAGCTCATTTCACGGGAGAGAATCATGTCGTCTGTCGTTCTCTTGGGTGATTCAATCTTCGACAATGGTTCGTATACCAACGGCGAGCCCGATGTCGCATCGCACCTCCGCGCTCTCTTGCCCTCCTGGCGAGTCACCCTCTGCGCGGTCGACGGTACGACCACCTCTGATATCGGACCCCAGCTCGATCGGCTACCGAAGGACGCGACCCACGTCCTCCTCTCGCTCGGCGGAAACGACGCGCTCTCGAACGCCGACATTCTCGGACTGCCCGTCCGGTCGACGGCCGAGGCGCTGGACATATTCCGCGAACGCGTGGACGCGTTCGAGCAATCCTACTCATGGGCGCTCGAGGCCGTCGTCGCGCTCGGTCGACCGACCACGGTCTGCACGATCTACAACGGCAACCTCGCTCCCGGTGAGGCGGAGCGAGCTCGCATCGCCTTGATGACGTTCAATGACGTCATCCTCCGTCAAGCTTTCTCGCGCGCGCTCGACGTCGTCGACCTCCGCCTTGTCTGCTCGGAGGTGGGGGACTTCGCGAACGCCATCGAGCCGTCGGGCGCCGGCGGCTTGAAGATCGCACAGGCGCTCGTCCGCGCACTGGACGCCGCCGCAGTCCAGAAGCGAGCGACGACCGTGACCGCCGGCTAGAAAGCCCGTTGCGGCTGCGCGAGCTGACCGCCGTTTCGACTGGGCGCCAGTCAGAAAGTATCACGCGTGGTTGCCAGGCGCAGAACGATGCCGTCGGACGAAGCCGAACGCTACAGATGGCACCTCGAACCGGCTCATCTGCTGCCGTGTGCGGTAGAACGTGGTAGCATCGCACCACGACGATGCCGGTCCGGGATGCCTTCCGTTGGACAGAAGGAACAAGACCTCCCGCAGCGAGCGGAGATCCGAACCATGCGAACCACCTGGATCGTTCAGACGAACGTCGAGCCTGGATCGACATCCCCAGCCGCTCTGCGTCGTGCGTGCTCCACGGAGCAGCGGTCCTTCCACGAAGTCTCTGTCATTGCTGGTTCCGCGACGCTCCCTGAGCTGCCGCGCATCGACGGGCCGGTCGTCCTTCACGGTCGAACGACTTTGATCCTGCGCGCCTTCGAGCACCCGAGATGGCGCCATGGAGTCTTCTTCGACCCCGCGCGCTTTCAACATCGATCCTACGTGGCTGCGTACGGCGACCAGATGCTGAACGCCGATGCGCAGGTCATGTCATGGGAGAGGCTCCTCGCCGAGCCACGTGCCCCGAACGAGCTTGTTTTTCTGAAGCCGAACGACGATCTGAAGCGCTTTACTGGACAAGTTCTTCGCTTCTCGGAGTGCGTGGCCCTGTTTCAAACTCTACGAGGTGCAGCGAGGCCGGTGGAGCCCACGTCCGAGGTCGTGCTTGGCGAACCGCGTGAGATCGATGGAGAATGGCGGCTGTTCGTCGTGGACGGTGAAGTTGTGACAGGTAGCATGTACCGGCCGAGCGGCGATTCACACCTCCCTCGCGAGCTGATCGACTTCGCGGAGAGAGCGGCCTCGCGATGGGCGCCGGCGAGCGTGTTCGTTCTTGACGTGGCGCGGGTCGACGGCGCGTGGAAGATTGTCGAGTGCAACTGCTTCAACGGAAGCCGTTTTTACTCGGCAGACGTGGAGCGCGTCGTACGAACCGTCTCCGAGCATCAGGAGCGGGCAACCTAGATCATGCCGACCTCTGCCCAATCAGGCGCTGGTGCCGACGGGCGCGTCGCGCCCGCGGCGCAGCGCAAGGTCGTTGGACTGGTGCCGGTGACCTGGTGAAGCCATGGCGTGGAAGACTCTGCTGGATGATGCCCGATGGAACCACCGAGACGACCCGGCCCGTGCCGACGAGCTCGTTGGGCGGGCCATTCGCTCTGCGGAGGCGGAGACCGAAGCAGCGGAGCGCGTGCGCGCGTTCGAGTCGATCGCCGACTACCTTGACGGCCGAGAGCGGTGGGCGGAGGCGTCCATGGTCTACGGCCGACTGATTGACCTACTGCGAAAGAATCATGCTTCACAGGATGAGCTTGCGGCGCGGCTCGCGCGCCATGCCGAGATCGAGTCGAGCGCCGGCGATCCGGAGTCTGCCGCGAAGCTGCTCGAAGTGGCTCTGAGTCTTTGGCGCGAATCGTCACGAAGCACGCTGGAGCGGGGCGCTGCATGGTATGAACAGCTGGCCGAAGCGCGATCGGCGGCGGCACGCCATATCGCCGCGTCCGCGGCGCGCAGCCGTGCGACCGAGCTGCGCATCGAGGCTTCCGGCGAGTACTACCAGCCGCGTGTGATGCGGCATGCGAGAAGTGACGGTACCGTCGAATACGCCGTCCACGATGTCTACTTCTCATTGTACGGCGACGTCAAAGGTTACACCCAGCACGCGCGATCGCCGCGGATGCCTTCCGTGGCCACGCTCCAGAAGTGGCTGGAGGAGACATTACCGGTGGCGGCAACAGGTGTAGCGTGCGGCGATCTCGGCTACATGCACTACGCGCCCGATCTCACGCAATGGCTTCGGCATATTCAGGAGGAACCTCTGGACTATGAACGCGATCCCGAGGATGAAGCCTGGCCAGAGCGACAAACGGGTTGATTCCGCGCGCCAACAGCGAGAAGCTGAGACGCCAGAAGACGCATGTCGGCCGCCGACGCCGAGCCGAACGGGCGTGACACCAGAACTCGACGATGGGATCCAGCGATGGCAGACAAGAAGATCTCGAAGACCGAACCCGAGTGGCTCTTGCTGCTCGGGCCGCATCGCTACCGAATGCTCCGCTACGGCAACACCGAACGTCCGTACACGGGGCAGTACTGGAACCACCACGGCACGGGCGTCTATCGATGCGCCGGCTGCGGCACCCAGCTCTTTTCGTCGCAGACGAAATTCGACTCTGGGACGGGCTGGCCCAGCTTCGGCGCAGTCCTCGACGAGAAGCGGATCGAGCGCCGAGCCGACCGGAAGCATGGCCTCGATCGGGTGGAGGTCGTATGCGCGCGCTGTGATGGACATCTGGGGCACGTCTTCGATGACGGGCCAGCGCCGACGGGCGAGCGCTTCTGCATCAATTCCGCCTGCCTCGAGTTCGAGAGCGAATGACGCGCTAGGCGGCGAACGTCACGTCGACAGCTGGGCCGTGACCGGCAGGTCCCGCCGAGCGCCGCTCGGAGCGCCCGGGGTGTCGCCGGGGAGTGGGATGCCCTCGGCCACGAGGCGCTCCAGCTGCTACATGGCCGGTCGGCCGGCTGGACAGCCAAGCAAACCGATTACCCGAGCAGCCATACCGCCGGGCTCTGCTCGACACGTTCGCCGGCAAGTGTCGCAGCGCTGTCGAGGATCTCGGTCCACGGCAACGCTGCGTACCCGGCACGGTGGGCGAGGTCGGCGCCGAGCGCAGCGACGAGCAGGGCGTGCGCCGAGGGCACGTTGTAACCCGCGGCATAGAGTGGGTTGAGCTCAAGGACCACTGGCTGGCCGTCTCGAACGAAGGCCACGTCAGCCACGTAGTTCGCCGGGAGATCAGCCGTGAGGAGCGCTGGGACGACGGCGCGAACCGCCCGCTGCACCACGTCGCGCCTGGCAGTGAGCTCATCGGCGAGGAGCCGGCGCGCGTCGTCGATGAGGACCTCGAAGGGGCCGTGGTAGCTGGCCATGAGGAGACGGCCACCCAGCACCGTCAGCCGCACTTCGAAGGGCACCCGGATGGCGTTGCGGTCGCCGGGCAGGGTGGCGAGCTCGATGCGCTCGAGGTCGAGGTGCTCGCGCAAGGCGAGGCCACCGACATCGAGAGCGACACGCAGGCGGCGGACCACCTCGAAGACCGTGGCCTCGATGTCCGCCTGGTTGCTGCCGTAGTAGAGCTCGGGGTTGGCGGACTTGGCCGACGAGTAGAAGCCGCGGACGAAGACCCCGGCGTGGGGATCGATCTCCGCATCGAAGAGGGCGCCGTAGATCGCCTCGGTCAACAGACGGCGCACGGCCGCGGGAGAGTCGATCGCGGCAGCGACGGCGGCGTCCACGGGCAGCAGCGCGGTGCGTGGCGTGGGGACACCGGCGTTCGTGAGGACCGAGTAGAATCGATCGAGCCCGAGGACCCGCTCCACATGCTCGGGGAGGTCGAGCACACACGCGGCGCCGGCAGCGACCGCTCGAGCGAAGATGGAGTGGTATGCGGCGCGGGGTAGCATCGGCAGATCGATCCAGGACACACTGCCGCTGACCCCCTGCGGCGCGTCGAGCCGGGCGACGTCGCAGACCGCGAGGTCCCAGCCATGGAGGCGGGCGAGCTGGGCCCAGAACGCATGGCGACGCCGGATCATGGCCACGTTGCGGGGGTCGGCCTGGGCGTCGAAGGCACGGTTGAGGTCGGAGAGGAGAGCGACGCGGGACACGGGTCCAGCATCGCACTTTTCACTGGATCAGGACGACTCGGCGCCCCTCAGGCTCGGCCGGAAGCAGAGCAGTCCGCGGCGACTAGCGGCGCCGCGGCGGCGGGCCTAGGAGACCGCGCATGCCCGCAGCCACCCAGATCGGCATCCCCACGCTGGTGCGCATCAAGCCCGGGGCGCTCCCGCGCAGCGGGCTCTACCTCGCGCGGGCGGCGCGCCGCCACGTCCTGCTGCTCGCGAGCGCGGGGACGCCGGCCGCCATCGAGGCGGCGATGCGCGAGGGCCTGGACGCGCAGGCGATCGAGGTCGTGGCCCGGCGCGAGGTCGCCTCGGCCAGCGTCGAGGAGGCCTCGGCGCTCCTGCCCGCGCTCCCCGCGCGCTGCGACGCGATCGTCGGGCTCGGCGGCGGCCGCGCCCTCGACACGGCCAAATACCTCGCGTCCCTCGCCCGGCTGCCGTTCCTCGCCGTGCCCACCTCGCTCTCGAACGACGGCTTCTGCAGCCCTTCGGCGAGCCTCACGGTGGACGGCAGGCGCCGCTCGCTTCCGTGCGCGGTGCCGTTCGGCGTGGTTGTCGACACCGAGGTCTGCCTGCGCGCGCCGGAGGTCCTGTGGCTCTCCGGCGTGGGCGATCTCGCGGCCAAGGTCACCGCGGTCCACGACTGGAAGCTCGCGTTCCACGCGCGCGGCGAGCCGGTCAACGACTTCGCCGCCCTGCTCTCGGACGCGACCGTGTTCCAGTTCATGGCGCGCCCCCGGCGCGACCTCGAGGGCATGCGCCTGCTCGCGACGGCGCTCATGCTGAACGGCATCGCCATGGAGATCGCCGGGTCGTCCCGGCCGGCGAGCGGCAGCGAGCACCTCATCTCGCACGCGCTCGACCAGACCTCCAGCCGGCCGCGGCTCCACGGGCTGCAGGTCGGCACGGCCGCCTACGTGGTCAGCCAGCTCCAGGGGCGGGACACGGACCTCATCGCCGCCGTCCTCGACGCGACGTGCTTCTGGGATGTGATCCGGGCAGACCCGTTCTCGCTCGACGAGTGGATCGAGGCGGTCCGCGTCGCGCCGGAGATCAAGCCCGGCTACTACACCGTCCTCTCCTCCCGCGACTGCGTATCCGAGGTCGAGGCGATCCTCCGGACCGATCCGCGCCTGAAGGGGTGCTTCGCCTGACCCGCCAGCCGCGCTCAGTCCGCGCCGTGGCCCTCCCGGAGGTGCCGCGCCAGCAGGCTGTCGCCGAAGTCGTCCTGGAGGTCGCGGAACACGGTGTGGATGTGATCGCCGCCGCGGTTGTCGTACTCGATGAGGTGGGTGGGGCCGTGGATCCGGTAGTAATGCGACTGCTTCGGCGCGGCGCCGCCCGCCCAGGCGAAGTGCAGGCGCTCCACGCCGGCGCGCGCGATGCGGTCGAGGTGCCCGTCGGCGACGTCGGCGGGGAAGTTGCGGGCATAGACCTCCAGGAGGCGCAGCAGCGCGGCGCGCTGGGCCGGGGTCATCTCGGCGGCGGGCAGGCCGTCGAAGCTCGCCAGCGCGGCCCGACGGGAGGCCTCGGTCACGAGGTCGGGCGGCGCCGCGGGGGCGATCACGGCGCGCTGACGCTGCGCGGGGGTGAGGGAGGCCAGGAACGCGCGGCCGAGATCCTCCTCGGCCGCGAGCACGCGCAGGCCCTTCCGGGGACCCGAGGGCACCTCGGCCGGGTTGGCGCCCAGGAACGCCGGGGTGGTGGCCACGCCGCCTCCTGCAGCGGTGAAGTTGAGCGAGACGTGGTGTCCCTCGAAGCGAAAGCCCCACGGGGCCTGGGGCCCGGGCTGGCCGAAGAGGGCGAGGTGGTAACGGCCCGGGTCGCGGAATGCGGGGTTGCCCTCGATGCCCCCGAGGATGCCCTCGAGCAGCAGGACGCCCTCGAGCTTGCGGTAGCCCTCCGGGCCAAGGCCGGCCCGGAGCAGCGCGTGCGCCGCGCTGCGCTCGCCGCCGTCCATGTCGCCGATCGCGAGGCCGGCGCGGCGGCGCGGGACGTAATGCCAGTCCTCGCGCTCGCCGCTCTGGAACGCGAGCAGCGCCCGGCCGCGCGCCTCGCCGTCGAGGCCGTCCAGGAAGGCGCGCGCGGAGGCCGCGATCGCCTCGGCCGTGGCGCGTCCCGCAGCGCCGCCGGGCGGAGGCGCGGCGCCCGGAGGCCCCGCGGGCGCCGGAGGCTCGGGCGGGGCGGGCAGGGCGCCCTGCCCGGCGGCCTGCTGTGCCGGCGCGGGCGGGCTGCCCGGCGCGGCGGCGGGCTCGCCGGCCGGGCCTTCCTGGGTTCGCATGCTGTTGCACGAGGTCGTCGTCACGAGCGCGAGCAGGATCGCGATCCACGAGCGAGGCCCGGAAGGGCGGGCGCGGCGCGGCTGGAGCGCGCGCGGGGCCGCACCGGCCCGCGCGATCGTGCCGTCACCGGGGCTGGCGAGGCGATGTCCCGCTGATCGAGGTGTTGCGCTCACGTCTGCCGGTGCGCGGCTCAGGGATTGAGGTGCGCAAGCGCGGTGATGATGCGTTCGGCGGTGTCGGCGGGCCAGGGAAAGACGCGGCTCACGGCACGTTGGTGTGCGAACCCGTGCAGGCCGAACCACAGCGCGATCGCGTCGGCGACCGGGTCGGCGCTTCTGGAATGCCCGGCGGCGACGCAGCCGCCGAGGGCGTCGACGAGGATTTGCAGGGCTTCCCGGCCGAGCGTGGTCAGGTCCCGCTCGGTCACGGAACTGTCGCCCAGGGTGGGCATCCAGAGGCCACCGAACATGGTGCGGTAGCGCTCTGGATGACTCCGGGAAAACTCCAGATAGGCGTTGCAAGCGGCGTACAGCCGATCTCGTGGATCGTCGCCGGCCTCTTCCACGGCGCTGCGCAGCCTGCTCTCCAGCTCGGCGAAGGCCTGCTGCACGACGGCCAGCATGATGGCCGGCTGGTCGGGGAAGTGGGGGTAGATCGAGGGGGCGGCGATCCCGACCCGGCGGGCTACCGATCGCAACGTGATGGCGCGTTCGTCGCCGGCCTCGTCCAGCAGCTCGACCGCCGCAGCCACGATGTCGGCGCGCAGGCGGGCGCCCTCTCCGCGGCGGTTGCGGCCGCGGGCCGGTTTCTGTGCGGCCGATGCCGCCGTTCCGCTGTCTCCCATGGCGTCACCTTACACCCCAAAGCTTATCGCCGTTAGCCCTCGCAAGCTCGAGCTAACGTAATAGAAATCACATCTATAAGCAGGTTGCCGCGCGGCCTGCAGGTCCGCGTCCGCGAGCTTCCGGCGCCCGCCAGGCGCCGGGGCGCTTTTTGTGGCCGGCGTCAGTTGACAAGCGTTAGGTGACGATCATAAGGTTACACACGTAAGGCAACGCCGATGGCGTCTCCTGCTTCCTTTCACACCCCACGTTCTCGGCTCGCACCCATGACCCGGAGGTTTCCCGCCATGTTCACCGCCACCGCCACCGCCGACGCCGTCATCGCGCTTCCCTCGGGCGAGGTCGACAACCGCGCGACCTACATCAGCTTCGGGCTCGCCTACGTTCTTGGCCACGGCGCCGCCGCGATCTCCAAGGGAGCCAGCCCCCTTCTCCCGTTGCCCGGCTGGGTGCCCATGATGCTCCTGGGAGCGGGGCTCGCGGTCGGCACCGTCTACGCCACCGTCGCCGCCACCCGCGCCCAGCGCGGCGTGAGCGAGTCCGACGCCCTGTCCGGCAAGTTGCTCGGCGCTTCCTGGCTCAGCGCCTTCACCGCGCTGTTCCTCGCCATCACCGGCCTGGCGTACACCCTCGACATGCCCGACCTGCAGCCCGTGCTCTGGCCCACCGGCTCCGGCCTCATCGTCGGCCTGATCTATGTCAGCGAAGGCGCCGCCCGCCGCAACCTGCTGCACTACGGCCTCGGCACCTGGCTCGCCCTGATCTCCACCGCAGCGCTCTTCCTCGGCACTCCTGGCATCTTCTGGGTCCTCGCCATCGCCGGCGGCGGCGGCTATGCCGTCGCCACCGTCCTCGAGCGCCGTCGCCTGACCGCGCGCGCGAGGCACGCGCTGACCCACCCGGGATGAAGCGGAAGGTGGTGTGATCGAGCGTCGGCGCCGCCCCCCGCGAGCTCGCGGGCGCGGCGGCTCGCGCCGGTCGACCCGGTCTTGCGCGCCTCGACGCATGGGCCGCAGTACATGCGCTCGCGCTGCTCCACGTGCCAATGGCTGGCGCAGGCAAGATGGATTGAAGGGCATCGTGTCAATTCCAGACGGCCCGCCTGCGACCATCCCGAGCGCGGGGCGCCTCGGTGCGCATGGCGAGCCTCCCGCGACTGCAGCTCTCCTCGGGATCGTAGGTCGGCATGGGGCGCAGGATAACACGATAACCCGCGTGAGCCCCCGCCGGCCACGCCGGCGACTTCAGCCCCCTCTCGCTCCAGGCCGCGGCACACTCCAGGCCGCGACTTGACAGCTTCCCTGGATCCAGCACAATGGACGCCATTTCGCTCATCCCAAGGGCCGCCAATCGACGAAGGAAGACCGTGGAGAGCAAGACCAAGAACACGAAGACACGCCCGCAGATCGCGGCCATGGCCGCCAGGGCCTTCGGCGGCATGGCGCTCGCGGACGGCGAAGGCGCCGTGGTCGAGCTGAAAGACGGCTGGTTCAACGCGGCTTACAACATCCGGCTCGCCGATGGCCGGGAGGTCATCCTCAAGATCGCGCCGCCGAGAGGCGCGGAGGTCATGTTCTACGAAAAGAACATCATGGCCACCGAGGTCGCCGCCATGCGCCTGGTCCGGCGAAACCCGGCCATCCCGGTGCCCCAGATCTACCATTTCGACGACACCCGCGACCTGTGCGACTCGGACTACTTCTTCATGGAGAAGATCGCCGCGGACAACCTCGAGCACGTGAAAGCGAGCCTCTCCCCCGAGACGCAGGCGTCCATCGACCTGCACATCGGCGAGATCGTCCGGGCGATCAACGGCTTCACCGGCACCTATTTTGGTTACGATGGGAACCCGGACCTGCGCGCGAGCACCTGGCGCGAGGCGTTCACCAGGATCATGGAGTCGGTGCTGGAAGACGGCGCCCGGAAAGGCGTGGCGTACGACCAGGGCTACGACGAGATCCGCGCCGCCGTCCTCAGGCACGCCCCCGCGCTGGAGGAGGTCACCACGCCCTGCCTCGTCCACTGGGACGTCTGGAACCCCAATGTCTTCGTCAAGGAAGGCAAGGTCGCCGGCATCATCGACTTCGAGAGGGCGCTCTGGGCCGATCCCTTGATGGAGGCCCAGTTCCGGCTGCTCTCCGCCGAGGGCATCACAAGCTGCATGCGCGGCTACGGCAAGACCTCCTTCACCTTCGAGGAAGAACGAAGATGCCGCCTGTACTCGCTGCACCTCGCCCTGGTCATGAACACGGAGTGTTACTACCGCAACTACGACACCGATTCCGTCCTCAACCTCTCCAGGCAGTGGATGGGCGAACACATGGCCTGGCTGAGCGCGAACTGAACGCTCATGGGCGAGAGCTCCAGGGTTGAAAAGCTGGGGACCGAGCGGGTCGGGAAGCTGCTGCTGGAGATGTCTTCCCAGACCACGTTCTCGCTGCTGGTCTTTACCGTCTACAGCCTCACGGACATCTACTTTCTCTCCGTGGGCGTCAACGCGCTGGCCGCAGCCGCGGCCTCGATCATCTCGCCGGTCCAGATCGCCCTCGGCGCCGTCGCCACGACCGTCGGGGCCGGCGGCGCCTCGGTGGTCTCCAGGGCGCTCGGCGAGCAGGACCTGGAGAAGGCCTCCCGGACGGTGGCAAGCACCTTCCTGATCTTCTGGACGGCGGCGATCACCATCACGGTCCTGGGCTCGGTCTTCATCGAGCCGATCGTGTATCTGCTCGGGGCCACCGCCAGCATCGCCCCCTATGCCATCGAGTACGGGCGGATCATCTTCCTCGGCGCCATCGCCGGAACCGGCTACTCGGCCATCGTCAGGGCGGATGGCAACGCCGGGTACTCGACCGCGATGTGGATCATCCCGATCTGCGTCAACATCGTCCTGTGCTGGCTCTTCATCCTCGTCCTGCAGATGGGCGTCTCCGGCGCCGCCCTGGCGACGGTCTGTTGCCAGGCCACCTCGGCCGGCATGGGCCTCCACTTCTTCTTTTTCAGGAAGAACCGCTCCTACCGGATCAAGGCGTCTTATTTCAAGCCGGACTGGCCCATCATCATCGAGGTGGTGAAGATCGGGTCCCCCTCGCTCATCAAGAACGCCAGCGTCAGCCTGATCGCCATCGTCACCAACAACCTGCTCCGGCGGATCGGCGGCGACAGCGCGCTGAGCGTGTTCGCGATCGTGAGCCGGCTCTACTCCGGGATGCTCGCGCCGCTGACCGGCATCGTCCAGGGGATGCAGCCGCTGGTGGGGTACAACTTCGGCCAGAAGAAGCTCGAGCGGGTGCGGGAGGCCATCCGGCTCTCCCTTGGCGCCTCGGTCGCCTATGGATCGCTCGTCTGCGGCGTCTGCCTGGTGATGCCGGCCGCGCTGATCGCTTTGCTGTCCAGGGAGAGCGCGATCATCGCTGAAGGGCAGACCGCGTTGCGGCTGCTGGCGCTCTCTTACCCCCTGACCGGCGTGGCCATGGTCACGGCGGCCTCGTTTCAGTCGGTCGGCCGTGCCAGGGAGGCGCTGCTGCTCACCCTCGGGGGCATCCTGCTGGTCAAGCTGCCGGTGCTGCTGCTGGCCTCCCGCCTGTTCTCCCTGACCGGGATCTGGGCCTCCGAGGCGATCTCGGAGCTGATTCTTTGCATCGTCGCCTTCCTCCTTCTGAAGAATGCCCACGCTGGTTCTGGGCATGGCATGGCAAGAGCGCCTGACGCGGGCTGAGCCTGCCTCCAGACCGCCGAAAACCGGCGCAGAGGCCGTCTGCGTACCGCGAATGTGTCCATTGACACTCGTCGCGCGGTGCGGCTATACACTCGGCCATTCGCCTGCTGGCCGACTCCGTTCGTCTCGAAACACAGCAGGTCCGGACGTAAGTAAACAGAAGCAACGATACCAGCCGCAGCGCGCGGCTGAGGAGGGAGGCATCGATGAAGCTCTATGAGTTCGCTCCTACCCGCTCGATCCGTGTGCGCTGGGCGCTCCAGGAGCTCGGCGTGGATTTCGAGACCGTCCAGGTCAACCTCCGGGCCGGCGAGAATCGCCGCCCTGAGTTCCTCAAGCTCAACCCAGCCGGCAAGCTCCCCGTGCTCGTCGACGGCGACCTCGTGCTCACCGAGTCCGTTGCCATCGTGCTCTACCTGGCCGAGAAGTACCCCGAGAAGGGCCTGCTCCCGGCAGACCCCAGGGAGCGGGCCAAGGTCAACCAATGGCTGCTGTTCGCGGCGACCGAGCTGGAGCAGCCGCTGTGGCGCATCGCGCGTCACAAGTTTCTGTATCCGGAGGACAAACGCCAGCCTGGCGACATCCCCGTCGCCCGCGAGGACTTCAAGGCCATGGCCGCCGTGCTGGAGAAGCACATGGATCAGCGGCAGTTCGTCGTCGGCGACCGCCTGACGGTCGCCGATCTCGTGATGGCCTACACCCTCGACTGGGCCAACGAGGCCGATCTCCTGGGCGACTTCCCGCAGCTTCGGTCCTACATGGACCGGATGTACGCGCGCCCTCACGCGGCCCCGCGCATCGCCCAGGCGTTCGCCAGCCTCAACGCTTGAGGGGCAGGTGGCTGGAGGAGCTCTCGCCCTCCAGGCCGAGGGCCTGCTCGCCGCCGCCGTGGCGCAGCGCGCGCTCGGCCGCCACGCAGCGCGCGCTCGGCGACCGCGCGCCCCGGCAGGTCGGCCGGGAGATCCTCCGCGATGCCCGTGCGCGACCCGCGATGCCCGCCCGCGATGATAGAGTGGCGCGATGAGCCGCCGCGTCAGCAGCGACGGGACCGGGAGCCTCCAGATCCACTTCGCCTTCGATCGCAGGCTGGTGGAGGTCGTGAAGTCGCTCCCGTCCCGCCGCTGGAATCCCGAACAGAAGACCTGGCGCGTCCCGGAGACGCACGTGGTCGCGGTGGTGGAGGTGCTGCTCGCCGAGGGGTTCGGCTTCTGCGAGGTGACGCAGCGCCTCTACCGGGAACGCGGCGGGGCCCTCGCCCTCGACGAAGGGGGCGTCACGCCGATCCCCGCCGTGGAGCCGGCCCGAGCCGATGAGCCACGCAACGGGGACGCGCGGCCGAGGCCAGCGGTGGCCGCGTCCGACTTCACCGTCTCGAAGCTCAACGGACAGGTCCGCGCCGCGCTCGAGGCGGCGTTTCCAGCCTCGATCTGGCTGGTAGGCGAGGTCTGCGGGTACAACCGGGCCGCCCACAAGAGCATCGTCGGCTTCGAGCTCGTCGAGCGCGACGCCCTCGGGAAGGAGATCGCCCAGGTCAAGGCGACCCTCTTCGAGAGCGCGCGCGCCGAGATCGAGCGGCGCCTCGCCGCGGCGGGCAACCCGTTCCAGATCGAGGACGAGATCCAGATCCGCGTGCGCGGGCGCGTGGAGCTCTACGTCCCCTGGGGCTCGTACCGGTTCCTGATCGAGGACCTCGACGTGGGCTACACGCTCGGCGAGGCCGCCCGGCGGAGAGAGGAGATCGTGCGCCGACTCGCCGAGGAAGGGCTGCTCGATCGGAACCGCTCCCTGCCCTTCCCCGCCCTTCCCCTCCGCGTGGGCCTCATGACCAGCCTGGGCTCGGACGCCTACAACGACGTGCTCGGCACATTCAGGGAGTCAGGCTTCGCGTTCCGCGTCGTGGCGCACGGGGTCCGCGTCCAGGGGCGGCAGACGGAGCCGTCGGTCCTGAACGCCCTCGACTACTTCCGGGCGCGCGCCGCGGAGCTCGACGTGCTGCTGATCTGCCGCGGCGGCGGCTCGCGCACCGACCTCGCCTGGTTCGACTCGGAGCCGATCGCCCGCGCCGTCGCCACATTCCCGCTCCCCGTGGTCGTCGGCATCGGCCATGAGCGAGACATCTCGGCGCTCGATTTCGTGGGCTTTCGCGAGAAGACCCCGACCGCCGCGGCCGCGATGCTCGTCAAACGCGTCTCGGACGCGCGGGATGAGGTCGAGTCGTCGCTCCTGAGCATCCTCGACCAGGGCCGGCGGGTCCTCCGGTCGGCCTCGTCGGATCTCACCCGCCGGGCGACCCGGGTCCCGCGCTCCGCGTCGCTGCTCATCGCGCGCCGCGCGGGCCAGCTCCAGGAGGCGGTCCGCCAGCTTCGCCAGGGGGCGAGGCGCGATCTCGACGCCGCCTCGCATCGGGTCGACGAGGTGGCCTCGCTCCTCGGGCCGCGCTCGTCCCGGAGGCTGGCGCTCGAATCCGAGCGCCTCGAGTCGCGCGAACGGCGCCTGCGCCTCCTCGACCCGAGGCGCGTCGTGGAGCGGGGATATGCGATCCTGCGCACGACGGAAGGGGCGGTGCTCACCGACGCGGCGCGCGCGCCCCAGGGGACGACGCTCATCGCCGAGCTGAAGCGGGGCGTGCTGCGGCTTCGCTCGGACGGATCGGAGGAGACATAGGGTCATGGCAAAGCCGAAGCGCGGGACGAAGGAGCTGTCCGACGGGGACACGGCAAGCCCGCAGCGCGCCACGAAAGAGGTCTCGTATGGCGAGGCGTCGTCGCGCCTCGAGGAGATCTTGCAGAACATCGAGGAAGGTCAGGTCGACATCGACGCGCTCTCCGCGCTCGTGAAGGAGGCCGCGGATCTGGTGACGCTCTGCCGCCAGAAGATCCATGCCGCGGAGATCCAGGTGCAGACGATCACCGAGCAGCTCGAGCGCGAGGCGCCGGTGACCACGGACGCGGACGACGAAGACGAGGACGACGAAGACGACGAGTAGGCGGGCGAAGGCGATCCGTATGAGCGCGACGTTCCGGCCCGCCAACTACCGGGATGTCGGCGAGATGCTCGGGCTCTGGCTCGACGTCTCGCCGATCCCTGCCGGCCGCCTGCTCCGCGGCGGGCGATTCGACGTCATGACAACGTCGAGCGATCTCGGTTTTCCCGGGACGATACTGAACCTCCGGCGCGGCGCCGATCCTGGTCACCTCACGGGAATCAAGGTTGTCCACGTCGCCGCGGAGGACGACATCGAGAACTACGACACGCGGCAGCGACGGGTGAGGAGCTGGATCGGAAAGGCTCTTTCCTCGCTCGCGGCCCCCGCCCTCCCCTGGCCTGTCTACGTCCACTGCACGTCGGGGAGAGACCGGACCGGGGTCGTCATCGCGGCGGCCCTGCTGGCGATCGACGTGCCGCGGCAGGTCGTCGCGGAGGAGTACATGCTCAGCGACGGCGCCGACCGCATCGCCATCGATCGGGCCATCGAGGGCATCCTGGAGTGGCTGCCGTCCGCCGAGGTCGACAGGGCAAGGCTGCGGGGCGCGCTGAGCTCGGGCGGAGGCAGCTGAGCCGCCGACACGCAGGGGTTTCCGATCGGACCATCGAGGCGACCCAGGTCACCCAGGTTGAGGTCGCGCCGGATCGGCGCGCGGGTCGCTGGGGCGGCGCGTGGGGACGGCCACCGGCGCCCGCGCCTGGCACAACGGCACGGCCGGGCGCCGGCGTCCGGCGGCGGGCAGCGCTACGGCACGTCGAACGCGAAGAGCGTGTTGCCCGGCGTGCCGATGCCGAAGCTCTCGTAGCCGCTCCCCCAGAACACCGTACCGCGCACCACCGCCGGCCCTGCATTGACCGAGCCGTCGGCCGGATGGCTCCAGAGGACGTCGCCCGTCGCGGCGTCGAGCGCGTGGACGTCGCCGCTCATCGAGCCGCCGTAGACCACGCCGTTCGCGACCGTCAGCGGCCCCCTGGTCTGCGCGCCCGGCGTGGGATCGGGCGTCTGCCACAGGATGTCGCCCGTGGCGGTGTCGAGCGCGCTCCACGAACCCCAGTTGATGACCTCCCCGGAGGGCTGCAGCGTGTATTCGACCTGGCCGTTGTTGCCGATCGGCACGTAAATCCGGTTCTGGTCGACGGCGACTCCCCACATGATGCCGCCCAGCTCCCCGCCGGGACCGACCAGCGTGCTCCACACCACGCTGCCGTCGTCCCGATCGAGCGCCCAGAAGATACCGCTCTTCTGGCCGGCGCCGACCAGATCGCGGCGCTCCGCCCCGTGGCCGGCCGTGAAGAGCGTGGCGCCCGTGCCGAAGTCGTAATCCGGGCCCGCCGGATCGGGGCACCAGTCGCCGCCGAAGTAGCAGGCTCCCGTCCAGGCGTCGAAGCCCTGGAGCCGCCGCGCCCACTTCAGCGCGCCGGTGCGGAGGTCGAGCGCGAGGATGGCGTCGATATAGTCGTCCGGCGCAAGGCAGGCCTCGGCGGCGACGGCGTCGTCGCCGGCGGCCTCCACGCACGCGGAGACGGACGGCGGCACGGTGTAGTTGTTGCCGGTGGTCACGTACAGCGTGCGGCGCTTGAGGTCGATCGCGGGCGCGCCGCCCCACACGGCGCCGCCGGTGTAGCCGGCGGGCACCGTGTAGCGCTTCCAGAGCACCGCCCCGGTCCCCGCGTCGAGCGCGACCACACTGCCGCGGAAGCTGCAGCACGGATAGGCGTTGTCCGCCGCGAAGAGCTCCTCGCGCGAGGAGACACCCACGTACACGCGGCCGCCATGCACGACGGGAGACTGCGTGATGATCGCCGCGGGGTGCGTGTCGAGCTGCCTCTTCCACAGGAGCGCCCCGGTGCGCGTGTCCACGGCGATCATGTGCGCGCCGGCGAGGGTGCCGAGGAACATCGTGTGGCCGTGGAGCGCGGGGGTCGTGCGCGAGACGGCGCCAGCCGTGCCCGTGAGGGCGGCGATCGTGCGCGTCCAGATGGGGTGCCCGGTCCTGGCGTCGAGCTTGTACAGCTTGCCGCCCCCGTCCGGAAAGTAGACAGCGCCGTGGTCGACGGCCGGCGTCGCGGGGACGATGCCGGTCGTGGTGAAGGCCCACTTCACGGCGAGCGATGCGACGTTCGATGGCCCGAGGTGGTGCTCGTCGCGCGCGTAATGCGTGTTGGCCAGATCGTAGCCATAGACGGTCCAGCGCCCGGCGCCCGTGCCCATGGCCGTGCTCCCCAGGACGACATTGAGCAAGGCAAGACATAGGGCGGCCCCGATCGCGGACCGGACCCAGAAGATGCGCTTCATGGTGCTCCTCCCGGGGCATCGAGGTGAGCGGCGATCGGTTACCCGACACGCCAGTTCCGTCGCCTCTGCAGCACGAGGCCCCGAGTCTACGTCACGCGGAATCGAGCTGGGCGTCAATCGGAGAGAGCAAGGCCGCGCGGAGCCCCTTCCCATGGCCGGATACCGGGGTAATCTCGGCTCCTCGGAGGTGGGCCACGAACCGGAACAGCGCATCGAGTCCGCGCTCGCGGGCGACGACAACGAAGACCACTGCAGCGAGGAAGAGCAGCGCCGGGGAGCCGAAGAAGTCCGCCGCGCCGCGCAAGGCCGCCGCGCCGAAGGCTCCCGCGAGGCAGAAGGGCGCGGCGCGCAAGAAGAAGGAGCCGCCGCCCTCGCCGGTGCCGAAGCTCCTCGGCGTCCTGGAATCCCAGAGGCAGCTCGGCGGCGCGTCGTACCCGCCGACGCTCGAGCGGCTGACGGAGCTGACGGGTGACACGCTCGCTGTGACGAGCAAGGAGCTGACGACCAAGGAGGCGAAGGGGCGCGTGCTGCTCTCCCGCGCCGCGGGAGGCAAAAAGAAGCCAGCCCCCGGCGCCACGCTGGTGCTGCTCGCGGAGGACCTGGAGGCGATCGCGCAGTCCGATCGGCTCCTGGAGGTGCAGCTGCAGTCGGCGCGGAAACCCGAGGTTCCCGCTGTCGACCTGGCGCAGCTCCCCAAGGGCCTCCTTCCCGCCCTGGGCCGCGCGTTCAAGGCGGCGCTCGCTCAGCGCATCGTCGATCGCCGGCTCCCCCGCACCATCGGCGCCTTGCTCGGGAAGAAGCCGCTGCTCTTCTTCCTCGCAGACGCCGTCCTCCCGGCCGCCGGCGCGCCGGCGCGGCCCGCCGCGATCGCGACCGACGGCGCCGCCCGCCCCACGGCCGCCGACGGCCCCGGCAGCTCGGCCCCCGTCACCTCGGCCCAGAGCGGCCCCGGCGCGCCGGCCATCTCCTTCGTCGATCGCTTCGACGCCGCCTTCTCCTCGCTCGACCGCGCCTCCGGCCGCCTCAACTACGTCACGCTCCACGCGCTCCGCGCCGCGCTGCCGGACATCCCGCGCGACACCTTCGACACGGAGCTCGCAGCGCTCCGGCGGCAGCGGCGCTACTCGCTCGACCCGTCCGACGGCCGCCACCACCAGATGGCCGAGGCGGAGCGCGACGCAGGCATCATGGAGGCCGGGAACCTGCTCGTCTACGTGGCGCGGAGGGACGACGCATGAGCGAGGAGCCGACGTTCGAGCGCTTCCTGGCGGCGGTCCGGGGCACCAACCCGTTCCGCAGCCACCGCATCACCGACGTCGGGGGCGGCGAGGCCACGGTCGAGTCGATCCACAAGAGCGCCTTCACCAAGCTCGTGCGCGTCGTGCAGGACGCCGCGAAGGAGCCGATCAGCATCGGCGCGCTGCTCATCGGCGCGCCCGGGGTCGGCAAGAGCCACCTGCTCGCGCGGCTGTTCCAGTGGGCCGGGGAAGACAGGGCAACTGTCGTCTACCTGCACAACATCCTCGCGTCGCCCGAGCGGATGCTCCGGTACGTGCTCAACGCGACCGTCAGCGATCTCGCGGGGCACCGCGGCAGCGACTACACGCAGTCGCGCCTCTACACCGTCCTCAACCGCGCCCTCATCCGGACAGGCGCGCTCAAGGGCCGCAAGATGATGACGGGGCCCAAGGAGATCGAGGCGCGCAAGGAGGCGCTGGCCCGGCTCGGCGCCAAGATCGACCCGCAGAGCGCCGTCATCCCCGTGCTCAACGCGTTCCTCACCGGGACGTCGCACGCGAGCCTCGGCGACGCCGGCGCCGAGAAGCGCGCCCAGGCGGCGGTGCTCTGGCTCTCGGGCGAGACGCTCGGGCCCGACGAGGCGCGCCTGCTCGACCAGGCGGCCGGGGACGACGGCCTCGCCCTCGCGGACGACGCCGCGGTCGAACGCGTCCTCCACGTCCTCGCGCACCTGTGCGCCCTCGCCGAGCTCCCGCTCGTGCTCTGCCTCGACCAGATCGACAACCTCGACGCCGAGGCCGTGCGCGCCCTGATGTCGTACGCGCACGCGCTGCTCGACCGGGCGAGGCACCTGGTCGTGATCGTCTCGGGCGTGAAGCAGTCGATGCTCTCCCTGCGCACCGGGGAGGTGATCCCGGCGGCCGCGTGGGACCGCATCGCCGAGCGGATCCTCGAGCTGCACATGGTCTCGCCGGAGGAGGCCCGCGCCATCCTCGAGGGGCGGCTCGACGCCGCGCTCTCCGGCTTCGAGGAGAAGGAGATCGAGGAGGTCATCGCCGCGCGCAAGCGCGATCGGCTCTTCCCGCTCGGCAGCGCGTGGCTCGAGCGGCGCCTCGACGGCGTGCAGGAGCTCCGGCCACGGGACGCGATCCTCTGGGCGCGCGACCGCTGGGAGGCGCAGCAGGATCGGCTCGCGGCCGTCGGCGGCAAGCGCTGGCTGAAGGAGTGGCCCGGTCCCGAGGACGGGCCGAAGCCGCCGCCGGTGAAGCTGGAGGACGTCATCGACGCCGAGGTGAAGAAGAAGCTCGTCGAGGGCACGACCCGCCGCCGGCTGCAGCAGGCGTCGCTGCCGCCCGACGAGGACAACCTCGCGAGCCTGACCCACCACCTGCTCGCCAGGTGCGCCGGCAAGGGCGCCTCGACGCTCCTGAGCGTCGAGCACGCCACCGCGAAGAAGCGCGGCAAGGCCGCCCCGGCGCACCACCTCGTGGCCAAGGAGAAGCGCGCGGATGGCGTCATCGTGACCACCGGCGTGACGTTCCTCTGCGCGCCGAGCGGGCACGGCGCGCGGCTGCCGCTCCAGCGCATGGTCGAGGACACGAAGCACACCGACAAGCGCATCCTGGTCACCGACGAGGAGCGCCGGCCGCTGCGGCTCGGCGGCGCCGGCAAGGCCGCGTACGACGCGCTCTGCAAGCTGGGCCGCCAGCGCTTCCTCCACCTCCACCTCGACTTCGCCGGGCACGCGGAGCTCGACTCGCTTGTGGGGCTCCTCGGCGCCGCGAGGAGCCATGATCTCGAGATCGAGCACCCCCGCGGGCAGTACCGCAAGGTGACCGAGGCCGAGGTGCTGGCGTCCTTCGAGCGCCAGAGCCTCCTGCTCGCGCACCCGCTGCTGCGCGAGCTGCTCACCGAGGAGATCGTGAAGGGCGGCGGGGACTCGACGCCGCCCCCGGCGTGGGATCCGCAGCAGACGCGGGAGCACATCATGGCCGAGCTGTCGTGGCGCCTGGGCCTGATGGCGAAGGAGCTCGCGCAAATCTTCGCGAGCCGCAAGAAGCTGCACGAGAAGCGCTTCCCGGAGGTGTGGTCGCACATCAAGAAGACGGCGCAGGCGCTCCATGACGAGGGCCACGTCCACGCGACAGCGACCGACGACGACCTCTTCGTCCAGCTGCGAGGCAAGAAATGAGGCTCGTGCACGTCAACGTGACCCAGCTCCGCGTCGCGGCGACGTGCCCGAGGCTGCACTGGTTCGACGCGCGCGCCACGGCCGAGCGGCAGGACGGGCGGACCGTCGTGAGCCGCATCTGGCGCAAGGGCGGGGAGGCGCCGGGCTGCGGCGCGCTGTTCCACACGGCGGTGGAGCGCTTCAACGCCGCCGCGGCGAGCTCGGACGAGGTGCTGGCGGCGCTGGAGGCCGCCGGCGACGCCCCGGGCCTCCAGCAGGCGCTGATGCGCTGGTTCAACGCCTCCTGCCTGAACCTCGACGCGCTCGCGGCGCGCCCGGTGCCGCTGCGGCTGGGCTTCATCTCGGCCGTCCAGCTCTACATGGAGGAGCTCGCGCGGCTCGCGGCGCACGCGAGGGCCGCCGGCCTGCCCGCGGCGGAGCTCCGAACGCAGCTCTTCGGGGACTCGCGCAAGCGGGTCGACGTGACGTTCCACGTGGGGGAGGACGTCCACGTCCACGTGACCGGGGCGATCGACTACGTGTACTTCGATCCGCGGCTCGGGAAGCACCGCATCGTCGACTACAAGCTCACGCCGGCGACCTCCCCGAACAGCGATCTCTTCCAGATCTTCACGTACGCGCTGATGCATCACCACCAGCACGGCACCCGGCCGGACGTGGCGGTGTTCTACCTGCACCCCACGCGCAGCGTGCGCGAGGCGCGCTGGGAGGAGATCGAGGCGAAGCGCGGCAAGGTCCACGAGCTCATCGCCAGCATGGTGGCCTGGTCCGACCACGCGGTGGGCGCGGGCGGGCTCCCGCCGCCGGGCGACCGCGCGTACTGCGGCGGCTGCAAACACGAGCGCTCCGGGGCGTGCGTCGCGCAGCTCGGCCACAAGGACGTGGGCGCGTGGGACAGGCGCTGGACGGCGCTCGAGGCCACGCGCGGCGGCGGAGCGCCGGAGGAGAGCGAGCGCGCGGCCGCCAGCGCGCCGGCGGCGGACGAGCCGATGGTGGAGGACGATCCCGAGCTCGACGAGGCGCTGGCGGTCGTGAAGCCTGCCGTCGAGCGCCCGAAGCCGGCGCCGACACCAGCACGGGGCCGCGGGCGAAAGGCGCCCGCGGAGGCGCCGCCGGGCGGTGCCAGGCCCGCGGAGGCGCCGCCAGGCGGTGCCAGGCCCGCGGAGGCGCCGCCAGGCGGTGAGCGCCCGACCCCCGCGGCGCTCGACGCGGGAGCGAGGCCGCCCGAGGCCCGCACCGCGAGCGTCACCGGCATGCTCCTCGGCTTCGACGACGGCGGCTCGCCCGTCTGCGTGGACCCTGCGGTGCTCCGGACGCACGTCTCGGTCGTCGGCGCGGCGGGGAGCGGCAAGACGTGGATGGCCAAGGTCATCGCGGAGGAGGCGCTGCGCGCCGGTGTCCCCGTCGTCGCGATCGACCCCCAAGGCGATCTCGTCCAGATGATGGAAGCGCGCCCGCCGTCCGACGTGCCGGCAGAGCTGCACCGCGCGTGGGAGGAGCTCCGGGAGCGCATGGAACCGCGCATCCTCACGCCCGGGTCCTCGCACGGCCTGCGGCTCTGCCTCGACCCCCTGCGGCTCCCGAGCGCGGGCGAGCTCTCGCACATCGCGAACCCCGCGCTCCGCGCCGAGGAGGAGGAGGGCTTGCTCGTGGCGGTGGCGGCCAACCTCGTCAGCCTGTGCGCGTGCGGCGGCGAGGAGGAGTCGCAGCGCACGTTCCTCTACCAGGTGCTGCGGCACCTGCCGCGCGCGGCGCCTGTCCGGCTGAGGGACATCGTGGCCGCCGTCACCGCCCCGGAAGACCTGGGCATCGACGACGTCGACAGCCTGATCCGCAAGTCCGAGCGAGAGCGGCTCGCGCGAAAGCTCAACACGTTCGTGCAGGGGCCGTCCGCGCGGCTCTTCTCGGGGGGGACGCGCCTCGACTTCACCGAGCTGCTCCGGCCCTCGAAGCCGGGGCGCGTGCCGCTCAACGTCGTTTACCTGAACGCGCTCAGCAACGACGATGAGAAACACTTCTTCCTCGCGGCCCTCGCGACGGAGCTGTACCGATGGATGATCACGACCGTGGACGCGACCTCCGGCGGCGTGAACCTGCTCTTCTACATCGACGAGGCGCGCGACTGGATCCCGGCCGGCGGCAGCAAGCCGCCCGCCAAGCAGCCGCTCATCCGGCTCTTCACCCAGGGCCGGAAGTACGGCGTCGGCTGCTTGCTGTGCACCCAGAGCCCTCGATCGGTGGACTACAACGTGTTCGGCAACACGAGCACGAAGCTCATCGGGCGGCTCGAGGCGGCCCAGGACGTGGAGCGCGTGATCGACTGGTTCACCGTCGAGGGCGGGGCCCCTCCCTGGGTCGCCGCGCGCAAGGGGGCGCCGAAGGGGAGCTTCGTCGCGCGCTGGCCCGACATGCCCGCGGAGCTCGCGGGCCGCGCGTTCAAGGGGAGAACGCTCTTCACGCGCCACGCCGGTGCGTGGTCGCCCGACCGCGTGGAGCGGGCCGTCACCGAGGCGGGGCTCCGTGGCACAGGCGGGTGAGGCGGCGAGCGCGGGCGGGGTCGAGGCCTCCTCACCAGCAAGGCGCTCCCCGGGATCGAGGTAGGCACGACGGTGGTGCATGGACCTGGATAACCCCGTCATTCGACTCTGCGCGGAGGGCACCCGGGCGGAGTTCGAAGGCAGGAAAGAAGATGCCCGGGAGCTCTATCGTCAGGCGTGGGCTGTCTGCAAGGACGACTACGACGCCTGCGTGGCGGCGCATTACGTCGCACGGTTTCAGGACACGCCGGAGGAGGCGATGTCGTGGAATCGAGAGGCGCTCGTTCGCGCAAGGAAGGTCGACGATGAACGTGTCCAGAGCTTCTACCCTTCGTTGTATGTGAACCTCGGCCGCTCCCACGAGCTGCTTGGCAACCGAGAGGAGGCCGAGCACTTCTACCGGCTCGCGGCCGAGCTCGGCCTCGAGCATCAGCCGGACGAGTAGGGGTCGCGACATCCCCAGAAAGCCCGCGACACCAGGTGCTTCCCATGAAGAGCGCGCTTGAAAGAAGGCGGCGGTTTCCTCTGGTGCTGTTCGCGGCGCTCTACGGGTGCCAAAGAGCCCCCACACAATCGAACGAGATCTCACCCGCGAGCGCGACGGCCCCCGCCAGCGGCGCGAGCGCTCCGGCAAACTCGCACGCTCCACCGGTCGCTGGCCAGGCCGCGCCCTCGAAGGCCGAGGTGGCCGAACGACTGGCCGGCATCGGCCCGGGCGAGGAGCGTGAAATCGGCGCAGGCGTCTTCATGGTGATGCACAGAGTCCAGGCCACCGAACCGCTCGGAGATGGCTGGCACCTCGCGCGCTCGACGGAAGGCGCCTTCTCCGTGGAGTTGCCGCTCCCGTTCAACGACTTTCGAACCCGCGCCGGGGCGACCGACGACGTGGAGCTGCGCACGCACACGGTCGGCGGAAAGACGCCCGGACGGCTCGCCTTCAGCGCGAGCTGCATGGCGCGGCGAGATGGAAAGCTCGGGCCGGAGAGGCGCGCGCCCGGCGGTGACAGGCTCGAGGTGAAGGGGACGCCGCCGGCGGCACATCAGCGGACCGTGGACTTCGAGGACATGACCTGCTTCCTCATCGTCGAAGCCCAGGGCCCGGATCCACTGCCGCCCGAGGCCGATCGGCTGCGCTTCCTCCAGTCGCTCAAGCGGACGGGAAAGCCTGTCTGGTGAGGCTTCCCCGGGCTGGCTGCGCCTGCGGTCGACCGTCTTCGCTCGCGGACCACCTCTTCACACGGGATGCCCATCCTGGTCAGTCTGGTCCGACTGGCTGGAGAACTTATTGAGAAACGCGACGAGACCGCCGCTGGGCACTTCGACGACCGTCGCCCCGTCTTGCCAGACGCCGTTCTCCTGCGCCCATTGGCTATTGATGGGGTCACCTTGATTCTGATGAATATTGTGGACCCCGAAGCCGTTCGTGTACGGCTCGCCGAAGACCCAGATCCGCTGACCGACCGAGAGCAGCGCCTCGAGAGCCTCTGCCGCCTGCACGTTGTTGCCAGCCTCCCAGGGGGGCACGACGCGGCGGAGCAAGCTATTCAACCACTCGACAAATGGCGACGGGCGCATGACGAAGACACAGCCTGGATTGGCGCGAAATCGACCGTCCCGCAAGTAGTCGAGGACCTTTCCATCAGGCGCGCCAGGGCCCGGAACGTTGCCCGCGCGAAGCAGATGAAACCCGCTGCCCAGACCGGTGATGGCCGTCCATTCCGACGGTCGAAGGACCACCGTTTTCCACTGGACCCCGATGTTGCTCTGCTTGCTGTCGACGTCCACGGCACATTGATAACTGTGCCCTACCGCAGATACGGAGAGCTTGACGTGGAACCACCGCCCCTGGTTATCAGGCTTGTCCCGTTCGAAGCCCGCGAGCGTTCCCGCCAGTACACCGTAACCGTCGTTCAGCATGCTCCACCTCTCCCGACGAATTTGGCTGGTTCCAGCTGCTGTCCCATGACTCGGGCGTATCCTTCTGAGGAACCGGGTCGCTCTCGCGCAACGTCGAGGGCCGCGCCAGAATTCACCAAAACGCGCACGGAAGCAAGATCTCCGCCCGATGTTCTCCGCTCTTCCGTCGTGCTCGCGAGCGGTGCAGGGCCGCAAACGGCAGGACAAGCGCGCGGCCACCGGTCGTTCGATGAGGGCTTTGAGGAGCGTCCTCGGGGGTTGAGTAACGGCCAATGTCCCCACCGCCCCCCGTACTCAGGGGGTTGGTCTGTCGAAGTTCACGCTTGCCCGGGCACACGCGGCGTGCCTTGATCGAGCCCATGACGACGGGGTTCTTCGAGGCGCGTGGCTTTCGTTTCCGGCTCGATCGCGAGGGCGCCGAGGTGAGCGGGACGCCGACGCGCGCGGTCCAGGCCACCATCGAGCCCGAGGAGGCGAGCCTCGACGGTGACGAGCCGCTGGCCGAGCTCCTGGGCCGCCGGCTGTCGGCGCTGCTCGGCGCGCCGGTGAGCGACGAGGAGGGGATCTTCGACCTGGCGGTCGAGCGCGAAGGGGCCGTTGTCGCGGCCGTACAGCTCTCGTGCGGCGAGGACGACGAGGACGTGCTCGAGCTGCTCGGCGAGCGGTCGTCCTCGCTCCCGGTGCGCGCGCTTGTCGAGGCGCTTGTCGAGGCGCTGCGGGGCCCCGGATGACGGCGCGCGCGGCGGGCCAGCACGCCGTGTCGGCTGAGGTGAAGCCGATCGAGGACGGGTTCCTCGTTCCGCCCGGCCATCCTGGGGCGGGTGAGGTCACGCCGAGCCGCTTCGTCATGCTGCCGGTCCCTGGCGTCGAGCACAGCCCTCAGTACTTTCGCTACAGCGCCGCGCTCCAGGGCGACCCCCGAGCCTCCGAGCTCTTCGTCCTGATCGCCACCCCTGGAGGTGATCCGTCAGCCGCCCCTGGAGCGCTCCCCCACCTCGAGCGCGCATTCCCGTCCGCGACTGTCGCTCTGCTGCTCGATGCTCGTACCGGCTGGGCTCGCGCCAGCATCTCTGCGCTCAAGGATGCAGGCCGCAAGGAGCTCGCCGCCGGCTGCGTGGCCGCCGTCCTCGCCGGTGCGAGCTGGGACGAGTCCGACCCCATCCTCGTGGAGCTGGACGAGGCGCACTTTGCCGTGAGCCTCGTCCACCACGTTGACCTCTGGGATGCGGTCATCGATACCTACCCCATCGACACCCCGCCGTGACCGGCCCGGGGCCCGCCTGATTGGGCGCGGGCTCGAGGACCGCAGCCAGCCGGTCAGACGTCGACGAGGACGTCGAACCCGCCGTAGATCATCCGCTTTGCGTCGAAGGGTGAGTTCTCGTTGTTCATCTGCATGCGCGGGTCCTCCATCACCTTCTTGTTGCCCTCGTCCCGCACCTCCTTCGAGGGCCAGACGATCCACGAGAAGACGACGACCTCGCCTTCCTCCGCCTTCACCGCGCCCTTGAAGTCGGTGATCTTGCCGTCGGGCACGTCGTCGCCCCAGCACTCGACGACGCGGATCGCCCCGTGCTCCTTGAACACCGCCGCGGCCTTCTCGGCCAGATCGCGATAAGCCTGCTTCTTGCCCGCGGGCACGGGCACAACGAAACCGTCGACGTAGCTCATCGTTGTTCTCCTCTCGTTCGGCCCCGTTCCAAACAGACCGCCGCCGCGACCCGCGCGGCGGCGCGCCGACCAGCTCGGGGGTCGGGGTGATGCCCCACGCGATCGACGAAGGCAACTTCGCTGCAAGGCCACCGGGCGGCCGCGCGCGAGGGCTCACGGCGCTCGATCGGGCCGGAAAGCGAGCTCGGCGCGACAGGCCTGCCGGGCGATCACCCAGGGCGAGGCAGCGCGCGCTCGCGGGCGCGCCACGCGGCCGGAGCCACGCCGTGGCGGCGGCGGAAGAGGCGGCTGAACTGGCTGGCGTCGGCATAACCGACCCGCTCGGCGATGATCTCGACGAGCTCGTCCGTGTCACGCAGGCGGCGCCGCGCCTCGGCGAGGCGGCCTTCGAGGATCCACGCCACCACGGAGCGGCCCGTCGACCGCTTCACCGCGGTCGTGACATAGGCGGGAGACCGGTGCACCGCGCGGGCCACCTCACCGAGGGTCAGCGGTCCCAGACAGCGCGCCTCGATCACGGCGAGCGCCTCGGCGACGATCGAGGGGGCCTCGGGGGGAGCTGCCTCGCGCGGGGCGGCGCGCACGATCTCGGCGAGCAGGAGCCCGAGGAGGCTCTCGGCCACGACGGGCAGCATGCCCGAGGACCGCGACAGCTCGCGCTCGAGCTCCTCGAGCAGGCCGAGCACGTGGGGCTGCCTGCTGGTCGGCAGCTCGACGACCGGGAAAGCCCCGCGCCGGACGCGATCGAGCGGGGCGAGCAGCTCCTGAAAACGATCCTGAGGGAGGCACGAGCGACAGAAGGCCACGCCGCGCAGATCCACCTTGCTCGCCGTGAGCCACCGGTGGGCATCGCCGGCCGGGATGAGGTGGACCTGGCCAGCCGTGAGCTCCAGCTCGCCCCGGTGCTCCACCCGCATCCGGCCGCCGAGGTGAAAGGCGAGGACCGAATAGGTGTGCACGGCGGCGCGCTGTATCGAGCAGATCTCCGGCGCGCGGCAGGCATGTACCTGGATCACGCCGGTCTCGAGGGCGTCCATTGTGAGCTGCGACTCCATGGCCACCGTCGCAGGGTAACACGCGTTGATGGGGCAGGCTCCTGGACCGGCCTGGCCAGGCTCTCGAGGCTCCCTCGGTCCGGCAGGCGACGCGGCGTCACACAGCGGCGGCCCCCGGCGCGCACCGGCGACCTGAACCCCACGGGCACATACATCATGGCGAATGGGTCACGCACGGCTGAGCTCCCTTGACAGCTGGGGACCGATTCGTTTTTTCTGAAGCTTGCGAGGTCACCCGGGGGTCCTCTTCGCGGCGCGCCGCAACCTCGCGCGGACGCCCGAATCACCGTGTTCTAGATCCAACATGATGGCTGCGCGCCCCGTTCGGGCGCGCGTCCCTCGCCCGGCGCGATCACGACACCGTGTTCGCTCCGGGCGACGCTCCCCTGTAAAACTCATTATCAGGGAGGGTTTATGAATCACATGTTCAATTCTCATCAAGGCGTGTTCATGGCCTGTCTCTTCCTCCTTATCCCGCTGCTGGGGGCCGCGGGTTGCGCGGGGCAGGAGGAGTGGGGCTCCGACGAGCTCGTCGCGGTCGCCGCCCAGGCGCACCGGGTCCAGAGCGGCGAGCAGCTCTTCGAGAGAGCGACCTTCGGCGGCAACGGGCGCCGCTGCGTGACCTGCCACAGCGAGGAGACAGGCACGATCTCCCCGGCGGACGTGCAGGCGCGGTATGCGGCCAACCCGGACGATCCCCTCTTCCGCCCGATCGACAGCGACGACGGCGTCGGCGACAGCTACACGCGGCTCCTCAACGAGGCCACGATCCGCTTCGAGTTCCCGCTGCCCCCGAACGTCTGGATCCAGGACGACCCCGCGGCCACGAGCGTGACCGTCTTCCGAGGTGTCCCCTCCGTCAAGAACTCGCCCGCGCTCGATCCGCTCATCACGTTCGATGCCCGTGAGCCCGATCTCGAGACGCAGGCCGCGAACGCGATCCTTTCGCACTTCGAGCCGACGGTCACGCCCACGCGGCGGCAGCTCGAGAAGATCGCCGACTACGAGCGGACGCTGTTCAGCTCGCGAGAGCTGCGCCGTTACGCGCACGGCGGGCCTGAGCCCGAGCTGCCTCGCGGCCACACGCGGTCCGAGAAGCGCGGGCGCAAGCACTTTCTCCCGAACGGCGTCTGCGGCCAGTGCCACAGCGGGCCCATGCTGAACACGACCAGCGAGCACTTCCCCTTCGGGGCGTTCACCAGGATCACCGGCGTGCTGGCCGGCTTCTCGGGCGAGGTACTCGGCACCTCGGAGGTGCGGCCGACGCCGAACCCGATGCGTCGCTACGCCATGACCTGCCCGTCGGACGGGAGCGGCCTCCTCTGCTCCAATCCGGACCTGCTCCCGCTCATCGCCGTCTACCAGCCGAGGATCGAGAACGGCGTCCTCTCGATGCTGGCCGCCGATCCGGGCGCCGCTCTCTTCTTCGGCACCCTGGACGTCCTGGGGGACGGCAAGACGACCCCCCTCTGGGGCATCAACGAGACGGCGCCCTATTTCCACGACAACTCGGCCCCTACGCTGGAGGACGTCATCCACCACTACAAGCTGGCCTTCGAGGCCGCCCCGATCCTGGCCGCCCCGATCCTCGGGGGACGCGCGACCCTGACCGCCCAGGAAGAGGCGGACATGGTCGCCTATCTCAAGCTCCTCTGAGCGGAGGGCCCCTCCGCCGGACGGGCCGGGGGCCTCCCGCGGCCCGCACCGAAAAACAGAGCCCGCGTTGAGCGGAAGCCGCACGAGCGGGCACACAGGGCACGGCGCTCGACCTCCACGCGTTCGACGCCGCCGGCGCCCTGGTCACGACCACCGAGACCTCGCGCCGTTCAACGGCCCTCTGGCGATTGCGAGGTTCACGGATGATCGACGATCGTGTCCTTCGGGCGGGGCTCCTCCCCGCGATGCTCGGGCTCACGGCGCTGGCCGCGGGCTGCCCCGGCGGCGGAGACGAGGCCAGCGCTGGCACGACCGGCGCTGGCACCACCGGCGCCGGCGGCTCGGGCGACAGCGCGGCGATCGCCTGGGGAAGCTGCCCAGACGATTTCCTCTCCGAGTGCGCCGCGGTCCCCCTGCCCCTCGACCCGTCGGCGCCTGACGGCGAGGCGCTGCCCGTCTTCGTATCGCGCCACCTCGCGCCGGGCGGCGCGGCGAGGGCGCAAGTCTGGCTCCTGCAAGGCGGCCCCGGCGACTCCGGCTCCGTGTTCAAGGACCTCATCGAGCAGCTGTGGCTGGGCGTCATGCCCGACGTCGACTGGTACGTGCTCGAGCACCGCGGCGTCGGGCTCTCGGGCCGCCTCGACTGCCCCGTCCAGGAGGACCCGGGCTCGGAGGGCGGCGCGGACATCACCGCGAGCGAGTGGCCCGCCTGCATCGAGGCGCTGAAGGAGCGATGGGGCGACGACCTCGATCACTTCACGACGTCGGCCGACGCCGAGGATCTCGCGCGCCTCATCGCTCGGACGCGCGAACCCGGCAAGAAGGTGGTCGTGTACGGCGTCTCCTACGGGACGGCGCGCGCGCTGCGCTTCTTGCAAGCGCACCCCGACGGGGCCGACGCCGTCATCCTCGACTCGGTAGCATCGCCGGGCGCGCAGCACCTGTCTCGGTACGATACCCAGTACGATCCCGTGGCGAAGGATCTGTCCGCCATCTGCGCCGCCGATCCGGCCTGCGGGGCAAAGCTCGGCCCCGAGCCCTGGGCGAAGCTCGACGCGCTCTTTGGCAAGCTCGCAGGAGGCCACTGCGCGGAGCTCGGCGCCGACGCCGCGCTGTTCGCGTCCATCGCTCCGCTCTTCGTGCAGGTCCGCGGCCTGCGGACGCACCTCTTCCCGCTCGCTTACCGCATCGACCGCTGCGAGCCGGGCGACGTGCAGGTGATCGGCCATTACATGCAGGCGCTGCTCGACCTGATGTCGCAGCCCGGCGGAGGCGAGCCACGGGGATCGGTCATCCTCGGGACCCACGTGGCCCTCTCCGAGCTGTGGGAAGAGCCGGCCCCTGCCCCGGCCGAGCTCCAGGCGCGCTGCGATGCGCAGCGCTTCTGCCCGCGGGAGTCGCTGGAGCTCGGCGCGCTCCACGAGGCCTGGCCGCGCTACCCGCACGACAGGTTCTGGGGCGGGTGGCCGGACTCCACCGTGCCCATCCTGGCGATGAACGGCCTGCTCGATCCGCAGACGCCCATCGGCCTGGCGGAGCTCTCGGCCGACGAGCTCACCGCGCCTCATCAGACGTTCGTGGCCGTGCCCTGGAGCCCGCACGGGGTCGCGTTCGAGTCCCCCGTGAAGACCCCCGGCGCAGCGCCCTGCGGTACGCAGATGATGGCGAAATTCATCGCGGACCCCGAGGCGCCCATCGATACCACGTGCCTCGACGACCTCGTGCCCGTCGCGTGGGACGAGGACCCGGCCGTTGTCGAGCTGCTCTTCGGCGCGAAGGACATGTGGGAAAACACCGCTTCACCCGCCCACGAGCTGCGCAGAGCGGCGCCGATCGACTGGGCGGCGGTCGCGCGCCTCGCGCGTGAGAGGACGCGCTGGCTCGGGCGGTGAATGACGCAGGGCGGCTCCGCTCAGGGGCAGCGCGGCAATAGAGCAACACGCGCCCCACGCCGCGTCATCGCGCGTGGCGGCGCGGACGTACAGCGCGACAGGCGCGCCATCACCACGCTGGACATGCCGAGTCGTCGTCGGCCTTCCGTTCTGGCCGCTGCGAACCACGGCCACGGCCGGTGGGCGGCGTCCCGCTCGCGGAGCTCGCGCGAGAGGCTGCGGGCGCGCATGGGTGAACATCCATTGGTTCCCTCATGCCTTTAACGAAAAGCCCACATGGGTGAACATCAAAATGTTCCCGCATGCCTTTGATGAAAAATTAGAGCATCAATCACAGAAAAAAAGAGCCCTCACCGACACATCATTGCACCACATCCTCTCGACATGGGAGTATGTGGTGCGCGGGGAGCAGGGCAGCCACCGAACGTCGCGTGTCGGTCGCAAAAGACACCCTTGCTGCTTCCGTCTGGGTTCTTTGAGCTGGAACATAACACCTGAGGTGAGTGTGATGCATACGTGGAGGAGCGGCATCATCGTCGCCACCGCGTTCGCGGCTGGCTGTGTGGGCTCCGTGGGAGACGCCGAGGTCGACCCGGAGTTGGGCGGACAAAACCCCACCGGGGGCACGGACGGCCCAGGTGCGAGCGGAGAGTGCAAGCCCGGAATCGCGCCGACATCGCAGATCCGGCGCCTGACGAACGCGCAGTACGACAGGACGGTCCGCGATCTGCTGGGCGTCACGGCGCTGACGGCCTCCGGCAACGTGGCGCCCTCGACGCTGCTGGCGACGGACCAGGCAGGGAGCCTGACGGATCTGGGCTGGAGCGCCTACAGGGCCGTAGCCGAGATGGTCGCTGCGCAGGTGATGGCGGACCCCGCGCTCAAGAAGAACTTTCTGAAGTGCGCGCCCAGCGGTGACGGCGCCGCGTGTTTGCACGACACGATCCTCGAGTTCGGGCGGCGCGCCTTCCGCCGGCCGCTGACGGACGCGGAGGTGGCGAGGTTCGACGCGATCGTGGCCAAGGGGCCGGAGATCACCGAGAGCGGGGCCCCGGAGGAGGTCGCGGAGGCGCTGCTGTTCATGTTCCTAATCTCCCCCACGTTCATCCAGCGCGCGGAGATCACGGAGACGCCCGGCGGCGCCGCGGGTTTCACCCTCTCGAACCATGAGGTCGCGTCGCGCCTCTCTTACATGCTCTGGGGGACGATCCCCGACGAGGCGCTGAACCAGGCCGCCGATCAGGGCCAGCTGTCCACCTCGGAGCAGGTCCTGGCGCAGGCCCGGCGGATGCTCGAGGACCCGAGGGCCCGGCAGATGGTGGCCGCCTTCCATCGATACTACCTGGAGCTGGGGCCGAACACGCGCTGGGACTCGGCGCAGCGGGACACGACAATGTTCCCCATGTTCGATCGCGCGCTCATTCCGATCATGGCGGAGGAGACCGAGCGCTTCTTCGATCATCTGGTCTTCACGCGCGGCGGGACGTTCCAGGAGTTCCTCCTCAGCCCGGTCGCCTTCGTGAACGCGGCGACCGCGCCGCTCTACAGGCTCGATCCCGCCCAGTTCGGGGCGGATCTCGAGGAGGTGTCCCTCGACCCGACGCAGCGGCCGGGCTTCCTGACGCGGGTGGGCTTCCTCAACGCGTACTCGTCGTACAACCGCACCTCGCCGATCCTCCGGGGCGTGTTCATCACCAAGGACGTGCTCGGCATCGACCCGGGCACCCCACCTCCCGGCGCGCTCGAGACGCCGCTGCCAGAAGGGGACGATCTCGACACGAACCGCAAGCGCGTTGACGCGCAGACGGCGGGCGCCACCTGCGCCGCGTGCCACCACAACTACATTAACCCGCCGGGCTTCGTGATGGAGGCGTACGACGCCATGGGGTCGTGGCAGACGCAGGAAGCGTTGACCGGCGCGCTCATCGACACGGTGGCGGACGTGCACATCGACGGGCAGCCCGTGAGGGTCACGAGCCCGGCCGACCTGATGGCGAAGCTCGCCGCCTCCCCGAACGCGCAGCGCCAGTACGCGCAGAAGTGGGTCTCGTACGCCTACGAGCGCGACGGCCACAAGCTGGACTCGTGCACGGTGCGCGACCTGTCCGCGAAGATCACCGCCGGGGGGTACACGGTCCTCAACCTCGTCACGGACCTCACGCAGTCTCCGTCGTTCCGAACCCGAGCCGTAGAACTGGAGTAGGCGAATGAAGCGCAGAGTCTTCCTGAAGGGTGTCGCTGGCGCCGCTCTCGCGGCTCCGTTCCTGAGCTCCGTCCACGAGCGCGAGGTCAAGGCGCAGTCCGCGCCCCAGTCGTCGCCGCCCCGGCGCCTCGTGATCTTCTACACGCACAACGGGTGCCTCACCAACCGCTGGTTCCCGACCATCGAGAGCGGCGCCCTCACGGCCGAGCACATCAAGGGCACCACGCTGGCGGGGCTGACGCCGTTCGTGTCGAAGCTGCTGTTCCCGCGCGGCCTGAAGATGTTCAACTCCTACGCGGAGATCCAGTCCATCGACCCGCACGATCAGGCGATGGGGGGCAAGCTCACCTGCGCGCTCATCAGCGACGACAAGACGCGGTACGCGACGTCCCACTCGCTCGACCACGAGATCGCGAAGCAGATCAACCCCGGCAAGGCGAGCCCGCTCGTGCTCTCGGTCGGCCCGTCGAGCAGCAGCATCAAGGAGGTGCTGTCCTTCTCGGCGCCGAACACCGCCTTCCCGGCCGTCGTCAACCCCAAGACGGTGTACCAGCAGCTCACCGGGCTGTTCGGGGGCGGGCAGGAGACCGAGGCCGACTACCGCGTCAAGCGCGGGCAGAGCGCCATCGATCTCGTCAAGGACGACCTTCAGAGCTACCAGCGGCTCACCATGAGCAAGTCCGACCAGCGCCGGATCAGCGACTGGCTCGATCTGCTCCGCAGCACGGAGCAGAACGTCGCGCCCACGGCGTGCAACGAGGCGACCGCGGCCACGGTCGGCGTCACGGCCGCCAAGATCGACGCTGCGAGCTCGGGCGGCGGGTTCGGCGCGGGCCTGGCCACCTCGTTCACGGCCGGCGGGGACATGATGATGAACCTCATGGCGCTGAGCATGATCTGCGACATGAACCGGTCGATGATCCTCGTCTATCCGGGTTACGTGACCTTCGACTGGGACAACATCAGCCACGACGCCGACCACCACGGCCTCTCTCACCGGAACGGCTCGTTCGCGGTGGGCGGGACGTGCAAGAACGGCGTGCTCGACATGATCGCGCAGATCGACGCCTGGTACGCGGCCAAGTACGTGCGGTTCGTCACCCTGCTCGACAGCATCGCGGAGGGCGATCGCACGCTGCTCGACAACACCGCCACGATGTGGCTGCCGGAGCTGGCCGACGGCAACGCCCACAACACGAACAACCTGCCGATCGTGATCGCGGGCAGCGCGGGGGGTTACCTCAAGCAGGGCCAGGTGGTGAACGTGGACGGCGGGAAGCTCGGCACCGGCAACAGCGAGGCGGACTGCACGGGCGGCGACACCAGCGTCGGCTTCGGCACGGGCTCGAACACAGGCAATGTCCCCATCAACAAGCTCTACGTGACGCTGATGAACGCCGTCGGGTGCACGGCGGCGGGCGGTGGGCCCGTCACGGAGTTTGGAAAGCTCGACAGCAGGGACGCTCAGGCCGGCATCACCAAGCCGGGCGAGCTGACCGCACTCAAGGCCTGAGAGCGGCGGTCACCCGCTTCGGATACGGGCCCACCTCGACGTTTTCGGTGCTCAGCGCACGGGAGTGCGCTTGCGCGCCGAAAACGCCGATCTGGGCCCGTCTCCTGTGCGGGAGACCGCCGCTCTGCTCTGCATGCTGCAGAGGTTCGCGGAAACCGCTGTAAGTCCTCACGGCTCCCGGCCTGGCGCGAGACCCACCGCTGCGATGAGCTCGCCCAGGCCGGGAGCCGTCGCGTTGTCGGCGCTGCGTGCCGACTCGAACGGCCGCTCCCCGCGGATCCACGCGTCGGCGAGCGAGTCCGGCCCGTTCAGGAGCAGGTGCATCGCCGCCGTCAGCTCCAGGGGGCGCATGTCGAGGCGGAAGAGCTCGGAGAGGCTGAGCTGCAGGCCGGCGCTGATGGCGTGGACGCCGCGAATGGGCTCCATGAACGAGCGGCCCCCCACGCCGCGCGCCAGGAACGCGGCGCGCGCCTCGGGGTCCCGCAGCCTGGTCGCACACTCTCCCGCGTCGAGCGAGTTCATCCCTCGACAGGAGAGCGGTCGAACCTCGTAGATCGAGCACCGCCCCGACCGCAGGAAGGGGCAAGGGTGGTCCGGCGAAAACCGCTCTGTCGACGGCAGGCTCCGCGTCCTCTCGTGGCACCCGGACACGTGCTGAGCCATGCGCGCGAGCTCCGCGTCGGACAGGGTCGATTTCAGGTGGTCGGCGATCGCGAGCGCCTCCGGCGGAGTGACCCCGACCGATTGATGGCAACAGTGATCACAGCCCGCCCTGCACGCCACCGCGCCGTCGGGCGCGCGCGCCAGGAGCCCCGCAGCGAGCCGCGACGTGGCCGCCATCGCGTCCCGCGCCAGCTCGACCGCGCTATCCACGCTCGGCTCCCCGCGCAGGGCGGAATACGCCGTGTTGGCCGCGGCCGCGGCGATGTCGTTCTGCCACGCCTCGCGGAACACCGGGGTCCTGAGCGCGACGCGCTCATGCCCGCTCGCGGGGTCGCGAAGGACGGTGAGATGCACGCGGCCCGCGGCGTCCTTGCGGGCGTCTCGACGGGCCTTCTTTCCTGATGCGAGGAACGGCTTGCCTTTCCTCTGACTCATGGTGGCCGGTTCCTGGAGGGTGGTTGCCGCCCGAGCGCTCGAAGAGACGGTAGTTTATCACCCCGCCGAACCGTCCGCCAGCCCTCCTACGCGTTAACCAAGCTTCCCGCCGAGTTCTCCCACCTCCTAACGTTTACGTGGTCGTAGTCGTGGTCGTGGTCGTGGTCGTGGTCGTAGTCGTGGTCGTGGTCGTGGTCGTCAACGATAGGCCGTGAACGACCACGACCACGACTGAGGATCCCGCACATTTTTTGATCCGTTTCGGACGCGCCAAGCGTCTGAAATGTCATGGGAAATCCCGATGTGCCGGAAACGACGCCTTCGATCGTTCGCGAGTTCGAGACGGTGCAGCTGGGCGATGCGCGCCTGCATCAGCGGGTCCGGGCTGTGGTGGCGCGGCTGAGCGTCGCGCCGGGCGAGAGCTTCCCGGACTCGCTGAAGACAGAGGCAGAGCTGGAGGGCTTCTACCGGCTCCTTGGCAACAAGCGCGTGTCGTATGGTGCGCTGGTGCAAGCCCACAGCGAGCAGACCCTCGAGCGCATGGCCGGTCACGACACGGTTCGCGCGGTGCATGACACCACCGCGGTCGCCTTCGACGGCGACGGAGCACGCAAAGGGCTCGGTCCGCTCAACGGCAAGGACACGCAGGGCTTTTTGGCGCACGCGACGCTCGCCGTGGCCACCGACGCGATCAACCAGCCGCTCGGATTGCTGGGCCTTGCCTGCTGGGCCCGCAAAGCCTCCGCCCTCTCCAAGAGCCCACGCAAGAAGAACAGGACGGGCAGCGACTATGCGCGCGTGACCGACAAGGAGTCGACGCGCTGGCTGCGGCAGGTAGAGGCGGCCGAGCAGGCCGTGGGCGACCGCACGTCGCTGCTGCACGTCATGGACCGCGAGGCCGACGCCTACCCGCTTCTGTGCGCCATGGTCGAGCAGGGCCACCGCTTCGTCGTGCGCATGGCGCGCGATCGGAACGTGTCGGAGCTGGCCGAGGACGAAGAGGAATCGCTCGACGACAGCGCTCCGCTGCGGCTGAGCGAGGCGCTGGTCGAGCTGCCGATCCGGCTCAGTCGCGAGGTTGTGCTCACCCAACGCCGCGCCGGACCGGTACCTGCGAGCAAGCGCGCGCACCCCGCGCGCTCGGAGCGGAGCGCCACGCTGGGCGTCGGCGCTCGGCGCGTGGCGCTGCGCCGTCCCTACTACCTGCCCGAGCTGGCCGAAGAGCTCGCGGTCAACGTCGTGTTGGTGCAGGAGATCGACACGCCAGCGGGCGAAGAGCCGGTCGCGTGGGTGCTGGCGACCAACGAGCCCGTCGACACGCCCGACCAGATCGCAGCGATCGTCGACCATTACCGGGCACGGTGGCTCATCGAGGAGTTCTTCAAGGCGCTCAAGACCGGCTGCGCCCTCGAGACGCGCCAGCTCGAGAGCTTCCGGAGCCTGACGAACGCGATGGCGCTGTTCGCCCCGATCGCGTGGCAGATGCTGCTGCTGCGCTCTCTGTCACGCCTTGAGCCCAACGCGCCCGCGGAACGAGCCCTGAACCCCACGCAGCTGAAGCTGCTGCACCAGCACCAGCCCAAGAAGCTGCCGGCTCAGGGGGCGACGGTAGTCGATGCGCTCTACGCCGTTGCCGGTCTTGGTGGACACCTCAAGCGCAACGGTCCCCCCGGCTGGCTGACGCTCGCACGCGGAATGCAAACCTTGCTCATGCTGGAGACGGGCTGGAACGCCGCCCTCGCCAACACAGCGAAAATTAAGGGGGAAATGTGATCAATCCTCAGACGACCACGACCACGTTCACGTTCACGTTCACGTTTACATTTACGTTGGTGCCCGACCGTTACGTCCGACTCCCTGAGATGCCTCGCTGTCCGAGAATGGTCAGGTCCCGCAGAACGTGTATTGCACTCGCTCGTCCAGCTGCGGGGGCTCGCTCAGATGCGCGCTCTCCGGCTGTTCGTCGTACGGTCGCTCGAGCACCCGCACCAGCGTCTCGAACGGCTCGAAGTCGTCACGCAGAACGGCCGCCTGGATGAGCGCCTCGATCCGGTGATTGCGCGGGATGAACGCCGGGTTGACGAGCCGCATCGCGCTCGCGCGCGCCTCCGACGTGATCTCCTCCCGGGCGAGCCGCCTGCGCCACGACTCGGCCCAGTCGCGGAAGGCGCCGGGCTCCGCGAACAGGGCGGCCACCTGCGCGTCGGCGGCAGGATCGGCCGCTGAAGCGCACAGCCGGCGAAAGAAGACCGTGTAATCGACGCCGTTCGACGCGAGCCGCTCCAGCAGATCCGCGGCGAGCGCGAGATCGCCCTCCTCCTCGCGCGCGAGCCCCAGCTTGGCTCGCAGGACGCGCGCGTGGGCCGCGACGAAGAGCGCGGAGAAGCGCTCCACGCGCTCGGTCGCCAGACGGACGGCCTGCTCCTCGCCCTCGGCCAGGAGCGGCAGGAGCGCCTCGGCGAGCCGCGCCATGTTCCACTGCGCGATCCGCGGCTGGTTCCCGAAGGCGTACCGGCCGCCCCGATCGATCGAGCTGAACTTCTTCGCGGGATCATACTCGTCCAGGAACGCGCACGGCCCGTAATCGATGGTCTCCCCGGAGATCGACGTGTTGTCGGTGTTCATCACGCCATGCACGAAGCCGACGCCGAGCCAGCGCGCGACAAGGGACGCCTGCGCGTCGACGACGCGCTCGAGCAGCGCCAGCGCGTCATTGCCGCTGCCCACCGCCTCGGGGTAATGCCGGGAGAGCGCATAGGAAGCGAGCGCGGCCAGCGCGTCGCGGTCGTCCCGCGCGGCGAAGAACTGGAACGTGCCCACGCGGATGTGGCTCGCGGCCACGCGCGTGAGCACCGCGCCGGGGAGAACCTCCTCGCGATAGACCGGCTCGCCCGTCGTGACCGCGGCGAGCGCGCGCGTCGTCGGCACGCCGAGCGCCGCCATGGCCTCGCTCACGACGTACTCGCGCAGCACCGGCCCGAGCGCCGCTCGCCCGTCCCCGCCCCGCGAGAACGGCGTCCGCCCCGCGCCCTTGAGCTGGAGATCGCGCCGCTTGCCGTCCCTGCCCACGACCTCGCCGAGCAGGATGGCCCGCCCGTCCCCGAGCTGGTTGACGAAGCTGCCGAACTGGTGCCCCGCGTACGCGAGCGCGATCGGCTCCGCGCCCTCGGCCATCGTGTTGCCCGCGAGCACCTCCGCCCCCTCCGCCGAGGCGAGCTGCTCCGCGTCGAGCCCGAGCACCTCCGCGAGCGCGCGGTTCACCTTCACGACGCGCGGCGCGCGGACCCGCGCGGGGGAGACGCGCGCGTGGAAGCGGTCGGGAAGGCGGGCGTAGGTGTTGTCGAACGGGAGCTTCATCGGCGAACCTTACGCGCGGAGGTGCCGCCGCTCAAGCCGCCGGAAGAGCCCGCCGCCGGGCCGCGCCACGGCGCCGCGGGAGCGAGCGACGCCGAGCCGTTCGCGCGAGGGCGAGCGAACAGGCTCCTCGTCCTGTCGCATTCCCCCCTCAATTCCCGGCGACGCGCAGGCGGAAAGAGTCGGTCTGGGTGAGATCGGCGAGCAGATCGAGGAGGGTATAGCCGTCGACAAGCAGGTTGACGCTGAGCCCGTCAACGTCACACCTGTCGCTCCCGTCTGGATCCCGTCCCGTGGCAAAGGCGACCCACCGCTCGGCATAATGGCGCATGGCGGCCGGATCAGCGGCGAGCTCATTCATCAGCTCGATGGGTGACGTGATCGTCTTGACGTTGTCGACGCCAAAGGTGACGTCTGCGGTCCCGTCGATGGCGCCGCCGAGCGGATCGACGGTCTGCACCTTGCCGACGGCGTCGTACCTCTCGAGCACGAAGCCCGGCGGGTTGATGTACGTGCCGTGGCATCCGGCGCACCCCGCGCGGGAGGTCAGCGCCTCGACGGCCTCACGCTCCGTGGAGAACGGGCCCGGAGGCAGCGGCGTCTCGCTCGCGCCGGGCACGGGTACCAGGTCGATCCCGAGCAGCCTGGTGGCGACGAACGCGCCCCGAAGGATCGGGTTCGTGGCGTCATAACGCGCGTAGGAGCTCAAGAACCCGACGCGGGTCAAGAACCCCGGCCGCTCGTTCGGATCGAGCTCCACCCGCGTCAGATCCGCGCCGTAATCCGCCGCATCGAGCCCATAGAGCGGAGCGGTGTCGTGATTGACGTAACCGACGTTGCTCAGGAAGAGGTCCTTGAACGACCCGCCCTCGAACGCCACCTCCTCGAAGAGGGCGTCCATCTCTGCCATCATCGGCGCCACCACGTCCGGGGAGTAGTCGGGGAAGCGGGTCGTGTCGTGGTCGGCCGCTCCCCAGCGCGACCCCGGGCGAATGTCCGCATAAGCACGATGGAACCGGGCCACGACCGGCGCCGTCTTTTCGCGGTCCTGGATCATCCGCTGCGCCTGCGCCAGGATCTGCTCCTTGGTGGCGAGCTGGCCAGCGTCGGCCGCGGCGTCCAGCATGTCATCTGGAATGGAATCCCACAGCAGGACCGAGAGCCTCGCCGCCACCTCGTGGCTGGAGAGCTTGATCGCGCTTCCTTCGGGCTCCTGCGCCAGCTCAGGGCGCATGATGAACGAGGGCGAAGCGAGGAAGGTGAGGAGGATGGCCTCGGCGATCTCTTCGGGCGTGCCCCGGGGCTCCACGGCGGTGAGCCGCAGGAAGCTCTGCACCTCTTCTTCGAGCAGAGGACGGCGGAAAGCCTTGCGACCAAAGGCGACAATCGTCTCTTCCAGGCACCTGGACGCCGCCGGATCGCAGGCCAGGAACCTGGGCTTGTTCGGCCCGCCCATCACCTCGGCGGCGATGTGTTCGGCGGCCGCGAGATAGCCGCTCCATGCGGGATCTGTCATGTCCCCCTCGAAGTCGGGGACGAGGAGCGCAGATGGCGGGAGATTGCCGGCGCTCTCCAGCGCCGTCACGCCGAGCAGATCCCGCACCACCGCGTCGTACTGCCGGTTGAGCAGGCGCGGGATCTGGGACGTCACCGGGATGCTGGGCAAGCAGGAGTCCCCCCCTCCTACGCCGGATCCCCCCCCGACGCCGACCGCGGTGCCGCTGCCGCCGCCGCTCTGATCGTCGCGGTCGGTGCCCTTGCCCAGGATCGTGATCCCGCACCCAGAGGCGACGAGCGAGAGCGCCGCGAAGCAGCAGAGCGAGGATACGGCGCGCCAGAGCCTCATGACAAAGCCTCCCGGCGTACAATTCCCGGGGAGCTTCCCCGCGATCACAGTTTCGTCGCGCACGTCGACCCGGCGCCCGCGCCGATGCGGCCAGCGTGGGGCCTGCTCGGGCGCGCTTCGAAGGAGCGCCGGGTCAGGCTCTTCTTCCTGGTTCCTGGCGTATTCCCTCGTCAGTTTCCGCGGACGCGCAGACGGAACGAATCTGTCTGGGTAAGATCGGCGAGCAGGTCGAGAATCGTGTAACCGTCGGCAGACAGCTTGGCGTCGAGCTCATCGACGTCGCAGACGTCGTTCGAGTTCGGCTGCCGCCCGGTGGCGAAGGTGACCCACCGCTCGGCATAGTGGTGCTTGGCCGCCCGGGCGACGGCGAGCTCGTTCATCAGCTCGAGCGGTGTCTCGATCGTCTCGGTGATGTCCATGCCGAAGTGGACGTCGGCGGTTCCATCGATGGGACCGCCGAGCGGATCGGTGGTCTGCACCTGGCCGACGGCGTTGTACCTCTCGAGCACGAAGCCCGGCGGATTGATGTAAGGGACGTGGCACCCGGCGCACACCGCCGGGGAGGTCAGCGCCTCGACGCGCTGGCGTTGCGTTGTGTATTCGCCCGGAGGGGGCACCGGCTCCGCGACAGGCGGGGGCACCAGGCTGATCCCGAGCAGCCTCGAGATGAACGCGCCCCGGAGGATCGGGCTCGTGGCGGCGTAGGACGAGTAGGAGCTCAAGAACCCGACGCGGGTCAAGAACCCAGGCCGCTCGGCCGGGTCGAGCTCCACCCGCGTCAGCTCCGCGCCGAAATTCGCTGGATCGAGCCCATAGAGCGCCGCGGTGTCCTCGTTGACGAAAGCGACGTTGCTCAGGAAGAGGTCCTCGAAGGACCCCCCTTCGAACGCCACCTCCTCGAAGAGGGCGTCGATCTCCGCCATCATGGGAGCGACCGCGTCCGGGGAATAGTCGGGGTACAGGGTCGTGTCGTGATCGTGGATTCGCCAGTGCGAGATCGGACGAATCTCCGCGTAATCGCGATGGAAGGCGACCACGACCGGCGCCGTCTTCTCGCGGATCCGGATCATCCGCTGCGCCTGCGCCAGGATCTGCTCCCGGGTGGCGAGCTGGCCAGCGTCGGCCGCGGCGTTCAGGATGTCATCTGGAACGGAGTCCCAGAGCAGGAACGAGAGCCTCGCCGCCACTTCGTAGCTGGAGAGCTTGAGGGCGCTTCCCTCCGGCTCCTCCGCCAGCTCGGGGCGCAGGATGAACGAGGGCGAGGCGAGGAAGGTGAAGAGGATGGCCTCGGCGATCTCGTCGGGCGTGCCCTGGGGCTCCACCGCGGTGAGCCGCAGGAAGCTCTGCACCTCTTCTTCGAGCAGAGGACGACGGAAGGCCCTGCGACCGAAGTCGATGATCGTCTCTTCGAAGCACCCGGACACCGCCGGATCGCAGCTGACGAACCTGGGCCTGTTCGGCCCGGCGATCACCTCGGCGGCGATCTGCTCGGCGACCGCCAGGTAGGCGTTCCATGCGACACCTGTCATGTCCCCCTCGAAGTCGGGGGCGAGCAGGGTCGACGGCGGGCCGTTGCCGGCGCTCGCCAGCGCCGTCACGCCGAGCAGATCCCGCACCGCCGCGTCGTACTCCCGGTTGAGCAGGCGCGGGATCTGGGACGTCGCCGGGACGCCGGGGAAACAGGGATCCCCCCCGCCGCTGCCTGGGCCCTCCCCGACGCTGACCGTGGTGCCGTGGCCAACGCCGCCGCCGCCGTCTCCACCGCTACCGCCGGTGTCGTCACCCACGATCGTGATCTCGCACCCAGCGACGATGAGCGAGAGCACCGAGAAGAAGCCGAGTGAAGGTACGGCTTTCAAAGGTGTCATGACAAAGCCTCCCGCCGTAGCAATCTCCGAGGCTCTCCCCCGGGATCACAATTTCGTCGCGCGTCGCTCCCTGCGGCCGGTGATCAGAGCGAGAGGCCGGCGCCGACGCGGAGCGTCCACGTGACCGCGGGCACCTCGTGGATGAGCTGCGCGGGGTGCTCGAACATGAACGATCGCCGCACCAGCGGAAATTCCGGTCCACCTTGCGCGTCGATCCGCACGAGGGCCCCGAGCGAGGCGGTCACGCGCGCGAGGAGCCCGAGGCTGGCCCAGGGGACGGTGCCCTCGTCCACGTCGGAGATCGCCTTGCCGACCAGCCCGGTGCCGTGAAGGAAGCCGCCCTCCGCGCCCACGCAGGGCCCGAGCGAGAGCCGGCGTGCCGGGCGGAAGAGGTCCGCGCAGGCGTCCACCCGGCCGATCCCGCGCACGAAGCGAGCGCCGCCCGGCCCGGCGTCGACCGCGCCGGTGGCGGCCACCTCGGCGGCGACGCGGAACGCCGCGCCGAGGCCCAGATCGGGGCGCAGCTCGACGAAGGGCCCCCCGCCGAGCAGCGCCTCGGGGGCGACCCCGGAGGCCGCGCTCCCCTGGACGCCGAGCGTCCACGGGCGCTGCTCCACGGGCGGCCGTCGCGGCCGCGGAGGGTGCGAGGCCCCCGCGATCGGCGACGGCGGGCGGATCGGCGCGGTCGCGGGGCGCGCGGCCGGCGCCGGTGGGGCGGGCGAGGCGGCGGGCGGCGGCGCGGGCAGCTGCGGCGAGCTCCCCGCGCCCGGCGCTGCGGCGGGATCCGCGGCGGGCGGCGGGGCCGCGACGGGATCCACGGCCGGCGCTGGCGCCCCCCCGGCATCCCGCGCCCCGCCAGCCTCCGGCGCCTCGGACGAGCGCGGCCCGACGGCCGGCGGTTGCGGATCGAGAGACGCGGTGGGGTCGACCCGGAGGGCCGTGATGAGCGCCAGGGCCGCGACGACCTCGCCGCACGTCGAGCCGTCGACCTCGCGGACGCGCGCGTCGTCGCCTTTGCCGAGCGTGATCCGGCCGCGGCTCCTGCCCGCGCTCGAGGTGATGCGCACGCGCACGTCGAGCGCCGCCTCGTCCGCCGCGGCGGCGCGGGCGAGGTCCGTACGCGCGGTCACCTCGCGCAGGAACGCCGCGGCGTCGGGACAGCCGTCGTGCGCCTCGTACGCGATGCGCAGGCGCTGGACCTCCGCCCAGGCGTCCCCCCCGGTCAGGGCGCCGGCGAGCACGACGACAGCTGCGAGCCAGCGCGGGTGGAGCATGGCACTCTCGAACGCACGCACGGCGCGGGAGGGTACACCGAGCCATCGTCCGCGGCGGCATTGTGGTCATCGCCGTGCGCTTCTCGGGCTCGATCCCAGGCTATTTGGCCCCTCCGCATGGCCCAGAGCCGCGAGGGCGCTCGGCGCATCCCCATCGCCGGCGCGCCGCGGACGCGTCCCATCGCACATTGGCACACCTCGAATCGATTCAGGCCAACATGAGCCGAACACCGTGGCGCAAACGAGGCATCTATCGGCGGAATGATTGATGATTTCCCTGGCACCGCCCGTGCGAGAGCGCACGGCCCGTGGAGGTGTTCATGGCACAGTTTCAGCGTACAGCGCTCGCTCTCATCATCCCTGCCTCGTTGTCGATCGCCTGCTCCTCGTCGAGCGACGCGCCGCCGCACGAGCCGCTCCAGCTAGGCGAGGCGCCGGCGGCGATCTGCGGCGGCGGCGCGACCCGCGAGGGGGACGGCTCCGGCCGCGACCCGGTGGCGGGCGTGGGCGCAGGCACGGGCACGGGCGCGAGCGCGGGCGTGGGATCGAGCTCGAGCGGCGGCTCCGCGGACCCCAACACCGAGCCGCCGGGTGAGCCGCCCGTGGGCGAAGGGGGCAGCGGGGGTTCCGGGGACGGCAGCGGCGGCTCCGGGGGCGGATGCGCCGAAGGCGGGGCCGGCGGCGGTGGCGGCGACGGCACCGGCGGGTGCGGCGACGAGGGCGGCGGCAGCGGCTCGGCCGGCGGCGGCAGCGGCTCGGCCGGCGGCGGCAGCGGCTCGGCCGGCGGCGGCGGCGGCTCGGCCGGCGGCGGCGGCAGCACAACGGCGGGCGGCGGGGCCGGCAGCTCGCGGGACGCCGGGCCCCGGCTCGCGCCGCAGGCGAGCGGCGGCTCGTGCGCGGGGGTCAACCTCTCCACGCCGCTCACGCTGTACCTCTCGTCCGACGACTCCAACTCGATGGCGTCTCCGGTCATCGTCCGCCGCCAGATCGAGCGCGGCGCGCCGCTGATCGACCCCTATGTCATCCGCACACACGAGTTCCTCAACTACTACCGGTACTCGTTCGCCCCGGCCGATCCGGGAGAGCTCTCGATCGTATCGCAGCTCGGATCCTGCGTGCTCACGGGCGATCTGGCGCTCCAGATCGCTGTGCAGTCGAGCCGGGCGCCCGCCGCGCGCGAGCCCATGACGATCACGCTCGTGCTCGACACGTCGGGATCGATGTCGGGAGAGCCGATCGAGCTCGAGAGGGCGGCTGTCCGGGCCATCGCGTCGACGCTCATCGAGGGCGACGTCGTGAACGCGGTCACGTGGAATACGGGGCAGAGCCCCGTGCTCGAGGGCCACGTCGCCTCGGGCCCCGACGACCCCGTCCTGCTCGCGGTCGCGAGCGCGATCGAGGCCGACGGAGGCACCGACCTGAACAGCGGCCTCGCCGCGGGGTACGCGCTCGCCAACGCGCACAGGGCCGCGGGCGGCATCAACCGCGTCGTGCTGATCAGCGATGGACAGGCCAACGCCGGGGTGACCGAGGAGCAGATCATCGGAGCGAACGCCGAGGACGCGGACGGAGAGGGCATCTACCTCGTCGGCGTCGGCGTCGGCGACGGCGTGAACGACACGCTCATGGACGTGGTCACCGACGCCGGCCGGGGCGCGTATGTCTATCTCGACAGCGCCGACGAGGCGAGGCGCGTCTTCGTCGACCGGTTCGCCGAGACGGTCCTCGTCGCCGCGCGCGACGTGAGGATCGAGCTGACGCTCCCGCCGTACTTCGGCATCCAGAAGTTCTATGGAGAGGAGTACTCGCCTGATCCGGCCAAGGTGCGCACGCAGCACCTCGCCCCGAGCGACTCGATGATGCTGTATCAGATCCTCCGCCCGTGCGACCCGTCGCTGCCGAGCGCGAGCGACCCGTATCGGGTCCGCGTCACCTGGCGCGACGCGACGACCGGCGAGGCCAGGGAGGCCGTGCAGCAAACCACGCTCGGAGGGCTCGGGATCGACGACGGCAACCTCACGAAGGCGGCGGCGATCATCGCGTATGCCGAGGCCCTCAAGCAGCTCGCCGAGCTCGACGCCGGAGAGCGAGCGAGCGCGCTCTCGACCGCCCGGGAGACCGTCCTCGCCGCGAACACGACCGGCGCGGACGCCGATCTCCTCGAGATCGCCGCGACCCTCCAGAAGATGATCGACAACCAGGCACCGAGCCCCTGAGCGCTCCCGCCGAGGCGGGGCGCGCGGCGCCCCCTGGCCGCGATCAGCGGCGGCGCGACGGCAGCGCTTCGGCGAGGTAGGTGAGCAGCTCGCCCTCGTCGTCGCTGATCAGCCGGTCGACGCCGTCCTCGCGGTTATGGCGCCGGACCTGCAGCGCCCCGGCAGGGGTCTGCACCAGGACGGCAATGCGCTCGAAGCCGCGCACCGAGGCCGTCCGCAGCCGCAGCGTCGCCTCTTCGAACTTCGGATCGTTTCGCCCCGGGGCCGCGCGGATGTCGAGGAGCAGCGACATCGCCGTCCGATCCACCGGGGCGAGCGCCGCGGTGACCTCCCGACACTTCTGCTCGATCTGCTCGATGGAATCGAATGGCTCCGCGGACCGCGTGATCCTCACGAGCTTCGCCGTGTGATCGATGCCAACGACGAAGTGCGCGTTGCGCAGGACCTCCCTCATGAACGCCGCGCCCATTATAGCGTGGATCCATTGACGAGCCGAGCGGAAGCGCGCGGCGCGAGGTGCCCAATCATGTGAGCCGCTTCACCCAGCAAAGGACGAAGTCGCGGAACACCACCACGTTCCGCGGCACGTGCCGCGCGCTCGGATAGACGAGGTACACCGTCCCGGCGCGCTGCGACCACTCCGGCAGCACGTGGACGAGGCGCCCGCTCGCCAGCTCGGGCGCGGCGAGCACGCGCGGGAGCGGCCCGATACCGCCCCCCGCCCGGAGCAGCGAGCGGATGAGCTGGAAGTCGTCGGTCGCGATGCGCCCGGTCGCCATCGCGTCGCGCACCGCGCGGGCGCCGTCGACGGCCTGCTGGCCGCGCCGGGCGCTCGGGAGGAACACCACCCGCTCGTGGTCGGCGAGCTCCTCGAACGCGCGGGGCATGCCGCGGCGCGCGAGGTACGCTGGAGCGGCGAAGAGCTGCACGTGGGAGTCGAGCAGCTTGCGCACGACGAGCGAGGAGTCCGGGAGCTCGCGCGTCGCCCGGATCGCCACGTCGAAGCCCTCGCGCAAGAGGTCCACCCGGCGAGTGGACATGTCGATCTCGACCGACAGCAGCGGGTAACGCGCCCCGAACTCGACGAGCATCTCTCCGAGGAAAGACTCCCCACCATCCGGGGGAGCGCTCAGCCGTATCGTGCCCTGAGGCTGCCCTTGATAGGCGTCCAGCGCCTGCGCCGCGTCGCGGAGGCCGGCGATGTGGGGCGCCACGTCGCCGAAGAAGCGACGGCCGGCGTCGGTCAGCGCCACGGCGCGCGGCGACCGCTGGAGGAGACGCACCTTGAGGCCGTCCTCGAGCCGCGTCACCGCGCGGCTCACCGTCGACTTCGGGACCCCGAGCTGCTCCGCCGCGGCGGTGAACGAGCCCAGCTCCGCCACCCTGGCGAACGCGGCGATCTCATCGAGCTGGGGCGCCCGGGCAGGGCGCGCTCGCGCTGCCGCGCGGGGGCTGGGCATGGTAGGACCTCACGAGGGGTAAACGGCGCCGGTCGGGGGGCTCTCGCCAGGTTGCGCCAGCGCAACGTTGAGTTGAGCCGTTGCACGATAGCACCGGGCGCCGCGAGGGCGCATTAGGAAAGGCACGGGCGCTCCGACCGGGAGAGCCCGCCACACCTCAGCGAGGCTCACCATGAACAACGTCAAGCGTTTCGCCCCCACCGCCGCCCGCATCCTGCAAGGGCTCGTGTTCTTCGTGTTCGGGCTCAACGGCTTCCTGCAGTTCCTGCCGCAGCCCCCGGCCCCGGAGGCCGCGGCCAGCTTCGCGGGCGCGCTCGCGGCGACGGGGTACATGTTCCCGCTCATCAAGGGGACCGAGGTCGTCGCAGGCGCGCTGTTGCTCTCGAACCGCTACGTGCCCCTCGCGCTCGCGCTCCTCGCGCCCGTCGTCGTGAACATCGTCGCCTTCCACACGTTCCTCGCGCCGGCGAACCCGGTCACAGGGCTCGTCCTCGCCCTCCAGCTCTACCTCGCCTTCGCGTACCGCGCCGCGTTCCGCCCGATGCTCGCCGCGCGCGTCGACGCGAGCGCCGGCGCGGAGCAGAGCAAGCTCCGGCCTGTCGAGAGCGCGGCTTGAGCCGCACGTTCGCGCTGCCCCGATCGGCGGCCGTCGCCGTCAGCGCCGATACAGGATGCGGCCGCCGGTCTTCGCCAGGGCGTACCGGAAGCCGCGCGCCAGGTCGACGTGCGTGACCATCGCGCCGACGTCCAGGCCCTGGGCGACCATCATCTGCGCCGCCCCCGCCGTCACGCCGACGAGCACCGCCTCCGCGCCGAGCAGCGCCGCCGCCTGCGCCGCCCGGACGAGCTGGTTCGCCGCCGTGGCGTCGACCACCGCCATCCCCGTCACGTCGATCAGCACCACCTGCGCGTCGTGCTCGTGGATCTCCTTCAGCAGCGACGAGATGAAGCGGCTCGAGCGCTGGGCATCCATCGTGCCCACCACGGGCATGACCAGGATTCCATCGGCGATCGGCACAACGGGGCTCGACAGCTCATGGATCGTCCGGAGCATCGACTCCTGGAGCTCGTTGGCTTGCTCCAGCTCGGTGGTCCGCTCGGAGATCCGGCTGAACAGCCGGGCGTTCTCGATGGCCACGGCCGCGGTGCCGGCCACGCGCTCGAGGAACGGCACGTCGTCGCTCCCGCAGGCGCCCTCGCGCTCGCTGCTCAGGACGAGGACGCCGACCACGCTGCCCCGCGCCCGCAGCGGCACCCCGACGAGCGTCCGCGCGCCGGCGTGCCCGCGGAGGAGCGAGGCGTCCTCGCGCCCGCGGTGCCCGGCCGGATCGATCACGAGCGGGCGGCCTGCGTCGAGCACCCGGCCGACCAGCGAGCGCGGCGAGAAGGACACGCGCTCCTCGACGACGGGCTCCCTGCGCGCCGCCACGCCGATCAGCAGCACATCGATCGGCCGGCCTGCGGCGTTGCCCTCGACGCGCCGGCTCGCCACGCGGTGGGCCGCGTCGAGCGCGAGGTGATCGCTGAGCGTCGTGGACCACGGCGTGTGCTCGAGGGTGACGCAATCGACGCCGGTATGGATGATGCGCGAGGCCGGCAGCTCCGCGAGCGTCGGCTCGACGCCCTGGGTGATCATCCGGTGGACGATCTCCGCGGCGCGATACCCCATGTCGTACTCGCGCTGCACGATCGTCGCGTGGATCGCGCCCCGGCGGAGCAGCGCGACCGTCGCGGAGAACAGATCGAACGCGACGATCTTGAGCTCTCCGCCCCTGCCGATCTCCCTCGCGGCGCGGCCCCATGCCGGCCCGCCGCCGGCCGCCACCCCGAAGGCGCCGGCGATGTCCGGCCGCCGCTGGAGCGCCGCCCGCGCGAGCTCCGTCCCGAGCTCCAGGTCGTGGTCGCTGTCCTCGTGCGGGGGCAGCACGGTGAACTCGGCCCCTTCCATCGCCGCGCAAAACCCCGCGATGCGCTCGCGCGTGTTGATCGCGTCCTTCGTGGGCCGCTGCGACGCCACGACCCCGCCGCTCGGCAGCAGCCGCCGCATCATCTCGCCCGCCAGCCTGCCCGCCGCCACGTTGTCCGTGCCGATATAAAGCGGGGCCCGGCTGCCCGGCACCGGCGGCGTGTCGACGACGATCACCGGGATCCCCGCCTCCGCCGCGCGCCGGAACCCCTCCTCCGCCTCCTCGGGGGCGCCCGGAGCGATGATGATGCCGTCCACACCCCGCCGGATGCCGTCCTCGAGGATCTCGCGCTGGCCCCCCGGGCCGCCGGGGGGCCCGAGGCGGAAATCCACGGAGATGCCGAGGCCCCGCGCGGCGTCGACCGCGCCGTCGCGCAGGGTGTGAAAGTACGTCATGGGGGCCGACCGCCCGGCCCGGAACACGCGGGCGTCCAGCTCGCCCGGAGCGGCCACGGCGCCGTCTCCGCCGCCGGCGTCCTCGACGAGCCACAGCTCCACCGAGGCCCATTGCTGGTCGATCTGCACGCTCTTGATGCCGTGGGCGAGCGTGTCCAGCAGGTGGTCCGGCTCCACCGTGGTGCCCACCGCGTTCAGCACCTGCTCGAGCAGGCGAATCTCCTGCGCCAACCTCGCCTTCTCGTCATAGAGCCTGTGCCGCTCCAGCGCGCCCCCGGCGGCGTCCAGGAGCACCTCGAGCATCGCGCGGCGCTCGCCCTGCGGAGGCTCGAGGGTCGCCTGCTCCAGCGCGAGATAGCCCGCCGGCGCTCCCCGGACGACGACGGGCGCGACAAGCACCCCCGCGCCGCCGGGCACCGCGCCCTCTGCCGCGATCGCGAGAGGCAGGTGCGCCTCATACCACGCATGTGCACTGACAACGCACATCCCGCTCGCCGCCTCGGGCGCCGCGCGCGGGGCACGCGGGCCGCTCTCGGTGGCGAGGCCCGCGTCGGTCGGGAGGTTCACCCCCTGCCGAGCGAACGCGTCGAACCCTTCGAGCGCCCTGTAGACGAGGCGGTTCCCTTCGCAGAGGAGCAGGCTGCCGCGCGGCGCCCGCGGCGCGATCGCCACGGCCCGTCGCACGATCTGCTGCAATGTCGCGAAGAGATCCACTCCATGGCGCATACGGGTCCCGCTCGATCCGCCGTCACGACGCGCGACGCGAGGGCCCAGAAGGCGCGATGAACCACAGTTCTGTCAAGGTCGATTTGCCCATCTCCCCAGGTGTGTGGGCCGGCTCGCGGCCCCCCGTCGACGGTCGAGGTCGCCGGGGAGGGGACGAGTCGACAGCGCGGCGCGCGCTACTCGCAGGGCAGGATGCGCAGCACCTTGATCGTGGTGTTCGAGGTGCCGGGCGCGGCGAAGGCCACGCTCCCGTCGGGAAACGCGACGAAGTCCTGGTAACGATTGCCGAGCACGTCGACCTCGAGCGGCTCGCCCTCGGCCTCGCCGGTGGCGCGATCGCGTGTCTGTACGGACAGCGCGCGCGCCGCGTCGTTGCGGGCGAGTTCGCCGGCCCTCGTCGTTGTCTCCCAGGCCGCGAGCATGCGGGAGCGGCCGTAGGCGGCCAGGTGCGGAGCGCGGTGGTTCATGCCCGCGTCGCTGGCGATCGTGAGGTCCTTGTCCGCGGCGCCGTCGGTGAAGTGGAGCAGCCGGACCTCCGCGAGCCCGTTCGCGCCCGCCGGCTGGCCCGAGCGGATATTGCTCGCCGTCAGCCAGTAGCCGCCGCCGGCCGCCGTGACGAGGTTTCCAAGGTTCGAGTAGGCGAGATCGACCGGATAGATCGTCTTGTAATTCGGCGCGAACGCGATGCGGTTGTTGTTGTCGGTCTTGCACACCGTCACGAACTCCCTGGCGCTGTCGTCCCAGAGGATGCGCTCGTAACCGCTGTGGCTGCAGCCCCAGTCGAAGCCGTCTCTCTGCAGCGCGCCGTTCGCGTCGACGACCTTCATGCGATCGCCCTGGTGGATGTTGATGCACCCGCCTTGCGAGACGCTGATCGCGGCGCCGAAATAGCCCGCATAGCGCGAGCCGTCGAAGGCGATGCGGCCGTGATGCGCGTACCACCAGATCATGTACACCTCGGGCCCGGCGGGGCCTGTCGAGTAGGGCGGCAGCGCGGCGCTCGAGCTCGTGAGCTTCGTCGCCCAGGTCGCGCGCTCCCCGTCGAAGCGGACCATGTACATGTCGTGACACGCGATCGGAGGGGACGGCGGCGTACCGCACAGGTTCGAGGGCGTGCCGCAATTCAGCGTCCCGCCGCCCTCGGCATCGCGGGTGAGCAGCAGCACGCCGCCGTCGTCGTCGGCGTGGAGGTCGGCGAAGTCGTTCGCCGGCAAGCCGAACGAGCGCCCCACGGCCTTGTCATCGGCGTCGAGCTGGAGGACGTGGACCTGTCCGTCGTCGCTCATCCATGCCAGGCGCGACCCGCCGGACGGTATCGGCGAGATGACGAGCGGCTTCAGCGCGGCCTCATCCTCGTTGTTGATCACGCGGCCCCCGACGTCGACCTGGGTGATGCGAATGCGATCCCGGGTGACGCCGCACGCGCCTGGGCCCGGATCCCCGCCCGCCCCGCCGCCGCTCGCGCTCGACGCCCCTCCCCCGCTCCCGCTCGACGCCCCTCCGCCGCTCGCGCTCGACGCCCCGCCGCCGCTCGCGCTCGACGCTCCTCCCCCGCTCCCGCTCGACATCCCTCCCCCGCTCGCGCTCGACACCCCTCCCCCGCTCCCGCTCGACGCTCCTCCCCCGCTAGCGCTCGATGCGCCTCCGCCGCTACTCGACACCTCACCGCCCGACTCGCCAGCGCAGCCCGGGGGCAAGGTGATAAGAACCAAAGACCAGATGACTCGCATGGTTCGTCTCGACATCTCGTCACGCTACCGCGCGAGCCGGCCTCTCATGGGGCAGAATCTCCGCTCGGCGCGTGAGGAAGGCGCCCTGGCGCTCAGCGAGCTGTGCGGAGATCTCGCCGGCCAGGACACCACGCCAGCACCCTGGACCAGAACAGCCATCGAGGGCGGACATCCCCTCACCCACCGCCGCGCGAGGAGTCCCAGGTTCCTCCCGCAGGCCCCCGGTGAGGGGGCCCCGCGGCTCGGCAAGGCCTCCAGCGCCCTCGAGGCGCCCCTGGGCAACGAGCTTGCGGTGCCGAACCGTCGCTCGCGATCCGCCGCGATGGCCGCAGTCTCGCCCGCTCCAGACCACCGGCCGCCCCCCGTCACGCGGGCCCTTCCGAGCGTTGACATGCACACGCTGGCCTGGTAGGTGAGCGAAGCGTCCGCGCGAGCGCGGCTGGCGGCGAACGACGCGGGTGAGTCCTTGCCTCGCGGAGCCACGGACGCGCAGAGCTTGGCCCCTCTCGGGCGCCACCCACGTCGAAGTTCCGCCGCCGGGCGCTTAAATGCCATGTCGCTGTAAGACACCGCCGCCGTGGACCGGCTCGCTCAACACGGCCGGCGTCGCAGGGGGCGGCAGCACGAGCGCCTTGGCGGATCCGGCGAGGGCAGCGCCAGGCAACCTGGGTAAGATCTCGCGGCTCGTCCGTGCGGGGGAGGTTGACGCGGCACAGCTAGCCAGAGTCAGCGGCGCGAGGCGCCGGAGGCCCACCCTAGCCTCCGACCCGGCACCATGTTATTGCTAGCCCGCCGATTCCGCCACGCGCGCAATTGATGCGCGCCGGTGGTTCACCTGACTTGAGGAGCGCCGGAGCCACAACAAACGCAACATGCCTGGAAGCCCAGCGCGGGCGTGGAGATGCTGCCTCCACCCTGGCCCGGAGACCAGAGCCCCGGGGCAACCCCCGCGGACGCCGTTGTCGAAAGCGCCCTCTGAACTAAGGCACACGCAAACCACGAGCTGGAGATCCGTTTATGACCGTTGTCACTGGAGACAGAGAGTACTTCCCGGGTGTTGGCAAGATCCCCTACGAGGGGCCTGAGTCCGACAACCCCCTGGCCTTCAAGTGGTATGACGCCAACCGCGTCGTCGCCGGCAAGGCCATGAAGGATCACTTCAAGTTTGCGGTGTGTTACTGGCACACGTTCTGCGGGCGTGGGCACGATCCGTTCGGTCCGGGGACGATCAACTTCCCCTGGGACGAGGGCAAGGACGCGCTGGCCCGCGCGCACATGAAGATGGACGCGAACTTCGAGTTCATCACCAAGCTGGGCGCGACGCACTACTGTTTCCACGACATCGACCTCGTGGAGGAGGGCGAGAACCGCGCCGAGACGTCGCGTCGCCTCCAGAGCATCGTCGAGTACGCCAAGCAGAAGCAGGCGCAGTCGGGCGTCAAGCTGCTGTGGGGCACGGCGAACCTGTTCTCCAACCCGCGTTACATGAACGGCGCCTCCACGAACCCGGATTTCTCCGTGCTGGCCTACGCCGGCGCCCAGCTCAAGGACGCCCTCGACGCGACCATCGCGTTGAACGGTGAGAACTACGTGTTCTGGGGCGGCCGCGAAGGGTACATGAGCCTGCTGAACACGGACATGAAGCGCGAGAAGGCGCACTTCGCTCGCTTCCTGACCATGGCGCGCGACTACGCGCGCTCGCGCGGCTTCAAGGGCGTCTTCTTCATCGAGCCCAAGCCCATGGAGCCCTCGAAGCACCAGTACGACTTCGACGCCGAGACCGTGATCGGGTTCCTGCGTGAGCACGGCCTGGACAAGGACTTCAAGCTCAACCTCGAGACGAACCACGCGACGCTCGCCGGCCACACCATGGACCACGAGATGCAGGTGGCCGCGGACAACGGCATGCTCGGCAGCATCGACGCCAACCGCGGCGACTACCAGAACGCGTGGGACACCGATCAGTTCCCCTACAACATCAACGAGACGGTCGAGATGATGCTCATCCTGCTCCGCAGCGGTGGGTTCCAGGGCGGCGGCGTCAACTTCGACGCCAAGCGCCGCCGCAACTCGAGCGATCTCATCGACACCTTCCACGGGCACATCGGCGGCATGGACGTGTTCGCCCGCTCGCTCCTCATCGCCGATGACCTGATCCGCAAGTCGCCGCTCGAGGGGATGCGCAAGGCGCGTTATGCGTCCTTCGACGGCGGCAAGGGCGCCGATTTCGAGCAGGGCAAGCTGACGCTGGAGCAGCTGGCCGAGATCGGCAACGCTGGCGGTGAGGTCAAGCTCACGAGCGGTCAGCAAGAGCTGTACGAAAACATCGTCAATCGCTGGATCCGATAAGCCGAGCGATCGAGGGAACGACAGCCGGGCGACGCAGCTGCGCGCCCGGCTGTTTTTCTTTCCGAGACGATGTCGCTCTCCTGCGGATGATCCACTCCGCGACAGCGACGTTGATCACCCAGCCAGCGCCCATCAGGACCGCTCTGACGCCCTCGCCCGGCGCGCCGAAGAGCAGCACCCACGGCATGTGGGTCAGCACCTGAGTCCCCGCGCCCAGGCCGATCGCGTAGCCGCGCAGCATGAAGGCGCCGTGACGGACGAAGTCGCGCCGCGAGATGGCGACAAGGCCGAGCACGAGCGACATGAACATGGCAGAGCCGAACAGCACCCGGAGAACGGCGAGGGCGTCGCCGTCCCCCTCGGGGAGCTCGTAAGACGCCTGCATCCACAGACCCGAAGCGGCAGCGACGAGCCCTGACGGGGCCACGGCCCACCCCGCAGCGCGATGCCAGCGAGGCCTCCGGCGGCGAAAGCCCGGGGAGAACTGGAACGCGCCCAGGACCGAGAACACGCTGACGCTGAGAATGTGCAGCACGATGGGCACGGGCGCAGCGAAGAAGCGGACGTTGTCCGGGGTGACCTTGGCGCCGACGCTCAGCTCGGCCAGGCGGAAGGCGCCGGCCACCACGGGGACCGCGCTGAGGCCGAGCAGGAGCGCGTGTACGAGCCAGTCTCGCTTCGCCGAGGGGGTCGTGGTGCTCTCGTTCGTCATGCCCCCAAGCTAGGGACGGCCCTGGTTGCGTCGCAATTGGCGCAAATGGCGGATCCGGGTCGGCCGATTGCCCGATGCGGCGATCGTACTTTCGGCCAGGTGCACCGCCACCTGGCCCCAGGCTGACCGGTCAGTCGCGGACGCGGCCGGTCTCGTAGGCCCAGATGGCGATCTCGACCCGGTTGCGCGCGCCGAGCTTGGTCATGAGGCTGGCGATGTGCGCCTTGACGGTGCTCAGGCTGATGTGGAGCTCGTCGGCGATCTCGGCGTTGGTTCGACCGCGGGCCACGATGAGGAGGACCTCCTCCTCGCGGGCGGTGAGGGCCTCCCCGGGCTGTGCTCGTGGCAGCTGGGGCCGAGAGGCGGCGAACGAGGAGAGCAGGCGGGCGGTGACACGCGGCGCGATCAAGGCGTCGCCGCTCGCGGCGGCGCGGATGGCCTGCGCGAGCAGCTCGGGACCGGCGTCTTTCAGCAAGAAGCCGCGGGCGCCGGCCTTGAGCGCGCCAACCACGTAGTCGTCGTGATCGAAGGTGGTGATCACCACGACCGCCAGGGGACGGTCGACGGTCGGGCCGGCGAGCCGTCGGGTAGCTTCGATGCCGTCGATCCCGGGCATGCGGATGTCGAACAGGCACACGTCGGGACGGAGGGCGAGCGCCAGCTCGACGGCCTTGTGTCCGTCACCGGCGACGCCCACGACCTCGATGTCAGGCTGGGCGTCGAGGAGGATGCTGAGCCCGGTGCGGACGATCTCCTGATCGTCGGCGACGAGGACGCGAATGCTCAACTGGACTGTCCTTTCCGAGGCAGCACGGCCGTCACCGTCCAGCCGCGCCGTGGGCCCGGGCCCGCGTGGCACGTACCGCCGAGCAACGTCGCTCGTTCGATCATGCCGACCAACCCGTATCCCGCCGACGTGGAATGGCCGGCGTGGGCCCCCTGGCCGTCGTCGGTGACCCGCAGACGTACGGACGTGTCGTCGGCCGTGACCTCCACGTCGATCCGGGTCGCGTGGCGAGCGTGCCGGCGAGCGTTGGTGATCGCCTCCTGCGCGAGGCGAAAGATCGCGGCGGAGACCGACGATGGCAGGTCATCGAAGCTCCCGGTCAACTTCACCTCGACAGGAGCCCCTGTGGCGGATGCGCCCGCGAGCTGTCCGAGGTCGGCGACCCGCGGGCTCGGCGCGAGCTCGGCCGACTCGCCTCGACGCAGGAGCCGGACCATCGTGCGCATCTCGCCGAGGGCGCGAGACGCCTCGTCCGCGATCACGCGGAGCGCGTCGACGGGGGCCTCGGGGCGAGCCGACGCGGCGACCAGGCCAGCCTGCGCGCGGATCGCGATCGCCGACACATGGTGGGCCACGGTGTCGTGCAGGTCGCGGGCGATCCGCTCTCGCTCGGCCAGCTTGGCTTCATCGAGCTCTCGCAGGCGCACGCGATCCCGGTAGCGCACCGCCGCGCCGAGCGCCATCGTCGAGAGCAGGACGGCGTAGCCCCCGATGACATCGCCGGTCCTGGCATGAGAGCGGATCATGTCGACGGCCGCCGAGGTCACCATGATCGGCAGCCCGATCATCGCTTCACGCCCCGTACCCCACCGGAACAACGAATAGGGCAGCAGCACCATGTAGACCATCGCGTAGAGCCCCGGCGACGCGCTGCCGGTCGCCATCACGGCGAGCTGTATCGCGATGAGGAGGCCGAACGCGATCACGACCATCTGCAGCGGCCTGGTCCTCCGCCAGAGCAGCGTCGGCAAGAGCCCGATGCAAAGGACCAGCGAAGCGATCCGCCACGGCAGGTCGCGCCGGATCGCGACCTCGATCGACCCGAGCGCGGCGAACACGGCCAGGAGCACCCAATCCATCCGGACGCGTCGAGGGGGGTGCGGCGCTCGTGGCTCGGACCCCACGGATCGAAAGAACTCGCGCACCTGCCTCATGAGAAGGGCCGGGTTGACTCCATACCCATCGTTCGAGCGAACCAGCACGACGACCTGGCGTGCTGGTCGCAGCATAGACCGGATGGACGCCGCGCACGAGGTCTCGATGGGGGCGCTCTCGCGACGGTCCGCCGCGCCGCGCCGATCGACGCCCCGAAGCTGCGGGCAGGGAGACCACCCCTGTCCGGCGGCTCACGTCCTCGACTCGGCCACGGACCGGCGCTCGTTACAAGCAGAGCCCCTGTCCGCAGACGAGCCTGCATTCACAGCCGGTCTCCTGGAGGCCTCCGGAGATGTTCATGCTGGTGGTGCCGGCCGCGCTCAGGTTGGCTTCGATCCTCTCGAGGGCGCATGCCGGGACCTTGAAGTTGTCGGTGATCTGTACGTCCTCGCCCACGCTGCGCAGGGCACCGAGCCGCAGCGTCGCGAGCTCCGTGTTTCGATGGATCCAGAGCCGCGCGTCGACGGCCTCGAGCTTGCGAAAGTCGGCTTCCAGCAGCTCGAACGCCAGATAGATCCACAACGTGCCGCGAACTCGCACCAGGTTCGGCATGCGGATCGCCTTGATCTGCGCCGTGACCAGCTCCCCGCTCGAGGCACTGCCCTCGGCGCGGATACCGCCCACTTCGAGCAAGCTGGGCAAGTCGAGCGTCCCGGCGAAGTCGGGGCTGACCGAGATCGTGCCGTTGATCGTGGAGTAAGCGCGCGCCGCGAGGGCGTCCGCGTCCGACGCGATGAGCAGATCGCCTTGATAAACGCTGCCTTCGAGCGCCTCCGGGCCGCTCTCGCACTCTCCTGCGCCGCCCTCTCCGGCCCCCCCCTCTCCGGCCCCCCCTGCGCCCCCAGCAGAGGCGCCCGACGTCGCGCCAGGATCCGTGTCTCCGCCCGAGCCGCCCTCCCCCGCCCCGCCGCCGTCGCTGCCTCCGCCCGAACCTCCCGACGCACCGTGAGAGGTCCTGCTCGTTGCGCCGCCCGAGCCCCCCGTACCCGTGTCGCCCGTGCCGGCGCTGTTCCCATCGCCCGAACCGCACGCGATGAGCAACGACACCGCGGTCATCCACGTCAGCCGGTCGAGCCACGATCGAGCCGACCGTCGGATTCTTGCGCCTTCTCCGGCAGTTCCGGCAGCTGAATTCACACTGTTCATGAGAGAGGAGGAAATCGAAACGTTCCCGGAGCGTCAAGCCCACAACGGCGCTCGAGGCGACGGCGACCTTCAACGACCTCTATTACCTCCGTCCGCGCCGAAATGCCGCCGTCGCGCGTCCAGAACGAGCGGCGCCATTGACCGCGCGAGACGTCGCGTGCCTGGGCGCGCGACGGCGCCGCGTCACCCGCCGTCGTAAGGCCCCAGGATCACCGGCCCGGGAGCGAGCAGCTGCGTGCCGTCCATCAGCCAGACCGCCGCCTGGTTCGTTCCGACGGCGTACCAGAGCACGTCCGCCATGCTGTCGTAGTTCACGTCGGTGCCTGGGCGCAACTCCCAGCCGCGGCCGAGCGGCCCCGGGATCACCGGTCCCGGCGACAGCAGCTGGGGTCCGGCCATCAGCCACACGGCCATCAGGCCCTGGTCGGGGCTGTTCCAGAGCACGTCCCCCATGCCGTCGTAGTTGAAGTCCGACGACGTGACGATCTGGAAGCCGCGGCCGAGCGGCCCCGGGATCACCGGCCCCGGCGCGAGCAGCTCGGCTCCGTCCATCAGCCAGATCGCCATCAGGTTCTTCTGGATGTTGTTCCAGAACACGTCCCCCATGTTGTCGGCGTTCACGTCCTGCGCGGTGGGCGCCGTCCAGCCCTCGCCGGGCGGCCCCGGGAACACCGCCCCCGGCGCCAGCAGCTGGCCTCCATCCATCAGCCAGACCGTCATCAGGTTCTGTCGCTCGTTGTTCCAGAGCAGATCCGACATCCCATCGATGTTGAAATCGGTCGCCGAGGTGACCGTCCATCCCTCGCCGGGCGGCCCTGGGAGCACCGGCCCCGGCGCGAGCAGCTGGCTTCCGTTCATCAGCCATATCGTCATCAGGTTCTGGTCTGCGTTGAGCCAGACAACGTCCGCCATGCCGTCGCGGTTGAAGTCGCCCGCATTGGCTACCTCCCACCCCTGCCCGAGGGGTCCCCTGATGAGCGGCCCCGGCGACAGGAGCCGGTTCCCCTCCATCCGCCAGATCGCGATCCGGTTCTGCTCCTTGCTGCTCCAGAGGATGTCCCCCATGCCGTCGGCATCGAAGTCGTTCAGGCGGACTGCCTCCCACCGGGAGCGGCCCAGCCTCGGTGTCGCGACCCCCAGCGGTGACGCCGCGGGCTCGTCCGCCCGACGTTCCTCGCGCAGGTCCACGCCCGGAGAACAGGCGGCCATGGTGTGAATCGCGGCGACCACGCGCAGCGCCGCCCCTGTAGCCGCAGACCGTCTCATACGCGCCCTCTCTTGCGCCTCAGGCGCGGGCACAGATGCGGACCGGGCATTTCCTGTCCAGCGTCCGGCCTCCTGGGCGCGCCGAGCACGCGCGCCCGTGGAGCGGCAAGCGCCAGTCCAGCGGCTGCGAGCAAGCCCGGGCCAGCGTGCGACGGGCACGTTGTGACGACATTTTTCTCTATCTCGAAGGAGCACTCGAACCTTCGAAGAGATGCGCGCAGCCGCTGCGAGCAAGACCGCCTTGACGTGCCGACGTGGGAGATGGTGCCGGACGGCAGCATGGACATCCCGCTCGCCCTTCGCCTCAAGCTCCAGGGTCAGGAGATCACCGAGATCGAGACCATCGCCGTGCGGCCAGGGGACTACAAGGTCTCCGGGCAAAATTTTGCCTCGAACACCGGCGCCCTCATCGCGAGCGGGGATACCGTCGAGTGGGAGGAGCCCGTTCCGGAGAACGAGCGCAACTCCCGGGACGAGCTCGAGGGCTGGTGTACGGCGTGAGCGCGATCCTGGGCGCGGACGGCGAATGACCGCCGCCCGGGGATCACGCCGAATGGGGGGCGAGGCCAGAATGGCGCTCATGCCCCCCAAGCGCATCACTACTGCAGCACTGTATCCATATCCCAGTCAACCCACATGGTCTTCCATTCGCTGACCGGCTGCTGAACGCCATTGTCCAGGATGTTCATGACGTCCGTGTTTGCGCTGGCATTGCCTTCGAACGCTCGCTTGAACATCTCGCCTGCAAGGGCGGTCTGAGTGCCCGAGGCGCCGCAGTGGTTCGCGCTGTACATCGTAAAACCCATGCGCTCCGGGACGCCGAGCGCCTTCCACACCGGCTTCGCCGCCCATGCGGAGAGCGCTTCGCAGGTCCCGCCCAGGTGGCACCACGAGTCCTTGCCATTGGCATTCGTGAAGTGCACCAGGTGCCGTGGAGCGATGGTCGCCAGGAGCATGTGCGTATCGAAGGGGAGGTTGTACACCTTCGAGGGGTCGCTTCGGAGCCAGCGGGCCGCGCCGGTCACCCAGGGTCCGCAGATACCGTTGTCCTCGAGGTTGTCGATGCTCTGAGGCTTGGCATCCCGGCACTGCCAGACAGAACCACCGTCACCGTGCCTGAACCACTCTGCCTGGCGCAAGTTGGCTACACCACCGCCGCCCGACTCCACGATGACGACCACCGGCGCACGACTGAAGACACCCGCCAGGTAAGCGCCTTTTCCACACCCGGAGCACCCCGACACCATCACCTTCGTGGGATCGTGTCCGCCGCCCGGGTTCTTCTCCAGGACGTCCATCACCCGGTCGATCATCCATCCGTTGGCGATGTTGGTATTGACCTCGGACAGGCCGAAAAGATTCTTTATCTTGTCTTGAAAGCCGCTTCCAAACGACAGCGTTTTATGGCCTGACGGGAAGATCCCACCCGACAGCTTGAGGGCGATCACGCTGCCGGATCCGCTGATGCTCGCCGAGAAGCTCTCTGATTTTCCACCCACCTTGGCGGTGATTGAAACGTTACCTCCGGATACGGTTCCGGTCACCTCATCCGGCTCGCCGGGGACCGGACCGTAGAGGTACTTGGCCGCCATGGCCAGGATTTCCTTGCGGCGGCACTCCCACTGCTCCTTGGTAGTGACCTTCGTTCCGTTGAAGAACGTGAACGGATCCGGGAGCTTCTCGTTTACCTCGGTCAGACCGCTCGGCTCAGGCAACGTGGGCAGGACACACGTGAACTGGCCGCCGCCAGTCCCGGTGGTCGCGCTTGCGTCGCCAGTCCCGCTGGTCGTGCTAGCCCCGCCAGTCGGGGAGCCGCCCGTGCCAGCTCCGCTCGTCGCAGTACCGCCGCCCGTACCGGCGCCTCCGCTGCTCGTGGAAGCGCCGCTGGTCGCGGGGCCTGCACCCGAGGTGACTCCCCCGCTCCCGCTCGGTGTCCCGCCGCCCGAGCCCGAAGCGTCTCCCCCGGCACCGCCGGTTCCTACTTCTGTAGCGCAGCCAGGGAAGTTCAAGAGGGCGAGGACGGGGATCGCGAGAGCGGTTATTTTGCGCGAGGCACGAGAACGGACAGACATGAAGGCCTCCATGTTTCGAGTGCAGTGGCGGAATGCGACACGCGGCCCTTGACACGTAGTACGTGACACGCGGGCAAACCGCCGTATCTATAGCAGACGATAGGGAAGTTGGTGCGTATTTCGCTTTGGTGACGCTGCTTTCGTGACGTATGCGAATTTGCGCTGTGACTATGCCAATGGCACGTGAACGAGAAGTTTTAGGGCGCGATGCGAATCGTCCGCCGTCAAGCCGAGGACCCGTAAACTGAGCTATGAGATTTCTTCCCGGGCGACGCCTCCGGTCCAGCCGGGTCCGGAGAGAAGAGCCTCGGCGCCGGTGGTCTCGGAGCTGTCGCTGGAGCCGCACCCGACGAACAGGGGGAGGAGGGCCGTTGGGGGGAGAGGTCTGGAGAACGCTGGCCGGGACGACATCACCAGATGCCCATTCCCAGCGGAGGGCAATTCGATCACGCTTATCTCTGGGAATCGTACGACCGAAGCGGGCAGCGTCTGGTCAGGATGCAAATATTCGACAGGCTTGTAGTCGATGTGATCCGGATCGTCTCCGGGAACACCTAGCGAACGGTCGCACCTGCGGGACATCCGAGGAGGCGACACTCGTCAGCGAGACTTTTTTCGTCGCGTCGCGTTGACGCAGAGTCAGGTCGTCTGCTCGTCCTCGAAGGACGAACCGGACTCCGGCGGCGAGGTGCCCGCGGAGGCACGGGCTCGGCGGCGCCGGGCGGCCCTTCTTCCGCCGCCAGGCGGCCTGCACACCCGCCCTTACCCCGCGCGAGCTTGCCGTTCCGCCGCCGCGCCCCAGGAGGATCCCATCATGGCTCGACCGCGACGCCTCATCGAGCCGGGGACGCGCGCGACGCCCGCCTTCGATCGCTGGCCGACCTGGATGTGGGCCAACGAGGAGGTCGCCGACCTTGTCGAGTGGCTGCGCAGGCACAACCCTCCGGCGCGTGACGCCGGCTGCATGGCGCGCGCAGCGCAAAGCGCGCTTGGCGAGGTGAACCGATGCTCTCGTTACAATCTCCTGATTTCCACCATGGCGACGTGATCCCGATCGTGCACACCTGCGAGGGGAAGGACGCGCCGCCCGCGCTCTCCTGGTCGGGTATCCCCGGCGGCACGAGGAGCCTTGCGCTCATCGTCGACGACCCGGACGCGCCCGATCCACGCGCCCCCAAGACGACGTGGGTCCACTGGGTGCTCTACAACATCCCGCCCGACGCCGGCGGGCTGCCCGAGGGCGCGCGCAAGGCCGATCTGCCGACGGGCACGCTCGAGGGAAGGAACGACTGGAAGCGCGCCGGTTACGGCGGCCCGTGCCCGCCGATCGGCAAGCACCGTTATTTCTTCAAGCTGTATGCGCTCGACACGGTGCTGCCCCCGCGAGGCGGGCTCACGAAGGTGGAGCTCGAGAAGGAGATGGAAGGACACGTGCTCGCGCGTGTCGAGCTCGTCGGGACGTACCAGAAGAGGGGCGGCCCGTAGGAGCCGAGCGCCGCCGGCCCCGGCTCGCCTTCGCCTTCGCGCGCTGCGGGCTCATCCGCGTCGTTCGACCCGCCGCGGCGTACCTCCGTACGCCACGCTCGCCTGCCTGGCGGATGAGCCCGTATCACGAATCTACACCTCGCCATGAACGCGCCTTCGGCGCGCGCTCATCCGCATTTACAGACCGGGCGACCGTCATCGTCACAGTGGCACTGACACACTCCATCAGGGCACGTGACGACTTTATCGCCCTTCGGGCAGGTGGCGACGCACGAGGCGACCGAGTCCCCCTCGTCGCCCGCCGCGACCTCAGCGTCGCCGGCCAGCGAAGGATCAGGCTCATTGGCCTCGACCAACGCCCCCGCTCTGCCGTCCACCGCCTCCGCGGCCGCGCTCCTCCAGAGCGCCGTGGAAGCGGGCAGCATCGACAACACGAACACCGATAACAGCGTACCGCGCATTTTCACTCCTCCTGGTCAGCGATGCTTCCATGACTGGGCATCATTGATGGGCAGGGGCCGAGGCACGCGGCGTGCCGAATGGCGCGGCCGGCGGCCGAGCTCGCGGGGCCGCGGCAGGTACGGGAGCGCTGCCCCGCGTGTGTCCGCGATGTTCGGGCGGCGCAGCCAGCCCCGCGGCGCGGGTTGAGCTCGCCTGTCCTGCCGCATCATCGCCACGCGCGTCGAGATCGTCGTTTCGAACGCGACAATCCGAGCAAAGGGTTGCGCGCGATGGTTTGCTCGAACACGCAAGCCGGCCGCGGGAGGAGCGCGCCGCCGAGCGGCCGCGGCCTCACGTTGGCGCGGCGAGAGGGCGCGGCGCGCGCTGGGCCAGCGGAGGACGCGGCTGGCACGACGAGTGCTCTTTGGTCAGGCAGCACACAGGGGCAGATGACCCGCGAGCTGGCTTGATGCTCCGAGTCCTGTGGAGCTGCTCGAACGCAGGGGCTCCGCTCGGTCGTCAAACGCAGCTGGCATGTCTGGCCTCTCTGACCATCAACCATCACGAGATCGAACGAAAGAGGAAGAACATGACACGAAAGATCATCACCGCGGTCGCTGGGTTGTCGTTGTTCGTCGGTGTGGCGATGGCGCAGGCGGCGACGCCCGCCACGTCGGGCCTGAAGGGTCGCTCAGTCCTCAACGCCAGCGCGAGCGCAGGGATCCCCGAGAAGGTGGCGTACTACAGCGGGTACCCTGGGGCCAACGTGGCCACCTCGACGAACATCGGCATCGCGGGCATCGCGATCGGGACCTCGGGGTCTGTCGCCCAGTCGTCGGTCGCCCAGGCCGGCGGGTACGGCAACGTCGGTGTCGCGACGGCCAACGCAGGGGGCTTCCACGGCCGCGGCGGCCACGGAGGCTGGAGGAGGATCGCGCTGAACGACGCGCCGGCGTCCGGTCAAGCAGACATCCTCTTCGACAACTAGCGTCCCGCCCGCCAGAGGTCCGGCCAGCGATGGCCGGACCTCTGCGCCGCTCCGCCGCGGCCTCGCGCGGGCAGACCTGGCTGGTTTCCTCGGGGCTCCGCCCCGCTCCGCACCCCGGCGGCCACAAGCCGCCCCGGCCGGCCCGCTGGGGCCGGAGCCTCCACGGGCCGCGCGCGGCGCTCCAGCCGCGCGCGGCCTTCTCTCCGACGACCCCGAAACCGGGATGGACGAAACCATGCGCCGTTTACTCCGTGTGCTCTCGACGTCCGCGCCCGCGCTGCTCGCCGCGGCGCTCTGCTTTCATTTCGCGATGACGCTGGCCTACCTGACGCCGCAGAACCCGCTCCAGCTCCGCTTCGCGCGGCTCATCAGCGGGTACATGAACCCGTTCTTCGAGCAGAACTGGCACCTCTTCGCCCCCGATCCCATCACCGACACGCGCCTCGTGATGGTCGCCTGCCGCCTGCACGAGCCGGACGGGAGCACGACCGAGACCGGGTGGACCGATATCACGACCCCCTACTGGGAATCCCACCTGGAGAACCGGCTCGGCCCCGCGACGCGCCTCGGACGATCGGTGACGGGCGCGGCGCGCATGATCTACACCGTCGATCCGACGTCGCTGCAGATGGCGAAGAAGCTCGATCAGCAGCGCACGCGCGCGCAGGCGGGCGCAGGCGGCGCCGAGGCGCCCGATGCTCAGGTGGTCGACACGCTCAGGGACCAGGTGAAGAAGGAGCAGGACGCCGGCGTTCAGCTCGGCAAGAGCGTCCTGGAGCGGGCCGGCTCCGCGCACTGTGACAGCCTGTACGGCGCGGGCCGCACCGCCGCGGTGCGGTCGCGCCTGGCGGTGCTGAAATTCCCGCGCTTCTCCCGGCGCGACCTGCCCGACTCGAAGGGTGAATTGACGTACTATGATTTCGACTGGGCTCCGTATCGACCTGTGGCGCCGCTGGACGCGACGACCGAGGACAGACACCAGGCGCCCGTGGCCCTCCGGGCGGCGGGCGCGGAGGAGAGGTGACGCCATGCTGAGCAAGCTGAACGCACGCTGGCACCGCATCGTGGAGCTCGCGAGCCGCGAGCGCTGCCTGATCGGGGCCAGCCTCTTCCGGATCGTCGCCGGGCTGACCATCCTCCACCTCTACCTGGCCAACTACTTCCAGCGCCATTACCTCTACGGCCCCGAGGGGGTGTGGCCATTCGCGCGGTCGCTCGAGGAGGCCCACCGCACCGGCGCGTTCTCGATCTACCTGCTCAGCAGGTCGCCGCTCTACTTCGAGGTCGTCTTCCACCTCGCCGTGCTGTTCGCGGCGCTGTGGGTGATCGGCTTCCGCACGCGGCTCATGTCGCTGCTCACGTATATCGGGCTCTGGTCGTTGCATCAGCGGAACCCCGTCTTGCTCGACGGCGGTGACAACCTCGTCCGGCTCGCGCTGCTGTACGGCATCTTCGCCGAGCTCGGCGCGTACTTCTCGCTCGACGCCGACCGGCTCCGCGCGCAGCGGGAGCGCGGCGGGGAGCTCCAGCGGATCAAGGGGATGCTCCACAACGCGGCGATCCTCGCCTGCGCCGTCCAGGTGTGCCTGGTCTACGGGGTCGCGGGGCTCTACAAGGTGCAGGGGGAGCTGTGGCAGAACGGGACGGCCCTTTATTACATCACCCGCGTCGGCGAGTTCACGTGGCCCGGCCACAGCGACACCCTCTCCCGCAGCGTGGCGGTGGTGACGGCGCTGACCTACGCGACGGTCGGGTTCCAGCTCAGCTTCCCGTTCCTGTTCGCCCTGAACCGGCACACACGCAGGCTCTCGCTCGCCGCGGCGTTCCTGTTCCACGCCGGGATCGCCGTCATGATGGGGCTCGGCACGTTCGCGGTATTCATGATCAGCGTCGAGCTGGCGCTCATCGCGGACGCGGAGTACCGGGCGATCGGCGCGTTCGCCAGGCGGCTCGTGTCCTTCGAGGCGCCGTCGCTCCGGCGCCTCCTGCCCGCGCGCCGGATCCAGACGAAGTAACGTGGAGCGGGCGCGCTCGAGCGCCCGCCCGATCTCTCCCGGCCTCCCAGCAATCCCCGCCCAGCCTCACCAGCCTTCGGCCACGCGGATCGCGATCTTGCCGATCGTGCGGCCCGACTCGATGGCCCGGTGCGCCTGCGAGAGCTCGCGCACAGGGTAGGTCGCGCTGACGATGGGCGTGACGTGGCCTTGCGCCGCCAGCTCCGCCACCGCGGCGAGCGCGCGGCCCTGCGCGTGCGGGTCGAGCCGCCAGATCGTGGCGGCCCCCATCACATGATAGATCAGCGACGCCGCCTTCATGAACAGCCGGTCCGCGACAGGCGCGGGCGTCGGCACGATGCTCACCACGGTGCCCATCGGCGCGACGGCGTCGAGCGCCTGATCCAGCGCGCGGCCACCGGCGTTGTCGAAGGCCACCGCGACGCCCGCCCCACCGGTCAGGTCCCGGCACGCCTGGCCCACGTCCTGCGTCGTGTGATCGAGCACGACCGCCGCGCCGAGGTCGCGGCAGAGCGCCGTCGACTCGGGTCGGCTGGCGGTCGCCACCACCCGCAGCCCGAGGTGACGCGCGAGCTGCAGCTGCAGATGGCCCACGCCGCCCGCGCCCGCGGTGACCAGCACCGCGGCGCCGGGCGCGGGCCGCGCGCGCGAGAGGCATTCCCAGGCCGTGACGCCCGCGAGCGACAGGCATGCAGCCTGCTCATGGGAGAGGGCCGCCGGTTTGCGCGCGAGGGTGCGGCCGTCGGCCACCACCCGCTCCGCGTTCGCGCCCTGCCCGAACAGGCTGGGTGAGCCGAACACCTCGTCGCCGACCGCAAGATCGTCGACGCCGGGGCCGACCGCGTCGACGACCCCGGAGACGTCGTAGCCGAGCACCAGCGGAAACTGCCGCTCGATGCGGCGCGGCCCGGGCGCCGCCGAGCGCGCCCGGATGTCCGCCGGGTTGACCGACGACGCGATCACGCGCACCCTCACCTGGTGAGGTCCGGGCGCTGGGTCGGGCAGCTCCAGCGGCACGAGCTGCGAGGCGTCGCCATGGTGATGGATTCCGATTGCCTTCATGCGTTGCAGTCCTCTCGAGCGGCGCCGGCGTAGCTTGGCACCGGGCGAGCCGCGGCGTGAGATCAGCGCCGCTCGCGCCGCCGCTCGACGATCGCTGTTCCCTGGCGGGCGAGAGCATACCGGATGCCGGCCTGGAGATCGCGCTGCGTCAGCAGGTTGCCCAGATCGATCCCCTGCGCGACCAGCGTCTGGGCGACGTCGGGTGACGCCCCGACGAGGACACACGTGGCGCCGAGGAGCGCGGCGGCCCGCGTGGCCTGGAGGAGGCGGGCCGCCACATCGGCGTCGAGGACCGGCACGCCCGTGATGTCGATGAGCACCGTCTCGGCCCTGTGGCGCTCGACGCCCTGGAGCAGCGCCTCCAGGAGCTGGGCGCCGCGGGCGGAGTCGATGGTCCCCACGAGGGGCACCACGAGGATGCCTTCGTGGACCGGGATGACCGGCGTGGACAGCTCCTGGATGACGTCGAGGAGCTGCCGCTGCGTCGCGAACCACGCGAGCTCCTTCTGCACCGCCTCCGCGGCGCGCTTCTTCTCCGTGATGTCCTCGACCATGACCAGGAGATAACGAGTGACGCCGTGCTCGTCTTTGAGTGGCACCTTCACCATGTGAAGCCACCGCTCCCCGGTCGGCGTGGCGATGCGCGACTCGGGCACGTCCACGATCTCGCCCTTCTCGATCACGTCCCGATCCATGCGATCGAGCCACCTGGCCTCCTCCAGTCGATGCGGGAAGAGGTCGAAGACGTTCTTGCCGAGGACGCCGCTCCGCGGGACGCCGAAGACCTTCTCGTAATGGCCGTTCATCCGGACGAGGCGGAATTCCGTCACCTCCTTGATGAAGACCGAGACCGGCACGTGCTCGATGATGGTGTCGAGGAAGCTCTCGATAGGCACCGTCCCTGGCTCGCCGCGCGGCGCAGCCGGGTCGTGGACGCAGACGAGCGCGCCGCGCGCGCCGTCGACGCGAAGCTGCGTGACCGAGATCTCGCAGGACGGCGCGCCGGGCGCGCCGCCCCGGAGCGCGATGCCGGCCTGCTCGCGCTCGCCTTCGAGCACGGCGCGGATGGCTGCGAGCACCTCCTGCGCCTCGCCGGGGAGCCCCTCGGGCGACGCGGGCAGGGCGGCCGGCGTGAGCGCGAGGCACACCGGCCAGGCGGGCAACGCGCCCTCCGCGAGGATCTGCTCCAGGCGGGGGTTGGCGCACCGGAGCGCTCCCATTGCATCGAAGACAGCGGCGGCTACCGGGAGCGCGCAGAGGAGCGGCAGGGGGTCGACGCCGGTATGCGGCAGGGGGCCGGCGCCGACGTGCGGCAGGGGGCCGGCGCCGACGTGCGGGCCGGGCCCATCGAGATCTATGGTCATTCGGGATCCTTCTGCGCGACACGAGCTGCCCGGCGTTCTCCGGGCCGGACGACCCGTCGAATACCCCAACCTTTCAACGCGCTCTCCGGGAATCGTGATGCGCTCGCCATCATGTGACATATCTAACAATTTCGTACAGCTAGCGCCGTAGCTCCCCCGAAAGAACGATTGTTGATCAAACCCTGTTCAGGCGCGCGGCCTCGGCTCGAACCCCTGCTCGGGCCGCTCGCGGTGCACCGGCAAGGACACGGCCTGATCGGGCATCCGGCGCGCCTGGCACGGAGGTTGATACCGTTTCTATCGATGATGATATCGATGATATCGATGCTCCCCGTGGATGCCGAAACCCTCTCTCGGCCGCCTGCCGTCACCGGGCCGCACGCCGCTCCCGGCCGCCTCGCCCTGCCGCTGCCCGATCGCTCGGCGCCCGGACGAGGCGGGCAGCGCGCCGTTCGCGCCCGGATCCACGAGGCGCGCAGGAGACGCCGTGCGCGCGCGTGATCTCGGCGTCGCGCCTGGCATCTTCGATCCGGGCCCGCTCAACGCGATCACGGACGTGGGCGGCGTGCGCGTCGGGCACGCGACGGTGATCGAGGGAGACGCGATCCGCACCGGCGTCACCGCCGTATTCCCCCACGGGGGGAACCTCTACCTCGATCGCGTCCCCGCGGCGATCCACGTGGGCAACGGGTTTGGCAAGCTCGTCGGCGCGACCCAGGTCCGCGAGCTGGGTGAGCTGGAGACTCCCATTCTCCTCACGACCACGCTTTGCGCGTTCCGGGCCGCCGACGCGCTCGTCGAATGGATGCTGGCGCAGCCGGGCATGGAGGAGGTGCGCTCGCTCAACCCGGTCGTCGGCGAGACCAACGACGGCGTGCTCAACGCGGTCCGGCTCCGCCCGATCACCGCCGAGCACGTGCGCGCGGCGCTGGGCTCGGCGCGGGAGGGGCCCACGCCGGAGGGGTGCGTCGGCGCGGGCACAGGCACCGTCGCGTTCGGATGGAAGGGGGGGATCGGCACCGCCTCGCGGGTGCTGCCGGCGTCGCTCGGCGGGGCCTGCGTCGGCGTGCTCGTCCAGTCGAACTTCGGCGGCGTGCTGCAGGTGATGGGCGCGCCCGTCGGCGAGGAGCTCGGCCGGTACGCCTTCCGGTCGCAGGTCGAGGCGGCGGCGGGGGACGGATCCATCCTCATCCTCGTCGCGACGGACGCGCCGCTGTCGGATCGCAACCTCGGGCGGCTCGCTGCCCGCGCGATCCTGGGCCTCGCGCGCACCGGATCCTCCGGCGCGAACGGCTCCGGCGACTACGCGATCGCCTTCTCGACGAGCGCCTCGGTGCGGCGCCGCTCCGGCGCGAAGCGGCTCGCGATCACGGAGCTCTCGAACCAGGAGACGTCCGCCCTCTTTCAGGCCGTGATCGAGGCGACGGAGGAGGCCATCTACAGCTCGCTCTTCACGGCCGAGACCACCACGGGGAGCGGTCGCACCGTGGAGGCCATTCCGCTGGATCGCGTCCGTGAGGTGCTGTCGAGGCACGGCGTCCAGCGGCCGCCCGGCCGCTCCCGCCTTGCATGACGCAAGAGGCCGCCGCGGGCGGGCCGGCGCGAGAGCTCGCCGCCGTTTCCCGTGGCGCAGCGAGGCGCTTTTGGCAACATCACGAATCGACCGGGCGCCTCGGGGGCCGATCCGGCTTTGGACACCCTCCCTTTATGACCGACAGTCCACGTTACCGCGTGCTGGGGGTGCTGCACCAAGGTGCGGACACGATCCTCTACCGCGCGCGGCGCGAGGAGGACGGCCGGCCGGTGGTGCTCAAGGTCCTGCGGCGCGACCACGCGAGCCCCCGCGCCCTCGGCAAGCTCCAGCACGAGCTCGAGGTCGCCAGGACGCTGAAGTCGCCCGCGGTCGTCAAGGCCTGCGGGATCGAGCCGTTCCGCGACCAGATGACCCTGGTCCTCGAGGACTTCGGCGGCCGCTCGCTCGACCGGCTGCTCGATGGGCCGATGCGCCCGATGTCGATCGAGCGCTTCTTCCCGCTCGCCCTCCGCCTCGCCGCCGCGCTCGCAGAGCTCCACAGACACCACGTCATCCACAAGGACATCAAGCCTCAGAACCTGCTCTACAACCCCGACACCGACGAGGTGAAGATCACCGATCTCGGCATCGCCTCGCTCTCCGCCCGCGGGGCACAGGAGCTCGCGCACGACGGGCTCATCGAGGGCACGCTCGCCTACATGGCGCCGGAGCAGACCGGCCGCATGAACCGCCGCGTCGACGAGCGGACCGATCTGTACTCCCTCGGCGTCACCTTCTACGAGCTTCTGACTGGCACCCTCCCCTTCCACGCCAGCGACCCCGTCGCGTGGGTCTATTGCCATATCGCCCAGGCGCCGCGGCCGCCGCACGCGCTCGTCCCCTCGATCCCACCCCAGCTCTCCGCCGTCGTCCTCAAGCTGCTCTCCAAGGCCGCCGAGGAGCGTTACCAGAGCGCCCTCGGCCTGCGCCACGACCTCGACACGTGCTTTTCCCAGCTGCGCCAGCGCGGCGCCATCGACGCCTTCCCGCTCGGATTGCGCGACGTCTCCGACCGGTTCCAGATCCCGCAGCGGCTCTACGGCCGCGAGCGCGAGATCGAGGCGCTGCGCGCCGCGTTCGAGCGGGTGGTCGCGAACGGCCGGCCAGAGCTCGTGCTCGTCTCGGGCTATTCGGGCATCGGCAAGTCCTCGCTCGTCGCCGAGCTGCACGGGCCCGTCGTGCGCGAGCGCGGCTCCTTCCTCTCCGGCAAGTTCGAGCAATTCAAGCGCGACGTCCCCTACCGCGCCTTCCTTCACGCCTTCCGGGGCCTCGTGCAGGAGATCCTTAGCGCGAGCGAGGAGCAGGTCGAGCGCTGGCGAGAGCGCCTCCGCGAGGCCCTCGGCGCCAGCGGCGGGCTGCTCACCGACATGCTCCCCGAGCTCGCCCTGCTCCTCGGCCCGCAGCCCCCCGTGCCCGAGCGCCCGCCCGCCGAGGCCCAGAGCCGGCTGCTCGCCACGCTCCAGCGCTTCGTCGCCGCCTGCGCACGGAAAGAGCACCCCGTCGCCCTCTTCCTCGACGACCTGCAATGGGCCGACCCCGGTAGCCTCCTCTTGCTCGAGCAGCTCGCCACCCTCGCCGGCGACGCCCACCTCCTGCTGATCGGCGCTTATCGCGACAACGAGGTCGGCCCCGCGCACCCGCTCCGGCTCACCCTCGCCGAGGTGCAGCAGCGCGGCGCAACCGTCTCCGAGCTCGTCCTCACGCCGCTCTCCGCCGCCCACGTCGGGGCGCTCGTCGCCGAGGCGGTCCATGCGCCCGAAGCAGAGGTCGAGCCGCTCTCACGGCTGGTTTACGAGAAGACCGGCGGCAACCCCTTCTTCGTGCTCCAGTTCCTCATCGCCCTGCACGACGAGGGGCTCATCACCTTTGATGCGGACGAGGGCGCATGGCGGTGGGACATCGCCGCCATCCGCGACAAGGGCTTCACCGACAACGTCGTCGAGCTGATGGCCGGCAAGCTGGAGCGGCTCTCGGTCCCGACGCGCGACGCGCTCAAGCTCGCCGCCTGCCTCGGCGGCAGCCTGACCCTCGACACCCTCGCGAGCGTCGCGCGAAGGCCGGCGGACGCGCTCCGCGAGGCGCTCGAGGAGGCCGCGCGGGAGGGGCTGCTGCTCCGCAGGGACAGCGCCTATCGCTTCCTCCATGACCGGGTGCAGCAGGCCGCTTATTCGCTCATCCCGCCCGGACAGCTCGCCGAGGTGCACCTCTGCATCGGCCAGCTGCTCTTGAAGGCGCAGCGCGCCGAGGAGCGCGAGGACGCGCTCTTCGACGTCGTGAGCCACCTCAACCGCGGCGCAGCGCTCCTCTGTTCCCAGGCCGAGCGCGACGAGCTCGCCGCCCTCAACCTCCGCGCCGGCAGGAAGGCCAGGGCCGCCGCCGCCTACCAGTCCGCCGACGCCCTCTTCGCCGCGGGCATGGCCCTCCTCGCGCAAGATCCCCGCGAGCGCTGGGAGACTCGGTACGATCTGGCCTATCCCCTGAGCCTCGAGCGCGCGCACGCCGCCTACGCCACCGGCAGCTCCGACGAGGCCGAGCGGCTGCTCGAGGAGCTCCTGGCGCGCGCGAGGAACGAGCGCGATCGCGCCGCGGTCGTCGAGCTTGCCGTGAGCTTCTACCAGACCCGAGGGCGGTCCGACCACGCCGTCGACCTCGCGCTCGCGTGGCTCCGCGCCTCGGATATCGACCTTCCGCTCCACCCCACCGACGCACAGGTCAAAGAAGAGACCGAGAGCCTCTGGCGAGCGCTGGGCGACCGGGCGATCGAGGACCTGCTCCGCCTGCCCCCCATGGAGCACCCGGAGTGCAAGGTCGTCATGGCCGTGCTGCAAAGCGTGGCCGGCTCCGCGATCTTCGTGGACCACGACCTGCACTACCTCATCGTCCTGCGCCAGGTGAAGCTCAGCCTGCGCTACGGCAACGCGGAGAGCTCCGCCCACGCGTACGCGGCCTTCGCGCGGATGTTCGGCCCGCGGTTCGGGCGATACCGCGACGCCTACAAGTTCGGAAAGCTCGGCTACGACCTCGCGGACAGGAGCGAGCTCCTCACCGTGAAGTCGCTGGTATTCACCCTCTTCGGACAGCAAGTCGTCTTCTGGACACGCCACTACCGGGAGACGTACCCCTACACGCGCGCCGGGTTCAGCGCCGCGGTCGAGTCGGGCGATACGCGCATGGCGTGCTTCAACTGCGTCTGGGCTCCGCTGTTCCCGCTGCTCGCCGGCGAGCCGCTCGAGGACGTCCTCCACGAGGTCGAGGAGCGCAGCCGCTTCGTGCGCAAGGCCGGTTACGCGTTCGCCTACGGCGTCCTGGCCAGCGCCCACGCCGTCATCCAGACGCTGCGCGGGAGGCCGGTCCGCTTCTCCACGCTCGACGGCTCCGAGCTGGATCCGCCGGCCTTCGAGGCGCGGCTCGACGAGGGGGATATGCGGGGCGCCCGCGGCCTCCATTTCAGCATGAAGGCCCGGGCGCTCTTCGTGCTCGGCTCTTACGGAGAGGCGCTCGCCGCGGCGACGCGCGTGATCGTCGATCACCCCTTCAGGAGAGAGCCCTACGCGCTCATCGCCGAGAACTGCTATGTTCACGCGCTCTCGCTCGCGGCGCTCGTCGACGCCGACGGTGGCGCGCCCGAGCCGCCCAGGCCGCACGAAGCGCGGCGGTCGCCGGCGCAGGAGCTCCCCGAGGGCCTCCTCGACAGCGAGCGGCAGCTCGGCGAGTGGGCCGCGAGCTGCCCCGACAACTTCCTCCACAAACACGCCCTGGTCTGCGCCGAGATCGCCCGTCTCCTCGGCCGCGAGCCCGAGGCCATCCGGCGCTACGAGCAGGCCATCTCCTCGGCGCGGGAGAACGGCTTCGTCCAGCACGAGGCCATCGCCAGCGAGCTCGCCGCCCGGTTCTACCGCGATCGCGGCCTGTCCACCCCCGCCGACGCCTACCTGCGGGACGCCCGCGCCGCCTACTTCCGCTGGGGCGCCCACGCCAAGGTCGAGCAGCTCGACCAGCGCTATCCCTTCCTCGTCGAGCGAAAGCCGATCGCCCCCACCGTCACCTTCGCCGTCCGGGCCGAGCAGTTCGACGTCCTCTCCATCGTCAAGGCCTCTCAGAGCATCTCGGGCGAGCTCAAGCTCCCGCGCCTCCTGGAGATGCTGCTGCGCATCGTTGTCGAGCACGCGGGCGCCGGAGAGGGGGTCGTGCTCCTGGTCCGGGAGGAGCGCCTGTCGACGGCAGCGGCGATCGCGGCGTCGCGCTCGACGTCCGGCAGCGCGGCGCGGGTGCTCGACGCGGGCGAGGCGTCGGCGGCGCTGCCGCAATCCATTCTCAACTATGTCCTCCGCAGCCACGAGCGCGTGCTGCTCGACGACGCGGCGGCCAGGCACCCGTTCTCGGAGGACGCGTATTTCGGCCGCAAGAGGCCGAGATCGGTGCTGTGCCTCCCGATCATGCGGCAGGCCCGGCTGCTCGGCGTGCTCTACCTGGAGAACGGGCTCGTGGCCGGGGCTTTCACCCCCGGGCGGCTCACCGTGCTCGAGCTGCTCACCTCGCAGTCGGCCATCTCGCTCGAGAACGCCATGCTCTATGCCGATATCGAGCAGGAGAACGCCGAGCGGCGCCGGGCGGAGCAGGCGCTGGAGGCCAACCAGGCGACGCTGCAGGCCATCGTCGACAACTCCGCCGCGACCATCTTCCTCAAGGATCGCGAAGGCCGGTATCTGCTCGCCAACCGCCATGCAGGGAACGTCGCCGGCGTGCCGAGCCATGAGCTCCTCGGAAAGACCGACGCCGAGCTCTCTCATGGTGCGAACGTCGAGGTCCTCCGAGACAACGACCGGCGGGTGCTCGACGCGGGCGAGCCGCTGGAGTTCGAGGAGGAGGTGATGATGAAAGAGGGCGAGCCGCGCATCTATCTGTCCCTCAAGTTCCCGCTCGGCGAGAGCGTCATGCCCGGGGTGGTCTGCGGCATCTGCACCGACATCACCGAGCGCAAGCGCGCCGAGCTCGCCGAGCGCTTCCTCGCCGACGCGAGCCGCAAGCTCATGGCCCTCGGCTACGGCGCCACCCTCGAGAGCGTGGCGCAGCTCGCGTTGCCGGCGCTGGCCGACCGATGCGTCATCGACGTGGACCTCGCCCAGGACGCCCCGGGGCGGGCGGTCACAGCGGGGATGCCGGCCGAGCTCGCGGGCGCGGTGACGGACGCGCTGCGGGCGCTGGCAGCGACGTCGCCGGACCGGCCCGAGATAGGCGACGTCCGCGCCGCACCTCTCCTCGATCCGCTCGGCGTTCACTCCTTCCTCCGCGTCCCGCTCCTCGCGCGCGACCGCCGCTTCGGGGTCATGACCCTGCTGGCGGCCGCGCCGCGGCACCGTTACGGCCCCGCCGACCTGTGGCTGGCCCAGGAGCTGGCGAGCCGCGCCGCGCTCGCCCTCGACAACAGCCGCCTGTTCGCCGAGGCCCAGGAGGCGATCGAGCGCCGCGACGAGTTCCTCCTCGTCGCATCCCACGAGCTCAAGACACCGCTCACCTCGCTCACGATGCAAGCCCACCTGCTCGCCCGGCTCCTGCCTCGCCTCCAGCGCGGGGAGGTCGCTCCCGAGCGCATCGACGCCGCTATCCAGCTCCTCAACCGACAGATCGCGCGCCTCGCCCACCTGGTCAACGAGCTGCTCGACGTCACCCGCCTCAACGCCGGCCAGCTGACCCTCTCTCGCGCGCCGGTCGATCTGGCGGCCCTGGCGCGCGAGGTCGTCGAGCGGATGCACCAGCAGCTCACCGACGCCCGCTGCCGCACCCAGCTCGAGCTGGACGAGCCCGTGATGGGACACTGGGATCCGTCTCGCATGGAGCAGGTCCTCATCAACCTCCTGTCCAACGCGCTCAAGTACGGCGCGGGAGGCCTCATTCACGTCATCGTGCGCCGCGACGGCGCTCGCGCCGTGCTCGTCGTCCGCGATCATGGCATGGGCATCGCCGAGGCCGATCAGGCCAGGATCTTCGAGCGCTTCGAGCGCGCCGTCTCCGTCCGCAACTTCGGCGGCCTCGGCCTCGGCCTCTACATCGTTCGATGGATCGTCACCTCCCACGGCGGCACCATCCGCGTCGAGAGCAAGCCGGGCGCAGGCGCCACGTTCATCGTCGAGCTGCCTTTGCATGCGGCGGAGGCGGAGACGGAAGGCCAGGGCACCTTTCTCCCGCCGGCGTGAGCGTTCACCGGGGGCCGAGGCCGGCGCTGCTCCGCGCCGTTTGCTCGTGACGGGTCGCAGCGCTTTTGGCAATGTACCAAGTTGGACCGCAGCGCGGCGCTGACGTCCGTGACGTCCGGCGTTCAAAGATTCTCCTATGCCCCATAGTCCACGTTACCGCGTGCTGGAGGTGCTGCACCAGGGTGCGGACACGATCCTCTACCGCGCGCGGCGCGACGAGGACGGCCGGCCGGTGGTGCTCAAGGTCCTGCGGCGCGACCACGCGAGCCCCCGCGCCCTCGGCAGGCTCCAGCACGAGCTCGAGGTCGCGACGGCGCTCGCTTCGCCGGTCATCGTCCGGGCCTACGGGATCGAGCCGTTCCGCGACCAGGTGACGCTGGTCCTCGAGGATTTCGGCGGCCGCTCGCTCGACCGGCTGCTCGATGGGCCGATGCGCCCGATGTCGATCGAGCGCTTCTTCCCCCTCGCCCTCCGCCTCGCCGCCGCGCTCGCAGAGCTCCACAGACACCACGTCATCCACAAGGACATCAAGCCTCAGAACCTGCTCTACAACCCCGACACCGGCGAGGTGAAGATCACCGATCTCGGCATCGCCTCCCTCTCCACCCGCGGGGCACAGGAGCTCGCGCACGACGGGCTCATCGAGGGCACGCTCGCCTACATGGCGCCGGAGCAGACCGGCCGCATGAACCGCCGCGTCGACGAGCGGACCGATCTGTACTCCCTCGGCGTCACCTTCTACGAGCTTCTGACTGGCACCCTCCCCTTCCACGCCAGCGACCCCGTCGCGTGGGTCTATTGCCATATCGCCCAGGCGCCGCGGCCGCCGCACGCGCTCGTCCCCTCGATTCCACTCCAGCTCTCCGCCGTCGTCCTCAAGCTGCTCTCCAAGGCCGCCGAGGAGCGTTACCAGAGCGCACTCGGCCTGCGCCACGACCTCGACACGTGCTTTTCCCAGCTGCGCCAGCGCGGCGCCATCGACGCCTTCCCGCTCGGACTGCGCGACGTCTCCGACCGGTTCCAGATCCCGCAGCGGCTCTACGGCCGCGAGCGCGAGATCGAGGCGCTGCGCGCCGCGTTCGAGCGGGTGGTCGCGAACGGCCAGCCAGAGCTCGTGCTCGTCTCGGGCTATTCGGGCATCGGCAAGTCCTCGCTCGTCGCCGAGCTGCACGGGCCCATCGTGCGCGAGCGCGGCTTCTTCCTCTCCGGCAAGTTCGATCAGCTCAAGCGCGACGTCCCCTACCGCCCCCTCCTTCACGCCTTCCGGGACCTCGTGCAGGAGATCCTCGGCGCGAGCGAGCAGCAGGTCGAGCGCTGGCGAGAGCGCCTCCGCGAGGCCGTCGGCCAGAACGGCAGGCTGCTCACCGACATGCTCCCGGAGATCGAGCGCCTCCTCGGCCCGCAGCCGCCCGTGCCCGAGCTCCCGCCCGCCGAGGCCCAGAGCCGGTTGCTCGCCACGCTCCAGCGCTTCGTCGCCGCCTGCGCACGGAAAGAGCACCCCGTCGCCCTCTTCCTCGACGACCTGCAATGGGCCGACCCCGGTAGCCTCCTCTTGCTCGAGCAGCTCGCCACCCTCGCCGGCGACGCCCACCTCCTGCTGATCGGCGCCTATCGCGACAACGAGGTCGGCCCCGCGCACCCGCTCCGGCTCACCCTCGCCGAGATCCGAAAGCGCGGCGCAACCGTCGGTGACATCGTCCTCGAGCCGCTCTCCGCCGCCCACGTCGGGGCGCTCGTCGCCGAGACGGTCCGCACACCGGAAGCGCAGGTCGAGCCGCTCTCGCAGCTCGTCCACGAGAAGACCGGCGGCAACCCGTTCTTCGTTCTCCAGTTCCTCATCGCCCTGCACGAAGAGGGGCTCATCACGTTCGACGCCGACGAGGGCGCATGGCGGTGGGACATCGCCGCCATCCGCGACAAGGGCTTCACCGACAACGTCGTCGAGCTGATGGTGGGCAAGCTGAACCGGCTCTCGGTCCCGACGCGCGACGCGCTCAAGCTCGCCGCCTGCCTCGGCGGCAGCCTCACCCTCGACCCCCTCGCGGTGGTCGCGCGCCGTCCGGCGGAGGAGCTCCGCGGGGCGCTCGAGGAGGCCGTGCGGGAGGGGCTGCTGCTCCGCCGGGACAGCGCCTATCGCTTCCTCCACGACCGGGTGCAACAGGCCGCTTATTCGCTCATCCCGCCCGGGCAGCTCGCCGAGGTGCACCTCGGGATCGGCCAGCTGCTCTTGAAGGAGCGGAGGCCGGACGAGCGCGAGGACACGCTCTTCGAGATCGTGGGCCACCTCAACCGCGGCGCCGCGCTCCTCCGTTCCCGGGCCGAGCGCGACGAGCTCGCCGCCCTCAACCTCCGCGCCGGCAGGAAGGCCCAGGCCGCCGCCGCCTACCAGTCTGCCGCCGCCCTCTTCGCCGCGGGCATGGCCCTCCTCGCGGACGAGCCCCAGCAACGCTGGGAGACGCAGTACGCGCTGACCCACGCCCTGAGCTTCGAGCGAGCGCGCTGCGCGTACATCCTCGGCAACCTCGATGAAGCCGAGTGGCTGCTCGAGGAGCTCACGGATCGCTCGATGACCAAGATCGAGAGGGCCGCCGTCGTCGAGCTCGCCGTCGCCTTGCACGTGACCCGCGGGCAGAGCGCCCGCGCGGTGGAGCTCGGTCTCTCCTTCCTGCGCTCTTACGACATCCATCTGCCAACCCACCTCACCGACGCGCGCATCGACGAAGAGACCGAGAGCGTATGGAAGGCCCTGGGCGACCGGACGATCGAGGGCCTCATTCACCTGCCCCCCATGACGCACCCGGAGATCAAGATCGCGATGAGCATCTTGAAGAGCGTGTCCGTCGCTGCGTATTTCGTGGACCAGAACCTGCATCACCTGATCCTCGAGCGCATGGTCACGCTCAGCCTTCTCCACGGCAACGCCGAGAGCTCCGCCCATGCGTACACCGCCTTCGCGCGGGTGCTCGGCCCGCGGTTCGGGAGATACAAGGAGGCTTACCTGTTCGGCAAGCTCGGCTACGACCTCGCGGAGAGGAGCGAGCACCTCGCCACGAAGCCCACCGTGTTCTTCCTGTTCGGGCAGCTGACCGTCTTCTGGACGCGCCATTACAGAGAGACCTACCCCTACAATCGCCTAGGCTTCAACGCCGCCGTGGAATGCGGCGATCTGAACAACGCATGTTACCATTGCGTCTGGGCGTCGGTGTTCCCCCTGCTCTGCGCGGAGCCGCTGGAGGACGTCCTCCACCTGACCGAGGAGCGCCTCGGCTTCGTGCGCAAGGCCGGCTACGCGTTCATCCATGGCATCCTCCTCAGCGTGCGGTACCTCATCCAGACGCTGCGCGGGAGGCCTGTCCATTACGCGATGCTGGACGGCTCCGAGCTGGATCAGGAGGCCTTCGAGGCGCGGCTTCCTCCGGGATCCTCGTACGGAGCGCATAGCTTGTACTACAGCCTGAAGGCGCAGGCGCTGCTCCTCCTCGGCTCTCCCGAGGAGACGCTCGCGGCGTCGACCCGTGTCGTCGTCGATTACGACTGGAGGATGGACGCGGGCGCCGAGATCCCCGAGACCTTCTATGTTCACGCGCTCGCACTCGCCGCGGCGGCCGACGACGCGCACGAGGCGCGCGACGCGGCGACCTCGCCAGAGCGGGAGCTCCCCGAAGGGCTCCTCGCGTGCGAGCGGCAGCTCGGCGTGTGGGCCGCGAGCTGCCCCGACAACTACCTCCACAAACACGCCCTGGTCCGCGCCGAGATCGCCCGGCTCCTCGGGCGCGAGCCCGAGGCCATCCGGCTCTACGAGCAAGCCATCTCGTCGGCGCAGGAGGGCGGCTTCGTCCAGCACGAGGCCATCGCCAGCGAGCTCGCCGCCCGCTTCTACCTCGACCGCGGCGTGTCCACGCCCGCCGTCGCCCACCTGCAGCGGGCGCGCGCCGCCTACTTCCGCTGGGGCGCGCACGCCAAGGTGGAGCAGCTCGACCAGCGGTATCCCTTCCTCGTCGAGCGAAAGCCGATCGCCCCCACCGTCACCTTCGCCGTACGCGCCGAGCAGTTCGACGTCCTGTCCGTCGTCAAGGCCTCTCAGAGCATCTCCGGAGAGCTCAAGCTCCCCCGCCTGCTCGAGACGCTGCTGCGCATCGTGGTCGAGCACGCGGGCGCCGGAGAGGGGGTTGCGCTCCTGGTCCGGGAAGATCGCGTGTCGACCGCGGCGGCGATCACCGCGTCGGGGAGCGCCGCGCGGCTGCTCGACGCGGGCGAGGCCCTGGCGGCGCTGCCGCAATCCATTCTCAACTATGTCCTCCGCAGCCACGAGCGCGTGCTGCTCGACGACGCTTCCGGGCGGCACCCGTTCTCGGAAGACGCGTATTTCGGCCGCAAGAGGACGAGGTCGGTGCTGTGCCTCCCGATCGTGCGGCAAACGCGGCTGCTCGGGCTGCTCTACCTCGAGAACAACCTGGTCACCGGCGCGTTCACCCCAGGGCGGCTCACCGTGCTCGAGCTGCTCGCCTCGCAGTCGGCCATCTCGCTCGAGAACGCCATGCTCTACACCGATATCGAGCAGGAGAACGCCGAGCGGCGCCGGGCGGAGCGCGAGCTCCGCGAGAGCCAGGCCACGCTGCAGGCCATCGTCGACAACTCCGCCGCGGCCATCTACCTCAAGGATCGCGATGGCCTGCACCTGCTCGTCAACCGGCAGGTGAGCCGCGGCCTCGGCATCCCGACAGAGCAGATCCTCGGAAAGACGAGCGCCGAGCTCTTGCCTGCCGCCGCCACCGCGACCATCGACGAGCACGACCGGCGGGTGCTCGACTCGGGCGAGCCGATGGAGTTCGAGGAGGAGGTGCTGATAGACGGCGAGCTGCGCACCTACCTGTCCGTCAAGTTCCCGCTCGGCGAGGACGTCATGCCCGGCGTGGTCTGCGGCATCTCCACCGACATCACCGAGCGCAAGCGCGCCGAGATGGCTGAGCGCTTCCTGGCCGAGGCGAGCCGCAGGCTGATGGCCCTCGGTTACGGCGCCACCCTCGACAGCATCGCGCAGCTCGTCGTGCCCGAGCTCGCCGACCGGTGCGTCATCGACGTGGACCTCGCCCAGGACGCCCCGGGGCGGTCGGTCGCCGCGGGCGTGCCGGCCGAGCTGGCAGGCGCGGTGACGGACGCGCTGCGGCCCCTTTCGGCGAGCTCTCTGGACCACGCCGAGGAGGGCGACCTCCGCGCCGCGCCCCTCCTCGAGCCGCTCGGCGTTCACTCCTTCCTCCGCGTCCCGCTCCTCGCGCGCGACCGCCGCTTCGGGGTCATGACCCTGCTGGCGACCGCGCCACGGCGCCGCTACGGCCCCGCCGACCTGTGGCTGGCCCAGGAGCTGGCGAGCCGCGCCGCGCTCGCCCTCGACAACAGCCGCCTGTTCGCCGAGGCCCAGGAGGCGATCGAGCGCCGCGACGAGTTCCTCCTCGTCGCATCCCACGAGCTCAAGACACCGCTCACCTCGCTCACGATGCAGGCCCACCTGCTCGCCCGGCTCCTGCCCCGCCTCCAGCGCGGGGAGGTCGCTCCGGAGCGCATCGACGCCGCGATCCAGCTCCTGAACCGCCAGATCGCGCGCCTCGGCCACCTGGTCAACGAGCTGCTCGACGTGACCCGCCTCAACGCCGGCCGGCTCACCCTCTCTCGCGCGCCGGTCGATCTGGCGGCCCTGGCGCGCGATGTCGTCGAGCGGATGCACGAGCAGCTCACCGACGCCCGCTGCCGCACCCAGCTCGAGCTGGAAGGGCCCGTGGTGGGCAACTGGGACGCTTTCCGCATGGAGCAGATCCTCATCAACCTCCTGTCCAACGCGCTCAAGTATGGCGCGGGAGGCCCGATTCACGTCGTCGTGCGCCGCGACGGCGCTCGCGCCGTGCTCGTCGTCCGCGATCATGGCATGGGCATCGCCGAGGCCGATCAGGCCAGGATCTTCGAGCGCTTCGAGCGCGCCGTCTCCGTCCGCAACTTCGGCGGCCTCGGCCTCGGCCTCTACATCGTTCGATGGATCGTCACCTCCCACGGCGGCACCATCCGCGTCGAGAGCAGGCCGGGCGCGGGCGCCTCCTTCATCGTCGAGCTGCCTTTGCGCTCGCCGGACACAGAGACGGACGTCCAGGGCGCCTTCCTCCCGCAGGCGTAGGCGCGCGCTGCGTGCCCACTACCCGACTGCTGCCTCGGCCGGCGCTGACGCGCCGCCGTTTGCTCGTGACGGGTCGCAGCGCTTTTGGCAGTGTACCGAATTGAACCGCAGCACGCCGCGGACTTCCCGCGTGCAAAGATCCTCCTATGCCCCATAGTCCACGTTACCGCGTGCTGGAGGTGCTGCACCAAGGTGCGGATACCATCCTCTACCGCGCGCGGCGCGAGGAGGACGGCCGGCCGGTGGTGCTCAAGGTCCTGCGGCGCGACCACGTGAGCCCTCACGCGCTCGGCAGGCTCCAGCACGAGCTCGAGATCGCCGGCGCGCTCGATACGGCGGTCATCGTCAGGCCCTACGCGATGGAATCGCTCGGCGATCAGGCCGCGCTGGTCCTGGAGGATTTCGGCGGCCGCTCGCTCGACCGGCTGCTCGATGGCGACGGGCCGATGCGCCCGATGCCGATCGAGCGCTTCCTCCCCCTCGCCCTCCGCCTCACCGGCGCGCTCGCCGAGCTCCACAGGCGGCACGTCATCCACAAGGACATCAAGCCCCAGAACCTCCTCTACAACCCCGACACCGGCGAGGTGAAGATCACCGATCTCGGCATCGCCTCCCTCTCCCCCCGCGAATCCCAGGACCTCGTCCACAACAGCCTCATCGAGGGGACGCTGGCCTACATGGCGCCGGAGCAAACGGGCCGGATGAACCGCTGGATCGACGAGCGGACCGACCTGTACTCCCTCGGCGTCACCTTCTACGAGATGCTGACTGGCGCCCTGCCCTTCCACGCCAGCGATCCCGTCGCGTGGGTCTATTGCCATATCGCGCAGAGCCCGGTCCCGCCCCACGCGCTCGTCCCCTCGATTCCACCGGTCCTGTCAGACGTCGTGCTCAAGCTGCTCTCCAAGGCCGCCGAGGAGCGCTACCAGAGCGCGCTCGGCCTGCGCCACGACCTCGACGCGTGCCTCGCGAGGTGGCGGGCGAGCGGGGACATTCAGCCCTTCGCGCTCGGTGAGCGCGATCTCTCGGACCGGTTCCGCGTCCCGCAGCGGCTCTACGGCCGCGAGCGCGAGGCCCTGGCGCTGCTGGCCGCGTTCGAGCGGGTGGTGGCGCAGGGTCGGCCTGAGCTCGTGCTCGTGTGCGGGTACTCGGGTATCGGCAAGTCGTCGCTCGTCGCCGAGCTGCACAGGCCCGTCGTTCGCGAGCGCGGCTTCTTCCTCTCCGGCAAGTTCGATCAGACCGCGAGGGATGTCCCCTACCGTGCTTTCCTGCAGGCGTTCCGGGCGCTGTTTCAGGAGATCCTCGGCGCGAGCGAGGAGCAGGTCGAGCGCTGGAGAGAGCGCCTCCGGGAGGCCCTCGACCAGGACGGCAGGCTGCTCGCCGACGTGCTCCCCGAGATCGAGCGGCTCCTCGGCCCGCAGCCGCCCGTGCCCGAGCTCCCGCCCGCCGAGGCCCAGAGCCGGCTGCACGCGGCGCTCCAGCGCTTCGTCGCCGCGTGCGCCCGGAAGGAGCACCCCATGGCGCTCTTCCTCGATGATCTCCAGTGGGCCGACGCGGCCAGCCTCCTCTTGCTCGAGCACCTCGCCACCCATGCCGGCGACGCGCACCTCCTCCTGATAGGCGCCTACCGGGACAATGAAGTAGGCCCGGCGCACCCGCTCCGGCTCACGCTGGCCGAGGCCCGACGACGCGGCGCCGCCGTCTCCGAGCTCGTCCTCACGCCGCTCTCCGCCGCCCACGTCGGGGCGCTGGTCGCCGAGGCGGTCCACGCGCCCGAAGCAGAGGTCGAGCCGCTCTCGCAGCTCGTCCACGAGAAGACCGGCGGCAACCCCTTCTTCGTTCTCCAGTTCCTCCTCGCCCTGCACGAAGAGGGGCTCATCGCCGTCGACGCAGAGCGGCGCATGTGGCGGTGGGATATCGCAGCGATCCGCGACAAAGGGTTCACCGACAACGTCGTCGAGCTGATGGCGGGCAAGCTGAACCGGCTCCCGGTCCCGACGCGCGACGCGCTCAAGCTCGCCGCCTGCCTCGGCAACACCCTCGACCTCGACACCCTCGCGCTGCTGGCGCACCGTGGCCCGGCCGAGCTCCGCGACGCGCTCGAGGAGGCCGTCCGGGAGGGGCTGATCCTCCGCCAGGGCAACGGCTATCGATTTCTCCACGACCGGGTGCAGCAAGCCGCAACCTCGCTCATCCCGGCAGAGCAGCTGGCCGAGGTGCATCTCCGGATTGGCCAGCTCCTCTGCCGGGGGGGGCGCCCAGAGGAGCGCGACGAGGCGCTCTTCGACGCCGTCGGCCACCTCAACCGCGGCGCCGCGCTCCTCCGTTCACGGGCCGAGCGGGACGAGGTCGCCGCGCTGAACCTCCGCGCCGGCAGGAAGGCCAAGGCCGCGGCGGCCTTCCAGTCCGCCGCCGCGCTCTTCGCCGCGGGCCTCTCCTTGCTCTCGCCGGACTCCTGGGAGACGCAGCACGAGCTGACCTACGGCCTCACCTTCGAGCGCGCGCATGTCGCCTACATCACCGGCGCCATCGACGACGCCGAGCGGATGCTCGAAGAGCTCGAGGATCGCGCGAGGACCAGGGGCGAGGCGGCCGCCGTCGTCGAGCTCGTCATCACGCTGAAGGTCACCCGCGGGCAATACACGCGCGCTGCGGAGATCGGGCTCGCGTGGCTCCGCACCTACGACATCGATCTTCCCTTCCTCCCCACCGACGCACAGCTCGAAGAGGAGACGAAGAGCGTCTGGCAGGCCCTGGGCGACCGGGCGATCGAGGACCTGATCCACCTGCCCCCCATGACGCACCCGGAGATCAAGGCCACGATGAGCGTGCTGCTGGGCGCTGGCATCCCCGCGGCCTTCGTGAATCCGAGCCTTCCCTTTCTCATCGTCCTGCGCATGGTCCAGCTCAGCCTGCGCCACGGCAACGCCGAGAGCTCCTCTCACGCGTACACCTCCTTCGCGAGGGTGCTCGGCCCGAAGCTCGGGCGATACCAGGAGGCCTATCGCTTCGGCAAGCTCGGCTGCGACCTCGCGGAGAGGAGCGGCCTCCTCACGACGAAAGCGATGGCGTTCACGATCTTCGGACAGCATGTGGTCTTCTGGACACGCCACTACCGAGAGACGACTCCGTACTCGCGCGCCGGCTTCAGCGCCGCGGTCGAGTCGGGCGATCTGAACCACGCGTGCTTCAACCGCATGTGGGACGCGCTGTTCCGGCTGCTCTCCGGCGATCCGCTGGAGGACGTGCTTCACGAGGTCGAGGAGCGCCTCGGCTTCGTGCGCAGCGCCGGTCACCCGTTCGCCCACGGCGTCCTCCTCGGCGCGCGCGGCATGGTCCAGACGCTGCGAGGGAGGCCGGTCCGCTTCTCGATGCTCGATGGATCCGAGCTGGATCCGCCGGCCTTCGAGGCGCGGCTCGGCGAGGGGGACCTGCAAAACGTTCAAAGCTTCTATCATGAAATGAAGGCCCAGGCGCTCTTCGTGCTGGGCTCTCCCGGAGAGGCGATCGAGACGGCGGCCCGCGCGATGATCGAGCATGGACACGGGGTCGTGCCGACCGCCCTCGTCGCCGAGAACTTCTATTATTCAGGGCTCGCGATCGCGGCGCTCGTCGACATACCGCACGTGCCGCACGTACCGCACGCGGAGCGGGATTCCCCACGTGAGGTCCCCGAGCAGCTGCTCGACTGCGAGCGGCGGCTCGGCGAGTGGGCCAGGAACGGCCCCGACAACTTCCTCCACAAACACACGCTGGTCCGCGCCGAGATCGCCCGGCTCCGCGGGCACGAGCCGGAGGCCATCCGGCTGTACGAGCAGGCCATCGCGTCGGCGCAAGAGGGCGGCTTCGTCCAGCACGAGGCCATCGGCTGCGAGCTCGCAGCCCAGTTCTACCACGCGCGCGGCCTCGCCACGCCCGCCGACGCTTACCTGGAGAAGGCGCGCGCCGCCTATTTTCGCTGGGGGGCCCACGCCAAGGTGGATCAGCTCGACCAGCGCTATCCCCACCTCGCCCCGCGCAAGCCGATCGCGCCCACCGTCACGTTCGCCGTGCGGGCCGAGCAGTTCGACGTCCTCTCCGTCGTCAAGGCCTCTCAGAGCATCTCCGGAGAGCTCCAGCTCCCGCGCCTCCTCGAGACGCTCTTGCGCATCGTGATCGAACACGCGGGCGCCGAGGAGGGCTATGTGCTCCTGGTCCGGCAAGATCGCGTGTCGACCGCGGCGGCGATCGCCGCGTCCGGCGGCGCGGCTCGGCTGCTCGGCGCGGGCGAGGTGGGCGAGACGGCGACCGCCGCGCTGCCGCAGTCCATCCTCAATTACGTTCGCCGCAGCCACGAGCGCGTGCTGCTCGCCGACGCCTCCGGCAGACACCCGTTCTCGGAGGACGCGTATTTCGCGCGCAAGCGGCCGCGCTCGGTGCTTTGCCTCCCGATCGTGCACAGGGCCCGGCTGCTCGGCCTGCTCTACCTGGAGAACGGGCTCGTCACCGGCGCGTTCACCCCAGGGCGGCTCACCGTGCTCGAGCTGCTCGCCTCGCAGTCGGCCATCTCGCTCGAGAACGCCATGCTCTATGCCGACATCGAGCAGGAGAACGCCGAGCGGCGCCGGGCGGAGCGCGAGCTCCGCGAGAGCCAGGCCACGCTGCAGGCCATCGTCGACAACTCCGCGGCTGCCATCTACCTCAAGGATCGCGATGGCCGCCACCTGCTCGTCAACCGGCAGGCGGGCCGCAACCTCGGCATGAAGGCCGAGCAGCTCATCGGCAAGACGGGCGCCGAGCTCTTGCCTGCTGCGTTCGTCGAGTGCACAAGCGACCACGACCGCAAGGTGCTCGAGGCGGGCGTGCCGATGGAGTTCGAGGAAGAGGTGCTGATAGACGGCGAGCTGCGCACCCATCTGTCGATCAAGTTCCCGCTCGGCGAGGACGTCATGCCCGGCGTGCTCTGCGGCATCTCCACCGACATCACCGAGCGCAAGCGCGCCGAGCTCGCCGAGCGCTTCCTGGCCGACGCGAGCCGCAGGCTGATGGCCCTCGGCTACGGCGCCACCCTCGACAGCGTCGCGCAGCTCGCCGTGCCCGAGCTGGCCGATCAGTGCGTCATCGACGTGGGCGCCGCTGACGGCGAGCCGGGACACGCGGTCACCGCGGGCGTGCCGGACGACCTCGCGGGCGCGGTGCTGGACGCGCTGCGGCCCCTGGCAGCGAGCTCGCCGGAGCGCCCCGAGGTGGGGGAGCTCCGCGCCGCGCCCCTGCTCGAGCAGCTCGGCATTCACTCCTTCCTCCGGGTCCCGCTCCTCGCGCGCGACCGGCGCTTCGGGGTCATGACCCTGCTGGCGACCGCTCCACGGCGCCGCTACGGCCCCGCCGACCTGTGGCTCGCCGAGGAGCTCGGGTTGCGCGCGGCGCTCGCGCTCGACAACACCCGCCTGTTCGCCGATGCCCAGGTGGCGATCGAGCGCCGGGACGAGTTCCTCCTCGTCGCGTCCCACGAGCTCAAGACCCCGCTCACCTCGCTCAAGATGCAGGCCCACCTCCTCGCTCGGCTCCTGCCCCGCTTCCAGCGCGCGGAGATCTCTCCGGAGCGCATCGACGCCGCGATCCAGCTCCTCAACCGACAGATCGCGCGCCTCGCCCACCTGGTCAACGAGCTGCTCGACGTCACCCGCCTCAACGCCGGCCAGCTGACCCTCGCGCGCGCGCCGGTCGATCTGGCGGCCCTGATGCGCGAGGTCGTCGAGCGGATGAGACAGCAGCTCGCCGACGCCCGCTGCCCCACCAAGCTCGACATGGAAGGGCCCGTGGTCGGGGACTGGGATGCTTCTCGGATGGAGCAGGTCCTCATCAACCTCCTCTCGAACGCGATCAAGTACGGCGCAGGAGGCCCCATTCACGTCGTCGTGCGCGGCGAGGGCGATCGCGCGCGGCTCGTCGTCCGCGATCACGGCATGGGCATCGCCGAGGCCGATCAGGCCAGGATCTTCGAGCGCTTCGAGCGCGCCGTCTCCGTACGCAACTTCGGCGGTCTCGGCCTCGGCCTCTACATCGTTCGATGGATCGTCACCTCCCATGGCGGCACCATCCGCGTCGAGAGCGCGCCGGGGGCGGGCGCCACGTTCGTCGTCGAGCTGCCTTTGCATGCAGCGGAGACAGAGACGGACGGCCAGGATGCCCAGCTCCCGCAGGCGTAGCGCTGCGCGCCGCGTGCTGCGAGCTCGCTGCCCGACTGCGTCTCAGCAGCTCCCTTTCCGTCCCCGCTCCCGCCGTGCATGACGACTGCACCGCCGCAGGCGAGCCGGCGCAAGGCGACGCCGCCGTTTGCTCGTGACGCGGCGCACCGCTTTTGGCAGTGTACACAGTTGAACCACGGCACGTCGCTGACGCACCGGTTTCTCCCTATGCCCGATAGTTCACGTTATCGCGTGCTGGAGGTGCTGCACCAAGGTGTGGATACCATCCTCTACCGCGCGCGGCGCGAGGAGGACGGCCGGCCGGTGGTGCTCAAGGTCCTGCGGCGCGATCACGCGAGCCCCCGCGCCCTCGGCAGGCTCCGGCACGAGCTCGAGGTCGCCAGCGCGCTCGACACGGCGGCCATCAGCAAGCCGTACGCGATCGAATCGTTCAACGATCAGGCCGCGCTCGTCCTGGAGGATTTCGGCGGCCGTTCGCTCGACCAGCTGCTCGATGGGCCGATGCGCCCGATGTCGATCGAGCGCTTCCTGCCCCTCGCCGTCCGCCTGACAGCCGCCCTGACCGAGCTGCACCGGCGGCACGTCATCCACAAGGACATCAAGCCCCAGAACCTGCTCTGCAACCCCGCCACCGGCGAGGTCAAGATCACCGATCTCGGCATCGCCTGCCTCCTGCCCTGCGAGGCCCAGGACCTCGACAACAAGGGCCTCATCGAGGGGACGCTCGCCTACATGGCGCCGGAGCAAACAGGCCGCATGAACCGCTCGATCGACGAGCGGGCCGACCTGTACTCCCTCGGCGTCACCTTCTACGAGATGCTGACGGGCACGCTGCCGTTCCGGGCGAACGATCCCGTCGAGTGGGTCTATTGCCATATCGCGCAGAAGCCGGTCCCGCTGGACACGCTCGTCCCATCGATTCCACCGCTCCTGTCAGACGTCGTGCTCAAGCTGCTCTCCAAGGCCGCCGAGGAGCGTTACCAGAGCGCGGCGGGCTTGTTGCACGACCTCGACGAATGCTTCGCGAGGTGGCGGGCGAACGGCGACATCCAGCCCTTCGCGCTCGGTGAGCGCGATCTCTCCGACCGGTTCCGGGTCCCGCAGCGGCGTTACGGCCGCGAGCGCGAGATCGAGGCGCTGCTCGCCGCGTTCGAGCGCGTGGTCGCGAATGGCCGGCCTGAGCTCACGCTCGTCTCGGGCTACTCGGGCATCGGCAAGTCGTCGCTCGTCGCCGAGCTGCACGGGCCCGTCGTGCGCGAGCGCGGCTTCTTCCTCTCCGGCAAGTTCGATCAGACCTCGAGGGATGTCCCCTACCGTGCTTTCCTTCAGGCGTTCCGGGCGCTCTTTCAGGAGATCCTCGGCGCGAGCGAGGAGCAGGTCGAGCGCTGGAGACGGCAGCTGCGGGAGGCCCTCGGCCAGAACGGCACGCTGCTCACCGACGTGCTCCCCGAGCTCGAGCTCCTCCTCGGCCCGCAGCCCCCCGTGCCCGAGCTCCCGCCCACCGAGGCTCAGAGTCGGCTGCTCGCCACGCTCCAGCGCTTCGTCGCGGCGTGCGCCCAGAAGGAGCACCCCGTCGCGCTCTTCCTCGACGACCTGCAATGGGCCGACGCGGCCAGCCTCCTCTTGCTCGAGCAGCTCGCCACCTATTCCGGCGCCGAGCACCTCCTGTTGATTGGTGCCTATCGCGACAACGAGGTCGGCCCCGCGCACCCGCTCCGGCTCACGCTGGCCGAGGTGCAGCAGCGCGGCGCCGCCGTCTCCGAGCTCGTCCTCACGCCGCTGTCCGCCGCCCACGTCGGGGCGCTCGTCGCCGAGGCGGTCCACGCGCCCGAAGCAGAGGTCGAGCCGCTCTCGCAGCTCGTCTACGAGAAGACAGGCGGCAACCCCTTCTTCGTGCTCCAGTTCCTCATCGCCCTGCACGAAGAGCGGCTCATCCGCTTCGACACCGAGCAGCGCGTATGGCGCTGGGACATCGCCGCCATCCGCGACAAGGGCTTCACCGACAACGTCGTCGAGCTGATGGCCGGCAAGCTGAACCGGCTCTCGGTCCCGACGCGCGACGCGCTCAAGCTCGCCGCGTGCCTCGGCAACACCCTCGACCTCGAGCCCCTCGCGATCATCGCGCGCCGCCCGGCGGAGGAGCTCCGCGACGCGCTCGAGGAGGCCGTGCGCGAGGGGCTGCTGCTGCGCCGGGGCTCTGGCTATCGCTTCCTCCATGACCGGGTGCAGCAAGCCGCGCATTCGCTCATCCCGGCGGAGCAGCTCGCCGAGGTGCACCTCGGGATCGGCCGGCTGCTCCTGAAGGCGCCGCGCGCGGAGGAGCGCGACGAGGCGCTCTTCGAGGTCGTCGGCCACCTCAACCGCGGCGCCGCGCTCATCCGTTCTCAGGCCGAGCGCGACGAGGTCGCCGCGCTCAACCTCCGCGCCGGCAGGAAGGCCAAGTCCGCCGCGGCCTACGAGACCGCCGCCGCGCTCTTCGCGGCGGGCCTTTCCCTGCTCGCGCCGGACCGCTGGGAGACGCAGCACGAGCTGACCTACGGCCTCACCTTCGAGCGCGCGCACGCCGCGTACATCACCGGCGGCTTCGACGAGGCCGAGCGGCTCCTCGAAGAGCTCCCCCAGCGCGCGAGGACCAGGGGCGAGACGGCCGCCGTCGTCGAGCTCGCGCTCGCCTTCCACTTGACCCGCGGGCAATGCGCCCGCGGGGTGGAGATCGGGCTCTCGTGGCTCCGCAGCTGCGACATCGAGCTTCCGCGCCACCCGACCGACGCACAGCTCGACAAGGAGGCGAAATGCGTCTGGCGGGCCCTGGGCGAACGGCCGATCGAGGATCTGATCCGTCTGCCCCCCGTGACGCACCCGGAGGTCAAGCTCACGATGGGCGTGCTGCAGGCGATGGCCACCCCTGCGTTCTTCGCGGACGTGGATCTGCACTGTCTCATCGTCCTGCGCAGGGTCGAGCTCAGCCTGCGCCACGGCAACGCCGAGAGCTCCGCTTACGCTTACGCCGACTTCGCGAGGGTGCTCGGCCCGAGGTTCGGGCGATACCAGGAGGGGTATCTGTTCGGCAAGCTCGGCCACGACCTGGCGGAGAGGAGCGGCCTCCTCACGACAAAGTCGCTGGTGTTCACCGTCTTTGGACAGCATGTCCTGTTCTGGACACGCCACTACCGAGAGACGTATCCGTACTCGCGCGCCGGCTTCAGCGCCGCTGTCGAGTCCGGTGATCTGAACATGGCGTGCCTCAACTGCGTCTGGGTTGCGATATTCCGGCTGCTCTCCGGCGAGCCGCTGGAGGACGTGCTCCGCGAGGTCGACGAGCGCCTCGGCTTCGTGCGCAGGGCCGGGTACGCGTACGCGCACAGCTCCCTCCTCGGCGCCCACGCGATGATCCAGGCGCTGCGCGGGAGGCCGGTCCGCGTCTCGATGCTGGACGGGTCCGAGCTGGATCCGCCGGCCTTCGAGGCGCGGCTCGACGAGGGGGATCTCCAGCGACTTCGCGGCCGATATTACAGCTTGAAGGCCCAGGCGCTCTTCGTGCTCGGCGCTCACGGCGAGGCGTTCGCGGCGGCGACCCGCGCGCTCCACGAGAACCCCTTGAGGACCGAGCCGCACGCGCTCATCGCCGAGAACTTCTACTATCTCGCGCTCTCGCTCGCGGCGCTCGTCGACGCCGACGAGGAGCGCGAGGCACACGAGGCGCGGCCCACCCCGCTGGGGGAGCTCCCCGAGCAGCTGCTCGACTGCGAGCGGCAGCTCGGCGCGTGGGCCAGGAACGGCCCCGACAACTTCCTCCACAAGCACGCCCTCGTCCGCGCCGAGATCGCCCGGCTCCGTGGGCAGGAATCGGAGGCGATCCGGCTCTACGAGCAGGCCGCGTCGTCGGCGCAAGAGGGCGGCTTCGTCCAGCACGAGGCCATCGCCTGCGAGCTCGCCGCGGCCTTCTACCGCGCGCGCGGCCTCGCCACCCCCGCGGAGGCCTGCCTGCAAAAGGCCCGCGCCGCCTATTCCCGCTGGGGCGCCCACGCCAAGGTGGAGCAGCTCGATCAGCGCTATCCCCACCTCGCCCCGCGCAGGCCGATCGCGCCCACCGTCACCTTCGCCGTGCGGGCCGAGCAGTTCGACGTCCTGTCCGTCGTCAAGGCCTCGCAGAGCATCTCCAGCGAGCTCCAGCTCCCGCGCCTGCTCGAGATGCTCCTGCGCGTCGCGATCGAGCACGCGGGCGCCGGAGAGGGGCATGTGCTCCTGGTCCGGAAGGATCGCGTGTCGATCGCGGCGGCGCTCTCGACGTCCAGCGGCGCGGCGCGGCTGCTCGACGCGCGCGAGGCGGGCGAGGCGGGCGAGGCGGCGACCGCCGAGCTGCCGCAGTCCATCCTCAACTACGTTCGCCGGAGCCACGAGCGCGTGCTGCTCGACGACGCGACCGCGAGGCACCCATTCTCGGAGGACGAGTATTTCAGGCAGAGGGCGCCGAAATCGGCGCTGTGCCTCCCGATTGTGCGGCATACCCGGCTGCTCGGCCTGCTCTACCTGGAGAACAGGCTCATCACCGGGGCGTTCACCCCCGGGCGGCTCACCGTGCTCGATCTGCTTGCGTCGCAGTCGGCCATCTCGCTGGAGAACGCCATGCTGTATGCCGAGGTCGAGCGGGAGAACGCCGAGCGGCGGCGGGCAGAACAGGCGCTGCAGACGAACCAGGCGACCCTGCGGGCCATCGTCGACAACTCGGCCACGGCCATTTACGTCAAGGATCACGAAGGCCGGCTCCTGCTCGCCAACCGGCACGTGGGCGCCATCATGCGCATGCCCATCGAGGCGATCGTCGGGAAGACGGTCGCCGAGCTCTTGAGTTCTCCGGTCGCCGAGCCCCTGCACGACCACGACAGGAAGGTGCGCGAGGCGGGCGCGCCGATGGAGTGGGAGGAGGAGCTGCCGCTGGAGGACGGGCTGCACACCTTCCTCTCGCTCAAGTTCCCTCTCGGGGATGAGGTCATGCCCGGCGGGCTCTGCGGCATCTCCACCGACATCACCGAGCGCAAGCGCGCCGAGCTCGCCGAGCGCTTCCTCGCCGACGCGAGCCGCAAGCTCATGGCCCTCGGCTACGGCGCCACGCTCGACAACGTCGCGCAGCTCGCCGTGCCCGAGCTGGCCGATCAGTGCGTCATCGACGTGGGCGTCGCTGACGGCGACCCGGGACACGTGGTCACCGCGGTCACCGCGGGCGTGCCGGACGACCTCACAGGCGCGGTGATGGACGCGCTGCGGCCCCTGGCTACCACCTCGCCGAACCACCCCGAGGTGGGCGAAGTCCGCGCCGCGCCCCTGCTCGAGCGGCTCGGCATTCACTCCTTCCTCCGCGTTCCGCTCCTCGCGCGCGACCGGCGCTTCGGGGTCATGACGTTGCTCGCAACCGCGCCCCGACCCCGTTATGGCCCTGCCGACCTGCGGCTCGCCGAGGAGCTCGGGTTCCGTGCGGCGCTCGCCCTCGACAACAGCCGTCTGTTCGCCGAGGCCCAGGAGGCGATCGAGCGCCGGAACGAGTTCCTCCTCGTCGCCTCGCACGAGCTCAAGACACCGCTCACCTCGCTCACGATGCAGGCGCACCTGCTCGAGCGGCTGCTGCCCCGCTACCGGCGCGCGGAGATCTCGCCGGAGCGCATCGACGCCGCGCTCCAGGTCCTCAACCGACAGATCGCGCGCCTCGCCCACCTGGTCAATGAGCTGCTCGACGTCACCCGCCTCAACGCCGGCCGGCTCACCCTCTCGCGCGCGCCGTTCGATCTGGCGGCCCTGACGCGCGAGGTCGTCGAGCGGATGAGACAGCAGCTCGCGAGCGCGCGCTGCCGCGCCGAGCTCGACATGGAAGGGCCCGTGATCGGGGACTGGGACGCTTCTCGGATGGAGCAGGTCCTCATCAACCTGCTGTCCAACGCGATCAAATATGGCGCGGGGGCCCCCGTTCACGTCGTCGTGCGCGGCGAGGCCAATCGCGCCCTCCTCTCGGTCCGCGATCACGGCATGGGCATCGCCGAGGCCGATCAGGCGAGGATCTTCGAGCGCTTCGAGCGCGCCGTCTCCGTCCGCAACTTCGGCGGTCTCGGACTCGGCCTCTACATCGTTCGGTGGATCGTCACCTCCCATGGCGGCACCATCCGCGTCGAGAGCAAGCCGGGCGCGGGCGCCACGTTCATCGTCGAGCTCCCTTTGCATGCGGCGGAGACAGAGACGGACGGCCGGGGCACTTTCCTCCCGCAGGCGTAGGCGCGCGCTGCGTGCTCACTACCCAACTGCCGCCTCAGCGGGCGCGCTGCGCCGCCGTTTGCTCGTGACGAGGTGCGGCGCTTTTGGCAATGTACCGAGTTGAGCCGCGACGCGCCGCTGGCGCCTCGGCTTTCAAAGCTCTTCCTATGCCCGATAGTCCACGCTACCGCGTGCTGGAGGTGCTGCACCAAGGTGCGGAAACCATCCTCTACCGTGCGCGGCGCGAGGAGGACGGCCGACCGGTGGTGCTCAAGGCCCTGCGGCGCGACCACGCAAGCCCCCGCGCCCTCGGCCGGCTCCAGCACGAGCTCGAGGTCGCCAGGGCGCTCGATTCGCCCGTTGTCATCAAGGCCTACGGGATCGAGCCGTTCCGCGACCAGATGACCCTGGTCCTCGAGGACTTCGGCGGCCGCTCGCTCGACCGGCTGCTCGATGGCGACGGGCCGATGCGCCCGATGCGCCCGATGTCGATCGAGCGCTTCTTCCCCCTCGCCCTCCGCCTCGCCGCCGCGCTCGCAGAGCTCCACCGACACCACGTCATCCACAAGGACATCAAGCCCCAGAACCTGCTCTACAACCCCGACACCGACGAGGTGAAGATCACCGATCTCGGCATCGCCTCCCTCTCCCCCCGCGGGGCCCAGGAGCTCGCCCGCGACAGGCTCATCGAGGGCACGCTCGCCTACATGGCGCCGGAGCAAACGGGCCGCATGAACCGCTCGATCGACGAGCGGACCGACCTGTACTCCCTCGGCGTCACCTTCTACGAGCTGCTGACTGGCACCCTGCCCTTCCACGCCAGCGACCCCGTCGCGTGGGTGTATTGCCACATCGCCCAGGCGCCGCAGCCGCCGCACGCGCTCGTCCCGTCGATCCCCCCGCAGCTCTCCGCCGTCGTCCTCAAGCTGCTCTCCAAGGCCGCCGAGGAGCGATACCAGAGCGCACTCGGCCTGCGCCACGATCTCGACCGGTGCTTCGCTCTGCTGCGCCAGAGCGGCGCCATCGAGGCCTTCCCGCTCGGACAGCGCGACGTCTCCGACCGGTTCCAGGTCCCACAGCGGCTCTATGGCCGCGAGCGCGAGCTAAAGGCCCTGCTCGCCGCGTTCGAGCGCGTTGTCGCGAACGGCCGGCCAGAGCTCGTCCTCGTCTCGGGCTATTCGGGCATCGGCAAGTCGTCGCTCGTCGCCGAGCTGCACAGGCCCGTCGTGCGCGAGCGCGGCTTCTTCCTCTCCGGCAAGTTCGATCAGCTCAAGCGGGACGTCCCCTACCGCGCCTTCCTTCAGGCATTCCAGGCGCTGTTGCGGGAGCTCCTGAGCGCGAGCGAGGAGCAGGTCGAGCGCTGGCGAGAGCGCCTCCGCGAGGCCCTCGGTCAGGACGGCACGCTTCTCGCCAACGTGCTCCCCGAGCTCGCCCTGCTCCTCGGCCCGCAGCCCCCCGTGCCCGAGCTCCCGCCCACCGAAGCCCAGAGCCGGCTGCTCGCCACGCTCCAGCGCTTCGTCGCCGCCTGCGCCCGGAAAGAGCACCCCGTCGCCCTCTTCCTCGACGACCTGCAATGGGCCGATCCCGGCAGCCTCCTCCTGATCGAGCAGCTCGCCCCCCTCGCCGGCGACGCGCACCTCCTGCTCATCGGCGCTTACCGCGACAACGAGGTTGGCCCCGCGCACCCGCTCCGGCTCACGCTGGCCGAGGCGCAGAAGCGCGGCACCGTCATCTCGGACATCGTCCTCGATCCGCTCTCCGCCGCCCATGTCGGGGCGCTCGTCGCCGAGGCGGTCCACGCGCCTGAAGCGCAGGTCGAGCCGCTCTCGCAGCTCGTTTACGAGAAGACCGGCGGCAACCCGTTCTTCGTGCTCCAGTTCCTCATCGCCCTGCACGACGAACGGCTCATCGCCTTCGACGCGGAGGAGGGCAGATGGCGATGGGACATCGCTGCCATCCGCGACAAGGGCTTCACCGACAACGTCGTCGAGCTGATGACCGGCAAGCTCAAGCGGCTCTCGACCCGCGCGCAGGACGCGCTCAAGCTCGCAGCGTGTCTCGGCGGTAGCGTGGCTCTCGACCCCCTCGCGGTCGTCGCGAGCCGGCCGGCGGCAGAGCTCCGCGAGGCGCTCGCGGAGGCCGTACGGGAGGGGCTGCTCCTCGGCGGGGACGGCACATACCGGTTCCTCCACGACCGGGTACAGCAAGCCGCCTACTCCCTCATCCCGGCAACGCAGCTCGCCGAGGTGCATCTCCGGATCGGCGAGCTGCTCTTGAAGGGCCGGAGCCCGGACGAGCGCGAGGACGCGCTCTTCGATATCGTCGGCCACCTCAACCGCGGCGCCGCGCTCCTCCGTTCCCAGGCCGAGCGCGACGAGTTCGCCGCGTTGAACCTCCGCGCCGGCAAGAGGGCCAAGGCCGCGGCCGCCCATGAATCTGCCGCCGCCCTCTTCGCCGCCGGCCTGGCCCTCCTCGCCAAGGAGCCCCGTGAACGCTGGGAGACGCACTACGAGCTCACCTACGACCTGACCTTCGAGCGCGCGCACGCCGCGTACGTCATCGGCAGCTTCGAGGAGGCCGAGCGGCTCCTCGACGAGCTCATGGAGCGCTCGAGGACCAGGATCGAGCGGGCGGCGATCGTCGAGCTCGCCGTCACGATGAACATCACCCGCGGGCAGTGCGCGCGCGCCGTGGAGCTCGGGCTCTCGTGTCTCCGCGGCTGGGATATCGAGCTGTCGCGTCCTGTCACCGACGCACAGGTCGACGAAGAGACCGAGAGCCTCTGGCACGCCCTGGGCGGCCGGGCGATCGAGGACCTGATCCATCTGCCCCCCATGGCGCACCCGGAGATCAAGGTCGTGATGCGCGTCCTGATGGGCGTGGTCGTCTCTGCCTATTTCGTGGACCAGAAGCTGCATTATCTGCTCCTCGTGCGCATGATCCAGCTCAGCCTGCGCCACGGCAACACCGAGTGCTCCGCCCAGGCGTACGTCGCCTTCGCGAAGGTGCTCGGACCGCGGTTCGGGAGATACGAAGAGGCTTATCGGTTCGGCAAGCTCGGCTACGACCTGGCGGACAGGAGCCACGCCCTCGCCAGCAAGGCCGTGGTGTTCTCCCTGTTCGGGCAGCAAATCCTCTTCTGGACGCGCCACTACAGAGAGACCGGCCCCTATACCCGCATCAGCTTCAACGCCGCGGTCGAGTCCGGCGATCGGAACCACGCGTGTTACATCAGCATGTGGGCCCCGCTGTTCCCGCTGCTCTCCGGTGAGCCGCTGGAGGACGTCCTCCACCAGGTCGAAGAACGCCTCGCCTTCGTGCGGAAGGCCGGTTACGCGTTCGCTCATGGCGTCCTCCTCGGCGCCCACGCCATGGTCCAGGCGCTGCGAGGGCGGCCGGTCCGCTTCTCGATGCTCGATGGATCCGAGCTGGATCAGGAGGCCTTCGAGGCGAGCCTCCCTCCGGGAGCCTCGAGCGGCGATCGCAGAGTTTATGATTGCCTGAAGGCTCAGGCGCTCTTCGTCCTCGGCTCTCCCGGGGGAGCGCTCGCCGCATCGACCCCTCTGGTCGTCGATGACGGCTGGAAGATGGACGCGAACGCGCTCCTCGCCGAGAACTTCTATTACCACGCGCTCGCGCTCGCCGCGGTGTTCGACGACGCGCACGACGCGCGCGACGTGCGCGACGTGCAGAAGGCGCCGCCGTCGCCAGAGCGGGAGCTCCCCGAACGGCTCCTCGCGTGCGAGCGGCAGCTCGGCGAGTGGGCGGAGAGCTGCCCCGACAACTTCCTCCACAAGCACGCCCTGGTCCGCGCGGAGATCGCCCGGCTCCGCGGGGACGAGCCGGAGGCGAGCCGGCTGTACGAGCAGGCCATCTCGTCCGCGCAGGAGGGCGGCTTCGTCCAGCACGAGGCCATCGCCAGCGAGCTCGCCGCCAGGCTCTACCGCGACCGCGGCCTCGCGACGCCCGCCGACGGCTACCTGCGAAAGGCCCGCTCTGGCTACTTCGCGTGGGGCGCCCACGCCAAGGTGGATCAGCTCGACCAGCGCTATCCCCACCTCGCCCCGCACAAGCCGATCGCCCCCACGGTCACCTTCGCCGTGCGGGCCGAGCAGTTCGACGTCCTGTCGGTCGTCAAGGCCTCTCAGGGCATCTCCGGCGAGCTCAGGCTCCCGCGCCTGCTCGAGATGCTCCTGCGCATCGTTGTCGAGCACGCGGGCGCCGAGCAGGGGTGCGTCCTCCTGGTCCAGGAAGATCGCCTGTCCATCGCGGCGGCGATCGCGGCGTCGGGGAGCGACGCGCGGCCGGTCGACGCGGGCGAGGCGGCGGCGGCCGCGCTACCGCAATCCATTCTCAACTATGTTCGCCGCAGCCGCGAGCGCGTGCTGCTCGACGACGCCGCCGGCAGGCACCCGTTCTCGGAGGACGCGTATTTCACGCGGAGGCGGCCAAGATCGGTGCTGTGCCTGCCGATCGTGCGGCAGGTAAGGCTGCTCGGCATGCTCTACCTGGAGAACGGGCTCGTGCCCGGGGCGTTCACCCCCGGGAGGCTTACCGTGCTCGAGCTGCTCGCCTCGCAGTCGGCCATCTCGCTCGAAAACGCCATGCTCTACGCCGAGGTCGAGCAGGAGAACGCCGAGCGGCGGCGGGCGGAGCGGGAGCTCCGGAGCAACCAGGCGACGCTGCAGGCCATCGTCGACAACTCCGCCGCGGCCATCTTCCTCAAGGATCGCGACGGCCGGTATCTGCTCGCCAACAGGAACGCATGCAACTTCGCCGGGCTGTCGAGCCATCAGCTCCTCGGAAAGACCGACGCCGAGCTCTTTCCTCGCGCGACCGCCAAGGTCCTCCAGGACAACGATCGGAGGGTGCTCGACGGGGGCGAGCCGCTCGAGTTCGAGGAGGTGGTGATGATGGAGGATGGGCTGCACACCTTGCTTTCGGTCAAATTCCCTCTCGGCGAGAGCGTCATGCCCGGCGTGCTCTGCGGCATCTCCACCGACATCACCGAGCGCAAGCGGGCCGAGCTCGCCGAGCGCTTCCTCGCGGAGGCGAGCCGCAGGCTCATGGTCCTCGGCTACGGCGCCACCCTCGACAGCGTCGCGCAGCTCGCCGTGCCCGAGCTGGCCGACTGCTGCGTCATCGACGTGCACCTCGCCGACCGCGCCCCGGGACACACGGTCACCGCGGTCATCGCGGGCGTGCCGGACGAGCTCGCAGGCGCGGTGATGGACGCGCTGCGGCCCCTGCCAGCGACCTCGGCGGAGCGCCCCGAGGTGGGCGATGTCCGCGCCGCGCCCCTCCTCGAGCGGCTCGGCATTCACTCTTTCCTCCGCGTTCCGCTCCTCGCGCGCGACCGGTCTTTCGGGGTCATGACCTTGCTGGCGACCGCGCCGCGGCGCCGCTATGGCCCTGCCGATCTTCGGCTCGCCGAGGAGCTCGGGAGCCGCGCCGCGCTCGCCCTCGACAACAGCCGTCTGTTCGCTGAGGCCCAGCGGGCGATCGGGCGCCGCGACGAGTTCCTCGTCGTCGCATCGCACGAGCTCAAGACCCCGCTCACCTCGCTCACGATGCAGGCCCACCTCCTTGCCCGGCTCTTGCCCCGCTTCCAGCGCGCGGAGGTCGCCCCGGAGCGCATCGACGCCGCGCTCCAGGTCGTCGATCGCCAGATCGCGCGCCTCGCCCACCTGGTCAACGAGCTGCTCGACGTCACCCGCCTCAACGCCGGACGGCTCACCCTCTCGCGCGCGCCCGTCGATCTGGCGGCCCTGACGCGCGAGGTCGTCGAGCGGATGAGACAGCAGCTCGCCGATGCCCGCTGCCGCGCCCAGCTCGACCTGGAAGGGCCCGTGGTGGGCAACTGGGACGCTTCTCGCATGGAGCAGGTCCTCATCAACCTCCTGTCCAACGCGATCAAATACGGCGCGGGGGCCCCCATTCACGTCGTCGTGCGCGGCCTGGAAGGCCGCGCGCTGCTCGTCGTCCGCGATCACGGCATGGGCATCACGGAAACCGACCAGGCCAGGATCTTCGAGCGCTTCGAGCGCGCCGTCTCCGTCCGCAACTTCGGCGGTCTCGGACTCGGCCTCTACATCGTGCGATGGATCGTCACCTCCCATGGCGGCACCATCCGCGTCGAGAGCAAGCCGGGCGCGGGCGCCACGTTCGTCGTCGAGCTGCCTTTGCATGCGGCGGAGGCAGAGACGGACGGCCAGGATGCCCTGCTCCCGCAGGCGTAGGCGCGCTGCGCGCTGCGCGCTCACTACCCGACTGCGCTTCAGCAGCCCCCTTTCCGTCCCCGCTATCGCCGTGCATGGACGAATGCGTCACCGCAGGCGAGCCGGCGCGAGAGCGCGGCGCCGTTTGCTCGTGACGAGGCGCACCGCTTTTGGCAGTGTAGCGAGTTGAGCCGCAACGCGTCGCTGGCGCCTCGGTTTTCAAAGCTCTTCCTATGCCGGATAGTCCACGCTACCGCGTGCTGGAGGTGCTGCACCGAGGTGCAGATACCGTCCTTTACCGCGCGCGGCGCGAGGAGGACGGCCGGCCGGTGGTGCTCAAGGCCCTGCGGCGCGATCACGCCAGCCCCCGCGCCCTCGGCAGGCTCCAGCACGAGCTCGAGGTCGCCAGAACGCTCGATTCACCCGTCGTCATCAAGGCCTACGGCATCGAGCCGTTCCGCGACCAGATGACCCTGGTCCTCGAGGACTTCGGCGGCCGCTCGCTCGACCGGCTGCTCGATGGCGACGGGCCGATGCGCCCGATGTGCCCGATGTCGATCGAGCGCTTCTTCCCTCTCGCCCTCCGCCTCGCCGCCGCGCTCGCCGAGCTCCACCGACACCACGTCATCCACAAGGACATCAAGCCCCAGAACCTGCTCTACAACCCCGACACGGGCGAGGTGAAGATCACCGATCTCGGCATCGCCTCCCTCTCGCCACGCGAGGCCCATGAGCTCGCGCACGACGGGCTCATCGAGGGCACGCTCGCCTACATGGCGCCGGAGCAGACCGGCCGCATGAACCGCCGCGTCGACGAGCGGACCGACCTGTACTCCCTCGGCGTCACCTTCTACGAGATGCTGACTGGCGCCCTGCCCTTCCAGGCCAGCGATCCCGTCGAGTGGGTCTATTGCCACATCGCCCAGACGCCGCGGCCGCCGCACGCGCTCGTCCCCTCGATCCCACCGCAGCTCTCCGCCGTCGTCCTCAAGCTGCTCTCCAAGGCCGCCGAGGAGCGTTACCAGAGCGCCTTCGGCCTGCGCCACGACCTCGACACGTGCTTCTCACGGTGGCAGGCGAGCGGATCCATTCAGCACTTCCCGCTCGGACAGCGCGATCTCTCCGACCGGTTCCAGGTCCCGCAGCGGCTCTATGGCCGCGAGCGCGAGATCGAGGCGCTGCTCGCCGTGTTCGAGCGCGTGGTCGCGAACGGCCGGCCAGAGGTCGTTCTCGTCTCGGGCTATTCGGGGATCGGCAAGTCCTCGCTCGTCGCCGAGCTGCACAGGCCCGTCGTGCGCGAGCGCGGCTCCTTCCTCTCCGGCAAGTTCGAGCAATTCAAGCGCGACGTCCCCTACCACGCCTTTCTCCAGGCGTTCCGGGCGCTCTTGCGGGAGCTCCTTGGCGCGAGCGAGGAGCAGATCGAGCGCTGGCGAGAGCGCCTCCGCGAGGCCCTCGGCCAGGACGGCGGTCTGCTCGCCGACGTGCTCCCCGAGCTCACGCTCCTCCTCGGCCCGCAGCCGCCCGTGCCCGAGCTCCCGCCCGCCGAGGCCCAGAGCCGGCTGCTCGCCGCGCTCCAGCGCTTCGTCGCCGCCTGCGCCCGGAAGGAGCACCCGATGGCGCTCTTCCTCGACGATCTCCAGTGGGCCGACGCGGCCAGCCTCCTCTTGCTCGAGCACCTCGCCACCCATGCCGGCGACGCGCACCTCCTCCTGATAGGCGCCTACCGGGACAATGAAGTAGGCCCCGCGCACCCGCTCCGGCTCACGCTGGCCGAGGTGCAGCAGCGCGGCGCCGCCGTGTCCGAGCTCGTCCTCACGCCGCTCTCCGCCGCCCACGTCGGGGCGCTCGTCGCCGAGGCGGTCCATGCGCCCGAAGCAGAGGTCGAGCCGCTCTCGCAGCTCGTCCACGAGAAGACCGGCGGCAACCCCTTCTTCGCCCTCCAGTTCCTCATCGCCCTGCACGACGAGAGGCTCATCACCTTCGACGCCGAGCAGCGCGAATGGCGCTGGGACATCGCCGCCATCCACGACAAGGGCTTCACCGACAACGTCGTCGAGCTGATGGCCGGCAAGCTCAAGCGGCTCTCGGCCCCTGCACACGACGCGCTCAAGCTCGCCGCGTGCCTCGGCAGCAGCCTCGACCTCGAACCCCTCGCGGTGGTCGCGGGCCGTCCGGCGGAGGAGCTCCGCGAGGCGCTCGAGGAGGCCGCGCGGGAGGGGCTGCTGCTCCGCCGGGGCTCTGGTTATCGCTTCCTCCACGACCGCGTGCAGCAGGCCGCGTATTCGCTCATCCCGGCAGAGCAGCTCGCCGAGGTGCACCTCCGGATCGGCCAGCTGCTCTTGAAGGAGCAGCTCGCCGAAGAGCGCGAGGACGCGCTCTTCGACGTCGTGAGCCACCTCAACCGCGGCGCCGCGCTCCTCCGTTCTCAGGCCGAGCGCGACGAGCTCGCCGCGCTGAACCTCCGCGCCGGCAGGAAGGCCAAGGCCGCCGCGGCCTTCCAGTCCGCCGCCGCGCTCTTCGCCGCGGGCCTCTCCGTGCTCGCGCTGGCCTCCTGGGAAACGCAGCACGCGCTGACCTACGATCTGACGCTCGAGCGCGCGCACGCCGCGTACATCACCGGCGGCTTCGACGAGGCCGAGCGGCTCCTGCAAGAGCTCATGGAGCGCGCGAGGACCAGGACCGAGACGGCCGCCGCCGTCGAGCTCATCGTCACGCTCCGCATGATCCGCGGGCAATCCGCCCGCGCCGTGGAGATCGGGCTCTCGTGGCTCCGCACCTGCGGCATCGATCTTCCGCGCCTCCCCACCGACGCGCAGCTCGAAGAGGAGACGAAGAGCGTCTGGCAGGCCCTGGGCGACCGGGCGATCGAGGACCTGATCCATCTGCCCCCCATGACCGACCGGGAGGTCAAGCTGACGATGGGTGTGCTGGAGGGCGCGGGCATCGCGGCGTCCTTCATGACCCCGAACCTGTACTTTCTCATCTTCCTGCGCATGGTCCAGCTCAGCCTGCGCCACGGCAACGCCGAGAGCTCCGCTGTCGCGTACACGTCGTTCGCGAGGATGTTCGGCCCGAGGTTCGGGCGATACAAGGAGGCCTATCGGTTCGGCAAGCTCGGCCACGACCTGGCGCAGAGGAGCGGCCGCCTCACCACGAAATCGATGGTGTTCGCCACCTTCGGACACCATGTCGTCTTCTGGACACGCCACTACCGAGAGACGACTCCGTACGGGCGCGCCGGCTTCAGCGCCGCGGTCGAGTCCGGCGCGATGAGCATGGCGTGCTTCAACTGCGTATGGGACGCGCTGTTCCACCTGCTCTCCGGCGAGGCGCTCGAGGACGTGCTCCGCGAGGTCGACGAGCGCCTCGGCTTCGTGCGCAGCGCGGGTTTCGCGTTCGCGCACGGCGCCCTCCTCAGCGCCCGCGCCACGATCCAGGCGCTGCGCGGGCGGCCGGTCCGCTTCGCGATGTTCGACGGCTCCGAGCTGGATCGTCCGGCCTTCGAGGCGCGGCTGCAGGAGGGAGCGCTGGAGACCACGCGCGAGTTCTATTACAGCTTGAAGGCGCAAGCGCTCTTCGTGCTCGGCGCGCCCAGGGAGGCGCTCGAGGCGGCGACCCGCGTCGTCACCGAGCAACCCTTCTGGAACCAGCCGCACGCGCTCATGGCCGAGAGCTTCTATGTCCTCGCGCTCTCGCTCGCGGCCCTCGTCGACGTACCGCGCGCACCGCACGCACCGCACGCGGAGCGGGGTTCCCCGGGGCGGGAGCTCCCCGAGCAGCTGCTCGAGTGCGAGCGGCAGCTCGGCGCGTGGGCCAGGAGCGGCCCCGACAACTTCCTCCACAAACACGCCCTGGTCCGCGCCGAGATCGCCCGGCTCCGCGGGCAGGACCTGGAGGCCATCGGGCTCTACGAGCAGGCCATCTCCTCGGCGCGCGAGGGCGGCTTCGTCCAGCACGAGGCCATCGCCAGCGAGCTCGCCGCCCGGCTCTACCGCGATCGCGGCCTGTCCACGCCCGCCGACGCTTACCTGCAGAAGGCCCGCGCCGCCTACTTCCGCTGGGGCGCCCACGCCAAGGTCGAGCAGCTCGACCAGCGGTATCCCTTCCTCGTCGAGCGAAAGCCGATCGCCCCCACCGTCACCTTCGCCGTCCGGGCCGAGCAGTTCGACGTCCTGTCCGTCGTCAAGGCCTCTCAGAGCATCTCCGGTGAGCTCCAGCTCCCGCGCCTGCTCGAGATGCTCCTGCGCACCATGGTCGAGCACGCGGGCGCCGAGCAGGGGTGCGTCCTGCTGGTCCGGGGTGAACGCCTCTCCAGCGCGGCGATCGAAGCGCCGAGGGGCGCGGTCCGGATGCGCGACGCGGGCGAGGCGCCTTCGGCCGCGCTGCCGCAATCCATCCTCAACTACGTTCGCCGCAGCCACGAGCGCGTGCTGCTCGACGACGCCGCCGCCAGACACCCGTTCTCGGAGGACGAGTATTTCACCCGGAAGCGGCCGAGATCGGTGCTGTGCCTCCCGATCGTGCGGCAAACGCGGCTGCTCGGCCTGCTCTACCTGGAGAACAACCTCGTCACCGGCGCGTTCACCTCAGGGCGGCTCACCGTGCTCGAGCTGCTCGCCTCGCAGTCGGCCATCTCGCTCGAGAACGCCATGCTCTATACCGATATCGAGCAGGAGAACGCCGAGCGGCGCCGGGCGGAGCGCGAGCTCCGCGAGAGCCAGGCCACGCTGCAGGCCATCGTCGACAGCTCCGCCGCTGCCATCTTCCTCAAGGATCGCGAGGGTCGGTATCTGCTCGTCAACCGCCAGGCGAGCAACGTCGCCGGCCTGCCGAGCCATCGGCTCCTCGGAAAGACCGACGCCGAGCTCTTGCCTGCTGCGCTCGCCGAGATCATCGGCGATCACGATCGGCGAGTGATCGAGTCGGGCGAGCCGCTCGAGTTCGAGGAAGAGGTGATGATGGAGGACGGGCCGCACACCTTCCTCTCGCTCAAGTTCCCTCTCGGCGACGAGGTCATGCCCGGCGTGCTGTGCGGCATCTCCACCGACATCACCGAGCGCAAGCGCGCCGAGCTGGCCGAGCGCTTCCTCGCCGAGGCGAGCCGCAAGCTCATGGCCCTCGGCTACGGCGCCACCCTCGAGAGCGTCGCGCAGCTCGCCGTGCCCGAGCTGGCCGATCAGTGCGTCATCGACGTGGACCTCACCCAGGACGCCCCGGGGCGGACGGTCACCGCGGTCACCGCGGGCGTGCCGGCCGAGCTCGCGGGCGCCGTGGTGGACGCGCTGCGGGCGCTGGCAGCGGCCTCGCCGGACCGCCCCGAGGTGGGCGACGTCCGCGCCGCGCCCCTCCTCGAGCCGCTCGGCGTTCACTCCTTCCTCCGCGTCCCGCTCCTCGCGCGCGACCGGCGCTTCGGCGTCATGACCCTGCTGGCGGCCGCGCCACGGCGCCGCTACGGCCCCGCCGACCTGTGGGTCGCCGAGGAGCTGGCGAGCCGCGCCGCGCTCGCCCTCGACAACAGCCGCCTGTTCGCCGAGGCCCAGGAGGCGATCGAGCGCCGGAACGAGTTCCTCCTCGTCGCCTCGCACGAGCTCAAGACACCGCTCACCTCGCTCACGATGCAGGCCCACCTCCTCGCCCGGCTCCTGCCCCGCTTCGCGCGCGCCGAGGTCGCCCCGGAGCGCATCGACGCCGCGCTCCAGGTCCTGAGCCGCCAGATCACGCGCCTCGCCCACCTGGTCAACGAGCTGCTCGACGTCACCCGCCTCAACGCCGGACGGCTCACCCTCGCGCGCGCGCCCGTCGATCTGGCCGCCCTGACGCGTGAGGCTGTCGAGCGAATGAGGCAGCAGTTCGCGGACGCCCGCTGCCGCATCCAGCTCGATCTGGACGAGCCCGTGGTGGGCAACTGGGATGCTTCTCGCGTGGAGCAAGTCGTCATCAACCTCCTGTCCAACGCGATGAAGTACGGCGCGGGGGCCCCCATTCACGTCGTCGTGCGCGGCCAGGAAGGCCGCGCGCGGCTCGTCGTCCGCGATCACGGCATCGGCATCGCGGAGACCGATCAGGCCAGGATCTTCGAGCGCTTCGAGCGCGCCGTCTCCGTCCGCAACTTCGGCGGCCTCGGTCTCGGCCTCTACATCGTGCGGTGGATCGTCACCTCCCACGGCGGCACCATCCGCGTCGAGAGCGCGCCGGGCGCGGGCGCTGCCTTCATCGTCGAGCTGCCTTTGAATACGGCAGAGGCAGAGACGGACAGCCAGGGCACCCTGCTCCCGGAAGCGTAGGAGCGCGCTGTGTGCTCACTACCCGACTGCTGCCTCAGCCGGGCTGACGCGCCGCCGTTTGCTCGTGACGAGGCGCGGCGCTTTTGGCAGTGTACCGGGTTGAATGGCAACACGCCGCCGGCGCCCCGGCTTTCAAAGATCCTCCTATGCTCGATAGTCCACGTTACCGCGTGCTGGAGGTGCTGCACCAAGGTGCGGACACGATCCTCTACCGCGCGCGGCGCGAGGAGGACGGCCGGCCGGTGGTGCTCAAGGTCCTGCGGCGCGATCACGCGAGCCCCCGCGCCCTCGGCAGGCTCCAGCACGAGCTCGAGGTCGCCAGGGCACTGAAGTCGCCCGTCGTCGTCCAGGCCTACGGCATCGAGCCGTTCCGCGACCAGATGACCCTGGTCCTCGAGGACTTCGGCGGCCGCTCGCTCGACCGGCTGCTCGATGGCGACGGGCCCATGCGCCCGATGTTGATCGAGCGCTTCTTCCCCCTCGCCCTCCGCCTCGCCGCCGCGCTCGCCGAGATGCACCGGCGGCACGTCATTCACAAGGACATCAAGCCTCAGAATCTCCTCTACAACCCCGACACGGGCGAGGTGAAGATCACCGATCTCGGCATCGCCTCCCTCTCGCCACGCGAGGCCCAGGAGTTCGCGCACGACGGGCTCATCGAGGGCACGCTCGCCTACATGGCGCCGGAGCAGACCGGCCGCATGAACCGCTGGGTCGACGAGCGGACCGACCTGTACTCCCTCGGCGTCACCTTCTACGAGATGCTGACTGGCACCCTGCCCTTCCAGGCCAGCGATCCCGTCGAGTGGGTCTATTGCCACATCGCCCAGGCGCCGCGGCCGCCTCACGCGCTCGTCCCCTCGATCCCACCGCAGCTCTCCGCCGTCGTCCTCAAGCTGCTCTCCAAGGCCGCCGAGGAGCGCTACCAGAGCGCCCTCGGCCTGCGCCACGACCTCGACACGTGCTTTTCCCAGCTGCGCCAGCGCGGCGCCATAGACGCCTTCCCGCTCGGACTACGCGACGTCTCCGACCGGTTCCAGGTCCCGCAGCGGCTCTATGGCCGCGAGCGCGAGCTCGAGGCGCTGCGCGCCGCGTTCGAGCGCGTCGTCGCGAACGGCCGGCCAGAGCTCCTTCTCGTCTCGGGCTATTCGGGCATCGGCAAGTCGTCGCTCGTCGCCGAGCTGCACGGGCCCGTCGTGCGCGAGCGCGGCTCCTTCCTCTCCGGCAAGTTCGATCAGCTCAAGCGCGACGTCCCCTACCGCGCCTTCCTTCAGGCCTTCCGGGGCCTCGTGCAGGAGATCCTTGGCGCGAGCGAGGAGCAGGTCGAGCGCTGGCGAGAGCGCCTCCGCGAGGCCCTCGGCGCCAGCGGCGGGCTGCTCACCGACATGCTCCCCGAGCTCGCCCTGCTCCTCGGCCCGCAGCCCCCCGTGCCCGAGCGCCCGCCCGCCGAGGCCCAGAGCCGGCTGCTCGCCACGCTCCAGCGCTTCGTCGCCGCCTGCGCACGGAAGGAGCACCCCGTCGCCCTCTTCCTCGACGACCTGCAATGGGCCGACCCCGGTAGCCTCCTCTTGCTCGAGCAGCTCGCCCCCCTCGCCGGCGACGCGCACCTGCTGCTGATCGGCGCTTATCGCGACAACGAGGTCGGCCCCGCGCACCCGCTCCGGCTCACCTTGGCCGAGGTGCAGAAGCGCGGCGCGACCGTCGGCGACATCGTCCTCACGCCGCTCTCCGCCGCCCACGCAGGCGCGCTCGTCGCCGAGGCGGTCCACGCGCCCGAAGCAGAGGTCGAGCCGCTCTCACGGCTGGTTTACGAGAAGACCGGCGGCAACCCCTTCTTCGTGCTCCAGTTCCTCATCGCCCTGCACGACGAGGGGCTCATCACGTTCGACGCCGACGAGGGCGCATGGCGGTGGGACATCGCCGCCATCCTCGACAAGGGCTTCACCGACAACGTCGTCGAGCTGATGGCCGGCAAGCTGGAGCGGCTCTCGGTCCCGACGCGCGACGCGCTCAAGCTCGCCGCCTGCCTCGGCGGCAGCCTGACCCTCGACACCCTCGCGGTCGTCGCGCGAAGGCCGGCGGACGCGCTCCGCGAGGCGCTCGAGGAGGCCGTGCGGGAGGGGCTGCTGCTCCGCCGGGACAGCGCCTATCGCTTCCTCCATGACCGGGTGCAGCAGGCCGCTTATTCGCTCATCCCGCCTGGACAGCTCGCCGAGATGCACCTCGGGATCGGCCGGCTGCTCTTGAAGGCACGGCGCGCTGAGGAGCCCGATGAGACGCTCTTCGATGTCGTCGGCCACCTCAACCGCGGCGCCGCGCTCCTCCGTTCCCAGGCAGAGCGCGACGAGCTCGCCGCCCTCAACCTCCGCGCCGGCAGGAAGGCCAAGGCCGCCGCGGCCTACCAGTCCGCCGCCGCGCTCTTCGCGGCGGGCATGGGCCTCCTCGCGCAAGATCCCCGCGAGCGCTGGGAGACTCGGTACGATCTGGCCTATCCCCTGAGCCTCGAGCGCGCGCACGCCGCCTACGCCACCGGCAGCTTCGACGAGGCCGAGCGGCTCCTCGACGAGCTCATGGAGCGCGCGAGGACCAAGATCGAGCGCGCCGCGGTCGTCGAGCTCGCCGTCGCCTTGCACGTGACCCGCGGGCAGTGCGCCCGCGCCGTGGAGCTCGGGCTCTCGTGCCTTCGCGCCTGGGACATCGAGCTGTCGCTCCCCGTCACCGACGCGCAGGTCGAAGAAGAGACCGAGAGCGTCCGGCAGGCCCTGGGCGGCCGGGCGATCGAGGATCTGGTCAACCTGCCCCCCATGGAGCACCCCGAGATCAAGGTGGCGATGCGCGTCCTGATGGGCGTGAACATCCCTGCCTATTTCGTGGACGTGAAGCTGCACTATCTGCTCCTCGTGCGCATGGTCAAGCTCAGCCTGCGCCACGGCAACGCGGAGAGCTCCGCCCAGGCGTACACCGCCTTCGCGCGGATGTTCGGCCCGCGGTCCGGGCAATACCGTGAAGCCTACAAGTTCGGAAAGCTCGGCTACGACCTCGCGGACAGGGGCCACGCCCTCGCCACGAAGGGCGCGGTGTTCACCCTGTTCGGGCAGCAGATCGTCTTCTGGACGCGCCACTACCGGGAGACCGGTCACTATGCTCGCCGCGGCTTCAACGCCGCGGTGGAGGGCGGCGACTGGAACAACGCATGTTACAATTGCATCTGGGCGGCGATGTTCCCGCTGCTCTCCGGCGAGCCGCTCGAGGACGCCCTCCACCTGACCGAGGACCGCCTCGCCTTCGTGCGCAAGGCCGGCTACGCGTTCGTCTATGACATCCTCCTCGGCGCCCGGCACCTCATCCAGACGCTGCGTGGGCGGCCGGTCCATTACGCGATGCTGGATGGCGCCCAGCTGGATCAGGCGGCCTTCGAGGCGCGGCTCGGCCGGGAGGGCGGGGTCGTCCCCGGCTGCTTCCACTTCAGCATGAAGGCGCAGGCGACGTTCCTCCTCGGCTCTCCCCGGGAGACGCTCGCGGCGGCGACCCGCGTGGTCGTCGACTACGACTGGAAGCTCGACGCGTGCGCGCTCTATGCCGAGTGCTTCTATTATCGCGCGCTCGCGCTGGCCGCGCTCGTCGACGACGACCAGGACCGCGCGGCGGCGCCGTCACCCCGGCCGGAGCTCCCGGACGGGCTGCTCGACTGCGAGCGGCAGCTCGGCGAGTGGGCCGCGAGCGGCCCCGACAACTTCCTCCACAAACACGCTTTGGTCCGCGCCGAGATCGCCCGGCTCCGCGGGCAGGACCTGGAGGCCATCGGGCTCTACGAACAGGCCATCTCGTCAGCGCGCAAAGGCGGCTTCGTCCAGCACGAGGCCATCGCCTGCGAGCTCGCCGCCCGGCTCTACCGCGATCGCGGCCTGTCCACGCCCGCCGACGCTTACCTGCAGAAGGCCCGCGCCGCCTACTTCCGCTGGGGCGCCCACGCCAAGGTCGAGCAGCTCGACCAGCGGTATCCCTTCCTCGTCGAGCGAAAGCCAATAGCCCCCACCGTCACCTTCGCCGTACGCGCCGAGCAGTTCGACGTCCTCTCCGTCGTCAAGGCCTCTCAGAGCATCTCCGGTGAGCTCAAGCTCCCCCGCCTGCTCGAGATGCTCCTGCGCATCGTGGTCGAGCACGCGGGCGCCGGAGAGGGGTACGTGCTCCTGCTCCGGGAAGATCGCCTGTCGATGGCGGCGGCGATCGCCGCGTCCGGAGGCGTTACGCGGCTGCTCGACGCGGGCGAGGCGGCGGCGGACGCGCTGCCGCAATCCATCCTCAACTACGTTCGCCGGAGCCACGAGCGCGTGCTGCTCGACGACGCCGCCGCCAGACACCCGTTCTCGGAGGACGAGTATTTCACCCGGAAGCGACCGAGATCGGTGCTGTGCCTGCCCATCGTGCGCCAGGCGCGGCTGCTCGGCGTGCTCTATCTGGAGAACAAGCTGGTGGCCGGGGCGTTCACCCCGGGGCGGCTCACCGTGCTCGAGCTGCTCGCCTCGCAGTCGGCCATCTCGCTCGAGAACGCCATGCTCTACACCGATATCGAGCAGGAGAACGCCGAGCGGCGCCGGGCGGAGCGCGAGCTCCGCGGAAGCCAGGCCACGCTTCAGGCCATCGTCGACAACTCCGCTGCGACCATCTACCTCAAGGATCGCGACGGCCGGCACCTGCTCGTCAACCGCCAGGTGGGCCGCCTCCTGGGCATGCCGCCCGATCAGATCATCGGCAAGACGAGCACCGAGCTCTTCCCTTCGACGAACCTCGAGATCATCGCGGACAACGACCGGCGGGTGCTCGACTCGGGCGAGCCGCTCGAGTTCGAGGAGGAGGTGATGATGGAGGACGGGCCGCACACCTACCTGTCGCTCAAGTTCCCGCTCGGCGAGAGCGTCATGCCCGGCGTGCTCTGCGGCATCTCCACCGACATCACCGAGCGCAAGCGCGCCGAGCTCGCCGAGCGTTTCCTCGCCGAGGCGAGCCGCAAGCTCATGGCCCTCGGCTACGGAGCCACCCTCGAGAGCGTCGCGCAGCTCGCCGTGCCCGAGCTGGCCGACCGGTGCGTCATCGACGTCGACCTCGCCCAGGACGCCCCGGGGCGGACGGCCACCGCGGGCGTACCGGCCGAGCTGGCAGACGCGGTGATCGACGCGCTGCGGCCCCTCGCAGCGACCTCGCCGGAGCGCCCCGAGGTGGGTGACGTCCGCGCTGCGCCGCTTCTCGAGCGGCTCGGCGTTCACTCGTTCCTCCGCGTCCCGCTCCTCGCGCGCGACCGGCGCTTCGGGGTCATGACCCTGCTGGCGGCCGCGCCGCGACGCCATTACCGCCCCGCCGACCTCTGGCTGGCCCAGGAGCTGGCGAGCCGCGCCGCGCTCGCCCTCGACAACAGCCGCCTGTTCGCCGAGGCCCAGGTGGCGATCGAGCGCCGCGACGAGTTCCTCCTCGTCGCCTCGCACGAGCTCAAGACCCCGCTCACGTCGCTCAAGATGCAGGCTCACCTCCTCGCCCGGCTCCTGCCTCGCTTGCAGCGCGCCGAGGTCGCCCCGGAGCGCATCGACGCCGCGATCCATGTCCTGAGCCGCCAGATCGGGCGCCTTGCCCACCTGATCAATGAGCTGCTCGACGTCACTCGCCTCAACGCCGGCCGGCTCACCCTCGCGCGCGCCCCCCTCGACCTGGCGGCCCTGGCGCGCGAGGTCGTCGAGCGGATGCACCAGCAGCTCGACGACGCCCGCTGCCGCACCGAGCTCGATCTGGAAGGCCCCGTGGTGGGCAGCTGGGATGCGACGCGCCTGGAGCAGGTCCTCATCAACCTGCTGTCCAACGCGCTCAAGTACGGCGCGGGGGCGCCCATTCACGTCGTCGTGCGCGGCCTGGAAGGCCGCGCGCTGCTCGTCGTCCGCGATCACGGCATGGGCATCGCCGAGGCCGATCAGGCCAGGATCTTCGAGCGCTTCGAGCGCGCCGTCTCCGTCCGCAACTTCGGTGGTTTAGGACTCGGCCTCTACATCGTGCGGTGGATCGTCACCTCCCACGGCGGCACCATCCGCGTCGAGAGCAAGCCGGGCGCGGGCGCCACGTTCATCATCGAGCTGCCTTTGCACCCGGCGGAGGCGGAGTCGGAGACGGCGGCGGACGGCCGAGGGGACCTGCTCCCACAGGCCTAGAGCGACAAACGGGTTGAAACCCCGAGAAAAAGCAGAAATTTCACGGGGAGGCGGGGAGGCGGGGAGCGAGAGACGGCAAGAGGGAGAAATTCATATTTTTGCCTCCTCAGAAAAAACTGTGGGTGAGCCATTCGGGCTCCGGCAGCTTCCCGAGCGCGTGGTAGAGGGCGATCTCCGCGTGTTCGTAGGTCCGAAACCCATAGGCTTTTCTGGTCGTAATCCTCGCTTTATTGTTGAATCCCTCGGTGGCGCCCTGGGCGAAGGCGCTCCGTGCGCGGAACCAGTTGAGCAGGAGCTCTCGGTGGCCACGGAGGGTCCGTGCGAACTTCTGGAACGGCGGAATCCTGGAACCCATGGCCAGACGTGTCCAATCGTCCAGGAACCATCCAGCCCACGCGGGAGACTTGTACTTCCAGAAACGCTGGAACTGCTCCTTCAGCAGGTAGGCGCGAACGGGACCTGGACGCGAGCGAGCACGGCGCGACCCGTCTCACGCGACGGCGGACACGCGACCGCGCTGTCCAGTGAATGCAGGTCGTCACCGTATGAACCCACCGTCGCGCAGCTTCCCGCCCAGCTGACCGTGAAGTCACGTTGACGGAGGGCGTCAACCCGCAGCTTGTCAGATCGCTGGGTGCCTCATCGTGCCTGCAGCTGACGTCGTCGAGAATCTCGGATTTTAACGCCAAGGCGCTCGGTAGCCCTGGGGGATTGCTCCCCCAGGGCCCCCACAGATCCGGACGTGCGGGGCTACCGCATCCGGCTCTTCGCGACATGGATTCGCTACGCGGGTGAGTACGGCCTCGCGACTCGGGCAGGTGGGAGGGGGTAGCGTTCCAGCAGCCTGTGCCTGCGGTCCCAGTTGATCCGCGCTCTCTGGGAGCGACGACCGAGCCACTTGCAGGTAGTGGTCAAGTTTGCCCAGAGAGAGTCCACATGAAGGCGGGAAGGCGGGAAGATCATTAAGGTTTTCTTCCCGCCTTCCCGCCTTCATGTTCAAATTTGACCACTACCCAAGAATGACCTTCCTCTCTCTTGCTTTTTTGCGCCTTGGCGCCTTGGCGCCTTGGCGTTAAATTCTCCGGTCTCCCGCTACGAGTAGACACGCCCATGCACCGCCTCTGCGCCCACGGTCTGCGAGCAGGCGACCCATCCCACGGATGCCCGCGACGCATCGCCCAGCCATGCTGCGGCAGGGCGCCCCGCGGATGCCCGCAAGTCGTTCTGCCCTTGCTCGGCTCATGCGCCCACAGATCCTGCGGAGGAGCCTCATTTTTTCTTCCTCCCCGCCTCCTCGCCTCCCTGTGAAATTTCTCCGGGTTTCAACATGATTGGTGTTCTAGAGCCACAGACCGGCGGAAGCCACGTGCGAACAGCGAGGAGTCGAACCGCCAAGACGTTATAAGACGCCAAGATTCTTTCATTTCTCTTGGCGTCCTCGGCGCGCTTGGCGGTTCATTTCTCCGGTTTCCAAGCGGATCGGTGCTCTGGCGGGTTATCCCCCCGAGCGCCTCCAGGGGAGTTCGCTCCGGGACCAGGGCTCCGGCAGGGCCTGTCGTGGCCCGCCATCGCGCTCGTGTCTCCTGGGTCGACCGCTGGAGGAGCTCGGGGACACAGCGGTGATTGTCATCGTTTCGCGCTCCTTCGAGCGCTCATCAAGGAGGATTGGCCATGCGCAACGTTCTCATCGTCGTGTTCGTGCTCATCGTGGGATGTGGCGGGGAGGCTCCGGCCGCGCGCTGGGTGGCCTGCGAGTTCACCGGCAGCACCCCGGGCGGCGTGACGGTCCGTAGCTGCGCCGAGCTCGAGACCGACGACCCGGACAAGCACGAAAGCGAGTGCACGGACAGGTCAAACCTCGAGGCCGAGCTCGTCGATCGATGCTCGACCGGCGACGTGCTCGGCACCTGCGTCCTCACCGGCGACGGCGAGACCATGACGACGTACCATGATGAAACAGAGCTCCTCACGGCGGATATCGTCAAGCCGCTCTGCGAAGCGACGAACGGCACCTGGACGCCGCGCTGACGCGCTGACCCGGTGCGTGTCGCCGCGGTCCGAGCGCCGCGACGCCCGTGGAGAAGGTCGCCGTGTACAGCCGGACGGTGGTGCCTTCCGGCGGCTGACGGGATCGATCGAGCACCATGATCCCGCTGGCGCGCAGCAGCGTCGGTTCGGCGCAAGTCGACACAATTCGGCACGAATTCACGGGACGGCCAGCGCCGAGCGCTGCGTCGCCGGAGCAGCGGAATCAGCGGGAGACGAGGTCCGTCATCCAGGGCACGTCGGGGGTCGTTCTCAGGACCGTGCCGGCCCACTGCCGGTCGTCCATCCGCTCGAAGCCCTCGGTGACGGCCTCGAAGTACGACGAGGCGAGCCCCACGAACGCGCGCGGCGCGCCGCCGCAGGGGTCGGCCGTCACGACCATGAGCCGTGGCAGGCCGGTGCCCACGTGCAGCACGCGGCCGACCGGCGCGCCGCCCTCGTCGGTCGGCTGGGTGTGCACGTCGGCGATCGTCGGGTCCTGCTCCAGACTCTTCATCTGATCGAAGAAGAGCTGCAGATACCACCCCTCGACGTAGGGCGCACCGCACCCTTGCGACTGAACCTTCACCGCCTGGTTGATGAAATCGAGGTGCTCCTGGGTGAGGGGCAGGCCGGCGCGCTCGTTCGCGGCCATCTCGCCGAGCGTCCGCGCGACGTCGTGGAGCTGCGAGAAGTACGCCGACACCCTCTCCCCGAGCTGCGGCGCGCTCGACAGATCGAGCGCGCCGACGATCTCGACGCCGTGCTCGGCCAGCTCGGCGATGCGCGTGTAGAACGCCGGGTACGGATCGACGTACGCGTCCGGGAACTCGCACGTGTCCCCGCCCGTGTACGACTGCTTGGCATAGAGCAGGGTGTCGTGGCGGAGCTCGGCCCAGGAGGCGAGCTGGGTGCTCAGCAGGCGCCGGCCCCACGCGTCGGTCTTCGCCACGCCGGGCAGCCCCTCGCCGTCGCCGATCGCCCGCGCCGGCGACAGCTCCCGCAGCGCGCCGAGCCAGCGATTGTAAAGGTTCTTTTCCCAGAAGTCCCCGGGGTGCGCGTCGACGAGCACGCGCATCATGTGCAGGTCGGGCGCGTAGTCGAACCGCCCGAGCTCCGGGGCGAGCAGCTGGCCCGCCTGATCGTTGCCGAGCGCGGCGAAGCCCACGTCGAGCGGGTCCGGCATCATGCGCTTGACGGCGCCGCCCTTCACCCGGTCGAAGACCACGTTCGAGAAGACGTGGGAGTCGACGACGTACCGCTGGCCGAGCAGCGCGAAGCTCGACGAGAGGGGCATCGTGCCCTTGCCGAGCCCGTTGATCATGATGTGGCTCGAGATCCGCTGCGTCCCGTGGCCCTCCTTCACGATGACCTCGGCGATCCGCGCGTCCGGGACGCCGGCGAGGCCGGCGGCGTCGCTGAGGCCGAGGTCGGCGAGCAGGTCGTCGAGCGCCGGCAGGGTCATGTAGTCGCTCTCGCCGACGAAGGCCTGGATCGCGTCGTCGATGCGCTTGTAGCGAGCGACGGTCTCCGCGTCGGCCAGGGCGCGCAGCACGTACGCGCCCTCGAGGTGCCGCCGCTGGAAGCGCTGGGTGCCGTCCTGCTGGGTCTCGAGGAAGCGGAAATCCACGCGGCCGAGCCACATCATGCTGCGGAAGTAGCGCGCGAGCTCGGGGTGCAGCTCGTCGACGTAGTGGCCGCGGGGCTCGAACTGCGAGAAGTCCATGAGCCGGTCCGTGCCGAAGAGGCGGACCTCCCCCATGCCGTCGTGGGCCTCCGCGCCCGCGACGAGCTCGTCGATCGCCGCGGCGCTGGCGCCCGCGACGGGGGCGACGGGCGCGCCGTCGAGCAGCGCGAGCGCGACCGCCGTGAAGAGATCCGCGTCCGCGCGCGCCTCGGCGCCGAGCTCCGCTCCGGCGCCCGAGGCGAGCCGCGCGCGCATCTGCTTCAGCATCGTCCCGAGCTCGGGCGCGAGCGAGGCCAGCTCCACCGCCTTCAGGATCGCGTCGTACGAGCGGTGGACCGCGAACAGGATGGAGTCCGCGGACACGTAGAGCGGCAGGTCGAGCGAGTAGATGCTCTCGTAGCCGTAGACGAAGGTCGGGAAGGACTTCTTGCTCGAGATGACGAAGCCGTTCGCGGAGAGCTTCGCGAGCTCGTCCTCGTCGAGGGCGAGCGCGGTGCCCTGGAGGAGCGAGAGGCCCGCGGCGTCCGCCGGCGCATAGGACAGGCCCGACGCGAAGGGGACGGGGTACCGCGAGGCGAAATCCTCGGCGCTCATGCTCGCCGAGGCATCCCGCTCGGCGAGCAGCGCGGTGAGCTCCGCCTGCTGCTCGGGCCCTAGCTCCGTGGAGGGCAGCTGGGTGCCGTCGGCGCCGGGCGGGGGCTGGCTCCCCTCGCCCGAACAGCCGGCGGCGAGGGCGACGAGGATCGGGACGACGTGAAGGCGAAGAAGCAGGTTGCGCATCGTGCTCCCCTTTCAAAGCGTGCCCCTGAGAGCCCGGGGCGCGACGGCCCTGAAAGCAAAGGTGGTGCCGTGGCCGCGCAGCCTCGGCGCGAAGTTCGCTTCTGCGACGGAGCGCAGGGTCAGGGCTCTCGTGTGAAACCACGGTTCTTCAGGCGCTCCTTGGGCCTCCGGGGACGATCGTGCGACCCCCTGAGCCGTGGGCCTCCCCTCGGGGGACTTCAGCAGAGGAGCCCCGTTTGACCCGCCCCTTGAAGCTCGTCCGACCGCCGCCGCCCGCCCCGAAGCGGGCCTTCGCCGGCGACGACGCGACCCTCGTGCACGCGTTCCGGCGGGGCGACCCCGGGGCGCGCGCCGCGCTCTACGACCGGTTCGCGGATCACGTCCACCGGGTGCTCTACCGGCTGCTCGGCTTCAGCCACGACCTGGCCGACCTGCACCACGACGTCTTCGTCCGCGCGCTCGGCTCGCTGCCGGGCCTCGAGGACCCGAGCGCGCTCAAGGGCTGGCTCACGATGATCGCGGTGCACGTGGCGCGCTCGTCGATCACCCGCAGGAAGCGGCGCAGCTGGCTCTGGTTCCTGCCGAGCGAGGAGCTGCCCGAGGTCGAGTCCGGCGCGGCGTCAGGCGACGTGCTGGACGCCTTGCGCGCGACCTATGCGGTCCTCGACGCGCTCCCGGTGGACGAGCGGATCGCCTTCGCTCTCCGGTTCATCGACGGCATGGAGCTCACCGAGGTCGCCGCGGCGTGCGAGACCTCGCTCGCGACGATCAAGCGGCGGCTCGCCCGCGCCGGCGCCCGCTTCGAGGCCGAAGCGCGCAAGCAGCCCGCGCTCGAGGCGTGGCTCGATGGAGGTACCCGGTGGGGCAATCCGAGCGCCCGCTGACCCCCCTGGGGCGGCGCGTGGCCGAGCTTCAGGACCGGATGCCGGCGGCGCGGCTCGATCGCGAGCGCGGGCGGGCGCGGCTGCTCGCGGCGGCGCCGGTGCCCGACGCGGAGCCGGCCGGGCGCGGAGAGCGGCCCCGCCGTGAGTCTTCCTGGCGGCGGACGAGGCCTGGAAGGCCGTTCGCGGTGCGGCTCGCCGCCACGCTGGCGGCGGTGGCCCTGCTCGCCGCCGCGCTCGTGATCGCGCTCGTGGCGCGCCCCCGCGCTCCGATGCGCTTCGCGCTCGGGGCGGCCGAGCCAGGGGCCGTCGGCGCGTGGATCGCCGCGCCGGCCACGGCGGAGCTGCCGATCCGGTTCTCCGACGGCTCGCTGCTCCGCCTCGCGCCGGGGGGGCGCGCCCGCGTCGCCTCGGTGGGCGCAGACGGCGCGGAGCTCTCCCTCGAGCGAGGTGCGCTCGATCTCTCGGTCGTCCACCGCGAGGGCGCGCGCTGGACGGTGCGGGTCGGGCCGTTCCAGGTCCGCGTGATCGGGACGCGCTTCGAGACCCGGTGGGACCCGGTGACCGAGCAGCTCGTTGTCGCGCTGCACGAGGGGGCGATCACGGTCTCCGGGCCGGTCGTGGGCGAATCGCGCGCCGTCCGCGCCGGCGAGCGGCTCACCATCTCACCCGCGACGAACACCCTCGAGGTCGGCGCGATCGACGCGGCCGCTGGCCCCCCATCGACGGCGACCCCGCCCGGCGCGGCTGCCACGAGCGCGGCCCATCCCGGCGCGATGGCCGCGAGCGCGGCCCATCCAGGCGCGCCTGCCCCGAGCGAAGCCGCTCCAGGCGCGCCTGCCCCGAGCGAAGCCGCTCCGGGCGCGGCTGCGACCTCGACGAGCGGGCCGCCGGCGACCGCCCGCGCACCGGGCGCCGGGGCGGCCGCGCTGCAAGGGCAAGCAGGCGGCGAGGGCTCGGTCTCTCCCCCGCCCGCGCACCGAGAGACGCCGTCGTGGCGCGCCCTGGCCCTCGAGGCCAGGTACAGGGACGCCCTGGCCGCCGCGGAGGGCGAGGGCTTCGACGCGCTCTGCGACGCCGCGAGCGCGAGCGATCTGCACGCGCTCGGCGACGCGGCCCGGCTCGGCGGGAGCCCGGCGCGCGCCGCCCAGGCCTTCGCCTCCCTCCGCGCCCGGTTCCCGAGCTCGCCCGAGGCCGCGTCGGCGGCGTTCATGCTGGGGAGGATCGCCCAGGACCAGAGCAAGGACCACGCGGCCGCCGCGCGCTGGTTCGCCCGGTACCTGCGCGAGCAGCCGGCGGGCGCGTTCGCCGCCGACGCCGCGGGGCGCCTCGTCGAGGCGGAGGACAGGTTGGGCGACGAGGCGGGCGCCCGAAGGGCGGCCGAGCAGTACCTCGCCGCTCATCCGAGCGGCTCGCACGCGGGGTACGCGAAGCACGTGCTCGCGCGCGGATCGAAGGCGGTCAGCCCCGGAGGCTCGCCTGGTAGGCCCGTCGCCCCCGGAGGCTCGCCCGGCGCGCCGGGCCCTGCCGCCGAGCCTCCCTCGCCGTGAGACGCCGCGCCGCGACGCTCCTCTTCCTCGACTTCCTCGCCGGGGCCACGCTCGCAGCAGGGGCCGCGCTCGCGGAGGGCGCGCGCGCCGGCGAGACCCGGACCGAGGCCGCCTCGACCATCGCTGTCCTCTGCGCCCCCGGCGATCGCTTCGGCCTGCGGATCGTGGCCGAGATCGAGTCGCTGGGCTTCCGGGCGGAGCGCCTCGACCCCGCGGCCGAGCCGGCGTCGCGCGCGTCCCTCGAGGCCTCGGCGCGCGAGGTGGGCGCCATCGCCGCGATCCGCGCCGTCCCCTCCGAGCGCGGCGTCGAGATCTGGATCGCCGATCGGGTGACCGGCAAGACCGTCCTCCGCGAGATGGCGGACGACGGCGGCACGCCCGACAGCGACGCGGCGCTCGCGCTCCGCGCCGTCGAGCTCCTGCGCGCCAGCCTCCTCGAGGCCGGCCTGCCCGCGCCCCCGCCCGGAGAGGTGCCCGCGACGCCCGAGATCCGTGAGAAGCTGCAGGTCCGCGCGCCGGACACGCTGCCCGCGCCGGCCCGGCGCCCGTCGCCGGCGCTCCGCCTCTCGCTCGCTCCCGGTGTGCTGCTGAGCCCAGGCGGCTTCGGCGCGGCGGTCAGCATCGACGTCGGCCTCTCCTGGCTGCCGGGCGAGCACGCCGGCGCGATCGCGTTCGCCGCGATTCCGGTCAGCGCCCACCAGGTCGAGCGATCGCAAGGCACCGCCGAGCTCTCCGTCCTGCTCGCCGGCGGGGGCGCGCGCTTCCAGCTGGCCCCGCGCGACAGCCCGTGGACGGCCTCGGCGGATCTCGGCCTCTCGGCCGTGTTGCTCTGGAGCACGGGGGTGGCCAGCAAAGGCTTCCGCTCGAGCGCATCCGCCGCGGTGACCGCGAGCCCCTTCGCGGGCGCCGGCCTCTCCTTCGCCCTGACCCCCACGTTCCGCCTGCGCGCCGACGCCCTCGCCAGCGTCCTCGTCGAGGGCGTCTCCGTCCGGTTCGTCGAGCGAGAGACAGCGACCTGGGGCAAACCGTTCATCCTCTCTTCAGCCGGCATCGAGATCGATCTGTTTTTATGAGCCGCCGTCACGCGCCGGAAGGACTTCACCTCTGGAGCCTGGCCTGGAGGTCGTTCGAATGAAACGATGGATGATGGTCCTCGGAGCGATGGCGGTGATGAACACCGGATGTGAGGAGATCGTCTTCAATCCCATTCAAAATGGGGGTTGGGGGAGCCCCCCGGCCCCCATGGTGCCCGACGACGGCGATGAGGTGGACGACGATGATGTGGACGACGCGGACGACGGCACCTCGGCCATCCACGTCATCGCGCTGCGAGGCAGCGATGTGGTCCCCGGATCCATCCCCTTCACGAGCCGCCCGACGGCCTGGGAGACCCCGGACGCGCTCGTCCTCTACTTCAGCAACGCTGTCGAGCAATGCGCCCAGCCCGTGATCGATCTCGAGGCCGGCGTCGACTGTGACAAGGCGGGCACCTGGCAATTCATCCTGACGATCCCGCCCGAGCTCAACAAGCCAGGTCTCATCGATCTCTCCGCCATGCACATCCCCTTCTCCAAATCCGTGATCTTCTCCGGTTGCGGTGGAGCGGGCGGCGTGGGCCCCGGCCATGGGGGCACGCTCGAGATCGTCAGCAGCGACGAGACCTCGCTGTTCGTGAAGGTGCGCGGCGCGGGCGACGAGAACTGGCCGGTCGACGGCGATTACACGGTCCAGCGCTGCGGCACATAGCTCCACGGTCGCACGACGGCTGGCCGCCGGGCGCCCGTAGAAACAGCGCAGCGTGCCCGCGCGGCAGGCGTCGGAGGACTCTCGGCGAATTCCCTCTCTTCCCCCCGTCATCGCAAGCGAGCCGGCGCGAGGGCGCCCCGCCATTTTCCATGGCGGAGCGCGGCGGTTTTGGCAACATGCACCGACGCTCGACGCCTCGGAGGCCGCCGCACTGGCCTTCGAAGACCCGCCTATGGCCGATAGTCCACGCTACCTCGTGATCGAGGTCCTGCACGACGGGCCCGAGACGATCCTCTACCGAGCCCGGCGCGAGGAGGACGGCCGGCCGGTGGTGCTCAAGGTCCTGCGGCGCGACCACGCGAGCCCGCGCGCCCTCGGGCGGCTGCGCCACGAGCACGACGTCGCCAGGAAGCTCGACTCGACGGCCATCGTCAAGGCCCACGGGATCGAGGCGTTCCGGGATCAGATGACGCTGGTCCTGGAGGACTTCGGCGGCCGCTCGCTCGACCGGCTCATCCAGGGGCCGACGCCGCTCGAGCGCTTCTTCCCCCTCGCTCTCCGCCTCTCCGGCGCGCTCGCCGAGTTGCATCGACACCGCGTCATCCACAGGGACATCAAGCCCCAGAACCTGCTCTACAACCCCGACACCGGGGAGGTGAAGATCACCGATCTCGGGATCGCCTGCCTCTCGCCGCGCGAATGCCACGACGTCTCCCACGACGGGCTCATCGCGGGGACGCTGGCGTACATGGCGCCCGAGCAGACGGGCCGGATGAACCGTTCCATCGATGAGCGGACCGACCTGTACTCGCTCGGCGTCACCTTCTACGAGCTGCTGACCGGCGCCTTGCCGTTCCAGGCGAGCGATCCCGTGGAATGGGTGTATTGCCACGTCGCCCTCCACCCATCCCCGCCCCACGCGCTCGTCCCCTCGATTCCCCCGCAGCTGTCGGCGGTGGTCCTCAAGCTGCTCTCCAAGTCCGCCGAGGATCGCTACCAGAGCGCGCTCGGCCTGCAGCGCGACCTCGACGAGTGCTTCGCCAGGTGGCGAGCGAGCGGGGCGATTCCGCCCTTCCCGCTGGGTGAGCGCGATCTCTCCGATCGGTTCCAGATCCCGCAGCGGCTCTACGGCCGCGAGCGCGAGCTAGGGGCCCTGCTCGCCGCGTTCGAGCGCGTGGTCGCGAGCGGCCGCCCCGAGCTCGTGCTCGTGTCGGGCTACTCGGGTGTCGGCAAGTCGTCGCTCGTGGCCGAGCTGCGCGGGCCGGTGGTGCGCGAGCGGGGCTTCTTCCTCTCCGGCAAGTTCGAGCAGCTGAGGCGCGACGTCCCTTACCACGCCTTCCTCCAGGCGTTCCGGGCGCTCTTGCGGGAGATCCTGAGCGTGAGCGACGAGGAGCTCGAGCGCTGGCGAGAGCGCCTCCGGGAGGCCGTCGGCGCGACCGGCGCGCTGCTCGCCGGCGTGCTCCCCGAGCTCGCGCTGCTCCTCGGCCCGCAGCCGCCCGTGCCGGAGCTCCCGGGCGTCGAGGCCCGGCACCGGTTCCACGCGGCGCTCCAGCGCTTCGTGGCGGCCTGCGTCCAGAAGGAGCACCCCATGGTGCTCTTCCTCGACGATCTCCAGTGGGCCGACGCCGGCAGCCTCCAGCTGCTGGAGCAGCTCATCACCTACACAGAGACCGAGCACCTCCTGCTCATCGGCGCTTACCGCGACAACGAGGTCGGCCCGGCGCACCCGCTGCCGCTCATGCTGGCCGACGCGCGGAAGCGCGGCGCGACCCTCAGCGACCTCGTGCTCGCGCCGCTCTCCGCATCGGACGTCGGGGCGCTCGTCGCGGGGGCGGTCCACGCCGCGGCCGAGCGCGCCGAGCCGCTCGCGCGGCTCGTCCACGAGAAGACCGGCGGGAACCCCTTCTTCGCGATCCAGTTCCTCTTCGAGCTGCACCAGGAAGGCCTCATCACCTTCGACGCGAAGGCGGGCGCCTTTCGCTGGGACATCGCCGCGATCCGCGGCAAGGGCTTCACCGACAACGTCGTCGATCTGATGGTGGGCAAGCTGAAGCGGCTCCCCGTCCCGACGCAGGACGCGCTCAAGCTCGCCGCGTGCCTCGGCGCCAGCCTGGACCTCGACATCCTCGCCTTGGTCGCGAGCCGCCCTGCAGCCGAGCTCGCCGAGGCCCTCGCCGAGGCCGTGCGCGAGGGGCTGCTGCTCCGCCGGGGCGCTGGTTATCGCTTCCTCCATGACCGGGTGCAGCAGGCCGCCCACGCGCTCATCCCCGCCGGACAGCTCGCCGAGGTGCACCTCTGCATCGGCCGGCTGCTCCTGAAGGGCCAGCGCGAGGAGGCGCTCTTCGACGTCGTGGGGCACCTCAACCGCGGCGCCGCGCTCATCCGTTCCCAGGCCGAGCGCGACGATCTCGCCGCGCTGAACCTCCGCGCCGGCAGGAGGGCCAAGGCCGCCGCGGCCTTCCAGTCCGCCGCCGCGCTCTTCGCCGCGGGCATCTCCCTGCTCGCGCCGGGCTGCTGGGAGGCGCGGCACGAGCTGACCTACGATCTGACCTTCGAGCGCGCGCACGCCGCGTACATCACCGGCGGCTTCGACGAGGCCGAGCGGCTGCTGCGAGCGCTGACGGACCACGCGAGGACCGAGGCCGAGCGAGCCGCGGCCGTCGAGCTCGCCATCGCCCTCAGCGTGACCCGCGGGCAGTCCGCCCGCGCGGTGGAGATCGGGCTCTCGTTCCTCCGCTCCTGCGACATCGACCTGTCGATCCCGCTCACCGAAGCGCGGCTCGCTGAGGAGACCGAGGGCGTCTGGCAGGCCCTGGGCGACCGGGCGATCGAGGGCCTGATGCACCTGCCTCCCATGACGCACCCGACGTGCAAGATCGCGATGAACGTCCTGGCGAGCGTGTCTGTCCCCGCGTACTTCGTGCACCCGGACCTGAACTACCTCGTCGTCGCGCGCATGGTGAAGCTCAGCCTGCAGCACGGCAACGCCGCGAGCTCCCCTCACGCGTATGCGGCCTTCGCGAAGGTGATCGGCCCGAAATACGGGCGATACCAGGAGGGATATCTGTTCGGCAAGCTCGGTCATGACCTGGTGGAGAGGGACAACCTCCTCGCCATGAAGGCCATGGTCTCTTCCTTGTTCGGCAATCTGATCATCTTCTGGAAGCGCCATTACCGAGAGACGTATCCCTACACGCGCGCCGGCTTCAACGCCGCGATCGAGACCGGCAACCTGAACGACGCGTGCTTTCTCTGCATCTGGGCCCCGCTGTTCCCGCTGCTCGCCGGCGAGCCGCTGGAGGACGTCCTCCGCGAGGTCGAGGAGCACCTCCGCTTCGTGCGCAAGACCGGATACGAGTTCGTCTACAACATCCTCCTGAGCGCCTACGCGCTGGTCCAGGCGCTGCGAGGCAGGCCGGCCCGGCTCCCGATGATGGATGGATCCGAGCTGGATCCCGGCGCGTTCGAGGCGCGGCTGCCTCCCGGGGACATGGGCGGCGTGCTCGGCTTCTACTGGAGCCTGAAGGCCCAGGGGCTGTTCTTGCTCGGCTCCCCCGGGGAGGCGTGCGAGGCGACGCGCCGGGTGATCGTCGACAGGCCCTGGAGGACCGAACCGCAGGCGCTCGTGGCGGAGGACTTCTATTATCGCGCGCTCGCGCTCGCGGCGCTCGTCGACGACGGCGATGCGCACGAGGCGCGCAGCCCGCACGAGGCGTCGCCGGAGCTGCCGGACGGGCTGCTCGACTGCGAGCGGCAGCTCGGCGAGTGGGCCAGGAACGGCCCCGACAACTACCTTCACAAACACGCCCTGGTCCGCGCCGAGATCGCCCGGCTCCGCGGGCAGGAACCGGAGGCGGCCCGGCTCTACGAGCAGGCCGCTTCGGCCGCGCGGGAGGGCGGCTTCGTCCAGCACGAGGCCATCGCCTGCGAGCTCGCCGCGGGGTTCTACCGCGCGCGCGGCCTCACCACCGCCGCCGACGCCCACCTCCAGAAGGCGCGCGCCGCCTACTTCCGCTGGGGCGCCCACGCCAAGGTCGAGCAGCTCGACCAGCGGTATCCCTTCCTCGTCGAGCGAAAGCCGATCGCCCCCACCGTCACCTTCGCCGTGCGCGCCGAGCAGTTCGACGTCCTCTCCGTCGTCAAGGCCTCTCAGGGCATCTCCGGTGAGCTCAAGCTCCCGCGGCTGCTCGAGATGCTGCTGCGCACGGTGATCGAGCACGCGGGCGCCGAGGAAGGCTACGTGCTCCTGGCCCGAGAAGATCGCCTGTCGACCGCGGCGGCGATCGCCGCGTCCGGGGGCGCCGCGCGGCTGCTCGACCCGGGCGAGGCCGCGGCGGCCGCGCTGCCGCAATCCATCCTCAACTACGTTCGCCGCAGCCACGAGCGCGTGCTGCTCGACGACGCCGCCGGGAAGCACCCTTTCCTCGAAGAGGAGTATTTCACGCGGAAGAAGCCGAGATCGGTGCTGTGCCTGCCCATCGTGCGCCAGGCGCGGCTGCTCGGCGTGCTCTACCTGGAGAACCGGCTCGTGGCCGGGGCGTTCACCCCGGGGCGGCTCACCGTGCTCGAGCTGCTCGCCTCGCAGTCGGCCATCTCGCTCGAGAACGCCATGCTCTACACCGATATCGAGCAGGAGAACGCCGAGCGGCGCCGGGCGGAGCGCGAGCTCCGCGAGAGCCAGGCCACGCTGCAGGCCATCATCGACAACTCCGCCGCGTGCATCTTCCTCAAGGATCGCGAGGGCCGGCACCTGCTCGCCAACCGCGGGGTGAGCCGCGCCCTCGGCAGGCCGCTCGATCAGATCGTCGGAAAGACCAGCGCCGAGCTCCTGCCTGCCGAGCGCGCCGTGGCGCTGGACGCGCACGACCGGCAGGTGCTCGACAGGGGCGAGCCGCTCGAGTTCGAGGAAGAGCTGATCCTGGAGGACGGGCCGCACACCTACCTCTCGGTCAAGTTCCCGCTCGGCGAGGACGTGATGCCCGGCGTGATCTGCGGCGTCTCCACCGACATCACCGAGCGCAAGCGGGCCGAGCTCGCCGAGCGCTTCCTCGCCGAGGCGAGCCGCAAGCTCATGGCCCTCGGCTACGGCGCCACCCTCGAGAGCGTCGCGCAGCTCGCCGTGCCCGAGCTGGCCGACCAGTGCGTGGTCGACGTGCGCCTCGATCCGGACGCTCCGGAGCGCACGGCCACCGCGGGCGTGCCTGCCGAGCTCGCAGGGGCGGTGATCGACGCGCTGCTGCCGCTCTCGGCCGCGTCGCTGCAACGCCCCGAGGTGGGCGACGTCCGCGCCGCGCCCCTCCTGGAGCGGCTCGGCGTTCATTCCTTCCTCCGGGCTCCGCTCCTCGCGCGCGACCGGAGCTTCGGCGTCATGACCCTGCTGGCGACCGCGCCACGGCGCCGCTACGGCCCCGCCGACCTGTGGCTGGCCGAGGAGCTGGCGAGCCGCGCCGCCCTCACCCTCGACAACAGCCGCCTGTTCACCGAGGCCCAGGAGGCGATCGAGCGCCGCGACGAGTTCCTCCTCGTCGCCTCGCACGAGCTCAAGACCCCGCTCACCTCGCTCAAGATGCAGGCCCACCTCCTCGCCCGGCTCCTGCCCCGCTTCCAGCGCGCCGAGATCGCTCCCGAGCGCATCGACGCCGCGATCCAGGTCCTCAACCGCCAGATCGCGCGCCTCGCCCACCTGGTCAACGAGCTGCTCGACGTCACCCGCCTCAACGCCGGCCGGCTCACCCTCGCGCGCGCGCCCCTCGACCTGGCGGCCCTGGCGCGCGAGGTCGTCGAGCGGATGCACCAGCAGCTCACCGACGCCCGCTGCCGCACCCAGCTCGAGCTGGAAGGGCCCGTGGTGGGCGACTGGGATGCTTCTCGCATGGAGCAGGTCCTCATCAACCTCCTGTCCAACGCGATCAAGTACGGCGCGGGCGCCCCCATTCACGTCGTCGTGCGCGGCCTGGAAGGCCGCGCGCTGCTCGTCGTCCGCGACCATGGCATCGGCATCGCGCAGGCCGACCAGGCCAGGATCTTCGAGCGCTTCGAGCGCGCCGTCTCCGTCCGCAACTTCGGCGGCCTCGGCCTCGGCCTCTACATCGTGCGGTGGATCGTCACCTCCCACGGCGGCACCATCCGCGTCGAGAGCAAGCCGGGCGCCGGCGCCACGTTCATCGTCGAGCTCCCTTTGCATGCGGCGGAGGCGGAGACGGACGGCCCGGGCACCTCCCTCGCATCGACATAGAATCGACGTTCACAGGGGGCTCCCGGGGCGACCGGCGCATGCGCTCTCCAGGCGAGCCGGCGCGAGGGCATGCCGCCATTTCCCGTGGCGAAGCACGGCGCTTTTGGCACCATCAGGCCAAACACCGACGCCTCGGAGGCCGCTCCGGCTGCCGACGATCTTGCGTATGCCAGAAAGTCCGCGTTACCTCGTGGTGGGGGTCCTGCACCAAGGTGCAGAGACGATCCTTTACCGGGCGCGGCGCGCGGAGGACGGCCGGCCGGTGGTGCTCAAGGTCCTGCGGCGCGACCACGCGAGCCCGCGCGCCCTCGGCCGGCTGCACCACGAGCACGAGCTCGCCAGCGCGCTCGACACGACGGCCGTGGTCAAGGCCCGCGCGATCGAGGCGTTCGGCGATCAGGTGGCGCTGGTCCTCGAGGACTTCGGCGGCCGCTCGCTCGACCAGCTGCTCGACGGCGACGGGCCGACGCGCCCGATGCGCCCGATGTCGATCGAGCGCTTCTTCCCCCTCGCCCTCCGCCTGACCGACGCGCTGGCCGAGCTGCACCGCCATCGCATCATCCACAAGGACATCAAGCCCCAGAACCTGCTCTGCAACCCCGACACCGGGGAGGTGAAGATCACCGACCTCGGCATCGCGTGCCTGCTGCCCCGCGAGTCCCAGGACCTCGCCCGCGACAGGCTCATCGAGGGCACGCTCGCCTACATGGCGCCGGAGCAGACAGGCCGGATGAACCGCTGGATCGACGAGCGGACCGACCTGTACTCGCTCGGCGTCACCTTTTACCAGATGCTGACGGGCGCCCTGCCGTTCCAGGCCAGCGATCCCGTCGCGTGGGTGCATTGCCACATCGCCCAGGCGCCGCGGCCGCCGCGCGCGCTCGTCCCCTCGATTCCACCGGTCCTGTCCGACGTCGTCCTCAAGCTGCTCTCCAAGGCCGCCGAGGAGCGCTACCAGAGCGCGCTCGGCCTGCGCCACGACCTCGATCGGTGCTTTTCCCAGCTGCAGGCGACCGGCGCCATCGAGCCGTTCCCGCTCGGGGAGCGCGACCTCTCCGACCGGTTCCGGGTCCCGCAGCGGCTCTACGGCCGCGAGCGTGAGATCGAGGCGCTGCTCGCCGCGTTCGAGCGCGTGGTCTCGAATGGCCGGCCCGAGCTCGCGCTCGTGTCGGGTTACTCGGGCATCGGCAAGTCATCGCTCGTCGCCGAGCTGCACAGGCCCGTCGTGCGCGAGCGCGGCTTCTTCGTCTCCGGCAAGTTCGAGCAGCTGAAGCGCGACGTCCCTTATCTCCCTTTCCTCCAAGCGTTCCGGGCGCTCGTGCAGGAGATCCTGTGCGCGAGCGAGGAGCAGCTCGAGCGCTGGCGAGAGCGCCTCCGCGAGGCCCTCGGCCAGGATGGCCGTCTGCTCGCCGACGTGCTCCCCGAGCTCACGCTCCTCCTCGGCCCGCAGCCGCCCGTGCCCGAGCTCCCGCCCACCGAGGCGCAGGGCCGGCTGCACGCGGCGCTCCAGCGCTTCGTCGCGGCGTGCGCCCGGGACGAGCACCCCATGGTGCTCTTCCTCGACGACCTGCAATGGGCCGACGCGGCCAGCCTGCTCTTGCTCGAGCAGCTCGCCACCTACGCCGGGTCCGAGCACCTCCTGCTGATCGGCGCCTACCGCGACAACGAGGTCGGCCCCGCGCACCCGCTCCGGCTCACCCTGGCCGAGGTGCAGAAGCGCGGCGCCGCCGTCTCCGAGCTCGTCCTCGCGCCGCTCTCCGCCGCCCACGTCGGGGCGCTCGTCGCCGAGGCGGTCCACGCCCGAACCGAGGAGGTCGAGCCGCTCTCGCGGCTCGTCTACGAGAAGACCGGCGGCAACCCGTTCTTCGTCCTCCAGTTCCTCTTCGAGCTGCACCAGGAAGGTCTCATCACCTTCGACGCCGAGCAGCGCGTATGGCGCTGGGACATCGCCGCCATCCACGACAAGGGGTTCACCGACAACGTCGTCGAGCTGATGGTGGGCAAGCTCAAGCGGCTCTCGGTCCCGGCCCGGGACGCGCTCAAGCTCGCCGCGTGCCTCGGCAGCACCCTGGACCTCGACACCCTCGCGATCGTCGCGCGAAGGTCGGCGGAAGCGCTCCGCGGCGCGCTCGAGGAGGCCGTGCGGGAGGGGCTGCTCCTCCGGCGGAGCGCTGGTTATCGCTTCCTCCATGACCGGGTGCAGCAGGCCGCGTATTCGCTCATCCCGGCCGAGCAGCGCACCGAGGTGCACCTCCGCATCGGCCAGCTGCTCGTGAAGGCCCAGCGCCCGGGCGAGCGCGACGAGTCGCTCTTCGACGTCGTCGGCCACCTCAACCGCGGCGCCGCGCTCCTCCGCTCCCAGGTGGAGCGGGACGAGCTCGCCGCGCTGAATCTCCGCGCCGGCAGGAAGGCCAAGGCCGCAGCGGCCTTCCAGTCCGCCGCCGCGCTCCTCGCCGCGGGCCTCTCCCTGCTCGCGCCGGACCGCTGGGAGGCGCGGCACGAGCTGACCTACGATCTGACCTTCGAGCGCGCGCACGTCGCCTACATCACCGGCGGCTTCGACGAGGCCGAGCGGCTCCTCGAAGAGCTCATGGAGCGCGCGAGGACCAGGACCGAGACGGCCGCCGCCGTCGAGCTCGCCGTCGCGCTGAACGTCACCCGAGGGCGACACGCTCGCGCGGTGGAGATCGGGCTCGGGTGGCTCCGAGCCTGCGACATCGCGCTTCCGCTCGGCCCTAGCGACGCACAGGTCGACGAGGAGACCGAGCACGTCTGGCGGGACCTGGGCGATCGCGCGATCGCGGACCTTGTCCACCTACCCCGGATGACGAATCCGGAGATCGAGAGCGCGATGGGCGTGCTGAAGGGGGTGTCCCTCCCCGCGTTCTTCATGGACGCGAACCTGCACTACCTCGTCGTCCTGCGCATGGTCCAGCTCAGCCTGCGCCACGGCAACGCCGAGACCTCCCCTCACGCGTACACCTTCTTCGCGAGGGTGATCGGCCCGAGGTACGGGCGATACCAGGAAGGATATCTGTTCGGCAAGCTCGGTCACGACCTGGCGCAGAGGAGCGGCCTCCTCACCACGAGATCGGTGGTGCTCACCATGTTTGGACAGCACATCGTCTTCTGGACGCGCCATTACCGAGAGACGACTCCGTACACGCGCGACGGGTTCAGCGCCGCCGTCGAGTCCGGCAACCTGAACGACGCGTGCTACAACTGCATGTGGGCCGAGATATTCCCGCTGCTCTCCGGGGAGCCGCTGGAGGACGTGCTCCGCGCGGTCGAAGAGCGCCTCGGCTTCGTGCGCAGGGCCGGCTACGCATTACCGCACTGCGTCCTCCTCGGCATCTCCGCCATGATCCAGGCGCTGCGCGGGAGGCCGGTGCGCCTCTCGACCCTGGACGGCACGGAGCTCGATCTGCCGGCCTTCGAGGCGTCGCTGGAGGAGGGGAATCCTCCGCTCGTCCGCGCCATCCATTACAACTTGAAGGCGCAGGCGCGCTTCCTGATCGGCCCTCCCGGAGCGGCGTTCGCCGCGGTGACCCGCGGGCGCGCCGAGCACCCCTACAAGGTCGAGTCGAACGTCATCATCGCCGAGAGCTTCTATTACCTCGCGCTCTCGCTCGCGGCCCTCTCCAGCGAGGCGCATAAGGCGCGGCCCGCCCCGCGGGGGGAACCCCCCGAGGAGCTGCTCGAGTGCGAGCGGCAGCTCGGCGCGTGGGCCAGGAGCTGCCCCGAGAACTTCCTCCACAAGCACGCCCTGGTCCGCGCCGAGATCGCCCGGCTCCGCGGGCAGGAACCGCAGGCGATGCGGCTCTACGAGCAAGCCATCTCCTCGGCGCGGGAGAACGGCTTCGTCCAGCACGAGGCCATCGCCTGCGAGCTCGCCGCGGGGTTCTACCGCGCGTGCGGCCTCTTCACGTCCGCCGACGCCTACCTGCGAGAGGCCCGCGCCGGCTATTGTCGCTGGGGCGCCCACGCCAAGGTGGAGCAGCTCGACCAGCGCTACCCCTACCTCGCCCCGCGCAAGCCGATCGCCCCCACCGTCACCTTCGCCGTCCGGGCCGAGCAGTTCGATGTCCTGTCGGTGGTCACCGCCTCCCAGAGCATCTCCGGCGAGCTCAAGCTCCCGCGCCTCCTGGAGATGCTGCTGCGCATCGTTGTCGAGCACGCGGGCGCCGGAGAGGGGGTCGTGCTCCTGGTCCGGGAGGATCGCCTGTCGATCGCGGCGGCGATCTCGACGTCCGGCAGCGCGGCGCGGCTGCTCGACGCGGGCGAAGCGGCGGCGACCCCGCTGCCGCGGTCGGTCCTCAACTACGTTCGCCGGAGCCACGAGCGCGTGCGGCTCGACGACGCCGCCGCCAGACACCCGTTCTCGGAGGACGACTATTTCAGGCAGAGGGGGCAGGGATCGGCGCTGTGCCTGCCGATCGTGCGGCAGGCGAGGCTGCTCGGCCTGCTCTACCTGGAGAACAGGCTCATCACCGGGGCGTTCACGCCCGGGCGGCTCACCGTGCTCGAGCTGCTCGCCTCGCAATCGGCCATCTCGCTCGAGAACGCCATGCTCTATACCGATATCGAGCAGGAGAACGCCGAGCGGCGCCGGGCGGAGCGGGAGCTCCGGGCCCACCAGAAGACGCTCCAGGCCATCGTCGACAACTCCGCTGCAGCCATCTACCTCAAGGATCGCGACGGTCGGTATCTGCTCGCCAACTGCCACGCGGAGAGCGCCGTCGGGCTGCCGCGCCACGAGCTCGTCGGAAAGACCGACGCCGAGGCCTTTCCTGCTTCGACCGCCGAGGTGCTCCGTGACAACGACAGGAAGGTGCTCGACGCGGGCGAGCCGCTGCAGTGCGAGGAGGAGATCCTGCTGGACGACGGGCCGCACACCTTCCTGTCGGTCAAGTTCCCGCTTGGCGAGCGCGTCATGCCCGGCGTGCTCTGCGGCATCTCCACCGACATCACCCAGCGCAGGCGGGCCGAGCTGGCCGAGCGTTTCCTCGCCGAGGCGAGCCGCAAGCTCATGTCCCTCGGCTACGGCGCCACCCTCGAGAGCGTGGCGCCGCTCGCCGTGCCCGAGCTGGCCGATCAGTGCGTCATCGACGTGGACCTCGCTCGCGACGCCCCGGGACACACGATCGCCGCGGTCACCGCGGGCGTGCGTGCCGAGCTCGCAGGGGCGGTGATCGACGCGCTGCAGCCGCTCTCGGCCGCGTCGCTGCAACGCCCCGAGGTGGGCGACGTGCGCGTCGCGCCCCTCCTCGAGCCGCTCGGCGTTCACTCCTTGCTCCGGGCTCCGCTCCTCGCGCGAGACCGGTGCTTCGGCGTCATGACCCTGCTGGCGACCGCTCCCCGGCGCCACTACGGCCCCGCGGACCTCTGGCTGGCCCAGGAGCTGGCGAGCCGCGCCGCGCTCGCCCTCGACAACAGCCGCCTGTTCACCGAGGCCCAGGAGGCGATCGAGCGCCGGAACGAGTTCCTCCTCGTCGCCTCGCACGAGCTCAAGACACCGCTCACCTCGCTCACGATGCAGGCCCACCTCCTCGCCCGGCTCCTGCCCCGCTTCCAGCGCGCCGAGGTCGCTCCGGAGCGCATCGACGCCGCGATCCAGGTCCTCGATCGCCAGATCGCGCGCCTCGCCCACCTGGTCAACGAGCTGCTCGACGTCACCCGCCTCAACGCCGGCCGGCTCACCCTCGCGCGCGCCCCCCTCGACCTGGCGGCCCTGACGCGCGAGGTCGTCGAGCGGATGCACCAGCAGCTCGACGACGCCTGCTGCCGCACCCAGCTCGAGCTGGAAGGGCCCGTGGTCGGGGACTGGGACGCTTCTCGCGTGGAGCAGGTCCTCATCAACCTCCTGTCCAACGCGATCAAGTACGGCGCGGGGTCCCCCATTCACGTCGTCGTGCGCGGCCTAGAAGGCCGCGCGCTGCTCGTCGTCCGCGATCACGGCATGGGCATCACGGAGACCGACCAGGCCAGGATCTTCGAGCGCTTCGAGCGCGCCGTCTCCGACCGCAGCTTCGGCGGCCTCGGCCTCGGCCTCTACATCGTCCGGTGGATCGTCACCTCCCACGGCGGCACCATCCGCGTCGAGAGCAAGCCGGGCGCCGGCGCCGCGTTCATCATCGAGCTCCCTTTGCATGCGGCCGAGGCGGAGACGGCGGCCGAGGGCGAAGGGGCCCTGCTCCCATCGGCCTAGGCGCTCACGCGCTCACGACAGCGCTTCCCGGGCCCATCGCAGGCTCACGCGACGGCGCTGACAGGTGCTTTGCTCCTCTGATAGGGTGGTCCTCCTAGGAGACCGCCATGCCCCGCTTGAACCAGATCATCGCCATCGAGAAGGGCGTCAAGGCCCGCTCCCACCAGCGCCTCACCGAGGCGCACCACGCGCTGCAGAAGCCGGCGTTGCTCTCCGGGATCTCGCGCACCTACCGGTCGAAGGACGAGGAGGGCGAGCAGCTCCCGCCCGAGGCGACGAGGGTGCAGGCGAAGGCCGAGGACATCATCCGGAGCACCGCCGACATCCTGGGCGAGCTCTTCGACGTCACGGCCACCAAGGACTATGCGAACTGCAAGGCCCGCGCGGACGTGGTCGTCGACGGCAAGGTGCTCCTCGCGGGGGCGCCCGTAACTTACCTGCTCTTCCTGGAGAAGCAGCTCGTCGACATGAACACCTTCATCAGGAAGCTGCCGGTGCTCGACGCGTCGGAGAGCTGGACCTTCGATCCCTCCGCGGACTCCTGGGCGACGGAGCCGGTGCAGACGGCGCGGACCAAGAAGATCCCGCGCAACCACGTCAAGGCCGAGGCGACGGACAAACACCCGGCGCAGGTGGAGGTCTATCACGAGGACGTGGTCGTCGGTTACTGGAAGACGGTCAAGTTCTCGGGCGCGCTGCCAGCGCGGCGCATCAACGAGCTGCTCGATCGCGTGGAGAAGCTGCAAAAGGCGGTCAAGTTCGCCCGCGAGGAGGCGAACAACCAGACGGTCGAGGAGCAGAAGGTCGGCGCCGCCGTCCTCGGGTTCCTCTTTGGAACCTGACGCGCACCTGACGCGCGCCTGACGCTCACCGCCCCGGCCCCGGCCCCGGCCCCGGCCGCGCTTGCGCCGCGGCCGCCGGAGCGATATCGTGGCCGCGGAGTGCAAGTTGAAGCTCAAGCTCAGCTTGATGGGCTCGGCGCCCAAGCGCAGGTTCGAATCCTGCCCCCGCCACCTCATTTTCTCTCGCGGCGGGGTAGCCCAATTTGGAAGAGGCAGCGCTGGCCCGTTCAATGGTCTCAAGCTCTCACTCCAGGCTCGAGCATTCGCCGCCGATCACCCAATCGAACGGGAGGAGGCTTGAATCGTCGGATGCTGGTTCAATTCCAGCCTGGCCAGCCCGCGCCGCGGTGAGGCGTCGCCTCTCCTCGCGCGGCGCCGGGGCGCTCCCGCCCCGGCGCGCGGTCCATGATGGCCGGTAGTTCAATGGCAGAACACGGCGGTGTAAGGACTGACCTTCGACCTTAAACGTGTGGGTGTGCGCAGATGGCGGCAAACCGAGGCCCGGGACTAGGCTACAGTCCCGGGTCTCACCTATTTCAGGGGCCTTCGGGTCGGCGGGCTCGATCGACGACGCCGCGTTTTCCGTGATTGACGGCCGCCGGGCTGGTCGCCTGTGCCGGCGTCATCGCCATGTCTGCTCTCCGTCGGATCCCTCCGGGGACGCGGGCGGGCAGAGGGGGAGCTCGAACCCTTCGGCCACGAGCCCCTTGAACACGGTCGGTCCCGTCCGGCGAAATCCTAGCTTCTCCAGGACCCTGACCGACGCGACGTTCTCGAGCATCGCGTGCGCGACGAGGCGTGGGAGCCGGAGCTGCTCGACTGCGTACCGGATGCACGCGGCGGCCGCCTCCGTGGCGTAGCCCTTGCCCCAGTGCTTGCGGAAGAAGCGGTACCCGAGGTCCGCGACCTCGAGGTCGTCGTGCCACCTGAGGCCGCACCAGCCCAGCTTTTCCGCCGTCTTCCGGTCCGAGACGATGAACCGGCCCATGCGGAAGTCCTCGAACTGGCGCGCGAGCCGCGCGACGACCGCGCGCGCTTCGTCCTCGCACGTGAACGCTGTATCGCCGGTGTAGCGGACCACTTCGGGATCCGAGTTCAGCTCCATCATGAACGGGACGTCCGACCGCCGGTGGGGGCGGAGGCGCAGGCGCTCCGTCGAGAGGAGGGCGTCATCGTCGGTGTCGAGGCCGGGCACCCGGCGATCTTACCCGATCCGCCACGTGTTCGCCATTTCCTGTCCTGTGCGCGGCCGTCTCCTGATTCTCGCGTTGGTGCTCCCTTCGCGCCATTGCGTGCTCCCATGCGCGAGCTGCTGTCTTTCCACGCGTTCGCCCTGCTCTGCGCTCGATGCCCGCAAATACCCCGGCTTCGCATGCGGACGCGGCCTTCCCCCGGCGCGAGCGCGAATGAACGCCGATTGCTCGACAGGGGTCGCGGCCGTCAACCCCTCTTCAGGGGCTTGGTGAACCGCCCCCATTAACTTAGGATCGCTCCAGACACAGCGGGTTGGCGACTGGAGCCTTCGAGCGCTGGCTGCACCTGGCCACGCCCGCATCGTGGCGTGGCCTGTCGGGTGCCGCATCGACGAATCGCCCTGACTTTTCGTGCCGGCAATTGGTGGGACTCTCATCGAGAAGTCGGTGCGGGGCACGGGCGGAGATCCGTCCCGGAGTCGGCCTTCGCCCGAATCACTCGCCTGCTGGGCTCCACCTCATCTGAACGCGGCTGTCTGCGGGATCGAGCGCATTGAAGCTCGGAATCGATAGAAAGGCGGAGTCACATGCGAAAGTATCGAGCGAGTGCGGTTTCTGCTGGAATCCTCGCCGGGTTTGCCGGGGTGATGGCCAGCGCAGGCGCGAGCTGGGCCGGCGATTCGCGAGACGTCAAGGCGGAGGCCGGGGCGTCCGACGAGGTCGGGCACCACGTGCCCGGCAGGGGCAAGGGGTTCGTGGGACAGCAGTATCAGCAGTTTCAGAAGGGGGAGCGTGGTCCCCAGGGGCCCATGGGGCAGCGGGGGCCCGCTGGGCCGCAGGGCGAGCGCGGTCCGCAGGGGCCCAAGGGCGAGCGCGGCGAGGCGGGCCCGCAGGGGCCGGCGGGCGCCGCAGGCACCGCGGGTCTCATCGGTCCCCAGGGCCTCCAGGGCTTCAAGGGCGTCGATGGTGCGCGTGGTCCGCAAGGGCCCAAGGGCGAGATGGGTCCTCAGGGGCCGGCAGGCACCGCGGGGCTCATCGGTCCCCAGGGCCTCCAGGGCTTCAAGGGCGGCGACGGCGCGCGTGGTCCGCAGGGTCCGCAAGGGCCCAAGGGCGAGCGCGGCGAGGCCGGCCCGCAGGGGCCGGCAGGCACCGCGGGGCTCATCGGTCCCCAGGGCCTCCAGGGCTTCAAGGGCGGCGACGGCGCGCGTGGTCCGCAAGGGCCCAAGGGCGAGATGGGTCCTCAGGGGCCGGCAGGCACCGCGGGGCTCATCGGTCCCCAGGGCCTCCAGGGCTTCAAGGGCGGCGACGGCGCGCGTGGTCCGCAAGGGCCCAAGGGCGAGATGGGTCCTCAGGGGCCGGCAGGCACCGCGGGGCTCATCGGTCCCCAGGGCCTCCAGGGCTTCAAGGGCGTCGACGGCGCGCGTGGTCCGCAAGGGCCCAAGGGCGAGATGGGTCCTCAGGGGCCGGCGGGGCACATCGGTCCTCAGGGCTTCAAGGGCGCTGACGGCGCGCGTGGTCCGCAGGGGCCGGCAGGGGCGGTGGGGCTCATCGGCCCCCAGGGCCTCAAGGGCGTCGATGGCGCGCGCGGTCCGCAGGGCCCCGCGGGGCCCATGGGTCTCAAGGGCGAGATGGGTCCTCAGGGGCCGGCGGGGCTCATCGGTCCTCAGGGCCTCCAGGGCTTCAAGGGCGTCGACGGCGCGCGCGGTCCGCAGGGTCCCGCGGGATCCATGGGTCCCAAGGGCGAGATGGGTCCTCAGGGGCTGGCGGGGCATATCGGTCCTCAGGGCCTCAAGGGCGCTGACGGCCCGCGTGGTCTGCAGGGGCCGGTAGGACCCAAGGGCGAGATGGGTCCGCAGGGACCGGTAGGACCCAAGGGCGAGATGGGTCCGCAGGGCCTCAAGGGCGCTGACGGCGCGCGCGGTCCGCAGGGGCCGGCGGGGCCCAAGGGCGAGCGTGGCGAGCCGGGCCCCCAGGGCCTCGCAGGGCACGTCGGTCCTCAGGGCCTCCAGGGCCTCAAGGGCGTCGACGGCGCTCACGGCCTCAAGGGCGCTGACGGCGCTCCGGGCCTCAAGGGCGCTGACGGCGCGCGCGGTCCTCAGGGTCTCGCTGGACCCAAGGGCGAGGTCGGTCCCCAGGGACCCAAGGGCGAGCGCGGCGAGCGCGGCCTCCAGGGCCTCGCAGGGCACGTCGGTCCTCAGGGCCTCCAGGGCCTCAAGGGCGCCGACGGCGCTCACGGCCTCAAGGGCGCTGACGGCACGCGCGGTCCTCAGGGTCTCGCTGGACCCAAGGGCGAGGTCGGTCCCCAGGGACCCAAGGGCGAGCGTGGCGAGCCGGGCCCCCAGGGCCTCGCAGGGCACGTCGGTCCTCAGGGCCTCCAGGGCCTCAAGGGCGTCGACGGCGCTCACGGCCTCAAGGGCGCTGACGGCGCTCCGGGCCTCAAGGGCGCTGACGGCGCGCGCGGTCCTCAGGGTCTCGCTGGACCCAAGGGCGAGGTCGGTCCCCAGGGACCCAAGGGCGAGCGCGGCGAGCGCGGCCTCCAGGGCCCCGCGGGGATCGTCGGTCCTCAGGGCCTCCAGGGCCTCAAGGGCGTCGACGGCGCTCACGGCCTCAAGGGCGCTGACGGCGCTCCGGGCCTCAAGGGCGCCGACGGCGCGCGCGGTCCGCAGGGTCTCGCTGGACCCAAGGGCGAGGCGGGTCCCCAGGGGCCGGCCGGACCCAAGGGCGAGCGCGGCGAGCGCGGCCCCGCGGGCCCCGCGGGGACCCTCGGTCTCCAGGGTCTCCAGGGCAGCAAGGGCATCGACGGCGCGCGCGGTCCTCAGGGCCTCGCTGGACCCAAGGGCGAGCGTGGCCCCCAGGGGCCGGCCGGAACGCCTGGGCTCGTGAAGATCCACGTGGTCTCCGTGACGCGCGAGGCGTCGCCCGCGAGCGCGTTCGTCAACGTCAAGGCGCTCTGCGACGCGGGTGAAGTCGTGATCAGCGGCGGATTCTCGATCTCCGGCGGCGCCCAGGCGACGAGCAGGGTGGTCGAGAACTCGCCGTTCGACCCCACCGAAGGCCGCGCGGGCTGGACATCGACCGCCGTGTTCGAGAGCGGCTTCGGCAAGAAGGCGCAGACGGTGTCGCTGACCACCTTCGCCGTGTGCGCCGAGCTGTCCGAGCGCTGATCCCGAAAGACCGGCGGGCCATGCTCGCGTGAGCACGAGCCCATCTCTCGAGCAGCTGTCCCCCGCCCGTCCACCGTGACCGCGAGGGCGGGGGACAGCTGGCTCCGCACCTCACCGGTGCTCCCCACACGCCGCACGCCGCACCGCAGCGCACCGTGCCATCGCCGCACAGTCCCCCCATCTGCCGCCCCGCCTGCACAGACCACCGCGGTCCGCCCGTGCTCCCCAGGAGCACGGCCAGCGACGCCGCGGGCCCAGTCGCAGCCCTCCCCTGAATCCCTTACACCGCCGGTACACCGCCAAATCAGCAGCCCGCGTTCACCAGGGACACCATCACACGCACATTCACCCACAAAAGACGACAATCCTCACCGTCGCGGCATCGGAGGTGCAGATGTCCCGCCGGCACGCGTGAGGCAGCTTGCACGCTTTTCGCATGAATTCCTGACCGGTGGCCTGTGTGAACATCGCACTCTTCCACGCTCCGAAAAAAATGCGCGGCTTCCGGCATTTCTGCCGGAATGTCGGCGTGGCATCGCTGCTGTCCTGGATCAGGGAGAGCCGCCCTGGCACGCGCGTGAAGCCGCCGCGACGCTGTTTGTCACAGCTGTTGCCATCTGCCACAGGCGCGATTGCACGTAGTCAGCGGACGGGCCGATGAAGACATCCCCTCACGTCAATCCAGCGGCACCCAGCCTATCGAGGAGACACCCCGAGAAATCTCCTCGCTTCGTAGATGCTGTGGTAATTTGCCCCCCTCGGGACGCGGACACGAAGGAGGGGTTTCTCTCAGGTCGGACCACATTCGCCCGAAGCGCACCCCAGAGGGGACCCATGAGCATAGATTACGATATGAAGACCACCGAGCATGCGACGATGACCGGAGCACGCCACAACCGCCTCGTGATCGCACACGTACTGAACTCCTTCCAGGTGGGCGGCGCCGAGCAGGTCGTGGTGGATCTGGCCGGGCTGCAGCGCGCCGCGGGACATGAGGTGATGGTCGTGGGCATCGAGACGAACCCCGACGGGCCGCGCGCGGCGCAGCTCCGGGAGCGCGACGTCGCGGTGCACATGCTGCCGAAGCGCTCCGGCTTCGACCTCAAGCTCCCCGGGAAGCTCGCGGCGTTCTTCGCCAAGCACGGTGTCTCGATCGTGCACTCGCACAATCAGCTGCCGCTCATCTACGCCACGGCCGCAGGCCGGCTGCACCGTGTGCCTGTGTGCCACACGCTGCACGGCGCGATGTTCGATCAGGGGCGCAGGGCGTGGCTGCGGCACATGGCCGCCAGGCTCGCCGACGCGCACGTGGCCGTGTCGCAGTCCACGGCCGACTTCATGCTGACGCACAAAGAGGTACCGAGCTCGAAGCTTCATGTGATCTTGAATGGAATCGACCTCTCCCGTTTCAGGCCGGACGCCGCGGCCCGGCACCGCATCCGGGCCGAGCTCGGGATCCCCCAGGACGCGTGGGTCGCCGGGGCCGTCGGGCGCCTGTCGCAGGTCAAGAACCACGCGCTCCTGCTCCGCGCGGCCGCGGGGATCCTGTCGGGCGACGCGGACAACGCGCGCCTCCTCCTGGTCGGAGACGGGCCGGAAGCCGCCTCGCTGCGCGCCCTCGCCGAAGAGCTCGGCATCAGCGACCGCGTCGTCTTCGCAGGCGAACGGCACGACGTGCCGGGGCTGCTCGCCGCGAGCGACGTCTTCGTCCTCTCGTCGAAGTCCGAGGGCCTGCCGCTCTCCATGGTGGAGGCCATGGCCACGGGGTTGCCGGTGGTCTCGACCGCCGTGGGTGGCATCCCTGCCCTGATCGCCGACGGGGAGACGGGCTTCCTCGTGCCGTCGGACGACGAGGGCGCGCTCGCCGCCAAGCTCGCCGCGCTCAAGGGGGATCCCGTGCAGTCCGCGGCGATGGGCAAGCGCGGAAGGAAGCTCGCGCTGCGGCGCTACTCGGCCGAACGCATGATGGCGAGCTACATGGATATCTACGAGACCCTGCTGGCCCGGCGCGAGTCGGAGCGGCGAGCCATGCTGCGGCCGAGCGAGCTGCTCGCAGGCCTGAACGCCTAACCCAGCGGGCTGCTCGCGGGCTCGCCCCCCATCCCCCGGCGAGCTGCTCGCGGGCTCGCCCCACGCTCCACACACCCAGGGCGAAACGCAAACGGCGCGGCGAGCACGTCGCCCGCCGCCGGGGGCAGGCCATCGCTGCCTCCGGCTCGCTTCACGGCGCGCGAGGGAGCGTCGAGCGCGCGCGCGCGTTCGTCGCGAGCGACGGCGGCGACGAGAGCGCCGCCGCCCGGGAAAGCCGCGCCTGGGGACGACCCGAAGGCGGCCGTTCGTCCAGCGCGCCGAGGTCGCGCAGGTCCGTCGCCGGCGCCCGCGTGCTCCGGGGCGGCGGCACCAGCGTGCTCCGGGGCGGCGGCACCAGCGTGCTCCGGGGCGGCGGCACCAGCGTGCTCCGGGGTGGCGCGAGCGCGAGCGCGGCGTGCGCCTCGCGCACAGCGGCCAGCATCGACCGCGCATCCGGCCAGCGATCCGCCTGCGCGAACTCGAGCGCGCGGTCCACCACCCGCACCACGGCCGGATGCATCGACGGCGCGATCCGCGCGAGCGACGGAATCGGGCAGGTCATCCTCAGGAAGAAGAGCTCGTTGACGGTCGGCGCCTCCTGGACGTATCGGTCCGTCAGCAGCGAGAACATCGTCGCGCCCAGCGCCCAGAGGTCCGTCCGCGCATCGACGAGATCCCAGCGCGCGCGGGCCTGCTCGGGCGGCATGTACGCCGGCGTGCCCATCGCGCGGAGCCCCACGAGGGAGGTTTGCCCCGAGGGGGCCCGCAGGCGCGCGATGCCGAAATCGAGGATCTTCACCTCGCGCTCTCGCGTGAGGAAGATGTTGTCAGGCTTCAGATCCCGGTGAACGACGCCCCTCGCGTGCGCGGCCGCGAGCACGTCCAGGATCTGCTCGCTCACGGAGAGGACCTCGGCCGGCGGGAGCGGGCCCCTCTGCGCCTTCCAGCGCTGGAGGAGGCTCTCTCCCTCGAGCAGCTCCATCACGAGGAACGGCCATCCATCCTCGGTCACGTCGTCCGCGATCACCGCGGCGACCCCCGGGTGATCGACGGTCTGCGCGATGGCCTTCTCGCGGAGGAACCGCGCGCGATCGCCTCGATCCATCGCCCGCTCGGGGTGCAGCAGCTTGATCGCGACCCGCTGGCCCCTCCGGTGCGTCGCGGCATAGACGGCCGCCATCCCGCCGAGGCCGATCAGCGCGTCCAGCCGCCACGCGCCGTTGAGCGACATTCCCACCCGCGCCTGCGCTCTCTGGACGTGCGTGACATTCTCGAACTCCATCGCTGGTCCTCTCCGTACCTCGAGCCAACGGCCCTCCCGGCGCTCGCGGCGCAGGAGAGCCACTCTGCTCTGCGTTTCCCGTGTCCCGGCGGCGGCGCTACGATCGAATCTGCGCTCCACGACGGCAGGCCCGGGTTGCAGCTCGTCGGCGCCGCGACCCGCCGGGCCGTCCTGCGTCACCGAGACAGGAGCCGCATGGGCTGGGCGGTATCCAGCAGCACGTCATTTCATGGAAAAGTTCAGCAAAACCCGAGCCACCCCGGCACACCTGGAGCGCCGCGGTGAACGCGCGGTCGCGTGGGGCGAATCGCCCCATGCGGCAAGATGCCCCGACCATTGTGGCCTCCCCCGGCCTCCGCCCCATCATCGTGAGGCCACCCTCGAATGTGCTCGGATGTGCTCGGAATCATGGGGCCGCAATCGGACAGGAACGGATGTGCTCGGACGTGGCCTCCTGTCCTCCGCGACGGGCCCGCTCGCGAGGGCGCGGGCTCAGTGGAGGCCCTTCATCGTGGGGTCACCCAGCTTGAACGCCGCCAGCGCTTGCCGGATGAAGGCGGGCACCGAGAGGTAGCTCTCGAGCGCGACGCAAGCGCGGTTCGAGGAGCACGTGCACTTGTAGAAATCGCTGACATCGTCGTCGTCCGCGTCGGCGTCCGCCTTGCAGCCGTCCACGCCTTCCCGCAGGACCTCGCCGTCGTCCGCGATGGCGGCGATCGTCGGATCCCACCGCACGATCGGCCGCCCGGTCTCCGGGTTCGGCTTCACCTTGTGCCAGTCCGCCTTGCCGTCGCCGTCGAGGTCGGGCCCCGGCTCGGTGACATACGCCTTCGCCAGGAGCTCATTGCCGTACTCCAGGACACGCGCGCCGATGCCCTTCTGCACGACCTTGCCAAAGACGGTCTCGGTCCCGTAGGCCTTCGCAACGAACACCTTCCCGGACGGGTGGTGGAGCTCGATCCGGTCCGGGAAGCCGGGATCGGTGTCCGCCCCGGCCTCCCAGACGTGCATCATGTCCAGCCACTTCTGCTTCTCGTTCTCGGGCAGGTAGAGCAGGGTCCATGCGATGAGGAACTTCTGCTGCTCCCAGCCGATCTGCGGGTCGAGGATGGCAACCTTGGCCGGAGCCCGCGGGTTCCACGGCGCGCTGTCGGGCGCGCCATAGGAGCTGCAAACGATGCTCCCGGCCGCGGGGAAGCAGCTCTCCGGCCCGCCCTCGGCCCACCACGAGGTCCAGCCGAGCGCGCCGGCCGGATACCCGCTCGCGTCCCGGACCGGCCGGCCGCGCTGGTCCGCCTCGACGCGCACGCCCTTGAGGGCGTCGTCGCCCGTGAGGTTGTTGGCGAGCCAGCGGCGGTACCCTTCCGGGAAGACGTCGGCGAGCGAGACCGCCCGGTAGCGCGCGTCGAGGAAGTCGTGCCGCGAGTCGCTGATGAAGTTGTCGACCGACTCGGTCATCAGCATCGACACCCACGCCTTGTCGTAATAGGCCCCGGCGTTCATCGTGTACGACGAGTCGTACTCGCCCTTGTCCGCCGCGAGCGCGTTCTCGAGCGGCTTGCCCCCGACGGCGATGTCACCGAAATAGCCTGTCGCGCCGTTCGGGACGACCACCAGCGGTTCCCCTGGATCGCCGAAGACATCGTTCGATGACCGGAGGACGGCGTCCCCGTCCGGCAGGAAGTGCTCACCCGGCTGCGGGCGCGCCATCTGGAGCGAGAAGTGATCGAACGCGATCCCGGCCGCGAGCGTGTTCTCCTTGAAGAGGCTGTTCGCGGCCTGGACCCAGAACGTGTCGAAATCGTAGCCGTGGTCCAGCGCGAACTCGCGGTAGATGTTCATGATGAGCCCGAGGCCCTTCGCGCCGTCGCGCATCTTCGCGTTGTACCGGTTCAGGGTCCGCTCCGACGCCGCGCGCACGCTGAAGGCCTGACGGCCGCGGCGGTAGTTGTCGAAGATGTGGTTCACCTCCTGCTGCGTGACGAAGAAATTGAAGAGCTCGTAGGCGTCCGCGCCGTTGTCGTGCCGGTACACGCTCAGGTTGCCGAGGTCGGCCCACCGGTCGGTCGCGAAGCCGTAGGGCAGGCGGGTCCGCCCCGCCGGGTCCACCGAGGGCCCCTTCACGTCCTTCGGCGTCTCCAGCGCGCGCCAGGTGACATAATCGACCTTCTGCTGCCGGCACCGCGTGGTCTTGCCGCCGATCGACACGAGCTGGCCGTCGAGCAAGGGGTGCCAGACGCCGTCCAGCTCCTCGTCCCAGTCCGAGGGCACGAACGCGCTCGGGTCGACCTCGACGCAGCTGCGCGGCGCGATCAGCTCGTACTTGCTCTGCAGCTCGGAGTAATGGATGTCCTTGTCGTCGTACTCGGGCTGGATGCCGAGGACGCCGCCGAAATCGTCGATCTTCGCGAGCACGCCCTTGCCGCGCGGGGTGGTCGCCTTGTAGCTCGGGTCGGCGTGCACGGCGACGGCATCGCCGTAGAACAGGCGGGCCGCGGCGAAATCATAGGCGCCGAGCCCGATGAGATCCTGCGTTGGCTCGCCGGCATAATCCATCGTCGACGACTGCATGAACATCCAGATCAGGTTCTTGCGCTCGTTCTCGGTGATGGGGTCGTAATACCTCGGCCCGACGCAGGCCTCGCCGTCCTCCGAGAGCGTCTCGCACGGCGTCTTCACCCGTCCATTGCTCGTGCGGAGCTGCCAGTACTGCGGCCGGTAGCCCCAGGCGTCGGAGGAGCTCACGAAATTGTGCCGCAGCCCGACGGAGTGGCCCATCTCGTGGAGGATCACCGAGGTGTGCGCCCGCTGCGCGAGGTAGCGCCGCATGGCCTCGGCGCGCCGCGCCTTCTGCGCGGCGTCCCCCTCGCCGAAGCGCCCGTGCTTGCTCGCGAATTTCTCCTCGAGGAGGTCCGCCAGGTCGGCGGTCGCGAGCGGCGCCGGCGCCTCGTGCATCACGCACGCGCCGCGCTCGGCGAGCGCGATCTCCTTCAGGTTCCCGAGCTCGCGCCGCACGCTCGGGTTCGCCCCTCGGAGCGGCGAGGCGAAGCGCATCACCTCGTCCGTGAGCGGCAGCCCCTCGACGCCGGTGAGCTGCTGGATCGCCTTCGTCGTGAGCTCGGCCTCGAGCTCGGTGCCCGCCGCGGCCCTGCGGCGCGCCTCGTAGACCCCGCGCATGCTGTCGGGCGCCGTGGCGTCGGCCGCGATGCCGCGCACCTCCTTCGAGAGCCGCCGGAGGCTCTCGCGCAGCGCCGGGTTCTGCGCCATCTGGCCGGTGCCCTCGGACACGGCCGCCTCGTCCACCCCGGCGGACCGGGCGATCCGCCGCGCCAGCTCCTCCCGCGTCAGCCGCGGCAGCGCGCCGCCCCTCGACGCGCTCTCGCTCGCCTGCGCCCAGTCCCGGACGTAATCGCCGTCGGTCACGTCTTCGGTCTTGAGCTCTCCCTTGATGTAGCGGGCCGTGTCCACGACGCCCTGGCTCCAGATGTCGCTGACGTGCGTCCAGACATTGATGCTCGCCGCGACCTTCTCGCCGGTGAGCGGGTCCTCCGAGTCGCTGTAGATGCCCCAGGCGGAGGGCGATTGCGGCGCCTCGAAGTTGTTGATCTGGTGATAGCGCAGGTCGCCGATCCGCGCGTTCAGCGCCTCGCGGCACGCCTTCATCAGCGCGGGGTCACGCCCTGCTTCCTTGCGGCGCTCGTCGCTGCACATCCTGGCGGTCACGCCCGACGGGAGCCGCGGACCGCCGCACGCCTCGGGGTCGGCCGCCTCGACGGGGCTGTGACAAAGCACGATCATCTCGGGCATCTTCGCGAGCGCGATGACGCCCCTCGAGTACCCGCGCCGCGCGCCGATCTCGTCGGCGACGGCCTCGCAGGGCTGCCCCTCGCGCGCCGCGCCGCGCCGGCACGCGTCGACCTCGCGCGAGAGCGCGATGGCGTCGGCGTCATCGTCCATCTGCCCGTCGTAGACAGGGAACGCCTCGCCGCAGCGCGCGGCGTCCCCTTGCGTCCGGACGCACTCGGCGTACTTGGCGGTGACGACGGCGCTGCGCAGGGCGACGTCCCACTCGTGGGCTGCCATGTCCGTGGCGACGAAATAATCGGGGTTGCTGTCCGAGGTCACGTACCACGCCTGCGGCACGGCCTCGCGCCGCTGGTAGGGCAGGGTGCACCGTTGCTTGAAGGTATCGCACCGCGAGCCGGGCCCCACCGCCTCCATCCCGCCATCCCGGGCCATCGAGGCCCCTGTGACGGCCTCGCACTCGTCCTCGGTCCCGTTCCGGTCCTGGTCGCGGTGCGGATCTGCGCCGGCGGGGGTGGTCTCGGGGGTGAAGCACGGGATCTCGCCCGTCATGCTCTCCGGATCGTCGTAGTAGTGGCTGCGTTCCCAGATGTTGTAACGGGAGATCATGCGGTGCCACTTGGCGTCGCTCATCCCGTAGTTGCGGGCGTAGCCGGAGCGCTCTCGCACGAAGGCGCCGAACGCCCGGAACCGGTAGCCGTCCCACTCGGCCGGCTCGTAGTCCCGATCGACGACGCGCCGGAACGACTGCCGGAGGGTGATCTCGACGGGGTTGCACGATCCGACCGGCGCGGTGCCGCCCGCGAAGTCCGTGTCGAGCATGCAGGCCGGGAAGCTGTCGATGCCCCACCCGAGGTGGCTGAGATCGACGAGCTGGGGCACCGCGAAGGCCTTGTTGGTGACGTCGAAATACCCCTCCTCGGCGTCGAAATGGGGCGCGTCCGGGTGGCTCGGGTCGCTGACGTAGTAGGAGAGCGGCTCGTACTGCACGCCGCCGTAGACGCCGATGAGCGACAGCGTGTCGAAGTCGTAGGAGTCGACGTTCAGGTTCTTCGACCAGTCGACCCGCATGTACTCGCGCTCGTACCATGGACGGTCGGTCGTATTTTCGACGACGACGTTGCTCTCTTCCCCCGTCGCTCGGTTGTAATCGCGCTGGACGTCGAAATGGGAGAGGATCTTGTAGGCGACGACCACGACGCCATCGTCCGTGGCGGCGCCTGCGCCCTTGCCGTCGCTGTCGTTCACGCGCTCGTAGGTGAGGCGCCCGAGCAGGAGGTCTTCCTGGATGATCCATTTGATGCGCGCGACATCGGCCTGAGCGTACGAGGAGGAGAAGAGCCCGTCCTGCGAGGCGCCGTACCCCACGTCGACCACCGTGGTCCGCGCCCAGAACTCGGGATCGTCCTCCCTGCTCTGCAGATCGGCGCCGACGAAGAACGATTTCGCCAGCGCGTTCGCCTGAACCTGGCTGATGGCCGGCCGCTCCTCGGCGCAGCCCGCGATCGAGCACACCGCCGCCGCGAGCAATGCCTGTCTCACAATCCACCTCATCGCAGAGTCCTCCTCTGGCAGCTCGGTCCCGAGCGCGCATGCCCCCATGAGAACCTCGACCCGAGTCGCCGCGACGACCGCCCCGGTCGCGCGAGGGGCGGGCCTGCTCGCCCTCGCCGGCACCGCGGCATACCACGTACCACGCGCGCCACCCCCTCGCCATTCCTGGCCAATCCACGGGCATTCGATGCCTTTTCCGCCTCGCTCCCCGCTCCCCGCGCGACCGCGCTGCGCCGCCGGGCGTTAGGCGATTGACGGCTGCTGTCGCCTTTTCGCCGAGCGTCTCCGGGCGGGGACGGATTCGGTCACGTTCAGGGCGCGAAGCTTGGTTAACGTCCAGGATGACCCCGGAGGCTCGGAACGACCTTCTCTCCCGTCGCCCCCTCGCCTCGCTGGCGAGGCTGCGGTATTCGACCCCCTCCCCCGATCGGAAGGACCTCAGTGCCTGACGGAGACGTCCTGCTCTCGAACACCGACGGCACCATCCTGGCGCAAGGCCCCACCGTGCTCGTCTGCGAGTGCCATGGCGACGACCTCGACCTCGCCGTCCGTCGCGTCGCCGCGTTCGCGCTCGTCGCCTCGCTCGTCGTGGCGGGCATCGTGGCGGCGCGCGCGGCCCCCTTCCCCATCCTCTTCATCGCGGGGACGTGGACCGCCGGAGCCGCCGCCGCGCTGCTCGCCGTCCGCCGGCGCCGCCGGCTCCACGGGCTGTTCCGCCTCGACTTCGAGCGCGACGAGCTCGTCCAGGACGGCCGTGGCTTCCGGCGGATCCTGCCGATCCAGTCGATCGTCGGCGTCTCGACCCCGCCCGCCTCGGACACGGACGTCGACGAGCCGGGCCTCGCGCCGCGCTGGCTGCTCCTCCACCTGTCGACCGGGGAGCAGCTGCGCCTGGCCAGGGCGCCCGCGTACGCGCTCGGACCCGCGCTCGCCTTCCTCAGGCGGGCCGGCGTCGAGGCGTGAGGGGCGCGCCCGCCGCCGGCCAGCGCCGCGCCGTCAGGGCCGCGACAGGCTGGGGTAGGCCGGACCGAAGTCGTTGCGGACGTCGCGGACCGTCGAGAGGTACGGCGTCTTCACGGTCTCGTCCCGGTAGATCGGCCTGACGACGCACGTATCGCCCCCGCACTCCCCCGCTTCGGGGAAGATCACGTCGGCGACCAGCCAGAACCTGTCGCCTGAGTCCTCCGGAACGAAGGCGACGGGCACCTCGGGGTCGTAGAAACCGGTGGGCCCGAGGTCGGCCCCGAGCTCGCCGTTGCAGTAGATCTTGATCCGCGGGTGCACGTCGAACGACACGCTGCCGCCGAAGTAGTGCACCGCGATGCGCATCCAGCTGGCCTTGGGCGGGAAATCGACGTTGATGTTCTCCGGCGCGCAGAAGGTCGGGTCGTCCGGGTCCGTGGTGCGGTGGGCGCAGGAGATGTTGTCGAGATCGAGCCGCGGGCTGTGGCACCCCCTGCCGTGGTCGCGCCAGTCGTCCCCCACGCCGCGAGGCGCGTAGAAGCAGCTGTTGTTGGTCTCCTCCGGATCCAGGTACCAGTTCACCGGCTCGGGGGGCGTCGCCGTGTCGCTGAACCACGTGATGGCCGAGCCGCCCGACAGGCTGTCGAGCGTGCAGTTCCCGTACCCGCACGCGGCGCTGGAGCCGCCGACCGTCCAGGGCTGCATGTTGTCCGGCTTGTGGAGGTAGAGGTCCATATCCACGCTGCTCGGCTCGTGCTCCCACTCGAGCTCGACGCGGAGGCCGCGGGCGCCGACGAACAGCGGGTAAACGCAGCTCGCGGTCTCACCGCTCTCCAGGGTCTTCGTGTACGTGACCGTGTACTCGCCCGACTGGAGCGGCTTGAAATCGTCCGCCGGCCCCTGCCCGGCCACCGAGGGGCACGGGTTCACGCCCGGCGGGCACGTCACCGTCCACACCTCGGAGTCCGGACGCGCGTCCTCGCTGAACGAGCCGGTGCCCTCCTTCAGATCGACGGTGGCGAACGGGGCCGCCTGGAGCGGGTGGCAGCCCGCCATGTCGTTCCGGTGGCAGTCCTGGTCCGCGTGCACGCCGCCGACGCAGGGGCCCCACGTGCCCGTCTCGTCGCAGATCTGGGTGCCGGGGAAGCACCCCGGGCTGCGCCGGAACGACGGATCGCCGCGAAAGCAGGAGTGCGCCTGCCCGGCGATGCACCCGCAGCTCTCGTCGATCATCCCGTTGCAGTCGTCGTCCAGCCCGGCGTGATCCACGCCGAGCTCATCCACGCCGCACAGCTCCGTCGGACCGCAGGCGCTCCCGCACGGGTTGATCGTCACCGGCAGGCCCTCGTGCACCCCTCCATCGATATCGCCGAGGAAGCCGCCGTAGCCTTCCGAGTCGCCAGGCTGGGGGGTCGCCACGTCGGCGCCCCCCGCCCCGCCGGCGCCGCCCGCCCCGCCGGCGTGCGAGCTGCCGCCCGTCGTCAGATCGAACGTGAGCCGCTTGCCTTCCGCGCTGCAGCCGGCCGCGAAACCGGCGCCCGACGCCGCGATCGCGATCACGACGGGGAGCACGGAGGAGACACGAAGACGAGACATGATACCTCCACTTGGAGACCTAGACGCGGTGTCGCGGCGGCCTGCGCCCGCTCCGCGCGACGGCGAAGCGCGCCGTGCACCAGGCACTACGGCGTGAAGCAAAGCGGATACCGGTGTCCCCAGCGCGCGCGAAAGCGCGGCTCGGGACGGCAGATCACGAAGCCCCGACCCTCATCGAGTAACAAGGGTTACTGCCATGCAAACTCAGCAGGGTGAGTCGCTGGAGGAGGACTCCCTAGCACGGACTCCGTCCGGCGATGGCCACAATGAGCCGCCTTCAGCCGGCGAGGCGCGCTCTCGCCAGACGCGGAGTCAGGCGAATCACCGGCTCATCCAAGGAGTCAGACAAATCATCCTCAGACAGATCGCCACGGAGCTTGCCTTGCTGGCCGGTGTGGCGTTGCGCCTCACGGCCTCGGCGCGCGGGGCGAGGTGGCGCCGGCAGAGCCCGTGCGCTCGCGCGCGCTGACGTCGCGAGGCCTGGCTGGTGAGCTGGACGGGATACGGATCAGGGCGCGCGGCGCGCGCCCTTCACGGCAGCGAGGGGTAGGCGGGACCGAAGCTCGCCTCGGCGTCCTCCCGCGTGGTGAGCAGCGGCGTCTTCGCGCTGGCGTTCTCATAGAGTGGCTGCACGATGCAGGCCGCCTGGCCGCACTCGTCCGGCTCGGGGAAGAGCACGTCGGCGACGAGCCAGAACCGCTTGCGTTGGTCCGCGGGCGCGAACGCGACGGGCCGCTCCGGGCTATAGAACCCTGCTGGCCCGAGATCGGCCCCGAGGGCGCTGTTGCAGAAGATCTTGATCCGGGGGTGGATATCCTGGGTCACCCCGCCATGACCGTAGTAATATACGCCGATGCGCATCCACTGGCGCTTCGGCGGATAGTCGAGGTTGATGTTCTCCGGCGCGCAGAATAATTCGTGGTCGGGGTCCTTCACCTCGGGGCTGCATTTATAGTTGTCGAGGTCGAGCCGCGGGTTGTGGCAGCCAAGACCGTGGGCCTCCCATTTTTTCCCCACGCCCCGAGGGGCGTTGAAGCAGCCATTGTTGCCCGGCACCGGGTCGAGATACCAGTTCACGGGATCCGGTAGCCTCGCGCTGTTCAAGAACCAGCGGATATCCGAGGATTTTGACGAGAAGTGGTCGATGGTGCAGTTGTAATAGCCGCAGTCCGCCGCCGAGCCCGACATACTCCAGGGTTGCGTGTCGTTCGGCTTGTGGAGGTGCAGATCGAGATCGACGACAGAGACGTCGTGCTCCCCCTCGAGATCGACGACACCGACGTCGTGCTCCCACTCGAGCTCGACGCGCAGGCCCCCCGCGCTGACGAAGAGCGGGTACTGGCAGCTCTGGGTAGCGCCGCCCGCGACGCGCTTCGTGTACGTGACAGTGTACTCGCCCGACTGCAGAGGCTTGAAATCGTCCGCTGGATCGGTGCCGCTGACGCCGGGGCAGGGGTCGACGCCATCGGGGCAGTCCACCGTCCACACCTCGGATCCCGCCACCGCGTCCGCGCGGAACGCGCCAGTGCCCGCCTTGAGGTCGAGGTTCGCGAAGGGCGACGCCTGCATCGGGCGGCACGGAGCGCCGCTATCCATATGGCAGTTCTCGTCGGCGTGCACGCCGCCGACGCACGGGCCCCAGGTGCCGGTCTCGTCACAGAGCTGGGTGCCAGGAAAGCAGCCCTCGCTGTTCCGGAACGACGGATCGCCGCGGAAGCAGGAGTGCGCCTGACCGGGGATGCAGGCGCACGTCTCGTCGATCGAACCATCGCAGTCGTCGTCCAGGCCCAGGGTCGCGCCGGTACATAGCTCCCTGTCGCCGCACGCGCTCCCACAAGAGTTCACCGTCACATCGCTGTGCGGCTCCCGCCCTCCATCGATGTCGAGGAACCCACCCTGCCCGTCGACTCCGCCGGTCGTACCGCCCGCCCCCGCGCCTGGTTCGCCAGCACCGCTCGAGTCGAGCTGGTTGGACGGACCCGTCGCGCTGCAGCTGGCCGCGAAGCCAGGGCTGGACACGGCGGCGCCAACCATGATGAGGAGCGAGAAGGAGAACCGACGTCGACCCATGACACCTCCGCTTGGGGATCCTCGATGCCGCGACAAAGCGGGCTCACACCCCGCTCGCTATCCCGGCATTCCAGGAGCTCACGCGAGTGTAGCAAAATCAGCAAGCGACAATCGCACTGCAAGCGCGACAGACGAATGTCGCTCGCTCACCGTGCGCTGCTGTCAATCCGCGAGCCGTCGATTGCCCACATCCACCGATGCGCTGCGGGCGCTCCGCGAGCCGCGGCGCGCCTGGTCTGCCGCGGGCGCCCGAGCGGCCGAGGCGCGGCGTCCTGCGGCGCGCCCAGACGACGCGCGCCGCGCCAGGGCGCCGCCTCATTGCCGGCGAGCGGAGCGCGGCACCATTGCGCCGGAGCGTACCATTGCCCCGCAGCGTGCAGGACGGCGCCCACGCACGCACAGGGCGCGAAGCTGGCGCCAGGGGATCGGCTATCCGATGATCGGGAGCTGCCGAGGGCCCTTGGCCCTCGCGGGCTGCGGCTCCGGCGGCGGCTGCGCCACGGACGAAGCGGCCGTCTCCTCGATGTGCACGCCGGAGCGGAAGCGCTGCTCGCCGCCCGCGATCTTGCGGTGCGCCAGCGTGTGCTGCATGAAATTCAGCGGAAAGAAGCCCGCCAGCTGGATCCAGCTCGACTGCCGTGTGAGGGTGAACCTGCGCCAGATCGAGGACGGCGAGTAGAACTTCGTCCACGCGGACACCCACCCCTCCCGGAGCCGCTCCCGCGACATCTGCTTGGGGACGAAATAGGGCGAGCCGGCGTCGTGGTCGCGGCGCAGCCACCAGCGCTCGTCGGTGAGGCGCCCCTCCGCCTTGAGGCGGCGGTACAGCTGCGTCGCGGGGTACGGGGTGAGGATGGCATACAGCGCCATCGTCAGCTTCATGTCGATGCCGAACTCCACGGTGCGATCGAACACCTCGGGATCGTCCGTATCGAAGCCGAAGACGAAGCTCCCCCAGACGGAGATGCCGTGATCGTGGAGCATCGCCATCGTGTCCTTGTACTGGGAGGGACGGTTCTGCCGCTTTCCGGTGAACTTCACCGTCTCCTCGTCGATGCTCTCGAAGCCGATGAAGAGCGCCTTGCACCCGCTCTCGGCCATGAGCTTCACGTTCTCGAGGCGCTTGACCGCGGCGAGCGAGCACTGGCCTATCCAGTGCTTCTTCAGCGGGATCATCCGGGTGAAGAGCTCTTTCGAGTAAGCCCGGTGGATCATCACGTTGTCGTCCGCGAACATGATGAGCTTGCCGAGCGAACGGAGCTCGCTCAGCACCTCGTCGGTCGGGCGGAACCGCATCGTGGTGCCGTTCGCCGTCGACACGCTGCAGAACTCGCACGGATACGGGCAGCCGCGCATCGTCTGCACGACCTGGAACGGGATGTACTTCTTGGAGGTGAACAGGTCGCGCCGCGGCGCAGGCCTGCCAGCGAGGTCCGGCAGCTCCGGGCGGTAGAACGGCTTGAGCTCGCCGCGCTTCACGTCCGCGAGCAGGGCCGGCCAGGCGTCCTCGGCCTCGCCGACCACGACGGCGTCCGCGTGCTGCAGGGCCTCGTCGGGGCAGGCCGTCGGGTGGATGCCGCCGAGCACCACCTTCACGCCGCGCCTGCGGTAAGCGGCGGCGATATCGTAGCTGCGGCGGGCGGTCTTGCTGTCGACGCTGATCCCGACGAGGTCGACGTCCTTCACGTCGCGCTGGAGATCGAACGGCTGCACGACGTCATCCGTGTAGATGATCTCATCCTCGGGGGGCGTGAGCGCCGCGAGGGTGCCGAGCCCCACACGGGGCAGGCACGCGGAATCTTCGCTTGCCGTGGCGATGAGCTCGATCTGCATGGCGGATCGTGCTTATCACGGAGCCTCAAGGAGACCCACGACGAATGAGCTTGCTCTCTGACGCCGCAGTCTTTCTCGGCGCGGCCGTCGTCGCCGTGCCGCTGTTCAAGCGGATCGGCCTCGGCGCGGTGCTCGGCTACCTCGTCGCGGGCGCGCTGCTCGGCCCGTGGGGGCTGCGGATCATCGCCAACGTCGAAGACACCCTCCACTTCTCGGAGCTCGGCGTCGTGCTGCTCCTCTTCCTCATCGGCCTCGAGCTCCAGCCGTCGCGGCTCTGGGTGCTCCGCCGCGCCGTGTTCGGCCTCGGCGGCGCGCAGGTCGCCGTCACGGGCGCGCTCATCGCGCTCATCGGCGCCGCGCTCGGCCTGCGCGCCGACACGGCGGCCATCGCGGGCGTCGGGCTCTCGCTCTCGTCGACGGCGTTCGTCCTGCAGATCCTGGCCGAGAAGGGCCAGATGCAGTCGCAGCACGGCCGCTCCGCGTTCGCCATCCTGCTCTTCCAGGACCTCGCCGTGATCCCGCTGATCGCGGTGCTCCCCCTGCTCGGCACCGCGGGCGCGGCCCCCGCCGAGGGGAGCGCCGTGGCCTCGTCGCTCAAGGCCGTGGCCGTGCTGCTCGCGGTCGTCGCCGGCGGCCGCTACCTCGTGCGCCCCGTCTTCCGGGCCATCGCCGCCACCCACGCCCACGAGATCTTCACCGCGGCGGCCCTGCTCGTCGTGCTCGGCACGGCGCTCCTCATGGTGCAGGTGGGCCTCTCCATGTCGCTCGGCGCCTTCATGGCGGGCGTGCTGCTCGCCGACTCGGAGTACCGCCACGAGCTCGAGGCGGACATCGAGCCCTTCAAGGGCCTGCTCATGGGGCTCTTCTTCATCGCCGTCGGGATGTCGGCGAACATCGGCCTCGTCATCGAGCGGCCGCTGCTCGTCCTCGGGCTCGTCCTTGGCGTGATGGCGCTCAAGGCCGCCGTCCTCTTCGTCTTGGGCAGGGCGGCCGGGCACGCGAAGGGCTCCGCGCGCGACCTCGCGCTCGCGCTCCCGCAGGGGGGCGAGTTCGCCTTCGTCCTCTTCGGGATGGCCGCGGGACAGGGCCTCATGGACAGGCTCCTCGCCGACCTCCTCGTCGTCGTGGTCACCCTGTCCATGGCGGTCACGCCGCTCGTCATCGCGCTCGGCGACGCGCTCGTCAAGCGATGGCAGGGGGGCAGGCCAGAGCGCGAGTTCGACGCCATCGACGACGACGACCCGAGGGTCATCATCGCCGGATACGGCCGCTTCGGCCAGATCGTCTCTCGCGTCCTCCGCACGAGGAAGATCCCCTTCACCGCGCTCGACGCGAGCCCGACGCAGGTCGACTTCGTCCGCAAGTACGGCAACAAGATCTACTACGGGGACGCCTCCCGGCTCGACCTGCTCCGCGCGGCGCGCGCCGACAAGGCGAAGATCTTCGTGCTGGCCATCGACGACGTCGCGTCGTCGGTGAAGACGGCGGAGGTGGTGAAGCGGCACTTCCCGGACCTCCTGATCTACGCGCGCGCCAGGAACCGCCAGCACGCGTATCAGCTGATGGATATCGGCGTGACGGTGCTGGAGCGGGAGACGTTCCTGTCGTCGCTCGAGGTGGCGGGGCGCGTGCTCGAGGGCCTCGGGATGCGCGAGCGGGACGCCCGCGCGACCATCGAGCGGTTCAGGGCCCACGACGAGAAGGTGCTCCTCCGCGGGCACGCGGTGCACAACGACGAGGTCAAGCTCATCGAGGCGGCGAAGCAGGCGGCGCAGGAGCTCGAAGGCCTGTTCGAGTCCGACGAGATCGCGCCGTCCGGCAGGGACGACGAGGCCGCGGCGGTGTGACGCGAAGCGAGCGGGCCGCCGCCGGCCCGCTCACGCCTTCACTCCTGTTCCTGCTTCGCGCCGATGCCGTGGCGGCGGAGGTAAGCCCGCACGTGCGCCCGCTCCATGCCCGCGCGCCGCGCCATCTCGCTCACGTTGCCCTTCGCGTCCTCGGACAGGGCGGCGAAGTAGTCGCGCTCGAACCGCGCGAGGACGTCGCGCTTCGCCTCCTGGAACTGGCGGCCCTTCATCGACGCGAACGAGCTGCTGGCCGCGCCGCCGCCGGCCCCCGGGGGGATCGACGGCGAGGAGCTCGGGTGTATCGGGGTCTCGGTGAGGGCGCCGAGGTGCGCCGCGATGTCGATCTCCTCGCCCTCGGCGGCGAGCGCGAAGGCCACGGCGACGGCGTTCCGCAGCTCGCGGACGTTGCCCGGCCAGTCGTGCCGCATCAGCCGCTCGAGCGTCATGTTCGAGACGCGCTCGTAGGCGCTCTCGTCGCCGAGATCCTTCAGCATCCGGCGGACGAGCACGGGGATGTCCTCCACGCGCTGCCGGAGCGCCGGCAGCTCGATCTTGATCTGCGCGACGCGGAAGTAGAGATCGCTCCGGAAGTTGCCGCCGTTCACGGCCCGCACGAGGTCGCGGCGCGTCGCCGCGAGCACGCGCACGTCGACCTCGCGGTAGCTCGACCCGCCGACGCTCTTGATGCGGCGCTCGGCGAGCGCGCGGAGGAGCTTCGGCTGCACCTCGAGCGGCAGCTCGCCGAGCTCGTCGAGGAAGATCGTGCCGCCGTCCGCCTCGATGAACGGCGAGAGGCGCTTGTCGACCGCGCCCGTGAACGCGCCGCGCTCGTGGCCGAACAGGGTCGCCTCGGCCAGGGTCGGCGGGATCGAGCCGCAGTCCACGACCACGAACGGCTTCTTCGAGCGGGCGCTCGCCAGGTGCAGCGCCTGCGCGACGAGCTCCTTGCCCGTGCCGGTCTCGCCCGTGATGAGCACCGTGAGGTCGGTCGGCGCCATCTTGGAGAGGCGCTCGAAGATGGCCCGCATCCCGGGGCTGCTCGCCACGAGCGGGCCGAACGCCGGGATCGCCGAGACCGTGATGCGCTCGGGCCGCAGGGGCTCGAACTGGATCTCGGTCTCGCCGAGCCGCAGCTTCGTGCTCGTGAGCAGGTAGATGTCGCCGACCCGCACGCCGCCGACGAAGGTCCCGTTCCTGCTGTCGAGATCGCGCACGCGGACGCCCTGCTCCGTGGCGACGAACTCGGCGTGCACCGCGCTGACCTTGGCGTCGTCGAGGACCAGCTGGCAGGCCGCGTTGCGGCCCACGATGACGGGATCGGTGCCGATCTCGATCCATCCGCCGCCGCGCGCGGCCGACGATTTCGTGAGGCGGATGCGCCCGCCGCGCACCTCGACCCGGTTCTTCGTGCCTACCGTCGCGTCGAGCAACTCAGTGCCTCTCTGTCTTGCGGCGCGAAGGCGGACCCTCCGGCCGGGGAATCTCTGCGCCGCCGTCCCTGCTCGGCGGTGGCGGCGGCGCGCCTGCGCCCGCCCTGCTCGGCGGTGGCGGCGGCGCGCCTGCGCCCGCCCTGCTCGGCGGCGGCGGCGGCGCGCCCGCGCCCGCCCTGCTCGGCGGTGGCGGCGGCGCGCCCGCGCTCGCCCGGCTCGGCGGTGGCGGCGGCGCGCCCGCTCCCGCCCTGCTCGGTGGTGGCGGCGGCGCGCCCGCGCCCGCCCTGCTCGGCGGTGGCGGCGGCGCGCCCGCTCCCGCCCTGCTCGGCGGTGGTGGCGGCGCGCCCGCCCGGCTCGGCGGTGGCGGCGGCGCGCCCGCCCGGCTCGGCGGCGCAGGCGGCGCCCCCACGCCGGTCCGGCTCGGCGGCGCAGGCGGCGCGCCCACGCCGGTCCGGCTCGGCGACGCCGGCGGCGCGGCGGCCCGGCTCGGCGGCGGCGGGGGCACGGTGCTCCCGGCCCGGCTCGGCGGCGGCGGGGGCACGGTGCTGGCCCTGGGAGGGGCGAGCGAAGCAGGGGGCGGAGAGCTGTGGCCGGCGTCGCTGAAGCCGCCGTTCTCCGTCATCGTCGGGGGGCCGTCGACGACCGTGGGGTTGTCTTCCAGGAACGCGTCGGGCAGCTCGGAGGGATACCTGCTCCGCTGCGTGCGGCGCGTCGCGCGCGTGATGTTCGCCGGCTGGATGGCGCGCCAGCTCGACAGCGCATCTGCCGCGGAGCCGAAGCGCCCTTCGCGCCGGCGATCGAGCGCCCGCTCGAGGAAGCGCTCGATGCCCACCGGCCATTTCTCGCCGGTCGCCTCGGCGAGCGACGGCGCCGGGCGGTCGAGCTTCATCGCGACGAGCACCGCGGCGTTCGCCCCCTCGAACGGCAGCCGCCCGGACAGGGCCCGGAAGGCCACCGCGCCGACCGCGTAGATGTCGGCCCGCTCGTCGGCCCGCGCGGCGCCCCGCACCTGCTCCGGCGCCATGTACGCGAACGACCCCAGCGTCGCGTCGAAGGCGGTGAGCGTCGGCTCTTCCTTCTCGCGCCGCGTGAGCTTCGAGATGCCGAAATCGAGGATCTTCGCGCGCTCGCGCCGGTCCGGCAGGCCGAGGTGCTCGAGGTAGATGTTGCCCGGCTTCAGATCGCGGTGGATGACGCCCGCGGCGTGCGCCGCCACGAGCCCCTGGAGCACGTCATCGATGATCGGGCCGACCTCGCTGAACGGCAGGTACTGCTCGCGCTTCAGCCGATCCGCCAGCGACTCGCCGTCGAGCTGCTCGAACACGAGCAGGTGCTCGCCCTCGTCCGTCTGGCCGACCTCGAGCAGCTGGCAGACGTACGGGCTCTGGATGGCCGAGGCGATCTTCGCCTCGCGGTCGAAGCGCCGCACGAGATCGGGCTTCATCGCGGCGCGCGCGAGCAGGACCTTGATGGCGACCTGCTGATTGTCCGATTCCCGTGTTGCTGCCCAGACTTCGCCCATGCCGCCCCGCCCGAGCAGGCGGGAGACACGGTAGCCAGCAACGACGTCGCCCGGGTGGATCGCCACGTAACCTGGATCGGGACCGTACCACCGCGACTCTCGAACGGGTGAGAAAAAAGCGAGCGTCCGGGGAAACGCGGTGATTCCGGGAGCGAGCGGAACCGATCGCGGAGCGCGGCTCGCGGCGCGCTTTGCGGCTCGCGGCGCGTGTTGCGGGCTTACGACGTGACAGCGCGCCGGTGCGATCGGAGCACGAACCCAACGAAGGGGACGCAATGGTTCGGAAGACCACTCGGAAGACCACTCGGAGGACCACGCGGAGGACCACCGCGAGCCGCGCGCCCTCGAGGATGGGGGGCCGTAAGCCGCAGCCCGCGGCGCGCGGAATCCCGGAAAGAATCCGAGGGACGCGGCACTAGCCCGATGCGACATGATTCTGTAGGCTCGCCGCGCCATGCCGCGTACAGCCGAGGATGTCGAAACCTACCTCCTGCAGCTCGATCGCCGGTTCGAGAACGACGCCGGTACCTACCTCGTCTCCGGGGGCCCGGACGCGCCGCCGATCGCGATCCGCATCGACCCGCCGATCGTGGCGGTGCGGGTCTCGATCGGCCCCGTCCCCGGGGACGACGCACACCAGACCAGGCTCTTCCGCCGCCTGCTCGAGTACAACGCGACGGATCTGATGCATGCTTCGTATGGGATCGAGGCGGGCACCGTCGTCCTGTCGGCGGCGCTGGAGCTCGAGAACCTCGACATGAACGAGCTCGAGGCGATCCTGAGCGACATCGATCTCGCGCTCGCCCGCCACGTCCCCGTGCTGCACGATCTCGCGCTCAGCTGAGCAGACCCGCCGCGCCTTTCGACCCTGCGCACCCCGAGAGTTGGAGCTGATCTATGGGAATTTTCGCGCGCCTTGCGACCCTCATCAAGTCGAACCTGAACGACCTCATCAGCCGCTCGGAGGACCCCGAGAAGATGCTGAACCAGGTCGTCATCGACATGGCAAACCAGCTGATCGAGGCGAAGAAGCAGGTCGCCGTCTCGATCGCCGACGAGAAGCGGCTGGCCAAGCAGGCCGAGCAGGAGGCCGCCAACGCCGCGGAGTGGGAGCGCAGGGCGATGCTCGCGATCAAGGCGGGCGACGACGCGCTGGCCAAGGAGGCGCTGAACCGCAAGAAGGAGCACGACCAGCTCGCCACCTCCTACAAGGACCAGTGGCAGAAGCAGAAGCAGGCCGTCGACCAGCTGAAGACGGCGCTGCGCCTCCTGAACAACAAGATCGAGGAGGCGAAGCGCAAGAAGAACGTGCTCATCGCCCGGAAGAAGCGGGCCGAGGCGCAGAAGGCCATCCAGGAGACGATGAGCGGCCTGAACAACGCCTCCGCCTTCGAGACGTTCGACCGGATGTCGAACAAGATCGATCAGATCGAGGCCGAGGCCGAGGCCGCCGGGGAGATCGCCGAGCAGTACACGGGCGACACGCTGGCGCACAAGTTCGGGCAGCTCGAGGCGACGGCGGGCGCGGACGACGAGCTGCTCGCGCTCAAGCGGAAGATGGGCGTGCTCCCGCCCGAGCCGCCGCCCGCCGCGGCGCCGCCGCCGCAGGTGCGCGTGGCCGGCGCGGGCGGCGCGCCGGCCGCCGCGCCCCAGGCCGAGCAGGACGAGCTCGCGGCGGCGATCGCGGAGCTCGAGGCCGAAGAACAACGTGAACAAGCCAGGATGAAGCGCTAGAGCACGCCTGCCCATGAGCCAAGCCGCCACGGCGCTCCGCCCGGCCGGACCGAACGCCCCTCCCGCCGCTCCCATCCCTGTCCACGCCGAAGAGGTCGGCGCCTTCCTCGAGCGCGTCGGGGTGAGCTCGTCCGGCGGGCTCTCCGACGACGAGGCGCAGAAGCGCCTCGCGGAGCACGGCAAGAACCGCCTGCCCGAGACGAAGAAGAAGAGCGCGCTCGTCCGCATCCTCGAGCAGTTCGCGAACCCGCTCGTGCTCACGCTGCTCGCCGCGGCGACCATCGCCGTGGTCGTCGGCTTCACGGCCGACCAGCACGAGAGCTTCCTCCACCGGTTCGGCGACGCGATCGCGATCCTGCTCATCGTGATCCTGAACGCCTTCCTCGGTTACTACCAGGAGCGGCGCGCGGAGGCGGCCCTGGACGCCCTCCAGAAGCTCAGCGCGCCGAACGCGCGCGTGCGCCGCGGCGGCAAGACCGTGGTCATCGCGGCCGAGGACGTCGCGCCCGGCGACATCCTCGAGCTCGAGGCGGGCGACTCGGTCCCGGCCGACGCGCGGCTCGTGCAGACGATCAGCTTCGCGACCGAGGAGGCGGCGCTGACGGGCGAGAGCGCGGCCGCGGTCAAGGACGCGCTCGCCCCGGTCGCGCGCGACGCGCCGCTCGGCGACCGGGTCACGATGATCTTCACGGGCACGAGCGTCGTGCGCGGCAAGGGGCGCGCGGTGGTGACCGCGACCGGCGTGAGCACCGAGCTCGGCCGGATCGGCGAGATGATCCGCTCGGTCGGCGAGCAGAAGACGCCCCTCGAGGAGCGGCTCGATCGCTTCGGCTCGGTGATCCTGCGGGTGTGCCTGGCGCTCTCCGCGGTGCTGCTCGGCTGGGGGTTCATCCGGGGCGGCCGGCCGTGGCACGAGCTCCTGCTCGAGGGCGTGAGCCTCGCCGTGGCCGCCATCCCCGAGGGGCTGCCCGCGATCACGACGATCACGCTCGCGCTGGGGATGCAGCGCATGGCGCGGCGCGGGGCGATCGTGCGCAAGCTGCCCGCGGTCGAGACGCTCGGCGCCGCGACGATCATCGCGTCGGACAAGACGGGCACGCTCACCCAGAACGAGATGACCGTGCGCAACGTGTACGCGGGCGCCCGCCGCTACACGGTGACCGGCGAGGGGTACGACCCGACGGGCGCGCTGCGGGACGAGCACGGCGTGGAGGTCGTGGAGCACTCGGCGCCGCTCACCTACCTGTTCGCGACGGTCGCCCTCTGCAACAACGCGTCGCTCGACGAGGACCGCGCGACGGGCCGCTGGAACATCGTCGGCGATCCGACCGAGGGGGCGCTGCTGACGCTGGCCGCGAAGGGCAGCTACTCGCGCGAGTCGGTGGCGCCGTCGCACGCGTTCGTGCACGAGCTGCCGTTCGACAGCGACCGCAAGCGGATGACGGTGATCACGCGGGACGAGCGCGGCCGCGAGATCGCGCACGTGAAGGGGAGCGTCGACGTGCTCCTGCCGCTCTGCGTGAAGTTCGCCGACGACAAGGGCGTGCGCGCGCTGTCCGAGGACGACCGCGTCGCGATCGTCGCCGAGGCCGATCGCATGAGCGCGGCCGCGCTGCGCGTGCTCGCGATCTGCCGCCGGGTGCGGGTCAGCCGCGACGAGGACGACGTCGAGCGCGAGCTCACGTTCCTCGGCCTGGTCGGGATGATGGACCCGCCGCGGCAGGGGGTGAAGGAGGCGGTGGCCGAGTGCCGCCGCGCCGGCATCCGCGCCGTCATGATCACCGGCGACCACCGGCTCACCGCGACGGCGATCGCCAAGGAGATCGGGCTCTGGGACGAGGGCGACGAGGCGCTCAGCGGCGCGGAGCTCGCGGTGATGAGCGACGAGGAGCTGGCGCGGCGGATCATGCACCTGCGCGTCTTCGCCCGGACGACGGCGGAGCAGAAGCTCCGGCTCGTGCGGGCGTTCAAGGCGCACGGCCACATCGTGGCGATGACGGGCGACGGCGTGAACGACGCGCCCGCGCTCCGGGAGGCGCACATCGGCGTGGCGATGGGGCGCGGGGGCACCGACGTGGCGCGGCAGGCGGCGGACCTCGTGCTGGCGGACGACAACTTCGCGACCATCGTCGAGGCGGTGCGCGAGGGGCGCGCCATCTACCGCAACATCCAGAAGTTCATCTTCTTCCTCCTCTCGTCGAACATGGGCCTCCTCGTGGCCGTGTTCGTCGTCTCGTTCTTCGGCAAGTGGCCGCCGCTGACGCCGCTCATGATCCTCTGGATCAACCTCGTCACGAACGGCCTGCCCGCGCTCGCGCTCGGCATCGATCCGCCGGATCCGCAGCTCATGTCGGAGGCGCCGCGGCCGCGCGACGAGGGCCTGCTCATCAAGCGCGACTACCTCGGGATCCTGTACGTCGGCGCGATCATGGGGCTCGCCGCCGTCGCGCTCTACGCGACGTCGGACCAGACCGAGGACGCGCTGCTGCGCACGCGCGCCGTCGCCTTCTCGCTGCTGGCGCTGTCGCCGCTCTTCCACGCCTGGAGCTGCCGTAGCCCGGTCATCTCGCTCTTCGCGTCGAAGCCGCTCATCAGCCTCCCGCTCCTCCTGGCGGTCGCGGCGAGCGCGGCGATCCACCTGATCGCGCTGCTCGTGCCCGCGCTGCGCCCGGTCTTCCGCACGTACGCGATGTCGTCGGACGAGTGGATGCTCCTGCTCGTCCTCTCGGCGCTCATCGTCCCGGCCGTCGAGATCGCAAAGCTCGTGTACCGCCGGATCCGCCCCGAAGGCGTCGGCCCCGCCCGCCTCACGGCCGACTCCAAGCCCCACGGATGATCGCCGGGTGAGGGCCTCGGCGCTGCCGGGCCCCCTCGCCTGCCACGTCGAGACGGCCGCCTCGCGACGTCCACGATGCCGCCTCGGGTGGGCGACGCGGACCGATCCGGAAAGAAAGTGCTCGTGGTAAGAACAAGCGGGCGCGGAGAGGCGTCCAAACCCGAGCTTATGAGACGTAAATCACACCACCTCCGTGCGCCGGGGGCTCATGCCTCCGGCTCCCGCCTCGCCGCGCTCGCGCCGGTCGCGCTGGCGGCGCTGACCGCCGCCTCCCCGTCCCCTGCCCTCGCCGCCGGCGCGCCGATCGCGGTGCCGCTCGTCGAGTCGAAATGGCTCAAGCTCGACGGGATCCCGAAGGAGTGGCCGGTGGCGTTCACCTCCCTCGGCCTCAAGGTCAAGGGCAAGCCCAGCAAGCCCGATCTGGCCGCGCAGGTGGCCATCGCCTACGACGACGCGCAGATCTACGTGGCGGCCGACGTGACCGACGACACGCTGCGAGGCGGCGCCGATCACGTGAAGGTCGTGATCGGGTTCCCGGGCGGAAAGGTCCAGGAGGTCGCTCTCTACCCGGGACAGCCGGGCAAGACCGCGGGCAGCGTCAAGGTCCCGGGCGGCAAGGCGGTGGCCGGGGCGAGGGTCATCGAGGCCCCCCGGAGCGGCGGGTACACCCTGGAGGCGAGCGTCCCCTGGAAGGCGTTCCCCGAGGCGGCGACGACGCGGGTCGGGCTGCGGGCGGGGCTCTTCGTCCACGACGACGACGGCGGAGGGGTCGACGCCGTCGTCGGCAGCGCCGCCTCGGAGGCGTACGGGTCGCTGTCGCCGCTCGCGACCGAGCCGGAGCTCGCGCTCACCGACGGCCTCCTCCGGAGCAAGGGCATCCAGGGCCGCGCGAGCTACGACCTCGTCGCCGACGTGGCCGGCGACGCGATGCGGGAGCGGGTGCTCGTCCACGAGCGGTTCCTTGTCGTCCTCGGCCCCGGGTTCCGGAAGGGCGCGCAGTACTACTTCGAGGACCTCGGGGTCGACGCCAAGGACGGGATGGTGCCGTCGCTCACGGCGCGCGATCTGACGGGCGACGGCCAGGCCGAGCTCATCCTGCGGAAGCGCTCCGGCAGCGGCACGAAGTACCGCGAGGTGATCCACGTGCTCCAGTTCGGCGCCGGCGACACGCCGAGGCCGATCTTCCAGCACGAGATCGCGATCGCGACGGACAAGGGCTCGGTCGTCAACGACGTCGACTTCGTGGCGGACGGCGACAAGGTGGCGATCCGCGTGGAGCCGGGCAAGGCGACCAAGTACGACGCGAGCAACTACGCGGAGGGGGTCGAGACGACGTACGACCCGCTGCTCTTGCCGTGGGGGTCGGTCAAGTCGCAGCTCTACAAGCTGACCGGGGGGGTGTTCACCAAGGCGAGCGAGCAGAAGCAGGCGGGCGCCGCGGGGCCGCGTCCGGCGCCGGCGAGGGCGGAGGAGGCGCGGGCCGCGCCGAAGCCGGCCGGCCTCTCGCCGGCCGAGATGCTCGACAAGGTGTACGCCCTCTACCGGCGCGACCGGAGCGCCTCGGCGAGCAAGCCGCGGTTCGACCTCGGCGCCGACGTGGCCGGCGGCAAGGAGCCCGAGCGGGTGCTCCTGCACGACCGCGACATCGTGGTGTTCGGCAAGGGGTTCCGGGGCGGCGCGGGCTACGCGTTCATGACGCTCGCGCAGTTCGCGTCCCCGGCCGACATCCGCTCGGTGCGCGCGCTCGATCTCACCGGCGACGGCAAGGCGGAGATCATCGTCCACGGCACCGTCCGCGCGGCCGCGCCCAAGGAGGCGGGCGGCGGGACCGTGGACCGCGACGTCGTGCAGATCTTCCGGGTCGAGGGCGAGAGCATCCAGCGGATCTTCGCGGCCGAGGTCGCGCGCAGCATCGGCGACAAGAAGATCGCCGGCGAGCTCAAGTTCGTGCGCGTGGGCGACAAGATGGGGATCGAGCTCGCCCCGGGGAAGGCCGTCGAGTGGACGGAGCTGACGTACCCCTTCAACCAGGACAAGGCGCCCGTCGGCGGCTTCGAGCCGCTGCTGCTGCCGTGGGGGGGCGCGCAGCCGGCGCGGTACGTCTGGAACGGGTCGATCTTCGCCAAGTAGGCGGGAAGAGGTCGCCGCGGCGCCTGGAGACGGACAGGCGCCCGGCGAGCTCGACGCGGTCGCCCGAGGGCTACCGCTCGTAGGCAAGACGGCGGCGACGGCGTCGGGTCGCCGACACAGCCGCGAAGGCGAGGCCGAGCAGGGCCAAGGCGACGCCGCTCCAGGCGACGACCCGGAGGCGTGGGTCCGCATCGAGCGCGGTGGCCTCGTCGGCGCGGCTCTGGACGATGACCACGAGATCGGTGTGGCCGACCGGCGCCATCCCGGCGAGAAACGCGCCTCCGTATTTCGCGGGATCGCGCTCGGCGAGCGGATCGCGCCAGTCGTCCACCGAGGCCACCCGGTCGGGCGGCGGGAGCTGAAGCTGAGCCAGCGCAGGCGCGCCGGAGGCCGGAGCCGCTGGCAGGAGGTCGCTCAGGATCGCGCTGCGCAGCGCCGCGCTCTCGCCATGACCGACGCCGTCGTGGACGAGCACCGTGAACTCGTCGCTCGCCGGAGCCGGACCGCCGCGCTCGCGATCGCGGCGCGCAGCAAGCACGGCGAACCGACGGCCGTCGCTGAGCTGGAGCGCACCGAGCCGGGAGTCCGTCGCGATGGTGGCGATGAGCGCCCCAGCGAACTCGCCGGAAGCGCCGCGGATCGGGGCGGCCAGGGCGAACTTGTGCTGGTGGTCGGTCTCCGACCGGAAGACGCGGGAGACATACGCCACGCCGGAGTCCGGCCCCTCGGCGAGGCGCCGTGCCCCCTGGAAGTAGTCGCGGAAGTCGTATTTCCCCTGAGGCGCCGGCGCCCGCGGCCAGTGCAAGAGGAGCACGCCCTCCCGATCGACCACGAACCAGGTGACCAGCGACGGGCCTCCATTCCGGCCGACGTACGCCTTGCGGAGCTCATCGAGCGCCGGGAGGTGCGGCTGCTGCACGAGCGCCGCAGCCCTTGGATCGGCGGCGGCGCGGGACACGAGCACGCCGTAGTGCCAGAGCTGCGCGAGCACCGCGCCGGCGACGGCCCGGGCTGCGTAGACATTGCCATCGAGCACCTCCTGCCGGCGCGCTTCCTGCTGGGCACACGCCGTGGCCACCGCGCCCGCCGATGCGAGCGTAGCGGCCAGGATCAGCGCCACCGCGGTCGGGTGGCGGGCGAACCAGAGGAGCGCGCGCCCGACCAGGCCGCGGGCGCGGGCCACGACGGGCTCGCCGCGCAGCCAGCGCTCCAGATCATCGGCGAGCGCCTCGGCGGAGCCATACCGGCGCTCGGGCTTCTTGCGGAGGCAGGTGAGGCAGATGGCCTCCAGATCGCGGGACAGGTCGCGGCGGAGGGAGCGCGGCGCGGCCGGCTCCTCCTCGATGGTGCGGCGCAACGACTGCATGGGTGTCGAGCCGTCGAAGGGGCGTCGCCCGGTCAGCAGCTCGTAGAGGATGACGCCGAGGCTGAAGATGTCGGCCGCCGCCGTGACCCGCTTCGCGTGGCCCATCGCCTGCTCCGGCGCCATGTAGCCCGGGGTCCCCAGGCGATCGCCCGTCATGGTGCCGCCCTCCTGGCCGAGCTGCTTGGCCACCCCGAAGTCCGCGACATAGGGCGCCCCGTCGTTGTCGAAGAGGATGTTCGCGGGCTTCAGGTCGCGGTGCAGGACGTCGCGGCGGTGGCCCTCGTGGACGGCGCGGGCGAGCTTCGCGACGAGCCCGGCGGCGCGGCGCGGGTCGCGGTAGTTCTCGAGGCGGGCGGTGAGCGTGCCGCCCTCCATGAGTTTCATCGTGAAGAACGCCTGGCCCTCGTGCTCGCCGACATCGTAGATCGGCACGATGCTGGGATGATCCAGCCGGGACGCGAGCGCGATCTCGCGCTGGAACAACCGTGCCGCGGTGTCGGTCGCGAAGGGGCCGCCCGGGAGCATCTTGAGGGCGACGATCCGATTGGCGCGGACCTGCCGGGCCCGGTAGACGACGCCCATGCCGCCGGCGTCGATGCGGCCGAGGATCTCGTAGCCGCCGTGGCTCGGCGACGGGAGGGAGCTGTCCTGCTGGCCGGGCGGGTCGGACTCGGCCGGCGGTGCGCCGCGGAGGGCCACGCCGGCGATCAGGCAGGATGGACAGAGGCCGTGCGGCGCGTCTCTCGTGATCTCCGACCGGCATGTCGGACAGACGCGGAGCGTCGGGGCCAGGGCAGTGGGTGTGTGATCTTCACTAGCCATCACCCATCATTCTAAATCCGGCCAGAAAGGTTACCGTCCTCCGACGGATCTCCCCTGAGCGACCGGAGCAGGGCGCGCAGCTCGTCGTCCACGTCCTCCACGCGCGCGACCGTGCGCGCCACCTCCTCGCGAAGAATCCGCTCGTAGCGGTCATAAAGGCGGGAGGTCGCTGTCTTCACTGCCTCCACGTTCATCCCCAGCGCTGCTGCGACCTCCTTGTGCCGCCGCTCGTCCCCTTCCCCGGACAGGCGCCCCTTCAGCGCCTCGAAGAGCGGCCCTTGTCCGGCCTCCTCATACTGGGCTTTCAGCGTGGCGAGCGTGCGCTCGAGCAGCTGCAGGGTGAAGCGTCGCTCGTAGAGCCTCTCCGGCGTGAGCCTGTGCGCCGGCTCTGCCTGATAGCACCGCTCCGCACGCTCCGCGTCGAATCCGCGGAGCGCGCCGCCGCCATTGCTGACGCCGCCACGCTTCTGGGCGCGGGCGCGCGCGCGCTCGTTCGCGACGTAATGCTTGACGCACGCGATGAGCCACGACCGGAACCGGCCGCGCTCCTGGTCGGCCGTGGCGAGGTCGTTCCTCTCGAGGAGGCGGGCGAACAAGCCCTGGGTCAGGTCCTGCGCCTCGTCGGCCGTAGCGCCATAGCGGCGCACGAAGAAGTAGACGGGATACCAGTACAGCTCGCAGAGCGCGGCCAGCGCTTGCCTCCCCTCCGGGGTGAGCGGCAGGCCGGCCCTCCCGACCAGGCCCCAGGATGTCTCGGGGAAGCGGCGCCGTGGATCGGACGAATGTGGATCCGACGAAGGCATTGGGGTGCTCAGAATAACGCGAGCTTGCGGGGCGCGGGGAGATCCTTTCAGGAGAGGACCGCGCCTACATCGTCATTGTCATTCTACCGCAATGGCATCCAGCGTGCTCGGGCAGGCAGCTCGCGGCGCCGTCCGCGCGGGCCGGACAGAGGGGTCATCGGGCTTTCTTCGACGCTGGCCCGGAAGGCCCTGGCTCGGAGAGAGTGCGAGCGCCGCTCTCCCGGCGGTATGGCCCCGCGGGGTTGTGCTCCACGTCGAGGATCTCCCAGCGGTAGTAGCTGAAACTCCCGCTCTCGACCTTCCACAGGACCTCCCCTCGGCTCGGAACCCCGATACCCCGGAACGTGCGCCAGTCCGAGCACGACACGGACCAGGGCGTGAGCTTCGCGTCCGCGCCGCCGCCGAGATAACGCTCCGCCTGCAGCCCGACCATGCGCCCCCGAGGATCGAACGTGAACACCGCCGATGCCACCTTCCCTGCGTGGCGCATCGTCGCCTTCGCGCTCGTCGCGTCGATCGACTCCCACGCGATGTAGGGGCTCAGCGCCGCTGACGGGAACCAGACGATCTCGCCCAGAAAGCGCAGCATGGCGCCCTGGTCGATCTTCTCGTCGGCCGCGTCGACGAGGTTGACGAGCGACGCTGCCTTGATGAGCATCTGGCCCTTGCCGGAGGCGTACTTGTCGCGGCCCTCGATCGGGAGGACGCCCATCATCTTCGTCGTGACCTTCCAGACGAACGCAGGCTCGTCGACGGAGAAGTACTGCTCGGCCTCCACGGACATCCAGGCGGCGTCGGGGCGGGTCCGGAGCTCGCCGCGCTGCTTCAGCCGGACCGTCTGAGCCCTTTCCCGGCCGACGACGCCCGAGGCCTCTAGCCAGGTGCGCACCGGCGCGGGCAGGCGCGCGAGCTCGGAGGGGTCGACGCTGGAGGCATGCGGCTCGGAGGGGCGCACGAGCAACGCTCGGACCTCCGAATCGACCTCATCGCGGAAGCGTGCGTGTGCGGCTGCGGCCACGATCGGCAAGAGGAGGAGCACGTTGACGAGCGTCCCGAACTTCGCCTGGGGCCACGCGAGGACGATGAGGCCTTGGGAGAGGATCACGCCGGAGAGCGCCAGCGCCCACCACGCGTCGCGCCGCAGGACCTGCAGCGCTGCCGCCGCGAGCAGCGCGACCACCGCCGCGAGCCAGAGCAGGGCGAAGACCCGACTGCCCGTGGGAGAGAGGGGCACGAGCGTGCGATCGCCCGGCAGACCGGCGGCTGCGAGCTTCGACCACTCGCGGTATCCGATGAGGTGAATCGCGCCGTGGAGCGCGATCAGGAGGGCCAATCCGAGCCGCATGACGTGTCCCTTTCCCGGAATCGCCTGCTGCGCCCAGCCATCGCCTGGTCGTCTGTGGCCGTCTCCGTCTCTCACGAACGCTTTTCTACTTTTGCAGCCCGCGTGCCAAACCAGGAGCGACGCCGAGGGGGCGGTCAATTCGCGCGGACCGAGCACCGAAACGCGCAGCCCGGCTGCCACCCACGCAGATCTTGCGCGTCCCATTCGACGCGGGCGTCGACGAAGCGGCCGAGGCGGGTCAGGGCGACGGCGCGGTCGAACGTCTTGCCCCACCCCTGGATCCCGCGCGTGGTGCGCGAACGAAGAGGTCGCCGAGCCGGTCGGTCAAGCCGCGGGCGACGCCCCGCTGCTCGGCCAGGCCCTGATGCCGAGATCCCGGGTTCCGTGCTCCTCCACAGCCCATCGACAGAAGATGCACGGACGTGGTTGAATCGATATTTCAACACAAAGGAGCTTTGAGCGATGCATCTCTCTCGAATTCATCTCGCAGCCGCGGCGCTCTCCGCAGCGACCGGGGGGCTCTTCACCGCCGTGAGATAAGAGATAGTTTCTTCACGCTCGTCTGAACGGACCATGCGCGGCGCCGTGGCGCGAGGACGCGCTGCGAGCATGCGCACTGGTCCGTCGAAAGGATCGACACCGTATGCGCAAAAGGCTCCTGTTCGCCCTCTCGCTGCTCCCGCTCGCGGCCCTCGGGCTCATGCTCCGGCCGGCGCCCACGCTGGCCGGCGGCTTCCCTTCCAGCTGCGCCGGGACTTACCTGATCTCGGAGGCGGGTGGCGCCAGAGATTTCTGGACGTTCGCGGCCGACGGGTCTTTCTTCGGGACCACCTCGACGCAGCCCCTCTACAATTTCTCCAACCAGCAGGGAAGCTGGGAGAAGGTCGGGAACGACGGCGCGCGGGGCGCCCTGTTCGCGTTCGTCTACGACGAGGACAACACCCTGATGACGACGGCCCGGATCGACATCGTCCTCGACACGGTCGGCCAGGGCTGCGACAACATCGCCGGCTCCCTCGTCGTCCGCACCTTCGAGGACGGGGAAGATCCGCTCGACCCCTCGACAGACACCGGCGAGCCCATCGCCTCCGACACCTTCACCGGACGGCGCGCGAAGCCGAGCCCCTGACGGCGTCCGCGCGGCGGGAGTCCAGGTATCGCTCCGCTTTCTCCCCCCACCTCACAGACGTCCTACGACGTAGCTGTGGGAGGGGGAGAGCGTGAGTCGCTCCGTCGAGCTTCAGGAATTCCTACGTGCCAGTCCGGCCGGTCTCGTCAGGAGCCTCCCCGGACGATACGCAGCATAAGGGCGATTCGGCGGGTCAGAGTCCGTTGGGGATCACAGTGAGGGTGCCGGATCCCCTGTTGGTCAGGACGAGATCGTCATACCCATCGCCATCCAGGTCTGCGACGGCGATGGCGTTGGGGCCGGGCGAGGTGCCGGTCGGGACGACCGGGCCCGCGCTGAAGGTCCCGTCGCCGTTGCCGGTCATCGGGCGGACGCCGCCCGATGAGGTGGTGACCAGGATGTAAGCGTCGAGCTTCCCATCGCCGTTGAAATCACTGGCCACGACCCCCAGCGCCGAGTTGGCGATCGCGCTCGACGACGCGGTGGACTGAAGGCCGCTCGCGAACGTGCCGTCGCCGTTCCCTCTGAAGAAGAAGAGGTACCGGCCGGCCGCGCCGTTCGAGAGGATGTCGAGCTTACCGTCCCCGTCGGCGTCGCCGAAGGCGATGCCCGCCGTCTGGCCGTTGGCGGAGTTGGTGTAGGCGACCGGCGCGGCGAACGAGCCGTTGCCCTGGTTGACGAGGATCGACAGGCGTGCGGAGCCGGGGCTCGTCACCACGAGATCGGAGGAGCCGTCGCCGTTCAGATCGCGGCAGGCGATGCTCGACTGCACGCCCCCGGTGCCCGCGATGGAGATGAGCGTGGGCGCGCCGAAGCTGCCGCCGCCGGCGCCCAAGATCACGCTCACCTGATTCAGGGCCACGCTGGTGGTGGCGATGTCGGCCGCCCCGTCGAGATCGAAGTCCGCGGCGCAGAGGTGGACGGAGCCCGGGGTGCCGGTGGTGAAGCTCGTCGGCGCGCCGAAGGTCCCGGGCGCGCTCGGGCCCAGGTTTCGGTAGACGCTGATGCTCCCGTTGCTGGTGGGCAGGTTGGTCTGGCCGTCGACGGTGACGGCATCGAGCCACCCATCGCCGTCCACGTCCGCCGCCACGACCGCGTTGCTGGAGAGCGGGGCGCCCGTGGTGTAGAGCTCCGGCTCGACGGTCGCGTCGCCGTTGCCGTGAAACACGGAGAGCGACCCGGAGGGGGTCGTCGACGACCCGGATTCGGCGTTGGCCACGAGGATGTCGAGCGCACCGTCGTTATTCACATCGGCGACCGCGGGAGCCAGCGGGTTGTGGGGCACGGAAACGCTGATCGGCGTGCCGGGGACCTGGCCGGAGGGCGGGTCCTGGCAGCCACCGTTCGAGCAGATTTGACCCTCCGCGCACGCGCTGCCGCAGGCGTTGCAGTGGGAGGCGTCGCTCTGGAGGTTCACCTCGCAGCCGTCGGACGTGAGCCCGTTGCAGTCCGCGAGGCTGCCTCCGCACGCCTCGCAGCTGGTCCCCTCGTAGGTGGGCAAGCACTCACAGGTGTAGCTGTTGATGCCGTCGACGCAGGTCCCGCCGTTCTGGCACGGGCTTTCGGCGCACTCGTCGATGTCGCTCTCGCAGTTGTCGCCGGTGAAACCGGGCAAGCACGCGCAGGTGGTGCTGTTGATGCCGTCGATGCAGGTCCCGCCGTTCTGGCACGGGCTTTCGGCGCACTCATCGATGTTGGTGCAGGTCACGCCGTCGCCCTCGTACCCCGCGTCGCAAGCGCAGGTGAAGGAGCTCGACGTATCGATGCATGTAGCGTTCTCGTCGCAGTCGTCGGTGCCCAGCGCGCACTCGTCGACGTCGGTGCACGTCACGCCGTCGCCGGAGTACCCTGCGTTGCAAGCGCAGGTGAAGGAGCCCGCCGTGTTGGTGCACGCCGCGTTCGCGTCGCAGTTGTCGGTGCCCAGCGCGCACTCGTTCACATCGGCGCATGTGCCGCTCTGGCAGGTGAGGCCGTCGCAGCACGGCACCGTGGCGTCGCACGGCGCGTTCACGGCCAGGCAGCCCTGGCCGCCCGCGCCCTCGTTGTCATCGCCGTCGGCCACGGCGGGGCCGGCGCTGGTGCAGCTCGCGAACAGCAGGCTGGAGAGCGCGGGGATCGCCAGACAGCTGAAAAGAGAGCTCTTGCGATAGCTCATGGGTTGTCCTCTGTTTTTTGTTGAAGCCCCGGGGGGGTACCGCGCGAGCCACCGGATCCCGCGCTGAGCTCGCGCGAAAATCAGTGTACACCACCTCATCGGGCCCGTTTGCCCGGTACCGCGCACATCACGGGTTCAAGCACGAGCAGCCCCCCGGGTCCAGGCGCGCTCCGCTGCCGCTGCCTCAGCTGCAGAGCGCGCCCCTCATCGTGCGACTGCGTACGATCCGCCGTCGATGGGGAGTTTTCAGCTCACGTAGGGTGCTCCAGCCAGGCGAGCCACGTAAACAAAGAAAGGGTGAAAAGGCGGGTCAGAGTCCGTTGGGGACCACGGTGAGGGTGCCGGATCCCCTGTTAGGAGCTCCGACTGGACGGTCGCGTCGCCGTTGCCATTCCCTTGCCAATCAGTAGCTCGGCGGCAGCGGGCACGCCCGCGGAGTCGTCGCGGTCGTGCGCTCCGCTGCCAAGAGCGCAAGGTTCTGCTCGATGCCGGGCAAGTGCGGATTGGCGTTGCAAGCGCGACGGTAGCTCGCCTCCGCGCTCTCGAGATTACCGAGCAGCTGTTCGACGGCGCCGAGGCTGGCGTGGGCCTCGGACAGCTCCGGAAACAAGCCGGTGGCGCGGATGAAGGCTGCTCGCGCCTCGGTCAGCCGTAGCTGCCGGCGCCGTTCGTTGCCGACGTTGTATTCGACGACGCCCAGCACCTCGGATTGGCTGAGTGGACGCGCGTATTCGCGCGCCGAGCCGCCCGGCACCGGAAAGCGCTGGCCGTACCACGCGTCCGGCATCGCCTCACCGGCGCGCAGCAGCTCCACGTTGCGCGCGCCGCCCTGCTCCTGCACCCGCACGTAGAAGTGCCCAGGCATCATCACCCCGGACGCCGAATGGCCGAGCGCGTCAGCCAGCGCGAGAAACAAGGTACCAAGGCCAACGCAGCTTCCGCGGCGGCGCTCCAGCACGCCGGGCAGGCACACGAAGGCCAGATTCGTGTCGGCCACTTCGCGCACGAAGCTCCAACGACCGAACAAGAGCTCACTCAACACCGTAGCAGGTGAGCGCTGGGGCGACGAAGCGAGCGCGCTCTCCGCCTCGTCGACGAGACGCGAGAGCTCCGTAAGGCTCCAGGTCACCTGGCTCTCGTCGACGAACGCGGCGTCACGGGCCAGGCCGATCAGGGCGCGGCCGAACGCGAGCTCTCGGCGCGGAACGCGCCAGCAGCCGCTGCCCGCGAGCAAGAGCAGGAGCGAGCGGCGCTTCATGGCTTCTTCAGCGGCTCCCAGTCTTCCCAGTAGTTGTAGAGATCACGAGCCGTCATCATCCAGATGACCAGCTTCTTCGTGCCGAGCGCCTCGACGCTACGGCGCAGTAGCTTTTGCCGCACGTTGGGGCCGCCGCCGTAGCTCATGACCAGGTCGAGCGGATACGCGATGCCACGCGCGAGGTGCGCCGAGACGCCAGCGTGCTCGGCGTCCGTCAGCTCATAGACGGCGGTGAAGCTGTCGCCCAGGAGCACGACCGGGCTCTCCGGGTCGTCGTCGTACGGCTTGCCGTCGGCGACGACCTGGTGCGCCACGAGCGTCTCAGGCGCGTAATTCTTCTGCTCGGCTTCCGGCAGTCGCGAATGCAGATCGCCGAAACGGGTGAAGCTGGTTTCGCGCAAGTCGTAAGCGCGCTTCTGCCTGGCGAGCTCGGCGTACCAGGGGTACTTCTTCACGCGGGTGGCCAAGAGGTCTGCGGCCAAGCGCAGCCCACGGTCGGTCCAGTGCGTGTCCTGGCGCTGGAACAGGAACGGCTCCGCTGCGCTCGCGACCTTCGCCTGCAGGAACGCCGGCAGCAGGTCCACGATCTCCACGCCTTCCTTGCTGAGACTCTCGATCAGCTTGCGGAAAGCCGGATTGATGACCTGACCCGAGAGCGCTGTGAAAGCGGGGTCCAACTTCTCCGGATACACCTCGAGCTTCGTCGGGACCGGCACGAACAAGAAGTCGACCCCCTGCTCGTCGAGCAGCTTCTTGAACTCGAGGATCACCGGCAGCGGGTTCTTTCCCTTGCGTTGCTGCTCGAGATCGCCACCGCTGACGTATTCGAGGTCGTTGCGGTAGAACAGAAAGCCATCTCGCCCAGCCAGCGCCTTGACCTTCGGCGGCATGCCCTTGAGCCGTTTCTTCAGGGCGTCATGGGTCGGCCTGAGCTTGGCCATCCACGTCGGCCAAGAGCCGCCCGCCTGGGCCAGCTCACGCTGCACCGTCTCGATCCCCGGCGCGGGGTTCGGCGACGGACGTGTCTTGCTCAGCCGGAGCGCCGGCTTCGCGGGCGCAGCGGCCGCGAGCGCCGCGCCTTCGCCACGCACCAGAAAGACGTTGTACGTGGCTTTGCCTTGCGGCTTGCCGCGCAGCACGATGGTCGGCGCCGGAAAAGCGCGCCCGCCCAGCTCTTGCTTGATGAAGGGCTCGGTCTGCGCGTCCGGAAAGCTCGACCCCACCGGCATGAGATCGGTGTTGAAGGACGGGTACCAATACGACGAGAGCTGGTTCGCCCAAGCCTTCACCTCGCTCGGCGACAGCACCGGCGCCACGTAGTCCTTCTGAATCGCAGCCACAAGCACGGGAGTGACGACGCCAGGCGCCACTCGGCCATAGAGCTCGGGAAAGCCGTCCCCGTCCTGATCGGCGGAGCCCGCAAAAGGCTTGAACCAAGGCTGAAACTCCACCTTGGCCCACAGCTCCACCGCGCCCGACGCGGCCTGATGAACGAACACCTCGCTCAGGAGCTGGCCGGAGGTGCCGGGCGGCAACTGCAGGCCCCACCGCTCGCTGCGCACGGCTGAGCCGACCTCGGCCAGCGCTTCGGCCCCCGTTACCTTGCGCGCTTGCAAGAACTCCGACAGCGGCGCGAAAGCCAGCGCTTGCCGCTGCTCGGCCGGCGAGAGCGGCGTCTTCCCGAGATCGCTCGTCAGGCTGCCCTGGTCGAGCTGCCCCGCGAACGCGCGCGAGGTATCGGGCGTGCCCGCGGCCGACATGGGCGTCTCTGGCTCCGGGTCGGCGATCATGAAGTTGCTGTGATAGGCGGCGTAGTCCAGCGCGGCGCGCGTCGGGCGTACAACCTCACGCACCCAGACCTGCGAGCGCGTTCGCGCATAGCCTTCGTTCAGCGTATGGACGTGGGCGTGTTCGACGCGCGTGCCCGCTCTCGCATCACCCCACGGAAATTTCGCAGACCCGGCGTGACAAGCGACAATGCCAGGCGCCGATGCGGCGGCGAGCAAGCCCCAAATCCGAAGTGCGCGCTCACGCTGCGTCATAGCGACCTCGACGGTAGTTCCACATCACGCGAAGCACCCGGAGCCCGTACGTCAGCGGGTTCAGGTGCGAGACCTCGTCCCCGTAGTGCGTGGGCACCGGCGCCTCGCCGACCGAAAGCCCACGTGCCCGCGCCGAGGCGATGACTTCCAGATCGAAATCGAAGCTGTCGGACAAGTCGTGAAACGGCAGCGCCAGCGCGCGCGGCCCATAGAGGAGGTAGCCGCTGTGGTAGTCCGTCATCGAAAGCGACAGCGTCCGGTTCTCGATGCGGTTCAGCAGCGCATTGCCGACGTACTTGTAGAGGGGCATACCACCCTGCAAGGCCGTGCCCGCAGCGATGCGCGAGCCCTGCAGCAGATCGAGCCCGCGACGCGAGAGCTCCCCGATCAGCCCAGGCAAGGCCTCGGGCGCATACTGACCGTCGGCGTGGATACAGGCGACCAGCTCCGGCGCATCGGCGCGAGCCTTGGCCAGACCGTCTTTCATCGCCGCGCCGTAACCGCCGTTGCTGCGCCGCCGGAGCAAGCTAAGGCGAAACGCCGACGAGCTGTAGCGCTCGACCCGACGGGCCGTGTCGTCGCGACTGCCATCGTCGACGACCACCACGTGGGTGGGCCCCGACGAAGCCAGGCCGCCGACGCGCTCCAGCACGGACTCGATGTGCCGGGCGGCGTTGTACGCAGGGATGACGACCGTTACCTTCATGCGGAGCTCGCGAGCTGGGAGAGCGAGGATGCCGCTGCGACGCGACCGCCGTAGCGCTCGACGTAATCGTGCACGATCGGCGGCAAGGAGGCGGCCAGGCGTCGCTGGGGCTTCCAGCCGAGCAGCCGCTGCGCCTTCTGAACGTCGGGGACGCGTTCCTGCGTGTCGTCGTAGCCGGGGCCATAGAACTCGGCGGCCGACACCGCGCGAAACTGGGCAGGCGCGCGCTCGGGTAGCCGCTCAGCGAAAGCGTCGGCCAGCAGCCGAGCGAGCTCCGCGATACTGACGTCATTGTCTGGGTTACCGACGTTGAAGATCTGACCTCTACTTTGCTTCGGCCGCTCGAGCACGCGGCACACGGCTTCGACCATGTCGCTCACGTCCATGAACGCCCGCCGTTGCGCGCCGCCGCCCACGAGCGGCAAAGGCTCCCCTCGCAGCAGCGCGCTCATGAAGCTGGCCAGTACGCGGGGTGTCCCCTCCCCGTCGATGCCGGGCAGGAAGTCCATGCGCGCGCCGATGGTGTTGAACGGCCGGATGATCGTGAACGGCAACGCGCCGTGCTGACCGTGCGCCCAGATCACCCGCTCGAGCAGCTGCTTGGCGCACGAATACGTCCAGCGCTCGCGCCCCACCGGGCCGAGCAAGAAGCACGAGTCGTCCTCGTGCATACGCGCGGTCGGCAGCCCCTGCGCGTCCAGCGCGGCGCGCCCGTAAACCTCGGCGGTCGAGAAATGAATCAAGCGCACGGCGCGCTCCGCGCAGCGCTTCACGAGCGGCAACAGGTGCGTGAAGCTGGCGTCGATGACCTCCAGCGGGATGGTCGAGTACTGGGCTGGGTTGCAAAGCGCCGTGAGCGAGATCACGACCTGACAGCGCTCGGTCACGTCCTCGACGAGCCCCGGCGCCTCGACGCGCGCCTCGATGCGCCGTACGCGCGGGTCCCAACACTCGAGCTTGGTCAGATCCACGTCGACGGCGTCGACCTGGCAGGCAAAGCGTTCAAGCAAAGCCGGCACCAGGTGCGAGCCGATGAAGCCGCCCGCGCCGACCACGGCGATGCGCGTCTCCCTCAAGGTGAGCCACTCCCGGCGGACGGAATGAAGACGTCGGGCCAGCGATCATTGGCCGAGTTGTAGGTGAGGCGCGCGGCCTTTTCGGGCGGCGTGCCCACCTCCCACAGGTAAATCTCGTAGTCGGCGGTGTCGTGGTCGTGACCGCGCTGGGTGATGCCCCAGACCATCCATTTGCCGTCGCGCGACAGCTGCGGGAAGTACTCGTGCGAGCGGCGACCCGGCAAGTCCATGAACTGGAGCTTGTCCAGGTCGACGTCCTTCGGCGGCGTGCCGTCATCGATCGGCATGCGCAGCACCCGGCTATCGCCATTCCCGGTCGGGTGAACCCAGTAGATGGCCGTGTGGTCCGGCGTCCAGTTCACCTGGCAGCCCAGCCCGGTCTGGGTCCAGGCCTTCTTGGCGATGTTCCAGATGCCGGTTTCGCGCTTCGAACCGCGCAGCGTGATGGCGAGGTACTTGCCGTCACTCGAAAGCTCCGGCTGCTGCAGCAAGGCGCCGTCCAGATCGGATACGCCCTCGCTGTCCATCAACTGCGTCTCTTCGCCGCTGCCGAGCTTGCTGCGAAAGACCTTCGTGCCGCGTACGAACAGGATCTCATCCTCCGAGATCCAGCTACCCCAGCTCGCGCCCTCGACGACCTTCTTCGGCTCGGAGCCGTCCGGCTTGACCGTGTAGATGTCCCATTTGTCGCTGGTGTTGGCGTCGCGTTCGCTCACCCAGCCTTGTTTGCTGCGGCAAAACAGGACTTGCTCGCCGCTCGGAGAGAACCTCGGGAACCAGTCGACCTCGTCGCCCTTGGTGATCTGTTTGACGTCCGAGCCGTCGGTCTTCATCGTGAACAGGTCGTGATTGCCCACGCGGGAGCTGGACCAGACGATGGTGCCGCTGGCCTTCCCGCCGACCTCGCGCATCAGCGCGACGTCCTCCGCCGGCGGGGCTTCGTCGGCCCCCTTCGGGGGCTCGCCCGAAAAGGCCGAGCATCCGAGCACAGCCGAGCAGCACAGAGTACCAATTTGCTGCAGTGGGAAACGCAGGCTCATCTAATTTGTCCTTTCTCGAGCTTCCCCCGCGCGGGGTGCGAGGGTGGCCGCCGCGACGGCGGGTGAAGGAAAACAGCGACGCAACCCAGCGCGCACGCCGAGCGGCGCGTAGCCGAGGTCGTTCATGGCCTCGGTCGGGTCGAGATCGGCGTCGTTGACGATGCCGGCTATCGCGCTCGAGGTGAGCGGGGGCCGCTTCATGAACACGGGGAGCACGGCCGCTAGCGCCCGGCACGCCCACACCGGCAGGTGCAAGAACGGCCGAGGCCGATCGTGATGAAGCAGCAGCAGCTCCGCGAGCTCGCGCATCGAAATCACCTCCGCGCCGCTGAAGTTGTAGGTCTTGCCGTGCGCGATCGGCGCGTTCGCGAGCCGCACGAGGCCGTCGACGACATCCTCGGCCCAAACGGGCCTCTTGAGCGCGCCCCCGGCGCCGATGAACGGCACCACCGGAAACCGCCGCAAGTAGTCGAGGAACATCAGGAGCTCCTGACCGCCGCCCTGCTCGTAAACCAGCGTGGGCCGCACGATCGTGTAGGCGAGCCCTGAGCCCTGGACGAGACGCTCGGCCTCGAACTTGGACTCGGCATAGCGCGTGCGACGGGGGTAAACGACGGAGGCCGACGAGACGTACACGAAGTGCGGCACCCCCGCTCTTCGCGCCTCCGCAACAAGGTGCGCCGTGCCGTCGCGGTTGACGCGCTGAAACATCGTGGGGTCGTGGGTAATGATGATGGCGGCCAAGTGGTAGACGAGGTCGACGCCGCGACACACGCCGGCCAATGTGCTCGGATCGCTGATATCGCCTTCGCGCACGTCGCAGCCCAGCGCATCCATGCGGGCTCGCGACGGATCACCGGGCAGCACGAGCGCTCGCACTTGCCAGCCCGCTCTGCGCAGCCGCGCCGTCAAGCGGGCGCCCATCACGCCGGCGGCGCCAGTGACCAGGGCTGTCGGCATCCTACGGAGCCCCCGCAGGCTTGGGAGTCGGGAAATCCAGCGGAATCCAATCTCCGACCGACAGCTCGCGCGCAGCGAACTCCCAGACCACCACGCGCTTGCCCGCCAGGCGATCTTGGCCGGCGTTCAGCTCGCGCGCGAGCGCCTGGCGCGTAGCGAAGGCGCCGGAGTCGTTCTGCGCGATCACGTCGATGGGGCGACCAAGCGCCAGCGCCAGGTGCGGGGCCAGGCCGGACGCATTGCCCCAGCCCATTCCCTCGAGCGTGAAGATGTTGGTGAAGCTGTCGCCGAGCAGGAGCACGTCGGCGCTCTCGTCAGGCTCCCAGGGCGTGCCGGCCGCGTCCTGCACCTGGTTCACGACCACGCTCTCCGGTTGAAACAGGCTCTGATCGTCGGGCAGCTTGAGCATGTCGACCAGATCACCGACGCGCGAAGCCGGCTGCGGGACGCCGCGCAGCACGGGCTGCCCTGCCAGCGTTGGCAATACCCCAAGCCCGATCACAAGCTGGCCGAGGTCGGCGGCGATGCGCTCCATGTAGCCGGGCGTAAAATGCGTATCTTGAGCCAGGAAGAGCGGCTCGGTACGGGGCTCGGGCACGCTGCGGCGCGCGTCGAGCACGGCCACGCCGGCTGCTCGAAGCTCGCTCAGGAAGCGGTCGTAGTCGACATTCTGCGCCATCTCGACGCGCCCATCACGCCCAAGAAGTGGACCCGGCTCGATCCCAGCCTTGTCCGGCATCGGCAGGAGCACGAGGCGAATCCCGCGTTGCGCGAGCGCTTGCTGGAACGCGAAGATGGCGGGTCGCGGATCCGGGTGGATGGGCTCCTGGCCTGCGTCGAGGGCTTCCCTGGCGCGGTCCCGCAGCACCTCGGGCTCCAAGAATCCGGGCCCGCCGACGTGCTGCACACCGGGCGTGTAATAGAGCCAGCCGCCGTGTCCGACGACCGCGAGCTTGTTGCCCACACGACCTAGACGAGTGAGCAGCAGCTGCACGCGGGGCTGGACCCAGGACTTGGCGTACGAAGCATCCTCGATGCCCTTCTCGAGCTGACGCAGGTTCTCGGCCGTCGGTGGGCGGCGCACCAGATCCGCGAGAGGCGATTCCTCACCCTCACGCTTCTCGAGGTAGGCCTGCGCGAGCGGAACAGCGTAGATCGCCGCTAGAAACAGCAGCGTGAGCAGCCAGGCCGCGCCGCGACTCACGTCGGTCTCGATGATACCGCGGCGCAGCTGCTCGTCGCCTGTGGGGTCGGTCGGACCGCCGCTGCGTTCGATGGCGGAGGACGAGGGAGGCAAGGTGCTTTGCATCGCGCGGCCTCAGAACTGAAAGTACAGGAACGGGTTGATGGTCTGCGTCCACATCATCAACGTCGCGAGCGCCATCGTGGCCGCCACGAACGCGGTACGGGGCAAGGACAAGCGCCGCGTGAGCTCCCAGCTGCTCGGCATGCCGAAGATCACGACCGCGGCCAGAGCGAATAGCCCCACGTAGTACCGCTGGTGGAACGCGCCCGCCACGACGTCCGCCGCCGGCGAAACGGCGGCGAGCCCAAACAGCGAGCCCAGGTAGGTCACCGCCTGATCGAGCGTCTTGGCGCGGAAGAACACCCACGACAAGCACACGATCAAGAAGGTGAAGGCGACGCTGACAGCAGGCGGCAGGCGGCGCAGCGGATGAGCTTTACCGAGCCTGCGCTCCACCCCGAGCATGCCACCGTGAATGCCGCCCCAGATCACGAAGTTCCAGCTGGCGCCGTGCCAGAGCCCGCCGAGCAACATGACGACCATCAAGTTGGCGTACGTGCGCAGGGGGCCTTTGCGGTTGCCGCCGAGCGGGATGTACAGATAGTCGCGCAGCCACGTGGACAGGCTGATATGCCAGCGCCGCCAGAACTCCGTGATGCTGCGCGACTTGTAGGGTGAGTCGAAGTTCTGGATCAGCACGAAGCCGAGCATCAGCGCCAAGCCCACGGCCATGTCCGAGTAGCCGGAGAAATCGAAGTAAATCTGGAACGCGTAAGCGACCAGCCCGAACCACGCGTCGTAGAAGTGCTTGGCGCCACCGGCGAACGCCGTATCGGCGATGTGCCCCATCGGGTTGGCCAGCAGGATCTTCTTCCCCATCCCCAGCGAGAAGAACGCGACGCCGCGCGCGAACTTCTCGAGCGTGTGCTGGCGCACGCGCATTTGTTCCTCGATCGCCGCATAACGGATGATGGGGCCCGCCACCAGGTCGGGGAAGAAGGCCTCGAAACACATGTAGTCGGTGAAGCGCCGCATCGGTCGGGCGTCACCGCGGTACACGTCGATGGCGTAGCTCATCGCCTTGAACGTGTAAAAGGAGATGCCCACCGGCAAGACGACGTGCAAGACCGGCACGATCTGCGTCGAGCTGCCGAAGAGCGCGCCGAGCGCGTTGATGTTCTCGGCGACGAAGCCCGTATATTTGAACGCCGCGAGCAGCCCGAGGTTGGTGACGATGGATATCGCCAGCACCAGCTTCATCTGGCGGGTCCGCACGACCTCGGGACCAATCACGGGCGGTAAGCCGTCGACGTCGGGCAGCCGTGACATTTTCAGAAGCAAGAGGCCGCACACGTAGTCGACGCTCGAGCCGAAGAACATGATCACGGCCCAGCTCGGGTTCGCCCAGCCGTAAAATACGTAGCTCGACACGGCGATGAGGGCCGTGCGGGCCCGGCCCGGCAGGGCGTAGTACGCGGCCAGTACCAGCGGCAAGAAGTAGAACAGGAAGATATGGCTGGAAAAGACCATCTCAGCGGCTCACGGGGCCCACGGGCGCCAGCCCTTGTCCTTCATCGTCGCGAGCGCTCGTTGCACCCAGGTGCGATGGCCGTCCAAATTGAAGTGATGGTCGTCTTGCATGCCCACACCCTCGGCCGAGACGAGCGCGAAGTTCGACACCACGCTCGGGCACCTTTCGATCTCGGGACGGATGGCGGTCGCCACCGCGCCGCCGACCACGAACTCGCCCGAGCTCTCCACCTCGTAGTCGTTCATCAATGCAGGCAGCGTGGGCTCGCCGACGTCGTTGCGAATGGCGGTCACGAGAGTATTGATGCAATCGGGAAAACCGGAGCGATCGGCGGCAGTGCCGTGTCGCTCGGTGATCCCGAGATAGATGAAGATACCGCCAAAGGTCACCCGCCCCTTGATGGCCTTCGGTGCGGCGATCAGCTGGTCGTAGTAGAGGCCGCCCGGAATGAACTGGGAGCAGTAGGCCGAGGGCCACCCGAACCCGAGCGAGATGAAATAGTTGTCGGGCGCGAGCATCGCGGCTTCCTTGACCAGCGCCGTACCCGGCCCGCCGGCGGCGGTGTCACCCGCGGTTTTCGGCTCGATCGCGAGCTCCGGCGCCGAGCCAGGGTGGTACATGAAGGCGTGCGGATGGGTCTCCGTGAAATGGAACGGGCGTGAGCTCTGGGGCCTCGTGGCGCGACCGGCCATGTTGGAGTGACCGATGTGAATGAAGGCGATCGCGCGCTCCCGCGGGACGTCAACGCCTCCAAGGTTGATGGTCACGCCCGAAGGCGCCGGCCCACCGCCGGACCCCGCGTCGCTGGTCCCGCTGCTCCCGCCGCCGCCGCTCCCGCTCGCCGCGGTCATGGCACCGCCGACCGAAGCTCCACCCGTGGTGGTCCCCGCTCCAGCGCCGCTCGAAGGCCCGAAGTCGTCACCCGTCCCGACGGACTGCGTGTCGTGCGGGTGCTCGGCGACCCCGCAGGCGAGCCCGCCGACCAGCGCGAACAAGGAAACGAGCGCCCACCGAGACCTGGACAGGCTCACGTTGAGACGTGTTTTCATCGTCGACTCTCCTCCAAGTTAACCAAGATCCTCGTCGCTTCGGGGTCGAAAGGCCGGACGCGCAAGGCACGACGTAGAAAGCCCAGGCCTTGCGCCGATTCGCCCCTTCGCAGGGCGATCAACGCCATAAGATTCAGGCTCCCGACGTCGTCGTGCTGGGAAACCAGGCTCTCCCGGGCGAGCCGCTCGGCGGCATCGAGCTCACCCGCCGCAAAGCGAAGACGCGCTTCGAGGGCTCGGGCTTGCGGCGTGTCGAGGCTCGCGAGCGTACGCTCCGCTTGCTCGAACTGACCGAGCACGCCGTGCAACGTGGCCAGGCTCAGACGTGCCGCGGCGTGCACCTTCGGGGAATCCGCGAAGCGCTGCCCCAGCTGGACCAGGGTGCGGTCCGTCTCGCTGGCTTCACGGAACGGCTGCTCCGCGACGCCGGGCGTGAGGTCGCGGCGAGCAAACAGCACCTCCGAGCCGTCCGTGTAGAGTAGCTTCCAATCAGCGCTCGCGTAGAGGTGGCCAATCAAGCGCTGGTAGCGCTCGGGGAACATCACCGGCAAGACCACGTAGGCGAAGGAATGACGCGCCTGAAACGCTTCGAAACGCTCTGGCTCGTCCGCGAGCCTCAGGTATTCGGCGAACTCGTCGGCGGTGCGCAACACGAGCCGAGTGTCAATGTACGGCCGAAACCGCGGATAGAGCCGCCAGATCAGGTAGCCTCCGTGATGATCGGCCGCAAAGACGTCGCCCCCGGGCAGCGCGTCGAGGCGCGCAGCGCTTTCGGCCGGCACCCGGAACGGGCTCGGATCCGCCAGCGGCGGCTCGCGCGCCGCCGCCGACGCCGAGACGAGCAGCAGCGCGCTCAGGAGCGCCGCGTTGAGGCCCACCGCCACGCGCACGCCCGCGCGGCGAAAGCTCGAGACGCAAAGCCGCCGGAGCGCCGGGGCCAGATTGACCGCGAAGATCGGCGCCCCGACCCAGTACAGCAGGAGCACGTTGCGGTTGCTCATCAAGGCCAGCCCCGCGAAGCCGAGCAGCAGCAGCGCATGGCTCAGCCTCAAGCGGCGCCCGGCCAGGAGCACGGAGAGAGCGAGCAGGGCCAAACACCATTTGAAGTGCCAGAACTCGCCGTCTGACAGGCGTTCGAGCTCGAAGGGCGGCAGGTTCTCCGCCACGTCGTGGGCGAAGACCTGGTGCTCGCCGGGCAACAAGCGCCCGAGCAGCAGCGCCGGCAACGCTGCGCCGCGCAAGCCAAACGGCGTGAGACACGTCGCCAGCAAACACCCCCCTAGCGTCGCGAACAGCTGCTGTACCCGCGCCCACGGCGCCAGCGCACCAGCGTGTTCGCGCGCAAATGGCCACGCACGCGTCTGGCCAAAGCTCGCCCAGCCGAGCGCCGCCACCGCGTACGCCGCGATCACCGCGGGGCCAAGCGCCGAAAGGCCCTGGAAATTCGCCCAAACCAGCTGCGCCACGGGCAATAGCAGCAGGTGCCGGACCCGCCCGTCGCGCCGAAAGCGCTCGAGCGCGAACAAGAAGAACGCGAGCAGGACGAGCGTGCCTATCACGGGCCGGACGAGCAAGAGCGAGCGAGCCGCCAGGAGCCCGCCGACCAGCGACGTCACGAGGAGCCCCCTCGCCCACGAGCCGCGCCGCGCTTCGAGCGCGAAGTAGAGGAAGCCCGCGCCGAGGCCGATCAGCGCGCACTTGACCAAAACGAGCCCGACGAGGCCGACCGCCTGGTGCACCGCGTACACCGCGAGCTGAAAAAGCCAGTGTACGTCGACCCAGGCACGCCCTTGCGCGCTGACCGAGAAGGGATCGGTGAACAGGAGCCCACCCCGAGCGACCATTTCGCGACCTGCGGCGAGGTGCCACCAGATGTCACCGTCGGCCGAAGGCGCGAGCCCCGTCGAGGCCGCACCGAGGCCGAGCAACGCCGCGACGAGCGGCGTGCGATGGCGGAGCAGGGCGGCGACGGGCAACATGACTGCTTCTCAAAACGGTGAGACGGTGAAGCCGATGCCTGCCGTCCACGGCTGCAGGCTCGCGCCCTGGCTGCTGCTCTCGGCGCCGTCGACGACTCCGCGCTTGTCCCAGCCGAGCGGCAGCGACACGCCCCCCAGGATCGCCAGCCAGGCGTTCGACCACTCCACGGCCAGCGTGCCGGTGACTGCCCACAGCTGCACCTCCTGGTCAAGCCCACGGTCACGATCCGCACCGAAGAAATGCGACAGCGACAGGCCGAGCGACGGCACGAGCGGCCCCCAGAAATACCCCGAGTAGCCGTAGATCGCGGCCGCCGGTGCGCGGTAGTTGCCCAGCTCGTTTTCCCCGCCGCGGTAGCCGAACGAGCCGCCCAGCACGATCAGCCCCCACGTCTTGTCGATCGTATGGTCGAGCGTCAGGCTGCCGCTCACCTTGCCAAGGCCAAGCTGCTTTTCCTGCGTGAGATAGTCGTTCTTGTACTGGGCGTCGTGCACGCCGGTCGGGACACCGACCTGCAACGTCAGGCTGGTGGAGTTGATCTCGCCGAAGCGCCGCGTGACGGACCCCGCGATGTCACCCACGCCGGAGTTCGAGACGTCCACGGGCAGGCCGTAGTAGTCGCGGTAGTACTTGTAGAGCAGCGGAACCGCGAGCCCCACATTCCATTTCTCGTTCAAATTACGCGAGACTTGAGGACTCAAGCTGAGGTTGTAGCCGTCGTCGAGATGCGTGTACGTGCCGAGCGTCTGCAGCTCGAATAGCCCCCCGGTCACGCTGTGGCCGATCCACTTGATTCCGCCCCCCGCGCCCGTGGAGCTGCCGGCTCCGCAGCCGCCGATCGTCTCCCAGCTCGAGAGCAGGCCTTCCAACCGTGAAACTCGTAAAGACAGCGCTGGTCCGAGCTCGGCGAGCGCGTCGCCTCGCTCGCCGAGGGTCGCCTCCAGGCGGGCCACTCGCACGTCGTTTTGCCGAGCCGCGCGCTCGGCCGCAATGAACGGAAAGCTGGCGACCACGGCCAAACCACATGTTACCAGCCAGGCGCCCGGGGCACGTAGTCGTCTGGAGTTCAATCGAGTCTCTCCCAAGCGCAAGGTCAAGCCGGGTCGACCTGGAGGCACCAGTAGCGAACGCTCCCGCGATCCGTAGCGGCATATTCGTCCACGAGCGCGCCTTTCCAGATGGCCTTCAGATCGGCCTTCAATTTAAGCTTGTGAACGTCGCCCTGGTTGAAGCTGCGCAGCTTTCCGCCGACCTGCTCCTTCATTTTGTCCTTGATCTTGGAGCGCGGCACGAGCGGCTTGTAGTGCGCGACAAGGATGAACTGCTTGTCGAGCGCCCCGCCCTCGACCTGGTAGCGCATCACGTAGGCGTAATCGTACAGGTCATCGGGGGGCATCTTGGAGGGAATCTCAACGAGCTTTGCCGTCAATTCCAGGGGTTCACCCGCGTCCGCCCGGGCGCTCCGCTCGACACCGGCTATCGCGAGCAGCAGCGCGCTCATCAACACTTGGTGACCAAAGTGGCGTCGGGTTGAATGAATCATCTTCGCAGAATAGGGCGAGAAAGGTCGATCTTGCAACAAGACAAGCACCGATTCTCGAAATCAAGCAACCCACGCCGGAGATCGCTGCAGGCTGTCGGCATCTTTCCACCATGAGGCCACCGTGAGGCCACCATGAGGCCACCGTGAGGCCACCGTGAGAGCAGCACTACCGCTGTTAATTTACGGCGGGGTGCGCGAGACGAGAGCCGCCATGGTGACCGAGTTAAGCAGCACCGCCCGCTTCCTCTCCGCGCTCGGCGAGCCGACCGACGTTCCTGGTCGCTCACCCGACCGGGGACCGCCGTACTGGAAGAACACAGTCCTGCGCCAAAGGCGCTCGGCGACGCCGCTTAGCGCATCGCGACAACATCCCGGGCGGATCAACCCGATCTGCAGCTCGTTCACCAGGGCGCTGCCCGACCTCTCCGGTCGATTCCGGATCATCCAGATGGATCGCCAGAAGGACGTCAAGATCGCCGATCCGATCATCAAAGGAGATCTACCGGTACGACATGAGCCCAGGCGGCAGGCGGCTCGAGCTCGTCTCCGGCGGCACCTTCGGCGCGCCCGCGCGGCAATGGATGACGGGATACCCGCTCCAGTGCCATCTCCTCCTGTTCTCCGGGGGCACGATGACGGTCGAGACGCGCTGCCGCGAGCAGGTGAACGGCGCGTGGCGGCACAACGCCAGGTGGCTGCAGGGGACGAGCAGAGACCCGTTGCCTCGGTATCAGATCCAGCTGGAGTGACGCGCCGTCCACTGCCCGGCGCGCGCCGCCGCCTCAGATCACCCTGTCCGCGAGCGGCTCGCCCCGCTCGAACCGCCGCAGGTTCGCGAGGAAATGCTCCACCAGCGCCATCGGCTCCTCGCGCCGCCCGCCGGCCGTGTGCGGCGTGATGACGCAGCCCGGAGCGCGCCAGAGCGGGTGTTCCGGCGGCAGCGGCTCGGGATCGGTCACGTCGAGGTACGCGCCCGCGATCCGGCGCGCCTCGAGCGCCTCGAGCAGCGCGGCCTGGTCCACCGTGACGCCCCGGCCGACATTCAAGAACCACGCGTCCGGCCGCATCCGCGCGAGCAACGCGGCCGAGACCAGCCGCCGCGTGCCCTCGGCCTCGGGCAGGCTCGAGACCACGTGATCCGCCCAGGCGAAGGCGTCACCCAGCTCCTCCCTCACCACCACGCGGAAGGGCTCGCCGCCGCGGGGGCGGGCGCGCAGGACGCGCAGATCCACCTCGAACGGGGCGAGCAGCTCGGCGAGGCGGCGGCCGATGGCGCCGAAGCCGAGGAGGAGCACCCGCCGGCCGCGCAAGAGCGCGCTCCTCGACCGCACGGAGACGTCGGGCCAGCCGCGCGGGCCGAGCTGGTTCTCGAGGCACTCCGGCAGCCGCCGCGAGGCCGAGAGCAGGAACGCGAGCGCGTGCTCCGCGCAGGGATCGGCGTAGACGCCGCTGCTCGTCGTCAGCGCGGCGCCGCGCGCGGCGAGCGCGGCGCGCACCGCCGCCACGTCGTAGCGGGCATACCCCGCGGTGCTGAGGTGCACCCAGCGGAGCCGCGGGGCCGCGCACACGTCGTCCGGGTGCGGCTGGCCAAAGACGACCTCGGCGCCGAGGACGAGCGGATCCGGCGCGACGACGGCGAGGTTCTTCGCGGAGCGCGCCGCGGCCAGATCGAGCGCGTGCGGCGCGACGCCCTCCGAGAGCAAGCGCGCCGCCTCCGCCGGTAGAACAACGGTGCTCGCGATGCGGAGCCGCTCCACCGAGGCCTCCTCCCTCACCCGTGCACGGCGCGGCCGAACTCCCGCATCCACGCCTCCTCGTCCGCGGTGAGCGGGCCCTTCGCGATCGCGTCGAGGTTCGCCTCCACCTCGGCGCGGCTCTTCGGCCCCGTCAGCGCGAGATCCACGTGCGGGCTGGAGAGCTGGAATCGATAGCAGTCGCCCGCCGTCATCGCCGGGCGATCCCAGCCCTTCGGCGTCTTCAGCAGCCGGCGCCACGCCGTCGCCGTGTAGGCGAGGATGCTCGGCTTCGCGTCGCGCACGTGCGGGAAGATGTCACGCTCCGCGCCGGGGTGCGCGGCGTTGTAGCGGATCATGAGCAGGTCGAGCGGCGACGACCCGGCCAGGCCGCCTGCCCGCGGGCGGTCGTGGATGCTCACCCCGATCGCCCGCACCTTGCCGCTCTCGCGCAGGTGCACGAGCTCGCGCTCGGTCGCGCTCGTCCAGGCAGACCCGACGCCGAGCCAGCTGAGCAGGTAGACATCGAGGTGGTCGGTCCCGAGCTCCCGGAGCAGCTTCTCCGCGCCCCGTCGCACGCCCCAGCCGAACCAGCCGAGCTGCGCGACGCCGACCACCGCCACGCTGTCGCGGCGCCGCTGCAGCGCATCGCGCAGCGGGTTCTTCAGCCCGCCGGCGCGCATCGTCCAGAAGAAGAGGTTGACGCCGCGATCCATCGCAGCGCGCACGCCGTCCTCGTCGATGCCGTAGTTCGCCGCGAGGCCGAGCCGGAAGAGGCGCTTGCCGCCGAACGCGGTCGGCGCGCGGTGGAGCCAGTCGTCCATGCGGCCGAGCCTACACCAGCCTCGGTCGATGTCATCCGGATCGAGGCCGCGCCTCACCGCGCGAGGCGCCCTCGGCTCACTCCAGGCGCTCGATGAGCCGCGACACGAGGTCCGAGCCGGAGGGCACCAGCTTCGCCGAGACGCCGCCCGGTGGTGTCTATTGGAGCGCTCGAACGAGCCTGGTATAGGGTGAGCAAGGAGCCTCCTGTCGGGAACCGCTCCCGTGTCCGTTCTCAACGTGGTTCGGCGCGGCCAGACCGCATTGCTCGCCGGTTGCGAGCCGACCGTCCGTGTCGCCACGACGACCAATAGGCCATGAGTCGAGCCGTGCCGACGCTCATCTACAACCCCGGCGGTCCAGAGGAGCAGGTCTTCGTCATTGGAGACACCGCCGTCACCATCGGCCGCGCCGAGGATCAGGCGATCTGCATCCCGCACAGGAGCCTGTCGCGCAGCCAGGCGCGGATCGAGCCGTCCGAGGGGAGGTTCTTCATCGTCGACCTGCAAAGCAAGAACGGCACGTACGTGAACGGCGCGCGGATCCAGCGCAGAGAGATCCGGAGCGGGGACACGATCACCCTCGGCGATCTGGACCTGCTGTTCACGGTCGACGCCGAGTCCTCGACGAGCACGTCGCTCCGGCCGCAGGCGATCCGCCCCCTGACGCACACCGCCATCGACAGGCTCGTGGGGGAGACCAGGCCCGGCAGCGCTGGCGGCAGGCCGAGCGCGGAGGCTCGGCTGCAGATCCTGATCGAGGTCGCCAACCTGCTTCCTGTCTCCGATGACATCGACACCCTGCTCCGCAAGGTGCTGGATCTGATCTTCCAGATCCTCGACGTGGACCGCGGCGTCATCCTGCTCGTCAACGAGGCGACGGGGCGGCTCGATCGGCGCGCGGTCAGGACCTCGCAGCCGTTGCCCGACGACGAGCCGATCTTCAGCCAGAACATCGTCGATTACGTGCTGCGCAAGAGCGTGGCGGCGCTCTTCGCCGACGCCGTGCTCGACCCGCGGCTCGACGCGGCGCGCTCGGTCGTCGCCCAGTCGATCCGCGCCTCGATGTGCGTCCCGCTCAAGCCCAAGGACGATATCATCGGGGTGCTCTACGTCGACAACCTCAGCGCGGCGCACGTCTTCACCGAGCCGGATCTGGAGTTCCTCGTCGCGTTCGCGGGCCAGGCGGCCGTCGCCGTGAAGAACGCGTCGCTGTACCGGCGCCTCGAGCGCGAGACGGTCGAGCGCATGCAGCTCGTGCTGGACGCGAAGCTCGCGTCGCTCAGCGGAATGGTCGCGGGGATCGCCCACGAGATCCGCAATCCGCTGAATTTCATGAACAACTTCGCCGACATCGCTGCCGAACTGGCCCGGGATCTCGTCGAGGACCTGCGCGCGCAAGAGGCGCGGCTCGACCCGGGGGCGCTCGCGCGGATCGAGGAGAACATGGCCCAGCTCCGCGAGAGCATGGGCCGGATCACCCAGAACGGCCGGCGAGCGGACGCGATCATCAAGAGGATGCTCCAGCACGCGCGGCGCCCGTCGGGCGAGCGCGCGATGGCCGACCTGAACGCGGTGGTGGACGAGAGCGTGCGGCTCGCGCGCGCTGGGGCGCAGGGCGGCGACCTCGATGTGCGCGTCGTCGCTGCGTACGATCCGGGGATCGGGTCCGTGGAGATGGCGAGGCTCGACATGGGGCGGGTGTTCCTCAACGTGGTCGACAACGCGCTCTATGCGATGCGGCAGAAGAAGCGCGATCGCGGGGCAGGCTACGCGCCGGAGCTCAGCGTCCGCACCGCGGACCAGGGCGAGCAGGTCGAGGTGCGCATCCGCGACAACGGGGTGGGTATCCCCAGCAACGTCGCCGCGCGGATATTCGAGCCGTTCTTCACGACGAAGCCACCCGGAGAGGGGACGGGGCTCGGGCTGTCCTTGAGCCGGGAGATCGTGGTACAGGGGCACCAGGGGACGATGCGGGTGGAGGGCGAGGAGGGGGAGTATACGGAGTTCGTGATCACGCTGCCGAAGCGAGAGGACACCGCGCTGCCTTCGCGAGCTTGAGGGGCACTTCACACGCCCATCCGCGAGGCGCTGCGCGGGTTGGACGCCCTGTGCGCGCGCCTCTTCGGTGGTGACCGTGAACCCCCTTGCACGTACGGACAAAGGGCGACACCTTGTGCCCGCATGCCCCCGCTCTGCAACACGCTCGTCCTTGGAATCACCGGCTCTGTGGCCGCGGCCGAAGCTCCCGCGCTCATCCGACACCTGCGGAGGGAGCTCGCCCGCGACGTGTTCGTGATCCTGTCGCGGACGGCGCGCAAGTTCGTGGTGCCGCGGGTGGTCGCGCTGCACTCGGGCCACCCTGTGCTGTCAGATATCTTCGATGAAGCGGAGACGATGAAGGTGCCGCACGTGGAGCTCGCGCGGCGGGCGGACCTCCTGCTGGTGGCACCGGCGACTGCCCACGTGCTCGCGAAGTGCGCGCACGGCCTGTGCGACGATCTGCTCACCACGACTATCGTCGCGTGCCGGGCGCCAGTCGTCTTCGCGCCGAACATGAACGATGCGATGTGGGCGAGCCCAGTAGTGAAGCGGAACGTGGCGATGCTGCGAGAGCTGGGACATCACATCATCGAGCCCACCTGGGGTTTCGAGGTCGCGGATGGCTCACCCTCGTTCGGGGCGATGCCGCCGTTCGACAATCTGGTGAAGACGCTCGGAGATTTGCTGAGCCGGGTACGACGAGCGGAGAAGGCCGGGTAGGGGGCCCCGCGCCGCGGGACGAACACCCTCCCGAGCTGCCCGGCGCTCGGGGAGAGGGCTCTCCGCGAGGGCCTACGATGTTCGTCGATCCAGGGAGGAGCTTGGGCGACGCGGGACTGCTAGCAGCTCGGGTTCAGCTCGCCCTTCTCGATGCCATCCTCGATCGCGCCCGGATCGGCCCGCTTCAACCTCTCGATCCAATCATCCAGGAGGCTCTTCCCTTCCTCGGCGAGCGCGGCGTCGACGTCCGCATACAGGCGCTTCCGGAACTCGGAGTCGCTCAAAAAGCGCTTCGATAGGGCCTTCACGAGCTCTGAGAACAACCCCTGCACGTCATTGGAATCTGCGTTCGTTCCCATGAAACACTCCTTCACCACGTCGGCGAGGCGTCCGGCAGCGGGCACCCGCCAGGCGGCAATTATCCTGGAACGGCCTCGGGCGCAAGCGAAACGAGGCTGTCGCTCTCCGCCCGGCGCTCATTGCGGCGGCACACGCCATGCCCTCTCGAGGAGGAATGAAAAATCAGCATCCTCATTGGCGCTCGTCTTGGCCTCTGCATGGCACCCGAGGCAAGACGAGCTCGTCTGCTCGTAGGTCTCAATAAGAGTATTTGCCAGAATGGGCGGGATGATCAGGCCGAGGCATGCGGGGTCACGGCCGAGCAGGAGCGGATCTTCGCTGCACCGCTGCTCGCCCTTGATTCGTGGGATGTATTGCGGCGCCGACGACCTGTCTCCAGGGTTGACCGGTCGAAAACTTGGGCTGTTATTCAGATTGGACACGATGGGCATGACCCACTGCGTGCCCACGAGCTCGTAATTCTTCCACACCGAACTGGTGGACATACTGCTCAGGAAAGTGGCCATCAAGGAGCTGATCTGAATCGACGTGAGCGGGAGCGGCCGCTCGCGAACGACCTGCGTGGGCGGCTGAGCCCCTGGCGCGATCGGATCGACCGGCGGATTCCATGGCTTCGACGGCGGCCTGTTCGGCACACACCCAGGCTTCAGAGGCTCGGTGCGGCATTTCGCGCTGCAGAAAGATCCATCGACGTAAGCGTAGCCGTAGCGATTGCTTGACGCTGCGTTCTCCAGCTTAACGAACTTCTCGCGGCAGAGGTTGTCCACGTGCTCGAACGTCGCCCAGACGCGCGCCGGGTTGCGCTGGTCCTTGGTCGTGATGTGCATCGCGACGAGGCCGACGGTATAGGACTGGCAATTTCTGGATTTGTCGACGAACCACGCTTCAGTTGTGTGGTAGTTCGCCTTGCGGTCCTTCTCGCCGAGGATCTTCCACACAACCTTGATCTCGATGGATACATCTCTCTTGTCTGCGTTGGGCGGGAAGTTGACTTTGCGTCCGGACTTCGCGAACTCTTCCTGCCCGCCCTTGCTGTAGAGCTTGTTCGATACGATGTAGTCGTATGCCGCCTTATTGATGTATGCCTCGAACCGCGCCCACCGCCTGTTCTGGTCGATGAGCGGACCGGTCGCTCCGAATCCAAGGTTGTGGTCCTGTGCGTAGAGCGCATCCCGCAGAACGTTATTGTGTCCGCTCCTGCTGCTGTCGTTCATGGTGAGCAGTGGCCTGCCCCTCGCGGTCATGTTCATTGTCTTGTCGTTCTTGCAGGTCCCCTGGATGCCACGCGCGCCCCAGGGCAGAGGCTCAGCGCCGTTCGGGCGAAAGACCTCGTCCGCGTTCGACCATTGCTCCCAGACCGTGGGGCCGTCGCCGCCGGAGCCGATCCACTTGCGTGTGTCGGGCTCGCCCGGCATGCAATCGGGGTCTTTGCTGTCCGCGGGGCAGGCAGGCCAGTTGAGGGCAATGAAGAGCTGCCAGGCATATTGATCAAGGTAGGGTTGGTACAGCGCGATGCTCTCCTGCACGTCGGCAGGGAGCGGAGGGCCCTGATAGGACAATTGCGTCGGGATCTGCCACAGCGGCAGCACGGCCGGCGCGTCGCCCTGCCCGGCAGCGCTTGCCTGATCCTGGGGACGGGCGTCCGGGGTCGACGGCACCGCCGGCGCTTGGCCCGCCCTGGTGGTGCTCGCCTGGACCTGGGGACCGGGGCCCCGGGAGCTGTCGCGGGGCGGCACCCGACACCCCATGGCCGCCACGGCCGCGCTGAGCGCCAATAACGTACAGCCAAACCGCATCATCACACCTCCTTGGTCGAAGAAAGCTGCGCTCCCGAGATCATCTCTTCGAGCGCTTCGATGTAGCGCCTCCGCGCAGCCTCCATGGAGGCCGCAGACCCGCGGAAGAACGCGGCCCCTGTGTCCATGCCGAGCGCCGCCGCCGCGCGCTCGGCCCTGCAGAGCGCCGCGAGCGCTTCGTCCAGGACCTGATCGAAGCCGCCTTCCAGGTAAATCCGCGCGAGCATCGCCTTCTCCCCCTCATCGCCGCCCCATCGCCGGACGACGTACGTCATTCGCCCGTGGGCCAGATCGTCCCGTGCGTCCCGGAGATCGTCGAACAGCTGGGCTGCTTCGGTCGAGAACCGCACGAGCTCCTCGAGCTCCTCCAGACGGTCTGCCTGCCCGGACCGCGCGAGGAGGACCGCGGCCGGCAGGACCAGCGGGCCGGAGCGATCCCGCGCGCAGTCGCGCTCCACGTCGCGGGCCAGCGCGGGCTCACCGAGCAGGGCAGCGCCGCGCGCATAACGGGTCCACCTCTCGGCATAGCGAGACCAGAGGATCTCGCCCGCCGGACCGGCGGCGCGGCCCATCGCGGCGTGGTGCTCGGCGAAGAGCGCGTGCGCCAGCAGCACCCAAGGGCCCGGTGGCCCCAGCCGCCCCTCGATGCCGTCGTCCTGGATCTGCGCGCAGAGATAGCCAAATGTCGCCGCATCGACGGCGGCCGCCGCTGCGCCCTCGGGGACGGCGCCGCCTGACGCGCGCGCGGCCAGCGCCGCCCAGACCGGCAGATGGACGACGGGCTGCGCCGTACGCGTGAAGTTCGCGAGCGGCGCCTTCTCGAAGTCGAGACCGCGGCCGGCCGAGAATGCCTCGAAGGCCGCGCCGAGGACAGGGCCGACCGAACTCCGGAACGAGCGCACGGACTGCCCCACATGGGCCGCCAGATCGGCGTCGCCGCCGTCGATGAGCGATCTCATGCATTCCACACGGCGGGCAGGTGGAGCACGCCGCGGAAGAGGCTCCCCGAGATGAACGGCCTCTCGGCGGCCGGGTCCAGCGCGAGGCCGGGGAGGCGGTCGAGGAGCGCTTCGAGCGCGACACGCATCTCGAGCTGCGCCAGCGGCGCGCCGAGGCACCGGCGCGGGCCCATTCCGAAGGCGAGCTGTGGAACCTTGGGTCGAAAGATGTCGAACCGCTCGGGGTTGGAGAACACGCGCCAGTCGTGGTTCGCAGCGGCGAGGTTCACGTTGACCCAGGCGCCAGCCGGGATGTCGACCCCCGCCACCATCGCAGGGCACGCCGCGCGCCGCAGGGTGCGGACGACGGGCGTCTCCCACCGCAGGCTCTCTTCGATCGCCTGGGGGATGAGGGAGCGATCGGCGCGGATGGCCTCGAGCTGCTCGGGCGACGTGAGGAGTCCCACCAGGAGATTGGCGAGCGAGCGGTAGGTGGTCTCCGTCCCCGCCGGGGTGAGCAGGCGCAAGAAAGAGAGCATCTCCTCTTCGGCGAGGGGACGCCCTCCGACCCGGACGCGGAGGACATCGGTCGTGAGGTCGTCACTCGGCGCCACGCGGCGCGACGCCAGCATACGTCGGAGATACTTCGTGAGGCGCGCGGAGGCGTGGAGCGCCCGGCCGAGATCCGAGTTGGCGCACAGGATCTCCACGCCGCATCGGCGGGCGTCATCCGTCTCGTCCTCGGAGTATCCCATGAGCTTGGTGGTGACGAGGTGCGGAAAGACCGAGGCGAACTCGGCCGCCAGGTTGCCCCTCCCCCGCGCGGCGAAGCGGTCGATGACGGCGTGGGCCGCGGGCGCGATCACCCGGCGCTCCCACTCCGCGAGGCGCTCTTTCGAGAAGAGAGGGAGAACGGCGCGCCGGAGCGCGGCGTGCTCCTCCCCCTCCATGAAGATCAAGCTGGTCCCGAGCCCGAGCCAGATGGCAGGCACGATGACGTCGCCGAGGAAGACCTCGGTGTCCCGCAAGATGTCCAGCACCGCGTTGTAATCGACGGCGACCCACCTCTCGGCCGAGGGGCCTAGCCCGCTCGGCGGCGGCTCGCGGAAGATGGGCCCCTCCCGCCGGCGAACCTCGACGTCGGAGTAAAACTGGCGGTTGAACGGGATGCCGTTCTGCTCGTTGAAAATCGCATAGTAGTCTTGTTCTGGTTGCGACGTGTACATAGGTGCTCTGAGCCTTGCCCGGCAGCTAGGAGGAGACGGAGCGCCCAGCGAAGCCGATGGTGCTGAACGGCGCCTCGACGTTATATGGATCCAGATGGCAGAGCGAGACGAGAGGACGGGCTACTGGAGGGGAACGCACGGCGGCGATGCCGACCGCCTGGAGGCTGCCGCCCGCGCACTCGAGGCAGGAGCTCTCCCTCGGCGGTCCGGCGGCGCGCCAGGGCTCGACGCCCCCGGTCCACCGTTCGAGAGCTGGGCGCTCCGGATCCTCGACGCGCTCGGCCGCAGCGACGTCGCGGCTGCGGCCGCCCTCGCGATCGGGGCCATGTTGACGGACCGCGCAGCGGAGGGGCGCCTCGGGCGCTGGGCGTGGGCCGTCCGCACCCTGTCGACCGCGGCGCCGGAGGCGGCGGAGGAGCTCAGGGCCTGGTGCTGGTCGACGGCGCTCGACGTGGAGGACGAGGGGCACGCCGGCGCGCCGGGTGCTTCGGAGATGAAGGGGAAGCTGCGCGTGCTGTTCGGTGTGATCGCCGTGATCGCCGGCCGCGCGCCGGCTCCCTGGCGGAACGTCGCCGCGCTGAGCGCGCCGCTCGTGGCGATCCTCGCCTCGTTCGAGCGATTGTGGCTCGCGCCGGCGGCGAGGGACGTCGAAGACGCCGTGTCGTCGGAGTGGATCGAGGTCGCCTTGTCGGCGGCGCCCGATCCTGTGCTCATCGCCTTCGCCGGCAGGCGCTCGTCGCCCGCGCGCCGGGCCGAGGTGCGCGAAGCGCTCGCGAGGCCGGAGGTCGTGCGACGGGTGAAGGAGCGGTGGGCGGAGGCGCTCGCGGCGGCCAGGGGGGCGCTCTCGCCCGAGACGGCGCTCGCCGGAGGCGAGCTGTTGAGAATCCTGGAGGAGACCTTCTCGTACGTGGATTCCTATCTGTGGGTGCGCTCTCTCTCCGCTCGTGGCGGTGAGCCGGCCCCGGCGGGGCGCCTGCCGTCGGCGTGGAGCTGGGACCGAGTGCCCATCGACGTGCAGCGGGCGGTGGAGCGCGTCGCGCACGATCCAGCGTGGACGAGCTCGATCGACGTGCAGCGTTGGGGGGTCGCGCCGCTCGAAGCCGACGTCGTGGGCGAGTGGTTCCCCCGCGGCCTCGTCGAGCTCGCGCTGCAGGAGACGATCGGCGGTCGCGAAGACTCGATTCGCTCCCTCCTCTCGGAGATCCCCCCGGGTGAGCTGCGCTATTATCGAGGCTTTCAGGGGATTCCACCGGACGCAGACTCGCTCGGCCTGATGCTGTTGCTCGCGTCCATGCTCCCGGATCCTCCCGTCGACCGGCTCGCGAGCTGGCTCTCGCTCCTGCCCGAGAACGTGGGCCCCGACGGCGTACCGAACATCTGGCTGCGGCGCTCTGCGGCCGGCCCGACGCACGATCCGCCGGACATCACGTGGGCAGGCGATCGGTGCACTGCCTGCCTCCTCTCCCTCCTCTGGGGATTGTCGTCGCTCGCTCGCGCGCCGACGGGCCTCTCCGCCATGCCCCCGCGCTGCCAAGCGCTGATCCCTCCGCTGCGCTCGCACGTGCTCACCTGTCTGGGAGACGACGGCTTCTCCGGCTGCCATCATTATGACCAGGCATACGCGACGTACCTCTTCTTCCGCGTGGCGGCGCGCCTGCCCGACGAGGCCATGACGCAGCGGCGCGACGCGATGGCTGCGAAGCTCCTGGCCGAGCAGAGGCTCGACGGTTCGTGGGGCAGCCCGCAGCGCACGGCGTGGATGCTGGAGGCGCTGTGCCTCTCCCGGCCCGAGCCGCTGGCCGTCACGCGGGCGGTTCGCTACCTGTCCGAGACGCAGCGAGGCGACGGAGGATGGCAGTCCGAGATGGTCTATTTCACGGTCGGGAAGCCGGGGTTCATGGTGGAGTATCACGGCATCGAGGTGACGACCGCCATGTGCGCGCGCGCGATGAGCGCGGCGTTCCGGGCTCGCGCCGGAGGGTGGTCGTGAGCCCGGCCATGTCATGCGAGCCTCGCGAGCAGCGCTCTCCCTTGCTCCAGGTAGGTTGACCCGATGCTGGGCTCAGCGGCGAGAGCGCCGCAGGCGGGGGCGAGCGCGTCGAAGGCCTCGCCTCTCCGCCCGTGCGACGCGAGCAGCTCGGCGAGGCCGGTGGCGGCGCGCAGCTCGCGCAGGCTCGTGCGCTGGGCGCGCGCCTTTTCGATGGCGTTGCGGTAGCTCGCCTCCGCTGCCTGCGCGTCGCCGGAAGCGGCCAGGAGCTGGCCCTCGACGCGCCACAAGTCCGGCTCGAACCATCGCTCCTCTGTCTCCTCGATGAACGCCAGCGCGCGCCGGGCGTGCGCGAGGCCGAGGGTCGGCTGGCCGAGCGTGAGGCAGCCGTCCGCGAGGAGGTATTGCCAGTAGCTGTGAAACAAGCGAGCCCCGAACGAGAACATCCCGTCGGAGATCGCCTTCATCAGATCGAGCCCTCCTGGGTCGCTGCCGAGGTTGGCCCAAGCGCAAATCATGCTACCGAAAGCCTCCCAGAACGGCACGCCGTGGTTCGTGCAGAGGGGCTTCAGGCGGGCGAACACGTCACGGATTTTTTCGAGGTCGCCCAGGTACTGGCGGTACTCCATCTCCAGCCCGAGCGCGAGACACTGCGTGTGAACGTGCCTCCCCCGGCTCGCGAGCTCCACGCCGACCCGGGCAGTCTCGCTCGCGGCGGAGAGCTGCCCCATCGCGCACAGGATCGTCGCCTTTCGCATATAGCTGACGACGCCCATATCCAGGCCGTAGGTGGCGACGTGAGGAAGGAACCGTTCCTGGTCGTAGGCGTCGAGCGACGCCTCGAGGTGCTCGAGCGCCTCGACGGTGCGCCCCATCATGAACATGCCGCCTCCACCGTGGGCTTCGTGTGCGACCGCGAGGAGCTCTGAGGAGCCGGTGTGCTGAGCTACTTCAACGTTCTCCTCGCTGATCCTGAGCGCGTCGAGGTAACGGGCGCGGTTGAAATGAAACGACCACCGCACGAAGCGCACGGGGAAGAGCTCTGGGCTGTCCCCCAGCTCGACGATGAGCGGGACCGTGCCGTCCAGCACATGTTCCAGCTCGGGGGAAGCGAATCCGTGGGTGGTCATGAGCACCGGCGCGAGCGCCGCGCGCACGTCCAGCTCAAGCCGCTTGTGGTCGAGCATCGGCTCCAGCGATTGGACCCACCGGAGGCCGTCCGTCAGGTGCTGTTCCGCCTCCTTGTTCGCGGAGCGCTGCGCGGCCAGTTTGCCTGCCTGCAGCCCGTACCGCGCCGCTTGGTCGAGCTCACCTGCGCCCGCGTAGTGATGCTTGAGCAAATCCGGCCGCGCCTGCGCCGTCTCGGGGAACTTCTCCTCCAGCGCCTTCGCGACCCGAGCGTGAACCTGCTGCCGCGACCGCCTGAGCATCGACTCGTATGCCGCGTCCAGCACCAGCGCGTGCTTGAACAGGTACACCGCGTTCTTCAGCCGCCGCTTCCGGTGCACCAGCTCTGCCGCGACGAGCCTGTCCAGATCCTGCTGCGCCTCGACCTCGCCGAGCGGGCTCACCGCGCAGAGCAGCTCGAACGTGAACTCCCGCCCGATCACGGCCGCGACCTGCGCCGTCTCCTTGGCCCTGCCCAGGCGATCGAGGCGCGCCACCAGCAGGTCGCGAAGCGTGGCCGGGATCGCCACCTCCGAGAGCGGCTTCGCCAGCGCGTAGCGCCCCTCCGTTGCTACTTCTACCAGCGCGCCGGCCTCGATCATCGCCAGGACCAGCTCCTCCACGAAGAGCGGCACGCCGTCCGTGCGGACCGCGATCGTGTCGAGCACCTCCACTGGCAGCGCGCGGCCGCCGGTGATCTTCCTGGCCATCTGCTCGACCTCCGGCCGGCCGAGGCGCCCGAGCTGGATTTGGATCACCGCCGCCGGCGACCACGACGGCGCGATCTCCGGCCGCGCGGTGAAGAGCGCGAGCACGCGGGCCGAGCCCACCTCGCCGACGAGCTGGCCGAGCAGCTCGAGCGTGCTCGGATCGGCCCAGTGCAGATCCTCGATGAAGAGCGCGATCGGCTCCTTCTCGGCCATCTCGAAGAGCAACGAAAGCACCGCGTTGCGCGTCAGCTCGCGTTGCTTCTGGGGCGAGACGTCGAGCGGCGCCCACGTCGTCGGAAGCGAGAGCGACAGGAGCGGCGCGAAGAGCGGCATCGCTTCGCCGAGGTCGAAGCCGTGGAGCAAGAGCAGCGCCTCCAGCTTGTCCGTCTTCTCCGCGAGCTTGGCCTCGCGGCGCGGATCCAGCAGCCGCTCGAGCAGGTCGACGACGGGGTAGAACGCGCTGTTCGCGCTGTCCGGCGTGCAGCGGCTCTCCAGCCAGGTGTGCGGCTCGTCGCCGATCTTCTCCTCGAGCTCGCGGGCCAGGCGCGACTTGCCGATGCCCGGCTCGCCGGCGATGAGCACGGCCTGGCCCGCGCCGCCGCGGACGTGGCCCCAGCGCTCCAGCAGCATGTCCAGCTCTCGCGCGCGGCCAACGAGCGGCACGTCCCGGAGCCCGCCGGACGCGCTCCCCTCCCGCAGATGAAAGACCTCGACCGACGCCTCGAAGCCCGCGAGCGAGCGGGTGCCGTCCTCCTCCAGCGCGAAGTGCTTGCGGAGCAGCCGCTGGGTCTCGCCGCTCACGAGGATGCTGCCGGGCTCTGCCGCCGCGCTGAGCTGGGCGGCGAGCTTCGGCGTCGTCCCCACGACGTAGCCGAGGCTGGCGATCGTCGGGTCGCGCAGCTCGCGCGCGATCACGAGCCCCGTGTGGATCCCGATACGAAGATCGATGCGAACCTTGCGCTCCGCCTCGAGCGCATCTCTTCGTCGCAGCAGATCGGCCTTCATCTCACGCGCGGCCTCGGCCGCGCGCCGCGCCGCGTCCTCGCGCGCCGTCGGGTAGCCGAAGTAGAACAGCACCCTGTCGCCCAGCACGCCGGCGACGTGGCCGTTGAAGCGACGAGCGATCATCGTGCACGCCTCCTGCTGGAGGCCGAGGAGCTGCTCGAGCTCCTCCGTGTCCAAAGGTCCGCGCGCTGTGCCCGACGCCGCCAGGGTGCAGCACACGGCCGTGATCTGACGCCGCTCGCCCTCGATCAGCCGCTTCGAGAGGCTCCCGCCGGTCCGCGCGCTTGCGAGCTCCACCGTCGCAGTCCGCATGTCCGACGCCGCGGGCTGGAGGCGCGCAGATCCGCTCTTGGGCCGCAATCCACTCACGTCACACGCTTCCAGATCGCGCAGGAGCCCGTCGGCGGTGACGTTTCGGGCCGCCGCGTCCTTGGCCGTCGCGCGCTGGAGGATCTCACCGAGCGGATGGTCGAGGATGGCCGCAGGAATGGGGGCGGGATCGGCGGAGAGCTGGTTGAAGGTCACCTCAGCCGCCGTGTCGCCCGCGATCACGCGCTTGCCGGTCAGGCATTCGAGAAAGACCAGGCCCCACGCATAAAGATCGGAGCGCGGCGTCGGAGGCTGGCCGCGGAGCTGCTCGGGCGCGGCGTACGCGGGCGTGCCCACCGACTCGTGGGTCAGCGTGATCCGCGTCTTCTCGTCGCGCTTCGCCTCCTCCGTGAACGCCCCGATGCCGAAATCGAGCACGAGCAGGTTGCGCCTGGCGCCGGTCGGGATGACCATGAGGTTCGCGGGCTTGAGATCCCGATGGATCACCCCCTGGGCGTGCGCGCAGCCGAGCGCGTCGAGGATCTGCAGCATGAAGTGCCGCGCCTCGCGCGGATCCAGCGGGCCCTCCTCGGCAAGGACGTGGGCGAGATCCTTGCCGGGCACGAACTCGAAGACCGAATAGACGACGGCCTCGTCCGCCTGTCCCGAGTCGATGAGGCGGACGATATTCGGGTGGTGGAGCTGTCCGCAGAGCTGCATCTCACGCTGGAAGCGCGCGATGCGCCGCTCGCGCGCCTGCGCGGCGCCGCTCGACCCGAGCCGCAGCACCTTGATGGCCACGAACTGGCCCGTCGCGAGCTGTCTCGCCTTGTAGACCGTGCCGAAGCCGCCTTCGCCCAGCTCGGCGAGAATCTCATAACGGTCTCCAAGCACCGCGCCGATTTTCTGTCGAGAGTCCAAGCTCACCCCTGCCTCCACGCTGCGCGTGAAACCACGCACAACCTCATCCTCTACCCACAGAGCGTCATGTACAAGGAGGTTGGTTCGTCGATTCGCGTCGCCATCCCCGCCGTCCCCCGTAGCGCGCTCATCGAGCGGCGCGACCACGGCCAAGCGGTCCACACGGAGCGCCGCTCGTCGGTCCCTCTCACCGACCTCACCGGCCGCTCGCCACATCGCCCCCGGTGCGCAGGATTCCCGGGCGATTACGGCGCCCTGACCCGCTCCAGAGCCTCCGACCGGCGCCGCACATTCGCCGCCCACGACCGCCCCGACCTGTGCGAGACTCCCTGGCCACCGATGGGCCAGGACTCCCCTCCCCGGTGCGCCAGCTGCAGCGCTCCGCTCCCGGAGAACGCCCGCTTCTGCCCCTCGTGCGGCCAGCTCGTCACCGCGCCGGATCCGAGCCCTGCCCTCGCCGCGACGGCGTTCCCCGCGACGCAGCTCGGCGCCGTCGGGCTGCCACCAACCCCCCTGCCGCTGCCGCCGGTGCGGCTCTTGCCCGGGACGGAGATCAGCGTCTATCGCATCGAGTCGACGCTCGGCGAGGGCGGCATGGGCGTCGTCTACCGCGCTCACGACCGGGCGCGCGAGCGCGTCGTGGCCGTCAAATGCCTGCACTCGAACCTCTGCGGCAACCCGGAGATCCGGCGGCGGTTCGCGCGGGAAGCGCGGGTGCTCCGCTCCTGGAGCCACGACAACGTGGTCGCCGTCTACGATTTCGTCGAGCGCGATCACCTGCTCGCGATCGTCATGGAGTACGTCGACGGGTCGACGCTGGTGCGGCACCTCGAGCGGTGGCGCGGGCGCATCCCCTTCCAGGAGATCCGCGCGCTGTTCGGCGGCGTCCTCGACGCGATGGACGAGGGGCACCGCATGGGCATCATCCACCGCGATCTCAAGCCCGACAACATCCTCGTCACGACCGGGAAAGACGGCCTCTCCCCCAAGATCGTCGACTTCGGCATCGCCAAGATCCTGGAGGGGACGACGTACACGCTGAGCGGCGCGTTCCTCGGGACGTGCTGTTACATGTCGCCCGAGCAGGTGAAGAGCCCTCACGCCGCGGATCGGCGCTCGGACATCTACTCTCTCGGCGTGACGCTCTACAAGCTGACGACAGGGCAGGTGCCGTTCGACAGCCCCAACCATTTCGCCGTGATGATGGCCCACGTCGCCGACGCCCCGGCGCCCCCCTCGTCGCTGCGCCCCGACATCCCGCCGGCCCTCGACCGGCTCGTGCTCGACGCGCTCTCGAAGGATCCGGCGGGGAGGCCGGGGTCGTGCGCGGAGTTCCGGGCGCGGCTCGACGAGGCGCTCTCGGAGTTCTCGCCCGCCCCGTCGCGGCCCTCGTCCGACGGGCGCGAGCTCGCGCCGACGGTCCGCGAGAAGACCGGCGAGCAGATGATCCTCGTCCCCGGCGGGCCGTTCCTGAGCGGGCAGCAGCGCAGGAAGGTCCACGTCGACGCGTTCTACATGGATCGCACGCCGGTCACGAACCGCCAGTTCAAGGCGTTCCTCGACGTGACCGGGTACCGCCCCGACGACGACGACGCGAGCCGGCTCCTCGCGCATTTCAGGCGTGGCGAGATCCCCGCGGGCCTCGAGGACCACCCCGTTGTGTACGTGTCGTGGGACGACGCGCGGGCCTACGCCAACTGGGCCGGCAAGCGCCTGCCGACCGAGGCCGAGTGGGAGAAGGCCGCGCGCGGCACCGACGGCCGCAAATACCCGTGGGGGCGCGCCGAGCCCGGGCCCACGCGCGCGAACTACGACAACCGCGAGGGCGGGACGGTGCCCGTCGGCTCGCTGCCGGGGGGCGCCTCTCCTTATGGCATCCTCGACCTCGCCGGCAACGTCTGGGAGTGGTGCGAGGACTACGACGATCCGCACTTCTATGCGGACGGCCCCTCCCACAACCCGCGCAACACGCGGCCCTCGGATCGGCCGCTGCTCGTGATGCGCGGCGGCTCGTGGATGTACGGCGCGCAGTCGCTCCGCACCTGGGCGCGCACGTGCTTCGAGGCGCACTACCGCTTCGCCGGCGGCGGCTTCCGCTGCGTGCGAACGGCCTCGTCGAGCTGAGGGCGCGGGCGGCGGCTGCTCGGCGCGGGCTCGGCTGTTCGGCGCGGGCGGCGGCTGCTCGGCGCGGGCTCGGCTGTTCGGCGCGGGCTCGGCTGTTCGGCGCGGGCTCGGCTGTTCGGCGCAAGCGCGCGGCGCACGAGCGCCTGGTCAACCGGCGGCGGCGCGGATAGAACGCCGGGCGCAGATGCAGACGAACAGGGCCAGGGCGAGCGGCGGCGTCCGCGTGCGGCTGACCGGCGTCCGGCGCGTCTTCCCGGTGCTGGACGACGCGGGCCGCGCGCCGGGGGACGGCGCCCCCGGCGTGATCGCGATCGACGGCATCGATCTCGACATCGCGCCTGGCGCGTTCGTCGCGCTGCTCGGGCCCTCCGGGTGCGGCAAATCCACCCTGCTGCGGCTCGTCGCCGGGCTGGATCGCGCCGACGCCGGCGAGGCCGTCGTGGAGGCCGAGGAGGCGCCGGGCGGCGAACGCCGCGCGGGCGGCGCAGGCGGCGCGCGCGCGCCCCTCGCGTATGTCTTCCAGGACGCCCACCTCCTGCCCTGGCGGAGCGTCCTCGAGAACGCCGCCCTGCCGCTCGAGCTCGCCGGCGCGCCGCTCGACGAGCGCCGGGCGGCGGCGCGGGCGGCGCTCGTCCAGGTCGGCCTGGCCGACGCGGGCGCGCGGTACCCGGCCGAGCTCTCCGGCGGCATGCGCATGCGCGTATCGCTCGCCCGCGCGCTGGTCACGCGCCCTCGGCTGCTCCTGCTCGACGAGCCGTTCGCCGCGCTCGACGAGCTCACGAGGAGCCGGCTCGACGACGAGCTCCGCGCGCTCTGGGCCGAGCTCGGCATGACGGTGCTCTTCGTGACCCACTCGATCACCGAGGCCGCCTACCTCGCCGAGCGCGCCGTCGTCCTGTCCCCGCGGCCGGCGCGCGTCGTCGCCGACCGCACGCTTTCGCTGCCGGACAAGCGGACGGCCGCGCTGCGCACCGAGCCCGCGTTCGCCCGCGAGGTGCGCGCGCTGCAAGAGGCGCTGGAGAGCGGCGGGGCGTGAGGCCCCGCGGGTAGAACAAGCGCGCTGTCGGACTCCGGCGCTGCAGGACACTCTCGCTATCGAGCGTGGGCAGCGCGATCGGCACTCGCACCCAGGTCACCTCCAACAGCCTCCGTGCGCCGGAGCTCTCGGCCCCCACCGCGGCCGTCCCCACGGCTCGCGTGGCCCGCTCCCCCTCTCCCCCGCTTGCCGCTGACCGCTGCCGCGCGCAACGCCCATCGTGGGCAGAGCTCCCACTCGCCGCACGATCCCGCGCGCGAACGCGCTTCCATGCCGACAGCGCGCTCGTACAATCGCCTCATGCCCACGTGCCCCCGGCGGTTGCTTCCCCGCGCCCTTCCTTGGTTTTTGCTCGCTGCAGCGTCCTGCGGCGGTGATCCGGATGTCGCCACGCCACCCGGCGATGGCGGCGGAGGCAACGGCGGCACGAGCAGCAGCTCGGGCGATGGCGGCGGGTTCGTCGGGTCGATGGCCGCCTCGGGCGGCGCGGGCGGCGAAAGTGGCTGTGAGGGCGTGAGCTGCCGGGCGGACCAGCACTGCGAGGAGGAGGACGGACAAGGCACCTGCGTCAACAACACGTGCGACGACCTCACCTGCGACGCGACCGAGGTGTGCGAGACGCCCCCGGACGCAGGCGCGCGCTGCGTCGATATCGCCTGCCAGAGCGACCTCCAGTGCGCCTTCAACCAGTTCTGCAACGGCACCATCTGCGTCGTCGATGCCTGCACGGCCGGCGAGCGGACGTGCGACGGCAACAGCCTCCAGCTGTGCGTGTCGAACGGCAGCACGACGAGCGAGCTCTTCACGTGCGGCGGATCGGCCTACTTCGAGAGCGAGTGCACCGACGACGGCGCCGGGACCGCCAGCTGCCCCTGCGAGGACGACTGGGACTGCCCCACCTATGCCTCCTGCGAGGTCGGCTCCTGCTCCGGCACGGGCGCCGCGCCCACGTGCCTCTTGCCGCCGGAGCCGTTCGCGGGCGCCCTGCCGCAGAACGAGATCCAGTGGGGAGGGGAGAACCGCGCCAACTCCGACGCCGCCAACAGCCCGTTCAAGACCTCGGCGCAGACCGTCATGACGCCGCTCGTCGCCAACCTCGACGACGACAACGGCGACGGGCTCATCAACGAGCTCGACTTCCCCGAGATCATCTTCACGACGTTCTGCGGCTCGAATTTCGGAAAGCAGGGCGTCCTCCGGGCGATCCACGGCGGCGGGCCCCGCAAGGGAGAGAACTACTTCGCGGTGCTCGGCGCGCAGGTCTGGCACGAGGGCGACCCCATCGACGCGCCCTACGCCTGCGCCGACGCGACGCTGATGCCGACCGCCGGGCTGGCCGTCGGCGATCTCGACGGCGACGGCGTCCCCGAGATCGTCGCGATCACCGCCGTCGTGACGGGGTCTGGGGCCACGGAGGTGACGAAGACAGGGCTCCAGATCTTCAGCAACACGGGCGAGACCAGGGTCCTCGTGAACGAGATCTGGACGGGCTACAACGAGCCGTCGCCCGCGCTCGCCAACATCGACGGACAGGGGCTCCCGGAGATCGTGGTCGGGCCGAACGTGTTCACGTTGCGCGTCGACGAGGCGACCCGCGAGCTCTCCATCGTCGACCACTTCAAGGGCGACAAGGCTCAAGGGATACAGGGGTCTCCGACGAACCAGCAGAACCGGCTCGGGCCCATCGCGTGCGTCGCGAACCTCGACGACGACCCCCGGCTGGAGATCGTCGCGGGCAGCACCGCCTATATTCTGCCCCGCCCGCCGCCCGGCGTGACGAGCAAGGCCGGGTGCGCGCCGCCCTACACCGACAAGGACGCGACGGCGTTCTGCGAGGGGAAGCTCCTCGAGCTCTGGGACGGGCAGGCCGTCAACGGCACCGCCGGGATCCCGAACGCGCAGCGCGACGGCCTCTGCGCCGTGGCCGACGTCCTCGGCGAGGACCAGGACGCCGCGCCCGGGCCCGGCAACCCGCTCGATAAGGCCCCGGAGGTGATCCTGTTCAACAACGGGTACTTCTTCGTGCTCAACGGGCAGGACGGCACCATCAAGCGCCGCCAGGTGATGACGGCCGAGGGCACCACCTTCGACGGCGGCGCCCCGAACGTGGACGACTTCGACGGCGACGGCTTCCCCGAGGTCGGCACGGCGTTCGGCCTCCGCTACATGATGTTCGATCTCCAGGCGCCGACGGCCGAGTGCCCGGCGTGGCCCAACGCGTTCACCGATGCGGGCACGGGGCTGCAGGGCAACCCGGAGCGGACCCCGAACGGCAAGCCGTGCACCACGGACGAGGAATGCGGCGCCCCGGGCGCGGCGACGTGCAACCAGCAGCGGGGCACCTGCGTCTGCTACCACAACGGCTGGCAGCGCTTGACCGAGGACGACTCGAGCCGCACCACCGGGTCGAGCGTGTTCGACTTCAACGGCGACGGCGCCGCCGAGGTCATCTACAACGACGAGTGCTACTTCCGCATCTACGACGGCGTGACGGCCGACGTCCTGTTCAAGGTGCCCTCGCCGAGCCGCACCCGGTCCGAGTACCCGATCGTCGCCGACGTCGACAACGACGGCAACGCGGAGATCGTGTTCGGCACCTCGAACGAATCGACCCATTGCTCGCAAGGCACCGACTACAACAACGGCCTCGAGGTCTGGGGCGCGCAGAACGACCTCTGGGTCTCGGCGCGCCGCATCTGGAACCAGCACAGCTACCACGTGACGAACGTGCTCGAGAGCGGCGGCATCCCCCTGAAGGAGCCCGAGAGCTGGAAGGCGTACGGCGGCCGCGCCTACAACACCTACCGCTCGAACCCGCGGTCGTACGGCATCGCGCCGGATCTCGCGCTGAGCGGCATCCAGGTCTCGTCCCCGGACGCGACCTGCGGCGAGCTCACCGACGAGGTCGCCATCACCGTGCGCGTCGAGAACCTCGGCGATCTCCGCGTGGGCCCCGGCGTCGCCATCAACTTCTACGGCGAGTGGGACACGCCGGACGTTGATGAGCCGCTCTACGGTGACGACCTCGCCCCGCTGAAGTTCGTCCTCCAGAGCAGCATCGAGCCGCACAGCTCGTTGCTCCTCACGGTGCACTACAACGCCGCGGACAACGCGCAGCAGACGCTGCCCGCCCGCGTGCGCGCGGTCGTCGACGAGGACGCCGTCGAGCGCGAGTGCCACGAGGACAACAACGCGCTCACCGCGCCCCTCGACGCCGGCAGCGCGCGCCCGGACCTCCAGATCGAGATCGGCCGGGTGAACACCAACAAGTGCGCCGTGAAGCAGGTCGACGTCCCGACGACCGTCACCAACGCCGGCTCCGCGCCGACCAGCGACGTGCGGATCCGGTACTACGCGGGCGATCCCGGCCAGGGCGGGACGGCGCTCCACGAGGAGGTCATCCCGGGGCCGATCGCGCCCGGGGTGAGCGTGAACCTCACCGCCACCATCGAGAAGTTCCCGTCGAACCTGTCGATCCTGATCTACGCCGTCGTCGATCCGGACGGGGCGATCGACGAGTGCAACGACGGGAACAACAAGGACGCCGCCTCGGACAAGCTCCTGTGCCCGGAGATCAACTGACGCGCCGGCGTCCGGCCGGCGGGCCTCCCCGCCAGCCGGACGCGCGCCACGCCGGCGCCGCGCGCCGCGCTGGCGCGCGCTGACGCACGATCACCGGCTCCCGCCCGGGGCGCGGTGCTATGCCTGTGCGCCCCGCCGCGCCACTGACGGCGCCCCGCGAGGCGCGCCGCCCCGGGGCGCTGCACCCCGCGCCCCGCGCGCCGCGACCCAAGCCCCCACAGCGCCATGCTCGGAACCTCGAACCTCTCGAAATCATTCGGTGATCGGACCCTCTTCGAGGGCGTCTCGCTCAAGCTGAACCCCGGATCCCGCTACGGCCTGGTGGGCGCGAACGGCTCGGGGAAGACCACCTTCCTGAAGATCGTGGCCGGCGACGAGCCCGCGAGCGACGGGAGCGTCAGCATCCCGAAGGACGCCCGCGTGGGTGTGCTCCGGCAGGACCGGTTCCTCAGCGACGACCAGATCATCCTGGATCTCGCGATGATGGGCGATCGCGTCGTGTGGGAGGCGCTCGTCGAGTCGCGCCGCCTCGCGGAGGACGGCGGCGACGCCGGCCGGGTGGCGGACCTCGAGGATCGCATCCGCACCCACGACGGCTACACGCTGGAGGCGCGCGCGAGCGCCGTCCTCGAGGGGCTCGGCATCCCGGTGGAGGCGCACCGGAGGCCGCTCTCCACGCTCTCGGGCGGCTTCAAGCTGCGCGTGCTGCTCGCGCAGGTGCTCCTCGGCGGCTCGGACGTGCTGCTGCTCGACGAGCCCACGAACCACCTCGACATCCTCTCCATCCGCTGGCTCGAGAAGTTCCTGGCCGGCTACAAGGGCTGCGCGGTCGTCATCTCCCACGACCAGCGCTTCCTCGACAACGTCGCCACGCACATCCTCGACGTCGACTACGAGACCATCACGCTCTACACGGGCAACTACGCCGCCTTCGTCGTCGAGAAGCGGTCGATCCGCGAGCGCAAGCAGGCCGAGATCGCCCGCGCCGAGAAGATCATCGCGGACAAGCGCGCGTTCGTGGAGCGGTTCGGCGCGAAGGCGACCAAGGCGCGCCAGGCGCAGAGCCGGCTCAAGCAGATCGAGAAGATCGAGGTCGAGGAGCTCGCCGACACGTCGCGGCGTTCGCCGCTGTTCCGGTTCGCGATCCAGAGGCCGAGCGGGCGCGACGTGCTCGAGGCGAAGGGGATCTCGAGGTCGTACGGCGCGAAGCAGGTGCTGCGCGACGTCTCGCTGTCGGTGCGGCGCGGCGAGCGGGTCGCGGTGATCGGGCCGAACGGGCTAGGCAAATCGACGCTGCTCAAGATCCTCGTGGGCCGGCTCGCGGCCGACTCGGGCGGCGCGTCGTGGGGGCACGAGGCCCGCGTCGGCTACTTCGCCCAGGATCACCGCGAGCTGCTCATCGACGGGTCGATGACGCCGCTCTCCTTCCTGTGGGAGGCGTGCCCCGACGAGTCGCCGAGCTACGTCCGCGGCCAGCTCGGCAGGGCGCTGTTCTCGGGCGACGACGTCGAGAAGAGCGTCGGCTCGCTCTCCGGTGGCGAGGCGGCGCGGCTCATCTTCTGCCGCATCATCGTCGAGCGGCCCAACGTGCTCGTGCTCGACGAGCCGACCAACCACCTCGACCTCGAGGCGATCCAGGGGCTCGTCGAAGGGCTCAAGGCGTTCGAGGGGACGGTGCTCTTCGTCTCGCACGATCGCTACTTCGTCTCCGAGCTGGCGACGCGCATCCTCGAGGTGACGCCGAGCGGGCCGCGCGATTTCCCCGGCACCTACGAGGAGTACCTGGCCGGCTGCGGCGACGATCACCTCGACGCCGACACGGTGGTGCTGAAGGCGAAGCGCGAGCACCAGAAGGCGTCCGCGCCTGCGGAGGCGGGCGGCTCCTGGGAGGAGCAGAAGCGGCGTCGCAACCGGCAGAAGGAGCTGCCCGCGCGGCGCGACAAGGTGCTCGCGTCCATCGAGGCGGCCGAGGCGCGGAAGAAGGCGATCCACGACCTCTACTGCAGCGACGGCTTCTTCGAGCGCACCGGACAGGCCGAGATCGCGGCGCTCCAGGCCGAGGACGAGGCGCTCGGCCCGCGCATCGACGCGCTCATGGCGGAGTGGGAGCAGATCGAGCAGGAGATCGCGGAGCTCGGGGCGGTCCAGGCGCAGTGAGGTCTTGCCGGGCTGCCCGGCCCCGGGAGAGGGGGTCCGCCGCGCGGCGCGGGGGCCCCGCCGAACTCGCCTGAGACGACGCCCCTCCGGCTTCGCCGGAGGAGCGTCGTCTCAGGCTCAAACATCGGCCCATCCCCCGCGCCGCGCGGCGGACCCCCTCTCCCGGGGCCTACGTGTTCGCGGAGCCGGGAGGCGGCAACTCACCCTGATCGCAACGCGAGCGGCGGCTCAGTGGCCTCGCGTCTTGCGGCTGGCCATGTCGATGCCGACGGCCAGGATGAGGATGATGCCTTTGATGATCGGCTGCCAGAAGCTCTCCGTGTTCATCAGGCTCATGCCGTTGTCGAGCGAGGCCATGACGAGCGCGCCGAGCAGCGCGCCCCAGATGGTGCCCTGCCCGCCGAGGAGCGACGTGCCGCCGATCACGGCGGCCGCGATCGCGTCGAGCTCCATCATCCGGCCGGCGTCCGAGGTCGCGGAGCCGACGCGGGCGGTGAGCACCACGCCCGCGATGCCCGCCATCACGCCCATCAGCGTGAACACGGCGATGAGGTGACGATCGATGTTGATGCCGGAGTAGAAGGACGCCTCGCGGTTGCCGCCGATCGCGTAGAGGTGCCGCCCGAACGTCGTGTGCTTCGCGAGCACCGTGAACGCGGTCGCGAGCACGAGCACGACCAGCACGGGGAACGGGACACCCTCGTAGGAGTTCATCAGGGCGGCGAACGCGAGGGAGAACACGGCGAGCCCGATCCACGGGTAGCGCGCCGTGCCGGTGGCGCGCGCCGCCTTGTACAGCAGCCCGACGCAGAGGATGCCAGCGCCCGCCCAGCCGAGGGTGTGCGGCACGTACGCCTGGCCCACGAACAGGTAAGGACGCGCCGGCGAGATGGACACACCGCCTGTCAAGCCCAGGATGGAGCCCTGGAAGATGAGCATCCCGCCGAGCGTGACGATGAAGGGGGGAATCCGCAGCCGCGCCACGAGCGCCCCCTGCACGAAGCCAAGGACGGCCCCGAGCAGGAGCGGCAGGATGAAGGCGGCCGGCAGCGGCCAGCCGAGGCTCACATAGATCATCGCCGATGAGGCGCCGAGAAGACCGGCGAGCGCGCCCACCGAGAGATCGATCTGCCCCGCGACGATGACCATCACCATGCCGATGGCCAGGATCGACGTCACCGACATCTGCCGCGCGAGGAGCGTCAGGTTGCGCGGCGTTACGAAGGTCCCATCGGTCGTGATGGAGAAGGCAATCCAGATCGCGATGAGCGAGCCCACCATCGAGAGGGCGCGCCAGGGGATACGCACGCGAAGCTTGGCCTCGCTCATTCCGTCACCTTCCTCGTTGCAGCAGCCATCACGCGCTCCGCGGTCGCGTCCTTCCGGTCGAGGCAGGCCGTCGGTCTGCCCTGGTTGAGGACCAGCACGCGGTGGCTCATGCCAAGCAGCTCCGGCAGATCGGAGGACACGAGCACCACGGCGAGCCCATCCGAAGCGAGCTTGTGGATGAGCTGGTAGATCTCCGCCTTCGCCCCGACGTCGATTCCCCGGGTCGGCTCGTCGAGCAGCAGCACCCGGGGCCCCGTCATCAGCCATTTGCCGATCACGATCTTCTGCTGGTTGCCGCCCGAGAGCTGGTTCGCGAGCGCGAGCGGCCCAGACGCCTTGGTCCTGAGCGCCTTCATCTGCTCGACCGCCGTGACCTCTCGCTCGGCGTGATCGAGGAAGAGCCCCTTCACGAACCGCCGCAGGGTCGCGAGCGTGATGTTGTCGAGGAGGGTCGCCTCGAGCACGAGGCCGTAGCGCTTGCGATCCTCGCTGACGAGCGCGATGCCCGCGTCGATCGCCTGCTCGGGCGCCCTGTACGGCGGCGTCGCGGGCCCGCCTCGGACCGAGATCGCGCCGGTGACGCGGCTCGTTGCAGCGCCGAAGATCGTCGAGAGGAGCGCGGTGCGGCCGGCGCCCATGAGGCCGCCGATGCCCAGCACCTCGCCGGCGCGCACCTCGAAGCTCACGTCGCGCAGCACGAACCGCCCGGGGTGCCCGGCGTCCTCGACCGACCAGCCCTGGACCGACATCGCGACGGGGCCCTCCGGCGGCGGGGGGCATGGGTAGAGGTTCGTCACCTCGCGGCCGACCATGTACGAGATGACGTTGTCGGGCGAGAGCGCGGTCCGCGGCTGGGTCGTGATCGACTTCCCGTCACGGAGGACCGTGATGCGGTCGGCGATCTCGAAGACCTCCTCGAGCCGGTGGCTGATGTAGATGCAGGAGACGCCGCGGGCGCGCAGATCGCGCAGCAGGCCGAGCAACGTCTTCACGCCGGACTCGGTGAGCGCCGCCGTGGGCTCGTCGAGGACGAGGATCTTCGCGTCCTTGAGCAGCGCCTTCGCGATCTCGACCATCTGCTGCTGGCCGATGCCCAGCTCCTTGATCGGGCGCTCGGGATCGATGTCGAGCCCGACGCGCGCGAGCGCCTCCCGCGCCAGGGCCCGCACCGCGTCCCAGTCGATGAGCCCACCGCGGACGGGCTCCCGCCCGAGCACGAGGTTCTCGGCGACGCTGAGATCGGGCACGAGCGCGAGCTCCTGCGCGATCAGCGCGATGCGGTGCTCCTCGGCGCTGCGCATGCTGCTGAACTGCACGACGCCGCCGTTCAAGCGGATCTCGCCGCCGTAGGTGCCTGCGGGGTAGTAGCCGCACAGGATCTTGATGAGGGTGCTCTTACCCGCGCCGTTCTCGCCGCAGAGGGCGTGAATCTCGCCTTCCTGGAGGTCGAACGAGACGCCATCGAGGGCTTTCACACCGGGGAACTGCTTCGTGATCGATGCGAGCTCGAGAAGAGGCATTGTCCTGGGCGCAAGGGGGCGTCAGCGCGCGGCCACGTTCGCCTGGGAGGGGCCTGCGATGCAAGCACTTTGTTGGAAGCGCGCAGAGGATCCAGGCGCGCAGGTCGTCACGCGTCACGCGTCACGCGTCTCGCATGTTTCCTGGGAGGTGCGGGGGGCGAAGAATGTATGAGAGCCCCCGGCGAGGGATCCCGGAGCGGCCCGGGCGACGGCGCTCAGTTGTAGAAGCCGAGGTCGTCGATGTAGAGGTCGAACTCGGGTGCCTTGCCGATCTGGAACTGGAGCGAGTAGAGCTTCGCCGCGTCGATCTGCTCGGTGCCCGCCGGATCACCCCAGCCGCCCTGCTTCAGCTCCGCGAAGGGAATGGTGAACTGCTGCCACTCCTCGGTGGCGGCGAACGTCTTCTGCCACGCGTCGCACTTGTCCGAACAGGCACCGCCGGCAGCATCCGTCCCCGGGTCGGAGATCATGACCGTCGCGCTCGTGCCGGAGCCCGGGCCGAGCTTCGCCCAGAAGGTGATTCCGGTGTACGCCGAGGCGTCATAGGAGGCCTTGACCCCCTCGGGGCTGTTCAGATCGAAGCCGAAGCCAGCGCCCCAATCCGTGAAGCCCGTCCCCCACGAGCGCGCCGCGTACGTGCTCTGCCCTCGCGCCGGCTCGAGCGCCGTCATCGTGAAAGGCTCTTCCCCGGTCCCCTCCGGATCGGGCGGCGGGGTCTGCGTGGCCCCCTCCGACGCGTCATTGAAGGTGTACCAGTAACCGACACGCCCGCCGTCGGCCAGGATGGCGTTGTCGTTGTCCTCCATGTCATCGATCATCTCGATCGTCTGGGGGCCGGCGCCCGCGCCCGTCGACGCCGAGGTGCTCGCGGCCGTCGAGGCCGTGGAGGTGTCGGTGCTCCCCGTGCTCGTCGTCGTGGTCGTCGGGTCCACGGTGCCCGCGGAGGTCGTGCTGCCGGCGCTGCCGGCGCCGCCAGCGCCCCCGCTCCCGCCGCCACCGTCGTCGTCGCCGCACGCGGCGAACGCCGCGACAGCAAGTCCACAGACCACCAAGTTTAAAGCACGCAGGAAAATTCTAGTTGTCATACGTTCACATCTCCGTATCTACGTTATTCTAATCAGCGCTCGCTCTGGGCCGGACGTCAATTGAATCGAGGAGCGTCCTGGCGCGGCGAGTATCGCCTGGAAGCTCAGGCCCTGCAACCTTCTTCTTTCCTCGCTGCAATCCATCTTTGTCATCGCTCGCCCTCGTTCGCCGTCGTTCGCCATGGAGGCGCGGCTCGCGCGAATGTCCTTGTTGGGGCCGCTCGCAACGGCGGTGGCATGTTCGGAGCGTCGTTGAGACGTGAGCGCCTGGATCAGCGCGAGTGGCCACCTGCTTGCAAGGCGCCTTCGCGGGCTCTCCGAGGCTCGAAGGAGGAAAGATGGCACGGGCGAAGGCTGGCCGGCGAGCGCGCGCCGCGGCGCAGAGGAGCGCGCAGAGCGCGGACCGGGAGCAGAGCGGCGGTGAAGGCGCGCCCCCGACGGAGCAGGAGAGAGCCCCGCGGGGAGAGCGGCAGAGCGCGGCGGCGCAGCGCGCGAGCTGCGCGCGGCTGCCGGGGAGGAGGGGAATCGCGGGGCTGCTCCTGAGCCGGCTGGAGACGGCGGCATACCGCATCTACGAGCGGGTCGCCGGGCTGTCCGAGGAGCGGCCGGCGCTCGGGGTCGAGATCGCGGCGTCGGCGCTGCGGGCGCTCGGGGCCCGCGCCCCGCGGGTCGTGAGCAGCGTCACGGTGAGCCGCGCGCGGGCGGCGGTCCTGCACGCGCTGCAGGACGCGGCGGGCGTGCGGCGCCTCCTGCCGAGCATCGGGCGCGTGGAGGCCGGCGCGAAGAGGCAAGCGTCGACGATCCGGGCGGCCGGCGCGGGTGGCCTGGAGCGCACGCCGGCAGGGGTCGTTTCGCTCGCGACCGCGCCGGGCGACGGGGGCACGGAGATCAAGGTGGTGCTGCCGGGCGCGCGGCCGCGGGGGCGGCTCGCGCGCGCGGCGGGCGAGCTGCTGGCGGAGCTGCCCAGGCGGCAGCTGCGGGGCGAGCTGCGGCGCCTGAGGCAATGGATCGAGATCGGCGAGATCCCGACGACGGCGGGGCAGCCGTCCGGCCGGGCAGACCGTGAGAGGGAGTGACCATGCGCGCGATCTGCTGGAATGGGGTGGATGACATCGTCGTGGAGTCGGTGCCCGAGCCGAAGCTCATCAGCCCGCACGACGCCATCGTCCGCGTCTCGCTGTCGTCGGTCTGCGGCTCGGATCTGCACCTGCTCCACGGGTACGTCCCGACGATGAAGCAGGGCGACATCCTCGGGCACGAGTTCCTCGGCGAGGTCGTGGAGACGGGCGCCGAGGTGAAGCGGGTGCAGCGTGGCGATCGCGTCGTCGTGTCGTCCATCATCGGGTGTGGGCGGTGCGCGTATTGCCAGCGCGAGCTGTGGTCGCTCTGCGAGAACTCGAATCCTCATCACGTGGTGACGGACAGGCTGTTCGGGGACACGACGGCCGCGATCTTCGGCTACTCGCATGCTTTCGGGGGCTTCGCGGGGAGCCACGCCGAGTACGTGCGCGTGCCGTTCGCGGATCACGGCGCGTTCAAGGTCCCCGACGGGGTGCGGGACGAGAGCGCGCTGTTCGCCTCCGACGCGCTCTCGACGGGCTACATGGCGGCCGAGCTCTGCGACATCCGCCCGGGCCAGGTCGTCGCCGTCTGGGGGTGCGGGGGCGTCGGTCAGATGGCGATCAAGAGCGCCTATCTCCTCGGCGCCGAGCGCGTCATCGCGATCGACCGGATCGCGGACCGCCTGGCGATGGCGAAGGCGCACGGGGGCGCCGACGCCGTGAACTACGCCGAGGTCGACGTCCAGGAGGCGCTCCGCGAGATGACGGGCGGGCGCGGCCCCGACGCCTGCATCGACGCGGTGGGCATGGAAGCCGACGGGACGGGCCTGCAGCACGCGGTCGATCGGGTGAAGCAGGCGTTCCGGATGCAGAGCGACCGTCCGCTCGTGCTGCGCGAGGCGATGCTGGCCTGCCGCAAGGGCGGCACGGTGTCCATCGTGGGCGTCTATTCCGGGTTCGCCGACAAGATCCCGCTCGGCGCGCTCATGAACAAGGCGCTCATCGTCAGGACCGGCCAGCAGCACGGACAGCGGTACATCCCGCGGCTGCTCGATCACATCCAGCGCGGCGACATCGATCCATCGTACCTCCTGACGCACCGGATGTGCCTCGACGACGGGCCGCGCGGATACCGCCTCTTCGAGGCGCGCGCGGAGGCGTGCGTGCGCGCGGTGTTCGCCCCCTGACCCTGGCGAGGCCGCCGCCCCCGACCGCGAGCGCTAGCGCTCCTGCCCCTTCGCCAGCGTCGCCTGGATGGCCTGCGCCCGCTTCATGTGGCTCGCCGTCTCGTCGCGAATGCGCTGGAGCTCCCGCTTCATCTCCTGGTTCTTCACCCTCGGGATGGCCTGCTCGTCCAGCATCCGCAGGGCATGGGCGTGCATCCTCACCTGGATGGCCATGTACGTCTGGTCGAATTTCTCGGCCGGCTGCTGCTGGAGGTACGCCGCGATGATGGCCGAGTGCCCGGCGATCATCGCGCTCGCCCGCGTCGGCTCCGCCTTGATCCGGAGACGCTGGAGGAGCGCGCTCAGGCGGATGTTCCCCTGGGTGTGGGCCTCGAGCATCTCCCTGGCGAAATCCTTCACCTCGCGCGACCGCGCCTGTTTGCGGGCGATCATCGCAAAGGAGATCTCAACCTGGTTGGCCACGGAGATCACCTTGGCGAGGGCGCCGTCCGACACCTGTGTCTCCTCGGACCGCGGGCTCGCCTCCTCCAGCCGCTGCTGCTGCTCGGAGATCTGCGCGCCCTGATGGACGTAGCCTCCACGCCCACCCGCGTGCGCGGAGCTGCCGATGACGCTCGCGGCGAGCGCGGCGATCACCGCGACGCGATGCTTGAAATGATGGCGCATCATGGTGGATTCCCTTCCTGGATTTCCGCGGCGCGCTTCACCGGCCGATCCGTGGATGCCCGCGGCTCACGACGTCTCGAACGTCAAGCAAGCGGCGGACCCGCTCTCGACGTAATCCGAGGGACTGCCCTGCTCATGGCGCTGCGCGCGGGTGCGCTCGCGGGGCGATCGACGCACACCCGGGGAGTCGTCCCCGCCGTATCTCGGGATTCCACGTCAAACCCATCAAGCCGGCCATCCCCCGTTGAATCGAGCGCGCAACCCGACAAAGGCGCTCGCCTCCTCGAAAGGCGCCCTCTCCGGCGGAGGCCCGGCTCCCTCGGCAATCGCGCTCCTCCGGGAAATCCCCTGCCCCCCGAGGTGGGAGGGGCTTGCGGGGCGCGGGTCCCGGTGGTCAAGTGAAGCGTGGAGCGGCCCCCGGGCCGCCTCGCGCGCTGGCGAAGAGCTCGCCCGGGGGGCCTCCGCGAATTCGCACATGCCTGACCGCGGCTTCATCCTCACGCCCACGACCCGGGTCGTCGCCGGGTGCCCGGAGATCCATCTCCACGCGGTGATGGAGGACGGCGCGCCGGCGCTCGTCATCGAGGACAGGTTCAGGCCCTACTTCTTCGTGCGCGCCCGCGACGAGGACGTCGCGCGGCGGCTCGCGGACCGCCGCGTCTCTCCGCAGGCGCTCGAGACGCTCGACGGAGAGCCGGTCCTGCGCGTCGAGGCCGCGCTCCCGCGGGACGTCGCGGCGCTGCGCGAGAGGCTGGCCGAGGCCGGCGCCGACGCCCTCGAGGCGGACGTGCGCTTTCCCTACCGCTTTCTCATCGATCGCGGCATCCGCGGGGCGTTCGCGGTCTCCGGGCCTTTCGAGCTCCACCCGGGTGTCGGGCGCGTGTACCGCAATCCCACGCTCGTCCCCGCGAGCTTCGTCCCCCGCCTCCGCGTGCTCTCGCTCGACATCGAGACGAGCCTCGACGGCGAGCACCTCTATGCGATCGCCGTGGCGGGCGCGGGCGGCGAGCGCTGCCTCCTCGTCCGCGACGCGCCGGTGCCCGGCGGGCTCCCCGCCTTCGTGGAGCGCTTCCCTGACGAGCGGACGCTCCTCGAGCGCTTCCTCGAGCTCGTCGCGCAGGCGGACCCCGACGTCCTCACCGGCTGGAACATCCCGGATTTCGATCTGCCCGCGCTCCAGCGTTATTGCCGGCGCGCCGGGCTCCTCTGCGCGCTCGGGAGGGGCGATGACGAGATCGCGATCCTGCGCGATCCTGGCTTCTCGCGCGAGGCGCGCGCCGTCCTGCCGGGGCGGGTGGTGCTCGACGGCCTCGCGCTCCTCCGCGGCGCCTTCCTGCGGCTCGACGATTACCGCCTCGAGACCGCCGCTCGGACGATCCTCGGGCGCGGCAAGCTGTTCGGGCCAGACGACCGGGGCGAGCAGATCGAGGCGTCGTACCGCGACGACCCGGCGCGGCTCGCGGAGTACAACCTCGAGGACGCGCGCCTCGTCCGGGATCTGCTGGAGAAGACAGGGCTCATCGAGCTCTCGGCGCGGAGGAGCCTGCTCACCGGCATGCAGCTCGACCGCGTGGGGGCGCAGATCGCCGCGATCGACTCGCTCTACCTGCCCGCGCTCCGCGCCCGCGGCAAGGTCGCGCCCTCGGTGTCGAGGGAGGGGCCGGAGGGAGGGGCGGAGATCGCCGGCGGCCTGGTGCTCGATTCGCTGCCGGGGCTCTACCGCAACATCGTTGTGTACGATTACAAGAGCCTCTATCCGAGCCTCATTCGCACGTTCAACATCGACCCGCTGACGTTCGTCGCCGGGGGCGCGGGGCCGCCCGAGGCGCTCATCGTGACGCCGGGCGGCGCGGCCTTCCGGCGCGGCGAGCCGGGCATCTTGCCCGAGCTCGTCGCGCGCCTCTGGGACGAGCGGGCCGAGGCGCGGCGGGCGGGCGACGAGCGGGGCGCGATGGCCATCAAGATCCTCATGAACTCGCTCTTCGGCGTGCTCGGCTCTCCCGCGTCGCGCCTGTTCTCCCCCGAGGTCGCGAACGCCATCACGCGCGCCGGGCAGCACGTCATCAGGCTCACAGCCGAGGTGGTGCGGAGGGCCGGGCACCGGGTGCTTTACGGAGACACCGACTCTCTCTTCGTCGACATCGGCGAGCCGGACGCGGCGCGCGCCGTCGCCCGGGCCGAGGAGCTCCGCGACGCCATCTCCGGGTCGGTCGCCGCCGAGATCGCGAGGACGTTCGGCTGCGAGAGCCGGCTGGAGCTCGAGTTCGAGAAGGTCTATGCGCGCTTCCTCCTGCCCGAGCTGCGCGGCGCCGCGCAGGGCAGCAAGAAGCGCTATGCCGGCCTCGTCGCCGGGGAGGGCGGCGACAAGCTCGAGATCGTCGGGCTCGAGGCGGTCCGGCGGGACGCGAGCGCGGTAGCGCGGCGCTTCCAGCGGGAGCTGCTCGAGCTGGTCTTCCACGATCGCCCGGTGGAGGGCTTCGTGCGGAGCTTCGTGACGGACCTCCGCGCGGGGCGGTTCGACGCGGAGCTCGTCTACAAGAAGGCGCTGAGGAAGCCGCTCGGCGCTTACACGAAGACGACGCCGCCGCACGTGAAGGCGGCCCGCAAGCTGGGCGGGGACGCGGGGCGGATCGTGGCCTATGTGATCACGCGCGCTGGCCCCGAGCCGGCGGGCCAGACGACGGCGCCGCCGAACTACGATCATTACGTGTCGCAGCAGCTCAAGCCGATCGCGGACTCGGTGCTGCGGTGGCTGGGCGGGGCCGATTTCGATGAGATGACGGGCGCGCGGCGGCAGCTCTCGCTGTTCTGACCCTGCGCTGGTCGCGCGAGGCGAACCCGGGGGCGGGCGGGCGCGTGGCAGAGTCCCCGGAGGAGCGCGGGGAGATCAAGAGCTCGCGGCCGCGCCCGGGGAGCTCACTTGGCCGACAGCGCGTCGGAGACCATCGCGCGCGCCTCGTCGAGCACGCGATCGAGGTGCGCCTGGTCCTTGAAGCTCTCCGCGTAGATCTTGTAGACGTCCTCGGTGCCCGAGGGCCGCGCGGCGAACCAGCCGTTCTCCGCGACGACCTTGAGCCCGCCGATCTCGCCGCCGTTGCCGGGCGCGCGCGTGAGCTTCGCGGTGATCGGCTCGCCCGCGAGGGTCTCGGCGCGCACCGCGTCGGGCGAGAGCTTCTTGAGCACGCTCTTCTGGCTCGGCGTGGCCGGCGCGTCGATGCGCGTGTAGATCGGCGCGCCGAACCGCGCCGTGAGGTCGCGGTAGTGCTCGGCCGGGTCGCGCCCGGTGCGGGCGAGGATCTCGGCGGCGAGCAGGTCGAGGAGGATACCGTCCTTGTCCGTCGACCACACCTGCCCGTTCTTTCGCAGGAACGAGGCGCCCGCGCTCTCCTCGCCGCCGAAGCCGAGCGAGCCGTCGAGCAGCCCGTCGACGAACCACTTGAAGCCGACCGGCACCTCACGGAGCGGGCGGCCGAGGTCCTTCGCCACCCGATCGATCATGCTGCTCGAGACGAGCGTCTTGCCCACGGCCGCGTCGGACCGCCAGAGCGGGCGGTTCCGGAAGAGGTAGGACACCGCCACGGCGAGGTAATGGTTCGGGTTCATCAGCCCGGCGCTGCGGGTGACGATGCCGTGGCGATCCGAGTCGGCGTCGTTGCCGAACGCGAGATCGTAGTCGTCCTTGAGCGCGATGAGGTTCGCCATCGCGTGCGGCGACGAGCAGTCCATGCGGATCTTGCCGTCGTGATCGAGGGGCATGAAGCTGAAGGTGGGGTCGACGGCCTGGTTCACCACCGTGATATCCAGCCCGAATTTCTCGGCGATCGGCGCCCAGTACGCGATGTTCGAGCCGCCGAGCGGGTCGACGCCGATGCGCAGCTTCGCGCCGCGGACGGCCTCGAGATCGACGACGTTGCCGAGATCGGCGACGTAGGGGCCGATGAAATCGTACGGGTGGGTCGTCGGCGCGCGCAGCGCGGCCTCGTAGGGCGTGCGCTTCACGCCCGCGTTGTCGGCGCGGAGCAGATCGTTGGCGCGCGCCTCGATCCAGCCGGTGACGGCGGTGTCGGCCGGCCCGCCGTTCGGCGGGTTGTACTTGATGCCGCCATCGTCGGGCGGGTTGTGCGACGGCGTGATCACCACGCCGTCCGCGAGCCCCGAGGTGCGCCCGCGGTTGGCCGTGAGGATCGCGTGCGAGATGGCCGGCGTCGGCGTGACGCCGTTCCGCTCGGCGATGAGGACGTCGACCCCGTTGGCCGCGAAGACCTCGATCACGCTGCGCTGCGCCGGCTCCGAGAGCGCATGCGTGTCCATGCCGAGGTAGAGCGAGCCCGTCGTGCCCTCCTTCGCGCGGTAGTCGCAGATGGCCTGCGCGACCGCGAGGACGTGCGCCTCGTTGAAGCTGCGCCGCGCGGCCGAGCCGCGGTGGCCGGATGTGCCGAAGGCGACGCGCTGCTGCGGATCGCCCATGTCGGGGCGCTCGCTGTAGTACTGCGCGCGCAGCGTGTCGGGATCGATCAGCACATCGGGAGGGGCCTTGCGGCCTGCGAGGGGGTGGAGCGGCATGAGCCTCCGCATAGCCGAGCGCGCGGGACGAGCCAACCCTTCCACGGGGCGCCCCGGGCGCCGCGCAGGGGCGCGGCTGGATTGCCGCGCGTGTGATGCTCGGCGATCCTCTCGCCCGTGACCGCGCCGCTCCGCCTGCTGCTCCTCCCCGGCCTCGACGGCACCGGCGCGCTCTTCGAGCCGTTCCTCTCGACGCTGTCCGCCGACATCGCGCCGGAGGTCGTCTCCTACCCCGCGGACAGGGCGCTCGATTACGGCGCGCTCGAGGAGCTGGTCGCGGCGCGCCTGCCCGCGGACGGGCCGTATGCGCTGCTCGGCGAGTCGTTCTCGGGGCCGCTCGCGCTCCGCCTGGCCTGCCGGAGCGCCGGCCAGCTCGTCGGCGTGGTGCTCGTGGCCACCTTCGTCACGAACCCGGTGTGGCCCGTCCCGTCGCTGGCGCGGCACCTCGTCGGCCCGTGGCTCTTCCGGCGCCGCGCGCCGGAGCTCGTCTCGCGCCGCTACCTCGTCGGCGCGCGCGCCTCCGCCGCGTGGCTGGAGCGCGTGGCCGCGAACGTCGAGGCCGTCGATCCCGCGGTGATGGCGACGCGCGTGCGCGAGGTGCTCTCGGTGGACGCGCGCGCGGCGCTCCAGGGCTGCGCCGCGCCGCTGCTCTACCTGGGCGCCGAGGGCGACGCGCTGGTGCCGCCGCGCGTGCTGCGCGAGCTCCGCCGCATGCGGCCCGACCTGGAGTGCGTCACGGTCGACGCTCCGCACCTCGTGCTGCAGCTCGCGCCGGAGGCGTCGGCGCGCGCGATCGAGGGCTTCCTGAGGCGCGCGGCCGGCAAGGTGGAGGCCTGAGCGCCGCTCGCCTCGCCGCCCCCCCGCGGGAGGCCGTGGCGGTGGCGAGGAGGGCCCGCCTCCCCACGCGCTCAGGATCAGCGGTTCACAGCGGCCTGTCCTTCGCCGCCGCCTCGAGCCAGTCCGCGCACGCGCCGTCCTCGGCGGGCGGCTGAACGCCCTTGAGGAGATACCACGCCTCCCGGTGCTCCACGCGGGCGCCGGGCTCCACGCGTTGCAGCGCGCCGAGCGACTCGATCTCGAGCATGTCCTCGTTCGTGAACGTCTCGAAGTTGCACCCCATGTCCGGGTACGTGGCGCCCTCGATGAACGGGAACCGCTTCAGGAACACGTTCCCGTGGTTCGCGTACGCCGCGTAGCCCTGGGTCACGAGCGCACCCACCTTCTGCGGCCCCTTGCCCGCGACCTGCCGCAGGCGGATCACGCGCTTGCCCCAGGTCCACCGGGGCTCGGCCATGTCGGTGTACGACCACAGCACGAGCGGCCGCGCCGGCAGGACGCGATCGGGGTGCGGGACGAACGGCGCCTGCGGGAACAGGCACTCGCCGCCGCCCGCCATCACGGAGAGCGACCACGGGGCGAACTCGACGGCATAGGCGCTGTGGTTCTCGATCGCATGATCGATGACGAACCTCCCCGCCGCGGCGTCCGCCGCGATGCGGACCTCCTTCTGCATTCCGTACCTGTCCGGCGCGGTCCGGAGCACGAGCGCGCCGTTCTCCTCCCGGTGGTCGACCGGATCGTTGTCGGGCTGCAACGTCCGCTGCTCGTCCTCGGGGCCGATCCAGAGCCGGTGACCGCCGTAGAACCTGTAGTGGGTCCCGCCTGTCGCGCCCATGTCCTCGGGGATCTCGGAGAACTCGTTCGGACCGCCGACGACGCCGTACCGGATGATGCGCGGGCCGATGTCGAGCGTGACGACGAGCTCCGTGTCGCCGCAGACGAGGCGCGCGGCGCGCTTCCAACCACCGTAAGGGATGATCTCCATGCCGGAGGTCTCGTACCGCAGAACCGGAGGGCGGTTCAACCCCGACGGCCGCGCCCGCTCCCACGCCATCGCCCTGGACATCCGGCGCCGGAGCCGCCTCGCCCCGCGAGCGGCGCGGCCGCTCAGGTGCCGCTGCCGGCGAGGTGCTCCGGGGGCGCGAAGTCGGCCGGGCGGCCGCCGAGGCCCATCGAGATGACGCGCCGCCAGCGGAGGTCGCCGAGGTCGAGCGCGAGATCCTGCAGGTGCGGCAGCGCGTGCGCGCGGCTCGACGCGGCGGCGACCGCGCGGAGCAGCGGCACGACGAGGGGCGAGCGCTGCCGGGGCACGCCGAGCTGCTCGGCGAGCTCGTCGCCCAGCACGGCCCGGGCGAGGCCGCAGGAGACGGCCATGAACCGCTCGGCGCTCCGGCGCTCGCCGTCGGTCCGCGCGCTGCGCACCCTGCGGGTGAGCAGCGCGTCCACGAGCATGCGCGAGTCGTGATCCGGCGCGCCCTGCGTCGCGAAGATCATCTCGGCCAGCCGTCGCGCCTCGGCGTACGACCCGGGGATGAGCTCCGGCTCGACGCCGATGACGTGGGCCACGTAGCGCCAGAGGTGGACGAGGTCCTCCCGCTGGGCGGGCGCGAAGCGGTAGGCGAGCTTCTCGAGGCCGTCGATGACCGCGACCGAGAAGAGCAGCGCCGTCGCCACCATGTCGTGCTGGTTGATCGGCTCGCCCCAGAGGGCCGCCTGCCACCGGCCGCTCGCGCGGATGAGGCGCCGCACCTGCGCGTGCATGACGCGCACCTTGACGGTGATCGCGAAGCCCTCGCCGGAGCGGCGCATTCCGTTCGCCTGGCTCACGGCGTAGACGAACCGGCTCGTCTCGGCGAGGCGGCGCTCGGCCTGCTCGCGGAGCCTCCCCGAGAAGACCAGCGGCTTGTTCCCGCCGGGCGACGCGTACCCGAGGATGAGCGACTGCATCGCGAGCAAGATCCCGCCGAGGACGCCCGTGCGAAGGAACGCCGCCCCGCCGCGGTTCACCGCCTCCCAGTCCACCCAGAGGGGCACGTGATCGACCGACGCGAGGAGCGCCCGCAGCTCGGCCGGGGCCTCTCTCACCGTGCGGTCATCGTCGATGCCACGCGCGAGGGCAGCCTCCAGGAGGCGGAAGCCATGGCCCGGCGGCATCGACGCGAACGCGTCCACGACGGCGTCGGCGACCGGATCGACGCGGAGCAGGAAGGGCCCCAGGCGATCGAGCTGGTCGCCGAAGCGACGGCGGGCGTCTGCGGTGTCCTGGAAGCGAGCCGGGATCGTCGCGTTCTCCATGGGATGCAACAGGATATCCCTTGGCACACCGGCCGCGCTCCGCAAAGGCGACGCCTCACGAAGCGGAGCTCCGCGGATCACCGCGGTGAGATCGCGCGCCCCCGCTGCGCAAGGCAGAACCTGAGCCCCTCCCGCAGGCTGCGCATCGGGTTCAGCTCATCGAACGCGACGCCGATCGCGACGAGCGTCTCCGCGACATGACCGCCCAGGCCGGTGAGGACGCAGCGCGCGCCGAGGAGCTGCACCGCCTGAGCCAGCTTGATGAGGTGCTGGGCGGTCATGGAGTCGATGAGCGTGACGCCGGTCAGATCGAGGATCACCCACTCGACGTCGCTGTCTTCCGCCACGCGCACGAGGAGCCGCTCGGTCACCTCGACGGCGCGCACCGAGTCGAACAGCCCGACGAGCGGGAGCGTGAGGATGCCGTGCCATATGTCGATGATCGGCACCGAGAGCTCCCGGATCGCGCACTCCTGGCGCTGGATGGTGTCCAGCTGATGCTCGAGCTCGCGCTTCGAGGCGGCGAGCGCGGCGAGCGCCTGGCTCTTCTGCTGCGTGGTCGCGGAGAGCTCGGAGAGAAAGACGCGCAGAGCCTCCTCGATCACCCCGAAGGCGTCGTGTTCGACCGCCGCCAGCTGCTTCAGCGCGAGCTCGACCTCTCCCGTGGACGCGAGCGCAACCGCGTCGATGACGCGTTGCATCCGGCTTTCCTCGATGGAGATCATGTTCTCGGATTCTTGCATGGGCTCCTGTGGGCGCAGCAGGGATTGATCGGTGAGGAAGCGGGAGTAGCCGGGCTCATGCGCGGAGTCGACATCGCCAGCGGCCTGAACCTGAAGGGGAGAACGTGCTCGCGGTGACCTGGCTCAGCGTACCCGACCACACAGCTATACCTGATCCCGACATCCTACCTCGCGACCGGCTGCGCGAACCGACCCTCGACCAAGATGGGATGGATAGCCTATCCCCGGCGCCACTGAAATGAGCCTGGCCGGCTGATGCGCGCTTCCCCGCTACTCGCTCTCGGGACCTCGTGTTCAATCGACCGAGCGAACGCAGCGAAACCCGGTCGAGACGTCACCTGCCTCACGATCATACGCCAGCCGGAACGTCGCTTTTGCCGTGCTGGCGGAGAAGTCCCACGATCCCCCCCGGAGCACGCCCCTGCTGCCGGTCGCCGGCACCAGGGGATCTGTCTGGGCGCCTCTGGCATACACGCCTGGGTCCCAGCCGTCGGCCACCCACTCCCAGACGTTGCCCGCCATGTCGAGCGCGCCCGACGCACTCGCTCCGGCCTTGGCCGAGGCGACCTCCTGGGTGCCCCTGCCGCGCCCGCCGCAGCCCTGCCCAGGAGGCCGAGACACGACCGCGTGCGCGCACCCTGGCGGCTCGTTGCCCCACGGGTACTCGCGGCCGTCGGCGCCGCGCGCTGCGTATTCCCACTCGGCCTCGGTCGGGAGCCGCTTGCCGGCGAAGGCGCAGTACGCGGCCGCCTGCGCCTGGTCGACGCACGAGATCGGGTGTTGCGACTTCACGGGATCCGCCGCGGTGCAGAGCGCGCCGCGCTGCTCGACGTCGGCGTCGGTCGCGCGGGGGCCGTGCAGGCCGCTCGGCGTGCACCGGCCCGCCTCGACGCAGCGCTGGTAGGCGGCGACCGTCACCTCGGTGCGATCGACGTCGAACGCGCGGGTCAGCGTCACCTCGTGGGGCGGGCGCTCGGATTTGCCGCCCTTCGCGCTGCCCATCGTGAAGCGGCCCGCCGGCATCCGGACCATGTCGGGCGGGGGCGGCGCCTTCACCGGGGGCGCGGTCAGGCCGCCGAGCGCGCGCGCCGGCGGCGCATCGCCGGAGGCGCGGTGGCGGACGAACGCGACGGCGCCTGCGCCGGCCGCGGCCAGCGCGGCCGCCGAGACGAGCGCTGGCAACAGGCGCCGCCGCGGGGCGGCCCTGGCGGCCTGGGGCGTGGGAGGGGGCGACGCCGGTTGCGGGGCTGCCTGCGGCGGCGCGCTCGTCGCCAGGCCACGCATCGTCGTGAGGGATGGCGCGGGCGGCGCGCCGGCGGACCTGGGCGGCCCGCCGACAGACGTGGGCAGCCCGCCGGCGGGCGGGCCAGCGGCCACGCGCTCCGTCCCCGACACGCCCAGCGCCGCGCTCGCGGGCGGGCTGCCCGCTGCGAGCGCGACCGCACCGGCGGGCGCGGCCGTCGCCATCGCGGCCTCGAGCGCTCCCCAGAGCTCGCCTGCCGTGCGGTAGCGCTCCCGCGGATCGATCGCGAGCGCGCGGCGCACCACCGCCTCGACGGCGTCGGGCGCGCTCACGCCCGCGCCGCCCAGGCTCGGGCGGAACGCCGGATCGGTCGCGGCGATGTAGAGCTGCGTGACGTCGCTCCCGAGGAGGGCGCGGTTGCCCGAGGCGACCTCGATGAGCACCAGGGCGAGCGCGAAGACGTCGGTCCACGGCCCGGTCGCGCCGAAGCGGTGGTGAAACTGCTCCGGCGCGCCGTAATGGACGGTGAAGGCCCGGAGCGCGCTCCCTGTCTCGGCCATCGCCTGCGTCATGCTCGAGAGCTCGCCGAGCACCTTGGCGATGCCGAAGTCCAGCACCTTCATCGTGCGCCGGCCGCCGATCTCCGCGAGGAACAGGTTGGCCGGCTTGACGTCGCGGTGGGCGACGCCCTGCGCGTGCGCGACATCGAGCGCGTACGCCGCGGGCGCGAGGAGGGCGACCGCCTCGGCGAGCGGGCGCGCCGCCTCGCCGCGGGCGCGCCGCTCGGCGATCTCGCGGTCGAGCGGCACGCCATGGAGCCACTCGAGCACGAGATAAGGCGTCCACTCGCCCGACGGCGAGACCGCGGCGCCGGTGTCGAGGGCCTGCACGATGCCGGCGCTCGCCCGGGAGAGGCGGTGGAGGAGCCGCCCCTCGTCGAGGAGCATCCGCTGGAACGACGCGCGCTCCGCCGGGGCCAGCGATCCGAGCAGCTTCAGGCACTTGACCGCGACCGGCTCGTCGAACCCGAGGTGCTGGCCGCGGTAGACGACGCCGAACCCGCCCTCGCCGACCACGGCGTCGAGCCGGTACTTGCCGCCGATCGTCGCGCCCACCCAGCCGAAGGGATCCGAAGGTGTCATCTCGCGGCGCGAGTCTACACCGGGCGCCCCGGCCGCGCGGAGCTCGCGCCCAGAGAGGCGCCGAGCGCCCGATGCCGTCTGAGCCTCAGCGCCCGAGAGGATCCGGACGGATCCAGTGCGTGCCTGTGTCTCCAGGCCCCCTCAGGGCGCCCGCTCCTCGAACCCGCCCGGCCTCAGCGCCCGCTCGAAGAACGCGCACAGCTCCTCGTGCCGCGCGCGCGCGTCCGCGCGGCCTATCTCGATGAGCCGCCCCGCGAACTCCCCGTCGAACAGCAGGTAGGACAGGAAGTCGGCCTCGCGCTGCTCGTCTCCCTCGGCGAGGCGCCGCATCACGCGGCCGAGCACGCTCGTGGCCCGCGCGCGGAACGCCGGGGATCGCACGAACTCCGCCGCCAGGCTGCCGATGTCCTTGGAGGCGCGGATGAGCAGCGACCGCATCGGCCGGAGCGCGCGCCCCGGGGGCAGCCCGAGCTCGTCGTTGAGCTCGCCGATGAAGCCCTCGCCATAGCGCCGCCGCCCCGCCTCCAGGATCCCGTTGATGCTCTCGAGCCGCGCCAGATCGTTGTCGATCCGGTCGAGCATCAGCGCGTTCAGCGTCTTGCCGAGCAGGAAGAGGGGCCCGGGGAAGCCCGGCGCGTCGCGCTCGGCCGCGCTCGACGCGGGCTCGATGTACCGCGGATTGACCACGATCACGCCGTCGGCCCCGAGGCGCCGCGCGGGCGACAGCGGGACGTTCTGGCGCAGCCCGCCGTCGCAGTAGAGCTCTCCGTCGATGTTCACCGGGCGGAACAGGATGGGGAGCGCGGACGAGGCGAGCGCGTGCTGCGCGCGGATCGCGGTGGCGCGGGGGGAGATCGTCGGGTCGTGGCTCCAGGGCGGCAGGCCGGGCTCGCGGCGGTGGACGAAGACGACGGTCCGGCCGCTCTTGACCAGCGTCGTCGACACGGTCAGCGCCGACAGGAGCCCCCTCTCGAGGTGGCCGTCGATCCGCTCGAAGGGCACGGCCTCCGCGATCTGCCGCTCGAGGCCCGACGTGTCGAGGAGCGCGGCGCGGCCGCCGCTCGCGGGCGCGCTCGCGGCGCCCCCGCGGAGCAGGTCGTGCCCGACCGCGAGCACGCCGCGCACGTCGAGGCGCACGAGATCGTCGATGCGCAGGCGCGTCCACACCCCGGCGAGCCGCCGCGCGCGGCTCCGCGCCTCGTCCGCGAACGCGGCGAGCCCACAGACGTTGATGGCGCCGACCGAGGTGCCGCACAGGATGTCGAGCGGCGCCTCGCGGCCGAGATCGCGAGAGACGTCCTCGAGGATGTGCTGCACCACGCCGACCTCGTAAGCGCCGCGCGCGGCGCCGCCGGCCAGGACGAGCGCGATCTTGGGGGCGCGGCCACTCCGGGTCGAGACGGGCGCCAGGTCAGCCATGTTCGCAGAATACCATGATCGCCATCGCGACATGGGCCCTTTGGCGCGCGCTCAACCCCGCGCGCGCTCAACCCGGAGCGCGCTCGACCCGGCGCGCGCCGGCGCGCGTGCTACACCCGCCGTGAGCGCGGGCATGGAGGCGCCCGATGACGGCAATCTACCTGGCCCTTGCCTACGTCCTCGGAGCGATCCCGACAGGCTACCTCTTCGGCCGGTTCGTCAAAGGGGTCGACCTCCGCGAGGTCGGCTCGGGGAACATCGGGGCGACGAACGTCCTGCGCGCCTTCGGCTGGGGGCCTGGCCTGGCCGTCCTCGCCGCGGATGTGGCGAAGGGCGCGCTCGTCGCCGGGCCCCTCGCGTCGTGGCTCTCCGTCGCGCCGGGCGGGTGGGTCGCCGCGGCGGGCAGCCTCACCGCGGTGCTGGGCCACGACTACACGGTCTTCCTCGGGATGCGGGGCGGCAAGGGCGTCGCGACGTCCTGCGGTGTCCTGCTCGTGCTGGCGCCGCGGTCCACGCTCGCCACGCTGGCCGTCTTCGCGGTCATCGTGCGGGCGACCCGCATGGTCTCGGCGGGCTCCCTCGCCGGCGCCCTCGCCCTGCCCCTCTTCCTCTGGCTCCTCGGCGAGCGGGGCGCCCCGGCCCTCTGCCTCTCGCTGCTCCTCGCCGCGCTCGTCTGGCTCAAGCACATCCCGAACATCCGGCGGATGCTCGCGGGCACCGAGAGCACGATCTCGTTCGGGAGGCGGCGCGACGACGAGCGCGACGGCCCGCCGCGCGACGGCGAGCGCCGCTGACGGCCGCGGCGTCGCTCGGCCGCCGAGCGCGGCGCTCGCTCACTTGGTCATGGTCTTCGTGAAGATCACCGCGCCTTGTTTGTCGATGAACTCGAACAGCAGGTTCCTCCCCTCGAACCGCAGGTAGGCGAAGCCCTCGGTCTTGTCCGTGAAGAAGAGCTGCCCCCGCTCGGTCGGGACCGCGGAGACCACCGGGCGGGTCTTCGAGCCGGCGCCGCTGATGGGGAAATAGGTGTTCGGGCAGCCCTCGTCTCGCCCCTTGTCGATGAACTCGAGGTTGTGGTCGTGGCCGGCCATGTACATGTCGGCCTTGCAGTAGATGGCCTGCTGCAGGGCGAACATCCCGCTCATCCCGAGCGACGGGTTGTCCGAGGCGTGAACTCCGGACGTGTAGCGGGGGTGATGGCCAAAGACGATCTTCCACGTGGCGTCCGAGGCGGCGACCCGCGCGCTCATGTCGCGCGCCTGGTCATCGGAGGTGAAGTCGACGGTATCGATCCCGAAGAGATGGACGTCGCCGACGCGAACGTCGTAATACGAGGCGGGCATGTGCCACTTGGCGGTCAGCCGCATGCCGGGCCCGTCGCCCACGGGCAGCTGCGAATAGTCGATCTGCGCTTGCCGAACGCCGCTGCTGCTGGGGCCGTAGTCGTGGTTCCCCAGCACCGCGTAGAACGGGAGGCCGTTCAGCCCCGGTCTGTCGTACGGCTGCTCGAACTTGGGGCCCCACTGCGTATCGATCGTGTCGACCACGCCGTGGTCGTAGAAATTGTCGCCGTTCATCATGACGGCGTGACAGCCCCCGACCTCGATGCACTTCTCGCTCATCCGATCGGCGACCTGGTTCTGCGCGAGGTTTCCCTCGCCGGTGTCGCCGAGAGCGAGGATCCTGACGACATCATGGCGAGAGACGACGGTCCCGATGGCCTGTTCGCGGCCCGAGCCCGCTCCGGGGTCCGCGGCGCTCCCGCCGCTCGGCCCGGCGCCGATGCTCGCGGCGCCCGTGCTGGTCAGCTCATCGCCTGTCCCCTCGTGCGCTCCCGCGATCGGGATCGGCACGCTGTCCGCCACGCCGCAGCCCGCGCCGAACGCGACGGCCGGCGACGCGGAGAGGACGAGGGCAACAACGGACTTCGTGGAGATCGCGAGAGGACGAGCTGCGCGGCGAGGCTTCATCTGGCGCTCATTGTAGCCAACGCCGGTCTCCTATGATCACCCGCCCAAAGCTTTGTTCGCCCGGGCGCGCCGGCAGCCCCGAGCACACGAGCGCTTCCACCCAGACCGGACACAGGCGTCAACACGGTATCCGCGCCGCGGCCCGGCCGGAGCCATCGCCACGACGTGCGCGCTGATCCCGATCCGCCCCCCCCAGATCCCCCTCCCCTTCCGACAGAACCCTCAGGCCATCCAGAAGCCCGGGCTCCCCCACGCTCCCCTGGAGCTCCCGCCGGCGCCCATGCCGTCCCCCCTCGGACCGGCCCCCTCCAACGGTGCCCGTTTTCGCTTGACGTCAGCGAGATCACAGCGTATCGAAATTGAACATCACTTTCAATATCAACAACGGAGCCAACGTGATCCGAGAGACGCCTCCTGCCCCGAGCCTGTACCGATGCGCAGCGCTCGCCGCTCTCCTCTGGTCCGACGTTCGCCGGGGAGAAGCCTCGTGAGCTCTCGCACGCCGCTCTCGGTCGTCCGCCCGCTCCCGTCGGGGCCCTCGTGCCTGCAGGAGCCCGCAAGCGAGGAGGGCTGGCCTCCGCCGCCGCACGATCCTCGCGAGCGCGAGCTCGCGCTCGTCGTCGCGGGCTGGGAGGTACGCCTCTTCGGCGGACGGAAGTTCGACTACTTCGTCACGCACGGCTTCTGGCACCTGCAGCTCTGGCACCCCGAGGCGCGCGTCTCGATACTGACGCCCTCGCGGCTCACGCGTGGGCTCTACGAGGCGTATCCGATCGCGAACTGGAAGGCGCAGGCGCCCGACTACGACAAGCTCGCGACGCTCCTCGGCGGGCTGGTCGAGGCGAAGCTCCCGGAGCGGGTCGCGGTGCTCCGCCTCGAGCTCGCCCTCGTCGCCGAGGTCGTTCGAGGCCACGGCGGGGTGGTGTCGTGACGCCCGCGCGCCGCGCGGAGATCCCGCGCGCCGGCTCAGTACACGCGAAACTGCCCGCTCAGCACCAACAGCGAGAGCATGTGGAGCAACCTCGAGAAGTAGCGGGTCTCCCCGGTCGCCGGCGGCGTCGTCCACACCGCCTCGATGTAGTCGGCGCGATCGTCGTTCGTCGCGATCAGCCCGGTGACCCCGTTCATGAAGATGAGCGCCGACTCGGGCGTGGCGCTGAGCATCGCGCCGTTGATCTTGAAGACCGCGCCGTACTTGTCGATGCCCAGCTTCGAGAAGAACCCGAGCAGCCGGTCCGCCTCCTCCACTTGCCACGGGTCGACGCCGAACCAGACGTGGTCGAGCGCGAGGCTCAGCTGCGTGCGGTAGGCCTCGGAGCCGAAGTAGTCCCAGTTGAGCACCGGCGTGCCGTCGAAGTGGGCGCGCACCGGGATGAGCCCGGTGCTCGGGTGCGCGGCCCCCTGCCAGTGGATGCGCGCGCTGGCGGCGGCCTCGGACCAGAAGGGGTCGCGCATGGCCTGCGCCCAGAGCTCGTAATAGGCGGGCATCTCGATGGAGGGACGGGTGACGTCCGCCACCGAGACGTGCGGGTAGTCGTAGACGAGCTTCGTCGTCGAATCGAACGTGTTGGTAAACCCCGAGACGACCCCCCCGTTCAGGGCCTCCTTGTGGCGCATCACCTCGAGCAGGCCGATCGCGTCCAGTCCATAGTCGATGGTCCCGGTGTCGCTCCCCCAGCGGCCGTGGGCGAAGAACAGCGCCATCGCGACCTGCTGGAGGCCAAAGGGATCGAAGCACGCCACCGGCATGCCCCCCGGGACGTCGCACCATGACACGAGATATCCCTGGCCGGGACCGGACTTGAGCTGGAGTATGGACTTGGCGTATCTCCAGATCCGGTCGAACTCGTCTCGCTTGTCGAGCTCGACCGTGATGATCATCCCGAGGCCGATGCCCTCGGAGCGCACGTTATTGTGGTAGTCGTCCCAGATGTAGGCCTGTTCGGTGCCGGGCACCTGGTAGTAGACGGTCTCTTCGTCGCGATCGCCGTAGAAGAGCTGATCGAAGCTGTCCTCGATCTTGGCCGCGATCTCCTCGTCCGTCTTGCCGAGCACGTCGCGGAACGCGTTGGGGTACTCGGAGGGGCCCGTCAGCGGGCCGAGCTCATCGCTGCTCATCCGGTCGTAGCCGAGCGAATCCACCGTGGTCACACACCCAGGCAGCACACACACCGCCATCCAGGCACCGGCGACGCCGGAAGCTGCGCGGAACGAACGGAGGAGGGCAGGGCAACGCATGACCCAGAGTTTAGTTGTTTACATAGCGCCGTACCCGGGAAGCAAGCACGCTGTTCGGATGCCGGCGAAGAAATGCCGCGGCGCGCTGCGAGGCAGCGTCGGAGCGGCCGCTCTTCGCGAGCGCGTCGATCCGCAGGACCTCGGCCTCGAGGCTCAGCCGCCCGCGCGGATGCGCCCTGGAGTAGGCGTCCAGGAGCGAGAGCGCGCCTCGCGCGTTCCCGCTCGCGAGCATCGTGCGCGCCGCGTCCAGCGCGCCGAGCTCCGCCTCCAGGGCGGCGCGGGCACCGGACGGCTTCGGATCGAGCTTCGTGGCCGCAGCGCTGCTGCCACCCGCGAGCGCCGGGGCCACCGTCTCCTCCGCGAGGGCCTCCTCCGGCGCTGGCGCCTGTGCGGGCCGCTGCGCCGCCGTCTGCGCGACAGGATCGGCGAGCGCGGGGCCGAAGCGGTGCGCCGCGACGACGTCCGGCGCGTCTTGCCCGCGCCAGGCGAGGTAGCCCGCCGGGATGCCGGCGAGCATGCCCACCGTCGAGAGCGCGACGAGGATCTTGGTCCAGCCGAGCTTCACGGCGAGCGACGAGGACGTCGCGGACACCCCTGCCGCAGAGAGCGCCGCAGGCGCCGCCACGCTGGCCGACAGGGCGGCAGCGCCGGCGAGTCCCAGCGCGGCCAGCGTCTTCGCGCGCGTCTCCGGTGACGTGGGATACGACGCGCCTGCGCTCAGCAGCGCGCGTTCGAGCGGGTTGTCGCTCTCCTCCAGTAGGCGACGTGGTTCCATCATCGTCTCACCTCGCTCGTCGATACGAGCTCCAGCGCGCGGACGCGCTCACGAAAATCGGCCCTGGCCCTTCGCAGCCGAGAGGCCACGGTGCCCTGCGGGATCCCCAGCACGCCGGCGATCTCCACCATGCTCATCTCCTCGAACTCGTACAGCACGAACACGGTCCGCAGATCGGACTCCATCTGGTCGAGGACCTGATCGAGCATCTGTCGCGCGTGTTTCTGGCTGGTGAGCTGCTCGGGTGTCGCAGCGTCCACAACCTCCGGCGGCTCGGCCGCGGGGAACTCTCGCCGGCGCGCGGCGCTGCGGCGCGCGTGGGCGGCTACGTGAAGCGCGGTCTGGAGAAGAAAACTCTTCTCGGCGCCCGGCCGGACGTCGTCCAGCCGCTGCGCGGCGGCGATGAAGGTGCGCTGCACCGCATCGTCGATCTCGGCAGCAGGGGTCCCCGCGTTGCGGAGCACCCGCCCGATGAAGTCAAGATGAGCGTCCACCATCCGTCGCAGGCGCGCGTCCCGCTGCTTCACGTTCGCCGCCGATGGAGCAACGCTCGCCGGCTCGCTGTCAGGCAAAGCAGGCGATGTCATGACGTCGGCAACCATGCTCACCGCGAGGCGAGGCATGAGACCAGTGAAGAACGGACTCTACCGGGAAGCAATGGGCGACAGCCAGAGCGGAACATTGTCCTCGGGTCGGGGGGGGCAGCGTGCCTGCGGCCCAGCTTCCGGATGCCGTCCATGGGTCATAATTCCCAGCGCGAGTCGGAGTGATCACAGAATCCTGGCTTAGAAGTTGTGCACGATTCCAACGCCAACGAGCGGCGAGATCACCGGCGTCTCGCCGACGGTTTCTGCAGACCACCCCATCGTGAACCGCCGGTGAACGAGCGGCACGAGGACGCCGGCCTCGAGCTCGAGGGCGGTCCCCCCGCCGAGGAGCGCAGCGGCGCGCGCGAAGCCTCCCGCGCTCCACCACGATCGCACCGCGGACTCCGGGTTCGAGATACCTCGTCCCGTCGCCGCGAGCCAGCCGCCGGCGGCGACGACGCACGGCTCTGCGCTGACGACAGGGCCGAGCTGCCAGCGCACCGGGCACGCGGAGAGGGCCGCGGCCGCCCACTGGATGAGGGCGCTGTCGCCCGACAGCAGGTCGTTCCGGGCGTACATCAGCGAGAGGCCGAACGAAGGGCTCAACGGGCCCTCGATGTGCGGGGTCACCCGGGCGCCCAGGGCGCCGCCCAGGCTCGCATGAGGTGCGACGACCTGGGTCACCACCACGTGCGCGCCGAGCGCGAACTTGAGCGGCGGCGCCTCTCGCGGGGCGACCGGCGGCGCCGGGGGGGCAGCGGGCGGCGGCGGCGCAGGGGGAGCGAGGGGCGCGGTCACCTCGACCACCTCGTCGAGCGAGAGCGCCGCGGTGAGCGAGAGCGCCTGGACCACAACGTCGCACGACGTGGCATCGACGATGCGCGTGTCGGTCTCGCCGCCCGCGTGAACGACGCGCAGCTCGCCGTGGACCCCAGCCCCGCCGCGGCTCAGCCGGACGCGGACACCCCAGCCGTCCTCTCCGTCCGCCGCGAGGCGCACGCGGTCCGACCGGGCACGGAGGCCCTCGTAGAACTGGTCGGCGGTCGAGCAGTCCGCCGGGGCATCGAAGTCGATGCGAATAGGGATCGGCGCCGGCGCCGCGGTGGCCGAGGACCAACCGAGGACGACGAGCTCGATGAGCGAGATGCCGTCACCGGAAGCCACGGGCCCGAAGGTGCCACGAACTGTTCACGAACCGCCAGATGGTCATGCACCCAGCAGATGTGCAGCGTGCAAAAATCCAGGGGGCGACGCGGCGGGGTGGCGGCGCGCACACACACAGGCGCTGTGAGCTACCTCATCGCGCGAACGTGAGGTCGCGCTCACGCTCCTCGGAGGCGCGCGAGCACCGCGCGCAGCGATCCGAGCTCCGCGTCCGCGCCGGTGAAGTCCGACGGCGCCGTCAGCGGCGACGGGACGACCCAGCACGTCAGGCCCGCGGCCTTGGCCGACCGGAGCCCGCGCTCGGAGTCCTCGATCACGAGGACATCGCGCGCCGCGAGCCCCAGCCGCTCGCAGGCGATCCGGTACGGCTCGGGATCCGGCTTGGCGCGCGCGTACTGATCGCGCGTGAGCGCGAACTCGAACCACCGCAGGAGGCCCGTCGCCGCGTGCGCTCGGTGGAACGGCTCGGGCTTGCTGCTCGTGACGATCGCCATGCGAAAGCGCGCGGCGAGCTCCGTGACGACCTCTCGCACGCCCGGCAACAGCGTGTCTCCGCCCGCGACGAGCTCGATGTACCGGCGATCCCGCTCGTCGGCCAGCCGCCGCACGCCCGCCTCGTCGACCCCGCGAGCGCTGGCGAGGTGCCAGGCGCCGCGCGCCTCGACGAGGAACAGCTGGCGATAGTCGTCGATGGTGAGATCGACGCCGACCGACGCAATCGTCTCGCGCGTTGCCTGGAAGTAAAGCCCTTCGGTGTCGACGAGGACTCCATCGTTGTCCCAGAGGATGGCCTTGAACACGCCGGGCCTTCGTAGCGCCGCCCCTCGATGCCGGCAAGCGAGCCCGGCGGCAGCGGGCGCCACGCCTCGGCCTCTCACCGATCGGAAGGACGCGCGCACGCGAGCGCCAGGCCGGCGCAAGTCACGTCGTGGACGCCCGCGGCGGCCACCCATCCGCCGGAACCAGCAAGGGTCCCAGCCGAACGCGTCGACGGTTTCCCTGTCGCCCTGCCTGTCGGTGGGAGAGGCAACCCAGAGGCGACCCAGAGACAAACCGGCAAGGCGGCGAGCCGAGACGCGGAGAAGCCGAGACGCGGAGAAGCCGAGACATAAGCGCTCGCGAAGTACAAAGTTCGTGACTGTGCCACCAGAGATGGTGCTAGCCTCGGTCAAGGCGGATAACACCAACGCATCCACCTAGGCGGTGCTCTCATGGGTGACAAGTCTCCGAAGGCCAAAGATCGACAGAAGAAGCAGGACACGGCGGAGAAGAACCAGAAGAAGGCAGCCGCGACCGCCAAGGCGTCGCCTGCTCCGGCCGCGCCCGCCAAGAAGGGCAAGTAGCCGGACCGAGCGGGGCCGCGCTCGGAGCGGCTCACACCCCGCTTCGACAAAGCTCCCCACCTCGCCTCTCCCGTGGCTCGGCGCGCGTCGCTCGGCGCCGGGCCACGGACGAGCCTGATTTCTTCCACCGCAGCATCTTCCTGACGCGGCGGCCTCGCGCTAGAGAAGGCCGAGCCGTGCGACCCACCCCGCTCCAAGCCGTCGCGCCGCCGCTCGCCGCGCTCGTGATCCTTCTGGCGCTCTGGGAGGCGCTCGCCCGAGCGCTCAGCGTCCCTGCCTACCTCCTGCCGCCCCCCTCGGACGTGGCGCGGGCGGGCGCGGTGAACGCCGCCACCCTGCTCGCCGGCGCCGTCACGACGGCGAAGGCCGCGCTCGCGGGCTTCTTCCTCAGCGCCGCGGTCGGCGTGCTCGCCGCCATCGCGCTCGCCTCGTCGCGCCCGCTCGAGAGGGCGCTCTATCCCTATACCGTCTTCCTGCAGACCGTCCCGATCGTCGCCATTGCCCCGCTGCTCGTGCTCTGGTGCGGCCCCGGCCTGCGCGCGGTCGCGGTCTCGGCGTTCATCGTCTCCGTGTTCCCTGTCATCGCGAACACGCTCGCGGGCCTGCGCTCCGTCGAGCCCGCGCTGCGGGATCTCTTCCGGCTCTACGGTGCCGGCCGCTTCGCCACGCTCCGCAAGCTCGAGCTGCCCTCGGCGCTCCCCCACCTCGTGACGGGGCTCCGGATCGCGGCGGGCCTCGCCGTCATCGGCGCGATCGTCGGGGAGTTCGTCGCCGGCTTCTCGGAGGACGCCGCCGGCCTGGGCATCCTGGTCCTCTCCGCCTACCGCCAGCTGCGCACGGATCTGCTCTTCGCCGCCGTGCTGCTCGCCTCCGGGCTCGGCCTCGCGCTGTTCGGCGCCGTCGACCTCGCCGGCAGGCGGCTCTTGCGGCGCTGGCATCCTTCGGAGATCAATCGCTGATGCACTTCCCCGACAGCCGCCGGTTGTTCCTTCGACAGCTCGCACGCCTCGCCTCCCTCGCCGCCGTCCCCCTCCTCGCCCCCGCCTGCTCGCGCTCGCAGTCGCCGGAGGGCGACGGGCGCGCCTCGTCCGCGTCCCCGCAAGGCAGCGCGCCGGCCGCGCCTTCGCAGAGCGCGCCGGCCGCGCCCGCCCAGAACGCGCCGGCCGCGAAGGTGAAGCTCGCCCTCAACTGGGTCCCGGAGCCCGAGTTCGGGGGGTTCTACGCCGCGCGCGAGTCGGGCGCGTTCGCCAAGGAGGGGCTCGATGTCGAGATCCTCGGCGGCGGCGCCGGCGTGCCGGTCGTCCAGATGGTGGCCGGCGGGCAGGTGGATTTCGGCATCTCCGGCGCCGACGAGGTGCTCACCGCCCGCGCCCGCGGCGCGGACGTGCTCCCCCTCTTCGCCGTGTTCCAGACCTCGCCGCAGGCCATCATGACCCACGAGAGCCGCGGCGCGAAGAGCATCGCCGACATCCTCAAGTCGGGCACGCTCGCGATCGAGCCGGGGCTGCCTTACGCCGCGTACCTCAAGAAGAAGTATGGGTTCAACAAGGTGAAGGTCGTGCCGTACGACGGCGGCGTCGCCCGCTTCGTCGCCGACAAGGACTTCTCCCAGCAGTGCTTCATCACCGCCGAGCCGATCGCGGCCAAGCGCAAGGGGAGCGATCCCGCCGCGTTCCTGGTGGCCAGCGAGGGGTTCAACCCGTACGTCGTGGTCGTGATCACGCGCGCAGCCCTCTGGAAGGAGAACCCGGAGCGCGTCCGCGCGTTCGTCCGCGCGACGCGCGAGGGCTGGCGCACATACCTCCAGGATCCGACGCGGTCCAACGAGATCATGGCCAAGCTCAACACCTCGATGGACGCGGAGACCTTCGTCGCCGCGGCCGAGGCGCAGCGGCCGCTGATCGAGACCACCGAGACCAAGGAGAAGGGCATCGGCGTGATGACCAGCGAGCGCTGGGAGACGCTCGCGAAGCAGCTCGTGGACCTCGGCGTGCTCGAGAAGGCGCCGCCGATCGACGAGGTGCTCGTCGCGACGCGCTGAGCGGCGCGACAGGCGCGCGGCGCGACAGGCGCGGCGCGCGGCGAGAGATCTCGGCCCGCGACTTCGTCTAGAATGTCGCACGCCGCGCCTCGTGGCGCAGCCGCGCCTCAACGCAAGGGAAGAACGCCCTCCATGGCTTCCACGCATCGACCTCGGGCCAGCCGGCTCCCGTTCGCCTCGCTGCCCCTCGCGGCGGCGTACGTGCCTGCCGCCGTCGCCGTCGCCATCGCCTTTGCCGCGTGCGGCGACGAGTTCACGGTGCGCCCGCCCGACGCGTCGACGAGCTCGAGCACCGGCGGCGGGAGCGGCGGGAGCGGCGGGGGCGGCGGCGGGTGTCCTGGAGGCGGCATGGTCTGCGGCGACGCATGCGTCGACCCGATGACGGACGCGCGGCACTGCGGCGCCTGCGACGCCGCCTGCCCGACCATCGGCGGCGAGCCGACCTGCCAGGACGGGGTCTGCCAGTCGCCGGCGTGCGAGGAGAACCGCGGCAACTGCGACAAGGACCCCGAGAACGCCTGCGAGGTGGACCTCCTCACGAGCACCGCGCACTGCGGCAGGTGCGACAAGCCCTGCGGCGGCCAGTGCGTACGGGGCGCCTGCGTCGTGCCCACGCACATCGCAGCCGGCACGGATTACACGTGCGCGGTGCTGAGCGACGGCTCGGTCTGGTGCTGGGGCAGGAACACCTGGGGCAACCTCGGCGACGGGACGCTGCAGCCGGATCGACCGATCCCGAGGCCGGTCACGGGCCTCAGCGGCGCCGCCAGGGTCGCGGCGAGCATCTCGTCGGGGCGCGCGCACACCTGCGCGGTGCTGACCGACGGCGCTGTGGCGTGCTGGGGCGCGGGCAACAGCGGGCAGCTCGGCGACGGCGAGGCGACGAACTCCCCTTCCCCCGTGCGCGCCAAGGAGCTCGCGGGCGCGACCCAGGTCGCCGTCGGCGGGACCCATACCTGCGCGGTGACGGCGTCGCACGAGCTCTATTGCTGGGGCGAGGGCAGCTCCGGCCAGCTGGGCTACGGCGACGAGGTCGATCGGGTCGAGCCCACCGTGATGCTCGACGGCGTGGACTCGGTGAGCGCCGGCCTCTCGCACACCTGCGCGGGCATGACCGAGCAGATGGGCGAGCGCAGGATGAACTGCTGGGGCCACAACGAGAGCGGCCAGCTCGGCCTCGGCAACTTCAACCAGCAGAACACACCGCAGCCCGTCGCGGGCCTCACCGGCGTCGCGCTCACGGCCGCGGGCGCCTTGCACACGTGCGCCGCGCCGGCGCGCGGCGTGGCCTCCTGCTGGGGCAAGGGAGAGCAGTTCCGCCTCGGGACTGGCGTCGTGAACCCCGAGGCGATCCCCCGGAAGATCCCGGACCTCGTGGACGTGACCCGGATGTCGCTCGGCGCGAGGCACTCCGGCGCGGTGCTGGCGGGCGGCGAGGTGCTCCTGTGGGGCGACAACGCGAAGGGGCAGCTCGGCAACGGCACGCAGGATCCGGGGCTCCTTCCGGAGACGATCGGGCTGACCGACGTGGTCGAGCTGGCCCTCGGAGATGACCACAGCTGCGCGCTCAAGCGCACGGGCGAGATGCTCTGCTGGGGTGACAACAGGAACGGGGAGCTGGGCGACGGGACCGTCGAGCCCCGGCTCGTGCCGACGCGCGTCGCCTGGCCGACGCAGCCTTAGCGCGACGCCTCGACCGCGGGGCCCCCCGCGCGCCACAGGATGCCTTCGGGAGCATTCGGCAGCACTCACCAACACGCCACCAGGACGCGCTCTCCGCCCGTTGCACACATTCGTCGCCACGTGCACTACGTAATTAACGTCGACTAACGTGGACTGACGTGGATTGACGTGGACTGACGTGGACTGACGTGGACCGACGTGACCGCGCTGTGCAGTCAGGGCACAAGCGCGCAACTACGCGGACACACATGTGAAACATGACGCGGGCGACGCGAGCGACGCGGTACAGGTCAGCCGGGCAGCGGCCTCCCTGATATTTCATGATCCGAAGAATTTCGACTCGACAGCCAATCAGCTCAACCGCATATACTCCAGCTATCATGGCCGCATCGTCAGCCTGACGAAGCCAGGCACTTTGCGCTTTGTCTTCTCGACGCGGCCTATTCCGACAACTCCGGTCCCGCAATCACGGACCCATGGAGGGAACATGCCGCATTCCGTCACGTCAAAATCATCGCACTCCAACGGAAAATGGTTGGCTTGCGGCGCGCTGTCGCTCCTCGCCGCGGTGTCGCCGCTGATCCCGGGTCCGGCGCTGGCGCAGGGGGGATGCTACGGCGAGATCAAGACGTTCGCGACGGTCCCGGCGGCTCCGGGGTTCCCCGAAGGCATCGCGGTCCATGGGAATCGGGTCTACGTCTCCGGCCCAGCGACGTTCGGCACCGCAGGTCAAGGCCCGTCGAAGATCGTCGTATTCGACAGGGACACCAAAATCCTGAAGAACACGATCGTGGTGGCGGGCGAGACGCTCGCCGCCGAGCATGCGCTGAGCTGCATCGCCGTCGACGATGACGGCCGCGTCTACGCGCTCAGCACGCAGCTCGGCCTTCTGCGCTTCACGAAGACTGGACACGGATATGTCCAGGAGAGCTACGGCGATCCGCTGCCGGATCTGCCGGCGTGCGTGATGGCCGCGCCGGGAGAGGCGTGCTCGCCGACGCCCTTCCCGACGCCGCCGATACCGAACGATATCGCCTTCGACGAGGAGGGTTACGCGTATGTGACCGACTCGCTGCAGGCGACGATCTTCCGCTACCCGCCCGGGGGCGGCGCGCCGGAGATCTGGTTCCAGAGCGCCGCGCTCGTCGGCAGCGGCGACCTGCCGATCGGCGTGAACGGGATCCGGCTCGATCCGGAGCGGGAGCACGTCTATTTCTCGGTGTCGTTCTCCCCTTCGGACACGAGCCTGGGGTCCATCTACCGGCTCCCCCTCGTCGAGGCCCCCGAAGAGGCCGATCTGGAGCTGGTCCACGACTACGATGCTGGCGAGGCGCCCGACGGGTTCGCGTTCGGCAAGTCGGGGAAGCTCTATGTCACGCTCGCGGCGGCCAACGCGATCTCGGTGCTCGACGAGAACGGGGTCGAGGAATCGCGCATCGAGAGCGCACCAGGGGACGAGATCCCCCTCGACGCCCCCGCCAACGTGGCCTTCAACGACCCGGCGCAGACGCTGCTCATCGTGAATCACGCGAGCTTCACCAGGAACCCCGCGCACTTCGGGGTGCTGAGGGTCTGGGTCGGCGACAAGGCCGATCCGCTCGAGAAGCCGTCGCTCCCCTGAGACGAGACCAGGGCTCCGGCCGGCGCCCTCGCCTCAGGCGAGGCCCCCGCGCCGGCGCACGATCCAGTGCGCGCCGAGCGCCGCGGCCGCCGCCAGCGTCCAGGCCCAGGGGGGCAGGAGCGGCGCGACGTGGCGCTCGGCCGCCACCTGCGTCGCGGCAGGCAGCGACAGCGAGCCGGCGCCCGACGGGAGCACCGACGCGCCGCCCGTCGCGCGGGCGATCTCCTCCAGGCGGGCGACGTCGGGGCGGGGATCGGCCCACTCGTCGCCGCCGCGCTCGCACGCGAAGTCGCGCCGCGTCGTCGCCCGCTTCTGGTCGCCTCCGTCGCCGACGGCGCCTTCCGGGACGATCTCCACCGTGGCCGAATAACCCCCGGGCTCGAGGCGACCGGCGGCGAGCTCGACCGGCTCGCCGCCCTCGCCGATCGGCGCGGTCAACGTCTTCACGACCGCGCCGCTGCCGAGGCGCGCGATGGTCACCCTGGCCTCGCCGCGCTGCCCGGCGAGGGGGCGCAGCACGAGCGCCGTCTCCTCGCCCGCGAGGCATCCGCCGCGCGGCTCGATCGCGGCAGGCTCGAAGCGCGGATCGCGCATGAGCCAGCCGAGCAGGGCGTCCCAGAACGCGCCGTGCGCGCGGCCCGCGGAGCTCGAGGCGAACGCGCTGAAGAGCAGGCGGTGGCTGCCGTCGAGCGTCAGCGCGATCGTCCGGCCGCTCTCGTGCTCGCCCAGCGAGAGCACCGGCATCGGCGCGCCCGAGGCCGTCGTGCGGGTCGGGTGCGTCATCAGCACCGTCGCCCCGGGGAGCGGATCGCCGACGACGTTGGTCCCCGGCATCTCCGGCATCTCGTCGCCGATCAGCGCGAGCAGCGGCGCGAGCACCGGCGCCGCGCGGCCGGCGGCGGTGATGCGCGGCACGAAGGCGCCGAGATCCACCTTGGGCGCGCGGCCGATGTCGAGATCCACCGGCAGGACGCGGGCGAGCCGCGTGCGCGCATAGTTGCCCGACACGAAGGCGTTCGGGCCGCCCACCATGATGAGCCCGCCGCCCTTGTCGACATACTGCGCCAGCGCCGGGAGGTGCTTGGTCAGGCCGTACGGCGCGGCGTCGAAGTCCTGCAGGACGACCGCATCGAAGCTCGAGAGGTGGACGCTGAAGAGCTCGTCGACCGGGAACGGGATCAGCGCGAGCTCGTCCGACGACGCGTTCACCTCGTCGCCGGGTGTGCGCAGGATGAAGAAGGCCACGACGTCGACCGAGGCGTCGGCCTTGAGCCACATCCGGAGCGCGCGCACGTCGTACGTCGGCCGGCCCGCGACGTGGAGCACCCGGATGCGGTCGCGCGCGACGTCGAGCGTGATGTACCGGACGTCGTTCTCGGGGAGCTCATCGCCGTCCGGCGCCTTGATCGACACCTCGAGGATGCGGGTGCCGGCGCGGTCGAGCGTCACGCCGAGCTCGACCGTGCCGACGCCGCCCTCGACGTGCGCCGTGCCCGTGGCGAGCGTCGAGGGCGCGCCCTGCTCGCGCAGCTCGCGGGCCACGACAGGGACGGCGTCGCACGCGAGGCCGCCGCTGCAGCCGATGTCGATGCGGAGCGAGAGCGGCTGGTGGGCGACCGCGGCGCCGGAGGTCCGCACCGCGCGGACGCCGGCGTCGCGCACGGACTCGGTCGCCACCGCGACCGTGTGCACCGGGACGTCGAGCCCCTCCAGCGCGGCCCGCGTCGCCGCGGCGGTGTCGTCGGGGCCCGGGCGGTCGAGCCGGCCATCGGAGACGACGACGAACGCCGACGGCCGCTCGTCTGCGGCGCGGGCGAGCGCCTCGAGCGCGGCGCTGAGGTCGGAGCGGCGCTGCGGCCGGCCTCGCGCGGGCGACGCGGGCGCCGCGGCCGACCCGGAGGCGGCGGCCGGCGCCCCCGCGTCCCTGTCGGGCGCCGTCGCGGCGCCAGCGCTCCCGCCCGGCGCCGGCGCGGCGCCGCCGCCTTCGCCTGCCTGCCCGTCGGCCGGCAGCGGCGCCCCTTCGCCGAACACGTAGCGGGAGAGCCGGACGTCAGCGCGCTTCCCGAGCTCCTCGACCGCGCGCTCGGCGCTCTCGCGGCGGGTCCCCGAGACGCCCGGCAGGTCCATGGATCGGGAGCCGTCGACAAGCACCACGACCTTGGGGCCGACGAGGCTCCCGCGCGACGTGACCGCGACCGGGCGGAGGATGGCGGCGAGCAGGCCGAGCACGGCGAGCGCGCCCGTGAGCGCCGTGCCGAGCGCCGCGCGGGCGGGCGCGGCGCCCACCGCCCCGGGGGCGCGTCCGCGCGCACGGACGAGCTCGAGCACGAGCAGGCCGAAGCTCAGGGCCGCGACGACGCAGGCGACGGCGACGACCGGCGACGAGAGGTCGCCCGAGGGCGCGAAGCTCCGGGTCACGGCCGCTCCGGGAGCGAGAGGAGCGCGGGAAGCGCGCGAGAAGAGGGAGTCCCGCTCGCTGCGCCGGCGTGGGAGAGCGACAGCGCGGGCAGCGAGTCGAGGGCGCGTGGCACGCGCGGAGCCTAGTACATCGGGGCGGAGTGTCCCAGCCCGGCGCCGTTGCTGCGACCTCTCGGGCGACCTCGAACAACCGATGCGCCACCTTGAAACCCCGGGCGCGCCGCGCGTAGGCTCGAAGCCTTGTGACGATGCGCGAAGAGCTGGACGAGGCCGGGCGGCTCAGGGCAGAGAACGCAGCGCTACGCGCGCGGGTCGAGGCGCTGGAGAAGGCGCTGGCGGAGCGCTCCAACGGTCATGCACAGAGCGCAGCCGCGCCGGAAGGCACGGCAGACGTGGAGGCCCTCGACGCGCTCGAGGGGCTGCCCACGGCGGTGCCGGCGGTGATCCAGTGGCGCCTGGACGGCGCGGTGACGTACTGGAACGACAGCGCCGAGCGCCTCTTCGGCTGGAGTGCGAGCGAGGCCGTCGGCCGCCGGCTGGCCGACCTCGTGGGCGCGGTCCCCGTGTCCACCGCCGCGGCGCGGGCGTTCGACTTCGCCCGGGAGGAGAGCCGCTTCGCCGCGACCACGAGCGAGTGCAGGACGAAAGGAGGTCACGCGTTCCTCTGCCGGTGGACCTACGCCGTGCTGCGCGACGGCCGAGGCGACGCGCACGAGATCGCGGCGCTCGTCGATGACATCAGCGACCGGCAGCGGAGGGAGAAGACGGTGCAGGGGCGATACCAGCTGCTCCTGCAGCTGGTGGACAACGCGCGCAGCTCCATCTTCGTCAAGGACACCGCGGGGCGCTACGTCCTCGCCAACCGTCTGCATGCGCAACTGATGCAGAGGCACGTCCTCGAGGTCATCGGCCGAGATGAGTTCGAGCTGGCCGCCGTGGACCCCGCGGCCACCGCGATGATCGTGGCGAAGGAGCGCGAGGTGATGACCGGCGGGCAGGTCATGCAGTTCGAGGAGGTGGTGCCGATAGGCGGCGCTCAACACCATTTCTTCACGGTCAAATTCCCGATCCACGACGAGCGCGGCACGCCGATAGGCATGGGCGGCATCGTGACCGAGATCACCTCTCTGAAGCGCGCGGAGGCGGAGCGGGCCGCGCTGCAGGAGGAGATCATCTTCGCGCAGCAGACCGCCCTCCGGGAGCTGTCGACGCCGCTCATCCCGCTCGCCGACCGGGTGGTCGCGATGCCGCTCGTCGGGACGATCGACAGCGGGCGCGCGGAGCAGATCATGGAGACGTTGCTCTCCGGCATCAGCAGCCAGGGCGCCCACACGGCGATCCTGGACATCACGGGCGTGCGCGCCGTCGACACGCACGTCGCTGACGCGCTGACGCGCACCGCGCGCGCCGCCCAGCTGCTCGGCACCCGCGTGGTGCTCACCGGCGTCCGCCCGGAGGTGGCGCAGACGCTCGTCACGCTCGGCGTGGATCTCTCCGGGATCACGACGCTGAGCACGCTGCAAAGCGGCATCGCGCACGCCCTCCGCCACGCCAGGCGGTAGCTGGGCGCGGCCAGACACCGGAGCTCCTGGCCGCTCAGCCCTCCTGCGTGAGGTACTCGAGGAGCGCGGCCTCATCGCTCGTGATCAGCCGCTCGATGCCGTCATCCCGCGCGAAGCGCTGGATCTGGAGCGCGCCGACGACGCTCTGCACGAGCACGCCGACCCGCCGGAAGCCCCGCAGCCAGTGCGGCCTCAGGCGCTTCATCGTCGCCTCGAACGACGGATCGTTCCTGCCGGGGACGGCGCGGACGTCGACGAAGAGGGCGTGATGGGCGCGGCCCAGCCGGTCGAGGACGCGGATGAGCTCCCCCATCACGGCCTCGATCTCCTCCAGCGACGCGAACGGCCTGGAGCTGCGGACGGTCCAGACGACGCGCAGGGACGCGTCGAACAGCACGGTGAAGTGGTCGTCCTGCCAGACCAGCTTCGGCGCAGCGGCGAGGCGACCCGAGGTCATCGCGCCTCACGGCCGCGCAGGCGCGGAGCGGGGTCGATTGTCGTCGACGGCGCGGCGGCGCATCAGGAACGGCGCGTGCACCTGATCGTCCTTGTAGTTCGAGCAGAGCACGTACATCGCGATGTTCACGGCCAGGCGGAACGCGCGCTCCCGCTGCGCCTCGCCCCCCGGCGTGACCTCGACGCTCGGCCCTCCGCCCTCCGAGCGCGCCAGGGCGCCGGCGAGGTCGTGGTCGGAGAAGATCACCTGCGGCATGCCGCCGCGCACGATCGCGGAGAGCTTCGGCGGGCCCTCGACGCGGCCGACGGCGCGCGGGAGGAGATAGAAGGAGCGGAAGACGACGTTCTCCGTGCCGATCGGGATGGGAGAGCCCTCCGGCAGGACGCGGGCGAGCTCGCGCCGCGCGGCGCGGCCGAACGCGCCGCTGCCCGGGGCGAAGTCGTCGACGAGGAGCACGCCGCCGAGCGCGAGGAAGCGGCGCAGGCCGAAGACCTCGCGCTCGGTGAGCGGCGGGAGGTCGCCCTCGCCGCCCCAGAGCGCGAACGGCTCGGCGAGCAGCGCCGGGTCGTCGGCGCGGACCGTGGTCGGGTTGCGGCGCGCCGGCGCGCTCGTCCGCCGCTCCAGCTCGAACGACCAGCGCGCGGGGGCGGTGGCGCGCACCCCCTCCCATCGCGCGTCGCCCGTCAGCAGCGGCCGCGGGTTCCACGCCCCCTCCTCGCCGAAGGCGCGCACGGGGCGCGGCACCGCGAGCAGGAGCAGCGCGGAGACGAGCACCAGCGCCAAGACCGCGAGGCGCCGCGGCCGCGCCGCGGCGAGGCGCGTCGGCTTTGCCGAAGCGGCGGGGCGCGAGGGCGGCGGCGCCGCCTCACCGCCCCGGCCGCGCGGCCGGCGAGCGCCGAGCCGGCCGAGCCATCGTCTCAATCGAAGTCCTCGACCCGCCATACGCCCGCCTCGCGCCGGAGCTTCACCTCGTGCCCACCCGGGATCTGCACCGTCGCGGAGTCGCCGGCAATCCGGACCTCGAGCCCCTCGGGCTGAGCGAGCCCCTCGACGAGCGAGCGGAGGTCGCTCTCGATGGCGGCGCGCGTGGCCGGCGTGAGGACGCGCAGCAGGCCGGCGTAGCTGCGGCGCGCGAGGACGCGGCGGAGCTGCGCGAGGGCCTGCTCGGGGGTGCGGCCGCCCGCGGGAAGCGCGTCGGCGGCCGAGATCCGGAAGGCGCGCTCGCGCTCGTCGAGCTCGAGGGTCGCGATCTCGCCGTCCGGGTAGCGGACGCGGGCGCGGGTCTTGACCACGACCCCGGGCGCCGTGACGCTCCGCGCCTGCTCCGCGAGCTCGGCGCGCGCCTCGGCGACGCGCCGCCGCACCTCGTCGCGCGACATCGCGGTGCGGCTCTTGTCGCTCAGCATGCCGTAGATGGCGTCGGCGTCGCCGCGCGCCGCCGCGTCGGCGTAGACCTGCACCGCCTCCTTGGGATCGGGCAGCGAGGGCGACGCGCAGGCGAGGCCGGACAGCGGCAAGAGCGACAGGAGCGGCAGCGGCAGCGACGATCGGGGCGATCGCGGCAAGAAAAGCGCGAGCAGCGAGGTGAGGGCGCGCGGCACGGGACGAGCCTAGTACATCGGCGGCGGCGCGTCCCAGCGCCATGGACGAGCGCGGCGGCCGCCGTGAGGCGCCCGGCCGTGGTAAGCCGGCTCCTCCCGCGCCTCGCCTTCCCGCGCCACGACCCGAACGAAGCCGCCGCCGCATGATCGACGTTGTTGGAAAGCTCTGGGGGTTCTGCCACACGCTCCGCCACGACGGCATCGATCACGGGGACTACATCGAGCAGATCACCTACCTGCTCTTCCTGAAGATGGCCGCCGAGCGAGGCATCGATCTCTCGCGCGTCGAGCACAGGACGCCCCGCGGCGAGGTCGACGCGACAGACTGCTCCTGGCCCGCGCTGCGCGCGCGCACCGGGCAAGCGCTGCTCGACCGCTACGCCGACGTCCTCCGATCCCTCGACGGGGCCCCCGGCGTCCTCGGGGAGATCTACGCGGGCTCGCAGCCGCGCTTCAAGAGCCCCGCGAGCCTCGGGAAGCTCGTCGACCTCATCGACGAGATCGCGTGGACGCGCCTCGGCGTGGACATCCAGGCCGCGGCGTACGAGGGCCTCCTGGAGAAGGCCGCCGCCGAGGGCAAGAAGGGCGCGGGGCAGTACTTCACGCCCCGCGCCCTGATCCAGTCGATCGTGCGGTGCATCAGGCCCGATCCGCAGGGGAAGCCGGGCTTCGCCCTCTGCGACCCGGCGTGCGGCACCGGCGGCTTCCTTGTCGCCGCCTGGGAGTGGATCGAGGCCGAGGCGCGGGGAGCGCTCGACCGGGAGGCGGCGCGCCGGATCAAGGCCGGGGCGTTCTTCGGCCAGGAGCTCGTCGCGCGCCCCCGCCGGCTCGCACTGATGAACCTGTATCTCCACGGGATCGAGCCGAGGATCACCCTCGGCGACTCGCTCGACGCCCCGCCGCCGGACGATCGGTTCGACGTGATCCTGACGAACCCGCCGTTCGGCACGAAGGGGGCCTACGAGACGCCGCGCCGCGAGGATTTCGCGATCGCGACCGCGAACAAGCAGCTCAACTTCATCCAGCACGTGCTGACGATCCTGAGGCCCGGCGGCCGGGCGGCGATGGTCCTGCCGGACCATTGCCTGTTCGCCGACCAGGCAGGCGCGGTGCTGGAGATCCTCGCCAGGGGCTGCGACCTGCACACGGTGCTCCGCCTGCCGCACGGGACCTTCACGCCGTACAGCGCCGGGGTGAAGGCCAACGTCGTCTTCTTCACGAAGGGCCGCGCGACGGAGAGGGTCTGGATCTACGACGCCCGGACGGGCGTCCCGTCGATCACCAAGAAGGGCCGGCCGCTCTCTCCGGCGCACTTCGCGGAGTTCGAGCGGTGCTACGGCGGCGACCCCGACGGGCGCGGCGCGCGCGAGGCGGCGAGCTCCAGCGAGGGGCGATTCCGCAGCTTCGAGCTCCGCGAGGTGAAGGGGCGAGAGTTCAAGCTCGACGGGCTGAGGTGGCTCAAGGAGGAGTCGCTCGACGAGGCCGGCGAGATGCCCGAGCCGGAGGAGCTGGCGACCGACGCCCTCCAGGAGCTGACGGAGGCGGTCGCCGCGCTGAACCGCGTGCTCGCGCTGCTCGAGGGCGGGGCGAAGGCGGCGGAGGGGTGAGCGGGCCGCTGCCCGAGGGGTGGGCCGAGACGACGCTCGCGTCGATCTGCTCGCACCGGAGCGGGAGCTCGAAGCTCATCAAGGGGAAGCTCCACGCCGAGCAGCGGCCAGGGAGCTATCAGGGGTTCAGCGCCGCCGGCCCCGACGTGTGGTGCGACGGCTGGGAGCACGAGGGCGAGGCGATCGTCGTCTCCGCCGTGGGGACGCGGTGCGGGAAGGCGTTCAAGGCGCGCGGACGGTGGTCGGCGATCGCGAACACCCATGTGGTCTGGCCGGATGAGCGGGCCATCGACGTCGGCTACCTGTTCCTCCACCTCAACGACGAGGGATTCTGGGTGAAGGGCGGCTCCGCGCAGCCGTTCGTGAAGGTGCGCGAGACGCTCGAGCGGCCGTTCGCTCTGCCTCCCCTCCCCGAGCAGCGCCGCATCGTGGCGAAGGCCGAGGCCCTGCTCGGCGAGGTGGACGCGGCGAAGGCCCGGCTGGCGAGGTCGTCGCTGCTCCTCCGGCGGCTCCGGCAGGCCGTGCTGGGGGCGGCGTGCTCGGGGAGGCTCACCGAGGACCTGCGCGCGCCGGGCGCCGCCGCGCCGGCCGCGGGACCGGCGGAGCCCCCGCCGCGCGGCTCTACGTCGGCGCCGGCCGCCACCGGGGCGAGCAGCGACGGTCCGGAGCGTCCCCTGCCGCCGTCCTGGGTCCGCTGCCCGTTCGGCGCCCTGGTGGACAACCACGATGGTCGACGCGTCCCCGTGAGCTCCGCGGTTCGAGCGAGGCGCCGGGGGCCGTATCCGTATTACGGCGCGTCGGGGGTCATCGACTCGATCGATGGCTACCTGTTCGACGGGGAGTATCTGCTGATCGCCGAGGACGGCGCGAACCTCCTGTCGAGGAACACCCGGGTGGCGTTCGCCGCGAGCGGGAGGTTCTGGGTGAACAACCATGCTCATGTGGTCCAGCCGAAGGCCGGCGTGACCCTCGGGTACCTCGAGCTGCTCCTGAACTCGCTCGACCTGCAGCACCACGTGACCGGCTCGGCCCAGCCGAAGCTCACGCAGGCGGCGCTCAACGGCATCCCCGTGCCGGTGCCGCCGGCGGAGGAGCAGGCGGAGATCGTCCGCCGCGCGCAGGCGCTCTTCGCGCTCGCCCGCGAGGTCGAGGAGCGCGTGGCCCGCGCCGCGGCCCGGGCCGACAGGCTCCCGCACACGATCCTCGCCAGGGCGTTCTCCGGAGAGCTCGTCCCCACCGAGGCGGCGCTGGCTCGCGCGGAGGGGCGGGGCTACGAGCCGGCGGAGGCGCTGCTGCGCCGCGTCCGGGGGATGGGGTGAGCGGCTAGCTGCGCCCCCCAACTCCCGCCTCTACTGAACTCCTGTTGTTGTCGGTCCCGGAGTTGGATCCCGACTGGCGGACGAACCTCCTTGCCAGGAGGAAGGTCGCGAACCAGTGAGTGTCACATGGCGGCCGCGGTTGAAACGCCCCTGAAGGTCGAGATGACCGAGCATCTCTGGATCACCTTGAGGGATGGCTGCCGTCTCGCGGCGCGCCTATGGCTGCCAGAAGGAGCACACAGAACGCCGGTACCGGCCATCCTGGAATACATCCCCTATCGCAAGCGGGACGGAACCCGCGCCCGCGACGAGCCGATGCATGGCTATTTCGCCGGCCACGGCTATGCCGTGCTGCGGGTCGACATGCGTGGATCCGGCGAGAGCGACGGGCTGATGTGGGACGAGTACCTGAAGCAGGAGCAGGACGATGCCCTCGAAGTGATCGCCTGGATGGCGGCGCAGCCCTGGTGCAACGGTCATGTTGGGATGATGGGCAAATCCTGGGGCGGGTTCAACTGCCTCCAGGTGGCGGCGCTCAGGCCGCCGGCCTTGAAGGCGGTGCTCTCGGTTTGCTCGACCGACGACCGCTACGTCGACGACATCCATTACATGGGCGGGTGCCTGCTCAACGACAACCTGTGGTGGGGCACCATCATGCTGGTCTATCAGGCCCGCCCCGCCGACCCGGAGCTCTTCGGCGAAAGCTGGCGCGACAACTGGCGGGAACGGCTGGAGCAGATGCCGTTCTGGCCGGCGCTTGCGATGGCCCATCAGCGGCGCGACGATTACTGGCGGCACGGGTCGATCTGCGAGGATTGGAACGCTATCCAGGTGCCCGTCTGCCTGATCGGCGGCTGGGTCGATGCCTATACCAACACGGTGCCGAGGATGCTGGAGCACCTCAAGGTGCCGCGGAAGGGCATCATCGGGCCCTGGGCGCACGTCTACCCGCACGACGGAACGCCGGGCCCGGCGATCGGCTTCCTGCAGGATGCCATCGCCTGGTGGGATCGCTGGCTGAACGGCATCGAGAACGGCGCCGACGAGGAGCCGATGCTGCGCGCCTGGCTGCAGGACTACACGGCGCCGGAAACGACACGAAGTCACCATCCGGGACGCTGGGTGGCCGAGCAGAGCTGGCCGTCGCCGGAGTTCCACCCCTGCTATCTCCATCTCAACAAGGACGGCCTCGCCCCGGTGAGCGGCGCCGAGGAGGTCCTGGCGCTGCGCTCGCCCCAGCATGTCGGCCTTCAGGGCGGGGAGTGGATGGCGGCCGGCTGCGTCGGGGAGTTGCCGGGCGACCAGCGGATCGACGATTTCGGCTCCCTCACCTTCGACACCGCGCCGCTCGAGGAAGCGATGCAGGTCGTCGGCGCCCCGGAGCTGGAGCTGAAGCTCACCAGCGATAAGCCGGTGGCGCAGCTCTGTGCCAGGCTGTGCGACGTGGCGCCCGATGGCGAGGCGCTGCGGGTCAGCTTCCAGGTCATCAACCTCACCCACCGCGACAGCCACGCGGAGCCGACCCCGCTCGAACCCGGCAAGCGCTACAAAGTGAAGCTGGTATTGAATGCCTGCGCGCATCGCTTTGCAGCAGGCCATCGCCTGCGGATATCGCTTTCCAGCGCCTACTGGCCGCTGATCTGGCCGGCGCCCGAGCGGGCGACGCTCGGCATCATCACCGGCGCCAGCCGCCTCATGCTGCCGCATCGAAGGCCGCAGGCGGCCGACGGCGGCGAACCCTTCCTGAAGGCGGAGGCGGCGCGAGCGACGTCGATCACCCAGGTGAACGCGGGCAGCGTCACGCGCTCGGTGACCTTCGACATCACCTCGGGTGAGGTCACGACCGTGACGGATACAGTGGGCGTCTTCGGAGAAGGGCGTCAGCGCCTCGACGAGATCGGCACCGAGGTGCTGCACCAACTCCGCCGCGAGCTCCGCATCGCGCCGGACGATCCGCTCCACGCTTCCTTCACCTGCCGGCAGACGTATGTGCAGTCGCGCCCGGGCTGGGACATCCGCATCGAGGTGACGACCAGGCTCCACGCCGACCGCGACCATTTCTATATCAGCGGCGAGCTCGACGCCTTCGAGGACGACATCCGCTTCGCCAGCCGTGAATGGAGGGAGAAGATCAAGCGGGATCTGATCTGAGGCTCAACCGGGAGCGGAGGCGGAAGCGGCGCCGGCGGCCGAGGCGCGGCCGGCAGCGGGCCCCCTGAGGCTCTCGCTTCCTCCGCCCCCGCACGCATCCACCACCGTCCCTCCACGGTAGCTCCTCTCCCTTCTGGAATCGACACCGGCCGCCTTCCGTTATTCTCGGCACGTCTCATCGGATCGCCTTCCGCCCTCGGATCCACGCCGTCATCGCGGATCCGCTCCGATGAGACCCATGATTCCGAGGAGGCGCTGATGAAGGTGAGGATCGTCGTGAGTTACGTCCCCCGCTATCGCCGGGGCCACCGCTTCCATTTCGTCCCGCCGGTCACCGGGATCCACCTCGCGGCGATCACCCCGCCGGAGCACGAGGTCGAGCTCTTCCACGAGCAGGTGCGCCCCGTCCCCGTCGACGCCTCGCCGGACGTCGTCGCGCTCTCGTTCTTCTCCGGCTTCGCGCGCCGCGCGTACACGCTCGCCGATCGCTACCGTGCCCTCGGCGTGCGCGTCGTCGCCGGCGGTCCGCATGTCTCGTACTGGATCGAGGAGGCGCTCCAGCACGTGGACGTGGTGGTCACCGGGGAGGCCGAGGCGGTCTGGCCCTCGGTCCTGCGCGATCTCGCGCGAGGCACGCAGCGCCGCGTCTATCACGGCGAGCCAGCCTCGCTCGCCGGGTTGCCGACCCCTCGCTACGATCTGCTCGAAGAGCGCTTCCTCGTCCCCCGCGTGCTCCAGGCGACGCGCGGCTGCCCGTTCACGTGCAGCTTCTGCACGGTGCCCGACCTCAACCCAGGCTTCCGCGTGCGCCCCGTCGACGAGGTGATCCGCGACATCGCCACCACGCATTTCCCCCGCTTCTGGCAGGAGAAGGTCGCGTGGTTCTGGGACGACAACCTGCTCGTCCAGCGCCGCTGGGCCAAGGAGCTCCTGCGCGAGCTCGCCGGGCTCGATCGCTGGTGGCTAACGCAGGCATCCATCGATATCGTCAAGGACCGGGAGCTCCTCGACGCGATGGAGCGGTCCGGCTGTATCGGCATCTTCCTCGGCATCGAGAGCCTCGACGAGGCCGATCTCAAGAGCGTCGACAAGCGCCAGAACCGCGCGCGCGAGTACCGCGAGGCCATCCGCAAGCTGCACGATCGCGGGATCTGCGTGATGGCGGGCTTCATCTCGGGCTTCGACGATCAGACGCCGGAGGTCATCGCCTCCACGGCCGATCGGCTGAACGAGATTGGCGTCGACGTCCCGTTCCTGAGCATCCTCACGCCGTTCCGGGGCACGCCGCTGTACGACGAGCACCGGCGAGACGGGCGCATCCTGGAAGAGCGTGACTGGCCGCATTACAGCGGCTACGGCGTCGCCTTCCGGCCGGCGCGCATGTCCCCCGAGCAGCTCCTCGCCGCCCACCGCCAGATGTGGAATCGCGCCTTCGGCCCCGCGGCGGTGCTCGAGCGCCTCGCGCGCGGCGCGCGGTCGCTGAGCCGCGGCGCCATGATGCTGTCGGCGGCGATGAACGGCTTTTACGGGCTCAAGCAGATCACCGGCAACGAGCCGGCCGCGCCGCCGCTCGAGCCGAGAGGGACGATCCGGCACCCCGCGCCCGGGGACGCCCCGACCCGGCTGTCGCGCCTCGGCCTGAAGCGATCCGCGAGCGCGGCCGACAGCTCCGTGGAACGCACGGCGTAGCGGCGCGGGGGCGAACGCTCACCAAGCGTCTCGCCGTCGAGCCACTCCATGGCGAGGTAGGGGCACCCCGCGGCGGTCGCGCCGTTCGCGACGTACCGCACGACACCCGGGATCTGGAGTGACGCCAGCACCTCGTGTCCCCGCGAACGAAGGTCGAGCTAGGGCAGATCTCTGATCTCCGACGTGCACGAGCCCTCGTCGCAGCGCGCCGCGACCGCCTGCTCGCTCTCTCTCTCGAGCCGCCGGCCGTCCTCCGCGAGAGACGGACGCGACGGGCAATCGCACAGCGGCGAGCCTGCGAGGCACGCCGCCTCGGCGGCCTCGAACGCTTCCTTGTCGTCCGCGTCCACGCCGACGAACAGGATGTCTCCGCAGCAGGTCGTGACGTGCGGCAGCACGACGCAGTCGCTCGCCTGTTCGCAGGCCTTGCTGAACGCCGGAAAGCTCGACTCGCGGCACGTCAGGCCATGGCTGCTCCCGCCCCCGGAGCCGCCGGCCCCGCCGCTGGCGGCGCTGCCGCCCCCGCCCCCGGAGCCGCCGGCGCCGGCGCTCGCGGCGCTGCCGCCCCCGCCCCCGGAGCCGCCAGCGCCGGCGCTGCCGCTCGCGCCCGCTCCGCTGGTGCTGGTGGATTCCGCGCTCGCAGGTCCATGGTCCTCTTCGCCACACGCCGCGCCGCCCAGCGTCGCCCAGGCAATGAACGAACCACGAGCCAACCAGAGAAAGCACTTGTGTGTCATGACCGCCGCGTCGAGCACGGGACATGCCCGCTCCGGCACGAGAGAAACACGCTGGTTTTCTGTGCCATGGCGAGCCACGACATGGCAGCGCACGGCAAGGCGATCAGGCCGAGTTCGGGGGCGGCGGTCATGCTTGCCGGTGTTCATGGACATGCGATACCTACGATTGTAACAGACTTGAAGAGCACGCGTGTCGTGCGTGCATCGAACCACGGCCCCAGGTCGAACCATCCGTACGGTCACTTGACGCCGGAGGCGCAAGCGAGTGATGCTCCGGCGCCATGGCGGGCTCGAAGCGTGTGAACGCGTCCCTGGCGATGGCGCTGATCGGGCTTGCGGCGGCCGGCGGGTGTACCGCGCTGGCGGGGCTGGACGAAAGCTACCATCTGGTGGGCGGAGGCGGCGGGACCGGCGGCAGCTCGACGGGTGGCGGGACCGTCGGCGGCTCGACGGGTGGCGAGGCCGGCGGCAGCGCGGGCGGCAGCTCGACGGGTGGCGAGGCGGGCGCAGGCGCGGGCGGCGAGGTCGGCGCCGGTGGCGGCGCCGAGTGCGCGACCTGCTCGTTGCCGCCTTACGACACCGACGATCCGGCCGACCTGTGCGAGGCGTCGGCCGAGATTTACGAGGTGCTCATGGACTGCCTCTGCGCTGCCTGCGGCCTGGTGGAGGATTTGCCCTGCTATGGCGCGTGCGGCGCCGGCGAGGGGCGGAGCGCCGAGTGCAACGACTGCCTCGCCTCTGTGGCCGCCGAGGTGGAGGGCGAGTGTGCGCCGGAGGTCGCCGCGTGCGAGTTCGACACGGGCGAGTGATCTCGGCCCCCCGGGTATCAGCGCTCGCTCAGCAGGGCGTGAACATCTCGGCGCCGAGATACGTATTCGTGAACTGGCTGTCGACCGGGTTGCCGAGATAGTCGTAGCACTGCACGTTCACCTGGGTATCCGAGCCGACGCCGGTCCAGTACGAGACCTTGCAAACCTGATTGCCGTAGCCGTACGCCGTCACCATCGCGGTCGAGTTGTACGACAGCATGTTCGGGTACCGGACGAAATGCGAACCGACGGGCGCGTTGTGCCCCGCGCTGATGCCCGGCCCGAAGTAGCAAGGATGCAGCGTGTTGTACAGACCCGTGTAGCTCGCGGGCGGGGTGTACGATGACGACACCGGGTCGCTCGCCCACGCGAAGCCGCCCACGCGGCCGGTGCTCGGCATGCCGAGGTGATAGCTGAGGCTGAACAGGCTGTCGGCCGACGCGCCCGCCGCGCCCCAGCAGCCCACGTCGATGAGGGTGTCGGCGCCGCTCTGGGTCCAACCCGAGACGTTGCAGTACTCCAGACCGCCGCCGTACGCGGTGACATGCACGGTGCCGCCGGTGGCGGACATGCCCGGGACGCGGACGGTGTACCGGCCGGTGTTCACGTGGGTGATCGTGCTGTACTGGCTGCCGCTCGTGTACTGGTACGTCGTCGAGGGCGTGTACGGCGCGTTGAGCGGGGCGGACGCCTGGTCGTTCCAGAGGTACGCGCCGCCATAGCTGTTGTTCTCGCGCGAATAGAGGGCGACGAAATACGTGTTCACCGGGGCGCCGCCCGCCGTGTGGCAGCGGACGTTCACGCGGAGCGTGGTGGCGAGGGCGCCGGTGCCCCACGACGCCACCTTGCAGCGGTCGCTGCCGCTGCCGTAGCTCGTGACTTGCACGTTGCCTCCGGCGCCGGCGAGGTTCGGGAAATCGACGGAATAGACGCCCGTGCTCGTGTTGGTGATGGTGTTGGTGCCGCCCGCCGAATTGTAGGAATACGAGCCGCTGGCGTTGATGGTGCCCGCGCCGAGCAGGGTCGACCATACCCAGCCGAAGCCCTGCGTGGACGAGCTGGAGAGCATCGCCGCCTCGGCGCTGGCGGTGTCCTCTTCGGAGACGTCCGCAACCTCGGGATCCTGCGTGTCCGCGACACAGCCGACCCCGACCGTGGCGGCGAGCGAGGCAAACGAGGACACGAGCACAGCCAAGATGCCATTCTTGAGCGTCGACATGGGGAGACCTCTCGGGGTGACATAGGGACTGGGGTGCGCGCCCTCTCTCGCGGCGCGCAGCCTCGTGGCGACGCGGGGGCTCATTGCAGCGCGCGGGCCAGACGCCGGGCGTGCGAGCTGCTGCGGGCTTTCGAGGGTTCTCTCGTGGAGAAGGGGGTCGCCGGTGGTCTGGGCGTCACACGCGGCGGCGGGACTGTCGCCTGGCAGAGGACAAGAGCCCGCCAGGAAGGGCCCCGGCGCGCGCGCTCGTCATCGCGGCGCCGCCCAGATGCTGCAGCAATGGAAGCGCTCCCGGCCCGAGACGCGCGATCTGGGCCCCGCTTTCGTGCCCACCTCGAGGATGTACACGGTGTCCGCGTCCACGGCGAGCCTGGCGGGGTGCCTGTGCTGGGCGCCGAGGATGCGCAGCGCGCGCTTCTCCCCGCTCCGGCTGACGACGAGCGACGAGCTCCAGTCGTCCAGGCACCGCGCATAGAACAGATCCCCTCCACGCGCGGCGAAGCTGCAGTTGAAGTTGTGGAACGAGGAGCGATCGAGCAAGCTCCCCAGGCGAGGCAGGGCGCGGAAGCCGTCCTCTCGAGAGAGGCTGAAGAGGTCGTCGTCCGCTGCCCAGAACAGCGCCTCGCCGCTCGCGCTGAAGTGGAACGCGGACGCTTGCGCGCGCGCCAGCACCTCGGGGCGCCCCCCTGTCTTGTCGATCCGTAGCAGCCGCGTACCGCTGGGACCGTCGTCGGACAGGTAGACGTGCAGATCGTCGATGGCGAGCTTCTCCGGGTTCTCCAGGCCCCTCACGAGCACGTCGATGGGACCGCCTCGCTTCGGGAGCTTCAGCGCCGCGCGCTGCGCTCTGTCCACCCAGTACACGCTCGTCGCGTCGACCGCCACGAGCTCTGGCAAGGCCGGCGATCCCCAGAGATCCTCCCGCGACGCGCTCGGACCGTAGCCGTAGGGCTCCGGCGCCGACAGAGCGCGGGCGACGTCGTCGGACATGACCAGCGTCTCCCTCGAGCCTCCGGTCAGGCTCGCGCGCGCCAGCCTGCCGTCCACGGTGAGGAAGAAGGCATGCGCCTCGTCGAGCGCGGGCGCAGCGCCGAGCTGCTCGAGCTTCAACGCGGGCGTGGAGGCGCCTCCGCGCTTCGGCATCGCCCACAGCACGTCACCCGTCTCCTGTCGCGTCGTGTAGTAGAGCTCCGACCCCAGGACAGCGATGGATCCGATCGGCACGTCGTCGAGCGCCACGAGCCGCCGCGCGCGGGGGGCCTCCGGATCGAGCCGGAGCAGCATCCTGGAGGAGAGCGCGTAGAGCTTCCCCGCGATCGGATGGATGGTCCACGGCCTGTCTACAGGCGGAAGCGCCGCGACCTCTTGCCAAGCTCCGCCCGAGAGGGGCGCCCTGAACAGCGCCTCATGAGAGGCTCGATAAAGAGAGCGGCCATCGCTCGAGAACGTGTACTCGCTCCGCATCGTGTCGCGCGCGCGCGACACCGGGATCGCTGGACCTCCTGCCGCCGGCTGCCGCATCAGGTAGTCCCCGCTCCTCCAGTACAAAAAGCCCGAGTCCACGAGCTCGATCCGATCGATGGATTGCCCGGCCGGCGCGGTCGCGACGACCGTGGGCGAGCCGCCGCGCCTGGAGAGCAGGAGCGCTGGATCGCTGGCCTTGACCGTCGACAGCGCGCCCGGACGGGACGCTGTCACGGTCGGCTCGCCGAAAGCATCCACTTCGTCCATCAACCGCGCGCCGCCTTCGAGATCGAGCCGAAGGAGGCCGTGTCCTCGGCTCTCGGTGAAGTACAGCGCGCCCCCATGGATGCCCCTCAGGGACAGCTCCCACCTGCCGTCGAAGTCCGTATCCGCCACGGCGACGACGTCGAGCACGGGTTGCTGCTCGGGCTCTTCCTTGCCCTCGTCCCAGAACAGGAGATCGAAGTCGCTCACCGGCCGCGGAGGCGGCGCGGCCCCGCAGCCCAACATGACCGTCGCCCCGCCCAATGCAGCGGCGCGCATGCTCTCGCGAAGACCCCGGCTCCCCCTGCCGGACGCCCCGCGCCTCCGCCCCTGGCCGCCCATACGCCTGAGCTTATCACCTCATGGCTTGTGGCGCGGCGACCGCGCGGGCATGAAGCCCGCTCATGCCCCTTCGAGAGCTCCTCCCCATCGTCCTCCTCGGCGCAGGAATCGCGCTCGGGGCGGGGAGCGCGGCCTGCGCTTCGCGACCAGGCCCGACCGGCGCGAGCTCGTCGAGCGCCGCCGCGCAGCCGGCGCGGCCGAGCGCACCGGCAGGCGCCTCCGCCGCGGTGCCGGCGCAACCGGCGGCGAGCGACCCGGCCGCGCCGGGGGCAGCTGCGCCCGAGCCGCCACCCGCGTCGGCCGAGCAGATAGCGCGCCTCCCGCCGGGCGCCGCGATCTACGCCTCGCTTCGCAACAGCGCCCTCGACGTCGCCGTCCAGTACGTGCCCCAGATCGCCGAGGTCCTGATCGAGGCGAACCGCGCGCTCGGCAGCCAGGATCCGCCGGATGTGACGCTCGCGAAGGCCGGCGTCGATCCGCGAAGGCCGATCCTGGGCGCCGTGGTGCCCGCGTCCGAGAAGAGCGCGCGCGCGGTCGTCGACGCCATGGCCAAGGGGGCCTCGGGCAAAGCGCTCGAGAAGGTCGTCCGCGGGCACGCGGCGGACGTGACGCGGGTGCGGCTCCTCGTTCCGCTCGTGAGCGGGGCGGACCCGCGGCGCGCCCTGGCGACCGTGGTGGACGTCCTCACGGGCGGCGCCCCGCTGGACGCGTGCCCGGGCGCCGCGCGCTGCGCCGGCTTCGGCGCCCGGGCGCCGCTCGGCGTGGCGCAGGGCGGGATCGCCGCCGTCGCGATCTACGCGGACGGCGCCGACCTCCGGCTCGACGTCGTGATGTCGCTCTTCGGGTCCGGCGCCGATCCGGCGGCCCTGAAGGAGCTCGTCGCGTTCAGCGAAGAGGTCGGGGGCCCGGAGGGCCGGTGCTCCAGGTTCGACGCGAGCCCCGTGGTGTCGGTGTGCCTCGATCCCGAGCGGATGGGCGAGCTGGGCGCGACGGACGGCTACGGCAAGATCGCGAGGGCGCTCTCCGGAGGCCACGTCGATCCAAGGGTGATCCCGACGATCGCCGCCCAGGGCTTCGCCGAGGCCCGGCAGAACCTCTGGCTCGCCGCGCCGGCGCGCAGGCTCGCCGGCGATGGCACCCTCGGGGTCACCGTGCAGGGCAAGCAGAGCCGCTTCGTCGCGTCGTGGGCCCTGACGGACGCCTCGCGCGCCGGCGTCGAGAGGGCGTTCGCCGCCGAGCGATGCGCCGCCGGCGATGCGGCGGTCACGGAGCTCTTGCCGGCGCTCCGCGCGGCGGTCGGCGATCCGGGGAAGGGCTTCGACGACCGGAAGAAGGTCGTCACCGCGTTCGAGGAGGCAGGCTGGTCTGCCTATCTGATCGCCGCCGCCGGCACATGGCCAAACCTGCTCGGCGTGATCGCGGGCGTGCTCGAGCAGGGCCCCGGGACCGACCCCGACTACCATGTGTGCGCCCGAGTCGACGGCGGGCGGCTCGTCCTCGTGTCCGAGATCCGGAGATGACAGCGCGCCTCTCGCCGGGCGCCCAGGTCGCGCCGGCGTGATGATACAAGTGGAGGTCGCACGCGCCATGACCACCGCCCTCCCCGCTTCCTTCGCCGATCTCCCGCTCCTTCAGGGCCGCAACCCCCTCGCCCGCCGCATCGAGACCCGGCATGGATTCCCCATCCTCCCCGGCCGCTTCCCGGTCGTTGGCCACATGCCGGCGATCGCCGTCGACGAGCTCGGCCTGCTCCGCGAGGGCCAGCGCCGCTTCGGCTCCCTCTTCTTCTGGGCTCCCGGCGTCGACGCCTGGCAGCTCGTCTACGCATCGAACGAGGCCTTCTCGCTCTTCAAGAGCAAGGCCGTCGACTCCTCGTACCTGACCGAGGGCGGCGTCGGCTACCTCTTCGGTCAGACGCTGATGGCCCACGACGGCGCCTCGCACCGCCGCCTCCGGACAGCGATGAACGGGCCCTTCTCGCCGAAGGGCCTCGACGCCGCGGAGATCGGCGCGATCGTCGCGACCAGCGTCGAGCGCAAGGTCCGCTCGTGGCTCGGCCGTCGCGACGTCCAGCTGCTGCGCGAGACCCGCGAGCTGGCCCTGGAGGTGATGTTCAAGATCACCGGCGTCGAGGACGACGAGCTGCCCGAGTGGCGCCACTATTACGAGGATCTGATGCTCGTGATCCTCGGCCTGCCCTTCGACGTGCCGGGCTCGCCGCGGCGCCGCGGGCTCCGCGCCCGCGCCTGGCTCGACGAGCGCATCGGCCGGATCCTCGCCGGCGTGCGCGCCCGCGGCGACGCGAAGGGCCTCCTGCCGGCGCTGCTCTCGGCCCGCGACGAGCAGGGCGAGCCGCTCTCGGAGCAGGATCTCGTGGGCAACCTGCGCCTGCTCCTCCTCGCCGGCCACGAGACATCGGCCTCAGTCATGGCCTGGTGCGTCGCCCACCTCGCCGAGAGCCCCGCGGTCTGGCGCGCGCTCCGCGAGGAGGCGTCGAGCGCGCCGGATCTCCCGCGCTCGCCCGCGGATCTCCGCCGCTTCCCCTACGCCGAGGCCGTGTTCCGCGAGGCGCTCCGCCTCCATCCGCCGGTGGCTCACGACGCCCGCCGCGCCGTCGCCGATTTCGAGCTCGACGGCCGCGCCGTCCCCGCAGGGACCCACGTGGCGATCCCGCTGGTCCTGCTCTCCCGCGATCCGGAGCTCTACCCGGATCCGGACAGCTACCGCCCCGAGCGCTGGCTCGGCCGCAAGGAGGCGCTCTCGCCGCTCGAGATCGCCCAGTTCGGCGGCGGCGCGCACTTCTGCCTCGGCTATCACCTCGCCTGGATGGAGATCGTCCAGTTCCTCGTCGCGCTCGGGCGGGAGCTCCCGGCCTCGGGCCCCAGGCTCCAGGGCGGATTCCCCGCCTCGCGCTACCTCCCGGTGCTCCGCCCCTCGGGGGGCACGCGCGTCCGATTCGACGGCTGAAGCGCCGCGTCCGGCGACATCATGACAAGCGGTCCGTCGCGCGGTTGATGGCGCGATTGTATAGCAGCGCTCATCGGGCCGTTTCGCGCGGAGCGCCGCGGGGCGCGGCTGCGGTGTCTTGCAGCCCGGAGGCTGCCAGCCGTTCCCGTCGGCGTATCCCGCCTCTCTCCCGCCCGACGTCGCCGCGATAATCAGCTGGCAAAGCCCATCTGATTCATCGCCTTGTCGGGCCGCATCTGTTGACCATCAGGAGAGCACTTCGGCGGCGTTCTTCGCCGCAAGGACGTTGTCGATCCAGCGGTCGAGGGTCGCAATGTCCGTGCACGCCTGGATGCGAGCGCTCTCGCTCTCGGTGAGCACGATGTCTGCACGCGCAAGCAGCCGCAGCAGCGTGTCCCTCTTGCCCTCGAGCTTGCCCTCACGTAGACCCTTGAGCTCGCTGCGATCCATCAGCTCCCGCACGAACGGAAACCTCGCCTCGTCTTCGATCTGCCGTTCCATGACCAACGCCTCCAGAGCCCGCCGCATGGGCTCACGCAACCCGCTCCAGATGACCTGAAAGTAGACCATCGCGTGCTCCTGGTCGAGCCGGCCAAGCGCAACGAGCGCGGCCTTGACCACGGTGAGCCCGTTTGGCCCATTGCCGTGCGCCACCGCCGAGAGCACGGCCAGTTCGGCGTCCTTCTCCGCGTCGCCAGGGTCGGTGATCTCGGGGACGACGGCCGGACCGAGCACCAGCGGCTCGACGTGGCCGAGGCCCAGGCCGAGGTCGATGCTCTCCGCCGCCCAGGAGGCCACGCCGACGTCCGGTGCGACCACGAGGACGACGGTGCCGCAGCGCTTCCTGGCGCGCACGACCGTGACGTACGCCGGCCACGAGAACTTCTTGTCGGGATCCTCGTCGCGCTGGATCTCGACGACGATCGCCAGCACGAGCGCGCCGCTCGCGTCTCGAAGCTCGAGCACCAGATCAGCGCGGAACTCCACCGGGATGAGCTGGTCGAGCGACGATTCGACCACCCCGACCGAGGTGTGTGGCGGCACATCGAGGTGGAAGAGCGTCGCGAGCCAGTGGGGCGCGAGCTCCGGGTGCTCACGGAACATCTCGACGAGGGCGTTGTGCTCGAGCGTCGGCATGACGCTCGGCCTCAAGCCCCCCCCGTGCCGACACGAAACGACGGGAAAACGCGAGGTGAGATCCGCCTCAGGGGTGGCGGCGCCATGGCGGATGGAGGCGGCCACGACGCATCCCCCCATGGCAGCCCGGCCCAACGACTTGGTCTTCTGCCGCGCATGGCGCGCAGCGCGCCCGCCCGTCGGTCAGCAAGCCCTTGTTGGGCCGCATCGGCAGGCATTAGAGCGTCTCTCACTCGGCTCCGGCGAGCAACCGCTCGATCTCGTGCATCGTCTCGACGTCATCGCCGACCATCGCCTTCATCGACCGGATCCTCCGGCACACGATCGCGGCGATCTTGTCTTCAACGGTATCGTCGGCATACGCCCAGTAGACCTGCGCAAAGCGTCCATCGCGGTGACAGCGGCCCTCGATCTGCGCCATCTGGATCGCCGACCACCGCAGATCGTGGATCACCGCCGAGCGCGGCACCTCGTTGTGCTCGCCCTGGTGGAGCGAGATCCCCTCTTCCACGGTGAAGAGCACCACGCGCGGCTCGCCGCGCTGGAAGCGGAGGCGCTCGGCCTCCTTCTCGCCGGCCGGCAGCGCGCCGTGGATCAGCGCGCACGGGACGCGCTCCCGGGCCAGCGCGGCCTCCACGGCCTCGAGCGTCTCCATGAAGGCGACGGAGACCGCGACCTGATGCCCGTTGTCGAGCAGCTCACGCACCAGCTCCACGGTGCTGCCCACGCGGATGAGCGAGCTCTTCTGTCGCAGGCGCAGCATCGCGGCGAGCGCCGACTTCGGGTTCGCGCCCTTTGGCAGGAGATCCATCTCCCGGCGGAACGCGGTCCACGCCTGCGCGTAGAGCTCGCGCGCGGAGGCGTCGAGCTCGAGCGGGGTGAGGATGCGGTTGATCTCGGGCCAGCCGGCCACGTCCTCCGGGCGACGCCGCATCCCGACCGCCGGACGGCCGTCGAACAGGAGGGCACGCACCTTCGCGCAGTCCGCCGGATCGCCGCGCCAGTCCCACCTGCCGAACGCGCCGCGCGCAACCCCGAGCCCCTGGCCTTCGCACCACTGCTCGAAGTCCTTCAGATCCGCGGAGCGGCTCCCGGTCGCGCTCGCCAGGAGCGGCGCGAGATACGACAGCTCCAGCGGGTTCTGCCCCGCGGTGGCGGAGAGCCACAGCACGAACCGTGCGCGTGCGTTGAGCTTGACAGCGAGCTTGGAGCGCGCCGCCGCCGGGTTCTTGCAGCGATGGCTCTCGTCCCAGATCACCACGTCGAACTCCGCGGCGCTGCCGGCGCGCGCGAGGCCCTTCTTCGATCGGATCCTTCGCCGCGCCTCCGGGGTCACCTCGAAGAGCTTGCCCAGCCGATCATAGTTGATGATCACGATCTCCTTGCCTGCGTCGCCCATGGCCTGGACCGTGCGGCGCCAGTGCGCGACGACGGCGAGCGGACAGACGATCAGCACCGTCGTGACGTCCGGCATCTGGAGGACCGCTGCCCAGGCGGTGATCGTCTTGCCGAGGCCGACGTCGTCGGCGAGGAGGAACCCGGCGCGCCTGGCGGCCTTCGCGGCGGCGATGGCCCGCACGCCGTCCAGCTGGTGCGGGCGGAGGACGATCGCCCCGGCGGGGGCGGCCGGCGCGGGCGCGGGGTCGTCGTTGAGCTCGTGCTCGATGCGTCGCTCCCACGAGTACGGCGCGGCGCGGAACGGCGCGAGGGCCGGCGGGAGCGTCTCTGCGCGAACAACGAACACGCCGTGCTCCGCGTCCCAGCGCGCGCCGCTCGCGGACGCGACCGCGCGCATCGCGAACGGGACGTCGAGCACATGGGCTCGCTCCGGCGCCGCACGCGGAGCGGGGGCCGCTGGAGGGGCCGCGCTGGAAGCTCTACGCGGGGCCGACACCGTTCGCTTGGCACGCATCGTCGTCATGACGCCCCTGATACCAGCGCGGACGCGCGCCCGCGCTAGAAGACGCCGCGCATGGCGGCGCCGAGGTGCAGGATCTGGAGCGGCGTGTCCGAGGGCGTGCGGAGGGGGCGGAGCTGGTATTCGAGGACGAGCGCAGGCTGCGCGTCCTCCTCGGGGAAGAGCACGAAATCGAGGCCAGCGCCCGCATAGAGGTCGGCGCGAAGCGCGTCTCGTTCGCCGCCGACCTCACCGCCCAGGCTCAGAAAGGGATCGATCCGCTCGTAGGCCGTCATCTGGGCGAAGGCGAGCGGCCGGAGCTGGCCGCCGAGCGCGAGCACGCCGCCGCCGCGGCCCTCCACCTGCTCGTAGCGGAGCGCGCCGGCGAGCCCGATTCCGCGCACGCTCATCGAGGCGCGCAGGCTCATCCCGCCCGGCTCCGCCCAATCGCTGATCGCGCCAGTGGCGCCTATCTGGGCCTGGCCCCAGAAGCGGAGCTCATTGAGCGCCTCGACGACGGCGGAGCCCATGCCGGTGAACGCGGGCGCCGAGTCCGAGGCGCTCGCCGCGGCCGGAAACGCGAGCGCGGCGGCCATGGTCGCGGCGCCGAGCGCGCGCCCCGCGGGCGAGCGCGCGCGGACGAGGGGGCGGCGGAGAACCTCGTCCAGGGAGGGCGGCGCGGCGGCGCTCATCGCGCGAGCCTATCACCCCTCGCGTGGGCGCCAGAGGGAGCCCTTCCCCTCGAGCGGCGCGCGGCGCGGCGCTCGGAGAACGGGATGAGCGCCCCCTGCCGCGGCGTTCTCCCACGACCATGCACGAACGAACGCCGCGCACCGCGATCGCGTGGCTCCTGCTCTCCGCGTGCACGCCCAGGCCAGCGGGCGACGGCGAGCCCCCTCCCCCGCCCAGCGCCTCGAGCGCGGCGGCCCCGCTCCAATGCGCCGACCCGCCTCCGCCCGCCTCCCCTGCCCTCGCGACGTCGCCAGCGCCGAGCACCGAGCTTCCGACCGCGCCTTACCAGCCGCCCCCCGAGCCAACCGCAGAATCGACGAGTCCAGCGCCGCGCAAGACGATCGGCACGTTCGACGACTGGGTGAAGGCCTACGAGGGGCTCGGCGTGCCCGAGGCGGAGAAGAGGCCCCCGCGGCTCCGCCTCGCCAGGGAGCTCGCCCTCGCGTCGGGGCGCATCGTCTTCGTGCGCTCGGGCGATGTCTTCACGATGGACCTCGCGACGGGCGTCGAGGCGCAGCTCACGCGAAAGACGCAGCGCAACGTCGCGCCCACCTTCCTCGGCGACGGCCGGCGGATCGCCTTTCTCAGCAACCGCGACGGGATGGCCTGGCGCGTCTTCCTCATGAACGCTGACGGCACGGAGCAGCGGCCGATCACAGGCAAATTCGCTGCGTGGTACGGCGAGCCCTCGTTCGCCGTCTCGCAGGACGGCGCCCGCGTCGCCTACGTCGCCAGGGCGCGACCGCCTGCGGACGAAGGCCTGGAAGAGCTCCACCTCGTCGAGGTCGCGAGCGGCGACGACCAGCGCATCGGCCAGCCGGAGACGCTGGGCCAATGCACGTTCTCGCCGGGCGGCGACGCGATTCATTGCGTCGCAGGCGAGTTCGACGCGGAGCACCTCCTCTCGGTGGAGATCGCCACGAGGCGCGTCAGGCGCTTGCCCGACGCGGGCAACCACATGTTCAGCGCCGCCCGCTCTCTCGGCGATCGCCTGCTCTTCTCGGCGAGCGAGACGGAGGCCTTGTGCTGCCAGCGGTCGCAGCTCTACACGACGGCCCTCGACGGCACCGGGATCAAGGGGCTCGGCTCGTTCTGGGTCTCGGGCTCGATGCACCCGGAGGTCTCGCCGAAGGGCTCGAAGATCGCCGTCGCGTGGTCCGTCCGCGTGGGAGGGTTCGGCGCCGATTACTGGAACGAGATCACGCTGCTCGACGCGAACGGCGGCGCCGATCGCCCGCTCACCAGCGCGTTTCCGCGCCCCTTCTACAGCGCCTACGGGCCTGCCTGGGCGCCCGACGATCGCCACCTCGCCTTCACGCTCTCGTTATGCCCTTATTACGGCTGCGAGCCGACGATTCGAAGCGTCGTCGTCGTCGACACCCGGGACGCCAAGGCCGTGCCCGCGTTCATCGCCTACGGCGGCAGCGCGTCGTGGAGCCCCGTTCCCTAGAGAGACGCCCCTGCGTCGACAGCGCTGCACCGGCGGCTCGGGCCGTGGCGATGCCCCTGGTCGACGAGGGGCGCCGCGCCTCATGGCTGGCAGCTCGGGTAGAGGTTGAAGACACCCTCCGCGTCGAGCTTCGACGAGATCGACTCCAAGTACGACACACCGTCCGCGTGGCACGTCGGATGACCAGCGGCGTTCGTTACGCAGTCCGTCTCGTTCGGGAGCGAGCCCTTGCACGGTCCGAGGGGGGTGAGCTTGCACGTCGGCGACGAGTCGCAGATCCGCAGCGTCGCGAACTGGCTCCACACATCGCCGCACGCGAGCTGCGCGCCCTCATCCGCGCAGGCATAAGCGACTTCCTGGCCCGGGACGAAGATGTTGCCGAACATCGTCGCGTCCGGGAACGTGTACTGCGCCGGGTTCATCCACGGCGCGTCCGCGAGGCCCGGGTGCTTGCCCACCATGCGGATCGGCACCTCCTCCAGGAAGGCGTTCAAGGTCTGGAGGAGACACGCCGTCACCCAGCGCTGCGGGGAGGAGAGGGACAGCGCCTGACTCCGCCACGGCGCCGCGAGGCCGAGCGCCCCCTTGTACACGTAGGAGGACGCGCCCACCACGCCCGTCACCGTCATGTCCGGGCGGAGCGCGCAGCCCACGACATAGTGGAGGAGCTTGCGGCCCTGCGCTGTCTCCAGGAGCGGCGTGCTCGCGAGCTTGCCAGCGCCGTCCGCGAGCGGCGCCAGGGCGAGCCGCTGGAGCATCTGTATCGTCCGCGGCTCCCAGAAGAACTCCGGATCGTCGCCGTTGGGAAAGACATACGCCTGCTCGACCGACGCCACATCGTCCTCGGCCGCGATGTCCCCCTCGTTGTCGTCGGCCGGCGCCGGCGTCGCCACGCATCCAAGCGCGAACAGGCACGTACCGAGAAGCGCTGTAACCGGGGCTCCAAAGCTCGACATAATTTTCTCCTGAGGCGACGCGTGCGACGCGTTCTGACCGGCTATCTCCAGGTTTCGTGCCAGGCGGCCGGCCCCCTCCCGCACGGGACGCCGGCGCGCCCGTTCACGAAAAATTTCAAATCATATCCGACACTTACAATCCGGAGCCGGCGCGAAGGCGGGCGCCAGGGGGCATCGGATGGAGGCGCTGCCCCTCACCCGCTGATGCCCGGAGCCGCCATCCGATCCAGCTGAGCCGCGAGCCGCGCGAGCCGCGTGCGGAAGCCCGGCGCCTCGTCGAGCTGCGCCGCCGCTTCCTGGAGAGCGCAGGCCGCCTCCCGTGGCCGCCCGCCGGCGATCGCCATCTCGGCGCGCATCGAGAGCAGCTCGACGAGCTCGATCGCCAGGAGACCGCCCCGGCACCGCGACAGCACGTCCTCCCACGGATCGGCGCTCGCGGACGGCTCGCGCGCGCGGAGGCCCTGCTCGCAGAGCACCAGGTGGAGCGCGCGGTAGAACGCCCACAGCGAGGGCGCCGAGGGGTCGGGCGGGCAGCTCCGCTCGATCCACGAGAGGTGGCGGCTCGCCTCGTCGTGGCAGCGCCTCGAGACGAGGATGCGCGCAAGGAGCAGGGAGCACTCGGGCGCGGCGTGCTCGAAGAACCGCCGCTCGAGCACGTGCGCGCGGCGGGCCAGCTCCAGCGCCTCGTCCCCGTGGTCGCTGGCGTGGAGCAGCTCCGCCGCGTTCAGCGTCACGTGGCGCTCCAGGACGGGGTTTCCGAGCTCGCGCGCCAGCGCGATGGCGTGGCGCATGTCCGCCATGGCGAGGTCGAGCTCGCGCCGCATGGCCCTCAGCGGGATGCGGCACGTGCAGGCGGCGCAGAGGTGAGGCCAGTCCTCGGCGGACGACGCCAGGGCGAACGTCTCGTCGAAGCGGGCGTTCGAGAGGTCGAGCTCTCCCAGCCACATCAAGGCCGGCGACAGCAGGAGGAGCGCGACGATCCTGGTCCCGTAATCGCCCTCGGCCTCCGCGCCGGCGGCGCCTCGCGCGAGCAGCTCGACGGCCTCGGCGACCCGGCCGCGCCGGAAGCAGGTGCGCCCCTCGGCGACGAGCACGCGGCCCTCGAGCGCGCGCGAGCGCGCGCCGAACCCGTCGACGAGCGCGCGCGAGCGCGCGCCGAACCCGTCGACGAGCGCGCCCGCGCCGAGCCGATCGACGAGCGCGCGCGCCTGCTCGACGCGCTCGGCCGAGCGATCGAACTCGCCCGCCCAGTCGAGCGCGGCCGCCTCCTCGAGCAGCACGTCCGCGAGGGAGGCGTCGTCGCCGAGCTCCGCGGCCAGCGCCCGCGCGGCCGCGAGGTCGTCCGTGGCCTCGCGCGTCCGGTCGACGCGGTAGCGGCTCTTGCCCCGCCCCGCCAGCGCGCGCGCCCGCCGGCGGGCGTCGCCCGGCGCCGCGAACGAGAGCGCCGCCGTGTAGTGCCGGTCCGCCTCGACGTGGCGGTGCCGCGCGAACGCGAGATCGGCGAGCGTGAGGCACGCGTCCGCCGCCGCCTCCCGCGCCCCGCACCCGCCGGCGTGCCGCGCGAGCGGCGCGAGGAGCTCCGGGCGAGGCCCCTCCGCCTCCACCCTGGCCGTGAAGTACGCGAGCGCGCGCCGGTGGATCTGCGCGCGCTCCGCCGGGTCGAGCAGCTCGACCACCGCGTCCTGGAAGACGGCGCTCTGGAACGAATATCGCTCGCTCGCGCCGCGCTCCAGGATCCTGTGCTCGACGAGGGCGCTCAGGCCGTAGCCCGCGTCGATGGGCGTGCCGGCCTCCCCCGCCCGGGCGATCGAGTCCAGGATCTGCTCGAGCTCCGCGCGGGCGAACGCATCGCCGAGCACCGCGCAGAGCCGGACGCACGCCGCGAGCTCCGGCGAGAGCGCGTCGAGCCGCCGCTCCGCGAGCCATTGCCACGCGGGCGACGGGGGGAGGTTGTCGAGCTCGGCCGTGGCGACGTAGTGGCTGCCGGCGTTCACGCGGCGCTTCACGAGGCCGGCCCGCTTGAGCGAGCGCACGAGCTCCACGAGGCACGCCGGGTTGTTGCCTGCCCAGCGCGCGAGCCGGCGCAGCGTCTCGGCAGGGGGGTACTCCGCCGGCCGCAGCAGCTCGGCGGCGAGCGCCATCGCCGCCGCGTCGTCGAGCGGCGCGAGCGCCGCGCGGTCGTGGCGCTGGGTGCGCGCGCCCCAGGCGCGGCGCACCTGCTCGAAGCGGGGGTGCGCGGCGACGAGCACCCACAGCGCGACGCCGGAGCCGTCGAGCGTGGCGTACTCGAGCGCGTCGACAAGCGCGTCGTCGGCCCAGTGCGCGTCGTCGACGATCACCGCGACCGGCCCGCGCTGGGCGCGCCGGCGCAGCGCCTCGCCGAGCGCCTGGACCACGCCGTGGTGGAGCGAAGCGGGCGCGCCGCGCGCGGGCAGCGGCGACCAGCCGAGCGCCGCCGCGACCGACGGCCACGTCGCCTCGCCGAGCGCGGCGCCGAGCCGCTCGCGGCAGAACGCGGCGACGTCCGGCGGCGCCTCCGCGGGCGCGTCGAGGACACGGCCGAGGAGCTCGGCCGCGTCGCGCGCCGCGTCGCCGAGCAGCGGCTGCGCCGCGCGGAGCGAGACCACGAGCGCCCCGGCGTCGCAGCGGAGCGCTGCCGAGGCGGCCTCCGCCGCGAGTCGGCTCTTCCCGAGCCCGGTATCGCCGATCAGCGTGAACAGACCCGGGCACGTGCCGTCGAAGGCGGCGCGCGCGCTCTCCGCGATCGCCGCGAGGACGTCGTCGCGGCCGGCGAGCGGGACCTCGATCTCGACGGACGGCTCGGCCTCGGCCGAGGCGGGCCGGCCGTCGCTGTCCTCGCGCGCCGGCAGGGCGCGCTCGATCTCGGCGGAGAGGGCGACGCCCGACCACGGCTCTGGCGGCAGCCAGGTCTCGGGTCGCTCGACGGCGGCGCCGTACGCCGAGACGGCGCCCCGCGCCCTGCGGCGGAGGGTGACCGACGCGAGGTGCAGCGCCGCGCGCGCCCCGTGCTTCCCGGCGAGCTCGCGCGCGGCGGCGAGCGCGGCCTGCGCCGGGTGATCGGCGTCCTTGCCGGAGAAGACCGCCACGTAGCGGCTGCCGCGCTGCCGTGTGATGAACCCCTTGCGGCCGGTCACGGAGGCGATGACGGGCGACGCCGCGGCCGTCGTGTCGGCGACGAGCAGCACGACCGAGCTCCGCCCCCCGGCGATCAGCCTGGCGCTCGTCGAGTCCGCCGGCGCCGCGGCGCGCGCGGGAGGCGCGCCCGGCTCGGCCGGCGCGGCGGCGCGGTCGCGCGGCGCGCCCCGCTCGACCGGCGCGCCCGGCTCGGCCGGCGCGAACGTGGCGCGCGCCGCGGCGAGGGCGCGCCGCAGCGAGGGCGCGTCTGCCGGGCGGCGCTCGCGATCCTTGGCGAGGCACGCCAGCGTGAGCTCCTCGAGCGCGGTGGGCACCGGCGCGAGAGCGCCCGGGCGCTCCGGGCGCAGCGTGAGGTGCGCATGCTCGAGCGAGGCGCCGTCGCCCGCGAAGGGCAGCCGCAGGGTGAGCAGCTCGAAGAGGATGACGCCGAACGCGTAGACGTCGGCGCGCACGTCGACCGCCTCGCCGCGGAACTGCTCCGGCGCCATGTACTCGGGCGTCCCCAGGACCACGCCGCTGCGGGTGAGCAGCTCCTCGCGCGCCGCGTCGCCGGGCGTGCGCTCGGAGCGCTTCGTGAGCCCGAAGTCGAGCAGCACGACCCGCTCGTCCGCCGCCGCGGAGCGGCGCTCGATGAAGAGGTTTTCCGGCTTCAGATCCCTGTGGATCGCGCCCTTGTCGTGAGCGGCCTCGAGCGCGGCGAGCACGGCGTCGGCCCGCGCCGCGACCCAGCCCGGATCGGGCGGGGCGGCGAGGGCCGCGAGCTCCGAGGCGAGCGTGCGGCCGAAGAGCCGCTCCATCACGAGGTAGGGGCGACCATCGTCGAGCCGGCCGCACCTGTGGAATCGCGCCACGTGCGGCGGGCCGATGCGCTCGAGCGCGTCGGCCTCCCGGCGGAAGCGCTCTTCCAGCATCGGCGTGGTGGACATGCCGACCTTGACGGCGACCGGGGCGCCGTCGTCGTCCGAGACCCCCGCCCACACGATGGCGAAGCCGCCCTGCCCCAGGCGCTCGCCGAGCGAGACACCGGGGACGCGCGGCGGAGCGGGCGCGGAGGGCTCGCCGGGCGGCGGCGTCCATCCGTCGAAGGGGCACGGCGCCACGCCCTCGCGACGCCGGTGACACAAAGGACAGCGATGCACTCGGCCTCTCTCCAACGCAGGCGCACAGGCGCGCTGACGCATAGGCGCGCAGGCGCGCGCGCGAGCGCGCACCACGCCTATGCTATCGTCGCGGGCCAGCATGGTACACGTCGATGACGACACCATCCCCAGCGCGCCGCGCGGGGTGGTGAGCCCCACCGACGAGACGGTCACCCTCTCGGCCGGGGAGGAATCCACCACGGGTGGCCGGCGCAGCGCCGAGGCGCCCTCGCGCGCTGGAGACTATGTGCTCCAGAGCGTCCTCGGCGAGGGCGGCTTCGGCGTCGTCTACCGCGGCGAGCACGCGACGCGCGGCACGAAGGCGGCGATCAAGGTCCTGCACGCCGAGCTCGCGCTGCACCCTGACGTGTGCCTCCGCTTCGAGCGCGAGGTCGTGGTGATGCAGCGGGTGCGGCACCCGAACGTGGTCGAGGTGCTCGACGTCGGCAGGCTCGAGGATGGCCGCCCCTACTTCGTCATGGAGCTGCTCGACGGCGTCAGCCTGGAGAGGCACCTCGAGGCCCGCGGCCGGCTCCCGCTGGAGGAAGCGCTCGCCCTCCTGGAGCCGCTCTGCAGGGCGCTCGACGCGGCCCACGCGCAGGCGATCGTGCACCGCGACGTGAAGCCCTCCAACGTCTTCCTGTGCTCGGGCGACATGCAGAGACGCGGCCCCCGCGTGGTCCTGCTCGATTTCGGCGTGGCGAAGCTGCTCGACGCGCCGGGGCCCGCGCTGACCACGTCGCGGCACGTCCTGGGCTCGCCCTCCAGCATGTCGCCCGAGCAGCTCACGGGCCGCCCGGTCGACGCGCGGACGGACGTCTACGCGCTCGGCGCGCTGGCGTACGCGATGCTCACGGGAGAGCCGCCGTTCGCCGGCGCGTCGTTCCCGGTGCTGCGCCAGCTCCACCTCTTCGCAAGCCCGCCCCGCCCGAGCGCGCAGGCGCGCGTGAGCCCGTCGCTCGACGACGTGGTGCTGCGGGCGCTCAGCAAGGACCCGGCGGAGCGCCAGCCGTCGGCGGGGCAGCTGCTCACCGAGCTGCGCGCGGCCGTCGCGGCGCCGCGGGCGGCGGGCGGGGCGGCCGCGGCGCCGCGGCGATCGGCCATCGGCATCCACGTGGAGGTGCAGGCCGACCCGGGCGCGCTCGATGAGCCGACGCCGGAGCTGCTCGACGACTTCGAGTCCGTCCTGCCCTTCGCGCTGTCCGAGCTCACGAACGCGGGTTTTTCGACCGCGGCAGAGACGGGCACGACCGCGCTGGTCACGGCCGACCGGCCCCTCGATCCGGCGCGCGACGAGGCCGCGCGCCGCGGTGCGCTCGGCGCGGCGCTGTCGCTGAAGCAGCGGCTCGAAGCGCGCGCGGGGCGCGACCGGCGGGTGCACGTCCGCCTCTGCGTGCACGTCGGCGAGCTCCAGGCGAGCGGCGAAGGCACGCTGACAGGCGGCGACTTGCTGGAGCTCTCCGGGTGGGTGCCCGAGGGAGCGGCGGAGGGGCTCTTCGCGTCGCCCGCCCTGCTCGACGGGCTCGGCGTCACCGCGCACCCCGCGCCCGTCTCGCCGGGGTCGAGCGCGCTGCTCCGGGTGCTGGACTCTTAACAGCGGGCGCAACCTTCGGCGCCCGCGCCGAGGCGGACCCGACACGGCGCTCCCCGGCCGGCGGCGGCGCGGGAAGCAGCGAAGCGCTGGCGCACCCGGATCGGCCTCGCCGCGGGCCGGCACCACGCCTGCGCCGTGCTGGCGCCGGACGGGGACGTCCAGTGCTGGGGCGCGGCGCCGCGGGTGGACGCCGCGGGGTTCCATGCGCTCTCCGTGGCGACGGGGTACGGCCATGCGTGCGTCCTGTTCGCGCCCGCGCACGGGCAGGATCCGGTGAGCAACGTCGTCTGTTATGGCGACAACGGCGTGGGTCAGCTCGGGCTGGGCACGAGCCTGGAGGTCGCGTCCAGGCCAATCACGCGCGACAGCGCCCTGGGCGGCTTCGTGCAGCTCGCCGCGGGCCACGACTTCACCTGCGGCGTCGATACGGTGCACCAGCTGTTCTGCTGGGGCTAGAACCAGTTCGGCGGCCTCGGCTGGGGCGTCGATGGCAAGGATTCCCCCGAGTGGTGCCCGGGGAACGGGCGTTGCGCGACGCAGCCAGTGCGGGTGGAGCTCCCCGGGGTGAAGCACGTCGCGGCGTACCACGAGCACGCGTGCGCGGTGACGCCGACCGGCGCCGTGTACTGCTGGGGAACCCCGTCGCGCACGAGCCCCGCGAGCGCCGGGGAGTGCCGGCCGGGGTCTCCAGATTGCGCGCCCATACCGCGGTTGGTCTCCGGCGTGGTGAACGCGGCCTCGGTCGCCCTCGACAACGGCCACGCGTGCGCGCTCACCGGCGCGAACGACGTCTACTGCTGGGGGCTCGACACGCACGGCCAGCTCGGCCGCGGCCCGGGTGCGTCGTTCGAGGCGACTCCCGTCCCTAATTCCACGGCGGTGCTAGTCGTCACATGGGGAGACGTGGATCGGGAACATGAGGGTAGCCACGCCCCCGAGCCCGTCGCCAACTTCCACCCGCAACAGGTAATCGCCCACGACGCTGGGAGTGAAGGTCTGGCATTCCGGCGATTCGGCCGTGCAGCCGACGATCGCCGGAGCGCCCTGCATCAGCGAACCCGGGCCGGGGCCTGACACGACCGAGAACGAGAACGAGAGGGCATCACCGTTCGGATCGACGGCGTTGACCCTGATCTGCGCCGTCTGGCACAAGGTGATGAATTTGCTCTCGGCGATGAGCAGCCCCGTGATCTGCGGCGGATCATTGAGCACGACGACCGCGTCAAGCCCGCCCATCTCGGCGCCACTACACTGTGATACGACAACAACCTCGCTCGTCACGTTCGGCAACACCGTCACTGGGGTCTCGGCTCGTCCGCATTGCGCCGACGGCGAGCCGAATGTGGTGACAGGAATGGCACACAGTCGGTAGTCGCCGACTGGCAACACGAATAGTGCGTCTGCGAATGCGTGTGCGCCGGAGCCGGGTGGTTGGAGCGATGGTGGAAGGGTCTCCGTTTCCAGCGCATTGATGGCCTGCGTGAGCGGATTATCACAAGACTGGGCAGGCGTCGCGACGCGAAAGTCGATGGCCGCCACATCGTGCTGATTCGCCATCGTCAAGGCGGCAGCGACGTTTCCGACCCCCGCATCCTGGCTCGGTGCTTCCCCGTCGCAACCTGCCAGGCCCACCACACACAGCGACCAGCAAAGGACGAATGGCGTTTGCTTTTTCAAAAAAATCTCCTGATTACCGTTCTCGACTTGCCCCGTTGGCGGCGTGCTTCCGGCTGACTCAGGTCTTGGAATTTGGTTAACCATGCGTGGCTTTCAATAAATGTCAAGCGTCACGAAGCGGGCCAATGTCGACCGTGCTCGGGTCGCCCCGGGCGAGGCTCTGAGCCTCGTACGGCCCAGACGGCATGCCTCGATCCGTGATCGCTTTGACGCCCTCGAGCCGTGACGCGCCGAGCGTGCGGCGGTGGACGTTCCGGGTAAATGTTAGACCAAGCCGCTTCGCGGCAGCTCCTGTGCAGGCCGCCAGCGAGCGCGATCCTGACGAGGTGCAGGAGCTCGGCGTGAGGCTCAAGAGAAGGTACCCCAGAAGCCGCCGCCGGTCCTCAGCGGCACCGAGGTCGAGGCACTGCTCAACGCGATCGGCTCGGTCAAGCAGCGCACGATCGTGCTGACGGCGTACGGCGCCGGTCTGCGGATCGATGAGGTCTGCTCGCTGCGGGTCGAGGACATCGACAGCAAGCGCAACCTCATCCACGTCCGCAATGGGAAGCATGGGCGTGATCGGCACGTGATGCTCAGCGCCCCCGTGCTGACCGCGCTGCGCATCTACTGGCAGGCGGAGAGACTCGCTGGACCGGAGCTGTTCCCGGGTCGCAAGTAGGGCTCGGTCATCTCGCACGAGGCGGTGCGCAGAGCCCTCTGCGCGCCACGTCGTCAAGGTCGACTGGTGTACGCTGCTCGCCGCGCTCACGGGGGTCGACCTGTCCATCTGTCCTCGCTGCGGTCAGGCTGCGATGGCTCGCCGCCCGCTGCCGTCGTGCGTCATCGCCTCCTCCGCTGCTCGTCCGGACACGTCATGAGCATCGCTGGCCTGGGCAGAAGCGACAGCACCACCTCCGTTGCGCGGCGGTCAGGCATCGATCCGCCTTCTGCGCCGTCCACGTCGGCGGCCTGGGGGCTGCTGAGCCTCCATCGGCGCCGCGCTCTGCCTCGGCACGTCAGCGCCCAACGTCGTGGCTGCGGGATGCACCACGCGTGCGAGCCCTGCCGCGCCCGCCTTCTGCGGCCTTCTCGGGCAGGATCTCCATAGGCCTCGCGACCGCCTCGCCCGGCCGCGAACCGGCCCGGTCCAACCCGACGTTTACGGGACTGCGCCGGGACCTCGCCACCGCTGCTGCTCAGGCGCAGCCCCGCAAACGCCTATTCGTTGGGCCCGCGTTGGGCCCAGGCCTCCCGAGGAGGTGCGCTCCGTCGTCACGCCCTCCCCAATTGCGCGGGGACGCGACGGATCGCGACGGTTCGCCCCCGCGGAACAGTCCCGCCAGGACCACCGGTCGATGACGAGCGGTCGCCGGGGCGCTCCGAAGCTCACCAGCAGTCGCGGGTGCTCCAACCGTTCTGAACCACGGTCGTACATGCCCGACCGATGTTGTTCTCGATGAAGGTACGGTTGCTGTTGATCGGCGCCCAGAGGTTACCCACATTGGCGCCGCTGCACCCTCCCTTGGAGTTGACTCCCAGGAGGACCCCCGAACGAACGGTGCTTTCTGGAGTGGTCGCCGCGCTGGTCAGGAAGCGCAGCGGCCCGCCCGAATCGCCGCCGCACAGGTGCGGGTCGGCCTGCGGGACAGTCTTCGTGTAGGCTCCGCCGCTCAAGGCAATACCAGAGAAACTTCCCCCGCGAAGCTTGCCGTCGCTCGCCGGCGAGTCTGCGTAGCCGTAGGCGGTCCCGACGGTCGAGTCACCGCCTGAGTTCAGATAGGCCGCGTCCTTCTGCACGACGTTCGCGAAGTTCGTGCCAAAGTTCAGCGTGGCGACATCGCGATCCGCGTTGTCACCGGTCCATGCTTGCGTCACCGTGTGGTACACGCCCAGGTACGTCGACGGCACCGCCCAGCTTGCCTGCAGCAGACAACCCCCGGCAGGATCCGTGATGCACGTCCAGGTGCCGTCTTCGTTCATTCGGTAGGCCGCGAACGACGTGGTCCCGGTATCCGGCGGATTGTAGTTGAGGTTCGGCGGATTGGCCGTATCCGGCGTCAGCCAGCGACGAACACAGTGGGCGGCGAGCACGATCGCATCACGAGACACGACCTGCCCGCTGCAGCCGGACATGACCCACTGACTCCCGTCCCAGAAACCAACATCGACGATGCCGCCTGCCCAGCGATTCGAGACGAGCGTTCCATTCGCCAGCCCTTGTTCCGCTTCATCGAGCTCCATCCCGACGACCGTCGGTTCATCACCTGCGACGTGGTCGCCGCAGGACGTAAGTCCGACCGACAACAAGCCCATCCCTGCCAACACCTTGTTCACGCTAAACATTCTGAACATTCGTATCTCCCGTACCTGGAGAGGAGCCGCCCCTCCACGACCGCCACCCGGAGCGCCGAGCAGGTGAAAATTCCCTGAATCCGATGAGTTGCGAAGCCCGATCGCGCTGCCGGGACGCAAGCTCCAGGGGCAAGGAATGAAGAGCCTCATGACAAGGCCTCCCGCCGCACTATCTCCGGGTTCCGTCTCCGCGATCACAAATTCGTCGCGCGTAGATCCCGGCGCCCGCTTCGATGCGGCCGGCGTGGGGGCTGCCCGGGCGCGCTTCGAGGAAGCGCGGCCTCACGTCGAGCGCCGCTCCGCCGTGAGCGCGGCGGGCTGGAAGGGCCCCCGCGAGGAGGTCGCAAGCGCGAAGGCTGACGGCTCAGCGGGGGCGGGCGCGCTCCATCGCCTCCGCGAGCGCGAGGTCGTCGGGCGTGCCCTGCGCGCGCAGCCCGGCGATGGCGCCGTCGCGATCCTCCGGGCGGCGGTTCTGCGAGAGCTTGAGCTTCGCCTCGATCCGCGTGATCTCCATCGAGAAGCCGACGATCGCGGGGAGCAGCGCGGATCGCTTTTCCGGCGAGAGCTCCGCGACGCTCCAGGGCTCGGGCTGCCCGCGCTCGTTCACGTCGGAGAGGCGCGCGAGCAGCGCGAGGAGCGCGTCGTGGTCCTCGATGGCCCGCGGCGCGCCGTGCGCGTGGACGACGGCGTAGTTCCAGGTCGGCACGTCGTCGCGCGAGGCGTACCACCCGGGCGAGATGTACCCGTGCGACCCGCGGAAGACGGCCAGGACCGGCGTGCTCCCGTCGAGCGCGCGCCGGATCGGGTTGGCCCGCGCGACGTGCGCGAGCAAGGTGCCGTGAGGGCCGCTGTCGCGCTCCAGAAGGAACGGCAGGTGCGCGATCATGGGCACGCCGTCCTCCCCGGGCGCGATGAGCATGCCGAAGGAGTGTGCGTCGATGAGATCGTGGAGGTCGGCGAGGTCGGGTGCCTCGAAGGCTCTGGGGAGATAGATGGATCGCGGCGCGGCCGTCGTCGTCATGACGGCAGTGTGTACCACTGCCCGCGCCGGCCGCCCTTGTCGACGCGACCGCGCCGTCGGTGTCAGCACCGGCACGATCAAGCACTGGTTCGCGGAGGGCCTGATGGACAAGCCCGCGTTCCACGGCGAGGAAGGGCGACGCTAGCTAGCCGCGCGCCTTCTGTGCTCCCAGCGCCATCATCGCGTCCCAGAACATCTTCTCATACGCCTGAAATAGCCTGGTCGTGCGGCGGATCGCCCGGGGCTCCACGCCGCGGTCGAGCCCGTCCTGCACGATGGCGACAGCGGTGTCCTCGAACGATGGCAGGGCCGCGAACGCGTCCAGGAAGGCGGTCTGCTCCGGGCCGAAGCCGTACCGGTCGCGGAGCGCCTTCCCCATCCTGCCGCAGTTGAACCCCCAGGCTGGGAAGTTGATGAGCAGGGCGCACGCGATCTCGGCCGCCGAGGCGTTGGCCGCCGCCCAGGCCATCTGAGCGGCATACGCGAACCCCTCCGCGGTGACCTCGTACCGATCCAGGTCATCCTTCGTCATGCCGAGCTTCCGGCCCATGGCAGCGATCCCGTCCGGCGCCACGAGCTCGCCCTGGAGGACACCGCTCCAGAAATCGCGCCAGGGCGTGTCCCCGAAGCGCTGGAGCATCATCGCCATCGAGCGCAGGTCGCTGAGCACCACGTGGTGCTGGTGGCCCGGGAAGGCCTTCAATCCCTCGACCGTGACCTCTCCCCGTTCGATGGCGTCCGGATAGGGGTGAGCCCTCAGCTGATCGTCGATGCTCCGGAGCTCTTCGCGAATGTCCTTCACCAGCGCGGCCGCGGCCTTCATGAGTGCCTCCTCGTGATCGGGCGCCATCCTACTACCGCATCGCGGCCGAGATCCCACGACCTGCAGCGCGCTACCCGCGGGCGCGCTGCCCCGCTTGCGACCCCCGCACCCGCGCGATGATCGCGCCGGCGACCTCCTCGGCCGACCTGCCCCTGGGAAGCCAGCGCTGCGGGATGTTATGGGAGCGATCGTCCTCGCGGATCACCAGCGTGATCGGCTTGGCCGGCGGCTGCAGCTCCACGGACTCGACGCGATCGAGCGGCACGGTCACCTCCCGCGCGCCACGGAGCGGATGCATCGACGGCAAGGTGATCGATCGAGGGCCAAGGACGATCCGGAACTCCTTGAGCGCCGCAAACCGCGCAGCGACGAGGACGCCGAGCGCGCAGAAGGCCCCTGACAGGGTCGCCAGCACCGCGTAGAAGACGTCGGCGCCTCCGGGCTCGAAATGGAGGATCCCGTTCAGGATCAGGCCGCGGTCGTTCGTCTGGGCCCGGTAGGTGAGGACCGCCGCGCAGACCGCAAAGAAGAAGGCGCTCAGGAGGAGCTCCAGGTAGGGACGGCGGAGCGGGATCTCGAGAGCTTCGTCCGCCGCGTGTTCGCTCGCCTTCATCGATAATCCCCTCCGCTGGCGGAAGCCGCCTCGTGCAGCCGCACGGCCAGGACCTCTGCGTCGAGCGCCGCCTGGTGCTCGGTCAAGACGAAGGTGTCGCCGTCCCGATGGGCGGCGACCCAGGGCAGCGCGCGCGCGTCGCCGATCACCTTGTCCCGGCTGCCAACGAGGACGAAGACGCCCCGCCCTTCAAGGCTGGCGCCGACACTCACGCTGCGGATCTGGGCGGCGGGGACGGTGACCGGAGCCCCGTTGGCGGTGAGACGAACGGCGTCGGCCGAGATGGACTCCAGGCGGATGGGTTGACCGTGACGCGGATCGCGGAAGACGGCGATGTCACGCCGGAGCGCGAGGGCGACGCCGATCGCGCCAGCGCCATAGAGAAGCCAGGCGAACCAGGCGAGCGACGGCTTGAGCGCGGGCAGCGCAGCGCCCCACAACGCGCCGACCGCGACGAGCGCGGCGGCCGCGATACAGAGGCCCACGCCGGCGCGGATGCGCCGGATCCTGCCGAGGTCCTCGATCGACGTCCCGAGGGCCATGAGCGCCAGCGCGGCGACGCCCAGCCCTGCCGGAGACGCGAGGAAGCGAAGCACGCCCTTCGGGCCGGGCGGCGCCATGCACGCGAGCGCCGCACAGCAGAGCCCGATGCACATCGCGCGCGCCTGGAAGCTGACCGGTGGGCGGAGCACGTGGAAGAGAGGCGCATGACATCGCGGCGACTCCGGGCTGTCAACGCCCCGCGGCCACCTCCGCCTCTCCTTGGGTCGATCCTCGATATCGGCCGCTCCCGGGCCGCGCTCAGGTCCCCTCCGGAGCGCGCTCCTTCGCGCGATAGTCGAAGAAGCGCGCGTTGATCTCCCGGTAGCCCTGCCACTCGGCCGGCAGCTCGTCTTCATCGAAGATGGCGCCCACCGGGCACTCGTTCTCGCACGCGCCGCAGCAGATGCACGACTCGGGATCAATGTAGAGCTGGAGACCGGCGAGGCGCGTCTTGCGCTCTCCCTCGGGGATGCGCGAGATCTCGTCCGCCGCGAGCGGGCCGTGGATGCAGTCCACGGGGCAGACAGGGACACAGGCGGTATCACACGTGGCGACGCAGGGCTCGGCGATGACGTAGGCCATGAGGGTTCCTTTCCTTCTCCGTGGCGCGCGGTCGTCCGCGCGCTCTCCTCTCCCTCCTCCGGCAGGGAGCAGGGCGCGTGCCCGCGGCCCGAGCGGCTTTTCCCCGGCTTTCGCCGGCCTTGTGCGGTCCAGGCAACGCCCCTACGGTGCCGCGCAACGCCATTTCGTCGGCCTCGCTCCGCGCACGATGACCGCCTCCGCCGATCACGCCCTCCTCCTGCTCGCAGACCTCGGCGAGGCCTCGGCCCGCGCGCACACCGAGGCGACGCTCGTCCCTGCGGTGAGCGCCGCGCTCTCGCGCCATCTCCCGCTGCTGCGGCTCGATCTGCGCCGCGGCGCGGCCGCGCCGGGCGCGCCGGAGGTCCGGCGCGGCGCGGGCGGCGAGACGATCGCCGTCTTCGCCCTCCGCGACGCGGAGGGCGCCGTCGGCTGCGCCACCATGGCGCTCGGCGGCGGCGCGGCGCTCGACGTCTCACCCGCCCTGCTCGAGGCGACAGGTCGCCTGCTCGCCGTGGCGCTGCGGCAGGTGCAGGTCCTCGGGCGCGTCGCGGCCATCGCGCGCCGCGCGCAGGGGGAAAAGCGGACGCTCAAGGAGGAGCTCGACCGCGTCGCCCTGCCGAGGGAGGTCGTCGCGGTGGGCCCGGCGATGCGGGCGATCTTCCAGCAGATGGTGCCGCTCGTCGCGCGGCAGGACACGACCGTGCTGGTGCGCGGCGAGACGGGCACGGGCAAGGAGGTGATCGCGCGCCGCATCCACGCGCTGTCGCGCCGCGCGGAGCGGCCGTTCCTCGCGGTCAACTGCGGAGCGCTGCCCGAGGGGCTCGTCGAGAGCGCCCTGTTCGGCCACGAGCGCGGCGCGTTCACGGGCGCCGCGGCCCGGCACCTCGGGCTGTTCGAGCGCGCGAGCGGCGGGACGCTGCTGCTCGACGAGGTCGGCGAGCTGCCCAGGGCGGCGCAAGCGAAGCTCCTGCGCGTGCTCCAGGAGGGCCAGATCGAGCGCGTCGGCGGCGAGGGCGCGGTGCGCGTCTCGGTGCGCGTGATCGCCGCGACGCACCGGCCGCTCGAGGACATGGTGGCGAGCGGAGCGTTCCGCGAGGACCTCTATTATCGGCTGCAGGTATTCCCGATCATCGTCCCCCCGCTGCGGGAGCGCCCGGAGGACCTGGAGCCGCTCACGCGCGTCATCGTGGAGAAGGTGGCGGCGAGCTTCGGCCGGACGCCGCCGCGGGTGAGCGCCGAGTCGATGGCGCGGCTGCGGGCGCACGGCTGGCCGGGCAACGTGCGGGAGCTGGAGAACGTCATCGAGCGGTCGATGGTGATGTCGACAGGAGACGAGCTCATCCTGTCAGCGCCGCTCTCCGCGGCGCCCGGCGCGACAGGGCGCGTGATGACGTACCGAGAGGCGGCTCAGCGCTGCATCGAGGACGCGCTGCGGGCCGCGGGCGGGAAGATCTATGGAGAGGACGGGGCCGCGGCGGTGCTGGGGCTGAAGCCGACGACGCTGCAAAGCAAGATGCGGAAGCTCGGGATCCGGAAGGATGGAGAGAAGGGCTGACGGCCGAGGGGCTCGTCAAACCCTGCGACCAGCCCCGGTGTGTGGGGCGTGCTCCACATGGTCTCCGGGCGGCTCCGCTGTCGCACCGACAGGCCCGGCGATCGAGAGATGCCGCTTGATCCGGGGCGCCCGGGAATGTCGTGTCAGAGACGCTGCATCAGTTCGACCCTGACGGTCAGGCACCGTTCCTCGTGGAGTTTCACCGCAAGACCGGATGACCAAGCTCGGCCGGAGGCCGTTTTTTCTCGATAGTTCGTCGCTTTTCCAGGAGAGATGAACAAATCAAGGTTCTATCCTCGGACCTCCACGCGCAACGTGGCTGGATCTTGCTCTTATAAAGCAAACAAAACAAAACAAGAGAAGACAAACAGCACGCCAAGGCGCTGCCGGGCAGCGCCGCGCAAAAGCAAACGCGACTTAGAAAAGAGTCTTGACTTTGACCTCCTATTTGTGTGAAGATGCCAATCTCCCTTGGCGATCCGGACCGCTCTCGGCCGGGGGCCGCAGTCGGTTGCAGGATCGTACAGGGGCCTACTCCGGGTGAATTTGCCGGGGCTACTTGCTTCTCGTGGCTACGCGTTCGAGTTGTTCTTGCTTTTTCCGAGTTGATGCCCGGCCCCGTCACACGGGGTGTTCGCATGTGAGCATCTGTCCGACAAACATCGTGATTGCCAGGCATGTGGTCGGCGCAGGCCCGCGGGCGCATCCGTGATCTCTGGATCACGAGCACGTTGGCCGGAAATTTTGAACTTTAAACCAATGGCTCGGAGGGCTCGCGTCTGTCTCGATGGTTCATAGATCCATCTCGAACAGAGTCCCGCGACTCCGCCGATCCGATCATGGAGAATCTTAAATGCGCATCGTTCCCTTACTTGGCTACCTATCCGCTTCGATCGCGTGCGGCCTTCTGGCGTGCAGCGTCGAGAACATCGTCGACGAGGACATCGAGGCTCAGGAGGGCGCGCTGGACAGCGCGGACCGCTCGGTGTCGGCGAACGTCGCCGTCACCTCGGACTGGGGAAGCGGCTACTGCGCGAACGTGACGGTGAAGAACAACTCCCGCAGCCCGGCGACCACCGGCTGGAACGTCGTCGTCGCGCTCAACGGCTCGACGAAGCCCAACCCGTGGAACGTGAAGTTCACGGAGTCGAACGGCCAGTTCAGCGCCACGAACGTGGACCACAACGGCGCGGTCGGCATTGGCTCCTCGACGCAGTGGGGCTTCTGCGCGAACGGCAACGGGCGGCCCACGATCGCCTCGGTCACCGGCTCCGGCGGCACGATCAACGGCTCGAGCTCGGCCTCGTCGTCGAGCAGCAGCGCGAGCTCGTCGAGCAGCAGCGCGAGCTCGTCGAGCAGCAGCGCGAGCTCGAGCAGCAGCTCGGGTGCGGGAGGTGCCGGCGGCTCCGGCGGGTCCGGCGGCTCCGGCGGGTCCGGCGGCTCCGGCGGCTCCGGCGGCGGCAGCACGTGCACGTCACCCAACCAGCAGGTCTGCGCCAATCAGACGGGCACCCACTGCGGCTACACCTTCGAGTACTGGAAGGACAACGGGAGCGGATGCCAGACCAACACGGCGAATGGCTTCAACGTCGAGTGGAGCAACATCAACAACCTGCTGGGCCGTAAAGGCCTGAGGCCCGGGTCGAAGAGCCAGGTCGTGACCTACTCGGCCGACTACCGGCCGAACGGCAACTCGTACCTGGGCGTCTACGGGTGGACGAAGGGCCCGCTCATCGAGTATTACATCATCGACAGCTGGGGCACCTGGCGTCCGCCGGGCGGCGAAGGGTTCATGGGCACCGTCACCAGCGACGGAGGCACCTATGACATCTATCGGACCCAGCGAGTCAACCAGCCGTCGATCGAAGGCAACACGACCTTCTATCAGTTCTGGAGCGTCCGGCAGCAGAAGCGCACGAGCGGGACCATCAGCGTCGCCAACCACTTCGGCGCGTGGGATCGCCTGGGGATGAAGCTGGGGAACCTGTACGAGGTCTCGATGGTCGTCGAGGGCTATCAGAGCAGCGGGAGCGCCAGCGTGAACGTGTCGATGAAGTGAGCGCTCGGCCCTGAGCATCGCATGATGACGCGCGCGGGATGATCATCCCGCGCGCCACGTGCCCGGGCTTCTTCAGCCCCAGGCACGACTCCCCACCCATCTGGCAGACACGCGGCGCACGCTGCGGATTTCCCATCGTGTTCGCTCGGACGAGCGCATCGGTGCACGTCATGCAGCTGGAGGACGATGCGTTCGAGCGGGCCCTCTACGGCACGTCCGCCGTCGATGGTGGCTGGCGCGCTTCGGCGATCCAGCGTCGGAAATTTTCCACCACATCGCTGGTGATACGCCGCCCGCGATTGCGGGAAGCGTCTTCGTTCTGGCAGTGGATTGCGATCGCGACGTGCGAAGAATCGCGTTCCGTGATCCAGATCGGACTACCGCTCTGCCCCGGCGACGCATCGAACCGGTAAGACACGACGTCGTCCGGGCCCAGTTTGACGCCTTCCATGTGGTGAACGCACAGCCGTTCCCCGTCCAAAAACCGGGTTTCTGGGTTGTGGATCACCTCGGGATATCCAGCCAGCGAGGCACGAACGCCTTCGAGAGCCTCTCCCGCCGCTCGCTCATAAGAGAACGCACCCAGGCCCGCGCCGAGATCCGAGTCGAGCAGGATGGCGCCATAGTCCCAGCGCGCCTCGCCGGACCTGATGTATTCCGCGGGAACCCGGAATGGGTTTTTGCTTTTTCCATGTCTATGGTCGTAGGCCACTAGCTTGCCGCCATAGGGACGAACGCGCTCTGCCTGTGCGGTAGCTTTCATGGCCGGGATCACCTCCACGGACGCTGCCCATCCCGCGTTATCCGGGTACGCGTTGTAGTGTGTGCCATTGTAGATACAGTGCCCCGCCGTGATGACGACACGCGGATCGATGAAGAATCCGGTCCCTGTGACAACTAGGCCGTTCGCACGAGACTTGATCTTGAGCGCACAGATTGCGCTGTACGGAAGGTCGCTCAGGGACCGCTCAGAGACGGGCGCTCGTTCATCGGGAGGAATCATCATCGGAATAAACCCATCGCGCTTTGCCGCTGCTCATACCAGATGCCAGAGTGAGTAGCCTCTTTCATCGATGGGCGGGCTGCGTGGCATCGGAGCCGGCTGCTCGCGCCCCCCGGCGCGGGGGCGGGCAGGACACTCAGTCTCCTACCCGAGCACGTCATTGCCGCCTAAGAGCCACTGTCCTGCACCACGCTGCTCGTGCTTCGCCCGGATGATCGATGCTGCGTCCGTCGAGGCAGCTGACTTCAGCCAGCAGATCCATGCTCATCTCTTGACGCCCCTGGTTTGGAAGGCAAGCCCGACCGCAGGCAGCCTCATGTGCTTTTTGCGAGGGTCGCGCGAATTCCGCCTCGCGAGGCTCGCTCCTCAGGTGCCTTCATCCCGCATGCCCGCCGCGCGGCGGGGCCTGGCCCATACAGCTCTCCGGGCCACTCGCGCAACGTCGGCCGACCGCGCTGGGCGTCCGGTCTGGCTGTGAACGCTCTCCGCAGCTGCGTGGCCAGGCGCTCGCGCCGTCCGAGGTGGTCACTGCCCCGCGTGCTCGTCCTGCACGGCGCTCACGTCCTCGGCTGTGCGGGTCGTCATCAGGGACGACGCTGAATACTCTGAATACTCGGGCGCCAGGTCGTACCGGCGAGCGCAGCGGGGATCCCGGCATTACAGTTCCCCGAGCGCGGGGCGAGCGAGCTCTGCTCACCGGACCCGCTCCACGCTGCTTGGACACCACGGCCTGGGCATACGCAGCGCCCGAGCACGTCCGCGCCGTTTACATCACTCCAGCAGGCAGGAGGAAGAAGCGATGCGCATCGAGGGAGTTTTCTCAGCAGGTCTCGGTCTGGGCGGCGCTGAGTCGGGGGATATGGAGAAGAAGTACCCCTCGGTGATACCCCAGCTCGCGACGGTCAGGCACGGAGTGTACGACCGGAAGGCAGCAGAGGTGCTCGCCTTCGCTTCGACATGGACGTACTCGGATGTGCGCACGTTCGCCAACGTCATGGCGCGCCGCGGGCTGCTGGGCTGCCATGCTGCGGCGCTCACCATCGCCAACGATGCGCTCCTCGTGAACACCTCGGCGATCGTCGTCCAGAGCGCTGACCACAAGGTCGCGATCCTTTCCTTCCGAGGGACGGAGCCGCGCAACGCGATCAACTGGCTGACGAACGCGAGCACCAGGATGGACGCGTTTCCCGCCGGCGGGCACGTCCACGGCGGCTTCCAACGCGCCGTTCGAACTCTGTGGGAGCCGCTGAGACAGCTCATGATCGAGCTCCACTGGGGGACGCTGCTCTGCGACGCGCTGGCGAAGCTCGATCGTCAGTGGGCGAGCACATGCCCGGACACACGCGCGCAGCGCCCCTGCCGCTGCGAGCCTTCACCCACGGCGGTCGACGCCGCGGGCGCGGCGGGCGGCGACAACGTCAAGCTGGGCAAGCTCGAGGCCCTCTACATCACCGGCCATAGCCTGGGCGCCGCGCTCGCGGTCATCGCCGCGGCGCTCATCGAGACGGACGACCAGCTCACCGGCCTGCGCAGCGCGCTGCGCGGCGTCTACACGTATGGGCAGCCGATGGTCGGCGACAGCACCTTCGCGACGGAGTTCGACGAGAAGCTCGGAAAGAAGCTCTTCCGTCACGTGTATTCGCGGGACATCGTGCCGCGGATGCCACCTCTCACGGTGGATCGCTACGTGCACTTCGGACGGCAGTACAACTCGACGCCTACGGGATGGAAGTACGAGCCCAAGCCCATGCGGCAGGCTTTCACGGTCGGGCTGAGCAACGCCCTCGGCGTCGCGGCGTGGGTGTCGCAGCAGCTATCGCCCATCAGCTGGATACGTATGCCGTTCTCCTGGGGAGACCACATGCCGCTCAACTACCTGCGCACATCGATGACGGCCGCTCCAGGCGCCGAGCTCGACTGACACCTAGCAGTCCTGGCCTCGTGTTGCGTGCTCCGACCTTACCAGGGTGCTTGTTCCGTTCTGAGCTGGGCGCCGACTCCAGAGCACTGGGCGCCGATTCCGACGGACCCGGGCCGGCTTGACGGGACCGAGGCAGGTCAGGTTCACGGGCTGGGCGACCCCGTCTCCGCCCGGGGCGCGAGGTGCTGGCCGCGACCCACGGCGTCGCGCTCGCCCGCGCCGGATACGCGCGCGAGGCGCCGGTGCTCCTCGACGCGCAGCGCCAAGCCGCTGCGGCCGGCGCGAGCTCCCAGAACGCCGCGCCGGCGCCGGCGACCGCCACGGCGCACGCCGCGCCCCTCGACGGCGGCGCGGCGAAGGCGAGAGAGGCGCCACGCGACGCGGCGCGCTCGGACCCGGCGGCCGCATCGCCGGAGCTCACCGCGCTCGCCCTCGGCGGAGATGCCACGGAGTTCGCGGGCGAGCGCCGCCGACTGTACCCCTCGCCGGAGGCGTACGCGTCCACCGTCCAGCCTCTGTCACCCGAGGTGAGCGAGGCGATTCACCCTTGACATCCTCAAGTCGTTTTGCCTTCCCCGCCCTCCGGGCGCATTGAAAGCAGAAGCCATCAGTACCTCTGGATTCCGTGAATCGGAGTTGAGCTGGTACCGGAGGCGAGAAGGTGGACTTTGATCTGGAGATCAAAGTTCTCGAGCGCGGAAATTGGAGGCCATGGCAAAACTCGCGCGCGTACGAGCGGCGGATTGGGCAATATTGGCAGCGGGTCTCTCCCTCGTGGGACTCGCATGCGAACCTGTAATGGAGGACGGGACGCCCGACGAGACGAGCGGGACCTCCGCGTCTGCCAGCGGCGCCTCCTCCTCCTCTGGCGGCACCAGCGGCGCCAGCGGGGTCAGCAGCACCAGCGTCTCGACTGGGGCCGTCTCCCCGGCTGGCGGTACTGGCGGCAGCGATTCCACCGGCACGGGTGGGCAGACGGGCAGCGGCGGCAGCGATGGCGCCGGCGGCGGCAGCAGCGAGGTCTATAATCCTGACTTCAAAGAGTTTTACGGCGAGGACTGCGACACCGGCGAGCCCAAGGAGGCGACCAACGCCAAGCTGCCGGACCTGTTTGCGTCTTTCGATGGCACACGCATGTCCAAGAAGTCGGAGTGGCGCTGCCGACGGGCTGAGCTGAAGAAAGCCGTCGAGACGTTCATTCACGGCGAGAAGCCGGGCAGACCCGAGAAGGTGACCGGGGCGGTGACCAGCAGCTCCATCAAGGTGCACGTGGAGCACGGCGGCAAGAGCATCGACTTCAGCGTGGCGGTGAGCATCCCGGCGGGCACGAGCGGCCCCGTTCCGGCCATCATCGGGCTGGGCGGGGGGAGCCTGGACCGATCCCTCCTCACCTCCGAGGGGGTCGCCACGATCAACTACAACAACAACTCCATGTCGAGCGAGACGAGCAGAAACGGCCTGTTCTCGGACATCTATGGCAACACCGGCGCCAGCGCTCAGGTCGGCTGGGCGTGGGGCGTGAGCCGCATCATCGACGTGCTGGTCGACGAGCGGGACGCGGGGCGGAACGATATCATCGATCCCACCGCCATCGGCGTCACCGGTTGCTCCAGGCTCGGCAAGGGCGCATTCACCATCGGCGCGTTCGATGAGCGAATCGCGCTGGGGATCCCGCAGGAGTCCGGCACCGGCGGCGTATCTGCTTTCCGGATCGTGAACACCAATCCGACGGGCCCGAACGGGAAGACGGCCCAGTCGCTGAACTCCGCCTGGAGCGAAGCGCAGGGGTGGTTCGGGGCCGTGTTCGGCAACTACAGGAGCAAGGTGAATGTCATCCCGGCAGACACGCACTCGCTGGTCGCCATGTACGCACCACGCGGATTGCTCGTCCTGGACAACTCGCGCATCGGTGAGCTGGGCTCGATCGCCCAACATGCGGCCACCGCGGCCGGCGGAGAGGTGTACAAGGCGCTCGGCGTGGAGAAGAACGTCGCTTATCACGGCGGCAGGCCGTCCGACCCGCACAATCATTGCGCGTTCTATGCGGAGCAGGCGGAGCCGCTCCGAAGGGCCATCCGGGCCCACCTGACCCGGAAGGCGCCCGCGGACGGCAGAATGGAGCCGCAGCCGGTCGCCACCGCCGATCTGGGTGCATGGATCGACTGGACTACTCCCACGCTGCAGTGATCGCCGGCGTCCTCCGCGCTTCGCCTCGAACCTGACCCCGCCGGCGTCGGGGTCGTGCTCCCCATCCTGATCGAACCGCCCTCCACACAGCGCTGCCTCGACACGCGCATCGGGTGCGCTCAGCTCTCCTACCTCGGAGCCGGCCCTTCGCCGCTCTGACCCGGCCGCTCCCCGCGGCGTCACAGCTCCGCCATGGCGTTGCCATGCATCTGCGGCGAGAGGGGCGTCGCCCGCGCACGCCCCGGCCCCTTGCCTCCCCGGCAACGGTCTGCCGCTCGCCGGCAACGCTTTCGCGAAGGCCTTCGAGGCGAGGTTCAGGTTCCTTCCGGCCATTCTCGCGGGTATGGTCACGCCGAACGTCCTGGCTGCCCTCGTCGCTGACCGCCCGGCACGGCGACCGCCCCCCGGATCAGCCAGGCCTCGGAAAAGCAGACCATCGCCCGCTCCGAGACCTCGACCCCCGAAGGGGAGACCTCATGCCGCCAACCCGACCCACCCTGGTTGATCCCACCGCGCGTTTCGGCCCCCCGGCCTCGTCAGCCCTCCAGGCGAGCTTCGGGCCCGGCCAGATCATCCGCCACGGGAGCTTCCGATGAGAGAACACGCAGCAGTCCGGACGACGAAGCCTCTCGCGACGGTCGCGGCCGCGGCGCTCGCCTTCGTCTGCTGGAGCGCGGCATGCAACGCGATCTCCGGGGTCGACGATCTCGACTTCTCGGGCACCGCCGGCGCGACGGGCGGCGGCGCTGGCGGCAGCGGCGGTGGTACAGCCGGCGGTGACGCGGGCGGCGGCGGCATGGGCGGCGCTGGCAGCACGGGCGGCGCTGGCGGCATGGGCGGCTCCGGTGGCACGGGCGGCGACGGCGGCTCCGGTGGCACGGGCGGCTCCGGTGGCACGGGCGGCGCCGGCGGCACGGGCGGCGCTGGCGGCACGGGCAGCGACATCTCTTACGAGATCGCCTGTGGGAACGGCAACGTGGCTGTCGGCGTCCACGGCCGGAGCGGCGGCTCGATCGATCAAATCGGCCTGATCTGCGCGCCGCTCGCCAGCGACGGCACCCTGGGCACCGCCTTCCAGACCGTGACCGCCGGCGGCAACGGAGGCGGGCCGGGCAGCGTGATCTGCCCTGCGAGCCAGGTCCTGGTCGGGATCAACATCTGGGTCGACACTTACGTTAATTACGTTTACCGGGTCGAGCTGCTGTGCCAGACGGTCGAGGCGTGGAAGACGGGCGACGGCAACACCAATGTCGGCCCGGGCATCGGCAACGTGCACAGCACGGGTTTCGGGGTCAAATGCCCGACGGGGAGCGCCGTCGTTCAGATCATCGGCGACGCCGACGAGTTTGTGCGCTCCGTGCATCCAGGTTGTCTCCGGCTGTGACGGGCGCGGTCGCGGTGAGCGCGGACCTCGCCGCCGTCGCCGCGAGCGCCGTGCGCGAGGGCTGCGTCGGCGAGACGCTCGCCGCGGTGCTGGCGGCCGAGCAGCTCGGTCACGCCCAGGATCCCGCGGTCCGCGCCGCGCCGTCCGCGCCCGCCGCTCCGCTGAGAAGTTTACGGTCCATCTGGACCCGGAAGAACACCTCCCGAATTGCGGCGAATTCTGCTAGAGCTGTGAGCCGCGTCGAGCGCAGGTCGCGCCTCGGCGCAGCGGCAGTTTCTTAAGGATCACCGGCAGACGTGCCGCGCTGCGGCAGCGCGCAGCTCCGGCGAACGGGCCTATCACCCTTCGGGCATCAACATGACTTTCGATCGCGAAATCGCACGCTTCACCTGGGTTGGGATCTCCTGTCTGGCCCTGTCCGCTGCAGCGGCGGGCTGCTCGGACGGCGCAGGCGACTCCTCGGAAACGGGGGGCGCGGGCGGCAGCGGCGCGGGGACCGGCGGCGCCTCGAGCGTGAGCTCGGGCACAGGCAATCCCGCCGCGAGCAGCAGCAACGGCAGCACCAGCAACGGCAGCACCACCAGCAACGGCAGCACCAGCAACGGCAGCACCAGCAGCAGCGGCGGCGGCGGCGACACCAGCAGCAGCACCAGCACCACGAGCACCGGGACGCCCGAGACGAGCGCCACGTCGAGCACCGGCGGCGGGACGCCGACGGGCGGGTGCCCGGCGAGCGCGACGTTCTGCTCCGACTTCGAGGGCGACGGGCTGCCCGACGGCGCGACGTACCGTCCCTCGTACCAGGCGGCAGAGGCGCTGAAGAACATGGCGATCGACACCTCGGTCTTCCACGCCGGCTCGCGCGCGCTGCGCGTGAACCCGGGGGCCAGCGGCTACGACTGGAGGATGCTCTCCGTCCCGTCGCCCGGCTCGACGTTCTGGGTCCGGCTCTACGTGCGCGGCAGCGTCGATCTCGGCCAGTCCGACCACAACGCCTACTTCCAGGCCATGACGGGCGACGGCGAGCCGAACCTGGGCGACAACATGGAAATCGCCGAGCAGTACTGCCAGCTCGTGCTGAACCTGCACGACGACGTCACCCTGTCCACGGGCGGCGAGGCCCGGTGCGGGAGCAACGGTGTGAAGCTCCCCAAGGACCAGTGGCACTGCATGGAGGCCTACTTCGACGGCGCCAAGGGCGGCGTCCAGGTCTACGCCAACGGCACCAAGATCATCGACAAGACCGGCGTGAAGACGCTCAACTACAAGACGTTCAGCTTCGGCTACCTCGGCTTCCACGGCCCGGCGCGGACGATGTGGTATGACGATGTGGCGGTCGCGCCGGAGCGGATCGGCTGCGCCCCCTGACACGGCCGGGCGCCGGCGCGTGGGTCGTGCCAGCGCGATGACCTGACCGCCATCGCGCGCGCCGCGCGACCTCCTTCCTGCGCCTCCCCTGGACACGCGCCGGACCCCACTCCGGGCACGGCCCGCCGGCGGAGCGGCCCCGAGCACGCTTGCCCCCTGGCTCCGCCGGCGCCATAGCCGAGGTGGCGAGCGCTCGGCGGACGCGCGCGAGCGCGAGTCGCGGTGACGATGCAATGACGATGCGACCGCGATCCCGGCATGAAGGTAGATGCAATGCCGTACCTGGTTTTCCGGAATTTCCCCGACAATACACCCATCCCCGATGACTGCTATAGCTGCGACGGCGCGCCGGACTGGGCAGCGTTGCTGGAGTGGATATGCCCCGATCTCTCGCGCGACGAGGCGGAGCGGCTCGCGACCATCGGCGAAGCGAGCGGGACCCGGCCCGACGTCGCGGGCCTGAAGCGGCTCATCGAGGAGCACCTGAAGCCGTAGGCGCGCGATCGCGATGAGGAGCGCACGGACGATCATCGATCCTCGCCGCCACACGTGGTGCGACACCCCGGTGGACGACATCGGCCTGCTTGTCGACGCCGACGAGTATTACCCCGAGTTCTACCGGGTCGCGTCCAGCGCGCGGCGGTACCTGCTCCTCGCCGGATGGCAGTTCGACAGCGACGTCGCCCTGCTCCGTGGCGGGAGGGAGGAGCAGGTGTCGAGCCCGATCACGCTGCTCAAGTTCCTGAACCACCTCTGCGAGACGAGCCCCGATCTCCAGATCTTCATCCTCGCGTGGGACTTCCACCTCGTGTTCGCGCTCGAGCGCGAGTGGCTCCAGCAGCTCGTCTTCGAGTGGACGAACCATCGCCTGCGCTTCCTCTTCGACGCCACCCACGTCGAGCGCGCCTCGCACCACCAGAAGTTCGTGGTGGTGGACGGCGAGCTCTCGTTCCTCGGCGGCCTCGACCTCTGCGATCACCGCTGGGACGACCGCAGCCACGCGAACAAGAACCCGCTCCGCGTCAGCCGAGGAGAGCCGCACAAGCCGTTTCACGACGTGCAGGCCTACCTGCGCGGCCGCGCGGTCGCGCGGGCGCTGACCGAGATCTTCACGGATCGCTGGCGGCGCGCGGGCGGCGTGGACATGACGCTGCCGGACCTCGACGAGGCCGATCCGACGTTCCCCGACTACCGGCCCGAGGGCGGCATCCCGCTCGCCGCGGCGCGCGTCACGCTGAGCCGCACCGATCCGCACGGCGCGCCCACCGGCGCCCCGCACCGCACGGAGATACGCGACCTCTTCCTCGACGCCATCGACGCCGCGGAGCGCTTCATCTACATCGAGACCCAGTACTTCAGCTCTCACGTCATCGCCGAGGCGCTCGCGCAGCGGATGCGCGCCGAGGGCCGGCCGCTCCTCGACGTGGTGCTCCTGCTCAACATGGAGGCCGAGACGATGAAGGAGCAGATCGCCGTCGGCCTCTCCCAGGCCAAGGTGCTCGGCGGGCTGCGCGACGTGGCGGCCGAGACAGGGCATCGCCTCGGCGTCTACTACACCCTGCCGGCGTGCGGCGAGGACGAGACCGCCGAGCGCGCCACGTACATCCACTCGAAGGTGATGATCGTCGACGACCGCTTCCTCACCGTGGGCTCCGCCAACCTGACGAACCGCAGCCTCTCGATCGACACGGAGATCAACGCCTCGGTCGAGACCGACGACCCCGACGACGCGCTGGGCCGCTCGATCCGCGCGGTGCGCGCGTCGCTCATCGGCGAGCACCTGGGGGACGCCGACTTCGATCGGGTGGACGACCTCGTCGCCTGCCTCGACGGGCTGGCGAGCCCGGCGACCGGGCCGCGCACGCCTGGGAGCTCGTGCCGGCTCCGGCTCCACCCCTCGCCCACGGCGGACGAGCGCGCCCTGCTCGAGGTGATCGACCCGCATCAGCTGCCGTTCGACCCCGCCGCGGCCGAGGACATCGACCAGCGCCAGGGCTCGCTCTTCGTGGGCGGGCTCGGCGCGCTCTGGCGGCACCTGTTCATCAGCCGGGACCCCGCGAAGTAGCCGCGCGCAAGGCGCTCCGGGCGAGCGCGCCTGGGACGCGCGGCGCGGGCGCCGGCACCGGCGGCCTCCCTGGACCCGGAGGCAGGGCGCGCCCCTTCCGGCCGCCAGGGGCGCATGGTAGGCTGTGGCGCGGAATCGCGAACGGTTTCTTCAGGTTGTCTCTCAAAGTTGAAGCGCTGACGCCACGAGGAGTATGCAAGAGGCAGAGATCAAGATCGGGGGCATTTCGGTCCGCGACCTCGCGGAGCAATACGGAACACCGCTCTATGCCTACGATGCCGAGCGCATCCGGGAGAACTTCCGTCGACTCACGCGGGCGCTGCGCGGCAATTACCCGGAGGTGTCCGTCTTCTATGCCATCAAGGCGTGCAACAACCTGGAGATAGCGAAGCTCCTGGTCGACGAGGGCTCGGGCGTGGACGCCGCGAGCCCGAACGAGATCCGCCTGGCGCAGGCGCTCGGGCTGTCGGGCGAGCGGATCATCTACACGGGCAACAGCCTGTCGGACGAGGACCTGGCCGTGGGGCTGCGCGCCGGGGTGAACTTCAACGTGGATGATCACGGCATCCTGAAGCGCCTGTTCTCGCTCGGGAAGCCGCGCTGTATGTCGTTCCGGATCAACCCGAGCGGCGAGGACATCGCGACCCCCGATCTGAAGCCGTTCGCGGGCCCGTCCGCGAAGTTCGGGATCCACCCGCGCCACGTGGAGGAGGCCTATCGCACCGCGCTCGAGAACGGGGTCGAGCGGCTCGGGGTGCACATGATGCCTCACTCGCAGGCGAACAAGCCGGAGAACTTCGCGCACGTCACGGGCAAGCTGCTCGACCTGATCGGCCCGGTGGCCCGGAAGCTCGGCTTCGACCTCGCGTTCGTGGACATCGGCGGCGGGCTCGGCATCCCCTACCGGCGCGAGCAGCCGCCGCTCGACGTGGAGGCCGTCGCCCGCGGGATCGCCGCGATGGTCCGGAAGAAGTGCGCGGAGCACGGCCTGAAGGAGCCGCGCCTCGTCATGGAGCCGGGGCGCTACTTCGTCGGGGACGCGGGCTACGTGCTCGGGCGGGTGATCTCGATCAAGCAGGGATACAAGACGATCATCGGCACGGACATCTCGATGAACACGATGGCGCGCCCGGTGATGTACGGCGCTTACCACGAGGTCCGGATCAACGGCCGCCGCGGCCAGACGGCCCCGATGGCGATGACGGGCCAGGTCTGTGAGAACACGGACATGTGGATCGCGGAGCGCGAGTTCCCCGCGGACGTGGCCGAGGGGGACGTGGTCGTCCTGATGGACGCGGGCGCGTATGGCCACGTGATGAGCTACGACTACAACGGCCGGCTGCGGCCGGCCGAGGTGCTCATCGACGGCGGCAAGAGCCGGCTGATCCGGCGGCGCGACACGTTCGAGGACATGGTCTCGCGGATGTGCCTGTCCGACGACATCAAGGAGCGCCTGCGCGCGGGGGCGGGAGAGCCGGCCGGCGCGACCGGCTGCGGCTGAGCTGAACATCGCTGGGGCGCACGAAGGTGCGCTCTGCTTTAGCGCACCTGAGCTTCACGGCGAGACCGCTACAGGGACGCTCGCTGCACCCGGCTCAGTGCACCGCCGAAAGATCATCGAGTACACGCCCCGGACCTCGCGGTTCGGGATCGAGAGCAAGTGCGAAGGCTGCTCCATCGGTCCGCGCGAGCGCTTCTCGGCCCTGAGGTATCCCGTGAAGACGAGGAGGCTCCACAGCACCTCGTCGCTCCGGTCGAGATCCTCGAGCGACACGCTCTCGTCGAGCACGCGGTCGACGCTGCCGCCGTCGAGCAGCGTCGAGAACGCCGGCTCGAGCGCGAGCGCGCGCCGCTCGAGCTGCTCCCGCACCAGATCGTTCGAGCTCGTGTTCACCCAGTAGGGCTGCGGCGCGCCGTCTTCGCGGGAGAGGAAGTTCAGGACGCTCCACGGGTTGTAGACGACGGTGTCGCCGAAGAGGTACCCGTTGTACCAGGCGCGCAGCGACGGGAGCCGCTCAAGCCGGCCAGACCTCGTGAGCAGCGACTCGACCTCAGACTCCGTGAACCCGAAGCAGGTGTCGAACTCCGGCGCGAGCAGCGAGTAGACAGCCACGTTGTTGAGACCTGAAAAGATGCTCTCCCGAGCCACGCGCAGGACGCCCGTGAGCACCGCCTTGAACAGGTGCGGATTGCCCTTGAGGCCCTCGGTGAGGAACCCGCGGAAGAAGCCGATGACCTGCGCCGCGTAGCCGTGGAGATACCCGGCGTGGAGGGGCTCGTCGTACTCGTCGAGGAGGATGACCACGCGCTCACCGTGGAGGCGGTGGAGATAGCTCGACAGGTCGAGCAGCGCTGTCTCGTACGCGATCCTGCCGGCCGTGCCGTCGAGGACTTCGCGGTACCGCCGGGCCTCACGCTCGCTCAGCACGCCGCTCTCGAGCAGGTCACGGTGCTCGTCGAAGAGGCGCGCGATCCTGTCCTGCACGCCCTCCCAGAACGCATCGAAGCTCTCGGCCTTCACGCCCTTGAAGGTCAGGTGGAGCACCGGATAGCGCTGGAAGTGCGCGCGGTACTGCCCCCGCCGGCGGAGAGGCGGAGCCGCGGGTCACCGCGTCCAGGTCAGCAGCAGCGCGAAGATGGTGAGATCGGCGGCGACGTGCGCCACGTACGGCGCGAGGAGGCCGCCCGCGCGGCGCCGGAGCACGCCGAGCATCACCGCGTAGATCGCCGCCAGGCCGACGCCGACGGCCCCGCTCGGGAAGCCGCTCAGGTGGAGGAGCCCGAAGGCGGCCGCCTGGACGAGCACCGCGGTCCAGCCGGAGGTCGTCACGGCGTCCAGCGATCCGAGGAACACCAGGCGGAAGACGGCCTCCTCGAGGAGCGCGTTGAAGAGCGCGAACCCCAGGCCGCCGAGGAGCAACAGCGGCAGCGAGACGGGTGGGAACAGGGCCCGCATCTGCGACAGATCGGGGCGCATCAGCCGGACCCAGAGCACGAGCCCGAGCGCGGAGACGAGGATGACCGCCGCGATCCAGCCGAGGACCGCAGGCCCGAACGAGCCGCGCCGCAGCGGCGGCATCGACGACCGGAGCGCCGGCACGGCGCGCGCGAGCAGCGCGAGCACGACGAGCGGCGCGGCCAGGGAGAGCGGCCAGGGCGCGACAAGCCCCACCGCCGCGGGCGCGAGCGTGAGCACCGCCAGGAGAGGCGCGTGGAGCGCCGCCCGGTCCGGCGCGCGCGCCACGGCGAGCAGGGAGGCGAGCGCGACGCCGAAGCAGGCCAGGCCGAGGGCGCGATCCTCCGCGGCAGACGGGTACGCGGCGTAGGCGAGCGTCGCGGCAGAGACAGCGCAGAGCCCCGGCCAGCCAAGGCGAGGCGCCCCCACCCGCCCTGCGGCCTCGCCGACCGGCGTGGCGCCGGCCGGCGCCGCGCGAGGCGGCTCGATCTGCCCGATCTGGTCGAGGCGCTCCAGAAGTTGAGCTTTCACTCGGATATAGTCGAGCTTTTGCTCATGTTGTCAAGTACGCTCGGCGCATGGCCACGAAGCGCAAGAAGCCGCCGTCGACCGCGCCCCGCCGGGTGCCGCTGCAGGCGAGGAGCCAGCGGCGCAAGGAGCGGATCCTCGACGCAACGGCGGCGCTGCTCGCGTCGCGCGGGCTCGACGCGGTCACCACGAACGCCATCGCGGCGCGGGCGCGGACGTCCATCGGCTCGGTCTACGAGTTCTTCCCGAACAAGGAGGCCGTGCTCCACGCGCTGACGGGGCGTTATCTGGAGCGGCTACGGGCACGCACCGAGGCGGCGCTCGCGGAGGCGCCGCCGGGCTCCTGGCGCGCGCTGACCGAGCGCTGGATCGACGCGCTCGCTGCGTTCTACCGGACGGAGCCCGGCTACCGGGAGCTGTGGTTCGGCGTGCAGCTGTCCGGCGCGCTCCTCTCGACGGCCGCGGCGTGGGGGGACGAGTTCTCGGCGCGCGCCGAGGCGATCCTCTCGCCGCTGACGCCGGCGCTCTCGCCCGCCGAGCGGCGGGTCGTCGCGCAGAGCGCGCTGTACATGGCCTCGACGCTGCTCGCGCTCGCCACACAGCAGGACGAGCAGCAGGGCGCGCTCTACGTCGAGGAGGCGAAGAAGGCGGTCTGTCGCTACCTCGCGCCGTACATCGAGCCGCCGTGCCGGCCGAGGGAGAGCGCGTGACGCGGTGAGGCGCGCCGGCGCGGTGTCGCGCGCGGCCAGGCGCCCCCTCGCACGGGAGCGGCGCCTTCAGGCCGCCGACGCCCGCGGCTTCGCGCTGGCCACGTGGCGGTTCGCCGGCCGCTCCAGCCCAAGGTTCTCCCGCAGCGTCCGGCCCTCGTACTCCGTTCGGAACAACCCCCGTCGCCGCAGCTCCGGGATCACCAGCCCGATGAAATCGTCCAGCCCGCCCGGGAGCCACGGCGGCATCACGTTGAACCCGTCGGCGCCGCCCTGCGTGAACCACGCCTCCAGCTGATCCGCGATCTGCTCCACCGAGCCCACGATCGTCCAGTGCCCGCGCGCTCCAGCCACCCAGAGGTACAGCTCCCGGATGGACAGGTTGCGCTTGCGCGCGATGTCGAACATCAGGGCTTGTCGGCTCTTGTTGTTGTTGGTCTCGGGCAGCTCGGGGAGCGGCCCGTCCACCGGATACGCGGACAGATCGATCCCGCCCGACAGGCCCGAGAGCAGCGACAGCCCGACCTCCGGCAGGATGAGGTCCTGCAGCTCCTGGTACTTCGCCCTGGCCTCCGACTCCGTCCTGGCGACGACGGGGAACACCCCCGGCATGATCTTCAGCTGGTCGGGGTGCCGCCCGTACTTGGCCATCCGGCCTTTGACGTCGGCGTAGAAAGCCTGCGCGTCTTCGAGCGTCTGCTGCGCGGTGAAGATCACCTCGGCGGTCTCGGCCGCGAGCTCCCTGCCCGCCTCCGACGATCCCGCCTGCACGATCACCGGATGTCCCTGGGGCGGGCGCGGGATGTTGAGCGGCCCTCGAACGGAGAAGAACTTCCCCTTGTGATCGAGCGTGTGCAGCTTTGACGGGTCGTAGTAAGCCCCGGACGCCTTGTCGCGGAGGAACGCGTCGTCCTCCCAGCTGTCCCAGAGGCCGGTGACCACATCGACGAACTCGCGCGCCCGGACGTAGCGCTGCGCGTGGTCGGGGTGGGCGTCGAGCCCGAAGTTCCCCGCCGCCTCGCCCCCGCCGGTGGTGACCACGTTCCAGCCTGCCCGCCCCTGGCTGATATGGTCGAGCGAGGCGAACTTGCGGGCCAGCAGATAAGGCTCCTCGTACGTGGTGGACGCTGTGGCGATGAAGCCGATGCGCTCGGTGACGACCGCGAGCGCGGAGAACAAGGTGACCGGCTCGAAGCTGGCCCCATAAGCGGTGCGGCCCTGCGCTCCGGGCCGGTTCTGCAAGGCGAGCCCGTCCGCCAGGAACACGGCGTCGAACTTGGCCCGCTCCGCCGCCTGCGCAATGCGCTTGTAATGCGCGAAGTTGATGCCTCCGTCCGCCTGCGCCTGCGGGTGCCGCCAGGCCGCCACGTGGTGGCCTGAGCCGGGCAAAAAGGCGCCCAAACGGATCTTCCGCTGATTGTCGCTCATAAGTGTCCTCGGTCTCGGTCCTCGCGTTCGCGCGAGGACACGCGGGCGTCCGCCGCGCGCCGCCGCGTGCACCGCAAGCGCCGTGCCCGGCGGCGGGGCGGCGGAGAACAAGGCACCTCCCCTGCCCCGCGACGATGCGTGCTGCTGGAGCAGCAACCGATCGCCAGCGCTGCGGAAGCATTGCTGGCAGGGCAGCACCGGCCCGCCTCGTTCCCGGCCGCCCCTGCCGCGGCGCTCCCGCGGCCGGCCGCCCCGAGCGGCGCCCCTCGACGCGCCGGCGGATCGCGGCGGGCGCAAGCCCGACAGGCGGCGAACGCATCCCGCAGCCGCCTTGCGCCCGCATCCTTTAGTGATAAGTTTATCACCATGACGATCACCGAGACAGCGCCGCCGCTCGGCGCTCCTGGGACGACCGCGGCTGGCCGGCTCGGCGTGGCGACGCGCGCGGGGCGCCTCGCCGTCACGTCGGCCGGCTCCGGCCCGCCCGTCGTGCTGCTGCCGGCGAACGGGCGCGCGGCGGCCGACTTCGATGCGATCCGCCCGCGGCTCGCGGAGCGGCACCGCACCGTGGCGCTCGACTGGCCTGCGATGGGCGACTCCCCTGCGCCGGAGCGGCCTCGGGCGATGAGCGCCTCCCTGCTCGCCGACGCGCTCGAGGATGCCCTCGACGCGCTGGACGTCGGCCCGGCCATCCTCGTCGGGCACTCGGTCGGGGGCTTCGCCGCGGCGCGGCTCGCGAGCCGGGCGCCCGACCGCGTGCGCGCGCTCGTGCTCGTCAACTCGGGCGGCTTCGCGCGCGTCGGGCCGCTCGAGCGGCTCTTCTGCGCCGTGAAGGGCCTCCCCGCCGTCACGGGCGCCCTCGAGGGCCGCTTCGCGCGCTTCCACACGCGCTGCCCCAACGAGCACACCGCCCGGATGCTCGCGCGCGTGGAGGCGGCGCGGCGCCGTGAAGGCTACGCCGAGGCCGTCGGCGCCGTGTGGCGGAGCTTCGCGCGGCCGGAGTCCGATCTGCGCGCTGCGGCGCGCGCGATCCGGTGCGAGACGTTGCTCGTCTGGGGCGCCCGGGACCCCGTGATCCCCAGGAGCGCCGCGATCTTCGCCCAGCGCGCGATCCCGGGCGCGCGGCTCGCGTGGCTCGACACGGGCCACACGCCCTTCGCCGAGGCGCCCGGGCGCTTCCTCGAGGCCGTCGAGCCGTTCCTCGCCTCCCTCGCGGCGCTCCCCAGGGCCGCGTGACCGCGCGGCGCCCCTCCCTCCGCTCGCGCAGCGCCACGCCCGGCTCGCGCCCACGCCGCGGCAGCCCCGACGAGACCCGGCGGCGCCTGATCGCGGCCGCCGGCGTGGTGTTCAACCGCGACGGCTACGCGGGCACGGACTCGAACCGCATCGCGCGCGAGGCTGGGTACTCACCAGGGACGTTCTACAAGCACTTCGCTGACAAGAAGGAGATCTTCATCGCGGCGTACGTGGAGTGGGTCTGCGGCGAGTGGGCCGAGATCGGGCGCATCCTGGGCGAGGATCTCCCGCCCCGGGAGGCCGCGCGCACCGTCGTGGCGGCGGTCGTCGATCTGCACCGCCGCTGGCGAGGTCTGCGCAGGAGCCTCCGCGCCCTCGTCGGAGAGGACGCCGACATCCGGCAAGCGTACGTCGCGGAGCGCGCCCGCCAGCTCGACACGATGGCCCGCCTCGCCGGCGGGGCCGGCGGCCGCGCCGAGGACGCGCTCCTGCTCTACCTGGTCGAGCGCACCGCCGACGCGCTCGCCGATGGCGAGCCCGCCGCGCTCGGCGTCCCGGCCGACGCGCTCATCGACCTCCTGGTCGCTCGGATCGAGGCGCGCTTCGACGCACGGAGTCCGTGAACCCGCTCAGCGATGCGGCCACGGGGACGGTCCGTGCGGTCCCCGTCGCGGAACGCTCTCCGGGTCGGCCGGGTCGCTGCCGGCGTCCCGCTCGTCACCGTCGAGGAAGCCATCGCCGTCGCGGTCGACGCCGATGCGCTCGCCCGACCCGGGCGGCACGCAGGTATAGGTCAGCTCGCTCCCGCCTCTCGTGGCCAGCCAGCGGAGCTCGCCGTCCCACCGCCGCGGCGCGCGCGCGCGGTCGGGGTCGAAACGGCCATTGCCGATGTACAGAAAGCCCAGCTCGTCCCCATGTGACCAGCCCTTGACCACGAGATCGCAGTCGCCGGCATCGGCGCGCGCCACGAGCAGATCGACGCGCGGGCCGGCCACCGCCGCGTTCGACGAGGTGAGCGTGATCTGCTGGCCCACGATGGGCTTCAGGTTCGACTCCAGCGCCAGCATGTACTCCGCCACCTGGCGCTTCAGGAGCTCCCCCCCGGGGTCGACGGGGAAGCCGCCGGGGTTCTCCGGCGTCTGGACGAAATCGGAGAACGCGTTGAAGCGGACGAGCGTATCGACGGCGCCGTCGTGGAGGAAGCCAAAGCCGCGGACCTGATCGCCCATGTGCTCATTGGAGCCGCCGAACGGGAACACGAACGACTCCGCCATGCCGAACATCCCGACCTTCTGGTACTGATTGCGCAGGTGCGGGACCTTGAAGAGCTGGGTCTCGTTGGCGTTGGCCGATCCGCCGTCGCTGCCGAAGAAGCCCGGCGCGAAGTCGTCGGGGTTGGCGTCGGGATCGACGGCGTGGCACCCGATGCACGAGGCGCCGAGGATGCTCGACACGGGCCCCCCGAAGAAGTCGCGCCCCGCGCTCTCATCGGGCGTGAGCGAGTCGTCGAGCGCGCGGATGGGGTTGGGTGGATACGTGACCTGGAGGATGAAGTCCGTGAAATCGTCCATCTCCTCCTCCGGGATCGTCTCGTCTCGCCCGAGCAGATCGACGAACGCCACGCTGAATTTCTTGAACGCCGCCCGCTCATCGAACACCCCGCTGTCCGGCTGGGACGTGGGCGCATCATGGCCGCCCGTGCGGTCGCCGCGCCAGTGCATCGGCCCGTGGTTCGCCATGCCGCGCAGGCTCTGGGTCGTCATCGGCCCCTTCATCGGGTGCAAGCTCGTATCCTGGCCGAAGAGATCGGTGCAGAACGGTCCCGGGTTCTCCACCGCGGTGCCGTCCGGGTTCCCGAGGTCCCACGAGAGGCTGTCGAAGTCGCCGAAGATATGGCAGCTCGCGCAGGACGAGTCGCCGTGGCTCGAGCTCCGCGCCGCGTCGTAGAGGACGCGGCGCCCCCGGACCACGCTCGGAGGCTCCGGGTTGTGCATCGGCACGTGCGCGACCTCGCGGCGGGTCCGGGTGTCGATGACCGAGATCGCGTTGTCGAAGCGCGCGAGCACGTAGAGCCGATGCCTGTCTTCATCGAGGACGAGGCCGGTCGGCCCGCCTCCAGGGACGCGGATCTGGTTCGCGGCGCTGGGCACGAACGTGTCGTTCTCTAGCTTCGCCGTGTCGAAGACGCCGATCTTGTCCGAGCCGAGCGCCGCGACATACAGGGTCGCTCCGTTGCGCGTCACGGCCATCTGCGTCGGTTGCGCCAGGCTCTTCTCGCTCTCGTCGTTCGGCACCGGCGCGCAGCAGCTGCTGTAATCGATGTGCTTGTTGAGGTGCCTCGGGGCGACGCCGCCCGGACCGAGCACGGTGATCCTGCTCTCGTGCAGGTGGCCGCGCACGCTGTGGCCGGCGAAGATGCCCGGCCCCTCGAAGCGCTCCTCGTTCCGGGCGTCGGTGTTGGACACATAGACCTTCCCGTTCACCGGGTTCACGACCATGTTGAACAGGACGGTCCCAACGCCCGTGAAGAAGCCGCCTGGCCCGTCCACCTGGCGCGGCGGGTTGGCGAGCGCGTCGATGACGAAGACGTCCTTGTCGGGCAGCGAGAGGCGCACCGCGTCGTCCCAGGGGCGTCCCAGCTCGTCGACCCAGTGGGACCCGTCGAATTTGAGAATGAGCCCGACCTCCGGCCGGGGGACTCCCTCGAAGTTGGTGTCGGGCCCGGGCAGTCCGCCCGCGGCCTCCCCGCCGTTCGGCACGAGGCTCTCGTCGATGACGGTCGTGCGGTTGCCCGAGTGGAAGGCGGCGGCGTAGACCCGGCTGCCGTCCGGCGTCACCGCGAGCGCGCGCGGCGTGTCGCTGAAGAGCGTCACGATGGAGAGCGGCGTGCCTCCGAGCGACGTCCCGGGCCGCCTCGCGTCGAACACCCAGACGTCCGCGCGCCCCACGCCGGGCGTCAAGAGCTGCGGATCGAAGGGGGCGTTCTGCCCGCGGTGGGCCGTGGTGATGAACGCCCGCGAGCGCTGCGGCCCGGCGAACACGATGTCGCGCGGCTCATCGCCCACGAGCAGCGTGCGGACGACGCGCGCCTTTTGGGGGTCCCGAACGTCGACAACGCTCACGCTGTCGGACAGGTGGTTCACCACCCAGACTTCATCGTCGCCCCGGGCAGCCACGGCGACCGGCTCGAGCCCCACGGGCACAGACGCCTTGAGCTGCAGACGATGGGCTTCGACGCGGAAGATCTCCAGCCGGTTGTCGGGCGTGTTCACCGCGAAGAGCAGCTTGCCGTTCGCCGACAGGGCCAGGGGGCGGACCTGGCCCGATTCGAATGTGGTGAACGGCGTGGCGGCCGCCGCGGGGAGAGCGGAGGCGAGGAACATGGCCGTAGCACCTACGCTGACAGCCAGGAAACGGTGCAGACAGCATGATGGCAGCATGCTTTCAAGCTATGTAAAATAAATACGATTAACAACAAAAAAGCGGACGAGCGGCCGCGTCGTCACGGCCGACCGGCTGGCGGTGTTCTGGGCTACGTGGTCGCACAGAGCGACTGTCATGATATCGATTCTCCGTGTGCCGCCTAACCCGCACGGCCCCGCAGGCGCGCTGGCATTACGGCGTCAGCGGACCTGTCGCAGCGCGTAGTCGATGCCGCTCCGGAGCGTCCCCCGGGTGACCACGGTGCTGAGATCGATCTCGAGCGAGACGAGCGTTTGCGCCAGCTCGGGGCGCAGGCCCGTGATCACCGTCGTCGCGCCGAGCAGCCGGAGCGCCGCCGCCGTGCCCATCAGCGTGGTCGCGACCGCGGAGTCGATGAGCCTCACGCCCGTGACGTCGATGATCACGACGTCCGTCCGGTTCGTGTGCACGCAGCTCAGCGCCGCTTCGAGCGCCTGCTGCGCCCGGCTGGCGTCGATCGTCCCGATCAGCGGCATGACCATGATCCGCTCGGTGATCGGAATGAGCGGCGTGGAGAGCTCCGCCAGCCGCTCCTTCTGCGCCCGGATGATCTCCTCCTGCAGCGCCGCGCGCGCCAGCTCCGCGCGCTCGCGCTCGGTGAGCTCCAGCGTCAGCCGCTCGTTCGTCCTGCGGAGCTCCTCGGTCTGGCGCGCGACCTCGGTCTCCAGCTGCTCGTTCGACCCGCGGAGGGCGGCTTGAGCCTGCGTGAGCTCCTCCAGGGCCCGCTCGAGCTCGGCCGTCCGCGCCGCCACGCGCCGCTCCAGCTCGTGCGTGAGCTCCTGCAGCGCCGCCTCGGCGGCGACGCGCTCCTCGACCTGCGCCGCGAGGCTCTTCATCAGCTGCCTGAGCTTCGTTTGCACCCGGACGCGCGCGAGCAGCTCCTCGCTCTGGAACGGCTTGAGGAGGAACTCCACGGCCCCGAGGTTCAGCCCCTTCACCTTGTCCGCGTTCATCTCCGTGCTCGCCGTCATGAAGATGACAGGGATGTCGCTCGTGGCCGGATCCGTCTTGAGCCGCCGGCACGTCTCGAAGCCGTCGATCCCTTCCATCTTCACGTCCAGCAAGATGAGATCCGGCGCCACTTCCTTCGCGAGCTGGATGGCTCGCAGGCCGTTCGTCGCGGCCGCGATCTCGAACCCCCAGCCCGAGAGGTTGTCGCGGAGCAACCTCAGGTTGCGCGGCTCGTCGTCGACGATCAGGACCGTTCCGGTATCACTCACGTTCGTCACACTGCCCTCTCCAGCGGATGACCTCACCCTTCGCGCCAGCGACGCTGCATGAGGATGACTGCGCTCACAACAGATCTCAACCCGACGCCCTCATCGGGCGCCGCCGTCGATACGCCCGCCGACGAGCTCTTCTATCGACTCCAGCCGGAAGTCCTCGGAGAGCTCGCGCAGGTGCTTGGCGAAGGGCGCGAGCCGCGGGTCGCCCAGCTCGAGCTTGTCCGCGTATTTCTGGATGTGATTGACGAGCCCCTTGCGCGCGAGATCGCGCAAGGCCTTGAGGTCCTCGTCCGGGGGCAGGACGACATCGCGGATGCTGGTCACACCCGAGCTGGGGCTCGGCTCCGTCTCCTCGCCGGCGCCGTCCTGCCGCTCGTAGATCCACTCCAGCTCGAGGTGTCGCTGGAGCTTTGCGAGCAGCTCATCCATCTGCAGCGGCTTGGCCACGAAATCGTCCGCGCCTGCTTCCAGGCTCTTGTCCTGGTCGGTGATGAACGCGCTGGCGGAGGACGCGATGATGACCGTCCCTGCGAGCTCCGGCGCCTTTCGTATGCGGCGCATCATCTCCCAGCCGTCGAGCACGGGCATCGCGAGATCGGTGATGACCAGATCGAACCTCTCGCTCGCCGTCCTGTCCAGGCCCTCCTGGCCGTCGTTCGCCTCCGCCAGCTCGAACCCGAGGGTCGCGAGCATGCTGATGACCACGGCGCGGTTCTCCGGCTTGTCGTCCACCACGAGGAGCCTCCGCCGCGAGCCCTTGTAGCCGACGATCTGCCCCTGCTCCGTGCGCCTCACGGTGTCCGTCCAGTCGGGCGCCTCGGCGAGCGTCAGGTCCATCCAGAAGACGCTGCCCTTCCCGAGCTCGCTCCTGACCTGGATGGAGCTGCCCATCAGCGTGACGATGCGCTGGCTGATCGCCAGCCCGAGCCCGGTGCCCTCGCGGTGGCGACTCTTGTCTCCAACCTGCTTGAAGGGCAGGAATATCTGGTCCAGGTGCTCGGCGCTGATGCCGCTCCCCGTGTCCTCGATCTCGAAGCGTATCCTGCGCGTCTTGGTCCGCGATTCGGGGCTCGCGCCGTCCTCCGGGAGGTCCTTGCGCGCGCCTTGTGGCCCACCCGTCACCTCCACGACCGTGAAGGTGACGCTGCCGTTCTCGGTGAACTTGATGGCGTTGCCGAGCAGATTGAGCAGGATCTGACGCAGGCGCCGCTGGTCGACGCGCACCCCCTCGGGCAGCGCGGGGCCGGGCTTGAACACGAACGCGATCTTCTTCTGCTCCGCGCGGATCCGGCAGATCTCGGCCGTCGCGTTCAAGAACGACGTGAAATGGAAATCGTTCGGGTGAATCTCCATCGTCCGCGACTCGATCTTCGCCAGATCGAGGACGTCGTTGATGAGGGTCAACAGATGAGAGCCGGACTCGGCGATGACCTCGACGCCGCGCAGCTCCTGCTCGCCCAGGCTCCTCGAGCGCCTCAGGATCTGGGCGTACCCGAGGATGCCGTTGAGCGGTGTCCGCAGCTCGTGGCTCATGTTGGCGAGGAAGTCGCTCTTCGCCCTGTTGGCCGCGTCCGCGGCGACCGTGGCCTCCTTGAGCTCGGCGGTGCGCTGCTCGACGCGCTGCTCGAGCTCCTCGTTCGTCTTCGCCAGGGCGGCGAACGTCTCGCGGAGCTGCTGGGCCATGCCGTTCAGCGCGTCGCCGATGTGCACGAACTCCCGGGTGCCTGACGCCTCGAAGCGCTGATCGAGATCACCGCCCCGGATCCGCTCGGCCGCCGTGACGAGCTGCCGCACCGACGGCAAGGTCACGCGCATGATCACGAGCACGGGCAGCGCCACGAGCGCCAGGATCGAGATCGCCGCGATCAGCCAGTAGTCCCAGTACAGCCCCTTCACCGACGAGAGCAGCGCCGCGCGAGGGACGTCGGTGAGCAGGTACCAGTCCGGCGCCGCGATGCGCGCCGCCACGATCACGCGCTGATCCGTGCGGCCGACCACGCGCGCCGCCGCGGCGTCGTCGCGCTTCGCCGCCTCGAACGCGCGCTTGAGATCGTCGTCGCCGATGGACTCGACCGTCAGCGCGCCTTTGCTCCCGTGGATCTTGTCCTGGTGAACGCTCGAGACGAGCACCGTCCCATCGCCCCTCACGAGGGCGTGCTCGGTCCCCGGATACAGGGAGAGCTCCCGGAAGCTGTCCATCACCGCGTTGACCGTGACATCGTGCCCGGCGCTCCCCGCGAACACCCCGTCGCGGAAGAACGGCACAACGACGCTCACCATCCACTCGCGCGCCCCCGGGTCGTAGCTCGTCGGCGTCCAGCGCGGCTTTCCTTCCGGGTTGTTCGCCGGGAGCGCGAGCGTCGTCCACTCCGAGTTGACGAAATCGACGGTCGTGTCGACCTGGTCGATGTAGCTCGTGTAGCTGGGCCAGTACATCACGAGCCCGTTCCGCCTGGGGATGAGCCAGGTGTTGATGGGCTCACCCGGCGCCCCCGCCGAGTACAGCTCGGTCATGCGCTTCAACTCCAGGAGAAAGACCTTCTCCTGGTCGTCGAGCGGGTACCCCGCGGGCAGCCAGACGATGGCGTCTCGCTTGGGCTCGAAGCCCGCGTTGCGCGACACCATGCCGCCGTCGCGCGACGGCCCGACGAGGGAGTCGAACTTCTGCGGGGTTTCTCCCTCGACTTCATGCAACGCCGAGGTGAGCATGCGGCCGTACCGCGCGACGCTCGCCTCCGCCTGGATCAGGCGGTCGTTCATGCGGCCGGTCCACTCGTCATGGGTCCGCGCGAGGACGCCCAGCTCGTTCTTCAGGATCGCGCCCTCGATGGCCCACGCCGCGATCCACAGCCCCGGACCCACGAACACGAGCAGCGCGACGGCCAGCGGCCCCGCGACCCAGAAGGACAGACTCGGCGCGGTGCGAGGGCGTTGGCCGCTCCGCTCCCCCCGTTCATTCATGCGGTCATCGTACACGAATACAGGACCGCGCCACTTTGGAAGGTCAATGTCCCGAACAGAAAATAGGGACATGCGGTAGGATCATGCGTGCCTCACGAGGACTGCGCCGCCACCTCGACGCAGGTTGACTGACATGCTCGCGGAGCGAGGGAGCGATTGGCGCACAGCGTGCGCCGGTGAGCTCACGCACCGTGGCCCTCTGGCGCTGGCCGCGGCGCTACTCCCAGCGGAAGAGCTTGAGGGCGAGCGCGAAGGTCGCGACGCCCCAGACGGCGAGCAGCGCGAGCTCGGGCGCGATCACGGCGAGCGGCGCCCCCTCGAGCATCACGCCGCGGAGCGCGTCGTTCAGCGCGGTGAGGGGCAAGGCCTGGACGAAAGGCTGGATCGCGTCGGGGAAGCGATCGGCCGAGAAGAAGACGCCGGAGCAGATCCACATCGGGAACGTGACGAGGTTGCCAAGGCCCGAGATGCCCTCGAAGGTCCGCGGCCGCGCCGCGAGGAGCAGGCCGACCCCGGCGAACGCCAGCGCGCCGACCACGGCGACCAGCGCGAGCGCCGCGAGCGAGCCGGCGATCGGCACGCCGAGCACGAGGGCCGCGAACAGGAGCAGGGCCACGACCTCGAGCGCCAGGAACACGAGCCGCGCGCCGAGGTGCGACGCGAGGAGCTGCCACCGCGGCATGGGCGCCGCGACGAACAGCTTCAGGAGCTTGCCCATGCGCTGCTGCACGATCGCGACGCCGATCCCCCAGATCCCGGTCAACATCACGTTCATGCCGAGCAGCCCGGGCACCAGGAAATCGACGTAGCGGGAGCCCCTCTCGGCCTCGGTCACCTCGAGCGCAGCCGGGCGGAAGGCGTCGGCGCGCCCCGCGGCCCGCTGGAGCGCCTGGTCCACCTCGAGCCGGGCGAGGCGGCTCTCCGGCCGCGCCGGATCGAACCAGTACGTGGGCGGATCGGTGGCGAGCACGACAAGCGCGACCTTGCCCGTCCGGAGCTCCTGCTGCGCCTGCGCCCGCGGGACCACCCGCGGGACGATCTGCCCCGACGCCTCGAGCGCCGCGCGCCGCGGCTCGGCCCCGGCGCCCTCCTCGACGCTCACCCGCACCGGCTCCGCGGGCTGGTCCCTGAACGCGACGGCCAGCGCCGACGAGAGCAGGATCGGGAACACGAACATCCAGAAGATCGCCTCGGGCTCGCGCAGGAACTCGGCGACCCGCGCCCGGATGAGGAGCGCGAGCGACGAGGCGCGCAGGGAGCGGAGCCGCCGCGCCATCACGCGGCCTCGTCGTCCGCGAGCGTCCGCCCGGCGAGCGCCATGAACACGTCCTCCAGGCTCGCGTGGTGCGTCGCGAGCCGCTTCGGCGCGGCCCCGCGCGCCGCGCAGAGCGCGAGCAGCGGCGGGAGCACGCGCGCGACGTCGCGCACCGTCAGCCGGAGCGCCCCCTGCGCGGAGCGCACGGCCTCCACGCCCGGCAGCCCCATGAGCTCCTCCTCGGCGATCTCCGCGTCCACCTCGATCTCCACGACGTGCTCGGCGCCGAGCGAGGCGACGAGCGCCGCCGGCGTGCCGAGCGCGAGCAGCCTCCCGCGATCGACGATCCCCACGCGGTCGCAGAGGCGCGCGGCCTCCTCCATGTAGTGCGTGGTCAGGAGGATCGTGCGGCCGCGGGCCTTCAGATCCTCGACGATGGCCCATATCTGACGGCGCGACGCGGGGTCGAGGCCGGTGCTCGGCTCGTCGAGGAACAGCACCTCCGGATCGCCCGCGAGCGCGCAGGCGAGCGACAGCCGCTGCTTCTGCCCGCCCGACAGCGTGCGCACGAACGCGCTCGACTTTTCCTGCAGGGCCACGCAGCGCAGCGCCTGCTCCGGCTCGATGCCGCGCGGGTAGAAGCTGCGGAACAGCGCGATCACCTCGCCGACCCGGAGCTTGTCCGGGAAGCGCGTCTCCTGGAGCTGGATGCCGAGCCGGGCGCGCAGCGCGATGCCGTCCCCCACCCAGCGCTCGCCCAGCACCTCGACCTCGCCGGCGTCGGGGCGGGTCAGCCCCTCGAGGATCTCCACCGTGGTCGTCTTGCCCGCGCCGTTCGGGCCGAGCAGGCCGAAACACTCGCCGCGCTGCACCTCGAGGTCGAGCCCGTTCACGGCCACGACGTCCCCATAACGCTTGACCAGGCCGCGACAGACCAGGGCGGGAGAGGCAGACACGGCACGTCTGTATCGCAGAGGACGGCAGAAAGGAACCGGGACACTTCAATCCAGCGCGGCCTTCGGCGCGACACGCGTGCAGGGCGGAGGCGCCCTCGGATCGCCCTCAGCAGATGAAGCGCACCTCCACGCGCCCACAGGAGCGCCGGAAAATTCGACAGACGACGCGACGTATCGCCTCTCCGGAGAATCGAATCTACCAGACACCTGCGGCGAGCGCGTCGAGCGCGGCCCTGCAAGGAACCATCCGGTCCGAGATCGTGGCTGGCCGGTCTGCAATCTCAGAGCGACGGAGTGGGGGGGCGCGTGGTGAGCGATGAAGAGGGAGTGGTGCCCGTGCACTGCGGCGAGGTCATCGCAGACCGCTACCGGGTCGAGCGGCCTCTCGGCATCGGCGGGATGGGGGCGGTCGTCGCGGCGCGGCACCTGTCGCTTGGCGAGCTGGTGGCCGTCAAATTCATGCGGCCGGAGCACTGCGGCAACGCGGCGCTGCTGAGGCGGTTCCAGCGCGAGGCGCGCGGGATGTTCCGGATGAAGACGGAGCACGTGCCGCGGATCTACGACCTGGGCGCGCTCGCCCCGAGGCCGGGGATGGCGCTGCCGGTGCCGTACATCGTGATGGAGCACCTGTCGGGCAACGATCTCCGCTCGATCCTGGAGCGCCGCGGGCGGCTGCCGGTCGACGAGGCGGCGGAGTACGTCCGTCAGGCCTGCGTTGCCCTGACGGAGGCGCACGCGCTCGGGATGGTGCACCGGGACCTCAAGCCCGCGAACCTGTTCCTGACGTACCGGACCGACGGCACGCCGCTCCTCAAGGTGCTCGACTTCGGCGTCGCGAAGTTCATGAGCGCGAAGCCGGAGCACGACGGGCTCGAGATGACGACGGCGCGGTCGGTCATGGGCTCCCGCCGCTACATGGCGCCAGAGCAGATGCTGACGCCCAAGGACATCGATCTGCGCGCGGATCTGTGGGCGCTCGGGGTCGTGCTCTACCAGCTCGTGAGCGGCACGCTGCCGTTCGGCGCGGAGACGCTGGAGCAGTTCGTGCTGGTCGTGTCGGAGAAGGCGCCCCGGCCGCTCCGGAGCGCGTGCGCCGATCTGCCCGAGGGCTTCGAGGAGATCGTGATGCGCTGCCTCGAGAAGGACCGGACGCGCCGCCCCGCCTCGGCCCGCGAGCTCGCCGCCGCGCTCGCGCCGTTCGCGATGCGCGGAGCGCCCGACGCGACGCTGCCCACGGGGGTGCACCGGAGCCAACCGACGTTCACGTGGCTGGACGATGGGCCGCCCACGACCGCCGTTCGGCCGCCCGCGGCCTCCGTTCGGCCGGCCGCGGCCTCCGTTCGGCCGCCCACGACGGCCTCCGGGCCGGCCGAGACGAGGCGCGAGGGCCGCCGCCCCAGGCGAACCTGGCTGGCGGCCACGGCCGGCGCGGTCTCCGCGAGCGCCACGCTGGCCGCGATCCTCGTGTCGCCCGGATGGCCGCGGGCAGCGGGATTGACCTGGGCCGACGGCGCCGGCGCCCAGCACCTCGCGCGGGTGCCGCAGGGGCTCGCCGCGGAGCCGAAGGGGAACGCGGTGGCGGCCAGGTCGTTCCAGGGGCCCGATGACGCGGCCGAAGGTGCGCTGCACGACGGCGACGGCGCTGCCAGCGCGTGCGACGCGCCCCAGGCCGACGCCAGAGGCGCGCGCCCGGCCGCGCGCAGCGGAGCCGGCGCCGTCCTGTCCACGGGGGCCGCGCCGCCCGCGCGGGCGAGCGTGGGGGGTCCGCAGCGCGCGCCGGCGCGCGGGGTGCACGCGTCCGGGTCCTCAGCGGCGCCCGCCGCCGGCGCCGCGGTGCGGACGGCGGCGGATGCGCCGGCGCCCGCCCGGGGCGCGGCGGCAGGCGCGCCGTCCCTCGTGGCGACGCCCGGCGGCGGCGCTGAAGCCGCGACGCCGGCGGGCGCGCCGGACAGCCCGTGGTGATCGCCATGCCCCGAGGAGCCCTGCCGAAGATCCGCTGCTGCTCGCGCCCGCGCGGGCTCGCTTCTGCCCTGGCGGCCCTGTCGCTGTCGCTCGCGCCGGCGAGCGGCCAGGCCGGCGAGCCCGGTCCGGCGCAGCCCCCCCTGGAGCAGCCCAGACCCAACCCGGGACCGCCGGGCGGACCCAAGGAGCAGGTGCTCGCGCTCTATCAGGCCGCGACGCGCCTGCTCGAGGCGGGCCGCGTCGCCGAGGCGTGTGCCATGCTCGAGCAGGGCCGGACGCTCGATCCGACCGCCCTCAACCTCCTCCTGCGGCTCGGCGAGTGCCTCGCGCGCACAGGCAGGACCGCGGGCGCCTGGAACGTCTTCAGCGAGACCGCGGCCATCGCGAAGAGCGCGGGAGACCCCCGCGCCGCGCGCGCGGCCGCGCTCGCGGCGGCGCTCGAGCCGCGGCTCTCGCGGATGGCGATCGCCGTGCCCCCCGGGAGCGCTGCGCCGGGGCTCGAGATCCGCCGCAACGGCGTGCTGCTCCTGCCTTCCCAGTGGGGACAGGCGCTCCCGGTCGACCCGGGGACGCACACGATCGAGGCGCAGGCGCCCGGCAGGAAGCGCTGGTCGGTCGAGCGCGTCGTCCCGCCCGACGGCGCGGGCGTCGTCATCGACGTGCCCCTCCTCCTGGCGCAAGAGCCGCCCCCGCGCGCGCTCGCCGCCGCGCCGAAAGATCAGAGGACGCAGGCGCCTCCCGTCCTGCCGATCGACGACCGCGCAGGCGGCGCCGGCGCAGGGCGCGCGCAGCGCGTGATCGCGCTCGCGAGCGGCGGCGCCGGCCTCGTCGGGCTCGGCCTTGGCGCCGTGTTCGGCGCCGAGGCGATCGCCCGCAGGGACGCCTCGAACCGCGGCCACTGCGACGCGCGGAGCCGCTGCGACGCGGTCGGGGTCTCGCTGCGCGAGGACGCGCAGGAGGCCGGCACCGCCTCGACGATCGCGTTCTCGGCCGGCACCGCCGCGCTGCTCGCGGCCGGCCTCCTCCTCTGGACGGCCCCGCCCAGCGCCGCCGGCCCGCCCTCGCGCCGCGCCACGGCGGCGGCCGCCGCCGGCCCCGGCGGGTTCTCCCTCGTCGTGGGCGGGAGTTACTGACGTGGGCGCGCGCGGCTCGGCCGGGCTCGGCCTGCGGTTCACCCTCGTGGCGCTCGGCTGCGCCGGCTGCAACGCGCTGCTCGGGCTCGAGGACGGCATCCTCGTGAAGGAGGGCTGCCCGCCGCTCTCGACCATCGCCTGCTACAGCGGGCCGCCGGCGACCGAGGGGGTCGGCGCCTGCCAGACCGGCCTCATGCGGTGCAACGCCGCCGGCGACGGCTACGGCCCCTGCGAGGGCGAGGTGACGCCTGCGCCGGAGCGCTGCGGCAACGCGGCCGACGACGACTGCGACGGCGCGATCGACGAGGCGGACGGCGACGGCGGCCGGCCCGAGGATCCCGCGGCCGACGACGGCAGCGCCGTCTGCGCCTGCGCCCCCGGGACCGTCGAGACGTGCCCGTACGGAGGACCGCCGGGCACCGTGGGCGTCGGCGCGTGCCGCGCCGGACGGCGGACGTGCGGGCTCGACAGCCGGTGGGGCGCCTGCGCCGGCGAGGTCACGCCGCGGGTCGAGGACTGCAGCACGCCGGCCGACGAGGACTGCAACGGCGGATGGGACTGCGGCGCGGTGCTCCCCGGCGGACCGCTCGGGGCCCTCCTTGGCGGCGCGGGCCAGGAGCGGGCGCGCGCGCTCGCGGCGGGCCCCGGGGGCTCCGCGATCCTGGGCGGCGAGTTCGCGGGCTCCCTCGATCTCGGCGCGGGGCAGTTCTCGACCAGCGCCGAGCAGGACGTCTTCGTCGCGTGGCTCGATCCGGACGGCACCGTGGCGTGGGCGCGCCAGCTCGTCACCGAGGGGCGAGGCTCGCTGCAGGCGCTCGCGGTGGATACCGAGGGCAATGTCGCGATCACGGGCGAGCTCGTGGGGAAGATGGACGACCTGGGGCTCACGGCCGACGCGCCGCTGGGGTTCGTGATCAAGCTGGACGACTGGGGCGAGCCACAGTGGAGCGCGGTGCTCCTCGGCAGGCCCCAGGACATCGCGGTCTCGGCGCGGGGCGAGTTCGTGGTCGTCTCGACGCTGATGGATCCCGGCGGGACCGACGTGGCGGTGGCCAAGCTCGACACGTCGGGCGAGCTGCTCTGGAGGCGGGAGTTCCGCGGCGCGGGGAACCAGGAGCCGACGGGGGTGGCGGTGGACCCGCGCGGGGAAGTGATCATGACAGGGACCTTCGAAGGCGAGCTCCAGCTCGGCGACAACGCGCCCCGGCTCCTGTCCAGGGGGATGAGCGACGTGTTCCTGGCCAAGCTCGACGAGGGCGGCGAGCACATCGCGTCGCTGGCCTTCGGAGACGGCCGCCAGCAGCGCGGCGGCGACATCGAGATCGGGCTGGACGGCGAGATCGCGCTGAGCGGGACCTTCGACGGGATCCTCGATCTGGGCGGCGGCGAGCTGTTCTCGGAGGGGATGTCGGCGTTCGTGGCCGAGCTCGGGCCTGCGCGAGAGCACCGCTTCAGCCTGGCTTACCCCGCGGACCGGCCGCCGCGCCTCGCGCTCGAGGCGGACGGCGGGCTCGTCTTGGCGGGCGACGTCGATGGCCCGACCCACCTCGGCGGGGGGCCGCTCGACGGCGGCGGCAGCGACATCGTCGTGGCGCGGTTCGACGCCGGGGGGCGCCACGTCTGGAGCAAGCGGCTCGGCCCGGGCGCCGGGAGCAGCGGCGGGCGCCGGTCCGCGGCGGGGGTCGTGTCGTTCGTGGACCGCGGCCGCGTCCTGCTCGCCGGGACCGTGGAGGGCAGCGTGGACCTCGATGGCGCCACGGCGCAGTCGACCTGGTCCGACATCCTGGTGGTGCGGCTCTCGCCGTAGGGCGCCGGCGGTCCCTGGCGGCAGGGTCGCATCCGCCAGGACCGCTCATCGCAGGGGGCTGCTCGACGCGCGCCCCTCGATGGTCGCCGGCAGGACGGTATGCGACAAAACAGGACAGGCGATCTCGACGAGATCGCCTGTCCTGCCCGGCCGGCTCGGATCACCTCACGATCGATGGCGCACGACGCCGGCCCTTCCCCTGAGAGCCATCACGGGCAGGTGTCCAGGCACTCGAGGTACGGGAGGCACGTCTCATCGTCTTCGCAGGCGGCCCCGGCGACCTCGATGCAGGCATCGTCGTCGGCGAGCTCTTTCAGGCACGCGATGCAGTCCGCGTTGTTCGCCGTATCGTTGATGCTGCCGTCATCATTGCAGACGTCGGTCGTGGCATCGGTGGTATCGCACACGCTGGCGCACGTGGCGTCAGCCGTGCAACCGCACGCCTCGAACCCGTGAATCGTGAGGGCCGCCAGCCCGTCCTCGTACGTCTCATCACAGCAGGTGAAGCACTCGTTCGTGGTCCCGGCGTCGGAGCACTCCTCGGCCCCGCCCGTGCCCGCACCGCCCTCGCCCGTCCCGCCTGATCCGCCCTCGCCCGTGGTGGCCGACGACGTGGAGGTGGTCGAGTCCGAGCCGCCCGAGCCGCCCGAGCCGCCCGAGCCGCTCGGGTCGCCATTACCGCTCGTGACCGTACAGGCCGTCATCATACCCACGCTGATCAGGATCGCTGCGAAACCAAAAGCTTTCATGAATCCACCTCCAGACGAGTAGGGTCGCGCCGCGCGGCTCGTAACTCGGCACTACACGTCGAGCGACGTCGCCGGGCCACGCTTCCTGTGCACTTCAACGCCACCGTCGGCGCCGGGCGCTGTTCCTACACCAGAATTTTACGTGATGGTATCTGCTTCGTGACTACAGCTGCGCCTCTGCGCCCCAAGCGGTCGCGCGAGGAGCACGCATGTCTCTGCACAATGTGCGTGCAATCCACCGGGACAGATCGGTTGTCAGCAGTTTTGTGCAACAGGAGCAGACCCTAGCACAGGGCAGGTGCGGGAGATCAAGCGGCTCCGCGTGGATAACCTGCTCCAGGGGAACGCGCTGGGCACGCGGGCGACCTCAACGGCAGAAGTGAGACAGGAGGCGCCCACCAGAGCTCGCTGGTGGCCTGTCGTGCTCCCAACGATCGAGCTCTCGATAGATCAGCGGCGAGCTCTCGGCCTTTTTGCTTGCGTGGGCGGTGTTACGAGCCGCCCGCGGCGCGCCGCATGGCGCAGTCGAGGTCGCCTTTGCAGGGGTCGCCCGCTGTACGCGCGCCGCCCGGGCTCGCCGGCGGCGCGGCGGTCGCCGGTCCACTGCTCTCCGCGGCGCGCTTCGCCGGCGCCTTTCCCCCGGCAGCGGGGGCGGCGGCTGGGGCCTTCGCCCCGCGCTCGCGCGTCTTGTCGCCCTTCTTCTTGGCCGGAGGCGCCTCGACGGGCGCGGCCGCGGCCTTTGCTTCCACCTTGGGCAGCTGCGCCAGCGCCGCGCTCGCCGCGTGCCGCACGCCGGGCTGCGCAGCCGCCTGGAGCGTCTCGCGCGGGGCGCCGAGCCACACCGCTCCGGCGACGACCACCGCCCCGAGGACGCCCGCGATTCCGTAGCGCACGCTCGCCGCCCGCCGCGCGCGCGGCGGGCGCAGGTCGATCGGGACCTCGGAGGGCACGGGCGTGAGATCGGGCGGCCTGAACGCCGGCAGCTCGGAAGGCACGCCGAACGGAAAGATCTCCAGGTAGCTGCTGCGCTCTCCGTCGCCTGCGGCGGACCCGCGGCTATCCTCGATCCCGGAGCTCCTCGCGCCGCGATCGGCCCGCGCGCCGCTCTTGATGGAGGCGTCCTTCTCCACCGCGAGCAGCGCGCTCAGGGAGATCACCACCGAGTTCTCGTCCCGCGGCCCGGCCGCGACGCCGTCCGGCGCCGCTCCGCCGCTCGTGGATCGGCCATCCGTCTCGCCGGGCAAGTGATTCGTGCTTCTCATAGGCTCCACCCCGCCTGCCCTCCGTGTCGACCGAGCACAGGGCGCAGACAGCATCTATCAGTGTACTCGCCATTTACCGCTCTTGATACAAGTTTTTTACTGCACTGGAGAGCGCACCTAGTCGCTACTGCTCGCTACTGCTCGCTGCTGCACGCAACAGCGCCGGAGCTCGCAGCTCTCGTGCGCGCAGCGGCCAGAGCGCCCCACACCGTATCGGCTCAAGCGACATCGGGCGTGACGACCGCGGGCGAGGTCGCGCGTGCGCGCGCGCCCAACGGCGCCCCACGCTCGACCCCCCGCGCTCCGCGCCCCGTGCTCCGCGCCCCGCGTGCGGTGCATCACACCGGAGCCGTAACCGGGGCGAAAACTCGAGCGGAACGAGAACAACGATGGATCGCTCGACGCGCTTTGTGGTCAGAAATCCAAACGGCCTGCGGAAAATGCACGGCGCCTGCCGGCCGGGCGACATTTCACGTCGACGAAACCTCGACGAAACATGGCACTCGGCATAAGGCCTTTCACCACGACGTCGTGTGGCTGGCCCTTGTCCGGGGACCGCGTTCTGCTGTGCAGGGCGGCCATCGGGTGTGTCCAGCCGGGAGTCTTCACTGGCCGGCTCCCGAACTCCCAACGGCTCTTGTGCAGTCGAATCGCCGCGCCGCGTCGATGCAGGGCATTGGACGCGCCCTCGGCACCCAAGGAGGATGCGTTGAATATGTACACGTCTGGGTTGGACGTTGAGGATCGGCCGGCGGCGGGCACCTCTCGGCGTCGTACGCTCTGCGTCGCGATGGCGGCGCTCGCCGGCGCGGCCCTGCTCTCTGCCTGCGGCAAGGCGAACGACGAGGCTCCCGCGCCCGGGGCTGCGGCGCCCGGGGCGCCCGCCTCGGACAGCGGATCCATCAAGGTCGGCGTGCTCCACTCGCTGAGCGGCACCATGTCGATCAGCGAGGTGGCCGTGAAGGACGCGACGCTGCTCGCCATCGAGGAGATCAACAAGGCGGGCGGCGTGCTCGGCAAGCAGCTCGTGCCCGTGGTCGAGGACGGCGCCAGCGACTGGCCCACGTTCAACGAGAAGGCCAGGAAGCTCGTGCAGCAGGACGCCGTGGCGGTCGTGTTCGGCGGCTGGACCAGCGCCAGCCGCAAGGCGATGCTGCCCTCGTTCGAGGAGCTGAACGGCCTGCTCTTCTACCCGGTCCAGTACGAAGGGCTGGAGCAGTCGCCCAACATCTTCTACACCGGCGCCGAGCCGAGCCAGCAGATCGTCCCCGCGGTCGACTACCTGCTCGAGAAGGGCAAGAAGCGCATTTACCTGCTCGGCTCCGACTACGTCTTTCCGCGCACGGCCAACAAGATCATCAAGGCTCAGCTCGCGGCGAAGGGCGGAGAGCTCGCCGGCGAGGAGTACCTGCCCCTCGGCGGGACCGAGGTCAGCACGATCATCAGCAAGATCAGCGCGGCCAAGCCCGACGCGATCTTCAACACGCTGAACGGCGACAGCAACGTGGCGTTCTTCAAGCAGTTCAAGGACGCCGGCTACACCGCCGACAAGCTGCCGGTCCTCTCGGTGAGCGTCGCCGAGGAGGAGGTGCGCGGCATCGGCGCCGAGAACATCGCCGGACACCTCGTCTCGTGGAACTACTACCAGACCACGGACACCCCCGAGAACAAGAAGTTCGTCGACGCGTACAAGGCCAAATACGGCGCCGCGCGCGTCACGGACGACCCCATCGAGGCGGGCTACTTCGGGGTCTACCTGTGGAAGATGGCCGTCGAGAAGGCGAAGTCGACCGAGGTCGCCAAGGTGAAGGAGGCCGTGAAGGCCGGAGGCATCGAGTACAACGCGCCCGAGGGCCTGGTCCGGCTCGACGGGAAGAACCAGCACACCTGGAAGACGGTCCGCATCGGCGCGGTCCGGAAGGACGGCCTCATCGACGAGGTGTGGAGCTCGGGCAAGCCGGTCCAGCCGGATCCGTACCTGAGCGCGTACCCCTGGGCGAAGGAGCTGGCCGCGAAGTAGCGGGGCGCGAGCGCGAAGCCCGAAGCCCGGAGCCACGGAGCGCGCGGGGGCTCGTCAGGACGCCCTCCGCGCCTCCGCGGCCCGAACCTCACTGTGCGCGGCGTCTCGATCGGTTGGGTGCTCTAGAATGAACGAAGTTCTCCTCCACGCCTTCAATGGCCTGAGCCTGGGCTCGATCCTCCTGCTCATCTCGATGGGCCTCGCGTTCTCCTTCGGGCTCATGAACGTCATCAACATGGCCCACGGCGAGTTCATCATGGCGGGGGCCTACACGACGTACGTCGTCGGGCACCACGTCGCGCCGCTCGTCGGGGGGACCGAGGCCGGGCTCTGGTTCCTTCTCGCGCTGCCGGCCTCGTTCCTCGTGGCCGGCGTGCTCGGGCTCGTGCTCGAGCTCACGATCGTTCGCTTCCTCTACGGCAGGCCGCTCGACACGCTGCTCGCCACGTGGGGGGTCGGGCTCGTGCTGCAGCAGGCCGCGCGGAGCCTGTTCGGCGCGTCCAACGTGCAGGTCTCGAGCCCCTCGTGGCTGAGCGGCGGCGTTGCGCTCTCGGGCGGGACGCAGCTGCCTTACAAGCGGGTCTTCCTCATCGCGCTCGTGATCGCGTGCATCGCCGCGGTCTACACGTACCTGCACCGCTCCGCGGGCGGCAGGCGGCTGCGGGCCGTCATGCAGAACCGCGAGATGGCCTCGTGCCTCGGCGTCCGCGCGCGCCGGGTCGACGCCGCGACGTTCGCGCTCGGCGCCGGGCTCGCCGGGATCGCGGGGTGCGCGCTGACGCAGCTCGGCTCGATCGGGCCGTCGCTCGGGACGAACTACATCGTCGACGCCTTCATGGTGGTCATCCTCGGGGGCCTCGGACGCCTGCCTGGCACGGTGGTGGCCGCGCTCGTGATCGGCGTCGCGAACACGCTGCTCGAGCTCTCGACGACGGCGTCGCTCGGCAAGGCGCTCGTGTTCGCGCTGGTGATCGCCTTCTTGCAGTGGCGTCCGACAGGCCTGCTCGCCCTGCGCACACGATAGGAGAGGACACGGACATGGCCCCTCGAGACTCTGCCCTTCGCAATTTCGTCTGGACCTGGGGAGCGCCGCTCGCCGTGGCGCTGCCGCTCCTCGTCGCGCCGCTCGTGCTCTCCGATTTCCGCCTGAACCTGCTCGGCAAGTTCCTCACCTACGCCATCGTCGCCCTGGGGCTCGATCTCATCTGGGGCTACGGCGGGATGCTGAGCCTCGGTCAGGGGCTCTTCTTCGGCCTCGGCGGCTACGCGATGGCGATGTACCTGAAGCTGGAGACGTCCGGCTCGCGCCTGCCCGATTTCATGAGCTGGAGCGGCCTCGAGGCGCTGCCGATCTTCTGGGAGCCGTTCCGCTCGCCGGTCGTGGCCCTCTGCGCCGTCGTCCTCCTGCCGATGGCGATCGCGTCCGCGGTGGGTTATCTCGTCTTCCGGAGCCGCGTCCAGGGGGTGTATTTCTCGCTGATCACCCAGGGGCTGACGCTGATCGCGTCGATCCTCTTCATCGGCCAGCAGGCGGTGACGGGCGGCACGAACGGGATCACGAACCTGAAGACGATCTTCGGCTTCGCGCGGGGGGCGACCGGGACGCAGACGGTGCTCTATTTCGTGACGCTCTTCTGCCTCGGGGCGCTCTATCTCCTGTGCCGGAAGCTCACCCAGTCGCGCTTCGGGCGCCTGCTCGTGGCGATGCGGGACGACGAGAACCGGGTGCGCTTCCTCGGCTACAACCCGGTCACGCTGAAGACGCTGGTGTTCGCGCTGTCGGCGGGCATGGCGGGCATCGCGGGCGCGCTGTTCGTCTGCCAGGTCGGCCTCATCTCGCCCTCCTCGATGGGCGTGATCCCGTCGGTCGAGATGGTGACCTGGGTGGCTGTCGGCGGGCGCGGCACGCTGATCGGCGCGGTCGTCGGGGCGATCCTTGTCAGCCTGGGCAAGAGCGCGCTGAGCGAGTCGTACCCCGAGGTGTGGCAGCTCGGCTTCGGCGCGCTCTTCGCGGCGTCGGTCATGCTGCTCCCGAAGGGCGTCTCGGGCTTCCTGCAGCGGCACGCCGCGAAGCTCTCGCGCCGCGACACCGGCGGCGCGGCGGGGCCGGCGAGCGGGGATGAGGTCGATTCGGCAGCGGGCCCAGAGGCGCCGGCGACGACCGGTCGCTGAGGGGGAGGCGCGGAGATGAGCGGAAGCGAGCACGGAAACGAACGCGGAAACGAGCGCGGAAACGAACGCGGAGACGAGGAGAGGAGCAGCGCGATGAGCCGCGGCAACATCGTCGAGGTCCAGCGGGTGACGGTGAGCTTCGACGGCTTCAAGGTGCTGGACGAGCTCGATTTTTCCATCCAGCGCGGGGAGCTCCGGTTCCTGATCGGGCCGAACGGCGCCGGAAAAACGACGCTGCTGGACATCCTGACCGGCAAGACGAAGCCGTCGAGCGGACGTGTGGTGTTCCACGGAGGTGGGGAGTCCGGGCAGGAGGCCGTGGAGGTGAATCGCCTGCCGGAGCACGCCCTTGTGCGGCTCGGGATCGGGCGGAAGTTCCAGACGCCGGCGGTGTTCGGCAGCCTCACGGTGCTCGAGAACCTGGAGGCGGCGCTGGGCTTCCGGGAGAGCGCGCCGGGGCTGCTCCGGGGGCTGTCGGCGCCGCAAGAGAGGGAGATCGCCGAGACGCTCGATCGGGTCGGGCTCCGGCGGCGCGCGGACGTGCGGGCCGCGGTGCTCGCGCACGGGGAGCGGCAGTGGCTGGAGATCGGCATGCTGCTCGTGCAGCAGCCGAAGCTGCTGCTGCTCGACGAGCCGGTGGCAGGGATGACCCGGCGCGAGCGCGACCGCACGGGGGAGCTCGTCCAGGAGATCGCGAAGCAGCGGTCGGTGCTGGTGGTGGAGCACGACATGGAGTTCGTGCGGCGCTACGCGAGCACGGTGACGGTGCTGCACGCCGGCAGGCGGCTGTGCGAGGGGCCGGTCGAGGAGGTCCAGGGCAACGCGCAGGTGATCGAGGTCTACCTCGGGCGGGCGCACGACGCAGGGCGCGCGCGGGGCGGGGCCAAAGCGCCGGCCGAGGCTCAGGCGGAGGAGCGGTAGCAGCATGCTGGTTGTCGAGGATCTCGCGGTCTATTACGAGGAGAGCTGCATCCTGTCGCAGGTCAGCCTGGACGTCGCGCCAGGGCGGGTGTCGTGCCTGCTGGGCCGCAACGGGGTCGGCAAGACGACGTTGCTCAAGGCGATCATGGGCGTGCTGAAGCCGCGGCGCGGCAAGGTGACGCTCGACGGGGCGGACCTCACGGCCAGGTCGCCGAGCGACAGGGCTCGCGCGGGGATAGGTTATGTGCCGCAGGGGCGAGGGATCTTCCCCTACCTGACGGTGCGAGAGAACCTGCTCATGGGCTTCGAGGCGAAGAGCGATTCGACGCCTAGCCCCGCTGCGCTGGAAGAGATGATGGAGATGTTCCCCATCCTCAAGAAGTTTCACGCGCGGGCGGCCGGTACGCTGAGCGGCGGGCAGCAACAGCAGCTCTCCCTCGCGCGCGTGCTGCTGAGGAAGCCGAAGCTGCTCTTGCTCGACGAGCCGACGGAGGGGATCCAGCCGTCGATCATGCAGGAGATCGGCGAGGTGATCAAGGGGCTCGGACAGAAGGGGGATATGGCGATCTTGCTCGTGGAGCAGTTCCTGGATTTCGCGCTGTCGACGGCGAGCGAGTACCTCATCATGGATAACGGGGGGATCGTGCGGCGGGGGAGCGTGGCGGAGTTCGACGACGAGATCGCGAGGGAGTTCCTGGCGGTGTGACGGGATTGCCAAACGGCCCGGCCCAGGGAGAGGGAGTTCGCGGCGGGGCGCACCCAGATCTACACCAATGCGTCGTCTGCGGTCGTCGCCGTCACCGCCTGGTCGAGCCATCGCTCGAGCGTGGCCAGCTCGGAACAGGCATCAATCTGAGCCTCGAGCGGCGCGCTGAGCGCAAGCCCACGCCGCGCCAAGACCCTGCGCAGCGCCGCGCGCGCTCCGATAAGCTGGCCCCTCTCGATCGCATGCTCGATGAGCAACTTCTTGCCCTCCGGGCTGTGGGCGAGCAGGAACCGGAGAATCCACCGCCTGCGCGCCTCGATCTCCGGGTCGTCGGAGCGAGCGAACCGCCGAAGCAAGTCGTCGCTCACCCCTGCTGATATCGGCATACGTTGTACATGCGGATCACCCAGCGTCGCGCGCTAGATCTCCCCGATGCCGACGTGGTCGCCGGCCCTCTTGATCTCGACGAGCACCTCGTCGTGGTCGCACGCCGCCGGCCAGAGCCGGGCGAGGGGAACGAGGCCCTCGGGCCGCAGCACGCGGAGATAACCGTCGGCCTGGACACGCTCGAGTCGCACCTCGGGCGGCCGGTGCCATGCGGCGGAGCCGCCGGTGACGCGCGGGGTGTCCTCGGCGAAGGTCAGCTTCGCGAACCCGTCAAGCTTGCCCACGGCGGCCTTGATATCAACTCACCGACGGCGACGCACTTCAAATAAGCGATCTGCACGGCAGATAAAGAGAGATGAATTTGCAACCCTGTGCGCAAGAGCGTGAGAACGGGTGACCCGACCCCGTCGCCGCGGGCGACACGTCACGCTCGGTCGGAGCGGCCGCGGAGCGACAGCGACCGAGAGCAGCGCGACGGTAGGCCTCGGTGATGCGAACGCCGTCGAGCCGACCGAGGCACTGCGCAGCGGGAGCACCTCAACGGAAGCCAGGGAAGGCATGCCACGACACGCTCGGCCCTCGCGGTGCGCTGCACGCTCCCCTGGACCGAGCCGGCGCGCCGGCGGTATCGCCTTATTGGGCGATCTCCCCAGCAGCGGTCCTCAGCTCGGCTCGTCGAGCACTTCGGCGAGCGTCTTCGCGCTGAGCACCCGCTCGGCCCACTGCTCGAGCACGGCGATCTCGGCCCCCTCGACCCGGGCGACGGCGGCTTCCGGCAGCTCACCGAAGCGAGCTCGCAACTGCCGCAGCAGGATGGCACGCTCTCCTTCGTGGCGTCCCTGCGCGACGTACTTCTTGGCGAAATCGCTCTGGTATTCGTAGCCCTTCACCATCGCCTCCAGGGCCCGCCGGGCCGTATCGTCCAGGGAATTTAGCACGAGATCGCCGTAGAACCTGGCCCTGTCCTCGTCGAGCTCTCGGATGGCGGGCAGGACGGCGGCGGCGATGTTCGCGCCCAGCTCGCCCGCGCCGTGCGCGAGGGCGGAGAGCACGCCCAGCTCGGGGCGTCGGGCCGCCTCGGCCTTGTCCGTCACGATCGGAACCGCCTCACGACGAGGAGCTCAGCGGCGAGCGACGGGCGGTTCTTGAAGAGATCGACGAGGATCTCGTGGTCCATGGACGGCATCGCGCGGCGGCTCGCAGGTGCTTGAGTGCCGGGAGCGCGCGGGGTCTCGCCGGCGAAGGTCTCGCTTCGCAAACCGTATCCCGATGGCGCGCGGAGGAGTTGATATCAGCGCTCCGGGAGGAGCGCACTCGAAATATCGACGTTGAGCAGCAGAAATAGAGACATCATGATGGCGACCTGCGCGTAATGCCGTGAGTCTGCGCGCCCTGCTGCCCCCTCTCATCGAGGCCGCGGAGGGCGGGCGGCACGGCTGCGGCGATCGCGGCGCCCTGCTCGCCAGCGCCGTGCGCGAGGGCGGAGAGGACGGCGAACTCGGGGCGTCGTGCCGCCGCGTCGGTGTCCGTCACGCTCGAAACCGCCTGCCGCCCCAGCACGGGCGTGCGCGGGTCGAGCGTGCGGCGGCGCAGCAGGGCAAGAGGGGGAGGACGCGCGTGGGTGGACAGCGGAAGCGTGTCAGCAGTAGGACGAGGCATGGCGAAGCGGACGGGCGCGAGATGGCTGTGGGCGGCGTGGGCGGCAACGGCGGGCGGCTGTGCGCTGGTGGCGGGGCTGGAGGACGGATATTACATCCAGAAAGAAGGCAGTGGCGGGAGCGGAACCGGAGGCGAAGCCGGCGCCGGAGGGGAGGCTGGAGGCGGGATGGGAGGCGCCGGGGGAACTGGAGGCGCGATGGGAGGCGCCGGGGGAACTGGAGGCGGGATGGGAGGCGCCGGGGGAACTGGAGGCGGGATGGGAGGCGCCGGGGGAGCTGGAGGCGGGGTGGGAGGCGCCGGGGGAACTGGAGGCGGGGACGAGTGTACTCCGGCCGGGAAGGAGTGCGTCAGGCAGACCTGCGTCGACGGGAAGTGCGTTGGGGAGTGCGGCCCGGAGGACGTGCGTTGCTCGGAGGAGAATCGCCCGCAGCGGTGCGGAGAGCGCGGGGCGTGGGAGGACGCCGAGCCGTGTGGTGCGGCGGCGCCCGTCTGCAGTCGAGGGGTATGTGTGACGCCGCCGAGCTGTGTCGGCCTGGCCCAGACGTGCGGTCGTGACAGCAACGAGAGCTGTTGCGGGACGGGGGAGGCGCTGCCCACGGGCAAGTTCAACCGGAGCAACGACACCGCGTATCCAGCGACGGTTAGCGGATTCCTGCTGGATCGGTTCGAGGTGACGGTGGGTCGCTTCCGGAAGTTCGTGGAGGCGTATCCCGGGAGCAAGCCTGGGGCGGGAGCGGGAGCGCACCCGAAGAACATCGCAGGGAGCGGGTGGGATGCGGCGTGGGACAGCAGCCTGCCCGCGGATGCTGCGGCATTGAAGGCCGCGGTGAAGTGCAACTCGACCTACCGGACCTGGACGGATGTAGCAGCGGAGAACGAGCATCTTCCGATGAACTGCCTGAGCTGGTACGTGGCGTTCGCGTTCTGCGCGTGGGACGGAGGCCGACTGCCGACGGAGGCGGAGTGGAATTACGCGGCAGCGGGAGGGGGAGGAGCAGACGGTCAGCGGGAGTATCCGTGGTCGAAGCCGCCGAGCTCGACGACGATCGACAGCATGTACGCGGGGTATGAGTGCGGGCCTGACGGCTCGTGCGCATTCAGCGACATCCAAGCGGTGGGGTCGAAGTCGCCGAAAGGGGATGGCAAGTGGGGTCAGGCGGACCTGTCCGGGAGCCTGTGGGAGTGGGTCTTGGATTGGTACAAGGACCCGTACGACTCGCAATGCGATGATTGTGCCAATTTAGCATCTACCTCGCCCCGCGTGCTCCGGGGCGGGAGCTGGGGCTACGGTGCGTCGTACCTGCTCTCTTCCCGCCGCGGCTACGACGTCCCGTCGGGCCGCGGCGGCGGCGTCGGGGCCCGGTGCACGAGGACACCGTAGCAACATGGCACAAGTATCGCTTACATGTATCATTTCCCTTGAAACTTGATCCTTGAACCCTTGATCAAACAAGGCTCCCCACCGATGTCGGGCGATAGCAGCCGCAACGCAGGGAGCCGGGGGTCCGGGGACGGAGCCCCCGGCCCCGCTGCAGCGCCGGTGATCGCCGTCCGCATGGAAGCGCTGCTCGCCTGGGTCGCCGAGCGCGTCGCCAAGTTCCCCCGCGAGCACCGCTTCACCGTCGGTGACCGCCTTCTCCATGCCTGCCTCGACATCACCGAGCGCCTGGTCGAGGCCTCGTACCGCCGCGACAAGCGCGCCGACCTCGCCACCGCCTCGCGCGGCTTCGTCCGCGCCCGCGTGCTCATGCGGCTCGCGCACCCCCTCCGCTGCGTCTCCGAGGCGCAGCACCTCCACTTCGCCCAGGAGAGCGACGAGGTCGGCAGGATGCTCGGCGGTTGGCTCCGCTCGGGCCACCCGCGCTATGAACGTCATGACGGCCCCCGCCGGCGACGGTCCATGAATAGCGCCTCTCCCGTCCCCTTGACGCCGCCCGCCCGGCGCGTGAGCCTCCTCTCGTGTCGGTCATCCTTGCGGAGGGGACGGTCTTCGCGCGCCGCTACCGCGTCGAGCGCCTCATCGCCGCCGGCGCGATGGGGGCCGTCCACGAGGTGATTCACCTCGAGACCGAGCGCCGCCGCGCGCTCAAGGTCATGCACGCTCACCTCTTCCATAGCGAGCAGATGCGCGCCCGCTTCAAGCAAGAGGCGCGCATCGCGGCGAAGATCGAGAGCGAGCACATCGTCGACGTCTTCGACGCGGGCATCGACGAGGCGACCGGCATGCCCTTCCTGGTCATGGAGCTGCTCCGCGGCGAGGAGCTCGGCGAGCGCCTCAAGCGCGCCGGCCGCCTGCCGCCCGCCGAGGCCGTCACCTACCTCCACCAGACCGCGCTGGCCCTCGACCGCACCCACGCGGCGAACATCGTGCACCGCGACCTCAAGCCCGCGAACCTCTTCCTGTCGCAGCGCGAGGACGGCTCGGTCCGCGTGAAGATCCTCGACTTCGGCATCGCCAAGCTCGTCGCCGAGGGCGCGACCGCGGCGGGCACCACGAGCAGCCTCGGCACGCCGCTCTACATGCCCCCCGAGCAGTTCCGCGGCCGCGCGAGGCTCACCGGCGCCGCGGACGTCTTCGCGCTCGGCATGATGGCCTATACGCTGCTCGTGGGCGCCTCGTACTGGGATCCCGAGGCGAGCAGCGTCGACGGCGTGTTCGCATTCGCGATGATCGCCGTCTTCGGCCCGCAGGAGCCGCCGGTGCAGCGGGCGCGCTCGATGGGCGTGACGCTGCCGCCGGCCTTCGACGCGTGGTTCGCCCGGGCCACGGCGGTCGATCCCGCGGCGCGGTTCCAGCGGGCCACGGAGGCGGTGCGGGCCCTCGGCGAGGCGCTCGGCATCCCGGCGGGCGGCAGCCGGGCGACGTTCCCGAGCGCGCCGTCCTGGCCCGGAACCGCCCCCGCCACCGCGGCGGTGGCCCCCGCCGTCTTCACGGCCGAGCCGGCCCCGGCGGCTGCGGCGAGCGCGGGCCCGGAGCGCGACGCGAGCTCGTCCGGTCCGGCGCACGTGGGGAGCTCGATCGGTGCCGCGGTGTCCGGCATGCTGTCCATGCCGTCGAGACCGAGCCGCGCCCCGCTCGCCGCGGGGCTTTCGGCGCTGGGGCTCCTCGTGCTGCTGGGCGGCGGCTGGCTCGCGCTGCGCGCCAGCCGCGGCGGCGATCCAGCGGCGGCTGCCGTCACGACGGCCGCGGCGGCTGCCATCACGACGGCCGCGGCGGCGCCGGAGACGACGTTGGCAGCGCCCGGGCCGACCCTCGCGCCCGCGCCCGAGCCGACCCTCGCGCAGGCGCCCGTGCCGGCCCCCACGGCGCCGGAACCGACCGCCGCAGCGACGCCTCCTCCCCCCTCGGCGACGGCGCCGCGCGCGCCGTCCAGGGCGGTGGTGCAAGCCTCCACGGCCCCCGCGCCGATAACGCTCCGCCCGGGCGCGCCGTCACGGGAGCCCGCGGCCAAGCCATCGGCATCGGGGCCCAGGCCGCCCTCGGGCAACAAGAAGCCGCCTGCGCCGCAACAAACGACATCCACCGCTCCCTCCCCGTACGGCCGATATTGAGCTGCACCTCCGCGGCAGCGCCGGCTCGCCCCCTGCGCGCCGAGCTCCGCCTCGGTGGCAACGCCGGCTCACCCCCTGCGCGCCGAGCGTGTCCTCGTCTGCCTCCGAGCGGTTGAAGCGCCGTCATGAAGGCACGGCTCAGCGCCCCGTTCCCCTCTCCTCCCCTCCTTCCCAGCTCTCCGGCGTCGTGCTCCAATCCGCCCGCCCGCCGCGCTCGTGACGGCGCGTCTCCCGCTCTCTCCTCACCTGCCGAGTGCCAGCGCATGCCCCCTCGTCTCCGCCGCTCCGCCCCTCTCCTCGCCGCCCTCGGCGTGCTCTCCCTCTCGGCTCCTGCGGCGGCGCAGGACGTCGCCGCCGCCGAGGCGCTCTTCGAGCGGGGGCTCGCCGACATGCAGGCAGGCCGTTACGAGACGGGCTGCAAGGCCCTCGCCGAGAGCGAGCGCATCGACCCTCAGCCCGGCACGCTCTTCACGCTGGCGTCCTGCGAGGCCCGATGGGGCCGCATCGCCACGGCGGTCGCGCGCTTCAAGGACTACCTGGCGCGTTTCGATCGGATGACGCCGGCCGAGCAGGCCCGTCAAGGCCAGCGGCCGAAGCTCGCGATGGAGGAGCGCGACCGGCTCTCGCCCCAGATTCCGAGGCTCGCGCTCTCCTTGCCGCCGGGTGCGCCGACAGGCACCGTGGTCCGGCGCGACGGCTCCGTGCTGGGCGAGGCCGCGCTGGGCGTCGCGCTGCCCGTCGACCCCGGAGATCACCGGGTGTCGATCCAGGCGCCGGGAGGGCCCGTCCGGGAACAACATGTGACGATCACGGCGGGCGAGACGAAAGAGCTCACGCTGGCGCTGAAGGACGCGCCGGCTGCCCAGGCCCCCGCGCTCCCTCCGAGGTCCCCGGCACCGGCGATCGTGCCGGCGCCCGCGCCGGCCCCACCGGACGCGTCGGAGGTTCCCGCAGGCCGCCGAACGGCTCTCTATCTGACGGGCGGGCTCGGCGCGGCGGGCCTCGTGCTGGGCGGCATCACCGGCGCGCTCGTGCTCGGCGAGAAGGGCACCATCGACGAGCACTGCGGCAGCGGGATCGAGGCCACGGACCCGAAGGCATGCGACACGACAGGGCGCGACGCCGGGGACAGCGCGAACACGCTGGCCACGGTGAGCACGATCGGGTTCGCGGTGGGCCTGGCCGGGGTCGGGGCGGCGCTCGTCCTGTACCTCACCGAGCCGAAGACGGCGGCACCGGCGGTCACCGCGAGCCCGAGGTGGCTCAGCGCAGGCGTGCTGGAGGCAGGGCCCAATGGGGCCGTGTTCGGCGCGCGAGGGCGCTTCTGACGCCGACGACCGCGCCTTCGTAAGAGCATTCCTGGGGGCTACCGGCGCTATGGACAGCACCCGCGCAGCGGCTGTAGAGGAGTAGGCATGGTTGGCAGGCGCACGGGATGGTGGTGGGCTACCTCGGTCTTCGTCGCCAGCGGGTGCGGCCTGATCGCCGATTTCGACGGCTACTACCTCGACGACCGAAGCGCCGCCGGGACCGGCGGGCAAGGCGGCAGCGGCGGCTCGGCCACCGGCACGACGACGAGCGGCGGCGGAGCAGGCGGCGACGGCTCGGGCGCCAGCGCGGCGACGACGGGCGCCGGCGGGGAGGGCGGCAGCGGCGGCCCCGCCTCGACGAGCGCCGGCTCCGGCGGCGACGCCAGCGGCGGCGGCCCCGCCTCGACGAGCGCCGGCTCCGGCGGTGACGCCAGCGGCGGCGGCCCCGCCTCGACGAGCGCCGGCTCCGGCGGTGACGCCAGCGGCGGCGGCCCCGCCTCGACGAGCGCCGGCTCCGGCGGCGACGCCAGCGGCGGCGGCCCGACCTCCACCAGCAGCACCACAACGACGAGTTCCACCACAACGACGACCGCCTCCACGACCGCGGCGACCACCTCGACGACCACCGCCAGCACCGGCGGGGGCGGCGATTGCGTGACGGACGAGAGGCGGTGTCTGAACAACACGCCGCAGCAGTGCTTCAACGGCGGATGGGAGAGCAGCCCGCCGTGCGGAGGGACGGCGCCCGTGTGCGTCGCGGGGACGTGCGTGAACCGGCCGAGCTGCGGCGGGCTGTCCGTGACGTGCGGTCCGGGAGGCGACGAGAGCTGCTGCACCGCATGGCCGGTCCCCGGAGGCACCTTCAACCGGGACAACAATCCCGCGTTCCCCGCCACGGTGGACGACTTCGAGATGGATCGGTTCGAGGTGACGGTGGGCAGGTTCCGGAGGTTCGTGGACGCCTATCCAGGCAGCCGCCCACCGCGCGACGCGGGAGCGCACCCGGACATCGAGGGGAGCGGGTGGAGCCCGGACTGGGACTCGGCCCTCCCTCCCGACGCACCGACGCTGAGGACGGCGATCCGGTGCAGCGGGATCTACAGCACGTGGACCGACACGCCCGGCGCCAACGAGCACCTCGCGATGAACTGCGTGCGCTGGCCCATCGCCTTCGCGTTCTGCGCGTGGGACGGGGGACGGCTGCCCACCGAAGCAGAGTGGAACTACGCAGCCGCCGGAGGGGACGAACAGCGTCACTATCCGTGGTCGCAACCCCCGGCCTCGACGACGCTCAATACCACCTACACGACCTACGCTTGCCTCATCGGCGCGCCCGCCGCCTGCGAGTTCGATGACATGGTGCCCGTCGGGTCGAGATCTCCGAGAGGAGACGGGCGGTGGGGGCACGCCGATCTGGCAGGGAGCATGGCGGAGTGGACGCTGGACTCGTTCCTGAGCGACTACCTGAACCCCTGCGTCAACTGCGCCCAGCTGGCGACGGCCGCGGACCGGTCCCTCCGGGGCGGGGGATGGAACGAGGATTCCTCCAGGCTGCGAACGCAGAACCGCGGCCATCATCCCCAGAATGACTTCACCCGGTCGACGGGCATCCGCTGCGTGAGGTCGCTGTAGATGCTCGCGGGCCGCGCGCGTGTCGCGTCCTGGCTGCCCTGGCGGCCACGCTCTCCGAGGTCCCCTCTCCTGCCGGGTGCGCGCGCCTCGCGCCCTGGCGGCCACGCTCTCCGAGGTCCCCTCTCCTGCCGGGTGTGACAGAACATGACGCCTTGGTTCCGCCGGTCCGCACATCTGCTCGTCGCCCTCGCCTCGCTCTCGCTCGCCGCGCCCGCCGCGGCGCAGGACGCCGCGGCCGCGGAGGAGCTCTTCAATCGAGGGCTCGCCGACATGCAGGCAGGCCGCTACGAGTCGGGCTGCAAGATGCTCGCGGAGAGCGAGCAGCTCGATCCTCAGCCGGGTACGCTCTTCACGCTCGCCATGTGCGAGTCGCAATGGGGCCAGATCGCCACGGCCGTGACGCAGCTCGGGAACTACCTGGCCTGGGTGGACCGGATGACGCCGGCGCTGCGGGCCCGTCAAGGGGACCGGCCCAAGGCGGCGCGGGAGGAGCGCGATCGGCTCGCGCCGCGCGTGCCGCGGCTCTCGCTCTCGCTGCAGGACGGCGCCCCGCCTGGCACGGTGGTGAAGCGCGATGGCAGCGCTATGGGACCGGCCGCGCTCGGCGTCGCGCTCCCGGTGAACCCCGGGGTACACCTGGTGTCGACCCAGGCGCCGGGAGGACCCCTGTGGGAACAGACCGTCGCGATCGCCGAGGGCGAGACCAAGGCGCTGACGCTGGAGGTCAAGGAAGCGATGGCTCCCACTCCCAGCATCCCCGCGCCGCCGGCGCCCGCCCCTGCGCAGCCCCCGACCGCCGAGGCGGGGTCGCAGCGCGACGCCCCGCGGCCGCTCGCAGTCCCGGACGAGGCGGCAGCCCCGGGAGGCCGGCGGGCGCTGGTCTACGTGGCCGGCGGGGTGGGCGCCGCAGGGCTCCTGGCGGGCGGGATCCTGGGCGCGCTCGCGCTCGATAAGAAGTCGGTCGTCGACGAGCACTGCGGCAGCCGGATCCAGGCCAGCGACGAGAAGGCCTGTGATGCGACAGGGAACAAAGCCGCGCAGAGCGGGGGCACGATGGCGCTGATGAGCACCCTTGGCTTCGGGGTGGGGCTGGCCGGGCTAGGCGCAGCCGCGGTGCTGTACTGGACGGAGCCGAAGCCGGCCGGCCCGGCGACGGGCGCCGCCCCGCGTTGGCTCCGCGCGAGCGTGCTGCAGGCCGGGCCGACGGGGGCGGTCCTCGGCGCCCAGGGCACCTTCTGACCCGCGGCGGCGCCTTCCGGAGGAGTCCGGAGGAGGAGCGGCCCTGCGCGACTACGCGACTACGCAACTGCGCAACTGCGTAACTGCGTAACTGCGTAACTGCGCGACATCATGACAGGACAGGCGCGCCGCCAGCGGGGGCCCTCGCGGCAAGCCCCGAGGAGGCCTTGACGCCGGGGGCGCCCGACGGGATCCTCTTGGCTCGTGTCGACTGCACTCGCGGACGGGTCCGTCTTTGCGCGCCGCTACCGTGTGGTCCGCCTCATCGCCTCGGGCGCCATGGGCGCCGTCCACGAGGTCGTCCACCTCGAGACCGAGCGACACCGAGCTCTCAAGGTGATGCACGCGCACCTCTTCGAGAGCGAGGAGATGCGCGAGCGCTTCAAGCGAGAGGCGCGCATCGCGGCGAACATCGAGAGCGAGCACATCGTCGATGTGTTCGACGCGGGCGTCGACGAGGCGACCGGCATGCCCTTCCTGGTCATGGAGCTGCTGCGCGGCGAGGAGCTCGGCGAGCGCCTCAAGCGCGTCGGCCGCCTGCAGCCCGACGAGGCCGTGACCTACCTCTACCAGGCCGCGCTGGCCCTCGACCGCACCCACGCGGCGAACATCGTCCACCGGGACCTCAAGCCCGCGAACCTCTTCCTGTCGCAGTGCGAGGACGGCTCGATCCGCGTGAAGATCCTGGATTTCGGCGTCGCGAAGCTGGTCGCCGACGGCGCCACCGCGGCCGGCGCCACCCGCAGCCTCGGCACGCCGCTCTACATGGCGCCCGAGCAGTTCCATGTCCGCAAGAAGCTCACCGGCGCTGCAGACATCTACGCGCTGGGCATGATGGCGTACGCGCTGCTGGTGGGTCTCCCGTACTGGGACCCCGAGGCCAACGAGGCAGGTGATGTGATCGCCTTCGCGATGCTGGCCGTCCGCGGCCCGCAGGAGCCGCCGGTGCAGCGGGCACGCTCCGTCGGCGTGATGTTGCCGCCGGGCTTCGATGCGTGGTTCGCCCGGGCCACGGCGGTCGACCCCGCGGCGCGGTTCCGCAAGGCCACGGAGGCGGTGTACGCCCTGGGCGAGGTGTTCGGCATGGCGGTGGGCGGTGGCCGCCGCGCGAGCTTCCCGAGCGCGCCGTCCTACGCCGGCATGCACCAGGGCCCGTCGTCCTCACCCGCGCGGCTCTCGAGCCCGCCGTCCTCGCCCGGAGCGCGCCCGAGCTCGCCGTCCTCGCCCGGAGCGCGCCCGAGCTCGCCGTCGTCACCCGAGCTATCGCCGGCCCTCATGAGAACGGAATCCGCGCTGGGGACGACCCCGTCCCCGGAGCACCTCTCCGGCTCGCACCGCGTGCGGCTGACAGAGGCCTCGACCGGCGTGGCCACCACCTCGCCGCCGCCGAAGCCGCGCCGGGCGCCAATCGCCGCTGGGATGGCCTTGCTGGGGGTCGCGATGCTCGTGGTCGCAGCCCTCTGGATCGCGCAGCGCGCGGAGAACGAGGGCGAACCGGCGGTGCCGGACGTGGTCGCCGCGAGCCCGCTGAGCCCGAGCCAGGGCACGGCGCCGCCCGCGGGCAACGCGACGGCGCTCGAGCCGAGCGCGGCAGCGCCCCAGCCGAGCGCTGCGGCGCCGGAGCCGGCCGCAGCGACGCCCGAGCCGAGCGCAGCGGTGGCGCCCACGCCGGCCTCGGCGCCCCCTCCGACGGTGACACCGTCTGCCGAGGCACGCGTCCAGACGGCGCCCCCCAGGAGCGCGACTGCGCCGGTGCGCCCGAACAAACCGACGACGACCGCGCCCAGGCCGGTCGCGAGCGGCAAGGCACCAACACCGATCAAGCCGGCCCCCAGCACGCTGTTCGGGCGCTACTGAGGTCGCCAGCCGGAGCCCTCCTCCACCGAGACGGCGCGCCCGCACCGCTGCAAGGAGCAGTGTTTTCCCGGGCTTCATCGGAGGCGACGGGCTCGGTCGACGACGCCCATGGGGAGTGGACGCAGCCACTCTTCTCGCATCGTCGGAATGTAGTCGTGCCCGTAGGCCCGGCCATCCCGCTGGAGGCGGCGCAGCCGCGCGCGTCGCCGGGTAAGATCGCGGGCGCGTGCCGCGGTGGACAGCGCGGGGAGAGTGGGCAAAGAGGAGATATGAAGAGCAAGCGCACGCGTCGGTGGTGGTGGGCGGCATCGGCCTTCATGGCAAGCGGCTGCACGGCGATACTGGGGCTGGACAAGGACTATCACCCGTTCGAAGGCGCAGGCGGCGACACCGTCTCCGGCGGAGGCGACGCAAGCTCGGGCCGCGGCGGCGCCGGCAATGGCAGCGGCGCCGGCAATGGCAGCGGCGGCGGCGCCGGCGAGTGCACGCGCGGCGACGCGCGGTGCTCGGACAACCGGCTAGAGCGGTGCAACGACCGCGGTCAGTGGGACGCCCCGGAGCCGTGTCCTGCGGAGGCGCCCGTGTGCAGCGGCGGGGCGTGCACGACGCCCCCGAGCTGCGAAGGGCTGCCATCGACGTGCGGGCCGGGCGAAAGCGAGAGCTGCTGCGCGAGCGCGGTGGTGCCCGGGGGGACCTTCGACCGCGGCAACGATGCTGCATATCCAGCGACGGTGAGCGACTTCCGGCTGGATCGCTTCGAGGTGACGGTGGGGAGGTTCCGGAGGTTCTTCGAGGCGTACCCCGGCAGCCAGCCCGCGGCCGACGCGGGAGCGCATCCGGGCATCCAGGGGAGCGGGTGGAACCCGGCCTGGAACAGCGAGCTGCCCCCGGACGCGGCGGCGCTGCAAACAGCGGTGATGTGCAATCCGGACAACGCGGACATGCGGACGTGGACGGACGAGGCGGGCGCCCAGGAGCACCTGCCGATGAACTGCGTGAGCTGGTATATCGCCTTCGCGTTCTGCGCGTGGGACGGGGGCCGGCTCCCGACAGAAGCCGAGTGGAACTACGCGGCGGCCGGCGGGGACGAGCAGCGGCAGTATCCGTGGTCGAATCCACCGGAGTCGACGACCATCGACGCGAGCTACGCCTCCTACGATTGCAGGGAGAGCACGGCGCCCGGCTGCACGTTCCAGAGCGACTTCAGCGACATCGTGCACGTCGGGTCCCGCTCGCCGAAGGGCGACGGGCGGTGGACGCAGGCGGATCTCGGCGGGAGCATGCGGGAGTGGATGCTGGATGGGTACGGGACCTATCCGGCGGAATGCGTCGACTGCGCCAGCCTGGCGGACACCTCGAACCGGGTGGTCCGCAGCGGGAGCAGCTTCGGCACGCCGAGCTATCTGCTGACGTCCGAGCGAGTCAGCGTCGCGCCGTCGGCGCCCTATTACAGCCTCGGCATGCGGTGCGCGAGGACGCCGTAGCGGCCGCGATCAGCCGAAGAAGTCGAACGCCGTCCCGGCGCCCCGCTCGCGCGCGGCGGCGTAGATGACCCGCGCGAGCGCGACGTCCTGGAGGGCGAGCCCTGTCGAGTCGAACACGGTGATGGCCGCATCGCCGCGCCCGTTCAGCTTGCCCGCGACGACCTCGCCGAGCGTGCCCTGGATGTGCTCGCGGCGCAGGGCGCCTGCGCGCGCGGCGACGGCCGCCTCCATGGCGAGGGTGCCACCGAACGCACGTGTTCCGGTGGCGGGCCGGTGGGCTCGCATGCTACGCGCGCCGCCTCGGTACGCCCTCTTTCCGCGAGACGGCCCGCTGTCCGGCGCGGATCGCGCATGACGAGCCCGCGGCAAACGCGGCGCGCCAACGAGCACGGATGCCGTGAACCAGAACCAGGGGTTGGCAGGCGAAGCCGTTGCACTGAAGATGGTGCGGCGCTGCGCCGTGGGGTGGAGTGCACCTCACGTCTCGACAATCTCTCTTCTGGTGGAGCCGGTGGATGAACGTACGACTCGTTGCAGGTCTCTTTATGCTCGCGCTCTCGACGACCGCTGGATGCGGCGGCGATGACGGCGAACGTGGCGAAGGCGGCGCCGGTGGGTCCGGCGGCTCCGGCGGCGCCGAGCCCACGGGCAGCGGCGCCGGTGCGTCGGGCGCGACCGGCACGGGCGGCAGCGGTGGCGCCGAGCCCGCGGGCACCGGCGGCAGCGGTGGCGCCGAGCCCGCGGGCACCGGCGGCGCGGGTGGCGCCGAGCCCACGGGTACCGGCGGCGCGGGTGGCGCCGAGCCCACGGGCACCGGCGGCTCCGGCGGAGCGAGCCCCTCGCCCTATGGAGCGGCGTGCACCTCCGACGCTGCCTGCCCCGAGGACTACTGCATCACCGAGCGCGAGTGGGGATGGCCGGCCGGCGCCTGCGCGGGCCAATGCGATCCCGCCGTGGGAGACTGTCCCAACGGCGGCTTCTGTGAAGATTTCGGCGAGGGCCTGGGGTTGTGCGTCCTTCTGTGCAGCGGGCCGGAGGATTGCCGCGACGGCTACCGGTGCAGCGAGGTCAGGGGCGAGCGCACCGCGTGCATCCCTGGGTGCACCGAGAACTCGCAGTGCCCGGCGCTCGGCGTGTGCGACACGCTCGACGGCCTCTGCAAGCTCGGCGAGACGGACTGCTCCGACGGCGAGGACGACGAGGGTGACGAGCGCGTCGACTGCGCGGACAGCGACTGCGCCGCGATCTGCCGCCCGCTCGTCGACGCAGCCTGCGCGGACGCGGCGCCGGTGACGACGACGACGATCGAGGGCGATACGTCGCTGGGCACGCGCGTGTTCGAAGGCACCTGCGGGGGCGTGGGGCCCGAGGACGTCCACCTGTTCACGCCTCCCGCTGGGCAGTCGGGCACGCTCCGCGTCGTGCTCCAGTCGGGGGCGGGGGATCACGTCCTCTACGCCCGCACGGCGTGCGCGGACGGATCCACCGAGCTCGCCTGCCAGGACCAGGCCTCCCCCTCGGGTGCCGGGCCTGAAATCGCGCTCGTCGTGAGCAAGGACCAGGAGGTGCCGATCTTCGTCGACGCCATCACGTCCGCTGGCGCAGGGGCGTACACGCTGGAGCTCTCGTTCTCTCCGGCCACCTGCGGGGACGGCATCGTCAGCCGGCCCGAGCAGTGCGACGACGGCAACACCGTCAACAGCGACGGCTGCTCCGCCGAGTGCACCTGGGAGCTCGACGACATCTGCGCCGACGCGCCCGTGGCCGTCCTGGGCGAGAACCGGGGCGACACGACGAGCGGGACGATGGTGTTCGACGGCACCTGCACCAGGCCCGGGATGCGGGAGGGGATCCACGCGATCACGCCGCCGAGCGCCGGCAGGCTCAGGGTGGTGCTGTCCTCCGAGACCGATCAGGGCTTCTACGTGCGGGCCGGCTGCACGGGCCGGCAGCTGGCGTGCATCGAGGAGCAGATCAAAGGCCGCGACGAGAGGACCGATATCACCGTCGACGGCGGCGTGCCGCTGTTCATCTTCGTCGAGCCGTACAACGCGCAGGACGCCGGCCCCTACACGCTCAACCTCTCCTTCACGCCCTCCGGCTGAGCTCCCGCGCCTCGGAGCGCCCTCTCGCCGGGGCGGATGCGGTAGGCTGCCCGCGTGCTCTCCGCCCCGCCTCCCCCTCAGCCACTTCGCCCCGCGCGATGGCTCGCCGCCGCGTTGCTCGCCGTAGGCGCGTGCCAGCCGGCTTCGGCGCCGCCGGCCCGCGCCTCCCAGGACGCCGCGACGCCCCCCGGCGCGACCGGCGCCGCGACGCCGGCGCCTCACGACGGCGCCCCGCCGCCGCAGCCCGCGCCGCCCCCCCGCGGCGGCAACGGGAAGCCGGCGCTGGTGGCCGCGAGCGACGGCGCGGCGCTCGATAGCCGGTCTCCGGTGAGGCTCCCGCCGCCGCCGTTCGGCGCGGCGCTCGTCCGGCGCGCGCCGGCCGGAAGCTCCGCCGCGCCGCGCCTCGTGAAGATCGCCGAGAAGAAGAACCAGATCACGGACGAGGCGGCATGGTTCACCACGAACGGCCTCGCGCTGCCGATGATCACGCCGGCGCCTGGCGCGGGCGCGGGCGCGGGCGCGGGCGGGGCGAGCGACACCTTCCCCTCCTTCGCTCCCGAGCGCTACCGCGATCAAGCGCTCGTCAAGGTGATCGGCCACGGGGACCACAGCGCGCTGCTCTACGGCCCGAACTTCGCCGAGGCGCGCTTCGTCGCGATCCTCGACGCGGCGCGCACGATCGTCGCCTTCTTCGACTTCGAGAGCTTCCTCATGCCGCCTGCGTTCGAGCCCAAGGAAGCCGGCTTCGTGAAGGGCAGCATCGGCTGGGCCGCGGTCGAGGACGGCGTCCTCTACGTCTCGTCGGGGCACAGGACGTATGCGGCCTCGTCGAAGGGCAAGAACGCCTACCTGTCGGCCATCGAGCTCGCCTCGGGACAGCTCCTCTGGCAGAGCGCTCCGCTCGTCTGCAACGCAGAGAACTTCGTCTTGCATGGAGATCACCTCCTCTGCGGATACGGCTTCACGGCCGAGCCGGATTTCCTCTATGTCCTCGAGCGCGCCACCGGCAAGGTGGTCTCCAAGCTGCCGCTGAAGAGCGGCCCCGAGTTCCTCGTCGAGAAGGACGGCAAGCTCTTCGTCCGCACCTACGACACGGATTACGTCTTCGAGATCCGCTGAAGCGGAGCCCCGGCGCCCCGAGGAGCGAGATCGATCCAAGGGCCACGGCGAGCACGGGGGCGAGCTCGGGCGCACGGCGCAGGGCGGAGGGCAGGCCGAGCGGAGGAGCGCGAGCCGGCGGCGCGGCGGCGTTCGCGGCGCGGGCGCTCGCCCTCGTGCTCGCCATCCTGTCGCTGCTCCTGCGCCGCACGACGACACGACGACGCGCCGTGCGCACGTGCTCCCGATCGGCACGGCGGGCGGGCCTTCGCGTCGCTCCGCGCACCGTGAGGGCCCGTCGTGGCCGCCGCCCCCTCGCGGCGCCCCCTGGTGGCAGAGCTCGTCAGGCCGGGCGGCACCGCTCCCGGACTCGACACGCGTGGAGCGCCGACGAGACGCCACGGAACGACGTGAAGCCCGCCGCGCGTCGCAAACTGCCCCAGGAGAGGGCGCCCCGTCGCTTCATGCCACACCGCCGCGCCACCCTGGAGATCCACGAGGGACGCAAGAACTGGCTCCCTCCGCGCAGAGCCTGCGCCTCCGCGCGCGCGCCTGGCGCGCTCGACCGTGAAGGAGCGCGCCGCGCGGCTGGTGCGCGGCTGAGCGGCCATGGCAGCGAACTTGCTACCTGTTCATGCCGAGCACACGCGAGGTGGTCACGGTCGCAGGGCCGATCCCTCCGAGCCTGCGCCTCCGGCGAAGCAGACGCATACCGACGATGCTACAGCGTGATTCGAAGCGATGAAAGGAGAGAGCATGCAAGTGGAGCTCACCTTCCGACACATCGGCAAAAGCCCCTCGCTCGAGGAGCTGATCCGGGAGCAAGCGAACAAGATCGAGCGCTTCAACGACCACATCAACAGCTGCGCGGTGGTGGTCGAGCGCGACCACGCGAGCATGGGCACGGGCGGAGAGTACCGCGTGCGCGTCGACCTCCACGTGGCCGGCAAGCACGAGATCGTGAGCGAGGAGCGGGCGGCGAGGAACCTGCTGCCGGCGGCGGTGCGCGACGTGTTCCAGCGCGCCGGTCGCCAGCTCAAGAAGCTCGCTGACGAGCAACGGAGCGAGGTGAAGGCACACCCGGCGCAGGACACGGCCGGCGTCATCGCGAAGCTGTTCAACGACTACGGGTTCATCACGACGATCGATGGTCGGGAGATCTATTTCCACGAGCGAAGCATCGTATCGGCTCCGTTCGCCGATCTGAGGGTCGGCATGGGCGTCGCCTACACCGAGGAGGACGGCAACGAGGGGCCTCAGGCGAGCAGCGTGCGCGTCGTGGACGCGCGCGGCGGCAACCGTGGCCGCGAGGAGACACCTACGCTCAGCTAGCCCGAATGCGCAGGGCGCGCGGGGCTCGAGCGCGCGGCGCGAGCCCCGCCTCCCCGCGGTCCGCCGAGGCTGCGGCTATATCGTCGTATCGCGTCGCCACCGCCAGCGGGGCGCCGGCCGAGGCCTCGAGTCCACCGGGGGCTCTGCCGGCGGCGTCGCGATCTCCTCTCTCTCTTCCTTCGCAGGGGGCATCTCCCCGTCCGCGGGAGGCTCTGGCTGCGGCTGCGCCCTGCGCTGCCGCAGGGCGCACTCCTCGTTCTGCCTCTCCAGCGCGTCGATCTGCGCGGAGGCCTCGTCGAGCCTGCGCTCGAGCAAGCCGGCGCGCGTGGACTCGCGCCTCAGCTCCGACAGGACCGCCCTGAGCTCTTGCTCTCTCGAGCGGAGGGCGTCCCTCACCCTCTCGCGCTCGTCCTCCGCCTGTCCGAGCCGCGCCGACAGGCGCTCGCGGTCGCCCTCGAGCCCGGCGATCTCGCGCTCCATGGCGCTCCTCGACTGCTCGTGGCGCTCGTCCGCCTCCGCCTTCGCGGCGGCCGCGGCCTGCGCCGCGCGCCTCGCGCGGAGCTCGGCGCCCTCGGCCAGGCGCTTCGCCTCGGTCATCGAGTCCCTGGCGGAGTTGGCGCTCTTCGCGTCGTCGCTCGCCTTCATCGCAAACGCGAGCGCCTCCTCGGTGGCGCGTTGCGCCTCGGTCATCTTCGCGAGGGCCTCCTGCGCGGAGGAGTTCGCGGCCGCCTCGAGGCGGCTGTGCTCCCGCGCGGCGCGCTCGGCGGCCTCGGCGGTCGCCCGCGCCCGCGTCGCGTGCACCCAGAACACCGTGGTCGTCGCGACCATGCCCATCAGGAAGACCACGCCGAGCGCAAGCAGCACCCGCGTGAGCCGCTCGCGGCGGGCCTCCGCGCCGAGGGCCGCGTCGAGGAAGCTGCGCTCCAGGGCCGAGAGGTCGTCGATGTCCCGGGCCCACGCGGACAGCTCGTGCAGCGCCTTGCCGCGCGGCAGGAGCCTCGGCGCCCTGCCGCTCGCGACCCACATAGAGAGCGCCTCGTCGAGCTCCTTCTTCGCCCGGCCGAGCCGGTGCAGCGCCGTCGCCACCTCCGCCATGCGCGGCCGCGCATCCGGGTCGAACGACAGCACCCGGTGGACGAGGGCGACGAGATCGGGCGGCGTGGCGGCGCTCATCGGGGGCGGCCACGCGCCGCGCGGCGCGTCGGGCGTCTGCCCCTCGAGCAGCTCGTAGAGGATGACGCCGAGGGAGTAGACGTCCGCCTTGACGTCGACGCTCCCGGAGTGGCGCTCCTGCTCCGGCGCCATGTAGCTCCTCGTCCCGAGGCCCCACGCGCCTTCCTGCGTGAACGGCATCGTGGGCTGTCCCGCGCCCCCGCCGCTCGACGCGGGCCCGGCGGGCTCGATGGACACGCGCCCCGCAGCCGAAGAGACCACCCCGGGCGGGATCTCGACCGGCGCGGGGAAGATCTGGATCGCAGGCCTCTCGAGGCTCACGCGAGGAAGGCTCCGGAGCGCGTCGTCCTCGCGCGGGTCGCTCTCCGGCGTCGAGCTCTCTTCGCTCTCCGCCGTGGTGCGCGCGTCGCTCGCAGGGCCGCTCGCGATCTCCGCCCAGCGGGCGGCGCTCTCGGGGTCGGGCGCCATCCCCACCGTCGGCGCGGTCGGCGCCGAGAGCTCGGTGCGGAGCGTGGGCACGGACGCGGGCGCGAGGGAGCCCCTCGCGTCCAGCTCCAGCACCTCGGGGAGGCCGCCCCAGAGCACCTTCGCGATGCCGAAATCGAGGATCTTGACGCGGCTGCCCCCGGGGGCGAGCTCGTCGTCGATCACCATGATGTTCTCCGGCTTCAGATCGCGGTGGACGACCTTGGACGCGTGGGCCGCGGCCATGGCCGACGCGATCTGGTAGCCGAGCCGCACGACCTGCCGCGGCCGATCCGCGGCCGGCACGGCCTGCACCCAGTCGCGCAGCCCCCGCCCGTCCAGGTACTCCATGACGATGTAGGGCGAGCCGTCGTCGAGCTCACCGGAGTCGAAGACACGGACGATGCCGGGGTGGTTGATGATGTTGACGGCGATCGCCTCCTGCCGGAAGCGAGCCACGACGTCCGGCCGGCGGGCGTAGTCGCCGAGCAGCACCTTGATCGCCGCCCGCGCCCGCGTCTTCGGGTGCCGCGCCCGGAAGACGCGCCCCATCCCGCCGCGGCCGAGCTCTCCCTCGATGAGCCAGCCCCGCAGGATCGCGGGGAACGGCGCGTCCTCGTCCTCCGCGCGGCCTCCGGCCTGACGCGTCTCCATGCCTGCCCATCCTGCACCCGCGCGGCCGCCGGCGGAAGCCCCGACGCGCGCCGGCGCGCCCGACCCGCCGTCTGCACGACGGGCCGCGGGCGCGCCGGCGCGAGGGGCTCAGCTCACCCCGAGCTCGCGCAGTACCCTGCCCACAGCTCCGGGATGCGCCGCTCGCTCAGGCCCATGACGGGCGCAGGCGGCAGCCACTTCGGCTTCACCGGGGCGCGGAGCAGCTTCATGCCGGCCTGCTCCGGCGTACGCCCCCGCTTCGTCGAGTTGCACGCGTAGCAGGAAGCGACGATGTTGTCCCAGACGGTCTTGCCACCCTGCACACGCGGGATGACGTGATCGTAGTTGAGCTCACGGGCCACCTTCTGCGCGCCGCAGTACTGGCAGCGGAATCCGTCGCGCAGGAGGACGTTGAGCCGCGAGAACTTCACGCCGCGCTTCATCCCCAGCGTCGGCCGCTTCAGCCGCACCACCGCAGGCGCGTTGATGGAGAGCGACGGCGACCGGATGACGTCGTCGTACACCTCGATGACCTCCACCTTGCCCAGGAAGCTCATCGTGACGGCGGTCTGCCAGGGGATGACCTTATGGGGCACCATCCATGGCGTCAAAAGCAGCGTCTGCGCGGTCATGGCCCACCTCTCTATCGTCTCTTTCTCTTCATGACGTCACTCCAGGTTAGACGCAATCGGTGCCCGGGGAGGGAGTCGAACCCCCAGATGGCTGGGTCTAAGCCAGCAGCGTTTGCCGTTTCGCCACCCGGGCAGGGTGTCACCGGTGGGACTCGAACCCACATACCCCGAAGGGCGCAGGATCTCAGCCTGCCACGTATGCCGTTCCGTCACGGTGACGTCCGCGCGACGCGGTCTGAGTGGGAGGATTCGAACCTCCAGCCCCCGGCTCCCCGAGCCGGTGCTCTACCAGGTTGAGCCACACCCAGAGGGTCTTCGTCGCGCGTCGCGGCGGAGCTGTCGCTCCTCCGCGGTCTGGGTGGGGGGATTCGAACCCCCAGTCCCCGGCTCCCGAAGCCGGTGCTCTACCAGGTTGAGCCACACCCAGAAAGTTCTCATCAAGATGGAATTGGCAGGCTCGCTCGCTCGGGCGCGGGCTCTCAAAGGAGCACGCTGGCGAGCGGAGCGGCCCGGTGTCCCCAGCGGGATTCGAACCCGCGCCTCCGGAGCGAAAATCCGGCCGCCTGAGCCTCTAGCGAGATGGGGACAGGGTCACATGTTCAGGAGCGCCGACCTGCGGCCCCGGCGCCGCGACGTCGCTGGCGCAGAGCGCCGCGAGGCGCGGCCCCTGAAGGGAGCGGTGGAGGAGAATCGAACTCCCGTCGCGAGCCTGGCACGCTCGCACTCTACCGTTGAGCTACCACCGCGGTTTCATCGAAAAAAGAGGCGGGCCGCCGGGCGCCGCGCGGCCGCACATCGTGTGCGGCCGCCGGACGACGGCCCGCCTCGGCAACGAGACGAACGAACGGGCAAAGAGCGCCGTGGGGAGGTCCCAAGGGGGAACTGCCAAGCGACATGGTAACCCACGAGCATTGGCCCGTCCGGTGGAGCGACGAGGGGTCGAACCTCGATCCCTGCCGTGCGAAGGCAGTGTTCTCCCGGTTGAACTATCACCCCGAGCCAGCGGTCCTGGCGTCAGATCTTCATCATCGAACATCCATCTCCTTGTCTCCCCACGTCCTTTACTCCCTTTACCTCAGCTACCTCCTTTACCTCCTTGCCCATTGGACGATCACGCATCGTTCTTATTGGGATCATCGCGCTCCTTTTTTTGCGGCGGGGTGTGAAGGAATCGAACCTTCTCGCAGGAGTTTTGGAGGCTCCGCCGTCTCCATGACGCACACCCCGAGGCGCCCCCGAGGAGGATCGAACTCCCCTCACCTGATCGACAATCAGGCTGCCTCACCAGATGCATACGAGGGCAAACCAGCGCCGCCGACGGGATTCGAACCCGCGTCATCCAGATTAACGGGTAACCGTCCTCCTTCGGCCCGGATCGGGCAATTGGATGGAGAGCGGAATGTCAGGTGCTCTACCAGGCTGAGCTACGGCGGCATGGTCGGGATCCGAGAACCGTCGTCCTTCGGCCCGGATCGGGCGAGAGGGCGGGCGACGGAGAGGAGATCCCGGCGCCCCCGGCGGGACTCGAACCCGCATCGACCGGCTTCGTAGGCCGGCCCCTATCCATTCGGGCTCGGGGGCTTTTGCAGAGAGCGGGACGCTGGAGTCGAACCACGAGAACTGTCCCTCCGAGGCCCGGGAGATCCCGGGCAAAGGGTGAAGGACAGGTGCCATCCATCATGGCGGCGCCCCGCAAAAGGAGGGCGCTCGTGAGGCGCCCTCGTCGGACGGACGGGCCGGCGGAGCCCGTCCGTCACGCTGCCTGTCACGAGACACCCCGGGTGAAATCCGCCATCACCTGGGGGGCCGCCCCGTCGAACCCCACGACATCGAGCATGCCGGGGTCCGTGGGATCGGCGATCGAGAAGCCGGTCGACGTCATGCCGACGACGATCAGCCGGGCCGGTCGGCCCATCGCCTGCCTGTATTCCCTGAGCGCCTGGAACGGGTGAACGCCGCCCGCCCAGGTCTCGTTGTCCGTGTAGATGACGAACGCGTCGACCTCTACCCGGTTCCGCTTCGCCCAGACCATCGGCAACGCGCAGTCGGTGCCGCCGAAGGGCAGGCCATTCACCGCGCGCAGCACGTCGTCGAGGCGCTGCTCCGGCGATATCGACAGCGGCATGAAGCCGGAGACGCCTCCGCCCCACTTGCCGCCGTACCCGCCCGACGCCGCCGAGAAGCCGACGACGCCGTACTCGCGCTCGATCCTCGCCGTCGCCATGGCCATGGCTGCGCTCGCCACGCGCGGCGTCAAGCCAGGGACGCCGGCGATGGAGCCGCTGGTCATGGACCCGGAGATGTCGAGCGCCAGGAGGTGCTTCTTCCCCGTCGGCTCGACCGCCCGGAACGCGAGGTAGAACGCCTCGTTCAGCGCGTCGACGACCTCGCGGACCGGGGTCCACGAGAGCGCGTTGGCGCGCCGGCGAGCGCGCTCGCCTTGGCCCTGCTCATAGACCTTGAGGGCCGAGAGCACGGCGATGGGGTGGACCCTGGCCGCGCGCAGGCGCTCGGCGTCGGTGAGCTGTCGCGCCACCCTGCGGGACGCGTCGCTCATCGGCGAGAGCAGGCCGATCGCGGTCATCTTCCCCAGGTTCCGGAGGAGCGCTGTCTGAGGCATGTGCTCGAGCAGCGCCTCCCAGACCGCGGGGTCGTTCTTCCACTCGGTCAGGAGCATCTCGTGCGTGAAGCGATGCTGCCTGATCAGCGCGGTGACCTGCTTGCGGTTCGTCGCCGCGCGGAGCGACTCGAACGCGCGCACCGCGTCCGGCAGATCGGTCATGGGCAGCGCCTTGCCGCGCGCCGACTCCTTGCCGAGCGCCTCGATCCCGCCGACGATCCAGCGGTAAAGGGCGTCGTGCTGCGGGGTCGGCGCGACCGGGTGCGCGAGCCTCAGGAGATCGCGGTGGCTGAAGCCGTCGCGCTGCTGGTACTTCATCGCCTGGTACGCGACCCTGTCGACGGGCTTGCCGTTGTACCAGGCGGCGACGGCGGACCGGAGCCCGCGCCCCCACTTGCGGAACCCCCGCACATCGCGGACGAAGTGGAAGAGATCCGTCCCCGTGCGGCACACCTCGGGCAAGGCCGCGAGGGCGGCCTGCCGGGTCTCGAGCTTCGCGTCGGCGGCGGCGATCGCGAGCGCGAAGATCGCGGGCGCGTTCTTCGGTGCTCGCCCCGAGCCGCTGATGTCGACGATGCGCTGCACGGCGCGGGGCCCGTCCGCGGCGAGGCACGCCTCGACGGCGCGGGCGTTCTCCACCGTGAGCTTCCGCTCGGTCGCGTAGTAGGTCCCCCCCTCGGCGCCGAGGATCAGCCAGCGGTCGAGCCTCGCCCACTCGTCGAGGGCGAAGGCGAAGCCGCCGGCGCTGTTCTTCGCCTGATCGGCGCGGGCCTTCTGCCGCTGCGGGGTGACCAGCGCGGCGAAGTGCTTCAGATAATCGGCCATCACACCACCTCCGGCCCGGGCCCCCGGGCAATAGAGGACGGATAAAAGAGCGTGCTCGGGTTGATCTCCCAAAGATAACCGAGCCCGTTCGACCCGTCCTGGGTGGGCGTACGGGGATCGAACCCGCCTACGCAGGGTCACAACCTGCCCTCTTCACCAGAAGAGAAACACCCACGCAAACCATCGTCGGGATGGCCGGAATCGAACCGGCGGATCTCCTCACCCCAGATGAGGCGCCTTTCCACTAGGCTACATCCCGCAGCGCCCGCTCGAACGAGGCGCCGACGCGCCCCCGGCGGGCGGCGAGCCGGCGCCTCGCGTGAGCGAAACGGGCCTGCCTCCCGCGATGGGGGCGCGGCTCCGGCGGGAGGAATCGAACCTCCAACCACCCGCTTAACAGGCGGGCGCTCTACCATTGAGCTACACCGGAACATGGAGGCGCAATGCGCCTCCACTTCATCATCCTGGATTGTCACAGATCAGGTGTCCCCGACGCCGGCGCGGCTGCGCCGGCGAGGACAGGTGGACCCGAGAGGAATCGAACCTCCAACCGTCCGCTTAAGAGGCGGCTGCTCTATCCAGCTGAGCTACGGGTCCGCGCGGAGGGCACACCTCCGCATGGCCTGCCGTGTCAGCAAGCCAAACCACGTCGACCATTCCGCGTAAGCATTACCCGGCGCCGTGAACGCGCGCCGCGGCGCTCATCCTCGAATCGAATGCTCCCAACGCATTCTATGCCGCGCCTCCTTTCTCCGGGCGCAACTCCCCCACCCCAGCGCGCGACGACGTCGCGCGCCGCGCGCAAGACAACTCATCTCCTCGACTCGCCGGCAGCCGGCGATCCACAGCAGGCCGACAGCCCACAGCAGATCGAAAGCCCACCGGCAGGCCGATAGTCCACGGCAGATCGAAAGCCCACGAGCCGGCCGATAGCCGCAACGAGCCGACAGCCCACAAGCCCCCAGAACGCCGAAGGCCGCCTGGGTTTCCCGAGGCGGCCTTCGCGAACGTCGTCGATCGACGCGTGCTTAGCTGCCTCTAGGCGCTATTCTCCGGGTTACCGAGCTTCCGCGACGGACGGAGGCTGCAAGGGTAGCCTGGATTATGCGCCCAATGTTCACCACCCAGCAGGCGATCCCATGCCATGGCCGCATCGGGCGTTCCCGACTTGGACAGGATGGTGACGATCTGCAGGTTGTCGCGGCGGCTGAACATGGCGAATCCTCGTGTTCGGATTAAGTACTCCCCTTGGACGGGCTGCGCAACAGAAAAGTTCCTCGAGTCGATTCTTTTTTCGGCGCCTTCAACGCCTTCAACGCCTTCAACATTGGCGCGCTCCCTCGGCGCTCGCCGGTCCGAGTGCGGTCGGTGCAATGGAAGAACCGCGCCATCTTCCCTTTGCCGGCGCCCGCCCTGGACCTGATATGCCGAGGGCGTCACGCACGACCCGTGACGACGCTCAGGCACCCTGAGCCAGGGGCGACAGCAGCAGGCGACCGCGCGCAGCGCACCTCGTGGCCTATTTCGTGCTGACGTTGTCGCCGATGCTGGCGCTGGCGCCGAGCCGAACTCGCTCGTCGCAGCCGCCGCCAGAGACGACCAGCTGACCGCCCTGCACTTTCACGACGGCTTCGCCCCCATCCGGCCAGCGCAGCGCCACGATCGCCCGGCCGGTGCGCGCGTCATAGAACGTCCGCTCGCGGTAGCTCGCGCCGTCCCGACAGCGCATCTCGCCATCGACCTCTCCGTCGTAGACCGCGCCAGCGCCGTTGAAGGAGCTCTCCAGCACGAGCAGATCCCCCTCGACCGAGCCGCTCACGCTGCGTGTCCCATGGCAGTGCGCGGGCCAGCCCCCCGAATGACCGCCGTTCACGACCAGGAACCCGTCCGGCTTGCGGGGGAAGACCACATGGTTGCTGTGGTGCACGTACATCATGTAGTCGCGAGGGAAGACCCACGGCGGACCGCCGGTGCACGGGCTGTCTGCCCACCTCGAGTCGGGCCTGCACAGGCGCTCTCGCGCCGCGGCCTCGCTCGTCGCCTCGCCGGGCGCCTGCTCGGCGGTGCCGATCCGCGCGAGGAGCTCGGTCCACCCCTTCACGAACTCGGCGCCCTCGAGGTCGGCCTTGCGGACCTCCACGGTGCACGTCGATCTGCCGGCGAGCTTGCCGCGCGTCGCCGCCGAGGGCTTGAGCAGGTGCGCGTTGGCATAAGCGACCCGGGCCTCCTCGGCGTCGCCCGCCCTGTCGCGCAGGAGCCCGAGGTTGAACCAGATCTGGGAGCGCAGCTCGGGATCGCCCGCCCCCGCGAGCGCCGCGTCGAAATCGTTGTCCGCCGCCTCGCTGTCGCCCGCGGTCAGGTGCGCGAAGCCTCGCTCCGCGAGCGCCCGCGCGTCGCTCGGGTCCGCGGCGATCGCCTCGGAGAACGCCTGGATGGCCGCGTTGAAGTCCCGCTTCTTGGTCGCGAGCCGGCCTCTGGCCAGCGCGGCCTTGTACGTGGCGAGGGCCTGCTTCTCCTTCTCGGTGAGCGGGCGCGCGCTCGGCGCGGGCAACGCCGACGGCGCCGGCGGCGCAGCGCTGCTCGCCGACGCGACGGGGGCAGGTGAGCTCGCCGCGACGGGCGGCGCGCTCTCGGCGGTCGGTCGCGGCGGCTGGTCACGGCAGCCCGCGGCGACGCACGCCGCGATGAAGCCGAGCGCGAGGCGCCTCTCGATTTCGCGCGTGCGGTGACAGCCGGTGATGTCGGTGGTCATGGTGCCCATCCTCGCCCGTCCGGGTCGAGCCTGTCACCGCGGATCGACGCCGGCAGGCCGCGCTCCTCGCGCCCGAGTCGGCGTAGCCTGCGAGCTTTCGGGAGGACGGGTCGCCTCTTGTGCGTGGGCACCGGAGCGCGACGGCGCTCTACAGGGCCCCGACGCGCTCCGCGGCCGCCTCGGCGGAGCGGACGGCGGCGTCGATCCCGGAGCCGTGGAACGCCGATCCGGCGAGGAGCACGCCGCTGCCGGCGAGCGCCTGCTCGACCTCTCTGACCCGCGCCGCGTGCGCAGGAGTGGAGACCGGGAGCGCGCTCGACCAGCGCGAGACCCACGCGCGCTCGGAGGGCCCGTGCACGCGCAGCACGCGCGCGAGCGAGGCCTCGGCGCGCGCCGTCCAGGCGTCGTCGCCCATCTGCTCGAGGTCCGCCGGATCGGGGCGGAAGAAGAGGCGAAGCGTGACGTGGCCGGCGGGGGCGCGCTCGGCGAACTTCGAGGTCGTGAACGTGCACGCGCGGAAGCCGTGCGCCTGGTGCCCCGCGGCGACGACGAAGCCGGTGCCGTCGAGCGGGTGCTCGATCGCGGCGCGCGGGTACGCCAGCGAGACGGTCACGCTGGAGAGCGTCTCGGCGTCGCGGAGCGCCCGCCCCGCCTCACCGAGCAGCGCGGCCGCGCCGGCGGCGTGGGTGGCGAGGACGACCGCGTCGGCGTCGATCTCGGCCCCTCCGGCGAGCGCGAGGCGGAAGCCGCCGACCACCTTCGCGAGCGAGGCGACCGCCGTGGAGGTGCGCACCTCGACGCGCCCGGCGATCGCGAGCGCGAGCGTCTCGGTCAGCTGCGCCATCCCGAGGCGGAAGGTCCGGATCCCCTTGCCGAGCTCGTCGCGCGGCACCTGGAAGCCGAGGAACTCCGCCGCCTCGCCCGGCGCGAGCTCCCGCAGCGCGACGCCGTCGAAGCCGAACGACCGGTGCGTCTCCTGACCGACGAGATCGCCGGCAATACCGAGCGCGCTCGCCAGCCCAGGGACGGCCTCGCTCCGCGCGATGAACCCCTCGGCGCCCAGCTCGACGACGAAGCCCGAGGCCCGCTCCGTCCAGAGCTGTCCGCCGACCCGCGGAGCCGCCTCGACGAGCGTCACCTGATCGCCCGCCATCGCTCGCCGGAACGCAACGATGCACCCGGCCAGACCGCCTCCAATGACGGCAATGCGTCGCATCGCGCCTCTATACCACGGGGCGATAACAATGTGAGAAGCACTGCATCCGGCGAGCAGGATCCGCCCGGGCTCGCCCGCCGGCGATACCCCTGTGAGAAACACTCCATTCACCGACCGGGAACAACCCGAGTTCGCCCGCTTGCGAGCTCAAGGAATGCTCGCCGGCGCGCGCGCGTCGGTCTACGATGCCTCCATGGTGAGGATCTCAAAGTATTTCGACGTCAAGAGAGACGCCTATGGCCGCGAGTACATGGAGGTGTACTTCGACGGAATCGCCCTCCTCAGGCTCGTCATGACCAACAAGGGGACGGCCTTCACGCCGGAAGAGCGCGTGAACCTCGGGCTCGACGGGCTGCTCCCGCCGCAGGTCAACACCATGGAACAGCAGCTCGCCCGCGTCTATGGCGGGTTTCGCCGCGAGCCGACGCCGATCGCCAAGTATCAGTATCTGCGGGCGCTCCAGGAGCGCAACGAGATCCTCTACTATGCGCTGCTCAATCGCCACCTGGGCGAGATGCTGCCCATCGTCTACACACCGACCGTGGGCGAGGCCGTGCAGCAGTTCAACTTCCTCTATCAGAGCGCGCGCGGCGTCTCGTTCTCTCCCGTAAACATCGATCGCGCCCAGCGCGTGCTCGCGAGCTTCCCGTGGGAGGACGTGCGCATGATCGTGGCGACCGACTCCTCCGCGATCCTCGGCATCGGCGACCAGGGTTACGGCGGGCTCGCCATCCCGATCGGCAAGCTCGCGCTCTACACCGCGGGCGGCGGCGTGAGCCCGTTCCACACGATGCCCGTGGTCCTCGACGTGGGGACCGACCGGGCCGATCTCATCGAGGACCCGTTCTACCTCGGTGTTCGCCAGCGCCGCCTGCGCGGCGACGCCTACTTCGACTTCTTCGACAGGTTCGTCGACGCCGTGAAGAGCAGCTGCCCCCGCGCCGTCATCCAGTGGGAGGACCTCTCCAAGGAGGCAGCCTTCTCCGTGCTGGATCGGTACCGGAAGGTGATCCCCTCCTTCAACGACGATATCCAGGGGACAGGGGCGGTCACCCTCGCGGGCGTGGTCGCCGCGTGCAGGCTGCGCGGCGAGCGGCTCAGGGATCAATCGGTGGTCATCCACGGCGCGGGCGCGGGCGGCGTCGGCGTCGCCTGGGCCATCTGCCAGGGGATGCTCCGCGACGGGCTCACCGAGGACGAGGCGCTCGCCCGCATCTTCGTCCTCGACTCCAAGGGCCTCCTCGCGAAGGACCGCCCGATGGAGGAGTACAAGCGCAAGTTCGCGCAGGATCCGGGGAAGATCGCCGCATGGAAGAAGGCCGGGGCCGTGCCGACGCTGCTCGAGACCCTCGAGAACACGCGCGCGACCGTGCTCCTCGGGCTGTCCGGGCAGCCGCGCTCGTTCAGCGAGCCCGTGATCAAGGCGATGGCCGCCAACACCCCGCGGCCGGTCATCTTCGCCCTCTCGAACCCGACGAGCGCCTGCGAGGCGCTCCCCGAGGAGATCCTCGCCCTGACCGAGGGCCGCGCGCTCGTCGCGACCGGCAGCCCGTTCCCGCCCGTGGAGGTCGACGGCAAGACCATCCCCATCGGCCAGGGGAACAACGCCTTCATCTTCCCGGGGCTCGGGTTCGGCTCCATCCTGTCCGACGCGCGCGAGATCACGGACGGCATGGTGCTCGCGGCGGCGTATGCGCTCGTCGACTACACGGCGGAGAAGCACCTCGACAAGGGGCTCATCTACCCGCCCGTGGAGGAGCTCCAGGAGGTCTCCACGCGCGTCGCCATCGCGGTCATCCGGGCGGCGTTCGAGGACGGCGTCGCGAGGAGCAAGAAGGTCGACCCCGGGAACGTCGAGGCCTATGTGAAGGCGCGGTTCTGGCAGCCGAAGTACCTGCCGTTCGTCCGCGGCTAGCGCCTGGCGCGGCGGGGCGCCCGCGGCGCGCGCCGCGGGCGGCGCCACCTCAGCCGAGCTGGGACAGGAACTTCCGGAGCTGCTGCGCCTCCACCATCGTCATCACCGGGACGAGCCACGCCTCGAGCGAGGTGGTGTCGCGAAACGCCTTTCGGCTCGAGTTATGCGCGTCCCGGATGAGGCGCTCGACCTGGAGCCCCAGGATCGCGTTCGACACCGGCAGCAGGTAGGCCGTCCGGTGCACCGTGGCGTTCTGGACCCGCATCATCTCCAGGAACTTCTCCGCGCTCTCGGGCGCGAGCACGTCGACCTGGAGCAGCTCGATGCAGACAACGGCGCCGTGCCGGTTCTGGGTCACGACGCCCTGGATCCGGGCGATGCACGCGTCGACCTCGCCAGTCGGGAGCGGTGATGCGAGCCTCACCTCGATGAGACGACCGGCCCTGTTGTCAACGGAGTACATGAGCGAAATTCACCCTAACGTAGACGTCCAGACCAGAGCGCGTCAATGAACGGCGCTCCCGTGCGGTGCGGCTCCGTACGCGTGCACACGCCATCGACGGTTTTTGTCAGCGCCCTCATCAAGCACCACAGAAAAAACCGTCTGCGACGGCGCTCACGCGTCGGACGAGAAGATCACCTTCCCGGCGCGCGCTTCTTCCTCGGAGGCCGCCTCCCGCTCGGCCTCGAGGGCCTTCGCCTCGGTCTCCAGATCGGGAAAGCGGTACCGGATCCCCTCGCCTGCCTCGAGGTCGACGTCGCCCCCGAGGGCGACCACCTCGCGGGTGATCTCCTCTGAGCGCGGCGGCTCCCCCGCCGCCTCCTGCCACGCCCGCTGGAGCACCGCCTCCGTGATCGGCTCCCGGCCCTGCCGCGCGCCGACGCGGGTAAGGATGGCCCGAAGCACGGCCCGCCGGCCGTTCCGCCGGGCGAGCCTCCGCTGCTTCAGCGGGCGCAGGAGCGCCCGGCCGAGCGGCAGCGCGAAGAGCGCGAGCGAGAAGACGAGCGGCACCACCCCGAGCGCGACCGCCGTCCCCGTGGCGGGCAGCTCCGCCATCGGGACGCCCCGCGCCAGGAGCCCGAGGTTGTCCAGCGTCAGGTGGGCCCCGAGCGCGTAGAGGCTCATCAGCAGGTTGAACCCGTTGAGCGCCACGATGAGCGCGTTCATCCCCGGCCCGTTCCCGGTCAGCGGAGGCAGCTCCTCGCGCTCCGCCCAGACCGGCGCGGGCGCCCGCGCCGGCGCCTCCGCGGCCGTCCGCCGGATCGCCTCGAACCGGTAGACGATGCCCCCCTCCTCCGACACATCGACCGTGCCGTCGTAGTCGAGCATCAGCCGCGCCATCCGCGGATCCGCCTCGTCGCGCGAGAGCCCCGTCACGCGCATCACGTCGGCGAGCCCGATCCGGCCCCGCTGCGCGCGGATCTCGGCCAGGATGAGCTTTTCGGCCTCGAGCGGATCGCGCGGCGCCGGCGTCGGGCCGAAGAAGAACCGGTTCACCTTCTCGTAGAAGGGCGTCTCGTCGCGTCGCTGCCCGAACGCCCCGCGGTGGCCATGCGACGAGGACCACGCCGGCTCGGCCGTCCACACGAACGGCGAGAACGGGTGGAACGTCCAGAAGATCGCGTCGAGGACCAGCCGAAAGAGGAAGTAGCCGGCGAACGATCCGGGGACGCCGTCGTGATTGCGCGAGTCGCTGCTCGATCGGGCGAACAGCTGGGCGATCAGGATCCCGACGAAGATCACCACGTACGCGATCAGCACGATCGCGATCCACGCCCGCACGACGAAGCGGGCCACGCCGGCGGCGGCCCGGAGGACGGCCTGGAGCGCGCGCGTGAGGCGCGTGCGGGTCTCCCACGGCTTGGTGAAGCCGTACGGGAAGCGGAAGAGCAGCTCACCTTCGGACGTCGCCTTGAGGTGCCCCCGGTGCTCGCTGACGAGCAGGTGCAGGCCGCTCTCCGCGTCGCGCAGCGGCAGGCCGCTCTTCGCCGACGCGTCGGCGAGCGTCAGATCGCCCGTGTGCCCGCGCAGGGCGGACCTCAGGACGCCGGCGGCGCGGCGGGCCTCCATCAGCTTCGGAGATTTCAGCGTCAACGGTCGCTCGCCCCTGTTCCACGGCGGCGCAGCCGCGCCCGTCGGTACGGCATCGCCGCGCTCGTCCACGGGGGCAGGACCTCCCCCTTGCCGAGCTTCATGGTGGCCCGCAGGGCTCCACGCAAAGGCCACGGCGCCTTTTTCGGGCGTCGACCCCGCCAGCGCGCGCAGCGGAGCCTCGCGTCAGCCGCCGCGAGCGCGGCGGTGCCTCGCGTCATCCGCCCGCGCTCGCGGCCGGAGGCGGGCGCGATCTCGGCGTGGCGTCGACCATCCGCACCTCCAGGCCGAGCGCGTCGCGCAGCATCCCCGCCTTCGCGACGACCGTCCACTCCTCGAGCGCCCGGTCCTCCGCGCCCTGCACCTCGATCACCAGCGTGTCGCCCTCGATGCGGCCGCTCACCTCCGCGACCTTGGCCCGGTGCTCGCGATCGAGCGCGTCGGCGATGCGGAGGATCGACGCCATGGACTTCACCTTGGCGCGCGCGTCGCGCGAGAGCGCGCGGAAGTTGTCGTGATCCATGCTGGGCGGAGACTTCCTGTGGTAGCGCGCGATGTTCGCCACGATCGCGCGCTCCTCCGGGGTCAGGCCCATGAGGTCGCTGTGGGCGATGACGTAATAGCTGTGCTTGTGGTGCCCCTCGTAGCGGACGAAGTCGCCGATGTCGTGGAGCAGGGCCGCCGCGCGCAGGAGGATCCGGTCGCGCTGGCCGAGGCGATGGCGCGGCGCGAGGTCGTCGAACAGCCGCTCGGCGAAGCGGGCCACGAGCGCGCCGTGCTTCTCGTCGAAGTGGTAGCGGCGGCCGAGCCGGACGCAGGCGTCGCTGACCGCGGCGGCCTCTCCGCGGAAGTCGGGGCCGAGGAAGTGGGCGTGGGCGAGATCGACGAGCACGCCCTCCTTGAGCCCGACCCCGGGAGCGACGATGACCCGCTGCGCGAACGCCCGGGCGATGCGGCCCAGGATCGTCGCCGCGGGGACGATGGTGTCGGCGCGGTCCGGGCGCAGGCCGTAGATCTGCGCGCGCTCCTCGGGCGTCTTCGACGCCATCTCGTCGAGCAGGCGGGACATCGCGCCGACGTCGATCGCCCGCCCCTCCGCGGACCCGGCCGGCGCGGGGCAGAGATCCGCGAGCGTCTCGATGTTGCCGCCCGTGCCGACGAGCAGATCGATCCCCGAGCCCGACCCCTCGCCGAGCAGTTCCACGATCTCGCGCGTGGCCTCGACCATGACGCGATCGACGTACTCCTCGACGAGCCGCCGGTGCCCCGCGTCGACCGGGCGGCGATCCTCGAGGAAGGCCTCGACCATCCGCACCGTCCCCACGGGGAGCGAGCGCGAGAAGACGGCCCCGCGGCCGCGGAGCAGCGTGAGCTCGGTGGAGCCGCCGCCGATGTCGACGAGGAGCGCGGTCCGCTCGCCGAGCGCGACGCGCTCGCGGACGGCGAGCTGGACGAGGCGCGCCTCCTCGATCCCCTCGATGACCTCGATGTGGACGCCGGCCTCCCGCGCGGCGCGCTCGACGAAGAGGTCGCCGTTCTGGGCCTCGCGCGCGGCGCTCGTCGCCACCGCGCGGTAGCGGTCGACCTTGGCCGCATCCATCGCCGTGCGGAAGCGCCGGAGCGCCTCGCAGGCGGCGCCGATGACCCCCGACTCGAGCCGGCCCTTCGTGAACACGTCGTGCCCGAGACGCACCGAGGCGCGATCCGCATGGACATCGCGGAACGGGTGGAAGCGCGGCGCGTCGGGCGCGCCGGTCGCGGCCCCGGCGAGCGCCGGATCCCGGCCGGCCCCGAACGCCCCGAGCGCCGGAGGATCGACGTCGACGATGCGAAGCCGGATGGCGTTGGATCCGATGTCGATCGCAGCGAGCCGCGCCATGTCGGGAGAAGTAGCGAAGCTCCGGGCGGTTGGCTACTCTCATGCCGCTCATGTCGAGGAAGCTTCATCAAGGCTCGGGGGCTCCCCATCTAGGCCCCCTTCCGCATCGGCCTTCAGCGCTCGCGCCCGGGCAGGCTCGGGACGCGCGCCGTCTCCTCGGCGGCGCGCGAGGGGCGGCGCGCCTCGCGCTGGGGATCGCGACCGCGGCGCTCGCGCTGGCGGCGTGCAGCGGCGGCGAGGCGCGCGCGCCGAACCCGCTGCGCGCCCTCGACGAGCGCAGGGCGATCGAGGTGATCCGCCGCGCGATGGCGCACGAGGGCGCGCAGCCGGCGCGCGGGCGCGAGGTCGAGCTGACCAGCGGGCAGAAGGTGCGCGTCGATGTCGGCGTGCAGAGCCGCTCGTACGGCGTCGTCTACGTGACCGAGGAGGACGCCCAGGCGCTCGGCGCCGCGATCCCGCCGCCGAACGGCCGGGACGAGAAGCTGCGCGTCGTCCGCGGCGGGCCGGACGGGGCCATTCGCCTCGTGCTCCTCTACCAGCAGAACTACCTCTACGACGACCTCGTCGGCGAGTCGCACGAGCGCACGACGATCACCGCCGAGCGCGAGCTCACGCGCGACGTGCAGGACTTCATCACCTACGCGCGGACGCAGAAGTTCCAGTGAGCGCGCGCGAGGAGGGCGGGCCGGCGCGCCGCCGGGGGCACAGGAGAGAGCGAGACGCCGAGGAGCGCGCGCGACGCGCGCTCGGCGGCGGGGGGTTGCTCCTCGTCGCCGGGCTCGCGCTGGTCGGCGTCGGGCCGTCGGACGCGGGCATGGGGCTGACGGTGCTCGCGCTCCTGGTGCTCATCTACGGCATCCACAGCTTCGGCCGGCTGGGGACGGAGCGGGACGGACGGAGCGAGCAGGCGCGGGCTCCGTCGCGTTGAGGCTTGCGGAGCGGGGCGCGTTCGAGCAGCATCCGCCGCCATGCAACGCCCTACGCGCCAGCACCAGCACCTCACCCTCAAGGTCACCCAGAAGCAGGAGCGGAGCACCCAGAGCTCCCGGAAGCCCGGCCGCAAGCACAAGCGCTGGAGCAAGTTCCTCGCGCAGTACGCGCCGCTCGTCGCCGGCGCCGAGACGGCCGCCTCCGCCGAGAGCTGAGCTCCCGCCACCGGCCGAGGACGCCCTGGCGCCCGGTCTTCACGATTCCTTTATACACATAATTTTTCAATAACATCGCATGCCGGCGCAGGCCGCTTCCGCTTCCGACGAGGCGGCGGCGCCTCCGCCCGCGATGGCGGCTGTGCCGCCCGTGCCGTGACGGCGGCGCCTCCGCCCGCGATGGCGGCTGTGCCGCCACTGTGCGACGCGGCCGCCGCGCCGCGCTCTCTCCATGGTCCGTGGATTTTCGTGATGGGGTCGCGCTCATCTCGCCACGTAGCCAAGAGAACACCCCCTCTCGGCGTCTGATACGCGATAGCCAGGCGGCCTGTCACCCAGTCCGCGCGAGACGGGCGCGCCGGCTCCGCGCGCGCATGGCGCGCGAAAGGGCCCACTCCATCTCTCGCGCAAGGAAGGATCCATGCTCACTCGTCCTCCGTCCCGCGCTGCCCGCGCGGCAGCGTCGCTTTTGTGCTCCCTCGTCGTCGGCGGCACATCACTCCTTCCGGGGTGCCTGAGCCGCCCGATAGCCCATCAGGACACGCGCACGACTGGCACTGTCGTCGAGCGGCTCCCGCGGCGCGTCGACAAGATCGATCTCCTCCTGACCATCGACAACTCGTCGTCGATGAAGGACAAGCAGGACATCCTCGCGCTGGCCGTTCCCGACCTCGTGAGGCGCCTTGTCGACCCCCGGTGCATCGATCCGCTGAACCCCCTGGATTCGTCCCCGCCGAGGGAGGACGGCCGCTGCCCGAGCGGCAAGGAGCGCGAGTTCGAGCCCGTCGTCGACATCCACATCGGGATCATCAGCACGAGCCTCGGCAGCCACGGCGCGGACTCGTGCCCCACGGGACCGCTCGTCTTCAACAACGACAAGGGACACCTCATCGCCCGGAGCGACAGGGACGACCACAACGACGCAGACAACGACCCGCCGACCTACCAGAACATGGGGTTCCTCGCCTGGGATCCAGAGCAGAAGCTCAGCCCCGCGGGCGAGCCGATCCTCGACGACGGCGCGGGGCGCGGCCTGGTGCCGACGCTGACGAACATGGTCCGAGGGGTGGCCGACAACGGCTGCGGCTTCGAGTCGCAGCTGGAGAGCTGGTACCGCTTCCTCGTGGACCCCGCGCCCTACGAGACCCTCGAGGTGGTGAACGGCAAGGCGGAGCGGCGCGGCGTGGACAAGAAGCTCCTGGATCAGCGTAAGGCGTTCCTGCGGCCGGACTCGCTCCTCGCGATCGTCATGCTGTCGGACGAGAACGACTGTTCCATCAAGGAGGGAGGGAACGCCTTCTGGGTCGCGAGGCAGAAGGACGACGACGGCGACGTTTTTCGGATGTTCGCGCCGCGCAGGGAGTGCGCGGAGAAGGGCATGGACGACCCGTGCTGCAAGTCCTGCGGGTCGGACAGGGGCGAGTGCCCGCTGGACGAGGAGACCTGCGGACCGGATGGACAGCCCAAGACGCTCTCCCCGAACGAGGACCCGCACAACCTGCGCTGCTTCGACCAGAAGCGCCGGTTCGGCATCGATCTGCTCTACCCGATCGACCGCTACACGGACGCGCTCACGCTGGCGCGGATCCAGGATCACCAGGGCAATCTCGTCGACAACCCGCTCTTCTCGGATCTCGACCCGGAGGACGAGAACAGCGCGGTCCGTCCGCCGGAGTACGTGTTCTTCGCGGGCCTCGTGGGCGTCCCGTGGCAGGACATCGCGCGCCAGGACGAGGCCGGTCAGCCCGATCTCCGGGAAGGCAGGGACCAGGACGGCAACCGCGTCGGCGGCTTCAAGAGCGCCAAGGAGCTGAGCGCTCCGAACGCGAGCTTCGCGAGCACCTGGGACATCATCCTCGGAGATCCCAAGTCGCGCCGGAGCCCCGGCGATCCCCACATGATCGAGTCGCCGCTCCCCCGCGATGGCGAGAACCCGATCACCGGGACGCGCATCGCCGGCCCGGACTCGCCGGACGACGCCAACACAATCAACGGCCATGAATGGAACCCCAACCCGGGTTTCGGCGACCTCCAGTACGCTTGCACGTTTCGGTTGCTCGAGCCCGTGACGGGCGATGACTGCAAGAGCACTGAAGACCGAAACAGCCCCCTGTGCAAGGACAACCCCGACGGCACCGACAGCAACCTCCAGGTCAGCGCGAAGGCCTATCCGGGCCTGCGGCAGCTCGAGCTCATCCGGAACCTCGGGGAGCAGGGAATCGTCGGCTCCGTGTGCCCGGCGCAGCTCGAGTTCCCGGAAGAGGCTCGGCTCGACTTCGGCTATCGGCCGGCGATCGGCGCGATCGTCGATCGCCTGAAGACGAAGCTCGGCGGGCAGTGCCTGCCCCGCGCGCTCCAGCCGAACGAGAGCGGACAGGTCAGCTGCCTCGTCCTCGAGGCGCGGAGCACAGCCGAGGGGAAGTGCGGCTGCGACGGGCTCCCGGCGCGGCGGGAGGTGCTCCAGGAGAACCTCGCCGCGAAGCGCATGGTGCTCGACGATCCGGTGGCGGCGGTGAACGGCTGGAACTGCGTCTGCGAGGTCGAGCAGCTGAAAACGCCGGACGAGCTCGCGGCGTGCCAGAACACGGTGCCTCCTGCGCCTGTCGAGGTCGGCGGCGAGAAGGTGCACGGGTGGTGTTATGTCGACCCGCGGCTCGGCCTCGGCCGAGACGAAGTCGTCGCCAAGTGCCCGTCCACAGAGCGCCGCCAGGTCCGGTTCACCGGCGACGGCGCAGCCCTGGACGGCGCGACGCAGTTCGTCATCTGCACCGGCGACACCGCCAACCAGTAGCGCGGCGCAAACTGCAGCGATCCGCCGCGCTGGCCGCGGTAGTGGAGAGGAGCGAGCTTCCGTGGTTCGGAGCGGCGCTCAGGCAGGCGCCGCTCGCCCCGAACCCGCGCTTCGTGGATCTTTGCAATCAGCGCGAAGGGCCGCCTTCTCGGCGCGAAAGCCGATAGACTGCGATGCGTGGACTCCACGGCACACCACGGCGCGGAGCGGCCTCCGTCGATTCCTCCTTCAGCCAGGTACGACCCCGAGCACGGCACGTTCGAGCTCGTGGAGACCGACGCCGAAGGCCGTCGCTCGGGCGAGTGCCACGTCTACCGCGCGAGCGACGGCTCGTTGCTCTCGCGCTGCTCCTACGCGGGCGGGGTGAAGGACGGACCGTTCACCTCGTTCCACCCGAACGGTCAACCCGCGCAGCGCGGGCGCTACCGGGGCGGCGAGCTCGACGGCGAGGTGGTTGTGTACGGCAGCGACGCCCCGACGGAGCTCAGGTTACGACCGTGCTGTGTGCCGCCCGGCGCCTGGGAGCTGCGAACGCGCTATCGACACGGGAGCATCCTGCGCCAGGTGTTTCACGACCGCGACGGGTACCCGATCTCCTCGGACGGCTCCCGCTGGCCCGACCAGCCCGCCGGCGTCGCCGGAGAGGCCGACTACGACCACGGCGCGCAACGATGGCTGGTCCGCGAGGAGGACGAAGCCTCGGCCTCGCTCATCGACCGTTACTTCACGCGCGACGGCAAGCCCTCTCAGGAAATCGAGGTTCGCGCTGGCGCGCGTGTTCGCGAGCTCCGGTACGACGCGCTGGGCCGCCCTTCCGAGGAGCGGCACTTCGATCCCCAGGGACGCTTCCACGGCCCGTCCGTCCGCTGGTTTCCCGATCCGGACACGAGCCCTTACCTCGACCGGCGCGTGCGCGAGGAGCGCGGCCAGTATGCGCACGGTCACCCGGTCGGAGCGTTCACGGGGCTCGACGCGGACGGGGCGCCGGTGGTTCGACGCGAGCTCGGCGCGGCCCTCGACGAGGCGAGCCTCGGCGCGTCGCCCGCGCTCGCCGAAGACCTCGCGGCGTGGGACGCCGAGCGCGTCTGGGCCCTCGCGCGAGAGCTCTTGCAGGACGGCCGCGCGCGCGAGGCCTGCTGCGCCGCGGCCCGCGCGGCGGCCCGCGGGGGCGAGCGCGAGAGGCTCGCCGAGTTCCTGCGCGGCGCGACGCTGCAGGCGAGACCCGAGGTCGTGGAGCAACGCGGGCGAGCGCTGCTCGAGGCGTCCGACGCGACCGCGCTCGGCGTCCTGGACGAGCTCTTGCTCGGCGCCGAGCCGAGCGCGGCGTACCGCACGCTCGCCGCCGTCTTCCGGGGCTCGCGCCGCGTTGCGCTCTCGCTCGTCGAGGCGGCGCTGCTGCTCGTGCCCGAGCGCCGCTCGACCTGCATCACGCGCGCGCTCCTGCGGCTCGAGCTCGGCGACACGCGCGGGGTGCTCGAGGACGCCGACCGCGTCGAGGCCGAGGCCCCCGCCGTGGCCGAGCACCTCAGGACCTTCGTGCGGCTGCTGTACCCGGAGTTTGCTTTCTGGCCGGCGCGCCAGGCCATCGATCCGGTGCCCGGCGACGCATCGGCCACGGTCGAGCTCGATCAGCCGATCGAGCAGGTTCGGCAGAAGATCCAGCTCTACGCCACCCGCCTCCTGCGCCTGCGCGAGGCCGTGCAGCGCGGCCTGCCGGGCACGGAGCCCTGTCCGTGGCTCCCGCCCGACCTGTCGCACCTCCTGCCGGACGGGCCGGTGGAGCTCACGCGGACAGAGGCGACCTTGACCGAGGAGACCGAGAATGGCGTCGAGACCGTCGAGCTCACCGTGGACGAGGCGCTCGACCCAGGAGCCCTGCCGGTCTCTCTCCTGATGCGGAGGGCCCGAGCCGAGTGGGCCGCCCTCTGCTGGCTTTGCTGGTCGGCCGGCCTCGACAAGGTCGCGTTGCCGGAGCGCATCGCGCACCGGCCCGACTTCACGGCGGCGGTCAACATGTCGCTCACCCGCTGGTTCCGCGCGCGCGACCAGCTGCAGACCGGCGGGCTCGTCAGCCGGGCGCGCGGCGTGCCGGGCTTCCTCTGGGAAGGGCACGACATCGGCGAGCTCGACCCCACGCTCGCGGGCATCGCGGCCGACGAGTACTTCGAGATGCGCTGCCTCTTCGTGTGGCTCATGTTCCGGGAGAACCTCTCCCCGTTCCAGAGCGATATCCGCGCGGCGTGAGCGCCGCTTCAGGACGGCTCCGGCTTCTTCCGGCGATGGGAGGCAGCCGTCGCGGACGAGGCGGGCAGACGCCCGCGCTGTCGCTCGCCCCTCGTGACGCACCATCTCGCCACAGCCGACAGGTCGAGGCGTGGCGGTCCTGCGCGCGACGGGTGATCCCTTGAGCTCGCGCGTCGCGCCGATCGCTCGCAGCGGTCGGTCTGGCGCCTCGCTTGCATCCGCTCCCGCGCATGCATCTACACCGGATGAAGACTCCAGGTCTCGCTCACATCGCCTACCTGCTCGGCAACGAGGGCGAGGCGATCGTGGTGGACCCGCGGAGGGACATCGACGAGGTCCTCGCGGCGGCCCGAGAGAGGGACCTCGTGATCAAGTTCATCCTCGAGACGCACCGCCACGAGGACTTCGTCATGGGATCTGCCGCTCTCGCGAAGGCGACGGGCGCGAAGATCGTGAGCGGAGATCATCCGCTCTTCGGACAGAGCGACATCCGTATGCGGGACGGCGAGGAGCTCGACCTGATCGGGCTGCGCGTCCGCGCGCTCCATACGCCGGGACACACGCCGGAGAGCACCTGCTATGCCGTGTTCCTCGCGGACGCGCCCGGGCGCGCCTTTGGCATCTTCACCGGCGACACGCTGTTCATCGGGGAGACGGGCCGGACCGACCTGCCCGACCGCGAGAAGACCAGCGACAACGCGCGCCTCCTCTTCGCCTCGGTGCACGAGAAGCTCCTCCCGCTCGGGGATCAGGCGCTCGTCTGGCCCGCCCACGGCTCCGGCTCGGTCTGCGGAGGCAACATCGCGGAGCGCGATGATTCCACGCTCGGCCTCGAGCGCGCCTACAATCCCGTCTTCATGAGGTCGGCCGACGACTTCGTCCGCGCCAAGGTCGAGGAGCGCATCCCGCGCCCACCCTATTTCAGCTTGATGGAGAGGCTGAACCTCGAAGGGGGCAAGCCGCTCTCCGTGAAGCCCGGCGAAGTGCCGTTCCTGCCGCCAAACAAGTTCGCGTCGGAATCCAGGCAGGGGCTGGTGCTCGACGCGCGCGACCCCGAGGCGTTCGCGTCGGGCCACCTGCCCGGCTCGCTGAACCTCTGGTTCGCTGGGCTCCCGGTGTTCGGCGGGTGGGTCGCGGACGAGACGACCCGGGTGTACCTGGTCGTCTCGCGCGTCGCGGACGTGGAGGCGGCGGTCCTGCACCTCGCGCGCGTCGGCGTCGATCACGTCTCCGGCGTGCTCGCCGGAGGGTTCGACGCATGGCGGGACGCGGGCATGCCCATCGAGAAGACGGGCACGATGACCCCGCGCGAGCTCCACGACGCGGGCGATGCCGTCGCCGTGCTCGACGTCCGCGATGATCAGGAGTTCGAGGCGGAGGGGCACATCGAAGGCGCGCGGCACATGTACGTGGGATATCTCGACGAGCACTTCGAGAAGATCCAGCCCGCGCTGCCGCGTCATCGCCGCATCGCGCTCGTCTGCAGCGTCGGGCATCGCGCTGGGCTCGCGACGAGCATCCTCCGTCGCCGCGGCTTCACGGAGGTCGCCAATGTCCTCGGCGGGATGACGGCGTGGGAGAAGCTCGGTTTGCCGAAGAAGCAGGGCCCCGAGCGCACGATCACCACCCTGGATATCGAAGGAGCGCGACGATGAGCTCGCAGGGAAGCGCGCGCTGGGCACCGGAGATCGCCGGGCTCGCGATCGGAGCGCTGGAGGCGTTCGCGATGGGGACCGCGAAGCGGCCTCTCGGCGTGACGTCCGCGTTCGAGACGGGGGCGAGCGCGCTGGCGCGCCGGCTCGCGCCGCAGGCCAGCCGGGTGAACGAGTTCGTGGCCAAGCGGGAGACGACGCCGAAGATCGACTGGGAGGTGCTGCTCGCCCCGGGCATCGTCCTTGGCGCGTTCCTGGCCTCGCGCGCCTCGGGCACGCGAGGATCCACGCTGCCGGACGCCTGGCGGGCGCGGTTCGGGGAGAGCCGCGGAAAGCGCTACGCCGCCGCGTTTTGCGGTGGCGCCCTGATGATGTTCGGCGCGCGGCTCGGCAAAGGATGCACCAGCGGGCACGGCATCAGCGGCACGATGCAGCTCGCCGCGGCGAGCCTCGCGTTCGACGTCGCGATGGGCGTGAGCGCCGCCTTGACGGCGAAGCTCCTGTTTCGAGGAGGCGCGCGATGAAGCGGGATCCGCTCGGAAGGCTGGTGCTCGGCCTCGCGACCGGGACCGCGTTCGGCGCCTTTCTCCAGCGAGGAGGGGCCTCGGATGCCGACCTCATCATCAAGCAGCTCCTGCTGCGCGACAGCAGCATTGCGCGGATCATGTCGACCGCGGCGGCCGCCGGCTCGCTCGGCACGCACGGCCTGCGCGCGGCCGGCGCGACCGAGCTCGACGTGAAGCCGTTCCAGGTACGTTCGGTGATCCTGGGCGGTGTGGCCTTCGGCGCTGGGATGGCGCTCCTCGGTTATTGCCCCGGCACGACCCTCGCCGCCGTCGGCGAAGGCCGGCGCGACGCGATGTTCGGGCTGCTCGGGATGGTCGCTGGAGCGCTCGCCTTCATCCGCGTGTACCCGCACATCAAGGAGGTGGTCGAGGAGACGGACCTCGGCAAGGTCACCCTCCCTTCGGCGACGAAGACGTCCCCTTGGCCCTGGGTGGCCGGCCTCGCCGGGCTCGCGGGCGCGGCGGCGCTCGTCAGCCGCGTGCGGGCGGCGCGATGAATTTGAACGCAACGAGGACGCGTCATTCGAGGGTCATCACCGCGGTCTCGCCCCCGATGTCCAGGCGCGAAAGAAAAGATTCTATGGCCTCCATGGACAGGGGGCCCCCCCTCACCGCCAACGCGGATTCACGAACGCTGGTGAGCGCCGGGAGCCAGTCGAAGCCCGTGAGCTGACCCGAGCTCAGGAGTCTGAGCTCACCCACCTCCGCGAGGGCGTCGAACCCATCGAGGCCCGGGCTTTCCAGCAGATGCATCTGAAAATTCGCGCCGACGCGGCGCAGGTTCCGCAGCGCGGTGAAGTCGTCCGTGTGGTTGCGGAAGAGGGTCAGCGAGCCGTCGATGTGGACGAGGGAGGAGAGCGGCTCCAAGACGCCTGCCGTCGTGTCGCTCAGGTGGATCGAGCCCCGGAAGCGGGTGCATCCGGCCACGCTCGTGTAGGGCCCGATCACCAGATCGTCCGGCTGGCCACACACGACCGCCTCGGCATCGGGGTCCGGCGGCTCTTTAGGAACGGCGTTCGTGAGGGACACCAGCGCGCCGCTGCGCACGCGCGACGTCGCGAAGGACTCCAGCGCTTCAGCGGTCAGATCCGCGTTGCGCCGAGCGATCATGGAGGCGCCGATCTCCGCGAGAGCAGGAAGCCACGAGAAGTCGGCGAAGCCGCTCTGGTAGAGCCACAGCCCGGAGACGTACTGGAGCGACTCCAGGCCGCGCAAGGCCTCCGGCGCCGCCATGACCAGCAACCGACCTTCGATCCGCGTCAGGTTGGACAGGGGTCCGAGATCCTCAGGAGGCGAATAGAGCAGCAAGGACCCCGTTATTTCCCTGAGATCCGTGAGCGCGTCGATCGCCTCGGGCCCGTCCAGGCCCAGCAGATGAAGCGTGCCGAGGAAGCGCGTACAGCCACGCAAGCGCTCCAGCTCGGGCGCGGGCCCGGTCGCCTCGTCAAGGACGTTCGCGCCCACCACGATCACCTCCCCCGCCGTCCCGCAGTCACGCCCCTCGGGGGATCCCCCTTGCCCGCCGCCGGATGGCTCAGCGCTCCCCGAGCCGCCGCTGCCAGCGGTCGCGCCTCCCCCGCCGCCCGCGACGGCGCTCGAAGCTCCCGTGGAAGCGCCGCCTGTCGCTCCGCTCGGGCGGTCGGGGGCGGTGCCACAGGCCGCAGCACCGAGGAGCAGCAATCCCGCCGTACCGCTCAGCCCGCGCCCCGGCATGTGCCTTTCGCCTCTTCCCCTCGCATGGTCGCTCGATTCTAGCAGAGCTCTCACCCGCGAGGCACGCTGGACTGAAGCGGCGCCGGCGGGGGGCTAGTTGCCTGCCGTGTGGGCGATCGCGAAGATGAGGTTGCGCTCGAGCCGGATGCCCTTCGGCGTGCGGAACGCCTCGAGCTCCTTCGCGAGCCGCGCTCGCGCCTCCCGCTTCTCCTCGGGGGTCAGGTGCGAGAGGTGGTTGCCGAACGAGCTCGACCCGCTGTGCCTCAAGATCTCGTCGACGTCGGCGGCGTGGTCGACGAAGGTGAGGATCTCCACCGTGTCGGCGATGAAGCCGGCGCGCTCCAGCAGCCCTCGAACCTCGTCGACCGTCAGCTTGTGCGGGCGATTGCCCTCCGCGTCTCTCCCGAGCTCGGCCAGCACCTTGCGCTGGATCGGCTCGAGCTGGTGCGGCTTCTCCCGCGATCCCGTGCTGAATCCGAGCTTGCCGCCGGGCTTCAACACGCGCGCCGCCTCGGCGATGGCGCGCTCCTTCTGGGCTTCGTTCAGCCAGTGAAGGACGCTGTTCAGGTACACGACGTCAAAGCTCTTCGAGGAGAAGGCGGAGAGGTCCTCGGCGCGGCCGACCGCGGTCGCGAGGTTCGCGCGGGCCTTCTGCCGGGCGATGTCGACGCGGAGCGGCAGGGGATCGATGGCCGTCACGCTGCCCTCGGGGCCGACGATCTCTGCCACGTGAGCGGCGAGCCGGCCGGTGCCCGCGCCAACGTCGAGCACACGCTGGCCGCGCCGCACGCCCAGCGTTTCGATGAGGAGCTTGCCGTGGTTGAACTGCCGGTCGCTGCCGTGCTCGTAGGCCTGGGCGAGCTCGGGGGTGTCGAGAGAGAGGCTGATGGTGGTCATGCTGGCCGCCCGAGCAGGGCCCGTGCCGACGCCCGGCGCCGCGCCGGCAGGGCCCGCGCGCCGGAGCGCCGCGCCGCCGGCGAGGACCCGGGCGCGGCAGATCGCGCTCGTCGCTGCCCGCGGGCCAGCAGCGATGCTGCTCTGGTGCTGCGCCACGAGCAGCGTGGCCGCGCGGCGGAAGGCGGTGGGCAGGGACGGCGGCGGGAGCGACGCGCCGGCGCATGGAGACCCATGACTTGAATTTCGAAACAATTTTATCAATGATACATTCACTTCCAATGACAACAACGATGGATGCCATCGATCTGAAAGCGATCCACCTCCTCTCCCGCGACGCCCGCCGGTCGTGGGCCGACCTCGGGGAGGCGGTCGGCCTCTCCGCGCCCGCCGTGGCCGAGCGGGTGCGGCGGCTCGAGGAGCGCGGCGTCATCACGGGGTGGGAGGCGCGCCTGGACGCCCGGGCCGTGGGCGCCGGGCTCACGGCCTTCATCTCGGTCTCGATCGCGAACCGGCGCGGTCGCGGCGAGTTCCTGCGCGCCGTCGAGCGCGCGGCCGAGATCCAGGAGTGCCACCACGTCGCCGGCGACGAGGACTACCTGCTCAAGGTGCGCTGCCGCGACACCGAGGCGCTCGAGCGCCTGCTCACGCAGGAGCTCAAGGCCCACGACGGCGTGGTGCGCACGCGCACGACGATCGTCCTGTCCACCGCCAAGGAGACAGCGGTCCCGCCCCTGCCGCTGCCGTCCGACGAGGCGCGCGACGGCGAAGCGCGCCCCCGCAAGGCGCCCGGCCGCGGAGCCGCCCGGAAGGAGGCGCCGTGAGCGGCGCCGACGGACTGCCGCCCTTCGGCGATCGTGGCGAACGCCGCGAACACCGCGAACGTCAGATCGACGAGCGCGACCTCGCGGCGCTCGCCGCCGCCATCGAGGACGCCGCGATCGAGCAGCGCGACTTCTCGCACGCGCGCCACCTGCTCCTCGCCCTGCACTACGTGCGCGCCCACGGGCCCGAGGGGGCGATCGCGCGCATGCGCTCCGCCCTGCAGGCGTTCAACGCGCGGCACCCGCCGACCAACGGTTACCACGAGACGATCACGGTCGCCTGGCTCACGCTCGTCGCCCGCCACGCCGCCGAGCACCGAGGCGCCGCCGTCCACGACCTCGCGGAGGGCCTCCTCGACCGCCACCGCAGCAGCAAGGCGCTCTTCGCCCATTACTCTCGCGCGCGGCTGCTCTCGGACGACGCCCGCGCCGCGTTCGTCGCGCCCGACCTCGCGCCGCTCCCGGCGCCAGGCGACGGCGTGCGCATCCGCCTGGCGACCGAGGCCGATCTCGCGGCGATCGAGGAGATCTATGCGTTCTACGTCGAGCGCTCGACCTGCACCTTCGCCACCACCGTCCCGACCCCGGCGGAGCGCCGCGCCTGGCTCGCCGCGCACGGCCCCCAGCACCCCGCCACCGTGGCCGTCGAGGGTGACGGGGCCGTGGTCGGCTGGGGCTCGCTCTCCCTGTGGAACCCGCGCGAGGCCTACGCCCGCTCCGTCGAGAACTCGGTCTACGTGCGCGACGGCCTCCACCGGCGGGGGCTCGGGCGCCGCCTCCTCGCCGATCTCGTGAGCCGCGCGATCTCGCTCGGCCACCGGACGATCATCGCGCAGATCGCCGGAGACCAGGCGGCGAGCGTCGCGCTGCACCGCGCGCTCGGGTTCGAGGACGCCGGGCTGCTCCGCGACGTAGGGCACAAGTTCGACCGCTGGCTCGACGTGATCCTGATGCAGCGTGCGATTCCTTACTCTGCAAGCGACAGCCAGCAGCCGTGAGGTAACTCACGCGCCCGCGATCCCCCTCGACGACCCCGAATTGCGTCGGCTGAACGCGCACGGAAACGCACCCACCGTCATCGAACCGATCGCCTCGGGATTCAACACATCGCGGGCTCGCGCGGCGAGGCCGGCTCGGGTCGTCCGGAGCAAATGGCACCGTGGCGCCGCACCCACCGAGCGCAGAAAGCGGCAGCACAGCATGTTCGTCACCAACGTTGAGCGCCGAGAGGAGCGCAAAGGGCCCCCTGCCGGCGGGAGGGCCCTCGACCTGCTGGGCAAGATGGAGCGGAACGAGCGGGAGTACGACGAGACGATCGCCTATGCCCTCGCGCTCGCGTCGGCGTGGTCGTACGCCGACCCGCAGGCGCTCCATGACGTCATGAACAGCCTCGGGTTCGAGAACCGGTGCTACGCCGTCACGCTGAGCAACGATGCCGTCTCGGCGCGCACGAGCGCATCGCTCCTCCAGCACGTCGATGGCTCTGCGGCGATCCTGTGTTTCCGCGGCACAGAGCCGGCGAGCACGGGCGCTCGGCTGGCCGACACCGGCGTGGAGCCGGCTCGGCTCCACGCGTGGAAGGCCGTGCAGGGCGGCGTCCACAGCGGCCGCGAGCCGATGGCGCGCTACATCGCCTGCCGTCTGAAGAGGGCGATGAACGGGCAATCGATCGTCGACGAGAAGGGCGAGCTCGTCTCGGTGGACGCCCCCGCATGCTCCGACGCGACCGGCGAGCCCCTCGAGCACCGCCTGAAGGCGCTCTACATCACAGGACACGGCCTGGGTGGCGCGCTGGCGGCCCTCGCTGCAGCGATGATCTTCGAGGACAAGGAGCACGAGGGCATCAGGGACGTGGTGCGTGGCGTCTACACGTACGGGCAGCCGCGCATCGGAAACGAGATCTTCGCCCGGAGATGTCAGGACACTTACGGACGCCTGCTGTTCCGCCACATCCATGCCAACGACCTCGTGCCGATGTTCCCTCCGCCGTCGATCGGGACGTTCGAACAGTTCGGTCACGAGCTCCGATCGAGCGCGGCGGGCTGGGTGTTCTCGGAGCAGCCCGCGCGGCGTGCCGACACGGCGCCCTTCGGCTCCACGGTGGACGTCCTGGCCTGGGTCAAGCAGCGGCTCCCCCTGGTCCGCCGACTGCAGCGGCCGTTCTCGTCGGACGAGCACGCCCCGCACAGGTACGTGAGCGTCTCCCAGCGATCGTTGCGTCTGCGCCGTTCGGAGCTCGGCCTCAGCCTCGGGCGTCTGCGAGGATGACGTCGGCGGCCTTCTTGGCGATCATGAATACCGCGCTGAGGATGAAGAACCCCGGGATCCGCGGGAAGACCGGCGCGTCCACGACGCGCAGGCCTCGCGCCCCGTCGACCCGGAGGTCGCTGGTGAGGACGCTGCTCTGCGGCTGACCTGCCGCGCCGTCACCCGCTCTCGAGACCGGCTCCGCTACCCGACCGAATACGCGAAGACGAGCGAGGATGGTCATCTCTCTTCAACGCATTCGGCGCTCTAGTGCTGATCTCCCCACGTCTCCTGGTGCTGCGCCTGACGGCGATAGAGAGACGGATCGAAGTATTTGTCATAGAACTCCAGTTCCAGGTGCGAGAACTGCAGCCAGACGCCGGGCAAGTGCAAGGCATTGGTGTGCGCGGGAAAGCGGCCGTAGGTGTCGTAGATGTAGTTGCAGATCTCCTTCGCGTACGCCACGGCCTCGGGCTTGGGACGCCGGTTCGCCATTTTCAGGAACGCATCGCCGTACTCGGCCTTTTTGTAGGCGCGGTCGAAGATCGAGTTGTCGCCGTAGGTGCCGGCCGGGCCGTACTTCTCCTCGATGACCTGATCCACCGCGGCGTCCATCGACTTCACGTACGGCGGCGTCAGCGACTCGAGCACGCCGTCGATCCCGATCGGGTTGTCGAGCGGCGCCGGCAGCGGCGGCCACCGCCGCCAGGTCTTCGGCTTCTGCATCCGGAACTCGATCCCGAACTTTCCCTTCGCCGGGTCGCGCTCGAACAGGTACGGCGCCTCCACAGCGGCGTGGATCCAGGCGCCAAGCCCCATTCCCTGGGCGATCAGCATCAGGTTCTGCAGCTGGAAGAACGTCTCGTAGTCGGTGCGCAGCTCGCCCGCGTAGCCGATCGACACCGGGAACTCGGAGTTCAGCCAGTCGCCGCGGCCGCGCCTGGCGCCGCCGATGATCTGATACGGGATGTTCGGGACGACGCCGAGCCGGCTCGCGAGCCACGCGCCCCAGTCGAGCAGCGTCCGCGGACGGAAGCGCTGCCAGTCGTCCACGAACAGCGGACGTTGGCCATCCTCCTCGGATAAGAGGCTGATGATCACGTTGATGAACTGGCGCGTGAGGTCGACGATCGGCAGCAGGATCGTCGTCCCGGGACGATTGGAGATCTGGCGATTCCAGATGAAGTAGTACGGCCAGCGGCGCGGAAAATCGAGCCGCTCCTTGTAGAGCCGATGCTTCATCTTCGCGGCGGTTCCGATCCAGTCCGACTCGGACCAGTCTTCCCACCGCGGCGGTAGCCCCTTCAGCGACTCGAGCCCCTCGCGATTTCGCAGGTGCTTGACGAGGAACGTACCCTCGTCGTTGATCAGGAAGAACGACACGGCATGCGCGTTGTCAATGCTGCTGGCCGAGCGCGCGATGATGTTGATCAGCGGCGCCGAGAACCGCTCGCTCCCGTCGTCGTTCCTCGCCGGCACGTCGTGCATCGTCGTCGTCCCGGTCAACCCGGTGCAGACGATCAGCACGGCTTCCTCGACCGGCGAGAGCGGTGCCGGCTTGTTCTGGCTGGTGTAGCTGATCGGACCGGACTGGATCGACACGCCGCGCGCCACGCGCCGCGTGCGCCGCTCGAAGATGGCGGACATCAACGGATAGGTGAAAAGCTCGCGCAATCCCCGATGAGACGAGGCGCGGGTATCCCTCTGGTCGTGATCTGCGGCCATGATGCCCTCTCTGTTACGCTATGTCAGCGGCGATGCGCTCCGCGAGCACTGCGATCGTGCGCGAAGGATTCTCGGACCGTCGGCGTCGGTACGATGGCGCCGTCCGCGACGATTGGATTGGGGTAACCAGACGTCCACCCGAGGTGATCGACGATGTCAGTCTCGGGCGATGAGCCCATGACGCAGCCGCCGAGCGGATGCAGGGTCCGGAGGTCCTTCAACGGCCTCCACAGTGAATTCGGCAGCGACCGCCCGCCAGTCCTTTCGGTCAGGCTCTTGTGCATCGCCTGCGTGGCGTCGAAGATACCCTCGGAATTCTCGACGGGCCACTTCAAGTCGAATGTTGATTCGATTGGCGCGCGCCTGGACATCGAAATGCCCGGAAGCAACAGGACGGAGAACACCGCAGAGCTGGCCCTGGCCACATTGCACGTCAGAACGACATCGCTGTTCGACGCTTCGAAAGGGTTGGTGTTGTTGGCGACCAGGTTATGCGTGACCCGGACGTTCTCGAACGTCGCGACCCAGATGCCGCCATCGTTAGCGCCCGTGGCCTTGCTCAGCGCGACGAGCCCGACTACCCTGCTGCCTGCCTGAATGGCGCGCAAATCCCCTGGGCCTCGACAATGCCCTCGAGGGCTTCTGTCCACATTACGACAAGAACATGCCCGAGGCGGCTGACGCGCTGCTGGACGATACGTATGGGAAGGGCAGCCCCTACGACGGCGAAGTGCAGCGTCATTGACCGCCAGCATAGCCCTCGGCATACCCGCCCGCCTTCAACCCAAGAGGGAATTACTGATGTCAACCGTCTCCTCCATCGTATCGTCTCGAATCGCGGTGCCGAGGGCACCCCTGTTCGCCTGGCTCGTCCCCGGGGTGTTCGACACGGAGCTTCACACCGTGCTGCGCGCGGGGTACGGCTTTCCCGGCGCAGAGTGGACCTCCGGCACCACTGGACCGTGGGATGTGCCTGGTTCGTACCGGACAATCCACCTGACGGACGGCAGCACCGTACGCGAAGAGGTGGTAGCTGCCGATGCGCCAGACTATTTCTCGTACGCAGTAACCAACTTCACGAATCCCATCCTCCGCTGGCTAGTGAAGGAGGCGCGAGGGCAATGGTGGTTCACGGACGACGGCGCCGGCACCAAAGTGAAATGGCTTTATGAGTTCGAGGGCACGTCCGCCCTGGCGACGCTCCTCCTCACTCCCGCGATCAAGGTCCTCTATAACTGGTACATGGTCGCGGGGGTGCAACGGATCAAGAAACGCGCTCAAAACGAGCTACGGGGGAAGTAATCATGAGCAGGTGGAATTTCGACCTGAGTGCCTTGCGCGGGCCGCAAGGGATGAGCGACGAGGACCTCGCCTACTGCGGCTCCAGATATGCAGATGTCCGAGACGCCCTGTACGAGAATCCATATCGCAAAGGCCGAAGCGGCGAGGCCCCCGGCCCCCTGCCGATGTTCAAGTCGACCATCCGCAACGCGTGGTCAGGCGCCTTCTCTGCTCACGCCGATCTCATGAAGCAAGCCGCGGGGCGCGCGGTCGACTCGAGGGCGGACCTTCGCTGGGGACCCGACGGCAAGGGCTTCCGCAGGATAGTAGCGCCCAATGCCATCTGTCTCCTTGGAGTATGGGAGATCACGGAGGAGAGCCAGTACAGCGGCTACTTCAAGCAAGGCGCCAAGGGATTGATCATCGGACGATACTCATCGGATGGCAATGAGACGCGCCGTGGGCAACGACGCTCATTGAGCCTCGCCGGAAAGATTTATCCGACGATGGACCCGAACCACGCGGCTCCGCTCATTCCCGCCAGCTTCATGTCCCAGGAAGACCTTGGGGGCATGCACACCGACTTCATCAACGACGCGATGCTCCGAAACGCGCCCAACGTGACCGCATGCCGGCGCGGGATCTACCTCCTCATCCTGGCTCGCGCTGGTCTGGTCTTTACGCTCGTGGACAAGGTGCCGGACGCTCGCCAGCTCCATGAAATCGCCGAGCTCGGCAAGCCCGAGGGCGAGCGCACGAGGTGCCCCGAGCACATGCTGCTCAAGATGGCGCCTCGGCAGGCCCGGATACAGGGCAAAAACCTGGATTTCCGAGATGAGATTTACGCTCACATCTTCGAGCCGGGAGCCTCGGAGCCCACTGGCTCGATCGTGTTCGACATCAGCGTGTCCGACTGCGGCGTGAACATAGGCATACCGGGATTCCGGCGCGTGAAGGTCACCAACTGGCATCGTATCGGTCGGATTACGTTCACGGAGGCCGTCGCCTCATACAATGCCGATCATGTCGTGCATTTCCATCACCCGGGTTGGCGCACCAACCGGAACGACGCATCGACCGCCATCCGCTCGGGCGGGAGGCGGATCCGGTAGTCGTAACTCGCAACTCAGCGCGATCGACCCGGCGGAGCGCTCTGCATGACGAGCGACCGTAGAGCTGACGCACCGTCCAGGTGAAAGGCCCCTCGCGAGGAGCGTGCCTCATGGGTGTTCAATTCGACGTCATCGTTATCGGGAGCGGCTTCGGGGGCGCCATCACGGCGGCTCGGTTGGCAGAGGGAGGTGCCCGCGTTCTCGTCCTCGAACGGGGCAGGCGCTGGACCGCAAATCAGCACCCGCGCGGGCCGACCGACGCCTGGCTCTATCGGAAAAATTCCCCAGCGAAGCACAACGGCTGGCTCGACCTGCGCTTCTTCCCGCGCATGATCGTCGCGCAGGGCGCCGGAGTAGGAGGCGGATCCCTGTGTTACTCGGCTGTCCTCCTGGAGGCTCGACCCGAGCTGTTCGACGCCGGGTGGCCGCCGGAGATCACCTACAAGGAGCTGCGACCGTACTATGCGAAGGTACGGGACATGCTCAGCGTGCAGCCGATCCCGAGCCGACAGCTCACAGCGCGCGCGCGCCTGCTTCGGAAAGCGGCCGCGAAGCTCGGCCATGGCGACCGCTTCACCAGCGTGCCGCTGGGGATCACGTTCGACGAAGACTGGAATCATGGCCTCTACGACCCGCTCGGCCATCAGCATTCGAAGTCGTTCATCAATCAGCAGGGCGAGCGGCAGGGTACATGTGTCCATCTCGGCAACTGCGACATCGGCTGCGACGTTCGGGCGAAGAATACGCTCGACCTCAACTACATCCCTCTCGCGGAGCGCCACGGGGCCGAAGTGCGACCGTTGCACATCGCGCGCCGCATCGAGCCGGATGGCAGCGGCTACCGCGTGTCCTTCGATCGCGTCGACCGTGAGCGCCTGATTTCTGGCAGCGTGCGCGCGGAGATGGTCGTCCTGGCAGCGGGCTCGCTCGGCACCACGGAGCTCTTGCTGCGCTGCCGCGACGAGCACCGCACCCTGCCGAACATCAGCCGACGGCTCGGGAAACATTGGAGCCCGAACGCCAACTTCCTGACTCCTGCCTTTTACCCGGATGGCGACCAGGTGAAGCAGGGCATCGGCCCCACCATCACGTCAGGGCTGGAGTTCATGGACGGCAGCGTGAACGGGCAGCACTTTTACGTCCAAGACGACGGATTCCCGAATATGCTGTTAAACGCAATGCGCGCCACGCTGGCATCACCCGCGTTGCGGCCGTTGGCATGGCTGCTCGAGCGACAGCTCGCGCGCGGTCTAGACGAGGTGAATCCGACCCGCGACCTGATGCTCTGGTTGGGCCAGGGCATCGACGCCGCCGACGGCGAGCTGCGCCTGGGCCCTCGCTTCGCGAAGCCGTGGGAACAGGACATCGACCTCAAGTGGCGCGTCGACGAGTCGAGAGAGCTGGCCGACACGATCCTGGAGATGCATAGACGGCTGTCCGAGGCGACTGGCGGCCAGCTCTATGTGCCCCTGTTCTGGCGACTCGTCCGGGGCATGGTCTCGGTGCATCCGCTGGGAGGTTGTGGCATGGGCCGCAGCCGCACCGAGGGCGTGGTCGACCATGCGGGGAGGGTGTTCGGCTACAAGAACCTGGTCGTCGCGGATGGCGCGATTCTCCCCGGGGCCACCGGACGCAACCCTTCAATGACGATTGGCGCCCTGAGCGAGCGCATTGCCGCTTTGATGCTGCGCGATCCAGGCGCCGGCGCGGAGCGCTGAAGCTGGCTGCGGAGTGAAGGCAGCTGCTCCGACTACCCCGCGCGCGACGACCAGAAGACGTGAGGCGCCGCACACCCGCGGCCGCCAGGGTGGGAGCCGCCGCGGCCGTGCGCCGCGCTGACGATGGGCGGTCGTTCCGGATCAGCGCAGGCGCCCGCGGTCCACGGGCACGCGACTGGGCACCCGGAGCGGAACAGGCGGCGCCCCGGGGGGCTCGGAGGCGACGAGCCCGGCGAAGGGCGGCGGCCCCGAGACATAGGGAGATGGATAGAAGACCGACATGACCTCCTCCATCATCCTGATGTAATCGCCGTCGTAACGGCTGAGCTCGTAGCAACCCAGCGGGTTCTCCGTCACGTTCAGGAGACACTTGTTGCAATAGGTGCAAGGCCTGGGCGCGGCGTCGAGGCCGCGCTCGAACATCCTGACGAGATCGTTGTTGGCGATGAGCGGCCTGGCGATGCTGACCGCGTCGGCAGCCCCGCCGCGGATGACATCGGCGATGACCGAGGCCGTCTGGAAGCCGCCGGTGACGATGACCGGGACCTTCACGTGGCGCTTGATGATCCGCGCGTCCTCGGTGTTGATGCCCTCGACCTTGGCGCCCGCCCGGCGGAACCAGAAGTAGCGAAACAGCGGGCGCAGGAGCCGGTACCGGAACAGGAGGTAGTTGCGCCCGGTGTGGACGCCGCTCGACAGGAGCCCGTCATACCACCGGCGGGCCTCGTCCATCGGAAAGTCGCCCGCTGGGTTGCGCGGATGGGGGAACATGCTCCCGGACGAGACGTGGATGGCATCGACCCCCGCCTCCTCGAGCATCTGGCAGATCGCGACGGAGTCCTCGATCGTATTCCCTTTCTTCTCGAAGGGCACGACGTCGTTGTAGTCGTTCGCGCTGATCTTGGCCTGCACGTGGAAGTCGTCGCCCACCGCGCCGCGGATCGCCCGGATGATCTCGACGAGGAACCGCGCCCGGTTCTCGACCGACCCTCCGTACTCGTCCTTCCGATCGTTGATGCCGGAGCTCAGGAACTGGTGGATGAGGTAGCCGTTCGCGCTGTGCGTCTCCACCCCGTCGAGCCCCGCCGCCTTCGCGCGCCTCGCCCCGTCGGCGAAGCACTGGACCGTGTACTTGATCTCCTCCCTCGTCATGGACCGGCAGAGAAACCCGTGGAACGGCTCGGTCTCGCTGGTCGAGCTCTGCGCCCGGAACGCGAGGTTCTCGACGCCGCCGATGTCCTGCTGACGGCCCGAGTGGCTCAGCTGGAGGATGTACCTGCAATCGTGGCGGTGGATCCGCTCGCCCAGCGCAGCCCAGAAGGGGATCGTCCCATCGTGGTTGATCATGGCGTAGTTCGGGAGGATTCGGCCGCGGGTGTGGACCGGCACGAACGACGAGATGATCGCTCCGACCCCACCGGCGGCGAATTTCTCTTCCCAGTTGATCCGGACATAGGTCCCGGAACCGTCGTAGTTGTCGAAGCGGCCCGAGATGCTCGATCGGAATATGCGGTTCTTGACGGTGATTTTGGGGAGCTTGAGCTCACGGAAGATGACGTCACCCGCGCCCCCTCGACCTGCGGGCTCGCCGGCCTTTTGGGCGGTTTTCTCACAATATCTCCTGGGCATAGGCTCTCCAGTGGACGGTCGCAATCGTCCAGACTCTTGGACACCAGCGCAAGACTGGAGCGCCCTTGCGCGCCCCGCCGGGCCAAGTAGATATAGCCGCCGGAGGGGCACATGCCATCTCACGCGCTCCGGGGCGGCACGCAGAGGATGATTCCTGATTTGTCGTCCGCTGATGCCCTGGTCTATAATCTCGGTTACCTCGTTCCGTATCTACTGCAGGGCGTCTTCACCGACCGGCGGCCGTGGGTGCACTTCTGGCTCGCGGTCCACCGCGATCCCGGGGCCGTCGGTTTCCTGGGGCGGATGCGGGACAAGCATCGGAGCGGCATCTTTTGGGTCCGCCTGGGTCTCCGCAGATCGCTCATCGTCCTCGATCGTGAGGACGTTCACCGGGTGCTCGAGCTTTCCCCCGACGTCTATCAGGGCGGGAGCTTCAAGCGCGAGGGGATGCGGCTCTTCCAGCCGAACGCCGTCACCATCTCGCGCGGCGAGGCGTGGCGGGAGCGGCGCTGGTTCAACGAAGTCGTGCTCGACTTCCACCGTTCAAAGCACCGTTACGCGGAGCAGTTCATCTCGGTCGTTCGAGACGAAGTCGCGATCGCGGCCCGCCCGGGCGGCTCGCTGTGCTCCTGGGATGGTTACGATCGTCTCTTCGAGACGATCACACGGAGGATCGTCTTCGGCGCTGCCGCGCGGGACGACGCGGAGGTGACCGGCCTGCTCAAGCGGATGCTGCGCGAAGCCAACCAGCTGATCAAGCCGAGGCGCTCGAGGTACTATGACCGCTTTTATGCCCGCGTCCAAGCCTACCTCGACGCCGCCGAGCCGGGCAGCCTGGCCGCGCTCTGCGGACAGGTGCCTGCGACAGAGCTGACCAAGGTCGAGAACCAGGTCCCGCACTGGCTGTTCGCGATGTGGCAGACGCTGGGCACGAACGTGGTCCGGGCGCTGGCCTTGATCGCCGCACACCCCGACGCCGAGCGCGAGGTGCGACGCGAGATGGCCGCGGTCGATCTCGCCACCGCCGAGGGGATCGACCGGCTCGCGTACCTCGAAGGATGCGTGCAAGAGGCCATGCGGCTCTGGCCGACGACGCCGCTGCTCTTCCGCGAGACGACGACCGCCGATGTCCTCGGAGGCGTCGAGATCCCCGCGAGGACGCCGGTCCTGATCCCGAACGGCTTCAACCACCGGGATCGCGAGCGGGTCGCCACGGCCGACACGTTCTCTCCGCGTTCGTGGATCGACGGCGCAGAGCACCCGCTGTTCCATCACCTGGGCGGCGGAGCCCAGGTGTGCGCGGGAAGACCCCTCGCCCTGTTCCTCGCCAAGGCGGTCCTCGCGGCGCTGCTCAGCGGCCGCCGCTTCCGCCTCGTCCGGCCGGACCTGCGGCGGTCACAGCGCGTTCCTTACACGTTCAACCATTTCCGGGTCCGCTTCGATGTCTCACCGGACGAGACCCGGAGTGACCGCTGACACCGTGCAAAGGATCCCTATGAAACGCCGGCTCATGACGCGCGCCTTCGAGGGCGCATTCTCGCTGCTCAACAGGCTCGTCCCGTGGCACCGCCTGCCGCCCAGCCTCGGCACGCTCAACCTCCTGGCCTACAGGAACAAGCTCCGGCGGGAGAACCTCCACGATACGAACGACGCCCCGCAGGGCAAATCGGAGCGCACAGCCGCGCCGCCTCGCCCTGAGGCGCTGATCCAGCGGACGCCCGACGGCTCCTACAACGATCTCGACAAGCCAGCCATGGGCTGCACCGGGACGCGGTTCGGCCGGAACGTGCCGCTCAAGTACACGTACCCGGAGCCGGAAGACAAGATCATGGAGCCGAGCCCGAGGATCGTCAGCAGCCGGCTGCTCGCTCGGCGAGAGTTCGTCCCGGCGACATCGCTGAACCTGCTCGCGGCGGCGTGGATCCAGCTGATGACGCGCGACTGGTTCAACCACGGCACGCCGGTGAAAGGCGACGAGCTCCGCGTCCCGCTCGACAAGGAGCGCGGCGACGACTGGTACGAGGATCCGATGCTGATCCGGCGGACGCCGCCGGACAACACGCGGCTGCCGGACACGGCGGATCGCCCGCCGACGTACCTCAACCACAGCTCGCACTGGTGGGACGCTTCGATGTTCTACGGCTCGAGCGAGGAGGAGCTCGCGAAGCTGATCGACGACAGGGACGGGGCCGAAGGCAAGCTGAAGCTGGACCTCGTCGAGGGCCATCTGATCGGATCCATCCCCGCGCAGATGCGGAAGCTGGCGGAGGTGTCCAATCAGTGGTGGATCGGCCTCAGCCTCATTCACACGTTGTTCGTGAAGGAGCACAACGCCATCGTGGATCACCTCCGGCGGCACTACCCGGAGTGGAGCGCGGCTCGCCTCTTCCACACCGCCCGCCTCGTCAACGTGGCGCTGATCGCCAAGATCCACACCGTCGAATGGACGACCGCCATCCTGGGGCACCCCACGCTGGACATCGCCATGAACGCGAACTGGTGGGGTTTCGCGGGCGAACGCCTCACGCGCGCCCTCGGCCGCGGGCGCCCCGTCGGCCCCCGGCGCGGCAGCGAGGTGTTGAACGGCATCATCGGCTCCCAGAAGGTGCACCACACGGCGCCCTACGCGATGACCGAGGAGTTCGTCTCGGTCTATCGGATGCATCCGCTGATGCCCGACGCGATCCAGCTGTTCCGCGCCGGCACCGGCGGCCTGGAGCGGAGCGTCGCGCTGCCCGACGTCTCCGGTCAGCAAACGGTGTCCGCCTTCAACGGCGATCTGTCGATGACCGACCTCCTCTACTCGTTCGGCATCGCCCACCCGGGCGCGGTGGTCCTGCACAATTACCCCGCTTTCCTTCGCAACCTCCAGCGCGACGACCAGTCCAGGATCGACCTCGCGGCGATCGACGTGATGCGCGACCGCGAGCGCGGCGTGCCGCGGTACAACCAGTTCCGCCGCCTCCTGCACCTCGATCCGGTGAAGTCGTTCGAGGAGATCACGAGCAACAAGGAGTGGGCCCGCGAGCTTCGCGAGGTGTACGGCGACGTCGAGCGCGTCGACCTGATGGTCGGGATGTTCGCGGAGGATTTCCCGGCGGGCTTCGGGTTCAGCGACACGGCGTTCCGCGTCTTCATCCTGATGGCGTCGCGAAGGCTGAAGAGCGATCGGTTCTTCACGACGGACTACAACGAGAGCGTCTACAGCCGCGAGGGCCTCGACTGGATCGACAACAACACCATGTCGAGCGTCCTCCTGCGCCACAATCCCGATCTCGCGCCGATGCTTCGCCAGGTCGAGAACGCGTTCGCGCCCTGGGCGCGCGTCGATGCGCCGGGGGCGCCCGGCGCAGGGTCGAAATAGCGGAGCGACGGCCATGCCGGGGAGGGTATTCATGAAGACAGCTCAGCACGCGGGCGCGCCTTCTCACGAGGGCCGCCGGAGGTGGCGTCGCCTCCAGTACGGGATCGCGGGTGCAGCCTCCCTCCTCGGGGTGGCTCTCCTCCTCTCCTATCGGTACTCGCCGAACCGCCCGGTGGAGTACGAGGCGATCGAGGATCACTTCAAATATGGCTCGATCGGCGGCGACACCGAGAGCGGCTTGCCGCTGCGCGTGGTGGAGATCCTCCCCCGGTTGTTCCGCGAGCACATGCCCCCGGGGCCGCCGGACTACACGGCGTTCGGCTTCATCCAGGAGCCGGGCCACGTGATGCCGATCGGGTTCTCCGTGCGCAGGCGGGGGATCGACCTGGTCGGCCTCAACTGCGCGGTGTGCCACGTCGGCTCCGTGCGGGCGGCTCCGGACGCTGCCCCCGTCCGCTACCTCGCGATGCCGGCCAACACGGTCGACCTGGAGGCGTACTTCGACTTTCTCTCGCGGTGCGCCGAGGACCCCCGGTTCACGCCGGACCGCGTGCTCGCGGAGCTGGAGAAGGACGGCGCGCTGTTCCCGATCGAGCGCTCCCTCTATCGCACGGCCGTCGAGCGGATGAAGGCGGGCCTCGCCTTCCGGCAGCGGACGTTGGCCGGCTTCAGGTTCCCGGACCACCCCCGCTTCGGGCCGGGCCGCGTCGACACGTTCAATCCCTACAAGTCGGGCCCGTTTGCCGCCTATTACCAGGATGGCATTCCCGACGAGGAGCGGATCGGCACCGTCGATTTCCCTTCCGTGTGGAACCAGAAGATGCGCGAGGGCATGCACCTGCACTGGGACGGGAACAACACCTCGGTCAGCGAGCGCAACGTGAGCGCCGCGTTCGGCGCCGGCGCCACCCGTGAGGACGTGGATCTACCGAGGATCATGCGCATCAAGCTGTGGCTCGACCAGCTGCCGGCGTCGGCATTCCCCTTCGAGGGCAGCGCCGACCGGGCCATGCTCCAGCGCGGAGAGGCGTTGTTCGAAGGGCGGTGCGCGAGCTGCCACGCGCCCTCCGGGGCGTACGTGGGGGAGGTCGTGCCGATCGAGGAGATCGGCACCGACGAGCACCGATTGAACTCTTACACGACAAAGCTCCAGCAGATCCAGCGCGCCTACGGGGAGGGCTACGACTGGGAGTTCAAGCACTTCCGGAAGACCAACGGCTACGCCAACCAGCCGCTCGACGGCGTCTGGGCGAGGGCGCCCTACCTGCACAACGGCTCTGTCCCGACGCTGTGGGACCTGCTCACGCCGGCCGAGCGCCGGCCCACACGCTTCTACCGGGGCCACGAGGTGTACGACCCCGCCCGGGTCGGTTTCCGGACGGATATCCGCGAGATCGAGGGCAGGCCGGCGTTCCTGTTCGATACGCGGCTCCCCGGCAACAGCAACAAAGGGCACACCGGAGAGCGCTACGGGACGGAGCTGAGCGACGGCGACAAGTCGGCGCTGATCGAATACCTCAAGACGCTTTAGGCCGCCGCCACCCCGGGGGGACACCACCATGACATCGCGAATCGACAACCGTTATGCGAAGGCCTTCCAGGCCGTCGTCGCGCTCGGCATCCTCATCAACGTCGCCATGGCCATTCCATCCATCATCTCGCCGCGGTGGACGCTCGCTGCGCTGTCGTTGCCGCCGATCCTGTCGTTCAAGGCGGATGTGTGGATGCGCTACGCCGGCGCGCTGCTCCTCGCCCTCTCGATCATGTACGTCCCGGCCGCCGTGAACCCGTCTCGCCACCGCTTCAACGCCTCCGTCGCGGTGATCGCGCAGCTCGGCTTCGGGCTGTTCTGGTTCTGGCTGGTGACGTTCGCCGACTACCAAGCGGCCTACCTCGGGCTCGCCTATGTCGGCGGCTCGCTCGGCGCAATCCAGGCGCTCCTCTACGTCGCGTTCCTGCGTCGAGAGTACCTTCGGCCAGGAACGCACGCGCCGGGAGCGGGGTGAGCAGCCCGAGTCCGGCGCCCGGATTGCACGGAGAGAAGGCTCGGGTCTACGAGGACGAGGAAGGTGCAGCATGAGAATCTCGATCGCACGTTCACCAGCGCCGGGGCTGTTGCGTCCACCTGGAGAGGAACAGCGTCGCGCTGCCCTCGCGAGGGCGCAGGGCAGCGCTGTCACCCAGGGCGGAGAGGGCGAGCCGGGTAGGCTGGCAGGCAGGACCACGGAAGAGACGTTCAAGATCGAGTCGGCCACCGGCCCCGGGCGCGAGCCGCCGAAGGGCGTCATCGACCAGATGGTGAACGTGGAAGAGGGGGTATACGACCGGGATACCGCGTACATCCTCGCGGCCGCGTCGGCGTGGACGTATTCGGACGCCGATGCGCTCGGGAGGATGCTCACACGCCGTGGCATCGCCAACGAATGTGTCTCCGTCGAGTTCAAGAACGACGCGCTGTTCGTGGACTCCACCGCCTACGTCGTCCAGAGCCACGATCGCCGGCTGGCGATCCTGTGCTTCAGCGGCACGGAGCCGCGCAACCACATCGATTGGCTGACGGACGCGAGCGTCAGGGCGGACACGTTTCCCTCCGTGGGGAACGTGCACGGCGGCTTCTACCGCGCCACGGCGGCGCTGTGGCCCGTCATGAGGGATCTGCTCCTGGCCGCCGCGAGCGGCGCGTCGGTCTGCCGGGCGCTGGAGGCCGACCAGGCGCTGCGCAGCTGCCCGCTGCGGGGCTCGCTGGACAGGGGCGCCGAGCAGCGCCCCGCGGAGGATGGCCCGCGGAGCGGCGATCCTCCGCCTCTGACCGAGGAAGGCGACGCGCCCGCCGGTCAGCTGGAGGCGCTCTACATCACCGGCCACAGCCTGGGCGGAGCGCTGGCCGTGCTCGCCGCCGCGCTCATCTACTCGGAGAGGCAGCTCGCCGGGCTCCGGCCGCTGCTGAAGGGGGTGTACACCTACGGCCAGCCAATGGTCGGCGGGCCTACGTTTGCCAGACACTTCGGCGAAAAGTTCGGGAAGAAGCTCTTCCGGCACATCTACGGGAACGACATCGTTCCGCGCCTGCCGCCGATAACGACCGGAAGGTTCGCGCATTTCGGCCAGGAGTACGCGTCGACGAGCGCGGGCTGGGCAGAGCAGGAGCGGCCCGTGACCCAGGCGATCAAGATGAGTTTGTGCACGGCCATCGGCCTCCTCGCCTGGGTCAGAGATCAGCTGCCCGGCCTGAGCTGGCTGCGCCTGCCGGTCTCCTGGGGTGACCACGCGCCGCTCTACTACCTGCGCACCTCGCAAGCCGCCCACCCGGGCTCGGAGTTCGAGTGAGGGGGCCGGCAGCCACGAGGCGCCACGCCTTCGCCGCCGAGCGCGAGGCTACGAGGCCCTGGCGTTCTTCAGCGCTTCGGGGTTCCCCGGCCCCTCGAGGTACTCGTCGTACGTGCCGTTGAAGATGCGCGGATCCTTCGACGACAGATCGAGCACGCGGGTGCCGAGCTTGCCCACGAAGTGCCGATCGTGGCTCGTCACGACGACCGTCCCCTTGTACTCGACGAGCGCCTGGAGGAGCGCGTCGATGCTCTCGACGTCGAGGTGGTTCGTCGGCTCGTCGAGCACGACGATGTTGTTCTTCACCAGGATGAGCTTCGCGAGGAACAGGCGCGCCGCCTCGCCGCCGGAGAGGTTCTCCGTCTTCTTGAGCCCGGCCTCGCCGCTGAAGAGCAGCTTCCCGAGCACCGAGCGCACATGCTCCTTCGGGGCGGACGGGTCGAAGCGGTACAGCCAGTCGTAGGCCGTGAACCCCGCCTCGATCGCCTCGTGGTGATCCTGCGCGAAATAGCCGACGTTCGTGTCGTGGCCCCACGTGACGGCCCCGGCGTCCGGCGTGTACTCGCCGACGAGGAGCTTGAGCAGCGTCGACTTGCCGATGCCGCTCGGCCCGATGACCGCGAGCTTGTCGCCGCGGTTCAGGTTGAAATCGAGCTTCTGGATCACGCGCTTATCGCCGAAGCCCTTGGAGAGGCCCTCGACGCGCAGCACGTCGCGGCCGGAGGGCTTCTCGATCTCGAACTTGATGTACGGGCGCACGACGCTCGAGCGCCGCACCTGGATGCCCGCCTCGAGCTTCTCGATCTCCTTCACGCGCGACTGCGCCTGGCTCGACCGGCTCGCGCTCGCGCCGAAGCGGGCCACGAAGTCCTTGAGCTCGGCGATCTTCTTCTTCTTCTGCGCGGCGTCGGCCTCCGACTGGCGCTTGCCGGTCGTCTTCTGCTCGATGAAGTCGTCGTAGTCGCCCGTGTAGAGCGTGACCGTCTGGTAGTCGACGTCGGCGACGTGCGTCGCGATCGCGTTCATGAAGTGCCGGTCGTGGCTGACGACGAGGAGCGTGCCGCGGAAGGTGTCGGTCAGGTACGACTCGAGCCAGCGGATCGAGTCGAGGTCGAGGTGGTTCGTCGGCTCGTCGAGGAGCAGGACGTCCGCGCCCCCGAAGAGCGTCTGGGCGATGAGGACGCGGAGTTTGTACCCGCCCGCGAGCGTGCTCACCGTGCTCGTGTGCCGGGCGGTCGCGATCCCGAGCCCCTCGAGCATCTCGGCGGCGCGCGACTCGGCGGTGTAGCCGTCCTCCTCGCCGATCGTCCCCTCGAGCTCGGCCAGCCGCATGCCGACCTCATCGGTCATCTCGACCTCGTACAGCCGATCGCGCTCCTGCATCGCGTCCCAGAGCGCCCGGTTCCCCATCAGGACCGTGTCGAGGATGCGGGAGGACTCGTAGGCGAAATGGTCCTGCTTGAGCACCCCGACGCGGAGCTGCCTCGGGATCTCGACCGAGCCCTGATCCGACTCCTCCTCGCCGGAGATGACCTTGAGGAGCGTCGATTTCCCCGCTCCGTTCGCGCCGACGAGCACGTAGCGCTTGCCGGGGTCGAAGCGCATCGTGACGTTCTCGAAGAGAATTTTGGGACCGTACCGCTTGGTGAGCTTTTCGAGCGTGATCATCTCAGCGGCGCCGGGAGTAGCACGTGTGCGCCTGCGGTTCCGGTGAATTCCGGAGGCAGCGCGCCCCCCGGGGCAGGCGCGTCACCTCGGCGCGCCGGGCGGCGGGCTGGCGACGCGCGCCGGCGCTTCCTCGAACACCTCGGCGTCTGGCAAGGAGAGGACCTCCCTGCCGGCCGATTCCAGCTTCTCTCTCGGCACGTCGCGGAAGCGCGCGCGGAAGGCCGCAGACGGGCGGAGGGTCACGGCCTGCCCGGTCGACCTGCGCCTGTACGTTGTCTCCACGCCGTCCTCGCTCGCCTCGATCAGGCTGAGATTCAGCTTCCCGAGGCTGGCCCCCGTCGCGGCGGCGGCGCCGTCGGCGATGCAGGAGAACTGCACGTTCCGCGGGCTGTGGTGGATCACCTCGAGGTCGAAGCTCCTCGCGGGCAGCCCGAGCCTCGCGAGCGCAAAGCGCCCCATGCGGTAGCCGGCGACGGCCCACGGCCCGGCCCCGCCGTGGATCGCGGCGACGGCGCGGAGCTCGTCGTCCGGGGCCTCCGCGGCAGGCCGGCCCTGCGCGGGCGGGTGGCCGTGGTGGTGGGCCGCGTGCCGGTGCCCGCGGCCCTGATGGGCAGTCGCATGCGGCCGGCCGGCGGTCTCCTGCGCCCGGCCCTCGGGCGGATGGGCGCCCGCGCCGCCGCACCGGATCGAGGAAATGGCGGCGAGGAGGATCAACGCCGCTTGGCTCATCGTTCTGCGCATGCTCGCTCGATCCCCTGGGAGGGCGGCGAAGTGTCCCCGTTCGCGCGCGACGTCAAGGGCGTCGGGCCCCGCGCCGGGCCCCGCGCCGGGCCCCGCGCCGCTGCCCGCGACGCCCGGGATCCGCCCGATCCGGCGAGCGCGCGGGCGTACCCTGGACGGTTTCACGCACCGCGGCGTCAGACCGGGGTAACATGCGCCCGTCATGCCTCGCGCGCCCGCCAGCCGTCCCCGTCGCTCCAGCCGCGCCGGCCTCGCTGGCTCCGCTGGCCTCGCCGGCGAGGCGACGACCCACGTGGCCCGCGCCGGGGGTGATGCTCGCCGATGACCCGCGTCCACCCTGAAGGCTTCCGGCCCGAAGCGCTCGTAGGCCAGGTCCTGCGCGGCAAGTGGCGGCTGGAGCGCCTGCTGGGCTTCGGCGGGATGGCCATGGTCTACGCGGCCACGCACCGCAACGGGATGCGCGGCGCGGTGAAGATCCTCCGCCGCGAGCTGTCCGAGGACGAGGAGGCGCGCTCGCGCTTCCTGCGCGAGGGCTACGTCGCCAACCGCGTCGAGCACCCGGGCATCGTCCGGGTGCTCGACGACGACGTCACCGACGACGGCTCCGTGTTCCTGGTGATGGAGCTGCTCGAGGGCGAGACCGTCGAGGCGCGCCGCGCGCGCGAGCCGGGCGGCGTGCTCGGCGCGAACGAGGTGCTCGCCATCGCCGACGACCTGCTCGACGTGCTCGCCGTCGCGCACGAGCGCGGGATCGTGCACCGCGACCTCAAGCCGGACAACCTGTTCCTCACGCGCCACGGGCAGCTGAAGGTGCTCGACTTCGGCATCGCGCGGCTGCGCGAGCTCTCCTCCCCGGCGAACGCCTCCACGCGCGCCGGCACGCTGATGGGGACGCCGCAGTTCATGCCGCCGGAGCAGGCGCGGGGGCAGTGGGACAGGGTCGACCCGCGCAGCGATCTGTGGGCCGTCGGGAGCACGATGTACCAGCTCCTCTCGGGGCGGTACGTGCACGAGGCCGAGACGCTCCCGCTGCTGCTCCTCGCGGCGATGACGCAGCCGGCGCCGCCGGTGGGCAGCGTCCTGCCGGCCCTGCCCCCGCCGATCGCCGGCGTGATGGACGTGGCGCTCGCGTTCGACCCCGACCGCCGCTGGCCGAACGCCCGCGCGATGCAGCGCGCGCTCCGCCAGGCGCGGGGCGGCGCGGCGCTCGAGCTGGCCCCGGGCGCGCCCCCGGATCCCGGGCGCGCGCCCCTGCACTCGGAGCACGGGCGCGGGCACCCGCACTCGGATCCTCCCGGACGCCCGTCGGCGCAGGCGCGAGGTCCCGGGAGCGGGCCGCGCGGCACGGAGTTCGCCGCGGCGGGCACGGCGAGCGGCGTCGCGGCCGGCGGCGGCGCGGCCAGCACCGGCACGGTCTCGCCGGTCGTGGAGCGCTCGGCCAGCGCGGAGCGCTCCGCGCCGCGCGCGGCGGCCACGGGCGCGCTCCTCGCCGGCGCCGGCATGATGGCCGTGGGTGCCCTGGTCGCGCTCGTGTTGTGGCAGCGCGCGGGCGAAAGGGGCGCGGAGGATCCGTCGCACGGCTCCACGGTGGAGGCCGAGCCGCGCCCCTCCGCGGGCGCCGAGGCGGCGACGGCGCCGCCCGACAGCGCAGGCTCTCCCGGGGCCGGCGTGCAGCCGGCGCCGTCCGGCGATGCGGTCCCCGCGATCGCGCCGTCCGCGCCTGCGAGCACGCCGGCGCCCGAGGCCGCGACCGCGCTCACCGGCGCCGCGAGCGCGTCCGTGCACGCGGCGAGCGCGAGCGCGAGCGCGTCCGCGCCGAGGCCCGCCGCCGGGGGCAGGGCGCGATCCCCCGCGACCGCGACGAAGGCGCCCGCCGCCACGACGCCGGCCCCCGCGCCGACGCCGGCGGAGGACCCGTACAACCGGAGACGTTGAGGCCGCACGGATGCGTAGATCGAGCTCGCGTAGACGATTCCCGGCGGAGGTGCTCGCCCTGGGAGGAGCCGTGCTCCTCGCCTGCCCCGACGCCTCCGCGCAGGGGCGCGATCCTGCGGCCGCGGAGGCGCTGTTCGACGCCGGCAGGGCGGCGCTGCAGGCGAAGGACTACGACGCCGCGTGCCCGAAATTCCGGGAGAGCTACGAGCTCGATCCGGCGCCCGGGGCGCTGCTCAACCTCGGCGACTGCGAGGAGAAGCGCGGCAGGGTCGCGACCGCGTGGTCGATCTTCCGGCAGCTCGCGCGCGATCTGCCCGCGAACGACGACCGCCGCCCCATCGCCCAGTCGCGCGCGGCGGCGCTCGAGGCCCGCGTGTCGAGGCTCACGATCCGGCTCGCGCCGGGGGCGCCCGCGGACACGGCGGTGCAGCGCGCGGGGGTCCCGGTCGGCGCGGGCTCGCTGGGCTCGCCGTTGCCGGTGGACCCGGGCGAGGTCCAGGTGACGGCGGCGGCGCCGGGCCGGAAGCAGAAGATCTTCACGGTGCAGCTCGCGGAGGGCGCGCAGGTCGAGCTGCTCGTGGCGCCGGAGGAGGCCGCGGCCGCCGAGGGCGCGGGGCCTGCGCTCCCCCCGAAGACCGCCCCGCAGGAGGCGGGGGGCTCGCCCCGGCGGACGGCCGGCTGGATCAGCGCCGGCGTCGGCGCGGTCGGGATCGGCGTCGGCGCCGTGTTCGGCGCGCGCGCGATCGGGAAGAAGGGCGACGCCGAGGCGTACTGCGACGAGGACAACGTCTGCCTGGATCAGGGGATCAAGCTGCAGAAGCAGGGCGTGACCGCGGGGACGATCTCGACGGTCGCGTTCCTCGTCGGGGCGGCGGCGCTGGGCACGGGCGCGGTGCTCGTCTTCACGGCGCCCTCCTCGGGGCAAGGATCGCCGGCGCCCCGGGCTACGATCGGCGTGGTGCCGGGAGGCGCGGTGGCGACCGTCGTCTTTTGACGGGAGCTGCGCGGCGTCGCCGCGAGGGAGGGGCCCGGGTGGTGAAGCGCGATCAGAAGAGCGTTCGAGCCGTGTTCTCCGCCGTCCTGCTCGTCGCCGCGGGCGTGGGGGGTTGCAACGCGCTCATCGGCCTCGAGGTCGGCCATCTGGACGCCTCGACGGGCGGCACGGGCGGCACGGGCGGCACGGGCGGCGCGGGCACGGGCACGGGCGGAGGGGCCGAGGGCGGCGGTGGCAGCGGCGGCGCCGGCACAGGCGGCAGCGGCGGAGGCAACGGCGGCGGCGCTGGCATGGGCGGCAGCGCCGGCGGCGGCGGCGAGGCGCCGTTCTGCGGCGAGGATCGCAAGGACGCCATCCGCGGGCCGCAGGCGCGCTGGGGCACGACCGTCGGGCTCGACGTCACCGATGTCGCGGCGCACGGCGACGGGGTGACGGCCATCGTCAACGAGAAGGGCACGATCTCCGTCGCGCGGTGGGCGCGCGGCGGCACCCGCGATGCCGGGTATGGGCTGACGGCGACCGATCTGCTGGAAGGCGACATCAAGGCCACGCACCTCTCCATCGGCCAGGGGCTCGCCTATGTGGCCGGGTGGTCGGACAGCGGCCCCCAGCTGCCCGGCGGGTCCACCACCGGGTGCGTCCTCAGCGGGCTCGCGCGCTCTCACCCGAGCTTCCTCGCTGCGCTCGACGAGAAGGGCCAGTGCCGGTGGGCGTGGTCGCCGGACGGCGGCGCCACCTCCACCCCGCTCGGCCTCGCGGCGGCGCCCGGCGCGGTGGTGATCGCCGCCTCGGTGAAGGGGCCGAGCGTGAACGACGGCGCGTGCACCCTCGCCATGGGCGGCGCGGAGACGTCCGTGGGGGTGGCCGCGCTCGATCCGGCGGCAGGCAATTGCCTGTGGGGGATGCCCATCGGCCCGTCGCCGGCCGTGACCGTGGGAGAGCTCCTCGTCGACGAGGCGCGCGGCGAGGTGCTGGCGGTCGGCCGCTACGAGGGCGAGGAGGGCTATGTCGTCGGGGGAGCGCTGCTCCCTCCCTCGCAGGATCGCGATGTGTTCGTGGCGCGCTTCGCGCTGACCGAGGGATCGCTCAAGGACATCGACGCGTTCCCCCTCCCCGGGCATCAGGAGGTGGACCAGCGCGGGGCCGCGCTGCTCCCGGACGGCGACGTCGTGATCGTCGGCTCCTATGCCGGCTCGCTCGATTTCGGCGAGGGCTGCCCCCCGGCGCCCGAAGAGGACGCGCCGAACATGGAGAACTTCTTCGTCATGCGCGTCGCCGGCCCGTCCGTGGTCTGGGGCCGCGGGTTCGGCGACGCGGGGCACCGGCAGTGGGTCGCCAGCGTGGCGGCGGCGCCCGATGGGCTGATCTACGTGACGGGGAACTACCAGGGCGAGATCGACCTCGGGAACGCCGGGAAGCTCGTCGCTCCCGCGACGGACGCCGATCCGATGGTCGGGTTTCTGATCGTGCTCGACGCCCGCGGCAACGTCGTCTCCGCCTCCGAGCTGAAGGGGACGGGCGACGCTTACGTGTGGGCCGCCGCGCCCGGCCCGGCGCCTGGCGACGCCCTCTATCTCGGCGGGGAGCTGGGCAGCACCCTCGATATCGGGCGCGACCCGCCGCTCACCGACGCGATGGGGCGCGGGTTCGTCGCCGAGCTCCCGGGCGTGCGGTGATCCCCGCGGTCCGGCGCGCCGGGCCGTGAGCGCTCGACGCCCCGCCCCCCGCATCGGCCGCTGCGACCGGATCGCCGCGGCCCGCGCTCCGGCCGACGGCGGAGAGCGCGCCTTTCGGTGAGGGACGCGCCGGAACCCTCTCGACTCCTGGAGCGACGCTCGCCATGAAGTCGATGGTGGCGAGCAAGGCGAGAGCTCTCGCTGGCGGCCGCGGCGGCGCCGCGCCACCAGGAGACGGGAGATGAAGCGCTATCTCAGGAGCACTCGACCCATGTTCTGCGCCGGGCTGCTCATCACCGCGGCCGCGGGGGGCTGCAACGCGATCATCGGGCTCGAGGTCGGCGAGCTCGACGCCTCGGCGGGCGGCGCGGGCGCGACCGCTTCGAGCGTGTCGGCCGGCGGCGCAGGAGGTGAAGGCGGTCGCGGCGAGGGCGGCGCAGGCGAGGGCGGCGCAGGCGAGGGCGGCGCAGGCCAGGGCGGCGCAGGCGAGGGCGGCGCAGGCGAGGGCGGCGCAGGCGGCGGGAACGAGGCGCTCTGCAGCTCCGCCCGCGAGGGGGCCGTCCGGACACCGGCGGGAGAGTGGGGCACGCTGTCCGGCCTGGCGGTCGTCGGCCTCGCGGCGCGAGACGGCGAGGTGACGGCCCTGCTCAAGGAGAGCCGGGCGCTCCCCAGCGAGCCCACCAAGACCAGGACGGGGTTCTCGGTCGCGAGGTGGAGCCCGTCCGGGGTCCGCGAGAGCGCGTACGGGATGACGACCGGCGACATGCTCGGCAGCGTCTCGGCCGAGCACCTGGCCGTCGCCTCGGACCTCGCTTATGTGGCCGGCTGGTCGGAGGCTCCCCTCACCTTGATCGCGTCGGGCGGCAGGTGCACCGCCAGCGCGAGCGCGGACACCGGTCGCGCGCCGAGCTTCCTGCTGGCGCTCGACGAGCTGGGCAAGTGCAGGTGGGCCTGGAGCGTGGACGCCGAGTCCAACGCCTACCCGCTCGGGCTCGCGGCGACGACCGACCGGGTCGCCTTCGCCGTCTCGCGATCACGGGCGACGAGCGTGACCACCGACGATTGCGTCCTCGGGGCCGCCGACCAGCGCGGGGTCACGGATCTCGTGACCTTCAACGCGGGCGGCAAGTGCCGGTGGAGCCGCGCGCTCGGATCCTCCGCGGCCGTGCACGTCGCGGAGGTCATCGCCGCGCCGCAGGCCGGCGAGGTGCTCGTCGTCGGCGACTACGATGCGCCGGACGGGCCGCTCGACATCCAGGGGAGAACGCTCCCCCGCGCGTCGGATCGCGACCTGTTCGTGGCGCGCTTCCGGCTCGATGACGGCGCCCTGACGGGCCTCATCCCGCTCACCGCCGCTGGGAGCCAGGCGGCGGCACGGCACGGGTCCGCGCTGCTCCCGGGCGGCGACATCGTGGTCGCCGGGACCTACACAGGGCCGTCCTTCAGCTTCGAAGACGACTGTCCGCTCCTTCCTCCTACGGGAGACACGGAGAACTCGTTCGTCGCGCGCGTCTCGAAGGAGGGAGTGGTCTGGAGCCGCGGCTTCGGCGACGAGAAGCGAGATCAGATGGTCGTCAGCCTGGCGGTGGACGGAGCAGGCGCGATCTACATGGCAGGGACGCTCGAGGGCGAGATCGCCCTGGGGAACGGCGAGACCCTCACGGCCGGGACGGACGAATTGCAGAGCTTTCTGATCGTGCTCAATCCCAGCGGCAACGTCCTCTCGGCGACCGCGTTCGCGGGCACAGGCACCGTGGGCGTGTGGGCGGTCGCGCCGGGCGCGACGATCGGCGATCCCTTCACCATCGGCGGTGAGCTGACGGAGACGTTCTCTCTCGTCCCCAGCGACCATCCCAGCGCGCCGCCGGGCGAAGGGTTCATCGCCCGGGTGAAGGGGTTGCCGTGAGCGCCGCGCGCGGACGCCAGCGCACCACGCGAGCAGTCCATGACATTTCCGCACGACGACACGCAGCCTGCGACCGGACCGCAGCGGCGCGCATTCCAGCCCGGGTTGACGAAGGGGGGACTGGCAGCTTCCATGAGAGGATGCGCTCGCTTCACCGCCTCTTCTGTTTCTGCCTGGCCCTCCCTGCCGGACTCAGCTGTGGATTCCCCGACGCCACCTTCACGGAACGCTCCAGCACGGGCGTGGGCGGCGCGAGCGGCACGACGGACTCGGCGAGCTCCGCGGCCGCGTCCTCGGGCGCGGTGGGCCCCGGGGGCGGCGCGGAGGCCTCCAGCACCGGCGGGAACGGCGACGGCGCGACGGGCTCCGGCGGCGGTGCACCGGGCGCCGGCGGCGGCTCCGCGGGCTCCGGCGGCGGCTCGACGACCTCCAGCGCGAGCGCCGGCCCGGCGACCTCCGGCGCCGGCGGCGGCTCGACGACCTCCAGCACGAGCGCCGGCCCGGCGACCTCCGGCGCCGGCGGCGGCTCGACGACCTCCAGCACGAGCGCTGGCCCGGCGACCTCCAGCTCCAGCGGTGGCACCGTCGACTGCGACGCCGACGAGGACGGCTATCTGTCGATCGCGTGCGAGGGCGGCGACGACTGCAACGACGACAACCCCTCGGTCCACCCCAACCAGCCCAGCACCTTCTACGACTCGCCGATCCCTCCGGGACGCAGCTTCGATTACGACTGCAGCGGCAAGGAGGAGACGGAGTTCGCCTCCGTCAAATGCACGGGCCTGCTCGTCTGTGCCGCGACGAGCAACGTGTTTCTGAGCGACGTCCCGTGTGGAAGCCGGGGCCCGTTCGGCTCCTGCGACCTCACCTGCAAGTCGACAATCACCTTTCCCAGTTACGTCAGGGAATGCCATTGAGCCCGCGCTGCCCCGGTGGCGGGTCGAGGATGCCACGCAACGGAGAGCCGACCCGATGAGACCCGAACCTCGTGCCATCCGATCCGTCGTGTCGTGCGCCTTCCTGCTCGCCGCGACGGCGGGGGGCTGCAACGCGCTCATCGGGCTGGAGGTCGGTGAGCTGGATTCGTCTCAGTCCGGCGCGGAGGCGACCTCGGCCTCCTCCTCGGGAGGCCCTGGCACCGGAGGCTCGGGCGCCGGTGGTGCGGGCACCGGTGGTGCAGGGGGCGGCGACGGCGGCGGAGGCAGCGGCGGCGACGGCGGCGGTGCAGGCAGCGGCGGCGACGGCGGCGGTGCAGGCAGCGGCGGCGATGGCGGGGGCGGCGGGGGCAGCGGCGGCGGGGGCAGCGGCGGCGGGGGTCCGCTGTGCAGCGACGCCGAGGGGACCCTCGTCGAGCCGTCGGCCAGCTGGGGAGCGACGCTCGGCTTCGACGTCGGCGACCTCGCGGCGTCGGACGGCGCGCTGACGGCGGTCATCACGGAGGTCCTCGACAGCGGGGCGTTCCGCTTCTCAGTCGCGAAGTGGACCTCCGGCGGGGCAAACGATTCCCGGTACGGGCTGTCGGCGAACAATGTCTGGGGCTTGCACCTGGCTGCGGGCGACGGCGCCACCTACGTGGCCGGGGAGGCCGCGGGGGCGACCAACCTCCCCGGCGGGCTGCTCGACGCGTGCCGCGTCGGCCCTGCGCTGGTCGCCACCAGCTACACGACGAGCTTCGTCGCGGCGCTCGACGCGAACGGCCGTTGCGGGTGGGCGTGGAGCGTCGACGCGCAGCACAACACCACGGCGCGCGCCATGGCGGCGAGCTCCGAGGCGGTCGTCTTCGCCGTCGACGTGACGGACGCCGGCCGGAGCTTCGGCCCGTGCGAGCTGAAGAGCGTCCCGGCGGAGTCGGCGCTGCTCGCCGCGCTCTACCCGGCGGACGGCGCGTGCAAGTGGCAACACCGCCTCGGGCCGCGGGCGGCCGTGACCGTCAAGGCGCTCCCCGTCAACCCGAAGGCGGGCGGCAACGTCGTGACCGTCGTGGGCGACTACGAGTCGATCGGCGGAGCGGTCACGTTCGGTGGGCAGACCCCCTTCGCCTCGGAGCAGCGCGACGTCTTCGTCGCGCGCTACACGGCGATCGACGGCGCTCTGGTGGACTTGACCACGCTGAACCTCGAGGGAGATCAGCAGGTGGCGCAGCACGGCGCCGCGCTGCTCCCGGGCGGCGACGTCGTGATCGCCGGCTCGTACCGCGGGGTCGTCGACTTCGGCGGCGGCTGCCCCGCGTTGCCCGACGCGGGGGACACGGAGAGCTTCTTCGTCGCGCGCGTCTCGAGGAAGGGCGTCGTGTGGAGCCGCGGGTTCGGCGACGACAAGGAGAGCCAGGTCGCGGCCGGCGTGGCGGTGGACGGCGCTGGCGCGATCTACGTCACCGGGGAGTTCACGGGCACGATCCCGCTGGGGAGCGCCGGGAGCCTCACGACGTCCCAGAAGCGGGCAGGGTTTCTGATGCGGCTCGACGCGCAGGGCAACCTGATCTCCGCAACCAAGGTCGAAGGCGCCGGCACCGTCGCCCTCCGCGTCGTCGCGGTGGACGGGGCGCTGGGCGGGCCCGTCTACGTCGCCGGCGCCGTGACGGGTGCGCTCCGCCTCGACGGCCTCGCCGCGCCGCTCGGGAGCGAGAGCGATAACGAGTCCCGCGGGTTCATCGCGAGGCTCTCCGGCGCGCGCTGATCCGGGGCCTTCAGACCGAGTGAGTGAGTGCTCACTCTTGACGAGTGAGCGCTCACTCCGGTACACGGGACGCATGGCACCCCCAAGCCGGCGAGCTCCTCCCCTGCGTCCGGAGGAGCGTCGCGCGAGCATCATCGCGGCGACGATCCCGCTGCTGCGCCTGTACGGCCGCGACGTGACGACGGCGCAGATCGCGATGGCCGCCGGTACCGCGGAAGGGACGCTGTTCCGCGTGTTCCCCGACAAGGAGTCGCTGATCCAGGCCGCGATCGCGACCCTGTTCGATCCGGCGCCGACGCTGCGAGAGCTGGAGCGCATCGATCTCGCGGCGCCGCTGCGCGAGCGCCTGATCCAGGCGGTCGAGGTCCTGCAGCGCCGCGTCGAGGGCATCTGGCAGCTGATCTCGATGCTCGGCATGACGATGCCGCCTCCCATGCGCCCCGGGTCCGAGTGCGCCCAGGCGCCGCGCCACGATGAGCAGGTTCACGTGCAGCTCGAGCGCCTGTTCGAGGCGTCGCGCGACGAGCTGCACTGCGATCCGGCGTATGCCGCGCGGCTCGTCCGCATGATGACGTTCGCGGGCACCCACCCGCGGATCACCGACGGCATGCCCCTGACCGCCGCGGAGGTCGTGGAGGTCCTGCTCGACGGGATCCGCCGCCGCTCCGAGGAGGAGGAGCCTTGCTGAGGCAGCTGTTGCGCCGTTTCCTGCGCCCACAGGCGCGCTTGCTCGCGCTCGTCGTCGCGCTCCAGCTCGTGGCGACGCTCGCTTCGCTGTACCTGCCGAGCCTGAACGCCGACATCATCGATCAGGGCATCGCGCTCGGTGACACGCCGCGGATCCTGGAGCTCGGCGCGATCATGCTCGCGATCACCGGCGTCCAGATCGTGTGTTCGGTCGCCGCGAACTACGCCGGCGCGCGCGTCGCGATGAGCTTCGGTCGCGACCTGCGCGCGGCGGTGTTCCACCGCGTCGGCGAGTTCTCCGCGCGCGAGCTGTCGCGGTTCGGGGCGCCGTCGCTCATCACGCGCACGACCAACGACGTCCAGCAGGTGCAGACGGTGGTGATGATGGGCTGTACGATGCTCGTCCTCTCGCCGATCATGTGCGTCGGCGGCATCGTGATGGCGCTGCGCGAGGACGGGTCGCTCGCCTGGCTGCTCGCGATCGCGGTGCCGCTGCTCGCGGGCGCCGTCGTCGCGATCATGTCGCGGATGGTGCCGCAGTTCCGGCGGATGCAGCCCCTCATCGACACCGTGAACCGCGTGCTGCGCGAGCAGATCACCGGCGTGCGCGTGATCCGCGCCTTCGTGCGCGAGCGCGCCGAGGCGGCGCGCTTCGAGCACGCGAACGGCGACCTCACCGAGACCGCGCTGCGCATCGGGCGCCTGCAAGCGCTGATGTTCCCGACCGTGATGTTCGTCTTCAACGCTTCGAGCGTCGCCGTCCTGTGGTTCGGCGCGCACCAGATCGCGGACGGCACGCTCGCGATCGGCTCGATGACGGCGTTCCTCGCCTACCTGGTGCAGATCCTGATGGCCGTGATGATGGTGACGTTCGTGGCCGTCATGCTGCCGCGGGCGGCCGCGTGCGCGGAGCGCATCGTCGAGGTGCTGGACACCGAGCCGTCCGTGCGCGCTCCCGACCAGCCCGTGACGCTCGTCGAGCCGGCCGGCCTCGTCGAGCTGCGAGACGTCGAGTACCGCTACCCGGGCGCCGAGCTGCCCGTCCTGCGCGGCATCTCGTTCGTGGCGCGCCCCGGGCAGGTCACCGCGATCATCGGCAGCACCGGCTCGGGCAAGACCACGCTGCTCGACCTGATCGCGCGGCTCATCGATCCGACGAGGGGCGAGGTCCGGCTCGACGGCGTCGACGCGCGCATGCTCGCCCTCGACGCGGTGTGGTCGTGCATCGGGCTCGTCCCGCAGCGAGCCTTCCTGTTCTCCGGCACGGTGGCCTCGAACCTGCGCTACGGCGACCCCGCGGCGACCGACGAGCAGCTCTGGGCGGCGCTCGCCGCCGCGCAAGCGCGCGACTTCGTCGAGGCGATGCCGCGGAAGCTCGACACGCCGATCGGGCAGGGCGGCACGAACGTCTCCGGCGGCCAGCGCCAGCGGCTGTCGATCGCCCGCGCCCTGCTGCGCCGGCCGCGCGTGTTCCTGTTCGACGACGCCTTCTCCGCGCTCGACGTCGCGACCGAGGCCCGGCTGCGGGCCGCGCTCGCCGAGCGCACGCGCGCCGCCACGGTGATCCTCGTCGCGCAGCGCGTGTCGAGCATCGTCGACGCGGACCAGATCCTCGTGCTCGACGACGGCGAGATCGTCGGCCAGGGCAAGCACGGCGAGCTGCTCGCGTCGTGCCCGACGTACGCCGAGATCGTGGCCTCGCAGCGCGACGCGGCGGTGGCCGCATGAGCGCGCGTCACGCTGGTCCCCCGCCCGCCGCTCCCGCGGGGGCGCGCTCCCCGATCCTGCCGCGCGGCCCCTTCGGCATGGGCGCCGCGCCGCCGCAGAAGGCGAAGCAGTTCGCCCCCTCCGCGCGGCGCCTCCTCGGCCGCCTCGCCCCCGAGCGCGCGCGCCTCGTCGTCGTGCTCGCTTGCTCGCTGCTCAGCGTGGGGCTCGGCCTGGCCGGTCCGAAGCTGCTCGGCCGCGCGACGGACATCATCTTCTCCGGCGTGATGGGCGCTCGCCTCCCGGCGGCCGCCACGAAGGCCGAGGCCGTCGCGGAGCTCCAGCGCTCCGGCCAGGCGCGGCTCGCCGAGCTCGTGGGCCACATGGACGTCGTTCCCGGCCGCGGCATCCAGCTCCGCGAGCTCGCCGAGCTGCTCCTGCTCGTGATGGCGCTCTACGCCGGCGCGTCGCTGTTCGCCTGGCTGCAGGGCTACCTGCTCAACGACGTCGTGCAGAACACCGTGCGACAGCTCCGCGCCGAGGCGCAGGACAAGCTCGCCCGCTTGCCGCTCGCCTACTTCGACGGCCGCCCGCACGGCGAGCTCTTGAGCCGCGTCACGAACGACATCGACAACGTCGCGCAGGGCCTGCAGCAGACGCTGACGCAGATCATGAACGGCGCGCTGACGCTCCTCGGCATCATCGTCATGCTCGTCGTGATCTCGCCGGTGCTCGCGGTGATCACGCTCTTCACCGTGCCGCTCTCGGTGCTCACGACCGCGGCGGTCGCGAAGCGCGCGCAGGCGAAATTCGCCGCGCAGTGGGCGCAGGTCGGCGTGCTCAACGGCCAGATCGAGGAGGCGTTCACCGGCCACGCGCTCGTCAACGTGCTCGGGCGGCGCCGCGACGTCGAGGCGCGCTTCCAGTCCACGAACCAGGAGCTGTTCGAGACCAGCTTCCGCGCGCAGTTCATGTCCAGCACCATCATGCCGGCGGTCAATTTCGTCGGGAACCTGACCTACGTCGCGATCGCCGTCATCGGCGGCCTTCGCGTCGCGTCGGGCGCGATGCTGCTCGGCAGCGTGCAAGCGTTCATCCAGTACTCGCGCCAGTTCTCTCAGCAGCTCGGCCAGCTCGCGTCCGTCACGAGCGTCCTGCAATCGGGTGTTGCCTCCGCAGAGCGGGTGTTCGAGCTGCTCGACGAACAGGGCCAGTCACCCGACGCCACCCCGCCCGCGGCCCTGCCGAAGGTGAGCGGCGAGGTCCGGTTCGAGCACGTCACGTTCCGCTACAAGCCCGACGAGCCCCTCATCGAGGACCTCGACCTCACGATCCTGCCAGGCCAGACGGTCGCGATCGTCGGCCCGACCGGCGCCGGCAAGACCACGCTCGTGAACCTCTTGATGCGGTTTTACGAGCTCGACGGCGGTCGGATCCTGATCGACGGCGTCGATATCGCGCGCTTGCCGCGCCACGAGCTGCGCGCGAGGCTCGGTATCGTGCTGCAGGATACATGGCTGTTCTCGGGCACGATCCGTGACAATATCGCGTTCGGCAACGCGGCCGCGACCGAGGCCGACATCCAGGAGGCCGCGCGCGCGGCGCACGTCGACCGCTTCGTGCGCGCACTGCCCGCCGGTTACGATACGGTGATCAACGAGGACTCGGGCAACCTGAGCGCCGGCGAGAAGCAGCTCATCACGATCGCCCGCGCGTTCCTCGCGAACCCGGCGATCCTGATCCTCGACGAGGCGACCTCCTCGGTCGACACCCGGACCGAGGTGCTCGTCCAGCGCGCGATGGCCGCCTTGCGGGCCCAGCGCACGAGCTTCGTCATCGCGCATCGCCTCTCGACGATCCGCGACGCCGACATGCTCCTCGTGATGAACGCGGGCCGCATCGTCGAGCGCGGCACGCACGCGGAGCTCCTCGCCGCGGGCGGAGACTACCATGCGTTGTACCAGACCCAGCTCGCTGGCAACGGGGGGAGCGGCGTGAAGCTCGGGGGCCACTCTGCCGCGCTCAGTCGATGACCGCGGTGGCCTCGACCTCGACCAGGTGCTCGGGGTCGGAGAGCGCGCTGACGCCCAGCAGCGTCCCCGGCGGGACCGGGGTGACTCCCAGCTTCGCGGCCGCCCGACCGATCCCCTCCAGCAGCAGGGGCATCTTGTCGGGAGTCCAGCCCACGGCGTAGATGGTCAGCTTCGCAACGTCGTTGAAGGAGCCTCCAACCCCGGCCAGGGCGGTGGCGACGTTGAGGTAGCACTGCTCGACCTGAGCGGCGAAGTCGCCCCTTCCGATCGTCCTCCCATCGGCATCCCAGGCGACCTGACCTGCGATGAACACGAGCTTCGACCCGGTGGCGATCGACACCTGTCGGTACGCCTCGATCTTCGGCAACCCGCTGGGGTTCACCAGGGTGATGGCCATGCTGTCTCCTCCGTCCTCTCCCTGCGCGCAGGGCGGCATGCCCGGCCGCGCGCTGGTTAGATGCGCCCTCCCCGCCGCGACCGGTAGGCCCACGGCGCGAAACGAGCCGATCAGCGCTGCTATACAATCGCACCATGAACCGCGCGACGGACCGCTTCGAGGGTCTGACCGTCTTCCTCACCGTGGCGAGGCACCGGAGCTTCCGCGCCGCCGCCGCGGAGCTCGGCGTGACCACGGGCGCCGTGAGCCAGGCGATCCGCGCCCTCGAGCGCCGCGTCGGGCTCCCGCTCCTCTCGCGCACGACGCGCCGCGTGGGGCTCACCGAGGCCGGCGAGCGGCTGCACGAGCGCCTCGCGCCCGCGGCCGGTGAGATCAGCGCCGCGCTCGAGGCGCTCGACGAGCTCCGCGGCCAGCCCGCGGGGCTGCTCCGCCTCACCGTCGCCCGGACCGCCGTGCCCTTCGTGATCGAGCCGGTGCTCCCGCGCTTCCGCCGCGCTTACCCCGACGTGGCCGTCGAGATCTCGGTGGACGACGCCCTGGTCGATCTCGCCGGGACCGGCTTCGACGCCGGCGTGCGGCTCGGCGAGGACCTCGCCCAGGACATGACCGCCGTGCGCCTCACGCCGGATCTCCGCTGGCTCGTTGTCGGCGCGCCGGCGTACTTCGCCGCCCACGGCCGCCCGGAGGAGCCCGAAGATCTGCTCGCCCACACGTGCATCCGGTACCGATTCCAGAGCGCCGCGCTCTATCGCTGGGAGTTCGTGCGCGATCACCGCGAGATCACCGTGCAGGCCCCCGGCACGCTCACGGTGAACGACGCCGATCTGGCGGTGTCCCTCGCGCGCGATGGGCTCGGGCTCGCGTACATGTTCGATCTGGCCGTCGCCGAGGATCTGGCGAGCGGTGCGCTCGCGACGGCGCTCGAGCGCCATGCGCCGACGGGCCCCGGGTTCTTCCTCTACTTCCCCGCCCGCGCGCAGGCGCAGGCGAAGCTGCGCGCGTTCATCGACACGGCGCTCGCCGTACTCATGCCAGAGGGCCGGCGGAAGCCGAAGGAGACGCGCGCCGCCTCGTGAGCTCCCCGGGCGCCTCCAGCGGCCACCCGCCGGTCACTGCGCACGCTGGCGCTGCCAGGCGACGATCCGCGTCACCGCCTCGTCGACCTGCTCGACCGGGGCCGCGAAGGACAGCCGGACGTACCGCGCGCCGCCGACGCCATCGAAGTCCGTGCCCGGCGTGAGCGCCACGCCCGTGTCGGCGAGCAGCCGCTCGCACCACGCCACCGAGTCGTCCGTGCCGACGTCGGCATACAGGTAGAAGGCGCCGTCGGGCGGGGCGACCTTCCAGCCGAGCTCGGGCAGCCGCCGCAGCAGCAGGTCGCGCGCCGCCGCGTAGCCCTCCACCAGCCGGTCCGCCTCGGCGTACACCTCCGGGGTCAGGGCCGCGAGCGCCGCGTGCTGCGCCAGGGCGGGCGGGCACAGCGCGAGGTTCCCCGCCAGCGCGTCGACCGTCGGGACGAGCTCCGGCGGCAGCACGAGCCACCCCAGGCGCCAGCCCGTCATGGCCCAGTACTTCGAGAAGCTCGACACGACGACGGCGCCCGCGTCGACGTGGCGCGCCGCCGTCGCCTGGCGCCCGGCCCACGGGCCGTACGTGAGGCCGTGATAGATCTCGTCGCTCACCAGCCGGACGCCATGCTCCGCGCACCAGCGCGCCATCGCGTCGAGCTCCGCGGCGTCGACCATCGTCCCCGTCGGGTTCGCCGGGCTCGCCAGGATCACGCCGTCGAGCTTTCCACCGTCGCACGCGGCCCTGAGCTGCGACGTCGTCAGCTGGAAGCGGCTCTCCGGGCCGCACGGCAGCTCGACCACCTCGACCCCGAGGGAGCGAAGGATGTTCCGGTACGCCGGGTAGCCCGGGCGAGCGAGCGCCACGCGGTCACCCGCCTCGAACGCCGCGAGGAACGCGAGCAGGAACCCGCCCGACGACCCCGTGGTGAGGGCGACGCGCGACGGGTCGAGGTCCACGCCGTACCAGCGGCCGTAGTGCTCCGCGAGCGCGCGGCGCAGCGCCGGGATGCCGAGCGCCTCTGTGTAACCGAGGTCGCCCTCCGCGAGGAGCGCGGCCGCCCGCGCGCGCACGGCGGCGGGCGCCCCTGAGCCCGGCTGGCCCGCGCACAGGCTGATGACCGGCTCACCCGCCGCGCGCCGCGCGTTGGCGGCGGCGAGCACCTCCATGACCGCGAACGGCGGCACCTGCGAGCGGCGGCTGATCCTCACCCGGCCATCCTTCTCCCCCGCCGAAGACAGGCCATTTACAGCACGAAAGCTCCGCTGTCAGCAGAGGAAATCCGATGGCTGAGGCAGGACGAGAGCCGTGCGTGAAGCCACAAAAGCGAGAACGCGGCCGGTGAGGGCCGCGTTCTCTCTCGTTGCTCGCCGCGACGGTGCGTCCGCTCAGGCGATGAGCGGGGCGATGAGGAGCGACACGACGCCCATCACCTTGATGAGGATCGAGATGCCGGGGCCCGACGTGTCCTTGAAGGGATCACCCACGGTGTCGCCGACGACGGCGGCCTTGTGGGCGTCGGAGCCCTTCGCGTGGCCGTCGAGGCCGCCCTTCTCGATGTGCTTCTTGGCGTTGTCCCAGGCGCCGCCGCCGTTCGCCATCATCAGCGAGAGCACCGCGCCGACGACGAGCGCGCCGGCCAGCGTGCCCGCGAGGACCTCGGGGCCGGCCACGAAGCCGACGACGACCGGCGCGAGCACCGCGATGGCGCCGGGCGCGATCATCTCGCGGATGGCGGCCGACGTGGCGATGTCGACGATGACCTTCGGCTGCGGCTCGACGCCCGGCTTGCCCTCGAGCAGGCCGGGGATCTCGCGGAACTGACGGCGGATCTCCTCGACGATCGCGCCGGCAGCGCGGCCGACGGCGGTCATCGTGAGCGCGCCGACGAGGCACGGGAGGAGCGCGCCGAAGAGCATCCCCATGAGGACCTTGGCGTCCGTCAGATAGAGCACCAGCTCCGGCAGGCCCTTCGCGCGGCGGACCGCGTCGACCTCCATGTTGAAGGCGGCGAACAGCGCGACGACGGTGAGCACCGCCGAGCCGATCGCGAAGCCCTTGCCGACGGCCGCGGTGGTGTTGCCGACCGCGTCGAGCTCGTCGGTGATCGCGCGGACCTCCTTGCCGAGGCCGGCCATCTCGGAGATGCCGCCGCCGTTGTCGGCGATCGGGCCGTACGCGTCGACGGTCATGACGATCGCGGTGCCAGCGAGCATGCCGACCGCGGCGAGCGCGATGCCGTAGAGGCCGAGGTAGTGGTTCGAGATCCAGCCCACGGCGACGAGGGTCATCAGGGGGATCGCGACGCTCTCGAGGCCGACCGCGATGCCGCGGATGACGTTGGTGCCGGGGCCGGTGAGCGAGCTCTGGGCCACCTTGTGGATGGGGCCCATCGACGTGTAGTAGTCGGTCACGAGGCCGACGATGGCGCCGCCCGCGGCGCCGGCCGCGAGGGTGATGACGGCGCCGGAGCTGAAGCCGAGCCCCGGCAGGATGCCGGCCGCCGCGAGCACGACGAGGAACGGCGGGACGATGAGCGCGAGGCGCAGCACCCGGGCCGGCGGCAGGTTCTTGAGCGCGCGCGTGATGAAGATGCCGACGACCGAGACCGCGAGGCCGATCGTCGCGAGGAGCAGCGGCAGCGACACGGCCATCGCGCGGAGCGCCTGCTCGCTCATCGACGGCGCGAGCTGCTGCAGCTTGGCGATCGGCAGCGTGAGGCCGAGCGCGATCGCGGCGACGACCGCGGCCACGTAGCTCTCGTAGATGTCGGCGCCCATGCCCGCGATGTCGCCGACGTTGTCCCCGACGTTATCGGCGATGACGCCCGGGTTGCGGGGGTCGTCCTCGGGGATGTTCGCCTCGACCTTGCCGACGATGTCGGCGCCGACGTCGGCAGCCTTCGTGTAGATGCCGCCGCCGATGCGGGCGAAGAGCGCGATCGAGCTCGCGCCGACGGCGAACGAGTGGACGATCGTCGCGAGGTGCTCGTTGTTGCGGAACAGGGCATAGATGCCGCCCAGGCCGATGAGGCCGAGCCCCGCCACGCAGAGGCCCATGACGGCGCCGCCGTCGAGCGCGGTGACGAGCGCGGTGGGCTTGCCGTGCGCGCGCGCGGCCTCGGCCGTGCGAACGTTGGCGTACGTCGCGGCCTTCATGCCGAAGAAGCCGGCGATGAGCGACAGGAACGCGCCGACGGCGAAGGCGCCCGCGGACAGGAGCCCGAGCGTCGCGGCCAGGAGCGCAAAGACGACGACGGCGTAGACGGCGAGCACCTTGTACTCGCGCGCGAGGAAGGCCATCGCCCCCTCGCGGACGTGGCGCGCGATGCGCGCCATCGTCTCGTTGCCTTCAGGGGCCTTCTTGACACGCACGTAGAAGGAGCGTGCGACCATGAGCGCGACGGCGCCCGTTAAGAGCGACTGGTACGACAATGCATCCACGGGTGATGGTCCTCTCGCCCGCCCCCGGCCGGAGCGAGCGCCGGCTCACTCGTCCGTCCACGACGGCGGATCAAGTGGGAAATTGCGTTGCCTCGGTTCAGGCGGCCGCCCAGGGCGAAATCTTGAGCTGGCGCCAGGGGACGTGGCGTCCGCAACGTCGGTCGTGCTGGTCCCCGCGCGAGCCGACAGCGACCGTGACATCGGAATGTTCCAGGCAAGGACGGCGCGCGACGCGAACGGCGCGTCGACGATCCACCCACGGGGAGGCGATCCAGCGGCGCGTCCGGCGGCGGCCGGCGCTACTCGAGCAGCGCGAGCGTCCGCGGATCGAGCTCGCCGCCGCAGTACTTGTCGAGCGCCGCGAGGAACGCCCCCTCGCCGGGGGCCGCGCGGGAGAACAGGGTCATCGACGAGCAAAACTTCATGTCATCGGGGCTATCGAAGATGTCGACCAGCGAGCGCCCCTCGATCTGGTTCACGAGGCGAGTGCACTCCAGCAGTCTCGGACCGAGCGTCGGGTGCTGCAGATACGCCTCGGCTTCTCCCTTCGAAGCGATGCCGAACCTCTGCGCCATGGCGCTGTGGCCCAGGCCCTTCAGCTGCGGAAAAATGAACCACATCCAGTGGCTGGTCTTCTCTCCTCTGCGCAGCTCGGCCAGGACGCGGGCATAGACCGGAGCTTGCGCGTCCACGAATCGTTTCAGGTCGTACGGATCGGGCATGGGCGCTCCTCGACCGCCAGAGTAGCATTCGATCGGTCCGCTCGACACCGGCGTTCCACTCGTGTTGCCACTATGCCGCATGGCTGTGCCGCGCGGGCAAAATCTCCGTTTGATGCATCTCGCGCATGGAGCTCTACTTGGCGAGGGGAGCATGCGAGCCTCACGGCAGCGCTCGCACATCGGGACGACGACGTTCCTCACCACGAGGCGATTCGCGGTCCCACTCCGTTCAGCACCCGACAAGGAAATCCGCCCATGGCGAAGACTCTGACCCGAAGATTGTTCCTCCGAGGCCTGGGTGGAGCTGTCGTTGCTGCGCCGTTCTTGAGCTCCATCGCAGGGCGCACCGCGAAGGCGGAGCCGGCCGGCGCCGGGGCCCCGAAGCGGCTGATCGTGTTCTTCACGCACTATGGCTGCCTGACGAACCGGTGGTTCCCGGAGAAGGCCCATGGCCCCCTGACCGCCGCCGATTACGAGGCGACGACGCTCAAGCACCTCGCCCCCTTCGCGTCCAAGCTCCTCGTGCCCCGCGGCATCCGTGCGATGAACGAGTGGAGCTTCGAGCGAACCCACGGCCAGGACGAAGATCCCCACGGCCAGGTCATGGGCTCGTATTTCACCTGTCACCCGGTGACGCCCCAGAGCCCCAGGTTCGACGCCAAACCAACCGGCCGATCGCTCGACCACATCTGCGCGGATCAGGTCAACCCCGGCGGCGCGGCTCCCCTCGTGATGCACATCGGCGGGGTGAGATCGGACGGCAAATCGAATTTCTCGTACTCCGCGCCCGAGGAGGTGTTCCCGGGCATCGGGTCTCCGACAGCGATCTTCAACAACCTGACGAACCTCTTCGATCGCGGGTCCATGTCGCCCGATACGTACAAGGTGGCCCGCGGCAAGAGCGTCATCGACGTCGTGCGAGACGATCTGGCGACCCTCCAGCGGTTCGACATGAGCCGGTCGGACAGGCGAAAGCTCTCCGATTGGATGGATCTCCTCCACGAGACGTCGGGCGCGGTCACGGCCCAGTGCAGCGAGGCCACCGCGACGGCGCTCGGCCTGACGAGCCAGTCCGTGCAGGCGTCGCAAGGCGGCATCACCCGCGACCTGTCGAGGTCGACGAACGTCATGATGGACCTCGCGGTCCTCTCGGCCCTCTGCGACCAGAACCGCGTCATCTTCATGAAGTTCCCCGGGACCACGGTCTTCAAGTGGGACGGCATCGATCACACGATAGAGTCCCATGGCCTCTCCCACCGGATCGGCAACGCCAGCATGGGCGGGACGTGCGTCCCCGGGGTGCTCGAGATGCTCCATGAAATCGACGACTGGTATGCGAAGAAGTTCGCCTACCTCGTCGGTCGGCTCGACAGCCTGGAGGAGGGCGACGTGAAGCTCCTCGACAACACCGCGACCGTCTGGTTCCAGGAATGCTCGGACGGCAACAGCCACAACCTCAACAACCTTCCGATCCTCCAGGCGGGGAGCTGTGGAGGCTACTTCAAGGTGGGTCAGGCCGTGAACGTGGAAGGCGGCAAGGCGGACCTGACCCGCGGCAACAGCGAGGGAGCCTGCAGCGCCGGCCAGACGGAACTCGCCTTCAGCGAAGTGGACTCCACCGGGACCCCGCCGGACATCGCCACGCAGCCGATCAACAAATACTTCTGCGGCTTGATGAACGCCATCGGCGTGAAGGCCGGTCCGGACGGCTTCCCGGCGGTCGGTGGCACGCACGAGGTGACTCACTTCGGAAAGTACGATGACACCGCGCTCTTCGCCGACGAGAGCAATCCGGCGGCCATCAAGGACCCGGGGGAATTCAAGGCGCTTCGCGCGAACAGCTGAGCGTCGCGCGCGGGTTACAGGCCCGTGTGCGTCCCCGTGACCCAGACGGTCGCGTGGGAGGCGTCGGGCTGCGTGGCCCAGGTGCGGACGCGGTACTTGCTCGTGGCGACCTGCTGCGCGGTCCCGTAGTTCTCGTGGAAGTAGACGAACGCCGGCGTCGAGCAGTGCCCGCGGCCGGTCAGCGGGTTGTCCCAGAGCCACGTGCCCGCCTGCTCCTTGTATGTGAGCTGCACGAACTGGCTCGTGGCCGCATCCCAGCGCTGCACGCGCGTGGCCATCTTGGTGTTCGCGCAGTCGCTCATCGCCTGCGACGCGTCGCTCCACGAGGTGGACGAGGAGCCCCAGAAGGTAGGCTGCACGTCGAAGCGGTATGTCTCCGGCGTCTGGTGCTGGTAATAGCCGGGCACGGGGAAATCCACGATCGTCGTCGCTCGATCCTGCCCGATGTCCGGACAGATGCCGTCGATCCACTGGTAGGCGCGGACGTAGGTCTCGGTTGCTCCGACCGTGGTGAGCTGCGGGGTGGTGAAATTCGGGTCGGTCCCCATCGCGCAGGGGTCAGGGTTTCCTCCGAGCGCCTCGGCGCTCTCCGCCGTGTCTTCCTCGTCGAAGCTGCCGTCATCGGCCACAACGCAGCCCGTGACCATCGAGAAGGTGATGAGACCGAGACCGAGATGATACGCAGCAATCTTCATGGTATGACTCCCCTTGGTATGCCGGCCTCTCGGGCCGCGCCCGCCCCCGCCCCCGCCCCCGCCCCCGCCCCCGCCCCCGCCCCCAGCCAGAGAGCAGGGAGCGTGCCTGCGACGATCCCCTGAGCGCTCCTGTGCCCTCGATGGTCTCGCAGCGCAGAATCGCGATGCAGATCGTGGGGCAGACCGCCGCTCGACCCGTCGATGGAGGCGGCAGCCTCCTCCATCGGCAGGGCGATGGAGGCTCGCGCCTCCACCTCGACCCGCGAGCTGCTTGAAGCCCGCGAGCTGAAGCCGCCCCCCGGAGCGCGCGACGCGGCCGTCGTGGCGTCCACCAGGCGCACAAATATCGCGCGCGAAGCGACGGAGCATGCGCCGCGGGCTGGCCGCTTGCGCGGGCGGCGGACGCGAAGATGCTCACTCCTTGAATCGCGGCCAGCGCTCGACGATCGGTCGTGCATGCGGAGCACGGAGCACCTGGGTATCCTTTGTGTCATGGCGCTCGAACGGAGGGCGGCGCGGCTCGTGGCAGTGGGCGCCACGATGCTCGCCATGGGCTGCAGCGGGAAGTGGACGACGCAGGAGAGCGACGCAGAAACAGCAGGCGGCGCGGGCGGGAGCGAGGGCACGGCGCAGGGCAGCGATCCGGGGAGCGCGGCGGCCTGCGCGACCGGGGAGGCGCGCTGCAACGCGGGCGGCCTGCGCGAGACGTGCACGAGCGGCGGCGGCTGGAGCGTCTCGGATTTCGTGTGCGCGCGAAACATCGCGGTCGACGACGACGTTGGCAGCTATTGTGTGACGAAGACCGACGGCAGCTATCGTTGCTGGGGCGACGATCCGGGCGGCGCGCTTCCCGCCGAGCGCTACCGGCGTGTCCAGCTCACGCGACAGGGGCTGATCGGGCTCACCGACGACGGTCGGCTGCTCGCCGCCGAGACGCTCCTGCCAGACGGGCTGCCCCCTGTCGCGTCCTTTCGGGCGACGAACATGTGGGGCGACCAGGGCGTGTGCTCGCTGTTCGTGGACGGGTCGTTCGCGGTGCTGCTGGATCGCCTACAAGAGAACCTCCCGGAGCACCCGGACAAGGTGGTGGAGTTCGAGGGCCCGTTCACGCAAGCGCTCTGCGCCTGGGAGGGGCTGGTCGCCGGCGTGCGCCCGGATGGCAGCCTGTGGCAGTTCCATGGCATGGAGACGATCCCCGGTGAGTTCACCCAGGTGGCGTTCAGCAACCGCATCGTCTGCGGGCTCACGAAGGCCGGCGGCATCCAGTGCTTCGAGCCGACCATCAGTTGCGGCAACACCACCAGCACGCACTGCGCCGGGCCCGAGTATCCCGAGTTTTCGGGCGGGCCGTACCGTTCCATCACCGCCACTGGCGGAGCGGTGTGCGCGATCGACGCCGAGGGGGCCCTCACGTGCAGGCGCTACGATGGCGCCGACATGCCGATCGACGCCGGGCGCTTCACGTTCATCGAAGGCGGGTACGACCTCCTTTGCGGCGTGCGCACCGACGGCTCGGGCGCCTGTTTCCGCCACGGTGGCTGGAACCTTGGTGAGGTCGGTCCGTTCGTGCCCGTCGAGCCGGCGCTCGATCCAGGCTGGTGAGCGCCAGGGCCGCGATCGTCGCAGCGAGTCGCAGGCGCGGCGGCGGCGTCAAGACATGAGCGCCGTCGAGCTCGGCGAGCGCGGCCGTGGCCCTTCGCCGTTCGCGGACCGCGGCGGGCGGATTTTCAGCCACCTACGTCTGCAGCCGCTCGGCGCCCGTGGCGCCTCTCTCTGGACGGGCGTGCGTTCAGGTGGACGGCGGACTCGCAATGCCAGGCAATCATGGAGTTGAAATGATCGAGATGATGGCAACATGGATCGCTCCACGGGAGACCATGGCCTGCACGCCCCATGGCTCGCAGGTCGTCATGGTCGAGCAAAGAGCGCGCATTTCGAGGCGCGCTGGAGGAGATCATGCCTCACGTCTCGACGATTCTCAGGAACAGCAGGATGCATGCCGCCATGGTGATGACATCCGCCATGGTCGGTTGCGCCGCGCCCCCTGAAAGCAAGCAGGGGAGCCCCGAGCCCGACGGAACAGCGGCGTCCGCGAGCGCGCTCCGGGCGAATGACAGGCACCCACGGCACGGTCACGGTCACGGTCACGGTCACGGCGCAGCGAGCTGCAATGATCACAACCCATGCACCCTGGACGCACGCGTCAGGGGGGCATGCGTCCATGCGCCCGCGCCGTATGGACCGCCGCCGTCGCGGGGGCGAAATCGCTGCGGCGAGGGCGAGGTGTGCAACGGACACGGCGCCTGCGGGGAGCCGGGCACGCCGCTCTGGAGCGTGAGCTTTCCCGGCGAAGCGTCGTTCGGGAGCATCAACGCCGACGGGGCCAGCAATGTCCTCCTCACTGGCCAGCTCAGCGGTACGGCCGATCTCGGCGGAGGCCCGCTCACGAGCGCGGGGCAGCGCGACGTGCTGATCGCGAAGCTCGATCCGGACGGCGGGCTCGCCTGGGCGAGGCGCTACGGCGGCCCTGGGGACGAGTTCGGCGCGAAGATCGCCGCGCTCTCCGACGGGAGCCTTGTGAACGCGGGAGGTTATGTCGACTCGCTGGATGTCGGCTGGGGGCCGATCCTCAGCGCCGGGCTGAGCGACATCTACGTCATGAAGACGGACCCGGCAGGGGACCCCGTGTGGGTCCGCCATTTCGGCGATCCGGCCTATCAAGACGTCTATGGCCTGTCGGTCGACGGCGAGGACAACGTGGTCGTCCTCGGCTCGTTCGAGGGGACTGTCGACTTCGGCGCGGGGCCGGTGAGCAGCGCGGGCGCGCAGGACATCTTCCTGTTCAAGCTGGATCCGGAGGGCAACACCCTCTGGAGCAAGGGCGTCGGGAGCGACTCCAGCGACGGGTCGGTCGCCCTCACGACGGACCCGATGGGCAACGTGCTCTTCGGAGGATCCGTGGGCACCGGCGCGGATCTGGGCGACGGGCCGCTCCCGGGCCCTCGACTCTTCGTCGCTAAGCTGGATCCCGCGGGCAACCACCTCTGGAGCAGGACGTTCGGAGACACGTCCGGCTTCATCCAGGACGTCGAGGCGGACCCGGCGGGCAACGTGGTCGTGGCCGGGCAGACGGGCACCCCCATCGACCTCGGCACGGGGCCGATCATCAACGAGGGCTACCAGGTCGCGTTCCTCGCGAAGCTCGACGCGGCCGGGAACACCGTCTGGAGCAGGGGCTTCAGCGCGCCGGAGAGCCTTGTCGTCATCACCTCGATCGACGTCGACAGCCAGGCGAACGTTGTCGCCTCCGGGGTGCTCGTCGCCGACGTCTCGGCGACGCTCGATTTCGATGGGATCCCCTTCCCGTCAGGGCACAACCCGTCGAGCTACAGCGCGCGCACGTTCCTTGTGAAGTTCGACGCCGGCGGGCACGTGCTGTGGGTCGAGGGGTTCGACACGGAGCGGCCCTTCAGCATCGTCGTCGATCCGCTCGATCGCGTGCTGGCCACAGCGACGTTCACGGGCACCCTCGACCTCGGCTCCGGCCCGCTGACAGGGGACGAGGACGTCTTCGTCGCGGCGTTCGGCCCCTGACCCACGGCGACCACGAGGGCGAGCCACACGGGCGCGCCCTCGCGGTCACCGCCGGGACACGGACGATCAAGGAGCGAGGTAGGACGCGACTTGCCCCTGGTAGCGGTAGTCGCCGGCGTTGGACCAGAACACGCCCTGCCCCTCCGGGGCGATGACACGCCAGGGGACGGGCTGTTCGAACGCCAGCAGGACGGTCCTGTTGCTCTCGAGACCGTGCGCGTTGACGCTGCGGTTCCCGCGCATGTCCGTCGAGAACAGCGTCGCGCCCCGGAGGGCCAGCCCCGCCATCGAGCCCCCCCTGTAGATCAAGGTCTTCTGTCCTCCGGCGATGGGCGCCTTGAACACGCCGCCATCGCCGGCGTTGGCCCAGTAGACGAACGCCGCGTCCACCGCGATCCCGGCCGGCTCGGCCTCGTTGTCGGCGATGACGGTCACCTCCCCGCCCGCCTTCGCCACCTTGTAGACCTTGTGGGTCGCCGCGCCGCCGGTCCAGTAGAGGTTCTGCGCGTCCTGCGCGAGGTACGCGGGCCTCCCGGCGCCGGACGCGAGGACGACCGGCTCGCCGCCGCCGAGCGGCATCGTGTAGATGTTTTCGCCATCGCCGTCGCCGAAGTAGATGGCCGACGCGTCGCCGATGACGCTCACGACATAGCCGATCTGGGCCAGCGTCTCCACCTCCAGGGTCGCCTTGTCGACGCGCCGGAGCGCCGAGGGGATCACCGGGTCATCATCGCCGCCGCTCGCCCAGTACACGTGCGAGTCGTTGACCCACAGCGCCTTGGGATCGGGATCGGCGGGGATCATCGCCTCTGCCTCGGCGGTGCCCAGCCTCACCCGGTAGATGAATCCGTCGTTGTTGTCCCCGGTCGCGACCTCCTCGGTGCCGCCGCTCGCGAAGTAGAGGAAGGACTCGTCGGCGGCCAGCGCGCTCGGGTAGCGGTGCAGGCTCGCCATCGGGGTCGCCAGGATCATGCCTGGATAGATCCTCGAGAGGCGGTCGGTCTCCGTGACGACGTTGCTCCTCGAGACGTCGTGCCGCGCGAGCGGCGCGAAATCGTCCGAGCCCTCCTGCGCGGTGAAGCCATAGGCGCCGAGGACCGCGCTTTCGCCCAGCTCCGCCCTGAGCTCGACGGTGATCGGGAGCGTGAGCGTGATCGGCCTCTCGAACGTCAGGCCCTCCGGGCCGAGGACGTACATGGGCCCCACCGCGCCCTCGGGGGCCTCGTCGATGCGCTCGATGGTGATCACCGTGTTCTCGTTCACCGCGCCCGGCGGCACCTCGATGGTGAAGCCGTCGTCCGCTGTGAAGGTCCCGCCCTGCGCGTCGACGGAGAACTGCTCGCCGGCCCCTGGCTGCGCGCCGGTCCCTGACGTGGCGCCGCCGCCGGTATCGCCGCCGCTCGCATCGCCGCTGCCGGTGGTGCCGCTGCCCGCACCGCCGCCGGTAGCGCCGCTGCCCGTATCGCCGCCGCCCGTGGCGCGATTGCCCTTGTCCGTCCCTCCGCACGACGCGCTGCTCAGCGCGGCAGCCGCGCACGCCAACACCACGAATGAGGTCCTTGTCATCGTTTCGCTCCTCCGCTGGCGGTCGTCGCCGCCATGTCCTGGAAGGCCATGGTTCTGCCGAGCTCGCCATGGAGGCGGCCGCGACATCACCCTTGATCAGACAACAGCGTAGCGCCCGATGGGGCGGTGGCGAGCTGAGCCAGAGCAGGTGAGAGACATACGGTCTTTACCTGTCAGGGTTATCCCAGGCGTCCACTCGCCATGACCCTTACGCATCGTGGTTGTCCCAGGGGTCCACTCGCTACGGTCCTTACCTGTCAGGGTTGTCCCAGGTGCACGGCTCGACCGCGCGTCGCCGGCGGCTCATGACTCGTGGCGGCGGGGCGACGGCGCCGCGCGGGCGCGCAGACAACGCTCTGCGAGGGCGGGTATCGCGCTGGTGAGCGAGGGGCGCGCGGGCGCCGTCGGCGTTCGGGGAGCGGCAGCCCAGCATGCGCGGAGGGGCGGGGCATCGCCGGCTTCGCGACGACGAGCGCCTCCTCCGGCGTGCAGCGCATGGCCGAGGGGTGGCCCATCGTGCGGCCGGAGCGAGCGACCGGCTCGCCAGCGTCGGCGCTCCCAGCGCGGCGCCCGCCCGCACTGTGCGGGCGGATTGAGTTCGTGAACGGTCTGCGTATCCTGGCCTCGCTGCACCGAAGCCACCCGCAGTTCCTTGGAGTCGTCGCGCGAGCGCGACGGGAGCCAGCATGCCGATCGGGCAAACGAAAGGGAGTACCGTACCGCTGCGCCGCGACGCTGCGCCGCGCGTTCGCTGCGTGCAGGCCGCCGCGGTGCTCGCCGCGCTGCTCGGGCTCGCCGCGCCGGCGGCCGCGCAGGCGCAGGCCGCGCCGCCGAAACCGGCGCGCGGCGACGGGGCGAGGCCCGCCACGCCAGGCACGACGCCCGCGGCAGCGGGTGCCCCGATCGCTCCTGCGCCCGCCCCTGTCGCTCCGGCGGCCGCCCCTGTCGCTCCTGCGCCCGCCCCTGTCGCTCCGGTGCCCGCCCCTGTCGCTCCGGCGCCCGCCCCTGTCGCTCCGGCGCCCGCCCCGATCGCTCCGGCGGGCGGCGCGCTGGTGCCCATCCCGCAGGGTTACTACCTGCCGGTGCCGCCGCTCCCGCCGTGGGCCAACCCACGGACCATCGAGTACGAAGAGGGGGACCCGATCCCGCGCGGCTACGCGCTCCGGACCAGGGCGGACCGCAAGCTCGCCACGGCGGGGCTGCTGACGTTCGGCATCCCGTACGCGCTCAGTTTCACGGTCGCAGGCATCGCGTCGTTCGACGACGACGATTTCGACGAGTTCGGGCCGCTGCTCATCCCGTTCGCCGGCCCGATGATCGCGATCGGGACCCTGGAAGCGGAGGGCGCGGGCATCTTCTGGCTCACGATGGACGCCGTGACCCAGGTGGGCGGGCTCATCCTGTACGCCGCCGGTCTCGCGAACGAGGACGTCTACCTCGAGCGCCAGTTCACGGTGAGCTCACGCGACCCTGGGCACGCTGCGTCCCGCTGGCCCGAGGTCTCGATCGGCGGGTCCTCCGCCAGCCTCCGATGGAGATTCTGAGCTGGTGCCCCTGCGCCGACAGCCCTCACCCCGAAGGGAGACGCACGTGACCGCGATCCGCACCGCCCTCTCGATCGCCGCGCTGTTTGGCCCGCTCGCGCTCGCAGCGCCGGCTGCGGCGGAGAGCGACGCCCCCCCGTCCGCGCAGAGCGCGGCGCCGTCTGGCTACGCGCCGTCCCCTGCCGGCGCGCCGCCCGGCTATGCGCCACCCGGCTACGCGCCGCCCGGCTATGCGCCGCCCGGCCATGCGCCGCCCGGCTATGCGCCGCCCGGCTACGCGCCGCCGCCCGGATACGCGGCGCCGCCTGACCACGTGCCGCCCGGCTACGTGCCGTATGCGCCGTCCGTCATCCTCGGCATGCCGCGAACGTTGACCTTCACGGAAGGCGGGATCCGGCCGGCGGGCTATCGCGTCGAGACGCAGATGAACCGCCGGCTGGTGATCGCGGGGTCGATCGTCCTCGCCAGCGCCTGGGCGCTCTCGGCGCTGACGGCGGGGAGCATCCTCAGCGAGGGAGGCAGCGACGCTGTCAGCTACTCGCCGATGCTCGTGCCCGTGGGCGGCCCGTTCATCACGCTCGGCACGGGCGAGGAGGTCGACGTCGACCGCGACGACGGCCGGCTCGCCGCCGCCCTCCTCCTCTTCGACGGGGCCACGCAGGTGACCGGCTTCGTGCTGCTCGTCGCGGGCCTCGTCGGCAACCAGCGGGTCTGGGTGCGCGACGACATCCCGCGCAAGGCGTCGGTCCAGGTCCCCGAGCTCACCGTCGGCCCGACAGGCGCGACCCTGCGCGTGAGCTTCTGAGGATCCCGCTCGCGTGAGCTAGCGAAACGGGCGCTCTGCTGTTCCCCAGCCGCGCTCGTCGCGACAGATTGCCCCTCCCCCACCGTTGGTCCCCAACGCCGTCGTGGTCGTGGTTGTGGACGCGGTCGTGGTCGTCAACGGCTCGTTCGTGAACGTGAACGTGCCTCGGCCGCTCTCATTTCCCACGATTCACCTCGCTCAGCGCCATCTTCGTGGGCAACTTCGACGCAATCCGGAACTCAGTTGCGCAAAATCGAACGGAGAAGGCGACAATCGTCGACCAAGGGTTCGGCAGAACGTTCACGTCCACGGTCGTGTCGTCGACGACCACGACCACGTTCACGACTACGACGGTGACCGATGGTGGGGGGCGAGCCTCGTGCGCTGAGCCCTCAACCGCCTGGCGAAGGGAGGTTTTGTTCGGCGCCACAAATCTGTCCAAGTGACCTTGGCGGGTGCGCGTTCGCGACAAGTCCACACCTATCGCCCATTTCGAGAGTCCTGACGCCCCCGAACACGAGCGACGCTCAACATTCCCGAAACGCGAACTCAATCAAATCGTATCGGCATAGAATCCTGCCCTTCTCTTAACGTGGCCTGCTCCCGCGATGCCGGGCACGCAGCGACCTGGCTGTCACCAGGTCGAGCGACAGCCGCTCTGGCAGCTACGCGGGCCTGGAAGGGAGTAGGACCATGAAGGCGATGTCTGCGTTGCTTTGTGCGAGCTTCCTTGCTCTGGTCGGGTGCGCGGCCGAGCCGATCGGCGACGGAGAGCCGCTGGACACTCTCGAGCGAGATTTCGGCGGCCCCGATGGCGTGATGGACCTCTTCGAGAGCGGCAGCGAGGAAGAGATCCGCGCCACGCTCGACGAGTACGGGATCGGCTATGCGGTTCAGGAGCTCATCAGCGACTGCCCGCAGTACTTCCCTTCGGGCGACCGCAACGTGTGGCATTCCTTCGATGGGGAGTTCTATTACATCGACGGCTCTGGCCGGCCCTACAGGGCATACGCCTATCTTCCGCCGATCGTCGCCGCTCCTCGCAAGGACACCTGTCAGGGGAATGTGGGGCGCTGGGCAGACGCCGAGAATCCGTCCAACGACTACGATGGCGGCCACATGATCGGCTCGCAGCTCGGCGGATGGGGAGGACGGGCGAACCTCGTGCCCCAGGACGCGAACTTCAACCGCGGCAACTGGGTGGCGCTGGAGAACAAGATGGCCACCTGCGGCTCGCTGCCCAGCGGACGAATGCGCTACTACATCGGCGCGAACTACCCGAACAGCAGCGCGCTCATCCCGAACAACATGACCATGGAGATCTCCAACCGCTCCACCGGGAGCAGCGTCTCCATGTCGTTCACGAACACGGACGGAGGCGGCTCGAACGGCACCTCGGAGAAGAACCGCGGGGTGTCGTGGCTCAGCGGCCAGGGCTGTAACTAGACCCTGCGTCGCCCGCGCTGCGGTGGGGCCGACCGTGCACGGGCATGCATCGGCGCCCGCGTCGCGCACATCGCCGCCACGCCTGCGCAGTGGTCCGAGCGGCCTTCGAAAGCGCGTCGCACGTCAAGGCCGACCGGGGCCCATTGCTCAAACTCAAAATGGAGCACTGCCCGGCGTTCCGCAACCCTGTCTCGGGGACCAGCCGGGAGCAGGGCGCTTTGCAAGTCCCCTGCAAGATAGCACGAAACGCCTTGATTTTCGGGGTTTCGGTGTAGCCACGACAACGGATGGCCAGCGTGCGCGATTTCAGCCTGTTCGACGGCTCTTTCGCGCCGTCGCCGGAGGCCGCCGGCTGATGAAGTGGCAGGTTCCGGCTCCGCTCGGCATGCTAGAGTTCATCTGCTGATCCATGCACGTCGACTACATGCCCCCTGCAATGACCGGCCTCGTCGCGGGCATCGGGATGATGGCGGCGCCGGGGCGAGGCCGGCCGCTGGTCGAGGATCTCGACGAACTCCGTCATCTCCACGGCGCCAGCCTTTTCGTCTCGCTGGTCAGCGAGCACGAACTCGAGCTTCTGGGGATCCAGGATCTGTCCCAGCGTGCGATGGAACGGGGCAATGTCGTCCTGCGCTGGCCTTTCGGCGACTTCTCGGTACCGTCCGACATCGCGGCCCTTCATGCGCCGGTCGATCGGATCCTCCACACGGCCGCGCGGGGGCGCGCCGCGATCATCCACTGTTGGGCCGGACTGGGCAGGACGGGACTCGTCGCGGCAGCTTGCTTGGTCAAGCATGGGCTCGCGCCGGTCGACGCGATCGCCGCCGTGAGGCGTTGCCGCCCTGGGGCCATTGAGAACAGCGATCAGGAAGAGGCGATTGCTGACTTCGCGCGCTCTCTCGGTCGGAGCATCTGACCCGACATGCCCGCAACGTGCAGGAGATGGTCGCCGCCGGGCAGATCGAGCAGGTGCGCGCCTACTGCTTGAGCGACGTCGCCCAGACCGCGGCGCTCTTCCTGCGGACCCAGCTCCTTCGCGGGGAACTCGCTCCGGGTGCGTACATCGCGGCCATGGAGGCGCTCATCGCCGCGATCGAGCGCGAGCGGCGCCTCGCGCCGCTCCTTTCGAGGATAGATCACAAGCGGTTGTTGACAGTTGAGGTCACCGGTGCTGACCGGCGGGCGCGTATCTTCCGTACAGCGGTGACAGCGAAACCTTCTCAATAAGATGCGCATTTGAGCCTTCCGTCCTTCACTGCGGAAGGCGTAAGGACGCGCTCAGGCCGTTGGTTCCAGAGGAACTCTTCGAAAAACCGCGAGAGGTGCTAAAAAAACCGAAGATGTATCGGATCCAGCCATTAACATACGGCGCACCTTGAGACCAACCATTTGAGCTTGCCGGAAGGCTGTTCTCGGAGCATCGACGGTAGCCGTTGGGATCCGCTCTCCACCAACAGCCTTGGCGGCCCAGGATTCCTCCTGGGAGAGGTAAAGCTCATCACTCCAGCCGAGGCGACAGACCGTGCCGACGATGGTGAACTGGGCGTGTGTTCTTGCGCCATACCGGTCGAGCATAAAGTTGGCACTGGCACGCAAATGCGAAGTATCGAGAAATGCTCGCACCAGCGCGCCAGATCCATTGGAGGGCACGCCCGATATCACGCCACACTCAACAGATGACTTAAAGAAGCTTTCTACCATCTGCGACATTAGCTTAAATTGTTCGACCTGAGTACTGATCGCTGTCGCCTTTTCAGTTGCTTCAAGACGCAACTTCTTAACCTCTTCGTCCACGGCGCGGTGGTCCCTCGCGTCATCCTCCTTCATCTTCTCGAGTGAGGCCGCCTTGTTGAGCAAGGGCACAATGTTAACCCTAGTCTGAAGATCGATATATGTGGCTGCGTCATCAAGCAGCTTCTTGATCGCACCAAAATCGTCGAAGAAGAATGCTCCGGTGGCACTGACGAGTGTGCCAGACTGGAGCGCTCGTTCTGCTACCGAACGAACGTTGCTCGGTGAGATTGCAACGATAAACGGCTCAACGCTCGTCAAGAATGTTGAGAAGCGGTCATCCAAAACACCGATTTCCGTCGTTTCCTGGGAGCCTTCGGCTCGCTGCCCCCAGTTCGCAAGACGCTCCGCATCATGCGCTTGCTTACCATCAACGGCTTGTGCGGTCGTCTGAACCGTACGCCTCTGGAGGTCGCCCGCCTTCTGCGATGCGAGCGACCTTAGCCATGGTTCGTCGAGGTAAAGAAGATCGTAGAGCATTCAGTCCTTTTGTCCGCTAGTCTTAGTTCGAGCTTGCTCGATTGCTTTCCGTACACGGATGTCGATTGCGTCGTACTCCGCTTGGGCCTTTTTAAGCTCGTCTAGCCGGCGCTGCGCTTCTTTTAGGTCCTCCGTTCGCGCACGTGGTAGCTCTTCTTGGAGAAAGCGGAGCAGTGGTTCGTCACGGCGGCGTTGCTCCTGACGCACCCGCCGGATGAGAGCGCCGGTAGCAATCCCGGCAAACAGCGACGCTGCGAGTGAAACCAGGAGAACGATCGCATCAAGAGTCATGGGACTCTCCTTGTGCGGTCACGACGCTCGTCTCAGCGTAGCGCATCCCGGCTCCCAGGAAGAGCTGAACCCATGCGAATGCGAACTGAACCCACTGAACAATAGTTTGGGTGGTAGCCGGGATCCGCTGTACATGCTGATCGAGATAATACAACGCCAGGAGAAGAAGGCTCAGGCCAGCAACGATCCCGCTCCCAACGACCACCACGGAGAGCACCTCCCGTACCTTCAAGGAAGCGTGCGACCTGAGCAGAAAATATTTCTGGACGGCGGTCAGTCCCATGACCAACGTGAAGAACGGCAACTCGGAATTCCACAGTATCGGCTGAGAAGGCGGACTGGACGGATCCGCAAGCCCGCGGAAGAGCAGGGACAGCCCGAACGGCGCCAGCGGGAGCAGGACGTTGGTGACCCCCCAATGGACCCATGCCACCCACATGGGTGGTATGATACACTTGACGACCGCGAACTCCAAGCGGGAGCGGGATCCAACGGCTGGATCCCATCCGTGGCGCCTGATGCACGCTCTTTCGACTTTCACCACCGTCTGCTGCTGGATGTCGAAGGTGCGTACCGTTCGGATCACGGCGCCGAAACCGTTCCTCGCGTGGTGGCGCGTGCGGACGACCCAGTAGCGGCCCCGCGCGACGGGCTCCGTGCTCTCGAGGTGGTCGTAGCTGTCGGGGTCGTGGAGCACCCCCCCAGGCACATCATCACGGGCACGCAGCCTTGGCTCCCGCCGCATACCGGCTTCGGCCGCGTAGTAGCTCCTGGGTATGGGCCTTCACCTGCGCCTCCTGCTGCTCCGCGTCAAGGCGGTCGAGCTGCGGCTGGAGCTGCTTCCGCCGGCTGGAGCTTCTTCCGTTGCTCGGTGACCTGGTTCGTCAACTCGATCTAGCCCGGCGTCCGCTCGACACTCGTCCCCTTGAAGCTGTCGAGGATCTGTTCCGCGGCGGTGAGCTCGCCATCCACTTGGTCTGACAACGAGACCTTAGCCTTGTTCACCGCGAGGCCGAGCGTCGCGCGTCCGTCATCAGACGCTTCCGGGAACGTCGCGAGCGCGTCGCGTTCTCGCTCAGCTGCACGCCCCTGTGCGACGCGCTCTTTGTAGGCCGTCTCTTGCGTCTCCATGGACCGAGCAAGCGCGGTGAGCATGGCAGTGGCGTCGGGTTCGCAGACTTGCGAGCCTGGAGGAGAGCCGCGCGTACCGCATTGATGCTCTCGCCGCGCTGTGCGCCTTCGCCTCGCGTTGTACCTCGCCGTGGGTACCGGTGGTCGATCTCCTTTCGAACGGACGAAGCTGCCGAGCAGGGACCCGACGACCACAATCCCGACCCCGACGGTGCTCACCTCGGGTGCTGGGCGGTAAAGATCGACGAGCTTGCGCGTGATCGGGGCGCTGACGGAACCCACATTCCCGCCGCCATCGCGCCGGCCAGGCCAGGCGCGACCGCCGCGAGGATGACGGCTGCGTCCGTCGACGCCTGGCTGGCTCGAACGACGAGCAGAAAGAGGAGGGCCGCGAGCGCCTGCGGGAGCTATGGGAACCGCCTCGAGCGTGCAGGCGAGCCTACAGGGGCATGAGGATGCTAGATGGGCGGCTGCTGGGGCGTGATCCGCATCACGCTCCGCTGTAGCGGATTCCGCGATCGCGGAGCGCTCGTAGCGTGGTCGCCGCGTGGGCACCCGTGGAGGAGCCCGACGAGCTTCACCAGCGGATTATAGGCCGCATCCGCGAGATCGCCGCCGAGCGGAAGATCCCATCACGCACCTGCTGGACCGCGCTGCGGTGTCGCGCGCCCTCTTCTGGGACGTCCTCGCTGGGAAGCAGTCGCCGCCCTGCAGTGCTGGGCCGCATCGCCAAGGTGCTGGACGTGGACGCCTCGGAGTTCTTCGTCAGGAAGCAGTAGCCGGAACGCCGATCTCAGCCGCGGCATCGGGACGACCGCCGCGGACACGCTCCTACTCGAGCGTTGTCAAGGAGCTCGGGCCCGAACCGCATCGCCCCAGCTATGACAGAGCATGTCATAGCCACAGCGGTCCCAGCCTCGAAATCAGGAGAGTGCGACTTAATCTGAAGCCACTCAGCAAAGCGCCCTGTCGTCGACTGGTCCTCGACGAGAGGGCTGCGAAACGCCAAGTGGTGGCCCACCAAGCGCCCATCGCAGAGCGCAATATGGGCCCGCGCCTGGAGAAAGGCAAGTGGCCGTGGCGAACATGCTCCCCCGCGAGCGGCAGCTTGCCGTGCTCGCAGCCCTGATCGACGGCAATAGTGAACGTGCTACAGAGCGGATGACCGGTGTTCAACAGAAGACGATTGGCCGCTTCGCGCTCCGCATCGGCAAGGCTGCACAGAGTTTACACAACACCATGGCACACGATCTGTCATGTTCACTTATAGAGAGCGACGAGGTTTGGACCTTCGTAAAAGAGAAGCAAGCGCGCGTCACGGCCGAGGAAAACGCGGCCGGTCTTGGCGAGGCGTACACCTTCACCGCGCTGGCGATGCCGAGTCGCTACGTCGTGACGTGGTACGTCGGGAAGCGCGACGAGGTGAGCGCAGGCACGTTCATCGCAGACCTGCGCGCGCGGCTCGTCGTCATGCCGTCGCTCACCTCCGACGGCTTCCCCGCCTACCCCGGATCCGTCGGCAGCAGCTTCGGTCCTGGTGTCGATTTTGCGCAGGTGATAAAACACTTCACGCGGAACGGTCGTCGCGACGACGATCACCGCTATGAGCCGCCACGCAACCCATTTCGCACCAAACGCGTGGTGTTCGGTGCTCCGAACATTGACGTCGCGACAACCGCGCACGTCGAGCGCAACAACGGTACTATGCGGCACCACATCGGGCGGATGCGTCGACTCTGCTACGCCTTCAGCAAGAACGTGGAGCACCACAAGTCGGCCGTTTCGCTTGCCTACACGTATTTTAACCTATGCCACATCGTGAAGACGACGCGCGTCACGCCAGCAATGAGCGTTGGCGTGGCGAACCACGTCTGGGAGCTGCCGGAGCTGCTCGAAGCGCTGCTCTCTGTCCCCGAGACAGCGGCGCCGAACCGAAAGCCGCTCGCGCCACGCAAGCCCGAGGGCACCGCGCGCGAGTTGCCCGGCGGGCGAGGCTTCTTGCGCGTGGTCCAGGGCGGCGCCGCACCGAGCCCGCCGTCGGCGCCTGCGCCTCCGCCGTCGCCGCCGAAGCCCGCTGCGCCGTCGTCGGCTGCGCCCGACGCGGTCCGGCCTGCCGGACCACCCGGTCAGCTCGATCTTCTTACATGGCGCCCGCGCCCACGCGTACCCGTTCAGCTTCCGCTCTTCGGCGAGCTGGAGCCCGAGTAGCATGGCTGCATGGAAGCTTCGACGAAGCGGCGCAACGGCAGGACCTCATGGGTCGAACAAGGTCTCACATCCACGGTACGTGGAGCCATCGTGACCGATAATCGAATCGCCTTCGACGTGAACTGTGAGGATTACGATTATACGGTCGCACTCGAGCCAGCTCCCGCGGGAGAGCCATGGTGGCGGGGTGGTTGGAGGTGTCGGGACGGCTCGCATGGGCCCGTCCAAGCCAAACTCTACAGGGCCAGTGATGGCGGATTCGTGCTGGTCGGAATTTGGAAGGAGGACGGGGACGACCTCTACTGGTTCACCGAATTGTCGTGAGCGTCTGGCCGCCACATGGCCCCACCAGCGCACGGTCCGGCTCTACCCCGCAAGCAGAGTGCGGTCATTTGGCGGTGCACAGACTGCGGTCATTTGCAAGCGACTGCGGTACTTACCGCACCACCCTCCGCGACGCCCCCGCCCATGTCGCAACATGCCCGCCGCCTGCTCCACCGGTGGTGCCCTAGTTTGGCTTCCGCTGCCCTAGTTTGACCCAGGACCTTCGACGAGCGGCTAAGTTCGGCCGGACGTAAGTGCAGCCCGCGGCGATTGCCGTCGCCCGGGCTGCGTGGCTGACACCTCACACGTAGCGCGAGGTCCCGACATGCTGACCGTAGTCCGTTCGTCCTCGGACGAGCAAGAAGGCGAACGTGCGCCCAAGCGCCAACGCCGAACCGCCTCCTGTCTCTCACTCACGCCTACCCAGCGCAAGCGCCTCCGGGCGGCGCTGAAGAACCTACGCGCGGCGTACGGGTCGTGGTCCTGCCTCGCCGAGGTCATGGGCGTCTCCGTCGCGTGCGTCGAGGCCATCGCCGGTGGACGCGACGCTGGCTCGCCCGGGACCGTGCAGCGCGCCGCGAGGGCGGCAGGCGTCACCGTGGAGCAGCTGCGCGGTGGGCTCGCCGCAGCGGACCGCTGCCCAACGTGCGGGAGGAGCGGGTAAAGCCCCGGCGGAAGGTGGCGAAGAGCCAGCCGGCCGCGAAGCATCCCAGGAAGCGACCGAGCATCGAGGCGAGCCTTGCCGAGCGCTCGACCATCATGGCGGTCATCGTCGCCAGCGGCGTGCCCGCTCGCGATCGCGCCGATGTCTTCCAGAACGTCGTCATGGGCGCGTGGAGCTCGATCAAGCGAGGCCTCTACCGCCCGGCGCCCTGGGACGAGCCACGCAAGGCCCTGCGCGGCTACCTCTATGCGGTCGCCAGGCACCTCTCCATGCATCACATCAACAGCGCGTACGTGCGCCGCGCCGTCCTGACCGAGCAGCCCTTTGGCCTGCTCCGCGAGCCCGTCGGGCCCGATCTGGAGGCGCAGGTCGCCGCTCGCGAGGTGCTGGACGCCATGGGCGAGCTTCCGCCATGGCAGTTGGAGGCGCTGCTCTCGGTCGACTCGCCAGAGTCGCTCGTCCAGTACGCCAAGCGGCGCCGGATGAACCCGAGCACCGCAGCGTCCAGGCTGCGGATCGCCCGCGAGGCGTTGACGCTGCGGCTCAAGCGCTGGCGGCGGTGAGCGGTCGGGCCAAACGGAGGCGCACGCCCGGCGAGACACGAAACGAAGCCGCCGTCCTGGCGCAGACAGCCGAGGACGGCGGCGGGTAAAGCGCCAGCGGTGGTGTGCCCACCGCTGGCGCAGCGACTTGCCCGGCTAGAAGATGCCGAGACCACCCCCGCCGTTGAACATGCTCCCCCTGCCACGCGGAGCGTGAACAACTACTGCCCCCTCTGGCTCCGGGAGCTTCACGGGCTCGATCCCGTGCTCGGCCGCGATGCGGTTGGCTTCTTCCTGAGTGGCCGCGAAGCCGGCCTTCTTGTGCTCTTCCCAGGCCTTGTAGAACGCAGACCGGCGCTCGGCCGGGCTCTTTTCACTGGTGCTGCGCATGGCGTGCCTATCCTCGCCCGAAGGCGATACGTATCCACGCCAGCCCGCTTGACCCTCGTACCTGCACATGTCACATGTGCCCCGTTCGGGTACCAATCGAACGGTCGGTCTAGCGGACCGGCTACGAGCAGCGTCGTCCACGAGACCACCCCGTGGATCGCTGCTCGTTTTTTTTGGATGTCAATTAGCCGATTCCAGTTCGGCTATAATCATGTGTTACCTGTGGGTGTCTGTCGCGCAAGCGGAATCAGTACTGAACCGAACAGTACTGATCTATTCTACGCCGGCTCAGGTGAGCGCATGTGCGTCTCACGTGTCGAACAACGATAGCTGCACCATCCTGCGCGGCCCTGGCGCTGGCGGCGGATCTGGCGGCGGCGGGGGCTCCGGCTCGACGGGAGCCGCTGCGGGCGCCTCGGGCGGCGGCTGCGGAGCAGCGGGCGCTGACGGAGCGGAGCCGCCCGGGAGCACGCGGAGCCAGCCACGGCCGGCGGGGAGCTCGCGAGCGGTGCCCTCCGGCTTCGGGATGGCGAGCGGCTGCGGCTCCGGCTTCTCGCCTGCGGGCTCTGCCAGCGCGGCGTCCATGAGCATCTCCAGCGTCCACACGGTGTCCGTGATGCCCGCTGCCATCGCCGGGGTGATCCGCATATTCCGCGGGATGTGGCAGAGGTTCACGTACGTGTAGTGCAGCGCGATCGCGGCGCGGTGCCGCGTGAGCTTCTTCGAGAACGCGAGCGTCCTGCGCCGGAGCCGCGCGTTCCACTGCCGCGCGGTGAGATTGCTGCGCTCTATCGCGTAGTTCGTCGCCTTCGCTGGGTCCGGCATCCCGAAGACGGCGCGCTTCTGGATGAAGTCGACGCCGCGCTCGACCGCGAACTTCTCCGAGGTGCCGGGCTTGCCAGGGCGCGCGCTGAAGTTCTTGACCATCTGCATGTACGGCACGGCGCGCCCGAAGTTCGCCGCGATCGGCTACGCGTAGAGGCCGAGCCCGTCGGTGGTGATCTGCGGCATGACCGCGAGCCGCGCGCGCACGTCTTCGACGAGAGCATCGGCGCTCTCCTGGTCGCGCTTCCCGACATGCCACGCGATGACGAGCTTGCTGGTGCGACACAGGGCGCCCAGGTCCACTGCTCCCCGCTGGTCGCTGCATCGTGCTTCTTGGGGTCGACGTGAGCCTGCCGACGACCGCACCACGAATGCTGCTCGTCGAGATCTACGAGCGCGCACGTCAGATCGCGCACCAGCCGGTCATGGAGCCGCGCGCAGCCCTCGCCGATGGCCTGCCCGAAGCGGCCGATGGTGTCCTGATGGACGCCGGTCATGCGCGACGCGGCGCGGATGCTGGTGCCGTTCACGAGCGCGGCGAGCACCTCTAGCCGCCGCTCCGCCGGGAGCACGTTCGCCATGGGCTTGCACCTCTCCGGACGCGTGCCCATGATCGCAACGCGACGTGCGACTGGTGGGCCACCATCCGGCGTTCCGCAGCCCCGCTTCGGGTACCAGCCGAGGCGGGGCGCCTTTGCCTATGCAAGTGAGTATAGCCTCTGTTTCCCGCGTCTCCAGCGTGGTAGGACCGCGGCTGTCATAGCCGCTGTCGCGGATCCAGCGCGAAGCAAGGGCTTTCATGCACAGTCAAGGGGAACGGTGGCGCCGTGTGACACGGCCTGTCCCAGGGACGGCCAGACGCCCTGGTAAGCCATCTGGCTGGCGGCCGCAGGGGCAGATGGTGGGCAGCGGCGCTGGGCGCGATGCTAGCTGCCTGAGGTGCATACCGAGGGGTGATCGTAGTGGCCTGGGGGTAGCCGCCTTGCCTGACGTGCGACGACCCCTACAGCAGCGCATTGCCCATGGTAGGCTCCGCGCATGGCCACAACCAAAACCTACATACCTCGCATCGGCTCAGATCCAGCGTACATTACCGCCATTGGTCAGGCCTTCTACAATTTCACTTACCTTGAATGGAACATTATTTGGCTGGTGGCCAAATTAAAAAGTGGTTATTTCGGCGAAATCGAGACCGCGAATCCTCCGAAGACCGCCGGCACAATCCGCAGGGATCTCGCGAGTGAGGCCATGGCATCAAATAAGATCGATGCTCCGACGCGAGCGAAACTCGTAGCGCTTGCGAAGCGGTTCGATCAGGCAACGCGGCAACGAAATCTGCTCCTACACGCGCATCCGTTTACGGACCAGGATGGGAACCAGCTTCTAGGCGGGCTTTCACACGGGACACGCCAAACATGGACCATTGATGACGTGCTGGGCGTAGCGGAGGAGTTCGAGGTGGTAGCTCGTGAGGCAAGTGCCATACTGCATCAAGACCTGAAAAGTCTATGAATTTCCCACGATTGGCGCCTCGCGGTGGACTTCCAGGCGCGAGGCAGTGGACTGGTGTTGCATATTGCACACACGCGGGCGTCCGGTGCGCTACCACGTGTGCCGGATTCGTCACGCTGCCAAGGTATGAGCTTGGCGTCTGTCCTAATTAGGACACCACCGCTCCACCAGGCACCCGCCCATATCGCGACATGCCCGCCGCCTGCTCCGCGACGCCCCCGCCCATGTCGCGACATGCCCGCCGCCCTCCCGCGCAGGCCGTCAACAGCGCGCCCCGGGACGCGCGCCCCCTCCCCTCCCGACCAGCCTGCCCTCGTCAGCCTCGCCGAGCAGCGCCGCGCGGCGCGCGCGCCGCCGGGCCAGGCCGGCGTCGCTCCGCGCCGCGCGCGCGCCCCCTCAGCGCGCCAGACGGTAGATCGCGTCGAACGGCGAGCCGCCCTGCGGAACCTCCCGCGCGACGCCGCGCTCCGGGTTCGCCGCCAGGTGGCGCAGGATCCAGAAGACCGTTTCTACGTCGTCCGCGCCCGCCGCCTTCGCGACCTCGGCGAGCGACTGCGCGCGGCCCGCGCTCGCGCCGAGCGCCGCGAGCACCTTGGCCTGCAGGTCGAGCACCTCCTGCGCGGCCTTCTTGCCGGCCTCGACGCCGGGCTGGTGGTACGCGTTGATGCCCACGAGCGACGCGTACAGGCCCACCGCGCGCTCGTAGAGCGCGATCAGCATGCCGACGGCGCGCGCGTCGACCGCGTCGATCGTGAGCGTGATCGACTCGCGCCCGCTCTCGGTCAGCGCCTTGCGCGTCCCCTGGAGGAAGCCGTCGAGGTAGTCGCCGGTCGTGACGCCGGGGTCGACCTCGAGCACGCCGCGCGACGGCGCGCGATCCCGCAGCACCTCGATGAACGTGACGAAGAAGTTGTCGAGCCCGTCACGGAGCTGCTGCACGTACGCGTGCTGATCCGTCGAGCCCTTGTTGCCGTACACGGCGATGCCCTGGAAGACCTCCTTGCCCTGCCGATCCAGCCGCTTGCCGAGCGACTCCATCACGAGCTGCTGGAGGTAGCGCGAGAAGAGCTCGAGCCTGTCCTTGTACGGCAAGAGCACCATGTCCTTCCGGCCCGCGCCGCCCGTCGCCGAGTACCAGGCGAGCGCGAGCAGCGCCGCGGGGTTCCGGGGAACCTCCTTCGAGCGCGTGACCTCGTCCGTCTCGCGCGCGCCCTGCAGCATCTCGACGATCGACAGCCCCTGGAGCGCCGCGGGCAGCAGGCCGACCGCCGACAGCTCGCTCGTGCGACCGCCGACCCAGTCCCACATCGGGAAGCGGGCCAGGAAGCCGTGCTTCGTCGCGTACCGGTCGAGCTCGCTGCCCTCCCCCGTCACCGCGACCGCGTGCGCGCCGAGCGAGAGGCCGAGCCGACGGTACGCCGCCTCGAGCTCGAGCATCCCGTTGCGCGTCTCCTTCGTCCCGCCCGACTTGGAGATGATCACCGCGAGCGTCGCGCCGAGATCGTCCCCGATGGCGTCCAGCGTGCGATCGATCCCGTCAGGATCCGTGTTGTCGAAGAAATGGATCTGCATCCGATCGGCCGGCGTCCCCAGCGCCGAGGCGACGAACTGAGGCCCGAGCGCCGAGCCGCCGATCCCGACGACGAGCACCCTGCTGAAGCGGGCCGCCCGCTCCGGCCGGACCCGCGCCGCGTGCACGTCCGCAGCGAAGCTCAGGATCCGCGCGTTCGTCTCCTCGATCGCCGCGCGCAGCGCCGCCTCGGGCGCCAGCTCCGGCGCGCGCAGCCAGTAGTGACCGACCCGGCGGCCCTCGTCGGGATTCGCGAGGCTCCCGCCCTCGAGCGCCGCCATCTCCGCGAGCGCCGCCTGAATCCGCGGTTCCATCGTGGTAAAAAAGTCGCTCCCGAAGCGGATCCGGCTCACGTCCAGCCAGAGGCCGAGGCTGGGCTCGTGGAAGAGGTGGTCCCGGAAGCGATCGAAGGGGAGGACGGCGGGCGCCGGTCCTCGACCCGGGGTTCTGCGGTCTTGATCCATGGCCCCCCTTCTACCGCTTCTCCCTACCGTTTCTCCAGGCGGTCGAACCCCTTGCCCGGACGATGTTCCGCCCCACGAGGCGAAGTCATCGGAAATCGACTCTAGCGTGCCGGCCCGACACGCGTTATTTGCACGCCGACCACGATGCAGCTTGATTTCGGAATCAATGCAGGGCTCGTCGAGGAGCTCTATGCCCAGTACCTCGAGAACCCGGAGTCGGTAGACCCCGGCTGGCGCTCGTTCTTCGAGGGAAAGAACGGCGGAGCGACGCCGAGCAGGCTGCCCGCTCCGGCGGCGACGCCTACGATCCCGCACCAGGTGCTGCGGCCCGGAAACGGGCACGGCTACGGGAACGGGAATGGCAAGACGAACACGAACGGCGAGGCCGCGAAGACGCTGGAGGCCGCGTTCGCGCGGACGCTCAGCGAGCACCCGAGCTCGCCCGAGTCCTCGCGCGATCTCAAGGTGCTCGCGGAGGCCGCGATCAAGGCGCGCGTCTACGCCCTCGTGAACGCCTACCGCGTGCGCGGCCACCTCTTCGCGCACGTCGACCCGCTCGGCCTGCCGCCCGCCACGCCGCCCGAGCTCGACCTCACGAACTTCGGGCTCCGGGTCGAGGACCTCGAGCTGCCCTTCCCGACGACCGACCTCGCCGGCGTGCCGCCCGTCCTCACGCTGCGCGAGATCATCCGCCGGCTCGAGGAGACGTACTGTCGCTCGATCGGCGTCGAGTTCACGTTCATCGAGGAGCCCGAGGCGCGCCAGTGGCTCCAGCAGCAGATGGAGTCGACGCGCAACCGGCTCACGCTCGACCGCCAGAAGCAGCTCCGGATCCTCACGAAGCTCTCCGACGCCGAGATCTTCGAGCAGTTCATCCACAAGTCCTACGAGGCGGGGACGAAGCGCTTCTCGCTCGAGGGCGCCGAGAGCCTCATCCCGCTGCTCGACCTCATCATCGAGCGCGCGGGGGCGCACGAGGTCGACGAGATCGTGGTCGGCATGGCGCACCGCGGCCGGCTGAACGTCCTCGCGAACATCATGGATAAGAGCCTGCGCGAGATCTTCGCGGCCTTCGAGGACAAGAACGCGGAGCGCCACCTCGGCAGCGGCGACGTCAAGTACCACCTCGGCTACTCGACCGATCGCACGCTCGAGAACGGGCGCAACGTCCACCTCACGCTCACGTTCAACCCGAGCCACCTCGAGTTCGTGAACCCCGTCGTGCAGGGGCGCGTCCGCGCGAAGCAGGACCGTCGCCTCGCCGACGGCACGACCGACGCGCGCCGCCGCGTGATGCCGCTGCTCATCCACGGCGACGCGGCGTTCATCGGGCAGGGCGTCGTCGCCGAGACGCTCAACATGATGAACCTGCCGGGCTACACGACGGCCGGCACGGTCCACGTCATCGTGAACAACCAGGTCGGGTTCACGACCGATCCGATGGAAGGGCGCTCGACCCGCTACGCGTCCGACATCACCCGGATGCTGAAGGTCCCGGTGTTCCACGTGAACGGCGAGGACCCGGAGGCGGTCGCCCACGTCGCGCAGCTCGCGATCGACTACCGCACCCGCTTCGGCTCCGACGTGATCATCGACATGTACTGCTACCGGCGGTACGGCCACAACGAGGGCGACGAGCCGCGCTACACGCAGCCGCGGATGTACGCCGCGATCGACAAGAAGCCGACGGTCCGGCAGGTGTACGTCCGGCGCCTCATGGAGCTCGGGCAGGTCACCGAGGAGAAGGCCGACGAGATCGTCGTGCGGCGCCGCGAGGCGCTCGCCGCCGCGCTCGACGAGGTGAAGCAGAAGGGCTTCGCGCCGGTGCTGTACTCGATGGGCGGCGTGTGGTCGCACTACCGCGGCGGCGCCGACAACGCGACGCCGGAGGTGCCGACGAGCGTGCCGGCCGAGAAGCTCATCGCGCTGTCGGAGAAGCTCCTCGAGCTGCCCGAGGGCTTCAAGGCGCACCCGAAGGTGCTGCCGACGCTCCAGCAGCGGCACGACAAGCTCGTCGCCGGCGAGCCGTTCGACTGGGGCACGGGCGAGATGCTCGCCTACGCGTCGCTGCTCGCCGAGAAGACGCCGGTGCGGCTCTCCGGTCAGGACGTGCAGCGCGGCACCTTCAGCCACCGGCACGCGGTGCTGCGCGACGTCGAGACGAGCGCGCGCTACGCGCCGCTGTCGCGCGTGGCCGAGGGGCCGGCGCGCTTCGAGGCCTACAACAGCCCGCTCAGCGAGGCGGGCGTGCTCGGCTTCGACTTCGGCTACAGCCTCGACTACCCGGACGGGCTCGTCATCTGGGAGGCGCAGTTCGGCGACTTCCTGAACGGCGCGCAGGTCATCGTCGATCAGTTCCTCACGTCGAGCGAGGACAAGTGGCACCGGCTGAGCGGCATCGTGCTCCTCCTGCCGCACGGCTACGAGGGTCAGGGGCCGGAGCACTCGAGCGCGCGCATCGAGCGCTGCCTGCAGAACAGCGCCGAGGACAACATCCAGGTGTGCAACCTGACGACGCCGGCGCAGCTGTTCCACGTGCTGCGGCGGCAGGTGCACAGGCCGTGGCGCAAGCCGCTCATCATCGCGACGCCGAAGAGCCTGCTGCGCGTCCCGGCGACGTCGAAGGGCCCGCACCGGCCCGTGTCGACGATCAAGGATCTCTCCGAGGGCCAGTTCCAGCGCGTGCTGGCCGACACGAGCGGGGTCGATCCGGCGGACGTGAAGCGGGTGCTGCTCTGCTCGGGCAAGGTCTACTACGACCTCGCGCTGGCGCGGGAGACGCGCGGGCTCAAGGACGTGGCGATCCTGCGGCTGGAGCAGCTGGCCCCGCTGAACGAGGAGATCGTGAACGCGCTCGCGCCCTACAAGGACGGCACGCCGCTCGTGTGGGTGCAGGAGGAGCCGCGCAACTACGGCGCCTGGTACTACATCCTCGCGGTGCTCCGGCAGCGCATCGGCGACCGGCTGCCGCTCTCGTGCGTGAGCCGCGCGCCGAGCGCGAGCCCGGCGACCGGCTCGCGCGCGAGCCACCTCCTCGAGCAGAAGATGCTGATGGACGAGGCGTTCGTCGGGGGCACCCGGTGAGCGGCGACGCGGCGAGCCTGCAGGACAGGTACTCGCCGCAGGGCCGCTGCTTCGGCTGCGGGCCGGCGAACGACAGGGGGCTCCGGCTGAAGAGCCGCGTCGAGGGCGACGCGGTGGTCTGCGACTTCACGCCGGAGCCGCACCACGAGGCGTTCCCCGGGATGCTCAACGGCGGCATCATCGGGGCGCTGCTCGACTGCCACTCCAACTGGACCGCGGCGTACCACCTGATGAAGGCGCGGGGGGCCGACGCGCCGCCGTGCACGGTGACGGCGGACTTCCACGTGAAGCTGAAGAAGCCGACGCCGCTCGGCGGCCCGGTGCACCTGCGGGCGCATGTCGCCGAGGCGGAGGGCGACCGCGTCGTGGTCGAGGCGACCCTGGAGGCGGGCGGGCGGGTCACGGCGACGTGCCGCGGGACGTTCGTGGCGGTGAAGGAAGGGCATCCGGCCTTCCACCGCTGGTAGGCGCGGCCCTTCCCTTTCCGGCGCCGCGGCGCCCGGCCTCGGCTACGCTACGCAGCCTGCGCGGCGCTGACCGCCGCGCGCGCCTGCTTGATCGATGCAGCTGTTCATCGCGCTCGCACTCTTCGAGGGCTGCCCCTTCGACTTCCTGAACAGCCCGGCCGCGCTGCGCGGCGCGCTGGAGGCGGCGGTCGCCGCGGGGCCGTTCACGCTGCTCGAGATGGCGGTGGTCCCGTTCTCTCCGCAAGGGATCACCGCGTGCGCCGTCGTCGGCGAATCGCACGTCGCCCTGCACTCCTGGCCCGAGTCGGGGCGGCTCTTCGTCGACGTCGCCTCGTGCAGCACGCTGGAGAGCGTCCGCCGCGCCGTGGCCGCCATCGGGAGCGCGCTGCCCGAGGGGCGGCTCGCGACCCTCGACGAGCGCATCGTCGACCCCGGCGGCGCGCGAGCGCCCTGACGCGGCGCCGCGCCCCGCTGGGCGGGCAGGGGCGCCCTGACGCGGCGCCGCGCCCCCGTGGAGAGGGCGCGCGGCCGCGCCGGGCGCGGTGTGGATCAGTGCTGGCCGAGCACGCGGCGGAGCGGCTTGTTGAACGCGAACATCGCGGCGCCCGCGCTCAGGCCGAGGAGGGTGAGCATCAGGAAGAACATGTCCTTCGACCAGCGCTCGTAGAAGATGCCGATGTAGCCGCTCAGCGTGTTGCCGAGGAAGCTCGAGACGAACCACATGCCCATCATCATCGACACGATCCGCACCGGCGAGACCTTGGTCACGAGCGACAGGCCGATGGGCGACAGGTAGAGCTCGCCGATCGTGAGCAGCAGCGTGCAGAAGACCGGCCAGAACAGGCTGCCCTTGCCGCCGCCGACGGCCTGCGCGCCGAGGATCATCACGATGAACGACAGCCCGAGGATGGTGCAGCCCAGGGCCATCTTCGAGACGCTCGTCGGCTCGGTGCCCCGCTTCGCCTGCCAGCGCCAGAAGATGTCGAGCAGGGGGGCGAACAGGATGATGCAGAGCGGGTTCACCGACTGGAACCACGTCGACGGGATCTGGAAGCCGAGGACGATGGGCCACACCGTCTTCTCGTCGGCCCAGCTCTGCATCGTGTTGCCCTGCTGCTCGTAGACCGCCCAGAAGACGACGTTGAGGGCGCAGAGCGCCACGAGCGCGCCGACGCGCTGCCACTCGTCGCCGGAGAGCGGCTGCTTCTGCTCGCCGGCGCCCTCCGCCGTCTTCATCAGGTTGTCCTTGGCGAGGTACTTCTGCCCCGCCAGGTAGACGACGAGCCCAAGGCACATCCCGACGCCCGCGGCGGCGAAGCCGTAGTGCCAGCCGTAGACGGCGGCCAGGGTGCCGCACACGAAGTTGCAGATGAAGGCGCCGAGGTTGATGCCCATGTAGAAGATGGTGAAGGCGCCGTCGCGGCGCGGATCACCCTTCGGATACAGGCTGCCGACCTGGGTCGAGATGTTGGGCTTGAACGCGCCGTTGCCGAGGATGAGCAGGAGCAGCGCGATGAAGAACGAGTTCTCGAACGCCATCACGAAGTGTCCGATGGCCATCAAGACGCCGCCGATCACCACCGTCTTGCGCTGCCCCCACACCTTGTCGGCGAGGATGCCGCCGAAGAACGGCGTGAGGTACACGAGGCCCGTGTACAGCCCGTAGAGCATGGACGCCTGCTCGCCGGGCGCGCTCGGGAGGAGTCCCTTGATGAACTCCCAGGCGAACACCGTGGTCGGATCACCAGGGACGAGATCGCATGGCGTCGCGTGCTGCCGGCACCCCTGGTAGGCCTCTCGCGCTGTGACGAACAGGAAGTTCGCCATATACAGCTTGAGGAGGCCGCGCATGCCGTAATAGGAAAAGCGCTCCCACATCTCCGCGAAGAAGAGGATCACGAGCCCCGGCGGGTGCTTGAAGCGCCTCTCGAAAGCGGTGACGGGGAGGGCCGGCTCGATTGCTTGCTCGCTCAATGCTGTCTTCTCCACGAGCTGGGACCACGCTGCGTGGTGGTCGGGCGATGCGGGGGATCGTGGGGCGCGCTGCCCCTCGGCACGGGGATGCTAGACCATCCGCGACGACCACGTCACCCCCTTGTTGCGCACAGCGTCGAGCCGGGTGAACAGGGTGTCCACGTAGGCGGCCCTTCGGCCACGGGCGGAGGACAGGTGGGCGGGGCGCTCCGGTCGGCGCTGCGATAGGCGAAGCGGCCGTGGGCCGGCGAGCGGCCGCTGCCGCTGGCGGAGCGAGCGCCGGTGGTGGCGGACCCGCCTCCGCGCCGACGCCGCCGGCCGCCGCGGATGGACCGCATCAGCCCGCGCCGTCCTCGGTTGTGCCGGGAGCGTCCCCTTCGCCGCGGGCTCCGCCCTGGCCGCGCGAGGGCGCCCTCCCTCTGAAGGCGAGATCCACAGTCGAGGCTTCCGGTGAGAGGCTGTCGGCCGCAGATGCTTTGTGATGCAACATCCCAAAACTCGCTATGTCCCGAGGGACAGCGCACGTTCGACGGGTCTCCTTTGGATTCTGCTTCTCCCTGCCTGCGCGGGCGTCGAGCCGTCGCCGCCGGAGGCGTGCTCTCCTGGCGAGGAGCGCTTTCGCGGGCGGTGCGTCCAGCCCGCCGCCCGCTACGAGCCTGAAGAGCGGGTTGACCGGGACAACGTCGTCGCCTTCGGCGCCGAGCTCACCCGGCTCGCGCTGCCGGAGCCGCCGCGCAGCGGCTTCAGGATCATCGCGCCGCCGCGGCTCATGGCGCCCGGCGAGGAGGCGACCTTCTGCGTGTCATGGCCTTTCCCCGCGATCGAGAGCACGACCGTCCACGCGGCGCGCGTCTACGCGACGGCCGGGCTGCATCACAGCAACGTGATCGCCAAGCCGGTCAATCCATCGTTCGGGCCGAACCCTTACCCGGGCTGCCATCCTGGCGCCGACGATCCCTTCGGTACGCTGCCGGCGGCCATCCCGGACGTGCTCTTCGCGAGCTCCACGCAGGTCGTCGGCGAGGAGACGCTCGTCTTCCCGGAGGGGATGGGCTTCACCCTCGATACGTCCCGCGAGATCGCGACGAGCATCCACCTGCTCAACACGTCGCCCGAGCCCGCGGTCGTCGAGATCGCCTACGACTTCTTCACCATGCCTCTCTCGGAGCGGACGGAAGAGCTCGCGCCGTTCGTCTTGAGCGTCAACGACTTCCTCGTCCCGCCGCGCGCCACGCGGACCATCGGCACGACGTGCTCGACGTTCGGCGGGAACATCGTCTCTCTGATGCCGCACACGCACCGTTACGCCGATGCCTTCGACGTCGACGTCCTCCGCGCGGACGGGGGCGAGGCGCGCGTGTACGAGGGCGGGGCGTTCGATCTGGAGAGCGACATCGAGGTCTACCGGCCGGCGCTCGCGCTCGGCGAAGGCGACTCCCTCCGGTACGCGTGCAGGTTCCGGAACACGTCGGACCACGATCTCACGTTCGGCTACGGGGACAACGAGATGTGCATGCTGTTCGGGTACATGTACCCGCCCGACAAGCAGCTGGCGGGGATCTCGCTGCGCGACGGGGAGCCGTGCATCTCGCTCGGCCTCGGCGCGCTCCGGTGAGGAGCTTCGTCGCCGCCTGATCCCCGCGCGGGCGCGGGCGAACGCCCCTGGACACGCCTCCGCCTCCTCCAAGCGAATGGCGCCATGAGCAAGAACGTATTCTTGCATACATACTTCTCACAAAAAGATTGGACGACAGTTGAACAACCATGAACAAACGGTATACAGACGGACGCTCGCCGGGAAAATTAGTGAGATAGATCACAATCAACGTCGTCCGAGAGCGACGTTCAGGAGATTCGACCGTGAAGCAAGAGCTCCTCCGTTCACCGCACGTTTCACCGCACGTGATGCTGGGCGCAGCGCTCCTCGTCTCGGCCCTGGGAGGGCTGGGCGCCTGCCAGGGGACCGAGGAAGACGCCGCATCGGGGGCTCCAGAGGCCGCTGGGTCGCCCGGTCGTTGCGTCTATACGAGCGCCTTCAGCCAGGCCGAGGAGTGCCGTGAGTACACGGGCGCGGGCTGGACCGCCGAGGCCGCGGAGGCCGACTGCAAGGCGCTCCAGGGCTCCACCTTCACCAGCGGCGAGAGCTGCGTCTATCCAGAGACGCTCGGCCGATGCGTGCTCGGCGGCGGGACCGGCGACGAGTACAGCCTCGTCCTCCCCGGCGGCGACACGAGCCAGTGCGCCTCGACCCAGCGCGGCTGCGAGATGTTCGGCGGCGGCCGGTTCGAGCCCGACGCCTGCGAGGGCGCGGCCGAGGAGCCCGGCGGCGGCGTGGGCACGGGCGGCGCCGTCTTCCAGTGGCCCGAGCAGGTCTGCGTCGACCCGATGGCCGGCGAGCCGGCAGGGCAGAGCGGCGGGAAGGTCTGCACGTTCGGCGCGATCTCGGGCTGCACCGAGCCCGGGCGCCTCTTCACCGACTACGCGTCGTGCGAGCCGGTCCTCACGCAGCGCCCGTACTGGCCGGCGCCCCCCTCGGACTACAAGACGCCGAGCGACGATCCACGGCTGTCCGATCCAGAATGGCTCGGCGAGCTCGCCTGGGTCACGGAGCAGACCGAGGCGTGCGGGTGCGTGTGCTGCCACTCGGAGAAGGCCGCGCCGGCCGCGGGGCCGTCGAACTGGTACATCGAGGCCGGACCGGTCTGGACCGACAGCTTCTATCCAACGGGCCTCGCGCTGGCGGCCGGCTGGGTCTCCTCGGCGGCGCTCGGCGCGTACCCGCCGGACCAGAACAACGGCTTCTCCCGTGACGTCAGCGGACTGCCCTCCACGGATCCGGCGCGCATGGTCGCGTTCTTCGAGGGCGAGCTCCTCCGCCGCGGATTCACGAAGGAGGATTTCGCCGACGAGACCCCGTTCGGCGGGCCGCTCCATGAACAGAGCCTCTACGTGCCAGGCGACTGCGCGGCGGGGGAAGGCGTGGACGCCGCGGGCAAGATCACGTGGAGCGGCGGCGACGCCCGGTACGTCTACGTCCTGTCGGCGAACGCCGAGAACCCGGGCACTCCGCCCAACCTCGATCTGCCCGAGGGGACGATCTGGCGGCTCGACGTTCCCTCGAGCGCCGCGCCCGTCAAGAGTGGGATCACCTACGGCGAGGTCCCGCCGGGCACGAAGCAGGGCTATCCCGCCGAGGGGAGCCCCGAGGAGCTCGTCCCGGGCACGAAATACTACCTGTACGTCTGGGAAGACGTCGCCATCCCGATCACGCGGTGCCTGTTCGAGGCTTCGCCCTGAGAGGGAGCTCCACGGCGGAGCCCCCTCCCTCGGGGTTCAGCCGGCGTCAGTCCGCTGCTTTACCGCCGGCGCCGCCCGCTCCGACAGGCGCTTCGCCGCCACCCGCTCCGGCGCCTGCTTCGCCGCCGCCCGCTCCGACGGGCGCTTCGCCACCGCCCGCTCCGACGCCGGCGTCTCCGCCGCCCGCTCCGACGCCGCCGCCGCACTCCTTGGGATAGTCGCAGTAGCCGCCGCAATCGACCAGGGGAGGAACGCAGAAGCCGCACTCCTGGGGAAAGCCGCAGTAGCCGCCGCAATCGATCTGGGGAGGCATGCAGAGCTGCGGCTGCTCGCGGTTCCGCTCCAGCTCCACCGGCAGGACCTCGAGCTGCTGGGTGAGCCAGGCGTCCAGCTCCTCGTATCGCTGCTCGTCGCCCCCGCGGAGCATGCCCTCGTCCGACAGCTGCTCGTAGAGACCCTTCAGCACCGCGTTCGGGTCCAGCGCCGCGAACTCCTCGATCACCTCCTCGCACGCCGCGATCGTGTCGGCCCAGCAGGCCGGCTCGCTCTGGCACCCGCGCGCCAGCGTGTTCGTGCCGGCCAGGGGCACCACCGGATACCAACTCTGCCCCAGGCTGATGTCGACCGAGTACGGCAGGTACTGGAAAAGACCATCGGCGCGCTCGACCAGCACGACGTTGTTGCTGTTGTGGAGCGCGTCGTCCCCGGTGGCGAGCACCCACGACAGGCACTGGAACCGGTGGAACGCCGGCCAGTCGATCCAGCCCTCGAGCGCGGCCTTGAAGCCCTCGCCAGGGGGCGTCGCGGCGATCAGCTCCTCGAGCTCCTTCGCGCGGGTGTTGTCACACTCCTTGAGCTGGCAGTTCTCTGGATCGTCGAAGGCGCTCCCGCCGAACGGCACCATGTCGATGGGGAGCGGGATCCCGCCGCCCCCCGGGACCTCGACGGCGAAGTCTCCGGCGAACTCCCACATGTTGGCGCAGCCGCCGCCGAACTTGCTCTCGAGGCGGGTGCAGAACGCCTTCTTGTAGCGCTCGACCACGATGTAGGGGATCGCCACCTCCGCGCCCCAGACGTTGCTCGACAACCAGGCGTAGTTGGTCAGGGGAGCCGGATAATCGAGGCGGGCATAGAGATCGAGCGTGAGGCGCTCGCGGAAGATGCTGCCGACCTGGCCGTTGTTGAAGCGCACGTGCTCGAAGCCGCCGAGCCGTTGCTTCTCGACGAACTCGTCGGCGTCGATGTTGAGGTTGGGGATGGTGCGCTTCGTCCAGGGCCGCTGCGTCGACTGGCCCGCGACCCCCACCTGGACCTTGCCGTAGTCGGCCGTCTTGCCCTCGGCGCCGGCCGTCGTCACCCACAGATGATCGGCGAAGGTCGTGTCCTCCCCGGTCGGTGAGTAGATGTCCCCGAATGCGTCCCTCTTGATGGGGCCCCCGATGCCGCCGATCCCTTCGTTCATGACCTCGAGCTGCTCTTCCGAGACGGCGAACCAGTAGCGGTTGCCGACGGTGCCGAAGACGTCGAGCGCGTGCTCGGCCACCTGGGTGTCCACGACCGGCGCTCCCGGGTATGGCTCGGGCGCGCCGCCGGCGCCCCCGCCACCACCGGCGCCGCCAGCGCCGCCAGCGCCGCCAGCGCCGCCCTCCCCGTTCGTGTAGTAGTAGTTGTAGATGTTGTCCGGCTTGTCAGCGCACCCCGCCGAGATGACGGCAGACGGGAGGGCAAGCAGGGCAAACAGCGAGAGGACTCGCGTGCGGGACGACCATGATCGAGCAGAGGAAGACGACGGCAGCTGATTGGACATGAAGCGCAACCTTTCCGCTGCACGCCCATTGCAAAGAACGTACCGTTCACGGCAAAATTGTAGCGCGTCGGTGTCGGTGCCCTGGAGACAGGTCGGCCCTTGCGGGTCCGGCGGGTTTGTCGAGGAGCTCGCGCCGTCCGTGCCGCGGTGCGTGGACGCGGCGCCGGAGCCCCTCATGACACGAGGGTCAGAGGCTGGCACACCTGTCGAGGAGCTTCGTCCTTGTGTGCCAACGCCGCAACGCAGCGTCGATCCATCGGGGCGAGGATCGCACCGGCGCTCCCACCGCACGCCGGCGATCGCTCCGGGTATCCTGATCCAGCCGGTCGAGCGCGCGTCGCGCGCTCTCCGCCTCACCGCGCCTTCTTCGCCTTCGTCGCGGGCAGCGCGCGCGAGCTCGGCCGATACATCCCCGTCGTCGCGTCGTAGCGCCACGTGATCTCCACGGCGCGCGGCACCTCGCCCTCGGCGTCCTGGCGCCACGGCGTACCGCGGATCCCGAAGCGGTCGAAGCGCGTTGAATGGAACTCCTCGACGTCCTTGGCCCACGGACCGTTGTCCGCGGCCCCTTCCAGGAGCTCGGTGTACTCGCCGCTCGGCTTGATGGCGATGACCCGCCAGTCCGCGCTCTCGGCCCAGATGTCCGTCGACGTGTACTGATCGTAAAAGAACATGTGAAGCTCCTTGTTGCGCCTCACGATGCCCGTCGGCGCGCCGTAGCTCTGGATGGTGTCGACGATCTCGCCTTTGCGCAGGATGGCGAGGGCAGGCCGCCGCAGGAAGAGCTCGCCGATCTCGACGTCCCCTATCGCGGATATCGGGCTGTAGAGTCCCTGGCGCGTGGGCTCCAGCGCGGTACCGTCCGAGCCCCGCGCATAGCCGATGACCTCGAGCTCGAGCGGATCTCCCGGCTGGTACGACATGGGGACAGGGCCGATCGGCTCCGGCGCCTGGAACGCCAGGGCGCGGAGGTTTGCGAAGGGCTCGTAGCTCACCGGCTCCGGGATCTCCCGCCAGACCCACTCCTCGTCCGCCGGCGCCGGCGGGCGCGGCGCGTCCGCCGCCCGCGCGAAGAGCCGGATGCTGTCGATGGGCGCCGACGAGGCGCGGGGCAGCGCGGAGGTCGGCAGCGTGGCCTCGATGGTGAGCCTCCCGTCGCCGGCCTTCACCGCCGCCTTCGCGCCCTCGATCGGGCGTCCCTTCCCGTCCTCGCCGATCCCCGAGAGGCCGCCGCGATCCAGCCGGAAGAACCGCACGAAGCGCGCCTCGTAGCCGGCGATGAACGCGTCATGCCGGGCCAGCGTTTCCTGGCAGGCCTTCTGCACGTCGGCCGGGAGCGGCTCGCCGCCCATGTCGGCCTCGCAGTTGAGCGGCATCACCCCGCCCCCGCGCTGGAAATAGCCGATGGGCGGCAGCTCCGGCGCGCCGAAGCCGAGGCCCAGCCAGATCCCGTCCCGTGATCCCTCGTCGAGCTCCGCCGCGAGGGTGACGCCCGCGCTGGAGAGCACCAGGGCGACGTGCGAAGGCGCATCCATCGCGCTGGTCGAGGGCGGCGGAAGCGCGCTCTCCCCTCGCGCGGGCCGCGCAGGACGTGGTGGCGGCGGCGGGACCAGCGAGCCCCACTCCGCCACGTCGCCGTCGAGCACGAACCCTCCAGGCACGCGCGCCTGGGTCTTCACGCTGACGAGCGGCGAAGGCCCGGGCGCGGCCGCCGGGGGCGTGGCCACGACGGGGGGCTTCGGCAGCACGGCGATCTCGGCGCGCGCCGTCGCGGGAGGCGGCGCGGGCCGGCAAGCAGCAGCGAAGAAAGGCGCAAGCAGCAGGAGGGCGGGAAGGCGACGGGTTCGCATGGCGGAGCTCATGGTACCGGAGCGGGCGCTGGTCGGCCGATGATGAGCGGGCGCGCGCCCAGCGTGCCCGCGGCGAGGACCACCTCGTCCGCGGCCGGGTCGACGCCGAAGGCCGCGCCCATCGCGGCGCCCATGCGCTGATAGACCACCTCCCAGCGCACCGCGAACCCGTCGATGGCGGCCGGGAACACGAGCCGCAGGACACGCGGCGCGCCCGAGGCGGGAAGGCGCGTATCACCGGCCGGGACGCGCTCGATGCCTCCTTCGACCGGGCGCACGGAGAACCTTCGCTCGAGGAACACAGGCGCGGCGGCGGCCACGATGGCGCCCTTCGTATCGACGGCCGAGGCGCGGACCTCGAGCCGGCGGAACATATCGCCCGTGGGGACGGCGTGCCCCGCCGCGACCACGCGCGCGCTCACCTCGATGGCGTTCGCGCCGCTCCGCGACGCGCTGGCGTCGATCGCGGAACGAAGGACGGCCGGATCCCCGACCACGGCGAAGCGATGATCGCGGTGCGGTCTCCCGGCGATGCCCTGAACGAGCTGCATGTGGCAATCGCGGCAGGGTCGCTCCGCGAAGCGCCCGGAGCGGTGCTCGGCCACGGTGTCCTGCATGGGCACGCCGGGCGCTCGCGGAAAATCGAACTGATGGCAGCGGGCGCAGCCCTCGTCGGTCGAGAGCCGCGCGTCGCCGCGGACCGCGTGCGCGCCGCCGCGCGCGACCCGGCCGCGCGCGGAGACGACCTCGCCGGCCACGAGATGGCAGGTGACGCACCCCACGCCCACCGCTTGCGCGTCCGCGCCGGGGTGGTGGGCCGGATCGGCCTCGGGCGCATGGCAGCCACGGCAGAAGGGCAGCGGCTCGATCGCGTAGGACCTCTGGAAGACGCGATCCGTGAACGCCTGCCGGTGCAGCGAGGCGCGCCACTCGGCCGCGATGTCCTCGTGGCAGGCCTCGCAACGCTGGTTCTCGATGCGCGCCGAGAAGCCCTGCGGTCTCCCCTGCGGCGCGGGTCCCGGCAGCGGCGGCAGCGCATCGCCGCGCACGCCGGCCGCGGGCGCGAACAGCAGCGCGGCCAGCGCCACGACGGCGGCGCCCGCGACACGAGGTGTCCTCCGTTCACCGGAGGCCGTCCGACGCCACCTGCCCATGTCCGCTCAGGATAGCACTCCTCAGGACGACGGACGAAGTCTCGAAGCTCGGCGGATGCGACGCCTCGGTGGACCGCCATGGATCGAGAGCGTACGCTCGAGGAATGGCCGGTCCAGTGGCGTCCGTGTTGCTGCCGTCGAAGATGAGCGTGGAGCGAGTCGCCGCGCTTCGAAGTGGAATCTCGCGCATCGCCGACGATGTTCAGGGGGACGACTTCTGGGTTGACCAACGCCCGTTCATTCTGACCGTTGGGCCCGAATATCCTGAGGCGATATCCGAGATCCTCGATGCGGGCCTCCCGGAGGTGCTCGGATGGTCGCCAGAAGACGTCGTTTCATTCGCCGCGATGTGCAACGACGACCAGGACCATCGGTTGCTTGCCAGGTTGTGCATCGACCTGGCCGAGGCGGAAGGTGGAATCATCGATTTCGGTGGGCAGCTAGCGTTCGGTCTACAGCTGGACGGCCTTCAGGACGACAAGCCTGTCAGGGTCGAGAATCCAGGTGGAGTCACGGGCGTGCTGTTCGTGACGGCGCGCTCCCACTACGGAGACGTGGCGCTCGCGCGCTCCTGGCTACGGCACGCGAGCTTCCGCATGGTGAAGTAGATGCAACTCGGATCGGTCCAACGATTGGCTAGACCGCTTGATTCAGGTCGTCGCCACGAGCAATTCCTCTGAATTGTTCGGCGGACGAAGGCCATCCGTCCTGCCCGCGAAGTAGCGCTCTGCAAGCGCAGCGGCCGATACGTGCTGGACCTCTCTGAAGCCGGCATCTCGAGCCAGCGTCAGCATCTCTGCCGGGGTGAAGAAGCTGATGAAGGGCGTGCCGTTGGCTCTGGCCCCCGCTGCCGCTCGCTCGATCCCGGGACGCACCTCCGGGTCCGCCAGCTCGATCGGAAGCATGAACGACATGGCGAGCGTGGAGCCCGGAGCGAGCGCCGCGACCTGGCGCAGCGTCGCCGCGATCGCGTCCGTGGTCAGGTACATGCTGACACCGGTGGACGCCACGACCGCCGGCCGCCCCGAGTCGAAGCCCGAGGCCGCCAGCCGCTCCCACCACGCGTCTCCTGCCTCGAAGTCGACCGGCACGAGCCGCAGGAACGATGGGACGCCGAGGCCGAGGTCGAGGAGGCGCTGGCGCTTCCACGCCTGGGGGCTGGGCCGATCGATCTCGAACACGAACAGGCGGGAGGCAAGCTCCGGCCGACGCTGGGCGAAGGTGTCGAGGCCCGCTCCGAGGATGACATACTGCCCGACGCCACGGGCGGCCTGTTCCGCGACGAGATCTTCGACGAAGCGGGCGCGAGCCAGGATGGAGGCGCGGAAGGGCCGCGTGAACGGGCTCATGTCCGGACGGCTGCGCCAGCCGTCGTCCGGAGCCGCCAGCTTCAACCCGACGTCGTCTTCGAACACGTGCGGCGGCGCATCGGCTTCCACGTGCAGCGCACGCCACAAGGCGACCCGAACCGCCGTGTCGTCCGGAGCCGCCGCTTGTTCATCCTGCATGACGTACTCTCTCCTGGTTTCTGATTGTTGGCGGCCGAACGAGATGGAATCGGGCGGAGCTTCTACGTTTGCCCCGCGCCGCTCCGTGCGATCGGCCACAGTCCGCGTAGGATTCAGGCTTGCTATCGGGCTATACGGCGAAATCGTGTTCCATCGTCAGCTCCCCTTCGTCGACGACAATGGCGAGCGCCGTCTCATCAGCCGAAGTCAACTTCACAGGAAGTTGGGTCCAACGCGTGCAGCGCCCGAAGCACGCCGTCGATCCTCTCGACCATAAAAGCGTCGTTCGCCGCCGCCCACGCCCGCAAAATCTCGAGCTCCGCGACGATGTCCGGGAGATCGTCGGGGGAAACCGTGGAGAGCGCCCCGTCGTGGAAGTGCGAGACGTATCGCAGGCCGAGATGAGCGCACGCGGGCAGCCAGCGGCGCTTGAAGTAGTCGCTCGTGGCGATGGGCACGACGTCGTAGGCGCCGCTGTGGTGGTGCTTGATGCCCAGCGAGACCGTCATGCTCCTCGTTCGCGCAACGGTACGCAGATCCTCGCCGCCGCGCAACGCCCCCCACCCGGCCCGCCGAACGGGCGGACCTGCCGCGGACGGGCAGAGCCCGACCATCGGCAGCAGCCATGAATCAGGCTCAGCCTATTCCTTCCCCAGCAGCAGATCGATCACCCAGCAGCCGCGGACGTGCGGCCCGTCGCCACGGCAGTGGCCGAGCACGTCGGCATCCTCGCACCCGGCCTCCAGCAGGGCGTCGGCCAGGATCGGCATCGGCCCGAAAACGCGGCTCTCGTACATCTGCCGGGCCAGCCCGACGGCCGTCGAGGTCCGCCAGCGCGGGTCGAATGCCACCGCGCGGAACGGGTTGCCAAAGATGTCGCGGAGCACGTCGGCCTGGGCGTGCTCTTCCGCGGCGCTGCTGGCGGTGAATGAAGCATCCTCAGACGCGGCGCCAGGATTGGCAATGGCAGCAGCTGCCAGAGGCGCGTTGGACGAGGCGTAGTACGCCGCCTTCGGAGCCTGTGGTCGAACCACCTGAAAGCTCAGGGCCAGCGCGTCGTGCGTCGGCTGGAGCGAGATACGTTCGGCCCCATGGGATGCCCGCCACCTCCCCTCCAGAGAGTCGAGCGCCTGCCGGACCAGAGCCTCGGCTGTCTGGAGCTCCTCCAGCGTGGCCAGGCCATCGGCGTGACGGCTCGCTGTTTCCACTGCCGTCTCTGCGAGCTCCTCGGGGAGCAGGGCGCGCACGCGGTAATAACATTCACAGGCGAACAGCCGCATCTTGCGGTCGCTCCCCCTGCACGCCGGAAACGTCTTGATGTCCACGACCCGCAGCTCTTTCGGACCGAGTCCGAGCAGGAAGCGGAGCATGGGGTTGGTCCGAGTACACACCAGCCATTCCGTCTCGGTCATCTGGCAACCTCCGTCCAGCATCTTCCCCGACGCGACGACGAGCATCCCTCGCACTCCGCGGACCAATGAGCTCGTCGCGCGTGATGGAGTATGGCTTCAAGGGCGGCATAGGGGGCAGTCTGGCTCCAGGTGGGCGACGCAGGTCTCGCTGACGGCTGGCCGGCTCTGGGAAGGACTCGCGAGACTATCCGGTGGCTTCCCGCGGCGCTGGATGCCCTGTGGCCGCGAGCGCCGCAGCTGCCGCGAGCTTGTGGATAGCCTGCCAAGGCGGCCCGATCGATCGACCCATCGCGTGCAGAAGATCGCTCACGTCGCCGCGGCCGAGCGCCGTTGCAGCGTCGCGAAGCACGTGCTCGCGGTCGTACCAGTGCACGGACCAGCCGCGCGCCTCGGCTGCGGCCGCGAGGGCCTGGCGATACATGACGGAGTCGGCGACGGTCTGCGCGCGATTGTCGGCGATCCGCTCCTCGGTCGTCGGCGGGAGCTCGGGGCACACGCGGATCGCGATGCGCGCGATCGGCACGGGCACCGCCGCGGCCAGCGCCTCGAGGCCCTCGCGCGCGCCGCGCGCGGCGGACGCTCGCACGCGCTCGACGAGCGCCACGGCGTCGGCGAGCGAGAGCGCTCGCGCTCCCGGCGTGTTGAGGTAGCGGCCCACCGCCCACGACCCTTCGTGGTGATGCGGGTGCGTCGGCAAGCCGTCGGTCAGGTCGATGCGCCGGCGATCGAGGAGCTCGCCGCCGGGCGCGACGGTGACGAGCACCGCCGAGTTGCCGTGCTCGGCGACGCCGACGGTCGCGGTTCGCTGCGTTCGTCCTCTCGCCACGTCGTCCTCCTTCGGGGGCGCGCCCCGGCGGCAACCGCCATTTCAACGAGATAGGAATCGGAATGTGAGGCTGATCCGCGGGCCCGCGGCCTCGACAGCGAGGACGGCATGCTGCCAGCCCTCCTGAACGCTGGCGCGCATGATCAGGAGCGAGCCGGGCGCCAGGGCCATGTCGTGCGTCTCGTCCCGGCGAAGGCTCCGGCGGAAGGTGAGGACGCGACGTGCGCCCAGCGACAGGATCGAGGTCGTCGTTCCAGCGACGACACCGCCGCTGGAGTCCGTGTGAAAGCCCATCTTCGCCATCCCGTCGGCATAGAAGTTGGCGAGGCAGTTGTTGATCGGATGCCCCACCACGCCGGCGAGGCGGGCCGCGACGTCCTGCACGAAGGGCGGCATCTCGCAGTCCGGGTAAGAGATGCCTGAGTAGTTGTACGCCACCCCGCACGAGGCGGTTCGACGTGAATGCATCCGGTCGTCCCACGAGAGATTCCGCCCCGCCATGTCGAACGTGGCCGCTGGATCCGCGACGAATCCCTCCAGGTACTGAACGTCCAGGTCTTCCGGCATGAGTCGCTGCGATCGATAGAGTACAGGACTGGTCCCCGTCCGTCCAACGGCCTTCGGCTCGCGGCGGCGCTGCCCAGAGCCGTCTGGTCGGTCCAGTCGGACGAGCCGAGGACGGCGTCGAAGAAGCTCGTGGCCGCGCGTTCGCGCCCTTTGCGATGGACACGTGCAGGTTTGCGCCGGTCAGGTCCGCCCCCATCAGGGATCGCCGCCGCGTCCTCCGGCTGCATCGGCGCCGGCGAAGGTTGCTCCAGCGAGACCCAGCCCAGCGTGCGGCGGATCACGGCCCCGCTCAGGGTCGCGCCCGCGATCTTGCTGCCCCACACCCGAGCGCCGGAGGGATGGACGCCGGCCATCCCCGCGTACCGCAGATCGGCGCCGGGTAGGTCGGCACCGGCTCCTCGTCGAACGCCGTGGCCTCGATGCCGGAAGACTAGCGCGGCCGCGCGCCGCGTGGGCCAGCATCAGCGCCGACGTCGGAGATGCAAATGCGTTCCAGCAGCCGTCCGAGTCTTGGCAGTCGTCTCGCGCCAGATTGGGTCCTCCCGTCTACGCGAAGATTCATTGGCGCACCTGCCCGAGCTCCTCGCGCGGCTCAAGGACATCGAACTCGAACCACCTCTGCTGCAGTGCCTCACGAAAAGCAGGAATCGACAACCAGAGACGGTCTGGACCGAACTCGCACGGCAATGCTCGAAGTCGGTCAGCAAGCCAGGCGCGCTTCAGGCTCGGGTTCCGCTGGCGCGGCGGCCCGTCTGTCACCAGGTGGAGCAGGAGCTCGATGGTGCGGCCCTGATCGTTGACCTTGTTGATGCGCAAGCGCACGAGATCCGGAGAGAAACCGTGCTCGTGCCCCCAGAAGCAGTCGTCGAGCGACAATGCCGAGCCCATGACGCTGAGACGACCGTCGGTCTTGTCTACGATCACACCACAAGAACCAACATACCCGACCCCAAAGAACCAATACCCGCCACGATCAATGACCGTGCGATCAGACCAAACTGCCCCGAACTGCTCCGCATAGATCTGGACGACTTGGTGTGCTTGTTCCAGTGTCATCATGGGCCCTCTACTGCTGCAGCGCACGCCGCCGAACGCCTCACGGGTCTGCAGCCACGCGTGGCGCGGGCGGCAGCGGCCGGTCGTCGGGAGGAGGCTTCGCTTTGAGCATGCTCTTCGAGACGTCAGGAAGGTGAGCGCTCGCGCGGAAGCGCAGGTCAGCTCATTGGTGATATGGTGACGAGATTTCGTATGCCCTCAGCGACGTCGAGCCATGCGTCGTCCGGATCGGTCCAGCGAGTTATGGGACATCCATTTTTGGGCAGGGGCTGCAGTTTCGCGAAAGGGGCTTCTCTCCATAGGCAGGGCTTGAGAATAACTGACACAACGACAGCGCGCCCATCGTCGTGGCGCTTCAGCGCACGGGTCATCTCCACCTCCCAACAATAGTCGGACGCCAGAAAGTCAGCGCTCACAAGAAGCAGAATAATTTCCGCTTCGTCGAGATGCCTGTCGATCTCGTTGCCCCAATCTGCGCCAGCCGGAATGCGTCGGGCGTGCCAGGGCTCGATGAAGCCTTTGCGCCAAAGCACCTTTATATGGGCCTCAAGGCGCTCATGCGCGCTCGCATCGGCATGCGAGTAGCTGAAGAATAGACGACACTTGGAGCTGCGCGTCGGCGGCTCTTTTCGTCCAGCGTCCAGGGGCGGCGTGTCGCGGTTCGCGGCGCGCGCGGCATGGTCGGACCTGGCCGTGATGGCGTCGGCCGAGGCAGCGAACCCGAGGCGAGCAACTTCTCGGGCCATGGCCGTGAATGCTACACGGATCTCTGCGTTGGCGCGTTCGTCGAATCGACTCTGGCACTCGTCGCAGAGGGCACCTATGGCCATCGATCGGCGCAGGTCATATTTACTGATCTTCTGGTCCAAGAAACAGTCGCGCGTCTCCTCATGGTTCTTCAGGTTCGGCGCCATAAAGCTCAGCGCGTACCGAGTCAGGTAATAAACGAAGTAGCTCCGAACGCTTGGCGCGAACCGGTCCGCGTCGTGCCGCGTGACTACCGCTAACCCTGCAGACGAAGCGGTGGCCCCGAAGAGATTACGGAGCCTCTTGGTTCGAAGCGGCGCGTTGACAAATGCTATGATATGTGGCCTATTCCCCCTCGCCTCTTTCCGATAGGAACGCATCAGGGCAAACACATCAGCAGCTAGGCAATCGTCATCTTTGCACACATGAGGCTTTCCCCAGTTCTTGAGCCTCGGTGGGGGGAGTTCGAAAAGGAACTCGGACTGGACGGCATTCAGCGCTGCGGCGGCGCCCTGTATCTCTGCATCAAGGTCGCATCCAACGCTCAAGAGCTCAATCCGGTAGGTCACGGCTGCTTGTCTCCACTCTCCCTTGCGTAGACATCAAGTGCCTGCTCGCGTCGGTCTCGCGCGTAAACGCAGCATTCCTGGCATCCGCACCAGGAACCACGCCTGCGGCGCGAGCAGCCCGCGTGGCGCCTCCAGATCAGTCGCTTTGTGCCCTTCCCCATGAAAGTCTCACGGATCGGCTCCGCGCCGCAAGGCCCAAATGCTGTCCAGCCCCCTGGGGTAGACCTGTCTAACATCGGCGACACTCGCCGCCTTGCCGGGGGACGGGAAGGGGGAATGTCATAGGCGGCTTCCAGCAGGTGCGTGGCGCAGGAGTGATGCAGGGTGTGGCAGCTCGCGCGCCTCGACAGATCGGCGACGGGGACGTCTTCTCGCACCGCCCGATCGAGCACCGTCTCGTGCAGAAGATGCCGCCGGAGCTGACCTGTCGCGGTAGCGGCTGGGCGCGCGCCGCGCCGCGTGCGCCTCCGCGACGACTTCTGACCTGCCGGCCGTCGCGGACCGCCGCGGCGCGAGGCGCGGCCGGCACCAGGCGCCTGTTTGGCGATCGGCACAAGACAGCCCGCTAGAAGACCGATCACATCGATCGAGCGAGAAGTGAACCGCCAGGGCGCCAGGGACGCCAAGAAAACCACACAAATCTTGGCGTCTTATGGCGCCTTGGCGGTTCGAATTCTGCTCTCTTCTGGCGGTTTCAACCCGCTTGTCGCTCTAGGCGAGCTGGTGCCGAAGCAGGGGGTCAGCTCTGCCGATGTCACGCAGGACACGACCGGCACCCGGGGGCTCTTCGACGCGCTTGACAAGGTCAGGCCACCGCGATACTGGTAACCCACTGGTTACCTATATGGCTCCCGCGAAGGCCGACATCGATGTGTTTTTTGTCATCGCCGATCCAACCCGTCGCGCGATCCTCGATCGTTTGCGCGCGGGTCCTGCCCCGGTGAACGAGATCGCGGCCGACTTCTCTCAGAGCCGCCCCGCGATCTCGAAGCACCTGCGCGTGCTCAAGGCATCGCGGCTGGTGACCGAGGAGAAGGTCGGGCGCGAGCGGCTCTACACGCTGCGACCCGCGCCGCTGCAGAAGGCGATGGCATGGCTCGAGGGCTACCGCGCGTTCTGGGGTCGCAATCTCGAGTCGCTGAAGCGTTACCTGGAGGATACATGACAGCCAAGAGCATCCGAGCCCGTTCGATCGCCGATGTCGCGCAAGGGACGATCCTCGCTCGCATCGAGATCGACGCGCCGCCGGAGCGCGTCTTCCGCGCGCTGACGACCGACGAGCTGACGAAGTGGTGGGGTTCTGCGGAGCTGTATCGCACGACCGCCTTCACGATCGACCTTCGCGCCGGAGGGGCCTGGCGGACCGATGGCGTGGGGGCAGACGGCAAGCCGTTCCATGTCGGCGGCAGGGTTCTCGAACTCGATCCGCCGCGAAGGCTCGTCCAGACATGGGAACCGTCATGGGATGCGGACGCGCCCCCAACGACGGTCTCCTATCTCCTCGACGCCATCGAGACGGGTACGCGCCTCACGGTCCGACACGCTGGATTCGGCGCTCGTGTGGCGTCGTGCGAGAGCCACGCGGCAGGTTGGGAGCGTGTCCTGGGTTGGCTCACGAACCACGTCGCGCCGCAACCGGAGCCGCGCTTCTTTCTCTGTCGGCTGCTCCCGTCGCGCGCGACCTTCATGCAGGACATGACGGCGGATGAGCGCGCGGTCATGCAGGCGCACGGCAAATACTGGCGCGGCAAGCTCGCCGAGGGCCACGTGATCGCCTTCGGACCCGTCGCCGACCCGGCGGGCGGATGGGGCGTCGGCATCGTTGCCGTCCGCGACGAAGCCGAGCTCCGTACATTCCAGAGCGAAGATCCCGCGATCAAGTCCAACATTGGGCTGCGGTACGAGACGCTGCCCATGCTCACGGCCGTGTACTGACGGCTGATGCGATGGCGGGCCCCGGCCGCGCGCTTCGGGCGCGCGCCGTGTCACGGTTCCCGGTAGCTCTCGTGCTCCCACGCGAAGTGACGCCGGAGGTCCTTAGCTGCGCACGAGGACAGTCCTGTCGGGTGGGCCCAGGTCTGGCCTATTCTGGTTGTGGGAGTCCGACCAGCACAGGGGTTCTCCGGTGTCCGACAAGACATACCTCTGGTGCCAGAAGCCTGCTTTCACCCATTCGTGACGTTCGATAGGCCGCAGGATCTCGCGTTCCATCCAGTCGGCAGCAGCGGTCGCGAGCGCCACGGGCGACCCATCTTTGACCACGATCACGCGCGGATTCTCCTCGTCCAGGTCTGTAGCGGCTTGCTTTGTCTCATCCTCTCCAATCACAACTCGTGATTCGTGAAAATCGACCCGGAGCGTTCGGAGGACGTGCCCGTCCGCGGAGACGTCGAGCACCAGCACAACGAACCGTTCAGCCGTGCCGAGGAGATCGTCGCTGGTTACGCCCAAGTTGCGCCACGCCAAGGCCCGGCGCGACATCTCTGTGATGAAGGCGCGCTCCGCATCGGTGCGGCGCTCGTCCAAGGCGAGCCAAAGGTCTTGTTCGCAGATCTCCGTCTGATTCATTTGCCGGGTGCCTCGTGGCGGCGGCCAAACACACGCGCGCGCATCAGCTGACCTCGCTGGCGCCGAGGTCGTCCAGGAAGGCCATGGCACGCGCTACCCGCTCCACGCCGCGTCCTGGATCCAAGGCACCCAACTCCCGGCCGTGCTCGGATACTCTCCAGAGCTCAGGAGCCTTCAGAAAGGGCGCCGCGCGATTCGCGGCCAGGCGAGCGTCGAGCCATGCCAGTGATCCCACAGCCCACTCTTGATCGTACTCGCGATCACCGACCGGCAAGTACGACTGGAGATAGAGCGCCAGCGCATCGGATGCAGGGTGATCCTCGTAGCGCGCGGTCGCGACAGCGAAGCCCTGTCCCGCATAGCAGGTCGCGCTGGCGAGCAGTCTCTCGCCGATCACGCCTCGAAACGCGGCGAGCCGACGGGCCGCGATGATCCATGCCGCCGTCAGCTGCTCGCGCCATGATCCGTTGAGCCAGTAACCAAGCTCGCGATCGGGGAGAGACGTCGCCGCATCCAGGAACTGCTGCGCGAACGCATGCCGCTGCTCCGGCGGCTCGTCGAGGAAATTCGCGTGCAGAAGGCGCAGGCAGAGTGGTGATCCGTACCTTGACCAAGCGTTCATTGGGAAAGTCCGGCTAACGCCTTGGGCTTCTGCCGCCGTTGGGGGCGCGCTGCGCGCGCCCCCAACGGTCGGTCAGCAAGCCCTTGTTGGGCGGCTGCCGACGGGCATCGGAGAGCAACCCAGAGATGGATCGCCCACGACTGTCTCGGTCGGACTGTCGAAGGCGCTCTCATTTGTTGGCCGTCCGCGCGCGCATTCGACTCACCAGCACGGCGTCCGTTCGTGAGAACGCGTTTAGCGCGAGCACCTGATCGCGAAATTTGCCCGCCGAATCCGACGCAAAAGCGCTCTTGAGTACCCACACTGCGAAAGGAAGGAATCCCAGGGCCATCCCCACCGCCGGTGCTCCCGCCGCCGCCGCGGCAACGGACCCCAGCCCTCCGAGAGCCCCGAGGGCTCTGAGTACATCGAATCGGCTCTGATGTTGGTCCTTTGCGTCATATCTCCTGACGCGGTCGAGTAGCTCCGCGGTCGCGGCTCTCCTGAAGTCGGCATCCAGATTCGCGCCTGCAATACCGAACGCCACATCGCGAAGTCGATCAATATCATCTCCAGCAAAGGCACGGGCGAGGTCGATCACGGGGGCGTCATTATCGAGTCCGAGAAGATCCTCCACTACAGGCTCTACCTCGCCCAACTTCGTGTCGACAGGTCCAGCTCGCGTTCCGGTGTAGAGGCTTGCGCACAGCTCGGTTGCCGTCTGCGCACTATACCCTGGCCCCTCAGCGGGAAACACGACCGCGCTGAGTGCCCCACCAAATGCTACCGACAATCCGGCGCTGGTAAGCTCAATTAACAAGTCGCGCCCGTGCGCAGCCACAATATCAGCAGCAAGTCTGCCTGGTCCGAAGTAGAGCGCAGCGTTCGCGCCGCATCGGTTCCACGTCACCTCTGCAAAGCTGGCGCGTTGTCGATCTGCGAGAACTGCATCGAAGAACTTCCGCTCCAAGGGATCAGCAATTTGCTGGGCCTGTTTCCGCAGAGCCGCCAGGAAAGCGGCCCTTTGGGCGACGTCCAGCGTCGAGGTGAGGCCCGTCCGCGCACGATGATCGACGATCGTCGCGGCGGCGAGGGATCGGCTCAGCAAGATCCCATTCGGGGACTGTTCTGCCAGCGCAGCGAGCAACGTCGAATCGTACGTAGAGTATTCGCCATGAAAGACAACTTGAACTCGGCCGAGGCTGACGAGCTCAAGAAACTCCGACTTCGTGATGGCGAGATTGCCGAGCCACTGGTCCTGGAGGTTTTCTGGTGGCGCGAGCAGCACCACACGCCGGAAGATGGGGAGGTACGTGCGAACATTTCTTGGCCACACCGCGTCGACCAAACAACTCGTTCCCAACGCAAATGATTTCGGCAGAATATCCTTGTGCGAGATGGTATCGGAAGTGAAGACCTCGTGGCGACGCTCCAGCCAAAACTGCTCGTCGCGTTCGATGGCCCATCGCGCTTCCTTCGAAAATCCAGCTGGAAGGCCCTTGCTGGAAACTAGCGTGAACGTCGTCGACCGTACTGGAGCCGATAGCTCGCCAACACGGACGCAAAAGTCTGCGCCCGGACGGACCTTCTCGAAGGCGCACAGGAGCACTTGTCGCTCATCCGAACTCAGCGGTCGCATTGCGGTAATTACGAACAGACCGGCTTCGCCATTGGTGAGCCGGATATCGGGGAACTCTGGTGGCAGTGCGAGGGCCAGGTCATGAAATAGGTCTGCCATGGTCCCCGTATCGCCCACGCCTTCGATTACTTCTTCAGTTGTGCGGGGTGAAACCGGAACCGCCCCCTCAGGAGGCGCGGACACTACCCTGATGTCGAGTGTTGCGTGTGCAACTTCAGCGATGGTTTTATGAATCGCGTGCCATTCGTCCGGGGAAAGTCGCGGAACGTCTCGGCTAACAATGAAGAAGGTCAGATCGTGCTCCCATAGCCCATCAATGGCTATGGACGATTCCGCTATTCGGAAGCGGTCGTACGCGGCTCGCGCGTATCCAATCTGGTGATGATGCAATTCTCTTGAGATGGCCATGGATATTCACGCTCCGAGCAAAAATATCACGCTGCAGCGGTGTCGCCAACCACAGGCGCGCATCGTTCAGAAGATCCGTGCCCTGAGTACGAATCGAAAGGTGCCACGAAACGCGAGGCAGACAAACCAGTCCGCCCAACTATCAATCGATTGGCCAACCGAAGCCGTTAGATCAGCTCTGTCTAGCTCGTCGCTTTTTGTGCCTCCCTCACGAGAAATTTCACGTATCGGCAGCTGCGCTGCAAGGCCCAAATGCTGTCCAGCGCCGCAGGGTAGACCTGTCCAACACCGTCGACAGCACCGCGGCGAGGCGCGCGGGGCGCTTCGCTCGGGTGAAATCGACGTGCTGCGCGAGGGGGGAGCGCGACGACGTGGGTGTAGAGGAAGTGGATGGCGGCGGGGGCCTGGCTCTGCGTCGAGGCGCTGGCGTGCTGGCCGGTTACCAGTCGCGTGAGGAACACCTCGACGTGGGCCGGCCCGAGGTCGCGCGAACGGCGACGGCCATCGCACCTGGACGGCACTCCTCTTCCTTCGCTCTCGGCTCGCTCCGATCGCTACCGCCGGCCGCTCCTCCGCGCTACGTTCGCCGCCGTGGACGCCCCCCGACCGTCCGGCGCTCGCCGCGCGCTGATCATCGGCCTCCCCGTCGCCGCGCTCGCCGCGGCGGCCTTCCTCTTCGTGGATCGCGACGAGCGCCCCGCGCCGAACGCGCGCCCGCCGAGCGCCGAGCCCCGCGTGGCTCGCGAGCCGCAGCGCCGCGACGAGGCGCCCGTCGTCCCCCCCGCTCCCCCGCCGGCCGCTGCCACCGTGAGCGCCGCAGCACAGGAGTCGGAGCCGGCGCCGGACACCGACCCCGAGGCCAGCATCATCGACCGCATGCGCGCCGCCTTGACGACCAACCCCGAGGAGGTGCTCCGGCTCGACGACGAGGCGTCGCGCGACTTCGGCGACAGCCCCCGCGCCGCCGAGCGCGGCCTGCTCCGCGTGCGGGCGCTCGTGCGCCTGGACCGGATCGGCCAGGCCCGCAGCCTCGCGGAAGACCTCATCGAGCGCTACCCGGACGATCCCTCGGCGAAGAGTGCGGCCGCGTACATGGGGATCCACCCGAGACCGCGCGGGCCGTCCAGGTAAGCGGCGATACCGCGGGTGCCCTTCGAAGCTCACGTGATCTTCGTCAGGGCCGCTGCGACCACGATCTTGTAGCAAGAGCAGAACGTTGCGCGGTGAGTCACTGAACCGATTAAGAGTTCGGGCTGGTCCGGCGCGCGTTTCTGGTGATAATCGGGCATGCGCAACTGGCTTCTTCTTGTCGGGGTTCTCCAGCTCTCCGTGGCTGGGTTCGGCTGTGGCGACGGATTGGACGGCGGCGGCGAGGGCGGCGCCGGCGGCGAAGCGGGGGACAGCGGCCCCAGCAACTCCTCGGGCGCCGGCGCACCTGCGAGCTCCGGCGCGGGCGCCGGCTCATCCACCGGCTCCGGCGCGGGCGCCGGCTCATCCACGGGCTCCAGCACAGGCGCCGGCGAGCCCTCCGGCGGGCCCGCGGGTACGGGCAGCGGCGATCCCGTGGCCGGCAGCAGCACAAGCAGCGGGGGAGAGCCCAGCGAATGCGCCGGCGCCGACGAGGACGAATGTCCGTTCGAGGCAGGGGTCGAGATCGCCTGCCGCCTTCGCTTCATGTACGGCGTGAACTACGCCTGGCGCGACTTCGGCGCCGATTTCGGCGGTCAGTCCAAGTGGAGCCAGGCGGGCATCTCGGGCAAGAAGAGCCAGGTGCTCGCCGACCTGCAGGACATGCGCGCCCACGGCGTGGACGTGGTCCGCTGGTGGATCTACCCCCGCTTCTACGGGGACCAGATCAACTTCGACGGACAGGGCAACCCGACCGGTCTCGGCGGCACCTCGACGCAGGACATCCTGGCGGCGCTCGAGCTCGCGGACCAGGCGCAGGTCAACGTGATGTTCACGCTGTTCTCCTTCGATGGCTTCCACAAGACATCGTACAATCCGCCGAACGGCCTGTCGGTCGCGAGCATGGGGCCCCTCGTCGCGGACGCCGGCCGGCGCGCCAAGCTCATCGAGAACGTCGTCCGCCCCATCGCTCGGACGGTGGCGTCGAGCCCGCACCGCGACCGGATGCTGGCCTGGGACGTCATCAACGAGCCCGAGTGGGCGATGACCGGGCCGAGCCTCTACGGCGGCGACCCGGCGTTCGAGGGGGACTCCAGCAAGTTCGATCTCGTCACACACCAGCAGATGGAGGCGCTCGCCAAGGAATCGGCCGCCGTGCTGAGGGGAGAGACCGGCGCGCCCGTGAGCGTCGGCAGCGCCGCCATCAAGTGGGGTCAGGCGTGGACACGCTCGGACGTCGACTTTTACCAGGTTCACATGTACGGCTGGGTCAACGATTACTTCCCGTACAACAAGCCCCTCTCCGAGTACGGCCTCACGGACAAGCCGGTCGTCATGGGGGAGTTCCCGATCAACATGGCAGAGATGGACGTGGGCTACGACAAGTTCGTGGGCGACCTCTACAACATGGGGTATGCGGGCGCGCTCTCGTGGTCGATCACCGATCGGAACTTCCCGTGGTCGTCCAGCAAGACCGCCGTGAAGGCGTTCGCCGATCAGCACCCCTGCGAGACGCGCCACTGAGCGCCGGGTGAGCGCCGCTGCACGCGGCGCTCATCTTCCTTGCTTCCCTGCTTCCCTGCTTCCCTGCCCCGGATCCGAACTGGGCCGCTGAGCCGGCCCGGCGAGCTCGTCCTCGATGACACGAGCCACGCCTGCGTGACAGCTTGCCCCAGCGTGTGGCGCATTGCCACGCGGCAGCGCGATCCGGCCGCGAGGCCGTCTGTCGGGGCGTCGGCGCTCCTCTCCCCTCGACAGGGTTTCAACTGGGCACGTCGGTTGCTGAACAGGTGGAAACGGGTGGGCCCGCTGCTCACGGAGGTGACCGCCTTCGTGAGGCTCCAGATCTGTTCACCAGCACCCAGAGGGAGAGCGAGATGGCACGAGATCGCTACGAGGGCCGGGATTTCCGTGACGAGGGGCCGCGCGACGACTGGCGTCCCCGGGACGAGCGGTGGCGCGCGCCGCGGGACGACGATCAGCGCGGATTCCGCGGTCACGAGGCGGAGCGCGACGCGTTCGAGCGAGGGTCGTACAGCCGCGGCAACTACGCGAACCAGAGCGGCGGCAGCCGGCAGGCAGAGCTGGGCCAGCTGCCGCGGCCGTACGATCAGCAAGGGCGGGGAGACGGCAGAGACCCGTGGAGGGCGGGCGGCCAGCACGCACAGGACGACCGCGGCGGCTCCGAGAGGCGCTGGCAGGAGCAGGGTGGCGCCGGCGCGCGCGGCTACCGCCAGCCCGAGGAGCGCCGCGCCTACGGACAGGACAGCTCCTCGTGGGAGCGGCTCGGCGGGCGTGACGATCACTTCAGCGGGCGGGGCGCCGAGGACGAGCGAAGAGGGTTCGGCTCCGTGCAGCGAGGGCGCGACGAGAACCGCGGCTGGCGCGACGAGAACCGCGGCTGGCGCGACGAGAACCGCGGCTGGCGCGACGAGAACCGCGGCTGGCGCGACGAGAACCGCGGCTGGCGCGACGAGAACCGCGGCTACTACGGCCGCGACGCGGGCCGCGGCTCCTCCGGACCGGACGAGGACCAGGGCCGCGGCGCCTACGGGCGCCACGACCACGGCCGCGACGAGGAGAGCCAGAGCCGACACTACCAGGGCAAAGAGCACGGGCGAGACGACGACCAGGGCCGCGGCCATGCGCGAGACGACTATCAGGGCCGCGGCTATGCGCGAGACGACTACCAGGGCCGCGAGCGCTACCAGGGCCGCGACTACGGGCGAGACGATTACCAGGACCGCGAGCGCTACCAGGGCCGTGGCTACACACGAGGCGACCACCAGGGCCGCGAGGATCAGTATCGTAGCCACGGCTACGGGCGCGGCGAGGACCAGGATCGATATCGAGGCGGCGACGAGAGAAACGCCCCTGGCCACCAGGACGGCCGAGGCGACCACGGTCGCGGCTACCAGGGCCGCGGCGAGGAACGCGAGGGCCGCGGCCGCAGCGAGGAACGCAGCGGATACGGCGACATCTACAATCGCCCGGAGCGCCGGCCCGGGTTCGGCCGCTTCATGGGCGACGAGCTCCCGCAGGGGTACTCGACCCGCGTCCACGAGCGCGACGACGTGCGCGCCTCGCAAGGCCAGGGCCACGAGCGCTCCCCCGCCGAGGACAGCGGGCGCTCCAGGTACCAGAGCCAGGACCGGACCTGGAACTGAGATCAACCGATCTCCGCAGCTCGACGCCCGCGCTGCGGTGTCTGCCCCTGCGCGCAGGAGGAGATTCGAGTTGTCCGCGCCACGGACCTAGAGCATCCTCGCGCGCATGAAACGACAAGCTTACTCCAATCTCCCGAGGCTCGCTTCCATCTGCTGCATCGCCTGGTCGGCGCTGGCCGGCTGCGGTGACGACGACTCGAATGCAACAACTGGAACGACGGGCTCGGGCGGCGGCTCACCCACCTCGAGCAGCGCCTCCGGCACGGGCGGCGACGGCGGCACGGGCGGCGGAGGCGGCGACGGCGGCGGAGGCGCGGAGCCCGGCACGACCTCGTCGAGCACGAGCGGCGCGGGCGGCGAAGATCCCTCCGGCGACACCATCCGCTTCATCGGGCGCTTCGATACGACGAACGCCGAGGGCCCCCGCTTCTCCTGGGCCGGCAGCGCGATCGTCACGCGGTTCTCGGGGACGTCGATCGGCGTCCGCTTCAACGACGAGTCGACCGCGGCAGAATCCAACTTCTTCCAGGTGGTGATCGACGGCGAGGCGAAGGGCGTCCTCAAGGTCAACAGCGAGGAGGATCTCTACACGGTCGCAGAAGGGCTGCCCGACGGCGAGCACGACCTCGTGCTCCACCGCCGCACCGAGCCGCTGGTCGGCGTGTCGCAGTTCCTCGAGTTCGTCCCGGAGCAGGGCGAGGCGCTCCTGCCGGTCCCGGCGGCGCCCGCGCGCCGGATCGAGGTGATCGGCGACTCGATCTCCGCCGGCTACGGCGTCGATGGCGCCAACGAGACTTGCCCGTTCACGAGCGCTACGGAGAACAACTACCTCGCCTACAGCGCCCTGACAGGCCGGCTCGTCGGGGCCGACACCACGATCGTCGCCTGGTCCGGCAGAGGCGTGTACCGGAACTACGACGGTGAAGTCGCGCCCACGATGCCCGAGATCTACGGCCGGACGATCGCCGACGAGGAGCAGCCCGCATGGGACTTCTCGTCCTGGGTGCCGCAGGTCGTGGTCATCAACCTGGGCACGAACGACTTCAGCATCAACGTCCCGGGCGACGCCCAGTTCCGCGCGCCGTTCACCGATGCCTACGCGGGCCTCGTCGAGACGGTCAGGACGAACTATCCGGACGCGTTCATCTTCTGCACCATCGGGCCCATGCTGAGCGACTCGTACCCGGAAGGCGCCCAGGCGCTCACCAGGGCGCGCTCCTACATCGGCCAGGTGGTGGAGGACCGGAACGACAGCGGCGACGACAAGGTGCGCGTCCTCGAGTTCCCTGCGCAGGACGGCGCGGCGAACGGGCTCGGCTGCGACTATCACCCGAGCGTCAAGACGAACGCGCTCATGGCCCAGCAGCTCGCGGAGGCCATCCGCGAAGAGCTCGACTGGTGAGGGCGGCGCGGGGCCGGGGCATCGTGCCACCGGCCCATAGCGACCGCTGTGGCACGACGCACCACGCATCCTAGGCCCAGCGCAGCGCCCACCTCGCAGGGAGCGAGCGTCGGTCCCATCCGCTCGCCGTGGCGCGCGCGGATCGGCCATCCAGCGTCATGGTACACGCGGTGCATCTCTCGCCATCAGAACAGCGGAAGGGCGGCGACGCCGAGAGCGCGTGAGAGCGCGTGAGAGCGCGCCGCCGAGCGAGGAGATCATCCATGCAGACCAAGCGAGACAGCTCCCTGCGGGCCATGGGCAGGAACCACAGCCATGATTTCATGGAGGCGGCGCGCAGGAGCGCCGGTCGCGCGGAGAGCCGAGATGCGTTCATCCCAGACCCGGGCGACGGCCCCACGGAGGTGGTCGACGAGCTCGCCGAGCAGATCGCCGAGCAGTACGTCGCCTCGGCGACTTCGGGCAGGGGCGACACCACCGAAGATTACGAAGACAGGGTGGAGCCAGAGGAGATCGGGGGCCCCTTCGTCATCACGACGGAAGCACAGGAGATCGGGTACAGCAGGGACTCCACGAACCCCGATGACGGCGAGGTCGAGCCGTTTCCGCTGGTCCATCGCTCGCCGCTCCGCTGAGCGCGCGTTCCTCCGCGCGCGGGCGATCGACGCTCGCACCGCTCGCCCGGGCAAGACCGCCCGGCCAGCGCGCTGCGCCCGCACGCCAGACGAGCGGAGCTCCGGCCGAGGCGGTCTGGCTGGTTCTGCTTGGCGTCCGCCCTCGGCGCGCCTACGAGAGGCGCTGCTGCACAGAGCACAGAGGAGGATGCGACCATGGCTCAGACCAAGTTCAAGGGAAGCCCCATCCACACCGCCGGCGAGCTGCCGTCCGTCGGCGCGACCGCCCCCGACTTCACGCTGGTGAAGACCGACCTCTCCGAGCGCAAGCTCTCGTCGTACTCCGGCAAGAAGATCCTCAACATCTTCCCGAGCGTCGACACCCCGGTCTGCGCGAGATCCGTGCGCACGTTCCACGAGCGCGCCGAGAAGCTCCCGGGCGTGACGGTGCTCAACATCTCGGCGGACCTGCCGTTCGCGCACACCCGCTTCTGCGCGTCCGAGGGCATCTCGAACGCGGAAGGCCTGTCGACGTTCCGGGGAGATTTCGGCCAGAAGTACGGCGTCACGCTCGTCGACGGGCCGCTCGCCGGCCTGCTCGCGCGCTCGGTCCTCGTGCTCGACGAGCAGAACAAGGTGCTCCACGTCGAGCTCGTCCCGGAGATCGCGCAGGAGCCCGATTACGACGCGGCCCTCGCCAAGGTGCAGTGAGCCGGAGCGCCGGCGCCTGGCCGCCACGCGCGCGAGCGCCTCTTGAGGCCCCGCGCGCGAGCGCCTCGTGATCTCACGCGCTCGCGCGCCTCGTGAACCGGATGCGCAGCCCCTCCGGCTGCATCGCGAACGCCATCCGCTCCCGCACCGGCGCGGTGTGATCCGCGAGGTGCACAGTGAAGCTCCGGAGCACCATGCCGACCGTCACCGCGCACTCCAGGAGCGCCATCGCGCGCCCCGGGCAGACGCGCGGCCCGCCGCCGAACGCGAGCGCCATCCTCGGCTCGTGGGGTAGCGTCGACGGCGCGCCCCCGAGCCAGCGCTCGGGGCGAAACGACTCCGGATCGCCGAAATACTCGGGTTTCCTCCCCGTCGCGCGCGTGAGCGCCACGACGCCGGCGCCGGCGGGCACGGCCACGTCGCCCACCGCGGTGTCGTGGTTCGCCTCGAGGAAGAGCAGCGGCGCGGCGGAGCGCAGGCGCAGCGTCTCCTGCGTGACGGCGGCCGTGTACTCGAGGCGCTTGCACTGCTCCAGCGTCGGGATCAGGCCGCCGCCGAGCACGCGATCGACCTCCTCGCGGGCGCGCGCCTGCACGTCGGGGCGCGAGCCCAGGTAATAGAGGATCCACGCGAGGGTGTTCGCGGTGGTGTCCTCGCCCGCGAGCAGCATCGTGAGCACGTTCGCGTAGACCTCGGCGTCCGAGAGGCGCGCCCTCGGGTCCTCGCCGTCCCGCGCGGCGATCATGAGCTCCAGCAGCGTCCGCGGGCGCTCGGGCCGGTCCGCGCCGCCCTCGATCTCGCGCCGCGCGGCGGTCACGAGCTCGAGGATGAGCCGCTTCACCGCGACCAGGGCGCGGTCGTAGGCGCGGTCGGCGGGCAGGCCCAGGTAGCGCCAGTAGGGCAGCGGCGCGAGCATCCGCCGGTTCAATCCGAGGAACACGCGCTGGAGGTGCTCCTGGAGCGCGTCCGCCCCGCGCTCGAGCGTGTTGAGATCGCGGCCGAAGGCGACCGACGAGGTGACGTCGACCGAGTAGCGCATGAGATCGCCGAGCACGTCGCGGGCGGCGCGCTCGTCGGCCGCCCGCGCCCAGAGCTCGCGCAGCCGGCCCGTGATGTCGCGGATGCTCGGGAAGAAGCCCTCGACGTGCCTTGGATGGAACGTCGGGTGGATGAGCTGCCGCTGCTTCCGCCACGCGTCGCCGTCCGCGGAGAACAGGCCGACCATGTCCGCCTCGCGCGACACGGCCTCGATGGCGCGCACCCGCCGGAACACCGCGGGGCGGCGCTGGAGCACGTCGCGCACGAGCTCGCCGTCCACGACGACGAGGACCGGCTGCCGGCCCATCCGCACGACGAACAGGTCTCCATGGGCGCGCCACCACCGCTCGAACTCGAGGTGCCAGCGGTCGGGGTGGAGCGCGAGCAGATTGCCAAGCACAGGCAAGCCCGGCGGCCCCGGGAGATCCGCGAGCGTCCGCCGGGGGCGCGCGGCCGCGTCGCCGCGGCCGATCGCGTCCTCCATGGCAGGGAGCTTGGCGTTCATGCCCCCTTCATACAGAGGCGGCGCGCCCCGACGCAAACCCGACAGGCGACAGAGGACGCGCCCCATCGCGCTGGACGATGTCGGGGGGGCGGAGCGCCGGCGCTGGCGAGGTGGCGTCGACACGGAGTAAGACGCGGACATGACGGAGCCGCTGGAGCGACAGCTCGCGAACCTGTCCGGCGCGGAGATGGTGGCGGCGCTCGGCCTCGGCGGGGCGCCGGCGTGGGTGCGCCGGGCCGGGCGCGCGGCCTTCGCCGTCCCTTCGTGGCCGCTCGGGCGCGTGCTCGCGCGCTTCGATCGGCGCACCGGCGAGGCGGGGCTCCACGTCGCGGCGCGGGAGGCGCTCGCCGGCTTCGGGGCGCGCTGGACGGCCGACGCGGCGCCGCCGTCGCGCGGGGCGCTGCTCGTCGTGTCCAACCACCCCGGCGCCTACGACGCGCTCGCGCTCATGGCGGCGCTCGGCCGGGAAGACCTCATGATCGTCGCGGCCGACCGGCGGTTCCTGCGGGCGCTGCCCCACGTGAGCCGGCGGCTGCTCTTCGTGCCGATCGACGAGGGCGGCGCGATCGCCCTCGCCGCGCGGTCGGCCGGCGTGCGCCGCGCGCTGCGGCACCTGCGCCGCGGGGGCGCGCTGCTGCACTTCCCCGCGGGGCGCATCGAGGCGGATCCGGCGTTCGCGGGCCAGGGCGACGCGCTGCTCGCGGAGTGGCATCCGAGCGCCGGCGCGCTGCTGCGCGCGGCCGCGGCGGCGGGGGGGCGCGCCGCCGTGGCGATCGTCTCGGGGGTGCACTCGACGCGGGCGAAGCGGCTGGCCATCACGCGGTGGGCCGAGCGCCGCGGGATCACGACGCTGGCGCCGCTCCTGCAGGCGGCGCTGCCGGGCTTCGACGACGTCGAGGTGCGGGTCCGCCTGGGCGAGGCGCGGGACGCGGCGGAGGTAGCGCGCGGGGCCCCCGACGACGCGGCGCTCACGCGGCGGCTGAAGGACGAGGCGGCGGCGCTGCTCGCGGGGGCGTGACGGCCCGGCGCCCCGGCGCGGCGCGATCCTGCCCGCTCCTCGCCGAGCCGGTCATCCACGCGCCACGCGCGCGAGCGCCGCGCGCACCGCGGCCGCGGTGCCGTCCCAGGTGGGCAGCGCCGCGGCCCGGACGGCCGCCGCGCGGCTCATGCTCGCCCGGAGAGCGCCATCCTCGAGGAAGCGGGCGAGCACCGGGGCGGGGCCATCGACGTCGTCCCAGAGCAGCGCCTCCGCGCCGTCCTGGACCGCCTCCGCGATCGCGCCGGCGCGGGCGGCGAGCACCGGAACGCCGGCCCGGACCGCCTCCGTGAGCACCATGCCGTAGCCCTCCAGCGACGAGGGCAGGACGAGCGCGTCCGCCGCCGCGAGCTCGGCCGCGAGCGCCTCGTCCCCGAGCACGCCGGGCGCCGAGACGCGCGCCCGCAGGAACGCGGAGCCGGCGATCGCGCGGCGCACCCGCCCGGCGTAGGCCGGGTCGCGCGCCGCGTCCCCGATGAGCACGAGCGTGGCATGCGCGCTCCCGACCCGCTCGAACGCCGCGAGGAGCTCCAGCAGCCGCTTGCGCGGGATGAAGCTCCCCACGAACAGGAGCCGCAGCGGGCCGCCGTCCCGCCGGGCGCGGGAAAGCAAGGGGAGCCGGTCCGCGCCCGGCGTCGCCACGTCGACCCGGGCGAGCCCGAGCTCGCGCCGGAGCCGCGCCGCGGTCGTCGCGCTCGTCGCGAGGTGCGCGTCGCACAGGCGGATCACCGCCGCCTCCGCGAGCGAGAGCGCCGCGCGCCGCGGGCCGGGCGGGAGCTCCCACGCGCTCAGGTGGTGCACGAGGAGCGCGCGCGCGATCCGCCGCGGCAGCGCCGCGAACGCCGGCACGAGCTCCCGGAAGCAGAGCTCGTCGCCGACCACCACGGCGGGGTCGATCCGGGCGAGGCGCCGCGCGAGGGCGAGGCCGGCGAGCGCCCGCGACCGCGGCGCCGGATCGAGGGACACGACCTCCACGGCGTCGCCCCGGGCGCGCAGCCGCTCGACGACGAGCCGATCGTAGATGTAGCCGCCCGTTGTCTGGTCGAGGGCGCCGTAGACGATCCAGGCGATGCGCATGGGTCAGGGGAGCGGCCCGGCCTGATAGCCGCCCTCGCGGCGCGCGGCAACGAGCCGCGCCGCGGTGGCCGGCGCTACAGGTCGCGCTCGAAGCCCGCGTACGCCGACGGCGACTCTCGGACGAGCACCCTCAGCGTCGATCCCGGGAGCGGCGCCTCTCCCGCGGGCAGCCTCGCGATCTCCTCGGCGAGGAGCCCGGCCACGTGCTCGGCCACGCGCTCGGTCGTGGAGGTGCGCCCGGGGAAGGCCGGGTGCTCGTCGAGGTTCGTGTAATCGATCGTGTCGAGCACCCGGCGCAGCGACGCGTGCAGCGCGCCGATGTCCATGACCACGTGGTGCGGGCCGAGCGCCTTCGCGCGGATCTCGATCTCGACGGAGTACGTCGCGCCGTGCATCCGGGTCGCCGGGCCGAAGAACGGATCGGAGAAGCTGTGCGCGATCATCACGTGATCGCTGACGCCGAGGAGGAACATGGCGGTGGCGGGCCTCTGACTTCTAGGGTGCCTCTCGCGTAGCCGATCGTGCGCCGTACCGGAAGACCGTCTGCAGCCGCGCCCCGGGCTCGGCCGCGAGCTCTGCGTACACGGACGGCGCCGCGTCGAGCGGGACGGACGGGTCCAGCAGCGCGTCGAGCGCCGGGTCTTCGAGGAGGGCGCGGACGAGCGCGAAGCGCCGCGCGTGGTCCCAGCGGGGCGCGCGCTCCGGCGGGATCGTCGAGACCTGGCTCGCCCGCAGGCGCAGGCGCCGGCGATGGAACTCGGCGCCGAGCGCGACCGGGCTCGTCCGCGCCCCGTAGAACGACGCGACCGTCACCGTCGCCTCGCGCGCCGCGTGCGCGATCGCGCGGTCGAGCTCCTCCGGATGGCCGGTCGCGGCGATCACGGCGTCCGCGTCGCTGCGCGGCCGGTCGTCCTCGGGCCGGAGCGCCGCGGCGGCGCCGAGCGCGAGGCCGACCTGGCGCCGCCGCTCGCTCGGCTCGACGAGCCGGACCACGGCCCCGGCGCGCCGCGCGAGCGCCACGATGAGCAGCCCGACGACCCCGCCGCCGAGCACCACCACATCGTCTCCGAGCCCCACCCCCGCGTCCCACACGCACGTGATCGCCGTCTCGAGGTTCGCGGCCAGCACCGCGCGCTCGGCCGGGATCGAGCGTGGCAGGCCGCGCGCCGCGCCCGGCCCGAGCAGGTGGAGATCGCCGTGGGGCGCGAGCGCGAAGACGCGGTCGCCCGGCCCGAGCGCCGCGCCCTCGCCGCGGGCGACGACCTCGCCGACCCACGCGTAGCCGTAGCGGCGCGGGTAGGTCGGCGCGCCTTCAGCGTCGGGCGCGTCGAGCGACGGGTCGAACGGCGTCGGCCCCTCGCCGCGGAAGAGCAGCAGCTCCGTCCCCTGGCTCACGCCCGACGCGAGCGCGCGCGCCACGACCTCGCCGGGCCCGGGCGCGCGCGGCGGGGCCCCCGGACGCACCTCGACGAGCCCTGGCCGGACGAACCAGAGCTCCCGGGCGAGCGGCGGGGCGGCGTCGCTCGGCGTGACGGCCCCGGGCGGCGCGGGCGCGTCAGTCGGGATAACGCACCTCCCCTCGCAGCAGCACGTTGCCCCCGAGGAGCTCGACCGCCGGCTCGCGCAGGTCGATCGCCGATGCGAGCGGCGCCTCTCCCAGCGCGCCGACCGCGGGGATCGCCGTGTCGCCGAGGAAGCGCGGCGCGATCTCGACCTCCGCGCGGTCGGCGAGGCGCGCGCGCAGGAACGAGGTGAGCACGGCGCCGCCCCCCTCGACGAGCAGCCGCCGCACGCCGCGCGCGTGGAGCTCGGCCAGCGCGTGCGGCAGCGAGACGAGGCCGCTGTCGTCCGCGGGCACGACGATCACCTCTGCGCCGCGCTCCTCGAGCCACGCCTGCGCCGCGCGCGGCGCGCGCCCCGCCGCGCCGAAGACGACCACGCGCCCGCCGGCCGGCTGCCCGCTGCCGGGCGGCTGCAGCAGGCGCGCCCCTTCCGGCACGCCGAGGGCGCTCGCCAGCACCACGCGCATCGGCTGGCGCCCCTCGCACCCGCGCAGGGTCAGCCGCGGATCGTCGATCACGACGGTGCGGATCCCCACGAGCACCGCGTCGTGCTCCGCGCGCGCCCGGTGGGCGCACACCATCCCGGCGGGCGTGCTGAGCATGACGCGCTGGTCCCGGGCCGCGATCCGGCCGTCCAGCGTCTGGGCGAAGTGGAGCGTGACCCGCGGGCGCGGCAGGCTCATGGCGCGCTCGCGGGTGCGCGTCCGGCGCGAGCGAACGCGCGGGGGAGAGGGGACTTTGCCGCCGTCCCGAGCCGACAGTGGAGCCTCCGGGGCACGACGGCACTCTAGACCAGAACTCGGGAACCGGGGAGGAGCACGCGCACTCGATCACCCAGTTCCACGCTTTCCAGGAACGCACTCATCTCCGCGCCCAACAGCCTCATCCGTCATCGAGCGACTCGAAGCATCGATGAAGATCAGCGAGACACGGTTCGATCGTCTCTCTGGCGACTCCGACCCTCGATGGGCGCAAAGACGATGTCGCGCGGCGCTCCCACGCGAACGCGCAAAGCACCGAGGTCGCCGGAGCGACGTCAAGTCCACGAAGCGCGTGACGCGGCGCACGCCACATTTTTCGAGTCGCGTGGTGACGCCATCGCTGTTGCTGCAATTGTTCAAGTCACGCGCTGCTTTTTTGCGAACGGCGGTGCCGCGCACCGCTGTGCACCTGTGTGCAGGTGTATGTTGCGCGCCATGCGCGCTTCTACCTTGGCTGAATCTCTTGCACTTCTCACGCTGACGACGGCTCTCGCCGTCGGCTGCTCTGGATCTTCTGACGCTGACGACGGAGACCCCGGCGCTGCGGCGAGCTCCGGCGGGCTACCGAGCGCGAGCGCCTCGACGGGCGACGCCGCGAGTGGCAGCGGCGGCTCGACCTCGGGAAGCACCGGGGTCACCAGCGGCGCCGGCGTCACCAGCGGCGCCGGCGGCGCGGGCAGCACCGGCAGCACCACAGCGGGAACGGGCGGCGGCGCGGCGGCAGGGACCGGGGGTAGCGGCGACTCGAGCAGCACCACGGCGGGAACCGGCGGCACCTCGAACCCGGGCTCCGAGCTCGGCAACGGCGCCATGGAGGGCTCCGGCAAATCGAGCGAGCGGTACGAAACGGGCCTCGTCTCGCGCGACGGCACGCCGTACGTGCTCATCACCAACGGCTGGGGCCCCGGCTTCGGCAACCACACCGTCTCGTGGGAAGGCACCTCGTTCACGGTGGAGAGCATGAGCGGCTCGGCCGGCTCGATGGGTCAGCCCGCCTCGTACCCGACCGTATTTTGCGGTCGCTACTCGGTGAGGGAGGTGCCTGACTGCGGCTTGCCGGCGCCGAGCAGCTCCATCAAGAGCCTGCGCACCGGCTGGCGCTGGGAGAAAAATGGCAACGAGGGCCAGTACAACGCCGCGTTCGACATCTGGATGGGCAACGGCACGCAGCTCCAGGGCTATCTCATGGTGTGGCTGCGCGATCCGACGCGCTTTCAGCCTGCCGGGCAGCCGAACAGCGCGCACCAGGGCATCGAGGTCGCGAACGTCCCCGGCAAGTGGAACATCTGGAACGGCATGGTGAACGGCCTGCCGATCGTGAACTGGGTGCGTGCCGAGGGGCAAGACAGCTACGAGATCGAGTTCGATGTGATGGACTTCGTGCGCGACGCGCAGACGCGCGGCATCAGCGTGCCCGGCAACACGGTCAACGCGGTCGCCGTCGGGTTCGAGATCTGGGAAGGCCCCATCACGAACCTGAAGAGCCTCGACTTCTACGTCGACGTGAACTGAGTGAACTGAGCGCCACCGCTCGCTTGCCGCGCAGGCCCAGGCGCCCTATCGCGCGGTGATGCCGATCAGCTGGACGGATCTCTCCTCGCGCTGCGAGCGCGCTGGCCTCCCGCTCCGCGGCGGCTTCCACCCGCGCGAGGGCGACGGCGTGCCGGCGGCAGGCGACCTCCCCGCGGGGACGCTCATCCTGCTCGGCAACGCCGGCCCGTCGATGTGGCGCGCGTTCTCGCGCGCCCGCAAGGACGCCCCCGATCTCGCGCTCGACGACTGGACCGCCGCGGTCGTCTCCCCGCTCGCGGCGGAGCTCGGCGCGACGGCCCTGTTTCCCTTCACCGGCCCTCCCTACTGGCCGTTCCAGCGCTGGGCGCAGCAGGCCGAGGCGCTGTCCCCGTCGCCCCTCGCCATCCTCATCCACCCGCGATTCGGCCTCTGGCACGGGTACCGCGCCGCCCTCGTGTTCGCGGAGCGGCTGTCGCTCCCGCCGCGCGAGGACCTGGCGAGCCCCTGCGTCTCGTGCGCCGGCCAGCCCTGCCTGAGCGCCTGCCCCGTGTCCGCGTTCTCCCCTGGCAGCTACGATGTCGCCGCGTGCGTCGGCCACCTCGACGCCGGCCCAGGCGCAACGTGCATGACCGGAGGGTGCCTGTCGCGCCGCGCCTGCCCGATCGGCCAGGAGCACATCTATCCCGACGAGCAGCGCGAGTTCCACATGCGCGCGTTCCGGCGCGCGATGTCGAGCACGGGCGGCTAGCGAGGACCGCGGCGGCGCGCAGAGCGCGCTGGCCGGGCGCACGGCGCGGCTCACTGCTTCCTGATGCGATATCCGGCGCGCGGGAAGTGCACCGCGATCTCCCCCACGTCCGGATCGCTGCGTCGTATCGTGATCTCGGCGGACGAGAGCCGCGCGACCACACCCCGGGTCTCCTCTCGACCGTAATCGTCAGCCGTGATCGTCACGGCGTCTCCCGGCGACAGGCCCTCTCCGGTCGCGGTCTCCCCGCCGGCGACGTCGGCCGGCTCGGACGCGCGGGCCGCCGCGAGCGCCTCGGCGGCGGTCATCGCTCGGACGTCGCCGGGGCCGAACGCCTCGATGCGCGCGAACCACCCCGCGAGCGCGGGCCGCGCCTCGATCGCGGCGGACAGCCTGGCGCTCCGGTTCAGGAACCAGACCGGGTGAAAGCACGCCGCGTCCGCGATCGAGAACGCGTCGCCCAGCAGGAAAGGCCGGCCACGGAGCTGGCGCTCCAGCCGATCGAGCGACAGCAGCGCCTGGCTCAGGGCGTGCGGCGCCGCCTGGAAGATCGCGTCCTTGCTGAGCGCCGGCGACATCGCCGCGCGATCGACCAGGATGCCGGGCGGCAGGACAGGGAATATCTCCACGACCACCGGCGGCACGGCCTGCGACATCAACCGATGATCCGCCCAGTCCTCGATCAGCTCGACAAGCCCGGCCTGGCCCGGCGGGACGCAGGAAGGCTCCGGTCGTATCTGCTCCAGGCGCCGCGCGATGCAGGCCGTGTCACAATAGATGTCCGCGCCGATCTGCAAGACCGGGATCCGCCGATATCCCCCCGTGAGCGGGGTCAGCTCCGGCTTCGGCGCCATCATCGGTTGCTCGACCGATCTCCACGCGATCTTCTTGTACGCGAGGATCCGGCGGATCTTCTCCGCGAAGAGCGATAACGGATAGTTGTGCAGGATGAGCTCAGCCATGGACGACCTCGTGCGCTGGCGACCTCTTCGGGTCGGCGTTCGCTGTCGAATCTAATGAGGGCGGCGCGCGCCGCTCTTGGAGGATCTTGCGATCCCCCGCCCCCTCTCGAGAGCTCCGGGGCTCCGGATCAGGCCGCCGGCGCGGAGCCAGGCGCTGCTCGCCCGGGCGCCGCGCGCCCCGCATCTCCCGCGCGCGCCGCATTCCCTGCGCGGCGCCGCCCGCGAGCCGCTAGCCTCCGTTTCGGGGGGCGGCGCCGCGGTCTCGCGGCGCCCTTGAAGCGCCCTCCTGACTCGACGGATCCCGCGCCTCGCGCGGGACGAGGAGGCACCGCCCATGCTCGCCGGCCGCATGATGGATTACCCGCTCACGTTGACCCACTTCCTCGACCGGGCGCGGACGTACCACGCGCGCTGCGAGATCGTGACCCAGAACCCGGACAGGACCGTCTCCCGCTCCACGTATGCCGATCTCCACCGCCGCGCGTCGAAGCTCGCGCACGCGCTCACGCGGCTCGGCGTCCGCGCGGGCGATCGCGTCGCGACGCTCTGCTGGAACCACGCCCGGCACCTGGAGCTCTACCTTGGCGTCCCGGCCATGGGCGCGGTCCTCCACACCCTGAACCTGCGCCTCCACCCGAGCGAGCTCGGGTACATCGCCTCCCACGCCGAGGACAAGGTCGTCGTCGTCGACCGCTCGCTCCTCCCGCTCTTCCGCAAGTTCGCGCCGGAGGTCCGCAGCATCCAGCGCGTCCTTGTCCTCGACGACGACGGGCCCGTGGATCCGGCGGCGGGCGACGGGCTCGACTACGAGGCGCTGCTCGCGCCCGAGCCGGATCACTTCGACTTCCCGAGCCTGGATGAGCGCGCCGCCGCCATGCTCTGTTACACGTCGGGGACGACCGGCAACCCCAAGGGCGTGGCCTACAGCCACCGCTCGATCGTGCTCCACACGCTGGTCTCCTGCATGCACGACGCGCTCGGCTTCCGCGATCGCGACATCGTCCTTCCGGTGGTGCCCATGTTCCACGCGATGGCCTGGGGGCTGCCGTACGCGGCGATCGCGACCGGCGCGCGCGTCGTGCTCCCCGGCCCGCACCTCGACGCCGCTTCGCTGCTCGATCTCATGGCCAGGGAGCGCGTCACGTTCGCCGCGGGCGTCCCCACGATCTGGCTCGGGATCCTCGCGCTCCTCGACGAGCACCCGAAGCGCTGGGATCTCTCGTCGATGCGCGCCATGGTGATCGGCGGCTCGGCGGCGCCCCCCGCGCTCATCGAGGGCTTCCGCGCGCGCCACGGGCTCGTGGTCCTCCACGCCTGGGGGATGACCGAGACCAACCCGCTCGGCACCGTCGCCCACGTCCGGAGCAGCCTTGGCCGCCTCCATGAGGACCCGGCCGCCTCGCTGCAGACGCGCGCGTCGCAGGGCTACCCGGTCCCGTTCATCGATCAGCGCCACGTCGACGCGAACGACCGGCCGCTGCCCTGGGACGGCAGGACGATGGGCGAGCTCGAGGTGCGGGGCCCCTGGGTCGCCTCGTCGTACTTCGGCGGCGAGGGCGAGGACCGCTTCACGAAGGACGGCTGGTTCAAGACCGGCGACGTCGTGACGATCGACGGCGAGGGCTACATGCGCATCGCGGATCGAACGAAGGACGTGATCAAATCGGGCGGCGAGTGGATCAGCTCGGTCGCGCTGGAGAACGCGCTCATGAGCCACCCGGCCGTCCTGGAGGCCGCGGTGTTCGCGGCGCGCCACCCCCTCTGGGGCGAGCGCCCGCTCGCCGCGATCGTCCTGCGGCAGGGCCAGAGCGCCTCGAAGGAGCAGCTCCACGCCCTCCTCGAGCCGCGCTTCGCGAAGTTCTGGCTCCCGGACGAGTACCTCTTCCTCGAGCGGATCCCGCGCACCTCGACCGGCAAGTTCCTCAAATCGAAGCTGCGCGAGGAGTTCGCCGATCTCCTGGAGAAGAAGGCATCCGGATGACGCGCTGACGCGCCCGGGGAGAAATCGCCGGAAGCTCCCGGCAAAGCGTGTACTACGCTGCCGCCATGGCCGAAGGGGAACCCGAGGATTTCGCCGCCGCGCTGAACGCCGCGGCCATCGACGGCTGGATCAGCGCCATGGGTCTCCGGCTGATCCGCGCCACGCGCGACGAGGTGGAGGCCGAGCTCGACATCGGGCCGCAGCACCGGCAGGCCTATGGCATCGTCCACGGCGGCGTCCACGCGGGCATCGTGGAGACGCTGGCGTCGATCGGCGCCGCGCTCCATGCCCTGCCGGACGGCCGCTCGGTCGTCGGGCTCGAGAACCACACGAGCTTCCTGCGCGCGGTCCGGTCGGGGCGGCTTCGCGCCACCGCGCGCCCGCTCGACCGCGGGCGGCGCACCCAGGTCTGGGAAGGCTCGGTCTACGACGAGGAGGGCCGGCTCTGCGCCTCGGGGCGCGTGCGCCTGCTCGTCCTGGAGCCGGACGCGACGCTCGCGGGGCAGCGCGCCGGCACCCCCGGGTGATCGAAGGCCGCGCGAGCGCCTGACCGCCAGCTCCCCCTGACCCCTGATTGCCCGCTCGCCGGCTCGCCCGACCCCCTGATTGCCCGCTCGCCCGATTGCCCGCTCGCCCGAGCGCCTTACACCCTTCGCGAGGTGCCCCCGTTGCGCGACGCAGCCGCCCTTCGGATGATCGACCATATTCCCCGGCTCGGCTGGGTCGACGCGCCCTCGCCGGTCACGGCGCTGCCGCGGCTCGCCTCCGCGCTCGGCGTCGAGTTCCTCGGCGTCAAGCGAGACGACCTCTGCGAGCCCCTCCACGGCGGGATGAAGATGCGGAAGCTCGACTACGTGCTCGCCGCGCCGCCCTTCTCGACCGCGGCGGCGTGGTCCGCGGCGGGCGGCATCGGATCGGGCAACGTGGCGGCGCTCGTCGCCGCGGCGCAGCGGCTCGGCCGGAGGGTGCACGCGCACCTCTTCTGGACCGACCTCTCCAGGGGCGTGCTCGACAACCTCGCGTTCACCGCCTCGGGCCCGGCCTCGATCCGCTTCTACCCGTCGCGCGTCGAGCTCGCGCTCGCGCGCCCGTCGCTCTTCCTGCCGCTCCGCGCCCGGGACGACGACGGCGCGGCGATCGTGCCGCTCGGCGCCACGTCGGCGCTCGGCATGCTGGGCGCGGCGCGCGCGGCGCTCGAGCTCGGCGCGCAGATCCGGGCCGGCGAGCTCCCCGAGCCCGCGCGCGTCTACGTGCCGCTCGGCTCCGGCGGCACCGCCGCCGGGCTCGCCGTCGGGCTCGCGCTCGGCGGCCTGCGCTCGCGGGTCGTGGCCGTCGCAGTCGTCGAGCGCCTCTTCGCCTCGCGCTTCCGCCTCCGCGCCCTCACCGCCGAGCTCCGCGCCGCGCTCGCGCGGCGGGGCGTCGCGCCCGTGCCCCCCGCGGCGCCGATCGACGTCGTGCACGGCTACCTGGGCCGCGGGTATGGATCGCCCACGCACGCGTCGCTCGCCGCCTGCGACGCCCTCGCCGCCGAGGGGATCTCGCTGGAGCCGGTCTACACCGGCAAGGCCATGGCCGCGCTCATGGCGCACGCGCGGGAGCGCCGGCTCGGCCCGGTGCTGTTCTGGCAAACCGCGCGGCGCGAGCCCCTGCCCCGGCACGACGGTTTTTGCGAGCGGCTCCCGGCCGCGCTGTCGCGGCGCCTCGGCGCCCACTGCGGCGGCGGATCTCGATAAACGACCTACATCTCGGCGCCTCCCCGGCGCTCGTGCGCTGTCGCTCGGCTGCACTTTTCCCCACTCCGGCCTCGTGCTGCCAGCGCACGGCGGCAATTTTCTGGATCGCACCGCCATTGCGACGAGATAGAATGGCTGTCTCGCTTGCGCCCTCGGCGACCGCCCATCCCGGCGCTCGTAACGCCGCGGCCCGCGCGCAAAACATGCGCAAACCTCGCACAACGGACGCGCAGACCACGCGCGATATCCCCCACAGAAGGAGTCTTCACATGCTTAGGCCGCTACAATCGAACTGGTGTGCTCCGCTCGCAATCATGCTGGTGTTGGCCGGGGTCGCGTGTGGGGGCGGCACCGATGGATCGAGCGACTCCAGCAACAGCGCCGGCGCGGGGTACGGCTCGGGCACGGGCGGCAGCGACTTCGGGTCCGGCGTGTCGGCGGGCGCGGGCAACGGGAACGGCAGCAGCGGCAGCGGCGACGGGTGCAACGCGAGCCTCACGGGCATCGTGCGCGACTTCCGCGCCTACGAAGACGGCGAGGGGCACCCTGACTTCGAGACGTTCACGGGCCAGGGCCTGAAAGGCATCGTCGAGCGCGAGCTGGGCCCGGATCAGAAGCCCGTCTATGCGCATGACGGCGGTACCGCGCACACGACCGGGCCCGAGGAGTTCAACCAGTGGTACCGCGACGTCGACGGCGTGAACATGCCGATCCAGTTCACGATCACGCCCGTCGTCGGCGCGGACGGCATTGCCACCTACGAGAACCGGGCCTTCTTCCCCATCGACGAGCAGGGCTTCGGGAACGAGGGGAGGCAGCATAACTTCCACTTCACGTTCGAGCTCCACATGACGTTCGTGTACAACGGCGGCGAGGAGTTCAGGTTCTCCGGCGACGACGATCTCTGGGTGTTCATCAACAACCGGCTCGCCATCGATCTGGGCGGCCTCCACGGCCCGCAGAACGATAGGCTCGACCTCGACGCGATGGCGAACGAGCTGGGGATCACGCCCGGGCAGGAGTACGCGCTCGACTTCTTCCACGCCGAGCGGCACACGAGCGAATCGAACTTCACCATCCAGTCGACGCTCGCGTTCACGAACTGCGAACCCATCTTTGTCGACTGATCCGCTCGACTGATCCGCTCGACTGATCCGCTCGACTGATCCGCTCGACTGATCCCGCTCCACCTCTCCTGCCCAGCGAGGGCGGCGGGCCCGCTTCCGCGAGCCCGCCGGGGCTAAGGCTGGAACGACCCGCTGACGAACGTCGAATCGGCGAGGCGGTACGGCACGCCCATGATCTCCCCGGGCCGCGGCCCGCGCACGAGCTCGCGCGGGAGCTCGTAGGTCTGGTCCATCAGCCGGATCTCGATCGGCCCGGAGTCCTCGACCTCCAGCGACCACTCGATACCTCCCGGCGGCAAACCCATGTAGGTGAACCCCCAGCGGACATCGCGCTTCGCGTCGGCCGCGCGCCCCCGCTCCTCCACGCCCTTTCCATCCACCTCGGCGCGGATCACCCGGTTCGGGGACGTCACCTCGGCGAACAGCCAGGGGGCTCCCCGGGATGAGGCGACGCGGAGCCGGAGCGCCCGCACGCCGTCGCGCCGGACGTCGCCGAGCACCGTGAGCGACGGCGCCGGCAGGGCGAGGGCCGGCGCCTCGCCCTGGCGCGTCACGCGCACGAACGGCACGGCGAACGAGGGCGCCTGCCCGCGCTCGTCCGGGAAGTACGCGGCGGTCCACGGGTCGAGGTCTCGGTCGGCCGAGAGCCAGTGGGCCTTCCCGGCGGCGGCGTCGACCGCGTAGGCGAGGCTCGCCGGTCGGGGCCGCGCCTCGGTGAAGCCCGTGGTGGCGCAGGCGACGAGGAGCGCCGCGAGGCCGGAGACGCCGAACGCGAGCGAGAGCCGCGTCGAGCGGCCGCCGCCGAGCAGCTCGGCGTGCGGCAGGAAGAGCCCGAAGACGAGCGCGACGGCGAGGGCCGGCACCGCCGCCTTCGGCAGGCCCAGCGCGACGAAGAACAGGTACGGGCCGGGCACGGCGAGCGCGACCGCCGGCACAGCGGTCGCGACGAGGACCGCGGCGTCCGCGAGCGTGGGCGGGGCGTCGCCGCGCCGGATCGTCACCGCCGCGAGCCCGAGCAGGGCGAACGCGAGCGGCCAGGCGAAGTAGAAGCTCGCGCCCGGCATGAGCAGGCTGGCCGCGGCGAGGAGCAACAGCCACAGGAGCAGCGCGCCGAGGGCGAGCTCGCAGGCGCCGAGGCGCCGCCGGAAGAACCGGTAGCCCGCCGCGGAGGCCGCGAGCGCGGCGAGCGCGAGCGCGAGCCGGTACGCGGGCGCGTTGTACGGCTCGAACGGCATCACCCGGAGGGCCGGATGCACGCTGCGGAGGATCCACGCGAGCCCGCCCACGGCCGCGGCGACGCCGAGGAGCAGCGCCAGGAAGGCGAGGAGCCCCGCGGCGATCCTGCCCGGCGAAGCGGCCCGCCGCCGCATCGCGTGGAGCACCACGCCCGCGAACAGGCAGGTGACCAGCGCGGCGATCGGGAGCGTCCAGCCGATCGGGTGCGAGACGAGGTGGGCGCCCCACGTGTTGAAGTACACCGCGTCTCCGCGCCCGGGATCCCGCAGGTCGAGCGCGCCGAAGCGCCGCGCGAGCGAGAGCGCGTAGTCGCCGGCGTGCTGCACGCTCCGGAGGTCGAGGTTGGCCACGGTGTCGGACGGGGCGTGGTAGTGCGCGGCGTCGTCGGTGAAAGCGAAGTTCAGCCCGGGGATCCCGGCCCGCTTGAAGACGCTGAGATCGGTGCTGTGGCCCATGCGCCGCGCGACCTCGGGGAAGAGCGACGACGCCACCGGGTAGGCCGCGGCGCTGGCGAGCTCGCGGACGGGGAAGGCGTCGCCGGGCCCGGTGTCGAACATCGCGACCACGCCGCCGGCCCCGCGGGCGTCGAAGTTGAGCGCGATCCCCACCTCGCCGCGCAGCGGGTGCTCGTCCATGAACGCCTTGCCGCCGAGGACGCCTCCCTCCTCCGCGTCGGTGAACAGGAGCAGCACGTCGTTGCGCAGCGGGGGGCCGCTCTTCAGGGCGCGCAGCGCCTCCAGGAGCGCCGCCACCCCGCTGCCGTCGTCGGCGGCGCCCGGGCTGCCGGGGACCGAGTCGTAGTGCGCGACGAGCGCGACCGCCCGGGTGCTGTCCGCGCCCGGCAGCCGCGCCACGATGTTCTCGACGTGCGCCGCGTCGTACGGCAGGCCCCACTGCCGGCTGAGGACCGAGGCGCGCTGGACCTCGGGCTGCACGCCGAGCTTCGAGAGCTCCGCGAGCAGGTAGTCGCGCGCCCGCCGGTGGCCCGCCGAGCCGGTGGGGCGCGGCTCGGCCGCGATCTGCGCGAGGTGCGCCCTGGCCCGCTCGGCCGAGAACACCTCGGGCGGCGCGCTCGCCGGGACGACGTCCGGAGGGCTCAGCTGTGCGATGCGGATCGCGACCAGGGCGACCAGCGCGAGGGCCGCGGCGAGGCGAGGAGACCACGCCATGACGGTCGGTCGGCCTCAGCGCGCAGGCGCCGGAGGCTCCCCCTGGGCGTCGTCCTCGGGCCTGCGCGCGAGGCGCGCGGCCGCACCCCGGTAGAGCGCCGTGAGCGGCGCGCGGTGCGCGGCGAGGAGCACCGTCACCCCGGCCAGCCACAGCAGCACGAGCGGCACGAGCGCCGAGGAGGTCGTGTAGACGAGCACGGGGCGGAAGGCGCGCTCGCGCGTGACGAGCTCGCGGCGCGCTCGAACGGCCCGCTCGTAGTCCGGGAGCGACAGCGCGACCGGCGTCACCCCCTCCAGCACCGCGCCTCCAGGGGCGAGCGCGCCGCCGCCCTTGGCAAGATCGTCGTCCTTGGCCCTGCGCACGGCGGCGGGCGCCGGCGCCGCCGACTCGCTGTACGTGGAGTCCCAGCGCTCCGCCCTGTAGCTCCTCGCCGAGACGGCGAGGAGCCCGACCAGGAGCGCCAGGCCGCCCAGGCAGAGCAGCACCACCATCGCGGCGGCGCGGCCACGGCCTCCGAGGAGCCGCCCCGCGAGCCACGCCGCCACGGCCGTCGCGATGCCGACCAGCAGCGCCACGAACGTCGCGGGCGCCAGGAACCACAGGCCCGCCATGAGCAGCCCGCCCAGCGCGCGCAGCGCGCGCACCCGCCCGCGGCTCGCCGCCCCGCCGGGGCGGACGGCGATCCACGCGGCCACGAAGCCGACCGCCACCGCGAACGCGTCGCCTGCGTCCGCGAACCACACCGGCCGGTCGCCGCCGAGCAGCGCGAGCGGCACCACGCGATCGGGCAGCCCGACCGTCAGCGCCACCTCGCTCGCGGTGAGCGGGTAGCTCGGCATCGGCAGCTCCAGGGTTCCTCCGAGCGAGTGCACCGCCGCCTGCGCCAGCGACTGCACCTGGATCGTGTGGCTCCCCGTCTGCAGCGGCACGAGGACCTCCTCCGCGGCCTTGCCCTGGTGCATGATCCGCTGCGCCTTCCCGTCGGCGGCGAGGTAGATCGGCCGCCCGCCCGGCGCGTAGGTCAGGTAATCGATGCCGTTGTTCTCGTAGGTGAGCGCGTCGTCGGCGACGAGGTCTCCGCGCTCGGTCAGGACCAGGGTGCGGCGGTGGTCGCGCACCACCGCGGCGAGGACCTCGACCCCCGAGAGCGGCTCGACGGCGACCTCGACGCGCTGCCCTCGCTGCACGAGCAGGAGCCGCGACGTCGCCTGGGTCCGCGGGATCGGCGACTCGGCGGCGTCGACCTGGCGCGCGTCGCCCTTCACGGTGAGGCGGTGCTCCGCGTCGGACTCGAACAGCCACCACTCGTAGGCGGAGCGCGGATCGGGCGAGAACGCCCCGACCTTCGGGAGCGTGCCCGAGATCTTCATCTCCGCGGCGCGGCCCGAGGTGGGCAGCACGAGCTCGCCGCCCTCGACCCGGAAGCCGCTCACGCCCGCGACGTCGAGCACCTTCTCCCCGAACGCGAGCGGCAGGCGCACGACGCCGAGGTCGCTGCCCGACCGCATGACGAGCCGGTACTCGAAGCCGATCTCCCGGCCGACCCGCACCGCGCGCGACAGCTGGAACACCGTGGGGCCCGCGCTCGCGCCCGCTTCGCCCCCCGCGCCGCCGTCGGGGGTGAAGTGGAGCGTCGCCTCGCGGAGCCCCGAGAGCCGCGCGCCCTCGGCGACGGTGCCGCCGGTGATGTCGGCCTCGAACGTGTTGAGCGGGCCGGCGACCAGGAGCGTGAGGTCGCCCTCGAGCCACAGGCTGCCCCGGAGCACGAAGCGGCGCGCGGCCGTCCAGAGGTAGTAGTGGTCGTCCTCGAAGCTGATCGGCGCGGCCTCGCGGCGCGACGCGGGCCGTCCATCGTCGAGCGTGGCCTCGATGCGGAGGTGCGCCGGCGGCCCGAAGAGCGGCACGGCCACGGGGCGGTCCGTGAGCACGCCGCCCGAGAGCTCGAACTGGAGCGGCCCCTCGCCCACCGCGCCCGTGATGCGCAGCCGATCGAGCGCGTAACAGCGCTCCTCGCAGCCCCCGGAGCCGCCGCGCTGGTCGACCCAGCGAGAGAGCATCTCGAGCTGTCCAGCCCACGAATCCGGCGGAGGCCCGTGCGCCTGCGCCTGCGCCGCGGCGCCCTTCGCCGCGGGCGTCGCTGGCGCCGCGCCCGCGGCAGGCGCCGCCGTCGGCGCGTCAGGCGCCTGCCCCATCGAGAGCGACGGAACGACGAGCAGCGACAGCACCACGAGAAGCCACAACAGCGTTGGTGGCGTGGCCTTGTTCCAGCGCGCGAGCGACATAGGGTGACTCCCTTCCTTGACCTGCCGAGCGAACGCGATGGCCGCCGCAGCGTCCTCATCAAACAACCTAGGGAAAAACGACGGCAACAAAATCGACATGAGGCCTTGACAGTTAACGCGTCGCGTCGCAGTGTCGTGGCGTCGCGATTGTGCCTCCGACGAAGCCACAAGGTGGCTCTGTTCGCGGGCACGGCCGTGCGGCGGGGCTCCCCTCGCTCCAGTGCACATCGCGTCTTGCGAGCCCGCGACAGCGGGCGACGCGCGGGGCACGGGGGTCAACGCTGGATTCATCATTTCTGTACGCCCGCGGTCGTCGCGGGGGGACACACCGAAGTGGGAGGCAGACCATGAGTGAGACCCAGAGCATCACGGAGCCGAAGGCCGAGAACAGCGTGAACGGGAGCGCCGGGCCCGCGCCGGCGGCGGACGCCGGCGGCGCGGCGCCGGTCAAGCCGCCGTTCGTCGAGACGCTGCGCGAGCTGGGCACCTCCTGGGCAGGGGTGGCCATCGGTTACGGGCGGATCGCGCTCGAGGGCGCCGCGCGCGCCCTCGAACGATCCGCGGGGAAGCTCGGCGAGCTTCAAGAGAAGCTCAAGAAGGGCGAAGTGGCAGCGGAAGGCGCCCGCTGAGCGCCCCCTCCAGCGCGCCGCCGAGGAGCGCCCATCATGGCGCTTCTGGCGGCGCCGGGACCGGCGCGCCGGCGATGCCGACGGCAACAGCATAGATCGAGCCGGCTGCGCCTCCGACGTAAAGGGTCCTCGCATCGAACCCCGGGCCCGCGCCGAACTGCGCATTGGCCACCCCGGTCGGGAAGCGCGCCAGCAGTTCGGCCTCCCCCAGAGCGGCGCCGCCCGCGTCGAGCCTCACACGATAGAGCTTCCGGTTCTCGTTATCGACCGTGTAGAGGTGACCACACGTATCGAGGACGAGTCCGTCGAGCACGGACGAGGCGACCGTGACCACGAGCGAGGGAGGTTCGCCAGGGTTGTTCAGGTCGATCTTGCGGATCTCGCCGGCAGTGGAGTTGGTGTAAAAAACCGCCCATCGCGCCGGGTCGAAGACGATTCCGTTCGGCTCGCTCACCTCGGGGGCGCCGCTCGCGATCTCGTCGATCGTGGCATCGGGGTTGAGGCGAATCACCCGGCCGCCCGCGAGGTCGGTCGCCCAGACGTTGCCCAGCGCGTCCGGAGCGAGGCCGTTCGGGTCCGTGAGGCCTGTCACGTAGTCGTCGACCATTCCGGTCGCCGAGATCTGGACGACGGCGCCCTGGTCCGGCAGCGCCGCCACGAGGGTCCCGTCGGGCCGGTACCGGAGCCCGGGCACGGGGCCGGGCAGAGACGCGAAGTTCGAGGTCCGGCCCGTGGCGTCGAAGCGAACGAGGTTCGGCCCTTGCTTGGCGACGAGGTAGCCGCGCCCGTCGAACGCGAAGTCCTCGCTGCCGCTGAACACGGCCGTGACCAGCGCCGGCTCGAAGGGCCCGGACACGAGCGCCGCGCACTCGGCGCTCGGCCCTGCGCCCGCGCCCGCGCCGACTGCCGCCCCGCCGCCTTCTCCGGCGCCCACCGCCGCGCCGCCGCCCTCCCCGGTGCCCGTGGCCGCGCCGCCGCCGCCGCCGCCTTCGCCGGCGCCCGCGCCCGACGTCGCGCTCGCCCCGCTGCTCGACGCAGCGCCGACGTGGCCGCCGCTGCACGCCGACGGCGCTCCGAACAGGAGCAGCGCCCAGCCGAGCAGCCGGTACCCTCTCTTCATCTACCTCGCCTCCTCGCTGCGCACACTACACGCCGCCCCCCGCATTGCCTACGGTCGACGGCGCGCGCCCGAGGCGCGAAGGCGGCCGGCGCGACGCGCCGTCGGAGCGGGGTGGGGTGGGGGTGGCCCGCGAGCGCAGCGCAGCGCAGCGCGCCTAGCGCCGCGAGACGATGACGACGCCGGCGCCGACGATGGCCGCCGCGGCCCAGGTCGTCGCGGAGGCCCGCTCGCCGCCGAGCAGGACGCCGAGCGCGATGGCGACGATCGGGTTCACGTACGCGTAGCTCGTCGCGATCGCCGGGCGCGTGCTCCGGAGCAGGTACGTGTACGCGCTGAGGGCCACGATCGATCCGAACACCGCCAGATAGGCGAGCGCGAGGAGCGACCGCGATGAGGGCGCCGCCGCGAGGTGCTCGCCCGAGAGCGCGCTCACCGCGAGCATCACCGCGCCGCCCGCGAGCATCTCCGCCGCGACCGCCATCGGCCCTTCCGGGAGCGGCAGCGAGCGGCTGTACAGCGAGCCGAGCGCCCACGACACGGGGGCCAGCAAGATGAGCAGGGCCCCGGCGTGCGCCGCGTGGAGATCGCCGCCGAGGTGGAGCAGCGCCGCGCCCGCGAACCCGACGAGGAGCCCGATCCACTCGCGCCGGGAGACCTCCGGGGCGCCGGCGGGCGCGCCGCCGGCAGGGCCCCGGCCTCGCGCGGTGGCGAAGAGCGCCAGCCAGAGCGGCATCGTGGACACCACGACCGCGGCGACGCCCGAGCTCACCCACTGCTGCGAGACGACGACGAACCCGTTGCCGAAGACGAGCAGCAGCACCCCGACCCGCGCCGCCCCGCCCCACTGCCGCAGCGTCGGCCGCGGGGCGCCGCGCAGCCGGAGCACGCCGTAGAGCAGCGCGCCCGCCGTCATGAAGCGCGTCCCGGCCAGCAAGAAGGGCGGCATCGTCTCGAGCGCGACCGAGACCGCCAGGTACGTCGAGCCCCAGATCACGTACAGCGCGAGGAGCGAGAGCAGCACCAGCCAGCTCCCCCGCGCCTTCGCCAGCGCCGCGCGCACCGTCTTCCCTGCCTCGCCTCTCGCCACCGCGATCTGCGCCGGCTCGAGCGCCTCCACCACGAGGAGCCCGCGCCCCTCGCCCCCATAGCTGGAGCCGGCCTCCAGGACCACGTCCTCCGGCTCCCCCTCGCGGGTGATCCAGACCGCGCCGGCGGTACAGCTCAGGAGCAGCGGGCCGCCCCGCAGGCGGTGCGTCCACAGGCGACCCTTCCCGAGCTCGATCCGCGACGGCTCCCGGAGGCGCGATGGCGGCTCCGAAACAAGTGAGGTCAATTTCATGCCCCGAAGGGTGGGGCCAAGCGAGCGACCGGTACAGAGGCAGTCGCTTGGTAATTGAGGCCGGTACAGTTTCTGGAACAGGCGACTGTGCTGGTCCTCACGCTCGGCAGCTGTACCGGTACCGCAGGGCCCGCCCGGCTGTACACTTCGTCTCGTGCAGGTGCAGGCGCCCATCGAAGCGGAGGACGAGGCCCACCTCTACGACCGCGTCGCCGCGCACATCGCGGATCTGATCGCGCGCGGCGCGCTGCGGCCGGGCGACCGGATCCCGTCGGTGCGGCGGCTCAGCCGGCAGCAGGGGGTCAGCGTCGCGACGGTGCTGCAGGCGTACATGCAGCTCGAGAACCGCGGGCTCATCGAGGCGCGCCCGCAGTCGGGGCACTACGTCCGCGCCCGCCGGGGCACGGCGCTGCCCGAGCCCCGCGCCGCGCGCCCCTGCACGACCGCCACGCGGGTCAGCGTGAAGAGCCTCGTCTCCAAGGTCTACCGGGCGTGCCGGGACCCGCACATCGTCCCGTTCGGCGCGGCGTGCCCGAGCCCGGAGCTCCTGCCGACCGACAAGCTGAACCGGATCCTCAGCGCGATCGCGCGGAGCGCGGGCGGCGCCGGCGTCTCGTACGATCCGCCGCCCGGCCTCCCGGCGTTGCGGCGGCAGATCGCCCGGCGCTCGGTCGAGTCGGGCGTCGCACTCTCCCCCGACGACATCGTGACGACGGTCGGCGCCATGGAGGCGCTCCACCTCTGCCTGCGCGCGGTCGCCCGCCGGGGCGACACGGTCGCGCTGGAGTCGCCGGCGTACTACGGGCTCCTCCAGCTCATCGAGAGCCTCGGCATCAAGGCGATCGAGGTCCCGTCGCACCCCCGCACCGGCATGGACCTCGACGTCCTCGAGGAGATGCTGGGCCGCCACCGCATCAAGGCGTGCCTCGCGATCCCGAACTTCAACAACCCCCTCGGCAGCGCCATGCCCGACGAGGCGAAGGAGCGCCTCGTCGCGATGCTCGCGCGCCGCGAGGTGCCGCTCATCGAGGACGACATCTACGGCGACCTGCACTTCGGCGACGTCCGCCCCCGCCCCGCCAAGGCGTTCGACAAGAAGGGCCTCGTGATGCTCTGCTCGTCGTTCACGAAGACGGTGGCGCCGGGCTACCGGGTCGGCTGGACGGCGCCCGGCCGCTTCCTCGACGAGGTCGAGCAGCTCAAGTTCGCGCAGAGCGTGGCGACCGCGACGCTGCCGCAGATGGCGATCGCCGAGTTCCTCGAGATCGGCGGGTACGACCACCACCTGCGGACGCTCCGGCGCCGGCTCGCCGCCCAGGTCGCGCGCATGAGCGAGGCGATCGCCGAGCACTTCCCGCCCGGCACCCGCGTCTCGCGCCCCGCCGGCGGCTTCGTGCTCTGGGTCGAGCTGCCGCCCGGCACGAGCGCGCTCGACGTGCACGAGCGCGCGCTCGAGCACGGCATCAGCGTCGCACCGGGGCCGATCTTCTCGGCCAAGCACCGCTTCTCGAACTACATCCGGGTGAACTGCGGCTACCCGTTCACGGAGCTCAGCGAGCACGCAGTCCGGACGCTCGGACGGATCTGCGCCGAGACCGCCGAGGGATGACGCGGTGGACGGCCGTGGCCCCGGCGGTGGCCGGCGCGCCCTGGATGCCGTACCCGCGCTGAAGTAGAACCCCCCCTCTCGATCGAGCGCCCGCCCCGACGAGCCCACGCCCTTGCGCCCCCGACATCCCGCGTCCCTTCTTTCGCCCGCGTCCCCGCCGACGCCCGCGCTGCGGCCTGCGCTCCCGATCCTGCCTGCGCACCGCAACTCCGAGCCCGCCCGCGCTGCTGCGCCATCGCCCGCCCGCGCGGCGTGGGCGCTCGCGGCCTCGCTCGCCGTCCTGCCCGCCTGCGGCGCCGGGGCGATCGCCTCGCCGGGCACGCGAGCGCCGGAGACGCTGCGCGCGCTGCCGGATCGCATCGACGGCAGCACCCTCCTCGGCGGGGACGCGCAGCGCGCAGCGCAGGCGGGCGCGAGCGCGCTCCGGGTGATCGGCGCGGACATGGCGTCCGACGGCGATCGGCTCGGCGCCTTCGTCGAGGTGCCCGCCGGCGAGTGCATGCTCGCGATGGCGCGGGTCTCGCCGACGATCAGCGACGTCGACCTGTTCGCCTTCGAGGACGACGGCAGCGCCTTCTCGACGGACGAGGCGGCCGACGCGCGCGCCTCCATCCTCGTCTGCCCGCCGCACCCGCGGAGGCTCTATGTCATGGCGCGCGTCATGTCGGGCGCCGGGGCGGTGAGCGTCGGCGTGCAGAGCGTCCCGGTCAAGGCGGCCGACGCCGTCGCGCGCGCCGTCGGCGCGCGCGGCAGGTCCGGCGACGAGAGCGGGCGCCTCGAGTCGTGGCCCGGCCTGGAGGCGAAGATCAGGGCGCGCCGCGCCGCGGTCGGCGCGCGCTGGGACGACGTCCGGCGCGTCGCGCTGCCCGTCGGATCGAGGACCGCGAGCCGGATCGGCGCCCCCCTCGACGGCGGCCGCTGCCTCGACGTGCTCGTCTCCCCGAGCGACGAGGTCGCCTCGCTCGAGGTGGTCGCGGAGGACGAGACCGGCAGGGTCGTCGCGCGCGCGCGCGAGCGGGGCCAGGATCGCTCGCTGCTCCTCTGCTCGCCGGTCTCCGTCGAGCTCTCGATCGCGATCCGCTCGCGCGGCACGCAGGGCCTCGTGGCCGTGGTCGTGAGCCGCTCGCAGCCGGGCGCCGAGGCGGAGATCTCCGGCGCCACGCCGATCGAGCGCGTGACCGAGGGCCGCGACCTCGCCGAGGCGCGGGCGGACCACGCCCGCGCGCTCGCCGGCCGGGGCTACGGCGCGCCGCGCGTATCGACCGGGGCCGCGCGGCTCGGCAGCCGGACGACGCTGCCGATCGAGCTGCCGGCCGGCTGCGCGCGGATCGACGTGCTGGCCGGCAAGCCGCTCGCCGACGTGCTCGCGGAGCTCTGGAGCGAGGGCCACGCCCTCCTCGGCCGCGCCCGGGGCGGCGCGCGCGCGACGCTCTTCACCTGCGGACGCGGCGGCCCCGCCCGCGTCGACGTCGAGTCGATGGCGCAGCCTGGCCCGTTCGCCGTGGAGGTCCGCAAGGAGCCGGAGGCCCCGCCGGCGCTCGTCGCCCATCCGATCGCCGCCGCGAGGCTGCTCGGGCGCATGAGCGCCGCCGGCCCCGCCGACGCCGCGGGGGCGGCCGGCGCGCAGGCGGTGGGGCTCGACGCCGCGCGCCTCAAGATCCTCCCGCTCCCGATCCCGGCCAACACGTGCGCCGAGGTGATCGCGGCGCTCGACGCCGACGGCGCGGGCGTCGATCTGCGGCTCGTCGACACCTCGACGGGCGAGAGCTCGCTCGCCAGGGCGCGGCACGTCGTGTCCGACAGCCGCTGCGCCGGCCCGGCGGCCGTCCCCGCGTCGATCGAGCTGCGCCTCGCGGACGGCAAGGGAGACGCCCTCGTGCTGATCCGCACCTCGCCCAGGTCGCGCTGAGCGAGCAGCGAGGCACGAGCGCGAACGCTCGACCGCCCGCCGCGCCTTGACAGCGGAACCCCCCGAGCCCTCAGATAACGGCCGAGGGGTCGTTCGATGTCCTCCGGTCGCTTCGCCATCGCCACGCACGCCCTCGCGCTGCTCGCCCAGTCCGACGAGAGCTGCGCGAGCGACGCGCTGTCGGCGAGCATCAACACGAACCCGGCCTTCCTGCGGCGCATCCTCGCGCGGCTGTCGCAGGCCGGGCTCATCGAGGCGCGGGAGGGCCGCTCGGGCGGCTATCGCCTGGCGAGGCCGGCCAAGAAGATCCGGCTGAGCGAGGTGTACGCCGCCGTCGAGCCGGAAGGCGCCATCGCGCCGAGCCCGTGCGAGCCCAACGCGAGGTGCCCGATCGGGTCGGGGATCCAGCGGGCGTTCGATGAGGTCGCCGAGGCGGCCAACGCAGGGCTACTGCGCGGCCTCGCGCAGAAGACCGTCGCGGACATCGCGCTCCGGGCGCAGCACCTCGGCCGCCCGGCGCCTGCGCCGGTCAAGGCCGGCTGATCGCGGAGGCGCCTGGCCGCGCGGCGACGCCGCGCCCGGCCTCCTGCCAGGGACACACGCGAGGCCGCCATCCCTGCGGGCGGCCGAGCCGCTCCCCTGGCAGAAACTGAAACCGTGCATATAACAGTTGGAGCGAGCGGGGCTGTCGAGGATCGGGCCGGCATCGGGCCGGCGCGTCGCAGCCAGGGCCCGCTCAATCCAGAGAAAACCGAAAGGACAGCGCCATGGGCAGCAGCCATGTCATCGAAGTCAACGACCTGAATTTCGCGCAGGAGGTCCTGCAGACGGACACGCCGGTGCTCGTGGACTTCTCGGCATCCTGGTGCGCCCCCTGCAAGCGGCTCGCGCCGATCGTCGATGAGATCGCGGCCGAGACCGCCGGCCAGGTCAAGGTGGTCAAGCTCGACGTCGACGCGTCGCCCGAGGCCGCGCAGCGCTTCGGCATCCGCGGCCTGCCGACGGTTGTCGCCTTCCAGAAGGGCGAGCCCATCGGGCGTCACGTCGGCCTCACGAACAAGAAGACGCTGCTCGCGCTCCTCGGACGCTGACCGAGCTGAACGCATCGAGCGCGCCGAGCACCTCGAGCGCATCGAGCCTCCGCCGGCGATCGCCCGCGCCGTGACGTGCCCCACACATCGCGCCCCCTGCGCGACGCAGACGCCACCACAGCGCTCGCCAGGACCGCTGAAAACCCGACACCGACCTGCATTTCGTGAGCGGCTCCCGCCTTCACCCCGACCGCACGGGATGTGCGCGGTGCTCCGCCGTCGCATTGCGCGTCGGCCGTCTTCTACGGACGCAGCATCCCGTTGACATGACCACCCGATACGAGATTTTCTCGTCCGAGGAAGCCCAGCACTCCGCAACGCCGCTCGCTGCCGTCCGTCGAGGCGGTCGAGGGTCGCCACGCGGAGCCCTGCCGGTGTGGGTATTTCTGGCACGGCGCGACCGAGCCTGGCTTCCCGGACGCCATGGCCCTGTTCGACGACGACTTCGAGACGCTCGAGCAGCTCCCCGAGATGCGAAAATCTCGCGGGAAGGGCGGAGATTCGCACGGCCAGAGCCCCACCCCCGTGAGCCTCGGCCGCGCCCGCGCGGAGCTCGCGGATCTGTCGAGCGATGGCCCCCGCTACGAGATGCGGTCGCTGCTCGGCGTCGGGGGGATGGGCGAGGTCCACTTCTGCAGGGACCGCCGCATCGGCCGCGACGTGGCCATGAAGGTCATCCGCGCCGAGCACCAGGGCGACACGACGCTGCGCCACCGGTTCCTCCGCGAGGCCCGGGTGCAGGGCCAGCTCGAGCACCCGTCGATCGTGCCGGTCTACGACCTCGGCGTGGACAACAAGGGCTCGGCGTACTTCACGATGAAGCGCCTCCGGGGCCTCACGCTGGCGAGGATCTTGAACGAGCTCCGCGAGGGCGACCCGACGGCGCTCCAGAGCTTCTCGCGCCGCAGGCTGCTCACCGCCTTCTCATCGGTCTGCATCGCCGTCGACTTCGCGCACTCGCGCGGCGTGCTCCACCGCGACCTCAAGCCCGCCAACATCATGCTCGGCGACTTCGGCGAGGTGTACCTGCTCGACTGGGGCGTCGCGAAGCTCATCGACACGCCGCTCCAGACGATCGACATGGGCGAAGATCCCATGAGCACGCGGACCATCCCGGGCGACGTGCTCGGGACCCTCGGGTACATGTCGCCGGAGCAGGCGCAGGGGTGCGTCGACACGCTCGACGTGCGCAGCGACATCTACTCGCTCGGCGCGATCCTCTTCGAGCTCCTCACGCTCAAGCCGCTGCACCCGAAGAAGGACCGCACCGAGATGCTCGACTCGCTCATCCACGGCGCCGACGCGCGGGCGTCGGTGCGCGCGCCCGAGCGCGAGGTGCCGCCGGAGCTCGACGCGATCTGCGTGACGGCGACGCGGCGCGAGCCCTCCGAGCGCTACCCGTCCGCCCGCGCGCTCTACGAGGCGGTCGAGCGGTTCCTCGACGGCGACAAGGACGTGGAGCTCCGCCGCGACCTCGCGGCGCGGCACGCGGGGCTGGCCGAGGAGCGCGTGACGGAGGCGCTCGCCGGCGGCAAGGAAGCCGAGGGCGCGCGGAAGGCGCTGCTCAGCGAGGTCGGCCAGGCGCTCGCCTTCGATCCGTCCAACGAGCGCGCCCTGGAGACGCTCCGGCGCGTCCTGACCGAGCCGCCGCGCGAGATGCCGGCGGAGGTGCTCGCCGACCTGGACGCGGCCGCGGCGGCGCGGCACCGGCTGCAGCTGCGCGCGGGCATGCGCGCCGAGCTGCTCGCGACGGCGATCGCGACGCTGGTCGCCGCGGTCTGGCTGGGCATCCGGGAGTGGCAGGTCTTCGCCTTCATCCTGGGCTTCACCGCCCTGGCGGCGCTGATGAAGTTCCTCGCCGCGCGCGTCGTCCACCGCCCGTCCGCGGAGTGGTACGCCTACGCCGGCTTCGTCTTCAACGTGCTCAGCTTCCTGTGCATCGGGCGCGGCTTCGGCCCGCTGCTCTTCATGCCGATGCTGCTCGTCATCCTCACGTACGGCAACTCGTTCACGTACCGGACGGCCTACCGCGTCGCCGTCGTCGTGACCAGCTGCATCGCGGTGCTGGCCGCCGCGTGGATCGAGTACTCGGGCGTCCTGCCCCGCTCGTACGAGTTCGCGGGCGGCGCGATGGTCATCCTGCCCCAGGCCGTCGAGCACTCGAAGATCGCGACGATGACGGCGCTGACGCTGACGACCCTGTTCATGCTGGTCGTGCCGGCGTTCATGATGGGCCAGCACCAGCACGCGCTGCGCGCCGCGGAGCGACGCGCGTTCCTGCAGGCCTGGCAGCTCCGCCAGCTGCTGCCGGAGCGGGCCCAGCCCGGCGCCGCGGCCAGCCCAGGCCCGGAGCAGGCCCCGCGCCGCCGCCCGAGGCGCCCCCACGCCGCGGAGTGAGCGGGGGTCAGTCCATCGGCCAGACCGCGACGACCCAGACCGGCGAGCCGCCGCGCGCGGACACGCGGAGCGCGGCGCTCTCCTCGATCTCGGAGCAGAACGCCACGCCGGCGCTCTCGCCGTTCTCGCCGGCGTCGTCGCGCCCGGCGCGGTCGCCGAGCTCGACGGAGATCCGGAGCGCGCGCAGCTCGCCCCGGGCCAGCGCCGCCGCCGCGAAGTAGCAGCGGCCCGGCTCGACCTGGACCGGGACGAGCGTGTCGCCCTGCGCGCCGATCGCCTCGGCGATCGCCTGCGCGCGCGGCGCGGGCGCGTGGCGGCGGCGCAGCGCGGCGGCCAGGTTGCCCCGGGCGCGCGCGCCGAAGTGCCCCGGCACGAACGCGGACATCGGCCACTGCGCGTCGGACAGCACGACCTTCACCGGCCCCGCGGCCCCGAGGAAAGGCACCTCGACGACCCCCTGCTCGCCGAGACAGAAATCGAGCCGCGCGTCGGGCGCGTCGGATCTGTCGCGATCGAGCAGCCTGCCCGTGGTCCCCTCGCGCGCCTCGGCGTCGAGGTCGGTCGCGCGGCGCAACGTGGCGCTCGGGACCTCGGCCATCAGGTCGAGGCGGTGGCAGCCCTCGGGGAGCTTGACCGAGAACTGCCCCGTCCCGATCGACGAGGCGCGCATGTCGGTCGGAGCGACGCGCGGCGCCCCTTCCGCGAGCGCGCGCCGCGCGGCCCGCGCGACCCGGGCGTCGAGCGGCCCCGGCTCGGAGGGCCGCCCGGGGTCGCCGCGGGGCGCGACGGGCCCGGAAGCGCGCTCCGGCAGGATGGCCTCGACGCGCTCCAGCGGCCCGCTCGACGCGGCGACGACGACATCGAACGCGCTGCGCGTCGACAGCACCTCGATCGCCACGCGGCGCAGCCCCTCGCGCTCGGCCCCGCACCGCGTGATGGCCGCGACCCCGGCGATGCTCTGGACGCGACGGTCGTCCTCGGGCTCCGCGCCGCGCAGCTGTTGGATGAGGCCCTCGAGGGCGGGGACGCCGCCCGACGGCCCCTCGGGAGAGAGCGTGAACTCCGCCGTGCGCGGCGCGAGGAACGCGGCGGTGAGACACTCGTCCGCCGCCGCGCCGGCCGCGCCAGCCACGCGGGCCGGGCCGGCGGGCGGATCGACCGCCACGACCCGGGCGCGGCCGTGCTCGAGGAAGATGGGGGGGAGGCGCGCGACGCGCGCGCCGGAGAGCGACCACATCCGCGCGACGCGCGCGGCGTCGTCGCTGAGATCCGCGCGCGCCGGCGTCCCCGCGGAGACGCCGGCGAGCGCGGCGAGGAGCGAGAGGGCCGCCGCGCGCGCGGCGCGCGCCACGCGCGCGACGTCTGACACCGCGCGGCCCCGCTCGGCGGCGCCGACCGCCGCGGCCCTCAGGCGCCCGAGGCTACGACGAGCTGCGCATCGACTCGATGAGGATGCGCGCGACCTCCGGACGGGAGAACTCCGGCGGCGGCAGCTCGCCGCGCTGGAGCAGCTCGCGCACCTTCGTCCCGGACAGGTTGACCTGCGTCGACGCGTCGCCAGGCGCCGTCTTCGCCGTGGCCATCGCGCCGACCACCGTCGAGTAGAACGCGTTCTCGAAGTTGAGCGTGGTGATGCCGAGCTCTCCGGGGCTGAAGGCATTGAAGATCTCCTGCGCGTCGTACGTGCCGTAGTAGCTGCCGACGCCGGCGTGATCGCGCCCCACGATGAAGTGGGAGCAGCCGTAGTTCTTGCGCGCCAGCGCGTGGAAGATCGCCTCGCGCGGCCCCGCGTAGCGCATCGCCGCCGGGTAGATCGAGAGGAGCACGCGGTCCTTCACATAGTACTTCGCGATGAGCTCCTCGTAGCAACGCATCCGCACGTCCGCCGGGATGTCGTCCGACTTGGTCGCGCCGACGAGCGGGTGGATCATCAGGCCGTCGCAGATCTCCAGCGCCATCTTGGTGATGAACTCGTGCGCCCTGTGGATCGGGTTCCGCGTCTGGAACCCGACGATACGGCGCCAGCCCTTCTCGGCGAAGTACGCCCGCGTCGTCGCCGGGCTCCGGTCGTACGCCGGGAACGCCGAGTCGACGGGCCGCTCCAGCACGCGGATCTCGCCGCCGACGTACACGGGGCCCGTGCTCATCAGGTACGCGACGCCCGGGTGCTTCGTCTCGGTCGTCCGGAACACCTCCTGCGCCTCGATCTCCTTGTTCGGCCGCCACTTGTCGCTCAGCTCGATGACCGCGACGATGCGGCCGTCGCGCGCGCGGAGCGCCGCCTCGGAGCCCACGCGGAGCGCCTCGGCCGCCTGCTCGGAGACGGCGAGCGTGATCGGCATCGACCACGGCAGGCCGCTCTCGAGCCGCATCTCGCGCACGACGCGCAGGTAGTCCTTCGAGTTCATGAAGCCGCGCAGCGGGGAGAACGCCCCGATCGCGATCATCTCGACGTCGCTCTCGGTCCGCTCGTCGAGCTCGATGACCGGCAGCCCCTTCGCCCGCTCCGCGAGCGACGCCTTCGCCGCGCCCTCGACCCACCGGTTCACGAGCTCGCCGCCGTGCGGCGCGATCAGCCCGCGCGCGCCGCCCGCGGCCGCCCCTGCGGCGGCCGCGCCGGACACGGCGACCGCGGCGCCGCGGCGCGGGACGTAGCCGAGCTCCTCGAGCTTGGCGAGGATCTTGGCGAGGCTCTCCTCCTTCGTCTCCTTGCCGGTGTCGACGAGCACCTCGGGGCTCTCGGGCGCCTCGTACGGATCGTCGATGCCCGTGAAGTTCTTGATCTCGCCCGCGAGCGCCTTCTTGTAGAGCCCCTTCGCGTCGCGCTCGGCGAGCACGGGGATCTCGCAGGAGCAGAACACCTCGACGAAGTGGGGGATCTGGGCCCGCTGCTCGTCACGGATCGCCTTGTAAGGGCTGATGGCGGCCGTCATCGCACACGCGCCCGACCGGGCGATGAGCTTCGCCACGTATCCGATTCGCCGGATGTTCGTATCGCGGTCCTCCTTCGAGAACCCGAGGCCCTTCGAGAGGTTGGTGCGCACCTCGTCGCCGTCGAGCACCTCCACGTGGACGGAGCGGGCGCGGAGCTCGGCCGAGAGCATCGCCGCGAGCGTGCTCTTGCCGGCGCCGCTCAAACCGGTGAACCAGACAACAAAACCTGACATTTAGGCAACTCCTTCGATAATGAAGTGACGACTACGGACTCGGCCTCTCCGGGCCTCGGATGCAGATCCCTCAGCGAGCGGATGAGGGCTGGGCGAGAGCGCGTCGACGCGCGCCCCGGCGCGATGATCTCAATCGACGACGGAGAACGTCGACGCGACGAACGCGGCGCCGTCCCACACGAAGAGGCGGTGCTCGGCGATGCGGGGCGCCTCCTCCGGGCGCCCTTCGCCGGAGCCGCCGCGCACGCTGGTGACGAGGAACGCGAGCGGGAACGCCGGCCCGGGCCCCATCACGATCTGGCCCCCTTCGTCGGCCGGCGGCTCGCCGCCGCTCATCATGGCGGCGTCCGTCGGGCTGAAGTAGGCGCCGGCGTCGAGGTGCGAGTGATAGAGCACCTTCACCGGGCGCCCCGCCGAGGCGCCCTTCTCGACAGCGTCGGAGAAGCGCTTGCCGTTGAAATCGAAGAACGTGCGCGCCGTCCGGAAGTACCGCTCCGGATCGATGGCGTGAAGCTTGTTCGCGATGTTGTCCATCCGGACGTGCTCGTCGCAGAGCAGCGGCTCGGCCGCGGGCCCCTTCAGGTAGCCGCAGGCCTCCTCGTCGCGCGCGTAGCCCGCGAGCGCCTCATCCTCGACCGCCTTGAGCACGCTCGCCTTGAGGACGACCCCACCGGCGGTCCACGGCTGTGGAGACATCACCATACGTAACGCTTCTCCCATTTCATGGGCGCAAAATAGCGGTCGCCCCGGTCGGGGACAATCGCCACGACGCACCCCCCTTGCTGTTCGCGGTGCAGGCGCTTCGCGATCTCGAAGGCCGCGAAGACGGCCGCGCCGCCCGAGTGCCCCACGTGCAGCGCCTCCTCGCGCGCGAGGCGATCGGACATGTCCCAGCCGTCCTCCGTCGCGATGCGCATCGTCTCGTGGTACGCGCCCTCGTCGTGGATGGCGGGCACGAGCGAGCTCGGCAGGTGCTTGAGCCCCTCCAGCCCGTGGAGCGCCTCCGTGGGCTCCACGGCGACGCAGCGGATCGGGCGGTGGTGCTCGCGCAGCCGCCGGCTCGTCCCGACGATGGTGCCGCTGGTGCCGATGCCGGCCACGAAGTGCGTGATCCTGTCGCCGACGGCCTCCAGGATCTCGCGCGCCGTGCCGTGGTAGTGGGCGAGCGGGTTGTCCTCGTTCGAGTACTGATCCGGGTAGAAGTACCGCTCCGGATCCTTCTCGACCAGCGAGCGCACGAGGCGGATCGCGCCGTCGGAGCCCTCCATCGGGTCGCTGAAGATGAGCTCCGTGCCGAACGCGCGCGCGATGTCCTTGCGCGCCTTCGACACGTTCGACGGCATGACGAGCGCCACCTTGAAGCCCATCGCCGCGCCGAAGAGCGAGTAGGCGACCCCGGTGTTGCCGCTCGTCGAGTCGATGAGCGTCTTCTGGCTGGTGAGGCGCCCATCGGCGGCGGCGCGGGTCATCATCCGCAGCGCGGCGCGATCCTTCACCGAGCCGCCGGGGTTCGCGAACTCGAGCTTGGCGTAGACCTCGACCGACGGCGTGTCGCGGCCGACGCGCGAGAGGCGCAAGAGCGGCGTGTCGCCCACGGCGTCGACGACCGACCCCAGGCGGCGGGAGCGGGCGAGCGAGTGCCTCATGACGGGTCGACCTCCCCCGCGCTCCCCTGCCCCGCGCTCCCCGCGGCGCTGCCCAGCGCCAGCGCGGCGCGCATCTCGGCGAGGGCCGCGCGCGCGCCGGCGAGCACGGCGCGCGCGGCGGGCGAGGCGACGAGGTCCGCGGGCGCGAGCGCGGCGAGGTCGATCGCGCCGTCCGCGAGCGCGCCGAAGCCGGCGCCGCGCGCGTAGCGCTCCGCCACCTCGTGCGCGAGCGGCGGCGCGTCGCTGCCGCCGCCGAGCACGCGCGCCGTCGCCGCCCCGAGCCTCGCCTGTCCCTCTGGACCGATCTCCGCGAGCAACACCTGGCGGAGATAGCGCGGGTCGTCCACCTCAGCCCCCGGCGATCGCGGGCACGATTGCCACCTGGTCACCGCCCTTCACGGGCGTCTTCAGCCCGTCGAGGAAGCGGATGTCCTCGTCGCCTACGAAGATGTTCACGAAGCGCCGCACGCCCTTGTCGTCGAGGAGTCGGTCGCGGATGCCGGGGTAGCTCTTCTCGAGGTTCTCGATCAGCTCGCCGACGGTGCCGCCGGCGGCTTTGACCTCGTCCTGCCCTCCGGTGAGCGTGCGGAGCGGGGTCGGGATGCGGACGGTCGCGGTGTCAGCCATGGTCTTGCTCTCCAGTCTTGAGGTGGGTCGAGGATCCGCTCTCGCGGTCGTTTTCAGCGTCAACGTGGGTCGGGGATCCGCCTTCGCGGTCCCCTTCAACGTGGGTCGGGGATCCGCCTTCGCGGTCCCCTTCAACGTGGGTCGGGGATCCGCCTTCGCGGTCCCCTTCAACGTGGGTCGGGGATCCGCCTTCGCGGTCCTTTTCAGCAGGGGTCGAGGATCCGCTCGCGGCAGCGCACGCGACGACGTAGCGGGACGCGTCGATCGTCGCGATCGCGGCGCGCGATCCGCACAGGTCGCAGGCGGGCCGCGCGGAGACAGGGACGCTGCGCAGCGTGTCCGTGAGGCCGTCGTACGTCGCGATCCGGCCGAAGATCGACGCGTCGCCCGCGAGGATCGCCAGCGCGCGATCCGCCGCGATCGCGCCGGCCACGCCGCACACCGGGCCAGCCACCCCGGCCGTGGCGCAATCCGGCGCGTCCCCGGTCGGCAGGTCCTCGAACAGGCAGCGGTAGCAGGGCGCCCCCTCCCCCGCGACCGCCATCACCGTCGCGCGCCAGCGGATCGCGGCGGCATGGACCACCGGCGTCCTCGTGAGGCGGCACACGTCGGCGATCAGGAACCGCGACGCGAAGTTGTCGGTCGCGTCGACCACCAAGGAGACGCCCGGCATCAACCCCGCCGCCGCGCTCGGCGTGAAGCGGCCGTAACGACGATCGACGCGGAGCCCGGGGAAGCGGCTGCGCAGCGCCTCCGCGAACGCATCGAGCTTCGGCCGCCCGACGTCGTCGCCGTCGAACAGGATCTGACGATGCAGGTTCGTCAGCTCGACCTGGTCGTCGTCCGCGACCCGGAGCTCCCGAACCCCGGCGGCGGCGAGCGCGAGCGCGGCCGGCGCGGCGATCCCCCCCGCCCCGACGACGAGGACGCACCCCCGGATCGCCTCGCCGCCGCTCATCGGAAATACTCGTCCAGGCTGAAGTAGCGCTCGCCGGTGTCGCAGAGGACGGTCACCACGTTGGCGTCGGGGCCGAGCTCGCGGGCGACGTCGAGCGCGACGCGCACCGCCGCGCCGGCGCTGATGCCGACGAGCAGCCCCTCCTGCCGGGCCAGCGCCACCTTCGTCTCGTACGCGGCGCGATCGCTGACCGTCCGCACCTCGTCCACCACGCCCGGATCGTAATTCGCGGGGACGAACCCGGCGGCGAGCCCCTGGATCTTGGTGGGCCCGCGCTCGCCGCGCGAGATCGTCGCGCACGACTCGGGCTCGACAGCGATGACGCGCGTCGCCGCGCGCACCCGCTTGAGCACCCGCCCGACGCCGCTCACCGACCCGCCCGTCCCCACGCCGGCGACGAAGGCGTCGATCGTCAGCGACTGCCGGGGACCGGGCCGCCCCGGCGCGTCGAGGCCGGCCATCGCGTGCAGGATCTCCCGCGCGGTCGTCTCCGCGTGGACGCGCGGGTTGTCGGGGTTGTCGAACTGGCTGAGGATGAGCGCCCCCGGGATGTCCGCCGCGAGCTCGCGCGCCCGCGCGATGGCCCCCTCCATCTGCGCCTCGGGCTCGGTCAGGACGACCTCCGCGCCGTAGGCCTCGAGCAGCTGGCGCCGCTCCAGGCTCATGCTCGCCGGCATCGTCAGGATGCAGCGGTACCCCTTCGCCGCGCACACGATCGCGAGCCCGATCCCTGTGTTCCCCGACGTGGGCTCGATGACCACGCCGCCCGCGCCGAGCAGCCCGCGCGCCTCGGCGCCCTCGATCATCGCCAGGCAGATCCGGTCCTTCAGCGAGCCGCCCGGGTTGTGCTGCTCGGCCTTCCCGAAGACGCGCCCCCGGGGCGTCGCCGCGTCGACGCGGCGGATCTCGAAGAGCGGCGTGTCGCCCACGAGGTCGAGGAGGCTGTCGACGACGCGCGGGTGCGACGGGAGCGGCGGGAGCTGCGCTGCGCCGTCCGCGGGTTCCGCGGGTGGGCGGGGGGCGCCGGTGGAGTGTGCGGATCGTTCGGGGCTGCTCATGGTGTCGGCTCAGATCACGTAGGTCGAGCGCTCCGGCCGCCCCTTGCGGTGCACGCCGAGCTCGACGCCGCGCTCGCAGACGTCGGCGATCGACACCGAGTCGAAGCAGCGCTCGATGGCGAGCGCCAGATCGTGGAACACGGCCGTGGGCGGGTCGAGCGGCGAGCCCCCCGGCCGGCCGTCGTCATCCGGCGCGATCACGGCGACTGGCCCCTCCAGGGCGCGGACGACGTCGCCCAGGCTGATCTCGCTCGCGGGCCGCGCCAGGTGATAGCCGCCGCGCGGCCCCCGCTTCGAGCTGATGAGCCCGGCCTTCTTCAGGTCCTGGAAGATCTGCTCCAGGAAGCGCGCCGGGATGAGCTCCCGCTCGGAGATCTCGCGGATCTGGGTCGGCCGCCCGTCGTTGTGGAATGCGATATCGAACAATGCGCGCACACCGTAGCGACCCTTGTTCGAGAGCTTCACCGCCAGCCATATGCATTGGTACATCGGAGAAGTCAAGAACTGCACATTCAGCGACTTCCGCTTCTTTCCGTGCGACACAGCACCCGAACAGCCCACAAAAACCGGGCGTCGCGGCGAAATTACCAGCAGAGGTTCACCGTTCGCCGCGTCGGCGCGACGCAGCCTCCGGCTTCCTGTTGAACCGGGTGGGACGGGTTCAGTAGCTTCGAGCTCTATCGAGGCTGCGAGTCGCCGCGCGTGCCCGGAGGGGCGCGCGGAACGTGATCGGCGCGCGGGCGTCGCACGGTTCGGGTTGCGGCGCACCAACCTAGGAGTCGGCCGGTGGCTTTCTATCAAGACCCCCCCACACTCGGGAACCAGTACGACGATGACCGCGTGCTGCGGTCCTACCTCGCGAGGGCCCTGCCGCGCGAGGTGGCCGCGTCGATAACGCCTTCGCTGCGGGAGATGGGCGAGCTCGCCGGCGGCCGCCTGTACCAGCTGCAGCTCGCCGATCGCGCGAACGAGCCGAAGCTCACGTCGTGGGACGCCTGGGGCAGGCGCATCGACCACGTCGAGGTGACCGAGCTCTGGAAGGAGGCGGCCCGGATCGCGTGCGAGCGCGGGGTCGTCGCCACGGCCTACGAGCGGGCGCACGGCGCGTTCTCGCGCGTCCATCAGTTCGCGCTGGCGTACCTCTTCGACGCGTCGAGCGACGTGTACACGTGCCCGCTCGCGATGACCGACGGCGCAGCGCGGACGCTCCTCGCGAGCGAGAACCGCGCGCTCATCGACCGCGCGGTGCCCCGGCTCACAAGCCGCGACCCCGCCGCCGCGTGGACCTCGGGCCAGTGGATGACCGAGCGCACCGGCGGCTCGGACGTGGGGCGGAGCGAGACGGCGGCGCGCCTCGGCCCCGACGGGGCCTACCGGCTGCACGGGACGAAGTGGTTCGCCTCGTCGACAACGTCGGAGATGGCGCTCACGCTCGCGCGCCCCGAGGGCAACCCGGAGGGCAGCCGCGGGCTCGCGCTCTTCTACGTGGAGCTCGCGGGCGAGGCGGGGCGCCGCGAGGGCGTGCTGATCAACCGGCTGAAGGACAAGCTCGGCACCCGCAAGGTGCCGACCGCCGAGCTCACGCTCGACGGCGTCCTCGCCACGCCGGTGGCGGGCCTGTCGAACGGCGTCCGGGCGATCGCGCCGATGCTCAACGTGACGCGCACCTGGAACGCGATCGGCGCCATCGCCGGGATGCGCCGGGGGCTCGCGCTGGCGCGCTCGTACGCCCAGAGCCGAGTCCAGTTCGGCACGACGCTGGCGGAGAAGCCGCTGCACATGGACACGCTCGCCGAGCTCCAGGCCGAGTTCGAGGGCGCCTTCCACCTGACCTTCCGCGCGATCGAGCTGCTCGGGCGCGAGGAGACGGGCTCGCTCACCGACTCGGAGGCGAAGCTGCTGCGGCTGATCATCCCGCTCGCGAAGCTCACGACCGCCAAGCAGGCGGTGTCGGTGCTGAGCGAGGTGCTCGAGGCGTTCGGCGGGGCCGGCTACGTCGAGGACACGGGGCTGCCGCGCCTGCTCCGGGACGCGCAGGTCCTCACGATCTGGGAGGGCACGACGAACGTGCTCGCCCTCGACGCGCTGCGGGTGATCCTGAAGGACGGCTCGCTCGACATCCTCGCGGCCGAGGTCGCGCGCCTCCTGACCGGCGTCGTCGAGCCGAAGCTCGCCGACGCCGAGACGTCCGCGTCGCGCGCGGTGTCCCACGCCCGCGCGTGGATCAAGGAGATGGCCGCCGCCGACCGCCCCGGCCTCGAGGCGGGCGCCCGCCGGGTCGCGATCACCCTGGGCCGGGCGCTGCAGCTCGCCCTGCTGGTGCGACACGCCGCGTGGGCCATGGACCGCGAGCGAAGCCGGACCGCGCTGGCCGCCGCCATCCAGTTCGAGCGCAACGGCGTCGACTGCATCCGGGACCACGATCGCGACACGATCGAGGCCCTCGCCGAGACGCGACAGCGGCCCGACACCTGAACAAAAGGTGGGGCTCACCCACTGAACAGATCCCTCCGGCAACCCGGGCGCGGCGACGGTGCGAGGCGGGCGTGGCGCTGCGATCTGCGCCCCGTCCGCGACCCTCGACGATATTTCCGTGGTCGCGCCTCGTTCTGATCATACAGAATTAATGTTTGATTTCGGAAGGTTGTGGACGCACGGCCGTCCTGGAAGCGGACGGCATTTGTCCTAGCGGCGTGCAAAGGCACTAGACGGGACAACCTGAACGGGCTTACAGTAATGCGTAGCTGCGGCGCTGAACGCGTGCCCGACGCGGGCGACGTGCGGGCGGGCTCGTCCATCGAGGCGGGCTCCGCCGGCGCGGCGTCCCCGGTGGGGTGAGATCCGCCTGCGCGCGCCTCCGGCGCGTGCGTGGGACTTCGTCCGCCTCCTGGACGGATGGATCGGGCTCGCGTGGGCCCGGGCACGCGTGCGGCGCGCGGCGTGGGCGAGCGCACACGACGAGCTGCGAGCTGCGAGCTGCGAAGAGGCGAGATGAAGACGCAATACACGCTGCTGTCCGGCGAGACGGTCGAGTTCCCGACGCCGGCGGGCGAGCTGGGCGCCTTTCTGTCCCGGGTCCTGGCGGCGGCCAGGGATCCGTCGGTGTCCGATGCAGAGCTGCTCGATCTCGTGCTCGGCCCGGAGAACCCGTTGCTGGACACCACCGCCGTCGCGGGCCGGAGCGTCGCGACCGCCGACGTGTACCGCGACCCGGCCTTCCACGTGATGCTCGACTGCGTGGCGCGGAAGCGGCTGCCGCCCGATTCAGCGGTCGTCACGCCGCGGACGCGGTTCACGATGACGGTGCCGGACGCCGCGCACCAGCTCGGCATCTCCGAGAGCGCGGTGCGCCAGGCGATCTACGCGGGGCGGCTGCGCGCGAGCAAGGAAGGGGGCACCTACTACCTCGATCCGCAGTCGGTGGCGGGCTACCGGGTGAGCAAGCGGGGGCCGCGGCGCCAGGACCAGATGGCGAAGGGACCGCCCGGGGCCACGCTCGACGCGCGCATCGGCTCGGGGCCGGACGCGAGCTTCCGGGTGAAGCACAGCCGCGACGACTTCGAGCTGTCGGAGAAGCGCGGCCCCGAGTGGACGGGGATGATCCCGGCGGGGTGGCGGCGGATCGCGGTGCTCGGGACGTCGAAGGACCGCTCGCGCTACTGGGAGATCGAGCCCGCCGAGGGCGAGAGCGTGCTGCACTTCGAGGGCTTCTACCTGCGCGGCGGCTTCCGCATCGTGGAGACCGTGAGCACGTCGCCGCGGGCTGTGGCGGCGTTCAAGGACTTCCAGCCGCGATGAGCGCGGGCGAGCGCGCGTCGCGGGCGCGCGGTGAGCGCGCGGTGAGCGCGCGGCGCGGTCGCCGGATCAGAAGCGGGCCTGGAAGGTCGTGCCGAGGCCGAAGAAGTCGGGGTTCACGAAGGTGCGCAGGGCCACGGTGCCCTCGGAGGGATCGCGCTCCATGAACGTGCCGTTGTTGTCACGCACATATTGAGCCCACGCGACGGCCGAGAGGATTTTGCTGATATCCCACTTGAGGCTCGCGCGGAGCTGGAAGATCGGGACGGCGGAGGTGTTGAAGGGGAGGATCGACACATTGCCCTGCTCTCGGACGACGGACGTGCGCGCGATCACCGCGCTCATGGCGTCGATGGACATCGTCCTGAACGCGGCGGGGAACTGCAGGCCCACGCCGAGGCCGGGCGTGAGCCGCGCGGACGCGAGGTGGTAATCGGCCGCGAGCGCGAAGAACAGCTCGTCGGCCGTCGAGGTCTGGGCGGTCTTCGGGATCGTCTGGAAGGGGATGAAGCTCGGCTGGTTGCGCAGCACGAACGGCAGGTCGCGGTAGACGCCCGTGACGCTCGCGCGCGCGTATCCGGACTTGACGACCGCCTGGAGGGCGCCGGCGCGTGCCGGCTGGTGCGTGGTGGCGCCGGCAGATTCGAAGTCCTTGAGGTTCTGAAAGAGGTTCGTCGCCTCGAGGATCACCGCCCATGTCGTCTTGCCCGGCGCGTACGCCTCGGGCTTGAAGAGGATCTGCGGCTTGTTGGGATCGTTGCGATAGAGGAGGAACTCGATCGACTGCGGGATGGGCTCGTCCCTGGCGTGCGCGACGATCCGGGCCGAGGCGCCGTAGGTGTAGACCGGGTCGCCGGCGACGTCGGGCAAGTCGAAGCGGCCCTGCTGGAAGTAGCCGGCGCCTAGGTCGACGTGAACGCAGGGGTGGAGATCGGCTTCCCCGCCAAGGAGAAATCCGTAGTTGGTCTGAGCGATCCGGACCTCCTCGGTCTCGCTCGTGCCGGGGGTGAGCACCTTCTGGACCTGGGTGAGGCTCGCGATCTTGAACCCCGCGTACACGCTGAACCGGTCGGCATCGAGCTGGACCTTCGCGCCGGGCGCGGGTCCGATGATGCGCGGGAAGATGGACTGGTTGATGGAGGCGTTCGTCCCGCCCCACGAGATCTCGTAGAGGTAGCCGAGACGAAACCGGTCCGTGTCGATGGGCCAGAGCGTGACACCGACGCCGGTCTTCCCCTCTGCCCTGCCGCCTATGTGATAGAAGGCGCGAATGAACGATCCGGCGTCGTAAAACGCCTGATTGAGGTTGTTGTTGTTCCTGGACAGCGCGGCGAGATCGATGCGTAGGATCAGCGAAGCCTCGGTGTCCAGCCGCGCGATGAACCCCGGCATCCTCTTGTAGAGCGCGAGGTGCGTCAGGTTCTCGCGCCCGCTGAAGCGGGAGTTGAGGTTGTCGAAGAAGAGCCGGTATTGCTTCCGATCGCCGACGCTGAGGTTGGGCGAGAGCGGCTGCGCCTGGCCCGTGTCGTGGAGCAGGTCGTCGTCGCCGAGCGTCCATGTGAGGCGCGTGTCCATCGCGTCCCCCGCGCGGACGGGCGGCTCGGTGGCCGCTGGGGGGAGGTAGGGTTCGAGCCGCGAGAGGGTGGGGACGACGGGCGCGGGCGCGGGCTGCGAGATCGGAGGCGGCGCGTCGGGCGCCGGGGCCGGCGCGGCCTGGTCCGAGCCTGGCGCGTCGGGCGCCGGGGGCGGCGCGGCCTGGTCCGAGCTCGGCGCCGCCGGCGCTGGCGGCGGCTGCGGCTGGCCTAGCGCCGGCGGCGCGAGCGTGAACAGCAAGGCCGCGGAGGCAGCAGGGGCGAGGAGCGCGCTTCGGTGCATGGCGGGCGGTGGCTTTCCTGGGCCTGGGTGAACCGGCGGGCGCGGCGCGGCCGCGGCGGAGGCGAGGAGGTGGCTAGTTGGTCTCCGCGTCGTCGTCGTCGAGGCTGCGCGTCCGGACGCAGGCCTCCTTCGAGGGCTTCGTGGCGGGCGCGCAGCCGGGCGCCCCGCAGACGAGGTCGTCCGGACAGCGGGCTTCGATCGTCCAGTTCAGCGAGCCGCCCGAGAAATTCCGGAGCGTGCCAGTCACCGCGTCGATCACCTCGCCCCGGTGCGACGGCGGATCGAAGGCGCTCACCGTGCCCGTCTGGATCTGGATCCTGCTCGACCCGTCCGTGATCTTGTAGTTGCCGCGCGCGGAGTAGCTCGTCCACTCGCTGCACTCGGGGTCGTCCGAGCACGCGTTCGCGCAGCTCCGCTCGGCCTGGCTCTCGAAATCGACCTGCCCGTCGCCGTTCAGATCGCAGTTCGACTGCTCCGCGGCGAAGACGTTGTCCCTCGCGGGCCTCGGACCGAAGCGCTCGCCGATGTGGAACCCCTCGACGCGCACGAGCCCGCTCTCGAGGCGCTCCATGGCCAGGGCTCCGGCGATCGTCGGCCCGTCGAGCGCCGTCGGCTCCGGGACCAGGCACTCCGCTCCTCCCTGCGCGCGCGTGATCTCGTACGAGGGGAACGAGAGCTGGGTGAAGCCGAAGAACTCGTCGACGGTGCCCGCGAGGTACTCGAGCCGATCGCAGACACGCAGGCTGGCAGGTGTGTTGAAATTGTACGCGAAGAGGTGGTTGAAGCCGCTGCCCTGGCCGGCCAGATCGGTGACGTAAAAGCCGTCGCTCGAGACACGCGTGACGACGACCTGCTGGGGAGCCGCGGTGTCGATCCGTATCGCTTCGGACGGGTAGGGCGTCGCCGAGCCGCCGCCCTGCACGTCGGCGATGCGCGGCAAGGCGTAGGCGACCGGCTTCGATACGCCGGCGCTGAAGGAGCCGCCCTCCTCGGTGTCGTCGTCCGCGAAGGCGCACCCGGGATCGGCGGGGAAATCGACGAGCACGTCGCCCGGCGCGTCGTCGTTGACGCCGTTGGCGCACGCGGGGCGGTCGCCCCGGGACGCGGGCCGGTAGCCGAGGTCCTCGACCCACAGCCGGACGGGCCCGTAGACAGCCGTCACGTGGGCGATCCCCTCGGCCACGCCGTCCCGCAGGCGGATGTTGCGGCCGACCGCGACGCCCTCGTCGTCCGCCTCGACGTCGAGCACAGCCCCGGGATCGACGCTCAGCCTGACCATGGCGTCGAAGGGGGTCCGGCGGCCGGCAGCGTCGCGCGCCTCGATCCTGAACGACCAGGTGTCCACCGCGTCGCCGCGGTTGGCCGGCAGCGGCGCCTCCGCAGAGGGGGGCGCTTCCCCGTTCACCTTCACGACCTGGACCCAGAAGCTCGAGACGCCCGGGGGCGGCCCGCCGTCGCTGCCGCACCCGGCGAGCGCGGCGGCCGCGAGCGCCGCTCGGCGCCTCGCCCGCGGCGTCACTGGCCCACCATCCGCAAGCGGCCGTCGGAGAAGTTGCCGAGCCGCCGGTCGACGCACGCCAGGTACTTGCACTGCTCGCCCGCGGCGCTGCACGGGGCGAGCGCGCTCTCGCACCGCTCCCGCACCCAGTCGGTCGGCGCCTCGGCGCAGACGTCGCGCTGGTAGGCGGCGACGTCATCGCGGCAGCGCGCGAGCACACAAGCGCCCCGGGAGCACGGCGCCTCGCCGGTCTTGCACGCCCGCCCCTCGACCACCGACTCGGGGCACGCGCAGACGAAGCCCTCGCCCACGCCCACGCAATCGGCGTCCCGCTGGCACGACGCGAGCTCGCCGCGCTCGTCCGCGCCGCACGGGCTGCCCGCGCGGATGGCGTCGATCAGCGCGTCGCGCTGCTGCACCTGGGTGTCGAGCTGCGTCGTGTTGCGCTGGAGCACGCGGAACCCGCTGCCGCCCTGGGCGAGGTAGCTCGACGTCGCCAGCTCGTAGGTCGCGATCGGATCGAGCGGCTGCCAGCAGCGCCTCGCCTCGACGTCGCAGCTGCCCTCCTCGCCGCCCGGACAGTCGGCGTCGCCGTTCGGGCACGCGATCGCCGGCTGGCGCGCGCCGATGTACACGTGGGTCGCGACGCCGGACGCGGCGCCGTCGGCCGAGCGCGCGGCGCAGTCGATGACGACCCGCGCGCCCGCGATCTGCGCCTGCGAGACGCACCCGCGGCCGCTCGATCGGCGCGCCACGAAGTCGAAGAGCTCCTGCACCTCGAGGCCGGAGAGCTGCATCTTCGAGATCGAGTTGTCGAAGGGGAAGACGTTGAACATCTGCTCGACCGTCACCGGGCCGGGCACGAGGTCGGCGCGGATGCCCGTCGTGTTCGTGAGCGCGAAATCGGTCTGGATGCCGAGGCGCAGCCACATCGCCCCGGCGATGAGGTTGCCCAGCGGCGAGTCGCCGCCGCTCGCCGAGGCGCGGCGGGCGCCGCCCGGCGCGTAGCCGACCAGGAGATCGAGGTTCGCGAGCGCGTCGAGCCCCTGCGCGTACGGCTCGAGCGCCGAGGCGACGATCGGATCGGCGGGCACGCCCTCGGTCACCGGGAAGAGCTCGTACCGGTCCGAGAGCACCTCGAAGCCGTTCAGCGGGTCGTAGCCGCCGCCGAGCTCGGAGGCGTCCCTGGACAGCACGAGATCGAGCCGCCCGACGAACTTCGCGAACGCGCCGGAGTGCGCGAGCAGCACGTCGCGCGGCGCGCAGTAACGCCGGCGCTTCGCGCCCTGCCCGGGCGAGCGCTCGTCGTTCAGGAGGATGTAGTGGCGCTGCTCCTCCTCGTCGTAGTACCGCGAGCAGTCGCGGACGCGCTTCGGCGGCTGGAGGACGATGTGGTTGTGCCCGCCGAGCACGACGTCGATGCCCGTCGTGGTCTCGATCATCCGCTCGTCGCCGTCGAGGCCGAGGTGGGTGACGAAGACGATGACGTCCACCGTGGGGCGGAGCAGGTCGACGTAGAACTGGGCGACCTCGGTCGTGTTCAGCGGGGTGACGCCCAGCCGGTTCGGCGTCTCGAAGATCGACGTCAGGCTGGAGAGGTTGCCCATCCCGACGACGCCGACCTTGAGGCCCTCGAGGTCGAAGACCGTGAACGGCTGGAGGATGGCGCCGAGCGGAGAGGCGCCGGGCTGCGCGGGGTCCTCGAGCTGGTAGTTCGCCGCGAGGACGGGGAAGCCGGCGTTCTGCTGGAGCTGGATACCGAGGTTCAGCGCGCCGCGGTCGAACTCGTGGTTGGCGACGATCATGGCGTCGACGCCCATGGCGCCGAGGGCGCGGATCTCCGCCTCTCCCGAGTAGAAATTGAAGATCGGCGCCCCCTGGAAGCAGTCGCCACCGTCGAGGTGAAGCGCGCGCGACGACCGGGCGCGCTCGCGCCCGAGGAGATGGGACATGCGCGCGGCGCCGCCGACGTTCGCGATCGAGGCCGCCGCGCCGAGGCCGAGCCCCGCGTCCACCTGGCCGAGCTGCAGGTTGTACGGGAAGAGCCGCGAGTGGATGTCCGACGTGTGGAGCAGCGTCAGGTGCACCTGCCCGACGAGCCGCGTCGGCGGCGCCTCCTCCTCGCAGCCCGCCGCGCACAGGCCGAGCGCCACCGCGCAGACGGCCAGCGCGCGCGCCACCCCGGACGCGACCGGCACCGCAGGCGTCGGCCCCACCGCACCCAGCGCGCCGCTCACCGCGTGGCGCGCTCTCCCGTGAGCAGGTCGTAGAGGTCCGGCGCGAACGAGGCGGCGACGCAGCACTCGACCTCCTCCGCCGTCGCGCAGGCGAGCGCCTCCGCCGCGACCGCCTCGGCCTCGGCGACCGTCACGCGCCGGAGCGTCTCCTTGATCTCCGGGATCGCCGCCGCCTCCATCGAGAAGTCGCGGAGGCCGAGGCCAAGCAGCAGCAGGGCGGCGAGCGGATCGCTCGCCATCGCGCCGCAGAGGGAGACCGGCCTGCCGAAGTCCTGGCCTGCCTGGATCACCTTCGTGATCAGCCGCAGGATCGACGGATCGAACGGCGAGGCCAGGTAGGCGAGCGAGCGGCTGGTCCGGTCGACCGCGAGCGCATACTGGATCAGATCGTTCGTCCCGAGGCTCAGGAACGCGGCCTCGCGCGCGAAATGGTCGACCATGATCGCCGCCGAGGGCACCTCGATCATCACGCCGAGCGGGATCTCGTCGGCGCACGCCTGGCCGCGGGCGCGCACCTGCTCCTGCGCGCGGCGCAGCAGCGCGCGCACCTGCCGGAGCTCGCCGAGGCCCGCGACCATGGGGATCATGATCCGCACGTCGCCGTAGGCGGAGGCGCGCACCATGGCGCGGAGGTGCTCGAGGAAGACGTCGGGGCGAGAGAGCGCGAGCCGGACCGCGCGGAGGCCGAGCATCGGGTTCATCTCGGGCGGCACCTGGAACGTGGAGACGAACTTGTCGCCGCCGATGTCGAACGTGCGCAGCGTGACCGGCTTCGGGCGGAGCGCCTCGACGACGGCGCGGAAGATCTCGAACTGCTGGTCCTCCGAGGGCGGGGACGTGCGGTCGATGTAGAGGAACTCGGTCCGGTAGAGGCCGATGCCGTCGGCGCCCTGGTCGCGCGCGAGGATCGCCTCGGCCGGGAGCTCGACGTTCGCCCGGAGCGACACCTTGACGCCGTCCTTCGACTGGGCGGCCCGGTGCCTGGACTCCGAGAGCTCCTTGCCGAGCGCGACGTAGCGCTCGGCGCGGGCGCGCGCGTCCGCGAGCTCGGCCGGGCCGGGGCGAACGACGACCGTGCCGCGCAGCCCGTCGATCACCACGAGGTCGCCCGTGATCACGCGCTGCAGGACGTCGCTGACGCCGACCACGGCCGGGATCTCCAGCGCGCGCGCCATGATGGAGGTGTGGCTCGTGCGGGTGCCGACCTCGGTGACGAAGCCGACGACCGGCTCGTCGACCATCGCCGCGGTGTCGGCCGGCGACAGGTCGTGCGCGATGAGGATCGTCGGCCCGGAGAAGCGCGGGAGCGCCGCGCCGAACGTCGCCGGCATGGCGATCGAGTTCTGCAGCTCGATCAGGCTGCGCGTGGAGAGCGGCGAGGTGTCGCGCGAGGACGGCGGCTCCTGGGGCGGGAGGCTGAACGCGCGCACGAGGCGCTCGCCGACGAACAGGACGTCGTGGCTGCGCTCGCGCAGGTACGGGTCGTCGAGCGCGGCGAAGCGGCCGGCGATCGCCTCGCACGCGGTCGCCACCGCCCACTCGGCGCAGCGGCGCTCCTCGGTGACCTGGCGCTTCACGGCGTCGGCGAGCGCCTCGTCGCCGAGCATCAGCAGGTAGGCTTCGAGGATCGACGCCTCGGCGCGGTGATCGCCGATGCGCTTCGCCATGTCGCGCAGCTCGTCCTGCGCGCGCTCGACCGCGGCCTCGAAGCGCTCGAGCTCCGCCGCGATCTCGCTGGAGCCGACGCGGCGGCGCGGGTGGTTCGTCCGGTGCCCGCCCATCACGACGGCCGCGCCGATGGCGACCCCGGGGGACCCGGCGATGCCCCGCAGCGTCTCCGTCCGGGCGCCGGGCGGCATTGAGTCGACCCGGGCGCCGGGCGCCGCCGAGCCGCTCCGGACGGCGTCCGCCGGGGCGAGATGCTCGTCCGGGGCGTCCGACGAGAGCGCGCTCGGGCCGCGCGTCACTCGTGCTCTCCGAAGCGCCCGGCGATCAGCTCGCCGATGGCGGAGACGGCGTCGGCCGCCTGATCGCCCGTCGCGCTCACCTCGATCTGGGTGCCCATCGACCCGCAGAGCAGGAGCACGCCCATCACGCTCTTCGCGTTGGCCGACTGCCCGTCCGGCCCGGTCAGCGAGATCTCGCAGTCGTAACGCCCCGCGAGCTGCACGAGCTTCGTCGCGGCGCGCGCGTGGAGCCCGCGCACATTGATGATGGTGAATCGTCTCGTTACCGCCTCGGTCGTCACCGCTCGCCCCCCGTCACGCTCGTGTCCGACGCCGGGCGAGGCTCCGACGGGGCCGCTCCCGGCTGCGCCAGCCGGAGATCCACGCCGGGCGCCCCGGCCATGCCCTCTCCCACCCCCGAGGGTACACCACTCGTGCTCACCCGGGCGACGTCCCGGTGCACGACCGTGATGGGCAGCCCCGTCTTCCGCCGCAGGCTGTCGCTCAGCGCGTTGGTGAGCACGACGGAGCGGTGCCGGCCGCCGGTGCATCCGATGCCGACGGTGAGGTAGCTCTTTCCTTCGCTGGCGTAGCGCGGCATGCAGAACGAGAGGAGCTGCTCTGTCCTGCAGATGAACTCGAGGGCATCCGGGTTCTTCAGGATGTACTCCCGCACCGGCTCGTCGTTCCCCGTGAGCTCGCGGAGGCCGTGGACGAAATACGGGTTGTCGAGGAAGCGGACGTCGAAGAGCAGATCGGCGTCGAGCGGGATGCCGTACTTGTAACCGAACGAGACGAACCGGGTGGACATCCGGGGCACCTCGACCTTCGCGGGGCGCAGCCGCTCGATGACGACGCGGCGCAGGTCGTGCGTCGACAGCCGGGTCGTGTCGAGCTCGATGGTCGCCCTGGCCCGCAGCGACGCGAGCCGCTCGCGCTCCAGGAGGACGCCGTCGAGCATCGCGATGGCGCCGCTGCCGCCGGTCGTCAGCGGGTGCGGGCGCCGCGTCTCGCTGAAGCGCCGGAGCAGCGTCTCGTCCGAGGCGTCGAGGAAGAGGATCACCACGTCCCGTCCGGTCCGTATCGAGTCGAGCGCCGCCGTGGCGCCCGCCAGGAAGGAGCCCACCCGGACGTCGATGCCGAGCCCGATCCGGGTGATCCCGCCCGCCTCGCACGCCTCGACCGCCGGCTGCACGAGCGACGTGGGCAGGTTGTCCACGCAGAAGAAGCCGAGGTCCTCCAGGGCGTGGAGCGCCGTCGACTTGCCCGCGCCGGAGAGGCCCGTGACGACGACGACGCGCCCCGGCGCGCCGTCGGGCCCGTGCAGGCCGTGCTGCTGCTGATCGCCTCCGTTGCTCACCCTCGCCTCCTCGGCCGCGGCAGGCTCACGGACGACTCCGTGGGGCTGAACCCGGAGCTCGGGCGATCGGGGGGCGGCCTGCCCCGATCCACGGGCGGCCGGAAGGCGCTGCTCGGGGGGTTCGGCGCGTCCACGCCGCGGCCGGGCGGCGGCGGCGGCCGCGGCGGGCCGGGCGGCGGGGCGCTCCGCGAGGCGCCTTCCTCCGCGAGCCTCGCCGGCGGCGGGATCGACGACTCCTCCGGCGAGCGCTCGCGGAGCAGCTCGCCCTCGACGTTGCCGAAGAACTCGCGGGCCGCGTGGAACCCGGCGTTCTTCAGGAGCTCGTTGCGGGCGGCGACCTCCAGGATCGACGCCATGTCGCGGCCCGGGCGCACCGGGATGACGAGCTCCCGGATCTTCACGCCGAGGATGGTGTGGTACCGCTCGTCCAGCCCGAGCCGATCGTACTCGGTGTCCTTCGACCACTCGACAAGCTTCACCACGACGTCGATCCGCTTGCGCTCGCGGATCGACGTGACGCCGAAGAGGTCCTTCACGTTGAGGATGCCGAGGCCACGCACCTCGAGGTGGTACCGGAGGAGCTCCGCCGGGGCGCCGAAGACCATGCCGGGAGGGCGGTAATCGCACTCCACGGCGTCGTCGGCCACGAGCCGGTGGCCGCGCATCACGAGATCGAGCGCGCACTCGCTCTTGCCGATCGCGCTCGACCCCATGAGAAGAAGGCCCACGCCGAAGACGTCGACGAGCACGCCGTGCAGCCGCAGGCGCGGCGCCAGGCGATCGTCGAGCAGCGCGTGCAGCGCGGTGATCGTGGCGCTCGACCGCACCGCCGAGACGAGGAGCGGAGTCCCTGTCTCCTCGGCGCACTGCGCGAGCTCCGGCACAGGGACGAACCCGATGCCGGAGCCGTTCGCCTCGAACGGCTGGTCGCCCTGCGTGAGGATGACGCAGCACAGGCCGAGCTCGAAGAAGCCGCGCAGCGACAGGAGCCGGTCCTCGCGGGAGAGCTTGTGGAGGAACGAGAGCTCGGTCTGCCCGAGGATCTGCACCCGCGTCGGGACGATGCCGTGGAAGTGGCCGACGAGCGCGAGCCCGGACTTCTGGATGCGGGTGTTCATGATGGGCCGGTCGAGGCCCGCGGCGCCGGCGATGAGCGTGAGGTCGATGCCGAGCCCCTCGTCGGCCATCAGGCTCCGCACTGCGATGGCGGGGCGGTCCGCCCGGCCACCGCGGATCGAGGGGGGCATCCGGCCGCCCCCTTCCCCTTCCTGTCCGCCGCTGCGCGGGCCGCTCATGACACCGACCTCCCTTCCTCGGCGGTGATGAGCTCGAACGCCGCGCGCCCGGTCGAGGCGCCGAGCAGCCGCCGCCTGAACGTCTCGTCCCGCAGCAGGCGGGAGATGCGCGCCAGCGTCTTGAGGTGCTCGCCCGTGGCGCGCTTCGGCCCGATCACGGCGACGAGGATGGACACCGGCGCCCCGTCGATCGCGTCGAAGTCGATCGGCTTCGGGCAGATCAGGACCGCGCCGATCAGCCGGTCGACGCCCTCCATCGCGCCGTGGGGGATGGCCACGCCGCTCCCGACGCCGGTGGACTGCAGGCGCTCGCGCTCGCCGAGCACCCGCTCGATGTCATCGGCCTTGACCCCCGGCTGTCCTGCCGTGAGCAGGGCGGCGAGCCGGCGGAGCGCGTCCGTCTTGGAGCGGACGACCCCCTCCTGCTCGCTGGCGACGGATACCTGGTGCGCAGTCAAGATGTCGCGGACTTGCATGCTGATTTCGGCGCTCGGGCGAGGTGAGAGGGCTCAGGAACGGCGCACGTGGCACGGTCGGCGCGGCGCTCGGCCAGGGCCAAGCGAGCCGATGTGGCCATCGTACCCTGGGGACTTCGGGTGCGCGACTCAAGGACGCTATCGCGGCGAGCGGCCCCGGAGGGAGCGTTCTTCGCGCTCTTCGCGCCGCGATCGCTGGGCGACCGCCGCGCCGCTCCAGGCAGGCCCCCCGGCAGGTCGGGCATGCGCAGGGGTGAGCTGATGGAGACGAGCGCCCTTCGCCGCCGCGCTCGCCGCGGCGACGCGCGCGGCGACTCACGCGGAGGGAGCGCGCCGCCTCGCCCGCGAGCGGCGGCTCACAGGATGGGAGCGCGCCGCGCCGGCGGGCGCGGCGGCCCTCGCTCCGGTTCGCGCGTCGCGCATCGGCGACGCGCGCGGCGGCTCACGATCGGGTGCGTCCCGTCGCGGCCACCGCCTCGCGCTCCACCTCGACGGCGTACTCGCCGGCGCTCGTGCCGCCGCGCTTCCGCGCGATGGTGTGACCCTTCCCATCCCGGATCTGCCGCTCGAGCTTGTCGTGGACCATGTCGATCGACGCGTACATGTCCTCACCCCGCTCGGTCGCATGGAAGGCTAGACTGCCGGAGGAGAGGCGAACGTCGGCGACGTGCGTCAGACCCTCGACGGAGAGGGTGACCTGCGCCGTCATCGCCTGCCTAAGGAACTTCTGGAGCTTGGCCACCTTCTCATGAGCGTAATTCTTCACGGCGTCGGTACCCACCATATGGCGGAACGTGATCGTGATGTTCATCGGGTCCAGCCTTCCTTCCCTGATGCGTAGATGAAACAATCGACTACGGCTACAGAGCACCCCTCCATCTGCATCGTAACACTGATGTAGAGCTCTGGTCTGCACTCAACGGCGCAGCGCTCTCGTTTTGTTTGGCGTCGTTCCGCTTCTGCGTGTCTTGCCGCGGGTTGCCGCGTCCTGCGCCAGCCTGCCGCAGCTTGCCACCTCTCGCGCACCTCGTCGTGCCTGCGCGTCACCGTGGTTTGCCGCGCTGCGTCCTGCGCGGCCAGCGCTCCTCCTCTTCAACAAGCCTTGGCACGCCCCGCTTGTTCCAGCGCCCGGCGCACCGTGTGCGGGGCGTGGCCCGAGGTCAGCGCGATCTCGCCGATCGTGGGTGTGCGCCCGAGCTCGGCCGCGAGCCGCCTCGCGCTCGCGACGACGGCGCGGAGCACCTCGACATCGCCCCGATCGAGCGGCTCGGCGACGCGGAGGCCCTCGGACTCGAGCCGGTCGATGATGTACTCGACCTCCTCGTACGAGACCGCCCGGCGGTCGACGACTTCGGCGATGTCGTTGAGGTCCACCCGACCGGTCGACCGATGGCGTGTAAGGAGCTCCTGGATCATGTCGTCGATGACAGGCGGCACGGCGCTAGCGTGCCACCTTCGCGCAGGCCGCGCACGCGCCCGCGCGGGCGAAAGCGGGCCCGAGAGCCGAGCGCGAGACCGAGCTGATCGAGCGCCCCGGCGCCGCGCTCCCGGCCCTCCCCCGCGGCCCTCCCCGCGGCCTCGCCGCGCGGAGCCTGGCCAGCCGGCTCGCCCGGCGCGGGCCCGCCGCCGCATCACACCTCCTCATCACGGCGCGCCACGGTGGACCGCACCTCACCTCGTGTCGCCACGCTCGCCACGATGGACGTCTTCATCTGTTCAGCGATGTTTCCGCCAGGATGGGCGATGCATGATAGAAATGGACGCGTCATCGGGCGGATACACATCAGGAGATCTTCCATGCGCTGGGCCCCTCCCGAATCGCGATCGCGCTATGCGATCCGCGACCATATCGAAGCAAACCTGGATCCGGTCAAGGATCATCAGGAGATCGCATTTCTCTCGACGTGCTATGATTTCCCGTGGGACACGCAGCACGCCCTCGAGCTCGCGCTGTTCCGTGTCTTCGGGATCGCCAAGGGCACACCTCTCCTGGTGCAGACAGGGGAGTTCCTCCAGCGCACCCAGAAGCGCTACGACGACACCGTCCTCATCCTCTCCGAGATGCTGGAGAACGGATACGACAGCGAGCGCGGCCGGGCGGCGCTGCGGCGCATGAACCGGCAGCACGGGCGTTACGCCATCCCGAACGACGAGTACCTGTACACGCTGTCCACGTTCATCTTCGAGCCCATCCGCTGGAACGAGCGCTTCGCATGGCGCGCGCTGCTCGAGAAGGAGAAGCTCGCGGCCTACCATTACTGGAAGCAGGTCGGGACGCTGATGAACATCAAGGATATCCCGCCGAGCTACGAGGCGTTCGAGCGGTTCAACCTCGATTACGAGGCGGAGCACCTGCGGTTCTCGGAGGACAACCGGAAGCTCGCCGTCGCGACGCGGGACCTCGTGCTGGGCTGGGCGCTGCCGAGAGCGCTATGGCCGCTCGGGGCGCCGGTCCTCCATGCGATGATCGATGATCGCATGCTCGACGCCGTCGGGCTGCCGCGGCCTCCGCCCGGGCTGCGCAACCTCGTGCAGGCGGCGCTCCGCGCGCGCGGCCCGCTCTTGCGGGCCATGCCGCGCCGGCGCTCGCCGCGCCTGCTCACTCAGCTGAGGAACCGCACGTACCCGGACGGCTACCGTATCGAGGATCTCGGCGCGCGGTGACCAGCGCGGCTCCACGGGCCGGCGAGCCCAGCCGCCGCGCCGGGCGAGCGGCTGCCTGCTGGCTCAAGGCTGCCTGCCGGCTCAAGGCTGCCTGCTGGCTCAAGGCTGCCTGCCAGTTCAAGGCTGCCTGCCGGCTCAGGGCTGCCTGCCGGCTCAGGGCAGCTGGCGCCGCAGGAACTTGAGCGCCTCCCGGGCAGCGCGGTTCACCGGCTCGTAGGCGTCCGGGGTCGTCCTGAGCGGGGCGCCGATCGGCTCGCCGGGGCGGACGCCGAGGATGCGCTCGACGTCCTCCAGGAGCGATTGCATCGAGTCATAGCGGTTCCCGGGGGCCTTGCGGAGCGCGGTGGCGACCAGCGCCTCGATCCGCCGATCGATGCCGGGCCGGATCGAGCTGAGCCGGGGGGCCGGCGTGCAGGCGTGCTGGGCGACGACCACCACGTCGTCTGGCGAGGAGAACGGCAGCTGGCCGGCGAGCATGCGGAACATGGTGACGCCGAGGGCATAGATGTCGGTGCGGCCGTCGATGGGATCGGCGAGTGCCTGCTCCGGGGCCATGTAGGGGACCGTGCCCAGCACGAGACCGGCGGCGGTGGTGGGGCCCGTCTTCAGCTTCGCAAAGCCGAAATCCATCATCTTGAGCACGCGCGGGCCGCCCTGGGAGCGGACGAGGAACAGGTTGTCCGGCTTCACGTCGCGGTGGATGACGCCGGCCGCGTGCGCCGAGGCGAGCGCCGACGCCGCCTGCCGTATCAGCGGGAGCGCGACGGCCTCGCTCACGGCCACCTCGCGGCGGAGCAGGACGCCGAGCGACTCGCCGGTGAGCAGCTCGAGCACGATGAACGGGGACCCGTCCTTGCGCTCGCCCGCGTCGAGGACCCGGATGATGTTGGGGTGCCCGAGCTCGGCCGCCGCCTCGAGCTCGCGGAGGAACCGCTCGCGCTGGCCCCGATCGGCGGCGAAGCTGCGGTTCAGGATCTTGATCGCGACCTGCTCCTTCGTGCGGCTGTCCGCCGCGAGGTACACGCGCGACATGCCGCCGGCGCCGATGAAGCCCTGGATCACATAGCGATCCTCGAGGATGGCGCCGAACTGCCGCGTCGGCTGCGCCGGCGGCGGCGCGGCCGACAGCGACTGGACGAGGCGCGCGCCGTCGTCGGGGCAGAAGCCGTACGAGCGATCGGTGTACGCGCGGTGGCAGCGCGGGCAAATCATGGGACCCGGGTCATGATGGCGGCGGGGGCGGGGATCCTCAAGGGACTTGCGGGCGGGCGGCGCGCGGCGCCGCTCCCGGCGAGGTGGATCGCGGCGCGCACCTCGGCTATGCGTGCGCCTTTCCTCGTCGACGCGACGATTCACCCCGAGATCGAGAGACAGCCCGTGACCTCACAGAAGCACCCTGCGACCCTCATCCCCGGCGACGGCATCGGCCCCGAGATCGTGGACGCGACGCTGCGCGCCCTGGACGCGCTCGGCGCGCCTTTTGAATGGGAGACGTGCGTGGCCGGCATGGCCGGCGTCAAGGACGCGGGCGACCCGCTGCCGCGGGCCACGCTCGACAGCATCCACCGCACGCAGCTCGCGCTCAAGGGGCCGCTCGAGACGCCGATCGGCGGCGGGTACCGCTCGTCGAACGTGCGCCTGCGGCAGGAGTTCAAGCTGTTCGCCAACGTGCGCCCAGCGCGGACGCTGATCCCGGGCGGCCGTTACGAGAACATCGACATCGTGCTCGTGCGCGAGAACCTCGAGGGCCTCTACGTCGGCTTCGAGCACTACATCCCGATCGGCAGCGACGAGCACGCGGTGGCGATCGGCTCCGGCGTGAACACCCGGGTCGGCTCGCGCCGCATCGCCGAGTTCGCGTACGACTACGCAGAGAAGAACGGCCGCAAGAAGGTCACCATCGTCCACAAGGCGAACATCATGAAGGCGCTCACGGGCATCTTCCTGGAGACGTCGCGCGAGGTGAGCAAGGGCTACGAGGGCCGCGTGGCGACCGACGAGCGGATCGTGGACGCGTGCGCGATGCAGCTCGTGCTGAACCCGTGGCAGTTCGACGTCATCGTCACGACGAACCTCTTCGGGGACATCCTCTCGGACGAGATCGCGGGGCTCATCGGCGGCCTCGGCATGGCGCCGGGCGCGAACATCGGCCAGCACGCCGCGATCTTCGAGGCGGTGCACGGCTCGGCGCCGGACATCGCGGGCAAGGGCGTGGCGAACCCGATCGCGCTCATGCTCGCCGCCGCGCTGATGCTCGACCACGTGGGCCACCGGGAGCTCGCCGGCCGCCTGCGCGCCGCGATCGACGGGACGCTGAACCTGGACGGGGTCCGCACCCGCGATCTCGGCGGCAAGGCGGACACGAAGACGCTCACCGACGCCATCGTGGCGCGCATCAAGAACGGCTGAGCGGCGACGTCATCACGGCTGTTCTCGCGCCTTCGCCGCGACGCAGCCCGCGATGACCCGCGGGGTCAGCCGCCGCGCGAGAGCGGGAGCGTGAAGTGGAAGGACGTCGTCTCGTCCGGCTCGCTCTGCGCCCAGATCCTGCCTCCGTGCGCCTCGACGATGCCCTTGCAGATGTAGAGCCCGAGGCCCGTGCCGGGCGGGCGGCTCCGGGATTGATCCGACGAGAGCCGCTGGAAGCGCTGGAACAGCCTCGGCAGCTCGTCCGGGGAGATCCCGGGCCCGCGGTTCTCGATGGCGATCTCGAGCTCGGCGTCGCGGAGAGAGAGCGTCACGCGGATCGGCGCGTCGGGGTCGCCGTACTTGGCGGCGTTGAGAAGGAGGTTTCCGAGCACCTGGTCCATGCGCGCCGCGTCCGCGTGGACGGGCGGCACGTCGTCGTCGGCGGTGAGCACGACGGCGTGCTCCGGCCGCTCCGCAGCTGCGAGCTCGACGGCGGCGTGGAGGAGGGCGCGCAGATCGGTCGGCCGCCGATCGAGGGAGAAGCGCCGCGCCTCGAGCTTGGAGGCGTCGAGCAGGTCCTCGGTCATCCGCTCGAGCCGCTGGACGCTGGCAAGGATCTTCCCGCTCCACGCCTGGATTCCGGCGTCTCCGGATCGGCGCGACAGCATGCCCGCGCACGCGGCGATCGCGGTGAGCGGCTGCTTGAGATCGTGCGCCACGATGGAGAGCCATTCCTCGCGGAGCCGCTCGCGCTCCATGAAATGGGTGATGTCTTCGTAGCTGGCGATGGCGCCCAGGATCACCCCCTGGTCGTCGCGGATGGGGCCTGCGCTCACCACGACGGGGATGTTGGTCCCGTCGGGCCTCTTGAGATACAGCTCGGCGCAGATCGTCCCCTCGCCGCGCGCCGCGCGGACGAGGGGCATCTCGTGGTGCGAGAGCGGCCGTCCGGTCGGCTCGCACAGGCGCGCGTGCTGGGCAGCCCCGAACGTCATGAGGGGGTGCGGGCCGGCGCAGAGCTGCTCGCAGCGGCGGCTCGCGACGAGCGAGCGTCTTCCGCGTTCGTCGAAGACGGCGATGGCAACGGGGAAGTCCTCGATGATGCTGCGCAGCCACTGCTGCTCCGCCGCGAGCCGGTCCTCTGCCTCCCGGCGCGCGGTCTGGGCGTCCCGGAGGAGGGCCTCGGCGCGCTGCTCCGCCGGCGAGCTCGCGCCGCCAGCGTCGTCGGGCCCGCGGTGGTGGAGCTCGGTTCGCTTGTCGCCCTCGCGCTCGGCGGACCCGAGCGCGAGGGCGAAGAGGGCGCCGAGCGCCTGGACGCGCGGGATGAGCTCGTGCGGGGTCGGGCTGCGTTCGCCGAAGGCGCAGGTGAGGACGCCCAGCGGCCGCCCGGCGCCGAGCAGGGGTGCGGCCAGCACCCAGCACGGCCTCAGGCACGCGTCGAGGGCGCGGACGTCGGCGAGGCGCTCGATGATCGCCGCGTCCGCCGCGGTGTGCTCGATGCGGCAGCTCTCTGCGGCGCGCAGGACGAGGGACGGGGTGCTCGTGAGATCGTCGAGCGCGCCGGCGAGCGCGCCGGGCAGGCCGGAAGAGGCGAGCAGGCGGACGTGGAGCGCCCCCTCGGCCGGCGAGCGCGCCCCGTGGAGGAGCGCGATGTCGGCGCCGAGCAGCCGGACCGCCTGCTGGACGATGGTGGTGTGGATCTGCTGCGGGTCGAGCGTCCCGGCGAGCGCGGCGCACGCCTCGACGACCGCCTCCGCCAGCTGGGCCGCGGGAGCGAGCTCTCCGTTCGCGGCGGAGAGCTGGTCGTTCGCCGAGATCGTCGTCACGCGTCCCTCGAAGCCTTGGCCTAGCACCTGCTGGGGGAGGTGCCGCTCGAGCGGATGGGGTGACGTACCGGTCGAACGGAACGGCCGAGCGGGCGGGGGCTCGCGCGTGTGGCTCTCATCGGGGGGGCGGGTCGAAGCGGCGCTTCGCCCAGCTCACGAGCGGGCTGTTGTCCCGGGCCCGCACGGCGCCGGGCGCGCCACGGCGCTTCCGCCAGTCGCCCTCGCGGACGCGCCGGCACCCGGCCGCCTGCTCCATCGAGAGGAGGTATGCCTGGGCTTCCCGCCCGCCGGCGAGGCGGATGGGGGCTCGCTGGTGCAAGATCGGGTGTCCCCGGTGGACGTCGAGCGCGGCGAGCGCGGCCGGTGCGATGGCGTAGAGCTCGCCGGTCACGGCGACGAGCCCGCCTTGGACGAGAGCGCCGGTCGTGCCCAGATCGACGAGCGCGTACTCGGGGGTCGTGGTCGCCTCTCCGAGCGGGCGAGCCGTCGCGAGCCATTCGTGCTGCTCCTCGCCCTTCATGAGGTTGTCGTAAACGAAGAGCACCATCTCATGGGTCGTCATTGGCGTGGTCCTCGGGACGGGCTCTGCGGCCCGGCTCCGACGCTCGCAAAGCGAGGGCGCGAGCGCAAGGCTGCTCGGAGCGACGCCGGCGAGGCCGTGGCGAAACTGTAGCCCCAGAGGAATGTTGCACCTGCGCACCTCTGGAGAGCTGCGGTTCTTGTGGAGGATCCTTCAATTCCAAGGCGCATCCACCACTGCCGACAGTGCCCCATGCTCGCTTGACGCTCGCGTTCGTAATAATTCGAGCGCGATTATGCGCAGCAGCCCGACATTTCTCCTGTCCAGCGCGAATGCCGCATTCATCCAGCCGAGCATTCACCTTCTCGGGAGGCGACCTCGCTTCATCAACAGCGATTCTCGATCAACTCGTGTTGAAACGATGTTCTTTATGGTCGCCGATTTCGTTGAGGCGGCCGCAAGCCGACTCCGCTCGTCGCGATTCGATAGATCTTGAATTGCCCGCCCTGATGCACCGGCCTTACCGCAAGCACGCTCGGAAGACGCGCATCGACGTCGGGGCCGCTCCGCCCCCGGATCCCCCTCCCCCCACCACCGTAGCGCCGGCGGGAGGGTCCACGCGGCGGGGGCGGGTGGGCGCGTCGAGCACCGACCGAGGTGCCATAAGGTCGCAGGGAGCTCCACGTCTCAGGCGCGCCTTGTGTGGCGCGCAACATAACGTCCCAGCAGGCATGGCCCGAAGGGAGACATGCCGGGTGGTGTTCTCAGCGCAAGCGCCTCGGCCCCTGTCTTGGCGGATGGCCGAGCGCCCACCCGCCCCCGCCGCGTGGACCCTCCCGCCGACGCGGGCCTCTCGCGGGCTACCAGCTAACCAGGAACTGAAGCGTCTCCGCCCCCCGCACCTCGACCGAGATGGTCGGCTTGGCGCCGTACCCCATGACGAGCGCCTCGAAGTTCCCCAGCGGGTACTCCAGCGTACCGCGGTGGCAGCTGATGTCGATCTGCACCTCCGACGGCCCCAGCTGCCGCGCCCTGGCCAGCGGCCCCTTCACGAGCGCGCCCAGGCTGCCCGTGTAGCGCATCAGCGCGGCGCCCGGATCGGTCGCCAGGTGCATCGTGATCCGGCCGAGCGCGCTTTCCCTGAAGGCCCCGACCTGCTGCCGCGCGAGGCGACGGTAGCCCTCCCGCGAGCTCCGGTTCGGGTGCGAGAGCCGCGCAGCCGCGTCGTAGAGGCGCAAGAAGTCGCGCGTCGGATAGTCCGAGAACGGCAGGTAGAGCCCACCCCTCGGCGGGCTCGACAACGTCGACACCACCTGCGCGAAACGCTCCCCGAGCGTCGCGGCCAGCGCGTTGAAGAACATCCCCTTCATCGCGTAGGACTCGGGGACCCCCGCCACCACGGCGTCGATGTCGATGTTGCCGAGGAGCGGATCGGAAGGACGCACCTCGAACGAAGCTCCGTTCGGCCCGACAAGCAGCCCCTCTGTGGACGGTGCGCTCGGCGGCGCGACGCTTCGGGGCACGGCGCGCATGACACCGCTCTTGGGGATCGGCGTCTCGTTCGCTTGCCGGCGCTGGTCGCTGCGGACCTCTTTCATAGGGAGCTCGCCGCAAAAAAAAGACTCAACACAAAGGCCGCTTGCGGCAACCACCGCAGCGAAGGGCACGCGATCCACCTAGCAACGGCCATGCCGACCGCTCAATGAACGAGTCACCGCGTGAACACGGGGTTCATGCCAGATTTCCCTTGCATGGATGAAACGCTGGTTCAGCGGTGCAACCGCGCGGAGATGACCGGGACGGGGTTCATCTCCGCTCAGGCCGGCCCACGCGTCTGCGGCGGCACACACCCGCCAGCGTCCCAAGCCCAAGGAACACCGCGTCAACGCGCCGTGAGGCCCGCGTCAAGTTGCCTCGAGGCTCGCCTCGATGTGCCTTGAAGTTCGCGTCACTAGGCCCCAAGACGCGCCGTGAGGCGTCGCGTTGACGCACCGGGAGTGCCGAGCTGGCGGAGCCTCGCTCGCGCCTCGGACGCTCCTCGGCCCTGAAGGACCGTCGAGCGGCGGCGGTTTCACGCGAGCACCGGCGAGCATCGCGTACGCCTGCCCACGATGAATTTGGTGGGCGACGAGGTGGGCCTGCGCGCTCGCCACGCGCTCGACCCGGACGTGATACGCGTGCAGAAGCCGCACTTCGCCGCGCAGAAGCCGCACCTCGCCGCGCAGAAGCCGCACTTCGGCGTCGAGCATGGGGAGCCTCTGGTTCGACCGGGCGTCGTGCTCTGCCATCGTTCGAAGCGTGGAGAGGGGGTTCATGCGCGAGAGCTCCGCGCCTCGCTCGCGCCGTCCATCGAGCGAGCCTGCTGACCTGACGCTGTCAGCAGCGCCGCCCTAGGATGCCGGCGCGTGGGGCAGGACCCCCGAGGAGGACCTCATGAACACAGGACTGGGTGGCGTGATCGTCTATGTGCCCGACGCGGTGGAAGCCGCGGCGTTCTACGAGCGCGCGTTCGGCTTCGAGCGCAGCTTCGTCTCCAGCGGCAACGACTACTGCGAGCTGAAGGGCAGGGTGCCGCTCGGGTTCGTGCAGGAGGACTTCGCCCAGAAGGGCCTCCCGGAGCTCGCGAAGAACAGGCCAGGCGAGCGCCCCGCCGGGTTCGAGATCATCGTCACCAGCGAGGACGTCGACGCGGCGTTCGCGCGCGCCGTGAAGGCCGGCGCAGCCCCCGTGTCGGAACCCCACGACAAGCCGTGGGGCCAGCGCGTCTCCTACGTGCGCGACCTGAACGGTGTCCTCGTGGAGATTTGCTCGCCGTGGACCTCTCCATGAGCTCGCCGCAGCTCACCTCATGAGCTCGCCGCAGCTCACCCCATGAGCCGACACCGACCGTGCGATCGCGAGCGACGCGGCGCGCCGCCCGCCGCGAGAATGCGCTCGTGCCCCTGACGGTGCTTCTCCTGACAGGCTTTTACGGCAAGTCCTTGCCGCGCCTGACGCGGCCTGCTTAACCTCCGGCCGTGAACGCGAACGGACGGACACGGGTGCACCTGCTCGTCGCAGCAGCGATCGCCCTGCTCGCGGCCGGCCCCTCGGGGCTCGGCGGCGGGCCCGTCGCAGAGGCCAAGGAGCCGGCCCGGGGAAAGAAGGCGAAGAGCTACGAGTGCCGCGTCCAGAGCCCGCAGAAGTTCCTGAAGCGGCGCACCTTCGTCCAGAAGGGGATGCTCAACCCGAAGAAGCACGCCAAGGCGGTCCGCTACCTCGCCGAGCACTACGGCCACGTCGAGACCGAGGAGACGCGGCGCCACAACTCCGAGAGCGCCCACTCCCAGGCGACGAACGTGCAGTTCATGGGCCTCCCGCTCTCCGTCCACGAGAAGATCGCGCCCGCGCTCCACTGCGTCGAGAAGCGGATCCGCTCGACGTGCACCCGCAAGTCCCGCCGCTACACGCCGCGCGCGGTCGGCGGGTTCCGCACGGCGAACAGCTACCGCGGCGCCGAGATCTCGAACCACCTCTTCGGCATCGCCATCGACATCGATCCCGACCGGAACCCGTGCTGCGGCTGCGTCGACCCGTGGCCCACGAGCCCGCTGTGCCAGGAGAAGAAGCGCTCTGCCTACGAGCGCACGGCCCTGTCCCGCTGCTGGATCAAGGCGTTCGAGCGCTACGGCTTCGACTGGCTCGGCCACGACGACCTCGAGGACACGATGCACTTCGAGTTCCTCGGGGATCCCGACCGGCTCAAGAAGAAGTAGCGCGCGGCGTTCACGATCACGCGCCGCGGCCGCCCCCGCGCCGCGAGAGCCGCCGCGCGCGCCGCTCCGCCGCGGCCTCGGCGAGGCGGCGATCGTCGTCCGTCTCGAGGAGGATCGGCGGCACCGAGGTCGGCCTGAGCGACGCGTCGACGGCCACGAACGTCACGAAGGCCGTGACCATGGGCCAGATGGCGCCCGTCATCGCGTCCTCCCCCTCGACCGACACCAGGATCTCGAGCGACGTGCGGAAGGTCGCCGTCACCCGCGCGGCCAGACGGACGACCTGACCGACCTTGATCCCATGATCGAACGAGAGGTCGTCGATGCCTGCGGTGACGACCGCGCTGCCGGTGTGCCGCTGCGCGCAGATGGCAGCGCACAGGTCGATCCACGCGAGCACCTGCCCGCCGAAGATCGAGCCGAGCGCGTTCGTGTGCGTCGGCAGGACGTACTCGGTCATCGTCGTGACCGACTCGGAGACGCGCTTCTCGTGCGGGGCCTTCACCCGGCATGCGTATCACGGGCGCCCCCCCGCGCCAGAGCACGCCGGCCCGCCCGGCCTCAGCTGGAGGTCGAGGCCCTGCCCGGGGTCGGGAACGACGGCTCTTCGGGGGCCGGCGAGCGGCCAGGGCTCGCGCTGACCGACGACTTCGTGGGGACCGACTGGCCCGGCGGGCCCGTCGGGAGCGTGGGCTCGTCCTCCAGGCGCACCGACGTGACCTTCAGCCGCGCGAAGATCGCCTCGGCCTTCTCGTTCATCGCCACCGCCTCGCGCCGCGCCGCCATGTTCGCCACGAAGCTGCGATCGGTCGTCAGGAACCGCGCGTAGGCCTGGAACGTGCGCGCGAGCTCGAGCTCGTTCCCCGTCTCCTCGAAGATGCTCACCGAGCGCGCGAAATAGGCGCGCGCGCTCTTCGTGTGCGCGCTGCCCCAGCCGCCCGCCGCCGTGATCTCGCCGAGCGTCCGGAGCGCGATGCCGAGGTGCACCTTGCTCCGGACCGAGGCGAACAGGTCCACCGCCCGGCTGATCGAGTCGCGCGCCTTCTCCAGATCGCCCCGGAGCATGTAGGCCTTCCCGAGGGCGCGCCGCGCCTCGGCCAGGCCGAGCCGGTCGCCGAGCTCGTCGCAGAGCTCCTCGGCCTGCTGCAGCACGCGCACCGCCTCGTCGGGATCGCCGCTCCGGTAGAGCGTCCCGCCGATGTTCGTCAGGATCAGCGCCGTCCGGTTGCGATCGCCGACCTGCCGCGCCACCTCCAGCGCCTCCTCGAAGAGCTCGAGGGCGTGGCGGTGATCGCGCTGGTCCTGCGCGATCATGCCGAGGTTGTTCAGGCTCATCACGACGCCGAGCAGGTCCGAGATCTCGCGCCGGATCGCGAGCGACCGCTCGAACGTGTTGAGCGCCTGCTTGAACTCGCCCGAGTCCTGCAGGGCGAGGCCGAGGTTGTTCAGCGACAGCGCGATCGAGCGGCGATCCCCCATCCGCTCGCGGCGGGCGAGCGCGTCGCGCAGCCATTTCAGCGCCTCCTGGTACTCGCCCCGGAGCCAGTGCAGCTTGCCGATGTCGTCGATCGTCGAGGCGATCCCCCGCTCGTCCCGCGCGCCCTCGAAGAGGCGGAGCGCGGTCGTGAGGTGCTTGCCGGCCTCGTCGAGCGAGCCGCTGTCGCGGTAGAGCCGCCCGATGCGGTTGTGCGCGGCCCCGCCCTTGCGCCGGTTGTCGAGCCGGTAGGCGAGCGTCAGCATCTCGCGGAACGCGGCGAGCGCGTCGTCGATGCGCCCGGCGAGCTGGAGGACGTCGCCGTAGTCGTGGAGCGCGTCGATGCGCCGCGCGACGTGCGCGTCGCCGAGCAGCGAGAGCCCGCGCGCGTAGTACTCCGCCGCCTTCGCGTTCGAGTAGCGCCCGCGCGCCACGTCCCCGGCGTCGAGCAGCGAGAGCCCCGCCCGCACCGCGTCGCCGATGCGCTCGCGGTGCGTCGCGAGCTCGGCGAGGAGCTCCTCGCTCGCGCGCACCGCCACCTGCTGCTCCAGCCACTCGGCGATCGCGTGGTGGTACCGCCGCTGGGCCGCGGCGCTCATCCGCTTCTGGAGCGCCTCGCGCTCCTTGGCGTGCACGAACACGTACTCGTCCGAGCCGGCGAAGCTCGACTCGCTCTGCTTGCGCAGGTAGCCGCGGTCGCACAGCGAGCGCAGCGCGGCGTTGATCCGGTCGAGATCCTTGTCGCTCTGCTCCTCCCCCCACAGGTCGGGGGCCTGGCTGCCGGCCCTGCCGAGGACGAACAGCGCGCCGCTCCAGAACACCGGGCCGATCGTCGCGGCCTGCTCGAGCAGCTGCCGGCCGTCGTGATCGAGCGCGGCGAGGCGGACGTTCACGGCGTCCTCGACCGTCATCGGCAGGCGCGCCGTCGACAGCTTCCCGAGGTGCACGCGCCAGCGCGGCCCGCCCGCGGAGTCGGGCGAGAGCTCCTCGATCACGCCCTGCTCGTGGCAGATGCGGACCATCTGCTCGAGCAGCGCCGGGTTGCCGTTCGCGAAGGAGCAGGCCGCCTCGACGAGCTCCGACGGCACGCCCGGCTGGGACTGCGGCTCGGCGCGCCGAACATCGTCGACGACGTCGGTGATGACGACATCGTCGCTCCCGCGCGGCGCGCAGGGCGCGAGCAGCGCCCTCGCCATCTCCGCCGCGGCGGCCTCGCCGAGCGGCGTGAGCTCGAGGAGCGCGTGGCGCCGGTCGCCGACCTTGCCCCAGTCTTCCTGGCGGGTGAGCAGCTCCGGGCGGGCGGCGCAGACGATCAGGACCGGGCCTGTGAGGTACTCGATGAGGTAGCGCAGGAGCGCGAGGGAGTCGTCGTGGGCCGCGTGGAGGTCCTCGAAGATGAGGCACAGGGGGCCGTGGACGGCGTCCGCCTCGAGGAACGCCTTCAGGACGGCGCGACGGATGAGGTCGGCCTGCGCAGGATCGTCCTGCACCGCGCGGGTGAGCGGGCTGTCGCCGAACGCGAGCCCGATGAACTGGCCGAGGAAGTAGATGACGTCGCCGACCTTGCGGTCGCCCATCACGTGCGCGACCTGCGAGCGGACCTCGGCGCGGGCCGCGTCCTTGTCCATGCCGTCGGAGAGGCCGAAGCGGGCGCGCAGGAGCCGGGTGAAGACGCCGTACGCGGACGCCATGTCGCCGGTGCTGCCCGAGGTGACGCGCAGCGCGGCGGAGCCCTGGCGCCGCCGCTCGAGGAGCTCGCGCACGAGCCTGCTCTTGCCGATGCCCGGCGGGCCGACGAGCGTCACGGTCCGCGTGGAGCGCTCCCGCTCGACCGCGTCGAGCGCGCGGGCCAGGGCGGACAGCTCCGCCTCGCGCCCGATCAGCGGCGCGAGGGCGGGCGGCGCCGCGCCAATTGCACTGTCCTCTCGGCTCATCTCCTGGCCTCCACGTCCCCGGGTGCCGCAGCGCCGGACACGATGTCCGGAGCCTATACCAGGTTCGGCTTCGGTGGCGTGTGCGGTAAGCTGCCGAGCGTGGACGGCGAGGGCACGGGGACGTCGGGGAGCACGGCGCGCAGCGCCGCGGAGATCCGCGGACGCATCACGGCATGCTTCAGCCTGGTCGAGCTGCGCCGCTTCGCGGAGGAGCTCGGTGTGCCGGACATCCCCTGGGAGCGGGGGATCCAGGGAGCGGCGTACGAGCTCGTCCGCCGCTTCGAGCAGCGGCGCGAGCTCGGGCCGCTCGTCGAGCGCCTCCGCGCGGCGAGGCCGCTCGTGGAGTGGCCCGACACGCCGACGGTGCCGTCCGCCGCGTCGAGCGAGCCGGCGCACACCGACATTCCCCGGCCGGCGCCGCTGCCGAACCTCTCGCCGATGGTGGCCCCATCACCTCCCCTGGAGGTCGCGACGCTGGCGCCGCCGTCGATCACGCCTACCCCGCGGACGCCGAACGTCACCGCGCCGCAGCCCGCGAATGCGCGGCCGCCCGGCGCCGCGGGGCCGGCGCAGCTCCCGGCCGGCTCTCCGCGCGCCGGCGCGCCGGCGCGCCGGCCGCGCCGCATCGACCCGCGGCTCGCGCTCGCCGCCCTGGGGCTCGTGGCGGTGAGCCTCATCGTGGCCTTCCTCATCGGCAGGGCGTCGAGCGCGCCGGGTGACGACGCGGCGCGCGGGAGCGCCACGTCCGCGAGCGCCGCGCAGAAGGGCGCCCCACCGCCAGCGGCGCGGCCGGACGGGGTCGCGTCACGCGCTTCCGCCGCGATCGATCACAGGATCGAGAGCCTGGCGCGGGCGTGCGAGATCCCGCCCGGCTCGGCGGAGGACGTGATGCGCCGCGCCTTCGAGCGCTGCGGGCCGTCGCCCGCCTCGGCGGGGCACCGGACGACGCCGGCGCAGCGGAGCGATCCGCCTGCCGCGCAGGCGCCGGGCGCGCTGCCGGCGTCTCCAGGGGCGGGGCCCCGTGCGGCGGCCGCGACCGGCCTTGCGCCCGCCGGCGGCAACGCCGGGTGCGTGGGGGCGTGCGAGCGACGCCACCAGGCGTGCAGGGCGACGCAGTGCGGTAAAGAGCCCACGCAGAGCACTCAGTACCAGCGTTACCAGGGCTGCCTGTCGGATTGCCTCGAGCAGGCGTCCAAGTGCCGCCTCGGCTGCCTCTGAGCCTCAGGGCGACGCGTCAGAGCGACGGCCGGCTGCGGCGCATCACGTTGACCGTGACGGTCGGCTCGTGCTCGGGGCAGCCGGTGCGACCGGACTGGCTCGGGTCGAAGTCGATGCGAAAGCAGGTCTTGCAGACGCAGAGATAGGCGTCGTGGAACTCGCGGAAGTTGAGGATGTCCGCGGCGAAGAGGCTGAGGACGATGTCGCTGAGCAGGTCTTCCTCGCGCGGGCACGGCTCCCACGGCCCGAGGCCTGCGGCGCGTAGGACGCGCCCGCTGTCGATGGCCGCTGCGAGGAAGCGATCGTCCGCGGCGGGCGGCATGAAGGCGCGAAGCGAGGCGAGCACCCGGAGCCGCGCCGCGTCGACGAGCTGCTCGATCTCGGACGCATCCGGGGCCGCCGGGGCCTGATGGCCGAGCGCCACCTGCTTGGAGAAGCCCTCGGTCACGTAGGCCGGTCGCTGCATCCTCCCGGCTGCCACGAGGTGCTTCTCGAACCAGATGGCGAGCGCCGCCGCGCTCCGGGGAGGCCTGCCGACAAACGTGAGCGCCGCGAGCAGCGCGCGGCGCTCGTGATCGCTGGCGACGAGCGATGCCGCGGACGGCAGCGTGGGAATCGAGGTGTGGGAGTCCTCTTGCGGCATGAACGCCCCTTTGCTCCGCGCCAGTCTGCCCGAGGTCTTCTCTCGGGGTCCAGGCGCGACGGCGCCCCGGTCGGAGATTGCGGAACTTCCTGCAATGCGTCGCGTTACCGGCTCTTTGCCGCTTGTGTAGTAAACGGCGCGAGGCGGATCTCAGTCCGTGATCTTGAGCGCTCCGCTGTCGTCGAGCGCGCCGCTCGCGTCGGCGCCGTCCGAATCTGCCTCGATCTCCGCCTCGGACGCAGCGGGACGCAGGAACGACAGATCGAGGCCGCCCATGGGCTGCTGCGCCGCCGCGCGCGTGGCGGCGAGCGGCAGCGCCTCGGCGTTCGCAGCGGCGTGCGGGGCGGCGCGGCGCGCTTCCCGTTCAGGTCGCTTGTCGTCGCGGCGCGAGGGCTGCGCTGGGTCGCGCCGGCCGGCGCCGGGCTCGCGGGGCCGCTCCGGCGCGGGCGCCGCGGCGGCCTTCGGCCGGCGCGCGGCCTCCGCGCGCGCGGACGGCGGCGGTGTCCGGAGCGCCCTGTCCGTCTTCCTCGCGATGCGCGCGCGGGCGCGGGAAGGGGCGTTCTTCGCGAGCTCGACGCAGCTGCCGCGCATGGCCGCGGGGCAGGAGATGCGCACGTGCATGTGGTCGTCGTGCGCCTCGGCGCCCGTGGGCTGCATCATCGCGAGCTGCGCGCGGACGAGCAGCGCGCGGGAGACGCCGATCCGCTTGGCGTGGGCGATCAGCGCGGACCGGAGCGGATCGGCGATGAAGATGTGGCTCACGCGGGCGCGAGGATCGGTGAGCAGGTGCTGGACGAGCAGCCAGTTGCGCGGCAGGTCGAAGCGCGCCCCGGGCACGTTGGTCGAGGCGAGCCGGGCGTCGAACCGGAGGAAGATCGGCGCGTGGACCTGCTTTCCGCGCGCGTCGAGCGCGTAGAAGCCGAGGTCGACGTCGCGGCCGCTCTCGTGGGAGTTGTGGCGGTGGACCTCTCCGCCGCGCTGGCGCGACAGGTCGCCGACGTCGAGCACGGCGCCCGGGAAGCGCTTGGCCACGCCGCGCGCCGCGCGCTCGATCATGCCGACGAGCGCCGGTAGCCCCCAGCGGACGTCGGCGCCGGCGTAGGCGGGCACGACGCGGATGTCCTTGCGCGAGGTGTCGAGCCGCACGCCGCCCTCGAGGCGCCCTTCGTTGGGATGGCCGACCGACGAGGCGGGCGCCTGGGGCGCGGCCTTCTCCCTGGCCGGCCCCGACGATCGCGGGCCCGCGTCGCCGGCGCGAGGGCGGTGGCCCTTGCTGTCGTCCTTCGCGCGCCGCGCGCGCGGCGCGCGCTTCGTCGCCCCGCGCGCCTTGGCGGCAGCGGCGTCCCGCGGCTTTGCTTCCGCGGTGGGGCGCGCGTGTGATCGCGCCGGCGCATCCGGCGCCGCGGCGGCTGTCTGGGAGCCGGACAGGGAGAGCGCCAGGATCGTGAACAGCACGGAGAGCGGTCGAGGCACACCGGTGCGTTACGGGGTTTCAGCGGGCCGGGCCAAGAAGCCGGCGCCGCCTGGCCGCGCCCTCCGAGGGCCGCTCCCGAGACCTGCGCCGAGCGTGCGCCGAATGTGCGCTGGCAAGTGCGGTGAACGAGCGCTGGCGGACGCCACGCGCGCCTCATGCACCCCGGACACACGCGAGGTTCCCGTGGCCCGCCGGACGCGCGGCTGAGAAGCGCGGATCACGTCGTGACGCCGCGCCGCGGCCGGCGTCGCCCGGCCCCTGTGCCGCGCTGCGGCGCCGGCGCCACGGCATGTCGCGGCGGCAGCGGAGGCTTTTGCCTCGCGGCCAGTTGGGCTACCTCTCGGTCGGCCATGGACAAGGTCTACAAGAGCGCGCTGGACGCCGTGAGGGACATCCCTGGCGGCGCCACGATCCTCTCGGGCGGCTTCGGCCTCTGCGGCATCCCGGAGAACTGCATCGCGGCGCTCCGGCAGCTCGGCACGAAGGATCTCGTGGTCGTGTCCAACAACTGCGGAGTCGACGCCTTCGGCCTCGGGATCCTCCTTCAGAACCGGCAGATCCGGAAGATGATCTCGTCGTACGTCGGCGAGAACAAGGAGTTCGAGCGCCAGTACCTGAGCGGCGAGCTCGAGGTCGAGCTGACGCCGCAGGGCACGCTGGCCGAGCGCATCCGCGCCGGAGGCGCCGGGATCCCTGCGTTCTACACGCCGACCGGGGCGGGCACGGCCATCAGCGAGGGCGGGCTGCCCGTGCTCTATGGCCCGGACGGCGCGGTGAAGAGGTACTCCGAGAAGAAGGAAGTGCGCCAGTTCGACGGCCGCGACTACGTGCTCGAGCCCGCCATCCGCGGCGACTACGCGCTCGTGAAGGCCTGGAAGGGCGACCGTTTCGGCAACCTCGTCTACCGCCACACCGCCATGAACTTCAACCCGATGATGGCGATGGCCGCGAAGGTGACGATCGCCGAGGTGGAGGAGCTCGTCGACGTCGGCTCGCTCGACCCGGACCACATCCACACGCCCGGGATCTTCGTGCACCGGATCTTCCAGGGCGAGCGCTTCGAGAAGCGGATCGAGCGGCGGACGGTGCGCAAGGCGCCGGCCGCCTAGGCGGCGCGGGGACAGGGGACACGATGGGACTCACGCGGGAACAGATCGCGCAGCGCGCCGCGCTGGAGCTCAAGGACGGCTACTACGTCAACCTCGGCATCGGGATGCCGACGCTCGTCGCCAACTACATCCCCGCGGGGATCGAGGTGGTGCTCCAGAGCGAGAACGGGCTGCTCGGCATCGGCCCCTACCCGATCGAGGGCGCGGAGGACCCGGATCTCATCAACGCCGGCAAGGAGACCGTGACGATGCTCGCCGGCTCCGCGATCTTCTCGAGCGCCGAGTCGTTCGCGCAGATCCGGGGCGGCCACATCGATCTCGCGATCCTCGGGGCCATGGAGGTCTCCGAGAAGGGCGATCTCGCCAACTGGATGATCCCCGGCAAGATGGTGAAGGGGATGGGCGGGGCGATGGATCTCGTTGTGAGCGCGAAGCGCGTCGTCGTGATCATGGATCACGCGGCGAAGAACGGCGCGCCGAAGATCCTGAACGAGTGCGCGCTGCCCCTCACCGGGCGGGGCGTCGTCCACCGGATCATCACCGATCTCGCCGTGCTCGATGTGACGCCCGAGGGGCTCGTGCTGCGCGAGCTCGCGCCCGGCGTGAGCGCCCGAGAGGTGCAGGAGAAGACACAACCAACGCTCCGGGTCCCCTCCGACGTGAACGAGATGGACCTGCGGAGCGCCTGAGGGCTCGCCGATGACCTGGCCTGAAAAGACCCTGCCGACGACCGACGCGAGCGAGAAGCGCTCGCTGGGAGCGGGCGTGTTCCGTCGCTGCGACGGCTGCTCGCACACGCACGACGCCGCCGAGCTCGCGCGCACCTTCGAGGTGTGCTCGCAGTGCGGCCACCACCACAAGCTCGACGCCGACGGGTGGCGGAGGCTCCTGCTCGACGACGGCGAGCTCGCCGCGTGGGACGAGCACCTCGCCCCGAACGACCCGCTCCGGTTCAGCGACGGCAAGAGCTACCGGGACCGCGTCGCGGCGCTCCACAAGAAGGGCCGCGCGAAGGAGGCGATCGAGATCGGCCGCGGCAGGCTGGGCGGCCGCGACATCGCCTACGGCGCGTTCGTCTTCGCCTTCATGGGCGGGAGCATGGGCTCGGTCGTCGGCGAGAAGATCACCCGCCTGTTCGAGCGCGCGACGCGCGAGGAGCTCCCGGTGGTGCTCCTCCAGGCGTCGGGCGGCGCGCGGATGCAGGAGGGCATCCTCTCGCTGATGCAGATGGCGAAGAGCGTGTCCGCGCTCGAGCGGTACCGCAAGGCGCGGCTGCCGTTCCTGTCGGTGCTGCTCCACCCGACGACGGGCGGCGTCGCGGCGAGCTTCGCCTTCCTGGGCGACGCGAACATCGCCGAGCCCAAGGCGCTCATCGGCTTCGCCGGCCCGCGGGTCATCGAGAACACGATCCGGCAGACGCTGCCGGCGGGCTTCCAGCGGTCCGAGTTCCTGCTCGACCACGGGATGGTCGACGCCATCGTCCCGCGCCCCGAGATGAAGGCGTACATCGGGACGCTGCTCCAGCACCTCACGGCCAGCCGCCGGGCGCGGCGATGACCTCGGCGGCGCCGCGGCTGCCCGCGCTGCTCGAGGCGCTCGGGCAGCGGGCGCCGCGGGGGATGGAGCTCGGGCTCGGCCGGGTCCGCGAGGCGCTCTCCGCGCTCGGCGATCCCCACGAAGGCCTCCCGGCGGTGCACGTCGCCGGCACGAACGGCAAGGGCAGCGTGTGCGCGATGGTCGAGTCGATCGCGCGCGAGGCCGGGCTCCGGACCGGCCTGTACACGTCGCCGCACCTGTCTCGCTTCGCCGAGCGCATCCGCGTCGGGGGAGAGATGATCGGCGACGCGGCGCTCGAGCGCGCGCTCGCCGCCGCGCTCGAGCGTGTCCCCTCGCCGCTCACGTTCTTCGAGGCGCTGACGGTCGCCGCGTTCGTGGCCTTCCGCGAGGCGGACGTCGACCTCGCGATCCTCGAGGTGGGCCTCGGCGGGCGGCTCGACGCCACGAACGTGATCTCGGCGCCGCTCTGCACGGCGATCACGTCGATCGCGCTCGACCACCAGGCCGTGCTCGGCCCGACGCTGACGGACATCGCCCGGGAGAAGGCGGGCATCCTCAAGGCGGGCGCGCCCGCGGTGCTCGGCCCCCTCGATCCGGAGGCCGACGCCGCGATCGAGGCGACAGCGCTGGCGATCGGCGCCGGGCCTCGCCTCCGCGTCGCGCCGGCGGAGCGCGGCGGGAGCGCGGGCGAGATCGCGGTGGGGCGCGGCGGGCGCGGGGCGGGCGCGGCGCGCGTCGCCGGGCCGGGGCGCCGCGAGATCGAGGTGGAGCTCGGCCTCCGCGGCGCGCACCAGGCCGAGAACGCCGGCGTGGCGTGCGGCATCGCGTGGCAGCTCGCCGGGCGGTGGCCCGAGGTCGAGCGGGCGCTCGCGGGTGGGCTCGCCGCGGCCCGCTGGCCCGGTCGCCTGGAGCGGATCGACGCGGGCGGCGCCCATGTCCTGCTCGACTGTGCGCACAACCCGCACGGCGCGCAGGCGCTCGCGGCGTGGCTCGACGAGGAGGGTCCGGGGGCGGCGCTCACCACGCTCGTGTTCGGGGCGATGGCCGACAAGGGGTGGGGCGAAATGCTACAGGTGCTCGCGCCACGAGCGCACCGTCGGCTCTATGTGACGCCGAAGGGCCGCGCGGCCGCGCCGCTCGATGCGCTGCGCGGGGTCGCGCCGGGCGAGGCGATCGGCGATCCGCGCGCCGCGGTGGCGCGCGCGATCGAGGCCGCCGCGCCGGGCGGGCTGGTGGTCGTGGCCGGCTCGATCTACCTGGTCGGCGAGGTGCGCTCGGCGCTGCTCGGCATCGTGGCGGATCCGGTCGTCACGCTCTGAAGCGGGCGCGAGCGGCGCGCTGTGCAGGCGCGTCGCTGCCCGCCGGCGCGCGGCGGGTGGCACGCGCGATGCCGTCCTCCGCGGCATGGCGTTCAGAAAGCGGCGTTCTCCGGTGCTCTTCTCTGCGGCGGCCCTCGTGGCGGCCGCGCTCGCGCGGACGGCGTTCCGCGCGCTTCGGCGGCTCGATCTGCGCGGCCGGGTCGTGGTCATCACGGGCGGCTCTCGCGGCCTGGGGCTGCTGCTGGCCGAGGAGTTCGGCCGGCACGGCGCCCGGGTGGCGATCGCCGGCCGCGACGCGGAGGCGCTCTACCGGGCGGAGCAGCGGCTGCAGGCGCTCGGCATCGAGGTGCACGCGGCGGCGTGCGATCTCGGCGACCGCGCCGCGGCCGAGGCGTTCATCGACGGCGTGGCGAGGGCGTTCGGTCGGATCGACGTGCTCGTCAACAACGCCGGCGTGATCCAGGTGGCGCCCATGCAGGACCTCCGGGTGGAGGAGCTCGACGAGGCGATGCGCTCGAACTTCTGGAGCGCGGTCCACGCGACGCTGCGCGCGCTGCCGCACCTGAGTCGGCATGGGCGCGCGGCGCGCATCGTGAACGTGGTGTCCATCGGCGGGCGCGTCGCCGTGCCGCACCTGCTCGGGTACAACGCGTCGAAGTTCGCGATGATGGGCTTCTCGGAGAGCGTGCAGGCGGAGCTCACGCACGGCGGCGCGAGGGGCCCGCGCGTCACGACGGTGATCCCGGGGCCGATGCGCACGGGGTCGATCTACAACGCTGCGTTCGGCGGCAGCCCGCAGCACGAGTTCGGCTGGTTCGGCCTGGTCTCGTCGCTCCCGATCGCGACGATCGACGCGCGGCGCGCGGCGCGGCGGGTGGTGGCGGCGGCGCGCGAGGGGCGCACCGAGGTGAAGCTCGGGCTGTCGTCGCACCTGCTGAGCTGGGCGCACGGCATCGCGCCGCAGGCGACGGTGAGGCTGATGGGCCTCATCAACGCGCTCCTTCCGCCGCCAGGCGGCGGCGAGGGCACGACGAAGGGCCGAGACCTGCGCACGCCGGCGCAGGGATCCGTCTTGCTGCGCCTGAGCAACGAGGCAGCTCGGCGCAACAACGAGGCGCCGCCGGCAGCGGCGCGGTAACGACTGTGCTGCAAAAGCGGCGCAGTAGCGACCGCGCTGTAAACACGGTTCAGTAGCGACCGCGCTGTAAACACGGCGCGGTTGCTACTGCGCTGCAAAACGGCGCACACGCGGCGCGATAGCGGCCACGCCACAAAGCGGCGCGATGTAGGCCGCGTCAATGTCGCCGCGGCGGCGATTGGCCGTAGGCCGTCTTGGCAAAGGTTGCTAAGGGTGGTCTCCTCAGCCCCACACCACAGAGAGGGACCGTGCCGAAGCACACCAAGAAGGATCCTAGGGAGGGCGCTCCGTCGGCGACGGGCGAACCGCAGAAGCAGGCCGCAGGCCGCAAGCTCTTCGGCACCGACGGGGTGCGCGGCGTGGCGAACCAGCCGCCGATGACGCCCGAGATGGCGCTGCGGCTCGGGCGCGCGATCGCGTTCGTCGCGAGCCACGGGAAGTCGCGGCAGGTGCGGGTGGTGATCGGGAAGGACACGCGCCTGTCCGGCTACATGCTCGAGACCGCGATCGCGTCCGGCGTGTGCGCCATGGGCGGGCGCGTGATGCTGAGCGGGCCGATCCCCACGCCGGCGGTCGCGCAGCTCACGCAGAGCATGCGGGCCGACGCCGGGGTCGTGATCAGCGCGAGCCACAACCCGTATCAGGACAACGGCATCAAGATCTTCGGGCCCGACGGCTACAAGCTGCCCGACACCGCGGAGGAGGAGATCGAGCGGCTCATGGAGAGCCACGAGCTCGACGAGGCGCGGGTGGTCGGGGCGGGGATCGGCAGCGCGGTGAAGCTCGACGACGCGCGCGGGCGGTACGTCGTGTTCTGCAAGAACACGTTCCCCACGGCGCTCTCGCTGGACGGCGTGAAGATCGTCGTCGACGCGGCGCACGGGGCGGCGTACCGCGTGGCGCCCTCGGTGTTCACCGAGCTCGGCGCGAACGTGACGGCGCTCGGCGTGAAGCCGAACGGCCGCAACATCAACCGCGAGACCGGCGCCCTGCACCCGGAGCACGTGAAGGCCGAGGTGCTCAAGCGCGGCGCGGCCATCGGCGTCGCGCTCGACGGCGACGCGGACCGGGTGATCATGGTCGACGAGCGCGGCGAGGTCGTGGACGGCGACGCGATCATGGCGCTCTGCGCGCTCCGGATGCTGCGCACCGGCAAGCTGCCGCGGAACACGATCGTGACGACGGTGATGTCGAACCTCGGGCTCGAGCGGGCGCTCAAGGCCCAGAGCGGGCACGTCGTCCGCACGGCGGTCGGGGATCGCTACGTCGTCGAGGCGATGCGGAACGGCGGCTACTCGTTCGGCGGCGAGCAGTCGGGGCACCTCATCTTCCTGGACCACGCGACGACGGGCGACGGCATCGTGGCGGCGCTGCAGGTGCTCGCCATCATGATGGAGGAGGACAAGCCGCTGAGCGAGCTCGCCTCGAAGGCGATGCAGCGGGTGCCGCAGGTCCTGGAGAACGCGACGTTCGCGACGCGGCTGCCGCTCGACAGCATGCAGCGGACGCGGGTCACCGTGGATCGCATCGAGAAGACGCTGGGCGACAAGGGGCGGATCCTCGTGCGCTGGAGCGGGACGGAGCCGAAGCTCCGCGTCATGGTCGAGGGCGAGGACGCGTCGACCATCGGGGCGTACGCGCTCGAGATCATCGAAGCGGCCAAGCAGGACGTCGCTGGGGCATCGGCGTAGCTCGTAGCCAGGGCTGCCCGGCCCCCGGAGAGGGTGTCCTCTGCGCGGGGTGGGGGCCCCGCCGAACTCGGCGCACCCATGGATCATCCGGCGATGCCGGATGATCCATGGGTGCGCCTCAAACATCGGCCCATCCCCCACCCCGCGCAGAGGACACCCTCTCCGGGGGCCTACCGCTGTCTTGGGGACAAGCCGGCGCTGGCTACAGCGCGCGGCGCATGAAGAGGTCTTCTAGCGTCTCGCGGCGCGGCGCGACCTCGACGACCTGCGCGCCCGCCGCGAGAGACGCCCGCAACGCCTCGCGCACGCGCGCCTCGCCCTCCACGTCGACCACGACGACGTCGCCCCGGCGCGTGGTCGCGAAGCCCTTCGCGACGAGATCGGCGAGGAGGCCTTCGCTCGCCCCCGCCAGGGTGACCTCGGTGCGCAGCACGTCGCCCCGCAGCAGCTGGCGGATCGCGCCGCTCACGACCACCTGGCCCTCGCGCAAGATCGCCACGCGATCGCACATCGCCTCGACGTCGCTCAGGATGTGCGTCGAGAAGAAGATCGTCCGGCCCTGGTCGCGCTCGGCGAAGATGAGATCGCGCACCTCCTTGCGGCCGACCGGATCGAGGCCGCTCATCGGCTCGTCCAGGATCAGCATCTCCGGATCGGCGACCAGCGCGGCCGCCAGCCCCGTGCGCTGCAGCATCCCCTTCGACAGCCGGCGCACCTGCCGATCCGCCGCGTACGCGATCTTCACCTGATCGAGCACCTCCATCGCCCGCTTGCGCAGCGCAGCGCCGCGCATCCCGGAGAGGCGACCGCAGAGCTCCACGAACTCGCGCGGGGTGAGGTAGGGGTAGACGTACGGGTTCTCCGGCAGAAAGCCGATCTTCCGGCGCGCCTCGGGCGACGGCACGCGCGCGCCGAACAGGTACGCCTCGCCGCCGGTCGGGGCGATGAGGCCCGTCAGCATCTTGATCGTCGTCGTCTTGCCGGCCCCGTTCGGCCCGAGAAAGCCGAAGATCTCGCCGCGCCGGACGTCGAAGCTCACCCCCTTGACCGCCTCGACCGCCCTCCGGCGCAAGAAGCCCACCTGGAACGTCTTCAGGAGGCCGCGGACGTCGATCAGCAGCTCGCCCTCCGGCGCCCCTTCCTCGACGGAGCTGGCCGGCGCGGCACCCCGGTCGCGCGGCTCGACGATGCGCTCGGCTGCGTTGCTCATGCGCCCTCCTCCCCCTCGGGGCTCTCGCCCGGCGAGCCGTCTGCCGGCCGCGCCCGGCCGCGCGCGTTGGCCGCGCTGTACTCGTGCAGCTTGTACTGGATCTTGCGCGGGCTGATCCCGAGGATCGTCGCGGCCTTCGAGGTCGAGCCCTTGCACGCCTCGAGCGTGCGCAGGATCGCGTAGCGCTCCAGGTCGTAGATGGTGCTCCCGGGGACGCGCGGCATCGCGTCGACGGACTCGGCCGGCTCGGACGACATCTGCGCGGGCAGGTGCCGGAGCTCGATGCGCGCGCCGTCGCAGAGCACCGCGGCCCGCTCGATCGCGTTCTCCAGCTCGCGCACGTTGCCGGGGAACGAGTAGGACGTCAGCGCCGACAGCGCCTCGTCGGTGAAGCCCTCGATGCGCTTGCCGTTCTCCTGCGCGTAGCGGCCGAGGAAGAACGTCGCGAGCTCGGGGATGTCGCTCCGGCGCTCGCGGAGCGGCGGGATCTCCAGGGTGACGACGTTGAGCCGGTAATAGAGGTCCTCGCGGAACACCCCCTCGGCGATGCGCTGGCGCAGATCACGGTTCGACGCGGCGAGGATCCGCACGTCGATCTTGAGCGTCTCGTTGCCGCCCACCCGCTCGAACGTCCGCTCCTGCAGGAAGCGCAGGAGCTTCACCTGCGTGGCGAGCGGGATCTCGCTCACCTCGTCCAGGAACAGGGTGCCGCCGCTCGCCTGCTCGAAGCGGCCCTCGCGGCGGCCGACGGCGCCGGTGAAGGCGCCGCGCTCGTGGCCGAACAGCTCGCTCTCGAGGAGCGACTCGCTCAGCGCGGCGCAGTTCAGCCGGACGAGCGGCGCCTTCGCCCGCGGGCTGGCGCGGTGGATCATCTCGGCGATGAGCTCCTTGCCCGTGCCCGTCTCGCCCACGATCAGCACGCTCGCGCGGCTCGGCGCCACCTGCTCGACCAGCCGGAGGACCTTCGCCATGCTCGGGTGGCTCGCGATCACGTGCCCGAACGCGTTGCGCTCGCGCAGCCGCTCGCGCAGCCGCGAGTTCTCCTGGAGGAGCCGCGCCCGCTCCACCGCGCGCTCGACCACGACCGCGAGCACCGAGAAATCGAGCGGCTTCGTCAGGTAGTTGTACGCGCCCTTCTTCACCGCCTCGACCGCGCTCGAGATGGTGCCGAACGCGGTCATGACGACGAAGGTCGCGTCCGGCAGCGCGAGCTGCGCCTTCTCCATCATCCGGATGCCGTCGAGCCCAGGCATCTTCAGATCGGTCAGGACCACGTCGGGCGCGAACTCCTCGAGCTTGCCGAGCGCCTTGAAGCCGTCGGCCGCGGTCTCGGTCGTGTACCCCTCCTCGCGGAGGATCTCCGAGAGCGCCGCGCGCGCGTTGGCCTCGTCGTCGACGATCAGGATGCGCCCGCGGGATGCCATGGTGATGGCTTTCCTAGCATGCGCGTCCGCGGAATTGGACGGCTGCTCGGCCCCGGCCGAGCGGCGGCGGGGACCGCGGGCGCTCTGGTCGAGCACGTTTGCGACCGAGGCGCCGGCGCGGCGGCGCGGCGGCGCGGCGCCGTGCCTCGCGCAGAGAAGGCCGAAGGGCTCCGCATCACCGCGCGGGGATGCCGTACTTATCGAGCCGTGCGGCGCGCCTGTCGCGGAGCTGCTGCCAGCGAAAACCGCTGTTTCACGCGCCGCCCGGAGTGATACAACGGGCCGCGCGCGAGGTCTCCACCGTCCCGATTGGCGGGCGTTTCCTTGTTCGATCTCGCGGGTGAGGCTCGATGCATACGCTTCGGAAGGTGTTTGCCGACAGGCCCCGGCGCGCTGCGCTCACGGCGCTGCCGCTCGTCGGCTCGCTCACGCTCGCGGGCGCTGCCGAGGCGCAGCAGCCGCAGCCGCCCTTCGGACCTCAGCCGATCCCAGGCCAGCCCGCGCAGCCGCCCGGCGCTTTCGGGCCCGAGCAACCTCCCGTGCAACCCGGCCCCTTCGGGCCGCAGCCAGGTCAGCCCGGCCCCTTCGGGCCGCAGCCAGGTCAGCCCGGCTCCTTCGGGCCGCAGCCAGGTCAGCCCGGCCCCTTCGGGCCGCAGCCCGGTCAGCCCGGCCCCTTCGGGCCGCAGCCCGGTCAGCCCGGCCCCTTCGGGCCGCAGCCGGGCTTTCCGGGCGACGCTCCGCCGCAGTTCGGGCCGCAGCCGGGCCAACCGCCGCCGGACGGGAGCGTCTCTTTCGGCGCGCAGGCGTCGGTCGGTGATCAGGGCCTCCAGGCCAGCGCGACGGCGCCGACATCCACCGCGTGGGACGAGGAGGAGCGGGCGCTCTCCCTCACCGCGCAGCCGAACCTGTGGGGCTCGACCGGCCTCCTCAGGACGTCGTACGCAGGCTCGGGTGCGCCGGGCACCTTCCGGGTGTCGTTCCTGCTCGACTGGTTCTCCACGAGCGGCTTCCTCTGCGATCCGGCGGAGTCGACGCTCGCCGGTCACCCGATCACGTGCGGTCCTGACGCGAAGGAGGACTCGGCGAGCCACGTCGGAGCGTTCTTCGCGCTGAACGCGACCCCCCTGCCCTTCCTCGAGGGGTACGCGTCGATCCGCACGTTCGCGAACGCGAACGATCAGGGTCGCCCGCGGCTGCTGCAGGTGCTCGGCGACACGACGTTCGGCGTGAAGGCGTTCACCCCCACGAAGATCGGCAAGCCGTTCTCCTTCGGCGGCGAGGCGCAGCTGCTCCTGCTCAACGGGACCGGCGAAGTCGGCCTCGCCGGCGGCGGCACGAGCGCGGTCTTCCGCGGGCTCGCGTCGCTCGATCTGCGCAAGCCGCAGGGCAAGGGGTTCCCGCTGCGGGTGAACGTGAACCTCGGCTACAAGCTCGACAACTCCGGCGTCCTCGTGGAGGAGGTCGAGAAGGCGCGCGCGAAGGCGTTCACGGACGATCGCGAGCGGCAGCCGATCTCGCGGATCGAGCGGTTCGGGCTCGGCATCAACCGCGTCGACTTCTTCCAGACCCACCTCGGCGTCGAGGTGCCGCTGCCGAAGGTGCAGCCTTACCTGGAGTACACCCTCGACATCCCGGTGAACCGGCAGGGTTACGAGTGCCACACGAAGACCGTGTCGCGCGGCGACGTCTGCCTCGGGCTCGACGACTTCGCGTCTCCTGACCCGCAGAACCAGGGCGGACCGGGTTATGCCGCAGCGCCGTCGCGGCTGTCGCTCGGCGTGCGGGTGACGCCGTTCGAGAAGGCGTTCCGCGGGCTCTCCGGGCACGCGGCGTTCGACCTCGGCCTTTCGGCGACCTCCGTGTTCATCGAGGAGGTCGCGCCTCAGGCGCCGTGGACGCTCTATCTCGGGATTGGCTATGCGTACGACACGAAGCAGAAGGAGCCGCCGCCGGCCCCCGCGCCGCAGATCATCAAGGAGCCGCCGCAGCTCGTGCCGGCGCCGCAGACCTTCGCGCGCGGCTTCGTGCACGAGCAGAACAAGCCCGGCGGGGCGGTGGCGGACGCCATCGTGACGATCGAGGGCGCGGCTCAGCCGCCGTACGCGACAGGGCCGGACGGCCGCTTCCTCACACGGCACCTCGATCCGGGGACGTACACCTTCAACATACGGGCGAACGGGTACAAACCCGGCACCTGCCAGGCGACGATCCTCCCTGGCGGGGCAGCGCCGGGGCAACCCGGGGCGTTCGGCCCGCAGCCCGGCGCCTTCGGTCCGCAGCCCGGACAGCCTGGGCCCTTCGGTCCGCAGCCCGGGCAGCCCGGCGCCTTCGGTCCGCAGCCTGGGCCTTTCGGTCCGCAACCCGGGCAGCCCGGCGCCTTCGGTCCGCAACTCGGACAGCCTGGGCCTTTCGGTCCGCAGCCCGGGCAGCCCGGCGCCTTCGGTCCGCAACCCGGGCAGCCTGGGCCTTTCGGTCCGCAGCCCGGACAGCCTGGGCCCTTCGGTCCGCAACCCGGGCAGCCCGGTGCCTTCGGTCCGCAGCCCGGACAGCCTGGGCCTTTCGGTCCGCAGCCCGGGCAGCCGGGTCCCTTCGGTCCGCAGCCGGGAGGGCCTGGCGTTGCGCCGAGCCCGACGCAGCCGCAGGGGCCGACGTTCGTGGACGTCGACTGCTCGCTCGAGGCGCTGCCCAAGACGGGCAACATCGTCGGGACGGTGAAGGACGCGGAGAGCGGGGACGCGGTCGCTGGCGCGACGATCCGGCTGGTCGACGCTGCGGGCCGTGAGCAGACGGCGACGGCCGACGGCAGCGGCGCCTTCCGTTTCCCCGACCTGCCGGCCGGCGCGGTGACGCTCAAGGTCGAGGCGCAGGGCTACATGAACCACGTCAACCAGGCCGACGTCCGGACGAGCGAGGACACGCGCGCCGCCCTCACGGTGAACAAGCGGCCGAAGATCTCGCTCGTGAAGGTGCTGGGCAACGAGATCAAGATCTCGCGGCAGATCCACTTCGAGACCGACTCGGCGAAGATCCTCGGCGACTCGAACGCGCTGATGGAGGAGATCGCGGACGTGCTCCAGCGTAATCCGAACATCCGCAAGGTCGAGATCCAGGGGCACACCGACAACACGGGCGGGCGTGAGCACAACCAGACGCTCAGCGAGGCCCGGGCGAACGCGGTGCGCGCCTGGCTGATCCGGACCGGCGTCGACGGCTCGCGGCTGCTCGCGAAGGGCTATGGCCAGGACCGCCCCGTCGCGCCGAACGTCACGCCCGCGAACAAGGCCAAGAACAGGCGCGTTCAGTTCATCATCGTGGAGAAGTGAGCCAGGTCCGCCGCCGGGCGGGCCCCGCATCCGGCCGCGCCTCGGCGTCGCTTGTCGGCGCCGGGGCGCTGCGATAGGGCACGCGCATGATCAAGCAGGTCATCGCGACCGCGCTGGTTGTGGTGGCGGGTTGCGCGGCGCCCACCCCGGCGCCCGATGCCCGGCCAGCCGAGAGCGCCCGGCCCTCCTCGGTCGGCGCCGCGCCAACAGCGGCAGCAGCGACGGCAAGCGCCAGCGCGGCTGAGGTGGCGTCAGCGCCTCGCCCGGAGGACGCAAGCGCGCCGGAGCCTCCGCAGGACGGGGGCGATCGCGCGGCCGCCGACGCGCCCGCGGCCGGTACGTCGTCCGGCCCAGGAGCGGCGCCCAGCGCAGGCGCCGACCCCAGCGCCGCGACCTCCGCCCGCGCGGACAACAAGATCCTGCCGGCGCTCGAGAGCGAGGAGCTCACGGCGCGCGCCAGGGCGTTGTTCGACGCCATCGTGAAGAAGGAGCCGGCGCTGGCCGAGCCCTTCTGGTTCCCCAAGGAGCCGTTCATCCCGCTCAAGGACGTGAAGGACCCCGGCAAGTACTGGGACAACCTCCACGCCGCTTACGTGAACGACGTGAAGTCGATGCATCGGAAGCGCAAGAGCTGGGAGGGGGCGCGGTTCGTCGGCTTCGTGGTGGGCTCCAGGCCGAAGTGGGTGCCTCCGGGGGACGAGGTCAACAAGATCGGTTATTACCGCTCCTTTCACGGCAAGCTGAAGTACGAGATCGACGGGAAGCCGGCGAGCCTGGACGTCCACACGATCATCTCGTGGCAGGGCCGCTGGTACATCACGCACCTCGGCGACTTCAAGAAGCGCTAGGCGTCCGCGCCCGTTCTTGTGGACGCTGCGCGGGCGCGCCGCCATGGTCTCCGCGTGGCGCCGCTCGTCTCCGTCTTGCTCCCGTACCGGCAGGCGGAAGCGACGATCGAGGAGGCGCTGGAGAGCGTGCTCGCCGAGCGCGCGGTCGACCTGGAGGTGGTCGCCGTGGACGACGGGTCGACGGACGGCGGCCCTGCCAGGGTCGCGCGCATCGCGCAGCGCGATCGCCGCGTCCTCCAGGTCGCGACGGGCGGTGTGGGGATCGCGCAGGCGCTCTCGCGCGCGGCGGAGGCAGCGCGCGGCGAGCTCCTCGCCCGCATGGATGGCGACGACATCTCGGTCGGCGAGCGGCTCGCGCGACAAGCGGAGACGCTCCTCCGGGATCCGCGGCTCGGCGTCGTCGGGGCCCGCGTCGAGGCGTTCGCTGCCGGGCCGATCGGCGAGGGCATGCTGCGCTACGTCGACTGGCTGAACTCGATCGTCACCCCGGAGGACCACGCGCGCGAGATGTTCGTGGAGTCCCCGCTGTGCCACCCGTCGGTGATGCTGCGACGGAGCGCGCTGGAGCAGGTGGGCGGGTTCCGGGAGGTCCCGTGGGCGGAGGACTACGACCTGTGGCTGCGCCTCGACGCCGCGGGCGCGCGGATGGCGAAGCTCCCGGAGCTCGGCCTGCGCTGGCGGCACCGCGAGGGGCGCGCCACCTTCGCCGATCCGCGGTACGCGATCGCGCGGTTCCTCGAGGCAAAGGCGCACTACCTCGCGAGGAAGCTGGGCCCAGCGCGCCCGGTGGCCGTGTGGGGCGCGGGCAAGACAGGCCGGCGGCTGGCGAGGGCGCTCGCCCGGAACGGCGTGGCGCCCGCGCGGTTCGTGGACATCGATCCGCGCAAGATCGGCCGGATCGCGCAGGGCGCGCCGATCGTCGACCCGTCGCGGCTGGAGCGCGGCGCAGAGACCCTCGTCGTCGCCGTGGGGGCGCGGGGGGCGCGCGCGCTCATCCGCGGCCACCTCGCGGCGCGCGGCTTCGTCGAGGGCTCCGACTACGTGTGCGCCTCCTGAGCGCGCGCCAGGCGACGCTTTGCAACCGCGCGGTCTTTTGGGAGGATTCGATCCCACAGCGATGCGGGTCCCGGTGCTCACGAGCAAAGTCGACTTCCCTCCGCCAGAGCGCGCGACCCCGGAGGGGATCGTGGCCGTGGGCGGCGAGGCCTCGCCGGAGCGGCTGCTGGCCGGCTACCGTCGGGGCATCTTCCCCTGGCCTCACGAGGGGCTGCCGCTGCTCTGGTTCTCCCCGGATCCGCGCTTCGTCCTGCCGCCGCGCGAGGCGCACGTCCCGCACTCGCTGCGCAAGCGGGTGCGCCGGGGCGAGATCGAGGTGCGGACCGACACGGCGTTCGAGCGGGTCATGCAGGCCTGCAGCGCCGCCCCGCGCCCTGGGCAGAACGGCACGTGGATCACCGAGGAGCTCATCGCCGGCTACACGGCGCTGCACGCCGCCGGGGTCGCGCACAGCATCGAGGCGTGGTCGAACGGCGAGCTCGTCGGCGGCCTCTACGGCGTGTCGCTGGGGCGGATGTTCTTCGGCGAGTCGATGTTCGCGCGCGCGCCCGACGCCTCGAAGGTCGCGTTCGCGACGCTCCTCGGGAACCTCGTCGCCTGGGATTTCGCGCTGGTGGACTGCCAGGTGTACACGGACCACCTGGAGCGATTCGGCGCCGTGGAGTGGCCGCGGCGCGAGTTCCTCAGCGCGCTGAAGGCGGCGCTCGACGCCCCGACGAAGAGGGGACCGTGGCGCTTCGACCTCGATCCCCCGCAGGCGATCGAGCGGCTCATCTCGCGTTGATCGCGCCCGAGCTCCGGCCGCGCGCCGCTCGACCCCGCGCTAGCGCTCGCCGCCCGAGCCGTCCTTGATCTCTCGGAGCAGCTCCTCGATCCGCCGCTCGGCGTCGGGACCCTCGTCGTAAAAGAAGCGCAGCGTAGGCACCACGCGCAGCCCCATCGTGCGGGCGACGTCCCTGCGCAGCCGGCCCGACGCCGCCTCTAGCCCCTTGAGCAGGGCGCGGCGCGCCGCGGCGTCCTCCGCGCCGAACTCGTGGCGCACGTGGACCTTCGCGCTCTGCAGGTCGTCGGTGATCTCCACGCGCGACACGAGCACGCCGGCGATCCGCGGGTCACGCAGATCCCGGAGAAGGTTGGACAGGTCCTCACGGAGCCGCTCGGCGACCCGCGTCGCCCGCTTCACCACGCCGCTCATTCGTCGTCCTCTGCGTCCTCGAACATGTCCGAGGACGCTCCCAGATCTCCATCGTCACGGCCGAGCGCTTGCTCGATGCCGCCCTGCACCCCAGCGCCTCCATCGCCGAACGGCACGATCTCGGTCGCCCGATCCGTGAGGACGGCGTGCGGCAGCGACCCCGCCATCGCGGCCACGTCCGCGAGGACCTTGTCGCACATGACCGACGAGTTCGAGACGACCGCGACGCCGAGCGTCGCCCGCCTTGGATCGTCGAGCACGCCGACCTCGGCGATCGAAACGCGCATCCGGCCCTGCGCCCGCTCCTTCAAGGAGCGCACCACGCTGCGCTTGTCCTTGAGGGAGCGGGCCCCGACGATGTCGAGACGGAGACGGAGTACACCCACGAACATCGGATGAGGCTCAGAGCTTCGTCTTGACCTCTTCGATCTCGAAGCTCTCGATGATGTCGCGCTCCTTGATGTCCGAGTAGCCCTCGAGCGAGATACCGCACTCGAACCCCTCGACCACCTCTTTCACGTCATCCTTGAACCGGCGCAACCCGGACAGGCGACCCGTCCAGACCACGGCGTTGTCCCGGATGAGGCGCGCCTCGCCGGTGCGCTTGACCGAGCCGTTGATGGCCATGCAGCCGGCGACCGTGCCCGCCTTCGTGATCTTGAAGACCTGGCGGACCTCGGCGCGGCCGAGGACCTTCTCCACCTTGGTCGCGGGGAGGAGCCCCTCCATCGCGCTTCGGATGTCGTCGACGGCGTTGTAGATGATGTTGTAGAGCCGGATCTCGACGCCTTCGTTCTCGGCCAGAGCGCCCGCCTTGCCGGCCGGCCTGACGTTGAAGCCGACGATGATCGCCTTCGACGCGACCGCCAGGTTGACGTCGCCCTCGGTGATGCCACCGACGGCGCCGTTCACGATCGTGACCTTCACCTTCTGGGTCGAGAGCTTCGCCAGCGCGTGGACGATCGCCTCGACCGAGCCCTGCACGTCGCCCTTGATGATCAGCTTGAGCTCGAGCTGATCGGCCTCCTGCAGGTTCTTCGTGATGGACTCGAGCGAGACGCGCGAATCCTGCGGGATGAGCGTCTTCGACGCCTTCTTGCGGCGGGTCTCGGCGATCTCCTCCGCGGTCTTCCCGTCCTTGACGGCGTGGACGGGATCGCCCGCGCTCGGCACCTCGTTGAGGCCGAGGACCTCGACGGGCGTCGCGGGGCCGGCCTCGGCGACGGAGCGCCCGAGCTCGTCGGTCATCGCCCGGACCTTGCCCCACGCGGCGCCGGCCAGGAGGATGTCGCCCGTGCGGAGCGTGCCGTCCTGGACCATGACGCGCGCGACCGGGCCGCGGCCACGATCGAGCAGCGCCTCGATGACGGTGCCGCTGGCGCGCTTCTTCGGGTTGGCGCGGAGGTCCTGGACCTCGGCGAGGAGCAGGACCGACTCGAGGAGCTGGTCGATGCCCTGCCCCATCTTCGCCGACACGCTGCAGAACATCGTCTCGCCGCCCCACTCCTCGGGCTGCAACCCGAGCGCGGCGAGGTCGCGCTTGATCTTGTCGGCGTCGGCGCCCGGCTTGTCGATCTTGTTCACCGCGACGAGGATCGGCACCTTCGCGGCCTGGGCGTGCGAGATCGCCTCCTTGGTCTGAGGCATCACGCCGTCGTCGGCCGCGACCACCAGGATCACGATGTCGGTGAGCGAGGCGCCGCGGGCGCGCATCGCCGTGAACGCCTCGTGGCCCGGCGTGTCGAGGAACGCGATCGTGCCGCGCGGCGTCTCGACGCGGTAAGCGCCGATGTGCTGGGTGATCCCGCCGGCCTCTCCCTCGGCGACCGTGGCCTTCCTGATCCTGTCGAGGAGCGAGGTCTTGCCGTGGTCGACGTGGCCCATGACGGTGACGATGGGCGGCCGGATCTCGACCTCCTCGTCGGTGTCGGCCCCGGCCTGCATGGCCGCGCTCAGCGTGTCCTGCTCGCTTACGGCCACGTCCTCGACGCTCCAGCCGAACTCGCTGGCGAGGATCTTCGCGGTTTCGGCGTCGAGCGTGCTGTTGATGTTCACGCCCGTCATGCCCATCGACAGGAGCCGCATGAGCACGTCCGTCGCCTTCAGGCTCATCTTCGCGGCGAGCTGCTGAAGCGTGACCTGCTCCTCGATCTTGATGACCTTCTTGTGCGAGGACATCTCCTGCGTGGAGACCTGGACCGGCTTGCGCGGGAGCCCGCCGCCCGGGCGCTGCCGCCCGAACATCCCCGGGCGAGTGTTCCGACCGCCCATGGGCCGGCCGCCCGGACCGAAGCTGGGACCGCCAGGGCGCGCTTGCTGGGCGTTGGCGCGCGGATCGTAGGTCGTGCGGCGCGCCGGCGGTGTGCCGGTGCGTGCAGCCGGCATCGTGACGCCGGGGCGCCCCTGCCAGACCTCGATGCCGGTCTTCGGCGGAGAGGACGGGCGACGCGGCGCCTGTCCCGGCGCGCCGGCCGGCTCTTCCGGCTTGGCCGCGGGCACCGGCGCAGGTGGCGTGGTCGGCCGAGCGCCCGGGCGGGCGGCCGGAGCTGCCCGCTGCGGCGCGGGCGGCGGCGACGTCGGCCGCGACGCCCCCTGTGCTGGAGCCGAGGGCGCGGCTTGCGGCCGGTTCGGCGTCTGCGCCGCGGCTGCTGCGGCAGGCGCAGGCGCTGCGGCAGGCGCAGACGCTGCGGCAGGCGCAGGCGCTGCGGCAGGCGCAGACGCTGCGGCAGGCGCAGGGATCGGCGCGGGCGCAGCCGCCTGCGCGGGGGCGGCAGCTGGCGCCTCGGGCGCAGCCGCAGCGGGGGCGGGCGCCGGCGCGGCGGCGGTGGCAGGCGGCGCCGCGACAGGCGGCGCAGGCTTCGGCTCGGGCGAGGTCACCTTCGTCTCCTCCGCGGCCGCGGACGCCGCGGCAGGCGCGGTTGCTGCGGGAGCGGGAGCCGCCGGGGGCGGCGGCGCAAGGGGCGCAGCCGCAACAGGCGGCATCGCCGGGGCAGGCGCATTGGGCGCGGGTGCGGGAGCAGGCTCGCGCGGGCTCACGGCGACGACCGGCTCGGGGGCCGGCGCCGAGGGCGCTGCGACGGGCGCTGCGGGCGGCGCAACGGGGCGACGGGACGGCGCTTCTTCCTGAGCTGCGCGCTCGGGCGGTGACGAAGCCAGAGCGGGCTCAGCCGCAGGCCGAGAGGGCGCAGGCTCCGGAGCAGCGCGAACGGGCGCCTCCAACAGGTCAGGCCCGCGGCCTGGCGAGGACGGCTCCGGCTCGGCCCCGGGCCGTGCGCGGCGCTTGACGACCGTGGGGCGGATCCTCTCCTCCACCACCTCAGGCGACTTTTGCCGCTCGAGGTGCCGCTTCACCCGCTCGACGACGTCGGACTCGACGGCGCTCATGTGATTGCGCACGTCGCCTATACCCATGGACTGGAAGAGCGCGACCAGCGTCTTCTGGTCCATGTTCAGCTGCTTGGCGACCTCGTAGACCCGGACTTTGCTCATGCACCTCGCTCCACGTTAACCAATCCGCCTCACCCATCCGCGCGGGCGACGATTTGCGGCCACTCTGTCCACCGTCGAGGCGCGTCCGGTAGGACCGGACACCGCCGCCCTGCCCCCGACCGCGCCGCCTCCCCCCACGCCCGGCGCAGTAGCAAGAAGCCGACCGGACCCACTCTCCGGCACCCGCCGCTCGTCGCGGCTGGTAAGCGCGCCCTCCAGGCTGCCGGGTCTTCCCCCGACATCCTCGGACACCGAGAGAACCCCGGCCCCGGAGTTCTCGAGCTCCACGCCCGAGGTCCCCGGCCCGCGGCGACGCGAGAGGCCAGCATGGCCAGGCGGCGCCTTCCGTTGCTCGGGGCTCCCACCCTCTTCCGATCGGGCGGCCGCGCTGCGCGAAGGCCGCCCCCTGCGACCGGCGCCGCGGCGCCCGCCCTCCGCGGCTTCCTCGCCCCGCTCGACGCGCGCGCACGTGTCCACGACGTGCGCGGCGTTCGCGATGGCAGCGGCGATCGACGCCGCAGAGATCGCCATCACGGCCACGCCGCGCTCGCGCGGGCCGCCCGCCAGGGCGCCGAGCCCCTGCTTGCTGCCCCACGCGACGGCGCGCCCTTCGGCGACGGCCCGCCGGACCTCCGGCAGATCCGCGCCTTCCGCGGCGTCGCACGCGACCAGGACGAGCGCGGCCTCACCGCGCACACACGACCCAACGACCGCATCGACGCCGATCGCAGCGCTCTGGGAGCGGACGGCGGCACGGACGAGCCCGTGGAGCCGGCGCTCGGTAGCCCCTCGGATCGCCCGCGCCAGCGAGACGGTCGTGAGCGGTTCGACGCCCCGCGCCAGATCGCCGGCGCCCTCGGCGCCTCCTCCAGCGGCCCCCACGATCGCGTGGACACGTCCCTTCGCGGCGCGGGCGAGCCCCCGGGCGACCGCCGCCGAGAGGCAGCCCTGCTGCGGGTGGACGTGTGCGCCCCGCCCGAACCCGCCATCGCCGGGATCGACCGCGACCACACCGCCGGGACCAAGGATGAGCCGGACGAGCGGACGAGCGCCGCGGACGTCGTCGACGCCGACGCGCTCCCCGCAGCCGACGCACGTGCGCACTCGCCCCTTCTCGAAGGGCTCACGCTCACCCGCGTCGCTCTGTCTGCTCACTGCTGATCCCATCCTCGGCCCTCTGCTTCTCCTCGCAGCCTACGCGTGCCTTACTTCTGCGGCGCGACGAACGTCCGCCCGCGCCGCATCGAGCACCTTCTGCTCGCTTTCAACGAAATCCCGCGCCCCCTGCTTGATGGCGCGCGCCTTCTTGATGCCGAGGCCGGTGCGGATCGCCAGCCGATCCTCGTCCTCCCGCAGCACGTCCTCGACGCTGCGGTAACCGGCCTCCTCGAGCAACAGCACCGTCCGATCGCCGACGCCACGGATGAACATCAGCCGCTCGCGGTCGGTGAGCGGCTCGGTGCGCGAGCTCGCGGAGCGGATGCGCTCCTGCCGCAGCCGCTCCATCGTCGTGTCCGCCTGCGACTTGATGCGATCGGCGGCCTCGACGCCGCCGAGACCCGGGATGGCCGCGAGCTCCTCGACCGAGGCCTCGCTGACCTCCTCGAGCGCGCGGAAGCCGAGCCGGTACATGGACTTGGCGATCTGCTCCGTCACCACGTCCATCTGCTGCAAGGCGGAGATCGCCTCTTCTTCCATCTGCTTGAACTTGGTCTCGCTGATGATGTCGAGCTTCCAGTTCGTCAGCTGCGCGGCGAGCCGCACGTTCTGGCCCTTGCGCCCGATCGCGAGCGACAGCTTCTCGTCCGGCACCACGAGCTCCATGCGCCCGTCGGCCTCGTCGACGATCACCTTGTGCACCTCGGCCGGCTGGATCGCGGCGATGACGTAGCGCGCCGGATCCCGATCGAACGGCACGATGTCGATCTTCTCGCCGCGGAGCTCCTGGACGACCGCCTGCACGCGCGAGCCCTTCATGCCCACGCACGCGCCCACCGGATCGACGTCCGCGTCGCGGCTGGTCACCGCGATCTTCGAGCGGGCGCCCGGCTCCCGGGCGACCGACACGATCCGCACGATGCCCTCATAGATCTCGGGGACCTCGGCCTCGAAGAGCTTCTCGACGAGCCGGGGATCGGAGCGAGAGAGGATGACCTGCGGGCCGCGGGCCTCGCGATCGATGTCCTTCACATACGCCACGATGCGGTCCCCGGGCCGGTACGTCTCGCGCGGCGTCTGCTCGCGGAACGTGAGCACGCCCTCGGTGCGGCCGATGTCGACGATGATGTTGTTGCCCTTCTCGAACCGCCGCACGATGCCGCGGATGAGCTCGCCCTTGCGATCCTTGTACTCGTTGAAGATGAGATCGCGCTCGGCGTCACGCACGCGCTGCAGCAGGACCTGCTTAGCCGTCTGCGCGGCGATGCGCCCGAAGGTCGTGCGGCCGTGCTTGAGCTTCAGGATGTCGCCGTATTCCTTGTCCTGATCGCGCGCCTTCTCCGCGTCCTCGGGCCGCCAGAAGACCTGGAAGCCGAGCTCCTCGCCCAGGGTCGCGTCCAGCTTCAGCTTGTCCACGTCAGTGATGGAGATCTCGCGCTCCGGCTCCGTCACGGCCTCGACCACGGTCATGTACTGGAAGAGGTCGATCTGCCCGGTGTCCTCGTTGAAGCGCGCCTCGAGCTCGCGGGTGGGGCCGAAGACGCTCTGCGCGGCCTTCAAGATCGCGGCCTCGATCGTCTCGACGAGGATCTTCTTGTCGATCCCCTTCTCCTTCGCGACCTGATCGAGGATGCTGCCGAGGCTCGTCTCCGAGGTCGGCATCGCTGCCATCGTTGCCATGACGTCCCTGTCTCCTGATCTTTCTTCTCTCTACTTGCGCTTCTCGGAGCCGCGCTCGCTCCGCTTTGAGCCCGACCGCGGAGCCGCCTCCGCGAGCTGCTTCTTCTGCCCCGACTCCTTAGCCGGCTCCTTGCCCTGCCGCTGCCCCTTCTTGGGCTTCGCCGTGAGCTCGAAGACGAGGCGCGCCTCCACGACATCCGCGAACGGGACCGCGATCCGCTTGCCGTCGACCAGCACCGCGACCTGCCCCTCCGGAGCCTCCAGGAGCTCGCCCCGGAGCAACCGCTGACCGTCCGGCGCGGGGCGCGCCAGCTTCACCTTCGCTGTCCTACCGAGGAAACGAGCGAACTCGGCCGCTGTACGCAGCCGCCGGTCGAGGCCAGGCGAGCTGACCTCGAGGTTGTAATGGTTGGGTATGAGATCCTCGACGTCGAGGACCGATGAGACGTCGCGCGACACGTCTGCGCAGTCTTCGAGCGTGACCCCGCCGCCCGCGTCGTCCGCCCCCTCGCGCTCGATCGTGACCCGCAGCGTCCAGCCCGCCCGCTCCGTGATCCACTCCAGATCGACGAGCGTGATCCCATGCGAGGCGAGCACCGGCGCGACGGTGTCGCGAACGCGCTCGAGATCGAACACGGCTCTGGTCGGAGGCTCCATGGGTTGCTGCATGTGAGAGACGTCACTTTCGGCGGATCCAGGTCCTCCCAGCGCGATCGGCCCCGAGCGAGGGTGCCCGGTGCCTCTGCGCCAAAAAAAAAGAGCCGATTCCCCGAACTGGGAACCCGGCTCGCGGATCCGCCTAGTTGTCGGCGGACAACCTAGTCGAATGCGGGCCTTCATGCAAGGGGGGATACGGGCAAACCGCCCCTGCACGGCCGGAGATCTCCCGCCGGTTCCTCCTCGCGTCCTCGCGACCGCCAGCGGCGCGTAAGCGCTGAAGCGCTCCCCGCCGCGCGGCAGTCGCGCGACGCGCCCCCCGGGTGCGTCAGCGTTATGCCAGATTCGGCAGCGCGACGATATCGACGTGCAGGACCTCCTCGAACGCCGCGATTTCCTTCAGACAGGCCTCGCTCGGCCGGCCGGAGACGCGCATCTTCGTGCAGGTCGCAGTGGCCCCCTCGAAGACGGTGTTTGAAATCTCCTCGATGTTGATCCCGTGGCGTTTCATGACGCTGAGGGTGTTCGCGAGGACGCCGACCTTGTCCATCATCCGGACGACGACCGCGTAGCGGGCGGGCGACGTGGCGCAGATGTTGACCACGTTGGGCAGCTCCTCCTCCGTCATGAAGGCACGGATGATCCGGGCCGTCTCCAGGGCGACCGCGCGCTGGGCCTGCTCCGTCTGCGCGCCGACGTGCGGGGTGCCGTAGACGAGCCCTCGCGCGAGGAGGTGCGACTCGAACGGCGCCGAGCTCTTGTCAGGCTCGGTGGCGAACACGTCAAGGCCGACCCGCAGCCCCTTGCGCGGGATGAGCTCCTCGAGCGCGGCGTAGTCCATCACCTCGGGGCGCGCGGCGTTCACGACGATGGCGCCGTCGGGGAGCGCCTCGAGGACGCTCCGGCTGACGATGCCGCGCGTCTGCGGGGTGGCCGTCAGGTGGACGGTGAAGATGTCAGAGCGGGCAGCCAGATCCTCCAAGGTCCGCGCATAGCTGACGTCCAGCTTGGCGGCGCGGCCCGGCGTCAACGAGCGCGACCAGGCGTGCGGCTCGAGCCCGAACGCGCGGGCGCGCAGGAGCACCTCACGGCCGATCGCGCCGAGCCCCGCGATGCCGATCCGCCGACCGAACAGGCCACGCGCCACCGAGTACTTCGCCTTCTCCCAGCGGCCGGCCCGGAGCTCGGACGTCGCATCGATCAGGCGGCGGTCCAGCGCGAGGATGAACGCCATCGTCAGCTCTGCCACCGCGGTCGCGTTCTTGCCGGGACAGTTCGCCACGTAAACGCCGCGCGCGCTCGCGGCCGCGACGTCGATCGTCCCCACGCCGACCCCTGCCCTCACGATCAGGTTGAGCTGCCGCCCGGACGCGATCGCCTTCGCCGTGACCTCCGTGGAACGAACGACGAGAATGCCGATCCCGTCGAGGGCCGCTGGCAGCGTGTCTCTGGTGAGCTCCGGCCGGGACTCGATCTCGATCCCGAGCACCTTGAGCTCTTCCAGAGCCGAAAGGTCCATTTTGTCGGCTACTAGCAGGCGCATGCGGACGGGAACCGTAACAGAAAAGCTCTCACTGACGATGGGCGTTCTGCGCCTCGTCTGCGTCGTCTGCGTCAGTTGCGCCAGCTCATGCGCCAGCGATCATCAGGTTTCTCCCTGGGGCGCAGCGGGCAGACCGACGCTCGGCGCGTTCGTCGCGCGCCCGGACCTCGACGCTCGGCTGCACGCCATCGACGTGGAGGCCGCCGAGCTCGGGCTGAAGCTCGAGGTCGAGCTCCGCGGCGCGCTACGGCGCGGCGGCGAGGTGGTGGTGCGCGGCTACAGCGGGACCGACGCGCTCGGGCGCCGCACCTCGGCGGTCCGCGTGGCGACGCCGCACGGCGTGGTCATCGCCGCGGGGCCCCTCGACAGCGGGCGCGTGGACCGCAGACAGGCGACCCAGCTGATACCGTCGCTCCTCCCCGGCCACGAGCCGGAGGCGACGGAGCAGCTCGGGGTGTTCCGCTCCGGGACCGATCTCAACCGAGACGGCGCTCCGGACGTCGTGCTCAGAAACGAGGGAGGCGAGCTGGAGATCTGGACCGTGCAGCCGCTCGGCGCGGCCCGGTACGCCGTCGAGCTCGCGGCGCCGCCGCGGTTCGCGCTCGACGTCGACCGGGATGGCATCCTGGAGTTCGCCGGCCGGATCCCGCTGGACGAGGGGGATCCCATCGCGCCGGATCTCCTCGACGTCGCGGGGTTCGAGGGAGATCGCTACACGCACCGCGGCAGCGTCGCTCGGGCGTTCCATCTGAAGCGCGCGGAAGGCCTCGGCGCGGAGGAGGCGGGCCAGGGCAAGCGGCAGGAGCCGCCGAAGGACGACGCCGCGCGCCTGCGGGGAGCGCTCGAGCGGGCCTGGCACGCGGTGCTCGCGGGCAGGCCGGCGGCCGAGACGCTCGCGACGCTCGACCGAGAGCCGGTGACGCCCGCGCTCCGAGGCGCGTTCTCGGCGCACCGCGCGCGCGTCGCGGACACGATCGCGGCGGCCGCGAGCGGTCCACCGGCGCCGCCCGGCGTCGGCGGTGTCCCTACTCGTCCGCAGGGAGCATCGGAAACGCCTGCTCGAAGGTGACGAGGATGTCGCCGGGGAGCGCGTCAGGCTCCTTGTAGCCGCGCGTCAGCGGCACCCCCCAGTCGGCGCGCATGACGACGCGGCTGAGCTGCGGGAAGAGGGCCCGTACCCCGAAGCCAGCCGACTGCTTGAGGCGCAGATCGTCGAAGCCGTCGAAGGCGTCGCCGGCGTCGAAGAAGGCCGCGCCCGCGACCTGGCACGACCAGATCTCGAGGGGCCGCGTGCGGAGCTCCAGGTTCGCAGAGAGCACGTCCTCGCCGATGAACGCCGCCGTCGGGTACCCGCGGAGCCGTGTGTCGCCGCCGAGGACCAGCTTCCTGTTGAGGTAGTTCCTGTACCGGTCGAACAGGCGCACGTCGAACACGAGCCGCCCGACGCCGAAGCTCGGCGTGTGAACCCGCGCGCGCGCCTCGATGGAGGCGTCGAAGATCTGCGAGCCGTCGAGCTCGGTGACGGTCTCGACCACGGCGCGCGCGAGGCCGTCGCCGAGCGCGACGGTGTACGCGGCCGCCGCGGAGATCCCGAGGAAGCTCCGGCTGGAGTTGAGCGCGGTCGTGACCGGATAGATCAGGATCGCGAGCTCGTGCCCCAGCCGGTAGTCCTCCTGCAGCGCGAGCGTGTTGAAGTCGAGGACGCGCAAGAAGCGGGTCGAGTACGTCGCGTACTTGAACGTCGGCGCGACGCGGGTGTCGCTCACCGGCATCACGCGCTCCTCGAACTCGGCGATCGCGGCAGGAGCGAGGCCCCCGGGCGCGTCGAGGCGATAGACCTTGCGGCTCGCCTCGATGCCCACCGAGACGTCGTGCTTCACGGCCGAGGACCTCGACGCGCCTCCACCGAAGCTGCGCGTGACGGCGTAGCTGCCCACCATGAGATCGCTCCTGTAGCGGTACGGGACGCGATCGTCCCCCGGCGTGGCCTCCGCGTCGAAGGTGGCGAGCTTCGTGCCGATGAAGCGGCGGGTCACCTCGTCGCGCCAGGAGATCTCGAGTTCCCAGGCCCACTCCGCCTGCGTGGCGTAGAGCGGCTGCCCGTAGATGAACTCGCCGCTCGAGCCCTCGAGCTTGCCGGTCTCCCGGTCGGTGATCGCGTTCGCCTGCGTCCGCAGCCGCACGTGGCTGCCCCCGATGCGCGGCATCGCGTAGGTGACCCCGAGCGAGAGCGCGCCGGGATCGAGCGCGAGCTGCGCCGCGACGGCGTGGTGGACGCCGAGCAGGTTCTGCTCGCTGGGCTGCAGGAACAGGTACTCGAGCTGCCCGCCGGCGATGCGGTAGTCCGAGTTGAGGCGCAGGCTCCAGACGTCCTTGGTGACGACGGCGACCCGCACCCGATCCGGAGCGCCGCCTCGCACGGCGAAGACGAGGACGAGCGACAGCTGGCTCAGGTCGCGCAGGTTGCGCGCCGACTCGTCGGCGAGCGCCCGCTCGTAAGGGCGCCCGACCGCGAGCAGCACCTCACGCCGGATGACGTACGGCCGCGAGAGGGCGTGGAACCAGTTCAGGAAGGCCGGCGCAGGATCGCGGTCCTCGATCACCTCGAGCGGGACCACGTCGATCCCCTCGACGATCTTGCCCTCGGGGGCAGGATCGAGCGTCGCGCCGAGGCGCGACAGGACACGCTCGATGGTGGCGCTCTCGTAGCTCGAATAGCCCTCGCTCCGAGCCGGCGCGGCGGTCGCCGCCGGCCCCCCCTGCTTCCCGGCGGTCGCTGCCGTCCCGCCCTGCTGGGCTTGCGCCTCGATCGCAAGGAGCGCCCCGAAGGCCAGGAGCGCGAAGCGCACCAGGACGATCGATGCGCTACGCACGGGCCGCTCGCCTCAGAAGGACTCGTTGGAAGGGTACGTCGCCATGACGTTGATCTTGTACTTCACGTACTGGTGCGGGATCGTCCCCCAGTCGGGCGTCGGCATGGCCCGCTTCACGCAGCGGAGCAGCTCCTTCGTCTTCGCGCGGCTCACCGTCGTCGACTTGCCCACGTAGAGGTTGGTCCGCTTGCGCCGGAAGTCCATCTCGAGGACGAAGCTCACCGTGACGCTCGCCTTGCCGGAAGGGGCGCACTGGACGTTGTCGCGGATCGCGCGCGACAGGCCATCCTCGAAGAACGTGACGTGATCGCAGCGCTCGGGCGGGGTGGTGCCCGGGCCGGGGTTCTCGCACTTGATCGTTGTGAACGGCGAGAGCGTGACGCCCGCCGACAGCTCGGCGCCCGCGTCGGCGAGCGCGCCCGCGTCCCAGGCGTAGGCGCCGGCGTCAGCCGTCGCGGCGTCCGCGGAGGGGATCGACTCGGGCTTCGGGCGCCGCCACAGGTAGAGCGGCACCGCCACCACGATGAGGCCCGCGACGAGCGCGATGATGATCTGGAGCCGCACGGGGCGCTCGCTGCCGCCGCGACCGAGGTAGCGGTACGGCGAGGGCTGAGACGGCGGACTCGAGGTGGACGGGAACGGAGGCCGGCTGTTCATCGGACGCGCTCAGGCTCAATCGATGAGCGTCCGCGCAGGGCGCCCAGGCTCGCCCTTCACCAGCGTCGCGCCGAGCTCGAGCGTCTCCGGGAGCATCCCCTGAACCTGCGCGACCACCTGCTCGACCACGTGACGGGCCTCGTCGATGCTCGGACCCACGATCGAGACCACGAACTTGAGCGGACCCGTCCGGCCCGCGACGGCCGGCGTGAGGCTGAGCAGGAGCATCTCGGTCAGATCGATCACCCGCTGCGCCGCCTTCCGCAGGGCGAGCATCTCCAGGATGGTCGGGCGCTCGCTGACCTGGCGGTTCGGCCCGCGCAGCTCATACCGCGCGACCTGCATCGGCACCTCGGCCCAGTCGGCGAACAGGCCGTCCTCGTCGATCGCCTTCATCAGGTGCTCGCGCACGAGCAGGCCGGTGAGGCCGTCGCGCTTCGCGAGGTACTGCTTCGCGCGCCGGTGCTGCGGCGAGTCCGGGCCGAACGTCACGAGCTTCATCCGGCACTCGCCGACCTGCACCTCGCCGCCGTGCAGCAGCGAGACCTGCGACTTGCGCTCGTAGTTGAAGTCCGCGTAGCTGCCGTTCGTGCTGCCCTGGTCCTCGATGAACCACGACCCCGTCTGCCACTTCAGGATCGCGTGCGCCCCCGAGACGGTCGCCTCGGGCACGCAGAGGCTCTGATCGCTGCGACGGCCGAGCGCGAGCTTCGTGTCGTGCAGCGGCAGCAGGGAGCCCACGATCTCGGGCGCGTTCGTCGCGTACGTCACGAGCAGCGACTGCGCCCCGGGGGTGAAGTTCAGCTTGAGCGCGCCGCCCGGCGGCGGTCCCGGATCGAGGCGCTCGCGCGGCAGCTGGATCGGGCTCGTCGTGAGCTGCGACGGGTTGAAGAAGCGCATGTGCCGCGCCTGCGGCCGCATCGACGGGTCCTCGTTGAGGCCGCGGAAGATCTGCCGCACCTCGTCGATCGACAGGCCCGCCGGCACGTCGAACATGATCTGCTGCTTCATCGTCTTGAGCCGCGGCTTGTAGCCGGGCTCCGGGACGCGGCAGGTCCACATCTCCCAGAGGGTCAAGGCCATGGCGTACACGTCGTCCTCGGGGCTCGCGCCGCCGTTGCGCAGCCGCTCGGGAGACATGTAGTTCGGCGTGCCGCCGTCGGGCGGGGCGCCAGGGCGGCGCGCCGAGGCGCGCGCGCGCTCCTGGGCGAAGCCGAAGTCGAGGATCACCGCGCGGCCCTCGGAGACCATCACGTTGCCCGGCTTCAGATCGCCGTGCACGAGGCCCTGCGCGTGGATGGCCGCGAGCCCGTTGCAGACCTCGCTCGCGATCTTGCGGAACTCGTCCGCCGAGTAGCCGCCCTGGGCCTTGCGCTTGCGAATGTGCGTGTGGAGCGTCTGCCCGGGGATCTGCTCCATCACGAGGATGGGGCCCCACGGGCTCGGCGCGAGGTCGTGCACGCGACAGACGTTCGGGTGGCCCACCGAGCGCGCGAGGAGGAGCTCCTGGCGGAGCGCCTCGTCGTCGCCTGGCATGCGCGACTCTTCGCGGACCACCTTGAGGGCCACGGTCTGCTGCGTCGAGCGATCGAAGGCCAGGAAGACCTCGCCCATGCCGCCCTTACCGAGGCTCTGACGGATGTCGTAACGGTCATTGATGACCGTTCCGGCAGTGATGGGAGGAGGGGGTGTCTTGGTCACGGCCCGCGGTGGATAAAAGGAGCGCGAACCGGAGCGTGCCCGACACCGGCTGCGGCGCACAGCGTCGTCCATCTGAACGTCGAGCGCAACGGTCGTTCGGAGGGAGAGGCCAAACCCAGCGCGGCGGCGGCCGCCTCCCCGCTGATTTGGGCCGAGATCGCTCCTCCGAACGTCCCGGCCGCCGGGATCTCTTGACGATGACGGCTGATTTGTTTACGCGGCTCGGCCAGACCGGCGCGACCGCCGCACGCGCGCCGGCGCGGGCGTGACGTGCGCCGGGCCAGCGAGCCGTTGAAGCCACGTCCCATCCACCGGACGGGCGAGAAGAGTGGCTCCTCCGCGATGGCCTGGGGACGGCCCAGCGGACCGATGTTCGTCCGGGACGATGCAGACGATGCAGACGATGCAGAGGACGCGAAGGAAATCGTCCGACTGACGCCGTCCGAGGGCGTGAACGGGAGCGGCGACGGCGGTCGCGTTCGCGCCGACAGCGCCCTGGCTCCGCTCATGGGCCTCTCGATCGCAGACACGTCGCTCTCCCTCTCTCTTCACCGACGACGCGAACCGCATCTGGATCGGCGGCCTCGCGCGGAACGCGGCTTCCGGCTCATGGTCGCGGTCCGCCGCAGATCGACACCCTTCAACCCGCACGCCGCGCAGCGCTCCGCGACGGAGCGATCCGCCCGCGAACCGCGCAGACCGAGGCGATGCGCAGGCCGTGCAAACGTCCCGCTCCTGCGCGCGATCCGTCTACGTTCCTCACCCCACAGCGACGCGCCGGGGTCACCCACGTTCAGCCTCGCGCGGCTCGCCATGCCTCACCGACCGTACGGACGGCAGCGCACCACACTCCGCGCATTTCCTGCTTGTATCGTGGCACTGCAGATTGACACCTCAGAGTCGCCTCAGTCACACTGCTCCCGAGGCGGCTGCTGTGTGTCCAATCTTCACCTCCTCCCGCTGCCCGAGGAGAGGCGCGACATGCCTGATAGCCGACAGCGAGAGGTAACCGGCAGCTCGAAGGTCTCGAGGGCTGCCGCGACAGACCCGCTGCTGGGGCGTGTCATCAACGGCCGCTTCAAGATCGTCAGCGTCATCGCCCGCGGCGGCATGGGGAAGGTGTACAGGGCCGAGCAGGCGCCGCTCGGCCGCATCTGCGCGCTCAAGGTGCTGAGCCCCAAGTACGACGGCGACCACGATCCCGAGTTCCACAGGCGCTTCTTCCTCGAAGCGTCGATCGCGGCGAAGCTCACGCACCCGAACACGGTCACCGTGTTCGACTACGGCCAGAGCGACGACGATATCTACTACATCGCGATGGAGTACATCGAGGGGAAGACCCTGCACCGCGTGCTCCGCGAGGAAGGACCGTTCTCCGAGGCGCGCGCGGCCCACATCGCGCGCCAGATCTGCCGGTCGCTCCGCGAGGCGCACGGGCTCGGCGTCGTGCACCGCGACCTCAAGCCGGGCAACGTCCTGCTCGTCGATCACGAGGACGAGCACGACCACGTGAAGGTGCTCGATTTCGGGCTCGTCAAGGACACCCAGAGCGGCGAGGACCTGACCCAACAAGGCCTGTTCATGGGCTCGCCCAAGTACATGGCGCCCGAGCAGATCACCGGCAGCGATGTCTCGGCGCGCACCGATATCTACGCGCTCGGCGTGATGATGTACGAGATGCTGTCGGGCCAGGTGCCCTTCGACAAGGGCGCGGGCGTCGGGACGCTCATGTCGCACGTCCACGACCAGATCCCGCCGATGCAGGCCCACAACCCGCAGCTCTCCATCTCGCAGACGATGGAGGGGATCGTCTATCGCTGCCTGGAAAAAGACCCGGCGCACCGCTTCTCGTCGATGAACGAGCTCGTCACCGCGCTCAAGTTCACCGCAGGTGGCATCTCCACGCGAGACACGGGCGAGAACCCGCCCATGCTGTCCGGCACGACGGGCTACCGCGCGTCGCTGCCCTCGTATCCGTCGGCCACGCCGTACCCGTCGGCGCCCTCGTATCCGTCGGCGACGCCGTACCCATCGGCGCCCTCGCGTCCGTCGGCCACGCCGTACCCATCGGCCGCTCCGCTCTCGACGACGAGCGATTTTCCGGGCCTCTCCACGCCGTACTCGTCGCCCCCCGCGAGCTCACCCGCCACCTATACAGGCCCCCTCGCCACGGACAGCGCCCTCAAGCCGCCGGCGGCGCCCGTCTTCGTCCCCCCGTCGATCACCGACGCGATGGGGTCGCGCCCTGCGCCGCCCGCGGAGGGGCTCTCCTCCGCCCAGACCGGCGCGAGCCCAGGTCGAAAGGTCATCCCCTGGGCGCTCACCGCCGTCCTCGCGGTCGGGGTCGGCGTCGCCGCCGCCCTGCTGGCGCGCGTGCCGGCCGCCCACACGAGCGCGGCGGCGCGCGAGCAGGGCGCGGTGAGCCCTCCTCCGCCCGCAGCGACGGCCCCGGCAGCGCAGGCGCCCGCGGCGCGCGGGCTGCACATCGAGAGCACGCCGCCCGGCGCGGCCGTCAGGGAAGGCAACAAGGAGCTCTGCGCGGAGACGCCGTGCGAGATCGTCTGGCGAGGGGCCGCGGCCGCGCTCGCCCTGGAGCACGAGCTCGTGTTCGAGAAGCCGGGCTACAAGCCCGCCACGGTGCGCGTCTCCGGCGCCGAGGAGAAGGTGCGCGCGAAGCTCGACCCGGCCGCGATCGCGACGCCGGCGACCCCGAGCAAACCCAGGGCGAACCTCCAGAAGCCCGAGCCGTACAAGAGCAACCCCTACTGACGAGGGCGCGGACGCGCCCCGGCCGCTCTTCTGGTAGAGTCGCCGCGCTTTCGCGGCTGCGACCTCTTACCACGGCCGCAGCGGCTTCGCGTTCGCGCGAGGAGCTCACCGGACGCTCCTCACGCGGACCCGTCGATGAAGTGTTGGGTGTGATGTGGGGAGCAGCGCCGTCAGCGCTCCCGAGCTCTCGCCGGGATCGCCGTCGCTCCCCGGCCCCGCTGAGAACAGGGCGAACGCATGTCGTCTTCCGATTCCTGCTCGCACCGCCGCCGCGACGACGTCGCGGCGCTCGACCCGACCGACGACGCCCACGCAGCGCGGCCGCGCCGCGGGGCGGCGCTCCGGCGGAAGCTCCTCGCCTGCGCCGTCGCCTTCGGCGCGCTGACCGCCGCGCGCGGCGCGCTCGCCGACGCCCGCACCGAGGCGCGCCTCCACTTCCGGGCAGGCATGGATCTCATCGCCCAGAAGCAGTTCGACGAGGGCATCCGGCAGCTCCTGAAGGCCAACGAGATCCTCCCGCACCCGAACGTCACCTTCAACATCGCGCGCGCGCACGCCGAGGCCGGCCACATCGAGCAGGCGCTCGCCGCCTACCGGGAGTACATCGCGAGCGATCCCGCGGACCGGGAGCAAGTGACGCGGATCGTGGAGCAGCTGGAGCAGCGCCTCGCCGCGCAGCGCGCCGTGGCGATCCCCGAGCCGAAGCAGCCGCCGGCGCCCGCGCCGCAGCAGCCGGCGCCGCAGCAGCCCACCCCAGGCGAGGCGCCCGCCCCGCCGCCCCCCGCCGGGGAGCCCGCCGCGCAGGGCGCTCCCGCGACGGCCGCGACGAAGGCGCCAGGGCCGGGATCGAAGGCGGCCCCCGGCGACGCCGCGAGGATCGTGGGCGCGGCCCGGACCGAGGACGTCTACCAGGAGACGGTCGTCACCGCCTCGCGCGGCGCCCAGAGCCCGCTCGACTCCCCGAACTCGACGACCATCGTGACCCGGCAGGACATCCGGCTCTCCGGGATCACGCGCATCCCCGAGCTGCTCCGGCGCGTCGCCGGCATGGACGTCATGCAAATCACGGGCGGCGACGAGAACGTGTCGATGCGCGGCTTCAACAGCCGCCTCGCCAACAAGATCCTCGTCCTCGTGAACGGGCGCACGGTCAAGAACGACGTGCTCGGCTCGACCTTCTGGGAGGCGCTCTCGATCGACGTGGATCAGATCGAGCGCATCGAGGTGGTGCGCGGCCCGGGCTCCGCGCTCTACGGCGCCGACGCGTTCGCCGGCATCGTCAACATCATCACGATCGAGCCCGGCGTCGGGAAGAGCGGCTTCCGCGCGGGCTACGGGGATCACCGGCAGGGCTACGCCTCGGTGTGGGCCTCCGCGCGCGAGGGCGATTTCGCGTACCGCCTCTCCGCGGGCTACACCCGCTACCCCCGGTGGTCGCGCGAGGTCGCGCACGACCGCATCGACCTCGAGACGAGCGGCCAGAGCCAGGATCTCGGCGCGCAGAACGTCCGCATCGACCTCCGGACCTCGCAGCGGCTCGGGCCGCAGCGCGAGCTCACGGTGGGCGCCGGCTACGCCCGGAGCGAGCTCGACATCTACGGCATCGGCCCCTTCAACGACTACAACCTGGAGGTCGCCAACGCGGACGTCGCGGTCGCGTACCGCAGCGAGAACGTCAACGCGCGGACGTACTACTCGAACCTCGACGGGTACTCGCTGCTCAACGCCGCCTACCTCGGGCACACCCTGTTCGCAGGGCGGCCGCAGCAGCACGTCGTGAACGCCGAGCTCGAGTTCGTGAAGACGCTCCGCGCGCCCAGCCCCGTCGTGCACGACTTCCACATCGGCCTCGGCTACCGGCTCAAGGCGACGTCGTGGAGCTACCTCGAGGACGACATGCCGCTCGAGCACCAGGGCTCGGTGTTCCTCCAGGACTCGATGAAGCTCGGCGAGCGCGTCACGGTGGTCGCGTCCGGGAGGCTCGACTACGTGCCCTACCTGGAGCGGCTCATCCCGTCGCCGCGCGGCTCCGTCATCGTCAAGCCGACCGAGCGCCAGGCGATCCGCCTCTCCGGCTCGACGGCGTTCCGCTCGCCCACGTCGCTCGAAGCCTACGTCGACCTGCCCATCCAGCTCGCGCTGCCCGGCCTCGAGCTCCTCTCGACCTCGAGGACGCCGGGCAGCTCCGAGCGCCCCATCGACCCCGAGCAGATCATCACCGCCGAGGCGAGCTACCTGAACCAGCAGAGCGATTACTTCGAGTTCGAGGTCACCGCGTATTACAACCGCGTGAGCGATCTCATCGTGCTCGCCGAGCCGCAGCGCACGACCCTCTCGCAGCGCGCCCACGGGTCCGGGGGGCTGAACCCGGAGACCGGGAGATACACCTCCGGATTCGGCGGCTTCGAGAACCAGAGCGACGTCTACCACGTCTTCGGCGGCGAGCTCGGCGGCCGCGTCTACCCCATCGAGGGGCTCGACATCTTCGCCAACTACGCGCTCAACCGCTCGGTGCACCAGCGCCCGGACGGGCGCGACGCGCTCGAGGACGCGCGCACCAGCCGGCACAAGGTGAACGCAGGGGTCCAGGTCCGCACGCCGATCGGCGTCGACGGCGAGGTCACGCTTCACTACCAGTCCTCGCAGGTGTGGGCAGAGCAGGTCCCGACGGGGACGGTCATCGCCACGAAACAGTACGAGCTGCCCGCGTACACGCTGCTCAACGCGCGCGTCGGCTACCGCTTCCTGGACCGCGCCGAGATCTCCGCGACCGTGTTCAACGCGCTCGACGGGCTCGGCGACAACGCGCTGCAGATGCACCCGTTCGGCAACCGCATCGGCCGGCGCTTCATGGGATTCTTCAGCTACTCGCTCTAGTCCTCGCTCTCGCGCTCGCTCTAGCCACCGCCATGCTCCGACCCAGCCCCCGCACCGGTCTCCTCCTGCTCGGCGCACTCCTCGCGGCCCTCCCGGGCTGCGACGACGTGGAGGTCTTCGTCCCGCTGCCGGACCTGAGCGGCCCCGCCGGGGTGCTCGACGGCACGGTGACGTACGCCGGACCCCGGCCCTGCACGAAGGACGGCCACGTCGTCGGCGCCGCGATCGTGCTCGGCTTCGACACGCGCCTGCTGCCGCCGCCCGAGGGGCTCGGCACCTCGGCCGCGAGCATCGACGTGATCCCCGGCGACGAGCTCTTCGGAGGCCTGGGCGCCGCGCTCGATCGCTCCGAGGACGGCGCGCTCCACTGCCCCGAGCCGGACGAGCCGCCCGTCACCGTGAGCGTCCCCTGGAGACTTTCGCCCCTGGCCGCCGGCACCTACCAGGTCCGCGGGTTTTACGACCACGACGGCAATTTTGACCCCACTTTCAGCATCGCCAACCTGCCGACCCGGGGCGACGTGGCCGGCGGCGCGATCGAGAACGCGACCGAGGTGCTCGAGGGCGCCGCCCCGCGGTACCGCGCGATCACGATCGCCGCCCCCATCCCCGAGACGGGCACGCGCGTCAGCGGCATCGCCGTCACCCTCGGCCTCCCGCTCCCGCTGGAGCGGCCGCTCTTCCACGTCGCCGAGGTGCTCGCGCCGGCGTCCGGCGTCACGCAGAGCCCGAGCGAGGTGGTCATGGCCTCGGACTTCCAGCTGGAGACGTTCAGCCCGGCCAACCCCGCCGGCACCGAGGCGTCGCTGCTGCGCCTGCGGCTCGCCGCGGGGGTGCCGGACAGCGAGGTCGCGCGCGCGGCGAAGCCCCCGCTCTCGCTACCGGTGGGCGGCGAGCCCGCGCCGACCCTCATCTACGCGCGGCAGGACGTGAACGGCGACGGGGCGATCGACGGCGACGATCATGTCCCCGACTCGGCCCTGATCCCGGCGCTCTTCCCGATCTCGGTGTTCGCGAAGCAGGACGACAAGGAGCCGCTGACCAGCCAGGCCGCGCCCGCTGTGCTCCTCCAGGGGCTCACGATCTACGACGATCTCGTGACCACGGCCACGCTCGGCCCGGAGCCGCTGAACGAGCCGCGAGACAGCGCGCTCATCGGCGTCCGGCCCGCCGCGCTGTGCATGCACCCGACCGAGCCGGAGCGTGGGGGCGTGCTCGTGCTCAGCCACAAGACCGACAAGGAAGGCAACGACATCATCGCGGAGCGGGACGTGGCCAAGGTCGAGGAGGCGCTGAGTCGGCAGTTCGGGCGCACCATCAAGGTCGCGTTCGGATGCCTGCCCGAGGGGAGCTACGCGCTCAACCTCATCTATGGCACCGGTCAGGCCTGGACCGTGCCCAACGAGGCCGGCGTGTGCGCGCCGTCGGAGGCCGAGACGGCCGACGTCTGCGGCGCGCGGCCGCGCCTCGCGTCGCAGAGCGTCGTGCTGCGCATCGGCCCGCCGGAGGACAGCGCGTACTGCGCCGAGCACCCGACGCCGGCGGCCTGCGCGCGGTAAACGCCGCGGCGTTGCGGCGGCGTCGGGTCGCGCGCGGCGTGAAGGCCGCCGCGATCCGGGCCCGGGCGCGGTGAAAGCGCCGGTTTCTTGCTGGAGTGGCGGTTGCCTCGCGCGTGCGAACCGATGGTAGGGTCTCGGCATGCGCTGCACTTGCTTTCCCTCGCTTGCTCTTCTGGGGGCGCTCGGCGGCGCCGCGGCGGGCGCGCTCGTTCCATCCGACGCGTCCGGCGGCTGGCCGCCGCCCGTGTTGGCCAGCGCAGCGGACATGGCCGAGCCCGAGCACTGGCCGAACGACCCGGACTACGGCACGTCGGTCACGCAGAGCGGACAGTGGGGCTTCTACTCGTTCATCCCGGCCCCGAGCGGGTACGTCCGGCCGGAGGAGTCCGCCGCCGGCATGGCGATCGATCTCGCCTGGCGCTTCACCCAGGGGGACCCGCGCGTCAGGATCGCCGTCGCCGACTCCGGGATCTTCTGGGGAGAGGGGGATCTCCTGGAGAAGGTGTGGCTCAACCAGGGCGAGCTCGCGGCCCACAAGCCGCGGCACGCGGACGGCGCGGCGTGCGGCGGCGACGGCGCGCTCGAGGGCTTCGACTGCAACGGCGATGGGGTCCTCTCCGTCGCGGACTACAGGGACACGCCGGAGCTCACGCCCGCGGCGTCGGAGGGGCGGCCGCAGGGCGATCGGAACGGGAACGGCCAGCTCGACGCCGGCGACCTCATCCTCCACTTCTCGGACGGGAGCGACGACGATCGGAACGGCTACGTCGACGACATCGCGGGCTGGGACTTCTTCAAGAACGACAACGATCCGTTCGACGACGCCCGCAACGGCCACGGCACCGAGGGCGCGAAGACGTCGGCCGCGCAGACGAACAACCAGCTGGGCGGGGCGGGCGTGTGCCCGCAGTGCAGGTTCATCCCGCTGCGCGTCGGCGAGAGCCACGTCGCCGACGCGCAGGACCTCGCGAAGGCGCTCCTCTACGCGGCCGACAGCCGGGCCAACGTCGTGCAGTGCCCGGTGACCGCTGTCGACAACACCGGCTTCGTCCAGGCGGCGCTCGACTACGCCCACGCCCAGGGGACGCTCGTCGTCGCGTCGATGGGCAACGCGGGCTCGCGCCACCACAGCGTGCCCGCGACGAGCAACCACGCGCTGCCCGTGAGCGCCGTCCGCCACGACGGCCAGAGCGTCGCGACGTCGACCACGTTCGTCGACGCGTCGCCGTGCTCGAGCTTCGGCGGCAACAACGTGCTCGCCGTGTCGAGCCCCGGGTGCGCCAGCGACGCGACCGCCGAGTTCGCCGGCGTCGCGGGGCTGCTCTACGCCGTCGCCCTCGACCGCGGCGTGTCCCTGTCCCCGGGGGAGGTGCAGGGCCTGCTCGTCGCGACCGCCGACGACATCGCCGTGCCGGAGTCGCAGGAGCCCGGGTCGCTGTACCGCTTCTCGCAGGCGGGGTTCGATCAGCGGTTCGGCCACGGCCGCGTCAACGCGAACCGCGCCGTGGAGTCGCTCCGCGAGGGGCGCGTGCCGCCCGCCGTCGACATCACGTCGCCGCGGTGGTTCGAGGTCGTCTACAAGGATCAGGTCCAGGGCCCGGTGCCGATCGAGGGCACCATCTCCGCGAAGCGGGCGATGGCGTACGACTACTGGGTCGAGTGGGCGGCAGGCGCGCAGCCGCTCGCGGCGGATTTCAAGGTGATCCACAAGGAGACGAACGTCGCGCCGACGGTCGTCACCGGCGCCGAGGGCCCGATCGCCTCGCTCGACGTGCGCACGATCGACACGTCCCACCTCCGCGACCCCGATAGCCCCCACGGCGAGGACGATCGCGCGATCACGGTGCGCGTCCGAGCGAGCGCCCACTACGCCACCGGCAAGGTGGAGAGCGAGGCGCGGCGCACGGTCCACGTCGACAGCGATCCGACGCTGGTCCAGGGCTTCCCCGTCCGCGTCGGCGACAGCGTCGAGGGCAGCCCGAAGATGGCCGACATCGACGGCGACGGCGTCCTCGAGCTCGTTTACCCGACGGCCGGCGGCGCGCTGCACGTGCTGAAGGTGACGCCGAAGGGGCCGCAGCCGCTGCCGGGGTTCCCGTACATGACCCGCCCCACCGACGGCCTGCTCAATCCGCCGGCGTCCCCGGCCATGCCCGCTTACATCGGCGCTCCAGCGTACAGCAAGGTGGATAGGAAGCTCGGCCGCGAGCCGATCCTGAGCGCGCCCGCCATCGCGGACCTCGACGGCGACGGCACGCAGGAGATCGCGATCTCCACCTGGCCGGGCACGATCTACGTCATCGGCGCGGACGGTTCCGTCCGGCGGGGGTGGCCGAACCGCCTGCCCGAGATCCCCTCCTGCCCCCTCGATCCCGGGGCTCCGGCGAGCGCGCCGTGCATGTCGGCGGCCGCGCGGATCGCGCGTGGGGCCTTCGCCTCGCCGGTCCTCGCGGATCTCGACGGCGACGGGCGGCTCGACGTGATCCAGGCGGCGTTCGACGGCACGGTCCACGCGTTCGACGGGGACGGCAGCGCGCTGCGCGGCTTTCCCGTCGAGGTGCACTACGCGGGTCCGCTCGCCGAGGAGCCGGCGCGGAGCCGCCTCCTCGCGACGCCCGCCGTGGCCGACTTCAACGGCGACGCGCTGCCGGATCTGCTTGTCGCGTCGAGCGAGCGGCTCGGCGAGGACGGCGAGGCCGGGGCGGTCTACGTGATCGATGGGCGGGGCACGACCGCGCCCTCCGGGCCCGTGCTCGCGGGGTGGCCCATCACGGTGCCGTCGCTCTCGTTCGAGCCGCTCGCCGCCGAGGGGATCTCGGCCTCGGGCGTCGTCGGGCGGTTCGACGGCGCGCTGGCGGGCGTCGTCCAGGGCAACGGCGCGCCGCCGCTCGTCCTCCCGGCCTCACCCGGCGAGCAGCGCGAGCTCCTGGCGACGCCGGCGGGCGCGCTGCCGCGGGCGAGCGGCGGCTCGCAGGCCGGGCTCGACCCGACGTTCGGGCCCCTCTCGCCCGCCGCCGGCGCCCGGACGATGATCCCGCTGCTGTCGCAACCCGCGCTCGGCGACATCGATCAGGACGGCACCCCCGACGTCATCGCCGCGGGCGCCTCGGAGGCGGCCGCGCTCGCCCTCGCGGGCGCGCAGGGGGCGACGCAGCCGGGGCCTCACCTGCTCGCCGTCTGGAGCGGCAGGTCGGGCGCGATGCTGCCTCGCGCCCCGTTCGTGCTCGAGGACTACGCGATCTCGGGCAGCCAGGCGGTCGTCGATCTGAACGGCGACGACTACCCCGAGGTGCTGAGCGGATCGAGCGGCTACTTCCTCCACGCCTTCGACGGGTGCGGCCGGGAGCCGCGCGGGTTCCCGAAGTTCACCGGCCAGTCGATCACCACGACGCCCGCCGTGGGCGACCTCGACGGCGACGGCACGCTGGAGATCGCCGTGGGCACGCGCGACGGCTGGCTCTTCGCCTGGCACACCGAGGCAACGACGGGCGCGCTCATCGCCTGGGAGAGCCTCCATCACGACAACCAGAACACGGGCAACCTCGACACGCCGCTCAGGCAAGGGGCCGCGCGGACGGCGCCGCGGCCGCTCACGGTGGACCTGTGTGAAGGCCCGCAGCAGGCCCCGCTCATCCTCCAGCTGGGCGGAGGCTGCGCGTGCGAGGCCGCGGGCGCCGAGCCGCGGCGCGGGTCCGGCGCTCGCGGCGCGGGCGCGGCGCTGGGCGCGGCGCTGGTCGGGGCGATGGCGCTGTGGGGGAGGCGGCGGAGGGCGTAGGCCGTGAAGGAGCCGCGCAGCGCCGCGCGGATCCGCGTCGCTCAGCGCCAGCCGACCTGCAGCACGCACGCCCCCGCGCCGCCGCCCCCGCAGCGCAGCTCGAGGAGGCGCACCGTGGACCCTGACGTTGCGAGCAGCGCCCGCAGGAAGCCGCTCACGTAGCGGCACATCACCGGCGCGAGCCCGTCGGGCAGCCAGAGATCGACCTTGGCGCTGTGGGTCGACGTGCGCTCGACCTGGACCCGCCCCCACGCGTGGAACCGGCGGAGCAGCGGCCCCGCCACCTCCAGCAGCGCCTCCGGTGTCCGCGCGACCTGGAGCCTGCGCAACATCTCGGGGAGCGCCGCGCTCGCGAGCGCGCCGCCGGCCGCCTCCACGCTCCCGGTGGCCTCGCCGCCGAGCGCGCGCAGGTAGGCCACGAGGGGCGCCACCGGGTAGAGCGCGGCGTCGTCGGTCGCCGCGACGAGGGCGTCGCGGTCCGCCGGATCGAGGCCGCTCCACACGCGCGCCTCGCCCCCTTCGCCGAGCCGCCGCGCCGCCTCGGCCCTGCAGAGCCGGAAGGCCAGGCCGCGGCTCAGCGGCGCGCCGTCGTGCGGCGCCGGGATCGGGGCCTGCATGTGCTCGCCTGGGAGGAGCGGGCTCGAGAGGAGCGCGGCCGCGAGCGCGTCGGCGAAGGCGACCGGCGAGGCGATGCGCCGGGACGGCTCCGGCTCGAGCGCCCGCGCGAAGAGGGCGTCCACGCTCGGGGAGAGCCCCGGCCGCGCGCGCGAGGGGGGCGTGATCTCCCCGCGCTGCTGCATGGCGACGATGCCGTAGGCGCCCGCGGCCTCGAACGGGGCCCTGCCCGTCAGCATGGCGTAGGTGACCGCCGCGAGGGCGTAGGTGTCGAGCGCCGGCTGCGGGTCGGCCGCCCCGGGGATCAGCTGCTCCGGCGCCGCAAAGCCGCGCGTCCCGCCGACGAGGTGGGGCCGCTCGCTGCCCAGCCGGGCCCCGAGCCCGAAGTCGATGAGCACCGCCCGCTCGATCCGCGTGTCGAGCAGGATGTTGCCCGGCTTGACGTCCGCGTGCACGTACCCCTCGGCGTGCATGCTCGCGAGCGCGCCCGCGATCTGGCGGACGACGGAGAGCACCTGGTGGAGGGGCATGAACCCGCCCTGCGGCGCGCGGTCGACGATGTGGCGGTGGATCGTCTCTCCCTCGACGTACTCGAGGAGGAGGTACATGCGCGCGCCGTCGAGCCGCCCCCAGCCGTACAGCTGGACGATGCTCGGGTGCCTCAGCCGCACGAGCGCCTCGGCCTCGCGGAGCAGCGCGCTGTCGTCCGGCTCCGTGACCACCTTGAGCGCGACGAGCTGGCCGAGGAGCTTCTCGCGCGCCAGGTAGACCTGCGACTGGCCGCCCTCGCCCAGGATCGCGGTGATCCAGTACTTGTCGTCCACGAGATCGCCGGGGGCGAGCCGCACGGGAAGCTCGTTCGCGTCGCCCCGGGCGAGCGGCGCCTCGGCGCTCTCCGGCGCAGGCCGCGACGTGGGCCGCTCGTTCGACTCGGTCACGTGGGGCAAGAGGCCGGAGCGCCGCGCGAGCTGCTCGCTCACCAGCCTGGCCGCGAGCTGGAGGGTCGCGATGCTCCCCGCGTCGAACTCCCGGGGCTCGCCGGACACCGCGCACACGCTCCCGACGGCCCCGACCCCCTCGAGCACGACGGGGAACCCCGCGTACGCGCGGACCAGGTTCATGGCCACGAGCGGGTTCTCGGACAGCACGGGGTGCGCCTGGGCGTCCTCGACGATGAGCGGGGCGTTGTCGCGCGCGACGTGCTGGCAGAAGGACCACGAGCGCAGCGTCCCTCCGGCGATCGACAGGTCGCGGGGGAGGCCGGTCGCGCCGATGAAGATCTGCCGCGACGAGTCGATGATCGTCACGACGCTGGCCGACGTGCCCACGCCCCGCGCGACGAGCTCGGCGACGACGACGAGCTCAGGGTCGGGCGTCGTGCTGCGCAGGCCTCGCCGCTCGAGCTCGGCGTCGCGCGCGGGGTCGTCCAGGGGGTCGGCGGCGCCGCCCGCCGCAGGGTGGCTCAGGGTGGGACCGCCGCCCGGCGACGGGAGCAGCGCCCCGAGGAGCGCCTCCGCGGTGACCGGCTTGTGGACGACCGCCGCGACCTGCTCGTAGCCACGGATCCGATGGAGGAAGCCGCGGAACCGCGACGTGACGATGAGCCGCGCGGGCGGCGGCGTCCGATCGCCCGCGCGGACCCAGCCCTCGACCGCGGCGCGGTCCAGATCCGCGACGATGGCATCGGCGGCCGCGCACTCCTCGGGCGTGGGACGCGCGCCGGGGGGCGCGCAGACGGACCATCCGGCCGCACGCAACACCTCGGCCATGTAGTCGCGCTCCGTGGCGATGGGCTCCAGCAGGAGGACATTGCGCGTCATCGAACGGCGAGAGTACCTCGCCCGGGAGGGGAGGAGCACAGGCGCTGCCGCGGCGCGTGAGGTTCGAGCCCCGGAACCTCCCCGCGCCGCCGCTGTCATTCCGCAGGCACGACGGACAGCCGGCCAGCGCGGCCGAGCGCCCGCCTGAAGGACGCGGATCCGCGCGTCCTCCGCGCGGTTCCAGGGGACGTGAGCGCGCCGCTCCGCGCGGCGCACAGGGGAGATCTATGCCCAGCGCGAACACGACGGACGCCGGGGATGGCGGCGCCGCCACCGATCCGAACCTCACCGCCGCGAGGCAGCCCGACGCGGCGAGCACCGGCGAGGCCGAAGGGCCGGTGCGCTCCGTGGAGATCGTCATCTCCTGGGGCACGACCGTGCTCTTCGTCCAGCACCTGACGCCGCCGCGCGCGTTCGACGTCGGTGAGGGGCGCGACGACGGTCGCCCGTGCGACTGCTTCCTCCCCGAGCGCGCGCTCGGCGCGCGCCGCGCGCCGCTCCTCGAGGTCGACGGCGCCGGGCGCGTCGGCTTCGTCCTGCCGGGCGCCGCGACGGGGACGCTCGCGCTCACCCCCGGCGGCGCGCCGCTGTCCGCGGCCGCGGCGCGGGAGCTGCACGCCGGCGCGGCGCGCGCGGCGATCCCCGGGGCCACGCTCGTGCCCCTGCCCGCGCAAGGGCGCGTGGACGTCGAGATCGCGGGCGTGCGGATCCAGATCCGCGCCGATGCCACCGCGGGCGAGCGCGTGCGCCGCTCGCTCGTGAACCGGAAGAGCCTCGCCCTCCACGCCGTCTCCGCGGCCCTGCACCTCGGGCTCCTCGGCGCCCTCGCTCGCTGGGCGCCGCCCCTCGTCGACCCGTCCACGGGCATGAGCGCGGATCGGATCGCGCTCGTGCAGCAGTACCTCACGTCCGCCGACGAGCGCGAGCTGCGCGCGGCGATCGAGCGCGAGGGCGAGCCCGCCGCCGACGCGAAGGAGGGCGGCGCAGGGACGCGAGCCAAGGGTGAGGAAGGGTCGATGGGCCACCCCTCCGCGTCAGGCGCGCTGGCGACGGGGAACAGGTGGGGGGTCAAGGGCCCGAGCGACAGCCCCGATCCCCACGTGGCGCGGCAGCAGGCGCTGCGCGACTCGGCCGAGTTCGGGATGATCGGGCTGCTCAACGCCGGGGGCGGCGGCGATCCGGGCGCCCCCACGGCGCCGTGGGGGCTCGACGGCGCGGCGTCGTCCGCAGGCGGCGCGGGCCTCCCCCTCGCCGGCTACGGGGGCCTCGCCGGCGAGAGCGCGCCGCTCGGGCTCGGATCCATCGGGACGATCGGGCACGGCGCGGGCGCCGGGTCGGGCCAGGGGTTCGGGAGCGGCCACGGGCGAGCCGGCGCCTCCTCGCCGCCCGCCTCGGCGCGGAGCGCGGCCGCCTACGCTCCGGAGCCCGAGGTCGCCCTCGATCCGAACGGCCGCTTCGCCACCACGTACCGGCCCGGGGGCGGCCACCTCGCCGCGTTCGAGGCCGCCCTCGCGCGCGGCGTCGTGCCCGCGGCGGAGCGCGAGCTCGTCGGCGACGTCGCCGCCCGCTACGCCCCGGAGGTGCCGCTCGCCCCCGACAAGGCGCTCGGCCTGCGCGCCGACCTGGAGCGCGCCGCGCTCGGCCCGGGCGGCGGCGCCTTCCACCTGCGCCTCGCGCTCCGCTCCGCGGCGGCGGCGGCGGCGGCGCGGCCGCACCTCTCGGTGCACCTCGTCCTCGACACGAGCGGCTCGATGGCCGGCGCGCCGATCGACAGCGCCCGCCGCGCCGCGCAGGCGCTCGTCGATCGGCTCGCGCCGGCCGACGACTTCTCGCTCACCGCCTTCTCCAGCGACGCCGAGGTGGTGATCGAGGACGGCCCCGTCGGCCCGCGCCGCGCGGCGATCCGCCGCGCCATCGAGGGGCTCCGCGAGGGCGGCGGCACCAACATCGGCGCGGGGCTCTCGCTGGGCTACGCGCAGGCGAGCCGGCCGGGCATCCCCGAGGACGCCGTGCGCGTGGTGCTGCTCGTCTCCGACGGCCGGGCGACGAGCGGCCTCACCCACAGCGAGCGCCTGGCGTGGCTCGCGCTCGACGCCTTCCAGCGCGGCATCCAGACGAGCGCGCTCGGGCTCGGCGACGACTTCGACGGCCAGCTCATGAGCTCGATCGCGAGCGACGGGGCCGGCGGCTACTACTACCTGCGCCACCCGGAGCAGATCGCGCCCGCGCTGTCGACCGAGCTCGACAAGCGCCTTGACCCGGTCGCGACCGCGGTCGAGGTGCGCGTACGGCTGAAGGCGGGCGTCGATCTGCTCCGCGCCTACGGTTCGCGCCGGCTGGACGGCGCCGAGGCCTCCCGCGTCCGCGCCCAGGAGATCGCGGCCGACGTCGCCGCCCAGTCGCGGGACCGGATCGCGGCCGACCGACGCGACGACGCCGAGGGCGGCGTGCGCTTCTTCATGCCCGTGTTCGCCCGCGATGATCGGCACGCGCTGCTGCTCAAGCTGAGCGTCGGCCCCGGCGCGGGGAAGCGAACTATCGCGACCGTCGAGCTGAAGTACAAAGATCGGCTCTCCAGGAAGAACGTGATCGAGGAGATCCCCATCGAGGTGCGCTATGCGGACAGCGACGCCGCCAGCGCGGCGTCCGTCGACGCGTCGATGACGCGCACGCTTCAGGGCTTCGCCGCGGGCGAGTCGCTCGCGGAGGCCGCTGCCCGCGTGGCGCGCGGCGATCGCGCCGGCGCCGCCGCGCTCCTCTCCGAGCGCGAGGGCATCCTGCACGAGGCCGCGACCCGGCTGAACGAACCGCTGTTCCTGGAGGATGCGGCGCGCCTGTCGCGCCTCCGCGCGCACATGGGCGCAGAGCAGGGCCTCGGCGATCCGCTCGTGCTCGCGATGTTGCTGGAGACGGCGGGGCGATCCCGCCTGCGCTGACGCGCAATCGCAGCGCGCACACGGGCGGAGGCGTCGCCCAGGTGGTAGGCTGAGCGCGGCCATGACAGACAGAGTCTCATCGACCGGACGCGCTGCGCTGCGAGAGTCGCTGCTCCAGTTCTCCGCTTTCGCCGACGCGCTCGAGTCCCGATCCATGCGCGAGGCCATCGATGCCTGCATCACCGTCCTGGACGCTCCAGGTCCGCTTGACAAGCGTGACCTCGCCCCATGGCTCAAGGTCGTCCACGAGCGCGCGGCCGATGTCTTTCGACGGGGTATCCGTCAGACCACGGGTGTGCTGCGCCAGCAGATGATGCACGGCCTGAAGCAGGCTGAAGAAGACGCTGTCTGGATGCAGCACGCCATCGACGCGCTCAGTCGAGACCGCGCGAACTGACATGCTGAGCTGAAACAGCGCTCGTCGCCCCCGCGCAGACAGCGGCTCGATGCGACAGGCCGAAGCGAGCCGGCCGGAGGCGGGAGCAGGCGGGCCGCGCACAGCGTGACACGACGCGCGCCGTCCGTGCTACGAGAGGGGACATGTTCGCCTCGGCGTTTCCGCTGCTGCTCCTCGGCTTCTCTCTCGGGATGCGCCACGCCACCGACGCGGACCATGTGATCGCGGTGGCGACCGTCGTGAGCCGGGTGCGGAGCCTCGGGACGGCGCTGCTGATCGGCGCGATGTGGGGCGTCGGCCACACGCTCACGCTGATGGTGATCGGCGGCGGCATCCTGCTCTTCGGGCTCGTGGTGCCGCCGCACGTCGGCCTGGCCATGGAGCTCTCGGTCGCCCTGATGCTGATCGGCCTCGGGGTGTACCACCTGGCGCGGCTCTACCGGGCGGTCCGGCGGGGCGAGCCGCCGGCGCCCGATGTCGCTCCGGTCAAGCACGCCGCGCAGGTTGCGCAGGTTGCGCCTGTCGCGCATGTTGCTCACCACGACGGCCACCGGCACGACCTCGGCTGGGCGGACCGCGTGTTCGGCGTTTCGCGCGTCTATGCGAGCCTCCGGCCGCTGCTCATCGGCGTGGTCCACGGCCTCGCGGGCTCGGCCGCGGTGGCGCTCCTCGTGCTCACCACGGTGCGCGACCCACGGTGGGGCATCGGCTACATCGCGCTGTTCGGCGTGGGCACGATCGCCGGGATGACGCTCATCACCGGGGTGCTCGCGCTGCCGTTCGCCTACGCGCGCGCTCGCACCAGCGGGATACACCACGCCTTCGGCGCCGTCGCCAGCCTCCTCAGCGTGGCATTCGGCCTGTTCCTGGCCTACGACATCAGCTTCGGTTCCGGGCTGTTCACCGCGGACCCGCGGTGGACGCCAGGCTGACGGCGCCCGGGCGGCGCGCGCTCGCGCGCGCCGAAGGAGCGACGCTCGGCGCTCACCGGCTCGCGGTCGACCAGGCGCGCTCGGCCTCGCGCGGCGACGCCGGCGCGAGGTGCGCGTCGATCTGGGTCATGAGCCAGTCGAGGAACTCGTCCTTCAGGATCGTCTGCGCCACGTGCAGATCGGTCCAGACGGGCGCGCGCGCGGCCGCCCGGTCGCTCGTCTGCACCACGACCGGGATCGTGCAGAACCTCGCGTCGTCGCGCATCGCGCGGATGAACTCCACCCCGTTCATGACGGGCATGTGGACGTCCACGATGGCCAGCGCCACGGGCTCGCGCGCGAGCAGCTCCAGGGCGTCGCGCCCGTTCTCGGCCTCGAGCACGCTGAAGCGCGGCTCGAGGATCAGCCGGTAGCACTCCCGGATGTCCGCGTCGTCGTCCACGACGAGGATGGTTACCCCCTCGATGGCGCCGAGCACGCGCTCGACGGCGGCGCGGAGCTCCCCCGCGGTGACGGGTTTGCGCACGTAGCCGGCGACCCCTCGCAAGATCGCCTCTGCCGGCTTGTTCACGACGGAGACGAGCATCACGGGCACCCGCTCGCGCGACTGCACAAGCCGGTTGAAGGCGAAGCCATCCATCTCGGGCATCAGGAAGTCCGCCAGGACGAGATCCGGCGTCCACGTCCGGAGGAGCTCCAGCGCCGCGCTCCCGCCGCGCACGGTCCGGACGTCGTACGCCGCGCCTTGCAGCGCCTCGGCCATCCACGCGAGCGTCCCCGAGTCATCGTCGACCAGCAAGAGCTTGGCCATGGCATCACTCCCCTTGCGCCCCGGCGCCACCCGACTCGCCGACACGCCGCAGCCGGAGCCAGAACCTCGCCCCACCTTCCGGCCGCGCCTCGTACCCGATCGCCCCGCCCCACCGCTCCACCGCGATCCGGGCGCCGTAGAGCCCGAGGCCGCTGCCCGCGCCAGGGTCGTGGCCGTGCGCGAATTTCTGGAACAGGCGCGGCGCGATGGCAGGGGAGACGCCAGGCCCATCGTCCTCCACCGTCACGCGAGCCCACCGGGGCTCATCGTGCACTGCGACGCGCACCGACCTGCGCGGAGGCGTGAACCGGAGCGCGTTCTCGACGAGGTTGGAGACCACGCGCGCGAGCCTGCGCTCCTCACCGACGACGGCGCACGGCCGCGCGCAGCCGATCTCCGGCGGCGCCTCCAGGCACACCCCCCGGCTGCGCGCCATGGGCAGGAGCGCCTCGACGACCCGAGCGACGGTGCCGCACACGTCGACCACCGCGGCGAGGTCGCCGCTGGAGGCGTCGGACGCCATGCCCTCGGCGGTGAACACGTCGAGGATCTCCCGGATCAGCTCGCGCTGCCGCAGGGCGGCCTTCAGCGCCACCGCGGCGAGCGCGCCGCTCTTCTCCGGCAGCGGCTGCTCTCCCAGCAGGGACAGCGCGCCGAGGAGGCTGTTCAGCGGGCCGGAGAGGTCGTGAACGATGCAGTGGACGAGGACATCCTTCCGCTCGACCTCGCGCGACAGCGCCTCGTGGACGAGGCGAAGCTCGCGCGCCCGCTGGAGGACGCGGCGGCGCTCCTGGAACAGCGCGTCGTTCCGGGTGATCACGAGCAGCCGCGACGAGCCGACGCGGAGCGCCGTCGCCTCGAGGTGAAGCGCCTCGTCGCCGATCATCTGCGTCCAGAAGTCGGATTGCACGCTCGGCGCGCCTTCCGCGGACCAGGCCCGCTCCGCCTCGGGGAGGAACACCTCCAGAAAGGGCAGCGCGCGATCGATCGGGAGCGGCGAGTCGCGCCACGGCGGCGCGAACCCGAGCCCTCGGAACCACGGCGGCGGCTCGCCGCGGATGACGAAGGTCCCGTCGTGCAAACGCTCGAGGACGAGCTTGTCCAGCGCCGCGAGGAGCCACGTGTCCACGTCCATCAACCCCGCAACGAAGGCGCTTCGCTCGCCAGCATGGCGCGCGCCAGCGCGTTGAACGCGCCTTCGACCCCGGCGCCGGTCTTGGCGCTCGTCCTCGTGATCCAGAGGCCCGCCCTCCTCAGCCTGGCCTCGGTGGCGTCGTCGATGTCCCACGCCGCGGTGAGATCGGCCTTGTTCAGGACGACGACGGCCGGGACCTCTCCGACGATCGTCCGCGCGGCGGTGTAGAGGCGGAGCCCGGTCTCCGCCGTGAGGCGCCGCGTGCCGTCGATGACGAGGAGCCAGCCCGCGGAGCCGCGCAGGTACGACGTCTGGACGGCCTGGAACTCGTCCTCTCCGCTCAGGTCCCAGAGGATGAGGTCGAGCTCGCGCTCATCGCACCTCACGCGCCGTGCCTCGATCGTCACGCCGATGGTCGTCCGGTAGGACTCGGAGAAGATGCTGCGCACGAAGCGGGCGACGAGGCTTGTCTTGCCGACCCCCGTCGCGCCCAGCACGCAGACCTTGCGTTTCTCCGCCATGACTCAGTCCTTGCTCTCCGCGTGCAGGTCCACAAGGAAGATCACGCTGCGCGCGCGGCGCTCGTCCGCGTCGGCGAGGCACTCGGCCCGCGCGGCTCCCCCGGCGCAGGACGGGGGCACGACCTCGCGCCGCGTTCCCCCGCCGCTCGCTCGCAGGCGATCGGCCGGGATCCCCCGCGCGACGAGCTCGGCCGCGACGTGCTCCGCGCGGGCCTGGCTGAGCGCTCGGTTCGACGCCTCCGATCCGACGGGATCCGCATAGCCGATCTCGCGGATCTCGGCGGTCATGCCGGCCTCGCGCGCGCGGGCGATCAGCCGCTCGACAGCGGCCGCGACCTCGTCGAGGCGCGCGGCCTGCTCGCCGGAGAGCCGCGCGGCGCCGCGGCGGAAGAGGAGCTCCATCGCCTCGAGGGATCGCGCCGCCGCGCGCGCGCGGTCGATCGACTCCTGCGCCGTCAGGCCCTCGCCGTCGAACCCCGAGACGCCAGGGAGCACCGCCGCCGACCAGCGCGCGCGCTCGATCCAGCGCTGGGGCGCGACCCCGCTGGCCGCGACGGCGCCGCCGCGCAGCGCCAGGGTGACCCCGGGCGGCGGCTCCAGAGCGCTCGCCACCCGGCGCTCGACGATCTGCGGGTGGAGCGAGTAGAAGGGCTCGAAGCGCAGGATGACCTCCTGGCGCAAAGGGCCGCCGCGCTCGAGCACGGCCCTCGGGTCCGCGGCGAGCGGATCGCGGAGGCCCGTGAAGACGACCTGGCCGGCGCGCCGCTCCGCCGCGGTGACCAGCAGGCCGGGCTCGCGCCGCAGCGCCTCGCCCCAGCCGTCGACGCGGCGCCGATCCTCCCGCGAGGCGCGCACCGAGAAGACGACCGCGGCCGCGACGACCGCGGCCAGCAGGGCGGCCGCCATCGACACGGCCCGAGCTCGGCGCGGGATCGGCTGGCGCTGCTGCTGGAGGCAGCGCGAGAGCAGCTCGCGGGCGCCCGAGAACGGCGTCCGATCGCCGCGGAAGCCGGCGAGCTCACCGCCGTACGAGAGGTGGACGCGCTCCAGCGTCTCGCACAGGACGAGCCCGTACGCGGGCGGCGCCACGCCGCGCACGATGGACACGAGGAGCGCCGACGGGCCGTGCTCGACCCACCCTGTCAGATCGCCCACGCGGAAGCGCTCCAGCCGCGCGTCGGTCCGGAACGCGTCGTGGGCGAACGCGTCGATGGCGGTGAGCATCGCCGTGACCTGGTCGGGATCCCTGTAGGGGATCTCGTCGGCGCTGAGGTGCTCGAGGACGAGCCCCGTCCCTCGGTGGACGAGGAAGAGCTGCTCGGTCCGGTAGACCATGGAGCGGAGCAGCACCACCTCCGCGAAGGGACGCCCCGTGCGGCGCGCCTCGACGCGCCAGCGCATGCTCCGCCAGGACAGGCCGAGGGCGGCCGCCTCGTTGAGGCGCTGGATCATCGCCCGGAGAGCGCAGCGCACGGCCTTGCGGATGGCCGGCCCCATGGCGGGGGAGATCGCGTCCGCGAACGACCCCGGGTCCTGGCGCACGCGCTCCTGGATCGCGCTCGAGATGAGCGGCTCCAGCGCCCACGAGAGCGCCTCACCCTTCTTGCGGCTCTCGATCACCGCCTCGGGCAGCGCCCCCGCGACCATCTCGACCATGGACTGGTCCAGCCGCTCCTCGATCCGCTGGATCCGGTGCTGCTCAGGGCCCACGAGCAGGGGGCGGAGGTCTTCGAGCGTCTTTCTCGGCGGAGGCGCCTCGCGGCGCGCTCTCGGCTCTCGCATCGTTCTTCTCCGGACCGCCGCGCCCGCTCCGCTGGGCGGAGCGGCGCGGCCGCCTCACGCTGCCTCGTCCGAGCGGCGCTCCGCCTTCTGGTAACGCTCCGACTCCGCGGCCGCCTCGCGCGCCGGCGCGTCCGGCGCGAGCGCTTCGGCGCCGTCGGCCCACGCGGCGGCCAGCTCGCGCTCGAGCATCGCGCTCAGCTCGCTCCGCGTACGCCGCGTCTCGTCGACGAACGCCTTGGACTGGTCGAGGATCTGCTGCCGGAGCTCGCGCTGCGTGCGCGCCACGAGCTCCTCCAGCCGCTGGACCCGCTGCGCGATCAGCTCGATCGCCTCCCGCGACTCGCGCGCGACGCTGCCGAGCGCGCCGTCGGCGGCCGCGCGCTGGGCCTCGATCGACGCGCCGAGCGCCTCGATCTCCCTGCGCATGTGCGCCTCCAGCATGTCCAGACGCCGCCACGCTTCACTCCGCAGCTCCTCCGCCTGGGCGGCGACCTGAGCGTCGGTGTGCGAGAGCCGGCGAGCGAACTCGCGGAACTGGGCGCCGCACAGGATGTCGCGCACCTGCTCCAGGCTGTTGGTGATCGCGGACTCTGCGTGTCCTGCGGTGGCTTCGTGCTCCGCCCGCCCGCTCGTCCTCATGGTCATGATCAAAGCCCCCTCTCCGTGCGTGCCGCGCGTGTCGGGCTCGGCGAGCCGAGCTCGCTCGTCATCGCGCTCCCGTATCGCTTCGTCGCGCTCGCGACGCCTCACCGAGCTCGCTCCCCCAGGTTTTCTCTTCCGTCTGGACACGATGCCCCTCGCTCATCACGTCACGCGATGCGCAACATGGGTCAGCACCCTGGGCGCGGGTAGCCCTCGGAAGGCCGCGGGGGCGGCCGCGGCTCGGCCGGGGAGCCGCTCGGCTGCTCCGAGGCGCCGCGCTGAACAGGAGCTCTCGGAGCCCGGTAAGATGCTGCCATGCGAAATCCGCGAACCTCCCTGGTGGCCGCGGCCTTCCTCGCGGCCTGCGGCGCTCCGGCCGGCGGCGCTCCTTCCGCGAGCGCTCCTTCCGCGAGCGCCGCCGCTTCGGGTTCCGGCTCGCCCCCGGCCGCCCCGCCGCCGCCGCCCCCGCAGGCCGCCGCCCCCGCAGCCGCGGCCTCCCCGGCGCCGGCGCCCTGCGGCGCGCTGGGCTGCCTCGCCTTCGATACGCCGGCCCAGGCCTTCGCCCACGTCCTGGAGAGCGGCCCGCGCGTGCTCGCGGTGGGCGAGGCGCACGCACAGCGAGGCGCGGAGGGCGTCCCCTCGACGACCCGACGCTTCACGGAGCTCTTCCTGCCGGCGCTCGCCGGCCGCGCCTCCGATCTGATCATCGAGCTCTGGGCCGTGGACCCGCGCTGCAAGAAGGAGCAGGTCGCGCGGGTCGAGGCGGAGCAGCGGACGGTCACGCAAGGACAGGCGGCGCAGAACCAGAACGAGTTCCTCGCGCTCGGCCACGCGGCGAAGCGGCTCGGCATCCGGCCCCACCAGCTCACGCCCTCCTGCCAGGACTACGACGCCATCGTGCGCGCGGGGCCGGACGCGGTGACGGCCATGCTCGAGAGGATCGCGCGCCTGACGGCCGCCGAGGCGAAGGCGCTGCTCGGCCGCGAGGACGCCGCGGGAAAGATGGTGATCGCCTACGGCGGGGCGCTGCACAACGACGTCGCCCCGCGCCCTGGGCGCGAGCGCTGGAGCTTCGGACCGGAGCTCTCCGCGATCACCGCCGGGAAGTACGTGGAGCTCGATCTCATCGTCCGCGAGTTCATCAAGGAGTCGGAGTCCTGGCGGGCGCTGCCGTGGTATCCCCATTTCGACAGGGAGGAGCACCCAGACAAGGCGGTGCTCTTCAACCCCGCGCCGGGCTCGTACACGCTCATCTTCCCGCGCTCGTCCTGAGCCGGCACCGCCGCGCCGAGCGCCGCGCGCGCCGCGCGGCGGCTTCAGGGCAGGATGGTGAACGTGACCGGCGCGCCCGTGAAGGGACCGCCGCCCTGCACGATGCGGTTGTTCTCGAACAGCGCGCTGGTCACGCTGACCGTGATCGGCGCACCGGCAGCGCGGAGCTTGTCCCAGGCCGCCGCGTCCGGCGTGTAGCTCAGCTTGGTCGTGAACACCCGGAGCAGCAGCTCGCGCTCCGCCGTCGTGAAGACCAGGAAGTAAGCGCGCCCGTTGATGGGCGTCCCGTGAGCCCAGGCGGCGCGCGCCGGCCCAAGGAGCGCCCCGAGCTCCGCGACGATCGACGCCCCCGGCGCGGCGAGCTCCCGCGCCCCCGGCGCCGCGGCAGCCGCCAGCCGCAGCTCCGGCGCGGCCCGAGGCGCCGTCCGCTGCGCCGCGCCCGCGACGTGGAAGGTCAGCTCCGGCGCGGCGTCGCCGGGGAGCATCGCGCCGTCCTCGGGCGCGTCGAACACCGTGCCCTGCGAGGGCTCGTCCTTCGGCTCCACGGCGAGCAGCGCCTCCAGGGCCTCGTCGGTCGCGCCGCCCTCGAAGATGACGTCGGCCAGGCTCGGGTCGGTCGACGTCCCGCTCGACGTGTGGTCGTGGCTGTGACCACACGCCCCGGTGTACATCGCGGCCGACGCGAGCGCCGCCAGCGCGGGCACGAGGAGCGCCCGGCTCAGGAAAGGCCTTCGGCTCACGGCGCCTCCGCCCAGGGATCCGCGAAGCGCGGGTCCTTCAGAAACTCGTCGTCCGTCAGGGTTTGCAAGAAGGCGATCACGTCCGCTCTCTCCTCTTCTGTGAGATCGAACCCGCTGATGAGCTCGCTCTTGAACTTGTTCTCGTTGCCCACACCGGCGTTGGGGAGGCCAGCCTCGATCGTGCGCCCTCCGGCGGCGTAGTGGTCGAGCACCCCCTCGAGCGTCTCGATGCTGCCGTCATGCATGTACGGCGCCGTGACGGCGATGTTCCGCAGCGTGGGCGCGCGGAACCGGCCCATGTCCGCCTCTTTGTGGGAGATCTCGTAGACTCCCCCGTTGCCCTCCGGGTAAGCGCCGTTCCCGTCGATGTTGTAGAGCCCCGTGTTGTGGAACATCACCTCCGTGAAGGTGGTGCCATCGTGCTCCACCGAGTCCGACAGGTTGAAGCCGCCGTGGCAATGGAAGCACTCCAGCTTCTCGGAGAAGAAGAGATCCATCCCCCGCAGCGCCGCGTCGGACATCCCGGAGGGGTCGCCGCCATAACGGTAACGGTCGTAGGGCGCGCGGTAGGAGAGCAGCGACCGCTCGAACGCGGCGATCGCCTTCGTGATGTTCGCGAGGCGGATGGGCTCGTCGTCGCCAGGGAACGCCTCGGGAAAGAGGTCCTGGTACAGCGGCTCGCCCTGGAGCCGCTCCAGGAGCTCGTCCTCCATGCCGGCGAGCCCGAGCTCGACCGGCGTCTCGCCGAACATGGGGAGGAGCGCTTGCTCCTCGAGCGCTTCGATGAGCGGATTCGCCCAGGTCAGCGTCGTGAGGTAAGCGACGTTGGCCAGGCTCATCGAGCTGCGCGAGTGCAGCTGGCCGGTCGAGCCCTCGGCGTTCGCGAGGTGGTCGGTGAACGCGAGCTCCTGGCGATGGCACGAGCCGCACGAGTACGTGCCGTTGCCGGACAGGCGCACGTCGTAGAACAGCCGCCTGCCGAGCTCGACCTTCACCGACGACATCGGGTTGTCCTCGGGGACCTTGGGCACCGGAAAGCCCGTCGGCAGCCCCCACGCATAGGCGCCCGCGCCGCCTCCCCCATCGCCACCGCCGCCCTGGCCGCCGGCGCCCTCCCCCGTCGATCCGCCTGGGCCTTGCGGCCCATCGTCGTCACCGCAGGCACAGCAGAGGGCCGCGAGCGCGGCGAGGGCAGAGGAGATCGCCGAGCGGCGGAGGGCGGTCATCGAAGCGAACATCGCCATGGCGCCTAGTCTATCCTGAAGAACGACTGCTGATCGGGGCGCGGTGAGCCGTCGGCGCTGTCGATGCCGAGATGGGTGAAGAGCGGCAGACACTCGGAATCCGACGGATCCGACATACAGCCGGGGATGTCGTCGGCGCTCGCCGACAGGTCGCTGTCCGCGACGAGCGCCGCATAGTCGACGAGCACCTTCGTCGTCAGCGGGTCGATGCCCTCGAAGACGATCTCGGCGACATTGGGGCGATCGCAGGCGGCCACCCCGCCGTCCGCGCCGGGCATGCAGCCAGTGCTCCCGATGTGCACGAGGAACGGCGTGTCGTCCGCCGTGGAGACGCTGTCGAGGCGCAGGAACTTGTACCCGTCGTTCCAGCTCCAGAACAGCCCCGTCAGGTTGAGCGGCGACGGCGCGCTCGACGCGTCGCCGTGGTTCAGGTCGAACGGGACGCCCAGCTTGAACGACAGCCCGTCGTAGTCCCCGGCCGGGACCGTCCCGCGCACCACGCCGTTCGTCTCCTCCGTCCCGTTGGCGCAGGTGCCCGATCGGTCCTCGAAATCGAGGAGCACGACGTCCTGGTACTGCCACAGCTCGTCCTGTTCGAGCGAGAGCGGCACCTCCTCGCCGTCCGCGCGGCGCAGGCGCACGTCGTGGATGTAGAGGCGGAAATCGTTCAGCCCCACGTCCGTCGAGGCGCTGCCGACAGCGTACGTCTCGCTGCAGGAGAACACCTCGTCGCGGACGCGGCCTTCGAACTGCAGCGCGACAGCGATCGCCTCAGCCCCGCCGCTCCCCCCGCCGCCACCGACGCCCGTCGAGGTCGACGCGCCGTCGATAGGGTTCACCCCCTCATCGTCGCCGCACGCCATGAGCGCGAGCACCGCCCCGACCAGCGGGAACCAGAGCCGTGATGCACGAAGACCGGATTCCATGAGCGTCCTCCCGAGGAACGATGCGCGCCACGATAGGCCGCGTCGCCCCTCGCCCGAATGCGACATGTTGTCGCTATCGCGATCCGCCCGAGAGCGCGAGTCGATCCAGCGTCGAAAGAGGGCTCGCGGACGGCCCCGGAGCAGCCTTCGGCGGCCAGCAGACAGCGACGCCGCCGACGACCGCACGACCGCACGACCGCGCTCGCCGCCTGCGACGTCGACCAAACCGCCGGCGCGCCCGCCGAGCGAGCGTGCGCGTCCGCATGATAACACGAACTGATAAAATCGTGCTACTGGCCAGCCCACCTGTGATCCGCTCCCTGAGCACGGCGTTCCCGCTGCTTCTTGTCATCGCGTCCGTCGCGCCTGCGCGCGCCGGCGACGGTGCCGCACCTGCACGTGCCGGCGACGGCGCCGCGCCTCCCCCCGCAGCCGGGGCGACAACGTCGGCGGGCGGCGATGCCTCGGGCGGCGCCGGCGCAGCGGCGCCCGCCTCCGGCGCGGCGGGCGCCGCTGCGCCCGCGTCCGACGCCGCGCCCATCACGGTCGTGGTGCAGGGCGCGGCGCCGCCGCGCAGCGCCTCCGAGTCGGTGCGCGGGCAGGCCGAGATCCGGGCGGCGCCCCACCGGACGGCGAGCGACGTGCTGCAGCTCGTGCCGGGCGTGTTCACCTCCCAGCACAGCGGCGAGTGCAAGGCGCACCAGATCTTCTTCCGCGGCTTCGACGCGGTCCATGGGCAGGACCTCGAGATCTGGGTCGCGGGCGCGCCGGTCAACGAGGTCTCCAACGTCCACGGCCAGGGCTATACCGACCTCCATTTCGTGATGCCGGAGGTGATCGGCGAGCTCCGCGCGCAGCCGGGATCGTACGACCCGCGCCAGGGCGACTTCGCGGTCGCCGGGACGATGCGCTTCGATCTCGCCTACGGCGAGCCGGGGATCACCGCCACCGCCTCCGCGGGCTCGTTCGGCGCGCGCCGGCTCTTCCTCGCTTACCACCCCGAGAACGCGGACGACGCCACGTTCGCGGCCTTCGAGGCGTACGGGACCGACGGCTTCGGGCCCGCCCGCGCCGCCGGCCGGGCCTCGCTCGTCGCGCAGGCCGTCTACCGGCCGCTCGCCGGCGTCTCCGCGCGGGTGATGGCGTCGGCGTTCGCCTCCCGCTGCGGCTCCGCCGGCGTCCTGCGCCTCTGCGACATCGAGTCGGGCAAGGTCGACCGCTTCGCCTCGTACGATCCCGATCAGGGCGGTGACTCGTCGCGCGCGCAGCTCGTCGTCGATCTGCGCGGCTCGGGCGACGGCGCCGCCCGCGGGGAGGGCCTCTCGCTCACGCCGTTCGTCGTGCTGCGCGCGCTCCGGCTGCGCTCGAACTTCACCGGCTACCTGGCGGACCCTACGAACGGCGACGCCACCCAGCAGCTCAACGAGGCGATCACGGCGGGCGCCACCGCGTCGTACCGGCTCACCTTCCCGCTGCTCTCCGACCGCGACACGTTCGAGGCGGGCGTCGTCGCGCGCACCGACTGGATCGAGCAGTCGCAGCGGCGCCTCGCGGCCGTCGACGACAGGCCGACCGCCACGCTCGTCGACGCGAAGATCCGCGCGACCGACATCGCCGGCTACCTCGACGCGTCGATCCGGCCGGCGCGGCGGATCACGCTGCGCGGCGGGCTGCGCGCCGACGGCCTCGCGTACCAGGTCGTCGACAATGTCGGCCAGGGGGCGCAGGCGCGCAGCGCGCAGGGCGTCCACGTAGGCGGCAAGGGCACGGTCGACGTGGCGCTGTTCCCCGGGCTCCGCGCGCTCGCCAGCGTGGGCCAGGGGTTCCGCTCGCCCCAGGCGCGCAGCCTCGGCGACGGCGAGCGGACCCCCTTCACGCGGGTGCTCTCCGCCGAGGCCGGGCTCCGCTACGCCGACGAGCTCGTGCGGGCGTCGGCGGCGCTGTTCCACACGCGCCTCAGCGAGGATCTCGTCTTCGACGAGGCGACCGCCCGCAACGAGCCCGTGCCCGCCACGGCCCGCACCGGCGTGGCCCTCGACGCGGTGGCGCACCCGGCGCCGTGGCTCGTGTCGAGCGTCGGCCTGACGTACACCCGGGCCGCCTTCACCGCCTCCGGCGGGCGCTACGCGGCGGGCGATCTCCTCCCCTTCGTGCCCCAGGTCGTCGCCCGCGCCGATCTCGCGGTGACGCCGCGCCTCGGCGCGCTCTTCGGCAGGCGCCTCGAGGCCCGCGCCGGCGCTGGCGTGACGCTGCTCCACGGCCGCCCCCTGCCGTATGGAGAGGTCGGCCACGACGCGCTCGTCACCGACGTGACGGCGCACATCCGCTACCACCGCATCGAGTTCGGGCTCGACGTCTACAACCTCCTCGACGCGGCGTGGTTCGACGGCGAGTTCGTCTACCCCTCGAGCTTCACCCGCGGCGCGGCGCCCGACCTGCTCCCCGCGCGGCACGTGACGGTCGGCGCCCCGCGCAGCTTCCTCGCTTCGCTCTCCCTCTACATCGGCTGAGGACCTCGATGACATCCACCACCGCACAGCCCCTGTCCCGCCGGCGCGCCGCCCTCGCCGCGGCGCTCGCCGCGAGCGCGCTCGCCGCCGGGTGCGGCGCCGGAGGCGACGACGCGACCTCCGGCAAGCGCCTGACGCTCGCGACGCAGATCGCGCCCGACGCGGCGTCGGTCGCGCCGTTCACGAACGCGCTCGGCTGGACCATCACGCTGTCGAAGGCGCACCTGGCGATCGGGTCGCTCCACTACTTCGAGGGCGCCCCGTTCACGGCGCGGCGGCCCTCGCCTGGAGGCGCCCCCTCGCTGCTGGAGCGGCTCGCCCGGTGGGCCGTGCCCGAGGCGCACGCGCACCCGGGCCACTACCAGGCCGGCGAGGCGAGGGGCCAGATGACGCAGCCGACGTCGGTCGACCTGCTGCTGGGGACGACGGCGCTCGCGGACGCGGACGCCGTGAGCGGCGTCGCGCGATCCGCGCGCTTCACGTTCGGCGCGCCGCCCTCGGGCCCGCTCGCCGCGGCGCTCGACGGGCACGTCGTCGCCGTCGAGGGCCGCGCCGAGAAGGGGGAGCTCGCGCGGGTGTTCCGCGCGCGCGCGCTGGTCGCCGACGTCCTCGACGACGCGACCGGCGAGCCGTCGGTGGAGGGGTGCGTGTTCGAGGAGGTCTTCCTCGACGGGCCCGGCGTCGTCACGCTCGTCGTGAAGCCGGCGGTCTGGCTCGATCAGGTCGACTTCGAGGCCGTCGCCGCGAGCGACGACGGCGCGCCGGTCGACCTCGAGCCCGAGAGCCAGGCCCAGCGCGGCTTCACGCGGGGCCTCAAGAAGGGGACGGCCTACGCGCTCTCGTTCGCGCCCGGCTCCCCGGAGGAGAAGGAATGACGATGAGGACCACGAAAGGACTGTGGGTGGCGGCGGCGCTCGCTGCGGCGGCGCTCGCCGGCTGCGGCGAAGGCGAGCTTGGGGCCGGGAGCGTGGCGTTCTCGACGTGGGGAGAGGACTACATCGAGCAGGAGATCCCGGCCGCCGATCTCGCGGACGGCTGGAGCATCCAGTACGAGAAGTTCCTGTTCGTCGTCCGGAACGTCACCATCGCCGATCGCGAGGGGAACGTCGGAGCGCGCATGCAGGGCTCGATCCTGTTCGACCACACGAAGGCCGGCGCGAAGCCGGTGGTGACCTTCGACGACCTCGAGGCGAAACCCTGGGAGGCCGTCTCCTACGAGATCGGCCCGGTGGACGCGGACACCGCGCTCGAGGGCGCGACGGAGGAGGACAAGGCGCTCATGCTCGCGGCGGGAGCGTCCGTGCACATCGAGGCGATCGCGCGGAAGAGCGACGGCGGCGGCGAGGTCGAGAAGCGCCTCGACTGGACCTTCTCGCTCGCGACGCGCTACGCCGACTGCAAGGGCGACAAGGCCGGCAAGGAGACCGAGGGCGTCCTCGTCACGAACGGCGGCACCGACGACGTGGAGCTCACCATCCACGGCGATCACTTCTTCTACGACGACCTCCAGGCCGCGACCGCCGCGCGCCGGTTCGCGCCCATCGCCGCCGCGGACGCCGACGACGACGGGGCCGTCACCCTGGAGGAGCTCGCCGCGGTGCGCCTCGTCGAGATCGAGGAGGGCACCTACGGGACGGGCAGCGCCGGAGACATCAATGATCTCGGGGCGTTCGTCGCGGCGCTCTCGCGCACGATCGGGCACTACCGCGGCGAGGGCGAGTGCGTCTCCGTCGACCCGTGACGGGGCCGGCCGCGGGCTCGCCCGCGGCGATCACTCGATCCCGACCGCCGTCGTGACGTCCTGGAGCTCGCCCCCGTCGAACGCCGGGACCCGCGCGGAGCCGAGCAGCATCTGCACGCAGCTCCCGGCCGGGGTCATCGCGACCTGCGGCTCGATCGCGATGCGCTGCACGGCGCCCGCGGGGTGGAAGAACACCCGCGCCGTCACCGCCTTCGGCCCCGCCTTGCCCTTGCAGTGGATCCGCGCGGTCGCGCCCTTCGCTTGCAGCGCCGCGTGGGCCGCGCCGCGATCGAACGGCCTCGCCGCGCTCGGCTGCGCCGCCGCGACCGCCGTCGCCGCCGGCGCGGTGCCTTCGCGCGTGGGGCGCGGGGACCTCGGCGCGGGCGCCGGCGCCGGAGCGTCGCGAGGGCCAGGCGACGGCCGCCGCTCGCCCGCGCCGCTCGTGTCGTTCGCGTCGCCCGCCAGCGCCGGCGAGCGCGCGTCACCGCCGCGGCCCGGGCTGACCACCGTCGGGTGCGCCGGGACCGGCAGGCGCTGCACCTGGCGGACGTCGCTCTGCGCGCGGCCGGCGTAAAAGGCGATCGCCGCCATCGCGAAGCCGCCGGCCAGGCCGCACGCGAGGAGCAGCGGCCCCCGCCGCGCGGGCCTGGGAGGGGCCTCCGGCGGCGCGCTGCTCGCCAGGACGGGCGCGGGCGTCACCGGGGGGCGCGCGCTGACGGGCGACGACGATGCGCCCGCGCCGGCGGGCGACGACGGCGCGCGCCGCGCGTCCGAGGCCATCTCGGTCGGTCCGGTCATCGACAGGCCCGAGGCGGGCCCCGCCGAGGTGAGCGCCGCCGCGGCGCTGAACGGCGCCACCGAGATCGCGCCGCCGGCGGCGCGCACGCTGCGCGGGTCGAGCGGATCGACGAAGAGCGCCGGGCCGAGCGCGTCGAAGGCCTCCTGCGCCGTCTGGAAGCGCTGCGACGGCTCCCGCGCGACGCAGCGCGCGAACCAGGCGTCGAACGGGTGCACGATACAGCCGGCGCGCCCGAGCGCGGTCGCGCGCACCGACGCCGGGTCGATCGGCTCGAAGAGGATCTCGCGGAGCAGCACCGGCATCGCGGTGCCCATCGGGTCGTTCGCGGCGCGCCAGTACATGCGCCCGGTGAGCAAGGCGAACGCGATCAGCCCGAGCGCCCACACGTCGGTCGCCGGCGAGATCTGCCCGCGCGGGTCGGACTGCTCGGGCGCCATCCAGAGGGGCGTTCCGAGCGACGCGGTCGCCATCGTGCTCGCCTCCGCTGCGATCTTCGCGATGCCGAAGTCGAGGACCTTGACCGACCAGCGCGCCGTCGCGCTCTGCGTCTTCGCGAGGAACACGTTCTGCGGCTTCATGTCCCGGTGGACCACGCCCGCCCGGTGGGCGGCGCCGAGCGCGTGGCAGACCTGCCGGAAGATCTCGTGCACGTCCTGCGCCGAGAGCAGCCCGCTGCGCCTCATCCGCTGCGAGAGGTCCTCCCCCTCGAGCAGCTCCATCGCGAGCCAGGGCACGCCGCTGGCCGCGTCCACGCCGGCGCCGATCACCTGCACGACGTGATCGCTCTCCACCAGCGCGCCGACGCGCGCCTCCTGCTCGAAGCGCTCACGCAGCCGGGCGTCCGCGCAGAGCTGCGGGTGCATGAGCTTGAGGGCCCGCAGCTTGCCAGTGCTCGCCTGCTCGGCGATGTACACGGCGCCCATGCCCCCGGCGCTGAGGGGCCGAACGATCCGGAACTCTCCGAAGAGCATCCCGACCGCCGGCTGGAACGGCGCGACCATGGCGGGCGATGCTAGCATGGTGGCCGTCGTGGGGGTGTCGGGGCTCACGTGCGCGCGCGGCACGCGGCACGCCTCGCTGCCTCGTCAGGCGTGCGCGCCGTCGGCGCTGCCCGCGCTGCGCGCCCGCGGCGGGAGCGACGCGACGAGGCGCTCGATCCCGATCCGGCCCGCGACGAGCGCGCCCGTCGCCGCGGCGCGGAGCGCGTCGCCCGCCGGCTGGGCTCTGCCGGCGAAGTGCCGGACGCCGAAGCGCAGGAACGACGGCTCGCCGAGGAGGTAACGCTCGACGCGCTCCCGCGGCGCGCCGTAGAAGGCGCGCATCACCCGGCGCCGGAAGCGCAGGTCGAGGCCCAGCAGCGATCGCTCGACGCGCCGGCCCCAGTCGTGGAACCCGAGATCGCGGGCGTCGAGCTTCTCGGCGAGGTACTCGCCCGCGAGGGCCCCGTACGCGATCGCCTGGGCGATCCCCTCGCCCAGCATCGGATCGATGCCCGCGGCCTCGCCGACGAGCAGGGCGGTGGGCCGCGCGATCACGGCCCGCCGGTCGAGGCCTCGCTCGGCGAAGCGCTTTCGCCGGTAGCGGTCCGGGTCGAGGCCGAGCGCCTCGAGCCTGCTCCGGAGCACGCGCTCGGCGTCGGGCGCGGGGCGCGCCGCGCCGAGCGCGCCCTCGTGCAGCACGTAGGCCCCCCGGCAGACGAGCTCGCGCCCGTCGACGATCGTGGGGAAGTCCCACAGATAGCCGGCGAACGAGCGGTCCCGCATCTCGAAGTGCAGGAGGTCGCGCGCCCGGTCCCCCGCGACGGGCTCGGTGTCGACCTCGACGGCCTGCGCGCGCAGCCTGCCGAACGGCAGCCCCATCGCGCGGCGAACGACGCTGCCGACGCCGTCCGCGCCGACGACGACGCGGCCGTCGAACGCCCCGGCCGAGCTCTCGACGCGGGCGCCGTCCTCGCTCAGCGCGGCGCCGGTCACCCGCGCCCCCTCCACGATCCGGACGCCCCGCGCCCGCGCGGCGAGCGCGAGCGCGCGATCGAACTCGGCGCGCCGGACGACGCGGCCGATGTTGCCCTCGCGGAGCGCGACCTCGCCGGCCTGGAAGGCCGCGCTGATGCCGTGCACCACGACCGAGGGCACGTCGATCGTCACCCCGATCGACGAGAGCGCCCTGTCCGCTCGCTCGCCGAGGCCGCCTGCGCAGGACTTGTCCCGCGGGTAGCGCTCCTTTTCGAGCACCACGATCCGGTCGGCGAGGGCCGGGCGATGGTGGGCGAGGAAGAGCGCCGTGCTCACGCCCGCCGGCCCGCCTCCGACGATCACGACTTCATGCGCCGCCATGCGGGGGCCGCTCTAGCACGGCGCCCCCGTCGGCGGGCTCGCCGGACGCTCACCGCCGCTCGTACAGGGGCACCAGCGTCCGGTAGGGGAAGAGGTACAGGCTCTTGCCCGCGAGGTCCGGGTGGCTCGCGGCCAGCTCGCGGACCTCGTTCAGGACCGCATAACGCTCCTGCAGGGGAAGCGCCGAGATGTAGCTGATCGACGCGACGCGCTCGAGGAGCCCATCGAGGTCGAGCTCCTGCGTATGGGTGAACTCGTGCTCTCCGAGCGGCGCGAAGAGGCGGGAGTCGGAGAACGTCCGGCGCCAGGCGCCGAACCTGTGTATCGGAGCATCCCGGCCGTGGCGGTCGAGGATGTGGGAGATGCGGGCGACCCAGTCGACGCGCTCGTCGCGCAGGTTGAAGAGCAGGGAGAGGCGCCCTCTCGGCCGGAGCACGCGGTGGATCTCGGCGAGCGCGAGATCACCGTGAAACCAGTGGAACGACTGCGCGGCGACCGCGGCGTCGACCGATGTCTCGGGCAAGGGGATGGCCTCAGCGACCCCATCGAGCGGGATGGCGGACGGGACCATCTGGCCCAGCTTGCGGCGCATCCCCTCGACCGGCTCGAGCGCGAGCAGCCGCGCGCCCGTGGGCACCAGGAGGCGCGTGAGCTTGCCGGTGCCGGCGCCGAGATCGAGCACCGTGCTCGTCGCGTCGATGCGGAGCGTGTCGCGCAGGAGCTCGATCGCGCCGCGCGGGTAGTCCGGGCGCCCCTTCTCGTAAGCATCCGCTGCAGTCGCGTAGCCCTGTGCAGCGAGGCGATGGAGAGTCATGGCCTGCATCCGCTCCGAGTTAAGGAGGATCTCGCGCAGCGCCGGAGGGACCACCCACCCCGACGGCCCGTCGAGAGAGGCTACGCAACCGGGAGCCGCGTTGGAAGCGGGTTGTCGCTCAAAATGCGCATCACGTTCTCTCGAAGCACCTTGGCGATCACACGCTCGCTCAAGCCAGCTCGCAGCAGCGCATCCGTCAAGAGCGGAAGATGGGCCGCATCACGCAGCTCACGAGTGGGAATGATGAAACCGTCCCAATCGGATCCGAGCGCTGGCGTGTCCTCGCCGGCAACGTTGATGATGTGCACGAGGTGCTTGACGACGGGCGCGAGCCCGTTTCCGCCGAGATAGAGCGGACAGAAGATGATCCCGGCGCACCCGCCGCGATCGGCGAGCGCGCGGAGCTGATCGTCATCGATGTTGCGCCAGTGATCGAACGCGCCGGCGATACCCGTGTGGCTGACCATGGGTGGGCGGCGAGCGAGCGCGCATGCGTCGAGGAAGCCTGCCCGGTTGATGTGCGCGAGATCGACGATGACGCCGAGGTCCTCGGCGAGGCGCACGACGTCGCGGCCGAAGGCGGTGAGGCCTTCACCATCCCTGCGGCCGCTGCCGTAGGCGGGATAACACGCCTCGTTGGCGCTGAAGTGGCAGAGCCCGAGGTAGCGCACGCCGCGCCGCGCGAAGCGAGCGAGGGTGTCGAGGTCGCCTTCGAGCGCGTGCGCCCCCTCGACGCCGAGCAGCGCCGCGACGGCGCCGCGGGCCTTCGCCGCCTCGATGTCCTCGGCCGTGAGCGCCTTCACGAGGCGGCCGGGCCGCGCGCGGACGGCCTGCTCCAGCAGATCGATCTGCTCCTCGACGACGGCGGCGAGCCCGCGCCGCTGCCCGATGGGCAGCGAGACCAGCCCGAAGAACTGCGCGCCGACGCCGCCCTCGCGGAGCCGCGGGACGTCGACGTGCCCGCCGAGGGCCGCGAGCGGCAGCGGCGGCTCGTGCCGCTCCTGCAGATCGTAACCGACCCAGCGCGCCCACATGAGGCTGTCGGCGTGGAGATCGATGGCGGGGTACTGCGCGTGCAGGGCGCGGGCTTCGGGTGTTCCGTGCATGGAGGGAAGGCTAGTCGACCCGAGGCGGCCGGTCGCGCGCCGGGCGACGAGGGCTCAGGGGCTCGCCAGCTTGAGGCCGAGGATGGACACAACGAGCAGCGCGAGGAAGCCGAGCCTCGCGGCCGTGGCGGGCTCGCCGAACAGGAGGATGCCCGCGATCGCCGCCCCGAACGCGCCGATGCCGACCCAGACGGCGTACGCCGTGCCGATGGGCAAGGTCCGCGAGGCGATCTCGAGGAGCGCGATGCTCGTGATGATCGCGCCGACCGTGAGCGCCGTTGGCAACGGGCGCGTGAAGCCGTGTGTGTATTTGAGACCGATAGCCCAGCAGACCTCGAGCAGACCTGCCAGGAGCAACGCCAGCCAGGACATGACGACTCTCCTCGTGATGCGGCTGCGTCGTCTTATCCTGACCGGGTACGGCGCGTCTCGTCCGGGGCGCTCTGTCTGAAGGAGCGCCGCGGGGAACCTAGCAGCGGCGACGGCCTGCGCAACAGGCAGCCAGCCGGCGCCGCGCCGCGTCGCGAGGCCGCGCCGTCGCCGCCGCTCCCGCTCCGCTGCGCGGGGCGCCGCGGTATGGGTGGACCACGCCGCGGCCCCTCGATCGCGCTCTCCTGGAGCTCGCTACTCGATCTACTCCTCGATTTGCTCCTCGATTCCCCCCTCGTCCGGGAGCATCGAGAAGCTGCCCCCCGCCTGGCGGATCAGCGCGGCGGCGAGCTCGTTGATGTACTCCTCGATCGCGGTGTATCCGGACGGCATCACCTTGGTGTGGTCGCTCGCGTTCGATGAGCTGAGGCCGTGCGCCCTCTCCCACGCGTCCGCCATGCCGTCGCGGTCGGCGTCCGCGGGGGCCGTCCCCGGGCTGAGCCCGTCCATCAGGTTGCTCACGTAGCGGGCGCCCCACGAGCCGTCGCGGCGCTCCATGTTCTTGAAGACGCCCTTCGTCACCACGTCGCGCGGCAGCGAGCCCGCCTGCGCGACGACGAGCCGAGCCGCGTCCTGCGCGCGTTGCGTCGTCACCGGGATGTACCCCGGGACATCCCGCGTGAAATTGAACTGCGTCGCCGAGCGGTACGACTCGGCCTTGTTGAGCTTGCTGAAGCTCGGGTGGAGGTACGGCTGCTTCCAGGGGTTCTCGACGGTGCCCGTGAACTTCCCGGGATCGTCGATGTAGTTGTCGCCGAGGAAGTACTTGAGCCCCGCGCCGGCGCTGCCGTCGAAGTAGAACGGGATCAGCTGATCGCTCGGCCCCTTGATGTAGGTGTTGCCCACGATGTTGAACTGACCGCTCGCCCGGTTGTGGTGCACGAAGCCGTGCCTCACGTTGTAGGCCACGTTGTTGCGGATGTCGGCCGGGCCGTTCGCGACCGCGGGGCAACGCGCCTTGTGATGGGCGAACAGGTTGTGGTGGAGCGTGATCCGGTGGCCATCAGGGCCGTTGATGAGACCGTAATTATGCATCCCCTCTGGATGCCCCGTGGTCGCCGACGATTCGATGGTGGACCACTGGACCGTGACGTCATCTGCCTCATAGAGGTCCACGGTCTCGTCGACGCCCCAGGCGATCGACATGTGATCGAGCATCACCTTCGAGTTCCGCGAGATCTGCGTCGCGTCGAACTGCTCTCCGGCCGAGCCGTCGTGCACGGGCCGGACTCGCAAGAACCGTGCAATGATGTTGTTGACCGCGGTGGAGTACCTGGCGGTCAAGCGACCGCGGATGGTGATGCCCGCGCCGGGCGCCGTCTGGCCCGCGATCGTCACGTCGCCGTTCCGGATGACGACATCCCCTTCGATCACGCCGCTCACGTCGAAGACGATGATACGAGGCCCGCTCGCGTCGAGGGCCGCCTGGAGGCTCCCTGACCCGCTCGTGCGCAGGTTGGTGACCTTGATGACGCGCCCGCCGCGCCCGCCGGTCGCGACGGCGCCAAAGCCCTCTGCCCCCGGAAACGACGGGAGCGCGCTGGCTGGAGCCGATATCGCCGTGAGCGCAGAGACCGCGGCGACCGCGCAACCGAAGCGGCGGAGCCCCTGTGCGCCGATGGAAGAGCAAGTAGGAAGGAATGCCATGTGTCTCGTTCCCCTTTCGTACGTATCAGGCGCCGAACAAGACCGGATCGAACAAGGAAGCCCAGGGTGGGCGCGGCGCTGGGCGCGACGATGTGCCCTGATGAAGCAGGGCGACGCGGCGCAGCGACGCGATGGGCCCGCCCTCGGCTGCCTGGCGCAGGAGGTCTTGAGCGGCGCTCTTAACCGCAAGCCGTACTGTGATGACCCTACAGGACTCGATTCACCGATGGCAATCATCAATTGCCAATCTGTGCGACAGGGCACATCAAAATCGATCTGAAAATTCCATATCGCCAGATGAAGCGATGCTGGTTATCCTGCACGAGCAGCGCACGAGCGGGCTCATGACATCGCGAGACGCGCTCGCCCGCCGGGCGCGCCGAGGAGGGGAATCGTTCGACGCTCGCCCATCGGCGTCGAGGTCGAGCGCGATGCGCTCCCTGAGGTGCAGAGATCCCACGTGAAGAGCCGAACGAACGAGACACCGAGGCGCCGGCGATTGACCGGCTCGAACCCCGGCCTCACGTCTCTTTCACGTCTCTTTCACGTCTCCCTTGGCGCGCTGACCGTCTCTCGATCCGGCCTTCTTGCTCCGGCGCCGGGTCGACTATGCCAGACGCAACTCACGGATCCTGCGCTGAAGCGCCCGCTTGGAGACCATGAGGCGCTCCACCATCGCGTCGATGTGTCCACCGCACTCCGCGTAGCAGCGGGCCACCTCGTCCGGCGCGAGATGGCTCGCCTGGCGGACCTGCGGGCAGCTCTCCACGAGCGCATAGAGCGACGTCCGCGAGACCCCGAGCTGCTCGGCGGCGGCCTTGAAATCCCACCGGCTCCGGCGGAGCGCGTCGATCAGCTCCTCTTCCCGCACGTCGGAGGGCTTGCGCCAGCCCGAACCCGAGCTCGCCCGCGCCGCCGTGGCGCTCTCCGGCCGCGCCGATCTCGCCGCAGCCGCGCGATCGCCGTCGGCGTGGCTCCGCTGCTCCGGGGCTGCCCGCTGGAGCAGGTGATCGAGCGCCGGCGCCCCCTCCAGGCGCGCCGCGCCCTGGCTCCCCACGACCAGCTGCCGCGCCACGTTCCGGAGCTGACGGATGTTCCCCGGCCAGTCGTACCGCGCGAGCCGGGCCACCACGGACGCCGGCAACCACGGGGCGCCGTCGGGCCGCGGCGCGTCGAGCCGATGCGCATCACCCGAGGCCGCCAGCTCCTCGCGCAGGAAGTGGAGGAGCAGGCGCCCGAGATCGTCTCGGCGATCGCGGAGCGGAGGGAGCGAGATCTCGTAACCGGCCAGGCGGTGGAGCAGCGGAGCGCGAAAAGCCCCCTCGGCCACCTTGGCCTCCAGATCGGCGTCCGTGGCGGTGATCAGCCGAATGCGCGTCTTCTTCGGGTGCTGGGCGCCCACCGCCTGGATCTCGCCCGTCTCGAGGGCCCTGAGGAGCATCGCCTGCACGTCGGGCGGCGCTTCGCCGATCTCGTCGAGGAACAGCGTCCCTCCCTCGGCCGACCCGAAGTAACCGGGACGGCCGCGCAGGGCGCCGGTATACGATCCGCGCTCGGCGCCGAAGAGCTCCGCGGCCGCCAGCAACGGAGGGATCGCCGCCATGTTGACGGCCACGAAGGGCTGATTGCGCCGGCTGCCGGCCTGGTGGATCGCCCTCGCGGCGAGCTCCTTTCCCGTGCCCGTCTCGCCGCGGAGGAGCACCGCAGCTCCGAGGTCGGCGACGCGGCGGATATGCCACCGCGTCCGCTCCAGAAGGTCGCTATCGCCAACCAGGCCGAGGCGCTCCCCCGGCTCGCGCGGGGACGGATCGACCATGTGGAGCAGAAGGACGACGCGACTGGCGAGCTCGATAACGACCCCCCGCGTCACCTCGCCGAGCGAGAAATCGCGGCTCCCCTCCAGCGGGGCGCCGTCGACCGCGACGTGAGAGCCGCGCTCCGCCGCGTCCAGCCGGATCCGGTCGTCGGGCAGCGCGATGATGCGCAGGGGTTTGCGGCTCAGGTGGGTATCCCCGAGCGGCGCATCGCCGATCGCACCCGGTGGACCGAAGTACGGCTCCATGCGCGACAGCGCGACCGCATCGCGAAGCGCGAGGTCTGCGAGGACGGCGCGCTCACCGATGCGCTCGAGACGAGGATGGTAGAGGATGGACAGGGACGGAGCGAGGCGTGGGCATGCCCGCCGTGAGGGGCTCGTGTCGGGGTGCAGCGTCGTCGCGTTCGCGATCGTGGTGAGCCCTGTTCGCTCGGTCACCATGGGGTGGGAGGATACGCGCCCACCGAAAAGACTTGCAAGCTCAGCGGAGCCGGCGTTCGGTCCCTCCACGCGCCTCCACGCAATGCGCGACGCGCACATTCGAGCACACCGAGGCGCTTTGGCGCCGTCGTCGCCTGGGCGCGGACACCGTAACGCCAGTTGACACGATGTGCGCTCACGCGTAGTAGTTTTCCTTTGTGAAGGGCCAAACGGTCGGCGGGAGATACGCGCTCCGGCGTGAGATCGGCCGCGGCGGCATGGGCATCGTCTGGGAGGCCTTCGATCAGATGCTCCGCCGGCCGGTGGCGCTGAAGCGGATGATGCCCGAGAACGTCGTCTCCTTCGACGCAAGGCGCAGCTTCGAGCAGGAGGCGACGACCGTCGCCCGTCTCCGTAACGAGCACATCGTCCAAGTCCACGACTACGGAATCGATGAGGGTTCTCCCTATATCGTCATGGAGCTGCTCGAGGGCGAAGACCTCGAGAGCCGGCTCCGCCGCACGCGCCAGCTCCCGGCGGCGGCCGTGCTGTCATTGCTCCGGCAGCTCAGCTCGGGCCTCGAGGCAGCGAGCGCTGCAGGCATTGTCCACTGTGATCTCAAGCCCGCGAACATCTTCCTCGCCCGGGGTGCGTCCGGCGAGTCCGTGAAGATCCTCGATTTCGGGGTGGGGTGGCGGCTGTTCGATGCGCGTGACTGGAGCGGTACGCGCATCGGAACCCCCGCGTACATGAGCCCGGAGCAGGTCCGCGGCGCCGTTCCCCACCCCCTGGCCGACCTCTGGTCGCTCGGCGTCATCGCGTACCGCGCGCTCACTGGCCACTTTCCGTTCTCGACAGACAACCTGCCAGGGCTCATCGTCAGCATCTGCACCGATCCGTTCCCGCCGCCCTCGTCGCTCGACGCCGCCTTGCTCCCCGGGTTCGATCGATTCTTCGAGCGCGCCCTGGCAAAGGACCGGACCCGGAGATTCCAGTCGTCCCGCGAGCTCATCACGGCGTTCGCCGCGGTGTGCGACGCGGGGAGCAAGCCCGCCAAGATCCTCATCGTCGATGACGAGCCCGACATGCAGCTCCTGCTGAAGATGCATTTTCGGCAGAACAAGAAGGGCTCCGCCTACGAGCTCATCTTCGCCGACAACGGCCAGCACGCCCTCGAGGAGCTCCGGCGACACCCGGACATCGATGTCGTCGTCACCGACATCAACATGCCCGTCATGGACGGGCTCACCCTGCTCGAGCACATCCCTGAGGTGAACCCGCTCGCGAGGACGGTGATCGTGTCCGCGTACGGCGACATGACCAACATCCGTCGCGCCATGAACCGGGGGGCGTTCGACTTCCTCTTCAAGCCGCTCGATTTCGTCGACCTCGAGACCACGCTGGAGAAGTCCCTCCGCTCCGCGGAGCAGCAGCGACAGAAAGCCCAGGCGAACGAGGAGAACGACATCCTGCGGAAGTTCACGAACTCGGCCCTGGTGGAGCGGCTCCGGGCGCTCGGGCCCGCGGGCGCAGCCGCGAGCGAGGCGCTGGAGGCGACCGTCGCGTTCGTCGATGTCTTCCGGTTCACCCGAGTGGCGCAAGAGAGGCCGCCCGCCGAGGCCACGCGGCTGCTCAACGCCAACTTCGAGGTGATCGTCCCGGAGCTCCTGGCGCAGGGAGGCATCGTGGACAAATTCGTGGGAGACGCCGTCATGGCGGTGTTCCACGGGCCGGAGCACCTCGACCGGGCGCTCTCGGCGTGTGTCGCCGTACGCGAGCAGCTCGAGACGGTCGCCCGGCGTACGGGGAACGATTCGCCTTACGCTCACGGGGTATGCGCGGGCGTCTCGACCGGCAGCGTCCTGGCGGCGGAGGTCGGCTCGCACGCGTGCGCCCGGCTCGGCTACACGGTGCTCGGGGAGGCCGTGAACGCCGCCTCCCACCTCGCGCGCGCAGCGCTGTCCGGGGAGATCCTCGTCGACGAGGCGGTCTGCCGGGCCGCCCGGCAGGAGTTCAAGTTCGAGAGCGCCGGCGCGCGGAGCATCTGGCCCAGGGCCGAATCGACGACCGTCTACAGGGTGGCGGGGCGCGACGTGGCGCGGCCGCTGCTCGAGGGGGAGCAGACGATCCAGATCTCCCTGGAGCCCAGGCCGGCGTAGGCGCCGCGCCGACATCATCTCGGCCGGCAGGGCGCCGCACGGCGCCGACATGTCCGCCGGCACGGCACCGGCACGGCGCCGAGACCTCGGCCGGCACGGCCGCCGACACGTCGGCCGACACGTCGGCCGACAGTTTGCCGCACGCGCTCGACGGAACGCCCGCGGCCGCCGTCCCATCCCGGTCTGGAAACGCGCGCATCCCCTCATGTCGGCCGTGCGGCGGACATGCACGCACGGCTGGTACGCGCCGTGCACTTCCTATTCGCAGACGGTTCGGTTCCATCCCGAACCTCTCTTGACCGGATCGAGCGGCTCGGAGCAGGCGGCTCTTTCCAGCGAGCGACGGCCCCGGAGAGCTCGCAAAGCACGCGATTCACCGGACCGCGCGCGCCTGCTGCGACGCGCGAAGTGCCCTTCAAAACCAGCACGCGAGGGAATAACGACGATGACCACAGAGACAACGACATATCCGCACGGCGTCCTGTCATTGCTCTATCACCTGAGGTACACGGGCCTCAGCGTGAACCCGGACAAGAACAAGGTGCTGAAAGACTTTCACTTGAGCGCGACCGAGAAGAAGGTGTTCAGCAAGTGCGGCGACATGGGGCACCCCGACGACGGCTGCATCGCGAACGTCCTCTACCTCACGAAGGATGAGGTCAACGGGAGACTCTTCAAGATCACGAGCAACGAGGCGCCCGCCCCGTCGACGGGCGGCGTGGTACGCAGGTCGGGTCTCCTGTCCTTTCTTTATCATCTGGTGCACACCGCGGAGGTCTACAATCGCTTCCACCCCGACGATGAAGCGCACAAGAACGAATCCAGAAGCTCGCTGATGAGCGAGTTCGAGCTGAGCGACCGGCAGAAGAAGAAGCTCGACAACCACATCGCAAGGGGCCCGACCGACGACGGTTCGCTCGAGGCCCTGCTGGATCTCGCCGTTCCCGAGCTCAACGGCGACGCCTGGTACAAGGCCTGGTGAGCGGGTAGCCTCGGGCGCTGCTCGAAGGCCGACCGCGGCAGTCGGTGGTCATCACGCGGGCACGGCCCGGCAGGACGAGAGGTCGCTGCATGATCGTTCGGTCGATGGAGAAGACGCTGGAGCTCGTCGAGCCTCATGTCCCGCCGACGCTCGTGTCACCGCGAGATTGGCGCGCCTTCAGCCGCTGCGCCCCGGCCCTGCTGGACGCCGCATCGGTCCTGACCCTCGAATGTCATCTGGGGGCGACCGCTGCGCGGATCGATTTTCTTGCCTGTATCCTGGCGGAAGGGAGAGAGAGCCTCGCGTCTCGGCTCCCGCGCTCGCGCCGCGAAGGTCCGGTCGCCCCCGGCGGCCTTCCGCCGGCGGAAGGCGTCGATCCGCTCCGGGGCCCTCCGGGGCGTCTCCTCGCCGCGTGGACCACGCCCGGCACCCTCCTGTTCGAGCAGGTTCCCCTGCTCTGGTTCGAGTTCGATCAGCCGGCCGCGCGTCGTGATCCGGTCGCGCCGTCCGTGCTCCTCTGCCTGGATCCGAGGCCCCTCACGAACCTGGAGGCCCCGGAGGCAGAGCGCGACTTCAGCCCGAGCGGCCGGCTCCGGCTCGTCGAGGCGGCCCTCTCCGTGCTCCTCGATGGGCCAGTCCCGGCGGCGACCCAGGCCGCGCTGCTCCGCTGCTTCGCCCTGTTGCCGGACGGCGGCCACGTCGTTCATCTGTCCGTCATGAGCGCCAGGCAGCCTGCGACGCTCAAGCTCAACGTCTCGCTGCCGCGCGACCGGCTCATCGACTACCTGCTCGGGGTGGCTTGGCCGGGCAACCCCGGTGAGGTGGAGGAGCTGCTGGAAACGCTGCGCGCCGAGGACGAGCGCGTGACGATCGACGTCACCATCGGAGACAGCGTCGCTCCTCGGCTCGGGATCGAGCTCTTCGATCTCGCGACCCGGAAGCTGGACCCGGGCCGGAGCGCGACGCTCGAGCGGCTCTCGTCGCTCGGCCTCTGCACGCCCTCGCAGCGCGACGCGCTCGCCGCATGGCCCGGCTCCTCGCGCGAGCGCTGCCGGGAGGGCGAATGGCCGTCCCGCGTGCGCCGCTGGATCGACCTGAAGATCGTCCTCGGCCCGGATCGAGCTCTGTCGGCCAAAGCCTATCTTGGTGTCTTACGTTGCTTCTCCCTCGCCTGAGAACCGACACACACGCTGTATTCTGGAGCGTCGCACCATGAAACGCCCTTCGTCCTCCATCTACAGATCGATCCTGATGATCCTGGCGGGCACGGCACACCTGTCGTGCACCGCGACAGCCCACCAGCAGAGGCCCTCTCCCCCGCCCTCCCCTCTCAAGAACACTGGCGCGTCCTCGCCGGTTGACGACGAGACATGCCGGACGGAGCTGTGGAGCAAGTTCCCGAGCTTCACCGACAAGCTGTGCTCGGCCCTCCCCCGAGACATCGATCCCGAGCTGCAAAAAAGAACCATAGGGAGGGGGAAATACGCAGAAGGCAACCGTCTATACGACATCCTGGCGTGGCAGTCCTTCATCGCGATGGCATGGCCGGTGACCGAGGACGGCCGCGCGCGGCCTAGCCTCGCGGATGATGGCGCCCATGGGTGGGACACCTGGAAGACCAGTTACGACATCTTCAAGGTGGACGGCGGCCCACCCGATGCCTGGAACCCTGCCGAGCAGCAGGCCAAGCGGAGCGCTCCGGACGCGAGCGTCCCGATAGACATCTCCCGTACGCTACAGGACGACAGACAGGCCGATTCGTTCATCCTCTGGGACCAGAACGGTAACAAGGTGTATTACGAGGTGCTGTACAGCGAGCGTTTGTTCGAGTTCCTCAACAACAACAAGCTGTACAACGTCGATGGCCAGATCGCCTACAGCAACGAACACTGCGCCACCCCCGGGGAAGACTGCACCAACCCCGACGCGCCCTGGGGCAACCCCGTAAAGAAGGATCAGACGCCCTCGATCGCGCTCAAGCTCGCGTGGAAGCTGCTGGACGAGAGCGAGAGTCACCTCGAGGGGCGCTTCATCCTCCGGAAGGCGTACGTCCGCACGGGCCCACGCCCGTCGCTGCGGACGTTCGGTCTCGTGGGCGCGAATGTCATGATCAAGACGCTCTCGGCCAAGAAGCAATGGGTCTGGGCTGCGTTCGAGCACATCGACAACGTCGATGTCAACCCGCTCGAGACGCACAATGGCAAGCCGCTCAAGCCCCCGTTCAACAATCCGGATTGCCCGCTGTGCCCCGTCAATGAGCCGCCGGAGAAGGGCGTCTGGCCGCCCTCGAAGGGTCCGTGGATCGGCCGCACGCAGGTGCACCGGCAGCAGCCGATCCCGGAGGACACAGCCGCCCTGAACAGCCAGGTCCAGGCGCAGCTCAAGAAGAACCGCTCTGCCCTGCAGTTCTACGAGCTCGTCGGCACGCAGTGGCCGACGGACGGCGGGGGCGAACCGTCACCGTCGGACAAGCTCCCCGATGCCATCGCGAACGAGTCCGGCGGCCGGCCGTACCGATCTTACCTCGTGAACACTGTCCTGGAGACCTACATGCAGAAAGGCAACACGGTCGCTGCCGAGGTGAACGGCGCGCTGCGCCCCGAAACGACCCGGATATTCCACACGTCGAGCTGCATGGGCTGCCACTCCGGCGCGAGGATCGCCAGGGGAAGGCCGCAGGATAAAATCACGTGGGGAGAGCGCGGCAGCGGTGATTTCTTGTGGAGCTTTGCGACGAAGGCCGCCAAGGCGGGCGCCGGGCAGGCCTCTGGAACGACGAGCGCGGCCGCGGCCGGCGCTCAGCCGAAGCAGCCGAAGTAGCTGCACGCGAAGGGCGAGTTCATGCTGATCCTCCCGGGCTACGATGTGACCGCGACCGTCGTCGAAGAGGCGCGGACTGCCACCTATCGGGCCATCCGATCCGCCGACGGGCAGCCAGCGCTGCTCAAGGCGCTCCACGTCGCTTACCCGACCCTGCTCGACATCACGCGCATCAAGCACGAGCACCAGCTCGCCCAGATGCTCGACAGCCCGTACATCCTGAAGGTCCAGCGGCTGGAGAAGCACCAGGGCGTGCCGGTGCTCGTCCTCGAGGATTTCGCGGGTGAGCCGCTGCACTCCGCCATCCCTGCCGAAGGGCTGGACATCGAGCTGCTCCTCCGCGTCGCGATCCAGCTCTGCCGAGCGCTCGAAGCGTTGAATGAACGGGAGATCACCCACAAGAACATCCATCCGGGGAGCATCCTGTTCGACCGGGAGACCGGCCGCGCCAAGCTCACGGATTTCAGCATCGCTTCCCGGCTGCCTCGCGAGAGCCAGACGATCGAGAGCGTCGCCCGGATCGAGGGGCCCCTGGCCTGCATGTCACCCGAGCAGACCGGCCGGATGAACCGGGCCCTGGACCATCGCACGGATTTCTACTCGCTCGGGGCGACGCTGTACCAGATGCTCACCGGCCGGCCGCCGTTCCTGGCCACCGATCTGCTCGAGCTCGTGCACTGCCACATCGCCCGGCGGCCGACGCCGCCGGAGGAGCTGCGGCCGGGAGCGCCTGCCCCGCTGTCGAGCGTCGTCATGCGCCTCTTGGCCAAGGCGGCCGAGGACCGTTACCAGAGCGCGCGCGGGCTGCGCATCGACCTCGAGACCTGCCTCGCCGAGTGGAGCTCCGCCGGCGAGATAGCGCCGTTTCCGACAGGCAGGCAGGATCGCTCGGAGAGGCTGCAGTTCCCGCAGAAGCTCTACGGGCGCGACGCGGAGGTCGCCGCCCTCACGGGCGCCTTCGAGCGCGTCGCCCGAGGCGCCACCGAGATCGTGCTCGTCCATGGCTATTCCGGCGTCGGCAAATCGACGCTGGTCAACGAGCTCCACAGGCTCGTCGTCGGCCAGACCGGCAGCTTCCTCTCCGGCAAGTTCGATCAGTTCAATCGGGGTCTACCCTACAGCTCCCTCATCGAGGCGTTCCGGCAGAGCATCCGCCAGATGCTCACCGAGGACGAGGAGCGGCTCTCTGTCTGGAGGACGCGGCTCGGACGCGCGCTGGGCCCCAACGGCCAGATCATCGTCGATGTGATCCCGGAGCTCGAGCTGGTCCTCGGCCAGCAGCCGGCCGTGCCCCAGCTCGGCCCAGCGGAGTCTCAGAACCGGTTTCGTCAGGTCTTCCAGAGCTTCATTCAGGCCTTCGCCCGGAGGGAGCACCTCCTCGTGCTCTTCCTCGACGACCTGCAGTGGGCCGACGCAGCGTCCCTGGATCTGCTCCGGTACCTGAGCGACAACCCGGCCGGCGGCTACCTGCTGCTGATCGGCGCGTACCGAGACAACGAGGTCACGGACTGCCACCCGCTGGGCCGCGCGTTCGAGCGCCTCCAGGTGGAGGCGACGAGGGTCACCCACCTCGCGCTGGCGCCGCTCTCCCAGGACGATCTCACGGGGTGGCTCGTCGACGTCCTCTCGTGCACGAAAGAGCGCGCGGGGCCGCTCGCGTCGCTCCTGGCCAGCAAGACCCACGGCAATCCGTTCTTCGTCATGGAGTTCTTGAAGACGCTCCATCAAGAGCGGCTGCTCGTGTTCGACCCGGCGCTCTCCGACGAGCGCGGCGTGGGCGCGTGGCGCTGGGACATGGATCAGCTCAGGTCCGTCGGGGTCACGGACAACGTGGTCGACCTCCTGGTCGGCAAGCTGCAGAGGCTCCCGCTCGCGGCGCAGAGCGCGGTGAAGCTTGCGGCCTGCGTCGGGAGCCGCTTCGACTCGAACATCCTGTCCATCGTGTTCGAGCGCTCGCCGCGGGAGACGGCCGACGCCTTGTGGGAGGCCGTGCAAGCGGGCCTCATCCTGCCCACGGATCAGTCGTACAAGCTGCTCCTCGGCGCCGAGCCGGGAGATCCCTTCGATGAGTCGCTGGAGGAGCTCGCCGTCCCGTACGAGTTCCTGCACGACCGCGTGCAGCAGGCAGCCTATTCGCTCATCCCCGACCAGGACCGGAAGAAGACCCACCTCGACATCGGCCGCCTCCTCCGGCGGCGCCTCCCGGCCGAGCGCGTCGCGGAGCGGCTCTTCGAGGTGGTCAATCACCTGAACGCCGGCGCCGAGGTGGTGCGCGACACGACGGAGCGCCAGGAGATCGCGCAGCTCGATCTCACCGCCGGTCGCAGGGCAAAGGCGTCCGCTGCCTACGAACCGGCGCTGCGCTACCTCGCCGCTGGCACCGAGCTCGTCGGGGCGGAGGGGTGGAGTCGCTGTCATGAGCTGACGTTCGCGCTGCACCTCGAGAGGGCCGAGTGCGACTATCTCATGACCCGCTTCGCGGACGCCGACGAGAGGTTCGCGCTCCTGCTCCGCAACGCCCGCGCCGACGACGAGCGGGTCGCCGTGCATACCGCCCGTGTGACGCAGCTCCTGCACCTGCGCCAGTACGAGCAGGCCGTGGAGACCGGCTTGCTCGCGCTGCAGCTGCTCGGCATACGGCTGTCGTCCAAGCCGCACATGGGTGAGGTGCTGCTCGAGCTCGCCCAGGTTCGATGGAAGCTTCGGGGCAGGCAGATCAGCGAGCTCAGCGAGCTGCCGGACCGCATGACGCCGGAGATCCGGGCGGCGATGGGCCTGCTCATCACCCTCTGGTTCCCTGCCTACCTGCTGCAGCGCGAGCAGCTCATCGGGCTCATCATCCTCAAGCTCGTGCAGCTGTCGCTCACCTACGGCAACACCGAGGCCTCCTCGTTCGCGTTCGCCTGCTTCGGCATGTTCAACAGCTCGGTGCTCCGCGATCCCAAGACGGGCGCGGCGTACGGCAAGCTCGCCCTGGTCCTGGCGCGCAAGTTCAATGATCCATCGGTGACGTGCAGGACGCTCTTCGTCATCGCGAGCTTCCTGGAGGTGTTCTCGTCCCACCTGCGCGAGGCGCTCGATCTGCTCACGGAGGCGATCCAGTGCGCCGTCGACTCCGGCAACCTGGTGCAGGCATCGTACTGCATGTGCCTGAACGTCTACTGGACCTCTCTGGTCGACACCCCGATCGCCGAGGTCGCCGCGCAGGCTCGCCGGTATCTCGAGTTCGGACGACGGACCGACGCCCAGAAGGTGGTCCAGTGCATGCAGATCACCCTGCGCTGGACGCGAGAGCTACAGGACGCCGACCCCTCCGCGCTGCGCTCGAACGAGCACTCGCTCGAGCCGGACGCGTACGTCACCGACGACATGGAGCGCGCGCAGCACCTGCTGCTGGCGCTCCAGATCGGCTACCTGTTCGAGCGTTATGACGAGGTGGTGGAGATCGCGTCGCGGCTCGAGGCCTACAAGGACATGCTGGACCCGAGCTCGGCGTTCGTTCCGCACCACGCGTTCTACCGGGCGCTCGCGGCGCTCTCGCTGGTTCCGGACGCGGACGGCGTGGACAGGCGCCGCCTGCGCGGCGCGATCGACAAGGCAAAGCGGATCTTGCACAAGTGGGCCGAGCACAGCGCGGTGAACGCCCGCCACAAGCTTGCGCTGGTGCTGGCCGAGGAGGCGCGCGTGGAGGGCCGATCCAGGCAGGCGGCGAGGCTCTACGACGACGCGATCTCCGCGGCGCGGAAGAGCGAGCACCTCCACGAGGTGGCTTTGGCGTGCGAGCGCGCGGCGCTGTTCCATCTGAGCAGGGGCAAACCGCAGCTGGCCGGCTCGTACCTCCAGGAGGCGCGCGGCTGTTATCTCACCTGGGGCGCGCACACCAAGGTCCGCGCGCTCGACGAGCAGTATCCCGTGCTCCTCATGCGGTCGTCTCCGGCGCAGGTCAAGCATCAGAGCGGCACCGCCGTGACGGCGTCGCCGACGCCCCAGGATCTCGACTTGACCACGGTCGTCAAGGCGTCCCAGGTGCTCTCCAGCGAGATCATGCTCGGTCGGCTCCTGGACAGGATCATGCAGATCATGCTGGAGAACGCAGGCGCAGAGAAGGGAGTCCTGCTCATCAAGGAAGACGGCCACCTCGTGATCGAGGCCAAGGGCACGATCGCGTCCGGCGAGGTCACCGTGCTGCAGTCGATCCCGATGGATCAGAGCCCGGATCTCCCGCACGCGCTGGTGAACTACGTCGCCAGGACGCGGGAGAGCGTCGTGCTGCGCGACGCGGCGCGGGATGAGCGGCTGGTCAGCGACCCCTACGTCGTGCGTTGCCAGCCGAGGTCGGTGCTCTGCGCCCCGCTCGTTCATCAGGGGCAGCTCGTCGGTGTGCTGTATCTCGAGAACAACCTCATCACCGACACCTTCACCTCGGATCGGCTGAAGGTGCTCCGCCTGCTCTCGTCGCAGGTCGCGATCTCGATCGAGAACGCGCGGCTCTACAACGATCTCGAGCGGAAGGTCGACGAGCGGACCGAGGAGCTCAAGCGCAAGAACATCGCGCTGGCGTCGACGCTCGAGCACCTCCAGCAGACCCAGCAGCAGCTGATCCAGGCGGAGAAGATGGCGTCGCTCGGCAACCTCACCGCGGGAGTCGCTCACGAGCTCAAGAACCCGCTCAATTTCGTCAACAACTTCGCTGAGCTGTCCGTTCGATTCGCGGATGAGCTCGTCAGCCTCTCGACCGAGCTCCCTCTCGACGACCCGCACAGCGGCGAGGTCATCGCGAAGATCAGGGAGGTGCTCCCGATGCTGAGGATCAACGCGAACAAGATCGCGGAGCACGGCAAGCGCGCGAACGCCATCGTGAACAACATGCTGCTGCACTCCCGTGTCCTGTCGGGCGTCCGAGAGTCGGTGAATTTGAACGCGCTGGTCGAGAAGTCGGTCGAGCTCGCGATGGTCGGCAAGCTCGCCGCGGCGCCCGCCCTGGACGTGGTGGTCGAGAAGGAGTTCGACGCTTCGCTCCCGCCGGTCGAGGTGATGGATCAGGAGCTCGCTCGCGTGATCATCAACCTGGTCAACAACGCGCTCTACTCCGTGGGTGAGCGGGCGCGGGCGGAGAGGGGCGCCGCGGCGGAGCCACCTCGCATCCGGGTGTCGACGCGCCGGGTCGGGTCGATCGCCGAGATCCGGGTCTGGGACAACGGCACCGGGATACCGGAGCCCATCCGTGAGAGGATCTTCGACCCATTCTTCACGACCAAGCCCAACGGGCAGGGCACCGGGCTAGGGCTCTCCATCTGCTATGAGATCGTGCGTCACGGCCATGGAGGCGTGATCCGCCTTGGGAACACCGAGAAGGGGCGCCACGCGGAGTTCATCGTGGAGCTGCCGGTACGTGGCCCCGCGTCCCGCCCATCCGCGGCCATGCCGCTGGATGACGTCGCGGTCGATCCGCTGAGCAAACACCGGAGCTGACGAGGGCTGGCGCCGCCGGCGGCGCGATCGCGGCGGGCGCGCTCGGCCGGCGCGCTCGGCCGGGCCGCCGCTACGGAGCCGGCGCGGGGCGCGCCTCGACCGCCGCGAGGTAGTCGCGCACGGACTGCTTCATCCCGACCTCGAGCGCGTGCGCCACGAGGTGGTGACCGATCGACACCTCTTGAATCTGCGGCGCCTCTCTCACGAGCGGCGCGAGGTTCTCCACGGTGAGGTCGTGCCCCGCGTTGATCCCGACCCCGGCCGCCACGGCGGCCCTCACGGTCGCGACGATCTTGTCGAGCTCCGCGCGGTGTTCGCCGCGATCGAACGCCTGCGCGTAAGGACCCGTGTAGATCTCGATGCGATCGGCCCCGATCTCCGCGACCACGGGCACCACCGCCGGGTCGGCCTCGACGAAGAGGCTTGTCCGGATCCCCTCCTCCTTGAGCCGCTTCACCACGGGCTGGAGGACGAAGCGCCATTTCGCGACGTCCCAGCCGCGATGCGAGGTGAGCTCGCCCGGCGTGACCGGGACCAGCGTGCACTGCGTCGGCCTGAGCTCGAGCGTGAGGTCCAGGAACTCCTCGCGGAGATCACCCTCGAAGTTCGTCTCCACCGTGGTGATGTGGCGAGTCACCGCCCGCGCGTCGTCCGGCGTAATATGCCGCCGGTCCGCCCTCGGATGGATGGTGATGCCGTGGGCTCCGTAGTCCACGATCTTCCGGGCGAAGGAGAGGACATTCGGGGCGTCGTGTCCCCGCGAGTTCCGCAGGAGCGCGATCTTGTTCACGTTGACGCTGAGCTTCATGGGACATCCTCTCGCCGGCTCGTGCGCGGCGCTCGCGACGCCGCTATACACGATCGACGCCGCGAGGCGAACACGGCGCGCAGCCTGGAGCGCAGCCGGGAGCGCGCCCCGAGCGCGCAGCCGGGGGAGCGCCGTTGACGCTCCCGGGCCGGCCCTCCGGCCGCGGCGGCGCTCCCCGCGCGGCGCGGCCGTTCGGCGCCTATACGCGCCGCGCGGCCCGCGAGCCCCGCACCGCGACGTCGGTCGCGAGGAGCGACACGACGAGGATGCCGACGGCGACGAGCGCGTTGTTCCACACCGTCGCCATCAGCAGCGCCGGTATCGTCCAGGCGCTGACGAAGAGCCACACCGCCAGGATCGCGGTGGCGTAACGCGCCCTGGGCGCCCAGAGCGCGATCAGGGCGAAGACGACGCACAGCGCGCCCACCACCCAGGTGTTGGTGAACTCGTCCCGGCCGTGGCGCCAGAGGAACGCGGAGATCAAGAGCCAGATCCCGAGCGCGATGTTGATGCCACGCAAAGCCGCCATCCGATGCTCCATGGGCCTCCCTCCCTCGCGGATCGCCGTGCCGGCGCCTCCGCCGCGCGACGCCCTGGCTCCCTCGCTCTGCCCGCTCGCCGCGGGCGTCCTGCCCCGAGCCACCTCGGCCCGCCGACCGCGGAGCCCGCTCACCCCACCTGCCGAGCGCGGGCGTCCCTGCGCCCGGTCCACACACCCGAGAGCCCAGCGAACGCCGTGCGAATCCAGTGCCACGCGCCTCGCCCTGGGAGCGGCCGCGCGGCCAGAGGCCCCGTTCATGAGGGCCGCCGCGCGGCGGTTCGGCTAGAAGCCCCGTCGCCATGGACTTCTTCGCGACCGCCGCCAAAGGAACCGAGCCCGCCCTCCGCGACGAGCTCCGCGAGCACCGGTTCCGCGACGTCCGCGCGGATCGCGGCGGCGTCCACTTCTCCGGCGCGCCGGACGAGGGCTTCCGCGCGTGCATCGAGCTCCGCACCGCCGTGCGCGTGCTCGTCGAGCTCGCCTCGTTCGACGCGCCCAGCGGGGACGCGCTCTACGAGGGCGTCTCGCGCGTCGACTGGGCCCCTTACCTGAGCCCGGTCCACACGCTCGCCGTCCGCGCCTCCTGCCGCTCGAGCGCGCTGACCCACACCCAGTTCATCGCGCAGCGGACCAAGGACGCCATCGTCGACCAGATCCGGCGCCGCGTCGGCGCACGCCCGTCGGTCGACCTCGACGACCCGGATCTCGCCCTCTTCCTCCACCTGGTCCGCGACCGCGCGACGCTCTACGCCGACCTCGGCGGCGCCTCTCTCCACCGCCGCGGCTACCGCACGCACATCGGCGGCGCGCCGCTCAAGGAGACGCTCGCCGCCGCGCTGCTCCGCCTCTCCGGCTGGGACCGCGCCCGCCCGTTCATCGACCCGATGTGCGGCGCCGGCACCATCGCCCTCGAGGCCGCGCTCTGGGCGCGGGACATCGCCCCCGGCCTGCGCGCGCAGCGCTTCGGCTTCGAGCGGTGGGCGTGCCACGATCAGGCCGCCGCGCGGCGCACGACCGAGCTCCGCGACGCCGCCCGCGCGCGGATCCGGCCCGAGGGCCCCGCGATCGTCGCCGCCGACATCGACCCCCGCGCCGCCGAGATCACCCGCGGCAACGCCCGGATGGCCGGCGTGCAGATCGAGGTCCGCTGTCAGTCCATCACCGCGCTCGCCCCGACCGCGCCGCCGGGCCACGTCCTGACCAACCCGCCGTACGGCGAGCGCCTGCCGGGGACGCTGGCCCTCTACCGCGACATGGCGGCGGCGCTGTCGCGGCTCGAGGGCCATCGCGTCGCCATCCTCGCCGGCACCGAGGACATCGAGCACGCCATGCGTCGGAGGCCGGAGCGGTCACTCGTCGTGTTCAACGGCCCGATCGAGTGCCGGCTGCTGACGTACGACATCCCCTGAAGCGGCGCGCGGCGTCGGAGAGGGTGCGCCGCGCGAGAGGGCGCGTGCGAGACGTGCGAGACGTGCGAGACGTGCGAGACGTGCGAGACGTGCGAGACGTGCGAGACGTGCGAGACGTGCGAGACGTGCGAGACGTGCGAGACGTGCGAGACGTGCGAGACGTCAGGAGAACAGGCGCATCACAAGGAACATCGCCAGCGCCGTCAGGAGCATCCCGGCGACGAAGCCGATGATGAGCCCCCGCTTGCCGGCGAGCCAGCTCGGCTCCCGCGCCTGCGGAGGCGCCGGCGCAGCCGCGGGCGGCGCCTGGGACACGACGACGTGATCGGGCATCGTCGCGCGGCGCTCCAGCACCGTGCGCTGCTCCGCGATGGTCGCGGCGAGCTCGAACGGCAGCGACGCCGCCGGAGCTGCCGGCGAGGCGCTGTCGGCCGCGGCCGGCGCTCTCCGCACGACCGCCGCGGAGTCCCCGACGGTCTCTGCGCTCGCCGCGCCGAACCCAATTGCCCCGAACCCCTGCGGGCTCGCCGCCTGGAGCTCGCCGGGCGTCACCGTGGGCATCTGGCTCTCGGCCGGGGGGTGGGACGAGACCAGCCGGAGCGTGTTGGCGGCGCGCGGCGATCTCCTGTCCCACGCCGCCGCCGCCCCCCCGTCGAGCGGGCTCTGCGGCGTCGCCGGGACCGGCACGGAATCGACGCGCACAAGGCCGACCTCGGCCCGCTTCTCGGGCGTGCCCAGCCCGAAGTCCTCGGCGGAGCGGAGCGTCGCCTTCACCTCGCGGCCAGGAGGCGTGATGTCGAGCTCGTCGCCCTCGTCATAGGCCGCCGTGTGGACTCGCACCTTCGCCGGACCGAGGAGCTCGTCGCGACGGACCATGGTGAGCGTGCTGTCGTCGTCCCCGCTCGCGTCGTCGTCCGCGCCCGGCTCGGCCAGGCCGTTCCCCGAGAGCAGCGCCTCGCTGGGGCCGTGGGACCAGGACGGAAGCTGCAGCGAGATCTCCGGCACCGACTCCCCCGCCCAGCGCTGCGGCTCGGCCCCCGCCCCCGGCGCGACCGCCTGAGGATCGAGCGTCTGCGGGAGCTCCGAGGGCGGCGGCGCGTGGTGAAGCACGACCGGCGGCGGACGCGCGACATCGGCGCCAGTTCCCCCGCCGGCCCCCCCGGAGACGAGCGTCCGGGCCGACTCGATCGAGAGCTCCGCCCTCGGCGCCTGGCCGGAGATCGGCGCCGACGTCGAGCTCGGCAGCGACGTCAACGGCGGGAGCGACATCGGCCCCCGCTGCAGCGACGCGTCCCGCGAGAACAGCGAGCTCGGCTGCCGGCGCGAGATCGGCCCGAGCCCCACGGCCGTGTCGGGCAGCTCGGCCAGCAGGCAGTGCAGCGTGTACCCGAGCTCGCGCGCCGTCTGGTACCTGTCCGCCGGCTCCTTGGCGAGCGCCTTCACGATCAGCGCCTCGAGGCGCGGGTGGATCCCGGGCGCGCAGCTGCTCGGCGCCGGCACCGGCGCATGGATGTGGAGCGTCGCCGTGTGGAGCGGCGTCTCGCCCTCGAACGGCAGCCGCCCCGTGACGAGCTGGAACAGGAGGACCCCGCAGGTGTACAGGTCGGCCCGCTGATCCACCGGCAGCAGCCCGCACTGCTCCGGAGCCATGTAGGCCGGCGTGCCGACGAACGTGCCCGCGCGCGTCACGACGGACAGCGGGTCGGCGAGGAGCTCGGGCTCCTCGCCAAACGAGCCGGTGTCGAGGATCTTGGCGATCCCGAAATCGAGCACCTTCACCCGCTCGCCGTAAGGGTGCATGGGATCGGGGACCACCATGACGTTCTCGGGCTTCAGATCGCGGTGCACGACGCCCATCTCGTGGGCGACCGCGAGCGCCTCGCACACCTCCGAGAGGATGCGGACCGCCCGCGCCTGACCGATCGCGCCGTGGCGCTCGAGGAGGACGTAGAGGTCGTCCCCCGAGAGCAGCTCCATCACGATGTAGCTGAGGGCGCCCTCGACCCCGTACTCGAAGATCTTGACGGAGTTCGGGTGCTTCACCCGCGCCGCGGCCTTCGCCTCGCGCTGGAAGCGCCGGATGAACGCGCGGTCCCCGGTGAACTCCGGGTTCATGATCTTGATCGCCACCCGGCGGGGCTCGGCGTCGCGCTCGGCGATGAAGACGCTGGCCATGCCGCCCTCGCCGAGGAAGCGGGTGATCGTGAACCGCCCGGCCACCTTGCGGCCGAGGAGCGCCTCATGCCTCATGCGCCCGGCACCTGCCGGCGTCTGCCCCGCTCGCCCGCTTCCGGGCGGCCGCACCGCATTCCCGCCCCAGGGCGGCCGTGCCCCTCGCGCAGGAGAGCGCTGCGCCCATGGCTGTCCGCGCGCCCGCGCGACCCGCGCGTCCGATGCGAGGGAGAGTGCACGCGGCGACCATACCAAAGAACTCGACAGCCGACGACTTGTCAGCCCCCGGCGGCGCGCGGTCGCGCCGCGCGCCGTCGACCGTCCCGAGCACCGCTCCGGGCCGCCGTCACCCCGGAGACGGGCGCCGGTCGCAAGCTCGTCCGGCAACAGTTAACTCTTTAACGCCGCCCCTGATGCGCATGTGCGACAGGTGCTTAACTTATCGAAAGAGCTCGCGTTCGAGCGTCGGCGAGCGTTGGCAACATTCTTGCCTTGGGGGGACTACCTCGCGCTGCACCCTGTGCGCCGTGAAGGGTCAGCTTGTGCGTCGATCTCGACAGGCAGCTTCCGGAGGATCGTTGATGAATCGAATTTTTAGGCGTGCGGTGCTCCTCGGCACCGTCGCGCTGACCGTCGTGGGGGCGGGCTGCGCCGAGGAGCGGCCGTCCATCAGAAGGGTGCAGAGCGATGCGCTCGCCAAGTCCTTCTTCGTTGGAAAGGACATCAAAGACATCGTCGATGACCCCGAGTTCTACATGCGGGGTACGGTCGTCGACGTCGGGTACGGCGCCGCCCAAGATGGCCTCTTCACGTCGACCTACGCCCAGCCCGTCTCCCGGATCAAGTGGGAGGTCACCGAGCGCCAGCTCAACGCCCGGCTCGCCTACGAGCGCATCGAGGGGACGGACGGCAAGGGCAACAACCACAACGGGCTCACCGAGAAGACGACGAACGACGGCCAGATCGTCGCGAGCTACGCGATCGAGTCGCATTTCGACATCGTGCGCGACTACAACCCGTCGACCGGCGAGGAGTCGAACGTCATCGTCGAGAACACGAGCGACCGGCTCTGGTACGAGCGCGAGTACTTCCGCGTCGACTGGTCCCGCAACCTCGCCACCGACGCCTACAACTTCGACACGCTGTCGCAGATCGGCATCTACGGAGGTGTCGAGTACGAGCCGCTCGCCTATTACGTCAGCGATCCCGCCTCCGCCGACGCCCCGCGGTTCGACAGCGAGAACGGCTACTTCGACGTCACGACGAAGGCGTTCGCCACGCCCGTCCTGCTCGACCTCTCGAGCCTCGGCTGGGGCATCGAGAAGTTCCCTGCCTGCATGCTCCCGGGCGACTTCGCCGGCGGCACCGACCCGTACGGCAACTGCAACCCGGTCGAGATCACGATCCGGCAGTCGTTCAAGAAGGTGGTCGACACCGACTACGAGCCGGTCGACTTCGACGGCGTGAGGTTCCAGGCGTTCGGCATCTTCACCGCCGAGTCCCGCTACGGCTACGAGCGCAACTACGGCATTGTGGACAACCAGTGGCGGCGCTTCGCGTCCCGCTACAACCTCTGGAAGCGCAGCCACTTCTACGAGAACCCCGAGACGATGGAGGGCGCGGTCGCGTGCGCGACCCGGGAGACGGCCCCGGGCGGCGACGTGAAGGCCGATCCGAACCTCGACGAGAACAAGGACGGCACCGCGGACGTGTGCGCGGCGGCCGGCGCGGGCTCGCAGTGCGACGTGTACAAGCAGAAGTGCACGCTGCCTTACGTGGAGCGCGAGGCCGTCGTCATCCCCTGGTACGTCGGCGGCAGCACGTCGGAGGACATCTTCGAGGCGACCGAGTGGGCCGCCGAGGAGTGGGATCTCGCGATGAAGACCGCGATCCAGACCTCGCGCCTCGTCGAGTGCCGGAAGACGGGCGGCCAGGACTGCGACGCGAAGTTCCCGATGTGGAAGGGCCAGCAGGACGACATCGACGAGGCCGTCGCGCTCTCGCGCGCGCTGAACGCGTGCCGTCGCGAGCAGGGCTGGGACGCGTCGATCTGCGACGACCAGGCCAAGCAGGCCGTGGAGCAGCTCTCTCAGCGGCGCGGCGGCGACCAGGCGACGCTCGCGCTCGGCAGCGTCGTCACGCAGCCTTCGGTGATCGTGCTCTGCCACAACCCCGTCGTGGAGGGCGATCACCCCGCCTGCGGCGACACGAGCGTTCCCCTCGAGGAGCGCGTCGCCCCGCGGCTCGGCGATCTCCGCTACAACAGCGTGCTCATCGTCGACAAGCCGCAGAAGCCGTCGCCCTGGGGCATCATGGCCGACGCGGACGACCCGCTCACCGGCGAGAAGGTGGCCGCCAGCATCAACATCTGGAGCCACGTCACCGACTCCGCGGCGCAGCAGCTGGTCGACATCGTCCGCTACATCAACGGCGAGATCCCGACCTCCGAGATCACGGACGGCAATTACATCCGCGACTGGGCCCAGGCGAGCCGCATCTCCGGCGGCGGCCAGGGGCCCACGATGACGAAGCGCGAGGTCACGTCGCGGCTCGCGAGCGCCACGAAGCTCGACCCCGAGGCGTACGAGAGCCTCGTCGCGCAGGGCGTCTCCCCCCAGTTCAAGGCGCTCATCGATCCGATGAAGGCGAAGGTCGCCGACATCGCGGTGCGGGGCGACATCCCCTCCCCGCAGCAGGCGGTCGTGGGCGCCCGCATGAAGGCCGCCCGGGGCAGCCTCGCCGAGTCGGAGCTCATGAACCCGGCGATGCTGAAGCGCGCGGGCATCCCCGCCGGCCTGCCCATCGAGGGCCCGCTCGCCGACGCGGCGTCGCCGTTCGCGATGAACAACCCGAAGCTGCACTCGCAGCTCCGCCACTTGCACGACAACGCGCTCGCCGAGCGCGGCGCCTGCATCCTGCACGAGGCCCCCGAGGCCACGGCGATGACGGGCCTCGCGGAGGCGCTCCGCGAGAAGTTCCCCGTCGGCGGCGACGAGACGTCCGACGAGAAGCGGGGGCGCTACGAGAAGATGTTCAAGTACCTCCAGCGCCGCTACCACTACGCGGTCATCGCGCACGAGATGGGGCACTCCATCGGCCTCCGGCACAACTTCGTGAGCAGCTACGCCTCGCTCTTCTTCCGGCCCCAGTACTGGCAGCTCAGGACGAAGAACGGGAAGGTCAAGGCGGCGTGCGCCGGTGAGGCGGGCGAGAGCCCGGAGGAGTGCGTCGGCCCTCGCTACTTCGACGCGATCACGGACGAAGAGCAGAAGAACATGATCTGGATGTTCCAGCACTCCACGGTCATGGACTACCCGGGCGACGTCTCGCAGGACCTGGTCGGCCTGGGCGTGTACGACTTCGCCGCCGCGCGCTTCTTCTACGGCGACACGGTGAGCGTCTACGACAACGGCGACCGCAACTACCTCGCCGGCGGCAGGGTCGGCGGCGGGATCCTCGCCGCGACGGACAACTTCGGCGGGCTGGCCGGCATCAAGTACGGCATGTTCGCGAAGGGCAACGCCACGAACGCGCCCAGCGTCAACGACTTCCACTACTCCCAGCTGCAAGCGCAGTACGAGGTCATCCGCGACTGCTACGACGTGGAGGCGACCCCGCCCGCGACGTGGAACGAGCAGCTCGACGGCAAGTGGCACACGCTCCTCGACGGCGGCATCGTCAAGGTCGGCGAGGAGACGAAGCGCTGCCGCCAGCAGCCGGTCGACTACGTCGGCTGGAAGCAGCTGCGCATGCCGCAGGAGAACGAGACCGCGCTCGGCGCCTTCCGCGGCGGTCCGGCGGTCGACGCCCAGAACCGCGTCCGCGTGCCGTACGGGTTCGCGACGGACAACTGGGCCGACACCGGCAACGTCTCGGTCTTCCGTCACGACAACGGCGCCGACCCGTACGAGCAGCTGATGTTCCTGATCACCTCCCAGGAGAACAGGCACATCTTCGACAACTTCCGGCGCAACCTCACGACGTTCAACGTCCGCGCCGCGGCGGATCGATCCTACGGACGCTACAACGAGAAGATGCTCGGCATCGCCGGCGGCATCGGGTTCTACGGGACGATCTACCAGGATCTCGCGACGAACCAGGGCCTGTCGTTCGACACGCTGTGGCCGCTCCTCATCGAAGGCGGCCTCCAGGAGAACGTCGTGGCCGCGACGGTGGCGTTCGATCACTTCACGAGGCAGCTCGCCCGCCCGGAGGAAGGGCCGCACTACCTGCGCGATCCCCTGTTCAACGACCCGGTCCTCCGCTCGAACCTCGACGGCGACGACTACGGCGCCGGCGAGGACTTCGGCTCCTTCGGCGGCACGACCAACAGCCCGGTGCTGGTCCAGATCCCGAACGGCTCGACCGGTTACATGAAGGACGTCGGCTTCGGTGGTCACCCGCTCGAGAACAGGAACTCGGAGAACAACGGCGACTTCAACAACGACTACCCGTTCAACGCGGGCAGCTACTACGACAAGATCCACACGGCCATCCTGCTCTCCGAGTCGGAGGACCGGTTCGTGAGCCAGTCCCGCCGCGACTTCTACGACGCCCGCTTCCGCGCGGTCGGCATGGCCGACGTGCTGCCCGAGGGCTACCGCCGCGTGCTCGCCAACGCGCTCACCGGTGACCGCTCGCTCCTCGCGCCTCGCCTCGAGGCCGACAACGACGGCTTCCCGGTGCTCGACGAGCAGAGCAAGGATCCCAACCCGCTGGCGAAGGAGTTCCCGGCGCGCCCGATGGGCTGGGTCAGCTGGTGGCCGAACGAGGGGCCGAAGGTCTGCTTCCCGACCGACGGGAAGAACCTTTGCACGAACTACACCGGCGGCGACTTCGACCCGGCCGTCGTGGACCGGACCATCGCGGTCGATCCGCAGATCGGCTGGGAGGTGCAGAAGTTCCTGATCGCGTGGACGCTCGCGAACATCCCCGCGAACGGCAAGACGAACTGGCTCGACATGATGCGCGTCTACCGGCTCGGCAGCGACGCGGACCCGGGCTTCGAGCAGCGCATCGAGTGGCAGGACCCGACGTCCGGGCAGATCTACTACGCCCGCACGTACGGCATGGAGTGCCTCTTCGGGGCCGGCAAGAACAGGGCGGCCTGCGAGGGCTCCGGCGGCAGGTGGGTTCAGAAGGGCATCGCGGCCCGCGTGATCGAGTACGCCAACGCCCTCACCGTGAAGAGCTACCAGCTCGACACGCAGAAGTACGTCGGCCAACTGGAGCCCGACCAACTGCCACCGGACGGCAGCATCGCCAGCGTCCCCGGGGATCCCGCGTACGTCGCCGAGTACGGACCCGGCTTCAACAAGTACGGTCGCCCGATGATCACGTACCACCCGGACGGCGCCGCGATCATCATCCCGGATCCGGCGATCAAGGACGTGCCCGCGGTCGGCCCGCTCAAGGAGGTGCCGGCGTGCGATCAGAACATCAACGAGAACTGCACCCAGCTCACCATCTACAAGAACCACTACGCGTACGAGCTGAAGGGCTATAAATCGGTGCCCGACTACCTGCTCAAGATGATGGTGCAGCTCGAGCTCGCCGACCCGGAACAGCTGGGCCTGTACCTCGACGGCGACGACTGATCCGCGCCTCTCCGCGCCGGGGGCCCTGCGCCGGGGCCCCGCCCTCCTCTCTCCCTCTCCCCCCTCCCCATCCCTGCGATCTGAACGCGCGCCGGCCCCGGCCCTGCCCGGCGGGCCGCGCCGGCCGTCCCGATCCCTCGGGCCGAGCCCGCCCTGCTGCCGTTGAAGGTCGCGCGGGCGCCAGGGCGGCACTACGCTCGCCGTGGCGCTGCGCGCGCCGCGGCATGATCCCTTCCCCCGCCCTCCACGCCATCGCCCCGGCCCAGCGCTCGGACGCGCGGGCCTTTGCGGCCTACCTCATCGAGCACGTGGCCGAGTCCGGCCGGCGCGGCGTGCCCCACTTCGCCGTCGCGACGTCGCTCAGCCCCGACGAGGTCGAGCACGGCGCGCGCGACCGCTGGGGCAAGGGGCTCGACGAGCCGCTCTGGGGGCGGGCCTGGCTGCTCCGGTCGAGCGAGCCGCGGGCGCGCATCATCGGGCACATCGAGCTCCGCGGCGGCCGCGTCTGGTCCGAGGGCCACCGCGCCGTCGTCGCGATGGGCATCCTCGGCCCCCACACCGGGCAGGGCCACGGCCGGCGCCTGCTCGAGACCGCTATCGCGTGGGCCCGCGCCGAGGCGGGCCTCGAGTACCTCGACCTCGGCGTCTTCGCCAACAACGAGCGCGCCAGGCGGCTCTACGCGGGGATGGGGTTCGTCCCGATCGGCACCCGGGAGGACGCGTTCCGGGTCGACGGCGCCATCCTGGATGACATCCAGATGACCCTCGCGCTCCGCTCTCCCGACCCGCGCGCGGTCGCCCCGTCGGAGCGCTGAGCCGCGGCGCGGGTGTCCCCGGGTCCGCCCGCGGCCCGACCCGTGCCCCGCACGAGCGCTGGGCGCGCGCTGGAGGGTACCCGCCGCGGCGCAGATGCGTCATGAGGACACCGCCGTCCAGGCGCCCGTCCGGAGGCCCGGCCATCGCCGGCCCGGTCGCCGGCGGCCGTCACCGCAGTCCATCGCCACCGAAAGCCACCATGCTCCGCTCGCCGCTCCTGCCGATCTTCCTTACCGTCTTCGTCGACGTCCTCGGCCTCACGCTCGTCCTCCCCCTCCTCCCGTTCTACGCACAGCACTTCGGCGCCAGCGAGCTCGTGGTCGGCGTGCTCGCGGCGAGCTACGCGGTCTGTCAGCTCGTCTCCGGGCCGATCCTCGGCCGGATCTCGGACCGGGTGGGCCGCAAACCGACGCTGCTCGCGAGCCAGGCCGGCACGTTCCTCGGGTTCCTGGTGCTCGGCTCGGCGAGCTCGCTCTGGATGCTGTTCCTCGGGAGGATCATCGACGGGCTCACGGCCGGGAACCTGACGATCGCGCAGGCGTACATCAGCGACGTGACCCGGCCCGAGGAGCGCACCAAGGCGTTCGGCCTGATCGGCATCGCCTTCGGCTCCGGGTTCCTGCTCGGCCCGGCCATCACGGGGGAGCTCGCGAGCCGCTTCGGCTACGGCGCGCCGGCGTACGGCGCGGCGGCGCTTTCGCTCCTGTCGGTCCTCCTCACGGCCACGCTGCTCCCGGCGAAGCCGCCCTTGCCGGCGGCCCAGGACGGGGCGACCTCCGCGGCCGCCCGGCCGGCGTCGCTCGGCCGCGGGGACGCCTTCCGCCGCTACTTCGACCGGCCGCTCCCGCGCCGCCGGCTGCTCGAGTTCTTCGCCTTCTCCCTCTCCTTCTCGACGCTCATCGGCGGCCTGGCGCTCTTCCTCGAGCGGCGCTTCGCGTTCGGCGTCAAGGAGACGGGCTACCTCTACGCCTTCTCCGGGCTCATCGGCGGCAGCATCCAGGGCGGCCTGATCGGCCGGCTGGCGAAGCGGTACGGCGAGGAGCGGCTCGCGCTGATCGGCTTCGCCACGATGGTGGTCGGCTACGGCCTGCTCGGCGTCGCGTACACCCTGCCCGTGCTGCTCGCGCTCGTGGGGCTCGCGGCGTTCGGCGCGGCGGTGGTGCGGCCGGCCGTCACCACGCTCCTCACGAAGAGCGTCGGCCGCGACGAGCAGGGCGCGGCGCTCGGCGTGAGCCAGTCGCTGGCGAGCATCTCGCAGATCATCGGCCCCATCGGCGCCGGCTGGCTGATCGAGCACCGGGCGCTCGCGGCGTACGGCCTGATGGCGGCCACCTTCGCCGCCCTCGGCGTCCTCCTCGGCCTGCAAAAGATCCCCGTCAGCGAGCCGATCGAGCTCTGACCGCCGCTCTAGGCACGCGCGCCCTTCACGAAGGGCAGCAGGGCGTCGACGAGCGGCGGCGTGGCGTCGTCGAGGCGCCGGGGGTTGTGCCAGGCGAACGGCTCGATGAGGCGCGACGGCCGGAGGCCGAGCTTGCCGCGCGAGCACTCCACGAGGAGCGACAGCGCCCCGTGGCGATCATGGAGCCAGTCGATCTCCAGGCCCGCCTTGCGGACGCCCCAGGCGAAGCGGACGTAGGACATGGCGCGGTACGGCCTGCGGTCCGCGGCGCGCGCGACGCGCAGCGCGAAGGCGTGGTGCTCGGCGGCGTCGGCCACGGGCCAGAGGCTGTGCGCCGGCGGGTACAGCACGGCGCCTCCCGCGCTGTGCAGCGACAAGGCGCGGTCGATCCGGCGCGACGACAGCGCGTGCGCGATGGCCTCCACCTCCGGCTCGCTGGCGGGGCGGCTGCCGGGCGAGAAGAGGAGCCCGATGAAGCGCTGGATGAGGCCGCGCTCGTACCATCCCGCGTCGAAGTTCCGGTTCAGGTCGACGCCCCGGGCATTGCCGCGCACGTACCGGTGTCGCCCGGCGCGGAGGTTCATCTCGACGCGGAGGAGCCCATCCGGGTTCACGATCGGGACGGCGAGGATCGACCGGCCGCCGAGGTCCTGGGTCGCGAGGCGATCGAGCAGCGCGAGGTGGGCCTCGATGCCGATCCACTCGAGGGGGTGGATCCCGGACAGGATCACCGTCGTCCGCACGCGCTCGCGCGACCCGGCTCCCGTCGAGGGGCGGAGGCTGGCGCGCTCGGCGCGCTCGGCCAGCGGAGCGAGGGCGGCGTCGCTCGGCGCCGGGTCGTCCGCGCCGCCCGGCGCGCGGCTGCCATCGGCATCCGGCGTGCCATCAAGCGGACGGAGCGAGACGCCGTTGGCAGCGCGCTGTCCTCCCTGGGCGCTCGGCGCCAGGAGGCCCGCGGCTTGCTTCTCGCCGCGCGCACCGGCCAGGCTGGCTGCGCCGAGGTGAACGGCGAGCAGCGGCTCGCCCCGGATCGAGCGCCCGATCAGCGTGACCTGCGCCCCGCGGTCGGCGAGCCGCTCGATCGCCTCCAGGAGCTCGCCGTACCCGCGGTAGGGACCGAGCCCGCGGCGAGCGAGCAGACGGGAGAGCGGCGCGCGTCGGTGTACAAAGAGGGCCGCCCTCAGGGCGGCCCGGCCTTTCTCTTCCGAGGCCTGATCGGACTTCGGCATGCAGGGCTCACCTTTACCCTAGATGGCACGAACTATAGACCACCGGCCGCGCGTTCGTGCGATCCGGACCAGGTCAAACCAGGGATTACCGTGGCAGCGGGCGCGCATATGGAATTCGACGGCAGTGGGTGGGCGGAAGGACGTATCGAGCTGCTGCCTCCGAGCCAGGGGTGGTCGCTGCTGTCGCCGGAGCCCGAGGCGCGGATCGACGAGCACCGCTGGGCACATCAGGCGCGCGTCTTCTTCGGAGCGGAGCTCACGCTCGTGCAGAAGAAGGCGTATCCGTCGGGGACCACGCCGATGGCCGACGCCGTCGAGGTGGACATCGCGCGCGCCTCCTCGACGCCGCGCGCGCCGAGCCGCGTGCTCGTCATGACGGTGCCGCTGGATCGCGCGCCGCTCGTGCGCGCGGCGGCCGCGGCGGGGGTGCGGGCGATCGGCGGGCGCGGGTTCGACGCGCTGCTCGCGCGGGCGCGGCGGGTCTGGCAGGTGCGAGAGCCGGCGATCGCCGGCGACGACGCGCGAGCGCCCCTGGTCGTCACCGCGGTGCTCGCGGCGGTGCTGCTCGCGCCCGTGGTGCCGCCCGGCGAAGAGACGATCTTCGGGGTGAAGGGGGCCAGAGAGCGGCTGCAGCGGCTCGGCTGGTGACGGGGCGGCGCGTCGCGCCCGCCCTCGGCCGCCTGCCGACGGATGTCGTCCTCGGCGCTCTGAGGTGCCTGCTCGTCGGGCGCCTGTACTAGCGTGCGCGCCCGTGCGCTCCCGCTTCCCGCTCGTGGCCGCCCTGTTCTTCGTCTCTGGCGCGACCGGCCTCCTCTACGAGGTCGCCTTCTCCAAGCTGCTCGCCTACGTCTTCGGCGCCACCGCGTATGCCGTGAGCACGGTCCTCGCCGCCTTCATGGGCGGCCTCGCCCTCGGCGCGCACCTCGGCGGCCGCCACGCCGCGTCAGCGCGCCGCCCGCTCGTCGTCTACGGCGCGCTCGAGGTGATCGTCGGCGCGATCTGCGCCGTCTCGCCGTTCCTGTTCGAGGCGCTGACCTCGGCCTACGTCGCCGTCGCCCGCGGCGCGCCCGACTCGCTCGCGCTGCTCACCGCCGCGCGCGCCGCGCTGACCGCCCTCGTGGTCGTCGTCCCCACGGTCGCGATGGGCGCCACGCTCCCGGTGCTCTCGCGCATCCTCCGCGCCGGCGCCGCACCGGACGGCGGCGCGCCCCCCGCCGAGCACGACGCCGCGCGCCGCCTCGCCTCGCTTTACGCCATCAACACGGCGGGCGGCGCGGCCGGCGCGCTCTCCGGCGCCTACGTGGTCCTCCCGCACCTCGGCATCCGAGGCGCGCTCTGGTCCGCGGCGATCGCCAACCTCGTCCTTGGCGTCGTCGCGATCTCCGCCGGGCTGCGCGGCCCGGCGCCTGCTGCCCCCGCCCCCGGCGCGCGCTCCCCCGAGGCCCCCGACGCGCGCTCCCCCGAGGCCCCCGACGCGCGCTCCCCCGAGGCCCGCACCGCGGACGCTCCGCTCCCCGCGGCCGCCGGCCAGGCCGAGCCGCCGTTCCTGCTCCTGCTCGCGTTCGCGTCGGGCTTCCTGGTCTTCGCCGCCGAGGTGGTCCAGACGCACCTGCTCGCGCTGCTCATCGGCAACAGCGCCTACGCCTTCGGGCTGATGCTCGCCGTCTTCCTCGTCTGCCTCGCGGCCGGCGCGGCGCGCTCGCCTGCCCTCGCGCGCCGCCACGGCGAGGGCGCGCTCTCCCGGGGGCTCGCCGCCGCCGCGCTCTCGCTCGCCGCCACCGTCCCGCTCTGGGACCAGCTCCCGCGGCTCTTCGCCTTCGCGGGCAAGCACGTCGACGGGTGGGCCGGCCGCGAGGCGTGCCGCGCGCTCGCCGCCCTCGCGATCCTCGCGCTGCCCACGCTGTGCATGGGCACCACCTTCCCCCTGCTCCTCGCGCGCGCCGCCGCGCACGCGGACGTCGCCGCGCGCGTCGGCAGGCTGACCTCCGCGAACACCCTGGGCACGATCGCCGGATCCATCGTCACCGGTTACCTCATCCTGCCCGCGCTCGGCTCCGAGCGCGCGCTCCTGACGATCGCGCTCGCCTTCGCCCTCACGGCCGTCCTCGCCGCCGCGCGCGCCGGGGCGGAGCTCCCCCGCGCCCTCGCGCTGGCCGCGGCGGCGGGGGCGCTCGCCGTGCTCGCGCCCCGCTGGGACATGGCCCGCCTCACGAGCGGCGCGAACGTCTATTTCGCCATGGGGCCGCGCCCCGAGCGCATCGACTTCGTGCGCGAGGACGTGCACGGCGGCGTCACCACGGTCGCGCACCTCGCCAGCGTCACGACCATGTACACGAACGGCAAGTTCCAGGGCGACGACGGCCCCGAGATGACGGCGCAGCGGCGGTTCGCGCACTTCCCCTCGCTCTTCCTCCGCGACACGCGCGCCGCGCTCGTCATCGGCCTGGGCACCGGCACGACGACCGGCACCATCGCGGCCTACCCCTTCGAGCGCATCGACGTCGCCGAGATCTCGCCCGCGATCGTCGAGGCGTCTCGGCGCTTCTTCGCCGGCCCGAGCCTCCGCGCGCTCGACGATCCCCGCGTCCGCCTCTCGCTCAACGACGGCAGGAACGAGCTGCTCGTCGCCGCCCCGGGCCGCTACGATCTCATCGCCATCGAGCTCACCAGCGTCTGGTTCGCGGGCGCCGCGAGCCTCTACAGCCACGAGTTCTACGAGCTCGCCCGGTCCCGGCTCACCGAGGGCGGCGTCCTGCAGCAGTGGGTGCAGCTCCACCACATCCGGCGGCGCGAGCTCGCCGTGGTGGTGAGGACGATGCGCAGCGCGTTCCCGCACGTCGCGCTGTTCGTGGGCGGCGCGCAGGGCATCCTCGTCGCGAGCGGCGCGCCGCTCGTCGCCTCGGAGGCGCGCCTCGCCGGGCTCGACGCGCGCCCGTCGCTCCAGGCGACGCTCGCCGGCGCGCGGCTCGAGGACCTCCTCGACGCCCTCGTCACCTCGGGCGACGATCTCGACCGCCTCATCGCCGACGCGGCCGAGGACGGCGGCCCGATCCTGTCCACGGACGACAACCTCTACCTCGAGTACGCCACGCCGAAGGGGAACGTGCTCCCGTACGGCGCGTCGCTCGACGCGACGCTCGCGCTCCTCGAGCGTTACCGGACGCGGGCGCCGCGCGCGCGGCACCTCGCGCCCTGAGGTCGCTCAGCCCCCGCCCGCGGGCGCCGCGCCGCCGCCGTCACGTGGCGGCGCGCTCTCCTTGGCCGGCGCGCTCGGCGCGGGGGGCTCGCCCTCCTGCGCATCCGACGTGGCCCGCGGCTTGACCTGCACCGGCTTGATCTCGTCGCCCGTCGCCACGAAGCCCTTGCGGGGCGGGGGCGCCTTGAGCTGCGCGGCCTGCTCCGCGCGCTGCTTGCGCTGCTCGAGGCTCAGCACCTCCAGCGCCAGGCCGCCCCTGTACGGATCCTGCCCCAGGAAGGGGCGCCCGTTCACCTCGGCCACGTGGAACTCGACCCGGCGGTTCTCGCTGCGGCCTGCCGCCATCTCGTTCGGCCCGAGCGGGCGCGACTCGCCGAAGCCCACGGCGATCAACCGGTCGCTCTCGACCTCGTGATCGACCAGCCAGTCGGCGACCGCGAGGGCGCGCCGGGCGCTGAGCGCCTGGTTGTGCTCCTCGCTCGACTGCGCGTCCGTGTGCCCCTCGATCCGCAGCCGCGTCACCTCGGGGTGCTCCTTGATGAACTGGAGCAGCGTCTCCAGCGTCTTCTCGCTGCCCGGCCGGATCGTCGCCTTGCTCGTGTCGAAGACGATCTTGCCCTCGATGTAGACCTGGCTCTCCCCGCCCTGCTCCGACCAGGCCTTCTCCGGGTACCATCGCGGGAGCGCCTGCTGCTCCTCGGCGCGCGGCAGCTCCCGCGGCGGCAGCCGGTTGTCGCTGCACCCCTGGCCAGCGAACGCGGCGGGCGCGAGCGCCGCCGCGAGCGCGAACGGCAGGGAGGTGCGGGCGGCCTGCTTCCTCTTCGGGTCCATGTCGCCCTGCAGCGTGTCAGAACCGGCGCTCGGACCGCAAGTAACCTGGCGGACGCCGGGCCGACCGGCGCGGAACGCGGCTTATGGTAAGAGGATCGCCATGTCCGCGCTGTCGCCCACGCCCGAGGGCTCGCCCATCGATCCCAAGCTCGCCGGGCTGCGCGCCCGGCTCCGGGAGCTCGGATCGGTCCTCGTCTGCTACTCCGGCGGGGTCGACAGCGCCTTCGTCCTCGCGGTCGCGCACCAGGAGCTCGGACCGAGGGCCGTCGGGATGACCGCGGTCTCGCCGAGCCTCGCGCCGGCCGAGAAGGAAGAGGCCACCTCGATCGCCCGGCTGATCGGCGCCGACCACCGGCTCGTCGAGTCGTCCGAGATCGACGATCCGCGCTACGTCGCGAACAACCCGGATCGCTGCTTCCACTGCAAGAGCGAGCTCTACCGGATCGCCGCGCGAAAGCGGTCCGAGTGGGCGCTCGCGGCGATCGTCAACGGCACCAACACCGACGACCTCGGCGACTACCGCCCCGGGCTGGAGGCGGCGCGGGAGGCGGGCGTGCTGAGCCCCCTCGTCGAGCTCGGCTTCAGCAAGGCCGACGTGCGCGCCGGCGCGGCGCGCGTCGGCCTGCCCATCTGGGACAAGCCGGCCGCGGCCTGCCTCTCCAGCCGGATCCCTTACGGGACCAGCGTCACGCGCGAGCGGCTCACGCAGATCGGCGGCTTCGAGGCGGCGCTGCGCGGCCTCGGCTTCCGCCAGGTCCGCGTCCGCTACCACGACGACCTCGCGCGCATCGAGCTCGACGCGGGCGAGCTCGCGCGCGCCGCCGAGCCGCCGGTGCGCGCCGAGATCGTGGCCGCCGGCAAGCGGCACGGCTTCCGGTACGTGACGCTCGATCTCGGCGGGTACAGGACCGGAAGCCACAACGAGGTCCTCGTCGGCCGCGCCCTCAAGATCGTGAGCTGAGCTCGCTGGAGCCGCGGCCTCACACGAGCGAGGAGCGCACGACCTTGGCGCGCTCGTCGCGCTCCTTCAGGTGCTCGAGGATGATCACCGCCGTCTCCTCGATGGCGCGCTTGGTGACGTCGACCACCGGCCACTCCGGGTGCGCGGCGAAGAGGCGGTTCGCGAAGTCGAGCTCCTGCCGGACGTGCTCGCGCATCGCGTAGTTGGTCTCGGAGGGCATCCCGAGCTGGCGCAGCCGCGCCTGCCGGATCTCGCAGAGCTGATCGAGCCCGATGGTCAGCCCGACGACCCGATCCTGGTGGGCCTCCATCAGCTCGAGCGGCGGCGGGACGCCGAGCACCAGGGGCAGGTTCGCGACCTTGAGGCCGCGCTGCGCGAGCAGCGTCGACAGCGGCGTCTTCGACGTGCGCGAGACGCCGACGAGGACGATGTCGGCCCTCTTGAAGTTCCGCGGCTCCTTCCCGTCGTCGCTCTTCACCGCGAACTCCACCGCCTCGATGCGCCGGAAGTACTCCTCGCTCAGCGGGAGCATCGCGCTCGGCAGGTTGATCGGCTCCCGGTCGAGGAAGGTGCCGAGCCGCACGATGAGCGAGCCGATCAGATCGATCGCCTCGATGTTCAGCTCGGCGGTGGACGCATGCAGGAACTCGCGCAGCTCGGGGCTCACCACGGTGAACACGACGAGCGCGCCCTCCCGGGCCGCGCGCTCGAGCACCGGCCGCGCGACCTCCGGCGTGCGCACCCGGGTGTGGAGGCGGATCTGCACCCCCGCGTCCGGGTACTGGAGGAGCGCGGCGCGCACGGCCTTCTCCGCCGTCTCTCCGGTGGAGTCGCTCAAGACGTCGATGAACTTCGCCTTGTCCATGTCCGATCCCTCCGTCGCCATTTCGGCTCAGGCGCTCGAGGCAGGGCTCGTGCCTCGGCGTTCAGCAGAGCGCGGAGGATCGCGCGCGGCCGCGCGCCAGGTCAACCAAACAGCCCCTTCAGCTTCTCCATGAACGTGGCCTGCTGAGGCTGCACGTTCTCGCCGAGATCCTTCGCCAGCTGCGCGATGAGCTCCCGCTGCGTCGCGGTGAGCTGCGTCGGCACCTCGACGCTCACCTCGACGAGCTGGTCGCCGCGCCCGCCCACGACGCGGCGTGGTATGCCCTTGCCCTTGATCCGGAGCACCGCGCCGGGCTGCGTGCCCGGGGGGATGCGGAGCCGGCCCTTCCCCTCCAGGGTCGGGATCTCCAGCTCGCCGCCGAGCGCCGCGCGCGCGAACGAGATCGGCACGGAGCACACCACATCGTCGCCGACGCGGCGGAAGAGCTCGTGCGGCGAGACGCGGATGGTGAGCTCCAGATCGCCCGGCCCCCGGTCGGAGCGGACGGCGTTGCCGCCGCGCTCCACGAGCCGGGTCGCGCCGTTCTCCACGCCCGGAGGGATCGTCACCTCGATGGTCTTCTGCTTCGCCGCGAGGCCGGCGCCGCGGCACGTCCGGCACGGGTCGGTCACGATGCGCCCCGTGCCGCGGCACCGCCCGCAGGGGCGCTCGATCGCGATGGGGAACATCCCCTGCTGCATCCGGACGCGGCCGCGGCCCGAGCACGCCGAGCAGCGCTCGGTCGACGCGCCCGGCGCGGAGCCCGAGCCGGCGCAGTCGCCGCACGGCTCGACGCGATCGTAGGCGATCTCCTTCGTGCAGCCGAACGCCGCCTCCTCGAAGGTGATCCGCACCTCCTTCTGCAGCGTCCCGCGGTCGCCGACCCGGATGCCCAGGGCGCCGAGGAGATCGCCGAAGATGGCGTCGAGGTTGAGGTCCTGCATGTCGAAGGGCACGCCCGGGACCCCCGAGCCGGCGGAGGCGCCGACGGCGGCGGGGCCGAACCGATCGAACGCCGCGCGCTTCTGCGGATCGCTCAGGATCTGGTACGCCGCGTTCAGCTCCTTGAAGCGGACGTGCGCGCCCTGATCCCCGGGGTTCTTGTCGGGATGGTGCTGGCCGGCGAGCCGCCGGAAGGCGCTCTTGATTTCATCCTGCGTCGAGGAACGCTCGACGCCCAATACTTCGTACGGATCCCGCACGACGTGCGAAATAGCATCGATCGCCCTCCCGGGACAGCGGCTACCGGGCCGCCGAATCCGCTGATTTCCCTTCGGGCCCGGCGAGTTCGCGCTTCATCACCTTGCCCGTCGGGTTGCGCGGCAGCGCGTCGACGAAGACGACCTCGCGCGGGACCTTCGGGCCCGCGAGCCGCGCGCGGCAGTGCGCCCGGATGTCGCCCTCGCTCGCGGTCGCGCCGGGGCGCAGCGCGACGACCGCGCGCACGCGCTCCCCGAAGGCGCGGTCCGGGACGCCCACCACCGCGGCCTCGGCGATCGCCGGGTGGTCGTGGAGGACCGACTCCACCTCGGCGGGGTACACGTTCACGCCCCCGGAGATGATGAGCTCCCGCTTGCGGCCCTCGAGGTGGTAGCAGCCGCGCGCGTCGCGGCGGGCGAGGTCGCCGACCGAGAAGTAGCCGTCGCGCGTCGACTCGCGCGTGGCGCCTGGGTCCCTGTGGTAGCCGGAGACCAGCAACGAGCTCCTCACGTAAAGCTCGCCCACCTCGCCGTCCTGGCACGGCGTCCCGTCCTCGCGCAGGAGCAGCAGCTCGCTGCCGGCGACGGGGCGCCCGATGGTGCCCGGCGAGGCGCGCAGATCCCCGGGGCCCGCGATCGTCACGATGCCCGTCTCGGTCGCGCCGTAGAAGTTGAAGAGCCGGTCGCCGAACGCCGCCATCACCTCCGCCGCGAGCGCCGGCGAGAGCGGCGCGCCGCCCACGAAGATCGCGGTGAGCGACGACGTATCGTAGGCGCTGAGCCGCGCCTCGCCGAGCTCGAGGACGCGGTGGAGCATCGTCGGGACGACCGCCGTGGTGGTCACGCGGTACCGCTGGATCGCCTCGAGGAAGAGCTCGGGCTGGAACTCCGGGAGGATGACGATCGTGGCGCCGACGATGAGCGACAGGTTGACGAAGCCGAGCGCCGTGAGGTGGTAGAGCGGGCACACGGCGAGGTGCACGTCCCCCGCGCGCATCGGGGTCGCGCCGATGGCCCCGAGCGCCGGCAGGACGATGCCGCCGCCGAAGCCGCGCACCGCGCCCTTCGGCTTGCCGGTGGTGCCGGACGTGTACATCACCACCGCGGCGCGCTCGCTCCGATCCGGCGAGGCGCCCCGCTCGGCGGCGAGATCGTCGAACGCGGCGAGGAGGTCGTCGAGGTGCGAGAAGCCCGGGACGCGCTCGCCGATCGCGATCATCTCCTCGGGCGGGATCCCCTCGAGCCGCGGCGCGGCCTCGCGGATCACGCCGGCGATGTCGGAGTCGAACAGGAGCAGGCGCGCCCCGGAGTGGCCGGCGAGGTAGGCGAGCTCCGCGGGGGTCGATCGCCACGAGGCCGCCACCACGGACGCGCCGACGCGGGCCAGCGCGACCTGGCACATCAGGAACTCGGGGCGGTTCTTGAGCGCGAGCAGCACGGTGACGCCCGGGCCGACGCCGCGCCGGTCGAGCGCGGAGCCCAGCCGATCGATGGCCTCGTTCAGCGCGAAGAAGGAGTAGACCCGATCCTCGGCCGGGGGCCCCGGGCCTCGCTCCGCGGCGCGGGGCGCGAGGCTCGCGAGGCCCAGCGGCTCGATCAGCGCGATCCGGTGCGGGCTGTTCTCGGCGTGGAAACGGAACAAGAGCGACGGGTTCGCCTTGCCTCTCGCGAGCTCGCGCGCGAGCACCTTGAGCCCCGGCCAACGCAGCGCGGCGAGCAGCCCCGCCTGCGTCACTGCCCGCCCGGCGGCGAGCGCCGCGTCGATCGTGCCTCGCCCGCTCGCCAGCGCGGACCTGACCCCTCCGAGTCGCATGGCCGGCGACTTTACTCTGGCCCGCATTGGCCCGCATGCGCCGTGGTAGGGTGGGTCCCGTGACGGAAGCTGACCGCCGCTCAGCCCAGCGCGCCGCGATCGAGCTGAGCGTAGAGTACAAACGGCTCAACACGTTCTTCGCCGACTACACCCGAAACATCTCGAAAGGCGGGACGTTCATCCGGACGGATCGCCCGCTCGCGATCGGCACCGAGTTCGTGTTCGCCCTCTCGATCCGGAACCTGGCCGAGCCGCTCCGCCTTCGCGGGCGGGTGAAGTGGATCGTCACGACCGCCGAGGCGACGGAGTCGGCTCCGGCGGGGATGGGGATCGAGTTCCAGTACACGAGCGACGCGGAGCGCGCCGCCACCGAGGCGGTGGTCGAGCAGCTGATGATGAGCGAGCTCGGCGAGACGCTCGCCTCCAAGCTGCTCGGCCGCAAGCTCGGCGACGGCCCGCGGTAGCGCCTCCGAGGGGTGCGCTCACGCTCCCCCCGTGTACACTGGCTCGCAATGTCGCTGCCGCCCCTGTTCCCTCGGCGCCGTCTCGCTCGGGGTCTCGCCGCGCTTGCCCTCGCGCTCTCTCCCGTCGCCTGCGGGGCCTCTGGTTCGCCGGGGGCGAAGGGGCCGCCAGGGGCCGAGGGCCGCGTCGCTGCCGTCGAGGTCCGCGACGCCGATTTCTCGGCCAGCCTGTTCTCCATCGTGCGCGACGGCAAGCAGAGCCCGCAGCGCACGGGCCTGCTCATCGGCGTCGTCCGCAGGCAGCTCGCGCACGCCGCCGGGCGCTTCAACGCAGGGCAGCCCGACCGGGCGGTCGAGAGCGTCCTGGGCGGGCTGGCCCTCGTCCGTCCCGGCGAGGGGCGCGCCGAGATGATCGACGCCGTGGGCGAGCGCGCCATCGCGGGCGCGATCGAGCGGCTCAGCCCGCGCGGCGACGAGGGGCGGGTGCGGGCCCTCATGGAGCTCCGCTCCGCCGCGCTGCCGAGCGGGAGCCGGGCCCGCGCCGAGAGCGACGAGCACCTCGCCGCGCTCGAGCAGTGGATGAAGGAGACGCGCACCGGCGGGCCGCTCGAGCAGCTCGGCGCGGATCAGCGCGCGGCCGTCTCGCGCGCCCTCGTCGACGGCCGCGCGGAGTCGATCCAGCGCGCGGCCGCCGCCACCGTGGCGTGGATCGATCGGGCGATCGAGTTCAACATCGAGTACCGGCAGGGCGGCGCGAGGCCGGAGCGCGAGGAGGCGGTCGAGGCGGCGCGCGCGCTCGAGTCGGGCGGCGCGAGCCTGGCGGCGCTGTTCCTCCGCTTCGGGGACGCGAAGGGCGCGATCGATCAGATCGACCGCACGAGCGTGCGCCGGGTGATCCCGCCCGGCCTGTACCAGCGGCTCAAGGCCGCCGCCTCCGACGACGACGCGGTCTCGTGGCAGGCGCTCGCCGCCGCCTTCGCGCAGCACGAGGCGCAGGAGCGCGACGCCGAGACCGGGATGCGGCAGGATCTGCTCGACGGGGCGATCTGGGGCGCGGCCCTCGAGGCCTACCGCCGCGACCCGCTGAACTACGACAGCGCCACGCTCCTCTCCCAGGTGATGATCCGCCTCGGCATGTCCGAGGCGACGCCGCTCGTGATCGCCGGCGCGCTCGGCGACCGGCCGAGCCCGGGCGCGCTCGGAGCCGCGCTCGGGCTCGTGCTGAGCGCGCTCTCGGAGGAGGCGTCAAACGACGATTTCGAGGCGGCCCGGCGCACCTACAACGCGGCGGGGCCGCTGCTCGTGCTCGCCGATCGGGCGGCGCGCGGCGGCGGCGCGCTCGATCCGTCGGGCGCCCGCGTCCGTTCTCTCATGGCGTCGCTCGAGCTGCGCGCCGGCAACCTCGTGGCCGCGCTGCCGCTGCTCCGCGCGGCGACGGCGGCCGAGCCGACGGTCAACGGGCTCACGGTGCTCGCGATGGCCGAGCGGCAGGCCGGCGAGCCCCAGGCGGCGCTCGAGGACGTGCGGCGGGCGCTGGGAGCGCCGGACGCGCGCAGCGCGCCGCTCGAGATCATCCAGGCGCACCTGCTCGCCTTCGAGCTCCACCGCGACGCTGGCACGCAGGACCGGGCGAAGGAGTCGCTCGACGCCGCGCTCGCCGCCGCGCTCGACACCCGGCAGCGCGCCCGGGATCCCGGCGCCAAGGCGCGGACGGAGCGGCTGCTCGGGCGCATCCTCGACGGCTATGGCGACGAGAAGGGCGCGACCCGGGCGTACGATCGGGCGTTCGCCCTGGTGGCGGCCGAGGCGCCGCAGCTCGGCGCCACGATGCTCGACGCCGTGGGGCGCGCGCTCGTCGAGCGCGATCTCCCCGCCGCGCGGCGGGCGCTGAAGCGCGGCCTCGAGGCGAACGTGGACGAGGACGATCTCATCTACGGCGGGCTCTGGGTCCTTCTGCTGGAGCGCGCCCTCGGCGTCGCGACCGACGGCACCGCGGGTCGCGCGCTGGACAGCGCGACGAGCCGCGCGTCCTGGACGGGAAAGCTCGCGGCCTGGGCGAACGGTGGGCTCAGCGACGCGGATCTCGGCAGGCTCGCCCGGAGCGCGGCGCAGCGGGTGGAGGCGCAATTTTACACCGCAATGGCCAGGAAGGCGGCGGGTGATGCCGGCGCGGACGAGCGGCTCCGCGCGGTGTCGAAGAGCCCCGTGATCGACCTGCTCGAGGTGCACCTCGCGCGCGAGATGCTGGCGCCCGCGCTGCACCTCGATCTGCCCCGCAACGCGGGCCTTCCGTAGAACGCGCCAGCGATCCCGCGCGGGATGACCGGCGCCGGATGTGCGATACGGTCTCCGCTGGTCAGGTGGCGAGTTGGTCGGATGACCAGCGCGCGCGAATAGCGCGCGGAAGGAATAAAGGGCTTCCACGCGTGCGCCTTGTCGTTCGATCATCGATGAATGTCCGATGACCGGATCGATCCGCTCGAGAAGCTCGCCGCCGCTCACCGGAGCCTGGAAGAGAACCTGAACGATCTCGCGCGCGCCGCGCGCGCGCTCAGCGATCCCCGCGGGCGCGCCGCCGCGCTCGAGGGTCTCTCCAGCGTGGTGGCCTACTTCGAGCGGTCGATGAGCCGGCATCGCGAGGACGAGGAGCGCTCGCTGTACCCGCGGCTCGCGGTGCTCGAGGCGATCGCGCCGACCCTCGATCGCCTCCGGCAGGAGCACAAGGCGCAACAGCGCGCGATCGACGCGCTGCGCGCCGCGATCGAAAGAGACGGCGGCCCCGAGGCCGTGGAGACGATCCCCCAGCTCATCGAGGACCTGCGCGCTGCGCACCAGCGCCATGTGGAGAGCGAGGAGCAGGAGGTATTTCCGGCCGCTCGCCGGTTCCTGCAGGCCTCGGCCAAGCAGGGGATCTGGAACGAGATGGAGACGCGCCGAGGGCGCGGCGGGCAAGGCAACCCGGCCAAGGGCATCAGCGGGCGCCCATACCGCCCCGGCGGGATGCGCAGGGGCCCGTAGGCCTGCCCCGGGGGATGCGCCGCGGGCGCGATCGTTCGGCGCGGCCGACGGGAGACCGCTCCTAGAATTGCTCCTCGCGCGCGCGCTCGAGCGCGGCGCGCAGGTAGTTCTGTGCTCGAAGCGTGTGCGCCCCGTCGGGGTGCTGGTCCAGGTGGCTGCGGAACGCCTCCGCCGATTGCATGAAGCTCCCCAGCCGATAGAGGCTGACGCCGCGGGCGAGGTGCCTGGGATAGGAGGGGTCGAGCGCGGCGAGCTCGTCGATCTTCTTCAGGCGATACTGCTCCTCGGCGCGCCGCGCCTCCGCAGCGCGGAGCGCCGCCGCGGGTGCGCGCGGCCCCGACCCACCCGCCTGCGCAAGGCGCGCCGCCGTCTCCTCGTCGGGAGGAGCCGGGAGGGTCTGCGCGCTCCTCGCGGCGGCGAGCGGGCGCGCGAGCAAGAACTTGAACAGCGCGCGCTCCTCGTCGAGCGCCGGGGCGAACGGATCTCGCTGGACGCCGACGATGGCGCTCCAGCGCTTCTTGAAGAGCACACCGAGCACGACGCCATCCATGGCGACGCGGCGGGCCCCCTCCCCGCCGCCGCGCTGCGCCGCGTCCCCCTGCCCCAGCCAGGCGTTTCGGCGGAGCAGCCCGAGGAAGTCGCCGCCGAGCTCACGGAGCTCGTCGGACTCCTCGCCGGTCGCCTCGAAGCGGCGCACCTCGCGGACGAACGCCCTCAGCTGGTAGGCGCGCAGCCGGAGCACCGCCTCGTCCCCCTGGGCGAGCGCGCGGCCCACGGCGTCGGTCACGCGCGCGCGCGCGGCAAGGAGCTCGGCCTCGGTGTGATCCGCGTCGGCGTCCACGAGCCCGAACGCGCGGATGGCGGAGCCGAGCTCGCGCACCTCGGCGTCGAGCCCGAGCTCCTCGGCCTCGCGAGCGCGGGTGATGTCCGCGTCTCGCACGCGCGCGAGGGATCGCGCGTCCGCGAGCGGCAGCGGCAGCTCGGCCGGCTCGACCGACCGCGGCACAGCGAGGATCGCCGCGGAGCCCGCGATGAACACGGCCACGAGCCCCGGCTCCCAGCCCTCGAGGTGCCGCTTCCAGCCGCGGCGCGCCCCCGCGTCGGCCCTCGTGGACGACGCGACCGCGACCGCGGGGGTGCTGCTACCGCTGCTGTTCGATCGGCTCGAGCGGCTCGAGCGGCTCGAAGAAGAACTCGAGCGCGGCTCCCGGCGCTTGACAGCGACGCTCTCGGCTCGCGACATTGATCGTCTCCTCTGCGCTCCAGAATACCCCACGCGGCGCCGCCTCGGCGCCGCGCAGCTAGCCAGCGAGGAACGTGCGAGATCACCGGAAGCACCCGCGCAAGCAAATCGAGCTCTCGATCGCGTTCCGGATCGGTGACGGCCCGCGCGTCGACGCGATATGCCGCGACCTCAGCCTCGGCGGGATGTTCATCGAGACGAGCTCGCCGGCTCCCTTCGGCGCGACCGTCGAGGTGCTGCTGTCCCTGCAAGGCCTGAAGCAGGTCGCCGTGATCCCGTCGGTGGTGCGATGGACCACCCCTGAGGGGATGGGGGTACAGTTCGGCATGATGGGCGCGCGAGAAACCTACGCGCTCACGCAGCTCCTCGGCTCCCTCTAGAGCGGCGGTCAGTCGTCGATGGTCAGGGGGATGTCGAGCTGCCTCGATCCTCCCGCGAAGCGCCCTCGGTAGAGGCCCTCGGCGCAAGCCTGCAGCGCCGGCCGGAGCGGCGGGTTGAAGCGCAGGGCGGCGACGCTGCCGTCGGGGCGCACGGAGACGCGCAGCGTCGAGACGATCGATCGGCGGACCGAGGACCTGCCGCTCGCGCTCTCCCGCGCGAAGCAGCTCGACAGCAGCGACTGCACGGAGGCCGGCGTGAGCGCGGGCGGGCCAGACGCCTCCTGCGCCTCCGGGATCGGCGGCGCGGCGGCGGGCGGGGGCTCGGTCGTCAGCGGCGACAGCAGCGCAGTCGGCTCGGCGACCGCAGGGGCGGCGGGCTCCTCCGCGCGAGCCACGACCGCCGGGGCCAGAGCGGCTCCGCCCGGCGGACGCGCGCCGACGGCCGGCTGGGGCGGAGCGGGTGCAGGCGCCGGCTCCGGCAACGCGACCGCGGCGGCGCCTTCCTGCGGCGCGGGGCGATCGAGGAGGCGCGCCTCGCGGCCGCCGTCGAGCGAGAAGGTGCCGCGCGACGGGCCAACAAGGAGGTGGGCGGTGGTCGCGCCGCGGTACGCCGCAGGGCCGACCGCGACGGTGCCGTGCTCCACGTCGACCTCCACGCGGCCCTCCAGCCGGGTCACGGTGAACAGCGTGCCGTGCACCGCGACGCGGGTGCCGTCCACCTCGACGGCGAACGCCTCGACGAGCCCCTCCTCGGGCGCGCGCGTGACGACGTCGGCGCGCACCGAGCCCCGCTCGAGCGAGATCACGTGGCCGACCCCTGCCGCGCCCACGGCGCGCACGACGGCGCGGCTGTCCGGCAGGAGCGTCCAGCGCACCGAGCCGACATCGACGAAAGAGACCGCGTGGTCCGCGGCCTCGACCGAGTCGCCAGGCCGCAGGGCGCGGAAGTCCAGGTCGCCGGACGCCCGGTCGCCGCCGGCTGCCACGGGGACCTCGGCGAGATCGCGGGCGCGCGGCGGCGTCGACGTCGCCGTGACGGGCGGGGCGGAGCGCCCGGCCGCGAGGACCGCGAACGCGATGGCCGCCGCCGCCGCCGCGAACCCGAGCGCGCGCCCGAGCGGCGAGCGCTGCGGCGGCGCGGCGCGGCGGACCGGAGCGGCCCGCTCGATCCGCGCGAACAGCTCGCGCTCGATGGTCTCCCAGCGCGGCTCGGGCGGCTGCTCGGCGCGGAGCAACCGCTCCATGTGCTCGCGTGCCCGGTCGTAATGCTTTGCGCCGCTCATGCGTCCTCCGCGTCGACAGCCGATGGATCCGCCGCGGGGTATCCCACGGCGGCGCCCCCCACGGAAACGCGCGTGCGCGCCGCTGCCGGCCCGGCGCCATCTGCCTTGTCCGCGCCGCCCTCGGCCAGCTCGGCGGCGAGCTGGGCGAGCGCAGGCTCGGCGCGCATCATCGCCTCGATCTCGCGGCGCGCATAGAACAGGCGCGTCCGCACCGTCAGGACCGGCGCGCCGACGATCTCCGCGATCTCGGTCGGCGGGAGCCCCTCGAGCTCGTGCAGGACGTAGACGACCCGCTTCTTCTCGGGGAGGCGCTCCAGCACCCGCCGAAAAGCGTCGATCCTGCGAGCGCGAGCAGCGTCCTCGTCCGGGAGCATGCCGCGGTCCACCTCGATGTCGGCGCCGAGCTCGCCCACGAACACCGGCCGGCAACGCGCGGCGCGCCGCGCCATCAGCACGGCGTTGACCGTCACCCGGTGGAGCCACGTCGTGAACTTCGATTGCCCCCGGAAGTCACCCAGGCTCCGGTGCACCTGGATGAACACCTCCTGGATGACGTCCTCGACGTCGGCGGTCGGCCCGAGCATCCTGAAGACGAGGCGCGCGACGTCGCGGCGGTAGCGGCGGAAGATCTCCGCGAACGCCGTCGGGTCGCCGCTCTGGAAGCGGCGGATCCACTCGCCCACGTCGTCGGGCTCGGTCACCTGCGGAAGCCTACCCGCCCCCTCGGCGCTCATGGAGCTCGACGGAGAGACGAGGAGCGCCGGACGACGAGAGCGGTCACCGCCCGCGAACGCGACGTCGAGCGGCGCGTGGGCGTCTCTGGCAGCGCACTCGGGCAGGTCGTCGCCACGGCCGTCCGGCGCAGCCGCGTCAGCAGGGAAGAACGACCGCGAGAGGTGCGCCCACAGCGCCCCCGTCTCGACCGCCACGGTATGCACGGAGAACTCTGGTGCGCCGAGCCGCCGGATCATTCATGGCGCCGCACGGCTGCTCTCCCAGAGCGGCGGTTACGCCGAACGCAGAAAAGTTGTTCCTTGAGCCACATTGGCGCGACCTTCCGGCGCATGATCTTCATCGCCGTATCGCTGACCGTGGCCCTCGTCGCCGCCGACCTGCTCGATCTGGGCTCCCGCCGCCGCGATCGCGTCTAGCGAGCGCCTACAGACCCTGACAAAAAGGGGCCCGGCTGGAGCCCGCGCCGGCCTCAGGCCGACGCGCGCTCCAGCCGGGCGAGTCGAGGAGATCGCGGTGCCGCCCGGGTCGTCCCCGTCGGCTTCAGCCCGCGGCCTCGGCCCCCGCCGCGCCGCCCTTCTTGGGCAGCTCGAAGAGCGCCGACAGCTCGACCTTCTCCTGCTTCTTCTGCTCGAGGAGCCGGTTGACCGCGCGAAGCACGCGCGTCTTCGCGGGGCCGCTGATCGGCTTGCCCTGAAGCGCGGCGCTCAGCGTGCGGTCGGTCACGGGACGACCGCTGCGCGGCTTCTTGGCGCTGGCCGCCTCCTTCTTCTTGGCAGCGTCCTCGCTGCCACGCGCCAGCCGCTTGGTCAGGCGAATCGCCCGATCCTCCGGCTGCAGCCGTTCGATCTTCACCGACGCCGCGATGAGGCGGCGGGGGTCGATCTTCTTTTCCTTCAAGAAATCTTCGATCTTGGTAGCCATCGTCGTCACTTGCCCCGAAAGGGCGGCGACCCTATCACGCGCGGCGCCGCCGTGCATCTGCGACGTTTACCCCCTGCGCCGCGCTGGGGTAGCTTGTCGGGGTGACCTTCCTCCCTGAGCTCGACGAAGCCGCGCGCGTCATTCGCCAACGAATTCCAGCGCCTCCGCGCGTCGGTGTGGTGCTGGGATCAGGGCTCGGCGGCTGGGGCGACGAGCTCGCCGACCTCGTGAAGGTGCCCTACGCGGACATCCCCGGCATGCCCCGGCCGGCCGTCGCCGGGCACCCCGGCTTCCTCTGCGCCGGCCGCGTCGGGGACGTGCAGGTCGCCTGCCTGCAGGGGCGCGCGCATTTTTACGAGGGGCACCCGCTGGCGAAGGTGGTGTTCGGCGTGCGGGTGCTCGCCCGGCTCGGCTGTCGCGCCGTGCTCCTGACCAACGCGGCCGGCGGCATCAACCCGGGGTTCGCCGCCGGCGATCTCATGCTGCTCACCGATCACCTGAACCTGATGGGAGCGAACCCGCTGGTCGGGCCGAACGACGAGGCGCTCGGCAAGCGCTTCCCCGACATGACCTACGCGCACGATCCCAGGCTGATCGAGCTCGCGAAGACGGCGGCGAGCGACGCGGGCGTCGCCCTGCGCGAGGGGGTCTACGCCGCGCTGCTCGGGCCGACGTACGAGACGCCCGCCGAGATCCGGATGCTGCGCGCGCTCGGGGCCGATGCGGTCGGGATGAGCACGGTCCCGGAGATCATCGCGCTCAGGCACATGGGCGTGCCGGCCGCGGCCATCTCGTGCGTCACGAACCTCGCCGCGGGGCTGACCAAGCGCGAGCTCGACCACAAGGAGGTCGAGGAGACCGCGCGGGAGGCGCGCGCCCGGTTCACGGCGCTGCTCTCGGCGTGGGTCCGCCGCGTCGGCGCCGACGTCGCGGCCGGGAGCACGGCGTCGTGAGCCCCCCTCCGCGCGACGCCGGCGACGCGCTCGCCTCGGCTGAAGCGGCGCAGGTGATCGACTGGGACGCGCTCGACCACGCCGCCGTCGCCGTCCGGACGCGGGCGCACGCGCCGTACTCCAGCTACCGGGTGGGCGCGGCGATCCTCGTGCGATCCGGCCGCGTGTTCACCGGCTGCAACGTCGAGAACGCCTCGTACGGGCTCACCATCTGCGCAGAGCGCTCCGCCATCGTGCAGATGGTCGCGGCCGGCGAGCGCGATCCGATCGCGCTCACCGTCGCCACCAGCGGGCCCGTGCTCGGCAGCCCGTGCGGGATGTGCAGGCAAACCCTCGCCGAGTTCGCCGTCGATTTCCCGATCCGCCTCATCGCCGCCGAGGCCGACGGCGTGGCGCCGCGGACCACCTCGCTGTCGGCGCTGCTCCCCGAGGCGTTCGGGGCGGCCGCGCTCTCGCGCTGATCGCCCCGAGCGCCCTCCAGGGAGCGCCGAGGGCTCACTCGATCGAGAGCGCCTCGGCTTGGTCGATCTGCGACAGCGCCGCGGCGAGCGCCTCCCGCGCGCGCTCGAGCGAGACGCGGTCCTCACCCCACTTCGAGCGCGCCTTCTGCAGGCGGGCGCGCTCGACGGCCAGCTGCTCGGTGAGCTGCTCGCCGTGCCCCCGCAGGGTGTCGCGCTCCTCGGTCCGCTGCGAGAGCTGAGCGCCGAGCTCGCTCCCACGCCGCTCGGCCTCGGCGAGCTGGCCCTGGAGCGCCTCGATGGAGCGCGCTCGCTCGGCGAGCTCGCCCAGCAGGCGCTCGCGCTCCCCGGCGGCCGCGGAGAGCTCGCCCGCGCGCTGCTCCAGCTGCCGATCGAGCTCCTGCGTCCGGGCCTCGAGGTCCGCGATCTGGTTGCGCGCTTGCCCGAGCTCCGTGGAGAGCCCGCGGGCGACCTCGTCCAGCTCGCGCCGCTGCGCCGCCCAGGCGGCCTCCCGCTCGGCGGTCTCGGCCTGGTGCGCCGCGCGCGTGTCGGCGAGCGCCTGCGCGTGCGCGGCCTCGAGCTGCGCCTGCCGCTCGGCGGCGCGCTCCTCGAGCTCGGCCACCCGCTTCGCGTGGGCCTGCTCGGCGTCGCGTACGGCCTGCTCGCGCTCCTCGATGAGCTCGCGCTCCCGCGCCGCGAGCTGCGTTGCGAAGCTCTCGCGCGCGGCCGCGAGCGCCCGCGCGTGCTCCTCCGTCTGCTGCGCGATCGCCTGCGCATGCTCCTCGGCCTGCCCCTCGAGGGCGCGCGCGTGCTCGGTCTGGAGGCGTTGAAGCGCGCCCGCGTGCTCGCGATCCCGCCGTCCGATCTCGTCCGCGTGCTCGCTCCGGAGCCCCTCGATGGCGCTCGCGTGCTCGCTCCGGAGCCCCTCGATGGCGCTCGCGTGCTCGCCCCGCACCGACTCCAGCGCGGACGCGTGCTCGCCCCGCACCGACTCCAGCGCGGACGCGTGCGCGGCCTGCTGCTTCTCGAGCGCGGCGGCGTGCTCGTCGCGCGCCCCCTGGAGCGTGGCGGCGTGCTCCGCCTGGGCGCGCTCCAGGGCGGCGTCGTGCTCGCTCCGCGCCGTGTCCAGCGCAGCGGCGTGCTCCCGGTCGCGCCGCTCCGTCGCGGCTTCGTGCTCGCGCCGCAGCGCCTCGACGGCGGCCTCGTGCTCGCGCCTCGACGCGTCGAGCGCCCCGGCGTGCTCGGCCCGCAGCCCCTCCATGGCGGCGGCGTACTCGGCTTTCGCCCCCTCCGCCGCCGCAGCATGCTCGGCCCGGAGGCGGTCCAGCGCCGTGGCGTGCTCGCCGGTCAGCTTCTCGATCGCGCCGGCGTGCTCGCCGGTCAGCTTCTCGATGGCGCTGGCGTGCTCGCCGGTCAGCTTCTCGATGGCGGCGCGGTGCTCGGCGGCCTGCTGCTCGCGCCGGGCGGCGTGCTCGGCGTTGAGCCGCTCCACCTCCGCCCGGTGCTCCGCGGCCGCCTGCTCGAAGCGCTCGCGCTCCGCCTGCGCGCTCTCCTCGAGCTCGCGCTGCGCCGAGGCCTCGACGGCGGCGATCGCTTGCGTCTTCTCGTCCGCCGCCGCGCGCAGCGCCTCCGTGTGCGCCGCCTCCGCGTCCATCAGCGCCTGCCGGGCCGACGAGAGATCGGCGTCGCGGGCCGCGATCTGCCCCTGCAGCTTCTCCGCGCGCGCCTTGAAGTCTTCCGCGCGCTTCGCGGCGAGCTCCTTGTCCGCGCGGAGCGACGCGACCTGTCCGTCGAGGTCCTCGCTCGCGCGCTCGAGCTCCAGGATCCTGTCGACCTGATCGGCCTTCTCCCGCTCGAGCGACAGCGACTGATCCCGGAGCTCCAGCAGCTCCTTGTCCTTGCGCGACATCTGGTCGCGGAGCGCGAGGATCTCTTTGTCCTTCTTGTTCAGCGCCTCGCGCAGATCCAGGAACTCGCGGCTCGACACCCCGCCGGGCCTGGAGCCGGCGCCGCCGGACGCGAGCTTCACCTTGAGCTCGTCGAGCTCGCGCCGCAGGCGGGCCGCCTCCTGGCTGCCGTCGTTCGTCGAGGAGAGCTCGCCCTCGAGGCGGAGCGAGGTCGCGCGCGCGGCCGCGACTTCCTTGGTGAGGCGGACGATCTCTCCCTTGGACCTGTCCAGCTCGCCACGCAGACGCTCGATCTCGGCCGCGTCGGCGTCGGAGCGAGGCGGCGCGGGCGGCGCAGGGGTCAGCCGCCCGCGCTCGGAGATCGGAGCCCGGTACGCGGCCCCGCGCTCGGAGATCGGAGCCCGGTACGCAGCCCCGCGCTCGGAGACCGGAGCCCGGTACGCGGCCACCGGCGACGAGCTCACGGGCGGCGGCGCCGAGGCCGGCACCGGCGTCTTCGTGGGCGCCAGCGTCCGAGACGACGGCGCGACCGAGGGCCTGACGTCGGTGCGCTCCTCCTCCTCGTCGCGGATCAGCCGGGTGAACGCGCCGCCGATGAACTCCTCGATGTCCTCGTCCGACTTGCGGGCGTCCGACCGCGCCGCGGCGCCCTGCGGGGGCCTCGGCGGAGCTGACGCCCGGGCGCGATCCTGCGCAGCGGCGGCAGGAGGCGCCGACGGTACGGCAGACGGTGTGGCGGCAGACGGCGGCGCCGCGGACATCGGCCTCGGCGCGGCAGGCGGCGCCGCGGACGGCGGCCTCGGCGCGGGGGGCGGCGGCACCGCGGACGGCGTGGCGGCGGCAGGCGGCGGCGGCGCCGCGGACGGCGGCCTCGGCACTGGCGGCGGAATCGACGGCGCAACGGCGGGCGGAGGCGCGACGCTCCCGGGCGTGCCGTCCGAGCCCACAGCGGCCGTGATGATCGTGGGATCACCGGAGTCCTCGTCGATGTCGGCCTCGAGCACCTCGGCCTCGTCGATCATGATCGGATCGGCCTCCGCGTCGTCCCCGTCGATCGGGACGTAGTTGCGGATGTGCTCGAGGAGCTCGCCGAACGCGATCGGCTTGTGGATGTAGTCCTCTGCGCGCGTCCTGAGCTTGCGGTGCTGCTCGAACGTCTCTTCGCTCGACTCGCTCGACATGATGACGAGCGGTACGTCCTTGAGCTGCACGTCCTTCTTGAGCTTGTTGCAGACCGAGAAGCCGTTCATGCGCGGCAGCTCGATCGACAGCAGGATGAGGTCGGGGCGCTCGGCCGCGGCCGCCTGCAGGCCGACGTTGCCGTCATCGACCACCTGAACGGTGCAGCCGAGGCGGCCCAATTCCGTGCGGAGCTCCCCGGCAAACGCCGGATCGCTCTCAAATACGAGGACTTTCGTCATGTTCCGGGGTGTGCGCGGGTTCGGAGGGGAAACCAAGATATCGGCCCCCTTCAACGAGTGTCAAACACGAGGCTGGCAGCGCAGCTCAGATCGCGCGGCCGCCGTCCGCTTGCCAATCCTGCCGACGTCGCGACGAGCGGAAATCGCCCGGCCCGGGGGCGATACCGCACAATCCCACCATGGCTCTTGCCGAGGAGCAGGGAGACAGCGGAAGACCCGCGCGCTCGCCGATCAGGGCGCGACGAAGTGGCCGGGCGCCTCGTCTCCGAAGCACAGGCCCATCTCACGGGCCGTGACGACCGTGTCCGAGTCGAGCGGCACCGTCTTCGTCTTGCCGGCGACGTCCTCGAGGGGGACGAGCTCGATCCGGTTCGAGCGCAGCGCCACCATCCCGCTGCCGCAGTCCTCGACGAGGCAGCGCGCCGCGGCCGCGCCGAAGCGGAGGGCGAGCAAGCGATCCGCCGTCGTGGGTCCGCCGCCCCGCTGGAGGTGGCCGAGCACCATCGAGCGCGCTTCCTTGCCGGTGCGGGCCGCGAGCTCCTTGGCCACGCGCTCGGCCACGCCCCCGAGCACGGCGATGCGGCGGAACGCGTCGCCCGCGTCCTTGATGATCAGCTCACCGCCTTGCGCGTACGCCCCCTCGGCCGCCACGACGATGGAGAAGCGGCGCCCGCGCGACTCCCGCAGGCGGATCTTCTCGGCGATCGCCTCGAACCGGAACGGGATCTCCGGCATCAGGATGACGTCGGCTCCACCGGCGATCCCGGCGTTGAGCGCGATCCAGCCCGCGTTCCGCCCCATCACCTCCACGACCATGATCCGCTCGTGCGCCTCGGTCGTGGTGTGGAGCCGGTCGAGCGCCTCGGTCGCGATGGAGACCGCCGTGTCGAAGCCGAACGTGAGGTCCGTGCAGCAGACGTCGTTGTCGATCGTCTTCGGCACGCCGATGACGAGGGGCAGCCCGCGCTGGAGCAGCAGGTGCGCGATCCGCATGGATCCGTCTCCGCCCACCGAGATGAGCGCGTCGAACCCCTCCGCGCGGAACCGCCGCACGAGATCCTCGGATCGATCCCGGGGGACGAGCCCGTGCTCGCCAGGCGTCGGGTAGTGGAACGGATCGCCGCGGTTCGCGGTGCCCAGGATGGTGCCCCCGAGGTGCGCGATGCCCCGGACCCGCTCGCGATCCAGGCGGATGAGCCCGTCCGGAGCGTCGTCGAGCAACCCGCGGTACCCTTGCCGGATCCCCCACACCTCCCAGCCACGCTCGAGCGCGCCGAGCGTGGCCGCGCGGATCACCGCGTTGAGCCCCGGCGCGTCACCCCCGCCTGTACTGATAGCGATCTTTCGTGCCGCCATGACGCTCGCAGCATCGCGAGCCGCCCCCGGCGACGCAATAGACATCTCCTCGACCTGGCCTCGAAAGGCACGCATGCGCGTGGCGATTCGACGGAACGACGGCGGCGGACGGCGGCGAACGCGGCGCGCTGGACGAGCCCGGGGAACGAACGCGGCGAGCGAGGAGCGCCTGCGCGAAGCGGCCTTCGCACCCGGCGCGCATGCGCCGTGTGGTCGGGGCCGCCACGGGAAGGGTGTCGATCTGGGACGAGCGCAGGCATGACGGCCGCGAGCGCCGGCGACAGGGTATAGGGGCGTGCGCATGCGATCACCCCGGCTGCGTGCCCCTGTATGAACCGCGCCACCCTGATCCGAGGCATCCAGGTCATCGTCACGCTCACGCTCGCGTCGTTCGCTTACGTCCTCTACAGCGAGATCCACGACAAGCAGGCGAGCCTCGCCGCCGCGTTCGCGCACGTGCGCCCGGGCTGGCTGCTCGTCGGCGCCGTGCTGGCGCTGCAAGAGGGCGTGTTCGGAGGCCTCAGGATCTGGACCCTCGGGCGCGTCCTCTGGCCCGAGCTCCGCGTCCGTACCGCGGTGACCTCGGAGTTCGTGCTGATGTTCTGCGCCGGGGTGACCCCCGGACAGGCCGGCGCGGCGCCGTCGCAGGCCGCCGTGCTCGTGCACGGCGGCATGCGGCTCGTCGACGTGGCCACGGCGGAGCTGCTCACCGCCTCGTGCACGATCACCTTCTTCCTCCTGTCCGCCGTGGTCATCTTCGTGCTGCAGCAGGGCGGGATGCTGGTCGTGCCGGCGGGCCCGCAGATCGAGTGGCTGCTCTTCTTCACCGTCGCGATGTTCGGCTCGGCCCTCGTCGCGCTCATCGCCGCGGCGGCGTACCCGCCCCTCCTCAAGGGGATCGTCCGCGCGCTGTCGGTGCCGCTCGGGAAGCTCCTGCGCGCCGCCCTGCTGGGCGCCCGGCGCGTGCCCCGGCTGCGGGCCCGCGCCGAGGCCGCGCTCGCCGCCCCCGGCGCCACGACCGCGCGCCTGCTGCTGGGCGTGGACGAGTTCCACCACGGCTTCCGCATCTACATGCGCCGCGGCAAGCGCGCCTACGCCGCCGCGCTGCTGCTCACGTTCGGCTTCTTCTGCTCGCGGTTCGCCGTCGCCTACTTCATCCTGCTCGGGCTCGGCATTCCGACCTCGCCCTCGACGTTCGTCTCGGTAGGCCCGCCGATCGTGCAGGTCGTCCTGATCCAGACGCTGCTCAACTTCGCGCTCTACATGACCCCCACGCCCGGCGCGAGCGGCGTCGCCGAGCTCGGCTCGAACGCGCTCATGTCGCCCTGGGTCCACGGCGCGTTCGTGGTGCCGTACGTCGTCCTCTGGCGGGTGCTCACCCTGTTCCTCTGCATGTTCGTCGGGGGGGTCTACGTCTTCCGCTACCTCGGCACCGACGTGCTCGAGGAGCGCGTGAAGCAGACGGAGGCGGAGAAGCGCGCGCTCGCGGAGGCGGCGCGCGCCGCGAAGGCGCCGCTGGGTGGAGAGGACACCACCGACCGGCAGCAAGGCGTGGGGTGACGCGGGAATGGGGTGGCGCGGGAATGGGGTGACGCGGTCAGCGCGGCTGGCTCGCGCCAGCCGCGCCCGGCGCAGGATCAGCGCGCGGAGATAGGCACGGCCGCGAACTGGACGAGCTTCCCGCGCCGCACCTTGAGGAGGGCGACGGACCCGTCCTTGAGCTTGGCGATGGCCGCCCGGAGGCCGGCGACATCCTTCACCGGGGCGCCGTTCACCTCGAGGATCACGTCGCCCACCTCGATCTCCTGGACGTTGCTGCCCGAGGCGAATCCGTCGACCCGCACGCCGCCGCCCGGGGCCTCGGAGACCTGGATGCCGAGCTTCTCGGCGCTCAGCTGGCGCTCGGGCCGGGCGCCCTGGCTCGGCCGCGCGCGGCCCGCCGCGTCGCCCTCCTCGTCCTGGAGCGCGTCCAGCTTGGCCACGACCTGCTGCTGCTTCTGGGCGCGCACCAGCGTCACCGCGATCTCCGAGCCGGGCGCGTTGCGCGCCACGTTGCGCCGCAGCTCCTCGGCGTGGTGGATGGGGACGCCGTTCACGTTCACGATCACGTCGCCCGGCTTGATGCCGGCGCGCGCGGCCGCGCCGCCCGGCTCGACCTCGGCGACGAGCGCGCCCCGAGGCCCGTCGAGCTGGAGCGCCGCGGCGAGATCGCGCGTGACGGGCTGGAACAGGAGGCCGAGCTTGCCGCGCTCGACGAAGCCCTTCTCGCGGAGCTGCGGGAGCACGTCCTTCAGCGCGTCGATCGGGATCGCGAAGCCGATCCCGTTCGCGCCCGCCCGGATCGCGGTGTTGATGCCCACGACCTCGCCCCGCCAGTTGAACAGCGGGCCGCCGCTGTTGCCCGGGTTGATCGACGCGTCGGTCTGGATGAAGTCGTCGTACGGCCCCGCGCCGATCGCGCGCGCCTTCGCGCTGACGATGCCGAGCGTGACCGTGTGGCCGAGCCCGAAGGGGTTGCCGACCGCGAGCACGTGCTCGCCGACCCGCAGCTGCTCGCTCGCCCCGAGCGGCGCCACAGGCAGGCCGCTCGCGCCCTTCAGGCGGAGGAGCGCGAGATCGAGCTTGGGATCGCGGCCGACGACCTCGGCCTCGAACTCCCGCTCGTCGGCGAGCCGCACGCGGACGCCGGAGGCGTCGTGGATGACGTGCTCGTTCGTCACGACGTAGCCGCTCGGGTCGATGATGAAGCCGGTCCCGAGCGCCGTCTGCGTCGGCTGCTGGCCCCGCGGGTTGAGCCGTCCGCCGCCCTGCGGACCGAAGAAGAACTGGAATGGGTCGAGCCCCTCGGGCCCCTTGACCTCATGTGTCGTCGTGATGTTGACGACCATCGGCTTCACCCGGTCTGACAGGGCGGCGACATCGAAGGTGGCCGGCACCGGCGCCGTCGCCGGCGGGAGCGTCACGGTCGCGACCGGCGGCGCCGCGGCCTGCGGCGAGGCGGCGGCCTGGGTGGAAGGAGGCGTGGCGTGGGCCTGTTGACCGCAACCGCCGATGGCCAGCGCCGCCGCCGTGAGCAGCGCGAGGGCCGAAGCGCGAGGGCGATAGGAAACCGCTTGAATCATGAAATCTCCGTCGAGCAGTCGAAGGGTCCTGCGATCGACGAACATGGGACCGACTGCGTTCATTCCGCCGCACCAAGAACGCCGCAGCCTCGACTGACAAGAGCGCTCTCCTCGGCCCGCGCGTGCGGGCGCCGCGCCTGCCTGCCCGTCCATGACGGCACGCGCGGCACGCGCGGCACGAAGCCACGCGGCGGTGTTCGTCGAGATTTGAGCCGCGCGCTCGGCAAGGCTGCTAGGGTGCGCGCTCCTGGAGGCGAGCGATGGCGAGCGATGAGGGCCTGCTGCGAGGGCGCAAGATCGGGTTTCTTGGCGGCGGAAACATGGCGGAGGCGCTCATCCGCGGCCTCGTCCAGGGGGGCGCCGTGGGCGCGGAGCAGATCCGCGCGAGCGATCTCAAGAGCGAGCGGCTCTCCTTTCTCCGCGGGCGCTACGGCATCGAGACCACCGAGGACAACGAGGCGCTCTGCCAGTGGGCCGACGTCCTCGTCATCGCGGTCAAGCCGCAGATCGTCGATCGCATCCTCGCCCCCATCTCGTCGGGGCTCGGCCGCTCGGACGTCGTGATCTCGGTGGCGGCCGGCGTGCCGATCGACGCGATCGAGGCGCGCCTGCCCGAGGGAGCGCGCGTCATCCGCAGCATGCCGAACACCGCGGCGATCGCGCTCGCCGGCGCCACGGCGATCGCCGCCGGGAGTCACGCCACGAGCGAGGACGTCGAGATCGCGCGGACCCTGTTCCAGGCGGTCGGCCGCGTCGTCGTGCTCGACGAGTCGCTGCTCGACGCGGTGACCGGCCTGTCGGGCAGCGGCCCCGCCTACGTCATGCTGATGATCGAGGCGCTCGCGGACGGCGGCGTGAAGGTCGGCCTCGGCCGGGACGCGGCGCTGCTGCTCGCGGCGCAGACGGTGTACGGCGCCGCCAAGCTCCAGCTCGAGACCGGCGAGCACCCCGGCCGCCTGAAGGACATGGTGACGAGCCCCGGCGGCACGGCCATCGCGGGGCTCCACACGCTGGAGGCAGGCGGCCTCCGCCGCACCTTGATCGACGCGGTCGAGGTGGCGTCCAACCGCTCGGCCGAGCTGGGCGCCCAGATGGCGCAGAAGCTCCGCCGCACCTGAGCCTGACAAGGAGCGGGCCTGTCCCCGACTGCTGACCACGAGCTGGGGAGCAGCCGCGCCACGCGCAGTGTCACCGCCGGAGCTTGGCCTTGAAAGTACAGGGCACGAGGCTCCATGGCATGCAGTCGCGCCGCTCGTTCTCCGACCTCAGGTGTTGGCGTTCGGCCGGCTCTTGACTATGTTCGCCGCGTCGCAGCGGGACAGGCGATCGCCGGCGGACGGGGAAACCCGGCCGCGGGAGGAAAGTCCGAGCTCCGCAGGGCAGGGTGCCGGGTAACGCCCGGTGAGAGCGATCTCGAGGAAAGTGCAACAGAGAACAGACCGCCGCGCCGCGCGCTTCGCGAGGGCAACGAGCCTCCAGCCCGGATGGGCTGGGCTCCGAGCCTCCGCGGGCTCGCCGCGCGGCAAGGGTGAAACGGCGGGGTAAGAGCCCACCGCGCCCTTGGCAACAAGGGCGGCACGGCAAACCCCACCTGGAGCAAGGCCGCGTAGGGAGGCGTCCGCGACGGCGACAGCCGCCGCGGCAAGGGCTGCCCGCCCCAGGCCTCCGGGTTGGCTGCTTGAGGCGCGCGGCGACGCGCGTCCTAGAGGAATGATCGCCGGCGCGAAGGGGGCGACTCCCCGCGCAACAGAACTCGGCTTACGTCTCCTGCGACCACGAAGCTCCGCCCCGGCGGGGCTTCGTGCTTTTGTGCTCGCCCGCCGCTCACCTGTGGCAAGTCGCTACGCCGCCAGCGGCTGGAGGCGGTCGCGCAGCTTCTTCTTGGCGCGCGCCTCGAGCTGCCGAGCCCGCTCGCGCGACACGCCCAGGCGACGCCCGATCTCGGCGAGCGACAGCTCCTCCTCGGGATCCGCCATCATCCGGGTCTCGACGATGTACCGCTCGCGCGGGTCGAGGTTCTCCACCGCCTGCGTCAGCCGCTCTCGGAGCAGGGCCCCCTCCTCCGCGCGCGAGAAGCGCTCCTCCTGGTCCTGATCGTCCGCGGGCAGCGTGTCGACCAGCGACCGGGCGCCGTCCTCGAACACCTTCGTGTCGAGCGAGACGTCCCGGGCCTCCAGCCGGTGAGCCATCTCCAGCACCTTCTCCGCGGGTGCGCCGAACTTCTCGGCCAGAAGCCGATCCCCCTCCTCCCCCTCGCCCACGAGGCCCGCGATGCGCGCCCGCTCCCGCCGCAACCGGAAGAACATCTTCGAGCGGAGCGGGCCCGAGCCCACGCCGACCAGGCTCCAGGAGTGGATGACGTGGTTCAGGATGTACGCCCGGATCCAGTAGGCCGCGTAGGTCACGAAGCGGTTTCCGCGGTCCGGGTCATACTTGCGGATCGCGTGGACGATCCCGAAGTTCCCCTCGGCGATGAGGTCGGCGAGCGGGATCCCGTAACGCCGGTAGCTGATCGCTATCGAGACAACATGCCTCAGGTTTGCGAGCGCGAGCGCGGCTGCAGCCTGCTCGTCGCCCTGGTCCCGCCACCGTCGAGCGAGCTCGACTTCTTCCTCGCGCGACAGCTCCGGGATCTGCCGAACATGCGTGATGTAGCGCGAAACCGCGCTGGCCTGATCTCGGGACGTTTGCACAGGGTTTCCTTCGAGGTCCGAAGACCCCGGTTCGGTTGTTGAGGCCGGCCGACGCCGGACCCCGTCTCCTGCTGTCAAGGTCGGCCGGGGCCGGACCTCGATCGCGTTGATCGCTTCGCCGGCACTTGCCGCCGACGTGGTTGGTTCGAGATTCCGAAGAGAGCAGCCCACCCAGGCTGCGATGCAGCTGGCATGCCGCCCCGGGCGGGCAGCTTGTACACCATGGCTGCGAAGCGCTGGCGCACGCGCCTCAGGCGCGCCCGAGCGAGGCACGAGCCAAACCGAAGGCGCTAGAGAGTCAGGAGGGCCGCGATGCTCCGGGCAGACGCGCTCACGCGGCCCGTGTGCATCTCGCGTAGGCCGCCCGGGAGACGGGCGGCGCGAGCCAGGACGGAAGCGGCACCCGCGAAGAGGGCGGGCGCCCGATCAGACGAAATCTGACGGAAACGAACGGAATCAGACGGAGAACGAGGAGCCGCAGCCGCAGGTGCTCTTCACCGACGGGTTGCTGAACTTGAAGCCCGAGCCGTGGAGGCCTTCCACGTAATCAATCTCCGTGCCGTCCAGGTACTGGAAGCTGAGCGGGTCGATGAAGAGCTTGATGCCCCTGTCCTCGAACTCCTCGTCGAACTCCGTCGGCTTGTCCTCGAAGTACAGGTCGTACGAGAAGCCGGCGCACCCGCCGCCCACGACGCGCAGGCGCAACCCCTGCCCCAGCAGCTCCTCCGCTGTCGCGATCTCCATCACCTTCTCGGCTGCCTTCTCTGTGATCGTGATCATCCTGGAATCTCCTCTGCGTGCTTTGTCGGCGGGGGACGGCAGGTCCTGTCTCTAACGGGGCGCTCGCCCCGCCGGAAGGCGAACCGTGCGGTGAGCCCGGCCGGCCGTGCCCTGGGGTGGGGTGCTCAGGGCTCGCCAAAGATACGCACCTTCAGCGATGTCCGCCAGTGCCTCAGCCGGAGCGGCGTCAGGCGGCGCCCTGGCCGACCGTTCGTCCAGGGATGACCACCTGCGCGCGGTGCGCCCCGCCCGTGCGCCCACCTCTGCGCCCAGACGCGATCGCCCGGTCGCTCATCCGGCAGCGTCGGAACGTAGCATTGTTCACAGATGAGTCCGCGGCCAGGACGGCCGCCATCGCCCGCGCGCAGCCGACGCTTGACGCCGGCTGCTGGGACCGACAAGTATCAATCCGTCAATCCGGATTAGGAGATACAACTTGCTCGATCTCAGCGCCACCACCGACGGAAGCGAACGCCCCGCGCGCCTCGAGGAGATCCTCGAACACCGGATCCTGTGCCTCGACGGCGCGATGGGCACGATGATCCAGCGCTACCGCCTGGGCGAGGCCGACTACCGCGGCGATCGCTTCCGCGATCATGCGATCGACCTCAAGGGCAACAGCGATCTCCTCGTGCTGACGCGGCCGGACGTCATCTCCGAGATCCACGGAGCGTACCTCGACGCCGGCGCCGACATCATCGAGACGAACACCTTCACGGGCACCTCGATCGCCCAGGCCGACTACCGGCTCGAGTCGCTCGCCTACGAGATCAACCTGACCGCGGCCCAGATCGCCAGGAAGGCGGCCGACGCGTGGACGGCGCGCACGCCCGGCAAGCCGCGCTTCGTCGCGGGCGCGATCGGGCCGACGCCGAAGACGCTGTCGATCTCGCCGAGCGTGAGCGACCCGTCGTTCCGCGCCGTCGGCTTCGACGAGCTGCGGCGGGCGTTCGCGGAGCAGGTGCGCGGGCTCGTCGACGGGGGGGTCGACGTGATCCTCGCGGAGACGTTCCTCGACACGCTGAACATGAAGGCGTGCCTCGTCGCGATGGAGGAGGTCTTCGCGGAGAAGGGGCGGCGCCTGCCGATCCTGCTCAGCGTGACGATCACGGACAGGAGCGGCAGGACGCTCTCCGGCCAGACGATCGACGCCTTCTGGACGAGCGTGGAGCACGCGAGCCCGCTCAGCGTCGGCCTCAACTGCGCCCTCGGCGCGAGCGACATGCGGCCGTACCTCGTGGATCTCGCGAAGCTCGCCCGGGCGCGGGTGAGCTGCTACCCGAACGCGGGCCTCCCCAACGCGTTCGGCGAGTACGACGAGCTCCCGGAGACGACGTCGCGGCTGCTCGCGGAGTTCGCGGAGAGCGGGCTCGTGAACATCGTCGGCGGCTGCTGCGGGACGACGCCGGATCACATCCGCGCGATCGCCCGGGCGACGGCGGAGCTCCGGCCGCGGCCCGTGCCCGCGGGGCGCGACGGCTTCGGGCGCTTCGCCGGCCTGGAGACGCTCGTCATCCGGCCCGACACGAACTTCCTGATGATCGGCGAGCGGACGAACGTGACCGGCTCGGCCCGGTTCATGGAGCTCATCAAGAAGGGCGACTTCACGACCGCGCTGGAGGTGGCGCTCGATCAGGTGCGCGGCGGGGCGAACCTCCTCGACGTGAACATGGACGAGGGCATGCTCGACTCCGAGCAGGCGATGACGACCTTCCTGAACCTCATCGCCACCGAGCCCGAGATCGCCCGCATCCCGATCATGGTCGACAGCTCGAGGTGGTCGGTCATCGAGGCGGGGCTCAAGTGCATCCAGGGCAAGGGGATCGTCAACTCGATAAGCCTCAAGGAGGGGCCGGAAGACTTCCTCGAGAAGGCGCGCGCCGTGCGGCGCTACGGGGCGGGGGTCGTGGTGATGGCCTTCGACGAGATCGGCCAGGCCGAGACGGTGGAGCGCAAGGTCGCGATCTGCCAGCGCGCGTACAGGCTGCTCACCGAGGAGGCGGGCTTCGATCCGCAGGACATCGTCTTCGACCCGAACATCCTCGCGATCGCGACCGGCATCGAGGAGCACGGCGATTTCGCGAAGAGCTTCATCGAGGCGACGCGGATCATCAAGGCGACCTGCCCGGGGGCGCGCGTGAGCGGCGGCGTGTCGAACCTGTCGTTCTCGTTCCGCGGGAACAACGTCGTCCGCGAGGCGATGCACTCGGCCTTCCTGTTCCACGCGATCCGGGCCGGGATGGACATGGGCATCGTGAACGCGGGGCAGCTCGCGGTCTACGAGGACATCCCGAGGGACCTGATCGAGCGGGTGGAGGACGTCCTCTTCAACCGGCGCCCGGACGCGACCGAGCGGCTCGTCGAGCTCGCCGAGCAGGTGAAGGGCAAGGGCAAGAAGAAGGAGCTCGACCTCGCCTGGCGCGACGGCCCGGTCGAGGAGCGGCTCTCGCACGCGCTCGTGAGGGGGCTCGTCGACTTCATCGAGGCGGACGTGGAGGAGGCGCGGAGGAAGTACGAGAGGCCGCTCTCCATCATCGAGGGGCCGCTGATGGACGGGATGAAGATCGTCGGCGAGCTGTTCGGCGCCGGGAAGATGTTCCTGCCGCAGGTGGTGAAGAGTGCCCGCGTGATGAAGCGCGCCGTCGCGTACCTCCTGCCGTTCATGGAGGACGAGAAGGCCGCCGGGGGCTCGTCGTCGCAGGGGAAGGTCGTGATGGCGACCGTGAAGGGCGACGTGCACGACATCGGCAAGAACATCGTGGGCGTGGTGCTCGGGTGCAACAACTACGAGGTGATCGACCTCGGCGTGATGGTGCACCAGGACAGGATCCTGGAGGCGGCGCTCCGCGAGAAGGCCGACATGATCGGGCTGAGCGGCCTCATCACGCCGTCGCTCGACGAGATGGTCAGCGTGGCGCGCGAGATGGAGCGGCGCGGAATCCGGCTGCCGCTGCTCATCGGCGGGGCGACGACGAGCCGGCAGCACACGGCGGTGAAGATCGCGCCGGAGTTCAGCGGGACGGTGGTACACGTGCTCGACGCGTCGCGGGCGGTGGGCGTGGTGTCGAGCCTGCTCGATCGGGCGAACCGGCAGGCGTTCGACGCGCAGAACCGGGAGGAGCAGGCCAAGCTGCGCGAGCTCTTCGCGAGGAAGCGGGCGAAGCCGCTCGTGACGCTCGCCGCGGCGGACGGGGGGCGGCTCGAGATCGCGTGGCGGCCCGAGGACATCGCGAGGCCGTCGTTCACGGGGCGCCGCGTGGTGGAGGTGCCGCTCGCGGAGGTCGCGAGGTACATCGACTGGACGTTCTTCTTCACCGCGTGGGAGCTCAGGGGGCCGTTCCCGCAGATCCTGGAGCACCCGCAGTACGGCGAGGCGGCGCGGGAGCTGTTCGATCACGCGCAGAAGGTGCTGCGGCGGATCATCGAGGGCCGCCTGCTCGAGGCGCGGGGCGTCTATGGCTTCTGGCCGGCGAGCGGGGAGCAGCGGGACATCGTGCTCTACGCGGACGAGACGAGGGAGCGGGAGCTCGTCCGGTTCAACATGCTGCGCCAGCAGCAGGTGAAGGGGCGGGGCGGCGCCGAGGAGGACGGAGACGGCGGCGACAAGGCCGCGGGCGGGGTGAGGCCGCACCTGTCGCTGGCCGACTTCGTGGCGCCGCGGGAGCGCGGGCTCGCCGATCACGTCGGCGCGTTCGCGGTGACGGCCGGGCTCGGGCTCGACGAGATCGTGCGCGCGTACGAGAAGGACAGGGACGACTACAGCGCGATCATCGCGAAGGCGCTGGCGGACCGGCTCGCGGAGGCGTTCGCCGAGCTGCTCCACGAGCGCGCGCGCAAGGACTGGGGGTACGGCGCGGGAGAGGCGCTGACGAGCGAGGAGCTCATCGAGGAGAAGTACCGGGGGATCCGGCCGGCGTTCGGGTACCCGGCGTGCCCGGATCACACCGAGAAGCGCAAGCTGTTCGCGCTGCTCGACGCGCCGTCGGTCGGCATCGAGCTGACGGAGAGCTGCGCGATGACGCCGGCGGCGAGCGTCAGCGGCATCTACCTGGCGCACCCGAAGGCGCGGTATTTCATGGTGGGGCGCCTCGGCAGGGATCAGGTCGCGGACTACGCGAAGCGCAAGGGGATGACGGTCGAGGAAGTGGAACGGTGGCTGTCGCCGAACCTGGGGTATGACCCGAAGGCGGCTGTCGAGGGGGAGAGCGCCGTCGTGGCGGCTTGACGACGGGCGGAAGCGGCGATGAGCCCAGCGGGGCACGTTCCAGCAGAGGGACGGCGTCCGAGCGCGGCAGCGATCCGACGCAGACCGCGCGACGAACGTTGTGATAACAAGTTCCCCATGTCCGAAGCCGACTGGTTTGCGCTGAACCGCGCTGCCTGGAACGCGCGCACCCGCGTGCACCTGGCCTCGAAATTTTACGATCTGGACTCGTTTCGGGCCGGCGCGAGCTCTCTCAAGCCGATCGAGCTCGAGCAGGTCGGCGATGTGCGTGGAAGGTCGCTGCTCCACCTGCAATGCCATTTCGGGCAGGACACGCTCTCCTGGGCGCGGCTGGGCGCCCGCGTCACCGGGCTGGACCTCTCCGACGAGGCCGTCACGGCGGCGCGAGCGCTGGCGCAGGAGCTCTCGGTGGACGCGCGCTTCGTCGAGGCCAACGTCTACGACGCCCCCGAGGCCCTCGGCGGCGAGACGTTCGATATCGTCTTCACCTCGTACGGCGTCCTCGGGTGGCTCCCGGACATGACGCGCTGGGCGCGCACGGCCGCAGCGTGCCTGAAGCCCGGGGGCGTCCTGCACCTCGTCGAGTTCCACCCCCTCGTGTGGACCTTCGACAATGCATTCGAGCAGATCGCCTATGCCTACGATGGTCACGGGGAGCCGATCGTCACCGAGGAGACAGGCACGTACGCCGACAGGAGCGCGCCCGTGACGCTGAAAGAGGTCGGCTTCAACCACGGGATCGGGACGGTTGTGTCGTCGCTCCTCGACGCGGGCCTCACGCTGGAGCGCCTGCGCGAGCTCGACTGGTCCCCCTACGACATCTTTCCGGACATGGTGGAAGGACCGCCAGGGCAGTTCCGCATGAAGAAGTTCGGGCGCCGACTGCCGCTCGTCTATGCTCTCGCGGCGCGACGGCGCGTCTGAGAGCGGGGCGAGCCCCACGCACGCTCAGGGGGTCGCCGTCCTCCGGCCGCGGCGGTCACTTGGCATCACTTGCCGTCACTTGCCGTCACGGGCACAGGACGCGCTCGTCCAGGGGGAGGCGCGGGCTGCGCTCCGGGCGCGCGAAGCTGTCGGGCGACCGCAGCACGTCGCCGAGGCGCGCGTCGGCCAGCGCCACGAGCGCGGCAGGCGCGGCGGGCAGCGGTCCGCCGCACGGGATGGGCTGCACCATCGCGTAGACCATCGGACCGCGCTGGAGGAGGCTCTCGTACAGCGCGTGGCCGAAGACGAGCGCCGCGGCCTCGCCCCGCTGCACGGCGTCCCGCACCTCGCCGGCGCAGCGCTCCAGATCGGAGGCGTCGCCGAGGAGGGGCGCCTCGCGCGCGTTGTTGTAGAGCAGCAGGAGCCCGCCCTCGTCGAGGAGCGCGAGCCCGTCCAGCTCGCGCGTGCGCGCCGGGGGGAGCGCCTCCGCGCCGGGATGGAGGCGCGCGGCGATCGCCCGGTGCTGGCGCGCGTGGAGCTCCGCCTTCGCGCGCGGGAAGGCGGCCCACACCAGCATGTTGAGGAAGTCGTGCCAGTTGCTCGGGCGCGTGGGCACGCAGCCCTCGACGTGGATGCGCGCGTCGTAGAGCGCCGAGGGGTCGACGGGCCCGCGCCGCCCGCGCCGGCGAGGCCGCGGTTTTTGCTCCGCAAAGCGCACGGGGAACCCCTCGCCGAGCGCCCGGTTGTAGTCCTCGACCGGCGGCCAGCCGCCGCACCCCGCGAACGCCTCGGCCAGGGGGCGGATCGGCCAGTAGAGCCGGCTCTTCTCGTAGAAGAGCGGCTCCCAGGGAACGGGGGTGCTCCCTGGCGCGCCGCTCGGGTGCGGCGCAGCTCGGCCGGCGGCGCTCACGCGGCGCAGCGTAGGAGCAGCGCGGCGAGAGCTCAAGCCGCGCGCAAGGCGGCGCCGGGACGCGCGGATCGCGAGGCGGCGGCCACGCGCCGGGACCCGGGCCGCCGGCCGCCCGGCAGGCCCGCGGTGGACCGAGCGCACGGAGCTGGACAGCAGGGCGCCGGTGTCCCGAGACTCCCTGTCTCAACTCACCCAGTTTCCCTGGATATCCATGCTCGCCCTCGTGCAGCCATCACGCAACGAGAGCTCGCGCCAAGCCTGGAGTGATGGCCGAGTGATGGCCGTTCGCCACGGACGTCGCCGCAGCGGATCTGCCCCCACGTCCGCCGCCCGCGTGTCATCCTGAGATAACGAGATGGCTCGCCTCGAGGACCGCCTGCCAGAGAACGCCCCCGGCGATTACTTCGTCGACCGGTCGTGCATCGACTGCGACGTATGCCGCCAGCTCGCCCCCTCGGTGTTCGCTCGCGCGCCCGCCGTCGAGCAGAGCATCGTCGCTCGCCAGCCCGCGACGCCGGACGAGCACCTCCGCGCGGCCATGGCGCTGGTGTCGTGTCCGACCGCCTCCATCGGCACCTCCGCACCGGCGGCGGGGATGGCCGCCGCGACCTTCTCCTTCCCCGAGCCGATCGACGAGGATGTCCATTATTGCGGCTATACCTCGTCGTCCTCCTTTGGCGCGGCGAGCTACCTCATCGTGCGACCCGAGGGCAACGTGCTCGTCGACTCGCCCCGCGCGGCCAGGCCGCTCACGAAGCGCATCCGCGAGCTCGGCGGCGTCCGGACCCTGGTGCTCACCCACCGCGACGACGTCGCCGATCACCGGATCTTCCGCGACAACTTCGGGTGCGATCGCGTGATCCACGCGGACGACATCGACGACGGAACAGCGCTCGCCGAGGTGAAGATCAAGGGGCTCGACCCCGTGGCCCTCGCGCCCGATCTCACGTTGATCCCCGTCCCGGGCCACACGCGGGGCAGCGTCGCGCTCCTCTTCCGGGACCGGTACCTCTTCACCGGGGACCATCTCTTTTTCTCCGGCGAGCTCGGGCGACTCGACGCGTCGCGCGACGTCTGCTGGTATTCCTGGGCGGAGCAGATCCGCTCGATGGAGCGCCTCCTCCAGCACAGGTTCACGTGGGTCCTGCCCGGGCACCACCGCCGGTACCGCGCTCCCTCCGAGGACGCCATGCACGCCGAGCTCGCCGAGCTCATCGATCGCATGAAGATGGCGTGACACGCGCACAGGCCCATGCGCGTTAACGTGCGCGCGCGCTTCGGCGAGCGGCCCGCCTCGGTCCGCCGGGCGCCGTGGTACGATCGCGTCCCTGATGACGCCGGACCTCATCGTTCGCGGGTTGCGGGTGGTCACCGGGGGCGCCGTGCGGCCGGCCTCGGTGCACATCCAGGGCGGCACCATCGTCTCCGTCGCCGGTTACGACGAGCTGCCGGAGGGCTGCCCCGTCGTGGACGCTCGGGGCGCGGTGGTGATGCCCGGGCTGGTCGATGCGCACGTGCACATCAACGAGCCCGGGCGGACCGAATGGGAGGGCTTCGAGACGGCGACGCGCGCCGCGGCCGCGGGCGGCGTCACCTCGCTCGTCGACATGCCCCTCAACAGCATCCCGCCGACGACCACGGTCGCGCACCTCGAGAAGAAGGCGCGCGCAGCGGAGGGCCGGTGCCTCGTCGACGTGGGCTTCTGGGGCGGCGCCGTCCCGGGCAACGCGGGAGAGCTGGTCCCGCTGCTCGAGGCCGGCGCGCTCGGATTCAAGTGCTTCATGGTCGACTCGGGCGTGGCGGAGTTCGGCCACGTCGCCGAGGCGGACCTCAGGGCCGCGCTCGAGGTGCTCGCGGGCACGGGGGCGCCGCTGCTCGTCCACGCCGAGCTCCCCGGCCCCATCGACGCGGCGCGCGCGGCGATCGCCGGCCTGGATCCGCGGACGTACGCGGCCTACCTGCGCTCGCGCCCGCGGGAGGCGGAGGACCAGGCGATCGCCCTGCTCGCGTCGCTCTGCCAGGCGACGGGCGCGGCGGCGCACGTGGTCCACCTCTCGTCGGCCACGGCGCTCGACATCCTGCGGCGGGCGCGCGACGGCGGCGCCGCGCTGTCCGCCGAGACGACGCCGCACTACCTGCACTTCGCCGCCGAGGAGATCCCGGACGGCGCGACGCCCTTCAAGTGCGCTCCGCCGATCCGGGAGCGGCAGAACCGCGAGGAGCTCTGGGCCGCGCTCGCGGGAGGCCTCATCGATTTCGTCGTCTCCGATCACTCCCCGTGCACCCCCGAGCTCAAGCGGCTCGAAGCCGGCGACTTCGACGCCGCCTGGGGCGGGATCTCGAGCCTGCAGCTCGGCCTGTCGATCGTCTGGACCGACGCCCGACGCCGGGGCATCCCGCTCGAGCGGCTCGCCGACTGGCTGTGCCGCGGGCCCGCGAGGCTCGCCGGATTGCGCCGCAAGGGGGAGATCGCGCGCGGGTTCGACGCCGATCTTGTGCTCTGGGATCCCGACGCGAGCTTCCGGGTCGAGCCGCCGACCCTCCAGCACCGGCACAAGGTGACGCCGTACGCCGGGGAGGAGCTCCACGGCGTCGTGGAGGCCACGTACCTTCGCGGCGAGAAGGTCCATGAGCGCGGGAGCTTCCCCGCGGAGGCGAGAGGGCGATGGCTGAAGCGAGAGGGGTGACGGGGCCGGCGTTCGCGGAGGCGCTCGATCTGGCCTCGGAGCGCCTGGGCGGCGCGGTGCTCGCGGCGAACGACGAGTTCTTCGCGCCGAAGGAGAACCTGCTCAAGGCAGGGAAAGCGGTGTTCCTCGAGCACGAGTACACCGATCGCGGGAAGTGGATGGATGGCTGGGAGACGCGCAGGCGCCGGACTCCCGGGTTCGACTGGTGCCTCGTCCGGCTGGGGCTGCCAGGGATCCTCCGCGGGGTCATCGTGGATACGGCGTTCTTCCGGGGCAATTACCCCGAGCACTGCTCCATCGAGGCGTGCGCGGCGCGGCCCGACGCGCGGGTCGAGGACTTGCTCGACCCACGGACGCACTGGGTCGAGATCCTGCCGCGCTCGCCGCTGGCCGGCGACTCGCAGAACGCGTTCGAGCTGAGCAGCTCTTCGCGGTTCACGCACCTCCGCCTGAACATCTACCCGGATGGCGGCGTGGCGCGGCTCCGGGTGCACGGCGACGCCCTCCCCGACGTCCGCCGGCAGGGCCGCCCGGGCGCGGAGATCGATCTCGCGGCCGCGGAGAACGGCGGGCGCGTGCTCTCGTGCAGCGACATGTTCTTCGGGGTGCGCCACAACCTCATCATGCCCGGCCGGGCGGCGAACATGGGAGACGGCTGGGAGACGCGGCGCCGGAGGGGGCCCGGGTACGACTGGGCGCTCGTGGCGCTCGCGGCTCAGGGCGAGATCGCGCGGATCGAGGTCGACACGAACCACTTCAAGGGCAATTACCCCGACAGCTGCATGATCGAGGGGATCGACGCGGCGGGGCGCTCCGCGGCGGAGCTCGCCGGCGCGGGCGAGTGGCGGGAGATCGTGCCGCGGACGAAGCTCCAGGCGCACACGCGTCATCTCTTCGAGGAAGAGCTCCGCGCGACGGGGCCGTTCACGCATGTGCGCCTGAACATCTATCCTGACGGCGGCGTGAGCCGGCTCCGCATCTTCGGCAACGCGACCCGGAGCGGGGCGGCCGAGCAGCGGCTCCGCTGGCTCAACGCGCTCACGGAGCCGGAGGCCGAGGCGGAGCTCCGCGTGGCGTGCGGCTCGTCGGCGTGGGCGTCGCAGATGGCGGCGGCGCGGCCGTTCCGCGACGAGGAGCACCTCTCCGCGGCGGCGGCGCAGGCCTTTGCGCGGCTCGCGCCGGAGGACTGGCTCGAGGCGTTCCGCGCGCACCCCCGCATCGGAGAGACCAGGCCGCAGGCGGAGACCGCGGAGGCGAGCGCGACGGCGAGGCGCTTCTCCAGCCAGGAACAGGCGGGGATGAGCGCCGCGGCGGTGGATACGCGGGAGGCGCTCGCGCGCTTGAACCGCACCTATGACGAGAAGTTCGGGTTCATCTACATCGTCTGCGCCACCGGGAAGAGCGCGGACGAGATGCTGGAGGCGCTGCGCGCGCGGATCGAGCACACGCCGGAGCAGGAGCTGCCCATCGCCGCGGACGAGCAGCGGAAGATCACGGCGATCCGGCTGAAGAAGCTCCTGTGGGGCGGATAGAGCCCCGGGGCGCGGCCCCCGAGGAGGGAGCGCGCCGGGCGAGGAGAACGCCGGCACATCGGGTGTCCGGGCGATCGGGTGTCCGAGCGTGGGGCGCTCAGCGCGAGAGCTGGCCTCGCAGCGCGCCGTCGGGGAAATCGGCGGTGCGCACGGCGACATAATACCTCTCTGGATCACCGAGCAATGCGCTCAGATCGTCGCGGGCCGCGCTCACGCAGCCGCTGGAGCTGCCGCCGGTCGGCGGCATCAGCGTGATGATCCCGCGGCCCGCGCGGCCGGCGGAGCCCTCGTGGATGCGCGCCGCGGTCGCCGGCGCGATGCCGGCCACCGCGAGATCGAAGCAGACCTCGCCGCGGTCGAGATCGAGCGTGACGCGCGCCGTGCCGCTCCCCTTCGGGTCGCCGGGGCCGGGCACTTCGTCTTGCCCGGTGAGCGCCGCCGTGAGCGAGCGGACCGGGCGCTCAGGCAACGCCGCGCGCGCCAGCGCCGTCGCGAGGAGGACGGCGCCCAGCGCGAGCATCGTGAGGTGTTGCATGTCTCCCTCCTGCACATCACGGCGATGTGCGATTCGAGGGCGCCACGAAGAGCAAAGGCGACGCCGCCCGCGCGCCGCGAGCCGCCCCGCACGTCGGTCGATCGCGGGGGCGGCGAAGAGGCCGCGACGGACACGGCGATTCGCTCCGATCGCCGAGGCGCGCCGGAGAGAGACAGAGGCGGACAGCGGACCCGGATCGGCACACGGCGCCGGGAATCGGCGTCGCCTGCGCGAGGTGGCAAGGCGGCCGGTGCTCCACACGGGCGGACAGGCCGCGGGCGCGGCCAGAGCAGCGGTGGAGGCACCCGCATGAGCACGCCCGGTCCGTCGCGGGCGGGGGCTCAGGGTTGACGACGAGTCCGCCTTCTGCCAGGAGACGGACGCGCGCGAGGCGCGCGGAGAGCACGGCGGAGGCACACGATGAGCACAGAGATCTCGAAGACCGACAACGACGACTGGACCATGCCCAAGCTCATCGCGCTCGCGTTCACGACGCTCCTCGTGGCCTTCTCGGTCATCTACCTCATCTCTCCCTGAACGGCGCCCGCTCGCCCGTTCCCCGGCGCGCGCCGGCCCCAAGAAGGGCGGCGTGCGCTACAGCTTCCTTGCGCAGCGCACGCCGAGCGCGTCCGTCGTATCGGTCGGGTCCCAGCCGGTCCGCAAGCGAGCGGAGAGGTCCTCCGGTCTAGGCTGCCACCAGCTGCCGCCACGGATCACCCGCGCGGAGCCGCGCTCGACGTTCGCGCAATCACGGCACGGCTCGGGGTACGTCCCCTCGAAGTCCAGGGTCCACTCCCACACGTTCCCCGCGAGGTCGGCCTGCCCCCACCGGCCATCACCCCTCGGCGATCTCGATCCGACGACGGCGCTGCCCGTCATGTCGAACACGGCGTAGGTCGAGTTCGGAAACGCGTTGCCCCACGGATACGCCCGCTGCTCGCTCCCGCCAGCCGACGCGTATTCCCACTCCGCCTCTGTCGGGAGCCGCCCGCCGTCCCAGGCGCAGAAGGCGAAGGCGACGAACCAGCTCACGCAGCTGATCGGCTTGAGCTCGTTCCCGCCCGCGTCGTCAGTCCACGAGTGCAATCCCGGGTTGCACTTCAAGTCATCCCTCAGCGCCGCCTGGCTCGCGGGCAGACGGGAGTCCCACGCGGCGTCCCAGCCGCTCCGCAGGATCGCCGGGTGAGCTCCAGCGCCGGCCGCGGGTCGGCTCGCGGGATACGCCTCGACGAACTTGCGGAACCGTCCGACGGTGACCTCGTAGCGATCCAGGCGCAGGTCGCTCACCTCCGCCGGATAGGCCGCGTCGTCGCTCCGCTCGTACCGGCCGGCCGGAACGCGCGGGCTCGCGCAGCAGGGCTGGTTCCGATCCGGCCCGCAGGCCTCGCCCGCCCCGGTCTCGCCCAGGCGGCAGCTCTGCGGCAGGATGCACCGGCCCGCGCCGCACCACCCAGCGCAACCGGCAAGACCCCACCGCCCGTCGCTGCCGCACACCTCGATGCGATCGCCGGCGCACCGCGCCTCGTCGGGAGAGCACTCGACAGGGGTCCCCCCGCCCCCGCCTGCATCACCGCCGCCGCCAGCCGCTGCGCCGCCGGCCTCACCGCCACCCGTCGCCCCACCACCCGTTGCCCCACCACCCGCCGCGCCACCGCCGGTCGCTCCGCTGCCGGTCGCACCGCCGCCGGTCGCGCCGCCCCCCGTCGCGCTGCTGCCAGCCCCGCCGCCACCGACCGCCGTGCCCGGCCCACCACCTGCTCCGCCGCCGGCGGCGCCAGCGCCGCCGTCGCCATCGACGAAGCTCCGCACCCTCTGCTCGCAGCCCGGCCCGAGCGCGGCCATCGCGACGGCCAGCCAGCCAGCACCGCGCCGGCGATCCCGAGCTTCACCCGAACGAATCCGTAGAGCGCCCACAGTTCACCTTCACAGTCGCCCACCGACGGGCACCCGCCATCGTATCATGTGGGACACCTGCTTCACCCCGCCCGACCGCCGACCTCGCTGCGCCTCCGGGCGCACCACGGACGGCAGGCGCACGCGTCGCGCTCGCCGCGCGGGACGGCGCTCTCGCGCGGATGCGCGCTCAGCTGCCTCGGTACGTGGTGTAGCCGTGAGGGCTGAGCAGCAGCGGGACGTGATGGTGCTGCGCCGGGTCCCGGATCTCGAAGAGGATCGACACCGTGGGATAGAAGCTCTCGCACCCGAGCGCCGCGTAATAGGCGCCTGTGTGGAAGGTGAGGCGGTAGCGGCCCTGGAGGGGCCGTTCGCCGGGCGGCAGCAGCCCCTTCTGCCGGCCGTCGCCGTCGGTCGTGCCCCGTCCGACCTCCCGGTAGCCGCCGTCGTCGCCGACCTCCAGCACCACCAGCACGCCGCTCGCCGGGCAGCCCCGTGACGTGTCCAGCACGTGCGTCGTGATCGCGCTCATCGGTCCTCCTCGTCGCTCGGGCCCTCTGCGAACCGGGCCATTCCGGTGCTCTCCTATCACGCGCTCCGGCGCGCCACGATGGCTTGAAAGGATCGGCCCCTGAGCTCGTCCGGCGTGAGGCCGGTCCTCTCCGCCGCCTCGCCCTCCGTCATCGCCCCCGCCCCGATCGCGCGCAGGAAGAAGCCCAGGAGCCCCTGCCCCGTCGCGGCGTCGTCGAACACCGTCCCGGCGACGGTCGCCTGGGCGGCCCGCTCGACGAAGCTCCGCAGCCGCGCGGCGGCCGCGTCGACGCCCTCCAGGAAGAACGCGTACGTGGCGGCGTAGCGGACCGGCAGCTCCGCGGGGTGGAGGTCCCAGCCCTGGTAGTAGCCGCTCTCGAGCGCGCCGCGAACCTGCCCGTACTTCAGCCGCCACGCGCCCACGACCGCGCGACGGTTCTCCTCGCTCTGCTGCGGCGTGAGCGGCGCGCCGCCGGGGCGCGCGCGGTGCGGGCCGACGGGCAGGAGGTTGCTCGCGCCGTCGGACAGCCAGAGCCCCGAGCCGGCCAGCGCGACCTGCATCACGTGCCGCGCGAAGTCGCACGCCGGGTGGGCGAGGCGCTGATGGGCGGCCGTGATCTCGCAGCTCGCCGTGTAGTCATAGGCCCCGAAGTGCGCCGCCACGCACCGCCCGCGGGCCGCCTCGACCAGCCCGGGCAGCGCGATCTCCCCGCGCGGGCCGATGATCGACGCCGGCGTCTCGACCATCAGCTCGATCCGGATCGAGCCGGCCGGAAGCCGCAGCGCGCCCTCGAGCGCGTCGAGGGCGTCGGCCAGGGCGGCGACCTGCTCGGGCGCGACCACCTTCGGCAGCGTCACCGCGAAGGCGGGCGGGAGCGCGCCGCCCGAGGCGGCGATGAGCGCCGAGAAGAACACGTCGAGCGTCCTCAGGCTCCGCTCGGCGCACCCGTCGCCGAGCGGCTTGATCCTGATCCCGAGGAACGGAGGCAGGCTGCTCGCCGCCATGCCGAGGGCGACCTCGCGCGCGGCGGCGGCGGCGTGCGCGTCCTCCTCGTTTCCGGGGCGCACGCCGTAACCATCCTCGAAATCGATGCGCAGGTCCTCCACGGGCTCGCGGCGGAGCTTGTCGAGCACGCGCGCGTGCACCGCGTGCGCGAGCCGCGCAGCCCCGGAGGCGCCCTCGGCCGCGCCTCCGCCCGCCTCGATCGCGGCGGCGAGCGCGAGGGCGTCGGCGCGCCCCTCCGGGAGCCCCTCGGCCCCCGGCAGGCCGATCGCCCGCGCGAAGGAGGCGAAGTCGGGCGCGTGCTCGTCGACGGCGCGGAGGGCCACCGCCCCGAGCTTCCGGGCCGTGTCGGCCTTGAACAGGTGGGCGCCGCCGTAGACGGTGTGGACCGGCTGGCGCGCGCCCGTGCGGTCGAAGACAGAACGCCCGCTGCGGAGGCGCGAGAGCGCGCCGCGCAGCGCTTCGGAGGAGAGGCTCGTCTGGAACATGGTGTGCCTTCAGCGGGTGGGGCGCACACGAGATGCCGCCTGACTCGGCACGTCAAGTGGCGCTCGCGCTCCTCGCGAGGAGGCGCCATGATGCGACCCGCGCCGCTCGAGCGAGCGCGAGGAGCGCCGCGCGCGGCGGCGCTGGCGAGGGCGGCGGCACCGGCGCCGCCGTTGCGCGCGCAGCGCTCGGGGTGTATCCGTCGTTGGAGGACTTGAATCGATGATGAGACGCCGAGACTTTCTTCGCGCGACGCTGGTGACCGCTGGTTCGGTGGTCGTGCCGACTGCATGCTCCGATGATGGGGACGCCATCGGCACATGCGACGTGCACGAGGATGAGGGGTTCTTCCCGCAGTCGGTGGCCTCCGGCGATCCGCGGCACGATAGCGTCGTGCTGTGGACCCGGCTCATCGATAGCAAGCAGCCGCAGTCGGATCTCAACCTGGCGCTCGTGGTCGCGCTCGACGAGGGGTTCACGCAGCTCGTGGTGCTCACACCGAGCTCCGACAACGTGGCCACGGTCGGGTCGGGCAGCACGCAGCTCCGCGTGACCGCCCGGGCGGACTTCGATCACTGCGTCAAGGTCAAGGTGAGCGGCCTGAGCCCCGGCACCACGTACTACTACCGCTTCTACTACATGACAGGAGAAGGCTGCGTCAGCTCGCGCGTCGGGCGGACGCGGACGGCGCCCGCGCAGGACGCGGATGTGCCGGTGCGCTTCGCCTTCGTGTCCGGCCAGGACTACATCGGTCGCTACTACAACGCTTATGTGGCCCTGGCGAAAGAGGAGCTCGACTTCGTCGTCCACCTCGGGGGCTACATCCACGAGACGACCGGGAACCCGAGCCTCCAGGCCCCCCCGGGGCAGCGCGGTATCTCCTTCTCCGACGTGGACGGCGCCATCGCCTTCCAGCCGGTGGAGGGCGCGGCCTACCACGCCGCCAAGTCGCTTAGCAATTACCGGGAGCTCTACAAGACGTACCGGTCCGACCGGGCGCTGCAGCGGGTACACGAGCTCTTTCCCATGATCGCAGTCTGGGGCGATCACGAGTTCTCCGACGATGGCCACGGCGCGACGGCGGCCTATCTGGACGGCCGACAGCCGGAGACGGACGACTACCGGCGCAAGGCGGCGAACCAGGCCTGGTTCGAGTACATGCCGGCCGAATACCCGAATGATCCGAAGGGCGACGACTTCCGTTACGACAGAGCGGTCGCGTACCCGGACGATATCACCATCTACCGGGACTTCCCGTTCGGGAAGCACGTCCACCTCGTGATGACGGATCTCCGCTCTTACCGCGCGGATCACCTGATCCCGGAGGACGCCTTCCCGGGGAAGGTCATCGCGCGGAAGGTGGACATCGAGGCCGAGTTCGACGCGGCAGAGCTCGAGGCGTTGGCCCCCTACAGGAGCCACTACATCGAGGACATCGACGCGTTGCAGAAATACAAGGACGCGCTGGAGATCGCCGCTCCCCTGTTCGGCTTTGACCCGCGCCTCGGGTTCGCTCACAACGAGTCGCCGCGCCCCATCAGCGCCAGCGTCGTCAACGAGATCGTCGCGAAGCTGAACGAGCAGAGGCCCGAGACCGACCCTGTGCCCCTCTTCAGCGCAACCGAGATGAGCTTCATGGACGTCGGGTTCGCCTACGTCGATCTCGGAAAGACGGACTATTACAGCGCGTTCGGATCGCGTTACTTAGTCGTCAAGGAATCCTTCGACCCGATCTCGAGGATCGCTCTCAAGCCCGACGAGGCGCGCGGGGTCGTCATGGGAGAAGCGCAGAGAGCCTGGTTCCAGAAGACGATGGAGGAGTCCCGGAGCACCTGGAAGGTATGGGGGAACGAATACCCCCTTTCACAGCTCGTCCTCGCCCACACAACGCAACCCGCGGAGCCCGAGCAGGAGCTCACCCGGCACTTCTACCTGAGCTGTGACGGCTGGGACGGCTTCCGCAAGGAACGGGACGAGCTCATCAAGATGCTCACCACGATCGAGGGCAACGTGGTGTCGATCACCGGCGATCTCGGCGCCTTCCTCGCGGGGACGGCCGCCGTGGAGGGCGCCACGGCCAAGGTCGTGGAGTTCGGCGGCGCCGCGATCTCGTCGGCCACGTGCCGCTCGGTGCTGACGAAGCGGCTGGCGAGCCATCCGACGCTGAAAGGCGTCCTGGAGGAGGAGGCGTTCGACATCGACGACAGCATGCAGAAGGCCAATCCGTACCTCGCCTTCAGCAACGCCACGAGCAACGGGTTCTGTATCGTCGAGGCGAATGCCGACGAGTTCGTCGTGAGCATGCACATGATCCCCGAAGACGCGCTCGCCGCCCCCCTGTACGACGAGACCGGCGGGGCGGCGCTCGACGAACAGATCACGATCGCGCGGTACAAGACGAGGGTGGCCGAGTCCGAGCTGTACGTGGACGACGAGGGCACCTGGAAGCAGTGGATCCCGCGCACCCCAAGCTAGGACGCAGGATCGATCGACCGAGCTGGGCGGCCAGCGCTGCCGACCAGCTCGGCCGTCGGCACACGGCGCTGGGCGCGAGCGACGGCTGGCGCTAGCGCGCCAGCATCACCACGGTGCCGTCGCGACAGGCGATCGCCATCCGCTCCTCGCCGGCAGGGATGACGGCGACCGGCGCGGAGCAGACGCGCTCGGCCGCGATGGAGACATTGCCGTCCGCCTCGACGACGCCCGCGCGTCCGCCCGCGCGCACGAAGCCGACGCGGCCGGTGCGATCGATCACCACCGGTGGGCTCGGCTTCGCGTCCACCGGGCCGAAGAAGCCGGAGAGCCCGGCGTCGGCGGGTGGGGACCCCGGAGGCCTGTCGATCGCGACCCGGAACGCCAGGTCGCCCGACGCGTTGACCCCGAGGAGCAGGCCGGTCGTGGACAGGACCACGGCCAAGCCCCCGGCGCCGATGGCGGGCGGCCCGTCGAGCGCGCTGAAGGCCGCGCCGGCGCGGACCCCGGCCGTCCCTGTCGGCAGATCCAGCGCGACCAGGCGGCGGGCGTCGACGACCGCGAGCAGCGTGCGGGCGTCGGCGAGGGCCGCGCCGCGGCGAGGCACGCCGCCGAGGGAACCGAGCCGCCTCGGCGCGCCGGGCGGACGCCAGGTCAGCACCGCGCCCGACTCGGTGGTCACGAGCGTGCCTTCAGGGCCCGCGAGCAAGGCGCCCGTCGCGCGATCCGCGATCTCGGCGCGGGCGCGCACGGTCCCGTCCGCGGCGAGCTCGACAAGGGAGCGCCCCAGGGCCGCCACGAGCCCGCCGTCGTCGAGCGCGAGGGGCGTCACGTCGGCGTCGCGCCCCCGGAGGCCGAGGGGGACGGCGAAGCGCACGCTCCCCGCAGGCGTGAGCCCGACGGCGACGCCGGACGAGGTGATCAGCGCGAGGGTGCCGTCGCTCGTGAGCACGGCGGGCGCGAGCGGCGCGCTGTCGCCGATGCGCACGCGCCAGCGCTCCCGGCCGTCCGCGCCGAGCTTGACGACCTCGGGGACCGTCAGCGTGAGGAGGAGATCGCCCGCGGCGTCCACGAGCGGCGCGGCGTCGATCCCGCCGCGGAGCTGCTTTCGCCACGCCTCGCGCGCCGGGAAGGGCAGCCGCGCGGCGGAGCGGCCCGTGCGGCGCGCGTCGAGCCGCTCGCTCGGGGCGAAGCCGCGGGGCGCGCCGACCACGATCGTGTGCGGCCGGCTCGTGTCGACGGCGTCGGCGAAGGCGAGCGGCGCCGCGGCGGAGAGCAGGAGCGCGGCCGCGGCGAGGCCCGCCGTCCGGGCGCGACGCGGCCTTCGCGGGCTGGGCGGCGTGGTGCGCGCGGCGCTCATCGGCCGCCCTTCACGGTGAACTCGACCTGCACCTCGGGGATCTCGGCGCCGCCCGGCGCGACGAACGGCGGCGCGACGCTGCCGTAGGCGGTGAGGATGTCCCCGCGCTGGGCGGGGTTGTCGGCGCCATGGACGAGGCGGACCTTGCACGCCTCCGGAGAGCGCGGCGCGGCGCCCGCGCTCGCGGCGCCCTCCTTGCAGCCGGACGCGGGCGGGATCGAGAGCAGGATCAGCGTCGCGTATCCCTGCCGGCGCACCTCGAGGACCTCGCCGGTCAGCGCGATCGGCTTGCCGATGGGGTCCTTCCCGCCGGCGGCGAGCTCGGCGTACCCGATCGGGCCGCGGCCGGCGAACTCCTTCGCGGCGGTGTCGAGCCGGTCGACGCGGCGCACCGCGAGCTTCGCGATGCGCGGCGCCATCCCCTGCATCTTCGCGCGCACCTCGAACTGGGTCGCGCCCACGGACGAGACGTTCATCACGTGCGCGAAGGTGCCGTCGGGGCGGACCGCGATCGGGTGCGCGCCGGCGAAGATCTGCGCGCCGCGGGCCGTGCGCCCGGCGAGCACGAAGCTCTCCTTGTCGATGACCACGCTCGGGCCGGGCGACTCGATGGTGAGCGGGACGATGCCGACCGCGACGCTCACCATGCCCTCCTCGCGCGGGCCGTCGGGCGGCGTGACGGTGTACGGCACCTGCCGGGTGAGCGTCTTCGTCTCGTCCGAGGGCCCCGCGACCGCGTCGGTGACGTCGATCGACTCGATGGCCCGGCCGCTCGTGAGCGCGACCTCCTTGCCGTCGAGGAGCACCTGCGTGCCCTTGCTCGCCTCGACAACGACCTGGATCGAGGGCCGCTCCCCTTGCAGCGTGCCGAGGTCGGGCCGGATCCGGTAGGCGACGTGGATGGAGACGCCGACCGTCTCGTCGCGTCCGCTGCCGGGGCGGTCGATGGCGACCTTCATCCGGTTTTCGCCGACGGAGAGCGGACTCGCGAGCGGGATCTGCGCGACGCGGCCGGCGGTGGTCGCGCGTCCCTCGCCGATGGAGACCGCGGTGCCGTCAGGACAGCTGTCGCACCGGAGCTCGATGACCTCGCGGCCCCCGGCGTCGGCGCGGGCGCGCGCAGTCACCGGGGGCGCGCTCGGCCAGAGGAGCGCGAACAGGACCGCGCCGAGCGCGAGCACGCCGCCAGCGACGACGACGGCGACGGCCCGGCGCGACGTGCGCGGGCGCCTCTCGACCTTCGGCGGCGGGAGCCGCTGCTTCAGGCGATGGGGGCGCATGAGCGCCGGGTTCTGCAGCGGAGGGGCGCGGAAGCGCGCCGGCGCGATCGTGGCGCCGAGCTCGCCGGCCGGCTGGTAGCGCGCGTCGAGCTCGGGATTGGGCTCGGGGTCGGCCGGGGCGCCGGGCGCGAGCGGCGCGATGCCCGGCCGGGCGACGCCGACCAGCGTCCGCGACACGGCGGGCAGCGGCACCGGAGCGCGCGGCGCCCCGAGGCCCGGGCCGATCGGCACGGTGTGGTCGAGGCGCAGCTCGCCCGGCGCCGCGTGGAGCGGTGAGGCCGGCGCTGCATGGAGCGGCGCGGCCGGCGCTGCGTGCGCATCGAGGCGCGCTCCCGGGGCCACGGCTGCCGGGGTCCCTACGACGAGCGTGCCCCCGGCCAGGCGCGGATCGGCCTGCGCTTGCGCCGGTGCCGCCCCGAAGATCGCGGCGGGCATGCCGACGATGGTGCGCGAGGCGGCGGCCGGCCCGCCGGCCATGGGCGGCAGCGCGGCCTGGCCGGGGCCCGCGCCGCCCGGCACGGCGGGGGCGGACGGCGTCTGTCGGAGCAGGTCGGGGAGCGTGACGCCGACCATGGTGCGGGCCGCGGGCTTCATGCCGTAGTAGCCGGCCGCTCCGCCCGGCGGCGCGAGCGCGGCGCCGCAGTGCGGGCACGCGATCGAGCCCTCGGGTCCGGGTCTCCCGCAGTGCGGGCAATGCATGGCGCCATGGTAGCGAGGAACCGCGGCGCGGTCAGGCTCCGGGCGCTGCGGCCGGCGCGCGGCGCCTCCCCGGCGGCCGGAAATGCCGGCAAAACGTGCGAGAGGCGCGCGAGGACGCCCCCCGCGGCGCCGGAGCGGGCGCACAGCGCAACAGTTGGCCCTGGCGTGGCAGGTAGGCTAACGCGGGACGTATGCTCGCGAAGCGCATCATCCCGTGCCTCGACGTCAAGGACGGCCGCGTCGTGAAGGGCGTCCGCTTTGTGGGGCTGCGGGACGCCGGTGATCCGGTCGAGGCCGCCCGCCGTTACGACGCCGAGGGCGCGGACGAGATCACGTTCCTCGACATCACCGCGTCGCACGAGAAGCGCGGCATCATCCTCGACGTCGTGGCGCGCACGGCGGAGGTGTTGTTCACGCCGCTGACGGTCGGAGGCGGCGTCAAATCCGAGCAGGACATCAAGGCGCTCCTCGACGCGGGTGCGGACAAGGTCGCGATCAACACGGCCGCCGTCAACGATCCGGACCTCGTGCGGCGCGCCGCGGACCGCTGGGGTGCACAGGCGATCGTCGTGGCGATCGACGCGCGCCGGATCGCGGATCCCTCGCGCGTGGCCTGGACGGTGGTGACCCACGGCGGCCGCCGGGACACGGGGCGCGACGCGGTCGCGTGGGCCGAGGAGATCGCGCGGGCGGGCGCGGGCGAGCTGCTCGTCACGAGCATGGACCGCGACGGCACGCGGGACGGCTACGACCTCCTGCTGACCGCCGCCATCGCGCGGGCCGTGCCGGTCCCGGTGATCGCCTCGGGCGGCGTCGGGACGCTGGATCACCTGCGCGCCGGCCTCGTCGAGGGCGGCGCCGACGCCGCGCTCGCCGCGTCGATCTTCCACGACGCCGAGTACACGATCGGCGAAGCGAAGGCGTACCTCGAGGCGGCGGGGGTGCCGGTCAGGCCGGCGCGCGCGGGCGGGCCGGGCGACGCGGCGGGCCGGGGGCGCTCGTGAGCGCTTGCGTCACCCTGGAGGAGGTCGTCGCGGCGGCGCACGCGCGGAGCGCCTCGCTGGTGCCGGAGACCTCGGGTTACCTCGCGCTCGCCGTCAGCGACGCGACGTCGCGCCTCCCCCTCAGGCTCGACGATCGCGCGGTGCTGCTCACGACCGAGGGCACCGTCACGGTGCGCACGCGCGGCGAGGCGGTGGCGCCGGCCGAGGCGGCGCGGCTGCTGCGCGACCTGCTCGCCCGGCTCCTCGCCGTGTCCGCCGGCAGCATGCCCAACCTCACGGCGACGGCGCGCCCGCGCCCCGCGCACGAGCAGGACCCGGAAGCGGTCGCGCGGGAGCTCGAGGCCGCGCTGATCCCGGTGAACCGCAACGCCGCCCGGCGGGCGCTGGCGCGGCTCGCCCGTGAGACGCTGCGCGCCAAGGAGGCCGGCCGGCTGAGGCGCCCGCGCCCGGAGGTCCAGGCGAAGCCTGCGGCGCCGGAAGCGGACGAGATGCGGCCGCCGCCGCAAGCGGAGCACGCGCGGCGCGATGCGACCGCCGCTGCCCCGCGCAGCGACGCGCCTGCTGCCCCGCGCAGCGACGCGCCTGCTGCCCCGCGCAGCGACTCCCCCGCTGTCCCGCTCCCGAATCCCATCGTGGAGCTCACGCTCAGCCCCGGCCCGGTCGCACCTGCGGTCGTGGAGCTCACGCTCAGCCCCGGGCTCGTCGCGTGTGCCATCGCCGGGGTGGCGCACCCGGCGCCTGCGAGCGCAGGCGATGCTGCCGGGGCGGTAGCTGTCGAGCCGTGTCCCGAGAACCCATCGGCGCCTGCGCACGCCAGCGAGCAGGTCGAGGTGCTGCCAGAGCCCACCCCGACCGTCGTGCAGGCGGTGGTTGAGCTCCATGAGGCCGCAGCGCCGGCCGAGATCCCGGCCATCCCGGAGCTCATCGAGCCTGCTCGGACGATCGCGCCGGTGGCGCCGCTCGCGCGCGCGGCGGCGGAGATCGCTCCTGAAGAAGCGTGGCCCATGCCCGCGCCATCGCTCGTCGTCTGCGGCCCCTCTGCCGGCAGCGAAGCGCTCACGAGCCCCGAGGGGATCGAGGTGCTCCTCGTCGACTTTTCCCCGGCTCCTCCCGGCGTCGCGCTGTCTTCCCGGGAGCCGACACCGACCCAGTCGATCCTCGTCGAGTTCTCCCCGGATCCCGCCGCCGTCGCGCCGCTCTCGCAGGAGCCGACGCCGACCGTGGCCACGGCCGTCTGGGAGGAGAGAGAGGCGGCCGACGGGGCCGAGCTCTCCCCCGTGGCAGACGCACCTGCCAGCGTGACCGAGGTCCCGGAGTCCATCGAGACGTCGCGCGCGCCTGCCATCCATTTCGTGGCGGCGGACGCGGCGCTCCAGGTCACACCGGCCTATGGCGCCTGGCCGCTCGTCCGTCGGGCGGACCTCGCCGTGTCCGCGGTTCCTCGATCGGCCGTCGCGCCGTTCGACGAGACGCCAGCGGCGCGTCACACGCTGCCCTGGCCCCTTCCGGCGCAGCGCAACGACGACGCTCCGGTTGCGCCGCTCCCAACGGCTCCGGCCGCGCCGATCGAGGCCTTGCTCGCGGCGGCGGCCGACGGTCCGGAAACCGCGCATGCCGGCACGCCCCCCGCGGACGCAGCTCCCGAGGAACTGCCCGCTGAAGCAGCAGCTCCCGAGGAACCGCGCGCCGCTCTGGCTCCCGAGCTGCCGCCCGCGGACATAGCTCCCGAGCTGCCGCCTGCTGTTCTCGCTCCCGAGGAACTGCCCGTGGACGCAGCAGCTCCCGAGCTGCCGCTCGCTGCTCTCGCTCCCGAGGAACTGCCCGCTGACGCAGCTCCCGAGCTGCCGCCTGCTGTTCTCGCTCCCGAGGAACTGCCCGCAGACGCAGCAGCTCCCGAGCTGCCGCCCGCCGATCTCGCTCCCGAGGAACCGCCCGCGGACGCGGCTCCCGAGCTGCCGCCCGCTGACCTCGCGCCCGCGGATGCAGCATCAGCGCAGCCTCCCGCCGACGCAGAGCCGGAAGAGACGCCGCGCCCGGCGGAGCTCGGTCCCATCGATGCGATCGTGTGGAACGCCTCGCGGCGATCCCGGAGCGCGCGCCCTCCCGCGGACGGCGTCGGTGCAGGCGCTTCCCGGGTCGACGAGCTCGTCGCGCGCTTCGTCGCGCAGTCCGAGCACAGCGCGCAGCGCCGCGCGGCGCGCAGCATGAAGGCGCTCGCTGGCCTTGACCTCACCCGCACGCCGCCGCCGGTCGCTGCTGTCTACGACACCTCCGCGCGCGCCATCCCCGGCGCGCGCCCGCCGCTCGCCGGGGCGCTGCGCCCCGTTGCATCCGAGCTCCCCACGCCCGGATCCGCTCCGGTCACCCCGATGGACGACGGCAGGAGGCCGCCTGTGCCGCTGGTGGCCCCGCGCCGGCGAGGTCTGTCCTTGTGGCTTGCGCTCCTCGCGCTCGCCCTGCTCTGCGCCGGGCTCGCTGGAACGCTGCGGCCGGAGGTCTTCGCCTCGCTGACGGAGCCGCTCGCACGGGGAGCGCTCCAGATCGTCCCGCGCGCCGAGGCGAGGGCGCCCTCCCCTCACGATTGACGTTGCCCCGGGGGAGCGACGACACTCGTCGCCATGCAAGAGCAGAGCATGGCGATCGTGAAGTCGCTCGTGAGCGTGGCGTGGGCGGACGGCGAGTTCCACGAGGCCGAACGCGAGATGGTGGAGGGGCTGATCGCGGCGTTCGAGGCGAACGAGGACCAGGCGAAGGAGATCCGCGCCTACGCCTCCCAGCGAAGGACCCTGGACGACGTGCCGCTCGGCGAGCTCGGCGGCGACGACCGCCGCGCGCTGCTGCAGCACGCCGTGCTGCTCACGTTCGTCGACGGCGAGCAGCATGACGCGGAGAAGCAGTACATCGCCGCGCTGAGCAAGAAGCTCGAGCTTGCCGAGCCGGAGTCCGCGGAGATCATCCAGGCGGCCGAGGCCCGCGCCCGCCGCCTCCTGACCTTGCTCTGACGCAGCCTGCGCGGCGCCCGACCGCCGCTGGCCCGGCCGCCACCGGGACTCCCGCTGCGACCGCTGCCGGCCGCCCTCGCCGGCCGACCGGCCGCGATCCTCCGTGCGCCGCAAGGAAACCGACCCTCCAGGCGAAGTCGCTCGGCCGCTGCGCGCCGCGCGGTCATGGATCGCCGAGCAGGCTGCCCGCGCGCGAGGTGCCCCAGACAGCGTCGCGCGGCGCAATGCGGGCATCGTCAAAGGCGCGTCACACGCCGCGCCTCCCCCACCTACCGCACCATCTCCACACATTCACCCCCAGGCGGCATTTCCAGCAAGGAAAGGCCTTGGCGGGATAGCGACAGCAGAATCTCTTGACAGCGTGGACGTCATGCAAGACGATATCCAACAAAGATAACGACTTTCATTTTCATGTTCATAAAGGGATTGCCGACCATGCCTGTGAAGAGAACCTGGTTGTCCGCGCAGCGGACCGTGCTCGCGACGTTCGGACTTTCCTGGTGCGTGCTGCTCGGCGGAGTGGCCGCGTGCGGAGACGACTCCGGCGACTCGGCGAACTCCGGGGGCGGCGGCGCTGGCGGCGCTCCCTCGACGAGCAGCAGCGGCGGCGGCGGCGCCGGCGAGGGCGGCGGCACCGGCGGCGGCACCGGCGGCGGCGACACAGGCGGCGGCGGCGCCGGCGAGGGCGGCGGTACCGGCGGCGGCGACACAGGCGGCGGCGGCGCCGGCGAGGGCGGCGGCACCGGCGGCAGCGACACAGGCGGCGGCGGCGCCGGTGAGGGCGGCGGCACCGGCGGCAGCGACACAGGCGGCGGCGGCGCCGGCGAGGGCGGCGGCACCGGCGGCGGCGACACAGGCGAGGAGCCTTGGTCGACCGGATTCGCAGGGGTCGTGGCGCTCGACGAAGCCACGGACGACCGCTTCTGGGCCGTCGCGTTCGACGCCGAGTCCAGAGCTTACGCTGCCGGGCACGTGGCCGTGGCGGGCGACACGTACATGGCGGTGGCGCGCTTCAAGACCGATGGCTCGTTCGACACGACCTTCGGCGCGAACGGGGTCGCGAGGGTCAACGTGGTCGCAGGCAAGACCACGGAGACCGCGCGCGGCATCGTCCTGCAGTCGGACGGGAAGATCGTGCTCGCCGGCCAGGTCGAGCACGACCCGAGCGCCACGCCGTCGGACGCGGATCTCGCGGTCGTGCGGTTCAACGCCGACGGCACGCTGGATACGACCTTCGGCACCGAGGGCATCGCCATCCACGATCTCGGCGCCGGCGAGGGCAACACGGGCGATCTGCTCTGGGGCGTCGACCGCGACGCGAGCGATCGGCTGGTCCTCTTCGCCAGCAGGAAGGCGGCGGCTCGCGCCGATCGGGATCGCGCGATCGTGCGGCTCACCGCGAACGGCGCCCTGGACACCACGTTCGCGACGGAGGGCGTCCACACGCTCGACGTCGACGGGCTGAACCTGGGCGACAACCCGCGCAACGGGTTCGTGCAGGCCGACGGCAAGATCTTCTCTTCCGGCTACACGAGCGTGGGCGGCAGGAACCAGATCGTGCTGCTGCGGCTCAACGCGGACGGCACCCCCGACACGACCTTCTCGTCGGACGGCGTCGTGAGGCTCGCGCCGTTCCCGCTCGGCATGGCCGAGGCCTACGGCGCGGCCCGCCAGTCGGACGGCAAGTACGTGACCACCGGCTACGGGCGCTCCGAGGAGAGCGGGGCCGTGGATCTCGTGTCCTTCCGCGTCACGGCCACGGGCGGATTCGACCCCTCCTGGGGCGTGGGCGGCGGCGTCCTGCTCGACGTGGCCGGCGACAACGACCGCGGGCGCAACCTCCTCGCCCTGCCCGACGATCGCGTCGTGATGGTCGGGAGCGCCACCCCCACGACGGGCAACGTCGACGGGATGATCGCCCTGTTCGACAAGAACGGCGCCCTGGACACGCGCTTCGATCCGAACGGATACCGGCGCTACAGCTTCGATCGCCCCGATGACTCGCTCTTCGGCGTCGCGCTGTCGCCGAACGGCGCGTGGCTCGCGGCCGCCGGGTACCGGTCCGACAGCGACGGTCCCGAGGACGACGACGCGACGCTGGTCCTGCTGCCGGTCCCGGCGCAGAGGGACTGACGCTCACACGACCGACGCGCGCCGGGAGGCGCCCCCCGCCGCGCCGTGCTGACAGGCGGGGGAGCGCTCCCTCCGTGTTGACGGGCAGGGTACGACGGATGATTCTCGCGCGAAACGAGCTCGGGGCCGCCGCGACGCCGGCGGGGCCCGGGCGAGCGCCCGTATCTCGGAGAGGCTGCATGAACAGCGTGAGGCCGACAATGAACCGCGCCCGGAGCGAGAGGGCGGGCCGCCGCCTCTCGACAGCGCTCCTGCTGTCGCTCGTCGGCGTCGCCGCGGCCGCCGGGTGCCGCAAGCCGCCCCCGGACGAGGTGGTCTATACGGGCCAGGGCGCGGGGCCCGGCGTCGCGCAGCCGCCGGGCAGCGGCGGGTCTGCGCCCGTGCCTTCGACCGGGAGCGGCGCAACGAGCACCACGGCGGCCTCCTCCACGATCGCCACGACCGCTGGCGCGGGGGGCGCCGGGAGCGCCAGCGGCGCGGGGGGCGCGGGGGGCGGCGAGCCGGTCCCCGGCGACGTGTGCCCCCCGGTCCCCGTCGCGGAAGGCCCCTTCAGCAAGGCCAAGCTGATCACCGCAGCGGCGGACTGCGCGCTGAACCGCGCCTGCGAGTTCGAGGCGCAGGCGCGCGCGCTGCACGGGAGCGCCGCGGCCCTCGCCCGCGGCCCGGGCGAGCCGAGCGCCGCCGCCGCGCGCGGCGCCTGGCTCGCCGCCATGGCGGTCTGGCAGGAGGTGGAGCTCTTCCGCTTCGGCCCCGCGGCGAGCTCCACGCAGCCCGGAGGACAGGACCTCCGGGATCAGATCTACTCCTGGCCCCTCGTGAGCCGGTGCAAGATCGAGGAGCAGATCGTGAGCCGCGCCTATGCGCAGCCGAGCTTCTCCTCGTCGCTCATCAACGGGCGCGGCCTCGCGGCGCTCGAGTACCTCGCCTTCTACGGCGGCGGCGACAACGCCTGCTCGCAGTACTCGCCGATCAACGCGAACCGCACCTGGGCGGCGCTCGCCGCGGGAGAGCTCGCGCAGCGCAAGGCCGATTACGCGGCGGCGGCGGCGGCGGACGTGCTCGCCCAGGCGGGCGCGCTCGCGCGCGCATGGGCGCCCGAGGCGGGGAGCTTCCGGGAAAAGCTCACCCAGGCCGGCCAGGGGAGCCCCGTCTTCGCGACCGAGCAGGACGCGCTCAACGCGGTGAGCGACGCGATGTTTTATGTCGAGAAGGAGCTGAAGGACTGGAAGCTCGGGCGCCCGCTCGGCTTCACCGAGGACTGCGTCACGCCCACCTGCCCGGAGGCGCTCGAGTCCCGCTTCGCCCTGGCCTCGGCGGCGCACATCCGGGCCAACCTGCGCGGCTTCCGGCGCCTGTTCCAGGGCTGCGGCGAGGGCGGCGAGGGCGTCGGGTTCGACGACTGGCTGCGCGCGGTCGACTCCGCCGATCTCGCCGATCGCATGCTGGCGGCGCTGTCGGGAGCCCAGTCGGCAGTCGACGCGCTCGACCAGCCGCTGGAGCAGGCGCTCTCGACCGACCGGGCGAAGGTCGAGTCGGTCTACACCGCCGTGAAGGCCCTGACGGACCTGCTCAAGACGGAGTTCGTCGGCGCGCTGAACCTCGAGCTGCCCCAGTCGTCGGAAGGTGACAACGACTGAGCCCCCTGGCCGCGCGGGCCCCCTGGGGCTCGCGGCGGCGTGGTCGCGCGCGGCCGCGGCGCTGCATCGAGCGCTGTTTCGCCCGATCGACATCGCCTGGCTCGCGGCGTTCCGCGCCCTGTTCGGGCTCACGATGTGCGTGAGCATGGCGCGCTTCATCGCGTATGGGTGGATCGACGAGTTCTTCGTCAAGCCGGGCTTTCACTTCAAGTACTGGGGCCTCGCGTGGGTCGAGCCGCTCTCGCCGGCCGGGATGCACGCCCTGTTCTGGGCGCTCGCGGCGCTCGCCCTGGCGCTCGCCCTCGGCTTCCTGTTCCGCGTCACGGCGCCCCTGTTCGTCGTCGGCTTCACCTACCTGCAGGTCATCGACGTCACGACGTACCTCAACCACTACTACCTCGCGAGCCTGCTAGGCCTCCTGCTCGCGGCGTCGCCGGCGCACCGCGCCTGGTCCATCGACGCGCTGCTCTCGCGGCGCAGCGAGCGCTCCGTCTCCGCTGCGTGGCTCTACCTGCTGCGCTTCCAGGTCGGCGTCGTGTACACGTTCGCGGGGCTCGCCAAGGCCCACGCCGACTGGCTCCTGCACGCGCAGCCGCTCCGCATCTGGCTCGGCTCGCGCACGGACATGCCGGTCCTCGGCCCGCTCTTCACGCACCCGTGGGCCGCGCCGCTCATGAGCTGGGCGGGCTTCCTGTTCGACACCAGCATCGTCTGGCTGCTCCTCTGCCGGAGGCTCCGCCCCTTCGCGTACGCCGCGGTGATCCTGTTCCACGTCGTCACGCGCGCGCTGTTTCCGATCGGGATGTTCCCGGTGATCATGGTCCTCTCCGCGCTCGTGTTCTTCCCCCCGGAGTGGCCCCGGCGGGTCCTCTCCCGGCTCCGAGCGCGCGCGCTCCCCGCCCGCGGCGGCGCCGGCGCGCCGCACGCGCCGCAAGCGCCTACAGACGAACCTGCCCTCCCCCCGGCTGCGCCGCCCTCGCGATCGCTGCGCGCCCTCGGGCTCGCGCTGGGCGCCGCGTACTGCGCTGTTCAGCTCGCGATGCCGCTCCGTTTCCTGGCGTACGACGGCAACGTGCGCTGGCACGAGCAGGGGATGCGCTTCTCCTGGCGCGTGATGGTGCGCGAGAAGAACGGGAGCGTCACCTTCATCGTCCGCAGCAGGCAGACCGGCCGGACATGGCATGTGAGCCCGCGGGAGTACCTGACGCGCCTGCAGGAGCGCGAGATGGCGGGCCAGCCCGATCTCATCCTGCAGCTCTCCCATCACATCCGCGAGGACTTCGAGCGCCGCGGCCGCGGGCCGGTGGAGGTGCGCGCCGACGCCCTCGTCTCGCTCAACGGCCGCCGCATCGCGCGCCTCATCGATCCCGGCGTCGATCTCGCCGTGGTCAGCGACGGCCTGGGCCCGGCGCCCTACATCCTTCCAGCTCCAGAGGGTCCTCCCCCCCACATCCGCCCCCTCTGATCGACGCGCGCGTCCCCGTCGGGCTCCACGCGCGATTCCACGTCAGAACGACGCCTTGGCCCCGATCTGGATCCAGCGCGGCGCGTTCGGCCGCGCGCCGAAGGGCCGGCGCGACACGATGTACTGGGAGCCGAGGAGGTTCCGCGCGTTCGCGTAGAGCACGAGCGGCCCGACGACACGCACCTTGGCGCTCGCGTCGAAGAGGAGCTGCTCGTCGGTGGCGAGCGCCCGGGACATGGGCTCGCTGCCGGCCTTCTCCCGCATGGCCGATACGTAGGTGGCGCCCACGACGACGCCGGCGCGCTCGTGCTCGACCCCGACCGAGAGGCTCGCCTGGTGCCGCGGGACATAGGGCATCTCGTCTCCCTTCACGACGCGGCCGAAGATGGGGTCGTCCGAGGCGAAGCTCGAGAGGAACTCGGTCCGGGTGAGCGTGTAGGCCGCGTTGATCGGCAGCTTGAGCTGGCCGAGCGGGACCTCGTGCTCCGCATACGCCTCGATTCCGTAGATCCGGGCCTCGCCCGCGTCGTACTGGCGATCGAGATCCGCGTCGAGACAGCCGCTGGAGAGCGTGCAGACATCCGTGATGTTCGAGTAATCGTTGAAGTAGCCGATGATCTCCGCGCGCAGCGGCCCGTCGGCGAAGCGAGCGCCGCCCTCGTAGTTCACGCTGAGCTCGGGCTCGACGTGCTCGTCGCTCCCCGGGGCCGGGGGGCTGAATCCTCGGTAGGCCCCGGCCAGGAGGCCGAGCGCCTCGGTGAGCGCAAGGTAGGCGCCGGCGCCGGGCAGGAGCGCCTGCGCGAGCCGCGTTTGCTCGCTCCCGGCCGCGCGATCCACGAGGGCGGAGCGCATGAGCTCGATCCGGACGCCGGGCGTCACCGTGAGCGCTCTCCAGGTGATCGCGTCGCTCGCGTGGAGCGCGACCGCCTCGGTCCATGCCTCGTTGAACTGGGTCACGACGGTCGGTCCGCCGTCCGGCACGAGCGCGCCGCCGAGCACGAGGAACCCGTTCTCGCTGTGGCGGCGCTCGACCCGATCGTGGTGCAGGCGCAGGCCGTACTCGACGCGGTGCGAGATGGGCCCCGTGGCGACGTTCCAGCGGACGCGGGTCTCGACGCCTTGCGCGACGAAGTCGCGCTCGTTGGGGCCGATGAGCAGCGCCTCGCCCGGGGTCGAGCTGTCGAGCTGCCCGGTCAGCACGGCGTAGTACACAGCGTTCTGCGGCGTGTCCGGGGCGGCGAGCACGTCGAACAGGTTGGCCCCGCGGAAGCCGTTCACCTTGCGCCACACGCGCGAGAAGTCGTTCCGGTACACGGTCGTCGTCACCGACAGGTCGCGCGACGGCTCGAGCACGTGGGTCACGGCGACCGCGGTGCGGTGGTTGCGCATGCGGTCGAGCGCGGTCACCCCGTAACGGCGGAGCGGGTTCTCCTCGAAGTCCCCGTCCGTGATGCCGAGGTACGTCTCGTTGGAGAGCTCTTCCGAGTAGGTGAGCTTGAGGCGGAGCTCGTTCTTGATGCGGGCGGCCGGGTCGACGAGGTAACTGCCCTTGACCATCACCTCGTTGCGGTAAAACCCTGTGTCCGCCCCGCTCGGGAGCTCCTTGAAGCCGTCGCTCCGCAGGTGCACGCCCTCGACGAGGAAGTCCATCTGCCCGTCGCTCGTCCCGAGATAGGCGTGCGCCTTGCCGTAGCCGTACTGGCCCAGCGCGAGATCGAGCGCGCCCGACGCGAGCGACGGGGCGGAGCGGGTGACGAGATCCACGGTGCCACCCACGGTCTGGGGGCCATAGGCGATGGCCCCTGGCCCCTTGATCACGCGCACGTTCGACATGCGGGTGATGAGCGGGAAGTAATAAGCGGCTGGCGCGGAGTACGGCGCAGGAGAGATGGGGACGCCATCCTCCATGAGCGTCACCTTCTTGCTGCGATCAGGGTTGACGCCGCGAACACCGATGTTCGGCCGCAGGCCCAGCCCGTCTTCACCCCTCACGTACACGCCGGGAACGCTGACCAGCACGGCGTGGGGATCGTCGTGCTCGAAGCGCTCGAGCTGGCGGCTCTTGATCACATGAGCCGAGCCTGCGGTCCGCGTCACGCGCGTGCCCGCGACCGTCACCTCCACCGGCGCATCGCCGGCTGGCGCTGCCTGCGCCGGTGCAGCGCCTTCATGGTTCACCGCCGGCGCGCCGCCGGAGGGTGCCGACGGCGCACCGCCGGGAGCAGCCGCCGGCGCTGGCGCAGCAGCATCCTGGTCCCCCGCCGGCGCATCGCCGGGAGGTGCCGCCGGCGCATCGCCGGGAGGCGCTGCCGGCGCCGGTGCAGGTGCGTCCCGGTCCGCCGCCGGCGCTCCCGTGCCCGGAGGCGCTCCAGGCATCGCTGGATCCCCCGGGGCCTCCGCGCTCGGTTCAGGAGACTGCGCATGAGCGACCCCGGCCACGGTGATCAGAAGCACGGGAACAGCGAGCCCGAGACGGGCCCGGAAGGGACGGGTCTGCGTTGACATGTAATATATATTACTAATCCACCGAATCGCACCGCTTCGCGAGCTCGGTGGGCTCACGGCGTGTCGAACTCGCGGTCATCAGGGGACTACTACAAATGAAAGTCAACATCGAGTAGCCCTTGAACAGCGCAGGCCGACGTGCGCTCACGCGAGACGGCAGCGCAGACGACAGGGAGCGTGCACCGCCGTCCGCGCGGCCACAGAAGGTCTCCGCCGGTCCGAGAGAGGCCGCCTCGTTCTCAGGCGCAGGAGCGCGTTCGGAATGGAGGAGGACGGGCGTCTCGTCGACGACACGCCTCCGATGGGCTGCCCGTCAGGGCCGAGGCTTCCACGCGATGTTGCCGCGCCGTCGCAACCACGTCGCCCCTTCAGCGCATCTTCCCGCCCCTCGGACCGCCCCGGAGCGTTCGTCGTCGAGGAGTGCTCATGAATTACGACATCGGCATGATCTGCCCAGCTTGCGGCTGCGTCACCATCTTCCAGGCCGGCACCACCACCCCGCGGCGATGCGCGCGCTGCCACGACATGGACGCGGAACCTCCGCTCCCGCCGCCAGCGTACGAGCGGCCGACATTCCCCGGCGGGCGCAGCCGGAGGCCCGAGGCCGCGCAGCTCGACTGGATGGAATGATCAGACCGGCGCGCCGAGCTGCCGAAGGAGCTCCCGCACCACCCCGCAAGCGCAGTGCTCCCGGTAGGCGCGCGTCGAGCGCACGTCGTCGATGGGCGAGATGTCCTGCGCGACCGCCGCGTCGATCTCCGCCGCGGTGAGCTCGGCGAGCGGACGGGACATGCAGAGCGCGCGCACGCTCGGCAGGAGCGCCGTCGTCGGCGCGACCGACGCCATCCCCAGCCCGAGCCGCGCGGCGCGCCCGGATCGCACCTCGGCCACACCCGCGAGCGCGACCTTCGAGATCGCCTGCGCCCGTCGCGCGCCGATCTTCCGCCAGTACCAGGGCGACCCGGGCGCCGGCAACGCGATCTCCACGGCGACGATCACCTCGTCCGGCGCGCGCGACGTGCGCTTGTAGCCCGTCTGCAGGGCGCTCATCGGGATGCGCCGCTCCCCGCGGACGCTCTGCACCACGACGGTCGCGTCGTAGGCGGCGAGCGCGGCGACGCCGTCGGCGGCCGGCGACGCCGTGGCCAGGTTGCCGCCGAGCGTGCCGCGCGCCTGGATCTGCACCGCGCCCACGTCGCGGCTCATCCGCGCGAGGAGCGGCGCCCGCGCGGCGATCGCGTCGCTCCGGAGCATCTCCAGGTACGTCGTCGCGGCGCCGACCCGGAGCGTGTCGCCGGAGAGCGAGACGCCTCGCAGCTCCGAGAGCCGGGACACGTCGACGACGAGCGGCGCCGCAGGGCTCCCGACCGCGACCTGGAGCGGAGGCCTGAGCTCCTGCTCGACGACCCAGTCGGTGCCGCCGGCCAGGAGCGTGACCGGCGCGCCGAGCGCGGCCCGCTCCGCCACGATCTCGCACAGCGGACCGAGCCCGGCGACGCGCCGCATCTCGAACAGGCGCAGATCGGCGAGGCTCACGGCGCCGCCCCTCCCCCGCCGCGGCGCAGCGCGGCGGCTGCGCGGACGCTCTCGACGATCCGCTGGTACCCGGTGCAGCGGCACAGGTTGCCAGCGAGCGCCTCGCGCACCTCGAGCTCCGACGGATCCGGCCTCCGCGCGAGCAGCGCCTCCGCCGAGAGCAGCATGCCCGGCGTGCAGATCCCGCACTGCGCGCCCCCCTCCTCGACGAAGCAGCGCTGCAGCGGCGACAGGTGTCCGGCGCAGGCGAGGCCCTCGACCGTCGTCACGTGCCGCCCCTCGCACTGCCCGATCGCGACGAGGCATGCGTTCACGGGGTCGCCGTCGAGCAGCACCGTGCACGCGCCGCACTCGCCCTCCGCGCACCCCTCCTTCGTGCCTGTGAGCCCGAGCGGCCCCCGGAGCGCGTCGAGCAGCCGCGAGAGCGGCGGCAGATCGACCTCGCGCGGCGAGCCGTTGACGACGAGCGATACCTTCATAGACGCTCCCCTCTCCCCGCCCAAGGTCCCCGCGCCGCCTCGAGCAGGCGCTCCGGCGTGAGCGGCAGCGCGCACGCGGCGATCCCCGTCGCGTGCTCGACCGCCGCGGCCACGGCGGGCGCGCCGCCATCCATCGGCATCTCGCCGATGCCCTTGGCCCCGCCGCCTGGACCGAACGGGAACGGCTCCTCGACAAGCACGACATGGAACGGCGGCGCGTCGAGCGACGTCGGGATGATGTAGTTGGTCATCCGCGGGTTCTTGATCTTGCCGCCCTGCCAGACGATCTCCTCGGAGAGCGCCCAGCCGATCGCCTGGAGGCTACCGCCCTCGATCTGCCCCTTGCACATCACCGGGTGGATCGCCTTGCCCACGTCGGTGGCCGACCAGAAGTCGACGACCGTCACCTCGAAGGTGTCGAGGTCCACCTCGACCTCGGCCACGTCGCACGCCCAGCCGAAGCACGGGTACGCGTCTCCCTTGTACGCCTCGTCGTCCCAGCGCACGTAGCCCGGCGGCTCGTACTGCTTGAGCGACGTCACCTGGCCCTCGCGCGCCAGCAGCCGATCGGCCGCCTCCTCGAAGCTCAGCGCCGCCGGCGCCGACGCCTGCTCCGCGCGCACGCGGCTCGCCAGCTCCCGCGCTGCGGCCTCGACGATCGAGCCGACCACCATCACCGTACGCGACGCCACCGTGGGGCCCGAGTCGGGCACCGTCGTCGTGCACGGCACCGCGAACTCGACCCGATCGAGCGGCAGCCCCGCCGCGCCCGCGGCGATCTGTCGGAACACCGTCTCCGTCCCCTGGCCGATGTCCGTCGACGCCGTGCGGATGCGGAGCCGCCCGCCGGGCGCGAGATCCAGCGCGACCTTTCCCTTGTAGTAGCGCTCCCCCGACCCGGTGAAGCCCGCGCCGTGCATGAACACAGAGAGCCCGATCCCGCGCGCCACGCGCCCGCGGACGACCGGCCCGGCCGCGCGCTTCTGCCGGTAACCGCTCGCCGCGATCGCCCGCGTGATGCACTCCTCGCCCGCGACGCTGACGCGGAGCACCTGCCCCGTCGCTGTCGAGTCGCCGGGGCGAAGCACGTTCTTCGCCTTCAGATCGAGCGGATCGCAGCCGAGCTCCCGCGCGACGCGGTCGAGGTGCCGCTCGATCGCCCAGATCGTCTGCGGCGCGCCGAAGCCGCGGAAGGCGCCGTTCGGCGGCGTGTTCGTGGCCACGGCGGTCGCCTCGATCCACACGTCGTCCCAGCGGTAGGCGCCCGCGGCGTGGAGGGCGCCGCGCGACAGGACCACCTGCGTCAGCGTCGCGTACGCGCCGCCGTCCATGAGGATCCGGATCTTCAGCGCGCGCAGCGCGCCGTCGCGATCGCTGCCGCTCGTGATCTCGCAGGACGCCGGGTGGCGCTTCGTCGTCGCCTCGATGTCCTCCGTCCGGTCGTAGATCATGCGCACCGGGCGGCCGCTCTTCTTCGCGAGCAGCGCCGCGTGGAGCGCGATGATCGACGGGTACTCCTCCTTGCCCCCGAAGCCGCCCCCCGTCACCGACTGGGTGATGTGGATCCGATCGGGAGGGAGCCCGAACGCCTTCAGGAACGCCTTGTGGACGTAGAACGGGCACTGGATCGAGCCCGTCGCGTGCGCGCCGGCCTCGTCCCACCAGGCGATGACCCCCTGCGGCTCGATGTAGAGCTGCTCCTGGTGGTGCGAGGCGTACGTCCCGGTGACGACCACCTCGCAGCGCGCGAGCGCCGCGTCGATCGCGGCCTCGCTCGCCTCGCCGCGCTCCCGCGCGGCGTCGGCGCGCCCGTTCGTGATGAGGTACCGCTTGATGACGTTGTCCGTGCCCCAGATGATCTCCCCGCCGCCCTGCGCGGCGCGCGCGTCGAGCACCGGCGGCAGCGGATCGATGTCGAGCGCGACGGCCTGGACCGCCCGCGCGAGCTTCAGCCGGTCGGCGCAGCCGAGCAGGACGATCGGCTCGTAGGCGTGGTTCACCTTTCCGGTCGCGAGGATCGGCTGATCGTCCAGGATCAGCGCGACCACGTTGACCGGGACATCCTCGGCGAGCACGACGGTGACGTCGCTCCAGTCGAACGCGGGGTCGAGCCGCACTCCCCGCAAAATCCCGCGAGGCACGGGGCTCCGCACGGTGCGCCCGAAGATCTCCCCCGGCATCGCCGGGATGTCGTCGACGTAGCGCGACGCCCCCGTGACCTTGGGAGGGCCGTCCGTACGGGGCACGCTGCTCCCCACGGTGCTCGCTGACGCTGGAGGGCTCGTCGCCATTCGTATGCTCCTCCTCACCGACGATAGCCCGGTCCCCGGGGACGCGTCGACCCGAGCGCGCCGCGGCGTGACCCGCGCAGGGGGACGATCGCCGGCCGCCTTCAGGCGAGAAAGCGCGGCGGGCCCCCGAGCACGCGGAGCACGTCGACCGGCACATTCAGGTCGTGCAGCACCCCTGGATCGTCCACCTCCTCGTCGACGCACCTGTCGCCGAGCGCCCTCAGGTGATCCCGGAGCGGCGGTGGATCGGCCTCCAGGTAGCGCTGGAGCGCCTCGGTGCGCAGCACCACCGGGTGCCCGCCTCGGCCGAGGTGCCGCGGCCGCACCGCGAGCGGCGGCGTCGCCAGGGAGGCGCCCGCCTCGAGACGGGCGAGCAGCCGCGCCACCGTCGCGGCGCGCGCGGGCGGCACGTCGACCGGCGTCACGATGACGGCGTCGGCGTCGCCGATGCGCGGCGCGGCAACGGCCAGCGAGCCCGCCGGCCCGAGGTCGTCCGGCGCGGACCACGAGACCAGGTCGATGCCCGGCTGCACATGGGCCAGCAGCGCGTGAAAGACGGAGCTGCGCACCACCACGAGCACCCGCGCGCTCTCGGCCGAGAGGCGAGCCTCCGCGTGCGCGATCGCCAGCGGCCGCTCGGCCCCGCCCTTCGTCGATGACGGCCAGGCCAGGAGCGCCTTCGGCCCCCCGAGCCGCTTGCCCGCACCCGCGGCGAGCACGATCGTGGTCACTCGATTCATCCAGCCTGCTCCTCTCCGGCGGACGTCGTGCCGGCCGATGACCATCGAGCGCGCTGCCGCCCCGCGCGCCACGCGACGAGCTCCGCGGCCAGGGCGACGCCGATCTCGGCCGGCGTGCGCGCCCCGATGTCGAGGCCGACCGGCATGCGCACCCGCGCGACGTCGCCCTGCGGCACCCCCTTCGCCTCGAGCCGCGCGCGCGTTCGCGCGGCCTTCGCGCGGCTCCCGACGCCGCCCACGTACCCGAAGCCGCGCGCGAGCGCCCACGAGAGCGCCTCCTGATCGAGGGCGTGGTCGTGCGTCATCACGAGCGCCGCCGCCTCGCCGAGCTCCCTCGGCAGGCCCGTCAGCACCTCCGGGTCGTCGTGCTCGGCGAGCACGAGCCGCACCTGCTCCCCGGGCGCCGGCGCGAGATCCCGCGGCGCGTCGTCATACGCCGACGGCGCGCGGACGAGCGGCGCCGCCGCCGGCACGCGGGCGGGGTCGGCGGCGGCGGCGCGCGTATCGCAGAGGGTCACGCGGAAGCCCAGCGACGCGAGGAGCGGCGCGGCGAACGCGCCCACGTGCCCGGCGCCGATCACGAGGACGTGCACAGCGGGCAGCATCGGCTCGATGAGCACCTCGACCGAGCCGCCGCAGCACATGCCCAGCGTCGGGCCGAGGCGGAACGTCTCGAGCTTCGGCGTGCTGGCGAGCTCGTCGAGCGCGCGCCCCATGATGCCGAGCGCCGCCCGCTCGACGGCGCCGCCGCCGATCGTGCCGATCGCGGTGAGATCGTCGAAGAGGCAGAGCTTCTGCCCCGGCGTCGACGGCGCCGAGCCGTGCCGCGCCACCACCGAGGCGAGCACCACCCGCCGCCCCGCCTCGAGCGCGTCCAGGGCCGCCCGAAGCACGTCGTGCGGGAACGCCGTCCTGGGGATGACCTGGCTCAGATCCGGCATGATTGAGACTCTAGCGACCCGGCGACCGAAAACGAGAGCGCCGAGAGCCCCGGCGCCGAAAGAGCTTGCTGGAACGCCGCGCTTGTCGCGAAAGTCGAGCGCGCTCGGAGAGCGGCGCAGGCGTCCCCCGAGATCCAGGCCCGCTGTGACCGCCGGGATCCAATCAAAAACGCGGAGTTACAAGCCACGATGACCCCCCCCGCCACGCTCGACCCCGACCTCCAGCGCGCCCTCTCCGATCCGGGCTTCACGCCGGGCCGCCGCCACTTCGCCGCCCTGATGGATCTGCTCGAGACGGCCGATGAGCCCGCCGAGCTGGCGGAGCGGGCGCTGCGACGCGCCGGCGCTGCGGCGCTGCCCGCCGCGCTCGAGCGCGCGGCCGGCGCGCCGCCCGCGCTGCGCGCGCCGCTCACCCGGCTCGTCGGCAAGCTGATGGCCGCGGGGTCGCTCGATCCGGAGGTCTCGGAGCGGGCGCGCGACTACCTGCTCGCCTGCCTCGGCGACGACGATCGCCGCACGCGCCGCATGGCGGCGGTGGCGCTCGGCAAGCCGCACGCGGCGGACGCCGGGCGGGCGCTCGTCGAGCAGGCGCTCGCCGAGGCGGCGCGCAGCGAGCGCTCGCCCGACGTCCGCCGCGCGCTGATCGACGCGCTCGGCAAGGTCGGCGGCGGCGCCGCGCTCGAGGCGCTGGCCGAGCTCGACGGCGACGACATCGCCGGCGTGCGCGCGCGCGCCGAGCTCCTGGCCAGGAGGACCCTCACGCGCGGCGAGCTGTCCGAGATCGCCGGCGATCGCGCGCCGGAGCGCCCCGTCCGGGTGGCGGTGCGCTGCCGGCGCGGGCTCGAGGCGATCCTCGCCGAGGAGCTCGCGGCGCTCGACGCGGACTCTCCCGGCGGGGCGCTCGTCCCCGAGCTCCGGAGCGATCCGTGCGGCGGCGCGCGGGTCGAGGCGGTGCTGAGCGGCCGCCTCGACGTCCTGTTCGGGGCGCGCACGATGCTGTCGTTCGCGTTCCCGCTGCCGCTGCGGAAGCTCGACCAGGGCGCCGACCTCGCCGCGGCGGTCGCGGAGCGGCTGCTCTCGCGGGAGGCGCGCGAGATCCTGCGCCGCTTCACCCAGGGCGCGATCCGCTACCGCATCGACTGGGCCGGCGGCGGCAAGCGCCGGGCAGCGGTGTTCCGCGCCGCGGCCGCCGTGGAGGCGGAGGCCCCGGAGCTCGTGAACGATCCGACCCAGAGCACGTGGGACGTTGTCGTCTACGAGGGCGCGGGCCGTGTCCGGATCGAGCTCGCGCCGCGCCTGCCCGACCCACGGTTCGCGTATCGCCGGGGCGACGTGCCCGCGGCGTCGCACCCGACGATCGCGGCCGCGCTCGCGCGCATCGCCGGGGCGCGCGGCGACGACGTAGTCTGGGATCCGTTCGTCGGCTCGGGCCTCGAGCTCTGCGAGCGCGCCCTGCTCGGACCGTACCGGCGGCTCGTGGGCTCGGATCGCGATCCTCGAGCCCTGCAGATCGCGCGCGAGAACCTCGACGCCGCAGGCGCGCGGGGCGCGGAGCTCCTCCAGCGCGACGCGGGCGGCGCGCCGCCCCCGGGCGAGGCGCCCACGCTGATCCTGACGAACCCGCCCCTCGGGCGGCGCGTCGAGCGCACGGGAGATCTCGACGCCATGCTCGATCGCTTCGTCGAGGGCGCCGCGCGCGCGCTCGCGCCGGGCGGCAGGATGGTGTGGATCTCGCCGTTCCCCGAGCGGACCGAGGCCGTCGCGCGCCGCTCAGGCCTGCGGCCCGAGACGCTCCTGCGCGTGGACATGGGCGGCTTCGACGCGCAGATCCAGAGCTTCCACAAGGAGGCGCTCCGGCCGCGAGCGGGCCACGATCGGCGCGACGGCCAGCGCGGGGACCGGCTCGACCACCCCCCTGCCGGGCGCGGTGGGCGCGGCCCCCAGCAGGCCGAGCTGCGCGGCGAACAGCATCGCCCCCCCCGCCAGGAGCAGCGCAACCACCACCGCGATGATGATCCCGAGCCGCCCCGAGCGGTCAGGCGGCGCGTCGGTGATCAGGCCGAGACCGTCGGCCGCGCCGAGGGGCGACGGCACCGGCGCGGCTGAGCCCTGCGCTGCGCGCTGAGCGGGCGCCGCGCTCTGCTGCGCGGCGACGGCGCCGTGCGTGGCCGCCGAGGCTTGCTGCGATGGGCTGAGCGCGCCGGCTGCGCCGGAGGTCGGCCCGAGGAGCGCTCCGCCCCCCGCGTCGGCCCTCGTGGACGACGCGGCCGCGGGCGCCCCCGCGGCTCGTTCGAGCGGCGCCGCAGCGGAGCGACCTGTCGCCGCATCAGCGAGCGCCTGGGGCGCGCCGAGCGTCGGCGTCGCGTCGACCAGGGGCGGCACGACCGGCGTGGGAGCTTCCCGCGTCCGCGTGGGGACGTCGTCGTCATCGTCATCGTCGCGGTCGTCGACGACCGTGGGCGCATCGAGCGTGGGCTCGTCGAGCATGTCCCCGTCGAGATCGCCGAGGAAAGGTAGCTCGCCGCTCCGGGGCTGAGGTCTCGCGACAGCTTCGGGCTCTGCGTCCGGGCGCTCTCGCCCCGGGAACGCCGGCGCCGGCGCTGCGACAGCGGGCGGCTCTCGAGGCCCTCCAGCCGCCGGCGCCGCGCCTGGCGCGGGCCGCCCCGCGTCGGGCGCGCGGTGCGCGGCGGGCGCCGCTCCTCCGGAGCGCGCGGGCGCTGCGGCCGCTGGCCCGCGGAGGTTCAGGGGCGTCGCCTCCCGCATGGCCATCCGGGGCTCCGAGCCCTCACGGGCGTCGCCGGACGTCTGGGTCACCGGGACCGCCCCCACGCCCGGAACGCGCGCTCGCGCGACCGGGGCGCGCCCTTGCGTGGCCGGGGCCACGGCGGGCGCCCTGGGGATCGGGGCGGCGCCCGGCCTGAGGGCCGACGCGCCGGGTTGCGCCGCCGGAGGCCGCGCGCGCTCGGCCGGGAGGGGCGGCGCCGGTTGCCCAGCCGCCACTGCCGCCGCGCGCTGCGCGATAGCCTCGTCGAGCTGGCTCGAGCTGAACGGCGAGACCCGCATCAGCGTGCGCACCTCGTCGTCGTCCTCGTCGTTCGTCGCGTCCTCGTCGTCGAGCGGGAGCAGCGTGCGCACCGCGGGATCGGGGTGCCATTCCTCGAGCGCGCGCCGGAACGCGGCGGCGTTCGTCGTGCGCGCGGAGCGATCGCGCTGGAACGCATCGTCGAGGACCCGCTGGAGATCGTCGTCGCCCACGTCGAAGACGGCGAGCGGCGCCGGTGAGGAGCTCGAGATCCGTTGCCGCGTCTCGGCGTCGCTCCCGCCGCCGAAGGCGCTCGCCCCGGTCAGCACCTCGTAGAGCGTCGCCGCGATGGCCCACACGTCGTCGCCGGCCGAGAGCGTCCCGCCCCCCACCCGCTCGGGCGACTGGTACGCGATGCGGCTCGGCGTCTGGCGCAGGTCGGCCAGGATCGCCTTCGACGTGCGATCGACAGCGGTCGTGAGCACGCACTCCGGCGAGATGGCGCCGTGCGCGACGCCGAGGGCGTGAAGCGCCTCGATCCGCTTCGCAAGACGAATGGCCCAGCCGACGGCATCGAGCTCGTTCAGCGGGCCATCGCGCAAGATCCGAGTTGCAAGCGTTTCCACTTACGAAGCCAGGGTAGTACCGGTCCGCCGAAGTTTGTACCTGGATCCGCGCGCCGTTCGTCCACGGGGCGATCGATTCCAGGGTGCGCGCCTCGCCGCGTACGCTCGGAGGCGGCGCCCCTGACGGACGGCGCTGGCGCGCGGATCCGCGGCGCGGGGAGCCGCGCTCGTCATGACCGCTCGCCCCCGGCCGCGTCGGTCGGGACGATGCGGACGCGCCGTACCCGCCGGCCGGCGACATCCATTGCCACGAGCGTGTAGCCCTCGCACTCGACGCGCTCGCCCGCCTCGGGTGGGTGCTCGAGCCGGCCGAGCATGTAGCCGCCGACCGTCTCGACGGTCTTCACCTCGGGCAGCAGCACGATGTGCGCGTCGCGCTCCAGGTCCGTCAGCAGGACGCGGCCGTCGACGTCGACGATGCCGCCGCCGCGGCGGTGGATGGGCGGCACCTCCTCGTCGTTCTCGTCGCGGATCTCCCCGACGATCTCCTCGATGAGGTCTTCCATCGTCACGAGCCCCATGAACTCGCCCGAGGCCGACGTGATGATCGCCACCGGCACCTGGCGCGCCTGCATCTCGAGGCGGAGGCGCTCGACCGAGGTGTTCTCGCGCGCGAAGATCGGCTTGCGGAGCAGCTCGGCGACGCGCGCCGCGCGGCGGCGGTGGCTCAGGACGTCGAACAGGTCGCGCAGGTGCAGGTAGCCGAGCACGTTCTTGCCCTGCTCGTCGAGCACCGGGTACCGGGAGTACCCGGCGTCGGCCACGATCCGCACCGCCTCGTCGATCGTCATGTTCGCGCGCAGGGTCGCCGCGTCGGAGCGGAGCGACATCACGTGCCTCGCCGTGCGGCGGCGCAGGTCGAAGATGCGCACGAGCATGCTGCGCAGCGCCGGATCGAGCCCCGCGGGGCTCTTCGTCAAGAGCAGCCGGAGCTCCTCCGACGTGTGCGCGATCTCCTCCTCGCCCACAGGCCGGAGCCCGAAGAGGCGGACGAACCCGTTCGCCATCGAGTTGAGCACCCAGATGACCGGCCACATCAGGACGAAGAACCCGTGCAGCGGCCTCGCCGCCCATAACGTAACTTTCTCGGTCCGCTGGATCGCGAGCGACTTCGGCGCGAGCTCCCCGATCACGGTGTGGAGCGCCGTGATCAGGATGAACGAGATGCCGATGGCGATGGCGTGCGCGCCGACCCCCGACCAGGCGTCGAGCGGCGCGAGCAACGGCTCGATGAGGTGGGCGATGGCCGGCTCGCCGATCCAGCCGAGCCCGAGGGACGCGAGCGTGATGCCCAGCTGGTTGGCGGACAGGTACGCGTCGAGCCGCTGCGACATCTGGAGCGCGAGCCGGGCCCGCGCGTCCCCCTCGCGCACGAGCTGCTCCAGCCGCGTCGGCCGCATCTTGACGATGGCGAACTCGGACGCGACGAAGAACGCGTTGAGGAGCACCAGGAGCAAGGTGCCCAGGAGGTAGACGAACGTCATGCCGGTCGACGTCCTCCCCCCGGCGCGCCCGCCGCCCCGCGCCTCCTCGGCGACGAGCCGCGGCTAGATCCTCGCACGTTCGAGGATCTTGCTTCGCAGGTCCGGGTCGTCGTTGCGGAGTCCATCGACCAGAGCATCGGCCGGGGATTGCCCCTTGGCGATGAGCGCGCTGAGCCGATCGAGGTGGACGCGCTCGTCCTTGCCGTTCTTGTTCAGGCGCGCGCGCCGCCCGAGGCCGCCCGAGGCGATCGAGACGAGCCGCTCGGCCAGCGCCGCGAGCGGCTTGCCCCGGAACGTGGCGCGGAGCGCGCGCTCGGCGATCTTCGGGCGCACGTCCTCGAGCTCGTCGAACCTGAAGCTCTCGGACAGGGCGTCGGCCTCATCGAGCGCGCGCGCGTCGTAGAGGATGCCCGCCCAGAGCGCCGGGAGCGCGCAGACGAGGTTGGCCGGCAGCGAGTCTGCGCCGCGGACCTCGAGGGTCCGCTTCAGCCTGACCTCCGGGAAGAGGGTGTTGATGTGCATCTCCCAGTCGCCGCGGGTGGCCCGGTGCCCCTGGAAGCCGTGCTCCAGGAAGTCGCGGAAGGTCTGCCCCGTGTTCTCGATCACCTCGCCGTCGCGCTTGATGAGGAACATCGGCGCGTCGACCGCCCACGCGACGTAGTCCGAGAAGCGGCGCCCGCGCTCGAGCACGTTGCGGATCAGCCCCTGCCGCGCGGCGTCGACGTCGAGCCAGACCTTGGCGCGGTAGCTCCGCCCGCCGAACAGCGCCCCCTCGTAGAACGGGGAGTTCGCGAACATCGCTGTCACGAGCGGGGAGAGCCGGAGCGACACGCGGAGCGCGCGCATCGCCGCCTCCTCGCTGGCGTAGTCGAAGTTCGCCTGCACGGTGGCGGTGCGGCGCATCATGTCGAGGCCGTGCGCGCCGCGCGTCGGCAGGTAGCGCCGCATGATCGCGTAGCGCGCCTTGGGCACCCAGGAGAGATCGGCTTGCGACGCGAACGGGTGAAACCCGATGCCAAGCCAGGTCAGCTTGAGCTCCGCGGAGATGTCGCGCAGCTCCGCGAGGTGCCCGCTCATCTCCATACAGATCTGGTGGATGTTCTCGAGGGGCGCTCCGGACAGCTCGAGCTGCCCGCCTGGCTCGAGCGTCACCGAGGCGCCAGCCCGGGCGAGCGCGATCAGCGGACCGCCGGGGGTCTCGTGCTCGGGTGTCCACCCGTGCCGCTCGACGAGCGCCTGGAGGATGTTGAGTACGCTCCGCTCGCCCTCGTACGGGATGGCAGCGCCCGTCCTGGCGTCGACCCCGAACTTCTCCGCCTCGGCGCCGATCCGGTGAAGGGCCTCGGGCTTCGTGGCTTCGTGAAAGGGAAACAGCAGATCATCGAACGTCTCCAACGGTTGAGACTTCGACTCACTCCCGTGGCTTGCATCGGCCATCATCACGTTTCCGGTTGGGTTTCGTTCTCGCTTAGAGCGCGCGCCTGAGAAGGGGCGCGCGCTGCGTCGTACGGAGCATCTTCGCGAGCGCGCCCAGGTGCGCCAGCGTTGTCCCCGTCCCTCCCCCGAGCATTCGCGCGCCCGCCTCGATGAGCCGCGCCGCCGACGCCGCCCAAGCATCGCAGATCTCGGCAGGCGCGATGCGGTCGGCACCGTCCGCCTGCATAGATTCCGCGCCGAGCAGCACGCCGACCTGAACCTCATGCGCGACGCCCTCGAGGCGCCGGAGCACGTTGAGCCCGAGCTCGACCGACGGCACCTCGAAGAGCAACGCGTCCGCGCCGCCGTCGAGGGCCGAGCGGGCGACCTCCTCAAAGCCTTCGCCATCGGCGGTGCGCCCTGCGCCGTCGAGCTCCACGAGCGCCCACGTCGCCAGCTGCGTCGTGCTGGCGCTGACCACCGCCGCGCGGCGCGCGAGCCGCGCGACCGTGGGGCCGACGCACGCTGCCTGGGCTGGATCGAAGCCGCACGCGACGAGGATCTCGCAGCCGGCCGCCGCCAGCCTGGCCGCATGGACGGCGTAATCCTCCGCGATCCGGTCGGCCATGGGCGCGGCAGCAGTGTGGCCCAGGATACCCGCCACCGCCACGCGGCGCGCGGCCGCGCCCGCCGCCTCTGTGGCGAGCTCGACCGCGGTTCCGGTCAGCGCGGCGGCGCGGAACGCCATGCCGATGGGCGCCAGGGCGCGCGTCGTCGTCGCGGACGTGAGCGCCCGTACCACGTCGATCCCCAGCGCGATCTCCTGCTCGTGCAGCTCAGCGATCGCCCGCGGCGACTCGCGGAGCAGCCGGCCGAGGGCGGTGTTGGAGGACACAGCGGTGCCTCGTCCACGGAGCGAAGCGAGCGGATCGCCGCTGATGATGAGCGGACGACCCACGGGAGGCCGAGAGGTGGAGGCCTCGAGCGCATTCACGTCCTTCGCTGCTTTCCAGGGCTCCTCTACCACCGGTCTATAAGGGGAAACTAGCCCAAGACGGCCCTTCCGCGTCGCGAAATGGTGCAGGCCAGCGGTCTGGAGCACAGCGTTCCACGCAGCGGAGTCGGGGACAACCTGACGGACGCGCACCGGCGCTCGGCGCGGCGCCGGGGAGGAACGGGGGATCGGCCGTCATGAGGGGTTCCGCGTTGCCATGAGCCGTCATGTGGCCGGGAGGCGCCGGCCCCCTACCCCTCGGCCCCGGCGCGCGACGAACTTCCGGTCGAAGAGCCGCACCCGGCGGACGAACAGATCGAGCAGGAATACGACCATCGCAGCGTAGATGAACTGCTGCCAGAGCTCCTCGTGGAACGTCACCTTCTCCCCTGCCGGGTCGAAGATGGCCGCCACCCCGTTCGGATCGACCGCCCCGCCGGTCGACGTCGCGGCCTTCTCGAGGATCGCGAGCTCGGGCTCGAAGCTCGCGTACTCGCGCGGGTACGGGTTCGAGACGTGGCCGTAGCTGACGGCGACAGGCCGGAGCGAGCCGTCCTCGGCCTCGCGCAGGTGCTCCGCCCGCAAGAGGAACGAGCCGTACCGATCCAGCGCAAGCGCCGTCTCGTAGCGCCCCGGCGCGGTCTGACGCATGTCGACGACCCGCGTCGCGCCGCCCGGCTCGGGCCCGATGAGGGTGAGCCGGGAGGTCAGGTTGTTCTCGAACCGGTCGTCCGCCCCGAACGCGTCGACGGACGCGCGCAGCTCTCCGTCGACGATCTCGGCCTTCATGTCGAGCTCGCGCCGGTGCTTCTGGCGCATGTGCTCGTGGACGAGCTGCCCCCAGAATTTCTCGAAGCCTGGCCACCTCAGCCACTCGACGGCCCAGCGCGCCTTGACGTCGGTCGTCCAGGCCAGCGTCCACCCGAGGCCGACGCGCCAGCGCGCGAGGATCGGCTCCTCGGTGTCGCTCGTGAGCAGCTCCTGGGCTGGCGGCGGCTTCAGCTTGGTCGAGACGTAGCCGTGCAGGTTGGGCGCCGTGCGGACGTCGACGCCGCGGAGGAACGCCGCGTCGCCGACCTGGGTCACCGGAAACCACTCCTCGACGGCGGCGGCGCGCGCCACCATCTCGGTCTCCTTGGTGAAGATCCGCGGCAGGTTGTTCGGATCCGGGACCGCGTGGAAGCGCCCCCCGCCCACGTCGGCGATCATCTTGAGCAGCTGCTCGTCGAGGTCGTTCCCGAGGCCCACCGTGGTCACGGTGATCGACTCGGCGATCATGGCGGACACGAGGTCCCGGATGCCGCCCGTCGACGCCTTGCCGTCCGTGAGGAGGATGACGTGCTTCTTGCGCGCCTGCGTGACGGTCATGTCCTGGTAGGCGGCGTCGAGCGCGGAGAAGATCTCGGTCCCGCCGCCCGGCTGGATGCGCGCGATCTCGCCCGCGATCCGCGAGCGGTTGCGCGCGGGCTGCATCTTCACGTAGCGCGTCGGCGCCGAGTCGAACGCGATCACCTCGATCAGATCGTCCGACGACAGCACCCCCGCGGTCGCCTTCGCCGCGGCCTTGGCCATCTCGAGGGGCAGCCCGGTCATCGATCCCGAGCGATCCATGACGAGCGCCATCGCGACGCTCGGCATGTCCTTCTTTCGCTCGTTGTCCATCCGAACGGGCAGGATCCGCTCGATGGTGGTGCGGTACCAGCCGCCGAGGCCGTACCCCGACTCGCCGCCGGCGAAGAGGAACCCCCCGCCGAGATCCCGCACGTAGCTCTCGATGATCTCCTGCCCCTGCAGGCTGAGCGCTTCCTTCGGGGTATCGGACACGATCAGGAAGTCGTAGCGCTCCATCTCCTTGAGGGAGCCGGGGAAGCCTGCCGGCGGCCTGACGTCGACGTCGAACTGCTGCGCGGTGAGCGCGCTCGAGAGCGGGCCGGCGTGCTGCGGCGTCCCCTCGACGTAGAGCACCGACGGGCGCCCAGGCACGTCGATGGTGGTCGCGTACCGGTTGTTCTCCTTGAACTTATCGTCCGCGATCTGGTCGAGCTCGAGCGCGTAGGTCACCTGCCCCGCGATGCGCACGACGCTCTTGAACACGACGTCGTTCGGCCCTGCTTTGAGCTCGAGGTCCCGGATGCCCTCGAGGCCGTTCAGCGCCTCCCCCTGGAAGAGCCGCGCGCGCGCCTTGGTGGCGCGGCTGGCGTAGATGTCGGCGTGGATCTCGAACGTCTCCCCGACCTTGACCCGGTCGGGCATCCTGAGCTCTCGCACCGCGACCTCGGGCGGCGCGGGCCGCCGGTACGGGATGGAGAACAGCCGCACCCCGACGTCGCGCGCCCGGTTGGCCTCGGCGAGCACGTCGCCGTCCGTCTGCACGCCGTCCGACATCAGCACGGCGCGCTTGAGGTAGCCGGGCGGATACAGCCCGTACGCGAGCTGCAGCGCGGCCTGGAGGTTCGAGCCCGCGCCGAGATCGCCGCGCTGCCCGTTCGCGTCGACGTGGCGGCCGATGAGCGGCGCGCGCCGCTCCTCCTCGCGACCGGCCGCCTCGCCGGCCGCGCGCTCGGCGAGCCGCGGCCGCCGCGCGAAGGTGATCACCTTGATGACGCCGTCCTCGGGCTTCTCGGCGAACGCCTTGTCGAGCGTCGCCCGCGCGTCGTCGAGCGCCTCGTCCGTGACCGACTCGGAGACGTCGATGAGGTAGATGGTGGCGACCTTCTCCGTGGTCGCGGACCTCGCGAGCCGCGACAGCCCGAGCGCGATCAGCGCGACGAACGCGACCCGCAGCAGCACCGAGAGCACGCGCTGCGGCAGGGGAAGGTCGGCGAGGGATCCCGCGAGCACCCCGACGAACCAGGGCGCGAGCAGGATCGCGCCGAGCATCTTCGGGTTGAGGAGCTCGTACTTCACCCCCTCGCGCACCCACGTCAGCGTCGGATCCGGATGCAGGAGGACATACCTCCGGTACGCCCAGAACAGGATCCCGCCGAGGGCGGCGCATGTGATGGCCCACGCGGCGATGCGCAGCCAGCGACCACGGAACGCGCTCACACCGTCACCCTCCTGTGGTACGTGAACCACTCGATCGCGGTCACCAGGAGCACCGCCGCGAGCAGGTAGACCCAGAGCTCACGGCGAACGCCGATCTTGAACTCGCTCACCGCGCCCGCGCCGCGGCCGTCGACCTTGAGCTCGACGGCCGGGGTGATCGCGCTCTCCTCCGGGGCCGAGAGGTTCGCGGCGAACATGCTCTCCTCCTGCGCGCCCGCGGCGCCGACGCGCAGCGTGTAGAAGCCGGCGTGCTGCCCGAGGAACACGGCGCGCCCCTCCTGGACGGGGACCGCGCGCGTCGTCCCGTCGGGCTGCTCCAGGCTGGCCACCTCCGCGGACGAGGACGCCGGGATGTGCCAGACGGAGCCCGTGCGGAACGAGGAGATGTAGCTCGTGTCCTCCTCGACGAAGTTGTTGATCGCGTTGAGCAGGAAGAGCGGCCAGGCGATGCGGAGCGGGAAATCGCTCTCGCGCACGTCGAAGCCGAGCGCGACGAATTTCACGCCGCTGCGCCGCCCCTCGAGCAGCAGCGGGCCCTTGTGGCTCCGGCCGACGACCCTGTCTTCCTTGTTGCCCTTGAGCACGCGGGCGCGCGCGACGTTCACGTCGCTGAGCGCCGTGTAGCGCAGGAGCGGGTGCTTCGCGTCGAGCTCGTCGAAGCCCAGGCGGTAGTTCGGGTCGTCATCGAGGACCTCCTTGCCCACCTCGAACGGGACGCTGGTCCCGGTCGGGTTGAGGTAGAGCAGGCTCCCGCTCCCCGGCGCGACGCTCGGCGCCACGCCGTCGAAGATGGTCACGTCGAACGACGAGGCCGCCGGGTACCGCTGCGGATCGACGAAGGTCACGTCGAGGTACTCGTCGAGGAGCAGCGCCGCCTCGAGGAACATGTTCCCCGCGGAGACGACCTGGACGCGCGCGCGGCGCCGCTCGGGGAGGAGCGCGTAGGCGCGGTTGTCCGCTGGGAGGTCGTCCGAGCTGCCGTCGGCCAGCGCGAGCTTGGCCTCGAGCGTCTTCGACGCGCCGGAGAGGTTCGGGTAGAAGCGGGGCAGCTTCTCCTTGGGCTTGAGCCGGATGCGCGTCAGATCCGTCAGCTGGCCGTCGCCGAGCAGCGACAGCTCGAGATCGAGGGGCTCGTCGCTCGTGTTGGTGACCTCGAGCATCACCTCGTAGCGGCTCTTGTCGAGCGGGTAGCGCCGCACCGAGAACTCGGTGATGGCGGCGTTCCTCGATCCCTTGCCGATCGGCAGGTACGAGAGCTTGATGTCGCCGAGGCGCACCTGTCCGCCGGCGTCGGTCGGCTCGCCGAGCGCGCCGTCGCTCACGACGATGACCTCCGGCGACGGGAGCCCGCTCAGGGTGTCGCTCGCGAAGCGGAGCGCGCGCGCGAAGTCGGCGGTGGCGTCGGTCGGCCTCACCGCCGCGACGGCCGCCTCGAGCTCCGAGATCTCTCCGGTGAGCGTCGACAGGGGCGTGATGGCCGCGTCCATCTGGGCCAGCAGCATGCGATCGCTGCCGGAGAGGCCGCGGACCATCTTCCTGACCTCTTCCTTCGCGAGCTCGATGCGCGAGGGCGCGACGTCGATGGCCTGCATGCTCGCGCTCGCGTCGATGAGGACGACGATGTTGCGCCCCTCGACGAGGTTCGCCTGCGGGCGCGGATCCCCCAGCGCGAGCAGGAGCAGCGCGAGGAGCGCGAGCTGCAGCAGCAGCGACAGGAGCCGCTTCAGCTGCGAGAACAGGCTCGTCGCCTCCTTGTCCCGGAGGATGCGCTCCCAGATCCTCGAGAAGGGGACCGCGACGGGCCGCCGGCGCAGCTTGAGGATGTAGAAGACGACGACCACGGCCCCGGCGAGGGCGCCGATCTGGAGCAGTGTCTGCAGCGGAACGCCGGTGAAGTGCAGCATCGCTACCGGAGGAAGCCGCCTCTGCGGAACACGCGAAGGATCAGCTCATCGAAGGGGACGGACACGTCCGCGCGGAAGTAGCTCACCTGCCGCGACGTGCAGAAGCGGCGGATCTCGTCGAGGTACTGCTCGTAGGCCTCGGCGTAGCGCTCGAGCACCTTGGGGGTCACCGTGACCTCGCGCTCGTCGCCGGTCTCGCAGTCGTAGACGCGCACGTCCCCGCGCAGCGCAGGCCGGGCCTCGCGCGCGTCGACGACGTGGAGCACGAACGGCTCGAACCGGTTGTACCGGAGGACGTTGATGCCGCGCTCGAAGCCCGCCGGATCGTAGAGATCGCTGAGGATCACGGCGAGGCCGCGCCGCTTGTGCTGCGCCACGAAGGTCTTCATCGCCTCGCCGAGGTCGGTCGGGCCCTCGGCGCGCGCCTGCCCGAGGAAGCGGAAGATCCTGAAGATGCGCGCCTTGCCGCGGGTCGACTGCATGCGCCCGCTGATCTCGTCGGTCGCGGTGACGATCGCGATGCGGTCGAGGTTGGCGAGCCCCACGTACGCCAGCGCTGCAGCGAGGCGCTTTGCGTGCCGCAGCTTCTCGCCGTCGCCGAACGCCATCGACGCCGAGGTGTCGACGATGAAGTAGATCGAGAGATCTTCCTCCTCCTCGTAGAGCCGGATGAGGAGCCGGTCGAAGCGCTGGTACGCGGCCCAGTCGAGGTACCGGAAATCGTCGCCGGGCGCGTAGTCGCGGTGGTCGGCGAACTCGACCCCGGAGCCGGTCTTCTTGGTCCGCCGCTCCGCGCGCATCGCGCCCGAGAAGACGCGGCGGCTCACCATCGCGAGATAGTCGAGCTTGCGCTGGAACTCGTCGTCGAAGAGCTCCTCGTCGGGGGCGCTCGCGGAGAGCGCGGAGATGCGGCGCAGCGGCGCGGCGGCCCTCTTGAACGCGTCGAAGAGCCCCATGCTACCTTCGACGGCGCCTCATTTGCTCTCCGGAAGGTGCTTGAGGATCGCCTGCAGCACCTCGTCGGTCTTCACGCCCTCCGCCTCGCCCTCGAAGTTGAGCAGCACGCGGTGCCGGAGGGCGGGGAGCGCGCACGCGCGCACGTCGTCGACCGACGCCGCGAACCGCCCCTCGAAGAGGGCGCGGATCTTCGCGGCGAGCAGCAGCGCCTGCGCCCCGCGCGGCGACCCGCCGAACTTCACGAACCGCTTCACCTCGTCGAGGCTGCCTCCCTCGGCGGGGTGGGTGGCCTGGAGGAGCCGCACCGCGTAGTCCTGGACGTGCTTCGCCACGGGCACCTCGCGGACGAGCCGCTGCATGGCGATGATCCGCTCCTTGTTCAGGACCGGCCGCACCTCGATCGCGTCGGTGCCGGTCGTCCGCTCGAGGATCGAGTTCAGCTCGTCGCGGCTGGGGAACGGCACGTGCAGCTTGAAGAAGAACCGATCGAGCTGCGCCTCGGGCAGCGGGTACGTCCCCTCGCTCTCGAGGGGGTTCTGCGTCGCCAGGACGAAGAACGGCTCTTCCAGCGTGTAGCTCTGCCGCGAGACCGTGACCCGGTGCTCCTGCATGGCCTCGAGGAGCGCGCTCTGCGTCTTCGGCGTGGCCCGGTTGATCTCGTCGGCGAGGACGATGTTCGCGAAGATCGGCCCCTTGCGGAACGAGAACGACCGCTGCCCGCCCGCGTTCTCATCGATGACCGTGGTGCCGATGATGTCCGCGGGCATCATGTCGGGCGTGAACTGGAGGCGCGAGAACTGGAGGTCGAGCGCCTCGGCCATGGTGCGGACGAGCATCGTCTTGCCGAGCCCCGGCACGCCCTCGAGCAGCGCGTGCGAGCCCGCGAGCATGCACGTGAGCACACCGTCGACCACCTCGCGGTTGCCGACGATGACCTTCCCCACCTCCTCGCGCAGCTCTCCGATGCTCGCGCGGAACTCGTCCACCTCGGCCCGCGCTGCTTCCTTCGTCTTCTCAGCCATGACTTCCTGCTTCGCGCCCGCTGCCGCGGAGCGCCTGTAGAGGCGCGGTCGCGTTCGAGCCGCCGGCTCGACTCACTCGCGCGGCCTGATGAGCTGGAAATACCGGTTCACGTAGAACCGGTATCCATCAGGGATCTGATCCTTGTTGATCTGCTGCTCTGCGACCGTGTGATAGTCGGTGAAGACCTTCTTGTAGCCGGTCCCCTTGAAGCCCCGCTCGGCGGCGCTGAGGATCACCTCGCTGTTCGAGGGCCCTTGCTGCGTGTCGAGCCCCTGCGCCTGGACGTCCTGGGTCCCCATCTTCGGGTCGGTGCGCTTGCCCGCGACCTCGCCGCCGCGGCCGGAGCCGACGCCGTCACCCCCGGGCTGGTTGCCGCCGTTGCTATTGCCCTGGCCGCTCCCGGCGCCCTCCTGCCCCTGCCCCTGCCCGCCGCCGGGCATCAGGATCTTCTTGCCGCCGGGCCCGATCACCAGCTCCTGCCCCTGGCCTTGCCCGCCCTTGCCCTGACCGCCCTGGCCTTGCTGGCCCTCCTGCCCTTCCTGCTCGCCGTCGCCCTGCCCCTGTTGGCCCTGCCCCTGCTGCTCCTCGCCGCCGCCCTGGCTGCCGCGCGCGCGCTTTCCGAAGCGGAGCATCCTGGCCATCCGCTGCTTGCCCCCCTGCCCTTGCTGGCGCACGAGCTCCCGGAGCTCCTCGAGCCGCTGGCGCAGCTCTTCCTTCTCCTGCTCGGACATCTCCTCCTGCTGCATCCGGTTGATGTCCTCGGCCGCCTGCTCGAGATCGTCCGCTGACATCCCGAGGTCGCGCATCAGATCCTCGGCGGCCTTGGCGAGCTCGCGATCGAGCCGGTCGAGCTGGCGCCCGGTCCGCTCCTTCTGCTCGGCCTCGCGGTCGAGCCGCTCCAGCTCCCGCTCCTTCTTCTTGAGCAGCCTCTCCTGCTCGGATCTCTGCTGATCGTTCGCGGAGGCCTTCTGCTTCTGCTTGAGGAGCTGCTCGCGCGCCTCGGCGCGCTTCTCGTTGATCGCGGCGAGGGCCTCCTTGCGGCGCGACGCCGCCTCGGAGAGCGCCTTGCGCAGCCGCTCGATCTCGGCCTTGTCGAACTTCTGCTTCTTGTCGCGGAGCTTCTCGGCGAGCTCCTTCAGGTCCTTCTTCGCCTTCTCGAGATCCTTCTTCTCGAGGGACTCCCCCACGCCCTTCGCCAGGTCGCTCTTCTTGAGGTCGAGCCCCGTCTCCTTCAGCGCCTCTTCGAGCGCCTTCAGGTCGGCCTCCGCGCCCTTGAGGAGCTCTCGCTCGAGCGCCTCCATGCGGCGGAACGCCTCGGTGCGATCGAGGCGCTTGTTGGCGATGTCCTCGATGAGCTGGTTGAACCGCTCGACCGCGGACTTCATCTCCGGGCTCTGGTCCTGCCGATCGAGCGCCTTGGCCGCGTCCTTGAAGAGCTCGATGTCGTCGGGCGACATGGTGAGCGCGTCGATGGTCGCCGCGACGGGCGCCTGCTTCCGCGGGGTGCGCACCTCCAGCAGCGCCACCGCGAGCACGCCGAGGCCCACCGCGGCGGAGGTCCAGAGCTCGCGAGGGAGCGCGAGCGGCGCGGCGCCGGCGGGGCGCAGCCCTGCGGCGTGCTCGCAGGCGTCGTCGATCGCCGCCTCCATCAGGGGGGTGCGCTGCGCTGCGGGCAGCGCGTCGAAGGCGAGCGCGATCGTCAGCCGGTCGTGGAGGCCGTGGTGCCGATCGAGGGCGATGGTGCCGGCGCGGGGAGGCAAGCGGCGCAGCATCGCCACGACGAGGGTGGCCAGCACGAGCAGCCCCGCGCCGAGGAGGAGCTGGCGCGCGCGCGGCTCGCCGAGGTACGCCGGGAGCGCCTTGTGCACCGCGAGCGTCCCGGCGGCGAGCGCGAGCGCGAGGGTCAGCGCGCTCGGCAGCGCGCGCAGCGCGCGCCCGAACCGCAGCCTCAGCTCAACCGTGAGCGCGGCGCTGCGAATGCGGTCCAGTTGCTTCGTGCGAGAGTCGCTCACGGTGCTCAGCGCTCCGGGCGCCCCCCGCGGGGGCCCTCGAAGGGGAAACGTCGCAGCATTGTACCTGCTGACGGGTCAGGCGCCCGAAAGTTCCTGGGAGGCTGCGCGCGACGTACGTGGGAATGACGCGCGGCGAGCCCTGATGATTCCCGTGCGGGGCAGCCTCTGCGCTCAGCGCTCAGCAGGCATGGATGCGCGCTGCCGGTGGTGGGTGGGGGTCTTCCCTCCGAACGCTGATCGGACGGCTCCTCTGCGCCCAGCTCGGCGGCGGCACCCGTACGTTGCGTGCGAACAAGGTGACGGGCCGCTGCGCACGGCGCCCGCCTGGGATGGGATCACTTCATCGACTTCTTCTTGGACGCCGCCTTCGTGGCGGACGGCCTCTTCGCCGCGACCGGCTTCTTCGCCACCTTGGCGGCCGGCTTCTTCGTCGCGACCGGCTCCTTCGCCGCCTTGGCGGCCGGCTTCTTCGTCGCGACCGGCTCCTTCGCCGCCTTGGCGGCCGGCTTCTTCGCCACCTTGGCGACCGGCTTCTTCGCAGCCTTGGCGGCCGGCTTCTTCACCGCCTTGGCGGCCGGCTTCTTCGCCACCGCCGGCTTCTTCGCAGCCTTGGTGACCGGCTTCTTCGTCGCGGCCGACCGCTTCGCAGCCGCACTGCTCGCGGTGACGCCGTTTGCCGCCGACTTCTTCGCCCCCGTCGCCCGCTCTCTGGAAGACGGCTGCGCCGCGGCTTCACGCTCTTCGCCAACCGCGCTCGTCTGACCCCTGGCGCCGTTCGCATCAGGGACCTGCTTCGCATAACGCGCGAGCGTCTCGCGCACCCGCGCGTCCAGATCCGTGAAATCGAACGGCTTGTTCAACCAGGCGTCCGCGGCGAAGAGCGGCGAGGTCATCTCGTTCAGGTTCTCGCCGATCCCGGTGAGCATGATGACGCCGGTGTTCGCGAACGGCCGTCCGTCGGACGTGTCGCTCTTCAGCCGCTTGCAGATCTCCCAGCCGCTCATGCCGGGCATCATCACGTCCAGGATCACCAGATCCGGCTGGTGTTCACGCGCGAGCTCCCAGGCGCCATCGCCCTCGGAAGCCTCGATCACAAAGAACCCTAGGTTCCTCAGGTGACGCGCAACGAGGCTCAACATCGCCGGTTCGTCTTCGGCCACCAGCACACGGGGCGGCATCGTGCTCGCGGAAGGCATCGTGGATGCGGATGAGAGTACGTGCGCGCGAACCGGTCAAGAGAGAACGAGAGCGCGCGGCCGCGGCGAGCGCTCTTCGCCGTCGCCGCCCGTCGCCGCCCGTCGCCGCCCGTCGCCGCCCGTCGCCGCCCGTCGCCGCCCGCCGCCGCCCTCCCGAGCGACCCCGAGCGCCCGGGAGGACGCGCTCACGCGGCGCGCGCGAGGGCGATCTTTTCCGTCTGCCCCGCCGCATAGAAGCGTCGCAGCGCCGCCAGCAGCTCGGCATGACGCCCGTGGCGGGCAAACTCGGCCTCGAGTCGGCCCGCGAACCGCGCTGCCAGATCGTTCGCGATCCGGTAGCGATCGCCTGTCTCCGTGCCCGGGGGATCCATGAAGGTGACCCGCTCGAAGAGATGGGCGCGGATCCGCGCGGCGCGCTCGGGCTCGAAGCGCCCCGCCCCCGGTGGGGCCGCCTCGTGGCGGCGCCGGAGCGGCGGGCCTGGCGGCTCGACCTCGTCAGCCAGATCGCCATAAACAAGCAGCACGTATTTGTCGACCTCGGCCTGGAGCTCGAGCTCGAGCTGGGTCGCCGGCAGCTCCCTGCGGGCCCGCTCGGCCACATAGAGGAAGTGGCTCACGCCCTCGACGATCTGGCAGATCTCGTCGAACGTCCGCTCTCGCCCTCGCGTGATCGCCCGGCGGGGCAGGTGCAGCGCGATCTCGATATCCCCGTCGGCGTGCCGGATCAGCAGCGCTTCGCGTGCGCTGCCGTCCGTCAGCTGGATGAAATCGTCGACCGCCGGCGCGTCATCGAGCGCATAGGTGCGCGCCAGGTGCTCCTGGATCCGGGACGGGAAGGTCGCCCCCCGCATCAGTTGAGCCCGCCCGTACCACGGCTCGGCACGAGCCCTCGTGCCCCGAGCTCATCCGCGAGGCGGCTCGATCCCGTACGAACCCAGCGCTCGTACAGCCGGAGCACCGAGCGCTCGTCCCGAGCCCCCGACGCGAGCGTACCGTCGGCCACATCGTTCAGGACGCTCACGAACCGCTCGAATTTCTCGGCCATCTCCGAAAGAACATCGGGCCCCTGGCCGACGCGCGCATTGAGGCGCAGCATAGCGGCCGCATGGTGGTAGGCGGTCGACCCGACCCCGACCACGTAGCCGCGATCGACCCCCTTCAGCTCGATGTGGCCGCCGAAGAAACCGACCACGTAGAGGACGCTGTCTCCCAGGTTACGCAGCCGCTGGAAACGCTCGGCTCCGGAGGCTTCCAGCGCGTCGCGCAGAAGAAAGGTCAGGGGCTGGTTGAAGGCAGACTCGGCATGCTCGTCCGGGTGAGCAAAAGCACAGAGCAGACCGACGAGGTAACTCGACGCCGCCTCGGTGGCGGCGACGTTCCGAACTCGGAGCGCCTCGTCCACAACCTCCTGGAAATAGCGGGTCATGCTCGGGGAGAGAGAGATCGCTTGGCTCACAGCGGCACCTCACTTGTGCGGGTGCCCTGGATACCGACGTAACCCGGGCCACCGCGCGCTCAGGTCAACCAGACACGTCCTGGCGGCCTCCCTCGGGCTGGAGACCGTGAGGGCATCGCGTCACTGTGCTGCCGCAGCTTTGCCCTCATAAGCGTATTTTAGCCGAGAGGCTCCGCCGAGCCCAGCCTTGAGCGGCGCGCCTTCCCCTGCGATCTCCAGGACTTACAGCCACCTCTGCGACTGGCTGCCAGCGCGCAAAGTGCCGGCCTGGGGCCACTCTTGACACCCTCCAGGGGGTGGCTATCTTCCGCGCGCTCGCTAGCACTCGCCACAGGTGAGTGCTAGCAAAGTGCCCAGACTGCAATCGTAGGGGGCCTTCCGGCGCGCTCATTCGCGCCGGCTGGGTCTCGCCGTTCGTGGGACGCGGCGCTCGTCCCCGGAGGACTTGCAAAGATGAAGATTCGACCGCTCCAGGACCGCGTGATCGTTCAGCGCGTGAAGGAAGAAGAGAAGACCAAGGGAGGTCTCTACATTCCGGACACCGCGAAAGAGAAGCCGATCGAGGGGACCGTCGTCGCCGTCGGCAACGGCAAGGTCGCCGAGGACGGTACCGTGCGGAAGCTCGACGTCAAGGAGGGCGATCGCGTCCTCTTCGGCAAGTACTCGGGCACCGAGGTCAAGATCGACGGCGAGGAGCACCTCATCCTCCGCGAGGACGACATCCTCGGCGTGATCGAGAAGTGACGCGGGCGACAGAAGGAACTTAGGAGAGACACCATGGCAGCCAAGGAAATCATCTACAACGAGTCCGCCCGCAGCATGATCCTCGCGGGGGTCAACGCCCTCGCCGACGCGGTCAAGGTCACCCTCGGCCCGAAGGGGCGCAACGTCGTCATCGAGAAGAGCTTCGGCTCGCCGACGGTCACCAAGGACGGCGTCACGGTCGCCAAGGAGATCGAGCTCGAGAACCGCTTCGAGAACATGGGCGCCCAGATGGTCCGCGAGGTCGCCTCGAAGACGAGCGACATCGCCGGCGACGGGACGACCACCGCGACGGTGCTCGCCCAGGCGATCTACCGCGAGGGCTCCAAGCTCGTCGCGGCCGGGCACAACCCGATGGAGATCAAGCGCGGCATCGACAAGGCGGTCGAGGCGATCGTGGGGCACCTCCACAGCTCGGCCAAGCAGACCAAGGACGCGAAGGAGATCGCGCAGGTCGGCACGATCAGCGCGAACGGCGACGAGACGATCGGCAAGCTCCTCGCCGACGCGATGGAGAAGGTCGGCAAGGAGGGCGTGATCACGGTCGAGGAGGCCAAGAGCGCCGACACGACCCTCGACGTGGTCGAGGGCATGCAGTTCGACCGCGGCTACCTCTCGCCGTACTTCGTGACCGATCCCGAGGCCATGAAGGCGAACCTCGAGGACTGCTACATCCTCATCTCGGAGAAGAAGATCTCCAACATGAAGGACCTGCTCCCGGTGCTCGAGGCGATCGCCAAGAGCCAGAAGCAGCTCCTCATCATCGCCGAGGACGTCGAGGGCGAGGCGCTCGCGACCCTCGTCGTGAACAAGCTCCGCGGCACGCTGCACTGCGCGGCCGTCAAGGCGCCGGGCTTCGGTGATCGCCGCAAGGAGATGCTGAAGGACATCGCCACCCTGACGGACGGCCAGGTGATCGCGGAGGAGCTCGGCCTCAAGCTCGAGAACGTCACGATCAGCGATCTCGGCCGCGCCAAGACCGTCATCATCGACAAGGACAACACCACGATCGTCGGCGGCCAGGGCAAGAAGGACAAGATCAAGGCCCGGCAGCAGGAGATCCGCGCTCAGATCGAGAACACGACGAGCGACTACGACCGCGAGAAGCTCCAGGAGCGGCTCGCGAAGCTCGTGGGCGGCGTCGCGGTCGTCAAGGTCGGCGCTGCGACCGAGACGGAGATGAAGGAGAAGAAGGCCCGCGTCGAGGACGCGCTCCACGCGACCCGCGCGGCCGTCGAGGAGGGCATCGTCCCGGGCGGCGGCGTGGCGCTCATCCGCGCGCAGAGCTCGCTCGAGAAGCTCAAGGTCAACGACGAGCAGCGGTTCGGCGTGAACATCATCCGCCGCGCCATCGAGGAGCCCCTCCGCCAGATCTCGGCCAACGCCGGGGAAGAGGGCTCGATCGTCGTGCAGAAGGTGCGCGACGGCAAGGACTCGTACGGCTACAACGCCGCGTCGGGCGACTACGGCAACCTGCTCGAGATGGGCGTCATCGATCCGGTCAAGGTCGTCCGGTCGGCGCTCCAGAACGCGGCCAGCGTCGCCAGCCTGATGCTCACCACCGAGGCGCTCATCGCTGAGCGGCCGAAGGAGGAGAAGGCGGCGGCTGGTGGCGGCCACGCGGGCCACGGCCACGACTTCTGATCGCGACGCGCCGCGCTGACCGCTAAGCCCGGCGGGCGAGGGCCGGCTTCCTCCTCAGGAAGTCGGCCCTTCGCCATTTCGACTTCCGGCGGGCCGCGGCGCATGATCTGATCCGGCGCAGGTTCGCCATGAGCACCCTGACTACCGAGCGCCTGGCGCTCACCCCGGTCTCGCTGCCCCTGCTCGAGGCGGTCATCCGCGGAGATCGCGCCGAGGCCGAGGCCCTGTCCGGCGCGCGCTTCCCTGGCGCCTGGCCCGGGCGCGCGCTCGTCGAGCGCGCCTTCAGCTCGCCGCTCGACCGGCTGCGCGACGATCCAGAGGCGTTCCTGTGGGGCACGCGGCTGATGGTGACGCGCGGGCAGGAGGAGCGCGTCGTCGTCGGCAGCGTGGTGCTGAACGGCCGGCCCGACGCGACCGGCACGGTGGAGATCGGCTACGGCGTCGAGGGCAAGTCCCAGGGCCAAGGCTACGCGACGGAGGGGTCGCGCGCCGTCCTGCACTGGACGATGCAGCAGCCGGGCGTGAGGCGCGTCATCGCGACCACGCCGGCCTGGCACCGCGCGTCGCTCCGGGTGATCGAGAAGCTCGGGATGCGCCCTGCTGGAACGCTCGATCACGACCTCCTGGGCGAGCTCCTCGTCTTCGAGCGCTACCCCGAGTAGCGCCCCTCCGTCCACGGAGGGGGCCCGCGCGGCGGCGTGAGCCGCTCACCCTCCTGCGCCGCTCACGCCGCCGCGCGGGTCGCGCCGCCGGGCCCACTCGCACAGGGTCATGCCCGCCGCGATCGCCACGGGGTACGAGTGGTTGATCCCGTACATGGGGATCGCGATCACGTCCTCGCACGCGTCGAGCAGCGCCTGCGGCAGCCCGTCATCCTCGCTGCCGAAGAGGAACACGAGCCCGCGGGGGAACGGCGCCTCCCAGAGGGTGCGCCGCGCGTGATCGCGCTCCACGCCGATGAGCGGGCGGCCGCGCGCCGCTTCGAGGAAGCTCGCCTCGTCGGGGCACTCGACGATGGTCTCGTACTTCTGCATGCCCATCGAAGCGCGCTCGTAGTAGGGCTCGGTCCCGATCAGGAAGATCTCCCGCACCAGGAACGAGTGCGCGACGCGGATGATGGCGCCGATGTTGAACGGGTTCTTCGCGCGGCAGACGGCGATGGAGAAATCGTTCCGCAAGGGGGCGAGCTCTTCGCGGATCTCCCGGGTGGTGAGCCCGAAGGGCGGGATCTTCACGGCGCGCTGGCTCCCCTACTCGGCGGCGAAGCGATCGAACAGCGGATAGATGGGCCCCTCGTGGACCCTGATCCGCTCGGTCGTGCCCGTGGCGTGCTTGACCAGGAGCAGGAGCCCTGCGCGCGGCACGGCGTCGAGCGCGCCCCGGATCGCCGCGACGGACATGCGCCGCACTGGCTGCCCGGCGATCTCCAGCACCTCGTCGTCCTTGCGGAGCCCGGCGCGCTCAGCAGGCCCGCCCTCCATGGTCCGCGAGATGAATGCGGAGCCGGAATGCAGCTGGTACCAGAGGCCGAGGCCGAGCTTGGCGTGCGCCGGCTGGAACGCGAGCGTGAGCGAGCCGCCCGCGTCGAGCTCGACGTCGATCTCGCCTGCGGCTCGGTGCATATCGCTCGGACGGCCGATGTCGCGCACCCCGATCGGCTTGTCGATGAGCGGATCCGCTTCCCAGACCTCCACCCGGAGCCGGTCCTCGGGCAAGATCTCGAAGTTTCCGCTGGGTCCTTCGGGCCAGGTCGGCTCGAGCGTGTTCGCTTGCTCCGCCGTCCGAAAGATCTCCGCGCCGTTGACGAAGACGCGGACATAGGGGTCCGGGAGGTCGCCGGCGCCGGAATCCCAGGCGCGGCCGTCCCGAGTGCGCTCCGGGATTCTCGCCCGGACGACCCGCAGCCATCGGACGTTCTCGGGCGGCGGAGGATGCAGCTCCTGATCTGAAGCAGGCTCGTGCAGGCGGGTCGAAAGCTCGGGATAGAGCGCCGAGCAGCCGCCCGCGGCGAGCGGCGTGCCACCTGCAGCGAGCAGCAGGATGAACGCGGGCAAGCAGAGCGATAGCGCGCGATGCCGTTGGAGGACCAAGATGGCGCCATTTTTGGCCGGAGCCGGCGTCAGCCGCAACTAAACCGTGCTATTTCGGGCGCCCATGCAGGATCAGCCCGTCATTGCTACCAGCGACCTCAGCGCGCACGTCGGCAGCACTGTCGTGCTCCGCGGATGGCTCTACAACAAGCGATCGAGCGGCAAGCTCCACTTCCTCGAGCTGCGCGACGGCTTCGGCACCGTCCAGTGCGTGATGGCGAAGAGCGACGTCGGCGACGAGGTCTTCGCGGCCGCCGACAAGGTCACCCAGGAGAGCGTGATCGATGTCGTCGGCGAGGTGAAGGCGCACCCGAAGCGCGCCGGGGTCTACGAGATCGCCGCGTCCGGCTTCCGCGTGCTCGGCCCCACCGCCGGCGAGTACCCGATCTCCCCGAAGGAGCACGGGACCGACTTCCTCATGGATCACCGCCACCTCTGGCTGCGATCGAAGCGGCAGCACGCGATCTTGCGCGTTCGTCACACCATCATCCAGGCCATCCGCGACTTCTTCGACGGGCGCGGGTTCACGCTCGTCGATGCGCCCGTCTTCACGCCGAACGCGTGCGAGGGGACGAGCACGCTGTTCCAGACCGATTACCACGGCGAGAAGGCGTACCTCACCCAGTCGGGGCAGCTCTACATGGAGGCAGCAGCGGCCGCGTTCGGGAAGGCGTACTGCTTCGGGCCGACGTTCCGCGCGGAAAAGTCGAAGACCCGCCGCCACCTGGCCGAGTTCTGGATGGTCGAGCCCGAGGTGGCGTTCATGGACCTCGCGGGCGACATGGACCTCGCGGAAGACTTCCTCTGCTTCATCGTCGAGCGGGTCCTCGAGCGGCGCCGCCCCGAGCTCGCGGTGCTCGAGCGCGACGTCGGGAAGCTCGAGTCCGTCAAGAAGCCGTTCCCGCGCATCCGCTACGACGAGGCCGTCGCCATCCTGAACGAGGCGCGCGCGGAGAAACGCAAAATGGCCGGAGAGGCCGAAATTCCTGATTTTCCCTGGGGAGAGGACCTCGGCGGCGAGGACGAGACGATCATCTCCGGCCGGTACGATCGCCCCGTCATGATTCACCGCTATCCGGCTCAGGTGAAGGCCTTCTACATGAAGCGCGATCCGACGGACGACCGGCTCGCGCTCTGCGTCGATGTCCTGGCGCCGGAAGGTTATGGAGAGGTGATCGGGGGCGGGCAGCGCGAGGATGATCTCGCCACCCTCGAGCGGGCAATCGAGGCGCATCGGCTGCCCCCCGAGGCGTTCGGCTGGTACCTGGATCTGCGCCGGTATGGCACCTTCCCGCATGCGGGCTTCGGGCTCGGCGTCGAGCGGAGCGTCGCCTGGATCTGCGGTCTACCGCACGTGCGCGAGACGATCCCGTTCCCGCGCATGCTGAATCGGCTCTCGCCTTAGTGCTGCGCGTCAGAGATCCTGCCGGAAATTCGGGGCGCCGCTTGGCAGCGCCTCGTTCACGGCGCGATGCGCCACAGCGCCGACGCGGCGGGCCGATGCGTGGAAGCGTGAAAGCGTGGGAGCAGGCGAGGCTAGCCGCTCCTCGCGCGCACCCACGCATCGGAATCGCGACGCTGTGCGAGGAGCGTGAGTAAGAGGTAACGCGATCGGCAAGCCCACGCGACGCGCGACAACGGCGGGCAGTGTGGTCAGGCCGTGCCCGCGCCCCGCCTCGCCGCTGGGGATCCGTTTTTGCTCCGCTTGCAGGGCGACTCTGTCGTATCAAGAAAGCATAGGGCGCAACCCGCGACCCACGCTCACTCGGCCGACCGACGGAGCCACCCCTGCTTGCAGATGAGGGAGCGCTCTACCGGCGAGCCGGACCCTGCCCCCGCCTCCCCGACCCAACTCGCGAGGACAAAGCTATGGCTCGTCTCGTCGGCTTTATCGGTAACCGTCCGGATCTCGGCGCGCGTGCGATCGAGCTCGAAGAACGTGCCCTCACGGTTCGCCGAAGGGAGGGCGTGATCCCTGGCTGGGGGGTCGGCTTCTACCAGGGAGGAGAGATTCTTCTCAAGCGCCGGCCGATCGATGATCGACCGGAGATCAGCCTGGCCGACATGACCAAGGACGTGCGCGCCGACATCCTCGTGGCGCATGTCCGGGCTGCGACCGTCGGCAGCCTGCGTACCGAGAACACGCACCCGTTCCGTTATCGGCAGTGGCTGTTCGCCCACACGGGCACGGTCGAAGGGTTCGCCCGCCTGCGGAACCAGCTGAGCGACTCGTTGCCGCAGTTTCTCCAGCGCGACGTTCGCGGCGAGACGGACAGCGAGCTCCTCTTCCACCTGTTCCTGTCCTTCCTCCACGACAGCGGCCAGCTCGATCGACCCAACGTGGACGCGGCGAGCGCGCGGACGGCCCTCCGGTCCTCCATCGCGCTCGTGGACCGGCTCTGCGCGGAGGAAGGGGCGGGGCCGAGCGCGATGAACATCGTGGTCACGAACCCCGAGTACCTGCTCGCCGCCCACGGCGGCACGTCGATGGCGTACCGCATCTACCAGGGCAACGAGGACATGGAGCGGCTCCTCAGCGACGGCGGGTTGGGCCGAATGCGCATGCCCGACTATGCCGCGAGCCGGTTGACGCTCGTCGCGTCGGACTTCGATGACGACCAGGCCCTCGCGGGGTGGACCCACGTCGGCGAGCGTGCGATCGTGACGTTCACCCGCGCCGATGCTCCCGCGATCGAGCCGATCTGAACGCCCGGAGGGCCCGCAGGAGGCCAGGGGCCATGCGCCGCCGGCCGGCGCTCCGGACGCCTCTCGGCCGTCGCGAGCGTGTCCATCGCTGCTCGTCGCCGTGATCACGGGCGGGTCGCTCCTGGGGTGCAGCCGCGGAGGACCGGCCTCCTTTCCCACCGCCGCCGAGCTCTCTGACGAGCGCCGCCGCCCCGACGGCGTGGCGCTCGATCCGGCGAGCACCCCGCCGCAACCGACGAACCAGGCAGACGTCGAGGACAGCGTCGTGACCCTCCGGACGCCTCTCGGCATCGGCGCCGCGCTGGAGGTCGTGGACGAGTTCTTCCGGCGGGTGGTCGCCGAGGACAGCGAAGCCTTGAGCGAGCTGCTGACGCGCGATGCCCTCGCGATCCACACAGGCTCGGGCGGATCGGGGCAGCCGCCGAGCGCCGGGCTCTGGTGGGAGCAGCGGTTCCGGCGACTCGAGTACGGAAAGCTCGCCGGAGAGCCGGTCTATCGGGAGTCGGAGCTCCAGATCTTCCGGGCCGAGGACGCGCTCGCGACGCCGCACCACCCCGCGATCCAGCCCGAGACGCTCGATGACCAGGACGTCGTTATTCGCGTGCCGATCGCGACCGCGCGGGTCGCCACGGATCGCCTGCTCGGCGACGAGATCGTCGTCTGGCTGCGCCGCGACGGCCCGCGATTCAGGATCTATCGGCTGCTCGAGGACTTCCAGTTACAGTAGGCTTTGCGCTTGTGCCATATCTCCGACAAGATCGGGGCTCGATGAGCCGCCTCAAGATCGCTTTCGTGGGCTCCGGGGGAGCGGCGCGAGGCCTTGCGCACCTCGGCGTGCTGAAGGCTTGCGAGGAGCTGGGCATCCATCCAGAGATCTACGTGGGCGCGGGGGCGGGCGCGCTGGTCAGCGCGACGTACGGGCAAGACATCCCGCTCGATGTGCTGCTCGACGCCTACCGCCTCCCCTGGAGACGACGTCACCGCGGGCCTCGCCTCCACGTGTCGAGCTTCTTCGGAGCTCCCGCCCTGCGCGATCTGCTCGACCCGGGATACCTCTGCTCGGGGGTGTTCTCGATCGACAGGCTCGAGCGCTACGTGCGCCGGACGCTGCCGATCAACGACTTCCGGCAGCTGCCGCACGCCGTCTACGTGACGGCGGTGGACGTGGACAGCGCCAAGCGCGTCGTGTTCGGCCCCGGCTACGATGAGGCCACGCCGATCAGCCAGGCGGTGGCCGCCAGCTGCTGCGTGCCCGGCCTGTTCCGGCCCTACCGCATCAACGGCCGCTATCACCTGAGCGGCGAGGTGATCCGGACGCTCTCCGCCGACGTGGCCGTGAATGCCGGCGCGAACATCGTGATCATCTCCAACATCTACCGTCCCGAGGAGCGCGACGAGTCGCAGCGCTCGATCGCGAGGAGCGGCGCGCCCAGCGTCGTCCGGCAGTCGCTCAGCATCCTTCTGGCCGAGAAGGAGCGCCGCGGCGTCGAGCTCCTCTCCAAGCTCTACCCGAACGTCACCTTCCTGGACGTGGCGCCCGCGATCGGCCGGTACAGCTACATGAACCGGTTCGCCGCCAAGCCGCTCGTCCTGCGCGGCTACCGCACTGCGCTCCGCATACTCGCCGCCGCGAAGGAGAAGGGCGTGTTCGATGCCCCCTCCTCGAAGAGCGCTCTAAACTAGAGCGGAGCTACCGCCGCACGCCCTGGCGTACGTCGACCGCGCCGTCGCGCAGCGACCGAGCGCTACATCCCCGCGACGATGCGGTACCCGTCCTGGTACTCCACCAGCTCCAGCCGGTTGTCGTCGACCTTGCGGCGCCACTCTTCGCCCTTGCCCCCCGGGATGCGGTAGCTCGCGCTGAAGGTGTAGTCGACGTAGATGACGTCATCGCCCTTGAGGACGCGCCGGTAGCGGATCTCGTAGCGGATGGCGCGAGCGTCCTGGAACTTGCCGGCGAGGTACGCGCGCAGGCCAGCGTAATCGAGGTCGTCCGCCGCATCGATGTTGCCGCCGTCCTCGTAGTACTTGGGCGACGCGAGCTTGAGCAGCTCGCCCACGTTCTTGCTCTCCACCGCGTTGCGATACTTCTCGCAGAACGAGATGATCTTGCGGTTGTCGTCGTTGTCCTCCACGTCTGTGTTCGGGATGTAGTGGGTCGCGCACCCGGCGAGGACGGCCGAAGCAACGACGAGGAGCGAAGCGACAGCTTTTGTTTGGCGGCAGAACATACGCGGGCAGGACAACGCTCGGGGGAAGCAGCTGATTCCAGCTGGGAACCTTGCCAGATCGAGGCGCGGATCGGCAAGCGAAGCGATCACGACCACCAAGGATGACGGGGACGGGCAGCCGCTACGCGTGCTCCTCGAGCCACCGGAGCAGGGCGAGATGGCCAACCGGCCCCTCGTGGTCGACAGGCAGGTCCGGATCGACCTTGCGCAGGCGCTCTTCGTCGCCGGGATCCGCCTGCAGGAGGAGCGCGACCGCGCCGCTGGCGAGCGCGCGGTGCTGGGCGCCGGTGAGGCCGAGCAGCTCGCGCGCGACCGGGCCCGCGTCGTCGGCCGCGAGGACGACCATGCGGTCGGCGTCCGAGGACGCGACGAGCTCGGCCGCGGCGCGGAGCGCCTCCTGCGCGCCGCCGAGCCCGGCGCCGACCGCGAAGCTCGGCCCGGTGAGCTGGTACGCGATGGCGCACTCGCCCGCGATCGCGTTCGGCGACGTCGCAGGGAAGAGGCGCGGCTCGACGAAGCGGGCTCCGCGGGCGCGGCGGCGGGCGTCGTACACATCGTTGGTGTCGATCGTGGCGAGCGCGTGGCCCGCGACGATGCCGGCCCCCCGCAAGCGATCGGCGCCGACGATGGCGGCGAGGGCTGCCACCGCGGTCAGCCCGAGCCGGCACAGCGCGTCGAGGCGCGCGAGGCGGTCGCGCGCGATGCCTGTCGCCTCGGCGAGGCGCCCGAGATCGGAGACCGTCACGTGCGCGTGCGCGCGGAGAACCACGCCGCGCGGGCGCCGCGGGCGCCGCCCGCTGGCGGAGGACGTGAGCAAGAGGGCGGCGTTGGCGCCGCCGAACGCTGCCGAGAGCTTGAGCGCCGAAGAGAGCGGGCGGGGCTCGGCGCGCTCGAGCAGGTGAGCCGGCGCGTCGGGGTCGAGCTCGCCTTCGGAGGCCGCCGGTGGAGCGATGGACGCCTGGAGGGCGGCTGCTGCGGCGAGCGCCTCGAGCACGCCCGCGGCCCCGAGCGTGTGCCCTATCTGAGCCTTGAACGGGTGGACCACCGGCGGAGGCGCATCCGCGCCCGGCAGCGCGTCCGAGCCCTCCACGGCGCCGCGCGGCGAGAGCAGCGCGGCGATCGCGCGCGACTCCATCGCGTCGTTGTAAGGCGTCGCCGTGGCGTGGGCGCTGATCAGACCGACGCGCGAGGCAGGCCACCCGGCGTCGGCGAGCGCCGCGGCGCCGGCGCGCGCGAGCCCCGAGCCGGTTCGATCCGGGGCGGTGATGTGCACCGCGTCCGTGGAGGCGCCGAAGCCGGCGACGCGGACGATCACCGGGGCGCCGCGGAGACGGTCCTCGCGGACGAGGGCGACGACGGCGGCGCCCTCGCCGAGCGCCATGCCGTCACGGCCGACCCGAAACGGGCGCGACCTGGACGCCGTCGTCGCGCGGAGCGCCTCGAAGCCGGCGGCGACGAAGATGCTGAGGGCGTCGTAGCCACCGGCGAGCACGAGATCGCAGGCGTCGCGATCGAGCCAGCGGAGACCGAGGCCCATGGCCAGGGTGCTCGCCGCGCACGCCGCGAGCAGGTGCGTGCGCAGCGGGGTCCGCTCGAGCCCGAACGCCGCGAGCGCGTCGTTGAACGGCGCGAAATACGTCGCGCGCGAGGCCAGCGCGGCGAGCGATCCGGCGTCGGCGCCCTCGGCGCGGGCGGCGAAGAACCGCTCCGCGGTGAGCATGCCGCCGCTGGAGGTGCCGAGGGCGATGCCGATGCGCTCGCCACGAAAGCCCGGACGCACGCCCTCCAGCGCCGCGAGCGTCTGTGAGAGCGCCGCCTTCAGCAGGTCCGTGGCGCGATCGGCGCCTGGAGCGACGCCGAGCTCCGCCGGCGCGCGCGCGGCGAAGGGCCGCAGCAGGCCGGCGCGAGCCAGCTCCGCGTCGCGCGCGATCGCGACAGGCGCAGGCTCGCCAGCCCGAGGGACGCGGTAGGCGAGAGGGCCGAGGCCGAGCGCCGAGACAGCGCCCGAGGCGATGACGCAGGCGTCGCTCATGAGCCGCCCCCCGGCCGGAGCGCGTCGGGATCGGCGAACGCGCGCGGATCCGGCGCGCGATCCCGCTCCTCGGCCTCGCAGATCACCGTGATGAGCAGCCCGGTCGAGGCCTGCGCGTAACGGACGTTGCCGCAGCCCATGCCCTCGGCGATCACGACCTCCTCGTCGAGCCGGCGCCGGCGGGCGCCCTCCGCCGTCGACCACGTGGTGCGGCGCGCGCCGATCACGCCTCGGTCGTTGACCCGCAGATCGATCACGGCGTCGCCGTCGCGCAGGACGAAGGAATCCGTGCTCTCGGCGCGCGAGTACCAGAGCAGCGTCCCCGCCGCCGGGTGGAGCATCCACCAGCGCAGGAAATCTACCGGCAGACCGCGGCGCGCAGCCCGCGGCGTCGAGGCGTCGCCGCGCCTCAGCAGATCGAGCGCGGGAACGGCGAAACGGAAGCGATCGCCGCGGGCCCACAGGTCGAGCGCGGTGGTGCCGCCCGGGCCGAGGAGGATCATCCGCAGCGCGCCCTCGGGCTCGAGGATGTCGCTCCCCGCCGCGCGTGCTCGCCCTTCGATCGCCGGCGGGGCGACCGCGATCGCGCCGCGCGCCTCGAGCACGTGGCCTGTGCGCGGCTCCCGCAATGCCAGGCGGACGCGGAGCGTGCGCGGGCCAGCCCCCTCGACCTCGCGGCGGAGAGCTGCGAGGCGCTCGCGCCCCTCTCGCCACGCGGAGGGGTCGAGCCGCGCGGCGGACGTGCCCGCCGAGGGGCCAGGCAGGAGGCGCGCTAGCTCGGCGTCGAGCGCGCCGCCGCGCCGCGGGGCGCTCGCGGCGCAGGCAGGGAGGCTCGCGAGCAAGAGCAGGAGGCGCCCGGCGCTGACGAGGCGCCGCGCACGGCGGCGGGGAGCGGGCGGCGACGTCGTCACGCGTCGCCGGGAGCGACCAGCAGGATGGCGTATCCCCGGTCGGGTGCGCCGCCCACGACGAGCACGCTCGCGAGGTCGCGGCTGGCGAGCGCAGCGACCGCCGCAGCAGCGGCGAACCCGCCGGCGCCCTCGTGATCACCTGAGCGCGACGCGAGCGTGGAGCGCCGCACCTCGGCCCACGGTGAGCCCTGCAGGCAGGCGAGGAGGCGCTCCTCCTCCCGTCCGACGAACACGGCGGCTGGCGACGGGACGGTGGCCTGCGCTCGCAGGGCGACCTCTCCCGGAGCGCCGAGGCGCGCCGGCGCGGGCGCTCCCGCGAGCATCCCCACCCCGTCACCCCGCCAGGAGTTCCACCAGGACACCACCGCCACCGGGCGCGCCCCTCGCTCACGCACACGCGCGGCGCTCTCGAAGAGCAGCACGGCAGCGCCCTCGCTGCGGACACCGCTGCTGACGACCTGCGAGCAGATCGGACCGAGGCACCGCTCGATCATCGGGCTCGTCTCCTCGACGCTGCCCGCGGCGAGCGCCTCCCCCTCCCCGGCCGTGATGAGCTCGATGGCCGTGACCATGGCCGCCTCCGCGGTGGCTCCGAGATCGGCCATCGCGAACACCGGGCCACGGAGGCCCAGGTAGATGGAGGCATGCCCGACCGGCGACGAGGGGACCAGGTTCGGAAAATCGGCGGGGCTCGCGTACTTCGCGCCCTTGTCGTAGATGCGCCGCATGTAGGCGGTCGAGGCGTCGACGCTGCCAAAGGACGCGCCGACGATGGCGCCGGGCAGGGTGCGGCTCGGCGCGGCGTCGGCCGCTGGATCGCCCGCGCCGGCCTCGGCCTGGACCGCGCCACCGAGCCCGGCCTCCGAGAGGGCCGTGAGGATCGCGGCCGTCGTCAGCCGGCCAGCGCGGTCGAGCCGCCTCGCCCGCGCGAGATCGAGGTGCGCGGCCGCGTTGAAGGGGATGGCCCCTTCCGCTGGCGGAGGGCCAGGCTCGAGATACGCGGCGCCGCCGCGGGACGCGAGGACGCCGAGCGGGCCGATCGTCGCGGCCGCCGTCACGACGACCGAGCGCCGCCGGGGCGCGCTGCCGGCGTCGAGCGGCGGTGGAAAACGGCCTGGCTGCGCGAGCACGAGCACGCTGTCCGTGCCGCCGAAGCCGAAGGAGTTCGACATCGCCGACCGGATCGGCGCCTCGCGCGCCTCCTTCAGGTGCACGAGCTGGCAGTCCGGATCGACCTCTTCGAGGCCGCGGGTCGGGGGCATCACGCCGCGCGCGATGGCGAGGGCGGTGATCGCGGCCTCGACCGCGCCCGCTGCGCCGAGCGTGTGCCCGATCTGCCCCTTCGATGAGGAGACGGCGATGCGGTTCACCTCGGGGCCGAGGCAGGCGCGCAGGGCGGCGCTCTCCATGACGTCGTTCAGCGGCGTCGCGGTGCCGTGCGCGTTGACGTAATCGAGATCCGAGGGCGTGAGCGCCGCGCACCGGAGAGCGTCGCGCATGACGCGCGCGGCGGTGCGCCCCTCGCGCTCGGGGTTGGTGATGTGATGCGCCTCGGCGCCGGTCGCCCATCCGCGGAGCTCGACGATCGGCTCCGCCCCGCGCGCGCGCGCGGCGTCCTCGGACTCGAGGAGCAGGAACGCCGCCGCTTCGCCGAGGTTCAGACCGGCGCGCCGCCGATCGAACGGGCGGCACGGCTCCGGATCGACGGCCGCGAGCGCGCCGAAGCCGGTGTACGTCAGCCGGCACAGGCCGTCGGCGCCCCCCGCGAGCACGCGGGTGGAGAGGCCGGCGCGGAGCCAGGCCGCGCCCAGCAACACGGCGTTCGCGCCGCTCGAGCAGGCGCTGCAGACGCTCCTCACCCGACGGAACGGACCGACGGCGGCGCGGACGTGGTCGGCCGTCGAGGAGAGGGGATGCGAGAGCATCCGCTTCAGGGGGGCGATCGCGCTGGGGTCGTGCGACAGCCAGGCGAGCAAGTCCTCCGTCTCGAACATCCCGGCTGTCGTCCCGCCGACCACCAGGTCGACTGGAACGGCCCTCGGGTCGATGCCCGCGTGTCCGAGCGCCTCGCGGGCCGAGAGCACGGCCATCGCGTCGGTTCGAGACCACCCTTCCGCCTCGCCCGGCGGCGCGACCTCCTCGGGGGAGAGATCGCGGACCTCCGCGGCGATGCGCCCGCGCGTCCCGGGGATCTCGAACAAGGAGAGCGGCGCGAAGGCCCGTTCTCCTGCGATGAGCCGGTCCATCGTCTCGCTCGCCCCGCGCGCCAGGGGCGAGACGACCCCGATGCCCGTCACCCAGATGCGCACGCCCGAACGGCTCTCTGCGGCGCGTTCACGCCGCCGCGGTCGACTTGACGATGTGGGCCACGAGCGCGTCCACCGATGCGAAGATCGGCCTCGCTTCGTCGCCCTCCGGGATGCGGACGCCGAAGCGCTCCTCCACGCTCATGGCGAGCTGGAGCGCGTCCAGCGAATCGAGGCCCAGCCCCGCGCCGAACAGCGGCGCGGCGTCGTCGATGTCGGCCGGCGTCTTCCCCTCGAGGTTCAGCTCCTCGACCATGAGTTCTTTTAACTTCTGCCGCACGTCCTGCGCGTTCATGAGCACGTCCCAGCGGGGTAGCACAATTCCGCGCCTTTCCACCAGGGGGCAGCGCTTTTTCTGACGGTTTGGTAAAGAGCGCCCATGGCCCTCGTCGACTACGCCACCTCTGCAGGCGTCGCGCTGCTCACGCTCAATGATCCGCCCGTCAACGGCTACACCCACGAGATGATGAAGGACCTCGACGCGGCCATCCTCGAGGCCCGCTTCGACAACGATGTCCATGTCATCGTCATCACCGGGCACGGCGAAAAGTTCTTCTGCGCAGGAGCGAACATCAACATGCTCCGCGAGTCGGATCCGACGTTCAAATACTACTTCTGTCTCCACGCGAACGAGACGTTGAGCCGCCTCGAGCACACGCCGAAGCTCTGCATCGCCGCGCTGAACGGCCACACGGTAGGCGGTGGTCTCGAGATCGCGATGGCCTGTGACCTCCGCATCGCCCGCAAAGGCGCCGGCAAGGTCGGCCTACCCGAGGTCACGCTGGGCGTCCTTCCAGGCACCGGAGGCACCCAGCGCCTGGCCAGGCTCATCGGCAAGTCACGGGCGATCCAGCTGATGTGCGAGGGGCAGACGTTCGATTTCGAGACAGCGCTCGCGGTTGGCCTGATCAATGACGTCTGGGAGACGGCCTCCCATGACGAGTTCATGGACCGGATCCTCGCGTACAGCCACACGTTCACGCTGCCGGACCGCGCGGCGCTGGCGGTCGGGCGCATCAAGCGCGCCGTTCAGACGGGCTTCGAGGTAGGGCTCGAACAGGGGCTCGCCCTCGAACGAGAGCTCCAGGCCGAGCTGTTCACGTCGGAGGACGCCAGCGAGGGGCTCGCTGCGTACATGGAGAAGCGTAAGCCGGTGTTCCAAGGCAAATGAGCGCACGCCGCGGCCAGTGCGCGCACGCCGCACGTCGCGCAATGCGCTGCCTCGCCGTTCTTCTCCGTGGGCAGTCGGATCAGGTTGACGCCGCCTCGAATGTAATAAAAATTACTTATTGCTGGTAACCTCGGAGGGTTGGACGATTTTCAAATCAGAGGGGGCTGCTGCACGTAAGTTCAGGCATGCAACAGCTTGTTGAGCATGGGCCCCTTCTGGAGCGGCCCAGCTTCGAGACCGTGTACACCGTCGGGCTGTCATTCCTCCGACAAGCGCTCCGCTGGCTCGGGGTGGCAGAGCGCGACGTCGACGACGTCCTCCAAGACGTCATGATCGCTGCGTATCACGCGCTAGATCGCTTCGATCCGAGGCGCTGCTCAGATGAGGCGCGCACCAGACATCCCCCCTGCGGCCACGCCTCAAGCCAGGAACGCGGGGCGCCACAAACGGCGAGCCCGCTCGGCGAGCCCCTCAGGCGCTGGCTGTTCGGCATCGCCTGGCGACAGGTCGGCCACTATCGCGAGCGCGCCCACCGCCGCAGAGAGATCGCGGTCGGCGCCGGGGCCAGCTGGCCGTTCGAGCCCGCCGACCCCGGCTTGACCTCGGAACAGCTGCTCGCACGCGAGCAAAGCGGCCAGCTCGTCGGCAGGCTGCTCGGCGGGATCGACGCCGAGCGACGCGTGGTCTTGATCATGCACGATCTGCTCGATGTGACGACCGCCGACATCGCGCGCGACCTGGACGTGAAGGAGAACACGGTGCGCAACCGCCTCCGGCTGGCCCGCGAAGACTTCCGGGTGGCGGTGAAGCGCATGAACGCCGAGGACCGACGCGCACTCCACGATCCGCTGAGCCTCCAGGTCGCCGAGCGCTCCCGCGGGGCGGACGAAGAGTCGCTCATGAGCACCGCCAGGCTCATCCCCGAGGTGCCGGACGCTACCCGGCGCAGGATCTGGCTCGCCGTCACGCGCGCGATCGCCGAGGCGCACGCTGCGGGCCCGAGCGCCAAGGCTTGCGCCGCGCCAGCTCCGTAGGCGACCGCCGCACGCACCGAAAGGAGGCCAACGGAACCGAGGGCCCGGGGTCGGCCGCTCTCAGCGCTCCAGCATCCTGCCGTAGTGCTCGGCGAGCGCCGTCCCTCCCAGGCGGGAGAAGAAGGAGGAATAGCATATCCAGATCGCCAGCCCGTTCATGTCGTCGAAGATCGGCGGGAGATACGGAGGCGGGCGGATGATCCCGTCCGTCACGTGCGCGTGGAGGACAGGGACGTCCTCGTGCGCGACCTTCCCCACGAACAAGAATGGAATCAGCATCGCCCGATCGTGCTGAATGGCCGCGCGCATGAAGGCGTAGTTGAGGACGATCCCCTTACAGTAGCAGGCGTCCTTCGTGAACGGCGCCCCTCCCGCAAGCACGCCGCCGCGGAAGACGCGCCTGGCATTCTGGAAGCACTCGTCTTCTTCGTAACCTTCGGTGCGGTACCACTCGAACACGTCGAGGAACGACGCCCCGTCCTCCGCCTTGTCCACCGCGAGGATGCGGTCGTTCAGCTTCTTCGCGCGACGCGGAGTGCTCCTGAAGGTGAGGATCTCCACCAGAACGGCGAGCCCTTCCTGCACCGCCGTGGTGCGCGGAGGCCCCTTCGCGAGCCAGCGCGCCACCGGCTGAGCTTGCCCGTTCAAGCTGGTCGCCACGTGCACCCACCCCTCGTGCGCCTCGAGGATGTCGACATCGCTCTTGGAGAACATCGCGCCGCTCCGGATCTTCACGTAGTCGCTGCCGGCGGCGGCGTCCGCGAGGAGCGAGTCGTCCACCTGCACGCGGATCGACGCGCCGCCGAAGAAGCGGTCGAAGCGGGCGTTCAGATCGAGCGCCGCCATCTCCGCCGTGATCTCCCGCGGCTGCGACGGGCCGAGACGCTCACCGCCGATCGCCGTCAGGAGGTCGTAGAGCACGAACCCCATGTCCCGCACGCTCGTCTTTCCGTCTGGCAGCTTGTCCTTCGGGGATCCGTAGAGCTCGCGGGACAGCGCGTAGAACGCCTTCGTTCCCCGCCCGATGAGCATGCTCACGACCTTCCGGTACTCGTCCGCCGTCGCGCGGAGGATCTGCCCGAGCCGATCGCGCTTGCCGAGCTCCCGCTCGGCGTCGCGCAGGATCTCCTCGAGCTCGCGCTGCTTGGCCTCCGGGTCGAACCCCAGATCGTCCGAGTAGGCGACCTGCGGCAGCTCGCGCTGCTTCGAGCGGACAAATTGCTCTTCGACGTCCGCCTCCCAGCGGAGCGCCTGGAGGATGCGGATCGGCCGCTGCGCATCGAGCACGCGCTGGGCCAGCGTCGCGAGGATCTCCTTGTAGGAACGCCACGGCCCCGCGACCGGCGGGAGCGGCGCGTGCGGGATCGGTCCGTCGTGCAAGCTCAGGGACTCGAGCGGCGCCGACGGCGCTTCACCGCTCTCCGCGCCGCCTTGCCCAGGGCCGCCCTGGCCGCCCTGGCCGCCGGTCGCGGCCGCTCCCGCGCCGTCCTCCGCCGCGCCAGCGCTGCCGCTGCTCGGCTCGTCCGCCGGCTGGCTCACCTCGAGCTCGCGCTGCGCCTCCACGTCCGCCGCGTGCGCCCCTCTCCTCTCCCGGGCCTCAGAGCTCTGCGCCATTGCGATCGATTGCTAACACCGGCTCACCTGTCCGAGCAAACCTCCACGGGCCAGGACAAGCGCCGCGGGGAGAGCCGGCTTCGCCGGGTCCTTGTCGGCATCGCGGCCTCGGGGTACGAGCCCTGCCCGTATGAGCGATCCCGAGCACAGGAATGACGCCGAGACGACCGCCGAGGAGGAATCGACCGCCCTCTCGGATGCCGCGCTCCTCGAGCGCACAGCGGAGGGGGCCAGGCGGCTCCGCTCGGCGATCGCGGCGGCGGTTGTAGGGCAGGACGATGTCGTCGAGGCGATGCTGATCACGCTCGCCGCGCGTGGGCATGCGCTGCTCGTCGGCGTCCCGGGGCTCGCCAAGACCCTGCTCGTGTCGTCGCTCGCGAGGGCGCTCGACCTCAGCTTTGGGCGCGTCCAGTTCACGCCTGACCTGCTGCCCGCCGACATCACGGGGACCGACGTGCTGCACGAGCAGCACGGGTCGCGGAGCCTGCGCTTCCAGCCCGGCCCCATCTTCCACAACCTCGTCCTCGCGGACGAGGTGAACCGGACGCCCCCGAAGACGCAGGCCGCCCTGCTCGAGGCGATGCAGGAGCGCAAGGTGACCGTCGGGACCACCACGCACGCCCTCCCCGACCCGTTCCAGGTGTTCGCGACGCGAAACCCGATCGAGCAGGAAGGAACCTACCCGCTGCCAGAGGCGCAGCTCGATCGCTTCTTGCTGGAGATTCACGTCACCTACCCGAGCGAGGCCGAGGAGCGCGAGGTGGCGCGACGGACGACCTCGGGGAAGCCGCCGGCGATCGCGGCGGTGCTCAAGGCGAGAGAGGTGCTGGCGATCGGGCGCCTCGTCCCGAGGATCCCGGTGACCGACGAGGCCGTGGATCTCGCGGTGCGCCTCGCCAGGGCGACGCGGCCGGGGGCGGAGCGCGCAGCGCAGGAGGTCCGGGACTACGTGCGATACGGCGCGGGGCCGCGCGGGAGCCAGGCGCTGGTGATCGCCGCCAAGGCGCGCGCTGCGCTCCGCGGCGAAGCAGCCGCAGACGTGGACGACGTGAGGGCGCTGCTGATCCCGGCGCTGCGGCACCGGCTCGTGCTGTCGTACCGCGCCGAGGCGGACGGCGTCCGCGACGTCGACGTGCTGAGCGCCGTGGAGAGATCGGTGCGCTGAGCGGCGCCGCGGCGCGGACGCCCATCACCGGGCGCGAGGCGCCTGTTGCTGCGCTTCCTTCACCGGCGTGACCGCCTTCATGGCCTTCAGATCGAGCGCGAAGCGCAGCGTCCCCGGCCCGCGCCCGTCCCAGCTCACCGCGACGACGCCGCTCTTCTTCAGGCTCAGGCCGGCCCAGCCGCCGTCGCCGAGCAGCGACGTCACAAGCGCCGACAACGAAGGCTCGTGCCCCACCAGCGCCAGCGGCTGAGCCCCCTGGTGCTGCGAGAGCCGGCGAAGGATCTCGGCCGTGTCGCGCGAGGGAGAGAGCTCGGCCACCACCGACACCTCGTCGGTCAGCCCGGCGGCCTCGGCGATGATCTCCGCGGTCTGCACCGCGCGCACGAGGGGGCTCGTCCAGATCATCCCAGGACAGCGGTCCTTCTGCTTCGCGAGCCATTTGGCGACGCGCCGGGTCAGCTTGCGCCCCTTGCCCGTCAACCAGCGACCTGCGTCGCCGAGGTCCGGCGCGTCATCCACGGCATGGCCATGGCGGATGATCAGGATCTCCATGACCTGACCTTAGCTTGGACGAGCGCCAGCCGGGGAGCGCCGTCCGCGCGAAAGGGGCGGCGGCGCCACCTCGACGCCCCTCAGAACTCGCACTGATGGGTCGCATCGTTGCAGTGCGAGCCCGGCGCCACGAAGGGACAGATGCTCCCGCGGAAGTTCTCGCACGGGAAACCGCACGTGAATGAAGTGTGCGTGTAGCAGATCTGCCCCTCGTCACAATCGGCATCGGAGGCGCATCGGCAGTTGAAATCGTCAGGGAACCCGTTCCCGTTTTCATCAAGGCCGTTGCAGCACTCCGTCACGTAGACGTCGCTCGCGCTGCAGTCCTCGTCCGCGCAGTCCAGCGCGCCGTCGCAGTCGTTGTCGATCCCGTCGGTGCACGCGCCGGTCCCGAACTCGGGGCCAGGCGCGGCGCCGTTCGCGCAGCTCCGGCATGAGCCGAAGGTGGCGCAGCCGGGATCAGCGCAGTCGACGTAGTGATCGCCGTCGTTGTCGATGTCGTCGTCACAGATCTCGCGCGGGTTCGGGACGATCTCGACGTTGAGCACGAAGGGGCCCTCGTTCGGTCCGCTCGCGGGATCGATCGTGAAGCCGTCGAGGAAGACGAAATAGGTGCCGGGGTACAGGATGCCGAAATCGAGCAGGGAGGCCCGCGACCCGCCGCTGTCGTCGTCGCAGCCGATCTCCCGGCCGGAGCTGCAGACGCCCGTGCGGACGTAGAGCGCCGTGTCGAAGGCCGACCCGCGCGAGTCGACGTGCACGCGCGACGGCGCGGTGAGCACGAAGAAGAAGACCGCCTCGCCGGCGTCGCCGCCGCACTCACCCCGGGTCTCGCTCACGTGCCCGGTGGTGTCCCCCGTGTACGTGCCAGTCCCGGGGATGCGCTTCGGCGACAGGCAGTTGGCCTGCTCGAGCACGCACACGGGGCTGCTCGCGCAGTCCGGATCCTGGCAGTCGACCAGGGCGTCGCCGTCGTCGTCGACGTCGTTGTTGCACCGCTCGGGCGTCGGCTCGCAGTTCGGCGCGAAGGCGCAGGCGCTGTCCGCGCAGTCGACGCGCTCATCGCAGTTGTTGTCGACGCCGTCGTCGCAGATCTCCGGCACGCAGCGCCGGCAGGCCGGCGCGGAGACGCACTGCGGATCCGCGCAGTCGACGCGCCCGTCGCAGTCGTTGTCGGCGCCGTCCTCGCACCGCTCCGGCGAGCCGGGCGGCTCGCACGCGCAAGGGAAGAGGCCGCGGCAGTCGGGATCGCCGCAGTCGACAAGGAGATCGCAGTCGTCATCCTCGCGGTTGTCGCAGCGCTCGCGCTGGGCGCTGCAGGCGCAGAGCGGCTCGGAGCCGCAGTCGGCGTCGTCGCAGTCGAAGGCGAGATCGCAGTCGTCATCGGCGCCGTTGCCGCACTTCCCGGCCTCCGAGGTGGAGCAGCCGCAGGCCGGCGTCCCCGAGCAGTCCGCGTCGAAGCAGTCGACGATCGTGTCGCAGTCGTCGTCGGCGCCGTTCTGACAGCGCTCGCCGGCAGGGCTCGGGGTACAGCCGCAGATCTCCCCCGCAGCGCAGGCGGGATCGAAGCAGTCGCTGACGCCGTTGCAGTCGTTGTCCGCGGCGTCCGTGCAGATCTCCGGCGCGCCCGGGAAGACGGACGGGTTGAGGTCGTTGCAGTCGCTCCCGCCGCAGAACGTCGGGCCGACGCCGTCCCGATCGTCGTCGCGGGGGCGATGGTCGCAGCGCCCGTCTGCGCAGTCGTCGCTCGTGCAGTCGTCGCCGTCGTCACAGTCCGTGGGGCCGCCGCACGCGTCGAAGCCTCCGACGCCCTCGCCTCCGTTCGATGAGGTCGACATGCTGCCGCTCGCCGCGCCACCAAAGCCTCCCCCTCCAGCGCTGGCGTTCGAGAGGTCGGGGAGGCTCGTCCGGCCGCACGCTCCCGCCAGGACACCGAGCGCCGCCCATGCGCCGAGCGCCATGAGGTACCGTCGAATCCGGGAAGGCCGCGGAAGCGCCCCCTCGACCCACGCTGAAGAGCCCGGCTTCATCTCTCACCCTCTCGCACCGGCCGCACGGTGCCCGCGCTTCGGTCCACTTTACAACCCCGAGTTTCCAGGAAAGCAAGTTTTGGTCCGTTGGCGCTGGCCGGTCGGCAAGGCGTTGGTCTGGAGCGCGCTGCCTCGCTCTGCGCGGCCGGCCCGAGCAGCTGCGAGGGCTGCTCACGAGCTGGCCTGCACGCCGAGCCGGCCAGCTCGCGCCACGGGATCAGTTGCGGGTCGGAGCATCCGCGTGTAACGAGGGCCGGTGGGCGCGCAGCTCCAGATCGAGTACGAGCGGCCGCCTCCTGGCCTTCAGCGCGGGCGTTACCCTGCGCCACAATGGGTCATCCTGGGGATCGGCGCCGCGGTGGTGCTCATCGCAGCCGCCGTCCTGATCTGGCGAGCGCGGCGCGCCTTCAGCGCACGCGGGAGAGGCGGACCCCGCTCCTCGAGACGAGGGTGACGGGAAACGGGAAACCAGGCGAGCACTTCAGGGGGAGGAGGAATGATCGACCGCGGTGCGATCGCGGGTTGACACCGAGCGGACCGGACCGGTAGGCACCATAGAGGGATGCGCACCCGGTCGGCCGATGTAGAGAGCCGACCGAGCGCGCGACGAGCCTGCAACAGCCGGGGCCCAGAGACGCGCCCCAGTGAGGCCCTTTGGGTCCTGAAGAACACCGCGCAACCGCGGCCCGTGGATACATGGCACCGATCGAACGTGGCGTTGAGCTTGTGCATCGCGTGATCGCGCAACTGAAGAAGCGCCCTTCCAGCCATACCGCCGAGGGAGCGAGTCAGGCGGCGCTCGATGCGCTCGAGTCGAGGCTGATGGTCGAGCTGCCGCCCACGATGCGGGCGTTCCTCGAGTTCGATTTCAGGCTCGATAGCCTGGGCCCGCGGTTCAAGGGGCGGCATCGCTTCGGCCAGGATCCGTCGGCGCCTCGACCGAAGCTCACCTCGGTTCGCAAGCTGGCCGAGGCGAAGACCGACCTCGGCTGGACCGAATCGCGGCTCCGGGCCAAGGTCGTGAGGCTGCCCAACCTCCCCGGTCAGCCGTGGAACGCGCTCTACCTCGGGGAGGCCAGGCGAGACGGCGAGCTCGTCATCCTCGGCCTCGACAACGAGGACACGAACGTCCGGGTCTTCCCGCGCTACACCGCGTTCGACCTGTACCTTGCCGAGCAGTGCGGCCTCATCAAGCTGCGCGAGTCGCAGCGGCTCGAGGACCTCGAGTCGCACGTGGCGCTCAACCCCGAGCTCGGGTCCGCCGAAGAGGACGACGAGGGCGACACGGAGTATTGATCGCACGGCCGCGACGCCCTCACCCCGGCGCCGCTCGGCCGTGGACGACGTCGGTGACGAACGCGATGGCTGCCGGTGCAGGAGCGCTCCACTTCCGGTTCCGGGTGGACGACGGCGACCCTCGTGACCGGCTCGACAAGCTCGTCGTCCACCTGCTCGACCGCGCCGGCCATGCGGCCTCTCGCGCGGCGGTGCAGCGGTGGATCGCCGCCGGCCGGGTCCTCGTCGATGGGGAGCCCGCGCGCGCGTCGGTGGCGGTGCGCGCAAGCGCGCTGGTCGAGGTCCACCCCGAAGAGCCGTCGCCCTCGCCCACCGCGGCCGATCCCGACGTGGCCATCCCGGTGGTGTACGAGGATGAGCACCTGCTCGTCATCGACAAACCTGCCGGGCTCGTCGTGCATCCGGCCCGCGGCCACGAGTCCGGCACGCTGGTCAACGGGCTGCTCGCCCTGCCCGGGTTCGCCCTGGCGCCTGCCGATCCGCGCGATCCCATGGGCCATGTCCGCCCGGGGATCGTGCACAGGCTCGACCGAGGGACGAGCGGCCTGCTCGTCGTGGCGAAGGACGAGCCCACCCGCGAGGCGCTGAAAGATCGGTTCGCCAGGCACGCGATCGAGCGCGAGTACGCCGCGATCGTCGCCGGCGAGGCGCGAGACGCCACCTACGACACGCTCCACGGCCGGCACCCGACCGACAGGCTCCGGTTCACGTCGTGGATCCGCGGCGGCGCCGGCGCCCCCAGCTCCGGAGCCGGCGCGCCCGGTTCACGCGTCGCCATGCCACGCCGCGCCGTGACGCACGTCCGCGTGATCGAGAGGCTCGGCGACGCGGCGACCGTCGTCGCGTGCTCGCTGGAGACGGGCCGCACCCACCAGATCCGGGTGCACCTCGCCGAGCGCGGCAGCACACCCGTCCTCGGAGACCCCCTCTACGGCAAGCCGCCGAAGAAGCCGGCGGTACGGGCGATCGCGGAGGAGCTGGGCCGGCAAGCCCTCCACGCGCGCGTGCTCGGGTTCATCCACCCCGCCACGCAAAAGCCCGTCCGCTGGGAGAGCGCGCTGCCAGCGGACATGCGCAAGGCGCTCGACCAGCTGCGGGCGCTCGCTACCAGATCTTCGATTTGATGTGGCCCTTGGACTTGATGAGGATGTCGACGAGGGCGCGGTCGTAGAAGTTCTTCTGGTAGAGGTCCGGCGCGACGCGGCTCTTGTAGAGGGCGCGCCCTTCCTCGATCTCTTCGGACAAGACCGTGAAGAGGTCATCCTGCTGGATGCCCTGCACGATCTTCTCCTCGTTGTAGAGCGAGAGATCGCTCGCGATGGCGCGCGCGAGGCGGCGCGCCGCCTCTTCCGTTTCAATCAAGGGCATCCGTCTCTCCTCCAGGTTCGCCAGTCGGGGGCACGCGCTCCCGAGCCGACGGGGGCCTAGGATGCAGCAGCCCAGGCGGCGCTGTCAAAGTAGCTCGTCGTCCGACGACCCGACCTCGCATCCGGGCGGCGGCGCGAGGGGCGCGGCGGGCATGTGGGCGGTCGCGCGGGGCGCGCCGGCGGCAGGCCGATCCGCTTCCTGGCGCGCCGCGGCGAGGGCGGCTAGCCCCGAGAGGAGCGGGAACGCGACCAGCGCGTAACGCCCGGCACCGAAGAACACGGCGTGCGTCGCCGCGGTCGCAGCGAGGACGGCGAGCGCGGCGCCTACGAGCACCGGCGCCCGGAGGAGCGCGCGGCCCTTGAGCAGCGCGAGGCCGAGGAGCGCGAGGTAGCCAACCCATGCATGGATGTGCAGCGCGGCGACGACCCCCAGCGCGAACAGCGCGAGCCGAGCGATGTCGAGCGCGCGGTGCGCGAGCGAGGGACGGCGAGCTGCGCCGGGCGCCTGCGCGGGCCTGCGCGCCGCCCACACGAGCGCGGCGAGGAGGACGACGCGCTCGAAGACGGTCTCGACGGCGCCGAGCGCGACCTTGCCGGCCTCGCTGAACGCCGACGGGTTCGAGGCGTGGAGGTACCACCCGGCCGCGCCGCAGTAGTCGAACGTCGCCGCGAGCTTCCTGGGCACGAGCCCGAGCCATTCGCCCGGGTGCTCCGCGATGTACCGACGCGCCTCGCGGCCGAAGCAGGCGTCCTTGCCGGCTTCGTCGAAGACCTCGCGGCACGCCTCGGGGACCTGGACCGGCGCCCACGCGCCGGTGGACGCGGGATCCGCTCCGATGAGGAGATTCCATCCGCCGTTCACGCTCACCAGGGCGCACTGGTTCATCCGCAGGCAGTTGCGCGCGGTCCAGGGCGCGCACACGAGGAGCGCCGCGATGACGGTCAGCAGGACGGGCGCCGCGCGCGCGGCGAACGGGGGGAGGAGCCGGGGACCGCCCGCAGGCGGAGAGCCCGAGAGGGCGAGGCCGGCGAACAGGGGCGCGAGCAGGAGCGCCTGCGGGCGGACGAGGGTGGCGGCGCCGATGAGCAGCCCGATGACGGCGAACGGGGCCAGCGCGGGGCGGCGTTCGCGCGCCCTCGCGGACGCCCACGCCGCGCAGGCGACGAGCGAACCGGTGACGCCCTCGGTCATGAGCGCCGGGGTGTACGCCACGAGCCCGGGGTGGAGGGCGACGAGCCCGCCGGAGAGCGCCGGCACGGCGCGCGAGTGCGGCGCGGCGCGGGCCGCCAGGCGATGGACGGCGAGCGCCGCGAGCGCGCCGAGCACGGCGTTCAGCAGCATCGCGACGGCGGGGTGCGCGCCGAGCAGCGCGTACAGCGCGCCGACCGCGCCCGGATAGCCCACCGGGTAGTGCGCGGCGTACGTGACGACGCCGTCCGGCCATAGCCACGTGTAGCCGAGCCCCGCCGCGATCCGCTCGGCGATGCGCTGGTAGTACGCCCCGTCGGCGGTGGGCGGGAAGCGCCCGGCCGCCCAGGCGACCATGGCGAGCCGCGCGGCGAGGGCGAGCGCGAAGATCGCGCCCGCGTCGCGCCGACGCGCGACGACCGAGGCGCCGTCGCTCATGACGAGCGCGCGAGCGACAGCGGGAAGCGCGCAAGCAAGCCGGTGGCCCGCAGCGCAGCGACGACCTCGCACGCGGGCAGACCGACGACGTTCGAATAGGAGCCGTCGATGCGCGCGACGGCGAAGGCGCCGATGCCCTGAATCGCGTAGGCGCCTGCCTTGTCGAGCCCCTCGCCGGTCGCCGCGTACGACGCCACCTCGCCGTCGTCGAGCTCGCGGAAGCGCACCCGCGTCACGACCGTCTCGGCGTGGAGCGCCTCGGCGAGGCCCGGGGCGGATGCCGTCGCGACGTCGGCCCGATCGCCGCCGGCGACCGCGAACCTCGTCCAGACCTGGTGCTCGCGGCCCGAGAGGGCGCGGAGCATGGCGCGCGCGTCGACCTCGTCCCGCGGCTTGCCGAGGATGGAATCGCCGAGGATGACCGACGTGTCGGCGACGAGGATCGCGCCCGCCCCGGCCGCCTGGCGCAGGCGCCGCGCGGCCGCGAGCTTCGCCAGCGTGACGCGCTCCAGGTAGGCAGCGGCGTCCTCGCCGGCGCGCCCCGCCTCGTCGACCTCGGCTGCCGCGACGCGGAGAGGCAGGCCGAGCGTGGTCAGGATCTCTCGCCGGCGCGGCGAGCCGGAGCCGAGCAGGAGCGGGTGTGAGTCGTCGATCATGGTCGTGCGGACGCCGGCGGCGCCGGCCCCGGCCGGGCGTGGTCCTAGCACGGCGCCAGCGCGACCGCGGAGCACGACGCAATCCGACGCAAACCGACGCAAACCCGAGCCTCGGACGCCAGCGGATCGCGACGCGTCGATTGCTCTTTTGACTCTCCCCCCGGCAGTAGTAGAGGGTCGGGCGCGATGCGCGCCAACCGGAGGGAGCCTGCACGATCGAGCCTCCCGCTGCTGGTGGCGTCCGGGGTCTTCATGGCGGCCCTCCTTCCGGCGCCGGTGCGCGCGGACGAGTGCGCGCCGGCCAGCGGGCTGTCGGGCTGTATCGACGCCGACAACCTCTGGCCTCACGCAGGCGGCGGCCCTTTCTTCGCCGTGGGGAGCACAGGGACGGCTCCGAGCGCGAAGGCCTCGTTCGGCCTCGTGGCGAGCTACCTGTCGCGGCCAGTGGGCCTGCGCACCGCCTCGCCCGACCCCGAGGGGACGGTCATCCATGCGCTGGACAACATGGTCGACGCGACCTTCCTGGCGTCGTTCGGGCTCACCGATCGCCTCGAGGTCACGGTCGCCGCTCCCGTCACCCTGTACCAGGACGGGGCAGGCTTCTCCGACGTCCTCGGCACCGACACGGAGCTCCAGCGCAGCGTGATGCGCGACGCTCGCCTGGGCGCCGCGCTCGCGATCTTGCCGCCGGCCCAGCGAGGTCCGCTCGATGGCTTCTCGCTGGCAGCGCGCCTCGATCTGGGCGTGCCGACCGGCGACGGGTCGGTGTTCGCCAGCGCCGGGACCGTGACGCTCGCGCCGAGCGTCACCGCAGCGTACCGGCTCGGCAGGCTCCTGCTCGCGACCGAGGTCGGGGCCCGGCTCCGTGGCTCGAGCACGCTGATCGACGCCGAGGTCGGCCCACAGCTCCTCGGCGCCCTCGGCGCCTCGGTCGACGTGCTCCCGGACCGCTGGCTCACGGCGTCCGCGGAGGCGTTCGCCCTCTACACGCTCGCCGAGCAGCCCGCCGGAGCCCCGGCGCTGGTGCCGGCGGAGTGGATCCTCTCGGCCACGAGCGCCCCGCTGCTCGCAGGCGACGTCTCGCTGTCCGCGGGCGGCGGCGGCGCCATCCCGTTCGCCTCCGGCGGCGCGCTCACCGCGCCGCGCTTCCGGTTCAACGTGGGGCTCCGCTACGCGCCGACGGGGCGCGATGCAGACGCCGACGGCGTCCTCGATCGCGACGACGAGTGCCCGCTCGTCGCGGAGGATCGCGACGGCTTTCGGGACGGCGACGGATGCCCCGATCCCGACAACGACGGCGATCGGATCCCCGACGGTCGCGACAGGTGCCGGGACGAGCCCGAGACGATCGACGGCTTCCAGGACGGCGACGGCTGCCCGGATGCAGACGACGACAGCGACGGCGTCCCGGACGACGCCGACGCCTGCCGGAACGCCGCCGAGGACCGCGACGGCTTCCAGGACAGCGACGGATGCCCCGATCCCGACAACGACGGCGACGGGATCCTGGATGCGCGCGACACGTGCCCCATGGGCGCGGAGGACGTCGACGGCTTCAAGGACGACGACGGCTGCCCGGATCCGGACAACGACATCGACCATGTCCCGGACGCCAGCGACAAGTGCCCGGGCGACGCCGAGGATCGCGACGGCTTCCAGGACGACGACGGCTGCCCCGAGCGCGACAACGACGAGGACGGCGTGGCCGATGCGGCCGACGCATGCCCCATGACAGCCGAGACGATCGACGGCACGAACGACGCCGACGGCTGCCCTGAGCCGGCCGGCAGGTCCTTGCCGCGGTGGTCCGGCGATCAGGTCGTCCTCGACGGCCTGGCCCGCTTCCCGGCGGCGAGCGCCCGCGTGCCGCCAGCCCTCGCGGCGCAGCTCGCCATGATCGCTCAGCTCGCGCGCGGGCGCATGCCCCTCGACATCGTCATCGTGGAGGCCTACGCCGATCGTCAGGGCGATCAGTCCGCGCGCGCCATCGAGCTCGCGGGCGCGCGCGCGAGCGCCGTCAAGGAGCTCCTTGCAACCGCGGGCTTGCCGGCGGACCGGATCACGGCCGCCGCTGGCGACCCATCAGCCAAGCGCGCGCCTGGCGCGCCCCAGATCGAGGTGACGGCGACCCGCGCTCGGCGCTCCGAAGGAGCCCCGGGTGCTTCGGGCGCAGTCCCCTCGACGACCGGAGAGAAGAAACAGCGATGAATGTCCTCGAGGCACGCCGTGCCCGCCATTTGATCATCCGCCTCGACCGGGGCGAGGAGCTCCCCGCTGCGCTGGTGCGTGCCCTCGATGAGGTAGAGGCGCGCGCCGGCTGGATCGAAGGGGTAGGCTCGCTGGAGAAGGCCGAAGTGGCGCTGTTCGATCAAGCTTCCCGCACCTACGCGAAGACGCGCGTCCTCGACGGCCCATGCGACGTGGTGGCGCTCTCGGGGAACATCGCGCTCCAGCAGGGAGAGACCTCGCTTCGGCTGTCGGCCACGCTCGCCCGCGAGTCCGGCGTCGGTCTCCAGCTCGCCGCCGGCGAGCTCGTGTGGGCGCGCGTCTACGGGCTCGAGCTCCGCGTCACGGCGTTCGACGATCTGCCCCTGGTGCGGGTGTTCGACGATCGAACGGGCGCGATGCAGCTCGCAACCCAGTCGTCCGCCCTCCCCGCGCTCGCGGGCGAACCGCCCCGCCTGGCGCCGCCGGTGCACGCCGCGGAGCTGCCGCGCGCGGCGCCTCCGCACGCCGCGGAACCGCCGCGCGCGACGCCTCCGGCCCCCGCCGCGGAGCCGCCGCGCGCGACGCCTCCGGCGCCCGCCGTGGAACCGCCGCGCGCGGCCTCACCGGGCTCCGTGGAGCTCGCCGCCGCGCCGCTGCCGCAGCGCCCGACCCGTCCTCGCCAGGAGGACGAGCACTATCCGGAAGTGGGCGACAGCGTGACCCACTTTCACTTCGGCGACTGCACCGTGATCAGCTCGGACGGCGAGCGGATCCGCCTCCGCCAGGAGCGCGACGGCCGCGTGCGCGAGGTCTCGCTGACGATGCTCCGCATCGAGCCTCCCACCGTCGACGCGGCGACAGGCAGGAAGCAGTTCCGCCTCGCGCGGAAGAACTGAGAGCGCCCGCGCCACCTCGGTCGAGAGGTGGCAGGCGGGCGCCTCGGCGCTCAGAAGACGCGCTGGGCGATGTGGATCGAGTCCCCTGCCTGGAGCGGCACATCGGGGATCTTGTTGTCGATGATGTCCTCGACCGAGACCGTGGCAAACACGGTCTTGCCCTGAGACTTCCTGCGGATCGTGACCCGATCCTTGTCCGCGATGCTGTTGAACCCCCCCGCCATCGAGATGGCGCGGAGCAGCGTCATGCCGGGCTGGAGTGGCAGGGATCCGGGTTTCTGCACCTCGCCGAGCACCTCGACCCGCTTCGAGTTGTACTCTTTGATGCTCACGCTCACGCTGGGATCGGTGAGGACCTGCCCCTCCATGAGCTTCGCGCGCACGAGCTCCGCGACCTCCTGGGGCTCGAGGCCCGACACCTTGAGCCGCTTCACATAGGGGACGTCGACGGTGCCATCCGGCGCGACGGTGAACGTCGAGGGCAGCTTGTCTTCTCCGACGATGCGGAGCTCGAACACGTCGCCGACCCCGATGGTCGTCGCCTCCACCGGCGCGGGCAGGTTCGCTGGCTGGGGCGTTCGCGATGAGCACGCAGCGAGCGCCAGCGTGAGCACGGCGGCGGTCCACCGACCAGCACGCCGCATCACATGAACCAGCGCACGCCCAGGTACGCTTCGAACTGCTGCCATCCGAGGTAGTTCGGCGTCGTCTCGCCGGCAGGCGTCAGCGATGTGCTGCTGATGTTGTTGCCGTAACGCAGCGTCGAGTTGATGCCCAGCGAGTCCCCTATCCGGTACTCGCCGAACAGGGACGCGTCGACGCGGACGTCTGTCCAGGGATCCGCAGATGTGGAGGCGGCCCCGTTCCCCGGAATCGCGGGATACACGTGGGCAGCCACTCCGCCGTCGGCGATCAGCAGAAAGCGTCCGCCGAAGAAGTAGGTGAGCTTGAGGTAACCGCGATCGCGCTCGTAGTAGGTCGAGAGATAGCTGTCGTGAAAATCGCGCGTGAAGCCGGCCGACAGCGACGACAGCGCGAGCGTCGCCGCCTCGGGATCGGCCGACGGGTTCGGCGTCAGGTACCACTTCAGCTCGAGCTGACCGATGACGCTGTCGAAGTCGTGCACCTCGTCCTGGGTGTCTGACGTGTAGAAGCTCGCGCCCCAGCCGGCCATCGCGAGGAGGCCAAACGACGATGTCACGAGGCCGTTGATGCCGAGCTGGGCGCGCAGCGGATGAGAGGAGAGCTGGGCGGCGGGGTTCGGGTAATTCACGAACCCGAGCGACGCGTCGTAGATGAGCGCGGTGCGGGGCAAGAAGCGCCAGCGACCCCGCGTCCGGATCGTCTGGTGCAGGTTCGTCAGGCTGTCGAACTCGTCGACCTCGAAGAACGTGCCCAGGAAGCGATAGCCTAGCCGCCAGTCGAGCAGCCCCCCGCCCGGCGTCCACACGAGCTCTGCCCCCGCGTCGGCGTGGACGCGCCGAAAGCTCTGGTTGGAAATCCCGAGATCCGAAGAGGCGATGGTCCGGCCGAGCGACGCATCGAGGATCCCGGACCAGGGGCGCCGGGGCAGGATCGTCAGCTTGGCGTCGAGCAGGCCGCCGATGTTCCGCTGCTCACTCAGCCGGTCCTTCCCTACCTCGCTGCCGGACACAGGGAAGAACTCTTCATAGGTCGCGGCGATGCCGGCGCGAAACTCGACGTCTGGCGGCGGCGCGTCGGGCGTCACCTCGTAGCGCTGCTGGCTCAGCGTCGAGAGCGAAAACGACGGCGTGATACGGAGCCGCAACGAACCAACAGGCCCGAGATCATCGAGGCCTGCATAGTCGTTTTCGTCTCTGCGGAAGAAGTTGGAGTCATAGCCGAACTCCGCAGCGACTCCAGGATGCAGCTCGAGATCGCCGGTGCGTATCCCGATGCCCTCGGTGTAGCGCCGATCCTTGAGCCACGGCTGATCCTGCGCCAGGACCAACGCCGGGGACAGAGTGAGTGTGACTGCGGCAGCGGCTATGGTTTCACGAAGTTTCATCGCCTATTGGGCAGTGGCAATCCGAGAGAGGCGGTCGCCTACCGAAAACAGCTACTGCACGCAGGCGGCTCGATGATGATCTGGCTGACGGGATACTCGGAAGGATCGTCCTTGGGGAGGTTCGGATCGATCGTCGCCGTCACGGCGCTATCGCCGATAAAGCCCGCTTCCTGTCCGATGCACTGGTTGGCCTCGGCCGTCAGCTGCTCGGTCCGCTGCCGCAGCACCGTCAGGATCGTGAACTCATGGTTGGAGAGATCGACGTCACGCCGATTCACGGCGAGCTCCAGGCCCTGCCGCCGCTCGCGGGCGGAGCGGATGGCGACATCGATCTGATTCAGCTTGTCGTCAAGACAGAGCGTCTTCACGACGTCGCGTTGCGACCGGGCCGTCTCCAGCTGGCGACGAACCGACGTGCGGGCTCCGTCCATCCGGGCGAGGTAGGTCTCGCTCTGCGCGAGCTGCTCTGCGGGCGAGAGCGTCACCTGCCGCGCGAGGCCGGCGGAGGCGTCCGGCGGAGGCGCCGTCTGCGCCTGCGCAGCGGCGATCCCGTGGCCGACCACGACCGAGATCAGCGCCACAGCGGCGAAGCCAGGGATCTGTTCACGCTTCATCGAAGCCTCCGGAAGTCAGACCCGCGCAGTATAGGTGCGGGCAGACGTAATTGTCAAAACGCAATGAACATGCCGAGCAGCCAGCAGCGCGCGTCCGTCGGGAGCCCCCGTACGGCGCTCTGCCCGTTCGATGCGCGACGCCAGCACGCCATTCACGTGCAAGCGAGGAGAGGGAATTGCGTCTTGTTCACGGACCCGGAAAGCATCGGGGGCTATTGGCTCACGAAAGTGACAGGAATCACAACCGTCGCGCCGCCGCCCTCGGGCGGCGCGAACTGCGCGCTCTGGACGCGCGCGACGACGCACGAGACCACCGTGCCGGACAGCCCGCCGCCGCCGGAGGGGGTCGCCGAGAGCACCTCGCCGTTGGGGCCGATCTTCGCGGTGATCCGGACCGACCCCTTCATGCTCGGGTCCTCTTGAAGACCTTTGTTGTAGCAACGACGGAAGCCGGCGGTCATCCCGGCCACGACGGAGGGCGCGTTCGAGACGCTCCCGCCGGAGACCGCGGCGCCGCCGACCTGGGCGTTGCCCACCGGCCCCTTGACCGTCTGTGCCGAGCCGGCCGTCGCAGGGCCGCTGGTCCCGGTGTTGCCAATCGTGGCGAGGCCGCCGCCGCCGGCCGCGCCAGGTCGCACGGTGCCACCCCCGGCGCCGCCCATGTTCAATCCCGCCACGCCGCCCTTGCCGACGCCGGCCCCCGAGGCGGCAGCGTTTTCGAGCAAGCCGGTGGGCACGTCGCCCGAGCTCAGGACGCTGGCGGTCGCGTTCCCGCTCGAGTTGAGCGCGCCCAGCATCTGCATGTCGAGCTGCGCGAGCTCGTTGGTGAGCGCCGACGCGCGGGCGTCGTTCATCCCGCCAGAACCCTTCCCCGGGCTGGCAGCCGCCGCGCCCTTGTTCCCACCGCCAGCAGCCTTCGGCGCTTCGGCAGCAGGCGCCGCTGTCGCGGCCGGCGTCTCGGCGTCCTCCTTCGGCGGCAGCTCCACCGGCGGCGGGGGCAGCTGCTTCACGGACTCGAGCAGCTGCGCGACGTCGAGCTCGTCGTCGACCACCGGGTCCATCCAGTCGGAGTAGATCGACCCCACGGCGCCGAAGTGGAACAGGAACGAGAACGCGGCGATGATCGTGGTCGTCCAGTCGATGTCGTTCGCGATCCCCGACCGCACCGAGACGGGCAGCTGCGGCTTGGGCTGCACCGGCGGCGGCGCGACGAACTGGAAGAGGAACGTCGTCTCCCCCACGACGAGCTTGCCGCGCGCATCCTCGCTGAGCTGGACCTGGTAGGCCTGGACATTGCCGACCGCCACGCGCTTGGCCGACGACTTGAGCCCGGAGAGCTCGGAGACGCCGCCCTTGAAGGCGACCCGACCGGTCATCCCGTCCAGGAAATTGAGGAAGTACTCGCCCCCCACGAGCTCGAACACCCGAAAATTCGGCGGGATGCTCTTGCTCGGGATGACGAACATGCTCTTTTCGCTGGGGCCGATGGTGACGTGGGTGCGCTGCTTGATGACGCGCTCCTCGATCACCTTTCCCCCCTGAACCAGGCCGATCCTGAGCACCTTCGGGCCGGTCACCGGTGCGACCGCCCGCATGACCGCGGTCATCTGCCCGGGCTGCCCGGGGCGCGACGGGGTGGGGTGCGGGGGCTGCTGGGTCATTCCAAAGGACTCCGGGCGAGGGGGAACGAAGCGGGCGCCGATCGCGATCGCGCGCGGCTCACGGAGCCGCGCCCCGGGGCCCGGCAGGCCCCGGGCCCGGATCCGCGAGCGACGCGCCGCGCAGCGGAGGGCACCATAATTTGCGAGGGTACACGGACAGCTCGGGGCGGTCCAGGAGAGCGCGCGGCGTCACCGGGGCGCCCGGCGAGCGCGTCGAGGTGATCCGGAAGGGCGCCCGGGGCCCTCGACGCCATGGAGGGTATCGGCGCCATCGAGCGGTTCCAGGGCGACCCGCACGAGCGCGTCGATCGCCTCGCGCCCTCGCGCGGCAGCGGCGCGGCCGGCCCGCCCAGCCGCCGCGGATGCGATCGCGCCGGCGCCCCCCGCGCCCAGGACGAGCGCGATGACCGAGGGCCCGGCCTGCGCGAGGTACGAGAGCGTGGCCAGGAGCAGCGCGGCGAGCGCCGACAGGCGCGCCGCCGCGCGCGGCCACCCCGCGCCGGCGTCGAGCCGCTGCTCGATCTCGGCGAGGAGCTCGTTCGCCGCCGCGATCTTCGCGCGCGGGTCGGCGGCGGCCATGACCTCGAGCGCGAGGCGGCGCTCCCAGCTCTCCGGCGGCGATCGCCTCGCGAGCTCCGCCAGCCGCGCCTCGCCGGGCAGCGCGCGGAGCGAGCGCGCGAGTGACATCAGGTCGCCGCCGGTCGCGCGCGCGACCTGCGCGGGGTGCTTCCACGAGATCGCGGCGCAGGCGGCGCTCGACGCGATCGACAGCGCGCTCAAGAGCACGGCGACGGCGGACACACCGGCCGCCTAGAACGGCTCCTTGAAGATCGCCTGCTCGATGCGGTCGAGGAACGGCTGACGCAGCTCGGCGAGCGTGAGCTTCGGCTGGATCCGGCTGACGTCGACGGCCGCGATGGGCTTCTGGATGCGGCCCGTGATCGTCACCTCCGCGAGCGTGATGACCCCGCGCTGCTTGCCCTTCTCCTGCGCGCTCGCCGGCGCGCCGTGGCCGAGGATCGCGAGCAGGACCGAACCCAGCGCAAGTGCCTTGTACATGCTCATGGTCTCCCTCACGTGTCGGTCGCGGCGTCGGCGACGCCTCCATCCGGCGCGGCGGCAGGAGGAGGAGCCGCGGGCTGAGCCGCGGCGGCAGCCGCGTTCAGCTCCCCTTCCTTGAGCTTGGCGCGGTTCAGGAGCTCCTCCGAGTCGTCGCGCTGGCCCTTGTTGCGCAGCTCCTGGAACCTCGTCAGCGATTTGATCGCCTCCGCCACCTGCTGCTTCGGCGTCATCCCAGGGACGGCCGGGGCGAACAGGTAGAGCAGGCCGAGGTCGTAGTGGACCTGAGCCAGGTTCGGGTCGCGGGCGAGCACCCAGTCGAACTCGCGCTTCGCGTCGGCGTAGCGCTCGAGCAGGCGGTACGCGTCCCCGAGGTTGAGGTGCGCGGCGACGTGCTCGGAATCGAATCGGACGGCGCCCTCGAGGAGCGGCAGCGCCTCCTGCGCGTTGCCCGCCTCGAGCAGGTAGGTCGCGAGCTGCACCCGCGCCTCGACGAGATCGGGGCGGCGCGTCACCGCCTTGCGGAACTCCTCCAGCGCCGCGGCGCGCTGCCCCTGCTCCCGGTAAATCAGGCCGCGGAGCAGCAGCGCCTCGGCGTTGTCCCTGTCGCGCGGCGGGTTCTCGTTGACCGGCTCGAACCCGTCGAGGATCGCCTGGAGCGCGTACAGCGCGAGATCGAGGCGCCGGTTCCTGTAGTGATCGCGGGCGATGATCACCATCGCCGGCCGGTAGTCGGGGTTGATCTTCAGCGCCTCCTGCGCGATCCGCTGGGCAGAGCCGGTATCCCGCTGGAGCGACTTCACCTCCGCGAGCGTCGCCGCGACGGCCGCCGACTTCGGCATCTGGCCGCGCTTCTCGCTCAGGAGCCGCTCGGCCTCGCCGAGCTGGTTCTTCCTGGCGAGGAGCATCGCGTACGCGATGATGGCGGGCTCGTAGTCCGGCACGAGCGTGAAGGCCTGGCGGTAGCTCGCGCCGGCGCCCGCGTCGCGGAGCCGCTCCTGCACCACGCCGAGCGAATAGAAGGCCTGGTGCGCGCGCGGATCGGCCTGCGTCGCCTGCCCGAACTGGGCCCTCGCGTTGACGAGATCGCCGGTCGCGAACGCCTGCAGGCCGCTTTGGTAGAACGCCGCCGCCCGGGCGTTCATGGCCGGCGCAGCCGTCTGGGCGGGCAGATCGTAGGGGCGCGCCGAGCTCGGCACGTCGTTCATGCCGTACGGCGCCTGGACGGGCGCGGTCGCGGCGGGCCCCGCTGGAACCGTGGGCACCTTGGGCGGCGGCGTCGCCTCCTCGCCGCAGGACGCGAGGGCGAACGGCGACATGACCGCGAGCAGGCTGGCGATGAGGGTGACAGGGAGGCGGCGCATCATGGGACGACCGGCAGGGGCAGGGGGAGGCCGTCGGGCGCGAGCGGCGGGGTCATGCCCGGCCGCGTCCGGAGGAAGAGGCCATCCTTGTACTCGAACGGGCGCTTCGTCTCGGGATCGATGACCCCCTGGCTCCACTCGCGGAGCTTGGCGTCGCCGAGGATGTCCGTGAAGAACGCGAGCCGCTGGATCGCGAGGTCGACCGCTGGATTCCGGACCTTCCACGCCTTCGCCCAGACGACGGACTCGACGTAGAACTTGACCATCGCCTTGTCGGCATCGTTGAGGAGCCGCTCGCGCGCCGCGCGCCACTGCTCGCGCCGGTTCTGCCGGAGCGCGTCGGCCGTCTCCTGGAGATCCTCGCGATCGCTCGTCTCGGCGAGCTTGAGCAGCTTCTCTTCCTTGTCCGTGTACAGCCTCAGCCCCGGCGGGCGGGCGTTGTAGAGGCCGGTGCGGCAGGAGTCGTAGAGCGAGCCCTGACGCGCGCGCGCGGCCACCGACCACGGGCGCGACTCGTAGGCGGTGATGACCTCCTGGAGCTCCTTCCAGTACCTGTCGTTGGCCTTGGTGATATCCGCCTCGAAGGCCCGCTTCACCTGATCGATGACCCCCTCGTAGCGGTGATGGCCGGTGTCGTAGTCGAACTCGGCCTTGATGCGATCGTCGATGGCCTTGTAGGCGCACTCCGCCGCCATGTCGGCCTGCACCGAGCCGAGGGCCTTCACCTTGTCGCCGGTCGCCGAGCTCCGGAAGGACGTGAACGCCGTCATGGTGTTCTTGCACCAGTCCCGCGCCTTCGGATCGCCGCCGGCGGCGCGCATCTTGGATGCATGGTACGCCGCCTGGACGACATACCCGCTCGCGGCCGGGTTGTTCTTGTTGGCAGCGTAATAGGCCTCCATCGACTGCGTGGCCTTGGTCCGGGCGGCGCGGTTCGGTCCCTCGTCGGCCCCGCGCTCGTCCCAGGCCTTCAGGTCCGCCGAGGCGACGAGGAAATCGATGTCGGCCTTCTGCTCGGGGGGCGGGTTCAGGCTCATGAAGGTGGCGCGCGAGGCGGTCATCTTGTCGCGCTCCCCGATGTTCGCGTAGAGCAGCACCGAGTTCCTGGCGGCGTCCCGGCGCGCCGCCTGCTCGAACCGGCCGTTGCGAGCGATGGTGTCGTAGGTCTCGGCCGCGCTGCGGTAGTTGAAGAAGAGGACGTACGCGGCGGAGAGCGCGTCGTAGGCCTGCTTCAGGTACTTCACCCGCTCGGCGTAGCGCTTCGGATCGGGGTTCTTCGGAGGGTTCGCGCCCGGATCGCCCTTCTCGAGCTTCGACAGGTTCTCCTCGCTGCCGTACTCCTTGATGAACAGGGAGTACATCGCGATGGCCTGGTCGTAGTCGCCCACCTGCTTGTAGCAGTAAGCGCCGTTCATGGCGGCCTCCGGCGCCTCGTCGCGGGCCGGCGCCTTCTCGAGCGCGACCTTGTAGAGCGCCGCGGCCTCGCGCCAGGCGGCGACGCGCGCGGGGCCGTCCGGCATCTTCTCGGCCTTCTCGAAGGCCCGGGCGGCGTCGATGTAATAGCCGCGAGAGATCGTCGGCCGGGCGATGTCGCCCTCCTTCAGCTTCTGCTCCTCGCTGACGGCGCAGCTCCGCGTGAGCGCCGCCTCGGCGAGCTTGCGGCTCTGCTCGACGTTGTTCTCGAGGTTCGACATCGTCGTGAGCCGCTCCCACGCCTTGTAGCCGAACTCCGTCTTGCCGCACTGCGCCTCGTAGATGGGCTCCATCCGCTTGCGCGCCTCGGCGAACTGGCCGTAGAGGAAGTAGTAGTCGGCCGCCTGGAACGCGTAGAGGTCGATGTTCTTCGGGGCGTCGAGCGCGGGAGGGACCCGCTGGATGTACTCGTCCCGCGCGGTGACGGCCGCCTGGACCTGGGGGGGCAGCGGCTCGGCGACGACGCGCTGCTGGTCGCCCTCGCCGACGATCTTGACCTTCTCGCGCGGCTCGATGCCCTCGGCGCCGCTCGTTCGCTGGAAGAGCTTGTGTCGATCCAGGAGCGCCTGGTGGGCGGTGTCGACGACCATGTACGCCGCGGGCTGCAGGTACTTGTCGTCCTCGTTGGAGTCCCGCACGCCGACCGCCGAGCTCCTCGCCTGCTCGATCTCGTGCGTCGCTGGCGAGCGATCCATCGCCACCGTGATGACCACGACCATGTGGTGCGCGTCGGCGAGCCAGTACCGGCTCTCGTACGCGTCCGGGGCGTTCTCGTCCTGAGCCAGGTAGCCGGCCCAGCCCTGCGCGGCGAGGCGGTACTCGCCGAGCGCCCGCTCGAAGATCGGGTCGCGCGTCTCCTTGTCGCCGACCGTCAGCGCCTGCTGCACGAGCGCGCTTCCGGCGTTGGTGTGATCGGCGGCAGCACGGCGCAGCCCGCCCCGCACGAGCCGCTCTGCAGTCTGGATCGCCTCGGGATCGTCCTTGTTCGCTTCGACCCACGGGGTCGTCCCGACGTACTGGGCGAGCTTCGTGCGCGCCTCGAGCGCCTTCGCCGAGTTCATCGCCCGCTCGGCCGTCCCCTCGCGCGACTGCGAGGTGAGCGTGTCGTAGATGTCCGCGATCTGGTTCTGGATCACGGGCGCGTCGCGGTGCATCGGCCACTTCTTGAGGAGGATCTCGCTCACCTCGATCGTGTTCCGATACTGATTGAGCTCCTTGAACTCCAGCGCGAGCGCCTTGTAGATCTCGACCGTCCACTTCTGATCCTGCGGGATCAGCTTGGGATCCTGGACGCGCTCGATGGCGATCCGCATCTTCTGCTCGGCCATGCGCGGGTCGGTCTCGACGTCGAGGACGTCGTTCCGCGGGACGTAGGGCTCGTCCGGTCCGGGGCCGACGAAGTCGAGGTACGTGAGCGAGCCGGCGATGTAGGTGTACGCCTCCGCGCGGAAATCGGCGCCAGGATCGCCCGTCAGCTTCTCCTGTTCGTCGGTGTAGCGGAGCAGCTCGATGAACTGGCGTACCGAGGTCTCGTAACGCTGCTGCTTGAAGTACGTCCAGGCGAGCTTGTACATCGCGACGCCGTGGACAGGGGGCTTCTTGTACTTGATGGACTGCCGGTACGCCGACTCCGCCCTGTTGTAGTTGAACGGGCCGCCGGCGCGGTCGATCTCGTTGAAATGGTAGTCGCCGATCTGCCACCAGACCTCGGCGATGTAGCGGGGCTCCGCGCCGAGCGCCGTCTTCTGCGGGATCGGCTGGCAGTCGTCCGGATACGGATCGACGTACGCCGTCTCGTCCTCGGTGACGGGCGCCCGCCCCCGCGCGCCCTTGCGCGTGCCCTGGAGCGCCCGGCCGCCCGGCGTGGACCCGATGGGCGTCGGGTGGCGCGCCTCCCAGCCGGTCCAGTAATCGTTGTCGTGGTCCTGCGGGAGCTTGCCGACGGTGTCACGCGTCGGATCCTTCGGGTCGACTTCGACCGGATAGGGATACTTGGTGTGGCACACGAGCGAGCGCCACACCTGCTGCGCCTCGGGGAACCGGACCGAATCGTTCAGCGCATGGCCGAGGTAGTAATAGATCCCGGCGAGCTCGCGGTACTGAGGGAACTCGCGGATGACGCGCTTGTAGAGCGCGATGGCCGGGAGCAGCGCGACGCTGAGATCCTCGCTCGCGTCAGTGTCGGTGCGCGCGCGCTCCTCGTAGAGCGCGGCCAGGCGGAACATCGCGTCGGGCGTGTTCTCGGGGTGGGCGTTGGGGCCGCTGTAGCGCTCGACGAACACCTCGAGCCTGCGGATCGCCTCTTCTCGGGCGTCGCGGAGCCCCTTCCTCTCGATCTCGATCTCGCGGTCCAGCGACGAGAGGATGCGGCGGCGCCGGTCCTCGTAGTGGTGCTGCACGATGCGGGTGATGGCGCTCCGGTAGTCGCGCGCCGCCTTCTCGTAGGCGGCCGCCTCCTTCTCGAGCGCGGCGAGCGCCGCCAGCTGAGCCGGCGTCGGAGGAGGAGGCGGCGGCGCCTGCTTGCGCCCGACCGACATCGGCGGCGCGAAGGGTTGCACCGCCGGCGCGGCCGGCGCCGTGGCGCCAGGCGGGGTCGGCGCAGCCGCGGCGCCACCAGGCGCAGACGCGGTCGGCGCAGCGGCGGCGCCAGGCGCAGGCGGGGTCGGCGCAGGCGTGGTCGGCGCGGCCGCGGGGACGGCAGACGCCGCCGGCGCTGGCTGGCCACCCGGCTGGGAGAGCGCGAGCGGCGCGACCGCAAGCACAAGGGCAAGGCTGGCAAACCCGAGCGCGCCGCGCGGGCGACGGCGCCCCGTTCGCACAGCGCCGAGCGGCGCGCGCGCGACCCCCGGTCCGAGGATCTGCGCCCCTGCCCCTCTTCGCGGCGCGCCAGAGATCTGCGGCGCGCTCACGCCACCACGCTCCTTGCTCACTTCTCGTCCTCCGGATCGCCGCTGTCGTCGAGGACCTCGTTGAGCTCCTCCTTGAGGACCCGATCCTCTCGGGCGCGCTCGACCTGCAGGCTGCGAACGCGCGTCATCTGCTCCTCGCGGACCTCCCACGCCTCCTCGGTGATGCCGACGTCGGCGCGCAGGATGATGTTCTTCAGCCGGTCGCGGACGAGGCCGAAGTTTCGCATCGCGACCTCGCCGACGACGAGGCGCGCCTCCCGGTCGAGCCCATCGAGCTGCACCGAGTAGTGAACGACGTTCGCCGTCTCCCGGCCGACGATCTGCCGGAGCCCCGAGGACTTCTGGGCGACCTCCCCCTCGATGTCGCGGAGCGCCGCCTCGACCCTCGCGTCCGCCGCGTCGCCGGCCCGGAGCACCGGCGTGATGCGCTGCGCGTACGCCGCGAGCTCCGCACCGCCGGCGCCCGCCGCGGCCAGCTCCACCTCGCGCGTCAACGCGTCGCGGTGGGCCTTGCGCACCTGCGCGTCCTCGATGAAGCGCTGATCCCCGAAGCCGACCTGGACCCGGCCCGCGCTGACCTGCTTGCGGAGCACGTCGGCCTGCTGGCGGTAGAGCGCGAGGTCGCGCTCGTTCTGGGCGAGCTCGATCTCGAACCGGGCGATGCTCGCGGGATCCCGCACGACGCCGGCGTGCGGGCCATCGCGAAGGAGCCGCCTGAGGCCGTTGACCGTCGCCTGCAGCGAGTCCATCTGCAGCGTGAGCTGCTGCAGGCGCTGCGACTGGGTGTTCCACTGCTTGAGCGCCTGCGCCTCGCGATCCTGGAAGTCGGCGTCCGTGACGGGCACCCGCGCGAGGCGCTTCTCCAGCGCCCTACGCCTCGCGCGCGCGCCGCCGATCTCGCCCGAGAGCGAGTCGTCCTCCACGTCATCCATGCCCTGGCCGAGCGCGAGGCGCGCCAGCGCGACCCGGTTGAGCAGCGCGAGCGCCTTCTCCTCGCCGGCCTTGAGCTCCGGGAACGCGCGCACCCGGTTGGGCGAGCTGAGCACGGCGTTCAGCTTCTCGATGAGCTCGTTCGACTGCTTGATCAGCTCGCGGCAGTGGTTGATGTCGTCGATCACCGCGAACGCAGCCGGGCCGTCCTCGGCCTCGCGCGCCCATTGCACCGCCAGCGGCGGGAGCGAGGTGGTCGTGTCGAGCGCCTCGATCTGCTCCTGGCTCAGCTTGTCGTAGTAGACCGCGGGATCGCTCGTCGAGCCGAGGAACGCGTCCACGCGCGCGCGCATCGGGTCGTAGGTGGCGCGGACGCCCTCGTACACCTTCAGCGCCTTCTCGAAGCGGCCCGCGCGCAGCATCAGGTCGCCGCGGAGCAGCGAGCCGTCCGCGATGTTCTGGCTGTCCGGCTCGGCGATCGCGAGGATCTCGAGCGACCGCTGGGCGCGATCCACGTCGCCCAGGCGGACATACACCCACGCGAGCTCGTAGAGCATCGTCCCGAACTCGGGCGAGACGCGGTCGATGTGGCCGTAGGCCTGCACGGCCTGGGACCACTGGTCGGCCTCGTAGAAGAGCCGCCCGATCGCGAGCCACGCGAGGTCGATGACGCGCCGGTGCTCCGAGGTGTCGGCCGGCAGCTGCGTCACCTTCTGGAACAGATCGATCGCGGCGACGTAGCGGGTCTTGGGCACCGCCGGCGGCGCCTCGCCCTCCTTGAGCGGCTCGGGCGGGGGCGTCGCCTCCTTCACCGCGATCAGCCCGAGCAGGTACCTCGCCTGGTGGAAGTACTCGCTCTGCGGGTCGACCCCGCCGAGCGAAGCCTTCGCGCCGCCGAAGTCCTTCTTCACGTAGAGGCCCTTGCCGCGCGCGTATGCGAGGGCGCTCCCCGCCGTGGAGGCCGGGACGCTGTTCATCGACGCGAAGATGGCGTCGAGCGCGTCGTAGTCCTTGATCCGGAGGCAGATGTCCACGAGCCGGCCGAGCGCCTTCGCCTGGTAGGGGGCGAAGCGCGGCTCGGCGCCGCTCGCGACGATCCGCTGGAAGACCCGGCGGGCCGAGAGGTACTGCTTCGAGCGGAAGTACGTCTCCCCGAGCAGCGTGAGCGCGTCCGGGAACGCCGTCGGATGGTCGGGGTACTTCTCGACCACCTGGTTCAGCACGTTCGCCGCCCGCTCGTAATCCCTGGAGCCCATGAGGAGCTGGGCATCCGCGATGCGCTGGGCCGGCGTGCGCTGCTCGCCGCGGGACTTGTGGATCGCAGCCTGGATGGCGCCCAGCCCGGAGGTGACGCTGCCGATCTGCTGCGAGGCGCTCGTGTAGGCGCGCTCAGCGTCCAGGGCCCACGCTTCGGCGGGGGCCGCGGTCGTCGCCGCGCCGAGCGCGAGCACGCCAAGCAAGGCAGGGAGTACCCGCGATCCGGTGTCCCAGGTCATGGTGGCTTGTCCTAACGAGCTCGAAGCTACTTCCCACCCGCGGCGGCGGACGGCTGCCCGGGAGCATCCGAGAGGCCGCTCACGATCTTCTCGACGAAGCGGACGGCTGGCCGCTCTTCGAGCGGGGTCGTGACGCCGCCCTTCTCGAACGCGACCGCCTGAAGGTTGATCGTCTTGCCCTCGACCGCCGTGAAGGAATGGCTGGAGCGCACCTCGAAGCGGTAGCCCCGGAGGTAGGAGAACACCCCGTAGCCGTTGCCCTGCAGGTTCACGAGCACCTGGAGCGTGTGATCCCCCGGCGGAACGGAGCCGTTGAAGATCGGGATCTCCGTCTGCTCGGCAAGGGCGCCCGACTGATCGGTCTTGTTGTACTGGACGGCGCCATCCAGGACGATCAGCACGCGCGTGACGCGGAACGCGGACGACAGCTCGTTGTTGAATCGGATTGAGGCGCGCGAGCCGGCGCCGCCGCCGGAGAGGATCGTGTCGCTGAGGAGCGAGAGCCGCGTGTGGCTGCGGCGGATCTGCTCCTTGAGCTCGTCGATGCGCTGCTCCAGATCGCGCAGCCGCACCGCATAGGTAGGACCATCCATCGCCGGAGCGGCGGCCGCGCCGGCAGCCGGCGTGCTCGTCGGGGCAGGAGGCGCCGCCGGGGCGGCCGTCGCGCCGGCAGCGGGGGCGACCGTCGCGGCAGGCGCCGCCGCCCCCGCAGCCGGTGCGACCGTCGCGGAAGCAGGCGCAGGAGCCGCTTTCGCTCCGTTGACAGGCGCAGCGGGGACAGCCGGTGCTGTGGAGGCCGCCGGCGCCACAGAGGCGGCGGGAGCGGGAGCAGCGGCCTTGCCCGCCGCGCCGCCCGGGGCCTGCGCGAAGGCGGGCATCGACATCAAGAACGAGGCTCCCACCCCCACTGCCAGCATCCTGATAAGTCGCATCGAAAGGTAACCTCGTGGTTGAACCCTCGTCAGCAGAGGGGGGCGACCTCACGCCCGGTGCCGGGGAGTCTAGTGGCGGCAGGCTTCCGAGCGCAACGACCTGGACACCTGCCTCCTCCTCCGGCGAGAACGTCACGCGACCGCGACCGGCTCCCCCCGCCGGCGGCGCGCGGCGCGACCGGCGGCGCGCGGCGCGCGTAAAGGTCCGCGCACGCCCGTCCCCCTGCCCTTCCCCGGCCGCGGGCGCTGCGGGCGAAGGGGGCTCGCTCGCTCGGGGGCGGATCCGCTAAGGTGCGCTTGTGTCAGGGGAAGGAGTGCTCCTCAGATCTTCGAGCCGCGCCGCGCGTCCGATCCGACGCCGCGGCCGCCGCCGCGAACACCCCGCCACCCGGGCCGCCGAAGGAGCGCCGCAGAGGCTCGGCCGCTCCGGGAGCTAGGATGGTCCCGATTTCTCGAGAGGAGGTCACGGACGAAGCCCTGATGATGCGCTTCCAGGGCGGCGACCGCGCGGCGTTCGCCGGGCTCGTCCGGCGGCACAAAACGTCCATCTACAACTTCATCCTGCGACAGGTCCGCGGGCCTGCGATCGCCGAGGATCTGGTGCAGGATGTGTTCGTGAAGATCGTGCAGAGCGCCTCCGACTTCAAGCACGAGGCCAGGTTCACCACCTGGGCGTTCGCCATCGCGCGCAACGTCTGCATCGATCACCTGCGCAAGATGTCGCTCCGGCGCCACCCGTCGCTCGACCAGGGCTCCGGGGAGGGCGGCGACGGCCCGACGCTCGGCGAACGGACCGCGGACCCGGCGCCCCAGGCGGCGGTGGACCGGGTCGCGATCGGGACCGAGATGGGGCAGCGCATCGTCCGCGCCGTCGAGGGTCTCCCGCACGAGCAGCGGGAGGTCTTCCTGCTCCGGGAGATCGGGCACGTGCCCTTCAAGGACATCGCCCACATCGTGGGGGTGCCCGAGAACACGGTGAAGAGCCGGATGCGCTACGCACTGGAGCGGCTCCAGGAGGCCCTCTCGGAGTACGAGGATTACGCGAGGGCGCTGCGCTAGCGCTCCGGAAGAGCTGTCTATGGACTGCGAGAAGTTCGACCAGCACGTGATGGACGCGCTCTACGACGAGCTCGACGAGCTGACGTATGCGGCCATGAAGCGGCACATGGACGGCTGCGCCCGGTGCGCGTCGGCGTTCGCGGGGCTGCGCGCGGCCCGCGACGTCGGCGCCTTGCCCTTCGAGGAGCCGAGCGAGGAGCTCGAGGCGCGGATCCTCGACGCCGTCGAGGTCGCGCAGAAGAAGACGCCGTTCCGGCGCAAGGCGCTCCGCGCGCTGGCCTGGGCCGGCAGCCACGCGATGCGGCCGCAGCTGGCGATGGCCGCGCTGTTCGTGCTCGTCATCGGATCGAGCCTGCTGCTGCTGCGGCCGAAGACGGGCGTGGCGCCGGTGCGGGTCACCGAGTGGGGCCAGCCCGCGTCGTCGGATCAGCACGAGGCGCCCCGCAGCGCCACGCCTGCCCCCGCGGCCGTCGCGATGGAGGAAGGCGACGGCCGGCGCTCGGCCGAAGCCAAGGCGAACGAGGCGCCCAGGGCGGAGGCGGCGAAGGAGAAGAGCGCGCGTGCGTCCGCGTCTGCATCCCCGGACGACGGCGCGAGCGCCGCGCTCCACGAGGCGCAAGCGCTGCAACGCAAGTCGGGCTGCGCGGCCGCCGTCGGCAAGCTCGACGAGGTCGGCGCGCAGCACCCGGGCACGCCGTCCGCGCACGCCGCAATGTGGGAGGCGGCCCGGTGCTACCAGGCCTCCGGCGACACAGCGAAGGCGCGCGAGCTGCTGCTTGCGCTGCGCTCCGCGAAGGGCTACGGCGACCGCGCCGAGCAGCAGCTCGCGGACCTCGAGGCGAACGCCGCCGGCGCGCAGGCGCAGAACTCGGTGCCGGCGACCGCCGCCCCCGCCGCTGCGGCGCGGCGCGCCGCGGCCAAGGCGGCGATGCCCGCGGCGCCGCCGCGCGACGCCGAGGAGAAAGGTGCAGCGGGCCCCTCGCAGGCGGCGCCCGCCGACACCGCGATCTCTCGCTGACGGATCGCGGGCGCCAGCGCGGCCCGCGCCTCCGCCATCCCCGGCGCCGCGGCTCGACCTCACCGCGCGCGCCGCGGCGGCGCCAGCGTCAATTCGATTTCACCGGCGCGTCGCGGATGTAGGCGATCGTCCTGATCGTGCCGACGATGCGCTCGCGATCGTCCGGCGTGAGATCGACGAAGCGGATCCCCATGCCCGGGTTCGGGTTGTCGTGGAGGGGGCGCACCTCGTTGATCCACTGCACCGTCCCCTCGAGCACGTACGAGCCGTCGACCCCCGGCGGCGAGAAGCGGAGCGTGAGCCGCGTGCCGATCGAGAGAGGCTGCGTCGTGCGGACGAAGATGCCCATCTCCGAGATGTTGGTGATGGACGCGTAGAGGAACGTGTCATCGGTCTCGCAGTCCACGAGCCAGGTGACGTCGAGGCGCTCGGACGAGCGCCGGTCGAGCGAATCCGGGGCGGGGGCCTCGTGCTCGGCGTCCTCGCCGTAGGCGCCGGCTTGCGCGGAGGACGGCGGCGTACCACCCGGCGGGTCGGGCGGATGGTTCGAGTCCCCACGGCCCCCGGTCATGAGTCTGCGACTAGCCGCTTTCCGCACGCGCGTCGAGGGCGCTCGACGAGGAGAAGCACGCGTGCGTCGCCGGGCCGCGCAAGACGAGCCGCGCAGCGCGGCATGCGTCGGGAACCCTACGAGGGCAGCTCACCGCACGCGGATGACGCCGCCGCGGATGCGGTCCTCGTGCTCCGGCCCGCGCGTCACCTGAAGGCGCGTCTCACCGGCGAAGAGGCCGAAGTAGAGCGTATAGTCGCCCGGGGTGAAGTTGGGCTCGAGCTGGAGCTCGTGGTCGTCCACGACGACGTCGCCCGGCTGCCACAGGCTCAGCGGGTAGCGCCCCTCGATCACGGGATGGTCGCCGTTGTATCGACGCTGGAACCCGTCGATGTGAACGAACATCTTCCAGTTGCCGGTGATCGGCCGGTGGACCCGGAAGTACGTCCGCAGGTGGTAGCTCTTCTGAGGGACGACGCTCGAGACCTTCCGGCCGTCGTCGTCGGTGAGCTCCCAGCCGAGCACCTCCAGCTGATCCTCGAGCATCACGTCGAGCGGGTTCTCGGGAGCGGCGGGCTCGTCGAGGACGATACGGCCGAGCCAGCTCTCGTTCGGCCTGCCCCCGAGCTCGTTCGACGCAAGGAGGATCTGGCTGGAGCGGCCGTCGAGGACGGGCAGGTTGCGCTGGTAGCGCTTGCGAAAGAGGCTGTTCAACCGGGGCAGATCGTCGGACTTCACGACGAGCCAGCGGCGAGCGGCGGGAACGACCGGAGCGGCGACGCCGTCCACCGAGCTCCCCGCGGCTGTGAGCCAGTCGAACGCCTGCAGGACATCGGTGAACGAGGTGACCTCGCCGCCCTGGTAATAGGCCGCCGTGCGGCTCCGGACGCCGAGCGTCGCGAGCGGCTCGCCGGGCTTGCGAAGGGTCTCGTAGGACGCGAAGACCTCCTTCGGCGAGAGCTGGGCCGCGAGCGCCGGATAGTACCAGAAGCTCAGCGCGAAGCCGGCGACGAGGCCGGCGAGCGGCGTGCCGACGGCGCGCGGGAGGGAGGCGCGCGCGACGGCGTGGCGGAACGCGTCGCGCACCACGAGGAGCAGCACGGGGCTCGCCGCCATCAGCATGGGCAGCGCCCACCAGGCGTTCATCCCGTACGCGGCGAGGTGGTTCGGCATCCTCGCCACGGTGCCCCACCCGATGCGCTTGCCGACGAAGAGCATCGCGCCGACGCCGACGAGCGCCGCCTCGATGACGATCAGCAGGAAGAGCAGGTTCCCGTTCCAGATGCGAGCGAGCTCCGCGGCGCCGGCGTGCATCTCGTCGAGGACGCGCCGCGCCCATGCGCGGAAGCTGCGATCGAGCTCGCGGGGCTGCTCTTCGAACCAGGTGAGCGCGACGAGGCCGGCGAACGCGAGCAGGACGAAGCGCATCGCCGAGGCCGCTTCGCCCTCGAAGCTCTTCGGGAAGACGGGCTTGTCGACCGAGAAGACGCTGAGCGCCCTGTCCGGTGAGGTGACGAGATCGCGGTAAAGGACGAAGGCGAGCACGGCGCAGCCGACGGCGAGCGCTCGCGAGGAGGGGGCGCCGCGCTCGAGATCGCGGATGGCGAGCGCGGCGATGGCGGCGAGGAGCGCGGGGCCGCTGAACGGGAGCGCCCCGGCGTGCGGCGCGAGGACCGCGAAGGCGCCGTAGGCGAGCGCAGACGTGACGATCAGGGCGATCCGGACGCCGGCCTCGCGATCGAGGAGAGGGGCGGCGACCTCGCCCGCTCGGTCCGCGGCGGGGGCTCGGAAGAGCCGGCCGACGGCGAACGGCAGGAAGGCGCTCCATGGAAAGAGGGCGTGGCCGAGCTGGCGCAGCGTGAGATCGAACGTGGACTCGACGGGCGGCTTCTTGAGGAGCGCCACGCCGAGGGCGCGAGGGAGCGGCTCGCCGGCGCTCGAGCTCGCGAGCACGAGGGCGCCCTGCGCCGCCGCCGCGACGCCGAGCACCAGCGCGGCGGCGCCCACGAGGTCGCCCAGCGTGGGCCCCCGGCCATCCGGCGCGGGCCAGGCGCCGGACGTCCGGAGCAGGAGCCAGGTCAGGCCGGCGCCGAGCGCGGGGACGGCGACCCCGATCAGCAAGCCGCGGCTGAGGTATCCGGCCACGACGCCGAGGATCCCCACGGTGAGCCACGCGGCCGACGCGAGCAGGGCGCCGCGCTGCGCCCCTCGCCCGCCCTCGAGCAGCGCGCCGGTCAGCCCGCAGAACGCCATCGTGAGCGCGGCCATCGTGACGATGTCGCCGAGCAGGGTGCGCGCCTGCATCACGTAGAGCGGCATCGTCACGAGCACCGCGACCCCGTACAGGCCGGCCCTTCGATCGACGAGGCGGGCGAGGAACTCGTAGAGCACGAGCGCGCCGGCGAGCCCCCACAGCGCGAGCGGGAGGCGCCCGGCCCAGTCGTGCAGCCCGAACACGCGGAAGCCGAGCGCCATCGAGGTGAACCCGAGCTCTCCCATGCCGAGGTCGGTCAGGGTCGGCAGCTGCCCGGGAGCGTCCGGGAGATCCACGCCACGCGCGCCGAAGACGTGGATAGCGATGCGGCGGGCCAGGTCGGCACGGTCGAGCTCGTAGGGGTCCCAGATGCCGCTCTTGCCGATGAGCGGCAGCAGCGTGAGGGCCGCGAGCGCGAGGGCCGCGAGCCTCGCGAGGCCGGCGCGCCCGCTCCCGGCGGCCGCGCGGCCGCCGTCCATGGCCGGCGCGTCACCGATCTCAGCCGAGCGCGCCTCGAGAGGGGGCACCTCGGCGCGGGGTAGGGCTCCGCTCGCGTGCGGGTCGGGGGCGGCGGGCGGGGCTCCGCGCTGTGGGTCCCCTCGGTGGACGCTCGACATGCAGGGCATCCCCTTACCGCCTTCGCGCGCGCGTGACCACGGATCGTGGGGAAGCGTTTGTAGCGCCCCTGGGCGTCTGCTATCGCGCGCGGCGTGGTGAAAGCCCGTCCCCAGAGCGCGCCCCAGGGCGCGAAAGCGCGCCCGCAGGCGCCGAAGCCCGCCTCGGCTTCCCGCGTCCCCCGTCCTCCTGCCAAGAAAGACAGCCCAGGCAGCCGCCGGGGAGCGCAATCCAGCGAAGCCCCCCGGGCGAGCGACGCGGCGATCCCGCGAGGTCGCCCTCCCCGGCGCGAAAATCAGGCGCACGCCGACGACAAACCGCGACGCGCGAGCGAGCAGGGCGGCGCGACGCGCGCTGCGGAGCCGAGCAAGGAGAAGGAGCGGCGGGCCGGCGCGACGCGCGCTGCAGAGCCGGGCAAGGAGAAGGAGCGGCGGGCCGGCACGGCGCGCGCCGCCGAGCGGGGCGAGGGGGAGAAGACGGCCAAGCAGAGGGGCTCCGCGGCGCGCTCCTCCGGCGCGGCCCGCGGCCGGGCAGGGCGCGGGCCCCGCGCGGGAGGCGGCGACGAGGGGCGACGGCTCCCGGACGGGAGGCCCGCCGGCCGAGGCGCCGCGCAGCAGCAGCGCAGGAAGGCGGCCGAGCCGAGGCGGACGGAGGAGACCGACGCCGCGTTGCCGAAACGATCCGGGCGCGTGGCGCTGGTCGGGCGCCCCAACGTGGGCAAATCGACGCTGCTGAACGCGGCGCTCGGCCATCCGCTCGCGATCGTCTCGCCGACGCCTCAGACGACGCGCGACGCGATCCTCGGGGTCGTGCACCACGGCCCGGCGGAGATCGCGCTGCTCGACACGCCCGGCCTGCACCGGCCGCGCACGGAGCTCGGGCGCGTGATGAACCAGGCGGCGCGCGAGGCGGCGCGGGGCGCCGACGTGATCGTGTTCGTGACCGAAGCGCCGGATCCCGCGCGCCTGCCGCGGCGCGTGAAGGAGGGGGAGGACGGCCCGCCGCTCGCGCCGCACCCGAGCGATCTGACGTTGCTCGCGGACCTGGGGAGCGACGCGCCGGTGGTGTTCGTGCTCAACAAGGTCGACCGGATGCGGGACAAGGCGCTGCTCTTGCCGCTCCTCGACGCGTTCGCCAAGCTCCGGGAGTTCGCGGCGATCGTCCCCATCTCGGCGCTGCGCGAGGACGGCGTCCAGCGCGTGCTCGACGAGGTGGCGAAGCTCTGTCCCGAGGGGGACTGGGGCTTCGCGCCCGATGAGCTCACCGACAGGCCGACGCGCTTCTTCGCCGCCGAGTACGTGCGCGAGCAGATCCTGCGCGCGACGAAGGCCGAGGTGCCCCACGCGAGCGCCGTGCAGATCGAGCGCTACGTCGAGCCGACAGGCGAGGGCGCGCTGCACATCGACGCGACCATCCACGTGGAGCGGCCCGGGCAGAAGAAGATCCTGATCGGCGCCGGCGCGGAGCAGCTGAAGCGCATCGGCACGGAGGCTCGGCTCCGGATAGAGGAGCTCGTCGGCCGGCAGGTGAACCTCAAGCTCTGGGTCCGGGTGACGCCAGAGTGGCGTGAGTCGCGAGAGCGGCTGGACGAGCTCGGTTACAACAAGGGAGAGACCTCGTGAGCGCGGCAAAGCCAGCCCTATCCAGATCGAACAAGCGCAGCCAGGGAGCCGCCGGAGGCGGGCGGACGGCGAAGAAGGGCGACGCCCTTGAGAAGAAGAGGGGCGGCGTCGCTCCCAGGAAGGGCGCTGCCGCCTCCGGGAAGGGCGCTGCCGCTCCCGGAAAGAGCGCAGCGGCCCCCGGCAAGAGCGCTGCTGCTCGCGGAAAGAGCGCGGCGGCCCCCGGCAAGGGCGCTGCTGCTCGCGGAAAGAGCGCGGCGGCCCCCGTCAAGAGCGCCGCCGGATCGAAGAAGGGCAGCAGATCAGGCCCGAGCAAGGGCCGTGCTCTCGCCGAGCCGATCGGCCACGAGGCGGCTCAGGACAGGGAGGATCTCGCGGCGGACCTGGCCGAGGAGGTCATCGCGGCCGCCGAGGACGCCGCGGCCGATGCGCCTGCGCCGCCCCCGTCGGCCGGGATCGTGGCGCTGGTCGGGCGGCCCAACACCGGCAAGAGCACGCTGTTCAACCGGCTGATCGGCAAGCGCGTCGCGATCGTGCACGACGAGCCCGGGGTGACCCGCGATCGCCACTACGGCGACGTCACCTCGCGGGGACGGCGCTTCACGCTCGTCGACACGGGCGGGTTCGACCCCGAGAGCGATGATCCCATGCGGCAGGGGATCAAGCGGCAGATCGACCTCGCCATCGCCGAGGCCGACGTCATCGTGTGCGTTCTCGACGCCGTGACGCCGGTCACGCCGTCGGAGCACGCCGAGCTCGGCCTGCTGCGCCGCGCGGGCAAGCCCGTGATCTACGTCGCCAACAAGGCGGACTCGCCGAAGGCCGAGGTGGAGGCGGCGGAGCTGTACCGCCTCGGGATGGATCGGCTCATCCCGATCAGCGCCCTCCATGGCCGCGGCATCTCGGATCTGGAGATGGCCATCGAGGCGGCGCTCCCCAAGGAGCCCCCGGCGCCCGAGGAGTCGGCCGCGGGGGCGCTCCGCATCGCCATCATCGGGCGGCCCAACGCGGGGAAGTCGTCGCTCGTCAACCGCATCGCGGGCGAGGAGCGCATGCTGGTCGACGCGACGCCCGGCACGACGCGCGATCCGATCGACACGCTGGCCGAGCGCGACGGGAAGCGGTTCTTGCTGATCGACACGGCCGGCATCCGGCGCAAGGCGAAGGTGACGAAGGAGGACAGCGCCGTCGAGGCGGTCAGCGTGATCCACGCGATCCGCGCCATGGAGCGGGCGGAGGTCGTGCTCCTGCTCTGCGACGCGGCCGAGGGCGTGGCCGAGCAGGACGCGAAGATCCTCGGCCTCGCGGTCGATCGCGGGTGCGGCGTCGTGATCGGCCTCAACAAGATCGATCTCCTCGATCGCAAGGCGCTCGCCAAGGCGGAGCAGGACGCCCGCGACAAGCTCTCGTTCGTGCCGTGGGCGCCGATCGCGCACGTGAGCGCGCGCAGCGGGCGCGGCGTGGCGAAGCTCATCGAGAGCGTGGCCCAGGTGGCCGACGCCTACCGGAAGCGCGTGCCCACCGGGGAGCTCAACCGCTTCTTCGAGCAGATCCTGCTCACGCACCCGCCGCCGACGCACGGCGGGCGCGCGCCCCGCCTGTTCTTCGTCACGCAGGCCGAGACGTCGCCGCCGCTGTTCGTCGTCGTCGCGAGCGATCCCGACAAGCTCCACTTCAGCTACCGGCGCTACGTGGCGAACCAGCTCCGGCAGGCGTTCGGGCTGGAGGGCGTGCCGGTCCGCGTGAAGTACAAGGAGCGCAGGCGGCGGGGGTAGGACGGGGGCAGCCCAGCTGCCTCCTCCAGACCGCTCCGAGTCACCCCAGGGCAGCCAGAAGAACCGACGAGCTGCCCCTGGCTACCCCGCCGCCCCGGGCAGCGGCGCCAGCACGTCGGCGATCCTCGCGAGCCCGGCCACGTCGTGGATGTCGTACGGGAACGCCGGGACGTCGACGCGGACGCTGCCGGCGCTCTGCTCGTCTTCGAGCGCCGCCTCGAGGGCGATCAGGTTCAGCTGATCGAGCTTGCCCATGCGGCTCTCGTCCTTGGCGGCCTGAAGCAGGCGCGCCGCGGCGCCGGAGGCGAGCGCAAGGCTGCTCCCGTCGAGCGCGGCGGCGATCTCGCCGACGCCGGGGAGCGCGCCGTACACCGGGTGGACGCGGTTCACGACGAACGCGTCGCGATGCATCTGCTGCTCGCGCAGGCGATCGGCGAAGTACAGCACCTCGCGCACGCAGAGCGGATCGGGCGTCGTGACGAGCACGTAGGCCACGTCGGGGCCGCGGAGCGCCGACGCCACCGCGTCCGCCCGCTGCTTCCAGCCGCCGAAGACCGCGTTCATCTCGCTGATGAACCCCGCGATCTGCTCGAGGAAGCCGCTGCCGGTCAGCTTGCCGATGCCCCGCAGCACCGCGGCGGTCGAGCGCGCCAGCAGGTTGAGCGAGAGCTTGCCGGAGCTCTGGAAGGCCTGCACGAACCACCGCGTCGCCGCGCCGTCGATGGCGCCGACGAGGCGCTCCGGCGCGTCGAGGAAATCCAGCGCGTTCGCCGTGGGCGGCGTGTCGAGCAGGACGAGGTCGTAGCTCGGGTCGCTCCTGACGGCGTAGAGCTTCTCCATCGCCATGTACTCCTGCGTGCCCGCGAGCGACGTGGAGATGTACTTGTAGAGGACGTTGCCCAGGATCCGGTCGCGCTGCTCGGGCGTGGGGGCGAGCGACGAGACGAGGCCGTCGAAGGTCGACTTCGTGTCGAGCATCATGACGGTCATCGAGCCGGGCACGTCGACCCCCGCCCTGGCGAAGCGGGCGGGCTCGATCGTCTGCGCCTCCGTCGTCATCTCCTCGAGCCCGAGGCTCTGGGATAACCGGCGCGCCGGATCGATCGTCAGGCAAAGGACGCGCTTGCCGCGGCGGGCAGCGGCCAGGCCGAGCGCTGCAGTCGTGGTCGTCTTGCCGACGCCGCCGCAGCCGACGCAGAGGATCACCCTGCGGGAGGCGAGCAACGGGGCCAGACCGGCGTGGTCTGCCTGAAAGGACGCGTCGGCGGCGGGCGGGCTGTTCCTAGGGGGTGCGAGCGAGCCGGGCATTGCGCGCGACCTGAGGCCGCGGCCCCTTGTAGCACGAACCGGGGGGGCGCGAGCGCCCGGCCTGCCGTGTCGCGAGCGGCCAGCTGCAGCGCAGCGACCGCTCAGCCTGCGGCGCAGCGACCGCTCAGCCTGCGGCGCAGCGACCGCTCAGCCTGCGGCGGCGCGGCCGCTCAGGCGGCGCGGAGGATGCGCAAGCACCCCGCAGCGGCCCGGGCAATGGAGGCGCCACGCTCCGCCGTGCCGCCACGGCCGCAGAGCAGCACCTCGCCGCCTGACACCGAGAGGCTCTGGACCTCGACGTCGGCGGTGAGCGTGGCGATGCGCGAGCCGACCGCCGCGCTCTGCACCGCCTCCGGGTTGGCGAGGAGGGGGGCGTAAGCGGCGAGCTCCTCACACGCCGGCCACGCGCCCGCCCCGGCGACGAGGCAGCCGCTGTCGTCCACGAGGACCACGACGTCCAGGTTCGCCTCGGCGCGGGTCGTCGAGAGCTGGTAGTGCAGCGCGGTGACCGGATCCTCGCTGCGGCGGCGCCGCCGCTCGGAGGTGGGGATCCCCTCATCCAGGGCCGCTGTGCCCTGCTCGACCGAGGGCGCGCCGGGATCGACCGGGCGCTCTGCGCGGCCTCCCGGCCTGCCGCCAGCGCAGCCGTCCGACGCGAGCTGAGGCACAAGCTGCTGGTTCGATAACGAGAGCGACACGAACACCTCCTCGACGCGAAGGATGGTCGCAGCGCACGCGGGCGGCCAACTTTGCTAAGTTCGGAGCGACGATGCGCGGCTTCATCGATCTGCACTCCCACTGGGTCGCCGGCGTCGACGACGGCGCCCGCACCGTCGAGGAGAGCCTCGCCCTCCTCACCGCGCTCCGCGGCGCCGGGTTCGACACCGTCGTGGCGACCCCGCACATGCGCCCCGGGATGTTCGACAACACCCGGCAGGGCCTCCAGGCCGCCTACGACGCGACCTGCGCCGCGCTGCGGGCCGCGGCCGGCGCGCGCGACCTGCCCGCGCTCGATCTCTCGTCGGAGCACTTCTTCGACGACATCGTCTTCCAGCGCCTCCTCGACGGCAGCGCCCTCCCCTTCCCCGGCGGCCGCGCCGCGCTCGTCGAGTTCCCGACCCGGAGCTTCCCCGCCCGGGCCGCGGAGCGGATCTTCGATCTCAGCCGCCGCAAGCTCCGCCCCGTCATCGCCCACCCGGAGCGCTACGAGCCCGTCTTCGACGACATCTCCTCGCTCGATCCGCTGCTCGACGCGGGCGCGGTGCTCCTCCTCGACGTCGCGGCGCTCACCGGCAAGTACGGGCGCACCCCCCGCCGGGCCGCCGAGCAGCTGCTCGAGGCCGGCTACTACTACGCCGCGTGCAGCGACGCCCACGCCGCAAAGGACGTCCCCGACGTGCGCGACGGCATCAAGGCCCTCTTCGCCAGGGTCGGCGAGGAGGAGGCGAGCTTCATGCTCATCAACGGCCCGCGCGCGATCCTCGAAGGCACCGTCGACCCCTGAGGCCGTGAACCACCCGCTCGCTTGACGGGCCGCCGTCCATCGCTATAAGCGAACGGCACGTTCACTATTCACCATGGCGCAGTACCTCAAAGACGACGTCCAGGAGAGCATCACCTCCGCCGCGCTGACGATCTTCGCGCGGAAGGGGTACGAGAGCGCGACCATGGCCGAGATCGCCCGGGCGGCCGGCGTCTCGACGGGCAACATCTACCGGTACTTCGCGAACAAGGACGCGCTCTTCTACGGGATCGTCGACGACGGCTTCGCCCGCGCCTTCACGATCCTGCTGCGCCGCCGCGTGAAGGCGCTCGACGGCGTGGAGGACGTCCGGGCGCTCCCGCCGACGGCCGCCTACCACCTGATCTCCGAGGAGCTCCTCCGCTTCTGCATCGAGAACAGGCTGCGCGTCGTGATCCTCCTGGGGCGGGCCGGCGGCTCCAGGTACGAGCGGTTCTCCGAGGAGACCGTCGAACGCCTCATCGCGCTGGCGATCGAGCACTTCCGCGCCCTCGACCCATGCCTCTCGGTGACCGAGGCGATGCGGTTCAACCTGGACCAGATCTACAAGGGCTTCGTCAGGACGACGGTGAACGCCCTCGCCCGCTTCGAGGACGAGGACGCCATCCGGGAAGCGGTCCACGGTTACTCGAAGTACCACCTTGCCGGACTCAGGAGCTTCTTCGCGTAACCTTCGCTACGCCTCGCCTCGCCTCAAAAGTGAACGAATCATTCATCATTCACCCATCGAGCTCGACCCCTCGCGGAGGCGAGGGGCGCAAGGAGGCCCATCATGCTGGAGAGCACGCTTGATCTGCCCGTCGAGGCGCGCGCCGTCCTCGAGGAAGAGGCCACGCTCCTCGAGCGCGTGCGCGCCGCGCTGAACAGGGCGCAGGAGCGCGCCGCGCGCGCCTTCGGGCGCGCGCCGCGCGAGCTCAGGTCCGTCGCGGCGCTCCGGGAGCTCCGCGACGAGGCCGCCGCGGCCTCGGCCGACGATCTGCCGGCGGTGCTCCTCGAGATGAGCGTGCGGCAGCGCCTTATCGAGCAGGAGCCCAGGGAGGCGCTGCCCGACCCGCTCTGCCCGTACCTCGCCCACCTCCGGGTCGACGAGGGCAAAGGGGCGAAGGACTACCTGCTCGGCCACGCGACGTTCCTGGATCCGTCGGCCGACGTGCGCATCCTCGACTGGCGCGTCGCGCCGGTGGCGCAGATCTTCTACCGGTACCGCGAGGGCGACGAGTACGAGGAGGCCTTCCCGGGGCGCGTGGCCGAGGGCGTGGTGAAGGCGCGCCGCATCGTCGTCGTGGAGCGCGGCGCCCTCACCCGGATCGTGGGCGACGGCCTCGTCCTGACGCGGCGAGGCGACGGGCGATGGACCCTCGCGGAGCGCGCGGCGCTCGCCATGCAGCCGGGCGGCGCGGGCACGGCCGCCCGCCCCGGGAGCCTCGGCGTCGGCGCCGGCGCCACGGACCACGCGAAGGCCGCGGAGGTCACCGCCCTGCTCGACGCCGACCAGTACGCCGCCGTGTGCGCGCCCCCCGAGCAGCCGCTCCTCGTGCTCGGCAGCGCCGGGAGCGGAAAGACGACCGTGGCGCTGCACCGCCTCGCCCGGATCGCCGCGCTCGATCCGGCGAGGTGCCCGCTCTCGGCCATGAACGTCGTCGTCCCCGAGGAGGGCCTCGCGCGCCTGTCGCGCCGCCTGCTCTCGCCGCTCGGCGCGGGGGAAGCCCAGGTGAAGACGCTCGACGCCTGGTCGTCGGCGACCGCGCGTGAGGTCTTCGGCAAGCCGATCGCCCTGTGCGACGATCCCCCGGCGCTCGTCTCCAGCCTCAAGCGCCACCCGGCGCTCTACGGTGCGCTGCGCGAGCGATTCGCCAGGCTCGCCCCGGCGAACACGACGCTCCCGCGGCTGCGCCGCCGCCTCGCCGACGTCTTCACGGATCGAGGGTTCCTCGAGGGCGTCGTCGCCGCCTCGGGCGGGGACCTCCCCAGGAGCGCGGTCGAGGAGACCGTCCGGCACACCCTGCTGCAGATCGCCGAGCCGCTCGACCGGCAGCTCGCCTCGATCACCGTGGCCTCGATGAAGCGGGCGCTCGACGGCCGCGCCATCGCGGAAGGGACGCCGGACGAGCTCGCGGGGACGCTCGACATCGACGATCTGCCGATCCTGCTCTTCCTTCGCGCCGCTCGCCGCGGCCTGGACGGGGCGGGGTGGTCGCACCTCGTGCTCGACGAGGCCGAGGACTTCTCGCTGTTCGAGCTGTTCGTCCTGGGGAAGCTCCTTGGCGAGACGCGCAGCGTCACGCTCGCCGGCGACGAGGCGCAGCAGACCTCCTCGAGCTTCGCCGGGTGGGAGGCGGCGCGAGCCGCGCTCGGCGTGGGCGACGCGGCGACCTGCCGCCTCGCGGTGTCGTACCGGTGCCCGCAGCCGGTGACGGAGCTCGCGCGGCGGCTCCTCGGCGAGCTCGCGCCCGAGGCGCCCGCGCGCGCGGCCCGGGACGGCGCGCCGGTCGGCCTCTTCCGCTTCCCGAGCGAGGCGCAGGCGCAGCTGTTCCTCGCCGGCGCGCTCCGCGACCTCGTCGGGCGGGAGCCCCGCGCCTCGGTGGCCGTCATCGCGCGGGACGCGGGCGCCGCGCGGGAGCTCCACGCGCTGATCGCGGAGCTGCCGGAGGCGAGGCTCGTGCTGGAGGGCGCGTTCTCGTTCGAGCCGGGCATCGACGTCACCGACGTGGACAGCGCGAAGGGGCTCGAGTTCGACTACGTCGTCGTGCCCGACGCGACCGCGGCGGCGTACCCGATGAACCACGAGGCCCGCCGGCGGCTCCACGTCGCGGTGACGCGGACGTCGCACCAGCTCTGGCTCATCTCCGGAGCCGCGTGGTCGCCGCTCCTCGGCGACGTGGTGGCGAGCTGACGCTCGCCGCGGCGCCCTAGGGGCGCGGCCCGGCCGGCGCGGAGACGGCGGCGGGAGGGAGCGGGCTGTCCCTCACCGCCGCGGTCCCGGCGAGCGCGACCCCGAGGACGGCGGCCCCGAACACCAGCAGCGCCTGCAGCCAGCGCCGCGGGGCGGGCCGAGGCTCCACCTCGTCGACGGCCGAGCGATCCCCGGGATCGAGCGACTCGAGCGCGGCGCGCAGCTGCTGCGTGCGGAGGTGGGACGCGTCGCCCAGGATCTGTCCGAGCCAGCCGGCGACGAGCGCGTCGTTGCCCGGGTTCGCGGCGCCCGGGATCGCCTCCTCGAGCGCGCGCATGAGCTTCGCGGCCGTCGCCGTGCGCGCGGTGGGCGACTTGGCGAGCGCCTCGGAGACGAGGCGATCGAGCGCAGGGGGGATCGGCTCGGGCGGCGGCGGCGCGCTCAGGCGCTCCGCGAACCCGCGCCGGGACGGGACCGCCCGCGACGACAGCGGCGCGGCAGGCCGCTCGCTCGCGATGTGGGTCATCGTGCTCTCGCTGTCGTCGGCCTGGAAGGGATGAGCGCCCGACAGGAGCTCGTAGAGGAGCACCCCCACCCCGAAGAGATCGGACCGCCGATCGCACGGCTGCCCCCGGATGTGCTCCGGCGCCATGTACGGCGCGCTGCTCCGGAACAGGAACGCGCCCCCCTCGCCGCCCGCCGCGCCCACCGTCAAAGCGCGCCCGCCGTCGCCGCGCAGCGCCTGCGGCCGTCGCTCGGACATCCGCCCTTCCTCGAGCTTCGCGATGCCGAAATCGACCATGCGGACGAGCCCCTCGGACGTGATGAGGACGTTGTCCGGCGAGACGTCGTAGTGCAGGAGCTCCCGGGGGTTGCCGCCCTCGTCCCGCAGCTCGTGCGCGGCGTCGAGGGCCGCGCAGATCTGGTAGGCGAGCCTCGCCGCGACCAGCACCGGCGCCGGTCGCCCGCGCGCGGCGCGCAGCACCGACGAGAGCGGCTCCCCGCTCACCCACTCCATGACATAGAAGAACGTGCCGTCCGTCTCGCCCAGATCCACGACGGGCACCACGTTCGGGTGCCTGATGCGCGCGGCCAGCGCGGCTTCGTCGAGGAATGTCCGGACAGCGTCGGGATCGGGCGAGAGCTCCGGGCGAAGCACCTTGATCGCGAAGAGCCGCTGAAACCCGTGCTCCCGCCTCAGCCGCGCCGCCCAGACCTCGCCCACGTCGCCTGCGGCCACCCGCAGGACGAGCTCGTACCGGCCCAGGGAAAACCCCGGGAAATAGCGCCCCCCGCCCCCCACGCGGAAGATGTGGCCCACAGTTGAAGAGCCCGCCAGTGCTCCCGGTGTGCGACGATCACGATTGTTGCCCTGGTTGTGAGACTCGACCTCAACCAGGAACCGCTTCCGACCGCGACATCACCGCCCTCCGGAGCGCCTGCCGGGCCAGCCCGCTGCTCGGACGTTTTCGGTCCTATCCGGGGTGCGGGGGTCTTGCTTCCTGAACAACCGGACAGTAAAGCTGCCGGAAACTGTTGCCCTGCGCGTCGTGGGTCCACCTCCGCGGTCCCCCGCCGTCGCCCCCCTCCTATCGCTCCCTCCCGAGGTACGCATGAGTGACGAGAAGAACACCAAGCAGAAGTCTGCCGCCCTCGAGCTCGCGATCGCCAGCGTCGAGAAGGAGTACGGCAAGGGGGCGATCATGCGCCTCAAGGACGGGCAGACGCTGCACGACGAGGTCGCGGCCGTGGCGACCGGCTCGCTCGGCCTGGACATCGCCCTCGGCATCGGCGGCTACCCGCGCGGCCGCATCGTCGAGGTCTACGGGCCGGAGTCGAGCGGCAAGACGACCCTCACCCTCCACGCCATCGCGGCCGTCCAGCGGGCGGGCGGGACGGCGGCGTTCATCGACGCCGAGCACGCCCTCGACGTGAACTACGCCAAGAAGCTCGGCGTGAAGACCGACGAGCTGCTCATCTCCCAGCCCGACTACGGCGAGCAGGCGCTCGAGATCGCCGACATGCTGGTCCGCTCGAACGCCGTCGACATCATCGTCGTCGACTCGGTCGCCGCGCTCGTCCCCAAGGCCGAGATCGAGGGCGACATGGGCGACAGCCACGTCGGCCTCCAGGCCCGGCTGATGAGCCAGGCGCTCCGCAAGCTGACCGGCACGACCTCGCGCTCGCAGTGCCTGCTGATGTTCATCAACCAGATCCGGATGAAGATCGGCGTCATGTTCGGCAGCCCCGAGACGACGAGCGGCGGCAACGCCCTCAAGTTCTACGCCTCGGTCCGGCTCGACATCCGCCGCATCGGCGCCATCAAGGAGGCCGCCGCGGGCGGCAAGGAGCCGGCGGTCGTCGGCAACCGGACCCGCGTCAAGGTCGTGAAGAACAAGATGGCTCCCCCGTTCCGCGAGGTGGAGTTCGACATCCTGTACGGCCAGGGCATCAGCCACAGCGGCGACGTCATCGACCTCGCGACCGAGGCGAGCATCATCGAGAAGAGCGGCTCCTGGTTCTCGTTCCAGGGCGAGCGCATCGGTCAGGGCCGGGAGAACGCCCGCACCTACCTCGAGCAGCACCCGGCGGTGCTCGACAAGATCGAGTCGATGGTCCTCGCGAAGCACGGCATCTCGCGCGTCGGCGGGGCCGCCCCGACGAACGGCGCCGCGAGCCCCGGCCCGAAGGGCGGAGCGGCAGCGGCCGAGGCCCCCGCGCAGGCGAAGGGTCGCGGCGAGGCAGCCGCGTCCGGCCAGGACGCCCGCCGTCCCCCGGGCAAGACGAACTGACGCCGGCTGCCATCGACGCCATGCACCTCTACGTGATGCGGCACGGCCCGGCGGAGGAGCGGGCGACCAGCGGGCGCGACGCGGACCGGAGGCTCACCCCCGAGGGCCGCGAGCGCGTGGCGCGGGTCTCGCTCGAGCTCCACCGCCTCCGGGGCGGCGCCCCGCTGCCGCTGGTGCTCGCGAGCCCCCTCGCGCGCGCGAGAGAGACCGCCGAGATCGCGGCGCCGATCTGCGGCGCGCCGGAGGTCGAGCTCCGGGACGAGCTCGCGCTCGACGCCGGGCTCCCGAGTTCGCTGGTCGCCGCGCTCGCCCGAGGCGGCGCCGACGCGCTGCTCGTCGGGCACCAGCCGAACGTGGAGCACCTCATCCGTACGCTCGTCGACACGCCCGGCCGGGGCGCGACAGCGCTGCTCCCCGCCGGCTTCTGTACTGCCCTGGTCGTCGCCCTCGATCCGGAGCCTTCCCAGCGCGCGCAGGGCCGCTGGCGCATGACGCAGATCCTCGATCCCCGGGCGCTCACCTCGCGATGAGCGAGGCGCTGCGCACGCGCCGTGTCATGGCGAGAGAGAGCAGGAGCAGAAGACGCGCGTCCGAGGCGGAAGGCGGCCCGACAGGCGCAGGCGCGCGCGACCTTCACTACAAACACATGAATTTGCAGAGGAAATCCAGATCACCGGCGAGCGGCGGCCGGGGCGCCCTCCCTCTCCCTCCGGAGGGTCCGGCCACCCGCTTACGTAGTCACAAATCCGAATGATTTCGATGTTCTCGGCCGCTCGCTTGACAAGGATCCCACCCGAGAATACGCCCAAATAAGGAGGATTGAGATGGCGGGACAGATGGCCTTCCCCTTCGCTCAACCCCCTCCAGGCCGTCTGTCGCGCAGCGGTGGGAAGGGCGCGGCGCGTACTTCTCTGCTGCCGCGTGTCGCCCGGGCGGTCGTCCGGGTGCCGGACCCCCGTCATCATCCGATCGACATCGATCTGCCGCCGGGTCAGCCGCACATCTACGTGCACGAGGGGGCGCGCCAGGCGCTCATCCGGCGGCTGGAGCTGGCCCAGAAGCGGCCGGTCCTCCTCTCGGTGACCGACAACTACCGGCAGATGATCTCCTCCTCGCTCCGGGAGGGCATCCTGCAGGCGCGCGTCCACCACATGTTCCTGGATGCGCCGGCGGTCGTGCAGGAGGCGCTCGTCCGGTACGTCGTGAGGCAGGACCGGGCCGCCTCGCTCGTGGTCGGCCAGTACATCGACGAGAACGGCCACCGCATCCGGGCGAGCCGGCCGGTGAGCACGCCGCTCTCGACGCAGGGGCGGACGCACGACCTGCTGATCCTGTTCCAGAAGCTGAACCACGGGTACTTCGGCGGCGGGGTCGACGCGCTGATCACCTGGGGCAAGCGGACCAAGGCCCGGAAGCCGCGGCGCACCATCAAGCTCGGGAGCTACTCGGCGGTCGAGCGGCTGATCCGCATCCACCCGGTGCTCGACCGGCCCTGGGTCCCCCGCTACTTCATCTGTTACGTCATCTACCACGAGATGCTCCACCACGTGATGCCGGCGAGCCACGGCAACGGGCGCCGGATGCTCCATCCGCCCCAGTTCCTCGCCCGCGAGCGGCTCTTCCGCGACTACGAGCGCTCCCTCGCCTGGGAGCAGGACCACGTGGGGCGGCTCCTCCGCACCTGACGCATCCATCGCCTGCGGACGCACGTCATCCGGCGGCGTGTCGAGCGACGAACGCGACCAACGCGACCAACGCGACGAACCATTGCGCGAAGGTGCGGCTGGCTCTAAACCGGCGAACCCCCGTTCGGGCCGCGCCAGCCGGCGCCCCGTGGGCGACCCCGTAACCTCGAAAGTGTGGAAGGCCAGCGTGCAGGAGATTCTCACCCAGGAAGCGAGCCCCAAGCGGGCGATGGAGGCCCTCGAGTGGGCCGTCCAGCGAGCAGAGAAGGCGGAGGCCGAGCAGCCCGAAGCGGGCGCCGAGCCACGCGCCTCGTCCAGGGTGATCTCCGGGCGGCCCGCCGACTTCAAGGCCGCGGCCGCCGCCTACCTGCCCGATGTCCGCAAGCTGCTCGACCGGGTCATGATGAGCGACGACGCCGAGGCCGGGCTCGACGCCCTGCTCGAGTCGGGCGCCCTCGCCGCGATGCTGCCCGAGGTCGAGGCGATGGTGGGCTTCGGCGACGGGGAGTGGCGCCACAAGGACGTCTGGAAGCACACGAAGCAGGTGGTGCGTCAGGCCGTCCCGAGGCTCGAGGTCCGCTGGGCGGCCCTGCTCCACGACATCGGCAAGACGAGGACGCGCTCCATCTCGCCGACGGGCGAGGTCCATTTCTTCGGTCACGCCGAGGTCGGCGCGCGCATGTTCGACAAGATCGACCGGCGGCTGCCGCTCTTCACGAAGGAGGATGCGCTGAGGAACAGCATCCGCTTCCTGATCCTGCACCACCTCCGGGCGAGCCAGTACGACGCGTCGTGGACCGACAGCGCGGTGCGCCGGTTCGCCAAGGAGATGGGCGGCTGCCTGAAGGACGTGCTCGACCTGTCGCGGGCGGACATCACCACGAAGCGGCCCGAGAAGAAGCGGAAGGGGCTGAAGCAGATCAGCGAGCTCGCCGAGCGGGTGCTCCAGGTCCAGGCGGAGGACGCGGTGGTGCCGCCGCTGCCGAGCGGCATCGGCGACGCCCTCATGCATGCGTTCGGGCTGCCGCCGTCGCGGCGGGTCGGCGAGATCAAGCGCGCGCTGGAGGAGGCGGTCGAGGCGGGCGAGGTGGCGTCGCACCAGGAGGCGGACGTCTACATCGCGTTCCTCCGGGAGCACGCGGCGCGATTCGGGATCTGAGGGCGTAGCGCAGAGGGGCCCGGGACCGCCATGTTCGTCGCGCTAGAGAGCAGGCGCTGAGCGGTCGCCCGCACAGGAGACGGGTCCAGATCGGCGTCTTCGGAGCGGAAGCGCACTCCAGTGCGCTGAGCACCGAAGACGCCGAGATGGGCCCGTATCCGAAGCGGGCGACCGCTCAGCGAAGGGGGGCGGTGCAGGTGATGCAGCGCTGGGGGACGCCTTCCTTGTGGTAGTGCTCGCCGCAACGGCCGCAGAGACGAGCGTCGGCCTCGAAGGCGATCAGCTTGTCGGTCGCCTTGCAGCGGAGGCCGGCGACCTGCGGCGGCTCCAGCGGGCGCACCTCGCCGGCGGCATCGTCGGGCGGAGGCAGCGCGCCTTCCTTGATGTCCGCCGCTCGCGCGGGGATACGCACCCTCGCCTCGGCCAGCACGCGCGCGGCCGCCGGGAGGTGCGCTCGCAGCGGGATGGCGATCGCCGTGCCGCTGCCCTGGACCGTGAGCGCGGTCTCCGTGAGCAACAGGCCCGTGACATCGTGCCAGCCGATGCGCTCGATCTCGCCAGGTCCGCTCTCCAGCCCCACCCCGGCATCACCGACACGAAGCGCCTTCATCGACCACTGACCGAAGAGCCCCACCGCCGCCCCGAGGAGCAAGGCGCCGAGGAGCAGGTACGTGGCCGCCGGGTGCGCGCCCGCGTCCTCGCCCCGGAACCACTGGCCATAAACCCCCGCCCCGGCCAGCAGCGCCGCGACGGACATGCCGAGCATCGTGAGGCCGAGCTCGAGCGACGCCTTCGGCTCGAAGCGTCGCTCGCTCCGCGGATCGGTCCGCTGCCGCAACACGACCTCACCGCCCTGCCCCGTGGTCCCCGAACCCTTGCGCTTGCGCTTCACCGGTCTGTCGCCTGCCATCGGCGGCTTCCTATCGGAGGAGACGCCCGGACGCAAAGGGGCTCAGCCGAGGCCAGCGCTCCGCGCGAGCAGCCAGACCGGAGCCGCCCCCCGCCCGCGCGGCAAGGACGGAGAGGTATGCTGGGACAGTGATGCTCTCGATGCCCAACGCAGCGACGTACGTCCTGCCCGCGCTGGGCATCGGGCTCGCAGCCCTCGCCATCCTGGGGCCAGGCTCGCCACGCATGGCCACCGGCGTGCGGGTGTGGGGGGCGCCCGTCGCCGGAAGCGAGGCGCTGGCGCTCCGCGTCGAAGGGGTGCGCCGCCTCCACGGCGCCGACGATCCGGCGGCCATCCCGCAGATCGAGGTGAGCGCCACGTCCGCAGGGTCGCCGCTCGAACGATGGACCGGCTCGCTCGGCAAGGACGGCATCGGCGAGGCGCTGCTGCGCGCGCCAGCGGGGCTGCGGGAGCCGGTGACCGCGCGGATCGCGCTGGGCGGCGACACGCTCCTGGAGCGGCAGCTCCCGCTGCTGCCGCCGCTCCCAGCGGCGCACGCGACCGCGCTGCCAGGCGCGGCGCACGCGACCGCGCTGCCAGGCGCGGCGCACGCGACCGCGCTGCCAGGCGCGGCGCACGGGGAGCTCCGGCTGCAGGTCACGGCGGCGCGGGGAGCCCTGGCAGCTCCGTTCCCGGAGCGGGTGCGGGTCGCGATGGAGACGCGAGACGGAACGCCCGCGGCAGGGGCTCGCCTCGAGGCGAGCGCCGTCGGGGCAGAGATCGAGGGGCACGGCAGCGATCCGGCACAGATCACGGCCGATGCGCGCGGCGCCGCGGAGCTCACGCTCAAGCCGCTGGCGCACACCGTCGAGCTCACGCTCCGCGCGACCCACCCGGGGAGCGCACCGCCAGGGACACGGATCGCGAGCGGCACCTGGGAAGGGAAGCTGCCCGTGATCCCAGGAGCCATCTGGCTCGATCCGGGCGGTCTCGATCGCGAACGGCCCGAGCTCCGGTTGATCTCCCCGACGCCGAGGCCACGCGCCTACGTCTCGATCGGAGGTGCGCGCGGCCGTGCGGTCGGGACGATCGTCCCGCTCGCGGCGGACGGAGCGGGCTTCTTCTCGGGGAGGGTGACGCTCCCGGACAGCGCCGCGCCCGGGGAGGCGGACTGGGCCGTTGTCGCGAGCGACCCCTACGAGCGGGGCGCAGGCACGGTGGCGTGGCCGATCACGTCCGCGGCGGCGTCCGCCTCGCCGCGGCGCGTGGAGCTGCTCGCGGATGGGATGCCGGCGGCCGAGGCGCGCGAGCGGGCCCGCGCCTCGCATGCGCGGCGCGCTGGCCTCGGGGTCCTCGCCGCCTCCGCGGTGGCGCAGGTGCTGCTGCTCGCGCTGCGATCCAGGACCGCGCGGCGCCGCCTGGAGGCGCACGTCGCCGCCGCCTCGGGCGGCGACGGCAAAGACGGCGCCCATGGTGCGCCGCTGTCCAGGGAGGATCGCGACCGGCTGCTCGCCGCCGTGCGGGCGGAGCCGCTGCTGTCGGCGTTCGCCCTCGCCGCGCTCGTCGGGCTCTCCTTCGCGACGGTCGCGGCGCTCGCCACGTTCCGATGACCCAAGGGCGCGTGCCGCCTCGTGGATTTGATCCGCGGCGGGCCCCGAGCCGCTAGACTGGACGGCCAGGCGGCACGGGGCGGGAGGACGACAGACAGGGCATGTCCGAGCAGCAGCGGTACCGGGTCATCAAGCGCCTCGCCTCCGGAGGCATGGCGGAGGTCTTCGTCGCCGAGAGCGCGGGGATCGAAGGGTTCAAGAAGCAGGTCGCGATCAAGCGCGTCCTGCCGCAGCTCAGCAAAAAAGAGCAGTTCATCGCGATGTTCCTCGATGAGGCGCGCCTCTCGGCGCACCTCTCGCACTCGAACGTCGTGTCGGTGTTCGACATCGGCGTCGGCGACGGCACCTACTTCATCGTCATGGAGTACGTGGACGGCGCCGACCTGAGGGCCCTCCTCGATCACCAGAAGAAGGTCGGCCGGCCGATGGCCGTCGAGGTGGCCGCCTTCATGGCCGCGAAGATGTGCCAGGGCCTCGCCTACGCGCACGATCTCGCGACCGGGGACGGCAAGCCGCTCCAGATCGTGCACCGGGACATCACGCCGGCCAACGTGCTCATCACCCGCTACGGCGAGGTGAAGATCGTGGACTTCGGGCTCGCGAAGGCGTCGAGCCAGCTCGCCGAGAGCGACGCGGGCATCATCAAGGGGAAGTTCGGCTACCTGGCGCCCGAGACGGTGCTCGAGCAAGGCGTCGACCAGCGCGTCGACATCTTCGCGCTCGGGATCATCCTCTGGGAGATGCTCGCCGGGCGCCGGTTGTTCCTCGGCGACTCCGACTACATCACGGTGCGGCTGGTGCGCGACGCGGTGATCCCCTCGCTCCAGCAGATCAACAGCGATGTGCCGCGCGAGCTGGAGCAGATCATCCGCCGCGCGCTCGCCCGCGACCCGGCGGCCCGCTACCTGTCGGCGCGCGAGCTCGGGCGCGACCTGACCCGCTTCCTCTACCGCTACGGCCGCCCGGTGAGCGAGGACGACGTCGCCTCGCTCGTGGAGCGCGCCAAGGGCGGGCCGGCGCGAGCGATCGACGGGACGCAGAAGATCGCCGAGCTCATCGACATGATGCTCCTCGAGTTCAAGTCGCTCACGAAGGAGCCGACCGCCGGCGGCAGCGGCCTGAGCCTGCTGCCCACCCTGGAGGGCGCCGCGATCCTGACGCACGGGAACGAGCACCCGAGCTCGCCGCCCCCGCGCAGCGAGGGGCCGCTCGGGGGGCTCGCCGACGAGCTGGAAGGCCCGGACTCGCTCCACCAGGACGAGTCCTCGTCCTCGGTGACGGCCTGGTTCCGGGGGCTCATTCCGCGCTAGATCCCTTCGCGGACAGCGACGTGACGTCCACGCCGCCGCGCTGTCCCATCCGTTCCATCCCATGACCCGTCACTGGCCAGGAGGAGCCCTCCTCCGGCCCACAGCAAAGGCAAAGAGAAGATGAGCGTCGAGATTGGAAAGCCGTTTCCGCGCTTCGCCGTGCCGAACCAGGACGGCAAGACCGTGAAGCTCGAGGATTTCGCGGGCAAATGGCTCGTCCTCTACGTCTATCCGAAGGACGACACGCCGGGATGCACGATCCAGGGCAAGTCGTTCACGGCCTCCAAGGCCGATTTCGACGACGCCAACATCGCCGTGGTCGGCGTCAGCGAGGACGACGTCACGTCGCACAAGAGCTTCTGCGACAAGTTCTCCTTCACCATCGATCTGCTCGCCGACACGCGCCACGAGCTGCTCAAGGCCGCGGGCGTCGGGCAGAGCGAGTGGAAAGGCACCCTGTACTGGGACCGGACGACATTCGTCATCGATCCGTCGGGCGTGCTGCGAAAGACCTACCTGAAGGTGAAGCCCGACGGGCACGAGCAGGCCCTCCTCAAGGACATCGCGGAGCTCAAGGCCCAGGCCTGAACGCCGCGACCGCCTGCGAGGGCAGGGCGCACGGAGGAGGGCGCTCCACCTGCGCAAAAACCTGCTCACGCTGGATTTGCTGGCATGTCGCCCCTACCCTGTCGCCCTTGTGGCACCACGCCCTCCTTTCGCTCCCGATCGAATCGTATCGCTCACGATCCTCGCGGCGATCGCCGCGGCGGCGATCGCGAGCGCTTCCGTGGTGGGCGCCTGTAAAGGCGCCGGGGGCGGCGGGTCCGTCGGCTCGAGTACGGGCGACGCCAGCGGCTGTCCGATGGGGCCAAGACAGGCGCTGTTCACGATCACCGTGCGCGCGAGAGGCGCCACCGTCCCACCGGACACCACCATTCACATCGCGTGGAGCGCCGCGGACGAGCCGATCTTCGTCCTGAGCGATCCGACCACCTGGAAGACGCTCGACGAGGCCAACCTGGTGTGCGCCGTCGATCGCGCGCAGCCTCCTCCCGAAGCGCTGGAGACGCTCGTCTGCGAGCTGTGGACGGCCGGGGTGACGTGGGTGAAGATCTCGGGGACAGGCTACGACGACTTCGAGCAGACGCTCACGCCCGTCATGAACGACGAGTGCGAGAGCTTCCTGCCCCAGAACGTCGATATCGAGCTCGTCCCGGCGGTGGACGGGGGCACGGGCGAGTAGCCGGAGGGCGGCGCACCGGGGCGATGTGATCGCTGCCAAGCCCAGGCGCGCTCTCCTGTCGAAGGCAGCATGCGCCCCAATCCCCTCATTCCCCTGCTCTTTCCGGCCTTCCTCTCCGCTTGCGGCTCAGCTCCCGAGGCGAAGGCCCCGGCCCCCGGCGGGCAGACGTTCCCCGAGGCGGTCGCGATGATGTGCGACGTCGACAGGAGAGCCGGGCTCGACCCGGAGGCGGATCCGATCAGCGTCGGGCAGATGCGGTCGGCGTGGATCGGAGAGCACGTGGAGAGCCCCGATGGAATCGAGCTCCGCACGATGCTCAGCGTGAAAGGGGCCGCAGAGCAGGGCGCGATGCTGCGCGAAGAGGCCAAGAAAGCAGGACTCGCGCGCTGCGCGCTCGCGGACTCGCTGGAGGCGGACGGGACAGGCGGGCTATCGCCGTGACGCCATGAATGCACAGGAGCAGCAGCTGCGCCCAGCCCTCCCGGCGGGGCGCAGCTGGCCGGAACGTGCGACGGGGGATGGGAGATCGCGCCACCTCGCTGGCTCCCCCTCGCCTGCCCGCCTATCCTGATCTCATGGCCGCGCCGACCCCGCTCCGCCTCGCCTGGGCGACCGACGTCCACCTCAACTTCCTCTCCCGCGAGGACCTCGCCGCCTTCTGCTCCACCCTCGCCGCCACCGCCTCCGATGCCGTCCTCTTCACCGGCGACATCGCGGAAGCCACGAGCCTCCGCCCCCTCCTCGAGACCGTCGCCCAGGCCATCGAGCGCCCGCTCTACTTCGTCCTCGGCAACCACGATTTCTACCGCGGGAGCATCGCCGCCGTGCGCACGATGGCCGCCGAGCTCTCGGTCACCTCCCCGTGGCTCAGGTGGCTCCCGTCGATCCCCCACGTCGAGCTCGGCCCGGACACCGCCCTCGTCGGCCACGACGGCTGGGCCGACGCCCGCCTCGGCGATTACGAGAGATCGCCCGTCTCGCTCAACGATTACGTGCTCATCCAGGAGCTCACCTCCCTCGACCGGCACCGCCGGAGAGAGGCCCTCCACCGCCTCGGCGACGAGGCCGCGGAATACCTGCGACGCATCCTGCCCGTGGCCCTCGAGCGGTACCGGCGCGTCATCGTCGCGACACACGTCCCCCCCTTCAAGGAGGCCTGCTGGCACGAAGGCCAGATCTCCAACGACGACTGGCTCCCCCATTTCACCTGCAAGGCCACAGGCGAGGTGCTCCGCGAGGCCGCCCTGCGGTACCCGGAGCGGCGGATCGAAGTGCTCTGCGGCCATACGCACGGCGCCGGCGTGGCGGAGATCCTCCCGAACCTCGTTGTGCGCACCGGCGGCGCCGAATACTACGAGCCCGCGGTGCAAGGCGTCATCACGACCGCGTAGGCCACCATCGCGCCGCGCACCCCGGCTCCCCACCGGGTCACCACCCTCGCGCTCGCGGGCATCCATCCCAGGTACCCACTTACTCCGGCACAACGTATCCTGCGCGTCCACGACCTCCGCCGAACTCGGCAGAATGGTGAGCCATGCCGACGAACGACCCCGACAGCCAGCTCGACGAGTTCCTTCGCGCGCTCGACGCAAACCCTCGCGCCGCCGACGTCTTCTATCCCAGGCAGGTGAACACGAGCCCGCCCGCCGGCGCGACGGACTACGACATCCCCGTCGCCCCCGGGGTGACGCTCGGCGCGCGCTGGCACCTGTCCGACCCACGGAATCCGACCGTGCTCGCGTTCCACGGCAATGGCGAGACCGTCCCCGACTACGACGACATCGCCGAGGGCTGGCATGACATCGGGCTCAACCTCTTCATGGTCGATTACCGCGGCTATGGCTGGAGCGGCGGGCAGCCGACGCTGCGCTCGCTCCGGGAAGATCCCGTGAAGGTCTCCGAGTTCTTCGAGCGCGAGCTCGCCGAGACGAGCCGCGCCGCAGGCCTCGAAGAGCCGCCGAAGCCGGTGCTCTTCGGCCGCTCGCTCGGCAGCTCCCCGGCGTCACGGATCGCCGCGCACCGCGGCGACGCGTACCGCGCGCTCCTCCTCGAGAGCGGGTTCAGCGACGTGCGGCAACTGCTCGCCCTCTTCGAGATCGACCTCGGCGATCTGCGCGACGAGGCGCACCGCAATTTCTCGAACCCGGAGCTCCTGAGGAACGTCCAGATCCCGGTCCTCGTCCTGCACGGCGCGCGCGACAGGCTGCTCCCGCCGGACCACGCCCGCGAGAACCACGCGGCCGTCCCCCACGAGAGGAAAGCCCTGCACCTCATCGACGGCGCCGGGCACAACGATATCCTCCTCTTCGCGTCCGCCTATTTCGGAGCGATACGGGCATTCCTGCAGAAGCACTGAGCGAAAGCACCGATCGGCGCTCGCCCGCTACACCTCAAAGAGCAGAAACGGCTTGCCGGTGAGCTTCCTGAGCAGCGGCATCGCCACGTTGTAGACCGGAGTCCCGTTCGACGTGTGCCCCTCGAGCGCCCCGTGGTGCGCGTGGCCGTGGAAGACCACGTCGGCGCCGTACAGATCGATCGGCGCGGCAAGGCGGCTCGTCCCAAGGAACGGCCTTATCTCCACGTTCTCGCCGACGGTCGTCTCGAGGATCGGCGTGTAATGCATGATCACGATCTTCTTCTCGCTGTCGAGCTGGGACAGCGCCGCCTCGAGCTTCAGCGCCTCGGTCACGGCCTCCTGCACGAACGCCTTGAGCGGGCCCTCGCCGAACGCCTGCAGCGTCGCGCTCCCGAACCCGCCCATGAAGCCCTTCACGCCGGCAACCCCGATGTCGTCGCGCAAGATCAGGTGATCGCCGTCGAGCACCTCGACGCCCGCGTCGCCCAGGAGCTTCGCGATCTCGGCGCCCGCCCCCCGGTCGAGATCGTGGTTGCCGAGCACGGCGGCGCACGGCATCGAGAGCCCGGCGAGCGCGTCGGCCAGCACCTTCGCCTCCTCGGGATGGCCGCGATCGGTGAGATCGCCGCACAGCACGAGCAGCTCCGCCTCCGCGTTCACCGCCTTCACGAGCTCGCGCATCCTGGCGCCGTGCTCCGGCCGGCAGTGCAGATCCGAGGACGCCGCGATGCGGCGCTTGCCCGGCTCCCCGTTCCCTCCGGCGACGGCGGCGCTCATGATCCCGGCTTGCGGACCCGCGCCGCCTCGACCTCCACCCCCGGCCCCTCCGCGCCGCCCGGAGCCCCGTCACGGCCCGGCTTCCCCTTGCCGACGCGAGGCCGCCCCGCCGCAGACCGCTGGCGCTTCCTGCACAGCGCCCCCCGCGCCGCCTCGGGCGCGGACGCAGCGGGCCCCACGTCGAGCCCGAGCTTCTCGTAGTCGTGCACGTACTGCTGCCTGCTGATCAGGTTGCCCCGGCATACCCGGAGCGGCGCGTCGCCGGCCCGCGTCTGCTCCAGCGTACGCCGGCAGAGCTCGTCGATGATCCACTCGGGCACCCGGCTCCGCGCGCCCGGATAGACGAAGCGGTACAGCGTCAGGTGCGCGAACAGGACCTCCCAGTAGGGACCGAACCGGGCGAGGAGCCTCTCCCAGTCCATCTCGTCCCCACACGCGTAGATGAGGTGGTTCACGTCGGCGCCGTCGTACCGCTCCCGCTCGTCCACGAACGCCTTCGTGAAGATGATCTCCTCGACCGGCGCGATCAGGCAAGAGTGCCCCAGGATCGTGGCCGGACGCGCGTGCTCGAACCAGCCGCCATCCACCACGGCCAGGCCGTTGCTCGACGAGAAGATGAGATCGATGAATCGGTCGCCCGCGTAGGCCTTCCCGATCCACCGCGGATCGATGAGCTCCGTCTCGAAGCCGGCCCGCTCCAGCGCCCTGAACGCCGCCGGCACCTCGCGCTCGTCCAGCATCACGTCGAGATCCTTCGTGTCCCGGAAAATGCCCGTGTACGCGAAGAAGGCATACGCCCCCGCCACCATGAACGGCACGCCGGCGCAGAGGAGGGCGTCCATCGCCCTCACCCTCACCTCCAGCTCGCCCGCGCGAGAGAGCTGGCCGGCGGGGTCGTCGAAGGCCGGAGGAGCGAGCGCCGCGCGCTCGCCGGCGCGCGTCGCCCGGGCTGAAAGCGCGTGCTCCGCGTCGCCTGCGACAGGGGATCCGCTGCGGACCATCCCCCTCTGCGTAATGAACAGGACGTGCGATGGCGACCCCCCTCCCCCCTCACGCGCCCGGAACATGCGTGGACGGCGTGGACCGCGTGGACCACGTCGGAAGACGCAGGAACGACGCGAACGAAGGAAGAGAAGCGGGCTCGTCCTCGCTGACCATTGCACGACGTGGCGGGTCTGGCTCAAGCTCGCCTGCCGGGACCGCTCGGCACACCCCGAGCTGGCTGGCGACGAGCCGCGGCCCCCGACGCTCGAAGAGGAGGCACATCCGTGAACACCGCCATCGCGACGATCAATCCAGCGACCGGAGAGACGATCGAGACGTTCGAACCTCTCTCCTCAGCGGCGCTGGAGCAGAAGGTGGCGCGCGCGCACGCCGCGTTCCGCAGCTTCCGGCAGACCCAGGTCGCCGAGCGGGCCCAGAAGCTGCGCCGGGCAGCCGACATCCTGGACGGCGAGAAGGAGCAGCTCGGGCAGCTCATGACGCTCGAGATGGGGAAGACCATCGGCTCCGCCATCGCCGAGGCCCAGAAGTGCGCGACCGCGTGCCGCTACTACGCCGACAACGCCGAGCGCCTGCTCGCCCCCGAAGAGGTCGCCACCGACGCGGGCAAGAGCTACGTGGCCTTCCACCCGCTCGGCGTGGTGCTCGCGATCATGCCGTGGAACTTCCCGTTCTGGCAGGTCTTCCGCTTCGCCGCGCCGGCGCTCGTCGCCGGCAACGTCGGCCTCCTCAAGCACGCCTCGAACGTCCCCCGCTGCGCGCTCGCGATCGAGGACATCCTCCGCCGGGCCGGCTTCCCGGAAGGGGTCTTCCAGGCGCTGCTCGCCGGGACCGACGTCGTGCCGCGCCTCCTCGCCGACCCGCGCATCGCGGCCGCGACGCTCACCGGCAGCGAGAACGCGGGGCGCAGCGTCGGCGCCCACGCCGGCAAGCACCTCAAGAAGGTGGTGCTCGAGCTCGGCGGCAGCGATCCGTTCATCGTCCTGCCGAGCGCCGACCTCAACGCCGCCGTGGGGACCGCGATCCGGGCGCGCATCATCAACAACGGCCAGTCCTGCATCGCGGCGAAGCGCTTCATCGTGCACGAGTCGATCGCGCCCGAGTTCGAGCAGCGCTTCGTCGCGACCATGCGGCGCCTGCGGGTCGGTGATCCGATGGATCCGTCGGTCGACGTCGGGCCGCTCGCCACGCCGCAGATCGCCGCGGAGCTCGAGGAGCAGGTGCGGGCGTCGGTGGCCGCGGGCGCGCTCCTCCTCACCGGAGGCAAGCGGCTGAGGGGGCCGGGCAACTACTTCCCGCCGACCGTGCTCACCGACGTCCAGCGCCCCTCCCCCGCCGCCGACGACGAGCTCTTCGGCCCGGTCGCGGCGGTCTTCCGCGTCACCGACATCGACGAGGCCATCCACATGGCGAACTCCACCCGGTTCGGCCTCGGGGCGAGCGCATGGACCCGCGACGCCGACGAGCGCGAGCGGCTCATCAACGAGCTCGATGCCGGCCAGGTGTTCATCAACGGGATGGTCGTGTCCGACCCCCGGCTGCCGTTCGGCGGCATCAAGATGTCCGGCTACGGCCGCGAGCTCTCCTCGTACGGCCTGCGCGAGTTCGTGAACGTCAAGACCGTCTGGATCGCCAAGGACGAACGGCCGAGGGGCCTGCCTGCATCCGAGTGATCCAAGGAGCGGAGCGACCGAAGGACGGCGTGATCGAGCGGTGATCGAGCGACCGAGCGCTCGCCGGGTGAGCCGCTCGCCAGCCGTCCGGCCGCCGCTTCCCCGGCGTCGTGCGAAGGGCGATGATGGCGGTCATGTCGCTCCCCGGCTTCACCGAGACGCAGTTCTCCCACGACGGCGTGGCGCGGGTGGTCTACCGCCGCGGCGCGGGCCCGGGCGTCGTCGTCATGCACGAGATCCCGGGCATCACCCCGTCGGTCGCGGCGTTCGCCGAGCGCGTGGCGGACGCCGGCTTCACCGTCTTCGTGCCCCACCTCTTCGGGACGCCCGGCAAGCTGGACACGCCCCTCTACATCGTCGAGCAGCTGGGCCGCGCCTGCATCAGCCGCGAGTTCCACGTGCTCGCGTCCAGGCAGGCGAGCCCGATCACCGACTGGCTGCGCGCGCTCTGCCGCGACGTCCACGCGGAGCTCGGGGGCAAGGGCGTCGGCGCGATCGGCATGTGCCTGACGGGCAACTTCGCGCTCGCGCTGATGGTCGACCCCGCCATCGCGGCGCCCGTGCTGAGCCAGCCGTCGCTGCCCTTCCCGCTCTCGCGCGAGCGCCGCGCCGGGCTCCACCTCTCCGACGACGGCCTCCGCGCCGTCAAGGAGCGCGTCGCCGCCGGTACCCCGGTGCTCGGGCTCCGCTTCACCCACGATCCGATGTGCCCGAAGGAGCGGTTCGACCACCTCCGGGCCGAGCTCGGCGACGGCTTCGAGAGGATCGAGATCGACTCGTCCCCGGGCAACCCCCATGGGATCCCGCGCACCGCCCACTCGGTCCTGACGCGCGATCTGGTCGACCGCGAGGGCCACCCGACGCGCGAGGCGCTCTCGCGCGTCCTCGCCTTCTTCCGCGAGCGACTGCACCCCTGACCGCCCGCGACGAAAGCCGCGCCCGAGCCGGAACGTCGCGCGACGTCGCGCGACCTCACGCGACGAGGCACAGCCGGTTGCGTCCCCGTGAACGTCGACTTACTGTCATTGATTGTGTCGGACGATCCGGCCGTGGCCGCTCTGCTGAGCGAGTACCCCCCTGCAGCGCAACAGCTGACCTTGCGCGTGCGCAAGCTGCTCCTGCGCATCATTCCCGACGTCCACGAGCACGTCTATCCAGGCTGGCGGCTCGTCAGCTTCCGGATGGGCGGCGGCGACCAACACAAGATCTGCTGGCTCGCCCCGCAGCGCTTCGGCGTGACCCTCGGCTTCGAGCGCGGCGCCGAGCTGCCGGATCCGAGCGGCCTGCTCACCGGCGAGGCCAAGCAGGCCAGGAACCTCCATATCCGCTCTGCCAAGGACGTGGACGTCGCCGCGATCGCCACGCTGGTCGCGGCCGCCGTCGCGCTCCACCAGAGCCGGTGAGGATGGCGCGGAGCGCCGCTGCGCGACGGCCGCGCCCGCGGCTCAGCGGCGCCCGTGGACGACCCGCCCGCCCGTCTTGCCGAGCGCGTACGAGAACCCGAGCTCCAGCGTGGAGCGGGTGACGATCGCCCCGAGATCGAGCCCCTGCTCCACCATGAGCCGCGCGGCCTCGGGCGAGATCCCGACGAGCACCACCTCGGCCCCGAGCAGCCCGGCGGCGCGCGCCGCCTGCGCGAGGTGGTTCGCCGCGCTCGCGTCGACCACCGCCATGCCGGTGACGTCGATGATCACGACGCGCGCCTGGTGCTCGGAGATCTCCTTCAGCATCGCCTCGATGAAGCGGCCGGAGCGGTGCGTGTCCAGCGCGCCCACGATCGGCATGACGAGGACGCCGCGCGCGATCGGCACCACCGGGCTCGACATCGCGGCGATCGTCTCGAGGAGCGCCTCCTGGCGGCTGCTCAGCGACTCGAGCGCCCTCGTCCGCTCCTTGATCCGCGACAGGAGCCGCGCGTTCTCGATCACGACGGCGGCCACCGCGGCCACGCGCTCGATGAGCGCCAGGTCGGTCGCCGAGCACGCGTCGGGCTGCGGGCTGGCCAGGACGAGGACCCCGAGGACCGCCTCCCGGGAGAGCAGCGGCACGCCGACCAGCGTGCGCGCGCCGCGCCGGCGCGCCTCGGCGACGTCGCCGAAGCGCTGGTGCTCGCCCGACGCGGTGTCGATGACGAGCGAGCTGCACGAGCGCATCACCTGGCCCACCAGCGAGTCGTCCGCGACGGGCGCGCGCTCGTCGTCGACGAGGCTCTCGCGCTGGGCCATGCCGATCACCAGGAAATTCAGCGGGCGCTCGTGACGCCCCGCGCCCAGCCTGCGGTTCACGATCCTGCGGGCGGAGCTCGACGCGAGGTGATCCGAGAGGGCGCTCGAGAAGGGCGTCCGCTCGAGGGTCACGAGGTCGACCCCCGTGTCGATGCAGCGCGACGCCGGCAGGTCCGCGACGGCCTCCGCGACGCCCCGCGTGGCCATCTCGTAGAGCGCCTGCACGCCGCGGTACCCCATGTCGTACTCGCGCTGCACCACCGCCGCGTGGATCACGCCGTCCTGGAGCATCGCGACCGTGGCGGTGACGAGATCGAAGGCGACCACCTTGAGTTCGCCGGACCGCCCGAGCTTCATCGACGCCTGCCCCAGGCTGGGGCCGTTCTCGCTGCACACACCCAGAGCGCCGGCGAGGCCGGGGTTCGAACGCACCGCGTCCACGGCGAGCGCGATCGCGCGCTCCACGTCGAACTGGTTCTCCGAGAGCGAGCCCACGCGGACCGCCGAGCCGGCGATCGCCTCGCGGAAGCCCTCGATGCGCCCCTGGGCGTTCGGCACGGCGAAGGACTCCGCCTGGATGGTGATCTCGCCTCCCTGCGGCAAGAACCGCAGCATCGCCTCGCCTGCGATCTTCCCGGCGGCCCGGTTGTCGGTCCCGACGTAGAGCAACGACCGGCTGCCCGGGGCGGCCGGCGTGTCGATCGTGATGACCGGGATGCCCGCCGCCATCGCGCGGCCGATGGCCGGCTCGAGCGCCACGGGGTCGATGGGCGCGATCGCGATCCCGCCCACCCGCCGGCGGATCCCTTCCTCGAGGAGCGCCTCCTGAGCCGCGGCGCCGGCGGACATGACGCTCCTGAACTCGACCCCGACCCGGAGATCGCGCCCCGCCGCCAGCGCGCCGTCCCGCAGGTTGTTCCAGTACGCCGTCAGCGGCCGGCGGGGAGCCTTGTAGACGCGGATCATCGGCTGGCCTGGCGCGCGGCTCGCGTCGTACGCTCCGCGCCACCCATCGGCGACGCGCCCCTCGCCCCCGGCATCCTCCAGGATGGCGAGGTCGATCGCGCTCCAGCGCGGGCCGGTCTGGACGCTCCGGATCCCGTCCGCGAGCGTCTCGATGAGCTCGAGGGGATCGACCGACTCGGCGACGGAGCTCAGCACCTCCTCGAGCAGGCGCAGCTCCTGGGCGCTCTGCGCCTTCTCCTCGAAGAGGCCGCGCCGCTCGAGCGCGGCGCCCACGCTCACCGCGACCGACTCCACGAGCGCGCGGCGCGGGCCCGAGAGCGGCGCCGCGTCCGGCTGCTCCAGGGCGAGGTAGGCGCCCGGCGCGCCGAACATGGGCACCGCGATGACGTGGACGTGGACGCCGTCGGGCAGCCAGCCAGGCGCTTCCGCGAGCTCGGGCAGGTGCGCCCGGTACCACGCGGTCGCGGGGACGAGGCACGGGCCGTGCGCCGCCTCGGGCGCCGCGGCGGGGCCGAACGGAGCCGACGCGCTGAGCGCCCCGCCGTCGGACGGCATGTTCACCCGGCCCGGCAGGAGCCCGTCGAGCCCGACGATCGCCCTGTACGAGAGGCGCCGGCCGGTGCGTATCAGCAGGCTCCCGCGCCGCGCGCCCGGGAGGCCCTCCATGGCTCGCCGCACAAGGTCGTGGAGAGTCGAGAAAACGTCCAGTCCGGTGGTCATGCAGATCCGTTCAGCCGCTCGCTCGCTCGCTCGCTGCGCATCGCGCGTGCGGGCGCATCCCGTAGCAGGCGTGAGCGGGCTCGTGCTTGTCAAGCAGAGACGATGGGACCACCGTAGGACCACGAGGAGCTCGCACCCGCATGAAGCTCGCCTCTCTCCGCGGCCCCGGCCGCGACGGCACGCTCGTCGTCGTCCGCCGCGACGGCCGCGCCTACGCGCCTGCAGGCGAGGCCTTGCCCACGCTCCAGGCCGCGCTCGACGACTGGGAGCGCGCCGAGCCCGCGCTCCGGCGCATCGCAGCCGACGTCGAGCTCGGCGAGGCGGCCGTGACGCCGCTGGTCGCGGAAGAGCTCGCTGCGCCGCTTCCGCGCGCCTACGAGTGGATCGACGGCTCGGCGTACATCCACCACATCGTGCTCGTGCGCAAGGCGCGCGGCGCCGAGCCTCCCGAGACGCTGACGACCGATCCGCTTGTGTACCAGGGCGGCTCCGGCGTCCTCCTCGGCCCGACCGACGACATCGTCCTGCACGACGAGGCCTGGGGCCTCGATTTCGAGGCCGAGGTCTGCGCTGTCCTCGGCGACACCCCGCAGGGCACGCGCCGCGAAGAGGCCCACCGGCACATCCGCCTCTTCCTGCTGGCCAACGACGTGACGCTGCGCAACCTCGTGCCCGCCGAGCTCGCGAAGGGGTTCGGGTTCTTCTGCTCCAAGCCCGCCACCGCGTTCTCGCCGTTCGCGATCACGCCCGACGAGCTCGGCGACGCGCTCCGCGACGGGCGCGTCCACCTGCGGCTCCGCTCGACCTACAACGGCGCGCTCATCGGTGATCCCGAGGCCGGCGCGGAGATGCACTTCTCGTTCTTCGAGCTCATCGAGCACATCGCCAGGACGCGCAGCTTCACGGCGGGGACGCTCCTCGGCAGCGGCACCGTCTCCAACGAGGACCCGGCGCGCGGCGTGTCTTGCCTCGCCGAGCGGCGCATGCTCGAGATCCTCTCGGACGGGGCGGCCAGGACGCCGTTCATGAAGCCAGGAGACACGATCATGATCGAGATGCTGAATCGCGCGGGAGAGAGCCTGTTCGGGCGCATCGCGCAGCGGGTGGTGGCCAGATGAGCGCCGCCGTGAAGGGGCTCGCGCTCTACGGCTACTGGCGCAGCTCGTGCAGCTGGCGCGTGCGCATCGCGCTGGCCCACAAGGGCATCGAGCACGCGTACCGGCCGGTGAACCTCGTCCGGGACGGCGGCGAGCAGCTCCGCGACGAGTACCGGGCCAAGAACCCGATGGCGCAGGTGCCCCTGCTCGAGTTCGAGCAGGGCGGCGCCGTCCGGCGTGTGTCCCAGTCGGTGGCCATCATCGAGCTGCTCGAGGACCTCTTCCCCGCGCCGCCGCTCCTGCCCGCGGATCCGTACCTGCGCGCCAGGGCGCGGCAGCTCGTGGAGACGATCAACTCCGGCACGCAGCCGATGCAGAACACCGCCACGCTGAAGTACGTGAGGGACGAGCTCGGCGGCGACGAGAAGGCCTTCGGCCGGCGCTTCATCGCCTCGGGCCTCGCCGCGTTCCAGGCGGCGGCGAGCGAGCTCTCCGGGCGGTTCTGCGTCGGCGACGAGGTCACCGTGGCGGACGTGTTCCTCGTGCCCCAGCTCTACAACGCGCGGCGCTACGAGGTCGACCTCGCGCCGCTCTCGACCCTCACGCGCATCGAGGCCGCGTGCATGGAGCTGCCCGCGTTCCAGGCCGCCCACGCCGACCGCCAGGTCGACGCGGTCGCCTAGCTCGCCCCTGCGTTACCCCCTCGCGACGGAGGACCCGGATGACCAAGGTGGAGTCGATCGGCATCAAGCGGGTGGAGGCGCTGCACTACTACGTGCGCGAACTGGAGCGGAGCCGCAGGTTCTACACGGAGAAGCTCGATTTCCAGGAGATCGCCGCGAGCTCGCCGGAGCTCACGGCGGCGGCGGCGCAGCGCTCGGTCGTCTTCCAGGCCGGCGAGTGCGTCGTCGTCTGCTCGCAGCCGATCGGCGAGGGCGGGCGGGCGTGGCGCTACCTGCGCAAGCACCCCGACGGGGTGGGCACGGTCATCTTCGAGGTGGAGGACATCGACCGCGCCTTCCGCCTGCTCGACGGCCGCGGGGGCACGCCGATCGACGAGATCCACCGGGCGACGGACGAGGGCGGCGCGTTCGCCTCGTTCTCGATCACGACGCCGTTCGGCGACACCACCTTCCGCTTCGTGGAGCGGCGCGGCTACCGGGCGCTGTTCCCCGGCTGCGTGGCCTACGACGCGCCGCGCGGCGGCGCGAACCGCTTCGGGATCACCCGGTTCGATCACGTCACCTCGAACTTCCAGACGATGGCGCCCGCCCTGCTCTGGATGGAGCACGTGCTGGGGCTCGAGCCGTTCTGGCAGATCGCGTTCCACACGAACGACGTCACGAAGGACGCCGATCACGGCTCGGGACTGCGCTCGGCCGTGATGTGGGACCCGGCCTCGGGCGTGAAGTTCGCGAACAACGAGCCTTACCGGCCGCACTTCAAGAGCTCGCAGATCAACGTCTTCAACGAGGAGCACCGCGGCGACGGCGTGCAGCACGTGGCGCTCGCCGTGGAGGACATCCTCGCCGCCGTGCGCGCGATGCGCGGCCGGGGCGTGGAGTTCATGCCGACCCCGGCCGCCTATTACGACATGCTGCCCGAGCGCCTGCAGCGGCTCGGCATCGGGCAGATCGACGAGGACGTGGCGGCGCTGCGCGAGCTCGAGGTGCTCGTCGACGGCGACGGCGCGAGGTCGTACCTCCTCCAGATCTTCCTTAAGGAGTCGTCGGGCACGCACCGCGATCCGGACGCCGGGCCGTTCTTCTTCGAGCTCATCCAGCGCAAGGGGGACCGCGGCTTCGGCGCCGGCAATTTCCGGGCGCTGTTCGAGAGCATCGAGCGGCAGCAGAAGGCGGGGCACGGCTGATGCTCGATCGCGTCGTCGCCGGGATCGTCCCGCCCAAGCACCACATCGCCCTGCGGAGCGAGGCGGGGGAGCTCCGCTACGAGGAGTGCCTGACGCGGGCGGGCTTCGACGGCCCCTACACGATCGCCTACCACGAGCGCCGGCCGCACGAGCACCGGCTCGCGGAGGCCGCGCACGGCTTCGCGCTGCCGGTCGCCGCGCCGGCGCGCCCGCTGGCGAAGCGGCACTACCGGTCGCAGGATCTGCCGCGGCGGGGCGGGCCCGCCGTCGACTGCCGCGTGCCGCTGCTCTTCAACGACGACGTGGTGATCGGGCTCGCCCAGCCGGACGCGGCCGATCCGGTGTACTTCGCGAACGCGGACGCCGACGAGCTGTTCTTCGTCTTCCACGGGGGCGGCGTGCTGCGCACGATGCTCGGCGATCTCCGCTTCGAGCAGGACGACTACGTCGTCATCCCGAAGGGGCTCTTCTACCGCTTCCTCCCGGACGCCGCGCCCCAGCGGTGGCTCTGGATCGAGGGCGCGGACATCCACCTCCCGCGCAAGTGGCGCAACGAGGTCGGCCAGCTGCGCATGGACGCGCCGTACTCGCACCGTGATTTCCGGCGGCCCACGTTCGTCGGCCCCCTCGACGAGGGCATCCGCGCGCTCGTCGTGAAGCGCGGCGGCGCCTTCCACGGCTTCACCCTCGAGCGCTCGCCGCTCGACGTCGTCGGCTGGGACGGGGCGGTGTACCCGTTCGCGTTCCCGATCCAGCGCTTCCAGGCGCGCGTCGGGCTCGTGCACCTGCCTCCGGACTGGCACGGGACGTTCGCCGCGCGCGGCGCCCTCGTCTGCAGCTTCGTGCCGCGTCCGACCGACTTCCACCCGGAGGCGATCCCCTGCCCGTACCCCCACGCGTCGGTCGATTGCGACGAGTTCCTGTTCTACTGCCGCGGCAACTTCACCTCGCGCCGCGGCGTCGGCCCCGGCAGCATCTCGCACCATCCGGCCGGCGTCCCGCACGGGCCGCACCCAGGCGCGTACGAGGCGAGCCTCGGGGCCCGCGAGACGAGCGAGCTCGCGGTCATGCTCGACACGATCCGCCCGCTCTCGGCCACCGCCGCCGCGCTCGCGGTGGAGGACCCGGGCTACCAGGACAGCTTCATCGCGGGCCCCTAGCGGGATCGGGCGACGGGAGGCTTCCCTCAGGGCCCTCCGCGAGGGGGCTCAGAGCCCTGGGGAGTGTTGAAGCAGGCGGTCGTGCACTCGTTGAAGCGCTGCGACTCCTCGAAATCGATCCCGTTCAGCCCATTGCAGGACATGCCGAGGATGCAGCGGGCGTTGCACACGATCGACCCGACGCAGTCGTCGGGGTTGGTCGAGAACGGGAATCCCAGCCCGCACCCCATGAAGACGTCGTTGGCGTCCTCGCAGACGGTGCGGAAGATGGAGATGCCGCAGCCACGGAGGCTATCTCGCTGGCCGTCGCAGCTGTCGAACACGTAATTCTCGTCCTTGCATTCGAGCTCCTCCTCGACGCACGTCACGTAGTCGTCGAAGGAGCCGGTGCAGCTCGCCTTCATCGCGGCCGCCCGCGCGGTCTCCGCCTTGCCGACGCACTCGAGGTACCTCGCCTCGCTGCAGCCGGAGCAGTCGCAGATGAGATCGCAGGCGCGCTCCTCGGGCGAGGGGCAGCCAGCGGACACGAGCGCGCCGCCGGCGGCGGCCAGGGAGAGGAGCACCCAGTGGGTGCGCGGCGAGCGACGCTTGGGGGCGAGCACGGTGACCTCCTCGCCCTACTTTATTTCATTTCGGCATCTTGCCGAGCCGCTCGAGCAGCGCGCGCACAAGGAGCGGCCACGCGACCGTGGCGTCCGCGTACACCTCGGCGAAGCGCCCGCCCTCCTGCGGCGGGGTGAACTTCCCCCAGCTCACGCCCTCGGAGTACGTGCAGCCGGACAGGCCGCCCCAGTGGACGGGCTCGGGGCAGATGCGGACGCCGTACTGGAACCGCGGGTGATCGACCTCGATGTCCAGGCGATCGCCGACGATGTCGTAGAACGGCGCGACCTGCTGGGCCCAGTTGCGCGGCACGCCGCCGCCGATGGTGAAGATTCCGAGGCGCTTCTTCTTGCGGACCAGGCGGGCGTAGCTCAGCAGATCGAGGAACGGATTGTACGGCGGCGGCACGGCCTCGCGCCACACGTCGAAGCCCGGCTTGTCGCCGTGCTGCGCCTTCACCTTGCGCAGCATCCACGTCGCCACGTCGAGGCCCATCTCGCTGTCGGTGAAGGCCGGCACATAGACGGGCACGTCGCGGAGGTACGCGCTCCGGAGCACGCCCGGCGAGTCGCCCATCTCCGCCAGCGCCTTGCCGAGCTGGCGGCAGATGATCTCGCTCGACCAGGGAGAGCCGGGGTCCAGCTTGTCGAGCTCCTTCCGGACGAAGACCTCGATCGCGTTGAGGTTCTTCTCCATCTCGAGCGTGTCGTAGACGCGGTTGTACCCCTTCTCGAAGTACGTCTCGTCGGAGATGCCCGGGTTCGCCTTGTAATGGGTCAGGCCGACCGCCTCGCTCAGCCCGTGCGCCATGAGCGCCCCCGTGCTGATGATGCAGTCGATCATGCCGGCCTCGATCATCCTGACGATGACGACGCCCATCTTGGCGACCGTCATCGCGCCGGAGAACGTCGCCACGACGAGGCAGTCCTCGTCGCGCACCATCGCCTCGAGCACGTCGCACGCCTCGCCGAGCGCGCGGCCGCTGAACGCGGTCCTGCTCATCGCGCGGAGCAGATCGTCGAACGAGTCAATCTTCAGCGGGTCGAGCGCGGCGAGCGGGACGAGCTGATCTTCGACGCCGTCGCCGAGCTGGCGGTGCGAGGAACGAGGGTGCTTCGGAGAGGACATAGGGCGCGAACATATACCCGCGCGGAGGGTGGGCCGTCGAGCGCGAAGCTCCCCGCGAGAGGGGCAAACTCAGGGCCGGACGGGCAGCGAGCACGCGAGGCGGCGCGCGGATCTCGCCGCTGGTCTGCCCGCTGCCGTGCCCTCCGTTCCGCCGAATTTGCCGGCGCCTTGGCCGATCCCGCGATCGCCGCCTTCGGCGCGCTGGGCCGCGAGATCGGCGCGAACGAACGCGAGCGGGCCAGCGCTGGGCTGGCCGTCGGTCCGCCGCTCCAGATCCATCAGCGCGGCGATCTTCGCCACGCAAACGTCACGACCTGACACACGGACGTCATAGACAGCCGTGCTCGCGGGCGCGCGGCGGCCATCGATCGTCGCGAACGCGCTCGCCCGATCGAGCAGGAAGCGCGCGCCGGGCGGGCGCGCGGCGCACGCCGGCATGCGGGTGAGCTCGGTGCGGACATTCGGGACGATCTCCCAGCCGTCGAGCGGCAAGAGCGGCGGGGCCTTCGCTGTCGCACCTTGCGCCGTCGTCGCGGCAGGCGGCATCGGCACCGTCCGGCCGAGCGTCAGGCCGTGGAAGCTGAGCAAGAGCGGCACGCCGGCGCTCGTCGGCTGCCCCAGCGCGGGCTCGCCGAGGTTCGCGAGCGAGGCGATCGGCCGCGGGGCCTCGCCGGAGGACCACGCGACGAGCGACGCCCCGCGGAGCCACGCGACGGGGCCATCCGGCGCCTCGCTGAAGGCGACCTCCGCCTCGGGCATCAGCTCCAGCGGCACCTCGGCGACCTCGGCGCCACGGCCCGGCCTCACCTGGATCAGCACGTCGCGGCCCGAGACGCGCACGCCGAACAGGATCCGGCCGCCGGACGCCGCGAACCGGGCGAGGATCGCGTCCCGGCCGACGCCCTCGGGCGCCGGGCCCGTCCACGAGCGGACCCTGGCCTGGAGCTCGGTCGGGTCGAGCCAGCGCAGCGTCCACGTCGCCCGCGGCGCAGCGGAGGCGCCGCGCGCCTGGAGATCGGCGCCGGTGCCTCTGGCAGCGGCGCCGTCGGGCGAGCGCACCTCGAGCGCGGCGACGGTGGAGAGCTGGCCCCAGCGCCTGTCGCTCACCGACGAGACGCGCCGCAGGCCGTCCGGTCCGGGCTTCACGTCGCGGGCGAGCAGCGCGAGCGCCTCCTGGGCGCTGCGCGGCGGCGGCACGCCCGCCGGCGAGAGCGGCGGCCCCGGCTGTGTCGTGCAGGCGAGCGCGCGCTCCGGCAGCGCAGGAGCCGGCGGCGGGCGGAGCGGCAGGAGCGGCGCGGCCCCGAGCGCGGGACCGCCGGACGGCGCTCCCTGCGCGGGCAGCGGCGGCCCCCAGCCGACGCGGAGGTGGGTCGAGATCCTCAGGCCGGCCTCGTTCACGGCCAGCATCCCGGGCTCGGCGAGCAGGTCGCCACTCTGGGCGATCTCCGCCGCGGCCTGGGGTGGGACCTCGATGGGCGACCACGTGCGGCCGGCGTCATCCGACGCGAGCACCTTCCCTTCCCCGACGGCGATCCCGCGGCCGGCGTGGACCACGGCGTGCGCGGCCCCGGCGAGGCGAGCCCGCGAGGCCTCGCCGCCGGGGGAAAGGACGACGGCGATCAGCTCTCCGGCCTCGTCGGCCACCACGAACGACAGGGCGCCGTCCTGCCCCTCCTCGATCGGGCTGATCACGTTGACGTCGTCGCCCCGCAGCCAGCCGAGCGGGAGCAGCGGAGCCTCCCTGCCGCCGGCGTCGATCACCGCGACATGGGCGCCGGGCGAGGCGCCCTCGCGGCCGTCGCCGCGCGGCGCGGGCTCGTCGTGGGGCGCGACGTCGCTGTCCCAGAGCCCGCGCAGGATCGCGATCCGGCCGTCGGCGAGGGCGCCGGCGCCGCGCCAGCGGACGTCCGTGCCCGGGCGGACCGTGCTCCACCGGCCGCTCGGCTGCCGCACGCACACGCTGCCCTCGTCCTCCGCGTCGCACGGCGCGAGCAGCAGGGCGCCGCCGCTCGGGGACACGCGGAGCTCGGCCTCGCCGCTCCGCACGAGGACGGGGGGCTCGCTGCCGAGAGGGCGGTCGGGCTTGACCTGGAGCACGCCGAACGGATCGTGGCGGCCGTCCGTCCCGCCCTCGCCGAGCGCGCAGGCCACCCACGCCGCTCGCCCCGCGCGGCCGACGCCGCAGACGTTCAGCCAGTCGCCGCGTCCGAAGGGGGCGACCTCGTGGAGCGCGCCGGTGGTGAGATCCACGCGGGCGAGGACGCCGTGGCTCGCCGTGATCGCGGCGGACGTCCACACCGCGCCGCTCGAGATCGCCGCCTCGAGCGGGTGGCGCCCCGTCGCGCGGATCCAGCGGAGCAGGGGCGCGCCTGGGCCGGGCTCGGGCGCGTCGTTGGCGGGCGCGGGCGCGGGCCCGAGCCGCGCCTCGGCGACCAGGATCCGCGCCTCGCGCTGCCCGGACGACGAGGCCCTGCCCTGCGTCACGGCGATCAGCTCGCCGTCGCGCAGACGGACGTCGGCGACGCGGAGCAGCGCGGCAGGGTCGGCGCCCTCTCCGTCGCCGCCCGGCGCCGGCGCGACGGGGCGCCACGACGCGCCGCCGTCGGCCGTGACCGCGAGCCCTGCCGCCTCGAAGAGCCCGGCGCCGTGCCGCGCGTCGCGGAACGCGAGGGCGCGCAGCGGAAGGGCGGGCAAGCCCGGCAGCGTGCGCGGCTGTCCCGTCTCGATGTCGAGGAAGATCGGGGAGTCGGCGATGGCGTCCCAGACGGCGACGACGGCGGGCCCGCCGCCGATGCGCTGGAGGTCCGCCTCGGACCGGGCGAGGACCGCGGGCGCGCCGAGCGGGTCATCGAACCGGTAGACACCGTGGACGCCGCGCCCGACGAGCCGCGGGCCGGTCGCGGACGGAACCAGCACGAGCTCGATCAGGGGCTCGGGGCACGCCGCGGTCTCCGGCCGTGCCGCGCCGTCGGCCCCGACGAGGACGCGCTGGCCGCCGACGAGCGCGAGCGTGCCGCCGGCGACCCGGGGCCCGATCGCGGTCGCCCCGCTCGCGTCGACCCAGCGGGCGGGCACGGGGGCGGGCGCCGGGGGGCGCGCCGCCGCGGGCGCGCCGCGCTCTTGCGGCGCGGGTCGGGGCGGCGCGCCGCCGCAGCGGGCGAGCGCGAGCGCAGCGAGGAGCGCGGCCGCGCGCCGCGACCTGCGCGGTGGCGCTGCGAGGCGGGGGGCGCCCGCCGCTCTGGACTGCATCATCAGGGCTGAGACTACCGTGATTCGCTGGCCGACGCGGCGCCGTGACGGGCCGCAGGCAGCGCCGTGCGGCCGGCGTGCGCCCGCCAGAGGTGCGGTGTCCATGGCGGTACACGGAGGCCGCAGCGGCACACGGAGGCAGCGCCCGCGACAGGGACGCAGCGACCGCGACAGCGAGGCTCAGTGGACGGCCGAGCCTGCCGGGACCGGGGCGCTCTCGTCTGCCAGCGCGGCTGCCCTGCGGGCGAGGAGGGCCATGAGCCCCCTGGCGCCGACCACGGCATGGTCGGACACGCAGTTGTTGAAGATCGCGTGCACCTGCTCTGCCTCCTGGGAGAGCCGCGCGACGGTCTCCGCCCAGGGAGCGAGCTCCACGGGATCGTAGACGTACCTGAACTTCTCGTTCACGCCGACGGGCGCGTCCCAGGTCTCCTCGCGCCGACCGTGGAAGCGCACCACGGCGAGGCGAGGATCGGCGACGAGGGCGGTGGGAGGCATGCTGTTGTCCTTGCCCTGCGGCTCATCGACGATGACATAGAATGCGCCGAGATCTCGGAGGAGGTCCGCGACGCGCTCGATGCGTCCGGGCATGCCCCATGACCCGTGCCGGAGCTCGACGGCGAACGGGAGCCCATCCATGCGCCGCCGGCAATCCTCGATCACACGCACGTTGCCGCGCGTCGCCGTGAACCACGGAGGGAACTGGAAGAGCACATACCCCAGCTTGCCCGCCTGGCGCAGCGGATCGAGCGCCAGCCGGAAGCGCTCCCAGAGCGCGTCTCTGACCTCGGCCGGCAGGTCTGCCGGGTAGAGGCGCCGCCGGTCGAAGAGCGAGGCTGGCAGCGCGCCCTGGACGTCCGGGGGGAGGCGGGCGGGCTCCACGGGGTGCTGGGTGAGCGGCGCGAACGCCTTCATGTTGAACACGAAATCCGGCGGAGTCCGCTCGACCCACTGCGCCACCATCCCTGGACCCGGGAGGGCGTAATAGCTCGAGTTGACCTCGACCAGGGGGAACTGGGAGGCGTAGAACTTCAGCCGTTGTGCCGGGCTCGACACGCCCTTCGGGTAGAATCGATGGCTCTTCACCAGGGTCGGGTCCGTCCACCCGGCGGTCCCGGCGAGGGCATTGCCGATGCGGGCGGGCACAGGCGCGCACGCCGCGAGCGCCGCGGCGCGCGCGAGCCGCTGCTCCTGCTGGAGTGGAGCCTCCTCTGAAGGCGACCGCGGCGGGTCGCGCAGGGCTTCTTCGTGCATATCGGGAGCAACCTAAGGCCTCTTTCCGGCGATGGAACCGCGCGCCCGGAGATACGGCGGCAGGTGCTCATTGCATCTCACGAAGGTCCTCTCTCCAGTCGTGCGCATACGCTGGTCGTGCGCGTACGCTCCCGCTCGCTCGACGAGCTCCCGGATTGCCAGATCCTGATCCAGGCGGTCTTCCGTCACGCTCTTTCTCCGTGGTTGAAGCCGCGAATGCAGAGCGCCGACAGCGTGGAGAGCCCAGATTGTGCATGCACCGACCGGTCGCCTGCGCTATACTGAATAGGGGCCAGGGGGATTGATATATTCCTGCCCGGCAAGACAGAGGTGATCGATGTACTCAGCGAATCGTCGCCGGAATATCGAGCGGGAGGAGCGCATGCTGCTCCGCGAGAAGCGGGAGCATGCGGCCGGCAAGCTCCTTCAAAAGGTGCCGCAGCTCACGAGCCTGAACCTGGAAATTCGAGAGAGCCGGCCCAATTCGTCCACGAATGACACGCAGTACATCCGTCGCGTCGTTGTCGAGCATGCGCATGCGCTGTTCGAAATGCCGTGCTCGTACTCTTCCTGTGACAACGGTGGCTACGACGTGACGCAGGAGATCCTGAGCGGCCTCGCTTCGCGCACGGCGCGGTTCGAGGGGGAATGCGCCTGTCGAGGGAGCTGTGGTGCCGAGTGCTGCTCCCGGGTCCTCCGCTACGTCGCCACGGCCACGTACCGTGGCCCCGAGGCGTAGGGCGGGCGCCTATCGCCCGGGACGGCGTACGCCGCGAGCGGCGGCCGGGGCGCTGTCCGCGCCTCGGCTCGCGCTCACTCGGTGATGGGAGGCTGTGGCCCCGGGACGATCCCTGCGATGTCCGGATCCTCCCCCGGTGCCCCGCCGTCATCGGGGCCCTTTTCCTTGCGGCGCGCGAGTCGGTTCGCGTCTTTCTCGCGCTGCTTTTCCTGCCGGGCGCGTTCTTTTTGCCGCTTCATTGCTGCCTGTTTCTGCTGCATAGGGAGCCAGGCCTTTCCGCGCCTCCGGGCGGCGCGTTCATCAGCACCTCGCGGTGCGTCCTGAAGGCGCAGGCGCGGCGCACGAGCGGCGCCGCGCCACGCCCGCGATCAGTACCGGTCGCCGCGGCCGCCGCGGCCGCCGGAGCCACCGCGACCGCCACGGCCACCACCACCGCCGCCGCCGAAGCCCCCACCGCCGCCGCCGAAGCCCCCACCGCCGCCGCCGCCGCCGAAGCCGCCACCACCACCGCCGCCACCGAAGCCGCGCGCCGGGCGCTCCTGCGCTTCGTTCACCTTGAGCGCGCGGCCATCGAGGACCGCGCCGTTCAGCTGCGAGATCGCGCTGTTCGCGGCCTGGGCCGAGCCCATGGTCACGAACGCGAAGCCGCGCGGCTGCCCGGTCTCGCGGTCGGTCGGCATCGCGATCTCACGGACCTCGCCGGCTGCGGCGAACGCGGACTCGAGGGTCTCGCGGGTGGTGCTGAACGAAAGGTTTCCTACGTAGAGACGATTTCCCATGCCATCCTGCTTTTTTTTACGGCTTTCTGGTGCGCCACTGCGGCGCTCTCGGCCTGCCATCCGACGAAGCCGTACGGATCGAACGGAGACGTGCCGCGCGGAACTCCCGCGCGGTCACACGGTGCGTCGTCCAGTCGTCCGAGCGAGCTGCAGGCTCCCTCACGAGAGGGAAACAGGAAAGCGTCGTATCGAGGGCCAGGGACGTTCGTGAGAAGAAGCATCCTAGCCCGATGCGCCGTCGTTCGCAAGCGGACCGTCCGTGGTCGAGACCACCGCGCGTCGCCACCGCGCGCCTCGCGCCGGCGCGCCAGTTCGCGCCAGCTCCAGGCGGCCTCCTGCTCGCCTCGCCGCGCCAGCTGGCTGTACGCTCACGGGGGGCTCGGGTGATCGCCGGTACGGGCGAGGCCGTATACTGCGGCCGCGACGTCCCCCCGCGGCGCGGGTGAGGCCGAAGCGGCGCCGGCCTCGGCGGGGGCGGAGCGGCTCGCGATCCAGAGCCAGAGGACGAGGGCGCCGAGCGCGACGCGGTACCAGCCGAACGGCGCGAGGCCGTAACGCTTCAGGTAGCGCAGGAAGACCGCGATCACGAGCAGGGCGACGGCGAACGAGACGGCGAGCCCGACCACGAGCGCCACGATCCCGCCGGGGGCGTCGAGCAAGGCGCGGCCGTTCTTGACGAGATCGAAGACGGTCGCGGCGCCGAGCGTGGGGATGGCGAGGAGGAACGAGAACTCGGCGGCCGCGGCGGTGCTAAGGCCGGAGAGCTGCCCGCCGACGATGGTGGTCATCGAGCGCGACGCGCCGGGCCAGAGCGAGAAGCACTGCGCGAAGCCGATCGCGAGCGCGCGCTGGAGCGTGACGTCCTCGACGCGCGGAGCGCCCTGCTCCGGCCGGCGGCGGCGGACCAACTCGACGCCGATCATGAGGAAGCCGCCGACGATGAGCGCGGCCGCGACGGGCCCCGGGCCGAACAGGTGCGCCTTGATGGCCTTGTGGAAGAGCAGGCCGAGCACGGCGGCGGGGAGAAACGCGAACGCGAGGGCGAGCGCGAGGCGGAGGCTGTCCGGATCCCGCCGGACCATGCCGCGCACGGTGGTCGAGAGGCGCTCGCGGAAATAGACGACGACGGCGAGCACCGCGCCGAGCTGGATCACGATATCGAGCGTCTTCGCCGCCTCGCTCTGGTGACCTAGCCACGCGCCGAGCAGGATGAGATGACCGGTGGACGAGACGGGAAGGAACTCGGTCAGCCCCTCGAGGACCCCGAGCAGGACGGCATCGAACCAGAACATTGCGCCGAGTCTACCCTCACGCGGGCCAGAGGTGCGCGAGAGCGCGCACGGGATCGGGCTGCGTGGCGGGATCGCGGCGCGGGCGCGGCGACGCGACGGAGCGCGACGGCCGTCGGCGCGAGATCCCGTGGAGGCTGGGCCCTCCGAACGCCGCGCCGCCAGCCACGCGGGCGCTCGGCGCCAGGGCGCTGTCCGCGGGGGGCACGCTCGACCGCCTGCGGGGGCACGCTCGACCGCGAGGCGCGTCGCCCGCGCGGAGACGATCTCGCCGGCGATGGCCGCGCAAGGCGCGAAGACCCGCGCGTCCCGGAGCCGCGCGCCGCCGCGGTGTTCGCGGCCGCGCGTGGAGGGCGCGGGAGAAAGGGTCGTAGTCGGTGCTGCCCTGGGCCAAGGAGCGAGAGGGCCCCAGCACAGCGGTAATCGCCGCAGCCCTCGCCCTCCTCGCGCAGGAGCCGTCTCACGAGCCAGCGCTCGGCGGACGCAACAGTAGCGTTGGAGGCACCTGCCCGTCGCTGCCGCAGTTCGCCCGGCGGCTCGACGCGGTCGCTCGCACGGACCGACGCAAGCTGCAAAGCACGAAAACGCCAGATCCACACGAACAGCGCAGCTGGGACAGGGGAAGTCCCGACAGGAACAGGGAAGCCCCGATCAGCTCGTAAGTGCCGGCCGTGCGCAGAAGAGAAGAAGGGCATCGCAAGTACCGAACCTCACACAATAGCCATGTGAAGGTTCGAACAAGTTGCAGTTGTTTCCGCCGTGCATCGCGACCGTGACCCGAGGCGCGCGCCCGCAGCCGCACTGAACTGGGCCGTTCGCGTTGCACCTCGACGTCCCAAGTGCCTGCACGACACCATCCAAGCAGGTCGAACGGAACTCGAGATCTTCGTGCTGGCCTGTCGAGAGAGCATGTTGCGCGGTTGACTCGAAGAAACATCGTCGTGTACACCTCGATGGAAGAGGCCGTCGGCGCCGGGGGGTGCCGCCGTGCAGGCCATCGACACCACGCAAGCGCGCTCGCGCACTTCCGCGGCACAGCGGCAGGAGATGCGGGCCCGCGATCGTCGCAGGGAGGCAGCACTGTGTCATCGATCGTAAGAGCCCATCGCACCTCTTCGCAGGGTCAGCACAGGGACGCCACGATCTCGTCTTCCCGACGAAAGTATTGCGTCCTAGTCGTCGACGACGACGAAAGGGCCCTGAGGTCCATTTCTGCAGTCCTCTCCGGGGACGTCGACGTCGTGGAATGTACGTCGGCGGAGCAGGCGCTCGTGTTGCTCGAAACCAGGGAATTTCACCTGGTCTGCTCCGACGTGGTGATGCCTGGAATGAAAGGGGACGAGCTGCTCCGGAGGGTGGCGAACATGCCCGTGTACACGAGCTGTCTCCTCATCACCGGCGCCGAGGAGTACACGCGCTCGAAGGAGGCCGTGTATCACCACGTCCTGCTCAAGCCGTTCAATCCGGCCCGGCTCACGGCGCTCGTCCTTCAGCTGGCGCGCCTCACCGAGATGAAGCGCTCGGTCCACTCGATGGCGGACTCGCTCACGCCGACGGACGCCGGGAGCGACCTCGTGTCGTGCGGCTGGCCCGACGCCGGCATGGCGCCGGAGTCATCGCACGCGCCGAGATCCACGAGGCTGGAGGCCTGCGTGACGTGCGGCGCCACCCCGCACGATCTGCCGCACGAGCCGGAGCCGGCGAGGGCCGCCGCGTCCGCGCTCCGCGCCCGGAAGCGATGGGCCCGGTGAGCCTGCGGCCGCGCCGCCCCGCGGGCGGCGGCGCGGCCGTCGCGGCGCGGGTCAGGCGCCGCTCGGGCCCTGCTCCTCCCACCACCTCGCCATGCGCACCTGCATCTCATCGACCGAGACGTCCTCGATGACGGCCGACAGGATCCACTGGTGCCCGAACGGGTCCTCGATCCTGCCCTCTCGCCGGCCGTAGAACTGGTCCGCGATCGGGTAGATGATCTTGGCCCCCGCCTCGACGGCGCGCGCGGCGACCGCGTCGGGGTCCTCGACGTTCAGCGTGAGGACGATCGGTGAGCCGCCGAGCGCCTTCGGGCCGCGCGCGTTCCACTGGGGGGCCTCGTCGGCGATGCTGATGACGGAGTCGCCGATCACGAGCTCGGCGCAGACGATGGCGCCGCCGAGCTTCGGGTCGGCGAGGCGCAGCTTCTCGGTGGCGCCGAACGCCTTCTTGTAGAACGCGATGGCGTCGGGCGCGCCGGCGACGACGACGTGCGGCACGACGGCGTGGTACGGGGGCGGGGCGATAGGGTGCGGTCGCTGGGTCATGAGCGAAGGATGCCCACGCGGCCGGACCGGGTATTGTAAAAACATGCCGGCCTGCCGATCCGGTCGAGCCGACAGCGCCGGCTCGCCATCGCCGGTGGTCAGCCGTCGAGCGGGACATGGTTCCGCTCGCGGCGCCTGGTCACGTACTCGGTGGGCGTGAGGCCGGCGAACGCGCGGAAGTCGTGGATGAAGTGCGCCTGGTCGTAATAGCCGCACGCGGCCGCGACGCCCGCCCAGGAGACGCGCTCGCCGCGCTCGATCGCGGAGACCGCCTGCTGGAAGCGCTGCACACGGCAATAACGCTTCGGGGTGAGGCCGACCCGCTCGGTGAAGCTCCGGATGAACCGCTTCGAGCTCATCCCGAGCTGCCCTGTCACGTCAGCCACGGTCCACGCGCGGGACAGGTCGGCGAACGCGGCGAGCGCGAAATCGACCGAGGGATCGCGCTCGAGCGGCGCGCGCGGGCGGAGGAGCCGCGACGCGAGGGCGGACTCGAGCGCGCGGAGCCTTTCTTCGGGCGTCTTCGCCTCGAGCACGCGCTCGCGGACGAGGGCGGCCTCGCGCCCCCACAGCGCGTCGAGCGAGACGTGGGCGCCGCCGAGCGCGGCGGCGTCCGGGCCGAAGAAGGGGGCCGCGCCGCCCGGGGAGAGCTCCGCGCCCACGATCGCGCGCTGCTCCGCCGTGTCGATCGCGAAGTGCTTGGCGTGGGCGCCGCAGACGGCGATGCCGGAGAGGCGGTGGCAACGGGCGGCGCCGCCATCGGCAGCGCCGCCATCGGCAGCGCCGTGCTCGGCAGCGCCGTGCTCGGCAGCGCCGTGCTCGGCAGCGCCATCGTACCAGCGCAGCTCGTCCTCGGCGAGGTTGATGAGGAGGCTCATGGCGCCGCTGGGGAGCACGCGCTCCAAGAGGTCGGGGAGCTCGGGGGCGGCGTAGTACCAGAGCAAGCGGACGAAGCGGCCGAGGGGGGGAGGCGGGGTGTACGTAACGAAGCGCATGGGGCAGCCTGCGGAGGCAGCATGCCATGGCCGAGGACGCGCGGCGCGCAAAGGCCGCTCCGATCGAGCCGTTCCGCGGTCGAGCAGACGCCCCGCTCCGTCGAGCCAGCGCGCGAACGGCATCGGGAACGGTCCCGTGGAGGGGGCGCTCGGAGCTCAGTAAGGCGGCAGCATCCTCCGGAATCCGTGGCCCAGCGCCAGCGCCAGGAAGACCAGGTTGCGCAACGGCAATACCGGCCAGAAGAGGCCGAGAGGCCCTTCCGCTCGGGCGGTTCGCTCCTCCCCCGCCGCGGCGCCCTCGTCGTGCTCGCCCCGGAAACGCCGCGCGAGCCGCGCGCCGAGCCGCCGCATCCACGCGATCGATCGCGGGAAATCGGCGATGCCGTCGAGCCACGCGCCAGGGATCCCGCGCGCCCCCAGCGTCGCGCCCGCGAGGCCGCCGACGATCGCGCCCGTGCTGTCGGCGTCGCCGCCGAGCAGGATCACGTCCTCCACCGCGCGGCGGAAATCTCCCGGGTGCGCGAGCCAGCAGAACAGGGCCGCTGGAACGGTGTCCACGATGAAGCCGCTCACGCCCTGATGGAGGCCTATCGCCGCGGCGAAGTCCTCCGCCGAGGCGCGCCGGCCGAGCAGCTCCGCCGCGCGGTCGAGCCTGCGGCGGAGCTCCTCGTCCGCGACACGCTCGCGGAGCAGCGCGAGCAGCTCGGCCGGACTCACCTGCTCGGGCGTGCGCACCGCGGCATACGCGGCCGCGAGCGCGATGATCCGCGCGCCCTCCTCGGCGCGCGGATCGGTGTGCGTGAGGCGCGTGGACGCGCGCACCATGGAATCGATGCGCGAAGGCGTGAGCGCGAGGGCCGCGCCCAGGATCGGCGCGCGCATCGCGGCGCCGTTGCCCGCGGAGAAGACGCCGCTCCGCTCCGGAGAGAACCCGAGCCACAGCTTGAGGATCGCCCGCAAGGTGGCGTAACCGACGCCCGCCGGCAGCGAGGCGAGCCAGCCGCGGAGCTGCCACGCGAGCGCGCGCGAGAACCGCGCCGCGTCCCCCGGCGCGGCCAGGAGCGCCTGGGCCGTCATGCACGCGTGCTCGGCGTCGTCGCTGATCATCCCGCGGCCGAGCACGAAGCGGTGCTCGATCGGCGACGCGCCGAAGAGGCGCGCGGCGCGGCGGCGCGACAGGCCCTCTCTGGGCAGGCCGAGCGCGTCGCCGACCGCCGTCCCAAGGAGGACGCCGGCGAGGCGGTCCTCGCGATCGATAGGTATCGTCTCGATGGCCATGCGAGCACGCGTTTCACGTTCCGTGCCCGGAGAGAGCAGCGGAGATCCGCGCTTTCGCCTGCCCTGGCCGGGGCAGCGGCTTGCCAGGATGGCAGTTCCTCGACAGGCGGATCGACACCGTGTCGCGAGAGCCGCGGTAACCCGCTCCGGAACCAGGCCCTTCTCGACGTCTTCGGCGCTCAGCGCGCGTGGCTGGCTACGCCCGCCGGCGCCGCCGCGCGAGCGCGAGGCCCGCGAGCGCGGCGAACGCAGCGGCGCCTCCGCCCGGGCCCGCCGAACCGCCAGCGCTGCATCCGGCCGCCGCCTAACGCTTGCCCTCGTTGAGGAACACCACCTCGCCAGAATCGCTGATGCCGTCGTGGCCGACGCGGAGCTTCTGCTGATCGAGCTGGCTCGAGGTCTCGAAGGAGCTGAGCTGGTGCAGCTCGCCGTCAGGGGTCCGAAGCCACACCTGGTTCACGTCCCCGTCGCTCCTCAGGAACCCGGCGTGCCCCGCGTACAGGAGCAACCCCGCGGGGTCGCCCGCGATCGAGTCGCCGAGAGCCACCTCTTCGCCATCCGCCGTGTACAGGAAGCTCGAGCTCGTGCTCCCGTCCGACCACCGGCCAGCGACGTTCGTCCCGTCGGTGATGGGCCGCTCCAGGTTGCCAGGGTGGTCTCCGAGGGTGCCCATGAGCAGATGGCGGATGAACGGCTCTTCGTGCGTCGCGTAATAGATGTCACCGGTGGCCGCGATGTGCTCCTGGGCCAGCGCAGCCGCGGCCGTGAGCGACAGGAGCGATGCGGCGGCGATGCCGATCAGCGTACGACAATCGCGCATGGGACCTCCAGTTGATGAACACTTGGATGCTGCCCCGTGGCGCCGTGCTCACGGCATCCCTCGCCAGGGGCAGCGCGCGCGGCTCCTTGGAGCAACGCGAGCGCGAACGGAAGCGGCTTCGCCCCCCCGCTCGCACGCTGTCATCGGATCACCCCGGTCACTCGAGCGCTCGGGCCTGCCAGCTCCAATGTGCTCCGAGCACCGACGGCGAGCTCAGCGAAGCGGCCATCGCCGAGCCCGCCCCCCAGGACGCCTGCGCCTCAGGGGCAGCGCGGAGCTGTGTACTCGCCGCTGGGATCGGTTTCCCAGAGCGAGCCCACGCTGAGACGGAAGCGCACTTCGGCCTCGTCGATGGAGAGGATCTCGAGCGTGCCCGGTCCAAACGACCCACCGCCCCACGGGCAGTCGTCCGGCTGCGGAGAGTAGGGCTCGCCCGTCTCGCTCATGTGGCTATAACTGACGAGCGCTGGATCCTCGAGATCGTAGACGCCGACCTGCTGGTAGGCGCTGGGCAGCACGATGCTCAGCGCCCAGTGCCCGCCGCAGGTGAGATGCGTGGTCGGGGAGCCGCACGAGACACCGAGATCCGATGCACGAAGGAAGAGGTCATTGGGATCGAGCGCCGGGCCGCCGCCGCCCGACCCGCTGCTGCCTCCGACGTCACCCTGGCTCTCCCAGTACCGGTCCCAGAGCACCTCCATCTGAGCCCGCGTCAAGGCGACAGCCGGCAACGCATCACCTGGCTCAGCGTCGCCCCCGGAGCTGCCGCTGCCCGCAGTGTCGATCGAGCCGCTCTCGACCGGCGGATTGGCGGGGTCGTTCGAACCGCTGTCGCCCGACGGATCGGCGGGGTCGTTCGCCCCGCCGTCGTTCACCGCGCCCTCGATGAAGCTCACGTCACAGGCGGCCAGCAGGAGGGGCGCCAGGATCAACAGCATGGAAGCGTTCTTCGTCGTCATGGCGTCCACCATTGCACGACCAGCGCCAACCTCATGGCAGACGAAAACCACGGCCAAACGACGGTGCAACACGCAACCTGTGCCGCGGGTGTGCCAGCGTGCGCCTGGACGCCCTGGCACCGTCCTCCGGTTGTGCCGCCAGATCCCTGGCGTCCCTGGGGGGGCATCGTCACCACGATGAGGGCTGAGCGACCGCGCACGCGCTCGTCCGTCGCACCCCCGGCAGCGCCGGGGGTGCGAGGCGCGAGCTCACCACGAGGTCAGCTGAGCTTCGATCCTGTGTTGAGTCGCCTGCTCGTAATCGTAGGCGAACCCCAGCAGCTCAGCCTCGCTCCAGTGAGGGCCGACGAAGATCAGGCTGAAGGGAGCTCCGTCGCTGTATTGACCAGCGGGCACGACCACCCCGGGCAAGCCCGCGATGTTGATCGCGGACTCCGTCGTCGCGGGATAGGTGTCCGAGCCGGCCAGCTCCGGCACAGTGTCATAGGTCTGCGGAAACGCGAGGCCGTCCAGATCGTGCGTCGCCATCACGGAATTGAAGACGTTCACGTACTGGTCCCGCAGGGCCCAGAAGCCCGACAGATCGGGCGCGTCCTCGGGGAAGAGCAGCGAGGCGGCCAGCACGGGGAGCTCGTCGACGTACCAGGACAGCGGCCCGCCGACGGGATCGAACGGAGATATCCCCGTGAAGACCGCCAGTCCGTCGATCGAGCCGACGACGGTCCCGCCGATCTTGACCCCCTTGAGGTAGCGCTGGAAGTCGTAGGCCACAGACTCCGTCCCTCGCATGTCATAGGGCTCATTGGGCAAGGCCAGATTGGCGAAGCCGCTCCCGGCGAAGGGATCTTCGACGACGATCGCGCCTTCGTCCTCCAGCTCCTCGATCGTTTGCTCGTACAGCGCTTGCGTCTCGGGAGACAGGCCGCCGTTGCGCCACCCTGAGCCGTACAGGCCGATTCGCTTTCCGCAGAGGGCGGTCTTGCTCAGCTGGCTCGTGTAGCCCCCCACGGGCAGGTGTCCATTGGACAGGCTCGTCTTGGGGTCCTCCGGGGAGTAGCCCGCGAGGATATCCATCACCATGGCGGCGTCGCGGACAGTCCGCGCGATGGGGCCCACCACGTCCCTCGTGCTGCCGGCCAGGGGCACGACGCCGGCCGTGGGGACGAGGGCGAACGTCGGCTTGATGCCGACGAGGCTCTGCGCGGCCGCAGGGTTCTGGATGGATCCCCCCGTCTCCTCCGCGAGGCCAAGCACGGCGAAGTTGCCGGCCACCGCCGTGGCTGTGCCGCTGCTGCTCGCCCCGGGCACCAGGGTCGGGTCCACGGCGTTGTAGGTGGGCCCCGCCCAGCTGCTGTTCGCTCGGGTGCCGTCGTCGCTGAAGGCCGGGATGTTCGTCTTCCCGAGGATGATGGCCCCGGCGGCGATCAACCGATCGACGACGACGGAGTTCTTGATGGGGAGCAGATCGACACCGCCGGCGACCTGCGAGCTGAGCGGAGCCCAGCCCGCCGTCGACGGCAAGCCGACGTGATCCATCGACTCCTTGATGACAACAGGGATCCCGGCCAGGGGGCCGAGGGCCACGCCGTTCCTGCGCTTCCTGTCGATCTCGCGCGCCTGCGCGACGGCGTTCGGGTTGAACGAGGTGAACGCGTTGTAAGACGACTCGTACTGCGCGATCCTCGAGAGATAGGCGTTCGTCAGCGCCTCCGCCGTGTAACGGCGCATCAGGTACGCCCACTGCACCTTCGAGATCGTGAGCTCAGATACGTCGATAGCGGGGGCGCCAACGGAGGCGGTCGCACCATAGGTGGTGCTGGGAGCCCCTGCGGCAATACCAACGAACATGGCTGCTGCCAAGGCAGCGCCAGATAGAATGTTCTTGTTCACGATGGACTGCTCCCTCTCACTTCAGGACATCGACCCTATGCCGGATGGACCTCCGCCGTCGGGTGCCGATTCGAAACCTCGAGCTCGGATCACACGAGCACAGCGGACCAGAGCTCGACGAGGCATGGAATCGTCGAGCTCCGTTCGATCAAGGCCATGTGATGGCGCCCGTCGCCGAGGACGAGTCGCCATACCGTGACAATGACAACACCAACCCGTCCAGCGAACCAACTGGCTCGCACCATCTCGACGGTTCGTCGAGAGCCAATTTAGTTAGGATGTACAGCGGCCTTGAGCAGAAGATTCTTCGTGGCTTTTTACCAGCCAAGCAGGTGACACAGAGACAGAAGAAGCGCGCCTTGAATGCGGTTGCTCTCCTACAAAGATGAAGAATATGCGAGAGCTAGGCGCATCATACTTCATGTAAGATATAGCAAGTCGGGGTTCGGTGGCAAGTTGATGTTCGAATTTTTTGAATAGTTTGGGATTGTCGCTGCCTCCCTCGTGCTCCATGTCTAGCTCTGGCCGCGCTAGCCGCGCTGGCCCCTGCATCGCGGCTTGCTGGCACGCACCGTGCAGCGTGCCCCCGACGGGGCGGCGCATCGCCGGCAGCGACGGAGCAGCCTTGTGACCGGTTGTCATCGTCATGGCCCAAACCGCTCGGGGCGCGAGCTGGTATCGCCGGGGGCGACGTCGGTCCCGTCCATCGGGCACGGGGCGTTGCCCGTCGACCAGCGGCCCAGCGATGCGCAGAGGGGCACGCTCGTCGAGGTGGCCGCTGCCCGGGGCGGGCCCGCGTCGTTCAAGGCGCTTCGGCCAGCCGACGATCAGCGGAGGCCTGCCCCGGGGTGGGAGAGCATTCTTTGGAACCATGTGTTCCGCTCCCCCTGGAAAGCGACACCCAATCAACAGCTCACGCACCCATCGAAGGGGCCTCCTTATAAATACTCCACAGCCTGCGGACGCTCGTCCACGTCGGCCCGGCTTCGCCCCGGCGGGGCGACGCTGCAGAGCCAAGCGCCGCGCCGCGCGCCGGCACACGTCGTCCCCCCATGTCAGAGAAGTCGTCACCCGATCTGAGCCGCTTACGGAGGATCAGAACACCGGTCTCGAGGAACAGAGACAGGGCTCGAGGGGAGACAGGACTCAGAATCCGTCACAAGAAATCGCCCAATGGCTCCTCGCCCCTGCTGGACGGACGGCGGTGAGGCTGGCCACGGACACGGGGGCGACGCTCCGCGCCTCCCCGCACGTCGACCTCGGCGGCCAGCCCCGGCGCTCGCCGTGGACTTTCACGGCCCAGGACGCCGATACTCGAGGGGATGCAACCAGGGGAAGTGCTCGGAGGCCGCTTCGAGATCGTGGGCCGGGCGTGCGCCGGCGGCATGGGGGCGGTCTTCCAGGCGGTCGATCGGCGCTCGGGCGAGGTCGTTGCCGTCAAGGTGTGCCTCGACGACCAGAAATCCGGCGACGAATCGCGCCTCTCTCGCGAGTCCAGGGTGCTCGCAGAGCTCTCCTGCCCAGGTATCGTGCGCTACGTCGCGCACGGGCTCGGCGCCTCGGGCGCGCCGTGGCTCGCCATGGAGTGGCTCGATGGCGAGGATCTCGAGCAGCGGCTCCAGCGCCGGGTGCTCACCGTGGACGAGGCGATCGCGCTCATGGTGGGCGCCGCCGCCGCGCTCGCGGCGGTCCACGCGCGCGGCGTCGTTCACCGCGATCTCAAGCCGAGCAACCTGTTCCTGGTGAACGGCGACGCCGCGCGCGTGAAGCTGCTCGACTTCGGCATCGCCGGGATCCCCGACGCCACGCGGCTCACGCGGACGGGCGCCTTCGTCGGGACCCCGGCGTACATGGCGCCAGAGCAGGCCCGGAGCGGGCAGGACGTCGATACGCGCGCCGACGTCTTCGCGCTCGGCTGCGTGCTGTTCGAGTGCCTCACCGGCCAGCCGGCCTTCTGCGGGGCTCACCTGATGGCCGTCCTCGCCAAGATCCTCCTCGACGAGGTGCCGCGGATAAGCTCCCTCTGCCCCGGCGTCCCCCCCGCCCTCGACGCGCTCTGCGCCCGGATGCTCGCCAAGAACCCGGACGACCGCCCCCGCGACGGCGCGGAGATCGCCGCGGCGCTCGAGGCCATGGGCGTCTCCCCGCTGGCGCGCGCGCCGTCGGAGCCGCCGCCTTCGAACCTGCGCCGCCAGTCCTCGCTGACCCACAAGGAGCGGCGGGTGCTCTCGGTGGCGCTGATGGGGCCCGGGCCGCGGCTCGCCGCTTCCCCCGGGCGGGCCGACTCCGAGACGGTGGTCGCCGTCGTGTCGCCGGAGCTGCGCCGGGAGATCGAGGCGCTCGGCGCGTGCCTGGAGCTCCTGGCGGACGGGTCGATCCTGGTGATCCTCCTGGGAGCGGGCGTGGCGACGGATCAGGCCGCGCAGGCGGCCCGCTGCGCGCTCCTGCTCCGCGCCGCCGGCGGGGACCGGCCGGTGGTCCTCACGACCGGCCGCGTGGAGGTCACGGGCGGCCGGCCCGTCGGCGACGTGATCGACCGCGCCGTCCGGATGCTGGCGCAGCCCACGGCGGCGCTCCCGGGCGCGCCGGCGGCGGGACGCGGGACGCCCATCGCCATCGACGAGGTGACCGCCGCGCTGCTCGACGCCCGCTTCGAGGTCGTCGAGACCGAGGCGGGCCTGTGGCTCCGGGGAGAGGAGCCGCTCGCCCGCGGCGCGCGCCTGCTCCTCGGCAAGCCCACGGCCTGCGTCGGGCGCGACTGGGAGGTGGCCACCCTCGAGGCCCTCCTCGCCGGGTGCATCGAGGAGTCGCGGGCGCGCGCCGTGCTCGTCACCGCGCCGGCGGGGCTCGGCAAGTCGCGCCTCGCCTACGAGATCATCCGCCGCGTCCGGCAGCGCGACGAGCCCGTCGCTGTCTGGATCGGCCGCGGCGACCCGCTCCGCAAGGGCGCCCCGTTCGGGATGCTGCGGCAGGCCCTCCAGGGCGCGTGCGGGATCCGCGACCGAGAGCCGATCGAGGCGCGCCGGGAGAAGCTGCTCGCGCGGGTGACCGAGCGCGTCCGCGCGGCCGACGCGCGGCGCGTGGCGGAGTTCCTCGGCGAGCTCCTGGGCGCGCCGTTCCCCGACGAGGACAGCGCGCCCCTCCGCGCCGCCCGCAAGGACGCCCCGCTGATGGGCGATCAGATGCGCAGGGCCTGGCTCGATTTCGCCTCGGCCGCGTGCGCCGCGCAGCCGCTCCTCCTCGTGCTGGAGGACCTGCACTGGGGCGACCTGCCCACCGTCCAGTTCATCAACGACGCCCTGCGCCGGCTCGTGGACCAGCCCCTCCTGGTGCTCGCCCTGGCGCGCCCGGAGGTGTACACGCTGTTCCCAGGGCTCTGGGCCCACAGGGATCTCCAGGAGCTCCGGCTCAAGGAGCTGAGCTCCCGGGCGGGCGCGCGGCTCGTGCGGCACGCCCTCGGCGACGGGGTGAGCGCCGAGACCGTGGCGCAGCTCGTGGCGCAGGCCGACGGCAACGCGTTTTACCTGGAGGAGCTCATCCGGGCGACGTCCGAGGGGAACCAGGGCGCGCTCCCGGAGACCGTGCTGGCGATGGTGCAATCCCGGCTGGAGCGCCTCGACAGCGCGGCGCGGCAGGTGCTGCGCGCGGCGAGCATCTTCGGGCGGGTGTTCTGGCGGGGCGCGGTGGAGGCGCTGCTCGGCGGTCCCGGCGGCCTCTCCGGGCTCGCGGATCACCTCGATCGCCTCGAGCGGCTGGAATGGATCGGCGCGCGCGACGAGGCGAGGTTCGAGGGAGAGCGGGAGCTCGTCTTCCGCCACGCGCTCGTGCGCGAGGCGGCGTACGGGATGCTCACCGACCAGGATCGCGCGCTCGGCCACCGGCTCGCCGGCGAGTGGCTCCAGCGCGCGGCCGAGCCCTCGGCCGCGGTGATCGCGGAGCACTTCGATCGGGGCGGCGAGCCGCTGCGCGCCGCCGCGTTCTATCATCAGGCCGCGGCGCAGGCGCTCGCCGCGAACGACCTCGTCGTGGTGCTCTCGTGGACCGGGCGCGCCATCGAGCTCGGCATCAGCGGCGAGGCGCGCGGCGAGGTCCTCCTGCACCGGGCCGAGGCGCACCACTGGCGCGGCGAGCTCGTCGAGGCCGCGCGCTGGGCGACCATGGCGGTGGAGGAGCTGCCCCGGCGCAGCGCGCCCTGGTTCGCCGCCGTGCGCGAGGCCGCGGTCGTGCTGGCCCGGCTGGGGCAGCACGACCGCCTCGCCAGCCTCAGCGGCGATCTCGCGGACGCCTGGACGGGAGAGGGCGCGACGGGCCCGCTCCTGGCGGCGTCGGCGGGGACGGCGCTCTACCTGACGATCAGCGGCCTCTACGCGCACGCCACGCCGCTCCAGGCGCTCATCGACGCCGCGGCCGAGCGCTTCTGCGACGACCCGGCCGTGAGCGGCGTCGTCCTCCGCGAGCGCGCCTGGCGCGAGCTGTACGCGGGCCGGCACGGCTCGGGCCGGGCGCTGCTCGCGCGCTCGGTCGCCTCCCACGAGCGCGCGGGGAACCTGCGCCTGGCGTGCTTCTGCCGGCTCGATCTCGGCTTCCAGGAGCACCAGCTCGGCGCGTACGCCGAGGCGGAGACCATCCTGCGCGGCGCGCTCGCGGACGCCGAGCGCATGGGCCTCGACGGCTGCATGGCGGTCGCGTGGAGCACCCTCGGCGCGCCCCTCTGCCGCCTGGGCGCGCTGGACGAGGCGCGCGAGGCCCTGATGAAGGCCATCGCGTTCCTGGAGGCGCAGGGGGATCGCCGGCTCGCGGGCGCGTCGCGCACCTACCTCGCCGGGTGCTTGATGCGCGCGGGCGACCTCGCCGGCGCCGAGGCCGAGGCCCGGCGCGCCGTGGCGCAGCTGGAGAGGATAGGTCCGCTCGTCGTGCTGGCGCGGGCGACGCTTTCGGCCGTCCTGCTCGCGCGCGGCGAGACCTCCGAGGCGCTCGTCGAGGCGCGCGCGGCGGTCGCGTTGCTCGATCGGCTGGGCATGGTCGAGGAGGGCGAGGCGTTCACCCGCCTGGTCCACGCCGAGGCGCTGTTCGCGGCGGGCGACCACCCGGCGGCCCGGACCGCCATCGCGCACGCCCGGACGAGGCTCCTCGATGCCGCCGCCCAGCTCGACGATGCCGCGCGGCGCGAGCAGTTCCTCCAGCGCGTCGAGGAGAACGCGCGCACGCTCGAGCTGGCGCGCGCGTGGGTCGACGAGGCGGGCTCCACGGGACGACGAGGGGTCTAGCGTCTGTCGCTCTTCACGACGGAGGTACACAGGCGGCTCACGCCGGCGAGATCGGCAGTTCCTTCGGAGAGCTCGCGGCCGCCGCGCCCTGCGCCGGCGCCGGCAGGGTCTGCCCGTCGAGCAACGCTCCGACCGCCGCGAGCGCCGCGAGGAGGACGGCCGCCCCCGCCCACAGCGGGCCCGCGGCCATGTTCGGCGACGCGTAGAGGAACGCGATCGCGCCGAGCAGCGCCGCGAGGAAGAGCGCCGCGGCGAGCGCGCGCGCCCGGCGGGGGCGCGCCACGTCGTGAAGGACGTAATCCGGGTCGGTGCGCAGCGGGCCCTCGTCGAGCGAAGTCGCGGTGGACCGCCACTCCGGCGGCCGGAACCAGACAAGCAGCTTGCCGGAGAGGCGCGGCTCCGCCGCCGCCATGCGCGCGAGCCTCCGCCACGGGTCGACGTTGGCGCGCAGCGCGCTGAAGCTGGCCAGCGGCTGGACGACACCGTACCGCGGGGGCGCCCCCTCGGCGCGGAAGGTGCCGAACAGCCGATCCCAGACGATGAGCACGCCGCCGTGGTTCCTGTCGAGATACGCGGCGTCGACGCCGTGGTGCACGCGGTGATGAGATGGCGTGTTCAGCACCCACTCCAGCGGACCGAGGCGTCCCACGAGCCGCGTGTGAATCCAGAACTGATAGAGGACGTTCAGCGTATACGTCGTGACGACCATCCCCGTGGGGAAGCCGAGCACGGCGAGCGGCCAGAAGAACGGCCAGTACAAGGCCCGCTGGAGCCAGCTCTGGCGCAGCGCGACCGAGAGGTTGTAGTCCTCGCTCTGGTGGTGGACCGCGTGCGCGGCCCACATGAAGTTCACCCGATGGCTCGCGCGGTGCGCCCAGTAGTAGCAGAAGTCGACAGCGACGAAGCAGGCCGCCCAGCTCCACAACGCGCCCTCCGGCAGCCGCGCGAGCGCGGCGCGCTCGAAGAGGAAGAGATAGACGAGGACTCCGCCGCTCACGACGGAGACGATGACCTGCTGCCCGACCCCGCACGAGAGGTTGGCGAGCGCGTCGGAGAAGCGGTAGTCGCGGCGCCCGCGGCGGCGACAGAGCCAGAGCTCGACGCCGATGAGCGCGAAGAAGGCCGGCACCGCGAACAGGATCAAGCTCGGCGACATCCCCTGTCCTCCATGGAGCCGCCGCGCGGCGGATCGGCTCGCGTCCGCCCAGTCTAGCCTGGAACCCCGCCGGCACGCCCGGAGACGCACCACGCGAGAGGCGCCGCGCCAGCCGGCCTCTTCCCTGTTGACGCTGAACCGTTTAAGTGGTCTGCCACGAGCCACGCCGGCGCGCGAGCGACCACCCGGAGCGGAGATTTGTATCGTCGCGGATCAGGGGAGCTCACCGCCGCCGCCGGCGATGCCACCCCGCGACGGTGGCGCAGCAGCTCGGCAGATCCCTGCGAACCGGACGCGCGCTCCGGGCGGCAGGGCTCAGCGATCCGTGAGGAACGACACTCGAACCACATAAGGAACCGACCATGAAGAAGACCGTCTTGCTCGCTTTGGGTTTGCTCTCCCTCGCCGCGTGCTCCTCCTCCGACCCTGCGGACCCCGTGCCCTCCGGCGGCACGGGCGGGTCCGGCAACACCGGCGGCGGCGGAAGCGGCGCCACCGGCGGAAGCGACGCCACCGGCGGCGGCGGAAGCGGCGCGACCGGAGGAAGCGACGCCACCGGCGGCGGCGGGGACGGAACCGGCGGCGGCCAGGCGCTCGACTGCGCCCAGCAACCGGAAAAGTGCTACGTCCGCGCCGAAGGTAGTAAGCTCACGCTCGACGGGAAACCGTACAGGTATATGGGCACGAACTTCTGGTCGGCTCCCTACATCAGCCGCGAGCGCCTGCGCACCGAGCTCGACATCCTCGAGGCCCACGGCGCCCTGAACCTCAGGATCATGGCGCTCAGCGAGGGCGACATCCCCGCGGCGCAGCAGAACGATCAGAAGTACGGCCCACAACGGATCTTTCCGGCATCATCCGACAAGCCGTGCGCCGATGCGCAGCTCGAGGCGTTCGCCGACAACCTGGTGACGGTGCTCGACGAGATGCACAGCCGCGGGATGAAGGCGGTGATGACCCTGAACGACTTCTGGCACTGGTCCGGCGGTATGCCCCAGTACATGAAGTGGGCGCACGAGCAGCCGACCCTCTCCTGCGGAGAGGACTTCAGCGCGTACCAGGTCGGCCTGACCCACCCCACGACGGGCGCTGCCCTGCTCGCGGCGGACCACCACGTGCCGTTCACCGGCTCGATCCGGTTCCAGGAGGGCACAGGCCAGGACTGCCAGGCCGTGGCCATCGGCGAGTGGGCCATCCCTCACTCGGGCACGCTCGATCCGAACACGAACCCGTGGCCCGACCAGATGGATCTCTCGTCGCTGTTCTTCTGCAACAAGAAGGCCCAGGAGTTCTACTTCAGCCGGGCCAAGGTCCTGATCGAGAAGCTCAAGGCCCATCCGGGGATCATGGCGTGGCAGCTCGGGAACGAGCCGCGATCGTTCAAGGGCTGGGGCCCGCTCTTCAAGCTCTGGGTCGAGAGGAACGCGAAGTTCATCAAGGACATCGACCCGAACCACCTCGTCTCCATCGGCTCGGAGGGCGACCTGTCCTATAACTGGGGCGACTACGCCAACAGCGATTACAGGGCGTTCCACGACGTGCCCGGCGTCGATTACCTCACCTTCCACGTGTGGCCCGAGAACTGGGAGTGGTACGACCCGTCGCTGCCGATGGACAGCGCCGCCGACAAGGGGCTCTTGGCCGCCATCACCAAGAGCAACGGGTACATCGACGCGCAGCTCGCGCACGCCAGGGCGCTGGACAAGCCGATCGTCGTGGAGGAGTTCGGGCTCGCCCGGGACGACAAGTCCGAGCCGGTCTCGTCGCCCGTCGCCAAGCGGAACGAGTATTACGCTTCCATGTTCGACGCCGTCGTCGAGAACCCGGAGCTCGCCGGCGTCAACTTCTGGGCCTGGGCCGGGATCGGGAGGCCGTCGGACGACGGCAACGACTACTGGCTCCTCGGCAACGACTACATCGGCGATCCGCCCCATGAGCTCCAGGGGTGGTACTCGGTGTACGATGACGACACGGAAACCCTGAATCTTATCATGAGCTACGCCGACCAGCTCAACTCGACGCAGTAGCGCCGGCGGCCATAACACAGCCACTTTCCCATTCATCTCACGCGGAGGTCACCTTGATTCGTCGCTCCACCTTTCTCATGGCGTTGTTCTCGCTCGCGTTCTCGGCCGGTTGCTCGAAGCCGGAGGCGGAAGGCGGCGCAAGCGCGAACAAGCCCGAGGCAACAGCCGCCAAGGGTGCGGAAACCAAGGGTCCGGAGAAGAAGAAAGACAAGATCACGATCGGCTTCTCCATGGATACCCTCAAGGAGGAGCGGTGGCAGCGCGACCGCGACCTGTTCAAGGCGAAGGCCGAGACGCTCGGCGCCCAGGTGCTCGTGCAGTCCGCGAACAGCGACGACGCCCTCCAGAACTCGCAGGCGGAGAACCTGCTCACGCAGGGCGTCGACGTGCTCGTTGTCGTGCCCCACAACGCCAAGACGACGGCCACCATCGTCGAGTCGGCGCACAAGCAGGGCGTGCCCGTCATCGCGTACGACCGGCTGATCCTCGACTCCGACGTGGACCTTTACGTGTCCTTCGACAACGTCAAGGTGGGCGAGCTCCAGGCCGAGGCCCTCGTGAAGAAGTTCCCGAAGGGGAACTACATCCTCATCGGCGGCTCCCCGACCGACAACAACGCGAAGCTCTTCCGCGAAGGGCAGATGAACATCCTGAAGCCGCTCATCGACAAGGGCGACATCAAGACGGTGGCGGACCAGTGGGCCAAGGACTGGCAGCCGGTCGAGGGGCTCAAGATCACCGAGAACGCCCTCACCAAGAACAACAACAACGTCACGGCGGTCGTCGCGTCGAACGACGGGCTCGCGGGCGCGGCCGTCCAGGCCCTCGGCGAGCAGAAGCTCGCCGGCAAGGTCGGCGTCTCGGGCCAGGACGCCGAGCTCGCCGCCTGCCAGCGGATCGCGGCCGGCACCCAGAGCATGACCGTCTACAAGCCGCTCAAGCTGCTCGCCGAGAAGGCCGCCGAACTCGCCGTCAAGCTGGCGAAGAAGGAGCCCGTCGGCGAGAAGACGCAGACGGTCAACAACGGCAAGAAGGACGTCCAGAGCGTGCTCATCACGCCGGTCGCCGTGGACAAGGACAACCTCGCCGCGACGGTGATCGCGGACGGCTTCCACAAGGTCGAGGACGTCTACAAGGACCTCCCCAAGGACCAGTGGCCGGCCAAGTAGGCCCCTAGCTGGACATCCAGGGCCCGGCGAGCGCCCTGGCCGCCGCGAGGCGACCAGCCGCCGGGTCAGGTCCGCCCCTCCCCCCTCTGCGCCCGTCTCGACGGCCGCGATCCTCAATGAGGCTCTTCGCCCGGAGAGCCCCCCGCACGCAACATCCCCTCTCGACCACGACCCGTCGGCGGCGCATCGTCCGAGGCAACCCCGCTCCGAACGGCGGAACGCCGCGCGTCGCCGGGGGCCTTGCGATCATGGTGATCCTCCGTGATCCAGGGGCTCCTCGAATCCGGTGCTTCCTGCGTGGACCGGAGCTGTGCGCTGGTCATGATGCTGCGCCCTCGCAGCGCCGCGCGAGGCAAGGAGACGCGATGTCCTCCATGAAGCGACGAGAGCCACGGAAGCACGGTCCGACCGCGACGGGGTCACGGCGCTCCGGCGAGGTGACGTGATGAGGGCGGCCGTGTCCATGTGTCCGGCCGTCCCGGGCTCGGCCCCGACCCTCTCCGGCGCCGCCATCCCCAGGTACACGCGCCCGTTGCTCATCCCGGAGGTCATGCCCATGGCCACGGGGCTCGGCGCGGGCAGCGCGGGCAGCGATGCCTACGAGATCGCCGTCCGGCAGATCGAGCAGCACATCCTGCCACCCGAGCTGGGTTTGCCCCCGACGACCGTCTGGAGCTACGGCTCCGTCCATCACCCGGAGACGTTCGCCTATCCGGCGTTCACCGTCGAGGCGAGGTACCGCAGGCCGGTGCGGGTGAAGTGGATCAACGATCTCAGGGACCCTGAGACCGGCCGCTTCCTCCCTCATTTGCTCCCCGTCGACCCGACCCTGCACTGGGCCAACCCGCCCGGCGGGGCGCAGGGCCGAGACAGCCGGCCCGCCTTCCCTGGCGATTGCCCGCCAGGACCGTACCGGGGCCCGGTGCCAATCGTCACGCACCTCCACGGGATGGCCAGGATGGGGCAAGAGAACGACGGGTATCCCGAGGCCTGGTATCTCCCCGCGGCGACCGACATCCCCGAGGGGTACGCGGCGACGGGCACCTTCTACGACTACTACCAGCGCACGTCGCCGCTCGGGGGCCTGTGGGAGCCGGGCGCGGCCGTGTTCCAGTACCCGAACGACCAGCGGGCCGCGACGCTCTGGTACCACGACCACACGCTCGGCATCACCCGGCTCAACCTCTACGCGGGGCCGGCCGGCTTCTACCTGCTCCGCGGCGGGCCGGACGATCTGCCGCAGGGCGTGCTGCCCGGACCAGCCCCGCGAACGGGAGACCGCCCAGGAGCGAGGGTGTACGAGATCCCGCTCTTGATCCAGGACCGCTCCTTCAACGACGACGGGTCGCTCTTCTATCCGGCGTCGCGCGGGCTCGCCCCCGAGCTCGCGGACACGTACATCCCGAAGGGCGATATCCCGCCGATCTGGGTCCCGGAGTTCTTCGGCGACGTCCTCGTCGTCAACGGCCAGGCGTGGCCCTATCTCGAGGTCGAGCAGCGGCGGTACCGCTTCCGCATCCTGAACGGCAGCGCCTCGCGGTTCTTGATCCTGAAGATGGATAAAGGCCTCCCGTTCTGGCAGATCGGCTCGGACGGCGGATTCCTCCCCTCCCCCGTGGAGCGCGGGACCCTTTTGCTCGCTCCGGCCGAGCGCGCGGACGTGATCGTGGATTTCAGCGGGGTCCGCGCCGGCGCCGAGCTCGTCCTCCTCAACCTCGGTCCGGACGCGCCGTTCACCGGCGGCCCGCAGACCGCCGCCGATCCGGCGACGACAGGGCAGGTGATGCAGCTCCGCGTCGTGCCGTCGAGCGGCGCGGACTCGAGCACACCACCGCACCGGCTCGAGCTGCCGCGGCTCGCCCCCCTCGGAGACGCGGCGCTCGTGCGCCAGGTGTCCCTGAACGACCTGAGCTCCGCGCTCCGGCCCGACGCCGGCCTGAGCGTGGCCGCGCTGGGCACGCTGGAGCCTCCTCCGGGCTCCCGCGCGGCGAGGCCGCTCTTCTGGCACGATCCCATCACCGAGAACCCGGCCCTGGGATCGACCGAGGTGTGGGAGATCTACAACTTCACCGTGGACGCGCACCCGATCCACGTCCACGAGGTCCACTTCGCGATCGTCGATCGCCAGCCGTTCGACGGCGCCCCGCGCCCGCCGGAGGCCGGGGAGGAGGGCCGCAAGGACACCGTCGTCGCGCTGCCGTTCGAGATCACGCGCATCAAGATGGTGTTCGAGAGCCCTGGCCGGTTCGTGTGGCACTGCCACATCCTCGAGCATGAAGACAACGAGATGATGCGGCCTTACCAGATCGGTCCCACGCCGCCCGGGATCCCGACTCGCTGATCCCGCCCCGCCTCACGCCGCGCGACGTCGCGCGGCCCCGCGCACGCCTCGCGCGGCGGCGCAGGTCCTGCGAGCGCCCGGCCCGGTCCCGGTGCGTGCCCGCGCTCATCAGCCCGCCGAAGGCCCCGCGAGCTCCAGGATCCGACCCGCTCCCCGAGGTGCTTCTGGAGCAGGCTCGTCAGCTATGCGGCGTGCTTCTTGCTGCGCGCATCCTCACTCGAGCACGTCGCCACATCCGAGGAGACCATGAGCGCCCCGTCGGTCCTGCCTGAATTCGATCCCGCACGCCCGGTCCGCGAGCTCATCGATGCAGCGTTTCCTGAGGCGCGCGTCGAGGAGATCACCCTCCTCGGACCCGACAACCCCTCGGATCACGACCAGACCGAGAAGGCCGCCGGCTACGGCGTACCCCGCCGGATCACGGTGGTGAGGACCGATGGCTCCAGGCAGAAGCTTGTCCTGCACACGTCGACGGCGGACGCGTTCGGCCACGACAGGCGGGCGGATCGCGCGGCGGAGGCGCTGCTCGCCTTCGACACCTTCGGGTCGATCCCGGCGCACGTCGAGGTCGTGGACGTCGGCTCGCTGACGCGCGACGGTCACTTCCTGTCCCTGCGGGATGCGGGCGAGTTCTATCTCCTGACCACGTACGCGGAGGGAGACGTCTACGCCGCGGATCTGCGCCGGATCGCGAAGGAGCGGCGCGCGGGCCCCGAGGATTTCGCGCGCTGCGAGGCGCTCGCCAGGTACCTCATCGCCCTCCACGGCGCGAAGGGCGCGCAGCCGGGCAGCTACCGCCGCGCGGCGCGCGATCTCGTGGGCCACGGTGAAGGCATCTTCGGCATCATCGACGGCTATCCGGACGACGTGCCCGGCGCGCCGCCCGAGCGGCTCCAGGCCATCGAGCGGCGCTGCGTGGCGTGGCGATGGAAGCTCCGCGGCCGGGATCATCGGCTGGCCCGCACGCACGGCGATTTCCACCCGTTCAACATCGTGTTCGACGAGGCGTCGCGCCTCACGCTGCTCGACACGAGCCGCGGGTCCCAGGGCGATCCCGCGGACGACGTCACCTGCCTCGCCATCAATTACGTCTTCTTCGCGCTGGACTCGCCTGGCGCGTGGGAGGGCGGCTTCCGCGCGCTGTGGCAGCGGCTCTGGGAGGTCTACCTCGGCTCGGGCGGCTCCGCGGGGCTGCTCGACGTGGCGGCGCCGTTCCTCGCGTGGCGCGCGCTCGTGCTGGCCAACCCCGGGTGGTACCCCGCGGTCACGGCGCGGGCGAGGGACGCGCTGCTCTCGTTCGTGGAGCGCGCCCTCGACGCCCCGCGCTTCGATCCGGACGACGCCGAGGGGCTCTTCGCGTGAGCGGCGGGGTCGTCTGGATCACGGGGCTCCCGTCGTCGGGTAAATCCACGCTGGCCGCGCGGGCGCACCGGGCGCTGCTCGGCGAGGGGCGGGCGAGCTGCCTCCTCGACGGGGACGAGATGCGCGACGCCCTGGTCCCGCGGCCCGGCTACGACCCGCGCGCTCGCGACGATTTCTACGAGACGCTCGCGCGCCTCGCGGCGCTGCTCGCGCGCCAGGGGCCGATCGTGATCGTCGCGGCGACGGCGCACCGCCGCGCCTACCGGGAGCGCGCCCGCGCGCTCGCGCCGCGGCTCATCGAGGTCTACGTGGACGTCGCGCCGGCGACCTGCAGGGAGCGCGACCCGAAGGGGCTCTACCACGCGGCCGGCGCCGGGGAGGTCGGCGCGCTCCCGGGCGCCGGCGTCGACTACGAAGCGCCGCTCGCGCCGGAGCTCGTCGCGCGCGGCGGCGAGGACGAGGCGGCGCTCGCGGCGCTGATCGAGCGCGCGAGATCCTGGTCCGCCTCGGCGGGGGCGGGGCCGTGATAAACACGGTCACCGTGCCCGCGCAGGAGACGCTCTTCGACGAGATCAAGCGGTACGTCCGCTTCAGCGAGCAGGACGAGCGCTGGCTCGCCGTGCTCCGCGCGCACGCGGAGCCGCACTTCCCCCGCATCGCCGACGAGTTCTACGATCGCATCCGCGAGCACGAGGGCGCGCACGACGTCTTCACCGGCGAGGAGCAGGTGGAGCGGCTCAAGCGATCGCTCGTCCGCTGGATGACGCGCATCTGCACGGGGCCCTACGACGGCGCGTACTTCGACGAGAGCGCGAAGATCGGGCGGATCCACGTCCGGGTGGGCCTCCCCCAGCGGTACATGTTCACGGCGATGACGCTCATCCGGCTCGCGTTCCACGAGATCGCCCAGGGCGCGCTCGGCGCGGAGGTGATCCCGGTCAGGGCGGCGGTGAGCAAGGTGCTCGATCTCGAGCTCGCCATCATGCTCGAGACGTACCGCGACGACTTCCTCGCGCGCGCGCAGCGCGCCGAGCGCCTGGACCGCGAGGAGGTCGGCCGCACGCTCGCGCGCACGGAGCACCGGTACAAGAGCGCGGTCGAGCTGGCCCGCGTCCTCGTCGTGGGCCTCGACGCGCACGCGATCGTGCGGCTCTTCAACCGGGAGGCGGAGCGGATCACGGGGCTCGCGCGCGAGGACGTGCTCGGGGTGCCGTTCGTCGAGGCGCTCCTCCCCGAGGAGATCCGCGCGGATCACGGCGCGCTCGTGGAGGACGTCGCCGCGGGCCGCCGCCCCAGCGTCGATCTGCTGGAGAGCATCGTGCGCACGCGCGCCGGCAAGATCCGCGATCTGCGCTGGCAGCTCGCGTACGCCCCTTCCGCGGCCGACGACGAGGTGGTGCTGTTCGCGATCGGGCAGGACACGACCGACGAGAACGCGCTCGCCGCGCGCGTGCGCCAGAGCGAGAAGCTCGCCGCGGTGGGGACCCTCGCGGCGGGCCTGGCGCACGAGATCAGGAACCCGCTGAACGGCGCGCAGCTCCACGTGACCTTCCTCGAGCGGGGGCTCGCGCGCGCCGGCCTGAAGGACCCGGACACGCTGGAGGCGATCCAGGTCGTCCGCGACGAGATCCGCCGCCTCTCGGCGCTCGTCAGCGAGTTCCTGGACTTCGCCCGGCCGCAGCCGCTGTACCTCCGGCCGACGCCCGTCGTCCCGCTCTGCGAGCGGGCGGCGCGCGTCGCGGCGTCGTCGGACGGCGCCGGCGCGCAGGCCGCGGTGAAGGTCGACTTGCCCTCGACCGACATCGTGCTCGACCTCGATCCGGCGAAGATCGAGCAGGTCCTCTTGAACCTGCTCCGCAACGCGATCGAGGCGGTGGACGCGTCCGGAGGCGGCACGGTCACCCTCCGCGCGCGGCGGCAGCCGCGCCACGCCGTCGTCGAGGTGGAGGACGACGGCCCCGGGATCGCGAGCCCGGACGCGCCGATCTTCGATCCGTTCTTCTCGACGAAGCCGAACGGCACCGGGCTCGGGCTGGCGATCGCTCACCGCATCGTCACCGATCACGAGGGGACCATCGAGTTCCAGAGCCGCCCGGGGAAGACGCTCTTCCGCGTGACGCTCCCGCTGCGCCGCTCCGGCTGACCTCCGCCGCTCTCCTGGCTGGCCGCGCGCGGCGGCGGCCCGAGGGCTGGCACGCAACTTGGTAGAGATCCGGGCGTGGAACCGCGCAGCACCGAACAACCGCTGATCCTGCTCGTGGACGACGACGTGCAGAGCGCTCGCCTCCTCGAGCGCCTGCTCGAAGAGGACGGCTTCCGGGTGGAGCTGGCCACGAACGGCGCGCTCGCCATCGCGCGGCTGTCCCGCCGTCCGATCCCGGACATCCTGGTGACCGATTTCCGGATGCCCCACGCCGATGGAATCGCGGTCGCGCGCTACGCGAGATCGCTCCGGCCGGATCTCCCGCTGTTCTTCTTCACCGGGTATCCCGACCTCGTGGCGCGCCTCGGGCGAGGGCTGGAGCCCGCGGCGGTTGTGCACACGAAGCCGATCGACTACATCGCCCTGAGCGACGAGCTCCGCGCCACCGCGGACGCGGCGCTCGCCGACGCCTCGCGCGCCACGCGGCCGAGCTCCCCCTTCCCTCCCGCGGCCTGAGCAGGGGGCGCGCAGGCCCGGCGAACGGCTTGCGCCCACGTGCAACGGCTGCGGCGCCCGTCGCCTGCCCCGGCGCGGCCCTCCCGCCGGCCCCCTGCCGCCGCCGAACGAGTGTCGCAGCGCCTCGCGGACACGGTATGTTCGGAAGGAACGATATGAACGCTGAGAAGAGGCAGAGCTCGAGGGTGCTCGTCGTGGACGACGAGGCGAGCGCGCGCTCGGGGCTGGAGAAGCTGCTGCGCCAGGAGGGTTATACCGTCGACGCGGCGGCGGACGGCGTCGAGGCGATCGAGGTCGCGGCGGAGCGGCCGCCGGACGTCGTCATCACCGATCTGAAGATGCCGAGGATGGATGGGGTGACGCTGCTCGGGAAGCTGCGCGAGCAGGATCCGGCGCTGCCGGTGATCGTCGTCACCGCGTTCGGGGACGTGACCTCGGCGGTGCTGGCGATGCGCGCGGGGGCCGAGGATTACCTGACGAAGCCGGTCGACTTCGACGCGCTCCTCCTCACGCTGGAGCGCGCCCTCGAGCGGAGCGCGCTCCGGGTCGAGGCGGAGAACCTCCGCCGGCAGCTGCGAGAGCGCCAGGGCGAGGGCGTGGAGGGGCTCATCGGGACGAGCCCGGCGATGCAGAGGGTCTACCGGATGGCCCGGCAGGTGGCGGGCGCGCGGGCGACGGTGCTCATCACCGGCGAGAGCGGCACGGGCAAGGGCGAGCTCGCGCGCGCGATCCACGCGAAGGGCTCGCGCGCCAAAGGGCCCTTCGTGACCCTGCACTGCGCGGCGCTCGCGGAGTCCCTGCTCGAGAGCGAGCTGTTCGGCCACGAGCGCGGCGCGTTCACGGGCGCCGACAAGCGCCGCATCGGGCGGTTCGAGCAGGCGCACGGCGGGACGCTCTTCCTCGACGAGGTCGGCGAGATCGCCCCCTCGACGCAGGTGAAGCTGCTCCGCGTCCTCCAGGAGAGGACGTTCGAGCGCGTCGGCGGGAACGACTCCGTGACCGTCGACGTGCGGCTCATCGCGGCCACGAACCGCGATCTCGCGGCGGCGGTGCAGGAGGGCCACTTCCGGGAGGACCTCTACTACCGGCTCAACGTCGTCCACATCGACATGCCGCCGCTGCGCATCCGCGACACCGACGTGCTGCTCCTGGCGAATCACTTCCTGCGCCGGTTCGCGGCGGAGAACCACCGCAAGATCGAGGGGTTCACCGACGAGGCCCGGGCGAAGCTCATCGCGCACCGGTGGCCGGGGAACGTGCGGGAGCTCGAGAACGCGATCGAGCGGGCGGTCGTCCTGTGCGACGACGCGCGCATCGACGCGGAGCACCTCCCCATCGACGCGGCGCCGGTCGCCAAGGGGGCCCTGCGGATCCCGGGCGCCACCATGGCGGAGATAGAGCGCTATGCCATCCTGTCGACGCTCGAGGCGACGAACGGCTCGACGACGCGCGCGGCCGAGCTCCTGGACATCAGCATACGCACCATCCAGTACCGCCTGCACGAATATGGCCTGACGGCGAAGTCCAAGCGCCCGCCGGCGGCGTAGTAGTCTCCGCCCACCTCTGCACCATGCAGAGCAGAGCGGCGGTCTCCCGCACAGGAGACGGGCCCAGATCGGCGTTTTCGGCGCGCAAGCGCACTCCGGTGCGCTGAGCACCGAAAACGCCGAGGTGGGCCCGTATCCGAAGCGGCTCAGACCACGTCGTGCATCCAGCCGTGGCGATCGGGGGCGAGGCCGTGCTGGATGTCGAGCAGCGCCTCGCGGAAGCGCGCCGCCACGGGGCCCGTCTCGTTGTTGTGGATGGAGAAGGTCCCCTCGCGGGACTTCACGGCGCCGATGGGCGTGATGACCGCGGCCGTCCCGCACGCGAACGCCTCGGTCATGCGGCCCTCGCGCACCGCCGCGCGCCACTCGTCGAAGGTGACCCTGCGCTCCTCCGCGGCATACCCGAAATCCCGGGCGAGCTGGATGATGCTGTCGCGGGTGATGCCCGGCAGGAGCGTGCCTGTCAGCTCGGGGGTCACGATCACGGGGCGCCCCCGCTCCTCGTAGACGAAGAAGATGTTCATTCCCCCCATCTCCTCGACGACGCTGCGCTGGACGGCGTCGAGCCAGACCACCTGCGCGCAGCCCTCGGCCGCGGCGTTCATCTGCGCGAGCAGGCTCGCGGCGTAGTTGCCCGCGAACTTGGCCGCGCCCGTGCCGCCCGGCGCCGCGCGGACGAAATCCTCCGAGATCCAGACCGTCACCGGCTTGACGCCCTGAGGGAAATACGCGGCCGCAGGCGACGCGATCACCAGGAAATCGTAGTCGCGCGACGCCCTCACCCCGAGCGCCACCTCGGTGGCGAACATCAACGGTCGGATATACAGGCTCTCACCCACGGGCGAGGGGACCCATGCGCGATCCTGGCGGATCAGGGCGTCGACCGCGCCGACGAACAGATCAACCGGCATCTCCGGCATCGCCAGCCGGCGGGCAGAGCTATTGAAGCGGCGCGCGTTCGACTCCGGCCGGAACGTCTTGATGCGGCCGTCCGGCTGCCGATAGGCCTTGAAGCCCTCGAAGATCGCCTGACCGTAATGCAGCACCATCGCCGCAGGATCGAGCGTGATCGGCGCGTACGGCCGGATCTGCCCCCGGAGCCAGCCCCTGTCCGCCGCGTACGGGATCACGACCATGTGCTCCGTGAACACGCGCCCGAAGCCAGGGTTCTGCATGCGCTGCGCGCGCTCCGCGTCGCCGAGGGGATGCGGCGTGGCTAGGATCTCGAGATCAACCTTCGTGGCAGGCGCGCTTTCGGTGCTCATCGTGCTCGACTTCCGCGGCGGACAGCGGTCGACCCGGCTCGGGTGGGCCGACGCGCGTCATCGTCGCGCGGCATTTTTCGAAAGAATCCTGACGGGATGCAAGCACTTTCTCGCGAGAAAGCACCGCGGCGACGTGGATAAGCGGGCGCGCAAGCGAGCGCGAGCGGGCGGCGCGTCACGACCGCAAAAAGGGATTTCTGTCGCGCTCCTCGCCGATCGTCGTGGAGGGGCCGTGTCCGGTAACGACCCGGGTCGACGGATCGAGCGTGAGCAGCTTGCCCCGGATGGATGAGACGATCGCCTGCGAGTCGCCACCCCACAGATCGGTCCGGCCGATGCTGCGCCGGAACAGGGTGTCCCCCGTGAACGCGACGGCGCCCGTCTCCGCGAGCACCAGGAACGAGACGCTGCCCGGCGTGTGCCCCGGCGTGTGGAGCACGTGCAGATCGAGCCCGCCCGCCTTCACGACCGCGCCGTCGTTCAGGTCGCCGTCGACCTCGCACCGCTCCGGCAAGCCAATGCCGAGCATCGCCGCCTGGACGGGGAGCATGTCGTAGAGGAAGCGGTCGGCCTCGTGAATGCGGGCCGCGGCGCCGGACCAGCGCTGGAGTGGCGCCGTGGCGCCCACGTGATCGATATGGGTGTGCGTGTGCACGATGGCCGCGACCTTCGCCCCGGCCTGCTCGACGCGCGCGCGGATCTTGTCGAAATCGCCCCCGGGGTCGATGACCACGGCGCCCTTGCTCACGGGGTCGACGAGGATCGAGCAGTTGCACCCCAGCGGACCGACGGAGAACGTCTCGAGCAGCACAGGGCGAGCTTGTAGCACGCGGAGCCCCGACCTCCACGCGCGACATCGTCGGCGATGCGGCGCCGCGAGCTCCGATCGAGCACCGCCCGGAGCGCGCGGCGCTGCGGCGCCGCGGCGCTGAAGGACGCGCGGAGACGTCGGCTCCTCGCGGACCTCGGGTGCTCGATCCCGCGCGCGCTTGCCGCCCGCGACCGCTACTTCGGGGCGCTCACGAGGGTGCCGTTCGTTCCGAGTCCGTTGGTCCAGTAGACGCGGGTCGCGTCGAGGGCGATGCCGTAGGGCGACGGCTCGCCGGCCGCCACGGCCCCGATGATGCCGTTCGGCAGCATCCTCATGACGTTCGGTGAGGTGGGGTCCGTCCAGTAAACGCCCGTCGCGTCGGCGGCGATGCCCCTCGGGTTCCCCAGGCCGCTCGCGATCACCGTCGGCTCTCCGCCGGTCTTGGCCACCCGCATCACGTTGCCGGTCCTGCTTGTCGTCCAGTAGACGTGCGTCGCATCGACGGCGATCTCGCGCACCTCGCCTTGATCGGCCGCCAGCGTGGTGAACGGGCCTTCGCCCGTGGAGCCCTTGGGCGCGGACATCACCATGCCGCGCTCGTCGCGCACGGTCCAGTAGACGTGCGTCGCGTCGACCGCGAGGGCGTGCGTCGTCCCGCCCCCGTCCGAGATGACGGTGAACGGCCCGTTGCCGCTCGAGTCCTTCCGCGCGCGGACCACGGAGCCGCCGTCCTCGCGGTTGGTCCAGTAGACGAACTCCTCGTCGATCGCGATGCCGAACGGATCGGGCTGCCCTGCGGCGATCGCGACCGGCGCCTCCTGGCCGCCGACCCGCGCCCTCATCACCTGACCGTCGCTCTCGCCGGCCACGCCCTGGTTGGCCCAGAAGACGTGGGTGGCGTCGGCCTTGATATCGGCCGGCTGGACCTGCGCGGTGGCGATGTTGATCGCGACGGCTTCGCCCTGCGTCCACTGCCTGACCACGCCCTGCTCCCCGTTGGTCCAGAACACGACGCCGTTGGCGACGGCGAGGTACAGCGGATCCCGCTGGCCCGAGATGTGGATCGAGGTGCGGATGCACGTGCCGTCCCGGCAGGTGCCATCGCAGTCGACGGGGCAAGTGCCGCAATGGAGGGCGTCGTTCGTCACGTTGACCTCACAGCTGTTCTCGGCATCCGCGTCGCAATCGACGTAAACGTCCCCGCAGACCGGCGGCTCGTCGATGATGGGCCCCACGCCCCCGCTCCCGCCGCTCCCCGCGGTCGCTCCGCCCACGCCCGGCTCGCCCCCGGTGCCCTGGCCGCCCACGCCCGCCGCGCCTCCCGTGCCCGGCGCGCCGCCCTCGCCTCCTCCCGCAGAAGCCGTGGTCCCCGGACCGGACCCGCCGGTGACGAAGAGGTTCGACGCCTCAGGCGTGGAGCAAGCTGCTACGGCGAGTCCGGAAACGAGCCCGAGGAGAACGGTGCGACGCATTGTGCTGTGCATGGAAACCTCCACCCATACAGGCTACACGAGCCTGTCGAAAAAACGCATCTGTGAACTTGATGTGTTTTCAACCCTAATTCGTCCGCGCACGACCGGGCACGCCTCGTGCGGATCCGGAGGCGGATGACGCCGATGCGGCGGGCGAGGGCGCTCGTGGCAGGACAGCAGGCTCGACCCCGGCGCGCACGGGTGTGCGGGCGCGCTGGCTCGGCCGCCCCGCGCGGGCGCGCGCGGCAGGAGCTCCGGCAATGTCGCTGGATCTACCGACAAGTGGTCGCGCTCCGCCGGCGACGGGCGAGCGCCGCCCAGCGCGCAACGGGCTCTCGCCACGTCGGGGCCGCGGCCGCGACTCCGCACCTCGCGCGGCCGGCGCTCCCGTCGCGCGGCCGTGAGGCACAGGCGATGAGGGGTCTCCGCACGCCCCGGCCGGAGACACGATGAGGCAGCGCCATCAGCGCAGGAGACGGAGCAGCCCGGCGACTCACGATCACGGCGGAGCGGTGGAATCTCGAGAGAGCGCGCGCGGCCGCGGCGGTGGGCGCGATCTCCCGAAGGCCGCTCGGGAGGCCTGGCTCACGCGCGCTTCGTGAGCTCCAGCCTCGGCGCCGCCCGCCCGCTCCCTCACGAGCGCCTCGCCCCCGCGCCCAACCGGGAAGATGGCGCTGGGCGCGCAGGGGCGCTACCCTCCGGACGCCGCGTGTGTGAACGTACGATGTCATCCAGGGTGGATCCGCTGTTCCGCCGCGTGGCGCGCGGTGACGGGGGAGCGCGCGGCGCGGCTGTGCGAGCCCTGCGCTGCGGCCTCGTCGACGACGCCGCGCGCGAGGCTCGGCCTGGAGGCGCGAGCGCATGAGCGGGTCCGTGTTCATCGCGGGAGGCCAGGCGAGCTCCGCGGCGCGAGAGCGCGCGATGACGTTCGTCGGGCGCACGCTCGTGCACCGCTATCGCCTCGAGGAGCTCGTCGCGATGGGCGGCATCGCCGCCGTCTTCAGGGCAAAGAAGCTCGCGACCGGGGAGGACGTGGCCGTCAAGGTGCTCCACCCGGACGCCGAGGAGCTGCCGGAGCTCATCGAGCGCTTCGAGCGCGAGGCGCTCGCCGGTCGCCACATCTTCCACCCCAACGTCGCGGCGGTCTACGAGATCAACCAGCTCGACGACGGCGCGTGGTTCATGGTGATGGAGTTCATCCGCGGCATCACGCTGCGGAAGCTCATCGACCAGGGCCCCGTCCCGCCGCTGCGCGCGGCGAACATCGCGCGCCAGCTCGCGAGCGCGCTCAACGCGGCGCACGACTTCGGGATCGTGCACAGGGACGTGAAGCCGCTCAACGTCATGGTCCTCGACGGGCCGGAGGAGCGCGTCCTGCTCATCGACTTCGGCCTCGCCAAGGTGCCGATCGAGCAGTTTTCCATCACCGACGACGGCTCGCGCCGCTCGCTGACGAACGCCGGCGTGCTGCTCGGCACGGTGGCGTACATGGCGCCCGAGGCGGCGCTCGGCATGCGCTCCGTCGACCGGCGGGCCGACCTCTACGCGCTCGGGGTCATCCTCTACGAGATGCTCGCGGGCAAGCACCCCTTCACGGCGGTCGAGCCGTCGGCGCTGTTCGCGCAGCACCGCTCGGCCGTGCCGCCGCCGATCGCCGAGCGCTCCCCCGGCGTCGTCGTCCCGCCCGCGCTGGAGGCGGTCGTGATGCGCCTGCTCGCCAAGGACCCGGACGACCGCTTCCCCCACGCGCGCGCCGTGCTCGTGGCGCTCGACGCCGCCGTCCAGAAGATGAGCGCGCCCGACAGCGGCATCGCCATCGCCGCCCCGTCCAGCCTCCGGGCCGCGGCCAGCTTCATCGAGCGGCGGACGTCGCGGGCCGTGATCGCCGGCGCGGGCGTCGCGTTCTTCGCGATCGGGAGCGTGATCGCCTGGCTGCTCGCGTCGCGCTGAGCGCGCGCGGCGTCATCGCGCGCGCCCGGCATCGTCGCGCTCAGCGGCGCCCGGCCGGCTCGCAGGTTCCCACGGGGAGCCCCGCGAACGCGGTGTGATCGACGCACCGCTCGCCGCCCGGGCACGGCGCGCCGCGCTCACCGCGCGGATCGCAGAGCGCTCTGCAGGTGTTCGAGGGGTCGCACACGCTCCCGGGCGCGCACGTAAACGACGCGTCGCACGGCTGCCCGTCCGAGCCCGCGCCCGCGTACCAGCACGACGTCGAGCCGTTGCCCCAGAACACGCAGGCAGCGCCGTTGTCGCAATCTTGCGCGAAGAGATCGCAGCCGTCGCCGCCGATGCAGGCCCCCCTTGTGAACGAGCCGCTGTCGAGGAAACACGCGCTCCCCGGCGCGCAGTCCGAGGCGGCGCTGCAGGTCGCGGCGCAGACCTGGGCCGGGTTGCACGACTGCGCGGGCGCGCACTCCGACGCGGCGAGGCACGTCTCGCCGGGGCCGGCGCCCGTCCTGGGCTCCCGCGCGAGGCCCGTCTTGCGCGGCAACGCGAGCGCCTCGCGATCGAGGAGGACGCCCGACTTGTAGACGCGCGACACGCGCTCGAGCGCGCGGACGTCGGCGAGCGGATCGCCGTCGACCACGAGCACGTCCGCGAGCGCCCCTCGCTCGAGGCGCCCGAGATCGGGCCGCCCGAGCACGTCCGCTGCGCGGCGCGTGGCGGCGGCGAGCGCCTCGAGGGGCGGCATCCCCACCTCGACGAGGAGCGCGACCTCCCGGCGCAGGCTCAGCCCGTGAAAGACGCCCGGATTGCCGGCGTCGGAGCCGGCGGCGATGGTGACCCCGGCCTGGTAGCAGGTCACGAGGTTCGCGATCGCATGGTCGCGCCGCCGCTTCACGAGCTCCAGGAACTGCGCCGTCCTGAGCTCCGCGAGCAAGGAGGGATCGCGCAGGGCAGCGATCACGCCGGCCGGCACGTCGTCGGTGAGGGCGGGGTCGTCGAGCTCGGTGAGCGCTCCGTGGGCCGTGCGGTACAAGCCATCCTCCACCGCGAGCGTGGGGACGACAACGGCCCCGGCAGCGGCCATCCTCCGCGCGAGCTCTGGCGAGATCCGGTCCTCGTCCGGGATGTGCGCGAAGAGCGTCACGCCGCTGTCGAGCGCGGCCTCGATGTCGGCTGCCTCCGTCGCGTGGGCGATGACCCGGACGTCCGCGGCCGCCGCGGCCTCCTGGATGGCCACCACGGACGGGCGCGTCAGGCGCGGGAGCTGCTCCGATCCTCCCCCCTCGAGCACGATCTTGATGAAATCGGGGGCCCTCGGGAGGAGCGCCTCGAAGGCCCCGTCGACGTCGGCGGGAGAGTCGATGAAGACGCAGAAATCGCCGGGCGGGCTGCCGTTACGACACGGGTGCCCTCCCGTCGGCGTGAGCAGCGGCCCGGCGGCGAAGAGCTGCGGCGCGAGGATGTCGCCGGCGTTGATGCGCGATCGCTGCTCGAAGATGACCTGCTGGGATGAGCCGAGATCGAGGTACGAGGTGACGCCCGCCCGGAGCATCGCCTTCGTGTGATCCTCGAGGTGGAGGTCGCCGTCGTGGTAAGCATAGGGCCCAGCGACGCTCAGCGAGTGGACGTGGAGATCGATGAGCCCGGGGAGGACCGTCTTCCCGGTGATGTCCACGACCTCGCCACCCCCGGCATCGAGGTCGCGGTGCTCGACATCACCGAAGACGACCTGCTTCACCCTGTCGCCCTCGATCACCACCGTTGCCCTGGCCGCGCGCGAGCCGTCGAACACCGTGCCGCCCTTCAGCACGGTGCAACCCGCACACCCCACCTCGGTCGCGCTGAACGTCGAGGGGCTCTCCGTGACGCCGCATCCTGCGAGCCACGTTGACGCGGCAAGGACACACAAAGCGAGACGACTCATCGCCAATCCGAGCGAAGTACGACGCATGACACTCCGTTATTGATGGGCGCCTGCAGCACCCGAGAATCGGCGGACCGGGTACCGGAGACATCGCGAAAAAGCAATCGAATGAGGCGACGCGCACAGGACCGTGCACGCGCGCCCGCAGCGTGCCGTGTTATCCAGGATTGTTCGCCTCGAGCAGAGTGACGCGTTCGAGACGCTTCGTCCCCGACGTTCCATTTCGGCTCTCCGGCCCGAGCGGGTGGCCGCGCGAGGTCACAGGCGAGCTTGACAAAATGGCCTATCCCGGAAGCGCACCCGCTCGAGCACACGGCAGGAGCGCAGGAATGTACTCTCGATGGTGTTCCCGCCTTATCGGCTCCTCCGGCGGCGTTCACGGCCACCCGGGATAGCCGCCCTCCGTGGGACGGACGAGAGAATGGAGCCCGCGGACAGCCCCTTTGGCGGCCGTCTCTCTCGCTGTTCGCGGCTCGGGTCTCCCTGGATGACAGGGAGTCAATTCAAGCTTCCGTCATCCCGCGACGAGCCATCATATTGACGAAGACCCTTTGCGCACCTCACTTACTCGTGGGAGGCTCTGCGATGAGTGATTCAAACAACAGGGATAGTGATCCGAAGGTTCTGGATCTGACGGTGAACGAGCTCCGCAACGCCATCGACGATTTGTCGGGCAAGCTGGAGGATTTGGAAGCAACGAATGCAACAAGCCGCAATTGCAGCGGCTGTAGCTGTAGCTGTAGCTGTAGCTGTAGCTGTAGCTGTAGCTGTAGCTGTAGCTGTAGCTGTAGCTGTAGCTGTAGCTGTAGCTGTAGCTGTAGCTGTAGCTGTAGTTGCCGGTGCGGCGGCGGATGCCGGTGCGGCGGCGGATGCCGGTGCGGCGGCGGATGCCGGTGCGGCGGCGGATGCCGGTGCGGCGGCAGGTGTAGCTAGCCCGGAGGCCGGCGAGGCGGCGCGATAGAGCTCCGGAGGAAGACGAGGAGCGCGAGAGATCGAGAAGGGCACCTTCCCGTCTTCCCGGACTCGCCACGAGGGTCTTCTGTCCTTTGCTTGTCGGGGCACCATTCCCCGAGCACCGAATTGGACCTCTTTACCGAAGGTACAGGGCGGCGCCGGTCGAGGCGGCGCCGCGCTGCCCTTTCCTGGAGATCTCGCGTGGCCATTCAACTGCCCAGCTCAGCGACCACCGCTCCCTCGCTCGAGGGGACCGCCCCGCCTGCGCCGACGGAAGCGCACGAGAAGCTCGCGCGATCGCGAGTCCTCGTGATCGGGCTCGAACCGTGGGGCGCCGTCGCGGCGATCGAGCTCGCGTCTCTGGGCGTCGGCGCGCTCCACGTCCTCGACGACAGGGAGGTCACGGCGGACGATCTCGGCCCCTTCGCCGAGGCGGATCTCGGAAAGGATCGCGCGCGCTCGCTCTCCCTCGCGCTGGCGCGGATCGCCCCCGGCTGCGCGGTCACGCCCGGGACGCTGCTCGCCGCCGCCGATCGCCCGATCGTCCAGGAGGACACCGGCTGGGACCTGATCCTCGCCTGCGTCTCGGGCGATGATCTCCTCGTCCTTCAGGGCGTCGCCCGCTTCGCTCACGCGGCCTCGGTCCTGTCGCTCAGCGCGCACCTCGAGGGGCTCGACGCGGTGATCGGCCCGGCTGTCGTGCCGGGCGAGACCGCGTGCTGGAACTGCTGCCGTCTCCGGAGGCTCGCGACCAGCGCTCAGCCAGAGGCGGATCACGCGCTGCAGGCGTCGCTCCTCGCCGTGCGCCCTGGGCGCCGCGCGCGCACCTACCTCGCGCCGATGCCGGTGTTCCTGGGTCACGCCGTCGCGCTCGCGGCCCTCGATCTGCTCGTGAACCGAGCCGCGTCGCGGCTCGCGGGCCATTTCATGGTCCAGAACCTGGTCGACCCGGAGGTGTCGCTCCACGCCGTCCTGCAAATGCCCTGGTGTCCGGTCTGCGGCGGCGCCGCCGCGGCCCGGAGCTCGGGGAGCGCGGCCCGGGGCCCGCGCGCGCGCCTCAACGACGCGGGCGACCCCGCGGCGCTCCGGCGGATGCTCGCCGGCATCGTCGACGCGCGGGCGGGCATCGTCCAGCGCCTCATGCTGGACGCGACGAGCCCGGCGCTCTCCCCCGAGGCGCCCATCACGGCCACGGCGATCCTCAGCAACACCACCAACGGCTCACCGCACGCTCACCGCTCGCATGAACCGCAGGTCGGCACCGGAAAGGGCATCACGGCCGTCGAGGCCCTGATCAGGGCGACCGGCGAGGCGGTCGAGCGCTACTCTGCCGGGATCTTCAACCGAAAGGAGCTCCTTCGCTCCTCGGTCGCCGGGATGAAAGACGACTTCATCGCTCCGGAGCAGCTCTGTCTCTACAGCGAGGAGCAGTACGCTGAGCCCGGGTTCCCCTTCGCGCCGGTCGATCCGACCGCGCCCATCGACTGGGCCCTCGGACGCTGGATGGACACCCGTGCGCCCGTGTACGTGCCGGCGCTCCCGACCTACTACGACTACTGCACAGGGCACGACGCCCACTTCTGCCAGGTGACCTCGAACGGGCTCGCCGCCGGCGCGACGCTCGAGAGCGCGTCGATGGCGGCCGCGCTCGAGCTCATCGAGCGCGACACGTTCATGATCTCGTGGCTCGCTCGCCGGCCGGCGCGGCGTGTCTTGCCCGACGACTCGGTCGACCCCGAGGTGCACGAGATCGCCCGCCAGCTCGAGGAGCGCGGCGCCCGGATCGAGCTGTATCTCCTCGACGCGGGCGTCGCGGTCCCCGTTGTGATGTGCGTGGGTTACGGCGACGGCAAGCGCTGGCCCGGCGCGGTGGTCTCGCTCTCCGCCCACCTGAACCCCCTCACCGCGATCAGGAAAGCCATCCTGGAGCAGGGCCAGATAGGCAATTACATCTTCCGCCTCATGACGGGCGAGAAGGTCGCCATCCCCGAGCGGCCGGAGGACGTGCGCACGCTCGAGGATCACGCGGTCTACTACCTGCCTCCGAGCCGCGCCGCATCCTTCGCCTTCCTCCGCGACGGAGGCACGGTGACCGCCGCCGAGCTCGAGGAGCCCGAGGAGATCTCGCCGTCCGAGCTCACCCGGCGCGTGAAGGCCGCGGGGCTGCGCATCGCGATCGTGGACGTGACGTCGCCCGACCTCGCGGCGACCCCCTTCCGCGTCGCCCGGGCCCTCGGGCCCGATTTCCAGCAGATCCATTTCGGCCATGAGCTCGCGCGGCTCGGCAACCCGCGTCTCCGCTCGATGGCCCCCCACGGCATCAACCCTGACCCCCACCCGATGGCCTGAGAGAGGACACCATGGCAAGGAGCAAAGAGGCGGATGTCGCGCGGCTCTATCACCTCCAGTCGTTCCACGTGAGGTCGCGGCCGCTGGAGCCGCCGTTCGATCGGGATCTCCACCCGCTGCGCTTCCGCACCTACGCAGGCGCGACGCGCACGCCGCTGCCCGGACGCGATTTCGCGATCGACGCCCCGCTCGGCGCGGTGCTGGAGCGGCGGCGGTCGCACCGCGAGTTCGCCCTCAGGCCCATGCCCGTGGAGACGCTCGGGCGGCTCCTTCACGCGAGCTACGGTGTCCGCGGCACGCGAAAGATCGACGAGGAGTGGAGCTGCGATCGCCCCGCGCCCTCGGCCGGCGGCCGGTACCCGCTCGAGATCTACGTGGCGACGCAGGCCGTCGAGGGGATCCCGGACGGCGTGTACCACTACGACGCACGCGCGCACGAGCTCGAGCTCCGCCGGGAAGGCCTCGCGCACGCCGCGCTCGCGGATCTGACCCTGGGCCAGGACATGATCATGAACACCAATGTCGTGGTCATCATCACGGCGGTCCCGTTCCGCACGATGTGTAAATACGGCCAGCGCGGATATCGCTTCCTGTGGCTGGACGCAGGGCACCTCGGCCAGAACCTCTATCTCGTGGCGACGGCGATGGACCTCGGCCCGGTGGCGATCGGCGGATTTTACGACGAGGAGCTCAAAGGCTTCCTGGCGCTCCCGGCCGAGGAGGACACCATGTACGTCGTCTGCGTCGGTCAGCCCGCGCCGGCCGAGGGCCGGAACGGGCCTTAGCGTGCCTGAACCAGAAGCGTCGGAGAGCACCATGCCCAGCATTCGACTCAGCCGCTCGGCCAGCATCACGCCCACCGACGTGGGCGTCATCCTCCGCTCCGATCTCGGCACCTTCCAGCTCACCGGCCTGGACGTGAGCGCGTTCGTCGAGCGGATGGTGCCGCTGCTCGACGGATCGCGCGACCGGGAGGCGCTCGTCGAGGCGCTCGCGGACTACTCGCGGCACAGCGTGACGGCGTTCCTCGACCTGCTCGAGGCGCGCGGGCTGGTCGAGCCGGTGCCCGAGCAGGCGCCGTCCGCCGACGGCGAGCGCCTCCACGGGCAGCGCGCGTTCCTCCGCAAGTGGTCCTCTGCCCCGGAGCAGGCGGCGCAGCGGATCGCGAACGCGCGCGTGCTCGTGGTGGGCCTCGAGCCCTGGGGGGCCTCGGCCGCCCTGGCGCTCGCGGGGGCGGGCATCTCGGCGCTCCGCCTGATCGACGGCAGCGCCGTCGGCCCGCGCGACGTCTCGGTGGTCCGGGCGCGCGGCGAGGCGGCGCTCGGCGCGCCCCGCCGCGGCGCCGTGGCCGCGCTGATCCGCGAGCACGCGCCGCTCTGCCGGGTGGACGAGAGCTCCTCCGGCGCGCTGGAGGGGAGCGACCTCCTCTCGCCGGAGGAGCGCCCTCACCTCCTCGTCGCGGCGGTGCGCGGCGACGACGCGGAGCTCCTGGAGCGCGTCGCGCGGTTCGGCCATCGCGCGCGGATCGCCTCGCTCTTCTCGCACCTCGCGGGGACGACGGCCGTCCTCGGCCCCCTCGTGTTCCCGGGGAAGACGGCGTGCCGGGTCTGCGCGACGGCCGAGGCGCTCAACCCCTCGCCCGCGGCGCGCTCCCTGGCCGAGCCCGCGCCGCACGCCGGCACGATGGGGCAGCTGCTCGGCCATCTCGTGGCGATGGAGGCCCTCAAGGTGCTCTCGGCATACACGCCTTCGAGGCTCGGGGGCCGGTTCCTGATCCAGGACCTCGCGAGGCTCGAGACATCGCACCATACGCTGGTGAGGCTGCCCTGGTGCAAGGTATGCGGCGAGGGATGACGCGGGGGCGGAGGTGCTCCAGCCTGCGGCCGTGAAGAGGGCTCCCCTCCCAGCCGCCTCCCGATGTGCGCGAAGAGCGTCACGCCCGCGCCAAGCGCCGCCTCGATGTCAGCGGTCTGCGCGGTGTGAGCGATGACGCGGATGGACGCGGACTCGGCGGCGTCCTTGATGGCGGCCATGGATGCGCTCGTCAGGTGCGGGAGCGACCTCGATCTCCCCGACTCGAGGACGATCTTGATGACGTCAGGGGCCCTCGGGAGGAGCTCCTCCATGGCGTCGCCGACATCGGCGGGAGCGTCGATGAAGACGCAGAAATCGCCGGACGGGCTGCCGTGATAGCAGCGCGGCGGATGCGCCCGCGCAGCGTGCCGGGTTATCCAGGGTTGTTCGCCTCAATCAGGGTGAAGCAAACGAGGCTTTTCGCGCGGACGTCCTCGTGGCTCTCAGGATCGCGCGGGACGCCGCTCCAGGTCGCAGGTGAGCGTGACAAAGGCGCCGATCCAGGCGCGGCGGGCCCTGCACGACGGCCCGGCGATCTCGCGCCTCCTGCGCCGGGGAGCATATTAGATCTTCCGTTGCTCGATCATGATCCATCGAGTTGACGAAGATGCCACACGCACCCACTTACTCATGGGAGGCTCTGCCATGAGTGATTCGAGCAACGCGAATAATCCGCCGAAGGATCTGGATGTGTCGATAAGCGAAATTCGCAGCGCCATCGATGATTTATCGAGCAGGCTGGAGGCACTGGAAGCATCGAATCCAGCCGCCGTCAGCTCTAGCTGCAGCGGGTGCGGCGGCGGGTGCGGCGGCGGGTGCGGCGGCGGGTGCGGCGGCGGGTGTCGCTGCGGCGGCGGGTGTCGCTGCGGCGGCGGGTGCGGCGGCGGGTGTCGCTGCGGCGGCGGATGCCGGTGCGGCGGCGGATGCCGGTGCGGCGGCGGATGCCGGTGCAGCTGATCTTGCCCTGCAGCGGGTGAGTCGAGCGAGGGTCCCTCCGGGGAGGCGGGAAGAACCGGGCTTTCGAGGCCACGCCTGCCGCCACGGTACACCTCGATACCGCGCTGCGCGCTCGCACGGCGAGCGCCCGCGAGGGGCCCCTCGCCGCGCATCGCTCTTCTCGAAGGGAGCATCGAACCCATGTCCGAAGACACCGCGCTGAGATAGAGACGCCGCGGCCGCGGGCCTCGGTCCCGTGGCACCCATCCGCCGCCGGCGACGGGCGCGCTCGACGCCGCGCTTCGGCTGCTCTAGCCTGCGGCCGTGAAGAGGGTTCGCCTCGAAGCCATTACCTCGTGGGTGCCCGCCGACGCGGCCCACGGCGAGTCCGTCCTCTGCCACGCGGTCGTCGCCAGAGTGCGGCAGTGATGTCATGATCGGTCGAACCCTCGACGACCGCTACACGATGCTCCGGCTGCTCGGCCAGGGCGGGATGGGCGCCGTCTACGAGGCCCGGCACGCGGGCACCGGCCGCCGCGTCGCGGTGAAGGTCATCCTCGGCCAGGCCGCGGACGACGAGCTCGTCCGCCGCTTCCAGCGCGAGGCGCGCGCGGTCGGCGCGGTCGAGTCGGAGCACATCGCGCAGGTGTTCGACACCGGGCGCGACCGCGAGACCGGCGCGCCGTACATCGCGATGGAGTTCCTCGAGGGCGAGGACGTGCAGGCCCTCATCGAGCGGCTCGGCCCGCTCCCGGTCGATCTCGCGCTCCGCATCGGGCTGCAGGCGTGCCTGGGGCTCGAGCGCGCGCACGAGGCCGGCATCGTCCACCGCGACATCAAGCCGGCCAACCTGTTCCTCGCGAAAAAGCAGGGCGGCCAGCGCGTGATCAAGGTGCTCGACTTCGGCGTCGCCAAGGTGACGGACAACAGCCTCGGCAACGGCGGGATGACGAAGAGCGGCGCGCTCCTCGGCTCTCCCCTCTACATGTCGCCCGAGCAGGCGCGCGGCAACGGCGCCATCGACGCGCGCTCGGACGTCTGGTCGCTCGGCGTCAGCCTGTACCACGCCCTCTCGGGCCATCGGCCCAACGAGCACCTGACCGGCCTCGGAGAGCTCGTCCTGGCCATCTGCACGACCCCGGTGCGCTGGCTCCAGGAGATCGCGCCCTGGGTGCCGCCGGAGGTCGCCCGCGTTGTGCACCGGGCGCTTGTGATCGATCCGTCGGGCCGCACCGCGAGCGCCGGCGAGCTCGCGGCGGCGCTGCGCGCGTTCCTGCCCGGCGGCGAGGCGATCGTCGAGGCGATGCTCGTGCCGCTCGACGCCGCCACGCGCGCGTCGCGCGCGTCGTTCGGCGCCATCTCGGCCCCCCTGCACGCCTCGAGCGCGCCGTTCGGCGCTGCGCTGACCCCGCCGCGCGGGTCGGCCGCGCCCTTCGAGGCCGCGGGGCGCCCGTCGGGCGGGCAATCCGGACCGTATGCGCTGTCGGCCACGGCGCCCGCCACGAGCGTGCGGCTGTCGAACCGCCCCGAGCGTCCGGCGTCGCGCCCACCCGTCGCCCTGATCGCCGGCGGCGTGCTGGCCGCCGCGCTCGCGGGCGGGGCGGGCGTCTACCTGGCGGTGCGCAGCGCGCCGCCGGCCGCGCCCGCGCCCTCGGCCGAGCCGGCGCCGCCTGCGCGCGCCGAGGCCGAGCCGCCTCCGTCCGCCGGCGCCGAGGCCAGGCCGACGCCGTCCGCCAGCGCCGAGCCGCCGCGCGCCGACACGCCCGCGGATCCGCCGGCCGCGGCCTCGTCGATGCCCGCGGCGCTGCCCTCCGCTGCGACGACCGCCCGCGCCGCCGCGTCGGCGCCGGCGAGCGGCGTCGCTCGACCGCCCGCGCCGAGGCCGTCCGCGCCCAGGCCGCCCCAAAGGCCTCCGAGGAATGACGATGACGAGACATCGAGGAAATAGCCGCCGCGTCGCGTGGTGTGTCGCCGCGCTCCTGTCGCTCTCCGCGGGTGTCGCCCGCGCGGAACCGTCCGCGGATCAGGCGGCCGCGGCCGAGGCGCTCTTCCGCGAGGGGCGCGATCTCGTCGCGCAGGGCAAGCTCGCCGAGGCGTGCCCCAAGTTCGCGGCGAGCCAGCGGCTGGACCCGGGCTATGGCACCCAGTGGAACCTGGCGGACTGCCTCGAGCGGCTCGGCCGCAGCGCGAGCGCCTGGGCGGCGTTCCGCGAGGCGGCGGACATGGCGAGCCGGGCCGGCCAGGCGGACCGCGAGGCGAAGGCGACCCGCCGCGCGGCCGATCTGGAGAAGAAACTCGAGCGCCTCGCGATCACGGTGGCCACGCCGGCGGACGGCCTCGTCGTGAGGCGCAACGGCGCGGTCCTCGACGCCGGCGCGTGGGGCGCGCCGCTCCCGGTCGATCCGGGCAAGCACCGCGTCGAGGCGACCGCGCCCGGCAAGAGGCCGTTCTCGGTCGAGGCGCAGACCGCCGGCCCCGGCCAGGTCGTCACCGTGGAGGTCCCGCCGCTCGAGGACGACCCCGCGGCGACCACGGCGACCCTGCCGCCCGGCGGGCAGCCCGGGCCGCTCGCCGCGCCGCTCCAGCCGGCCGCGGGCGGCGACGGGGACGGCGGCGCGGACACCCGCCGCACCCTCGCCTTCGTGGCAGGCGGCGTCGGCGTCGCCGGCGTCGTGACCGGCTCGATCTTCGGGCTCCTCGCCAGCTCGCGCTGGAACGAGGCGCAGGACGATCACTGCCGGACCGAGACGCTCTGCGACGCCCGCGGCGTGGCGCTTGTCGAGGACGCCAAGAGCGCCGCGAAGCTGTCCACCGCCGGCTTCATCGTCGGCGGGGTCGGGCTCGCGGCCGGCGTCGCGCTGTTCGTGACGTCGCTCGGCGACACGGAGCCCGCGGCGGCGCGGATCGTTGTCGCGCCTGCCGTCGGCACGACCGGCGGCGGGCTGGCGATCCACGGCCGCTTCTGACGCCCGGCAGCGCCCAGCGCCACGGCGGCGGCCGGCCCCGCTGCGGGCCAGCCGCGGTGCCCGGGAGGGCGCGACGCGCCGCTCCCGGGCGAGCGTGCCTCACTCGTCGATCACGAACTCCACGCGGCGGTTCTTCGCCAGGCTCGCCGGGTCGGTGCCCTCGGCCACCGGCTTGTCCGACCCGAAGCCCTCGGCCGTGAGCCGGCCCGGGCTGACGCCCTTCTGGATCAGGTACTTCCGGACCGCCTCGGCGCGCTGCTCGCTCAGCTCCTGGTTCAGCTCGGGCGTGCCGGTCTCGTCGGTGTGCCCCTCCACCCGCAGCCGCTCGATCTCGGGGTTCGCCTTCATGACGAGCGCCACCTGATCCAGGGTCCTGTACGAGTCCGGCTCGAGCTCGGCCGAGCCGGTCCGGAAGCGGATGGTGTCCCGGATCACAAACTCGCCCTTCTCGTACGCGACCCGCGGCTCACCCTCGTCGGGGCAGCCGTCGTCGTCCTCGACGCCGTTGATCGTCTCCTTCTCGTCCGGGCACTCGTCGTCCGCGTTCGGCACGCCGTCGTGATCGTCGTCGGCGTCCTCCTCGGGGCAGCCGTCGCTGTCGTAGTCGGCGTCACGATCCTCCGGGACGTCGGGGCACTGGTCGCGCTCGTCGTCGACGCCGTCGTGGTCCCTGTCGTGCGAGGTCGGCGTGTACTTCACGCCCGCGAACACGCGGAAGATCGGCACGCCGTAGCCGGCCAGCGCGCCGATCCCCGGGCCCGCTGTGATCTCCCACTCCTCGCTCGGGTTGATCTTCACGTAGCCGAGCGCCTCGAGCGGCGTCTCCTCCTCGTTCAGGTCGTCCGCGGCGATGCCGATGCCGCCGTTCGCCTCGGCGCCGATCTCGACCTTCCCGTCGATGCCGCCGAAGCGGTAGCCGAGCGCCGCGGCGTACGTCAGCTCGCTCGCCGCCTCGACGTTCTCGTACGTCGTCCCCTCGCGGATCGCGACGCCCGCGTTGACGCCGAACCTGAGGCCGGGCGCGAACCGGTGATCGAGCACGATGCGCGGCCAGAAGACGACGTTTCGCGCGCCGCCCGCGAAATCTCCTGTGTGCGTCGGGACGCGCAGCTCGGCCACGAGGCCGAGGCCGATGGAGTCGCGGTCGTCGAGCAGGCGCAGCTTCGGCACGAGCCGGATGTCGCCGAGGCCCGCGAACGACGGAGAGCCCTCGCCCGACTGCGCGAGGAAGAACGGGATGTCGAGGCCGAGCGCGAACGGCTCGGCGATCGTGACCGACGCCATGAGATCGGCGCCCAGGCGGCCGCTCACGATCTGGCTGCGCACCTCGCCGTCTCCCGTCGCGACGATCAGCGGGTTGCGGGCGTAGTTCAGGAACAGCCCGAACGCCCATGGATCGCCGGGCTCGCGGACGCCAGAGCCCTCCGTGACGACGAAGGCGTCGTGGGTGACGGCCGGCTTGAAGCGCTCGACGTCGATGTCCGTGCTCTGCGCCGACGCGGGCGTCGCGGCGGCGAGGACCGCGCAGGCAGCGCAGGTGATGGCGGCGAGGATCGGTGCGCGCATGGATCTCCTCTTCATCGGCTTCATCGGCCCGCTCCGGGTCCGCGGCGCGGGCGCCTCCGCAACCGGAGCGCGAGCCCGCCGGCGGCGAGCAGCGACAGGGCTCCCCCTCCGTACGGCGCGGGCCCCGCCGCGCAGGCGCAGGCGCCGCCCTGGACCGCATCACCCGGCAGGAGATCTGGTTCGCCCGGGCCGCCCGCGCCGCTCGACGCCCCGCCGTCGACGCAGCGCCCGGTCGGCGCGCAGCGCAGGTCCGCGCCGCACTCGGACGCGCTTGGCGAGCACGGGCCGCACTGCCCGCTGACACACACGAGGTCGCCGCACTGGGCGTTCGACGTGCAGGTGTCCCCGGGCGTGGGGACGCACCGGTGGTCCGCGGAGCAGTCCTCGTCCGCGTCGCAGTCGACATCGTCGACGCACGACACCGGCAGGATGCAGTCGCCGTCCACGCAGATGCCCCTGCCGGCGCAGTCCGCGTCGCGCGTGCAGCCGGAGGGCGGGACGATCACGTCGGGCACGCGGTCGCCGTCCGCATCGCCGGCCACGCACGGCGCGGAGAGGCCGATGTCGAGATCGCCCGGCCCGAGCGCCGCGGCGTCGTTCACCGACCGGAAGTACAGGTTCGCCTCGCACGCCACGCCGACGCCCACGAGGTCGAGCGCGATGGATGCCTGCGCGTACCCCCGCGTCGGGTCGTTGATCAGCAGGGGGTCGAGGTCCGTCCCTGCCTCGGTCGCGACCTGCGCGCCCGTCACGTCGACGGGCTCGTACCGCCCCGACGCCCCAGCGAAGGACCAGACCCTCACGAGCGTGCCGTCGCCCTTCACGCCGAGCACGACCTCGTAGCCGCCCGGCGACTCGTCGTTCGTGAACCGGTCGTCGATCCCCGCCGTCGCGGCGGTGCCGCCGGTCTGCCGGTTCCTGTCGGTGTCGATGAACACGAAGAGCGTCGCCTCCCCGCTGATCGCGGCCGTCTCCGACACATACCCGCGCACCCAGAACCGCCCGTCGGCGGCGACCGCGTACGCGGAGCGGAAGTCGATCGATCGCTCCGGCGTGTCGAAGGTCTCGCCGTCGCCCGCGACGTCCTCGTCGCCGTAGGGCCACCGCGGCTCCCCGGTCCTGTCGATCGCGACGATCTCGTCGAGCAGCGGCGTCGTCCGCCCGCCCGTCCACGTCTGAGCGGACGAGCTCCTCGGAACGAGCGCGACGCCGAGCGCCGCGCCGACAGCCAGCGGCGCGACCCACGAGCGCCCCCGCGCGCACCCATCTTTGTGTTGTGCCATGGCGGGGAGCATCCTCGCACAGGTCGCCGCAACCCTTACAAATGAAAGGCGATTCGCGCCCAGAGTGCGCAAGGGTGCGCGCCTGCAATACCATGCATCCACACCTCCGTTCGCGCGCGAGCGGGGAGCGGGAGAGGCGCTCCCCGTCGATGCGATGTCGATGCGCTCACCCTCCTTGCCGATTGGGCAGCTGATCATCGCTCCTTCTCCCTCCCCGCGCGCATGAGCGAAGCGCGGAGAGCACGGTAGAGCACGGCAGAGGGCGATCGCGCGCGCCCGAGGCGCGGCCTCCACGCGCGGCGCCCCGGAGCGTCGAGCGACCGTGACGCGGGCGACCGAGCGCCCCTTCTTTTCATCACCGAGCGGCTCGCCGGGGCCTCCGGCGCGATCACATGGCTTGGCCACGCGCCCGGGTTCTGTAACTGTCCCGCGGTCAGTTACGCGTCGCTGCGCCGCCGTGGGCTCGGGGGGTCCGAGCGCTGGCGCCTGGCCTCGCGAGATGAATCCCTCTTCCGATCGAAGGAACCGCGATGCACTGCACACTCCAGAAACACCGCCCCGGAGCGCTCCGCGTGGCTTGCCTGCTGCTCGGGTCGCTCGCCGCCGCGTGCTCGGACGAGGGCCCGGCGCCGCTCGAGGGGAGCGCGTTCGACGTCGAGCGTTACGACCTCCGGGGCGAGTTCGACTGGGAGCGGAGCCGCCTCGTGGCGACGCTGGGCCTCACGCTGTCGCTCACCGGAGACGGCCCGAGGGCGGTGGTCCTCGACAGCGCCGTCGCCGAGGTGAAGGAGGTCCGGCGGAAGGGCGGCGGGGCGCTCCCGCACGCGCTCGATCCGCAGCGCCAGGCGCTCGCGATCGACCTCTCGAGCGAGCCCGAGGCGATGAGCGGCGCGCCGATCGCGCTCGAGATCGACTACGAGGCGCTCTCCGGCGACGCCCTCCGCGCGGTGCCGGCGCGCATGGGCGATCCGGTCGCCGTGCGCGCCGTCTACACGGTGTCGGAGCCGCTCGGCGCGTCGCGGTGGATGCCGTGCCACAACGCGCCCTCGGACCGGGCCATCTTCTCGATCGCCATGCGCGTCGACGGCGGCGAGGCGCTGATCGCCAACGGCGATCTCGTCGGCGACGAGGATCTCGGTGCGTCGGGCCACCTCGTCCGGTACGAGACCGCCTACTCGCTGCCGCCCTACCTCATGGCGTTCGCGATCGGCGACTTCGAGGTCGAGCGCGGGACGAAGGGCGATCTCCCCATCGCGGTCTGGCATCGCCGCGGGTTGCCGGGCGATCACGGCAGGATGGTGGACGAGCTCGCGCGCGCCATCGGCCGCTTCGAGGAGCTGCTCGTGCCGTACCCCTTCGAGAAGTACGCGCTCGTGCTCCTGCCGGACTTCTCGGTGGGCGGGATCGAGCACGCGAGCATCAGCTTCCAGCGCGAGGAGCGGAGCACGCAGCCCGCGCTCGCCTCGGATCTCCTGCTCACGACGCACGAGCTCTCGCACCAGTGGTTCGGCGACCTCGTGACGGTGGAGAGCTGGGACGACCTCTGGATCAAGGAGGGCATGGCGACGCTGCTCGAGCAGGAGGGCGTCCGCGTCTACACGGACGAGAGCGGCGCGGGGACGCTGAACGGCGACGAGCTCGGCCCCCGGGACGGCGACGCCGTCCGCGATCCGTCGCTCGCGCCGGGCGAGAAGTACACGAGCGGCCCCTACGGCCGCGCCGCCTGGCTGCTCACCCAGATCCGCAGCCTCGCCGGCGAGGAGGCGTTCTGGTCGGCGCTCCGCGGGGTGCTCGAGGAGCGCCGGTTCGGGACCATCGGCACGGACGCGTTCCTCGACGCCTTCGCGCCGGCGCTCGGCCCGGAGGCGGCTGCGCGCGCGCGGCGCGCGGTCGTCGCCAAGGCGCTCCCGTGGCTCACGGTCGACCCCGCGCCCTCCGGCGGGGCGTTCGTGACGGTGCACGACCCGGAGGGCGCGCTCGTCGCGCCCCTGGAGCTCGCGTGGGTGGCCGGCGACGGCCCGACCCGCGTGCAGACGCTCGCGCCCGGCGAGCGCGTCGAGGTCGCGCCCGCGCGCCCGGGCGAGCTCCTCGTCGTGGATCCCCAGGACCGCCACCCCGAGTGGGCCTTCCTGACCACCGATCGCGATCTCGAGGCCTACGCCGCGACGCTCGCTCCGCGCCGCGTCCCCGCGGACCGCGAGGGCGTCTCGCGCTTCCTCGACGTGGGCGGCGCGCACCAGCTCGCCGCGCTCCAGGACGGCCTGCCCGAGGGGCTCGCGCCCGAGGAGTTCGAGGCGTTCGTCGAGGGCCTCGACGGCGAGGCGGCCCGGGCGGTATCGCTCGCCGCGGCGTGCGACGTCGCGTGCGCGCCGGGCCTCGACGCCGACGTCCGCGGCGCGTGGTCGAGCGTGCTCACCGGCCTCTTCGCTGGAGCGCCTTACAGCTACGGCCTCGACTACGTGGGAAGCTACGCGTCGTGCGGCGCCGTCGTGTCCCCCGAAGCGCTGTTCGCCGAGGACTGGTCCGCGCTCGAGACCGGGCTCGCCTCGGGCGGCGTCTCCGACGTGCGGCTCCAGTACCTGTCCAAGTTCAAGCTGCCGCCCGAGGCGGCGCTCCGCACGTGGGGCAGGGTCGCGCAGATGGCGAGCTCGGTGCGCGCGCGCGTGCTCGCGATCCGGCACCTCGCGACGTACGTGGATGGGCTCGACCCGGCTGCCCTCTCGGTCTTTCGCGCCTTCTTCGCCGGCGTGCTCGGCGCGACCGATGTCTCCGACGTCCTCGCCGCGGATCTCCGCGCCGTGGTGGCCTCCGCCGCGCCCACGGCGGCCGGCAACCAGGGAGCGCTGGACGGCCTCGCCCGGGTGCTCCGCTCGCCCGCGGCCCGCTCGGCCCACCCCGCCGCCGTCTGCGCGGCGTTCGCGCTGACGAGGGGTGACGAGCAGGCTTTCCGCCGCTTCGCCGCGGGGCTTGAGGGCGCCGACGTGACGGACACCACCTCCGATCTGCTGCGCTCTCCCGTCAATTGCCTCTGACGCTCGCTCGTCGCGACATCCCATCTCGCATCTCCCGCCGCCGGCCTCGCTCCAGGGCGAGGCCGGCCCTCTGCGCCGCAGCCGAACGCTGCTATGCTCCGCTGCCCATGTCGGAGCTCGTCCAACTTCTTCGCCAGAACGCCCCGATAGCTCGCATCGCCGAGCACCTCGATGGCCTGACGCACGAGGAGCGCCGCAGCGCCCTGTCGACCACGACGCGCGCGGATCAGCGGGCGCTCTATGCCGCCGCGAGCCACGCTCTCCCGATCACGCTCGACTTCTTCGTCCCGGACGGCACCCCGCGCCGCGTGGCGGTTCATCACGAGGGCAGGAACAGCCTTCCTCTCCCGCCCACATTCCGCTTCTTCGAGAAGCGTTTTGCCTTGCCCGAGGACGGCAGCGCTCGGCTCTTCGGTTACAACGAGGGGCTCACGCGTCCCTGGGTTGGCCCGGGCTTCTTCGTCGCGGTCCCGACGGCCGGCAATCCTGCGTGGGAGGAGCGTGGCGCCATCGTGATCGACTACTTCCAGGTCCCTGACGGCCCCGTACCCGACGGCTGGCCCCGGGTCGTCCCCAACAGCAAAGGACTCCAGTTCTTCGTCTACAACGGAACCCGTGATTTCATGCGCCGGGTCTCGAAGGACGTGTCCATCGGCGCGGCGTTCAAGGGCGAGCGCTCGCTCGACCATTACTTCACGCTCTGCCGCTCGCCGTCCGCGTAGCCGTCACCAATGTGAACGTGAACGTGAACGTTTACGTGGTCGTGGTCGTGGTCGTGGTCGTCAACGATAGGTCGTGAACGACCACGACCACGACCACGTCTGAGGATTGATCACATTTCCCCCTTAGTTTTCGCTGTGTTGGCGAGGGCGGCGTTCCAGCCCGTCTCCAGCATGAGCAAGGTTTGCATTCCGCGCGCAAGCGTCAGCCAGCCGGGGGGGCCGTTGCGCTTGAGATGTCCACCAAGACCGGCAACGGCGTAGAGCGCATCGACTACCGTGGCCCCCTGAGCCGGCAGCTTCTTGGGCTGGTGCTGGTGCAGCAGCTTCAGCTGCGTGGGGTTCAGGGCTCGTTCCGCGGGCGCGTTGGGCTCAAGGCGTGACAGAGAGCGCAGCAGCAGCATCTGCCACGCGATCGGGGCGAACAGCGCCATCGCGTTCGTCAGGCTCCGGAAGCTCTCGAGCTGGCGCGTCTCGAGGGCGCAGCCGGTCTTGAGCGCCTTGAAGAACTCCTCGATGAGCCACCGTGCCCGGTAATGGTCGACGATCGCTGCGATCTGGTCGGGCGTGTCGACGGGCTCGTTGGTCACCAGCACCCACGCGACCGGCTCTTCGCCCGCTGGCGTGTCGATCTCCTGCACCAGCACGACGTTGACCGCGAGCTCTTCGGCCAGCTCGGGCAGGTAGTAGGGACGGCGCAGCGCCACGCGCCGAGCGCCGACGCCCAGCGTGGCGCTCCGCTCCGAGCGCGCGGGGTGCGCGCGCTTGCTCGCAGGTACCGGTCCGGCGCGGCGTTGGGTGAGCACAACCTCGCGACTGAGCCGGATCGGCAGCTCGACCAGCGCCTCGCTCAGCCGCAGCGGAGCGCTGTCGTCGAGCGATTCCTCTTCGTCCTCGGCCAGCTCCGACACGTTCCGATCGCGCGCCATGCGCACGACGAAGCGGTGGCCCTGCTCGACCATGGCGCACAGAAGCGGGTAGGCGTCGGCCTCGCGGTCCATGACGTGCAGCAGCGACGTGCGGTCGCCCACGGCCTGCTCGGCCGCCTCTACCTGCCGCAGCCAGCGCGTCGACTCCTTGTCGGTCACGCGCGCATAGTCGCTGCCCGTCCTGTTCTTCTTGCGTGGGCTCTTGGAGAGGGCGGAGGCTTTGCGGGCCCAGCAGGCAAGGCCCAGCAATCCGAGCGGCTGGTTGATCGCGTCGGTGGCCACGGCGAGCGTCGCGTGCGCCAAAAAGCCCTGGGTGTCCTTGCCGTTGAGCGGACCGAGCCCTTTGCGTGCTCCGTCGCCGTCGAAGGCGACCGCGGTGGTGTCATGCACCGCGCGAACCGTGTCGTGACCGGCCATGCGCTCGAGGGTCTGCTCGCTGTGGGCTTGCACCAGCGCACCATACGACACGCGCTTGTTGCCAAGGAGCCGGTAGAAGCCCTCCAGCTCTGCCTCTGTCTTCAGCGAGTCCGGGAAGCTCTCGCCCGGCGCGACGCTCAGCCGTGCCACCACAGCCCGGACCCGCTGATGCAGGCGCGCATCGCCCAGCTGCACCGTCTCGAACTCGCGAACGATCGAAGGCGTCGTTTCCGGCACATCGGGATTTCCCATGACATTTCAGACGCTTGGCGCGTCCGAAACGGATCAAAAAATGTGCGGGATCCTCAGACGACCACGTAAACGACCACGACCACGACCACGTAAACGTTCGGAGGTAGGAGAACGCGGCGCGAAGCGTGGTGAACGCCTACGCCCCCTAGTTTGGCTGGGGCCCCCCTCCCAGCCGCGACAGCATCCCCTTTCGCAGGAGCCCCACCTTGTTCCGCATCGCGGTCACCTGTTGCCGCATCCCGTCCGCCTGCTCCGCGAGGTCGACGATCCCCGCGGCCGTCGCCGCCTGGGCGAGGGCGCGCGCGTCGTCGGCGAGGCGCCCCATTCTCCCTTCCACCTCGTCCATCGCCGCCACCACCTCGTGGATCTGCTCCGGCGTCGTCGCCTCCCGCTGACGCGCCGCGGTCTCCTGCACCAGCTGGTTGATGCTCCGCCCCTCCTCCCCCAGCGCCGCGAAGCGCTGGAACAGCTCCCCGAGCTGCTCCGCCCGCCGCTTGATCTCCTCGCCGCGCGCCGCGAGCGCCGTGGCGGTCGCCTCGTGGCGATCCCGCGCCGCCGCGATCGCCGCGATGAGCGACCCGAGCGCCATGCTCACGCGCTGCTGCGCCTCGGCCGCCTCGGTCGTCGACTTCGCCGCGCGCTCGATCCCCTTGCGGGTGTCGAGGGAAAGCCGCCGCGCCGACTCCGCGAGCTCCTCGAAGCGGACGAGCTCGCGCTCGAGCGCATGCGCCGCTTCCGCGAGCTCGCCTCCGCCCTTGCCGTGATCGTCCTTCCCGCCCCCGCGACCGTTCTTCTCGCGCTTGTTCACGTCACACTCCCTGCGCTGCCTGTCCCACCTCCTGGGAGGGCCCCGCCGTTTCGCCTGCTGGCGATGTTCGGACCGGTGTACTGTATCAAAACGGCGGCTCGTACGTCGGACGCACCTCGGAGGAACGAATGCGAAGCGCGTGGCTCGTCCTCGTCGGAGTTCATGCCCTGCTGGGCTGCGGAGCTGCGCCGCGGAGAGAGCCGGCCGCCGACGCCGACCCCACGCACGCCGGGGTCGCCGCCCCGCGCGCCGTCCCGGAGGGCTCGACCCGCGAGGCGCGCGCCGCCCTGCGCTCGCCCGAGGAGAAGGAGCGCGCCGCCCTGCGCCCGCCCAGGAGCACGCGCGCCCGCGACACCGCGCCCGAGGCCCCCAAGCCGCGCGCCCCGATCCCGCTGTCCGACAAGGCGAGCACGCCTGTCCGCTCCGCCGGGAACAACAGCCCGCCCGCCCGCTCGCCCGTGAAGGAGCGCGCCCCGATCTCCCGCCCCACCCCCATCTCCCTCCCCGGGAAAGGCGACGCCGCGCGCTCGATCGAGGCCGACTGCAAGGCGCTCGGCCCGGAGGTCCAGAAAGCCTCGAGGATGATCGAGGTGCTCCGGCAATCCGACCTGAACACGCCGCCCGACGTGCTCGGGAGGATCGCGGATCGGCTCGACCTCTGGGCCCGCGCGGCCGCGGTCCAGGCCTCCGATCCGGAGCTCGCCCAGGGCGCCAAGGACCTCCGGGAGAGCTTCGCCCGGACCGGCGCCGCGGCCCGCAAGCTCCAGGCGTCGCTCGGCGCTCACGACCGCAAGAAGGCCGGTGTCGCCCGCGCCGGCCTGGAGAGGGAGCTCGACCAGGACGCCAAGGCCGTGAGGGGCATTGCCGCCCGTTGCAAGAGCAACCCCTATGACCCGATGAAGGGCAAAGCCCATATCCCGCCTCACGTCGTGCGGAGCGTCGTCCAGGAGCGCTTCGGCGAGATGCGCGCTTGCTTTGAAAAGGGCCTTCGCCAGAACCCCAAGCTCCAAGGGCGCCTGCCCGTACACCTCGTCGTCGATGGCGAAGGGAAGGTCACCTACGCGGGTGACGCCGACCGCCCGCCCGAGGACGCGCCGCTCCTCATTGCGCTGCCCTCGCCCGGCGCGACGCCGCCGTCGTCGCCCGCTCCCCCGCTCCGCGACGCCAAGGTCGTCGGCTGCGTGCTCGAGGTCTTCCGCGGCCTCCGATTCCCCTCCGCCGCAGACCGCAAGAGCGTTGCGACGGTGGTCTATCCCGTCGTCTTCGGTGTGGACGACAACCGCTCTCCAGCGACCTCCTCCAGGTGACGCACAGCGCAATCGCGGCAGCGAGGCGCTGGCCCCTTGCCGTCCGGGCGAGGCCGACGCCAAGCACGCTCAGCCTCACTTGCGCCACTTGCAAAGTTATTTCCTTCTCAGGGGCCTGAGGGTAAGCATTCCGCCGATGAAGCTCTCGCTCACCGAGCTCCAGGACATCCGCCGCACGCTCGCGGCGCGCATCGTCTTCGGCCTCTCCACGCCCGGCACCGAGATCGCCGCGCTCCCTGCCTATCTCGCGCCGCCGCCGGGAGGGATGATGGGCCGCGCCGTGGTGGTCGACGCCGGCGGCACGAACCTGCGCGCCGCCATCGTGGAGCTCTTACCGGGCGGCGAGTCGCGCATCGTCGCCGGGCCCGTGCCTGCGAAGTTCCCGGGCGGGCCGGAGATCACGGGCGACGCCTTCTTCGACGTGCAGGCGGAGCTGGTCGAGCGCCTGGGCGCCGTGCACGGCTTGCCGGTGGGGTACTGCTTCTCGTATCCGTCGGAGACACTGCCGTCGCTCGACGCGCGGCTGCTCCGCTGGACCAAGGGCGTCCAGGTCGCCGGGGTCGAGGGCACCAGCGTGGGCGAGCGGCTCGGCCGGGCGCTCGGCGCGCGGAGGCTCCGGCCCGGTCCGGTCCGGGTGCTGAACGACACGGTGGCGAGCCTGCTCGGGGGTGCCTTCGCGCACGGCGGGTCGCAGCCCGCGGCGTTCATCGGGCTCATCGTGGGGACGGGGACCAACATGGCCACGTTCCTCCCCGCCGGCCGGATCCCGAAGCTCAAGACGGGTCACTTCGTCGCGCCGATGGCGGTCAACCTCGAGAACGGAAACTTCAACCCTCCGCACCTCCAGCCGTTCGACGCGGAGCTCGACGCGACCTCGGAGAACCCCGGCGCGCAGCGGTTCGAGAAGGCGGTGTCGGGCGCCTACCTGCCCCGGCTCTTCGGGCGGCTGTGCCCGGGCCATGCCCCGCTGACGAGCTCCGCGGATCTCGTGCGGCTCCGCGACGAGGGCGCCGACGAGGAGCGGCGGGTGGCTGGCGACCTGCTCCAGCGCTCGGCCGACCTCGTGGCGGCGGGGCTCGCGGCCGTCACCGACGTGCTCGACAGCCCTCCTGGGGTCGGCATCCTGGCGGAGGGCAGCCTCTTCTGGGGCGATCCCCGCTATGCGCCGCGGGTGCAGGAGACGCTGCGCGCCCTCGTCGGCTCCCAGGTCGAGCCCCGGATCGCCCGGCTCGAGCATGTCAACCTCATCGGGTCGGCCTGCGCCGCGCTGTTCGCCTGAACGGCCGCGCGCCGCTTCCCCTCGCCGCTCGCTGCGCCGCGGGGGAGGCGCCGGGCCTTTGGGCGCGCGAGCTGCTCGGCCAGGGGGGAGCACAGGGATGCCCGGGGATCTTCGCCATCGCCTGCCTTCGCGGGACCGGTCGAGCGCGGCCACGCCCGCGTCCGCCTGGCTGTGCGGCGTCCCCGTCGGTGGTCCGAGGCGGCAGGATCACACATTTCTGGCCGAATCCGTTTTTTGCGACCACCATGACGCAGCGTCGACCCCATGGGAGGAGCTCGTCCGGTGATGTGTGAAACAACAGCGCGCTTCGGCTCGACCGGACCGGTCGGGCGGGTGGAGCGCTTCCGGTCGTCGCGGGCGGGCCCCGGTGGCCGGAATGGCTATTGTCTTTAGAGAGATGCTCCCGTCGAACCGCAGACTCGCGTTCCGCAGGCAGCCTCACCTGCTCGACGACACCGGGAGCGTCGGCGTGTGGATCACGCAGCCGGCGGGCATGGTCGTCCAGCTCTTGCGGGAGACGGTGGCGACCGGTGAGGCCGCGCGGTTCATCTCGGTCGACGCGTACCAGAAGCTCGTGGGCGTCATGCGCCCGGGGGAGCGGGCGTTCTTCATCTACGACATGGCGCTCATGGTGCGGTACGAGAGCGAGGCGCGCGTGATCCTGACCCAGTGGGGTCTCAACGTGCGCGACAAGATCGAGCACATCGTCGTCCGCCCGCCCCCGGAGATGAACAAGCTCGGGCGCATGGGGATCCAGACGATCGGGGCGGCGATGAGCCTGGCGGGGGTGCAGCTCGACATCGTGGACGACATCGAGCCGTTCCTGCGCGAGCAGAACCTGCGGCCGCGGATCAGCCTCACCTGAGGGTCGGACGCCGGTTGCGGACGGCGGCCGCGGGCGTCAGTGCCCGCCGCCGGTGCCCTTGATGTCCAGCTGAGGACGGGAGGGGTGCGGCCAGTCGAGGTGGAAGAACTTGCCGCGCGGCTGATCCGTGCGCTCGTAGGTGTGCGCCCCGAAGTAGTCTCGCTGCGCCTGCAGGAGATTTGCAGGCAGGTGGGCCGCACGGTACCCGTCGTAATACGACAGGGCCGACATGAACGCAGGCGCCCAGACGCCGTTCTGCGCTGCGATCGACACCACCTTGCGCCAGTTCCCCTGCCCCTGCTTGATCTGATCGTTGAAGTACGGATCGAGCAGCAGGTTCGTCAGGCCAGGATTGCGCGTGTACGCCTCCGTGATCTTCTGGAGGAAGCGGGCGCGGATGATGCAGCCGCCGCGCCAGATGCTCGCGATCGTGCCGAAATCAAGCGTCCACTTGTACTCCGCCTGCGCCGCCGCCATGAGCTGGAAGCCCTGCGCATAGGCGCAGATCTTCGAGCAATACAGCGCGTCGCGGATCGCCGTGATCGTCCCCTGCCGGTCCGCGACCGGGGTCGGGGTCGGGCCAGAGAGCTGCTTCGAGGCCTCGACGCGCTCGTCCTTCAGCGCAGAGAGGCAACGGGCGAACACCGCCTCCGCAATGGCGTTCGCAGGGATGCCCATGTCGAGCGCGTTGCTGCTCGTCCACTTGCCCGTGCCCTTCTGCCCCGCCGTGTCGAGGACGAAATCGACGAACGGCTTGTCCTTCTGGACAGGGTCCTTCTGCTGGAGGATATCGGCGGTGATCTGGATGAGGTACGAGTCGAGATCTCCGCTGTTCCACTCGGAGAAGACCCGGGACATCTCGTCCTTCGACATCCCGAGCAGCCCGTCGAGGAGCGTGTACGCCTCGCAGATGAGCTGCATGTCGATGTACTCGATGCCGTTGTGGACCATCTTCACGTAATGGCCCGCGCCGTTCGGCCCGATGTACGCCGTGCAAGGGACCCCGCCCTCCACCGGCTTGCCGGGGGACGCGCCCTCGATCGGCTTGCCGGTCGCCGGATCGACCTTGGCGGCGATCGCGCGCCAGATCGGCTCCAGGTGCTGCCAGGACGCGGGATCGCCGCCGGGCATCAGCGAGGGGCCGAAGCGCGCCCCCACCTCGCCGCCGGAGACGCCCGAGCCGAAGAACTTGCACTGCTTCGCGTACTCCTGCTCCCGGCGGATCGTGTCGGTCCAGAGCGAGTTGCCCAGATCGACGACGATATCGTCCGGCTCGACGCCCGCCTCGATGAGCTGCTTGACCACCATGTCCACCGGCGGACCGGCCTTGACCAGGATCACCGCCTTGCGCGGCTTCTTCAGCGCGCGGACGAAGTCCTTCAGCGTCTCGCAGCAGACCAGGCCGCCGGGCGTGCTCGGGTTCCTCGCGACGAAGTCCTTCGCGACCTGCACCGTGCGGTTGTACACGGCCACCTTGAACCCGTGGTCGGCCATGTTGAGCGCGACGTTCTCGCCCATGACGGCCAGCCCGATCATGCCGATGTCGCAGCTGGATGTGGCATCATTCATCCCGGTTCTTCTCCTTCACACGTGGCTCTTTCGCCGCCAGCGACCGCAGTGCTGCGCGGCCAGGACGACGGGTCAGCAAGCCGCGAGCCGCGAATCGCAGGCCGCAGGCCCGCGCGCCGTCGATCTCGCTGGGTCGGCTGGGAGCCACGGGCGCGCATTCTGAGCAGGCCGGCGGCGCGGCGTCCAGTGCGCTCGCACGCCGTGGTAGACTCTCGCCGATGCGACCGGGCCCGGCGCTCGCAGGCCTCCTGCTCCTCGCCTCCGCAGCGGCCTCGGCCTGCGGGCCAACCACGTACAACGCCCGCGCCGCCCGCGCCTTCGCGAACGAGGACGCCCGCCGCGCCATCATCGACGATCGCGCCGCGGATCTGGAGCGAGCGGCCTGGCTCGCCGACGAGGTCCTCTCGAGCACCCCGTACTCCCCGGGTGACGCGTGGATCGCGGCGCTCCGCCTCGACGACGTCGAGGCGGAGCGGCTCCGCGCGCGCCTCGAGGAGACGCCCCCCTACGACGGAGAGCACGAGGTCCCGCTCGCCAAGCTCTACCGCGCGAAGCTCGACGAGGCGCTCGCCCGCGCGGCGGCGCGCGGTGAGCGCGGCGCGCCGCCCGCGTTCGCGCGCCTCTTCGACGCGCTCGCGGCGCTCGCGGCGCCGTCGGGCGAGGCGAGCGCCGCGAGCCGCCTGCCGGCCGCGTGGCAGGCGCTCGCCGAGCACGCGCGGGCGCTCGCCGCCGAGGAGCGGAGCGTCGAGCGGCTCTCGGCCGGAAGGCCCCTCGGCGCCCCCGATACGCCCGAGATCGCCGCCGCGAAGGCGAGGGCCGCCGCGCGGCGGCGGGCGCTCGCCGGAGCGCATCGGGACGTCGCTCTCGCCGCCGCCGCGCTCCGCGCGGCGAGCGCGGGGCAGGAGCCCGCCCGGACGATCGCGCGCGACGCCCTCCAGGTGCTGTCGTTCGTCCTGCGAATGCACATCGAGGCGCTCGCGGTGGCGCCGTACGTCGTGAAGCAGGCCCGGCGGGTGGCGCGGGACGAGCCCGGCTACAGGGCCGCCGTGGCGCGCGCGGAGGCGATCTCCAGGGTGCTCGAGGAGCAGCGCGCGGCGCTCTCCGCCTGCGCCGAGGCGCTCTCCGCGCCGGCGCGGACGCCGCTCGAGGACACGGCGGGCTTCGAGGCGCAGGAGGGCTTTCTCGAGCAGGGCCGGGCGATCAGCCTCGACGCCGTCCACCTGAAGCTGAAGGGCGACGTCGAGCTCCTGTTCTTCCACCAGCTCGCGAGCGCGGGCTCCTCCGGCGGCGTCAACGATTACCGGGGCAGGACGCGGCGGCTCGCCTACGACGTCGATCCGGTGTTCATGGTCGGCGGCCGGGCGCTGCTCACGTACGACTTCGACCACGCGCGCGACGCCGCGCGGCTCAACGCCGGCTTCAAGACCGACCGGTTGTTCTCGTCGGGCGGCGACATCCAGTACGACGGCTCGCTCGGCAGGCTCCTCGGGCTGAACGGCTTCGCGAGCGACGTCTTCGACATCGGCGCCGACCTCGCCGGCGTGAGCACGAGCCTCAAGATCGCGCGGTTCACCGCCGGGAACGTGACCGAGCTCGCCGTAGATCCGGCGACCGACCGCGACGCCGGCGCCGTCGCCAGCGCGCCCTTCCAGCTCTTGCTCCGCCAGATCGACGTCGGCTTCGACCTGACGAAGCTCTTCCCGGAGGCCGCGGACGACCTCTACCTCGAGGAGCTGCTCGCGGGCTTCAGGTACATGGACTACAAGCTCCCGCGCATCTTCTATGCGCTCCGCGAGCGGGACCCGGGCGAGGGCGACGTCTACGTCTTCGAGCGGCAAAGCCCCGCCCAGAGCGTGACGTCGCGGTTCTACCAGGGCGGCTTCAGCGTGCGGATGGGCAACGGCGAGTGGCCGCGGCTCGCGCCGTTCGGCGATCTCGGCCTCTACGGCGGCGCCGGCCCGGTGCGCTACGCCTTCTCCGCGGATCCCGCGGTCCCCGGCGCCCCGCGCGAGGTCGACGAGGCGACGATGATCGCGCTCTCCGGCAACGTGTCGGTGGGGCTCCGGCTCCGCTTGACTTCGTACCTCAGCCGGCTCCGCCTGCTCACCGAGCTGTCCTACAACGTGGAGGCGATCGGCCAGGGTATCCTATCGAGTATCCACGCGACCAGACGCGGAGACGAGACGATCTACACGATCGGTCGCAAGCTCGATATCGGCGGGTTCGACGTGTTCCACGGGCCCCGGCTGCTGGCGGTGCTCGTGCTCTGACGGGACAGGCGGCGCCCACGCTCCGCCGGTGCATCTGACGATGTCGATGTGTCTGTCGTGAAAAACGATCAGAACGGACGGGCGCCACATCACCGCTGAAGAGCCCCGTAAGCCACGGAATCACGGGATCTTCTCGCGACGACGAGCGACCACGAGCGACCACGAGCGACAACCGTCGGTGCTCCGCGCGAGCGGCGCCAATCAGCGCAGGGCGCTTACCTGTTGCCTGGTGCGCGCAGATGTAACGAACGCGCCCTACATCGGGAGTTCCATGTGGGGAGTCTTACGGCCTACAAGTTTGTAAGGTCTGCAAGTTAACGAGTGCGGTCGTCCGACCAGGTGGTGTAACCTCGTTCGACGCGGGTGAGACTATGTCGCTGAACTTCAACGAGGGGATGCTGTTCGCTGGTAGGTACCGCGTCGTGCGCAGCATCGCGACGGGTGCGATGGGGGCGGTCTACGAGGTCGTCCACGTCGAGACGGATCGGCGGCGGGCGCTCAAGGTCATGCACCCCCACCTCGCCGAGAACCCCGAGTTCCACGCGCGGTTCAAGCTCGAGGCGCGCATCGCCGCGCGCATAGCGACCGAGCACATCGTCGAGGTGTTCGACGCCGGGATCGACCTGGACACCGGCATGCCGTTCCTCGTGATGGAGCTGCTCCGCGGCGAGGAGCTCAGCAAGCGCATCCGCCGCGGCGGGCGCCTGCCGCCGGAGAACGCCATCGCCTACCTGCGCCAGACCGCGCACGCCCTGGACAAAACGCATGCGGCCGGCGTGGTCCACCGCGATCTGAAGCCAGCGAACCTCTTCCTCGCGGCGAGCGACGACGACGACGAGATCCGGATCAAGGTGCTCGACTTCGGCATCGCCAAGCTGGTCGCCGAGACGGCGGTCGAAGGGGCGAACACCGCCGCCCTCGGGACGCCGCTCTACATGGCGCCCGAGCAGTTCAGCGGCGAGACGATCACGCGGGCGGTCGATCTCTTCGCGCTCGGCATGATCGCGTACACGACCCTCGTCGGCAAGGCCTACTGGCTGAACGACATGCGCGAGTACAGTAACTCGCTCGCGTTCGCGGTGATCGCGATGCACGGCCCGCAGGAGCCCGCGTCCGCGCGCGCGGAGACGGAGGGGGTGAAGCTGCCCCCCGGCTTCGACGCGTGGTTCGCGAAGGCGACGGCGCGCGAGCCCGAGGCGCGCTTCCCGACCGCTTCGTCCGCGGTGGAGGCGCTCGCCGAGGTCTTCGACATCGCTCCCATGACGATCAGGTCGTCGCGCCTCCTCGGGCTGGAGACGCCGATCCCGCGGATGAGCCAGCTGAACCAGGGGCCCGCGTCGTCGATGCCGGTGGCCGCGCAGTCGTCCACGGGCGTGGAGACCAGGGTCGGCACCGGAACCGGCACGGCCGCGGCGCCGCGGAGCCGATCCGCGCTCGCCGTCGCGGCCATCGCCCTGGTCGGCGGCAGCGCCATCGCCTTCGCCGCGTTCAGCAAGGGCCGGTCTCCGGCCCCCGGCCCCACCGAGCACGCGCAGGCGACCCAGGCTGCGGCCGTCGCGCCCCCCTCCACGCTCCCCTCCACGCCGCCCGAGGCCGCCCCGGGCGCCGGCCGCCCCGAGGCGGCCGGCACGCCCAGGTCGACCGATCTCGCGGCGCCAGCGAGCCCGGCCGCCGCGCCGCCCGCGGACGGCGGCCTGGCCATCGCTCCCGAAGTGCTGGCGGGCTCAAAGGCCTCGCCGGCGCCGCGCACCCCGGCGCCGCCGCCCGGCGCCTGGCGCAAGATCGCGCCGACCGCCTCCCCCTCAGCGAACGCGCCGAAGCCCCGGGAGTCGCTCTACGGGGCAGACTGAGCGCGGCCCCACAACGCGCTGATTTTTTGCCTGGGGCGGTCCCAAAGGAGGTATCTCCTGTTACCTCCGATGCGAACCTTCTGGCCCGGGTCCGTTTTGAGCGGACTACTGTGCATTGCTATCGCCGCGCCGGCGAACGCGCAGCCCGACGCCGTGGCCGTGGCCGAGTCGCTCTTCAACCGCGGCCTCGCGGACATGCTGGCGGGGAAGTTCCAGACCGGCTGCCCTGCCCTCACCGAGAGCTACCGGCTCGATCCTCGCGCAGGGCGGCTGTTCACGCTCGCCGAGTGCGAGGCCAAGTGGGGGCGCACCGCGACCGCGGTCGCGCGCTACAATGACTTCCTTTCGTTCTACTCCCGCCTGTCCGAGTCCGAGCAGCTCAAGCAGTACGATCGCTACAAGCTCGTGCTCGAGCAGCGCGACGCGCTCGTGCCGCTCGTACCACAGCTCACGCTGTCGCTGCCGGCCGACGCGCCCGCTGGGACGCTGGTGCAGCGCGATGGCATCACGCTGGAGGGGCCTTCGCTCGGGATCGCGCTCCCCGTCAACCCGGGCGAGCACGTCGTGACGACGAAGGCGCCGGGCGGGCCCACGCACGAGGTGCGGTTCACGATCGAGAAGTCGGAGCAGAAGACGATCGAGCTCGAGGTGAAGCTCCCCGAGGCGCCGCCGCCCGCGCAACCGGCGGATCAGCCGCCCCAGCAATCCGCCTTGCCGCCGTCGCAGCGCGACGAGGGCGCGTCGCGGACGCCGGCGCCGACCGGGACCAGCGGCCGGCGCGTGCTGACGTACGTGACGGGCGGGCTCGCCTTGGGCGGGCTCATCGCCGGGGGCGTGACGGGAGCGATGGCGCTCAGCGAGAACCGCCTCGCGGAGGAAGACTGCGACGACGTCGGCTCCGGCAGGGCGGTATGCAAGACCGCCGAAGGGCAGGCCGCTGGAAAGCGCGCGAAGGACCTTGGGCTCGTGAGCACGATCGGCTTCGGCGCCGGGGCGGCGCTGGCCGGGACGGCGCTCGTGCTCTTCCTGACGGAGCCCTCCTCGTCCGGTTCGCAGGCCAGCGCGACCACCGGCGCGCAGGCCAGCGCCGCGCCCTACCACCGAGCAGGCGCGGTGAGCTGGTCGCTGCTCGCGGGACCGACCGGCGGCGGCGTCGTGGTGCGCAGCCAGTGGTGAACCAGCCCGCGCCTGTCGCCGCCTTCGCCCGCGCACGGTAGCGCGGTGCACACGCACGTCGGCGCGGCGCGCGCGGCAATGTGGCGCCGCACGCGCCACGACGGCGCGGCAATGTGGCGCACGCGCTCACGCCGCCTCGAAGCCGCGTTGCGATGCGACGTCCAAGGGAAATCCACGATCGCCGCGCCGCGCACCGTCGGAACCTTGCGCCTCGTCGTGGGGCGCGGCCGAGCGTAGTATCCCATGGAAAACTACAGGCCGACGCGCCCTTGCGGGTGAGGCGGTGAGGAAAGGGCAACTCATGATCACGAAGACCACGATGGCCATGTTGGGGGTCGCAGCCTCCGGTCTGCTCGCAGGCTGCACGGAGACGCTCGACTCGCAGCAGATCAAGACCGGAGGGATCTCGGCGACCCTGGAGGCGATCGCCGAGAGCGCGTCGTCGACGACCCTGCGGGCCACCCTCAAGGCCGGTGGCGACGAGAGCAACACGTACGTCATCCTGAGCGCGGGAGATCGGATCTCGGCGACCGTGGACGGCGAGGCGGTCGCGATGTCCGCCGAGAGCGATGGGGTCTACGAGGCCGCCGTCGACGTCGGCGCAGGAGGCACCGAGATCAAGGTGCTGCTGGACCGCGACGACGAGGGCGACGACGACGCGACGAACAACGTGGGGACGCTCCCCGATCCGTTCGACCTCGAGGCGCTGCCCAGAGAGCCAGTCCCGCGCGGCGAGGACCTCACGATCACCTGGGCGCCGAGCGCGTCCGGGGACGACATGGTGATCGACGTGAAGGGCGACTGCATCTTCTCCAAGACGTTCGATGTGGGGGGCGACACGGGGACGTACACCATCGACGCGGGCCAGCTGGAGGCGACCAGCTCACAGGAAGCCGAGAGCTGCGACGTGGACGTCGTGATCCGCCGCTCGCGCAACGGCACGACGGACAACAACCTCGACCCGGAGAGCTCGTTCGAGCTGAGCCAGGTCCGGGGAGGCCGCTTCACCTCGGCCCCCTGAGGCTCAACCGAACAGCGCGGCGTAGTCGTCCTCGCGGAAGCCCACGAGCACCCGGCTTCCCTTCACCAGCACAGGCCGCTTCACGAGCTTCCCGTCCTCGGTGAGCCACCGCGTGACGTCGTCGTCGCTCGCGGCGTCCACCCGCGCCTTGCCGAGCGCGCGGTAGCTCTGCCCGCTCGTGTTGAGCCACCGGCGCACCGAGAGCCCGCTCGCCGGGACCCACCGGGCGAGCTCTGCGGCCGTCGGCGGCTCATCGACGATGGGGCGCACGGCGACGTCGATGCCGCGCTCGCCGAGCCACTTCAGCGCTCGCTTGCAGGTGCTGCAGCCGGCATAAGAGAGGATCTGGACCTTGCTCATGCCGCGCCTTCTGCCCCCTCGACCGCGCGACATCAAGCGCGGATGATCGCGAAAAAGGAGATGGAAAGCGCGCGCATAGCAGGAGAGAAAAAAAAGGGCTCCTGGGCAATGCGCCCGGAATGCGCCCGGAGACGGGCAATGCACCGATTGACCGCGGGCGGTTCATGGCGCGCGCCGGCGCCGGCGGCGGCGGACGAAATGCCGCATCGCGCGACGGGCCGTCTGGTATAGGGGGCGCGGAAAGGAGCCGCCCCCAGCGGCAGCGCCCCTCGTGATCCGTCTCGATTCCATCAGCAAGCAGCACGGCAAGCAGATCCTCTTCCTCGAGGCCTCCGCGGCGGTGAACCGCGGCGAGAAGGTCGGCCTGGTGGGGCCCAACGGCTCGGGCAAGACGACCATCTTCCGGATGATCACCAAGGAGGAGGCGCCCGACGGCGGCCAGGTCGCCATCGATCGCGGCGTCACCGTCGGCTACTTCAGCCAGGACGTCGGCGAGATGAAGGGCAGGAGCGCCGTCGCCGAGACCATGGACGGCGCCGGCCCGGTCTCCGACGTCGCCGCGGAGCTCCGCGAGCTCGAGGCCGCTCTCGCCGACCCCGAGCGGATGGATGAGATGGAGAGCTTGATCGAGCGCTTCGGGCAGGCCCAGGCCCGCTACGAAGAGCTCGGCGGCTACGCGCTCGACGCCAAGGCGCGCGAGATCCTCGCCGGGCTCGGCTTCAGCCAGACCGTGATGGACGGCGACGTGGGCGCCCTCTCGGGCGGGTGGAAGATGCGCGTCGCGCTCGCCCGCATCCTCCTCATGAGGCCCGACGCGCTCCTGCTCGACGAGCCGACCAACCACCTCGACATCGAGTCGATCATCTGGCTCGAAGGGTACCTGAAGCAGTACGCCGGGGCGCTCGTCATGACCTCGCACGACCGAGAGTTCATGAACCGCATCGTCACCAAGATCATCGAGATCGACGGCGGCGAGCTCACCAGCTACTCCGGCAACTACGAGTTCTACGAGCAGCAGCGCGCCATCAACGAGCAGCAGGCCGAGGCGCAGTACGAGCGCCAGCAGGCGATGCTCGCGAAGGAGATGCGCTTCATCGAGCGCTTCAAGGCCCAGGCCGCCAAGGCGGCGCAGGTCCAGTCGCGCGTGAAGAAGCTGGAGAAGATCGACAAGGTCGAGCCGCCGAAGCGCAGGAGGACGATCCGCTTCGAGTTCAAGCCCGCGCCGCGCTCGGGCGACGACGTGGCGCGGCTCAGCGGGGTGAAGAAGTCGTACGGAGGGCGCTCCATCTACGACGGATTCGACCTCCTGATCCGCCGCCGCGAGCGCTGGTGTGTGATGGGCGTCAACGGCGCCGGCAAATCCACCCTCCTCAAGCTCGTCGCGGGGACCTCCGCCCCGGACGCAGGCGGGGTGAACGTCGGCGCGAGCGTGAAGCTGGGGTATTTCGCGCAGCACGCGATGGAGCTCCTCGACCCGACCCGCTCCGTCTGGGAGTCCATCGTGGCGAGCTTCCCCCAGGCCTCGATCGGCTCGCTCCGCACGCTCGCCGGCGCGTTCGGCTTCTCGGGCGACGACATCGACAAGCCCTGTCGCATCCTGTCCGGCGGGGAGAAGGCGCGCCTCGTGCTCGCGATCATGCTCTATGATCCGCCGAACTTCCTCGTGCTCGACGAGCCGACGAACCACCTCGACATGGCGACCAAGGAGATGCTCGTCGCGGCGCTCGCCTCGTTCGAGGGCACCATGCTGTTCGTCTCGCACGATCGCCGCTTCCTCGCCGCGCTGTCCAACCGCGTCCTGGAGCTCCTGCCCGACGGGCCGCGCGTGTATGGCGGGGGATACCTGGAGTATGTCGCCCAGAGCGGACACGAGGCGCCAGGCATCCGGAGCTGATCCGCGCCGGCGTGGCGCTCGCGGCGTGTGGCGCGTGGTGTGCGGCCCGCGCGGCGAGCAAGCTCCGCCCGGGAGCGGCGCTCTCTCGTCGATTTCGTCGATTCGAGTCTGCGCTAGGTGAACACGCGCTCAAGGATTCGCGCTATCGTGAGGTCCCCGATGGATCTGCTCGGTAGACCGAACCCAAAGCGGCTCTCCGACTTCATCCAGCGCCACCACGACGCGCTCCTGGATGCCTGGAAGTACCGAGTCCAGGCGCTCAGCCCGGCGCGGCGGCTGCCGGCGCCGAGGCCGACCGATCACCTGCCGGACATCCTCGCCTACATCGCCGAGGGCACGCGCAGCGCGGGCACGGCGGCCGCGATCGACCGGAAGCACCGGGGGCTCCCTGGGCTCCACGCGTTGAGCCGGCTCGCCCACGGGTACGATCTCGCCGACGTCGTGATGGAGTACGCGGCGCTCCGCGCCGTGATCCTGGAGCTCTGGGAGCGGGACGGCGGCGGGGACGGGGGGCGTGAGGTCATCCAGCTGAACGGGACGATCGACGAGGCGATCGCTGACGCGGTGTCCCGTTACCAGGCGGCGCGCGTGCGCCTGCTCCAGGCGCTCGACGCCATCTCGACGGCCGCGCTCGGCAGCAGCGATCTGGACACCTTCCTGAAGGCGCTCGTCCGCGCCACCCGGGAGGCGGCGGCCGCAGTGGACGTGGCGATCGTCCTGCTCGGGGACGGGGACGCCCTCGATGTCCACGCGACCGCGGGCATCGACGACGGGCCGCTGCCCGGGCCCCCGCTCGAGGCGACGCGGGAGTTCGCCCGCGCGGTCCTCGCGCTGCGCGGGCCCACGTCGCTCGACGCCGCGGCCGGCGGCTTGCCCGTGACCGCGCGGGAAATCCGGGCGAGGGGGCTGCGCGCCGTCTACGGCGTGCCGCTGATCCACGAGGGGCACTCCATCGGCGTCGCGATCCTCGGCTCCCGCAACGCCGAGGAGTTCTCCGAGGACGACGCGCTGATGCTGCGCACGATGACCAGCCGGGCGACCGGCATCATCGTGCAGGCGCAGCTCGTCGCGAAGGAGCGCGCGGCGCGGCGCCAGGCGGACGACGCCCGCGCCCTGCTCGCGACCGTTGTCGAGCAGATGCCGGCGGGGCTCGTCATCGCCGAGCCACCGACGGGGCGCGTCCTCCTCTCGAACCCCCAGGCCGGGACGATCTTCGGGCTGCCGCTCCTGGAGATCAGCGGCATCGATGGATACGCCGTCTGCCGGGGCTTCGACCCTCGGTCGGGCAAGCCGTACGAGGCCCGGGATTGGCCTCTCGCGCGGACGATCACGACCGGCGAGGTCGTGATCGACGAGGAGATCGACATCGTCCGCGACGACGGCGCGCGGGGGCGGATCCTCGTGCGCTCGGCGCCGGTCCGGGATCCGGTCGGGCGCGTGATGGCGGCCGTCGTGACCTTCTTCGACATCACGGAGCGGACGCGCGCCGAGCAGGGGGAGCGCTTCCTGGCCGCCGCGAGCGCCGCCCTCAGCGACACCCTCGACTTCCAGGGCACGCTCGACCGGGTGGGGCACCTGACGGTCCCCGAGCTGGCAGACTGGTGCGTCATCCAGACGCTCCCGGACCTCGAGCAGTCGCGCGGGATCACGGTGACCCACACGCGCCCGGAGGAGCTCCAGAGGGCGCGGGCGCTCTTCCGCGAGCAGGACCCCCCGCCGCCGCTGACGGCGCTGCTGGAGCGCGCCCTCTGCAGCGAGCGCCCGGAGCTCATCGGGGATCTGTCGCACCCGCTGATCGCCTCGCTCGACGAGAACGGCGCCTTCCGCCGGTTCGCCCGGGCGCTCGGGATCACGTCGGCCCTGGTGGTCCCGATGGTCGCGCGGGGCCGCACCTTCGGCTGCATCACGCTGGCGACGGCGGGGTCCGGCCGGGTCTACGACGAGGCGGACCTCGCGGTGGCGCACGACCTGGCGCAGCGGGCGGCGCTCGCGGCGGACAACGCCCGCCTGTACGAGGCGGCGCAGCGCGCGATCGAGCTCCGGGACAACGTGCTCGCCACGGTGTCCCACGACCTCAGGAACCCGCTGAGCGCGATCCTCACGGCGGCCGCCGTGATGACGAAGCGCGCGGCGGCGCGGGGAGAGAAGGGCGACACGAAGGCGATCCAGGCGATCCAGCGCTCGGCGCACCGGATGGATCGGCTGCTCCACGACCTGCTCGACTTCGCGAGCCTGCGCGCCGGCCGGCTGGCGCTGCGCCGGCAGCCGCAGGATCCGCGGGAGATCGGCAGGGAGGCGGTGGAGACGTTCGAGTCGCAGGCCCAGGAGAAGGGGATCCTGCTAGGGGTCGTGGCGGCCGACGACGTCCCGCTCGTCACGTGTGATCGCGATCGGGTGCTCCAGGTGCTCACCAACCTCCTGAGCAACGCGCTCCAGGTGACGGGCGCCCAGGGGGCGATCACGCTGCGGTGCGAGCGCGGGGAGGAGCACGTCGTCTTCTCGGTGGCCGACACGGGGCCGGGGATCCCGGAGAACGAGCTGCCCCACCTCTTCGAGCGGTTCTGGCGCGGCCAGCGGAACGGCTACAAGGGCACAGGGCTCGGGCTGGCCATCGCCCGGGAGCTCGTGGCGGCGCACGGGGGGACGATCCACGTGGAGAGCCGCGTGGGCGTGGGGACGACGTTCAGGTTCACGATCCCCGTCCTCGACGAGGGGTGAGCCGGGGCGGCGGGCAGACGGGACAGCCGCCGCAGGGGAGGAGTGGACGATCGAGCACGCCGGTCCCAGGAGCCCTCGGGAAGGAGGAGACATGGGAGTCGATACGACGCACGATCCGCCGGGCGACCCGCGCCTCGCGCGCGAGGTCAGCGAAGAGAAGCGGCCTCTCCCAGAGGCGGACGTCCCGGGCGTCCGCGGGCCGATCACGCCGTCTGGCGAGCTCGAGGACACGCCGCCCGACGAGGTCGATAGCTGGGGCAGCGAAGGCGGCGCCGGCTCCTACGCGGGGGGGCCGATCATCTCGACGACAGCTCCCGGCGCGGAGGGTGCGCCGCGCGCCGGTTCAGCGGGGAAGCATCGCTGAGCCGCCCGGCCGGCGGGCGCGACGCCAGGGCGACCGGTGAGCGCGCTGCGGACCGGACAGCGAGGAGAAATCGAGTCGACCCGTGATAATTTCTGACGGCTACCGCAAGGCATCTTGTCACTGGCGATCGCGGTGACAGGGCCCTTGGCGAGCCGCTTCGTCAACGGCAGAATGGGCGCCCTCGATCGCGCGAGGAGGAGAGCCCATGTCCAGACGTCGACGGATCAACACCAGCGACATGCCCCGCTCGGGGAACGTGATCCACGTGAGCGCGAGGCAGATGTGGGAGCTCGCGTGGGTGCGGAAGCTGGGTCTCGAGGACATCGAGTGGGACCCGGCGCACTCCTGCGAACACTGCTCGAGCGACGCCCCCCGGCCGCCACCTCACGGCAGCTGCGCGGACCTGGGCGCGCACCGCTGCATGTAGGCCGGCTCGGGGCAGCCGTCGTGCGTCAGGATCTCGCCGTCCAGGCACTTCACGAGCGCCGCCCGGATGTCGAGGCACCTCCCCCGCCCCGCGTCCACACATCGATGCTCCGTGGTGGTCCCGTTGGCGCAGCCGTCGAGCTGGCCCTCGGGGCACTCGAGGAGCGGCCCGGTCGAACAGTCGTTCTCCCGCCGCTCGCCCGCCGCCGCCGTCGACGTCCCCTGGGTCGCCGGCTGCTTGCTGGAGCAAGCCGCGCTCGAGACGAGCGCGAGCCCCGTGAAGAAGAGCCCCGTGAAGAAGAGGCTCAGGCCCCGACGGGGCCAGTCGCTGCGCGTGTTCATTCCGTCGTTCTCCGTGGATGAAGCCCGGTCGCGGAACCCCGAAGGCGGGTCGCCGCCCGAGCGGGCGGCAGCGTACTCCACTCCACGTCCACGGGACGACAGGGTCCCGGCCCACGCTCGCCTCGTCCCGCAGGCGCGGCGCAGGTCAAGACCCCATGGCCAGGTCAAAACGCGCCGCCGCCGTGCGCGAGCAGCGCCCACGTGTCGCCGCCCGTCGGGCTCGTCGCGCCGCCGAGGCTCAGGTCGTCGAAGAACGCAGGACGGAAGTTGAACCGAGCGCCCAGCTTGACGTTGCGCGTGACGAGCCGCTCCACGCCCGCGGTGAGCGGCACCGACAGCGCAAACGCGTCGCCGCCGCGGCCCGCCCAGCCCACGTAGCCCACGCCCCCGACCACGAACGGCTGCACGACCGCCTCGTCAGCGCGCAGGATGTTGTAGCGCAGACCCGCGTCGAGCGAGGTCATCACGAGTGACTTCCCCACGATGGCGCGCTCGTTCACCGAGCCTGTGTAGTTGGCCTCGACGGCCACGCGCGGCGACATGCTCCCGGTCACCCGAACGTTCCAGCTCGGCCCGACGCCCGCCGCGCCGCCCAGGAAGCCCAGGACGCCAAGGCCGCCCTCCACCGCGACAGTGGGCTCCGGGATGCGCCGGATGAGCGGTTGATCCGCCGGAGGGAGGTTGCCTGTCGGCCGGACCTGCTGATCCCGGCCCGCCGCGCCCTGCGCCTCCGCCGCGCCGGCGAGCGCCATCATTCCGGCGGCGGTCATGGCGGCCGCCGCGAGTCGTCGCGTGCTCATTGCAGTTGTCTCCGGTTGGCTCGTTCCGTCTTCGACGACCGCCTCGTGCACACCGCAGGCCACACGCGGCTGTGCAGCCCAGGCCCCGCGCGCTCCGCCTTGCGCCGCGCAGCCGGCCGCCGCCGAAACCGCGGCGCCACCGAAACCACGGCCCCGCTCGCACGTATCTCGGACGTGGAGCTCATGGAAACGAGACGCCGAGCAGGCGGGCGAGCGAGGAAGGTGACCCCGATCTCCCTTCCCGAGCGCCGGCCTTCCTGTTCAAGTGGAGACCGCCGCGCGCCCTCGCGCGCGGGCGCGCAACAACCCGAGAGAGCCTGGAGGCGAGCTTGAAGACGATCCGGACAAGGACCTTGCTCCTCCTCGCGCTCGCGGCCGCCGGCCTGGGCGCGGCCGCGTGCCAGGGGGAGCAGCCGAGCCTCGCGCCCGCCGCGACCGAGCTGAAGGCGCCGGAGCCGAAGGCGCCCGCCGCGGCGGCCTTCGCGATCGACCGCGCGGGCAGCAAGGTCGAGCTCGTGATGGATGCGCCCCAGGAGAAGATCCGGGGGCGGATCGCGGGCGCCGCCGCGGGGACGCTCCAGGTCGACCCCGCCGACATCACGAGGACGACGGGCCTCATCACGGTCGACCTCTCCACGATCGAGCTCTTCCAGACCGCCGTGGGCGACGACGGCAAGCCCGGCGAGGAGAAGAAGAGCGACCTGCAGAACCAGCACGCGCGCACCTGGCTCGAGATCTCGAAGGACACGCCCGACGACGTCCGCGCGAAGAACGAGAAGGCCCAGTTCGCGATCCGGTCGATCTCGACCTCCGGCGAGAAGGACCTCTCGAAGCTGTCCGGCGCGGAGCGGACGGTGACCCTCACGGCGTCGGGCGACCTGCTGCTGCACCAGCGGCAGTCCCCGAGGACCGTGGAGCTCATCGCCACGTTCAGGTACGAGGGCGAGAGGCCCGCGAGCGTCACCGTGAAGACGGCGAAGCCGTTCCCGGTGGGGCTCGCCGAGCACGACGTCCGCCCGCGCGAGGCGTTCGGCAAGCTCGCCCAGAAGACGCTCGAGGTGCTCTCGCCCAAGGTCGCCAAGGAGGCGATGGTGACGCTCGAGCTGACCGCGACCGCCGGCGCGGCCCCCACGGCGCCGGCGGCGGCAGCGGACGGCGGCGCGCGGTGAGCGCGGCGCGCCGCCCGAACGTGGGCCGTTGCGGCGACGCAGCGGCTCTGAGATGACACGGCGGTCCGGAAGCCGCCGGAAGCCGGATGACGCCTCGCCCGCCGGAGGGCGCAGCCCGTCGAGACGACAACGGTGGGCGCAGGCCCGTCGAGACGAGAACCAGAGGAGCCACACGATGCTGTCGAAGAAGAGCATTTACGAGACCCTCGCCGCGCTGAGCGCCGGCGCCATGGTGATGAGCGGCTGCGCCGGCGCGCAGGCGCCGGTCAACGCGAGCGAGGTCCCCGCAGAGCAGACCGCCCCGGCCGAGCCCGCGCCGGCGCCCGCGCCGGCCGAGGCCGCCACCGGCGACGCCGCCGCGGGCGCCAACGTCCCCGCCGCCCCGGCCGAGCCCGCGCCGCCGGGCGACGCGCAGTCCGCCGCGACCTCGCCGCAGGTCGCCCCCACGGCCACCCCGGCGGCCACGGCCGCGCCGCCCGCGCCGCCCACCGCGGCCCCGGCCACCGGCGCCCCGGCCAAGCCCGCCGCCAAGAAGACGGGCGCCGCCGCGAAGAAGCCCGGCCACGCGGGCTGCGGCCAGGGCACCTGCGGCTGATCGCGGCCTCCCGCGCCCTCCCCGTACCCCCATGACCGGCAGCGCGCTCACCGGTGTCGGCCTCGGGCTCCGATGGGAGTTCCTCGACGAGGTGCTCGCGGCGCTCGACGCGCCCGATCACGGCGCGCGCGACGCGGCGCTGCCCGTCCCCTTCTTCGAGCTCTCCCCCGAGAACTACATGCGGCGCGGCGGCTACTTCACCGCCGCGATCGAGCGCGTCCGGGAGCACCGCCCGATCCTGACGCACGGGCTCACCCTGTCCGTCGGCGGGCTCGATCCGCTCGACGCCGGCTACCTGCGCGCGCTCGGGGGGTTCCTGGAGCGGCTCGATCCCCCCTTCCACAGCGACCACCTCTGCTTCTCCGGGGTCGACGGCGCGTTCCTCCACGACCTGCTGCCGCTCCCGCACACGTCCGCGGCCGCCGCCCACGCCGCGGCCCGCATCCGCGAGGCGGAGGAGCGGCTCGAGCGCCCGATGGCGATCGAGAACATCACCTACTACCTGGTCCCGGGCCGCGCCTCGCTCGACGAGGCCGACTTCCTCGTCGAGGTGCTCGAGCGCGCCGGCTGCCGGCTCCTGCTCGACGTGAACAACGTCTACGTCAACGCCCGGAACCACGGCTTCGACCCGATCGCGTTCCTGGAGAAGATCCCTCCCGAGCGCGTGGCCGCGATGCACGTTGCAGGGCACGAATGGCGCGACGACGCGGAGGTCCTCGTCGACACGCACGGCGCGCCGGCCATCGCCCCGGTGCTCGACCTGCTCGCCCGCGCGGTCGCGCGGACCGGGCCGGTGCCGGTCGTGCTCGAGCGGGACAACGACGTGCCGCCGCTCGGCGCGCTGCTCGCCGAGCTCGCCGAGGTCGACGCGGCGTACCGGCGCGGGCTCGCCGCGCGGGAGGCGCGGGCGTGAGCGCGGCGGGCGAGATGGGCGAGATGGGCGAGGCGCGCGAGGCGCGCGAGGCGCGCGAGGCGCGCGAGGCGCGCGAGGCGCGCGAGACCGGCGAGACCGGCGAGACGTCGAACACGCCGCCGCCGGAGCTCGCGGCGCTGGAGCGGGCGCTCCAGCGGAGCGTGACCGCGCCGGACGGCGAGGCGATCGCGGCCGATCCCCGCGCGTGGCTCGCCCGCGCCGGGCTCGAGGGGCCGGACCTCGAGGCGATGGCAGCGCTCCCGCCGAAGCGGCTGCTGCTCTACCGGAGCCTCATCCGCCGCGGGCTGACGGGCGCGATCCGCGCCGGGATCCCGCGGACCGCGGCGCGGCTCGGCGCGCGGTTCGAGGCGGACGTGGCGCGCTTCATCGAGGCGGAGCCGCCCCGGTCGCGCTACCTCCGCGACGTCGCGTTCGAGTTCGTGGGCTTCGCGGCGCCGCGCTGGGCCGGGGATGCGGAGGTCCCCGCGTACCTCGCGGATCTCGCGCGCCACGAGCTGGCCGCCTTCGCGGCGGCGTGCGCCGAGCAGGACGAGGAGGCCGGCGCGGGCGGGGCGTCAGGGCCGCTCGGCGACGAGGCGCCGGCAACACCGGGCAACGAGGCGCCGGGGCCCCTGGGCGACGCGCTGTCGCTCGACCGGGGGGCGCGCTTCCAGCAGGCCGCGGCGCTCGTGCGCTACGAGCACGCGGTCCACAGGCTGCAGGGCGACGCGTCGGCGCGCGACGTGCCGGCCCGCGAGCCCACCCGCCTGCTCGTGTACCGCGACGCCGCGCACGACGTGCGCTTCCTCGAGCTCACGCCGCTCGCGGCCGAGATCCTGGGCCGCCTCCTCGCGGGCGCCGCGCTCGGGGAGGCCGTGGTCGCGGGCTGCGCCGCGCAGGGGCACCCGGTCGACGGGCCGGTGCTGGAGAGCACCGCGGCCCTGCTGAGCGATCTTGCCGAGCGCGGGGCGCTCCTCGGGCCGTCGCGATGATCGCCGGGGCGCAGACGGTGTATGCCGTCAGGACCTCCATGGATGAGCTCGCCCTGAACGAAGCGATGGACCGGTACGCGTGCGGCGACGCGCGCGCGTTTCCGGAGCTGCACCGCGCGCTCGCGGCGCGCCTCCTCGCGTACCTCGCCCGCATGAGCGGCTCGGAGACGCTCGCGGGCGACCTGACGCAGGAGACGTTCCTGCGGATGCACCGCGCCCGATCGAGCTTCGCCCGCGGCGGCGCCGTCGCGCCGTGGGCCTACGCCATCGCGCGCAACGTCTACCTGGATCACGCGCGCGCCCAGAAGCACCGCGGCACCGAGCGCCTGCCGAGCGATCCGGGCGCGGAGCCGCCGGACGCGCGCGGCGCGGACGCCGAGGCGGTCGCGATCGCCTCCGAGACGGCGCGGGCGGTGGAGCGGACGCTGGCGGGCCTGCCGGCCTCGCAGCGCGAGGCGTTCATCCTGATCCGGTACGAGGGGCTGAGCGTGCAGGACGCCGCGGCGATCCTGGGGACGACCGCGAGCGCGGTGAAGCTCCGCGCGTTCCGCGCCTACGAGGCGCTGCGGGCGGCGCTCGACGATCTCAAGCGGCGGCCCGAGGCGGAACCAGGAGGCGCGGAACAGCGCCGCCGGAGCAAGGGCCAGGGGAGCGTCCGGGGAGGTGCCAATGTCGAATGAGCGCGACTTGCTGAGCGGGCTGAAGGACATCCCCGATCCCGCGGCCCACCTCGCCGCCCGCCCGCCGCCGGCCCGGGTCGACGCGCCGGCCGAGCCGTCGCCGACGCGCCCGGCGCGCGAGCGCCTCGTCGTGGGCGCGATCCTGGCGGGGCTCGCGTGGATCCTGCTCCAGACGTGGGTGGAGGGCTTCCGCGACGACCTCGGATCGCCCCGGGTCGCCCTCCCGCTCGTCCTCCTGGCGGCGCTCTCCGGCCTCGGCCTGCTGCTCGCGCTCTTGCCGCGCGCCCGGGGCCTGCCGGCCAGCGTGCGGGCGCTCCAGGCGCTCGTCGCCGCGGTGGCGGTCGGGTTCCTGGCCGCGGCGGTCCTCACGTCGCGTGGGGACGACGTGCTGGCGCCCCTGAGCGTGCACCTCGAGTGCAGCGCGGTCGCGCTCGGCATGGCGCTCGTGCCGTTCGCGCTGGCGGCGCTCGTGCTGCGCCGCTCGTTCCTCTCGGCCCCGGCGTGGCGGGGCGCCACGATCGGGGCCCTGTGCGGGCTCGGGGCGGCGATCGGCATCCACGCGCACTGCTCGCTCGACGAGGTCGTCCACGTCGCCTTCGCCCACGGCGTGCCCATCGCGGCCGGCGCGCTCCTCGGCGCCGCCGCCGGGGCGCTGCGCGGGCGAGCCTGAGGCGCCGCGCCGCGTCGCGCGTCCTCCCCGGCCATCGATCGCTGCGAGGCGGCGCGACCGCCGCGGACCTGCCGCAGCGCGCCGCGAAGGGGAGCGCGCCGTGCCGCTTGCGCCGCGGCGCTGGCCAGGTCTAACGCAGGAAGCAGGAGAAACCAGGTCGATGCAGCGCGCGCTCCTCTTTCTGGCGGCGGGACTGTGGCTCGGATGCGGCAGCTCCGGCGCCGGAGCCGCGAACAACGGCGCCACGACGGGCGTGACCACCGGCGGCGGTGACGGCGCGAACCAGGGCGTCGGCAGCACGAGCGTCGGCAGCACGAGCGCCAGCAGCACGAGCGGCGGCGGCGCGGGCGGCAGCGGCGGCGCGGGCGGCAACGGCGCGGGCGGCGGCAGCTCGCAGGCCGAACGCGCGTTCATGGTCTATGTCGGTGGTCACGAGGGGCTCTTCGTCTTCCGCCTGGACGGCGCCGACGGCGCGCTCTCGGCCGTGCAGGGCCCGCTCGACGCCGAGATGAACCCGACCTTCCTCGCCGTCGACCCCGCGCACCAGCGCCTCTTCGCGGCGAACGAGCTGAACGAGGTGGACGGGGAGCTGTCGGGCGCGGTCAGCGCGTTCCGGATCGATCCCCAGGGCGGGACGCTCGAGCTCATCAACAGGGCGTCCTCGAAGGGCGCGGGCCCCGCCCACCTGTCCACGGATCGCTCCGGGCGCTTCGTCCTCGTCGCCAACTACGCCGGCGGGACGGCGGCGGTGCTCCCCGTGGGCCAGGACGGCGCGCTCGGCCAGGCGGCCTTCGACGTGGCCTTCGGTCGCCGGACGAGGTCGCACCACGCCATGACCGATCCGGCGAACCGGTTCGCGTTCGTCACCAACCTCGGGCTCGACGAGATAGCGCAGCTCACCTTCGACGCGGACACGGGCCAGATGGAGCCGAATGACCCGCCAGCCCTCTCGCTCCCCGAGGACACGACGCCTAGACACCTCGAGTTCCACCCGAACGGCCGGTTCGCGTACGTGATCAACGAGTCTTCCGGTTCGATCACCCCCCTGAGCTACGATGCGTCGCGCGGGACGTTCACCGCCATGGCCACCGTGTCGACCTTGCCCGACGGCGTGAGCGCCGAAGGAAACTTCTCCGCCGAGGTCCAGGTGTCCCCGTCGGGCAAGTTCGTGTACGGGTCGAACCGCGGCCACGACAGCATCGCCATCTTCGCGGTCGATCCCGAGCGGGGCACGCTCACGCCCGCCGGCCATGCCTCGACGCAAGGCATGACGCCTCGCCATTTCCAGATCTCTCCGACAGGCGATCTGATGCTCGTCGCGAACCAGGATTCAAGCAACATCGTCGCGTTTCGCGTGGACGAGGCGACGGGCGCCCTCGAGCCGACAGGCCGTGTCACCGAGGTCCCCGAGCCCACCTATGTCGGGATCGTGGCCCTGCCGGACCAGTGACCACCGGGGCGCCCTCTCCCGCGCCCCTGTGACGGATCGCCACGCCGCCGAGCGGCGCCTCTCCAGCTCTTCGGGAAACCTCTTCGATCCGGCTCGGGGGGCTGGCGGGCTGAGGCCTGGCTTCAGCCGTGATGGCTGCCCGCGCGCTTGAGCAGCTGCTTGCAGCGCTCGGACAGGTGCACCACGCGCAGGTGCTTGCCGGCCTTGGCGTAGCGTCCGCGCAGGGTCTTCAGCGCGGCGATGGCCGAGTAGTCGACGAAGCTCAGGTGGCGGCAGTCCAGCGTCACCTGGGGCGGGTCGTCGACGGCGTCGAACAGGTCGAGGAAGGGCGTGGTGGAGGCGAAGAACAGGGTGCCGTGCAGACGATAGAGCTTGCTGCCGTCCGCCTCCAGGCGCTCGTCGGCGTAGAGCTCGCGGGCGCGCGGAGCGGTGCCAGCCTGGATCCGCCGAGGCTCATTCCGGCGCTGGGTTCGGATGCGTCTGCCTGCGTCGGAACGACGCTGAGCACGAGGGCGAACCTCGTCGCCGGCGGGATCGGCCGGCCTGCCGTCCTCATCGTCGGATCCCTCGTCTTCCGCAGCACGCGAGCGACGCGGCCGACGCGGACCATTGTTCTGATGAATGGACTGGTCGTCAAACTGAAGCGAGGCGAAACACAACAATGGATGTGGGCCGTACCCGCCCGGAGACGAAGCTGTCGCAGCCGCGGTCGGATCCGTTCGCCGGGGTCTCGTGACGGAGCTCGAGCCGCTGTGATGCGGACAAGAAGGGCAAGCTGGAGCCGAAGACGACCCTGGCGGATCTGGTGCGCAGTCGAGCTCGCGTTCGGCGAGACGTCCGAGGCGCTCGTCAAGGGCCTGTAGCGGGGCTGTGGGCGCTCGGCGGGGGGAAGGAACCCCGCCGTGGCTCACCGCCCGAGATGGCGCTTCGGCTCCTCCCCCGACTTCCGCAGCATCACGATCTTCCCCGTCGGCGTCGCCACGGTCTTCACGAAGGCGGCCCGCTGTCGCCCGAGGACCCAGCTCGCCTCGGCGAGCTCCTCCTCGGCGCGCTGGCCCTTCACCAGCAGCACGATCCCGTTGGGCCGCACGAAGGGCACCGTCAGGGGGACCAGCATGACAAGGCGCCCCACCGCGCGCGCCGTCACCGCGTCGAACGCGCCTTGGAGATCGCCCTTGCCGAGCTGCTCGGCGCGCTCGGCGCGCACCGACACGTTGGTGAGGCCGAGGCCCGCGGCCACCGCGACGAGGAACGAAGCCTTCTTCTGCGTCGCCTCCACCAGCGTCACCTTGAGATCGGGCCGAGCGATGGCGACCGGAAGGCCGGGGAGGCCCCCGCCCGAGCCGATGTCGGCGAGGCGCGCCCCCTCGCTCAGCTCCTCCAGCAGGGGCAGGAGCGTGAGCGAATCGAGGATGTGTTTCTCCCAGACCTCGACCGGATCCGTGATCGAGGTGAGGTTCATCAGCTCGTTCATCGCGAGCAGGCGCGCGAGGTAATCGCCGAGCCTGGCGATCGTCGCGGCGTCGAGGGTGACGCCGATCGCCGCGAGGCGCTCCGCGAAGCCCTCCGGAGGCGTGAGCGGAGCGGGAGCCGGCAGCGGGAGAGGAGCGCGTTCGTCAGGGAGCATGGACGTCCGCGCACCCTAGCAAGCTCTCCCTCGTGAAGCGCCGCAATTCTCGCGCTCGCCCTCCCCGCCCGCTCCGGGGCCGCCCTTGTGGCGGGTCGCTACGCCGCCGAGAGGCGCCTCTGCAGCTCTTCGGGAGAGACGTCCTCGATCCGGCTCGCGAAGGACCAGCGATGGCCGAACGGATCGCGGAGCCAGGCCGTCCGGTCTCCGAACGGCTTGTCCTGCGGCGGGCGATCGATGGTCGCGCCTGCCGCCGCGGCCTGAGCGACGAGCGCGTCCACGTCCTCCACGTAGACGACGACGGCCGGGCTGCTGCCTCCCAGCGTCTCGGGGCTGATGGCGCCGAGCTCGGGATACTCGTCCGACAGGAAGAACCGAGCTCGACCGATGGACAGCTCGGCGTGGCCGATCCGCCCGTCGGGCATCGGGATGCGCGAGTCCTCGCGCGCGCCGAACGCGCGCTTGTAGAACTCGATGGCTTCCGCGGCGCTCCGCGCGCTCAGGTAGGGGAAGCACGTCTGACCTTCCGGGACGGGGTGGACCTTGCTCTTCGTCATCGTCGCGCTCCTTCGTGCTCGTCTTGGATCATGGCCTTTCCCGGGGGAACGGCGGGAGTTGCCTTGACGATCGAGCGGCGCTCCTCGCGCGCCCGTGCGCCAGGAGGAAGGCAGGCCTCTCCTGGCGCGCGTCGCCTCGGCGATCCGGGTTGGCGCTCATCCTGGAGCATCGCGCCGACCGCGTATTGGACGAAATTCACCTGCGCGCTCGGCCGTGCGGCTTGACGAACGCGTAACACATCCGTTACACATCACGCCGATGGACGCCGTTGCCCAGGCGCTGGCGGATCCGATCCGGCGGGAGATCCTGCGGATGCTGCGCGATCGCACCGCCACGGCGGGCGCGATCGCCGGCGCGTTTCCGGTCAGCCGCCCGGCGGTCAGCCGTCACCTGCGCGTGCTGCGCGAGGCGGGCCTGGTGCGCGACGTCCAGTGCGGTCGCGAGCGCGAGTACCGCCTCGATCTCGGTGCGCTCGCCGAGCTCGAGGCGTTCTTGCGCGAGTTGCACGCAGCGAGCCCGTGGCACCGCCGGTTCGACGCGCTCGAGACCGAGGTGCAGCGCGTCGGCCGGCAGCGGCGCATGGCGACCGCATCCTCGTCTCACAACGAAGCGAAACGAAGGAAGGAGACCGCATGAGCCCCCGACCCACAGGCCGCGTCCGGAGCACGGCGACAGGCGCCGATCTCGTCATCACGCGCAGCTTTCGCGCCCCCATCGAGGATGTCTGGCAGAGCGTCACCGCCTCCGAGAGCACGGCGCGCTGGATCGGCCCGTGGGAGGGCGAAGCGGGGCCCGGCAAGACGGTGCGCCTTCAGATGGCGTTCGAGCAGGGGGCGCCATGGTGTGACTTCTCGATCGACACGTGCGAGCCGCCGCATCGCCTTGCGCTCTCGGCCAAGGACGATCACGGCGAGTGGCGGCTCGAGCTGTCGCTCGCGGCGAAGGGTGAGATCACCGAGCTTACCTTCATCCAGCGCCTCGCCGATCCAGCGCTCGCCGGCGATGTCGGGCCGGGCTGGGAGTACTACCTCGACATGCTCGTCGCCTCCAGGCTCGGCGAGCCGCTGCCCAGCTTCGCCGACTACTATCCGGCGCAGCGCGACTATTACCTGGGCGACGCGCGCACGCAGGCGTAGCGCGTACTCAGGCGTAGCGCGCGCGGGCGCTCGGCAGAAGTGATCATGATTTCCCCATCTCCTTCGCGGCGCTCCAGCCCTGGACGAGGAGAAGGAGCGGGCTGTGCATTCGCGGCAGCCCGGGATAGGCTCGCGGCATGAAGATCGTCCTTCCGGGTGGGAGCGGACAGGTAGGTCAGATCCTTGCGCGCGCCTTCGCGGCCGACGGACACGAGGTGATCGTCCTGTGCCGCAGCGCGAGCGTGCCCGCAGGGCGGGTCGTGCCGTGGGATGGACGCACGCTCGGTCCCTGGGCGCGCGAGCTCGACGGCGCCGACGTGGTGTTCAACCTCGCTGGCCGCAGCGTGAACTGCCGTTACACGGACGAGAACCTCCGCGCGATGAGGAGCTCTCGTGTGGACTCGACGCGCGCCGTCGGCGAGGCGATCGCCGCCGCCTCACAGCCGCCGCGCGTATGGCTGCAGATGAGCACGGCCACGATCTACGCGCACCGCCACGACGCGCCCAACGACGAGGCGACCGGGCTCCTCGGCGGCGACGAGCCGGACGTCCCCTCGACTTGGCGCAACAGCGTCGAGATCGCCCGAGCGTGGGAGCAGGCGCTGGACGAGGCCAAGACGCCGCGCACGCGCAAGATCGCGATCCGCGCATCCATGGTGATGAGCCCTGATCGCGGCGGCATCTTCGACGTGCTGCTCGGGCTCACCCGGCGGGGCCTCGGCGGTCCGGCCGGCGGAGGGCAGCAGTTCGTGTCGTGGATCCACGATCGCGACTTCGTGCGAGCGACGAGGTTCTTGATCGAGCGGGACGACATCTCCGGGCCGGTCAACCTCGCCTCGCCGGGGCCGCTCCCCTACCGCGATTTCATGCGCGCGCTGCGCGAGGCCTGGGGTATCGGCTTCGGGTTGCCCGCGACGAAATGGATGCTGGAGGTCGGCGCGCTCGTGATGCGCACGGACACCGAGCTCGTGTTGAAGAGCCGGCGCGTCGTCCCGGGACGCCTGCGCGAGGCCGGGTTCACGTTCGCCTTCACCGAGTGGTCGGCGGCGGCGCGCGACCTCGTGGCGCGATGGCGCGCCAAGAGCTGAGGAGGTGAACAGCCCGGCGCCCGCGAGGCATCAGCCGTCCATCGCCGCATCGAGGCGGCCTTCCTCCGTCGCGAGGGGTCTTTCGTCCGCGGATCACCTCAGCTCGTAGACGTCGACCGTGTCCACCATCACATGGGGGACGAGGACGCGTCCACGCTTCGTGTCGTAACCGATGTCCGCGGGCGTCTTCTGCTCGGGAATCGCGACCTCGAAGGTCCCGCCGAGCTTCCCGCGAAGCACCGCCGACGCTTCGTGGCTGGTCACGAGGAGCGAGTCCCCGAGGGAGATCAGGCCGTCGAGGCGGCCGCCGGGCGCCGTGGTGGTCACGTCCTGCCTGGCGCCCTTCTCATCGAGGCGGAAGACCTCGGGAGCGCCGCTCGAGCAGACCACGAGTCCCTTGTCGGACCATGCGAGGCCGTTCGGCATGTGCAGGTCGGTGGTCTTCAGCAGCGCCCTGGCCTTGCCCTTCTCGATGACGTACATGGCATCGCTCGACGTCGCCTCGAGGCTTCCGGTCGCGGTGATCTTGAAGCCGGAGTCGGACACGTAGACCTTGCCGTCCGGAGCCGCAGCGACGTCGTTCAGCAACGTCGTACCGGGGATGGAGATCTCCCCCTTCGGCGCCCCGGTCTTGAGATCGAACATCCGGACGGTCGTGAGGTCGGCGATGTAGAGCACGCCCTTCGCGATCGCCGAGCCTGTCGGCGCGTCGAGCCTGACCTTGGCCTTGCCGCCCTCGATCCACTTTAGATTCGTCACCTGACCGTCGGGCGAGAGGACGGAGATGAAGCCGTTGTTGTCCTTGTCGTCCGGATTGCCGTTGATGTTCGACACGAGGTACCGGTCGTTGTCCGCGTCGTAGAGCACACTCTCCGGCTTGGCGAAGCCGGTGTACCTTGCGACAGGGCTCGGCGCGGCAAGCCTGGGCGGCTCCGGCGCCGCCGTGGACGCCGCGGGAGGAGCCGGAGCCGCAGGCGGGGGTTCGACGCTGTTCGTCGCGACGGGCGCGGCGGAAGCGGAGGCCGCCGGCGCCAGCGCGGGCGGCGGGGTCTCCCCGCCGCAGGAAACCATCGCGGCCGCAGCGGCGATGGACGTGAAAATGCCACGAGATCGTTCCACGAGAAGACCTCCGGGCGGCGAATTTACCACAGCGCCGAGCGCTTGCGGCGCAGCGTCGATCCATGAGACTCTCCGTGGGAAAGTTCATAAAAGGCGACGATCTGGACAGACCTGGGCCGCCGGCTCCGGTTGACCACTCGACTGATGGTTAGGCCTCATGAGTACCACGAGAGAAAAGGCACGGTCGTATGCGGTCGCTGCGCACGGGGACCAGCAGTACGGCGACCGTCCGTACTCCTTTCACCTGGATGCAGTGGCGGCGACCGCATGAGCAGAGAGAGAAAGGTTCTGGAGCCGGAGGTCGAACAGAAGCTGGTCGCCGCGTGGCCTTCCGAGGAAGCCCGCGCTGCGGCGCGCGCCGAGCTCAGCCGCTACGGCGTCGAATCGTACGAGCGGGAGACCGCGCGCGTCCGTCTGGCGATCATCAAGCTCAGCGGAGACGCCCTCGGGGAGCTTCGCCGGATGACCGACGCCGCGAAGGGCGACTACCGCGATGTCTTGATGTGGGCCGAGTCCCCGGAGGAGGCAAAGGCACTCTGGGCAGTGAATCCGGACCTCACCGACGAACAACGCCATGAGCTCGAGGCCATCAGGGGTCGCGACCGAGCGCAGATGGACGCCTGGCGAGGGAAGTCTGAGAAGTGATCATGATTTCCCCCTGGCCGCGCGTCGCCTTCAGAACGTGGCGTCGAGCTGGAGGCGACCGACGTGGCGGGCGTCGGCGGTGTCCTTGCCGAAGATGTAGAAATAGTCGCCCTGGATCTTCAGGGCATACCCGTTCACGTAGTAATTGAGCCCGCCGCCGACCTGCTTTCCCTGCGTGTCGACGAGGTCGACGAGCTTCGGATCGGTGCCGCGCTCCGCGAAGATCTGGTCCCAGCGCGCGGCGACCTCGACCCGCTCGGTCAGCAGGAAGCCCGACTGGACGAAGTAGCCGTAACCCGACCGGGTCCACTCCCGCACGGGCGCGCCGTCGACCTCGCCCTCGAAGGAATCCCGCTCGGCGTGGCGCACCACGGCCTCGGCCGAGAGCGAGAAGCCGGCATATTTGAAGACGAGATCCGCCGCGCCGTGCAGGTAGTCGGCCGCGCCGTGCGCGAGCGTCGTGCCATAGGTGCTGTTCTGGCGGTTGGTCTGGTGGTTGTAGGCGCCCGCGACGCCCACCGCGAGCCGGGGCTTCGCCTCGCGAGAGAGGTCGCCCTCCTGGTCGTCGTCGAACGCGCCGAACGGGCGGACCGCGAGCCGCGCCACCGCGAGCGGGCCGTGCTTCTGACCGCCGAAGCGATTGCGCCCCTCGCCGCCGCCCACGAAGAGGTTGTACGACAGCTTGCCTCCCAGGCCGAAGAGATCGGGTGATGAGAGCATCAGCCCGACGTCGCGATCGAGCGTGAACTCGCGGACGGCGATCTGGCGATCGACCAGCTGCAGGGTGAACTCGCGCGTGGTCCGCGCCCGGTCGAACGGGACGAAGAACTGGCCGACACGCACGTTGAGATCGCGGATCCCGGTGTACTCGACGAAGGCGTCGAAGACGGGAGAGGGGCTGTCCTTCTCGAAGTCGTTGCCGCCGAAGGCGAGCTGCACGGTGTACTTGAGATCGGGCGAGAGGACATGGCCGCTCGTCGTGAGGCGCACCGTCTTCACGTTGATCTCGTTCGTGTCGTCCTCTCCCGTGTGCGTGATGGTCTCGCGGAGCTGCACGCGGGCACGGATCGTGGACGAGAACTTGTCGTCCGCCGTCTTGACGGTGAAGCCCTTTCCAGGAGCCGCCGTCACCTTGACGCCGCTGCCCTTGTCCTTCGCCGCGCTGGCCCGCTCCTCGGCGGCCGCCTTGCGCTCGGCCTCGAGGCGCTCGATCAGCGCGCGCTGCTGCTGCTCGAGCTCCGCGACCCGGCGGCTCAGCGGCTCGACGCCGGCCGCCGCCCCGGTCTCCTGGGGCGCTGGGGCCGGAAGCGGCGCCGGGGCCTGGGGCGGCGCCGGGGCCTGGGGCGGCGCCGGAGCCTGGGGCGGCGCCGCGGGCTGCTGAGCGGACGCCTGGGAGGGGAGCGCGGCGGCGACGAGCCAGAGCGCCGCTGCCGCGCGGACCGTGTGCGACTTCTTTCCGTTGATCGATTTCAAGCGCGTTGTTCCTCGGATCAAACCAGCTGCTGACGACGCACGACGCACGGCGCACGACCCTCGACGAGCGGGGCGCACGGCCGGCACCAGCCGCCGGCGCGAAGGCGCACCACGCCCTCGCAGGCGGCGGACCATCGCTCCCCGGCCTGCGCTCCGCGTCCCACGCACGACGCGCAGACGAGAGGCCGCCGTCAGGAGCACCCGGCTGGGCAGCAGCGACGCCAGCAGGGAACCACCGAATGTGTCATCCAATATAACGGACGAAGATCTCTGTCAAGAGATGGATCGCGCCCACAAGGATCCCTGAATGCGGGCTCGCTCACCATCCAACGGGCCTTGGAACATCCGCCATATCGGACACCCGGAGCGGGCGGCGCCTCCGGATCGGGGAGGGCGCCGGATCGCGCGAAAGGGTTCCAACCGACCGCGAGGCAACTAAGATGGCCCCGACGCACGCACGAGGCGCTCCGATCGGGGCCCCGCCGCGGTGCGTAGGGATCTCATGAGCCAGAACCCGGACCGCAGCGATCCGCTCAACATCGCCGGCAGCCTGATCGCCGACAAGTACAGGATCGATCACGCCGTGGGCGAAGGCGGCTTCAGCGTCGTCTACAGGGCCGAGCACGTCATCTGGAAGCAGCCCGTCGCCGTCAAGTGCTTCACCCTCCTCGCGGGCGCGCCGGCCGAGCAGCGGGAGCAGCTGCTCCAGGCGTTCATCCAGGAGGGCAAGCTCATGACCGAGCTGTCCAGCCGCTCGGCCGCGATCGTCCAGGCCCGCGACATCGGCACGTTCAACGCGCCGGACGGACAGTGGCTGCCCTACATGGTCCTCGAGTGGCTCGACGGCAGGCCGCTCGATCGGGTCCTCTACGACGAGACGACCGACGGCGCGCCAGCGCGCGACCTGCGCGCGACGATGGCGCTGCTCGAGTCGGCCGCGATCGCGCTCGATCTCGTGCACTCGCGGAACATCGCGCACCGCGACATCAAGCCGGCGAACCTGTTCGTCGTCGGCCAGCCGCGCGACGCCTCGACGTTCGTGAAGGTGCTCGATTTCGGCATCGCCAAGGTGATGGCCGATCACGCGGCGGCGGCGACGGCGCTCGCCCACACGGGCAAGGACATCACCGCGTTCACGCCGAGCTACGGCGCCCCCGAGCAGTTCAGCCGGACCCACGGCGCGACCGGGCCCTGGACCGACGTCTTCGCGATGGCGCTCATCATGATCGAGGTGATGCTCGGCGGAGCGCCGGCGCTGCAAGGCGACGACTACCTCCAGCTCGCGGTCGCGAGCCGCGATCCGTCGCGCCGGCCGACCCCGCGGACGCTCGGCCTCACGGTCAGCGACGAGGTCGAGGCGGTCTTCGCGAAGGCGCTCGCCGTCGCGCCGGCGGACCGCTTCCCCACCATGGGCCGCTTCTGGGCGGCGCTGCACCGGGCGGTCTTCCCCGAGGACCCGGCCTGGGCGCTCTCCACGGGCGGCGGCTCGCTCGCGCCCCCGCCCGGCGCGCCGTCGCCCCGCGCGTCGGCGCCGCGGCTCCCGTCCTCGCCGCGGATCTCGCTGCAGGCGCAGACCGCGCCGACGATGGCGGCGCCCTCCACGGCCCCGGGGCCGCCGCCCGCGCTGACGTCGCAGCCGGTCTCCGTGGCCGGCTCGAGCGCCGCGAGCGACGTGGCGGCGCCGAGGTCGAAGGGCCCGCTGCTCTTCGGCGGCGTCGCGCTCGCGCTCGCGGCCGGCGGCGCGATCACCTGGAGCCTGCTGCGCTCCGCGCCGCCTGAGGAAGAGGCGTCGCGGAGCGCGCCGGTCGCCACCGCGTCCGCCACCGCGGCGGCGCCGACGGCGAGCGCCACGGCCGCGGCGGCCGCGCTCCCCGAGCGGCGGACCGAGTGCCCTGCAGGGATGGTGCTCGTCCCGGGCGGCAAGTTCTTCATGGGCTCCGACGAGCCGGAGTTCAAGCTGTGGCAGCCCGCGCACAAGGTGACGATCGACACGTTCTGCATCGACGTCCACGAGGTGACCGCGGGCGACTACATGGCGTGCTCGGACAAGGGAGAGTGCAAGCGGCCCCCGGTCGCGCCTGACTTCCCGAACACGGACGGGTCGCCCGCGGCCGCGCACCAGAAGACGCTGACGGCCCTCGCCGAGCAGTGCACCTTCGGCAAGCCCGAGCTCGCGAAGCACCCGATCAACTGCTTGCCGTGGAGCCTCGCGAACGCCTACTGCCAGGTCCACGGCAAGCGCCTGCCGACCGAGGCGGAGTGGGAGTACGCGGCGCGCGGCTCCGACGGGCGCAAATTCCCCTGGGGCGACAAGGCCGGCGACCAGACCTTCATGAACGCGTGCGGCACCGAGTGCACGGCGTGGGAGAAGGCGCGCGGGCTCAAGCCGAGCGAGCGCATGTACGAGGCCGACGACGGCTTCTCCGGCACGGCGCCGGTCGGCTCGTTCCCGAACGGCAAGACGAGGTTCGGGGCCGACGACGTGGTCGGCAACGTGTGGGAGTGGACCGCGGACTGGTTCGAGACCTACAAGGACGAGGAGCAGGTGAACCCGAAGGGGGCGCCGGCCGGCGATCGCAAGGCGATCCGGGGCGGCGCCTACAACGGCGGCTTCGCGCTCTGGCTCAACCCGGCGTTCCGCTACCACCAGCTCGCGACGGCGAGCGCGCCGGGCATCGGCTTCCGCTGCGCCGCGCGCCTGTAGCCGTGCCGGTCCCCACGTCGCAGCTCGCGAACCCCTCCATCGCCGGCCCGCTCGGCACGCTGGCGTTCTCGCAGGTGCGCCCGCTGAGCTCGTCGCTCGCGCTGCGCGCGATCCGGTGGCACCAGAGCCTGGAGCGGCTCGGGGTGGTCCTGCCGTTCGCGCTGGTGCACGACGCGGGCCTGCTCTTCTCGACGCCGCGCGAGCAGCTGGAGCTCGGCCCGCGCTGCGACGCGAGGGAGCTCGCGGGCCGGCTCCGGGACGCGGAGCGCATCGTGGAGGGGTACCGGGCGGTGCTCCGGGAGCTCGCCGAGAGCGAGGCCGCGCGATGCGCGGCGCAGCTCCGGATGAGCGACGACCTGGTCACGGTCGTGCTGTCGCGCCTCTTCGGCGCGGTCGCGGCGCGGACCCACACGTCGCCGGCCTACCGCGCGATGCTCCCCGCGGACGCGGCGCTCTTCGAGGGGATCGAGCCCCAGCTCCGCGGGCTGTTCCTGTCGGCGCGGCGCGAGTTCGAGCAGCGGGCGCTGGAGGCGCTCGACGTCTCCCGGCTGTACGTGCTCACGATGTCGGACGCGCTCGACATCGAGACGCTGCGCCTGTTCGGCATGCTGGGCTCGGAGGCGTCGGCCGGGGCGCTCGCCCAGGTCGATCTGCTCGCGGCGCTCTCGTCGCCCGAGGCGAACGACATCGTGAATTTCTCGCTGGAGATCCTGCCGAGCGTGCTCGAGACGAAGACGCGCCCGGCCGCGGGCACGACGGCGGCGCACGGCTACTCGGGGCTGGGCACGCGCGGGTCGATCGACAGCATGGTGCTGACGGAGCTCGCGTGGGACGACATGGAGCTGGCGCGCCGCATCGCGGACAACGAGGTTCTGTATTTCGCGCGCGAGCAGAGCCGGGACGAGCAGCGGCGCATCCACTACCTGCTCATCGACGCGTCGGCGTCGATGCGCGGCGATCGCCAGACATTCGCCCGGGGGATGGCGATCGCGACGGGCAAGCGGCTGTTGCTGGAGGGCGAGGACGTGGCGTTCCGCTTCTTCGACGCGCGGCTGTACGAGCTCTACCGGGCGAAGAACGGGCAGCTGCCGACGGCGCACCTCCTGTCCTTCAAGGGGGAGCGGGGCAGGAACCCGGCGCGCGTGTTCGCGGAGCTCGCTACAGATCTGGATCTGACGCGGCACCACGACCCGCGCACGCCGGTGGTGCACCTCTTCACGCATGCGGCGCTCTACATCCCGCGGGAGATGGTGCAGGCGGTGCAGAGCCACGCGCACATCTCGGCGGTGTTCATGCTGCCATCCGGGGGGGAGCTGGACCTCGACTACCTGGATCTGCTGGACGCGCACTGGGTGGTGGACCACGCGACGGTGGCGAGCGGGGCGGCTCGGGCTAGCGCGGCCAAGGCGATCCTTGGGGAGAAGGACCGGCAGGACCGGCAAGACCGGCCCGAGGAGGGAGGTTCTGCCGCACGGCGCCTGGGGGCCCCGCCGAACTCGCACGTGGCCTGAGCCTTGCCCGCTGGGCAAGGCTCAGGCCACGTGCTCAAACATCGGCCCATCCCCCAGGCGCCGTGCGGCAGAACCTCCCTCCTCGGGCCTACGGGGATGGATGGGGGGCGGAATCGACAGGGGCTGGGGGCGATGCGGGGTGGGAGGGGGAGAAGGAGATTCAGCCGTGGTACGCCGGCGCATTGCCGGGCTTCCACTTGATGTTGCAACCGATGCTCGGGCGCTGGTCCGAGGGGACGGGCGCCGAGGAGAGCACCGCGTCGATGGCGGCGCGGAGATCGCGGCCAGTCACGGGGACGTCGTTGCCAGGGCGGCTGTCGTCGAGCTGACCACGATAGACCAGCCGACGATCGGGGCCGAAGAGGTAGAAGTCCGGCGTGCACGCGGCACGGTAAGCCCTGGCGACCAGCTGCGCCTCGTCGAGGAGGTAAGGGAACGTGTAGCCGACCTCGCGCGCCTCTCTGCCCATCGCCTCGGCGTTGTCCGCCGGATACGCGACGATATCGTTCGAGTTGATGGCCACGATGGCCACGTCGTCTGCACCATAATCGCGCCTCAGCCGGGCGAGCTCGTGGCGGATGTGCTTGACGAACGGACAATGATTGCAAATGAACATCACGAGGAGCGCCCGCTGCCTTTTGAAATCCGACAGCGCGACCTGCTTTCCTGTGAAGTCGGGCAGCCTGAAGTCGGGCGCCGGGGTGCCCAGCTCAAGCATCGTGGACGGGGTGCGTGCCATGACAGGATTCTCCTCTCGCTGTGACGGCGCGCACCCTACCACGCCGCGGCCCTCGCCGCTGAACACCGCCCCCGCCTTCGCGGCCGCGGCGGCCGTCCTCTGGCTCGCGCTCCCCTGCCCTCTCCAGCGCCGAGGCGCCTCCCTCGAGGTCTGAGCACCTGTCCCGGCAGGGGGCCAAGGCGGCCGCAGGGCGCGGCGATCACCTCGGGAAGTGGCGCTCGATCATCGAGAAGAACGCCGCCCCGCCCGGCTCGCCGCCGATGCTCCAGTACGTCACCCCGCCGAGCCCACCCCGCTCGGCGACGACGACCTTCTCCTCGAGCGACGCGAGGTCCTCGAAGAAGAGGCGCTCACCGCTCGCGAGGAGCCGGTTCGGCGATCTCCCCGCCGCGAGCCGCCCGCCCTCGTCGTCCGGGCAAAAGCTCATGTGCTCGGTGCTCGTCTCGTAGCCGTCGCCCGCGAGCTCCAGGCACTTGCTGAGCGGCTCGCACCCCACCACGGCACCCCCGCTTCCCGGCGCCTCCGGCCCGAGGAGTCCGTAGTTCGGCAGCCCGAAGATGAACTTCTCGCGGCGCGCGCCGCCGTCAAGCGACCCGATGTACGAGACGGTCTCCTGTAGCCAACCGAGCGGCGCGACCGGGCCCACGTGCGCTCCGCCGTGCCAGTGGTAATCGTAGCTCATCACGTGCACGTGATCCGCCGAGGCGCTCAGCGCCTCGTAGTCGAATACGCCGTTCGCGGACGCGACCGCCGGCACCGCGAGCGAGAGCTCCTTTCCGTGCGCGTGAAGGGCGCGCGCGAGCTCGTCGATGAACGCCGAGAAGGCAGCCCGCTCGGCCCGGACGGTCTCGCCCGGCCCGAGGACGGACGAGAGATGCTCGTAATCGATGTCGATCCCGTCGTAACCGTTCTCCATCACGAGCCCGACGATGCCCTCCACATGCCTCGCCCGGAGCGCAGGATCGTGGATCATGGCGTGCACCGCGACGACATCGGGCCGGTCAATGGCCGCGATGAGGGGGATGAGCCGGGTCCGCGCGCCGCCGGCCGTCGTGCGGTCGAGGACGCGCCGGTCGTGAAAGCCGGCGAACGGGGCCTCCCGGCCGCGCGGGTGGTTCTCGAACGTGGTCGGCGAGGCGACGCGCCACCACTTCGGGTGCACGGCGTCGAACGCCCCGGCGTGGGCCGCGAAGGTGTCGTATCCGAGCTCCGTCGACTCGGGATCTCCAAGGAACTCGTGCAGCCACCCGCAGAAGCGGTGATCGCCCGGCGCCTCCTCCCCCGGCGCGCGCGTCGCCTGGCTCGCGCGCTGCGCGCCGGGCGCGGCCGACGCGGAGAGCTCGGCGCTCCCCACCTCGTCGAGCAACGGCGCGCGCTCGCCCGCGCCACCGCAAGAGATGGAGAACGCGGCAGAGCAGGAGAGCATCAGAGTCTGGTGAAACAGCTTCATATCGGCCGCGCTCTAGCAGCCCGCCGCCGCATCGACAGCCCGGTTCTCACGCTTCCGCGGGCTGCCTCACGCCGAGCCGGCGATGCGCCGTTTGACGGCTACTCCATCCCCGCGCCCCTAAGGAATCCCCTTATTTTGCAGCCCTTTTCAGCGGAAGAATTGAACAGGGAGGCGGGGAGACAGGGAGTAATTTGAAAATTTCCCTCCCCGCCTCCCCGTCTCCCTGTGAATTTTCCGAAGAATTCGAGGGGATGCCTCGAGCCCTCGCCGCGCCCTCGCGCCTCGCTCCGCCGGCGGCCGGGCCAGCGACGTCGTCCGCCGCTCCCTCGGCCAGGGCCGGTGTACTACGCTCGCTCCCGGCATGACCCAAGGCGTCCGCCCCCTGCACGAGCTCCGCGACGAGGCCCGCTCCGCGCTGGCCAGGAGCGATCTCACGCGCGCGCGCGACGCGCTCTTCAGCGCCCTCCAGCACACCATCGCCCGCGAGGAGGAGTACGTCGCCATGACGGACGAGCTCCGCGACGTGCTGGTCCGGCTGGGCGACGCGCGGAGCGCGCTCACCGTCTCCTGGTACGGCGGCAACGAGCAGAGCCAGCGCCCGCTCATCGCCAAGGTCCCGCCCATCGACCGCGCGCGCACCGTGCTCGCCTGGGCCGAGCGCGAGCAGGACCCCGAGCGGCAGAAGCGGCTCTACGGCCGCGCCGCCGACGAGTACGAGGCCGCCGGCCTCGTCGCGCAGGCCGCCATCGCCCGCGAGCGCGGCCAGGACTTCGCCCGCGCCCGCGCCCTCTGGTCGCGCCTCGCCCAGCTGCTCTCCTCGTCGGGCAGCGACCTCTACGCCGCCGGCCTCGCCCGCTTCAACCTCGCCCGCACCTCGCTCCGCACGGGCGACGCCGCGGCGGCGCGCGAGGCCGTCTTCGCCTCCGTCCACCTGCTCGAGGAGGCCGCCGACAGGTACGAGACCATCGGCCAGCGCGAGCGCGCCTTCGACTGCTACCAGGTCCTCATCGCCGTCGGGCGCGAGAGCCGCGCCTTCGAGCACGTCCTCGAGGGCTACGTGAACGTCATCCGCATCCTGCGCGAGGACCACCTGCGCTACTACGCGCTCCAGTCCTACGAGGAGGCCGTCGCCGCGGCCGAGAAGCAGGGCGAGATCTCCGCCGCCGCCACGCTCGCCCGCGAGATGGCCGCGTACGCCCGGAAAGAGGGGCTCGCCGCCGTCGCCAACTTCGCCGTGCTCACGCAGGCCCGCCTCTGGCAAGAGGTGTCCGCCGTCTCGCAGAAGCGCGCCGCCCCGCCCGAGATCGCCGAGAACGCGCTGCTCGCCGCCGTGATCGCGCTCGGCGAGGCGGGGCAGTACAGCAAGGTGGGCGGCGTCTACCGCGCGCTCACGCAGCTGCCGCTCGAGGAGACCCGGAAGAAGCACTACGCCCGCGCCGGCCGCCGCTACGTGAACGCGCAGGACCTGCCGATCGACGCCGCGCCGCTGCCCGCGCACCTCCGCCACGAGCTCGGCTTCCCCGACGTCTGGCACATCGACCTCGTCGAGTGGGAGCAGGCCGGCAGCGCCGCCCAGGCGTGCGGCGACATCGTGCTCGACCCGGCGCAGTGGTCCGAGGTCACCCGCCGCCGCGCCATGCTCGCCCGGCTCACCGCGCTCGCCGTCGAGGGCGCGACGCCCGAGGCCACCCCGGCGCAGCAGCTCATCAGCCTCGCGGAGCAGCTCGCGACGGTCGAGCTCTACACGATCCTCTCGCCGCTCGAGCGCCTGTTCCGCCGCGCCGAGCCGAAGATCCGGGTGGCCGTCGTCCGCGCGCTCTCCCACTTCCTCTACAAGCGCACGTTCATCACCATCCGCGACGCGCTCGTGGATCCCGACCCCACCGTGGTCCACGAGGCCGCCCGCGCGCTGGAAGAGCTCCGCTTCGCCCACGCCTTCGATCCGCTCGCCCGCATCTACCGCGAGTCGCAGGCCGCCGCCGTGCGCGCCAGCGCCGTGCGGGCGATCGCGAAGATCGACACCCTCGAGGCCGGCGAGATGCTCCTCGGCATCCTCCAGCACGAGGGCGCCGAGGAGCGCGCCGTGGCCGTCGAGGCGCTCAAGCGCGTGCGCGGCATGAAGTTCGTGGAGCTCGCCCGCGGCTCGCTCTCCGAGCTGACAGGCTCCGCGCAGGCGGTGGTGCGAGAGATCCTCCAGAGTCGTGGCCTCAGCCCCTGAGCGCGCCTGCACGACCACGCGCCTGCACGACCGCGCGCCCGCCGGCCGCGCCGGGGCTCCACGACGAACCACAACGGCACAGCGCGGGGGTGATCCGCTGTCCGGGCAGCGAGCGCAGACTGCGCCTGGCTCCTCCCCTCTCTCACGCACCAGAAACCGCGCCTCGGACGAGCCTCAGACGAGGAGGACCAGTAACCCCGCGATTGTGCGCTGCGGCAAGGGGATTCCCCTAACGAGTTTGGTTCTCGCAGCGCTTCTGGAGGGTGCACGTCGACATCCAGTCGGGATACCCTGCACGCGCCAATCCAACTCATCCCGAGAGATTCTCGGAGCGCGATGACGTAAGCATGGAAGCGGACGGAGCGCTTGGGGGAGCGCTGGGAAACCGCCGTCCGGGCTCCCGATGGTGCGCTGCTCGACACAGGTCGACTTCTCAGCGCGCCACCGGCGGCTCTTGTCTCGTGTAGGCAGCAGCTGGGCGCCGTACCGCGGCGCCCAGCTGCCCGCCTCCAGCGCGCGCCGATCCGACGGCGGCCGGAGCGCGGCCGCGCCCTGGCGCAGGGCGGCGAGAGCTCGACCCGCGGGCGCTCAGCTGCGGAGGATCGACCTCGACCCGCGGGCGGGCGCTCAGCTGCGGAGGATCGACTCGAGCGCGGGCAGGATGCGGGCGTAGCGGAACTTGTATCCGAGCTCTTCCGCCCGCCTGGGATAGACGCGCTGCCCGGTGGTGACGATCTCGGCCGCGTCGCCCATCCCCAGCTTCACCACGGCCTCGGGCACGCGGAGCCACGACGGCCGGTGGAGCACCGCGCCGATCGCCTGCGCGACCTCGTCGCCGGTCTGCGCGTTCGGCGCGGTCATGTTGAAGGGGCCGCGCACCGCGTCGTTGTCCAGGGCGAGCAGGGTCATCCCCACGACGTCGTCGCGGTGGATCCACGAGATGACCTGCTTGCCGTCGCCGACGGGCCCGCCAAGGAAGAACCGGAAGGGGGCGATCATCTTGTCGAGCGCGCCGCCGCCCTCGCCGATCACGACGCCGATACGCAGCTGCACCGAGCGGACGCCGTGCTGCTCCTCGACGGCGCGGGCCGCCTCTTCCCAGCGGACGACGACGTCGGCGAGGAAGCCCTCGCCGGGCGCCGCGTCCTCGTCGAGCACCTTGTCGCCCGGCTGCGGGCCGTAGTAGCCCACGGCGGACGCGCAGAGGAACGCGCTCGGCTTGCGCTTGGCCTTGCCGATCGCCTCGCCCATGAGGCGGGTCGTGTCGACGCGGCTCCTCAGGATCTCGCGCCGCGCCTCCTCGGTCCACCGCTTGACGATGGTCTCGCCCGCGAGGTGGATGACCGCGTCCACGCCGTCGACCTCCTCGAACCACGGCCCCGGGGCGTCCGAGCTCCACGACACGACGCGCGCCCCGGGCAGCGCCGCCTGCGTCCGCGCCACGTCGCGCGTCAGCACCGTCACCCGATCACCCCGCGCGAGCAGATCCTTCACGAGACCGCGCCCGATAAACCCGCTGCCGCCAGTGACAAGAACCGTCTTCACGCGATCTATCTATCACGGCTCGGACGGAGGCGGGGCTTCCCTTCGAGCGCCGCTCCGGGAGCGCTCGGACGGCCTGCAGCTGTCCAGTCGTGACGCCGAGCGCTGGAGACGGTAAGACGCGGGACGTGATGGATGACCTAGAGACCTTCAAGAAGCTTCCTCTCGGCGGCCTCGATCGCCGCTCGCTCGTGGGCTCGCTGGCCGAGCACGGCGCGCGCGTGGCGACCGAGCAGCTCGCGGCGCACCGCGCCCGAATCAGCCCGGCGGGCGCGCGCATCGCCCCGGACACGGCGGTGCTGATCCTGGGCGGCTCGAACGGCATGACCCGGGCGCTCGCCCTGCAGCTGCTCTTCGGGGAGCGGGCCGCGGTCTTCGCCGTGCACTTCGACAGCGAGAAGATGCAGATCGGCCCGCACCACGTGAAGGCGATCTCGGACGCGGCGGCGGCCGAGGGGCTCACCGCGCGCTTCTGGAACAACGACGCCACGAGGCCGCAGGTGATCGACGAGGTCGTCGCCGCGCTGAAGGAGCGGTATCGGGCGGTGCACCTCGTGAACGGCATCGCGGCCGGCGCGATGAAGCGGTACGCCGAGCACGGGCCGACGAAGGTGAAGGACCTCGACGTCGCGTTCGATCCGGTGCTCCAGATCCCTGATTTCTCGCGCGCGGAGAACATCCGCAAGCTCGGCCTCGTCGAGGTGGACGTCGCGAACGACGCCGACATCGAGCGGACCAACAAGTTCATGGGCACGTCGTCGCTCCTGTGGGTCGAGCCGCTCGCCGCGGCGGGGCTCATCGCGAAGGGCGAGAGCGTGGTCTCCTTCTGCGACTACGACTACCCGAGCGACGATCCGGTCTACGCGATGGGCCCGCTCGCCGGCGCGAAGATCCTCCAGCGCAAGACGATGGCGGAGATCCGGGAGCGGTTCGGGGCGAAGACGGCGCGCATCTGCTACCCGGCCCTGGCCACGACGGCGCTCGGGGCGATCCCCGGCGGGCTGCTGATGTACGGGCTCAGCACCCAGATCTTGAAGGAGCGCGGGCAGTTCAAGGACGTCATCGATCTCGCGGGCGAGACGATGGAGATCTGGCGTCCGAGCTGGGACGGGAGCGATCTGCGGGTGGACGCGGCCTACCAGGCGTGTCTGCCGGAGTTCAACAAGCGCAAGGAGCAGATCGGCCCGAAGGACGTCCCCGGCGCGTTCCGGCAGCTGTTCGAGTGAGCCGTTGCGCGCGGGGCCTCGGCTCCGCGCGCCGCGCTCCACGGCCGGCCGCGCTGCACGCGCGGCCGGCGGACCGCTCTAGCCTTCAGCCCGCGCGACCTCGGGCTCGAGCCGGGCGACTTGGACCTTGTCGGACAGGCGGATGATCCCCACCCAGGCAAGCACGCGGATGACCTGATACGCCGGGTCGATCTCGAACCATCGCACCGCGAAGTTCGGGCTCATCGCGTACTTGTGGTGGTTGTTCTGGAAGAGCTCGCCGAGCGTCACGAAGTCGAGGACCAGCGTGTTGCGGGAGTCGTCGTCGCTGTTGAAGTTGCGGTAGCCGTAGCGGTGGCCGCACCAGTTCACGATCGCCCCGTGCAGCGGGCCCATGGTCCAGTGGAGCGGGAGGAACAGGAACTGCCACCAGTGCGAGGCGAAGGCCACGTAGAAGAGCACGTAGCCGGTGCCCCACGCGAGCCGGCCGATCCACGCATTGCCGATGCGATCGAGCGCGGGCCACTCGGGGTAGCCGCCGAGGAAGCGCGGCTCCACGTCGGCCGTGCCGTCGTAGATCGCGTCGTAGCGGTGCGCGGTGTCCAGCATCATCCGGACGACATTCGAGTAGTACCGCGGCGAGTGCGGATCCTTCGGCGTGTCGCTGTACGCGTGGTGCATGCGGTGCAAGATCGCGTAAACCCAGGGCACGAGGTACGACGAGCCCTGCGTGAGGTACGTGAGGAAGTGGAAAATCCGCTCCCATGGCTTCGACATCGTGAACATCCGATGCGAGGCGTACCGGTGCAGGAAGAAGGTCTGGAAAAAGACCGAGAGCGTAGAGTGGGCGATGAGAACGATCGCGATCTCCATGTTCGCGTCCTAACCCGGTGACGCGCGGCAGGGGGTCAGCTCACGGTCACGATTCCGTAACGGGCGCCGGGTCCGCGCGGCCTCGGGTCGCTCTATCTTCGCGAGATTCCCCGTGATTCTCTGTGATTGTCCGTGATTGATCGAGTCCGTTCATGGTAACAGCGGTGTCGTGAAGGCCGTGATCATCGGGGCGGGCCGGGGCAGCCGGCTGCGCCATCTGACCGAAGAGCTGCCGAAGACGCTGGTCCCGATCCTTGGGCGCCCGATGCTCGACGGCATCCTCGAGGCGCTCGCCGCGGGCGGCTTCCGGCGGTCGGATATCGTGTTCGTCTGCGGCTACAAGGCCGACGTCATCCGGGCCGCCTACCCGGATCTGACGTACGTCGAGAACCGCGACTGGGAGCAGAACAACATCCTTCTCTCGCTCCTCTGCGCGCGCGAGCACCTCGAGGGCGGCTTCGTCTCGACGTACGCCGACATCGTTTACCGGCCCGAGATCGTCGCGGGGCTGGTCGGCTCTCCGCACGACATCGCGCTCGCCTGCGACACGGACTGGCGGCGCCGCTACGTGGGCCGCTCGCAGCACCCCGAGACCGACGCCGAGAAGCTCCGCGCCGGCGGCGCCGGGGGGGATCGCGTCCTCCAGATCTCGCGCCGCATTCCTCCGGAGTCCGCGACCGGCGAGTTCATCGGGGTGATGAAGCTCTCGGCGCGGGGCGCCGGGCAGTTCCTGGCCGCCTTCGACGCCGCGCGCGACGCCTTCTCGGAGCGGCCGGAGTTCCGCGAGGGCCGCACGTTCCAGCGGGCCTACCTCATCGATCTGCTCCAGCACATGATCGAGTCCGGCGCCGACCTCCACAAGCTCGACACCCACGGCGGCTACATGGAGATCGACACCCTGGAAGACGCGTCGATGGCCGACGCGTGGTGGCGCGGCGCGCCCTGAAGCTCTGATCTGTTCTAGAACGCGTCGGCGAAGGTCGCGCCCTGGGCGAGGAGGCCGGGGAGACCGCCGGTGTGCAGGAACAGCACCCGCTTGCCCGAGAGCTCGCCTCGCTCGGCCAGATCCCAGAGCCCGGAGAACGCCTTGCCCGTGTACACGGGGTCGAGGACGAGACCCGACAGCCGCGCCACCTGGAGGATCCGCGCTCGCTGCTCCGGCGTGGACACCCCGTAGGCAGGGCCCTTCGCCGAGTCGTCGATCACGAGGTGGGCGGGCGAGCCGAGGCGCGGATCGAGCGCGCGCGCGTCGTCCATGATCCCGACCACGATCCGCGCGAACGTCGCCCTGTCCTCGCAGACCGCCATCGAGCGCACCTCGCCGGCGACCTCGTAGCGGGCCGCGCCGAGCGCCGTGCCCGCCGCCGTCCCGCCCGAGCCGCACGCGTGCACGATGACGTCGAACGGCTTGCCCCCCGCGAGGCCGAGATCGAGCTGCTTCCGGATCTCCTCCATCGCGCGCACGTAGCCGAGCGCGCCGAGGCCGTTCGAGCCGCCCTCGGGGATCACGTACGGCCGGCCGCCCGCCGCGCGGATCTCGGCGGCCGCCTCGGCCATCAGGGCGCCGCGGTCCCTGTACGCCTCGGGCGAGATCAGCCGGATCTCCGCGCCGGCGAGCCGGTCGAGCAGCACGTTGCCCTCGAGCGGCGCGGCCGCCGTCGGATCGCTCGTGCGCAGGAACAGCACCGAGCGCAGGCCGAGCGAGGCGCTCACCAGCGCGGTCGCGCGCGCGTGGTTCGACTGGAGGCCGCCGCAGGTGATCACGCAGCCTGCGCGCTCCTCCCGCGCGGCGGCGAGCAGGTACTCGAGCTTGCGGATCTTGTTGCCGGCCTCCGCGCCCGCCGTCATGTCGTCGCGCTTCACGTAGAGGTCGACGCCGAGCGCCTCGGCGAGCCGCTGCGGGCGCTGGATCGGTGTCGGAAGGTGGCTCAGCGCGAGTCGTTTGCGCATCGTTTCTCCCTCTGTCTGCCAGGGGCGCCCGCTGCTGCGCGCGGGCGGGCGGCCCTCGCAACCGCCCTCTAGCACCCTGGGCGGCCCTCGTCTGCTGTGTCCCGCGCGAGCTCGACCGAGGGCCCGGCGCGCCCTGGCCAGCTCAGTGGATCACGCCCAGCTTGAGCGTGAGCAGGTACTGATCGGGGAGCTCGGCGCCCGCGGCGTCGTCGAAGGCGCCGCCCGGGAACAGGACCCCGGCCTCGGTGCCGAACTGGAGGGTGACGAGCCTGCCCATCGCGATGCGCGCGTCGACGCCGAGGTCCAGCTCGACGCCGAGATCGCGGCGGCGGCTGTCGCCGCCGTCGTAGTTGGCCAGGCTGCCGCCCGCCCGCGGGGCGCCGTAAGGATCGACCAGATCCGAGGTCGCCTCGGCGATGACCGCGCCCGCCTTGAGGTCGAGCCAGCGCGCCGGCCGCACGAGGATGCGCGGGTTCACGTAGGCGGCGCCGGGCACGCCGCCCTTGGACGGCAGCGACCTGATGCCCGGCTCGGGGGACGCTGCGAAGAGCTCCCGCTCGGCGATCGTGGCGGCGCGCGCGGTCTTCCAGGCGAGGACCTCGTCGAACAGGAGGAGCCCAACGTTGTGGCTCGGGTCGAAGGTGAAGCGCCGCGAGACGCCGTCCGTCGGGTCGTCGTCGCCCGAGGCGTAGCCGGCCTCGATCTCGGTGACGACGCGCCCCCACCGCCCGGCTGGCCGCCCCCCGCGGCCCGCGACGTGCACCGCGCCGAGCGTCGCCGCGCCGCCGACCGAGCGCACCACCACGGGCGAGCGCCCGAACCCGCGGCCGGAAGGCGGCGGGGGCCCGCTCGGGGCGAACGACGCCGACCCGAGGATCACCGCGGCCTCGAGCTCGCCGTAGATGTGGGCGCCGCCGCCCGGCACCGGCGCGTTGAATTTGCCAGCCACGTCGAGGATGCCGGCCGTGAGCACCTCGTTGAACCGGGCCGCGCTCGTCTTCGCGCGGCGCTCGCGCGCCTGCCGCCGCATGGCGCCGTAGATCCCGATCTCGCCGTGCCGCTCTCGCCAGAGCGCGGACACGACCGCCTGGACGGCGCGATCGCCCTCGCCTTCGTCCTGCCCCTCGACGTCGTTTCCGAGCAGGTCGGCCGCGTTGTCCTCGAACACGAGGTCGGCCGCGACGGTCACGTGGAGCGGCCCGCCCTTCCCCATCGGCGTGGCCGCGAAGAGGACGCGTTCCATGAGCGATCCGCGCTCGTAGTCGCCGAAGACGCTCGCGCGCTCGCCGTCGTTGACGACGAGCCCCATCCCCCAGTGCGCGCTCTGCTGGCCCACCCGGACGACGCCGAGCGCCCACGGCAGCTCCAGGTAGAGGGTGCGCGGGTGCACCTCGTACCACGCGAGGGCGGCGCGCGCGTCGCGCACCTGCTCGACGTCACGCGTGGTGTCCCCGGCGATGAGCCCCCGGACGACGTCGATCTGCGCCACGATCGAGGCCTTGTCCTTGAAGTGGAAGCGCGGAGAGAGGCGCAGCCAGTGGGCGATGTACTGGCTCTGCCCGAGCGTCGCCGCGCCCGGAGCCGACAGGGGCGGCGCCCGGAGCGGCAGATCGCTCATGGCGCGGTAGCGGAGCTGGTACTCGCCCTGCAGCGAGAACGTCGACCGGGTGGGATCCGGCGGGGGCGGCGGCTTGCGGCCGGTGTCGAGCACGAGCCGCTCCTCGAAGTCGTCGACGGCCGGAGCGGCCGGAGCGGCCGAAGCGGCCGGCGCGGCCGGCGCGGCTGGCGGAGAGCCTTGCCCGGAGCTCGCTCCTTCGACGGGCTGAACGGCGCTCGGCGAGCCGTGCCCGGCGCTCACTCCTTCGACGGGCTGAGCGCCGCTCGGCGAGGCGAGCGCGACAGCAAACGCAAGGGGGGCGAGGGGGACAAAGGTGAAGCGCATCGGAAGCAAGCAGCCGCTCACCAGCGCCCGGCCGGGAACGCGCGCCCGAAGGATAGGCGGATCGATCCCCGCGGGGCACTGGATTCTTCCGCCAACGGCGAGCAGCTGGCTTTTCGCGGGGCATCCGCCGCTCTAGCGTGCGCCTTCGTGACCCTTTCCACGCCGAGCGCCGCCGCTGGTTCTCCTTCTTCGCCGCCTTCGTCACCTCCGTCAGATCCGTCAGATCCGTCACGTCCGTTGCTCCTCGGCCGATCGCTCTCGCTCGCGGATCTCGAGCAGGTCGCGCGGCGCGGTCGTCCGGTGGCGATCTGCGCCGAGGCGCGCGAGCGGGCGGCGGCCTCGCGCCGGGCGATCGACGCGATCGCGGCGGCGGGCGACGCTGCGCCGGCGGTGTACGGGATCAACACCGGCTTCGGCGCGCTCGCGGAGACGCGCATCGCGGATCACGACATCCGGGCGCTCCAGCGCAACCTCGTGCGGAGCCACGCCTGCGGGGTCGGGCCGGAGCTCGGCGAGGCCGAGGTGCGCGCCATGATCATCCTGCGCGCCCAGGTGATCGCGCTGGGGCACTCGGGGGTGCGCACGGAGGTGCTCGATCTGCTCGCCGCCCTGCTCGAGCGCCGCGTGAGCCCGCGCATCCCGGCGCAGGGGTCGGTCGGCGCGTCGGGCGATCTGGCGCCGCTCGCGCACCTCGCGCTGACGCTCATCGGCGAGGGCGAAGCGCGCTTCGAGGGGCAGCTCCTGCCGAGCGCGGTGGCGCTCGCGAAGGCCGGCCTCGCGCCGATCGAGCTCGCGGCGAAGGAGGGGCTCGCGCTGATCAACGGGACCCAGTACATGACCGCGCTCGGCGCGCTGGCGCTGCGGGACGCGGCCGCGCTCTGCACGGTCGCGGACATCGCCGGCGCGGTGAGCCTCGAGGCGCTGATGGGCTCGAAGCGCCCGTTCGACGAGCGGCTGATGCGCGTCCGCCCGCACCCGGGCCAGGCCGGCACGGCCGGCAACCTGCGCGCGCTGCTCGGGGGCAGCGAGATCATGCAGAGCCACGCGGACTGCCCCAGGGTGCAGGACGCCTACTCGCTCCGCTGCATGCCCCAGGTCCACGGCGCGACGCGCGACGCGGTCGCCTGGGCCGCGGAGGTGCTGACCCGCGAGGTCAACAGCGTCACGGACAACCCCACGGTGTTCCTCGGGGATGGGGCGGATGGCGGCGCCGAGCTGATCTCGGGCGGCAACTTCCACGGGCAGCCGGTCGCGCTCGCCCTGGATCTCGCCGCGATGGCGGCGGCGGAGCTCGCGAACATCAGCGAGCGGCGGGTCGAGCAGCTGGTCAACCCCGCGCTCTCGACAGGGCTCACGCCGTTCCTGGCGCCGCACAGCGGGCTGCACTCGGGGTTCATGATCGCCCAGGTGGCGAGCGCCTCGCTGGTGAGCGAGAACAAGGTGCTCTGCCACCCGGCGAGCGTCGACTCCATCCCGTCGAGCGCCGGCCGCGAGGACCACGTGAGCATGGGCAGCATCAGCGCCCGAAAGCTCGCGCAGGTGATCGAGAACGTCCGGAGCTCGCTGGCGATCGAGCTCATCACGGCGGCCCAGGGCGTGGACCAGCGGCTCCCGCTCCGCCCCAGCGCGGGCGTCGCCGCCGCCCACGCCGCCATCCGCCGCGTGGTGCCCGGGCTCACCGAGGACCGCCCCCTCTACCGCGACATCGCGGCGGCCGCGGAGCTCATCCAGAGCGGTGCGCTCATCGCCGCCGTCGAGGAGGCGGTGGGGCCGCTCAACTGATTATTTCTGTTACTAAAGTTACATCCGAGACGATTTAGAGGAAATCTTACGCTAGATAAGGGAATGCGATCGGTCCATCGCGAGGCGAGTTGCTGTACATTGGCTCAGTGCCGATTCCGGTCAGCGTCCCGCCGTTTCCCTTCGATGCCGTGCGGGATCTGCTCGGGGTGGTGCGGACGATCTACGCGGCGGCGAAGGAGGGGGGGTCGTCGCGGGAGGAGCTCGCTCGCATCGCGCAGGTGGGCAAGGAGCTGAGCCGGGCGCTGGATCTGGCCGGGTCGCCCCAGCAGGGGGCGTCGGGGCTGTCGGCGGCGTGGAAAGTGGCGGACAGGGCGATGCTCCAGGTGAACGACCTGGTGGATCCGCTCACACCGGCGGCGCCGCTCCTGATGGCGGCACGGAGCCGGGTGACCGGGAGCCGGCTGACCCTGAGGAGCAAGCCGCAGGGGCGGTAGGCGGCTGGGGAGGCGGTGGCCGCGGGGCGGTGGCCGCCGGGAGTTGGGGGGGCGACGGGAGGCCGCTGGGGGGCGATAGGCCGCTAGGGGCCGCCTTCGAGAAGGATCAACCCCCCGAAGCGCGATTCTCCGATCGGTGCGGAGAACTGCCGTCTTGCCAGGAGCGGGAGAGGGACAGTGTCGGCCAGCGTCCTTCGGTGGCCTACTGTAGGGCTGGAATCGTCAGCTGCGACCGAAGAACCTGCGGCCACGCGACCGCTCGGCGTCGCGCCGGATGCCCTGCATCACCACGCGGATGAGCTCACGGTTGTAGGCGCGCCTGTCGTGGCGCTTGTGCTCGGGCAGCTTGACGCCCAGAGCGTGCGCGAGACGTTCTACGTTCTCTACCTTCGCCTCACGCAAACAGTCGATGTCCAGATCCATGGAGTGGCGCTCCCATTACTCGAATCCACTCGGCTTGTCGAGCCCAGAGGACACGAGCGTGGCCGCGCGCCGCGTCCCATCGGGTTCCCGCCGGACCATGGCAAGCTCCCATCAGACCGTGACGGGCATGCGGCGTCCCGGGCACGTCAGCGCCACGAGGCGCGCCCGCTCGGCGCGTCGCACGTAGGAGGTAGCCCCGCCCGGACTCGAACCGGGACGCCCGCGAGGGCCGCGGATTTTAAATCCACCGCGTCTGCCATTTCGCCACGGGGCCAAGTAGTTGATATTAGTTCTATTTTTCGTCTAGTCGTCCCACCACCGCCCTTATCCGTGCCGTTTCCCGTGCCTTTTCCCCCGAGCTCGGGGATCGCCTCGGCGAGGGAAGCTAGCTCGCCGAGGCCCAGCTCTGCAAACGTCCTGGCCGCCCGGCGATACCTCTGGATCATGACGGAGCTCCGGTGCCCGGTTCGGTCGGCGACCCAGGTCTCGCTCCGGCCATTCGCGAGGGCGACAGTGATGAAGGTTGAGCGCGTGTCGTGGGCGCGCACCTGCTGACGCTCGTCGGAGTCCTCGAAGAGCTCCGGGCGATCGATGCCAGCAAGCTGGAGGTGAGCTCGGAACCGCTCGGCCGCGTGCTCGACGCTGAAGCGCTCGCCGTCCTCGTTGATGAACAGCGGAGCAGAGGGAGCCGGGTTGCCGCGCAGCGCGAGCCATGCGTGCAGCGCTGGAGCCACGCCGGGGGAGAGCGCCCAAGCGCGCGGGTCATTCGTCTTGTTCTTCTCGAGGCGCAGCGCACCGCGATCGAGGTCAATGTCCTGCACCTGTAGGCGCGCCGCCTCGCTGATGCGGGGGCCCTCGCGGCTCAGGAACCCCCAGAGGACGCGCCAGCACAGCGGTATCGCGGTGCAAGCCAGCAGCCGCGCATCCTCGTCAGGGTAGAGGCACGCCTTCGCCTTCGCAGGGCCGAGTTTCGGGAGGAAGCCGCGGGGCAGCGGGTTCGTCGCGAGGAGACGGCAAGGGAAGACGGCCATTGCCATGAGCCGGTGCAGGAGCTGCGCGATGTGACGGCGAGAAGCGGGCGACATCGCCGGGAGCGCGCGCATGACGCGCTCCGCGTCATCGAGTGTGAAAGCAGCGACGGGGACACGACCGGCGATCGGGTACACGTGGCGGTCGAGCCGGTAGACGTCCTGGTCCACGCTGCGCTTCGTCTTGACGTGATCGGGGTACATGCGCGCGAGCTCGCCCGAGGTCCAGAGCTCGCCGAACTGCTGGAGGGTGACCTGCTTCGGTACCGAGCTGCCGCCAGAGACGACCTTCGCTTGTGTGCCGCCTTTGCAGACGACCTCGACCGCCTCGACGACGTCGCGGAGGGCCCTGCCCTCGCGTACGGCCGCACGCTCCAGCAGCGCGACGATCGCGTCACGCGTGACGTTGCGCGAGGCGCGCAGCCGGGCGGCCAGGTCTGCGATGAGCTCCTTGCGCTGCTCGGCTTGCTCCTCGGTCAGCTTCGGATCGAGGGCGAAGCTCTCGCGGTCGTTGTCGCCGACGAGGACGCGGACGTAGAGTCTTCCCCAGGCGTTGCGGAACAGCGTGCCGGTAGGCGAGCGGGGCATGGCGCCCTTCTTCTACCGCAATCTGCGGTCGCGCTCACGCCTGAGGTGGCCCGCCGGTATGTGGACAGCAGGAGGCCGACGACTTGGAGCATCACCGCCACGCGGCGATCGTGCTCGGGTCGCCCTGCAGTCGCCCTGGTCCATATGCGGTGGGCAGTGGTGAAGGACGCGCCAGCCCGCTTTGGCAGGGACAGGGGCTCGTCAACGAGCGGATCTCGAAGACCGCGTACCGCGTGGTCCGGGCAAAGGCTCGCCCCAACATCTGCACCGCGGAGAGGCCCAGCATGCTCTCGATGGGTACACTAAGCTCCGATGGATCCGGGCTGCCCGGGCCCAGCCGGCTATGCCTATCGCCGCACCCTATGAGCCGCAAGGGGGGTGCGGCGCAGGGCGGGGATGGTAGCCGAGCGGCCACCGCGAGCACCAGCGCTCGCGGCGGGGGATGTCGATGTGGCCCTGATCGTGAACGAGGCGATCGGCAAGCTGCTCAGCGCCTCCGGACCGGAGCCGGCCGGGGCGTGTTCGGATAGCAGCGGGCGAGACGCGCGAGGCGCGGCAAGATGCGGCCGGTCTTTCTGTCCCGCCGACAACGGTGTAGCCTCGGGGGGCACATGCCTGCCCCCACAGATACCCCAATCGACTTCGCCATCCTGACCGCCATCGAGGTCGAGAGGAAGGCGGTCTGCACAGCCTTCAGTCTAACTGAAAAGGATCGGGTCAAGAAGGACGGCCGGGTCTACTGGCGGGGCAAGCTACCTCTCCCGGACGGCGACGCCTATGAGGTGGTGGTCGCCCAGCCGGCAGACATGGGCAACATAGAGGCCGCCCTCCTTGCGTCGGATGTGATCAAGCACTGGCAGCCGAGCGCAGCGCTCCTTGTCGGGATCGCGGCGTCCACGGACAAGGACGTCAAACTCGGCGATGTGGTCGTCGGCCGAACCGTCTACTACTATGAGCATGGGAAGGTCACCCCAGACGGCACCAAGCCGCAACCGGAGATGATCAACGCCGACTCCGTACTCCTGAACCACGTGGTCGCCCTGCCGGACTGGGAGGGGAAGCTGCCGGCTGCTCGACCCGACGGCAGGGCCGACGCGCCGCAGGTCCATCGAGGCGTCATCGCCTCCGGTGAGAAGGTCATCGCCTCCGCCGCTACTCGCGACGAGATTGCTAACAGCCACCGGAAAATCATCGCTCTGGAAATGGAGGGCTACGGCTTCAGCCGGGCCGTCTGGCAAAGCTTTGAGCGGGTCCGGCACCTGGACATTCGGGGCATCTGCGACGACGGGAGCGAGACGAAGGACGACCGCTGGCACAAGTACGCGGCCGCCGCGGCGGCCAGCTTTGCGCGGCACTTCTTGTCGGATCGACCTGTAGAGCCAAGAAGCAAGGCAGCGAACCGCCCTTAGTCAGCCCAGGGGAAGCCTCCGCCCGACCCCTGGGCACACTGGATCAACAGGGCGAAGTCGGTACGTCCGAGGTGGCTCGCGCCGCGAGCATGGTACTCACTGGCATTGGTGAGTCCCTCCTCGCCGCGTTAGGCCAGAAACTTGGCGCCGAGGCCTCGTCGCCCGGCGGGCGTTTTCGTCCCTACGAAGAGTCGCCGTCGCTCGAGCGGCCGGAGGTCGTGGAGCATCTCTCCCGGCGGCAGGCTGTCGTGAGCGCGCTTGCGACGTCCCTCTCGAAGATGACATGGTTGGCCATGTTCGGCCAGATTGGCATCGGCAAGACGCACCTTGCTGCGCTTCTAACCGACGATTATGGACGGTGCAACGCTTGGATTCGACTGAGAGACACAACGGAGGCTAAGGCTATTCTCCGTTTAATGGCTGCGCTCCACCACATCACCGGCGAGGCGGAGGGAACCTCTCTCAACCCAGCGCGAGCCGCTGTCGCCATTGGCAGAGGTGGGCTAATGGTAATCGACGACATTCCCCACTTCAGCGCGCGCTCTACCTTCTGGGAGCATCTCGTTGCGCTTGGCCGAGAGTTCAACGCTGTCGGCGCGAAGATGGTCACGACCAGTAACTACAAGATCCCAGTCACTGCGTGGGAACGTATGGGGGACGGACGGCTCACGGAGTTTCAGTGCCCGCTCTTCATGCCGACCGAGATCGCAGAGGTGATTAAGACATTTGGGGCGCCATCCGAATTTCTCTCAGAGGACATCGTTTCCCTTCTTGCAGCGCTTTCCCATGGACATCCGCTACTCGTTTCAGCACTCGCCAGATACTTGCGCCAGCATTGCTGGACGCTGAAGACAGATGTAATTTCCAGCCTTCTCGCCGGCGATCACTCGACCGACATCGGCCGGGAGGTTCTTGAGCGTTTGATTGAAAGCACTGAGAATGCAGAGTCCCGCGATCTGCTCTATCGCCTAATGCTAACCACGGGATCGTTCGATTTTGAGCATGTGCGCGCAGTGGCGGATGTGCCGAAGCGGATCGATCGACCTCGAGAGAGGTTGGCACCGCTGCTCGACTCTTGGATCCAAGCAGATGGCCGATCTCGATATGTGCTCTCCCCACTACTAACAACACTCCCGGGACCGGATCTTGCGCCCGACACTGAGCGTGCATGCCATCTTGCCCTAGCCGAGTTGATTCGCCGTCAGCCGAGCGTCGGTCCATACGATGTCTCAGACATGGTTCGCCACTACACGGCCGCCGGTGATGCGGGAAAGGCGCTTACAATGCTAGCCTTCGGGCTGAACCATCTCCTCGCCGGAAGTACCGATACACCAGACGGTGGAATGATGGCCTTATGGGCTACACGACCTTTGCCCGAGCAGGCCGACATAGAGCTACGCGTCCATGTTCGAGCATTGCAGGCTGCGGTCGTACTCAAGCGGGGACAGGACGCGGCGCTGCTACTAAAGGATTTGGATTCGTTATCTGGACAGCTAGGCGCCGCCTCATGGGTTCACCTAGCCGTCGCAGCGACAATCCCAACCACGCTCTTCGCCTCAGAACCGAGCCGAGCAGTTGACTACTACATTGCAGGTCTCACCGCAGCCCGAACTTCAGTTGTGCCCGAGGGTGTTTCGCGCGAGATCGAAAAGTTAATGATTCCACTCGCACTAAACGTTCGAACAAGCCAACAAATGCATTATTGGCTTACTGCCATTGACCACATGGATGGCATCCAGCAGGAACGATTATTTACCGACACCAATTTGAGTGACGTCTGTTCCTTGATGATGGAGCGCATCGGGCGACATGAAATGGATAAGCCGGCAGACCAGCAGGACTGGAAGACTGTCGATGCCGCTCTCATGAACGCCGTACATGTCGGCCTGCGCTATGCGGCGAACTCTCTTTGGGTCGAGGCAGTGCGAGCGAGGACTGTCGTTCTTGGAGAATACCTGAAGCAGGTTGACGGGGCGAAAGCCTTGGGCGATGAGGCACTTGCAGGAGTTAGCGACGCACGAAGCCGCTTTCGTCTGAACGAGGCGGTTGGCCGACAGTTGCTGTACGCGGGGCGGTTGACTGAGGCTAGGTTGTACCTGGAGAAGGCCGCAGAGGAGCCTACCATGGCAGAGTCGCCACTGATGATATTGGCGCTCCAGAACGCATCCTGGGCAGCCGGCAAGGATGCCCCGGAGCTTGCGCTAAGGTTCTCAGACCGCGCTGTTAAACTCATCCAGCAAATCGCCGCCGATCAAGAGACCGAAGTGCTGAAGGCCATTGGAGAGCTAGCCGTCGCACGGTGGCTCGCGGGCGAGCGCCAGAGCGCCGTTGAGGCGCTCGAAGAGGGTGCCACGCTGTTCTTCGACCATGAAGATAAATCGCCGGAGTGGCGCCGCGTAGCGCTCCTTTTCGGGCGCGCGGCCCTTTTCATTGCCCGGGGCATCAGCGGTGGCACGGCACCGTCGGGATCTCAGGCGCCTGACACTCCGACAGTCGGCCGAGGGATGTTTCATACGTGGCAACCCGATCCCAATCTGGTTCTCAACGAGCAATATCGTGCGTTAGTCGCGCTACAACTATCTGCAGCTATGGCTGCTATGGATCGCGCACCGGCGGCCGTGCGATGGGCCGAAACTGCACTTCGCTTGGGCAAGGGCACCATTCTGATGCTCGCGCCGTTTACGCACCCGCTTCTTATTGCCAATCGAGTGGAGCTGGACAATTTCGCAGAGGCGCTCCAAATTGCCGCGGAGTTGGCGAGTGCTATGACAAGCAATCCACATGTCGTCAGCACCGTTAGTCGGCAAGATTTTATTGTGTTGTATGGGATGATTCCCATCGCAGCTCGTTTGGTTTTCCTGAGTGCCGCGGATCACGCTAGGGCAGTGAACGCGGCGAAAGCGGCCATTGTAGCGCTCAGGAACGCAGCTACCACCCTCGGGCCAGCAGCCAGCGAAGTTGCAGACTACATCGACGCAACGTTTTTCTCAGCGATGCCCTGGCACAAGCTATTGCAGCAAAAGGCCACTGTACCCGACAAGGAAGGGTTTGTGGCAATCACCCGCTACATATATGCTACCGGCTGCGCTGACATTACGCCGAGTCAGAGCACATCAGTTTGGCTCGCATTTGTGGTCGCGTTAGCGAAGAACATAAGTGGAATTAGGCCAATCTGGGCACACTTCGTCGCGTCAATGGGCGGCTATTGGCGTGCCGTATTTGATCGTGCCAGGTTCCAGTTCTTGTCTCCCGCCCTGACTGCGGCGGATCTCGAAGCAGCAGAGACCCTACCTCTGGAGCGGCGGGCACAAGCGATTCTACGAACCATCGCAATGGGCTTACGTGTAGCGCCGCCCGCCACCGAGGTGCAAGCATGGCTTCGCGGGTAGGCGTTAGCAGGAGGGCGCGAGGTCATGCGGGAATCGGACCCGAAGCAGGGCCTCGCTGCCAGCGCGGTACAGACCGATCTTTGTATGCGTGAGGCACGCCAGTTCGGATCTGCTGTGGCTCCTCGAAGCGGCCAGTTCCAAAGCGCCGCAAATTTATAGCACCGTCATCGCGTTCGATGGCAGTCATTCGGCGCGCTCGATCAATGGGAGGTCCTGTTCCGAACGTGCAGCTTCGCCCAGGCGGTGATCTGCTCCGCTTCCTGGGGGGCGAAGCCCCACCTTGCACGGGGCATCTCGACGAGCTTCCGGCAAGGAGAGAGCTCCGCCCCGAGGCGCCTTCGGATCGTCCGCATGGAGTACCCGGCCCGACGCGCCACCTCTTCGAGCCTGACGAGCTCTGGCTTCGGCCCGAGGCGGGTCCTCTCCCGGAGGACCTCGACCTGTTCGGCGGTGAACACCCGCATTCTGCGGCTCCTCTGCCGAGGGACCGGCTCGAAGAGTTGGCCCCTCGATGGATGTTGACGCTCAGGCTGCCTTATGCTCCGCAGAGCAGGCTCATTGATGATCATCGCGAGCGTGCGCGGTTTGGTGCAGGACTCGCGACGGCCATCGCTCGGTGTCGACGTTCACGATGGTTGCTGCTCGATTTCGCAGGCTGGTTGCTGGCTAGCGCAGTGGTGAGGGACGCCAGTGACGTCGTTGATGGTACGCCATCGCGAGCGCGAGCGCGAGCGCTCCCCGTCACAGCCGCGATGGACGGCCGGCCCATCCCGGGGCTAAAGAGGCCGGAGTGCCTAGGATGATGCGTCAATGGTGCCCGCGCTGGGGGCCGTGCTGGCCGAGACGATCCCCCCGCAGCTCGAGGCGACCCGCGTGGCCTCGGGCGGCCTCCGGCTCTTGGCGCGCTGCCCCGGATGCTCCACGTGGGCGGCCGCGCTCTACCTCGATGCGCCGGGCTTGCGCTGCCGCCGCTGCGCCAGGCTCGTCTCCCCTTCGGACACGGCAACGTCCCGAGAAGCGTGTCTTCGAGCAGTCGCTTGCCTGCCGGACGAGGGCACAGGCCGCGCTCGGCGCCGGGCTGGGCCCGCGGGAGCCTATCCCGCAACAACCGCGGGGCGTACGCTTCTCGACATGGGTGCGCCGTCTCGACGAGCTTCACGAAGCGGACGCCACGGTGAAAGCCGTGCTCGCCGCGCTTGTCAACCGGCTCGTCACCCATTCCGGAGCACTCGGTCAGAAGGCCGGCCTCCCCGCGTCGCCGATCGCCCACACCCGAGTCGCCTTCGAGGTCGCCTTCGAGAGAGAGAGCCGGCAATCTCACGGAACCACGCGCTGAGAAGCGTCCGGAGACCTCGAGCGTGGAAGTGGTCACCTCCACCTGAACCGCACGCTCCGCTGGCGCGCAAGCTCGCGAACCACAGGCGGCCCAGCATGAAGCGCCCAGCATCAGGAGCCGGAAGACCGGCGCTGTCGTGGCTGCCCCCGGTCAGCCATACGCGCCCGCGCGAGGGCGTTGGCAGCACCAAGTGGACCCGCTTTACTTCGGCGGCAGCCTGCCATACTTCGCGCCTCCGGAAGGTGCGCTCGCTCGACCGGCCCGCGGCTGCCGGACCGGTTCAAGGCCGACAGCGGCCAGCACCGCAGCAACCCCCGTCCGCTCGTCCTCCGCCGCGGCTCGGCGCGGTGCCGGGTCACCGGCCAGCGCCTGGAGGTAGGTGATGAACGCCTCGCGCTGGACGAGGCGCAGCTTGCCGAGCCTCGTGACCGGCAGCGGGAAGCCCAGCCTGCGGATCGTGTCGAGGAAGACGCGTGCCGGGATGCCCGTGACCGATTCGACGTTCTTCTGCGAGAGCATCTCCGGCTGCGGCGCTGTAAGCGTGAGCCCGTCCAGCGGGATCGCGAGCGTCGCCGTTGCCGTCGTCGTCGCGGGCGGGGCGTGCCCCCTACGGCGGCCCAAGCCGCCGGCGGGCACCTCCGGGAATGTCGTCTCGACCACGCGCATGCCGTTGTCCGCCCGACGAAGAGCAAGGGGTGCCGGCACACGGGCGAGAACCGCTCGTGTCATGCTGTACCTCCATCCGTGTTGGGTTCACGAGCAATCGTGACTGACGCTGCCGGAAGGAGCACGAAACGGTAATTCTGCGTCGCCGGTAACTCGCCACGGATTACCAGGAGTCCCGCCTGAAATAAATCCCCTGTCGCATCGCGAGGTTGTGTGTTCTTGGAAGCGCCGCTGAGGGGCCGAAAAAGGGGCGTTGCGAAGGGCTCGATTTGGTAATTTCGCGCGCGCCGTCAGCGCCGCACCTGGCGGCGACTCGGCGGGGGGCGCCAAGGTAGGCACGTCGCGCAGAACGCCACCAGCGCCCGCGCGCGTCGAGCCGCTCTGCCAGCAGCAGCAGTTCACCGTGACGCGTCCGTGCTTCCGGTGACGTCGAGCGAGAGGTGGGCGCTTGGCCGCTCCGTCGTTCGCTCACCCGCTCCTCGGGAGCGCGATCGCCAAGGCGCTGCTCCACGGATACGCCTGCCGTCTGCACGGCGCGCTGCACGGCCGCGGGCGCGCCTCTCGGGGCACGCCCGCACCGCAGATCCCGGCAATTTGCCGAGCTCGTGGCGCGGGCTCTATCCTCGTTGCAGCGATCATGCCGAACCTCGCCCTCTCGTTCGCGTCGAAGGAAGCGTCGCTCTCCGTGCGCCGCTTTTCGGTCCAGGAGCGGATGTCATCGCTCTTCGAGGTCTCCGTCCTGGCTGTCTCCGGGCGTGACGATCTCGATCTTGACGGCCTCGTCGGCAAGGCCGCCGCTTTCAAGGTCGAGTCCGGGACTGTGCACCCCCTCTCGCCAGCGCGGGTCTGGGCCGGCCTGTGCGCCGACATGGAGCAGGTGAAGGCCGAGTCGACGGGGCTGTCCACCTACCAGCTGCGCATCGTGCCCTGGCTGTTTCGCACGACGTTGCGGAGCAACAGCCGCATCTTTCAGCACCTCACGATCCCGGAGATCGTGCTCCGCATCCTGGGCGAGTGGGAGATCCAGCCGGCGGTCCTGCTCGGGGCGAAATATCCGACGTACGAGTACCGCGTTCAGTACGGCGAGACCGACTTCGCTTTCCTGAGCCGCTTGCTCGAAGAGGCGGGCATCTCCTACTACTTCGCGCACGACGCGGAGAACGAGGGCGAGGGAACCGCGCTCAGCCGGCTCATCCTGAGCGATGCGCCTCAGAACGACGAAGCCCGCCGAGGGCCTCCGATCCCTTACGCCGACAACCCGAACGAGGCCGCCAGGCGCGAGTTCGTGACCGAGGTGGTCGTACGCCACGAGGTTCGGCCCGCTCGTGTCACCCTCCGCGATGTCGACTTCCGGACCCGGCCTGATGTGCGGCTCGTCGCCGACGCCGAGATGGGCGCCGGCGACGAGCTACGCTACGAACAGTTTCCTGCCCATCCGGCGGCGTTCGTCGTCGAGGGGGGCAAGGGCGGCGAATCGCCGGTCGCGGACGACCGAGGTATCGCGCGGGTCGATCTCGCGGAGGCGAAGGCGCTGGCGGCGAGGAGCCTGGAGCGCGAGCGGAGCGGCCGGCGGTCCGTCCGGTTCCGCACGAACGTGCTCGACCTCGCTCCCGGCACCGTCTTCTCGATAACGCATCATCCGCGCGAAGAGCTCGCGCGTGACCGGGGGTTGCTCGTCGTTGCCTCGACCTTCGAGGGCGATCACGACGGCGAATGGACCACGCGAGGCGATGCGGTGTTCACGAGCGAGCCGTACCGGCCTGCGTCGCAGACGGCGAAGCCATGTGTCGCCGGCGTGCAGAGCGCGATCGTGGTCGGTCCTCCGGGCGAAGAGATCCACACCGACGAGTTCGGTCGTGTGCGCGTGCAGTTCCCCTGGGACCGCGAGGGTCGCTCCGACGACACGAGTTCGTGCTGGATACGCGTGAGTCAGGGATGGGCTGGCGGCGGGTATGGGATGATGGTGATCCCCCGCGTTGGCCAGGAGGTCTTGGTCGAGTTCTGCCATGGCGATCCCGATCGGCCGGTGATCGTAGGGCGCCTCTATAACAGCACGATGCGCGTGCCCTATTCGCTGCCCGCCGAGAAAACCAAGAGCGGCTGGAAAAGCGCCTCGTCCCCCGGTCCGGACGGGTACAACGAGCTCTCGTTCGATGACGCCAAGGGGCGCGAGGTCCTCCACCTCCACGCGCAGCGCGACTATACCGAGGTGATCCGGCGCGATCAGCGCTCGACCGTGCTTGGGAACCGCTCGGCCAGCGTGACTGACGGCGACGCGGTGACCGTCGGGGGCAGCCAGAGCACGAGCATCGGGAAGAGCCACAGCCAGACGATCGGCGAACACCAGACGAGCACCGTTGGCAAAGGCCGCACATCGATCGTCGGGACATCGGATGCGCTCGATGCCGGCGAGAGCCAGAGCGTCACGGTCGGCGGCGGCGTCGGGTACACCATTACCAAGGATCAAACCGTCCACATCACGAACGGCGTCGCGTCGATCCGGATCACGCCTTCCGGCATCTTCATCGATGCGCAGGGTGACCTCGAGATCTCGGCAGGTGGCGTGCTCAAGCTCTCCGGCAAGGAGGTGCAGATCGACGGCACGCCGAACGTGTTCATCAACAGCACGGGGGCGAAGGCGCCTTCGGTGGCCACGATCGGCGAGGCCAGGGAGCCGGGACGTCCCGGCAGCAGCGCGCCAGCCGGCAAGGGCGAAGGCAACAGCGGGGCGCAGGGGCCGCGAGGATGAGGCGCACCGTGCCGCGCCTCGCCCGGCACGGTGCAGCGGCGCGGCGGTTGCGCAGGTAGCGCCTTGACGCCGGAACGGGCGCGGTGCTTTCAAAGCGAGCGCCGCGCGCTCAGCGCGGCGCTTCATACCAGCGACGCCAGCGGGGAGCCCGAGACATGCCGCGTTACGAGAACTCCGACGTGTCCTTCGACGTACCGCGCGACTGGGAGGACCGCTCGATCGTCGCCTTCGCGGCTTCGCCCGAGCCGGGCCAGGCCTCGACGGCCAGCGTGGTGATGACGCGCGACGCGCTCGCGGCGGGCGAGGATCTCCGTAAGTACGGCGACCGGCAGCTCATGGAGCTGGCCAAGCGGCTCGAAGGGTTCCAGCTGCTCGCGCGGCACGAGCGCGCAGTCGGCGACCGGCCAGGACTGGAGCTGCGCTTCGCGTGGCGCGGCCAGAGCGGGCCGCTCGAGCAGCGGCTCCTGTTCGTGGCAGGGCGCCGGCCGACGGTGCTGAGCTTCACGGCGACACTTCCGAGGGACGAGGTCGAACGGCTCGACCCGATGTTCGACCGAATTTTCGCGAGCGTCAGGATCGCGGGCTCGCCCGAGGGCTGACGTCTCGCCTTACCCGTCGAGATCCCTGCGGAAGCGAGTGCCATCAAGGAGGCCCATGGCTGAGCAGAGGCCAGCTCACAGCCTGCCGCCCTGGATCTCCTCCAACGAGGCGATCCTGCCGAGCGCGAACGCCTTGAGGGCAACCCGGCTGCTTTCGGCTTGGTCCTGCCTGAGGTGCGCCTCCGCGACGAGGCGCACGCGCAGCCTGGGCAGCATCGGCAGCCAGGGCGCGAGGCGCTTCGGCAGGTACACCGGCAGCGCATCCTGTCCGCCCGCCCCGAGCAGCGCGCGGATCCAGGTGTCGCCCAGCACGGTGCGGGTCTGGTACCGCCGCTGCTCGAGCAGGAGCCGCTCCGCCTGTGTCTCGATGCGCGCGGCGGCCAGCGGACGGCTTGGCAGCGGAAGGCGCTCCTTGATCTGCTGCGTCAAGCTGACGGCCGCGCCGGTCGCTCCCTCGGGGTAGGGCGAGCTCAGGAGCTCGCTGGCCAGGTCCACCGCCTCCTTCAGGCTCCTGTCCGCGCCCGCGAGCGGGGCGACCACGGCGAGAGTCGCCTTGAGCGCCTCGATCTCGTCGAAGACGAACCGGAGCTCGCCCTCCACGAGCACGAGCGGCGGCGTGAAGCGGCCCTTTTCGCTGATGGAGGCAAGGATGGCTTGCGGCACGCCGCTCGGCTCGATCCGTGTGCCGTGGGTGAGCAGGCCGGCGAGGTGGTGGTGATCTTTGGGAGAACCCGCATCGCCAGCCGGCAGGTCGTGGCGCGGATCGAGCGCCTCGAAGTCGAGATCGAGGATCACGTCGCTCCACGAAGCGCGGATGCGCGGAAGCGCCTTCGCCTCGAACCAGAGGAGCTCGACGATCTCGGCGGGCGGCTCGGTCGAGGGCTTCCGTGCCGGCGGCGGCGACCGCAGCTCGGACGCGGCGATCTCCGCATGGCGCGCCAGAACCGGTGTCGCGTTGCGGCCCGTGCGCTCGACAACCTCGGCGAGCTGCCCGACCGTGAGCGCCGGCATCGTGACGCGCCTGGTCCACGGGCTCGCGTCCTCCGGGGCCGGAGCGAGGGCGTCGCGCGTCGGTACAGGCGGCGGAGACGGAGGCAGCGGCTCGGTCAAGCAGGCCGCCAAGGTTGCCGTCGGGAGCGCGAGCGGCAGAGGCAGCGGCGCCATGACCGCGATCGGTACCGCGTGGATCTCAGGGGCGACAGGCTCGTGGAACGCCGGCGTTGGCGTCAACCGGCTCACGCGCGGAGCGCCATTCGGCCCGCGCTCCGCCGCCGCCCACGGCAGTACCGGCGCCTGGGAGAGCAGTTCGAGGCTGACCGGCTCGATCTCCTCGGTCTGCGCGACCTGTGCGACCGGCGGCGGGTCGCGATGACCGGACTCAGGGGGCATGACCGGCTCGATTTAACAGGAAGCTTGCCTTGCGGACGAGGGGGTCAGGTGCCGACTTGGGGCCAGCGCTTTTGTGGTGACACCATCGCGCCCTATCGGCGTTTATTCTCACCCGCTGCGCTGCGGGCTCGCGGAACGCTGCCGGCGCTCCGCCCCCTGACTCCGACAGGTTCCCCTTGACGCACAAGCTCATCAGTGGGCATGGCGCGGTGCGCTGGCCCAGCGGGGCGGATGACCGTGCTGACCTGGACCGGCATCGTGCGCTGCAAGCAGGCAGGGGACCCGAATGGAGCGCCGTGACGATCGGCTCGAAGAGAGCGGCCGCTGCCACAAATACCGCCTGGTGAAGCTCATTGCCGAGGGCGGAATGGGGCGCGTCTACGAGGCGGTGGACGAGTACCTCGACCGGACCGTCGCGCTCAAGGTCGTCCGGCCAGAACGGATGAGCGACGCCGACTTCCTCCGCGGGCACCGCAAGGAAGCGCGCGTGCTCGCCGACCTCAACCACCCGAACATCGTGCGCCTCTACGACGCGGGGGTCACCAACGACGGTGTCATGTACATCGCAATGGAGCACGTCGACGGCGTCTCGCTGCGCCAGATGCTCCACGCGATGCGCCGGTTCGATGTGCGCACCGCGCTCTCGATCGCAATCCAGGTGATGGACGCGATCCGGGTGGCGCACGAGGGCGGCATCGTGCACCGCGACCTCAAGCCCGAGAACGTTCTCGTCATGCAGAGCGGCCTGGTCAAGGTCGTCGACTTCGGCCTGGCGCGGCGAGTCGGAGGCCCTGCGTCGAGCGACGTGTTCTCGGACCTCGGCACGGTGCACTACATGTCGCCCGAGCAGGCGCTCCGGCGGCCGGTCGGGCGTCCCGCGGACATCTACGCTGCTGGGTTGATCCTGTACGAGATGCTCGCCGGCAAGCACGCGTTCGCCGAAAAAACTGGTGAGCTACCGCCGCGGAACGAGGTCTGGGCGAACCAGGTGCACGCCGTGCCGGCGCCGCTCGCCGAGGCGATCCCTGAGATCGCCCCGAGGCGCTTGAGCGATTTCGTGGCGCGCATGCTGGCAAAGTCCCCGGACGAGCGGCCCAGCGCGAACGAGGCATTCGACGCGCTCACGAGGGAGTTCGACGGCTCCTCTGCGCAGGCTCCGCAGGCCGAGGGATCCCTCGTGCTTGACCCGAAGGGGCGCGCCTCGATCCCGTTGCTGCGCCTGATCCCGGCGGCGGAGGCCGTCCACCTCGCGACGGCGCCGCTAGACGCAGGGTACCGGCCGCCCGGGGCAGTGCTCCCGTTCCGGCCGCCAGCCCGGTCCTCCGCGGAGCGGCCCGGGCCGGAGCCGCTCACGGCGGGCGCGGCTGCGAGCGGAGCAGCGCCGGATGCCGGGGCGGCTCGGGGCTCGCGCTGGCTCACGACGGAGCGGATGCCGTCCGCGCCGCCGAGACTGCCGGGGACGGCGCCGAGCAAGCCGCCTGGCGATGGGCCCCCGGTGCCACTCACGTCGGGGCCGACGTCGCCGTTGCCTGCTGCGAAGAGCGAGGTCGCGCCGATCGAGATGGCCACCGCTGCATCGGCGAGATGGAGCGAGGCCGCACTAGGCGGCGAGGCAGTGGGCAGATCGTCGGACGCCGTAGCGCCAGTGATCGAGGCGACGCCGGCCGTGCTGCCTGTGCAACCCGTGCGCGAGGCCGCGCCGGAAGGCAGGCGTTCGTCGCCGTGGGAGTACGGCACAGCGGATGCGCCGAGCCAGGCGGCGGCCGAGACGCGGCGTAAGCGTCGTATCGGTCTCGTGACGGGCGCGTGCGCGCTGTCTTGCACGCTCGCTGCGTTGTGGATCGTCCCTCGACGGACACCATCGGTAGAAGCGTCGCACGATGGCGCCATGGTCTCCCCTTCAGGCATCGAGGATGCACCGCCATCGCTGATAGGCTCGCATGCGTCGAGCGGCGCGCCGTCGTCGGTGGGCTCACCTGCGCCGGTCGACGGAGCGCACCGCCCAGCGCCCCAGCCGGCTCCCGCGGTTCCGGAGCCCGCCGCGCCACGGCCGGTGGCGCTCGACGCGGCTCCTCGCGCCACCACATCATCACTGGCCGCGCCGGCGGTGCTGCGCGGCGCCGGTCCGGCTGCTGCCCCTCCTTCCGCGGCGCAGGCAGGGACAACGCCGCGCAGCGCCGCATCGAAGGTGAAGCCGACGAAGGCGCCGAGCGCGGCGAGGGCGCCACAGACGAACGATACGTGGGCGGAAGAAGAGGAGAAGCTCATGAGGGAGAAGCCTCATTTCAAGCCGGCGCCGCGTATCTCGCCCCCTGCGCCATCAGCGCCGCGCCGCACGCCGACGCCGCGCCGCCCGTTTTAGAGAAGGTCCGACGGAATGAGCGACGAGGATCTGAAGAAGTACCTGCCCACCGAGGAGACGTTCCGCCGCGTCGCGGATCGAGCCGCCTCGGACGAGAACATGAGGCGGGCGCTTGCGCGCGTGAAGGAGGCGCCGCCGGTCGTCGCGGATCGGCTCGGGCCCGCCGCACGCGCCGCGCACGCGCGCCCCGCGGTGCATCGGAAGGAGCCCAGGCGGCCGAGTCGATGGCGTCTCCTCGGGTGGATCGCCGGCGCCGCCGCCGCGGTCACCGCGCCTGCGCTGCTTATCTACTGGCTGTTCGTGCCGCGCGACGCACCGTCCGGCCCCGTCGAGGCCACCGCCACACCGGCACCCGCGGTGCCGCTTCTGTCGTCGAGCGCGCCTGCGCCTGGGGCGCCGCTCGTGTCACCGAGCGCGCCGGCACCAACGCCGGTGACGGAGACTCCCCGCGTGCCTGCCGAGAGCAGCGCCGCGAGCAGCGCCACCGCGGTGACGGTTCCGCCTGCGCTGTCATCCGCTGCGCCAACCCCGAACGGCGCTGCGTCGACGATCGCGCGCCGCGTGCCGGCGCGCGGCGCGAACACCGTTGCAGCACCCAGTGATCCAGGGCAGAGGATGCCGCCGCCGCGGGCGTCCGCGGCGGCGCCGGCGACATCGATGCCAGGGCCCTTCGCGGGGCCGCCGAGGTACTGAACGATGCTTCGAGAGTCCATCGCACGGATCGCGGTCGCCATCACGCTCGTCACGGCCGCGCCGGCGGTCGCGCTGGCAGCGCCGGGAGGCGCGCAGGACGACGTGATGACCGAGAAGGTGCGCGAGCTGCACAAAGAAGGGAACGCGCACTACGCGCGCGGCGACTACGAGCGGGCGCGCGTGGCGTACCTCGCGGCGTGGGCGCTGCAAAGGCGCCTGCAGATCGCGGGCAACCTCGCCGAGGCCGAGATGAAGCTCGGGCGCTTCCGCGACGCGGCCCACCACCTTGCCCACTACCTGCGCGAGGCACCGAAGGAGCAACCGCCGCCGCCCGCGGCGGAGATGAAGGCGGCCGAGGCGCTGTTTGCGGCGGCGAGCGCGCAGGTAGGCACGCTGTCGATTGCGGCCTCCGAGAACGGCGCCGAGATCCTGGTCGACGGCGAGGTGGTGGGGGTCGCGCCGCTTTCGGCTCCGGTGTTCGTGGAGCCCGGAATGCACACGGTGTCGGCGCGGCGCGGCCAACGCTTCGCAACGCGCGATGTGCAAGTCGACAAGGGCGGTGCGGCGTCGGTGGAGGTGGTGCTCGAGGAAGGGAGCCTGAACATGTCGACGACGCCGCCGCGTGCGGAGCCACCGGCCAGCGCAGCGCCGAAGCCGCCGACGAGCACGGCGCCGGAGCGGCCGGCGGGCGGTGCGCGGGTGCCGGTGGTGCCGGTGGTGATCGGCGGAGCGCTCGGGGTGGTGGGCCTCGGCGTGGGCTTGGGATTCACGCTGGCGGCGAACGCGAAGGCAGCGGATGTCGACGGGCCGCTGCGCGTTGGCGACGGCGATCGGTCGGTTTGCTACCGGAGCCAGAGCGCGGCATGCGCGAAGCTCGGCGACGCGGTGGACGATCTGGACGCGTTCACGACCACCGCGGTCGTCGGGTACGTGGTGGGGGGCGCGGCGATCGCAGCGACGGCGGGGTACGTGCTGTGGTCGAGGTCCGCGGGGGACAGCCATGGCAAGGCGCAGGTGATGGCAGCGCCATGGCTTGCGCCCGGAGGCGGAGGGGTCGGCGTAGCGGGGCGCTTCTGACGTGGCGGAACGACGTAAGGGTGAAGCGTTGGAGGCGGTGAGGGAGCCTATGCGAAGCAGGCCGAAGGCGAGGGGCTGGCAGGTCGCTGTGGCGAGCGCGGCGCTCGGCATGGCGGCGGCAGGGAGCAGCCTGGCGGGGGGATGCAGCTCGCCTTGCGAGCGGTCACAGACCTGCCCGCCGGAGGCGTCGGGCGCGACCGAGGGCGGCGGAGCGCCGTCGAGGTGCGTGCCGAGCGAGAGCGGGGCGCCGGTCGACGACGCGTGCGGGGTGTTCGTGACGGCGGGCGGCAACGACGGCGCGGAGGGGACGAAGGCGTCGCCGCTGGGAACGTTGGGGGCGGCGATCGCTCGGGCGCGGGAGAACGAGACGGCGCGAGTATATGCGTGCGCCGAGACATTCGAGGTCGAGGCGCCGGTGGAGATGCCGGCGGGGGTGACGTTCTACGGCGGGCTCGACTGCGCGCGCGGCTGGGCCTACGCGGGAGCGCCCGACGGCGTGAGGACGACGCTGACCGCGATCGAGGGCGTGATCCCGCTGGTGGTGCGGGGCGGCGAGGGCGTGGCGCGGATCGAGAATGCGGCCATCGTCGCGCGGAGCATCGACGCGAGCGATCCGGAGAAGCGCGGGCTGTCGTCGATCGCCGCCGTGGCGGAGGGGGTCGCGGTGGAGCTGGTGCGCTGCGCACTCGAGGCAGGCGACGCGGCGCCGGGGCAAGACGGCACGGCGCACGCGGAGGCGGCGCAGCGAGGGGGTGACGGGAGCGCGGGGAACGTGGCGTGCTCGGCGGAGATCGTCGTGCCGGCGAATGCTCCGGTGAATGCGTGCGGTGCGCCGGATGATCCGAGTGATGATTCGTTCGGCGGTGTGGGAGGTGTGGGGCTCCAGAGCAGTGGCGGCCCGGGCGGTCCCGGTAGTCCGGGGGACGGGATGAACGGCGGCGCCGGCGAGATCGCTGCGGCGTGCATGCCCGGAACCGCAGGCGACAACGGCAGCGACGGCGCGCCCGGCGCCGGCGCGCGCGGCGGTGGTGAGATCGCCGCGAGCGGCTACACGGGCGTCGCGGGCAGCGACGGCGCGCCCGGGACCACCGCGCGGGGCGGCGGCGGCGGAGGCGGCGCCAAGGGTGGTACCGCCGCGGGCCAGTGCTCGGCCGGCTCGGCGGGAGGCGCCAGCGGCGGCTCCGGCGGTGCGGGCGGCTGCGGTGGCTCCGGCGGAAGGGGCGGCGGCGCGGGCGGGTCGAGCATCGCGCTGCTGAGCCTCGATGCGACGCTCCTGTTGCAAGACGTGACGATCGTTACGGGACGCGGCGGGGACGGCGGCGCGGGCGGTCCTGGTCAGGACGGCGGCATGGCGGGCGCGGGTGGCCCTGGCGGCGGTGTGCCGGACGGCGCCACGGCGCTGCAGCCAGGCTGCGCCGGAGGCCCGGGCGGCACCGGCGGGCGTGGCGGCACCGGAGGTGGCGGGCTCGGCGGACACGCGCTCGGGATCGCGCACGTCGGCGCGGCGCCGCCGGCAGACGGCGTCACGTTCGCGGTGGGCCAGGCCGGCGCGGGCGGCGTCGGCGCGGACGCGGAGCACAGCGGCGCGCCGGGGAGGAAGGCCGACGCGATGGCGTTCGCGCAGAGCGAGAGGCGCTGAGCGCGCGTGGCTGAAGGCTGAGCGGAGCAGACGGCGAGGCTCGCGGTGACGGCGCTCGAAGCGGCTCGGCTCGGAGATTCGATCGGGCACAGTAGCGCGTGGTCGGGTCTGTTGACCGGCGCCGTCGTGGGCGTCGCGATGGCGGCGACGGTCGTGGCCGTCGTGGGCACCGGCGGCGTGGCCGCGGTGTTCATCGGGGCGGGCATCGCGGCGGCGGGCGCGGGCGGCGGGCTCGCGGGCGCGTACATCGGCGAGCTCATTCCTGGCGACATCAAGGGCACGGTGGCCACGGGCTCGCCCGATACATTCTTCGGCAGGGAGCGCCGCAGCGCTGTGCGCGCCGGGCTCGACATCGTCGCGTGCGCCGACCACGGCGTGGTGCGCGTCGCGCAGGGCAGCGCGACGACGTTCGTCAACGGCAAGCCGCTGGCGCGCAGCAGCGAGAAGATCGAGTGCGGCGCGATCCTGCGCGAGGGGATCGCGACCGTGATCATCGGCGGCGACACGGCGCTGGCGCCGGGCATGGCGGTGGCGGACGAAGTGCCGCCGTGGGTGAAGACGACGCTCACGGTGGTGATGTGGGGCGGCGCGATCGTGGCGACCGGTGGCGCCGCCGCCGCGGTGGGCTGGGGCGCTGCGCTCGCCGGGTTCGGCGGCTCGGTCGCAGGCGGCGCGGGGCTCGGCTGGGCCGGCGGCAAGGTCGGCCGGCACTATGGCGGCGAGCTCGGCGCGCGCATCGGCGAGGTGATCGGCGGGACGGTCGGGAGCGTGGCCGGCGGCATGATCGGCGGGCTGCTAGGCTCGCGCCTGGGCCAGCAGCCAGCGCCGCGTCGGCGCGGCTACCCGGGGCCGTCGGAGAGGAGCGATGCGGCGATGGACAGGGTGTTCAGCGCCATGGAGCAGGCGGGCGTCGGCAAGAAAAAGGCGGTCGGGGTGGTCGTCGACCGCGACGGGAACGTGACCGTCGCCGTATCTGGGAAACCGCCGCAGACACAGAAGATCTACGATCGCATCCGCCCACATTTGCCGCCTGACTACAAACTCGCTGGACCATCGCAGGTTCCGCTCGAGCCTGTGCCGCGTCCGGACGGGACATCATTTCGAGGAGGCGCCGATTGTGTCGAGCCCAAATTGAGTCCGAGCCTACGGCAGGATCCCGAGGGGATGACCGTGCGACGGTGGGGCAACCCCACCAAAAATGACCAATTTACCGAAGCCGGCAGCCGTGACATCAATCCGTGTGAGAGCTGCGTGTACAACGAAAATCTCGTCGCCAATGAACCACGTGCACCGGCGCCTCCTCCACCGATCGCCCCGCCGCTCGTGATCCCATCTCCGACTGAAGCCCAATAGACGGCGGCCCGTTGACCACCACCGGAAGCATAGCGCCATGAGAAGCTACATCGAGTACGCCAGCAGATTCGACCCGGCCATGTCCTCGCGCATCCGCGGCGCCACGCAGGACGAAATGAGAAGACTCGAATTGGTGTCCGGGCATCCTCTCCCGCCCGACCACCGCGATTTCCTCGCCTTGATGGGACATGGGGACGACGGGATCATCAGCGACGATGAGCTGAGCACGGACGTCTCCGATATCATCTCCTTCTACGAGGAGAACGTCGCAAGGGGCGAAGACAGTGTTCCAGACGACTGCATCCTATTCGGCGTCGACGGCGTCATCGTCGAGCAGGTATTTCTTGAGCGTGAACCACCAGGGCGCGTCTTCTTCAGCTCTGACGGTCAAAAGGATGGCTTGTGGGCCGGGTCATTGGAGAAGCTCCTCTGCAAGCACGCGTACATGCGGTACCGGCCTAGGCAGCTGCAATACTCCGCGACCTACACAACGGCAAACCCCAGGCCTTCGCTCGATGCTGTTCGTGCCGAGGCGCTTCGAATGGGATTTGCCACTCAATGGTTTTCTGACGCAATCACGTTCTGTGGCGAGAGATCCGGAATTGTTATAATCGTCAATCAGTTTGAGCGCCAAGGTCTGTTGTTGCGCGTCGCCGCGTCGAGCCCTGAACCGTTGTACGCGCTAGTTGAGCGCATCGCCGAAGCTGCTGCTGTCGACCTCAAAATTTTTCCTGAGTGACACAAGTCGTGCTGATCGATGTCGCAGCGAGGGCACCATGCTCTACTTGGAGCTGCTCGGTTCGATGTGGTGCATGACATTGCTCTACGCATCGCGGAGGCTACTGGGGTGTCGCTGAAGCTGGCCACCCGAGCCCGGACCTGAACGTGGCCGCGGCGCCACGGAAGAAGCAAAGCAGTAGCACAAATGGAAGCACTCCGAGCAAACGGAACCGCACTGTCCTGCGCGGTCTGATAATCGGACTCCTCGTCCGTCATATCGAAGCCCGCCAGAGGATCGAAGCGTATCCCGTCCGGCTAGGGACAACCGGGTACGGATTGTCCGACGCTCGGCTCAGCGTCACAAAGCAAAGACCGGAAGGACTGAATTTGAGTTCGGAGACGTTTGGGATCACGTCGGAGATGGGCTCTCGTGACTCGAAGCCCCAGAGCTGAACGCCGAGCTCGGCCACCGCGGCGAACAAGCCAGTTTCACCGCCGTGCTCCAAGGCAAGAACCTCTCCGGCCTGCACGGGACGGGTGTCGACTCGATGAGGCGGATCGAGCTCCCACCATTCGATCCGATCCGGATGGCGGTATGCCGCGACGAGTCGTTCCCCTGTGGCGTCGATGGCGATGCCCACGACGTCGTCATCCCACTGCGTGGGGTCGAGCGCGCCCGCGGACCAAGTTCGGGGATTGTCCATGTCCTGCAGGTCCGACCAGCGAAGTTTCCCGGTGGTCGGTTCGAGACCAAGCAGCCATGGCTCCCGCGGATGCCATGCGCAGATGTTCGCGTCTCCTTGCATTTTGTACCAGCGCCACGAGCCCGTATCGAAGACGACCACACTATCGGCACAGACCACGAGCCGAGATGCGTCGGGAGAGAACGCTATGCGAGGGTAATACTGGCCCCAGCCATACGACACCAGCCGTGGGCCGCCCTCGCCGTGCAGCGGGCATGCGAGGAGGACCATGTCGTGCGTGTTGACCGCGGCCACTCCGGCCTCGCGCGAGACCGCCAGCCGCGGATACCCGCCGCTCGCCGGGCTCGCCACCGCCGTACCGAGCGCACGCGATACAGGGCCCAAAATCTGGTCAGCAGCAAACACCAGCTCGGCCTTTTGTATCCGCGGTTCCACCGCAACACGCCACAGCTCGGCCGACGGCGTGGTCACGAGAAGGGTATCCTCGTCCCAGAACGCCACGTCCACCGCATCTACCTCGAAGGACAGCGCTCGCACGCGCTCGATCTTCATCGTCGGCGCTCCTCCGCCCGCCCAACGGCTGGGGCTGCTAGGTAAGGCTCGGAGGGTTCTCCCTCGACGGTGGCGGCCTCATAAATATGCGGATTCATGCGCGCTGCTCCTACTCAGGGAAGCGAAGCGTTTTAACGGCGATGCCATCTTCTCCCGATGTCGTACTGCTGTCATTGTTCCAGCTGATGCCGCCCTTGCCCGGCGGTCCAATCTCGAAGGTGACCCCCTCCAGCGTGAGCTGGTCCTCTTCGCGGTAGGCGATGCCGATCGAGTCGCCGCCGCGTCCCGGGCCGCCGAAACCGCCCTCGCCACCGTAGCCGCCCGACCCCCCGCCACACGACCAGGTGCCGTCCCCGACGGCGCCCCCCGGCGCTCCTCGGCCGCCTGGTCCACCGCGCTCCGGCGGGCCGCCGTCGCCCCCCGGTCCCCCGCCGCGCGCCGTGATCAAGCTGTCGCGCACGGTGAGCTTCGCCGCGTGGAGCGCGACGATCCCGATGCTCGGGTGCCCGTTCGCGCCCCCTCGTCCGCCTCGTCCGCCGCAGCCGCCGGCGCCTCCGGAGCCGCCGCCGGCGCCTCCCTTGGAGGCCACGCCGCACACGGCGAGCCCACCGCGACGGCCGCCGCCTCCGCCGCCACCTTGACCGGGCATGCCCCTGCCGCCCTCGCCTGCCGTGTCGCCTTCCCACCCCGTCTCGCTGATACGCCCGATGCCCTCGCCGCCCGCCCCCACCGTGCCCAGGGCTCCGGAACTCCCGGGAGACCCGCCATGGCAGCCCATGTTTTCCCGGTCCGCATGACCGCCGCGCCCTGAGTTCGTGGGGTCCGGCGTCGGGGCCGGGGCGCCGGCTTCGCCATCCTCGGCGCCGTCGGGCAGCCCATCGCCGCCCTTGCCGCCGGTGCTCGGCGCGCCGCCCTCACAGGGGTTCACCACCGCCGGACCCCCGGCGACGGTGGCGGCGGTGCACGCGTCCCCGCCGTACAGCCCGTCGGGCCCGGTCGCTGCTCGGTTCGGCCAGGGCCACTCCTCGCCATCAGGGCCACTCGGTCCGTAGTCGGCCAGAATCTCGCTCCGGACGATCTCGACGGCCGTGCCCGTCTCGATGAGCATCGAGATCGGCCCTTCCCCGTCCAGGAACATGTCGGCGAGCGTCGATACGCCGTCCGCGGCCCCCGTATCGCTCGGGCTCGCCGGTTCGACGAACACCAGCGGACCGGCGTAGTGCGTGCTTGCGCTGTCCAGTGTGGATACCTTCCTGCTGTCGTCGCGGCCCCAGTGCCGACAGTGGAAGCCTCCCAGGAGATCGACGCCAGAAGGTAATCGAACGTACTGGTGGAAGTTATCGTTGCAAATGAACACGCGCCCTCGTCCGGTGCGCGCCATGTTGATGGCGCGCTGAACGGAGAACACAGGTTTCGCCTTCGTTCCGGGGTTGCTGTCGTCGCCGAGCCCGTAGAACCCGGCGACGAACACGCCGCAACCATCGTCGAGGATATCGGCGGCGATATGCTCCAGGCAGACCGCTTCCGGCGGCTCATCGCCTTGGCACGAGGCGCCATCGCAGGGCTGTCCGCCAGCGTCGCCTGGACCGGGAGCAGTCCCGCAGCCGATCGCCCACGGTGACAACATGAGGGAGAGCGCTGCAACGGTCGTCTTTCTCATCCGAGTCTCCTGTCGTGGTCGCCGGCACAGGGCGTTTCATTGCGGCGGCTCCGGGGCGGGGGCATCGAACCGATACCAAAACTCGGAGCGTCCTGGAGCTCCCTGGCTCCTCTCGTCCGCCGAGGCTGCGTTGCCGGCGAGCCCGCCCTCGCCGCCGCTGCCTTGGGTGACGATCGCATCCGAGGCAAGTGTCACAGTGGCGGCTATCGACGCAATCCCGAACGAGTGGCCGCCGAGGCCGCCACCGGCATCGCCCCCACGGCCACCGTCGCCCCCATACCCACCACTGCACGCGTCCCACATCTCGGTTCCACTCAAGCCTTTGCCCGGCCAACCGCCATGTTCCCCGGCGCCGCCCGGTTGGCCCGTTCCGCCGACCCCACCGCGGCCCCCATTGCCCGCGACGACCTCGCTGTCCTCGACGGTGAGGACGCTCCCCTGCAGGGCAACAATCCCAACGCTCGCGCCACCGTAGCCGCCGCCCTTGCCTTCCAAGCCACCGCAGCCGCCGCCGCCCCCGGAGCCACCGGCCGCGCCGCCCTGCGGCTGACCTGCGCGACAGGCCACCATGGGACCGCGCGCCTTGCTGCCGCCTCCGCCGCCCCCGCCCTGGCCGACGCCACCCTTCTTTCCGTCGTCACCCCGAACGCCGATCCAACCGTCGAAATCGAGGTAACCTACGCCAACCGCGCCGGCAGCACGACCACCGTCGTCACCCTTGGCTCCGTCTTCACCCGGCCTGCATCTCTCACTCGCCGCACCGGCCCCTCCAAGGCCTTTGCCTTCGGGATTGTCCGCGGGGACTGGCAATCCTGACGTCCCATCGCCGCCTCCATCGATCCTACCATGGCCACCAGTTCCCCCCGTCGACTTGATGCCATCGCCACAATCGGTCACTTCCGGTAGGGCTCCCCTCACGACATCCGCCGTGCAGGCGTTCGCGCCGTCGTTGCCCATAGCACCGTTGTTCGCACGGTACGCGGGCGCGTCCTCTCCCGCTTCCCCGTCCTTGCCGTCGTCGGCCTGAACCTCGCTCGAACGCACGATCGCCCTGGCGCCGGAGCTCAAGATCACCGCGATCGACGACTTGCCATCCCTCGCGGAGGCATGAGCTGCCACGACGCGCACGCCGAAGATCATAGAGGTGGCGTCCGTCGCGTCCTCCTCTGCCGCGAGAACGCGCAGCGGGATGCCTGCCGGCGGCGCGATGGTGGTCAACTGATTGGGCCCTCCGAACGCCCCCCGGTAAGACCAATCGCCGCCATCGCAGAGGCGCCCGCCCCAGAGATCGACGCCCGAGGGCAGCGTGATCGCTTCCTCGAACTCCCCGCCGCACGCGTACACGCGCCGGGTCGGCGTCTCGCCGTTGCCTCGCCCGGTCGCGGCGAGCCCGACGGCGTGCTGCAGGGTCTTCACCGGCGCGCCCTTCGTGCCGAGATCGCTGTCGTCGCCGCTCTCGCTGACGAACACCCCGCACTGGTCGAGTGCCGGCCCGGTCTCGGGCTGCCCCTCGCACGGTCCGGGCGGCGGCTCCGGATCGGCGGCGCACGCATACACCTCCCAGCAGGCATCGGTGTAGGTACACGCCGTCAGCGTGCTTGCGCTCAACGCCCAGAGCGCGAGCACCACGAGGGACGTCCCGATGCACCGGCCTTCCTGTGAACGCGTCTCTACGGCTCCCGGTCTCCTCACCACAGCCCCTCGATCCTCACGCCCATCCCTTGCCCAATCGCAGCGGGCGAGACGTGGATCTGCTCCTGAGCCGGCGTGCGTCCCAGGAAGGAGAAGTCCGTGAGGAAGGACGCGACGGTTGCCGCCCCGATGACGCCACCCGCGATGACCAAGGCTGTGCCCACGGCTCCGGAGAGGTTGCGCTCGTCTCTCAGGCGGAGCAGGTCAGCGCACGCAGAGTGTCGTGGCGCTTGCCAGCACATGGACGAGCTCGTCGAGGGGTCTCTGTTCAGCCCGTCACGCCGCTCGCTCAGGTCGCCGTCAAGCCTGCTGGCCCGGATCATCAGGACGCTGCCTGCCGAAGCAGTCGCCGTCGTGACGACGATCCCCGCGATACGCAGTGTCCCAGGCCACGAAGCCCACGGGCTGCGGGCCTGCGTCCGAACAGCGGGCGTAGCGCTCGGCACCCGGGGTGCTCCCTTCGGTGCGGCGGCCGCCACCTCCCTGGTGCTGCTTGAGGAACGCGACAACTGCATCGACATTTGGTGCTGTTTTCCCGGCACGGCTGTGAACACCTGGAAAGACTCCTCGCGTCCAGGCGCTTGCGCCCGCACCATGTGTTCTCCGGAGTCGAAGAACAGCTTGTGAGTCCGCGCGGTCCTGCCTACGAGCTTGCCATCGACAACCACCTCGGCGTCCGGCGGATCGACCGCGAGCAAGAGCGTCGCGACGTGCTTCGTTGCCTTCCGCAACCCTTCCTCGAAGCGCAGCTGGAGCCCCACAGAAAGCGCCTCGCGCTGCTCAAGGCTCCATGCGAGGTGCTCGGCCGCGTCGCGGTACTTGCTCAACGCAAGCGCGCAGAGCCCGAGCTCCCCGGCAATCTCCGCGCGCTCTTGCTCCGTGTTCGTCGCTGGCACCATTGCCTCCAGGGCTGCCTTATAGGCGTCATAGGCGTCGCTCCACCTTGCCTCTGCACGAGCTCTCTTCCCGGCGCGTACAAGGTCCTTCACTGTCGAACTATCGCTTCGTCGTGGCGTCGCATGGATGCCCTGAGCGCTGGCCGGGCTCGCAAGGCCGGTGGCGGCTCCAAGCAAACAAATCGACAGTGAAAGTGGAACGCAACGCATATGGCGAGGGTACATACGCCATCTTCGCCGCGTCAACCCTCAGAAATTCCCGTCAAAGGACCTTTGGCCGAGAAAGAGCAGACCGACACTGCAATGCATCGGCGAGTTCCGTCGCGACGGTCTATAGAGCCACAGCACGCGCACACACACTCACATTATCTTACAAAATTTAACCGCCTGTGCATTTTCCTGAACCCGGCAGGGCAGCTCAGGTGTGCTACCGCCGTGGCCAAGCCATCGGACCGCACCACCAGCTTCGACCTCCTCCGGCGCCTGGCGATCCGTCGCGGTGTCCCGGCGCGCGACGCGGAGGACGTTGCGCAAGAGGCACTGCTGCGGGGCCTGGAAGCGGGTCGGCGGATCGAACCGGGAGGGGATCCGGCGCCCTACCACGTCACGATCGCCCTCAACCAGGCGCGCAATCGTGTGCGCGACGCGGTCCGCCGAGGCGAGGTTCTGACGTCCTTCGACGAACGGGAGCCCCATGGAGGGTGCCCCACGCCGGAAGACCTGCTCCGCCTGCGGCAGCGGGCAGAGCTCCTGCGGCGCCTGATCGCGCAGGTCGACCCCGAGTACCGCGACCTCCTCATCCGGCACGATCTCGAGGAGACGCCGCTTGTGGAGATCGCGGCCGAGCTCGGGCTCAACGTCAACACGGTGAAGACGCAATACCGGCGCGCGCGCGAGGAATTGGACGCGCAGAAACGACGGAGGGACGCGCAGCAGGATTCTCACGGCTGGGACAAGGACGCATGCGTGCCGGTGGCGCTTGCCTTCGGGCTCCGCGATCGCACGTCGTGGGCGGCCACGCTGCGCCGCTTGTGGGTGAGAATCTTCGTGCAGGGTGCGTTCGTCGTTCTGGCGGGCGCGCTCGTCTCCGCGGTGCCGCGCGTGCCCAGCCCGGAATCGTGGCTGCGGCCAGCGGCGGTCCACTCGCCTGAAACCGCGTCCGCCGCCCAGGACGTCGCGACGCCCGCCGTACCAGACGGCGCCGCCATCGCGGCGCATGCGATCTCATGGTCGGCGGGACATGGCAACGCGGACGCCGCGTTCGTAGTGAGCAGCGCGCCGGCCTCCGCGGTGACGACAGTTCCCCGTCCCGCCTCGTCGGGGAGCGCCGTGCGCCCGTCCGCCAGGGAGCGAGCGAGGAACCTGGTCAATCAGGCCCGGAGGGCCATCGAGGCCAACACCGTCCTCGGTTACCTCGAGGCACGCCGGCTGCTTGAGGCCCACGCGCAGGAGTTTTCGCGAGGGGAATTCGCTGCGGAGCGCGAAGCGCTACTCAAGCAGATTCGTTGAACCGTCGGCCGTCCACTCACAGCTAACAGGCGATAACTCCGGTGGTGTCTTCGACAGCACAAGGCCGAGATCCGTCTTGCATCGGGCAAGGATGCCCACGTCCGGGAGGAGGAACACATGGTGGAAGTGCTGGGTGTGATGTGGCTCATCTCGCCGATCGTTCTCGCGATGATGGCCTGTGTTGCGATCGGGTTCGCGGTGACCGCGCGCGAAGCGCTGGGCCGCGAGCGAGGGCTCCGCGAGGCACGCGAGCAGGCGCATGAGGATGATGAGCTGGCCCTCACCGAAGCGAAGGAAAGGGCAGAGCGGGAGCTGGAGCGACACCGGCGCCTGCTGGACTGCCATGTGGACGCGGTCGTCGCGGCGACGACAGGAGCGCGCGCGCGCCCCGTTCCATGGCCAGGCGGGGTCCTCGAATCGTTCTGTGCAACGATCCCCTCGTGGCAGCGAAAGCTGGCCGAGAGCACCGGGCTAGAACGACTGGAGCTGGAACGGCTGCTGAGCAGCGATCACCCGATGACGCCGGGCCTCGCGCGGCAGCTGGAAGCCTTCACGGGCACGCCTGCGCGCTACTGGGAGCGCCTATGGCGTCTGCACGATGACTACCGGACGGACGCGGAGGATACGGTGGTGATCCAGCTCGGTGAGCCCACCAGCAAGCGCGAACGCCCGGCGCGTGCGGCGGCGTCCTCAGCGTCAAGCCCGACGTCGACGAGTCCGGGCGCGATTCCCCCGCGTGCGCCTGATGTTCCCCCGCCTGTGGTACCGCCTTCCGATCAGGCTGCCAAGAGCTCACGGGCCAAGCTCCCGGCGCCCCCTCCGCCGCGACTTCGCGCACCGCTCCCTGCTCGCACGATGTCGGGAGCTGAGTTCGCGTGTCGCGCTGCCGCGCTGACGAGCTTTCCGGTACAGCGCGACGACGGCGGCTCCAGCCTGGCACGAGGCTCCGATTGGGAGGAGGTCGAGCGATCCCCATTGAACACGACGCTTCCAGGCGTAGGTAGTCATGAACATGTATAAACCTGAGTCGTGCTCGGGGCTCCGGAGCGTGGCGCCGCGCTCGAGCTGATCTTGGCTGGGGTGTCGCATGTCTGCTTCGGCTGAGTCGGCCGCAGTCGACTCTACGGCATCAGCGGCTCGTTATCATAGAACGGGAGATTCCCAGGGGGATGAGGCCATGTATCATCTGCCGAATGATGGCGAGCGCGCCGCTGCGCACACCCGCTTGTTCTGCCCGATGCTGGTTCGTGCCGTGCTGCGCTGGTTGGAGCGGCTGGGGGTCCCACGGTGCCATCGTGGCGACGTCGCAGGCCAAGTCTGGGTGAACGCCTGCGAGAGCTGGCCAAGGTTCGATCCGAAGCGCGGCAGACCTGAACGCTGGTTGAACGCGATCGCCGTACACGTTGCCGCGCGCTACCACGAGCGTGCACGGCATCGCAGGGAGGAGCTGGTCGATGTGATCGAGGTGCTCGATCCAGCGCCGGACGCTGCTGCTATGATGGAGTCCGACAACATCAGGGCCGGCACCCTCGACGCGGTGAACGAGCTTGATCCTGATCTGCGATTTGTTCTCGTGGCACACGACCTGAACGGGCTCTCGATGGCCCAGATTGCCCAAGACGTTGGGGTGCCTCTCTCTACGATCTATAAGCGGCGCACAAGGGCCATCGGCGCGCTGCGCGACATCATCGGGCTTCGGATAACCATAGAAGACCTCGCCCGGAGAGTGGAACCGCAATGAACATCAAAAGCCTGGTTGTTCACCTTCGGCGCAACTTGGACGACCACGAGGCCGCGCGAACGGCTGGACGAGCTGCTGCCCGACCCCTCCGCGAAATCGTCGCGCGCTGCTCCGACCGCCGGCGACGCCGACGCGACCTGAACAACGCGAGCCTCGGTCGGCGACGCTGGCAGAGGCCGCCTCGCCGGGCCCCCTTTCAGGACCGCCCGTGCCGCGCGGCATCGAGGACCGACACCGCCGCGCGCTCAGCATCGTCGACCCCGGCGAGAGCCGCAAGGGGCCATGCCCATGGTGATGGCCGGGTGGTTACAGTGCGAGGTTCCTGCCGGCGAGGTCGGCACGCGCGGAGGCTCCGCATGTGCCGGAGGCGCCGGCTACGGTGCGCGTCGCCGCGTCGGCCACGGTGCGTGTCGCCGCGCCAGCCACGCGCGAGTAGGCCGCGCCGCCGGCGCCGCTGCCCATCGCGCCGTAGGCCGCAACGGCTCGTGCACCCAGGCGTACGCCCGCGCCGGCCGCGCCACCGGCACCTCCGCTGGCGCCGCAGGCCGCAGCGGCTCGTGCGCCCGGGCGTACGCCCGCGCCGGCCGCGCCACCGGCACCTCCGCTCGCACCGCCGCCCGCGGCCGCGCCGATGCCGCGGCGCGGCGACGCGGCGCCTCCCGCGATCACCACCGCGCAGCAGCCGGGCACGCCGGAGCCCCTGAGCGCAGCGCTGCCCGCGGCCACGGGGCTGGCGCTGCTGTGCAACGCGCGTCCGCCGCGCCGGGTCGTCTGCTGTGCACCGAGGCGCGCAGGCGCGGCGCCGCGCGTCGCGCCACCGACTCTCCTCCTGATCCAGCGATCTCGCCGGCCACCGCGCGCTTCCCGCGCGCTCTCTCGACGAGCCTGACGGGCCCGAGTCGCTCGGGGGGAGGAAAGAGCAAAACAATTGGAGGATGTCAAGGGCGAGCCGCCATGCTCACTCAGGTGCCAGAAGGTTCCTCAGGCGCTCCGCCTCCCTCCTAGAAAAGTGATGCTATATCAACAGCTTATCCATGCGTCGAAGGCGCCGCGTTCACTCCACAGCCTGCGGGTAACCCGTCGCCGCCGCTGTGCCCAGATCCATGGGGATGTGTTAAGATACGCCCATGCCACGAGACCGCACATCCCAGCTGCGGCGGCGGGTGGAGCAGCTTCCTGGTACACCCTGGGCGCCGCCGCGATGCACTAGGACGGGCCTAGACTGCGCTGGAGAACGCTGTTGAAGACCACGGCGACAGCCTCGGAAGAAAAGCGCGCGCTCCTGGCGAACGTCGCAGCCCGGGATCGCCGCCTGGCCGAAACACTCGCACATCTCGCCCCTGAGCACTTGATCCACATCCTGGCGAACGCGAGCGCGCATGCGCGCAGCGCTGTCATCGAGCACTCCCACTTGGGAGCACGCTGGAAGCGGCGGCGCCTGCAGCCGATCGACAACGCGCTGGGGGCAATCGTCGTCGATGTGCAGCGCCAGATGCCCGCGCGCTCGGGGCGACCGCCGTTCATCGCCTCGAGGCTCCTCGAGAGCTGGTGGGGTCGCTGTGCCCTCCGTCACTTCGGCTCCACGTCACTACCGATCAGCCTCGATTCCATCCGGATGGAAATGCGGCTGTGGCGCGTGATGCGCTTTCTGAAACAAGGCGATCCGGCGACCCAGGAGAGCATCCGCCAGCGGGCCGGGGAGTTGAAGGGATCTTCGGCTCTCCTCGACCGACTCTTCGCTCAGCTGCTGCTGGATGATGATACCTCATCGGAGGAAGCTACCGCCGATAGCCAGGCGCAGCACGTCACGGCGCTGCCGATGCTGGCAGGTGCCGGAGCGATCGAGGCAACTGCGATGGGCGCACCGAGCACGCCGGAGGAGCAGGAAGCGCACCTCGACCTGAACGCGAACAACGGGTCCCCGAGTGCAACCTCGATGCCAACCCAGGAACAAGAAGCCGGCGTCACGCCCCAGGCCCCTCAAGCCTCGCCAGTCGACCGCGGTCCGAGCGAGCCAGCGCCGGCTGCGTCATCGTCGCCGCCGCTGGAAGCAGCCCACGCCAGCCCGGGGGGGGCCGGAGCGGCCCCGAGCCAGCCCCCCTCCGACAGCCTCGCCCGCCTTCACGGCGCGTTGGCGCGGTACCGCGAGACGAAGTCGTCCTGCGCCTCTCTTCTGGAGCATGGCAGGCATGAAGCACTCGCTGCGGCTGCCCTGATCGCGGCGCAGGCACGCCACCACGTCCTCGCGCGGCTCGCGGACATTGAGCACGAACTCGCGCCGTACGACCTTCGGCTACCTGCGTTCCAGGAATCACAGATCGCGACGGAGGCAGACGTCCAGGATACCGTGGACCAGGTTGCCGCGCTGCTCCGGGAAGCCACGGCCATCGAGGCACGCAGGCTCGAGAAGGAGGTTGCCAGGTTCCGTGCCGAGTTCGATGGGCTGGGTCTCGACCCTCCACCCGAGCTCACCGCGATCACCTCTCGCGAAGCCCTCGCGCAATTCAGCGCTGCATGGAGCGAGCTCCTGGTGGAGGAGAGGGCCTTCCGCGAGGTCCTCTCGGAGCCGGAGGCAACCCCGCGCGCGCTCGGCGCGATCCCACCCCACTCCAGGCTACGCGTCTACAGCCGCATCGCGTCTGTGCGTGCCTCAAGGGCGCAGGCGGCTGCATTGCGGTGCCTGTGCCTTGATGAGCCCGCGGTGGCGGCTGCGCCGACCGCGGCTCTGCAGCTATCGTGTCAGCTTGCTGGCCTGCTGCTCGACGAGGGCGTGCCCGTGCCCTTGGAGGCCTGGCAGACGATCGCCCGGCTCAGCCCGGGTGACGTGGTGGACACGCTGGCGAACACCGGGCTTCTGGATCGCGTCGGCAGAGCACCGGAGTTGCTGGTCAACGACACGGAGCTGCAGCAGATCCTGTCGACACACCGTGTACGCCTCCCGGCCGGGCTCCGCCGCGCCCTCGAACGCCTGGAGATGGCCACCCTTCCGCCCGAGCAGCAGGTCCGGCGGCTGGCGGCGCTGGCGCTCGAGCCGGACGCCGACGACTGGAATCTCGAGGCCCTTGTCAACCAGCTGGTCCAGGCAGGACAATTCCGTGAAGCACTGCTCCTGGCGGTGCTGCTGGTGCGCCTCGGCCGCACGATCGCGCCGACGGGTCCAGTCAAGCGCGCCTTGCTCCTCGTCCTCATCGAATCGGCGGCTGACCGAGCCTCCGTTGATATCGCGCGGGTGCTGATCGACGACGGGCTGTGGCTGACACACTCCAACGACGACCTCGTCGTCCTCCTGTACCTCGCCGCCCGGACAGGAACCCGTGAGTGGTACGACATGGCACGCTATACGCGTCAAGCCGCATTCGAGTCGGCCTCTCTCATCCGACCCGCGTTGGTCCATCACCTCGAGTCCGAGATACTCACGGATTCGCAGCCGGAGGAGCATACCGCGCGGCGCGACCAGCTCGCGCAGGCGCGACAGGCGCTCGCCGACTGGGATCACGACATCCAGAAGAGGTCCTGCTACTCCGGCTGGGACTTCTACGCAACCAAGTATCAGGTGGTGTTCCGGGCCCGCCTCACGGAGGCGATGTCACGGATCGAGGATCGCCAGCCCGTCCAGCTGCTCTCCGCCGAGGAGCTCTTGAAGGAGGCTTCGCAGGGGCTGCCGGTGGTCGAGGGCGACGGCCGCAAAGCCATGCTCCAGTACTTGGAGAAGCAGATTGACAGGCTGAAGGTGATATCCGGCGTCATCCAGTATATCGACAGAGGATCCACCCTCCGGGAGGCGCTCGGCGCGATCGGGCGTCGCGCCCGGGAGACGCTCTCGCAGGAGGCCGCTCACAGCCGCGAAAACCTGGTGCTGTCCCGCGTCTACCAGCGCGTCATCGAGGCGATCGATGGACCGTGACATCCTTGAACTGCTCACACCGGAGGACACCTGCACGCTGGCGGGGCTCGATCCCTGGCTGTTCCGCCCGCGGGAGCCCGAGCGGGACGAGGGATGGCTCCTGGGCCTGCTTGAGGTGCTCGCCGGCCAGCGGACGTGGGAAGGCCTCATCACGACGGCCCTGGTGGCCTCGCGCGACGCAGAGGCGCTGCGGTACGCGGCGCGCGCCGAGGCGAACGGCGTGTCATTGACGGAGCCCATGCGCGAGTGGCTCGACAGCCGCTGGCGGGCACTGCACCTGACGCACAGGAGAGCCATCGACGCGGCGCACGACCTGCTTGCCCAGGTCAACCCGCACGCCCCCATGGCGCTCGCGATGGCCGGCGAGGTCCAGCAGGAGATCGAGGGACTGCAGATACCGGGTCTCCGCCCGCCCACGCTGGAAGATCTCGATCGCGCGCTGAAGGCCGAAAGCCGGCTGCAGGCGCTGCAGGAGGATCTCAAGATCCTGGTCGGTGAGTCTGACGCGGAAGCACGGCAGAACCGCGACGAGGTGAGAGTGTTCGGGCAGAGCGCCCTGGATCGGCTGTTCAAGGTGCTCATGGCGCAGGAGCGCGCCTCACGGGCGCCTGAGGCGCAGCTGTTCCGGGCGCTCCCCGACCTCATCCTCTGCAATAAGACCGAGGTCCTCAAGCGCATCGCGGATCCCGGCGTCCCCCTGGACGATCTTGCGTTGCAAGTGGAGGCGGCTGCGTACCTTCCGACCGCCGTGCCGCCTCTCTCGCACCGCAGCCCTGGCGCGCGGCGCAAGCAAGCGCCCCAGGCGGCAGTGCCCGCCGAGATCGCGCTATCGGCCACCTCCGCTGCGTACGTCAAGGTCATCAAGTCCACTGGGAGGGGGATCGAGAGCGCGAAGGACCTTCAGCAGCTGACGAGCCGGATCCGCGCGGTGCCGGATCTGGACGATGCCGCCTCGATGTGGCTGAGCGTCTGCGGCGTCACCGCGGACCGGAGCCTATCGCTGCTCGCGCTGGGGCAAGGGCTGCTCGCCGCCGGCTGCAGCAAGCTCGAGCAGCGCAACTACCGGCTGGCGATCGAGCTCTTGCGCGACGCCCTGCTGGGCCTCGCCGAGAGCAGGCACGACGCGGCCGAAGACGCGCTGGAGCGGGCCGTGTTCTCGCTCATCGCCGCGAAGACATGGCCCAAGTACCTCGCGGTATCGACCGGTGAGCGGTCCCGGCGCCGCATCCAGGACTGGCTCGAGCGGCCGGATCCCATGCTCCGCTGGATCCAGGAGAACGGGCACATCGATTCGATCGCGAACATCTGGGCGGATCTGGATCCTGGCCCCGCCCCCGATCGGCTCCTCGACATCATCCAGGCGCATTTCGAGGCTTCCGGTGAATTTCTCCGCGCCTGCGCGGCGGCAGCGATCTCGGCCTTCCGGCTGAAGGCAAACACGAACCGATCCATCGAGCAGGTGCGCTCCTTGCTCGCCGGGGCTCGGCCTTCCGACGAACTCCTCCGCGCGCTCGACACGCTCGCCAACGAGCTGCCGGACGCCATTAAGGCGAAGTCGAGCACGGCTGCGCGCAGCATGGTAAAGGCGCAGCTTCAGATCATCCGCAGCGAGCTCGACGGCTCACCCAGGGACAGCTCCACGCCGGTCGACGAGATCGCGGAGCACCTCCCCGCCACGATCGAGCGACTCCTCGGGGATCTTCCGGCGATGGATCCGGATGCGTCGATCCTTCCCCTGGTAAAGGTCATATACCCCAGGGAGCGCAGCTCCGGGATCGATCTCCCTCTCCTCGTCAGCAATAAGGGCGCGGCCCCTGTCGAGGACCTCGCCATCTCGGTCTCGGGCCCCGATTGGGGTGATCTCGGCATCAGCATGGGCGGCCAGCCGCAAGCCGAGCAGTTCATCGGCACGCTCGATCCTGACACCAGCGAGCAGGTCACGTTCCCCTTGGACGTCCCGGCCGAGCTGGTGAACCGGATCACCGAGTTCAAGGTCAGTACGGTCCTCCAGAGCGGCAGGAAGATCGTCCGCGACAGGGAGTTTTCGGTCGCCATCCGCCCGCGCGACCGGCGCAGCTCATACAGCCCCTTCAGCGCCGGCAGCGCGGTCACCGGCGCCCAGTTCATCGGCAGGATGAAAGAGCTGAACCGGCTCGTGGGCGCCTTGACGGGCGATCAGCCGGTGACGCCGCTCGTGGTCGGGATACGGCGCATCGGCAAGACAAGCCTGCTTAAGAAGATGATGGAGAGTCCGGAGATTGAGCGCCGATACCTGTCGGTATACTGGAGCGTTGATGATCGCCCTGACTCCGACTCGACGGTGCAGTTCTTCATCGATCTGTGCAAGAAGGTCGTCGATCAGCTCCCGAAGGAGGCGCGCGCCCAGCTTCCCTTCAGCCGGGATGAGTTTCGACGCGAGCCTTACTCTGCGTTCGAGGCGTTCACTGACTCGCTGGGCCGATTGGGGCTACACAGGAACGTGCTCCTCGTCATCGACGAGTTTGACAGGCTGCTCCAGCTCGTCCGAAAGAGCACCGAGCAGCAGGCCGGTGATCGGGCGTCCCAACCTCACGAGGTCTTTCAGCCGCAGGTGCTCGCCGCACTCCGCAAGGTCATCATGAAGGACGGCCCGCTCCGGATGGTCTTCGCGGGGCTCCCGAGCATCTTGAGCGCCCACTATGAAGACCGGCTCTTCGGGACTCTCGATGCGATCGAACTCCGCGAGTTCTCCGAGGAGGAGGCCGCGACCGTGATCGACGAGGCCAGGGACGTCTTCACGGTCACGCCTCAGGCGCGGGAGAAAATACTCTCCGCGACCGGGCTACAACCCTATCTGTTGCAGCTCCTCTGCCATCACCTCTTCAGCCGGATGGTGTTCTCCGGACGGGACCTCGTCGCTCCGCTTGACGTTGATCACATCATCGAGGAGGACCTGCTGCCTCACGAGAGCTACTTCGCCGACTATGTCCGTTTGGTAGGTGACTACGACTATATCCTGCGGGCCGTCGCGATCGCGCAGCGCGAGGTGATCCAGCGTCGGAAGTACGTCTCCATCAACGAGATCGTGCGGGTGCTCCAGCAGCAAGGGTATAATGTCTCCGCCCAGCAAGCCAGGGACGCGCTGCAGACGCTCCACACGGCCGGTCGCCCCCTGGTGGTGCGCGCGCCCAATGACATGACCCGCTTCCGCTTGGTCATCGGCCTGCTGGGCGACTACCTCATCCGCATGGGGAGAGCATGAGCGGCACCGATAGTGATGCGGCGCTGGAGGTGCTCTCGCGACTCTCGGTCAGGGATCGGATGACCGAGTTCTGTTACTTTGTCGGTCGCCAGCAGACGATACACAGCCTGATCGGCTGCGCCATGGGTCCCAGCAAGCGCAGCGCCGTGTGGATACACGGCCCACGGCGCCTGGGCAAGTCCTCGCTCGCGGCGCGCCTCGCCAGCATCGCGGAGACCAACGGCACGCTCGTCGTGTGGGTCGACGCGGGCGACATCGCCTCCAACGATTTCGAAGGGCTGCTGGATCGCACAGCTGCTCGCGCATCCAGGCATATCGAGCTGGAGGAGGAATCCCCCAGGGAGAGGTTTGAGTCGCTTGCAGCCAGGAGCAGCGATCAACCTGTTCTGGTTGTCTTTGACGAGTTTGATCACATAGCGTCCAACCTCGACACGCCTAGGCAGGCGTTCCTAAGGAGGCTGAAGTCCGAGAACGATCTCTTCTGCTACATCTTCGTGACGCGCCTGGACCCAGCGCTGATCATGGAGGAGGTTCCAGATCACAACTCGCGGCTCTCCGCGATATGCAACCACCACCGGATCAAGCCGATCGCAGAGGCTGATGTACACGAGCTGTGCAGGCGGGTCGGCAACGACCTGAGGATCCCGGAGGCCACCGCGTGGGCCAGGCTCATCTTCCAGGCTGTTGGCGGTTACTCCTATGCTGTGACCTGGCTCGTGAAGGAGATCTCGGTGGAGGCGCAGGATCGAGCGCTGGACGCCGAGGCTGTCCGTGAGATCGTGGAGAGCCGCCGACGAGAGGTCGATGCTGACCTGCGATACTACTGGGGCGATCTGCGGTCTGGAACGCGATCCCTGCTCCTGCACGGCAGCGCAGATCGGGCGGGGGCGCTCTACAGCGAAGATGCGCGCGCCGATGGCTACCTCGCGGACAAGCAGGTCATCCGACCGGCGTGGCTGGTCGAGGTCGGGAAGGACGTCGGGCTCGCTCCCCGCGAGAGCTTCCCCACTGCGCACCGGGCCGCGACCGCCCCCGTCGAGCACATCCAGCGGCTGATTCATGCCATCAACAGCCACCTCGAGCGCCGCGGGCTTCCTCCCGGCTTCGAGCTCCCTGGCGAGAAGCTCCGGTACTTCCTGTTCACCCGCGCGGACGTCTCGATAACAGTCCTAGCCACCGCCGTGGAGCACCTGTGCCGGATCATGATCGACGGTTCGCGCAGCATCGACGGGCGGTGCTGGCGTCTTCCTACCGCGCTGGCCGAGGTGCTCGAGCAGAGCGAGTCCTACCGCGCGCTCCTCTTGCTGCGCGGCGCCCTCGCCGGCTCCGGGGCAGCCCCGCGCCCGGGGCCCAAGGGGGGTGAAGAGGAGGTCCGCGAGGTTTACGCGCGGCTCTCGGGGGTCAGCTCGCCGAGCACGCGCGAGCACTGGGGCGCCCTGCTGCGAGGGCTGCTCGACCGCATCATCGCCACCCTAGAGGCCATGGAGAGGATCTCGCGCGACGGCCAGCTTCGTGGCCCCGTGCGGATCGCGTACCAGTGCGCGGACGCTGACTGGGACCTGCTCGAGGAGCTCGATAGACACCTCGCGGAGCTGAAGCGCGACGGCCACGTCGAGGTCATGCACGAGCGTCAGTTCCAGCCCGGAGCGAACCGCGAAGAGGAACGCGAGCGCCAGGCGCAGCGCGCAGAGCTGATACTCGTCCTGTTGAGCGCCAGCTACCTCAGCTCCGACTCGTACGACTGGCTATTGAACAAGGAGCGCTCCATCATCATGATCCTAATCCGTGCGATCGAGAGTGGTGCGCCAAGCTTGCGGAAGCACCAAATGCTGCCCAGGAACAGAACCCCGGTCAGCTCACGGGAGAACCGGGACGAGGCATGGTCGGAGATCGTGGGGGAGCTGCGCAGCGTGATCGCAGGGATGCGAAAGCTCGAGGGCGTGTAAGACCATTCGGCAAGGCAGCCAATCGCCACACTCAGGCCATGATCCGCCGCGCCCCCGAGGCGTCGCCGGGCTCGGCGGCGATGTCCAGCCCGGCGAGCGCCGTGGCCGTGGCGAACACGCCCTCCTCGGCGCTCGACTGCGCCCACGCGGACAGATCGAGCAGGCTCCCGCCGGCCGGCCACCCATCCGACGCGATGAGGATCCCGCCCGAGGCTGGCGAGATGTTCAGTCAGATCAACGCGGCGGACTTAGATCGGACCGGAGCTCGACGCGGGTCTGGAGAGCCACGTCACATCATCCATACCTTGAAGGGGTTGTCCTTCAGCGGCGCCCTGGGACTGATCCAATCCGGAGCCTCTTTGAGATCCACCACCCCGGCGCTGTGGTGGATCTACGGCGGCGCTTTCGTGATCCACCGAGCGCGGCGCGCACATGGATCTCGACCGCGACAGGCTGGTCATACCCCGCACCTTTCTGCGAGGTTTGCACTGACCAATCAGTCGCAGTTGGGCGGCCGAGACCCCGAGGCGCCACCACGTCTCCGGCGAGACGGCGCTCCCACTCGCCTCGGGGTCGAGGGCGCAACCGCGCGGCGCACAGGCGTTCTCAGCGAGACAGCGGTCCTGCCGCGCGGCGTGGCGTTCGTCCACTCGCTCAGGTTGCCACGTGGCAACCGCCGCGCGCCCTGCTGCGGCGCTCTCGCGAGATCCACCTTGTTCGGCGGGTCGTCGTGGACGGTGCACGCAGCATGCCGGGTTCGCGGCGCGCGCCCCAAGTGGATCACGAAAGCGCCGCAGGCGGCGCCCTCAGGTGGCGGCGCGGTGGATCAGCTGGGCGCCGCGGGGTGGATCAGAGGGAGGGCGCCGCTGAAGGGTTGTCCTCGCGCTGGCTGGGGATGAAGCCGAGCGAGTACCGTGAGCGCAGCGCGATCGCGGGTGGAATCGACGGCATCCACATGAGCGACCCGGTGGCACATCCTTGGTTCCGGAGCCGCTGCACCGAGGCCGAGGTGGAGGTGCACGCCCGAACTCATGCGCTGTTCCCAATGGCTTCGTCGACGAGCGTCTCGATTCCCTTCGCGGCCATCGCCCGAAGAAAGGCGAGCGCATCTGCGGCGACACGGTGTCGCTCCGGCGCGTGCTGGTCCAGCACGTCGGCGCTGGGGGACTGGAACGTCATCCGGTGTCCATCGGAGAGAGCACTCCGCACCCGCTCGAGCGGCATCGAGCACAAGGAGGTAGGAGCGGAGAAGGCGAGGCAGCGCCGCGCCGAACATCATCGTCCCCTCCGCTCGCGCTCGCGGGCGAGGTCGAGGACGTCGGCCGCAGCCTCGCCCTGCCATGGCATCGACGCTCCGAGCAGCCGTCCGATCGCCTCGTGCGCGACCCGCGCCGTCTCTACATCGCCGGCTACAATGGCCGCCCGCAGCCCCTCCCCGAGCTGGGCAAGCAGCGTCGCCCTAACCGACGCCCCCCTCACCCCCACCCCCTCCCCGCAGCGCTCTCCCCCCGCCCCGCTCCCCCCGATCGAATCGCCACGCGCCCCCTCCGAATCGTCACACCCCCGCTCCAACCGCGTCGATCCGTCGCCACCCCCCTCCGATTTCCCCGGCAATTTCGCCGGTTCGCCCCCGTTCCCCCGCCCCAGAGCGCCTTTTAAATCCACCGCGTCTGCCATTTCGCCACGGGGCCAAGATGTTGATATTACTTTGATTTTTACTTTTGGGAGCCCACGCTCGCCTTCGTCTGTGCCGTTTCCTGTGCCGTTTCCGGCGAGCTCGGGGATCGCCTGGGCGAGGGAAGCTAGCTCGCCAAGGCCCAGCTCTGCAAACGTCCTGGCGGCTCGGCGGGATCTCTGGATCATCACGCTCGATCGATGGCCGGTTCTCTCGGCCCCCCAGGTCTCGCTGCGGCCGTTCGCCAGGGCGACTGTGATGAACGTTGAGCGCGTGTCGTGGGCGCGGACCTGCTGACGCGCGTCAGAGTCCTCGAAGAGCTCTGGACGGTCGATACCGGCGAGTTGGAGATGGGAGCGAAGTCGCTCGGCGGCGTGCTCGACGCTGAAGCGTTCGCCGTCTTCGATGACGAAGAGCGGGGCGGATGGTGATGGGTCGCCGCGGAGCGCGAGCCAGGCGCGCAGCGCCTGTGGCACGCCGGGCGAGAGTGCCCATGCGCGTGGGTCGTTCGTCTTGTTCTTCTCGAGGCGCAGCGCACCGCGATCGAGGTCGACGTCCTGCACCTGGAGGCGCGCCGCTTCGCTGATACGCGGGCCCTCGCGGTTCAGGAAGCCCCAGAGGACGCGCCGGCACAGCGGGATCGCGGTGCTGGCAAGCAGGCGCGCGTCCTCGTCGGGGTAGAGACAGGCTTTCACCTTCGCGGGGCCGAGCTTCGGGAGGAAGCCGCGGGGGAGCGGGTTCGTCGCGAGGAGACGGCACGGGAAGACGGCCATCGCCATGAGCCGGTGGAGAAGCTGCGCGATGTGGCGACGCGACGCGGGGGACATCGGCGGGAGCGCACGCATGACACGCTCGGCGTCGTCAAGCGTGAAGGCCGCGACGGGGACGTGGCCGGCGATCGGGTAGATGTGGCGGTCGAAGCGGTAGACGTCCTGCTCCACGCTGCGCTTTGGCTTGACGTGGTCGGGGTACATGCGAGCGAGCTCGCCCGAGGTCCAGAGCTGGCCGAACTGCTGGATGCTGACCTGCTTCGGCACCGAGCTGCCGCCGGGGATGACCTTCGCTTGTGCGCCGCCCTTGCAGATGACGTCGACCGCCGCGATGACGTCGCGTAGCGCCCTGCCCTCGTGTACCGCCGCACGCTCTAGGAGCGCGACGATCGCGTCGCGCGTGGCGTTGCCCGAGGCGCGCAGCCGCACGGCCAGGTCGGCGACGAGCTCCTTGCGCTGCTCGGCCTGCTCCTCGGTCAGCTTGGGGTCGAGAGGGATGCTCTCCCGGTCGTTATCGCCGACGAGGACGCGGACGTAGAGCCGCCCAGCGTCGTTGCGGAAGAGCGAGCCGGTGGGCTTGCGGGACATGGTGCCCCATGTTCTACCGCGATTCGCGGCCGCGCTCATGCCTGGGGCAGCCCGCCGGCATGAGGGCCATCAGGCCTACCACACGGAACCCCGGCCGTGCTCGGCGTCATTCATTGCGCGCTCTGCAACCGGAAGGAGGCGTCCTGCATCGCATTGAGTCAGCCGAGGAACGCCACACGCGCGACGAACCACAGCTTCCAGACGCATCCCTGGGAGCAGGAAGCCGGGCTCACGGACAGTTTGGCGGAGGCGGAGCTATCCGGAGGCCGATGGGATAGCGAGGGTGTAGAGGCGCAGGGCATCCGGGTTAGCGTTGGCGAGGGCGGTGACTGAGGCGACGATTGTAGATGACCATTACGATCCGCAGACTCTGGCCATGATCTCGCCGCCGGCTGAAGGGCTCGCGTCTGAGTCCGGATCGTCACCGTTTCAAGCGCGGCGCGCGGCCTTGTTTCTCTAACCGCTCGTCGTCGCCCCATGAGTCAGCGTCGCTGTCAAGCACGTATGGCATCCTCCTCACCCAGCCTCCGCCTGACGCGCCAAGGTCCACGCTCAGATCCAGAGCTCTGCGAAGGTGTCCTCGTTCATTCGCATGCCCTGGATCCGGCCGTAGTCGATTGGCTGCCTCCGCTCGATGAACCACGGCAGCTCCAGTTCCGGCCAGTCCTGCGGCGTGTCGGGGCCCCGGGTGTGAAGCTGCGCGCGCTGCGCATAAACTTCATGATCAAAATCGGCCGCCTGCGGAACATCGCCTTGGTGCATGTGGCGCGTCGGAAAAAAGAGGCGGTTATAACGGCTCCTGAAGCGGAACGCGAAGGGGTGAAGTCTGTGTTCGCCGGGGGCAAACTGGTAGACCACGAAGGCGTGATCGGGATAATATGCGCCCATCATCTCGACGACGGGCGGCCTCCGCCACGGCATAAACCGTGAGGCGCCCAGCGCGAAGCGCCTGCTCAGCTTCGTAAAGTGGTGAATGTCCGGCACGATCGAGGCCTCGAACGAGCCTACCCGTACCACGGCGAGCTCGCGCGGTGGCGACAGGGTGACGCCGCCCCTTACCATGCCCTGGGAGATCTCGTCGAGGTGGGTGAAGAACCTAGGGTACGCCGAGAGGTCGATCAGCTCGATCGCGTCCGCAGTCCCCGGCTTCAGCGGAATGGGCAGGACCATGGCGTTCTTGACCCTGGTCCTGACCGAAGCCGAGTAGACCAAGACCTGCCAATCGCCCGACATCGAGGCGAAGATGCGCGTGCCTCCAACGTTCTCCACGGGGGCTGCAAACATGCACATAGTAGGTGTCTAGCACACCGGTCAGGGCACGCGGGGGGCGCCGTGTTGCTCCGCCGGGCCGCGGAGCTCGACGCCACCGGCCGGCCGGCGGCGAGACCCGCCTGGGAGAAACTCCCTGTCGCATCGCGGGGTTGAGTGTTCTGGAAAGCGCCGCTGAGGGGCTGAAATGGGGGTTGCAAAGGGCTCGATTGGGTAATTTCGCGCGCTGTCGGCGCCGCGCCCGGAGGCGACACGGACGGGACGCCAAGGTAGGCACGTCGCGCAGAACGCGACCAGCGCCCGCGCGCGTCGAGCCGCGCCGGAGGCGTGATGGACGAGAGCAGACGCATCTGGCGCGACCGGGTGGCGCGCTGGCACAAGAGCGGGCAGTCCGCCCGCGTGTTCGCGGAGCTGGAGGGGGTTAACGCAGGCACGCTCGACTCCTGGAGCCGCCGGCTGGGGATGAAGCGGAGCGGGTACCGGCGGCGCTCGGAGAAGGCGACTCTGCCCGCGTTGCTGCCTGTGGTGGTCGCCCCGTCGAGCGCTACAGCGTGCTCGTCGGGCACGGCGCTGGAGATCGTGTTCCCGGACGGGGCGGTCGTGCGCGTGCCACCGACGTTCGATGAGGATACGCTGACGCGTCGTTCGCGCACTCGGAGGTGTGCGATGATCCCGGGACGCGTCGCGATCTACGTCGCCACCGAGCCGCTCGACTTGCGCCGCCCGCCTCGGGATCTCTCCGCTGCCTGCCTCCGCGGCGCGCTTTTTACTGCGTGGTGGAGACGGATGGAGTCCTCCCCAACGAGGAGTTGATAGACGCGCTTGCGACGATTCGCGTGCTCCTTGAGCCGCCGATGACTCCACGGGGCATTGCTGCTCATTCAGCAGGGGAACGTGAGGCATTGCCACAAGGCTGTTCCCGTCTCCGGATTCAGCGCGCAGGTGCAGCGCACGGAGGTGCAGCCGGGCGCCTTGGGGCACTCGAGGCCGACGTGGTCCGGACACGCCGTGCCGTCCAGCATGAGCAGCTCCTCGCTGTCCGTGGGGCACACGAGGGGCTGACACGCGGCCGGCGTCGTGCAGGACCACGCGCCGCCCTGGCAATGACAGACCGGGCCGCAGTCCGAGTACCCGCCGCAGGTCATCCCCTCCGTGTCGCAGCACGCGCCGTCCGGCGGCGGCACCGTAGGCCCGCGGAGCTCGAGCGGCTGGAAGGTCACGGCGTCGAAGCAACCCACGGCGCTGCCACTGCACGTACACGTGGCCTTGGGCGCCTCGCACTGAACCGTCGTCGCGCATAGTTCGCCGGAATCGCTCCATGGCGTACACGCGCCGCCCGCGCTGCCGGAACCACCCGCCGCGCCCGCGCCGCCCGCCGCGCCCGCGCCGTCGGAGCCGCCCGCTGCGCCAGCGCCGCTTGTCGTTTCACTGCTGAGGTTCGAGGATCCGCAGGCCGCTGAAACACTCAACGCAAGGAGAAGGAGCCAGGAGCGCATGCCCCTATCGTAGCAAGCGTAGCGTTCCTCTCCGAATGCAGCGTGCGCTGCTACCCAGACGACCCAGGTCGCCGAACCGCGCTCACCGCTCACCTGGTCGCCGGGTCATCGCGTAGAGCGCCGCTTCGCCGCGCCGTCGGGCGAGAGGGCGCGGCGGAGGTGATCGGTGAAGGCGCGCACCTTCGGCAGGACGTGGCGGGTCGAGAGCGATACGACCGAGATCGCGACCGCATCGCACGCGGTGTCCGGGAGCACTTCGACGAGCTTCCGCGCCTTGCCCGCGCGCGCCAGCATGAAGTCGCAGAGCCACGCGAGGCCGGCGCCCTCGATCGCCAGCTCGATCAGCGCCTCGCCGTCGTCGACGACGATGCGCCGCGTGGGCGCGATCTCGCGCACCTTCACGCCGTCGCGGAGGCGCCACGGGATGAGCCGGCCGTGCAGCGCGTACCCGAGGCGCACGTGGCGCTCGAGGTCATCGACCGTACGAGGCCGGCCGTGCTCGCGCAGGTAGCCGGGGGCGCCGCAGACGAGCATCCGAGAGCGGCCGACCGGGCGTGCGATCAGACCCGAGTCCGACAGCGTGCCCAGCCGTACCGCGACGTCGATCCGCTCCGACGCGAGATCGGCCGGGTCGTCGCGCAGCACGAGCTCGACGTCGACGTCGGGGTAGCGCTCGGCGAAGCGCGCGAGCACCGGCACGATCACGTGACGACCGATCACCGTCGGCGCCTCCACGCGGAGGAGCCCGGCCGGTCGATCGCGCAGACCCGAGGTGGCGCGCTGCGCGTCGTCGAGCTCGCGCAGCGCGGCGCGGGCGCGCTCGAAGAACGCGCGCCCTTCGTCGGATAGCGTCACCGCGCGCGTGGTGCGGTGGAAGAGCCGCACGCCGACCTCGCCCTCGAGCTGCGTGATGCGGCGGCTGACCGCGGACGGCGTGACGCGCAGCCGGCGCGCGGCGAGCGTGAAGCTCCCGAGCTCCGCGGCCTCGACGAACGCTTCGATCGCTGCGAGCCGGTCCATGTCGCACCTCGATTGATGCGTATCATGCACGAAAGTTGTTCGCCTTCGGCGATGGTTTGCGCCGCGCGCACGAGCCACGGTGCTCTGCATGAGCACCGTGAACGTCGACGCCACCTCTCCCGGCCCGCGCGCCCGGGCGGTCACCATCGGAGCGATCACGACGCTCGTCGCGACCGCGATCCACCACGTCTACGGCGGCGTTCGGTACGCGACGCCGTGGCGCCTCCACGGCGCCGCCGTCGCGCTCGCGCTCTGCGTCCCCATCGCGCTGGCGTACGCGGGGTACCGGCGGAGCCCGGGCACGCGCGCCGGCCGCATCTCCGGGGGCTCGCTCGCGGCGCTCGCCCTCGCGTTCCCGGTGACGTCGATCGGGCTCTTCGAGGGCGCATACAACCACCTCGCGAAGAACGTCCTCTTCTTCGCGGGCGCGCCTCGCGACCTGCTCCTCCGGATGTTCCCGCCGCCCACCTACGAGCTCCCCAGCGATGCCTTCTTCGAGCTCACCGGCGTCGGGCAGATCGTCCCCGCGGCGATCACCGCGATCGCGGCCCTCGGCCTGATCGGCGACCTGCGCCGCCGTGTCACGAGGCTCGCGCCCGGGGCCGTGCTCGGTGCGCGCGAGCTCGTGGGCGTCCACGGCGAGCGGATCCGCATCCCCGATCCCACGCGGATCGTGCACCTCCAGCTCCGTCGCTTCGCGGGCTGTCCGGTGTGCAACCTCCACCTCCGCTCGATCACCGTCCGTCACGACGAGATCGCAGCAGCCGGGATCCGCGAGGTGGTCGTGTTCCACTCGAGCGCCGACGAGCTCCGGCTCCACGCCGACGGGCTCCCCTTCGCGGTGGTGCCCGATCCCGAGAAGCGGCTGTACGCGGAGCTCGGCGCCGAGCCGTCGCTCCTCTCGGTGTTCGATCCGCGCGTGTGGCCCACCATCGTCCACTCGGTGGCACGGAGCGCGATCGCGATCCTGCGCGGACGCGAGCGGCCGCCCGCGCTGATCCCGACCGGCGGTCGCTTCGGGCTCCCGGCCGACTTCCTCGTCGCGCCCGACGGCTGCGTGCTCGCGAGCAAGTACGGCGAGCACGCGGGCGATCAGTGGTCGGTCGACGAGGTCCTCGCGCTGACGCGTGCGCCTGCGGTGCCGAGCGTGCGCGCGGCCGCCGAGGTGTGCGCGCGGTGATGGATCACCCGAGGGCTCGGCCAAAGACAACCTCGACGGTCTGCTCGAAATCATAGCCAGGAAGACGAGCCGCTCCCGCCCCTCATCGTCCCAGCCCTCGATCCGTACCGCAGTTTGCAGGTTGAACCCATCGACCTCCGCCACGAGCGGTCCCCACCGCTTCGCCTCGAACCTGGCCTCGCCGGCGCCGTCCCCCCCGGACGTGACGGCGGCTATTCGGCTTCGGCGAAGCGTCTCGTGGGCCTCGCCGCTCGGCCCCCTAGCTGACCACTTGGTTGACGAACACTCAACCTGAGGGGCGTTCCGTTGTCAGCGGACGGCGCAGACTGGCCATCACAACCGAGCTAGCCGTCCATCATCGAGCACCACCCATGGAGATGACGTCGAATACGCCTCGGTCCCGGCAATCGGCAGGCTTGGTGCATCCGCGAGCCGCTCGAGTCCTTCTCGGAGCTTCATGCCACGATCGGTGAGCCGATAGACCAGCGATAGCATCGGGTAGCCATCAGCCGGCTTCGGTCCCGTCGCCCGCTCTACAACCGCACTCGAATCGTGATCTGCCCATTGCTCCAGTCGGCGTGGTAGGAACAGATCGCCCGTGCAGTCGAGGAACTCCCACAACTCGGCGCCTAATTGCGACTTCTGGCCGCACACGGCCAACGGAGTCTGCCACGCCGTCGACAGAAGAGCCAAGATGAGCTCGTCGAATCGACTGAGGCGTATGGCCCCTCTCGTGCTCCTTCTTGGAAAGAAGGAAGAGAGAAGCGCCCACAAGGGAGCGAGCTCTGGGAACCCCTTGACGCCACGTGTGCACCTTTCGATGAAAGGCAATGGATTCGTATCGACGTACCTCTCCCAGAGGCGGACGGCACGATCGTAGCGTTCCCGTGGCCAGGGGCGCGCCTTGTCGAGGCGCTCCAGAAGAACCTCGTCAGGATGATCAGACACCGATGCGGAGCAGTCGAACGGAGGCAGCGGCTCCTCGGGGATCCTTGAGCGGTGCACTGGATCAAAATCGACGACAAAGACATTGTGATGCGCGACACCTAGGTGACGCAACCAGCTACAGGACCTCCAGAGGTTAACTCGCTCGTGGAGACTCGATGACACCCACAGGATAACGGGCAGATCCCAGCGGATATCCGATGAATAGAGCCGATCCCACTGTTCGGACGAAGACCACCATGCCTGACGCGCCCGGGCATGCTCCATGGCATCCATTCGACTCGGTCCGACAATAAGGCAGTCGGATGCACGCACCGCACTGGTCGCACCGAGTCGTGTCAGGCGCTCTGTTGTCGGCGTATCGAAGGCGACATGCGTTGCGCCCCGAATAGACTTCTGGATCGTCGCGTTCATTCAAACCCACACCGACAGCACTCGTCGTACGTGTATCGCTTTTTGAGCTGACAATCGCGCCGACAGATTGCGCAAAGAGATTTGCCGTCATCGATAATGCGGTTGCATGGATAGCCTTTGTCCTGGCAGTCGACGTACATGTCTGTGCATGACCTATCTGGAGTGCAACCAGCCATCTCTTCAGTGGCACCGCTCCCCACGTCGCCACCGTTCCCGAACCAGTCCCCCGTAGCTGCTGACCCCGGTGGGTATGGTTCTCCGGCCCCGGTGCCTTCCGTCCCCCTAAGATAGCACTCGCCCACGTCGTAGTTGCATGCCCACACCGTGAGACCGAGAGGAATAAGAACAGGGATCGCCTTCAATTTCAGCCTGTGGTGCATGCTCCCCCTCCAGATTTTTCCAGATGCGTGTGGGGAGGGGCGGCGTCAACTGTGATTCAGGGCATGGATTGCGCCCTGCGGCTACGGCTTGTCAATCCTCGCCCCGGTCCGGAGCCGAGCTCGAGCTGAGCGCAGCGGGTTGCACATCGTCGCGGCCGAGCTCGGCGCGGACCATCGGAGGTCGAGGCGCACGTCGGCGCGGCCTTGAGCCTTGAGCCTGCTCGGTGCGTTGTGACGCCCGGGGCGGGAGGTCTCGAGCGTGAGCGCGGCGCAGCCTCCACGGCGGGGTGCGGACGTCGAGGCGGACGGACATCGGCGAGCGCGGCGCGATCTCCGTCCACCTGGTCGAGTTCGGGCGCGTCGCCAGCGACGAGCAGCACGAACGCGAGTTCGGTGCAGCCCCCCTGGCGGGGCCCGGCGGTCGAAGCGGACGCCGACGACGGCTGGCGACGAGGAGCGCGGGCGCGAGCGCTGCATGGCCCTTCGCCGCGGCGGTGCGGCAGTCCGGGACGCGTCGACCCCAGAGCATGGGGATCTGCTCGCCGAATTTCTCTTTGACGCACACGTCATGCCCAGAAAGATCGTGCGCGCTCTCATATCGCCTGTCCCGACTCGGCCAGGGCTCCCACCATGTCCATGCGCTTACTCGGCAAGATCGGCTTGCTCTACGTCGGTGCGCTCGTCGTGGTTCCGGCACCGGCCCAGGCATTCGAGTTCAACGGCGGCGTGAGCGTGGGCGGGATCCAGATCGGGACCGAACCCAGGCTTGCCGTGAGCCCCTTCGCCGGATGGCTCTGGCGCAGCGAGGGGGACCTCCGGCTCGAAAGTCCACAACATGCTCAGCATCGTTCCAGGCGCAGGGATCGGGGTCTACGATCGAACGGCGGTCACTCTTGGGTATGCCACGAAGACAACCACCGTCAGCCTCGGTCCGTCCCTTGCGATCTACTCGATGCCGGTGTGTGGTGCCGTGCTCTGTGATCGCGTGGTGGGGGTTGCTCCAGGCGGCCGCGCCCAGTCCGATTGGTACTTCGCCGGGCCCTTAGGCGTGTCCACCAGCGTGGGTGTGGGTCGCCGTGGCCTTGCTTGTGCTCGTCGGCATGGGCGCCGCGCTCGGCTTCCGGCGCCGTCGCTGACGCGGTAGGCCGGGTGCCCCTCGCAAGGGGGCGTCGCTCGCTTGGGGCGGCGCCGGGCGGAGGAGCTGCCGCGGGGTCGAGCTGGACGCCGGCGAGGTCGGGGCCCTCGCCATCCACCTGGTCGAGGTCGGGGCCCTCGCCGGCGAGTTCCGCGAGCGAGATCTCGGCGCCGCGGCCTGGAGTCGTGCTCCTGGAGGTCCGCGCGGCTTGTATCACGCCCGCGGCGCCGTCGTAGAGCTCCAGGCACGCGACCGTCGGCGCCCTCGCACCCCTGCCCTGTTCACGTCGGACGAGAAGTAGCTGCGCAGGCCTCGGATCCCTCCGGGGCACGACCCGTCGAGTTCGTGCGCGACATGCTCGCCGTCGAGGAGGTCGTCGAGGCCGAACTGGACATGGACGCCGTAGCGCTCGCCTCGGCCCCTCCGGCCCCGCCCGCTTCATGCGCTCGCAGCCGACGCAACCGGCGGCGCCCCCCGCCGATCCTCTGCCGAGGACCGCGGACGAGCTCCGCGACCTCATCCCCGAGGGCGAGGGCGCGGCTCAGGGTGCTGCCGAGCGATGCGACGACGGCGGCCCGTGGCGATGGGCTGGTCGGCGCGGCTCGTCGAGGCGCAGGGCTTCAGGGTGGGGCCGCTTGAGCCTGATTTCGAGGACGTGTGATCCGCCATCCGGCATCACACCCCTCGGAATCCCGGCGAACGTGATGAACGCAACGGTTCAAACGCTGCGCTTCTTTCGCCATCGAAACCGGCGACCATCTCCATGACACTGTCGCTGCTCCCACGGCGCGCTCGGCCGAGCAGCTCCAGGGCCGCAACGCCATCGCGTTCGCGGATGCGCCTCGACCCTGCTCCGGGCTGCTACTGTCCTCTCATGCCTTCCGCACGTCGCCCTGCTGCTGAGATCGTCCGCATGGTGCCACCGCGCGACCGCGCGCTGCTGCTTCGGTTCGGCCTCGACCTGAACAATCCAACGGACGCGAAGCTCTTCGTTGAGGGCGTCCGGGCCGCCGAGGACGCCATCGCCGCGCAGCAGCGTTGGGAGCGCGCAGCGCTCAGCCCCTCGAACCGCGCGCGAGCGCGTCCCTAGCAATGGCCAGGCGAAGACAGAGTAGCTGACATTGCTCAAGCGCCGCGCGGAATGCTCCACTGCGCGTCTTGCACAGCAGCCGTATGAGACGCGCAGCGGCGTCGGCCACCGGGGCGTGGCGGTCGATGCCATGATGTCAATCGATGATCGGCGGGCCGGACCGGCGCTCGATCTCGAGGCCTTCCCGACGACGCCGTCCGACGTCTTCTGGTCGTCGACGCCATCCATCGGCAGTGCGGAGAAGGCCGTCCTCGTCAACTTCGCGAACGGCGCATCGCAGGACCACACGGTCCGCCATCGGCGGCTCGTGCGGTGCGTCCGGTCCGATGCATCACCGGAGCTGTTAGCGCGGCTCACGCCAGGCCGGACTTGGCCGCCACTGTCCCCGTAGCAACAGTCCGCGTGCCATCGCTCCAGCGGCTCCTTCGCAAGTCCAGAACCATCGCACGCTCTCCGGCGGCCAGGAGACGCTCGCCGTACCTGACGATCGTCGACGCGCCCTACCCCGGCAGGCTGCTCATGGCCTCGAGATCACGCGGAGCGCTCTCGGGGAGCTGCTCCTCGCCTCACTCGCGCGAAGCGCCGCCACGCTCGACGGCCCCACGACAGGCGCACACGGCTCTCCCGCGGCGTGACGGCGCGAGCCGTGCGCCCGCCCCGCGTCAGCCCCCGCCGCCGCCGACCTCGCGCCAGCGGATCTCCACCCGCTTCGCGCCGAGCTGCGTCGCGAGCGCCGTGATCTGCCGCTCGGCCTGCGCCTTCGCGCGCGCCATCACGTTCCCCTCGAGGGCGGCCTTCTCGATCGCCGCCGTCGCCTCCTTCCGGGCCCGCCCCTCCAGCTGCTCGTTGCGCCGCGCGAGCAGGCTCGTCGACCGCGTGTAGACGTACGTCTCATCCTCATCGAGGCGGGTCGAGAAGACCTCGGGCGCCGGCAGCGTGAGCCGCGCGACCCCGGTCTCCGGATCCATCGCGATGTCGCCCTCGCCGATCCGCGCGAGATCGACGCCGATCGTGACGTGGCCGACCGCGACGAGCAGGAGGGCGTCGGTGGCCTGCACCAGACCGAACAGGCGGTTCTGCCGGTCGGCCAGATCCACGACCTTCTCGACGTGCACCTCCGTGGTCTCGAGCCGCGACAGGTCGCGGATCGCGATGACGAGCGCAGGAGACGGCCGCGCGACCACGACGCTCGAGGGCGCGGGCGCGGGACCGCCGAGGCGCGGCGCCACCACGAGCGCGCCGAACCCGACCGACGCGAAGAGCGCCACGACGAGCAGCGCGATCCGCGCGGCGCGGCCTGCCTGCGCGCGGGGGCGCGGCGCGTGAACTGCGGCCGAAGCGTAGGGGTCCTGGAGCGGGCCTTCCATCGGGGGGTCTACCTTGGAGGACCACGGGCGCGCAGCAGGCGCCCGCGGAGGCTCGGCTGGACACCGACCCGAGGAGCCGCGCGTCCTCCACAGAGAGTACCCAGAACTGGAAGGCCCGAGGGCGAGAAGAATCGATCAGCCCGCTCGCCCGCTCGCCCGCCCACCCGCGTGGCGCGCCAGCGGCTATAACGCCGCGACCCCCCTCACGCCGCGCGCGCCGCAGACCGCGGCGGCGCCACCACCTGCTCCGCCCCTGAAGACGAGAGCGCCTGCTCGAGCATCCAGTCGTCGACGTCGCCCTCGGCCGCATGCTCCAGGGCGAGCCGCACGTCTCGGTTCGCGCAGCCCTCGGCCGCGATCCGCAGCCGCTCCTCGGTCTGGCCGTCGCGCGAGCCCGCGAGCGCGAGCGCGGCCCCGATGCGGAGCTCGGCCGGCGCGCCGCCGTCCTCGAGCACCGTGAACGCCTGCTCCCGCGTGAGCTTCGCCGTCCGGTAGTCGGCGCCGGCCTCGCCCACGAGGCGGCGCAGCGCCGCCCGCCAGGCGGGCGCAGGCAGGCCGCGGCGCCCGAGGAGCGCCATCGCGCGCCCCGCCTCGTGGGCGCCTCGCCCGCTCCGCTCCCGCAGCAGCGCGAGCAGGTGCTCGCGGCGCCGCTCGGCGAGCACCATGCTGAGCCCCGTCTCGCTGGGATCACGCAGCAGCTGCGGCGGCACGAGGGTCAGCGAGAGCTCCTCGCCCCCGGCGAGCGCGAGCTCGACCCCGAGCGCCGTCTCCTCGACCCGCTCGATGCTGGCGAAGGAGATGAAGCGCTCGCCGGCGTCGTCCCGGAGCGAGAGCCCGTCGCTGCCCGCCACCAGCACGCGGCGCGCAGAGCCCTCCCTGAGCAGCGCCGCCAGCACCCACGCCGAGGCGCCCGTGACGACGCCGAGCGAGAGCGCCACGTCGAAATCGAGCACCGACCAGCAGAGCAGCGACATGAGCGCCGCGACCCCGACGAACAGGCGGCGCCGCGGCAGCGACGGCGCGTCGTCGTAGAGCCGCGCGCTCCACGTGCCCCGCGCCCGCCCGGCGGCGATCACGCCGAGCAGCCGCTCCGCGTCGACCGGATCGTCGACGCGCACCCGGATGACATCGCCGTCGTCGGTCTTCAAGGCGACCTCGCCGCCGGAGCTCGAGAGCCGCGCGCGCGTGAGCGAGAGGAGCGGGAACGCGCGCCGATCGCCAGGGCGCTCGATCCACAGCGCGTTGCTCACCCGGACGACCGCCGCGCCGGACGAGCCCACCGCCGCCCAGAGCCAGGCGATCGGCGTGTAGAGCAGGCACGCCAGGCAGAGCAGCGCGAGCAATGACCCGAGCAGCGCGAAAGGCACCATGACGGCCGCCACGATCGGGCCCGCGATCGGCTCCACGAGCGACGCGATGGAGAAGACGACGAGGAGCCACGCCAGCGCCGACGAGAGCAGCCGGCCGATGGATCGAGCGTCGGCGTAGGGCTGGATGAGGACCCCACACCGCTTGAACACGCCGTCACTTCCAGCGGTCCCTGCCACCCCATCACGGTGAAGGCCCCCGCCTGCGACTTCAAGCGCACAGCGCAATTTCAACGCAGGAGGAACCGCTGCGCTGCCGTCCCCGGCGACCGCGCTCAGTACGCGTCCGCCGGCGCGCGCGCGTCCGCGGGGAGCGTGAGCGGGAGCATCTCCACGGCCGCGTCCCCGCCGGCCAGCCACTGATACCGCGCCAGGTTCGAGAGGACGCGGCCCACATAGGTGCGCGTCTCTTCGTAGGGGATCCGCGCCACCCACACGTCGGTGTCCCGGTCGATGCCCCCACCGAGCCAGTGCGACACGGCCTTCGGACCGGCGTTGTACGCCGCCGTCGCGAGCGGCAGGCTGCCCTCGAACGTCCGGAGCAGCTTGCCGATGTAGAAGCCGCCGAGGCGCAGGTTGAGCGGCGCGCTCTTGAGCTGCCCGAGGTCGAAGCCGAGCGACAGCTCGCTCGCAGCCTTCTGGGCCGTCGACGGCATGAGCTGCATCAGCCCGACCGCGCTCGCGGGGCTCACCACGACAGGATCGAACGCGCTCTCCTGGCGCATCAGCGCGTGAACGAGGCCCCTCGGCAGCCCGTGCTGCGCCTCGAGCGCGCGCACCTCGCCAGCGTACGGCTCCGGATACACGCACTCCCACGTCCAGCGATCGGCCTGCGAGGGCGCGCGCTGGAGCGCCGCGGCGGAGACCGCCTGCGTGCCCACGCGGTAGCGGCGCTTCGCGGGCGAGAGCATGCCGTACATCCGGCAGAGCGCCTCGCTCTCCTGCCCCCCATAGGCCGCGGTCGCCTCGCGCTCGTTCTCGGCGAGGTAGCTCTCCGCGTCGCCGTCGAGCCCCATCGACGCGAGCAGCGCCGCGGCGGGCGGCAGCTTGACCTCGACCGCACGGGCGTCCCCGAGAGACGCCGGGATAAGCAGCGGCGGCGTGGGCGCGCCCACCGCCGCGAGGCGCGAGCGCGAGAGCAGCGCGCCCCACGAGAGCGGCTGCTCCCGCATCACCTGCGTCCAGAGCCGCACCGCGCCGTCACGGTCGCCGCCGCGCAGCGCCGCGAGCCCGGCGAGCTCGCGCAGCCGCGCCGCGTCGGCCGGCTTCGCGTCGCGCGCGAGCAGCTCCAGCGGCCGCCGCACGCGCGCGGCGCCGCCCGTGGACAGCGTCGCGAGCGCCCGCTCGTAGACAGCGTCGTCGCGCCGATCGCTCCGCGGATAGGCGTCGATGAACCGGCCGTACTGCGCGACGGCCTCCGCGTAGCGCCCGACCTGCATGAGGAGCCGCGCGGCGAGCAGGCTCGAGAGCTCACCCCAGCGGGTCTTCCGGAACCTGCGCGCGACAGCGAGGTGCCGCTCGATCGCCTCCGCCTCGCGCCGGAGCCGCGAGAGCGAGCGCGCCGCGAGGTGCAGCTGCTCGGCCTGGCGCGCCGACGGCGCGGCGGCGACCTTGAGGAACGCCGCGGCCGCGGCCTCGTAGTCACGAGCCTGGTAGAGCGCCGTGGCCCTGCGGTGGTGGAGCTCCGACGCCGGCACGCCCGACATCTTGTCGAGCTCGGCGATCGCCTCCGCCGCGCTGCCCCCGGCGACCATGGCGTCGACCTTCTGGAGCCGCTCCTCCTGCGAGAGCTGCCCCGGCAAGGCGGCGAGGAGCGCCGCGGCCTCGCGCCCGTCGGGCGACGACGGCGCGCTCTTCACGATCCACCGGAGGTCGGCCTGCGCGAGCGCCGCCGCGGCGGCCTTCTCCCCCGGGCGCTCGGCGGCGTCGCGCACGCCGAGCTGGACGCGCGCCCGCGCCATCCGCGCCGCGGCCTCGTCGCGCGACCTGCGCGCGCGCTGCGCCGCGGCCACGGCCCGATCGGCGAGCGCGCGAGCCTGCTTGAGATCGCCGCCCTTCATGGTGGCCAGCGCGGCGCGCGCGAGGCCGGTCGCGCTGCCCGAGCGCTCGAAGTACGCCGCCGCCTCGAGGAACGGCCCCGCCACGAACGCCGCCTCCGCCCGGTAGCGCGCCACCTCGCGGGAGAGGAGCGGCAGCCCCTGCTCCAGGCCATGCAGCAGCTCCACCGCCTTGCCGTGATCCCCGAGCTCGAACGCGACGCGCGCCCGCGCGTACTTCATCGACGGCAGCGCGCGCTGCTCCATGGGCAGGGCGTCGAACCGCTCCGCCGCCTCGGCCCAGCGCTCGAGCCGCACCGACTCGACCCAGGCGCCGTCCACCATGGGCGGCGCGGGCAGCGCGAGGGCGAGACCCGCGGGCGGCACGAGGGCGAGACCCGCGGGCGGCGCCGCGGACGGCGCGGCGCGCGCGGTGCTCTGCGACGGGGGCGGCCCGGCCGCGTGGTGCTCCGCGCACGCGGCGAGCGAGAGGCCGAGGACCCACGCGACGGCCAGCCGGCTGCGCGCTCCCCTTGAAGACGGCTTCGGTGGCGACGGAGCCCGTTTCATAGCCGATCCGGCGCGTTGGACGACCCGCCGGCAGCGCGCCGTGAGGACGGAGCGCCGCGGAACGACGGCCTCCGCGCGCAGGCCGCTCGAACCGCAGCGCACGCGCTGCCGACCCCTTTAGCTAGCAAGCTTGGCCGCCAGGTCGCAAACAAAGTGTCGGGCCCGACGCGATCCACCGCTTCCCGATCTCCACGTCCTCCTCGAACAGGAAGGCCGCGACCTCGTCGAGCGACCCAGCGCGGTTCGGCGGCGCACCCAGACGGAGCGCGGCGGCCTTGCCGAACGCGGCGACCACCGGGTGCGGCGAGCTCGCGAGCCCCAGGAGCTCGGGTACGAGCTCCACCGCCCCGAACGCGCCCGCGAGGATCGCCGCCAGCGGCCGCGGATCGGCGGGGCAGTCGTAGCTCCACGACAGCGCCGAGCGCAGCGCCGCGATCGTCTCGGGCGCCGCCGCGCGCGCCGCCGCCGTGCGGTAGCCGCCCACCGGCAGCGCGAGCTGCGCGTCGCCGCGGCTCGTCGCGCAGATGCCGTCCGCCGCTTGCAGCAGCGCCGCGGCGATCGGCTCGGTCACGCCGTCGCCGAGCACCGTCAGCCCCTCGATGTCGGCGGCGACGGGCCGCGACGCCTCTTGCGCATACCCGTCGAGGTTGGCGAGGAGCCGCTCCAGGTCCACCGCGCCCGCGGCGCGGCCCGCCAGCACCTCGCGCTCGGTGTGCACCGTCACGAGGCTCGACACGATGGCCGGCGTCCCGCCGCGCATCGTGTGCGACACGTCCACGTTCACCTGCTTGACAGCGGGCCACCGCAGCACCCGCGGCTCCGTGTCCGGGTCGACGACGATCCCCCAGGGCACGACGGCCATCGTCACCTCGCGCGCGCCGCGCTGGATCGGGGGGCGGTGATCGGCGCGGACCAGCGCGAGCAGGCCGAGCGCGCTCCCCATCGCGATGAGCCCCAGCGAGAGCGCGTGGCTCCCGGCGCTCCAGACGGCCGCGGAGGCGCCCGCCAGCCCCGCGGTCCCGGCCGCGGCGAGCGCGCCGGTCGAGCCGGGCTCCGGGTGGAGCCACACGTAGCGGAAATCCGGCGGAGGCAGCTTGCGCAGCACGGTGACGACCCCGGACGACAAATCTAGGCTGCCGCGCCACCACGCGCCACCGGGTGCGCCGGAGCGCCCGCGCGCACCACGCCGATCGCGGCGTTCCACGCGCGCTGCGCGGTGGTAGCTTCGCGGGCGGTGCTGCTCTCCCGCGTCCGCCTCGTCCATCTCGGCCCGTTCGAGGACCTCTCGCTCTCGCTCGAGGACGCCGCCGGCGCGCCGCGCCGGCTCGTGGTCCTCTTCGGCGGCGACGGCGTGGGCAAGACATCGATCCTGTCGGCGATCGCGTCGACCCGGCCCGGGTACGCGGTCGCGCAGCCGAGGCCGCGCGGAGACGACGGCTCGCAGCCGCTCGTCGTCGCCCACTGGATGCTCGGCACGGACGACCCGGCGCGCGCGCACCCGCTGCGGGTCACGAGCCCGAACGCGCGCCTCGACGAGCCCGAGGACGCGGCGATCTTGCGGCGGAGGGAGCAGTCGCTGTTCGAGCGGCGCGCGGCCGAGGGGGGCTTCGTCCTGGTCGCGCTCTCGGGGGCGCGCTGGTTCTCCCGCAGCGCGATCGTGCTGACGACGCCCGAGCGCAGCATCCTCCGCTACGACGTGCGCGCGGCCGCGAGCTTCGACGACGCGACGCGCACCGACCTCACCCGCGAGACGAAGCAGGTGCTCTCGTTCGTCCCGATCGCGGCGGCGCTCGCGCGCGACGGCCGGAAGAGCCGGCCGGAAGCGCTCTCCGACGCGCAGTCGGACGCCCGGCCGGGCGCCCAGGCAGAGCGGCTCGGCGCGCTCGATCGCGCGCTCAAGGAGGTGCTCGAGGCGCTGCTCGACGGCCACGGCGTGACGTACGCCGGCGTCGACCCGCTCCGGCTCGAGCCGATCTTCGAGCGCGCGGACGGCCAGCGCGTCGACTTCGACGATCTCGGGCGGAGCGCGCGGCACACCGTCGCGTTCGGCGCGCTCGCGCTCCGCGCGCTCGCGTCCGCGCTCCCGAGCGGCGATCCGCGCCTCGCCGAGGGCGTCGTGCTGATCGACGACATCGAGGCGCAGCAGCCGGTGCACCGCCAGCGATCGCTCGCCGCGCGCCTGCGCGCCGCGCTGCCCAACGTGCAGTGGATCGTCACGACCTCATCGCCGGCGATCGCGCTCGGCTGCGAGCTCTCCGACGTGATCGCGCTCCGCCGCGAGCCCTCGTCGGGGCGCGTCGAGCTGCACGAGGGCCCGGACGCCGTGCTGCACTGAAACACGCGGCGCGGCGCGGCGCGCGCGTCAGGCGAGCGGCGCCGCGCCTCCCTCCGCTCCCGGCTCGTGCGCCGCGCGCGTCAGGCGAGCGGCACGGCGAGGAGCACGACCTCCTTGCCGCGGACCTCGATCTTGTAGCGCATGGGCTTTCCGTGCTTCCGCCCGAGCTCCTGCTCGCTCGCCTTGAGGCGGGCGACGAACGCGTCGCGGGTGATGTGGTCCACCGGATCGCCGAGCGACTTCTTCGCGGCGATGTACTCGGCGAAGATGCGCGCGTAGTAGGCGTCCTCGGGCTCCTCGAGGAGCGCCTTCGCGTCGGCCGGGATCTCCCCCGCGGACAGCGCGGCCATCCGCTCGTCGACCTCGAGGGCGTCCCGGAAGGACGCCGACGTCGGCGCGCGCGACGGGCGCCCCTCGGCGTCGGTCTCGTCCTCCTGCACCCCGAGCAGCTGGTTCAGGAGCGAGTTCAGGCGGAACACGAGCCCGCCGAGCTCGGCGTGCTCGATCTGGAACCGGAGGTCGGTCCGGCCGTTCATGATCGCGAGCAGGCCGTCCTCGATCTCGGAGACCGGCTGCGAGATGTACGCGTCCAGGAAATACGCGGCGATCACGACGAGCACGAGCCCGAGCGCGGTGACGCCGAGGAGCGGCCAGAGCAGCGCGCTCGCGAGCCCCGGCGTCCGGAGCTGCGCGATGCTGAGCAGCACCGCCCGACGCCCGTCGCCGTAGCCGTCGAGCGCGTGCCCGACGGCGCTGTACTCGCCGGACAGCCCGCCGATGTCGACCGTCTGGCCGGAGCGCAGCGCCTTCAGGGCGCCGTCCTTCGCCGGCGACGCCGTGAGCGCCGCGACCAGCTGCGGGGAAGCGTCGCGCGATTTCGCCACCACGTCGAGGCCGTCGCCCGACTGCATCGCGACGACGAGCACGCGCCCGCTCGTGCGCTCGCTCGCGTTGGTCAGCCGCTCGTCGTTCAGCGCGGTGCCCACCGCGACGGCGCCGATGATCTGCCCGGCGTCGCTGCGGATGGGCGCGTAGGACGCGAGCAGCTGCTCGTTGCGCGCCCGGCTGACCCACACGTCCGAGCCGGTCACCCCCTGCTCGATGGCGAGCTTCAGCGACGGGTAGACGGCGCCGAGGTTGTCTCCGCGCATGAGCGCGGAGGCGTTCCGCCCGAGCACCACGCCCTTGGTGTCCACCAGGACCACGAGGGAGGGCGGGGTCCTGGCCAGCTCGGGCGAGGCGACGACCGCCTCCCGGATGGCGTTGGCGGCGCTGGTGGCCGCCTCGGCGCGGGCCGGGGCGGTGCCGGCGTTGAACGGCTCGCGCAGCTTCGGGTCGCTCGCGTGGGAGTCGAGCCACCGCTCCAGCACGAGGCCGTCCACCTGGAGCTGCGCCATGGCGGCCGCGAGCGCGCGCGGCGCCTCGCCGGGGCGCCCCATCTCCGCGAGGGAGGCGCGCGTGAGGGCGTAGAAAAGCCCTCCGACCATGAGGACAATCACGGCGAAGACTGCGATGATCTTTCCGCGCATCCTGCGTCTCCACTCCTTCTTTCCGGGGCTCAGGGCAAGCTACCATCCGCTGCGGCGCTGCTACAACTCTCCACCCAGCTCATGGTGCACTTGAATCAGCCGCACTCCGAAGCCCCGCGCCTCTACGTCGTCGACGACGCGCTGTTCGAGCAACATCGCTCGCGAGGCGCGCACCCTGAGCGCCCCGAGCGCCTCGAAGCCGCCCGCCGCGCCATCGAGCGCTGCGCCGCGGCCGGCCTCTCGCTGGAGCACGTGGCGTCGCGCGACGCCACCGAGGAAGAGCTCGCCCGGGTGCACGCCCCGCGGTACCTGGAGTCGCTCGGCCGGCTCAGCGGCCACTATGCGGCGCTCGACCCCGACACGTACGTGGTCCCGCGCTCGGTCGAGGCGGCGAGGCGCGGCGCGGGCGCCGCGGTGGCGCTTGTCGACGCGGTGCTCGCCGGCCCCGGCCGGCTCGGGGTCGCGCTGCTCCGTCCGCCCGGCCACCACGCCACGCGCGAGGCCGGCATGGGCTTCTGTCTCCTGAACAACGTCGCCGTGGCGGCGCGGGCGGCGCTGAGCAGCGGGCTCTCGCGGGTCGCGGTTGTCGACTTCGACGTGCACCACGGCAACGGCACGCAGGACATCTTCTGGGACGATCCGCGGGTGCTGTTCTGCTCGCTCCACCAGTGGCCATTCTATCCCGGCACCGGCGCCGCCAACGAGCTCGGCGGAGGCGACGGCGCCGGTTACACCGTGAACGTGCCGCTGTCCGACGGCGCGACGGACGCGGTCTACGAGGCTGCGTTCGACGAGCTCCTCCTTCCGGTGCTCGACGAGTATGCGCCCGAGCTGATCCTGGTCTCGGCCGGGTTCGACGCGCACGAGCGCGATCCGATGGCGGCGATGAAGCTGTCGCGCGCCGCGTACGCGGCGATGGGCCGCCGGCTCGCGGCGATGGCGACCGCGAAGGCGGGGGGGCGGCTCGCCATCTTCCTGGAGGGCGGCTACGACCTGACCGCGCTCGAGAGCTCGCTCACGGCGGCGCTGCTCGCGGCGTCCGGCTGCGAGGCAGCAGACGACCCGGCCGGAGCGTCGGTGCCGCCGGCGCCGCCCGGGCAGCGCGCGCCGATCTCGACCCGCCACCGCGCGGACCTGGACCGGGCCCGCCGGACCGCGCTGCGCCGGTGGACGACGCTCTGAGCGAAGCGACCGGCGGCGCGCGCCGGGAAACCGGGGCCGAGGCGTGAACGGGGCCGCCGGGTCCTCTGCCTGGAGGAGGCCGGCGCCTCCTTAGACTGGAGGAGGCCGGCGCCTCCTTAGAGGAGGGTCAGGGCGGGAAGCCGGGGCGGGGATGCGGGGATCGAAGAGCGACACGCGGTGCGTTTCCCTGATTGCACTCTGCGCGGAGCTGAGTATTCTGCCAGGCCTTCGCAGCCCAACGGGCCGCGAAGAACGGTGGGTATAGCTCAGTTGGTAGAGCACTGGATTGTGGCTCCAGTTGTCGCGGGTTCGAATCCCGTTACTCACCCCAGGTAGAACAGCCCGAAATCGTTGGCGAAAGCGGCGACCCGACGGCTGGACGGGTGGACGAAGCCGGGGGGGCTTGGGTCCGCTGGCGAGGGCTGCCGGCTACCTTGCCCAGAGCACGGCGAGCTCGATTTCGATGGCGTCGAAGGGCTCGACCCGGACGCGGGCGGCGTCGCGGTGGACGACCGCGGGCCCCCGGCGGCGATCCGCGCCGAGCACGTACACCTCCTGCGTCCGCTGGATGGGGTCGGCTAGCCCATGGGCGAAGCCTGCCCGGGGCGCGCGGCGACGCAAGGCGGTGAGGAGCAGGGACGAGCGCGCCCGCACACCAAGCCATGGACGAGCTCGCGCGGCGTCGCGAATCGCTCGCTTCGATAAGCGCCCTTCGCGCCTCGGAGCTATCGATTCATGGATATCCATCCACCGCAGTGAGCGGTTACCCATTCTCCCGGAGACAGCAAGTCTCATTTTTGTAACCGACTCGCCACAATACCCGCGTAGCGTCCGCGCGCATGAAGACCACTCTCCCCGGGAGCCGCGCGTCGACGGCGCGCCTCATCTCCGCTGCTTTCATCGCGATCAGCGCACCTCAGCTCGCGGCGTGCGCCGTGGATTCGAGCGATGCCGCGGATCCTACCGAGTTGCCGGCCCCCGGCGCCGTCGATGTCGTCCGCCCGCTCACGCTCTCGGAGCGCGCTCGTGTGCCCGAGAAGGAGCCGGGGTTCGTCGCCGCGGCGCTCGGGGACCACGAGCTCGTCATCACCCATGACGGCAGCATGACGCCCTTCGCGGCGGGCGACGTGCTCGGCGGCACGCAGGGAGGCGGCTACCTCGCCCGCGTCGTGAGCGTACGCGCGATCGACGCGACGCGGGTGGCGCTCGCGACGACGCCCGCTCCTCTGACGGAGTTCATCACCGAGGGCCATTTCCACGTCCACTACGACGCGCGCGAGTACGCGCGCGCCATCGACGATCACCTCGCGCGCACCCGCGAGCTCGGCGTGGAGGACGGCGAGCAGATCGCGAGCGCGGCGGAGGCCCTGAAGATCTCGTCCGGCGCCTCCATGAAGCTCCTCGATCTCTCCTCGGCCTCGCTCCCCGCGTCGTGCGGGGTCACCGCGCACGGGACGGCGGCGCTCGACGTCACGGCCGAGCTCTCGCCGGCGCTCGATCTCGAGGTCCACATCGGCCCGAGGGGCAAGCTCAACCCGGTGCCGGAGCTGAAGCAGCTCCGCCTCGTCGCGTCGGGCCAGCTCGACGTGAGCGCCAGGCTCCAGGGCACCGGCACGGTCACGGGGAGCTGCTCGGTCGATCTCCTGGAGCTCGCCGGGGGCGTCCCGAGCTTGCCGCTGCCGACGCTGACCTTCTGGGTGGGCCCCGTCCCCGTCGTCGTCACGACGGACGTCGTACCGAGGGCGAAGGCGGATCTGGGGCTGTCCTTCACGGCCGCCGAGGTGGACGCCGTGGCGCAGGCAACCGCCGAGATCGAGGCCGGGGTCGACTACAGGAACGGCACGTGGAGCACGATCTGGGAGCCCTCCGGCTCGGCCTCGGGCTCGGCCTCCATCGGCGCGCCCGGCCCGATCACGGCGTCCGGCAAGGTGAGCGCCGGCGCGGAGCTCCGGGCGCGCCTGTACGGCATCGTCGGCCCGAACGTCGGAGTCCAGGCGTACGCGCGCGTCACGGCGGAGACCGCGCCGCCCTACTGCTCGTACGACGCGCGGGTCGACGGCGGCGTGCGGGCTTACGCCGAGGCGGTGGCAGGCGTGTCGGTCGGCCCGCTGGATCTGACGCTCAAGCGCCTCGAGCTCGTCGATCTCGAGCTCCTGCGCTTCGACGGACCGCGCGCCTCGGGCCCGCTCCGCGACGCGCCCGAGTGCGACGCGGAGCCCTGATCGCGCCGCCCCTCATCGCGCCGCCCCTCATCGCGCGCGGGAGGCGAGGCGCCCCCGCCTCCCGCGCGCGGGCTTGGACGCCGCTCAAGGGTCCGCGCACGCGACGTAATCACAGGACGCCTCGTTCACGCACTCCTCGGTTCGCTCCACGAGGTCATTCCCCTCGAGGCCGAGGCACGCGGTCTCGCAGCTGGTCTTGCTCGGCGGCGGAGCGTCGTTCTCCTCCGCGCAGAGGATGCGGTGCTTGCAGAGCTCGCTGCATGCGTTCAGGATCTCTTCGTCTTTGCACCCCGCGGCCCCCGCGGCAAAGAGGCCGAGAACGGCGGCGATGACGAGCGGGATCGATCGGAGTTCTGCGTTCTTCATGGGCAGCTCACCTCGGTTGTGGAACGGCGACTCTCCCCGGCGAGCGACCCGCTGCCGACCGGCAGCCCGCGTCAGCGCACGAGAAGAAGGCGAGCGCGCGACCCGGCACGGTAGCAGCGCTTTGCAGAAGGCCAGCGCGCCTCACCACGAGGCCACGCCTCCGCGCAGAGCATAGACGAATCCCTGGCCGCCGCCCACCGCGCGGCGGCAGCGGGAACGGAGATGACGAAGATGACGCGAAGACCTCGGCCCCGCGCCGACGTCATCTCCGTTCCCGCTGCCGCACCCCCGCGCTGGCTCGATGCGCCGGGCGTGGTACATTGCGTCATCGCGCGTCCTGACGCGCCCTCCACGATCGACGACGAATGCCCTCCAAGGAATCCGACACCCTGCTCGAAGCCGATCCAGCCGAGCGACCGGATCGCGAGAAGCCCGAGTCCACGCGGCTCCCTCTCGTGCTCCTGGTCGACGGGGACAGGAGCATCTGGCAGCCGCTCGGCGCCCTCCTCTCGAAGCGATATCGCCTCGTCGTATGCTCCTCGGCCGTGGACGGGGTCGCCGCCTTCACCGAGGACACGTGCGCGGTGATCGTCGATGTGCGGATGTCAGGGCTCGAGGGATTCTGGGTCTGCGACCAGATCCGCAAGGTGCAGCCGGAAGTGCCCGTGATCTTCTATTCGGCTCATCACGACGAGAAGGACTCGTTCGAGGTCATCAACGCGCACCGGCCCTTCGCCTATGTCGACAAGCACGGCGCGGAGCAAAAGCTCCTCGACGCCCTCGAGAAGGCGACGCGGATATTTCAAAGCACCCTCCGCAGCAGGCGGATCATCGAGCGGCTGCAGCGCCGCCGGCTGGAGGCGGTCTGACGCCTCCGCAGGGCGAGCCGCGCCCGCGCGGCGATCGGCGAGATCTGTGGCGCACGCTCGTCCAGCTGGCGCTCAGCCTGTCCGCGCTCTTCGCGGGGATCGCGCTCGCGGCGCACCTCGCCCGCGAGCAGCTCGACGCGCTCGGCCGCGGGTTCGTGGACCGCTTCGGCCTCGCCGGGATGTTCGTCGGCACCTTCCTCGCCGACGCGTTCTCGTTCCCGATCCCGCCGCAGTTCTACATGCTGACCGCGATCACCTCGGGTGGCTCGCAGGTCGCGCCCCTGATCGCCATCTCGACCGCCTCGCTCGTCGGCGGCTGCACGGGTTACCGCCTCGCCGGCCGCCTCGCGCGGATCCGCCTCTTCGCGGCGCGCATCGAGCGGACGCGACCCAGGATAGACCGGCTCTTCGAGCGTTACGGCTACTGGGCGATCGCGATCGGGAGCATCTCGCCGATCCCCTTCTCGATGCTCTGCTACCTGTCCGGGCTGTACCGGATCCCGCTGCGCTACTTCTTGACCATGGTGCTGTTCCGGGTGCCCCGGCTCCTTCTCTTCTACGCGCTCATCCGGGCGGGATGGAGCCAGTGAAGCCGGCGGCGTGAGCGCTACCTGGGGCTGTCCGTCTCCTCGGGCGACGGGTTCACCCTGACGCGCTCGAGGATCTGGTCGACCATGCCGAGATCGATCCCGGAACGCTGCTCCACGACGTTCCTGGAGAACAGCCGAGTCGCCTCCTTCGCGAGCTCCTCGTCCGGAAGGAACGGCCGCGCGGGCGACCGCGGCGCCGGCAGGCCGATCTCCTTCTCGAGCTCGGAGATCGCCCGGATCATCTCCTGGTAGCAGGCGGAGGCGATCTGCACGGCGAACGGGAACACCTGGACGTTGCCACGGCCGGCGCGCACGGCGTGCAGCGTCGCGGCGGCCTGCTCGGCGAACTGGCGACTCCCGTACGCGTTGGCCATCTGCGCGTACATCGCGATGGACTCCTGGTCCGCCGCGAGGTCCTCCTCCTTCGTCCGCGGCGCTCCGGACAGGGGCACCGACGACCACCGCACGATCATCCGCGCGTAGTCGTCGAGCGCGCGCCGCTGGAGCGCCAGTCGCTCCAAGAGCGCTTCTCGCCGCTGTCTCTGGAGCTCCGCCTTCTCCTCGTGCTCGGCCCGCCGCTCCGCGCTGAGATCCGCCGATCTCCGCGCCAGGTAAGCGCCGATGAAGAGGGCGACGCCGTTGCTGACGGCGATGAAGAGCATCTCCAAGATCTTGGGATCCATGCCGGTGCCCACGACTTCTATCACGTTCGCGCTGAACGCAGTGAGTTGCCGCAGATTGCGGAGAAAAGTTGGCCGCCGCCCTCCTCGCGTGCAGGTGCGCCGTCATCCCACAGGCGGCCGTGGCCGCGCTCGGAGCCGCGCGGGCAGGCGTGATAGGATGTCCGCATGACCGGTTCACTCGACGCCGGGGCCGGCCCGCACCTGGATGGTCTCGCGGGCCCGCTGCGCGAGGCGCTGGAGAGGAGCCTCGCCGACCGGCTCGCGCGCTGCCCCGGGGCGGAGCTCAACCTGGACAACGCGTTCTGGGGCGCCCCCGAGCCGCGCGACCTCGGCGAGGCGCTCACCCGGTTCGGGCCGACGTGCGTCAACGTCGTTGTGCGCATCTTCGAGCGTATCCGCGGCATCGACCCGACGCTCGGCCTGTGGACGCAGATCAGGTATCTGCGCAACGTCTGGTGCGGCGGGAGCGCCGGATTCAAAGTGGTCTACGTGGAGCCGGCGGCCATGCGCGAGCGCCTCGACCGCCACTTCGCGGGAGCGGGCGGCCGCCGCGTGGCGCGCGACACGATCCTCGGGGGGATCGAGCACCAGCGGGGCGCGCTGCTCGGCTCGCTCCCGGCGAGCATGGCGGAGCTCTTCCGGGGCGGCGAGCCGCTCGACGCGGACAGCTGGCGCGAGGTGCACCGGCCGGATCAGGAGGCGGTCCACCTCTGCGTCGGCAAGCACGAACCGCGGCCGCCGGAGCTCGACGACATTCACCTCGACTGGAGATCGCCGGTGGTGGGCGTCGACGAGGAGCGCCGCCGCTGCCGGTACGGGCTCCTCATCGGCGTGGTCCACTGGGTGCAGGCGCGATTCGGGGTCGGCAAGCCGGTGTTTCCGTTCCAGAGCATCGATGACAGGGTCGCCGCCCTGGCCGGGCGCCGCGAGGCACCGGCGCGCTGGGCCGAGTTTGCGGCGCGCTGGCGCGACGCGCGGTGGCCGCTCGCCCTGCGCGGCGGCGCCGGCGCAGAGGAGGCGCAGGCGTGGCTTCGCGCGTGCGACGAGCTCGTCGCTGCGCAGCGCGCGGACGCGTGAGAGGCCACAGGCGGCCGGCATGCCCTACCCCGCTCCCGACGGCACCCAGCTGATCGAGCACCTCGGCGCCGGCGCCACGTTCGACGTCGCGCTGGTGCGGCTCGGAGGCCCGCCGCCCGGCCCCACGCTTGTGTGCAAGCGCCTCGTCCCCGGCGTCCTCCACGAGCACGCGGGGCGGGCCGCCATGGTCCGCGAGGCAAAGGTCCTCTCCCTCGTTCGCCACCCCGCCCTGCCCGCGCTCGCGCGCGTCGGCGCCGATGGCCACGGCCCATTCCTCCTCGAGAGCCGGCGCGAGGGCACCTCCCTCCGCGACATGCTCGACGGATGGCGCGGCCGCGGCCGACCGCCGCCCGCGTCGCTCATCACCCACGTCGTCAGGACCGCGATCGAGACGCTCGCCGAGCTCCAGGAGATCGAGGACGCCGGAGGCCCGATCCGCTTCGTTCACGGCGATCTCGGCCCTGATCACGTGCTGCTGGGTCCGCTCGGTGACATCGGCCTCGTCGACCTCGGCGCCGCGCGGTTCCGCGGCATGGATCCGGACCTCGAGACCGCCGATCGGGGCACGGTTCCCTTCGTTGCCCCCGAGATCGCCCGCGGCGAATCCCCGCCGACCCAGCGCGGCGACGTCTACTCCATGGCGGCGACCCTCGTCTCCTTCGCCACCGGCGCGAGCCTCACGCGCGCGCGCGAGCACGCAGCGGCGCTCGTCGAGATCAGCGAATCTGGCCTCTGCCTCGACCCGCTCTCCGTCACGGACGCGCTCTCGCCGGGGCAGCGCCGAGCGCTCGCTCGCGCGCTCGATCGCGATCCGGAGCGCCGCGTCGGGACGGCGCGGGCGCTGCTCGACGCGTTCGACGCGGCCGCTCCGCGGGCCGAGGGCGGCGCAGAGTCAGCGCGCTGACTCGGCCCTCCTGCGCGCCAAAACCGTGGACGCACGCGGCCCATGAGATAAGTCTCGCCCGCATGAAGCCCCACCTAGGTCACGACAAGCTCGGCCTCGACACGCTCGCGATCCACGCCGGACAGCCGCCGGATCCGACGAGCGGCGCGGTCATGACGCCGATCGTCCTCTCGAGCACCTTCGCTCAGGAGCGGCCGGGCCACCACAAGGGGTTCGAGTACTCCCGCAGCGGCAACCCCACCCGCAAGGCGCTCGAGGAGTGCATCGCCGCGCTCGAGGGGGGGCGCCATGGCTTCGCCTTCGGCAGCGGCTCCGCGGCGACCGCCACCCTGCTCCACACGCTCCGTCCCGGAGATCACGTGCTCTCGGGCGATGACGTCTACGGCGGCACCTTCCGGCTCTTCGACAAGGTCATGCGGCCGATGGGCCTCGCCTCGACCTCGGTCGACATGAGCGACCTCGACGTCGTCCGCAAGGCCCTCACCCCGGCCACGCGGATGATCTGGATCGAGACCCCGACGAACCCGATGCTCAAGATCTTCGACATCGCAGGGCTCGCCGAGATCGCGCGCGCGCACGGGGCGCTGCTCGTCGTCGACAACACCTTCGCCACGCCGGTGCTCCAGCGGCCGCTCGACCTCGGCGCTCACGTCGTGGCGCACTCGACAACGAAGTACCTGAACGGGCACTCGGACGTCGTCAGCGGCGCGCTCGTCACGTCTGAGGACGCGCTCGCCGAGCGGGTCGGGTTCCTGCAGAACGCGATCGGCGCCGTCCCGAGCCCGTTCGATTGCTACCTCGTGCTCCGCGGGATCAAGACGCTCGGCGTGCGCGTGCGCCAGCAGTGCGCGTCGGCCGCGCTCATCGCCGGGAGGCTCGCCGGGCACCCCGCCGTCCAGGCGGTGCACTACCCCGGCCTCCCCACGCACGCCGGCCACGCGCTCGCCGCGCGGCAGATGCGCGCGCCCGGGGCGATGATCTCGTTCGTGGTGCGCGGCGGCCTCCCCGTCGCCTCCAGGTTCCTCGAGCGGCTCGCGATCTTCGCCTGCGCCGAGAGCCTCGGCGGCGTCGAGTCGCTCGCCGAGCACCCCGCCCTCATGACCCACGCCTCCGTGCCCGCCGCGGCGCGGGAGGCGCTCGGCATCGCCGACGGCCTCCTCCGGCTCTCGGTGGGCCTGGAGGCCACCGAGGACCTCTGGAACGACGTCGCCCAGGCGCTGGACGACGCGCACGCGCGCGCGACGGGCACGTAAGCGCGCGCGGCGGCGCGGGCGGCGTTTGATCGCGGACCCCCGAGTACGATAGAAGCGAGGAGCGGCCTCGGGGCCGCCACCTACCACCGGAGCTTTCCATGCGTCTCGCTCGCCTCAGCTTCGTGCCCGTGCTCGGCCTCCTCCCCCTCCTCGGCCTCGGCTGCAGCGGCGCGGAGCCGCCGACCCCGCGCGGCGCATACAAGATGAACTTCGCCGACCCGGGCATCGACTGCTCCCAACCGGGGCATATTGCGACCCTTGGCAACGTGACCGATATCCAGAAGGTCCAGCTGGTCACCGACGGCGAGGACGGCGCCACGGTCGAGTGCTCCGTGTCCGGCTCCGGCACTTTCTCCGTCTCGGCGGTGGCCAAGAACCCCGCCGATTTGTCGGAGATCCAGGTCAAGATCGACGCCATCTCCCCCGCGGCGACCCAGGACGCGCCGGCCACCGGCGACATCAGCTTCTCCTCCGCGAAGACGGCAGAGCAGACCTTCTACTCCGATAAGGCGACCCCGTGTAAGTTCTGGTTCGAGGGCAAGCAGGGGGTCGACGCGGGCAAGATCTGGGTCGGCTTCGAGTGCCCGGCGATGCTGAACGAAGGCGAGATATGCCAGATGAGGCTGGGCGTCCTGGCCTTCGACAGCTGCGGAGGCTGAGCCGCGCTGGCAGCTGACAGGCGGGCGCGCGGGGGACGCCCCGCGCGTCAGCTCTTCTCGGAGCGCGAGGCCGACACCGCCGGGACCGTCGACCGATCGCCGATGCTGACCTGCTGCGAGTCGGCGGGCGGGCCGATCGTCGCGCTGTGCGGGAGCTCGGCCTCGTCCTGCTCGTCGATCCGGATCACGAGCGCCGTGATGTTGTCCTCTCCGCCGTTCTCGTTCGCCTTGGCGATGAGGCGGCGGCACATCTCCCGGACCTCCTCGGTCGAGCTCACGATGTGGAGGATCTGGTCGTCCGAGAGCATCCCGCTCAGGCCGTCGGAGCAGAGCAGGTAGACATCGCCGGGCTGCGGCTCATCGCTGAGCAGATCCACGGAGACGCTGTCGTGCATCCCGAGCGCGCGGGTGATGACGTTGCGCGGAAGCTCGGCCCGCTGCTCCTCGGTGAGCTCGGGCATCGCCATGATGTAGTCGTTGAACAGCGAGTGATCACGCGTCAGCTGGCTGATGGAGCCCTTGCGGACGCGGTACGCGCGGCTGTCGCCGACGTGGCCGACGTAGATCCGGTTCTTCTTCTTCGAGAAGAGCGCCCCCACGACCGTCGTGCCCATCCCGGCGCAGTCGCGCGACCGGATGCTGCGCTCGAAGATCTGGCGGTTCGCGACCCGGATGCCCGCCTGGAGCCGGTTCTCCTCCTCCGACAGGCTGGTGTCGAAGTGGAATGGCCAGGTGGCGTCCTCCCGCGACGTGGACCGGAAGAAGTCCGCGATCGACTCGGTCGCCAGCTTGCTGGCTACGTCCCCCGCGCGGTGGCCCCCCATGCCGTCCGCGACGATGAACAGATCATACTCCGACAGGACGGCGTAGCTGTCCTCGTTGTGGTCGCGTTGGAGACCAACGTCCGTCATTCCTGAAGCGATCGCTCGCATAACCTCGGGAATCCTTGAGACGGCTCCGGGCCTTCGGCTTCGAACACCAACCATTTCACGCTAGCGAAAACCTGTCAAGCAGGGCCTCTCGCCCCCTAATGGGCGTCTTCCGAGTCTTCGCGCGTCTTCTCACGTCTTCTCGCGTCTTCTCGCGTCTTCTCGCGTCTTCTCACGCCGTCGCACGTCACGCCTTCGCACGCCCAACCGCCGACCTTCCCGATCCTACCGACTCCGACCGGGGGGACCGCAAGCCTCTTTTTCACTTCTTCGCTTCACGGGACGGTTCATTGTGAGCTGGGCTGGTCCCGGGCACGCCTCGCCCCGTGGCGATCGGACGCAAGCGCCGGCGCGGGTACGGCCGCGGGTCGCGCGAGGGCAGGACAACAAGGCTGCGAAGCGTCGCCAGGCCGGGCCGGGCTCGGCGCGCGCGGCGTCACGACACGCTGGGGCGCTGCGCGGCAGGCGATGTCGCGCGTCGCCGCCGCGCCGCCCTCCTCGAAGGGCCCGGCCCCATCGCGGGCCGCGGAGGGGGCGACCGCACGGCGCTCCAGTCTGCCAAGCTCGGTCGCCGACGCCCGCCCAGCCGAGGGCCCGCTCACACGTCCAGGATGTCCTTTTCCTTGCCGGCGATCACCGTGTCGACCTGCTTCGTCCCCTCGGCCACCACGTCGTCGACCTTCTTCTTGGCCCGGTCGGCCTCGTCGCCGCTGACGTCGCCGTCCTTCTCGAGCGAGTCGATCATCTCGTTCGCGTCCCGGCGGTGCTTCCGGATGGCGACTTTGGCGTCCTCTCCGTTCTTCTTCGTCAGCTTCACCATCTCCCTGCGCCGCTCCTCCGTCAGCGGCGGGATCGGGAGTCGGATGAGATCCGCGTCCACCTGGGGATTCAGGCCGAGATCGCTCTCCCGGATCGCCTTCTCGACCGCTTTCACCTGGTTCTTCTCCCAGGGCTTGACGCTGATGAGCCGCGGCTCCGGCACGGACACCGTGGCCATCTGCACGATCGGCGTCGGCACGCCGTAGTAGTCGACGCGGATGCCGTCGAGCATGGCCGCGTTCGCGCGCCCGGTGCGCACCTTCGCCAGGTCTCGCCGGAGAGCTTCGATGGCCTTCTCGATCCCTTCGCGCAGCTCCTTGATGACGTCCTCGAGCATGATCCGGCTTCCTCCGTGTGGGGCTCGCCCAGCCCGCCCTCTTCGCGGGCGGGGGCGGAGCTTACCGCGTATTTCCGGGCCGGCGGAGAAATCGATCCGCCCGACCTCGCCGGCGTCGCGGTCGGAAGAGCGCTCGCCTCCGCCTGGGCGCATGCGGACGCGCACGCGCCCGAGCGCCGCCGCGCCGTCCCCCCGCCCAGCGCGCCACCTCCACTGTCGCGATCGTGCCGAGCTGTAGTAACTCTGGGAGGCAGGGCGACCCGATGCGCGATCTGGACTGGAACAGCTTCGACGTCCTCGTCGTCGACGACGAGCAGGACAACCTCGACGCGTTCCGGTTCGCCTTCAGGAAATCGTTCAAGATCCATTATGCGCTGGGCGGCGCCGAGGCCCTCTCGCTCCTCGATCGCCTCGATCCCGCGGTGATCGTGGCAGACCAGCGAATGCCGGGGATGAGCGGTATCGAGTTCCTCAAGCAGGCGAAGGAGCGGCGGCCTGACGCGGCGGCCGTGCTGCTCACCGCCTACGCGGACATGACGGTGCTCATCGACGCGGTCAACTCGGGCGCGGTCGACCGGTACGTCCAGAAGCCCTGGAACTCGAAGGAGCTCGCCGTCATCCTCCGGCAGGCGATCGCCGGGGTCGCCACCCTCCGGGAGAACCGGCGGCTGCGCGAGCAGCTCGCGCAGTACGCGGGCTACCTCGAGCGCGAGCAGCGGGACCCGATCGATTTCGGCGAGATCGCCGGCGAGAGCGAGGCCATGCGCGAGGTCGCCGCCCGGATCGGCGAGGTGGCGAAGGCGGCGACGCACGTGCTGATCGAGGGCGAGGAAGGGGCGGAGAAGGAGGTCGTCGCCCGGGCGATCCACGTGGGCTCCCCGCGGGAAGAGCAGCCGTTCGTCAAGGTGACCTGCGCCGCGTTCCGGGGCGACACGCTCGAGCGCGAGCTGTTCGGCTGGCGGCGAGGCGCCTTCGACGGCGCGTTCGCCGAGCGCGCAGGCCGGCTCGAGCTCGCCCACCGGGGGACGATCTACCTCGACGAGCCGGCGCCGCTCACGCCCTCGCTCCAGGCGAGGCTGCTCCGCGTGCTCACCGACGGCGAGGTCGAGCGGCTCGGGTCGACGGAGACCACGCGCGTCGACGTGCGCGTCGTGCTGTCGCTCACGCCCGGCATCGACGAGGCCTGGGAGCGCGCGGGCGTGCTGCCCGAGCTCGTCTCCCGGCTCTCGGTGTTCCCGCTCCGGCTGCCCCCGCTCCGGGAGCGGCGCGAGGACATCCGCGCGCTCGCCGAGCACTTCCTGCGCAAGGTCGCGCGGCGCAACGCGCGCGCGGCCACCGCGCTGTCGGAGGAGGCCATCGCGAAGCTCGCGGCGTACACGTGGCCGGGGAACACGCGGGAGCTGGAGAACGTGGTCGAGCGCGCCGCCATCCTGTCGCGCGGCGACGTGATCCTGCCCGAGCACCTCGCGTTCACGGCGCGCGCTCAGCCGGCCGAACCGCCCGCGCGCGCGCCCAGGGCCGCCGCGCCGGCGGAGCCGGAGGCGGACCCGGCCGGAAGAGAGCCCGCCGCGCCGGCGTGCGCGCGCCCAAGGCTCGACCTGAGCTCCCAGCTCGATGACATCGAGCGGCGGGAGCTCCTCGCCGCCCTGGAGCGCTGCGGGGGGAACAAGGCGGAGGTCGCGCGGCAGTTCGGCATGCAGCGCACGACCCTCTATTACAGGCTGAAGCGGCTCGGAATCGAAGGTTGAAGCCACGGTCGACGCCGGGGGCGACTTGCGGCAGATTGCGTCGGCATGCTGAAGGTCGGCGAGCGCGCGCCGGAGATCGACACGCTGGCCATCGACGGCCAGCGCTTCGTGCTGTCGGCGCAGGGTGGGCTCTGCACGGTCGTGTACTTCTTCCCGAAGGCCTTCACGCCCGACTGCACCGTCGAGGCCCAGCTCTTCCGCGACAACCACGCCGAGATCGCGCTCGCGGGCGCCAGCATCGTCGGCGTGAGCACCGACGACCACAGGACGCAGTGCCGGTTCGCCGAGGCGCAGAAGGTCCCTTACCCGATGATCGCCGACCGCGATCGCAGCGTGTGCCGCGCCTACGGCGTCCTCTGGCCGCTCATCGGCCTCGCCCGGCGGATCACCTACGTCGTCACGCCCGCCCTGGAGATCGCGGCGGTCTTCCACCACGAGTTCCAGGCCAGGAAGCACCGCGACGACGTGCTCTCGTTCATCGACAAGCGCTTCCGGGCGGCGCGCCCCCCCGCGGGGTGAGCGCGGTGCCCGCCGTGCGTCCCGCAACCGAGCCCCGCGCGCCCAGCGAAGGCGCCGCGCTCCTCGAAGGAGCGGCGCCGCTGCCGCGTGACTTCTACGCTCGCCCCGCGCTCGTCGTCGCGCGGGCGTGCATCGGCAAGGTGCTCGTCCACACGACGCCCGAGGGCACCGCCGCCGGACGCATCGTCGAGACCGAGGCGTACCGCGGCCCGGAAGACCTCGCCGCGCACAGCGCGGGCGGGCGAAGGACCGTGCGGACGGAGGTCATGTTTGGCCCGGCGGGCTATGCCTATGTGTTCCAGCTCTACGGCATGCACTGGGCGTTCAACATCGTCGTGGCCTCGGAGGGAGAGCCGCACGCTGTCCTCATCCGCGCCATCGAGCCGATGATCGGCCTCCCGCTCATGAGCCGCCGGCGGGGCGTCGCGCCTGGGCGGATCGAGCTCACCAACGGGCCGGGGAAGCTGTGCAAGGCGCTGGGGCTCGACCGCTCCGCGTACGGGGTGGATGTCTGCGGAGCGCAGCTCTCGCTGCTGCCCGGCGCTGCTGGGCCCATCGGCAGGTCGCCTCGCATCAACGTCGACTATGCAGGTGCGTGGGCGAAGAAGCCGTGGCGATTCTACGAACGAGGCAATCGCTATGTCTCCGTTCCGCCTCGCCATTGAGCGGGCGTGAGGGCGCGAGCGCTCGAAGCGCTCGCGCCCGGGCCCAGGATCGCGCGACAATGAGCTCATGGGATTCTGGCCTTTCGGGGGGCGTGAACCTGCCAACGTCGAGAGCGCGTCGCAGGTTGTCACGGCGGGCACGCATCGGGAGACCCTGCGGGGAAAGTTAACGCTCTATTTCAAGGAGCCGCAGACGCGGAGCGCCGCGGACAGGGCCGCGGAGCGGTGCGCGCAGATCGCCGGAGACCTGCTGCGCGAGACCGCAGAGCACGAGGCGCTCCTCGGCAAGGAGGCGGAGCTCGCCGCGGCCATCGCGGCCCGCGCGCCGCGCGGCCTCCCGGGGCTCCGCGCGATCGAGCTCGCGTCGCTGCACGTCGTGACCGAGCGCACCACGCAGTCGCGGCGCGGCGAACCGACGCTGCCCGTCCAGGATCCCACGCGGATCGCGGGCGCGCGCACGCCATCGAACAAGCCCTCGCCGGGCGGCGCGAGCCGGGCCACCGGCGTGCCGCCGGCCAGCAGCCGCGCCTTGGCGCTGGCTCCCGGCGCGCCGCCGACCGTCGGTCGCGGCGCGCCGTCGAGCATCCCGCCGCCCATCAGCGTGCGCTCGCCGCCGAGCTCCGGCGCGCAACGCGCCCGCGCCGCCGGAGCGGGCGCCGCGCGGGCGTCGAGCCCGGGGCTCATCGGGTCGCCCCCCACCGTGATCGCGGCCGCGCTCGCGCCGCTCCTGCGCGACGCGTCCACGCGGCTGCTCCTCGGATGCCTGCGGGCGCACGATCTGATCATCGTGCGCCGCGTCGCGATCGATCCTGGCGCCGCCGATCAGCTGGCCGCGCTGCTGCCCGTCTCCGACGCGCCGCCGGGTGAGTTCGAGGCGAGCCGGGCCGCCGAGCTCTCCCGCTGGCACACGGTGCTCGGCTCGCCCGTGATCAGCCAGCTGCGCGCGGAGTCGTGCGCGATCAGCGCGCAGAAGGCCCGGGTCGCGCTGGGCGCCGCGAACATCGCGGCGGGCGTCGCGGGGGAGCTGATCGACGCGCTCTGCCGCACCGCCTTCCCGGGCCTCGCGCTGTCGAGCGCCCACATCGATCGCTACGCGGAGCAGGATCTGAACGAGCTGGCGGCCGAGAGCGTGGCGCGCATCCTCCGGCACCCGAACTCGAAGCCGCTCCGCCTCGCGCTCGGCCCGATGCTCGACGCGGTGCACGGCGACGTGGACGGCATCTCCCGCCTCGCGAAGGCCTCGCTCGGCAGCGCGCACTGAGGCCGATGCCACCGCTCAGCGCGTTCCCTTCTCGGCGAGCTGGCGCTAGGACGCGCAGGTGCGACACCATGATCTCTCCCATGAGCTCTCTTTCTCCCGCAGATCGCCCCGCGGCCACCTCTCCCTGCTCGTGGCGCTGCTCTGCGCGTGCGGGCCGGCCGAGCGCGCCGCGCCGCCCCCGCAACCCCTCGCGAAGGCGGCCGTGGTGAGCCCGGCCGACGCTCGATCCGGCGCGGAGGCCGGCGCGGAGGCCGGCGCAGACGCCGGCGCCGAGCAGGCGCTCGCGGCCTTGTCGGCGCGCGTGCTCGAGGAGTACCTGCGCGACGAGCCGGTCCGCGCCACCGAGGCGGGGGACCACCGGTACGACGCCGTGTGGCCGGACGTCACCGAGCAGGGCGAGGCCGCGCGCCGGCGCACGATCGAGGCGGCGCTGGCCGAGCTCGGGGCGCTGCCCGCGGCGCGCCTCGGCGTCCAGAGCCGCGTCGACGCGGCGATGATCGAGAACCAGCTGCGCTCCTGGCTGTTCGCGATCGACGAGCTCCGCGAGGCGACGTGGAGCCCGATGGTGTACACGGGCCTCGTCGGCGACGGGCTCGATCCCCTGATCACGAGGAGCTTCGCGCCGCTCGAGGAGCGCCTGCGGAGCCTCGGGGGTCGCCTCTCGGGCATCCCCGCGCTCGTGCGCGCCGCGGAGCAGCGCCTCACGGCGGCGCCGCCGCGCATCCACACCGAGACGGCGATCGCGCAGAACAAGGGGCTCATCGCGCTCTGCAAGTCCGAGCTCCCGGCGCTGTTCGCGTCGGCCCCGGCGCAGCAGGCCGAGCTCGACGCGGCCGCGAGGGCGGCGGCGGCGGCGCTCGAGGGCTTCCAGGCGTTCCTCGAGAAGGACCTGCTCCCGAGGAGCAACGGCGACTTCCGGCTGGGCCGCGCGCGCTTCGAGAAGAAGCTCCGGTTCACGCTGGACGACGCGGCCATCGACGTCGACGGCGTGGTCGCGAGCGCCCGCGCCCTGCTCGCGGCGACGCACGCCGAGATGCTCGAGACCTCGAGGGAGCTCTGGCCGACGCTCTTCGGGAAGCAGCCCTTCCCGAGGGTCGAGGCGCAGGACGAGAAGATGGCCGCGATCAGGAAGGTGCTCGACGCGCTCGCGGCCGATCACCCGACGAACGCGACCATCGTGAAGGCGTCCGAGGAGCTCCTCGCGGAGGCGACCGACTTCGTCCGCGCGCGCAACCTCGTGCGCATCCCGGAGGAGCCCTGCCGGGTGATCGAGATGCCCGAGTACCGCCGCGGCGTCGCGATCGCCTACTGCGACGCGTCCGGCCCGCTCGAGGCGAAGCAGGAGACGTTCTTCGCGATCGCGCCGACGCCGAAGGACTGGCCGAAGGCGCGCGTGGACTCGTTCTACCGCGAGTACAACTCGAGCATGCTCGCCGACCTCACCGTCCACGAGGCGATGCCGGGCCACTTCCTGCAGCTCATGCACAACAACAAGTTCCCCTCGAAGCTCCGCGCGGTCTTCTCGAGCGGGCCGTTCGTCGAGGGGTGGGCGGTCTACACCGAGTGGCTGATGGCGCACCACGGCTTCGGCGGCCCGAAGGTGCGGATGCAGCGCCAGAAGATGGTGCTGCGCATGTCGGTGAACGCCCTCCTCGACCACGGGGTGCACGCGGGCGCGATGGGCGAGGAGGAGGCGCTCTCGCTCATGACGAAGGACGCCTTCCAGGAGGAAGGCGAGGCCGTCGGCAAGTGGCGGCGCGCCCGGCTCACGAGCGCGCAGCTCACCACGTACTTCCACGGCTTCACCGAGATGATGCGCCTGCGCGCCGAGCACGAGCGCAAGCCGGGCTTCACCGAGCGCGCCTACCACGACCGCCTGCTCAGCCACGGCTCGCCGTCCGTGCGGCACCTCCCCGCGCTGCTCGCGGAGTAGCAGCAACGCCGCGCGCGGCGGGAGGGCCGCGCGCGGCGGGAGATCAGACCGGGGAGATCGAGCCGCCGAGCTCGACGAAGCGGGCCTTGGGGAACGCCTTCTGGCAGGCCTCGAGCTGCCAGTCGCCCTTGAAGAGCACGACCGAGTTCCCGTGCACGTCGAGGGCGCCGTAGCCGTAGAGGTTCGACTCGAGCTCGGCGAGGGGCACCGGCTCGCCCTCGACCCAGCGGGCCAGGCTGAACGAGAGCCGCTCGATCCGGGCGTCGACGCCGTACTCGGCCGCGAGGCGGTGCTTCACGACGTCGAACTGGAGCTCGCCCACGACCCCCAGGATGGCCTCGCCCTCCCGCCCCTCGGGCGGCCGGAAGAGCTGGACCGAGCCCTCCTGCGCGAGCTGCTCGAGCCCCTTCTTGAGCTGCTTGCGCTTCATGGGATCGATCATGACGACGCGGGCGAACTGCTCCGGCGGGAACTGCGGCAGCGCGGCGTACTTCACGGGCGAGCCGCTGCAGAGCGAGTCGCCGATGAGGAAGAGCCCCGGGTCGAAGACGCCGATGATGTCGCCCGCGAAGCCGTCCTCCACGAGCGTGCGCTCCTGGGCCATGAACTGCACCGGGTTGGTGAGCCGGATGTCGCGGCCGAGGCGCACGTGGTGCACCTTCATGCCGCGCTCGTAGCGGCCGGAGCAGACGCGGAGGAACGCGATCCTGTCGCGGTGGGCCCGGTCCATGTTCGCCTGGATCTTGAAGACGAACGCGGTGAAGCGGTCGTCGTCCGGGGCGATGGGGCCCTTGTCGCTGCCGCGCGGCGCGGGCGGGGGCATGAGCTCGATGAACGCGTCCAGGAACTGCGGCAGGCCGAAGTTGGTGATGGCGCTGCCGAAGAACATGGGCGTGACCTCGCCGCGGGCGAGCTTGTCGCGATCGAGCGCGTCGCCGGCGGCGTCGATGAGCTCGATGTCCTCGCGCAGCTGGCGGGCGCCCTCCTCGTCGAGCACCTCGACGAGCTCGGGCGCGTCGAGCGACACGACCTCCATCGGGGCGATCTCGGCGCCGTGCGCGACGAGCTCGAAGAGGAAGACCTGCTTGCGCTCGCGGTGATAGACGCCGCGGAACTTGCCGCCCACCGAGATGGGCCAGGTGACCGGGTAGACGCCGATGCCGAGGACCTCCTCGACCTCGCCGATCAGCTCGAACGGGTCGCGCCCGGGGCGGTCGAGCTTGTTGACGAAGGTGAAGATGGGCATCTGCCGGAGCTTGCAGACGCGGAAGAGCTTCTTCGTCTGCGTCTCGACGCCCTTCGCGCAGTCGAGGATCATGATGGCGGCGTCGGTCGCCATCAGCGCACGGTAGGTGTCCTCGCTGAAGTCGGCGTGGCCGGGGGTGTCGACCAGGCTCAGGAGCCGGCCCTTGTACGGGAACTGGAGAACGCTGGTGGAGATGGAGATGCCGCGCTCGCGCTCCATCTCCATCCAGTCGCTGACGGCGTGGGCGCGCGCCTTCTTGGCCTTCACGGCGCCGGCGAGCTGGATGGCGCCTCCGTAAAGCAAGAGCTTCTCGGTTAGGGTGGTCTTGCCAGCGTCGGGGTGGGAGATGATCGCGAACGTCTTTCGACGGGCGATCTCGCGGGTGAGCATCGGGTCGGGCACAGCGGCGCGGCAGGATAGAGTCCGTGGGGGCTGCGTCAACCCAAGGGGCGACGGAGCCAGGACGGGCGGGGACGGAGCCAGGGCGGGCGGGGGTGGCGCGCGAGCGGGCGGCGGGGGTCCCCCCACGAACTCGGGCCTTTTGGGGGGCTGGTGCCGGGCTGGACGGGGGACTCGGTCTGAGAGGGAGGCGCGGAGGGGCGGGCCGGCCCTCGGGTTCGTGGGGCCCACCCCCGCCGCCCGCTCGCGCACCACCCCCGCCCGCCCTGGCTCTTTGTAAGGTGAGCTTTGGAAGAGGCGGGGGCGGGCGCTGGGGGTCGTGATCCCAGCGGGACGCCTCGGGTCGGGCCTTTGTAAGGGGCCGTTATTTCTGGGCGCGGAGGGAGGCCGTTATTTCTGGGCGCGGAGGGAGAGGGAGACGGTGACGCCTACGGGGTCGGCGCTGGGCGTGCCGATGGGCTTGTTCTTGAGGAGCTGACGGATGCAGCGCTGCGCGTCGGGGGTGACGCCACGTGAGTCGAGGATCTCGACACCCTCGGCGCGGCCGCGCACCCGGACTAGGAACTGGACCTTGATGCTGCCCGACACGCCAGAGAGGCCGCCGTGGTCGGCGACACACTTCGCCAGGTCGGGAGCGACCTTTTCGAGCCGCTTGGCCACGTTCGGGACGTCGCCGTTCATGAACTCGGGCTCCTTGATCTCCACGAGAGGGAGCGGGGCCGACACGATCGATGCGTCGGGCACGCCGCCGTCGATGGGGCCGGCGTCGCCGGGAACACCGCCGTCAGGCGGGGGGGCACCGCCATCGGGAGGGGGCGGCTCGGGCTGCGGCGACGGCGGGAGCCAGCCGGCATCCGCCTCGCCCGGCTCAAGGCAACGCACGAAGCCACGGTGCGGATCCTCCAGCGCGCCGTGCGGACAGCGCGGAGCGCCGCCCCCGTCAGGCGCCGCCGCCGTGATCCACCCCTGCTCCGGCGGCTCCTGCCGCGGCGGCGCGCCACCCTCGGCGACCGCGCCGACGCAAGCGCCGACAGCGCCCATCGACAGCGCCACAGAGATCGCCCACTGACCCAGACGCCCACCTGCTGCTCTCCACCGCATCGGCCGCTGTGATACTGCGGAACGGGCGCGGGTACAGGAGAAACCGCGGGGAGTTTGTCGAGGCAGCCGCTAGGCGCTCGACACCGGCGGCGACGGCCGCGGTCCCTGAGCCCGCGAAAGCGGGCTCAGAGGGCGATGTGAGCGAGCGATCCCGCCGAGGCGTCCCAGAGCGCCCGCGCCCGGGACAGGGCGTCCTCATGCGCCTTGGTCCCCTCGGCAGGCCCTGTCACGGAGATCACGCCGCTCGCGCCGAGCTCGATCCGCTCGATGCCTGCGGCCGGGAGCTCTTCGCGGAGCTCCTTCGTCATCCGCTCGCCGATGCGCTGGAGGAGGCGCGCTAGCCGCTCAGGCGTGATGTCCCGGAACACGAGCACCTGCGGGAGAGGGAGCTCCGAGACGAGGCGAGCGCGGTCGGAGAGGCCCTGCTCTCCGAGCCGCCTCTCGACGAGCGCCGCGAACACGCTCCCGTACGCCCGGTCGACCTGCTCCCGCCGGAAGCGCTCGTCGATGGCCGGTCCGAGCCGCGTCTCCAGCTGCGCGACGCCGTTCAGCCCGTTGGCAAAGCGCCCCTCGTTCTGCGCGAAGTACTCCCCTCGCGCGCGCAGGTCGCTCGCCAGCGACGCGAAGTGCTCGCCCATCGTCGAGAGGGCGCGCAGCACGAGATCGGTGAACTTGAGCTCCTCCCGGATCCAACCCACGTCCGTCACCCGGTCGGCCATGAACGGCCAGACGACGAGGTTGTAGTAGTTGTTGAAGTCGAGGAGGTACTTCAGCCGATAGAGCTCGAAGCTGCCGAACACCGGATACATGCGCTCATAGAGCCGGAGCGTGCTGTCGTACTTGAACCGGTAGTACGCGTCGTAGGCCGCGACCTTCTCCTCGAACCCGGCGCGGTCGCCGCGGACGTCGGAGAGGATCATCTGCGTGATGAACTCGTTCGCGGTCGCGATGAAATCGGAGCCGGGGCTGTAGAAGGGATCGGTGAACGCGCCGGCCTCGCCGGTGACGGCGTAACGGTCGGTCGAGAAGTACTGCTCCGCGTGGTACGGCAGGTGGGCATAGCTCTGGAAATCCTCGAGCTCCGCCCCCTCGAGCAGCTCGCGCGCGGCGCGGTGGGCGCCCAGGAAGCGCTCGAACTCCGCGCGCGTGCGCGGCCCGGGCAGCGCCCCGGCCGGCACGTTGCCCGCGCCGATCCGGTCCTTGTCGAACACGACGCCCACGCTCATCAGGTCGCCCGCGAGCGGGATGAACCAGATCCAGTACCCGTCGTACATGAAGTGGTTCGTCGACAGGTGGCGCGACGTGTACCGCGCGCGCGACCGCCACGCCGCGTCGGTGACCCCATCGAGCCCCGCGACGCCGCGGTAACGCCCCCACGCGGCCGCCGTGTTGAGCCGCGCCTCCTTGTGCACCTTCACGCCGAGCTTGCGGAAGAGCACGTGCCGCCGACCGGAGGCGTCGCACACCCAGCGGCAGGCGACCTCGCGCCGCTCGCCGCCCTGCTCGTAGACGACCGTGTGCCGCCCGCGCCCGTCGATCGCGACGTCGACCACCTTGGCGCCGAGCTCGACCTCGGCGCCCGCGGCGCGGTTCATGGTCACGAGATCGCGCTCCAGCCGCGCGCGCTCGAGCTGGAAGCTCGGGTGGAACGGCATGTGGTCGGAGCCGATCTCGCTCATCCGGGGCAGCGGGAGATCCTTGTCCGGAGAGTCGAAGAAGAAGCGGAGCCCGTTCTTGGGCAGCTGGTGCTGGTAGAGGTACGTGCCGAGGTTCAGCCGGCGAACCATGTAGTTCGCCGCGACCTCCACCGTGCTCTCGCCGACCTTGTAATCCTCCATCGCCTCGGCGGCCTCGAGCACGAGGACCCCGAGGTCGGGGCACGCGAGGCGGAGCTGCCGCGCGAGGAAGCCGCCGGCGATGCCGCTGCCGATGATGACGATATCGAACGTGCGCATGACGAGAGCCCTTATACCGCGCCCCCGCCCGGCGGCGCGGGCTCTCCGAGCAGCTCGGCGCGGAGCGCGCCCGGCATCGCCTCCGCCTCGTCCGGGCGGAGCAGCCCGTCGCCGTGGATGATCGACGCCGAGAGGCGACCGCCGAAGCGGCTGAAGATCACCTGGAAGCCCGGCGGCGCGACGACCGCGGGCAGCGGGTACGCCGAGCGCACCGGGAGCCCCGCGAACCGCTCCACCGTCACCGCGCCGGGGTTCGAGACGATCAGCGAGGCGAGCTCACCCTGGAAGGGCTGGTCCCCCAGCCAGCGGTAGATCGGGCCGGGGAGCCAGCGGGCCAGATCGAGCGCGGCGATCATGGCGAGATCGAGCCTGTCGCGCACCACGGCGCGCTGCTGCTCGGCGAGGCGGGCCACCGCGCGCGCGTCGTCGTGGAGCTCGTCGCGGCCGAGCGAGAGCAGGGCCATCGTGAGGTGATTGCCGAAGAGCCGCCGCGCCCCCCCCTTGGGGTCGAGCGAGAGGGGCAGCGGGATCACATGGTGCGGCGGGGCGAAGCCGCGGCCCGCGAGCGCCCGGTCGGCGAGCCGCGTCGCCGCGATCAGCATGAGGCTCGTCTCGGCGAGCCGCGCGCGCTGGCGCACCCGGAGATCGAAGGCGCGGGTCTCCGCCGCCGAGAGCGTGAGCCGGAGGACGCGGGAGGCCGAAGGCCGCACCCCAGGACAGGCGCGCGCGAGCGACAGGATGGGCGCGCGGCCGAGCGACAGCACGTGGGCCTTGTACGCGCGCGCCAGCGCGACCCGCTCGTCGCGGTCCATGGCAGCCAGCAGGCGCTCCGGCGCGTCATGCCGCTCCTGCCGCGGCGGCGGGTCGTCGGGCGCGTCGCCGCTCCCGGAGCCCAGCCAGGCAGCGAGCCGATCCGCGCCCCTGCCATCCGTCAGCGCATGGTGGTGGCGGAGCACGACCGTATCGCCGTCGCCCACGTCGCGCACGACGTCGAGCGCCCACGGCCGCTCCGCAGAGGTCCGGTCCGCGAGCAACGCCTCGAGGCGCGCCGCGCGCTCGCGCTCGCCCGCCACCTCGTGGAGGCGCAGCCCGGGCGCGCGCCGGTGGTGATCGACGACCCAGCGGGGCCGCCCCGCCCGCCCGAGCACGCTGTTGTCCAGCCGGAACCGGAGCTCGGGGAGCGCCCGGGTCGCGCGCTCGAGCCGCACCGCGAGCCGCGCCAGATCGAGGCGACCGTCGAGCTCGATCACGAACAGGCAGTGGTTGCCCGCCTGGCCGCGCGATCGCATGGCGCGATCGTTCATGAGATGGAAGAAGTCGATCCCCCCGAGCAGAACGGGCGATGTCATGGTCTCCGCGAGGCACCGCCGATCAGGGGGGAGCCGCGGGCGACCCTAGCAGCCGCGCAGGCCGCACGACAGCGCCCGCAGGCGCGGGATCACGCATCCTCGCCACGCACGCCGCGCGCCTGCGCAAGAAAACGAAAGTATCCACGGTATGGATACATGGCTCGTCGTATATTCTCGGAGTGAATCTTTCGGCGATCGACGTCAACCTGGTGATCGCGCTCGACGCCTTGCTGCAGGAGCGCAGTGTGACGCTCGCGGCCCGCCGGGTGGGCCTCAGCCAGCCCGCCATGAGCCACGCGCTGACGCGGCTGCGTGAGCTCTTCTCCGACCCGCTGCTCATCCGGGTCGGCCGGCAGATGGCGCTCACCTCGCGCGCCGAGGCGATGACGCCGCAGGTCGCCGCGATCGTCCACGATCTCGCGGGCCTCTTCGGCGAGACGACGCCGGCGTTCGACCCGGCGACGAGCGATCGCACCTTCCGGATCGCCGCCACGGAGTACGTGGAGCTCGTCCTCTTGCCGCGGCTCAACGCGGCGCTCGCGCAGGGCGGACCGAGGCTCGCGCTCCACCTGCTCCCGCTCGACGGCCGCGCCGTCGACGCGCTCCGGAGCGGCGAGATCGATCTCGCGATCGGCGTCTTCCCGCAGGAGAGCCTCCCCTCCGACCTGCGCCGCGCGCCCCTCTTCGACGATCGCTTCGCGGGGCTCGCGCGCATGAGCCACCCCACGGCGCGCGGGCAGGTCGATCTCCAGACCTACGCGGCCCTCCCGCACGTCGTCGTCCCCAGGCGCGGCGCCCACGACGGGGTCGCGGACGATCTGATCGCGGCGCGCGGGATCGCGCGCCATGAGGCCATGACGGTGCCGCACGTGCTCCTCGTGCCGCACGCCATCACCGCGTCGGATCTCGTGGCCACCGTGGCCACGCGCCTGGGCAGAGCGTTCTCCAGCCTGGTGCCGCTCCGCACCTTCGACCTGCCGTTCGAGCTGCCGCCCATCGAGATCGCGATGGCGTGGAACAGCCGGACCGAGGGCGATCCCGCGCGGGCGTGGCTGCGCGGCGTCGTGACGGACACCGCCCCGAGCCCGCGGGAGGCGGCCCGGCGCAAGCGCGCGTGAGGGGGTTCAGGGCGCGGCGAGGCGCGCCGCGCCCGGGGGGGCTACCGGCCGAGCGCCTCGGCGCGGTTCACGATGCGCGGCGTGAGGAAGATGACGAGCTCGTTCCGGACGTCGCTCGCGCGGCGCCGCTGGAAGAGGAGGCCGAGGACCGGGATGTCCCCGAAGAACGGCACCTGATCGAGGTTCCGGCCGGTGTTGCGGGTGAAGATCCCGCCGATCACCGCCGTGTGCCCGTCCATGATCAGGAGGTCGGTCTCCGCCTCGCGCTTCAGGATGGTCGGGTCGCCGCGGGCCGACGTCTGGTTGAAGTCGGGCTCGTCGCGGTTGATCTTCACGTGCATCGCGACGCTGCCGTCCGACGTGACGTGCGGCTTGACGAGCAGCTGGAGCTTGGCCTCCTGGAAGGTCGTCTGCACGCCCTGGGCGCTGATCTGCGAGAACGGGATCAGCGTCCCCTGGCTGATCCGCGCCTCCCGGTTGTCGAGCGTGAGGATGCGCGGGCTCGACACGACCCGCAGCATGCCGCTCGCCTCGGCCGCGGAGAGCCGGACGCCGAGGTTGACGGTGTTGTTGATCGAGCCGAGCGTGAAGCCGAGCGCGCCGCCCTGCCCGGCGCCGACGATGGCCGGCAGGTTCACCGCGAAGTTCGGGTTCGAGACCGTGCTCGAGAACGGCGAGAGGCCGCCGGTCGGGCTGTTCGAGTCGGTCGCGCCGCCGGCGATGCCGATCGCCGAGGGGAAGACGAGCCCCGTCGGGTTGCCGGTCGCCGCGCTGAACGTCCCGTCGCCGCCCCACTGGATGCCGATGTCGCGCACGTAGCGGCTCGTCGCCTCCACCACGCGCGCCTCGATCAGCACCTGCGGCGTCTGCGTGTCGAGCGAGCGGACGAGCTCCTCGATCTGGTTCAGGTTCCCGGCGACGTCGCGCGCGATGAGCACGTTGGTCCGCTCGTCGACCGCCAGCGAGCCGCGCGGCGAGAGCATGTCCTTCGAGCGATCCTGGAGGTCCTTCGCGTCCGCGTAGTTGATCGGGATGAGCCGCGTCTCGAGCGGCGCGAGCTGGAGCTCGCTCTTGCGCCGCGCGATCGCGAGCTCCCGCTCCTTGTTGAGATCGGCGATCGGGGCGACGCGGATCATGTTGCCCTGCCGGACCACGCCGAGGCCCTTGGCCTGGAGCACCGTCTCGAGCGCCTGGTCCCACGGGACGTTGCGCATCCGGATGGTGACCGTCCCGGTCACGTTGTCGGCGGTCACGATGTTGACCCGCCCCACGTCGGAGATCAGCCGGAGGACGTTGTGGATGTCGGCGTCCTTCAGGTCGAGGTCGATGCGCCGCCCCGTGAACCGCCGCTGCTGCCCGGCGATCGTGGGCATGAACGCGCCGGCCTGGTCGGGCTCGACGAGCGACTCCTGGCTGCTCGCCGCGCCCTCGAACGAGGTCTCCACCTTCGGCGCCCCGTCGTCGAGGACCGCCTCGCGCGCCACCGTGCGGGTCCGCCTCGCCGCGCCGCCGTCGGCGGCGATCCCCGAGAGCGCCGTCGGCAGCGCGCCCTTCGCGACGCTCAGCACGAGCGCGTTGCCCTCGCGCGCGACCACGCCCGAGGCGCCCTCGGCCTGCTCGACCTCGACGACGACCCTGGAGCCGTCGCTGTTGCGCCGGTACGTCGAGATGGCCCGCACCGGGCCGCCGAAGGCGCCGACGTCGAGCTTGCGCTGGAGGGCGTCGGGGAGCCGGACGCCGCTGAGCTCGATGACGCGGCGCCCCCCCTTGCCGGCCGACTCGCGGTAGCCCGGGATCGACGAGAGCTCGATGACGACCCGATCGAGCGTCGCCTGGTGCTCGAAGCGCACGTCGGTGATCGCCGCCAGCTCGCGCTCCGGCGCCGCCGCCGCGGGGCCGGCCGGGGCCCGCGCCGCCATGGGCGCCGTCGCGTCGGCGGCGGCGAGCTCGATCACGAGCGCGCCCTGCTCGGCGCGGATCCGGTAGGCAGCCGGGCGCGCGAGCTGCACGAGCACCCGCGTCGTCCGCTGGGCCGCCTTGCCGAACCCCTGCGTCATCACCCCGGCCACGATCGCGTTGCCGCTCGTGATCGCGCCGGAAGCCCCGCCTGCCTCGGCGCCCTCGAGGTCGATGAGGAGCCGCTTGCCGCCGTCCGCGACCCGCGCCGAGAAGCGCGGCTCGCCGGTCGTCGCGACCACGATCTCGGCCTTGCCCTCGTCCGGTGCCGTGAGCCTGACGTCGCTGACCTTGATCGGGGCGGCGGCGTCTGCGTCTCCCGCAGGAGCGCCGAGGATCAACATCACCCCGAGTGCCGCAGCACGGCGAAGCGCGCCCCGCCTCGGGCGATAGTCTCGATTGCTCTTCATTGCACTCCCGCTTCGCGGTGACGCGAGATCTGCGTCACGCTGCCGGGAGGCTACTTCGGGTGCCCGGCGCGGGCCCAATTCGTGGCGGTCACGGGCCGCCGAGGGCCGCCTCGCCCTCCTCGCCGAGCGGCCTCAGCGCGATCACGCGCGTGGTCGGCGGGATCTCCGGGTGCGACGGGTCCTCGCGGATGAAGACGACGTCCGAGTCGCGGATCCGATCGATGCGCCAGTTCACGGCCACGTCGACGCCCGTGGGGCCGCCCGCATGGACGATCTCGGCCTTGCCGACGAAATCGCCCACCTTCACCACCCACCCGAGCCCCGTGGGATCGGTGAGCAGCGCGCGGGCGGGCGCGCGCGAGACGACGCCGACCAGCCTGAGCTCGTCGAGAGCGAAGCGATCCACGAGGACCTGGCGCTGGATCGTCACCCGACCCCGGGCCTGCGTCGCGAACAGCGACTCGAAGCTCCGGAACGGGTCGCGGCTCCGGTCGCTCTCGGAGAAGTCGGCCTCCTGGAACTCCCGGAGCGGCAGCGGCGGCAGCTCTGGCGCGCCGGCGTCCGCGGCCGCGGACGCGGCGCCGGCCGCGCGCGGCGGCGAGGCGGAGGCCTGCGCCCCGGGCGGGCGTGGCTGGGTGGAGGAGGTCAGCGGCTCTTCGTCCTCGCACCCCGCGAGCGCGAGGGCCGCGGCGGTGGTCGCCCCGAGGGCGAGCAGCATCATCCGACCGGCCTTCACCGGACACCTCCGCCGCTGCGCCGCTTCACGCCGCTCGTCGCGGTCTCCCCGGCGCGCACGGCGCGGAACGCGGTCGCGAGGCACTCCACCTTGACCTCCACGTCGCTCCCCACGACCTTCGGCTCCTTGATCTCGACCTCCTCGAGGTTGATGATGCGATCGAGCTGCCCCACGCCGTGGAAGAACTTCGCCACCTGGTGGAACTTGCCGGAGAGCGTGAGCTGCATCGGCACCTTGGAGAAGAACTCCTGCGGGATCTCCTCGGTGGGGCTCCATGACGTCAGGTTGACGCCGGAGACGGTCGCGACGCCCTGGATGGCCGAGAGGAAGGCCGGCGTCTCGGACTCGTCCGGGAGGATCTTCTTCTGCTCGCGGCTCATCTGCTCGCGGCGGGTCTTCTCGTCGAGGTCCTTCTGGTAGGCGGCCTTGGACGCCTGCGCCTTGGTGAGCTCCGCCTGGAGCACCCCCTGCTTCTGCACGGCGCCCTCGATCTGCGAGTCGACGTCGGCGTAGAAGCCGACGAAGTACAGGATGCCGACGAGCGCCGCGAAGAGCGCGCCGACGCCGAGCTTGGCGAGCGGCGGCAGCCGGTCGAGCGCCGAGCCGGCCTGCACGGGCATGGGCTTCGTGGCCATCAGTACCTCACCTTCAGCTGCAGCGCGAACGAGACGAGCTCGAGCCGCGACTCCTTCTCGTTCTCCTTCTTCCCCGGGAGCAGCTGCACGTCGTAGAAGTACGAGGACAGCTTCAGCCGCTGGGCGAGCTCGTAGACGTCGGTGCCGTCCCGCGCGAGCCCCTCGACGCGCACGGTCCGCTCGGACTCGACGTAGCTCGTGAGCCACAGCCGGCGGCTGTCCCAGGACGGGTTGTAGACGGCGAGCGGGTTCTCCTTGCGGAGCTGCGCGAGCTTGTCCGGATCGGCGGTCGGCCCCTTGCCGTTCGTCAGCAGCTGCGCGAGCTCGAGGAGCACCGCGGTCGGCCCGCTGCGCGCGGCCTGGAGCTTCGCGATCGCGTCCTCGCGCGCGCGCAGCACCTCGAGCGCCTTCTTGATCTCCTCGTGGTTCGCCACGAGCGTGCGGATGTCCTGGATCTGGCTCTGCAGCAGCGAGTTCTTCCGGTTCTGCTCGTCGAGCTCCTCCACCTTCGTCTGGTGGAAGAGGAAGAGCCCGACGATCTCGAGGATCACGACGCCGAGCGTGACGAGCAGCCACCGCTGGCTCGCCTGGGGCGCGGCCCCGCGCGTGCCGCGCCGCTGCGGGAGAAGGTTGACGCGAATCACGAGCGCTTCTCCCGGTCCTTGCGCATCGCCAGCCCGAGCGAGACGCAGAACTGCGCCGCCCGGAGCCGGAGCAGCTCCTGGTTGACTTCCTTCGCTTCCACGGTGATGCGCTCCATCGGCTGGATCAGCTCGACGGCCACCCGGGCGCGCCGCCCGATCGCGGCGGGCAGCGCCGGCAGGTTGGACGAGCCGCCGGTCAGGTAGATGCGGTGCATGTCGCCCTCACCGCTCGTCGCCAGGAAGAAGTCGAGCGAGCGCTGGATCTCCCCCGCGATCGAGTCGCACACCTGCTCGATGGTCTCGATGACCTGCGCGGGCACGCCGCCCGGCCCCGAGGTCACGCTGGCGCACTTGAACTCCTCGGCCTGCTCGAAGCTGATGCCGAGCTTCCGCTGGATCTGCTCGGTGATGTAGTTGCCGCCGTTGCCGATGTCGCGGGTGAACGCGCTCGCGCCGCGCGACACGATGTTGATCGACGCGAGGCTCGCGCCGACGTTGATGATGGCGAACGTCTGGTCCGGCGGGATGCCGCGGTTCACCTCGAACAGGTTCTGGACGGTGAACGCGTCGATGTCGACCACCATGGGCTTGAGCTTCGCCGTCCTGGCGATCTGGGTGTAGTCGTTGATCTCGTCGCGCTTCGCGGCGACGAGCAGGAGGTCCATCTGCCCGGCCTCGGGGCGCCGGCGCAGCACCTCGTAGTCGACGTGGACGTCCTTGATGTCGAAGGGGATGTGCTGCTCGGCCTCCCACTGGATCTGCTCGTCCAGCTCGGCGGCGGTCATGAGCGGCACCGTGATCTTGCGGATGATGACCGCCTGGCCGCTGATGCTGAGCGCGATCTCGCGCTGGCGGATCTTGGCCTCGGAGAAGGCCCGGCCGAGCGCCTCGACGATGGCCTGCGCGTTCATGACGTGGCCATCGACGATGGCCTGCGGCGCGAGCGGCGCGTAACCGAGCCGCACGAGGCCATAACCCCTGCGGCCTTCCTTGATCTGAGCGATCTTGATCGCGCTCGATCCGATATCGACCCCGATCAAGTTCTTGCCTTCCGACATCCCGTCCGTCCTGCTCCGCGCCCGCCGTGGTGAAGCAAGGGAAGCCCGGGCTGCGTTGCCCGGCTCCCGGGCGCCCGATCCCCTGTGATCGCCTCTGGTCGCTTCTGGCGAAGCTTCGCACCACCGACGATCGCTGGGCAAAAAACCGCTTTACGCTCGCCTCCCGCCCGCCTATCGAAGTTCGATATGCGGTGCGGCGCCGCCGGTCGTGCCGGCGAGCGCGCGCCAGCCCAGGGTAGCACCGTCCGGGGCTCGGTCGTCGGGCACGGATGACGTCAGGTCAGAGTCCCCTCATGCATCCGGAGTTCTCCCGTTTCTGCGGCATCGGCCCCCGCGCCGGGGCCGCGATGGAGCCCACCTCTTCGTCATCGCTGCCATCGCGACCATCGCGGCTGCGATGTGCGCTCGCCGCCCTCGCGGCGGCCTTTCTCCTGAGCGCCGCGCCCGGCACGGCGGTCGCCGAGGACGGCCAGCACACGGTCTACGCCGGCCAGACGCTCGGCAAGATCGCGAAGCGGTACCGCATCACGGTCGACGCGCTCCGCGAGGCGAACGGGCTCAAGCCTGGCCAGCGGATCCATCCGGGCCTCGTCCTCGTGATCCCGGAGCGGGGTGAGCCCGGCGCGCGCGCGCGCTCCACGCGCGCCGCGCCCGGCCGGACCGCCGCGCTGCGCGACGAGCGGGAGCGGAGCCGCGGCGCGAGCGCGAAGGAGCGCGACGCCGAGGCCCGTCCCCCGGGGAAGGGGTCGGCGAAGAGGGACGCGGCGATGCCGCCCAACAAGCGCTATGTGCAGCGACCCAAGCGCCCCGGATGGGTCCGCCTGGTTCGAGGCGCCGAGCGGCTGGACGTCCAGCTGCTCACGCCGAAGGGGCGGCTCGTGCCCAAGGCCCTCCCCAAGCTCAGCCGGCTGATGCGCGCGTCCCCCACCGCCTCGATTCCCATCGATCCGCGGCTCGCCACGCTGATTGGCATGGTGAGCGACCACTTCGGCGGCAGGCCCCTCCGCGTCGTCAGCGGTTATCGCCCCTACTCACCCACCCAGTACACCCCGCACTCCAACCACAACCACGGTCGCGCCGTCGATTTCATGGTCGAGGGCGTGCCCAACACCGTGGTCCGCGATTTCTGCCGAGGTTTCCGCAACGCAGGTGTCGGATATTATCCCAACTCTACGTTCGTTCACCTGGACGTCAGATCAGATAAAGTGTACTGGGTGGATTACTCGGGGCCTGGAGAGGCGCCGCGCTACGAGGGAGCGAAGGGTTCTGTCGCGGCCGATGAAGCGGCGCGCGATGTCCCCGTGTCCGCAGAAGAAGAGGTATATGGGTCAGGCGAGCCCCGTGCCCCTCAGCCGCAACCCATGAATACTACAGGGACAAACTCGGAACCGGTGCGCAGCGGCAGCGAGAGGGAGAAGGTCCTGGGGTCAGGTTCACCCACCCCTGCTCCTGAAACCTCGCCTGCGAAAAGGTGAGCTGTCCCGCCCGCTGGCTATAATCCACACACTGAACATCCGCACCAGACACAATTGCACGGCTCTGCCTTGCACGCTGCGAGAGTTGTGGCACCAATCCACCTCACGTGCAGCAATCGACCCGACTGCAGCGGGAGGGGCTCGCTCCTCCCATGTCGCTCTCCGCGTGCTGTGACGGGGGCGGGTTCGTCCAGCCGGTCGCCTTTGGCGCGACGTGTCCGGTCGTTCCGTGTGAGCACGCGCTGATCGAGGGGCCTTCTGCGCTCGGCCTCGATGGATCGCCGAGCGTCGCGGTGCAGGCGCCGGGGGCGTCGCTCTCCCGCGAGGTTTGGGAGTCCGCGGAGGCCGCGTCAAGGTGCGCGCACGAAATTTGGGAATCCGTGGAGGTCACGTCGGCCTGCACCTACGAGGGTCCGTGGCAGCTGTTGGAGCCAAACGGCGAGCCGGACATCGAGCCGGACGGCGGCCCGTGTAGCCCGCCGCGCTGTACCGAGGCGGCCTGCACGGGCGGGCCGCGCGACCACGAGCCGACGTGCGCGCCGCTCCGCCCGGAGGTGCTGCAGGGGTACTTTCCGCTCGTCCGCAAGCTGGTGCGGCAGGTGTCGCGCCACCTGCCGCCCAACGTGCAGCGCGACGACCTGCTCAGCGCAGGGATGCTCGGGCTCGTCGACTCGCTCCGCAAGAACGGCGGGAGCGACGGCGAGACGTTCGCCGGCTACGCGAAGCTCCGGATCCGCGGCGCGATCGTCGATGAGCTCCGCGCGCAGGACTGGCTCTCGCGGCGAGCGCGCGAGGCGGTCGAGGCGGAAGCCGCCAGCAGGGCCAGCGGCGCGACGGTCTTCGTGAGCCTGAGCGAAGTGACCCCGACCGAGGAGTCGGTGCACATGTCCGGCGAAGACGACCCGATCGAGGCGATCTCGGCGCAGGCGACCCGGCGGGCGCTGTCCTTCGCGATCGCGCAGCTCCCGGAGCGGGAGCGGCGCGTGATCGGCATGTACTACTTCGAAGGGGCGAAGCTGAAGGACATCGGCGCAGAGCTCGGGATCGGCGAGCCGCGCGTCTCGCAGCTGCACACGCGCGCGCTCGGCATGCTGCGAGGCATGCTGTCGCACGCCTGACCGCCGCCCGCGCTCAGGGGGTGATCCGGCGCGCCCGGCCGGGCATCGCGACGCCGACCGCGAAGAGCGCTGTCTCCTCGTAGGCTTGCTGGAGGGCGGGGTCCCCGGACGCCCGGTGGACGAACGCGTTGCGGTGCGCGCCGCGATCGAGCGCGACAACGCGGGCGCAGCCGAGGTCGAGCAGCGCCTCGGTCGTCGCCTCGTCGCTGTCGAAGGTGGTCGTGGCCACGAGCAGCGTGCCGTCGTCGAGCACGCAGGCGGCGCTGCGCCGGCGCATGGTCCCGATCTCGCGCGCCTCCGGCCGCAGCCTGCCGTCGTCGGCGGTGAGCGGCAGCTCGGTCGCGTCCGCGCCCGGCGCGAGCGGGGCGCCGCCCGCCGGGCGGATCTCGACGCGGCCCTTCTGGACCAGCAGCAAGCCTCCCTCGCCGCGGAAGCGAAGGCCGACGGTGCCGCCCACGGCGAGCCCGCGCGGGCCCCGCCGCCGGCCGGTGCCGACGCCGATCGCCGCGAGGACCTGCCGCCGCTCGTCGGCCGGCACCTCGGCGTCGAGCTTCGGCGCGCTCCGCGGCGAGATCTCGCGCGAGCCGGCGCGGAGTCGGAACAGGAACCGGTCCGGAGCGAAGGCATGGACGCGGACCTGCGCGCCGAGGTGCACGGTGTCGGCGGCGTACACGGCCGGGCTCCACGCCGGGGGCGGCTGCACGCCGCCGTCCGCGGCCCAGCCCACGCTCTCGCCCGGCAGCGACAGGTCCGGCGCCGGGGGAGCGTCCGTCCAGCGCGACTCGAAGAAGAGAAAGGGGCGCGGCGACACGGCCTCGGCGTGCTCCGGCGGCGCGATCGACATCGCGGGCGAGAGGCGCTCGGCGGTCAGGATGCCGTCCTGCTGGGGGCTCAGGAAGGCGACGCCGAGGGGGTCCGGCGCCCTGCCCAGCGAGACGCCGGCGAGGCACCCGGCGCGCTCGAGCGCCGCCCGGAGCGCGGCCGCGTCGAGGGCGCCGCCCCACGCGTGGACCACGAAGCCGCGGTCGGTCATGCACAGCGCCGCGCGCTCGACAACGAGGTCGTCGCCGTCGCCGGACGAGAGCGTCGCGCTGGCGGGGGCGCGCTCCGCGGGAGGGCCGGCGAGGATGGCGAGCGGGGCCGCGGCGCCCCCGGCCTCGAAGAGCGAAGGGCCCTGCCAGAGCGCCCAGGGGAAGCGCGCGGATCCCTCCGCGCGGGGCGCGCCGGGGCTCGCGGCCGCCGGGCGCTGCCAGAGCGCCCAGGGGACGCGCTCGACGTCCCCGCCGGACGGCCACGCGCCGAAGTATGGCCGGCCCGAGAGGTCGACCCCGAGCGTCGCCGCGCCGTCGCGCGGGGGCACGAGCGCGCGGCCGCCGACGACCATGCCGAGCGCCTCCGTCCCCGCGTGGGGCGCGCCCGGCGCGCGCGTGGAGGCGCCGAGGCCGATGGCGCCGCGGAGCGTCGGCGCGTGGGGGAGCTGCCCCGTGCCGCGCGGGCCGACGGTCGGCCTGGGGGCCTCGTACCCCGCCTGCAAGGTGAACCTGATGTGCCGCGTGTCGATCGCGAGCAGGTGGACGCGCAGCTCTGGCCGCCGCGGATCGGGCCGGAGCATCGTCGCGGCGAACGGGCTGGAGGGGCGCTGCGGATCCTCCTCGATGCCGGGGAGCGGGCGCGGGAGCGAGGGAGCCACCAGCTCCCAGGCGCCCTCCCCCGGGAGCGGGGGATCGACCGCCGGCGCGACCGGCGGCGGCGGCCAGAGCGAAGGCCACCCCTCCGGCGCGGGCTCGGCAGACGCGGGGCCGCGGGTCACGTACGCGGCGGCCGGCGCGGCGCGCAGCCTCGCCGCCGCGCGATCCGCGGCGAGCGCGAGCCGCTCGACCGCGGCCGCCGCCGTCGGACCGAGCAGGCGCTCGGCGGACGGCCCGGCGAGCTCGCCGATCGAGGGCACGCGGCGCGGGAGGTGGTGCGCGCGGGCGACGAACGGATCACGCCCGCCCGTGTCGACCTCGCCGGTGCCGGCGTTGAGCGCCGCCGGGACCGCCTCCGGCCCGAGCGCCATCACCAGGCCCTCGTCCACGAGGTCGAGCCGCGCAGACGCGGGCGGGTTGTCGAACGAGATCTCGGTGCGCGACGCGCCGTCCACGCTCCCGGTCTCGAGCCAGCCGTCGATCGCCGCGCGGAGCCGCTCGCCGACGGGCCGCGCTCCCGCGCGCCCATCGCCGCCCAGATCGAGCTGCGTGATCCCCTGCACGACGCCGACGGCGGTGGTGGTCACCGCGACGCGGCTGCCGCGGGCGACGAGGCCGCGATCGTCGCCGAGGGGCGTCCCGGTCAGGTTGCGCACGCCGTCCAGGCTCACCGGCCGGCCGGAGCGGGTGAGCCGCACGCGCGCCCGGTACAGGTCGGCGGCGCCGCGCCCGTCAGGCGCGCGCTCCGCATCGGGCGCGCGCTCCGCGTCGGCCCCACGCTCCGCGGCGCCCGGACCCGGGACGCCCGCGACACCGAGGAACAGCACCCGGCGGCCGAGGAGCGCGTCGGAGAAGAACCCGCCGCGCTCCTCCCAGACAAAGTCGTCCGGGTCGACGGCGCCGCCGATCGCCTCCCCGAGCATCCCGGCGATGGCGTCCGCGGTCCGCGCTGGCGGGGGCGGGGTCGAGAGCCGCGAGACGACCCCGAGAAGAGCGACGCCGAGCGCGATCGGGAGCCGACCGCGCAGGTGATCGATCCACGGCGAGAGCGGTCGGTCCGTCATCCCTGCGCGCGCGCGCTCCCTCCGGAGGCCGCGCCGGCCTGAGCCGCCGCGGCGCGCGGGCGGATCCCGAGGAGCTGGCGCGCGCGGTCCGGCTCGACCACCTCGCGGCCGACGCTCCGCGCGAAGGCGGCGGCGCGCGCGACGAGCGGGGCGCTCCCCTCGGCGAGCACACCCTTGTCCAGGTAGATGTTGTCCTCCAGCCCGACCCGCGCGTGCCCGCCGAGCTGCATGGCGAGCTCGGTCATCGGGCGCTGGTGGCGGCCGACGGCGGCGACGCCCCAGGTGGCGCCTTGGGGGATCTGGGTGATCATGAACCGGAGCACGTCCTCGCGCGCCGCGATGCCGCCGGGCACCCCCAGGACGAACTGGAAGTGGAGCGGCTCCGCAAGGAGCCCCTCGGCGAAAAGGCTGAGCGCCTCATGGATATGGCCGACCTCATAGCACTCGAGCTCGGCGACGCTCCCCCCGGCGCGGATGCGGGCCGCCATGTCCCGGATGAGGGGCCGGGTGTTGTCGAAGATCCCGTCGCCGAAGTTGATCGTGCCGCAGTTCAGGGTGGCCATCTCGGGGCTGCAGAGCAGCGGCTGGGCGCGCTCGTCGACGCCCATTCCAACGGCGCCCCCGGTCGACGTCTGGACGATGACGTCCGTCTTCTCGTTGATCGCGGCGATCGCCTCGGCGAACAGCGCGCGCGACTGGCTCGGCGACCCGTCCGGGTTCCTGACGTGCAGGTGGACCACCGAGGCGCCCGCGTCACGGCAGCGGGCGGCCTCGTCGGCGAGCTCGCGCGCCGTGATGGGGAGGTGCGGCGTCTGCGCCCGGGTCGTCTCCGCGCCGACGATCGCGGCCGTCAGGATGAGGGCGCTCTGCGGCGGCGTGACCAGGATCCGGGGGGGCGGCGTGATGATCGGCCGCGGCTCCGGGAGCTGCGCGTGGTCCGGGGGCGGCGCCGACAGCGCCGGCAGGACGAGGCGCGGCCGACGCTGGAGCTCCTTCGGGACGACACAGGTGCCGAGCGCCCGGGAGACGATGACCGGCTCGGCCAGCGCGTCGGCCGCCGAGGGCGCCACCCCGGCTTCGCGGACGCTGGCGACGACCTTGCGCGCCTCGAACGCCATCGTGCGCGACGTGGCGCCGACCTTGGTGACCACCCCGGTCGCCTCGATGAAATCGCCTGCTCGGACCGGGGCGAGGAACTCGACCGCCTCGTACGCACGGAAGAGCCCCTCGTCGCCGTCGAGACGGATCAGGAGCTCGGTTGCGACGTCGCCGAAGAGCGCGAGAATACGCGCTCCATCGCACAGCTCGCCCGCGTAATGTGCGTCGTGCGCGCCCATCCTGACGCGCAGCGTGACCGTGAGACCAACCCCTGTGCTCATGGGCGTGAAGACTCAACAGTCGACAGTCGGTAGTCAACAGAGGAAACTGCCCCCGCCGATGAACCTCGTAGAAGCCAGAAATCTCCCGCGCCACGTCGGAATCATCATGGATGGCAACGGTCGCTGGGCGGAGCTGCGCGGCGAGCCCCGCGAGGCCGGACACAAGGCCGGCAGCGCCGCCGTGCGGCGGATCGTGCGCGTCTGCCGGAGGCTCGGCGTCGAGGCGCTGACGCTGTACGCGTTCAGCGAGCAGAACTGGGCGCGGCCTCGGAACGAGGTCGACGCGCTGATGGGGCTGCTTCGCGAGTACCTGATGAGCGAGCGCTGCGAGATCCTCGAGAACGACATCCGCCTGGTCGCGATCGGCGACATCAGCCGGCTCCCCGAGGCCGTGCGCGACGTGCTCGACCCGCTCCGGAAGGCGTCCGCGACGAACCGCCAGATGACGCTCGCGCTGGCGCTGTCCTACGGCGCGCGCGAGGAGATCGCCGCCGCGGCGCGTGAGCTCGCGATGGAGGCGGTCGCCGGCAGGCTGGATCCGGAGTCGATCGACGGGGCGCTGCTCGCCGCGCGGCTGCCGAGCCTGAGCGTCGGCGAGCCGGATCTCATCATCCGCACCGGCGGCGAGCAGCGGCTCTCCAACTTCCTGCTCTACGGGGCCGCGTACGCCGAGCTGTCGTTCACCGAGCGGCTGTGGCCCGACTTCACCGAGGACGACCTGTTCGCCGCCATCGCGGCCTACCAGCGGCGCGACAGCGCGGCGCCGCCCGCGCACGACGCGGAGGGCGGCGCCGGGGGCGAGCCGGCCAGCGCGCGGGGCGCGCTCGACGCGGAGCGGCCGTGGCGCGCGCGCGAGATCGCCGCGCCCGCCTCGCACGGGTCCCACGACGGCTCACGGACGGGGGTCTGAGATTGGCTGCTTCCAACCTCACGATGCGGGTCATGACCGCGCTCGTGGCCGCTCCCCTGCTCCTCTCGCTGCTCTACCTCGGCCCGAGCTGGGGCTGGGCGGCGCTCGTCGCGGTCGCCGCCGCCATCGGCGCGCTCGAGCTCTTCGCGATGACGCACGCGGACGACCGCGTCGCGCGGGCCATCGGCGTCGCGCTCACCCTCGCCGTCCTCGGCGTGATCTGGCGGTTCAGCGGCTCGCCGGGCGCGCTCCTCGCGCTGATCTTCCTGCTCCCGTTCGTCGCGATGCTCATCACGCTGGTGCGCCTCGGCGAGATGCGCACCGCGGCGCTGCGCGTGCTGGCGATGACCTTCGGCCCGCTCTACGTGGGGGGCGGGCTCGGCGCGCTGGCGCTCCTCCGCCGCGACGGGGGCGCCGACGGCCCCTCGTTCGTCGTGCTGGCGATGCTTCTCTCCTGGTTCTCCGACACCGGCGCCTATTTCGCCGGCCGCTTCCTCGGCCGGCGCAAGCTCTACGAGGCCGTGAGCCCGAAGAAGACCGTCGAGGGCGCGCTGGGCGGCCTGCTCTTCGCCGTGATCGGCGCGCTCCTTGCTCATTTTTGGTTCCTCCGGTCGCTGCCGCTCGTGGACGCGCTCGCGCTCGCGATCGTCGCGGGCGGCCTCGGTCAGGCGGGAGACCTCGGGGAGTCCCTGTTCAAGCGCTCCTTCGGGATCAAGGACTCTGGCGGGATCGTGCCCGGCCACGGCGGCATCCTCGACCGCGTCGATGCCCTGCTCGTGACCGGGACCATCACGTATCTGTATGTCCTGTGGTTGAGGCCGTGAACGGCGTCGCGCGCGGTGCGCCGTGCGCCGTGCCTCGTCCAAAGACCGCGCATCCATCGATGCGCGACACCCACATCGCACGCACGCGCCGCAGCCTCGCCCCCGACGCGGCTCTCCCGCCGTCAACGCGGCGCCTCCTCGCACACTGGCAGCCTGACGCATCGCCCCGCCCGTCCGGAACCGCGATGACGCATCGCATGGTTGCGCCCGACGTTGAACGGAAGGGCTCAGCGCACTAGAAAGTTACATAGCCATGGAAGAACAGCTCAGTACCAAGACCACGACTTCGCCTGTGAGCGTCCCTGCTGCTCCGAGCCACAGGCACAAATACGAGTTCTTCAAAGTCGTCCAGGGTTATCTCGACGAGGCTGCCCGACTGATCGAGCTGCCGGGTTACATCACCACGATCCTGAGCCAGCCGAAGAACGAGATCATCGTCAATTTCCCTGTACGGATGGATGACGGCAGCATCCGGCTCTTCAAGGGTTACAGGATCCAGCACAACAACCTCCTCGGGCCGTTCAAGGGGGGCATTCGATACCACGAGACGGTATCGCTCGATGACCTCAAGGCGCTGGCCGCGATGATGACGTGGAAGTGCGCGCTCATGAACCTGCCGCTCGGCGGCGGAAAAGGGGGGATCAAGTTCAACCCGAACGAGGTGTCGCGCGCCGAGCTCCAGCGCATCACCCGCCGCTTCTTCCATGCGCTCGGCGGAAACATCGGCCCGGAGACGGACATCCCGGCTCCCGACATGGGCACCGACGCAAAGACCATGGCCTGGGCCATGGACACGTACATGAACACCGTTGGCCAGCTCTTCAAGCAGGCGGTGAAGGGCGTCGTGACGGGCAAGCCGGTGGCGTCCGGCGGCACGTACGGTCGCGAGAAGGCGACGGGCCAGGGCGTCGTCCACTGCATCACCGAGTGGGCCGAGGACAACGACGTGAACCTCGGCGGCTCGACGCTGCTCGTGCAGGGCTTCGGCAACGTCGGCTCACACACGGCCGTGCTGCTGTCGAAGCTCGGCGCCTCGACCGTCGCTGTCGGCGATCACACCGGGTATCTCTACAATCCGGAAGGGTTCAATCCGCACAAGCTGCAGGACTACGTGAAGAAGAACCGCTCGATCGCGGGCTACCCTGCCGGCAAGCCGATCAGCCGAGAGGAGTTCTTCCGGCTCAAGGCGGACATCTTCATCCCGGCGGCCCTGGAGAACCAGGTCGGCGTGGAGGAGGCGAGCTGGCTGCAGGTCCGCCTCGTGGCCGAGGGCGCGAACGGGCCGTGCACCCCTGAGGGGGAGAAGATCCTCCTGGAGCGCGGTATCCATATCCTGCCCGACGTCCTCGCCAACTCGGGCGGCGTCACGGTGAGCTACTACGAGTGGGTGCAGAACAAGCGCTCGGAGACATGGACGCTCGAGGAGGTCGACTCCCGGCTCGAGAAGGCGATGAAGCGGGCCTACCGCGAGGTGACCGAGATGGCCCGGCAGAAGAAGTGCACGCTGCGCCTCGCCGCCTATGCCGTGGCGCTGCAGCGGCTCGCGGCGGTGTATGGAGAGCGCGAGATCTTCCCCTGAGATCGCTTGTCCGCGCTCCTCCGGCCCGCCGTCCGTCCGCGACGGCGGAGCGCTAGACCTTGGCCCGACCCGGCCCGTCCCCCGCCCTCGGCGCGCGCGTGATCTCGGCCGCCCGGCCGGCGACCCGGAGTGCGGCGCCCTGGACGGCGTGTTTGTATTTGACGTAGCCGAGCGCGAGCAGCCCTGTCCCGCGCGGATCCTCGACCTGGCTCGTGACGGCGCCGACGGCCGCGCCGTCGGGCAGCGCGATCTCCGCGCCCGCGGGCACGCCGCCCTCCCCCTCGACGGCGAGCTGCACGAGCCGCTTCTTGGCGTGGCCGCGCGCCTGGAGCATGAACACAGTCTCCTGCCCCAGGTAGCACCCCTTGCTGAACGAGACGGCGCGCTCCTCGATCGAGGCCTCCTGCGGGAAGTTCTGGTCGTCGAAGTCGACCCCGAACCGCGGGACGTTGTTCTCGACCCGGAGCACCTCCCACGCCGCCGCCGTCACCGGCAGGACCGCGCAGGCCTCGCCCTCGGCGAGGAGCGCCTCGAGGACGGCGCCCTCGGCCTGCCGGGGCGCCACGAGCAGCGCGCCCCCGAGGCCGGTCCAGTCGACGATCGCGGCCTCGGCGCCGGCCGCGCGCCCGGCCGCCGCGAGCTCGGCGGACCGCGGGCCGTGGACGAAGACCCAGGCGTGCTCGCCGGAGGCGTCCTGGACCTCGGCGTCCTCCATGATGAGGTGGCGGTCGAAGAGCTCGCGGAGCTGCTCGACGCGCTCCCGCAGCGCGCCGACGTAGATGCGATCGGCCGCGATCACGATCCACACCTCGGCGAAGATCTTCCCGGTCTTCCCCACGTTGAGCCCGTACGCGCCGCCCGCGGGAGGCGCGGCCTTCACTCCGACAGGCAGCGGCTTCTGCGGCGCGAGATCGCAGGTGACCAGGCCGTTCAACCAGGTCTGCCGGTCCGAGCCGGTGACGATCAGCGTCCCGAGCTCGGGCATGGCCTGCACGAGCGCCCCTTCGCGGAGCGCGCGCCGCCGCTCTTCCAGTCCGTGAGCGTTGCTCATCGAGGCCGGATCGTGGAGGAGGGAGCCCGCGCCGTCGAGGGGCGGCCCGAACTTTCAGCGCTCAGGGATCGACCTCGGCGACGAGCTCCGGGAACTGAGCCGACTTGTGGACGCCCGGCGGGACGATCGCCGCGTCGACGTGGCCGACGAGGCGGCGGAGCGCGTCGACGTCGGCCGAGAGCACCTCGGCGACGACGGTGAGCGCCCTCGGGAGCGACGCGACGGCCTCGATCACCGCCTCCGCCGACGCGCACCGGACCAGGACCACGCGCGCGCCGACCTTCGCGGCGGCCTCGGCCCCCTCCTTGCTCTCCGCCAGCGCGAGCGGGAGCATGCGCATCGTCCTCGCCCCCTTCGCGAGGCGGTCCCAGTCGTCGAGCGGCAGCGTCGCGTCGATGCAGACCCCGTCCGCCCCGTGGTAGCGCGCCGCGAGGGCGCCGTCGCGATCGCTCACCCGCGACAGGCAGAGCGACGGCACCGTCCTCGTCGCCCGCGCGGCCCCCTGCATGGCGGGCCCTGCCTCGGCGAACGCGAGCGCGGAGATGTTGAGCTCATGCAGCCGCGCCGCATCCTCCGCGGGCGCCTCCGAGCCGACGAGCCCGACAAGAGCCATGTTCTTCCTGCGGGTGGAGATCACCTGGAGAAGATCGCGTGTGGACGGGACGATCGATCCTGCATCGAAATCCTGCATGGGGAGGGCCGGTAGACGAGACGAACGCGCGGGTCAAGCGAGGGATCGCTCCGGGTCCTCGAGCGCGGGTCGGGAATCCGTGGCTGGAACGTCCTGCACGCGCATCCACACGGCGGTCTGATCGCCCTCGTAGCAGACGCTGCCTTCGTGACGGAACTCGAACGAATAGCGGATCATGTGCCGCTTGACGCCGAGCCGGGAGCGCGTCGCCACGCACGTCGCCTCGATGGGCGCGCCCGGCTGGACCAGCTTGCGAAAGACCACCCGGTGAATGTTGGTGCCATAACCGATCCAGCCCTCGCGGTGGCGCAACCCGAGCAGGTGGTAGGCGTGCACGAAGCCGAGCATCCCCGTCGCGTGCACCATGATGGCGCCAGCGACGTGGCGCGGGTGCAGCAGCGGGTGCGCCCGCTGCGCGTCGACGAGCGGCATCGGCCTGTCGGTCGGCATGCGACAGCGCACGAGGCCCTTCTCGGCGTCCACCTCGAGGAGCTCGTCGAAGAAGAGCACCGAGGGGTCGTAAGGGAGGTCCGCGAGGAACTCGGCATCGAACGGACCGAGCTTCACAGGAAGGGGCGCGCCGCTCGCCGCGCCGGGTGCAGAGGTCGTCATCGGTTGGCTCTGGGATCCCGAATCCCCCCGGGCCGGCTCCTAGCAGCGGCCGATCGCGTGGGCAACGCCGACCAGCGCCTCGCGCCTCGCGCCTCGCGCCTCGCGCCGCGAGGCGCTGGGCCGGCGGGCTCGGCAAAGCCTGCCGGCGGGCTCAGCGCCTCGCGGTCGCGACGCGCGTGGCGCGGGGCGACCGCTCCCTGGGCCGCGCGGCGCGAGGCGCGAGGCGCGTGCGTCATCGCGGGCGGGCGACGCCCGCGCGCACAGACGTCCTTATTTGACGCGTTGCCCGACGTCGCGTAATCCACTCGGCCATGTCAGGCAGTCGTGGACCTCGCGGGCCTGCGGCGCTCGCGCTCAGCGGGTCGCTCCTGGGACTCGCGTTCAGCGCCTCATCGACCTTCGATTACATCCGGCACCTCGACCGGCAGGTCCACGATCTGCACTGCAGCTTCGTCCCGGGCCTCGGCGCGCAGGCGGGCGCCGACACCGCGTGCCGCGTGGCCATGTACAGCCCCTACTCCGCACTGTTCCGCGAGAGCTTCTGGGGCGGTATCCCCATCTCGCTGTTCGCCCTGGGGGCGTTCGCGTTCTTCGCGGCGTTCGCGCTCTATGTGCTGCTCTCGGCCCAGCACGCGCCGCGGCGCGCGGCGCACTTCCTGTTCGTCGCGGGCCTCACGCCGCTCGCCGTGTCGCTCCTGATGGCGACCATCTCGGCGGTGCGCCTCGGGGTGTTCTGCAAGACGTGCGTCGGCATGTACATCTCGTCGGCGCTGCTCGCGGCCGGCGGCGTCTGGGCGTTCCTCGAGGACCGCAGGGCGGCCCGCGCCGCGGCCTGGTCCAGCGCGGCGCCGCGCGCGCCCTCGTCGGCAGGCGCGGCCGGGGTGGGGCCCACCGTGCCCGGGGCGCCCCTCGGGGTCGACGGGCCGGGCGGGGCCGCCGCAGCGCCCGCCGCCCCCCCGCGCCGCGTGGGCTCGCTGCTGCTCCTGCCGGGGTGGCTCGTCGCGCTCGCCGTGTGCACGGTGACGCCGGCGCTGCTCTACGCGAGCGCGCTGCCGAGCTACGCGAGCTACATGACCGGCTGCGGCAAGCTGGAGAAGCCGACCGAGCCGAGCGGGGCGCTGCTCCACGTGACGCGCCCGGGCGCGGTGCAGCCGGCGACCCTCTTCGTCGATCCGCTCTGCCCGACCTGCAAGGCGTTCCACCAGCGGCTCGTGTCCGAGGGGGTGTGGGAGAAGCTCGACGCGACGGTGGTGCTCTTCCCGCTGGACAGCGAGTGCAACTGGATGCTCGACCGGCCGGTGCACCCGGGCGCGTGCCTCCTCTCGAAGGCCATCCTGTGCAGCGATCACCGGGCGATGGATGTGCTCGAGTGGGCCTACGAGAACCAGGAGACGCTGCTCGAGGGCGCGAAGGCGGGCGCGGGCATCGCCAACGTGCAGGCGGCGATCCGGCAGCGCTGGCCGGGGCTCGACGCATGCATGGACTCGAAGGAGACGGCGCTGCGGCTGAACCGTATGCTCCGCTACATCGTGGACAACAAGCTCCCTGTCTCGACGCCGCAGATGTTCCTGGGCACGACGCGGCTCTGCGACGAAGATACGGACATCGGGATGTCGTACGCGATAAGGCAGCTCGCGCCGGCGCTCCGGACGAAGTGAGGAGATCATGAGAGGCGCAGGGATCATCGGGATCGTGGCCGGGTGCGCGCTTCTTGTCGCGTCCGGGGTGACGGTGCACAGCGAGGTGCAGGCCGCGTCGCAGCGCCTGAAGACGGGTGTGGCCGCGGCGGTGAAGCCGGCCGTGGCCATCGCCAACGACGCCGAGGCGCCGTATTGCACGCCCGCGTTCAAGACGGTGCTGCAGCGGGTGCTCAACGCGTGCGGCCTGGTCGGGGCGGAGGCGCGGCGCGGGTGCCAGCCGGCCGACGTGAAGACGCTCGCGTCGATCAGCGACGACGACTTCAACGCGCTCTTCACGCCGCTGAGGCAGCGGGGCGGGGTCGTGATGTTCGACGACGCCTCGGAGAAGCTCGACGACGACGGCAAGAAGATGATCGAGGAGATGTGGCTCGATCGGCGCGGCGCCCGCTATTTCTTCATCGTCGCTCGCGCGTCGAAGACGGGTGGGCCGGAGTTCAACCGGACGCTGTCGCACAAGCGCGCGAACAGCGCGTTCTTCGACATCTCCGACAAGTTCAAGGAGCAGGACCTGGACAAGAAGGTCGGGATGCTGTGGCTCGGGAACGAGTTCGCGCAGCTCGGCGCGGAATACTGCCAATGGAACGTCTCGCGCAAGAACAAGGCATGCACGGCGGAGGCCATCAACCGGAGCGCGTTCGTCTCGTGGGTGGACTGTCAGCTGTGAGCCCCGCAAGGAGGAGCGGCGCCCTCCGGAGCGCCTTCGTGGCCCTCGCCCTGGCCGCGGGGCTCGCGGGCGGGTGCGACACGGACAAGGCCGATCTGCCGCCGCCCCCGACGCCCGGCCAGGGGCGGAGCAACGCGGTGACGGCGCCGGGGGCCGCGGCGCCCGCGAGCGCCAAGGCGCCGGCGAGCGCCACGGCGGAGGCGGCGCCGGCCGCGCCGCGGCTCCTGTGCGCGGGGCAGTCTCCGCGGCCTGCGCCCTCGTCGGGCGGGCTCACGGCGGTCGCCGCCGGCGGCGCGGAGAAGCTGCCGGCGAACATCGGGTTCGGCGTCGGCAAGTGGGTGTGGGTGAACTTCTGGGCGGCGTGGTGCAAGCCGTGCCTGGAGGAGATGCCGCGGCTGCTCGGGTGGCAGCAGAAGCTGCGGGCGGCCGGCGTGCTCGTCGACCTGGCGTTCATCTCGATCGACGACGACGAGCGGCAGCTGTCGCGGTTCCTCGAGGCGCAGCCGGGCACCGGGGTGCGCGCCTCGTACTGGCTGCCCGACGGGCCCCAGCGGGCCGCGTGGCTGCGGGCGCTCGGCGTGAAGGAGACGACCGAGCTGCCGATCCACGCGCTCGCTGCGCCGAGCGGGCAAGTGACGTGCGTGATCCAGGGGGCCGTCGAGGACAGCGACTATCCGACGCTCGCGGCGCTGCTCGGCGGGAAGAAGTAGCCCTCAGCCGCTCTCCCGCCACCTGACGGACCCGCCGGACCTTGTCCAGCTGGGCCAGGCGCTGGGCTGCTCCCCCTTCCACCGCGGGCGCGCCAGGGATCACTCGGCGATGTGGGTCAGCCGCGAGCCTTCTACCGGCATGAACTCGTTGATCTTCATCGGCTCCACGCCGGTCGTGAACTCGTACGGACCCACGATATGAATCACCTCTACGCTGGAGCCACCGCCTTCGCCGCCCGCGCCGCCCGCGCCGCTCGTGCTGCTGCTCGAACTGCTCGTGCTGCCGCCGACGCCGTGGACGCCGCCTGCGCCCCCGGCGCCGGCCTCACCCCAGGCGCCCCCCTCGCCGCCTGCACCGCCCTCGCCGCGCTCGCTGCTCGGGCGCCCGGCGCCCCGCTGGGCGCTCGGACCTCCGGCGCCAGGAGCCGGTCTCGTGACGGTGATGGAGTCGACGTGGATGACGGTCGGGTTGGCCCAGGGCCCCGTGTTGCCCGCAGCGCTCATAAGTCCGAGCATCTTCGCGGTGGTGCGGTTGAAGGTGGGATTGCCCGGGGCCAAGGTGTCGACGTCGATCACGATATCCTTCCACTCGCCCAGGTCGGCGAGCGGATTCCAGGCATACCCGATCGGCGCATACACCAGCTCCGGCCCGTTTTGCACGAAGGCCTGCACGCCGCCGTTGGAGCCGGCCTGGGTCTTCACGCGAAACGTGACGGTGGCGCCGGTCAGGTCGACCGTCTGGTCCCAAACGATGATGAACTGCGTCCATTGCCCCGCCCTCGTCAGCGGCACGGAGAGCCGCGCGCAACCAGGGCAATGCTCGGCCGGGCCGGCAACGCCTCCACCCGCGCCATCGCTGCCGCCCTCGCCGGCACTGCCGCCGGCAGCCCCCGCGCCGCTCGCGCTCACCCAGCCCGACGACGTGCTGGGGGGGAAAGGGAACCCCCCTCCAACATCGTCGCTGTCCGAGCCAATTTGAGTGCAACCCGGCATGGCGAACGCGCCGATCAACAACCCGACCACCGCCGAAGAACGCACGGTTCTCATCCTGACCCCTCCTCGATTCATTCCGCGAGGCACCGCGGCCGATGCCGCCGTTCGCCTTCAGCGGATCCCACCTCGCCCGAGCTCCCCCGAACCAACCCCCGCACACGACGAGGCTATCGTGGACAGATGGCCTCCTCAACAGCCCGGGCGGGCAAATCCGTCACCAGGGCTCAACGCGTTTGTCGTTTATCGACACTGGTTCTGCTGAAAGCGCGGCAGCCACACAAGACCACCCGTGGGGTCGACCGGAGCGCCGCGCGGCAGCTACATCAGATCACCTGCCGAGCTGTTCGAGAGCGCGCCGGGAGCAGCCGGCCAGGGATGCTGGCAGAGCCCTTCTCGCCCACGCGCCGCGCGCCGCAGGCCTCGTAAAACCGCGCGGCGCTCGGATCGCCCTGGATCACGAGGACGCGGTACCCGCGTCGCCGCGCTTCGTCGCGCGCGTGCGCCAGGAGCGCGCGGCCATGACCGCGCCCGATCGCCTGCGGCTCGACGCGGCGCTCCTCGAGGCGCGCCGTCGCAAAGCGGCGCTCGGCTTGTGTGGAGGTCGCGGCCGAACCTATCGTCGTAAGAGCGCCTCGTGAAAACCTCTCTGCTGACACGCCGTACCGCCTTTCTCTTTCGTCTGTCCTCGCTGGTTGCGTCGGCGGCCCTCCTCTTCGCGAGCTGCAAGGGCAGCGCCCCACAGCAAGGGTCAGGCGATCCCTGCGAGAGCGCGCAGGACTGCGCGGACGGCGTCCCCTGTACGGTCGATCGCTGCGTCGGCGGTCGGTGCGAGTCGGAGGCGGACGACGCCCGCTGTCCGAGCGGGCGCTGTGATCGGGCGAGGGGCGCCTGCGTCAACGACAAGGCGTGCGCGTCGCCGGCCGACTGCGCAGACGCGGATCCGTGCACCCAGGAAGAGCGCTGCAACGAGTCGCTCCGGCAGTGCGTCTTCGAGGGGCTGGACGGCGACGGGGACGACGCGCTGCCCGTGATCTGCGGCGGCGCCGACTGCGACGATGACGATCCGCGCAACGCCCCGACGCTCGCCGAGCTGTGCGACGGCGCCGACAACAACTGCAACGGCACGGCCGACGAGGGCGAGGACAGCGCCCTCTGCGGCGCCGACGATGCGCGCTGCGTGAGCGGGCGGTGCGAGTGCCCGGCCGGGCAGGGGTACTGTCCGCTGGAGGGCTCCTCGGGGTTTCACTGCATCGACGTTCAGTCCGACCCGAAGAACTGCGGCGCCTGCGGGGCGTCGTGCCCCGCAGGCACGACCTGCGAGGGCGGGCAGTGCACGTGCCCGGGGGGCCTCACGCTGTGCGGGTCCGGGTGCGCGGACCTCTCCACGGACCGGAACCATTGCGGCGCCTGCGGCACCGCCTGCGACGACGGGGAGAACTGCACCGACGGCAAGTGCGCGTCGTGCGGCAGTCTCGACGAGCCTTGTTGCGATGGCGTGCTCTGCGAGGACCGGTTCACCGAGTGCGGGCGAAGCGGCACGTGCGTCCCGGCGGCGTGCTCGGAGCCGTTCGAAGCGTTGCCGGTCACGCTCCTACCGCGGTGCACGGCCGAGACGCGGACGTGCGTCGAGACGTGCGAGGGGGACGGGTGCCTTCTCGATTGCCTCGAAGCGGACACCACACCCCCCCGCTCGTTCGCCGGCCAATCCTTCACCTGCCTCGACTGCATCAGCCACCAGATCGAGGCCTGCGGGGCGCGGACGATGTGCCGGGAGACCCAGGCGGCGATGTACTGCTGCATCGAGGAGCGCTGCGGCGGGACCGTCGACAGCAGGTGCGAGTCCCGCTGCTCGTTTGAGTTCGACGAGCACAGCAGCTGCCTCGCCTTGATGGGTTGCGTTTACATCCTAGAGGCGGAGCAGCCGCTCTCCTGCTTCCCCTGAGGCGCCCTCGTGCGCGAGCAGCCACCGCTTCCTCTCCAGGCCGCCGGCATACCCCGTGAGCTCTCCGCCGGCCCCGATGACCCGGTGGCACGGGATGATCAGACAGACAGGATTCCGGCCGTTCGCCAGGCCGACCGCGCGGGACGCCGACGGTTGACCTAGCGACGCCGCGACCTCCCCGTAAGCGCGCGTCGCGCCGGGAGGGATGCGCCGGACCTCCGCCCACACGCGGCGCTGGAAGGCGGTGCCGCCGGGCTCGACGGGGATGTCGGAGAGCGCGGCGAGATCGCCGCACAGATAGGCTTTCATCCGGCTGGAGAAGCCGCCGGGATCGGCGGCGCCGTGGAGCGCGACGGCGCCATACCGCGCCTCCAGCGAGCCGCGGAGGCGCTGCGCGTGATCCGCGAAATCGAGCGCGTGAATCGCGCCGCCCCCGGCGGCCAAGAGGATGACCCCGACGGGCGACTCCACCTCATCCAGCGAGAGATCCATTCGATACCTCCGTCTCTGCGGGCCGCGCGCCCTGCGCGTCCGCCGTCCACAACAGCACCGCGGCGTAGGCGCGCCACGGGCGCCACGCCTCCGCCATGGCCGCGAGATCCGCGCCGGAGACGCCGCCGAGCGCGCGCCGCAGGCCGAGATCCGTGGCCGGGAACGCGTCCGGCTCGCGCAGCGCGCGCATCGCGATGTAGTGCGCGGTCCACGCGCCGACGCCCGGGACCGCGCAGAGCGCGCGCACCGTCTCCTCCAGGCCGCGCGAGGCGTCGAGCGCGACCTCGCCGGAGGCCACGCGCGCCGCGAGCGCCGTGATCGTCGCGGCGCGGGCGCGCGGCAGGCCGAGGTCCGTCAGATCGGCCGCGGCGAGCGCCTCGGGCGCAGGGAAGACGAAGCGGAGCCCCTCGGCGCCCTCGGGCAGGCCGCCGCGGACCGCGAGCGGCTCGCCGTGCCGCTCGACAAGGCGGCCCGCGAGCTGCGTCGCGGCGCGGACGCTCACCTGCTGGCCCAGGATCGCCCGCACCGCGAGCTCGAAGCCGTCCCACGCGCCCGGCACGCGCACGCCCGGCATCGCCAGGACCCGCGGGGCGAGCCGCGGATCGGCCCCGAGGTGCGCGGCGATCGCGTCGGGATCGGCGCCGAGGTCGAAGAGCCGCCGCAGCCGCTCCGCGCAGTGGATGAGCCCCTCGGTGCCGGGCAGCCGCAGCCGCGCGAGGAGGTACGGCTCGCCGGGCGCCGCGCGCACCTCGACGACGCCGTGCCCGCCGGCGACGCGCACCGTGCGGCGGTAGGCGCCGGGGCCCGCCGACTCCACGCCGGGGATCGCGCGCGCCCCGAGGAAGCCCGCGAGCGCGCCCCAGTCGAGCGGCGGCCGGAACGGGAGGCGGAGCGCGATGTCCGGCGCGCCGCCCTCCCTTCCCCTGGCCTCCCCACCCCCACCCCGCTTCGCTACGGCCTTTCGCAGCTCGCGCGGCGAGCGCTCGTAGGCGGCGCGGATCGCGTCGTTGAAGCGGCGGACGCTGGAGAAGCCCGACGAGAGCGCCACCTCGGTCATGGAGAGCGCTGTCTCGTCGAGGAGCTTCTTCGCGAAGAGCAGGCGCCGCGTCTGCGCGACCGCGAGCGGGGAGGCGCCGACGTGCCGCAGGAAGAGCCGCCTCAGGTGGCGCTCCCCCACGCCGAGCCGCGCCGCGAGCGCCGGGGCGTCCGCGTCGTCGAGCGCGCCCTCCGCGATGAGCCGGAGCGCCCGCGAGACGAGGGCCGACGTGCCCAGCCAGGCGGGCGTCCCGGGCGAGGCCTCGGGGCGGCAGCGCAGGCACGGGCGGTAGCCGGCCTCCTGCGCGGCGGCCGCCGAGGGGAAGAACACGCAGCGCTCCCGCTTCGGCGTGCGCGCGGGGCAGATGGGGCGGCAGTAAATGCCCGTCGAGCGCACGCCCGTGAAGAAGCGACCGTCGAAGCGACGGTCGCGGGTCTCGAGCGCTCGGTAGCACGCGTCCTCGTCGATCCGCATGCAGGGCGTCGTAGCGCGGGTGCCGCCGCGGCTCTGGCGCTTTTCGGACCTGTGAGGGCGGACGGGTCCGGCCGCCCTGATCGCCCCACCAGGGATCCGGAGAGAATTCAACGCAAAGGCGCAAAGGCGCGAAGGCGCAAAAAGAACAAATTATCGTGCATTTTTGCGTCTTTGCGCCTTTGCGCCTTTGCGTTCAACCTCTCGCCGCTTGCGAGGCAGATCCCTGGCAGGGTTTTTGACCCGCAGTATTGGCTGCCGGGCCGCTGCGCGGGACGCCCCTGAGCGCGCCGGCCCAGGGGGTCGCCGCGGAATGGTACGCTCGGCGCGGCATGAAGAGCGTGTTCGACACCCTTGCCGCCATGGGGCACGAGCAGGTGCTGTTCTGCGCGGACGAGCCCGCGGGCTACCGCGCGATCATCGCGATCCACAGCACAGCGCTGGGCCCGGCGCTCGGCGGGACGCGGCTCCTCGGGTACGCGAGCGACGAGGAGGCGCTCGTGGACGCGCTGCGCCTGTCGCGCGGCATGACCTACAAGAACGCGCTCGCCGGGATGGACGTCGGGGGCGGCAAGGCGGTCATCCTCCGCGGCGGCGCGGAGCCGCTCGAGCGGGAGCGGCTGTTCCGCGCGCACGGGCGCTTCATCGAGGGCCTCGGCGGCAGGTTCATCACGGGCGAGGACGTGGGCACCACCCCCGCGGACATGGAGCTCATCCGGCGCGAGACGCGCCACGTGAAGGGCCTCGCCGGCGAGGGCGGTGACCCTTCGCCGTGGACCGCGCGGGGCGTGCTCCGCGCGATCCAGGCCGCGGCCCGCCACCGGTGGGGCAGCGACGAGCTCGCGGGCCGGACCGTGGCGCTCCAGGGCTGCGGCAGCGTCGGCGGCCGGCTCGCGGCGGAGCTCCACCGGCTGGGCGCGCGGCTGCTCGTCGCCGACGTCGACCCGGATCGCGCCCGCCACGTCGCCGCCGAGCTCGGCGCCACGATCGTGCCGCCGGACGCGATCGCCTCGGTCCAGGCCGACGTCTTCGCCCCGTGCGCGCTCGGCGGCGTCCTCGACGACCGCGCCGTGCAGGAGCTGACGGCCGAGATCGTCGCGGGCGCGGCCAACAACCAGCTCCTCGATCCGCGCCACGGCGACGCGCTGGCCGCGCGCGGCGTCCTCTACATCCCCGATGTCGTGGCCAACGCAGGCGGCGTGCTGAGCGGCGGCGCGGATCTCTTCGGCTGGTCCCGCGCCGAGGTCCACCGGCGCGTCCAGGCGATCTACGACACGGTCCTCAGGGTCCTCGAGATCGCGGCGAGCGACGGCGTTTCGCCGCAGCTCGCCGCCGAGCGGCTGGCCGAGGCGCGCCTGCGGGAGCGCGCCGCGGCGGGGTGATCGCTACCGCGTCACGGCCCCGGGCGCCGGCTCGGCGGGCGGGCCGTTCTTCAGCGCCTTCGCCGCCTCGACCATCAGCGACACCGCGAGCCCGAGCAGCGCGAGCCCCACGACCCCGTTCAACGTCGTTGCGTTCAGCGCGAGCCCCTCGGTCCGCACGGCAGCGAACGCATTCCGCACCTGGAGGATGAGGGCCCACACCGTGATCGCCATGACGAACACCATCGGGATCGCGGTGTACCAGATGCGCCGCTTCTCGCGGTGCAGCCAGACGGTGACCGAGAGGAGCGTCAGCGCCGCGAGCAGCTGGTTGCTCGTGCCGAACAGCGTCCAGAAGTCGAGGTACGCGGGCCGCACGCCGGGCGCGGGCGGGCGCGCGGTCATGATGAACAGCGTGGGCGGCGCCAGCGAGATCGCGGTCGCGGCCGCGGACACCACGCGCCCCTTCCAGTTGAAGAGCTCCTGGAGGATGTAGCGGCTGAGGCGCGTCGAGACGTCGAGCGTGTCGAACACGAAGGTGGAGAACGCCATGGCGCCGAACGTCGCGGCGAACAGGAAGTGCTCCTTGCCGATGATGACGGTGAGGAACTTGCCGATCCCGTCGCCGTAGATCTTGCCCGGCCCGCCCAGCTTCGTCCCCTGCGCCACGATGACGAGCGTCGCGAGCGCGATCAGCGCGACGAACGCCTCGGCCAGCATCGCGCCGTAGCCCACCGGGTGGGTGTGCGTCTCCTTCGAGATCTGCTTCGACGTCGTCCCCGAGCAGACGAGCCCGTGGAAGCCGGAGCAGGCGCCGCAGGCGATGGTGACGAACAGGAACGGGAAGAGCATGCCGGTCGCGCCGCCGGCGTTGAACGTGGTGAACGCGGGCTGCCGCAGCTCGAACTCCCCCGGGTAACGGAGGTTTCCAAAGAAGATCCCGATCACGCCGACCGCGAGCGCGATGTAGAGGACGAACCCGCCCAGGTAGCCGCGCGGCTGGAGGAGCAGCCAGACCGGCAGGAGCGAGGCGATGAGGCAGTAGACGAGGATGATGAGGCCGAACGCGCGCTGCGGGTTGTCGAGCGGCAGGACGAACGCTGTCGAGATCTTCGTGCCGAGCCAGACGACGCCGAGCGTCGCGGGCACGAAGATCAGCGTGGTGAGCCAGAGCGGCGGCTTGAGGTACCGCTCGACGACGCCCATGACGATGGAGAGGCCGAGGTAAGCGGCGCTCGCCGCGGCGACGGCGCCACCGGGGTTGAACTGGAACGAGCCGCCCTCGAACTCCTCGGTCTTGCCGACGAAGGTGCTCGCCGTGATGTCCGTGAAGGCGACGATCACGTAGGACAGCGCGAGCCAGATGAAGATCATCATCGACAGCCAGGCGCGCCGGCCGATGTGCCGCTTCGCGATCTCGGCGACGCTCTCCGCCTCGTGGCGGACGCTCGCGATGAGCGCGGAGAAGTCGTGCACCGCGCCGATGAACACGACGCCGATGGCGATCCAGAGGATGCACGGGAGCCACCCGAACGCCTGGCCGGCGAGGATGGGGCCGGCGATCGGCCCGGCGGCGGCGATGGCGCTGAAGTGCTGCCCGAAGAGGTAGAACGGCTTCGTGGGGACGTAGTCCTCGCCGTCGTTCACCCTCACCGCGGGCGTCACGGCGCCGTCGTCGAGCGCGTAGTTGCGCGCGACGATCCGCCCGTAGAAGCGGTAGCCAAGGCACAGCACGACGATGACGGTCAGGGCGAGCAGCGGCAGCACGCGGCGGAGTATAAGGCCATCCGCGGGCGACAGTGATCCGGCAAACGAAGGGGAAGGGCGGCGGTGGGTCGCCGGACGGGCGCAGGCCCCCGCCCATCACGGCGCCAGAGCCCGAGGGTGCCGGTCCGGAGGAGCCCCCCTCGGAGACGCGCGGCTCTCAGAGGCTGGCGTTCATCGTGTCCCAGTAGCTGTGCAGGCCGTGGAGGTTGTTCCCGCCGTCGACGAACACCGTATCGCCGGTGATCCAGCGCGCCTCCTCGCTGCAGAGGAACGAGACCACGGGCGCCACGTCGGTCGTCTCCCCGATCCGCCCGAGCGGCGTGCGCTCGAGGAACCTCTGGGCGCTGAGCCCCGCCGTGAATCCGATGCCGTCGACGAGCGGCGTCCGGATGAGCCCCGGCGCCACCACGTTCACCCGGATGCCGTGGCGCCCGAGCTCGGACGCGGCCACCTTGGTGAGCTGCGCGAGGGCCGCCTTGGAGGCGCAGTAATGCGACATGCCGTCGGTCGCCAGCACCTGGTTGATGGAGCTGATGTTGACGAAGGCGCCCGGCTGTTTCGCGGCGATGAGGCCGCGGGCGACCGCCTTCATGAAGAGGAAGGGGCCCTTCAGGTTGATGTCGAGGACGCGGTCGAAATCCTCCTCCGGCAGGTCCGTCAGGAGCGCGAGCGTGGCGATCCCCGCGTTGTTCACGAGGATCCCCGGCAATCCGAACGCCGACGTCGCCGCCTCGACGGCGCGCGACACGTCTTCGGCGCGGGACGCGTCGCCCAGGAAGGGCAGCGCGCGCGCCGGCCCGTCGGCCGCGCGGTTCAGCTCCTCGGCCGCCGCCTCGACCTTCGCCGCCGTCCGGCCGAAGAGCAGCACGTTGCTGCCGCGACTCATGAGATCTTTCGCGATCTCGAGACCGATCCCCTGACCACCGCCGGTGACAATCGCGCTCTTGGAAACAAGCTTCATCTCGACCTCCCTGAATACGGAAAGAAACTCCAACGGCCTTGATTGCCTAGAGGAACTCCGGCCGGCCGAGCGCCGATCTCGCTCAGGCCGGCAGCATCATCGGCGCGCGCACCTTCGCGGCGATCTCCTCGCCCCGGAGCCGCGCGACGAGCGCGAGCGCGAACGCCATCGCGGTGCCCGGCCCCTGGCTCGTGACGAGCAGCCCGTCCTCGACGACCGGGCTCGCGAGGAGCTCGCCGTGCGCCGACACCACGTCGTTCACGGACGGGTGGCACGCCATCCTGCGGCCCTGGAAGAGCCCGTGCGCCGCGAGCGCGATCGGCGCGGCGCAGATCGCCGCGACGACCCGGCCCGCCTGCGCCTGCGCATGAAGGCGCTCCCCGACGGCCGGCGAGCTGGCCAGCCGGTCGGCCCCGCCCTTGCCGCCCGGGAGGACCACCACGTCGAAGTCGCCCGTCACGGCCGAGAGATCCGCGTCCGGCACGAGGCGCACGCCTCGGCTGCAGCGCACCGGGCCGGGGCCATCGAGCCCGGCGAGGACGACCTCGACCTCGGCGCGGCGCAGGACATCGACGATGATCGTCGTTTCCATCTCCTCGGCTCCCTCGGCAAGGATCACGAGCGCTCGCGGCGTCTTCATCAGCGCCGGCATGGGGCCGCAGGCCGCCGGATGCAAGCCGGACGCACACAGGACGCTGGCGGGCGCAAGCCGGACGCAGGCTGAGCGAGCGTATGCGAGCAGATCAAGGATCAAGCCGCGCGAGCTTGCGGGGGCGAGCGGCGCGGAAGCCCCTTTGCCTGGGCACGGCGACGCGCTAGGAGCGGGGCATGGCGGAGCCGTCCGACGATCCGTTTGGCCTCTCGGGGCAGACCATCGAGGGGAAGTACCGCGTCGCCGCCGTCATCGGCGACGGCGGGTTCGGCGTCGTCTACCGGGGGATGCACGAGGGCTTCGGCGAGCTCATCGCGATCAAGTGCCTGAAGCTGCCGGCCTCGCTCGACGCCGCGGAGCGCGACGCGCTGCTCGAGACGCTGCGGGGCGAGGGGCGGATCCTGCACCGGCTGTCGCGGGCCACCTCGGGCATCGTGCAGGCGCTCGACGTCGGCGCGTTCACCACCCAGGCCGGCGTGTGGGTGCCTTACCTGGTGCTGGAGTGGCTGGAGGGCCAGACGCTCGGGCAATACCTCCGGGAGCGGCGCGAGCGGGGCGAGGCCGGCATGTCGATCGCCGAGGCGATCCAGCTGCTCACCCCGGCCGCGCGCGCGCTCGCCGTCGCGCACGCGCACAAGGTCGCGCACCGGGACGTGAAGCCGGCGAACCTGTTCCTCACCCAGGTCGGGGGGGCACGGACGCTGAAGGTGCTCGATTTCGGCATCGCCAAGGTGCTGTCCGATCACCCGACGTTCACCGAGGCGCTCGCCGCGACCCGGCAGGGGCCGAGCGCGTTCACGCCGCGCTACGGCGCGCCCGAGCAGTTCAACAAGGCCCGCGGCGCGACGGGCCCGTGGACCGACGTGTTCGCGCTCGGGCTCATCTTCGTCGAGCTCGTGAGCGGCAGGCGCGCGCTCGAGGGGGACGACCCCACGCAGCTCTACGTCGCGTCGGCCGATCCGGCGGTGCGCCCGACGCTGCGCGCGCGCGGGCTCCCGGACGCGCCCGAGGCGATCGAGCGCGTGCTCGACAAGGCGCTCGCGATCGAGCCCAAGCACCGCTTCACGAGCGCAGGCGAGTTCTGGGACGCGCTCTCGGCCGCGGCGCACGGCGAGCGCGCGGGGTCCTTCGCGGGTCGCGGCGGCTCCTCCGCGGAGCACGCGGCGGGGCAGTCGACCGCGGAGTACGCGGCCGCGCAGGGGCTCGGCGTGGCCGTCGGGCCGAGCGAGCCGACGATGCTCGCCGACGCGCACGCGCCCGCCCCGGCGCGGCCTGCCATCGTCAAGGTGAGCCACGGCGGGAGCGGGCCGCAGGCCGCTGGCGCGAGCGGGCCGCAGGCCGCCGGCGCGACGGGCGGCGCGGCGCCTCGGGCGAGAGACGGGGGCGGCGCGCCGGCGACGGGGGGCTCCAGGACCGCGCAGGTCGAGGACTCCATGATCGAGACGGTCGCGCCCGCCAGCCCCCCTGCGGCCGGCGCGGCTCCGCACCCCGGCGCGGCCCCGCACCCCCAGGCCGCGGCGGGCGGACCACCGCACGCCGCGCCGCCGGTCGCAGCGCCGCCGCAGCGCCGCAGCGCCGCGCGCGCGGCGCTTCCCTGGTTCGTGGCGGCGCTCGTGCTCGGCGGCGCCGGCGCGACGGCGTACGTCCTGACGCGGGCGCCCGACAAGAAGCCGGCGAAGGCGCCGGCCGCGCGCGCCACCGCGACGTCGTCCGCCGGGCGCGCCGCGACGACCGCGGCGGGCGTGCCGGCGCCCGCCAGCGCCGCGCCGACCGCGAGCGCCTCGGGCGCGGCGCCTTCCGCCGAGCCCGCCGCGCCCGCGGCGCCGCCGGCGGACATGGTCTTCATCGGCCCCATCTCGACCACGATCGGCGCCGCGGGCGAGGCGCGCCAGGTGACGCTCACCCGCGGGTTCTACATCGATCGCAACGAGGTGACCGTCCGCGCCTACCGGGCCTGCATGCAGCAGCGCATGTGCTCCACGGCGGATCACGTCTCGCTGACGCCCGAGCTCCTGCCCGGCGCGAAGGCGCCGGTGGCGCCCGAGGAGCAGCGGGAGGTCGAGCTCTGGACGCGGCGCTGCAACGAGCCCCGCGGCGCGACCGGGCACCCGATCAACTGCGTCGACTACTCCCAGGCCGAGAGCTACTGCCGCTTCCGCGGCCGGCGGCTGCCCACCGAGGCGGAGTGGGAGGTCGCCGCGCGCGGCGCGGCCGGCCGGGCCTTCGTCTGGGGCGACGACGCGCCGGCCTGCGAGCGCGCCTGCTACGATCGCAACGAGGGCTGCCTCGCGCGCGGCGCCGACGTCTCGACCTGCGCGTCCGGCGTCCACCCGAGCGATCGCACCCCGGAGGGCGTCTACGATCTCGCCGGCAACGTGTCCGAGTGGGTGTCGGACGGCCTCGTCTTCCCGCCGCCCGGCGGCGAGAACCCGCAGGGCGACCCGTCCTTCCCGCTCAAGGTCGTGCGCGGCGGCAGCTTCCTGGACGGCCCCGAGAAGCTCTCCGCCACGTACCGCACCGCCGCGGCACCTGTCACCGCGCACGCCTGGATCGGCTTCCGCTGCGCCATGGACGCGCCGGCGCAGGAGGGCGCCGCCGCACAGCCGCCCGCCCCCGCGCCGCAGGCTGCGCCGGCCGATCAGGGAGCGGCGGCGCCCTGAGCTGCAGCGCCGCGCCCCGCTCCTCCGACGTGGCATGGCCGGCTCCGGTGCAGTGCGTCGACGGATCACCGAGCCGACAGGGCTCGGGCGGGTCGTTTCGATCGAAGAGCTACTACTTCGCCCAGAGGACCGAGAGGTCGAGCTCGATCGCCTCGAAGGGGGCGACTGCACCGTGGCCGAACGGCAACCCCGCGGCGCAACGAGCTACAGCCTGCAAGTTCACCGAGGCTGCTGACGAATCTCCGAAGAGAATTCACCGCCCGTGCTGGGCGCCGCCCCCATCGCCTGCGGGCCGGAGCAGGCCCCCCCCGCCCAGCAGCTCACAGGATGATGAACTTGTCGTCCGTGTACACGAGGACGAAGCGCGTGTCCGTCGGCGCGCCGCTGGCATCGAAGCAGGCGACGTTGACGTTCGTGTTCGACTCGGTGCCGGACCAGCCGACGACCTTGCAGTACTCCGGTCCGGTGCCGTACGCCGTGATCTGCACGTTCGAGCCCGACGCCGACATGCCGGGCAGGCTGACGGAGTAGCGGCCTGCGGACGTGCGCCCTGCGGTGATGTCGGCCTCCACCTCGCCCAGGTCCCCTGCGATGTAGCCTTCCTGATAGGAGAGGCTCGGCGTGTACGCCGCCGATGTGGCGTTGTTCGCCCAGGCGTAGCTGTAGGAGAGCCCGCCGTTCACCTGCCTCGAACGCGCGAAGTTGAGGGTGAACTGGCTATCCGACGGGGCGCCCGAGCTGTCGAAGCAGCGCACGCGGACCACCGCGTCGTCTCCGGATTGCGCCCAGCTGCCGACCTTGCAGTGATCGCTGCCCGGGCCGTAGGCCGTCACCTCGACCGTCGCGCCGCCCGCGGTCTGCCCCGGCAGGGTCACCGCATAGTAGCCCACCCCCTCGCGAGCGATCGTGTTGTTCACGCCGCTCGAGTTGAACTGGTACGTCGCGGTGGGCGTGTACGCCGACGCCGTCGGGTTGTTCGCCCAGACGTACGCCTCGTCCGATGATCCGGTGCCCGACTTGTGGACATAGGCGACGCTGAACAGGGTGTCGACCGGCGCGCCGCCCGCGGTGAAGCAGTTGACATGAACATCCACGTCATCGCCGCTCCTTACCCAGGAATTGACCTTGCAGCGCTCGGCGCCCGCGCCGTAGGCCGTGACCTGGACATGACCGCCCGGCGCCGCGCCCACGTCCGGAAACCGCACGCGATACTGGCCCGCACCGAGCTGCGTGACGGTGTTGTTCACGCCCTGCCCGAAGACGTCTCCGGAGGAGCTCCGCGAGTAGCTCGAGCTCGCGGTGAACGAGCCCGTCGCCTGGTGCGCCCACGCATACGCCCACGCACGGGACACGAACGCTTGCTGGGCGTCGCCCACCTCGCCCTCCTCGGCCTCGTACGCCACGGCGCAACCTGCGCCCATGATGCCGACGACGAGAGATCCCAGCAGCAGTGCCTTGCTCTTCATGACATGCTTCCTTTCGACGAGTTCGATGTTGGATAACGGCCATCGCCGCCCCGGCGCGACCGCGACAAGGTGATGACAAGGCGATTGCAACGCACATGCCGCGCGCGGCCACCCGGCGCGTGCAGCGATGGCGCTGCCTCCTGTTCCGGGGGCGAGACGCCGGATCGGGCGCGTTCAGGCCGTGATCGCGACACGCCGGCCGCGACCGGCGACCGGATTGCTGCGCGTCGCCGTCACGCGCTCATGACACCCTCGCTGTCACGCTCCCATGACAGGCGTCATTTCCGCGTGTCAGCGCGAGGGGGCCAGCGAGGAGCGCGCCGCTCAGGGGATCTCAGGGCGATCGCCGGGCGCCGGGCTCACGATCGCGCCGTCGGGTGAGCGATCTGGAACGTCGGTCGACTCGCCGGGCGCGGTGAGGAAGCCATTGCGGTCCGGCGGGCGGCTCGCGTCCGCTGCGCAGGCCGCCGAGGCGGGTCCCTCGGGACGCCAGCTGTCGAGGTCCTTCCGGAAGATTCGCTGTCAGCTTGGAGTCAGCGCTTGATCTGGGCGTCGGGCCAGAGCCCGAGGATCTCTTGCAACTGCTGCTCGGGACCGAACTCCTCCCAGACGATCCCGTTGCAATCCCGCGTCTCGGAGAAGGCGCTGGCGGCGTCGTCCTCCCAGCCCAGATGACGCAACGCCGGAGCTTCGCCCGCGGGGATCTGACGGATGGAGAAGTTCACCGTGTCGGTGCGCCAGAGCGCGTACTGGTCAGGCACGATCACGTGCGGCTGGGCCGCCAGGCGCTGCGTGTAATCCGCAATGGAGTCCTCCAGTGAACGCACGCCCAGAGCGATATGAATTCTTCGCATCTACGACCTTTCGCACAGCGCCAACGCGATGAGACACACCATGACGGAGCGCTGCGCAGACTGATACCATGGATCAGACAAGGACACCAGCCTCGGCGTGCGAGCCCGGCGGACGCGGACCATCTCGTTGATGCGCTGTTAGATCAGCGCCGCGATCCCGAGTCCGGTACAGCCCACCGAACAAGGGACGATGGCTTCCGGGCGCTCGAGCGCGAGCACGAGCGCCCATGGTGGGAGAGCGCCGGGCGCGGCAGCGCCTCAGGGCCGGTGGCCGCTGAGGTCGAAGGTCGCCTCCGAGTAGAACTCGAAGGAGCCCGACATCGTGCTCTCCTCGAATGTCGTCCCGCGGAGCTCGTAGGTCACCGTGAGCGGCACGGCGGAGCAGAGCGGGGCGGAGAGGTAGTTGAAGCGATCATCGCGGTAGTTCGCGGGCCGGTCCATCACGAGGAGCGCCTCCGTCTCGAGGGTGCCGATCGTCGACCCGCGCTCGGCGACGATCACCAGCGGCCCCAGCGTCTCGAAGCGGAAGTGGGCGGAGTGGTCGCCGCTGTTGTAGTCGGTCTTCTCGATGATGAGGAAGCCCTCCGGCACCATGTGATAGCGGATCGTCGAGCCCTCGACCTCGACCCAGCCGAGGCTCATCCGACCCTGGGAGGTGCTCCCGGCGCCGCCATCCCACGCGCCGCCATCGCTCAGCTGGTACTCCGCGTGGATGCCCATGATCGGCATCGACGTCGCCGAGGCGCTCTCGCCGTAGTGCCGGCCGAAGATCGCCGTGTCGATGGTCTCGGGGCTCGGGGGGCTGGCAGGGTTCGGCCAGCTCGTGTCGTGCTCGGGATCGACGACCCCGACGGCCAGGCATGCCCCGCCGCGCTCGTCGATGCCCAGGTCGCAGGCGTCGCCGATCCGATTGCCGTTCACGTCGAGCTGGTCCGGGTTCACGTCGAACGGGCAGTTATCCTCCAGGTCGGCCACGCCGTCGCCGTCGTCGTCCTCGTCGCACGCGTCTCCGAGGGCATCGGCGTCGAAGTCCGCCAGGTCCGCGTTCGCCACGTGGGGGCAGTTGTCCAGCGTGTTGGACACCCCGTCGCCGTCGACGTCGTCGTCACAGGCGTCGCCCCTGCCGTCTCCATCCATGTCGGCCTGGGCGGCGTTGGAGACCCACAGGCAGCTGTCCGACGCGTCCACGGCGCCGTCGTCGTCGTCATCGTCGTCGCAGGCGTCGCCGTACAGGTCAAGGTCGAAGTCCGCCTGGTCGGCGTTGCCGACCGCGACGCAGTTGTCGACCGCGTTGGGCACGCCGTCGTCGTCGAGGTCGTCATCGCAGGCGTCGCCGAGCCCGTCCCCATCGACGTCGCTCTGATCGTGGTTCGTGGCCTCGGGGCAGTTGTCGATGTCGTCGTCGTATCCGTCGCCGTCGCGGTCCGTGTCGCTCGGGTCGGGCGCGCCGCCGCCGCTGCCGCCATCTCCGTCATCGTCGCTGCCGCCCTGAGCACCGGCGCCGCCGCTGCCGCCGGCTCCGCCGCTGCCGCCGGCTCCGCCGTCACCGCCGCCGTCGCTCCCGCCCTGCACGGGACCGATGCACGCAGCGAGCGAAGAGCACAGCAGCACACACGTCGCGATGTGGTTCCAACGCATCATCCATCTCCTCAAGCCATGCCTGGATTCAAGGACTCGCTGGCAGCCGCATGAGATCCGCCACGAGGACGAGCTGGCTCCGGTATTCGCTGACATCCGGGCCGTCACCGTGGTCGCTGGTGCAGGCGGCGAGGGCAAGCGGTAGCCATCGTCGTCGCTGCTCGGCTCCCACGGCTCGCGAGGATCGGCGCGCATCCCGTCGCTGTCCACCACACCGCAAGAGTCCAACTCGCCGGCGTCCCGGCATCGCCGACGCCGGCCGCCCCCGGGCTCGCGAACGCCGGGAGCGCCCTCACCGGTCGGGGACGGAAACCCGTGGACGCGGACCTCGGACCAACGCTTCGAGGACGGCGGCGCGATCCGACGGGCGTCGGGCCCGCTCGCCGCCGGATCGAGCGAGCGAGCCGATCTCACCGGCGTGGTGCTCAGCCAGCGTCAATGCAGCAGGATTGACCTTGCGGACGCCAGGTTCCTATGATGCCTGGCCCCTGAAATTTCAGGAGGGCCATCAATGACATTCATCACGCTGGCACATTCCTCGCGCAACCGCCCGCCTCTTTACATTCGGCCCCTCGCCATCGAATTTCTACTACAAGAGGAGAAGGGAACGCTCCTCAATGAACTTCATGGACGACGCTACCTGGAAAGTCGCCCGATCGAATCCTTATTGAGCGCCATCCAAGGGGATGACCCATTCACAAAAGTTCCATTCTCAAAGAACTCGAACCACGCATGGGGATATATTCGCCTCAGCGCAATTGAGTACATCACGAACATCAACGACGCAGCGACGGTCCACACGTCAAGCGGCCGAGATTACATGGTCGCAGAGCCGCCGAGCGAGTTCATGGCCAGGTTTCCCAACGAGACGTTCGATTGCATGCACAGCAACGGAGGACAAGCCATTTACTTTCGTCGCGAGCGATTGCTCGGAGCGTCTCCCCTCGAAAATTCGTCCACCTATGCTTACACCTTCGACAGCCGGGAGAGCGTGCACAGCGACCAGATCGAGCCGAACTGGACAATGGACATGACAGTCGCTCAGGTCAAATACGGTCGAGCATTTTTTCGGGCGAGCCGGATAAAAGGCTTTCGGACGGACCGAAGCGGAACCATTGAACTACACGGCGCAGTCAAGCTTGCAGGCCTACCGGCCGAGGCTGTGCTGAAAGCATGCCCGATCGCGCATCCGGTGTCTTTCGCGCAATGCGCCGCCGGACAAGGCGGATCGGAACATAGATACGATTGGGTGCTGGATCGGGACACGATCCATGCGATTGTCCCGAGAAATCCGGGATTAGGCCTGGACACCCACATCGGTACCCCATTTTCAGGCCTCGACACGGTCGATCCGATCGACAAACTCATGGCTCAGCTTGATTTAACGTCATTCATTCGACTGACTCGCAATTCGGACGGACGCGGCACGAACGTTCCATCAGACTACAACAGCCAGCATCCGTGGGCCTACTATCGTCCGGAATCTATTCTGACCATGGAAGCGAGAGGCCATGGAACAGCAATCACAACGAGCACCCATTCGCATGTCGTCGATGAAACACCGGAGGAAGTTCTAGGTTCATTCAATCAGTTCTGGTGAGCGCCGAAGCGCTCGATCCCCTCCGAAATGTGTCCGCTCGCCTGGCACGGCCAGACGTCTGGCCGGGATCGCCGCCGAGCAGCCCACGGGCTCGCGGTGGAACGCCCTACCCCAGGCCGAAGCTCGCCTCGATCGGGTCGAACTCCGCGAAGTCGTCGCTGTTGGCAGGTCGTGGCGGTGCAGCGCTGGGCGGCGCCGCACATCAGCGCGCACCTCGTGGACCAGCTCCGCCTCGACGACCTGTATGTGGGGCTCTGGACGCGCGCCCGCGACAAGCAGCGTTCGCTGGAGGAGGCCGGGCTCGCCGACCCCGATCTGGCCACGGCGCCGCTGTCCCGAGAGGGGCTCCTCCAATGGTACGTCGAGAGGCGCGGCGACGGCTTTGTGCCGCGGGACCTCTCGGAGGCCGCGCTCCAGGCCGGGTTCCGCGACGAGCCGATGTTCCTGCGCGCGCTGCTCCGCGAGTACCATTATGTCCGGCTACGCGAGCGCTAGAACGCCGATCAATCACGTTGAAACACGGAGAATTTTCACAGGGAGGCGGGGAGGCGGGGAGGAAGAAAAAAAATTGAATTTCTCCCTCTTGCCGTCTCTCGCTCCCCGCCTCCCTGTGATTTTTTGTTCTTTCTCGTGGTTTCAACCCGTTTGTCGCTCCAGGATCCGTCGATCGCGAGCGGCAAACATCCTGACGGCCTCCGCTCGGCGGCGTGGACGGGCTGCCCCAGGAGGACCTGAGTCATGGCGGAACGACAAGCAGCAGAGTTGCTCTCCGTGGATGCGGATGCCGCAGCGCCGGTATCCGACGCGCGCCCGCGGGCGCTCGACGGCAAGGAGCACGTGCCAGGCACGCTCTTTCGCGGCGCGGACGGCGAGCTTTACTTCATCCCGGATCATCGACTCCCGCTCTTCCGCGTCTTCGACACATCGAGGGGCCGGGTCGAGCCGCTGCTGGCCGAGGAGCCGAGCAAGCCCGCAGAGGACCGCTCGTCCGCCCGGCTGAAGGCGGTTTACACGACCATCGAGATCCACGACCCCAGGAACGTCGACGGCTCGCCCGCAGAGACGGACGGCATCATCTCCGCGTCGGTGCGCCCCGAGACCGACTGACAGGCCCGCCGCCGGGCGGTTCGGGCGTGGCGCATCGCCCCGTGAGATCCCGCGCCGGCGCGCCCGCGCCGAGCACATCCCGGAAAGAGATCCATCTTTCCCGGATCCGATGCTTTCGGGCACCCTCGCAGCGTCCTTAGTCTGCTCCTTATGCAGATGAAGGCAGCCGTCTACGAGCGATACGGTTCTCCCTCGGTCCTCGAGCTGCGCGAGATGCCCGCGCCGGAGCCGCGGGACGATCAGGTGCGGATCCGGGTGCACGCGACAACGGCGACGGCGGCGTGCCAGATGATGCGGCGAGGCGACACGGTCATGGCGCGGGTCGTGCTCGGCTTCTTCCGGCCGCGGCGGCGCTTCCGGGTGCTCGGGATCGAGGTCGCCGGCACCGTGGAGCGCGTCGGCCGGCGCGTCACGCGGTTCCGCCCCGGCGATCGCGTGTTCGGCTTCACCGGGTTCGGGTCCGGCGGATACGCGCAGTACGTGTGCCTGTCCGAGGACGCGTCGATCGCGCACGCCCCCGCCGGCCTGAGCCACGAAGAAGCGTGCTCGCTCGTCGACGGACCGACCACCGCGCTCTACTTCCTCCGCGACCGGGCGCGGCTCCGGACCGCCGAGCGGATCGCGATCGTCGGCGCGTCCGGGAGCATCGGCACGGCGGCCGTCCAGGTCGCGCGGCACCTCGGCGCGGAGGTGACGGCGGTCTGCAGCGGGCGAAACGCCGAGCTCGTGCGTTCGCTCGGCGCGCACCACGTCGTCGATTACACGCGAGACGACTACGCGGCGCGCGCCGACGCGTTCGACGTCGTGTTCGACACGGTCGGCGCGAGCTCGTTCGCGCGCGCGCGGCGCTGCCTCTCGCGCGGAGGCCGATACCTGATCACGGTCGGGGGCGCCGAGCTCTACCTGCGGGACGCATGGAGCCGGATCTTCGGGAGCAGGAAGCTCGTCTTCGGGATGTCCGTCGACAAGAAGACCGCGCTCCCCGAGGTCTCGGAGCTCGTCGCGCGCGGCGCGCTCCGGCCGGTCATCGACCGGCGCTACGCGCTCGAGGCCGTCGCGGATGCGCACAGGTACGTCGAGACGGGGCGCAAGCGGGGCAACGTTGTGATCGAGGTAGGCGCGTGATACCCCGATTCGCGTGGGCACACGCGACGCGCTGAGGCTCGAGTCGATCGAGCAGATCCACGGGCTCATCGGGCGCCCGCCGCCCGCGCATCCGCTGGTCTCCGTGATCGCCGCGTCATGGCAGGAGCCGCTGCGCATCGAGATCCCGATCATCGGGCGCCCCATCGAGTCCGGGCTCTACGTGATGAGCCTGAAGCGCGGTGACGAATGCCACGCCGAGTTCGGGCGACAGGTGCACGACGGGCAGGCGGGCATCATCGTCTTCGCGTCGCCGGGCCAGGTGATCACGCCGATCGGCGGCGAGAGCGAGCTCGCCCACGAGGGTGAGGGCTGGACCGTCGTCTTCCACCCCGACGTGCTGCGCGACACGCCGCTCTCGGACGCGATGCACCAGTACCGGTTCTTCGGCTACGCGATGCACGAGGCGCTCCATCTCACACGGCCGGAGCGAGAGACGTTCACGGGCCTCGTCCGGCAGATCGAGCGCGAGTCCTCGGTCCCTCCCGACGCGTTCGCGCCGGACGTGCTCTCGGCGCAGCTCCAGCTCCTCTTCACGTACTGCCAGCGCGCGTACGCGCGCCAGATCGAGGTCCGAGCGCGGGCGGGCGGCGTGGCGGAGCGACTCGACCGTCACCTCGACGCGTGCTTCGCGTCGGCCGCGCAGGTCGAAGGCGGGCTCCCCACGGTTCGATCCTGCGCGCGCGCGCTCGGGTACTCGCCCGACTACCTGAGTGATCTCCTCCGCGCGGAGACGGGAATGAGCGCGCGCGACCACATCCACCGAGCCCTCATCGAGGCCGCCAAGGCGCGGCTCCTCGCGTCGGACGCGAGCGCGAGCGCGGTGGCCTACGCGCTCGGATTCGAGCACCCGCAGCACTTCTCGAAGCTCTTCCGGCAGAGGACCGGACAGTCGCCCGGCGAGTGGAGACGTGCGGCGAAGGGGCCGAATACGCGCCGCGAGACCTCGGCGTGATCTCACGCGCCGCACACGTAGCAGGCGGTCACCTCCGGTCACCTCAACCTGGGTCGGGTCGCGCCGCCGGCCAGACCGACGTGTCCAGCGAGACGACGCCGCCCTCGAAGTGGATCGGCGCGGCAAGCAGCGCCCGAAACGCCTTGTACCCTGCCACCCCGGGGCGGAAGGCGTGCAGGAACACGTGGTGGCGCCCGTCGGGGCCTACGGCCACGGACGGGTGCCCTGGCCCCCACCATTCTTCACTGGAGCTCAGGAAGACCTCCGACGACTTGCGGTATGGGCCCGTGGGGGCGTCCGCCACAGCCGCGCCGATGCCGTAGTGCGCGGTCGAGAAGTCGTTGCCGGCGTAAAGCAGATAATAGCGCCCGCCCTCCTGGGTGATCCAGACGCCCTCGATGAGGTGCGCTTCCCAGGGCTGGTCGTTCTCGAGGATGACGGCGGGCTCCCCCTCCAGCCTGCGGCCGTCCGCCGACAGCCGCTGAGCGTAGATGCGGGTCCTGAGCGCCCGCGATATCCCGGCGATCTCCTCCGCCTCCGCGCCGCACGCCCGCGCCCGCAGCTCCTCCAGCCTCCCCGCGAACCCCGCGAAGTCCGCGGTCGCCGCCTCGATCAGCGGCTGCAAGATGAAGAATTGCTCCATGGGCTCGAGGGTCGCCACCCACGGCCACAGCGTCAGCACCAGGACCGCGGTGCGCTGGTCTTTGCGGGCCACGAACAGCTCGCGCACCACGGCGGGCTCCCGGTGAAGCAAGGCGGCCAGCTGGCGGGGCCACACGCCGTTGTCATCCTTTTTCCAGACCAGCCAGGGCGTGCCGTGGGCGTCCACGAGGAGGTGGGCGTCGATCACATCCCCGGTGACGATCGGCGCGTGTTCCGCCTCGAACGGGCCGTCCGGGCTCGCGCCTCGGGCGAGGCCGATCGCGAGCGAGCGGTCGTGCATGCGGGCCGTGAAGCAGAGCCAGATTTCGTTCCGGACCCGGTGCATCTCCGGCGCCCAGAAGTCCGCCTGGTTGCGGCCGGTGAGCGTCCAGGCCGGCGCGCGCCCCTCCGGGAAGACGAAGCCGGTCAGCCGCCAGGTCGTCAGGTCGTTCGAGGCCAGGATGGGAAAGGCGTTCGGCGCGTCGTTCGAGGTCACGAGCAAGCGCCACGCGCGCTCGCCCACCCGCACCACACACGGGTCGCCATAGCCGTAGAGGATCTCCGGCGCGATGGCCTCGGTCAGCAGGGGCCGCAGCGGCGCCCCGCCCTTCCGCGGCGGCGGCGGGGTGCGGGCGAGCGGCGTGCGGGTCCCGAGGTCGCGCGCCAGCGCCTCGAAGAGGTCGAGGTAGTCCGGCTGCTCCACCCGGGCGAGCTCATAACGCCGCGTGTCCTGCCCCGGCTCGGTCACCAGGAAGCTGCGCGGCCCTCGGCGGTGGACGGTGACTCCGAAGGTGAACGGTGCGCCAGGCGGCGTCTGCAGGACGATGGCGTCGGCGTTCATGCGACGGGCTCCTCGAGGACTGCCATGCTCGGCAACAGGGACCTGCGTCCGGTCGCGCCGCCGTCCGCCGGAGGCTCGCCGGGCACGGCACGGCCCCGGCCGCTGCTACCCCGGCCCGGGAATGCTGCGATGTTGTACCACGGTCGCTGTCCTCGACATGCTGTACGTGTTCATGACGCTGGGGCTCGCCGGCGAGGCTGAGCGCCAGCGACCCAGGCGACAACCGACATGGAACAAGGCGCATGCCGAGCAGAACGAAAGAAAGACAAGAATCGTCACTTCCGAAGGGCATCGGAAAGCCGGCGCTGCGGGCGCTCGCTTCGGCCGGCGTCTCTCGCCTGGACCAGGTCGCTCGGCTCACGGAAGCCCAGCTCATGGCGCTTCATGGCGTGGGCCCCAAGGCGATCAGGGTCATCAAGGCTGCCCTCGAAGCAGAAGGAAAGTCTCTTGCCAAAGACGCGTAGCCCTCGTCGTCGAGGCGCCGCATCCCGCGCGCGCCTTCGCGTAGGATGGAGAACGGCATGAGCAACCCGGAGATCGAGGCAGCGCTCGCGCTCGCGCGCGAGCGCTGGGAGAAGATGTTCCCCGTCGAGGACGAGGGCGCCAGGCTCGCGAGCTGGGACCCGCCGCGCTTCGCGCCGGGGCTCGGCCTCGTCGCGGAGTTCAGCCTCTTCGAGGCGCGCACGAACCGAGGGCCGTCCGGCGAGCTGATCGTCGTGCCGCTCGCGCGGATGGGCGAGCCCGCGGCGGCGCTCGACGAGCTCGCCGCGACGCTCGAGGGGCTCAGGTCTCGCGGCCTCGCCTCGCAGCTCGACGCGCCGCTCGAGGCGACGGTGGGCCTCGCGCCGGCGCGCTACAGCGAGGACATGTTCGCGACCGACGAGCTCGGGGCGCGCCGCCGCGCCGAGGCGCTCGCGTCGATGAACGCCCGCTTCGAGGCCGTGGCCGCACGAATGAACGAGGTCTATGGCCTGCGGCTGCCGCGCTACCTCGCGACCTTCGCGGCGTTCTGGCGCAGCCTCGACGAGACGGAGCGGCAGGGGATGAGCGACCTCGGGCGCTCGCCGGGCGGGATCATGATCTGGTTCGAGGACGGCGGGCTCGAGCGGAAGACGCGCGACGGGCTCGACCCGCGGCTCGAGTGCCGGTTCCGCGCCGACCCGCCCGAGCTGGTCACCGTGATGTGGGGCGACACCGACGGGCTGCACCATGGCCTGTGGTACGACGACCCCGCGGATCCGCCGACGTGCATCGCGCACAATTACGCCCGCGACTCCGCGGAGACCTGGAGAGACAGCGAGCCCACGCCGCTCGCGGTGCTCGCTGCCCGCGCGCGCGAGCGCATCTCGGGCCCTTACGAGGAGGAGCCGGCCCCGCTGCAGGTGTACGCCGCGCTCGCCGCCATGAAATGGTTCGAGGAGGCCGACCGCGAGGCCCTCGCCGAGGATCCGCCCGCGCAACGCTGGCTCGATGCGGACCGCATCCCGACCCTGGGCACGTTCGGGCCCGCGCTGCCGCCCGGCGCCGGGAGCATCCGCGTGGGCTCGCCCGAGGAGCGCGTGAAGGCGTGGAAGACGCAGCCGCCGCGCGTGCAGACGTGGATCGAGTCGGCGAAGCGCGATTGCGCCGAGGGGCGGCCCGCGGCGGCGCTGACGTTCGGGCTCGACCTGCACTGGCTCGATAAGGAGGAGTACCGCGGCGCCGCGCTCGAGCTGCTGGTGATGGGATACGAGAAGCTCGGGCGGCGCGCGCACGCGGAGACCGTGAAGGTGCATTATGCGCACCGCGATCTCCGGAGCGTGGGGGTGTTCCTGCGGCCAGGCGAGGAGGACGGCGGACCTTAGCGCGGTGAGCGGCTCAGAAGCCGTTCAAGCCGCACAGATGACCTGGAGACCCGGCTCTGGACCCACGAGCACGGGTCGGTGCTGCCGACGTCGGCGTACAGGCACCCTGACGCGATGACGCTCGCCCTCAGCCGAGCGCCCCTCCGCCATCGACGACGCTCGCGTGCAGCCCCCGCGCGGGGGCGCGCAGCGCGGGATCGTCGCCCGAGAGCTGGGGCAGCATCGCGACGAACGCCCACTCCTGCACGCCCGAGTCGTCGAACGTCAGGTGAACGCGGTCGCCGTCGCGCTCGAACGTGATGATGAACAGCGCACCGTCGAGCACGGCGTCGTCCGACGTCATCGCGAACTGCTCCTCGAAATCCTCCTCGACGAGGAACTCGCCCGACGCCGCCGCCCGAGCCTGCGGATCGTCCACGCGCACCACCAGCTGCGGCAGGTCGGTGCAGCGCACCGCGCCGAGCCCGCGCAGCAGCACCGCACGCAGCCACGCGCCGCCGAGATCGAAGCCGCCGCCCCAGAAGAACACAAGGCGATCGACGCTGAGCACGTTCGCCTCGTCGTTGAACAGGCCCTTGAGAAGGAACCGCGACGCTGCGTCGCCCGGCCACGGCACGCCGTGCCGCCGGCCGAACTCGACAAGCGGCGCGGGCACGGCGCCCTCGCTCCACGGCGCGTCGGCGGTCTTCTCGTAGGTGACGTAGTCCGCGACGAGCCGCCGCAGCTCCGCCGCGGCCTGCTCCGCCGCGGCGACCGTCGAGAACTCCGCTGCCTGCATCACGACGTGGCTCATGCGTGCAGCGTATACGACTCCGCGGGGCGACGACGGGGAAGCCGTCGATTCAGGCGAAGACCATCACGAAAGGGAAGGATTGTGATGAAGCAGGGACCGGAGACCCCTGATTCCACTCGCGACGAGCACGGGTACCCCGAGTGGGCTTCGATGCCGGCGAGGTGACGCCGAGCTACGCCACGATCGGATCTACCGACAGAACGGCTCTGCTCTCGTGCCGGCACAAGCGGAGTCCTGGCGGGTGCGCCCCGCGTCGCGCGCGCGGTACTCGGCGATCATCTCCTTCGTCACGTCGTGATCATAACAGAGAGGCGCGGTGCCTCCCGGCCGCGAGTAAGCGCTGCGCTTGCCGCATTGTCTGCCCGCTCGATCGGTATCGTAAGGACACGGGCAGCTCCCGCTGTACGCCGCTCGTGACTCGGCGATGAGAGCCTTCCGGATCGCGGCGTCCGTCTTCGGCGCATCTGCCCTGGCCGAGGACGCCGCGAACATCGCCATTCCAACGACGAGCCAGTACCCAAGCCGCATCACCTGGCATCGTACCGACCCTCCGCAACCTCACAACATGTTCTTTCGTTCATGTGCCCCCGTGTGTTCTCATTTCTCATCGGTCGAGCGGCTCCCTCGCGCGGCCGTCACCGCGCGCGCCGTCACCAGGTTCGCGTAGAATCGAGCGAAGTGAGCAGATCGTCGACGTCACGGGGACCTCTCATCGACGCACCGCAGCGGTCGCTCACCCAGGCGGGTGAGCAGCACCCGCTGCGCGCGAGCTGTCAGGTCGTCGAGGCGACGGTGGATGTCGCGGTGGGCTATTGGAGCTCCCTGGCCGCCGCGGTCTGGATGAAGACGACCCACCCGCACCACGCCGCCTCCCTGAAGGCGGCGATCCTGGGGGCGCAGGCCAGCTCCCCGTCCCGCAAGGTGTGGCTGCTGCAGATCGTGACCCCTGAAGCCATCGTACCCGACACGCGCAGCCGCAGCGCGCTCGCCGGGATGTTGGGTTCGGTGGATGGCATCGTGTCCCACTCGGCGGTGATTCACATCGGGTCGGGCTTTCGCGCGTCCCTCGTGCGCAGCATCGTCACGGGGCTCAACGCCCTGGGACGCCAGCAGTTTCCACATCGTGTCTTCGCCAGCCTCGAGGAAGGCGTCGCCTGGCTGGCCACCCACGGCCTGCCGGACCGGGCGGCCGCCCATCACGACCTCTCGGCGTTCTATGAGGCCGCGGTGGCGGGCCAGCTCACGAGCGTTCGGACGTGAGCGCCCTGCCCAGGGCATCGTGGCCTCGAGCCTCGCGTTCCCGCGCGTCCTCGGCGCCACCTCCGCGACCGATAGAGAAGCTTCTCCTCGTCTTGACGGGCGCGCCGCGACCAGGGATCCTCGCCGGCATGCGTCTCGCCGCGTTCGGGGTGATCCTGTTGCTCGTGGGCAACGCGCACGCCGAGTCGACGGCGCCAGCGCCCGCCGTCGACACCACCCGGCGCGACGTGGGCACCGGCCTCTCCGTGGGCGGACTTGTCCTCGGCTCCGTCGGAGCAGGCATGTTCTTCCTCACCCGACCGAGCGGCGACGATTCCTGCGGTTGCGCGTCTCGCGCATGGGTCTTTCCCACCGTGCTCATGAGCGTCGGAGGCGCGATGACCCTCACGGGTGTACCGCTCTGGATCACGGGTCAGATGAAGCTCGATCGCGCCACGACCCAGGCCGAGCTGCGGCTCGGCCCGCTCGGCGGAAGCGTCCGGCTCCTGTTCTGAAGGCGTGCGACGCTCGCCCCGCCGCACCCCGCCGTCACGTGACCACGGGCCCCGCGGCGAGCCCGCCGCTCACGGCTCCGCGGGCGCCCCGTCCCGTATCCCGAGCGTCTCCTCGCGCGCCGACAGGCACGCCTCGCTCCCCACGACGAACGCGCGGCAGTTGTCCGGCCTGATCTCGTAGATGGCGCAGCGCAGGTCCTCGCAGAGGTGCTGGCACCGCCCGCTCGCCGCGAAGCGCAGCGTGATCTTGCCGTCCCGCGCCCGCCGCACGTAGGCGCGCCCCGTGAGGTCGCCGCGCCCGGCGCCCCGGAAGCGCGCGAGGTCCACCTCGTCGAGCAGCACGTTGGCGTCGTGGCAGCAGGCGCCACACGCCAGGCAGTCGAGCGCCACCTCGCGGATCGCCCCCGGGTGCGTGCTGTCGCGCTCGCACCAGTCGAGGACCGAGCCCTCGTACTGCCGCTTCACCCGCGCCGTCGCGAGCCCCTTGGCCGGCCCCTCGCCCACGCGCCGAAAGCGCTGCTGCTCGATCGACAGGAGCGACCACAGCCCGAGCTCCGTGAGCTTCCCGTCCTCGCCGATGGAGAGCAGGAGGTCGACCCGCTCGTCCGGCAGCACGATGGCCGCGTGCCCGCCGGCCCTCACGTGCGCAGCTGCGCGGCTCAGGAAACGCGGGCGAAACCGGCGCCAGACGGGGCGAGACACGACGTATGCGGACATCGGGGCGCATCTTCGCGCCCCGGCCCCGCGCTGCCAAGCCCCGCCCTCGCCCGGCGGCGGCCCTGCGCTATGTTGGAAGGGTGCGACATCGCAAGAAGATCGTCATCGTGAAGACCGGTGAGCCCGTCCCCCCGGTCCTCGAGCGACGCGGCCAGTTCGCCGACCTGATCGAGCAGACGATCGGCGCCGGCTGGAGCGGCGGATACACCACCGTCGACGCCCGCACGGACGAGCTCCCCGCGCCCGGCGCCCCCGAGACCGCCGCCTTCGTCGTCACCGGCTCGTCGGCCAACGTCCCCCACCGCGAGCCCTGGATGCTCCGCTGCGAGGGGTGGCTGCGCGGCGTCGTGCACGCCGGCACCCCGACGTTCGGCATCTGCTTCGGCCACCAGATCCTCGCCCAGGCCCTCGGCGGCGAGGTCGTCCGCAACCCGCGCGGCCGCGAGATCGGCAGGATCCGCGTCCAGCGCCGCGCCGACGACCCCCTCTTCGACGGCCTGCCGTCGAGCTTCGAGACACACGCGACCCACGTCGACACGGTCGGCACGCTGCCCGAGGGCGCCACGAGCCTCGCGTTCACCGAGCTCGACGACCACCAGGTCATCCGCTTCACGAGCACGTGCTACGGCGTGCAGTTCCACCCCGAGATGGACCACGACGTCATCGCCGGCTACATCGCGTGGCGGAGCGAGATCCTGCAGGCCGAGGGCCGCGACGTCCCCGCGCTCCTCGCCCCCATCGCGCCGGATCAGCTCGGCACACGGACGCTGCACAATTTCATCCGGCACGTGGTCGTGCGCGGCGCCTGATCCCTACGCCGCCGGCCTGACCTGGGTAGTCCCCGCCCTGACTGACGCGCCGGTCAGTCGCCCCTCGACCTGGCCCGCCGGCCGCGCGACGGGCTCACCCGCTCCGGCGCCTCGCCGGGGGCGTCCCCTGTCGCGGGCGCGGCGCGCTCGCCCTCCGGGCCCCGCGCCGCGAGCCCGGCCGCGGGGTCCATCCGGAGGTAGCCGCGCCGCAGGAAATCGTGGAGCGCCGTCACGATCCGCTCGCGAGGGCGGGCCTGCTCCTCGAGGGCGTTCTCGAACAGCACCTCCTTCAGCGCGCCGATCGTGAACGTCGCGTAGAGCTCGGTGTCCCCCGGCTCGATGACGCCGAGCCGCTGCCCCTCCGCGAGGCTCTGCTGCAGCAGGAGCTTCACCTCCTGGCGGAACGCCCGCAGCTCCTTGACGAACGCCGGGTCGAGCCCGGCCGCGTGCGACAGGAGGATGCTCGTCAGCGCCGGATCGTCGAGCAGGACGGCCACGATCGCGCGGATGTTGTGCTTGACCTGCGCCTCGACGTCCGCCGACGGGTCCACGCGCAGGATGGCGCCGCCGAGCCGCGAGAAGAGGCCGCGCACGAGCTCGCCGAACACCGAGCGCTTGTCGGGGAAGTAGAGGTAGAACGTCCCCTTCGCGACCTTCGCGAGCGCGACGATGTCGTCGACCTTCGCCTCGTGATACCCCTTCTCGGAAAACACGGTTCGCGCGGCGCGGAGGAGCGCCTGGCGGCGCTCGGCCTTGTCCATGGGCCGGTCGCTTTACCATCACCGGCCCGCCATCTGGGGACCGATGTCTCCCCTCCGGCGTCGAGCAGGCCCGCCGCCTGAAAAGATCCGGAAAGTTCGCGGCACAGCGCACGAGACGCGGACGCGGGGGGGGGCACCACGCGCCATCAGACGCAACCGAGCGTGGCGTCGGAACCTTGCACCCTGGACGCAGCGATGGCCCGAGATGCCCGGAGAACGGCGTCGCGCGGCGACCAAGACGCATCGGATTGCTTGATTTCCAGGACATCCCGTTGTAGCCATCACGACTGACCAGCCAGTCAGTCGGACGCTGGGGACCGGCGACGGCGGTGGGAGGAGCCCCGATGGGAAGGCAGATCCAGGAACCGGTCGTGGTCGGCATCGACGTCGGCTCGACGACGGTGAAGGCCGTCGTGCTCGATCCGCAGACGCTCGAGATTCTCTGGAGCGACTACCAGCGGCATCAGACCAAGCAGCCGGAGAAGGTGCTCGAGCTCCTCGAGACCATCGAGGCATCGTTCCCCGCGTCGCCGAGGGACAGCTGGCGGGTGTTCATGACGGGCTCCGGCGCGGCGCCCCTCTGCGCTGGCCTGGGCGCGAAGTTCGTCCAGGAGGTCAACGCGGTCACGCTCGCTGTCGAGAACCTGCACCCGGACGTGGGCAGCGTCATCGAGCTCGGCGGGCAGGACGCCAAGATCATCATCTTCCAGCGGGACGCGAAGACGGGCGACAAGACCGCCGCGCCGTCGATGAACGACAAGTGCGCCTCCGGCACGGGCGCCACCATCGACAAGTGCATGATCAAGGTGGGCCTCCCGCCGACGGAGGTGGTGAAGATCCACTTCGACGACTCGAAGCTCCACCACGTCGCGGCGAAGTGCGGCGTCTTCGCCGAGACGGACATCGTGAACCTCGTGAAGAGCGGCATCCCCTCGACGGAGATCCTCTGCTCTCTCGCCGACGCGATCGTCCTCCAGAACCTGTCGGTGCTGACGCGCGGCTCGACGCTGAAGCACAAGGTGATCCTGCTCGGCGGCCCCAACACCTACCTCCCCTTCCTCCAGGAGTGCTGGCGCAAGCGGATCCCCGAGACCTGGGACGAGCGCGGCTACGACTGGCCGAAGGACCAGCCGGTCGAGGAGACGATCTTCGTCCCGGAGAACGCGCAGTACTACGCGGCGTTCGGCGCGTGCGTCTACGGGCTCAAGGAGGCGCCCGAGGTCGGCCTCTACGCCGGCAAGTCGGGGCTCATCGAGTACATGACGAACGGCAGGAAGGCCCGGCTCGGCGAGAGCGCGGGCCCGCCGCTCGTGAAGACCCGGGACGAGGTCGACGAGTTCCGGAAGCTCTACAGCATCCCGAGGTTCACGCCGATGAAGCTCGCGCCCGGCCAGGTGGTGCGCGGGGTCATCGGCCTCGACGGCGGCTCCACCTCGTCGAAGGCGGTGCTCATCGACGAGGACGGGAACATCGTCTGCAAGGCCTACCAGCTCTCCAAGGGCAACCCGATCCAGGACGCGAAGGAGCTGCTCGCCCAGCTCCGGCAGTACGTGCTCGATGAGGGCGCGACGCTCGAGGTGCTCGGCTTCGGCGGCACCGGGTACGCGGCCGACGTGCTCCAGGAGTGCATGCGGGCCGACGTCAACATCGTCGAGACCGTCGCCCACATGATGAGCGCGGTGAAGTTCTTCGGCGACGTCGACGTCATCTGCGATATCGGCGGACAGGACATCAAGGTCCTGTTCATGAAGAACGGCGATATCGCGAACTTCCGCCTCTCCAACTCGTGCTCTGCGGGCAACGGCATGTTGCTCCAGGCGATGGCCGACCAGTTCGGCCTGAAGGTGACCGAGTACGCCGACACGGCGTTCGGCGCCGAGCTCGCCCCGAAGTTCAGCTACGGCTGCGCCGTCTTCCTCGACACGGACCGCGTGAACTTCCAGAAGGAGGGCTTCTCGAAGGAGGAGCTGCTCGCCGGGCTCGCCCAGGTGCTGCCGAAGAACGTGTGGCAGTACGTCGTGCAGATCCCGCGGCTCGCGGCGCTCGGCACGCGCTACGTGCTGCAGGGCGGCACGCAGTACAACCTCGCGGCGGTCAAGGCGCAGGTCGATTACATCAAGGAGCGCGTCCCCGGCGCCGAGGTGTTCGTCCACCCGCACACGGGCGAGGCCGGCGCGCTCGGCGCCGCGTTCGAGACGCTCCGGGTCGTGAAGCGCAAGGGCCGGTCGACGTTCATCGGGATCGACGCGGCGATCGCCCTCGAATACACGACGAAGAACGACGAGGAGACGGTCTGCCACTTCTGCCCGAACGAGTGCAAGCGGACCTTCATCGACACGAAGCGGCCTGACGGGACGACGAGCCGCTACATCTCGGGCTTCTCGTGCGAGAAGGGCACCGTCGAGAGCGAGCAGGCGATGCTCGCGCTCGTCGCCGAGCGGAAGAAGATCGCGAAGCAGTTCCCGAACCTCGTCGACTACGAGTCGAAGCTCGCCTTCCGGCACTTCTACGGCACGGCGCCGCTCCCGGAGGAAGGCGCGCCGGTGAAGGACACGGTCGTCAAGAAGGGCTTCCTCGGCATCCGCCGGGTGGAGACGACGCGCCCGTTCCGGCGGAGCGGCATCGAGGTGCGGGAGCGCCTCCGCCGCGTCCGCATCGGCATCCCGCGCGTCCTCAACATCTACTCGACCGGCCCGTATTACCGCGCCTACTTCGAGGCGCTCGGCATCCCCAAGCAGAACGTCGTCTTCAGCGACGCGACGAGCGAGGAGATGTGGGTCGAGGGCGGCAAGTACGGCTCCATCGATCCGTGCTTCCCGTCCAAGGTGGCGCAGGCCCACGTCCACAACCTGCTCTTCCACCACCACAGCGACGAGAAGAAGCTCAATTACATCTTCTTCCCCATCCTCACCCATGTGCCGAGCTTCGGCGAAGGGGTGATGGACAAGACGAGCTGCCCCATCGTCGCGGGCGTGCCGGACGTCATGAAGGCGGCCTTCACGAAGGAGGTCGACTTCTTCAAGACGCGCGGGATCGAGTACCTCGACCCCGCGCTCACGTTCTCCGAGATGACGCTGACGGCGCGCCGGATGTTCGAGACCTGGGGCCCGCGGCTCGGCATCACCGAGGACGAGAGCGATCACGCGCACCGCGAGGGGATGCGGGCGCTCTCGCAGTTCGAGCACGACCTCCAGGACAAGGGGCGGGCGATCCTCGAGACGGTCGAGTCCGAGAACCGGGTGGCCATCCTGATGATCGGGCGGCCGTACCACTCCGACCCGGGCCTGAACCACGGCATCCCGGAGGAGTTCCAGGTGCTCGGCTATCCGATCCTCTCGGTGCGGTCCATCCCGCGCGACATGGAGTACCTGGCCCGGTACTTCAAGGACGAGATCGCGATCGGCCAGCACCCGCTCGACATCAACGACGTCTGGCCGGAGAACTACTCGGCCAACAGCGCGCAGAAGGTCTGGGCGGCCAAGTTCGCCGCCCGCCACCCGAACGTCGTCCTGCTCGATCTCTCGAGCTTCAAGTGCGGCCACGACGCGCCGACGTACGGGATCATCGACAGCATCGTGAGCTCGAGCGCGACGCCGTACGCGGCGCTGCACGACATCGACGCCAACAAGCCGGGCGGCTCGATCAAGATCCGCGTGAAGACCTACGCGCACAGCCTCAAGCTGCACGAGGAGGCGCTCGAGGACGCGGCGAAGAAGAAGGCGCAGCTGGTCCAGCGCATCGAGGAGAAGCGGCTCGAGCTGCTCCAGCTGAAGCGCGACCAGCAGGCGGCGCGCAAGATCACGGATCCCGCGCTCGAGCGGGAGATCGCCGCGCTCGCCGAGAAGGTCCGGAGCTACGTCGCGCCGGTCTCGCCGCCCGAGACGCCGAAGACGGGCCTCGTGCAGCTCAAGAAGAAGCAGTCCGACGGGACCGTCGTCCCCCTGGAAGCCTGAACCACGTCGAAGGTCGAGGGGGGGACGGCGGGGCCGCCCCTTCCAGCATCCAAGCGAAGGGAAGCCACGCCATGCAACATACGAGCACGACGAGCACGACCACCACGCAGAAGACGCGCCTTCCTCTGGTGGGCGAGGCGCGATCCAACAAGACCGACGTCGACATCGAGGCGGAGCTCAGGGCCTTCGAGGAGGCCGAGCGGGAGCGGCTCGGGCTCAAGGCCGAGCGGCGCCAGTGGGTCGACAACATGCTCAAGCCGAAGATGACGAAGAAGGAGCGCGAGAGCGTGACGCTCCTCATCAGCGGCCTCACCGCCGCGCAGGACTTCCTGTGCGAGGGCGCGCTGAAGGGCCTCGGCTACAACGTCCACTACTTCGGGATGAGCGACAACGCGGGCCTGCAGACGGGCAAGGAGTTCGGCAACCGCGGCCAGTGCAACCCGACGTACTTCACGGTCGGCGGCCTCGTGAAATACCTCATCGACCTGCGCGACAAGCAGGGGATGTCGACCGAGGACATCATCAAGAACTACGTCTTCCTGACGGCGGGCGCGTGCGGGCCCTGTCGGTTCGGCATGTACGTGACCGAGTACAGGAAGGCGCTCCGCGACGCCGGCTTCGACGGCTTCCGGGTCATGCTCTTCCAGCAGACCGGCGGGCTCTCGCAGGCGACGGGCGACGATGTCGGGCTCGAGATGAACCCCGCGTTCTTCATCGCGATCATCAAGGCCATCGTCTGCGGCGACACGCTGAACGCGCTCGGCTACCGGATCCGGCCTTACGAGGTCGAGCCGGGCGCGACGAACCGCGCGATGGAGAGCGCGAAGCGCATCCTCTACAAGGCGCTTTTCGAGCAGACGAACGTGTTCAAGGCGCTCTACGAGGCGCGCAAGGAGTTCGAGGGCGTCCAGGTGGACAAGCTCCGGCCCAAGGCGAAGACGTCGATCATCGGCGAGTTCTGGGCGATGACGACCGAGGGCGACGGCAACTACGCCCTGCAGAAGTTCCTCGAGAGCGAGGGCGGCGAGAACGACATCCAGCTCACGACGGCGTGGCTGCTCTACAACATCTGGGAGTGCGCCCGAGACACCCGCGAGCGGCGCGACCTGCGCGGCGCCGACGAGGGCAATTACGGCCTCGCCAGCCTGGACGAGTTCGGGGTGGCGAAGCGCCTCGCGACGATGCGCCTCGCCGAGGGCGCGCTGCGCGTCGGCTTCCAGGCGTTCGCGCTGCCGCTCGGCCTGCTCGACTACCACCTTCCGGACATGGAGCTCGTGGCGGAGGTGGCGAAGGACTATTACTCGAACGACCTCCGCGGCGGCGAGGGGCACATGGAGGTCGGCAAGCTCATCGTGAACGCCGTGAAGTCGAAGGCGCACGTGACGGTGAGCGTGAAGCCGTTCGGCTGCATGCCCTCGTCGGGCGTCTCCGACGGCGTCCAGTCGCTGATCACGTCGCGCTACCCCGGGACGATCTTCTGCGCGGTGGAGACGAGCGGCGACGGCGCGACGAACTTCTACTCGCGCATCCAGATGTACATGTTCAAGGCGCGCATCCTGGCCGAGCAGGAGCTCACCCGCGCCTACGAGGAGGCGGGCGTCACGGAGGCCGAGGTGCGCGCGTTCCTCGCGAGGAACCCGAAGTACGCGAGCCCGCTCCACCACCCGCCGCACCGCGTCGCCGGCTCGGCCGCCAACCTGGTCTACGAGGTGGCGCCGCTCATCAAGCAGACGGCCGCCGAGCGCGCCGTGGGCAAGGCCAAGGCGGCGGCGGGCGCGCTCCGCGACGCCGTGATGGCCGCCCCGGCCAAGGCGAAGGCGGCCACGGAGTTCCTCACGGATCCGGAGACGCTCGCCCGGGCCCGCGAGGACGTCGCGCTGATCCGCGATATCGTCGGCGGCAAGGCCGCGGAGCGGTTCAGCCCGCTGGTCAAGCGCCTGGCCGGCAAGGCGTACTTCGAGAACAACCCCGAGGTGCGCCATGTGAGCCACGGGGCGAACAGCGTGGAGCCCATCGCCGCGGAGTGAGGCGGACGAGGCGGACGCCGCCGGGCGAGCTGCGCCCGGCGGCCCCCTCGGCCTCGCCGTGCCTCTCCGCGCTCGGCGCGCTGCGCCGCGCCGCCCCGCCCGCCGCGCGCCGTCCGGCCGCGACGCACGCGCGAAATTCTGCTAGATATCGCGCGCCATGACCGAACTGCGCTCGTTGTCTCCCGATGCTCTTGCCTCGCTCACCCGTGAGCTCGAGGCGCGTTTTGCTGCCTTTGAAGCCCGCGGCCTCAAGCTCGACATGACGCGCGGCAAGCCGTCGTCCGAGCAGCTCGATCTCGCGAACGGCATGCTCGCGCTGCCCGGCGCGGGCGACCTCATCGCCTCGGACGGCTCGGATACCCGCAACTACGGCGGCCTCGACGGCCTGCCCGAGATGAAGGCCATTTTCGCCGAGATGCTCGAGGTCCCCTCGGAGCAGGTCATCGTCGGCGGGAACAGCAGCCTGACGATGATGCACGACGCGGTGGTCCGCGCGCTCGTCCACGGCGTGCCCGACGGCAGCGGCCCCTGGCTGAAGCAGCCCAAGGTGAAGTTCCTGTGCCCGAGCCCCGGCTACGATCGTCACTTCGCGATCTGCGAGCACCACGGCATCGAGATGATCACGGTCGACCTGCGCGACGACGGGCCGGACATGGATCAGGTCGAGAAGCTCGTCGCCGAGGACGCGGCCATCAAGGGCATGTGGAGCGTGCCGAAGTACTCCAACCCCACGGGCACCACGTACAGCCCCGAGGTCGTGCGCCGGCTCGCGGCCATGAAGACGGCGGCCCCCGACTTCCGCCTCTTCTGGGACAACGCCTACGCGGTCCACGACCTCTACGCCGAGGGCGACCCGCTCGCGAACATCGTGCCGGCGTGCCAGTCCGCGGGCCACCCCAACCGGCCGATCGTCTTCGCCTCCACGTCGAAGATCTCGTTCGCCGGCAGCGGCGTCGCCGCCATGGCGTCGAGCCCCGCGAACGTGGCGGACGCGAAGAAGCACCTCGGCATCCAGACCATCGGTCCGGACAAGGTGAACCAGCTGCGGCACGTGCGGTTCTACAAGGATTACAAGGGATTGCTGAGCCACATGCAGCGGCACGCCGAGCTCATGCGGCCCAAGTTCGAGGCGGTGACGACCACGTTCGAGCGCGAGCTCGGCGGCAAGGGCATCGCCACCTGGACCTCGCCGCGCGGCGGCTACTTCGTCAGCCTCGACACCCTCGACGGCTGTGCGAAGGAGGTGGTGCGCCTGGCCAACAAGGCGGGCGTGAAGCTGACCGGCGCCGGCGCGACGTACCCGTACGGCCGCGATCCTCGCGACCGCAACATCCGGGTCGCGCCCTCGATGCCGCCGCTGGATCAGATCCGCGTCGCGATGGACGTCGTCGCGGTCTGTGTCCAGCTCGCGAGCGTCCGCAAGCTCGCTGGCTGATCGCCGTCATCGCGGTCATCACCGTCATCGTCGCTCGCCCGCATTGCGATCGACGCACCGCAGTGCAAGGGTGGGCGCTTCCTCCCGGAGCGCCTCACCATGCAGCAACTCACCCTCGAAGGTCAGCAGAGAGTTTCCGACCTGTCACAGCGCTATTTCGTCAGCACCGACGCGGTGATGACGCTGTTGCAGGCGCTCGTGAACGGCCATGGAACGATGGCGCAGTTCTACCACCCCGAGCTGGGCGGCGGAGGGCAGTGGATGCAGGGCGGCATGACCATGGTCGGGGACATGTTCAACAACGGTCTCAAGGCCAAGGTGGACGGCCTGTGCTCCGAGCTGTCCAGCCTGCTGGCCAGCCAGCCTTTCGTTCCAGCGCCCCCTAGCTATCCATCGCAGGGCGGTCAGCAGCAGCAGCAGGGTGGCAGTGGAGGTTTTGGGGGATCGCCGGTCAGCCTGTTCGTCCCGGGGTCGGGAGGGGGCTCGGGCAGCTGGTGGCCCGGGGAGCTCGGCGTGCCGAGCTCCAGCGGATCGCAAAACAACGTCCGATATGCCTACTTCCCCGGCGCGCGGCGCCTGGCCGTCGAGGTCAACGGGCGCGTCAGCGTCTATGACACGCTCGATCATCAGATCGGCGGTGTGTCGCAGCAGCAAGGGTCGGGGGCGTCCGTGACGTTCACCAGCCAGTACGGCGTGGTGAGCGTGCTGAGCTTGCCAATCATCTCCGGCGACCTTGCCGCGAAGCAGGCGCCGATCGCCCCGCCCGCTCCGGCGCAAGCGGCCGCGCCGGCGCAGGCGGACGCCGCCCTCCCCCGCCCTGCTCCGGCGCAGGAAGGGGATGTCTTCGCCGCCATCGAGCGACTCGCCGATCTGCGGCAAAAGGGGTTCATCACCGAGCAGGAGTTCGCGGCGAAGAAGACAGAGCTCCTCGGCAGGCTCTGAGCACGAGGCAAGGACGGTCGCCGAGGGCGAGGAGGAGCGGGCGGCGAGCGCCGGAGAGGAGCGCTCGCCTTGCTCCGTCAGCCGTCACCCGCCGTGACAGACCGCTTCGATGTTGTGCCCATCAGGATCACGCACGAACGCGCCGTAGTAGCCCGGGTGGTACTGCGGCCGTAGCCCCGGCGGACCGTTGTCGACGCCTCCAGCAGCGAGCGCGGCCCGGTAAAACGCATCGACGTCGGCCCGCGTCTTCGCGACGAAGGCGACATGCAAGCCGCCCTGAAGCGGGGTTCCCGTGCCGATCCAGAAGTCCGGCTTCCCCTCAGGCCCCAGGCCGGCGTGGGTGCCCGCCCCCCCGGTCATCTCCGGCGTGAGCTCCATCACGAGCCCGTAGCCAAGGGGGGCCAGGGCCGCCAGATAGAAGGCCTTGCTCCGCTCATAATCCGAGACTGGAAAACCGATGTGGTCGATCATCATGCGCGCCATCATCGCCCAGACAGACGCGCGCCAGCTGAAGAAAAGGACTGCGCCTCTCCTCGCAGCGAGGCGCACCAGGCACGGCTGTGCACAGCATTCCTATGGGCGACACGGAATTGCCATCTTCAGCAGGAACTCGGCACTGCGCGCCAGGGCGGCTCGCGCGCCAAACGCACCATCCGTCCACACGCAGGCTTCTGCCCGGCGCCGCGGTGTTCGGCGGGCGGCGCGCTGCCTTGCCTACCGCGCGGGCCGCGCGCTCGCGCGCTCGAGGCCGCGGAGGACCTCCTCGAGCGCTTCCTGGGTGATGAGACCGACGTGCCGGAAGACCTCCCGGCCCCCTGCGTCGAGGACGACGACGCTCGGCACATGGTGCAGCCCGGCGAAGGGCCCCTCTCCGGCGATCGTCGGGGCGTCCGCGAGCGCCACCGGGTACGGGAGCTTGAGCGCCGCGACGAAGGCCTCGACGAGCGGCCGGTTCTCGCTCGCCTCGAGGACCAGGAGCGCCGCGTTGACGCGCGGCGTGTGATCGCGGAACAGCCCCGCGAGGAACCGCGCCTCCGCCTGAGACGCCACATCGTAGGTCGCGACGAAGCCGATCACGCTGAACCTGCCCGAGAGCGACCCGGTCGAGAGCTCGCGGCCGTCGAGGGTCTCGTACGAGAAGCTCCGCACCGGGCCGGGCGCCGGCGCCGCCGCGGCGACCGGCGGCCCCGCCGCTGGCTCCCGGACGGCGTCGCCGCCCCCACCGCAGCCGATCGCGAGCAGCAAGAGCGGCGTGCAGACCGGCGCGAGCGGCTTCATGGCAGCGGATCACCCTCCAGGTGGGCGTCGAAGAGATCAGCGCAGAGCTGCAGCGAGGGTGGGAGCTCGGCGCCCTTGCGCCGCTGCGCCAGGACGGCATGGCACAGCTCCTCGATGACCAGCTTGATCGGCGTGGCCTCGAGCTGCGCGCCGTCGAGCAGGATCCCCGGACCCGGGGCGTCCTCCGCGCGGACGATGGGATCGTGCCGCGCCCAGGCGATGCCATCCTCGGGGAGATAGCGACACCAGAGCACCCGCACGAAGCGCAAGTAGAGCGGCGTCACCAGCGCCACCACGCGATCGCCCCCGGCGGCGACGCCGCGCAGCGCGAAGCCGCCCGCCGGGCGCGGTGCGTGCTCCCCCCCCTCGATCGCGACCTCGATCCGCTCGCGGCGCCCGGCGTCGCTCTCGACCGACAGGAGCGGCGCATAGATCGCCACCGCGGGCACCTGCAGCTTGGGCGCGTCTTCCGCGAGGACGTCGAGCCACGCCTCGCGCGCCTCGGGGCCGAGCTCCCCGTACACGTGGGCCGCGGCGATGGCCGCCTCGGCGTCGGTCGCGAGCGCGGCGAGCCACTCCCGCCAGGCAGCGAGGATGCGCGGGTCGAGCAGCGCGCCGGACGACGCGGGCAGGCCCTGCGCCGCGCCGTCCGGCGCGGCGGCGTCCAGCGAGGGCTCCTGGGTGAGATCGGCCGAGCTCGGGTCGCGGCGCTCCGTCATGCCACCCTCAGCGCAGCGCGTCGCGGCGACGCGCCCCGACGTCGCGCTCCAGATCGCGCACGAGCTCGGCGAACTCGTCGCCTCGTCCGAGCGGCGCCGCGAGCGTGAGCTCTCCGCCGCGATCCGCGAACAGGAGCGCGACGCCGTCGCTCGCCTCGACGATGCTCTTCACGAACACGACGTCCGCTGGATGGACCAGGACGTGTTGCACCAGCATCCCGGCGCTCGCATCCGCGATCGAGAGGGGGCCGCGCGCAGGCCCGAGCTGCCCCGCTGCCCCCGAGGGCTGTCCGCCGGCCGGAGACGCGGACGCGACTCGCCTGGAATTGCTGTCGTTCCGGCCCATGGACGGCGGAGCTAAGCACCGCTCGCCGGAGGGATCCAGCGGGCACACCCGGCGGGGATGGCCAGCCCCCTCGCCGCGTCAAGAGGCCGCGTCCCTCCCTCGATCCGCGGGCCCCGCGGCGTTCTCGCGCCCGCCAAAGCGGCGCGAGATCGTCGGGCCGCTCACCTTCACCCTTCTTGATTCGCACGGGCGGCTCGCCGGCGGCGTCGTCGGGAGGCGACAGGCCGCGGGCCCGAACAAGACGAGAGCCGACGGGAGCCGACGAGAGCCACCGCCGCGAGCCGGGGCAGGCGGGCTCTGGGGCCCACGGAGCGCTCGGGGATCGCCGCGCGGGGCGAAAGCGCCGCGAGGGGCGCTACACTCCCGCCGATGTCAGCCTCACGAGCCTGCAGCGAGCGAATGGAGGAGCGCCGCGAGACGTGCCCGGCGCCGCAGCCGAAGACCGCCGTCGATGACGACGAGCGCGAGCACGACGAGCACGACGAGAACGACGGCAAGCTGATCGACCTGCCGCCGCTCGGGCACGACGAGGAAGAAGGGGGCGACGAGGGCTTCGACGACCTCCTGCAGACGCTCGACGACGCGGAGCAGGGGCTCGACGACGCGAACGCGAGCGACCTCGAGATCGGCGTCGAGCTCGCCGTGGACGACGGCGGGACCGGGGAGGACGAGCCCGCGGAAGAAGGCGTCGACGTCGGGGCGCTTCACGAGGGGATCGCGGAGGCCGACGCGAGCACGTGGCTGTCCGATGAGGCCGTCGAGCAGAGCGACGCCGAGCAGGACGATCTCGACGATCACGGCGGGGCGCACGGCGACGACGGCGGCGCGGAAGGGACGGGAGAGGACCCGGCGGACGACGTGGACGAGGGGGAGCTGCCGGCGCTCGACGCGGACCAGGAGGGCGCCTACGAGGGCGAAGATCTGCTCGCAGAGCTGCCCGATCTCCCCGACGACCAGGCCCCCGTCTGGGACGCGCTGCCCTGGGTCGTCGTCGAGGACGCGGGCGCCGCCGTCCCGTGCAGCACGCTCGCGGTGGCCGGCGGCTACGTCGTCGCGGGCAGCGCCGGCGCAGAGCCCGGGCTGACGAGCGAGCCCGCCGCGCGATCGGGAGGTCGCCCGCGCCGCGCGGAGCGTGCTGGCGGCGAGCGCGGGGCCGTGCTCGTCGTCGACGCGGGGGCGCTCTCCGCGCGCCGCGCCGGCGTCGACACGTCGGCGTCCTCGATCGCGCTGTCGGACAGCGCGATCCTCATCGCCACGCGCCGCGGCAACCTGCTGCTGAGCGACGACCGGGGGAAGAGCGCGAGCACGCTCGGCGCGTGGGGCTCGGGCGGCGCGCCGGTGACGCTCGCGACGACGCCGGGGCGCCTGTGGGTGCTGGCCGGCAAGACGCTGTGGTCGCCCGCGGCCGGCGCGGTCGTCTCGCCGCCGGAGACCGGCTCCGCCGTGGCCGCGGGCTCGCCCCGCCGCGACGGCGCGCCGACTCCGTCGAAGGGCGCGCTCTCCCTGTCGCCCGGGCCCGCGCTGCGGGACGGCGTGCTCCGGATGAGCGCGAGCGAGGGGGTGATCGTCGCGCTCACGAGCGCGGCCGAAGGACCGCAGCTCGAGCGGCTCCGCGGCGACGACGAAGGCTCGCCGGTCGTGCCGCTGTCGGGTGCGGCGCGGCGCGCGGCCGAGGCCGACGACTGCAGGCTCGCAGCGGCGGCCGGCGGGCGCTCGATCGCGATCTCCGGCGCCGGGCTCCTCTGCGTGTCGCGCAACGGCGGCGAGACCTTCCGCGTGCTGGAGGGGCTCGCGGTGGTCGTCGCCCTCGCCTTCGCCGGCGACCACAAGGCGTCGCCGCTGCTCGCGCTCGTCGCGCGCGAGGGCGAGCGCCGGGCGCAGCTGGTCCACGTGCCGTCGAACGCCGCCCCGACGCTCGTCGCCGAGCTCGGTGCGACGCCCCCCGGCGCCCCCGAGGAGGAGGCCGCGTCGATCGGACCGGCGGCGATCGCCTGGGACGCGTCGCGCGAGGTCGTGTGGGTCGCGTGCTGGGCGGGGCTCGTCGCGCTCACGCGACAGAGAAAGCACTGACGGTCGTCCTCCGCCTCGCGGGCGGCGCGCGAGCGCCGGCTCGCCGCGCTCGCACATCGCTCGCCTCGCGAGCGGCGCGCTCAGCCGCCGACGAACGACGCGTGCAGCAGGCGCTGCGCGGCCGCGACGTCCGCGGCGTCGACGAGGGCGCCTAGGCGCAGGGGGCCCGCGATCGTGAACCGAGGCGCGATGCCGGCGCGCGCGAGGACCTCCACGAAGCGCGCGAGCGGCTCCGCCGTCGCGGAGAGCCCGTCGCCGACGACGCTGACCGCCGCGAGCCCCTCGACGAGCTCGAGCGACGGCAGCAGCGCGGCGAGCTTTCGCCTGGCCCCCTGCCACTCGGGCACGTTGAGGAGGGGGATCACGAACGCGCCGCCGCCGTGACCGAAGGAGAGATCCCGGAAGCCCAGCCCGAGCTCGCCCGCCGCGCGGAGGACCTCGTCGAGCCGGAGCCCGCCGTCAGCCCGCGCGAGGACGACGTTGCCCTCGGCGACGATCGCGCGCGCCGCGAGCGCCGGAGGCGCCGAGCCCGGCGCGAACCGGCGCACCACCGTCTCCCGCGCGCCGGGGCCGGCGTCGAACGTCGACCGCGCGACCAGGGCCACGCCGGAGCGCCGCGCCCACTCGACCGCCTGGGCGCAGACGACCTTCGCGCCGCACTCGGCCATCTCCTGGAGGACCGCGCAGTCGAGCTCGGGCAGGTGACGGGCGTCCGGGACGACCCGCGGGTCGGCCGAGTACACGCCGTCGACGTCGCTGTAGATCTCGCAGCGCTCGGCACCCAGCGCCGCCGCGAGCGCCACGGCCGTGGTGTCGGAGCCCCCGCGACCGAGCGTCGTGATCTCGCGGCGGTAGCTCATCCCCTGGTAGCCGGCGACGATCACGATGCGGCCGCGCGCGAGCTCGTCCTCGATGCGGAACGGGCGGACCTCGATGATGCGCGCGTCGAAATGGCGATCGTTCGTGAGGATGCCGGACTGGGAGCCCGTGAACGAGATCGCCTCGAAGCCCCGGGCCTGGATGGCGATCGAGAGGAGCGCCATCGACACGCGCTCGCCGGTCGAGAGCAGCATGTCGAGCTCGCGCCGGGGAGGATCCGCGGCCGCGCTCGCCGCCTGCCGGGCGAGCGCGAGCAGGCCGTCGGTGGTCTTGCCCATCGCGCTGACCACGACGACGACGTCGTTGCCGGCGCGCTTCGCGGCGACGACGCGCTCGGCGACCTTGCCGATCCTGTCGACGTCGGCGACCGATGAGCCGCCATACTTCTGCACGATGATCGGACGGCCCGCCTTCGCGGGCGAGGCGCCAGGCTCGCACGGCGAGCCCTCCTGCTGGGCGCGGTTCGACGGCTGCTCGGCCATGCTGCACCTCCAAGCGCTGCGCGCGCTGCGCAAGAGCTCGGGCTATCACGGGCGCGGCGCGTGGGCCAAGCGCGCGCCTCCGCCGCGAGGCGCGGGCCGCGAGGAAGCGCTCAGGCGAGCTCGCTCTGGAGCAGCATCTCGTAGAGCTCCGCCTCGGAGTCGCGCCCCTCGGCCCGCGCCCGAGCAGCGAGCCGCGCGAGCACGTCGCGCCGCCGCGGCGCGACCTCCAGGCGGACGGCGTCGTCCCCCTCCTCCATCCGCGCCGAGAGCAGGGCGAGGAGATCGAGATCGCGACCGAGCCGCTCGAGCACGTCGGCGAGCGCCATCGCCACTCCCTGGTCGGCGGGATCGGCGCGGAGCCGATCGGCCAGCCGCTCGGCCAGGAGCTCGTCGTCGACGCCGAACGCGCGGGCCAGCGGCACCTGCCCCTCCGCCAGCGTGACGCTGCTGGGGATGGGCGCCGTGAGGTCGGTCGACGTGTCGGACCCATCGAGCGTGGGCATCTCGTCGATGGTCCCGGGGTCGATCGGCGCGGCCTTGGGCGGGGAGGCCGGCGCGCGGGGGACAGGGGGAGGCTTGCTCGGCGCCGGAGCGATCACCACCGGCTCGGGCGGGACCGTGCGCCGGCGCGGGGCGGCGACGTGGACCTCGATCCGCTGCTCGGCGCGGGGCCGCTGGACCGGGCCGGGCGGCGCCGCCGGGGCAGGCGCGACCGGCGGCGCGATCTCGCCCGAGACGCGGCGGAACGCGGCGGTGATGCCCGGATCGCGCGGCCGGAGGCGCAGCGCGAGGCCTAGCTGTCGCTGCGCCGCGAGGAGATCCCCCCGGGTTCGCTCCTCGATCTCGGCGGCCTCGGCGAGCAGGGCCGCGACGGCGGCGGCGCCGTCGCCGAACGGCGCTCCCCTCGCGCGAGCGGTGCCCGCGTCGTCGGCGCGGCCCTGGAGGGCGAGCTCCACCGCGTCGCGCAGCCGCCCGAGCGCGACCGACGCTCCCCCGAGATCGCCGAGCCCGGCGCACCAGCGGCCCTCGAGCAGCCGCGCCTCCAGCGCCTCCGGCACGCCGGGCGGGACGCTCCGCACGCGCGCGATCGCCGCCGGGAGATCCCCCGCGATCTCCGCGAGGCCGCGGCCGAGCTCGAGATCGAGCGCGCACGCGGGCGCGCCGCTGCGCGCGGCGAGAGCGCGCGCCCGGGCGAGGAGGTCGAGCGCGCGCCTCCCCTCCCCCGCCGCCCGCAGCGAGCGCGCGAGGCCCGCGACCACGTCGGGGCTCTCCGGCGCGTAGCGGAGCGCCCGCTCGAAGAGCACCCGCGCGTCGGCGACGTCGCCCCGCGCGAGGAACGCCTCCGCGGCCCGGCGAGACACGGCGTGGCGCGCCTCGGCGCCGCGCGCGGAGGCCTCGAGGTGCTCGGCGTCCGCGAGCGCGCCGCGCACGTCGGCGACGTCGAGCCGCGCGTGGAATCGCGCCCACCGCAGCGCCTCGATCCCGGGCGCGCGCGCCACGCCGAGGTTCAGCGCGTCGAGGCGCACGTCGACGGCGTCCGCGAGCGCCGCCGCGCGCAGCCACGCGAGCGCGGCGAGCGGGCCGTAAGGCTCCGCGTGCGCGGCGCGCGCGAGCGCGGAGAACGCGCCGTCATGATCGCCGACCGCCTCGAGGAGCGCGCCGCCGAGGAGGCCGGCGTCCACGGCGGGCATGGCGTCGACGACGGTCGAGAGCGCCCCCTCGGCGCGCTCGCCGATCACGAGGTCGAGCCAGGCGAGGCGCGAGGAGATCTCGGGGTGCCGCGGGGCGCGCTCCAGCGCGGCGAGGTAGGCGCGCCGCGCCTCGTCGAGCCCGCCCGCGAACGCGAGCTCGTCGGCGGCGCCCGCGAGCTCGGACGCCTCGAGCGCCCTGAGCGCGCGGTCGCCCAGCGCGGGAGGCGCCGCGCCGAGCGCGCCTTCGGCGCGGAAGCGGCCCGCCTCCGCGGTGACCACGGCCCACTGCACCCCCTCCACCGCGGGCGCCCTCGCGCCCGCCGCGGGCAGGAGCAGGCGGACGATCCGCTCGACCGCGGCGTCCAGAACGATCGCGCCCTCGACGAGGCGCCCGTGCGTACCCGCCATCATCGAGAGCGCCTGCAGCGCGAGCGCGTGCGGCGGGGCGGCGAGGCCGATGCCGCGGGCGCGCTCCGGCAGGAGCCTGAGCGCGCGCTCCCCCGGGGCCACGGCGACGTCGAACGCGAGCGCCGTCTCGCCGGATCGCAGCGCGACGAGCGCGCCGTCCTCGATGGGCGCGATGATGAGCTGCGGCGCGCCGTCGCCGAGGAGGCCGCGGAGCCGCGGCGCGGCCCAGCCGGCGAGCTCCGTCCCCTGCGCCTCGACGGAGAGCCGGACGAGCTGGCCACGCCGGTGCCGGAAGCGCGCCACGCCGCCGGAGAGGTCGACGGGGAACCGGATCCCGGCGAGCCGCACCACGAGCTCGGTGACGCGGAGCGGACCGAGCGCGAACGGCTCCCCGAGCTCGATGGCGAGCGCGCCCTTGCTGACGGCGAGCCGGAGGACGGGACGGTCGTCGGGCGGGCGCGGGGCCGCGCCGCCGCCGGGCGCGAGCGCGCGGATCGACGGCGCAAGGCCCAGCGCGCGCGCCGGCCGGCCGCGCCTCTGTCCAGCAGCCATACCCGCCAAGGGTATCAACCCGGCGGCATTTCAGGCGAGTTCACGGCGATCGCGCCGGACGAGGCGCGGCGGGGCGGGTCAGACGTCGCCCTTGGCGAGCTTGTCCTTCATTTTCTGGATGAGCGCCGGGAACCCATCCTTCTTGATGATCTTCGTGAACTGGGCGCGGTAGCTCCCCACCAGGCTGACGCCCTCGGTGACGATGTCCTGCACGCGCCAGACGCCGCCCTTCTCGGAGAGCTTGAAGGCGATCTCGACCGGCTCCTCGCGCGCGTCCGTCTTGGAGACGGCCTTGGTCTTGACCGTCATGACGCCGCCGCTGTTGGTCTCGCTGAGGTACTCGACGTTGAAGTTGAGCGTCTTCTTCAGGTTGCGCTCGTAGGCCTTGCGCACGAGCTGCTTGAGGAGATCGCTGAACTGCTGCTTCTCGGCGTCGGTCCGCGCGGCCCACTCGCTGCCCAGCGAGGCCTCCGCCAGCGCCGAGTAATCGAGCATCTCGTCGAAGACCGCGCCCACCTTCTTCTGGTTCTCGCCTCCCCCCTTCTTCAGGAGGTCGAACAGGGCCGTCTGCTTGGCCTTGACGACGTCCGTCGCCGTCCCGGCGCTGGCGAGGCCCACCGGGCCGAGCGTGAGCGCGAGCAGCGAGAACGCCGCCGCGAAGAGATGGTTCATCCTGCGTGTCACGTATGGTTCTCCTTCTGTGCCTGCGGGCAGCGAGCGCGCCTCGGGAGGCTTCTACTGCTCACCTTGGTCCTACGCAAACGGCCTGCCAGGTCGGACGCAGGGCCCGGCGGCCCGGCGACGTCCCGCCCCTGCTCTCCATGAACACCGCGAAAAGAGACAGCAATCCGGCTGCACTGGCCCGCTCCCCAGGGGCAGACGACCGCCTCGGCGGCCTATTCACGCGCTGCGGCGGGCTCGGCCGCAATCTCTCGGCTGGGCGCCCGGAGAAGCTCGTTCGCGGCGCAGCGGGGCGTGAACGGAGCGCCACGCGTCCGATGTGACGATGCATCGACCGCGGCCGCGTGGGCTCCGCGTCAGCCCGCCGGGCGCGATCGTGGGGAGAGCTCCGCGGCCACGGCGAGGCGCTCCGCGCCGCCGGACTCCGGCGGCCGGTCCGGGACCCTCACCCGGAACGCGGTGCCCTCGCCCTCGCGGCTGTCCACCTCGATCGCGAAGCCGTGATCGTCGAGGATCCGCTTCACCACGGCCAGGCCGATGCCCATGCCGTGCGTGCGCGTCGTGAAGAACGCGTCGAAGAGGCGATCGCGGGCGCCCGCGGGGATGCCTCGCCCCTGGTCGCGGATCTCCAGGAGCCAGGCGCTCGGGTCGCGCCAGAGGCGCACGGTCACGACGGCGCCCGCGGAGCTCGCCTGGATCGCGTTCCGCACGAGGTTCCAGACGACCTGGCGCATCTGGGCCGCGTCGGCGGTCACCGGCGCGGATGGCGGCCCATCGAAGCGCACCTCGACGTCACTGCCGCGGCCCGAGCGCCCCGCGAGCACGACGACGTCGCGGGCCGTCGCCGAGAGGTCCACGCCCTCGAGCGTGGGCACCCGCGGGCGCGACAGATCGAGCATGTCGCCCACGAGGTCGTTCAGGCGCGCGGTCTCGCGCTCGATGATCTCGCAGAGCTTGCGGTCCTCGTCGGAGAGCGTCCCGCCCGTGCGGAGGAGCTCGATGGACCCCGCGATCGAGCCGAGCGGGTTCCTTATCTCGTGGGCCAGCCCCGCGGCGAGGCGGCCCAGCGCCGCGAGCCGCTCGGCCTGCTCCGCCCGCGCGGTGGCCTGCACGAGCCGGCCGCCCGTCGCGCGCAGCCGCTCCGCCAGGTAGCTCGCGAGCAGCGTGACCACCACGATCGCGAGCAGGTTGACGAACATGGGGTACCGCAGCTCGCCCCACTGCGTCGCGTACGCCCCGGCGGGCTGATCCGGCGGCACCCCGAGGAGGTGCAGCCCGAGCGCCGCGCACAGAACGAGGTACGCCGCCGCCCCCGACGCCGCGGCGACGATGGCGCCGGGGAGCCCGAGGAGGATCGCCCCCGTGAGGCAGGTGAGGCCGTAGAGCGACGTCGCGCCGCTCGAGGCCCCGCCGGTGATGTACACGAGCGCGGTCCAGGTGATCTGATCGGTCACGAGCTGCGCCCGCGCGATCGCCCGGAGGGCGCGGTTCATGCGCAGGAACACGGCGTAGATGCCGGAGACGCCGTACGCGGCGGCGACCGTGACCAGCGCGACGTTGCTGGAGAAGCTCCCGGGGGTGAAGCCGCCGAGGTACACCGCCGCGGTCACGACGAGGAAGACGGTGAGCACCGCGAGGCGCAGCGCGATGAGCCAGGTGAGCCGGCTCGCGAGCGGCGCCTCGGCGCCGCCGGGAGCGCCGGACGGGAGCGCCGGCGCCGAGGCGCGGGGGTCGCGCGACGGCGCGGCCTCGACGTGATCTCGCGGCGCCCCGGCCTCGCCGCCCGGGCTCGCCGGGGAGGCCGCAGGCGACATCACTCCGCCTTGATCTTGCCGGCGAGATCGAAGATCGGCAGGTACATCGAGATGAGCACGACGCCCACCATGCCGCCGACGACGACCATGAGGAGCGGCTCGAGCAGCGACGTCAGCGCGGCGACGGCGACGTCGACCTCCTCTTCATAGAAGTCGGCGATCTTGTTGAGCATCGTGTCGAGGGCGCCGGTCTGCTCGCCGACCGCGACCATCTGCACGACCATGCCAGGGAAGACCTGCATCTCGCCGAGCGGCTCGGCCATGTTCTTCCCTTCGGAGATCTTCTGGCGGGAGTACATGAGGCCCTCCTCCACGACGACGTTGCCGGCCGTCTTCGCGACGATGTCGAGCGCGTCGAGGATCGGCACGCCGGAGCCGAGCAGCGTGCCGAGCGTGCGCGAGAACCGCGCGACGGCGATCTTCTGCATGACCGGGCCGATGATGGGGAGCCTGAGGATGAGGCGGTGCACCATCCGCTTGCCGGACGGCGAGCGGTAGAAGTAGGTCGCGCCGAAGACCGCGGCCGCGGTCAGGACCACGATGAGCGGGAGGTAGGTGACGAACGTCTTCGAGACGGCGATGACGATCTTCGTGAGCTGCGGGAGCGCGTCCTTCGCGCCGAACTCCGCGAACATCGTCTCGAAGGACGGGATGACGAACGACATCAGCACGACCATGACGACGACCATGATCACGATGACGGCGATCGGGTACGCGAGCGCGCCCCGCACCTGGCGCGCGAGCTTCACGCGCTTCTCGATGTAGATCGCGAGCCGGTTCAGGATGCTGTCGAGGATGCCGCCCACCTCGCCGGCCTGGACGAGGTTGACGAACAGGTCGTCGAAGATCTTCGGGTGGCGCCGGAGCGCGTCGCTGAACGTGGCGCCCTGCTCGACCGTGTTCTTGATGTCCTTCAGCGCCGCCTGGAAGACCTTGTTCGGCTCCTGGTTCGCCAGGATCTCGAGGCACTGGACCAGCGGGAGGCCCGCGTCGATCATCGTCGCGAACTGGCGGATGAACTTGACGAGGTCCTTCGGCTCGACGCCCGAGCCGAAGCTCAGGCTGAGGCTGAGCTGCGCCCCCTTCTTCTTGACGCGGGTGGGGTTGAGCTGCTGAGCGCGGAGGCGGTTCTGCACCGCCGCCTCGTTCTCGGCCTCCATGGTGCCCTTCCGGATCTCTCCGGTGCGGCCGCGCGCCTCCCAAACGAACTCCGCCATAGTGCTCCCGGTCTTCTCCCTGATCCACGACGGGCCTAGCCGACGCGCAGGGGCGGCCCCGCCTTGGGGAGGCCAGGATAAAGTTCCAGGCGGTCCAGGGTCAAAGACGGTGGCGCGTTCTCTGATCCGGCAGGGGGGGCGGTGGGGGGCGGTGCGATGGAACGGGGGACGGGGGACGGGGAAGGAAGAGAGGGAGAGGGCGCCGCGCCGAGCAGCACGCGCCGGCGGGGGTCTCCGCGCGGCGGGGGCGGGTGGGCGCTCGGCCATCCGCCAAGACCGGAGCGAGAGAGCTTGCGCTGAGAACACCGCCCGGCATGTCTCCCTTCGGGCCATGCCACCTGGAACGTTTCGTCGCGCGCCACACAAGGCGCGCCTGAGACGCCGCGCCCCCTGACACCGGATGGTACCTCGGTCGGTGCTCGCCGCGCCCACCCGCCCCCGCCGCGCGGAGACCCCCACCGGCGCTCACCGCGATCCCAGCCCGACGGGGCGTCTGGTCCGGATGGGGTCAACACCGGACGGCGAAGGCGTCGGTGCGTGGCCGCTGCGAGAGCTAGCCGCGCCCGCGCTCCGCCACGTAACGGACCGCGCCGTGCACCTCGCGGAGGAGCGCGCCCTGCCGGCGCTCGACACGCACGAGCTCCTGGTGGCCCTCCCACGCGCCGACCGGCGCGACAAGGACGCCACCGTCGCTCAGCTGCGCCTCGAGCGCCGTGGGAGGCTCGGTCAGCGCGTACGTCACCGCGACCTTCCAGGGCCGCTCCGACGACGACGTCCGCTCGCCCGCGAGCACACGCTCGGCGAGCGAGCGCCCGTCGCCGCACAGCAACGTGACGCCCGCGCCCTCGTCGAACGGCGCGGCGGCGCTGGCCGCGAGCGCCTCGTCGCCCTCCTGGCGATCCGGCCGCGCGCCGAGCAACCGCGCCGCGCGCGCGTGCAGCACGGGGTCGATCTCGATCGAGGCGACGTGCCCGGTCGGGCCGACGATGCGCCGCGCGAGCGCCGCCCCGTAACCGGTGCCCGTGCCGAGCTCGAGCAGGCGATCACCCGGACCGAGATCGAGCAGGCTGTACGTGAGCAGGTACGCGTGCGGCGCGCTCACCGTCGCGTGACCCGCGCGGTCGAGCGGCAGCGGCGTGTCGTCCGCCGACGCGGCGAGATCCTCCGGCAGGACGAAGCGCTCGCGCGGCACGAGCAGGATCGCGTCCAGGTAGTGGGCGAGGAACTCGAAGCGGCGCGCGAGCTCGGCCACGAGCGGCGCCCGCGCGACGCGGCCGGCCTCGGCGAGCTCGACGTCGGACGCGATGGCCGCGTCGAGCCGCTCGGGGACCGGCTCCCAGCGATCGGGCCGGCGATCGTCGTACCTCGCCGCCAGTGCGGCGAGCGGCGCGACGGCGGCGCGTATTTCGGTGCCCACGGGAGAAGCCACGGGGAGATCCTGAAGCAGGACCGCCGGTGCGGCTCGCTCTTTCAGGGAACGCGTCGCGATTGTCCACGCGTCGCCCGGCTCATCCGTCCGGCCGCCAGAGCTCGTTTGACACGGGCGCCCCGCCCTCCTCATCCTCGGCCATGACCCCCGTCGATCTCACGCCGATCGCAGCGCTCGCGATCGAAGCGCACCGCGCCGCGCCCTGCGCTTGCGTCGCCGCAGCCGTGCGCACGCGAGACAACGTCCGGTACGGAGCGGGCGCCGCTGGACGGCTGTGGCAGGAAGACAGCCCGCCGGCCGGCGCCCGCGGCGCGACGCCGGCCGCGGCGACGGGCGACGCGATCTTCGATCTGGCGTCGGTGACGAAGCCGTTCACCGCGCTCGCGTTGGCCCGGCTCGCCCGCGCCGGCAAGCTGAGGTTCGACGAGCCGCTCGGGCAGGTGCTGCCGGAGCTCACCGGCACACGATCGGCGCGCGTGCCGATCGAGCTGCTCGCCGCCCACCGCGCCGGGCTCGAGGCGCACCGCCCGCTCCATCCGCCCGGCGACGACGCGCCGATCGATCCCCTCGGCGCGCTGCTCGACTGCGCGAACGGGCGCCGCGCGGAGTGCGAGGGAGATCCGCCCGCCGGCGGGTTCCCGCCGGTGTACAGCGACCTCGGGTACCTGCTGCTCGGCGCCGCGGTCGCGCGGCGCGGCGAGGCCGAGCTCGACGAGGTCGTCGCGCGGGAGGTGACAGGCCCGCTCGGGCTCGCGGTCGCGCCGGTCCGCGCGCTCCGGCGGCGCGATCCGCGGTTCGACGAGCGCGTCGTCCCCACCGAGGACGTCGCGTTCCGCGGGGGCGTGCTCCGCGGCGCGGTGCACGACGACAACGCCTGGACCATCGCGCGCGACGGGATGGCCGGGCACGCGGGCCTCTTCGGCGACGCCATGTCCGTGGCGCGGCTCGGGGTCGCGCTGCTCGAGGCGCTCGCGGGCGAGCGCCCGGAGTGGCTCTCGCGCGACGAGGTAGAGCGGCTGATCGCGCCGCGCCCGGGCGGGTCGCTGCGCGCCGGGTTCGACGGCAGGAGCGGCGAGAGGCCGAGCTCCGGCGCGCGCTTCGGCCCGCAGACCTTCGGCCACCTCGGCTTCACCGGGACGAGCCTCTGGATCGATCCGGAAGCGGAGCTCGTCGGCGTGCTGCTCACGAACCGCGTCCACCCGACGCGCGCCTCCGACGCGATCCGTCGCGCGCGGCCCGCCGTCTATGACGCGATCGCGGAGGCCATGGCGCGGGCGCGATGACGCGAGGGCGGATGTGGCGCGCCGCATCGCTCCCGCGTTTTCGCGGGCCGGCGCGGAGCGATGCTAGGCTGCCGCGGTGTCACACGGCGCCGTCCCCGAAGAGCTGGGCCCGTCCTCCGGGCTGGTTCGCTCGCCCGCAGAGCCGCCGCGCGCGCCCGACGCGGGCGACGCGCCGAGGCCTCCCGACGCGGGCCACGCCCCGCCGCCCGGATCCGCCAGGGCGCCGCGGCGCGCGCACAGCCCCGCCGCGAGGCCCAGCTCGCTCCGCCAGAACGCCGCGCAGAGCGGCCGCTTCGTCCGCGCGTACCTGACGACGTTCACGGTCATCGCGAGCTACCTCTGGTTCTTCTTCCTCCGCCGCCTCTTCGGGGAGACGTGGGCGAACAACCGCGTGGACGAGGTCCACGCGAAGAACGCCCGCCGCATCGAGCGCACGATCGTCGAGCTCCAGGGCCTCTTCATCAAGGTCGGCCAGATGCTCAGCATCATGGCGAACTTCCTCCCCGCGACCCTGCGCGCGGGGCTCGAGGGGCTCCAGGACCAGGTGCCGCCCCGCCCCTACGAGGAGATCGAGGCGCGCATCGCCGAGGAGCTCGGGCGCCCCATCGGCGAGGTCTTCGCCCGCTTCCACAGGGAGCCGCTCGCGAGCGCGTCGCTCGGCCAGGTGCACGAGGCGTGGCTCATGGACGGCACGCGCGTGGCCGTGAAGGTGCAGCACCGCGACATCGACGAGATCGTCCGCCTCGACCTGCGCACCATCCGCCGCATCATGGCGATCGTCGCGCAGTTCGTCCCCGTGCAGGGGCTCGACGCCTACTACCACCAGGTCCGCTCGATGATCCTGGAGGAGCTCGACTTCGTGCGCGAGGCCAGGAACATCGTGCGCATCGCCGACAACTTCGCGAAGCAGCCGCAGGTCCGGTTCCCCCGGCCCATCGAGGCCTACTGCACGCGCCGGGTGATGACGACGACGTTCGTCGAGGGCATCAAGGTGGGCGACGTCGCGGCGCTCGACGCGCACGGCGTCGATCGCAAGGCGCTCGCCCGGCAGATCGTGCAGGTCTTCTGCCAGCAGATCTTCATCGACGGCGTCTACCACGCGGATCCGCACCCGGGGAACATGCTGGTCGGGCCGGGCGGGGAGCTCATCCTGCTCGACTTCGGCGCGGTCGCCGAGCTCTCCCAGGAGATGCGCGAGGGCATCCCCGAGTTCCTCGAGGCCGTGATCCGCCGCGACACGGAGGGGATCATCAAGGCGCTGCGCAAGATGCGCTTCTTCTCGCGGCGGGACGCCGTCGACGTCAGCGAGAAGGTCGTCGAGTTCTTCCACCAGCGCTTCCAGGACGAGGTGAAGCTCGAGTCGTTCAACCTGAAGGACATCAAGCTCGACCCGCAGAAGGGCATCGAGAGCCTGATCGACCTCCGGCGCATGAACATCGGGCTGAAGGAGCTCTCCGGCGCGTTCCACGTGCCGCGCGACTTCGTGCTGCTCGAGCGCACCCTCCTCCTCTTGACCGGCGTCTGCACGCAGCTCGATCCGGACCTGAACCCGATGGACGTCGTGCGCCCCTACCTGCAGGACTTCGTCCTCGGCAGCCGCGACTGGGCCCAGATCGCCCTCGAGGCGGCGAAGGACATGGGGATCAAGGCGCTGACGATCCCGGACGACCTGCGCAAGTACCTCACGCGCGCCAACCGCGGCGAGGCCGAGGTGAAGATCCGCGGCCTCGCGCAGGCCGCGTCGCTCGTCTATACGGGGGTGCGCCAGCTCGTCTACGCGGCGCTCGCGATCGCCGCCGGCTTCGCGGGGCTCCAGCTGCACCTGGCTGGCCAGGCGGCGCTCGCGCGCTATTGCCTCTACGGCGCCGCTGCGGCCGGCGCGCTGCTCGCAGGGAGCCTCCTGTTCACGAACCGAGGGTGACGACACGCCATGAGCTCGATCGATCTGTCCCAGTACGAGGCCGACGTCGCGGCCGCCGAGGCCGAGGTGACGCGGATCAGGGAGGCGAACGCGGAGCTCGCCGAAAAGTACCGCGGCGTTCCCGCGGAGGACGCGCGCGAGATCCTCCGCCGCGGCGCCGCGGCGCTCGCCGCCGCGCGCGAGCGCTGCGATGCGGCGCGCGTCGCGCTGAAGCTCGCGCAGACGACCGGCTCGCCGCACGGGCTGCTCGCGAAGGACGGCGTCATCGCGGGCTCGGTGGCCGTCGCCATCCCCGCCGGCTCGTCGAGCGGCGAGCGGGCCCGCCTCGTCGACGAGGCGCTCTCGGCCGAGCTCACCGGCGCCGCGCGCGACCTCGGCGTGGTGCTCGCCGCGCCCGCCGAGCGCTACACGCGGGAGCGCCCCGGGCGCGACGCGGAGGGGCGCACCATCCTGGAGGTGTCCGGGCACGTGGAGGGCGATCTGCTGATGCCCGCCGTCTCCAAGGCGGCCAAGAACGCGCGCAGGAGCTGAGCTCAGCCCCGGAACGCGGCGATGATCGCCGCGGCCCGCTCCTCGACGCGCGCGAGGAGCGGAGCGAAGCGCGCGTCCGCGCGCGCGCGGTCGAGCACCGTGCAGCGCTGCATCCAGAAGGCGTCGAAGAGCCCCGCGTCCACCGCGCCGGCGAGCACGCGGAAGAGCGCGTCGTCGTCGCCGAGGAAGGCGAGGATCTCGGCGTACATCTGGAAGAAGAGCGGGCGCAGCCGGCTGCCCGGCTCGGAGCTGTCCGCCTTCGCGCTCAGGAACGCCCGCTGCTCGTCCGAGAGCCGCGACGTCGCGAGCACGTCGCGGTAGATGCGCGCGTACTGGATCGGGATGGTCTCCATCGCGAGCGGCAGATCGTCGATGGGGAACGCGGCGCCGCGCCACAGCCCGAAGCGGGCGCGCATCACCGCCTTGTGAAAGCGGCTCGACGGGTCCTCCGCCGGCAGGTCGAGCAGCACGCCGGCCGCCGGCCAGTCGCCGAGCAGCGCGCGGCCGCGCGCCAGCTCCCAGCGCGGGAACGGCTCGCTCGGATCGAGCGCCAGCGCCGTGTCGAGCCGGAACATCGCCTCGTCGACGAGCCCCGCCTCGAGGAGGATGCGGCCGAGCAGCTCGTGCGCCTTGGCCAGGCTCGGCGCGCACTGGAGCGCCTTGCGCAGCGCCGGGACGGCGCCGACCGGATCGCCCGCGCTGAAGCGGACCGTGGCGAGGGCCACCCACGGCTCGCCGAGCGCGGGGGCCAGCGCGATCGCCCGCTCGGCGGCCTGCTGCGCCTTCGCGAACTGCGCCGCGCCTTCTCCCCGCGCCCCCATCAGCCGCGCGAAGGCGATCGCGTAGCCGGACAGGATGCTCGGATCGTTCGGGGAGAACGACAGCGCCTCCTCGAACAGCGCCACGGCCGGCGCGGCGTCCCCGTACCAGAGGCGCCGCATCTGGTGGCGCGCGCGAAGGTACAGGTCGATCGCGCGCGGGTCGCTCGGCGACTCGCGCTCGCGGCTGGCGGCGTCGACGGTGAGCGCCGCGGCGATCGCGCCCGCCGCGTCGTCGCTCACCGTGAGCAGCGCCTCGGGCGAGCTGTCGAACCGCTTCGCCCAGAGCTGGAACCCGTCCTCGACGCCGATGACGCGCACGGTGACGCGCACGCCGCCAGGCGGCATGCGCGACGCCGGCCGCGAGTACGGCGCGGGGGGCTGCGAGCGCGGCCCATCCGGCGCATAGCCGCCGCCGCCGCCGGTGCGGCGGATCGATCCCTCGACGACGACCTGCACGCCGAGCTCGCGACCGACATCCCGGGGATCGCGGCCGTCGAGCCGCACCCGGGAGACCGCTGCGCGCGGCCGGACCTTGAGGCCGGCGGTCATCGACAGGGTGTCGGTGAGGTCCTCGGTGAAGCCGTCGGCGAGGTACTCGTCGTCCGGCGCGCCGACGTTGCGGAACGGGAGCACGGCGACCGTCTTCAGCGACGACGTCGGCGTCGGCGCGGGCGTGAGCACGGGCGCGGGCGCCGCCAGCGTGGGCGAGTTGAGCCGCCGCTGCGGCGCCGTCACCGCCTCGACCGGCGACGCGGCGACCCGGGTCGGGTTCTGCTCGATCGGCTGCGGCGCCGTCGGCGCGGCCGTGGCGGAGGACGCGGCGATGGCGGACACGAGCGACTGCGCCGGCTGCGGCGCGATCGACAGGCGCGAGCGCGCGAGCAGGAGCGCGCGGTGGGCCTCGGCCGCGCTGGCGTAGCGGTCCTCACGGCGGATCGCCATGCACCTCAGGACGACGTCCGCGACGGCGAGGGGCACGTCCGGACGGACGGAGCGCGGGTCGGGCGGCGGGGACTTGAGCCTCGACATGGCGGCCGCGATCGCGCCGGCGCCCGGCCACGCGCGCCGGTGGGTGAGGCACTCGAAGAGGATCATGCCGAGCGCGTAGATGTCGGTGCGGGCGTCGAGGTCGGGCTCGCCGGTCAGCTGCTCCGGCGACATGTACGCGGGGGAGCCGAGCACGAAGCCCTGCGACTCGGCGGCGCTCGGCCCGGACGAGGTGCGCGCGATGCCGAAATCGGTGATGACGACGCGCCCGTTCCTGTCGACGAGGACGTTCTCGGGCTTGAGGTCGCGGTGCACGATCCCCGCCGCGTGCGCGGCGCCGAGCCCGTCGCAGAGCGAGCAGCCGATGCCGATGGCCTGCTGCGACGGCATCGGGCCCGTCCGCGCGAGAACGCTGTGCAGCGACTCGCCCTCGACGCACTCCATCGTGAGGAACTTCTCGCCGTCGTGATCGCCGAAGTCGAACGTCCGCGCCACGTTCCTGTGCGTGACGCGGCGCGCGAGCTTCACCTCTTGCCGGAAGCGCTCGAGCATGCCGGCGGAGTCAGCGAGATCACGGCGGAGCATCTTGAGGGCGACCACCTCGTCGAGCTCCACGTCGCGGACGCGGTACACGCTGCCCATGCCCCCGGTGCCGAGCAGGCCGAGGATCTCGTAGCGCCCGGCGATGCGCTGAGGCGCCGCGACGAAGCCAGATCCATGGCTCGGCTCGCTGCGCGGCTCGGTGCGGGGCGTCGGCTCGGAGGCCGTCAGTCGCCTGTCGCTCACGCGTTCAGTCTACCCATGCTGAAGGGGAGAAGTCAGCGCGAGCGAACCACCGGACAGAAAACATGAAATTCGCCGCGTCCTGCTCACCTCGACATACCTTCTTCCCGCTTCCGCTCCTGGCGTCGCTCCGTTATATGTACGCGCTCCGCGGGTGGACGAATGCAGCATCGCACCAAGCATGAGCCGTCGTCCTCTCTGCTGGAGGTGAGCCTCGATCCGGGCGAGGCGCTGCTCGCCGAGGCGGGCGCGATGGTCGCGCGGTCGCCGAGCCTGCGGACGGAGGTCCGGCTCAACGCGGGCCGCGGGGCCGGGCTCCTCGGGCGGCTCAAGGCGTTCTTCGTCGCGCTGCTCCGGAAGCTCGCGGGGGGCGAGACGTTCTTCGTGAACCGGATCGAGGCGCCGGAGGGCGGGTGGGTGTGGCTCGCCCCGCCGCTCAGCGGCGGCATCCAGCACGTCCGCCTCCAGGGAGAGACGGTGCTCTTCGGCGCGGGCTCGTACCTCGCGAGCGCGGGCGACGTCGACGTCAAGGTGCGCTGGGGTGGGCTGCGCGCCATCCTCGCGCGGGAGGGCGTCTTCTTCATCGAGGCCTCCGGCGTCGGTGATCTCTGGATCACGAGCTACGGGGCGATCGAGGAGCTCGCCTGCGACGGCTCGCTCGTCGTGGACAGCGGGCACCTCGTCGGGTTCGACGCGTCGCTCGCGCTCAAGATCAGGAGCCCTGGCGGCGGGCTCATGGGCTTCATGGTCTCTGGCGAAGGCGTTGTGTGCGAGCTCTCGGGCCGCGGCCGGGTGCTGATCCAGTCGCGCAGCGCCGGCGCGCTCGTGGGGTGGCTCGCGCCGCTGCTCCCGCCCTGAGGGAGCGGCGGAGACGTCCGATGCAGGTGAATCTCCTCTACCGTCCCTCCCAGGCCCTCGCGCAGTGCTGGCTCGACCCGGGCGAGCGCGTGTTCGCCGAGAGCGGCGCGCTCGTGGGCATGTCGACGAACGTGCGCGTGGAGACGCAGTCGGGCGGCATCATGTCGGGCTTGAAGCGGATGCTGGCCGGAGAGTCCTTCTACAGGAACGCGTTCGCCGCGGAGGGCGGGCGCGGAGAGGTGCTGTTCGCGACACCGCTGTCCGGGGACATGGCCGTGCTGGAGGTGGGTGACCGGCAATGGTGCGTCCAGAGCAGCGCCTATGTCGCGTCCAGCCCCGATGTCGAGGTGAGGACGCGCTCGTCCGGCCTGCGCGGCTTCTTCTCGGGGGCCGGGCTCTTCGCGCTGGAGACGGCGGGGCAGGGGCAGATGATCATCGGCGCGTTCGGCGCGCTCGAGGAGCTCGAGGTGAGAGGCCACGTCGTCGTCGACACGGGGCACATCGCAGCGTGGGAGTCGACGCTCGCCTGCCGGATCGGCAAGAGCACGTCGACGTGGCTCGGCACGTGGCTCTCGGGCGAGGGCCTCGTCTGCCACGTCGAGGGGAACGGCAGCCTGTGGGTCCAGTCGCGCAACGCCGGCAGGTACGGCGCGGCGATCGGCGCGCGGCTCGCCCCGCGGCAGCCCTAGAGATCGGGGGACGGCGTGCGCGACGAGATCCGAGGCAACCCCGAGTTCGGCGTGCTCCACGTGACCTTCGAGCACGCCGGCGAGCAGATCGTCGCGGAGAGCGGCGCGATGGTCGCGCGCGACGCGGCCATCGACATGAAGACCAGCCTGCAGGGCGGGCTCGCCAGCGCGCTCAAGCGCAGGATGACGGCCGGAGAGAGCCTCTTCCAGAGCACCTTCACGGCGACGGCGCCCATGCAGTCGATGCGGCTCGCGCCGGCCCCCGAGGGCTCGATCGAGCGCCTCGTGCTGCGCTCGGGCATGGAGGTGTTCCTCCAGTCGGGCGCCTATCTCGCCTCCACGCCCGGCATCACGCTCGACACGACGTGGCAGGGGGCCAAGGGCTTCTTCGCCGGCGGCCTGTCGCTGCTCCGGGCGTATGGCGAGGGGCTGATCTGGTTCTCGAGCTACGGCGGTATCCACGCGATCGACGTCGGTCGCCAGCACGAGGGCTATCTCTGCGACAACACCCATCTGCTCGCGTTTACCGAGGGCCTGAGGTACCAGGTGCGCAAGCTGTCGGGCCTGAAGGGCCTGTTCCTGTCCGGCGAGGGGCTCGTCTGCGAGTTCCAGGGGCACGGGAGGCTCTGGCTGCAGACCCGGAACCCGGGAGCGCTCTCGGCGTTCCTCCATCCGTTCCGGCCCGTGGGCGGCGGCCACTAGCTCCGCCCGCCGGAGGTCCGGCCTGGCCTTCCGGGATCGCCGCGCCGGCGGGCGGCCTGCCCGGCCCGCCCGGTGCTTGCCCGGCGCGCGCGACGATCCGAGACGCGCTCGTGGATTTCGGCGCTGGCGACGGCGCGGTCCCGGCCGTCCGCCACGGGCCGGCGCGCCGTCATTGCCTTCCCGGAGGCGGACTCGCTAAAGTAGTCCCGCCTCGCTGAGGAGGCTCGTACGGCGACCGGTGGGTGCCACGGATCCACAGGGGCTCGCGGGGCGAGCCTGGCCCCGCCCGAGTACCCCGAACCCGCTATGTGGAAGCTGACGATCGAGGATGACGAGGGGAAACAGACGGGGCTCCCCCTCGCCCATGAGGAGTACGCGCTCGGACGCGGAGAGTCGAACTCGATCCGGCTGACCGATCGCAACGTCTCGCGCACCCACGCCACGCTGGCCAAGAACGGCCAGGGCTGGGTCATCCGGGATCTCGACAGCTACAACGGCACGTACGTCAACGGCGGGCGGGTCAACGGCGAGCAGCACCTGCGCCACGGCGACCTCGTGCAGCTCGGCGACTACCGCATCGAGATCGTCGATGAGGCGCTCTCGTCCGCCGTGACGAGCCCGACGCCGCCGCCGGGCAGCCGCAGCACGGCGCACCTGCCGCTCCACACCCGCCCGAACCGGCTCGTCATGGTCGTCGGCCCGACCCCCGGCGCGGAGTTCCCGCTCGACGGCGAGCGCTTCACGATCGGGCGCTCCGAGGACGCGACCATCTCGATCAACCACAGCTCCGTGAGCCGCCTGCACGCCGAGCTCATCAGCCTCGGCAGCGGCCGCTACGAGGTCGTCGACAAGCAGAGCGCGAACGGCGTGCGCATCAACGGCGTCGAGCTCAAGCGGGGCCTGCTCGAGGCGGGCGACGCGCTCGAGCTCGGCGACGTCCGCCTCCGCTTCGTCGCTGCTGGCAAGATCTTTCGCGCGGGGCCGGACGGCGGGCCTGGCGTGGCGCCGGGCGCCTACGGGAGCGTGGCCCCCTCCGCGCAGTCGTCCCGCTCGCTCGGCGGGGCGAGCAAGGCGATGGGGCTCCTGCTCGCGGTCGCCTTGATCGTCGTCATCGCCGTGATCGTGGCCACGCGCGCCCGGTCGCACGGGTCCACGACGCCCGAGCCGGACGTGAGGCCCGTGGTGGCGGCGCAGGCGGGCGACGACGCGCAGATCCTCGACGCGGCGCAGGAGCACTTCCGCGCGGGGAACATCGACGCCGCGCACCGGAAGCTGCAGGAGATCGCCGAGACGTCGCCGGTCCGGGAGACGCCGCGCTTCAAGGAGATCGAGGAGCGCTGGGCGGAGGGGATGTTCCGGCAGGTCGAGCAGGCCGGGACCAAGGCGGACAAGCTCGCGCTGCTCAACGAGATCGCGAAGACGACGGGCGTCCCGACGAAGCTGCGCGCGCGGGTGGCCGAGATGCGGCGGCAGGTCGACCCCGAGGCGCCGCCCGAGCCGGAGCCGGTGCCGCAGCACGTCGGCTCGCCGGCGCCCTGGCTGCCGCAACCCGCGCCTGCGCCCGCGCCCGCGCCATCGGCTTCGGCTTCTGCCTCGGCGCCGGCGCCTTCGGCCTCGGGCGCCGCGCCGGCGAGCTCTGGCCTCGACTCGAGCTCGTACCCCGCGCAGCGGCGGGCGCTCGAGCCGAAGGTCTGGAACGGGAAGGCGTCGGCCAGCGAGATCAAGCTGCTGCGCGCGATCTGCATCCACCAGGGCGACGCGGTCTGCCGCGACAAGGCGACGGCGGCCCTGGACAAGCAGGAGAAGAAGGGCCCGTAGCCGCCGCTTCCATCCTTCTTTCCCACGTGCGTCGATGACCTCCAGGAGCAGCACCAGGGCTCACGAGCCGGCCGTCCACGCGCCGGATGCGCGCGAGGCCCACGTCCACGAGGCGCCCCCGCCGGGCGGGCGTGATGTGCGTCCGGCTGCGCGCGACGGAGGCTCCGTGACCGTGAGCTCGCCGGCGCGGAACGGGCTCGCCTCGCCGGCTGCCCGGGCGATGGCGACGCTCGCCCTGCTCGTGCTCGTCCCCTACGCGCACCCGAGCCTGTCGCGGCTGCGGGTGCTCACGCCGCTGCCCGAGGGGGAGGGGCTCGTCGTGGTCCCGGCGCCGGCGCCGGTGGCGTCGGTCGGCGAGACGACGCTCGTCACCGAGACCACCGAGCAGGCCGAGCTGCGCCAGCCCGAGGAGGTCGCGCTGCCGGCCGCGGCCGCCGAGCTCATGCCGGCGGCGGTCGCCTCCGAGGGCAAGCCGCCGCGGCCGATCGAGGACCCGAGCGGCAAGGCGATGACGCCGTTCTTCCGCGCGCTCGCGGCGGTGGAGCGCAAGGCGCCGCAGTCGATCGCGCGCATCACCTACTTCGGCGACTCCATCGTGGCGAGCGACTTCGTGACGGCGACGCTGCGGCGCAAGCTGCAGAAGCGGTTCGGGGACGCCGGCCACGGGTTCATGCTGATGGCGAACGCCTGGCCCGGATATTTCCACAATGACGTTGTCCGCTTCGCCGGCCCAGGCTGGCAGGTGAGCCGTGTGGTGGGCCCGTTCGCCAAGGATGGGCTCTACGGGATCGGCGGCGTGTCGTTCCGCTCGCAGGGCGCGGGGGTGTTCTCGCGCTTCGCCACCGCGGAGTCCGGGACCTACGGGCGCGCGGTCTCGCGGTTCGCCGTCGATTACCTGAAGCACCCCGAGGGCGGGCGGATGGAGATCAAGATCGACGGCGAGAGCCGCGAGATGATCGACACGCGGGCCGACGCGGCCAGCTCGGCGATCGCGACCTACGAGGTCCCGGACGGGCCGCACGGCATCGAGGTGCGGGCGCACGGCCCGGGGGTGCGGGCGTTCGGCGTCTGGATGGAGCGGGACACGCCGGGGGTGGTGCTCGACGCCATCGGCATCCAGGGCTGCCGTATCCGCTTCCTCGACAAGAGCGACGACGCCCATTTCGCCGAGCAGCTGCGCGCGCGGAGCCCGTCCTTGACGGTGTTCCACTACGGCATGAACGAGAGCGAGGACGGCGAGCTGTTCCCGCTCGATCAATACGAGTCGACGATGAAGGCGGTGCTCGAGCAGGTGACCGCGGCGCTGCCCGGGTCGTCGTGCCTGCTCGTGGGCCCGATGGACCGCGCCGACAAGAAGGGCGAGGTGTACCGGAGCCGCCCGGTGATCCCGAAGCTCGCGGCGATCCAGCGCAGGGTGGCCGGGCAGGTCGGCTGCGGCTACTTCGACACCTTCGGCGCGATGGGCGGCTCGGGCTCGATGGGGATCTGGGTCCAGCGCGGGCTCGGCGGCGCCGATCTCGCGCACCCGTCGGGCGCGGGGGCCGAGGTCATCGGCCGCTGGCTGTACCTGGCCTTGATGGACGCTTACGAGGGCTGGAAGGCGAACGCCGCGCGGCCCTGAGGCTTACGCGGCCTCGCGATCGTCGGACTTCGATGCCGCCGGCTCGTCCGCGGCGCGCCGCCTGTGCTCCCGGGCGATGCCGGCCACGACGCCGAGCCACACGAGCCCGAGGGCGATATTGGCCATCGCGAAGTGGCGTGTGGAGAGCGCGAGCACCTGGCCGGCGATCACCCCCACGGCGGCGAGCACGTCGCCCGCGCGGACGACGAAGGTGTCGATGGCCGCCTTGGCGCTGTACTTGGCGTCGCGGCCGACCGGGAGGAAGAGCGCCTGCCGCGCTGTGTTCTGGATGGAGTAATCGGCGCTGTTCTCCGCGATCTTCGCGATGCGCACGACGGCGAGCGCCGGCAGGACGGCGAGGGACGCGTAGCCGAGCAGCGCGATGGCCGGGAGGATGAACAGGGCGAATCGCACGCCGAGGTACTTGAAGATGCGGGAGACGAAGAAGAGCTGCAGGACGACGCCGAACGTGTTGACCCAGTAAAAGAAATCCCCCTTGAAGGTCCCGATGATCGCGCCGAGCGCCGCCTTTTTCCCCTTCTCGGTGCGCGGGTGGACGAGCCCCGCCTCGGCGCCCTCGACGATCTTGCCGCCTGCCTCGACGTCGAACGCGCCGCCCTCGACGGCGGCGATCTTCCCTTCGAGCAGGCGCGACGCCTGCGGATCGACGAGGTAGACAGGCGCGCCCGCCGCGAGCGGCGCGCCCGGGGCCGCGCCGGCGGGGGCCGCGTCCGGCGCGCCGCGCTGCTCGCTCCCCGGGTCGAGCGCGCTCGTGGCGGACTCGATCAGGGTGCGATCGAGGATGTACTCGCCTGTCGAGTTCACCCAGTTGAGGACGAGCGTCAGGCCGGCGATGAGGAGCAGATAGCGGTCGCCCGCGATGATCTTGAAGCCGCCCGCCGCGCCCCCGGGCGGCGCGTCGGCCTTGTCCGCGGCGCCCTTCGAGCCCGCGAGGTCGTCGCGGTGGACGAGGTAGGTGAGCCCCAGGCAGGCGAGCAGCACGCCCGCCGCGAGGAGCATCATGTTGTAGGGGCCGATCGGCACGTAGACGCGCTTCGCGATCTGCGCGCCGAACATGGCGCCGAGCGAGCTCCCGATGCCGACGATGGCGAAGAGCCGCTTGCCCTGCTCGGGCGTGTAAACATCGTTGGCGAAGGACCAGAACTGCGCGATCACGGTGAGGTTGAAGCAGCCCACCCACAGATAGAAGGGCACCCCGAGGGGGACGCCGAGGCGCGCGAGGAGGAAGAAGAGGACGAGGTTCGCGGCGAAGAAGAGCGTGAGCGCCGTGGTGAGCTGCATGCGCCCGAAGCGCCTTGCCAGGGCGCCATAGGCGCGGACCACGCCCACGAGGAGGAGCGCCTGGCCCGCCGCCGCGTAGGCCTTCACCTCGGGGCCGTCGAGGTCGAGCCGCCGCCCGCCGATCTCGATCCCGCCGCCCGCGAGGATCAGCGGCTCGCGGACCACCTTGAGGAGGTAATAGCCCGTGAGCAGGAGGAACACGTTCAGCGTGAGGACGAGGACGCTGAAGACCTCGCGCGGCTTCACCTCGGCGAAGATCGCAAGGAGCCTTTGAAGCACGCCCCGGGCCCGTGTCTCGTTCTCGCCTGTGCTCGCCACCCGCCGCTCCATGCCCGGAAAACCGCCGTTCTGGCGGCACCGGCACAGGACCGATGCCGAGCGCGGGAGGCTATCGAGCCTGGTCCCGGCCGGCAACCTCCCTCTCGCGTGTGAACCGCCGCACCCGCCGCGCCGTCGCGTGGACGTTCGACAGGCGCGCGCCGCGCAGACAGGCGTCTCTCGGGTCGGGAACTCCGCTATGCTCCCGCGCCGCGACGTGTTTCCGTGCGAGAGGCGAGGCGGATTGGGCACCAACGAGAAGGGACCGACGCGCGCGCTCGGCCCGGCCTTTCGGCGGCGCGCGGCCGCGCTCGCGAGCTGCGCCGCGCTGTCGCTGTGCGCCGAGGCACAGGCCGCGCCTCCGGCGGGGGGCGCCGCGCCGCCGCCCGTGGTCCCGGGGGCGCCGCCGGCGGCGCCTCGCACATCGGCAGAGCCTGCTACGCCGGCCGCTCCTCGCGCGCCGGCAGAGCCTGCCAGGCCGCCACATCCTCCTGCCGCGGCGCCGCTGGCGCCCGGCGCGAAGCGCCCTGTGCCGGACTACGACGGTCGCCCGGACGAGGCGACGAGCGCCGGCGACGCGCTGCTCTGGGTGCCGCGCGTCGTGTTCTTCCCTGCTTACCTCGCCAGCGAGTACCTGGTCCGGCGGCCGCTCGGCGTTCTCACCATCGCGGCGGAGCAGGGCGAGTGGATCAAGGAGCTCAAGGACATCTTCACCTTCGGGCCGAACAACAACATCGGCATCGTCCCGACGGCGCTCATCGACTTCGGCTTTCGCGCGAGCGTCGGCGTTTACTTCTTCTATGATGACCTGTTCGTCCCCGGCAACGAGCTCCGGGTCCACGCCGCGACCGGCGGGGTCGACTGGTGGAGGCTCACGGTCGCCGACCGGATCCCCCTCGGCGGGCGCGCTCACCTGAAGCTCCGCGGCGAGGCGGACACCCGGCCTGACTGGCTGTTTTCTGGGATCGGTCCCAGCTCGCTGGAGCGCGACTGGGCCCGCTACAGAGCCCGCAGCGTCGAGGGGACCGCGACGCTCCACGCCGATTTTGGCGCGTTCAGCTTCGTCGAGGCGACCACCGGCGCGAAGACCGTCGACTTCCACGACATCTGCTGCAAGCCGACGGTCGGCTTCCGGGTCGCGCGCGGCCGTTATCCGATGCCCCCGTCGTACGACACCGGATATACGGCCTACCGGATCGGGGGCCGCGCCGGCCTCGACTCGCGCCTGCCGCGCCCGGCGCGGGGCCACGGCGTCCGGCTGGAGCTGTCCGGAGAGCACGCCGTCGACCTGGAGCGGCCGCTGGAGAGCCGGTGGCTCCGCTACGGCGGCTCGCTGGGCGGGTTCGTCGATCTCACCGGCCACGATCGCATCGTGAGCCTCGTCCTCTCGGCGGCGTTCGCGGACCCGCTCGGCGCCGCGGAGGTCCCCTTCACCGAGCTCGCCGAGCTCGGCGGCGACGCGCCGATGCGGGGCTTCCGCGAAGGGCGCCTCCGCGGGCGGAGCGCCGCCGCGGCGACGCTCGAGTACCGCTATCCGGTCTGGGCGTTCGTCGACGGCACGGCGCAGGTCGCCGCAGGCAACGTGTTCGGCGAGCACCTCCGCGATTTCGATCTCGACCTGCTCCGCATGTCGTTCGTGCTCGGCCTGCGCACGAGCGGCGAGCGAGACCACTCCATCGATGTCCTGATCGGCTCGGCCACGGAGACCTTCGAGCAGGGGGCCGGCCTGCAGGAGCTGCGGTTCATGGTCGGCGCCACCCACGGCTTTTGATCGAGCGGCGGCGAATGTCCGGCGGGAACCTGAAGCATCCCCTCGAACTTTCGGGGAAATTCACAGGGAGGCGGGGAGACGGGGAGTAAAATCCCCAAAATCTCCCCGTCTCCCCGCCTCCCTGTTCAATTTCTCTTTAAAAATGAGAGCAATTGTCAGGGTGAGGACCTCAGTTGGGCGGCTCGGCGTCGTCGGGGCGCTCGATGCCGACGAGCTTGTAGCCGCGGCGCGGGCCGAGGTCGTAGAGGTGGGCGCGCAGCGGACCGGGCGCTTGCCCGTTCAGGACATCGATGATGGCGTAGCGCGAGGGCGCGTCGTCGGGCGCGCCGCCGTCCGCGGCGATGTGGGGGAGCGAGAGGCACACGCGGCCGTCCGGCGAGGGGCGCACGACAGGCCGGGCACGCAGCGCGAGCGACTCGCCGGCGTACATCGCGGCCTCGTAGCGGAGGTCTTGCGGGCGCGCGACGCCGGTGCGCCGCGCGAGATCGACGCCGCACAGCGCCGCCGGCGAGGCCAGGGCGACGTCGGCGAGGGGCGACAGGCGCGTCAGGTACCGCGCCATGATCGCGCGCTGCCGCGAGAGGAGCTTGCCGATCAGGAACGCGGTGTGCCGCGGCGCCGTGAAGTCGCCGGTCTTCACGGCGGCCTCGATGAGCTCCGGCGTGAAGCGCGCGAGCGTCCGGGCGGCCCAGGCGCCGTCGAGTTCGGTCATCCGCCCGAAGGCCGGGTTGGGGTAGCCGCCGCGCCAGGCCTCCGGCCGGAAATCGCGATCGCTGAAGAAGCCGAAGATGTCGCCCTGCGGATCGTGGCTCGCCCGGTCCCAGGGCCGCTCGGGGATGCCGAGCGTCACGAAGTCGAGGAGCGCGTACTCGACGTCGAAGTAGAAGGCGTGGCCGAGGCGCTTCGAGATCTCCTCCCACTCCCACTCGCTGCCGAAGCAGTCGCCGAGATCGATGGTGTAGTGGCGCACGTGGCCCGGCGACGCGTCCTTGTCCTTCGGGTCCTCGGCGAGCCAGACATCCATCGAGTTCTGCTCGCGCGAGTCGAAGTGGTTGAGCCAGGCGGCGAGCAGGCGCCCCCCGCGCAGGTCGCGCCGGTCCTCGTGCGGGATGACGTCGTTCGGATCGTCCTCCCGGGTCCCCTCGTACCTGAACGGGCCCATGGCGCGGCCCGGGAGCCAGCGCGAGGCGACCATGCGGACCCGGTCGCCGCGCTTCGAGGCCTTGGCGAGCACGCCGTCGAGCGCCGCCTGATCGAAGGGCCTGGCGACACCGCTGTTGTCGGTCACGGTGAGCCCGGGCGACAGCTTCAGGATCGACGGCTTCAGGTAGACAACGCTGTCGCACGGCGCCCAGAAGCCGGCGGCGTGGTAGAGGCGCGCCGCGATGGCGGTCGCGCCGGTGGCCCGCTCGGGCTGATCCGAGGGGTCGGCCTTGAGCATGAACTTGCCGACGCCCTCGACCTTGACCCGGAAGCCGGGGTTCGCGCCGTTCGGCTTGCCCATGTCGATGACCCAGGACCCGTCCGGCGCCTCGGGATCCAGCGTCTTGTCGCCGCACGGCCCGCGCACCAGCTCCTCGGCGGAGAGCGGCCGCTTGCCGAGCCGGTTCGTGAACCAGCTGGAGTCCGGCACCTCGTCGACGCTGTTCACGTTGGCCGCCTCGCCCCCTGGATCCACGGCGAAGAACCGCGACACCGGGCGGAAGACGAGGTTGTCGGCGGCGTCCCACGCGAACGAGGACTCATAGGACGCGGGCGAGCAGAGGCGGTGCTGCGGATCGTCGCTGGGGGCCTCTGGATCGGGCCGGCAGGGCAGCGAGACGGGGCTCAGGTCGGCGTCGCGCCAGACCGGATCGCGCAGGGGGAACCGGCGCACGTCGCCGCTGCACGCCGCGCTGAGCAGGGCGAGCAGCGGAAGAGCGCGGGTGAGCGGCGCCTTGAGCATCGGCGGGTGATGGTAGTGGAGAGGGCGCCGCTCGGGGCGGTTTTCGGCGAATCGAGCGCGGGTGAGCGCGGGCGAGCGCAGGTGCGCGCGGACGAGCGCGGACGATGGCGGGCTCGTCAGAAGCCTTCTTGCCGGAGCCGCGCGATCACGGAGCGGTAGAAGTCGATATAGAGCCAGGGGTTCCCGTCGCCCGGACTCTGTCCGAAGAGCTGGCCTATCTCGTCGAAATGGTCGGCCGGGATACACCCCCAGAAGTCCCCCCAGCGCGCGTCCCGCGCGCGCACCAGGCCGTCGTTCGGGAACGACTCGCCGATGCCGCCGTCGAGCAGGGTCTCGGTCAGCGACAGCAGCGGGTGGACCGGATCGAGGCCGTCGTCGAACTGCGCGACGAAGGGCGCGGGGGTGAGCGTCGTGCAGTCCCTGCCGCCGCGCGCGCGGTTCGTCCGCCCGCCGAAGGAGGCATAGAACACCCCGGGGGAATCGGTGAACCTCGCGTTGAACTCCGCGATGCCGGGCGTCGAGAACTGCTCGAGCGCCGCGAAGACGCTCGTCTCGTTGCCTATCTGATCGTAGAGCGGCGCGCCGATCGCGTTGATGAGATCGTCCAGGATGTCCTGCAGGCGCTCGTGGGCGACGAGCTCGAGCGCCACGTCGGCGACCTTCGAGCCCAGGTGGGGTGTGGCGACGGTGACGATGGAGGCGACGAGATCGGGCCTGTCGTGCGCGACAACGCGCGCGTCGAGCCCCCCCTGCGAGTGGGCGATGATGTTCACCTTCTCGTGGCCTGTCGCGTCCAGGATCTGCTCGATCCGCGCGAGCAGCTGCGCGCCGCGGACCTCGGAGCTGTTGAACGGGTCGACGGCGGGCGTGAAGATCGTCTCGCCGCTCTCGGCGAGGGTCTCTTTGAGGTTGTAGAAGTAGCTGACGTATCCCGCGCCCGCGAAGTCCTCGAATCCGAAGAAGCCGTGAGCGAGCACGATGGGATACGGCGGCCCGAGCTTCCCTGACGGCCAGCCGCCGCCGACTTCGCCCGGGTCGTCCGACAAGCCCGATGAGCCCGATGAGCTCGCCCAGCCGCCCGAGGCGGAGCCGCCGCCCGCGCCCGTGAGCACGTCGCCGGTGCTCGCCGGCGGATCGAACTGCTCCCCGGCCGCGCTGCAGCCCGCGAGGAGAACACACGAGGCGACCATCACCCACCCTCCCAGAGCAGCGGACACTCGCCGTCGCCTTCGACGAGCCCCCGTGTGAGACTTGCACTTACGCGAACCGCCAACACACGATGATGAGAATGCCGACGAAGAAAGATCCAGCACGACCACCTCCTGCCGGAATCAGCTCAGACTCTGCTGATGGGATGCTGATGTCAAGCGCTGTCGGAAATTTGAACCATTCGTGATCTGCAGCGCATTGCGTCGCGGGCGGCGTTGCGAGCAGCGGCCGGCTTCCTGCAATTCGCCACGGATTTTGACGCCGTGCTGGCGCATTGCGTCGCGGGGCGACGTTGTTTTTTCCATGCGGAGGGGCGGGCTGGCTCCGGTAGGTTCGTGGGCCATGCGATCTGTCCAGAGCTCGTTTGCGCTTGTCCTGGTGGGTGCCCTGACCGCTTGCGGTGGCGCGGCGCCTCCTCCGTCGGAGCCGGATCGTGCGGAGGCCGAGGTGGCTGCTGCGGCGCCGGCCGCGAAGGAGGGTGAGGCGGCGGAGGGTGAAGGTGGGAAGAAGGAGGAGGACGCGGCGGGGGAAGCGTCACGGCAGATCCCGACGACGTGCGAGCAGCGGGGCAACGAGTGTTTGCCGCCGGTGGCGTTCGTGAAGCGGCTCTGCAGCGGGTTCCATCCGGACGTGGCGCTGACCCTGTTCGCGAAGGGGTCGCCGTTCACGCGCGGGTACCTGACGCGGGACACCGAGGCGGTGAACGCCTCTGGCGGGTCGTCCTCGAACGACAAGCTGGTCTTCGATGAGGAGGTGCTGATCCTCTATCACCGGGAGCCGGAGACCGGGGGCATGGTCGTGAGCGGCGCCGGGGGCGGCTACGAGGTCCTGCGATGGGACGGGACGTGCGCCACGCTGATGGCGGAGGAGGTCCGGCAGCACGTGCCGCCGAAGCCGAAGTTCGCGGCGATCCCGTGGAAGAGCCTCGATCAGAAGACGCGCGACGCGTTCCTGGCCGACGAGAAGACGGGCAAGCTCATCATCGAGCGGAAGAGAGAGTGCAAGGGCGCGACGATGGGGGCGGTCACCGCGAAGTGCGAGAAGGTCGACAAGCAGATGGCGACGGCGCTGATCGAGTACGTGCGCAACGGCGGAGCGCTGCCGGCTCCGGGTCCGCTGCCCTGAGGGGCGGCGGGGGGGCGGGGCGCTTCCGGATGGGGTGGGTGGGAGCGCCGCCGGGCCGATGAGCGACGGGGGACCGCGATCGCGGTCGGCTACTCCGGCTTGTCCTTGGGCGCCACGTAGTCGGGCGGGAGCTGCGCGGCCTCGTTCCCGCCGGTGAAGAAGTACTTGTCGAGCTCGGTCATCCAGATCCGCTGGCCGGCCTCGGAGATGAGGTCGAGGCGGTACTCGTTGATGAGCATCTTCGAGTGCTCGAGCCACAGCCGCCACGCCTCCTTCGAGACGTTGTCGAAAATCCGCTTGCCCAGCTCGCCCTTCAGCGGCGGCTTCTCCAGCCCCTCCGCCTCACGGCCGAGCTTCACGCACTGGACCATCCTCGCCATAAGTTGCCCGACTCCTTTTCCTTTTCGCGGGCTTCTTAGCCGAGCCGCGAGGAGCCGTCGAGAGCGCGAGGCGTGCCGGCGAGGTCAGCGGGCGGCCGAGCAGAGAGGGGCCCGACCGGAGCGGGCGGACGAGCGGCGGCAGCAGGTTGAGGCAGAGGGCGGAGGGCAAGGCTGACGGAAGCGCCTGGAGGCAGCGGCAGGCAGGAAAGCCGGGAGGATCGGACCAACGGGCCCCGACCGACGCACGGCGCCGTCCGCAACGGCGTCAGCGACGGAACGATCTGGCGCCGAGGGGTTGACGCCAGCGCGGTTTCTAGCAATATTCGGTCCGTCTGAACGAACCACGAGGGGGCGATCGGCTTCGACGTGGGGACTGAAGGTCTGTCTGCGTGCTGGCGGCTCCTGCTCCGCCTATCAAGCGGGACGTTACAAGTGCGAACGACAACGCATACGCTGTCGCGGCCTAATAACCGCTAAGCCATCCGAGGAGAAGGTCGTCCTAGTACTCTAAGGGTGTCAACCACAGGGCTGGGTCGCGTGAGGACGCCCTCGATAACGCGGCCGAGATTCAGTGAGGGATAGGTCGTAGCCGAATCTACGAACGCCGTCGCCGGCGCATGGCGACTACGCACGTGAACGAAGGTAGACTGGATGCCTTGCGGACCCGGGTTCGATTCCCGGCGCCTCCACCATGATTCCGCGCACTTGCGCGCTTTCCGGACGATTCCCAGACGAAACACCACCCTCCCACAGCGAGAGAGGTAGCCGCGGAAAGACGTCGCCGAACCCCGCGCGGACGGCTTCGGCCTCGCGGATGTAGCCCTGCGTCGTCTGGAAACCGGCATGGCCAGCGCGCTGCATGATCTTGAGCGGGTCGTCCCCCCGGATGGCAAGCCAGGTGATGCCGGTGGCGCGGAGGTCGTGCCAGGTCATGTTCTTCCGCGTCGCGTCCGCCGCGAAGAGCTCGGACCGGTCCAGCCGCGCCGCGGTCATGAGCCCGCGCAGGGCGCGTGCCAGGTGGCGATCGTCGGGGAGCCGGATGATGCGGCCCCGGCCGCCTGACTCGGCGTGCATGGCGCGTAGGAGGGGCATCAAGGCCGGCTCGATGGTGAAGCGGCGGGTGTTGCCCGTCTTGGTCGATTTGGCGCCGCCCTCGCGGTCCAAGCTGCGATGCACGTGGACGATGCCGCGCTCGAGATCGATGTCGTCCCACGTCAGGGCGCGGAGCTCGCTCGCCCGCACATAGAGGTAGGTCGCGAGCGCCACGGCGCGGCGCCACTCGATCGAGATGTTCGGGCTCGACACGAGCGGCAGGAACTCCGACGGGTAGAGATACGCCTTCGCCTTCTTGATGCCCCGGTCTGGCCCGCGCACGTCCGCGGCCGGATTGCTGACAAGGACGCGCAGCGAGAGCGTCTTGGCGTTGCAGGCGTCATCGAACAGCTTGGAAACGAGCCCCCAGGTGTTCACCGCGGTTTTCCACGACTGCTCGCCGGCTCGCACCGAGTTGTCCAGGTGTTCGACGAACGCCTCGACATCACGCCGCGCCACGGCGGTTATCGGCTTGTCGCCCAACTGAGGAAACAGCCACTTCCGCAGACGTCCGCGGTCGCCCGCCGCAGACGTCAGACCCCGCTCTTCTCGCACCGCGGTCCAGCGCTCGACCCACGCGGCCACGGTCTCACCCGCGGGAGCCGCTGCGGTGCGGCCCCGCCGCGGCTTCGTGGCGCCCGTGGCGCGGGCGGTCTCCGAGAGGCGCTTGGCGCGGTCGCGGGCGCGAGCCTCGGAGTAGCCGGCAGGGAAGCAGAACCACTGCCGCGAGCCATCCTCCAAGGTGATGCGCGCGTCCCAGTGATCGCGGTGGCGTTGAAGCGTTCCGGTGCGAGGTCGGGGCATGCGTCGGTGTCTCCGTCAGGGCGCGGCAGGCGCGGTCTACTTCTGCTTCGCCTCCCACGCGCGCAGGGCGTGGGCGAGGGCTGCCACCTTCTCGGGGGGCAACGGCGGCTTCGTGGCGTTCTGCGTGTGAAAGCGGCTGATCTGGGACCGCTCGACACCGGAGAGCTTCGCCAGCTGGGCTTGGGTAAGGCCCCGCTCGAAACAGCGGGCCATGAGCTCGCGGACGTCGCTCTCGTTGCTCTCGCGAGCGGGAGAGCGCGCGGGCGGAGCCGCGGGCGCGGGGTCTGCGGCAGGCTGGCGCAGCGTCGAGATCAAGCCCTTGATGACCGACGACCGCGACACCTTGTCCGCGAGGCCGGGCGGCGCGATGGCGCGCTGGCGCTCGACCTCTGCATCCACGGTCTCGACCTCTCCCGGGGTGAGTCGGACGTGGACCATGACACCGGCGACGGTGCTGCGGTCTTCCTTCGGGGGGCGGCCCATGCGTGCCATGCTCTTGATCCTTTCCTTCACGGCTTCGTCGACCTCTCGACGCTCTTCTCCGGAGACGATGCGAACGATCGCGCAGAACCGCGGCCAGGGCTGCGCGAGCGCCCACGCGCGGAAAGCGCCGGGCGGGTCCGCGTGCTTCAGGATCTTCTGGCAGAGCTCGCGGGTCGCCGGGTCGGGGTTCGGCTCGGCCAGGGCATGCCGAACCGCTGCGCTACCCCATATCTTGCACGCGATGGAGAAACTCACTCTCTCGACCTCGCGAGCACCTTTCGCACGGTTTCAGCCGCCCAGCTACCGCCCCGCTTCGTCCGATACCCCTCGTCGGTCAGGGTCGCGGCGATCTCGCGCAGCGAGAGGCCATCGGCGCGGAGCGCCAGGATCCGATCCACGGTCGCAGCTTCATCCTGCACGCGGGCGATGATGCGCCGGCCGTCCGCATCGGCCTCCCCGGTGTGAACCCACCCGAGCGCCGCCCCGCCGAGCCGCACGCCATCGGCGCGGAGCTGGGCCAGCGCATCGCGCGTGCGCTCGGCGGTCGCTTCGCGCTCCCACTGCGAGACCGACGCGAGGACGTTCAGCACGAGGCGCCCCGCGGCAGAGCGCGTGTCGATCGAATCGGCGACCGACAGGAGCGAGAAGCGATCGGCGAAGCACCGGGCGATCAACGTGTCGAGATCGCGCACGCTGCGCGTGAGCCGATCGAGCTTCACCACGAGCAGGGCGGACGCCTGGCCAGCGTCGAGCATGCCGAGCGCACGTTGCAGGCCGGGGCGGTCGAGCGTCTTGGCGCTGACGCCGGGGTCTTCGATGATGTCCACGAGGTCGAGATCCATGGCCGTCGCGTAGGCTTCGAGCTTCGCCCGCTGCGCCGCGAGGCTCACGCCGCCGTCCGCCTGATGTTCGGTCGAGACCCGCACGTAACCGATCGCCCTCGTCCGCTCGCCCATATGTACATTATGTATCTCAACATGTATTCGGTCAAGGGGGATTGCGATCGAGCTCCGCCGACATCACCCACGACTGCGACGCGGGCGCGGGCACCTCCTCGCGGATCGTGCTCCACGCGACCGCGGCGGCGTCGCGTGCATGCTCGCTGGACCGGGCGGGCCAGCCGGCGACCCGCGCGCGGATGGCGGCGGCGAGCGCGGCGTCACCTGCCCTGGCGCATCCCAGGGCCGAGCGCACCGCCTGGAGCGTCGCGGTGCGCACGATGAGCCCACGCGCCGCCGCGAGGCCGGCAAGCTCGGCTCCGACCCACGAGGCGCCACAGAGCTCGCTGGCCATGGCAGGACCGAACCGCGGGCGGGGGAAGACCCGGACGACGCGCTCGACGGCGACCAGCGCGGGGCGGTAGCGCGAGAGCAGCGCCCCCGCGGCCGCGCGCAGGGCCTCGAGTCCGGGATCGCCCGCGAGGTCGACAGGGAGCACGCCGGAGCCCACGTGCCGCGCCCCGCGCGCGTCCGCGCCGAGCGCCGCCCATCCCACGCGGGCAGCGCCAGGGTCGAACCCGAGCACGATGGTGTCCATCGGGAAAGCCTCACGTCCCCCCGCACGCGGCATGCCGGCCCGCGCTGATTTACTCGTGGGTAAATCAGCGCGGGCCGGCATGCCGCGTGCGGGGGACGTCGGAAGAACAATGTCCTATCTGCGTCCTGTCAAGATATTTCTGCTCCCGCTCACGGTGCCGGTGGGCTGCCTTTCGGCACTTGATCGAGCACCATCGCGCGTGACGCCGCTTGTTTGCAGGTATCTTCCGTCCGCACCGGGCACACAAGGAAGCCGCTTCCTCCGGGCGAGGGGACGCTTTCTGCGCGGGTGCGCTTCCGTCGGGTTGCTGCCGTCTGAGAAACTCGAGAACGCTCTTCCAAGGGGCATCGAAGCGCCCTGACGCGAATACATCGATGTCGAGGCGACGGAAGCCGTGCTGGATGGGCCAGGGCTTGAACGCGTAGCGGAGTATCTTTGCCACTTCAGGCACAAGCGTAAGAGAGGATCCCTGAAGGTGCTCGCTCCAGCCCGTCACGTCTGTAAGCGTGCATAACGCCTCCCGTGCGCCTGTCCCGCGGCACCAAGCGCCGCGCATCTCCGCGGGGGCGCCGGTCAAGATGAGTCCGTGTAGATGCGCCGCTCCCCTCTTCCCCTTGCCCTGGTCGACCACGAGCACAGCCCCCTCCCCCGGGCGTGCTGCGATGTAGGCAACGAATGCCGCCGCGTGGTCCCGCACATCCCGTCCAGAGGGAGCCGTGAGGGACGCGCTGACAAGGGCAAGAGACTGCCCGCGACATGCGAGGATGCTCGGCCGGAGGTACGCGAGCAGCACCCACGGAGCATCGCCATTGTCGGCGTTTTCTGGGAAGTGCAGCGCGGGAGCGGTGCCATCGATCGCAGAGAGAGGGAAGCAGAGAGGGCTATCAAGTAAGGCGGCTGAGGGGTCGTGACCCGCACCCAGGCGTCCAGAGCCGGCGGATCGATGCGACGGGTGTAGCACCCAGGGCTCCGCAAGAACCCGCGGATCTCGCGCGCCGAGTGCTGCAAGCTCGCGCTCCTCTTGTCCTGATGGGCCTGGCGGCAAAGCGTCCCCGCTGCCGCCGAAAGCGTCCCCGCTGCCGCCGAAAGCGTCCCCGCTGCCGCCGAAAGCGTCCCCGCTGCCGCCGAAAGCGTCCCCGCTGCCGCCGAAAGCGTCCCCGCTGCCGCCGAAAGCGTCCCCGCTGCCGCCGAAAGCGTCCCCGGGGGCGCTCAGACGGCTCTCTCTGGCTGCGCTTGCCACGCCGCACCTCAACATCCGCGGGAGCGTTTCCGGTGCCGCACAGTTGGGGAGTCGTTCGCCGGCGGGAACCGCATACCCGCCCTTTGGAGAAGGGCGCGATCGTCGTCCACGTCGTCTACGACCCTGCGTTCACGAGGCACAGCCTTCCGGCTCTCGACCCAGGTAGCGACGTCGGTCCAGAGCGCCGCGACTTCGCGCCCGCGTTTGAACGTGTGGAAGTGCCCGCGACGATGGGCGTTCAGAAACGCCCGAGCGGAACCGAGGGGGTTCGACTTCGCGGTCGCGTAGTGCGGCGTCGGCTGCGCCACGGCGCGGCCTGTCTCTACAGCATCTGCCTGCGCGCGCAGCGTGCGGGCCTGCACGTCGAGTGCATCAGCCTGCACGCGCAGCAGCGTCGCGACATCCACCGCGACTTTCACGGCGTACGCTCCGGTGCCCGCTGAGCGTGCTCGATCTGCGCCAGCCGGATTCGGATGCCCTGCTCTGCGATCCTGGACTGCGGGATGCCCGTCGCCTCCGACAGCGCGCGGAGCCGCTCGCGCAGATCGACCGGGATCGTCAGGTTCGAGGGGCGGCGCCGGGGCCGCCCCTGCCGACCAGATTGCTTTTGCGCGTTGTTCTTCATCTGCACGCATCAAGCCGCACGGCCGGGCGACGAGCAAGCCGCTACATAACGCACCCCCTCGTGCGTTATGACCTGCGCCCCCGGCCGGCTAGGCCCGACGTCGCCGGCGCGCCCGAGACGCCCGCATGCGTTCCGGCGCGTCGAGCGCGTTGTGCGGGTCGATCCCGGCGACCTTGAACGCCTGCCTCGCGACCTCTTCGACGTCGCTCCCTGGATCGATGCCATCCGGTCCGAAGTGCTCGGCAAGCCGTTCAACAAGAGCCGAGACCTGCTGTTCACAATCGGCCTGTGAGCGCCGGTGGTGAAGAAGTGCCTTCGCAATAAAGGGATAGGAGGGGATCTGAATCCTACGCCCATCGCTGGTCAGGGCATGACCGGGCGTTCGGATGGCGCCCAGCACGAGCTCCCGACGCGTAGGCTTCCGCTGATTCTTGTACCGCCATACCGCCTTGACCATGGCTTGAAGCAAGCCTTTTGCATGGCGCGCCCCACCATCCTGGCCATGACGCGCGATATCTCCGTGCGCCCGTTCCAGCGCGGTTAGGATCTGGCTCATCTCAGGATAGGGGTAGCCCGGGTCAGCCGCCTGGATAAAAATTCGAAGTCCCATGCTGTAGGCTCGGAGCGCAAGGTGCGCCGCGGAAGGACTGCCGATCGATGTCGTGAGGACGGCGAGCATCTCTCCGAAGGCTTCCGGCGAAAGCTGAGCCGACGGCGGCTCGGCCTCGGGCGGCTGAGGAGCCGCTCCCTTCTTTCGTTGGCGTGTGGGAGCGGCCCTGCTCGCCTTGCTGCCGTTGCTCTTCGCCGCCTTGTCTTTACCTGCGCCCGTGCCTACCCTTTTTGAAGCCACAGTCACCTCGTGCGTGATTGTCTGCGGCCGGGAGGCTCCACCCTCGCCGGCCGCATCCTTTCGAGCCTACAGCACGCGGGAGCGATGTCAGGGCCGCACGTCCGGGGAGCGATCGAGCTCCCCGGTTCCGTCGGCGGTGGCGGGGCTGAGACCGGCGGGCCGCGAGCCGCGCTTCCGCCGGGCGTGCGTCCCCGGAGGGGCGGCCGTCTACTTCTCGCGGCGCACGAAGAACCGCTCGATGGCGTCGAGCACCTGCAAGGCGCCGCGCGCTTCCCAGGCGAGCTCTCGGCCGGCGCGCGTCTTCGCGTTGAGGTGCGCGTCGAGCACGGCGGCCCAGAGCTTGTCGCGGTTCCAGGGGCGGACGGGGAACGGCAGGAGCGCCAGCGCTGCCTCGGCGATGCTGCTCAGGTCGGCCTCGGTCAGCACGACCTCCGTCAGGATCGGGGTGGGCGGCTTCGGTAGCTTCTTGCGGGCGCGCCGCCGCTTGGCTCGGCTGATCATCGGCATCGGCGCCACCTCCGGAGCTTCATGGCCAGGGCCTTCCGGGCGATGCGCAGGCGGCTCGCCGCGGTGCTCGGGTTCATCCCGCGCCGCCGGGCGTACGCGACGAGCGACAGCGGGTCGTCCATCGATAGGAACGCCTCCAGCTGCCATGGTGGGAGCTCCGTCATGGCGTCGAGCACTTCGCGCGCGGCGACCTGCGCCTCCAAGCTGGGCCCAGTCGGCTCAGGAAGCCAGCCGAGCGGCTGCGCGCTCAGGACCACGCGCCGCACGTACGCGCTCTTGAGATGGTGCCCCACCTTGCGCCAAGAGACTCCGTAGAGCCAACCGCGGAGCGCCTTGCGCGGCTCGGCCTTCGGGTCCGGCCTGTACATGCCGCGCTTCACCGAACGCCAGGCGTTCAGCAGGATCTCCTGGGCGACATCCTGGCGGTCGCGCGCGGGCACGCCGCTGGCGACGATGACCGCCATGATGACCGAGCGCTCGGCCATGATCGCCTCGATCGTCGGTCGCTTCCGGGGATGTCGCGCGGCAGGCGGGCGCTTGGCCCCCTTCCGCGGGCGCTTCACCTGCTCCTCCTACGCGTCTTGAAGGGGATTCGCGGGCCGGCGGGCTCTTCAGCGGCACAGGAAGCGGACGGGCGAGGAGCCCGTCCTGAAGGCGGATCGGTTCCTTGGCCCGTCGAAGGGCGTAAGTATACAACGGACATGTCGGACCTCGTTGCTCGGGGTTCGGCCACGCCGCCCGGGGTGTTACCAGCACCCGCGGGCGGCACTTTGCTTGCCCGGCGAGCTTACGTGGTCAGCATGAGAATGGCAATCGATACCCATGCTCGACGATGAATGGATCGCACCGTCCGGGTTTCTGACAACGAGACGTTCGTCTCGTTGTCAACGACCATGCCATAGCGTCGGAGCGGTCAAGCCAGAGGTCACCGAGAGCGACCGGCTGCATCTCACCCGACAGACACAAGCTCCATTTGGCAACACAAGCCAAAGTCGACAGTTCATGCGCTGATAGCGCCTCGCCCCATCTTCGGACGCAACCGCTTCTTCAGGGATTCTACAGGGTGCACCGATGACCGGTTCCAGCCGAAAAACTATATACAACCTTGAATTTCCCCCGTGGATCTACCAGCTAAACATCGGCCCATATCACTTTAAAAGGGCCGAGAACTACAAAGAAGAACTCTCTCGGCTTCAGCACATCGTTGCGGGGCAAGCGGAATTCAGAATCAGCCCGAACGCAGGCGCCAACGCCGTTACGGCGTACGTCGAGGGGCCAGCCAATGAAAAATCCGTCATCTTCTCCGACAGTCGGAACAAGACAGGGCTTGATGACGTCCTCCTGCTGCTGTCTATATTCACCAGGAGAGATGTATTTACCCTCGATCCAAACGCCGATCATCCACTGATTGAGGATCCTCGCATGTACGCCCGGGGAGGCATCTTAAGATGCTCCATCCCGTACAAGAGAGCCGGAGACGGAAGCCATGGGGACATCGGCCTAGAGGAAGAACTCAACCGGATCGTCGCCTTGACGAAGGACCCAGCATGGCAGCAACGATACGAGAACGGGCACTTCCTATTTCTCGCGCGAGAGGCGTTCAAGCGTCAATCGATCGAGAGCTCGTTCACGCAATGCTGGACTATCTGGGAACACCTCTTTGGGGTGCTAAACAAAGCGTGGATGTCGCCCGAGACAATAAGGAGCCTCTACGCAAGGGAGAAGATTGCGCACATCCTAAGCGTCTTCGCGATCAGGGCAGAGATTGATCAGAAAGCACGTGCCAGGATCGAGGCGTTAGCCGAAGTCAGGAATCGGCTAATTCACCATGGTAGGCTCCCGGCGCGCGAAGGGGCACATGATGAAGCCGAGCTGTTTTGCCAAATCACGGAATTCGTAGTTGCGAAGGCACTGGGACTCTACCCATCAAACCTGTTCAACACTGTCGAGAGTTTCGAAAATTTCATTCAGAACGAGCGGCCACCGGCAAAGCCGCAGCCCGGCGCAAAGCCGCAGAAGAGCCAACAGCCACAGAAAAAGGCGCAGGAGAGCCAGCGCCCGGAGAGCCAGGCGGGCCAGAAGCGCGGCAGTAAAAAACCAAGTGGCACCTGAAGCCATGCGAGGTTGATCCCCCATCGCGCGCAACTCATATCGTCCACTACCCGCCCCGGCGGGTACGCTCGACGGCGAGGTCGATGCCCCCCGCGTCGGCCCCTGGCGCGCCGAGCAGGCGCCCGATGGTCTCGTGCGCGATCCGCGCGGCCTCGACGTCGCCCGTCGCGAGCGCGGGCCAGCCGGAGCTACCCGCCGCGCCGGGTGCGCTCGGCGGCGAGGTCGATGACGCCGCCCGCGTCGGCCCCTGGCGCGCCGAGCAGGCGCCCGATGGTCTCGTGCGCGATCCGCGCGGCCTCGACGTCGCCCGTCGCGAGCGCGGGCCAGCCGGAGCTACCCGCCGCGCCGGGTGCGCTCGGCGGCGAGGTCGATGACGCCGCCCGCGTCGGCCCCTGGCGCGCCGAGCAGGCGCCCGATGGTCTCGTGCGCGATCCGCGCGGCCTCGACGTCGCCCGTCGCGAGCGCGGGCCAGCCGGAGCTACCCGCCGCGCCGGGTGCGCTCGGCGGCGAGGTCGATGACGCCGCCCGCGTCGGCCCCTGGCGCGCCGAGCAGGCGCCCGATGGTCTCGTGCGCGATCCGCGCGGCCTCGACGTCGCCCGTCGCGAGCGCGGGCCCAGCCGGGGCTACCCGCCGCGCCGGGCGCGCTCGGCCGCGAGGTCGATGACGCCGCCCGCGTCGGCCCCTGGCGCGCCGAGCAGGCGCCCGATGGTCTCGTGGGCGATGCGCGCCGCCTCGACGTCACCCGCGGCGAGCGCCGCCCGCATGCCGTCCGCGAGCTGGCGGAGCAGCACCGTCCGCGGGTCCTCCGGTTTCGTCCGGGATTCGTCCGGCTCACGAGGTTTCGCGCACTTAGCCGCCGTCGTCGGCACGCTTGCCGCTCCCGTCGCATGCGGAAACCTACGCGATCCCTGCGGATCCCTACCCTCAGCAGGCGTTTCGATTCCCGGCGCCTCCACTAAAAAGACACGGTGAGAACCGTGTCTTTTTTCTTTTGTGGGGCCTGCGTGTGACCTGATAAATTTTGGCAACCCTGGATTTGGGGCAAGCCTGGCGCAGGCTAAACCACCGGAGCGGGCGCGGCAGGTGGCCCCAGGATACGGGGCTCCACGGAACTCCACGGCGGGCACCCGGGCGGAGGAGCCGACTCCGGGTCAGAGTCTGCGTGCTGGCGCAGCCCGGAGCCGAGCAGGCGAACGGGCGCCATTGCATGGGGAGACAGGCGGAGGGTGGGATCCCTGCCCTGCCGGTCGGCCCGCCGGACCGTGACGGCGACCCCCCTGCCGAGCGCATGCCCCTCTTGACACGGGACGGTATCTCCGCTGGCCTCGCAGATCGGGATGGCCATGGGGGTAGCTGGAGCGGCAGCGAGGACCAGAGAGATACCGCCGAACGCGCGGATGCTAGTCGGGCGCGGACCCGTTCAAGTTAGGCAGGGAAGCAAATGGGCAAGGAAACGCTGGCATCGGACATAGAGCAGGGCGGTGCTCTGCTCGCAGTCATCGAACCCACAACGGGTGGGCTCGCGTCCACCATCGGAAGCGTCCTCGGGAAGGCGTTCCAAGCCGCCGAACGACGAAAGCAGATCTGGTGGCGCTACGTCGTCGAGAACAAGACGGATGAGGAGTTCGAACGAACACTCGAATATGAACTCAACGAAGAGCACGGAAACGTAATATTGGAGGGGTTACGCGCTGCCCTGTCCACTGTTGACAGTGCCGCACTCGCGCCGCTTGGTCGGCTCACGCGGGCCTACCTGCTGACTAAACGTGGATTTCGCGCCTACGAAACCGATCCGAGGCGTGAGAAATCCGCCGTCGTAAACGGAAGTCCTTGAAAGAAAGGCTCGGCGTGGCGACCCGTCCGGGTTGCTATGACCAAACGAAGGCACACGCCGAGCACCTCCAAGGTGCGTCGACGCGAGCTCGGGTTCAAGAGGAAAGGCGACGGACGGCACCAAGAGCGAATCCGGCGGCCAGACCCTCGCAGCATTCACGTCGAGCCCACGGAGAAGAACCTGACGGGCGTCGCAGGGCTCGCCCCGTTCGGCGCCTTCATCCGCGAGCTCGGCATCGACGCGGCCCTGAGCCGCTGGTTCTCCCGGCTGAAGACCGGCCGCACGGTCATCTACCCGATGGCTGCGCAGATGCGCCTGCTGATGGACAGCGCGCTCGCCGGCGAGGAGCGCGTCTTCGGCATCGAGGCGCTCGCCGTCGATCCGCTCTTCGTGCGTCTCGCCGGCGGCGTCGTCCCGAGCATCGACACCGTCTACCGGGACCTGTGCCGGTTCGATGAGGAGGCGCTCGAAGCGCTGCACAGCATGGTCGTCGACCACGGGCTCGCCCTCGTTGCTCGCCGAAAGCACCGTTTCGTGCACATCGACGTCGACACGACCGTGGAGCCGCTCTTCGGGATGCAAGAGGGGGCACTTCCGGGCCCGAACCCACGCTACCGTGGCCGGCCGAGCTATCATCCGATCCTGGCGCGCATCGCCGAGGTCGAGGCCATTGTCGGGGCCAAGCTGCGACCGGGCGACACGAGCTTCGGCGAGGCCGATGTGCCCTTCGTCGAGGAGTGCATCGACCGGGCGCGCGCCGCAGCGCCGAGCGCGGCCATCTACGTGCGGATCGACGGCGCGGGGGATTGCAGCGCCTTGATGCACGCCGTCGCCACGAAGGAATGCTTTTTCCTGACCAAGGCGCGGATGAGCCCTGATCTGGTCGGCAGGGTCGCGTACGCCACCGGATGGCGTACCATCGACCGGGATGCCGACGGTCGTCCTCGACGGCAGGTGACCGAGGTCCCCTTCCGGCGCAGCGGTTGGCCGAATGGAGTCCGCGTGATCGCCGTACGCACACGCGATCGGGAGAACGGCAAGCAGATCTACCTCTGGGAGGGCCTCGACTACACGGTGCAGGTCTTCTTGACCAACGAGCCGGTCGAAGCGCCGGAAGACGTCGCGGCGCGGTATGACCTGCGCGCGGGCATCGAGCCACTCATCGGCGATCTCAAGCACGGATGGGGATGCGGTCGCGTGCCGAGCCATAGCTTCAACGCCAATCATGCCGCGCTGCTGCTGAAGTTGCTGACCGCCAACCTGATGCGCCGGTATGTCCTCGACCATGTTCCGCACCTCGCGACCTGGCGAACGCCGTGGTTGCGGCGCGCGCTGATCCTCGTCCCTGGAAGGTTGGCCCGCTCGAGTCGGTGCACGAAGCTGCACGTGCCGGAGCGCTCGCAGCTCGCTCGCCGGCTCAATTGAGCCCAGAACCAGCCGAAATCATGGTGGGGGGTAAGGGGGGCGTGTGCCTTTGCGCCGCGCTGAGCGCACCCGATTGTAATCGACGTCGCATTCGTCGGCGGAACGCCACTCGCGCGTCGCCGTCGGCCCACTCGTGCCCCGTAGGCGCGAAATCCACGCTAAAACTGGCGCAAGAGATCGTTTCTTTCGCAGCTGCACACGCATGCTCTGCGATATCAGCGCTGACGAAATCGAACAGATCCGAAAGGTCGTAGTTTGGTCCTTGAACGTCGTCGCCCGAGATGAGTTTCACTTGGTGCAGCGCGGCAACTTTCTATGCGTGGTCAAGGACGAGCATCAGAACGAAAAGGAAGATAAAGCTGGCATCCACACAACAATCGAACTAGATGCATCGCGCGCACTCGATCTATTTGCGGAATATGGACTACTGCGTCCAACGACGGCGATGTACTTCGGAGGCACTCCGGCGAACATCATCGCAACTCGAGTCGTCTTTTTAAAGCTCCGCTATATACTTACTGGCAACGACGACGCAGGTGAGTAGGTACTCTGGTACGAGGCGATCAGAGCGACGAGGCGGGTGGCCTCGGGGAGTTCGATCTCCCCCGCGCGTATCAGGTCTTTACAACATGCTCTCCGCCCTGATCCTGACCGCCGTCCCTGACCCTATCATCGAATTCGCCTTCGATGACGAGGATCCTCCTCGTCGCGAGCTAGCAGGGCCCCGGGTCTTCGGTGCTGATCGAGATCCGGGAGGCGTGATGCCTCGCGGCAGGCGGGATCCGGGAGCCCTACGTACAACCATAGCGGAACGCCACCAAGAGCCGCGCGGCAACAGCTGACCGAGGTTGGGGCCGACGGCGCTTCATGCAGCGCTTACAGCACTGTCTCCCTCGCGGCGGTCACGACCTCCGTCTGCCTCCTCGTCCGGGTCCTCGCCCGGACGGCCCAGCTGAACCGCCGCATCGACGCCGTGGAGGAGCAAGTCCGCCACCTAGAGGCTGAGTTCGCGAAGACACGGGCTCGTCTCCGCCTTCCCTCCCGCAGGTGACCCCTTCCCCCCACCTGGGTCACCGAAATCCACCCCATCCCGCCCAGCCTGAGGAGCCTGCCGAGCTCCTCGGGGAGCCCCCCACTCCACAAAAAACGGACGCAAAAGCTGCCGAGCACGTACGGCTGGCTGGAGGTAGTGAAGCACTCCCGCGACATCAGCAGAGTCCAATCGCTAACCCCTGCCGAGCACGATCAAGGATTGAAGATGTCCTGAGCCTTCTTCTTCTTTGCCTCGGCGCATTTGCTGTTATCTGCCCGAATTTTATTGTTTTCCACCGAAACCATCACACGAGACTTAAAGGGATCCTCACTCGAACCTATTCCACGCTGAGAGTAGACAACACTAACACTCGCCTCTACCCAGGGGACAATTTTCCCGAATAGCCACTCAGCATACCAATAATCTCTACCCGCACCATGCTTATAACTATTCGGAGCACCACCAATCTGCCCCTCGACAGACTTTTCTAATTCGTAGAACTTAGACTGATCGGAGTCTTTTAGATGGACTGCAAAATACCATATCACTGGAGCAACGCCGCATTCAGCAACACCAACTCTTAAATAGTAGAACCCAGATTTGTGCACAAGGCTATACACCGATCGCAAGTCATCATCAGAAACCTTGTCGTAAACGCTGTAATCTCGATCATTTAGGATTTTTGCAGCCGGCATCCCGGGCTTGTAGCCCTTTATCGCAATCAGGTTCCCTATTGGGTTGGACTTCTCGGGCTCGGCCATGCTCTTTGCAGGCCACCCAAACACTATGAGACACACGGTCAACAGCACTACTGAGACAAATTTGCTTCCCTTCATCATTGCCCTCATTCCGTCGACACTATCAGCATCTTGCGTAAAGGCATTAGAGGCCGAAGACTAACACGACTCAGAAGGCGAGCGAAACCACGGAGAAGAGGACAGCGTCGCTCAATTGCACACATGAACGGACATACTGCTAGCACGTTCATGTGTTTGCACCCCCTGACGCCTATCAACGCCTACCGCCGCTATCAAGGGAGCGATTCGACCGTGGCTCTTGGTCGGCCTCGCTTCCCCAGCGACCTTGCCACCGTCCTGCCCCTTTGGGTCGACGGCGAGACCGTCCCAGCCGGACGCGACAGTGTGGGCGTAGCCTTCGAGATGCGTGGTCTTCACGTGCGACATGGACGGATCTCCTGGCGGTTAGGATTTGCTTCTGGCTGATGGTCGACCCAGGAGGGCTTCCAGTTGCGTCCCCTCCGACGCCCGGCTGGCTTGATCCCCCGCCGGAGGTGAGCGTAGCCTCGACCTGCACGCCTCCATGACCACGCAGCCTCCTACCGATGGGTCCGTCGACGTCGCCATCGTGATCGAGCGGAAGGCTAGATGTGCCGCCTTTCGCGTAACCTGGCCGCGGGGTATGCGAGGGGCCTTCATAGGATAAACATTCCTCGGGTGATATATGGTTATCTGTTCTCAATACCGTATCGGCGTCGGAGTCGCAGCAACGTTCGCATTGCAGACGGCTGGATGTTGGTCCTCTGTTGAGCATGTTTCGCACTCACGCAACGTCGGCCTGCTGCCATATATACGAGTTGAGCGCGGCAGCGCAGAGACGACCGATTTCAAGCTAAGCTCGGCGCCCGCAACCAGCATCATTGCATTGCATGTGGAACGATTCACAGAATGCACAACTACGACGATTGGGCGATACCAGACTGTTCGCACCGATCAATGGATCGGAGAAAACATCACTCGATCTATCATTGCAGGGTCCGCTGGAGTTTTGGCAGGGGGAGGATACGCAGCGATCGCGCTGGATGACAAAGACCATGTCGAAAAGAATACAGGACCTATTATCGTGGGCGGTGTTGCTGCTGCGGCAGGGTTAATCTTGCTTACCCGAGGAATCTATCATGCATCGATCGAAGGAACCGAGAGAAGCACGTCGAACGTGCAGCAAGGTCGGACTATCGTCGCGAGGAACGCGTTCTGTGATCGTGGACCCGTAGCAGGTGAAGAGTTTACGCTCATGCTAGAAACAAACGGAGGCGCACGATCTGTTCCACTGGGAGCAACAAATCAGAATGGGCGACTTGAGTTAGACATTCAAGCTACACTAGCGAATGAATTTGCCAATTGGCCGAACACGGAACAGCTTGTGTCTCAAAACGCAACGATTGTTTATGCCAATGACAATTCGAAGGTTGTCAGCGCACTCGACTTGGCTAAGTATCCGGCGTCCGCGTACGCCCAGCATGTTAAATTTACTCTGAGTGCTCCACAAAGGAGACAAGCGGAGGAGCTAGCCCGGATTCGTCAAGAGGAACTCGCATCGCTGCGGGCCGACGAGGCATCGTTCTTGAACAAGGGCCTATTGATAAAGTCAAGGATCGTTCGGCGCGTGGACGACACTCGTCATTGCGTAAATATCTTAGGTCGCGTTCCGTGTGAAGCGGTGGGCGCCGAGCGTCGAGGAGATGTAGAGGTGACGCACGCTGGTTCCGTAACTATAACGAACCAGTCAAATGATGACATTATTGGTCTCGTACGATTATTCGACCCCGAGCAGCGCATATTTGAGGCTTACGGGCGAACGATCGAGCTTGAGCCAAGAACCACCAAGACGATTGACGTTTCTAATACGGCGTGGCGATATTACAACGCAAATGCAGAGAGCATGTACTATTTACGGGTTCTCGTGTCCGTGATTTCGCGCAGAGGAATTGATTGCACTGTAAAAGAAGGAAGCACAAAGAGCGAGTCATTAGGTAGATACGAATTTGTTGAGGGAGAAAAGACAGGCAAGGTCCGGGAGTAGTTCGCGTGTCCACGCCCAAATTAAGGACTGTTGCAAGAGTAGTTACACAACTTCGTCACGAGTGGTTCACCGGGAACCCACCGCTGGCAGCCAAGACCGCCGCCCGTATTCTCCACGATCCCAAACCGCACGGACAGGGGTTGATGGCGGCCACCAGGATCGGTGTTGACGCTCAGGCTGGCTGATGGTCCACCGAGCAGGCCGCTTGATGGCCATCGCGGGCGGGCGCGGTTGGGGTCAAGGAGAGCGATGGCCATCGCTCGGACGGGCGCCGCAGGGCGGCTCGCCATGGCCATCATCGTTCGTGGCCGTCGGCGCCGGCAAGGTGTTCCCTTCGCTAGCGCCGAGGGGGGCGCCCGTCGTGTCGGTCGGTGTCGGCTACCGTCCGTACCCAGGTCGCCGAATATCCGTTCGGCAGAGCGCATCCTGACGTCGAGCAGGCCAGGGACATAGGCTTGCCGTGCGATGCGAGAGCGACGGCAGGGCACCGGCAATGGCGGCGATACCGGACTGACGGATCCCGAGGCGACGCCAGCGAAGCACGGGACCGGTGACGCTGGTGCGGGTACCGCCCATCGTGATCACGCGGATCGCGCCGATCGTGCCGCCGGGAGACGCGACGATCTTAGGGGTGAAGGGGGCGAGAGAGCGGCTGCAGCGGCTCGGGTGGAAGGGCGCCTGACCGGGAGGGCGCGGGGCGCCTCGCCCGATCCAGCGCTCAAGAAGCGCTCGACTTCACGCTCGCCCCCCGGCGTCCGTTCGCCTTGATCGGCGCGGCGCGGAAGGCGCGGCGGTACGCCTGCGGGCTCGTGGTCACGAGCCGCTGGAAGTGCTCGCGAAAGGCGGTCGGCGAGCCGAACCCGACCCTCGCCGCGATCGACTCCACCGAGTGCCCCGTCGTTTCGAGCAGCTGCTGCGCGCGGCGCACGCGGGCCCGGAGCAGCCATTGGAGCGGCGTGGTGCCGGTCTGCTCGCGGAAGCGGCGGCTCAGCGTGCGCACGCTGAGGGCCGCGCGCCGCGCGATGTCCTCGAGCGTGAGCGGCTTGTCGAGGCTCTCCTCGATCCACCGCAGCAGCGGCTCGAGCGACGAGCCGTCCGGCGCGGGCGGCTCGTGGAGGATGAACTGCGACTGCCCCCCGTCACGCTCGAGCGGCATCACCGAGAGCCGCGCTGTATCCGCGGCCACGGCCGAGCCGTAGTCGAGCCGCACCATGTGGAGGCAGAGGTCGAGCGCCGCCGCGGCGCCCGCCGATGTCAGAAACTGCCCCTCATCCACGTAGAGCACCTTGGGGTCGACGCGAATGGCCGGGTGGCGGCGCGCGAGCTCGTCCGTCGCGAGCCAGTGGGTCGTGGCGCGGCGCCCGTCGAGCAGCCCGGTCGCGGCGAGGATGAACGCCCCGGTGCAGATGGAGGCGACGCGGGCGCCCGAGGCCGCCGCGGCGCGGACCGCGTGCAAGAGCGCCTCCGGGACCACGACGCTCGCCTCGGCGACGCCCGGAAGGATGATGGTGTCCGCTCGCGTCAGCTCGTCGAGGCCGCAGCGCACCCGGAGATCGAACGCTCCGGCGCTCACCTCGCGCGTCACCCCGCAAACACGGACTTGATACCCGGCCCGACCCCCGGGCAGCCGGACACGCCCGAACACCTCGCAGGGCGTCGACAGGTCGAAGGGGACGACCCCGTCCATCGCGACCACAGCCACGGCATGCATGGCTGAAAGATGCTTGATCATCCACTTCATGCCAACGGTTTTATGATCCGGCGCGGGTCCGGGACGTCGGGCTGGCCAGAAGTCGTCGAAGATTGGCACGAACGCCCCTCGCGGTACCGTCCCGGCGGTGCCATATCCCGGCCGTGCCAACTGCCGAGCGATGACGGCTCGATGCCACTGGCATCCGTGTCATCCCCTCGTTTGCGAGCCCCTCCGACCGTCTCACGTCTAAGAGCCGTCGTGGTCATCCCGAGAAGGCGAACCGTGAAGAGCGCCTCGCGCCGCGCCATGGAGCCCCCCGCATGCCCGCCTACCAGATTCTACGGTTGATCAAGTTCTTGGGCGTCATCCTGTACGCGGGCGGCCTCATTGGCAGCTTCGTCGCCACGGTGCACGCCGATCGCAAGCGCGCCGTCCACGCCGTGGCCTCTCCAGGGCTGGTCGTCACGTGGATCGCGGGATACCTGATGACCACGCAGCTGCAGATTCCTTTGATGGAGCTCTGGGTCATCGCAGGGCTCGTCCTGTCGCTGGTCTCGCAGCTCGCCCTCGTTCACAGCGTCGCGCGCGGCCGGCGCACGCTCGGCGCGTTCGTCTCGACCTTTGCCCCTCTCTTCGTGGTGCTGCTGATGATGGTCTTTCGGCCCACCTGGTCTGACGTCCGATCATGAGCGCGCTTCGCACCCTGCGCGTCGTCGGCTTCCTGGAAGGGCTGTCGTTCCTGGTCCTCCTCACCGTCGCGATGCCGCTCAAGTACATCTTCGGCCTGCCGATCGCGGTCCGGATCGCCGGCAGCGCCCACGGGCTCTTCTTTCTCCTCTTCGTCTCCGCGCTGTTTCGCGCGGCCACCGAGCGCGACTGGCCGCGTCGCCGTTCACTCATGGCGCTCCTCGCGTCGCTCGTACCGGGCGGGACCTTCGCGCTGGATCGGAGGTTGAAGCGCGAGATCGAGGGCGACGCGGGGACCGCGCCCCATGGCTGACGCCACGGCATCGGGCCTTTTGACGATGGCTGCGCGCGGCGAGCGGCCGCCGCGGCCTGCGCGTCGGCGCCGAGTCGCCCGCCGCGAGCGCGCGCCCAGCCGGGGCTAGCGGCCGCGCCGGGTGCGCTCGGCGGCAAGGTTGATGACGCCGGCCGCATCGTGAGCGGCCGGGGTGTGGCGCCCCGTTCACGCATCGCGCCTCGCGCTGCGATTTGGACGGAAAATCCGCATGGATCGGGGAGGTACGAGCTTTGCTCTTACCGCCGTTATGAGGCACTGCTTTCGTTCGCTGGTTCTCGTGGGGGCTCCTTTCATCTTCGTCGCGGGCTGCGGCGGATCGGACGGCGACACGTTCGCCGAGCCCACCGAGGCGCCGGCAACCCCGTCGACTCCGGCGGAGGTAGACACCACCTATGAACAGATCGGGCGCGGCTGCGGCGACGACGGCTCCCTCGTTCGCTCGCTGGCGCACGTCCCCGCGCTCACCACCAACAACCTCTGGATCGCCCCAGACAACGACGCCGCCGGCCTGGCCGCGTCCAAGGACGACAATGGCTGGGGAGAGAGCGTGGGCGTCTACGAGCTCGGGTTCGAGTCGACCGGGGACAACATGGAGAGCCACTCCGCCGAGCAGGCCGCACGATGCGACGCGGTCAGCGAGATCTTCGACCCCATCGGGGACGGCGCGCGGCACCGCTTCCTCAACGTCCTCGTCTACGCCGGCGATCACCCGCACGCCGACGCGATGCCCGCCGAGGGTCTCCCCGCCACGGTCGAGGCGCCGGTCCGCCTGAAGGGTTATCTGGACGTGGCCACGGGCACGCGCGAGGAGGTCGAAGACGGCGTCGTGTACCGGGACGCGCAGCACCAGTACCTGCCCATCTACGTTCGCTGCGACGAGCCCATGAAAATCACCTATGAGGAGCGCCTGTTTTCGCGCGAGGAGGCCGAGGCGCTGAAGATCGACACCCGCATCTGTCGCTCCGTCGCCGAGGACGGCTACGGCTGCCTCTCCGAGCGCCCGCTGCCGATCGAGGGTGCGTGCACGTTCGTGGCGGCCGACGCGAAGTACGTGACGACGAGCGGCGAAGAGCACAACATATCGCTCGGTGGCCGCATCGAGCGCGGCGAACAACTCAGCTACAAGATCACGGTCGACCGCTTCGCCTTCCACTGAACGAGGGTCCTTTGTCTGCGAGGCAAAGACGCGCACCGGGGCCGTCGATGCCGGCCGCCGCTGGATCAACCAGGGAGCGCGGCGGTCAGGTCCAGCTCGACCAGCTGACCGGTGAAGCCGAGCGAAGCGACCCCGAGCAGGGTGCTGGCCGTACCGAAGGCCGGGCCGAGCGCCGAGTCGTTCAGTCGCTGCCACACCGCGCCCAGCACCTGGTCGTCGTCGCTGACCACGTAAATCACCGAGCGCACCACGTCGGCGGGCTGCGCCCCGGCCGCCTTCAGGACGGTCAGCGCGTTCGCTGCCACCTGGTCGGCCTGCGCGAGGTAGTCGCCCGCGCCGACAACGTTGCCGTCGAGGTCGAGTGGGCACTGGCCGGCGAGGAAGGCCAGCCGACCGGCCTCGACGATCGTGACGTGGTGATAACCGGGAGTTTGGTGGACGTCGGGCGGGTTGATCTTCACCAGGCGCATTGAGAGGGAAGGAAAAGCAAAGCAATTCGAGGATGTCAACGGCCGTGCGCGCTATTGGCTGTGAAGGCGCACGAGGAGCTCAGGGTAACCGATCACGCAGGTTCCACGTCGAGCCCCAGATCGCCGAGCGGCATACGCGGCCGCGGCGAGGAGGAGAAGGCCGCCGAGGACGGCGGCAGCGCGTCTCGGAGGCGATGCATCTCGCGCGACCTACGACGCTGACCCGAGCCCGAGCGTCTGCTGGATCATCGCTTCGATGGCCTCGAACGGCTGCGCGCGGCGAGCTGCCGCCACGGCCTGCGCGTCGGCGCCGACGGGTTGCTGGAACGGCGTCTCCGGTTCGTGCACCGCGCGCCAGATGGCCTCGATGACGAGACTTTCGTCCGGCGCCGGCGCGGCCTTCTGGAACGAGCTCATCGCCGACGCGAAGGCGTCCATGTGGGCCTGGTAAGGAGAGCCGAAGTGCCGCGCCGATCCCAGAGCCTTGCGCAAGATCTCCGTCGTTGGAAAGGCGCCGGGCTCCACGACCCGCACGCGGACGCCGAACGGCTTGGTTTCATGGTAGAGGGCTTCGGACATGCCCACGAGCGCAAATTTGGTCGCGGCGTAGATGCCATCCCCCGGCAATCCGAGGAAACCGGCGACTGAAGACACATTGACGATCACCCCCTGTCTTCGGGCGCGCATCGAGGGCAGCACCGCCCTGCTCATCCGCAGCGGACCGAAGAAGTTCGTCTCGAACATGCGATATGCCTGGGCGTCCGACGTCTCCTCGACCGTGGCGTGCAGGAAGATCGCCGCGTTGTTGACCAGCGCGTCGAGCGGGCCTGCCGCCAGCACCTGGGTGACACCGCGCTCGACTGCCACGTCGTCGGTGACATCGATCACGACCGGCGTCACGCCGAGCTCCCTCAATACGCCGACGGTTCTTCCGCTCAAGTCACGCACGCCGGCGAACACCTCGTCCCCACGAGCTCGGAACGTCTTGGCGGCCTCGAAGCCAAACCCGCTGCTGCACCCGGTAATCAATACCCTTGCCATAGGATTCCTTTCTCATCGTGACCGGCATTGTCCAGCCAGCCGCCGACGGTCTGACACCCCTCGAAGCTGAATCAGAAGCAAGCCCGCGCCGCCGCGCCCCAGATGCCATGGAGGGTCTCATGCGCTGGCGTCGCGCGATGGTGAGCGTCCGCCGCCACGTCTGACGTGGCCGCCTTGGCGAAGCGGTTCGGCAAGGTCGATCCAAACGGAAGCTGTAGAGGCGCGCTGAGCACCTCTCGGATCGCAGGATCGTGGAGCGATCAAGCACCGGAACGCGGCGGGGAGCAGCTACCCAGGGACAATAGCCTCTCAGTGGCACTTGTCAAGAAGGCGCGTTTCTTCTCGCGAGCGCTCCTCGCGGGCCGACGAACCGGGGGGGGCGCGCCTCAGGAGGAGACGACCGAGCCGGCGCTCATTGAGGCGAGGAGCCGCTCCCACCGCGGCCGAACTCGCGCGCGAGCGTCTGGAAGGCCTCGTCCACGAGCTCTGGCAGGTCCTCGGTGGCTCCGCGCGCGATCCACGCGTCCATCGCGGATTGCACGACCGCCATCGCGCAGCTCGCCAGCACGCGCGGCGCGAGATCATGCCGCGCGTCCAGGCCCATGCGCTCGGCCAGCGGCTCGCAGATCTCCTCCCCGCAGTGTCCCAGCCGCTCGCGCTGCCTCGCGCGGATCGCCGGCGTCCGCGCGACGAACTGCTGGATCAGGGCGAAGCGGGGCAGATCCCCCTCGTGGAACTTCACGATCGTCTTGACGGCGTTCCGCAGCGCCACGACGGGCGGCTCGCTCCGCGGGCGCGCCCGCACCGCCTCGCGCGCCGCCTCGATGAACTGGTCCATCCACGCGATCACGAGGTCTTCCTTCGACTCGAAGTAGCGGAAGAACGTCCTCCGCGAGACCTCGACCACCCCGAGCACGTCATCGAGGGTCGTCTGCTCGTAGCCGTTCTTCAGGAAGAGCTCGATCGCGGTCTCGATGATCTGCGCGCGCGTGCGCTCCTTCTTGCGTTCCCTGAGCCCCGAGGGGCCGGCCTCCTTCATGCGGGCCAAGGTACCACGCACACGCCTCGGGTGCTCCTCCCTGAAGGCCGCGGAGCGTCGCGACCGTAGTCGCGGGAATACGGAGGTTGGCCGCGGAGCCTCGCCGTCTACATGCTATAACCCGCCGCCAGGCCCTGCGACGCAGCTGATCGCGACGTTGACCGGACATGGAGTGAATCGAGGGGACGAATGAACGGAGGAGACCAGAGCGCGAGGGCCGTCGGAGCGATCGTAGACTCTGGCGCGCTCGCCAACGCAGCAATGATGGTCTGGCGCGACGGCGAGGTGGTTCAGCGCGCGTCTGTTGGGTGGCGAGACCTGGAGGCCAAGCTGCCCCTCGAGCATGACAGCCTGTTCCGCATCGCGTCGATGACGAAGCCGATCACCTCGACGGCGGCGCTCATGCTGTTCGAGGAGGGGCGCTTCGCGCTGACCGATCCGATCGCTCGCTGGGCACCGGAGTTCAGCGACATGCGCGTCCTGCGCTCTCCCACGGGCCCGCTCGACGAGACCGACCCGGCAGAACGACTGATCACCTTCGAGGATCTGCTGACGCACCGCTCGGGACTGACCTACGGGGCTTTACAACGTGGACCCATCGCGGAGGCCTATGGGGAGGCGCTGGGAGGCGATATCGACAGCCACGTGGCGCCCGACGACTGGATCACGCGGCTGGCTGCCTTGCCGTTGCTCGACCAGCCGGGGGCCACCCTTCACTATGGTCACTCGACCGATCTCCTCGGGTTGCTCATTGCGCGCATCGAGGACGCGCCGCTCGGCGACGTGCTCAAGCGCCGGATCTTCGATCCGCTGGGCATGGCCGACACCAGCTTCATCGTGCCACGTGAGAAGCGGAACCGGCGGGTCAAGAACTACGGGTTCGATGGTTCGGGCCGCCTCTACGCGCGCCTCACCTGTCCAGGCGACTCGACGGTTCCTGAACGGCCTGATGACATGGACTATGTCTCCGGCGGCCAGGGGCTCTGGTCGACGCTGGACGACTATCTCGCGTTCGCGCGCATCTTCCTGGGAGCAGGCGCCGTGGATGGCGTGCGTATCTTGCGGCCCGAAACTCTCGTCTTGATGACCTCCAACCGCCTCACGGAGCAGCAGCGCGCCACGGCTGAAGTGGGAGGCATGCCGCTCTTCCGGGGCGGTCACGGGTTCGGGATGGGCGTCGCCGTGGTGCTCGATCCGAAGAAGGCCGAGCCCACGGTGTGTGGGGGCCGCGAGGGCGCGGTCGGTTGGCCAGGCGGCTTCGGAGGCTGGTGGCGCGCGGACGCCGACGACGACTCGGTGCTGATCTTTCTGGCACATAACATGGTCGAGCGGGACCAGCTCAGCAGAGGCATCGGCCTGGGAGTCTACGAAGCCATCACCCGGTTCCAGGCCCTGGCGCCGGCCGACGACCGCTGACGACCTCGCTCGGCGAGCGGCGCCAGGCCGCGCCCCTGGAGCTGCCGGAGCAGGGCGCGAAGATTTTTTTCGAGCGACCGATGAGTTCTCCGCGGGCGGGGGGTCCATGAGCAAAAGGAGGACAAATTCATGTCCCACAAGCTCTTCGTCAGCCTGCCCATCAAGAACCTCGATCGCACCGTGGCGTTCTTCAAGGCCCTCGGCTTCACGTTCAACCCGAAGGTCACGGGCGAGCAGGCCGCCTGCATGCTCATCGGCGAGCACGCCTACGCGATGCTGCTCGTCGAGCCGTTCTTCAAGACGTTCACCAAGAAGGAGATCTGCGACACCGCGACGCACGTGGAGGGGGCCTTCGGGCTCTCGTGCGAGAGCCGTGCCGAGGTGGACGCGATGGTGGCGAAGGTGCTCGCCGGCGGCGGCAAGGAGGCGGGGCCGCCGGAGGACCACGGGTTCATGTACACCCGGAGCTTCGAGGACCTCGACGGGCACCACTGGGAGGTGGTGTGGATGGATCCGAAGGCCGGGGAGTAAGCCGCACGGATCTCGGCGGAGGAGAAGACACTCCCCGCGTTCATGCGCCCCTCCACGTACCAGGAGAGCTGGCTGCTTCGCAGGACCATGCCTCGCTGCTCCGACGCGCCCAGCCAGCGCGATCCGCGCGCTTGACAATCAATAAGCCGCGGCTTATAAGTCGTGGATGCAGAGCGCGGCCGTGGTCGAAGACAAGATCTTCCAGGCGCTGGCAGACCCCAGCCGCCGGGCGATCTTCGAGTCGCTCACGCGCGGCGAAGCGGCCGTGAAGGACCTCACGGCGCGCTTCGACATCTCGCAGCCGGCGATCTCGCAGCACCTCGCCACGTTGAAGGACGCCGGCCTCGTGAGCGGCCGGCGCGAGGGGCGCTGTGTCTACTACCGGGTGGAGCCGCGCGGACTGAAGCCGCTCGTCGACTGGATCACGCACTACCGCGCCTTCTGGACAGAGCGCGTCGATCGCCTCGAACAACTGCTGGAGAAAATGGACGAATGAACCCCACCGACACGACCGCAGAATCGCAGACCGAATCCATTTCGTTCGAGTTCGATCTGAAGCACTCGCCGGAGAAGGTGTGGCGCGCGCTCACCGAACCGGCGCTGCTCGCGGAGTGGCTCCTGCCCACCATCGGCCTCCAGCTCGAGCCGGGGGCGGCGTTCACGCTCAAGACGCAGCCGTACCCCGGCTGGGACGGCACCGTGAATTGCCGGTTCGTCGAGATCGAGGCACGTCGGAAGCTCAGCTACACGTGGAGCGTCCCCTTCCTGGAGACCGTCGTGACCTTCACGCTCACGCCCACGGCGTCGGGCACGCGCCTGTCCCTCGTGCAGTCGGGCTTCAAGCCGGACCAGAAGCAGAACTTCGGCGGCGCGCGCTACGGCTGGAAGATGATGGGCGGGAAGCTCGTCGACCTGCTCGAGAGGGTCTCATGAGCCGGGCGAGGCTCGTGGCCTACTGGGTGACCACAGGCCTGGTCGTGTCGTCCATGGTCTCGGGCGGCGTGGCCCACGTCCTCCACGCGCCGGCGAGCGTCGACGGCTTCGTGCGCCTCGGCTATCCGCTGCACTTCGTCACGCTCCTCGGCATCTGGAAGCTCCTCGGCGCGCTCGCGCTGCTGGCGCCGAGATTCCCGCGCTTGAAGGAGTGGGCGTATGCGGGCCTCGTGTTCGACCTCACCGGCGCCGCCTTCGCCTGGGCCGCCGTCGGCGCCAGCGACTCGATGAGCAACGCTGGCCACATCATCGCGCCGCTCGTGGTCCTCGCGCTTGCGGTGACGTCGTGGGCGCTGCGACCGGACTCGCGCAAAATGCCGGAACCCCTTCACAGACCGTCGGTGTTGATGACATGATCGCGAACATGGCCTCCTCCAAGCAGCACGCCGCAGACAGACAGCACGCCGCAGACAGCCACGATCTGATCCGCGTCCAGGGCGCCCGGGAAAACAACCTCAAGGACGTCAGCGTCGAGATCCCCAAGCGGCGACTTACGGTGTTCACCGGCGTCTCGGGATCGGGCAAGTCGTCGCTGGTGTTCGGCACCATCGCGGCGGAGTCGCAGCGGCTGATCAACGAGACCTACAGCGCGTTCGTGCAGGGGTTCATGCCGACGCTCGCCCGGCCCGAGGTCGACGTGCTGGAAGGGCTGACGACCGCGATCATCGTCGACCAGGAGCGGATGGGCGCCAACTCCCGCTCGACGGTCGGCACCGCGACCGACGCCAACGCGATGCTGCGGGTGCTGTGGAGCCGCCTCGGCAAGCCGCACATCGGCTCGTCCAACGCCTTCTCCTTCAACGTCCCGTCGGTCCGCGGGGTCGGGGCGATCTCGATCGAGAAGGCCGGCGGGAAGAAGACCGAGAAGCGCGAGTTCGTGGTCAACGGAGGCATGTGCCCGAAATGCGAGGGCATGGGATCGGTCTCCGACTTCGACCTGTCCCAGCTCTACGATGACAGCAAGTCGCTCAACGAGGGTGCGCTCACCATCCCCGGGTACTCGATGGATGGATGGTACGGGCGCATCTTCAACGGCTGCGGCTTCTTCGACGCGAACAAGCCGATCCGCAAGTTCACGAAGAAGGAGCTCCACGACCTGCTCCACAAGGAGCCGACCAAGATCAAGGTCGAAGGCATCAACCTGACCTACGAAGGGCTGATCCCGAAGATCCAGAAGTCGATGCTGTCCAAGGACGTCGACGCGATGCAGCCCCACATCCGGGCGTTCGTGGAGCGCGCGATCAAGTTCTCCACCTGCCCCGAGTGCGGCGGCACGCGGCTCAGCGAGGCTGCCCGGTCCTCGAAGATCAAGGGGATCAACATCGCCGACGCCTGCGCGATGCAGATCAACGACCTGGCCAGGTGGGTGCGCGATCTGAACGAGCCGTCCGTCAAGCCGCTGCTGGCGACGCTGCGGCACACGCTCGACTCGTTCGTCGAGATCGGGCTGGGCTACCTCAGCCTCGACCGGCCGTCGGGCACGCTGTCGGGCGGCGAGGCGCAGCGCACCAAGATGATTGGCCACCTCGGGTCGTCGCTCACCGACGTCACCTACGTCTTCGACGAGCCGACGGTGGGGCTGCACCCCCACGACATCCAGCGGATGAACGAGCTTCTGCTGCGGCTGCGCGACAAGGGCAATACCGTCCTCGTGGTCGAGCACAAGCCGGAGACGATCGCGATCGCCGACCATGTCGTCGACCTGGGCCCGGGCGCCGGCACCTCCGGCGGCGAGGTGGTCTTCACGGGCACCGTCGACGGGCTGCGGGCGAGCGGCACGCTCACCGGGCGTCACCTGAGCGACCGGGTCTCCCTGAAGCGGTCGGTGCGGAAGCCGTCGGGAGTGATGAAGGTGCGCGGCGCCCGCGCGCACAACCTGAAGAACGTCGACGTCGACATCCCGCTCGGCGTGCTGGTGGTGGTGACCGGCGTGGCGGGGTCGGGCAAGAGCTCGCTGATCCACGGCTCGGTGTCTGGCCGTGATGGGGTGGTGTCGGTCGACCAGACCCCGATCCGTGGCTCGCGGCGGAGCAACCCGGCGACGTACACCGATCTGCTGGAGCCGATCCGCAAGGCGTTCGCGAAGGCCAATGGCGTGAAGCCAGCGCTGTTCAGCGCCAACTCCGAGGGGGCCTGTCCGACCTGCAACGGCGCCGGGGTGATCTACACCGACCTGGCGATGATGGCCGGCGTCACCACGGTGTGCGAGGACTGCGAGGGCCGGAGGTTCCAGGCGTCTGTCCTGGAGTACCGCCTCGGCAAGCTCAACATCGCCGAGGTGCTCGATCTGTCGGTCGCAGAGGCGGTCGGCTTCTTCGGCGCTGGCAAGGCGCATACGCCGGCCGCGCACGCGATCCTGCAGCGCATGGCCGACGTGGGGCTCGGTTACCTGCGGCTCGGCCAGCCGCTCACCACGCTGTCGGGTGGCGAGCGGCAGCGGCTCAAGCTCGCGACAAACATGGGCGCCGACGGCGGCGTCTACGTGCTCGACGAGCCGACAACCGGGCTGCACCTGGCCGACCTCGAGCAGCTGCTCGGGCTGCTGGACCGGCTCGTCGACTCCGGCAAGTCGGTCATCGTGATCGAGCACCACCAGGCGGTGATGGCGCACGCCGACTGGATCATCGACCTCGGGCCGGGCGCGGGCCACGACGGCGGGCGGATCGTGTTCGAAGGCACCCCGGCCGACCTGGTGGCCGCGAAGTCGACGCTGACCGGCGAGCACCTGGCGGCGTTCGTCGGAAGCCAGCCGAAGGCTGCCGCGTCTCGCCAAGCTCGCTGAGCAAACCCGCGTTTTCCCGTGGGAGCTTGACGTGCTACAATGCGTGCATGTCGTTCGCTCCGGACATTCTGGTCACCTCCCGCGACGGAACGAGCCGCTCGCTCGTCGTCGAGGTGAAGCTGTCGATCCGCGATCTCCAGACGTCGGAACAACAGCTCAAGGCGTACATGGTGCGCCATGGCTACGCTACCGGGATGATCGTCACGCCGGACGCAGTGCGCATCTACCGCGATACGTTTGCGAGCTACGAGGAAGGATCGGTGGAGCTGGTCGGGGCGTTCTCGACGGCGGGCGTCTTCGAAGCCGGCGTGGCGTCGACAATTCGCGCGATTGAAGAGCCAGGACTGCGCGGGGTTCAGTTCGAGGACGAAGTCCAGCGCTGGCTGGAAGGGCTCACGAATCCATCCAATCTGGCCGCCTTGGCGCCAGATTTGCGTGAGGCCGTCGAGGATCACGTGGTGCCCGCTCTGGAGCAAGGAGAGGTGCGTGCGGCTGGGCCGCGTGCGAGCATGAGGCGCACCGGCACCTGAACGATGCGGCACGTCTTCGTCGAGACCAACTGGGTCGTGGACTATGCCGCGCCTGCGCATCACAAGAAAAAGGCAGCGGTTGATCTCCTCAACCGTGCTGCCGCGGGAGAGCTCGAGCTTCATCTTCCGTCCATTTGCCTGAACGAGGCACGTCGTCCAATCCAGGAGCTCAAGCCTCGGCACGAAGCAGATGCCATTCGCCAGTTTCTGCGCTGGGGCAAGGCGAACGGAAAGATCTCGATCGACGAGGAGGCCACGGCGTTACGGGTGCTCAGCATGTTCGAGAGCAGAGTGAAAGAGGAGCTCAAGCAGCTCGATACGATGCTCACGTCGCTGCGCAAGCACCCAGGGCTCGACGTCTTCGCGCTCGACGACGCCATGCTGGAGCGCGCGATCGAGCTGAGCGGCGGCGAGCTCGAGTTCGTCAAGCCGTTCGACCAGGCGATCCTGGCTGCGGTACTGGTGCGGGCCGAGAGGCTGAAGGCCGCTGGGGCAACAGATCTTTCATTCTGCGAGCTCGACGGGGATCTCCAGCCGTGGGGGAAGAACGGCTTTTCCAAACCAGCATTGACGAAGCTCTACGACGCCGCCGGGATCTGGGTATACGGTGACTTCGATCTTGCTGCGCCAGTGCGCCCCGCGAGCTAGCCAGCGCCTCCGGGCAAGCTCCCGGAACGGCGCACTCCGACGGGATCATCGACGTCGGGCCGGGCGATACGAGCGCGCCGGCCGGGAGCGCGGTGGTTCTCATCCGGCGGACCGCGCCGAGAGCCGCATGCGCCACTCGGCCCAGGCGCGCACCTCCGGCAGCGGATCCGCCGCCAGTCGGGCAACGGCCTCGGCGGGCACCGCAGCGTTGAGCGGCGCGGCGCGGCGCACGTCGGGCTCGGGATCGCGCGCGAGCTCTTCGAGCAGCTCCGGCGGCGCGGCCGCGTTCCACAGCACCGCGCGGCGGACCCAGCGCTCGGGATCGCGCGCGAGCCGTCGCAGGCCCTCCGCAGGCGAGCGCGGGTTGGCCGCGGCGCCGGCGCGCACGTCGTCGTCCTCGTCACGGGAGAGGCGCTCCCAGCTCTCGGCCGACAGCTCGGCACGCTCGGCCGCCGCGGCGCGCACCATCCCCAGCACGTCGCGCGAGAGCCGCTCGATGATGTCGAGCGGCGCGGCGGCGAGGCCGGCGATCCGGCTCCGCGTGTAGCCGTAATCGTCGCGGCTGAGGACCTCGAGCAGATCGCCGGGGAGCCAGGGGTGGAGCGCCATCTCGTACCCTCCGAGCCGATACTGCTCCTCGATGTGCGGGGCGAGGAGCGGCGTCGGGAACGAAGGGTGGGAGTAGACCCCGTATCGTTGCGCCTCGTCGATGGAGGCGTCGAGCGGCAACGGCGGCCCGGAGACACGGCCCGTGTAGCGCCAGCGCCCGAACGCCTCGTGCTTGCCCTCCGGCGCCTGGTAATGAGGGTGCAGCTCGAGAATGGCCCGATCCTCGGGGGGTAGCGCCGCCGCGTAGCACAGGGCGTAGATGACCGACGACGAGGGATCGGCGGTGAGCCGCGCGAGCAGGCCGGGCGGCGCGTTCGGGTGCTCCGCGACCATCACGCGCACGTCTTTCTTCGGATCGCCGGCGAGCTTCTCCAGCAGCGAGGCCTGGAGATCGGGCCGCGCCGCCACCGCCATGCGCACCGCGGCGTCGGCGTCGCGCGCGAGGGCAGCGACGTCCGCGGGATCGAGCGCGGGGGCGAGGGCCACCGCGTGACGCACCACCGGCGATCGGTGCGCGGCGAGAGAGCGGCGCAGATCGGGATCGAGCGCCGGGTGACGGGCCGCCGCGCGGACCAGCCAGAGGGCGAGCGGCGCGTCGATCTCGCGATCCAGGGTGGCGAGCGACGCGAGCGCCCCCGGAGCGGCGCGCGGATGAAGGGCGATGGCCTCCGCTTCGAGGAGAGCGCGCTCGAGTTCCTCCACGCTGTGCAGCGAGCGCGCAGCGCGGCCGAGCAGCCGGCTCAACGTCTCCGTCGACGAGGACGGGTGTCGGGCCACAGCGCGGCGTACGGCATCGGCGGGATCGTCGGCGAGCGCGGCCAGCACGTCGCCTGCGGTCGCGGGGTTCTGCGCCACGTGTTCGCGGACCTCGGCGACCGGGTAGCGCGCCGCGCGCTCCAGGTCCTCGCGCCGCTCGCTTGCGGCGTCCGCGAAGGCCTGGCGATGGACGACACGCCGGAGCTCATCGACCAGGGGATGATGGCGCTCCACGGCCTCGGCCTCGGCGAGCCGCCGCGCGGCCTCCTCGTCCCGCCCCAGGAACACATCGACCAGCCCGCGCGCCGCGAGCGTGTGCGCCTTCGCGCCCGGCGCGACGACCCGCTCGTGCGCGACGAGCGCCTGCCGTTCGGCATCTGCGAGGGCCTGCCCCGCGAGCGCCCGGCGCGCGTGATCGACAATCGCGGACGCGAGCGACATGTCCAGCCAGCCCATGTACCAGCCGCGGAACGAGAGCCCGGTCGGCCCCATCTCTGCATCGCCCTCGGCCGCCGTGAAGTCGCTCCACACCTGGCCGGCCAGATCCCCGGTCACGACGAGGAAATCGAAGTAGCCACAGCCCTTGTCGGAGAGGTAGAGACAGCCGTCGTACGGGTTGTCGCCGGCGGGGATGGGCAGCGGGTTCGGGCGCCCCTCGGCGTCGAGCACCGCCCAGCGCTCGCGAAGCCGGAAGGGCTTGTCCATCTCCGCAGGTCGGCTGAGCGGCGGGCGCCCGCCCGTGCCGGCGGAGACGCGATGGCCGTCGACCGAGGTGATCACGACCTCCACCCGCGGCAGGGCGTCCGGCGTCCAGGCGTCGAGAGGGGCCAGGCCGTAGTCCGGGCCCGCGCCGCCGTCGGCGATGTGAAGGACGAAGTCGCGGTACTCGTCGGGCAAGCGGATCCGGTGCGCGGCCTCGAAGGCGCTGACCTGATCGGTTGAGGCCGGTGGGCGGAGCTCGAGCGACTCGCGCTGTTCTTCGGGGGTGAGCGTGCGCAGCGCGGCGAACTTGGCGCGAGCGTCGGAGATCCAGGTCGACTCCATGGCGCCCACGGTGGCCCGGCGCGCGCGAGGGGTCAACGGATGTGCCGAGCGCCGTGAGACGTCACGCCGAGAACCGCGACACAATTCTTTCGGGAGTGGCTGCCCGCGGCGAGTTCATCGGCGGCGTGTTCGCTGGCCATCCCTGCAAAGACCTGAGACGGGCCCGACTAGGGTTTGTACGTAAACCGGGCGCGGATCGCATCGTCGCGCAGGAGGGTCACGCAGTCGAGGCGTACGCCCGGCGGCAGCCGCGGCGCGAGCTTGCGATAAAGGACCTCGGCCATGCGCTCACTCGAGCTGTTGAGGTCCGCAAACTCGGGCAGATGGTTCAGCGTCTTGCCATCGAACGACGTGATAGCGTCGGCGAGCAACCGATCGAGCTCGTTGAAGTCCATGACCCCGCCGATCGCGTCGAGCCGTTCCGCCGACACCTGGGCGTGGACCCGCCACCTGTGGCAGTGCAGCGGCTCGTACTTGCCGTCGTGCAGCCGCAGCGCGTGGGCGACATGCAGGAGGCGCTCGATCGTGAGCTCGTACATCTCGGTCTCCTCGGTTGGGCGCCCCCCCGGGCGCGATCAGCTCCTGACGCCCGCCAGCACCTCGGCCACGCGCGCGACCGCGAGGGACACGTCCCCTCGCTGGTGACGATCATAGCGCCGGGGCAAGAGATCCGCTGGCCCGGCGGAAGCCTCAGCCGGCGAACCTCGCAGCAGCCCAGCCATCTTCGCGACCGCAGTCGCCTCCACGAACGGCACAGCCGCCCGCGTGATCAGCTCATCCGTCTCCGGCGGTGCCATGTCCGGCGTACCCGCCCGGAACGGCCGGTTCCGGCGCGTGCTCCATGGCGAGCAGGATCGCCCGCAAGCTGCGAAGTTCATGCGGGCCCTTTGCATGGACAAATTGTTGATACAGCGTCCCTTTGAGGGAGGAAGCGGGTCGCGGAAGGAAACCGTCCCTCGTGCTGGATCTCGCCTACCCCGCTGCCTCACGGCGGGCGGCATGGCCATGGCGGAGCGGCGATGGCGTGGATCCGCTCGCCTGCGCAACTCCACCGGATTAAGGATCCTGCGTGCCGCACGTGATCCGCCTTCACGCTGACGAGCGCCGAATCCGGGCCGAGATCCCATCCCGCGGGATTTCGCTCGAGGAGGAAGCCACCGTCGCTGTCATCTATCGGCGGCCGCGTCGCGGTTACCCTCCCGTCGCCGTACTCGCGGTGGGCCGCAACGCGCTTCGTGCTGCAGGGCGTGCCCGACCAGGATGCCTCGCACGACGCGCTGGTGCGCGAGCTCAGGCCGTACTTCGGCGCGTCGACCACGCTCGGTGGGGCTCCCCTGCGGGTGCGTCGCCCGCGAGGCCTCGCCGATCTGCGGATCATCCATCTCGCGCAACCCGCGGCGATCTTCGCGGCCGGCGCGCTGCCCATCGCGCTTCACCCCAGGCTCTCGCTCACCGGCAAGGGTGTGACCGTGCTGGGAGCGATACTCGCCTTCTGGCTAGTGTCCTGGTACCGAAAATTCCGGTACGACTGAGGGGGAGCCAGCGCGCATCGTTTGGTCTGATTGGAGGTCGACGTGGAACTACTCGAGAATTTGCTGTGGCTGTGCAGGATCCCCTCGCCTACCGGTGAGGAGCGCAACCTGGCCGACGAGCTCGCTCAACGTCTCGCGGCGCTCCCCTCGGCTTCACCGCCACGCCGCTACGGAGACTCTCTCGTGGCGCCGCTGACGCGCGGGTCGGGAGGCCCCAAGATTCTACTCGTCGGGCAGCTCGACGTGGCGAACGCAGGGCAACGAGGCGAAGCGCGGACGGAGAACAACCGCGCGCTCGGCGCGGGAGCCGCAGAGAAGAGCGGCCTCTGCCTGATGCTCGATCTGGCCGAGCGCCGGCCGCAGGTACACGCCGATATCACCCTCGTGTTTCACGCGCGCGGCGCGTGCGGCTTCGACGCGAGCGAGCTCAGGGTGGTCATGAAGCAGGATACCGAGCTCCGGGGGGCCGACTTCGCCCTGGTGCTCAAGCCCACGGACAACAAGCTTCAGCTCGGCTCGGGAGGCTCCACGCACGCGACGCTGGCGTTTGCAGGCCGCACGGGGCACAGCGGGCTGCCCGGGGCCGGCGTGAACGCGATTCACAAGTTCGCGCGCGTGCTCTCTCAGCTGGCCGCGTTCGAGCCCGTACCCGACGTCGTCGACGGCCTCACCTGGTACGAGATGATGAACGCCACCTCGGCGCACGGGGGCCGCTCCGGCAGCGTCGTGCCAGACCACCTGGAAGTGAACGTGCACCACACGTACGGTCCGAGCACCAGCTCCCATACCTCGCAAGAGCGGCTGATGGCGCTCGTGGACCGCGTGGGGGCCGTCCGGTTCGAGGAGCTCTCCCGTCCGGCGCCGCCGAACCGGAACCACGCGCTCATCGCGGCTCTCGAACAAAGCGGCGTTCAAGGCGTCGAGGCCCGGCAAACCTGGTCGGAAGTCGCAAGCTTCACGACGCTCGGGATCCCGGCGGCGAATTTCGGACCGGGCGCGGAGCGGACGATGCACGCTCTGAACGAGGTGACGGAGCTTTCGGAGCTCGCGCGGGCGCAAACCATCCTCGATCAGTGGTTCGCCAAGATGGCGTGACTTCTGTTGGCATCTTCAGAGAAAAATTGAACAGGGAGGCGGGGAGACGGGGAGATTCATGGGACTTCACTCCCCGTCTCCCCGCCTCCCTGTGAATTTCCCGAAAATTCGAAGGGATACTTCAGATCCCTCACCCGACGCGCCGCAGCCAGCGCTGTTCTGCCTCCGAGACGATCCTGCGTGGCACGGTTGCCCGCTGCAGCACGGGCAGCACCCTTGCCGGGTCGCACCCACAAATCCCCGAGGCCCAGGCGGGATTCGCCTCGACGACGCCCCAGCCCCGCCCTGCCATGCGCCCGACGTCCACGACCACCGCGGGCGGGAGCTCCACGTCAGCGTCGGTGAGCACCGCGCGGATGGACGCGGACGCCGCCTCGACCTCCGCTGAATCCGCCTCCCAGTCGCCCGCCGCGTTGCGCGCGATCTCCCCGCCGCGGATGTAGGGCGAGAGCGCCGCCACCTCGCGCTCCAGCACGAAGCATCGGAACTCCACCTCGAACACCACAGGCTCGCTCACGAGGACAGGCAGATCCAGCGGCAGCCGCGGGTCCGGATCCATCGCAGCGCCGTCCGCGTACACGCGCGCGGGGAACAGCTTCTCATCCGTTGGCTTGATGAACGCAGGCTCACGGAGCGCCAGCGCATCCTCGAGGGTCGTGAGGCGCACGCTGCGAAGGCGATGGCGCTGGGGCAGGCGGGGCAGCCAGTCGGCGGTCGGTTCGAGCAGCGCGACCTCGAGGTCGTCCATGATGGCGTCGGCGAGAATGGTCTCGCCGTAGAGCACGGGGTCGCGCGCCGCGAGGCCCTCGGGGCAGCGGAACGAGCGGATGCGCTCGATGTCCCAGCCGGCCGCGAGGGCAGCGGCGAACAGCGCGTTCGAGTCAGGGCTATAGCGCTGCGAGAGGACGAGCGTCGGCACGCGCTCGGATGTAGCACGATCCCCGGCAGCGCGAGGCTCGAACGCCCGCCGTCGCTCCTCCGCGCCGGCTGAACTTCAGCGCTCTCGCGGCTCACCGCGGCGCGCGGGATCCCGCCTCTGGGCGCCGGCGGCGACGGCGCCAGCGGCGCCTATCGTTCGATCGCCGTTGCGGCTGGACAACAAGCGCCGAAGCCCGTCCTGGAGACTCGTGACGATGGGGACACCATCGAAGCCCAGATCGCAGTCGATCAGCAATCTCGCCATGACCGGCGAGATGCCCGCGATGGCGCACCGCGCCCCGAGCAACGAGGAAGCGCGCACCGTGTCGCGGAGGTGGCGAGCCCCTTCCGCGTCCATGAAAGGCACGCCGGTGACGTCGATGATCAGATGCTCCGCCTGCGTGTCCACGATCGCCTGCAGCAGCACGTCGAGGATACGGGCGGCGCGCTCGGCGTCGATCTGGCCGATGAGCGGCAGCGCGAGGATGCCGTCCCAGAGCCTGAGCACGGGCGTGGACAGCGCGGCAATGGCGCGCTGCTGCTCCTCGCTCACGCGGAGCTGCTCCTCGAGCCGCTGGGTCCGCTCGGCGATCGCGGCCTCGAGCTGCTCCGTCTGGATCCGCAGCTCGTCCTCGGACCGCTTGAGCTCGCCGACGTCCACGTGAATCTGCAGCACTTCGGCCACGTTGCCCTCAGCGTCGCTGATGGGATGGAGCGAGGAGGCGACCCAGCGGGCCACTCCCTTCTGGAGCGTGTCTGCCTGGACCGGATCGTAGCGAATGGTGGGCAACGCCGTGGCCTCGCCCCGCCAGAACGCCTGCTCGACGAGGGGCATCGACCCATTGGCGGACACCTGCTCGTCCTTCAGCAAGCGCCACCCGGCGACATCCCGGAGGCTCAAGCTCCAGAGCTGCTCCCACCGGCGATTCACCTCGAGCACGCGGCTCTCGCCATCGTAGATCATCATGCTCACGATGCCCCCGTCGAGCAGGGCCTTGTAGCGGCGCGCGGGGATCTCCAGCTCGGCAACGCGCCGGCGCAGCGCATCGATCTCACGCTCGAGCTCGGTGATCGTCGGAGTTGTCTTCTGTTCCATGTTCTTTCGGTCCGCGCGCTCCGTGACGAGCATCCTCCCCGGAAAAGACGGCCGCGGTGTGGGCTGGGTCGCGTCCGACGAGCGCGGCGCGGGCGCGTTGATGACATGATGGCCCACGCCGACAGGAGGCGCGCTGCGTTCTATCTCCGGTCGCGGCGGGCTTCAACCCGACGGACGTCTGTTGGATGAGGAGCTCACTTGCATCGCTGATCACGAGGGCGCGGCGAATCCAGCTGTCGAGCTCGGTGAGATCCGGCCAGGTTCCCGGGTTCGTCACACCATGGGATTGCCGAGGATGCCTCAACCCGCGTCGGGTTGTCGGTTGTCGCATCAACCCGGGTCGGGTTCACAGGCCCGATCGGGTCCGGCTCAGGGCGACCCCTGCTTGGCGCACGGGTCCGCCGCCGCGGCCGCGCTGCGGCCCTCCCAGAGGCGAGCGAGCGGGCTCCTCGAGCCGACCGCGCCCGCGGCGGCGAGCGCCGCCCACGTCAGGATGGGGCCATCGCCCTCGAGCACGCGCAGCGGCGGCGGATACCCGGTCGCGGCGAGCTTCAGCCCGCCGGGCGTCGGCAGGAGGAGCAGATCCGGGTTGTCGAGGCTCACGCGCTCCCGCAGCAGCTCGAGCACGGTCGCGTCGCCGTCGGCAAACGACGCGAGGCAGCGCTCCAGCAAGGGCCGCAGCGCCTTCTTCGACGCGGCGGACCGGTCGAGCAGCTGGGTCACGGGCGCGCCCGTATGCGCGTCGAGCACCTGCCAGCGCTCGGGCCCTGGATCCCAGGGGTGCGTGCCGCCCTCGTACCGCATCGCATCGTGGGAGCGGACCGCGAGCAGCCCCTTCTCGTTGAGGGAGATCTCGAAGGTGCGCGATGCGGCCATTCGCTCGCCCGCCTTGCACGCGCGCAAACTCGCCTCGTCTCCCGGCCCGAACACCCACGTGCCGCTCTCGAGCGCGCGGTTGAGGGCCGCCTCGCTCGTCGCCGTCGCGGCGCCGAAGATCTCAGGCCAGGCGAGCTCCTCGCTGCACGCCTCGCCAGGCTCGAAGGGGATCCCGATCCCGTCGGACGGGCCATCGGGGTTCGGCCGCGGCGGGAAGCGGCGCGCCCTCTTCTTCGTGGCCACGAGCAGCACATCGCGCGCGCCGACCGAGGCGAGGTCGAACGGCAGCGAGGCGCCCCGCGGGCTCGTCCACGTCCCGATGAGGTGGCCGTCGGCCCGGCAGGTGCCCGCGAACTCGCCCGTCGGACGCGCCGGATCGCCCTCGACAAGCGCGAGCTCGCCGGCGTCGGTGACAGACCCGGCCAGCGGGATGTCGACGCCGACATGGGCATAGAAATAGCGGCCCCACACGGTCCCTCCGTCGCGCTCGAGCCGCGCAAAGACCTCGAGCTTCGGCCCGATCGTGCCGTGGAAGCCGCGCTCCAGCGCACAGGCGCTCTGCGGCGCCGGCGCGGCGCTCGCGGCAGGCGCCGGCGCGACGCCCACGGCGCGCGCCGACGGAGACGGCGCCGCGGAGGCCGCCGCCTTGGCCACGGCGGGCGCAGCGCCCGCGACAGGCGAGGGCGCGGCCGCAGGGCCGCACGCCGGCAGAGCGAAGACCAGCGGCAGGAACGCTCGATATCGCATGGACAGCCATTGTGCAGAACAGGACCTGACAAATCCCCTCAATTTGTTCGTATCTCAGGCCGGCCTGAAGCGGAGCGGGAGCGACACGGGGCCACGCACGGTGAGCGTGCGGTTGTAGGGGATCTCGCCCGGCGCGCGGGTCACCTCGCCGATCCTCGGGAGCAGCACTTCGAGCGCGACCTTCGCCTCCATCCGGGCCAGCGCCGCGCCAAGGCAGAAGTGCGCGCCGTGCCCGAAGGTCAGGCTCGGCTGCCCGCGGTGCAGATCGAACCGATCGGGCTCCGTGAAGCGCTGCTCGTCGCGGTTCGCCGAGCCGACCAGGGCCAGCACGAGCGAGCCCGCGGGGATCGTCACGCCGGCCAGCGCGACGTCCGACGTCGTGAGCCGGGGGACGGACTGGGTCGGGCCGTCATAACGCATCATCTCCTCGATGAACCTCGGGATGAGCTGCGGCGAGGCGCGCAGCCGCTCGAGCTCCGCGGGGCGCTCCGCGAGCAGGAGCATCGAGCTGCCGAGGAAGTGGGTCGTTGTCTCGAGGCCGCCGCCAAGGATGCTGACGAGCAGATCGATGATCTCGCGGTCGCCGAGGAGCTCGCCGGCTCGGGCGAGCTCGCTCACGAGGTCGTCGGAGGGCGATCGCCTGCGGGCCGCGATGACGTCGGCCATGTACCGGTCGAGCTCCGTGATCGTGGCGCGGACGCGGGCGGCGTGCTCGGCGCTCGCCGGCTCGGGCGTCACGGACAGGAGATCGTCCATCCACCGCTTGAAGTGCGGCTCGAGCGCGTGATCCAGGCCGAGCAGCTCGCTGATCACGAACGCCGGCAGCGGCGCCGCGGCCGCGGCGATGAAGTCGACCTCGCCGTCGAGGCGGCCCGCGAGCCGCTCGCACAGATCGCGGGCCCGCTGCTCGATGCGCGCGATCGCCGGCGCCCCGAACGCCCGGCTCACCAGGCCGCGGAGCCGCGCGTGATCCGGGCCCTCCATGGCCAGGATCGAGCTCGCGAGCGGGTTGTGCCCCACCCACGCCGGCTGCCATGCGGCCCGGAACCCCTGGGACGAGAACCGCTCCGGGCTCCGGAGGACCGTCGCGACATCGGCGTACCGGCTCACAGCCCACATGCCGCCAGGATCCACCTGGCAGACCGGCGCCTCACGGCGCATCGCCGCGTACGGCGTATAAGGATCCGCCCGGAAGGCGGGTGTCATGATGTCCACGCGCTCGCTCATGCGAAGAGACCTCCCGCGATGGCCCCGAGCACACGCCGGGCCCGCGCGGGCGAGGCCGTTTCAACGGGAGATCCGCGGCGCGTCCGTGGCGCCTCGCGAGCCCGCCGGTCAGGGTGACCGGTCACGCCTGTCACCTTGATAAGGTCGTCCCATGCGCGCAGCCGATCTCGACATCCGGAAGCTGCTCGACATCGACGCGCGCGGCGGCGTCGTCCGCTTCGCCGGGGAGCGCGCGGTCATCCTCGACGCCGGGGCGCTCGGGACGCTGCGCGAGGAGCTCGTCCGGCTCGCGGGGTACGCGGGGGCGCGCGCCGTGCTCACGCGCTTCGGCGTCGAGCACGGGGCCCGGATGGCGGCGGCGATGGTGTCCCGGCTCCCCTGGGACAGCGAGGCCGAGCTGCACGGCGCGGGGGCCCTGCTCCACACGCTGCAGGGCTTCATCCGGCTCGCCCCCGGGGACACGACGCCCCTCGCCTCGCGCGGCGCCACGCTGCTCTCGTCGTACGAGGCCGAACAGCACCTGCTGCACCTCGGCCGCGCGGACGAGCCGGTCTGCTGGATGCTCGCCGGCATCGCGAGCGGCTACATGACCCGGGCGACGGGCGAGGCGGTCTACGTCATCGAGGATCGGTGCATCGCCCGGGGCGACGACGTCTGCCACTTCCAGGGCCGGACGCGCGCCGCGTGGGGCGGCGCGCTCGAGGAGCACCTGCCGTTCTTCCGCGAGAGCGTGCTCGACCCGTCGCTCCGCGAGGCCGCGCCGCCGCGGAGGGCGATGGGGCGGGCGCTCGACGCGAAGGCGAGCGCCCTGCCCTTGGCGGCGCCGCGAGGCGAGCCGCCGACCCCGCTCGTCGCGGAGAGCCAGGCGATGCAGCGGGCGCTCGACCGCGCGCGGCGGGTCGCGCCGGTGGACTCGACGATCCTGCTCACGGGCGAGAGCGGCGCCGGGAAAGAGCGGGTGGCGCGGCTCATCCACGGCGCGTCGGCGCGCGCCGCGGGCCCGTTCGTCGCGGTCAACTGCGCGGCGATCACCGAGACGCTGCTGGAGAGCGAGCTCTTCGGGCACGCGCGCGGCTCGTTCACCGGCGCGACCCACGACCGCGCCGGTCTGTTCGAGGCGGCCCGCGGGGGCACGCTGCTGCTCGACGAGGTCGGCGAGGCCCCGCCCGGGGTGCAGGCGAAGCTCCTCCGCGCTCTCCAGGAGCGGCAGGTGCGCCGCGTCGGCGAGAACGCGAGCCGCCCCGTCGACGCCCGGATCCTCGCGGCGACGAACCGCGATCTCGCGGCCGACGCCGCGGCGGGCCGCTTCCGGCGGGATCTCTACTACCGGCTGCGGGTCATCGAGATCCACCTGCCGCCGCTCCGCGAGCGCCGGGAGGACGTCCTGCCGCTCGCGCGGGCGCTGCTCGCGGCGGCGGCACGCCGGCTCGATCGGCCTGTCGCGGGCTTCACGCCGGAGGCCGAGGGCGCGCTGGAGCGCCACGGGTGGCCCGGCAACGTGCGCGAGCTGGAGAACGCCGTGGAGCACGCGGTCGCCCTGGCGCGGGACGGCGTCGCCGATCTGGAGGACCTGCCGGACGACGTCCGCGGCGCCGCGCCGGCCGGCGGCGGGGGCGAGGAGCCGGCCGCGCGGACGCTGGAGGGCGTCGAGCGGCGAGCGATCCTCGCGGCGCTCGAGCGGCACGGCGGCAACCAGGCCCGCGCCGCCGCGGAGCTCGGGATCGGCGCGTCGACGCTCTACCGGAAGCTCAGGAGGTACGCCCGCGACGCGGGGTAGAGAGGCGCCATGTGTCGACGACGGGCGGGCCCCGCCGGTGCCGGAACCCGGAAAACCATGGGGCCCAGCTCTCCGTTCCTGAGAAGCTGCACGACCAGCACATCGGTGCTTGACTAGGGCGACGTCGGTTGGTACTCCTCCGCGCCCATCGACGGAAACGACCTCCTCGGAGGTCCCGGCGCGCTCAGCCTCATCGCTGTCCACGCCGCACGAGAGTGGTTTCCTGAGCGCTGGAATCGCCGTTTGCGGGAGTAACTCAGTGGTAGAGTGCAACCTTGCCAAGGTTGACGTCGCGGGTTCAAATCCCGTCTCCCGCTCCACGACATAGACGCTGCAACACCGGCCGCCGCTGAGCACCGCTCCGCGGCCCCGTGGCGCGTCAATCGACGCCCTCGCCCAGCGCGAGGAGGGCGAAGCTCGCCAGCCAGTGCTCGCCCATGTAATCGCCCGCGACGTGCGGCAGGCTGGCGTCGAGGTGCCGCTCCGCCGCGTCGAGGGCGCGGGCGCGGACCGCGTCCCCTTCGGGCAGCGCCGCGGCGAGCGAGCGCCAGCACCAGGCGCGGCTCAGGTTGAGCCCGTCGAGGTGGGCGATCTTGCCGTCGCTGCGGTCGCTGACCGTCGCGGGCTCGAACAGGGTCGCCGGCTCGCCGCGCGCCGCCCGCGGCAGGAACCGCGCGAACCAGCCGCGGAACTCCGGTCCGGGCAGGGCCCGGCGCATGCACTCGGCCTCCATGAGGGCGGGCGAGAGGAAATCGTCCTGCGAGGGCTCCCACGCCTGGCAGTCCGCGTCGCGGCCGTACCAGGCGCGCGCGGCCTCGGCGCAGCGCAGCGACAGCCGCTCATCGCCCTTCACGGCGGCGTACTCCTGCGCGAGCGCGAGCGCGAAGGCGCTGTTCGTGTGCGCGCCGGCGCGGACCGGATACGTGGCCCTGGGCAGGTACTCGAGGAGCCGGCCGGCGAACGCGTCGCCGAGCGGGGCCAGCGCGGCCGCCCAGCGCCGCCCCTCCTCGGTCTCGTACCGCGAGAGCTCGGCCGCCAGCATCAGCAGCCACGCCCACCCATACGGCCTCTCGAAGCCGCGGCTCGACGGCCGCTGCAGATAGGCCAGCTCGCCGGCGACCTTCTCGCCCGTGAGCTGCGCTTCGAGCAGCCCGCGGACCGGCGCGGCGCCGGGCACACCAGGGAAGAGGCGGTGGATCCGCGCGAGGAGCCAGTGGCCATGAACGCACGAGTGCCAGTCGAAGCTGCCGTGGAAGATGGGGTGAAGGTCGCGCGGGCCCTTCACGTCCTCGGGGCCGGCCATGACGTGATCGAGCTTGTTCGGATACTCCCTCGTCACGTGCCCGAGCGCGATGGCGGCGAGACGCGAGGCGATGTCCGGTGTCAGGGCGTGTGTCATGCGATGGCGACCTCAGCGCCGGAAGGCGAGCAGGTACATGAGGAGCGTGTTCCCGATCAGCAAGAGCAGCGCGGTGGGGAGCTGGACCTTGATCACGCCGTCGCGATCCGGCAATCCGAGGAGGGCCGCTGGGACGATGTTGAAGTTCGCGGCCATGGGGGTCATCAGCGTCCCGCAGAAGCCGGACAGCATACCGATGGCGCTCATGATCGCCGGGTCGCCGCCGAGCCGGCGCACGATCAGGGGGAGCCCCACGGCCGCGGTCATGACGGGAAACGCCGCGAAGGCGTTCCCCATGATCACCGTGAACATCGCCATGCCCACGGTATAGGCGGCCACCGCGGCGAGGCGGCCGCCGCTCGGGAGCGCGCTCCCGGCCAGCTCGCCGACCACGTCCCCCACGCCCGCGACCGCGAACACGACCCCGAGCGCGGCCAGCAGCTGGGGCAAGATCGCCGCCCAGCCCACGATGTCGAGCAGGCGCCGGCCTTCCTGCAAGGGCGCGAGCAGGGGCGGACGCAACCAGGCCACGGAGACCACGAGCGCCAGCACCACGCCGAGGGCGAGCGAGATCAGCGTCGCCTGCTTCGGGTCGAGCAAGTGCGCGCCGCGGATCTCGACCCGCTTGAGGACCAGCGCGCCCAGGAGGGCGGTCGCCGGGATGATCAGCGCCGGGACGAAGAGGAGGTCGCCGCGCCGCTCGGCGCTGGCGCGCCGCTCCTCGGGTGTCGTGGTGGCGGGGCGCCCCTGGCCCAGGCCCCGGACGCCCGCGAGGAGCACGAGCGAGATCACGAGCACCCCGTTGCCGAGATCCCCGAGGCGCGAGCCGAAGAGGAAGCTCATCGCCAGGAGACCCCAGAACAGGGTGTTCTTCCATCGCCTCGAGTTCTCGCGGTCGACCGCGCTCAGGACGGCCGACGCCGCGAAGAACAGCCCTCCCACGACGTAGACGACATCGAGCGTGATCATTCGGCCGCCTTCCCCGCGTCCGCGCGGGCGAGGTCGCGGTGGAGCCGCCGGTCGAGCAGGAGGAGCCGAGTCCCGTGGATCAGGAGCGCCAGGACCGCCGTGGGGATGGCCCAGACCGACAGCTGGAGCGGCTCCACGAAGATGCCGTTCTGCTCGAGGAACGCCTTGATCAGCAGGATGGACGCGATGGCGAGGAAGATGTCCTCTCCGAAGAACAGCGCCACGTTGTCGGCCGCCGCCGCCGAGGCGCGGATCAGCCAGCGCGTCCTGTCCGGCAGCGGTCCATACCGGTTCTCCGCCACCGCCTCGGCCATGGGCGCGATCAGCGGCCGGACCATCTGCGCGTGGCCGCCGAGCGAGGTCAGGCCGAGCGCCGCGCTGAGCTGCCGCACAACGAAGTACACGAGCAGGATGCGCCCGGTCGTGGCCGTCTTCACCCGCGAGATCAGCGCGCGCGCCCGCTCCTGGAGGCCCGAGCGCTCGAGGAGGCCGATGACCGGCAGGACGAGCCAGACAAGGCTCACATAACGGTTGTCGTTGAACGCCTTGCCCAGGACGGAGATCCCCTCGACGAGGCCCATCCCAGCGGAGAGGCTGGTCACGATGGCGGCCGCCGCGACGACCAGGAGCGGATGGATCCGGGCCACGAAGCCGACGACCACGACCACGACCCCGAGGAACGTGAGCATGCTGCTTACCCTCGTGTCCGCGGGCGACGCCGCAAGCCGTCGACGGCACGGTCCACGGCCGCTCGTGCGCGACCAAGGCCCCCGGCGGCTGCCGTCGCCAATTTCAGCTTTTCAATCCATCCGGGCCGCTCGCGGCGGCCTCCTGTCGCTCACCCCTCCGCGCGTCCTGCCCTCATCACAGCCCCAGGCGCCGCAGCGGGAGCTCCCGGGCGCGCGTCTTCGTCAAGGCGAACACCGCGTTGGCGATCGCGGGCGCCACCGGCGGCACCCCGGGCTCCCCGACGCCCCCGGGCGGGGCGTCGCTCTTCACGATCTCCACGTGGATCCGCGCCGGCACCTCCGGGCTCCGCACCACCGGGTAGTCGCGGAAGTTCGTCTGCTCGACCGCGCCGCCCTTCATCGTGATGGCGCCGTGGAGCGCGATGCTCATCCCGAAGACCACCGCGCCTTCCATCTGCGCGCGCACGCGGTCCAGGTTGATGACCGTGCCGGGGTCCGCGACGAGCCACACCTCGTCGACCTTCACCTTGCCGAGCGCGTCCTTCGAGACCGCGGCGACGACCGCCACGTACGTGAGGAAGCTCCGGTGGGCGGCGAGGCCCAGCGCGCGGCCCGCCTTGCGCGCGGCGTCCCACCCCGAGAGCTCCGTCACCCGCTCGATGACGTGCCGGAGGCGGCCGACGTCGACCGGGTGCTGCTCGATCGAGGCCCCGTAGTTCGGGACCTTGTCGACCCCCAGCTCGGCGGGCGTCGCCTTCCGGGCAGGGCCGAGCACCTCGAGCAGCACCTCGCGCGGATCCGCCTGCCGCGCGTGCGCGATCTCGTCGATGAAGCTCTGCACCGCGAAGGCGTGGAAGATGTTGCAGACCGACCGGAGCCACCCGATCCGGACGTGCGCCGGCGCGTCGCACGCCTCGGCGCGGACGTTCGGGGCCGCGAGCGCGAGATCGAGCACGCCGAGGCCGAGCTCGTTGTCGCTCGGGGTCTTCACCTTCGCGTCGAACGTCGACGGGATCGGCGGGAACGCCGTCCGGTGCAGCCACGCCGTCACCTTGCCGCCCGCGTCGAGCCCCGCCGTGAGGTGCTGCGCGCTGACGCTGTGGAAGTAGCCGCTCTGCACGTCGTCCTCGCGGGTCCACTGCACGCGCACCGGCGCGCCCAGCTCGCGCGCGAGCAGCGCAGCCTCGGCCACGTAGTCCGGCTTGGACTTCCGGCCGAAGCCGCCGCCGAGGAGCGTCACGTGCACGGTGACCTTGCCCTCGTCGACGCCGAGCGCCCGCGCCACCTCGGTCCGCGCCGCCTGCGGGTTCTGCGTCGGCGCCCACACCTCGCAGCCGCCCGCGTCGACCTTCGCCACCGCCGAGGGCGGCTCCATGGCCACATGCGCGAGGTGAGGCACGTAGTACTCGGCCTCGACCGTGCGCGCCGCGGCCTTGAGCGCCCCGTCGACATCGCCGACCTTCCGCACGACCTTGCCCGGCGCGCGCACCGCGCGCGAGAGCGCCTCGCGGTAGCTCGCCGAGTCGTACGACGCGTTCTCGCCGTGATCCCATGTGATCTGCAGCGCCGCGCGGCCGCGCATCGCGGCCCACGTCGTGTCCGCCACGACCGCCACGCCCCCGAGCGGCTGGAACCCCACCCCGGCGCCCTTCGGCGCCGGCAGCTCCACGAGCTTCTTCACGCCCGGGACCGCCAGCGCGCGGGCCCCGTCGTACCGCACGACCTTGCCCCCCACGACCGGCGGGTGCGCGATGACCGCGGTGAGCATGCCGGGCAGGCGCACGTCCGCGCCGAACAGGGCCGCGCCCGTGACGATGGCAGGGCCGTCGAGCAGCGGGAGCGGGCCGCCGACGCGCTTGAGCTCCGAGGCGGGGCGGAGCGCGACCGTCTCCGCGTCGGGCACCGGGAGCTTCGCCGCGTCGGCCACGAGCTCGCGGAAGTCCAGCGAGCGCTTCGACTTCGCGTGGTGGACCGCGTGCTGCTGGGCGACGCACTCCGCGGCGGGGACGCGCCACTTCCTGGCCGCGGCCGCGACGAGCATCGCGCGCGCTGTCGCGCCGACGCGCCGCATCGGCTCGTAGCCGCCGCGCACGCTGCGCGAGCCGTCGGTGTTCTGATCGCCGTAGGCCTTGTCGCCGTCGGCTTGCACGATCTTGACCCGCGCCATGTCCGCGCCGAGCTCGTCGGCGACGAGGACCGGCAGCGAGCTGCGGATCCCCTGCCCCATCTCGGACCGGTGGGAGACGATCGACACCGTCCCGTCGGGCGCGATGTGGAGGAACACCCCGGTCCGGAGCCCGGGCTCCGCCTTGGGGACGCTGGGCGTAGGCTGCGCGGGCGGAGCGGCCTCGGCGACCCCGAGCGCGAGCCCGCCCACCGCGAGCCCGAGCCCCGCGAGGAAGGAGCGGCGGAGGAGGACGACGCGTTGCTGTTCCATCTTCACTCCGTGGGAAGGCCGGCGGCCTTGCGGACCGCCGCGCGGATGCGCGTGTACGTGCCGCACCGGCAGATGTTGCCGGCGAGCGACCTGTCGATGTCGTCGTTCGAGGGCCGCGGGTTCTTCCGCAGGAGCGCGGCCGCGCTCATGATCTGCCCCGCCTGGCAGAAGCCGCACTGCGGGACGCCGAGCTCCACCCACGCGCGCTGCAGCGGGTGATCGCCGGTGGGGCTGAGCCCCTCGATCGTCGTCACCGAGCCGCCCGCGGCGCGCTTCACCGGCGTCACGCAGGCGCGCACCGTCTCGCCGTCGAGGTGCACGACGCACGCCCCGCAGAGCGCCTGGCCGCAGCCGTACTTCGTCCCCGTGAGGCCGAGCACGTCGCGCAGCACCCAGAGGAGCGGCATGTCCGGATCCACGTCGAGCTTCTGCTCCGCGCCGTTCACCTTCAGGATGATCATGGTCGGGACTCCTCGGGCGGGCACGCCGCGCCCGCCTTCACCCACGCGTCGACGAGCGCGCCGAAGGCCGCCTGCGAGCCGGGCGCCTTCGTGCGGCCGTGGCCGGGCGCCCACCCCCACGCCACGAGCTCGTCGCGGTTGGAGTGCTCGACGATCTGCGCGAGCGTCTTCTTGCCGTTGCGCGCCGGATCCTTGATCTGCGCGCAGATCGCCGCCGGCGACCGCCCGAGCCACGCCATCTCCGCCGGCGCGAGGTGCCAGCCCGGCGCCCCGGGGACGCGGGCGAGCTCGAGGTTCTGCGCCTGATGGCACGACGTGCACTCCATCGCCGCCACCCCGCGATCGTTCGGACCGCGCTCGGCCGGCGGGCTGTGGCGCTCGCCGGCGTCGCCCTGGCGCGGGACGCCATCATGAGGGTGGCAGTTCACGCAGCGCGGGTGGAGCAGCACCTTGCTCGCCTCCAGGAAGAGCGAGGCCGCGCGCGCGTCGTCGTCCCGGATCGCCGCGAACGCCTCCGGACTGCGGAGCTCGCCCGGAGCGACGGGCGGAAGAACGACCGGCCTGGGCGCCTCCGCGGGACGCGAGTCGCACGCCGCGGCGAGGAGGCCGACGCCAGCCAGCAGGGACCAGAGGAGGAGAGGCTGCATCGCCCGGCCTACCCTGGTGACCCGGCGCGCGGACGACAAGCCCCGATTCGATCTGCGCCCACGGGGCGTCTCCCGTCGCGTCCACCGACAGCGAAGCCCGCGTTACGTCACGGTTTCCGGCGACAGGGCGGCGCGTGGAGCGCGCGATGACGGCGGCCGTGAAACGTCCGTGAGCCGGTGTCGACAGCGCGCGCAGCGCAGCCGCTGCCGCGCCTGTAGCGAACTGTCACGAGGGCGCTGCGCAGCGCGGCTCCACGCCACGACGCGACACCCCGACGCCGGCGCATGTCCTCGCAACCCCTCCGCCGGAGCGATGGCTCGCGGCGTGCAAGCCAGCTCCGGCATGAGCAAGACGCTAGGAATAGGCGAGGCCACCCAGCCATCGCCCTGCCTGATCGCCCCAGCTGAGGCAGGCTGCCACACCGCGTCGAGCTCGGAGCGCGGGCCGATGCCCGGAATGCACGTGGGCTCCCAGCTCCGGCTCATCCGCGCGCTCGGCCAGGGAGGGATGGGGAGCGTCTGGCTCGCCGAGCACGTCGCGCTCAGGACCCATGTCGCGGTGAAGTTCCTTCGCGACATGTACATGGACCACCCGCTGGCCGTCGTGCGCCTCCACCGGGAGGCCGAGGCCGCGGCCCGCATCCAGAGCCCGCACGTGGTGCGCGTGTTCGATGTGAGCTTCACCGACCAGGGGGTCCCCTACATCGTGATGGAGCACCTCGAAGGGCAGACGCTGCAAGATCTGGTGGAGCGCCGCCGGCGGCTCTCGCTCGAGGAGACCGTGTCCATCCTCCGCCAGCTCTGCGCCGCGCTGGCCAGGGCGCACGAGGCCGGGATCGTTCACCGCGACATCAAGCCCGAGAACATCTTCCTCGTGGAGGGCGAGGGGGAGCCCTTCGTGAAGGTGCTCGACTTCGGCATCGCCAAGAACACCCTCGACGAGGCCGAGCGGCTCACCGTCACGGGCGCCATCCTGGGGACGCCGCACTTCATGTCGCCCGAGCAGATGGCGGGCGGCGCGCGGGTCGGACCGCACAGCGATCTCTGGGCCCTCGGCGTCGTGGCCTACTTCTGCTTGACCGGGCAGATCCCCTTCGGCGGCGCCACCGTCGCCGCGGTGGCCGTGGCGATCGACCGCGGGCCGCCCCCGCCGCCGTCCCGGCTCGCCCCGGATGTGCCGCCCGCGATCGACGCCTGGGTCCTCTCGCTGCTCGAGCCCGACCCGGCGCGCCGCGCCCGGAGCGCCCGCGCCGTCCTCGAGGCGCTGGACACCGCCGTCGCCGCCCCGTGCGCCGCGCGGCCCGTCCAGACCCAGCTCATGCCCCCGCGCGACGCCCTCGGCTCGGGCGAAGGCTTCTCGTCTCTCGTGACCACGCTCCTGCCGTTCGGCACGCTGGGCGTGGGCGTGAGCTCGCCCCGGCAGCGGGCGCGGACGCGCACCTGGGCCCTGGCCGCGGGCGCCGTGATGGGCCTCAGCACCCTGGCGTGGGCGGGGGCATCCGGTGTCACCCGGACCGCGCCGGCCGCGCAGACCGCGTCGCTCGCGATGATGGCCGGCGGAGCGCCCGGGCGCGCCGCCCCCGCCGCCGTCGAATCCGCGGCCCAGTGCGAGACGAGGGGCCCGCTGCCTGAGGTGCGGGCCGCGGCCACGGCGCCGCAGGTCGAGGCGCGAGCGGCGGCCACGGCGCAGGACGACGCCAGGCCGCACCAGGCCGAGGCACGGGCTGCGGCCACGACGCAGCCTGCGGCCACGGCGCAGCCTGCGACCCGGGCGACCGCCGACGCCAGGGTGACGGCCGTGTCTGGCGCCCCGAGCGCCCTGCCGGCGGCGCTCGCCGCGCCGACCGCAACGCCGGTCAAGACGGTCGCGACGCGCACGCGCTGGCGCCGCGATCTCGGCTTCTGACAGGAGAGGAGACCCATGCGCCCCCGGCCCAGCACGCTGCTGATGATCACCAGCCTGATCCTCGCGTCGCCGCCGGCGCTCGCCGGCGACGCGGCGGACACCGCCGGCGACGCCGCCGACGAGAAGGCGCGGCGCGACGCCCGGGAGCTCGTGTACCTGGGCGACGAGCTCTTCATCCTGAGGAGGTACGCGGAGGCGCTCCGCGCCTACCAGCGCGCCGAGCAGCTCGTCCGCGTGCCCTCGACCTCCATCGAGGTGGCGAAGGCGCTCGCCGCGATCGGCCGGCTCAGCGAGGCGCGCGAGCTCGCGTCCACGATCGCCTCGTCGCGCGCGCTCCCCGGGGAGCCCTGGCCGTTCATGCAGGCGCGGCGCCGCGCCGACGCCCTGCGCGACGAGCTCGACGACCGCATCCCCCGGCTGAAGGTGCGGCTCGTGCCGAGCCCCGCCGGGGCCAAGCTCCGGATCGACGGCCAGGAGGTGAAGGCCTCCTCGGAGGGGGCCCTGATCGATCCCGGCAACCACTGGGTCGAGATCGAGGCCGACGGCTACGTCGGCGCCCGGCAGCGGGTCTACGTCCCGGAGCGGGAGATCACGGCGCTCGACGTCGCCCTCACCCCGGAGCCCCGCCCGGACGGCGTCTCGCCGTGGGCCATCGGCGGGTTCGTGGCCTCGGGCGCCGGGCTGGCGGTGGGGCTCGGCGTGGGCGCGGCCTACCTGAGCGCGAGGAGCGACCTCGCCGAGGCGTGCCGGCAGGGCGCCTCGGGTTGCTCCGAAGATGCGCGAGGCGACGCGAACGCCCTGGGTTGGGTCTCGAACGTGGGGTTCGGCCTCGCTATCGCCGGCGCGGCCGTCGGCGGCATCAGCCTCGGCCTGGAGCGCTCGAAGACCCCGGCCTCGAGCGTCACCTGGGCGGTTGGTCCGGGCTACATCAGCATGCGGGGGACGCTGTGAGGGCGCGTCGCGCTGCCGCCTGCGCGTTCGCCGCGTGGCTCGCCGGGTGTCAGGTCGTCGCCCCGCTGCCCGACGCCGAGGACGGCGCCACCTCGGCCGAGGGCGACGGCATCGACAGCGGCGCCGCCGCGGGCGACGCCGGCGACGGGAGCCCGGAGAGCTGGGTTCCGCCCACGCAGGAGGCTGGCCCGTGCGAGATCGCCGCGTGCTCGGCGCACTGCGCCCGGTCGATGGATCTCTGCGAGCTCACGCCGCAGTACCCGTCGGTCGAGGCGTGCTGCACCGTCTGCGAGGCGATGCCGTCGCCCGAGGGGTATGCCGGGTGCCGCGCGGCGGAGACCGGCGATCCCGCCGGCTGCACCGCGGCCGGGCCGCTCGGCCCGGAGGGCGACGCCGGGTGCGTCGGGCGGTGCGAGGCGATGTGCACGCTCTACGCGGCCATATGCCCGATCGAGCTCGCGGACATCGCGGCCTGCGAGGCCCTCTGCGCGGCCTTGCCGGCGCCGGAGGTGTTCAACGCGTGCGGCCCGCTCACGGTCGAGGGGTCGCTCGGGTGCAGCACGCAGCAGATCTACGTCGCGCTCGGCGCGGTCGACAAGAAGGCGCGCGACAAGGTGTGCCGCGACATCCTGGAAGGCCGCTGCCCTCCCCCGGCGTGCGCGGCCGGCGACTAGCTCGATCCCGCCTCGCGAGCGGCACCGCAAGCGGGGGAGTCTGCCTGCTCTCCGCCGGTGCGTTCGCCTGGGCTGCCGATCCTTGGGAGCGAGAAGCGCTCGCCGCGGAGGCGGGCGGCGATGTCGGTAGGCGCCGTGCCGTCCGGTGCGGCGCCGGGCACCGCGGGCGCCGCCGTGCCGTTCAGCGCAGCAGGTGCCGCCGTGCCGTTCGGCGCTGCGGGGGTCGCAGCGCCGGGCGCCGCCGGTGCAGCCGGCGCCTCGTCGCCCGGGGCGGCGACGGTGTCGCTGTGCGCCGTCGCGCGGCCAGTGCGGCCCTTGTAGAGAGAGGGGGCGATCGTATCGGCGTCCTCCTCGTCCCAGCGCAGGTACGCGACGGCGCGGCGGGTCTGGTCGTAGGCGTGGACGAGCAGCGAGAACGCCCGCGCCCTCCTGTCCGCGGCCTCGGTCGGCCCGGGGCTGTCGCTCAAGCGCGCCTTTGCCGACGGGACCGTCGCGGTCGATGTGGACCCGCTCTCGCTCCTGTGCCGGCTCGCGGCCAGCGTCCCGCCGCCGCGGTTTCACACGGCAAGTACGCGGGGGTGCTCGCGTCTGCTAGCCGCCCACGTTGGCGCGCAAGCTGATCGGACCGCGCCCTGCGAAGCCGCAACAGCCCGCGAAGGCGGACGACGAGCCCGCTCCCAGACGCAAGCGGGGCGGCTACCGGCCGTGGGCCGAGCTTCTGCGCCGCACGCTTGCGCTCGATTTCCTCGAGTGCCCGGCCTGCAAGGGCAGGATGAAGCTCGTCGCCATGATCACCGAACCGAGCAACATCGCCCGCTTCCTCACCGCGCTCGGTGAGCCGACCGACGATCTAGGCCGCTCACCCAACCAAGGGCCGCCGTACTGGAAGAGCACCGTCCTGCGCCGCAAGGCGCTCAGGGACGCCGCGCAGCTGCAAGAACATCCCGGGCCAGACCAACGCCCGGAGGGCGATGTGTGCCCGCGGCACCCCGATGCGCCCCTTGGCGCGCTCTGCGACGCGCGGGGCCCGCCACTTCGGTTCACAGCGCCACACTTCTTCGCGCAGCGATCCGCCTTCTTTTACCTGCGCGCCCCGGGTCGTTCACGCCGCGATCCATCGGCTGCTCGGGCTGCCGGTGCCACCGGAGGCGTGAGCAAGCTTTGGCCGACGATCGGGCCCAACGCTCGCGTAGACTCGCCCCCGGAGTCTTGCCGCTCGCGAGCGCCCGCGCGCTCTGCGGAGCTCGCCCACGCTGATGTGCGCGCGCCAAGACGCACCGGAAGCTTTCGGAATAGCCTTGCCGGCAAGCGGCAGCCCTATGCCAGGGAGGCAAACGCGAAGGCGCGCGCGGCTTCTTCGGCCGCCTGACGCGGACTGGAGCGGTCCGGGATGTGCTGTGGCGAGAGGTTCTCCTCGCACAGGTGGATCGCTCCTTTCCTGCGCCCCCCGCTGTCGCGCGGCGATCCGGGGCGCGGGCCGGACGGCTCGGATGCCAGGGTGCGTGACATCTCCGAAGTGTACACCCCACAGACCCTGGCTATATTTATCGGCGCGCCGCCCCACCTCGCCATGCCCGGCTTGAGCCCGGCGGGGCCGCTCTTCTCGCGCGCTGCGCCGGGGACGGCCGCCACCACGCTCCTGCCACGGCGGGCCGGCGGGAGGTCGTGTATACTGCAGCACCGTCCCCCGCACCGCCTCGGCGAAACGCCATGCCGCCCCCTATCGACGTCTTCTTCTCCTACTCGCATAAGGACGAGTCGCTGCGAGATGAGCTCGAAGCGCATCTCGCAGCGCTGATGCGACGCGGAGAGATCAGGGGCTGGCATCACCGGAAGATCGAAGCCGGCGACGACGCCCAGGCCGCGATCAACGAACACGTCGATGCCGCGCACGTGATCCTGCTCCTCGTCAGCGCTGATTTCCTCGCGTCCGACGATTGCCACGAGCTCGTGGTGAAGCGCGCGCTCGCGCGACGGCGCGCTGGAGAAGCGGAGGTCATCCCGATCATCGTGCGCGAGTGCGCCTGGCAAGAGGCCCCCTTCGCTGCGCTCGCAGCGCTCCCGCGGAATGGCAAGGCCGTGACGAGCTGGCAGGTACGGGATGAGGCATGGAAGGACATTGTCCTCGGCCTCCAGGCAGCGCTGCGACATGGCCCCCGCCGCGAGCGGCCGCCGGTGACGTCGGAGGGTGCGAGCCCGGCCGCACCGCTGCGGGTCGCTCCGAAGCTCGGCGATGACGAGCTCGAACCCCCGCGGGACAACCCTTTCCAGAAGCGTGGCGCCCTCAGCCCCGAGAAGCGCTCCTATGTCGAGCGTACCTGCGATCATGAGCTCGGGTCCGCGCTGGATCGATACCCGCTCATCGTGATCAACGGCGCCTACGGGATGGGCAAATCCAGCCTCCTCGTGCGTACCCGCGAGCAGCTGAGGCGAAGCAGGAACACGTGCCATCTCGATCTACAGGCGTTTCGAACCGACGACGTCAACGCGTTCTACAAGCGCTTCTTCGAGCTGATTCAACGCCAGATCGGCAAGGCCAACGACTGGATGGGCCTCGCTGACGTGGCCACCCGGCGGCCCATCGCCCTCCTGCTCGACGAGCTAGGCCACCTCACGCCGGACGTCGCCCGGCTGTTCGTCCCGTCGCTCCACCACCTGGCGATGATGGACGAGCAGAGCGTGCGCGTGGTCGTCTGCCTTCCTTGTTCCATCGATGAGTTCCTCGCCGCACGTGGGCTCGACAACCCGAAGCACCAGGACGGATGGCTCGCGATCCAGGTGGTGCCGCTCTCGGACGCAGAGATAGACAGGCTGCTCTCGTTATTGCCGCTGCCCGCGCAGAGGGTGGCGCGAGCGCACCGGAGTGAGATCATCCGCATATCGAACCGCCACCCGAGAGCGGTGCAGTGCATCTGCCATGAGCTATTCGAGGCCGCGCAAGCCGGGCTCCCCTCCGAGGCGCTTCTGGCGCGGCTCGGCGACAAGAGGTGCTACGGATGACTTCCGGGATCCCTTACCGCGCGGCAGGCACCTTCAGCGGCAAATCGTACGTTGAACGGCGCGCCGATCGCGAGCTCAGAAAGGAAATCGAAGACAACCAGAGATACCCGTACCTCGTGGCGCCGCGGCAGAGCGGCAAATCGAGCCTTATCGTGCGCACGATGAGCGCCCTCGATCCGAACGTGTTCCGGTGCGCGTTCGTCGATCTCTCGCCGTTCCCTATCGACGACTACGACGCGTTTTGGCGCCGCTTCCTGGGCGCGGTCGCCCGCAGCGCGCAACTCGCCAGCGACAACATCGACTCGGACTACCCGGAGGACACCTTCCTTCACTGGTTGTCGACGTTCCCGGAGCGGCTCGTCCTGTTCGTAGATGAAATCGACGTCCTGATCGACGCCCGCTATAAGGAGCAATTCTTCAGCCAGATCCGATCCCTCTTCAACCAGCGTGCTGTCGAGGAGCGGCTCAATCGGCTTCAGATCGTGCTGTCAGGGGCAGCGCACCCGTCTCGCCTCATCGAGGATGAGCTTCGCTCTCCCTTCAACGTCGGCATCGAAGTCGAGCTCGACGATCTGTCCCCGGCGCAGGTCAAGCAGCTCTCGCTGCACCTCTCGGAGTCGGGCACAGCCACCGACGGATTGGTGCACGCGAGGCTCTACAGGCACACGGGAGGTTCCGTCTATCTTTGCCAGCTCGTGCTCGAGCAGCTGTGGAGCACGGCCGTGACCGCGAGCTCACGGATCGGCGCAGCCGATGTCGACGCGGCGGTCGATGCCATCGTGCATGGCGCGCCCCGGAACGTCCATTTCAAGAGCATGTATGACACGGTCGTCAAAAACGCTCTATTGCTCTCGGATTTCCGGCGCCTCTGCACCCGGGAAGCAGTCGATGAGCGAGGGCGACAGGAGCTCGCGCTCGTGGGCATCGGCCGCGGCGTCAAGCCGTTCCGGAATGATATCTATCGGCGGGTCTTCGGGACGGGTGGCCCGTTCGATCTGACGCCATCCCGTCATGTTCACGAGGAGGACGCACCGGTAGACTACGATTACTGGCCCCTGTCGCGCGCCGAACGAGAATCCTTCATGACGCTGGAAGCCGAGCTGCTGGAGGCGGAGCCGGCCCCCCGCGTCGCCCCGGACGCGCCGCTGACGCCATTCACACCGAAGTATGCCAATGAGGAGATCCGCTCCCTGAGCGTGCGCCTCGAAGCGGCGCGGAACCGGAAGCGATCGCTCCAGGAGGCTGGGGTGATCACCGTGGCGGTGGAGCAGGAGATCCTCTTCCTGCGCCGACAGCTCAGGGAGGGCAGCCAGCTTCAAGCTGGCGATAGTCTCGGGGATGGACGTTATCTGCTGCTCGAGTCCCTCGGAAGCGGCGGGTTCGGGCGCGTGTGGAGGGCTCTCGATCGCGACAGGAACGAACAGGTCGCGATCAAGGTGCTTCACAGCCACCTGGGTGGAGACGCGATCCGGCTCGAGAGATTCTTTCGCGGGGCGCGGATCATGGCGGAGCTCGTGCACGAAGCGGTGGTGCGCGTCGTCGAGACACACGGCAACGATGGTGGCTTCCATTACTTTGTGATGGCTTTCGCCACCGGGGGTGACTTCCGGCGGGCAGTGCTGGAGAAGCGAATCGTCGGGGGGGCGGTGCTGCCGGTCGTCCTGAAGGTCGGAGAGGCGCTGGCGAAGGCACACGCACAGGGGTATGTGCACCGCGACGTCAAGCCTGCGAACATCTTGCTGGACGAGTCGGGATCGCCGCGGCTCACCGATTTCGATCTGGTGAGCGGCGCGGACACGACGGGCGGGACGCGGACCGGGGCTCTGGGGACGTTCATCTATGCGGCCCCTGAGCTGCTGCACCGGCCGCAGGACGCGGATGCGCGCGCCGACGTGTACGGCCTCGCGATGTCGGCGGTGTTCGGACTTTGTGGGGAAGAGCTGCCGCTCGACGTGCTGCGCAACACGGAGGAGTGGATCGAGCGGCTCTCGTGCTCGGCGGCCGTCAAACACGTGCTCAAGCGGGCGCTCGAGTGGAGGTCGGACGGCCGATTCCGCGATGCAGCTGCGTTCTCGGACGCGCTCCGGGCCGCGTGGCTAGCGTCGGCGGAGGTCCCTGCGGACCATGCGCCGGATGCGGCGCGTGGAGCGGCGGCGGCGCGATAGGGATCGCATCGCTCGCCGGACGCGACGGCCAAGCGGCGCTCGACCCTTCGTGGCGATCGCGGACAGCGCGTTGGTCTCGGCGGTGAGGGCGTTGCGCTCGCGGAGCGGGGCGAGGGTGTCGCGCTTGACGGCCTGCTGCGCGCCGGGATCGAGCATGTAGATCGTGCCGCGGTGGCCCGACCCGAGTGCGATGATCCACCAGTCGCATTCCGCCGCGCAGGAGCCGAGCCCGCTCCCAGACGCAAGCGGGGCGGCTACCGGCCGTGGGCCGGGCTTCTGCGCCGCACGTTGGCGCTCGATGTCCTCGAGTGCCCGGCCTGCAAGGGCAGGATGAAGCTCGTCGCTATGCTCACCGAGCCGAGCAACATCGCCCGCTTCCTCACCGCGCTCGGTGAGCCGACCGACGTTCCAGGCCGCTCACCCAGCGTCGACGCGGCGGCCGCCGTACTGGGGGTTCGGGGCGCAGGGCGCCGCAGGCGACCCGGAGCCCCGAGCGGTTGAAGAGCACCGTCCTGCGCCGAAAGGCGCTCGGGGACGCCCCATAGCCGCCAGAACATCCCGGGCCAGACCAACGCCCGGAGGGCGACGTATGCCCGCGGCACCCCGATGCGCCCCTTGGCGCGCTCTGCGCCGCGCGGGGCCCGCTCTTTCGACCCATGAACGAGGCGTCGCGACGCGCGCGGTCCCGCCACTTCGGTTCGCCGCGCAACACTTCTTCGCGCAGCGATCCGGCTTCGTTTACCTACGCGCATCGTGCTCGGGTCGCCGTCGTCGGTGGCAATCGGCGTGCGGAGGATCCCGAGCGTCGGATGGCACGTGTCGGTCGTGCACGCGTCACCGTCGTCGAGGGTGCCTGTGCAGGTCGACCTGGTCGTGTAGCAGACCTCGAGGCTCGGCCGCTCGGCGAGCTGGGGCTCTTCGCTGCTCCGGAAGCTCGTGGTGAGGACCGGCGCCTCCTCCAGCAGCACGCCGTGGTTCGGAACGCTGCTCGCAAGCCACGCCGCGGTGAGCGAGGTCAGGTCGGCCGTGCGGAACCCGGCGCCGGGCAGCGACTGGAACGATGACGCGATCGCCGCATCGAAGGCGGTGCCGTTCCCGAGGCTCTGCCAGGTCGCCGTTGCCTCGGTCCACGGCGAGGTGATCCGGTGGAGATTGATGGTGCTGGAGGTGGTGTCGTCCCGGTAGATCTGGCGAAGGCGCAGCGTCGCGGCTGTGACGTTCGCCCCGGTAGGCACCGGGGAGAGGTCGAATCGGAGCACGGCGTGACGTACGCCGAACCCGGCCAAGGTGCCCGTGCGGAAGAGCACGGTGTTGTCGGCCCAGGTCGGCATCATCTCCCAGATGGTGACGTCTTCTACGGCGCCGGCCGTGCCGCGCTGGATCGTGACGCAGGTCGGGTCCTCTTCGCCCGCTGCAAGCTTCGCGGTTCCGTGCAGCTCCTCCTCCGGAGCCCCCGAGCTGCAGGCGCCGCCGGCGGCCATCGCGAGGAGAAGGAGGCTGCTCGTGGACAGCCAGTAGCTCCGCCGGCCCAGGCATCGGCGCCCGGATAGGCTCAGAGATCGAATGAGTGGATGTTCATGCCTACGCATCAAGAGCTCCCTTGAACGAAGCTCTGCAGAAGCATGAGCAGCCCAGCACCGATCGGCCCTCAGGGCCTCGCGTACCAAGGGGCGTGCGGCTGCCCGCTCGCCGTTTCACCCACTCAGCGCGGAGTTGTGCGCCACAGCAGGGGGCAGACTCAGTCGAAGTGGGTTCAATGTTTGCACTGCGGTCAGGGGTTCACCCTGACTTCCTAGGGGTGAACGAAAATCGTCACGCTGCGACCGTGACATGTCACGTGACATGTCACGGTCGCAGCGTGACGCCGCCCTCCACGGGGCGGAGGAAGCGGGTGATGGTCTCGAGGTTCGTCGCTTCGGCGCCGGGCATGCTCGCCTCCGCAAAACCCAAACTGGATTGCGCAACTTCGGCGGCCATCGCGGAGCGGGGCGGGCGGGAGGTGACGGCGCTTCTCCGCGGACATCGGGCTGGTACGTCCCCTGCAAGCGGCACACGGATACACGCGTGCGCTTACGCGCACCCACGAGGCGTTCCGTCTCGCGGAGCCGCTGGCTCAAGAGGAGATCCGTGATGCGTTTTCAATCCCCATTCCAACGCTGGCTATTCATCTTATCGGCCTGGCTCTTCGGCGGAGCGCTCTCGGCCGGCGGCGCCGGCTGCGCGCTCGGCCCCGAGCCGCCTTCAAGCGACGACCTGCGGCTCCAGTTCCCCGAGCAAGCGCCCGAGGTGCTCCAGGCCAGCGAGGGCTTCGTCGCGGTCGAGGGCGGCTTCGCGCTCGCCTCGACCGGTGACCTGACGCGTGAGCTCGACCTGCAGGCAGCCTTCGCGCGCCGCGGCGGGCTGCACGCGGCGCTGCCGGCGCGCGGCGAGGGCGAGATCCGGTTTCACCTGCCCGGCGGGTTCGAGGCGCGCGTGCGCGAGCTCGACGCCGACGGCGAGGGCGAGATCGTCGAGCGGGCGGTGGCGTATCCGCGCAAGGGCGGCACGTCGTTCTGGTCGGCGATCGACGAGGGCTACGAGGAGTGGCTGCTGCTGGAGGCGGGCGCGGCGCGCGCGGACGCGCCCGCGGCGGCGTGGGAGGTCGAGGGCGCGACGCTGCGGCAGCAGGGCGACGCGGTCGAGGTGGTCGACGAGGCGGGCGCGGCGCGGCTGCGCGTGACGGCACCGGCGGCGTACGCGCGCGGCGGTCGGCCGATCGCGGCGCGCCTGGAGGTGCGTGGGGCAACGATCGAGCTGTGGGCGGACGCGGGGGGCGAGCCGGCGCTGGTCGACCCGATCTGGGCGCCGGCGGCCACGATGAGCACGACGCGCAGCGCGCACACCGCGACGCTGCTCCAGAACGGCAAGGTGCTTGTCGTGGGCGGCTACAACGGCGCCGTGCTGGCGAGCGCGGAGCTGTACGACCCGATCGCCAACAGCTGGTCATCGGTCGGGTCGCTGACCACGGCCCGCCGCTCTCACACGGCGACGCGGCTGAACAACGGCAAGGTGCTCATCGCGGGCGGCAGCAACGCCACCAACGTGCCCATCGCGAGCGCCCAGCTCTACGACCCGAACACGAACACCTGGTCGTCGGCCGGGTCGCTGGTCGCGGCCCGGTTCGGGCACGCCGCGACGCCGCTCGACAACGGCAAGGTGCTCTTCACCGGCGGCATCGGCGCCAGCTCCACGCTGTCGAGCGCCGAACTCTACGATCCCGGGTCCAACAGCTGGTCGTCGGCCGCGCCCCTGGCCACGGCCCGCCACGGGCACACGGCGACGTCGCTCGCGGGCGGCAAGGTGCTCGTCGCGGGCGGACGCAACGGCAGTACCTACCTGACGAGCGCCGAGCTCTACGACCCGAACAGCAACACGTGGTCGTCGACGGGGTCGCTGGGCACGGCCCGCTACCGTCACACAGCGACGCGGCTCAGCAGCGGCAAGGTGCTCGTGGTGGGCGGCTACCACCCGACATCCCATGAGCTGTCGAGCGCCGAGCTCTACGACCCGGCGACGCTCGGCTGGACCGCGGCCGCGCCGATGGCCACCCCCCGCAGCTCCCACGCGGCGACGCTGCTCGACGACGGCAAGGTGCTCGTCACGGGCGGAGACACCGCGGCCACCACGGCGACGAGCAGCGCCCAGGCCTACGACCCGGCGACCAACACCTGGATCGGGGTCAAGCAGATGGGGAGCGCGCGCACCCAGCACACCGCGACGCTGCTGGACAACAAGAAGGTGCTCGTCACGGGAGGTCTCAAGTATGGATCCATCTCCACCGAGTACCTGGCGGGCGTCGAGCTCTACGACCACAACGCCGAGAAATGGAAGTACGCGGCGCCGAACATCGGGCGCCACACGCAAGGCGCCGCGGTGCTGCTTCAGGACGGCAGGGTGCTCATGACGGGCGGATGGGAGAATACTACCGGCAACTTTGTGGCCACCGCCGAGCTGTACAATCCGACGAACGACACATGGACATCCGCCGCCAGCATGGCGTCGGTCCGAACGATTCACACGGCGACGCTGCTCGGGAACGGCAAGGTGCTCGTCGTGGGGCACTGGGACGCCAATGCTGGGCTGGCCGCCGCCGAGCTTTACAATCCCGCCACCAACACATGGTCGTCGGTGGGATCCACGAGCGTTTTTCTCGCCCGTGCCGGTCACACCGCGACGCTGCTCCAGAACGGCAAGGTGCTGGTCGCCGGGGGAGCGGATTTCCAATCCAACAACGGGCTGGCGAGCACCGCGCTCTTCGACCCGGCGACCAACACCTGGTCGCTAGCCGCGTCCATGTCCAGTATCCGTTCCGGTCACACCGCGACGCTGCTCCAGAACGGCAAGGTGCTGGTCACCGGAGGTCGCGGCAGCAGCACGTACCTCAAAACCGCCGAGATTTACGACCCGACAGCCGGTACATGGTCGTCCGCGGGCCAGATGAGCGAGGCACGCACGGCCCATTCCGCCACGCTGCTCAACAACGGCGACGTGCTGATCGTCGGAGGGTACGCGAGCGGCTATCCGTCGATCTCCGAGATCTATCACACAGGGACGAATACCTGGTTAACCGGTCCCACGACCACTCCCCGCGCCGAGCTGGCCGCGACGCGGCTCAACGACGGCAGGGTGCTGGTCTCGGGGGGGTACAGCGGTAGCGGCGACCTCCCGAGCGCTGACATCTACAATCCGGTATCGAACACCTGGGCCGCGACGGGGCCGATGAACGAGATCCGTACCCACCACGACAACTCGATGCTCCTGCTCGCGGACGGCAGGGTGATCGTCATGGGCTACTTCCAACCGAGCGTCGAGATCTACACCCCCTGACCCCCGCGAAGCCGTCGCGCCCGCGCGCCGCCCGGACGCGCTGCTCCGCGGAGGAGCGCTTCGTCCCGGACTCCACCTCTGCCCATCATCGGCAGAGGTCCGGGGTCGCCCCCGGCGGGCGCGGCTCACCACGGCTCGAAGCAGCTGTACTCGCGCTGCGACGCGATGCGGCCGCCGCGCAGCTCGATGAAGAAGGCGACGTGCGCGCGCATGTCGTCGCCCGGGGCGAGCGCGCCATAAGGCACCGCCAGGGTGCCGCGGGGGTGCTCGCGTCTGCTAGCCGCCCACGTTGGCGCGCAAGCTGATCGGACCGCGCCCTGCGAAGCCGCAACAGCCCGCGAAGGCGGACGACGAGCCCGCTCCCAGACGCAAGCGGGGCGGCTACCGGGCGGCCGACGACCCGCGCCGAGCTTCTGCGCCGCACGTTTGCGCTCGATGTCCTCGAGTGCCCGGCCTGCAAGGGCAGGATGAAGCTCGTCGCCATGATCACCGAGCCGAGCAACATCGCCCGCTTCCTCACCGCGCTCGGTGAGTCGACCGACGTTCCAGGCCGCTCACCCAACCGAGGGCCGCCGTACTGGAAGAGCACCGTCCTGCGCCGCAAAGCGCTCGGGGACGCCCCATAGCCGCCAGAACATCCCGGGCCAGACCAACTCCCGGAGGGCGACGTGTGCCTGCGGCACTCCGATGCGCCCCTTTGCACGCTCTGCGCCGCGCGGGGCCCACTCTTTCGACCCATGAACGACGCGTCGCGACGCTCGCGGTCCCGCCCCTTCGGTTCGCCGCGCCACACTTCTTCACGCAGCGATCCGGCTTCTTTTACCTACGCGCGGGCGGCTCAGGGCGGGCGCGACGCGGGCGGCTCAGGGCGCGCTGCGCGCTCGGCTCAGTAGGGGCGCTGGCCGACGAAGTTGCCGGGAGGATCGTAAGTGCACACCCAGAACTGCCAGGCGCTGACTCCTTCGAACGGTGAGCCGTCCGCACAGCTGGCGATCCCGCAGCCGAGCCGCAGGGAGTCGGCCCAGACCACCTGGGTGTAATGGCCGCACGTGGCGGCGCTGCAGGCGTTGCTCGCGAGGTCGTAGCTGACCGCCTCGCTGCTCCACGAGCCGACGACATCCTCGGGGGTGGGTGAGGCGCCGCTCGACGTCGCGAAGAGGTTCTCTCCGTAGCCGTTCGCGCTGTGGCGGAACACACACTTGTCGGCATGGGCCTGAGCCACCGCGGCAAGCTCGGACGACCACGAGAGCGGGGGCAGCGGCTGCTCGGCGGGCGGGTCGACCGCGGCGCGCGCCGCGTTGTGGGCCGCGGTCATCCCGACCATCCGGGGCGGCTCGTCGTCGCCCTGGCCGCTCGCCGGGGCGTCGGCGTCGTCGGACGAGCTGCCGCACCCGGCAGCGAGGGCGAGCATCAGGCAGAACAGCGCGAACCCGTGGAGGCGTGAGCCGAGCGTATTCACGGAACCATTGTCCTACAGCCCGGCCGCGCGCCGCAACAATTCATTCGATGATGGGCCATGTCAACGCACGACAGGCCTTGTACCGAGAAGCCCTACAGCCGTGTCGACGGCGGCGTCCGGGCATGGCGCCGGACCTCGAGTGACGCTCGGGGCGCACCGTGATATGGAGCGATCCATGAAGTTCCCGCTCATGTTCGGCACCCGCGAGCGGGTGGAGCGATCGGGGGAGAAGTTCCGGGGCGGGTGTCCGCAGTGCGGGACCGCCGGGGTCTTCTACCGGGCGAAGAAGACGTTCAACGTGAGCCTGTTCGTCGCCGTCTCGCTATGGGACAGCGCCGAGGACGTCGTCCAGTGCGGCGCGTGCCTGACGGCGTTCGACCCGGCCGACGTCCCGCCGCTCCCGGAGGAGCCGAAGGCCTCGCTCACCGAGCGCGTCGCGCGAGCGATCGGTATCGACCATGAGAAGCCCGCACCGACCGCCCCTCCGGAGAAGCCGTCCCCGAGCTCCGCCCGGGAGCTCCCGTCGAGGGACGTGGACGCCGAGATCGACGCGGAGCTCGCGGCGATGAAGAGGCGCGTGGGGAAGAAGTAGGAACAAGGGGCTACTCCAAGACGGCGTGGTACCGCTCGCTCGGCGTGACGATGACGTGGGCCGAACGAGACACCCAGCTCGAAGCGCGGGGCGGGGGCCCCGACGAAGAAACATCATGGCCAAGCCGCGCAAGGACCCCCCTTCCTCGGAGATCACCCCGGAGGCGCTCCACCGGGGACGCCCCGCCTTCCTCAAGAATGCGGGGCTGGTCCTGGGAACGTCGGCCGCGCCGCGCGGGGACCTGACGGCCCCGGGTCGATAGAACCGAGGCGAGATCGTCGTGGACCCAGTGGATCGCCGTCTCGCCCGCCTCGGCATCGTCAGGTAAATCGCCACGACCCGCGCTCCGCGACGAAACGTCGTCGGGCGAGGCGCGTAATGAACTCGAACAAGGCGCAGGCGGCCCACGAGCGCCGCTGCCGGCCATCCGGCGTCGGACGTATCAGCACGTCCTGCGCATGCATCAAGAAGGATCTCGCGGCATCCGACTTACCCGTCCGATGCTCAGCCATTCATCCGTCATGTTCATCCAACCACAGAACCGAAAGCGAGAACAATGGGCACGACAACACAAATAATCCAGGTCGTGGGACCTACGGTCAACACCGGCCTGGCGGTCTCCGCCGGCGACGCCTTGAGGTTCGAATGCGTCGGGTTTATCGATCAAGGCACACGATTTCTTCACCAAATCCAGGTGGACGGCGACGGCCGGCGGCAGAACGGCGGATTGGAGGACGACAGGCGGCCCGACGCTGGCTATCCTTTGCCAGATGGCGTCCGTTATGCCCTTATCGGCGGGATTGTCGATGGGTTCGGAACCCGGATCGCCACCTTTCATATCGGGAAGGTTGCGAGCATGCGCGCCCCCGCGACCGGAACCCTTGTGTTGGGCGCCAACGATGACGTGCCTGGCGATAACACCCCTGTGCGCGGCCACCCTCAGACACCGTGGCGGGTGAGCATCGATCGCACCGTCCCGGACCCTCCGCCGCCGCCCGGGACGCCTGGTCTGCGCATCGACGACATCCAGATCGTTCAGGTCGCGACGCCATCCGGTGGCGACCGCGTGCTGGTGGGCGGCAAGACCACCGTGGTAAGGGCGTTCCTTAGCATACGGAATCCGTTGCCGCCGGGGACTGTCGTCGATGGGTTCGTCGAGGTCGGCCTCGTCGGGGGCGCCGGCGTCCGGTTCAACGCGCTCAACCCGACGGGGCGCATCGACGGAGTGCAGGTTCCGCTGTTCGGCACGGCCGTCGACCCCAGCAAGACGTCGGCGTCGCTGAACTTCGAGGTGCTCGGTTCAGCCCTCCCGGTCGACATCGAGCGCTCCCACTACGTCTTCAAGGTGACGGTCTTCATCAGGAACCTCACAGAGCAGGACGGCTTCTTCCACACAGACCAAGTCTCGGCCGGGTTCGCTCGGGGCCGGCCCATCCTGTTTCGTTTGTTGAGGATCCAGACCCCGGTCGACACGGGCAGGTTCGGCACATCGATCGATCCGACACCCTTCTTGAGCAACCTGTCCGCGCTGGGCATGGAGGCGCGGTTGCCTGTGCCCGATGGGTCGGTCTTCGTGGCCCCGACGAGACCCGCGACGATCACCCTGGAGATCGACGTAGGCGGGGACGGAAGCGGCTACGGCGAGATGGTGGCTCGAATCAACTTCATCCGATTGTTCGCCGGGATCCAGCCCGAGCTGATCCTCGGCGAGACCGTCGTCGGCGTGGTCGCTCCCAGCATGTCGGCGGTTCCTGGCGGCAGAACGGTCGGCATCAGGTCCTTGTCGACGATCATCGTCGGCCTCTACCCGAGCGCCGACACGATCGCCGTACACGAGATTGGTCACATTTACGGGCTGAGGCACGCCAGCGGCTGCCTGTCACCGGACAACGTCGATCCGTCGCTGCCTCAGAGGTCAGGAGCCCCCGGCTGGTCGCCGCTCACGCACCAGGTGGTCGCCAAGGGCAAGCCGGCGATCATGAGCTACTGCGGGGACACGTGGCCGACGGCGGAAGAGTACGTCCGCGTCTATCGAAGCCTGATCGAGAGCTAGGAGCACGACCCATGAAAACACTGATCTTGAGCGGAATTCTCGAAGACAACGGGGCGCTCCAGCTCCACGTCCCCTTTGCCGCAGACGTGCGGCCGCACCCCAGCTCGAACGCGACCGGCGATGACGTGGTGGAGGTCGAGCTGCTCGACGACAACGATGTGGTGCTGATCAAGACCTTGGTCGACGCCAAGGTCGTCTGCTCCACGCCCGCCGGACCGGCGTCACCATCGCCGGTGCAGCGGCTGATCAGCGGCGCGGTCGCCAGGCCTGACGGGACTGCGGGCCTGCGGTTACGCTGGCGCGACCGCGTGATCCACGAGGCGCATGCCCCTGCCGGCCGTCCGGTGGTTCGCCTCACCTGGACGCCGCCTGCTGACGGCGTGATATCCGGCGCACAGCGCGTGACGTGGGACGCGTCTCATCCGGACAACGTCGCGATGCACTTTCTCGTGCTCACCGAGAGCCCCGACGGCACCCGTGATGCCGTCGCTTCGGTGCTGGCGCGCCAGGGCGAGCTCGACGCCGCGAGCAAGATCGAGCTCAACGCCGACCATTTCCCGCCGGAAGCCGTTTCCCTGGTGCTGATCGCCAGCGATGGTTTTCATCAGACGAGCGACAAGAGCGCGCCGTTCACTGTGAGCAGGAGCGACCCGGGGCAGCCATGAGGGGCCCAGGGAGACCCCGCAGTCGCGCGCCTGGTCCGGGTGGACAACGGGGTCTTCACCGAGCTCGCGGTCAACACGAGCTACGTGCCGCCGCAGAACGCATGGATGACGGTGCGGGTCGAGCGCGAGGGGACGACGCACCGGATCAAGGTCAACGATCAGGTGGTGCTGGCAGCGCCGAACGAGGCGACGTACGCGTGGGGTTCGGTCGCCCTGTTCTCGTGGGCGATGAGCGACGTGCGCTTCGACGACGTGACGATCACGACCCTTTGACGCCATCCTGAGACGCCTGGGCGGCGCGGGGCGCGGACTCGCGCCGCCACAGCAGGATCGCGGTCGCCAGCGAACCCAGCATCGCCGAGCTCCGTTGCCGTCACCTGTTGGGACCGGTCATTCGCTGGATCATCTTGGCTCGAAATGCTGCTGAATGCGGTCGTCGCATGCGGACTCCAACTCCGCCCTATCCAGGTCCTTCTACCCTTGCTGGATCCAGGAAAGCGACAACCACCCTGACCCCCAGGGATCGCCCGGCGCGCGGCCTCTTTCAGGTGCGGCTACCGCCCGCGTCGGTCAGGCAGGACAAGAGCGCGCGATACGAATCCCGGCGCCGAGGCTGGTCGTTGGCAGAGAAGGTGGGATCTTTGACGTTGCCGACAGGCTCAAGCCGCCGCACCATCGAATCCCAGTCCGAGGAGGTGGCCGTGACCGACATCACCCCGACGACCTCACCGAGAACCCGCCACATTGCCATGCTGGCCTTCCCCGACTGCCAGATCCTGGATGTGTGCGGTCCACTGGAGGTGTTCTCCTTCCTCAACTGCTGGCTCCACCTCACCTACAGTCCCGATTGGACGGCGTACCGATTTTCGGTGATCGCCGAGCGGGCGGGACCCATCAGGACCATGTCAGGGCTCCAGATCATTGCGGACCATGACCTGGCCGATGTGGGGGACGACATCGACACCTTGCTGGTGACGGGCGGCATCGGGGTCGACCGGGCCCGCGCCAATCCGGTCCTGGTGGATTGGGTCCGGAGCATGGACCAGCGGGTGCGGCGGATCGGCTCGGTCTGCACCGGCGCCTTTCTGCTGGCCGAGGCCGGGCTGCTGAACGGCTGCCGCGCCACCACCCACTGGCACTGGTGCCAGCAACTGGCAGAGGAATACCCGGACATCCGGGTGGAACCTGATCGTCTCGCCATCCGTGACGGCTCCCGCTACAGCTCGGGTGGCGTCACGGCGGGCATGGACCTCGCCCTCTGCATGATCGAGGAGGATTTCGGGCCGGAGGCGACCGCCATGGTGGGGCGCTGGCTGCTGGTCTTCCCCAACCGACCCGGTGGGCAGTCCCAGTTCAACGTGGCCCTGCACAACAGCTCCAGCGCCCGGCGAGATTTCCGGGAGCTGCAGACCTGGATCGACGCCCATCCCGAGGCCAACCTGCGCGTAGACGCCCTGGCGCGGCGCATGCACATGAGCCCCCGCAATTTCGCTCGCCTGTTCGAGCGCGAAGTGAGGCTCACCCCCGCCAGGTTCGTCGAGCAGAGCCGCCTGGAGAAGGCCAGGGCATGGCTTGAAAATAGTCTGTCGCCGGTGGAGATGATCGCGGAAAAGTGTGGATTTGGTGGCGCAGAAGCGATGCGTCGCTGTTTTCAGAGGAACTTCAAGGTGAGCCCCCTGGTCTACCGGTCGCGTTTCAAAAGGGGGAGTGTTCTGTGATCCGATCCTCCGGTCATGCGGCAACGGGTAGACTCCCGTCATTCCGACGGTACTTTCCATGGCAATAGATCCTGTTGAAGCCCATCAACCGTCCGGAGCCACCATGCGACTACTATTGCTATCCAGCAGCTTCAACAGCCTGACCCAGCAGGCGTACGTGCTCTTCAAGGATCGCCATCAGGTGGGTGTTGCCGCGGCGACGACCGCGGGAGCGATGCGCGAAGTGGTCGCGCAGTTCAGGCCCGATCTGATTCTCTGCCCCATGCTGGCCCATGTCATTCCGCGTGACATCTGGAGCCGAACGCCCTGCCTGATCGTCCACCCGGGCATCGTCGGCGACCGTGGTCCCCATTCCCTGGACTGGGCCATTTACAACGGGGAAACCGCGTGGGGCGTGACCGTCGTGGAGGCCGTCGAGCACATGGATTCCGGCCCCATCTGGGCCACCTACCGCTGCGCCATGCGCGAGTGCGGCAAGAGCAGCCTGTATCGGGACGAGATCACCCGCTGCGCGGTGAAGGCCATGGAGGTGGCGGTGCAGCGCTTCGAGGGCCGGATCTTCGTGCCGGCGCCCCTGGAGTACTCGCGGGCCGAGCCCCTGGGCCAGTTCCGGCCTGTGCTGAAGCAGGCCCAGCGCCGCGTCGACTGGGAGTCGGACCGGGTGGCGGACATCCTCCGCAAGGTGCGGACCGGGGACGGCGCACCGGGGGTGCTGGACGAGATCGCCGGCCAGGAGGTCTATCTCTTCGGTGCCCACGAGGAGAGCGCGCTGGTGGGCAAGCCGGGGGACATCATCGCCCAGCGCCATGGCGCCGTCTGCCGGGCAGCGGTGGACGGGGCCGTGTGGATTTCCCACCTGAAGCCGAAGGACGGTCCGGAGGAGCGGCGGTTCAAGCTGCCTGCGGCCATGGTGCTGGGTCCCGATGCGATGCAGGAGGTGCCGGAGCTGCCGCTCTTCATCGACGCCCTCACCCGGGGCAAGACGTTCCGCGACATCTGGTACGAGGAGAAGAGCAACGTCGGCTACGTGAATTTCCGTTTCTACAACGGCGCCATGGGCACCGACCACTGCCGGCGCCTGGAGCAGGCTGTATTGTTCGCCCGCCGCCGCCCCACCCGGGTCATCGTCCTGCAGGGCGGGCGGGATTTCTGGTCCAACGGCATCCACCTCAACCTGATCGAGGCCGCCGCCGACCCGGCCCAGGAGACCTGGAACAACATCAATGCCATGGATGACCTCTGCAAGGCCATCCTGACTGCATCCGACCAGATCGTGATCGCCGCCATGTACGGCAGCGCCGGGGCCGGCGGGGTGATGATGGCCCTGGCCGCCGACCGGGTGCTCGCCCGCGACGGCATCGTCCTCAACCCGCATTACAAAGGCATGGGGGGGCTCTACGGTTCCGAATACTGGACCTATTCCCTGCCGAAGCGGGTGGGCTTGGCCAAGGCCGTGGAGCTCACCGAGCGCTGCCTGCCGCTCGGCATCCGCGAGGCCAGGGCGATCGGCCTCGTGGATGACATCATCGTGCAGGACGACCTGGGCGGCAGCCATTTCTCCCAGTTCCGCGAGCAGATCGGCCGCATCGCCGAGCAGCTGGCCAGCAGCGGCCATCATCACGCCTGGCTGGAGGGCAAGCGGGCCGAACGGGCCGCCGACGAGCGGCGGAAACCGCTGGCGGCTTACCGGGAAGAGGAGCTGGCGGAGATGCGCCGGAGTATCTGGGGCGAGGCCCCGGCCTACCACCTGGCCCGCAGCGCTTTCGTCCGGAAAGTACCCAAGGTCGGCCTGCTGAAATGCGTGACGAACCTGGATGCGGCCTGCGGCAACGCCCATTGCGCCGAGGCGCCCGGGCTGGGCCGTAGCCGCCGTTCCTTCGCGTCCATCGGCTGGGAAGCCGTTGCCCTCGCCGCGACACCGTGATGGGCTCGCGCCCGTGAGCGAAGGACCCCACGCTCGCCCGGCGGATGAAGACCTGTCGGCGCGCGAGGCGTAGGCGCGCGCCTACACCTGTGGGCGCGCGCCTACAGGGGCGGGCGCGCGCCGCGCGGAAAGCGCCGCCGCGAGGAGGACGGCAGCGCCGGCGATCTGCGAGTTCCGCCGCCCGGCACCGGCGCTGTGCGCCCGGCACGGGCGCTGCAAGAGAGAACCGCGAAGAGCCGCGAAGGGCCGCGAAGAACCGCGACACCATGATCTTGCGGCAATGACCATGAAAGGGATCACGTGATGGAGGTGAACATGATCGACAACGGCACGCCTGCTAGGGATGATATCGCGCTCCTCGTCGAGGACCTCGAGGAAGAGGTGGGGTTGCCCGTCCAGGGGACGCACGTGGGCGGTCCGCCCTGCGGGCTCATCTTTGCCCTCGCTTTTCTCTACGCGCATAGCTGAGAAATTCCCGCCACGGGCCGAGGCACGAACGCCAACCTAACCTTCGCTTCGCGCCTCGGCCGCGCGGCGAATAGAAGCCGCGCACGTCCGGTGGGCCATGCACCTAGGCAAGCTGAAATCCATCCGCTCTCACAACATCGACGACTACCGGGATCCTTTCGAGCGCCTGCTCGCGTCGGATGAGCTCGAACAGCTCGTGGCGAGGTGGCTGACCCGCGCCCTGGCGGGTGAAGCGGAGATATTCGACCCGGGTACCATCGCCAGCGGTTCGCAGATCATCCTGTACAAGGATGACTGGATCAACATGGGTTTCCGGTATGTACCCGCGCAAGCGGCGATCGAGAGCTCCGGACAGCCCGAGTTTCCCTATCTGATGTCGACTCCGACGCACCTCCTGGTCGGCGTGCTCGGGGGGGCAATGCTGATCGACCTCTACGAGGTCCGTCAACTGGAGCGAAAGGATGTCCTCGACCGGTCCGCGCGGCTCGAGCGGCGCGGCGCGCGCGTCTTTGCCTCGGGAAGCTACTTCGAGCAGCGACCGACGCAGGACGTGCTCGACGTGCGCGAGGTAACGACCGGCGTCGTGCTCGTGGAGTTCGCGCTGCGCGCCCAGGACCCGTTGGTATGGCATTTCGACAGGACGACGATGCTCGCCTGCAACGTTTCGTCGTCCGATGTGCACGCGACGCGGCAGCAGTTCTGTGCGGCGATCCTGCGCCGGCTGTGCGGCGCCGGCGCGGCGCCCGATCTGCGATGGATGGCTGTGCGCTCGCCGTCGCATTTCGTCCGCTGGACCGCGCTCAAGCACCTCATCGAGGTGGATCTGGTCGAAGCGCTCCCGGTGCTCCGAGCCACGACGGACGATCCGCATCCGCACGTGCGGAGCGCCGCGCTGCGTACTCTCGAAAACCTGACCCGCGCTGGGCGCATGGAGTAATCGCGATGGCGATCACGTGGAACATCGACACGAATCAGGCGATCGATCTCGCCGCGCTCATCGCGCACCTCGACGAAAAGGGACCCGGCGTGTTCGCCGTCGACCTGGACGCCACCGCGGCGATGCTCCGCCGCCTCAGCAACAACCGGTCGTTCCTCGCCGAGCACGTACGAGCGGTGATGCACGCGAACGAGTCGTTCGGGGGGTCGAACCAGTACAGCTCTCAAGCATTCATGCTGCATCGTTCTACGTACTACTCCTTGCGCGCGGTGGTCTGGGAGCCGGCGCGCGGCCGCGTCGGTGAGGAGCTCTTTGCCTACGAGTTCGCCCACGACCACGATTTCAGCTTCTTCACCGTGGGCTACTTGGGTCCAGGCTATCGGACACGCGTCTACGAGTACGACCATGATGCGATCATCGGTCTGCCCGAAGAGCCGGTCGAGCTCCGCTTCCTCGAGGATACGGTGCTGTCGCCGGGCAAGGTGATGATGTTCCGTCGCAGCGCTGACGTCCACATTCAGCTCCCTCCCGAGGCGTTCAGCATCTCCGTCAATATCCTACAGAACACGGCCGCTTGGGGCGCGAGGCCTCGTCAATATCAGTTCGACGCCGGCGCCGAACGCATCAAGGCGCGCCTCAACAGCGACGGATCGGAGCTGCTGTTGAAGCTCGGGGCGGTGCTCGGCGGCAGGTGCTTGCCGCTGGTCGCGGCCGCCGCGCGCTCCGGAACGGAGGTGTCGCGGGCAGTCGCCATCGAGTCGCTCGCCCGACACGAAAGCCGGGAGTGGCTCGCCGTCGGTCAGGATGATGCGAGCGCCTTCGTTCGTGAGACGACGCGCCGGATCGCGCGCGAGCTCTCGGGCAGCCCGACTCTCCCCCGCTCGCCTTCGGGCTGACGCCTCCGGGGGGCTGATGCTGCAGCTCCGGGTCGCCTCCAGCGCGAGTATGCCGACCCGCCATTCCGGCAGGCAGCCAGCTGTGCCGTCTGGCGCTCTGCGGGTGGCTCACCAGGCACCGTCCCCGCGGGGCTTGACACGGGCGAAGGTTCTGCGGTTTCCTATCCGCACGACAAGATCGTCAGCTGCAACTACGGCTATCGCCACAGTGAGACGCAATGCGCCAAGGGCACTTGCCTCGACCATCCGGACGTCATGGCCGCGACCTGCGAGCTTCCTTGAGGTGAACCATGTCCAATCACGCCCGCTTTTCCCTCGTCGCCCTGATCGCAGCGCTCGTTCCCGGGTGCCTCGACACGGGCGACTGCGACAACCAGCCTGCGCGTGGTGAGAGCGAAAAGGACGTCACCCTGGCGGAGCTGCGCGCTTCCCTCGGCGAAGACGGCACGCTCGAGCCTTCCGAGTGCGAGCGGCTCTGCACCGAGGCCTTTCGTTCCGAGAATTTCATCGTGAAGGGCGTGCACGACTGCGCCGTCGTCGACCCGCTCCCGCAAGCGGGCGCGGGCGGCGCCGCGGGTTCCGCAGCCGAAGAGAGCGTGACCATCCGCTGCGACATGACCATCGTGTACCCGTGTGAAGGAAGGCGTCACGCGAATTGGACCCACGGTGCGCGCGGAGGCGGGCGAGACGCGCTCGGTGCGTGGCTCGCCCGTGCCGCTTCCGCGGAGCAGGGCAGTGTGCACAGCTTCCTCGCGCTCCGCGAGGAGCTCGAAGCCTTCGGGGCGCCGAACCAGCTCTCCGAGCGGGCCCTCGACGCGGCTGCCGAGGAGGTGCGCCATGCCCGAATGATGCGGATCTTGGCGCACCGCCGCGGCGGCAGTCCGGTGGACATCCCCATCGAGGCTCGAGCACGAGGCCGCTCGCTCCTCGAATTCGCTATCGAGAATGCGACGGAGGGATGCGTATTCGAAGCGTTCGCGGCGCTCGTCGCCGTCCACCAAGCCGTGCACGCGAGCGACGAGGACGTGCGCCACGTCATGTACGAAATTGCGCGCGACGAGGCGCATCACGGGCAGTTGGCTTGGGACATCCATGCCTGGTGCGCGTCGCAGCTCACGAAGGACGAGCTCCGTCGGGTAAGGCGCGCCATGCGCCGCGCCTTACGTGAGCTCTTGATGCAGAGTGCGCACGAACGCGGGGAGGCTCTCTTCGCCGATGTTCTCGGGCTTCCCTCACCCGTCGTCGCAGTGCAGCTCGCGCACGCGCTCGCGCGCGAGGCGCTCTCAGCGCTTGGCCAAGGACGCGCAGACCAATCCGCCCATGGGGACGCGCTCCGCGGTCAACCTGGCCTTCTCCTCGAATGAGCGCCGCTCGCTCTCGGGAGACTCGCAAGGGTCCTCTTCGCCCGTCTCGACGTCACGCAGGACGACCTCGTATTGCTCCTTGTGAGTCTCTTCGCGTTCACAGCCGACGCATCGCGGGCCGTGGCGTTCTCGGGCAGGGGCTTGCGCGCTCTGCCCCGCCGCACGACGGCGGAGCGCCATCAGGTGGCCTTATGAGGCTGCAAACTGGCAGGGATGAGCGGTTTGGTCGGCGTCGCCCCGCTCGCCGCGCTCAACCGAGCGACTGCAAGATCGAGCTGAATCCGTGCTGGCCGTGGCGGCTGCCCTGCGGGGACAGCCACGCTTCGTAGGTGTCGCCGCTCGGCGAACGGAGCTGGATGAACTCGAGGCTCACGAGAGGGTTGAAGGGGTTGCCGGGGCGGGGGCCGATGTCCTGGCCGGGATATGTCGCGTCTTGGTTGAAGGCGCGGGTGCCCTGATCGAGGGCGGCGAGGTGCTTGTAGTTGCCGCGTTTGCCGAAGTCGCTGTACTCGCGAGAGACGAGGACGCGGCCGCGGTTGGTGAGGCCGACGTGAACGTTGGGAACGTAGGTGGAGACGCCGATCACGGCGGCAGATGCGGCGTTGAGGACTCCGCCAGCGATGCGGCGGGCCGTGCCGGCGGGCGCCTGGTACTCGACTCCGCTCCAGTTGCCGATGATGCGCTCGCCGGGCTGGAGCTCGTAATACTGGGCGTAGAAGTCGCTGAATTTTTGCTCGATCTCCTCCGGGCTCATGTTGGCGGCCTCGGCCATGGCCTTCTTGCGGACGTACATCGAGTACGCGAAAGCGGCCGCCATGAACACGAGCGGGATCAAGTAATACACTTGCATGACCATCTTCTCCTAGAGAACCCACGCTCCACGCTGGAGCCACCGAAGGCGATGGTTACGCGGCGGCGCACGCCAGGTCAAGGGGGCGCGCTTCGAGTGTTCAACCAGCCGCGACTCTTCATTAGCAAGCCATGCTCACGCGCTGGCTGACATACAACACCTTACGCGCGCGCACCGCTCCGCCAAGCGATAGGGCTTCTTTCACTTGCCCAGCAAGAGGGCTTTTTTTCACTTACGCGCTCGAGCGCTGGTACTACGCCTTCAAGCACGGAGGGCTCGACGCCCTCCGTCCGAAGCCGCGCTCTGATCGCTTGGCTTGAGGCGCCGCCGCCACGCGCCGGGGGCCACGCCGGCCCACTGCCGGAACGCGTGACTGAACGAGGCCTCGGACGAGTAGCCAGTGAGGCGCGAGACCTTCGCGAGCGGCGCGCCCTCGCGGAGGAGAACCGCAGCCTTCTGCATGCGGAGCCGCGTGAGGTAGCCGAGCGGCGGCTCGCCGACGAGCGCGGTGAAGCGCGCCGCGAAGACCGAGCGCGAGAGGCCCACTTCCTTCGCGAGCGAGGCCACCGTCCACGGCTCCTCGGCGCGCCGGTGCATCGCGCCGAGCGCCGCGGCGGTGCTCGGATCGCGGAGCGCGCCGAGGAAGCCGCCGCCGTCCTCGGGCAAGCGCGCGAGGTACGCGCGGAGGATCTGGATGAACATGACGTCCGCCATCCGGAGGAGGACGATCTCGGACCCGGGCCGGTTCGTCTCGATCTCGCGCGTGATGAACTGGATGTTCTCGAGGAACGACGGCACCGCCTGCTCCGTGTCGGGAGTCATCCGGATGAGCGGTGGCAGGGTCGCGAGGATCGGTGTCGCGAGCGGATCGTCGAGTACGAAGCCGCCCGTGATGAAGGTCGTCTCCGGGCCTTTCGTGCCGAGGTCGATGTGGATGACGTCATGGGTCGGGTTGGGGGCGCATCGCACGAGCTCGGCGAAGCTCCGGGGGGGGCTCCGCGGATGGTCGCGCAGCGCATGGGCGTGGCCGAGCGGAAGTACCGCGAGATCGCCGCCGGAGAGCGCGACGCGCGGCTCGTCCGTCTTGTCGACGCTGAGCCAGGCGCTGCCGCGCACCACGTAGTGGAACCGGATGCAGCTCTTGACCACCGGCAGGGCGACGCCCCAAGGCGCGCGCCCGACGGTGGAGACCCAGCGCGTCCGCTGCAGACGAACCGGGGCAAGCACCGCGCTCAAGGCATCCATCGCTCGACAGCGTAATGGGCGCGGGCCGCGGTGTCCAAGCCGTGCGGACGATCTCGAAACTTTCCCAGACGACTTCGCATGGTTCGTGCGGATCGCGAGCCGTATGAAGGACGCGTCGTTCTCGACGAAAGGAACATCATGTCCAGCAAGCTCGATCTCTCGAACGAGTTCATCGGTCGCCGTGCCCTCGTCACCGGAGGCTCGCGCGGCATCGGCGCGGCGATCGCGCAGCGCCTTCTCGATGCCGGCGCCAAGGTCGTGGTCGCCGCGCGCTCGCGCAGCGACGTCACACCCTCGGCGGCGACGTTCATCTCAGGCGACGTCCGCACGAGCGAAGGGGTGAAGGCGATCGCCGCGGAGGCGCTCGCGGCCCTCGGCGGCCTCGACATCCTCGTGAACAACGCGGGCGGGTCGCGCGGGTTTCTGGGAGGCTCCCCGACGATCCCCGACGAGGAGTGGCAAGACACCCTCGCGCTCAACCTCCTCTCCGCGGTTCGCCTCACGAACGCGGTCCTGCCGGCGCTCCGCGCCTCGAAGGCCGCCGCGGTCGTGAACATCTCGTCGACGGCAGCGACGATTCCGTACGGCCCGTTCGCGCATTACTGCGCCGCGAAGGCGGCGCTCGACACCTACTCGCGCACGCTCGCCGTGGAGCTCGCGTCGAGCGGCGTCCGCGTGAACGTCGTGACGCCGGGGCCGGTGGCGACACCGAGCGCCGACGAGCTGCGGAAGACGTTCACCGACGGGATGGGCATTCCGGCCGACGCGTTTGTCCAGCAGGTGCCGCTCGGACGCCTCGGCACCACCGACGACGTCGTGGAGGTCGTCACGCTCCTCGCGTCGGATCGCGGGAAGTGGCTGACCGGCGGGAACTACCGCGTCGACGGCGGAATGACGGCGCGCTGACAGTCTGACGGTCAGGCCTTCATCGGGCTGCCGACCTCGTCGGCCGCGCGGAAGCCATTCAGCGGGGACACGGTTGAGCGTCAACCGACGGGTCCTTCGCGGCGTTCACAGCGGCGCGCAGCGACCTCTCAGCCGGCGATGCCGCCCATCTCGGCGGCGCTGTTACCTGTTCAACCCCTATTCAACAAGAAGAACGCATGGCCCGACCTTCTGCCTGCATGCCCAGCACACCTCTCTCTCCGAGGACGCCATGAAGAACGATGGTTGCAATCTCCAATCCGGGATCTTGTCGCTGGCTCTAGCAGCAGTCGCCGTACTGTCTCTCGTCGCCTGTGGTGAGACGGATGAGAGCACAGCCGAGCCAGCGCTCGACGAAGTGGGCGTGGCCTACCAGGGGCTGAGCTCCCATTGGGGCTGGGCCCACGCGGACCACACGAACCCCTATACGAACCGCTGCGTGAACGATGCCGCCAGCAGCATCAACGCGCTCTACAACCCGAACTATGTCATGGCCTACCGCAGCGGCAGTGACGCCTGCAGCACGTATGCGCCCACGACGGGCACCGGGCTCATTCACCACCAGGGCATCCAACGGCTCGCGCGTGACTACAACTATCTCCTGGTGACGACCTCGGTTCAGGGGGACGCACGCCCGGGCTTCGAGGTCGTGCGCCTCGGATCGCTGAGCAACAACCCGTGGCTGCTGGGTCGGAATGCCTCTCCCTCCCGGCTCCCGTCCTGCAGCGACGCGATCGTGCACTACCAGTCCGACGACTCAGGGATGCCGTACGATCACTCGGGCGGCCTTCAGGTGAACGGCGAGTACGTCATCGTGCCTTTCGAAAAGAACGACGATCAGGCGACGGCGGGCTTTCGCATCGCCAGGCTGTCGAATCCCTTGAACCCCCAGTGGAGCCCGCTGGTCTTGCGAACGCGAGGTCAGACGGTCAATGCGGGAGCGGTGAGCCTCACGCTGCTCTCCTCTGGCCGCTACCTCGCGTTCGTCTTTGGCCACAACTCGGACGACGTCGAGGTGTTCGTGTCCTCGGAGGCGGCAATGCCCTATTTCGGCAGCTCGAGCTCCACCTGGATATCTCAGGCGAGCGTCTCAACGCCCTTTGGCGGCGCGGAATACCAGGGCTTGCAGCTCGTGACCCAGTGCGACGGGCAGCTCTTTGTCGCTGGCACGCACAGGAACAAATGGTTTGACGAGGACTGGGTCGACCTGTGGCGTGTGGACCTCAGCGCGACCTTCGTGCCTGGCTTCACCGAGGTGGCCAGCCGACACATGTCCTGCAGCAGCGCGGCTACGGGCAACAAGCGCTACTGCGCCTTCGATGCAGGGGCCGGGATCTATGTGGATCCCGACGGCGAGATCCTGCTTTATGGGGTGGAGCACTACAACGACGCCTACCCGGGCACGACACGCGCGGTCAAGGTGCGCGAGTTTCCGTAGACCCTGCGCTAAGGCCTGCCCTTACAACGCCGATCAGCTACGATCGCCGCGCCACACTTCTTCGCGCAGCGATCCGGCTTCTTTTACCTAAGCGCCACGTCCCGCGCGAGGTGCGCCTGGTCGTGGTCGCCGAACCGCTGGGCGAGCTCTCCTCGAGGCGCTCGGCCAGCCGGGCGTGCTCCCTGGGGAGCAGATAGCGCGCCGAGATCACGCGACCGGTCGGCTCGTCCATGGGCACGCCGAAGGACCGCCGTCCCCGTAGGGGCGATCTCACGAGCGCTCAGGCGCCTGCGAGGAGCCCCGGGCATTTCAGTTTGACGGCCGCGCACGCCGCGGGTTGCGGCGAGAAGTCATCGATGGACGACGCACACGTGATCGCCTCGAAGGCGTCGCCCGTGGCGATCATGCAGGCCTTGAGCTCCGCGACGGTGGCGGTGCACCCCACGAAGCCGGCCGTCTCGCACGAGCCGGCCGGCTCGGGCGCCTCCGGAGCGCGGATGCAATCCGCCCTGGCGGTCTCGCAGTCCGTTCCATCCACGACGCTGGCGAGCACCCCGGTGAGGTCGCACAGGTCCTCCTTCGAGAGATCGAGTGCCCCGGTGACGTCGTCGCACACCTGCTGGGCCTCTGCGGCCGTCAGCTCGCCGAGCTGCTCGCCGTCGAGAGCATCCCCGCCGCCGGTGTCGGTCCCGCCGCCGGTGTCGGTCCCGCCGCCAGTGTCGGTCCCGCCGCCGGTGTCGGTCCCGCCGCCAGTGTCGGTCCCGCCGCCGGTGCCGGTCCCGCCGCCGGCGCCGGTCCCGCCACCGGTGTCGCTTCCGCCGCCGGTATCGGTCCCGCCACCGGTCTCGCTTCCGCCGCCGGTGTCGCTTCCGCCGCCGGTGTCGCTTCCGCCGCCGGCATCGGTCCCGCCGCCAGTGTTGTCGTCGGCTTTGCCCCCATGGCTCCCCTCGCCATCGCCGCATGCCACGAGCGAGAACGAGAGGCCGGCCATCAACAATCCAAGAAGCTTCATCCGTATCATCGGGCCCCCATCAACGAGAATGTTCACCTGCGTGTCCACGCGGCGCTCGAGGACGGCTCCTCCGAAGGATGCGAGCGGAGCTGCATCGCCGATCGGGCAGGCGCGCAATGCATGAACCTACCACAAACAGGATTGAATTCTCCTTCCCTCCTCGGCAATTTGGTCGCGCTGGCCGGCCAGGGCCGGCGGGGACGGGCGCATCGTCGATGCGTTCGGTCTGGGACGACGCAATGGCGTCTCCAGCGCTCCACGCCATTCGGCCGGTGCGGATGCAGCCCGTCCTCGTACAGGACGGATACCGGAGGGCAAGCCTCGCACCTCGGGACCAGCCCTCTCCGATGTACAGACTCGCCAGCATGTGGATGACAAGGAAAGGCTTTGATGAACCCCCGCTCCGCTCGTCCGCCTGGCTTTTTCCCGTTACGCTATCCTCGTGGTTCCATGAACGAGGTGTCGCGACGCGCGCGGTCCCGCCACTTCGGTTCGCCGCGCCACACTTCTTCGCGCAGCGCTCCGGCTTCTTTTACCTACGCGCTATCCTCGCTCAAACCGGGGAGGGACGACTTTCACCTTTTCTCTTTCGTCTTCCACTCGGCATCACGAAGCCTTCGAGCGCCCGGGACGGAGCCGCGCGTGTGGGCACAGGTGCGTCCACATCGCGCCTCATCCGAGGGGCTTTCACGAACTACCATGGTTGATATAGATCATGGCTTGGACATGCCACTCATCACGCGCCCTCGGCTTCGACCCATCATCGCGCTCGCGCCGCTCACGGCGCTCACGGCGCTCGCCTGCCAGGAGGTGCCGCGCGCTGCCCCAGGAGCTCGCGGGCCCACCGCGCCAGCTGGCACCGAGCCGGCGCCGGCCGCGCCGATCGCGGCGGAGACCGCCGGGCCGGCGCCGGAGCCCGCGCCGCTGCCCCCGGTCTCCCCAGGGCTCGAGCTGCAGGACGAGCCTTATGCAGAGGCGCGCGCGAAGTTCAAGACCAAGCTCATCTCCACGGATCCGGCACCTCAGAGCTACCAGAACGTCCCGCCGCCCCCGGGCGCGCGCGAGATATCGTATCTCTCCGGCGGCCTCAAGCTCAAGGCATGGGTCAGTGAGCCCCCGGCCGACGGACGCCGCCTGCCCGCGGTCCTGTTCCTGCATGGTGGGTTCGCCTTCGCCCTCGATGACTGGGAGATGGCAGAGCCCTATCGAGACGCGGGCTTCGTCGTCCTCATGCCCATGCTCCGAGGAGAGAACGGCCTCCCCGGCGGGTTCTCGATGTTCTTCCACGAGGTCGACGACGTGCTCGCCGCCGCCGACGCCCTGGCCAAGCTGCCCTATGTGCAACCCGATCGCCTCCATGTCGCAGGCCATAGCGTGGGAGGGACACTCACCCTCCTCGCAGCGATGGGATCCGACCGGTTTCGCGCCGCCGCGTCGTTCTCCGGGTCGCCCAACCAGATCGACTGGTCCTCGGGTCACACCAGGCTCATTCCTTTCAGCCCGTACGACATACGGGAGTTCCAGATCCGCTCGCCGGTTGCCTATGCGACGAGCTTTCGGTGCCCGGTGCGGCTGTACCACGGGCTGTCCGGCGGGGAGCGCTTCTTCGGCCCCGCGAGCCAGCGGCTCGCCCTCCTGGCGCAGCGCAGCGGGCTCGACGTCAAGGTGGTGCCGGTCGCAGGGGATCATTTCACCTCCGTCCCGGAGGCGATGAGGCAAAGCATCGAGTTCTTTCGCGAGCAGCAGTGACCGCCGCCGTGATCGGTCCGCGCCCTGCGCGCCTCGTGCGCGGGCAAGGCGGACGTTGACACCGCCCGGCGCAGGCGCGTGGATTCGGCGGTGGACCCCTCGCCGCTGCCGTCCTCCCGGCCGAGCGCGCCGCGCACCGATCCGGACAGGGCCCCGGCCGAGCAGCCCCCGCTGACGCTCGCCACGCTGGTCGCGTCCCAGGGGCCCGCGTCCGTCGCCCCCGGCGGGGCCGACGGCCCCGCGTCGACCGCCGGCCCCCCGTCCACCGCCCGCCCCGCCTCGGCCGTCGCGGCGGCCTGGCAGTGCCCCGGGGGCGCCCCGACTGCGACTTCGGCGCGGGAGGCTCGGAAGCTGCTGGCGACCTGCGCCGGGCGCGGGGCTGGTCGTCCTGGGCGGCGATGAGCGGAGGCCGCGCGCGAACTGCCGTCCGAGATGTGATGCCCTCCGCGCCGGCCTGGACCTCGACGACACAGCGGACGCGGAGCTCTTCGTCATGGGTCATGGGCGTCCGCGCGGCCGACGCGTCCATCGCCGAGCAGGAGCGCCGGGAGCGGGATCGGCGCCGCTGACGCCGCGCATTGCCGTCAGCGGTCTACAATGTCCACATCCTGCGCCGTCGATCTGACGAGGGGCCCGTAGTAGCATCTCAGGCATGAGCCCCCGACGAGACAGCGCCGCGCCTGCTCGGCAGCCGGTCATCCCCGAGAACGACCCGGTGTGGCAGGCCGTTCTGCGCGCGCCGATCGATGACGAGCCGCTGACGGAGGAGGAGCGCGCGGCGATGGAGGCTGGGGCGGACGGCCAGGGGATCCCGCACGAGGTGGTCACGGCTGAGCTCCGGCGGCGGGCAGAAGCCGAAGGCGCTGGGGCGGAGTTCGACGAGCTGATGCGCGCGCGCCTGCGTCGATGAGCTGGGAGGTCGAGTGGATGCCGTCGGGCATCATCTCGCTTCAGCGGATCCACTGGCGTGACGGTGAACGCATCGACGCGGCCGTGCAGCGCTTCGCTACGACCGGCGAGGGCGACGTCCGCCGCGTCCCCGCTGACCATGCCGGTGTCATGAGATTGCGCGTCGGGCGGTATCGCGTCCTCACCACGCTCGACCCCTGGGACGGCGTGATGCGCGTCTGGTGGGTGTACAGCCTGTAACTGGCACCGCCAGGACGCCGGCGTCCGGGAGGTCATCCCCCAGGATGCCATCGCGATCGCGCCTCCGTGGCGCGCCGCGGGGCTCGGAGAGCGCGGGCTCGGTCGATCCAGAAATCGACCGAGCCCGTGTCGGGTCTTCCTCTCCGTTTACGGAAAAGGGTTGAGGCGCGTGGAGCGAGGGGCATCGGCGCCCCCACCGCCCGCGCGTCCGACCTCACCCTGCAACGAATGTTCTGGGAGGACCCCCATGCGACAATTCACCTTTCTGGCTCGCCTCTCTCCCCTGGCCCTCACCCTCCTGGCCGTCACGGGCTGCGGGGACCTTGCCCCGGAGACCCAGGCGGATCCTTTCATGGACCACGAGCCGGGCGCCGAGGAGCCCAGCGACCCGGCCGCGAAGCCCGCCGATGTCACGACGGGCCCTGTCGTCGCGCTCACGTCCATTCAACGCGAAAAGGCCCCTCTGCTCGCGGAGCTCATGGACGGCGCCCCTTCGAGGTTCCGGGCGGACCTCATCGCGGATCCGAGCCCCGCGAGCCGCCTGGCAGAGGCGTCCGCCGTGCTCATCGACGCCGAGGCCGCGAGCGCCGACGACATCCGCTCCTACGCGTCCGTGCTCCGGGCAGCGCGCCTCGCGGGGGTGCCTGTGATCCTCGAGAACGCGCGCGACGCCGAGAAGGTCGCGCTGGCGCTGGGCATCGGGATGTCCGCGCAAGTCGTCTACGCGGCGCCCAGCCCAGGCGGCCAGCGCTTCGACGTGCGCGTCTTTGGCGACGTCACCGGCGAGGAGACCGAGGAACACAGCTCGGTGCGCTTGCCGGCTTCCGCGAAGGCGAGGTACGCCCGGATGACCGCGGACGAGCGGGCCGAGCTCGGAAAGAAGCTCGAAAGGAGCGAGGCCGAGCTCGACGCGCTGTTCGACGCGGCGCCCGAGGCCGAGCCCATCACCATCGACGCAAAGCCCCGGATCGCCTCGAGGTCCGAGGTCGCGCAGACGGCGTTGCCTGCCCGGGGCGAGCTCCTCGCCGAGATCAAGGGCCTGCTCGCGGACCACAAGGCCCACGCGCTCGCCCAGCTCGTGACCGAGCCTCTGCCCGAGGGCACCTACCGCTCGTACAACGTGACGTCCCCCTCCATCACCTGGGAGTGCGGCGGCGACGGCCAGCGCTCCGTCATCGACCGCAACTTCACGGTGACGCTCCTCGCGTCCAACGCGCCGGAGGGCAAATACGTCGTCTTCGCGGGCAATGGCACCCAGTACAACCCCGGCGGGCTCAAGTGGAACTCGGGGAACAACCGAGGCTACTTCCAGGAGACCCTCCAGCACTCGATTCGTCCCCTGTCGGGGGGGCTCTCGCCCTACGCCCACAGGCCCCACTCGGCCAACGAGTCCTCGACGTTCACCACGTCGAACGGGTTCTCGGTTGGCGGGGGCGTGGGCGTCGATGGGCCGTCCACGAGCTTCAGCTTCGATGTGAGCGAGCAGGCCTCTCAGTCCTTGAACGACTTCGACGTGATCGATTTCTCCTCGGGTTCGATCTTCGGCTGGCAATACAAGCTGGCCTCGGTGAGCGGGCATTCTTACAAGAAATGGGAGGACCTCCACAACGACACGTGGGGCGGCCTCTACGGCCTGCCCAACCTCGCCAAGAGCACGCTCACGGAGGAATACGAGGGTATCTACTCGGCGAGCCTCCAGGATCAGTCGCTTTACCCGGTGGAGAACGTCAACCTGCAGTCGGTGCGGCACACCTGGGTCTCCCACGATTACGTCCTCTGGGAGGAGATCAAGACCACCTCATGCGGGAAGGCGGCCGGCTCCGTCGTCACCGTGGACCTGAGCTCGGTCAACGTGGCCAAGCTGGGCACCATCCCCTTCAGAGAGACGTTCGATCAAGGCGTCGCGCCGAGCGTCTGGACCGCGATCAACGAGGGCATCACCGGCAGCTCGTCGAACTGGCGGGGGGCAGGCGGCGCGGCGACCGAGACGGGCAGCGCGTTCGATTACCCCCAGACCGCGGCCGACGGAGCTGTCGACATGCGCGGGACCTACCTCGTCGCGCCCCGCACGGCCTTCGGGCAGGGAGCGCTCTCGGCGAAGATCTACGCGGGCGACCCCGACGGCTTCGGCCTCATGTACGCCATCAACGACACCGGCTCGAGCTACTACCGGGTGATGTTCGACGCGAGCTTGAGCGTCGCGCGCCTGGTCCGGGTGGACAACGGCGTCTTCACCGAGCTCGCGGTCAACACGAGCTATGTGCCGCCGCAGAACGCATGGATGACGGTGCGGGTCGAGCGCGAGGGGACGACGCACCGGATCAAGGTCAATGGTCAGGTGGTGCTGGCGGTGCCGAGCGAGGTGACGTACGCGTGGGGTTCGGTCGCCCTGTTCTCGTGGGCGATGAGCGACGTGCGCTTCGACGACGTGACGATCACGACCCTTTGACGCGATCCTGAGACACGGTCTCGTCCATGAGCACGGCGAGGCCCCGGTGCAGGAGCGTCGAGCTTCTTTCACCTGCGCGCCGGCATCGCGAAGCTTCGCGCGCTGATCGAGCGCGTCACGGAGCGTGTTCGTCGACTGAGCCGACGGCGCTGCCCTGCTTCCGCAGCGCGACGCGGAGCTCGTGCCGGCCGAGCGCCGTGCGCCCGCGCCAGTACTCGAGGTTGAAGTCCGTCGCCTCGATGAACCCGTATCCCACCCGGTCGCCCGACTGCACGCGGACGATGGCGACCCCGTTCGAGTGGTTGTTCGTGTGGGTGATGCCCCCGGTCGCAGAGAACGGGCACCTGCCGAGCAGCACCTTGCCCGCCGCGTCGGCGGTCAAGCTCATGTCCGCCGTGTTGTCGTAGACCTTCGCGTACCACCCCTCCCCGGGCCCGGCGCGGTAGATCCTGACGCTCGCGCCCGGCAGCGCGGCGCCGCTCGCGTCCCTCACCGTGAGCTCGTTCTGCGCCGGCAGGTCGTTCAGGTAGGCGCCGAGGTTCCCCGGTGCATTGTAGTTGCCGAGCGTGGCGCGGTGACCGCGGATCAGGTTCAGCGCCACCGCGCTGTGGCGGTCGACCGTCGGCCCATTGCCGTTCATCAGCCCGGTGTACGGCGTGTAGCGGACCGCATCGCGCCAGCTGTTCACGTACGGCATGTACGGTGTGCCCACGATGGGGGCGCCGTTCTCGAGGATGTCTATCCGGTTACCCGCCGAGACGTGGACGTTGAACCCGTAGACGTCGACGAGGTAACGCGCGTGGCCGAGCTCGTGGAGCAGCGACGCCTCGTAGTAGAACGGGTTGCTCGAGCTCCGCGTCGCGTGGTCCCCGTAGAACGTCCCGATCGATGCGTCGTTCGGGAACCCCCATTGCAGGTCGACCGTCCGGTCATTCAGGTTCGGGTTGTTGGTCGGGTACCCTCCCGCGAGCGGCAGGGCGTCGTCGGGGACGACGACGACCTTGTCGAGCCGGATCCGGTCCAGCACGCCGCTCGGCGCCTCGGGGTAGATCGACGCGGCGAACATCTCGTTCCACATCCGCACCTGGCGCTGAGCCCAGTCCTCCCACGAGTTCGAGCCGGCCCCGAGCTCGCGCTGGTGGTCGTCGAAGTAGTCGTGGACGCTCTGCTCCACCCAGAGCCCGACGCTGATCGCGTCGGAGTCGACGGCGATCCGGTTGTTGAGCTCGTGCGTCTCGCTCACCGCGTCGTCGGGGTCGATCGAGAACGCGATCTCGCGCCGCGAGGACGTCCAGGTCCAGGGGAGATCGACGGTGGCCGCGCCGTTGGCCGGCACATTCACCGTGCCTGTCGCGGCGACCGCCCCGTTGATCGACCAGCGGTACGGGACGGCGGTCGCCGCCGCGCTCGACCGGTTGCGGACGTGGGCCCTCCAGGTCACGGACGACCCCGCCGTGGGCCACCCCTCGACCGCGGGGTTCGCGCTGCCCCAGACGTAGTCGAGCGCCGGCGCGCGGCTGATCCAGCCGGCGATGAGGTCCTGCGTGGCGCGCGCCCCGGCGGCGAGCGGCGTCCCGTCGAGCAGCACCACCGGCGCGTCCGCCGTGGTGCCTTGCCGGAGGACGACGCGGTCCAGCCCGAGGACGGGCGCCGACGCGTTGATCTCGACCCACCCGATCGAGCGATGGTTCAGCGCGTCCGTCTCCGTCGCGCCGGTCCAGCCCGGGTCATTCGACGCGTTCCACCACCCCTTCGCGGGGATCGTCCTCGTGAACGATGCCAGGGAGCCGGACCCATCGACCCTCCGGATCCGGACCGTGATCGTCACCGGGTAGGCGCTCGGGTTGTTGACGACGGCCGAGCTCCACTGGGTCACGCCGGCGCTGGCGGGCCAGTTCTTGAGATAGAGCGAGCTGAAGAGGCTGTTCTCCGTCGCCTGGACGAGCGGCTCCTCGTCGAGCAGCGCGACGGGCACACTCGGCGCGCTCCCGTCGCGGAGGATGACCCTGTTGGTCCCGAACACAGGGCTGCTCGCGTGGATCTCCACCCAGCCGATGGATCGGCCCGGCGTGCTGTCCGGGATGCCGTTCCAGCCCGGGTCGCCGTAGGCGTTCCACGCCCCCATCGCCGGGATCGTCCTCGTGAACGACCCGAGATCGGGCCCGCCGTCGGTCCGGTGCACGGTGACCACGACGTCCGTCGGCGTCGGGCTCGGGTTGTTGACGACGAGGTTCGACCACTGGGTCAGCGTCCCTGTCGCGGGGACGTTCCTCAGGAAGAAGCTCCCGGCAAAGGTCGGTCGACGTCGAGGGCGTGAACGCCAGGTCGTCGAGGAGGAACAGGGGCGCGTCGTACGTGGCGCCCGTCCGCAGGGAGATCCGGTTGCTCGCGACGACGGGCTGGTCAGACGTCACCTCGACCCACCCGTACGCTCCGGTGTTCGCGGCGTCGGTGTTCGGGATCGCGAGCCAGCCGGCGTCGCCGTACGAGCCCCACGCCCCCGTGCCCGGCACGGTGCGCGAGAGCGTCGCGAGCACGCCGCTCCCGTCATTCCTGTGGACCTTGACCGTGATGTGGGCGGGCACGGGTCCTGGGTTGACGACGTGGATGTTGGACCACTGGGTCTTGTTGCCCGACGCGGGCCAGTTCTTCAGGAAGTAGCTCGACAGCAGACGGGTCGACGGGCTCTTGATGAACGGCTCGTCCTCGAAGAGGCGCGCGGGCGCGTCGTACGTGCTCCCGTCGCGGATGGTGATCCGGTGCGAAGCGACGACGGGCGCGCTGGACTGTAGCTCGATCCACCCGACGGAGCGGTGACTCGCCGGGTCGCTCTCGGCGATGCCGTTCCAGGCGGGGTCGCCGTACGTGTTGTACGTCGCGAAGCCCGCGATCGTCTTCGAGACGACGCCGAGGAGCGGGCCTCCGTCGGTCGGGTGGACCATGAGCGTCACCGAGACTGGCTGCGCGCTCGGGTTGACGATGACGACGTTCGACCACTGGGTACGTCCGTCGGTCGTGGGCCAGTTCTTGACGTACACCGGGGAATGCTGGCGCTCGCCCGCATCGACGGCCGGCTGCGCCACCGACGCGAGCGGCTCCTCGTCCTCCGGGGCGACGCAGCCAGACGCGGCCACGGCCGCCAAGGTGATGCTCACGAGGGCGAGAGGGGAAATGAGTCTCAAGGGATGCCTCCTGTCTCTGCGTTCGTCGCTGAGCGCAGCCACCGCGGGGGCGCCGCCGCCCTTGCCGGACGGCGGGGCCGCGGCGCTGCGGCAACGCTGGCCAGTGCGCCTGAGCAGACGCTGTGCCACCGGGCTGAACGCCCCGCTCGACAGCGCTCCTACGCCCTCGCCCCGCGCTCGCTCCGGTCGCAGGTCGACGGTGACACAGCAAGCCTTGCGCAAGGCGCTCCGGGGAGACAGCAAGCCTTGCCTCGTCAGCAAGTCTTGCTGACTTCATGGCCAGCCCGCTCCAGGCCGCGGCGGTGACGACCCGGAACCCGGGCGCGGTCTCGTCAGCCGGCGGCGAGATCGCGTCCGGAACCCGCGGATCGTGATGGCCGTCTACAGGCCTTCCCTCGCAGCGCGGGAGGCCCTATGACGGCGGCATGATCGAGGGGATCGGCGAGGCGGTCATCCAGCGACCGCCGGAAGCCATCATCGACTTCGTGACGGACCTCCATCGGTACAAGCTCGCCGACTGGAAGATCGGCCGCGTCCTCGGCATGCGCCGCGAGGGCGACCGCATCTGGATGCGCCACGACGGCAAGCTGCGCGGCCTCCCGGGGCCGCCGGTGACGCTCGAGATGACGATCCTTGGCCGCCACGCGGTTCGCTATCGCAGCCTGCGCTCGTTCCCCGCTTGCCTGTTCCTCACCTTCGAGGGCGGCTTCGATCTCGACGAGACCGCCGTGGGCACCCGCGTGGTGCATACCGAGCGCTTCCGCTTCTTCGCGCCGTGGCGCTGGGTGATGGATCCGTTCCTGCGTGAATGGCTGGCGAGGGACGTGCGCGAGGAGATGGGGCGGCTGAAGACGCTGATCGAGGCAGAGCCCCTCGCGCGCCCGGCGCAGCGCGCTTTCCCGATGAACGATGCGAAACCCGCTCCCTGACCGCAGCTTGGCGCGCTCTGCGCCGCGCGGGGCCCGTATGGAGCACTTCACGCGTAAGTTGGTCATTGCCCATGAACGAACCCCGCCCATGGAGCCCAGCAGCGCAGTCGAAACTGCGGACGAACGGAAGAGGCCGCGCGTCGAGCTGCGCGCGGCGTCGCTCCCGCGATCGGAGTACTGTTGTACCGATGCGCCACCCGCCGGCCGATCCTCTTCGCTTGCGCCTGCTCCTCTCCATCGGCGTGGTCCTCCTGGCGGGGCCTGGGTGCAGCCGCGAGCCGGCGCCGGCGCCCCCAGCGGGGTCGGCGGCCGCGCGTCCGTCGTCGGAGACGCCGTCAGCGGGGCCGGTCGCGCCTCCGCCGCCCGCGGGAGCGCCGGGGAGCACCACCCGGGGCGAGATCGCGGGCGTGCGCTACCTCGAGCACATGACGGGCGGGGCGCGACCCGACGAGCGGGTGCCCATGATCGTCGCGCTGCACCCCATGGGCGGGGACCCCGCGGACTTCCTCCAGCTGCTCCGGCGCTACCGCCGCCGCGCACGGCTCATCCTCCCGTACGGCCACCCGAGCGGCGGGATGTACATCTGGTACGACTCCGTCGGCGACGACGTCGCCGCCCCCCTCGTCACGCGGGAAGCCGATCGGATCGCCGCCGCGCTCGCCGCCCTGGTAGCCGCCCGCCCCACTGTCGGCAATCCCCTCGTCACCGGCTTCTCGCAGGGCGGCATCATGACCTTCGCCCTGGCGGTCACCCACCCCGAGGCGCTGGCGGCCGCCTTCCCCATCAGCGGTCTGCTCCCGCCGTCGCTCTACACGTCGGCGGCGCTGAGCTCGGGGCCGCGCCCGGTGACGCTTCCGCCGGTCACGGCCTTCCACGGCGCCTCCGACCTGGCGGTGCCGACCCGAGGCGCGCGCGACTCGATCGCCGAGCTGCGGCGCGCCGGGTACACCGCGGAGCTGCGCGAGTACGTCGGGGTCGAGCACGACACCTCCGACGAGGAAGTGGGCGAGATCTTGGAGCGGATCGGGCGGGCCGCCGACGGCCTCGCGGACGCGGGCGCCTCGCGAGCGACGCCGGCTCACGGGGCCTCGGAGAACGCAAGCCAGTAGGCGAACTCGTGGCCCGGCTCCGCGTACTCGAACGAGCGGAGATTGCGGAACGTGTAATCCCCCGCGTGCGCGCCTGTGATGTGGATCGAGGCTTCCTCGCCGGCGTTCAATGTCACGGAGGACGGGCTCGCGTCCGCCATCGAGAACCGCAGGGCATAGACCGGGTTGCCGGCCTCGGTCGAGAAGCAGACGTCAAGGCGCTCCACGGTGAAGGGGTCGAACGCGGCGGTGAGCGCGTTGGGCCCGCCGGTGACGAAGCGCTCGTGCGCCGCCAGCCACACGCGGTCGTCCGTGGCCACCGGGTTCGAGAGGCCGCGCCATTCGGAGAGATTCTCGACGGTAAGGTGCATCGCGGTGTAGTCGTCGTAGTCGCCGTAGCCGCTCCGCTCGCGCTGGGCCTGGAAGTCGAACCGCACGAAGGCGCCCTCCGGGACGAGCACGTCGGGCAACCCACTTGCGGCGAGCGTCAGCGTGGTGAGCGCCTGGTCGCAATCCGCGTCGGGAGCGCATGAGTCGATGGTGATCTCGCCCGGTGCGGAGGAGACGATCCGCCCCTCGATCGAGCGCTGCGTCGGAGGGTCGCCCGCCTCGCCGGCCGGATCCTCGGAAGAGAAGGTGGTGCCATCCGCCGCGGACAGCGACCACGTGATCCGGTCCATCGCGGGAATCGAGCACTCGGCGGCGCCGCCGCCACCACCCGCGCCGCCGTCGATGACCTCGGAAGCGGTGCAGCCGGCGAGGAGAGAGAGCGAGAGCATGCCCAGAAGAAGGTCGTGTTGAATTGACATGACCTGCAACGTGGCAACCGTTGTGCCGCCCGAGAGCTCCCTCCCTCGCCGCGGATGGCGCCGTATTTCAGCCATGAGCAAGGACTACCGCCGGTCTGTGCCATGGTGTGTCGTGGCACAATTTGCCCCTCGGCCTGGCCCCTGTGGCCGCCGGGCCGCCGGGCGCAGCGGAGTTGCACCGGGCGCACACCTTCCGCCGCGCCGGCTTTCGACCTCTCGGGGACCTGCGATATCAACTCCTCGCGGAACCCGGGCGGACAGGGCAGTTACACAGGCAACGTCCTCCTGTCCCGGACCGGGGACACGTACCGCATCGCCTGGATCATCACGAAGGAATCCGGCTACGAGGGGATGGCGCTGCTCGACGACGTGGCCGGGGGTAAGTCTGCCCTGAGGCGCGTGCGCCGGCCGTCACGACGCGCCGCGAACCGCGACGGCGGCGGTTTGGACGAGCTCAATAGGGTACAGCTATACGGTAGGATGCCTTCCGCTTGGTGCTACGTCGCGGTAGTCCCAGGCGTTTCAGGCGTGGAAGACCTGCCTCATCGCATAAGGCCCCTCCTGCCAACAAATTCATACAGTCGGACTGCACGAGTCGGGAACGGCCATGTGAACGTTGACAGTTCGGAACGCGTTTGCTTGTCCTATCCGTTTGCGTCACTGCAACATTGACGCGCGAGCACCAAGGTGGCCGCTGCGGTTTGGAGGAGCAAAGATGAACCTTTCTAACATCTGGGTGATGGGCCTCGCCGTGGGCGTCTCGTTGGCTTTCGGAGCAGCCTGTTCCGGAACCGGCGATGACGGCGGAGGCGAAACGAGCAGCGGCGGCACGGTCATTCCTCCAGGTGCGGGCGGCGGCACAGCCGGCGGAGGAGCGGGCACCGGCGGAGGAGCGGGCACCGGCGGAGGAGCGGGCACCGGCGGAGGTCAGGTCAGCGGCAATGGCGCAGGCGGAAGCGGCAGTGCAAGCAACACGGGCGGCAGCGCCGCGGAGGGTGGGGCTACCTCGGGTTCGGGCGGTGAGACGGGCGAAGGCTCCGGCGGGGCCGCGCCCATCGATTGCGATTCCGACGGGGCAGTGATGACCTACCCTACCCTCCCCGGCGCCTCCGAGAGCCCGCTCTATACGGTGACGGCCAACGGGGCGGCGCAGTTCGTCGAAAAGATGACCAAGTTTGGCCAGGAGATGCAGGTGCACTACGCCCACTTCGGCGTGGCGAGCGGCTGCAAGGCGACCGTCGCCGTTACGGTGAACGGAGGCTTCAATTCCTACACCTTGAGCCCGAAGAGCCGAATGCTGTCGGCGACCAAGAACGGTGACACGCTCACCTTCGACAGCGGGCCCAACTACTTGATTCTGCAGATCGCCTCCAAGGAATTGCTGTTCGTCCTCATTGACGACCAGGAGGTCGATCCGCCGGAATTGGGCGATGCCGACGTGAAGAACCTCGCAGACTACGACGTGGACAACACGGGCGCTGCGCTCGTCACCTCCAAGGTGCAGTCCGCCATCGACGCCGCCTCCGGAGCCACGCAGAACGTCCTGTACGTGCCTCCCGGACGCTACAAGACCGGGGAATTGTGGCTGAAGAGCAACATGACATTGTATCTGGCGGCCGGCGCCATCCTGGACGGCTCGACCAGCACGGGCGACTACAATGGCACGGGCGCACCGGCCGTCGAAAACACCTCCCACGGCGTGGTTCACATGAACAAGGTGAGCAACACGAAGATCCTCGGCCGGGGAGTGATCGACGGCAATGGTTCGAGGATCCGTGGCACCAACAACGACACACCCTCTTTCAAGATCAACACCCTCCGGATCGACGACAGCACGGACGTGCTGGTCGACGGCATCGTCGTGCGCGATCCAGTCTTCTGGAACACGCTGATCTTCGACAGCGACAAGGTGACCATTCAGAACTTCAAGGTGATCAATCGCCGTCCCACCACGACAGCCTACAACCAGACCGACGGAGTGGACTTCGACTGCTCCACGAACGGCAAGCTCTACAATGCCTTCATCTACAGCGGTGATGACAGCATGTCGCCGAAGCGCGAGCAAGAAGGCAAGCTGGACACCAAGGCCATCACCTATGAGAAGGTGGTTGCCTACAGCAACTCAGCGGCGACGAAGATCGGAACCAAGACCTACGGTCAGGTGATCGAGGATATCACCTTCAAGGACATCGATGTCGTCAAGGCCGGCCGGGCCCTCGGGATCAACGCGGACGACACCGCTGTCATCCAGAACATCACCTGGCAGGACGTCAGGGTCGAGACGGTCGACGGCAGGATCATCGACTTCGAAGAAGATGCAACGGCGACCTGGCGCAACGCTCCCAACCGGGCCACGGTCAAGGAAGTGTTCATCAACAATGTTGCCTCCGCCGTGAACAAGGAGATCTACATTCACGGCAAGTCGAGCACCGTGAACATCAATGGGATTCACTTCGACAATTTCACCATCCAGGGCAACAAGGTCACGAGTCGAAACGGCTGGAACGTGAACCAGTACGTGTCCAACATCACGTTCAAGTGAAGGAACGCCGAAAGTCTGGTCCTTGCCTCCGACCTGCGTGAGGGCGCCAAGGATCGTCGACCCCGCCCATGACCGCGAAGCCGACCGCGCCGTCAACGCCGCCGGCGCCCACGCCGCCCAGGTGACGAAGCGAACCCGTCAGATCTTGTCGGGGCACTCGATGTGACAGATCCGCAGCGCGTTCGTCAGCGACTGCTCGACCGCCTTGCGCGGCTTCAGCGCTCGTCGGCGCCGATGTCGATGCGCGCGCCGCTCGTCCGCGCGCCGCCGTCGATGTCGGTGGCGCCGCTCCGGCTGCCCAGATCGATGCCAGCGTCGACGGCAGGCGAGCCGCTGGTCAGGTGGAGGTCCGACGGGGGACCGACGAGGAGCGGGTCGACGAACCTCGCGTGCGGGTCGGAGAAGGCGCCCGCCGAGCTGCGGCTCGCGCCGAAGAAGATGTTGTTGTCGACGGTCACGTTCCTGTTGTTGCTGCCGCTGCTCACGTAGTCGTTGCCCGACGTGGCGCGGAGGATGTTGTTCTGGATGAGCACGCCGTTCGCGTTGTTCTGGAGGATGATCTCGCCGCCGGCGCCCTGGTAGAGCGTGTTGCTCAGCACCGCGATGTCCGCCGCGTTGCCCCTGCTCGTGTCGTAGCCGCCGATCATGATGTTGCCCTGGTAGCTCCGCGACACGAAGTTGTTCCGCACGGTGATGTTGCTGGTGGTCTTGCCCGCGTGCTCGCTGGCGATCTCGATGCCGATGTCGCTCGAGTCCACCTTGTTTCGCTCGATGACGATGTCCTTGCCGCCGTCGACGTAGATGCCGTCAGCCGACCGCTCGCCGTCGTACGCGGGGTTTCCGGCCGAGGAGATGTTGTAGACGATGTTGTCCACGCACACGCCGTCTCTCGCCTGGTCCGAGCCCGAGGGGCCCGTGCCCTCGAAGCCGATGAAGTCGATGCCGATGTTGTCGTTGTCGTGGACCGTGTTGCGCGAGACGACGAACTTGGTGACGTTGCCGTTGAGGACCATCGCCTCGCTCGAGCCGAGCTTGCAGTCCCGGATCTCGTTCCCGTCGATGAGGAGGTCGGTCATCGGCGTCGCGGACGTCCCGTAGAAGGCGATGCCGTGGGCGTCCTGGGAGCTCTCGATGTGGTGCACGAGGTTGTTGCGGATCTCGAGGAAGCTCGAGCTGCCGCTCACGCTGATGCCCATCGGCGTGTCGCCGCTGCCCTTGAAGTTCTGCACCGTCATGCCGGTGACCTTGATGTAATTCTTGCTGGAGATGTCGATGCCGACGCCGCTCTTGCCGGTCCCGTCGAGGATCGCGCCGGCCTCGCCCTCGAGGGTGATGCAGCCGGCTGCAGCGGTGCCGCCCCTCGTGAAGGAGACCTTCTCGTTGTAGGTGCCCGCCTTGACGACGACGGTGTCGCCTGCGGCCGCCGCGTTGAGGCCGGCCTGGATCGTCCTGTGGTCGCCGCCCGATGGAGCGACGGTGATGGTCCTGCCGATCGAGCGATTGCCGCACGCCCCGGCCACCGGGCTTGGGGGGTTGGGGTCGGGGTCGGAGGTGGAGCCGGCGTCGCCGCACACGCCAGGCGACCCGCCACCGCCGCACGTCTGGGTGCCAGAGCACGTTCCACAGCTCGCCACGGTGCGGGGGTCGCCGCAGCTGTCATTGGCGGAGAGCGGGCCGCAGCTCCTGGCGAGCCGCGAGCAGAGCTGCGCGTCGGTCTCGGGGACGCACTCGGGCGGCGGCGCGCTGGTGAGGGTGGCGTTGAGGACCAGCAGGTCGACGTCGGACGCGTCGGCGGTGCTCGTGGTTCCATAGCGGATCTTGAGCTTGCCGCCCGACACGAACCGAGCGTGCGGGGACGGGAGCGCGATGGTGGCGGCGCTCCAGGCCCAGGACGAAGCGAACGCGTTGTCGCCGATCTTGACCCAGGTGCTGGTGCTGTAGTCCCAGGCGTCGAAGGTCCAGAGCATATCGGCCTTCGCGGGTCCTCGGTAGTTCACCGACAGGCTGAGCGCCGAGACGTCGGCGTCCGAGGCGCCGGCCGGCAATGCGTACTCGCACTGAGCCTGGCTGCCGGGGTTGAACTCGACATACTTGCTCCACGTATCGGCCGCGCCGCTCAGATCTTTCGTCGCCAGGGCCTGAGCGCCCTGGCCTCCGGTGGACCCCTTGAGGACGGTCAGCTTCGAGCAGGTCATCGTCGCGCTCGAGGCGAGCCCGGCGCCGAGCGTGTCGGCGTCGGACTCATCGGGTCCGCCTTGCGTCGCGCACGCGGGAAAGAGCCCGACGGCGAGCAGCAGGGCGCCGGGCGGAGCGTACCGATGCATCGTGGGAGTCATCCGGTTCTTGCGCGATCGGTTCATGGGTCGTGGTCCTCGTTGTTTGGCTCATGACGCTGGAGTCGCGTACACGACGCGTGCACCAGGCGCTTCGACGCGAGGACATTGCAAGCAGGCGGCCATGACGCTCATCGTGGGGGAACCACGAGGCGATCACCTCGATGGCGCGATTCGATGGCTGGAGCGATCACGCGATCTTGCGCAGCGATCGTACGGTTGCGCATCGTTCGGACAGCCGTCGGTTCGCGAGGCATCGGGGGGGCGAGCAGGGGTTTAGCACGAGCGAATAAGGCCGGTGGTAGTGGATTTCCGCCGGCAACCTGGGTCGGGTCGCCGACCGCAACCTGGGTCAGGCCGCTGGGCCGCCGCCGGTCGGCCAACCCCGGCCGGGTCTCCATCCGCCCTAGCGTCGAAGCGTCCGTTATAGTAGACACTCCACATGACGGCGAAACGCTCGGAGTGGCCGCTCGCGCGGCTCGGGGTTCAACGGTGGTCGCACGCACCCTGAAGCTGGGCGCGTTCATGCGCCCGGTCAGCATTCACACCGGCGCCTGGCGCTACCCAGGGGCCTACCCGGACGCGAACTTCAACTTCGCGCACCTCAAGCGCTTCGCGCAACGCCTGGAGCAGGCTCGCTTCGACGCGTTCTTCATGGCCGATCACCTGGCCGTGTTGAACATGCCGCTCAACGCCCTCGTGCGCAGCCATACGGTCACGTCGTTCGAGCCGTTCACGCTGCTCTCCGCGCTCGCCGGCGCCACCGAGCACATCGGCCTGGTGGCGACCGCGTCGACAACGTTCGATCAGCCGTTCCACGTGGCCCGGCGCTTTGCGTCCCTCGATCACCTGAGCGGCGGGCGCGCCGGCTGGAACATCGTCACCACCGCGAACCCGGACGCAGCCCTGAACTTCGGGCTCACCGAGCACGTCGAGCACGACGAGCGCTACCGGCGCGCGCGCGAGTTCTTCGACGTGGTCACCGGGCTCTGGGACAGCTTCGCCGACGATGCGTTCGTGCGCGACGTCGAGGCCGGGATCTACCTCGACGCGGCGCGCCTGCACGTCCTGGATCACCGGGGCAAGCACTACTCGGTGCGCGGTCCCCTGAACATCGCGCGCCCGGTCCAGGGCTGGCCGGTGATCGTGCAGGCGGGCGCCTCGGAAGCAGGCCGGCAGCTCGCGGCCGAGACCGCAGAGGTCGTGTTCGCGGCGCAATCCACGCTGGAAGGCGCGCGCCGCTTCTACGCCGACGTCAAGGGCAGGCTGGAGCGCCTGGGGCGGCACCCCGACACACTCAAGATCTTGCCGGGCGCGCTTGTCGTCGTGGGGGACACCGTCCAGGAGGCGCAGGAGAAGCGCGCGCGGCTCGACAGCCTCGTGCACTTCGACAGCAGCATCGCCTCGCTCTCGATCGCGCTCGGCTGCGACGCATCGCGGTTCGATCCGGACGCGCCGCTCCCCGAGATCCCGCCCACGAACGCCGGCCAGAGCGGGCGCGAACGCGCGATCGAGCTGGCGCGTCGAGAAGGGCTGACGGTGCGGCAGCTCGCGCAGCGCCTCGGCGGCTTCGGGGGGCTCGCGTTCGTCGGCACGCCCGGGACCATCGCGGACCAGATGGAAGAGTGGCTGGTCCAGAACGGCTGCGACGGCTTCAACATCATGTTCCCCTACTTGCCGGGCGGCCTCGACGATTTCGTCGATCGCGTCGTCCCCGAGCTCCAGCGCCGGGGCCTGTTCCGGCGTGAGTACGAAGGGCGAACGCTGCGCGAGAACCTGGGGCTCGCGCGGCCCCCCAACCGATTCTTCCCGACCCCCGCCGCGGCGCGCTGAGCGCTGAGCGCTGAGCGCTGCCGGGGCGCCCGTCAGCTCGCACCACCGGGACGCCGGCGTCCGGGAGGTCATCCCCCAGGATGCCACCGCGATCGAGCCTCCGATGTTTCGTCCCCGATTCCAGCCATGCGCCGGCGGCGTGACGCTCAGTCGTCCGCGCCCCTGCCGCGCAGCACGCGGGCGAAGAGCGATCGCAGCGTCCCTATCCCGAGGAGGCGGACGAAGCCGAGCGTCCCGGCCACCGCCGAGAGGACGAGGAGCCACAGCGGCCCATGGAAGAGGCACGCTCTCCAGAGTGGCCATGCCCCCGGCATCGCGAGCCGCGCGAGCTCGAAATCGAAGGCGGGCAGCGTCTCCCGCTGAAAGATCCCGATCACCAGGCCGACCGGCGTGAGCACCAGCGTCAAGAACGCGAGCACCTGGTTCAGGAGATCCGCCCGCCGGTCCGAGAGGTACTCGTCGATCTCGGTGATCTCCGCCTTCACCTCGTCGAAGAGACCCCCGATGTCGAGCGCCGCGCGCAGGCCGCAGTAGAACCGATCGTGCCGCTCCTCCGAGCTGATGTGGCCGACGCTGAACCTCGCGGTGTACTGGAGCAGCGACAGCCGCATCCGACCGAAGACGCGCGCGTCGGGGCGGCTCGAGAGGCGGGCGCACTGGCTCGACAGGTTCAAGAGGAAGAGCCGCTCGTGCTCGACCAGGATCCATTTGTACACATATCGTTCGAGCACGGCCATGTCGAACTGCCCGAGCTGTCCTGGCGGGTCGAGCGGCCAGAGCAGCCATGTCACCCCGATGGGCGAGAACAGACAGAGCTCCCGCGCGGAGGGCTCCCACATCGCCTTGTGCCCCTCGATGCAGCAGTCCTCCTGCGAGGGCTCGATCGGCTGATCGCTGCCGTGCGAGAGCCGCAGGCGGTAGCGATCCGCCGGGCCCGGCATCGCCTCCGTGAAGAGGACGTTCACCGCCATGGGGTTTGGCCAGCTGCCGATCGGCGCCTCGACGGGCAGGCCTGGCACGAGCAGCGTGAGCCAGTCCCGCAGCGTCGTGCCCTTGATCGCGGCCTTCTCCGCCATGGCGACGAGCGGGTGGGGCCGCGTCTCGCCGTCTCGCCCCGCCTTCCGCCGGGGCATGCGCTCCGGCAAGAGGTGGTTGTACCCCCGCCGCACGACCGCCGTGTAGAAGTCCTGGAACGCGCCCAGCGTGAGCGTCGTCGGGCGCACGCCGAGCACCACGAAGACATGGCCTGTCTCGATCACGTAGAGCCGCGGTGGGACCACGACCTTGAACGGCATGCCCGGATCTATGCCCCTCTCGGACGGCTTCTTCTTGACCGGAGCCCTCGATTCGTCCCCGTCCGCTTCATCCGCGGAGGCAGGCGCGGCGGCCCTCCGCGGCTTCGGCGGGCGCTCGAAGACCCAGCGCGCGCGTGGGTCGAACAGGTTGCCGAGCGTGGCTGTGGGCTCGTAAGCGCGGAGGAGGCGACCGCCCTGCACCTGGACGTTCAGGTGCGGGAGCAGCGTGGGATCGTCGATGCGCTTCGGGCGAAAGTTGCCTTCTGCGAGGAGTCGGCGCTCGAACGCCTCGAGATCGAAGGCGCCCTGCTCGCTGTCGGGGTGCCGGTAGGAGACGATGAGGAACAACGTCGACCGCTGTCCGATGGGAGCCTCGCCGGCGGTGAGGGGCGCCTCGTCGAGCGGCTCAGCGGGGAGCATGGCCCTTCGCCAGGACACGGCGCATCGCGCCGGATCCCGCCGGACGCCCCTCGCGATCGGGCACACCGATCCACGCGCGGCAGGCGGAAGATGGAACCGCGCGCGGGGTTCGGGCGCACGTGGACATGAAAGCCTTCATTCGAGGCGAATACTACGTGCAGTTCGCCTGCGGAGCACAGATTTCGGCTGGCCGACGTGTTCTACCACAGGCCCCTCCCTCACCGCTCGAGCCGACGTCCGAGCAGCGCACACCCCTCTCTGCCCTCGCCGCGTCCCGGTGAGCAGGTTCTACCTCCCGCGGCGCGCAGGAGATATCCTGCGTCGCATGCCTTCCCCTCCTCGTGCACCTGCTTCTCCTTGCTGCCCAGGATCAGACGCTCCCGCACCTCTGGTGCTAGTGAGCGCAGCAAGGATTCACCCGCTTGTAGCGCCAGGGGTGCGCTCAGCAATTCGACCGCCTTCTGCTCGACTTCTGGGGGAAGCACACCGCAATGTGCCACCACCCCCTGAATTGCCGCAGCGACGTGGCTGGACGTGGAGTTACGCTCATTGCACCTCACGATGCCGTCGACGAGAAGACGACAAGCCCCTTGTTCCTTCTTGATCGCCGCAGCTGCCAGCCGGCAAGCCAAATCGTGAACATTGGCGTGCTCCTCTCGAGTCCGAAACAGATGCGCAATCGCGTGCAGATCTGAAAGTACGCAATGAACGAGCTCCTTGGCGCTGCCCTCCTGCGCGATCGCGTCAGCCACGGTGGTGACTGGCAGCTCGCCGAGAGCCATGCGTCGGACGACGGCGCCCAGATGCGCTTCCCATCGCAGACCATTCACCTCTATTGAAACGGGTCTGTAGCGAAAGCCCTGGCCTCTGAGAAAACCAACGAGTTCATGGCGCCCAATCCCAAGCTTCAAGTAGACGTCCCCAGGAATTTGTTGCGTCTTGGTCAAGACCTTCTTCTCTGCGTCGCTGAGCTCAGCCAAGACCGGACCGCAAGGGAAACGTTCCGCTGGCACGAGGAACGTGAGAGAGAATGCCGAATACTGTGCGCGCGCGGACTGGTCGGAAGTCAGCAAACGGAGAGCGAACGAGGCGGGCTCTACTGTCCTCGCAACTTCGAGCAGGTCATAAGCGACGTCCCTGGTGGACAGTCGACGCTTGCCGTACGCCAGACCCCATCCCTCCGGAAAGGCATCGGGGCGTTCAACGAAATCGAGTAGAGCGTCGAGCGTGTCTGGATCGAGCATCTGCCCGGACAGGGTCAACGCGCCGATGTTGAACAGCTGAGCCAATCGCTGTTCCGGGTTTCCTGCAGCGGTGGCCGGAAGCACGAGCAGATCCGAAGCATGAACACCCAGTGATCTGTGGCGGCTCAAGAACAATCGCAGGATTGCGGTAGCGGTAGAGTCCGGGTCATGCGCGATGACGTGCGCGACCTCATCAGCATGATCCCGCCGCACATTCTTTGTGGCGTTGAGCGCGAGCGCCGCCACCGTGCGACCCTCTGGCTCACCACCGCGCATGAATGGAATGATCTGATCCGCCTCGAGCCGCCAATCTTCAGGCTCTCGAGGTCGATCGGTGGCTTCGTCGATCGGACAAAACAGAAAGAGACCAGACGCGATGCCCAGCCGAACGTACGTTGCCAAGTAGACCCCGCGAAGCGGATCTCGCGCAGCGCGAGCGCAATCGAGCAGGACCCGCGAAGCTTCACTCAGCACGTCGGGGTGAGTTTCGATTTCGTCGAAGAAGGGGCTTCTCGCAATGACTTCCCATGCAGCGTCACAGCTGCCTGCTGCCCTGAGACGGAGCTTCAGCTCACGCGCGAGCGGGTCCATCGTTTCATCTACCTTCCACAGGCGAACCAGGGTCAGGTTGCCCCAACCACGGGGTCGCCGCCTGCGTTATGCGCTACGGCCGCGAGCGGACGCAGAGGACGTGCAGCGTGCTCTCCAGGGTAACACTTGCCGTGAACGCGGTCGCCTCGGCGGTACCGGTGGCAAAGTCGAGCATCCAAGCCGAATTCGAGTCGGTGGCCTCGAGCGACGAGGTCCAGAAGGTGATATGCCCGGATACCGCTGCTGGAAAGCTGGGAAAGGCGCTTTGGTCGATCCATGGACCATTTGGCTTTGAGTCGAAGATGAGAGTATGCAGCTCCTTCAAACTGGGAACTCGAAAACCACCGCCATCCAGTTGCAACCCTGCACACATCGAAGCGGCATCAGCGTAAGTTTTCTTGCTCGTTGCTCGCGTCCAGGTGAGGCCGGTGCCCAAGTCCCTCGCCAAGTCAGGTGTGAGCTCGTAGCGACTGCCGTCGCTGTCGGGGACCCCTCCCCCGCGAACGCACCGCACCCTGCCCGGGCCCGCGCTGGTGGGCGATCGCACACGAAGGCCTCCATCACTGCCAAGGCGAAAGAGCCGCTCAGGGTTTCCCGACCAAAGTACAAATTCACCGTCTATATCCGAAAAGGCCCCTGGGTCGAAGGAGGGAGGCTTTCTCTGTAGATCGAGCAAACTGACCCCTTCAATACGGGTGGGCAGTCGCCAATCACAGTGCCCGCCCAGGATGAGCTCAGCGCAGTATTCCGCAGCATGCTCATCTGTGAGTGAAACCGGCGCTGGTTGCCGCTGCCAGTCGAGTCCGGTGATCTCGTCGTGGGTGACCTCCTCGTCCACCCGATATTGAACGGAGTGGTCTTCCCCGGTCGAACCGGGCATCGGCCACCGCGCCATCTGGAAGAGAGCAGGATCGGAGGAGGAGCAGTTCTCGGTGCCGTCGTTCTTGGTGCCGTCGTTCTTGGTGCCGTCGTTCTTGGTGCCGTCGTTCTCGGTGCCGTCGTTCTCGGTGCCGTCGTTCTCGGTGCCGTCGTTCTCGGTGCCGTCAGGGCTCTCGGGTGAGGTCGGATCCTGGTCGGTACTGCAATTCTCCCCGCAGATCTTCGGCGAACTCGCCTCAGACGAGTTGTCACAGCCCACGATAGTGAACCCCAAGAAAAGGAAAGGGGCGAAAATCGACCGCCCCTGCCCTCGCCTTCTTTTCTTCTCATCAACGGATCGCATCAAGGTAGATTGAACCATTGGAAGGCGCATCCAAGTAGAAATCGACGCCGATTTCTCTGGCGGATAGCAAGAGCAAACGCGTTCCGCAAAGTCAAGACTCCCGGAGCCGTTCCTGACTCGTGCAGTCCGGCTGTACGAGCTCATCGACAGGGCGGGCCTTCTGCGATCAGGCAGGCCTTCCACTCGTGGCCAGACAACCATGCGCTGAAGCACAGAGAGCTGAAGATCACAGGGGGAGCGTGGGCTGACTTCGAGCTCTTCTCGGTTCGCTGAGTCCAGCCACCTCGGCTGGGATCGCGTGGGTCAGCTCAGGGCCGGGGTGAGCTTGGCCAGCTGTGCAACGCCCTCCTGGAGCGTGATCGCCCGCGTGCCGAAGCGTCCGGTGTAACTCGAGTCGTCCACGAGGTAAGGTTGTTCCCATTGTGGCAGCATCTCCACGATGCCGCCCGCCGACCTGGAGAACAGGCCTGCCACGCGCAAGAACCAGCGTCTGGCCACGATCGGGCGCACCGCCACGTGCATGGCATGGGCCACCGCTTGCACGAGCTCGCGCTGGCTCACGTGGATGACCGGCGCATGAAACACCCTGCCCTCCACGTCGTCGCCCGCGAACGCCAGCTTGATAAGGCCGTTCACCACGTCGTCGCGGTGCGTGAAGGCGTGCGGCGCGTCGGGGTCGCCGATCAGCATCGGGCGCTTCCCGTTCTTGAGCCCGCGCAGCCCATCGCGCGTGAGCAGGGCGCTGGTGAGATCGGGCCCCCAGAAGTCGCTGGCGCGGAAGATCACCGCGCGCAAGGTGCCCGCGCGCTGCGCTGCCGTGTACAGGTCGGCTATCTGCATGCGGATCTTACCTTTCTCGGTCTCGGCCGCATGGCGCGTGTCGGGCGAGAGCGGGCCCTCGCGCAAGGTGTACAGGTAGAGCGCGTCGAGCAGCACCAGGCGCACACCGGCGCGGCTCGCCCCCTCGATCAGGCCACGATGGAGCGGAGGCAAGGTCTCGGCCCAGACGTCGGCGTCATAGGTGGCGGGATTGACCGCGGCGATCATGGCGCGCGCACCACGCGCGATCTCCGCGAGCGCCTCGCCATCGCGAGCGTCGACCGAACGGTGCTCCACGCCCATGGGCATGGAAGCGGGCTTCGTGCGGCTGCACCACGTGACCCGGTGGCCGTCTGCGGCCAGTTGCTCCACCAGGGGCGTGCCGATCTGGCCAGCGCCGACGACCACGACGTGCTTGGGGCTTTCCGTTTCGCTGCGCTTCGACATGGGAACCTCTCCTCGGTCCTCAACATGCCCTGCTCTCGACCATGCCGAAAATCGATTGTCGGCCTATCATGTATGCTTACAAAGCATGGATGCCCCCGTCGACCTCTTGCCCGCCCTGCTCGCCCTGCTCGAGACCGAGAGCGTCACGCTGGCCGCTCGCCGCATGCGCGTGGGCCAGCCCGCCATGAGTCGCACGCTCGAAAAGCTGCGCCAGGCCACGGGCGACGAGCTGCTCGTGCGCACGGGCAGAAAGCTCGTGCGCACCCAGCGGGCCAGCGAGATCTTGCCCGAGGTGCGTTCGCTCCTGGCGGGCGCCCAGCGCGTGCTCGGTCCACCCAGCGCGTTCGTTCCGCGCACGGCCCAGGGCGTGGTCACGTTCGCGTTCGGCGACGACATGCAGGCCGTCTTGGCGAGCCATTTGCTCGAACGCATGCGCGCGGCGGCGCCCGGGCTCGACATCCGCGTGCGTCCGCTGGTGCTCGAGAGCGCGCACGAGGCCGTGCGCGGCGTGGTCGATCTGGCGGTGCTGCCCGACCTGCGGGGGCAGGTTCGCATTCCCATGCTCGACGAGCTGGTGATGAGCGTGCAGTACACGCGCCGCTTCGTCACGGTCACACGCAAGCGTCAGAAGCTCACACTCGAAGCGTTCCTCGCGGCCGAGCACGCGCTGGTGTCGCCAGGCGGCGAAGAGGGCGGCCACGTGGACGACGCGCTGCGCGCCATGGGCAAGCGCCGGCGCGTGGCGGTGACGGTGCCGAGCTTTCAGGCAGCCATCACGCTCGTGCGTGCGTCGGATCTGGTCGCCACGCTGCCCGACGACATCGTGCGGGTGCTCGCTCCCAGTCTGCACCGCCAGGCCTGTCCCGTGAGCACGCCCGAGCTGCCCATGTGCGTGGTCTGGGCCCGGCGCTTCAACCAGGACGCGCGTCACCGCTGGCTGCGCGAGCTGGTGAGCGAGGTGGTGCGCGAACTCGGCCGCGGCTTTCCCGGGCGCGCGGAGTGACGAGCGAGCGGCTTCGGACGGCGCCCCGCGGCGGGAGGTGCTACCCCCTCGCGCACCGTGAGCTCCCGTGTTCCGCAAGAGCAGCCCCCCGCGCCGCCCGCCCCCGGCGGCCGGGCCTCGTCCCCGCCCGCGTCCGGGAGGAGCCCGGTCCGCTTTCCCGAGGAGCTGCCCATCTCGGCGCGGGTGCACGACATCGCCCGGGCCATCGAGGCGCACCAGGTCGTGATCGTCGCGGGCGAGACCGGCTCGGGCAAGACCACGCAGCTCCCCAAGATCTGCCTGGCCATGGGCCGCGGCCTCTCCGCCCGGATCGGCGTCACGCAGCCGCGCCGTATCGCCGCCACCAGCGTCGCGGCCCGCGTCGCCAAGGAGCTCAACGTCGAGCTCGGCAAGGAGGTCGGCTACAAGATCCGCTTCTCGGACAGGACGAGCCCGGCCACCTACGTCAAGTACATGACCGACGGCATCGTCCTCGCCGAGATCCAGGGCGATCCGCGGCTCTCGGGCTACGACACGCTCATCATCGACGAGGCCCACGAGCGCAGCCTCAACATCGATTTCCTGCTCGGCTACCTCAAGCGCCTGCTGCCGAGGCGCCCGGATCTCCGCGTCATCGTCAGCTCCGCGACGCTCGAGACCGACCGGTTCGCGGCCTACTTCGACGGCGCTCCGGTCATCGAGGTCTCCGGCCGCACGTACCCGGTGGAGGTCATCCACCGCCGCCCGGAGAGCGGAGAGGCCGAGGTCGCCGACGCCGTCGCCGCCACGGTCGAGGAGATCACCTCGATCGATCCGCGCGGGGACATCCTCGTCTTCCTCCCCGGAGAGCGGGAGATCCACGACACCATGGCCGAGCTCACGCGCCACGGCCTGCCGCACACAACGCTGCTGCCGCTCTACGGGCGGCTCCCTCAGGGCGACCAGCAGCGCGTGTTCCAGTCCTTGCCGGGGCGGCGGATCGTGCTCGCGACCAACGTCGCGGAGACGTCGCTCACCATCCCGGGCATCGTGTACGTCATCGACTCCGGGCTCGCCCGCGTCAACCGCTACAGCCCGCGCACGGGCGTCACCCAGCTCCAGATCGAGGCCATATCCCGCGCGAGCGCCGATCAGCGCAAGGGGCGCGCGGGCCGCGTGCAGAGCGGCGTGTGCTTCCGGCTCTACGACGAGCAGGACGACCGGTCGCGGCCCGCGTACACCGATCCGGAGATCCTGCGCGTCGGCCTCTCGGGCGTCATCCTCCAGATGAAGGCGCTCGGGCTCGGCGCCATCGAGGATTTCCCCTTCCTCGACGCGCCGTCGAAGCGCGCCGTGGACGAGGGCTACAGGGTCCTCGAGGAGCTCGGCGCGCTCGACGACGCGAGCGAGCTCACGGACACCGGCAGGAAGCTCGCGCGGCTGCCGCTCGACCCGCGGCTCGGCCGGATGGTCCTGGGCGGCGAGAGCGAGGGCGCGCTCGCCGAGGTGCTGATCATCGCCGCGGCGCTCGGCGTGCAAGATCCGCGGGAGCGGCCGCTCGCCGCCCAGAAGCAGGCCGACGACGCGCACAGGAAGTTCAAGGACGAGGCCTCCGATTTCGTGGGGCTCCTGAAGCTGTGGAGCTTCTACCAGGACGCGCAGGGCCGGCTGACCCAGAACCAGCTCAGGAAGGCCTGCCGCGACCATTTCGTCTCGTACCTCCGCATGCGCGAGTGGGCCGACGTGCACCGGCAGATCAGCCGGATCACGAAGGAGATGGGGTTCTCGCCGAACGACGCGCCCGCGAAGGGCGACGCCATCCACCGCGCGCTCCTGCCCGGCCTGCTCAGCCGCATCGGCATGTGGAACCAGGAGAACAAGGTGTACCTGGGCGCCCGGCAGACGCGCTTCCAGCTCCACCCGTCGTCGGGCCTCGCGAAGAAGCCGCCCGCGTGGATCATGGCCGCCGAGCTGGTCGAGACGTCGCAGCTCTTCGCCCGGATGGTGGCGGCCCTCGATCCCGCGTGGATCGAGGCCGCGGCCGGGCCGCTCTGCAAGCGCAGCCACAGCGACCCGCACTGGGCCGCGAAGCCGGCGGCCGTGATGGCCCGGGAGCAGGTGACGCTGTACGGGCTGCCGATCGCGCGGGATCGACGGGTCGACTTCGGGGCGATCGACCCGAAGTCCGCGCGCCAGATCTTCCTCGTCCACGCGCTGGTCCGGCAGGAGTACGCGACGCGCGCGCCGTTCATGGACGCGAACCGGCAGCTCTTCGAGGAGGTCAGCCGGCTGCGCGACAAGGCGAGGAGGAGCGAGATGCTGGCCGACGAGCACGCGCTCGAGCTCTTCTTCGACCGGCGCGTCCCCGAGGGCGTCTACAACGGCAAGACGTTCGAGGCGTGGCGGAAGGAGGCCGAGGCGGAGGACCCGCGGGCGCTCCACCTGGCGCTCGCCGACGTCCTGCTCGACGAGGCCGCGGAGCTCACGCCCGAGCGCTTCCCCGATTCGCTCGACCTCTACGGCGCCGCCGTGCCGCTCTCCTACCGCTTCGATCCGGGCGAGGACGACGACGGCATCTCCCTCTCGCTGCCGCTCGTGCTCCTGCCGCAGGCCGATCCCGACGAGCTCGAGTGGATGATCCCCGGGTGGCACGCCGAGAAGATCGCGCAGCTGCTCGAGTCGCTGCCGAAGTCGCTCCGCAAGGCGCTCGTCCCGCTCGCCCCGCTCCGCGAGGTCGCCCGGGAGATCGCGGCGGAGCTACGGCCGTTCCAGGGGCCGCTGCGGGCCGTCCTCGCGCGCGCGGTCGAGGACCGCACCGCCGAGCGCGTGCCCGAAGGCGCGTTCCGGCCCCAGGATCTGCCGCCGTACCTGCGCTTCTATTTCCGCGTGCTCGACGAGGACGGCCGGGTGATCGGCGAGGGGCGCGAGCTCCGGGAGCTCAAGGAGCGGCTGTCGGGCCGGGCGCGCGAGGCCTGGGCGAGGGTCGGCAAGGCGGGCCTGGAGCGGGACGGGCTCACGTCGTTCAGCGTCGAGGCGCTGCCCGAGCGCGTCCAGGTCGACGCCGGGCGCCACAAGGTGTTCGGCTACCCGGCGCTCGTCGACGGGGAGACGTCCGTGTCGGTGCGCGTGCTCGCCTCGAGGGCCGCGGCGGCCGAGGCGACGCGCGCCGGGCTGCGGCGGCTCCTCTTGCTGCAGCTCGGGGGCAAGATGAGCCAGCTCGAGCAGCCGCTGCGGAGCGCCGTGGCGGTGAGCGGCCTCGGCGCCAAGGTGGCCCCGGGCGAGCCAGGCCTCGCCCGGCAGATCGCGCTGCGCGCGCTCGACGAGGCGTTCCAGCTCGGCGATCCCGGCGCCTTTCCGAGGACGAAGGCCGCGTTCCAGGCGCGCCTCGACAAGGGCCGCGCGTCGCTGCAGGGCGTGCTCGGGAAGCTCGCGGGGCTGGCGCGGGAGATCGGCGTCGAGCTCGACCGCGTGCAGGCGATGCTCCGGTCGATGACGGGCAAGCCGGGCGCGCCCCGGCCGGCGCTCGACGACGTGCGCACGCAGGTCGACTTCCTGCTGCCGGTCGGGCTCTTCTCGCGCGCCCCGGTCGACCGGCTCGCGCACCTGCCCCGGTACCTGCGCGCCGCGCAGATCCGGCTCGAGCGGCTGCCCAACGGGCCGCAGAAGGACCAGAGCAAGGCCGCGCAGGTGCTGCCGTTCTGGCAGGACTACCTCAAGCACCAGCAGGGGCTGCGCGACAAGGGCGTGCCCGCGGAAGAGCTGGAGTCGTTCCGCTGGCTGATCGAGGAGCTCAGGGTGTCGCTCTTCGCGCCCGAGCTGAAGGCGGCGGTCCCGGTCTCGCCGCAGCGGCTCACGGAGCAGTGGAAGCGGCTGCTCGGATAGCGGCGTACGCCCGCTTGCCGTGACGCGCCCGCTCCAATGAGCGCTGGACGCAGCGCTCACCCCGCTGGCAGGCTGCCCGCCGGCGAGGCGCCTCGTCCGGGTCCTCGGTGAGCGATGCAGGCAGGTGACATCATCGACGGCCGGTTCTGCATCGAGCACCTCGCGGCCTCGGGCGGGATGGGGGCCGTCTACCGGGCCCGCGATCAGGAGACCGGCGAGCCGGTCGCGATCAAGCTCCTGACCACCGAGAGCGCCCAGCACCTCGTCCGCTTCGAGCGCGAGGCCCACATGCTCGCGGCCGCCCGGGTGCCCGGCGTCGTGCGCTACGTCGCGCACGGCGCCACCTCGTGGGGACAGCCGTTCCTCGCGATGCAGTGGCTCGACGGCGAGACGCTCTCCGACCGGCTCACCCGCCAGGGCCTCACCCTCGAGGAGACCCTCGAGCTTGGCCTCCACGTCGCGAGGGCGCTCGGCGCCATCCACAGGCTCGGCCTCGTCCACCGCGACCTGAAGCCGAGCAACCTGCTGCTCGAGGGCGGCTCGCTCGAGCGCGTGCACCTCATCGATTTCGGCCTCGCCCGCGCCGTGACCGACGAGCCGCTCACGGCCGCCGGCCTCGTCCTGGGCACGCCCGGATACATGGCCCCCGAGCAGGCGCGCGGCGAGATCAGCGTCGACACCCGCGCCGACGTGTTCGCCCTCGGCTGCATCCTCTACCGCTGCCTCACCGGCCGCGCCGCCTTCCAGGGCAACGCCGGGCTCGCCGTGCTGATGAAGGTCCTCCTCGAGGAGCCGCCCCGCGCGCGCGACCTCCGGCCCGGCACCCCCGCCGCGCTCGACGATCTCGTCGCCCGCATGCTGGCGAAATCCCCGCTGGATCGGCCGGCCGACGGCGGCGCCGTGGCGGCCGAGCTCGCCACGATCGGCGCGCCCGAGAGCAGCGTCGGCGGGCCCCGATCGTTCCCGCCGCGCGCTGTGGAGCTCACGACCGGCGAGCGACGCGTGACCTGCCTCGTGGTCACCCGCGAGCGCGCTATTAACGGGAGCGCCGCGGCGGAGCCGCGCCAGGCAGAGCTCTGGCAGCTGCACGACGTGGCCGAGCAGTACCGCGGCGAGCTCGAGCTCCTCGAGGGCCGCTCGCCGCTCATCGTGCTGTCCGGCGCGGGCGCGCCGACCGACCTCGCGGCGCGGGCCGCCCGGTGCGCGCTCGCGCTGCAGGAGCTGCTCGGCGGCGCGCCCGTCGCGCTCGCGACCGGCCGGGCGGAGCTCTCGGCGCGCGTGCCCGTCGGCGAGCTCATCGACCGCGCCTTCCAGATGCTCGCCGCCCACGACGACCGCGCCCTCCCCGCCGGCGTCCGCATCGACGAGGTGACCGCGGGCCTCATCGGCATGCGGTTCGACGTCACCGAGGACGCCGCGGGCCGCGTCCTGCACGGGGCGCGCGACGAGCGGACCGCGCAGCTGCTCGGCAAGCCGACCACCTACGTGGGCCGCGAGCGCGAGCTCGCCATGCTCGTGGCCGAGGTCGATCGCTGCATCGACGAGGGCGCCGCGGGCGCGGTGCTCGTGACGGCCGAGGCCGGGATGGGCAAGTCGCGCCTGCGAAAGGAGCTCATCCGCAAGCTCCGCGAGCGGGGCGACAGGATCGATGTCTGGATCGGCCAGGGCGACCCCATGGGCGCCGGCGCGGCCTTCGGCCTGCTCGCGAGCGCGCTCCGGGACGCCCTCGGCGTCGCCGACGGCGAGCCCCTGGAGGCGCGGCAGCGCAAGGTCCGGAGCCGCGTGGAGCACTACGGGGGCACCGACGCGCCCCGCGTCGCGGCCTTCCTCGGGGAGCTCGTCGGCGCGCCGTTCCCCGACGAGCACGACGTGCAGCTCCGGCTCGCGCGGCGCGACGCCGTGCTGATGGGCGACCAGCTCCGCCACGCCTGGGAGGGCTTCCTCCGGGCGGCGTGCCGCGCGGGGCCCGTGCTCCTCGTGCTCGAGGATCTCCAGTGGGGCGACCTCCCCACCGTCACGATGGTCGACGAGGCGCTGCGCCAGCTCAAGGACATGCCGCTGCTCGTGCTGGCGCTGGGGCGGCCCGACGTGCGCCGGCTCTTCCCGAAGCTCTGGGAGGGCCGGCTGGCCCACGAGCTCCACCTCACGCCGCTCCCGCGCCGCGCGAGCGAGCGGCTCGTGCGCGAGGCGCTGGGCGCGCACGCGCGGCACGACCTCGTGGGGAGGCTCGTCGAGCGCGCCGACGGCAACGCGTTCTTCCTCGAGGAGCAGATCCGCGCGGCCGCCGAGGGCAACAGCGAGGGCCAGCCGGAGACGGTGGTGGCCATGGTGCAGGCGCGGCTGGAGACGCTCGACGCCGAGGCGCGGCGGCTCCTCCGGGCGGCGAGCATCTTCGGCGAGACGTTCAGGTCGAGCGCGGTCGCCGCGCTCCTCGGGAGCGCCGACATCGCGCAGGTCCTCGCGGAGCTGCTCCGGCGCGAGGTGATCGTGCGGCGGGGCGAGGGGCGGCCGCGGGACGACGCGGAGTACTGCTTCCGCCACGCGCTCGTCCGCGAGGCCGCCTACGGCATGCTGACGGCGCGCGACCTCCGCATCGGCCACGCGCTCGCGGGCAGCTTCCTCGAGGCGGCCGGCGAGGGTGATCCGAGGGCGCTCGCCGAGCACTTCGAGCGCGGCGAGGAGCCCGAGAAGGCCGCCGAGTGGTACCTGCGCGCCGCCGACAAAGCGCTCCGCGGCAACGACCTCGCCGAGGCGATCGCCTGCGCCGAGCGCGGCATCGCCTGCAGGCCGGATCCCGCCGCGGTGGGCGCGCTCCGCCTTGTCGAGGCCGAGGCGCTGCTCTGGCGCGGCGAGCCGGCCCTCGCGGAGCAGCGCGGGATCGAGGCGACGCGGCACCTCGTGCCGGGCTCCGTGGCGTGGTTCTCGGCGTTCACGCAGCTCGCCGGGGCGGGGCACAAGCAGGGCCACTACGAGCGCGTCGAGCGCTGGATGATGGTCGTCCTCGGCACGGAGCCGCTCGACGGCGCGCGCATCGCGAGGAACGCCTGCCTGCTCGAGGGGGCGATCGTGCTCCTGCTCGGCGGCCGCTACGCGTGCGTCGACGCGCTGATCGACGCGGTCGAGCGCGCGACGGAGGACGCGTCGGCCGCGGATCTCATGATCGAGGCGAAGCTCCTCTACCTGCACGGGCTCCTCCGGCAGCACAACGGCGATCCGAGCGCCTGCATCGCGAGCATGGGCGCGGCGCTCGCCGCGTTCGAGGACATCGGCGATCGCCGCGAGGCGTGCCGGGCGCGGCTCAACATGGGCCTCTGCTACGTCCAGTTCGGGTACTTCGAGGCGGCGGCGGGGGTGCTGCGCGCCGGGCTCGAGGAGGCGGAGCGGATGGCGCTCGACGACCGGGTCCCGAACGCGCTGCAGAACCTCGGCCTCGCGCTGGCCCACGCGGGCGAGGTCGACGCGGCGAGGGCGGCCCTGCGGAGCTCGATCGAGGCGCTCGAGCGCCGCGGCGACCGGCGGCGGGAGTGCGAGAGCCGGCTCCAGCTCGCGCGCGTCCTGCTCCTCGCGGGCGAGCCCGCGCTCGCCGAGGCGGAGTCGCAGGCGGCCGAGGCGCTCGCGCGGGGGGTGCCGGAGCGGCTCCCCGCGGCCATCGCGGCGCGCGCGCGCGCGCTGCTCGATCTCGGGCGCGCCGGCGAGGCGCTCGCCGCGACGACGGAGGCCCTGTCCCTGCTCGAGTCGGGCCGCCGCGACGAGGAGGGCCCGCTTGTGCGCCTGGTCCACGCCGAGGCGCTGGCCGCGACGGGCCAGATGGCCGAGGCCAAGGGCGCCATCGCCCTGGCCCGCAACGGCCTGCTCGTGCGGGCCGGGAGGATCGGCGATCCTGTCTGGCGCGAGCGCTTCTTGCGCGATGTCCCCGACAACGCGCGGATCCTGGAGCTCGCGCAAGGCTGGCTCGACGGACACGCGCCCTGAAGCGTCAGCCGCGCTGGGGCGAGAGCGAGAGGCCATCACGGCGTCCGGGGGAGCCCACAGGGCGGTGATTCCGGCCGTCGGGCGGGAGCATCTTTTTGTCGCCCGGGACAGGAGACGTCGCAAGTAAGCTGAGGCTCTACCTCTGACCTTGTGTTCGAACACAGGGAGGCAGCTCCATGCTCAGGTCGTCCGTCGTTCTGATTCCCCTCGTGGCCCTCGCCGTGTCTGTCTCGTGCAGCAGCGAAGACAGATACCGGCCTCCCACGACGGGGGACCTGCCCTCGGGCGGCGTCACGACCAGCGGCGGACAGGGCGGCGGCGCCGGCGGGCAGGGCGGCGGCGCCGGCGGGCAGGGCGGCACCGGCGGGCAGGGCGGCGCCGGCGGACAGGGCGGCACCGGCGGGCAGGGCGGCGCCGGCGGACAGGGCGGCGCCGGCGGACAAGGCGGCGCCGACATGCCGAGCTGTTCCAACGGCGTGAAGGACAGCAACGAGGCGGACGTCGACTGCGGCGGCGCCTGCGCAACGCCGTGCCGGGTCGATCAGGCGTGCGCGGAGGCGGCCGACTGCTTCTCAGGGCGGTGCGAGGAGGGCGGCGGGGGCAGCGGCGGCGCCGGGCGCGCGTGCGTCGCGGCGCGGTGCGACAACGGCGTGAAGGACGGCGGCGAGACGGACACCGACTGCGGCGGCGGCGCCGCGCCGCGCGGCGGCAACCCGGCGTGCCCGCCGTGCAAGGCCAGCAAGGGCTGCGCGACGCGCTCGGATTGCGAGTCGTCGAGCTGCGTGAACGGCCAGTGTCTGGAGCCGGCCTGCAGCGACGGCGTGAAGAACGGCCAGGAGACCGACGTCGATTGCGGCGGGATCTGCCCCGGCTGCCCGCCTGGCGACGCGTGCTCAAAATCGACCGACTGTATCGAGCTCGTCTGCCACGAGCAGGTCTGCCAGGCCGCGACCTGCAGCGACGGCGTGAAGAACGGCAAGGAGACCGACATCGACTGCGGCGGGATGGAGGGGTGCAGCACCCGGTGCCCGGCGGGGCAGCGTTGCAACACCAACACCGATTGCGCGACGTCGATCTGCAACACCACGAACCGCGTCTGCGCGTGCCCGGCGTGGATGGTGATCTCGCCCGTGAGCGGCGGCGGGAGCTACTGCATCGATCAATACGAGGTGACGAAGCAGGAGTACGATGTCTTCCTCCAGGCGAACCCGGTGCTCGCCGGCATGCCGGCGGAGTGCGCGGGGAACATCTACCGTCCCTCGAGCGGGTGGCCCTACACGGAGGGGCGAGTGCCCGTCACCCACGTCGACTGGTGCGACGCCTACGCGTACTGCTCCTACATGGGCAAACACCTCTGCGGCAAGATCGGCGGAGGCGCGAACTCGCCTGCCGACTTCGCGAGCCCGACGCGGAGCGAGTGGTTCAACGCGTGCTCCGGCCAGGGCGTGAACGAATACCCGTACAGCGATCTCTATAGCAAGGCGACCTGCACGGTGGACGACCCGAGCAGCGAGTTCCTCAAGAAGCCCGTGCCCCCCAACCCCGTCCCGCCGATCTCGCCCTGCGAAGGCGGAATCACGGGCCTCTTTCATATGAGCGGCAACGTGGCGGAGTGGGAGAACTCCTGCGACGCGCAGGGCAACTGCCTCGTCCGCGGCGGCTCGAGGGCCTCGCGGCAGGACGCGGATGACGTCGCGCGCGGCACGCTCAAGGCGGCCAGGTGCGATGCGCTCCTGGACCAGGATCGCCTCACCCCGTCTGCGGACATCGGCTTCCGCTGCTGTCTCTGAGCGTTCGCGCCGGATACGCGCCAGGCGGCCGCCCGGCCGCCGCGCTTGCGGCGGGCCCGCCGGGCGCTCGACGCGCCCCGCGCCGGCCCAAAGCGGGCGGCGGCAGCGCTCACCGGCGCCGCCGCCCGGCCGACAAGCTCACTGCGCCGGTTCGGGATCGCAGCCGTAGAGGACGTCGACCGCCGCCATGCCGTCGTCCTGGACCAGCCGACACGCGTCGGGGCAGAGCGTGATCATGTCGTTCGCGATGTAGAAGGAGCCCGGGGCGCACGCCGCCGCGCTCGCCACCTGGCCGAACGATTGCGGCTCGCTCCCGTCGCCGGGCGTGTACTGGACGACCACGGTCGAGAGGTCGATGATCTCCCCCGGCGGCGAGTCCGGCACCTCGAACTCGCACGCGACCACCGCGCCCGTGATGACGCCCTCCGCGATCGCCTGGAACACCACGTCATACGAGCTCGTCTGGCAGAGCGGGAACCTGAGGCCGCCCGTCCTCTTGCTGAGCGTCTGGTAGCCCGTGCCCGGCGCCACGGCGGTGCCGCACAGCTCCTCGACAACGGCCGCGTCGGGCGCGTAGGCGTCCGTGGGGACCGCGTTCTCGTGGAGCCCGACGATGCTGTGAAAGACGTAGTTGGGCGCCGTCGCGTCGCCGAAGACCGCCGGGTCCAGGCCGAACAGCAGCTCTTCGAAGTCCGTGGCGACGTCCTCCCACTCCTGCCGCGTGTCGTCGATATAGATGTTGCGCTCGAGGTGCGTCGACTGGCAGCCCACATGATCGTCGGTGATCACGGTGATCACCTTGAGCGAGTCCTCGCGCACCCACTCCGACCACCCGGACGGCGCCACCCCGTGCTGGTCGGGCAGGCCGCCGTTGTAGCTCCCGAGGAGCACGCAGAGCGCGTCGTTGCTCCTGATCTCGTGGCTGTAATGGTAGAAGACGGGCGGGTTGTTCCCCGGCGCCTCCGGCACCGGGGCGCAGCTCGCGGTGCTGAGCGGGGCGCCGACGCAGATCGAATCGTCGACCTCCGCCGTGCCGTGCGCGGAGATCATGATGACGCGGTAATCGATGCCGCTCTCGCCGATGATCGAGGCGAAGCTCTCATTGATGTTGTTCTGTACGCTGATGATCTCGTTCGCCATGCTGGGCGAGTTGTCGATGACGAACACGATGTCGACCGGCCGCTTCGTGAGCGTGGCATGGGCGACCGTGGCGACACAGGCCGTATCGGGCGTCACGGGGCCGCTGCCACCCGTGTTGGAGCCGCTGGTGCCGTTGCCGATCATCCCCCCGTCGTCGCCGCCCTCGCCGCCCCCGCCCCCGCTCCCGCCCGCGCCGCCACCCTGGCCGTCGCCTCCACCGACGCTCGCTCCAGCCGTCGCGCCCGCCTCGCCCTCCGCCCCGGAGCTGCAGGAGCACCCTGCGGCGCCGGTCATCACCAGAACACCCAACCCAAGAAGCGGAACCAACATGGTAGACCGGGAGAGCTTCACATGAACCTCGACCGCTAGGGCGCATGAACGCGCTATTTCAGATTGCACAATTGCAACGAGATGTGGTGACGATTTTGACCTGACCGCGATTTTTCTCGGAGGCTGTTCCATGACATGTATCATGGAAGCGTCTTTGTCATTCCACGTGGTGCGCACGGCGAGGCGCGGTGGATGGAGGCGCGGGCACGGTCTGGGGCCACCGGCCACGCGCCACGCGCCACGCTCCACCTAGAGCGCGAAGCGATGGCGCCAGCTGGAACGCGGCGCCGCGGCGCGTCGGGCGCCTCGGCTCCTCGGACGCTCCGCGTGGGCTGGATGGTCTCTGCACAATGCGCCCCTAGGATGCAGGTATGAGCCTACGTCATGACTTTCCTCGCATCGGCATCGATGCGATCGCGCTCGCCGTCCCCCGCCGCTTCGTCGAGCTCGCCGAGCTCGCCGAGGCGCGGGGCATCGCGCCCTCCAAGTACCTGACCGGCCTAGGGACCCGCCGGATGGCGATCGCCGCGCCCGACGAGGATCCGATCACCCTCGGCGCCAACGCGGCCCGCCGGCTGTTCCAGCGGTCGGGCGCGAGCCCCTCGGACATCGGGCTCTGCGTCGTGGGCACCGAGACCGCCGTGGACCACGCGAAGCCGGCGGCCTCCTTCCTCCACGGCCTGCTCGGGCTGCCGAGCGCGTGCCGGGTCTTCGAGGCCAAGCACGCCTGCTTCGGGGGCACCGCGGGCCTCCTCAACGCGGTGGACTGGATCGCCTCGGGCTCGGCCCGCGGCCGCGCCGCGCTCGTCGTTTGCTCGGACGTGGCGCGCTACGCGCTCGGCTCCGCGGGCGAGCCCACCCAGGGCGCCGGCGCCGTGGCGCTGCTCGTGCGCGAGCGGCCGCGCCTCGTCGAGATCGAGGTCGGCCAGACCGGCACGTACGCGCGCGACGTCTACGATTTCTGGCGGCCGCTCCACCACAAGGAGGCGCTCGTCGACGGTCACTACTCGGTGCAGTGCTACCTCGACGCCCTCGCCGGGGCCTACGGCGACTGGCGCCGCGTGGCGGGCGACGGCGATCCCCTCGCGCGCACCTGCTATCACGTCCCCTACGGCAAGATGGCCCGCAAGGCCCACCGCCACCGGCTGGCGCTGGACGGCCTGACCGAGCAGGCCGCCGACGAGAGCTTCGCCGTCGAGGTGGAGCCGTCGCTCGATCTGCCGTCGCGCATCGGCAACATCTACACGGGCTCGCTCTACCTGGCGCTCGCGTCCCTGCTCACCACGGAGGCCCGCGCGCTCGAGGGGCAGCGCGTCGGGCTGTTCAGCTACGGCTCGGGCTGCTGCGCCGAGTTCTTCGCGGGCAGGATCGGGCCGGAGGCCGGGGCGCTCGTGGCCGCCCTAGAGATCGACGCCCCGCTCGACGGGTGCCATCGCGCCTCCGTCGCGGAGTACGAGGCGCTGCGCAACGGCGACGAGGCCGCCGACCGCCGGCCGGCGCCCGAGGGCGCCGAGCGCGGGGGCGCGAGCCTCGACGGTCGGGTGGTGTACCTGGGGCTCGACTCGAGCGAGCGGCGCGTCTACGCGAACGAGTGAGCGCCGGAGCGGGCGGCTCGCTCAGCCGGAGCCGGACGGGGGGGACGTGAGCTCCGAGAGCTTCACGGTGAAGAGCTCCGCCCCGCCGGCCGCGGCGACGACGACCCGCAGCGTGCCGGAGGGGGCCGGTCGCTTCAGGCGCACGGCGACCGCGCGCGTGACCGGCGCGAGCGGCGCGATGCTCTCGGCCATCGCCGAGCGCGCCATCACGCCGACCAGCATCGGCGCGCGCTCGCCCGCGGCCAGGGCGGCGCGGAGCATGCGCTCGGGTTCGAGCGCCGGGTCGCGCTGCTGCAGGCCGATCGCGATGAGATAGCCCGTCGGTTCTCGCAAGGAGAGGAGATAACCCGTCAGCGGCGCGGGGGCGCTGCTGCGGGCCGGGAGGCTCTGCAGCAGGCGCGCGAGCTCCGGGCGGTGTTCGGCGAGCAGCTCGGCCCGCTCATCGTGATCGGACATGCCCGTCCGCCCCTGCTTCGCGTGGGCGTTCGGCGTGAGACCGCGATTCCGCGGGGTGATCGTCGCTGCGTCTTTCGGGACCATGTTCCTCCAGCGAGGGCTCCTGCCCTCCGTGTTGTTTGTTCCGGTCACCGCGCCGCGCGTGTCACGAAATCGGACGCGGCCCCGCGTCGCTCGCAAACGCCGGCCGCGCGGCGACGGCTGCGCCCCTCGTCCATCGCGAGGGCGCGGCCCCCGTCCGCGGCGAGGGCGCGGACCTTGCGATGAGGCGCCGCGAGCTCGCTGTCCTCCGGCGCGGAGCGCTCCGGCGCCCGGTGCGCCTGCGCGGAGGAGCGTCAGCCAGAGGGAGATCCAGCCTATGCGAGGTCGAATGGGGAGGATGGGACAGGTGATGGCCGCAGCCGCCATGGTGGGGGGCTGCGCCTCCACCGAGGCGCCGCGAGACCCCGCGCCGTCGGTGGACGGCGCGCCGGCGGCGCCCGCGGCGCCCGACGCGGCGCTGGGCCCCGCGCGCCTGCGGGCGGCGTACATCGCGGCCGTGCAGGCGTCGGCGCCCGAGAGCTACCGGGTGATCGAGGCGTCCCCGGGCGGGAACAGGGCGAGCCTGCGCGCTCCCAACCCGGCGCACCGGCTCGCGGCCGATTTCAGCGCGTCGGGCGTGCGGATCGCCCCGGAGGGCGAGGCGCGGTGGAGCTTCTCGATGGCCGCCGCCCGGTTCGGCTGCGCGGGCGATCTGCGCGAGGTGCCGCGCGCGGCCCCGACCGCCACGAAGAACCGCGTGGAGCTCCGCCGGCAGGGCGCGTCGCCGGGCGAGGGGCTCGTGGAGTGGTACGTGAACGGGCCGCTCGGGCTGGAGCAGGGCTTCACGGTGCCCGGGGCGCCGCCCTGCCTCGCCCCCGGGGACCAGAACCTCGTCATCGAGCTCGCCCTGGGCGGCGATCTCCGCGCCACGCCGCTCGCCGGCGGCGAGGGGGTCGCGCTGCGCGAGGCGTCCGGCGCGGTGGCGATGCGGTACACGGATCTCCACGCCACCGACGCCGCGGGGCGGACGCTGCCCGCGTGGATGGAGCTCGGCGTCGACGAGCGCACGCTGTCGCTGCGCGTGGACACCGCCGGGGCCGTGTACCCGGTGACGGTGGATCCGCTCGCCGCCTCGGAGCGGACGGCGCTCATCGCGGTCGACGGCTCGACCCCGATCCACCTGAACGGCGACGCGATCGCCATGTCGGGCGACACCGCGATCGTCGGGGCGCCCGGGAGCGCGGCGTACGTGTTCGTGAAGAGCGGCGGCGCCTGGACGCAACAAGCCAGGCTCGTCCCGGGCGACGGGGCCGCGGGCGACGGCTTCGGCGCCTCGGTCGCGATCTCGGCGGACACGGCCGTGGTCGGGGCGCCCTGGGGCGACGGGGGCGCGGGCGCCGCCTACGTGTTCGTGCGGAGCGGGGGCGTGTGGTCCGAGCAGGCCAAGCTCGTCGCGAGCGGCGGGTCGTCGAACCCGGCGGGCGGGGCGGTGGCGGTCGACGGGGACCGGGCCGTCCTCTCCGCCGAGGCGTCGGCCTACGTGTTCTCCCGCAGCGGCGGCGCCTGGAGCGAGGAGGTCGAGCTCGTCGCCCCGGCCGGCGCCAACGCCTGGAGCACGCCGCCCGTCGCGATCGAGGGCGGCACGGTGGTCGTGGGCTCGCCGGGGGACTCGTGGTGGTGGGAAGGCGACGGCGAGGGCGCCGCCTACGTGTTCGACGCGAGCGACTGGGGCGGCGCGCACCGGCTCGCCGCGGACCCGCCCCAGGCGTTCGATCGCTTCGGGAGCTCGGTCGCGATCTCGGGCGGGCGCATCCTCGTGGGCGCGCCGGGCGTCCTCAGCCCGCCGATGCCCTGGTACGAGCTCGGGCGCGGCCTGGCCTACGTGTTCGACCGCGGGGCGAGCGGCTGGCGCCAGGACTCCCGGCTGATCGCGACCGACGGCAGGACGGGGGACGGCCTGGGGAGCGCCGTGGCGCTCTCCGGCAGCATGGCGGTCGCCGGCGCAATCCTGGCCGACCGCTTCGATCAGCCGGACGCGGGCGCGGCGTACGTGTTCTCGCCGGCGGGCGGCGAGTGGATCGAGATCGAGAAGGGCAGGCTCACCGGCGACGGCCCGACCGACGGCGCCTTCGGCAAGGCCGTCGCCGTGTCGGGGAGCTCGGTCATCGCGGGCTCTCCCGCGTATGCGTTCGAGCTCGCGCAGGACAGCGACGGCGACGGGGTGGTCGACGACGACGACAACTGCCCTGCCGCCGCGAACCCGTCGCAGGTGGACGCTGACGCCGACGGGCACGGCGACGCGTGCGACCCGCGGTGCGTGACCTTCCGGCGCGGCCTCGGCGGCGACGTGGCCGACGCGACGCTCTGGCAGGTGTCGCCCACGTGGAACGACGGCGCCAGCACCACGCTCTCGACGGGCACCGGCACGGGCGGCGTCCGGCGGAGCCTCCTCCGGTTCAACCTCGCCGGCGTCCCGGCGAGCGCGGAGATCGCCTCGGCGACGCTGTCGCTGTACCAGACGTACAAGATCGAGAGCAGCACCGTGCGCGTCCACCGGGCCACCGCCGCGTGGACGGAGTCGGGCGTCACGTGGGGCAACTTCGGCGGCGGCGGCCATTTCGATCCTGCGATCGAGGCCTCCTTCGTCACCGGCGGTCCTTCCGGCACCACCGGCTTCCGGAGCGTCGACGTGACCGCGCTCGCGCAGGCCTGGGTGAGCGGCGAGCTCGCCAACCACGGCGTGCTGATCGAGGAGGCCGCGGTGACCCGGAGCACCCTGCGGAGCAGCGAGAGCGCGAGCGCCGCGGAGCGGCCGGCGCTCACGGTCTGCTACCACGACACCTGCGAGGACGGGATCCAGAACGGCGCCGAGTCCGGCGTGGACTGCGGGGGCCCGAGCTGCGCCCCGTGCGCCCCCGGCAGCGTCCTCTGGAGCAAGCGCTTCGTCAACGGCTGGCACGAGTCGATGCGCGCGCGCGCCGTCGCGGTCGACAGCGCGGACAGCGTGATCCTCGGCGGCTACGCCTACGGCACGATCGACTTCGTCGGGCAGGGCGACCCGACGCTCATGGAGATGTTCAACACCAAGCTCCTCGCCAAGCTCGACGCCGCGGGGAACCACGTGTGGGACGAGCGCCCGCTCGGCGGCAGCACCTTCCTGAGCCTCGCCGCGTCGGACACCGGCGAGCTGATCGCGGGCTCGAACTCCGGCCTGCAGCGGTTCACCGCGTCGGGCGATCTCCTCGCGGAGGTCGCTGGCCTCGGCCAGGTCAAGGTCGCCAGCGCCGGCGCGGGCGCCGCGCTCGCCGGCGTCGTCTGGGACACGGTCGATCTCGGCACCGGCCCCCTCGCCGGCGGGCCGGGCAGCGATCTCCTTGTCGCGAAGCTCGGCGCGGCGGGCGCGCCGATCTGGATCAGGACCTTCGAGAGCGACCCGTACGACAGCGACCCTGCGAGCGTCACCGTGGACGGCGCGGGCAATGTCATCGTCCTCGGCCGCTTCTCCGGCGCGCTCGACCTCGGCGGCGGACCGCTGGCGAGCTCGCCGACGGCTCACGGCATGTACCTGGCGAAGTTCGACGCGGCAGGGAATCACGTCTTCAGCCAGGTCGTCTCCGGCACGCCGGATGACGCGGACGTCGCCGCGACCCCATCCGGGGAGCTGATCGTCGCCCTGGGCACGACCGTGACCAAGCTCACCGCCTCGGGCGCGCCCCTGTGGAGCGTCGATACGACGGGCCTCGGCCTGCTCTCCAGCACCTGGGGCATCCCTGCCGTCGCCCTCGACGGCGCTGGCAACGTGTTCGTCAACCCGCCCGGCGCGATCGCGAAGCTCTCGCCGTCGGGCGCCGTGCTGTGGTCGGTCGACCCGATCGGCGACGCGGAACACGGGGACATCTTCGATCTCGCGGTGGACAGCGCCGGCAACGTGATCGGCGTGGGCACGTACGACCGCGGGGACGCGATCGTCATGAAGCTCGCCCCGTAGCCCGGGCAGCGCCCCCGCGCGCTCGCGGTCGTCGCGGGCTCCTGGCCGCCTGGCCAGGAGCCCGGGCTCACGAGCTCCGCGCGCGCGCCGTCGACTCCAGCCCGCCGGGCACGAAGTCCGTCCCCTTCTGGACACGGTCGTTCCACGTCTCGGGGGGCTTGCCTGAAGGCGCCTCCCTCATCGTGATGCACCCCGGCACCGGGCACACAAGCGCGCACAGATTGCAGCCGATGCACTCCTCCTCGTCGACGAACGGGATCCGCGACGGCGCCGCGTCCCCGCTCGGATCCGCCGTCACCGCGCGATCCGGGAGGACCTTCGGGAGGTGGGTGTGGCCCGCTGCGCGCGCCTCCGCCTCCGTCCTCCCCGGCAGGTGGATGCACTGGTGCGCCCCGTCCAGGCAGGCCACGTAACAGAGCTGGCACCCGATGCACTTGTCGGCGCTGATGTCCGCGACGACGCGGTACGAGAGGTCGAGCTCGCCCCACTCCTGGACCTGCGGGATCGCCCTGCCGCGCAGCTCGTTCACCGAGCGCATCCCGTGATCGTCGAGCCAGTCGCTGAGCCCCTCGATCATCTCCTCGACGATGCGGTAGCCGTAATGCATCACCGCGGTGCAGACCTGGACGCTCGTCGCGCCGAGCGCGATGAACTCGGCGGCGTCGCGGGAGTTCGAGATGCCGCCGATGCCGGAGATGGGCAGCCGCCCGACGCCGGGGTGGCGCGCCAGCTGGCTCAGCATGTGGAGCGCGATCGGCTTGACCGCGGGCCCGCAATACCCGCCGTTCGTCGACGCGCCGCCGACCCGCGGGAGCGGGACCATCCGCTCCAGATCGACGCCCATGAGCGACTTGACCGTGTTGATCAGCGAGACGCCGTGCGCCCCGGAGCGGAGCACGGCCTCGCCCGGCTCCAGGATGTCGCCGACGTTGGGCGTGAGCTTCACGATGACCGGCGTCGTCGCGAACTCGACGGCCCAGCGCGCGATCTCCTGGAGGACCGCCGGCTCGTTGCCGACGGCCGAGCCCATGCCGCGCTCGCACATCCCGTGCGGACAGCCGAAGTTGAGCTCGAGCCCGTCCGCGCCCGTGTCCTCGGCCTTGCGGATGATCTCGCGCCACTCGTCCTTCGTCTCGACCATCAGCGAGGCGATGAGCGCGTGGCCCGGGTAACGCCGCTTGATCTCGCGCATCTCCTTGAGGTTCACGTCGAGCGGGCGATCGGTGATGAGCTCGACGTTGTTGAGCCCCATGAGCCGCGTGTTGCCGTAGTCGATGCCGCCGAACCGGCTCGACACGTTGACGATCGGGTTCCCGAGCGTCTTCCAGACGGCGCCGCCCCAGCCGGCGTCGAAGGCGCGCCGGACCTGATCTCCGGTGTTGGTCGGCGGCGCCGAGGCGAGCCAGAACGGGTTCGGGCTCTTGATCCCGGCGAAGTCGATAGAGAGGTCGGCCATCGCTCAGCTCCCTTGCGGTGAGGGCACGGGCGCCGCGCCGCCCGCCCGCGTCGTCATCGCTTCGTGCATCGCGCGCGCGGCGATCTTCGCCTCGGCGACCGCGTTGACGACCTCCTTGCCGCCGTTCACGCAGTCGCCGCCGCTGTACACCTTCGGGTTGCCCGTGCGGTGCGTCGCCGGGTCGACCACCACGCGCCCCCTCGGGTCGAGCACCACCCCCTCGAACGCGAGCGCCACCTGCGTCGCCCGGCTCTGCCCGATCGCGACCGCCACGAGGTCGGCGGGCAGGAGCTCCTCCTCGGCCGGCCCCGGCGCCGGGCCCCGCGCGCCGGTGTCGGCGGGCGCGTCGGCGGGCGCGATCCGCAGCGCGACGACCTTGCCGCCCTCGCGCACCACCTCGACCGGCACCCGGTTCTCGACGAGGCGCGCGCCGGCGACCCGCGCGCCCTCGAGCTCGTGCGCGTAGCCCGACATCTCGGCCTCGGAGCGGCGGTACACGACGGCCACGTCGACCCCGAGCAGCGAAAGCTCGTGGGCGACGTCGAGCGCCGTGTTGCCGCCGCCGATGACGACCGCGCGCCGCACGCCCGCGAGGTCGAGGCCCGGGTCGGCCTTGAGCCGCTCGATGAACGCTGTCGCGCCCACCACGCCGTCGCCGTCCTCCCCGCGGAGGCCGAGGCGCGCGTCGGCGCCCAGGCCGAGCCCCAGGAAGACCGCGTCGTACTCCGCGACCAGGTCGCGCGCGGAGACCTCCCCCGGCCCGGCCGCCTGCGCGACGACCGAGACGCCGGCGCGGAGCTCGACGTCCCCGAGCGACAGGACCCACTCGAGCTCGTGGAGCGCCTCGTGCCCCTTCATCTTGTAGGGCGCGATCCCGAGCGTGTTCAGGCCGCCGGGGATCGCCTTGCGCTCGAAGATCACGGCGCGGTGCCCCTCGAGGGCGAGGTAGCCCGCCGCGGCGATCGACGCGGGCCCCGCGCCCACGAGCGCGACGCTCTTGCCGGTGGGCGGCTTCGCCCGGAAGATCCGCGGATCGCGCGCGAGGGCCGACTCGACAGCGTAGCGCTGGAGGCGGCCGATCGCGATCGGCTCGCGACCCCACCCGTTGTAGACGCAGTCGCCCGCGCAGAGCACCTCGACGGGGCAGGCCTGCCCGCACGACTGGCCGAGCAGGTTGGCCGTCAGGATGGTGCGGGCCGCGCCCTTCACCTGGCCGGCCGCGATCTTCCGGATGAACGTCGGGATATCGATCGCCGTCGGGCACGCCTTGACGCAGGGCGCGTCGACGCAATAGAGGCACCGGTTCGCCTCGGCGATCGCCTCGGCGTCGGTGTAACGCGGGCTCTTGTCCTCGAATCGCTCTTCGATCCGGCCGGACGGGAGGGCTGAGAGGCGTATCGGGGCTCGGGTCATGCTGGCGCTCGCGCGGCTCCTCTCGGGTAGTGAGGGGTGATTAGAAGGCCTGGGCTCCCTGGGTCGGGCCGAGCCGGCGCGGCAGGTAGCGCCCGGCGCCCCGCTCCACGTCGAGCTTGCCGTCCACGCACTGGACCCGGCCGTTGACGATGACGTGCGTCGGCTTCCCCTTCACCTCGAAGCCCTCGAAGATGCTCCGGTCGCACCGGTGATGGTGGGTCTTCGCGGAGATCGTGCTCGTCCCCTTCGGGTCGAAGACCACGAGATCCGCGTCGCCGCCCGGCACGATCGAGCCTTTGCGCGGGTACAGCCCGAAGATCTTGGCCGGCTGCGTCGAGAAGAGATCGACGAAGCGGTGGACGTCGATCCGCCCCGCGAGCACCCCGTAGGTCCAGAGCAGGGCGAGGCGGTTCTCGATGCCGGCGGCGCCGTTCGGGATCCGCGAGAAATCGTCCTTGCCCATGTCCTTCTGGCCGACCTGGTTGAAGGGACAGTGGTCGGTCGCCACGGTCTGGATGAGCCCCGACGAGAGCGCGGCCCACAGCGCGTCCTGGTGGCCCTTCGGCCGGATCGGCGGGCTCATCACGTAGGCCGCCCCCTCGAAGCCGGGCTTCTCGTACACCGAGTCGTCGAGCAGGAGGTACTGCGGGCACGTCTCGGCCATGACCACCTGGCCCCGGCTCCGCGCCTCGGTGACCGCGGCGAGCGCCTCCTTGCAGGTGAGGTGGACGATGTAGATCGGCTCGCCGATCATCCGGGCGAGCATGATCGCGCGCCCCGTCGCCTCGCCCTCGATCGGCGCGGGGCGGCTCTGCGCGTGGTACCGCGGGTGGGTCTTGCCCTCCTTCAGGAGCTTCTTCTGGAGCGCGACGACCGCGTCGCCGTGCTCGGCGTGGACGGTCACGAGCGCGCCGAGGCCCTTGGCGGCCTCCATCACCTGGATGAGCTCCGGATCGTCGACGCCGATGGCCCCGCGGTAGGCCATGAAGGTCTTGAACGACGGGATGCCGTGCTCGCGCGTGCAGACGGCCATCTCCTCGAGGGTGTCGTCTCCGAACCAGGTGACGGCCATGTGAAAGGCGTAATCGGAGACCGCCTTCTTCGCCTTCTCGTTCCACATCGCGAGCCCGTCGAGCAGCGCCTGCCCTCGGGCCGGGATCACGAAATCGATGATCGAGGTCGTGCCCCCGGCGACGCCCGCCGCCGTGCCGGTCTCGAAATCATCGGAGCTCTCCGTCCCCATGAACGGCAGCTCCATGTGCACGTGCGCGTCGACCCCGCCGGGGAAGATGAGCTGCCCCGAGGCGTCGATCACGGTGTCCCCCGCGCGCTCCTTCGACAGCCCCGCGCCGACCGCGGCGATCTTCCCGTCCTCGCAGTAGACGTCGCCGACGAACCGGTCGCTCGCTGTGATGATCTCGCCGTTCTTGATCAGGATGCCCATGTTGCTCCTCCGCGGGTGAGCGCCGGGCGGCGGGTCCCCTCCGGGGGCGGCGCCGCCCTCCCGCCGCCCCGGGCCCTCAGGGCAGCTGTTCCGTGAGCTCGCCGTACGTCTCGGGCCGGCGATCGCGGTAGAACTGCCACGTCCTCCGCACCTCCTCGATCAGGTCGAGGTTCATCTCGGCGACGACGAGCTCGTCCTTGTCCTCGCTCCCCGTCGCGAGGAAGCTGCCCCGCGGGTCGCAGAAGTAGCTCGTCCCGTAGAACTTGCCGATGTTCCACGGCGCCTCGGTGCCGACGCGGTTCGAGGCGGCGATGAAGTAGCCGTTGGCCACGGCGTGCGCCGGCTGCTCGAGCTTCCAGAGGTACTGGGAGAGCCCGGCGACCGTCGCCGAGGGGTTCCACACGATCTCGGCGCCGTTCAGGCCGAGCAGCCGCGCCCCCTCCGGGAAGTGGCGATCATAGCAGATGTAGACGCCGATCCGCGCATACCGCGTCTGGAACGTGGGATAGCCGAGGTTCCCCGGCTTGAAGAAGAACTTCTCCCAGAACCCGTTCGTGTGCGGGATGTGCGTCTTCCGGTACTTGCCGAGGTACGTGCCGTCGGCGTCGACCACGGCGGCCGTGTTGTAGTAGACGCCCGCCATCTCCCGCTCGTAGATCGGGATGATCATCACCATCTTGTACTTCTTGGCGTACGCCGCGAGCCGCTCGACCGTCGGGCCGGGGACGGGCTCGGCCACATCGCACCATTTCGCGTCCTGCGAAGGACAGAAGTAAGGTGTGTTGAAGACCTCCTGCAAACAGAGGATCTGCACACCCCTCTTCCCCGCCTCGTCGATGAACGACAGGTGCTTCTCGAACATCGCGTCCCGGATGGCCATGACGGAGGCGCCGTCGTCGGCGATCGGGGTGGAGCACTGGATCAGCCCGCCAAGTACGTTCCGTGCCATCAGAACCACCTCGTGATGACGATCTTGCGCTCCGTGTAGAAGTCGATGGCCGTCGGGCCGTGCGCCTTCAGATCGCCGAAGAAGCTGCCCTTCTGGCCGCCGAAGGGGAAGAAGGCCATGGGCGCCGCGACGCCGATGTTCACGCCGACCATCCCGGCAGACGCGCGGTGCTGGAACTCGCGCGCCGCGCGGCCGCTCGACGTGTAGATCGACGCCGCATTGCCGTACTCGCTCCGGTTCGCGATCGCGATCGCCTCGTCGAGGTCGTTCGCGCGCATCAGGCACGCGACCGGCCCGAAGATCTCCTCGGTCGCGATCACCATCCCTGGCCGCACGTCGTCGAAGACCGTGGGCCCCACCCAGTTGCCGTCCGGATACCCCTCGACCCTGGCGTCCCGGCCGTCGAGGAGCAGCGTCGCCCCCTCCGCCACGCCCTGGTTGATGTACGAGAGCACCCGGTCCCTGTGCGCCGCCGAGATCACCGGGCCCATGGTCACGCCCGGCTTCGATCCGTCGCCCAGCACGATCCCCTTCGCGTGGCGCACCAGCCCGTCGCGCACGGCCTCGTAGGTGTCGCCGACGCACACGACGACGCTGCCGGCCAGGCATCGCTGGCCGGAGCAGCCGTAGATGGACTCGGCCACGTTGGCGACCGTCATCTGCCGCTCGGCGTCCGGCATCACGACGAGGAAGTTCTTCGCCCCGCCGAGCGCCTGGACCCGCTTGCCCGCCTCCGCGGCGCTCTTGTACACGTGGCGCGCGACCGCCGACGAGCCGACGAACGACACGCCCGCGATGTCCCTGTGCGCGCAGAAGGCGTTCACGACATCGCGGCCGCCGTGGACCAGGTTCACGACGCCGGGCGGCAGCCCGGCCTGCTCGATCAGCTCGAAGATGCGCTGCTGCGAGAGCGGGACCTGCTCCGACGGCTTGAGCACGAACGTGTTCCCCGTCGCGATCGCGTACGGCAAGAACCAGAGCGGCACCATCGGGGGGAAGTTGAACGGCGTGATCGCGGCGAAGACGCCGAGCGGCTGGCGGATCGTGTGGCAGTCGATCCGGGACGCGACGTCCTCGAGGGCCTGCCCCATCAGGAGGGCCGGGATGCCGGCCGCGTGCTCGACGTTCTCGATGCCGCGACCGAAATCGTTCCGGGCCTCGGCCAGCGTCTTGCCGTGCTCGGAGGTGCAGATCGCCGCGATCTCGTCGCGATGGGCGTCGAAGATCTCGCGCAGCTTGAAGAGGTAGCGCGCCCGCTGCACCGGCGGCGTCGCGCTCCAGCCGGGGAACGCCGCCTGCGCGGCCTTCACCGCCGCGTCGACGTCGGCCGCCGTCGAGAGGGGCACCTCCGCAAGAGATTCCCCGGTCGCCGGGTTCTTCACCTCGAGGCGCGTCGCCCCCGAGGCTCGAGACCAGGCTCCGCCGACGAAGTTTTCCAGCACACGCATCGTGAAAAACCTTTCCCCCCGGCGAGGTCGTCACTCGGCAGCCCCGACCAACAGGCCGGGCGCCGCCCTGGCCGCTGGGCATCACAGCCCACCGATCGAGCGCTACATGCGGTGGGGGCCATCCGTCAAGCCTCGGTGCGACGCGGCGCGCGCCGCACCCCCTGCGGAAGATCCCCAGCGCACATCCCGTAGTATAGACCACAGAGCAGCTGGCGGCCCACCGTGCAACTGCCCAGCAGCACGTCATGAAATACTTTGGAAATAACTCGGGTATGCCCTGGCTGGGCCGCGCGAACGACGCGAGCGACGCGAGCGAGAGGACCATGCCGCTCGAGCGACTCCATCCGCCGCGATGCCCCACGTCGAGCCGGCCCGGCGCGACTCCCTCGCGACCGCGCGCGCCGCGCGGGAGTCGCGCCGAAGCGCGACGCGGCCCGTCCACCGGAGCACCGCATCGAAAGTGGCTCCCGGTCGTTGCTCCGTCGATCGAACCGTCCTAGGTGCACCCGCATGGACCTCGCGGATCCTTGCCCGGTGGCCAGGCGCACGACTATCCCAGGGGATGGCTGTGCGCGCTGGCGGCTCGGCGGTGCGCAGACGTAAGATCGGTGCGCGCTCGGTGAGACGATGACGAAACCCAGCATGCTGTTCGACACGACGGAGCACGTGCTCATCGCCGTCCACGGCAGGGAACCGCCGACCGACGAGGAATGGGAAGGGTATATGCAGGCGGCGGGCAGTCTCCCGCCCGCCTGCACGAAGACTCTCGTGGTGACCGCCGGGGGGGGACCCAACGCGAAGCAGCGGGCATCCATCAACGACTACGTCAGCAAGACCGCGCTCACGGTGGCGATCTGCACGGACGCGCTTCTCGTCCGGCAGATCGGGACTGCGCTCAGCTGGTTCAACCCGCGGGTCAAGGCGTTCCGGGGCAGCGACGTCGTGGCCGCGCTGCGCTATCTGGAGATCACCGGGCCTGAGGCCGCCGAGGTGCAACACAAGGTCACGAAGATGAGACTCGAGATCGAGGGCCGGCCGTCCCGCGCGCCGCGCTGACCCGGGGGCCGCCGGGGAGATCGTGGCGACGCCTGGGGCGCGGGGGTGGTAGGAGGGTGGCAGGAGGGGGACCGGACCACCGCGATGAACACGACCCGCTGGCAGCAGCTCATCTCCTCGCGAGAGGCGCGAGAGGCCCCGAACGGCGCGTGGCGCCCCCGCTTCTTCCGCCCGGCGCGCGAGGACGACGCGGAGGAGCTCGGCCGCCTGCTCCACGACGACGCCCGGATCGAGATCTTCGACACGATCGACCGGCAGCTCGCCGATCTCGTGAAGACCCGCCACCCCCGGGAGCGCCTCGGTGAGCGGGACGTCGCGCGGCTCGTGGGAGAGCGCCTGAACGGCGCCCCCATCGAGGCCTATGGAGTCTGGGTCTACTATCCGTGGTCGCACCGCCTCGTGCACCTGCTCGATGAGGCCGAGTTCGTCGAGCTGCGGACCGACCGGAACAAGCACAAGATCAGCGGCGAGGAGCAGGCGGCGCTCGCCCGCCGGCGCATCGGCGTCGTCGGCCTCTCGGTGGGGCAGTCCGTGGCGATGACCATCGCGCTCGAGCGGGGCGCCGGCGAGCTGCGCATCGCGGACTTCGACCACCTCGATCTCTCGAACCTGAACCGGATCCGGACCGGCGCGCACAACCTCGACCTGCCGAAGGTCGTCGCCACGGCGCGCGAGATCGCCGAGCTCGATCCGTTCCTCCACGTGACGTGCTTCCCCGAGGGGGTCACGGCGGACAATATCGAGCGCTTCCTGCTCGACGGGGGCAAGCTCGATGTCCTCGTGGACGAGTGCGACAGCCTCGATATCAAGCTCCTGCTCCGCACGAGCGCGCGCGCCCACCGCATACCGGTCGTGATGGAGACGAGCGACCGGGGGCTCATCGACGTCGAGCGCTTCGATCTGGAGGGCGATCGGCCGATCCTCCACGGGCTCGTCGGCGATCTCACGCCCGAGCGCGTCCGCGGCCTGTCGACCGAGGACAAGGTGCCTTATGTCATGCAGATCATCGGGCAAGACGCGATCTCGCTCCGGCTCCGCGCGTCGCTCGTCGAGGTGCAGCAGTCGGTGAGCACATGGCCTCAGCTCGGGTCGGCGGTCGTCCACGGCGGGGCGGCGGCCGCGGACACGGCGCGCCGGATCGCCCTCGGGGAGCCGGTGCGGTCAGGCCGGTATTATGTCGACCTGGAGGAGCTCATCAGCGGCCCCGAGGGGGAGCCCGCCGCCGCGGGCGCGCCGCGCGCCCCGGGCCCTGCCCTCGCCGCGGCGGCGGGCCCACTCCCGGCCGCCGAGGCCGGCGCCGTCGCGCTCGACCCGGCGCGGCTGCGGCGGCTCGTCGCGGCGGGCGTGGCGGCGCCCTCGGGCGGCAACTGCCAGCCCTGGCTCTGGGTCCACGAGGGCCGTCGCCTCGGGCTGTTCCACGACCGGGCGCGCTCCGAGTCGCTCGCCGACTTCCAGGGCACGGGCGGCGTGGTCGCGCTCGGCGCGGCCGCCGAGAACGTCGTCCTCGCCGCGCACCGCGAGGGGCTCGGCGTGCGCGTCTCGCCGTTCCCGCGCGAGGGCGACGAGGACCTGGCCGCCACGTTCGCGTTCTTCGGCGCGCCGCCCCCCGGCGCCGAGGAGCACGCCATGGATGGCCTCGCGGACGCCATCGGGCTCCGGCACACGAACCGGCGCCCTGGCCAGCGGGCGCCGCTCGCGGAGGAGCACCGCGCCACCCTCCGCGCCGCTGTCGAGTCCATCCCCGGGGCGCGCCTCGGGCTGCTCGAGGCGCCGGCGGAGCTCGACGAGATCGGCGCCCTCATCGGCGCCGGCGACCGGCTCCGGATGCTCGCCAGGCAGACCCACGCCGACATGATGAGGGAGGTCCGCTGGACCGAGGCGGAGGCCGAGGCGCGCCGGGACGGGCTGTTCGTCGGCACGCTCGAGCTCTCGCCGACCGATCTCGCGGGGTTCAAGATCTGCCGGGACTACCGCGCCCTGGAGCTCGTGCGGCGCTGGGGCGGCGGCCGGGGGCTCGAGAGGATGGCGCAGAAGGCGATCCGCTGCGCGGCGGCCGTCGGGCTGATCACCCTGCCGCGGGCCCGGCTCACCGACTATTTCCAGGGCGGCCGGGCGGTCGAGCGCGCGTGGCTCACCGCGACGCAGCTGGGCATCGCGGTCTACCCGATGACGACGTTGCCCTACCTGTTCGCGCGGCTGATCCGGGGCCGCGGCGAGGGGCTCGACGCGGAGACCGCGGAGGCCGCGGCCGGGCTCCGGGAGCGCTATCTCCGGCTGTTCGACGTCACCGACGCGACGGCGGAGGTCCTGCTCTTCCGCCTGTCGCTCGCGGGCCCCGTGTCGGCGCGTTCCCTCCGCCGCCCCGTCGACGACGTGCTCGTCGTGCGCTGACCCGGCGCCGCGGGCGGCCTGCGCGGCGCCGCCGCGGCCCGCGCAGCGCCGGCCCTCACGGCGTCGGGCGATCGCCGAAGAGCCAGCCGCGCGCGGCTGCCTCGTCCTTGAAGACCCGCACGAGCTGCGCGGTCCCCGCCTCACGGGCGATCCGGCTCGCCTGCAGCGCCGCGAGATCGCTTTGCACGAGCTCGGCGGCCCTGATCACCCCCATCGCGGTCGAGGTCGCCGCGATGTCGCGGAGGAGCTCCGTCGCCTCCTCGGAGGCGATGGAAAAGCCGCGGAAGTCCACGAGGACGCGGATCCTCCGGCCATAGAGCGAGCCGAGGGCCTTCTTGTACTCCGCGGCGTACGCCTGCGCCTCCTCCGTGCGCACGACGCCTTGCAACGTGACCTCGATGAGCGCGTTGATGAGGTCGATCTTGAGCTGGTACATGCCGCCTCACCTGGAGAACCGAGAGCGAGACTGAGACCGAGAGACCATAGCGTCGCGCCGCCGCTGATCCAGGCCGTTATCGCGGCTTCGGCTCGGTGAGCCGGTAGATATGCTCCACGAACTCCGGGACGAGCTCCCTGGCGACGATCCACAGCCGTCCTTCGCCGAGGTCGTGCAAGCCGGCAGGACCATCGAACGTCAGCTTGCCGCGCTCACCGAAGTAGATGAACGACTTCCTGTCGTGGCTGCGGAACCAGCCGCACGCCGCGTCGAGCAGCGGGCCGAGCGCGGCGTCTCCGCCGGGGCGCATCGGGAAGATGCGGATCGAGTCGAGGAGGCGGAAGAGGTTCGTGCCGAGCTCGCCGAGCTCGAGGACCGCGACCGCCAGCGGCTCGCCGTGCTGGCGCGCCACGAGGAGCACGCGCTCCCGCTCCAGGCCCGCGCTGCGCCAGCGCTCGACGCAGGGCCCCATCCCGAGCCTGCCGGGCACGAGATCGAGCGCCTCCGCGTACATGCGCGGCGACGTCGCGCACAGGAGGCCGAGCAGCGCCGCCTGCTCCCCGGGGGTCGGCTCGCCGATCTCGATCGGCCCGCCGGCGTCGCGCGGCGCGCGCGGCGCGGCGCGCGCGTCCACCCCCATGAGGCGGAACGGCAGCGACAGGACGTGGCCCGTCTCGTGGCGCGCGCGGGCGAACTCGAACAGCGATCGCTCGTTCCACGCGACGTGCGCCTCCGCGTAGGCGATGATCCAGCGGCACTCCGGGTCGGCCATCGCGTGCTCGAAGCAGCGAGTGAACATGTCGCGGAGCACCTGCCGGGAGCTCAGGTTCGACGCGGACTTTGGCCGCTTCGCGAGCTGATGAATCATCCACGTGCTGTGGTATGGCTTCATGATCGAGAAATTGCCCTCGATCCCGTGCTCGGACAGACACGCCACGTTGTACAGGAGGTGCGGCACCGCCGCGGCCTTCTGCGCCATGGTCAGGAAGCTCGGCTTGATGGCGTCGAAGTGCTCCGGCCGCCGCCCGGAGAGGTTGAAATAGCCGGACGAGTCGAAGAGATCCCAGAGCTCCGCCTGCCACGCGGTCCCCCCGTAGGTCGTCGCGTGCAGGATGCGGGACACGAGCCTGAGCCAGCGCCGCTCGTCCTCGCGCCGCGCGGCGGTCACGTGCACGCTGCAGAGCTGGGTGTCCGCGCCCTCCACGACCGACACCGACCGCACCTCGCCCCGCAGGTGGACGACGCCGTCGTCGCCGTCGGGGAGCTCCAGCGAGAGCTTGTGCCTGGGGAGCAGCGGCGGGTGTCCCCTCGTCAGCGCCATCCGCAGGCCCGAGAAGGACACGTCGACCACCTCGGCCTCGATCGGCGGGATGTGAAGCCACTCGGGGTGCAGGAAGCGCGCGGTGAGATCGGCCTCGACGCCCCGCTGCAGCAGGCTCTTGCGGAGGCGCTCCACGCGCGCCGGCAGCGCGGAGACGAGCTCGCCCGGGCGCACCTCGTCCGCGCGGACGTTGAAGCGAAAGACGGAGTTCTGCCCGGCGATCTCGACCGCGGCGTCCTCGCTCCAGCCCTTGATGCCGAACCACGTGACCGTCCCGGCCCCCACCTCGCCGAGCATCACGCAGAGGGGCGGCGCGCTCTCGGCGGCGCGGCGGACGACGCCCTTCCTCCGCAGCAGGAAGCCGAGGATGTTGCGCACCCTCCTGGGGTCGTCGATGACTTCGCGCACGTGCCCCGCGTCCGCGGCCGAGGGCCTGAACAGGCTCGCCGCGGCCGCCTTGGCCGTGCCCGCGTCGACGAGGGCGCGCAGCACGTCGCGGATCTGCCCCGCCGCGCGGGAGGGGGTTCCGTCCTCGAACGACAGCCCGATGAGCGGCCCCCGCAGGCCCATCGACTGGAGCACCAGCACGGCGGAGAGCGGACCGATCTCGACGTCGCCGGCGTACAGGCGCACCCGGACGACGCTGCCGAAAGGGAACGAGGTCCGATAGTCGGGCTCGATCCAGGCGCCCATCGAGCCGAGCAGGACGATCGGGTAGCTCAGGTCGCGCCCCTCGATGCGCAGCCAGGCAGCGCCGCCGTCCAGCCAGCACGCCTCCGGCACCCTGACCGCCGGATCTCCCCCGAGGAGCGCCCGATCCAGAGGCCCCCCGTCAGCGCTGCCGCCGGCGGCCCAGCGCGCGTCCTGCCCGAAGCCGACCTTCGGAACCACGGTCACGCGGTCGCCCCCTCTGTCGCGAGGCCACGCGTTCCAGGTGAGGAACAGGCAACGAGGCTGCTCCGCCAACATGGCGAGGAATCACGGCGCTGTTCGGCGAGCTCGCCAACACCCCGCAGGAGCTCACCTGGAAGCCGGGAAGGAGGCAGATCCACTTGCGCGTACTTCCAGATCCTCTGTACCGGATGTCAACATCCCGCGTCAAGCGCCGCCCGTGCCGCGCGCGCCGACGTGTGTCGCCGCCGTCGGTGCCATCGACGCCCATCGACGCCATCAACACCGTTGACGTACTTTGCGTTCACGCATCCGTCGTAATCGCCGTCGCCCCGCGCCCTGAACACGGGAGCAAGATCGCCCAGGATCCACCGGAGAGCGGGGCGATGGTCCGGACGTGGCGGGCGGTCACGGCTGTCCATGCTACAAAGCGCCACCCCGATGCCTGACATGAGCCCCTTCCTGCACGCCGACGGCTGGATCACGCTGGCGACCCTCAGCGCGCTGGAGATCGTGCTTGGAATCGACAACATCGTCTTCCTCTCCATCATGACGGCGAAGCTGCCGCTGGAGCAGCAGCCCATCGCCCGCCGCATCGGCCTCGTGCTCGCCCTCGGGATGCGGCTGCTCCTCCTGCTCGCGATCTCATGGGTGATGGGACTCAAGGCTACCCTGTTCAGCCTGCTCGGACACGACTTCAGCGGGCGTGATCTGATCCTGCTGGCTGGCGGTGTGTTCTTGATTGGCAAGGCGACCCACGAGATGTTCGATAAACTCGAGGTCGACGATCCCAAGGAAGATCAGCCGAAGGCGAAGGCGTCCTTCCCCTCCGTCATCGCGCAGATCGTGCTGCTCGACATCGTCTTTTCGCTCGACTCGGTCATCACCGCCGTCGGCATGGCGCAGCACATCTCGATCATGATGGTGGCCATGTTCATCGCGGTGGGCGTGATGCTCGTCTTCGCCGGGAGCATCGGCGCGTTCATCCAGCGCCACCCGAGCATGAAGATCCTCGCGCTGAGCTTCCTGCTCCTCATCGGCGTGGTGCTCATGGCCGACGGCATGGGCCAGCACATCAGCAAGGGGTATATCTACTTCGCGATGGCCTTCTCGCTCGGCGTCGAGCTCATCAACATGCGCCTCCGGGTGCGCCAGCGGCCCGTCCAGCTGCGCACGAGGATGGGGAGCTCTCCGGACCTCTCGCCGGCGCACGAGCAGGCTCCGCCGCGGAGCTGAGCCCCACGCCGGGATCTCCGCGGAAGAGCCGGAGAGGCGGCGGAGGCCGGGGCGCTTGGAGCGAGCACCGGGAGAGCCTGTAAACAATTCGCACAGAGGTGGTCTACGAGGGTCGACGGCGAGAGCGGCCGGTCCCAGAAGTGACACCGGGGTTCTCCACCGAGGTGAGCGTGAGCGACGAGCGAGACGACCAAGGAGACTCAGAGCGAGGAAGGCAGCGGCGCATCGTGGTCGTCGACGACGACGACGCGATCGTCGAGACGCTGGCGGAGGTGCTGCTGGCGGAAGGGTATGAGGTCGAGGGGTACACCGACCCCCTCGAAGCCCTGGAGCGGCTGCGCTCCCAGGCGCCGCCCGACGCCATCGTCATCGACTGCGTGATGCCGTTCCTGGACGGGCCGCGCCTCATAGAGACGCTCGCGGCCGAGGGGAGATCGGCGCCGGTCGTGCTCGTGACCGCGCTCAGCGATCCCGGCTTCTGCATCGATCCGAACCACCCGGACGCGACGCGGATCATCAACAAGCCGTTCGACCTGGAGCAGCTGCTGGAGACGCTCGACGACCTCACGAGCGCGCCCCCGGTGAGCGAGCCAGAGGCGCGGCGGCGCACGCGGACCGCGTCGACGCAGCGGACGTAGCGGCGCCGGACGCCCGCAGGCTGGGGGCGCCCGGACCACGGCGGGCCGCCGCGCGGCGCCGCGCTCCGCCACGGCGGGCCGCCGCGCGGGCGCGCCTGCCCGCCGTGGCGGAGCGGCGCGCTCAGGGCCGGGGGAGCGCCGCGGAGAGCCCGTGGACGGCCTCGGCGCCCACGGGGACGGTGACGCTCGACTTCTTGAAGTCGCCGCCGACCGGCTCGTAGGAGCCGTCGAGGCACTGCGCGAGGAACGTCTCCGCGATCGCGTTGAACGACATGGAGTTCTCCGGGCGGGCGAAGCCGTGGCCCTCGTCGGGGTACAGCACGTACGTGACCGGGATCCCCTTGCTCGTCATCGCCTTGACGATCTGATCGCTCTCGGCCTGCTTCACGCGCGGGTCGTTGGCGCCCTGGCCGATGAGGAGGGGCCGCTTGATCTGGTCCGCGCGGTAGAGCGGCGAGCGCGTGCGCAGGAGATCGCGGCCGTCCTCGGTGCGGGGGTCGCCGACCCGCTTCGCGAAGAGCTCGAGCATCGGCGCCCAGTAGGGCGGGATGGACTGGAGCAGGGTCACGAGGTTCGACGGGCCGACGATGTCGACGCCGCAGGCGAAGGTCTCCGGCGTGAAGGTCAGCCCGACGAGCGTCGCGTAGCCGCCGTAGCTGCCGCCCATGATCGCCACGCGAGCCCTGTCGGCGATGCCCTGCGCGACGGACCACTCCACGGCGTCGAGCAGGTCGTTGTGCATCTTGCCCGCCCACTCGAGGTCGCCCGCGTTGACGAACCTCTTCCCGAAGCCCGTCGAGCCCCGGAAGTTGACGCTCAGCACGGCGTAGCCGCGGTTCGCGAGCCACTGGTGCATCGGATCGAGGCGGAAGGAGCTGCGCGCCCAGGGGCCGCCGTGGACGAGGAGCACCATCGAGAGCGGCCTGTCCGGCTTGCCGTCGCCGTCGGGGTCGGCGGCGCGCGGCAGCGACAGGTAGCTCACGAGCTCGAGGCCGTCGCGCGCCTTGATGACCACGGGCCGCATCTTCACGAGCGGCTGCGACTCGAGCGCGGCGCGGTTCGTGAAGAGGAACGTCGCCTTCTTCGCGTCACGGTCGTAGAGGTAGTATCGGACGGGGCCGTCCGACACGGTGTATCCGACGGTCCAGCGTTTGTCGTCGAGCGACCGGCTCAGCACGTCGAGCTCGCCGTCGGCGACCGCGCGGAGGGCGTCGAGATCCGGCTGGATGCTCTTGTCGAGCACCTGCCAGCGCTTGCGCTCGCGCTCGGAGGCCGCCGCCTGGACCTTGCCCGTCTTCGGGTGGACGATCACGTCGCTGACATCGGCCTTCGCGTCCTCGGCGAGCACGGCGGGCTTCGCCTTCCGCAGATCGAGGGTGACGAGCGCGGAGGTGTCGCGGCCGCGGCTGTCCCGGAAATAGAGCGTCTTGCCGGCCGCGTCGAAGCCGATCGCCTCGCTCGTCACGGCGTCCTCGGGCCCGAACGCGACGAAGGGCTTCGGCTCCTTGCCGGTGAGATCGAGGAACTCCTGGCCTCCGTCGCGCGTCATCCGCGACGCGAGCCGCGCCTTGAAGTCATGGTCGGTGACGAACCCGACGAATCCGTCGTTCTGCCGCACGAGCTTGCGCTCGCCGGTGCGCACGTCGACGCGGTAGAGGTCGTGGACCTTCTTGTCCCGATCGTTCATGCCGATCAGGATCTCGTTCGGGATCTTGGGGCTCATCCCCTCGAACATCGCGGCGATGCCCTCGAAGGGGGTGAGGTCCTTGATCTGCCCGGTCTTGAGCTCGACGGCGTAGATGTGCCAGTTCTCGTCGCCGGCCTTGTCCTGGCGATAGAGGACGTAGTCGTTCGCGTAGGGGAACAGGAAGGTGCGCACCCCGCGGCTCTGCTCCTTCGTGACCGGCTTGGCCGACGCGGGCGCCTGGGCCGGGCCGACCCACACGTTGAGCACGCCCTCGGAGGGGGCGAGGAACCCGAGCCGCTTGCCGTCCGGGCTGATCTGGGGGGACATGCGATCCGGGTTGCCGAAGAGCATGCGCCGCGGCATGAGCGTCGCGTCGGCGCGCGGCCCGGCCTTCGTCGGCGCGGCCGGGGCTGCGGCCGCCGGGGCCGCGGCCGCCGGGGCTGCCGGCGCTGCCGGCGCCGGCGCGGCGGCCTGTCGGGGCGGCGCCGGGGCGGGCGCCGGAGCGCCGCCGCAGGCGAGCGGCGCGAGGACGGGCAGCAGCAACAGCGATCGGAGCGTGTGGGGCAGGTTCATGGTTCACCTGAGCGCGGAGCCACCGGCGGCACTCCGTATGCGCCGCGCCCGCGCGCCGAGGGTCATACCCAGATCCCGGAGGCCGGTCTACGTCCGTGGAGGAGGTTGAGGTAAAGAGATGATCTCGAGCAGCGTCCCCGAGCTCCGGCTCCGCACCCGCAACGCCATGCCTGTCCGCGAGGGCGGCGACTACGTCCTTTACTGGATGATCGCGAGTCGCCGGACACGGTACAATTTCGGTCTGGAGCGCGCGATCGCCTGGTCCATGGCGCTCGATCGACCGCTCGTCGTGCTCGAGGCGCTGCGGTGCGGCTACCGCTGGGCGAGCGACAGGATCCATCGCTTCGTGATCGACGGCATGGCCGACAACGCGCGCCGCCTCGCGGCGGCCGGCGTCGCGCATCACCCCTACGTCGAGCCCGCCGAGGGGGCCGGCAAGGGCCTGCTCGGCGCGCTCGCGGCGCGGGCGTGCGTGGTGGTCACGGACGACTACCCCTGCTTTTTCCTCCCGCGCATGGTCGCCTCGGCGGCGCGGCAGGCGCCGGTTCGCCTCGAGCAGGTGGACTCGAACGGCCTCTTGCCGATGCGCGCGGCCGATCGGGTGTTCACGACCGCGCGCTCGTTCCGCATCTTCTGGCAGCGGGTGATCGGCGAGCACCTCGGCGCGCAGCCGGCGGCCGATCCGCTGAAGCGGGCGAAGCTCCGGCCTGCGGCTCCCCTCCCCCGCGCGATCGCGCGCAGGTGGCCGGCGGCCTCGCCCGCGCTCCTCGGGGGCGACCCTGCGGCGCTCTCCGCGCTCCCCATCGATCACACCGTCCCGCCGGCGCCCTGCCGGGGCGGCCCGGAGGCGGCTGGCAAGGCGCTCGCGCGCTTCGTCGCGGACCGGCTGCCGCGCTACCTAGAAGAGCGCGATCACCCCGACGCCGGCGCGACGAGCGGCCTGTCGCCGTACCTGCACTTCGGCCACCTCGCGGCGCACGAGGTCTTCGCGGCCGTCGCCCGGCGCGAGGGCTTCCGCGTCGAGCGGCTCGGCCGCCCCGGGGACGGCGTGAAGCGGCCGAGCGGCAGCCGCGAGGGGTTCTGGGGGATGAGCGCCTCCGCCGAGGCGTTCCTCGAGCAGCTCGTCACCTGGCGGGAGCTCGGGTTCAACGCCTTCGCGCTCGGGGCGAGCGAGGGAGACGGGCCGCGCCCCTCGTGGAAGCGCGATCCGACCGAGTACGAGTCGCTGCCGGACTGGGCGCTCGCCACGCTCGAGAAGCACGCGCGCGACAGGCGCCCGCGCGTCTACCCGATCGAGGCGCTGGCGGCGGGGGCGACCTACGACCGGATCTGGAACGCGTCGCAGATCGAGCTCCTCCGCGAGGGGCGAATGCACAATTACCTCCGGATGCTCTGGGGCAAGAAGATCCTGGAGTGGTCGCGGACGCCGCGCGAGGCGCTCGAGATCATGATCGAGCTCAACGACCGGTATGCGCTCGACGGCCGCGACCCGAACTCGACCTCGGGCATCTTCTGGGTGCTCGGCCGCTACGATCGGGCCTGGGGTCCAGAGCGGGAGATCTTCGGCACGATACGTTACATGTCGTCCGACAACACGGCCCGGAAGCTGCACCTCAAGGAGTATCTGGCGCGCTATACGCCGTAGCGCGCGCGGCCACCGGCGGCGCGGGCGGCGCGCCCGGGGGAGCTCGCCCTCGGGGTTCCGGGAGGCGCGGCCCGGGGGCTCACCCGCGGGGGTAGACCGGCGGGGCAGCCAGCGATGCAGGGCGACTCACCGCCGGCGGCGCCCGTGTGAACGGCGGCGGTGGACGCCGGCGGCGCGCTGGCGGCCGGGGCGCACGCGGGGTTCGACGCGGCCGCCGAGGTGAGCTATCGAGCGGCCGTGGATCTCCTCCGTGAATTTTTCAGCAGGCTGAGGGAGCTCGAGTCGCTGCTCCAGTGGGGCGGCTACCCCGTCCTGATGATCATCATCTTTGCCGAGACGGGGCTGCTCATCGGGTTCTTCCTGCCCGGGGACTCGCTGCTCGTCACCGCCGGGGTGCTGGTCAACGCGGGGCTCATCAACCCGCTCGGGTTACCGAACTTCCAGAACCTGCTCCTGATGAACGTCACGCTGATGGCGATGGCGATCATCGGCGACGCGGTGGGCTTCTCGATCGGGCGGCGCGCCGGCCCGAAGATCTTCACGCGCGAGCAGTCGCTCCTGTTCCGCAAGGATCACCTGATCGCGACGCAGAAGTTCTACGAGAAGCACGGCGGCAAGACGATCATCCTCGCGCGCTTCATGCCGTTCGCCCGGACGTTCGCGCCGGTCGTGGCGGGCGTGGGGCAGATGCAGTACCGGCGCTTCGCCATGTTCAACATCGTGGGCGGCGTGCTCTGGGTCTTCTCGATGACCTTCCTCGGCTACTTCCTTGGCAAGGTCTTCGACGCCAAGCAGATCGAGCGGGTCGTCTACCTGATCATCTTCGTCTCCGTGGCGCCGGTCCTCTTCGGGGCGATCAAGCACAGGCTCCAGCAGAAGAAGGACGCCGCGCGGATCGAGGCCGAGCCGTAGGCGCTCTCCGGCGGACGTCGCGAGCGGATCGCGTCGAGTACGTCATCGCGCAAGCCTCCCGGGTCGGGCGCTCGCGAGCGGCCACCGAGGCCGCCCGCCCCTTGTACTCCGCGCCACCTCCCCGCTACGCTCTCCTCTCACCATGGCGCATCAGCCCGCCGTCCCCTCCGGCGTCCCCGTTCCCGGCGACGTCCTCGCGGGCAAGTACCGCATCGAGCGCGTCCTCGGCGCGGGGGGCATGGGCGTGGTCTTCGCGGGCTGGGACGTCGTCCTGGAGCGCCGCGTCGCCGTCAAGCTCCTCCTCCCCGAGGCCGCCGCGCTCCCCGACGCCGGCGCCCGCTTCCTCCGCGAGGCCCGCGCCGCCGCGGCCCTCGACGGGCAGCACATCGCGCGTGTCCTCGACATGGGCACGCTGGGCACCGGCGCCGCCTACATGGTGCTGGAGTACCTGACCGGCGACGATCTCGGCCAGGTGCTCCAGACCCGCGGCATCCTCCCGCTCGCCGACGCCGCCGACTACGTGCTCCAGGCCTGCGAGGCGATCGCCGAGGCCCACGCGCGCGGCATCATCCACCGCGATCTCAAGCCGAAGAATCTCTTCCTCACCCGCCGCCCCGACGGGACTCCCCTCCTCAAGGTCCTCGACTTCGGCCTGTCGAAGTTCACCGCCACGGGCGACTCTGTCAAAGAGGCGAGCCTGACCGCGACGGGCCTCATCATGGGCTCCATCCATTACATGTCGCCGGAGCAGATTCGCAGCCTGAAATACGCGGATGTGCGCACGGACATCTGGGCTCTCGGCGTGATCCTGTATCGCATGCTCACCGGGCGGCACCCGTTCGAGGGCGACAGCATCACCGCGGTCACGGCGGCCATCATCATGGATGCGCCCACCGCCGTCCTGGCCCTGCGGCCGGACCTGCCGCCCGCCGTCGGGGAGCTCGTGGGCCGGTGCCTTGCGAAGGATCCGGGCGCCCGCGTCCAGAGCGTCGCCGAGATCGGCCGCGTGCTCGCGCCTTTCGGGACGCAGCGCGGGCGGCTCTCGTTCGAGAGCATCGACCGGATCCTGCCGGAGCGTGCTTCCCGCGCCGGGTACCCGCCGGTGGGCGCTCCCCCCGCGGCGCCCGGCGCGCTCGGCGCGTCCTCGCCCGCGTGGCGTGGAGCGCCCGGAGCGGCCGAGGCCGCGACGGCGCCCATGCCGGACCGCCCGGACACGCCGTCGTCGCCCGGGAGCGAGGCGGCGGCGGGCACGGCGCACGCGACGCTGCCGCACGCTTCCTGGGGCAACACGACGCGGACCCGGGCGCCGCGCAACCGCGTGGCGCTGCTGGCAGGCGCCGCCGGCGCGCTCGTCCTGACCGGGATCTTCCTTGCGTGGCGGCTGACGCCGAGCGGGTCCCCGGACAGCGACTCGCCCGTGGCCTCATCGAGCGCCGCGCCCGAGATCGGGCCGGCGTCCCCCGGCGCGGCCGGCGCCCCCGGCGCGGCCGGCGGGGTGACGGCGACCCCCACCGTTGCCGCGATGGAGACCGCGAGCGCTGCGCTCGAGGCCACCGCAGCGCCGGTCGCGAGCGCCTCCCCGGACGCACGAGCGAAGGCAGCGGCATCTTCGACAGCGGCGACACCGCCGGTGAAGGCGAGCGCGAACGCCGTGAGCACGGCCAGACCGACGTCGTCCTCACAGGTCAAGACGCAGATCAAGACCGAGGATCCTTGGAACAAATGGGACTGAGACGAACAAGAGGTACTCGCGCGATGCGGTGCGCCGCCCTGTGCGCCGCCCTCTGCGCGATGAGCCGCTCGGCTTCCGCGCAGCCCAACGATCCGAAGGCCCAGGCACAGGAGCTCTTCGAGCAGGGCCGCGCAGCGGTCGAAGCGCGAGGCTGCGCGCACGCGATTCCGCTCTTCCGCCGCAGCCAGGCCACCTATCCGTCGCGCGGCACGCTGCTCAACCTGGCCCAGTGTGAAGCGGACCTCGGGCGCGTGGCGAGCGCGTGGCAGCACTTCAAGGAGCTGCTCACCCAGCTGACGCCCGGCGATCCCCGTATGGCCATCACCCAGCAGCGCATCCGGGAGCTCGAGCCGCGCGTGCCCAGGCTGGTCATCGAGCTCCCGGCGGGCGCACCGGCGCCGACGGAGCTGCTCCTCGATCAAGCGCCGCTGCCGCAGGCCAGCATCGGCAGCGAGCTCCCGCTCGACCCCGGGAACCATGCCGTCGTCGCGCGATGGCCCGGCGGCCGGCAGACCGACGCGCCCGTGACCCTCGCGGAGGGTGCGCGCAACGTCGTGCGCCTCGATCCGCCGCAGGCCGCCGCGCCGCCTCCGGTCCCCGTACCCGACGCGCCGCAGGACCCCGCGATCTCCTCGGGCCCGCCCCCCACCCCCGCCGCTCCCTCGAGCTTCAAGCGCACGCTCGGCTTCGTCATCGGCGGCGTCGGCGCCGCGGCCGTGGGCGGGAGCCTCATCACGGGCGGGCTCGCGCTCGGCACGAAGGGCGATCTCGAGAAGGAATGCCCGGATCCCTCGCGGTGCAGCGACGACGGCATGTCCCTCAGCTCGCGGGGCCAGACGCTCACCACCACGAGCACCGTGCTCGGCGCCGTCGGCCTCGTCGGCATCGGCGCTGGCCTGGTGCTCCTCCTGACGTCGCCGGAGCAGCGCAGCTCGGTCGCTCTCGCGCCCGCGATCCTGCCCGGCGGCGGCGGCGCGCTTCTGCGCAGCCGCTTCTGAGGGCCCGGAGCGCCCGGCGGGCCGGCCAGGCGCTCCAATCCTCAATATTTTCTTATACTTGACGACATCGTAAAAAAAGATCGCCCGGCGTGTCGATCCCGCGCCCCGCCGTTCGTCGTGACGATGAAGCCACGGTTCGCCCCGGGCAAGAGGCCCTCCGGAGCCCAGCTCCACCAAGGAAGCAAGGAGACACGACCATGCGATTCATCATCCTGATCAAGGCCACCAAGGACAGCGAGGCGGGCGTCATGCCGAGCGAGCAGCTCCTCACCGAGATGGGGAAGTTCAATGAAGAGCTCGTCAAGGCCGGCGTGATGGTCGCGGGTGAGGGGCTCCACCCGAGCGCGAAGGGCGCGCGCATCCGGTTCTCGGGCGACAAGAGGACCGTCATCGACGGGCCCTTCACCGAGACGAAGGAGCTGATCGCGGGCTTCTGGATCTGGGACGTGAAGTCGAAGGAAGAGGCGATCGAGTGGGTGAAGCGCTGTCCCAACCCCATGTACGAGGAGTCCGAGGTCGAGATTCGGCAGGTGCTCACGCCGGACGACTTCGGTCCTGCGCTCACGCCCGAGCTCAGGGAGCAGGAGGAGCGCCTGCGCGCGCAGGGGGCCCAGAAGAAGTAGCCCCGCGCGCCTCGGGGGCTCGCGCCGGCGGCGGGGGCTTGCGCCCGCGGCGGAAGGTGTTCTGATCGGGCGCCGTGACGGCCCCCGAGGTGCATCGCGCCATCCACGCGGTCTTCCGCATCGAGTCGGCCAGGCTCATCGCCGGCCTCGCGCGGATGGTGCGCGACGTCGGCCTCGCCGAGGAGCTCGCGCAGGACGCGCTCGTCACCGCGCTCGAGCGGTGGCCGGAGTCGGGGGTCCCGGAGAAGCCGGGCGCCTGGCTCATGGCCACCGCGAAGCGCCGCGCGATCGACGAGCTCCGCCGGAGCAAGCGGCTCGAGCGCAAGCACGAGGAGCTCGGCCACGAGATCGAGGCCCAGCACGCGCTGGCCGCGCCGGATCTGGACGCCGCGCTCGACGATGACGTCGGCGACGACCTCCTGCGCCTCGTGTTCACGGCCTGCCATCCGGTCCTCTCGACCGAGGCGCAGGTCGCGCTCACGCTCCGCCTGCTCGCAGGGCTGACGACCGAGGAGATCGCGCGCGCGTTCCTCGTCCCGGAGCCGACCGTCGCCCAGCGGATCGTCCGCGCCAAGCGGACCCTCGCCGAGGCGCGCGTCCCCTTCGAGGTCCCCCGCGGGGCCGAGCTCGCGCCCCGCCTCTCGTCGGTGCTCCAGGTCATCTACCTGGTCTTCAACGAGGGCTACTCGGCGACGGCCGGCGGCGACTGGATGCGGCCTGCCCTCTGCGAGGACGCGCTCCGCCTCGGCCGCATCCTGGCCGAGCTCGCGCCGAAGGAGCCGGAGGTCCACGGCCTCGTCGCGCTGATGGAGATCCAGGCGTCGCGCTCCAGGGCGCGGGTCGGACCGTCGGGAGAGCCCATCCTGCTCCTGGCTCAGAACCGCGCGCGCTGGGATCACCTGCTGATCCGCCGCGGCCTCGCGGCGCTCGAGCGCGCCGAGGCGCTCGGCGGCGCGCGCGGCCCCTACGCGCTCCAGGCCGCGATCGCCGCCTGCCACGCGCGCGCGCGCACCGCGGAGGAGACGGACTGGGCGCGCATCGCGGCGCTCTATGCGGCGCTCGCCCAGGTCACGCCGTCGCCCGTCGTCGAGCTGAACCGCGCCGTCGCGCTCTCGATGGCGTTCGGCCCGGCGGCGGGCCTCGCCGTCGTCGACGCGCTGACCTCGGAGCGCTCCCTCGAGAGCTACCACCTCTTGCCGAGCGTGCGCGGCGACCTCCTCGCGAAGCTCGGCCGCCTCGACGAGGCGCGCGCGGAGCTCGAGCGCGCGGCGTCGCTCACGCGCAACGCGCGCGAGCGCGACCTGCTCCTCGCGCGCGCCGCCGCGTGCGCGGGCGGCTCGGCGCCGCCGTCGCGATGATGGCGCTGGGGCCGCCGTCGCGGGGACGCTGGCTCCGCGCCGAGGAGCGCTCCCCGAAGGGCGCGGCCCTCGGCCGCCGTCCCTACGGAGCGGCGGATAGCCGCCAGCTCACCCTCGATCCACGGCCGCCGCGAACACCGCCCCGCTCGCCGCCGTCGCCGCGCTGACGAGCCATCGCTCCAGCGCTGCGGGCTCGCCGCACGCGAGCACCCGCGCCTGCACCGCCTCCGGCACCGCGAGCCCCCGCGCCGAGAGCACCGCGAGGATCGCGCGCGCCTGGGTGCGCGCCTCGACCCACTCGTCCGTGAACCGCGCCGCGTCGCGCTCCTCGAACAGCGCCGCGACCGGCACGGCGCCGAGGCCGTGCTTGCCCAGCTCCGGCAGGAGGGGCACCTCCGCGCCGGGACGGTAGGTGATCGACGCCGTCCCCGGCCGCACGACCTCGAGCTCCCGCCGCTCCGCGTGCGCGATCCACACCCACGGCCACTCGTGCTCCAGGTAGAGCTTCACCTTCTCCTCGAGGTAGCGCCTCGACTGCGTGCCCCGGATCTCCACGGCCAGCAGCGGCGTGCCGCGGTAGGCATCGTTCCGCGGCGACGAGAGATCGCCGACCACCACCACGTCCGGCGCCCGGAGCGACGGCCCTGCCGGGTCGCTGAGATCGCAGTACACGTCGGTCATCACCGTGAAGCCCTCGCGCGCGTGCGTGCGGAAGAGGGCGGCGAGGAGCGCCATCACGATGCCATGGATATCCTTGCTCCCCATCTGCTCGATCAGCTCCCCGCGGTGCAGCTCCCACGGGCTGCCGTCGTAACAGTCGTCGGGCGTGCCCAGACGGCGGCCGGTCGGGCCGAAATCGCGCAGCTCGATCGGCCCCGTGTTCCGGGGCGGACGGGTCGGCAGGCCGTTCGTGCGTGCAGTCATGCCCACGATCCTAGCACGTCGCCGCGCCCCCTCGCCGGGCGCCCTCGCCGCGACCACAGACGTGCTCTTCCGGCGGCCCGTGAAGGGCCGCCTCGCGCTCGAGGTCCTCAGCCCGAGAGCCGCTGATCCGCCACGTCGAGCGCCGCGTCGAGCGCCGCGATCCCCTCGTCGATCTCCGCCTCGCTGATGATGAGCGGCGGCGCCACGAGCAGGTGGCTCACCCACCCCATGAGGGACACCCCGCGCTTCGCCGCCTCGGCGACCACCGCGTCGACCACCAGGGGCCGCCGAGCTGCCTTGTCCTGCGGCACGTTGAACGGCTCCTTGGTCGCGCGGTCCTTCACGAGCTCGACCGCCCAGAACAGGCCGATCCCGCGCACGTCGCCGATCGAGGGGTGCTTCTCCTTGAGGGCGCGGAGCTTCGCGCCCACGACGTCTCCCATCTTCGTCGCGCGGTCGAGGAGGTCCAGCCGGCGATACTCGTCGATCGCGGCGATCACCGGGGCCAGCGTGAGGGGGTGGGCCTCGTAGGTGTGGCCGTGCGCGAACATGTTGTCGTCGAAGTAGTCCGCGATCGCGCGGGAGGTCGCGACGACCCCGAGCGGCGCGGCCGCGTTCGTCACGCCCTTCGCGGTCGTCAGGATGTCCGGCACCACGCCCCAGTGATCGACCGCAAACCACTTTCCGGTCCTGCCCCAGCCGCTCATCACCTCGTCCGCGATGAGGAGCACGCCGCGCTTCCGCGCAACCTCGGCGATCTTCGGCAGGTAGTCGGCCGGCGGGATGAGGACGCCGTTCGTGCCCACGACCGGCTCGACGATCACCGCCGCGACGTTCTCCTCGTGGTCGATCATGTAAGCGAGGTAGTCGGCGCACGCGACGCCGCACTCGGGGTGGCTCCGGCCGAGCGGGCAGCGGTAGCAGTTCACCTCCGGGCCGAACACCACGCCCGGGATCTTGCCGGCCGGCTCGATGAACCAGCGGCGAAAGTCGCCGGTCGCCGCGACCGAGCCCGCGGTCGACCCGTGGTACGACGTGTAGCGCGCGATGATCTTGTGCTTGCCCGTGTAGAGCCGGGCCATCTTGAACGCCGCCTCGTTCGCCTCCGTGCCCGACGTCGCGAAGAAGAACTTGTCGAGCCCCTTCGGCATCACCTCCAGGAGCTTCTGCGCCACCCTGGCCCGGACCTCGCACGTGTGCGCCGGGCTGATGTAGGCGAGCTGCCTCGCCTGCGCGCAGATGGCCTCGATCACGGCCTCGTTCTGGTGGCCGAGGTTCGAGCAGATGAGCTGCGAGGACAGGTCCAGGTAGCGCTTGCCGGACGCGTCCCAGAACGCGCAGCCCTCCGCGCGGGTGACATGGATCGGCTTCCAGCCGCGCTGGGCGCGCCAGGTGCCGTACGTGTGCTTCGTGGTCAGCTCGACGATGTCATCGCTCATGGCAACCTTCGCGGTTCGAGGAGGCGCTCAGCGTAGAGGGTGATCAGACCTCCTCGCACGCGAATTCCCCGGCGCCGCTCGCCCGCTCCCGCGCGCCGCGCCCGCGATTCCGTGCAGCGCGCCCGCGATTCCGCGCGGCGCTTCGCCGTCGCCGCCGCGATGCTCGGACGGATCGAGCGCGTTCGCGGCGCCGCGCGCGATCCCGTCACCAAGGACGGTCGTGATCCGTCCATGAGCGGGCGAGCTCGCCGCCGTGCTGGTCGGTTGACATATTAGGGCTCACTAATATGATGCGGCGCATGGCGCGAGGTGACGTGAGGTGACGAACGCGCGCTCCCCGGACGAGACGTTCCGCGCGCTCGCGGACCCCACGCGGCGCGCGATCCTCGACGCGCTGGCCGGCGGGGAGCGCTCGGTCACCGAGCTGTGCGCGATGTTCGACGTGACCCAGTCGGCGATCTCGCAGCACCTCAGGGTGCTGCGGGACGCCGGGCTCGTCGCGCCCCGCCGGGAGGGGCGCTCGCGGCTCTACCACGTGGAGGCCGCGCCGCTGCGCGCGGTCCATGACTGGGCCGCTCATTACGAGCGATTCTGGGCGAAGAAGCTCGACGTGCTCGGCGCGCTGCACGATCGCGAGGCAGACATCGCGCGCAGAGGGGGCAGATCATGAGACGGCCGGCCACGGCCGTGGTCATCGGGGGGCAGGGGCGACGGCGGCAGCCCCCAGCAGCCGCTTGCTGCTGCCGTCGAGAAGGACACCACGAGGGCGCGTGCGAGCTTCATTTCTCTCTCCTCCTTGTTGATGGAACGGGCGTGTCGTCGATCTCGAGATTGCCGATCATGGCGGCGAGGACACGCCCCGTGGTATCGAGCTCTACGGCCGGGATGCCCCGCGTTGCGCGGCGCTCCACCTCGACCAGCACGTCCTGTACCCAGTCGTACTCCGCGTTCTGAGGCGTGCAGCGCACGCGGAAGGCGCGCGCGTCGCTCTCGTCGGGGGTCCTCTCGACGAGCCCCTTCTTTTCAAGGCGGCCGACGAGGGCCGAGAGCGACGCGGCTGTGATCTGCAGCCGCTCGGCGAGCTCGCGCTGGGTGAGCCCCACGCGCTCTCCGAGCAGCGCGCCGATCAGGCGGAACTCCGCGAGCGTGACCCCCCGCTCGGCGAGGCGCTCCTGAATCAGCTGCAAGGCGGTGCGATCCACGCGAGCGATCCGCGCGAGCAGCAGCGTGGTGAAGACGGTCAGCGTGTCGGGCACCCCAATGGTTAGTAAGACTAACTAACATTATCAAGTGGTATCGCAGGGCCGGCGAGAGCCCCTTCGCCGGGCCGAAGCGTGCGGCGAGGGGGCGGCGCCCGGTCCTCGACATCGCCTCTACTTCCGGTTCCGGTTCCGGTTCCCGTTGCGCGAGCGCCAGCAGGTCGGCGGGCCCCTGGGGCGGTGAGAGAGGCGCCGCTGCGCGAGTTGCGCGAGCGCTCGCGCAACTCGCGCAGCGGCGCGCACAACGGGCCCCTCGAGGGCCGCCATCGCCGGCCATTTCGCCTGCCCGCGGCGCTGGCGCGGGACCTGCTCTGGGAGAGGGAGACGGACCGCGCGCGGCACGCCGCCGCCGCGGTTCCGCGGCCTCAAGGGGCCCGAAGGAGGTCTGCGCACATGACTGGACAACTCACCACGATCGGTGTTTCGACGACGAACCAGGGGACGACGGCAGGACGCGCGCCGAGGAGCGACGCGCGCGCGTTTCTGGCGCAGGTCGAGGTGGACGAGCGCCTCGCGGAGAAGATGGCCGAGGCCGATGGGGATATGACGCGCATCCTCACGATCGCCGCCGAGGCGGGCTGTCCGTGCACCGCGCAGGAGCTCGCGAGGGCGTACGAGGAGCACGTGCGCGCGCAGCCCGGCGCGTCGGCCTATGACTTCGGGTATCCGGTGGTCTATCTCAGCCTCCGCGCGCCTTCGGACCTGAGCCACGCGGCGGTGTACCTGAGCCTTCGCGCCTCTTCGAGCCCCGGCGCCCAGCTGTCTTCCTGAACGACGCCCGCGCGCCCCTGATTGCGGAGCGCCGGCGCCGCTCCCGACGCTATCTCGTATGCAAACCGCGGCTCCACGCTCTCCGGAGAACTGGCCATGATCCGATCCCCCGGTCCGAAAGCGCACCCTCTGCACGGCTCCTGGCCGGAGTTCCGCGCGGATCCCCTCGCCTTCCTGCTCGACGGCACCCTGACGTACGGCGATTTCTTCCGGTTCCGGCTGGGGCTCAAGCAGTGCTTTGCCGTCTCGGATCCGGCCGCGATCCAGAGGGTGTTCTCGGATCGGGAGGGCTTCACGGACAAGACGCCGCCGCACCGGATGCAGGACGCCTATCCGCGAAGCGTCGCCCGCCTCGAGGCGGGTGAGCACATGGAACGCCGGAGGGCGCTCGCACCGGCGTTCCATCGGGAGGCGCTCCTCGCGCGCGCCGAGGGCGCCGCGCGCGTGGTGCGCGAGGCGCTCGCGCGGCTGCGCACAGGCGAGGCGCGCGCGGTGCTGCCGGAGCTCGAGGACGTCGCCCTGCGGAGCGCGTCGATGCTGCTGCTCGGGGAGTCGGGAGAGCATGTCGTGGAGCGCATCGCGACCGAGCTGCCTCGGGTGGAAGCGTGGCTCGGGCACGCTGCAGACGACGAGATGGCCTATGGCCAGGCGAGGGATGCGCTCGCGGCGTCCATCCTGGCGGCGGCAGAGCACCGCAGGGCGGCCGGGAACCGCGGGACGACCGATCTGCTGGATCCGCTCGTGCGCGCTGTGGACGCCGGCCAGATCGACGAACAAGCCCTGATCGACGAGGTCGTGATGATGCTGGTGACGCACGTGCCGACGGCCGCGGCGTCGGCATGGGCGCTCTACGAGCTCGCGCAGCGCCCGGAGGTGCGAAGGCGCCTCGAGGAGGAGCTCGACGCGATCGGCGCGCAGGGGATGGGCGTGCAGGGAGCGGAGGTGGAGCGCGCCTCGATCCTGTCGGCGGTGGTGCAGGAGACCTTGCGGCTGCACCCGCCCGTATGGGTGCTGGCGCGCGAGGCGCGGAGGGAGTTCCGCCATGGGCCGCACGTGGTGAGCGCGGGAGACGAGGTCCTCGTGAGCCCGTATGTCATGCAGCGGCTTCCGCGGTACTGGAAGCGCCCGGAGGAGTTCCTCCCGGAGCGTTTCGAGCCGGGCTCGCCCTGGCACGAGGAGCGCCCGCCTTCGGCGTTCCTTCCCTTCGGGCTCGGCATGCGCAAGTGCATCGGCGAGCGGACCGCCGTGCTGCAGATGAAGCTCATGCTGGCGGCGCTGGTGCGGGAGTTCCGGTTCGACCTGCCCGCAGGGTACGAAGCGGGCGCCGGCGGCCGGCGGGCGCTCGTGCCGCGGGATGGGCTGCCGCTCGTCGTGGAGCGCCGCCGGAGGCCGGATCGGCGTCCCCGCGAGCACGAGCTGACGGGATGAAGGCCAGAGCGCGCGGCCGGCCGGCCGCGCGTAAGGAGACCCGGTGAGCAACGCTCAGGAGAAGCCGATGGGGCACCGCCCTGCCGGCTGCGGCGCGGCGGGCCGGAGCGCGGGCTCCGCCGGGCTGCCCTGGACCGCAGCCGTGCGGCCTTCCGCCCTCGCTCGCTCGCGCTCCCCTTCCAGGATCATCGCCACATCCCCGCTCGGCCCCATGGTGAGCCCGCGGCGCACGTGGTGAATGGGCGCCTGGCTCTCGAGCCGGAGCCGGTATCTCCCGAGGATCGTGCCGAGGGCGACCTTCATCTCGTACATCGCGAACGCCGCGCCCAGGCACCGGCGGGCGCCGCCGCCAAAGGCGATGAACTCGAAGGGTGTGAATTTCCGATCGAGGAACCGCGAAGGGCGGAATCGCTCCGGCGACGGGTAGAGCTCCTCGCGGCCGTGCAGGAGCAGCGGCGAGGCGGCGATCGCCTCGCCGGCCGGGATGGTATAGCCCCTGAGCTGGAACGGCCTTTTCACGACGCGGGCCACGTCCACCACGGGCGGGTGGAGGCGGAGCGCCTCCAGGCACACCGCCTCCAGGTACGGCAGCGACGCGAGCGCGTCCGCCTCGGGCGCGGGACCGAGCGCGTCGAGCTCGTCGAGGAGGCGCGCGAGCACGGCCGGCTCGCGGTGCAGCCAGTACATCGCCCACCCCAGCGACATGGCCGTCGTCTCGTGACCAGCGAACAGGAGCGCCCGGAGCTGGTCCGCGATCTCGACGTCGCTCATGCCCGCGCCGTCGTCGTGGCGGGCGCTCATCATCAGGCCCAGGATGTCCTGCGAAGCGTCCCCCTCCGCGCGCCTCGCCCGGATCTCCTCGAAGAGCAGCGCGTCGAGCGCCCTGGCCGCGCGCTTGTGGCGCGCGTAGGGGCCGAAGCCGGCGAAGTCGCGGCGGAGCGCGGGGATGATCATGAAGCTCGGGCTCAGCGACTCGATGAGCCCGAGCACGGCCTCGCGGGTCCTGCCGACGCGCGACTCGCCCCGCACGCCGAAGACCACGCGGACGATCACGTCGAGCGCGATCGCCTGGGTCGCCGCGAGCATCGAGAACGAGCGGCCCGGCCGCCACCGCGACGCCACGTCCAGGCTGATGTCCGCGATCGCGCCGCCATAACCCCGCATCGCGCCGGCGCTGAACGGCGGGGCGAGCAGCCGCCGATCGCGCCGGTGGCGCGCGCCCGCCGTCACGACCACCGACGAGGTCCCGAAGACCGGCTCCGTCAGCTGGACACCCCAGACATCGAACTCGTCGGGATCGGCCGTGTAGACCGCGCGGATCGCCTCCGGATCGCCCGTGATGGTCAGTATCCCGTTCGGCGACCTCAGGCGAAACGTGGGGCCGTACTCGGCGGCGTAGCGCCTGAAGACGGGCTCGGAGGAGATGAATCCTGCACGAATGGTATCCACAAGGCTCAGCGACTTCGGCCCGGGCGGCAGATTTCCCATCGAGCTGCTCCGTGAGTGAACGAGGGTTGTCGGGATGTCCCCGGCCCGAGAAGACCAGGGCGCCGGGGACATTCGGACACGCGGACCGGCGTTCGGTTCCCTCGGCCCCGGCGGTTCCGTCGATTCCGTCGATTCCGAGAGATCGCCGGCCCGCGCTCAGGGCGTCAGCGCGCCGGCTCCGGCTCGCCCCGCGCGGCCTCGGCGCCAGGCGGACGGACAGCGACCGCGCGGGACAGGAGCAGCGCGCCGGTGAAGAGGTAACCCGACCAGGAACGGAAGACATCGTAGGAGCGGCCCAGCAGCGGAGCGCTCCGAAGAATGTCCCCGATGCGCCACATCTCCTCGTGGCGCGTGATCTCGAAGCTCTCGCCGCCGTCGATCATGCAGAAATCGTAGGTCAGGATCACCCGCACGGGATACGCGCAGCGCGGGAACAGCCGCAGGTACAAGGTGCTGTCGACCAGGGCGCGGCCCGCGTCACGCGGCTCGGAGAGCCGGACGCTCAGCTGAGAGACGTCGAGGTCGAAACGGCCGCCGACGCGAGATCCAGAGAGGCCGACCTGGTACGTCTCGATCCCGCGCACGCGCCGCCATGGATTGACGAACTCGATGCCACGGGCAAGGTAAGGATAGACCTCCTTCTCGAGCGTCACGATCGGAACCTTCGTGTCGTACATGAGGAGCGAGAGGCGTCGGAAGCGCGCCTCCAGGTCGGCGAGCCCGAGGCGCGGCATCGTGGGGATCGTGAACGGGAGGCAGTTCACTTTTGTCGCCATGTCGTGACTCTCCATCCGGATACGCCCCCGCCCGGTGTGAAGCGCCGGTCCGGGCGCGGAGCGATGAAGGCCGAGACGCAATGCATGGGCCGAGGCGGAGCGTGCTGGAGGTGCGAGCTCTGCGGCGCGTCGCTCCGCCCCGCGCGCCGCGTGTGCGCCGCCGCGCAAGGCGCTCGAAAGGCGCTGTTCTCCGCGTGGTTCAGGCAGAGAATCGGCGCGTCCTCGGTGGATTGCCCTGGTCCCTTGGGCGCGCGCGGTTATCTTCCCGCGCCGCTCGGCACGAAGCGCGCCGCGTTTGGCCCTCTCTGCCGGCGGCGAGTCACGAGGAGAAGAAGTGTCACGGGTTGTGGAGCGCGCAGCGAAGACCGCCAGCAATCTCACGGAGCGGCGCAGAGCCGCGGCGCGGCGGGTCGCCGCGTTCATGGCGCTCACCCTCGCCTCGGCGGGGTGCGCCGCGCAGGGAGCGCCGGCGCTCGCCGCGCGCGGCGGCGCGGACCCCGGCGCGAGCGCGGGGGCGCCGGCGCCCGCCGCGCGCCGCGGTGCGGACGGCGCGGACGCCGGCGCGAGCGCGGCGGCAGAGCCGATCTTCCGTGAGGCGGAGTCGCTCGCGGGGCGCTACCGCGTGATCGGCGTGCAGCTCTTCGTGCTCGACCAGGCCGCGGAGGCGGGCGCGGCCGGCGCGCGCGGCGCGGCACGGCGGGCGGCGCTCGAAGCAGAGGCCGCGCGGCTGAGGGCGGGCGTCGCGGCGGCCTACGCCGCGCTCGTCGACGCGCCGGCGCTGCGCGCAGCGGAGCAGCGGCCTCGAGCGCTCCTCGCGCTCGCGCGGGCGCTCCAGGACGGCGGGGACGCGCGCGGCGCCGAGGCGCGGCTGCGCCAGCTCGCCCTCGAGCACCCGGCGTCCGGCGAGGCGGCCGAGGCCTACCTCGCGCTGGCCGACCTGGCGTTCGCCGCGGGGCGCCTCGACGAGGCGGTGAGCGCCTGCGACGCCGCGCTCCGCGGCGCCGCGGGGGCGCCGCTCCGCAAGCGCGCGCTCTACGTGAAGTCGTGGAGCCTGCGGGGCCTCGGCGGCCGAGACGCCACCGACGGGGCCATGAGGGCGCTGCGCGCCATCGTGCAGCTCGGCCCCGCGCGCGCCGGCTCGCTGGAGGCGACGATCGACGAGGCCGCGGAGCGAGAGCTCGTCGAGCTCTACGCGGCGCACGGCGACCTCGCCCAGGCCCGCGCCTTCTTCGCGGGCGCGGGCGAGCGCGCGGGCCCGCGGCTGCTCGGCGAGGTGGAGGCCCGCGCCGCGCGGCGCGGGCGCCCGGAGCCGCCCGATCGACCGGCCCTGTGAGGAGCGCCGCCGCCGCCCGGGAGCCTCACCCTTCGCCCGCGTCGATCCGGAACCGCGGCGCCTCGATGCGCTCCCCCCGGCACGCCGGACAGCGGCTCGGCTTCGCGAGCGACCGCCGCTCGTCGAACGCGTAGCCGCAGCGCAGGCAGCGCGCCGGCGCGACCGAGAGCCGCTCGCCGCGCGCCCGCAACGAGCGCGCGAGGTGCTCGAGGTGCGGCGCCACGTCGCGCTCCCGCATCCCGAGGCGGGTGGAGAGCTCCCACGCGGTCGCCGCTCCCCTGCGGAGCTCCTCCAGAAGCGCCTGCCGCACCGTCTCCGACCGGGGCGCTGGGCTCGGCGGTGGCTTCGGGTCGCTCATCGCTCTCCGCGAGCGTGACACCGCGGCGGCGCCGGTCCAGCGCCGATCGTTCGCGGCTCGCGCGAGCGCGCTCGCGCGCCGGGCTCGCGCCGCGCTCCAGCGCCGCACGGCCACGACAGGCGCACAGGTGCTGCCTCTCACGACGGCGGAGCAGCGCAGCGCGGCACAGACCGCGCGGGCATTGCGCTGCCCACAGCGCGCACGGAGAATGCCGCTCCGGAGAACAGCAGCGCATGATCCCGTGCCCGTCCGACGACGCCCTGGCCACCTGGCTCGCGGGCAACTTCCCGCACGACGACGCGGCGAGCATCCGCGGGCACGTGGCCGGCTGCGACGGCTGCCGCGCGCGGCTCTCGACGCGCCCGAGCGAGAGCGACCTCGGGGCGCCGCTCTTCCTCAACACGATGCACCAGCGCTTCGGCGCGAGCGAGCGGCCGCCGCCGCCGCCCCTCTCCTGGGCGCCGCCCTCGGCCTTCGACGACTACCGCGTGGTGCGGCCGCTCGGCCGCGGGGGCATGGGGCAGGTGTACCTCGCCCACGACGAGGTCCTCGACCGGCCCGTCGCGCTCAAGTTCGTCGCGGCGGACAGCCCGGATCCCAGGACCATCGAGCGGCTGCGCGTCGAGGCCCGCGCGATCGCGCGCCTCCAGCACCCCAACGTCGTCGCCGTCTACCGGATCGGCGAGGTGCGCGGGCGGCCGTACATCGCCTACGAGTTCGTCGAGGGCGAGCCGCTCGAGCTGCTCCCGAAGCCGATCCCGTGGCCCGCCGCGCTGCGCCTCGCGCTCGGCCTCGCCCGCGGGCTCGCCGCGGCGCACCGGCGGGGCGTCCTCCACCGCGACATCAAGCCGGCCAACGTGATGCTCGACGCGAGCGGCGAGGTGAAGCTGCTCGACTTCGGCCTCGCCAAGCTCGCCGACCGGCCCGGCGCCCCCGCCCTCGACGCGGGCCCTCGCGCCGCGCCGAGCTCCGCCGTCGCGCCCGCGCCGTGGGCGCTCGCGGACATGTCCGCCCTGACGACCGCGATCCCGGTGGCGCTCGACGCGGCCTCCACGCTCGGGACCGCGAGCCTGACCGACGGCGGCATGATGATGGGCACGCCGCTCTACCTCGCGCCGGAGCTCTGGGCGGGCACCGCCGGCACGCCCCGCTCCGACGTCTACGCGCTCGGGCTGGTCCTCTACGAGCTGTGCGCGGGCCGGCTGCCTCACGCGGGGCTGGACGTGCACGCGATCGCCAGCTGGGTGACGGCGCGGGCGCTCCCGCCGCTGCGCTCGATCTGCCCCGACGTCCCGGAGATGCTCGCGGCCGTCATCGATCGCTGCGTCCTGCGCGAGCCGGAGGCGCGCTTCGCGTCGGCCGAGGAGGTGCAGGCCGCGCTCGAGGAGACCGAGGCGCTCTGCCGGGCGTTCCAGATCGTCCGCCCCGCGTCGCCCCCCGCGAGCGCGCAGGACGCGGGCGCGGACGTCGTGCGCGCCTCGTTCGAGCGCCTCGCCCCGCGCGCCGAGGCGCTCGTGACGCGCTTCTACGAGCGGCTCTTCGCCCGCGAGCCGGCGCTCCGGGCGCTGTTCCCGCCGGACATGCGCGAGCAGCGGCTCAAGCTCGCCGCGGCGCTGCAGCTCGTCGTCGACAACCTGCGCGCGCCGGACAAGCTGGTCGAGATGCTCGAGGCGCTCGGTCGCCGCCACGCCGCGTACGCCGCGTTGCCCGAGCATTTCGACGCCGTGGGCCGCGCGCTGCTCGAGGCGCTCGAGGAGCTCGAAGGGGACGCGTGGTCGCCCGCCACCGCGCGGGCCTGGGCGGGCGCGTACGCGCAGATCGCCGAGGCGATGCGGCGCGGGCTCGAGGCCGCGCGGGAGGGGGTGGTCTCCTCCACGCGGGCGCCCGCGCGGCTGCACGCGGCGGAGACCCGCCTCGCCACGAGCGCCGACGCGAGCCTGGCCTACAGGATCGCGGGCGCCGGGCCGATCGATCTGGTGCTGGTCCAGGGGTGGGTGACGCACGTGGAGGCCGCGTGGGAGGGCGCGCTCATCTCCCGGTTCTTCGCCGAGCTCGGCGCGTGGGCGCGGCTCATCGTGCTCGACCAGCGCGGCACCGGGATGAGCGAGCGCGAGGGCGCGGGCGCCCCGGCCGAGCAGCAGGCGGAGGATCTGCTGGCGGTGCTGGACGCGGCCGGCGTGGCGCGCGCCGCGCTCCTCGGCGTCGGCGCCGGGTTCGCGCCGTGCGCGCTGCTCGCGGCGGCGCACCCGGCGCGGGCGCGCGCCCTGATCGCGCTCGGGAGCGCGGCGCAGATGTCTGCCTGGCCGGGGTGCCTCTTCGGGCTCGCCGGCGAGGACGCCGAGGAGGCCGAGCGCGCGCTGCGGAGCGGCTGGGGCGAGCCGCTCTTCCTCGATCGCCTGGCCCCGTCCGCGGCGGATGACGGCGCGTTCCGGCGCTTCTGGGCCGCGTACCTGCGCCACGGCGCGAGCCCTGGCGGGGCGGCGCGCATGCTCCGGGCACACGCGGCGGCCGACATCCGCTCCGCGCTGGGCCGGGTGAGCGCCCCGACGCTCGTGCTGCACCGGGCCGGCGATCGGGCCGTCCCGGCGGCGGCCGGGCGCGACCTCGCCGGCCGCATCCACGGCGCGCGCCACGTCGAGCTGCCGGGCGACGATCACCTCCCCTTCGTCGGCGAGTCAGGTCCGCTGCTCGCCGAGCTGCGGGCCTTCCTTGGCGCGGATGCCGGGGGGAGCCCCGTCTCGAGCCTCGTGCCCTCCGCGGCGCTCGGCGCCGCCTCCGGCGGCTGACGCGCTCGGCGCGGGGCCAGGCACGCGGTGCGTCGTCGCCCGGCTCGCGCCGCGGAGCTCTCGTGGACACTCCTGCGCTCGCACGACGAGCCGCGCGGGCCGTCAGACGCGCGCCCGCCTCTCGGACGCTCGCGCTCGCTGCGCTTCCTCGACCCATGTTTGCCCGCGTCACGATGAGCCGATGAGCTCGAGTTCAGCGTGCGGACGTCCGCGTCTCCGGCTTCGCCCGATACGACTTGAGAGTTCTCCTTATCTCGATGTCTCGCCAGAGAGTGCAGAAACATCCTATCTACCTTGCGGTCCTGTGATTCGCCCGCTAGCTTGAATTGATGATGGGATGGTCACGCCCGTTGACCTGCTGTGTCGCTGCCGTGCTTGGCGCATTCGCGAGCGCTTGCTCCGGGACGGAGCAGGGCTCTGCGGGCGCAGGCGGGGCGGGAGGCGACGGCAGCGCCGAGAGCGCGGGTGGCGCGGAGAGCGCGAGCGGCGCCGAAAACGCAGGCGGCGCGGGCGGGGGCGCCGACTGCCCTCCTGGTGAGGAAGGCTGTCCGTGTGGGTCTCTGGGCCAGTGCGACGACGGGCTCCGCTGCGCAGACAGCGTATGTGTTTCGGGGTGTGCCTGCGCCGATGACGACCCGATGGTCGACGGCGACTGCGACTGGCGGGGAGGCCCGGAGGACCCCTCATTCCAGCGCTCGGATACGTGGAGCACCACGGGGGCGGCGCTCGTCTCCCCCGAGGTCGAGGGAAACGGCAACCCCGGGGCCGGCATCATCGGGAGAGACGCGGTGTGCCAGATGGCCGGCTTCTATCAGCGCCTCTCGATGCCGGACCTCGCGTGCGTCGGGCCGCTCCTCCTCACGTTCGCCGCGCGCATCGGCTGCGAGCTCGCGATGGACTGCCTCGGCCCTCCGGGGGTCGGGGTCCGGATCGACGGAGGGATCACCGACCTCGATCTCATGCCCTCTTCGTCCTTTGCCCCGCAACGCGTGTGCCTGGGAGAGCGCGCCTACGGCAGGCCGATCGAGCTGCTCCTCGGGCCCGCCCGGCGTTCTCCCCTGTGCGATGAGGACACCGGACAGGACTTCACGCTGACGTTCGATGACGTCGCCCTTCAGCCGGATGAAATGAACGAGTGCCCGCCGCCTGGCCAGGTGCTGAACGGCGACTTCGAAGCAGGGGCCGCCGGCTGGAAGGCGACCGCCGAGGGCGGCGTCTCCGAGATCGAGCGCGGCCTGGGCCAGGGCGGCGGCAAGGGCGGACATCTCGCCACCACGCTGTTCTGCCAGGTCCCCTCGCTCGAGGGCACGCTCTCGGCGCCCTTGCCGTCCGCCGCGCTGCCGAGCCCGGCGCTCCGCATCTGGAGCCGTGGCAGCCCGGGGGCGATCGTCGACGTGATGCTGAGCACGCACCGGCTGACGGCCCTGACGGGCACGGGCGAGGCGCAGGTCTCGCATGCCTGCTTGCCCCGGTGGGCGCTCGGCATGGCGCACCGCCTCGCGTTCGCCTTCCGGAACCGGCACAGCCAGCCGTGCATGGACGAGAACAAGCGGGATTTCACGGTGGATGATCTCGCCATCGTCTCGGACGACCGCTGCCCCGGGGACGCGCCGCTCTTCGACCCCGGCTTCGAGAACCCCGGCGCCGACGCGGGCCTCTCGCCGACATGGGTCCTCAACGCGGAGGACCCCGCGCGCGGCAGCGCCAGGCTCGCCGTCGACTCAGCGGCCGCGCACGCCGGCGACGTCTCGCTCTCGCTGTCCGTGCGGAAGCCGTGCCGCGAGCCCTCGGCCTCCACCGTGTTCACCGTCCCCGAGCCTCAGGGGACGGCCGGTCCAGCGCTGAAGTTCTGGTACCGCACGAGCCACCTCCTCGCGGCGACCGCCTCCTCGACGCCAGGAGGCGCCCTGGCTGCCAGCGAGCGCTGGACGCAACAGACGCTCTGCCTGGATCCGCGCACGGCGGGCATGCCCCAGCCGATCTCTTTCAAGATAAGAGCCAGCGGCACCTGCGATGCGCCGCTCGACGACGAGGCCTTGCACGTGGACGACGTCGAGGCGACGACCGATCCCTCCTGCCCGGCCGCGGCGCACCCCTGAGCTGCGGAGTCCTGGCGCCTCGAGTCGCCGGGCAGAAGGTGCCTCTCGGCTCAGCCGCGCTTCCGGCCCACCACGATGACGATCGGATAGGCGAAGTGGACCTCGTCCCCCCGGAGCTCTGCGCCCACGCCGAGCGCGTCGACGCCGACGTCGGCGCGGTAGAGGGCCCGGAGCCGGTCCGCTCCGCCGGGCTCCGGGAAGGAGGCCCGGAGCGCGGCCTCGAGCTCCACCTCGAGCCGGTACCGCGTCGTCGTCTCGATCTCCAGCCCCGCCGCGTCGAACAGGGCGCCGAGCTCGCGCTCGGTGAGCGCGCTCGCGTGCGACGGATCGCGGATCTTCTCGGCGGCGTCGTACGCCGCCCGCTTGTCCTCGGCCGGCGCCACGTCGATCACGGCGACTCGCCCGCTCCTCTGGCACACGCGGGCCATCTCGCGCAGCGTCACGAGCGGCTCCAGCAGGTGATGGAAGCTGTAGCGCGTCGTGACCAGGCGATAGCTCTCGTCCGGATAGGGCAGCCGGCTCGCGTCACCGAGCTCCCAGGTGACGTTGGAGAGGCCGAGGCTCGCCTGCCTCTTCCGCGCCTCGTCCAGCATCGCCGGGACGATGTCGAGCCCCCGCACGCTCGCCACGCGCTGGGCCAGCGCGCAGGCGACGATCCCCGGCCCGCAGGCCACGTCCAGGGCCGCGTCGCCCGGCGCCGGGGCGAGCGCGTCGAGCAGCAGCCCCATGGCGGATTCCGCCGAGTGGGCCCGGACCTCGGCGAACGGCCTGGCCTGGCGGGTGAACTGTTCCTGTATCAACGCATCGTGCGCCGCGGGAGTGGCTTGCTTCATGGCGCTCGAGGGTGGACGCGCTCCGGCTTTACGGCTGCCCGCGAACGGACAAAGATCACCGCCGAGAGGCCAAGCCTTGCAAGCCCGCGTCCTGACCCCGACGGAGACCACCGAGCACCTCGCGCGGCTCGGGCTCGATCATGCCGGCGCGCGCGCGTTCTCCTACGAAGACGAGCTGCGGGGAGCCGTGTACGGCTGGCACACCCACGCGCGGCACCAGCTGCTCTGTCCTCTGGCCGGCACGGCGCGCCTCGAGGTCGAGGACGCGTCCTTCCTGCTCCCCCCGCAGCTCGCCGCGCTCATCCCCGCGGGCGAGCGGCACGCCACCACCTGCGGCGACGCGTCCATCGTCTCGATCTATTTCGAGCCCGCCGCGTTCCCTTCTCCCCTCGCGGCGGTGAGGATCTTCGAGATCCCCGCGCTCCTGCGCGAGATGGTGATCTACGCGCGCCGCTGGCCGGTCGCGCGGCGCCCGGACGACGCCGCGGCCAACACGTTCTTCGCGGCGATGGCGGACCTCATCGGCCCGCTCCTCGATCGCGGCGCCACGTACCGGCTGCCCCGCGGCAAGACGCGGCCGGTGCAGCGCGCGATCGAGTGCGCGCTGCGCGACGTCTCCAGCGCCGATCTCCCGCGGGCCGCGGCGTTCGCCGGGGCGACCGAGCGCACGCTGCGGCGGCGGTTCCGCGAGGAGACCGGCGTCACGTGGCGCGGCTTCGTCACGCGCGCGCGCGTGCTCCGGGCGATCGACCTGTTCTCCAGCCCGAGCGCCAGCGTCACGCAGGTCGCGCTGGACGTCGGCTTTCAGAGCCTCGGCGCGTTCGCCGCCGCGTTCCGCGCCGTCACCGGCCAGACGCCGAGCGAGTTTCGCAGGACCGCCCGGCCATCGCCGGGCGGTGGACACAAGAGCTGATCTGAGCCGACCTGACGGCGCGGACGTGATCGCCGAAGAGCGCGCCGCGGGTGGCGGCGCGCGCCGCGAGATTGCGGGTTACTGCGTGATCGCCCGGAGGTCGAGCATCTCTTCGACGCTCGGGACCACGATGAGGTCGCAGCGGCGGTTCTTCTGCCGGCCCTCGTCGGTGTCGTTGGTCGCGACCGGATCGGTGTCCGCGAAGCCCGCCGCGCTCCAGTTCGCGACGGGGAGCGCGCCCCCGCCGCCCTTCACGTCGGCCGGGCTGACGAGGAACACGAGCACCTCGCGGGCGCGCATCAGCGACAGGCCCCAGTTGTCGCGGAACTGGCCGCCCGCGAGCGGCTTGTTGTCCGTGTGGCCGGCGACCTGGTAGTCGCGCTGGAGCAGCGACTTGTCGTTCTTGACGACCGTCGCCACCTTGAGGAGGATCTCCTTGCCCTCCTTCTTCAGCGACTCGCGCCCGGAGTCGAAGAGGACGTCGCCCGGCAGCGAGATGACCATCCGGTTGTTCCGGATGTTCACCGCCAGGCCGAGCTTCGTGAGCTCGTCCAGCTTCTTCTTGAGCGTCTCGAACCGCGCCTTGATCGCCTCCAGCTGGCGGGCGCGGGCCTTGAACTCGGCGAGCGCCTTCTCGCGCTCCTCCAGCGTCGAGCTCAGCTGCGACACCTGCGTGCTCGTCGCCTGGAGGTTCTCGTTCAGCTTGCCGATGTCGACCCCGGCCGCCTCGAGCTGCTTCGTCAGCTCCGCGACCTTCGCCTGGGTCGCCTCGAGCTCCTTCTGCGTCTCGGCGAGGCGGCCCTCCGTGGTCTGGTGCTGGCTCTGAAGGCGGTTGTACTTGTCGAGCTGGGCCTTCCACTCCTCCTCGGAGTAGCCGCACCCCAGCGAGGACGACGCGATCACGGCAGGCAGGAAGGCCGCGAAGGCGGTTCTGCGACCTTTCAAGACACGAGGGTGCATGAGCACGCTCCTTCACTCTAGTTGGTGAACATGGGCTGGGGCCGATGGCTCGGCCCGCGCCCGGTTCCAGGTGACAGCGGCCTGTCAGGCCGTGCGGACGCGTACCCTACCGAGGTCGCGCGCGATTGTAAAAGGCCGTATCGAGCCGCCCGAACCGCCGCCTCGCGCGCCTCTCTCCGTCGCCGCGCCCAGTCACCGCGTCCGCCAGGCGCGGCGCGCTGACGCGGCGCGTGGTTGCGCCATCACAACACCGTCGCGCTTGTCCATTGTTCCCTCCTGCGCACCTGCTAATGGGACGGCCCATGGCCTATCGCATCACGCTGATCCCGGGCGACGGCATCGGCCCGGAGGTGGTGACGGCGACTCAGGATGTGGTCTCAGCCGCCGGCGTCGCTGTCGACTGGGAGATCCATCACGCGGGCATCGAGGTCGCGAAGCTGACGGGCTCGCCGCTCCCCCTCCCCGTGATCGACGCCGTGCGGAAGAACCGGATCGCCCTGAAAGGCCCGGTGACGACGCCGATCGGGGGCGGGTTCCGCTCGGTCAACGTCACGCTCCGGCAGACGCTCGACCTCTACGCGAACGTGCGGCCGATCCGCAGCCTGCCGGGCGTCGAGCCGCGGTTCGACGTCGACATGGTCATCGTGCGCGAGAACACCGAGGGGCTCTACGCCGGGCTCGAGCTCATGATCCTGCCCGGCGTGGCCCAGAGCATCAAGCTCACGACCGAGCGTGGCTCCAGGCGCATCGCGGAGTTCGCCTTCCGGTACGCGAAGAAGCACGGCCGGAGCAAGGTGACGATCGTCCACAAGGCGAACATCATGAAGATCTCCGACGGCCTCGCGCTCGACTGCGCGCGGCGGGTGGCCGTGGGGCACCCCGAGATCCAGCTCGGCGAGATGATCGTCGACGCGGCGGCCATGACGATGGTCCGCGATCCGAACCGGCTCGGCGTGATCGTGACGGAGAACCTCTACGGCGACATCCTCTCGGACCTCGGGGCCGGCCTGGTCGGCGGGCTCGGGATCGTGCCCGGCGCGAACATCGGCGACGACGCGGCGGTCTTCGAGGCGGTGCACGGGTCGGCGCCGGACATCGCGGGCAAGGGCTACGCGAACCCGACGGCGCTCGTGCAGAGCGCCGTGATGATGCTGCGGCACCTCGGCGAGCACGACGCGGGCGATCGGATCGAGCGGGCGCTGACGACGCTCTACCGGGCCGGCCAGGTGCGCACGCGCGACCTCGGCGGCGCCGCGAGCACGAGCGACTTCACCCGGGCGCTCTGCGCGGAGATCGAAAGGCCTCGCGCGGAGGCCTAGCGGAGGGCATCCTGATCCCGCAGACGTGGGATCCGCCTTCACGTGGCTGCTCGAGTGGTGCGCCGAGCTCGTCGGCGCGACGGACGGGGCTGCCGGCGCCGCGGGCGACGACGCGAGGCGCCGGCGGCGGCTGCTGCTCTTCCTCGCGCTCTCGTCGCTCGTCGCGGCGAGCTACTTCCTCAGCGAGATCTGGGGCGTGAAGGGCCTACTCCCGGCCGCCCTGTTCTTCGCGCTCGCGGTGAAGGCGACGCGCGCCGTCCTCGACGCGCGCGCGTCGCTGTGGCGCGCCGCCGCGCTCGACCTCGAGGACCCGGCGCAGCGCCCGCGCGCCGGCGCGGATCCGTGGTTCTCGCCCCCGACGGCGAGGGTCCTGCGCGCGCTGGCCGCCGTGATCGACGCCGCGCGCCGCGAGCGCTACGCGGCCGCGCTGGAGCGGCTCCCGTCGGTCGATCGGGCCGCGCTCCGGCCCGACGAGGCGCGGCTGCTCGAAGCGGCCCGCGCGCTGCTCTCGCTGGGCCTCGGCGACCCGGCGCGCGCGGCGCAGCAGGCGATCGTCGCGCTGCCCACGGGGATCGACGCCATCGACGCGCGGCTCGGCCGCGTGGTGATCGCCGACGCGTGGAAGAGCCCCGCGCGGCTCGAGGCGATCGAGCGCGCGTGGCGGCAGGAGCTCCAGGGCGGCGTGGCGTCCGAGGCGATCGAGCGCCTCCTGTCGCTGTCGCGGCTGCGCTTCGCGCCGCACGCGCTGGAGGCGCTCCAGCCCGTCGAGGCGCGCGCGCTGTCGGCCGAGGCCTGGTCGATCGGCGAGGAGGAGCTCGCCGCGGCGCTCGAATCCCGCGCGCGGAGCGGCGTCTACCGCTGAACCGGCGGCTCGCGGCGGCGGCTCGCGCGGCTCACGGCGGCGGCTCGCGCGGCACGGCGGGCGCGATCTCGCGCAGGAGGCGGAGGCCGCCGAGCGAGATCTCGACCACCGCGGCGAGCCGCTCCGCCACGAGCTGCTCCGCCGAGGGCCCCGCGGCGCGCGTCTCCGCGACGAAGGCGAAGCAGCGCCGGCCGGAGCCGCCGAAGGCGACCGCGAAGCCGTCGATCGGCGCTCCCGGCGGGGTGTCGGCGACGCCTACCGCCACGACCGTGTCGAACCCCTCCGGCACGTCGATCCGGCGCTCGGCGGCGGTGAGGCCCTCGCCGGGGCGCGGCAGGTCGCGCCAGAGCCGCGCGCGCGCCTCGCACGCCGCGCGGCTCGCGCGGCCGTCCTCGCGCCAGGTGCGCACGAGCAGCGACGTCGACGACGCGGCGTGGGTCGCGACGAGCCAGGGGCCCTCGCCGTCCTCGACGCGGAAGCCGCGCGCGTCGGGCAGGGGGAGCCGGAGATCGAAGCGATCCGAGCGGTATTCGCCGAGCTCGCCGTCGCCGAGCGTCGACGCCGCCTGCGCGGGCGGCGCGGGCTTCGGCGGCCCGGGCGGCGCCGCCGGGGTCGGCGTGCACGCGGGTACCAGGGCGAGCAGCGCGGCGGCCGGCGCGAGGGCGCGGCGCGGCGCGCGCGCCTTCGGCTGCGGCCCGTGCCCCGGCGCTCCGGCGGGCTCGGCGCGCGGCTCCGGCCTCATCGCGTGAGCAGGACGAGCAATGCGCCTGCGCCGCCCTCCGCGTCCGGGGCCGTCGCGAAGGCGGCGACGTGGCGGGCGACGCGGCCGTTGCTCAGCCAGGCGGCGATCTCGCCGCGGAGCACGGCGTGGCCGCCGGGCGAGTGGTTGCCCTTGCCGTGGACGATGGCGACGACGCGGTCGCCGTCGCGCTGGCGCTTGCAGACGAACGCCTCGACGGCCTCGCGCGCCGCCTCGAGCCTCAGGCCGTGCAGATCCAGGGTGCCGTCGACGGCGTAGCGGGCGCGGCGGAGCCGCCTGAGCTCGCGCGGATCGACGTCGAGGCGCCGGCCCTCGATGCGCTCGCTGTCGTCCGTGGTCTCGAACTTGATCCCCTCGATGACGAGCGAGCGCATGCGCGAGCGCGCGTCCTCGTCCGGATCGAACGTGATCGTCGGGAGCGCGGCTCGCTCGACGCGGCTGGCGGTGACCGGGATCCGGGTCGCGCGGTCCTCGAGCACGCGGACGCCGGCCATGTAGATGGCGAAGGTCTCGGGGTCGACGGGCCGCGGCGCCTGCTCGGCGCTTGGCCGCGGCGCCGCGCCTGCGCCCGGGGGCGCGGGCGATCTCGTCTTGGGCTTCGCATCGGTCGAGGCCGCCGTCGCCTTGGGCTTCACCTCGGTCGAGGCCGCCGTCGCCTTGGACGAGGCCGCCGTCGCCTTGGGCTTCGCCTCGGGCGCCGGCTTGGCCTTGTTCAGCTGCCGGAGCGTGGAGAACGGCTGATAGAACGCCTCATTCACCTTGCGCGCCGCCGCCTTCGCGGCTCGCTCCGGGCTGGCCGTCGTTCTCGTGTCTCTCTCGCGCTTCGCGCCCTTCGCCATCCCCCAGAACATCGCTCGCTAGGCCGCGGAGTGCAAACCGGACGGCTTCGATGCCGGCGAGCTGCCCGTCCTCGAAGTGCCAGTCGGGGTCGTCGAGGCCGGGGAAGTCGTGCGGGTTGCGGATGTCCTCGGCCGTGAGCGTGGGGATGAGGCGCCTCGCGAGGTCGATGACCTTGGCCCTCTGCGCTCCCTCCATGTCGGCGAGCAGCGCGAAGATGCGGTGGAAGAGCTCGGCGGGCGAGGGGGCGGCGGGCGGGGCGCCTGGGCGGCCCGCGTCGTGAGAGCGCATCGGGCGCAGCATACGCCATCGGGCCGGGCGCGCCGCGCGCCCCGTCGCCGCGCGCGAGGCCGCTCGCGCGCGGAGCTCCGCCGCCTCCCGCGCGTGGCAGCCCGGGCTGCGGCGAGGGGGAGCGGGGCTCCGCCGGCCCCCCGAGCGGCTCGTCAGGCGCGCCGGGCGAGGGCGCATCGTGACCGACGCCCCCGCCCTACGGTTTCCACTCCGCGCGGCGCGAGGAACGGGGACCCACCCGCCCCCGGCGCCGCTCCTGGATCGAGGTCAGCGAGGCTCTCCGAGGCGCATGATCGGCCCGGGGCGGTCCTCTGCCGGCGTTGCCTCTGATCGCCCGGGGTCATGGGGCTGCCCGTATGGATGGAAGTCCCCGTACGGCCTGAAGGGCCTGAACGGCCGGAAGTGCCCATACGGCCTGAAGGGTCTGAACGGCCGGAAATGCCCATATGGCCTGTGCGGCCCGAACGGCCTGAACGGCCTGAAATGCCCATGATATGGGACGTCATCCGGGGGAATCCTGGCGTCGGGGAAGTCCGAGCTCGTCGTTTCCTCGACGAGCACGAGATCTTGAATGGGCGTCGTGCTCCCCGCAGCAGCCATCTGCGCGGCGCCGAGCGCCATTCCGGACAGCGCCAGGCCCCCGAGCGCTTTCACCAGCTTCATCACGGAATCCTTTCGCGATGCGAGCGTCTTGCCGGGCGTCATCCCGTGCGGGCTGCGTCCATGGCGATGCAAGCGTGGGGCCCGTTCGCGGCGGACCGCTTGTGCCACGCACGGCGGCGCGGGCTCCTGATAACCGTGGTTCGGCGTCGCGCGCGCGCCTCGCACGCCGCGGGGCGCCGCGTGTGCGCGCGGCGGACAGCGACCGGCACCGGCCTGCGCGCGTGCGCGTCGATATCGACGCGACGGTCCCCTTCCCGGCTCAGGGCGTGATCAGGACATTCGACAGTTCATCGACGATCCTGCCGACATCGCCGCCGTCGAGATTGACGAGCACGGTGATAGAAGCATCCTTGTCGACCACGTAATAAGACGACGACGTGAAGCCCCAGATACCGCCGTCGTGACCGACCTGGACGCCGAGCGGAGATTCCCGGCGCGACAGCCCGAGGCCGTACCCGGTGACCTCGCCGAGGGGCGCGTCGACCCACGCGGTCATCTCTTCGATCTCGGCGGGGCCGAGCAGCGTGCCGTCGAGCAGCTTGCGGTAGAAGCTCGTGAGGTCGCCCGTGGTCGAGACCAGCGCGCCCGCCGCGCCGGCCGCGGACGCGTCGATCGCGGAGGTCATCTCGACGAGCTCTCCTCGGCTCCGCCCGTAACCGTGCACGAGGCCGGGCAGGGCCTCCTCGGCGCCGTCGAGGTAGGTGTGCGCGAGCCCCGCCGGCTCGAGGACGCGGGCGCGGAGCAGCTCGCCGATGGGCTCTCCCGAGGCCGCTTCGACGATCAGGCCAGCGATGATGTAGTTCGTGTTGGAGTAGGCGAAGCCGCGCCCTGGCTCGAAATACGGCGGCTTCGACGCCGCGAGCTCGATGAGCTCCGCGGGGGTCCACGTGCGCGTCGGATCGTCGAAGGCCTCGGTCCAGAACTCGTCGAGCGCCGTGTAATCGAAGACGCCGCTCGTGTGGTTCAGGATCTGTCGCACAGAGATCTGCTCTCCGCGGGGAACACCGCCGACGTACGCCGAGACGGCGTCGTCGAGCGACAGCCGGCCTTCCGCGCGGAGCATCAGCGCCAGCGTGGAGACGAAGGTCTTCGTGATGCTCCCTGCGCGGAAGAGATCGCCGGGCTGGATGGCCACGTCGGCCGCGGTGTCCGCGACCCCCGCCGCGCCGAGCCAGCTGCACCCGCCGAGGTGCACGGCGGCGGCCGCGCCAGGGAGCCGCTGCGCATCCACGGCCGCGTCGAGCGCACGCTGGAGCTCGACCGAGAGCTCGTCGCAGCCGGCGCCCGGCGTATCGTCTGGGCCGCCGGGTCCAGCGGCGGCGCTCTCGACTCCGACGCTCCCACGGTCCTCGTCGTCCGTGGTGGCCACCATGTCGAGCGGAGCGGGCGAGGAGCTCGTGCACCCCGCGAGCAGGACAACGCCAATACAAGAAGAGAAGAAAGCGGTCGGCCGAAGAACACGGCTCATCAATCGGGTCTCCATGGCTTCGCCGTGAGGTCCATTGCGGCGCTCCGCCGCGCCGCTCCCGATCTCCAGGGGCGGCCCCGCGAAGGACGGCCATCAAGACGCGACGGGTCCGACCGTGTCAACCGGCCCGCAAAGATGCGGGTGCTCTCGCTCACGCAGGACGTCGATAACGCAGCTTATCGCGTGAGTGGGCAGACAGGCCGTTCCCACGAATCACGCGCGACGGCGAGCGCCCGCAGCAAGGTGATCACGGCGATCGAGTGGCTGATCCGGCCGTCCTGCATCGCCGCCCTCACGTCATCTGCGCTCATCACGACCGCTTCCGTGCTCTCGTGCTCGTCGCCCTCGGGCTCGCCGACCCGCCGCGCGCCGCGCGCCAGGTAGAGGAAGCAGCGGTTCGCCTGGAGCGCAGGATTCGGGTGCACCCACCCGAGCGTCTCGAGCGACTCCACGGCATACCCCGTCTCCTCCAGGAGCTCGCGCGGCGCAGCGGCCGCCGGCTCTTCCCCTGGATCGACGAGGCCGCCAGCCGTCTCGATGGTCACCGCGTCGACCCCGTGCCGGTACTGCCGCACCAGGACGAACTGACCTTCATCCGTGATCGCGGCCACCGAGATCCAGTCTGCGAGCTCCAGCGTGAAGGCGGGATAAGACGCGCCCGCAGCGATGACTTCATGGCGATGGATCGCGAGCGGACCGAACGTACCGGCGAGCGCCGAGGCGTGCCGGCGAGGAATCGTGATACCCATCCCGCCTCACTACTACGGCGCGCCTCTCGCCGCCTTCTCCGGCACCGCTCCTGCCTTCTCCGTCACCGCTCCCACCTTCTCCGTCACCGCTCCCACCTTCTCCAGCGTCGTGCTCGCCGTCTCCGGCGGTCCCGCCTTCTCCTGCGTCGTGCTCGCCGTCTCCGGCGGTCCCGCCTTCTCCTGCGTCGTGCTCGCCGTCTCCGGCGGTCCCGCCTTCTCCTGCGTCGTGCTCGCTGTCTCCGGCGCCGCGCTCGCCTTGTTCGGCACAGGGCCCGCCATCTTCTCCGGCGCCGTGCTCGCAGTCCTGTCGCGGCGCTCCCGCCGGAGCACCTCCTCCGCGTCCTCGCCGGGCATCCGCTCGGTCGCCCCTCGCCCTTCGTCCTGCGGTGGCGGCCACGCGGTCACATAACGGGGTGCCTCGCCGGGTCCGGACGCATCGATCCACGAGACGCTCCCCGTCCCTGGCGCGCGCACATCGACGTGCACGAACGAGCTGTTCGGATAGTACCCGCAGCCCGTGTCGGCGAGCGCGCGGCAGGCGACTGCGAGCTCGTCGTTCCGCACCCCGGCGATGCGCAGGTCGAGCGCCCGCCCCGTCTGGTGCAGGCTACCCTGGCTTTGCGGCCGATACCCGCTCACGAGCGACACGAGCCGGCCCGGGTACCGCCGCGCCAGCGCGTCGATGCGGGAGAGCAGCCCGGGATCGAGCAGCCGTACGCCGGGCGCGATCTCCCCTCCCTGCACCCAGCTCGCCCTGCTGCCGGCGGCTCGCGGCCCATCGCCGGCGCGCCGCCCCTTGCGGCTCGCCGCTTCCGGCCTCCGCGCGGGCGCCCCCTCGTCGGACAGGATCGGCCGCGGCGTGCCCCAGGGGCGCGCAAGCAAGGAGAGGGCGCGCCGGGCCTCCTCGCGCGGCTTCCCTTTGCAGTCGACCAGCTCGAGGCGCTCGGGCTCCAGCCCGCTGCGATCCATCGAGAGCACCGGTCCGTGGCATGGCTTCGGAGGCGCCTCCCGCTCCATCCCTTTCTTCGCCCCGCGCCGCTTGCTCTCGGCCGTGCGCGCCGCCCGCCTCTTCTCCTTCTTCCTCTCGCCGCCCGCCTTCTTCTTGGCGACCGCCTTTTTCCCGCCGCCCGCCTTCGCCGAGCCGCCCGCGTTTTCCTCCGCGTCTGCAGCCGCGTGCGGCGCCTTGCTGCGGGCACGGCCCCTCCCCCTCCGGTCCCCCGCCCCGTTCGTCTTCTCGTCACCGGTCGCCGCCGAAGCGCTCTTCACGCGCCGATCGGGCGAGCTCTCCCGCGTCTTCGTTCGCGGAGCTTGCTCCGCGCCTGCGGGGCTCGCCGGCGCACGGTCGCGACGGGTCTGCTCGCTCTCCTCTTCCCCCGATTCCCCGGATCTCTCGGCAGCGGCGTGCGCCCTGGGCAACGGCTCCGCGCAGAGCCGCCCCGCCAGGATCGCCGGCACCACGATGCTCACCAGCACCGAGAGCGCGGCCATGCGAGCACGCCTCAGGCGCGCACGCGGCTCCCCCCTGCGCACAGCTCCCCCTGCGTCCCGCGGCGCCGCGCCTGCACTGCTCACGGATCGAAGGCTCATCATGGAAAGCTCCAGTCGGGTCGGGTGCGAGTGCCATCCGCCAAGGAGGGGATCTCCCAGACATGGCGTCGCCGCCCGTCCGCAGGATGTGGGATTGGGAAGGGCAGTCAGCGGTCCGCTTCTTGAATCGACCTGGGACGAGACCGGCAACCTCGAAACAGCGTCTCCGAGACGCCCCTCGCGGAAGCTCGCAAGCTCGGAAGGCAACCTCGGAAGGGAGACTCGGAAGGCAAGCTCGGAAGGGACCGAACCTGAGGGCAGGAATGGCATGAAGTGCGGAGGGCAGCCCAATTTTCTGCGGCGCTGACCAAAGGCTGTGGTAGGAACCCAGCTGCCTCGCGACTGCGGTCGGGTCGTGAGCGCGGCTCCGGGGTGCATGGGGGCAGAGCCCCTCGTCACGCGGTCCGCGGCCGGGTATCGCCCGGCGCACCACGCACTGCGGCGTGGCCCTACCCTCACGATCAACGCAGCCAGCGTGATCAGCGCGGAGTTAGGCGTCGCGTCCCTTGCGCAACATCGTCCGGGCCATCGCGGATCGCGGGGGAAGCGCCCGGCCCAACACGCACCAGCCTCATTCACCACAACATCGATGCAAGCGGGGCGCCACACGCGGGATGCGGAAGCCGAACCCGGTGGCGCGTCCATGATCGCTCCGAGGTCACCAGGGGCACGACATGCGGCGAATTCGTAGAGACGCAACCAAGGTCTGGCACAATCCCGAGCTCCACACGGCCTATGGCCGTGGTCAGCCGAACAGCGCGGGGCTACCGCGTCCGACGCAGACCGGCGAGGACCGGCGGGCAGCCAATCAACACCGCGCCGCGCTCGAGGCGCTGTTCTCTCCGCGCAAGGAGCCGGAGGCAGAGGACAGCAAGGGCGGGCGCGTCAAGTCCGGACGCGACGCCGCGTCCAAGGCGCCGGGGCGCATCGTCCTCGCGCCGCCTCCGCAGAGCGACCCGAAGGCCGTCGAGCGCCAGCGGCTCCTGTCGAAGCTGCTCTGCGCGTCGGGCCGGCCCAACATCTCCAAGGCCGCGAACGAGTTCCTCCGCGCCGGCCACGCCTTCCCCGCGGAGCAGGACGTGTACCTGCAGCTGCTCGAGCACAGCGACGAGCAGCGCATCCAGGAGGCGATCGACGAGCTCGCGGGCATCCTCGTCGGCGAGCTGCCGAAGCGGCGCGCCGTGCTCGAGTCGCGGCTCCGCCGCATCGAGGAGTTCGCGGAGGAGCCCGCGACGCGCGAGGCCGCCGAGCGGCTGCGCCGCCAGGTGAGCGGCAGGCCCGAGGCCCCGGCCGCGGACGGCGCGGCCCGGCGCGGCGCGGGCGAGGGCGTCTCCGAAGCGAGCGGCGAGGCGGAATGACGCGCGCGGAATTCGAGGCCGAGCTCCGCAAGCTGATCCAGACGTTCGAGACGGGCACCGGCAACGAGCGGTGCGTCGCGTGCGTCTCGTGCGAGCGCTGCGTCGACTGCACGTTCTGCCGCAACTCGAAGGCGCTGCAGCGGTGCCACTACTGCGTCGACACCCAGCGCTCCTCGGACAGCACGCACTGCCGCGGCTGCCGCGATCTCATCGCGTGCAGCCACTGCGTCGCGTCCGAGCGGTGCACGCAGTCGTCGTACCTCGTTCGCTCGATCGACTGCACCGGCTGCACCTACTGCTTCGGCTGCGTGGGCCTCGTGCGGAAGGACTTCCACATCCTCAACCAGCCGTACGATCGCGGCACCTACTTCAAGGTCACGGCCAAGCTGATGCGCGAGCTCGGGCTGAGCGCGGGCACCGGGGCGGAGCCCGCCGCCGCCCCGAGTCGAAGCGCGGCCGCGCAGCGCTAGCGATGCGCGCGGTCGTTCAACGCGCGCTCGACGCGCGCGTCGAGGTCGGAGGCCAGGTGGTCGGCGCGATCGAGCGCGGCCTCGTGGCCTTCGTCGGCGCCGCGAAGGACGATGACGACGCCGACGCTGACCACGTCGCGAGCAAGATCGCGGGCCTCCGCGTGTTCAGCGACGACGCCGGCAAGATGTCGCGGGCGCTCGCGGACGTGCGCGGCGGCGGCGTGCTCGCGATCAGCCAGTTCACGCTGTTCGGGGACGTCCGGCGCGGCCTGAGGCCGAGCTTCGACGGCGCCATGGAGCCCGTGCGCGCCGAGGCGCTGTACGATCGCTTCGTCGCCGCCTTGCGGGCCCGCGGCCTCACGGTGGCCACGGGCCGCTTCCGCGCCGACATGCGCGTGTTCGTCGAGAACGACGGCCCGGTCACCATCCTCATCGATTCGAAGCGGACGTTCTGAGGGATCTGCCGCGATCGGCGGCGACGGCCCCCCTTTTCCCCGAGCGCCGCGCAGGCTACGGGGGAGCCATGCGGGTCACCATCGTGGGCGCGGGGGCGCTCGGGCGGATCTACGGCGTGCGCCTCGCCACCCAGGGAGACGACGTCACGTTCGTGGTCCGGCCCGAGCGCGCCGGCGATGTACGGCCGTTCGTGGTCGAGCAGGTGAACGGCGCCGATCGACGCGACACGCTCGATCGCCCGCGCCTCGCGGCCGAGATCCCGGCCGACGCGGACGTCGTCCTGATCACCGTGCGCTTCGATCAGCTCGTCCCCCGCGCTGACCTCGGCGGCGCCGCGCTGACCTCGGCGGGCGGCAGGTCGGTGGCGGATCTGCTCCGCGGCGTCCCGGCCGCGCCCGCCGTGGTGCTCACGCCGCTCCTGCCCAGGCAGCGCGCCGACCTCGAGGAGGCCGCCCAGCGCCGCATCACCCCCGCGATGCCGGGCGTCTCGGGCTACCTCGACGAGCGCGGCGTGGTCCGCGCCTGGATCACCGAGCTCGCGCCCACGCTCATCGACGAAGAGGGAGGCGCCCCCGCGGAGCGACCGGCGCTCGAGGAGCTCGCGCGCCGCCTCACGAGCGCCGGTGTCCCGGCGCGGCTCGAGCCCGACGTGGGCGCGCAGAACGTGGCCACCACGACCGCGTTCTTCCCGCTGATCGTTGCCATCGACGCGGGCGGCGGGGCGAGCGCCCTCCTCGAGAACGACGGCGTGCTCCGCACCGTGATCGAGGCCACAAGGGAGTCCGTGGCGCTCGCGGACCGGCTGGGCAAGGTGGCCCCGTGGACGAAGCTCCTCCTCCGGTTCATCGGGCCGCTCACGCTGAAGCCGGGCATCGCGCTCGTGCGCCTGCTGGCCCCGGAGTTCTTGCGGTTCCTCGACGTGCATTTCGGCCCCAAGCTCCACGCGCAGCACCTCGCGATGGGCGCCACCGTCCTCGAGATGGGCCGAGAGCGCGGCGTGAGCATGCCGGCGCTCGAGCGGCTGCTCGCGCACCTCGGCGGCCGCCCACGGGCGCGCTGAGCCGCGGCTTCTTGCTGCGCGCGCCGGCGTGCCGCGGCGCCGGCGTGTCGCTGCGTCAGCGCGCGCGCGCGGCCGCGAGCTGCGCCGCGAGCACGATCGCCTCGCGCATGCCGCGCGGGTCGGCGCGCCCCGTTCCCGCGAGATCGTACGCGGTGCCATGGTCGACGCTCGTGCGCACGATCGGCAGGCCGAGCGTGACGTTCACGGCCTCGCCGAAGCCCAGGAGCTTGCTCGGGATCGTCGCCTGGTCGTGGTACATGGCGACGACCCCGTCGAGCGCGCCGCGCGCCGCGAGCCGGAACGCCGTCTCCGCGCCGACGGGCCCGGTCAGCTCCGCCGCGGGGCCCGAGCGCGAAAGCCGACGCGCCGCGAGGCGGATCCCCGGCGTGATCCGCACCTGCTCTTCGTCGCCGAGGAGCCCGCCTTCGCCCGCGTGCGGGTTGAGCGCGGCGACGGCCACGCGCGGCCTCTCGCGGCCGAGATCGCCGAGCAGCCGCGCGAGCCACACCGCGGCGCGCGCCACCTCGCGCGGGCTCACCGCGTCCGGCACCTCGCGCAGCGGCACGTGGGTCGTCACGAGGGCGGTCACGAGCTTGCCCGAGGCGAAGGCCATCGTGACCTCGCGCGCGCGGAGCCGCCGGCCCAGGTGCTCGGTGTGCCCGAGGAAGTCCGCGGACCCCGGCGCGCCGCTCGTGGCGATCGCGTGCTTCGACGCGGGCCCCGTGACCAGCGCCGCCGCGACGCCTTCGCGGACCAGATCCGTCGCCGCGTCGATCCACGCGAGCTGCGCCGCGCCGTCCTCGGCCTCGGGCCGACCGAACGCGCTCGGCCGCGAGAGCCGCGCGCTGCCCGCCCAGAGCCCGATCGTGCCGGGCGCGAGCTCCTCGATGGCGGCGCGCCCATCGACGACGACGAGCCGGCGGGCCGCGACCCGGACGAGCTTCGCTGCCCGCCGGATGATCGCCTCATCGCCGACGAGCACGCAGCGCGCGCCCTCGACGGACGCCGCGCCGGCCACGGCCACCTCGGGGCCCACCCCGCTGGGGCACCCGACGCTGATCGCGACGATCGGTGGCCCGGCGGGGCGCGAGCGACCACCGCCGCGCGCTGCACCGGCGGCGGTCGCCCGCGCCCCGCCGCGGCGAACCGGCGACGTCATCGGGTGATGCGCCGCTCGCGCCCGGACGGCGTGGCGTCGTTCGCCGAGGGCGCCGCTCGCCGGTTGGCTTGCGCGGCCTCCTCCTCGTCGCCCTCGCCCTCGCCCTCGTCCTCGTCGCCTTCGTCGTCGCTGTCCTCGTCCTCGTCCTCGTCGCGCAGCTCTCCGCGCTCGTCGCCCTGGGCCTCCTCGCCGGCCCCGCTCCGCTGGAGCGCCCTGCTCGCATCGCCGCCCTCGGGACCACCGGCGCCGGGGATCGGCGACTCGAGGCGGTACCCGGCGCCGCGCAGCGTGACGAGCGGCAGCGCCGCGCCGAGCTTCGCCCTGAGACGCCTCACGTGGATGTCGACGGTCCGCGCGCCGCCCTCGTACTGGCTGCCCCAGACACGGCGAAGAAGCTCCGTCCGCGACACAACTTTTCCACGGCGCTCGCACACGTACGAGAGCAGCGCGAACTCCTTCGCGGTGAGCGGCACGTGCATGCCGCCGACCGAGACGTCGTGGGCCGCGCGATCGATGACGATCGCGCCCACCTTCACCCGCTCCTCGGTCGCGAACTCGCTGCGGCGCCACTCGACGAGGCGCACGCGCGCGTAGAGCTCGGCGGGCACATACGGCACGAGCAGGAAGTCGTCGAAGCCGCTGGACGGCTCGATCCGCGCGATCTGCGCGACGCTCACGGCGACCAGCGCGCCGACCTCCTCGAGGCGCGGCTCGCGGCGCAGCGCGCGCAGCGCCGCGGCGGCCAGGTCCGGCCTGTCGAGGGCCTCGACGACGATCGCCCGCGCCTTGCTCTCGTCGTCGTGGAAGAGCCGCGGTGGATCATCCCAGAGATCCAGGGTTCGCACGTCAGCGCCCAGCGAGCGCAAGACCGATGCGGCACCCTCGTCGCGCTCCAGATCCGGTCCGTGTCCAACGATGGCTATGAACGAGCGACGCGCCATGAACGCCCCGTATACGGGTGTCACGACGGGCCGGCAAGACGCACCGCGCTAAACCCACCAATACCGCTGCGAGGCTTACCTTCCGCCTGGCGTTCCAGCCTTGAAAATCAGCCGATCCGCGTTCCGCCGACCGTGATGAGATCGATCTTGATTGTGGGGCAGCCAACACCCACGGGGACGCTCTGTCCGTCCTTGCCGCACGTCCAGATGCCGTCGGAGACGGCGACGTCGTGGCCGAGCATGGTGACGCGCCGGAGCACCTCGGGGCCGTTGCCGATGAGGTTCACGCCCTTGAGGGGCGCGGTCAGCTTGCCGTCCTCGATGAGGTAGCTCTCGGTCAGAGAGAACACGAAATCGCCGTTCGAGATGTCGACCTGGCCGCCGCCGAACTTCTTCGCGAAGACGCCTCGCTTCACGGACCTCACGATCTCCTCGGGATCATGCGGGCCCGCGAGCAGGATGGTGTTCGTCATCCTGGGCATCGGCGCGGCGGCGAAGCTCTCGCGCCGCCCGTTGCCGGTCGGCGTGAGCCCGAAGTGCCGGGCCGACAGCCGGTCGTGCATGTACCCGACGAGCTTGCCGTTCTCGATGAGGGTGCTGCGCTCGGGCTCGTGGCCCTCGTCGTCCACGTTGATCGTGCCGCGCGACTGGAGGAGCGTCGCGTCGTCCACCACCGTGCAGAGCGGGCTCGCGACGTCCTTGCCGATCTGGCCCGCGTAGTTGCTGGTCCCCTTGCGGTTGAAGTCCGCCTCGAGCCCGTGCCCCACCGCCTCGTGGAGCAGGATGCCGCTGTCGCCCGGGGCGAGCACGACGTTCATCTCGCCGGCGGGCGCGTCGCGGGCGTCGAGCATCGCGACCGCCTGCCGCGCGGCCTCCTCGGCGTGCCACTCCGGCGACTTGCCCTCGAAGTAGGCCGTCGTCATGCGCCCGCCGCCGCCGCTCGAGCCTTCCTGGCGCTTTCCGCTGCGCTCGGCGAGCGCCCGCACGCCGAAGCGGATGAGCGGCTGGACGTCGTGCGCCATCCGCCCGTCGCTCGTGGCCACGAGGACCTCGCGCACCTCCTCGACGAAGCTCGCCTCCGCCTTGACGATGCTGGGATCGTAGGCGAGCGCCGCGGCGCTCGCGCGCTCGAGCAGCGCGCGCTTCGCGAGCCCGGGGGCGTCGAGCGAGATGCTGGGCAGCTCGTAGCGGGTCGGCAGCTCGCGGCGCCTGAGCTCGATCTTCTCCTTGCCGCCCGAGCCCGTCGCGATCTGCGCCGCCGTCTCGGCCGCGCGCCGCATCGCCTCCCAGGTGAGGTCCTCCGTGTACGCGTACCCGGTCGCGTCTCCTCGCTGGACGCGGACGCCGACCCCCATCGACACCCCACGCGAGGCCGCCTTGAGGATCCCTTCGTCGAAGGTGAACCCGCCTCCGGCGCGGTACTCGAAGAAGAGGTCAGCGTAATCACCTCCCTTGGACAGGGCGACCGAGAGGAGCCGCTCGCAAAGCGCGGCGTCGACGGCGTTTTCCTCTCCAGGAGCGAACGGGGCACGGTAGGCCTGGCTGCGCGACATGGTGCCCAACTCTAGGTCCATTCGCCGGGACGGTCGAGAAACGGCGGCGCTCCGGTGCGCCCTCCCGCCGACGCCCGCGCTCGGCCCCGGCGGCGGCCGAGCTCGCGACCTACCCCCTGCCCTTCATCCGGCGCGGCGCGCAACCATCGCCCGCGCGCGCGGGGTACCCGGGGATCGCGGGGTCGCGCGACCTCCAGCGAGGCGGCCGCGGGTCGCGGAAGATCGCACGAAATGTGCAACAAGGCCGCTCGACTGCTAGGCTTAACGCTGTCTTCGCGGGAATGGCGGCGCTCGCCACCTTCCCCGCGATCTTCGCGAATCCCCGGCCGTTCAGCGCGTTCCTACAGGTAGGGCGCGCTCTTCGACGCGCCTCGACCGGACCGCCCAGCGTCCGACCGGGGCGGGGGCTCGCGGCCACCGCGCCAGGCGGTCGCCGCGTCGCCAGACAGGGCCCCCGGGGGGCCGCACACTGCAAACAAGCACCTTCGCGGTAGCTTCCGGAACTTCCGGTGCCGCGCGCTTGTACGTGGTGGCGGGATTGGCTAGGTGTTTTTTAGGCGAGGTGAGGGATGCCGACGAGGCGCCCGAGCAACGCCTTGCTGCCCTCAGCAGGAGATTCCCATCGCCGTGGCGGTCGATCGCGACAAGGTACTCCAGACCGCGCAGAAGCTTGTCGAGCGGAAGCGCTTCGACAAGGCGATCGCCGAGTACCAGAAGCTGGTCGCAGACGATCCGAAGGACGTCCGCACGCTGCTCAAGATCGGCGACCTCTACCTGAAGACGGAGGAGTACGTCGAGGCGATCACCACCTACGAGCGCGTCGGCCAGTTCTACTCCCTCCAGGGCTTCGCGCTCAAGGCGATCGCCGTTTACAAGCAGATCCGCGAGATCATCCACAAGCACGTCCCGCAGTACGAGGATCGCTTCGGCCACATCGTCCCGCGCCTCGCGGAGATCTACACGCAGCTCGGGCTCACGAGCGACGCGCTCGCCGCCTACGACGAGGTCGCGACGCGCCTGCTCCGCGCGGGGCGCGACCGCGACGCGATCGACATCTTCAAGCGGGTCGTCGACCTCGACCCGAACAACCCCCTCGCCTATCTCCGCCTCGCGGAGGCGCTGATCCGGGTCCGCGACTACGACGCCGCGATCCAGCGCTTCGGGACGGCGGCCGAGCTCCTGCTCAAGCTCGGGCGGCGCGACGACGCGCTGAAGGTGGTCGAGCGCCTGCTGCAGCACCGCCCGGACGCCCGATTCGCCCGCATGGCCGCCGAGATCTACCTCGACCGCGGTGACCCGAGCGACGCGATGTCGGCCCTGACCAAGCTCCAGATCGCGTTCAAGGAGAACCCGCGAGACCTGGAGACGCTCGCGCTCCTCGCCCGGGCCTTCGACCTGCTCGGGCAGCCGGCCAAGGCGATCGAGGTGCAGAAGGAGTCGGCGCGCATCGCCAAGGAGGCCGGGCGGGTCGATCAGTTCACCGCGCTCGTCTCGGCCCTGATCACGCGCGCCCCGAACGACGAGGGTGTGCGCCAGCTCGCCTCCCAGATCGCGCCCTCGTCGAGGAACACGCGCGCGTCGATCGACGTCGAGCTCGAGGAGGATGAGGAAGCGGAGGACGAGGAGGCGGAGGAGCTCGACGTCGAGGACGACGAGCCCGCGTCCGCGCTGCCGATCCCGCTCCGCGCGTCGCAGCCCTCGACGTCGCCGATCGCGAGCCCGAGGCAGCTCGTCGCGCACGCCGAGAGCCTCCGGCGCGACCGGCAGTACGACAAGGCGGTCGCCCTCCTCAAGGGCGGCGTCGCCCGGCTGCCGGCCGCTCGAGAGCTGCGCGAGAAGCTCTGCGATGTCCTGATCGAGGCGGGCGACCAGGACGCCGCCGTCGAGCAGATGCTCGCGTTCGCGCAGCAGCTGGCCAGCGAGGACGCCGTCGACGACGCGGCGAGGCTCCTCGACGAGGTGCTGCTCCTCGATCCCGGCAACGCCCAGGCCACGGAGATGCTCAACCTGCTCGGCTACGCCGTGCCGCAGGAGGAAGAGCTCGCGGAGGAAGACGCCGCCGGGCCGGGAGCCTCGCCGACGGCTGGCGAGAACGACGCGTATGCGTCCGAGGTGCCGAGCCAGGACCTCTACGACCCCGACGCGCCGCTGCCCGCGTACACCCTCGATGAAGACGGCGTCGTCGAGGCGCTCCCCCGGCGGCCCGAGCTCGTCACGCACCTCGACGATCCGTTCGCGAACGAGCCGCCGCTGCCGAGCTTCCCGATCGAGGACGTCGAAGAGGTCGAGGACGTCGAGGAGCTCGAGGCCATCGACGACGAGGAGGAGGAGACGGCGTCGGTCAACCCGAGCCGCGTGCCTGAGCACCCCCTCGCCGTCGCTGCGTCCCAGGCTCCGCCCCCGGCGTCCTCGATACCTCCCCCGCCCGTGCTCGCCGCGCCGCCGCCGGCCCTGTACAGCCCGGTGTCGGGCCGACCTGCGTCGGTCCGGCCGGTGTCGGGCCGCTCCGTGCCGCCGGGCTCCTTGCGGCGCGCGGACGCGCTCGACGAGGACGCGCTCGAGGAGGTCGAGTTCTTCGCGCAGCACGGGATGTTCGACGAGGCGCGGAACATCCTCGAGGAGCAGCTGGCGCGGCTGCCGAACCACCCGCTCCTGATGGAACGGCTGCGCGAGGTCACGGAGCTGGCCTCGGACGCGCGGGTGGTCGTGCGGGCGGCGACCGACAACGAGAGCGGCACGCGGGCCGTCCCGCGCGGCAGCGAGCGGCCGGACGAGGATCGCGCGTTCGACATCGCCGAGTCGCTCAAGATGATCGACGAGCTCGAGGTCGTGCCGGGCTCGGTGACGGGCGTCCAGGACGATCCGCGGCAGATCAGCGTCGAGAGCGTCTTCGAGCAGTTCAAGGCGGGCGTCGCGGCGCAGATCTCCGAGTCCGACGCGTCGACGCACTACGATCTCGGCGTCGCCTACAAGGAGATGGGCCTCTACGCCGACGCCATCGGCGAGTTCGAGCTCGCCGCCCGCGACCCCGGGCGAGAGTGCGTCTGCCAATCGATGATCGGCGTCACCCACCTCCAGATGGGCAACATCGAGGCGGGCATCGACGCGCTCATCCGCGGGCTGCACGCCTCGCACAAGACGGTCGAGCAGGAGCTCGCGCTGACCTACGAGATCGCGAACGCCTACGAGCTGCGCGGCGTCCCCGAGCAGGCGCTCTACTACTTCCAGCGCGTCGCCCGGATGAGCCCGAGCTACAGCGACCCGCGCGGCAGCGTGGCGGAGCGGCTGCGCCGCATCGACGTCCCGAAGCCGGCCGCGCGCGCCGTCGGCGCCGAGATGATCGCGGACGAGTTCGACGCCGCCTTCGACGATATGCTCCCGAGCGGCAAGCTGCCCTGACAACCGCTCGCGTGCGGTCGCGCGGTCGCGCGGGCGCGCCCGGGAACCGCCAGAAATTGGGCCACGGCGAGCGCTCTCCGGTACCGGACGAGCATGAACCGACCGCTCCTCCTCGCCGCCCTCACCTCGGTCCTGGCTGCTGGCTGCGGCGCCGGGATCGAGACGAACGCTCGCTCCGGTCGCCCGCAGGACGCCTCCGCCAAGGTGGCGGCGCAAGCGCGGCGCGAGGTCCCGCAACGCGCGAAGGGCTCGGACGAGCGCGGCCCGATCGCCGAGGAGGCGCCCGGCGCGCGCAAGCCCGGCGATTATGTGGCCTACCGGTTCTCGGGCAGCTTCAGGAAGACGCCGCTGCTCCTCACGCAGCGTGTGGTCGCGCGCGAGGGGGACGTCCTCGTGGTCGACGTGACCCTCGAGGACGGCAAGAAGACCGAGGCGCTGCGGGTCCGCATGAGCGACGAGCCCAGCAGGCGCGGTGAGATCCTCGGCGCGGCGTGGATCGACGACGGCGCGGAGCGGCCGGCGACCCTCTCGGCCTACGACGCGATGATGGCCAAGACCGCGCTCGCCGCCGACGAGAACGAGGACGTGCTCGGCAGCGAGGCGGTGAACGTCGAGGTCGGCGGCTCCTCCATCCCGTGCCAGCGGACGAGCTTTCGCGTGCGCATCGGCAAGACGAAGGCGACGATGCGCACGCTCCAGAGCGACGACTTCGCCTGGGGCGACGTGGGCGGTGAGATCACGGCGGAGGACGGGCGCGTGCTCTACCGCGCCGAGCTGATCGACAGGGGCCACGCGGACACGGATGAGCGCGCGGCCGCCAGCGCAGAGCCCGGCCCCGCGCCCCGGCCGGCGACCGTGGCGCGCTCCGCCGACGAGGACGAGGCGTACGACGACTACGAAGACTGAGCCGACAGGGGCGCGTCGCCCCGATTTCCCTTCGCGACGAGGATCTCGATCGAGCGCGCGGCCGCCGCTTTGACAAGGTGGCCCATCTTCGGGTGCTCGGGCTCGAGATCCGGCTCGATCCCCTCGGCGCGCAGCGCCTCCGTGCAGACCGGCCCGATGGACGCCACCACGCCCCGCGCGAGCGCGGCGCGCAGCCGCTCGACGAGCCCCTCCTCGGCCGCCACGAGGAGCGCGTGCTCGACCTGCGCGCGGCTCGTGAAGAGCGTGATCGCCGCGCCGCCGTCCGCCATGAGGCGGAGCGCCTGCCGCAGCGGCGCCGTGTCCTCCGGGAGCGCCCAGCGGTACACCGGCACCGGCGTGACCTGCGCGCCGGCCGCCGAGAGGCTCGCGTAGAGCTCGTGGCTCGGCGCGCCGTGCTCCTGGACGGCGACGCGCTTTCCGCGCAGGTCGCCGAGCGCGCTGACGGCCTCGACGATCTCTCGCCAGGTGTTGGGCTCACGGACGGTGATGAACCCGGTCAGACCCAGCTCGCGCAGCGCCGCGGCCGGCTTGGGGCCGCGCACGACGATCTGCACGGACGAGAGCGCCGCCGCCAGGAGAGATACGCCCTGGGCGTCCGCGCCACCGTCGCTAGCGGACGCCCCGCCGCCGCCCTGGTTCGGCTCGAGCGCAGGCGCCGCCTCAGCCACGAGCGCCCGGGTCCCGACGCCGGTCATCAGGACCACGAGGTCGAACTCGGCGCCCGCGAGGCGCCGCGCGAAGTCGAGGGCGCGCTCGTTCCTCTCGATGGGCACCTCGCGGAGCGTGGGCGCCGTGACGGGCACGCCGCCATACCGCTGGATCAGCGAGGCCATCTCGGAGGCGCGGCGGCTCTCGAAGCAGATGACGCGGCGCCCGGCGAAGTCAGACGGCGCGGGCGGAGAGGGACGGTCGTTTCGTGGGTGGGTGGGCGTGCTCACCCGCACAGCATAGCCCGGGTCCGGCGCTGGCGGGTTTCGGGCGGTGGACCAGTTTGCTAAGCTCCTCCGTGTGAGCCATCCGATGAGCAACGAGGCTTCCGGGGTCCAGGGGAGCGGGCTCTCGCGTGCGACGTCGGAGAACGACGTCGGCCCTGATCCCGTCATCGGCGCGGGCATCGCGCTGCTCGGCATCTTCTTGATGGGGGTGGGGGGCGCGCAGGGCGCGCACTACCTCTTCAACTTCGGCGTGCTCGTGGCGGTGCTCGGGGCCGTCCTGTTCGTCCTGTTCGTGGCGCTCACGGCGCTGAAGCAGCGACGGGCGCTCGGCCTCGCGAGCCGCGCTCCGAGCCCTGAAGGCAGCGCCGAGCAGCGCGACGCGCGCGACTGATCGGCCGAGCGCCACTGGCGCCCGGCAGCAGCGCGACGCGCGCGACGGATCAGCCGAGCGCGCTCGCGCCCGGCTCACGCCGGGGGCTCGCCGCCCGGATCGCTCCGATCGTCCGGCGGCGCCGGGGAGCCCGCCTGATGGCCGGCCTCGACGGAGAGGTCGGGCTCGATGTCAGCGAGCGAGACGCCGAGCTCCTCGGCGATGCGCTCGATCTCGGCCCGCTCGGCCGGCGTGGGCGCGCCGTCCGCCGCCGCGAGCCGGATCAAGAGGCGCACGACCTCCACCCGCTCGCTCGCGTTGCAGAGCGCCTTGAGCTCGCGGTAACAGCGGTCGACCTCGCCCTCCTGGAGCGCGGGCAGCTTGCCCTGGAGGGCGTTGAACACCGCCTCGACGCCGCTCGGCGCGAGCCCGTCGACGTGCGTGAGCAGCTCGCGGAGCAGCTCGTCCTCCTTGTCGGAGAAGCGGCCGTCGACGCAGGCAACCTTGCCGAGCAGGACGATGACGGTGGCGATGTAGCGGAGGACGACCGCCTCGTCGTCCGGGAGCGCCGTGCGGAGCTCCGTCAGGAGGGCGTCGAGGTTCGGGAACGAGCCCCCCTGCTTCAGGCCGAGCCAGGCGAGGAGTCCCACGTGATGAGGCTACCAGATCCTCGCCGGGCAGGGCAGCCCGGCGGAGCACCGCCCTCTACGCCCGTCACCGCGGTCGTCCATGTCGCCGTGGCTGTCGTCCCATTCGTCCATTTCCCAGCGGCCTACTCCTCGCCGCCGCGGTCCGCAATCCAATCGTCCACGGGGTTGTCGGACTTCGGGGTCTTCAGGATCGAGCCGTCAGGCCCGTCCTTGCGCACGACCAGCGTGCGCCGCGTCGTGGTGTCGGGCGTCTCGCGCGCGACCACGGTGATCACGTTGACCCCCGGCCGGAGCGGCGCCTCGAACGCGAACTCGGCCTTCTTCGGGTCGGCGCCGTCGCGGTTCGACTTGTAGTAGAGCTTCCGCGACCCGACGAAGATGAAGGTGTCGAGCAGCCGCTCGCTGTCCGACGCCGTCCCCGTGATCTTCATGGTGCCGGCGGTCGTCGCCAGCGCCGCCGCGGCGATGTCCAGCGTCGGCGGCGCGTGCGAGTAGAGGTCCTCGAACGCGACCGCCGCCGGGGCCGGCCCGCCGCCAGGGGCCACCTCGCGCGCCGCGACGAACGCGAAGCGCCCCGCGCCGAGGTCGATCTTGAGGAACCCGCCTGGCGCCTCGCCGAGCACCTTGACCACGGCGCCCGCCGGGAGCCGGCCGAAGCCGCGCGCGCTCGCCTCGGGCGACGGGAGCAGGGTCGCCCCCTCCGCCCCGGCCTTCATGGTGGAGCCGCCGCCGCTCAGCTGGATGCGCGGCGAGATCGGGATCTTCACCTTCTCGCTGGCGAACTCGCGGAGATCGCGATCGCCGACCGAGAGCGTGAGGGTCGCCTCGGGCTCCGACAGGTGCTGCTCCACGTCGAAGCTGAAGACCACCTTGCGCACGTCGCCCGGCTTGATGTTCGAGACGTCGAAGCGCCCCGCGTGCAGCATGAGCCCGTCGCCCGAGAGGTTCGCGATGTTCGCCTGCGTCTCGTACGACGGCCCCTTGCCGACGTTCTTGACGGTCAGGTACATGCTGACCCGCTCTCCCTTCTGGATGAGCCCGTCGCCGTTGCCCTCGCGGTCGTCCGCGAGCTGATAGGCGTACTGGAAGAGCGGCCGGTCGAGCGCGCGCACCGTGGGCCGGATCTCGACCGCCGGCGGCTCCGGCGCGGCGGCGACCTCGAACTTCACCTTGAGGCCGTCGCTCCGCGAGAGGGCGTCCATCGGGATCGTGCAGACGCGCTTCTCGTTCGCCTTCCTCGGCTTCGTCGAGCCGACCTTCCGCCCCTCGACCTCGCACCAGCCGAGCGGCACCTTCGCGCTCTTCGTCTGGCCGGGGCCGATCTTGCCGAAGATGAGCTCCTTGCTGTCGAAGTACGGGTTGTCGCTCTCCGTCGTCCCACGGAGCCGGTAGACCGGCTGCTTTCCGTTGTTCTTGACCGTGACCCGGAGCTCCATCGGCTGCCCCGCGGTCACCTCGGCGTTGGGACGATCGGTCTCGACCTTCACGTCGAGCTCGGACTTCGCCGCCGGCGTGACCCCCTCGGGCGCGTCGGACCAGTCGACGCCGAGCTTCGTCAGCTCGGCCGCGACCTTGCCGAGCTCCTCCTTGCCGACCTGATCGATGTAGTCGTGCATCGCCCGGAGCTGCTGGAGCCTCGGCGTGGAGGGCGGCATCCGCGCGGCGAGCTCCCGCGCGAAGCGGATGGGGAAGTCGACGGAGAAGTCCTCGTCGATGTCGCCCCCGCGCTCCCGCATCTGCTCGCGGTCGGCGCTCGTGAGCTGGTAGCGGACGACCTCGGACGGCTTGCCCGCGGCCGCCGCGCGCGCGTTCGAGAGGTGCGCCGAGAGATCGCGCTCCCGGAGCCCATCCTTCTGGACCGTGAGATCCATCTCGAGCTCGTCGACCGTCATGGGATCGAGCTCGATGTCCGGCGTGACGCCGACGCCCTGGATGGAGATGTCGCCCGGCGTCAGGTACTGCGCGATCGTGAGCTTGAGGGCCGCCTTCTCGGCCGTGACGTCGGGGAAGACGAGCTGCACGCTGCCCTTGCCGAACGTCTGCGAGCCCACGATGACGGCGCGATCGTTGTTCTTCAGCGCGCCGGCCACGATCTCGCTCGCGCTCGCGCTGTTGCCGCTCACGAGCACCACGATCGGGTACAGCGGCTCGGTGCCCGGCCCCTTGGCGCGCTTCTCCTCGCGCCCCTCGGAGGCGCCGACCGTGGACACGATGACGCCGTCGGCGAGGAACTTGTCAGCGATGCGCGCGGCCTGATCGAGCAGGCCGCCCGGGTTGCCGCGCAGATCGAGCACGAGCCCCTTCAGCTGCCCCTTGCTGCGCAGCCCGTCGAGCGCCGCGTCGAGCTCCGCGGTCGAGGTCGCCTGGAACGTCTTGAGCCGGACGTAGCCGACGCCGCCCTCGAGGGCGCGCGACTCGACGGACCTCACCTTGATCACCTCGCGGGTCAGCTCGAAGGCCTTCGGCCCCTGCCACCCGCCGTCGCCCTCGCGGGTCACCCACACGGTGACCGGGGTGCCGGGATCGCCGCGGAGCCTCCGCACAGCGTCGTCGAGCGGCATGTTGAGCGTCGACTCGTTGTTGATCTTCACGATCCGATCGAGCCGCTTGAGGCCCGCCCTGCCCGCGGGCGTGTCGGGCATCGGGTTCAGGACGGTGAGCATCTGGTCGCGGATCGAGATCACGACGCCGAGCCCGCCGAACGCGCCCGACGTGGAGAGGTTCATCTCCTTGTACGCCTCGGGGCTCAGGAACGACGAGTGCGGGTCGAGCGTGTGCAGCATGCCGTTGCACGCGGCGTACTCGACGTCCCGCAGATCGACCTCCGTGCCGCGGAGGTTCTTCTGGAGGAAGGTGAAGACCTCGCGGAGGCGCGCGGAGACGTCCCAGGGGCCCTGGATGTTGTCGATCCGGAACTTCTTCGCGCTGGTCTCGACGCGGACGGTGACCTCGTTGGGATCCTCGTTGAGGACGATCACCTGCGCGACGTCGCGCTGGACGGCGTTGAGCGCCGACAGCAGCATCTCCTTGGGCTTGACGCGATCCGGCTCGACGTACTTGTCCCGGATCATCTTCAGCGTCTCGTTGACGGCCTCGAGGCGCGTGAGGTCGTACGGCGCCTTGGCCACCTGCCCGGTGACCGCGAGCGCCGGCTCGAACCCGCGCCAGAGCCCGCCAGGGCCGAACTGAAGGACGAAGTACGCTGCCAGCGGGAACGCGGCGGAGACGACGAGCGCCTTGGCGACGCGCTCCAGGGGTCGGTGAGGCATACGGCGATCGAGTATAGACGCACCCCAGCGAGCGTCGACCGACGTCGGCGCTCGATCGCCCCGATCGCCCCCGAACGCCACGTTCCAGCGCGGGCGCTACACGGGCTTCTGCGTGTCTTCTTGCTTCTCTTCGGGCTTCGCCGGCAGCTGCTTGGCGGGATCCTCTTCCTCGTCGTCGCGGATCCCCTTCTTGAAATTCCGGATGCCCTCGCCGATCCCCTTCCCGATGTCGGCGATCCTCCCCGCGCCGAAGAGGAGCAAGGCGAGGCCGATGAGCAGGGCGATTTCGAGCGGTCCGATGCGGCCCATAGCGTTGATCCCTTGAAGGCTGCCGCGCGCTCGGCGGCAGGTCGGCGGGCCACGGCCCGGTTTGCGTCGACCCATACCACCCATCCTCCGCACCGGCAATGCAGCGGTTCGAAGCGCTGAGACCCGTGCTAGGCTCGCGCACCGGCTTCGCTGGAGGAGAGACGAGGCGCGTATGCGCCCGCTCACTCCGCCAGCGGTTCACAAATCAAGACCGGCTCGACGACCCACACGGGATCGCCGGCCGGCCGGCCCGGACGCCGGCCTCGGATGAGGCCGGCGGTGATCCATGGCTTGAGCCCTCGCAGGCTTCGCGACAGTCGACACGGGGAAAACACGATGCCGATGAACCGCTTGAATCGAAAGGCAGCGCATTGTCTGGCAGGAGCGTCGGTGGCCGCGGCGGTGCTCGCCGGCGCCGCCGGGCGCGCGAGCGCTCAGGAGGCGAGCGAGGGCGACACGGTGAGCGTCGACGGCAAGGGGATCGTCGGCGGCGCGCTGCTCGGCGGCGAGGTCGTGATGCTGACCATGGGGGCCATCGGGGTCGAGCGCGCCTGGCCGTACCTCGTGTTCGGCGGGCTCGGCGCGGTGGGCGGCGGCGTCGCCGGCTACTTCGTCGAGGCGGCGGATCCGCCCGCGGAGGTGCCGCTCTACATGCTCGCCGGCGGCATGGCGCTGGTCATCCCGACCGTCGTCGTCACCCTGAACGCCACCGCATACAAGCCCCCCGACTCCGACCAGAGCGAGCCGATCCGCAACGAGCCGGCCGCCGAGCCCCCGCAGCCGGGGATCAACGTCCAGCTCACGACGGACGCCGCGCAGATCCTCCGGCGGGCCCGCTGGGAAGAGCCCCGGCTCGGCCTCGTCGACATCACGCCGCGCCGGGTCGCGCTCGGCGTGCCCGCGCTCTCGTTCAAGCCGCTCTACTCGCAGGACGAGATGTTCAAGTTCGGCGTGGCGCAGGGGCATGAGGTCCGCGTCCCCGTCCTCCGGGCGACCTTCTGAGGGGCCCGGGGTCGCCCCGGGCGGCGGCGGCGGGGCAGGCGCCCCCCTGCCCCGCGCGCCGGTCTCTGTGCCGATCCCTACGCTCGGCGTTAGGCTCTCGCCGTGGCCGACCTCCACGATCCTCCGCTCCCCTGGTCCACGCGGCTCTGGTTCGCCTTCGCCTGCTTCTTCCGCGTGCTGTTCGATTCCCAGTTCGCCGCGCGGGCCTGGCAGGCGCGCGCGGCGGCCGCCGCCCTGCCGCCGGCCGAGCGCGCTGAGCCGCGACGGCTCGAGCGAGATGGAGCAGGCCGCGCGCCCGCCGCCCCCGAGGCCGCCGCGAGCGAGCCCGCCCCCGCGCCGGTCGCCGCCCCCGCGCCGGTCGCCGCCCCCGCGGCGAGCTCGGCGCTCCAGCTGCTCTCGCTGCTCCAGCGCGAGGGGCGGCTCGTCGACTTCCTCGAGCAGGACATCGCCTCGTTCGGCGACGCGGACGTCGGCGTGGCGGCGAGGATGGTCCACGAGGGGTGCCGCAAGGCGCTGCGCAGCCACGCAAAGCTCGCGCCCGTGCGGCGCGAGGACGAGGGGGAGAAGGTGACGCTCGAGGCCGGCTACAACCCCTCCGAGATCAAGCTCATCGGCAACGTGTCCGGGACCGCGCCCTACAGAGGGGTGCTGCGCCACCGGGGCTGGCGCGCCGACGACGTCTCGCTGCCGACGCCGGTCGCCGGCCACGACGCCAGCATCATCGCCCCCGCGGAGGTCGAGCTATGAGCGCGCGCTACATCATCGGCATCGATCTCGGCACCACCCACTGCGCGCTCGCCTACGCGCCCCTGCCCGAGGACGGAGCCGACGCGCGGCTCACGCCGTCGCCCGAGGTGATGGCGGCCCCGCAGCTCGTGGCGCAGGGGACGCTCGAGGCGCGCCCGCTCCTGCCCTCCTTCATGTACATCCCTCACGAGAGCGAGGGCCCCCAGGCGCTGCCCTGGGACGCCGAGCGGCGCTTCGCCGTCGGCGAGCACGCCCGCGCGCGCGGCGTCGACGCGCCGGCGCGCCTCATCTCGAGCGCGAAGAGCTGGCTCAGCCACGCTGGCATCGACCGGCGCGGCTCGACGCTCCCGCTCGGCGCGCCCGAGGACATCGAGAAGATCTCGCCCGTCGAGGCGTCGTGGCGGTACCTCGAGCACCTCACCGAGGCGTGGGATCACCTGTTCGCGAAGGACGATCCGGCGCTCGCCCTCGCGAAGCAGGAGCTCGTGATCACGGTGCCCGCGTCGTTCGACGCCGCCGCGCGCGATCTCACCGTCGAGGCCGCGAGCGCCGCGGGGTTCGAGGACCTCACCCTGCTCGAGGAGCCGCAGGCCGCCGTGTACGCCTGGATCGACGCGGCCGGCGAGGCGTGGCGCAAGCACCTCCAGCCGGGCGACGTGCTGCTCGTGATCGACGTCGGCGGCGGGACCACCGACTTCTCCGCGATCGCCGCGGTCCCGCGCGACGGCTCGCTCGAGCTCGTCCGCGTGGCGGTCGGCGACCACATCCTGCTCGGCGGCGACAACATGGACCTCGCGCTCGCGCACGTCGTGAAGGCGAAGCTCGCCGCCGAGGGCAAGGAGCTCGATCGCTGGCAGATGTCGTCGCTGACCCACGCCGCGCGCGTCGCCAAGGAGCGGCTGCTCGGCGATCCGTCGATCAGCGAGGCGCCGATCGCGATCGCCGGCCGCGGCTCGAAGCTGCTCGGGGCGGCGATCCGGACCGAGCTCACGCGGGACGAGATCACCCGGACGCTCGTCGACGGGTTCTTCCCCGAGGTCCCCTCGTCCGCGCGCCCCGCGACCCGCGCGCGCGCCGGCCTGACGCAGCTCGGCCTCCCGTACGCGCAGGACCCGGCGATCACCCGCCACCTGGCCGCGTTCCTGGGGCGGCAGGCCGGCGCGACGTCGAAGCTTCCGGGCTTCGCCCCGCAGGGAGGAGCGAACGCCGAGCCCGGCCGAGCGCCGCTCCTCCTGCACCCGACGGCGGTGCTCTTCAACGGGGGCGTCATGAAGAGCGCGGCGCTGCGCGAGCGGCTGGTCGCGACGCTCGGCGCCTGGCTCGAGCAGGACGGCGCGCCCCGGCCGCGGGTGCTCCCGAGCGACGACCTGGATCTCGCGGTCGCGCGCGGCGCCGCCGCCTACGGCCTCGCGCGGCGCGGCCGCGGGCTCCGGATCCGCGGCGGGACAGCGCGGGCCTACTACGTGGGCATCGAGGGGGCCGTCCCCGCGGTGCCCGGCCTGGAGCCGCCGATCACGGCGCTCTGCCTCGCGCCGTTCGGCATGGAGGAAGGCACCGAGGCGACGCTGCCGCCGCAGGAGTTCGGCGTGGTGGTCGGCGAGCCGGTGCGCTTCCGCTTCTTCAGCTCGTCGGTGCGCCGGGATGACCAGGCCGGGACCGAGCTCGAGAGCTGGAAGCCCGGAGAGCTCGAGGAGCTCTCGCCGATCGAGGTCACCTTGCCCGCGGAGGGCCGCCGGGAGGGCGACATGGTGCCGGTGCAGCTGCGCGCGTCGGTCACCGAGGTGGGGACGCTGCTCCTGGAGGCGATCCCCCGGGAGGCGCAGAAGCCGAACGAGCGCTGGCGGATCGAGCTGTCGGTGCGCGCCGAGGCATGAGCACGGGGGTGCCCGACATGGCACCGACGATTCGCAGGCTCCGCGTCGTCCATTCGACGAGATACACCTACGATCGCCCGGTGGAGCGCAGCGTGCACAAGCTGCATCTCTGCCCGGTGCACGACTGGGATCAACGGGTGCTCTCGCACACGCTCACGATCGATCCCGGCGTGACCACCATGGAGTTCGAGGACGTCTTCGGGAACCGGGCCACACGCTTCGAGATCAACGCCCCGTATACCGCGCTGACGATCTCGGCCGACTCGACCGTGGAGCTCTGCGACGCCGATCCGTTCGCGTTCGCGAAGAAGAAGATCCGGCCCGCGTTCCCCCTCGTCTGGATGCCGTGGGAGCAGGCGATCATCGCGCCGTACGTGCGCCCGGCGGAGCTCCCCGACACCCGGCTCCAGGCACTCTTCGATTACGCCATGTCGTTCGTCGAGAAGAACGACGCGGACCTGATGGAGACGCTCTTCGCGATCAACTTGACCCTCTTCCGCGAATACCAGTACGTGCCGGGCTCGACGAACCTCGCGACCACCCCGTATGACGTCTTCGTGAACCGGCGCGGGGTCTGCCAGGATTTCGCGAACCTGTTCATCTGCATGGCGCGGCTGCTCGGCATTCCGGCGCGCTACGTGTGCGGATATCTCTATACCGGCAACGTCGGCGCGAGCCGCGCCGGCTCCGACGCGACCCACGCGTGGGTGCAACTCTACATCCCGAACATCGGCTGGAAGGGGTTCGACCCCACGAACGGCGTGCTGGCCAGCCTCGACCACGTGCGGGTCGGTTACGGCCGCAACTACATGGACGTAACGCCGACAGCGGGGACGCTCTACACGGCCGCCGCCGAGACAATGAACGTCGATGTGACGGTGAGCGAGGTCGACTAGGTCTCTCCGCGGGATCGCCCGCCCACCGACAGGCGCCTGTCGCGCCGAGCCCACAGCGACAGCGGAGAGCGCGAAACAGCGGCCGCGGGCGAGGCAGGCGTCCCGCCCCTCCCTGCGGCCGCAGCACGAATCGCCGAAGGTCGCACGGACGGATCCGCGAGACCTCGGCGCGTCGCGATCACTGGCCGTCCTGGAGACAGGCGGTGCCCTGTTCGATGCACGCGCCCTCAGCGGTGGTGGCCGCCGCGGTACCGCACGCCTCGCACTCGGCGTCCGGTGCCTCGTCCGAGTTCGGGTCGCACGCGGCAAAGCAGGGGTCGCCCTCCGCCGCGCCACACGTCTCGCAGATACAATCCGTAACCGCCTGGTATTTCGGAATCGAGGACTCGCAAAGGTCCGCCGGGTCGGCGTTGGCCACGAGAGGCGCCGAGCAGGTCACACACGCGTCGCTGCCGCCCGTGCCGCCGCCACCGCCCTCGCCGCTGCCGCCCTCGCCGCTGCCGCCCTCGCCGCCCGTGCCGCCGCCGCCACCCTCGCCGGCCGAGCTGCTCGCGGTGGTCCCGCCGCCCGTGCCCGTCTCGGTGTCGTCCCCGCAACCCGCGGAGAAGGCGGTCGCGCCAAGGATGAGAGCCATCGAGCCAATGCTGACAAGATTAATATTACGCATGTTGTCCTCCGGCGCGCTCGAACGAGCGCCCGTCGTCGATCGTCGCTTCGTCTGTCAGTCCCAAGGGGACTCGCCGGTCGCGACAACCCCCGCGTGCCGGCGGCGGCACACTACTCCACCCAGGCTGTGACGCTCAACTATCTTCCATGCGGCGCTCGAAAACAGCTGTCCGCGCCTCGCCCGGTCGAGCGACCCCAAACACCATGGCATGAGCGTTGAGGACGAGCCCACCAGCGCCCGCGGCTCGGGGATCGCCCGACTCCGACGCCCGGACGAAACCACACCGAAATCACGCGTCGCGAACCGCGGGCATCGCCGTGGCCGGGGGCTCGCGGCTCACGCTCGCGGCGAGCGTCGCAGCGAATGCCGCAAGTCGCGAGTTCCGAGCCTCCTTGTGCTCCACGGAACGCCGCGCCGTCGCCGGGATCGCCGCCGCCCGCGCCGTGCGCTGACCGCAGCGCTGCGCCATCTCGATGCCTCGCGGGAATCTGGAGATGGCGGCGAACGTCGCCCGGAGCGCGCGCCTTCGACGACTTGAAGGTGGAAGTTGGAAAGCGCTCGTGACAGCGGCCCTTGAGCACGGATCTGCTATGATCAGAGGCGCGGCGCCTGCATCGCGCGCGATCGCAGAGCCCGGCCTCGCGCTGCGATCGCGCGCGACGGGCGCCAGCGATACGGCCCCACGCGCGCCGCGAAGCGACGGCGAGGCGCGGGGCTCGTCGCGCGTCACGGGGGAGGGCACGATGGGCATTTGTTTGCGCGTGTTGCGCGTATTGCGCGTGTGTCTGGCGGCGACGCTCGCGGGCCTGTGCGCCTGCGCGAGCACGTCCGTGCAATGGCCCTCGCCGGAAGGGCAGCCGAAGCTCCCGCCCCCACGGGAGATCAACGCCGTCGCGCGGCCGGACGCCGCGCGCTGCACAGCGATCGTCGGGGCCACGCTCATCGACGGCCGGGGAGGGCCGCCCGTGCGCGACGCCGTCGTCGTGGTCCGCGGCGACCGCATCGTCGCCGCGGGCGCGCGCGGCGCCACCGACGTCCCGGCCGGCGCGGAGGTCGTCCCGGGCGTAGGGCTCTCGGTGCTGCCCGGCCTCATCGACGCGCACTTCCACCTCGACGCCGATGACGGGCTGCCCGGCGTCGTCCTGCAGCGCGGCGTCACCTCGCTGCGCGAGCCGGGGAACTGGATCGAGGCGTACGACGCCGCGCGCAAGCTCGGCCCGACGCCGCGGCTCTTCCTGGCGGGGCCGCTGCTCGACGCGCCGTATCCGGCCTATCCGGAGAGCGCGATGCTTGTGCGCGACGCGGCCGAGGCGCGCTGGGCCGTCGATCAGCTGGTCGAGCGCGGGGCGTCGGCGATCAAGGTCTATTTCCGCCTGCCCCTCGGGCTCGTCGAGGAGGTCGCCAAGGCCGCGCACGCGCGCGGGGTGATCGCCGTCGCGCACCTCGAGACCGTGGACGCCGCGGCCGCGGTCCGCGCCGGGCTCGACGGCATCGAGCACATCACGTCGCTCGGCACGGCCCTCGTGCCGCCGCGCGAGGCGGAGCGCTACCGCCAGTCGGTGATCGCCGACAACGACGCGCGCTTTCCGGGGCGCTTCGAGGTCTTTCGCGGCATCTCCCTCGGCGCGCCGCGGACCCGAGCGCTGCTCGGGCTGCTCGCGGCGCGGGGCACCTTCCTCACCCCGACGCTCGCCATCTTCGAGCGCCGCGCCGGCGACGCGGGCGCGACGGAGACCCAGGTGCGCGGCTTCGAGAACATGATGAAGCTCACCCTCGCGGCGCGCCGCGCCGGGGTGCGGGTGGTCGTCGGCTCCCACGGCAAGGCGCCGGGCGCCGAGCGAGGGTGGGCCTACCAGCACGAGATGGAGCTGCTCGTCGAGAGCGGCCTCTCGCCCATGGAGGTCCTCGTCGCTGGCACGCTGGAGAACGCCAGGTACTTCCGCGCCGACGACCGGCTCGGCAGCGTCGAGCCGGGCAAGCTCGCCGACCTCGTCCTGGTCGAAGGCGACCCGCTCGCGGACATCCGGGCGATGCGCCGCGTGAAGCGGGTCATGCTGAACGGGAGGTGGGTCGGCCCAGCTCAGGCCGAGTGAGCCGCACGCGCGCTCGCCGCCGCGGGCTCGGCGCGCGCGTTACGTGGAGTCGCGCGGACAGGGCGAGCGCACGCGGAGCGCGCCGCCGCCATCGCGCGGCGCGCTCCGACAGAGGGCCTTCAGCCCATCTCGATCTCGACGCGCACCGTCGAGCCGGCCGGCGACAGGGGAATCACGTTCCCCGCGACGGTCTTGCCGTCCACGGTCAGCTTCTTCACGCCCTTGCACACCCCCGAGTTCTTGACGCTGATCTCGTAGGTGGCGCCGCGGAAGCGGCGGGAGATGGAGAAGCTCTTCCACGCCTTGGGCACGCAGGGATCCAGCTTCAGGCCGTCGTACTGGGGCTGCACGCCGAGGATACCCTGGCTGACGGACACGAACGTCCAGGCCGCGGTGCCGGTGAGCCAGGCATTCTTGGCTTCACCGAAGACCGGGGCGTCCTTGCCGGCGATCATCTGCGCATAGACGTAGGGCTCGGCGCGATAGGTCTCGATCTGGCTCTCCTTGGCCGAGGGGCAGATGGAGAGATAGTACTCCAGCGCGCGCTCGCCTTCGCCCAGGAGGCACCAGCCGAGGTGGATCCAGGTGTTGTTGTGGCAGAAGATGCCCGCGTTCTCCTTCACGCCCGGCGGATACGAGGTGACCTCGCCGAGCTCGAGGTGATAGGTCGAGTACGCGGGCTGCTGCAGCACGATGCCGTTCTTCGTGTAGAGGTGCTTGTGCACGCTCTCCATCGCCTGCTTGGCGCGGCCGTTGTCGGCGCCAGCGCCGCCCAGGACGCACCAGCCCTGGCTCTCGATGAAGATCTTCCCCTCCTCGTTCTCCTTGCTCCCGACAGGCCGGCTCTCGGCGTCGTAGGCGCGGCGGTACCACTCACCGTCCCAGGCCTCCTTCTCGACAACGGCCAGCATCTCGGCGTACTGCTCACGCATGCGCGCGGCGTCGGACTTCTGGCCCGTCCAGTCGTACAGGGCGGCCATCTCGCGGCTGGCATAGAGGAAGAGGCCGGCGATCATCACGGACTCGGCCTTCGAGTCCTTCACGTCACCCGCGGTCTGGAAGCTCTCGTTGGGCTCGGTGCTGAAACAGTTCAGGTTGAGGCAGTCGTTCCAGTCCGCGTGGCCGATCAGCGGCAGGCCGTGCGGGCCCCGCTTCTTCATCGTGTAGGCGATGGACGTCTCCAGGTGGTGAAGCAGGTCCTCCTTGGAGCCCGGCTTGTCGGCGTAGCCCACCGCCTCCTTGAGGATGCCCTTGTCGCCGGTCTCCTTGATGTACGCGCACGTGGAGAGGATCAGCCACAGGTGATCGTCGTAGAAGTCGCCGCCGATGTCGGCGTTCCCCTTCTTCGTCAGCGGCTGGTACTGGTGGTAGCAGGTGCCGTCGCTGAGCTGGGTGGCCGCGATGTCGAGGATGCGCTGGCGGGCGCGCTCGGGGACGAGGTGCACGAAGCCCAGGAGATCCTGGTTCGAGTCGCGGAAGCCCATGCCTCGACCGATGCCGGTCTCGTACATGCTGGCCGACCGAGAGAGGTTGAAGGTCGCCATGCACTGGTACTGATTCCAGGTGTTGAGCATGCGTGTCGCGTGCTCGTCCGGGCAGTCGGCCTGGAAGTTCGAGAGGATCCCGGCCCAGTCCGCCTTCAGCTGAGCGAACGCGCCGTCCACGACGCCGGGCGCCGAGTACTTGGCCAGGATCTCCTTGCCCTTCTGCTTGTTCAGGACGAAGGGCGCCTTGAACTTGGGCAGGTCCCCGTGATCCACGTACGAGAGCACGAAGCTCAGCGTCTCGCTCGCGCCGGGCTCGAGCGAGAGGCTCACCTGGTGGCTGCCGATCGGGTTCCAGCCAAACGCCTTGGAGTTCGTGGCCTTCCCCTTGGCCGGCACCTGGGCCTCGTGGAGGCCGTGGTGGACGCTGCCGCAGAAGGCGTCACGGCTCGTGTCGAAGCCGTCGATGGCGCGCGTGCAGGCGAAGAGCGTGTAATGGGACCGGCGCTCGCGGAACTCGGTCTTGTGGTAGATGGCGCTCCCCTCGATCTCCACTTCGCCGATGGAGTAGGTGCGCTGGTAGTTCGTCATGTCGTTGAGCGCCTCGAAGAAGCAGAACTCCTGATAGGAGAACAGCTGGATGTCCTTCTTCGCGCCGCTCTTGTTGGTGACCCGGGTGCGCCAGATCTCCACGTTCTCGCCGGGAACGATGAAGTAGAGCACCTCCACCTCGACGCCGTTCTTCTCGCCCGTGATCTTCGTGTAGCCCAGGCCGTGGCGGCACTCGTAGCGATCGAGGGCCGTCTTGAGGGGCTTCCACATGGGGTTCCACACGACCCCGCCGTCGTTCACGTACAGGTAGCGCCCGCCGAGGTCCATCGGCACGTTGTTGTACCGGTAGCGCGTGAGCCGGCGCAGCTTGGCGTCCTTCCAGAACGTGTAGCCGCCCGCCGTGTTGGTGCAGAGGCCGAACATCTCGTCCGAGCCCAGGTAGTTGAGCCAGGGCAGCGGCGTGTCGGGCCGGGTGATGACGTACTCGCGGCTCTCGTCGTCGAAGTGGCCGTACTGATTGCTCATGGACGCGCGGTCTCCGTGGATAGCGACAGAAAAAAACCCGGAGGCAGCGCTGCCCCGGGTCGGATAAGCCGTTATTTGTCAGGCCTGGGGCCTCCGAGCGAGCTCAGAGGGCCGCCACTCTAGACCCCGGCACCTCCGCTTGTCAACCGGGCCTGGGGGCGCGCCTCGCTCGCAGAGCCACGTATCCGCCGCTTCAACCTACCTTGAACGTGTCGTAACGGCCGGCGCGCGGCGCGACGCGCGCCTCCAGCGCGGCGCGCTCGGCGGGCGGCATCGGGAAGGAGAGGGACCGCGCGCCCAGGTTCTCGCGCACCTCGGCGATCGACGAGCAGCCGATGATCACCGTGTCGGCGTGGCTGGCCGCGTAGTGGATGAGCTCGCTCGCGCTCGCGGCGCGATCCTGGAGCAGGCGGCCCGCGGCCATGATCTTCATGCCGATGACGCCGACGCCGCGCCGCCGCGCCTCCTCGACCACGGTCGTCAGGAACGGGAGCCGCGCCGGATCTGCGGGGTTGACCGCGCAGAGCACGGTATCCACAGGATAACGCCGCATCGCCTCCAGGAGGATCCGCGGGTCGTGGTGGCCGGTGATCCCGACGTGGCGCACGCGGCCATCCGCCCTGGCCTGCTCCACGGCCTCGATGGCGCCCCGCTTGCCGAAGATGGCGTCGAGCTCCTCGATCTCCCGCAGATCGTGCAGCTGCCATGAATCGAGGTGGTCTGTCCCGAGCCGACGCAGGCTGTCGTCGAGCAGCCGCAGCGCGCCGTCGCGATCGCGCGCGTGGGTCTTGGAGGCGAGGAAGACCTGCTCGCGCGCCTTCGGGCCGGCGGCGCGGAAGGCTTCACCGTAGTAGTCCTGGCTCTGCTGGTATGCAGGCGCGGTGTCGCAATACCTGACCCCGAGGCGCAGGGCCTCCAGGATCACGGGCACCGCCTCGCGGTGACGGCCGGTCGTCCGGAGGATCCCCTCGCCCCCGAGCGACACCGGCTCCACCTGCGCGCCCGTCCGCCCGAGCGTGCGCGACGGCGCCTCGCCGGCCGCAGGCGCCGCAGGCGACGGGCAGCCGGCCGCCCCGACCGCCACGGCCGCTGCGGTCGTGGCGACCGCTCCCAGCACGCCACGACGGCCACCGTCGGCACTTCCCGTCTCGCTCGGCTCGCGCATACGGCCCTCCTTGGAGAGGACTCTACCAACCGACAGGTCGAACGTAAACCGAGGCCTGGATCTTCGGCGAGAACGGCGCCGACGCCGCGCGCGCGGCGAGGGTCCGGCGCTGGTGGTACGCGCGATGTCCGGCCTCGCGCCGGGCACGGCTTCAGGCCTCGGCAGAGCCGAGCTCAGCGGGCCACCGATTCGACCGCCCACGACCTCATGGACGAGCCTTGGGCACGCGGAAGTGGCCGCCAGTCACTCGCTACCACCGGTCGTCGGAGTCGTCGTCGTCCGACCGATCGTCGTCCTCGAACACCAGCCTGCCAATCACCACCTGGCGCACCGTCGTGGCGTAATAGGCCGTGACAGCGGCCGTGCTCCAGGTGTGCCCGACGATGGTTTTCGAGGTGTTCGTGTAGAGCCGCATCGTCCCGTAGCCGGCGCCGGAGGCCCCCCGGCCGCTCGAGGCGTACCTGGAGTCGGACGAGCCGTGGTGCGTGCTCGTCGAGTCGACGATGCTCACCTCGAACTGGAGTGTGCCCGCGACGAGGGGTGTGACGGGGAGCTTCGCCCTCGGCGTCCGGCGGAGTATCGCGACGTGCCCGGTCGACGACTCGCCAGCGGGGTAGCGGATGGCGATGATGTCGGCGGCGCGCGCGTCCTTGGGGTCGTGGATCCTCTCGAATCCGTTCTCCTCGACGATGGCGTCGTAGTAGGCAGCCGCGCTCGGGCTCCGGCTGCCCAGCCAGTCGTTGAGCGACGCTTCGGTGAAGCCGTAGCCCCGCTTGAGCAGCTCCGTCAGGAAGCTGGCGCACTGCGTCCGGTTCGCGTAGCGCCGCGCGCCGGCCACGCCGGCCCAGCTGATGAAGCTGGGGCTCGATTTGTATTCGTTGTTCTCAGGGCTGATGTTGTCCACGAGGCTCTCCGCCCACCTGAGATGGTCGGCGTGATGCGCATCGGCGGTGCGCGGCGAAAGCCACGCGAGCCCCGGAAGGACGAGACAAGCGATCTCCAGCATACGACGACGAACGCTCGCCATGATCCACCTTGCAATGCAGTGAGTTGCTCGAACTGGCGCGTCGCACTCAGCGCGCGGATTCCCGTGATGTATTAAGTACGATCGAGAGGCGCCGTTCAATGCAAATTTGCAGCACAATCATCTTTGGGAGTCGCTTGTCCCACAGGCGCACAGACGGACAGACGGACAGACGGACAGACGGACAGACGGACAGGCATCCTCGCGCTCGCGCGCCTCGGCACGCGCCGACGTCGACGAAATCAGTCGATTTCGAATGAGGGTCTGTGTTAACCTGGCCTGTTGTTCCGATGCCCGGATGGCCGGGGGAGCAGGCGCGGGGAGGAGCGTGTCGGACCTGGAGCGACGAGCGGGCGGCCTCGATCGGCCGCCAGCCGGTCACTTCGACTTGATGCGGAACTCCACGCGCCGGTTCACGGCGCGGCAGCCCTCGTCGTTCGTGAAGCAGAGCGGCGCGCCGGCGCCGTACCCCGGCGCCGTCATCGGCGTCGCGACGCCGCGCTGGACGAGGTAGCGGACCACGGCGTTCGCGCGGCGCTCCGACAGCTTGATGTTGTGCTCCACGCTGCCCTGGTTGTCCGTGTGCCCCTCGACCGTGAGCGCGGTGATCTCCGGGTGCGTCCGCAGGATGTTCGCCACCGCGTCGAGGACCGAGAACGACTCCGGCCGGATCTCGTCCTTGTCGAGGTCGTAGAAGATCGGCCGGGCGATCTTGATGCGATCCCCCTCGATGACCGCCTCGGCAGGCGCCGCCGGCTGGACGGCCACGGGAGGAGGAGGCGGCGGCGGCGCCGCGCTCGCCGCCACCGACATCTCGGTCTTCGCCGACCCGCACCCCGCCGCAAGGGCGCCCAGGACCACAAGCCAGATCGCTCGCTTCGCTCGCATTTCGCGGCTCTAGCACGGGGAATCGCCCGGAAGAACCGGAACAAGTACGCCGACCCCGCCTACGGCTCCCGCGCGGGCGCACGCGACCGGAGGACGGGGGCGGCGGCGGTGCGCCCTGCGACGCCCCCCCGCGCGAGCCGGCGCGGCGGCGCGCCGGACCTGCGGAATGCGCCGCGGCGATCCAGTATCGTTGCTGCGCGCACGCATGTCCGCCCCCGCGAAGAGCCCGAGCCTGATCGTCGGAATCGACCTCGGCACCACGCACACCGTCGTGGCGTGGGCCGAGCGCGACGCCGATCCCGGTGCGATCCGCGTCTTCTCGATCCCGCAGCTCGTGACCGCCACCGAGATCGAGGCGCGCCCGCTGCTGCCGTCCCTGCTCTACGCGCCCCTCCCCGGCGAGGCGCAGGCCGATCCTTTCGGCGACGCGCCCTTCGCGATCGGCGAGCACGCGCGCCGGCGCGGCGGCGAGATCCCCGGGCGGCTCGTCGCCTCGGCGAAGAGCTGGCTCTGCCACCCCGCCGTCGACCGCACGGCGCCCATCCTGCCCTGGGGCGCGGCCGAGGAGGCGGCCTCCCTGCCGCGCGTCTCACCGCTCGACGCGAGCGCCCGGATCCTCGCCCACGTGCGGCGCACCTGGGACGACGCGTTCCCGGAGCGCCCGCTCGCGGCCCAGGAGGTCGTGCTTACCGTGCCGGCCTCGTTCGACGAGGTCGCGCGCGAGCTGACGGTCGAGGCCGCCCGCCGCGCCGGCCTCTCGGCGCGGCTCCTCGAGGAGCCTCAGGCCGCGTTCTACGACTTCATGCGCCTCGCCGGCGCGGACGGCCTCGATGCCCTGCTCGAGCGCTCGGGCGGCCAGGCGATGGTCCTCGTCTGCGACGTCGGCGGCGGCACGACGGATCTCTCGCTCATCCGGGTCGCTCGGGGCGCCGGCGCGGCCAAGGGCCACCCCGAGGTCTCCCGCGTCGCGGTCGGCCACCACCTCTTGCTCGGCGGCGACAACATGGACCTGGCGCTCGCCCACCTCTGCGAGCCGCGCCTCGTGGGCGCAGGGGAGAAGCTCGACCCGGCGCGCTTCGGCCAGCTCGTGCTGGCCTGCCGCGCCGCCAAGGAGCGCCTGCTCGCCGGCGGGGCCTCGTCCGGCGGCGCCGACAGCGCCGCGCCTTCGCCGCGGGACGACGCGCCGGTCACGGTGCTCTCGCACGGCGCGCGGCTCGTGGGCGGCGCGCTGACGACGCGCCTCGGCCGCGACGAGGTCGAGGGCGTCGTGCTGGACGGCTTCTTCCCCGAGGCGCCGCGGGACGCCCGGCCGCAGCGCGGGCGGAGCGGGCTCGTCGCGTTCGGCCTGCCCTACGAGCGGGACGTCGCGATCACCCGGCACGTGGCCTGGTTCTTCGCGCGCCACGCCCCGGAGGCGCGAGGGCCGACCGCGCTGCTCCTGAACGGCGGCGTCTTCCGCGCCCGCCGCGTCGCGGAGCGCCTCGCGCAGGTCGTCGAGCGCTGGGGCGGCCCGCCGCTCGATCTGCTCCCGCACGCCGACCCCGACCTCGCGGTGGCGCGGGGCGCGGTCGCGTATGGCCTCGCCCTCGCGGGCCGCGGCGTGCGCATCGAGGGAGGCGCGGCGCGCGGCTACTACGTCGGCCTCGAGCCGCCCGCCGGCGGGGGGCCGCGGCCGGCGGTCTGTGTCGTGCCGCGCGGCGCGAAGGAGGGCAGCGTCCACGCGGCGGCCGGGCGGACGTTCGCGCTCGTCGTGGGGCGCCCGGTGCGGTTCGACCTGTTCGCGTCGGACGACGCGCGCGCCGATCGCGCGGGCGACCTCGTCCCCCTCGAGGACGACCGGTTCGAGGCGCTGCCGCCGATCGCGGTGGCGTTCGACGCGGGGGACGCGGCGCGCGCCGCGATCGGCAAGCAGGCGGAGGTGCGGGTGCAGATCGAGGGAGAGCTCACCGCGATCGGCACCCTGGATCTCGCCTGCGTCGAGGTGGACGCCGCGGCGCCGCGCCGCTTCCGGCTGGCGTTCCAGCTGCGCGAGGATGGCCGCGGCGCGCGCGCGACCGAGGCCGAGGGAGGCGCGCCGGGCGGCGCCCCGGCGGAGCGGGCGCAGGCGAGGCCTCACGCCGCGGCGACGCCGGGCGGCAAGCGCCTCGACGAGGCCCGGGAGGCGATCGAGCGGGTGTTCGGCAAGGGGCGGCCCGACGTGGCGCCGCGGGAGGCGAAGAACCTCGTGCGCGAGCTCGAGCGCGTCCTCGGGGAGCGCGCCACCTGGACGACGGAGACCGCGCGGGCGCTGCTCGACACCCTCGTCCCGAGCGCGCGCTCGCGGCGGCGCTCGGCCGATCACGAGCGCGTGTTCTGGTCACTCGCCGGCTACTGCCTCCGCCCCGGGTTCGGCGACGCAGGCGACCCGGCGCGCGTCGCCGCGCTCGCGCCGCTCTTCGCCGAGCGGCTGGCGTTCCCGCAGGAGGCGCGCTCCTGGCAGCAGTTCTGGATCGCCTGGCGCCGCATCGCGGGCGGCCTCGACGAGCCGCTGCAGGTCGCGATCCGGGATCTGGCGGATCCGTTCCTGGCCCCGGCCGAGCAGCGGCTGAAGAAGCCGAAGGGGGTGAAGCCGGAGGCGCTCGACGATCTGCTCGAGCTGTGCGCGTCGCTGGAGCGCGTGCCCGCCGGCCGGCGGAGCGAGCTCGGCGCGTGGATCCTGGAGCGCACATGGACCGACCGCGACGCGCGGCTCTGGGCGGCGATCGGCCGCCTCGGCGCGCGCGTCCCGGCCTACGCCAGCGTCCACCACGTGGTGTCACCGGCGGCGGCCGAGCGGTGGATAGACCACCTGCTGCGCGAGAAGTGGCAGGAGCTGCCGTCCGCGGCGCCGGCCGCGGTGCAGCTGGCGCGCAGGACCGGGGACCGGGCGCGCGACGTCTCGGACCGGGTCCGCGGCGATGTGGAGCGGCGGCTCGTCAAGGTGGGCGCCCCCGAGGCGTGGCTCAAGGCGGTGCGCGAGGTGGTGGCCGTCGAGGAGTCCGAGCGCGCGGCGTTCTTTGGAGAGGGGCTGCCGGTGGGGCTGCGGCTTGTGAGCGAGTAGGGAAAGCCCTTCTGCGCGCTTCGAGGTCCACTGGCGACCTCACTTCCAGAAAGAGCAGGCGCCGCCCACACCCCCGCAGACCACCTCCGGGCTCAGGCGGTCTCGGGTCGAGATTCCGTCGCTCGGCGGGTGATCATGGCAGAGATCGCCGCCGCAGCGTTCAGCGGCGAAGTCGGCCCCTGAACTGCACCCCGCTCTACTCGCCGGAAGCCGCCTCGATGCACGCATCGAGCTCCGGAGTCGCCCGCCAGCCGCACTCGCCCGACGCGCCCCGCTCGCACACGCTGTGCTCCTTGTAACACCCGTACTCCTCGAGCCACTCGCACGTGGTGACGATATCCGCACCCTTGTCCGCGCAGATCTGCCCGCTGCAGCCCGTCGCCACGCACGGCGCAGCCTCGCCGCCGCCGATGCACGCTTCGAGCTCCGGCGTCGCCCGCCAGCCGCACTCGCCCGACGCGCCCCGCTCGCACACGCCGTGCTCCTTGTAGCACGCATACTCCTCACGGTACTCGCAGGTCGTGGCCACCTCCTCATCGGCGCAGACCTGACCGCTGCAGCCGGTCACCACGCACGGGGCAGGCTTGTCGCCGCCAATGCACGCCTCGAGCTCCGGCGTCGCCCGCCAGCCGCACTCGCCCGACGCGCCCCGCTCGCACACGCCGTGCTCCTTGTAACACCCGTACTCATCGCGCCACTCGCAGGTCGTGGCCACCTCGTCATCGGCATCGGCGCAGACCTGACCGCTGCAGCCGGTCACCACGCACGGCGCAGGCTCACCGCCGCCAAGGCACGCCTCGAGCTCCGGCGTCGCCCGCCAGCCGCACTCGCCCGACGCGCCCCGCTCGCACACGCCGTGCTCCTTGTAACAGGCATATTCCTCCCGGTACTCGCAGTCCGTGACCACGTCCTCGTCCGCGCAGACCTGGCCGCTGCAGCCGGTCACCTGGCACGAGACCGGCTCGCCGCCCGCCACCCCACCTCCCCCAGGGCCTTCCCCCCCGCCCTCGATCGGGCCCTGACAGCCTTTGCCCTTGGCGCCGGTGAGCAAAGGTACGAAGAGCACGAGCATCGCAACGACAAGTCGGTGACGTTTGCTGAAAAGATCCATCGTCAAGCCTCCTATCAAATAGTGACGAACCTGCCATTCGGCAGCCGCAGGCGCCAGGATTCACACCTCGTGCCAAGCACGGCACCGGCGCATCCCCACGCATCCCCGCGCGCAGACGCGATGCTCCCGGGGTGACGAGCGGCTGCCCACAAGCCGCGTGAGCCGCCTCCAGGTCATGAGAGCTCACCCCGGGATCAGGGCATCGAACATCGCCACGGCGCACGCCTTGCGGGCAGGCCCATGACCGCCGGCAGCCCGCCGGCCGCACACTCTGGCACAAGCCACGGGAATACCCGCAAATTCCTTGGATCTTCCGTGGGGTTCCGCATGGCCCGTTATTTGCTGAGTGCGCCGGGCACGGGACCTGAACAGTGCACGCGCACCGGCGCAGACATGACGCCCTGTGTCTCGTCCTCAACGAGGTGAACTATGACCTTCCTGTCTAGAACTTACGCCGGCTGGCTCGTCCTCGCGACGGCGGCGGCCTCGGCCGGACTCACCGGCTGCGGGAAAGGCTCGACGGGGCCTTCCGAACCCGGCTCGACCGATTTCATCTCTGACAATCCGAGGGCCGGCGGTGGAAGAGATACGGCCGCCGATGGCGGCGGCGAGGGCTCAGCGGGCACCGGAGGCGACGGCGCCCCGACCGCGCCCCCGGCCGACGGCGACGCCGAGCGCGCGATCACCGAGGCCGACATCATCCAGGTCAAGGACGGCAAGCTCTACGCGCTCTCGCAGTACTCGGGGCTCAGCATCATCGACATCTCCCGGCGCGACCGGCTGAGCCTCCTCGGGCGCTACCGGGCGAGCGGGATCCCCTTCGAGATGTACCTGCGCGACGGGGTCGTCTACGCGATGTTCTCGTCGTGGACCCAGTACATCTACGACGCCGCCACCGGCGAGTACTCCTATGAGCAATCGAGCCACATCGAGGCGCTCGACGTCTCCAACCCGGCGGCTATCCAGCAGATCGGCTCGTTCGACCTGCCGGGCGCCATCTCCGACTCGCGCATCGTCGGCGACGTGCTCTATACCGTCACGTTCGAGGACGGCGGTTGCTGGGGGTGCAAGGAGTCGCGGAACACAACGGTCACCTCCCTGGCCGTCAGCGACCCCGCCGAGATCGCCGTGGTCGATCAGCTGAGCTACGACGACGACCCCAACGACTACGGGTGGCAGCGCAGCGTGAGCGTCACCCAGGACCGCATGTACATCGCGGGCATCGAGTGGGACGGCACCGACGAGGGGCACTCCACCATCCAGGTCGTCGACATCTCCGATCCCGGCGGCGCGCTCGTCGAGGGCGCGAGCGTCGAGGCCGTCGGCCAGATCCAGAGCCGCTGGCAGATGGACGAGCACGAGGGCGTCCTCCGCGTCGTCAGCCAGCCCGGCCTCTGGCGGACCGACGCGCTGCCCGGCGTCCAGACCTTCACCGTCGCGTCCTCGCAAGAGCTCACGCCCCTCGGCTTCACCGAGCTCACCCTGCCCAGGCCCGAGACGCTGCGCTCCGTGCGCTTCGACGGCGACCGCGCCTACGCGATCACGGCGGAGCAGACCGACCCGCTCTTCACCATCGATCTCAGCGATCCGGAGCACCCCGCCCAGCTCGGCGAGCTCGAGATGCCCGGCTGGGTCTACCACATGGAGCCGCGCGGCGACCGGCTGCTCGCCCTCGGCTTCGACAACGCCGCCACCGACGGCGCGCTCCACGTCTCGCTCTTCGACGTCTCCGACCTCGCGAAGCCCACGATGCTGGAGCGCGTCCATTTCGGCGGCGACTGGGCGAGCTTCGCCGAGGACCAGGACCGGATCCACAAGGCCTTCACCATCCTCGACGATCTCGGCACCATCCTCGTGCCGTACAGCGGCTGGGACATCGACGAGGCCGAGGGCTGCGGCTCGTACGAGAGCGGCGTCCAGCTCGTCGACTTCACGGCCGACACGCTCACGAAGCGCGGCTCGGCGCCGGCGCGCGGCCAGGCGCGCCGCGCCTTCGTCCACGACACGCGGCTCTTCGCCGTCTCCGACCAGGAGGTCGGGACGTTCAACATCGATGATCGCGACGCCCCCGTCGAGGCCGCCGATCTGGCCCTGGCAACGGTCGTCAGCAACACGGTCGCCACCGGCGATCTCGTGGTCCGCATGGGCGCGGACTGGTGGACCCAGGCCGCGGAGCTCGAGGTCGTGTACGCCGCGGACCCGGGGCGCGCCGAGCCGATCGGCAAGCTCGACCTCTCGACGCTGGCCTCCGGATCGAAGAGCGACTGCTATGGATCCGGCCTCTCCAGCGCGCAGCTCTTCGCGCATGGGCAATACGCCTACCTGCTCTGGCCCTCGTACACGGACTCGACGAAGACGAGCCTCGCCGTCATCGATCTCACGAACCCCGAAGCCCCCCGGATCGCGAGCCAGCGCGATCTGCCGTTCACCAGCAACGCGCTCTACTATAACGGGTACTACGGCAGGATCGTCTCGACGGGCGCCGCCGTGGTCCAGGCAGGGAGCACGCTCGTGCTCCGCAACGTCGAGGACCCGTACTACTACTACGAGGACGGCGGCGGCGCCCCGCCGCCGCAGCCCCGCGATCCTTCGCTCGAGATCATCGACCTCTCGAACCCGTCGAGCCCGACGCACCGCTCGCTGCCCCTGCCCGACGGCGCCGGTTACACAGGCCTGCAGCTCGACGGCACCACCGTGCTGACGTCGCACTGGGTGCCGCTGCAGGGCGACTCCTCCAGGGCGCGCTTCTACCTCGACCGCATCGACGTGGCCGATCCCTCCTCGGCGGTCGTGCGGACGCCGGTCAACGTGCCCGGCTCGCTGCTGGCCTTCGATGGCGCGTCGGACCGCGCGCTCACGGTCGATTACGAGACGATCGAGTTCCAGGTCCCGGGCTACCAGGAGTGCTTCAGCGCGTTCAGCTACTACGCCGAGTTCGTGCCGGCGAACCAGCAGAACTACGATGGCCCCGGCGTCTGCCGCGGGACGCGCCACACCCTCAAGCTGCTCGACGTCGGCAGCGCGAGCGCGAGCCTCCGGGACGAGCACACGCTCGACGACGACATCCGCCTGGACCAGGTGTTCGTGGGCGATGACCGCGTGTTCATGTACACCTCCGGGTACTACGCCGTGGGCGACGCGGTGGGCGGGGAATCGTACACGTCCGGGATCCTCGTCGCCAGCGGGCTCGAGGGAGGCAGCATCGATGTCGCGACGAAGGAGCTCTCGAGCCCCGACGCCGGCTGGCCGCGCGCCGTGGACGGGACGCGCCTCCTCCTCGCCGGCTACAACCCGCCCGGGCTCTCGGTGCTCGACGCGGCCGACCTCGACGAGCTGACGCTCGAAATGAAGGGCGAGCTCTCGTCGTACGTCTCGCAGGTGACGATCTCCGGCGACAACGCGCTCTGCGCGCTCTGGTACCACGGGCTCGAGGTCGTCGACCTCGGCGACTGATCCGCGCGCCGCCCCTTCACCCCGCGCGGCTCGTCACGGGCCGCGCGGCGAAGGCGCCGCGCGGCCGCTACCCTCCCCCGTAGATCTGCCCGATCTTCTGCACCGAATCCCACACGTACACGCAGCCCGAGCTGAGCAGGAGCCCCGGCAGGATCACCGCCGACCAGGCGAGCGAGAGCCGCGCGCTCGGCGCGGGGCGCTCCGTCTCCGCCAGCGCGTCGCGGGCGAGGCGCCGGACCGCGTCGGCCCGGGCCGGGTCGAGCGGGGCGACCGGCGGCAGATCGGCGAGGCCCCTCGCCAGCGGATCCTCTCCTGAGAACGGCTTCATCGAGTACCTCCCCGCGTCTGTCCATCCGGCGCGTCCGCGGCGTCCGCTGCGGAGATCGAGGTCGTCGATCCCCGCCGGGGCCGCTCAGCATTTCGCCTTTCGAGGCGGGCCGCAAGCTCGGCGCGGGCGCGCGACAGGCGCTTGCGGGCGGCGTCCTCGCGGATGCCGAGCACCTGGGCGACCTGCGCCGTGTCGAGCCCCTCGACGGCCCCGAGGAGCAACACCTCGCGGTGCACCGCCGCGAGATCGCGGAGCGCCGCCTCCAGCGCCGCCACGTCGGCTCGGGCGTCCGCCGTGCCCTCGGGCTCGGGCGCGGCCGGCGCGGGCTCGCGGGAGAACAGCGCGGCGCGGGCGAGGTCGAGCAAGGCGGAGCGGCGGTGGCTCCGGTAGCGGTTCCTGGCGATCGTGAACAGCCACGCGGCGAGATCGGTGTCCTCGGCGAGCCGGCCGGCGTGGCGCGCGACGGCGAGCCATGTGTCCTGGAACAGGTCCTCGGCGACGTCGCGCCGGCCGGAGAGGCGCACGAGGAAGCCGAAGATCCGGGGGTGGTAGCGCGCGTAGAGCGCGTCGAAGGCGCGCGGATCGCGGCGCCTCAGGCGAGCCGCGAGCTCGGCGTCGGACGGAGCTGCTGCGCCCTCCCTCTCCACGCCGGCATAACGCGCGAGGGCCGCGGGCGTGACAAGGAAGTTTTCCGGTCACGGGATCCGCGGCGCCGCGTTGGGGCTCGTGATGGCCGGCGCACACGGCGGCGGCGGCGATACGCGGCAGGCAGAGAAGAGCAGACGAGAGGGAGGCACCGATGTTCGATTTCTTCGTCGAGGGCGGCTGGGGGATGTGGCCTATCCTGGTCTTCGGGATGGTCACGGTCGGCGCGGGGCTGCAGTTCGCCCTGCGGCCGGAGCCCGGGAAGCTCGGGTTCATCGCGGCCATGGGGCTGACGACGCTGGTCGCGACGATCCACGCGACGTGGATCGACCTCGGCGCTGTGTTCAGCTACCTGTCCGACCCGGCGAAGGTGCCGGACGGCGAGATCGCGCGTGTGCTCGTCGTGGGGCTGAAGGAGAGCACGCGGCCCGGGTCGCTCGGCGGGTTGCTGCTCGCCATCGCGTGCCTGCTCTCGGCGGTGGGCGTGCTGCGCGCCGGTCGGGCGGCGTGATCCGCGGCGCGTCGGCGCTTGGCGCCGGGGCCCGGGTGCGGCACACAAGGTCCATGGGCAGAGCCGAGCTCGCGCAGCTGATCGACCGCGATGGCCTCGACGCCTCGGACGGCTCGCGAGGCCGCCTCGCGATCGCCGTCCCGGCGGCGTGGGCGCGCGACGGCGCCGACATCGAGATCGCCGTGCCCGCCCGCGTCACCTGCGCCCGCTGCGACGGCGGCGGCTGCGACAGCTGCGCCCGGAGCGGCGCCCACCGCGCCCCGGCGGAGGTCGCCGCGAGGACGCTGCGGCTCCGGCTCCCCCCCGATCTCAGCGGCGGCGTGACGCTCCGCCTCGTACGCCCCTTCGGCGAGCGCGCCCCGCTCGATCAGCTCCTCGTCGAGCTCCGCGAAGACAGCGCGGCGTCGCCGGGCGTGCACCGCGTCACGCCGCCCCCGTCGGACGCGCTCGCGCGCTCTCCGGGGGCGAGCGGCGGGCGCTTCCGTGTGCTCGGCGCCGAGCTCGGCGCGCCGGCCGTCATCGCGACCCTCGCCGCGATCGCGGCGGTCCTGGGGCTCCTGCTCGGCCGCTGAGGGCGCAGGGAGGCCGCGCGCTCCGCCCTCGGTCGACGCGGGCGAGGCCGGCTGGAGGGCCTCGCTGCCGTGCTTTGCTCATGCTAGCGAGAGGCCCGCGGACGCGCGCGGGAGCCGACCGCACCGCCACCGCCGCGCAGGGAGAGCAAGCACATGAGCCTCAGCGAGCCCATGCGGGCCAGGATCGCCACCATCATCCGCGAGAGCGATGTCGTCCTGTTCATGAAGGGCACGCGCACCGTGCCGCAATGCGGGTTCTCCGCCACGGTGGTGAACATCCTCGACGAGCACCTCCCCGAGTACCAGACGGTGGACGTGCTCTCGGATCCCGCGCTGCGCGACGGCATCAAGGAGTTCTCGAGCTGGCCCACGATCCCGCAGCTCTACGTCCGCGGCGAGTTCATCGGCGGCTGCGACATCGTGAAGGAGCTGCACGCGACCGGGGAGCTCGTGAAGGCGCTCGGGCGCGCGCAGGGCGAGGCGCAAGCGCCGCCCACGCTCCGCGTGACCGCGGCGGCGCTCGCGGCGTTCGCGGCCGCGAGGGAGTCCGAGGCCGACTTCGTCCACATCGAGATCGACCCGTCCTACAACTACGGCCTTTACTTCGGCCCGCGGCAGGCAGGCGACGTCGAGGCCCAGGCGGGCGGGGCGGTGTTCCTGCTCGACCGCGCGAGCGCGCGGCGCGCCGAGGGGCTGTCGATCGACTTCGTCGAGGGCCCCTCCGGCGGCGGCTTCAAGCTGGAGAGCCCGGACGAGCCGCCGAAGGTCAAGCAGATCTCGTCGACCGCGCTCAAGGCCCTCCTGAGCAGCGGCGAGGCGATCGAGCTGTTCGACGTCCGGACCGAGCAGGAGCGCACGATCGCCAGGATCGACGGGGCCCGTCACCTCGATCAGGCAGGGCAGCGGTACCTGGAGACGCTCGCGAAGGACGCGCGGATCGTCTTCCACTGCCACCACGGCGGCCGCAGCCAGGCGGCCGCGGAGCACTACCTCGCGAAGGGCTACAGGAACCTTTACAACCTCCAGGGCGGAATCGACGCGTGGTCGCAAGATGTCGACCCCTCGGTGCCGCGGTACTGAGCGCCTCGGCCAGAGGCACGCCCGCGGCGAGCAGCCGCACACCCACGATTGAGAGAGGCGCGGGCATCGCGGCTCGATAGATTTTTTTAACCATAACGGCCGACATCCGAGAGCCTTCAGGGCCGGCGTGGGATCATGTATGCGTAAGGTGTGGGTGCCGACGATCAGTCGACGATCAGGGCGTCCGACACCGCGCGGTCGGCGTCGCCGGAGGGGGCGACGCCTGGCCTGGTGGTCATCTTCGCCCGCGGCCAGCCTGCCTGCGCGCCGATCCCGCTCGAGGGCGGCGCGGTCGTGCTGGGCCGCGCAGCGGCGGACGACACGGTGGTGGTCGAGGACGAGCAGGTGTCGCGCCGGCACGCCCGCATCGCGCTGTCGGGCGGGGGTCTCCGGATCACCGATCTCGGCAGCAGGAACGGCACCTTCGTCGATGGAGCGCAGATCGAGGATCAGGTCTTCTCGTCGCCCCCGCGCGTGATCCGGCTCGGGAGCACGCTGCTGCGCTTCACCGCGGACATCGCGCCGTTCCAGCGCGGCGGGGTCCTTGAGCACGAGGATGGGCTAGTCGGCCCCACGCTCAGGCAGGTCCGCGAGGCGATCCACCGCGCGGGGATGCGCGGGGATACCTTGCTGCTCACCGGGCCGAGCGGCTCGGGCAAGGAGCTCGGGGCGCGCGCCTACCATGCGGCGACGGGCCGGGGCGGCCCCTTCGTCGCCGTGAACTGCGCCGCGATCCCGGAGGGCCTCGCGGAGCGGCTGTTCTTCGGGGCGCGGCGCGGCGCCTACTCGGACGCGACCGCCGACGCCGAGGGCTATGTCCAGGCGGCTCACGGCGGCACGTTGTTCCTCGACGAGATCGCGGAGCTCGACCCGGCGGTTCAGCCGAAGCTGCTCCGCGTCCTCGAGACCCGGGAGGTGGTCGCGCTCGGCGACACGCGCCCGCGCAAGGTGGAGTTCCGCCTGTGCGCGGCCACGTTGAAGGATCTCCAGGCCGAGGTCGCGGCGCGCCGGTTCCGGGACGACCTCTATTACCGGATCGGCCGGCCCGAGGTGCGGATCCCGTCGCTGACGGAGCGGCTCGAGGAGATCCCCTGGCTGGTGGCGGCGGAGCTCAGGCGCACCGGCGCGCGGCTCGCGCCGGGGGCCAGCTTCCTGGAGTGCTGCGCGCTGCGCGCGTGGCCGGGCAACGTGCGGGAGCTGCTCTGCGAGGTGAGGCAGGCGGGCATCGCCGCGCTCGCGGCCGGGCGCACCGCCGTGGAGGTGGCGGACCTCGCGCCGTCCGCGGGCCTCGACATCACGGAGGTCGCGAGGCGCACGCCGGCGCCGCCGGAGATGCGGCGGCTCGCCATCGAGACGGCGCTGCGGCGCGAGCAGGGGAACGTCACGCGCGCAGCGCGCTCGCTCGGGATGCACCGGAACCAGCTGCGCCGGTGGCTCGCCCGGCATGGCATCGACTCGTCGGCCTTCGCCGTCGCGGGCAAGCGCAAGGGCGGCGCCTCCCTCCCCTCCGCCAAGGACGGCGAGCGCCACGAGCCCTCGTGACCGGGGGCGGATGAGCGGTTGAATCCGGCGGTCGACAGCCTAGGAAGGCGGACGGGGAGTCTTCATGAGCTCAGAGATCAGAACCACGGATCTATGCGACGAGCACCCGGACGTCCTCGTCGCCGATCCGATCTTCCGGGATTACGGCGGAGCCCGGCTGTTTCACGGGCGCATCACCACGGTGAAGGTCCACGAGGACAACGTGCTCGTCCGCAAGGCGCTCGAAGAGCCCGGCCAGGGGCGGGTGCTTGTCGTGGACGGAGGCGGCTCCCTCCGCTGCGCGCTCCTCGGAGACAACATCGCCGCCATGGCCCACCAGAACGGCTGGGCCGGGGTGATCGTTCATGGGTGCATCCGCGACGCGGAGGCGATCGGCCAGATCCGGATCGGCGTGAAGGCCCTCGCGACGCACCCGAGGAAGAGCGCCAAGAAGGGCGCGGGGGACCGCGACATCGCCGTGACGTTCGCCGGGGTCACGTGGGTTCCTGGCGAGCTCGTCTATGCCGATCATGACGGCATCGTTTGCGCGCAGGCGCAACTTGCCTGAGAGCCCGCGCGCGCGCTCGCGTCCGAGGTGCGGCAAAACGCACGTCCCTGGGCGCTTTTGCCACACCCGGAGAGGAGGGCGCGCGGCGGCCGCGCCCGGTATGGATGGGCTCGGATCCGGTCAGGACGCGTGAAGGTCGCGCGCCGCGTCGAAGCGCGCCAACTGGCGCGGCCAATGCATCACGAGCAGGGGAGGAGCGATCAACACTCGTAGAATCGGGAGGACAAGAATGGGCAACATCACATCGGAACTGAAGAGCGATCTGAACAAGAGCCTGGAGTCGCTCCAGACCCTGCGCGACGAGATCCGCGTCAGGCTCCACCTTGCCGGCATGGACGCGAAGGACGCCTGGGACAAGCTGGAGCCCAAGCTCCTCGACGCCGAGAAGCTGGCCGACGACGTCTCCGAGGCGTCGCGGCACGCGCTGCGCGAGATCGTGGAGAAGGTGAAGGAGTTCCGCTCGTCGCTCCCCTCCTGATCACCGCGTTACCGCGGCGGAGACGGAATCGAGACGAGACGAGGTGGGGGCGCGACGCCGGGTCAGCCCCGCAGCGCGGCCGCCACGACGCGCGCGACGCTCCCCCACCCTGGATCCGCCGCGCAGGCCGCGAGCCGCTCCCCGACGACGTGGGAGCGCCGGTGATCGTAGAAGCCGGGCGGCCGCGGGAAGGCGGTGAGCGGCGCGCGCAGGAGGGTCTTCTCGACCTGCGCGAGCATGGTTGTGTTGTGTACGAAGCCGAGCCCGCTCCGGATGTCGGCGAGCGTCGAGCCCGGGTGGCCCCCCCAGGGCGGGACGACGGCCGCGTGCGCGGCGGCGGGCGCCTGGTTCACCGCGATCACGCCGTACCGAAGATCGAGCAGCGCGCGGTCGAGCGCGGCCCCGACGGCGGGGTCCTCCTCGCTCATCGGGTGCACAACGATCGTCGCGCCAAGGCTGCCCCGGAGCCGGTCATTGCAGAAGCGGGTCGCCGCCTCCAGGAACTCCACCGGATCGCTTGAGCCGACCTCGACGACGGAGAGCACGCCGCCGAGCGGCTCGGTCGAGAACAGCGGCTCGGCGGCGTCCGACGCGTCGAGCCCGGCGGTCAGCGTCCAGGGGAGCTCGCCCGGCCCTGGCGCGCCGATGCGCGCGACCCCGCACGGCAGCGGTACGTCGGCGGAGGCCTCGAAGCGCTCGGGCTCGATCGGCGCGCGCCCGGCCGTGAGGGCGGCGTACCGCGCGTCGCCCTCCGGGTCGGCGGCGCGCCGCGGCGGCACGGCGGTGAGCGCGCGGCGCAGCATCCGGAAGAGCAGCGGTCGCTGCGTGAAGCCCCTGGGCAGGACGAGGACGCTCGCGGCGTGGCCGCCGTGCGACGCGCCGCTCACGACCTGGCTCGCGAGGCACCTCGCCTGGAACCAGAGCTCGTCGCCGCCGTAGAGCCACGGCATCACGAGGACCGGGCTGGCCCCGCCGAGCGTGGAGGAGATGGGCTTGTCGAGCAGCCGCTCTCCCGAGGCCCGCCGGCGCGCCTGCGCCGGGCCCGGCGGCCCCCAGACGAGCGCGTCGTGCGCGCCCGCCGGGCCGGTGACGTGGACTTCCGAGACGGCGGGGTGGGCCGCGAGGTAGGCGCCCGACTCGGCGCCGCCGTAGACGAAGCGGAGGAGCCCGCGCGCGACGAGCGGCGCGAGGGCGCGCTCCATCAGCGCGCCGAGGGGCGCGCTCCGCGGGCTCATCGCGAGCGCCACGACGCGCCCCTCGACGAAGAGCTTGTGCAGCGCTTCCCGGAGGGGGACGCCGGCGACGTCGCCCGCGCCGAGCACCAGCGCGACGCCCCCTTCGGGGTCGCGCTGCTGGTAGAAGCGCGCCTGCTCTTCCCGGACGCTCTCGCGCGTCGCCCCGGGCTGCATCAGCACGCGCGCGCGGAGGGGCCCGTGCAGGGCGGTGTCCTTCAGGCGCGTCGGGAACACCTCCACCTCGATCCGGCCGTCCGCGCGGGCGCGCACCGCCCCGCGGCCGAGCCGGGGGCGCCCGCGCGCGGCGATGTCCTCGAGCGCCTCGGCCAGGCGGCGCACCTGCGAGAGCGTGACGCAAGGCCCCGCGAGCCACGCCTCGCCGCTCGCCGCCGAGCCGGGATCGAGCCCCCGGTCGGCGCACGACACCTCGACCTCGGCGCGTGCGGCGGCGAGCAGGCCCGGGAGCGACGCGCGGAGCAGGGAGGCCTTCTCGAGGGCCGGCATGCGAGCGAACCCGAGCGCGGCGTCACCCAGCTCGGACAGCGCACGATCGAGCTCGGCCGGGGCTGCCTCGGCGCCGCTCGCGGCGCGCGGATCGACCGCCGGCACGGCCGCGGCGCTGCTCGAGGCGGCGCTTCCGGGCGCGAGTTCTGTGACGGCGGCGACTTCGGGGACTGGCATCGGGACGGAGATTACAGGCTGGAGATCGCGCGCGCGAGCGCGGCGACGGTTCGCGGCGCGCGTGTAGCCGGCGTGCTCGGGATTCGGTACAGTCCACCGCCATGGATTGCGCTTTCACCACGGGTCTGGGCCCCGCGCGCGCGCCCTCCTCCAGGGCAGCTCTCCGCCCGGCAGCTTGCGGCCTCCTTCTCGGCCTCGGCGCGCTCCTCCTCGCGCCAGCGGCGACAGCGCAACAGAACGCTCAGCCGATCCCGCAGGGCCAGGCGCAGCCCGGCGGAGCTGCCCAGGCGCCGTCCGGGTATCCCCAGCAGCAGGGGTATCCTCAGCAAGGTTACCCTCAGCAGCAGGGGTATCCGCAGCAACAAGGGTATCCTCAGCAGCAGGGATACCCTCAGCAAGGGTACCCTCAGCAGCAGGGATATCCTCAGCAGCAGGGATATCCTCAGCAAGGCTATCCTCAGCAGCAGGGATATCCTCAGCAAGGCTACCCTCAGCAGCAGGGGTATCCGCAGCAACAAGGATATCCTCAGCAGCAGGGATATCCTCAGCAGGGCTACCCCCAGCAGGGATACCCTCAGCAAGGTTATCCTCAACAGCAGCCCGGCTATGGTCCGGGCTACGCCTTGCCGGCCGGGCCCCCGCCGCCCCCGAAGCCCCCCGAGTCCACCTGCTGCCGCTGGTCGGTCCGCTACAACGCGCTGGATCTCCTGTTCGGAAAGATGACCTTCGAAGGCGAGGTCGCCGTCATCGGGCCGCTCACCCTCGGGATCGCGCCGTCGTGGATCTGGGGCTCGCTCGAGGACGCGTCGCTCGACACGACCGGCTACGCGCTCGCGGCCGACGTCGGTGTCTACGTCGAAGGCAAGGCGCTGCGGGGCTTCTGGGTGAAAGGGCGCATCGGCTACGAGTCGTTCGAGGCGGTCATCACCCCTCCCGGGCGGCTCGAGGGCCGCGGCGATGTGAGCAGCGTCGTCCTCGGCGGCATGGTGGGGAGCACCAACGTGCTCAGCCGAGACGGCGGATTCGCCATGTCGGGAGGCTTCGGGATCGGCGTGGCGCTCGCCGATCCCGTGACGATCACCGCGGGCCCCTACCAGTATTCCTTCTACGAGAAGGCGGGGAAGATCAAGCTCATGGGGTCGCTCTCGCTCGGCGTCGTCTTCTGATCGACGCCCTCGCTCACCGCGGCCCCAGTACCGCGGGGAACTTGGCCCCGCGCGCGGCGACGTGGGACTCCTGCACCATGCCCTCTCGCATCGCCCGCCGCCCCGGGCCGGCGCTGCTGCTCCCGTTCCTGGCGGCGCTCCTGTCGATCGCGTTCGCCCTCCCCGCGCGCGCGTGGGTCGAGGTGCACATCGCCGGAGACGACGTGCGCCTGTCGATCGACCGGGCCGGCGCCGCGACGGTCGAGCACAAGGTCACGCTGAAGATCTCGGGCGGGCCACTCCGCGGGCTCGACATCCAGGGCGTCGACCCGGACGCTCAACTCGATCAGGGCAGCTACGCCGTGCCCTTCAAGGCCGCGGAGGCGGGCTCGCTCGCGTCCGCGACGCCGGTCGCGATCGAGCTCCTGCCGCCCGACCCCCGGCCGCGCGAGGACGGCACGCGCCGCCCGGCGGCGATGCGGGCCCGCTTCGACGGCAAGGGGCTGAGCCGCGGGGTGTTCGTGCTCTTCTTCCGCTACCGCACGGACCTCATGAAGCGCGGGCTCATCCGGCAAGACGGCCCGAGCTCCCGCGTTTCCTGGAGCGGCCCCGTCTGGGACGACGGCTACGACTCGGCGCGGCTCACCGTCGCGCTCCCGGCCGCGCCCGACGAGCCGCGCGTCGACGAGGCGCGCGTCGGCGAGGCGGGCGAGGAGGCGTCCCCCGACGCGCTCCCGGCGCCGACGACGCTCTCCACGCTCCGCCGCGCGCTCGACAAGGACGAGCTGGAGCTGCTCCGCCCGTACGCCCCCAAGGCCGAGCCGATCCGGTGGGCGATCCGCGCCGACGCGCGCGCCTTCCAGCCCGAGCCCGCCGCGGCGAAGCCCGGGGCCGACACGCTCGGCCGCATCTCGGACGCCGCGGCCGGCAGCCCCGATCGCAGCCGCACCCTCTACGTGGCCGCGGGCGTGGTCCTCTTCGCGCTCTACAGCGCCCTCGTCGCGCTCAAGGCGCGCGAGCACGAGCGCCTCGCGCGCGCCGCGGGCGCCCTGCCGCGGCCCCTCGTCCCGATCCCGCTCGCGCCGCGCGCCGCGCTCGCGGGGCTCGCGCTCGTCGCCGGCGTCGCCCTGGAGCTCCTCCTCAGGGACGGCACGCCGGGCGCCGCGCTCGTGGCCGCGGCGACCGCGCTCGCCGCGCACCGCACGCCCCGCCCGGAGCGCACCGCCGCGACCTTGCGGCGCCCTGGCAAGTGGCTCCCCATCGCGGAGGCCGAGGCGTTCCGCGAGCCGCCGCGGGCGCGCGGCGTCTACCTCGACGTCTCGACGCGCGCCGGAAAGGCGCTGCTCGTCGCGCTGCTCGCCGGGCTCGGCGCGGGCGTCCACGCCGTGGCGGCCGCCTCGCCGTACCACGCCCACCTGCTCGCGCTCGACGCGACGGCGCTGCTCGCGATCTTCTGCACCGGCCGGCTCGCCGAGCTCCCCGCCGATCCGGCGGCGCGTCCGGTCGCGTTCCTGCGCGACGTCGCGCGGCGCGTGCGGCGCCTGCGGAAGGCGCCCGCCGGCGCCGCGGCCGCGGCGCAGGAGCTCCGCGTCGTCGGCCGCCTCCGCATCCCGGACGGCAGCCCCGACGCCGACGAGCTCCGGCTCGGCCTCTCGCCGCGCGCGGCGCTCCCCGGCTTCGTCGGGATCGAGGTCGGCGTCGTCTACGCGCCCGGCGCTGGCGGCGCCATCGGGCTGCCCGAGGTCCTGCTGCGCGTCGCCCCCGGCTCGCCGTGCGAGCGCGCCGTCGAGGGGCTCGCGAAGAGCGGCCGGTCCTCGCGCGGCCGGCGCCCCGGCGAGCGCGTGCTCGCGTTCACGCCGCGCCTGCCGACCGCGAGGATGACGGCGGCCATCGCCGCCGCGCTGGTCCGCGCCGTGTCCACCCCGCCCGCGAGCGCCACGCCGACGAAGCCGTCCGGCGCCGGCGCGGCCGGGGCGACCCGCGCGCCGCGCCCCCGCAAGAAGGCGGTCTCCGCTGCGGCGTAGCGCCGGGTCAGCCCCCGTCCCGACACGCTTTCGCGATCCGCGAGCCCCCCGTCAGCGTTCGTAAGCCTCCGTAAGCCTCCGTAGACAGCGCGCGAACATCTCGATATATGGCCGCGCGATGAGCTTCGGAGTTGCGGGCTCGAGCTTTCTTACGCGGTTCCAGCCCATGCGCGCGCCGCTGCTCGTCAGCGAGCGGATCTACGCTGCTGCCGGGGGCTTGCTCGGGCTGCTGGCCACCGGGTTCGTGATGCACGCTTGCCTTGGCCCCACCGCGCACGCTCCGCTCCTGATAGCGCCGATCGGCGCTTCGACCGTGCTCGTGTTCGGGGTCCCCGCCAGCCCGCTCGCCCAGCCCTGGTCCGTGCTCGGAGGCAACGTGCTGGCGGCCGTCATCGGCGTCACGGCGGCTCGCGCCATCCCCGATCCGCTGTGCGCCGGCGCCGTCGCGGTCGCGGTCACCATCGCCGTCACGAGCCTGCTCCGGTGCTTGCACCCGCCCGCGGGCGCGGTGGCGCTCACAGCGGTCATCGGCGGGCCGGCCGTGACGAGCCTGGGCTATCACTTCGCGCTCGTGCCTGTCGCCATCAACTCCCTGCTGCTCGTGGCAGCGGGGCTCGTGTTCAACAACCTGGTGCGCCGCAGCTACCCGCACGTCGTGACCTTGCCGGCCTCGCCCCACGGCACCGCCGATGCCCCGCCCGAGCTCCGCGTCGGCTTTTCGCCGAGCGACATCGACGCCGCGCTCGAGCGCCTCGGTACGCCGCTCGACGTCGAGCGCGAAGATCTGATCGCCCTCGTCCGGCACGTCGAAGAGGAGGCGCACCGGCGCCTGCGCGGAGGCGTCACCTGCGGCGAGATCATGTCGCGCGATCTGGTCACGATTCACCCCGACGATCCGAGCGCGCTCGCGCTCCGCCGCCTCCGCGAGCGCGCCCTGCGCGTCTTGCCGGTGGTCGACGAGCGAGGCGTCGTGCACGGCGCGATCGACGTCTCGATCGCGTCGGCCATGCCCGAGGCCACCGTGCGCGACCTGCCGTCCATCTACTTCGAGACCGCCGGCGAGGACACGCCGATCAACGAGCTCTTCCAGCTCCTCTCCCGCGGGCGCGTGCACGAAGCGCTGATCGTCGACGCCAAGATGCGCCTGCGCGGCATCGTGACCCAAACCGATCTCCTGGCCGTGATCAGCCGCGCGCAGCTCGCCAAGGGCTCGGCGCTGGTCGGGTAGCGCGCCCAGGGCAGTACGCCCCTATGCGACACAGGCGTGCATCGCCACAGCGCACCATCCATGCACACGCCTTCACGTGCAGGAACACCCTGCTACACCGGCAAGACGACAAAACGACAAGACGACAAATCGCCGGCTGCTCCACTCGAGCGTATAGCGGGCGATGATCGAAGCATGATAGTCTCGAGATAATCGTCTTTGTCTCCAGCGCCATCGCTGAAACGGATCGAATCGTGCATGGGTCGGCGCTCTCGCGGCCTCTCCAGCATGGGCTGAGCGGCCAGTCGACGCTCGCGACCCCATCGTCGGCCTTGGTCACGTCGGAGTTTGGTCACACGGCACATTTGCATGTGTTGATGCACGTGTTGAGCCGGCCCTGAAGGAGCTCTGGCACCCATCACGCCTGTTGAGATCATCTGTCCTCGAACAGGCCCCAACCGATCGGGAGCGAACATGGCAGAAAGACCCCTTGTCCGTGTCATCAACTCCACGCCGCTGTCCGTGTGTGCTGCGGCCTGCGCCTGGCTCGCTGCGGGCGATGCGCTGGCGGCGTACCAGTTCGACGCCACGGAAGCCGCGTACGACGCGACCTACGCGGCGGCCCCCATCGACGTGACCGGCGTCGTCGTCGACGAGGCGGGGTCGCCGATCGCGGGGGCGGAGGTGACGGCCATCGGCTGGGGGAGCGGCGCGGTCAACCACGGCGAGATCGCGTTCACCGACGGCGCGGGCGCGTTCACGCTGCCGGCGCTCGCGCGGCGCTCGGTCCTGCTGCACGTCGAGGTCGACGGGTACTACAGCGAGATCGTCCCTGCCGATCTGCACCTGCCGCTCGCCGAGGCGGCCGCCGGGGTCGGCCGCCTCGTGCTGACGGAGCAGCGCGCGGGCCGCGCCCGGATCCTCGTGGGAGGCGACACGATGTTCGGTCGGCGCTTCATCGACAGCGACGAGGACGGCGTCGAGGGAGAGGTGGGCGATCTGATCCGCCCCGCGACACGGCAAGCCGACGCGAGCGCGATCCTCTCGTTCCTGCGCGACGTCCTCTCGTCGGCCGACTACACCCAGGTCAACCTGGAGTGCCCCGTCACTGCCAACCCGCAGACGCCCCACCCTTACAAGTCGTTCACGTTCTTCTCCTACCCCGAGACGGTCAGGGCGCTCGCGCTCTCCGGCGTCGACGCCGTGAGCCTCGGCAACAACCACATGTTCGATTACCTGGGGGCAGGCGTCGCCGACACGCTCACCGCCGTCCCGAACGCCGGCCTCGACTGGTTCGGCGCGGGGCTCGACGAGACGATGGCGAAGGGCACCGTGCTCTACCGGACGCTCCGCGGCGTCGACGTGGCCTTCCAGGGGTTCAACCAGCTCGTCAACGACGGGACGACGCTCCCGGAGTACACGCTCACCGCCTCCGACGGGCCCCCTCCCAAGGCCGGCGCGCTCGAGCTCAGCCTCACGGAGATCAGCGACTTCATGGCGGAGGACGCGGTCGGGCGCTTCGCCATCCCGGTGCTGCACGGAGGCATCGAGTACAGCGACTATCCGTCGTCCGGCATGCGGCGGCGGTTCACCCAGTTCGTCCAGAAGGGCGCCGGCATGGTCGTGGCGCACCACCCGCACACGATCCACGGCATCGGGCTGTACAACGCCGGCGCCGGCCCCCGCTATATCTTCATGTCGCTCGGCAACATGGTCTTCGATCAGGACGTCTTCGAGACGTACCAGTCGTACCTCGCCGCCATCGACATCGACGAGGACGCGAGCGGCAACCGAGCGGTGCACCGCGTGCAGCTCATCCCGTTCCAGAACGAGGACTACGTCCCGAAGCTCGTGGGCGGCGCCTGGCTCGGCCGGGCGATCCGCCACATCGGCCACCTCTCCACGACGCTGCCGGCGGCGCCCGCGCCCGGCGAGGCGGCGGACGGCCTGACCGGGGCGGTCGTGTTCCCGAGCGGCCCGCGGGCCGCCGCGGCGAGCAACGCCTCGCAGTACACGACGAGCGATGCGGTCGAGACGCGGAGCGTGCCGCTCACGAGCCGCCGTACAGGCCCCCTCGCGCACCTGCGCTCGACCCCGGCGGACTCGCTCGCCGCCGTCCGGACGACGGCCGCCGCGAGCTGCGATTACGGCCGGGAGATCATGCTCTACGGCGACTTCGAGGACGGCGACGTCGACGACACCTCCCACGAAGGCTCGATGTGGTCGATGAGCGAATACCGCTACATCGAGAACAGCGTCGTCCACGGCGGGACCGGCGCGATGGTGTTCCTGCGCAAGTCGAGCAGCACATCCGAGGTCTCGACCTATATGAACAACCGCGTCAAGTTCGAGCCCGGCCGCAAGCTGACGCTGACCGGCTACATGAAGGGAAACAACGCCGGCCAGATGCGTGTGCAGGTCTACTGGTACACGAGCGGCGGGACCAGCGTGTCGAACAGCGTCGTGTTCACGCGCGCGGCAGGCACCTACGGCTGGCAGCCGTTCACCGTCGACCTGACCCCGCCGGCGAACGCGGGCTCGGTCCGGTTCTATTTCAGGGCGGGTGTGCCGGCGAGCGGCGAGGCCACCTCGTTCCTCGACGACGTGTCGCTCATCGAGTGGGAGGGCACCGTCGCCGACAGCTCCCTCGGGTTCGCGTTCGCCACGCCGAACGACTGGAGCTTCGTGCGTTGCACCGCCACGGATCCGGCGCTCACGAGCCTCGGCGTGACGATGACGCACCGGTCGTACGCGCTGGCCCCGGCGACGCCCTGAGCGCGCCGCCGCGGCCCGCGAGGGCAGCGGGCGCGGCGGGCGCGCGAACACGCCGAGCGGCGTCGAGCAGGCCGAGCTCGACGCCGAGGCAGAGCTCGGGCCCGCCGCCGACCTCGAGCGCGCCCTCGCCCCGCAACGTCACGTAGCCGCCGGCGCAGACGAACGGCGAGAGGCGCTCCGCAAGCGCGTACGAGGCCGAGACGCGCGCCTTCAGCACCTCGTTTCGCCCGGGGAGAGACCCCTGCAACGGGCCGCGGTGGTAGGCGCCGACGTCGGCGCTCAGCGAGAGGTCCTCGACGTCGAGCGGCAGGCGCGAGCCCATCGCGAGGCCCACGGCGTACAGGGGCTCGCGCTCCGCCGCGCGCCCGCCGTCGACGTTCGGCACGTCCGGCGCCTCCAGCGCGCGCGGCTCGCTGTGGAGCCCGAAGCTCAGGATCGTGTAGGCATACCGGCTCGAGAACTTGAGGCCGACGTTGCCGTGCAGGCCGGTGCTCCCCCAGAGCGCGAGCCGGATCCCCCCCTCGCGCGGCAGCGGGATGAGGCCGAGCGACTCCCCCTTGAGGTTGTCGGTCACGTTGATGACGCCGATCTGGAGGCCGTCGATCTTGCGGGCCACGTTGATGATGCCGATCTGGAGCCCGCGCTGCTCCTGCGAGACGTTGATGGCGCCGATCTGGAGCCCATCGACCCGGCCGATGTTGATGCCGGCCGCCTGCACGCCCGTCACCTGCCCGCGAGCGACGTTGACGGCGCCGGCCGCCTGCAGGCCGTCGACGTCGGCGTACGTCTGGTTGGCGACGCCGGCGATCTGCGCGCCGGTGACCGTCGTGCTCGCCCAGCCGAAGAGCCCCGCGAGCTGCACCCCCGCGAGCGGGGCGTCCGCGAAGGCGAAGCCGCCCGCGAGCTGCAGCCCCTCGGCGCGCCCCGAGACGACGCTCGCGACCCCGAGCTGGACCCCGCGCAGATCCCCCGACGTCCACGAGAACAGGCCGACCTGGGCGCCGTCCACGAACCCGACGCGCCCGAGCAGGAGCGCGAGATCGAGGTGGGTGGCGAGATCGGGCGCCGTAGCGTTGGTGCTCAGCGGGAAAATGAGCGACAGGTTGACGGGGAAATAGGGCGTCTCCGGGCCGCGGCGCGCCGGCTCCTCGCCCGCGCCGCCGGCGCCGGGCGGGTCGCTCGGCCAGGCCGACCGCGGCGGGGCGCGCCCGGGCGCCGCCTCCGCCAGCTGCTGCGCGGAAGCGCTGCGCGGCGCCAGCACGGCCGGGGCGACCGCGCAGGCCGCGAGGATCGGCGCGGCCTGGAGAGGACACCTCGCTCGACGCGCGCGCGGCGACATCGCACCATCGTACACGCGCGCAGCGCCGAAAGGCTGCTCCGCAGGCGAGGAATCGAGCGACGTCGATGGCGGCGCCGCATGGATCCATCACAGCACCCCTGACCTCGACTTCCGCGCGCTGCTTCGATAGCCTGCGTGTGGGCGCTGCGCCGTGGACTCGCCACCTGCGCGGAGCCCATGCGCCACGGATTTGCCACCATGAAGCCATCGTCTCTCGCGCCCGTGCTGGCCCTCTCCGCGCTCGCTGCCGGCTGCGGCTCGGAGCCTGAAGGCCCAGACCTCGTGTGGCCGATCGGGGGGACGGACGAGATCCAGCCGATGTCGTCGAGCTTCGGTCCCCGCCTGCAGACCTCGCGCGATGGCGTCTACGACTTCCACCGCGGCATCGATATCCCCACCGTGATGGGCACCCCGGTGTACGCGGTCGCCGACGGAAAGGTGATACGCGCAGGCCGCTACCAGGATTTCGAGGACGTCGTTGTGCAGATCGAGCACTGCGATCAGCCGGGCGCGTGCCTCTACAGCAACTATATCCACCTGACGATGCCGCTCGTCGAGACCGGCGATCAGGTCGGGCGCGGTCAGCACATCGGCTATACCGGGCTCGCCGCCAGCAGCCTGTTCCCCCACCTGCACTTCGAGATCCGCGAGGGAGGGCACGAGAAGGCGTACTGCGTGCACCCGCTCCGCTTCCTCCCCACGCCGGGCGGGCTGCCCCCGGCGCTCTCCGTGCGCCGCACCGACGAGGACTCCACGTCGAGCGTCTCGGTCGAGGTCGAGGCCACCCTGCCAGGCATCTCCCCGGGCCTCGTCGAGCTCGCGGTCGCGACGTCCAGCCGGTCGACCGGGGAGGTCATCGAGGAGCGCGTGTTCAACTACGAGGAGTGGAACCGCAAATATACTGGGGAAGGAGACGCCACGACCATCGACGAACAGAGCCTCGGAGGCATCCGGATCGAGCCGGCGAAGTTCAACGCGCAGTCCGCGGCGTACGTGATCGGGTTCCGCTTCAGCGATCTCGGCGGGACGGCGACGGCCGACGATCTCCAGATCACGGCGCGGGCGCGCGACGTCGACGGCCATGTCGTCGAGGCGCGCGCGCGCTGAGGCGACGCGGCGCGGCGCGCGGCTCAGGCCTCGCCGACCAGCGCCGCCATGTCCGCGGGCAGCGACGACGTCACCACGAACGCAGGCACCGCGTCGCTGCCGCCCCACCCGATGTAGTGCGCGTGCAGCGCGTGGCGGCTCAGCCCCTCCACCGCGGGCCCGCCGTAGAGCACGTCGCCGGCCAGCGGGTGCCCCACCGACGCGAAGTGCGCCCGGATCTGGTGCCGCAGCGCCCGCGGGGCCCGCGCCTCGACGAGCTCCCAGAGCCCCACCTGCCGCACGCGCTTGTACATCGTCGCGGCCGGCCTCGGGGCGTATCGCGCCACGTCGCGCGGGTGGATGCACGGGTAGACCCGCTTCTTGTCCTTCGGGTGCGGCGCGAGCGGCACCTCGATCGAGCCCATCTCGGGAAGATCGCCGATCTGGCAGATCAGCAGGTAGCGCTTGTCGAGCCGCCCCTCCTTCAGCCCGGCGCCGAGCGCCGCGAACGCCGCGGCCGTGCGCGCCGCGAGCACGAGGCCGCTCGTGTCCGTGTCCAGCCGGTGGCACAGCCCGGGCTCCCGCGGAGAGAAGCCGATGCCCGCCATCTCGGGGTACCGCGCCACGAGCGCGTTCGCGACCGTCCCGCGCTCGCCCGGATGGAGCGGCGCCGTCGGCACCCCGGCGGGCTTGTTCACCACCACGAGGTCGTCGCGCTCGAGCACCACGTCGAGCGGCGCGGAAGGATCCGGCGTCGCCGCGCCGGAGGCCTCCGTCGGCTCGACGTCGACCTCCAGCACCTCGCCGGCCGCCGCCACGTCGCCCTTCGACGCGCGCCGGCCGGCGCCGCTCTTCCCAACGCCGAGGACGCGCACGCGCCCCTCGGAGAACAGCCGCTTCGCGCCCGCACGCCCCAGCCCGGGGAGAAGCTGCACGAGCAGCTTGTCGAGGCGCGTCCCTGCATCCAGCTCGGTGATCGTGATCTTCATAGCTCCTACGGAATCGCCCCCTGCCACCCGAGGCCGAGCGCGGGCGCTCGCCGGCTCCCGACCACGCTCTCTCCTATCACTCCCAGCATGGGCAGGCCGTACCGGTTCCACGAGGGGCCCGCGCTGCGGGCTCCGGCGCCGGCAGGGCGGGTCACGCGCCACGCGACGCCCGCCCCGATCAGGAAGCCCGCCGCCGTGGCGCCGACCCAGGCCCGCTGCTGCGCCTCGGTCGGGGACTCGAACACGAGCGGGCTGGCCAACGCGGCGGCGCCCAGCCCGCCGAGCATCGCGCCCACGTCGATCGCCAGGATCTCCGAGGGCGTGACGTCGAGCTGCGTGGCCGCCGCGGCCGCCGCCAGCCAGCCGAGCGCTGCGCCGTAACCCATCCCAGCGATCGGCGTCCGCTGCACGTCGCCCCGCCCCGCCCACTCGACGAGCCCGCCCAGCATGAGCCCCAGCCCGCCGCCCGACTGCGCCATCAGCGCGCCGCCCTCGGACATCCGGCCCAGCGAGAGCCCGAGCGCCGCCAGCGTGATCCCGGCGGTCCCGCCGATCAGCCCGGACGCCCAGCGCTCCTGGGCCGGATCCGCCGCGTGCTGCGCGAAGCGGCCCTGGTAGATCAGGTGCCCCGCGATCGTCGGCCACCACGTGCCGGACCCGAGGTACCACGCGTCGGCCACGCCGACGTCCCACTCCTCCGCGATGATGATCGCACCGCCGAGCCCGATGCCGGCGCCGACCGCCAGGAGCGGGTAGAGCAGGCGCGGATCGTCCGAGCCGCTCGATCGCTGGATCGAGAAGCCCACGAGGCCTCCGTAGAGCGTCGCGTTGGCCGCGAGCGTCGCCTTCCCCATGCTGCGCGCCGGCGTGGCGAGGCGCCCGCGGCACCGCTCGGGGCACGGCGCCTCGCGGGCCGACGCAGGGCCCGCGGCGGCGCCGGCGTCGAGCTCGGCCAGGAGATCGCGGAGCATCACCGCGGCGCGCACCGCGAGGTCGTCCCGCGCGACGCGCTCGACCCGCACCCTCAGCGACCTCGATCCGCCGGACGCAACGGCGAGCCTGAGCTCCACCTCGTCGCCGCGCAGCTCGAGGCTCGGCGCGATGACGAGCTCGTCGCCGGAGCGCGCGCGCTCGATGAGCTCGGCCTCGTCGGGGCGCGATCGCGAGGCGACGCGGCCCGCCAGATCCACCGACAGGCCGAGGTCCTGCGCCGTGTCCGACAGGAGCGCGTCGAGCGCGCTGGCGAGCGGCGCGGCGCGCTCCTCGGCCTCGGGCGCGACGGCGGTCGCGAGCACCACGGCCGATCGCGACGGCCGATCGGGTCGCGGCGACGGTCGCTCGTCTCCTCCGGAGCGCGCGGGTGACGCCGCGTCTACAGGCCGAGTCGGGGCGGGCAACGCCGCGCCTTCAGGCTGAGCCGACGCTGGCAGCGCCGCGGCGAGCGCCGCGGCGAGCGCCAGGGCGCCCGCGCCACCGCGGAGGTGCCAGGGGTCGATCATGGGGTTGCTGCTTCGGCCAACAGCGGCGCTCGCCGCGTGGCCACGCCGCTCGGGGCGTCGATCAGAACATGAACGTGCCGCTCGCGAAGAGGTCGAACGTGTTGCTGTCGTTGACGTAGAAGCGGCGGCCGACCGCGTTGATGGTCGGGCGGTAGTTGGGGTTCGGGCTGCCGGTGACGGTGAGGCGCCCGTCCGCGTCCTGGCGGCGGCAAGGCCCTGCCGCCCCGAGGCTGTCCTTGAACTGGGAGTTGCACGGCTGGTCGCCGCCGATGCCGTGCCCCCCGTCATGGCGGAAGCCCGCGCCGATCTGGAACTTCACGAGCTCGGCCGCCCGCCACGTCACGCTCGCCGAGGCGCGGTACGAGCCGTACGGCTGGACGTCGCTGAGCCCCGTGAAGTACGTCCGCTGCGAGCCCTCGTCGACGATCGACGGCGAGCAGGCCCTCGCGTCGCCCGTCCTGCACAGGTCGGGGTCGTACGCGTCGTTGTCGCGGAACGCCGCCCACTGCGGCTGGCGCAGCGAGCTCGCGTCGCTCGAGCCCAGGGCGTCGAACAGCTCCGAGTAGTCGCGCCCCTCGGAGTGGTACTCGCCGGTGAAGCGCAGATCGAGCGTGAGCCCGGTGTACTTCTCGCGGTTCTCCCAGGGGACGATCAGCACGCCGAGCATCACGCTGCCGACGAGCGGCGGGTGGTTCACCAGCGACGTCTTCAGGTCGGTGAGGCCGTAGTCGCTCGACTCCTGCTGGAACTCGAACAGCGCCTTGAACCCGCCGTACGGCTCGACGTACTTGATCCGCTTCGACAGGTACGTGTGGACCTCGAGGCCGATGGTGCCGCGCGACACGCCTGGGTCGCGCTGGGCGACCCTCTGCCCCTCGAACTCGCTGTCGCTGCTGTTGTTCCGGTTGACGTCCGACGGATCGGCGCACTTCACCTGGCCGCTCTTCGGCGACTCGGTGCAGGCGTGCATCGGCTCGCTCACGGGGAAGCGCCCCTCGACCCCGAACAGCCAGGTCGGCTTCGTCCGGTCGCGCGCCTGGTTCATGATGTTCACGTCGAGGCCGACGGCGAGGTACTCGATGCCGCTCCGGTTCGGCGACGTGAAGGGCATCTGGAACAGCTGCTCCCCGGGGGCCCCCGCGAGCGCGACGGCCTGCGCCTCCGCCCCGGCGCTGCCGTTGAGGTCGGTGAGCTCGCGCGCGTGGTTCAGGATGAGCGGCATCCTGAGGTAGAGCGCCAGGTCCCGGTAGAGGCCGACGTCGAGGCGCAGGTTGAGCTTCGAGGTCGCCTCGTTGTAGGTCGCGACGTTGAGCAGGTTCGACGTGTAGCCGCCCGACGACAGCCCCGGCCCGGCGATGCTCGTCTCGCGCCGGATCTTCGCGCTCTTCGACGCGTACTCGAAGCCGAAGCTGAAGTTCAGATCAAAGGTGTCGCCGTCGTCGAAGGCGTCGACGACGCTCGTGATCTCGCCGGTCTCCATCATGAGCCGCGGCTCGGTGGCGCTCCGCGGCTCGTCGGCGGCCGCGGGGGACGCCGCGAGGAGAGCCGCCGCTAGGGCCGCGAGCGACGCGAACGCCGAGCCCCCAGCCACATTGATGGCGACGCGAGCGAGATGGCCTTCGCAGTACCTTCTGCCGTGCATGCTCATGGTTATCCGTCGGACGGACGCTACCGGCCGGGGCAGGAGGGTGTCAATCCGCGAATCGCTCGCCCGGCTCGCGCGGCCGCGCCCCGCCGCTCCCGCCGCGGCAATCCGCTCCGTTCTGCTCCGTTCCGCTCCGTTCCGCGCGGCCGTGGCCGCGGGGGCGCCGCTCAGCGCGCCAAGGAGCGCTCTTCGGAGGCGAACGGGCTCTTCCCTTCCTCGCTGTCGGGGAAGATCTCGCTCGTGATGTCCTCCGCGGCGAGCTCCTCGCGGGCGGTGCTCAGGTCGCGCGACGTCTGATCGAGCCGGTCGGCGAGCACCCCCAGGAACTGCCAGAGCAGCTTCACGGCGAGCTCGTGCTCCTTGCGGAGGATCTCGAAGAAATCGGCGCGCCGGACGGCGATGAGCTCGCTCTGCTCCACGGCCGAGACGGTGGCCGAGCGCGGCATGCTGCGGATGAGGGCCATCTCGCCGAAGTGCTCGCCCGGGCCGACCTCGCTCAGCACCGATTCGCCGCGGATGATCCGGACGAGGCCCGAGAGCACGATGAAGAGCTCGTCGCCGCGATCGCCCTCGCGCACCACGATCTGGCCGGGCTCGAACGAGAGCACCTCGGCGACCTGCATGACCCGGAGCATCTCGCGCTCCTGCAGGCGCGCGAAGAGCGGCATCTTCGCGAGCACGTCGCGCTTCAGGGCGAGCAGCCGGGCGCGGACGCTGTCGCGGTGGTCGCCCTGGCCGAGCCGGACGAGGATCGCGGTGATGTTGTCCTTGCCGCCCTTCCTGTTCGCGAGATCGATGAGGCCGTTCGCCGCGACCTCGCCGTTCTCCTCCTCGAAGAACGGCTCGAGCTCCGCGGTGTGCGCGATGTACCCGTGGAGCCCGTCCGACGCGAGGAGGAACTGGTCGCCCGGGAGCACCTCGATCGTGAGCGTGTCGACCTCGACGCGCTCGTACACGCCGACGGCGCGCGTGATCGCGTTCTTCTGCGCGACCTTCTCGATCTGATCGCGCGTGAGCTTCCCGCGCTTGATGAGCTCGTTGTAGACGGTGTGGTCCTCGGTGACCTGCTGGATGCGGCCCTCGCGGAGGAGGTAGATGCGGCTGTCGCCGACGTGCGCGATGTAGCCGTGCGAGCCGGCGATGAGGAGCGCGGAGAGCGTCGTGCCCATGCCGCGCTTCGTCGCGTCGGCCTTCGCCTCCTCGTGGATCCGGGCGCACGCGCGCTGGACGGCGTGCTCGAGCAGGCTGAGGACCTCCTTCATCGCGGCGCGCCGCACGTTGCTGCGCGCCTGGTTCTCGATGAGGTCCCGCTCCTTCTTCAGCTCCTCGTGGATGATGCGGACGGCGAGCGCGCTCGCGACCTCGCCTGCGGCGTGCCCGCCCATCCCGTCGGCCACCACGAAGAGCGCGAGCTTCTTGTCGACGAGGTAGTTGTCCTCGTTGTGGTCCCGCATGCGGCCGACGTCGGTCGCCGCATAAAACCTGATGTTTTCGGACAGGCCCATCGGTTCGGGCAGGCTAACCGAGGGCGCGGGAGGAAATCACTACCGATTGCGCCCACCGCGAACTAGACGGTGGAGGACGTCGACGGACGACCTCCTCCCGTCCATCGCGCCCTCGCCGCGCCCGGGGCGTGCTCGCTGACGTACGGCGCGTGCGGCGCGGCGCGGCGCGAGGAGGAGCGGCGTCGGGAGGCGCTCGGGGGGCGGGTGGGGAATCGACCGCGTGGCCGAGGTTACGAGCGGCGGTACATTCGGAGCGCGTAGAATGGGGGGTTGTATGCGGCTCGTCCTCTTCGATAACACCGACGTCGGGTGGGGTAACGCGCGGCGGGCAAACGGCGCGAGACGTCGCGATGGCGCGGCGGCGCGCGCGCACCCAGCTGCGGCGGACGCCGCCGGTTCCGCCGAGACCGGGGACCTCGAGGTCCTGGGCGAGGCCGTGGGCGCGACGATCGGGCTCACGCCGATCTGGCGCGCCGGCGCGCTGCTGCACCGCATGACGGGCGCGGCCGACGCGTGGCAGTCCGCCGCGAGCTGGGCCGAGGCGCTCGGCTGGGCGGCGCGCGCGGCGCGGGAGCGCGGCCGGAAGATCGCGTCGCTGCAGGCCTGGGGGCACGGCGGCTGGGGGTACATGCGCATGGGCGCGACGCGGCTCGACGAGGCCGCGCTCCGGCCCGGCTCGCCGCTTGATGACGCGCTCGACGCCCTGAGGGCCGAGCTCGCGGGGCCGGACGCCGTCGTGTGGCTCCGCTGCTGCAGCGCCTTCGGCCACACCGGCCGGTCCTTCGCGCAGGCGCTCGCGAGGCGGCTCGGCTGCCGCGTCGCGGGGCATACGTACATCATCGCGTTCTACCAGAGCGGGACGCACTCGCTGCGCCCGGGCGAGACGCCGTCGTGGGATCCACACGAGGGCGTGCGCTTCGACGGCGGGGTGCCGACCGGCGCCAAGTGGTCGTCGCGCGGGGCGCCGAACACCGTCTCGTGCCTGGCGGGCGATCTCCCGCAGGGCTACTGACGCCGAAGGCGCGGGTGACGCCCCGTCGCAGGTGAGGCCCCGCCGCGGGTGAGGCCCTGCCCGCTCGGGCGCTCGACCCGCGCCGCCGCGCCGGCGTACGCTGCCGCCATGACGTCGTCCGGAGCGCAGCGAGCGCGCGCGCTCGATCTGCTAGGCCGCGGAGACATGGCCGGCGGGATCGCCGGGCTCGAGGGGCACGTCGCGGGCGCGCCGGACGACGCGGGGGCGTGGCTCGCGCTCGGGGCCGCGTACGCGGCGGAGGAGCGCTGGGCGGACGCGGCGAGGGCGCTCGCGCGTGGGGTGGAGCTCGGCGGAGGGGAGGAGGGAGAGGAGGAGCTGATCGAGGCGCGCCTCGCCTACGCCCGCGCCCTGGTCCGCCTCGGCCGGCTCGACGAGGCGGCCGCGGAGCTCCGGCGGGGCGCGGCGATCGAGCCGCCCGATCCGCGGGCGCTGCGCGAGCTCGGGGTCGTGCTGTACGATCTGCGCCTCTACGACGAGGCGGCGCGCTGGCTCGCGCGCGCGTGTGAGGCCGCGCCGGAGGACGCGCGGGCGGCCTTCGCGCTCGGGCTCGCGCACGAGGCGCGGCGGGAGATCGCGCCGGCCATCGCGGCCTACCGCGAGGCGGTGAGGCGCGCGCCCTCGTTCGCCGACGCCCGGCTCACGCTCGCGGACGCGCTCGCGTCGATCGGGGAGCACGCGCGAGCGCTGGGCGAGCTCGAGGCGCTGCTCGCGCGCGAGCGGAGCCACGAGCAGGCGGCGAGGAACCGCGAGGTGCTGCAGCGCGCGCTCGCCGAGATGCGCGCGCGCCGGCTGCTCGGCAAGACGGAGCGGGAGCTCGCGCGGTCGGCGCTCGTCATCGAGGCGCAGCTCAGGCGCCGCGAGGCGCGCGCGGCGCCCGCGACGGCGGAGGGCGCGGCGGCGCGGCAGATCGTCCGCTACACGGCGCCGCTCCTCGAGCTCCACGTGACCCTCGACTCCCCGAACAATGGCCCCGGGAGCGGCGCGATCGAGGCGCTGCACCTCGCGCTGACCGATCCGGACCGCGCCGCGCGCGCCGAGGACGACGTCTTCAAGGTCACGGTGATCGGCGAGGACGGCCGGCAGGCGCCGGTCAGCTACGCGACGGGCGCGTCGCTCACGCTCGTGCGCGAGGCGATCGGCTGCCCGATGACGCAGGCGAGCGCGCTCTATACCTCGCTGCTGAAGGGGAGCCCGTCGGTCGACTGGGGCGGCGCGACGCTGCGGTTCGCGAGCGTGCCAGGCACCGGAGGGGCGCCGGGCGGAGAGCGGCACGGCCTCCTCGTCGGCCAGCGCGCCTAGCCACGGCTCGGCGGGGCGGCGCCGCGCGGCGCGTCGCCGGGCGCGATCATCCCGAGATCGAGCAGCGAGGAGTAGTGCCCGTCCGGCGCGAGGATGACATGGTCGACGAGCGGCACGCCGATCACCTCGCCGGCGGCGGCGACCGCGTTGGTCATGGCCACGTCCTCGGGCGACGGCGCCGAGTCGCCGCTCGGGTGGTTGTGCACGAGCACGAGCGCCGAGGCCGCGTCCGAGAGCGCGGCGCGAAGGATGTCCCTGGCCGTGACGGAGCAGCCGTGGAGCCCGCCCTGCGCGACCCTGCGCGCTCCCCTCATCCCGTTGCGGCCGTCGAGCGAGATCACCCACATCTGCTCGTGATCGAGCGGTCCGAGCTGCGCCGCGCACCACGCCGCGATCGAGGCCGAGGTGCGCACCGGAGGCCGCGGGCGCACCGCGCGCTCGAAGGCGCGCCGCCCGAGCTCGAGCGACGCGGCGATCCGGAGCGCCTTCGCGAGCCCGAGGCCGGGGTGCTCGGCGAGCGCGTGCGGGCCGAGCCGCGCGAGCCCCTCCAGCCCGGCGAAGCGCGAGAGGAGCGCGGCGGAGACGAGCGTCACGGGGGTGCCGACCAGCCCTGTGCCGAGCACGATCGCGAGCAGGTCGGCGTCGCCGAGCGACCAGATCCCCTCCTCGAGCGCTCGCTCGCGCGGGCCGATGAAGGCGGCCAGCGCCGAGGGGTCGTCGGTGCACGTCTCGGGGAGGTGATCGGACAGCAGGGGGGCGCGCTTCCACGGGCTCATGCGCGAGCGACAAGCACGCGGCGGGCCCGCCTGCCCGCCCGGGGCGCCGCGGGGGCGCGCGCGACGGCGAGGCGGCGGAGCGGCGGCGGAGGGTGGCGGCCGCCAGGCCCTGGCGGCCTCCCGGCCCTCACGCCGTCGCGCCCTCGCCCGGAGCGGGAACGGAGGCGCGCGTCACTCGACGCGGACGATCGTCTCCGCGGGGAGGCTCTCGGCGAAGGCGTCGCGCGCCGCGCGCACCCTCGCCTCGACGAGGCCGTCGAACGTGAGCTTCGTGCGGTACTCGACGCCGGACCACCTCGGATAAGAGCCGATGTCGACGTCGCGGTGCGCCTCGACCACGCGGTCGAGCATCGGCTTGAGCTGCCCCTCGTCGAGGGTCGTGAACACCGCGAGCGAGACGAACGGCGCCCCGCCGGAGAGCTCCGCCTGGATGAGCGCCTGCTTCGCCCGGAAGATCTGCGGCACGCCGGGCAGCATCCACACGTTGCGCATCACCACCCCGGGCCACGCGGCGCTGCCGCCGGTCACGAGCCGCGCGCCCTCCGGGATGCGGGCCATGAGCAGGTGCCCCTCGGTGAGCCGATCGCCGTAGTAATCGCGCAGGAGGCCCTCGATGTTGGGCGCGCTGACCACCGGCACGCCGAACGCGCGCGCGACGCCCGCGATCGTCAGGTCGTCGTGCGTCGGGCCCACGCCGCCGCTCGTGAAGACCCAGTCGTGCGACGCCGCGAGCGCCCGCACCTCGGCGGCGATCACCTCGATCTCGTCGAGCACCATGACCGCCCGCTCCAGCTTGACGCCGAGCGCGCGCAGGGTGCCCGCGAGCACGACCAGGTTCTCGTCAGCGATCTTCCCGCTGAGCAGCTCGTTGCCGATGATCAGCGCCGCTGCGGTCCTCATGTCACCCTTCTTCCGCTCAGCTCTCGAACTCGCGCGTCACCGGGCGCCCGTCGGCGTCCATCCCGAGCAGCTCCTCGACGCGCTTCTCCGCGCGATCGAGGCGCTCCTGCGCCGACCGCGAGAGGCGGATGCCCTCCTCGAAGAGCGAGAGCGCGCGCTCGAGCGGCAGATCGCCGCCCTCGAGCTCCGCGACGATCTTCGCGAGGCGGCGCGTCGACTCCTCGAACGACATCGCGCCGGCGCCCGCGTCGCCGCTCCGCGGAGCGCGGTCGGCCTCGGCCTTCGCCGGCGCCCCGGCGGCGCCGGGCTCCGCGCTCGATTCGGCGCGTGACTCGGCGCGTGATTCCACGCCCGCGCCGCCCTCGTCCGTCGCGTTGCTCATCGTCGTCATGAGCCAGCGTCCCCCGGGGGTGCGGCCGGCGCAAGCAGGACGGCGCTCGCGCCGGGCGGCACCGCCGGCACGAGGAGCACGCCGTCGGGATCGGCCACGACAGGGACCGCGAGCCCATCCGGCCGGACGAGCCGTGCAGGACGCGAGGAAGCGCTCCCGGACGCGCTCCGGTCGTTCGGGACGATGGCCACCCACACGACGCCCGTCGCCAGCGCGGAGCGCGGCCGATCGAGGGCCCGCGCGTCGGCGCCGGAGAGGGCGGCCCGCGCGAGCGCGCGCACCCCTTCGTCAGGATCGAGATCCCGCGCCGCGACGAGGACGCGCCTGCGCTGCACCTCGGTGCGCCGGGACAGGCCGCGGACGATCGCGCGGCGCACCGCGGGGTCGTCCTCGAAGCGGTAAGCGCGGGCGAGAAGGGAGACGCTGTCGGGCATCGGGTCGCTCCCGAGGCCGAGCGCGACGTGCGCGCGAACGACGGGATCGCTCCCCTCGAGCAGCCGCTCGATCCTGCCGCGGACCACCTCGTCGTCGCGGGCCGCGAGCGCGCGGGCGGCGAGCGGCGACAGCGGTCCGCCCGCCTCCGCGAGGGCGGCGAGCCGCGAGGTGGCGAGCGCCCCGCCCCCGGGCTCCGCGAGCAGCGCGACGCCGGCGGAGATCGCCGCCGCGTCGGGCGCCGCGTCGCCGCTCTTCGCGGCGCTCGCGGCGCCGGGCGGCGACCCGGCGCCCGACGCCGCGAGCGCCGCGAAGAGCGGCGCGAGGGCGGCGAGGGCGCGCTCGCCCCGAGCGAGCGCGCCGCGCGCCGCCGCGTGGACCGCCGCGCGATCGCAGGAGGACGGGGAGCAGGCGCCGACGACATCGACCGCGTCGCGGAGGCCGAGCGCCACGGCGCCGAACACCCCGACGGCGCGATCGCTCGACCCGCTCGGCGCGGCGAGCGCGGCGAGCAGCCGCTTCTCGAGCGCCTCGGGCGCGTCGCGCAGCACGAGCCCGCGGACCACCCCGGCGCGCAGGCCGAGCCTGCGGAGGTCCGCGTCCTTCGCGGCGCGCGGGCCGTCGAAGAGCTCCGCGACCGCGGCCCGCGCCTCGGCCCCCGGCATCGTCGCCAGCGCGAACGCGGCCGCCGTCGCCAGCTCGGGGCGCTCGCTCAGGACCCGGCGCAGCTGCCGCGCCGCCTCCGCGCCGCCCGCGCGGCCGATCGCCGCGACCGCGCGGGGCCGCGCGTCGTCGGCGAGCAGCGGGAGGGCGCGCGCGAGCGCCGGCACGAGCCGCTCCGCCGGCCCGAGCTCGGCCAGCCTGAGCCCCTCCATCCGCCCGAGCTCGGATCCGAGCAGCGCGGCCACGGCGTCCGCCGCCTCCGGCGCGCCGAGGTACACGAGGATCTCCGCCGTCGGCTCGAAGAGCCCCGGCTCTGGCTTGCGGAGCCACGCGCGGGCCTTCGCCAGCGCCGCCTCGTCGCCGAGGCGCGCGAGGGCGCGCGCCGCGGCCACCTGCGCCGCCCTGTCGCCGCCCTCGAGCATCGGCCGGAGCGCCGCGATCGCCCGGAGATCGCCGAGATCGCCGAGGAAGCTCGCGAGCGCCGGCTCGAGCCGCTTGCGGCTGCCGAGCAGGAGCTGGAGCGACGCGGGCGGGTGCGCCTTGATCGCGCGCGCGGCGGCCTCGCCCGCGGCCCCGCCCTGCACGATCGCGTTCACGAGCACGCCGAGCGCGCGCCGCTCACCCGTGCGCGCGAGCGCGAGGGCGGCGGTGCCGCGCAGCACCTCGCCGAGCGGCGACGCGGCGCCGCGCCCGGGCGCGCTCTCCGAGAGCTCGCGCGCGAGCAGCTGGCGCACGCTGTCGCGCTGCGCGTGGGCCGCCAGCGCCCGCACCGCCGCGAGGCGGGTCCTGGGATCGCGCGCCCCCGGGGCGCCGTGCTGATCGAGCGCGGCGAGCAGCGCGCTCACCGCCTCCTCGGTGCCGATCGCCCCGAGGCGCTCGATGCCGCGGAGCCGCGCCGCCGGGTCGCTCGACGAGAGCAGCCGCTCGCCGACCGCCACGCCGAGGCTGCCGCGCAGCGGCGTCGCGCCGGCCTGGGCCCCCGCGGGCGCCTTGCCGCCTTCCTCCGCGGCCTGCGGCGCCCGGGCGGTCCGCGCGACCGGCTGAGGCGCTGCCGGGCCCGCCATCGCGGTGGCCGCGAGCGCCGCGGCGAGGCCCAGGGCGCGGGGGGTTCCAGGGAGGAATCGCATTTGCTGCGCCGCACTATCCCGCGATCGACGGCCCGCTGTCACGCCCCAGGCCGAGCCGTGTCAGCGCCGCGTGACAGCCTGGAATTTGATGGAAGCACGCGCTAGGTCGACCTAGCGTGCAGCCGCGAAATGCGGCTGTGAGAGAGGTGACGCTTGATCGACCTGGTACGGACACTGGAAAAGGCCATCACGGTCTCCGCCGGCAAGGCATGGCCGGTCTTGCAGCGACTGAGCCGCCTCGGCGGCGAGCCCAGGCCGTTTCACCCGAAGTGGAGCGACAAGCCGATCCCGAGGGGCGGCGAGCGCACGAAGCCCCCGCTCGGCTGGCCTCGCGAGACGGACAGCCTGTGCCCGCGCTGCGTCAAGGAGGCGCGCGACGAGATCCTGAGTGGCAGGGCGGATTGGACCAAGCTCATCACGGACAAGCCCGGGGAGATCCGCGCCAGCATCGTCGCGCGCGAAGGGCGCGTGGTCATGGAGAAGACGTGCCCGAAGCACGGCTTCTTCTCGGACACGATCTCGATCGACCCGGCGTTCCTGGCCCGGATCGAGCGCCTCTTCGGCGGCCGCGACGTCGAGATGACGAAGGACAGGATCCACGACCACGGATCGAGCACCATCCGTTACGGTCGCGGCGCGGTGCTCACGGTCGACCTGACGAACCGCTGCAACATGATGTGCGACCCGTGCTTCATGGATGCCAATCAGGTCGGCTACGTGCATGAGCTCTCCTGGGAGGAGATCACGAGGATCCTGGACGACGCGGCGGCGGTGCGCCCGCGCCGCCAGATGTCGATCCAGTTCTCCGGCGGCGAGCCGACGCTGAGCCCGCACTTCCTCGACGCGATCCGGTACGCGCGCGAGAAGGGCTACTTCGCGGTGCAGTGCGCGACGAACGGGATCCGCTTCGCGGACGAGCCGGGCTTCGCCAGGAAGGCCAAGGAAGCGGGCCTCCGGATGGCGTACCTGCAGTTCGACGGGGTCACGAACGCCGCGAACGGCCACCGGAAGATCGGGAACCTCTACGACGTGAAGCTGCGGGCGATCGAGGAGCTCTCGGCCGCCGGGATCGACGTCATCCTGGTCGTGACGATCGTCAACGGGGTCAACAACGATCAGGTGGGGCCCATCATCGACTTTGCGGTCCAGAACGCCGACAAGATCACCGTCGTCAGCTTCCAGCCGGTCAGCTTCACCGGCCGCGACGAGGACATCTCCGACGAGCTGCGCGAGAAGCAGCGCTATACGCTGAGCCACCTCGCGCACGACATCGCCCGGCAGACGGGCGTGACCGACCCGCTGCGCGACTGGTTCCCCCTGTCGGCGCTCAGCCCCTTCGGCAACGTGACCGATCTCCTCGACGGCCCCGACAAGGACTGGGGGCAGATCAACTGCGGCTGCCACCCGAACTGCGGGATCGGGACCGCGCTGTTCGTCCACAAGAAGACGAAGCAGATGGTCCCGCTGCTCGACTTCATCGATGTCGAAGGGCTGCTCTCCGACCTGCGCGCGATCTTCGACGCGGGGCGCAGCCGCGCCCTCACGAAGGCGCAGGTCGTCGCGGCGCTGCTGCGCCATTACCAGCCGGACAAGGCGCCGCCCGGCTTCCACCTCGCGACGCTCTTGAAGCAGTTCATGAGCCAGACGGGCGCCGCGCACGCCGGCGAGGCCGACGCCCGCGAGTACGAGTGGCGGATCCTTTTCGTCGCGGGCATGTGGTTCCAGGATCTGTTCAATTACGACTTCCGCCGCACCGAGATGTGCATCATTCCGTACGGAACGCAGCTCGGCGAGATCAGCTTCTGTGCGTACAACACCGGGGCTGGATGGCGGAATATCCTCGAGAAGATGAAGGCCAACGCCACGGTGGCCGAGTGGTACAAGAAGCACGGTAGGCACCCTGTCTATGCGAAGAATCAGGATCTTCCTTTACCTGCCTACGACAACCCCCTAACGATCATGGAGCACGACCTTGCGTTGCGCGAGCGCGAGCAGGGCGGCGCGCGCTCACGGCGGGCCGCCAGGCGGCTGCCGATCGTGAGCTGATCGCGCTCCCACCGCGTGCGGCTAGGGAAGCGCAGCGCAGCGCAGCGCGGCCCCCGATCGCCGAGAGACAGGTCACGTGAGCCGCCGGGCTCGGCGATCGGTCGCAGGGCACCTCACATCGACACAGAATCCGGTTCTCCTCGCGGCCGTGTGGGAGGAGGCTCGCGTGAGCGGCGCGGGAGTCGTGGAGAACGCACCACGCATGGTGTAGTCTGGTCACGTGACCTTGCACGCGGGCCGCTATGAGAGCTTGCGCGCCATCGCGTCAGGCGGCATGGCGACGGTGTATCTCGGGCGGGCCGTGGGCGCCGGCGGGTTCGAGCGCCTCGTCGCCCTGAAGATGATGCACCCGCACATCGCGGCGGAGCCCGAGTTCGTCGCGATGTTCCTCGACGAGGCGCGCCTCGCGGCGCGGGTCCGCCACCCCAATGTCGTCGCGACGTTCGATCTCGTCGAGGACCCGCTGTTCCTCGTCATGGAGTACATCGAGGGGCCGTCGCTGCACACCTTGCTCCGCACGTGCGCGCGGGCGAAGCGGCCCGTCCCGCTCGGGATCGTGCTCCGCATCTTCCTCGACGTGCTCGCGGGTCTCCACGCCGCGCACGAGCTCACGGGGGGCGAGGGCGAGCCGCTCAACCTCGTGCACCGCGACGTCTCGCCGCAGAACGTGCTCGTCGGCGTCGACGGCATCGCGCGCATCACCGACTTCGGGGTGGCCCGCGCCGAGACGAGGCTCATGTCGACGCGGGGCAACGCGCTCAAGGGCAAGCTCGCCTACATGGCGCCCGAGCAGATCCGGGCCGCGAACGTCGACCGTCGCAGCGACGTGTACTCGGCCGGCGTGGTGCTCTGGGAGATGCTCACGGAGGAGCGCCTGTTCAAGGCCGACAACGACGGCGCGCTGCTCGCGCAGATCCTCCAGGGCGCGCCCACGGGGCCGCGCGGGGTGGTCCCGTCGGTGCCGGCCGCGCTCGACCAGATCTGCCTGCGCGCGCTGCGCACCGACCCCGACGATCGCTTCCCGACCGCCGCGGCGTTCGCCGAGGCGCTGGAAGACGCAGCCACGCAGACGCCGGGCCTCGCTGTGTCGTCGCCCCGGGCGGTGGAGGCGCTCATCAAGGAGGTCGGTTTGCGCGGGCCGCCGGAGAGCCTCACCGCGCCGGTCAGCGCGCGGGGCGCTCCCGCCTCGGCGCCCAAGTCGGGGCGATCGCCGCTGAGCCAGCGCTCTCCGTTGAGCGATCCGCTGAGCCCGCGCTCTCCGTTGAGCGATCGTCTGCCCCTCAGCCAGCGCGCTCCTTTGACCCAGCGGAGCGTCGAGGCGGCGCAGGACAGCTCGGGCGCCGAGGGCAGCGCGCCGGGGCTGGGCGCCGTCGTCTCCGAGGCCGTCTCCCGCGGCCGGCACCACATCGCGCGCCGCCGCGTGCTCGCCAGCGCCTGCGCGGTCGCGGTCGCGATCGCGGTCGGGGCGGGCGCCTTTCTCGCCTCCGGCCAGAAAGAGCCAGCCGCTCCCTTCACGGGGGAGAGCGCCTCTGTCTCCCGGATCTCGTCCTTCTTCCCCGCGGCCGCGGCGGCCAGCGGGCCGGTCCAGACGGCCGCGCCCGGGCATTCCGGCGAGCTGGCCGGGTCCGCGGTCCCCGGCGGCTCCGCTCGGGGCGCCGTTCCCGACAGCTCCGCTCAGGGCGTGATTCCCGGCAGAGCCGCCCAGAGCCCCGCCCCGCGGCCGAGCTCCAGAGCGACCCCGCCCGCGGCCGTCAAGCCCAGGACGAGCCGGCCCGACACGCGCACGACCAGCGGAGCCACGGCCCCGACGGCGAAGCCGGCCACCCGCTCATCGACCGTTCGGAGCGTGGCGCCGAAGACCGCGCCAAAGGCGCCAGAGCCGAAGCGGAGCGCTCCGCGGACGACCTCCCGGACGCCCTTCAAGCCATCCGGCCTGTGACGCACACAGGGCTGTGACGCACGATGTCACCGCGGAGATAGCCCAAGACGGTACGTGCGCATGGATCCAGCGCGGCCCCCCGGCCGAGCCATGATCCTTTTCGCCGCCTCGTCCAACACTCCGACCATGGAGACACGTCCAACACCCCGACGACCGCGCGCACCCGCGACCTCGGCGCCGATAACGCGACGTCGGGTCGCGCTATCGCACATTGAACGCACGGCGTCGCCTACATGGTCACGGAAGACAGCAGAACGTCAGTGGTCGCCTCACGAGCGCGATAGGGGAGGTAGGCTATTCTTGTCGTGGGGCGGTATGTGCTCGCCCAAGTGAAAGACGCGCCGCGCGTCGGACGTTACCCCGGGGGGGAACCAGCTCATGCGCTCGCTTTTTGAGCAGGTCGTCGAGTGCTGTGGCCTCGCACCCGCGTTCGCCAGAAAGATCATCCAGGAGGCCTGCGAGCGGAGCGATGTGTCACCGCCCGAAGCGATGACGCCAGCCGATCTCATCCGCACGCTCCCTCACATCCGCCAGGCCCTCGGCGTCTTCCTCGATCCCGGGGAGGTGGCGCTGAAGACGGCCGCGATGCGAGCCCTCGTCAAGGGCTCCTGGCCGTCGATGGCCGCGGTCGTCCCCCCTGGTTCGAACCAGGAGAGCCGGACCCCTCAGGACGAGCCGAAGGCCAAATCGAGCTCGTAGAGCTCGTAGTGCGAACGCCGCATTCCGAGCGCGACATACGTCGACTGCGCTCGCGCGTTCGCGGTCTCCACGTACAGGCGGATACCGCACACGTCCCCCGCGTCCGCCGCCATCTCGTGGACTCGCCGATACAGCGCCCGGAAGACCCCGCTGCGCCGCTGCGCGGGGGTCACATAGACGGACTGGATCCACCAGAAAGTACCGTTTCTCCAGTCACTCCATTCGTAGGTGACCATCAGCTGCCCGGCCATCTCGGACGCGTGCTCGGCCACCAGATAGAACCCTTTGGAGGCATCCGCGATCAGCGCGGCGGCGCCGCGGAGGGTGGTGGCGGCATCCAGCACCTTGCCCTCCGTCTCGAGCGCCATCGCCCGGTTGTTCGCCGCGATCAGCGCGGCGTCGGTGGGCGCCGCCCGGCGGATCACGAGCGCTGTCACGAGGCGACCTCCCGGCGGGCGTCGCAGGGACGTTCTCCGGTCGTACGGCCGGAAAGCGCGGAAGCGCGGCATCGGATCGACATGGCCGACCCCATACCGCGGGCAGCACCGCTGCTCAATGACCACGCGCACGACGCGCGCGACGCGCGGCGCCTCGATCCAGCGACGAGCGCACGGCCGGGCCGTTGACGACCGGTCGCGAAGGCGTCGCCGCGGCGCGTTATGTTTCGAGGAGTGATCCTCGACGAGCGCGCCCGGCGCTCGGCGCGCGATCCATGGCTCCGCCGCGCCGGCTGCCTCTTGCGCCGGTTGGCGGAGGTTGTGCTCCTCGCCCGATCGCGCATACCCTCCGGGCGCCGAAGCCTCCCGGAGGGTGACCCTTGACACTGCTCGTCAGCGACTCGATTGCCCAGCGCGTCCAGCGGCTGGAGATCCCTTTCAACAGCTTCGGGGTCGATCCTTACGGCATCTCCCAGAAGCACCTGGGTCTCTTCTTCTCCCTCCTGGATTTCTTCTATCATCATTACTTCTCGGTGGGCGTGACGGGCCTGGAGAACGTCCCCGCGCGCGGGCGGGCAATGCTCGTCGGCAACCACTGCGGGGGAGTCGCCATCGACGGGGCGATGGTGGTCGCGTCGATGTTCTTCGCGATGGATCCTCCGCGTCTGGCCGAGGGGATGGCGGAGAAGTTCATCAATCGCCTCCCCTTCACCTCGCTCTGGTCGAGCCGCACAGGGCAGTTCACCGGCCTCCCCGAGCACGCGAGCCGCCTCCTCGAGGACGAGCGGCTGCTCATGGTGTTCCCCGAGGGGGCGCGCGGCACCGCCAAGCTCTACAGCGAGCGCAACTCGCTCGTGCACTTCGGGTCGGGGTTCGTCCGGCTCGCGATGAAGACGAGGACGCCCGTCATCCCCTTCGGCTTCGTCGGCGGCGGCGAGGCGGTGCCGACCATCGCCAACTCGTACACGATCGGCCGGCTGTTCGGCGTGCCGTACATCCCGATCACCCCGTACCTCATCCCGGCGCCGCTGCCGGTCCAGCTGGAGATCACGTACGGCGAGCCGATGACGTTCGCCGGGACCGGCGCCGAGGAAGACGAGGTGATCCTGGGCCACGTCGAGCAGGTGAAGGCGAGGATCGCCGAGCTCATCGAGGACGGGCGAAAGCGGCGCCGCGGGAAGCTTTCGGTGGACTGGCGCGGCGCCACGCCGCCCAGGCCCGCCTCATCGAAGGAGCACGCATGAGGGTCCTCATCCCAGGGATCACCGGCCAGCTGGGCCGCATGGTCGCGACGCGCCTCCTCGAGGAGGGGCACGAGGTGATCGGCATCGACCGGCGGCCGTGGCCGACCGCCCCGGCCGGCGTCGAGATGCACAACGTGGATCTGCAGAAGCGCGCCGCGGAGGACGTGTTCCGCAAGGCCCGGCCCCAGGCCGTCATCCACATGGCGACCGTGACGCACCTCGTGGAGCAGACGGAGGAGCGGTATCGGATCAACCTCGGCGGCACGCGCGTCGTCTTCGACAACAGCCGCGCCTGCGGGGTCGAACACGTGATCTTCGTCGGCCGACACACCTACTACGGCGCCGGCCCCGAGTCGCCGCTCTACCACACGGAGGAGGATCCTCCGATGGCGGTGTCCACCTTCCCCGAGCTCGCCGACCTCGTCGCGGCCGATCTCTACGCCTGCACGGCGCTCTGGCGCGCTCCCGAGCTCTGCACGACCGTTCTCCGCATGTGCTACACGCTCGGCCCGACAGGCCACGGCACGCTGGCGAGCTTCCTCCGCGGCCCCCGCGTCCCGTACGTGCTCGGGTTCGACCCGCTGTTCCAGTTCATGCACGAGCAGGACGTCGTGACCGCCATCTGCCTCGCCCTCGAGAAGCGCATCCGCGGCGTCTACAACGTCTCTGGCCCGCAGCCTGTGCCCCTGTCGCTCATCATCCGGGCGGCGGGCCGTGTGGCGTTGCCCCTCCCCGAGTTCGTGCTGCGCAACGCGTTCGGCCGCTTCGGCCTGCCGAAGCTCCCTCGCGCGGCGCTGACCCACATCAAGTACCCCGTCGTCGTGGACGGGGCCGCGTTCCGCGCCGCGACCGGGTTCAAGCACGACATCGACGAAGCCGAGGCCATCCGCGAGTACCGCGACGCCCACCCGGTCCCGGCGAGCCGCCCCTGAGCCGGGGAGTTCATCTCATGAGATAAGGAGGTCCCGATGTTGTCCGAGAAGGTCAATCAGTTCGCGCCGGCCAGGCTCACCGCGGACATCGACGATCTGCCCGAGCCGGAGAGGAGAGCGCTCGGCAAGCTCATCGAGGCTTCGCGGCAGCTCGATCCCGTGTTCGATCGGCAGGCCTACGCCGGGAACCCGGAGCTCCGCGAGGAGCTCGTCGCGGACGGCACCCCGGAGGGGCGGGACAGGCTCGCCTACTTCGACATCATGCGCGGCCCGTGGGACAGGCAGGATCACCACCGCCCCTTCGCCATCGACAGGCCCCATCCTCCTGGCGCTGGCTTCTACCCGGAAGATCTCTCGGCCGACGAGCTCAACGCGTGGGTCGAGCAGCACCCGGGCGACAAGGAGGCCTTCAACAGCCTGTTCACGCTCATCCGCCGGGACCAGGGCCGGCTCGTCGCCGTGCCGTACAGCCAGGCCTACGCCGCGTGGCTCGGCCCCGCCGGCGCGCTCCTCGAGGAGGCCGCGGCGCTCACCGCGAGCGAGAGCCTAAGGCGGTTCCTGAGGTCCCGGGCCGCCGCGTTCCGCTCCGACGACTACTATGCATCCGACAAGGACTGGATGGACCTCGACAGCCGCGTCGAGGTGACCATCGGCCCTTACGAGACCTACGAGGACGAGCTCCTCGGCCTCAAGGCCTCGTTCGAGTCGTTCGTCACGGTGAGCGACCCCGACGCTTCCCGCAAGCTCTCGAAGTACAAGGAGCTCCTCCCGGAGATGGAGCGCAACCTGCCTGTCCCCGAGGACGTGAAGACGGCGCGCGGCGGGGAGAGCCCCATCCAGGTCGTCGACCTCGTGTTCAGCGCCGGCGACGCCCGCAAATCGGTCCAGACGATCGCGTTCAACCTGCCGAACGACGAGCGCGTCCGCGCCGAGAAGGGGGCCAAGAAGGTCCTGCTCCGCAACGTCATCGAGACGAAGTTCGAGCTGATCATGCGCCCTATCGCCGAGCGCATCCTCGACCCGGCGCAGCTCGATCACCTGTCCTCCGACGCGTTCTTCAACGAGACGCTCTTCCACGAGCTCTCGCACAGCCTCGGCCCTGCGTTCACGACCGTGAGCGGGGAGCGGGTCGAGGTGCGGATCGCGCTCGGCCCGACGTACTCCGCGCTGGAGGAGGCCAAGGCCGACGTGATGGGCGCTTACAACGTCCTCTTCATGATCCAGCGAGGCCACTTCGCGGCCGATTTCAGGGAAAAGCTCCTCATCTCCTATTTCGCAGGGCTCTTCAGGAGCACCCGCTTCGGCGTGGCCGAGGCGCACGGCAAGGGGGCCGCGCTCCAGATCAACCGGTTCCTCGAGGAGCGCGCCGCCCGCTTCGACCCGGCGACGCGGCGCTTCACCGTCGACGCCGGGGAGCTCGAGGCCGCCATCACCCGCCTCGTCCGCGATCTCTGCATGGTGCAGCACCGCGGCGACAGGCAGGCCGCCGGCGAGCTCCTCGCCAGGTACGGAGAGGTCTCGGAGCCGATGCAGCACGCGCTCGGCGGCCTCGCGGGGATCCCGATCGACATCCGGCCGATCTACCCGCTCGCCGGCGAGTGAGCCGCCGGCGAGCGGCGCTCACGGCCCGATCTGCACGAGGAACGCGTCGCCGGCGCCCTGGCTCACGGCCGTGGCTGCCCCGCGATCGAGGACGCCGTCGAAGCGGCCGGTCACCCAGCCATCGCCGAGGAGATCGACGGCGACGGCCGCGCTGCGCTGCTCGCCCGAGTCGCCGAACGAGCGCAACCAGATCGGGTTGCTGGCAGGGTCGAGCTTCGCCACGAACACGTCCGCGGCGCCCGTGGCCGAGTGCGCCTCCGTGCCGATGTCCAGGTTCCCCAGGAAGGAGCCGGTGAGGAGGATGTTGCCCGCGAGATCGACCGCGACGGAGGCGCCCTCCTGGTCGGCGTCGTCGCCGAAGTCCTCGCACCACTGCAGGACGCCGTTGTCGTCCAGACGGATGAGGAAGACGTCCTTGTCTCCATTGCTCGTGAGCAGCGACTCGCCGAGGGAGAGCGCTCCCCGGAACGAGCCGGTCACGAGGATGTTGCCCGCTCCATCGACGGCCACGCCGAGCGCCTCGGCCGCGTTGGTCGCGTCGGCCGCCTTGCTCCAGACGTGGTCGCCCGAGGGGTCGAGCTTCGCGACGAACAGGTTGGTCTTGGCGTCGGTGGTGAGCGGCCTCTCGCCCCCGAGATCGACCTCCCCGCTGAACCAGCCGACGACGACGATGTCGCCGTCACCGTCGACGGCGACGCCGGTACCGGCCTGATCTCCCTGGCCGCCGAGCCGCTTGGCCCAGTCGACGTGGCCGGCGGCGTCGAGCTTGACCAGGAAGGCGTCGCTCCTGCCGTGGCTCTCCAGGGTGAACCGCTCGCCCCGGCGGCCCTCGCCGAAGTCGAGCGTGCCCGAGAACTCGCCGGTGATGAAGGCGTTCCCCGCCTGGTCCACGGCGACCGCCGCCGCGTGTTGCGTGGCCTCGTCGCCGAACCGCCGGCTGAACTGGTGGGCCCCGTTCGCGTCGAACCGCGCCACGACGACGTCGGCGCGGCGGCCGGCGCCCTCGAGCACGCCGCCGCCGAAATCGACGTCGCCAGCCGCGCTGCCCGCGAGCACCACGTCGCCCCCCGGCGCGAGCGCGACCGCCCGGGCGACGCTGTCCGCGAAGCGGCGGCCGAACCGGAACCGACCCTCGCGCCTGGAGGCGTCGCGGGAGAACGAGACGAGGAAAGCGTCCGGCTCGCCGAGCGCGCCCAGCTCGTCCGACGGGCCCGCGCCGAGATCGGTGCTGCCCGACGCCGAGCCGACCACGACGACGGCGTCGGCGGAGGCGGCGATGCCCAGGCCCTGCTGAGCGCCGGCCCCGCCGAGCGCGACGCTGTGCACGGGGTCGCCCGTGCACGCTCGCCCGTCGCAGTTCTCGTCCTCGGGCGTGGCGCAGCTCTCGAACGCGGGCAGCACCTGGCCGACGCAGGCGCCGACGTCGGTCCCGTCGTCATTGCACGCGGCGACGCCGGCGACGCAGAGGCCGACGCCCTGCGTGCCCTGCGGCCCCGCGTAGCAAGCCGCCTCGGTGAGGGGAACGCAGACCTCCTGAACCTCGCCGCCACCGCCCACCCCGCCGCCGCCGCCGCCTCCCCCCTCGCCCACCGGCGCGGGATCCGCCGCGACGTCGGGGAACGGCGCGATGAAGGCGCACGCGCCGAGGCCGGCGGAGGCGAGGGCGAGCGCGGCGACGACGCCCGCTCCGGGGCGAGGTGCGCCGCTCACAGCACTCCCCGCACGGCGACCCCGGCGCCGTCCGCGCCGACCCACGGCGAGAGCGCCGTCGGGCGGGGGGCGCGCGGCGCCGCGGGCGCAGGCCGCCGCCCGGCGGCGTCCGGAGGAGCCGCGGGCGAGGAGGACGAGGGCCAGAAGAGGTAGGTGGCGAAGCCGCCCGCGATGACGGCGGCCCCGGTGAGCACCGTGCTCGTGACGGCGAGCGCTTGCCCGCGATCGTGCAGCGCCTGCCGCTCGCCCAGCGAGCCCGGGGCAGGGTTCTCGTTCTTCTTCAGGAAGCTGTGCCGCACGTCGTACGCCATGGCGCCCGTGACCACGGCGCCGGCGACGAGCGCGGCCGCCGTCCCCACGACGACCACCGGCGAGATGCGAGGGCCGGGCGCGGGCGCGCTGGGCAGCGCCCGGCGCGCGGGCGCGCTCGACAGCAGGACCGCGAGCGAGCGCTTGCGGCCGAGCTCGGCCCGCAGCTCGACGACCGCGCCCGTCTCGGCCTGCACCGTCGCCTCGAACCGCGCCGCATAGTTCTCGGCCACCACAACGACCCGCCGCGCCCCGGGGCTCACGAGGATGGCCGCGCCGACGAGCGCGGCGTGGATCGGCTCACCATCGATCTCGACGCGCACGCCGGTCGCGTCCTCGGGCAGCTGCAGGACGATCTGCGACGTCTTCACGCGAAGCTTCTCTAGTCGCGCCCGCGACTCCCTGGCGAGCGCGATCTCGTTCCGCGCGGTCGCGCCGGACGCAGCGAGCTCAAATGCGTTGAGCGCCTCGACGACGTGGCCGAGCGCCTCGTGACAGACGCCGAGGTGATACCAGAGAGGCGGGGACACGACGATCTTGCTGATGCGCTCGTACGTCTCCAGCGCCTCTGCCCACCGGCCGCTGTCCTCCGCGGCGAGGCCGAGCGCGAAGAGGTGCCGCGCGGACGCGAGGTCCGCGGCGCTCGGCTTGTGGGGCGCAGCGACAGCCGCAGTGTCGCTCGCGACCGCGGCCGGCGGCGCGCGGCTGGCGTCCTCCGGGGAAGGCTCGGCGAACGCAGCCGGACCGACGCCGACCACGGCGAAGAATACCACTCCGCCGATGGTGATCCGATGCTTCACCCACGCCTCCTTCCATCACCAAGCGATAGAGGCAGTCTAACCGTATTCACGCCGACCGATCCTCGACAACTGGAAAATTGTTTGAGATTAGCGTCCGATCCTGGAACGCTCTTGCACGACCCGCCTGGAACGCTCTCCCACTGTCGGTGAGAGCTTCAGCATGGTCGGACTCACGACGACACAGGAGTCGCAGGTACGAGCTGTGATAGCGCCCGTCGATCTTGTGCCAGGCCAGCTTCTCGGCCGCTATGAGCTGCTGATCGCCATCGCGCAGGGCGGAATGGGGACCGTGTGGGCGGCCCGAGAGCGCGGCGGGGCGGCGGGCGACAAGATCGTGGCAGTCAAGACGATGCTGCCGGCGCTCTCCAGCGATCCGCGCTGCAAGCGCATGTTCCTCACGGAGTCGCGCATCGCCTCCCGGATCAAGCACCCCAATGTGTGCGCGATCCTGGATCAAGGTGAGCAGAGCGGGGTGCTCTACTTCGTGATGGAGTGGATCGACGGCGACGCGCTCGTGGCGCTGCTCGGCGGCAGCACCCGCAAGCAGGGCAGCCCGCTCCCCCTGCCCGTCGCGGTGAGGATCGCGATCGAGGCGGCGCGTGGGCTGCATGCGGCCCACGAGCTACGGGACGACGGCGGCGCGCTGGTCGGGCTCGTTCACCGGGACGTGTCGCCGCACAACATCCTGATCACGCGGGACGGCTCGGTCAAAATCGCCGATTTCGGCGTGGCCAAGGCCATGGCGCAGGTGGACAACCCGACGACCAACACCGGGCACATGAAGGGCAAGATCCTCTTCATGGCGCCCGAGCAGGTCTATAGCGAGCAGCTGGACCGGCGGTCCGACGTCTTCGCGCTCGGGATCGTGCTCTATCAGCTGACGACGGGCACGCACCCGTTCGCCGCCAGCCACGACCTCGCGACGATGGCGCGCATCGCGCGGCCCGAGCCGGTCGATCCGCCGGGCCCCCTCGTCCCCGGGTACCCCCCCGCGCTCGAGGCGGCGGTGATGCGCGCGCTGGCCAAGGATCCGGCCGAGCGCTTCGCGACGATGGCCGAGCTCGCGGACGCGCTCGAGGCGGTGGACGCCGCCCTCGGCAGCCGCCCTGGCGAGGTCACGGGGTACATCCGCAACGCGCTCGCCGCGCGCGCCTCGCGTCGCACGGCGCTGATCAAGGACGCCTTGCGCGCCGCGGAGGGCAGGGCGCGGGGGCGCGCCCCCTCGCGCCTGGACCCGCGCCGCCGCGCCCGGACGATCGCCACCGCGGCGGCGCTCGTCGCCTCGGGCGCGCTGCTCGGGGCGGCGACGCTCCTGTGGATCGGCCTCGGGGAGGGCCCGAGCGCGCCGCCCGTGGCGGTGCCCGCGGCGCCGGCCGTCACGGTGGAGCCGCGTCCGGGGGTCGCCACCGCCGAGCCGCGCGCCCCGGAGCCCGCGCGCGTGTCAGAGCCGGCCCCGTCCACCGCGCCCTCGGCGCCGCCGTCCTCCACCCCCGCCGCGAGCGCGAGCCCGCCTCGCTCCCGATCGCCTGCCGAGACCGGGCGCGCCAAATTCCGCGAGCCCGGCTTCTAGCGCGCCGCGGCCCCGCCTCGCGCCGAGGAATATTCGATCGGCGCCGGTTGTCCTCGGGCGGCCGGGCTTGCTATGAGCTCCCACCCGTTATGCACGACGTACGCGCCCTGAACGAGCTGGTCGCCAAAGAGAGCGCCTTCATCGACACCCTGCTGAACGAGGTCGGCAAGGTCATCGTCGGCCAGACGTACATGATCGAGCGCATCCTCATCGGGCTGCTCACCGGGGGACACGTGCTCCTCGAGGGCGTCCCGGGCCTCGCCAAGACGCTCACGGTGCGGACGCTCTGCGACGCCATCCACGCGAAGTTCTCGCGGATCCAGTTCACGCCGGATCTGCTGCCCGCCGACCTCATCGGCACCGTCATCTACAACCACCAGAAGGGCGACTTCACCTCCAAGCTGGGCCCGATCTTCGCGAACCTCGTGCTCGCCGACGAGATCAACCGCGCCCCGGCGAAGGTGCAGAGCGCGCTCCTCGAGGCGATGCAGGAGCGGCAGGTCACGATCGGCGACACGACCTACCCGCTGCCGAGCCCGTTCGTGGTCATGGCGACCCAGAACCCGATCGAGCAGGAGGGGACCTACCGCCTCCCGGAGGCGCAGGTCGACAGGTTCATGCTCATGGTCAAGGTCGGGTATCCCGCCCGGGCCGAGGAGCGGCAGATCATCGACCGCACGACGGGAGTGGTCGAGGGCAAGGCCGCGAAGGTGACGACCCCCGAGGAGCTCGTGTCCGCGCGCAAGGTCGTGCGCGACGTGTACATGGACGATCGCGTGAAGGACTACATCGTGGACGTGGTCTTCGCGACGCGCGAGCCCGGGCAGAAGGGGATGCGGGAGCTGAGCAGCCTCATCGAGTACGGGGCGAGCCCGCGCGCCTCGATCGCGCTGGCGCTGGCGGCGCGCGCGCACGCCTTCCTGCGCCACCGGGGCTACGTCACGCCGGAGGACGTGAAGGCGATCGGCCCCGACGTGCTCCGGCACCGGGTCGTCCTGACCTACGAGGCGGAGGCCGAGGAGGTCACGTCCGAGCAGATCGTCCGGCGCGTGTTCGAGGTGGTCGAGGTGCCGTGATCAAGGCCTCCGGCTCGAAGAACCCGCTGCCGCCGGAGCTCCTGAAGCAGCTCCGGCGCATCGAGATCCGGACGCGACGGCTCGCCAACGAGCAGCTCTCCGGGACGTACTCGTCCGTCTTCAAGGGGCAAGGGCTCTCGTTCCGCGAGGTGCGCGCCTACCTGCCCGGCGACGACGTGCGCTGGATCGACTGGAACGTCTCGGCCCGCATGAGCGAGCCGTTCGTGAAGGTGTTCGTCGAGGAGCGGGAGATGACCGTCATGCTGGTCGTCGACGCCTCGCAGAGCGAGCAGTTCGGCACGCGGCGCGCGTCGAAGGCGCGCGTCGCCGCCGAGATCGCCGCGCTCTGCTCCTTCAGCGCCATCAAGAACAACGATCGCGTGGGCCTCGTGCTCGCGACCGAGGCCATCGAGAAGCTCGTCCCGCCGAAGAAGGGGGACAAACACGTGATGCGCGTCATCCGGGAGATCCTCGGGCACGAGCCGAAGTACACGGGGACGAACCTGAAGCTCGCGCTCGAGACGCTGGTGAAGGTCGCCGAGCGGAGGAGCGTGGCCTTCGTGATCAGCGATTTCTTCGCCTCCGGCTTCGAGCGCTCGCTCTCGCTCGCGAGCGCCAAGCACGACGTGATCCCGGTGATGCTCGTCGACCCGCGCGACGAGGAGCTGCCCGACGTGGGGCTCGCGACGTTCGAGGACCTGGAGACCGGGGAAGAGGTCGTGGTGGACACCGGCGACCGGGCGGTGCGCGACCACTACCGCGCCGCCATGCGCAAGCTCCGGAGCGACCGCGACAAGCTGTTCAAGAAGCTCGCGCTCGACGCCGTGGTGGTGAAGACCGGCGAGAGCTTCGTGAGCCCGCTGCGCGACCTGTTCGCCAAGCGGGCGCGGAGGCTCAGGCGATGAGGGCGCGTCGCTCGGCGGTCCACGCCGCGCGCGGCGCGAGCCCGCTCGCGTGGGCCGCGCTGGCGGCGGCGCTCGCGTGCGCGTCGCCGGCACGATCGCAGCCGGACGCCGGCGGCGCCGGAGGGCCCGCCGCGGACGACACCCCGCCGCCGCCGCCTCCGGCCCCGGCCCCGGCGCCGGCAGCCCAGGCGCCGGGAGCCACGGAGCGCGGCGAGAGCGTGTGGGCCTCGTGCGCGGAGCACGTGCCGCCCGGCGCGACGCGCCCCCGGATCGAGGAGACGTTCCCGAAGAACGGGTTCAGCGGGTACGCGGCCCACCTCGAGATCACGGTCACGCACGGCAAGGGCGAGACGGTGCTGCCGGAGGGCTTCAAGGTCCAGGGTGACAGCGACGCCGCGCGCGCGATCCAGAAGGCGGGCTTCGTCCTGCCGGAGGCCGACGCGGGCGCGGGGCCGACCAGCACGACGACGGCGACCGACGCCGGCGCCACGACCAGGCTCGTCATCCCGTTCGTCCCGCTGCCCAAGGAGCCGGGGAGGAGCGCCCTCCTGCTGCCGCCGGTGCCGATCGCCGTGTCCCGCGCGAGCGGGGAGCTCGTCACCGTCTGCACCCGGCCGCACGAGATCGTGATCCAGGACCCGATCGCCAACGAGCGAGACCCCAAGGTCAAGCCGAACCCGCCGCCGAGGCCGCAGCGGGAGGAGTGGGTGCTCGCGAAGCAGCTCACGGTCGGCATCCTCATCGGCGCGGCGCTCGGGCTGCTCGTGGCGTGGCTGGTCCGGCGCTGGCTGCGCCGGCCCCGCGTGGTGGCCGCGCCGCCGCCCAAGCTGCCGTGGGTCGCCGCGCTCGAGGAGCTCGAGGCGCTCCGGCGCTCCGACCTGCTCGGCGAGGGGCGGACCGGTGAGTACTTCGACCGCGTGAGCGACTGCGTGCGCAAGTACCTCGGCGCGCGGTACGGCTTCGACGGCCTCGAGACGACGAGCGACGAGATGCGGGACCTGCTCGCGCGGGTGCGCCCGCCCGTGCCGGTGCTGCCGCAGATCGCGCGGTTCCTCGCCGACTGCGACCTCGTGAAGTTCGCGCGCCTCCAGCCGAGCGAGGCCGACTGCCTCACGGCGCTCGACGACGGCGAGAACATCGTGCACCGCACGACCCCGCCCGCGGCGCGTCCCGGCGACGGCGCCGGCCCCCGGAGCTCGCCCGCCAGCGGACAGCAGCCGCCCGCTCGCCCGTCCCGGGCGCCAGAGGAGGCGCCTTGAGCCGCACGAAGCGCGCATCGCTCGCCGTCATCGCGACGCTCGTCGTCGCCGCGCTCGCCTGCGTGTACCCCTACCTCGCGCGCCGCGACGCCTGGTCCTCGGCGAGCTGGCAGAACCCGTGGTTCTTGCTCGCGCTCATCGCGGTGCCCGTCGTCTGGTACTGGGGCATCTTCGCGGAGGACGCGCGCAGGCCGCGGCTCCGGCTCGGCACGGTCGCGCCGCTCGCGCGCGGGCCCCGCGGCCTGCGCAGCCACCTGCGCGACCTGCCGGGCGTGCTGCGCGCCGTGGCGCTCGCGCTGCTCGTCCTCGCGATGGGGCGGCCGGTCAGCGTGCTCCGCGAGCAGCGCTCGGACGACAAGGGCATCGACATCGTCGTGGCGCTCGACCTGTCGGGCTCGATGCGCGCGATCCTCGACGCGCGGGCGAGCGACCTGCCCGGCCAGCCGAAGCTGCCGCGCGGCAAGCGGCTGACCCGGCTCGACACGGCCAAGCTCGTCCTCCAGGACTTCATCAGCCGCAGGAGGACCGATCGCCTCGGCGTCGTCGTCTTCGGCAAGGCCGCCTACGTGCTGTCGCCGCCGACGCTCGACTACCACCTGCTGACGCAGATGGTCTCGCAGATGACGCTCAACGTGATCGACGGCAGCGCGACGGCGATCGGCGACGCGCTCGGCACCGCGGTCGCCCGCCTGCGCAGGAGCGACGCGCAGTCGAAGGTCGTCATCCTCCTGACCGACGGCGACTCGAACGCCGGGGCCATCTCCCCCGAGTACGCGACCCACCTCGCGACCTCGCTCGGCGCGAAGGTCTACACGATCCAGATCGGCACCGACGACGAGGTCGAGGTCGAGGACGGCATCGATCTCTTCGGGCAGCCGCGCTACGTGCGCCACCGCTTCCCGGTGAACCCCGCGCTGCTCCAGGAGATCGCGCAGAAGACCGGCGGCGCGTCGTACGTGGCGACCGACGCGAAGGCGCTCGCGGACAGCATGCACGACGTGCTCGACCGGCTGGAGAAGACCCGCTTCGAGGCGTCGAGCGCCGCGTACGAGGATCTCTTCCCGTTCCTGCTCCTGCCCGGGGTGTTCCTGATCGGGCTCGACGCGCTCCTGCGCGCCTGGCTGCTCCGGAGGTTCCCGTGAACTTTGCGGCCCCCTGGTTCCTGCTCGGGACGGCGTTCGCCGCGCTGATCGGCCTCCTGCTCATCCTGGGCGGCTTCGGCGTGGCGCGCGCCATCAAGCGCTTCGGCGACGAGGATCGCGTGAAGGCGCTCACGACCGCCGATCCGGCGAAGCGCCGCGCCTGGAAGGGCGTGCTGCTCGTGCTCGCGACGGCGCTCGCGTTCGTGGCCGCGGCGCGCCCCCAGTACGGCAAGGGCACGCGGCTCGTGCCGGCGACCAACGTCGACGTGGTGGTCGTGCTCGACTACTCGAAGAGCATGTACGCGCGCGACGTCGAGCCGTCCCGCATCTTCCGGGCGAAGGTCGAGGTCGCCCGCCTCATCAAGGATCTCGAGGGCGCGCGCTTCGGCGCGGTCGCGTTCGCCGGCGAGCCGATGGGCTTCCCGCTGACCGCCGACGGCGCGGCGATCGCGCAGTTCTTCCGCCAGCTCGACCCGAACGACATGCCGATCGGCGGCACGGCGATCGCGCGCGCGCTCGACCAGGCGAACGAGCTCCTGAGGCGCGATCCGAAGTCCGCCGAGCACAAGCGGATCATCCTGCTCGTCACGGACGGCGAGGACCTCGAGGGCTACCCGCTGAGCGTCGCCCAGGCGATCGGCGCCCAGGGCACGACGATCCACGTCGTCCAGATCGGCGGGCGCACGCCGGAGCCGATCCCGGAGATCGGCCAGGACGGCCGCATCGTCGGGTGGCGGACGGATCGCCAGGGCAAGCCGCTCACGACCGAGCTGTCGCTGTCGGGCGAGCAGCAGCTCGCGTCGATCGCGCAGGCGACGCCGGGCGGGCAGATCATCCGCGCGGAGAAGGGGACCACGGGCATCGAGACGATCGCCGCGGAGCTCAGGCGGCAGATGAAGAGCGAGCTCTCGGAGCGGGTCGAGACGGTCTACGCGGACGTCTACTTCTACCCGCTCGGCCTCGCGATCCTGCTCCTCATCGCCGAGGTGTTCCTCAAGGACGCTCCGCGCCGTCGCTTCGTGGCGACGCGCCCCGAGGCCGCGCCGAAGCGCGCCGCGTTGCTGAAGGGGCGCCCGCTCGGCACGGACCTCGCGGCGGGAGCGGGGCAGGCTTCTGAGGGCAACGCGGGAGGGCCGCATGCCGCGTCGTGATCGCAAGCGCGTGGATCTCGCCGGCTTCTTCGCGCGCCGTGGGCGCTGGATCGCGATCGGGCTCGCCGCCGCGTGCCTCACCGGGGCCGCGTTCTCTGCGGCGACCGGGTGCAGCGGGTGGGATCCGACGTCCCCGTTCGAGCGGAACGCGCCGGCGGTCGACCAGGCGATCCGCGATCTCGACGCGGGCAACCTCGAGTCTGCCGAGCAGGCCCTCGCGAGCTACCTGGGGACGGGCCCGTGCAGCGACGCCGGCATCGGGCTGCCGGACTCCGTGCGCCAGAAGCCGAACGGCTCGTTCGATCTCGGGCTGACGCTGTTCCATCTGGCCGAGCGCTACGGTCATCGGTTCGGCGACGAGGAGCTCGCGGACGGCGGGCCGGAGCAGGAGCAGAGCGACGCGCTGCGCGGGATCGAGATCGACTGCGCGCTGATCCTCCTGAAGGCGATCGGGGCCGATCCGAGCGTGCCTGCCGATCTGCGCGCGCGGGCCCGCTACCTCTCGGGCAACCTCGAGTTCTTGCGGCGCAAGTACGAGGACGCCGTGACGTATTACGATCAGGCGCTGGCCATCATCCCCGGGGTCCTCGAGGAGGCCGGCGGCGACGGCGTCGGCCGGGACGCGGCCTGGAACCGGGCGATCGCCCTGCGGCGCATCGAGGACCAGAAGGACGCCGCGCCGCCGGACGCCGAGCCCGATGCGCCGCCGGACGCCGAGCCCGACGCGCCGCCGGACGCCGAGCCCGACGCCGAGCCCGACGGGGGCGACGACGGCGGCGACCAGGACGCGGGCGACGACGGCGGCGACCAGGACGCGGGCGACGACGGCGGTGACCAGGACGCGGGCAACGACGGCGGCGACCAGGATCAGAGCCCTGACGCTGGCCCGCAGGACCAGACGCCCGACGCCGGCTCACCCGAGCAACCCGAGCCGCCGCGCGAGCAGCCCCAGGAGCCGCCGCAGACCGGTCGGCAGGACGATCGCATCCTCGACCAGCTCGAGGAGGCGCCGACGTACCAGGAGCAGGAAGCGAAGAACAAGGCCGGTATGCGGCGCGGCCGCGGCATGGAGGACAAGTGACGCGCCCGCTCGCGCTCGCGCTCGCCGCGCGCTCCCCTGCCCCGCTCGCGCTCGCCCTCCCGCGTCTCGCGCCGATCGCGACCGCGCTGCTCGTGGCGTTGCTCGCGTTGATCGCCCCGCTCCGCGCGCGCGCCCAGCAGCAGCCGGAGCTCTCGGCGCGCGCGAGCTCCACCGACGTCGAGGTCGGCGAGCCGTTCACGGTCGAGGTGAAGGCGCTGGTCGAGCGCGGCGCCGGCATGCCCTCCGATCCGGAGCTGCGTGTCCCGCCCGACCTCTCCATCGTCTCCGGCCCGAGCATCGGGACGCAGATGAAGACCCAGCTCGGGGGCGGCGTCATGATCACGCAGCTGGGCATCAGCGCGACGTGGCAGATCGTCGCGAACAAGCCCGGCCGCTACACCATCCCCGGGCCGACGATCTCGTGGAACGGCAGGCGCCTGCCGGCGGCTCCGATCATGATCAAGGTCGCGCCGGCGAGCGGGCGGCCTCGCCGGCCGAACAACCCGTTCCTCTTGCCCGGCGGCCCGCTGCAGGGCTTCCCGTGGCCGTTCGGCGGCCCGGGCGGCGTCTTCGACGACGAGAGGACCCAGGACGAGCCCGAGGCCGAGGCGACAGAGCTGGCGATGCCGCGCGAGCCCGACCCGGTGGTGTTCCTGCGCGCCATCCCCGACAAGACGACCGCGGTGGTCGGCGAGCAGGTCACGGTCTCGTTCTACCTGTACTTCCGCGAGAACGCCGAGATGACCGAGCCCCGCGCAGCGCCCGCCGCGGACTTCCTTCGCCACCCGCTCCTCGAGGACCCCCGCAACGAGCGCCCCGTGTACACGCGGGTCGGCGGGCACCGCTACGCGGCCCGCCTCGTCGACAAGCTGGCGCTGTTCCCGCTGAAGACGGGCGAGCTGCACACGGGCAGCATGCAGACGCGCATCTCCGGGCGCCGGATCGGCGCGCGCGTGCTGCGCGAATCGAACGACGTCGTCGTCAAGGTCACGGAGCCGCCCCTCGCCGGCCGCCCGTCCGGCTATGCCGTCGGCGACGTCGGTCAGTTCACGCTCAAGGCGACGGTGCAGCCGCGCCAGATCGAGCAGGGCGGCTCGGTGGCCGTGACCGTGCAGATCGCGGGCACCGGCAACTTCCCCCAGTCGCTCCGGGTGCCGGAGCGGACCGGGCTCGAGTGGCTCGACCCGGAGAAGCGCGACGCGATCGAGCCGCGCGGCGGCGCGATCGGCGGCACCCGATCGTTCGGCTACGTCGTCCGGATCCAGGAGAGCGGCGCGGTCGATCTCGGGAAGATCGAGCTCCCCTACTGGGATCCGGCGCAGAAGCGCTACGTGGTCGAGCGCGCCGAGCTCGGCGTCGTCCAGGTCAGCCCGGTGGCCCCTCCGGCGTCGTCCGGGCCGCCGTCCAGGGCGCCTCGCGCCGAGGGCGACGGCGCTGGCCGGGGCGAGCCGTTCGCCGGCATGCCGGGGCTCCGCACGTCGCTCGGCCCGCACGCCCCGCCCGCGACGCTGCCCCTCGACGGCGCGCCGTTCTGGCTGCTCCTGGCCGCGCCGCCGCTCGTCGTGACGCTGTTCGGCGCGGGCGATCGGCTCGTGCGCCGTGCGCGCGATCGCCGCGCGGCGGGCGCGACCTCGCCCGCCCGGCTCGCGGCGATCGCCCAGCGCGAAGCGGAGGAGGCGGCCGCGCAGGGGGATCTCGGGGCGACGGCCGCGGCGATCGAGCGCGCGGTGCACCGGGCGATCGAGTCCGCGACGGGCCTCCGCTCGCGCGGCGTCCTGCTCGCGGAGCTCCCGGGCGAGCTCGGCCGGCGCGGCGTCCCCGGGCCGCTCTCGTCGCGCGCTTGCGAGGCGCTGGCCGCGTGCGAGGCGATCCGGTTCGAGCCGACCGCGCAGGAGGGCGGCGGCGCCGCCGCCGCGGCGCTCGTCGAGCAGAGCCGCTCCGTCGTGACCGAGCTCGCGCGATGGAAGCCCGCGTGAACGGCCGCGGCAGGCGCCTCCTCGCCGGCGCGCTCCTCCTCGCCGGGAGCCTCGCGTCGGCGCTGCCGTCGAGCGAGGCGCGCGCGCAGCCGGCGGAGCCCCCGGAGGCGCTGTTCCAGGAGGGCACGGCCGCGCTCGCCCGCGGCGAGTACGGCGCGGCGATCGACACGTTCGAGCTGCTCGCCGACCGCGGCTTCGCGCACCCGGACGCGAGCTATAACCGCGGGCTCGCCTACGTCACGCGCGTCCGCGAGGGCGCGGATCGCCCGGGAGACCTCGGCCGGGCGGCGGCCGCGTTCGAGGAGGCGCTGCGGCTCCGCCCGGGCGACGCCGACGCCGATCGCGCGCTGGATCTCGTGCGCGCCGAGATCACCCGCCGGCGCTCGCGCCGCGCCACGGATGCGGTCGACGTGCGCCCGACGCTCGGCCGGGTCATCGTCGGCCTCGCCTCGGAGCGCACCTGGGCGGCGGCCGCGCTCCTCGCGTCGCTGCTCCTCGCCCTGGGCGTGGTCCTGCGGCGCCGCCCTGCCGGCCCTGCGCACGTCGCGGGCAGCGTCCTTGCGCCGACGGCGCTCGTCGCGCTGCTCGCGCTGGTGCCGCTCACCTATGCGGCGCGGCACCTCCGCCTCACGACCCGGGCTGGCGTCGTGGTGGTCCCCGAGGTCCGGCTCCTCGACGAGGACGGGCGCGCGCTGCCCCGCGCGGAGCAGAGCGCGATCCCCGAGGGTGCGTCGGTCGAGGTCGGCAGGAGATCGGGCGGGCTCGCGGAGGTCCGCTGGGGCGCCACCGAGGGCTGGGCTCCGGCGTCGAGCATCCGGTTGCTCGCTCCATGAGCCGCGCCATCGTGTGCTAGGTTGTCCGCGTGTGGGTACGCCGCGCAGCCATTCGCCCCGTCCCCTCGTACGCTCAGGTGCCGGCGCGCGTCCTGTCCGAGATCGAGGATCAGCTCGCCGAGGATGACGACGACTCGCGCAAGCAGCTCGACGACGCGTTCACGCGCTTCGAGCAGACGCAGCCAGCGCTCGCGGACCGGATCTCCTCGGTGCTGTCCGGCCCGCTCGACGAGACGGCGCTCGCCCTCGGCTATTTCCTGACGCTGGCGATCTGGCTCGCCTTCGACGAGCTGTTCGGTCAGGACCTCGACGAGGTCACCGAGACGGCGCTCACGGGCGTCGAGGAGTCGCTGAACCTGGACGAGCAGATCCGCCTCCACGATCCTGCCGAGGCGGTCGACTCGGACGACGTCATCGCGATGGAGCAGCCCGACGTCCTCGCCTTCGTGCAGGAGCACCTCGACGCGGCGCTCGAGGCGAACGCGCACGAGGTCGACGTCGACGACGTCCACGCGATCTACCGGGTGGTGCTGATCGAGGTCCTGGCGCTGAGCTACGCCGTCCGCCCGCCCTCGAACTGGGTAGCGCTGACGACCGAGTTCACCGCATAACGCGTTTCCCCTGTCGCTCAACCACCGCTCTCAGCGGGCAGAGAAGGTGGCCAGGAAGGCTGGCATCTCGGCGCTGCGGCCGTCGTCCAGGAGGACGGTTCGGCGCGGGGCGTTGATCGCGTCGAGCACGGCGACGAGCTCACGGAACGGCGTCTTGTTGTCGCTGTGGAGCACCGCCTGGTCGGCGCGGCGGTCGCTCGGGGCGCGGTGCTCGCCGCTCCGCTCCCACTCGCGCCGGATGGCCTCGCCGAGCTCTCTGTAACGGATGGCGGTGGCTCCCGCCCCGCCGATCTCGACAGGACGTTTGGGGACGCTCACCTCGCTCAGGACGGTCGCACCCTGCTTCCACACGAGGTTGAACTGGTCGTCGCCGACATGGACGTGCATCGTCCTGAGAGGCTCCTTCTGGCACTCCTCCCCGCACCCCGCGGCGGCAGGCACCTCCGCGCTGGTCTTGAGCCGCGAGTTCGTGACCCACACCGCCGTGATCAGAAGGAAGGCGATGGTCACCATCAGCAGATCGATGAACGGAATCATGTTGATCTCGCTGTTTCGCGCCCGCCTCTCGCCACCTCCCACGTCGACGCCCGCCATGGCTGCCTCCTTGTGTGTTCGTGTTGCCGCCGCGCACTCGCCAGCTCCGCGGCCGCGCTGCGATAGGAGGACAGAGCGCGGCGCGCGCCGGATGTTCCTGGAAAGCACCGACGTCCGCTCCCCCGCCACGGGTGAACCGCTCGCGCGCGTGGGCCGCGCCGGCGATCCCGATGCGGGTAGAGCGCCACGAGCGATCCCTCGGGCGGCCGACGCTCCGCATCGTCCACTATTTCGGAGGCGCTTCGATCCGCCCAGCTCAAAAAAAAACGCAATGCGTCATTCTCGAGCAGTCTCCTCAACGGCCGCCCTGAACATGGAAAGGGCGGATGAGAAGCTCGATCTCTTCGGCATAAGCGAAGATGCGGCAGCCTTGCGCCACGGACGAGAGGCGTCGTGCCGTCCTCGGATCAACGCAGCGTGCCGCCCCTCGTGCGTCATGGCCGAGCTGTCTCTTGACAGACAATCCGTTATAACGGATGATGTACCTACGGGTTGGAGGTGAAGCGGATGCGCCCCCAGAGTGCTCAAGTGATCGACCTCGAGGAATACCGTCAACAGCGGCGGGCGGCTCGGAACAAGCATGTTCCCGAGAGCAACAGGCCGACGTCGTCGGGAAACTCTTTGAACATGCCGGTCGCCCTCTGGTGGTTCCCGATCTGGACGTGGATGCCCGTCTGGCAGGTGCGATGAAATCCGTCCGTCAGAACACGCCACGGAGCTCGCCGGGGCTGGTCTCCGGCGATGGGCTCGGCGCGTCGTTGCCCGTGGAGGGTTATCAGAACGGCGTGCAAGCGTCCGCCGTATCGACGGGGCGCCCTCCGTCGCCTGCTGGACCGCGCTCGCACCGCAGGCCGGAGAGCTTCGCTGGCCCCGCGAGCTCGTACTCCAGCCGCGCCAACGGAACCAACGGAGAGGCGCCGCAGCGGGACGTGGACGAGGCGTCTGGAGACGCCTGGGCCTACGAGATGGCCCCGCAGGACGCCTCCTCGGCGCTCACCGGCATCGTCGGGGCCAACCTGCGTCGCCTCCGGACCAAGCGTGGGCTCTCCCTCGAGCGGCTGGCGAAGGCGTCTGGCGTGAGCCGGGCGATGCTCAGCCAGATCGAGCTCGGCCAGAGCACGCCGACGATCAACGTGCTCTGGAAGATCGCGCGGGCGCTCGGCGTGCCCTTCTCGGCGCTGATCAGCGACCAGTCGCTCGGCGGCACATCGCTCATCCTGGCCGCGCGCGCCAAGGTGCTGACATCGCATGACGGCTCGTTCACGTCCCGCGCGCTGTTCCCGTTCGACGTGCCAAGGACCGTCGAATTCTACGAGATCACGCTCGCGCCCCTCGCCACCGAACACGCGGATCCTCACCCGCCGGGCACCGTGGAGAACCTCGTGGTGACCGCCGGGACGCTGGAGATGGTCGTCGGCGCTGAGCGCCATGTGCTCGCGACCGGCGACGCGATCATGTTCGACGCCGACGTGCCCCATCAGTACAGGAACCCGACCGATCAGCAGGTCATCCTGTACCTGGTGATGACGTACGTCGAGAAGACGGGCTGATCGGGGCGCTCGACAGCCCGGATCACTCCGCTGACCGACGCCGGCCAAGCATCACGCCGGGGCGCCACGCGCCCGTCCGCGCTATCATCGCGCCGCCTCGTCCCGGGCAGCCTGGCCCCCGCCGCATGTCCCAGCCCCCTCCCGCGCCCGCGTTCGCCGAGATGACCGTCGGCGCGCACCGCCTCGCGCTCCTCAAGGACGGCGCGCAGACCTACCCGGCCATGCTCGAGGCGATCGCCCGCGCCCGGCGCACGATCTGCCTCGAGACGTACATCCTCCGGGTCGATCGCACCGGCCAGCGCTTCGCCGAGGCGCTCATGGAGCGGGCGGCGGCCGGCGTCGAGGTGAACGTCCTCTTCGACGCCTGGGGCTCCTCCGTCTCGTCGTCCTTCCTCGACGGGCTCCACCGCGCCGGCGTCCGGTCCCTCGCCTTCCGCCCCCTCGACCTCTCCGCCCCGCTCGGGAAGGTCGCCCGCCGCGACCACCGCAAGGCGCTCATCGTCGACGGTGCGATCGCCTTCACGGGCGGCCTCAACCTCTCCGACGACTACGCGGCTCCGGAGGATGGCGGCGCCGACTGGCGCGATACCCATCTCCGCATCGAGGGCCCCGCCGCCGCCGAGCTCCAGTACTTCTTCTTGCGCACGTGGCAGCGCACGGGCGGCGCCCCCATCGACGACGAGCGCTACGGCTACGCCGAGCGCAGGCCCGACCCCGCCGTCCAGATCATCAGCAACGACCTCCCCCGCCGCAGGCACCGCCACGGCATCCGCGACGCCTACCGGCACGCCATCGAGCGCGCCAGGCGCAGGATCTTCATCACCAACGCTTACTTCCTGCCGCCGCTCCGGATCATCCACGTGCTCTCCGCGGCGGCCCGCCGCGGCGTCGACGTCAGGATCATGGTCGCCGGCACCACCGACGTGCCCGCGGTCCTGCTCGCGTCGCGCGCGATCTACGGCCACCTCCTCGACGCCGGCGCCCGCATGTTCGAGTGGCGCGGCCGCGTCCTTCACGCCAAGACCGCGGTCATCGACGGCCTCTGGTCCACCGTCGGCTCCACCAACCTCGACAGCCAGTCGCTCCGCATGAACCTCGAGGTGAACGCCGTCGTCTCGCACCGTGGGTTCGCGGGCGCGATGGAGCGGATGTTCGCCGACGACCTCGCCCACTGCCACGAGATCACCGCCGCGGGCTGGGCCCAGCGCCCCCTCTGGGAGCGGGCCGCCTCGTGGACGGCCTACCTCGCGCGCGACTGGCTCTGATCCCGCGCGGTCCGCCGCGATCGGCGGGGGATGCTACCGTTCCGGCATGTCCGATTTCCGCCGCTTCCGCGGCACCGAACGCTACCTCACGAGCGAGGCGCTCGAGGCCGCCGTCAACTGCGCGCTGGTCCTGGAGCGGCCGCTCCTCGTCAAGGGAGAGCCCGGCACCGGCAAGACGCTGCTCGCCGAGGCCATCGCGCGGAGCCTGTCGGCCGAGCTCATCACCTGGCACGTCAAGAGCACCACGCGGGCCCAGGACGGGCTCTACGTCTACGACACCGTGCAGCGGCTCTACGATGCGCGCTTCGGCGACGGCGACGTCCGCGACATCCGCCGGTACATCAAGCTCGGCCCGCTCGGGAAGGCGTTCAACGCCTCGGCGCGCGTCGTGCTCCTCATCGACGAGGTCGACAAGGCGGACCTCGAGTTCCCGAACGATCTCCTCCACGAGCTCGATCGGATGCGCTTCCGCATCGCCGAGACCGGCGACGAGATCGCCGCGCGGGAGCGGCCCGTCGTCATCATCACCAGCAACAACGAGAAGGAGCTGCCGGACGCGTTCCTGCGCCGCTGCGTCTTCCACTTCATCGATTTCCCGGAGCCCGAGCTCATGCGGGAGATCCTCCACGTTCACCACCCCGATCTCGATCGGGCGCTCGCCGACCAGGCGATGCAGGTCTTCTACGAGATCCGGAAGAACACCCGCATCCGGAAGCGCCCCTCGACGAGCGAGCTCATCGACTGGATCGCCGTCCTGCGGAGGGCGGGCGTGGGCGAGGTGAAGCTCGACAAGGCGCTGCCGTTCCTCGGCGCGCTGCTCAAGAAGGAGCAGGACATTGTCGCGCTGGCCGATCAGCTGGCGGGCGGCAGGCGGTTCCGGTCGTAGCGATGTTCGTCGCGTTCCTCTACGAGCTCCGGGCCCGCAAGGTCCCGGTCGGCGCCCAGGAGGCGGTCGGCCTCGCGCGCGCGCTCGCCGCGGGCCTCCATGAGAGCTCGCTCGAGGGCTTCTACCACGTCGCGCGGGCGATGCTCGTCCACTCGGAGGCGCACCTCGACGACTTCGATCTGGCGTTCGCCCAGCACTTCCGCGGCGTGCACGTGGAGGCCAAGGCGGTGACGGAAGAGCTCCTCTCGTGGCTCCGGGATCCCATCAAGATGCGCGCCCTCTCCGACGAGGAGAGGGCGATGATCGAGGAGCTCGATCTGGAGGAGGTGCTCCGGCGGTTCGAGGAGCGCCTCCGCGAGCAGCGCGAGCGCCACGACGGGGGCAGCCGGTGGATCGGGACCGGCGGCACCTCACCGTTCGGCCGCGGCGGCTTCCATCCGAGCGGCATCCAGGTCGGCGGCCCCGCGGGCGGGCGCAGCGGCGCCGTGCAGAACGCCGACGCCCGCCGCTACCGCCCCTACCGCAGCGATCTCACGCTCGACGTGCGCCAGGTCGAGGTGGCGCTGCGCAAGCTGCGCGCGTTCGCGCGCGAGGGCGGCGATCGCGAGCTCGACATCGAGGCGACGATCGACGCGACGGCCAGGAACGCGGGCGAGATCGAGATCGTCACGAGGCCCCCGCGCCGGCCGAACACGCGCGTGATCCTGATGATGGACGTGGGCGGCTCGATGGATCCCAGCGCCGCGCTCGTGTCGCAGCTCTTCAGCGCGGCGAAGCGCGCGACGCACTGGAAGGAGCTGAGGAGCTACTACTTCCACAACTGCGTCTACGAGAGGGTCTTCAGGACCGAGGGGCTCCTCGACCCCGTCCCGGTGCGCGAGCTCCTCCGCGAGTGCGGCAAGCACCACAAGCTCGTGATGGTCGGAGACGCCTCGATGGCGCCCTACGAGCTGCTCGGCTCATCGGGCTCCGGCGGCGGCGCGGGCTCCTCGTTCGACCCCGACGCGCGGCTGCCCGGCGTCGCCTGGCTGATGATGCTCCGCGACCATTTCGACCGCGCCGTGTGGCTGAACCCGGACGGGATCGGCCCCTACCCCCACCCGACCGTCGACGCCATCAAGAGCATCTTCCCGATGTTCGCGCTCACGCTGGAGGGCCTGGGAGAGGCCATCGCCGAGCTCGTCCGCGGCCGCGGCCGCGCCTGATCCGTGCGGCGCGCGGGCCCGGGTCAACGGCCCGCGCGGCGGAACACCTCCGCCGTGGCCGACGCGACGAGGGCGCGGTCGAGCCAGCGGTCGAGCTCGCGCTCGCTCCTGCACGACGAGATCTTCGCCGCGGCCGCCTTCGTGAGCGGCAATCCTCGCCGAGCGAGGACACGCCTCAGCGCGTCGCGCTTGCCCTCGAGGATCCCCTCCTCGCGCCCCGCTTCGCGGCCTTCCTCGCGCCCCTCTTCGCGCCCCTCTTCGCGGCCTTCCTCGCGCCCCTGCTCGCGTCCTTCCTCGCGCCCCTGCTCGCGCCCTGCATCGAGAACGGCGTCGAGATCCTCGTATCCGCGCCGCTGGAGGAGGTTGGTCAGCGTGCTCTTCTCCGCCTCGCTCCGGTCGTAGAGCGCCTCGACCCGGACCGCGTTCTTCAGGATGCCCGGCGCGCTCAGCAGCTCCCCGGGGAGCGCGACGCGCACCTTCCGGCGGGGCTCGTGCACCTCGACCCGCCGTGGACCGGTGAGGCGCACCACCCACAAGAGCTTCGTACCGGCCGCGAGCAGGTCGGCGATCTTCTCCTTCAGCGCCTCCTCGTCCTGCCTCACGTCGGCGTACTCGATCGCGAGCTCCGGCACGCCCTTCACCCAGCCCGGCCTGTCGGGGACGTTCCCCACCGCGACGTCCGGCGCGCGGAGGGTGCCCGGATCCGGGGAGTACCCCGTGTCCACGCCCACCTCCTTGACCGCCGGGTCCCACCCAACGACCGAGCTGCCCAGGTGGTTCGGCCCCGAGGCACGCCCCCCCGTGGGGGCGCAGTAGACGGGGTGGCCGTTCGACAGCTCGTACGGATCCCCCGCGCGGAGGTGCTCCGCGCGAAAAGGGCCGCGCTCCGCCGTCCGGCGCTTCACCTGCATGAGAGGACGATAGCACGCCGGGGATGCGCCCCGGGGAGCTCGCCACGCTCCGCGCCCGTCACGCGTTCGGCAACCACATGCGGAACGCCGCGCCCCCGCATCGGCCCGCCGTCGCGGTGATCTCGCCGCCGTGCGCCTCGACGATGACCCGGCTCAGCGCGAGGCCGAGGCCGGTCCCCTTCACCTTGGCGGTCACGAGCGGCTCGAAGAGGTGGGCGGCCACGCACGGAGGAACGCCGGGGCCGTTGTCCTCGATCTCGAGGTGCGTGCGCTCGTCGCCCCTCCACGCCCGCGTGACGATCTCGCCGCCGGGCCCCTCGAACGCCTCGATCGCGTTGAGGTAGAGGTTCGAGAAGACGCGCTCGAGCAGGATCGGGTCGCACAGGAGCGTGAGGTCGGCCGGCGCGACGGCGACCTCGAACCGGACCGCCGTGCGCAGCACCAGCGCGTGCCGCGCGCTCTCGATGAGCCGGCCGAGGTGCGCCGCCTCGCGCCGCAGCGGCTCGCCGCGCGCCAGCCCGAGGACGCTGCCGATGACCTCGTGCGCCTTGCGGATCTCGCACGTCACGCGGTCGAGGTGGCGCAGCAGGCGAGGCCGATCGTCGAGGTCGCGCTGCGCCAGGTAGAGCGACGACTCCGCGACCGCGAGGGCGTTGCGCAGCTCGTGGGCGACGCTCGCGCCGACCGCCCCCGCCGCGGCCAGGCGCGCCGCGCAGCATGCCGCCTCGTGACCCTCCTTTTCCATAAAGCAAAGCGCAGCGTAGCCGATCCCCGAGCGATCGCCCGCGCGCGCTCCGCGCTCCGCGCCCCCGCGCTCCGTGCGCCGCTGCCGCCGTCGCCGGGAGGATCTTTACGACACGACCGTCCCGGGCTGGCTCACTCGGCGTCCGCGGCGAGCGGGAGGGCCGGTGTTTGCTCCGGAGCCGGCTTGACGCGGCGCGCCCGCTCGAGATCGAAGAGCGAGAAGCGCTCGCCCGCTACGGAGCCCGCCGGCGAGGTACGACCGAACAGCTGAAGCCGCACGGCGCGGTGCGGCGGCGGCGTGATCGCGCCCGGCGCCTCCCCCGGCTCTCCCGTGATCACCGCCGCGACCTCGGACGACTTCACCGCACCCGAGCCGCGGATATCGACCTCGACCTCGAGGGCGACGAGATCACCGACGAGCCCGGCGCGCGCGAGCGCCGCGTGGACCTCGGGCCCGCCGACCTCGGCCCGCACGAGGTACTGGCGCACGTCGACCATCTTGGCGAGCCGGTCGATCTCCCGGCGGATCGGGAGCGACTCCGCCGAGAGGGCAGCGCTGCAGCGGGCGGCGAGGAGCGCCTCCGCGTCGCCGCCGATCGCGGAGCGCGCGAAGGCGAGCGCGTAGCGCGCGCCGGCGATGAGCTTGCTCAGGGCCGGGTCCTCCGGGCCGAGCTTGACGGCGCCGCTGAACACGAGCCCGCGCGGGCTCGCGGCCGACATCGCGGCGACGAGCGCATCGAGCGCGGCGGGATCGAGGTCGCGCTCGAGGCGGAGGTCGACGTACTCGTCGAGGCTGATCACGCCGAGCGAGAGCGCCGGCGAGAAGGTCATGTCGGGCTTCGGGTGGAAGCCCGCGGTGTAGGTCATCGGCGCGCCGACGCGCCGGAGCACGCGGGGCAGCTCGCGCACGACGTCGAGGTGGCCGAGCAGCGCCATCGGCCCGGCCTTCTCGAAGCGGAAGCGGTAGCGGAAGCCGCCGCGCCCCTTCGGCGCAGGCGCGATCCGCCGCGCGCGGTGGGGCGCCTCCGCTTCGGCGCGCGAGGGCTCCCTGGCGTCGCCGCTCTTCGGCTCCGTGGCAGCGACGCTCTCCCGCTCCGCGCCGCCGTCGCTCTCCCGCTCCGCGCCGCCGTCGTTCACCGACGCGCCAGAGGGACCCGCGGCGGCCGCGGGCGGCGCGGCGCCTGCGTCGGTGAGCACCGGCAGCGAGCGCCGGTGGGCGCCGAGCCGATCGAGGAAGGTGAGCCGCTCCTCGCGCATCTGCGTCATGTCGCAGGCGACGCCGCAGTCGTAACAGACGAGCCGCCGCGCGTCGGCCTTGGCGTCGTCGAGGTTCGTGTGGTGGACGAACATGCCGGCGACCTTGCCGCACGGCGGGCTGAGGCGGCTCTGGAGCGCCTTCCTGTACTCCTTCGCGAGGAAGCCCTCCTCGAGGCCGACGTCGATGTGATCCCAGGGCAGCCGCGCCGTCACCGGGAGGGTGCCGAGGTACTTCTCGCGGTCGACGCCGACGTGCGTGAACGCCTCCTCCCACACGCCGAGATCGAGCCTGTCCTCCCACGAATCGAAGCGGGCGCCGTGCCGCCAGGCCCGCTCGAGGACGTCGGCGAGGGGGCGGTCGCCGCGGGCGAAGATGCCCTCGAGGACGCTGGCGTGAGCCTCGTGGGTCTTCAGCGTGACGGCGCGGTACGGCCGCACCGTGTCCTTGAGCAGCCGTTGCTTGCGCCCGACCTCGCCGAGCGTGTCCATGGCCGCCCACTGGAAGGGCGTGTGAGGCTTCGGCACGTGGGTCGAGACGCTGACCGTCACGTCGACGGGCTTGCCCTTGCCCGCCGCCTTCCTCCCGGCGCCGGCCGCACGGGCGCCCGTCTCGACGATGCCGCGCACGTCCTCGTCGGTCTCGGTCGGCAGGCCGATCATGAAGTAGAGCTTCATCTTGCCCCAGCCCCGGCTGAACACGCGCTCGGCCGTCTCGAGGAGCTGCTCCTCCGTGACGTTCTTGTTCACGACGTCGCGCATCCGCTGGGAGCCCGCCTCCGGCGCGAACGTGAGGCCGGTCGCGCGCACGCGCTTGAGCTCGTCGAGGAGGTCGGGCTCGAGCCCGTAGGCGCGCAGCGACGAGACGCCGAGCGAGATGCGCTCGGCGGTGAGGCGCTCGGTGACCTTCTTGATGAGCGGCGAGATGCACGAGACGTCGGCGGTCGACAGCGCCGTGAGCGAGACCTCGTCCTGGCCGGACCTCTGCACCGCGCGCATCACGGTCTCGACGATCTGCTCGGGATCGCGCTCGCGGACGGGCCGGTAGATCATGCCGGCCTGGCAGAAGCGGCACCCCTCGGTGCAGCCGCGGGCGATCTCGATCGACATGCGGTCGAAGATGGCCTCGGGCCCGCCCGTGGGGCTCTGGTCGGGGAACGGGTACTTGTTCAGGTCGACGAGGGCGCGCTCGATCGGGAACGGGATCCCGGAGGCGAGCGGGCGGTCCACGACCTCGAAGCCGGTGTCGGGATCGAGCCGGGTCGCGTAGAGCGAGGGCACGTAGACGGCGCCGAGGCGCGCGATCGCGACGAGCCGCTCGCGCCGCGGCACGCCCTCGCGCTTGAGCCGCGCCCACGCGAGGGCGACCTCGGTCGCCTTCTCCTCGCCGTCGCCGATGACGATGGCGTCGAGGAAGGGGGCGATCGGCTCGGGGTGGGTCGCCGTCGGGCCGCCCGCGATCACGATCGGGTCGTCCTCGCCGCGGTCCGCCGCGCGCAGCGGGACGCCGCCGAGGTGCAGCATCGTGAGGATGTTGGAGTACGTGAGCTCGAACTGCAGGGAGAAGCCCACGACGTCGAAGTCCCTGAGCGGGCGCGCGGACTCGAGGGACACGAGCGGCAGCCCGCGCTTCACGAGCTGGGCCTCCATGTCGACCCAGGGCGTATAACAGCGCTCGGCCAGCGTGCGCGGGTCGTCGTTCAGCAGCTTGTAAAGGATCTTGAAGCCGAGGTGGCTCATCCCGATGTCGTAGACATCCGGGAATGCCAGGCAGACGCGCGCCTCGACCGACGCCCAGTCCTTCACGACCGAGCCGACCTCGCCGCCCGCGTAGCGCGCGGGCTTCTCGACCTGATCGAGGAAGGAGGCGTACGGGTGATCGGCGAGCAGGGGGAGGCTGTCCATGGCGCCTCGGCGCGTAGCATGGCCGGCCGGCGCCGGCACCCGCGGCTCGCTCGAGCCAGCTCGATCCGCCGTCCGGGGCCGCAGGCCGGAGCGGCGCGGCGGCCCGCTTGGGCTATGCTCACGACGTGCGCGAGCGTGATGCCCATCATGTGGAGATCGACCGGGCGCGGCACGTCGAGTACCGGGACCCCAGCGAGTTCGACCGGATCGCCTTCGCCATGCGCACGCTGGACCGCCTCCGGCCGAAGCGGCTGACGGTGGCCGTCTACCCCGCGCTCGCCGCGATGCGCGTCGAGCGCGGGAGCAACTTGCATCGCGGCGAGGGCGGCTCCTGGGCGATCGTCGGCATCCCGCCGCACGCGAGCCGCGAGCACATCGCCTACGCCCTCGCCGAGCTCGCCGGCGTCGAGTCGGTGCCCTACGCCGTACAGAGCCTCCTCGCCGCCGACAGGAACACCGACGCCTAGGCGCGCGCCGGAGCGTCGGAGCGCCGCTGCACGGACATCGCCGCTGTCCCGAGATGAGCCGCGCGCGGCGGCGGGGCGGATGGTATTGCGCCCCGCACGAGGGAGAGCGACGCTGCCCTCCGTGCCTGCTCCGATCCGGCAACAGATCGCGCGCCACCGCGCAGCGAAGGCGGTGTGGAGCGTCATCGTCAGCCTGGATCGCCACAACGGGCCGCGGGCCGCGAGCGCGATGGCCTTCGACGCGTTCCTCAGCCTGATCCCGCTCGCCGCCTTCGCCGGCTATGTGCTCAGCCGGATCCACCAGTGGTCGGATGTGGTGGTGCGGCCGATCCTGCAGGCGGCTCCCCCGGAAGTCGCGAAGCTCGTCTCGGAGGAGCTCATCCGGCTCTCGCAGTCGTCGGCGGTCGCGCCGATCAGCATCACCGGCTTCCTCTGGATCACGTCCTCAGGGCTCTCGACCGCCATGGGCGTGTTCGACACGATCTACAACACGCGCGAGCGCCCCTGGTACGTGCGCAGGGCGATCGCGGCGGCGTGCGTGATGGCCAGCCTGGCCGTGGTGCCCGTGGTCGCCGGCGTGGGCGTGCTGATCGGCACGCTCTCCGGATCGACCGGCGCCCGCATCGTCGCCTTCGCCCTCCCCGGGGGCCTCGTCATCTGCATGGTCGCCGCCTTCTTCAGGATCTCGATCCAGCGCCCGAACATCGAGCGACGCCGGATCTTCCCGGGCGCGGTGCTCACGGTGGTGCTCTGGTCCGCCGTGTCGACCCTCTTCTCGCTCTACGTCGCCACGCTCGGCCGCTACGCCACGTTCTACGGGAGCCTCGCGACCGTCGCGATCTTCCTGTTCTGGCTCTGGCTCCTGGCGCTGGCGCTGCTCATCGGGGGCGAGCTGAACGCGCGCCTGGAGCGGGAGCGCGCCGGCGTGACGTCCATCCCGCCCCCCGGCAAGTGGAGCGCGCTCGCGCTCTCCGATCTGCCCGAGCTCTCCGATCTGCCCCAGAGCGTCACACCGCCGCCCCCGAGCGTCACGCCGCTGCCCCAGAGCGTCACGCCGCTGCCCCTGAGCACCACCCTCCCCCAGGGCGCAGCGCTCCCCCGCGGGGCCGCGGCGCGGCTCGGCGACGCCCAGGGCGCGGGCAGCGCGGACGAGGACGAAGCGCGCGGCGCACCGAGCTCGCCGCGCGAGCACCAAGCCGCCGGGTAGGTCGAGGCGGCGAGAGGCCGACGCCCCCGGCGGCCGCGCGCTGAAGGACGGACGGTCGACGCCCGACGGTTCGGCTCGGCACGGGCGGTGAAAGCGCCGTCGCTCGTCCGCCACTCGGCGCTCACTCGGCGCGCATTCGCACGGTGGGTGCGCGCACTTCGCGCAGGGGCATGTCGAGGGCGGGCGTGAGGGGGAGCAGTCGAGCGTGCACGCGCACTACGGAGCGGGGGGTGACGGGGGCGGCGACCGACGCGCCGCGCCTTTGCCGGGCGACGCCGGGCTGTACTTTCTGGGGGCGCTGCACGAGCTCGTCGCCGTCGGCCTGCACCGCCCCGCGCTCGAGGCGCTGTGCGCGGGGCAGCGCGACCTCGCGGAGCCGCCCATCGACCGCGCCTACCTGCTCAAGATCCTCGACGAGGAGATCTGCCGGCAGTTCGGGCATCCGCTCCGGCCGCTCATCGAGCTCGTGCTCAACGCCGCCGACGCGGCCCGCGCGCCGCAGCCCGTCGTCGACGTCGCCGTCACCGACGGGCGCGTCGAGGTCAGCGACGCCGGCGCCGGCATGGGGCTCCGGGCAATCCTCTCACGGCTGCTCATCCCGTTCGCGACGGACAAGCGGCCAGGGATCGATCTCGGCCGGTTCGGGGTCGGGTTCTTTTCCGTGCTCGGGCTGGGGCTCTCGGATCCGGAGAGCTTCAGCCTGCACGTCACCACCGGCGACGGCGTCGAGGGATGGGCGATCCGCGTCGTGGCCTGGCCCAGCGCGGGCGACGCGGGCAGCGCTCCTGCGAGCGTCTCGGAGGAGCCCGGGCAAGCCCGCGGCCGCGCGTCGTCCGAGCTCACCGCCGCCCTGATGTGCTCGGTGCGCCGGATCGCGCCGCTGCTCGGGACGCGCGTGCGCGTCACCTCGGCGCTGCTCGAGACGGCCACGGTCCGCGCGTACCTGCGCGACGCGCTCCACTTCTTCCCCGCGAGCCGCGCCCTCGTGCTGCTCGACGGCGCGGCCGTGAACGACGGCCGGCTGATCTCCGGCGGGCAGCTCATCCAGGAGCGGGTCGAGGTCGCGCCGCAGCCCACCGGCGCGGCCGCGCTGGAGGCGCGGACCCACCTCGGCGACGCGCTCCTCGCGCGCTTCCACGTCGGCGGGCGAGGGCTGCTCCCGAGCATCTCGGCGGCCACCTTCCATGCCGGGGTCAAGGTCGATGCCTGCCTCGCCCTCGCCGAGCTCGCGCTCATCGATTTCCCGGCCGCCGTGGAGCTGACCGAGGGGCGAGACGCGCTCAAGGTCGGGCCCGAGTTCACCGCGGTCGCGACGGCCTTCTACCGGCGCCTCATCGAGCTCGCCGCGGCGAGCGGCGAGGGCCGGCGCACGCGCGACAGGCTCGCCGAGATGGCCGCCCAGATCAGCGCGCTCATGCTGCAATCCGCGGGCTGGGACGAGGTCGCCCTCGATCTCGCGCGCGCCCTGCTCGGCCCCGGGCGCTGCATGGTGACCCCCGAGCGGCGCGAGGCGCTGCTCGGGTTCCTCGGGCCGAGCGTGGCCGAGCGGCTGTTCGTGCCGGAGAGCTTCTGGGCGGAGCGCGAGTGGCAGCCGCACCTGCCCGGCGAGCGCGAGCTGCTCGAGGACGAGCTCGAGATCGACGCGCCGGAGACGCTCTCGGCCCTGGCGCGGCGCCGCGGCGACCTCTCTGGGCTGCCGCTGCTCGTCGCGCGGGCGACGAGCCCGCACACGACAATGGTCGCCCTCTGCCGGAGCCGGCTCCTGCCGGACCGCGGCGCGGGCGCGGCGGCGCGCCGGGCGCCGGGCGCGCCGCCGCTCCCCGACGCGCCGGGGCGGCGGCCGGCGGGGCCGCTGCCGTGCCTCGGCACGCGCCGGCTCCTGCTCATCCGCGACGACAGCGCGGCGGTGCGGCGCCCCTCGGGCTGGAGCGACTGGTACGCGCTGCGGGCCGCCTTCGACCGGGCCTCCGGGGTGCGCGAGGCCGATCTCGAGCGCGATCTCATCGTCGGCGAACCCGTGGACGGGACGGCCTTCGCGGCGCCCCGGCCCGGCGAAAGGACGTCTGGAGGCGAGCCATGACCCAGATCTCGTACGGGCTTTTCTCGGAGCTCTTGCTCGTGCGGATCCACGGGCGCGCCGAGGCCTACCTGCAGGCGAGCAGCGCCGAGCGCCTCGCGCTCGTCGCCGCCTGCCGCGGCGAGGCCACGGTGCCCGACCTCGCGCAGCGCATCCTCTCCCGCACCATCTACGCGCAGGCGTCGTCGCGGATCGGCCCGCTCCGCGAGCTGCTCCAGAACGCGCTCGACGCGTCGCCGCCGGGCGCCCGCATCGACGTCCGCTCGTCCGAGGACGGGCGCGAGATCTCGGTCACCGATCAGGGCCGCGGCATGAGCCGGACCGAGCTCCTCGCCGACCTGCTCGTGCCCTTCCGGAGCGGCAAGGCGGGCGAGCCCGACGCGATCGGCGAGCACGGGATCGGCTTCTTCTCCGTGCTCGAGATCGCGCCGTGGATCGAGGTGGTCACGGCGACGCCCTCGGGCGGGCACCGGCTGCTCGTCGCGCCGCTCGGCGGGGGGCCGCCCTACGAGGACTTCTCGTGGACGCTCCTGTCCCTGCCCCGCCCCCCGCCCGCGCCGTACGCGGACGGCGCCCGCGCGGGCGCCCCTGCGCGCCGTGTCGACGAGCGCGCCTCCGAGCCGCCCCGCCGCCCGACGACGGGCACCTCGGTGAGGCTGTCGCTCGCGCAGCCGATCTCGCGGCCCGCGCTCGCCGCGGAGGTCACCGCGGCGGTGGGGCTTGTCGACGCGACCGTCGCGCGGATCTACGTGGACGGCGCGCTCGTCAACACGGCGCGCGGGCGCCTCCGCCGCGCCGCCGAGGTGCCGCTCCGGCTCCCGCCGTCGGGCGAGCTCTGCGGCGCGGTCGAGCTGCTCGTGGGCCGGGGCGACGGCATCGAGCCGCAGCTCACGATCACCCAGAAGGGGCTCACGGTGACGACGCGGATCGATCCCTTCCCTGGCCCCGAGCTCGGGCTTCACCGCGAGCTGGCGCGGGCGATCACGGCGGCGGGCTTCGGTCTGGTCGCGGAGCTGCCGCTCGGCGTGCCGCTCAACAAGGGCCGCTCGGCGGTCGCGGCGACCGCGTCCACGGCGGTCGAGGCGGCGCTCGTCGCGGCCTTCGAGCGGTTCGTCCTGCGCGACGCCCTGTACGACCGCGAGCTCCTGCGCGCGGTCGATCACCGCCTCTCCTCGGTCCTCGACCGGCTCCTCCACGCGGCGCTGCTCGGCGAGAGCATCACGATCGCGTCCGCGCAGGCGGTGGACGAGCTCGATCCGGTCGCGCGCACCCCCACGGTGGCGGCGCCCGAGCAGGTCATCCGCTTCGCGAGCGGGCTGCTCGACGCGCCCCTCTTCCGGTCGATCGTCGTCGACTCCGGCCAGCGGCCCTCGGGGGCGGCGCTCTCCCCGCTCGGCCAGGTCCACTACCGGAGCGCGCCGCTGACGCTGCGCGAGCTGCTCCAGGCGCACCGGACCGGCGCGCTCCGCCCCCTCGAGGCCGCGCCGTCGCTGTCGTCGAGCCAGGTCCGCAGCACCGTCCGCTGGCCGCTCGGCGCCTCCGGTCCGGGGCCGGAGGCCGCCGGCGTGCGGTCCGGGGACCTCGTGTACCTCGCGCTCGACGAGCCGCTCGCGCAGGCGTTCTGGCGGCGCCTCGCGAGCGAGGGCGCGGCGTCGCAGCCCCTCCAGGCCGCCGCCGGGGCGCCTCCGCGGGCGCCGGGCGCCGCGCCGTGCCCGATGCCCCGCACCTCGCGCGAGGCGCTGCTCAAGACCGCGATCGACGTGCCCGGCGTCCGCGCCGTGGCCGCGGCCATGACGATCATCGAGCGGCTCGACGCGGTGATCTCCGAGTCCGCGGACCTCCCGGCGTCGCCGATCTGGGTGCACCAGGACCTCTACGGCCCCGACGAGATGGCGCACACCGACGGGAGCGGGATCAGCGTGAACCTCGCGTCGGCGCGGGTGCGGGCGCTGCTCACCGCGGTGCTCCTGCGCGACGACGCGGTCGCCTTCACGGCGCTGGCGGATCTCCTGCTCCACGAGAAGACCCACGTCTCGCTGGCGAGCTACGTCCCGCGCCCGACGGCCGAGCACGGCACGAGCTTCTACCGCCGCAAGGACTGGATGCGCCGCCGCCTGCTCGCGGCGATCGCGAGCGGCGCGGTCGCCGACCCGATGCGCTGGCTCGCGGTGGCGCGGCGAGGGCTCGCGAGCGCGGCGCTGCCGGCGCCGTCGGAGCTCTCGCAGGCGTTCCTGGCGGCGGCCGCAGCGGCATGATGCGTCGCCTTCTCCGGAGACCGGTGGTTCGACCGAGGGCGAGATCGCCGCGGCGGCGTCGCGCGAGCGCGCGCTATGCCGCGGCGGGTCTCCCCATCGCGTAGGCGATGCCGCTCTGGAGCGTCTGCTTCGTCACCATGCGCCCGAGATCGACGCCCATCGCCACGAGCGTCTGCGCCACCCTGGGGCTGATCCCGGTGAGCACCGCGCGGGCGCCGAGCAGCCTCAGCGCGTCCGCGGTGCGGATCAGCAGGCTCGCGACCTCGGTGTCGACGAGCTTCACGCCGGTGATGTCGATGATCACGACGCTGGCGCCCCTCGCCTGGACGCCCTGGAGCGCCGTCGCCATCAGCTGGAGCGCCCGCGGCGGGTCCACCGTCCCGACGAGCGGCATGACCACGACCCGATCGGAGATCGGGATGAGCGGCGTCGACATCTCCGCGAGCCGCTCGTCCTTGACCCGCAGGATCTCCTCCTGGAGCGCCGTGCGCATCGTCTCCGTGCGCTCGCGCTCCACGAGCTCGCGCGCGAGCCTGCCGTTGGCCTCCCGCAGCTCGGCGGTCCGGCGCCCGACCTCGCCCTCCAGCCCCTCGTTGGCGCGCCGCAGCTCGGCGCTCGCCGCCTCGACCTTCGCGTAGAGCAGCGCGTTCTCCACCGCGATCGCCGCCTGCGACGACAGCATCTCGCACACCTCCAGCCGCGACGCGGTGAACGCGCCGAACGCGGCGTTGTTCTCCAGGTAGAGCACGCCCGTGAGGCGGCCCCGGTGCGAGAGCGCGACGCACAGGACGGAGCGCGGGCGGCGCGCGATGACGTACGGATCGGCGGCGAAGCGGCTGTCCTGCGCGGCGGCGTTCAGGATGACGGGCTCCTTGGTCCTGGCCACGTAGCGCACCACCGCCTGGGCGATGTCGCCGCTCTGCTCGAGGGGGAGCGAGAGGCCCACGAGCACGCTGCTCGGCTCGACCGTGGCGGTCGCCTCGACGAGCAGCTGGCCTTCGCGCGCGAGCAGCAGCGCGCCCCGCTGCGCGCCGGCGCTCTCGAGGACGAGCCCCATCAGGCGCTCGAGCACGCGATCCAGCACGAGCTCGCCGGAGATGGTCTGCGCTGCCCGGAGGATCGTCGTCGCGTCGAGGAGCGCCGCGCTCTTCGACGTGGTGGTGGTGGGCAGCGACACCGACGTCAACCGTTCGCCTGACGGCGGCGCGGAGTCCTGGAGGAGATGGGCATGATGCTCCGCGAGGTGCGACGCCTTCGCGATCGCCCCCCAGCGCCGATAGGCGTCGTACGCCTCGGTCATGTGGACGCGCGCTGCCTTCACCTTCCCCGCGGCCGCGAGGAACTTCGCGCACAGCTCGTTCGCCAGCGCCTCCTCGTGGATGAACCCGCCCTGGCGCGCGCCGGAGATCGCCTCGTCGTAGCGCGCCATCGCCTCGACCTCCTTCCCGGCCACGCGCGCCGTCTCGGCGAGCACGAGCTGATGGCGGTGCCGGTAGTTGTCGGGGCAGCTCTCCGCGAGGAGCGAGAGCCGGGCCTCGTGCGCGGCGATCGCGGCGCCGTACCGCTCCCGCTCGGCCGCGTCCGGCAGCGCGAGCATCGAGAGCACGGCGTAGAAGGGAAGCATGTCCACGATCGGCATGTTTCCGGCAATGGCCATCATCGGCGCGGCGAGATCTGCCCGCGCAAGGGCCTCCCGCGGATCCTCGTAGAGGAACGCGAGCTGGGCCTTGGTCACGTGGTACCAGAGCGCGGCGAGCGGCAGGTCCCCCGGCGTCGCGGCGAAGGAGGCCTCGTCGAAGGTGTCGTCGCTCAGGGTGTCTCGGCTCTTGGTCTGTCCCGTGAGGTTCGCGACCATCTGCAGCATGATCTGCAGCGTCGCCGCGCAGTGCATGTCCTTGAGCCGTTGCACGAGCGCGAGGAGCTTCTCGATCACCTCGCCTACGTTCCCGAGCTCCTCGCCGAGGGCGATCCGCGCCTCGGCCATCTGGAAGCAGGCATAGGGCAGGAAGAAGTCGCCGGACTGCACGCCGGCGTCATAGGCTCGCTCGAAATAAGGCAGCGCCTCGCGGATGTGCCTGCAGCGATGGAGGGACATCGCAAACTGGGAGTTCAGCTTGCAGACCATCTCGCGGTTGTTGAGCTTGTCGTTGAGATCGATGGCGAGCTTGCCGAACTCGTAGCCCTCCCGGAAGCGGGCCTGGGCCACCGAGAGGAAGAACCCATACGTGATATAGCCGCTCGCGGAGCCCTCCGAGTGGCCGTACTTCAGGGAGAGGTTGACCTGCCTGGCGAGGAGGAAAGCAAAGAGGGGGTGCTTCGTCACATACGCGGCATTGAGCATGATGACGAGGAACTTCATGAGGGCCCGCTTGTCCGGGTCCGTCATCAGGGGCGCGTCGATGAGCTCCTCGATCCGGCGCCCGCCGAGGCCGGCCTGCACGTCCGCGAGCTCCGCCTCCACGACCGCCGCGATCTGCTCGCCGCTCTCCGGCAGCTCGATCCCGAAGTGCGCGAGGCCCGAAAGCCCGGCGGCCATGGCGTCCGCATAACGCCCCTGCGCCATGTACACCGTCATGCGCAGCTCGTGGATGCGCACCTTCTCCATCCGCTCTCGCGCACGGCCGAGCAGGACGTCGCACCGCGCGAGCGCGCGCTCGAAGCGGCGGGTCAGGAACTCGCACTCGGCCAGATCCATGTTGAGCGCGAGGGTCAGCTCGCCGCCCTGCTCCCAGCCGTCGGCGAGCCCGTCGAGGAGCGAGATCCCGGCGTCCAGGTAGCTGAACGCCGCCTCGAAGGCCGCCGCGGACCTCGCCTTCCGGCCGATCGCGAGGTTCATCCTAGCGAGCTCGATCCGCTCGTCCTCGGAGCCAAGCAGGCTGGCGCCCAGGTTCATGTGGTCGACGATCGCGAACGTCTCGCCGTCGCCGCTCGCTCCCTCGCGGCGGGCGAGCAAGAGCCGTCCGAGCCTGAGGTGCACTTCGGGCCTCCGCGCGGGCTCGATCAGGGCGTAGGCGGCCTCCTGCACGCGATCGTGGAGGAACTGATAGGAGACGTTGCAGGCCGGCTGCTCCGGGATGTCCGCGTCTCGCGCGACGCCATCATGGTAAAACCGGTAGTCGGCGCCGAGGGGCAGGACGAGCCCCTCGTCGATCGCCCCCCACAGGTGCGCGGCCGTCTCCGCGAGGGGCCTCTCGCGAGCGAGCGCGAGCGTCTCCAGATCGAACTGGTGCCCGAAGCACGCGGCGAGCTTCAAAGCTTCCTGGGTCTCGGCCGGGAGCCTTCGCAGGCTGTCCACCATGAACTCGACAACGTTCTCCGCGATGGGCGTGTCCTGGATACGCCGGAGGTCCCAGGTCCATGCCTCCGCGCTCCGGTCCAGCGTGATGAGCTGCTGCTCGCGGAGCCGCCGGAGCAGCTGGGTCAGGTAGAACGGGTTGCCGTGCACCTTCTCGAACAGGAGCGAGGCGAGCGGCGCCGCGCGCTCGGGCTCGCAGTGCAGGGTGTCGGACAGGAGCTGGTTCACGTCGGCGAGGCCGAGAGGCCCGAGGGGCAGCTCGGAGACGGTCGCGCCGGCGCTCCGGATATCGCTGAGGGCGAACGAGAGCGGGTGTCCCTCATCGACCTCCTGATCCCGGGCCGCGCCGATCACCAGCAGATGAGCGCCGCCCGTGTTGCTCAGGATGACCTTGAGCAGGTTCAGCGAAGCTGGATCGGCCCACTGCAGGTCGTCGAGGAACAAGGCGAACGGGCGCTCGGAGGACCCGAGCGCCCTCATGAAGCGTTGAAACACCATGTGGCAGCGGCCCTGCGCCTCGGTCGGCCCGAGCTCCGGTACGCTCGGCTGCGGCCCGATCAGCCATGAGAGCTCGGGGACGAGATCGACCATGACTTGCCCGTTCTCCCCGAGCGCCGTTGTGATCCGGTCTCTCCAGCCCTTCAGCGCCTCCGCCGGCTCCACCATGATCTGCCGGATCAGCTCCCGGAGCGCCTGCTGGAAAGGGGCATACGGGACATTCCGGTCGAGCTGATCGGCTTTGCCGGCGATGAAGTACCCTCCGCGCAGGTGCGCGACGGCGTGCCGTATCTCCTTGATCAGTACGGACTTGCCGACGCCGGCAGGGCCCCTGACCATCACGAGCTCGGTCGCCCCCTGCGCCGCGCGCTCGAAGGCGGACAGGAGCGCGGCGGTCTCCGCCTCGCGGCCATAGAGCTTCTGCGGGATGCAGAGCTCGGCGGAGAGATCGTGCCCTCCGAGGCGGAACGGCTCGACCCGCCCCGCCCGCACGAGCTGAGACAGGCAGGCCTCGAGATCGACGCGGAGGCCGTGAGCGCTCTGGTACCGGTCCTCGGGGGCCTTGGACAGGAGCTTCATGACGATGTCCGACACCGCCCTTGGGACGTCGGGTGACACCTTGCACGGCGAGGTCGGTGTCCTCGCGATGTGGCTGTGCACGAGCTCCACGGAGTCGACCGCTCGAAAAGGCAGAGACCTCGTGAGCATCTCGTACAGCGTGACGCCGAGGGAGTAGAGGTCGGAGCGGTGATCGACGAGGCGGCTCGTGCGGCCGGTCTGCTCGGGCGAGATGTACGCGAGCGTACCTTCGAGCGATTCAGGGCTGCCGATCGCCTGGACCTCCTGGGCGAGGCGCGCCGAGATGCCGAAATCGATGAGCCTGATCGCCTTCGACTCCAGATCGAGGAGGACATTGTGCGGCTTGACGTCCCTGTGGACGATGCGCCTTTGATGGAGGGACTCGAGGATGGCCGCGAGGGCGATGGCGACCTCCAACGTGGTCCGGAGATCGAGGCCTGTTTCACGCAGGATGTCGCAGAGCACCCGCCCGCCGGTATCCTCCATGACGAGCGCCACGCCGCGCTCGGACGTCGCGAGCCCATGAACCCTCGGGACACCGGCGATCGCGAGCTCCCTGAGGATCGCGTGCTCGTGCCGCAGCGTCGCGAGCTCTGTCGGGTCGGGGAGCTCGGCCTTCAGCCGCTTGACAATGACCTTCGCGCCATCCTGCTTCCGGTAACCACGGTGAACGACGACGCTCCTGCCTTCGTGAACCACGTCCGTGAGCGCGTACTCGGACAGACTGATCATGCGCGTTCCCGCGACGTTCGCTCGCCCGGTCTCTCCCCTGAACCGGATGGCAACGCAGCGATCCCCCTTGTTCAGGTATCGCAGGGCCTGATGCAAAATTGCAATGGAGATGTGTACACGACGGTCTGTCTGCGCCTCGAAGCGAGCGGGCAGACAAACCATGATCACCCTGACGCGCCGGCACAACACGACACAATTCCAGCGAAGTGGAATCGTTCCGGCGCGCTTCCCCGAGCAGGCTCAGCGGGAGACGAGGTCCTTCATCCAGGCGACGTCGTCAGGCGTCGCCTGGTGGAGCTCGCCGGCCCACTCCTCGTCGGTCATGCGCTCGAAGCCCTCGGTGATCTTCTCGAAGTACGAGGAGGCGAGCCCCACGAAGGCGCGCGGCGTGCCGCACGGATCGGCGGTGACGACCATGAGCCGCGGTCGGCCGGTGCCCACGTGCAGCACGCGCCCGACCGGCGCCCCGCCCTCGTCGGTCGGCTGCGTGTGCACGTCGGCGATCGTCGGATCCTCGGCCACGGTCTGGAAGACGTCGAAGAAGAGCTCGGCATACCAGCCCACCGCCCCCTCGTCCGAGCCGCAGCCGCGCTGGATCTGGACGGCCTGGTTGATGAAATCGAGGTGCTCCTGGGTGAGGGGCACCCCGGCGCGCTCGTTCTCGGCCATCTCGCCGAGCGTCCGCGCGACGCTCTGCAGCTTCGCGAAATACGCCGGCACCCGCTGCTCCAGCAGCGACGAGGGCGGCGCGCCCGGCAGCGACGGCGCGCCCGACAGATCGAGCGCCTCGACGGCGCGGCTGCCTTGCTCCGCCAGCTCGGCGATGCGCGCGAAGAACGCCGGGTACGGGTCGACGTAGGCGTCCGGGAACTCGCACGTGGCGCCGCTCGTGTACGACTGCTTGGCGTAGAGCAGCGTGTCGTGCCGGAGCTCGGCCCACGAGGCGAGCTGGGTGTTCAGGAGGCGCCGGCCCCACGCCTCGGTCTTCGCCACCGCGGGCAGCCCGGTCGTGTCGGCGAGCGCCTTCGCCGGCGACAGCTCTCGCAGCGCGCCGAGCCAGTGGTTGTAAAGGTTCTTGCTCCAGAAGTCGCCGGGGTGCGCGTCGACGAGCACGCGCATCATGTGCAGGTCCGGCGCGTAGGGGAACTTCCCGAGCTCGGGCGCGAGCAGCTGACCCGCCTGATCGTTGCCGAGCGCGGCGAAGCCCACGTCGAGCGGGCTCGGCATCATGCGCTTGACGGCGCCGCCCTTCACCCGGTCGTAGACCACGTTCGAGAAGACATGCGAGTCGACGACGTACCGCTGGCCGAGCAGCGCGAAGCTCGACGAGAGCGGCATCGTGCCCTTGCCGAGCCCGTTGATCATGATGTGGCTCGAGATCCGCTGCGTCCCGTGGCCCTTCTTCACCACGACGTCGATGATCTGCTCGTCCGGGAGCCCGGCGAGGCCGGCGGCGCCGGCGAGGCCGAGGTCCTTGAGCAGGACGTCCAGCTCGGGCAGCGTCATGTAGTCGCTCTCGCCGACGAAGGCCTGGACCGTGTCGTCGATGCGCGTGTACCGGGCGAGGGTGCCCTCGTCGGCGAGGGCGCGCAGCACATAGGCGCCCTCGAGCTGCCGCCGCTGCAGGACCTGCGTGCCGTCCTGCTGGGTCTCGAGGAAGCGGAAGTCGACGCGGCCGAGCCACATCATGCTGCGGAAGTAGCGCTGGAGCGCCGGCGAGTCGGTGTAGTGGCCGCGGGGCTCGAACTGCGAGAAGTCCATGATCCTCTCGGAGCCGAAGAGGCGCACCTTGCCCGCGCCCTGGTGCGCCTTGGCGCCCGCGACGAGCTCGTCGATCTTCGCGCCGTCGGCGCCCGCCACGGGCGCGACGGGCGCGTCGCTCAGCAGCGAGAGCGCCACGGCGGTGAAGAGGTCCGCGTCGGCGCGCGCCTCGGCGCCGAGCTCGCCGCCGGCGCCCGCGGCGAGCCGCGCGCGCATCTCCTCGAGCATCGCCCCGAGCTCCGGCGCGAGCGCGGCGAGCTCCACGCCCTTCAGGATCGCGTCGTACGAGCGGTGGACCGCGTACAGGATGGAGTCGGCGGACACGTAGAGCGGCAGATCGAGCGCATAGATGCTCGCGTAGCCGTAAACGAAGGTCGGAAAGGCCTTCTTCTCCGAGATGACGAAGCCGCTCGCGGAGAGCTTCGCGAGCTCGTCCTCGTCGAGGGCGAGCGAGGTGCCCTGGACGAGCGAGAGGCCCTCCGCGTCCGCAGGCGCGTAGGGCAGGCCCGTGGCGAAGGGGACGGCGTACCTCGCGGCGAAGTCCTCGGCGGTCATGTTCGCCGAGGAGTCCTGCTCGTCGAGCAGCGCGCTGAGCTCCGCCTGCTGCTCGGGCCCGAGCGGCCCCGGCGGCTGCTCCGACTGCGTACCGCCGGTCTGCGTGCCGCCGGTCTGCGTGCCGCCGGTCTGCGTGCCGCCGGTGTCGGTCTGCTGGCTGCTCTCGCCGGAGCAGCCGCCGGCGAGGGCGAGGAGGATCGGAACGACGTGAAAGTGAAGAAGCATTTTGCGCATCGTGTTTCCCTTCCAGAGCGCGGCTCCGGTGCGCGGAGCGCGGCGCCCCCGCTACGGGCAAGGACAGTGCCGCGGGCGCGAGGCGCGCTCCCCTCTTCGTCCACAACAGGAAAGATCTGCTCGGATACAGCAGGATACGGCACCATCGCGAGGATGCGCTGCTGAGGAGGACTGGCACGATGTCGCCGCGCCGGGATCAGGTGGGGTCATTCGAGGCTTGCGCTGCGTGGAGAGGGCGTGGTGAGACCGTGAATGGGAACATCGCTGTTTCGACGGGGCCCCGAGGAAACTTGTCGGTCCCATGCACGATGAGCGTGACGGCGGCGAATCGGATCCACTACAAGGGGCGCCGGAGGCGAACCATGACCATCACGTTCTATTACTCCCCCCAATCGAGCGCTGGGCGCATCCGCCTGACGCTCGCCGAGCTCGGTGTCCCCCACGAGGCCGTCCGGGTCGATCTGCGCGCCGGCGACCAGAGGAAGCCGGAGTTCCTCGCCCTCAACCCCAATGGCCAGGTGCCGACCCTCGTGATCGACGGCACCCCGATGTTCGAGTCGGTGGCGATCCAGATCGCCCTCGGCGAGCGCTACGGCGTCGAGAAGGGCCTGTGGCCGGCCCCCGGCTCGCCCGAGCAGCTGACGGCCCTGACGTGGCTCGTCTGGGGCCAGGTCAACCTGACCAGCGCCCTGTTCCGCTACATCAAGAACACGAGCGACTGGTTCCCCAAGGAGCAGCAAGACGCGAAGCAGGCCGAGGCGGCGCTGACCGAGGCGCGCGGCCTGCTCCGCATCCTCGACGGCCGCCTCGACGGCCGCCAGTACCTCACCGGCGAGCGCTGTACCCTGGTGGATCTCGACCTCGCGTCCGTTCTCGGCTGGGGCCTTCAGGCGGGCAAGATCGACATCTCCGAGCTGAAGAGCTTGAAGGGATGGCTCGGCCGCATGATGGAGCGCCCGGCCGTGAAGGCGGTCATGGCCGAGGGCTGAGCCCGAGCGCCTCGCTCGCCCGGGCGGGCGAGGCGCGCCCCCGCCTCTTCATCGCCCGCGCGGCGAGCGCTCACGGTCATCCACGCTGTCCGCGCGGTGTGGGCCCCGCGCCCCGAGCGCCCTTGCGCGCGCCGGACACATGCTAGAACTCGGCCGCAATGACGGTCCTCCAGGTCGCCGACCTCAGCTTCGGTTACGGCGCGGACAGGCTCTTCCAGGGCATCACCTTCTCCCTGGAGCAAGGCCAGCGCGCCGCGCTCGTCGCCCCGAACGGCGCGGGCAAATCGACGCTGCTCCGCCTCGTCACCCGCGAGCTCACCCCCGACACGGGCTCGGTCGTGATCCGCAAGGGGATCCGGTTCGCGTACTTCCGGCAGTCGCACGAGCTCGCGGCCCAGGGCACGGTGCTCGACGCCTTCCTCTCCGGGTTCTCCGAGGTGCTCGAGCTGCGCCACGCCCTCACCGCGGCGCAGCACGCGGCCGCCAGCGGCAGCGAGGCCGATCTCGCCCGCCTCAGCGATCTCACCGACCGCTACCACATCGCCGGCGGCGACGATCTCGAGCGCCGCGTGGAGATCATCGCGGCCCACCTCGGGTTCTCGCCCGCCGACATGGATCGCCCCGTCTCGAGCCTGTCCGGCGGCGAGCGCGGGCGCCTGCAGCTCGGCGTCGTGCTCGCCATCGAGCCCGATCTCTTGCTGCTCGACGAGCCCACGAACCACCTCGACATCGAGACCATCACCTGGCTCGAGAAGCACCTCGCGGGCCTCGGCGGCGCGCTCCTCTGCGTCTCGCACGACCGCGCGTTCCTCGATGCCGTCTGCCCGCACACGTTCGAGCTCGGGCAGCGCAGCTTCCGCGCCTACCCGCTCAAGTACAGCGACTACGCCGTCGCCCGCGAGGAGGACCTCGCCCGGGAGCGGGAGCTCGCCGAGCGGCAGGAGGCGTTCGTCTCCAAGACCGAGGACTTCATCCGGCGCAACATCGCCGGCCAGAAGACGAAGCAGGCGCAGAGCCGGCGCAAGATGCTCGAGAAGCTCGAGACGATCGACCGGCCCGAGGACGTGTGGGCGACCGCCGAGAGGGTCCGGTTCCGGTTCGCGCCCGCGCCGCGCAGCGGGGACATCGTGCTCGACGCGCGCGGGCTCGGCGCCTCGCGCGGCGGGCGCACGCTCTTCTCCGGCGTGGACCTCCTCCTGCGGCGCGGCGACCGCGTCGGCATCGTGGGGCCCAACGGGACCGGCAAATCGACGCTGCTCAAGCTGCTCGCCGGCGCGGGCGCGCCCGAGGACGCGGGCGACGTGCGGCGCGGGACGAACCTCTGCCAGGGCTACTTCGACCAGCACCTCGGCTCGCTCGACCCGTCGAGGACCGCGGTCGAGGAGATCCGCAGCGTGCGGGCCGACATGAACGTCGACGCGACACGCCAGTACCTGTCGCGCTTCCGGTTCTACGGGGACGACGCGCTCCGGAAGGTGCAGGGCTTCTCCGGCGGCGAGCGGAGCCGGCTCGCGCTCGGCAAGCTGCTCCTCGAGCCGCGCAACCTGCTCTTCCTCGACGAGCCGACGAACCACCTCGACATCCCCGCCGCCGAGATCCTCGAGGAGGCGCTCGCGGGCTTCGAGGGCACGGTGCTGCTCGTCTCGCACGACCGGCGGTTCCTGGAGGCGGTGACGACGCGCGTCGTCGCGGTGCGCGAGGGGCGCGTGGACATCTACCCCGGCGGCTTCCGCGACTACCGCGACAACCTCGAGAAGCTCGCGGCCGAGGCGGAGGAGGCGGAGCGCGCGCGCGAGGAGGGCGAGAGGGCGAAGGGCGCGCGGGGAGCGCGGAAGACAGCGAGCGCGCCGCCGCCGCGCGAGGAGCCGCGGGCGGAGGCGGCGGACCGGGGCGCGAAGGCGCCTGGCCGCGCGGTGCGGCGGAGCGGCGCGACGATGCCACCGCCGGACGACGCGGGCGCGGGCGACGCGGCGGCGCGCCGGCGGGCGTTCGAGAGCGACAAGGCGGCGGCGCGGGCGACGGAGCGCAAGCGCAAGCGGGTCAAGGAGCTGGAGGCGGAGATCGCGGCGGGCGAGTCGCGGCTCGCGGAGATGCGCGAGGCGCTCAAGCAGGACCCGGGCGGCGACTGGGCGAAGCTCGCGGCGGCGGCGCGCGAGGAGCAGGCGCTCGCGAAGCGCGTCGACGCGGCGATGGCGGAGTGGATGGCGCTCAGCGAGGAGCTCGGGGCCTCGGCGACGACGGCGGGAGGCGAGGCGTGAAGCGGCGGGCGGGGGGGTCGCGGGGGGCGCGGATCGCGGGGGTGCTGCTCGCGCTCGCCGCGGCGGCGCTCGGCCCGGCATGCAAGGAGAAGCGCGACGACGGCACCACGCCCGCGCAGGCCGTCGCCGAGCTGCCGCCGCTCGAGCTCCGCGACGACACGGCGAACCTGATGCTGACGTGGATCGACGAGAAGGGCGACACGCACGTCGAGCTGCGCCCGGCCGACGTGCCGGCCGAGGGCCGCGCGCTCGTGCGCGCCATGCTCTCCGACCGGACGGAGGGGACGCGGGACGCGTTCTACGTCGCGGATCTGACGCAGAAGCGGCCGGACGGCACGTATGCGGTCAGGACGATGCCGCGGAGGGAATGGGAGTCGCTGCTGGAGAAGCGGCGCGCCGAGCACATCGCAAAGACGGCGCCGCCGCCCGCGGCGCCGGGCCCCGGCGGCTCTGCGGGCGCCGGCGCGCCGGGCGCGCCGAGCCACCTCGCGGGGGTCACGGTGATCATCTACGGAGCCTCGTGGTGCAAGCCGTGCCACCAGGCCGCGGACTACCTGCGCTCGAAGGGGATCGCCGCGGTGGTGAAGGACATCGAGGAGGACGCGGGCGCGGCCGCGGAGATGCAGGACAAGCTCGCGAAGAGCCACCAGCGCGGGGGCAGCATCCCGATCATCGACGTGCGGGGGCAGATCCTCGTGGGGTTCAGCCCGGGGGCCATCGACCAGGCGCTCGCGCGGGCGGCGGGCGGGACGACGCTCTGAGGGGGCGGCGGCGAGCCTCCGCGCTCGTCAGGGGCGTGGCCGGCTCGGGTCGCGGAGGGCGCGGGCGGCTCCGCCCGCAGCCCTGCGCACGCTGACCGCCCCAGAGCGGCCCTAACTCGTGCTCCGCCATCTCTTCCTATGGCAGAGTCCTTGTCTCCCGGGCTTCACGGCGTCACCCCCGCCACCGCCGGTAGGCAGAGCGACTCATTCAAGCCTCAGTTGTTCATCTGGCGCGAGGGCCGGAGGGGCAGCGGTGCCTACGTGTATCATGAATCCTCCCGTCACCCATCACAGGAAGAATCCGAAGCTTGAGCAGGATCGCGGGGGCTCACCGATACAGCCTCATCGAGCGTTGAGCCAGCACGAGGTCGTTACAGACACCGAAGAACGGGTCGTGTTCCGGGGGTACGTCCAAGGCTCACCCCGCGCGGCATCCGCAGTCTGGATCGACCCTGGCCTCGCTTGACACGCTGGCTCGTGAAACCGTCTCGCACGGCGTTTGGTCGTCCGGATCACACCCGAGCGACATCGTGCTCGCGTGCCGCCATCCCCTGGCCACGCATGCAGGTTCTCGACTAGAATCGATGATCTCCCGCTCGGGAGGGGCCATGCGCGGCGTGCCTCTTGTTGTATCCATCCTCCTCTCTGTCGCGGTCGCCGCGTGCGACCAGGCCGCGCCTCCGGCCGAGACGCCGCCCGATCCAGCGGCCGCCCAGCCGCTGTCCGCGGCGGTGACGCCGGTGATCTCGGTCGTCACCTGGCCGCCGGCCGCCTCGGTCGACCGGACCGCGCTCGCGGCGCTCCCGAAGACGGCGGCCCACGCCGCCAGGGCCTCGCGGGTCCCGGTGCTCGTGCCGTCGCGGCGCGAGCTCCTCGCGGCGCCGGTCCTCGTTGCCAGGGAGCACTGGACCTCGTTCTGGGCAAAGACGGACGCGATCACCGTCTCGCTCACGATGACCCGCCTCTCGCGCAAATATCCAAGCATTCCACCATTCCGGGGGCCCCGCGCCGTGCGCGGGGCGCCTGCGTTCGTCACGGCGAACGAGGGAATCTGGAGCGCCTCGTGGATCGAGAATGGCGTCTCGTACGCGCTCGACGTCGAGTGCGCCTCCCCGGAGGCGCCGGCCTGCGCCTCGGACGCGCTCGTCCTCGATCTCGCCTCGGGGCTCGTCTATGTGGGCGGCGACGAGCCCAGGGCCGCGGGAGACATGCCATGATCGCGCCGCTCCGCCCGCCGCGCCCCTGCCCCGCCGCGCTCGCCTCGCTGATCGCGACAGCCACGCTCGCGCTCGCGGTCGCGCTCCCGACGAGCGCCGCCGCGGCCGATCCGTTCTCGTACCGTCCGGCCGGCGAGCTCCTCCCAGGCTCTGGAGAGGGGCGCGCCGACGACGTCGTGTATGCGCCCTCCATGCGCTTTCCGCTCGAGGAGGGCCCGGCGTTCGCCAACTCCCAGGTCTACAGCAAAGGCGGGAGCGCGGGCCCGGCCGGTGGACAGTGCGATACGGACAACTACGCCTATCCGTGGCACGACAACTACTGCGAGGCGCGCTCGTGGGAGATGCCTCTCTGCCCCTCCGGCACAGGGCACCAGGGGCAGGACATCCGGCCGGCGACGTGCGAGGCGGGGAGACACTGGGTCGTCGCGGTGGTCGACGGCACCATCACGAGCGTCGGCGGCTACTCTGTCTACCTGACCGGCGAGGATGGGACTCGCTACGACTACCTGCACATGTCCGATGTCCAGGTCTCGCCCGGCCAGGACGTCTCGCGGGGAGAGCGCATCGGGCGGGTGTCCAACGTCTACGGGAGCACGCCGACGACCATTCACCTGCACTTCAACGTGCGGCAGTCCGTGAGCGGCGTCGGCGTGGTCTACGTGCCGCCCTACACATCGCTCGTCGCCTCGTACGAGGCGCTGCTCAACGAGCCTCCCGAGGGCGCCCTCGAGACAGCCGGCTGCAGCGGTATCGCGGGATGGACCCGCGACCCGGACGCGGAGAGCGCGCCGGGCGACGCGCGGCTCTACTTCGACGTCCCCGCGACCGAGGAGGGCGCGGAGGGCTACAGCTTCCCCGCGGACGTGCGCCGCGACGACCTCTGCGAGCCGCTCGGCTCGTGCGCGCACGGCTTCGAGGCGCCGATGCCGCTCAGCCTGCTCGGGGGCGAGCACGCGGTCCACGCCTATGGGATCGACGGCTTGAGCGGCGAGGAGGTGGAGCTCGAGGGGAGCCCGAGGGCCCTCGAGTGCCCGCTCGATCTGCCCTCCGGCGTGAGGCGACCGCTCGGCGGCGACGGCGCGCTGGACGCCTGGGGGTTCTCGCGGTTCTGGGACGTCGCCAGCGCGCCGGACGCTGCGCTCCAGGCGCTGCCGGAGGGCGACGTGTTCCCCTCGTCGCCGCTGCTCGTGCGCGGCGACGACGGCGCGGCCTCCCTCTGGCTGATCGACGGCGCCGAGCGGCGGGCCGTGCCGGATGCCGATGCGGCGGCCGCCTGGCATCTCGAGCCGGGCGAGGCCGTCGTGTGGCCGGCAGCGAGGCTCGCCGCGTTGCCGCTCGGGCCGGCGCTGCGGCCGCGCCCGTTCCTTGTGCGGGGCTCCGGGCCGGCGCTCCACGTCATCGACGCGCCGCCGCTGCCGGGCGAAGGCGGCGGCGCGAGTGCCGGCGGGGCCGGCGAGGCCGGCTCCGGGGGCGCTCCTGCCACCGGAGACGTGGAGGAGGGCGCGCCCGGCACGAACGTCGGCGTTCACGGGCAGCTGCGCTGCGAGTGCGGCGCAGCCGGCGCGGGCGCCGCGGGCTCCGCCGGGGCGGGCTGGCAGCTCGGGCTCTTCGCAATGGCGGCGCTCGGCGCGGCCCGCAGGCGGCGGCGCTCCGCGCGACGCGCAGGCGGCGGCGCTCCGCGCGACGCGCAGGCGGCGGCGCGAGGGCCGGCCGCCTCAGCCTTCGTGGATCTTGATCCCGGGGATCGACCGGAGCGGGCTCGCGTCCTCGACCCGCGAGCCCTCGAGGTAGACGTTCTTCAGGCTCTTGAGCTCGCGCAGCGGCGACACGTCGCTCACCCGCGTCCGCTTCATCTGGAGCATCTCGAGCTTCTTCAGGCCGGCGAGCGGGCTCACGTCGGTCACCTCGGTCTCGTCGAGCTGGAGCTCGGTGAGGCTGGTGAGGCCGGCGAGCGGCGAGAGGTCGGCGACCGGCGTGCGGCCGATGTCGAGCCGGTCGAGCTTGACCAGGCCGGAGAGCGGCGAGAGGTCCTTGACCAGGGTCGCCGAGACACGCAGCGACTCCAGCCGGAGCAGGCCCTTGATCGGGCGGAGATCGTCGATCTTGCCCGGCGGCAGGTAGAGCCCTTTGAGGCCCGTGAGCTCGGGGAAGAGGCACGGATCGAGCTCGTCGAGCCCCTGGGCGTCCGACAGGTTCATGGTCTTGATGTTCTTGAGCTCGGCGCGCTTGATCGGCCCCTCGGGCTTCTGGAGCTGCTGCCGCACCTTGGCCTCGAGCGCCGGATGAGAGAAGGTCACCGGATCGCTCTTGGTGCACTCCACCTCTTGCTTCTTCGGCGGCGCGCTGGCCGTGGCTGCGGGGCTCGCGGCAGGAGGCGCGTCGGCGGGCTTCGCAGCAGAAGGCGCGGCCGAGGCCGCTGCCGCAACGGGCTTCTGGGGCTCGTCGCAGCCGAGGAGGAGAAGGGCAACGCCAAGGGATGCAAGCACGAGAGGGCGAATCATCGCCGCGATGATACACGAGACGATGGAAGAAAGCCGCGTCTTCCAAAGGGCGCTGGCGCGCTACAGCGGCAACAGCAAAAGCCCTTGTCGCGAGTCGAGCTGCTCGGAGAACCAGTCCCGGTGGCGCCGCTCCACCGCGAGCGAGTGCCGGAGGACGTCGCGCGCGCGCTCGGAGAGGCCTTCGCGGAACGATATCATCCGCTCGTAAGCAGCGCAGCTGTCCTCCTCGTAATGCCTCATCGCCTCGAGGATCGCGCGATCTCCGACCATCCCGTTCGTCAGCGCCTTGCTCTTCAGCTTGGGTCGAACGGCGCTCTCCACCGGCGGCTCGCCGAGCTCGTGGGCCAGGGCGGCGAGCACCTCGAGGTGACGCTCGTGATCGTGAAGGAAGCTCGCGAGCCGGCTCTTGTCGCCTGGTCGGCTCATCCGCGAGAGCGCCGCTGCGAGCGCGTCCACCGTGGACCAGTTGAGCTCGATCAGTTCCGTCAAGGACCCGATGAACGCGGCTTCGCCGCCGATCACGGACGCCATGGAATATCGCTCCTCTCGTCGCGGAAGCGGACCGCCCGCGTGAAGAGGGAGGTGGGCGGGTGCTTCTCCAGGCCTTCGATGCTCGCAAGCCCGGTGCCGGAGCCCGCCTGTGCAGCCGCTATCCATCGCTGCGCGCGCGTCGTCCAGGAAACCCGCGGTTCTCCGCGCTTGTCGCCCGCCGCCGCGCCCGAGACGGCCCGCTAAAGGGCCCGCGCTCGAGGGGATGCGAAGACTCAACCCAGATCGAGGCCGCGGTCGCAGCGCTGGGTCGAGCGCGCGCCGGACCAGGACGGAGCCGTGACGCGCCGGGGCGCGATCGGCGCATGCTCACGCCGCGCCAGGCAGCGAAGCGCGAGCACGTCCTGGACATGAGCGCATCTCCACCCGAAGCGCCCGAAGCGCGAAGGCGGCGTCGTCCAGGTCAGGATCAGGAGAGGAGAGATGGACTTCGGTCGAGAGCGCTCCGGCGGCGCGCTCGGCGGAGATGCCGCTACTTCTTGCCAAAAAGGCCGCCGAGCGAGCCTGCGAGGCCGCCGACGTCGAGGTTGGCGATGGCGGGGGCCGCCGCGCCGAGCGCGGTTTCGACGTGGGCGGCGAGCGGCGCGGGGAGCTTCTCTTTCAGGAAACCGACCACCGTCTCCACGGCCACGCGGGCCTTGTCTTCCGAGATGCCAACCTTCTCTGCGACCTGTCGTACCAGCTCGTCCATGGCCTCGACGCTCATCCTTTCTGCGCGAGCCGCGCATCCGGGGCGAGCATCCACGCGCCGATCGGCGCCGGCAAGGGAATTCGGCGCCGCGCTCGACGACGTGGCCCCTCGCACCAGCGCGCGGCGGCATGTGCTCTCGTGGTCAGCCGCATCGCGGCGGGCCCCGCACGACAATCCCCCTGGTCATTTCGTAAAGGGTGTTGTTGAATCACGGGGTCTCAGCGTGCCCGGTGCGGGCGAGGAGCGAGAACGATGTCCGGGTCCTCAGGTCACGAACCTGCGCGCCTCGTCGAGCGCACCCGGACGGACGGTTTCCTCCACATGGCTGCTTGAAAGGAGCGTGGGGTATGTCGACATTCCGCTTGAGCCGGCGCGCCATGCTGCGAGGCGCCGGCGCCATCGCCGTCGCGCTCCCGTGGCTGGAGATCATGGGACCCGAGCGCCCGGCGCACGCGCAACCCGCCCCCGCCCGGCGCTTCCTCGCCGTCTACACGCCCGGCGGGACCCTGATCGACCGCTGGCGTCCGACCGGCACCGAGACGAGCTTCACCCTGGGCCCCATCCTGGCGCCGCTCGCGCCGGTGCAGGACCGGCTGCTCGTCGTCGACGGCCTCGACATGAAGAGCGCGCGCGGGGAGCAGCACCAGTGCGGGATCATCGCCTGGCTCACGGGCACGGATCAGATGACCACCTCGACCGGCTACGCGAGGGGGCCGTCCATCGATCAGGTGATCGCCTCCCGGATCTCCGCCGGTCAGATGGCGAAGGCGAGCGTCCAGGTCGCGGTGCGCTGGGGGACGGGCAAGTCCCACGGCCTGATGTCGCCGATGAACATCGCCAACTTCGAGGACACCGCGCCACACAGCCCCATCCCGCCGCGCCTCGATCCGGTGGAGATCTTCACCGAGCTCTTCGGCACGCTGGACCCCGGCGCCAGCAACGACGCCGCCCTCCGCCTCGCGCGGAAGCGATCGATCCTCGACTACCTCGACCGGCGCTACGCCGGCCTCTCCGCGCGGCTCGGCGCGGCCGACAGGCAGAAGCTCGACCAGCACCTGACGAAGATCCGCGAGATCGAGCAGGGCCTCGGCAGCGCGCCGGCCACGACGAGCGCTTGCCGGGCCCCGATGAGGGTCGACACGTCCGACTACAACCCGAGCGCGGGGCTCGACGCGGACGACCCCGGCTCGATCGTGGACAGCTCGACCGACGCGGCGATCCCCAAGGTGGGCAAGCTGATGACGGACATGCTGGTGATGGCGCTCGCCTGCGACATCACCGCGGTCGGCACCCTGCAGTGGAGCGACACCGAGGCGAAGCACACGTTGCCGTGGCTGAACCTGACCGAGCACCACCATTTCTACCAGGAAATGGGCGGCTTCAGGCCGGCCGAGTGCGAGCTCATCTACACCTGGTACTCGGAGCAGCACCTCTATCTCTTGCAGGAGATGGACAAGGTCGACATGGGCGGGCACTCGCTGCTCGACGAGAGCGTCGTCTTCTTCGGATCCGAGATCTCGGATCCGCCGACCCACGCGAAGAAGGACATGCCGTTCCTGCTGGCCGGCGGCGGCGGGGGCCTGCGCACCGGACGCTGGGTCCGGTACCCGAGCCTCCCGCACAACAACCTGCTCGTCTCGATCTTGAACCTGTTCGGCGACACCCGGACCACGTTCGGCTCGCGTGAGTACTGCACCGGGCCGCTCACGAACCTCACGTAGGCATTTGCCGCGATGCCTGGCTGAAGGCGGGGTTCGCCGCCTGAATCGCCGCTCGCCGGAGGTGCCCTAGGTCTCCCGCTCGAGCGCGCGCACCAGCAGCGGCGCCACCGAGTGGAGGGCGCCGGGCGCATCGACGAGCTGCTGGCTGCCAGGGTGCGAGTCGGTCCCGAGCAGCGTCGTGAACACGGAAGCCTTCCTGATCTTCTCGAGCGAGTCGCCCGGCAAGACGAGGTGGCTCGCGACGGCGTGAACCTTGGACGCGCCGGCGGCGAGGTAGGCGCGCCCCGCCTGGACGAGCGATGAGCCGGTGCGGACCATGTCATCGTAGATGACGACCTCGCGGCCCGAGACATCGGCGTTGATGCCGGTCACGCCGACGCCGTCGCCTCTCCGCTCCTTGTACACGAACGCCGGCTCGACGCCGAGGCCGCGGGCGAGGCTCTGCACCCATTTGGCCCGACCGGCGTCCGTCGCCGCCAGCACGTACGGGCGATCGCCCATCAGCTCGCGGACCGCCTGCGTGATGAGCGGAGCGCCGTAGAGGTGGCGCGTCACGTGCGAGTCGCTGAAGTAGAACTCGATGCCATCGGTGTGCAGATCGAAGAGGAAGATGCGCGTGCCCGCGTCGCACGAGGGGATCGCCGAGATGAGCCGCGCCCGCGTCTTCGCGGTCACCACCTCGCCCGGCTTCACGGCCCTCTCCATGGTCGCGTAGCCGAAATAAGGCATCACGATGGAGAGCGACCGCGCGCCTGCGCGCGAGATGGCGCAGCCGAGGTCGTAGATCTCCAGCCAGTCGAGGTCCCGGGGGGCGCCGCCGAGCAGGACCACGTCGCGCCCCCAGCAGTCGACCGCGACGCGCAGGTAGCGCTCGCCGTCGGGGAAGCTCTTGCGCTCGACGAGGCCGCGCTCGAAGTCGCCCGCGGCCAGGAAGGCAGCTTCGAGGTAGCTGTACGAGCTGATCGTGATGAGCAGGCGCCGCTGGCTCATCGCGCACCTCGGCGGGTCGTCCGGGCCGGAGCGGCGGGCCCTCGGCGCGCGCCCCGGGCAGCCGGGGCCTTCGCTGCCCTCGCGGGCGGCGCGGCTTTCGGGAACGGCGCGGCCTTCCCTGCCTTCGCGAACGGCGCGGCCTTCGCGGGCGGCGCAGCCTTCCCTGCCTTCGCGGGCGGCGCGCCCTCTCGGGCCCTCACGGACGGCGCGCCCACGCTGGCGAGGACGCTCTTCAGGTGGGACTCCGCGCCTGGTTCGCTGGGAAAATCGACGGGATCGGGGAGGTCTTTCATCTGCACGACGTCGCATCCTGCTTCACGCGCGGCCTCGTGCAAATGACGCCGGAACCTGGCGCGCACGATGCCGCGGTGGTTGGTGCAGGCGAGCAGCCTGCCGCCCGGGGCGAGCACGCGGAAGGCGAGCGCGGCGAGCGCGCCGAAATCGCTCGCAGCGCTGAAGCGGCTCTTCTTCGTGGTCGCGAAGCTCGGCGGATCGAGCACGACAAGGTCGAAGCGCCGGTCGGACTGGGCGGCGGCCTTCAGCCACGGGAACACGTCGGCCTCGACAACGACGTGCGCCGCCGGGTCCGCGCCGATCGCGGCGAGGTTGTCTCGCGCCCAGGCGACAACGCCCCGGGACACGTCGACCGTCACGCTCTCGCGCGCGCCGCCGGCCACGGCCGCCACGGTGAACGCCCCCGTGTAGGCGAACAGGTTCAGCACCCGGGCCCCCCGGGCCAGCTCCCGCACCCGCCGCCGGTTCTCGCGCTGGTCGAGGAAGATGCCGGTCGAGAGCCCGTCGCCGAGCCGCACCTTGAACGGCAAGCCGTGCTCGAGGACGGTGAACTCCTCCGGGGCGTCCTCCCCCCGGACGGCGTGCCGCGGCGCGAACTCCTCGCGCCGCGCGTCGACGATGACGCTCGCGTGCTTCGGGCGCGCCTTGAGGTAGACGCCCTTCGCCCCGAGCCGGTGGGCCGCGTCGAGCACGAGGTCCCGCGGCGGCGCGCCCGGCTCGCCCTCGCCCACGCCGAACAGCGACACGACGAGGTGCTCGCCGTACAGATCGACGGAGACGGAGGGGAGGCCGTCACCCGCGCCATGGACGAGCCGGAGCGCCGTCGTGTCGCCGGCGCGCGCGATCCCGTACCGCCGCTCGGCGGCCTCGCGCATGGCGCGCTCGACGGCCGCGACGCCGCCCGCGTACGGATCCGCCGGCGCGGCCGCGAGCCACGCCTCGAAGACCGCAGGCAGCTGCGAGCGGAAGGTCGCGGCCGCGCCCGTTGCCGGGTGATCGAGGCGGAGCTCGGCGGCGTGCAGGAGCAGGCGCGGGGCCTCGGGGCCGCCGTAGAGCGGATCGCCGGCGATGGGGAGGCCGATCGCCGCGAGCTGCACCCGGAGCTGATGCGTGCGTCCTGTCTCGGGCCGGAGCTCGAGCAGGGCGCGGTCGCCGCGGCGCTCGAGGAGGCGATAACGGGTGATCGCCAGCACGCCGCTCGCGGCCCGATCCTCCCGCTTCGCGGCCCGATCCTCCCGCTTCGCGGCCCGATCCTCCCGCCCGGCGGCCCGATCCTCTCTAGCCCCGCCGGTCTCGGCGAGCGCGCGCATCGCACCTCCCGGCGCCGGGACGAGGCGGTGCCGCAGGGTGCCGCGCGGCGGGCGATCGCCGAAGCCGGAGACCGCGGCGACGTACGTCTTCTGCACCGTGCGCCCCTCGAACTGCCGTGCGACGGCGGCGTTCGCCTCGCGCCGCCGCGTGAACAGGAGGACGCCCGACGTGTCGCGATCGAGCCGCTGGTGGATCCCGAGGTACGCCTCCGCGTCGCCCCGGCCGCGGAGGAAGGCGCGGAGGCGCGTCACCATGTCGTCGATCCGCTCCGCCTCCGGCGCGTGCGTGGACAGGCCAGCCGGCTTATCGACGACGAGGAGATCGCCGTCCTCGGCGAGGATCCACGCCGGATGGATGTCGGGAAAGAGCTCCGAGAGCGAGAGGCGCGGGGTCATCAGTTCTGCTTGACGTCGGTGCCGGGCGGCGCCGTGAACTGGAACTCCGCCGGATCGATCGACGCGGGCTGCGACGCGTTCTCGAAGTCGAACCGGTTCCGGTTGCCCTGCGCGTCGACGATGAGGACGCGGCGCACGACGCCAGGGTCCTTCTTCGCGAGGAGCGCCTTGTCGATATAGAACATCACGACTTCGTAGTGGGGAGTCGGCGCGCGCGGCTTGCCGACGAGCACGGGGCCGCCCTCGAACTTCGCCTTCTCGTTGAAGGTGAACGTGAACGACGGGCGGAGCCCGTGGCCCATGAGGAACGAGAGGGCGCCCGGATACTCCGAGTTCTGCACCGGCGTGACGAACATCTGCCGGTCCTCGGCGACGTAGACCTTGAGCGACACGCCGTCGGAGACGATGCGGTTCTGGTTCGGCGGATCGTAGCGAAACGAGATCCTGTCCGGCTTCTGGACCGACAGCGCGCCGCTCTGCTTCTTGACGGCCCCCGAGACCTTCTGCGTGTGCTCCTGCTTGAAGCGGGCGACGTACGTCTTCTTGCCCACGAAGATCGCGTCGACCTCGGCCGCGACGGCGTCCGCGGATCCCGCCGCGGCGGGCGGCACCGCGGGCGGCGCCGCCGTGCCGGGCGCGGGCGCGGAGGTCGCCGCCGGCGCCTCGGCGCCCCCTCCGCCCGCGTCGCGCGCCGCCGCGTCGCCGACGGGCGTCCCCGCGTCGCGCGCCGCCGTCGCGGCGCCCGCGTCCTCGCGCTTCCGGCCCGCGTCCTCCGCCGGCGCGCCCGCGTCGGCCGGCACCGCCGCGTCCGTCGCCGCCGGAGCCCCCGCGCCGGGGGCCGCCGCGGGGGCGCTTGCCTGCGGCGGCGCGTCGGCCGGCTGCGGCGGCGCGGCGGCCGGCTGCGGCAGGGACTGCGCGGCGGAGGGCGAGGCGTCGGGCGCCGCGCCGGCGGGAGCGGGCGGCGCGTCGCAGGCCGCCACGACCAGGGCAACGGCCGGGACGAGGGCGACGAGGCGGAGGCGGTTCATCGAAGAGCTCGCTTTCAAGGAGAGTGCGTCGCGTGTTCTAGGACAGGTAGGGCCGAGGTGGTAGCGCCGACCTCCACCGCCCCGGTCCCTGCGCCGGCGGCATCGACCGCGATCTCGCGTCGTCGCGGGGGCGCTCACGGCCGTCGTCGCTCGAAAAATGGGGCCGCGCCGAGGGCAGGGACGCCGACGCTGGCCGGAGCACGCCAAGGGACGCCGGAGATCCCCACGGCGGCGGAACGGCGGCGGAACGACGGCGCGACGGCGCGACGGCTGGCTGAGCGGCGGAACCCTGCCGGAACGGCGGAACGGCGGCGTGGGCACGCGCGGGCGACGAGATCGTCACGAGCACCCGGGGCGAGACCATGTCTTGACCCCTATTTCCACGTAGCCCAAACTCTCCGGCCGCATGCGCCTGGGCACTCCCTCCCTGATCGATGCGTCGTCGCTCATCCTGATCCTCGACGTCTCGCGCAAGCTCGCGGCGCCGTGCGATCTCACCGAGCTGCTCGAGCTCATCATCAAGACGGGGCGGGAGGTGATAGGCGCCGACCGCGGGAGCGTCTTCCTCTACGACGAGGAGGCCAAGGAGCTTTACTCCCGTGTCGCCACGGGCGAGGCCCAGATCCGCGTCAGCATCGACAAGGGCATCGCCGGGGAGTGCGCGCGCAAGCGCCAGACCATCCTCGTCGACGACTGCTATTCCGACCCGCGGTTCAATCAGGAGATCGACCGCCGGACGGGGTATCACACCAAATCCCTCATCACGGTGCCGCTCATCGGGCTCGACGACAAGCTCGTCGGCGTGCTCCAGATGCTGAATTCGAAGGCGGACCACTTCGGCCCGGACGAGCGCGACGTGGCGGAGCTGCTCGCGGCGCAGGCGGCCGTCGCCGTGCAGCGCACGCTCCTGCTCGAGGAGCGCATGATCAAGCTGAAGCTCGAGCACGATCTCACCATCGCGCGCGACATCCAGCAGAACATCCTCCTGCGGCGGCTGCCGCGCTGCCCCGGCTATTCGCTGTCGGCGTTCAGCAAGCCGGCGGACGACACGGGCGGCGACATCTACGACGTCATCCGTCTCGACGAGCGCGCGGACATGTCGCCGATGATCCTGCTGCTCGCCGACGCGGCCGGCCACGGCATCGGCCCCGCCCTCAGCGTGACCCAGTTCCGCGCGATGCTCCGCATCGGCCTGCGCCTCTCGGCCGACATGGACGCGCTCATGCACCACGTGAACCAGCAGCTCCTCGAGGACCTGCCGAACGACCGCTTCATCACGGCGTTCCTCGGCATCCTCGACCCGACGACGCACCAGCTCCGCTTCCACGCGGCCGGGCAGGGGCCGCTGCTCCACTACCGGGCGGCCGAGGGCCAGGTCGTGTGGCGCGATCCGTCGACCGTCCCGCTCGGCATGTTCAAGGATCTCGACCTGCCCCCGACGCCGCCCGTCGTGATGGCGCCGGGCGATCTCCTCGTGCTGCTGACCGACGGCTTCTACGAGTACCAGGACGCCGCCGGGCAGGTGTTCGGCAAGGAGCGCGTCGGCGAGCTCATCCACCGCCTGCACGCGCGCCCCACGTCCGACATCCTGGGCGCGCTCCTCGCCGAGGTGCGCCGCTTCGCCGGCTCGGCCAAGCAGATCGACGACCTGACAGCGCTGCTCGTGAAGCGGGATTCATAGCGGGCCAGCCCCGCTCTCTTCGGGGTACCCGCTCCCCCGCTTCCCCTCTCCCCGTCCTTGCGCTAGCTAGGCCGCGATGAGCGCCGCCCCTGTCAACGCCCCCTCCCCCTTCCCCGGCGATCCGCCGGTCGACCCCGCGCTCGCGCAAGCGCACAAGCTCTCGGCGAGCGAGTGGGAGCGCGCGCTAGAGCGCCTCGGGCGGCAGCCGACGTTCACCGAGCTCGGCGTGCTCAGCGTGATGTGGAGCGAGCACTGCTCGTACAAGAGCTCGCGCGTCCACCTCGCCCGGCTGCCCACGACCGGCCCGCGGGTCATCCAGGGGCCCGGCGAGAACGCGGGCGTCGTCGATATCGGCGACGGGTTCGCGGCCGTCTTCAAGATGGAGTCGCACAACCACCCGTCGTACATCGAGCCCTACCAGGGCGCGGCCACCGGCGTCGGCGGCATCCTGCGCGACGTCTTCACGATGGGCGCGCGCCCCATCGCGAACCTCGACTCGCTCCGCTTCGGCCGGCCGGAGCACCCGCGCACGCCGCAGCTCCTGCGCGGCGTCGTCGCGGGGGTCGGCGGCTACGGCAACTGCATCGGCGTGCCGACCGTGGGCGGCGAGCTCTTCTTCGATCGCGCCTACGACGGCAACATCCTCGTCAACGCCTTCACCTGCGGCGTCGTCCGCTCCGACCGCATCTTCTACGGGCGCGCGAGCGGCGTCGGCAACAACGTGCTCTACGTCGGCGCCAAGACGGGGCGCGACGGCATCCACGGCGCGACCATGGCCTCCGACGAGTTCTCCGAGGGCGGCCCGAGCCAGCGCCCCACGGTGCAGGTCGGCGATCCCTTCATGGAGAAGCTCCTGCTCGAGGCGTGCCTCGAGATCTTCGCGGAGGACCTGCTCGTCGGCGTCCAGGACATGGGCGCCGCGGGGCTCACCTCGTCGTCGGTCGAGATGGCGGGCCGGAGCGGCAGCGGCCTCGACCTCGACCTCGACCTCGTGCCGCGGCGCGCGGCCCGGCTCACGCCGTACGAGATGCTGCTGAGCGAGTCGCAGGAGCGCATGCTGCTCGTCGCGAAGCCCGGGTGCGAGGCGCGCGTCATCGAGATCTGCACGAAGTGGGAGCTCGACGCGGCGATCATCGGCAAGGTGACCGACACCGGCCGGTGGGTCGTGCGCGCCACGCCCGGCTACGACCCGCTCGGCGGCGCGGCCGCCGGCGTGGCCCAGGCCCCGGTCGTCGTCTGCGACATGCCCGTGGATTTCCTGACCGACGCGGCGCCGAAGTACGACCGCCCCCAGCGCGACGACGCCTCGCTGCCGGCGCGCCGGGCGTTCGACCCGCGCTCCATCCCGGCGCCGGCCTCGTGGTCCGCGCTCTTCCTCGAGATGGCGGGCTCGCCGAACCTCGGCTCGCGCGCGTGGGTGTGGCGGCAGTACGACCAGATCGTGCGGGGCGGCACCGAGGTCCGGCCCGGCAGCGACGCGGCGGTGGTGCGCGTCCCCTGCGAGAAGGACGGCCAGCGGCACCAGAAGCTCCTCGCCTTCTCGAGCGACTGCAACGGGCGCCTCTGCGAGCTCGACCCGTTCCAGGGCGCGGCGATGGCGGTGGCGGAGGCGTGCCGCAACGTGGTGTGCGCCGGCGCGGAGCCGATCGGCCTCACCGACTGCCTCAACTTCGGCAACCCGGAGCGGCCGGAGATCATGCGGCAGATCGCGCTCGCCATCGACGGCATGGCGGCGGCGTGCCGCGCGCTGTCGGTGCCCGTCGTGAGCGGCAACGTGTCGCTCTACAACGAGACCGACGGCCGCGCGATCCTGCCGACCCCGACGGTCGCGGTGGTGGGGCTCATCGCGGACGCGGGGGACGTGCTGCGGGCCTCGTTCCCCGCCGCGGGTCTGACCGTGCTGCTGCTCGGCGATCCGCGCGGCGGCCCGCTCGGCGGCTCCGAGTACGTCGCGCGCCACACGGGCGAGGTGAAGGGGCCGCCGCCCGCGCTCGATCTCGACCGCGAGGCGCGGCTCCAGGGGCTCTGCCTCGCGCTCGCGCGCTCGCGGCCGCAGCTCCTCCGGAGCGCGCACGACGTCTCGGAGGGCGGGCTTTCGATCGCCCTCGGCGAGTGCTGCGCCGCCGCCGACGATCCCGCGGCGCTGGTGGGCGCGCGGGTGCGGCTGCCGGGCGCGCCGGACGGCGGCGCGCGCGAGCCGCTCGCCGAGGCCCTGTTCGGCGAGGCGCCGAGCCGGATCATCGTGAGCGTCCGGCCCGAGGACGCGGCCGAGGTCGCGCGTCAGGCCAAGGCGGCGGGCGTGCCCTGCACCGAGCTCGGCACGACCGGCGGCGACCGGCTCACCATCGACGCGGGGAGCGGCGAGGGCATCGACGTCGAGCTCCGCGCCCTGCGCGAGGCGCGCGATCGGTGCCTCGAGCCGATCGTGGGGCGATAGCTGCGATGGCCCACAGAGGGCGCCAGCGGAATCGGTTCCGTGATTCCGTGATTCCGTGATTCCGTGATTCCGTGATTCCGTGATTCCGCGGTTCCGCGCGCTCGCGCGGCGCCTTCGCCTATACTTGCAGCATGAAACGCTGGATCCCGCTCGGGCTCATCGGCGCCGGCGCCGTCCTCGGCGCGGCGGCGCTGCTGCTGTCGCCCTCCGAGGAGGAACGGATCCGCGACCGGCTCACCCAGCTCGAGAACGCGGTGCGCATCGACGACGGCGAGCGGAATCCGCTGGTGCGCCACGGCCGCATTCGCGGTGAGTTCGCCGAGATCTTCGCGAAGGAGGCGAGCGCCCGCATCGCCGAGATCGGCGACAGCCTCCGCGGCCGCGACGAGCTCGCGAACGCGGCGACCCAGGCAGCCGTCGTCTATCAGACCGCGGAGGTGAGCCTGGGTGGCACGGAGATCCAGATCGATCCGGCCGGCATGACGGCGGAGGTGACCGCCACCGCGACGGTCACGGGCGCCCGGCATGGGCATGAGGTCCGGCGCGACGAGCTGCCCGTGGTGCTGCGGCTCGAGAAGATCGACGGCGAGTGGAAGATCGTCTCTGCCACCGTCCACGCCAGGCACACCCCCGGCGACGACGGCCGCTGACAACCGCGCTCGAGCCCGAGACGCAGCCAACAGCGAGCTTCGCGGCGTCGAGGGCACGCCGGGGAAGCGCTCATGCGCACCAAAAAGAAAGGCCGGTCGGGAAGAACCCGCCGGCCTGAGGCCCGCTTTCGCGGACCCACCGGGACCGCACAGGAGCGCCGGTGGAGGGGAGTCCACCGGAGTCCTGGAGAGGCCCGCGATCAGAAGAGATCAGAAGTCAGAACAGAGAAGTCAGGAAAGCAATACGAAGCACAATCAAGTAAAGAGCGAAGATGAAGCGAAGACGGGCGGAAGATTAAGACAATCCGAGAAGCCAGTCAAACCGAAAGATGAAGCTGAAGCGAAGTAAAAAGCGCGAACCGGAATCGAACGAGCAAGCTCAAGCAAAGCAGGGGAGAAGCTGAAGCGAAGCGGGAAGCAGCATCAACATCGAGAGCGGCACAACAGATAAGAAAAGCTCAGACCGAGGTCTGACAAGCCGGTCATGCTAAGCCAACTCAATTGGCGACGCGCGTCGCGCGTGCCTCGGCCATCCCTCCTTAATCGCCTCGTAAGGCGTCTGTCGTCACGTGAACCGAAGCTGTCCGCCGGCACCCGGCGACAAGTCAATCAAGGAGCCCGATACCGCAAGAGCCATGGCATTCGGGTGACGGCGGGGTCGCGATCGCTCGGCCAGCGCCGCCGATCACCTCGCTTGGCGTCCCCCCCGAAGACCGGGGCTGCATTGCGAAGGTCATGCCAGGCGTCCCCCCTTCGAGTCCCCATGAAACAGGACGACGAGCAGGGGCGACATCTGGTGGATACATAGAGCAACCGGCGGGCCAACGGCGAAGGGGCCGCGGTCCTGGCGCCCGGCAGCCCAATTTGCCGCTGAAACCCTCCCTCCGAGGCGCGCGCGCGACCTCGGAGGCCAGCACCGGTCATACATTTCCGCAGGGACTGGTCCGATCCAGGGATGGGTTCAGATCCAGAACGCAAAGCTTACCTGGACATGAATATGTTCATCATCGAGCCGCTGGACGCCCCGCATTGCACCGTGGAAGCGAAGAAGTGCACTAAGGCAGGACGACTGCCACCGACGCTTTGCGTCGTATCTCGACGGCGTGTTCCCCGCCAAAGGCGCAGCGCGCTACGCGGCGCAGCCCGCAGTACGCAGCGCGGCGCGCAGCTCACCACACATGGGCGCAGCGCACGGCACATAGCGCAGCTCGCGGCGCACGGGGCGCAGCTCGCGGCAGACAGCGCAGCTCGCGGCGCACAGCGCAGCTCGCTGGACTACCTGCAGCCGGCCTCGATCAGCGGCTCGACCACCCGGGCGATGTTCTCTTGGGGCTCGGAGAACCTGTGGCGTTCGAGCCTCCGCAACGCGCCGAGGAACCTCGGCCAGCTGCCACCGCAGGTCGCGAGCAGCGCCTGGAGCTCTGGAGTCCCCGAGTTGTAGACACGGAACTGCACGAGCGACGCGTTGTTGATCGGACGCCGCGCCCCGATGTCGGCCTTGAGCCGGGCGAGCACCGCGTCCTTCTCCGCCCGCTTCTCGGCGTCGGGCGCCGGGGACGCATACAGCCGATTGAGGTGGACGTAGGCGGCGTGCAGCGCGCGCGTCCGCACCTCGCTCCTCTCCATCTCCCTCATGTAGGCCGTCTTCTCCGCGGAGAAGGGGCCCACCCGCTCGTCCAGGTAATGCTTGGTGAGCTCGTCCCCGACGAAGCTCGCGAGGCTCTCGTTCAACCTCGTCTGCCCCTTCACGTACAGCGTCGCGTGCAGCGACTCGTGGAGCACCACGTTGGCGAGGTCGCCGAGCGCCTCGTCCCCGTCCGAGATCATCGTGGACAGGACCGGATCCTCGAGCCAGCCGAGCGTCGAGTAGGCGCCCGCCGGACGCACGTCGACGTCCCAGCCGGCCGCCTTGAGCGGCGCCGCGAACGCCTTGGCATCCTGGAGATGGAACCACCCCATGTAGGGGACCGTACCCACGATAGGAAAACTCCATGTCTTCGAGCGGAACCGCAGCGGCTCACACGCGCTCACCACCCAGACCGCGGCTGGGCGATCGAGCTCGACATACGTCCTGTAATTGCCGGTCGGGGTCAGCCCGTGGCGCTCCCCGAAGCGCTTGATGTGCGGGACCTCGCGCAGCAGCGCGCGCGTCCGCCACGGCTTGCGGGCGTCGAAGGCGGCGTCCTCGAGCGACTCGGCGCGCCAGGCCATCGAGAGCTGGCCGACGCCCGCCTGCGCGATGTAGCGGACCTGGGTACACGATGCGAGCAGGAGACAGAGCGCGGCGAGCCCCGCGGCGGCGCAGACCAGGCGCGCCGCGGAGCGAGGGCGCGACACGGACCACGAGGGCGCGGCGCCGCGACGGGCGCTGGCCGCAAGCCTTTCGCTCATCCTTAGCTGATAGCTGGCCGCGCGGGCTTAACAAGCTCTTCTGCGCGATGGACGCGCGCGCCGCGCGCCCCGCGCGCGGCGCGCGCGGCGCGCGCCCCACCGGCACGCGCCCGACAGATCAGGACGGCAGCGCCGCCCCCCACGAACTGAGCTGCACGGCCGGGACGATGGGCGCGCGTTCCCGCAACGAGGGCTCCTCCGTGGCATAGAGGGGCTCGCGTGCGAGGGGGTAGTCGCGTGGAGCCCCGTTCGCCAGCACCATCTGGATGGCGCCGAGGTGCCCGCTGCGGAACGCGGCGGCCGCGCACGCGAGATAGAACTCCCACGTCCTCATGAAGGCGTTGTCGAAGCCGGTGACCCGCTCGATCTTCTCCCTGTTCTCCAGGAAGTTACGGCGCCAGCAGCGCGCGGTGAGCGCGGAGTGGCGCCGCAGGTTCTCCGCGTCGAGCACGTCGAGGCCGCGCGCCGAGGCGCGCGTCGCCATCCCCTGGAGCGAAGGAGGCCAGTACCCCGGGAAGATGTGCTTTTGCAGGAAGGGGTCAGTCCGCGACGACTCCTGCTCTCTCGTGACGCTCTCGAGCAGGCACACGCCGCCCGGGGCGAGCAGTGACTTCACCCTGTCATAGAACACCTCGATACGGCGCTCGCCGGCATGGCACATCGAGCCCAGGGAGACGAGCCGATCCCACCGCGGCTCGTCCTCGAGCTCGTCGCAGCTCATCACGCGGACCTCGACCGGGAGCCGCCGCGCCGCCGCCTGCTCGCGGATGTACCTCGCCTGGTTCTCGCAGAGGGTGATACCGAGGCACTGCACCCCGTACGCCTCCGCGGCGTGGAACATGAGGTGCCCCCATCCGCAGCCGAGATCCACGAGCCGTTGCCCGCGCCGGAGCGCCAGCTTCCGCGCGACGAGGGAGATCTTGTGCGCCTGCGCGTCGTCGAGCGTCTCGCCCGGAGAGCTGAAGTAGCCGCACGACGTCTGGAGGCGCCTGTCCAGGTAAAGAGGGTAAAAGTCGTTGCCTAGCCCATAGTGACGCTCGACGGCGAGCCTCTCGCGCTTCGCCGCCCCGGAGAGCAGCCCGAGCCGGAGCGCGTCGAGCACGCCGGAGAGGCCGCGGTCGAACGACGACGACGCGGGCACGAGGCGCGGCAGGCGCGCCTCCACGGACCGAGCGAGCTGGAAGAGGCCCGCGAGCGAGTCCTCGAGATCTCCCTCGAACGTGACCTCGCGCCGGACATACGCCTCACCGAGGCCGAGCGTGCCCCGGAGCGCCGTCTCGCAGAGCGACCGACGCGTCCTGAACGTCACGGCGAACTCGGGCGCGCCCGCGCCGAAGCGCAGCCGCTCGCCGCCCCAGAAGCGCAGCTCGAACGGGGTCCCGCCGTGGCGCTCCAGCAGGCGCGACGCCGCTTCCTTGAACAGACGAGACCACGGCGGCATTTCGCCCTTCCTGACGATGAACATCGGACCCCCTCCGCGGCCCCCCGGCCGCCCGACGAGCTGACCCGAGCTGGGCTTTCCCGTCAAGCAACATGTCATCCATGCAAACGACATCACAGCGAGTCACGGAACGCCCACAGCGGCCGGCGGACACCCCGGACACGCGCTGTCGTCAGGGACAGGAGGAACGCAGTGGCTGGCTCGCTCATAACACCGTAGTGATGTTCGGGAGAGTCCTGACAGCATGCTCACATGTCCGGGATGTTTCATGTTCCAGGCGAAGGAGGGAAATCGGGAAGATGACTCGAATTTCTCCCTACCTTCCTGGTCGTGTTCCTCGTCGCGTGACCTACCCATCCCCTGTGTGCGCTGCGCCCCTCGCGCCCGGTACGCGCCTGTGCTCCCTCGCGCCCGGTACGCGCCTGTGCTCCCTCGCGGCCGGGGCGCGGTCCGTGGTACGCACGCCGGCCCGTGACCACGCCCAGCGATCCTCCCGCCGCCCTGCGAGACCCGCCGCCGCCCGCGCGGCGCGCAGGGAAGGCCGGCAGCGGTGAGCTCGTGTTCACGCGCGTCGCGGGGCGCACCGTGCTCGAGAAGGCGCTCGCCAGGAGCCCGCTCAAGCTGCTCGCTCCGAAGAACCACGGGCAGGCAGCGTGGGTGTTCGTCGCGAGCTTCGGCGGCGGCCTCGTCGGCGGCGACGAGCTCCACCTCCACGCGCGCGTCGGTCGCGGGGCCGCCGCGCTGCTCAGCACCCAGGCCTCGACCAAGGTCTACCGCTCGCCCCTCGGCAGCCGCCAGCGCCTCGAGGCCGAGGTTCAAGCAGGCGGGCTCCTCGTCGCGATCCCCGATCCGGTCGTCTGCTTCGCGGGCTCGCGGTACGAGCAGGACGTCGACGTCGCGCTCGCCGACGACGCGTCGCTCGTGCTCGTCGACGCGCTGTCCTCGGGCCGGAGCGCGCGGGGCGAGCGCTGGGCGTTCGACCGGTACGCGTCGCGCATCCGGGTGAGCCGCGGCGGGCGGGCCGTGCTGCTCGACGCGACGCGGCTCGATCCCGCGCACGGCGCGCTGCCCGAGCGCATGGGGCGCTTCGACGCGCTCGCGACGCTCGTCGCGCTCGGCCCGCGCGCCGCGAGCGCGGCGGAGGCGCTGCTCGCGGCGCGGCCGCCGCCCGAGCGGCGCGCCGAGCTCGTCGCGTCGGCCAGCCCGCTCCGGGGCGGCGGCGCCGTCGTGCGCGTCGCGGGCACGAGCGTCGAGCGCGTGGCCGGCTTCCTCCGCGGCGCGCTCGGCTTCCTCGCGGGTGAGCTCGGTGATGATCCGTTCGCACGAAAGTGGTAGCGTCGCGCCGCGCCGGCAAAGCCGCGGCGTCGCCGCGCCGGAGAGAGGGCGAACATGCACCTTGCGCCTCGTGATCTCGACAAGCTCGTGCTGCACGGCGCGGGCTCCCTCGCCCAGAAGCGCCTCGCGCGCGGGGTCAGGCTCAACTACCCGGAGGCCGTCGCGCTCATCGCGACGCAGATCCTCGAGCTGATCCGCGACGGCCGCAGCGTCGCCGAGCTCATGGATGTCGGCCGCCGCCTGCTCGGGCGCGCGCAGGTGATGGCCGGCGTCCCCGAGATGGTCGCCGAGGTCCAGGTGGAGGGGACCTTCCCCGACGGGACGAAGCTCGTCACCGTCCACCACCCGATCGCGCTCGAGCACGGCGATCTCGCGCTCGCGCTCTACGGCAGCTTCCTCCCCGTGCCCGACGTGTCGCTCTTCCAGCCCGCAGGCCAGGGAGAGGTGACGGCCGAGCCGACGCCCGGCGAGGTGCTCGTGAAGCCCGGCGAGATCGAGCTCTCCCCCGGCCGGCGGCGGCTCTCTCTCCCCGTGAAGAACCTGGGCGACCGGCCGATCCAGGTGGGCAGCCACTACCCGTTCTCGGAGACGAACCGCGCGCTCGAGTTCGACCGGGCGGCGGCGGCGGGGATGCGGCTCGACATCCCCGCGGGCACCGCGGTCCGCTTCGAGCCGGGCGACGAGAAGACGATCACGCTGGTGCAGGTCGGCCCGCACGGGGCGGCGCACGCCGCGCGGGAGGAGCAGCAGGCATGAGCCACAGGATGCAGCGGCGGCACTATGTCGATATCTACGGGCCGACGGTCGGCGACCGGGTGCGGCTCGGCGACACCGGCCTCATCGCCGAGGTCGAGCGGGATCACACGTCGTACGGCGACGAGTGCAAGTTCGGCGGCGGCAAGGTGCTGCGCGATCGCATGGGGCAGATGCCCGGCGTCTCGAACGACGAGGCGCTCGACTGCGTCATCACGAACGCGCTCATCGTCGACTGGACCGGCGTCTACAAGGCCGACATCGGCATCAAGCGCGGCCGCATCGCGGCGATCGGCAAGGCCGGCAACCCGAAGGTGATGGCCGGCGTCACGCCGGGCATGATCGTCGGCGTGACGACGGAGGTCATCGCGGGCGAGGGCCACATCGTCACGGCCGGGGGCGTCGACGCGCACATCCATTTCATCTGCCCGCAGCAGGGATACGAGGCGCTCGCGTCGGGCGTCACCACGTTCGTCGGCGGCGGCACGGGCCCGGCGACGGGCACGAACGCGACCACGTGCACCCCGGGCGCCCGCCACATCTCGCTGATGCTGCAGGCGACGGACGTCCTGCCGCTCAACATCGGCCTCACGGGCAAGGGGAACACCTCGTCGCCCGAGGGGCTGCTCGAGCAGGTGCGCGCCGGCGCCGTCGGGCTGAAGCTGCACGAGGACTGGGGGACGACCCCGCCCGCCATCGACTGCTGCCTCAGCTTCGCCGAGCACGAGGACATCCAGGTCACGCTCCACACCGACACGCTGAACGAGTCGGGCTACGTCGACGACTCCATCGCGGCGTTCAAGGGCAGGACGATCCACTCCTACCACTCCGAGGGCGCGGGCGGCGGGCACGCGCCCGACATCTTGCGCATCTGCGGCGAGCCGAACGTCATCCCGAGCTCGACGAACCCGACGCGCCCGTACACGGTCAACACGCTCGACGAGCACCTCGACATGCTCATGGTCTGCCACCACCTCGACCGGAACATCCCGGAGGACGTGGCGTTCGCCGAGAGCCGCATCCGCGGCGAGACCATCGCGGCCGAGGACATCCTGCACGACCTCGGCGCGATCAGCATCATCTCGAGCGACAGCCAGGCGATGGGCCGCGTCGGCGAGGTGATCACGAGGACCTGGCAGACCGCGCACAAGATGCGGGATCAGCGCGGCCGGCTGCCCGAGGAGCAGGGGGACAACGACAACTTCCGGATCCGCCGCTACGTGGCCAAGTACACGATCAACCCGGCCATCGCGCACGGCATGTCCCACGAGATCGGGTCGGTCGAGCCGGGCAAGCTCGCGGACCTCGTGCTGTGGCGGCCCCAGATGTTCGGCGTGCGCCCGGAGCTCGTGATCAAGGGCGGCTTCATCGCCTGGGCGCAGATGGGCGATCCGAGCGCGTCGATCCCGACGCCTCAGCCGTACTACATGCGCCCGATGTTCGGCTCGCTCGGCGCGGCGGTCGGCGAGACGAGCATCGCGTTCGTGTCGAGCCGCGCCATGGACGAGGGGAGCATCCGCCGGCTCGACCTGAAGAAGCGCCTCTCGGCGGTCCGCCGGTGCCGCAAGATCGGCAAGGCCGACATGCGCCTCAACAGCACGCTCCTGCCGATCACGGTCGATCCCGAGACGTACGAGGTGCGGGCCGGCGGCGAGCTCCTCCGCTGCGATCCCGCGAAGATCCTACCCCTCGCGCAGAGGTACAGCCTCTTCTGAGGCGGGGAGCTCGCCCTCGGCGGCTCCGCGCCTGCGGGTTCACCGTTCTCTCCGTCTGCTTCCTTTGGCCTCCGTCCGCTCCCGTCCGCTCCCCTCTGCTTCTGTCTGCTTCTGTCTGCTTCTGTCTGATTCCATCCGCGCGCATGAACAGGTGGCTCCTCCTCCAGCTCTCCGACTCCGCGTTCCCGGTCGGAGGGTTCGCGCACTCCGCGGGCCTGGAGGCGGCGGTGCAGCTCGGCGAGGTCGGGCCCGGGGGCGCGCTCTCGTCGTTCGTCGCGAGCGCGCTCTGGCAGGTGGGCCTCGGCGCGCTGCCGCTCGTGCGGGCTGCGCACGAGCGGCCGCTCGACATCGCGGCCGTCGACGACGCCTGCGACGCCTTCCTCGTGAACCATGTCGCGAACCGGGCGAGCCGGACGCAGGGCCGCGCGTTCCTCGCGACGAGCGCGCGCGTCTTCCCCTCTGCCGAGATCCGCCGCCTCGACGCCGCCGTGCGGGCGCGGGAGGCGCTGGGCCACCACGCGCCGGCGTTCGGCGCGACCCTCGCGGCGCTCGGCGTCCCGCGCGAGGACGCGCAGGCCGTCTACCTGCACGCCTCGCTCCGCGGCGTCGTCTCAGCGGCGGTGCGCCTCGGGCTCATCGGGCCGCTCGAGGCACAGCGACTGCAACTCGAGAGCGCGCCGCTCCTCGACGCGGTGCTCCATGAGTGTGGAGATCACGGCGTCGACGAGCTCGCGCAGCCGGCGCCGCTCCTCGATCTCTTCGGGGCCACGCAGGATCGGCTCTACTCGCGTCTCTTTCAATCGTGAGGTGACAGCATGCACGACCCCGGCGAGCACGGGCATGGGCACAACGGCCACGACCACGACCACGATCACGGCCACGTTCACGACCACGACCACGACCACGACCACGTTCGCGGGGGTGGCCACAGGCACGCGCATGCGCACGGAGACGAGCACACGCACGGGCACACGCACGAGCACTGGGCGCATCCGGGGCTCTTCAGCGAGCGGGATGCGCCGAAGGACCGCGATTTCTCGGCGCGCGCGTTCACGGTGGGGATCGGGGGGCCCGTCGGCAGCGGCAAGACGGCGCTCGTGCTCGCGCTCTGCCGCGCGCTGCGCGACAGGATGCCGCTCGGCGTCGTCACGAACGACATCTTCACCCAGGAGGACGCCGAGTTCCTGCACCGCAACAAGGCGCTGCCGCCGGAGCGCATCCGCGCGGTGGAGACCGGGGGCTGCCCGCACGCGGCGATCCGCGAGGACATCAGCCACAACCTGGTCGCGCTCGACGACCTCATGGATCACGTCGCGCCCGCGCTCCTCATCGTCGAGAGCGGCGGCGACAACCTCGCCGCCCAGTACAGCCGGGAGCTCGTCGACTACACGATCTACGTGATCGACGTCGCCGGCGGCGACAAGGTGCCGCGCAAGGGCGGACCGGGTATCACGCAGTCGGATCTGCTCGTCATCAACAAGACCGATCTCGCTCCGCACGTCGGCGCCGACCTCGGCGTCATGGAGCGGGACGCCCGGAGGATGCGGGGCGACGGGCCGTTCCTGTTCGCGCAGTGCAACCGGAGCCAAGGAGTTCCGGAGATCATTGACCACATCCTCTCCGCCATGCGCCGCGCGACCACCACGGCGCCTCCCGCGAAATAGGCCTCTATCGCGCGCCTCTCGCTGCGAGAAGCGCTCACGCTCCACAGGAGTCGGCATACCGGAGCACATCTGCGCCGGGCGCGCGGCGCCGCCCCCTGTTAAAGGAGGACAGCGGCAACGCCGCTTCGACTTCCGTTTCGCTGGAATACCGGTTCTATTGGACCGTAGGCGGACTTCGGACGGGTGGTAGAGGGCGGAGAGGGCTCCGCCGGGCGGAGCGGCTTCCACCACGACCGCCGCGGTCGCCACGCGATCACGGCAGCGCCGGATGGCGAGGCGGCGCGGCGCACCCGTCGTAGACCAGAGGAGGAGGCATCAGTGAGCCAGGCCCGACCCCATGTGCTGGTGGTAGACGCCGAGAAGAGGGTCCTCGACAGGCTCGCGCTCGAGCTGAACCAGGGCGGCTTCGACGTCACCTGCGCCGAGAGCGGGCTCGCGGCGATCGAGCTCGTCAAGGCGCGCCGCTTCGACCTCGTGGTCGCCGATGTGGGGACGCTCGGCATGGAGAGCGCCGGGACCATCGCCGCGCTCAAGGCGCTCAGCCCGGACCTCGAGATCATCGTCGGCGCCCCGTGCTCGAGCGCGCAGGCCGCCGTGGAGTGCATGGAGCGCGGCGCCTACGACATGCTGGAGAAGCCCTACGACATCGACGACCTGAAGCGGCTGCTCGAGGCGGCGATGCTGCGCACCCACCTCGACGCCGTGGCGGCCGTCCACCAGGCGAGCGCCGCCCTTGTCGCGTCCCTCTCGCGGGACGACTTCCCCGAGCGCGCCGTGGATCTCGCGGCGAAGGTCGTCTATACGACCAGCGCGGCGCTCTCGCTGGCGCTCGATCAAGGGGCCGCCCTGTACCAGGCGGCCTCCGGCGCCGAGGTGTCTGCGGCGTTCATCGCTCGGCTCGCCGGGCGCATCGAGGGCGCGCTCGCGCCTGTCCGCCTGTCCGCGGACGACGCGCCCGATCTCCTCTGTACCGCAGAGGGCGATCGCTACGGCGCCGCCATCGTCGCGCCGCTCCGCCTGGGCGAGAGCTCGTTTGGCGGCCTCGTGGTGCTCCGCGACGAGCGCCTGCCTGCGTTCACCAGCCAGGAGGAGCAGGCCATCGGCATCTTCGCGATTGAGCTCGCGCTCGCCTTTTACGGCCACAAGGTACGGCGCTCGCTCGGCCCCTGCGCCGCCTGACGCCCGCGCGCGGGATGGCTGATGATGATGAGGCGCGCTTCCGCGGGCGGCGCGCTCGTCCGCGCCGAGATCTGCGGCGAGCGCCCGCAAATTCTTCGGCGATCGAGCTCAAGATTCCCTCTGGCTAACGCGTTCGCACCCCACTAAAGGAGGGGAGCGATGAGCCCAACCGCTGCACCATCGACTCTCCCCGCCAGGGCCCAGCGCGCCGCGACCTTCTACCGGGACCTCGTCGGCAAGAAGATCGCGATGGCGCTGAGCGGCGTCATCTTCTTCGGCTTCGTGATCGGCCACATGACCGGCAACCTGCAGGTCTTCCTCGGCCGGGAGAAGATCAACGACTATGCCGCCTTCCTCCACGGGACGCCCTCCCTGCTCTGGGGGACGCGGATCGTCCTCCTCGCCGCCCTCATCGTCCACGTCTACACGGGCGTGACGCTCGCGCAGCACAGCCGCGCTGCTCGGCCGGTCCCCTACCAGGTGAAGGGGCAGCGGCGCCCGAACGTCGCCGCGCGGACGATGCTGCTGAGCGGCGGCGTGCTCGCCGCCTTCATCGTCTATCACCTGCTCCACCTGACGACGGGCACCGTGCACCCCGACTTCGTGCCGCTCGACGCCTACGACAACGTCGTGAAGGGCTTCAGCTCGGCGCCCGCGGCGATTGCCTACGTCGTGGCGATGGGCCTGCTCGCGCTGCACCTCTACCACGGCGCGTGGAGCATGTTCCAGTCGGTGGGCTTCAGCCATCCGCGCTACACGCCGGCGCTCAAGAAGCTCGCGGCCGCGTCGTCGATCCTGCTCTTCGCCGGCTTCTCATCCGTCCCGCTGGCCGTCCTGTTCGGCATCGTCCGCTGAGCCCGGAGCCTCCGTCATCATGCAGCTCAATGCGAAGATCCCCGAAGGTCCCATCGAGAAGAAGTGGGACCAGCACCGCTTCAACCTGAAGCTCGTCAACCCGGCGAACAAGCGGAAGTACACGGTCCTCGTCGTCGGCACCGGCCTCGCCGGGGGCGCGGCGAGCGCGACGCTGGCCGAGCTCGGCTACAACGTGAAGAGCTTCTGTTTCCAGGACTCTCCGCGCCGCGCCCACAGCATCGCCGCGCAGGGCGGCATCAACGCCGCGAAGAACTACCAGAACGACGGCGACAGCATCTACCGCCTCTTCTACGACACCGTGAAGGGCGGCGACTACCGCGCGCGCGAGGCCAACGTGTACCGGCTCGCGCAGATCAGCGTGAACATCATCGACCAGTGCGCCGCGCAGGGCGTGCCGTTCGCGCGCGAGTACGGCGGCGTGCTCGCGAACCGCTCCTTCGGCGGGGCGCAGGTGTCGCGCACGTTCTACGCGCGAGGCCAGACGGGGCAGCAGCTCCTCCTCGGCGCCTACCAGGCCCTCGAGCGGCAGATCGGCCTCGGCAAGGTGAAGATGTACCCGCGCACCGAGATGCTCGACCTCATCGTCATCGACGGCAAGGCGCGCGGCCTCATCACCCGCAACCTGATCACCGGCGCGCTCGAGACGCACCTCGGCGACGCGGTCGTCCTCGCGTCGGGCGGCTACGGCAACGTCTTCTTCCTCTCGACGAACGCGAAGGGGTCGAACACCACGGCCATCTGGCGGGCGCACAAGCGCGGCGCGCTCTTCGGCAACCCCTGCTTCACGCAGATCCACCCGACGTGCATCCCGGTCTCGGGCGACTACCAGTCGAAGCTGACGCTCATGAGCGAGTCGCTCCGCAACGACGGCCGCATCTGGGTGCCCGCGAACCCGGGCGACACTCGCCCGCCGGAGCTCATCCCCGACGGCGAGCGTGACTATTACCTCGAGCGCCGCTATCCGAGCTTCGGCAACCTCGTGCCGCGCGACGTCGCGTCGCGCGCGGCGAAGGCTGTATGCGACGAGGGCCGCGGCGTGGGGCCGACGCGGCTCGGCGTGTACCTCGACTTCTCGGACGCCATCCGGCGCCTCGGCAAGCCGGCCATCGCCGAGCGTTATGGCAACCTCTTCGACATGTACGAGCGCATCACGGGCGACGACCCGTACAGCGTCCCGATGCGCATCTATCCGGCCATCCACTACACGATGGGCGGGCTCTGGGTCGACTACAACCTGATGAGCACGATCCCCGGCCTGTACGTGCTCGGCGAGGCGAACTTCTCCGACCACGGCGCGAACCGGCTCGGGGCGAGCGCGCTGATGCAGGGCCTGGCGGATGGGTACTTCATCATCCCCTACACCATCGGCGATTACCTCGCGTCGACGAAGCTCGAGCGGATCGACGACCTCCACCCCGCCGTGAGGGACGCCGAGCGCGACGCGAGCGCGCGGCTGAACAAGCTGCTCAGCGCGAACGGCTCGCGCACGGCCGACTCGTTCCACCGCGAGGTCGGCAAGATCATGTGGGAGGCGTGCGGGATGGGGCGCAACGCGGCCGGGCTCAAGGGCGCGCTCACGCGGATCCCGGAGCTCCGCGAGCAGTTCCACCGCGACGTCCGCGTCTCGGGGACCGGCACCGGCCTGAACCAGGAGCTCGAGAAGGCGGCGCGCGTCGCCGACTTCTTCGAGCTGGCGGAGCTCATGTGTCGTGACGCGCTCGAAAGGGAGGAGTCGTGCGGCGGGCACTTCCGCGAGGAGCACCAGACGCCCGAGGGCGAGGCGAAGCGCGATGACGACCGCTTCTCCTATGTCGCCGCCTGGGCATGGCGAGGCGAAGGTCAGGCCCAGGAGCTCCACAAGGAGCCGCTCCAGTTCAACGAGGTTCACCCCACGCAGCGGAGTTACAAATAATGCGCCTCACCCTCCATGTCTGGCGGCAGAAGGGCACGTACGAAGCGGGCCGGTTCGTCACGTACGAGGTGCCCGACGTCAGCGAGCACATGTCCTTCCTCGAGATGCTCGACGTGCTCAATCAGCGGCTCATCCTCAAGGGTGAGGAGCCAATCGCGTTCGATCACGACTGTCGCGAGGGCATCTGCGGCATGTGCGGCTTCATGATCAACGGCCAGGCGCACGGCCCCCTCCGTGGGACGACCGTGTGTCAGCTGCACATGCGTCACTACAAGGACGGCGACGTGCTGTGGCTCGAGCCGTGGCGGGCTCAGGCGTTCCCGGTGGTAAGCGACCTCGCGGTGGACCGCAGCGCGTTCGACCGGATCATCGCGTCCGGCGGCTTCGTCTCGGTGTCGACGGGCAGCGCGCCGGACGCGAACGCGATCCCGGTGCCGAAGGTGGTCGCCGAGCGCGCCATGGACGCGGCGGCGTGCATCGGCTGCGGCGCCTGTGTCGCATCTTGTCCGAACGCGTCCGCTTCTCTCTTCACCGCGGCGAAGCTCACGCACCTGAACCTCCTGCCGCAGGGCCAGCCGGAGCGCGATCAGCGGAGCCTCAACATGGTCGCCCAGATGCGCGTCGAGGGCTTCGGCCACTGCACGAACGTCGGCGAGTGCGAGGCGGTCTGCCCGAAGGAGATCCCCCTCGACATGATCGCGCAGATGAACCGCGACTACCTGCGCGCGACGCTGGTCCACCGCGACGTGCAGGCCAAGGGCGGCACCGGCTGAAGCGCCGCACCGCCGGCCTCGCCCGAAGCCGGCGGCGCCTCCCCTCCCTCCCCTCTCCTCGACAGCGAACGCCCTCCTCCCGCACGTCATGAACGGCGGCGCTCCGTCGCCGTCACCCCGCCGCCAAGGCGGGCGCGCCCCGGATTGACCACCGGCTCGCCGCCCGACGCGCCGCGCCAAGGGTGCGCCCGTGGCCCGCGGGGTCAGGCCGGCCCTTCGGCCCATCACCGCCCGTACGGCTGGCCCCCGGTGCCTGCAGGCGCAGGCTGCAGCACCTCGGCGCGAGGCTCACCCGAGCAGGGGCCCGCGGCATGACAGGCGAGCCCTGGTGCCGCGGGTGCGCCAGCACGATCCCGACGGCCGCCGCAGGTGTGGCACGAGACCGCCGTCATCCCCCGTTTTCGTACAATTTTTCACCAAAAGCACAAGATTTTGCAGGCCACCTGTGGAAAACAGGCCAGGAGTTTCCTGATCACCGACTCAGGTACTTCCTAAACAATCTTCACATCCCGAGCTCCAACCGTACAGTCAACGTGGGATAAGCACTCGGCATGTTTCGAGAACATCTCGTCGCGACTCGCGCCCATGCCAGTGGGGGCTTTCCAAGTGTGACGAGCCGTCGCTCCAGTAGCAGCGCAACCGCGAAGATGCCGTGGCGCTCTCCCGCGCCGCAATGAAACGTGTCAGGGTCAACAGGCACTTGTTCGAGGTCGCGAGTTGGAATAACCTCGAAATTGTCCTGAACGGGATCAGACGTCATAAGACAATTGTGGTCACCCCACACCATGTCGTAGACTAGGTCGAACTTAGAGCGCCGCAGCGAGGGGGGGCATCCCGCGGCGAGCGCGTCGAGGATCGCATCGAGTATCGCTCTTCTGCGGAAGCCGGTTCGAGGGGAGGGCCGGCAGGAGGGGAAGCCAGAGGCAACGGCCGCGGCGACCTTTCTCCCGGCGGATCAGGAGATCCGCTTTCCACACGGGAACGACGCGCACCGGGACCGCAAATCAGACCCACGGGGGCCGGGCAGATCGCCTGACGGCGCCCTGCTGCACCGTTCGCGCGGCGCGCATTCGGCGCGCGCCGGGGTCTGCGAGGCTGGTCGGATGCGGGAGTTCGAACATCAGACATGTCTCTTGGACGAGCGAAGAAGTAGGAGGGGAACTTCATGAGGTGCTGCATCGACGGCCTTAATCTGCATCCGACGAGCGTCCACGATGCTGCCGTTGCTCTCGACACCGTGACGGATCGGCTCCTCGCCGCGGGGGATCGGCGAGCGGCCTTCACCGACGTCTACGGTATCGTCACGCGCGCGGTCGCGGCGCAGGTCGAGCGACGCGATGGCATGTTCCTCGAGCCAGCGTGGATCTCGCGGCTCGCGGGCCGGTTCTGCGAGCGGTACCTCGAGACGCTCGGCTGGTGCGATCGGGGCGCGGCGCAGGACTGCGGCGCCTGGCACATCGCGTACGCGAGCACGGCGTCGCGGTTCACGCCCCCCGTGCAGAACGCGCTGCTCGGCTTCAGCGCCCACATCAACTACGATCTGATCTTCGGGATCCACGCGACGATCGTCGAGTTCGGGCACGGCGCCGACCGGGCGATGCTCGCGCGGCTCAAGCACGATCACGATCAGATCAATACGCTGCTCCGCGCCTCGGTCATCGAGGCGCTCGCGCGCCTCACCGCGCGGCACGGCTGCCCCCTCAGCGCGTTCTTCCTGGACACCGCGCCGGAGCTCGCTGTCTGGGTGTCGATGGAAATGCTCTCGCGGTGGCGCGAGCGGGTCTGGGACGACGTCCTGGCGCTCCTCGCGGCGCGCAGCGGGAGCGAGCGGGCGGCGCTCGCCCGCGGGATCGAGCGGCGCTCCACGCGCATCGCCCAGATGCTCGCGCTGCCCTCGCTCCACCAGGCGCCGCATACGGCGCTCCGCCTCCTGTCAAGGGCCGCGTGATCGCGACCGACCGCAACCGGAGCCCCGCCCGATCGTAGAATGGGGGCATGAGCAAGCTGCCCAAGGAACCGCCCGCCGGCGAGATCACCCCTCCAGCGCTCTACCTGCGACGGCGCGAGCTCCTCAAGAACGCGGCGCTCTTCGCCGGCACCGCGTCGGCCATGGGCGGCGGCCTCGTCTGGCTCACGGGCGGCGCGGCGCGCCTCTCGGCGGCCGGCGCACCCGGCGGCGAGGCCGCGCCGCTCGGCGGCGCTGCCGCGCTGCCGAGCGGCGCGGCAGCGCCGCCGGGGCCGCTGGCCGCCGGCGCGTCGTCCTCCGCGACGAGCTCGAGAGACCCGTTCGTCACCGACGAAGCGCGGACCTCCTACGAGGACATCGTTTCGTACAACAACTTCTACGAGCTCGGCCTGAGCAAGTCGGAGCCGGCCCAGAACGCCGGCCGGCTCAGGCTCCGCCCCTGGGCCATCGCGTGCGAGGGAGAGGTGAAGAAGCCCGAGGTCATCGACCTCGACACCCTCCTCCGATGGTTTCCCCTGGAGGAGCGCGTCTATCGAATGCGCTGCGTCGAGGCGTGGTCGATGGTGATCCCGTGGCTCGGGTTCCCGCTGGGCGCGCTGCTCAGGCGCCTCGAGCCGACCTCTCGCGCCCGGTACGTCCAGTTCACCACGCTGCTCGATCGAGAGCAGCTGCCCGGCCAGCGGAGCGACGTGCTCGAGTGGCCCTACGTCGAGGGGCTCCGGCTCGACGAGGCCATGCACCCTCTCACGATGCTGGCCGTGGGCCTCTACGGCAAATCGCTGCTCGGCCAGAACGGAGCGCCCATTCGCCTGGTGGTGCCGTGGAAGTACGGCTTCAAGGGGTGCAAATCGATCGTCAGCATCAAGCTCACCGAGCGGCAGCCGGGGACGAGCTGGAGCCGCGCCGCGCCGGACGAGTATGGGTTCTATGCGAACGTGAACCCCGCGGTGGATCACCCGCGCTGGAGCCAGGCGACGGAGCGGAGGATCGGTGAGCTCCGTCGCCGCCCCACGCTGCCATTCAACGGCTATGCGGAGGAGGTCGCCGGCCTCTACAGCGGGATGGACCTGCGGGAGAGCTTCTGACGATGCCCGCGCCAGCGAGGACGATGTCGCCGCCGCGCGCTGTCGCCGCCGGCGTGCCGGCTGGCCGGAAGCTCGGCTGGCTCCCGCCCGCGGTCGTGGCCGGCGGGCTGATCCCGCTGGTCGTGCTCGGCCTGCGCGCCGGGGCCGGGGCGCTCGGCCCGGACCCCGTCGCCGCGGCGCTGAACCAGCTCGGCCTGCTCGCGCTCGTGCTGCTCGTCGCCTCGCTGGCGGCGACGCCGCTCAAGCTCGTGTCGGGCTGGACCTTTCCGCTGCGTATCCGCAAGGCGCTCGGGCTGCTCGCGTTCTTCTACGCGTGCGCCCACTTCCTGACGTATGCGATCGTCGATCAGGGCCTCGACGTGCGCGCGATCGCCGAGGACCTCACGGAGCGCCCCTTCCTCCTCGCTGGCTTCGTCGCGCTCCTCGTGCTCGTCCCGCTCGCGGCGACGTCGACCGCGCGCATGCTGAAGCGCCTCGGCGCCGCGCGCTGGAAGCGCCTGCACCGCCTCGCCTACGCCGCCGCCGTCCTCGGGATCGTGCACTTCTTCCTCCGCGTGAAGAAGGACGCGACAGAGCCGATGATCTACGCGGCGCTGCTCGCGCTCCTCTTCGCCGTGCGCATCGCGAGCGCCGTCCTGCACAGGCGCGCGGCGCGGCGCTGAGCGCCAGCGTCGCGTCCTCGCCGTGCGGCGAACCTGCCGCGCGGCGACGCGCGTTCGGATACCATGGGGCTTCGGCGTGGAACGCGTGAGGACGGCATCATGAGGCTCTTCACCATCGGGGACAGCATCTCTCAAGGCTTCATGTCGCTCGGCGCGGCGCGCACCCAGCTCGCCTACTCCACGTGGATCGCGCATGCGCTCGGCGTCGACGTCGGCGACGCGCTGTCGAGCCCGGCGTACCGCGTGCCCGACTACCCGGCCCACGGGCTGCTGCTCGATCTCGAGGTGGTGCTCCGCCGCCTCCAGCTCGCCTTCGGCGCCACGATCGACAGGCTCGAGTGGGCCGCCGTCCTCCTGGAGATCAACCGCGTGCTCGACGTGGCCGAGGAGTACTACGAGCGCGGCGAGGGGGCCGGCCGCTACCGCGGCGGGAGCGTCCCCTGGTTCCACAACGTCTCGGTGTACGGCTTCGACGTGGCCGACGCGTGGCTCGTGACCTCGAGGCTCTGCAGGGAGCGGATCGCGGCGGCGCCCGGCGCCAGGGACGGCTTTTTCCAGGGGCCCAACGCGGCGTTCTACCGGACCGCGCTCCGCGTCCTCAACCCGTCGCGGGACGAGCGCCTCGACGGGTACAGCCAGCTCGACTGGCTCGGCCACCACGCGCGCGGCGAGGGCGTCGAGAACCTCCTCCTCTGGCTCGGCCCCAACAACGCGGTCGGCTCGGCGATCCTCCTCAGCGTCGCGGCGACCGAGGACAGGCCCGAGCGGCGGCCGGCCTCGCTCAGCTTCGACGAGCGGACCCGGGCGCAGTGGAACCTCTGGATGCCCGACGACTTCGTCGCCGAGTACGGCGAGCTGCTCGACAGGGTCGACACGCTGATGCGGCGCAACGAGAGCCCGGGCTGGCGGGTGTTCGTGGCCAACGTACCTCACGTGACGATCGTGCCGATCGCCACGGGCGTCGGCGACCCGCTGCCCGGCCTACCGCGCTACTACCCCTATTACACCTATCCCCCGCTCGCTCGGGGCACCCGCCTGATCGAGGCGGGCGCGCCGCACCTCACCGCGGCGGACGCGCGGCGCATCGACGAGACGGTCGACGCCTGCAACGCGCAGCTCGCCCGGCTCATCGAGGAGAAGAACGCCCGCCACCGCGCGCCCCGGTATCACCTCGTCGACGTCTCCGGCGGCCTGGACCGGCTCGCGTACCGGCGCACCGGCGGCGAGCCGGCGTACGAGTTCCCCGCGTACTTCGCGGCCAACGTCGCGCCGCCGATGGACACCCGCTTCTACCACGTCGATCGCGCCGGGCGCCGCAAGGCCGGCGGCATCGTCAGCCTCGACGGCGTTCACCCGAGCGTCATCGGCCAGGGCCTCCTCGCCCACGAGTTCCTCAAGGTCATGAAGGAGGCCGGCGTCCCTGGCGCCGACCCGGACCGCCTGCCGTGGCCCAGGATCGTGGCGAGCGACACGCTCTATCAGGACCCGATCCCGCTGATGGAGGAGATCTACCAGTACGAGGAGCTCTCGTACGCCGTGCTCTCGGCCTACCGGTACGTCTTCGGAGGTTTTCAGGGCCGGCGCGGGAGCATCAAGGACTTCTAGAGCGGTTCCCGCCGCCCCTGGTACAAGCGGCGCTCAGGGAACCGCCGGCGTGCTCCCACGCAGCATGAAATAGATGAGCACCCCGGTGACGGAGACGTAGAGCCAGAGGGGCAGCGTCACCCGAGCGACCTTGGCGTGCTTCGCAAAGTTCGCCTTGTAGGCGAAGTAGAACGACGTCAGCGCGAGCGGCACGATGCCCGCCGAGAGCACGATGTGCGAGATGAGGACGGCGAAGTAGACGGCGCGCAGCGGCCCGGTGCCCTGGTACTTCGTGTCGCCGTGGACGAAGTGATAGGCGAGGTAGCCGACGAGGAACAGCGACGAGGCGGCGAACGCCGAGACCATCAGGTACTTGTGCACGACCATCGCGCGGCGCTTGATCGCGATCCAGCCCGCGACGAGGAGCGTGGCGGCCGTCGCGTTCAAGGCGGCGTTCAGCGGCGGCATGAAGCGGAGATCCGCGCCGCCCGCGCCCCGCCGGATGATGAGGATGTAGGCGAGGAACGCCAGCGCGGCCGCGGAGAGCACGGCATTGAAGGCGTAGAACGATCGGTCGCTGGTGCGGGCGAGCAGGCCGACCGGCTTCAAGTGGCTCGAGGCGTGGGACGACATCGCGCGGTCCATACCAGAGGAGCGCGCCGAGCGCGAACGCGAGCGGGCGACCTCGGATCAGCGAACGGAAGCGGACGGAAGCCGACGGAAGCCGACGGGAGCTGACGGAGACGAACGCGAGCGCTCGCAGGCCGACCGAAGCGGACGGGCGCGGACGGAGCCGCCCCGAGTGACCCCGGGCTACGCGGAGCTCGGCGCGATCCCCATCGGGGGGCTGCGATCTGCGTTCCGCAGCGGCTCGCGCATGGTCACGAACTCCTCGGCCGCTGTCGGGTGGATGCCGATCGTCGCGTCGAACTGCGCCTTGGTCGCGCCGCACTTCAGCGCGACGGCGAACCCCTGGACGATCTCGCCGGCGTCGGGCCCGACCATGTGGACGCCGAGCACCCGGTCGGTCGCGCGGTCGACGACGAGCTTCATCATCGTCTTCTCCTCGCGCCCGGAGAGGGTGTGCTTGAGCGCGCGGAAGGTCGAGAGGTAGATGGCGACGTCGTGGTGCTCTCGCGCCTGCGCCTCGGACAGTCCGACGGTGCCGACGCTCGGCTGGCTGAAGACGGCGGTCGGGATGCCGGCGTAGTCCACGCGCGCGCGCTCGCCGCGGAAGAGCGCCTTCACCAGCGCCATCGCCTCGGCGATGGCCACGGGCGTGAGCTGCACGCGCGAGATCACGTCGCCGAGCGCATAGATGGACGGGACCGACGTCTGGAACGCGTCATCCACCACGACCGCGCCCTCCTCGTCGAGCTTCACCCCGACCTCCTCGAGGCCGAGCCCCTTGGTCTTCGGCAGGCGCCCCGTCGCGTACAGCACGCAGTCGGCCGCGAGCTCGGTGCCGTCGGCGAGCGTCGCGACGAGCGCGTCGCCCTGCCGCGCGATGCTCTCGACGCTCGCGCCCAGGCGGAGGTCGAGCCCCTTCTTCTGGATCTCGGCGGCCAGGAACGCCCGGATGTCGTCGTCGAAGCCGCGCAGGAGGTGCAGGCCGCGGTGGACCAGCGACACCCTGGCCCCGAGGCCGTGCAGGATGCCGGCGAGCTCGACCGCGATGTAGCCGCCCCCGACGATGACCGCCCGCCGCGGCATCGCCTGGAAGTGGAACAGATCGTCGGAGGTGACGGCGAGCTCGCGCCCGGGGAGATCGGGGATCCAGGGGTAGCTGCCGGTCGCGACGAGGATCCGCTCGGCGGTGATCCTGACGCCGTCGATCTCGACGGCGTGGGGATCGACGACCCGGGCGTGCCCCCGCCGAATGTCGGCGCCCGAGTTCTTCAGGAGCCGCTCGTAGACGCCGTTCAGGCGCTCGATCTCCTTGTCCTTGTTGCGGAGGAGCGTCGGCCAGTCGAACGACGGGCCGGCGTGCCCGTTCCCGCCAGCGCCGTGGCCAGGCACCGTCCAGCCGTAGCCGGCGGCGTCCTCGAAGTCCTCGGCGTAGTGCGAGGCGTAGACGAGGAGCTTCTTCGGGATGCACCCCAGGTTGACGCAGGTGCCGCCGAGGTGGCGCGACTCGGCGACGGCGACCCGGGCGCCGTAGGAAGCGGCCATGCGGGCTGCGCGCACGCCGCCGGAGCCGGCGCCGATGACGAACAGATCGTAATCGTACTTGGACATGGCGGACGACTATGCCCCATGTGGGGCGCGGTCGCCGCGCGCCGTGCGGTCGCGCGCGACGGGCTCCGCTCCCTCCGGCTTCGGCTCGGCCACCGGCGCGGGGATTCTGCTACGGTCCCGCCGTTGCGCTCCTCGACCCACACTGGAACCTTCGCCGACGCTCCGCCACCGCGCCCGCGCGACGGCGACCAGCAGGAGCGTCCCGCGCCGCGCCTCGCGGCACGCGCGCGCCGCGCCCTGCCCTTCGCGCTGGCGGCCGCGCTCGTCGCGTTCGTCCTCGGCCGGCTCGACTTCGACGCCTTCCGCGCCGCCCTGTCGCGCGTCGACGCCCCGCTCTTCGTCGCCTTCGCCGCCCTCTTCGTCCTCGCGCTCCTCGGCGCCGACACGTTCGCGACCGTCCTCGTCTACCGCCGCCTGATCGCGCCCGTCGCCTTCCGCGATTTCCTCGTGCTCCGCGGCGCCTCCTACCTCCCGTCGCTGCTCAACCACCACGTCGGTCAAGCCTTCGTCACGGTCTTCCTCGCGCGCGTACACGCCGTGCCGCTCGCGCGCGTCGCCGGCGCGACGCTCGTCGTGTACGCGTCGTGGCTCGGCTGCCTGCTCCTCCTCGGCGCCGTCGCCGTGCCCGCGAACGGCGGGCCGCTCGCCGGGTCCGCCCTGCTCCTCGCGGCGGGCGCGCTCTACCTCGCGATCCTCGCGCTGCGCCCCGCCCGGCTCGCCCGCACGAAGCTCCTCGCCCCGCTCTTCGAGGCGGGCGTGCGCGGCCACCTCGTCGCCCTCGCCGCGCGCATCCCGCATCTCCTCGTCCTGTTCGCCGGCACCTGGCTCCCCTTCTGGTTCTTCGACGTGCGCATTCCCCTTGGAGCCGCCCTCACGTACATCCCGATCCTGATGGTGGCGGTGACGCTCCCCATCACGCCGCAGGGCTTCGGCACGCGCGACGTGCTCGCCGCCGCGCTCTTCGAGGGCTTCGCGGCCGGCGCGACGCGCGACGCACGCCTGGCCGCCATCGCCGCCTCGACGACGACGTGGGCCGTGGCGCTCACCCTCGTCGAGGCCGCGCTCGGCCTGGCCCTCCTCCGGGGCGTTTTGCCCCATATGGAGGCAAAGCGCCCCGCCGACACTCCTCCGTCCGACCATGACGCAGCGTAACGCGGCTCGCCGTCACGGTATTTCGAAATCTTTCAACCAGGCTACTCGCCAACCTCGATTGGCGCATCGTTTGCCATAGATTTGCCATAGAGCCGGAGAGCGGCCCTGCAGAGGCCAAAGAGGCCCTGCGGAGGCCAAAGAGGCCCTGCAGAGGCCGAAGAGAGATAGGTCGGCCAAGAGCAGGTTCGGCGTGGCGAGTTTCGGGTTATAGTCTCCGGCCCCCTGGCGTTCGTTTCGTCCTTCTGGCCGCGTGCGACCCGCTGAACATCGCAGACTGGACCAGTCCGCGCCGAGCGACCCTCTATGAAGAACCTGGCTCGTTTCCTCGCCTCCTCGGATCACGACGTCGCCCGCGCCCTGCGCCACGTGCGCCGGCAGGTCCGCAGCTTCACCCTGCCCGCGCCGCGGCCGCTCGTGGTCCCGATGCGCATAGCGTTCGAGGCCGCGCGCGAGGTGTACTATTTCGGTGCGCGTGTGCTCGTCTGCGAACCGCATTTCAAGTCGCACTGCGCGCAGTACGGCAAGGGTGTCCGGACGGGGACCTTCATCCACTTCATCACTGGGCGGGGCGACATCATCCTCGGTGATAACGTGGTGCTCGACGGCAAGACCGACTTCATCTTCGCCGCGCGGTTCTGCGACCGCCCCACGCTGCGGATCGGCGACAACACCGGGATCGGGCACGGCTGCCGGATCGTCGTCGGCAAGTCGGTCACCATCGGCAAGCACTGCATGATCGCGGCGGGCGTCTTCATCCTCGACTCGAGCGGCCACCCGAGCGATCCGGAGGCCCGGAGGCGGGGCCTGCCTCCCTCGGACGCCGAGGTGCGGCCGGTCGTCATCGAGGACAACGTCTGGCTCGGGACCCGGTCCACGATCTTCCCGGGGGTCACGGTGGGCGAGGGCAGCGTGGTGTCGGCGGGCTCCATCGTGATGGCCGATGTCCCTCCGTACACCGTCGTCGCTGGCAATCCGGCCCGACGGGTGGCATCACTCCGGACGACCGAGCCGCCGCCGCCCATCGGGCCCGCGACGGACCGCGCCGATGCGAGCGCGAGGAGGCACGGCGCGGACGACGCTACGCGTCGCTCAGGCTCTGACAGCGCATCTTAACCCTGGAGTTCTTTCATGGTGATCGAGGTGGAGAAGGTGATCGATGTCATCGTCACGGTCGGCCGCTTGCCCGCCGCGATCAAGCCCGATGACGACATCTACGACGCGGGGTTCTCCTCGGTTCGAGCGCTCCAGCTGCTCACCGAGCTGGAGGACCGGTTCAACGTCGCGCTGCCCGACGACCGGTTCAGCGTCGCCCGCACGCCGCGCGCGCTGAGCTCCCTCATCCAGGAGCTCGCGCCGTGAGGCGGGTCGTCACCGTCGAGCTCGCGGCGCCTGCGACCGAGATGGCGCAGGAGGAGATACCCAAGCAGATCGCCTTCCTCTCGAAGGAGATCGCGAACATCCGCTTCGTCCGCGAGGGCGCCGCGCTGGAGTTCGAGGCCCCCGAGGAGCGCGCGGCCGACCTCGCGAAGGCGGCGGAGGGCATCGCGCGCACCATGCAGCGCAGCCTGCGCCAGCTCACGCGGAAGCTCGTGTACCGCAGCCCGGCGTGCGATCGGGTGGAGTTCCGGGGCGGCGCGCTCCCGGCCGGGATCACGCAGATGGGCCAGGGCCAGGTCGCCCTCGAGGGCATCCCGCTGCGGCTCTACCGCTACTTCGATCGCTCGCTGGAGGCGCTCGGCGCGCCGTTCTCGCCGAGCCCGATCCTGGTGCCGACGTTGATCCCGGCGGCGACGCTGGGGAAGTGCGACTACTTCCGCTCGTTCCCGCACATCGTCACGTTCACGTGCCATCTGCCGGAGGACATGCCGCTCATCGAGGATTTCCGGGCGCGGCATCAGGACCGGGACACGCTCGACGAGCGCGCGCTGAGCGACATGGCGCAGCCGGAGGTGTGCCTCTCGCCGGCGGTCTGTTACCACGTGTACGCGGCGAACCGGGGCCGGGTGCTGCCGGCCGGCGGCGCGCGCTACGCCCTCGCGGGCCGCTGCTTCCGCTACGAGTCGAGCAAGATGGTCGACCTGCGGCGGCTCTGGGAGTTCACGATGCGGGAGATCGTCTTCCTCGGGTCGCGGGAGAACGTCCTCGCGCTGCGCGAGCAGGGGAACGAGATCGTGGCGCGCTACCTCGACGAGCACCGGCTCGCCGGCGAGATCCGGACGGCGAGCGACCCGTTCTTCATCGCGCCGGACGCGGCCGCCAAGACGTACTTCCAGATCAGCAGCGAGACGAAATACGAGATCTCGTTGATGCTCCCGGAGGGCGAGCGCGTGGCGGCCGGCTCGCTGAACTACCATACCGACTTCTTCGGCCGCGCGTTCAGCTGCGATGTCGAGGGCGCGGGCCCGATGCACAGCGTGTGCATCGCGTTCGGCCTGGAGCGGTGGGTCTACGCGTTCCTGGCCCAGCACGGCGACGATCCGACCGGCTGGCCCGATGTCGTGCGGCGCGCTCCCGAAATGGCAACCCTGTAGAGCGGCGCATCGCCGCTCCGCCGCTTGCTCGCAGTTCCGTTTCCTGGGGGTTCAGAGAGGCTTCGCGTCCATGAAGTTCGAGCGCGTCGATCCGGTCGCGGCGGCGGACGAGGCCAGCTTCGTCCTGCGCGAGGCGTGGCCTCCGCCGACCCTCCATTACACGGCCGGCTACCTGCGATGGCAGTTCGGCTTCCCCGGCCCGTCGCCGCAGGCCGTGCTCGCGCGAAAGGGCCGCGAGCCGGCCGGCTTCATCGGCGTCGCGCCGCGCCGCTTCCGGTTCCGGGGCGCCACGTCGGAGGGATATGTCCTCTCGTTCGTGAGCGTGCGGCCGAAGTTCCAGGGGCAAGGGCTGGCGAGCCGGCTGTACACGGAGCTCCTCGACGGCCTCCGGGGGATCCGCCTGCCCATCGCGGTGTTCGTGGAGGCGCGGTCCGTGCCCGCGCAGCGCGTGCTCTTCAAGGCGGTGGCGGCGGTGGGTCTCGAGCTGAAGCAGCTCACCGCGTGCCGGAACCACGGCTTTCTCCCCCGGGCGAGCGCCGCGCCGCCACGGGCCGTGGCCGCGCCGGCATCGGCCGTGCAGGACGTGCTCGACGTGATGGCGGCCTGCAACGGCGAGCGCGTGCTGTGGTCGGCGCCCGACGCGGCGCACCTCGAGCACGCCCTCCGCGATCCACGGCCGCGCCGGCTGTTGCTCGTCGAGGAGGCGGGTCAGGCCGTCGGCGCCGCGGTGGTGTTCCTGTCGGAGATCGCGACCGCCCGGGGAATCGACCGCGTGGCGACGCTCGGCGCGCTCTTCCTGCCGGAGCCGACCGCCGACCGGCTCGCGGCGGTGATGCGCGGGGCGTCGGAAATTTTCGGCGGAAAGGCGACCACGCCGACGGTGAGCGCGCCGAACCTGGCGATCGTCCCCCAGGACCAGCTCAGGCCGGCCGGCGTGCGCGCGACGGCCGCGACCTTCGACGCGTTCGTGATCCAGCCGAAGGGCGGGCCCTGTCTGGACGCCGAGACGACCAACCTCGAGGTCGTCTGACGCAACGGTGTCCCAGGGGCATCCATCTACATTGCAGATGGTTCCCATGAGAACAATGCCGATTCACAAGATGGATCGGCGGGCGCATGCTGAGGCCATGAGCAACAGCACTTCTTCGATGGTGATCCGGCGCTCTGGCGAGCGGGGTTATGCCGACCACGGGTGGCTGCAGTCGTTCCACACGTTCTCGTTCGCCGACTACCAGGATCCGGAGCACATGGGCTTCCGTGCGCTGCGGGTCATCAACGACGACCGCGTCGCCCCGTCGCGGGGGTTCGGGATGCACCCGCACCAGAACATGGAGATCGTCACCTATGTCCTGGAGGGGGAGCTCGCGCACAAGGACAGCATGGGGAACGGGTCGATCATCCGCCCTGGCGAGGTCCAGCGCATGTCGGCGGGGACGGGCGTGTACCACAGCGAGCACAACACCTCGAAGGCGGGCCCGACCCACCTGCTGCAGATCTGGATCGTGCCGGATCGGCGCGGGTATACGCCGAGCTACGAGCAGAAGGCGTTCTCGAAGGAAGAGCGCCAGGGCAAGCTGCGGCTCGTCGCCTCGCAGGACGGGCGCGAGGGCTCGGTGACGGTCCACCAGGACGTGAGCCTGTTCGCGGGGCTCTTCGGGCAAGGCGAAGAGGCGCGCTACGAGCTGCCGGCCGGCCGAAACGCCTGGGTCCACGTCGCGCGCGGGAGCGTCGAGCTGAACGGGACGCTGCTCGAGGCCGGCGACGCGGCGGCCATCGGAGCACCCGGCGCGGGAGGAGCAGGTCAGTCGCTCCACCTCGTCGGGAAGGGCGCGGGCGAGGTGCTGCTGTTCGACCTCGCCTGAGGGGCGGCTCTCGCGCGCCCCGCTCGCCGGAGGCGCGATGAGACAGAGGAGACAGCGGGAGATCGCGCCCATGATCCACGGCGTCAGGAGACGCCTGCCGCCTGCAAGGGAGCTCCCTGGGGCAAACAGGCACCTTGCGGGCGGCGGCGCGACATACCGCCATGATCGTCATTCCTCTTCGCTCGTCCCCCGCAGACGCGCCATGTCGCCGCCGCGCTGCGGATCCGACGCCACGAGGCAGCTGAATCCGTGAATCTCGATCTGGCAGGCTTTGCGTGTCTCTCCCGCTTGCTCGCCGGCGGTATACGCTCCATAGAGATCTCATGGACGCCATCGATCTCCTCGTACGCCACCACCGCGAGCTCGAGCAGCGATTCTCCGAGCTGAAGGAGGCCTCTTCCGTCACCGCGGCGCAGTTCTCCGCTGCCGCCGACCTCCTCGCCACCCACATCACGATCGAAGAGCAGGACTTTTACCCGGCGGTCCGGGCTCGCCGCACCGAGGATATCCTCCTCGAGTCGCTGGAGGAGCACCTGTCCATCAAGCGCGTGCTGGCCGATCTCGTGGCCCTCGACGCCGCGGACGAGACGTTCGGGGCCAAGCTCCATGTGCTCGCCGAGCAGCTCGAGCACCACCACAAGGAGGAGGAAGAGCACCTGTTCCCCAAGGTCAGGAAGCTCCTTGACGACGGCGCGCGCGAAGCGCTCGGGCAGCAGATGCACGCGAGGATGCGCGCGCTGCAGCAGGGGGAGCCCCGCAGGCTCGTCCTGGGCCAGACCGACGCCGCAGCGCCCCTCCCCTGAGCCATGCGCTGCCTCTCCAGCCCCCTCTCCCGATAGGGTCCCCGGGGCCGTGAGCGCCCGGACACGCAGCTCAGAGACACGGCTGGATGGCTGGACGGCCGGACAACTGGACGGCCGGACAACTGTTAGAAACGATACCCTCACGCAACACGCGCGTGCTGGAGACGGACGTAAAAACCTGAGCTGCACCCGCGCGCGCCAGCGCCACCGCCACCCTACAACACAGCGAAACCTGAGAAAATCGTCGGAGCGAATGCGATTTTTCTAGTCGGAGTTCCCCTACGGTCGTTATTCTACACTGCTGCGAGTCTCGTGGCAGGGGTCCGGAATGGCCGCGGGAAGAGAGCATGCTGCGAAGGAGCCGATGGACAGGGCCTGATGCCGTACGCCAGCTGCTCGGCGCAGCGGGCGCTGTCCGGCGCGCGAGCGATGTCCAGCGCTCACCGGGGGATCTTCGACGGAGGTAGGATGACAGCTCGACCTGTACTCTCGATTGACACATCCTTCGACCCGGACAGCGCGTGGTTCGCGGCTGGACGCACGCAGCTCTACGGGCGTATGGGAGAGCAGTTCTCCATCGTACCGTTCGGACGCGCCAGCGCGGAGCGGAGGCGGATACTCCGCCAGATCGCGCGCGCCGAAAGCACCGGCAATCCCTTCCGGGCGATCGTTGTGTCATCCCACGGCAAGACGAGCTGCGTTGTGGACGACGAGTCGCCCGACGGCATCCTGCTGTCGCACGAGAGCCCGGCGCAGGAGATCGAGCTCTGGGCGCGCAATCGCGTGCTGTATTTCTGCTGCGGCGAGACCGCGAACGGCCCGCTGTTCGACAGGCTCCTCGAAGCGGGAGCGCGGGCGGTTGTCGGCTTCACGGGGAGGCTCGGCGCCACGACCGTCGACGGCAAGTTCTTCTGGCGGCTGCTCGATCACGAGCTGGTGACCTGCGCGCTGCACGACCAGCAGGTGCCGGGCTTCGAGAGGGCGCGGCAGCAGTTCCTGGAGCGCGTCACGCTGCGTCTCACGTCGCTCCCCGACGACGGAGCGGTGCGGGACGAGCTCTCGAGGATGAGGGACCTGCTCGTGTCGATGGTGATCCGGGGCCCGGGGAAGGGCTAGCCCCAGCGCGGCGCGCTCTCCGGTAGACCGAGCGCCGCGCGGTCCGGTAGATCCAGGAGAGCCATGAGACGCAAGCCGACCGCGGTGCTCTCCTCGGCGGCGCTCCTCCTTGCCGCCATGGCGGGCGACGGCCTCGCCAGCCCGCGCGCGGCCGTACGCCAGGAAGCGGAGGAAGCGCGCGACGCATGGTTCATGGACGGCGGGCGCCACGTCGCCGTCGAGCGGCTCGGTCCGGCCGCGCTGGGCGCGTCGTCGACGCAGCGCGCGCTCGCGCCGGTGCGGCTCCGCTATCCAGGCGGCCGGACGGTCGAGGCGAGCGTCGGCGCGACCGCGATCGTGGAGGTCGAGCCCGGCGCGCTGGACGCGCTCGGCGCGCTCGGCGCCGCTGGCGTGGAGCTGGTGAGGCCGCTGATGCCCTCGATCGGTCTGTGGCTCGTCAGGGACGCAGGCGGCGGCGACGGCCTCGACCTCGCCCAGCGCCTCCAGGGCGCGGCGCGGCCGGCCTTCGTGCGCGAGGCGATCCCGGACCTCCACGTGCGCCTCAAGGCGCACGGCGCGCCGTTCGCGCCGGACGACCCGCGGCTGCCCGATCAGTGGTACTTCGACGACCTCCGGATGCAGGAGGCCTGGGGCCGCACGCAGGGGGACGCGGCCACGTCCATCGTCGTCATCGACACCGGCTGCGACCTCGATCACCCCGACCTCGCCGCGAAGATGGATCCAGGCCTGGACGTCATCGACGACGACGACGACCCCACCTACCAGCCGGGCGAGCAGAGCGTGAACCACGGGACGGCCTGCGCGGGCCTGATCGCCGCCGACACAAACAACGGCGTGGGCATCGCGGGCGGCTGCCCCGCCTGCAGGCTGCGGTGCGTGCGGCTGATCGACGACGAGCCGCGGCCGATCTCCGCCTCGGTCGACGCCTTCGAGTTCGCCCTGCAGGTGAACGCCGCCGTCGTGTCGAACAGCTGGGGGTACGCCGACCCGATGCCCGTCCCCAGGGTGGTCGAGGCCGCGATCAACCGCCTGTTCGACGCCGGGCGCAACGGGAAGGGGGCGCTCGTCCTGTTCGCCGCCGGCAACGACGACCGGGAGATCCTCGACGACGAGCTCCAGGCCGTGCGGGGCGTCCTTACCGTGGGCGCCGTCAACCACCTGGAAGACGCGACGCAGTACACGAACCGCGGGAGATCCATCGATCTCGTCGCGCCCACGGGGACGCTGAGCACCGACATCGCCGGGAGCGAGGGGGACGACGCGAGCGACTACACCTCGCGGTTCGGCGGCACCTCGTCGGCGTGCCCTGTCGCCGCCGGCGTCGCGGGGCTGCTGGTGAGCGCCGCGCCCGAGCGGACGGCGGGCGAGCTCTACGACGTCATGATCCGGACGGCGCGGCTGGCGCCCTACGCGATCCCCGACGAGAGCGGGCACGATCCCCTCTTCGGGCACGGGATCATCGACCCTGTCGCGGCGCTCACGGAGGTGCTCGGGGACGAGCCGCCGCCGCTCTCGGGAGGCGGCGAGGGCGCCGACGACCAGCGCGCCGGCTGCGCGTGCGCTTCGGCCGGCGCGGGCTCAGGCGAGCGGCGAGGCCTCGCGGCGGCGGCGCTCCTCGGCCTGGCCGCGGCGGCGCGCCGGCGCGGCGCGGCACGCGCGCGCCGCTGAGGGGGACGTCACGCTCCAGGCCGCCGCCCGGCCCGGAGCGCGTCCCGCTGCGCGAGGAGCCACGCGCGCGCCTCGCCTTCCGTGTCGAAGAACGCGATGGCGTGCGAGCGCTGCGCGAGGAGGTTCATGCTCTTGAGGACGAGCGTCCCGATGACGCGGAGGGAGAAGCTCGCCCCGAAGACAGCGACCGCGTCGAGGCGCGCCGAGCTCAGCCCTTCCGCGAACGCCTTGCGCGCCGGAGGCGGGAGCGCCCCGTTGCCGCGCGCATCGGAGAGCACCAGCACGTCGCGGCCGCTGTCCCTCATGCGCTGGCACGCGGCGGTGATCGCGCGCGCCATCTGCTCCGAGATATCGCCCACGATCGCGACGAACAGGACGCCGTCGGGCTCTTCGCGGAGGTCGAGGCGCGCGCCCTCCGGTCGGGGATCGCTCACGCGCCCCGCCGCCGCGTGGCCCGGAGCGCATCGCGCCGGGCGAGCAGCCACGCGCGCGCCTCGCCCTCCGTCTCGAAGAACTCGACCGGATAGGATTGCCTCGTCAGGAGCTGCACGCTCTTCGCGGCGAGCGTGGAGACGACGCGCACGGCGAAGCTCGCGCCGAACAGCGCGATCGCGTCGAAGCGCACGCCGCGGAGCTCGTCCGCCATCACCTTGCGCGCCGACGCCGAGATCGTCCCGGTGCGGCGCGCATCGGAGAGCACGAGGACCGCGCGGCCGCTCTCCGACAGGCGCCTGCACGCGGCGGCGATCGCGCGCGCCGTGTCGTCCGAGATATCGCCCTCGATGGCGGTGCACAGGATCCCCTCGGCGTCCTCGCGGAGGGCCCGGCTTGCGTCGTCGATGCGGGGGTCGCTCATGGCGTTGCACGGTAGCTCGTTTGCGCGGCGGTACGACGTTCGCTCGATCACGGACGCCACCCGGGCGACGAGGGGCGAAGCGGCCGATCGAGCGCGTGGATCGCGGCTCGGGGCCCCGCATGCGCCGGGTCGCCCGCGCGCCGCGGAGGGTGACGTCACGCCTGGATGCGCCGCCCGGCCCGGAGCGCTCCCCGCTGCTTGAGGAGCCACGCGCGCGCTTCGGCTTCCGTCTCGAAGAACACGAGCAAGGGGAACCGCTTCGTGAGGAGGTTGATGCTCTTCACGATGAGCGTCGCCATGACGCGGATATGGAAGCCCGCGCCGAAGACCGCGATCCCGTCGAGGCGCGCCGAGCGCAGCCCGTCCAGGTACACCTGCCGCGCCGCCGGCGTGACCGCCCCGCAGCGACGCGCGTCGGCGAGCACCAGGACCTCGCGGCCGCTGTCCGTCAGGCGCTGGAAGGCGTCCACGAGCGCGCGCGCGTTGTCCTCCAGGACATCGCCGTCGGTCGCGATGACCAGGAGGCCATCGGGCTCCTCCCGGAGCTCGAAGCGCGCGCCCTCCGGACGGGGATCGCTCATGCCAGGCAGGGTAGCCCATCCCCGCGACGCGCGTCCTGCGCGCCGGCGCCGCGCCGATGGCGCGCGCCTCGGAGGGCGGCGGGCGTCATGCGCCCTGCCGCTGCGCGGCCCGGAGCGCGTCTCGCTGGGCGAGCAGCCACGCGCGCGCGTCGCCCTCCGTGTCGAAGAACGCCAGCGGATAGACCTCGCCCGTGAAGAATTGCACGCTCCTCGAGGCGAGCGTGGTCACGACGCGCACGGAGAAGCTCGCCCCGAAGATCGCGACCCCGCCGAAGCGCACGCCGCGCAGCTCTTCCGCCAGCGCGCTGCGCGCCGCCGCCGTCAGGGTCCCGACGCGGCGGGCGTCGGCGAGCACGAGGACCTCGCGACCGCTCTCCGACACGCGCCGGAACAAGGCGCAGAGAGAGCGCGCGATCTCGTCCGAGATATCACCCTCGATGGCGAAACAAAGAATGCCTTCGGCGTCCTCGCGGAGGAAAGGGCATGCGTCCTCGGAACGGGGCTCGCTCATCTCCCGCAGGCTAGCGCATCCGGCTCACGGCACGACGAGCGCTCGCGGGGCCGGCGCGGGAGAGCGCTCGCCGGGTGACGCGCCTCACCGAGCGCCGCGCCTCACCGAGCGCCGCCGCCGCCGAGCGCGTCGCCCGGCGCGTGAGCCCCCGCTCAGCGCCTGCGCCGGCGCGCGGCCAGCGCGAGCAGCGAGGCGCCCAGCGCGCAGCCGAAGGACGCGGCGGAGCTCGCTGCCGCGGCGGCCGGCGCCACGACGCGGCAGCCGCACCCGCCGTCGTCGACGCCGCCCGCTGCGCCCTCGGCGGGCGCCTCGCCGCCGGCGCCGCCGCCGCCGGTGCCCTCCGCGGCGGCCCGGCACGCGGCGACCTCGTCGGGCGTGCCGATGCACAGCGTGGGCTTGCGCGATTCGCCTTCTTGCAGGCCGTTCACCACGATCACGGCGAGGTCATCGGCGCCCGCCGTATCGACGAGCGGCGCGCCGGAGGCGACGTCGCCGGCGCGCACGACCTCGCCGTACACGCGGCCGCGCCGCGCCGCGAGCAGCAGCGCGAGGCCGGAGAGCTCTGCCGGATCGTCCGCGGGCGCCGCGAGCGCGGCCGTCATGGTCGCGCGCCCGGCGGGGGAGACGCTGAAGTACTGCGCCGACGCGTGGAAGACGCGCAGCCCATCCGCGTAGGGCGCGGCGACCTCCTCCGGGGCGAGCCCGCGGTAGCCGGACCCGGCGGCGTAGGAGCGCCCGGGATCCGCGGCCGATCCGGTGAGCAGGTTCCAGGCGGCGAACTCAACGAACGTCTCGGCGAACGTCGTCTGCGCCTGCGACGAGAGCAAGGGGTCGAGCTGCTCGAACCACACCGGATCCGCCTCGCCGTTCGCGCCGTCCTCGAGGCGCTCCCAGAGCGCGCGGACCGTGCCGTCTCCGAAGCGCTCCTCGAGGAACTGGAAGAAGAGCGCGCTCCCGTAGCTGAAAGGGTCCACAGGGCCGGTGAAGGGCACGTCGAGCGACCGATCCGTGTTCGCGAGGTAGCCGTCGACGAAGCCCTCGAAGTCCTTCAGCGAGGGGTCGAACGACTCGGTCGCCCAGACCGCGGTCCCCTCCGTGATCAGCGTGTCCTGGCCGTGGTCGTAGCCCGCCTGCACCGCGTGGAAGAGCTCGTGGCTCCCGAGGACCCGGTTCGCCGTCAGCGTCGACGGATATCCATAGCCGCTGTAGTCGTTTTCCTGGGTCATGAAGCCGGCGCAGCGGTCCCCGGCGTCCTCGGCGCAGGCGTCGACCCGGAACGCCCCGTCGCCGACGCCGGCGAAGTCGACGAGGTAGACGTCGAAGCGGCCGTCGCCGCCGTTGTCGGGCAGGTCCTCGTCGCTCCTCGGCGGCCGGAAGCCGAGGACGTCTCGGTAGTGGGTGATGACCTCGTCGTAGACGGCGGCGACCTCCTCGACGAAGTCGGGGACGCCCGTCGCGTCGCCATCCTCGGCGGGCACCGCGCAGCGCCCCTCGCGCGCGAAATGGACGAGGAAGCTCCCGGACGCCGACGCGAAGGTCTCGACGACGTCGTCCGGATCGAACCGGAACTGGAGGCTCGTGCCGCGCGAATCGGGCCGCTCGAGCGGCGCCGCGGCGGGCCCGTCGAGCGGCGCCGCGGCCGTATCGTCCGCGCCGCAGCCGGCGAGCGCCGGCGCGAGCGAGGCCGCGAGCGTGGGCGCGAGCCAGGCCGCCGCGCGGCCCAGGCGGCGCCACGGGGCCGCGGCGCGGGCCAGGCCGCCGCGCCGCGCGGGCACCGCGACGGCGGTCCGCGTCACGGCAGGAACGCCCACCGGATCTGGAAGTTGGCGGAGCCGGTGTCCTCCATCGGGACCATCCCGGTCTCCTGGCAGTGCGCCTGCGTCTGCTCGTTGTAGAAGTGCGTGACGGTCAGCTTGAGGCTCCGGCCGCCGGCGAGCTGGAGCACGTAGACGAGGCCGGTCATCTTCACGCACCCGGGGTAGGTCCAGTAGCCGGAGAGCGCCGTCGCCGGGGAGTCCAGCCCGGAGCCGTCGGGGATGAGCTCGCAGCTCGGGGTGAAATACTCGTCGTTGCGGAGCCTCGGCTCGCCGGGCGCCTCGGTGATCCCATCGTAGTCCGGGGTGCCCGGGAGCCGCGCCGCCGTGACGCAGGACGGCCCGGAGTGGCCGCTGTTGATGCGCACGATGTAGCGCCGGAAGGCGATGTCCCAGTCCATGGACTGGAGCGATGCCTCGTCGGAGATCTCGACCTTCTCGAGGCCGGCGTCCGTGAACCGGGCATAGACGTAGGCGTCGGGCTCGGAAGCGAAGGGGCCGCCCGCGGTGGCGTCGACGATGGAGCGGATGCCGGCGCCGTCCTGCTCGTTGACGATCTCCCCGGGCGCCACGGTGTCCTGGAGGTTCATCTGCTGGAAGACCTCGTCCTCGCAGGGCACCGGCGTGGGCTCCGAGCAGACGGGCCCGGCGGGGAGCCCGCCGCCCTCCGCGCCGCCAGGGCCGACGCGGTCCTCGGAGCCGCAGGCGCACACGGCGAGGAGGGCGAGGCCGGCGGCGACGAGGGGAGACGCAGTCGAGGTGCGCATGGGCGACATGGTAACCCAAAGTCGGAGCCGGCGTGCCCGCTAGGGCGCGCCGCTGCGCCGGTAGAGCCACCAGTCTCCGACGTGGTCGACGGCGACGATGCTCGGGTCCTTCGCGAAGAGGTGATTCGCCCCCGCGCGCCGGCGGACGAGGAACCAGTCGAAGAAGGCGCCGTGGCGGCGCACGTCGAATATCGAAGGCGTCCACTCCCACCGGAGCGGCGTGGGCGGCGGGACGACGGCGCCCGGCTCCTCGCGGGGCCTGTAGGCGACGGGCGAGGCGTCCCAGACGGCGAAGTGGAAGCTCAGCCAGCCGCCTCGCGTGGCCTGCACCCAGGCGGGGAGATGGATGAACGGCGTCGTCGTCCGGGTCGAGCCGCCGTGATCGAAGACGAGGTAGAGCAGCCTCGGCGCCTGCGGGATGCGGGCGATGATGGCGTCGAAGTCCCGCGTGCTCTGGTCGAATCGGCGGTAGTTGTCGCGGGCCACGGCGCCGAGGAAGACCGCGGCGGCCGACAGCGCGAGCACGGCCGGCACCTTGAGCCAGGGTGATCGCGGCAGGTCCGGGAAGGCGCCGAGGCCGATGAACAGGGCGGCGACGATCTCGCGCGGGTAGACGTACCACCAGAGGCCGATCTGCAGCGGCAGGCTCAGAAACAGGCCCAGGAACACGATCGCGCAGGCGATCGGGACGAGGGCGGCGAGGCGCGCGAAGGACCACCGCGGCGCGTCCACCGCGGGCGAGGGCGCCGCGCCGGCGCCGGCGGGTGAGCACGCAGCATCAGCGGTGGCGCTGGCGCCTTCGGGTGAGCGCGCCGCATCGCCGCCGGCGCCGGCGAGCCGTGCAGCGGCGCCGGCGGCGCAAATGAGCAGCGCGGCGAGCACGAAGCGCGCTGCCCGGCCGGCCGCCGCCGCCTCGGCGGGGTCGGTGAAGCTCGTGAAGAGGAGCGACGGGACCTCCCCGAGCCGCTCCCAGTGGAGCGCGGGCGCGATGGGCGCCGCATGCAGCGTGTCGGTCCGGACCACGAGCCACGCCGCGAAGAGGGCCAGCGAGGGCGCGAGCGGGAGCGCGATGGGGCGGAGCCGCCGCGTCGCCGGGAAGACGACGATCGCCGCGCCGACGACGGCGGCGAGCGCGAACGGGAAGCGGAAGATGTGCGTGAAGAACAGCGCGACGAGCGCGAGCGCGAGCGCGATCTGCCGGCCGCGCGAGGGGCGATCGAGGAGCAGGAGCGTCAGGCCGACGACCATCGCGAAGAGGCCGAGCGCGCCCATGTGGTTGAGGAAGCCCCAGTGGGTGAGGTTGCACCAGACGAGGAGCAGGCCGAGGACGCCGAGGAGCGGGCTCCGCTTCAGGCCGTGGAAGAGGACGGCGAGGCCCGCGGGCAGGAGCGCGAGCATCGCCGCCGCCGCGACCTTCACCGCGGCCACGGGAGGGAGGACGAGCATCAGCAGGGCGCCGAGCGCGTACATGGACATGTACGGGACGGCGAGCGGCTGGAGCGTGAACTGCTCGCGGAAGTGCCACGCCGGGTCGAGGTAGTGCCTGAACGCCGCCGTCTCGGCCGCGTGGAACGGGAGATCGGTCATCGGCGGATAGCGGACGACCGCGAGCGGGACGGCGATCACATAGACGGACGCGGCGACGACGACGAGGGCGAGCGCCGCGCTGAGCGGCGCGCGGCGCGCGGCGCCCGCGCCGCGGCGGAGAAGGCCGGAAAGCGCGCGGCGCGCGGGAGCGGGCGCCGCCAGAGGCTCCGCCGGAGGGGACGGGGTACCCAAGGTGGCGGGAAGCTATCATCTCGGAACCGAGCCGAGGCCTCGGATGCCCGCCGGGAGAGGTTGCGATGTGCTGGCTTCCCCTCTCCGAGGGGGATCCATCGATTCGGAACCAGAAAAGAGGCCTCGGATGCCCGCCGGGAGAGGTCGCGATGTGCCGGTTCCGCCTCGTCAGTGGAGTGTGTTGTTCGGAAACCGAAGGAGAAGCCTCACAAGGCGCGGCGCTGGAGCTCAACGTCTGGCGCGAGGCTCACGGCGCCCCGGATCCCTTGCCCCTCGCCCCCGCGGCGCTCGCGATCTGGGCCTCGAGCGCCGCCACGCGCTCCAGCGCAGCCTCCTTCGCCGCGCGCTCCGCCTCCTTCGCCGCGCGCTCCGCCTCCGCGGCGGTCGGGAAGAGCTCCTCGCCCTCGGGCCCCGTGGCCAGCCGGAGGCGCGCCTCCTCGCCCGCGCCGATCACCCGCAGCCAGCAGCCGAGCACGCGCGCGTGGATCCGGTCGACGTTCGTCGTCTCCACCCGGACGAAGCCGCGCGTCTTCAGCCTCCGGTAGCGCTGCCACCGCACCCGATCGCGGCCCCGCTCCCAGTCGGGATCGAAGATCACGAGCTCCTTCACCCCGAGCTCCCGGTAGCGCTCGGGCGCGTCCACGTAGTCCTTGTAAGGCTCGTCGGACGAGACGACCTCGAGCGCGAAGCTCGGGGCGATGCCCGTCTCCCACACCTTCCAGCTCCGAACGCGCCGGCCCGGCGGCACGCCAGGGAGCACGTACACGTCCGGGGCCACGACCTTGGAAGGGTCGAACTGCCGATAATAGATGAACTGGTCCGCCCCCACGAACCTCGGCCGACCGAGCGCCTCGTACCAGCGCTCGATGAGAGGACGGAGGAGCTCCACGATCCACGTCTGAAGGGAGTCCTCCCCCATCTTCTTCTCCACGGGATAGAACGTCGGATCACGCTCCTTGCCGTCACGGTGCGCCCGCCGATGGACCTGCCTGTGCGCCTCGGTCGACATGCCCCATCCTACCCGACCGGGGGGCGCGCATCGACCCGCGCCGCGGCAGCGCGGCGCCCGCTCCTCGGCGCGCCTCCTGCCCGCGCGGCGCCGCCGACGAGATAGGCTGCGCCCACGTTGCTGCCCCCGCGCCTCGCCCCCCATCCGACCGACCTGCGCGGCCTCCCCGCCGCGTCCCGCCGCGAGGCCCGCGCGGCGCTCGCCGTCACCGCGCTCGCCACGGCGTGGTTCGCGCTCGCGGCGGCGTGGGAGATGTTCGGACCCGTCCTCGCCGGACATTACGCGTCGTCGGCGAGCGTCGGGATCATCGCGGAGAACATGCTCCGCTGGAAGATCCCCGGGCCCGTGTGGGAGTACACAGCGAGCCGGCCGCCGCCCGGGATGTACTACTGCCACCACCCGTGGGGGATCTTCTGGACGACGGCCGCGTTCATGAAGGTCTTCGGGCGGCACGACGTCATCTGCCGCCTGCCCGCCATCCTGCTGAGCGCCGCGACGCCGCCCCTGCTCTACGCCCTCGGCCGGAGCGTCTACCGCCCCGCCGCAGGGGCCGCCGCGGCGGCGTCGTTCGTCGTCCTGCCGATCACGCTGTCGTTCGCGAACTTCAACGCGCTCGAGGTCCCGGTCATGGCCTGGACGCTGCTCGGGCTCTTCGGCTACGTCCGCCTGTTACAGACGTCCAGGCGCCGCTACCTCGCGGTGAGCGCGCTCGGGCTCGCGCTCGGGATGCACGCCGACTGGCCCGCGTTCGTGCTCACGGGCGGGCTGCTCGCGTTCGGCGCGATCCGGGCCTACCTGCTCCCGAGGCGCGTCTTCGGCCCGCTCCCCGAGCGGCGCTACGCCGCGTGGTGGGTGCTCACCGCCTCGATCACCGCGCTGACGGCCGCGCTCTACCTGGCCCTCTTCCAGCATGCCGGCAAGCTCGGCGACCTGCTGACGAGCTACGGGCTCCGCTCGTCGGGGAACGCCGAGCCGCTCGGCAAGGTGCTCGAGAGCCGGCGGTACTGGCTCGAGCTCTCGTTCACGCCGATCGCCATCGCCGCCGGAAAGCTCGCCGCGATCGTCTGCGCGGCGCGGCTCGTCCTGCTCCGGCGCGAGCACGACGCGCTGCCGCTGCTCTATCTCGCGACCGCGGCGGTGCAGTACGTCGTCTTCCGGCAAGGCGCCGACATTCACATCTTCTGGCCTCATTACTTCGCGGCCTACTTCGCCCTCGCCGCCGCCGCCCTCGTCGACACCGGCGCGGCGCTCCTGGAGCGCGCCGCCGCCGCGCGGCAGGCCGCCCGGGTCGCGACGCTGTCGGGCCGGCCGGCGCTCGACGCGCCGCCGGGTGGGCCGGCGCTCGACGCGCCGTCGGGCGGGCCGGCGCTCGCGGCGCTCGCGCTGTGGCTCGTGCCGCTCGCCGCCATCCTGCGCGACGGGCTCCCGGCGCTGCGTTATGCGCGCGAGACAGGCGGGCGCTTCAACGAGCGGGGGCACCTCATCGACTCCGACGGGGCGAAGACGGCGTTCCTGCGATGGCTCGCGCCGAGGCTGCCGGGGACGCCGACCGACGCGCCCGTCGCGATGCACGAGGGCATGAAGGCCACCTGGGCCCAGGTCTGGGCGCTCGGCGGGCGCGTCGTGACGCCCAACCGACCCCCCCCGAAGGAAGCGCCGCCGCGCGGCGCCTACCTCGTGGACACGCGGTTCATGCTCGACCGGGATCAGGCGAGCCTCGCGCAGCGCTTCGACGTGACGGCGGTGGGCCCGTTCTGGGCGCTCGGCGCGGGCGCCGGGGCGCGCACGCTCTCGGCAAGCGGCGCGAGCGGCATCGAGGCGTTCTCGTTCCGCGAGCGAGAGCCGGGGCCCCTCGCCTGGTACCTCGTCTCGGGCACCGAGCCCGAGCGGGAGATCGTGCCGGATCCGTTCCTCACGTGGGAGCTCCGCGCGCACTTCGGACAGCCGGCGGAGCCGCCGGCCGCGCCGCCGGAGACGCTGGAGCAGAAGCGGATCGCGCACAACATGGCGCTCGGCGCGGGCGACGGCGCGCGCGCGGCGGCGCTCTTCGCGGAGATCCGCGCCGCGCTCGCGCCGATCGAGGCGCGGTTCGACGACGGCACGGAGCTGCTCGGGACGACGTTTCACGAGGGCGCCAGCTCGCTCCTCACGATCTTCGTGCGCGCGGGGGGCCCGGCGGCGAGCGACGTGGTGCTCGCGGTGCGCTCCCGGGTCGTCGAGCGCGCCCCGCTGTCCACGACGATGGCGGACCCGGTCGTCCGCGAGGTCGGACCGCCGACCGCGATCTCGCCGCAGCGCTGGAGGACAGGCTTCCTCTATGCCGATCCGGTGCCGATCCGGAAGCGGCCAGGGACGGAGGTGTTCTGGGCGTCCATGACGGCGCGCGAGCGCGGCCGCGCGCCGAAGCTCGTGGATCGCGGCGGCGCGTCGGAGGTCGAGGTCCTGCGGCTGCGCTGAGCGAGCGCCGCTATCCCCGTGGACACGGCCCCGCGTTCGGGTTTTAGCTTCGGGCATGAGCTCTCGCCGAACAGGGTTGGTTCTGATCCTCGCGCTCGCGGCGGGCTGCGGCGCCCCGCCGCCAGCCGCCCAGTCGCCGGCGCAGCCCGCGTCGGAGGGGCCGACCGGCTCGGCGTCCCCGGAGCCGACGACCTCGGCCCCCCCGGAGCCGAAGCCCGCGGCGCCCCCGCCGGACGCGCAGGCCCCCGCGGCGGCGACGCCGGTCGAGGCGCCCCCGCCGCGGGCCACCTCGAGACCGGACGGCAACGTGAGGCCCGGCGCGGCCACCGCGACCGGCACGCTGGGGGGCGACATCTCCGAATCGCAGGTCCGCGACGTCGTGGAGAAGCACGGCGAGCTGTTCGACGAGTGCTACAAGATCGGCGTCAAGAGCTCGCCGAAGTTCACGGGGAAGGTGACCGTCAAGGCGACCATCGGTCCGACCGGCAGGGTGAACAGGGCTGACGTGGTGAGGTCGACGGCGAAGAATCAGCAGGTCGATCGCTGCGTGGCCGATACCTTCGAGAAGATGCAGTTCCCCTCGCCGCAAGGCGGGGTGACGACCGTCATCACCTTTCCCATCGAGTTCAGCGGCGTCGAGCTCGTGCAACCCTGAGGAAGGCCGCGTCGGGCTTGAATTTTACAGCGCTTCACGGTGCGACGTCACACCACGAGGCATGGCCCACACGGTCGACCCCAATGTTTGTCATGAGAACCGCTATTTCGCGTTGCGCAAAGCCCCGCCCGGAAGACACCATGACGCCTCGCTCCGGTGCTTTCGGCGGCTCGCCAGGGTCCGCCGCCATCAACGCCTAATTTCTTGGAGATAGACATGAACTCGAGATCTCGCCTCTCGTCCTTCGGTCGGGTTCCGGTCCGACATCTGCTGCGGGTCGCGTGCATCGCTGCGGCGCTGCAAGCGGCCGCGTGCTCCAGCGATGCCGGCCCCAGCAGCACCGGGGACAGCGGCGGCACGACGGGGAGCTCGGGGAGCGCGGGCAGCACGGGCAGCGGCGGAGACGACCTCGGGGGCGTGGCCTCGGGCAGCGGTGGAGACGACTTCGGCAGCCTGACCACGGGCGCTGGCAGCGGCAACAGCAGCGCGGGGAGCGGCGCGCCCAGCAGCGAGGACACCTGCGATGGCCTGGACAACGACGGCAATGGCATCGTCGACGATGTCGACGTCGCCGGCGACGGCGTCTGCGACTGCCTCCGCATCGCCACGCTGGGCGAGCCGGGCCAGTGGGGCGACGGCGACGTCTTCGAGTCCTGGTTGAACGAGCGCAGCATCAACGGTGCCTTCGGCCTGAACGGCGTCGAGCTCACCGCGGAGGAGCTCGCAAAGCACCAGGTCATCGTCATCCAGGACGTGAGCGACATCGGGCGCACGTACTCGGACGCCGAGGTCGAGGCGCTCCGCGACTGGATCTCGAAGGGCGGCGGCCTCATGACGTTGATCGGGTACGGCCAAACCCGGGAGCGCGAGAACGTCAACACGCTGCTCGCTCCGCTCGGCGTCAGCTACGACGCGGAGCAGATCCTCCCGAGGCGAGGCGGCGCCACGGTCCCCATCACGGAGTGGAGCGGAGGGCATCCGGTGCTCGACGGGATCGAGGCTGTCGGCGTGGACACCGGCTATCCGGTGGTCGGCGAGGGCGCCACGCTGGCGACCGGCGACGGCTACGACGTGCTGAAGGCGCTGGAGGTCGGCGAGGGCCGGGTCCTTGTCTGGGGCGACGAGTGGATCACCTACAACAGCGAGTGGGTCGATCATCCCGAGTATCAGGTCGAGCGCTTCTGGCTGAACGCCATCAAATGGATGACGCCAGCCAACGAGTGCCAGGTGGCCATCCCACCGCAGGTCAACTGACAACTGAGCCCCTCGACCTCCCGCGCGGCGATCACGCCGCCCGCGAGCCCTCGGCGCGCCGCGGGCCGGTCACGGTCCGGTAGAGCTCCTCGTATTTGCCCACCATCACGGCGCTGCTGAAGCGCTCGCGCGCGCGGCGCGCGCAGGCGGCGCGATCGAAGCGGGCCAGGCCCGCCGCGAGCGCGGCGAGGCGCGACAGGTCGCCCGGCGGCGCCAGGTAGCCGGTGACGCCCTCGTCGACGATCTCGGGGAAGGAGCCGCGGCGAAAGCCGAGCACCGGGGTGCCGCACAGCATGGCCTCGATGGCGATCAGCCCGAACGGCTCCTCCCACTGGAGCGGGCAGAGGACGGCGCGGGCCCCGCGCAGGAGCGCGACCTTGCGGTCGTGGCCCATCTCCCCGAGGTCCGATATCCCGCTCTCCCGGAGGCGCGGGGCGACCTCCTGGAGATAATAGATCTGGTCCTTGGGGTGCGCGCGGCCCGCGAGCTTGATCGGCAGGCCCGCGGCCCTCGCGATGTCGAGCGCCAGGTGGGTCCCCTTCTCCTCGGCGTAGCGGCCCAGGTGCGCGAGGTAGCCCTCATCGCTCAGGCTCGGCGGATAACGCGCCGGCGTGACGCCGTGATGGATGACGCACGAGCGCGGCAGGGGGATCTCCAGGGCGCGCTGCCGCGCGCTGATCGCCACGTACGCGACCTCCGGGTGGCGCGCGTAGATGCGCGAGCTCTCGCCGCAGGGCGCGTGGTGCAGGGTGTGCACCGCCGGGACGCGGACGAAGCGGGTGAACGGGACGGCGATCGGGCTGTTCACGTGGATCACGTCGAACCCGTCCTCGCGCGCGATCTCCGAGAAGGCCCAGGCGACGTGGTTGACCTCGTCTTCCGGCGCCGGAGGCCAGCTCGGGCTCCCGTAAAGGGACCGGCGACGGCAGGTGACCACCGAATCTCCCGTCGCGAAGAGCGTGACCTCGTGTCCACGCGCCGACAGCCCCTCGGCCAGCTCGTGACAGAAGAGCTCGGTCCCGCCGTACCCGGAGGGAGGCACCCGGATGAACGGGGTGGAAACGATCGCGATCCGCATGCTCTTTGCTCCTCGGTCGCCGCGCCGCGACCGGGGCGCCATGCTCGCCCCCGCTCGCAGCGGAGCGCAACCCCGCGCTCAGAACCCATCAACGAGCATGCCAGCGGGCTGCTCCCCACCTGCCCGGCCGAGGGAGCGCGCGAGGACAGCTGCTGCGCAGCAGACGCAGCGCAGCGCGGCGCCCGCAAGCCAGCGCGATCCGAAGCGGCGCGCGGCGGTGCGGCGCTTTCTTCAGGCGTCCCGTGCGTCTAAGATGCGCCCTCCCGCTCGCTCCTGCGCGCGGGGCAGCGCGGGAAGCGTCGAGAGCCCGAGCGCCCCTGCCAATCTGCACACAGGTGGTCAATGACTTCGAGATCGAATCGTTACGGATCCGCGCTCGCGTTGAGCATTTCGCTGGCGGCCACCGCGGGCTGCCAGATGGCCACGATGCCCGATCGCGGCCTCATCAATGAGGACACGGGAGGGAGCGGCGGACAGGGAGGAACAGGCGGAGGGGGCGGCGGCGGTGGCTCCGGCGGCAATGACGGCGGCGGCGGGAGCAGCGACGGCGGCGGTGGCTCCGGCGGTGGCGATGGTGGCTCCGGCGGTGGCGATGGTGGCTCCGGGGGTGGCAACGGCGGGAGCGATGGTGGCGCGGGCGGAGTCGATGGCAACGGCGGCAACGGAGGCGACGCTGGAGCCGGCGGGGACGGCGGAGCGGGCGGCATCGACGGCTCCGGCGGCGGCGGCGGCGACGTCCCGTGCACCGGCGACACCGACTGCCCCGCGCCCGACAGCGAGTGCGCGATCGCGAGGTGCGTCGACGGTGGATGCACGACCGAGCCCGTGGCCTCGGGGACGCCCGTGAAGGTGCAGATGGCCGGCGACTGTCGCGAGCGCGTCTGCGACGGTGACGGCGCGGTCACGGAGGTCGACGACGACGACGATTTGCGCGACGACCACAGCTCGTGCACGGTCGACTCCTGCCGCGATGGCGCGCCGATCAACGACCCGGTCGAGGCCGGCACCTGGTGCTCCCTGGCCGACGGCGGGCTGTGCAACCCCGTCGGGGTCTGCGTGCAGTGCCTTGTCCACTCGGACTGCCCGACCGCGGTCTGCATCGACTACGTCTGCCAGGTCGCCTCGTGCGAGGACGGCCTGCGCAACGGCGACGAGGCCGGCATCGACTGCGGCGGCAGCTCTTGCCCTGCGTGCGGAGCGCCGGCCAGGGTGACCTCCGTCGATTATCCGGTCATCGCCGTCGGCGGCGCGCTCGTGCTCACCGGCTCCGGCTTCACCGGGGCGACGGGGGTGACGGTGGGCTTCGCGGCGCAGCCCTTCACGATCGACTCCGACACGCAGATCACGATCCCCGCGCTCTCGGACGTGACGCCGATCGGCCCGGAGGACATCGTCGTGAAACGGCCGGGGGCGCGGTGGACGTCGTTCCCGGTGACGGTGATCCAGCTCCAGATCAACGAGGTCGACGCCGACACGCAGGACAGCAGTGACGTGCTCGAGTTCATCGAGATCAGCACGGGCTGGCGGTACGTGAGCCTCGCCGGTTACACGCTCGTGCTCTACAACGGGGCCACCGACGGCTCCTACCGCGCGATCGCGCTCGACGGCACGACGGACGTGGGCGGGCTCCTGCTCGTCGGCACCAGCAGCGTCGAACCGACCCCCGCCCTCGTCTTCCCGACCAACACCCTGCAGAACGGCCCGGACGCTGTCGCCTTGTACCAGGGGCTGCCCGCGGAGTTCCCCACGTCCACGCCGGCCACGGCGGCGCGCCTCATCGACGCGCTTGTCTACGGACCGGCGGCCGAGCCGGACGCGCAGCTCTTGAACGCCCTGATCTCCAGCGCTCCGGGGCGCGTCCAGGTCAGCGAGGGCGCGACCTCCGCGCTGTCGCAGGCGCAGTCGATCCAGCGCTGCGCCGACGGCCGCCGCGACGGCCGCCGCTTCGGGGCGGCGGCGCCCACCCCTCGCAGGCCCAACACCCTCGCCTGCCCCTGAAGGCGCGGCGCAGCTGGCAGCGCGCCGCGCCGCCGCCGCCCGGCGCCGGGCTCCGGGGCTCAGCGCTCGAGGTGGATCTCGAAATCCTCGATGCTCACGGCGAGCTCGTAGCGCTGCTCGATGAGCCCCGCGAGCTCGGGGAACCCGTTCAGCGTGTCGCGCGAGTCGATCACGTCGCCGGTCACCGAGGGGAAGACGTCGTGGCGCTCGACCACGATCGCGGCCGGCGGGCTCGCGGCGAGGTCGCGCATCAGCGCGTCGCGCGCCTCCTGCCGGGCCCACGACGCGCGCTGCGGGACGTTGTAGAGGTAGCGCGTCGCCGGCGGGCGATCGGCGAGGTCGTAGATCACCGGCTCGAAGCCCCACACGAACACGGGGCGCCCCGGCGCGACGCGCTCGCGCAGCCACATGGCGACCTCCCGGTTCGCGGCGGCGTTGACGTCGGCGACCGACGCGAGGCGATCGAGGCGCGCCTGGTCGCTCGCGCCGGTGGCGAGCACCGTGATCCGCTTGGCGCAGCGCTCGATGTAGTCGTCGGCCACGTCCTTGGTCGCGGAGCGGGCGAAGGCGGTCGCGACGAGCGCCGCGAGGAGCGCCGCCGCGGCGGCCTTCGCGCCGGACCGGGTGCACCGCTGCCACGCCTTCCAGAGGCCGAGCGCGGCGAGCATCGCGGTGAGCGGCCACGTCGCGCCGTAATGGTAGGGGAAGAACTTCGCCTGCATCACGACGCCGACGAGGTGCATGGCGATCACGCCCGAGAGCAGCGCCACGCCCGCCCGCTCGTGGCGTTCGGGGTGCAGCGCGACCAGGCAAGCGAGGCCGAACGCGAGCGGGCCGGAGTAGTGGACGAGCCACTCGCAGGCGCCGTACCACGCCATGCCGAGCACGCTCGCGCCGCGCCACCCGAGCGCGGTATAGTGCGGCGTGAAGACGAAGAGGACCTCCCGCAGATCGCCGAGCGCGCCCCTCAGGGCGAACCAGGCGGCGCAGGCGAGCACGGGGAGCACGCCGCCCAGCGCGATGAGCAAGGCGGGCCGGAGCGCCGCCCAGAGGAGCGCGGCCGCCGTCGATCGGACCGGCCCGGACGCAGGCGGCGCAGGGCGCGCCGGCTCGCCATGGACCGCGGTCGGACCGATCCAGCGCTGGACGGCGGCCCGCTCCGAGCCCCGCCGCGCGAGCTCGGCGAGGGCGGGCGCGGCCAGCGCGACGGCGAGCACGACGCCGCCCCCGGCGAGGGGCGGCTTGAGGAGGCCGGCGGCGCCGAAGAGCGCGCCCGACACGACCAGCGCGGCGCCGCGCGGCGCCGGGCGGGGCGCGCCGTCGCGGCCGCGCGGCGTGGCCACGAGCAGCGCGGCGATGGTGAGCATGCCGCCGAACGACTCCGGCTGCGCCGTGTGCCAGAAATCGAGCTGGGCGTGCACCAGCACGGCGAGCGCCGCGGCGACGACCCCGATCCGCCGGTCGCCGAAGAGGCGGGCGGCGAGCGACGCCATCGCGAGGCACATGCCGGCGAGGCCGAGGACCTCGAGGACGCGGATGCCCCACTGCGCGGGGCCGAAGAGGGCGCGGGCGAGCGCGTAGATGAGGAAGATGCCGGGCGGCTTGAAGTCGAACGCGTCGCGGTACGGCATCCCGCCGTCGAGCACCGCGCGCGCGACCATGGCGTAGATGCCCTGATCGCGGCCGTAGCCGTAGGTCAGCACCTGCAGCAGCAGGAACGCGATGACGACGAGCGAGGCCGCCCGGATCGCCCGCGCCCCCACGACGCGCGGCGGCCCGGCGGCGAGGGGCTCGCGCCCGCTCTCGCTCGAGGGGGCCAGGGGGGCGGGGGCTGCGGTCGCATCCGGCGCGGCGTCACGCACGGGGCCCTTGTACCGGCTGGGGCCCAAAAAGGATACACACCGGACGAACACTGTGTCGTTGCCCTCGAAGGGCGGGCGGCGTATACGACCCTGCCGCCTTGCCCGGAGAGGTGAAACGGGCGCTCACGGCGGCGCGCGTTGGAGGCGCGAGAAGCGATGGTCGAAGTCCGCATGCCACAGCTCGGTGAGAGCGTGGTCGAGGGAACCGTCTCGAGGTGGCTCGTGCGCGAGGGCGATTTCGTCAAGCGCGAGCAGCCGCTGCTCGAGGTCGCGACCGACAAGGCCGACACGGAGATCCCGGCGCCCGTCGCGGGTCGTGTCGCGCAGATCGCGGTGGCCGAGGGCACCGTCGTCGCCAAGGAAGGTCTGCTCTGTCGGATCGACGAGACGGCGCAGGGCGAGGCCCAGGCGACGGCCCAGCGCGCGAGCGCGCCGCCGGCGTCGGCGCCGTCCGAAGCGCGGCCCGCCGCGCCGGCGCCCGGCAGCAACGGACACGATGAGAGCGCCCGCCCCCTGACGAGCCCGTCGACGAAGAAGCTCGCGCGCGAGTCGGGCGTCGACCTGCGCGACGTGCACGGGACAGGCGATCACGGCCGGATCACCCGCGACGACGTGATGCGCGCGGCGCACGGCGCGCCGGCCGAGCCGGCGCCTCAGCCGAGCGCGGCGGCCCAGCCGGCGAGCGCGGCGGCGGAGCTCTCGCAGCTCATCCAGGCGAGCGGCGGGTTCGTGCCGCCGGTGCCCGGCGTCGGGTACGGCGCGTACAAGGTGCCGCCGTACTCGCCGAAGCCCGGCGACAAGGTGGTGCCCTTCAGCCGGCGCCGCCGCATCACCGCCGACCACATGGTCTATTCCAAGGTGACGTCGCCGCACGTGGTGACGGTCGCCGAGGTCGACCTGCACGAGACGTCGAAGCTGCGCGACCTCCACAAGGACGAGTTCAAGCGGGCGGGCGTGTCGCTGACGTTCCTGTCCTTCATCTGCGCCGCGGCCGTCCGCGCGCTGCGCGAGCACCCGGAGTTCAACGCTCGAGTGCTCGAGAACTCGTACGTGGTGCTGCGCGACGTCAACCTCGGCGTGGCGGTGGACACGCCCGGCGGCCTCATCGTCCCGAGCATCAAGCACGCGGACGAGCTGTCGCTGCGGGGCATCGCGAGGAGCATCGACGAGCTGGCCGGGCGCGCGAAGTCCGGCAAGATCACGGCCGACGATCTCGCGAACACGACCTTCACGGTCTCGAACCCCGGCCTCAAGGGGAACCTCTTCGGCGGCGCGATCATCTCGCAGCCGAACGTGGGCATCCTCCGGATGGGGGAGATCAAGAAGCGCGTCGTGGTGGTCACGAAGGACAAGGAGGACTCGATCGCGATCCATCCGGTCATGTTCCTCGCGCTGTCGTACGACCACCGCATCATCGACGGGGTGCTGGCGAACTCGTTCCTCTGGCGCGTCACCGACATCCTCACACGCGGGGAGTTCGAGGTATGAGCGCGACAAGCGAAGTGCAGGGCCTGCGGGCACTCAACGAGGTCGATCCCGAGATCGCCGAGCTGATCCGCCTGGAAGAGCGGCGGGAAGCGGACACGCTCCGGCTCATCGCGAGCGAGAACTACGTGTCTCGGGCGGTGCTCGAGGCGACGGGCTCGGTGCTGACGAACAAGTACTCCGAGGGGTACCCGCACAAGCGGTATTACGAGGGTCAGCAGCAGATCGACGTGGTGGAGGAGCTCGCGCGGACGCGGGTGGCCAAGCTGTTCGGGGCCGACCACGTGAACGTGCAGCCCTACTCGGGCAGCCCGGCCAACCTGGCCGTCTACCTCGCGTTCGCGCAGGCGAACGACACGATCATGGGCCTCGGCCTGCCCGCGGGCGGTCACCTGACCCACGGCTGGTCGGTGAGCATCACCGGGAAGTACTTCAAGAGCGTCCCGTACGGGGTTCGCGAGAGCGATCACCGCATCGACCTGGATCAGGTCCGCGACCTGGCGCGCGCCCACCGGCCGAAGCTCATCTGGTGCGGGACGACGGCGTACCCGCGCACGATCGACTTCGCCGCGTTCCGGGCGATCGCCGACGAGGTGGGGGCGATCCTGGCGGCGGACATCGCGCACATCGCGGGGCTCGTGGCCGCGGGGGTGCACCCGTCGCCGGTGGGCATCGCCGACGTGGTGACGTCGACGACGCACAAGACCTTCCGGGGCCCGCGCGGCGCGATGATCCTCTGCAAGAAGGAGCACGCGGGCGCGATCGACAAGGCGGTGTTCCCCGGCCTCCAGGGCGGTCCGCACAACCACACGACCGCGGCCATCGCGGTCGCGGCGAAGGAGGCCTCGGAGGAAGGGTTCCGGGCCTACGCGAAGCAGATCGTGGTGAACGCGCAGGCGCTCGGGCGCGCGCTGGAGTCGCGCGGCTTCCGGCTCATCACCGGCGGGACCGACAACCACCTCTTGCTGATCGACATGACGCCGAAGGGGATCGCGGGCAAGCCGTACGCGCAGGCGCTCGATCGCGCGGGCATCGTGGCGAACTACAACTCGATCCCGTTCGATCCGCGCAAGCCGTTCGACCCGTCGGGGCTCCGCATCGGCACGCCGGCGGTGACGTCGCGCGGGATGGGCGTCGCCGAGATGGAGCGCCTCGCGGCGTGGATGGATGAGGTGGCGCAGAACGTGAACGACGAGGCGCGCATCACGCGCATCGCCGCCGAGGTCGCGGAGCTCTGCCGCGGCTTCCCGGCGCCCGGCATCCGGCTCTAGCCAGCGCTGCGGCCAGCCACGGCGCTGCGACCGAGGACGCCATGGAGAGCGATCTCCTGGCGTCCTCGGCGCTTTTGTGGCCGAGACCCGAGGACGCCGGGGAGAGCGGTCTCCCGGCGTCCTGGCGGCGTCACTTCACGTAAAGCTGCGCGGCGGCGACGCCCGATCCGGAGGTGGCCTTCACGATGTACTTGGCGTTGATGCCGACGGGGAGCGACCAGCGATAGCAGTTGCCCCGACCGCCGAGCGCGGCGTTCGCGCCGCTCGAGTTGTCCTGCGCCAGCACCGATGAGCCCATCGGGATCGGGGTCAGCGCGACCAGGCTGATGTCGAGCTCGGTAATCCCCGCGCCGACGCCGACGATCGTGTAGCACTTGCCGGGCATCAGCTGGATCTGCTGCTCGAGGGTCTGTCCGGCGCTGAACTGCCCCGCGATCGGCCCTCCCTCCTTCGTCATGCCGGGCGCCTCGGTCGCAGCGAGGCTGTTCAGCGGGATCGTCGCGGCGGAGGCGAGGTTCGGATCGATCGCCGACGCGCTGCCGGAGCTGCTCCCGCCGCTCGGGGCCGGCTGCTGCCCGCCGGTCCCGCCGGTCTGCTGGCCCGGGAGCGGGAACGGCCAGGGAAAGCCGCCAGGCTGCGCCGTCGGGGCAGGCTGCGTCGTCGTCGGAGCAGGCTGCGTGGGGGCGGGCTGCGTCGGGGCAGGCTGCGTCGGGGCGGGCTGGTACCCCGGCTGCTGGTAGCCGGGCTGCTGATACCCCGGCTGCTGGTACCCCGGCTGCTGGTACCCGGGCTGCTGATACCCCGGCTGCTGATATCCAGGCTGCTGGTAGTAGCCGGGCGGGGGCTGGTTCGCGTAGTTCGGCGGCGGCGTGGACGCCTCCCGCTGTTGACAACCAGCAGCGAGGGCGGCGGTGAGGATCAGGGCGGGCAGGACGCCAATCTTACGGAGCAAAAGAACCTCCTCGAATTTCCGGCAGAACGCCGCGTTCAATCTCACTGACGGGCTCGCGACGCAACGGGTGGCTCGCGGGAGCTCCCCGACACGCCCCCCGAAGCCCGCTCAACCGAGCTCCAGGTCCGTCCGCCGGATATCGCTTTGGACGTGGCACGCCCTCGCTTTCATCGCGCCCATCCGACGGATTGATGCTGCTTCTGCCATGATTTCCCGGGTTATTGCGGCCAGGCGCGGCTGGCCGGGGTCAAAAAGTGAGGTAGCCTACGGCATGACCGACCACGGCTCCCGAGCGAAGCTCGATCGTCCCGGAGAGTTTGCTCAGTGGTTCCTGGAACGAGAAATGCTGGCGAGCGCGGGCATGGGGCTCGCGGCCGACAGGGCGCGGCTGCACCTCGGACGCGCGGTCACGTTCCTGGAGCAGGGAATGCTGCGCGAGTCGCTGGTGGAGGCGAACTCTGCAGCGTACCTCGATCAGGCGATCCGACCCGAGGCGCTGCTCATTGCGCGCATGTGCATCCTGCGCGAGTTCGTGGGCGAGTCCGGCGGCTGAGCGGCGCGACGGCGCGAGAGGTCGAACGCCCGCGCCGGCTTGCCGGCAGGCTTGCGCCGCCGGCGCAGCCGCGCAAGACGCCTCGCACATAGCCCCCGCCCCCTGGCGGGTGTATGAGCGCCGCGAGCACAGCTGTCCCATCGAGGAGCCGCGGCGTGCGGCAGGGCTGTGCGCGAGGAGGCCGCAGATGACGGTGACGGGTAGGTCGTTGGGTTCAGCAGTGCTCCTGGCGCTGTCGGTGGCAGCGCTGGGCTGCGGCGGCAGCAGCAAGGAGTCGGAGTTCGCGGACGACGCTCCGGACGCGGGGACGCCGCCGCCCCCGCAGCCGACAGCGTCCGTGCCGCCTCCGGACGCCGGCCTGGCCCCGGTCGCGGTGCCCACGGTGGCGCCCTGCGATGGAGTCCAGTCGCTCGCGATGACGACCATGTTCCAGGGCCGCTCCGCCGGCGAGGCGCCGAAGATGCAGCCGGAAGGGGCGCCCGTCTGCAGCGTGGTGCCCGAGGGACAGACGGCCTCGGGGCAAACCTTCATGCTTCAGCCCGGCAATTGCTACACGTTCCTGGCGCAGGCGCTCCCCACCGTCACCGAGGTGGACGTCCAGCTGGAGCTCGACCTGAACGCCGGAGGACAGCCCGGGCTCGCTGCGTTCAACCTGAAACCGGTGCTCGCCGTCGACTCGGACACCGGGCCGACTGCCGCCATCGGAGCCAAGCAGAGCTGCTACCAATGGCCGTTCCCCATCGCGGCGACGGCCAAGCTGGTTGTCAAGGCGCGCACCGGCTCGGGACCGGTGGCGGCGCAGGCCTACAGCCGCAAGAAGTGAGCTGACCTCGCCGCGGGGGCGGCGGCGGCATCGAGCCGCCCGGCCCTCCCCCGGCGGCGGCGCGCGTCGCCGGGGCGCCGGAAGGGCGCCCCGCCGCGCGCGCTGGGCCCTTCCGCCGCCCCGGCGGTGGCGCGCCGAGGCCATGGAGCAAGAACGGCCACGTCGCCGTGGCCGCCCTGCGCTCCGCTGGGAGATCCCGTAAGACTACAGGAGCGCGTCCTTGATGGCCTTGATCGGCCGAGCGCGGACCGACTTGCTCGCCGGCTTCGCGGCGAAGGTCATCGGCTGCTTGGTAAACGGGTTGATCCCCTGGCGCGCCTTCGTCGCAGGGCGCTTGACCACCCGGAACTTCGCGAAGCCGGGCAGCGTGAACACGCCCGACTTCTTCAGCTCGCGATGACCGATCGTGATGAGGGACTCGAGAACGTTCTTCACCTGCTTGCGGCTCAGCTCATCACCGGCAGCTTCGGTGATGGCCTGGATCAGGCCGCTCTTGCTCAACGTCTTCTTCGCGCCGCCCCCGGCCGTCTTCTTACTTGCCATGGCACTCTCCTCGGACATGAGCTCGCGCGCGACACCTCGCCGCGCACAGCCTCAGTGAACCTTACACACGACACAGGACAAAAAAAGACAAAACTGCGGGGAGAAATAGCGATTTCTGAGACGGGGCATCGCGCGGACCCCTGAAAGACCGCGCCGGAGCGGTGCGCCAGAGGGGCAACCCGCCGCCGGGAAGGGCGGCGGCGCGGCGCCGTCGAGGGCCGGAGAGCGTCAAAAAACGCCTGGAATCGCGCGGTTTTGCGCGCTCCACGGTCCTGCGCGCGCCGCCTGGGGCGGCCGCGGAGGCGGCCGCCGCGACCTGGGCATACCCGCGGAGACGCGCGGGACAGGCCCTCAGCCGGCGCGCAGCTCGTCGAGGAGCGCCCGGGCCGCCTCGAGCGAGCCGTCCTCCGAGACGGACTTGTCGAGCATCAGGCGCGCTTTCCGGCGGTCGCCGGCCGCGAGCGCCATCGCCCCGAGGTGGTAATAGGCGAGCGCCCGCGCGGCGGGCGACGTGCCTCCCTCGCCGGGCTCGGGGGAAATCTTCATCAGGGTGACCGCGCGGTAAGCGCGCGCGGCGATGTCCTCTTCCCCCAGCCCGAGCGCGCTCTCGCCGAGCTCCATGGCGATCTCGCCGTTCTGAGGATCGTTCTCGAGCGCCCTCGTGAGCGCCGTGAGCGACTCGTGCAGATTGCCCTCGGCGTCCTCGATCCGCGCGACGCGGTGGTAGACGGCGCCGAGGTGCCGCGAGCGACGCCCCTTGGCAGCCACGATGAGCTCGGCGGTGACCGCGCGCGCCTCCCTCGAGTCGCCCGCGGCAATGAGCGCGTCCACGAGCAGGAGGGCGACATCGTTATCTTCGGGGCGCAGGGAGCGCGCCTCCCGGAGCGCCACGGCCGCTTGCGCGGCGTCGCCGACGTCGAGCAGCAGGCGGCCGGCGGCGACGAGGAGCGTGAAGCGGCCGGCCACGTCGGACGCCGCGGCGGCGTCCTCGAGCGTGATGGCGGCGAGCTCGCGGCTCGCGCCGATCTCGGCGTAGAGCGCGCGCAGGCGGTCGCGGATCTCGGGATTGCCCGGCGCGGCGCGGAGCGCGCGCTCGAGCCCGCCGCGGGCGTCGCCCAGGTGGCCGGCGCGCGCGCATGCGCCGGCCAGGAGGAGCGCCGTGGCGACGAGGGCGTCGCCCTCCTCGAGCGCGATGAGCCTGCGGTAGACGGCGCTCGCGGCGTCCCACCGCGCGGCGGACTCCTCGAGGCCGGCGAGCGCCTTGAGCGCGGCGCGGTCCTTGGAGTCGGCGTGCAGGAGATCGCCGAGGTGGGCGCGCGCGCGCTCGACGTCGCCAGAGCGCGCGAGGATCTCGGCGAGGCGCAGCCGGAGCGCGCGCGGCGAGGCGGCGCCCGCCGCCTCCGCCGCGGCCTCGCTGGGCGCGCCCGCGGCCTCGGCCTCGGCGGACCGCGCGCCCGCGTGGTCCGCGCGCGCGAGCGCCCGCTCGAGCTCGGCGACGAGCTCGCTGGCGTACTCGGCGCCGCCGAGCGCGTAGGCGCGCTCGAGATCGGCGAGGGCGCGGTCGCCCTGGCCGAGCGCGCCGTGGACCTCGGCCCGCGCGCGGTAGAGCCACGGGTCGTCCGGGCTCGCCTCGAGCGTCGCCGTGAGCGCGCGGGCCGCGCGGGCGTGGTCGGAGACCGCGCCGCACGCGTCGATGAGCGCGATCAAGACGTCGCGATCCCCGGGCGCGACGCGGAGGGCGCGCTCGAGGAGCTCGGCGGCCGCCGCGGCGTCGCCCGCGCGATCGCGGAGGATCTCCGCGGCGCGGCAGAGCGACTCGACGCGCGCCTCGTCGCCGTCGGCGCCGTGCGCCGTGAGCACGTGGAGCTCGGCGAGTGCGTGCCAGGCCTCGCGGGCCGCGTAGCGCGACGCGAGCTCCTCGCGGAGCCGGTCGTTCGCGGGGTAGACGGCGTACCCGGCCTTGAGGGCGGCCTCCGCCGCGGCGTCGTCGCCGCGCGCGCCGTGCAGCTCGGAGAGCTCCAGGGCGAGCTGGGCCGCCTCGCCGCCCTGCTCGGTGCGCAGGAGCTTCTCGAGCGCGTCGATGAGGTCGTCCGCGTTGTCGCGCTTCCGGCTGAGGCGCACGAGCGCGCGGAGCACGTCGCGGTTCGCGCCGTCCCAGTCCGCGGCCCCGAGGTAGACGTCGCGCGCGCCGCGATCGTCGCCGCGCTGCTCGAGGAGGGCGCCGAGGCGCATCGAGATCGACGCGATCGACGCGACGTCCGCGCGATCCTTGGCGGCGTCGAGCTGCAGCGCGAAGAGCTCGCCGAGCTCGTCGGTGCGGCCGGCCTCCTCGAGCATCGTGGCGAGGAGGATGGCGGCCTCCACCTGGGTCGGATCCTCGTCGAGGATGTCGCGGAGCAGGGCCGCCGCCTCCTCCGGCGACTCCCGCGCGAGGAGGCGCGCGCGCTCGAGGCGCAGCGCGCAGCGCTCGGAGAGATCGTCGACGAGGGGCGCCGTCTCCTCGAGCAGCGCGGCGAGGCGCGCGGCGTCGCCGCTCCGCCGGTACACGCCGGCGAGGGGCGTCCAGATCTCGCGCTCGGCGGGCTCGCGGGCGCGGAGCTCCTCGTAGAGGCGCGCCGCGCGGGAGAGGTCGGCGAGCGGGCCGGCGGCGAGCTCCGCGGCGTGCAGGAGCAGCGCGCGCTCCTCCTCGGGCGCCGAGGCGCGCGCGGCGCGCTCGCAGAGCGACGCGGCGGCCGCGAGATCGCCGGCCTCCTCGCGGAGCTCGGCGAGCGCGACGAGCGCCCACGCGGAGCTGGACGGATCGGGCGGATCGGACGATTCGGACGTAGATCGCGCGCCCGAGCCGACGATGCGCAGCAGGATCGACTCGGCCAGCCCGCGATCGCCGAGCGCGCGGGCGGTGCGGACGGCCTCCTCGAGGACCCCGGGGCCCTCGATCTCGGCGAGGAGCAGCAGCGCGTCCACGAGGGCGCGCGGCCGCCCGCTCTGCCGTGCGAGGCGCTCGAAGAGGCGGATCGCGCGCGGGTTCCTCGGATCGGCGCGGAGCGCGTCGCGCAGGATCGCCTCGGCCCGGTCCGGATCGGCGTGGAGGTCGAGCGCCTCTTCGAGGAGCGAGATCGCCTGATCGACCTCCGCCGCGTCCGCCGCGAGCAGCGCGGCCAGGCGGTACCGCGGCGCGGCGCGATCCGCGCCGCCCGCGGGGGCGGCCGGCGCGTCGGCGAGGCCGATGCGCTTGCGGAGGACGTCCGCCTGCGCGGCGCGATCGCCGAGGCGCGCGTAGATGGCCTCGAGCGAGCTCCACACCTGCTCGATGTCGGCGCCCGGGTCGCGGCCCGCGCGGGCGTGGAACGGCGCGCCGGCCGCGATCTTGGCCTCGGCGCGGCGGTAGACGACCGCGGCGCGCTCCTGTTCGGCCGGCGAGAGCTCGAGGGCGCGGCCGAAGCGGAGCAGGAGCGCGACCTCGTACGGCTCCGAGGCCGCCCGGGCGACGAGCCGCTCGACGAGGTCGAGGTACCGCTGCGTCTGGCCCGAGCGGCGCGCGAGCTCGAGGGCGGCGTCGTGCGCGGCGCCGGCGCCCGGCGTGAGATCGAGGGCGCGCAGGCGGGCCGAGAGCGCGAGCTCCGGGCGATCGAGCGGGCCTTCGTACAGCGACGCGAGCTCGCCGAGCGCGGCGGCGGCGTCCTCGGCGGGCCCCTCGGCAGGGCCGGCGAGCCACGCCTCGAGGGCGCGCGCGAGCAGGTCGTGGCGCCCGCGGGCGCGCAGCGCGGCGAGGAGCTTCTCGTGCTCGGCGTCGCTCTCGCGCGCCGCCTCGAAGGCGGACTCGACGTACTCCGCCTCCCGGTCGGGCGCCCCCTGCCGGCGCGCGATCTCGCCGAGCGCGAGCAGGACCTCGGCCCGGCTGAACGAGGTGGAAGACGGGAGGCCCACGCTGGAGCGCGTCGGCGGCATCGTGCTGCGCCGCGCGCCGACGAGCCCCTCGCCCTCGTCGCGGGGCCGGCGCGCGACGAGCAGCAGCGCGCGGTAGGCGCGGTGCGCGCGCTCGAGCTGGCCGTCCTCGAGGGCGAGGCCGGCGAGGCCGTGGAGCGCGTCGGGGTGCGCGGGGTCGACGCGCAGCGCGAGGTCGAACTCCGCCATCGCGCGGGCGCGATCGCCCGTGGCGAGCGCGACGCGGGCGAGCTCGTAGTGGACGAGCGCGCGCTCCTTGGGGCGGCGGGCGCCGAAGTCGGCGATGATCCCGCGCAGGGCCGCGGTCGCGTCGTCGCCCCTGCCGGCGGCGGAGAGGGCGCGGCTCCGCGCGAGGCGCAGCGAGAGGTCGTCCGGCGCGAGCGCGATGGCCTCGTCGAACAGCGGGACCGCGGCGGCGGGCGAGCCGCCGCGCGTGAGGTAGAGGTCCGCGGCCTCGCGGAGGAGCGAGAGCCGGGCGGGCGCCTCGTCGGCGCGCGCGGCGTCGCCCGCGATGAGCGCGGCCAGGGCGCTCCACGCGCCCGAGGCGCGGTAGAGGTACGCGAGCCGCTCGCGCAGCGGCGCGGGCTGCGCGGCGCGGGGCAGCGCGCGCTCGAGGGCGGCGCGGGCGCGATCGGCCTCGCCGGCGGCGAGGTACGCGTCCGCGAGGCGGAGGGCCGCCTGGTGAAGCTCGTCGGGCGCCGCGCCGGCGCAGAGCCGCTCGAGCGCCTCGGCGGCGTCCGCGTGCTCGCCGCGGCGCGCGAGCAGCCGGGCGAGGGCGTCGAGCGCCTCGACGGACCCAATGTCCGCGGCGCGGCGGTAGCTGGCGATCGCGCGCTCGGGCTCGTTGAGCTCGTGCTCGGCGAGGGACGCCGCCTGGAGCCAGAGCTCGGCGGCCGCCGCGCCGGCGTCCGTCGACCCGCGCGCGGCCGCCTGCTCCTCGCGGAGCAGCATGAGCTCCCGGTGCAGCCCGCCCGCCTCGAGGAGCGAGGCGAGCCTGTCGATCGACGCGCCGTGCCCCGGGCTCTCGGCGAGGTTCCGGCGGAGCAGCGCGATCGCCTCGGACGCGCGCGTGGCGTCCGCGAGGAGCTCCGCGGCGTCGTAGCGGAGCGCGACGCGGCGATCGAGATCGCCAGAGACCTCGATCTGCAGCTCGCGCAGGCGCACGAGCTCCTCGCGCCGCCCGGCCGCCCGGAGCAGCGCGGCGAGGCTCTCGCCGACCGGCTCGTCCGTCGGATCGTTCGCGAACAGCCCGCCGTAGAGGGCGATCGCCTCGCCGGGCTCCGCCGCCTCGGCGGCGACGCGCAGCAGCCGGCGCCGCTCGCTCGGCGCGAACGGGAGCGCAGCGCCGCGCCGGCACAGCGCGACGATCTGCGGCCTGTCGCCCGCGCCCTCGAGCATGCCGACGAGCGCGTCGATCGCCCAGAGGGCGGCGCGCGAGGCCGGCCACGCGCCGGGCGCAGGGGGCTGCTCCTCCTCGTCGGCGAGGCGCTGCACGGCGATCTCGAGGAGCTCCGCCGCGATCTCGCGGGCCCGCGCCGCGTCGCCCGCGTCGCGCGCCGCCTCCACGGCCTCGCGGTAGAGGGCGAGGTCGTGCCCAGTCGCCGCGGCGAGCCGGAGCAGCGTCGGGACGAGCGAGGGCCCGCGCCGCCGCCGCAGGAGCTCCGCGAGATCGAGCAGGATCGCGCGGTTCGCCGGGTCGTGGAGGAGCGCGCGCTCGAACGCGCGCTCGGCGGCGTCCTCGTCGGCGCGCGCGTCGCGGTGCCAGCGGCCCACGCGGGCCGTGAGGTCGCGGAGCGTGGCGGCAGGGACGTCGCCGCGGCGCTCGAGCTCGGGCAGCGCGTCGGCGATCGTGTGCCAGCGGCCCGCGAGGTCCGTGAGCCGCAGGAGGCCCTCGGGCGGCTCGGCGCCGGGCGACAGGAGGAACGCGCGGAAGGCGAGCTCGAAGGCGCCCTCCCGGTCGTCGCCCCGCTCCTCGAGCAGCGCCGCGGAGGCCTTCAGGATGGCGACCCGCTCGGCGGCCGTCCCGGCCGCGGCGAGCCGCGGCTCGAGCAGCGCGATCTGGCCGCGCCAGTCGTCCGCGTCGGCGCAGATCTCGAGCAACGCGCCGACGGCGGCGACCAGCGCGCCGCGGTGCTCGGCCGACGCCGGGTCGATGCGGCGGAGCAGCTCCTCGAGCCCCGCGCGCGGCGCGGGCGAGCGCGGGGCGCGCTCGCCCCCTTCGGCCGCCCCCCACTCGCCCTCCCCGCCGCCCTCGGCCCCCGCGCGGCGCGCGTCCCGCTCGGCCTCGTGCGCGCGGCGGTAGCCCTTCACGGCGAGCTCCCACGCGAGCGTGCGATCGCGGTGCGTGTCGCCGAGGCGCTGGAAGAGCTCCACGCTGCGCGCCGCGCCCGCCCCGCCGGGGAGCGCGCCGGCAGCGGACGCCTCGACCTCGAGCAGCGCGACGAGGTCGCCCCAGCGCTCCGCGCGCGTGTAGAGCGCGGCCAGCGCGTCCCCGCTCTCCGGGTCGGGCGCGAGCTCCTCGCGGATGCGGCGCCAGGTGGCGATGGCCTCGTCGGCGTCGCCGAGCTCGCGCTCGAAGAGCCGCGCGACGCGCCCGAGATCGCGCCGGCCGCCCGCGCCGCCGCGCACGGCCGCGCGTCGCTCCAGCACGACCGTGAGCTCGCGGTACCGCCCGCCCTCCTCGAGGAGCGCCGCGAGGCCGTCGAGCGCCGCGAGATCCTGGCGGTCGTCGACGAGGCGCGCCGAGTACGCCGCGATCGCCCGCGCCTCGTCGCCGAGCCGCGAGGACGCGAGCCGCGCGAGCTCGCCGAGGGCCTCGCGCCGCGCCGCCGGGTCCGTCTCGATCGCGGCGAGCGTGTCGAGCACGTCGCACCGCTCGGCGACGCGGTCGGCCTCCGCGAAGAGCCGATCGAGCGCGCGGGCGGCGTCCCGCGCGGCCTCCGCGTCGCCGCTCGCCTCGGCGAGCGAGAAGAGCCGGCGGAAGAGCGCGATCGCCCCGTCGGCGTCGCCGAGCCGATCGCGGCGGAGGAGCGCGGCGTCGCGTACGAGCGAGAGCGCCTGCCGCGCGTCGCCGGCGCGCGGCTCGGCCGCGGCGAGGACCTCGGCGAGGCGGTCGTGCCGGCCGAGGCGCTCGGCAAGCTCGGCGAGCTCCGCGCGATCGCCGGCCTCCGACGGCCTGAGCTCGACGAGCTCGGCGAGCCGCGTGAACGCGCCCGGCTCGTCGCCGAGGGCGTCGCGGCGGAGCCTCACGATCTCGCGCAGCAGCGCCGGGCGGTCGCCGGCGTCGGCGCCCTCGAGCTGGATCTCGAGCACGCGCACGAGGTCCGTGGGCCGCGCCTCCTCGCGGTAATGCTCCGCGAGCAGCGCGGCCGACCGCTGCCGCGCCGCACGCGTGACGCGCGCGCCGGCCTCGCCGGCGGGCGCCTGCTCGGGCGGCAGCGCCCCGAGGATCCGCTCGAGCAGCGCGAAGGCGTCGACGGGGCGCGGCGCCGCGCGGGCGGCGCGCGGCTCCGGGGGCGCGTCGAGGAGCTTCTCGACCACGGGGAGGGCCGACGCTGCGTCGCCGACGCCCTCGATCCAGAGGAGCGCGACGCGCTCGCGGAGCCGATCCGCGGCGTCGCCGGAGAGCCTCGGCAGCTCGGCCGACAGGAGATCGATGAGCGGGCGGTGCCTGCCGTGCCGCTCGTAGAGCCGCTCGAGCGCGGCGCGGGTGCGCGCGTCGCCCTGGAGCGGCAGGAGCTGCTCGAGGTAGCGCATCGTGCGCTCGCCGTCGCCGGCGAGGTCGCGCGCGACGGCCGCGGCGTCCTCCAGCAGGAAGACGCGCTCGTCGGCCGCCGAGGTGCGCTCGAGCATCCCGTCGTAGAGCGCGAAGAGGTCCTCCCAGCGCTCGGCCGCGTTGTAGGCGAGCTTCAGCCGCTCGAAGCCCCACAGCGAGCCGGGCACGAGCTCGACGAGCCGGCGGAGCAGCGCGAGGGCGGCCTCCGGCGCGTCGAACCACTCCTCGTGGTGCTCGACGGCCCGCCGGCCGATCTCCTCGACGATGTCGGGCGGGAGCGCCGCGCCCGCGTCGAGCGCGGCGGCGTGCGCGGCCGCGACGCGCTCGGGCTGCTTCGCCCGGCGGCCGAGCTCCTCGAGCCGATCCCAGAGGGCGAGCTCGCCCGGCAGCTCGGAGACCGCGCGCAGGGCGACGTCGAGGCCGCGCGGCGCGTCGTGGTCGTGGTGATCGAGCAGGCGCTCGAACCAGCCGCGGCGGACGGCGGCGCGCTGCGCGGCCGCGAGGCTGCCCGCGTCGAGCAGGGCGCCCGGCGCGGCGTCCGCCGGCGAGCTCGCGAGGAGCGCCTCCAGCAGCGCGACGCGCGCCTCGGGGTCGTCGAGCGCGTCGCACGCGCGCTCGAGGAGGAGCGCCGCGCGCGCCTGCGTCTCGGGGCGCCCGAGCGCGCGCTGCACGATCTCGATCACCGCGGGCTCGATCGTCCCGGCCTCGATCGCGGGCGCGACCGCGTCGAGCGCGTCCGCCGGCCGATCCAGCCGTTCGAAGAGGAGCGTCGCGAGCTCGACGTCGAGCGCGACGCGCGCGCTGCCCTGGCTCCGGTCGCGGCGCGCCGCGAGCACCTCCGCCGCGCCCTCGTGATCGCCCACCTCGGCGAGGAGGCGCCCCCGCGCCGCGAGCGCGTCGTCGTTCTCGGGATCCGCCTCGAGCAGCCGGGCGTAGAGCGCCGCGGCCGCCGCGCGGTTGCCGATCTCCTCTTCCCACGCGGCCCACGCGGAGAGCGCCCTCGGGCGCTCGGCCTCGTGCCCGCGCTCCACGAGGAGCGTGAAGAGCCAGCGCCGGTCCACGCGGCGCGCAAGCGTGTCGGGGCTCTGCGCGAGGAACGCGCGGAACGCCTCCAGCGCGGCGGCGTCGAGCGCGCCCGGCGCGGCGTCGCCGTCGTCCTGGGGCGAGAGCAGGCGCCGGTAGACGGACGCGGCGTCGTCCTGCCGCTCGGGATCGGCGGCGAGCACGCGCGCGAGCGCCGCCTCGATCGCCCGGGCGCGCGCCGCCGCCTTGCCGGCGGCCGCGCTCCCCTCCCCCTCGGCCCTCATGCGATCGCGGAGATCGAGCGCGGCGTCGACGAAGCGCGACGTCGCGCGCGCCCGGATCGCCGCGTCCTCGAGCGCCGCGAGCGCGGCGAGCGCCTCGTCGTCGGACGTCGCCGTCTCGATCAGGACCTCGCAGACGGCCGCGAGCCGGGCCCAGGCCCCCTGCCCGCGGTAGAGCGCCGCGAGGCGGGCGGCGGCGTCGCGGTGCTTCGGCGCGACGGAGAGCACGCGCTCGTAGAGCTTCTGCGCGCGCTCCGGATCCGCGAGCGGCCCCTCGGCGAGCCCGGCGGCGCGCTGCCAGGCCGTTATCGCGGCGTCGAGGTCGCCCGGAGCGGCCTGCGCCGCCGGGGCGTCCGCCGCGCGCGCCGCGTCGGGCGCGTCGGGCGCGCCCGCGACGCGGAGGCCGAACGCCGCGAGCTCGCCGAGGCGCTCCAGCCCGAGCGCCTCGTCCTGGGGATCGCCCGCGGCGGCGACGCGCCGCTCGAGCACCTCGCGGAGCAGCGCCGGATCGCCCGCGGACAGCGCGAGCGCCTCCATCGCGGAGAGCGCGGCGCCGTCGAGCGCCGCGCCGCTCGAGAGGATCGCGCGGTAGTGCGCGACCGCGCTCGGGACCTCCCCGCCCCTCGCGGCCGCGTCCGCCATGCGCAGCTCGTGGGCGACGCGCGCGTCGGGCGCCACGCCCGGGAGCCGCTCGGCCAGCGCGCCGTAGAGCGCGCCCCACGCGTTGCCCGCCGCGTACGTCTCGAGCAGCGCCTCGTACGCCGCGTCGTCGCCCGGGTCGTCCTCGATGGCCGCGCGGTACGTCGCGGCCGCCCCGGCGAGGTCGCCGACGTCGCGGCGCTGGATGGTGCCGATCGCGTGCAGGAGCTCGCGCCGCCGCGCCGGCGCGCACGGCTGCGCGAGCGCCTCGCGGTAGAGCGCGAGCCGCTCCTCGGGGCTGCCCTGCTCGCGCAGGAGGGCGTCGACGCGCGCGATGAGATCGAGCGACGAGGGCTCGAAGGCGAGCGCGCGGCGGTAGAGGGCGAGCGCCTGCGTCACGTCGCCGCTCGCGAGCAGCGCCTCGCCCGCGCGCCGCGCGAGGTGCGACAGCGCCGGGCTGTCCACCGCGCGATCCCCGAGCGCCCCCGCGAGCGCCGGCGCGCGGCGCGCGGACTCGCTGCCGTGCTCCGTCAGCCGCTCGACCTCGGCGACCCACCGCGCGAGCCGCTCCGGCGCGTGCGCGGTCGCGAGCGAGAGCCCGCGCGCCGAGAGATCGAGCGCCTTCTTCGGGTCCCTGAGCTCGCGCTCGGCCACGGAGGCCGCCTCCTCGAGCGCCGCGAGCCTGCCCGACACGTCGGCCGGCGCCGGCGCGGACGCGCCTGGGGCCCACGCCACGGGCCCGAGCTCCGCCTTCGTCTCGAGCACGCGCACGAGCAGCGGCGCCGCCTTCTCCGCGCGCGCGATCGGCTCCAGCACCGCGCAGGCCGCGAGCCGCTGATCGTCGGTCAGCAGCAGGTGGGAGCTCTGCCGCGACGACTCCGCGGCGGCGGCGCCGTTGCCCGGGGGCGCGCCCAGCATCTTCTCGACCGCGAGCCGGCTCGCTCGGTCGGTCGGATCGAGCGCGAGCGCCTCGCGGTACGCGGCGATCGCGCCGGCCGGATCGTCGAGCCGCGCCATGCGGATCGCGCCGATCCGGGCGAGCACCGAGGCGCGGTCCTGCCCGGCCGCGAGCTCGGCCTCGGCCTCGAGGAGCGCCTCGAGCTCGGCCCAGCGCCGCTCCTGCTCGAGCAGCGGGATGAGCCGCGCGTGCGCCTCGCGCGACGCCCCGAACGCCGCGAGGTAGCGGCGCCAGGCGGCGACGGCGGCGGGCAGATCCGCGAGCCGGGTGCGCAGCTCGGCCGCGCGGAAGGCGAGCTCCCGCGCCGCGCGGCGGTCCGGCTCCGCCTCGGCGCGCCGCTCGAGGACCCACGCGAGGCCCTCGTGCGCCGAGGTGGCCTCGTACAGCCGCTCGAGCGCCGCGAGCGCGGCCGGCTCGCGCGAGGAGCCGGACTCCGCGAGCCTGCGGTAGGCCGCGATCGCGCCCGCGGCGTCGCCGAGCTCCTCCTCGTAGAGGCGCGCGAGCCGCTCCGCCGCGGCCTCGCGCGCCTCGGCCTCCGGCTCGGCCTCGGCGAGCCGCTCGAGCGCGCCCGCGAGCCCGCGCGCGTCGCGCTCGCGCTCGCACAGCTTCGCGAGCCCGCGGGCCGCGCGCCGCGCGGCCGCGTCGTCGGGCTCGCCGTCGAGCGCCTGCAGGAACGACGCGCGCGCCTTCCTGCCGTCCCCGAGGCCCTCGTACAGCTCGCCGAGCTCGGCGGCGATGCGGGCCTTGAGCGGCTTGTCCTTGGCGCCGGCCGACGCGCGCACGAGCACGCGCGCCGCGTCGGCCTGGCGGTCGAGCGCCGACGCGAGCGCGACGAAGCGCTCGCGCACCGCCTCGTCGGACGGGTCGACCGCGAGGATCTGCTCCGACAGCGAGAACGCCGACGCGAGATCGCCGAGCCGCTGGAACTGCAGCTCGACGAGCCGCTTCTGCACCTCGACGCGGCGCGGCCCGCGCAGGTTCTCGATCTGGAGGGCCATCATCCGCGCCGCCTCCTGCGCGTCCCCGCGGCGCGCGTGGGCCGCCTCGAGCGCCGCGGCCGCGCGCACGAGCACGGTCTTGCGCGCGAGCAGGGCCTCACCGGCGCGGAGGGCGGCCTCGTGGTCCGGGTTCTGCGCGAGCACCTCCTCGACGTGGGGCAGCGCCCGCTCGAGCTCCTTGAGCGGGCCGCTGTAGAGGTCGATGAGCCGCGCGCGGATCTCGAGCGCTTCGTCCGGCGGCCCCTCCGCGGTGAGCGCCTGCTCGAGCATCCTCGCGATCTCCTGGTTCCGCCCGGCGCGCGCGTAGCGCGCCTCGAGCTCCCAGCGCGCCGAGGCGTCGCCGGGGTCGACCTTGAGGATCTGCTGGAGCAGCTTGATCGCGCGCTCCTCGTCGCTCGCGCCGTTTCCGTTGACGTCGACGAGCTCGAACGCGCGGCGGAGCAGCGACAGCTGCTCGGCGCGGTCCGGGCGGTGGCCCGCCGCGAGGGCGTAGAGGTCCGCGAGCTTCGCCGGCTCGTTCGCCTCCTGGAGGATGCGCTCGAGCCGGAAGAACGCCTCCTGGTGCGATGGCAGCACGGAGAGCGCCCGCTCGAGGTAGGGGCGAGCGCCGCCGGGGTCGCCGAAGGAGTCGGCGAGGAACTCGGCGGCGCGCACGAGGACCTCGGCCTGGGCGGCCTGCGGGAGCATCCCGAACCGCCGCTCGCCGACGAGGCGCTCGTAGGCGAACGCGAGCTCGGAGAACCGGTCGTGGCGGGCGGAGGCCTCGTGGAGCTTCGCCCAGAGCTCCGGGTGCAGGCTCCCCTTGGCCGCCGCGGCCACGAGCACGTCGAGCGCGGCCGCCTCGTTGTCGATCCCCTGCTCGAGCGCGGCTTCGAGGTTGTCGATACGGAACGAGACGCGCGCGCTCTTCGTGTCCTGCTGCATGTGGATCCGGACCTCGGCTGGCGGTGGAGCAAGGGGGCCGGCGTGCCGGCGCTTCCGTCGAACCTGCGCCCGCAGTGCGCTGCGGAGCGCTGCCCAAGGTAACAGGAGCGTTTCCCAAATGGGTAAATGGGCTCGGGGACGGGGCCGTGGCTCGGGCGGGAGGCCCGATCGTCGCGGGCGGCGGCCCTGCGCGGCGCGGAAGGCGCGTGAGCGTGAGGGAGGGTGGAGTCGAGCCCTGGCGGAGCAGAAGAGAGGAGGAGATGCGACAGCGGTGGCACGCGCGTTCGTCGGGGTGGCGGGCCGCGGCGGACTGCACGGCCGCGCTGCGGCGCCGATCGCGGGAGGGACGGGCTGACGGAACTGCTGGGGTCGGTTGTACGGTCTCGCGCAGTGCCGAGATGGCCGCTGACGCGAAGAGGAATGCTCCGCCCTCGCAGGGGGCTGCCGCGCTGGCAGCTTTTCCGACGGCGTGCGCCTCGGGGGGTCTACGCTGGCCAGCGTGGTTCGCCCGACTCGCGCGCTGGTCCCCCCCGTCCCGGCGTGTCTCGCGGCCGCCGCGCTCTGCGCCTGCGCTTCCGGTGATGGCGGCGCGAGCCGGTCGCAGGCTCCGGCCGCCTTTGCCGTCGTCATGACGCCGCCTGCGCCTGCGTCCGTCTCCGCTCCAGCCGAACCTCCGGAGCTGTCCCCCTGTGAGATGGCGGCCGAGCAGCGCGCCCGTGTGCCAGGGCTGCTCAAGCAGGGGAGGCTCGATCGCGCCGTGCGCGTGATCGAGCGCGCGAATGCGCAGTGCCCGAGCAGCGCGGGCGAGACCTGGGAGGCCCTGGTCACGGCGCTCGCAGAGCTCCGGAGAGGGGCGGAGGCGCGCAAGGTCGCCGACGCCATCGACGCCAGCGCGGGCGCGACGCCGGCGACGCGGCTCGCGGCGCAGCATGCGCGCAGGCTGATCGTCGAGGAGGAGGGCAAGACCTTCGATGACAAGGCGAAAGAGGCGATGCGCAAGGCCTACTCCGCGGCAACGACGGCGTGGCAGGGCAAGGAGCACGAGGCGGCGAGGACGGGATTCCTGGAGGCCTGGTCGCTGTACAGGCCGAATGGGCACGCGCTTTGGTCCGCCGGGCTCGTGACGAAGGAGACCGGGGATGCGGCGGGGGCACAGCGATTGTTCGACAGGGCGCTCGTGGAGCTGGAGGAGGTGGCTGGAAAGAAGGTCGTCCCGTACCTGCCGATCGGCTCTCTGGACGGCACCCTGGCGGTCGCGTGGAGCAGGGATGGGCGCTGGCTTGCCATCGCGACCGGCACGCTCGTGTCGATCAGGGATCAGGCCCTGAACCTTCAAGAGACGGCGCAGCTCGCCGGGCACACCGACACGATCGCCTCTCTCGCGTTCTCACCCGACGGCAAGACCCTCGCCTCGGGCTCCATCGACAACACGGTCCGGCTATGGGACCTCGCCACAGAGGTCGAGATACGCACGCTCGAAGGGCACAAGGACGACGTCATGTCCGTCGCGTTCTCGCCCGACGGCAAGACGCTCGCCTCGAGCTCGATGGACCAGACCGTGCGGCTCTGGAACGTCGCGACAGGGGTCCAGTTGCACGCGCTCGAAGGGCACAAGAGCATCATCGACTCCGTCGCGTTCTCGCCCGATGGCAAGACGCTCGCCTCGGGATCCTGGGACCATACAGTGCGGCTCTGGAACGTCGCGACGGGGACCGAAACGCGCGCTCTCAAAGGGCACCTCCGAGCGGTTACCTCCGTCGCGTTCTCGCCCGATGGCAAGGCCCTCGCCTCCGGCTCCTGGGACGATACCGTGCGGCTCTGGAATGTCGCTTCAGGAACAGAGAAGCGCAAGCTCGAAGCGCACACGGAGAACGTCAGAGCCGTCGCGTTCTCGCCCGATGGCAAGACCCTCGCCTCGAGCTCCGACGACCAGACGGCGTGGCTCTGGAACGTCGCGACGGGAGCCCAGGTACGCCAGCTCGAAGGGCTCACGAAGCCGGTCGACTCGCTCGCGTTCTCGCCCGGTGGCGAGACCCTCGCCGGGAGCTCCATGGACAGGACCGTGCGGCTCTGGCATGTCGCGACAGGCGCCGAGATGCGCAAGCTCGAAGCGCACACGGAACCGTTCAGGTCCTTCGCGTTCTCGCCCGATGGAAAGACCCTCGCCTCGGTCTCCGAGGGCAACAGCCTGCGGCTCTGGCATGTCGCGACAGGTGAGATGCGCAGGCTCGAAGGACACACGAGCGACGTCAAATCCATCGCATTTTCGCCAGGTGGCAAGGTTCTCGCCTCGGGCTCGTTCGACCACACCGTGCGGCTCTGGAATGTCGCGACGGGCGCCGAGATGCGCAAGCTCGAAGGGCACACCAGGCCAGTCATCACCGTGGCGTTCTCGCCGGACGGCAAGACCCTCGCCTCGGGCTCCTGGGACGAGACCGTGCGGCTCTGGAGCACCGCGACAGGCGCCGAGATGCGCAAGCTCGAAGGGCATGATGGCTGGGTTCGGTCCGTCGCATTCTCGCCGGACGGCCAGACCCTCGCCTCGGGCGCCGAGGATCGTGCCGTGCGGCTCTGGAGCACCGCGACAGGGCGCGAAAACCGCAAGCTCGAAGCGCACACCCGCTCGGTCGCGGCCGTCGCGTTCTCACCGGACGGCAAGACGCTCGCCTCGGGCTCCGCGGACGAGACCGTCCGCCTCTGGAGCACCGCGACAGGGCGCGAGGAGCGCAAGCTCAAAGGGCACACGGGCGACGTCACGACCATCGCGTTCTCGCCGGATGGCACCACCCTCGCTTCGGGCTCGACCGACCAGACAGTGCGCCTCTGGAGCATCGCGACAGGCGCGCAGAGGAGCCTGCTCGAGGGGCACACGGGCGCCGTCACGGCCGTCGCGTTCTCGCCGCACGGCAAGGCGCTCGCCTCCTCCTCGGAGGATGGGTTCATTCGTTTCTGGGCTGCCGGCGCCCCGTTGATCTTCCTCCGAGCCGTCTCGCACCGCGACGCTTCCTACGCTTACACACCGGGCATGGCCCCCCTGATCGAGCTCCTCGGCCCCGAGGCCGACGCCGCGATCGACATCCCGGTCTGCCGCGCCGGCGTCCTCAACTTCCCCTTCGACCTGTGCCGCGAGCGCTTCGAGGTGCGCGGTCTGCTCGCCAGGGTGCTCGCGGGCGATCCGTCCTACGCCGTTCCCTAGAGGGCATGCACAGGCGTTCTACGCGTCAGGTGTGCTCCGCGTCGCCGGCGACGAGCGTTACTTCGCCGCTTCGAAGCTGAGCCCGAATCGGGCGCGGCGCGGCGCCGTGCCGGCGAGGTGGATTCTCTCCACGATGCGGCTCACGCACTGCTCGCTGTCGACCCCCGTGTAGCCGGCCAGCTTGGCAGCGCTATCCGGGCTGAGCTCGATGTCGAGCTCCGCGGGGCTCTTCGGCGGCTCGCCGTAGCAATACGGCACCCGGCGCGACAGCACCTCCTCGAGCAAAGCGATCTCCTGCTTGCTCAAGGCCTTCGCGCTCTCCGCGTTTGCCTTCGCGATCACCCGCACCTTGGGCTTGCGTCCCAGGCGGAAGACATCGCACGCGATCCGGCCCTGTTGCGACCTGTCGTTCGCGGCCTCGACCCGCGCCTTCGCCGCATCGGCCTTCTTCTCGCGGTCGGTGTCCATGTAGACCTTCACGAGCGAACAGCACGCGCTCACCGAGCCGCTCGCGCACGCTCGATCCAGCGCCTTCTCGGCGATCGCCGCGTGAATCTTCGCCGGCTCGAGGTCCATGTGCAGCTCGCCGCGGTCCTCGCAAGCGGCGACGTCTCCCGCATTGCAGGCGCGGTCGAAGCTCTCGTCGACCTCCTTGTCGTGGCCGTCCTCTCCCGAAAGCGCCCGGCCGAGCGCGGCGCAGCTCTTCGCGCTCTTCTGGCACGCGGCGCGGAGCTCCTTCAGCTGTACCTCGCGCTTGTCACACGCGCTCTTCGCGCCGAGCTTGCACGCCTCGCCGAACGCCCGCAGCGCAGACCCGAGCGAGAACCCCGGGGTCGTCTTGTCTTCCGCCTTCGCGTGGAGGTCGCCCAGCGTCTCGCACGCGGCCGCCTTGCCCGCCGCGCACTCGGTCTCGCAGGTCTCGATGTCCTGCGCTTCGCTGCACGTCTTCGCCGGAGCGGGGGCCGCGGTCGGCGCGGGCTCGGCGGGCGCCTGGCTCACGACCGGAGCAGGCGCCACGCCGCTCGCACCAGGGGGCGCCTGCGCGAGCGGGGCGGCCGCCGGCGGAGCCGATGGGCCGCAGGCGAGGAGCGAAGCCGCGGCGCAGGACGGGAGGAGTAGGGCAGCGAGGCGCATTTTCACGAGCGCCACCGTACAACCGTTCCGCGCTTGCGAGGCGGGAAAACCGGGATCGCTGGCGGGCCGCCAGCCGGTTCAGCCCCAGCCCGAGCTGCCCGCTGCGCGCAGGATGGCGAAGTACCCGAACCTGCATCGACGAAGCCGACGAATTCAATCGTGATGCTCGCTGACTCAAGGTCAGCGCGATGGGCAACTTGACGGTCCTCCGCTGAGCACCAGGAGACCCGTAGTATCCGCGCAGGGAAGCGTCCGCTCTACGCCGGTGGGAGCAGGGCGCCTTGGTCGTCGGTCGCCGTGTCCGATTCGGCCTCGGCCGGGAGCAAATGGAGCTCGACGATGAACGTGGCGCCTGCGCCTTTCGTGCTCTCGACGCGGATGGTGCCGCCGTGAGCCGCGATGATCAAGCGAACGATGTAGAGGCCGAGGCCGAGGCCGCCGAAGTTGCGGACAGAGACGGCGCGCTCGAAGCGCTCGAAGATCCGGGCATGATCGGCCTCGGCGATGCCCATGCCGTGATCGCGGACGACGAGCAACGCGCGATCGCCCTCGCCGCGCACGGCAACGTGAATGGGGCCTCCGGCGCCGTACTTGATCGCGTTGGACAGGAGGTTGATGAGGACCTGCTCGATGCGAGAAGGATCCCAGTTTCCAATCACGGGCTCGTCCAGTTCCAGCTCGGTGCGGCAGCGGGCGTCGTCGAGCTGCTGGTGCATGCGCTCGACGACCTCGCGCGCCAGGGCCGCCAGGTCGACAGGCGCGCGCGCGAGGGTCAGCCGGCCTGCGTTCAGGCGCGTGACGTCGAGCAGCTCGTTGACCAGGTGGCCGAGGCGCGCGATCTGGCGATCGAGGACCTGGAGCGCGGCGTCGATGCGCTCCGGAGCGACCTCCCCGCGCCGGTAGCGAGGCAAGAGCCGCGCGAGGAGGTGGGCCTGCATCTTCAGCGAGGTGAGCGGGGTCTTGAGCTCGTGCGAGGCGACGAGGAGGAACTCGTCCCGGCGCTCGATCGCCTGTTGGGCCTCGGCGAACAGGCGCGCGTTGTCGAGGGCGAGCGCGGCGCGGCTGCCCAGCTCCTCGGCAAGCCACAGGTCGGCGCGGCCATAGCGGCGCCGGGGCGCGGTCGCCAGCAGGGTCATGACCCCGAAACGCCGGTCGCGCGCGAGGAGCGGGACGCGGAGGAAGGAGTGAACGCCGAGCCGCTCGAGGAGGGGCACCACGCGGACGTCGCCCACCTCGAGCCGGTCCGGCGTGGTCGCTGCCAGGGGCCGCAGCGCCTCGATCACCGCGCCGGCGAGCTCGGCCGGCACGCCCGCGGTGACCGCGGATCCAGGGGTGCCCTGGGCGAGGTCCACGTCGATGACGCACCGGTCGGCCAGCTCGGGGACCGCGAGGTGCGCCACGCTCTCGAGGGTCGCGCCGTAGCCGAGGGCCATCAGCTTGCGGCTCGCCTCGGCGAGGAAGCGCTCGGCGATCTCGGCCCGCTTGCGCTCGGTGATGTCGGTGGAAATGCCGCAAACGACGCCGGGCATGACCTCCTCGCCGAGAGGGAACTTGACCGACAGGAAGGTGCGCTGATCGTCTTCTACCAGCGTCTCCTCCTCGAACTCCAGCGGCTCGCCCGCGTCGAGCACCCGCCGATCATTGGTCTGGAGCACCTCGACACTCGCATTGCGAAAGAGGTCGGCGTCGGTCTTTCCGAGGAGCTCATCGCTCGGCAGGCCGAGGAGGTTGCCCGCCTGGCGGTTGGCGAGCAGGTACCGGCCCTCGCGATCCTTGAGGTAGATGGCCGCGGCGGAGTTGTCGACGATCGCTTGCAGCGTCGCCTGGTTGGCCTTCAGCGCCTGCTCCGCCCGCCGCCGCTCGGCGTTCTCCTGCTCGACCGTGGCATAGAGCATGGCGTTCTCGAGCGAGATGGCCGACTGCGAGGTGAGCAGCTCGATCACGCTGAGCCGCCCCGGGGTGAACGCGCCGGCCACGAGCCCGTTCTCCAGGTAGAGCACGCCGAGCAGCCGGGCCTGCCGCAGGATCGGGAGGCACAGCACCGACCTCGGCCTCTTCTCCGTGAAATACTCGTCCTCGGAGAATGTGTGCCTGGCCGCGGCGTCGTCGAGCAGCACGCGCTCGCGGCTGCGAAGGACGTAGTTGAGGATGGATTGCGGCAGCGCCCCCGGCGCCTCGCCCCCGTCGAACAGGCGCGCCGCGCCCCCGGACGCGGTGATCGCCGCCGCGGTCGATATGCGCTCCTCCCGGATCAGGAGCACATAGCCTTCCTCGGCACCTGCGTGCTCGATCACCGTGCGCAGGAGCATCTCGAGCAGGCGCGGTAGCTTGAGCTCGCCGGAGATGCTCTGAGAGGCCTTGACGACGGACAGGACGTCGAACTGCTCGGCCCGGACGGCGAAGGTGACGGTGGGGGCGATCGGCTTGCGCGGGGCGAGGTGCGGATAGCGCTGGTCGAGTTGCTCGACCTTGGCGTGGGCGCCCCAGCGAAAGTAGGCGGCGCGGGCGTCTCGCAGGTAGGCGACGGCGGGCGTGGGCAGGCCGCGCGCGCGGTAGAACCCAGCCGCGAGCTCGCAGGCGATGGCCTCGTGCTGGACGAAGCCGCCCTCCCGCGCCGACGCGATGGCCTGCTCGTAGAGCCGGATGGCCTCGGGCTCGCGCCCCAGGAGCCGGGCGATCTCGGCGCGGACCAGAGCGTGCTTGTGGAAGAAGTTGTCGGGGCAGCTCGCGGCCCACGCGCCGAGCTGCCGCTCGCAGTCGAGCAGACCCGCGGGGAGCTCCTCTGCCAGGGATGGCCGCGCCCCGTGTTGCTCGTGCGGCGCGCGCGCGTCGCACGAGACAGCCGCGAGCGCCAGCGCGCAATAATAGCAGTTCTCGGCGATGAGCGCCGAGGGCTCGATCCTGAGGGGGTGGTCGGCGATCACACGCGTCGCCGCGGCGAGCGCCTCGCCGGGAGGGCCGAGCACGAAGAGCGCCTGGGCCTTCATGCTGTAATGGAGGCCGCGAGCGCCCCGCAGATGGCCCTCGTCGAGCAGCGCCTCGAAGGCCGACGGGGCCAGATCGGAGCCGTCCACCGTCGCGTAGCCGACCGGCCTCCCTCGCAGCGTCTGGATCATGGCGTGGCCGCTGAGGAGGGGTCCGTGCGCGAACGCGTAATGCGTCCTGCGCACGAAGCCGAGGCGCTCCTCGACTTCGTGGAGCACGTCCTCCAGCGGCCCGCCGGAGAGCAGCTGGAACAGCGGGGCCCAGACACAGTTGAAACACGCCATGTTCAGGTCGCCGGACTCGACCGCGGCGCTGAAGCCGGCGCGCGTGTACGGAGCTGTCTCTCGGTAGTGGCGTGTCCAGAAGACGACGTGCTGTCCGAAGAGGGTGAACACCAGCGCTTTCATGGTGAGGAGGCCGCTCCTGTCCGCCAGGTCGTGGCCGACCTTTCCGAGCAGGTACGCTTCCCTGTATCGCCCGAGCCGCGGGCCGAGCATCCGCGCGAAGGCCGCATAGGCATGGGCGGAGCTCTCGGCGTTGCCGTGGCGCAAACTGAGCTTCACCATGCGAACGACGGCGAGGCAGTGCAGGTCCTGGTCCACGAAGATCGCGGGGCCGGCCACGCCGTGCAGCACGGCCATCAGGAGCTTGCTCGCCGGGTGCTCCATGGGGGGCAGGTGGAGCAGATCCTCGATCGCACGGTCGCGCAGGGCCTGCCAGACGCTCTTGATCTCTTCTGTGACCTGTGACTCGGTGGGATGGGGCGGAAGATCGATATCCCAGGTGCGGAGCCACGAGAGCCCGATCTCCACGGCGTGGTCGCTCCGCCCGCGGGTCTGGTAGAAGGCGACCGCGAGCTCCACGACGGCGGCGCGCTCGATCTTGGTCTTCGCGTGCTCCAAGAGCTCCTCGAGGAGCGGCTCGGTCTCCTCGAAACCGCCGGTGATGTACGCGGCGCGCGCGCGCTCGAGGCTCAGGTCGTAGGTCAGATCGTACCGGGTCTCCCAGCGCTCGCGGGGATCGTTCGCGAGGAGGGCCATGCCGGCGGCGAAGAGGGCCGCGGCGGACTGGTAGGCGGCGGCGGCCTTGGCCTTCCTGCCGGCGCGGAGGTTGAGGGCGGCGAGCTCGTCGCGCTCCGCCTGGGAACGCAGGAGGACGGCGCCGCGGTTGAGGTGGTCCACGATGTCGAAGAGCGCGTCCTCGCGCTCCTCCGGGCGCCGTGCCCTGAGGAGCAGCTGGCCGATCCGGAGGTGCACCTCGGCGAGCTGTCCCGCCGGGATGAGCGAATAAGCGGCCTGCTGCACCCGGTCGTGGAGGAAGCGGTAGGAGGACCCTCTCCTGCAGACGAGCAGCCCTTCCCGCACGGCCTCCTCGAGCGCCTCGCGGAGCTCTTCCGCCGGGCGGCTCGCGACGATCGCGAGGGCGTCGAGGTCCGCGCTGCTGCCGAGGCACGCGGCGAGCTTGAGGGCGTCGCGCGTGGGAACGGGGAGCCGCTTCAGCTTGCCCACCATCAGCTCGACGATGTTGTCGGTGAAGCCCTGGTCGCGGATGGCGGCGAGGTCCCACCGCCACGCGCCCTCGTCGGCGTCGAAGGTGATGAGCCCCTCTTCGTGCAGGGTGATGAGGAACTGGAGCACGAAGAACGGGTTGCCTCCGGTCTTCTCGTAAACGAGCCGGGAGAGCGGCGCGGCCGGGGCGTGGACCGCCTCGGCGACGAGGGCGCCGACGTGGGCGGGGGAGAGCGGCGCGAGGGCGATGTCGTCGACAGGGACGCCGTGCTTCTGCGCCTCGGCCAGCGCGAGCCGGAGCGGGTGCGCAGGGCCGACCTCGTTGTCGCGGTAGGCGCCTATCAGCAGCAGGTGCGCGGCGTCGGCGCGGGTGGCGAGCTGCTCGAGCAGCTGGAGGCTGGCCGCGTCGGCCCACTGGAGATCGTCGAGGAACAGCGCGACGGGGTGCTCCTTCTCGGCGCACGCCGCGACGAACCGCTGGAGCGTCGCGTGCAGCCGGCTCTGCGCCTCGGCGGGCGGGAGCTCGGGCACGGGCGGCTGGGGGCCGAGGAGCAGCGCGAGCTCGGGGAGCAGGTCGGCGAGCAACCCGCCGTTCTGGCCGAGCGCCTCGCGGAGGCGCTGCCGCCAGCGGTCGGCCTGCTCCTCGCTCGCGCACAGGATCTCCCGCGAAAGCGCCCGGAAGGCCTGGATGAAGGCGTGGAAGGGGATGTCGCGCTTCAGCTGATCGAACTTGCCGGAGAGGAAGAAGCCCCGCTCGCGCACGATGGGCCTGCGCAGCTCGGCGACGAGCGACGATTTTCCGATGCCCGAGTAGCCCGACACGAGCACGAGCTCGGGCCGGCCGCTCGCGACCACGCGCCCGAACGCGGCGAGCAAGGCCTCTAGCTCGCGCTCGCGGCCATAGAGCCGCTGTGGGACCTGGAACCGAGCGGGGACGTCGCGCTGTCCGAGCGGAAAGGCCTCGATGGTGCCGCTCGCGCGCAGCCGGCCGACGCACCGGTCGAGGTCGTACCGCAGGCCGAGCGCGCTCTGGTAACGCGCCTCGGCGGCCTTGGCGAGAAGCTTGAGCACGATCGCGGACAGCTGCAGGGGAATCAAGGGCACGAGCGCGTGCGGCGGCCGCGGCGCCTGGGCGATGTGGCAGTGGACCCACGCGACGGGGTCGCTTGCATGGAAAGGCAAGGTGCCGGTCAGCATCTCGTAGAAGGTGACGCCGAGGGAATAAAGGTCCGTGCGCTCGTCGATCCAGCGGTTCATGCGGCCCGTCTGCTCGGGCGCCATGTACGCGAGCGTGCCCTCGATGAGCCCGTCGTATGCGAGCTCCTCGGCCTCGCGGGGCGAGAGGGAGGCAATGCCGAGATCGGTGATCTTCACCTCCCCGGTATCGGGGTTGTGGAGCAGGTTCTGGGGCTTGATGTCCTTGTGAATGACGTGCCGCCGGTGCAGCTCGGCGAGCGCGCCGGCGAAGCCGATGGCCAGAGGCAGGAAGCGCTCGATCGGCATGGGGCCCATGGGGCCACCGAGGCCCCGGTCGAGCGAGCGGCCCCCGAAGTCCTCGAGGACCAGGGTTACCTGGTCGCGGAACGTCTCAATCCCGTACGCCTTGACGACGACCGGCGACTCGAGCGCCCTGGCGATCTCGAGCTCGTGCTGCAGGCGCCCCAGGGCGCGCGGGCTCGCGTGGTCGCGCCGCAGGGCCTTGAGCACCACCGGCAGGCCGTCCTCCTCGCGTCTCGCGCGATAGAGGATCGTATCCGCACCTCGGTGCAGCACCTCCAGCACGCGGTAACGTGGGCTATCGGACATATGTGGAAGGGTCGAGCGCCGGAGCGGCCCCGAGGCGCCGGCCGATGTGCGATGTTGGCAAAAGGACCGCGCTTTGCCACGGGAAACGACGGCGCAATCCTGGGCCCGCTCGCCCGCGACGCCCCGTCATGCCCGGCGAGCCGGACAGACGCCGCGCCGGCGCCGAGGTCATGATAGGATGGGACGTTCTTTCAGCGGCGCAGCTCCTGCGCTCGAGTACGCTCAGGGTCCCTGTCGAGCGATTCGGTGATGCTCACTCTACCCAGCTATCACTCCGTCAGCCGTTTCGATCCGAGAGGCGACTCCGCCCGATACCGCGCCGTCCGCGCGGACGACGGCGCCCCCGTGGTGCTCAAGGTGCTCGGCGCGGGCGGCTCGCGCATCGTGGACCGCGCCCGCGTCAAGCACGAGTACAAGCACATCGCGCGAATCGAGTCCGAGCGCGTCGTCAAGGTCTACGGCCTGGAGGAGCACGACGGGGAGCTCGTCCTCGTCCTCAAGGACAGCGCGGGCGACGAGCTCGAGAGCTACCTCGCGGCGCGCGGCAGTCTCGACGTGAAAAGGTGCCTCGAGCTCGCCATCTCCATGGCCGAGGCGGTGCGCGTGCTCCACGGACACGGGATCGTGCACGGCGCTGTCAGGCCGAAGAGCTTCCTCGTCTCCGGCGACGGTCAGGCCCGGATCCTGAACTACGGGGTTGACGCCGCGGTCACGCGGGAGCGCGAGTCGCTCTACAGCGATGCTGTCATCTCCGACGTGCTCCCTTACATCTCGCCCGAGCAGACCGGCCGGATGAACCGCAGCGTCGACCACCGCTCCGATCTGTACTCGCTCGGCGTGCTCTACTATCGCATGCTCACCGGGGCCGTCCCCTTCCAGGCGAGCGATCCGCTCGAGCTCATCCACGCCCACATCGCCCACATCCCCGAGCACCCCGCGGCGCGAAACGCCGCCGTGCCCGCCGCGCTCGGCGATGTGGTCATGAAGCTGCTCTCCAAGAACGCGGAGAACCGTTATCACTCCGCGAGCGGCCTCCTGGCCGACCTTCACGAGTGTCGGCGGCGCCTCGACCATGGCCAGCTCGATCGCTTCGACCTGGGCCAGCGCGACGCCGCGTACATGCTCCAGATCCACCAGAAGCTCTATGGTCGCGAAGAGAGCATCGAGCGCCTCACCGAGGCGTTCTTCGGGGTCCTGGGCGGCACGCGCAAGATCGTCCTCGTCTCGGGCTACTCCGGCATCGGGAAGTCCTCCTTGGTGCAGGAGATCCTGAAGCCCCTCGCCCGCGAGAAGGGCTATTACATCACCGGCAAGTACGACCAGTTCAATCGGGACCGGCCCCTCGGCCCGGTGCTCCAGGCGTTCGACGCGCTGCTCCGGCAGATCCTCTCCGAGAGCGAGGCGCGCATCGCGCGCTGGCGAGCGGCGATGATCGAGGGGCTGGGGAGCAACGCGCAGGTCATCTGCGAGGTCCTCCCCGCGCTCGAGTTCCTCGTCGGCGAGCAGCCGCCGGTGCCCTCCCTGGGCCCCGTCGAGGCGCAGAACCGCCTCAACCTCACCTTCCAGCGCTTCGTCTCCGTCTTCACGGGGCAGGGGCGCCCCATCGTCCTCTTCCTCGACGACCTTCAGTGGATCGACGCCGCGAGCCTGAGCCTCGTCAACGCGCTGCTCGAGGCCGAGGAGCTCGGGGCCTTCTTCTTCTGCGGCGCCTACCGCGACAACGAGGTGAGCCCCACGCACCCCTTCATCCGCGCCGTCGAGGAGCTCCGGAAGAGCGGCGTCGAGATCGAGCCCATCGTCCTCACCCCGCTCGAGCTCCCGCACGTCAAGGCGCTGATCTGCGACAGCCTCGGGCGCTCGGACTGCGCGCAGCTCGCGGCCCTCGTGCTGAAGAAGACGGGCGGAAACCCGTTCTTCATCAAGCGCTTCCTCAAATCGATCCACGACAGCGGCGCGCTGTCCTTCGATGAGGCCGGCCGCTGGTCGTGGGATCTCGAGGCGATACGCGCCCTCGAGTACACGGACAACGTCCTCGACCTCATGGGGAGCAACATCCGCCGCCTGCCCCCCGCCGCGCAGGACGCGCTCAGGCTCGCTGCGGCCCTCGGCAACCGCTTCGATCTGGGCACGCTCTCGACCGTCAGCGAGTGCTCCATCGACGAGTTTTACGGGCGCGTCGAGCCGGCGCTCAGGGAAGAGCTCATCGCGGGCGACGGCGCGTACCATCGCTTCGTCCACGACAAGATCCAGGAGGCCGCCTACGCGATGATCCCCGTCGAGGAGCGGCCGGGGCTCCACCACCGCATCGGGGTGCTCCTGCGGCAGCAGCTCGGGTCCGACGCGCGCTCTCTCTTCGACGTCGTGAACCACCTGAACCTCGCCGGCGACCTGATCCAGGACCCCGCGGCCCGCGTCGATCTCGCGCGGATGAACCTCGCCGCGGCCGAGCGGGCCGAGGAGAGCGCGGCGTTCGACGCCGCGCTCAAGTACCTGGCCGAGGGCATCGCCAGGCTCCCGGGCGATCCGTGGGCGACGGAGTACGAGCTCAGCTTCGCGCTCACAACGAAGATGGGCCTCATGCAGGGGCTCTCCGGCCGCCCGGACGACGCCCTCCCCACGCTGGAAGGGGCCGTGATCCACGCGAGGAGCCGGCTCGACAAGACGCGGGCCCACGGGCTCAAGGTGCGGGTCCACATCCTCAAGGCCGATCTGCACGCCGCCCTCGAGGAGGGGCTCGTGGCCCTGCGCGCCTTCGGGATCGATCTCCCGCCCTTCCCGTCGGACGAGGCGGTCGCCGGCGACGTCGAGGCGACGCTCAGGTTCCTCGACGGCCGATCGATGGAGTCGCTCTGCGATCTGCCGCGGCTCGCCGACCCCGAGGTCGCCGTCCTGCACAGCGTGCTCGAGGAGATGATCTCGTCCTGCTACTTCCTCGCGAGCAACAACTTCGGCTTCTGCGTGATGAAGATCCTCCGAGACACCGTGCAATACGGCGTCTCGCAAAGCTCGGTCTTCGCCTACGTCGTCTTCGGCCAGATCCTGTGCGTCAGCGGCCGGATCCCGCTCGGCTACGCCTTCGGCGAAGCCGCGGGCGAGATCCTCCGGCGCTATCCGGACAAGCGGAACGACCCGATCCTCGCCTGCATGTGGGGCGCGTTCGTCATGCACTGGCGGACGAGCTACGAGAAGGGGCGAGAGGTCCTGTTCTCCGGCATCCATGCCGGCCTGGAGACAGGACAGTACGTCTGGACCTTCTACTGCATGACCAACGCGAACACGGCGACCCTCCTGCTCGGCCGCCCCCTCGCCGAGATCAAGGCCGAATCGCAGTCGCTGCTGCCCATCAGGAAGTTCGACAGGTGGAATTTCATCACCTGGATGGTCTCCTGCGTTGGCCAGATCTGCGAGAACCTCATGAGCCCGGATCCTGGGCCGACGGAGCTGGCCGGCGAGTGGGTCCAGATCAAAGAGCTCGTCGACAGCGCGGTTCAGGTCAACAACCAGGCCTCGCTCTTCTTCACCATCTTCTACCGCCTCTTCCTGCGCGTGTTCCAGGGCGACCACGCGGGGGCGGCCGCGCTGGCGATGGAGGCGAACCCCACCATCATCGGGATCGCCGGCTGGCAGGGCAACCCGCCGTTCCACTTCTACGGCGGTGTCGCCCTCGTCCAGGCGGCCGACAGCGCGGATCCGGAGACCCGGGAGCGGTACCTCGACAAGGCCCGCGCCCTCGGCGAGAAGGTCGCCTTCTGGGCGAGCCATGCGCCCGACAACATGAGGCACCGCCACCTCCTGCTCGCGGCCGAGCTCGCGCGCGTGCGCGGCGACAGGCGAGAGGCGCTGGATCTCTACGACGAAGGGATCCGCGCGGCTGTCGAGGGCGGCTATCTCCACGACGGCGCCCTCGGCAACGAGCTCTGCGCGCGCTGCTACCTGGCGCTCGGCAGGACCACGAGCGCGCGCGCCTACATGACCGAGGCCCACGCCCAGTATGCGCGCTGGGGCGCCGCGAGCGCCATGGCCCGCCTCGAGCGCGACTATCCCGATCTCGTGCTGCTGCCCGCCCCTACCGGCGCAAGGACCGGCCTTGGGGGAGACCTCGACCTGCGCAGCGTGCTCAAGGCCTCTCAGGCCCTCGCCGGGGAGATCGTCCTGTCCCGGCTGCTCGAGGCGCTGATGCGCATCATGCTCGAGAGCGCCGGCGCGCGCCGCGGCTTCTTGATCCTGAAGGGCGACGGGCGCCTCACCGTCGAGGCCGCCGGCGACATCGCCGGCGGCGTCGAGCGGATCGCCTCGACTCCTCTGGATTCCCGCTCCGATCTGGCCGTCAGCGTGGTCCAGTATGTCGCGCGGACCGAGGACAGCGTCGTCATGGCCGACGCCCCGAGCGATCCCGCCTTCGGATCCGACCCGTATATCAAGGCCGTCCAGCCGCGATCGCTCCTCGCGACGCCCATCTTCCACCAGGGGCGCGTCCTCGGGATCGTCTATCTCGAGAACGCGCTCGCCAGCGCGGTCTTCACGCACGATCGCGTCGAGCTCCTCGGCCTGCTCTCCTCGCAGGTCGCCGTCTCGCTGGAGAACGCCCGCCTCTTCGCCCAGCTCGAGGACAAGGTGGAGGCCCGCACGGCCGAGCTCCGCGCGGCGCACGCCGAGCTCGGCGTGCTCCATGCCGCGCGGGAGCGCGAGCAGGAGGAGCGGATGCTGGAGCAGCGCGCCCTCATCGAGCAGCAGCGCGAGGTCATCCACGCCCTCTCCGCCCCCATCCTCCAGGTCTGGGATGGCGTCCTGGCCGTGCCGCTCATCGGCGCCCTGGACGGCGAGCGCGCCGGCGAGCTGATGCAGAGCCTCCTCAACGCGGTCTCACGCGGCGACGTGCGCTTCGCCCTCCTCGACACCACGGGCGTCGAGACCATCGACGAGGCCGTCGCCGACCACCTCGTCCGCATCATGCGCGCCGTCGAGCTCCTGGGCGTCCGGCCGATCGTCACCGGCATCCGCCCCGCGGTCGCGCGCACCATGACCTCTCTCGACGTCGACCTGCGCTCCCTCCGCACGCACGCCACCCTGCGCGAGGCCCTCAAGTTCTGCATGCGGCGCCTCGCGGGCCGCTGAGCCTGCCGGCTCCGCATCGCGGCGAAGGGCCGCCGCGGGCGCCTCGGCCCAGGGCGCGCGCCGGCGTCGTTCGCGCGCGGCGGCGGGCTCCCTCCGGGCTCAGGGCGAGCAGGTCCCGGTACCGTTGTTCTCCGCGAGCACGCCCTCGGGCGGCCCGTCGAGGCGCTCCACGAACGCCTCGACCTCGCAGCTCGGCAAGCTCTGGTTGCCGATGATCTCCATCCAACCGATCATCCGGGCGCCCAGGCCTCGGAGCGTCGCGAGCGAGCGGTTCCCCGCGACGATGAGGCTACCGAGCTCTGCCAGGCCCTCGAGTCCCGCCAGCCCGAGCAGCGCGTCGTTGTCCAGGACGACGAGCTGGCCCACGCGGACCAGGCCGCCCAGAGCGTCGATATCGACGAGCGATTCGTTGCCCTGGAGCGACACGGTCTCGGTCACGCCGTCGCCCGCGCTGAGCGAACCGAGCCCGTCGAGACTGGTGAGCGCGCGGTTGCCGACGATCTCGATCCCGTTTCGGACGTTGCGGAGGCCGCTCAGGGCCCGGAGATCCGTGAGCCGGGGATTGTTCGCGATCGACAGCAGAGAGAGATCCGAGATCTGCTCCATGCCTGTGAGGCTCACGAGCCCGGTGTTCTGGGCCAGGGAGAGCACCGACAGCTCGGTCACGCCGGCGAGGGCGGACAGGTCCGCCAGGTAGCCACAACCGACGATGGACAGCTCTTGCAGGCGCGTCAGGCCGCCGAGCTCGATCCTGATGAGCTTGGGGTTGGAAATCAAAAAAAGCGACGGCACGTCGCCCGAGTCCGAGCGAAGATGCGCGAAAGCGTCGGCGATCGCCAGCTCGGGATTCGATTCGACATAGGCATACATGACACCACGCAGCGAGAACAAGCCCGTGAGGGTGGTCATCGACGGATTGCCGCTGATGTTGAGGCCGTCGACGGTCTCGAGCCCCCCGAGCCCGATCAGGTCCCGGAGGCGATCGTTCCGCGCGATGGCGATGGATCCCGCATGACGGAGGCGGTCGAGGCCGTACAGCGAGTCCAGCTGCGGGTTCTCCGACAACATGAGGTACTGGACGGTCGTGAGGTTCCCGACGCCGCCCAGCTTGAAGAGCCCGTCGTTCCCGGAGATGTTGAGCTCCTCGAGATCCTCGACGGTCTCCAGGCCGTCGAGGCTGTCCAGCGCGTCGTTGTCGATCACGCTGATCCGCCCGCGGCGCAGGTTCACGGCCCCACGCAGCGACTCCAGCCCGTCGTTGCCCTCGATCCAGAGCTCCCCTTCCTCGAAATTCTCGATTCCTGGCAAGAACAGGAGCGCATCGTTGTCGATCAGGCGGAGCGACCCCCGGCGGAGGCCCTGCAGGCCGTCCAGCGACACGAGGTTGTCATTGCCCTCGATCAACAGCACCCCTTCCTCGAACCTTTCGAAGCCTGACAAGCTATCGAGTTCATTGTTGTCGATCACGTGCACTTCATGGGCGTTCAGCCCGACGCCGGCGACGCTCTCGAGGATCGGGTTCTCACGGATCTCGATGATCCCCTCGACCTGTTGGAGGTTCGGAAGCTTGCCGAGGCGGAGCAGCGACGCGTTCCGCGCCACCTCCAGCTGCGCCCCGACGCGGGATAGGGAGTCGAGGCCGTCGAGGCTCGACAGCTGCGTGGTGTCGCTGATCACGAGGTGGCCCGAGATGGTCGTCAGACACGCGAGCGGGGACAGGTCGGAGACCTCGCCGCCGATGTTGAGCCTGCCATTGAGCACGGTGACGCCGCGCAGCTTCTCGAGAGCCTCTTGGCGATTGACGTTCCAGGTGCCGCTCTCCACGCGGGTCGGGTCGCACCCCGGCTCGGCGCCCCCCGCGCCACCCGCGCCCGCGCCGCCGGCGCCCCCAGCACCCCCGACCCCCGCGGCCCCGACGCCCGGCTCGCTCGGCCCACCTCCCGAGGATGGACCGCCTGAACTGGCACTCGCGCCGATCGCTGGGTCGCCCGAGCTCGATGACGTGGCGCCGGCACCGCCAGCCCCTGCCGTCGATCCGACCTCGCCTTCCTCCGCCGAAAGTCCCTCGATGTCGAGCGCGTCCCGGGCCCCACAGGCCGACGCGAGCGCAATCACCGCAAACACGCCCACCCACCACGGGTTCCGCATGCCGCGAGGTTGGGCTCACGGCGATCCCGCGTCAAGGACGGCCGGGTGCTGGAACTGTGCGCTTACTGCACGGAAATTTTGCAGGAGATGCGGAGCGCGTCGTGCCCGTCTCGCTCGTCTGGGACCGCTGACAGGTCCGCTCAGGGTGGCTGTGGCGTGAAAGCGGTTCTTCGGTGCATGGATCATCTGTTGATAGAGCGCCGCGTTAGCAGGAGGGGTCGCTTGCGATCTCGCACACGCAGCCTGATCACCGCGGCGCTGGGGCCAGGGCGCCAGGGCGCGCGAGCTTGCGCCGCGCTCGTCTCTGCGCGATCGTCTCGCCATGCAATTCGTCGAGGTGCTCACCAGAGACGGCATCGCCGAGGTCACGCTGAGCCGACCGAAGGTCAATGCCATGAACCAGGCGGTGCTCCGCCAGCTGGCCGACGTCTTCCAGCGGCTCGCGGAGGACGACGCCGCGCGCGGCGTGCTCGTCCGCGGCGCAGGCAACTGCCTGTCTGCGGGCCTCGATCTCCGCGAGGTCGCGTCGCTCGATCGAGAGGGGCTCGGGAGCTTCCTTGACGACTTCGACGCCGCCTTCGGCGCCGCTTTCCGTTTTCCGAAGCCGTTCGCCGCCGCCGTTCACGGCCATGCGATCGCGGGCGGCCTCCTGCTCGCGATGTGCGCTGACTTCCTCGCCCTGGGCGCCGGCGACTACAAGGTCGGTCTCCCCGAGCTCGCCGTGGGCATCGCCTTCCCGCGCGTCGCCTTCGAGATCGCCCGGACCGCCTCTCCCGCCCGCGCGCTCCGGAGGCTCGTCTTCGGCGCGGAGCTCCATTCCCCCGCGAGCCTCTTCGACATGGGCGTCGGCGACGCGCTCTCCGCCGAGCCGCTCGAGGACGCGCGCCGCTTCCTCGCCACGGCGTGCGGCCGCCCCGCCGCGGCGTTCCGCCTCGCCAAGGCGAGCCTCCGCAGGGACGCGTGGGAGCGGGTCGCGGCGCAGCCGACGGCCGAGCGGGAGGCCCTGATGGACGCGCTCCTCTCCTCGAAGCAGGCCTTTCTGCCGGCATGAACGCGCAGCCCTCGACGCAGAAAAGCCGTCGCTCGCGCCCCTGAGCAGGCCAGTCACCGACATCCCCGCCTCCTCGCCGTCACGTAGAGTCCGGCGCTCTCATCCAGTCGCGCCGCCACGCCGCACACGACGATTGACCGACGATCCTCCGGACGATCGGGCTCCCTCCTGGAGAGGCGATGTTCGTTCGATCGCCTATCCACGCGTCGAGGTGGCCACCGTCATTGCACAGCCTGCCGGAGCGATGAATCGATGAGACCGCCTGTGCGCGACGAGCGCCCCGACGACCACATTGTCATCGTCGCGTGCGGCGGGCGCAGATCGGCGGACACAGCCGCGATCAAAGTAATGCTGCCGGGAATGACGACTTCACCTAATCGATCAACTGAGCTCACGGGAACGCCCTGATTCACTTATTCATATTGGACGGAACCCTGCGGCTCACTTGATCTTACCGGTGGATCAGCCCCCACGCCACCGCCGCGGTCGCTCTCCTCGATCGGCTGAAGCGCGATCTGGAGACGTGACGCGGGAGGCTCCGCGTCACGACGGCGGGACGACGGCGGTGGCGGGCGTGACCACCACCTTCCCCCGCGCGCGACGGCTCTCCAGATAGCGGACCGCCTCCGGTACCCCGCTCAAGGGATAACGCCGATCGAGCACCGGCCTGACCGTGCCCGCTTCGATCAGCTTCGTCAGGGCGATGAGATCGGCGGCGCTCGGACGCGACGCGTGCGCCTTCATCGCCTTCGACCCGGACCATCGCCCCAGGAGCGCGACCCGCAGAAACGCGCCCGTGGTTCCTCCGACGAGCACGTACGTGCCGCCATCGCGGAGCACGCGCCGGTAGTCCGAGACGGATCGGTAAGCCGCCGCGTCCACGATCAGGTCGTACTCGTGCCCGCTCCGGGTGACGTCCGCGCGCGTGTAGTCGACGACGTGATCGGCGCCCAGCGACCGCACCAGATCGAGGTTCCTGGTGCTGCACACCCCTGTCACCTCCGCGTTCAGGGCCTTCGCGATCTGGACAGCGAACGTCCCCACCCCTCCGGAGGCGCCGTTGACGAGCACCCGCTGCCCGGCCCGAGCCCGCCCGCAGTCGCGGAGCGCCTGGAGCGCAGCCAACGCCGCCAAGGGGACGGCCGCAGCTTCCTCGAAGCTCACGTTCGACGGTTTCGGGGCCAGCGCCTGCTCCGACGTGCAGACGTATTCCGCGAAGCCTCCCCACCCGTGAGCGGACAGATCCCCGAACACCTCGTCGCCCACCCGGAACCGGGTCACGTTCTTCCCCACCGCCTCCACCCGACCGGCGATGTCGGCGCCGGGCACCCGGTGCTTCGGCGCGAAGAGCCCGAAGCCGAGAAACCGAAGGAAGAACGGATCCGCCCGCATCATGTGCCAGTCGGCCGCGTTCACCGACGCGGCCTCGATCCGCACGAGCACACCGTCGTCCCTGAGCGCGGGCATGGGGATCTCCTCAAGCCGCAGGTTGTCCGCCGAACCGTATTCGTACTGAACAATCGCCTTCATCGCATTCTCCCGGGGCGAGCCCCTTCGCCGCCCGCTGCGAGGGTGGTTCCGGAGGCCGCACGCCGCCGCTCCACGCAGGAGCCTTTCAGCTCCTAGCGGGAGGACCGTGCCTCGAGCCGGCCCCTGGCAGCGCCTACCCCTCGTGGCGATGCTCCCCGCGCGCCCCCTCGCCGTCCGCGGCAGCGAGCGTCGCCCCCAGGGCGCTCAGCCCACCGTCGACGGGGGCACGCCGAACCGCTTGCGGAACGCGGCCGCGAACTTGCTCGGGTTCTCGTACCCCACCCGCTGCGCCACCTCGGTCACGTTGCACGCCCGCTGGCGCAACAGGCGATGGGCCTCTTCCAGCCGGTGGTTCCGGAGGTACGCGAAGACCGGCGCGCCGAAGAGCGCGCGGAACCCCGCCTTGAGCTTCACCTCGTTCAGCCCGGCGTGCCGGGCGAGCTCCGGGAGCGTCGGCGGGTCCACCATGCGCGCCAGCAGGGCGTGCCGCGCCCGCTCGAGCCGCGCGATGTCGTGCTGCGAGAGGAGCGGCGACGCTGCGCTCTCGCTCTCCTCCAGCTGATCGACCATGGCCGCCATCAGCTCGAGCCCCTTGGCCTCCAGGTAGAGCTGCCGGGAGAGACCCCTGGCGTCGCAGCCCAGGATCTCGTCGAGCAGCCGGTACAGGGTCGGCGACATGGCGTGCGTCGCGCGCGGGTAACCCCCGGTGTGGGCCACGATCCGCTCGAGGGGCGCAGGCAGGACCTGCGAGCCCAGGAGCTCGCGGAGCCGCCATGCGTCGATGGTGAGGCAGAGGCTGTCCTGATCCTGACCGACGGCCGACTCGTCCCATTCGCACACGAGCTTCAGCGGCCTCTTCACCTGGCCGATGCGGAATGTCCCGCCCCCGAGGAGAAAGCCGTCTCCCTCGCTGCTCCTCACCCGCATGTGGGGTCCTCGCGACAGGACGAACTCCAGCCCCGTCGGCGCGTGGTCGATGACCATCCCCGACGCCCACGCCCACCGGCACCGGCTGGCGGAGAGGGAGATGCCGGAGCGCAGCGTGGAGGCGCTGATGAGGCCCGTGTTGCCCTGCAGGTCCCAGCGCACCTGGCGCTCGAACGGGGTGGGCGTCTCGATGGGCGCGGCGCCCTGGAGGATCCCCGCCGCGAACGTCTCGAGATCGCGCTCGCTTCCCTCGATCCTCATCGCCTCCATGCGGACGTTTTAGCACGTGCCGCGCCCGGCTGGCCGCCAGTGAGGGACCAGCTCACCCTCGGTCCTCGGTCCTCGGACGATGCGCTGGCACGTCGCGACCGCATGGGCGCCCGGGCCCTCACGGGGGAGCCTGCCGGTGCTGGATGGCGTGCTCTGTGCGATCGCGGACGGGCAACGTTCGCTCGCCGGGCGTGCTCAGCCCGCGCTCCGGAAGATGACGGCGGTCCCGAGCGCCGCGCCGGCTGGAACGAAGATGTCCCCGGAGGCCGACTCCCTCAGCGGGAAGCCGTTCTCCTCCAGCAGCTTCCCCGCGGCGCCGACGTCCCGCACCGCGACCGCGTAGGCCACGAAGGCCGGGAGCGCGGGGGCGCGCTCGCCCGGCAAGATCGCCTCCAGATCGGAGTCGGCGACGAGGGTGATCCGGGAGCCTTCGAGATCCAAGACGCGCGTCGGTCCGTCGGCGCGGGCGCTGCGGCCAGTGTACTTCTCGTAGCGGCGCTCGACCTCGGGCAGATCAGCTTCGGCCACGCAGAGCACGGCGTCGACGAGGTCCACCGCGCCGTTCGGATGATCCATGTGCAGCTGCGTCTGCAGCAGCTCCGCCTGCAGGTCCTCCACCATCGCGATCCTCCCCTCGGGGACGCGGCCTGACCCGGCCTCCTCCAGATCGCCGCTGTCGAGCTCGAGCAGGCGGACCGGCGCCATCCGGAGCCCCTCCGCGGTCTCCACCGGCCGCTGCACGGTGTTGACGCCCCCGTGACGGACGCCCTCCGCGCTGAGGCGGCCGGCGAGGGCGGCGGCGTCGGGCGCGCCGAGCACGAGGATGTGCAGGCCCTGGAAGCGCGCGAGGCACGCGGCGATCCTGGCGACCGTCGCGCGGATGGCCTGCATGATCCGCGGCAGGTGCTCGGGGGGAGCCTGGAGGGGGATGATCTTCGCGCCGGCGGGGATCCGGGCGGAGCCGTCGTCCCTGACGCAGGTCATCAGCTCGACAAAGCTGCGCGGGAAGTCGGCGTGGGTGTTCGCCGCGCCGAACGGCCGGGTAGGCTCGCCCTCCACGGGCGACAGCGCGGGGTAGGCGGGCGGCGACAGATGAAAGCCTAGTCGGGTAGGCCGGGGTCGACTACCCCCCGGCCCCCCACAGATCCGGACGTGCGGAATTCCCGCATCCGGCTCTTCGGGACACGGGTTCGCTACGAGCGGGCAGGAGCGGGGTGCGTGATGCGCGGCCGCGGAAGGGGGTACCTCTCCAGCGATCGGTGCATACGCTCCCAGGTCATCTTGGCGTTCTGCGAGCGGCGATCGAGCCACTTGCGCCACACCGCCACGACCTCCCAGGCGAAGCGACGGAGCGCCTCCGAGTTCCCGGTGATCCCGTAGTACTCGTAGTGACCCCGCAGCTTCATGGCCAGGCCCTCCTGCTGGCTGTTCAGCTCATCGTGCATGTGGTCCCTGCACCACTCCGCCACGCGCCGCAGCGCGCGGCTGAAGCGGTCCTTGGCGGTCCTGCGTTTGATCGCCCAGTTGCCTCGCCGCGACCTGCCCCAGTGATGCGTGAAGCCGAGCAGCTCGAACGTCGACGGCCACGTCGGCGACGCCCCGCCGCTCGGCGGGGGTCTCTTCGGCGGCCGCCGGAACGGCAGCAGGCGCGTCTTGTCCGGGTGCAGGCTCAGCCCGTACTTGCCGAATCTCTTCGGTAGCACGGCCATCACCCGGCGCGCGTCTTCTTCCAGTTCGAACAGCAGCACCGCGTCGTCCGCGTAGCGGATGAGATGTGCCCTGCCTCGAAGCCGAGGTCGGACGTCGCGCTCGAACCACGTGTCGAGCACCTCGTGCAGGTAGATGTTCGCCAGGATCGGCGAGATCACACCGCCCTGCGGTGTGCCGGCCTCCGGGTAGCTGACGCTACCGTCTTCCTGCACTCCCGCGTGCAGCCACTTGCTGATGAGACGGAGCAGCACGCCATCTCGTACCCTGCGGCGCAGCGCAGCCATCAGGTGCTGACGGTCCACCGTGTCGAAGAACTTTCGGATGTCGACCTCGATGACCCATCCACCCGCCATCTCCATCGCCTTGTCCCAGAACGACGCGAGCGCTTGGTGTGCCGAGCGGCCAGGCCGGAAGCCGTACGAGCAGTCAAGAAAATCCTGCTCGAAGATGGCTTCCAGCACCATCGCCACCGCGCGCTGCAGGATCTTGTCCTCGAAGGTCGGGATGCCGATCGGGCGTGTTTCCCCGTTGCCCTTCGGGAGGTGGACCCGCCTCACCGGCGGCGCGCGGTACGTGCCCGCCTTGGCTCGTTCCAGCAGCGACCGGAGGTTGTCCTCCAGCTGCTCCGCGTAATGCTCCGCGGTCTGCCGGTCCACGCCGGGCGCGCCGTCCTTGCGCGTTCGTCGGTAGGCTTCGCGCATCCAGTCCAGGTCGATGTGATGGGCGAGCGTCGTCAGCCCCATGCTGGGAGCTTGCCGCGCCAGCTCCGCTATCCGTTCGAGTTTCGTGCAGACGGTTTCGGAGCCCGATGTCTCCTTCATCTTTCCCTCCAACGATCCCGTGTCCCGGTGCTCCCCTTCCCTCCACGGGGTCCCTCGGGTTGGTTCCCCCGCTTCCGCGGTACTACGAATGCACTCCGACTTCCCGCCGCCCCCGCTCCGCTCGCTTGCGCTCCGCTCGGCGGTTCCACCTCTCGGTGGAGGCGGCGGGATCTCCCAGGTTCCTCGGGAAACCCTTGCGTACGTGCCCTGGTCTCTGACCCCGGTGGGTCGCCGCGCCAGGCCCTGCGAGTGGGGGCTACCCGGGCTCGCTCTTGACGCGACGATGTTGCCTTCCGCTACGCTCACGGCGTCGGCCCCACGACTTCCGTTCTTTCGAGGCTCTATCCCACGGCCCGCACGCTCGCTGTCTACGCTTCGCGCCGCCGGTCACCCAGCGCCACGCAAGACTCGCTTCCGGCTGGTGGGCCAACCTTGCCGGACGGGACTCTCACCCGCCGGGTTTCTTCGCGAAGTTTCAGCTCATCGCATCCTCCTCGCCCAGGCTTGGCCTGGCGCACGAGCGACAAACGGGTTGAAACCCCGAGAAAAAACAGAGATTTCACAGGGAGGCGGGGAGGCGGGGAGCGAGAGACGGCAAGAGGGAGAGATTCATTTTTTTCTTCCTCCCCGCCTCCTCGCCTCCCTGTGAAAATTCTCCGGGTTTCAACATGATTGGTGTTCTAGCCGCTCAAGACGCGCGGCGACGCACGTGTGTATATTCGTGAGATCATGGCGAAAGTGGAGGCCGCCCGCGCCACGCGCGGCGAGACGTAGCAGCCGCGCTCAACGGCGGCGCGGGAGTCGCCTCGAACTCACGTTGAACGGTGACCGCAGCCGCACTCACCGCTGCCTTCAGGATACAACATGGCGCTGCAACACGGGCACGGCTCGGGGTCCCCATAGGCCTGTAGGGCTCCCAGCCCATGCGCAGGTGGTGAACGGCCGCAGCTTCTTCGTAGGTGGCCACTTCGATCTTCCACAACAACGTTTCTGCGTCGGGCATGGGTGTGCCATCCGCAAAGCGTGGTGGATGTTCGCCACGGACGAGCGCCACCTCACTTCGATCCGAATTTGACCATACAGTCCAGGTGCTCATGGATGGCGTGACGACGGATCGCACCGCCTCGGGAGGCATGGGCCCAACGCGGGCCCAAGGGCCAAACCCCGGGCCTGGGGAGCTCGCCGTGACCGATCCGTCGCGTCGGGCTGCGGTGGTCGCCTCGCTCGCCAGCACCCTGAGCCGCGCCGTCGCCCTCGGAGATGAGGTCTCGGGCAGCTTTTGCCGTCCGTGCGGGCGGATGTGACGCCCCTTGTCCCCGCCTCCGGATGAGCTGCCCGGCGCTGCGCCATTGCCCTGCGGCGGAGGGCGCCCCGCTCGGCCACACCGGAGCCGCCCTCAGCGTCGAAACAGGCGGAAACCATAAAATTGCTACTGTTTCCGGCCGCCGCTCGTCATCGGTCGTTTTTTCTGGCGGGAATCTCTCCTTGTCAACACCTCGGACAGCCAGAAGCTCGACGATCCAGGACTCTCCTTCGAAGCTAATCGGCGACGGATGACCCCACCGCCCAGGGCGCGATCGCGAGCTGAACATCGATGTTGTCGACCTCGCGGAGCGCCTCGCACCGTCCCGGGTGGAGACCGAGACGCTTGCACGCGGAGAGGAGCGCGACGTGAACCGCCCAGGTAACCTGCGGCGGCTCGGCGAGCAAGGGCAGGAGCGCCACGACCTCGGCGTGGGCGCCGAGCTTCGCGAGCGCGTCGACGGCGCCGTACCGGACCGGCTCGCGCTCGTCGCTGCGCGCCAGGGTGAGGAGCCGGGGGATGGCTTCCTCCTTGAGCGCATGGGCCACGTACGTGTTCAGGGTCTCGAGAGCATGCGTGCCAGTCGTCCCGAGCTCACCGAGGTGCTCCCAGGCGGGCCCCGCGAGGGCCCGGTTCGCAGAGAGCTCGCCGAGCCAGTACATCGCGCTCGTCCTGACGTGAAAGGCAGCATCGCGGGTGAGCCCGAGGAGGGCCTCCTGCTCGTCCCACGCGGCGAGGAGCGACGCGGATCGCTCGCGGATCCAGGGATCCGGATGCCCCGCCAGGAACGCCGCCGCTGCGCCGCGATCCGCCGCAACTCCCGCTGCTCGGAAGCGGTCCGCGAACCGATGCTTCCTCTCCGCCCAGCAGCCGTCGAGATCGGCATAGAGCGCGAGGAGCTCGGCCATCTCGAGATCTGCCCCCGACCCGCGATCGCCGCCGGGCGAGGAGATGGGGCCGCGCGCGGCGGGATCGTCCGCCTCCGACGCGTCCTCGTCTCCCAGGACGCCAAGGAGATGCCGGACCGGATCCATCCACGCGAGGAGAAGCCGCCGCTCGGCCGGCTCGGCGCGGTCGAGCGCCCACCGAAACCTCCCCTCGCAGATCTCGACAGCGCACGCGGCCGCTGCGGCGCGCACCCGCTCGTCAGGGTGCCCGCGGAGCGCGGCGACCGCATCGAGGCAGCGCCGGCTCGGGTAATAGTGGAGCGTCTCCAGCGCAGCGACGGCGACGTCGACCGCGGGATCCACGGCGGCGCGCAGGAGCGGCGCCTCCGCCGCGACGGGCTCCTCCCATACAAGCGCGTCGGCGGCGACCTTGCGGATACCCGCGTCGGGGTGCCCGAGGGCGGCGATCATCAGCGCCTGGAAGCGCGGCTCCGAGAAGCCGAGCGCGAGGGCCTGTATGGCTTCCTTGTGAAGCGGGTGCGCGGAATCCCGGGCGACCGGCTCGACGAGGTCCGCCTGGGCGCGCTCCATGAAGAGCAGCGCGTGACGGCGAAGCACGATGTCGCCCTCCGCCCAGGCGGCCCTGAGCCAGGCGCCGCCCGGCGGATTCCCGGCGCTCCTCAGGATCGCGCCCGCAGCCTCGCGCGCCGCCTCGGGCAACTCGCGCGCCTCCACGATGCGCATGAGCCGCGCCGCCGCGCGCGGGTCCTCGACGCGCGCCAGGGTCGTCGCGATCTCGTCCCGCTCGGCCTCGGGCAGCTCGGGCAGCACCAGCCAGCCGAGGAGCCGCTCGGTCCACGACCGGTCCTCGGCGCGCTGGATCTCGTCGTGGGGAATGGCCTGGAAGCTCTCGCGGCGATCGTTCACGGTGAGGCCCGCGATCCTATCAGCCGGCGAGGCGCTCACCGAGCGGCGGGAACGTGCGCCGGTATCGAGCGGGAAGAGGCGGGTCGAGCGGCGGATCGGCGCGGCCAGGAGAGGCCCGCCGTCGTTGCCGGAGGTCGAGGGCTGGTTGCGCTGCGCCCCAGCAGCGTTTACCGGCGGGCGCGCCGGTCAGCCGTGAACGCGGCCGGCACCTGCTCGACGGGAACGGCCGGAGGCCGCATCAGGGGAGCGGCCCCCACAGCGTGCCGCAAACACCACCCGTATAGTTGATGCGGTCCACGTATCCATACCCCGTGACTGGTGTGTCAGGACACTGGTATCGATTCGTCCCTATCGTGGTCGGGCTCTGGGACGACGGCGAGCCGGTACCCCAACCCGTCCCCACGGGCGTGCTGCACCGGACCGTCGCCGGCGAGCAGAATCCCTGGCCACTGCTCGTGACGCACTGGACCCCCGTCGCGACCTTGTCGCTGGGGCAATCGGTCGTCCAGGCGTGGTTCGTCGTGGACGATGGACCGGGCGTACAGTAGATCCGGAATTGGGAGCGAGACGAATTGCTCTCCCAGCGGGTCGCGAAGCTCCCGTTCGCGCACGTGGGCGAGACGATAGGGGTGCATCCACCGATTCCGCAGCTCCCCGACGACCACCCCGTCCAGCCCGACACCGTCGAAGCCAACGTCGCGTCACCGGTCTCCTCGGTGCTGTCCCACTCATCTCCGTCCGGCGCGTCCATCACGCAGCTCGCATTGGCGAGGGCGACGCACGCGAGGAACGCTGTTACCAATGACCGTGTTCGCATGTTCTCCATCCTTTTGCTGTTGTGGGTGTGATGCCTTCCAGCGGCTCGTCCGCTTCGAGGGATACGGCTCGTCCGCTTCGAGGAGAATGGAGGGCAATCCGACTGGGAGGTGTCGACTCGCTCGCGACGGCACGCTGCAGCGCGGTCGATCGATACCAAGCCGGATCGCGCCATGGGCCGCTGCAGCGCGAGCACTCGCTCGGTCCCTCACCTGTAGAAGTTGGATCCCCTCATGTAGATATCGAGCCGCGGTGTGTAGACGTCGAGCTGGCCCATTCGCCTGCCTCGCCCGCTCCTTCCGGCGTCGAGTCCGGCCGCGAACGCCAGCACGAGCGTCACACCAGTCACGATGAGCACGCGATCGGCTCGTCACAGACGGCGCTTCAAGTCACCTACCCCGTGACTGCATCTCGTTGGCTGGAGTCTAGTGTGCTGCATCGCAAGGCGCAAGATCTGTCCGCACCAATTCGGCGCGCCCGATGCCGGCGCGCGATGGTCTGACAGCACATCATGGAATCATCCAGCACGGGAGTGCGCGTTCATCCTTCCCCCCGGCGCAGTCTGCTCCTGTTGCAATTGGATTGCTCTGCTGTCCTCCATCGCGTCGGGCCTCGCGGCAGGCGGAGCGCAAGCGCGCGAGCATGCGGATTTCACGCCATCGGGAGCGGGGCGAGCCGCCCCCTCACTTGCCCCGCGTCTTCGCCGCCTTCTGCCGCCGCACCATCTCCGCGATCCAGATCGGCGCGAACGGCGGCGTGCAGCCCGGCGACGCCGGGTAGTCCTTGAGCACCTCGAGCCGCTCGCCGATGGCCACCGCGCGGGCGCGCAACCCGGGGTTGTGGATGCCGATCTCGGCGAGGCAGTGGTTCATCGACCACTGCTTCGGGCCCGGCGCCGTCTTCATCTCCGCCTCGATCTGGTCGAGCAGCGCGGAGAGGTCGATGCCGGCTGGGCTCTTCACGACGCGCTCCGTCGTCAGGCTCCAGCCGGCGCGCCCGACCAGCTCGCTCGCGGAGTCCTTCCAGAGGACACGCAGCTCCTCGACGTGGCGCGACGCCTTGACCACGTTGACGATGAACCAGTCGAGGAGCTTGGGATAGTCGATCTCCTGGACCATCGCGTCCAGCTCGTCCGCCGAGAAGGCCTTTGGCTTGAACACGAGCGTCGCCAGGAGGCGGGCGTCGGGGTCCCCGGTGCGCCACAGCTCGCCTGCCAGGGCGTGGTCCGTCTTCAGCTGCTTCGCGAGCGCGCGGAGCTGGGTGAGGTTCACGCCGTGGGCGTCTCCGGCGCGGGCGTTGACCTCGCGCATCTTCTCGTTGCTCAGCGCGGCGAGCTCCCGCAGGACGTCGGTGAGGTTCATGGTCTGGAGCTAACCGTATCCGCGGGCGCCGTCCAGCGGCAGCGGCGCGGCGTCGCCTCGGGTGGCGACGCGGATTGGTTGTTGAACCAGCGTCGTTGTTCCAGGAGGGCCTGGCATGCCCCCGCGGGACGACCAGAGCGTGTCTCATAGTTCTTTGGCGTGCTCGCGGTGCGGCGTGAAAGGCGCCGCGCCCCACCGCGAAGCGTGGGGCGGCTCAGGGCGCCGCGGGCGGCACGGCGAACTCCGCCGGCTGAGCGTCGGAGGTCGTGTCGAGCACGGCCGTCCCGATCGCCTGATCGATGAGAGCGCTGTCGATGTCCTTGACCCAGCTGATCGGCGGCTCGCTGGCAGCCGGGGCCGGACGCATGGCCGGCTCGGTGAAGGTCGCCGTGGGCAGCGCGAACACCGTGAACGTGTAGCTGTCGGTCTTCACCGTCGGCGGGGGATCCGTGTCGAGCAGCGGCGATCCCGGAGCGACGCCCCAGGAGGGGCACGGACCGACGTAGCCGTCGTTGAAGAGCGGGTCGCTGTACTGCTTGGCGCCGGCCACCCCCGTGATGGGGTTCCCGGAGGCAAGCTTCTTCGGCAGCGAGCGCACGCTGGCCGGGATGTTCCAGATCACCCAGTGGTACCCGCGCTCGTCCGGTGGGCTTCCGGTGACCAGCGTGACGTCCTTGAAAACGATGGCGTAACTCTGCGTGCCGTCGGGGCCGGCCGTCCAGTTCAGCTCGGGAGAGGTGTGGTCCACGGGCGGCATGGAAATCCGCGCTGATCAGCAGGAGGACGATGTCGGCTTCATCGCGCCTCGCACCGAGCTCGACCTCTCGTTCGGCGCCGGGATCGAGCCGGCGCTCACTCCATGTACGGACGACACCTCTCGATTCCAGGGCGGCGAGGTGGTTCTCGAGGCACCGCGCGAAAGCGTCGTCCGCCGGGGCAAAGGCCACGAAGAGCTGGATGGGGGGTGACGTTGCCAGCGCTCCGTCGACAAGGCCCTCCGAGTCCTCAGGTGTGACCAATGGCACCACCTCCACCGCCTTCGGCACGCCCTTATAGCCCGGCTTCGTCCCGCGGACCTCGACGCGCGTCCCGACCGAGACCCAGGCGAAGCCCCACTCACGGGGGAGAGACGTACCTCCGAACCGCACCCGCCCGCCCTCGTCGGCGTGATCGCGAGGACCTTCTTCAGGCCGGCGTTGATGAACCCTGAGCGCTCGGCGATGCCGACCCCGAGCAGGGCCACGAGCACCACGCCGAGCGGCGGGAAGCTCGTGAAGGTCTGCACCATGGTCGAGAAGAACTCGGTGATGGCCTTGCCCGAGAGCTGGCTGTGGACCACGAGCGGCTGCTTCGTGCGCGGGTCGATCTCGCTGAACTGGAGCGTGGCGAGCGCCGCGGAGAGGACCACGACGACCGCGGCCAGCAGGATGAAGAGCACGGCCGGATCAGGCAGCTTGTTGCCCGCGCGCTCCAGCGCGTCGAGGACGCGGCTCGCCCCGCGGATCTCGGCGCGGGGCAGGGGGGATTGCTCGGGTTGCTCGCTGGACATGCGCTTATCTCAAAGCGATCACCCCAGGCAGCGTGAAGCGCTGAACATGTGCTGGCGGCTTTGGGCGGACACCGGTCGTGCTCGTACAGAAGCAGCGGATCGCCACCGGCTGCTGCTGGGGCAGCAATGCGCTTCGAGCGTCGCTGTCGCATTACCGCACCGGCGCCGCTCGACGCGCGCGTGGGCCGGGGCGCCATGACATTCCGGCGGCGGGCCCCGGGGTGCGGCCGCCGGAAATCGTCGTGGATACGGCGTGGTCGGGCGGGCGCGCAGCGCGGCACGAACCGTGCTCAGCGCAGCGGGGAGAGGAGACGCAATACGCATGTCCCGCTGCCTCAGCGCCCCGCCGGCCACGGGCGTCCGCCAGCGCGCGGTGGAGTTCCTGGGCCTCTTGCTGGTCTTCGCGCTCGCCCTGTCCGGATGTGGGCGCGGCGACGAGGCGAACGCCGGCGCGTGGCTCGCCCTGGACGCGGCTATCCCGGCCGATTTTCCACGCGAGACGAAGCTCCGCATCGGCGATCCGACCGTGCAGAAGCAGCTGCAGCTGAGCGGCGAGATCGGCGCGCTGCCATTCGCCGCCGGCTGGCAGAACATCAGCGGCGGGCCTCTCACCGTCGAGGCGTTCCGCGCCGGCGCGCTGGACGGCGGCTCGGTCGGCGACACGCCCCCGATCCACGCCACCTTCACCGGGCTCGACGTGAAGATCATCGCGGTGCAGGTCCGGGAGAAGCCGCTCTCCAAGCTGGCGCTCACCAGCCGCCAGGTCGACGTCGCGCCGCTCTCAGGCACCATCCTCTTGCGCTACCTCAACGAATACCGCGACGAGGGCGCCACGTCGATCGAACACGGCGTCCGCGAGAACCTCAGCTTCTTCTACGTGTTCTACGTGCGCACCGCGGCGCTGGAGGACGCGAACAAGGCGGCGGCGCTGCGTGAGTACGTGAAGCGCCGGACCAGGGCCCAGCTGTGGGCCTACGCCAACCCGGACGTGTGGATCGACGCGTATTACGTCAAGGACCAGGGATTGACGGCCGCGGAGGGGCGCTGCCTCGTGGAGAGCGCCGGCAAGCCGCAGTACCCGGGCGACTGGACCGAGGCAATCGCGCTGACCCAGGAGACGGCCGATATGGTCGCCGAGGCCACTGGCCAGACGCGCTTCGACGCCAGGACGATCTAATTGAAACAAATCACGTCTAGAGTATCCTGCGCGTCTGCGCCTGCCGACGTTGCTCACCCGTGAGGATCGCCATGCCCGACAACTTTGTCGTCCAATCAAGCGCCCTGCCCTCTTCCACCAAGCTCGTGGCTTTTCGTGGCACCGAGGGCATCTCGAAGCTCTATCGCTTCGAGCTCTACCTGGTGACGACGAACGATGTCGGCCATGGCATCGACATGGCCGCGGCCCTGGGCAAGCCGGTGACCATCTCCCTGGAGCGGAGCGACGGCGGCGAGAGCTTCCTTCGAAGCGGCATCCTCGGCAGCATCGAGCTCATCAACGACTTTGCCGGTCGGTGCGTCTTCCGGGCCACCATGATCCCGCGCCTCGCCTTGCTCACCCTGGCGGTTCACAGCCGTGTCTTCACCGTGAAGACCATCCCGGAGATCCTCCAGGCCGTCCTTCAAAAGGGCGGCGTCACGGACTGCGCCTTGCAGCTCCAGGGCTCCTATGCCGCCGAAGAGCATGTCTGCCAGTACCGCGAGAGCGACTATGCCTTCATCGCCCGGTGGATGGAGCGAGAGGGCATCTATTATTACTTCGAGCATGGGGAGGGCGGCGAGACGCTGGTGCTGACCGATGACAAATCGGCCCATCAGCCCCATGGCGACAAGCCCATTCGTTATTACCCGCAGCCTGGCGGCGCCAACACCGCGAAGGACACCTTCCACGCCTTCACCTGCCGGCATGACGTCATGCCCAGCTCGGTCCGCCTCAAGGACTACAACTACGCCACGCCGGCCGTACCGATCGCCGGGCAGGCGTCGGTCAGCCCGAGCGGCTTTGGCGAGGTCAGCCTGTACGGCGCGCGGTTCTTCTCGTCGGGCGACGGGGCGCGGCTGGCGCGGATCAAGGCCGAGAGCCTCTCCGCGACCGGCGTCGTCTACCAGGCGACGGGCAAGGCGGCGACGGTGGTCCCTGGGTTCACCTTCGAGATCGAGGACCACCCGCGGGCCGCGTTCAACACGAAGTACCTGACCATCGAGGTCGAGCACTGGTCCAACCAGGCCCCGGACATGCCCGAGCTCCGCGACTTCACGACGTGGACCGAGAACTACCGCATGGAGGCCAAGGCCATCCCCGCGACGGCGCAGTTCCGCGCGCCGCAGGTGACCGAGTGGCCGCGCATCTACGGCACCGAGCCTGCGGTCGTCGAGGGCGGGGCGGTCAGCGACTACGCGCAGATCGACAGCCATGGCCGCTACCGGATCAAGTTCCACTTCGACGAGAGCGACCTGAGCGGGGGGAAGGCGTCGACCTGGGTCCGGATGCTCCAGCCCCATGGCGGCGGCATCGAGGGCTTCCACTTCCCGCTGCGCGCCGGCGTCGAGGTCATGTGCGCCTTCGAGGGAGGCGATCCCGACCGGCCGGCCATCGTCGGGGTCGCGCCCAACGCGCTGACGCCGAGCCCGGTCACGGCGGGGAACAACACGCGGAACGTGATCCAGACGGGCGGGCGCAACCGGCTCGAGCTCGAAGACCAGGCCGGGCAAGAGCGGATCACGCTGTCGACGCCTTATGACAACACCTACCTCCGAATGGGGGCGCCCAACGGCGGCGCCTCGTACGAGGTCAAGTCGGAAGGCCACGCTCATGTGTGGATCGGAGGCAGCTCCGAGAACATCGTGACTGGCAACCGAACGGCGATCACCGTGGGCATCTCCGAGAATATCGTGGGAGGCTTCCGTTTGAGTATCACCGGGGGATACGCCGGGAACTTCATCGCCGGATACGCGCAGAACGTGATCTTGGGCTATCGCCACACATTTGTCTGGGGCAATGAAAAGACGATCATCCGTGGGAAACGAAATACCATCATCGCGAAGGATCGGACCACAACGATCAAGGGCGACGACACGTTCATGCTCGTGGGCGATCGCAGCGCCACCATCAGGGGCAACAGCGGCTTGCGCATCCTTGGGAAGCGTAACACCCAGATCAGAGGCCGCGACGATAGCACCTTCTTCAACGGGCGAGAGACGACGGTCTTCATATCGAACAAAACGACGATCAACGGTACTAGCGAGACCGATGTCAACGGTACGCGACGTACGGATGTCAGCGGTCGCGCCACGAGCAACTTCCGCGGAGGGCGAGAAACCACTGTTCAGGGCCTGAACGTCACAGACGTCACAGGTCAGACCATCAACAAAGTCAAAGGTGGGGTCCGCTCTACAATCAAGGGGTGGAGAAAAAACACTGTCCTCGGCGCTTCCACCAGCACGGTGAGCGGTCTTTACAAGACCGACATCGGGTCACGGGTCGAGAGGATCCGCGGGACAAAAACCGAGAGAATCGATGGGCTGTGGTACAGATATGCCCCTCTCGAGATCAAGAAGGTGACGGCGGCGGAAGTCCAGGCGAGGGGCCTCAAATACAAGTGCGAGCTGTATCGGATCACGTCCCAGCTCGACCTCCACAGGGCGGACTTGCACATCCTGAAGTAATCCACCTACCGCGTGTGGAACAGGCTCGCGCTCAACGCTGAGTCGAACGACCCATCGAGCCCGCTATCCTGGAGTCTGTCGGATGAAAATCGTCAAGCCCATGCGCCTCGGGGTGGTGCCGAGGGTCTTCATGCACCAGCGCACCCCGCACCTCCTGGTCACCACCTTCGTCGGCTTCTCCTATGACCGGCCGGCCCGGCTGCTCTATGAGCCCACGGTCTGGAAGATCGCCATGGAGGAGCTCGGCGAGGACGGCCTCCTCGACGAGTTCAACCCCAAGACCCGGGGCGAGCTCCTCGTCACGGGCCGCTGCTATCCGCCGGGATGCGTCGCCCGCCCCGCGAGCTCGGTCCGCGTCCAGCTAGGAGCCATCGACAAGAGCCTCTACGTCATCGGCGACCGGACGTGGGGTCTGCTCGGCATGTCGGCTCCGGCGCCCTTCACCGAGATGCCCGTCACCTGGCGAAACGCCTTTGGCGGGGATGGCTTTGCCAGGAACCCGCTGGGCAAGGGCCACGGCGACAAAAGCGCGGCGCTCCCCAACATCGAGTCGCCCAAGCATCTCATCCACGCACGCAGCGACAGCCCGATGCCCGCCGGTCTCGACGGCTACGACGTGACGTGGCCCCAGAGGTTCTCCAAGATCGGCACCTACGATGCAGCGTGGCGCGACGAGTGCTTCCCTGGTTTTGCGCGGGATCTGGACCCAACGCTGTTCAACATGGCTCCGGACGACCAGCAGATCGACGGGGTTTTCCGGGGCGACGAGGCCTTCGTGGTCGAGAACATGCACCCCGACAAGCCTCGGATTGAAGGCGCCCTTCCCGGTATTGTTAGTCGATGCTTCGTCGTCCTCAAGGCGAGCGACGGTGTGGAGATCCACGAGCCCGCGATGAAGCTCGACACGGTGCGTCTGTTCCCGCACCGCGAGCGGGGAATCGTTTTCTTCCGCGGCGGCATCGAGATCTCCGAGGACGACGCAGACGACGTGGTGGCCGTGCTGGTCGCTTGCGAAGCCATGGGGGCTCCCAGGCCTGTCGCGTATTACCACGACTACCTGATCCCCCGGCTTGACCGCCTGAACGTCGATCTCCCGGATGACGAGGACGACGTGCTCATGCCCGAGCCCGAGGATCCGGAGGCGCCGCCGCTGCCCGATGACACGCTCTCCGGGCTTGCGTCAAGGCTCAGGCGGGAGGGGTTTCTGGGAGGTACCCCGGCTCGATCCGTCAAGCGCGCGGCTGCGGCTGCGGCCGCGGCCGGCGCCGGTGTTGTCACCACCGGTGTCCACGAAGCGGGAGCAGAGGAGGACCCCGACGTCGAAGCGACCGAGGCCGAGCTCGAGGGGGACCTCGACGTCGAGGCGATCGAGGCCGAGCTCAAGGGGGAGCCCGACGTCGAGGCGACCGAGGCCGAGCTCGCCGAGATGGGGAACGACCCCGAGCACCTCGTCGCCGCAGCCGACGAGGAAGAGGCGGAGCCAGCCACGGACTTCCCAGAGGGCACAGAGGAGGAAGAAGAAAGCTTTGCATGGTCCCAGGCGGACACGGGGGTGAGCCACGAGGCGGACCCGGAGCCAATCGCGTTCACGGCCCCGGCGACGACCCCCAGCCTGGAAGACGACCCCGAGGAGGCCGAAGCGCTTCGCGAGCAGGATGCGCTCGTGGAATGGGGCAAGAAGCAGCTGCTGGACCGTGGCATCGATCCAGAGGCGCACCTCGGCCAGGAAGAACCCTCCGACGATCTTGCTTCCCTCGCTGAATCGGAAGAATCCGACGAGGCCGTGGTCAAGTTGGTCGAGAGCAAGCTCAGCAGCGGGCTTACGGCGCACGGGGTCGACGTCGGTGCGCTGCTCGCGAAGGCGCGTCAGAATGCCGCCGAGCATCCGAGCGAGCTCAGGATGTCGGAGGTCCGCGAGCGCATGCGGCAGTCGCTGACGAGCGAGGGCTTCACGAAGGAGAAGACCGAAGAGCTGGTGTCGTCGCTGGATTGGCAAGCCTTCGAGGACGAGACCCGGGCCGCCGACGACGCGGACCTCGACGACACATACGACCTCCCCGACGAGGCGTCCGAGGTCGCCCACGCAGCGCCCGAGGAGCCGGCTGGGTATCCCCTGCCAGAGGACGAGGCCTGGGGCGGTGAGCCTGCGGAAGACGAGGACCTTGCGTTTGCGGAGGAGCTGGACGAGAAGGCGTCGCGTTTCTCCGAGTGGGGCGAAGACGGGCCGCGGCTCGCGCATCTCTTGGCGGCCTCCGCGCCCCTCGACAGCGAAGAATCCCTGCGACTTCGCCACGAGGTGGAAGCCGGTCACAAGGAGGGGCGGAGCTTCGCGGGGTGCGACCTCACGGGCGCCGACCTCTCTCACCTCGACCTCGAGGGGATCGACCTCGAGGGCGCCAACCTCGAGTCGGCCTTCCTCACCGGGAGCATCCTGCGAAAGGCGAAGCTCACAGGAGCCATCCTGGCGCACGCCAACCTGGAGGCGGCGGATCTCTCGGGGGCCAAGCTCGATGGGGCCAATTTTGGTTCGGCGTGCCTGCGGGACGTGAAGGCCGGGGGAGGCGTCGATTTCGGCGAGGCCGTGCTCGTCAAGGCTGACCTCAGGGGAGCGGATCTATCCGGCGCCAATCTATCGGGTGCCGACCTCTCCGAGGCCAATTTCTGCGACACCAACCTGGAGAACGTCGTCGCAAAAGAGGCGATGTTCCAGCAGGTGGACCTCACGGGAGCGCGCCTCGTGGGTGCGCAGCTCTCGGGGTGCACCTTCAACGAGGTGAATGTGACCGAGGTCGATTTCACCGGCGTCGACCTGAGCTCCGCCACCTTCATCGCCGCCCAGGGCGACGGCGCCGTCTTCCGAAACGTGATGGCAAAGGACCTCGCGAGCGTGAAGGGCTCGTCCTTTGCGGGCGCAAACTTCGCCGGTGCGACGCTCACCGGCGCGAACCTGATGGGGACGAGCCTTGTTGGCAGCGACTTCTCTGACGCCGACATGCGCGGCGCGCTGCTCGATGAGGCTGACTTGACGGAGGCGAGCCTGGATCGCGCGAACCTCGCCGAAGCCATGCTCACCCGCGCCAACCTCACCAGGGCGTCGCTCTACGCCGCTGACCTGAGGCAGAGCATCATGAATCATGCGTGCGTCAAGGGGGCGGACTTCGAGAAAGCCAACCTGTTCAGTGTGTGCGCCGACCGAATGGTTGGTGACGACGACACGAGCTTTGCCGGCGCCAACCTCAAGCGACTTAGGGTGATACCGGCCCAGAGGTAGCATGGATAGGGAAGCGCTGCGCAAGCTGATCGAACAAGAAGAGGTCGTTTCGGAGCTGGACTTGTCGGGCCTCGACCTGTCGGGGCTCGACCTCTCCGGCGGGATCTTTGAAGATGTCCGCTTCACCAACGCCAACCTCACCGGCGTCAAGGTGCGCGAAGCGATTTTTCACCGCTGCGACCTTGCGGGAGCAAATCTGAAAGGGCTGGATTTTCACCTTGGCACCGCTATGGACTGTAGGCTCGTGGGGGCTGTGCTCGCCGACGCCTCGCTGGTTGGAGCGAGCTTCTCGGGCGTGGACCTCGAATCGGCCGATCTGACCGGAGCTGACCTCTCGTCAGCCGCCATCGACCATGCTAAGCTCAAGAACGCCCGACTGGTCCGTGCCAACCTGACCGACGCCAGCCTGTGTCAGGCCGAGCTCGAAGGCGCGGACTTCTCCCAGGCCAACCTGACCAGGGCCGTCTTGTTCCGCCAGGACCTGTCCCAGGCCATTCTCACGGGAACCACCCTCGTGGAGGCGATCCTGATCCAGGTGCGGATGGGGCCCAAGGACTTCCGGCGGATGGACCTGAGCAGGACGCTCTTCACCGACGCCGACCTGCACGGTTGCGACTTCTCAGGGGCCACGCTGACGCAATGCAGCTTCAAGGGCGCCAACTTGACCGGGGCCCGACTGGACGGAGCCGTCGCCCAGCTGGCCGACTTTGTCGAAGCGACCCTGATGAACGCGAGCCTCACCCAGGCCGACCTGAGCCAGTCGATCTTTGTCGACGCGCGTGCTCACGCCGCGAACCTCTCGGGCGCGCGGCTCGAGATGAGCGTCTGGCACCGGGCAAGCTGCCCGGGGGCCCGCTTTTGCCACGCGAACCTGCGCCATGCAGACCTCTCCCACGCCGACGTGTCTTCTGCCGACTTCTCCGGTGCGACGCTCACGCACGCGCGGCTGCATCGTGTGACGGACAAGGGCACGATCTGGCCGCTGACTAAGGCGCTGGCGCACGGCGACGACCAGGAGCTCAAGGAAGCAGAAGACTGGCAGGCCAACGTCCTTGGGAGGCCTGCCGGCAGTCAACGCACCCCTCACTCATGAGGAAACCATGCAGAGCGCAGCAAGAGCGAGACAGTACTATCGGGAAGCCTACGGCGAACACGGAGCCGTGCTCCGCATCGATGGCTCCGCGTACATCGTCGAGACCGAGGATGGCGAGGTCCGCGCGAAGCGCGCGACGAGCTGCCTGCTGGAGCCTGCCACCGGCGACATGGTGCTCCTCACCGCCGTGAATGGCACGCATTACATCCTCGCCGTGCTCGAGCGGGAGGAAGGCGCGCCATCACACCTCGTCTCCGAAGGGGATCTCCAGATTCGTTTGCGGAGCGGCTCGCTGGGCCTCGCGGCGCCGGACGGTGTACACGTGGTATCCGGCAAAGACCTCTCGATGGCCGCATCGACCTTCCGTGTCGAGGCCAAGGAGGGGCATGTCGCGCTGGAGCTGTTCTCGTTCCTCAGCAAGATGGCGCGCGGGGAGGTCCACCGGGCCAAGCTGATCGGCCGGAGCCTCGACTCGACGCTCGAACGGCTGTCGCAGAGGGTGAAGCGCTCCTACCGCATCGTGGAAGAGGCTGACCATGTGCGCGCCGAGCGCATCGACTATGCGGCGAAGGGCAACCTCGCCATCCACAGCGAGAATGCCAAGATCACCGCGTCGCACCTCGTGAAAATCGATGGCGACCAGATCCAGGTAGGGTGACCGGACATGTTTGCCACTACATCGGGCGGTGGACTCAGCTTTGGCATGCCGGATGTCTGCCTCAATCCGCCGAACATCCCCGTCCCCTATCCAAACTTTGCAACCAATCAGGGGACGGGCCTCGCGTACAAGGTGGTCCTGGGGCGCGGCTTCGCCCATACCCTGGCAACCACCATTCCCATCTCCTCCGGCGATAACCCTGGGATTCTTGGCGGCGTGGTCTCCCGTCGCAACATGGGCCCCCGGAAGCACCTCGTCCCCGTTCGCGGGGTGCTCTGGCAGGGAAAACCGGCGGTGCGGCTCACCACTTCGGGCCTTCAGAACCAGATCAACACGAACGGGACGACCATTGTCCCGAGCCAGTTCAAGGTTCTGTTGCTCAAATGACGGCCGCTCGGTCGTCCGCGAGAGCGCCCCCAAATCCAGCGCTGTTCTGACCGCTGAGGGACACGGACGTGGCCATCGACGAACATACCCGCATCCGCCTGGCGATCATTCAAAAGAAGTTCGGCGCTCGCCTGGCCCAGCGCACGAGCGGCTCTAACCCGCCGGATCGGCGCCAGATTTTCATTGATGAATTCCGGCGGATCCTGGCCGACATCTTCGTCCCCATGTTGGAAGCCATCGGCGGCGAGCTCGCCTCGTCAGGCCACGCTCACCGGATCGAGCACGACGTGGGCGAACAGACCCCCAGCATCGAGTTTCACCTCCTGCTCCGCGGCGTGCCGGCGGAGGCGAACAACCTGATCCGCCTCTTCTACAACGCCGAGGCCGCGGGCGACGGAGAGGTGATCGCCGAGGTCAACGTTTACCAGACCTTGACCGAGCTCACGCGGTTTCGGGTGCTGTCCCGGATCACCCGGGAGGTGGCGGAGCAGATGTGCGTGGACGCCATCGAGCACGTCTTCGCCTGCAACGCTCGCTGAGGGGCTCTCACGGCGCCGCAGGCTGCGGTCGTCGTCCTGAAGGACGGCGACCTGGCGCTAGAATGATGGAGAGATCAGCGAAGACGCTGGGCTGATCCGGAACACTCTCCATAACATGCAGCATGGACATGCGCTCATGTGACGCAGAATCGAGACAGGTTCGTCGAGCGGGCGCCTCAGGACCCCGGGGCGCGGTTGCGGTTCTTCATTGTGCCGTGCGTGTCTGTGCTCCGCAGCTCGCGTTGGCGCGCCAGCTCGCGCTGGAGCGTGCTGGCGAGGTGCCGGCTGCCGGCGAGACGCCTTGCCCAGACCCGCTTCAGCCGCATCCACAGGGTACGGCGGATGCCGAGCGAATCGAGCACGGCGGCGAGCTGGCCGCGCTCGGCCGCCACGGTGAGCCGCGCATACTCGGCGAGCTCGAAGGGCCCGCGGTGCGCCTCCCATTCTTTGACATACGCGGCGTCGTAGGCGTCGTGGATCGCGTGCCCGCCGCGCCTGTCCTCGTCGTCCATCGCGGCGTTCCAGCGCTTCTCGATCTCGGCGAAGCGCGCCGCGGAGAGCCCCTGCTCGCCCAGCACGTCGGCCCGGGACACGCGCCGTTCGGAGAGCTGCGCCGCGATGGTCGCGTAGCGCTCCACGTCGCCGTCTGCCGTGTCCGCCGTGTCCTCCGTCGGGGCGGGCGGCGCCTTCGCCTGAGGGGCGCTGACGGGCGACGAGGAGGGCGCGGGCGGCGCGCTCGGCGTGGGAGGCGCGTTGACGGCGAACGGCGCGCTGTCGGCCGACATGCCCTCGGTCGACCACGGCGCGCCGGGAATGGGGGCGGGTCTTGCCTGGCGCCATTCCGCGGGGGCCCTCGGGGTCGCTGAAAACGGCAGCGCCGCGGACGCGAATGCGCGGGCGTCGTCGTCCGGGGACAATACGTGCGTGGACAACGGCGGCGCCGCGGAGATCGGCGGCACCGAGGAGGACGGCAGCCTTGCGCTCGACGGGGCGACCGGATTCGAGGAATGCTTGAAGGGCAGCGGGTGCCTCGCGCTCGCCGCCTCGTCCTCGTCCGGGTTAAGCGCCACCGTTGCCGCATGCGGAGCCTGTGCAGGCTTGAACGGGATCACCGCGCGCTCCGTTGCCGCGTGCGTCTCCTCGGGTTCCAGGAAGACTGTGTGCGCGGCGCGCGGCCGGATCTCTGGCTCCTCGGCCATGAAGACGGTGTTGGCCAGCCCGCACGACGAGACCGGCGCCGACGGCGCCTCCGCGCGCCTCACGCTCGGCGGATCGGCCCACGCGATGGGTGCGCCTCCGATCCCGACGCCCGCCACGATGCGCAGCGCCGAGAGCGCGTCCGCGTGCGGGAGCGGCAAGCTCCGCCGCCAGACGACGCTGCACCGCTGCTCGTCTCCATCGATGTGCAGGGTGTCGGCGACGAGATCGAGGTGCAGCCCCTCCGTCCCCCCGAGGCCCTCGAGGCCGTGGATCCGCGCCGCGCCGCGCGCGCCGGGCAGGCGCATGGTGATGCGCGCCAAGCTGGCGTGGAGCCCCTCGAGGGTGATCCACTCGTCGCCGCGCAGGTGATCGATCTGCTGGCTCTCGGGGGCTGCCTGGAAATAGCCCCAGTCGAAGCCCTCGGGGATCTCGGCGATCGGCGCCTCGAGCGCCTTTCGCGGCGTCGTGCCGAGCCGCCGTCTGCGCGCTGGCAGCGCGCGCGCGATCGGTCCGAGGCCCGCCGGTCGACTCGGATCTCTCGGATCGACGATGTTCGCCTCGGCGGGGTCAGGGCCCCTCCCGAACGGATTCTCCTGCCCGTCCACGCCGCTGACGGCGCGGTCGCAGGTCATGGGCATCCGCTCGAAGCCGTCGCGATCGCGGACGAGGAGCTGTCTATCAAGGAGGACACGGCTGCAGTCGGCGACCGTGAGCCGCACGGACGTCGATTGCACCCTTGTCCCCTGCGGTGCGTACGCGTGCCCCGTGAACATCACATCGGCGCGGCCGAGATAGGGGGCGAGGTCGCTCGTGAAGCGGATGCCCCGGATCGGGTTATTGCGGTGGTGTACCTCGGCGCGAAGGATTGGCTGCGGCTCGACGAGCGGCATCTCCGTGTCCGGAGCGAAGGCGAAGGTCGCCTTGACGATCGTGGTGAGGTGGAGCTGTCCCTGGGCCGTACGCCATGCAATGGCGGTCGCGGTCGTTCCGGGGAGCGCCGTCAGGACGTCGCTGGGGACGGGGGACGCAGGCATTCCAGCGCGATTTGTTGTCATGAGGACTTCGGCGGCACGATGAGATCGATCCATTCAGCGGCGCTTTCGTGATTCACGGCCACCGGGGTCGGAGCCCCCCGCGGAGCGCCGTCCGCCATCGCCCGCGGCCCGCTGACCGCCCAGCTCGCAGCTCGCCCTGAGCATGCGCCGTTCCAGTCCGGTCACTCGAAAAATTCTTGTAGGGCCGCACAGCTCGGGGCATGGCCCCACCCCGCCGTGGCGACGGGGTCGCGCGGTCCGTCGCGCCGAGCGCCCGTGGAGCAAGGGGTTGCTCTCAACGATGCACAGCGAGGAGGCGGAAGCGTGATGTGCCGCCGCGCCTGCTCCCCAGGCAGCAACGTTGCTGATTCAGTGTTGCCCACGAAGCAGTCCCCGGGGGGCAGGGGCGCTCGCATCGCGGCGCCGGCACATCGCCGCGAGCAGCGACACCACAACCTATCATTCCCACTGAAAGCCCGGGCCAGATCGAGGAACCAACCGACTTCCTCGGCAGAGTGGCGTACGATACTCCAGCACTCGCGCTGCGCGGGGGCAGTGGGGTCAGCATGCATTCAAACCACGATCGCCAGCGGCCAGCGCTCCGCCAGGTCAGCGGCTTCCTCATCGGCGGAATCGTCCTTCTCGGCTGCGGAAGCACGGTCCACGAAGAGGACACCCGGCCTTCTTCCGGAGGCACGGGTCACGCGGAAGGCACCGGAGCGACAGGCGGCGGAACATCGAGCGCAGGAACGGGCGCGGGCGGCGGCCTTGGGAGCGACGCCGGGAACACGACCGCCGCCGCGGGCAACTCGGGCGGCAGCGGCGGGGCGTCGGGCGGAGCAACCGGCGAAGGCGGAGGGACCTCAGGCGGAGCAACGGGCGAAGGCGGAGTGGGGTCGGGCGGAGCAGCGGGCGAAGGCGGAACGCCCGGCGACGGAGGAGCAGGTGGCGCGCCGGACGACAGACCCAAGATCTGTCCTGATGGTTCGTTCGATCATGACGGCGACCCCAGCAACACCTGCAAGGCGTGGTCGCGATGCCCCCCGGGTCAGTACATCGCGAAGGAAGGCACCGACACCAGCGACCGCCAGTGCGTGATCTGCGGCGATGGTACCTTTTCGAAGATGCAGAACGTGCGCGCGTGCACGCCCTTCACGGATTGCGCGCCGGTTTCGAGTTCATGGCCACAGGGCGGTGTGGCGACCCCCGGAACAGCAACCGCCGATGCCGTGTGCGCCGACCCTTACTACAGATTCGGTTCAGAGGGCTTTTACGTGGCCTTTGCCGTGGCGGTCGACGGCGGCGGCAACATTTACGTCGCGGGAAACGCCTTCGGCGCGCTCGCGGACGGCGGTGAATCGGACGCCTTCGTCCGCAAGCTCGATGCGCATGGATCCGTTGTGTGGACTCAGAAGTTCGGGACATCGAGCGACGAGCATGCCAAGGGCGTGGCGGTCGACGGCAGCGGCAACGTCTACGTGGCTGGAACCACGGGCGGCGCGCTCGAAGGTGCCAGGGGAGGCTTCGGCGACGCGTTCGTGCGGAAGCTCGACTCGAGCGGCGCGACGCTGTGGACACGGCAGCTTGCCACGTGGCGTTCGGAGTCGGCGAACGCCTTGGCTGTCGATGGCCAGGGAAATGCTTATGTTGCCGGAGCCAGCTACGGCGGCGACCAGAGCACGGGGGAGGCGTTCGTGACCAAGATCGACGCGAACGGCGCGCCAGCGTGGACTCAGCTGTTTGGTGGGCCAGACGAGGACGAAGCCATGGCCGTGGCGGTCGACGGCAGCGGCAACGCCTACGTCGGCGGATACACCTCCGGTGGCGTCGTCGCAGACTCGGACCGAGGACAGCGGGACGCCTTCGTCCGCAAGCTCGACTCGAGCGGCGCGACGTCATGGACTCGGCAGTTCGGCTCGACGGAGAACGACTTCGTCTTCGCAGCGCGCGTGGACGGCAGCGGGAACCTCTATGTTGCGGGGAGCACCGCCGGCGAGGTCGGCGGCCCGAGCGAGGGATCCCCGGAAGCCTTCGTGCGCAAGTTCGACGCAGGCGGCGCGACGTCATGGACTCACCACGCCGGCAATGCGTCCTACGACTACGGCTTTGCCCTGGCCATCGACGGCAAGAACGACGTCTACCTCGTGGGATCCACGAGCAGCGGCGAAGAGGACGTCTACGTGCGCAAGCTCGACGCGAGCGGCGCAGCGCAATGGACCAAGGAGATCGGGACGCCGCGCAGCGACACGGCGCTCGCCGCGGCCGCAGACGCCGACGGCGATCTGTACGTCGCCGGGTACACCGGCGAGTTCTTTACCACGTCGGACCCATTCGTCCTGCACGTGCCCGCCGAATGACCCTGGGCCATCCGCCCGACGGGCCGCCGGGAATACGCGGAGCGTCTCTGGCGGCGCAACTCTCCCAGCCCGTGGCGCCTGAATTTCCGGCGACGGCTCATTCTCAATCGGCTTTTCTCGCAGGATTTCTCACCCGCGGCGCTGGGCCGAAAGCAGCGTGCGCATTGCCGGCGTGATGACGTCCGCGATCGCGCGGCGCCACGTGGAGGCCAGGGCGGCGCCTTCGAGCCGCCCGTGCGCGGCCAGGGCGCCGGCTGGGGCGGCCTGTGCCGGGGCGGCCGGCGGGGGCGGCATCGAACGCCGCCGCGACCGCCCGGCGCGCCGCATCGCCGCCCGCCTGGAGCGCCCACGCCACGAAGCGCCACGCGAGCTCGGCGTGCCTGGCCTCGTCCTCGGCGATCGTGGCAAGGACGCCCCGGACCGCGGCGTCGCTCGCATGCGCGAGCTGCTCGCTCGCCAGCACGGCGGCGAGGGTCTCGCCGACGCAGCCTTCACGGACGGCGCGCGCCGCCATCTCGGGGAGATCCGAGCTGACCTCGACGAGGCCTCCCGCCGCGCTGCCCGCGCGGTGCGGGCGCGCTCGCCCACGACGAATGGGCGGCCCACGGAGGCGCATTCCGCGGTGTAGTCGTAGCAGCACTGACCATCTCGAAGGACGCCCTCGCCGATCTCGTAGACTCCGCAGCCGCTGCCTGGGAAACGGTGTTTACTATCGTAAGGGTTGACAGGAGGGCACGGGCTCGCGGGCGCGCCGCCCTGGCCCCCCACGCCGCCAGCTCCCCCTGCACCGCCCTGCCCGCTGACCTCCTCCCGCGGGATGCAGTGGGTGCCTTCGACGGTGTCGTAGTAGACACCACCCGAGCTCGCCGACACGGGGCCACCGTCGATGCCGCCGCCTTGCCCGGCCATCTCACCATGCGATCCCGAGCTCTCGTCGTCCTCTCCACGCGATCCCGAGCTCGCGTCGCCCGAGGTGCGGCCGCCGCTTCCCGCGGTGAGGCCTCCGCCACCTTCGCCCGACGTGCGGTCCCGGACGACATCGCCGCTGCACGCGGCGCCTCCAGCCACCATGCCGAGCGTCGCCGAGGTGAGTATCGCGCGGGTCAGCCGTTGAGCGAGCGCGATTTGAAATTGAGCCGAAGAAAAGGATGTCGTTGTCATGGGGCTGCCTGTCAGCAGCAAGCATGCCAGACACGAGATCTTGGGGAATTCAGCGCTTCTGTGCCAGAACAGCCGGCACATCCTGACACAGAGATGGGTGCGCGTCGGTGTCGAGCGTCAACAGCGGCGTTGACCTCCCCGCGGCTCAGGGCGAGCAGGTCCCGGTACCGTTGTTCTCCTCGATCGTGCTCTCGGGCAGCCAGTAGAGGCCATCCATGAATGCCTCGACTTCGCAGCTCGGCAAGCTGTCGTTGTGCGCGATCCGCATCCAAGCAGCGATCGTTCGAGCTCCCAGGCCGCGAAGCGTCGCGAGCGACCGGTTCCCCTCGACGAAGAGCCAGGAGAGCTCGGCCAGGTCTTCGAGCCCGGTCAGCGCAGGCAATGCGTCATTGTCCTGGATGGTGAGCTGGCGCACGTGGACCAGGCCACGCAGAGCGTCGATGTCCACGAGCGCATCGTTGTCCTCGAGCGTCACGCTGTCGGTCACGCCGTTGCCCTCGCTGAGCGAACCGAGCCCGTCGAGGGTGGTGAGCGCAGGATTACCGATGATTCCGATCCCGTATATGTTGCGGAGGCCGCTCAGGGGTCGGAGATCCGTGAGCCGAGGATTGTGGCTGATCGACAGCTGATCGAGCTCCGAGAGCTGCTCGACTCCCGTGAGGCTCATGAGTCCGGCGTTATCGCTTACGCCGAGAGCCGCCAGCTGGGTGACGCCGGCGAGATCGGACAGATCCGACAGGGAGTCACAGCCGGAGACGGAGAACATCTGCAGGTGCGTTACACCGCCGAGATCGATGCGCGTGAGCTTGGGGTTGCCCGAGAAGTAAAGCGCCGGCATGAGGTCCTCGCCCGAGGGAACATGCGCGAGAGCGCCGGCGCTCACGAGCTCGGGATTCCAAGTGACAGTGAGATGCTGGATACTGCGGAGCGATAGCATGCCGTCGAGGCTGACCATCAAGGGATTGCCGCTGACCTCGAGAGAGTTGACGGTCTCGAGCGCCGCGAGCCCGGTCAGGTCCACGAGACGCTCGTTCAACCCGATCTCGATGAACCCCGCTTGGACGAGGCCGTCGAGGCCGCGCAACGAGCTCAGCTGCCGATTCTCCCACAAAAAGAGGTGCTCGACGCTCGTGAGCCGCTCGATACCTTCCAGGCTGGCGAGCCCGTCGCTCTCGGAGATGGCGAGCTCATCGAGCTCCTCGACGGCTCCGAGGCCCTCGAGGCTGGTCAGCGCGTCGCTGTCGATGACGGTGAGGCTCCCTCGGCGGAGGTTCCCCAGCCCGTCCAGCGTCGCGAGCCGGTCGTTGCCCTCGATCCAGAGCTCCCCCTCCTCCATGGTTTCGAGGCCTGACAAGGACTCGAGCGAATCGTTGTCGATCACGCGCAGCTCCCCTACGTTCACCCCGACGCCGGCGATGCTCTCGAGGAGCGGGTTTTCACGGATGTCGATGGTTCCCGTGACCTGTCGCAGGCTCGAAAGTCCGCTGATGCTGAGCAGCGATAGGTTCCGCATCACCTCCAGCCGCATCCCGATGGAGGAAAGGGCGTCGAGACCGTCCAGGGTAGACAGCTGCATTGTGTCGTTGATATCGAGGCGGCCCGTGATGGTCGTCAGGCACGCGAGCGGGGACAGATCGGAGACTTCCCCGCCGATGGTGAGCCTGCCATTGAGCACGGAAACACCGCGCAGCTTCTCGAGATCCTCCTGGCGATTGGCATTCAAGACGCCGCCGAGTGAACGGCCCGGCTCGCACCCCTGCGCAGCGCCCCCCGCTCCCCCGTCCCCACCCGCGCCTGCGCCCCCGTCCCCGCCTGCGCCTGCGTCCGGCTCGCTTGGCCCACCTCCGGAGGATTGACCGCCTGAACTGGCGCTCGCGACGACCGCCGGGTCGCCCGAGCCGGATGACGTGGCGCCGGCACCGCCAGCCCCTGCCGTCGATCCGACCTCGCCTCCGCCCGCCGGCGGTTCTTCGACGTCACGCACAATCCGGCCATCACAAGCCGGCGCGAGCGCCATCAGCGCAAGCACGCCCATCCGCCACGGCTTCCCCATCCCACGACGTTGAGCTCACTCCGATCCTGCGTCAAGACCCCGGGGCGACGCCGAAAGTGCGCAATCGCGACGCGGCAATTTTGCAGGAGCGCGGCCCGCGTCAAAGGCTCATGCCCACGCCCACGCGGAGCCGCATGGCCACCGCGGCGCCGACCTCGCCCTCGTCGCTTCCCGCGCGTTGCTGCTTGAAGACGTACGTCTGCGCCGCCGCCTCGACGCCGAGATAGAAGCGCTCCGCCAGATCGATGTTCACCCCTGCATCGACGCCGAACGCCCCTGCCAGGCCATGGCGGTCGGGCGCGCGCCCGGCGGTCTCGAACCGCTGCCTCATGACGGCGAGGCCGGCGTCCACCCCGACGCCGAGGCTGATCACGGGCAGATCCCAGGAGCGGGACAGGCGCACGTCCAGGCCCAGCTCATCATTGCTCGCCGCGAGGTGATCGTTCTGGAAGGCGCTGCGGCACCCGCTGAGCCGAGGCGCGACGCCGAGGTGCTGGAGCTCGATGCCGTACCCGACGAAGCCGCCGTGACAGAGCGAATCCCCCGGGAAAAGGGGCGTCCTGAGCTGATAACCCGCCACCGGCCCCTGCGCGACCTCGCGGACGCCGCCGCCCTTGCGCACGAGCCGGGCGAACATGACGCGGCTCAATCGCTCGTCGCCGACATCCAGCGTCTGCCCGGCCCCGGCGTCGACGCTCCCCTCCAGGAGAAAGTCGGGGCCTCGCCCCCGCACGAAGTAACGGCCAGGGCGCAGGCTCACGGTCCGCGTCGCGTCGCTCGCCCCCACCTCGGCCACCACCGCGCCCTCGCTGGAGTCTCGCATCACGAGGTAGGCCCTGCCGGCCGGAAACCGGAGCACGCCCCGGAGCGACGCATGGACCGGCAGCTCGGTCAGGACGAGCTTGCCCTGGCCGCGGAGGTCGTAACGGAAGGTGGGGTGTTGCGCCCCGGCCCACGTGCGGCTCGTCGCGCGCAAGGTGCTCTCGTACGCATGGCGGTACGCCTCCTCGAGCGAGACGGCGCCGTCTCGATCCGCGTCGGCCGTCCCCAGCAGCCCCGAGACGAGCGCGTGGGTGAAGAACGACCCTTTGAGCTCATCGGACTCCTGAGCGTCCTCGTTTCCGGAGCTCGACGTGAGCGTCACCATCCCTTGCCCGGCGAGCCGCTGATCGAGCTTGATGACGAAGGGGGGCGCGCTCGCGCCGCCCTTGACGCGCGTCAGCGCCCCGGAGCGGCACGAGTCGACGATCAAGAGCCGCGCCGAGGCCGCCGAGCCGCGGACGAGCTGCTCGAACTCCGTCAGCGAGAGGGGCGTCGGCCCGAGGTGAAGCGCGTTCGCGTCGGCGTGGCCGGAGTAATAGACGAGGTAGAGGACATCGGTGTCCGGGCTCGAGATGGCCGCGCGGACACGGTCGTTCATCGTGATGAGCGTGCGCCGGACCGTGTCCGCGCCCTCGCTCCGCAAGAGCACCAGGTTCGCCGGGGGAAAGCCGCCGAGGTCCTTGAGCACGTCGTACATCTTCGACGCGTCGTCCTCCGCGTACCGGAGCTCGACCTCGCCCTTCTCTCCGGCGTTGTTGCCGATGAGCACCGCAAAGCGCTCGATGCGCGCCTCGGCCGGGGCCGCCGCGGCGGCGACGGCCAGGCCGCACGCCGCGGCGGCGAGCGCCGCTCTGCGACGGCGGATCACGGCGACGCCGCGACCTTCTCCGCCGTGAGCGCGTCGACGTCGCAGCCCGGCGGGGCGGGCGGCGCGCCCGGGTGCGCCGCGAGCGCGGCCCGGAGCGGCTCGACCGCGATCGCCTCCGAGCAGAACAGCCCGAAGATCCGCTCGGTGCCGAGCGTATCGTCGAGCACCGTGCTCTGGGGGAGGAGGACCTCCCGGCCCGGCTCGATCCGCGCCGCGACAGGACCGCTCGGGTAATAGACGCTCGCCTGGGAGGCCCCGTCGACGCTCAGGATCACGAGATATCGCGCCTCCGCGCTGGAGTACGTGAACTGGATCGCGTCGCCTGGATGGAGCCTCTCGCCGGCCCCGCCGGGCAGGACGCTCCCGCCGCGCTTGACGTAGAAGCCGATGTGCTCCGCGCCCTTGATGCGCTCTCCGGGGAGCTCCGCGTCTCGTCCCTCCGGCCCGGCCTGGAAGCGGAAGAAGAAGAGCGCCGCCGCCGCGGCGGCGAGCGCGCTCGCCGCCGCGGGCGCCAGCCATCGGCGCGGCGGGCGGACCTTCTCCGCGGCGCGGCGCTCCGAGATGGAGGCGCCGCGGGCGAGCCGCAGGGGCGGCGCGGACGCCGCGAACGAGGCCCGCGCCGCCTCCATCTCGGAGCGCCGCGCCGAGCACCGCGAACAGCCAGCCACGTGCGCGCTCGCCTCCTGCGCAGCGGCCGCGTCGAGCTGGCCCGCCATGAGCTCGTCGAGCTTCAGCTCCGAGAGGCACCCTTCGGGTCGCGCTGGCGTCATGGACTCGAACTCCCTTCTCTCATCCGGTCGGAGAGCGTGGCCTTCAGCCGCTCCAGCAGATTGCCGACGTGCCGGCGGGAACAGCCCATCACGCGCGCGATCTCCTCGTGGGTCATCTCATCGGAGTAATAGTGGACGGCGACCTGCGCGAGGTCGCCCGGGAGCTGCGCGAGGAGCTCCCGCGTGAGGAGGGCGTTCTCGGCGGACGCCGCCGCGCTCCCTTGCTGCAGGGGTGCGACGTGGGTGTCGAGGAGCCGCAGCCGGTTCTTGTGATCACGGATGCGGTTCAGGCACGCGTGCGTGGTGGCGCCGTAGAGCCAGCCCACCATCGGGCCCTTGCCGTCGAGCTGCCCGGGCTCGCCGAGCAGGGACGCGAAGACATCCTGGAGGATCTCCCGCGCCTCCTGCTCGTTCCCGAGGAGCCGCCGCGCCCGGCGCAGCACGATGTGCCCATGCTGCCGGTAGGCCGCCTCGATCAGCGACACCAGCGCCTCGCGATCCTCCACGTCCGAGCGTGTACCACGATCAGTGCCAGTCGGGGTACGTCAAATCCTCGGCGGGCGCGATCCGGACGGTGAGCGAGGTGCTCGACCCGCCGGCGGAGGGACGGATCTTGATCTTCACGTCAAAGCCGGCGCAGGCGTTGTGCTCCGCCTCCGTCGTCGCCGCGGCGTCGCAGGCGTCGAAGGCCGCTTGCAGCTCTGCGTCCACGGCACCTTCGCGGCTGAACACATCCATGACATGGAATCCGGGAGAGAGCGGTCCTCCGAGGAGATTCGACCAGAAGCTGCCTTCCGCCATCTGGCTCTCGACGTACACGATCACATGGTCCTCGTCGACGCCGAGCGATGTGCCCTCCCCGGCCGAGGCCTCGTCGAGCGCCGCTTCGACGGTGGCGATGCCGACCCGGGTGTCCACGACACCGAACTCGCTGAAATCGTTGAGCGCGCTCTCCTGCGGGGGCGCATGGATCGACAGCGTGAAGCTCGCGGGAAAGCTTCCGGTCACCGGCGTCTCGACGGGGAAGTTTTCGACATCGCCCTGGGTGTTCCAGACCAGCACGGCGTCGACCGGCCCGGTCGGCGCGACGCCTTGCTCATTGACGATCGTGCCCTCGACCGTCAGCAGAGCCTCGCCCGGATACTCGGAGCCGACCTGAGGGTCGCCGCACGCGGCGAGCAGGAGCGGGAGCGCAAAAGAGACAATCGAACGATGCTTCATGACATCTCTCCTTGAAAAAAAGACAACGAGTTATAACGAACGAGCAACCCAACCATCCGCGAGAGGACGCCGCGCGCAGCGCGCGCCGCCACCGCCGCGGTGCGGTCGCGCCGCCGGCGGAGCTCTCCTGGATGCACGGCGGGACGCCTGCCGTTCGGTGCAGCGCGGCGCCCCAGAGGGACCCGCCTTCGCTGGCCCCTTCGACCTGGAGAGACCGCGGGGGTCCCGGTTTGGGCACGGGTCGATGTCGATTGCTCATCTTACAGCCTAGCCGTAAAATTTCCTCCCCACCATCCACCCGAAGCAGCTCGGGCCGACGACGCTCGAGTTGCGCGAAGCTGGCTCAAGCTGCTGGCCGCGCGCCGCGCGCGTCTCCTGCTGCACCCCCGTGAACGCCGGCGCCGGCGCGCTCGCGGCGCTTGGCGCATCGGTTGCTATTCCACGTCGCCAGCAGGCGCTCGAACGCAGATGGCGAGGCCGCGTGGAGGTTCCCGACCCACGCACGCCTGGCCGGAATCCTCCGGCCGATGCCCGCCCGACGGCGCCCTGCCGACACCACAGACAAAGGAGCTTTGCTGTCATGAACAAGATCGCCCTGCTGTTCGGAGGCTGTGTTGCGCTCGCGTCGATCGCGGCGGCCTCTCCCGCCCAGGCTGGCTGGACCGGCTACGTCTCGGAAGAAGACGCCCCCGTCTACTGTCCCGGCCCCGAGGCCGCCACCGGCTTCGCGTGCTGGGGGGATTACTGCGACGAGGTCGCGCTGCACTGCAACGGATTGCCCTCCTGGAGCTCTCTGGACATCTCCACCAGGTACTGGACGAGCTACTTCTCCGAGGAGGGGGACAGCGATCTCGGCGAGATCGTGTGCTCGGACGGCCCGAGCGGCGGCAGCTGCGAGGCGTTCGAGCTCGGCGACAACGTGCGCTACTGCTTCGGCGGCCGCGGGAACAAGGGCATCGTGACGGGCATCGATTGCGCGGACCGCTACTGCGACGAGATCTCGCTCGAGTGCACAAAACCTGCGGTTGGGCGCCTCACGGGCTGCTCCTGGTCGGGCTGGCTGTCGGAGGAGGAGTGGTACGTACACTTCGGCACGAACCGGTTCATCACGGCGGTGGAGTGCAGCGGCGACTACTGCGACAACAAGCGGTTCTACGTCTGCTCGCTCGTCCAGTAGCGGCCCGGGCGCCGCGGCGCTCGCCGCGGGGTCGGCCCGGCGGCTCGTGCGTCACCGGGCGTCGAGTTGTGATACTGCTCGTCTCCCCGGGGGGAGAAGGAAAGCACCATGTCGGAGTCGAAGCTCGCCGCGCCGCAGATGGTCATCGACAGCCGTATGCTCTATTCGAGCTGGGTCCCAGCGGATCCGGCCGCCGCCGCGGCGCTCTTGCCGGACGGGATCAGGCCGGCGGAGAACAAGGCCATTTACATGAACCAGTACGTGGTCGACAAACCGGAGCAGACCTCCGGCTTCGGCGCCTATTCGCTCACCTACCTGGGGCTGGATCTCGCGGATCACACGACGCCCGACGGCGCGAGCCCGGCCCGGTTCTTCACGCACTACGTCAACTCCTCCGAGACGGTGCGCCGGTACGTGCGCGAGCGCGGCGTGCCGGCGTCGCCCGGGGCGACGACGCTCGAGCTGCACGGCAGAGAGCTCGTGGCGACCACCTCGGTCGACGGCGTGCCCATCATCCGGACCAGGGCGCTCGTCGGCAACAAGATCGGCGTGGTCGCGCGCGGCCACCTCGCCTACGTGACGAAGGTCGACGGGCGGCTCGTCGCCGGCAACTACCCCTATATCGCCGACATGGCCGACCCGTACGAGCTCCTCGCCGTCGAGTTCCTCGCGAAGGATCACCCGGTGTACGCGCTGCGGCCCGGGAGCCCGGTCCAGGTGGTGACGAGCGCCTCGTGGTACTCGCCCCGCAGCTCCTTCGTGTATCCGGGCGGAGAGCGGGACCTCTTCTGACGGCCCCGCCCCCGGCCGCCCTTCGCTCCGGCGCGGCGCTCGCCGCGGCCGGCGCGGCAGCGGCGTCCCGGGGGTTCACCGGGACGCCAAGGCCGCCAGGAGAGCCAGGATTTTCTCTCCCTTTCGTCCTTGCGCCGGATGGCTCGTATTCACGTCGTCCGATCCGCTTCGTCCGAGCGCCAGAGCGCCGTCCCCTGTGAGCGCGCCGCCGCCATGGCAGGGCGAGCGGCCCTGTACCCATCCTGCCCGCGCCGGCGAGCGCGCGCGCACACACACAGAAGGACAGGCGGCCAGGGTGGATTGGATGGGATCTCGCCAGAGCGCGCGGTCGCGAAGGAGGGAAGGCTGGAAGACCCATGAGCGCGTGGCCCTCGTTCGTCGCGCCGCGGGCGGCGACGGAGACCCGCGCGGCCCCGTCGTGCACAACGCGGCGCCGGGTACGTCGGTTGCTCCGAGCCCGTCCGCGGCCGGAGCCGGCCGCTCGTACAAGGGAGAGAACGAATGAATCGACTGATTCGACTCGGAGCACTCTCGGCCTTCCTGTCGCTCGTCCTCTGGGGCGGCAAGGATGTGGCGGCCGCTCCGATCCCCGCCGCGCTGAGCAGCAAGCAGCTCAAGGACCTGACGACAGCGGACGAAGACACGACGTGTCAATCGCTCACGCCGAACCTCGTGCTCACCAGGCAGGATTCCTGCGAGTTCGTCGGGCTCCTGTGGTCCACGGTCGGGCAGGTGTGCACCGCCGTGAGGGACAAGTGCCTGGCCGAGGGCCAGCAGCCGCCGGCGCGAGCGGACGAGACGGCCACGCCGAGCTGTCTGCCGCCGGCCGATACGCGCGTCGGCTGCACCGCGACGGTGGCCGAGTACGAGGCGTGCATGCTGGCGAACGCCGAGAAGGTCCGAGCGCTCAGCTGCGATTCCGCGACGACTGCGCTCGAGGCCCCCGTCGCCGCGTGTGACGTCATCGCGCAGAAATGCCCCGATCTCGGCAACACCGACGACGGCCAGGGCCAGGGCGAAGACCAGCCCTGACGCCACCGCAAGGCGCGCCCCGCAGGACCCTGCCCGCCTCGGGCCGGCCGCGAGGCGCGCCGCGGCTACAGCGCGGCGCTCCCGATCTGCTGGATCGTCGCCTCCACCCGCAGCCGCTCTCGCTGCTCCGGTGACGACTGGATGAGCTCGTTCAGCTTGCTGTGGATGACATAGAGCTTTCCGTCCCGGAGCACGCCGGTCGTCGGATAGACGTCGCCGAGCCGCTCTACCGCGCGCAATGTCGCGGTGCTCCAGCCGTCCTCGCTCGACAGCGAGAACGCGGCGTTCGACGCGACGCTGGCGGCCTGGTTCGCGACGACCACGAGATCTTTCTTCCCCACCAGGGTCAACCCGTCTCCGCCCACGAACCGCTCGGCGACATCGACCCTGGAGAACCGCGCGGGGTTCGCGAGGGGCACCTTGAACAAGGTGCCATCGCTCTTCTTGACGACCAGCAAATAGCCATCGGGATGGACGACCACGCCGTTGAGGTTGATCCCCTCGCCGGTGAATTGCTCGTCCCGCAGGAAGACGGCCGCGTTCCCCTGCGGATCGACCTTGTAGATGGTCGGCGAGAAGCTGTCGGTGACGTAGGCATTGCCGGCCGAGTCCAGGGCGATGCCGTTCACGAGGTGAGCGCCGGGGGACAGCGGCGCGAGATCCACGTAGTGGATGGCCTTGCCCGTGGAGAGCTCGTAGACGCCCACGGCGGCCAGGTTCTTCGGCCCCGCGGCAGATGGCTTGATGCTCGCGCCGAGATCGGAGCTCACCGCCCAGAGCCTCCCCCGCTCGACGTCCACGGCGATGCCGAGCACCGAGCAGAGGCGTGGGTCGTCGACGACACGGGAGACGCCGCCATCGCCGTCCACCGCGTAGATCGCGCCCTCCCTGAACGAGCTCACAAGGAATTTGCCTCGGCTGCTGTCGAATTCGATCGTCTCCGGATACAGCGCTGGCCTGTGGACGGTGATGGGCTGTCCCGTTCGCTCCAGGGTGACGACCTCGGCGCGCGCGCAGGCGGCGGAAGTCAGCCCGATCGTCGCAACCGCGCACAGAGCCCGGGCGGTCAACCCCGCACGCGCCGCGCGCGCAGCCGTGCGCCGCGCGCTCGGCGTCCTGTTCATGATCGACATGTCAGCTCCTGTTCTGCTGAGGCATCGCCTCAGTTTCTTCGGAAAATTCACAGGGAGACGGGGAGACGGGGAGACGGGGAGACGAGAGGGAAATATTCAAATACTCCCTGTCTCCCCGCCTCCCTGTTCAATTTCCCCGCTGAAAACGGCGGCCAAATGAGGGGGATAGCTCGGCCTGTTCTGGACAGGTCCGTGCGATGTGCGGAGCGCGCTATCGAGGCGCGCTGCCGGACGCCCGCGGGCGCCTCTCCCACGTCGTCGATTCGTCGACGAATCGCTCTTCGATCCAGGCCTTCGCGGCGCGCGCGTGCCTCAGCTCCTGGCGCAGCTCGAGGACGCGCACGGCAGCCTGGGTGTCCTCGCGCTGCGCGTCGGGGAGGAGCAGCGCTTCCTCGAGCCGCGCCTCGATCTCCTGCTCGCGGCGCGCGAGCTCGGCCATCTGCTCGCTCGCCGCGGCGGCGTCGGGCGGCGATGCCGTCACGTCGAGGGCAGCGCCGCGATCCCGCGGGAGCGCGCTGCCCGCGCCGGCCACGAGCAGCGGCGGCCGCGCGCGCGCCACCTGGACGCTCAGGCCAGCAGCCGCGATGCCGGCCGCAGCGAGGCTGGCGATGGCCCGCCGCCGGCCCCGAGGGCTCGACGTGGCTCGCGCCCGGCTCCCCGCATCCAGGAGGCGCCTGACGCGCGGAAGGAGCGCGCCCGCCGAGCGCGCCATGGCCGGGACCAGCGCGCGCCGCGGGGCGAACGACGCGCCCGACGCGACCTGGACCAGCGCGCGCGCCAGACCGAGGGGATCCCCCGTGAGCTCGACGGCGCGATCGTCGCAGGCGAGCTCCGCTGTCTGGCGGAAGCGGGACAACGCCCAGTGGACGAGAGGATGCGCCCACAGGACCGATTGCACGAGGCCAGCGGCCGGAAACCACAACCCGTCGCCGCGCTCGATATGCGCCAGCTCGTGCGCGAACACGGCATCGACCTCGGCGTCGGTGAGGTTTGCAAGCCTCGCCAGCGGGACGCAGATCTCGGAGGCTCCGATGACGAGCGGGCTGCCGACACCGGCGCTCTCCGTCAGCGCGACCGGGCCCATTCCGATCCGGGCACGCAGCCGCTCAAGCCGCTGGAGCAACCGCGCGTCCTGCACCGCCCTGCGCCCGCGGAGCCCACGCCACAGCAGCAGCGCCGACGAGGCGAACCGCAGCAGCCCCAGCGCGGCCGCTCCAGCGGTGCACGCGGCGAGCAGGGTCCACCCCGGGCCTCCCCCGGCGCGCCACGCCGGTGATCCGGCGCCGGCGCTCTCCCTGGTCGAGCCGCCGGCCCCAGGCGCGGCGTCGAGGACGGCCGGCGCGGGGGCGTCCTCGAGCGACAGGACAGCGATCTCTCCAGGAGATGCCGTGTCCCCGGGCGCGCGCTCGAAGCCCCATGACATCACCGCCGCGAGCAGCAGTGTCGCGAGCGGACCGAACAGCGCCATCTTCCAGAGCAGGTGCCGCGTGGAGGACGAGAGGGATCTCCGGTGAGCCAGGAGCGCCGCCGCCCCGATCCACACGGCGGCATGGACCGAACAGGTGAGCAGCAGCGCCAGCCAGAGAGCCGCCACGCCGGGCCAGGCGCCCGGCCCCGCGAGCAGGTGGAGCGCCAGGATCACGCTCCTTTCTCCTTGATCAGCCGCTGCATCTCCTCGAGCTCTTCAGGGCTGAGCTGCTCCGACTCCAGGAGCTGCGCGGTGAGGGCCGAGGCCCTGCCGCCGAAGAACGAGCGCAGCACGCGGTGGAGCACGCCCCTGGCCGCCTCCTTCTGGTCGACCGACGCGCGGTACACGAACTGCCTGCCAGACCGCTTGCGCTCTACCCACCCCTGCTGGCTAAGCCGCTGCAGCAAGGTCGCCACCGTCGTGGGAGCGAGCTCCCGCCCGTCCTCCGCCATCGCCGAGACGACGTCCCCTACGGAGCCTTCCCCGACGGTCCAGAGGGCCTTCATCACCGCGAGCTGCAGATCGGTCAGCGCTTCGGTTCCCACGACGACAAGTGTCGTTCATGGGCGGCCGTTCGTCAACTACAAATGTAGTCGCGCGAGTTCCGGGGCGGCCGGCGGGATCCCGGGCCGGGTCGGGCCGCGGGCTACGCCGGCAGCTCCTCGAACTGGGGGAAGGCGTCGGTGATCTGATGCCAGGGCGCCTTCGAGCCGACGTAGATGTGGTGATCGGGCCCCTTCGCCGGCGCGCCGTCGAGCGTGCCGAGCTGCACGTGCGCGAACCGCTGCTCGCGGACGACGTCGTACACGGGCGAGAAGCATTGTTTGCAGACGCAGCGGTACCCGTCCTCGGACTCGCCGACCCGGAGCAGGTGCTCCCGCCCCGCGGTGACGCGGAGCCTGTCGATCTCGATCCCGCCGATGGCGGCGCAGGCGGCGCCGGTGCGCCTCCGGCACCTCGAGCAATGGCAGTAGAAGGCGTAGCCGAACGCGTCGTCGACCTCGAAGCGCACGGCACCGCAGTAACAAGCTCCGTTCAACATGGCCCGTCTATCTCCCTTGAACGCGGCGCCTGGGAGCGCCGCTCTGGCTCCCTTGAACGCGGCGCCTGGGAGCGCCGCTCCGGCGCTCGCGCCCCCTCACCCGTCGGGGAACGGGATGAACTCGATGTCGTCGCCCGGCACCTTGGGAAAGAGCCCTGCCTTCCAGCCCTGCTTCGCGCGCTCGATGCGCTCCGGCGAGCTCGAGACGAAGTTCCACAGGATGTGGCGGTCGCCTTCGAGCGCGGCGCCGCCGAGGAGCATCACGCGGCTCTGCGAGAGCGCGCGGAGCTCCGGCTGCGCTCCGGCGCGGAACACGAGCATCGTCCCCTCGCCGAAGCGCTGGCCCTCGCAGCCGACCGACCCGTCGATCACGTAGGCCGCGCGCGCCGCGTGCTCCTCGGGCAGCGGGAGCGTCGCGCCCGGGTCGAGCTCCGCGTGGACGTAGAGCGTCGGCGACAGGACGCCGACCGGCGAGCGCGCGCCGTAGGCCTCCCCCGCGATCACGCGCAGCGTGGCGCCTTCCCGGGTGACGACGGGGATCGTCGCCGCCGGGTGGTGCTCGAAGCGGGGCGCGTCCTCCTCGTGCTCCATCGGCAGCGCGAGCCAGCACTGGACGCCGTGAAGGTGCGTCTCGTGCTCCAGGTCGCCGCGCTCGGAGTGGACGATGCCGCGCCCGGCGACCATCCAGTTGACGTCGCCCGGCCGGATCGGCTGCGCCGTGCCGAGGCTGTCGCGGTGGTGGATCTCCCCCTCGAACAGGTACGTCAGCGTCGCGAGCCCGATGTGCGGGTGCGGGCGCACCGAGATGCCCTGTCCCACCGCGAAGCGCGCAGGGCCCATGTGGTCGAAGAAGACGAACGGACCGACGAGCCGCCGGCGGACCGACGGCAGAACGCGCCGCACGGAGAAGCCGCCCAGATCGCGGGCGCGCGCGTCGATGACGAGCTCGATCGCGTTCGCGGGCGAGTCCACGCAGGCGGGTTCATGGTCGGCGTAACGGCTCATCGGGGGCTCCTTCGCGGCGCTGGGCGGGGGTGCGCGGGGCGTCGCCTCGGTCCAGGGATCGCTACCCTAGCCCATCGGGAGCTCCGGATGTGTAGCGGCTCGTCGCCCAGGTTTTTCTGTGGCTGCGTGTGAGATGGTGCCAAGCCGCCCCGGGGCCTGCCGTGAGCGCGGAACCAGGGAAGTTCTTGGGCTTCTTCCCTGGTGCTGGGGAGCGATCGGAAGAAACAACAATGATTTCGATTGGTTCCGGCTTGCGGCGGACCAGGTCTTCTTCCGGCATGGCCCAACGCGGGCCCAACCGGCCGTCTTCGGGGGCATCCATGGCCGCCGCGGCGGCGCCGGCAACGTCGCTCCGGGTCACCACGTCGCAGGGGGGCGCGGCGGCGATGGAGCCCTCGTCGCTCGCCGCTCCCGCCTCGTGTTCGCCGGACGCCGGACCACCTCCTGCTGCCGAGCCGCCCTTGGCGCTCAGCTCGGGGAGTACCTCGTCCAAGGGGGCGAAGTCGCCCAGGGCGAGTTCCGCGACCTTGCGCGCAGCGCGCTTGTAGTTGTGGATCTGGTCGCTCGAGCTGTGGCCGGTTCGATCGGAGATCCATGTCTCCGTGCGGCCGACCGCGAGCTTGACAGTGATGAAGGTCGCGCGCGTGTCGTGCAAACGGATATTCAGCCTTGAATCCGTGGTCTCGAAGAGCTCAGGCCGATCGATTCCTGCGCGTCGGAGGTGATCTCTGAAGTTCTTTGCCCCGTTGTGCCCCGGCAAGGCGTTGCCCCACTTCCCCACGAAAACACGTGCATTGTCCGGGCAGAGCTCGCGCCACTTCCGGAGCGCGCGCACTACGTCGGGCGAGAGGGCCCACGCGCGGGGATCGTCCGTCTTGTTCTCGTCGAGAACCACTGCGCCGCGCTCCAGATCGACATCCGACCATTCCAGCCTTCCGGCCTCGTCGGCTCGCATGCCTTCCCGGTCGAGGAAGCCGTAGTAGATCCGGAAGCAAAGAGGGATCGCCTGGCACCGCATAAGGCGATGGTCCTCGTCGGGGTAGAGGTAGCCCTTTGCCTTCTCATCATCGTTTTTGGGGATCCATCCCCGCGGCAGAGGGTTGCTACCGATAACGCGCGCCGGGTAGGTCGCGAGCGCTAATATGCGATGGATGATTTGAGCGATCTTTTGACGCGTTCCGGACTGCAAGTGCCCTGGAAGCAATGACATCGCGTGATCGGCATGATCGAGTGTGAAGCGCGCGAGAGGAACAGGACCAAGCACCTCGAGCACGTGGGCCAGTCTCGATCTGTAGTCATCCGCGCTGCGAATCGTCTTCACATGATCCGGATACTGCTCGGCGAGCTGTCCGGACAGAACCCGCTCGGCGAACTCCGCGAAGGTGGTCTCTCCGGTGGCGCGGGCGCGCGCTTCGCCCCGGCACAGCTGGTCGATCGCGAGCCGGACATCACGGAGCGCATTGCCCTCGCGCGCGGCAGCCTGCTCCAGCAGCGGCATGCCGAGCACGATCTGGCCGGCTGCGAGCAGACGCCCCGCAAGCTCCGCCAGCACCTTCAGGCGCGCGTTGGCTTCTTGCTCGGTCCGGCACGTCGGCAACTTGAACGTCGGTCGACCGGCCTCGCCGAGGCTAAGGCGCGCGGTCCACGTCTTGCCGCGCAGCCGGACGGACCCGGAGCCGTTGGTGCGCTTGTCTCCTGCTGGCCTGCCAGGCGCGCGAGCAGCCAGTTTCGGGCGCACGATCGTGCCCGCGGAGCCCGGCGAGTCTGCGACGGGCGCAGCTGGCTCCGCCGCCGGTGAGGAGCGCCCGCTAGACCGGCTCGAACGCAAACGCCGGTCGGTCGATGCCTGTGCAGGGAGGGATGAGGCGGGGGAGGAAGGCGAGCGCTTGGCGCGCGCCCGTCGCTGGGGTACGTCGGTCATGGGTCGGTCTCCGGTGAAAGCGGGGCTCGATCAAGGGCCCGTCCGGCGTTCCACCGCCGGGCGGGCCCGCTCTACTTCGGCGGCAGCCTAGCACGGCGTGTTCCTGCGGGAGGAGCGCTCGCCCGGTTGGTTTTCGGGCATGGGACAGATTCAAGGCCGACAGAGGCCAGCACAGCGGCAACCCGTGTGCGCTCATCCACCTCTGCGGTACGACGCGAGGCCGGCTCACCGGCCAGGGCGCGCAGGTACGCCACGAACGCCTCGCGCTCGACCAGACGCAGCTTGCCGAGCTTCGTGACCGGCAGGGGAAAGCCCGGCGCGCGGATCGTGTCGAGGAAGACGCGAGCCGGGATGCCGGTGACTGCCTCGACGTTCTTCTGCGAGAGCATCTCCGGCTGCGGCGCCGTGATCGTCAGCCCATCCAGCGGGATCGCGAGCGTTGCGGTTGCCGTCGTCATGGCTGACTGGTCGATCATCTTCGGGCTGGACCATCCGCCGGTGGGCGTCTCCAGGCTCTCTCTGTCGATGGCGCGCGTGCCGTTACCAGCCTGACGAAGAGCAAGCGGTGCCGATACACGCGCGAGAGCCGCTCGTGTCATGCCATACCTCCATCCGTGTTGGGTTCGTAAATAGGATCGGCGAGCGGCCACGATAGGCACGCACGGGAGACGCAAGCGGCGAAAGTCCAACTCGACGCCGCTTCATGTGCTCGACTGGCGCGCTTCGCGCCGGGCAGCGCTGCACCGCAGACGAGCATGCCGATCGCCCGGACGTGGGCTTGGCACCGCGCGCGTCCCGCGCTCCGCCGCCTCCCACGCGGCTCGCATGCTGCTTTCAAGTTTTCCTCCCCCCTCCATCGGCGGTCCCATTCGCTTCAGCGCCTCCAGGCGCGCAGCCTCCAGCCTCGACCGGCGCGGCGCCGTCGCCCGGCGCTTCTCCACGAGCTCACCGAGCACCTGCTCCGCGCGCTCCCACTGCGCCGCCGCCCCCGGCGCGTGCGCGATCCTTCGCACGGCGTTCCAGGGCGCTTCAAGCTGATCACACAGGTTGCCGATCTCGGGGTGCAACCGTGCGATCGCGCGCAGGTGGCACCGGGTCTGCTTGTTCATCTGGAAACACTCTTCCAGGACGTGGCTCGGCGCGCGGACAACTCCGCACGCGAGCTCGTACCAGCGCCGCGGGCTCATGCGTCTACAAAAGCACCGAACCACAAACCCGCCAGAGCGAAGCCTTCATTTTCCGTTCAACTTTAAAGAGCGTTAAAGCACACTACCAGAGTCGGCTCCTGGCGAGGGCGACGGCATTAAAGTCTGATGTAGCGTGCGACCAAGAGAGCGCCGGTCCTCACGTGGCACCGTGCCCTGACTGGCGTTCGCTGGGACCCGATCACGTGAGCTCGGTGTGCGGGGTGACCCCTCCCGGCGATCCCACGGCCCGGCCATCGAGCGGGGCCAGCTCGCCCGCCGCCGCGGCCGCGAGCCGCGCTGGCGTCCACCTGGGCGAGTTCCGCCTTGCGCCAGCCTCCCGCCTGGACGAGCTCCGCGGCCACGTGCGCCGAGTTCGCGTCCGCGGCGTGTTCGGCTCCAGGCCCAGGCCGCTCCGGCGTCCGCCGGGAAGAGCTCACGCCCCACCCTTCGGGCCGCCGCCCCGCGGTCGTGCCCGCCGCGCGCCGCCCTGTTGCAGACGTATGCGACAAAAGGGAGATCGGCGGCTCGCCGGAGCCCCTCAACCGACCCCGCGCAAAATTACCAAATCGACCCCCTTCGCGCCCCCCCAAATAGGCCCCTCGGGCGCTCCCTCGAAGCCGTCTAACTGCGCGTCACCAGAGCGGTTTCCACACCTGACCAGATCCCGGTAACTCGCGACGAGATACCGGGTCGTCAGAATTACCATTTCGGGCCTCCTCACGGGCTCTTGTTCAAGCTCCGCCCCGAACCCGAAACACCGCAACAACGGAGGTTCGGACGTGGCAGTCATCCCCGAAGGAAACCCGAATTTCCTGGTTCGACAAGCCAGAGGAGTAGCACGCGCTCGACTTCGAAGCGCCGGCCGTGCCCGGAGGCGCGGGGGGAAGACGCGCCCCCCGTGGCGCCGCTCGTCCCGCTTGGAGATCCGCCGTCTTCGTCGACGACGTGCCGCCGGTGTACCGCCTGTCTCGACGGAGCTGCAACAACTCGCCGCGAAGACCAGCAGCGCTCCCAGGGCTGCGAGCGTTCGATCCAGAAGCATGATGGTGGCCATGGTAGGCAGTGCTCCGTCCAGAGGGAACGGCGATCTGCGTCGGGCTATGGATCTCCCGCGTGCCGCCTTGACCCGCCGGATCGCGTCACTCAGTATGTCGCTCCGTGTGATTGCTGATCGCTCGTTCGCTTCATCCATACCGATATTCCTCCGAGGTGACCGCCCCCATGTCGACTGCGAGAACGACGGAATTGCGTCGCCTGCTCTGGTCCGCGGAGATGACGATCCTAATGGAGGCCCACAACGGCTTGTCGGCAAAGCTGGTCGAAGAGGCGGGCTTCCAGGCCATCTGGGCTAGCGGCCTCGCGATCTCGGCCTCGCTCGGGGTGCGCGACTGCAACGAGGCGAGCTGGACGCAAGTTCTGGAAGTGCTGGAGTTCATGGCCGACTCCACGAAGCTGCCGATCCTCCTCGACGGAGACACGGGCTACGGCAACTTCAACAACGTGCGGCGGCTGGTGCGAAAACTCGAGCAGCGCGGCGCGGCGGGCGTATGCCTCGAGGACAAGCAGTTTCCGAAGACGAACAGCTTCCTCGGAGGGGAGGGGCAACGGCTCGCAGACATTGGCGAGTTCAGCGGCAAAATCCGCGCGGCCAAGGACGTCCAGTCCGATCCGGATTTCGTCGTGGTGGCGCGAACGGAGGCCTTCATCGCGGGGCGCGGGGTGGACGAGGCGCTCTGCCGCGCGAAGGCCTACGAAGAGAGCGGCGCTGACGCGATCCTGGTGCACAGCAAGCAGCCCGACGCCTCGGAGGTGCTGGCGTTCGCCCGCCAGTGGCGATCGAACACTCCCCTCGTCGTAGTCCCGACCAAATACCCTTCTGTTCGTCTGGATCGCCTCGTGCCCGAGGGGATCCGGAGCTTCATCTTTGCCAACCAGGCCATCCGGACGGTGATCTCCGCCTTGAGTGAGAACCTGCGCACCCTGCGCGCCAGCGCCGATCTCATGTCCGTGGAGGGGCGGATCGCCTCGGTGGAGGAGATCTTTCGCCTCCAAGGCGCCGACGAGCTCTGCCGGGCAGAGCGAAAGTATTTCGACCAGACGCGTTGATGACCCCGGCGCCGGTGCTAGGCTCCGTCCGAATTGAACGTGCGAGGGTCGAGGACGGCGTGAACGACCTGGTGGACACGAGACGAACCGCTCTCGACGTCGAGGACTTCCTTCACGGGCTCCGGGGCGCTGCGAGGAGCGATGTGAAGACGTCCAACCCCGAGCTGCGCGCCTGGCTTGTCGACCTGGGGGGACGCTCCTTCTTCGTGAAGTGGGCGAAGCGCGAAATCTTCGACGAGACGCTCCGTAAAGACGCGGAGATTTGCTCGCTCGACCTTCATCCGGCCATCGTCCGTCTGCACAATGTGCTCGAAGCGCGGGACGGGACGGCGCTCGTCTTCGAGAAGATAGAGGGGACGCCGCTCATCGGGAGACAGAACCGCGGCCGGTTCAACGCGCTCCCGGTGGCCGAGAAGATGCGCGCGCTGCGCTCCATCTTCGGCGCCATCAACGCCATCGCCGGAGCCGGCTATGTCGGCGTCGACTTCTACGAAGGCAATGTGATCTACGATTTCGCCCACAGAGCGGTCAAGATCCACGACTTCGAGCTGTTCGAGCGGGGCGATGGCTTCACGCTGAAGGCCCAGCGCAACTACGGCTCCACCCGGCTCATGGCCCCTGAAGAGTTCATCCAGGGATCGTGGATCGACGGCCGGACGAACGTCTTTCAACTCGGGCGTTATGCCATCTGCGCACTGAGCGACCGCGCCGGCGAGGATTGGCGCGAAGGGCTCCGGTGCTCTCCCGATCTGGCGAACGTCCTCCTCCGGGCGACCAGACCGGATCCGGCGGAACGACACCCGTCCGTCAAGCGGTTCTGGGAAGTGTTCGACGCGGCGACGGTCGATGTCGCCGCCGGATCCCCCGATTGAAGAATTGAAGATCCGAAGCGCGCGTGCTCGCGGCCTCGCCCGGCGCTACGCTCTTCGTCGGTGGGGATCCTCGACGGCATTGCCACGCTCGACGACGTCCTCGTTGACGGGCGCCTCGTCCTCGTGCGCGTGGACTTCAGCGTGCCGATGTCGGGGGCGCGCATCGTCGACGACGCGCGCATACGCGCGACCGCCGGCACCATCGAGGATCTATGCGCGCGCGGGGCGCGCGTCGTGCTCGCCTCGCACCTCGGCGATCCCTGCGGCTCCCGCGCCGCAGGCCCGTCGCTCGCGCCCGTCGGGGCGCGACTGGGCGAGATCCTCGGCAGGAAGGTGCGCTTCGTGCCGGCGTGCACCGGTGAGCGTGTCGCGCGGGCGAAGAGGGATCTCCGGCCGGGCGACATCGCGCTGCTGGAGAATCTCCGGCTTCATCCCGGCGAGAAGGCCAACGAGCCGGCCTTCGCGGCGGCGATCGCCAAAGGAATCGACGTCTATGTCGGCGACGCGTTCGCGACCGCGCACAGGCGACACGCTTCGATCGTGAGCGTCCCGCGGCTCGTGCCCGCGCGAGCCGCGGGGCGCCTCGTCTTGCGCGAGCTCCGCGGCCTCACGCCGGCGCTCGACGCGCCCGCGCGCCCTTTCGCCGCCGTCCTCGGCGGAGGCAAGGTTGCCGACAAGATCGGCGCCCTCGAGCGGCTCGCAGAGGCTGCCGACGTATTTCTCCTAGGCGGTCGCATGGGGCTCACGTTCCTGGCGGCGGCGGGTCGTTCGGTCGGCGCTTCGCCCGTCGAGAACGCGCGCGTCGGGCTCGCCGCGGAGCTCCTCCGGACCGCGCGCGCCCGCATCGTGCTCCCCGTCGACCACGTGGTCCGGCGAGGCGACGATGTCGAGATCGTACGAGAGCTGGGAGCGGGCGACGTCGCGTGCGACGTGGGGCCGCGTACGGCCGCGCTCTTCGGAGAGCTGCTCGCGGGGTGCGCGTCCGCCTTCTGGAACGGCCCCCTCGGTGTGTACGAAGACCGGCGGTTCCTTGAGGGCACCCGTGGCGTGATGACGGGGCTCCCGCGCGCCGCGATCGCCGGCGGCGGTGACACCCTCGCAGCGGTGAGCCTCCTCGGCATCGCGAGCCGCTTCGCTCACCTGTCGACCGGCGGCGGAGCGACGATCGCCTACGTCGGTGGGCTCCCGCTGCCGGGCATCGAAGCTCTCCGCGCCTGACTGCGCCCTCTCAACGCGGGGCGCGCGCAGCCCAGGCGACGATCGCGGCCAGTGCGGCGTGGGCGATCTCCTCCTGGATGTCGGCGGAATGCCCGCCGAGGTGCGGCGTCGAGATAACGCGCGGGTGCTGGAGGAGCTCCCCGTCCAGCGCCGGATCGAGCACGTCGGAGCCGTACCCGTCGAGCAGCCCCTCGTCGAGGGAGCGCCGGACGGCGTCGTGATCGACGACCTCGCGTCTTGACATGTTGACCAGCACGCCGCCACGGCGCGCTCGCGCCAGGATCGTGGATCCGATCAAGTGCCAAGTCTCGGGCGTCAGCGGGACGTGCACGCTGACCACGTCGCACTCGAGCACATCGCGGAGCGATGCGAGCTCGACGCCCTCGCTCGCGAGCATCGGGGTCCGACGGCAGGCCACAACGCGCATCGCGCCCAGTGCAGCGTAGACGCGTGCCGTCGCCCGACCAGTGGCGCCGAGGCCGACAACGCCGATCGAGCAGCTCCGGAGCGTGCGCCCCAGGAGGCGGCTCTTCGCGTTCGCCTCGCCGACGCGCATCGCGAGCCACCCCTCGCCGAGCCTGTGCAACAGCCCGAGCCCCATTGCCACCGCGACCTCGGCAACCGAGCGCGCGTTGATGCCAGGAAAGTTCATGACCTCCACGCCATGCTCACGACAGGCGTCGATGTCGATGTTGTCGAGACCCGTGCCTGCGCGGAGCACGAGCCGCAACCCCGCCCGCGACCAAGAGCGGACGCGGTCGCGATCGAGCCGTGTCTCGCTACGCATGACGAGCGCGTCCGCCCCCTCGCCCTGGTCGAGCAGCTCGAACCCGCGATCCACGAGCATGGTCCTGAGGCCGGGCCAGACCGGACAGAGGATGGCCACGCGGAGCGAGCGCCGGGCCTCTTGCCGGTGGCCCGTCACAGGATGTCGCCCCAGTAGGGGTCGGCAGCGGGTGGCGGATTCCGTAGCAGGTCGAGCAGACGCCGATTGATCTTCGGGAAGAGGAGGATCTCCTCAAGCCTCGACAGCGGTACCCACTCGACGCCTGTCTGGATGGAGTCGGGCATCGTGCAGGTCGACATCGAAGGCTCGGCGCTCCCCGGGAGCAGCTCGCAACGGAAGATGAGCGAGATGGAGTGCTTGTCGCCCGCCTCCGAGGCGTGGTTCCTCCCGATGTACTCGTAGACGAACAAGAGCGGCCCCGCGACGGCGTCCGCACCGGCTTCCTCCTTGAGCTTGCGGACCACGGCGTCGGTCAGGCGCTCGTTCGGACATACGCGCCCGCCGGGCAGATTGTAGTGGTGGCCCGCCTCACCCCTTGGCACGTCCCGATATTGAATGAGGAGGATGTGATCGTCCCGCACGACGACGGCCTTCGACGATGTGTGGAACCTCTCGTCCATTCAAAAACCTCCTTCATCGGTGCTCGCCGTCCAGGCGAACGGGAGCGCCACCACGCGTCCTTCCTCGCCGCCCGGGGGCGCGAAGCCTCCAACGTGGAATCGGGTGGGGCTCTCCCACTCGATCCGGCGGGCCGCGCGAAGCGCGCGGGCGAGCGGTGTGGTCGACGTCGAGAAGAGCGCCGACGGGTGGAACTCGATCATGCTCGACCGGAGCTGCGCGCCTCGGGCGAAGTGAACGGCCGTCCGGTCTTCGACCACGATCGTGCCCGCGGTGCGGTGGGTGAACGTGGCCGCCCAGCGCGGGTCAACGCCGGCGAGGAGCGCCAGCGCGGCGCGCGCGCGCTCGATGGTGGCGAGGCAGTCCCACCGGCACGGGTAGTGGTGAATCAGGCTATGGCCGAAATACTGAGCGAGGTAGTTCGCCTCTGCCGGCCAGGGGCCTTTCGACGGCGTCGCCCGGGTGGTGAGGAACACGTAGTCGTCGGCATGCTCGAGGACCGCCTTCGCTCGCTCCCTGCAATAGAACTCGGCGCAGCAGGAGGGGATGCGCAGTAGCTCGGCGATGCGGCGGGCGTCGGGCGTTTCCGAGGCGTCCGCCCGGGCGAGCTCGTCTACGTGCTCGGGGTCGCGGCCCACGTAGACGACGAGGACCGAGCACTCGGGCGCGTCGCGCTCGACCCGCCGGCCGGTGTTGAACCAGGCGCCGCGCCCTTCATCGGCCAAGCCCTCCTCCAGGCCGTGATTCGCGAGGCGATGGACGAGCCCGTTCGCCGCGCACCACTCCGCGACGGCCTCGTGCTCAAGGGGCGCGAGGTTCACCCGGGACAGCTTGAAACCCGCCGCCGCCTCGAGCAGCTCACGGCATCGCAGGGCATCGAGACCGGCGCGGAAAAGCGGTGTCGGGTCAATCACGGGTTGTTCCGGAAAGGCGCGGCAGCAACGTCTCGCGTGCGAACTCGAGCATCGCTCCGGGCGGGCCGGAGTTGTCGAGCTCGAGGACGGGCGCTTGGTGCGGCGGACCCGCGGCAACGGCGCGAAACCCTTCGTCGATCCGCCGTAGCATCTCGACGGTATCCCATCGGTTGTCGGCGGCGACGCCTCGCGCGCGGATCCGCTCGGTGGCCACCTCCGGCGACACGGTGACCAGGATCACGAGATCGGGCCGACTCACCGCGCTCTCGCGGTACGCACCGGCGGTGACCGCCCTGGGGGTGCCGTAGAGCACCTCGTGATACACGATGTCGCTCCACACGTAACGATCGGACAGGACGCCGCGGAGCCTCCGATGGGGCTCGATGAGCCGCGCGGACAGGAGCTCCTTGTCACGAACGTAGGCGGCAGTGAGCGCCTCCCGAGAAAGGACCCGCTCGTGATACTTCGCGTCGGTGATGATCTCCGTCGCGTCGGGATCGAGCCAGCAGTGCGAGGGGATCGACAGGACGCCGGCGCCTCGCCCGCGCAGCTCTTGATAGAGCCATTTACGCAGTGACGTCTTGCCCGAACCGTCGATGCCTTCGATGGCCACGAACCACGACATGCGCTCACCCTGCCTGTCCGGCGCCGGCGCCGGCGCCGTACTTGCTGAAGCGGTTCGGCCCGGGACAAGCGGTCCGGACCAGATCCTCGGTGACCACGTACCCGAGCGCGGCGAGCACGTCGTCGAGCTCCGCGTCGGCGCGCTCGAGCTTCGCGCGCGCCTCGGCGAACCGCGCTTCCCATTCTGCGCTCCAGCCCTCGGCGCCGCGCACCGCCGACCAGAAACGGAAGAGCGTGGCCGCCTCGTAGGTCTCCCGCGCGAAATCGTCGAGCGGGATCGCGCGCCCCGACCACGGCGACGAGCGCGTGTTGCTCGAACGGGCCGGGCGTCCGTCGTCGCGCTCGTAGTGGAGCCCGAGGAACAGCTCACGCGCTGCGCCGGCGACCAGCGCCGAGGCGAGGTCGAGGCCGGCGAGATCGGGCACCCGCACGCAGGCGGTGTAATGATCGGCCGGCACAACCTCCGGCGGCGCGAAGGCGATGACCTCGGCGCCGAGCGTGACCACGTAGGCGATCGGGGTGCGGGCGATCTGCGCGAGGGCATCGCGCGCGCGCGCGATGTCGGCGTCCGCTGGGGCGCGCATCCAGGTCCGAGGGCCGAGCTCCCGGTCCTCCGAGCGGACCAGCAGGAATGCGCCGCCCTCCGCGCGCACAGCGCAGGGCAGAGCCTCCGGCGCGGGAGGGAGCTCGCCGTCGATCGCGTCGAGCAGCGCGATCCACGGGCGGGCCTCGTAAGCCGGCCCCGCCAGGCGGCGCACGCTCCGCGCGCGCCTCCTCGGGTGAACGTGAAGGAAGAAGCGGTGGACCTGGAGCCCGTCGGCCAGGATCTCCCATGCCTCCAAGAGCGGAGGCTCGCTCGCAGTCGCGCTCATGCTCCTTCCCGTCTCCTCTCGATCGAGCAAGAGAGGCGGCGCTCGAGCGCTCGAGCTCGCGCGCCGCCTTCGTGTTCACCCGTCAGTCCTTCTTGTGCGCGGCGAGCTCGGACTGCAACGCCTCCCAGTCACGGCCGGAGCCGTTGCTGTGGTGGGCGCTGCTGGCGGTCTCTTCCGCGTGGAGATCGAGCGCACGCAGCGCGCCGACGAACGATTCGAAATCCAACGTTTCATCTTTGTTCACGGCTTTTCTCCTTCGTCTTGAAAACCGGGATAGATTTCGATCAGGCCCTCTCGAATAAGTCGATCCCCGACGTCGCCGACGGCCGCCTCGATGAACGGCGCGACCTGGCGGAGCCGGAGGAGCTCGTAGCCGCGGCGGTCGTGGCAATACCGCACCTGCTCGTCGGGCAGGAGGCCGGCGCCGCCGAGGCGCGCTAGCCGGTCGTAGTAGAGGTAGACGATGGAGAACGCCCACGCTCCGTGGACGATGCCGATCGCCGGCCGATCGACTCCTCGCCAGGGAGAGGGATAGAGCCTCGACGTCCTCGGCTGGACGCGCCTCGCGCGGACGAGGAGGTTCAGCCAGGTGTGCGCCGCCTCGTGCAAGAGGCACTCGCCCATGCGCAACGGAGACTCCGTCCAGTCGGTGAAGTTGGTGCCGACGAACGGGTACAGAGTGTATCCCGTCAGGCTCTCGTCGAGCGTTCGATACCGCAGCATGACCAGGATCGCCGACGCGCGGTCGGCCAGGAACGACAGGCCCGACGCCTCTATCAGCCGGCCCATCTGGTCGAACTCGGCCTGCGACAGGCCGCGAGGCGCGCTCGACGAGAGCGCCTCGTCCGAGACGATGTAACAGGGCGTGTCGAAGCTCGCGTCAATCTCCGGCCGTCGGAGGCAGAGGCTCGCGTCGACCGTCAGCCAGGCTCGGTCGCGCCAGCCAAGCAGACGGGCAGGCGGGACGGCGTTGGAGCGAGACCACAGCGCGAGCGCGCGGCGGGCGAGCTCGCCGTCGCGCGTCTCGGCGGCTTGCTTGCAGGCGAACAGCGTGTGATCGACGAGGGCGCCGGCGAGGCGCGCGTCGAGGCCCAGCGCCGCGGGATCGAGCCCGGGCGAGAGGCTCCTCAGCGCCGCGATTTTCCGCCGGAGGGTGTCCGCGTACGCGGGCGCGAGGACGGCATCGTAGTCCCTCATCCAGCGATTCATCCACATGGCGTCCCCCTGGTCGTCACGAGGCCCGGGCCCCCAGGCGGCGGGCGATGTGCTCGATCACGCCCCCTCGGTACTCGCAGTACTCGTCGTAATACCGGGAGCCCGAGTACCTCTTGCGCGTGGCGAGACAGCCGCCGTTGCACGTCGTCCGATAGGCGCAGCCCGCGCACTTCGAGAGCAAGGCCTCGAGATCGGCGCGGAGCGGAGCGTTGGTCCTCAAGTCGACGAGGTGGTCCAGATCCTCGATCTCGTCGATCGAGCGGGCGAGCAGTGCGTCCGGCATCGAGAGCTCGTCGCAGCTCCCGAGGCGCCCGTCGGGGTAGAGCGTGATCACGCTCGTGCATTTCCGGTGGTCGTAGACGCAGAACTTGCTGCGCTTGCCGCCGAGGACCCGGAGGATGCTCAAGAAGGGCTCGACCAGGAGGCGCTTAAACGCCTTCGCCTCGACCCAGTGATCGTAGAAGACGCAGAGGAAGTCGCGGAACTCGAGCGGCGTCAGACCCCAGGCCGGCACCCCGCGGCCGCTCGGATCGAGCACGGCAAGGGAGCGCGCGTTCACCCTCGAAGAGGCCGCCACCTGGAAGTCGAAGCACGGGTTGAGCTTGAGGAACGTCACCGCGGGGAGGTTTAGGAAATATTCGAGCAGGCGGCGGGGATCGCCGCAATTCCCTCGGGTCACCGTCGCGATCGCGCCAACCTTGATGTTGGCCTCGTGAAACAGCGCGAGCGCCCGCTCGACCTCAGCGTGGGTCGACCGATTCTTGTAGTCCACCCGGTGTGCATTCTGGGCCGCGTCTCCGTCGATCGATACGCCGAACTCGATCTCCGGCCACTCCTCCAAGAACAGATCGATCCAGCCTTGGTCGACGAGGATCGCGTTCGTCTGTATCGCAATACGGAGCTTGCCGGTGTACGCGCGGCACTCGCGGAGCAGGCCGCGCATCCGCTCGCGCCCGACGAGCAGTGGCTCACCGCCGTGGAGCTCGATCGAGAGCGGCCGTCCCTCCGCCTTCGCGAAGAGCGTCCGGAGCAGCTCGCGCGTGATCGCGAAATCGTCGCTCGTTGGCTTCCGCTTCTCGTAGCAATAGGCGCAGTTGATGTTGCAGACGTCTCCAGGGAGCTTGAGGATGATGCTCAGCGCCTCGCCCGGCTTGGGGACGTGGAGCAGGATCTCTGGTGCTGCCGTTTGGGTCGATGGCGTCAGCGCATGACTCATGCATCACCTCACGCTTACCGTGCTTGTTTATCTAGGTTACCCCCACGGAGCGATGCTGGCCAGCTGTGCCGAGCGAGACGTGTTACATTCGTCATGGACTGATCATCGCCTGATCAGCTCCATTGCCATTGATGCTTCCTTGGACGCCCACGAACGTGTTCGCGACAGAGGGCCGTAGCGGATTTTTCGCCGTAGAGCGCCCCTGCGAGACTCGGGGCCTCGCCGCGGGAGGCCCGGGCACGTTCGGGACCGGGGTCCGCGGCGTTCTGTTCCAGGCTCTCGATGTTGTGCACGGCGCGGAATTCAGCCACCTGCGGCAGTGTCGCCTTGATGGCCTGCGCCTCGGGCGGAAAGCCCTCGAAGCTCAGGAGCGGGGTCAACCAGACGAGCCTCGGACACGACTGCGCGGCCTTCCGACCGTCGCTTCCGGCAGAGTGGCGCGGCGCATCAGAACACCGGGGGCAACACCGAGCGCGTCAGCTAGGCGGACGAGAATGACGACCCCGAGGTTCGTCTTTCCCCTCTCGACGCGCTGCAGGAAACCGGTGCTGATACCCGTCGCTTTGGCGAGTGCCTCCTGGCTCAGACCGGACCGTACACGAAGCCGATGCACGTTCGCCCCGATGTACTCGAGCACCGCATCCGCATGATCGCCCTCCATACCTGCGGCGTCCCCTCCGCGTCCTGCGAAAACGCAACCTTTAGGTTAGGTTCCCTTGACTGCCATGGTTCGCGGCGCATAAGCTGCGGGCAGCGCAACAAGTGCAGCCCGCGGGCGCGCCAACGCCCCGGGCTGCGTGGCCGAACCCCGCTTGCACGAGGTCCGACATGGAAACAGTACGTCCACGCCCTGAACAGGGCCAAGAGATCGATCCGTCCTCCCGCCGCCGCCCCCGTGCCGCTGCTTGCAGCCGGCTCGCCGGCCCGCCCAGAGGCGGGCACCAGCCATCTCACCCCGCCGTCTACCTCGAAACCACCGCGCTCCTCGAACAGCGTCCGCTCATCCGCAGCACCCTCCGCGCCCGCGGCGTTCTCCCCGCTGATCTCGACGATGTTACGCAGGAGACGGTCCTCGGCGCCTGGCGCAGCATACGCGCCGGCCGCTTCCGCCCGCCCCCGGCTGTTGCTCCCGCCGACGCTCTCCGCACCTGGCTCGCGGGCGTCGCCTCGCGACAGGCTTCGCACTACCGAGACAAGGCCTACCGCCGGCACGAAGCGCCCGCGCTCGATCTTCAGCGTCTCGCCACGCTCGCCGCCCCGTCTCCGGAGGAGCGCCTCGTCGCGCGCGGTTTGCTTCGTGCCTTCAACCGCCTCCGCCCTGAGCTTCGCGAGGTCCTGGCGCTCACCGCCACCGGCCTGACGATGGTCGAGATCGCCGAATCCCTCGCGATCCCAAGGCCGACGGTGGCCACGCGGCTCCGTCTGGCGCGGCGCCTGTTCGCCCGCTCCCTCGCTCGCTGCCGGAGGTGGTCGCGATGAGCCGCGCCGTGCAGAGCGCCTGCGTGAAGGCGCTCGCGGATCTCCTCCCAGCCCTCGACCCGCCGCGGCTCGCCCCCGCCAAGGTGGCATCATGAGCGATGCGGCCGAGAGCCTCCCTGTCGCCCCGCTCGTCGACGTGCCCACCGCCCCGGAGGCCACGCTCGTCGACCTGGTGCTCGGCGTGCCCGGTGCCGCCTCGCGCGTGCTCGGCATGCACGGCCTGCTGGAACTCGGGCGCATGACGCCGTACGCGGTCACGCAGCGGACCGCGCTCGCGCCCGAACACGCGCTGCGGCTGCTCGCCGCCCTCGAGCTCGGGCGGCGCGTGCACGCCGCGCGCACGCGCCGCCCGAGGTGCCTGCGCTCGCCACGCGATATCGCCCGCTTCTTCGAACCGATGCTCGCCCACCTCGTGCACGAGGAGCTCTGGATGGCCGCGCTCGACGTCCACCACGGCGTGCGCGGCGTGCGCATGCTCTCGCGAGGCGGGCTCATCGGCACTGTGGTCCAGCAGACCGATGTGCTGCGCGCCGCGCTCGAGATGGCTGCCACCTCGTTCGTGCTCTGCCACAACCATCCGAGCGGCGACCCCAAGCCCACCGACGAGGACGTGTTCCTGACCAGCGCCGTGGAGCACGCCGCACACCTGCTCGGCGTACCCCTCGACGATCACGTCATCGTCACGCCTGCCGGGCGCTTCTCCTCCGTGTTCCGCCGCTGACACCGGGCCGGGTCGGCTGCCGGCCCTGCGCGACGCCAACCCGCCGCGCTGCTCGGGCGCAGCGCTCTCACCTTGCAGCGCTGGCGCGGGCAAGACACCGACGACAACCGACATTCAGAACCAAGGAGCAGGCCAGACAGCCAGCTCTGCGAACACGAGCGCAAGGTGACCCATGGGCTGGGCGGTGCACGACAAGGAATCTGGTGAGTACGCAACCGCGCTCTTCCGCGCAACGTGCACGTTCTGTCCATGAGCTCGTACAGTCGGACTGCACGAGTCAGGAACGGCTCCGAGAATCTTGACTTTGCGGAACGCGTTTGCTTGTCCTCTCCGCTGCAGAAGGCGACCGAGCGCCACGAGCGGGGTGAGGCGCGCGTCATCCCGGTCATCCTCGACGCCTGCGACTGGGAGGGCGCGCCCTTCGGCAGGCTGGCGAGCCTGCCGCGGGGCGGGCGCCCCATGACGAGCTGGGTCAACCAGAGCGAGGCCTTCACCGACATCGCCAAGGGCATCCGAAAGCAGGTCGAGCAGCTCACCCAAAACCCCCGTAGGCTCACCGAGCGCCGGCGCCCAGCCGTTGAGCCACTCCGAGGTGCCGCCGCCGCCCGGGATCCGGAGCGTCCCGGCGTGGACAGGCCGGAATCTGGCCGCGCGCGACGATCTCCTCGCCGAGATCGGCGCCACGCTCGCGCGGCGCGGCATCGCTCCGCTCTGCGGTCTCGGCAGCACCAGCAAGACGAAGCTCGCGATCGAGTACGCGCACCGCAACGCGGGCGCCTACGACACCCGTCTTCCTGATCGACGGCCAGAGCCGGTCGACGATGGACGCCGCCTTCGTCGCGCTCGCCTCGGAGATGCGGCTGCCGGACCACGAGCAGACCGATCCGGCCCGCGCCGTCGCGGTGGTGCGCAGCCGGCTCGGGCGCCGCGGGCAGTGGCTCCTCCTCTTCGACGACGTGCGCGCGCCGAGCGAGGTCGACCCGTACATCCCGAGCGTCTCGCAAGGCGGCCACATCCTGATGACGTCGCAGAACCCGATCTGGCGCGGGCTCACGACGATCACGGTGCGCGGCATCGAGCGCGCCGAGTCGGTGAGCTTCCTGCTGCGGCGCACGGGCGAGACCGACGCCGAGGCAGCCGACGCGCTCGCGGAGGAGCTCGGCGAGCTCTTGACTTTGCGGAACGCGTTGGCTCGTCCTATCCGCCTCGTCGTGGCGAGCCGCCGTGGTGGCTCGCGGACCCGCGGCGACGAGCATCCCGGTGCCGGAGACGAAGACGAAGACGAGCGCGACGGCGCCACCGACCTGCGCCAACGACATCACGGCGCCACCTCCCGCGGCTACCTGGGACCCTCCGGCGAGCGCGCGCACAAGCCTGGGCGACGGCATCGTCCTGCCCGTCTACGCACGCATCGACTGGGCTTCCCTCATTCGCCGCGTCTATTCGGACGATGTGCTCGCGTGTCCGTGCGGTAGGCGCCGGCGGGTCGTCGCCGACATCTCCGAGCGCGAAGCCATTGTGGCGATCCTGACCCATCTCGGCACCCCACCGAGCCGCCGCCCATCGCCAGGGCCAGAGACCCGTCGTTCGACGCGGCGTGAGCCTCTCGGCATCGTCCCTCAGCGTGCCGCCCGCGCGTGCCGAAGGCCAACCTCTGCCCGCTGCTCGACCCATGCGAGCGGCGCCCTCGTTCCTGGGCCTTTTGGTCCCGCGCGCATCCCCAATCGCCAGCCCGCGTTGGTGGCCCGCGCGGTTCTGCCTTTCGTGATCCGGCCGGCTCGTCCTAGCCTCCGCGGGAGGGGTCCGGACCACACGCCGGAGGGGTCTCGCCTGCGTGCTGGAAGGGTCCGGACTGCGCGCAGGAGGGGTCTCGACTGCGGTTCGACCGCGCCGTCGGTACTTCCGAGGGTTCGACAGGGTGCTGGGACCTCGCCTGCGCCGAGCTGGTGCATCGCTCGGGCACGAGACCCGGGGGAGTTGAGCCCGCATGAGCTTCGGGAGACGCGGGGACTGGGCGGTGGTGCACCCGCTGTAGCGCCGCAGGTGCCCCGACTGGACCCGATCCAGTTCGTGTCGCGCCTGCCGGCGGCGAGCGCGACCAGGTCGCCGCCGGAGCCGACGCAGAGGAAGCCCATGAAGACGAAGACGCCCGACGCGACGTCCCCGTCTCTCGTCGGCACCACGGGCGTCCTCCGCGAGCTCGTCGGGCGGAACCGGCCACGCCGAGCGGCTCACGCCCCCGCCTCGGCACAGGGGTCGCGAAGCCCGCCGGGGCGCGCATCGACTAGGCCAGCTTGCTCCAAAGGATGTGCCTCGAGGAGGTGCTTGTGTGCCCTTGCGGTGGCCGGCGGAGGCTCGTGGCCGACATCTCCGAGCGTAGGGCGCACCGTCGCCCTGCTCGCGCATCTCGGGCTGCTGACCGATTCGCCCCCGCTCGCGCGAGCGCGCAGCCAGAGCTGCGAAGCGGCGTGAGCGCCGCAAGCGAGGCCCCGTAGCGCCCGCGACGCCGGCGTCGAGGCCGACGTGTGCCCCGCCGCCGCAGCCCGCGCCGCAGGTTCGGTGCAAACGCACTCGCTCGCGCAGCGCCCACCGACCCAGGCGCTCGACTTGGCGGCGGCAGGCGGAGGAATGAGCCTTCGACGTCCTGGCCTCGTCGGCACCCGCGTTGCTGCGGTACTCCGCCGCCCGCTCGTCGAGGTGATCATGGCACAGCAGCGGGAAGCCGATCGTGCACCCAGCCGTCCCAGCGCTGCCCTGGGGCGCCGCGACGATGCCCACATTCGGGGTGATCTCGCCCTGGTTCGGCGCGATCATGCCCACCATCGGCGGGGTTGTCTTCGGGTTCGGGGCCTCCGCTTTCCGGTTTGGCGAGCTCGAAGCCACCGCCAGCGTTGAGCCGAGGAGCACCATGCCTTACGCTCCGCCCGTCAAAGTCATGGCCAAGTTCAATCCGCCGAAGCCGACCAACGGAAATGACGCACCGCGCGACTACAAGGCCGACCTCTGGGCCGCGGCCGACAAGCTGCGGAACAACCTCGACGCCTCCGAGTACAAGCACGTCGTCCTGGGGCTCATCTTCCTCAAGTACATCTCCGACGCCTTCGATGCCAAGCACGCCGCGCTTGAGGCTGAGAAAGGCTCGGGCGCCGACCCGGAGGATCCGGACGAGTATCGGGCCGAGAACGTCTTCTGGGTGCCCAAGGAGGCGCGGTGGCGGTACCTGCTCGACAACGCCAAGCAGGCCAAGATCGGGCAGCTCGTGGACGACGCGATGCGGGCCATCGAGCACGACAACCCCTCGCTCAAGGGCGTCTTGCCGAAAGACTATGCGCGGCCAGCGCTCGACAAGCGGCGACTCGGCGAGGTGCTCGACCTCGTCGGCAACATCGCGTTCGGGGACAAGGCAAACCGATCACGCGACGTGCTCGGACACGTGTACGAGTACTTCCTGGGCCAGTTCGCAGCTGCCGAGGGAAAGAAGAGCGGCCAGTTCTACACGCCCAAGTGGGTCGTCGAGCTGCTGGTTGAGATGCTCGCGCCCTACAAGGGCCGCGTCTTCGACCCGTGCTGCGGCTCCGGCGGCATGTTCGTGCAAAGTGAGCGGTTCGTCGAGGCGCACGGCGGGCGCGTGGGCGACATCAGCATCTTCGGGCAGGAGTCGAACCCGACCACCTGGCGCCTCGCCAAGATGAACCTCGCCATCCGAGGCATCGACGCCAACCTCGGTGTCGAGTGGGCCGACAGCTTCCACCGCGATCTGCACAAGGATCTGAAGGCCGACTACATCCTGGCGAACCCGCCATTCAACGACTCGGACTGGGGGGGCGAGCGACTGCGCGACGACCTCCGCTGGAAGTACGGCACACCCCCAACCGGCAACGCCAACTTTGCCTGGGTGCAGCATTTCCTTCACCACCTCGCGCCTGCGGGCGTCGCCGGTTTCGTGCTGGCGAACGGGAGCATGTCTTCGCAGCAGTCGGGCGAAGGTGAGATCCGCAAGGCCCTGGTCGAGGCGGACCTCGTCGACTGCATGGTGGCGCTGCCGGGGCAGCTCTTTCTCTCGACGCAGATCCCGGTGTGTCTATGGTTCCTGGCACGCGACAAGAAGAACGGGCTCGGCGAGAAGGGCAGGAAGATGAAGAACCGCACCGGGAAGGTGCTGTTCATCGACGCCCGCAAGCTCGGCACGATGGTGAGCCGCGTGCAGCGCGAGCTCACGGCGGATGACGTCTCGAAGATCGCGGGTACCTACCACGCTTTCCGGGGAGATGGGTCGGGCAAGACCGCGAAGTATGCCGACGAGCTGGGCTTCTGCAAGGTCGCGACGCTGGATGAGATCCGAGCGCACCAGCACGTGCTCACGCCGGGGAGGTACGTGGGCGCGGAGGAGGCAGAGGACGAAGCCGAGCCATTCGAAGAGAAGATGAAGCGGCTCGCGGCGACGCTGCGGGAGCAGATGGCGGAAGGAGCAAAGCTCGACAAGGCGATCAAGAAAAATCTCGAAGGGCTTGGATATGGCGACTGACGGTTGGACCGACACCACGCTGGGAGAACTTCGCGACACAGGCAGAGCGCACCTTCAGACAGGCCCCTTTGGCTCCCAGCTCCACGCGCATGAATATGGGATCGCTGGTACGCCGGTGATCCTAACGGAAGCGATTGGGCAGCGGAGGATCATTCGGAATCGACTGCCCAGGGTATCGGACGATGTTGTTGAACGACTCGCTCGGCACGTGCTCAAAAAAGGGGACATCCTTTTCGCGAGGCGAGGTGCCCAGGCGACCGGCCTTTCGGCCCTGGTGGCTGCCGAGGATGAGGGCGCGCTCTGCGGAACCGGGGCCATCCTCCTGCGTCTCGTCGGTGATGAGGTAGACCCAGAGTTCCTCTCGTTCTATCTCAACTCTTCGGAAAGCTTCGCTTGGCTTCGCAGCCATGCCGTCGGCGCAGTCATGCCAAACTTGAACACCGATGTCTTGGGTCGGTTTCCTGTGAGGTACCCACCGATACAACAGCAGCGGACTATCGCGCACATCCTCGGCACGCTCGACGACAAGATCGACCTGCTTCGCCGCATGAACCAGACGCTGGAGGAGACGGCGCGGGCGCTCTTCAAATCGTGGTTCGTTCGGTCGTTAGGAGCCAATGCCGAGCACACGTCCATCCAGACACTTGTGGATGCTCGCGTGCTCCAGATCGGAGACGGTTACCGGGCCAAGCTCTCGGAGATGGCTTCCGATGGCATTCCCTTCGCTCGCGCTGGCAACGTGAACAACGGATTTCGCTTCGGTGACCAGGATCTGTTAGGCGAGGAGGCCATCCGCACGGCGGGCGACAAGGTGTCCGAGCCCTGGGACGTCGTATTCACCTCGAAAGGGACAGTGGGCCGGTTTGCTGTCGTGTATCCCACGACCCGGCGGTTTGTGTACTCTCCCCAGCTGTGCTTTTGGCGATCGCTCGATCACGAGCGCTTGAACCCGATATTTCTCCTCTGCTGGATGCGCAGCAGCGCCTTTCTTGATCAGGTCGCGGCCGTGTCAGGGCAAACAGACATGGCCCTCTATGTCAACCTACGAGACCAACGACGCATGCGCATGACTCTGCCAAGCCCGGCGGCGCAGCGGGAACTCGATCGTTCATTACGCCCCGTCGTAAACCGGATCGAGCTCAACGAACGCCAGGCGACCACGTTGACCGAGGCGCGCGACACCCTCCTTCCCAAGCTCCTCTCCGGCTCCCTCCGCATCCCCGACGCGGAACGCTTCCTCTCCAGCGAGGTTCGCTCATGAGCACGGTTCGCAATTGGGCCCGTGGACCGTTCGATCTCATCGTCCACGCTGAGGGACATCTCCGCGCGGGTGAGGACATCGACCGGAGCATGGCGCTCATCAGCTTCGACAACGCGGTCGAGGTATCCGTCACCGCCTATCTGATGCTGAGCCCGATCCATCGCGGGAATGTGACGTACCAGAACGCCGACGTGGAGAAATGGCAGAAGAACTACCACACCAAGCTCGACTTCATCGAAGCGGACCTGCGTCGGCGTGGGGGTCTGCCATGGAAGGTGGAGCGAACAGACATCGTCTGGGCGCATAATCAGCGCAACGAGCAGTATCACGGGGGCACGGGCGGCGTGCCGGGGCGCCGGGCCGTCAAGACCATTCGCGAGGCTGCTATCTGGATCTTCGGGTTGCTTTTCGACGTGGTTGACGTTGAGAAGGAAATCGAAGACGAGATTGCGACCTTGACGGGACCCAAGAAACCAAAACCCCAGCCGCAGCTGGACTACGATAAGGCGATCGACGCCAGGTTCGGTATGATCAAGTTCACCCGAACCTCCTCCTACTACGCAAGCGACGTGCTCTACGAACTCGACCATGATGCCTACAAGGCGATCGGGGCCAAGCTCTGCGCCGGTGGCGAGCCGGACGATGAGGGCGACGAGTGACCACCCCCATGAACGAGTCGGTCGTCGAGGACGCCGCGCTCGCCTGGCTCGAGGATGCGGGCTATGTCGTGGTCCCCAGCTCGGCCCTGACCCCAGGCGATGCCGGCGCCGAGAGGCAACGAACCGATCAGGTGGTGCTCGAAGGCCGGCTCCGTGATGCGGTGCTCCGTCTGAACCCCGGCGTCCCCGCCGAAGCGCGGGACGAGGCGATCCGCAAAGTGCTCGACGTCTCGTCGCCGTTGCTGGTCGACGCCAACCACGCCGCCTGGCACCACCTCGCGCACGGCGTGACGGTCGAGTATCAGGGCGAAGACGGGTCGATCGGCTACGCTCCCGTGCGCCTCGCCGATTTCGAGGACGCGACCGAGAACGACTGGCTCGCGACGAACCAGGTGACCTTCTCGTCTGGCCACCACTCGCGCCGGGTCGACGTCGTGCTGTTCCTCAACGGCCTCCCGGTCGTGATCGTCGAGCTCAAGAACGCCGCCGACGAGGACGCGACGGTGCTCGATGCCTACCGCCAGCTCCAGACCTATCAGAACGAGCTGCCCGATCTCTTCGCCTACAATGCCCTCCTCGCGATCTCCGACGGATTCGGCGCACGAGTCGGCACCCTCTCATCCGGATTCGAACGGTTCCTCCTCTGGCGCACCATCGACGGGGAGGATCTGGCGCCGGCGACGATGACCCAGCTCGAGGTGCTCATCCGCGGCGCGCTCGCTCCGCGGCGGCTTCTCGACCTCATCCGCCACTACACCGTGTTCGAGGACGACGGCGAGTCGGTCGTTAAAAAGGTGGCCGGCTACCATCAGGTCCACGCGGTCGAGCGCGCGCTGGAGGCCACGCTCGAAGCGAGCCGACCCAAAGGCGACCGACGCGTGGGCGTCGTGTGGCACACGCAGGGGTCGGGCAAAAGCCTTACCATGGCATTCTATGCGGGCCGGCTCGTGGTTCATCCCGAGATGCGAAACCCGACCATCGTGGTGATCACCGATCGAAACGATCTCGATCAACAGCTCTTCGACACCTTCGCTCGCTGCAAGGAGCTCATCCGGCAGGATCCGGTGCAGGCGCGGGACCGGCCGCACCTCAAGGAGCTCCTGGACACGGGGTCCGGTGGGGTGGTGTTCACCACGATCCAGAAGCTGTTCCCCGACCAGAAGGGCGGAGAGTTCCCCGAGCTCACCGACCGCCGAAACGTAGTCGTCATATCGGACGAGGCCCACCGGAGCCAGTACGACTTCATCGACGGCTTCGCCCGGCACCTGCACGACGCGCTGCCGAACGCATCGTTCATCGGCTTCACAGGAACGCCCATCGAGCTCGGCGACAAGAGCACGCGGGCAGTGTTCGGCGACCACATCAGCGTGTACGACATCGCCCGCGCCGTGGAGGACGGGGCCACGGTGCCCATCTTCTACGAGGCGCGCCTGGTGCCGCTGCGCATCGACGCCAGCGCGCGGCCAAGGCTCGACGATGACTTCGATGAGGCAACCGAGGGGGAGGAGATCGAGGGTAAAGAGAAGCTCAAGACCAGGTGGGCCGCGCTCGAGGTGCTGGTCGGGACCGAGGAGCGGATCGAGCGGCTCGCGAAGGATCTCGTGGCGCACTTCGAGGACCGGCTCTCCGTCATGGAGGGCAAGGCCATGGTGGTGTGCATGAGCCGCCGGATCTGCGTCGACCTCTACGAGGCGATCCGCAAGCTGAGGCCGGACTGGCACCGCGACGACGACGACGCCGGAGCGATGAAGGTCGTCATGACCGGGAGCGCGGCCGACGCCGCGGCGCTCCAGCCCCACATCCGTACGAAGGGGCGGCTCAAGAAGCTCGCCCTGCGCTTCAAGGACCCGGCGCACCCCTTCCAGATGGTCATCGTGCGCGACATGTGGCTCACCGGCTTCGACGCGCCGTGCTTGCACACGATGTACATCGACAAGCCCATGCGCGGGCATTCGCTGATGCAGGCCATCGCGCGCGTGAACCGCGTCTTTCGCGACAAGCCCGGCGGGCTCGTGGTCGACTACCAGGGCATCGGCGCCGAGCTCAAGGATGCGCTCCAGACCTACCGCGAGAGTGGGGGCCAAGGCGACACGGCAGTGACCCAGGCGACCGCGGTACGCGAGGCGCTCGCCACGTACGAGGTCTGTGTCGGCCTGTTCCACGGCTTCGACTGGTCGGGCTGGGCACGCGGCGAGGCGGCCGAACGCATGTCGCTCCTGGCCGGTGGCGCGGACCACATCCTGGGGTTGGAAGACGGCAGGGAGCGCCTGCTCCAGGCCGTATCCAAGCTGTCGCGCCTCTTCGCCCTGGCGGTGCCCCGTCCGGAGGTGCTGGCGATCCGCGACGACGTGGGGTTCTTCCAGGCCGTGCGCGCCGGGCTCGTGAAGTCGACCGTGACCGAGCGGCGATCTTCGGGCGCGATGGAACACGCCATTCGCCAGCTCGTCTCGAAGGCTATTGCCTCTGATGAGGTGATCGATCTCCTGGGCGCCGCGGGGCTCAAGCGGCGGGACATCTCCATCCTGTCGGACGAGTTCCTGGCCGAGCTCAGCGCCCTGCCACAGCAGAACCTCGCCGCCGAGCTCCTCCGGAAGCTGCTCGACGACGAGGTGAAGACCACCTCACGGCGCAACGTGGTCCAGGCCCGCTCGTTCGCGAAGATGCTCGACGAAGCCATCAGCCGCTACCGAAGCCGCGCCATCGGTGCCCGGGAGGTAATCGACGCGCTGATCGAGATTGCCCGCGAGATGAAGGCCGCCAAGGCGCGCGACGAGGCGTTCGGCCTGTCGTCGGACGAGGTGGCGTTCTACGATGCACTGGCCGACAACGAGAGCGCCCGCGAGGCGCTGGGCGACGACAACCTCCGGTTCATGGCGCGCGAGCTGGTCGATCTGGTGAAACGGAACGTTACCATCGACTGGACGCAGAAGGAGTCTGTGAAGGCCAAGCTGCGGGTCATCGTGAAGCGGATCTTGCGCAAGCACGGGTACCCGCCGGACAAGCAGGAGGCGGCGACGACGACCGTGCTCGAGCAGGCCGAGCTGTTGTCGGAGAACTGGTTGGACGCGAGCTGATGCGCGGGGCTCGGGTCCCTCGCTGACGCGCGGAGTTCGGTTAACGAGTGGGTCAACCCCCCTTCTTCCTCCGCGCCTCGCGCGCGAAGAACGCCTTTCGCGTGTCCGACGACTTCGTCCCTTTCTGGCGCATTCTTCTTCGGTGGGGCCTTCGCGAGCGACACCTCGACATACTGCCCCGCGGCGCGCCCTCGCGGCGTGCTCACTGGTGCCTCGGGGCAAGGGAGGGAACAACAGTATCCTGGGTTCGATTCAGCTTTAGCAGGGCGCGCACCTGGGCCTCGCCGTGGACGGGGGCGCCCGCTCCCGCCGGCGTTGTGGGCCAGCGCATCCGCGACGGACAGCTGCCCCTCCTCGGGCGGGCGCACAACCCGCACCGCTGTCGCTCGCACTGGAGCACGGCGACCGAGGCCTCCACGTTCCAGCGGCGTGTAAGACTGGGCGTCCCGATGCGGCGGGCTACTGTCGGCGCGAGCTTGCTCGCCCCTCCGGTGCTGGCGCCAAGCCGAGCAGCCGACCGATCGCCTCGTGAATGACCCGGGCTGCCTCCTCATCACCAAGTGCGACGGCGCGGGTCAGGGTCTCGGCGAGCGACGCGACGAGGGAGGGCCGAGGGGAGGGATTGGTAGGCGCGATCTCGTCGAACCCCAGGCCTGGCGGTTGGGCCCGGGTTGGGTCCATGCCCTCCGAACGGGTGCGATCCGTCGTCATGCCCGCCCCAAATGCCGGCAGATCAAACCGATCGCGACCGTTCGGCACCGCAAATTCGTCCTTGGGCGACATCCTGGCTGCATCCGTCTGGTTGCGCTTGCGAGACCGTGCCCGACAGGCGGTGCGGCAAGCGATGCTTTGGGGTGGCAGGACCTGGTGGGCCTTCGATGGGCAGGAGCGACCACGGCCTGAGGCGCCAGAGAAGAAAGCGTCGCGTGCCGCCCTTTGGTCCGCTTCCCGGCCCCTTTGAGGGGCCCCCGCTCCGAAAGCCCCCGGCTCTGCCGGGGGATGCTTACTCAGCTCTGGAAACCGAGCTCCCGAAGCCGACTCGCCTCGGGCTAACCCATCGGATCCACGAAGACTTCAAGGCGGAGCGGACCCCATCGCAGAAGGACGGTGATGTCAACTGGCCCGGTTCCGCCTGGAGGATCCGAATTGCTTGACATCCACCCGACGTTTGCTTTTCCGATCCGCGCCGCGCAGCTACTCCACAGGGGCGACGTGGACCTCGACCGTACCGCTCCCCGTGTTGCTGGTCTTGATGAAGGCGAGGTCGAAGGTGCCATCCTGATCGTAATCGACGAGCTGCCAGACACCGTCGGCCTCGGGCCTGAAGGGGGTCGGGGTCGAGAGGACACGGATCTGGTAGCCCGACGTCCCGGACGCGACGAACACCTCGACTCTGCCGCTGGTCGTGTTGCTGGTCTTGATGTACGTCAGGTCGGGGATGCCATCGTGATCGTAGTCGACCAGCTGCCAGACGCCGTTGGTCTCGGCGCCGAAGGTGGTCGCGGTCGCGAGGGTGCGGCTCTGGTAGCCCGACGCCCCGGACGCGACGAACACCTCGACTCTGCCGCTGGTCGTGTTGCTGGTCTTGATGTACGTCAGGTCGGGGATGCCATCGTGATCGTAGTCGACCAGCTGCCAGACGCCGTTGGTCTCGGCGCCGAAGGTGGTCGCGGTCGCGAGGGTGCGGCTCTGGTAGCCCGACGCCCCGGACGCGACGAACACCTCGACTCTGCCGCTGGTCGTGTTGCTGGTCTTGATGTACGTCAGGTCGGGGATGCCATCGTGATCGTAGTCGACCAGCTGCCAGACGCCGTTGGTCTCGGCGCCGAAGGTGGTCGCGGTCGCGAGGGTGCGGCTCTGGTAGCCCGACGCCCCGGACGCGACGAACACCTCGACTCTGCCGCTGGTCGTGTTGCTGGTCTTGATGTACGTCAGGTCGGGGATGCCATCGTGATCGTAGTCGACCAGCTGCCAGACGCCGTTGGTCTCGGGGCTGAAGGTCGTTCCCTTGTGGATCGGCACCGGGGCGTGGTTATCCACCGTGTCGCGAATCCACGTCGCTGCGACCGCTGAGAAGCCTTCGACGCGGTGTGCCGGCCAGTCGCCGTCGTTGTGGCCCGTGACCACGGCGGTCACGCTGCCCTGCGGGAAGGCGGCGTTCGTGCAAATGAGCGGGCCTCCGGAATCGCCCTTGTCGGGGATCGCGGTGCCGAACGTTGCTTCCATATAACCGGTGGGAGAAGAAAGCGTAACGTCCACATACCCCCAATACTTCGCGCCCCCAGTAATCGTGCCGTCTGGGTTGTTGTGGATCCCGTATCCGGCGACCTTGCAGCGCGTTCCGACGGCGGGCTGCGTGGACGTATTGTACGGGAGGGGCATGACGGACAAGACCGGATCGGCGAGATAGAGGAGCGCTTGGTCCACCCCCGCGCTGGGATGCGGGAAGGTCTCGACGACAGCGGTCGAGATGGTGCCGTTCGTCAGCACGGTCGACACGCGACCCAGGCAGTGCTTCGCGGTGAGCACCCACCGGGGCGCGATCAGCGTCCCCGTGCAGCTGACTGGTAAGACTCTCACGATTGCAGGATCGCCGTAGTCCCTTTCGCCCCCCTGGATTGGCGCGCTCGCGACGTCGATCGGCTCGTCGACCGACGCCTCGGGAACGCTGCTCGATTCGAGCGCGCAGCCGGCGGAGAAGAGAGTGATCAAAGGGAGGCACACGAGAAGGTTCTTCATGACAGGCTTCCTTTGGAGATGATGTCGCCGCGGAGGGGGGATGATCAGTGCTACCCCCCCTCGCGCCCTCGAACGCGCCGACCCGTGGCGTCGTTCGGCTTCTACTACGCCGGTTGAGGCCGCGAGTTTCGGCGCATCACCGCGCCGCCCGCGCACACGGCCGCGAGGGCGATCCTGATGTGGGCGCGAGTGCGTGGTTGTCGGCTGCGAGGTGACGCCGCCGCGCTGGATGGCCAGGTCGAGCGCGGCGAGGAGCTCGCTGCGAAACAGAGCACCCATGACCTCGACGGGAAACAGGGAGGATAGGCATGTTGGGAACGTGGCGTCCGCAACCTCGTCCCCGCAGATCCTCGCAGGTGCCGACCGCACCGGTCCCACCGCTGACGGGACCGTCGCGGTGGACATGGATCCGCTCTCGCTCCTGTGCCGCCTCGCGGCCAGCGTCCCGCCGCCGCGCTTTCACACCGTCAAGTACGCTGGCGTGCTCGCCTCGGCAAGTCGCCCACGTTGGCGCGCAAGCGCATCGGACCGGGCCCTGCGAAGCCAGAAGAGCCTACGAAGGCGGACGATGACGCCGCTTCGAAACGCAAGCGTCGCGGCTATCGAACGGTCGACAAACCGCGCCGAGCTCTTGCGCCGCACATTTGCGATCGATGTCGACGGCCTGCTTGTCGACGATCATATCGTAACCCTGCTGGGTCGCGACGCGGCGGATCAGGCCCATCGCCTTCTGGAAGATCGGCTGCGTGAGCTCGCCCTGCTTCTTCTGCAGCTCTGTGGCCGAGCGCTACTTCGCGCAGTTCTCCTCGAGGGTTGCCCGGGCCTCCTCGACCCCGAGCGGGCCTAGCCAATCCTCGGACCACTGATTGAAAGGCCGGCGCGCGTCCTTGATCGAGACCCAATAAAAGAGCTCGAGCACGCCCCCGTCGAGGAAGCGCTTGGGCTCGTAGCGAAGCACCTGACCGTCGCAACCCGGGAAACCTTTGAGCTCTTCCGGCGCTCGGCCGAGCCCGCAAGCCTTCTCCAGAAAGCGATCCACGCTTTCGGGCCCGTCACCAACGACGCCGAGCTGTTTGCCCCCCGGGTCGAGCAAGAAGTACCAATCGACCGCGCTCGCCGGAAGCTCCGAGTACGAATGCCGGTAAGCGATCAGGCTACCCACGAGCGAGCGGCGGCGGCATTGCCGGATCACGAAGTAGCCGTTCGCGTCCTTCACGAAGCGCACTCCCCCGCCGTTCGAACGGACCGAGTAGAGCGCGAGCGACGTCGCCCAGCCGTCGGTCTGGAAGTAGAGGCTCCGGCCGTCCGCCGAGAACGACGGAGCGAACAGGCTCTCGCTCGGGATCGTCCCTCGTTCGCCATCGACCAGCGTGCTCTCGGTCACCGATAGATCGACCAGGAGGCGAGCGTTGTCGCCGTCGCGGTCCGCGATCCAGAGCTCGGGGTACTTCCCGCCCTCGGCACGCACGAAGGCGAACTCGCGACCGCTCGGCGAGAGGACGAACTCGGGTCCCTCCGCCGCGATCTCGTCGGCCGGTCGCACGAGCGCAAAGGGATTGTTGTCTCTCTCGGAGCGCGGCGCGGGCAGACCCGATGAACCCGGCGCGGCTTCACCCTCCAACAACCGGGCCGCGATGATCTCCGCCAGCTCTGCTCCCGTGGGGTCGGGTTCGACACTGGTGTCAGGGGCGCTCGGCGCGCGCGGCGGGGACTCGAGCGGGAGCGGCGGCAGCGAGGGCGGAAGCTCCGGGGCGCGCCCAACGCTCGACGAGGAGGGAGGTGCCGCGCTCGGGTTCGCCGCGGGGGGAGCTGACTCGAAGTGGGGGGCGCAAGCGCCGGTGCCGAGGAAACTCAAGAGGAGCGCGAACTTCGTGAAGGCCATGCGGCGGCGCGCTCGTGCAGCGCGCGTGCCATGGCCCATTTCGCCCCCTCGAGGGTTCCGGCACTGTGGGTGCCGCGGCCGGCCGCCCGCGCGGCGTGTCCGGCGTTACACGAGGACCAAGTCGTCGGTCTGCAGGGTCTCGAGCAGATCCAGGCTCGAGGTCTCCTCGTCGCGATGCCCGTTCTTTCAATGAGCTCGCACAATCGGACTGCACGAGTCAGGAACGGCTCCGCGAATCTTGACTTTGCGGAACGCGTTTACTTGTCCTATCGGCCGCTTTCTCTCCAAGATTCCGAACGTCTATTCACCCGACGTTTCACATCGAGAACGGACCATCAATCGAAGACCTAAACGCTCAGACGTCCTCTAACCTAGTAATCCCATAGCTCTTGAATTCCTCACCAAAATCCGTACCCTCGGCATTTAGAACCCCATGAGCACCATTCCAGATAGCGTCGGTATACCCCATCCCATACTTGGATGGGAAAGCCGATGGGCGCTTCAACTCTCCGGCAACTTGGCTGTTCAACAATCGACGAATGCCGTCGACACTCGCGGCGACGGCAGATAGCGCATCCGCATCCATCCTATCATTGGAAATATGCATGATGATGGTCTGATCCACGTTACGGTCGGCGCTCTTCAATAGATTGCCATTCTCCACGAAGATCAGAACTTCGGGCTCCAGGCCGCGCGTCTTGTGGCATTTGCTGCGAGACGGGAATGCTATCTCCGTGTCAAAAAACTGACAATCCGCGTCGGCGCATTGGGTAGCCCACTTTTCATTATGCTTGAGGCTCCAGATCATTCTGCCGAACTTCACGGGAACCCCATTGCTATCCTGCAGCCTTGTCCCAATAGTTGGAACCCCCGAACTTAGGCTGACCACGGTCTGAAGGAGCGGCACGACATGCTGCCAGTTCTTCCAGATCCATATCGGATCCCCATGTGAGCGTCCGAATAGATAGTAGCTAGAGTATGTTGTTTCCATCCGAGTGTTTGGGCATCGCGCGTCAAAGGCAGAGTATCGCCTTAGGACCAAGCCGTTCAGCTGACAAGCTTGCAGCTGAACCGGCGACATTCAAGTATCTACCTCGCCCTCCACGGCGCGTACGTCGACATCGGCGATCTCCGCGGCGCCCGCGACGCCATGGCCCGCGGGATCGCCCCCTTGCTCCGCCGCCTCGAGAGCCTCGAGGGCACCCCTTATTCGCGGAGCTTCCTGCTCGGGCTGCCTCACAACGCCGCCTTGCTCGCCGCCGAAGGCTACGGCTGCATCCCGCCGGAGATCGACAGGCTGATCCGGCAGGCGTAGGCGAGGCGCGGCGCGTCGAGGAGAAAGAGTCAGCGGGCGGCTCGGGCGTAGGCCCCCGGCGTCACCCCGGCGATGCGCTTGAAATGCCGGTGGAGCTGGCTCTGGTCGTAGAGCCCCACGCGCGCAGCGACCTCCGCCTGAGGGACTCCCCGGGCGAGCAGCGCCCCTGCGAGGCCGACGCGCCGGTAGGTCACGTACGCGTGCGGGGGAAGCCCGACCTCCTCGCGGAAGGCACGACAGAGGCGGAACTTGTCGAGTCGCGCGTGGGCGGCGAGCTCGTCGAGCGCGATCGATTCGGTGAACCGCGCATCGAGGAGCTCGCGCGCGCGCGTCACCGCGTGAGCCCACGCGCTGCGCGGACGGGGCGGATCTCGGCGCATGGTGGTGAGCTCGCACAGGGCGGCGAGCGCCTCGGACGACACTCCCGCGAGCTCGAGAGGCGTCGCGTCGCCGCGAAGCAGAGAGCGATGCAACGCCGCCAACGGTGCAGCGCGCGGGTCGTGCGCGCCGAGCGCGTTCTCCGTCGGGGGCGACGCGGGAGAGTCCAGCGTCGCGCGCGCCTCGTCGACCATGCGCGCGTCGAAGATCACGACTTGAAACCGCCGCTCGCCTTGGCGGGCGTGCTCTGCGAAGACCTCTCCGGGGACCTTCACGTCGATCGTGCCCGGGCCGCTCGACCAGCGCGCGCCTCGAAGCGACCACTCGGAGCGGCCACTGAAGTGGAGCGCGGTGGCGTAGCGGTCCGTCACGCAGGTGAACAGGGGCCCGTCGCTCCGGAACTGCCCGACGGTGAGGCCGGGGAGCGCAGCCGGGCTTGAGAATGAGATCCGGCTCCGCCCGCGCTGCGCCGCCGAGAGGTCCATGCCGAGGACGATACCGCGCGGCCCTTCTCGGCGCTACGGCGTTCTCGGGCTGCTCCCCAAGGACGCGCGTCGAGCCAAGATCGCCCAATCTCCTCTGGGCGCTCGGTCGTAGATGGAGGGCATGAACGTCCAGCGAACAGCGCTCGTCACAGGCGCGAACAAGGGGATCGGCCTCGAGACCGCCCGCCAGCTCGGCCGCGCGGGCATGACGGTGCTCGTCGGAGCACGCGACGAGGAGCGCGGCGCGCGAGCCGCTGCGGCGCTGCGCCGAGAAGGCATCGACGCGCGCTTCATCGCGCTCGACGTGACGGACGCCGCGAGCGTCGCCGAAGCGCCTCGCACGATCGAGCGCGACCTCGGGCGGCTGGATGTCCTCGTGAACAACGCGGGCATCCTCCTCGGCCGCTCCACGCCGAGCGCGACGCGACTCGACGAGGTGCGCCACGTGTTCGAGGTCAACGTCTTCGCTGCCATCGCCGTGACGAATGCGATGCTCCCGCTGCTCCGACGAGCGTCGCCCGCGGCGCGCATCGTCATGGTGTCGAGCGGGCTCGGCGGGCTCGCGAACCACGGCGACCCAGCGTGGGAGTACGCGTCGTTCAACGCCATCGCGTACCCCGCCTCCAAGGCGGCGCTCAACATGGTGACGGTGCAGTATGCGAAGGAGCTCGCCCCGACGGGCATCAAGGTCAACGCCGCGGACCCCGGTTACACCGCGACCGACCTGAATGGCCACCGCGGCACGCAGACCGTCGAGGAAGGCGCCCGCGCGTCCGTGAGGCTCGCGCTCCTCGACGACGCCGGCCCGACCGGCGGGTTCTTCGACGCGCGCGGCCCCGTGCCCTGGTGAAGAGAAGTGAGTGACGAAAGGAGCAGGACAACATGACGACGATGGTGACGTTTTCGCTGGGGAACGCGGGGCAGATGAAGGGCGCCCTCTCCGAGCCGCCTGGCTCGGGCAAGGTCGGGGGGCTCGTCGTGGTCCACGAGTGGCACGGCCTCAACGAGGTGATGCGAGCGCACTGCCAGCAGTTCGCGCAGGCGGGCTTCCTCGCGCTCGCCCCCGACCTCTATCACGGCAAGCTCGCCGAGAACGACGAGGAGGCGGCGAAGCTGATCGGCGCCTTCGACTTCCAGAAGGCCGTACGTGAGCTCGGCCACGCGGTCGGCTACCTGCGCTCGCATCCCCGGTGCAACGGGAGGGTCGCGGTCGCGGGCTTCTGCTTGGGTGGCGCGCTCACCCTCGCTGCGGCACGTTACGTGCGGCCGGCCCTGGAGGCGGCGGTCCCGTTCTACGGTCTTCCGCGGATCGCACCGGAGGAGTTCGCCGAGGTGAAGACGCCCATCTGCGGGCACTACGCCAAGGTGGACGACTGGGCGAACCCCTCCGTAGCCGAAGAGATCCAGAAGGCGGCGCGCTCCGGTGGAGGCGCGATGGATCTCCACGTCTACGACGCCGGCCACGCGTTCATGCGCTCGACCGATTCGTCCAAGTTCGAGCCGAAGAGCGCCGCGCTTGCGTGGCAGCGCACGGTCGAGTTCCTCCACACGCACATTGGCTGACGCGTCAGGCGGTGCCGGGCCGCTCTACACGGAGCCTCGCGCGCCCACCTCGGCCGCCGCCGCGCGGCGATCGATGCGCGTGGCCAGGCCGCTTCACGGCGGCGTGGCGATCCCCTAGCCTGGCCGTGGATCTCCGCCGCGCCACGAGCGCCACCAAGGAAAGAAGGACCATGGCCGTCACCTCTGGCTTCGACCTCACGAGCGAGCGCTTCTTCGCCGATCCCTTCCCGACGCTCGATCGGCTCCGCACCGAGGCGCCGGTCTACTTCTTCGAGCCGCTCCAGTGCTTCCTCATCACCGCTCCTGCCGATATCGAGGGGCTCGTGAAGGACCCGAGCTTCACCGCGCGGCGGGCGACGGCGATCCTCGGCAGCCTCGGCATGCTCGGCGAGGACGAGCTCTCGAGAAAGACGTTCGACTCCTTGTCGCGGCTCGCCTTCTTTCAGGACGCGCCGCGCCACACGAAGCTTCGACAGCTCATCATGAAAGGGTTCTCGCCGTCGGCCGTCGAGTGGATGCGCCCGCGGGTCGTGGGGCTCGTGCAGCGCGCCGCCGAGAAGGCGCGGCGCGACGGCGAGATGGATGTCGTCTCGGCGTTCTCCGAGGCGGTCGCGCTCAACACGCTCGCCGAGATGTTCGTGATACCCGAGGCCGATCGGCCGCAGTTCATGAGATGGTCGACGGACCTCCTGAAGCTCGCCGGCGGCGGGGTCACCTCGGACGAGCAGAAGCGGGCGGTGAAGCAGAGCTGCTGTGACATGGTCGACTACATGATGCGGCTCGTCGAGGAGCGCCGGAAGGCGCCGGGCGAAGACGTCGCGAGCAGGTTCATCGAGGCAGAAGGCGGAGACACCGAGCTCGCGGGCGAGGCGGCCATGCAATGCTTCCAGATGGTCGCCGCGGGATTCGTCACCTCCGTGAACCAGATCGCGAACACCGTGCTCGCGCTCCTCAACCACCCCGCCGAGCTCGCGAAGCTCCGGGAGGCGCCAGGCCTCGTCCGCGGCGCGGTCGAGGAGAGCCTGCGCTTCGAGCCGTCCGTGCTCTCCCTCAGCCGCATGTGCGCGAGGGACACGGAGATCCGGGGCACCAGGGTCGCCGAGGGGCAGTTCGTCTTCGCGATGATCGCCGCGGCGAACCGCGATCCCGGGCTGTTCTCCGAGCCGGACCGCTTCGATATCACCCGGCAGCAGAGCCGGCACCTGACCTTCGGGAGCGGCGCTCATTACTGCCCCGGAGCCCCGCTCATCCGGATGGAAGTGGAGGAGTCGGTGCGCGCCCTGCTCTCGCTGCCGCGCTGGGAGCTCGCCGAACCGACGTTGAGCTACGCCGGCTCGAACCTGCAGGACCGCGGGCCGAGCTCGCTGCGCGTTCGCTTCCCCGCAGCCTGAAGCGGGCGGACTCGACCCGTCTCCACGCTCAGCGCGGGACGGATTGGTCTGGCGACGAGACAACGGGGGAGGACGGGAACGCCATCAATACGCTTCGGTTTCCGGAGTAGGAACAGCGCCCGGCGGCACGATTGGCTTGCGGACGTCTTGGCTAAGCGCGGGTGCCGACGGAGGACAGGACCCGCTCGAGCTCGATGGGATCGATCGGCTTCGTCATGTGCAGATCGAACCCCGCCTCCCGGGCGCGGCGGCGATCTTCCGCGTGGCCGTACCCGGTCTGAGCGATGAGGTAGGCCCGCGCCGTGGCGGGATCGGCCCGCAGCGCCCGCGCGAGGGCATACCCATCCATCCCCGGCAATCCGAGGTCGCAGAGCACCACGTCGGGCGCGAGCGTGCGCCCCATGGCGAGCCCCGCGGGGCCCGTGTACGCGACCTCGGCCTGATACCCGAGGAGGGCCAGCAGCTGCTTGAGGATGTCCGCCGTGTCGCGGTTGTCCTCGACCACGAGCACCCGGAGCGACTCCTCCCGCGACGCGGTCGCAGGCCGGACGGGCTCCGGTCGTCGGATGGAACGAGCTGGCGTGGAGGAGAGCGGCAATCGGACGCGGAAGGTCGATCCGAGCCCTGGGCCCTCGCTGTGGGCCTCGACGGATCCGCCGTGCATCGCGATCAGGCTGTGCACCAGCGAGAGCCCGAGGCCGAGGCCGCCGCGCCGTCGATCGAGGCTGCTGTCGGCCTGACTGAAGGTCTCGAAGACGCGCGGGATCATCGATGGATCCATGCCGATCCCCGAATCCTCCGCCACGATCACCGCGGTGTTCGTCGCCGGATCCGTCTCCAGGGAGGCGACCACGCGGCCCCCAGCGTCCGTGAATTTGAGCGCATTGTGCAGGAGGTTGCCGATGACCTGCGCGAGGCGCGTGTGATCCCCGGAGGCCCAGACCGGCTCGTCCGGGAGGGAGACCAGAAGCTCGATGCCATTGCCCCGGAAGGTCGGCGCATAATCGTCCGTGACCTGACGGACGATCCGCGCGAGATCACAGGGCTCTCTTCGCAGCTCGATCTTGCCGCGGGCGATACGCGACACGTCGAGCAGATCGTCGATCATCCGGGCCATGTGCGCCACCTGACGCTCGATCATGGCGCGCGTCCGGGCGGCCTCGGGCGCGTCGCCGCCGGTGATGTCGAGGACCTGAATGGCCGTGCGAATGGGCGCGAGCGGATTGCGCAGTTCGTGGGCGAGCATCACCAGGAACTCGTCCTTGCGGCGATCGGCCTCCCGGAGGGCCCGCTCGCTCTCGAGCAGCGCCTGCTCGGCCCGCTTTCGTTCGGTCACCTCCTGCACCACGACGTTGATGCCGAGCATCGTGCCCGCCTCGTCGCGCACGGGGTGGACGCTGACCAGCCAATGGTGGTCCCCCTCGGGCCGCGCGACCCGGAGCTCGCAATTCGTCACCTCCTGCCCCGTCTCGAGGACACGCTCGCAGAGGTCCTTGAAAGGCGTGGCCTCGGGGATGAACTCGCCGAGCGTGCGGCCGAGGTGCTCCGAGATGGGCCGACCGGTGATGCGCGCGAGCGTCTCGTTGACGCTCACGTACCGGAGATCCCGGTCGAGGAAGCAGAGGCCGACGGGGGCCGTCGAATACACGTTCTGCAGGAGCGCGAGGTGGCGCTGCGCGGCCTGCTCGCTCGCGCGCAAGCTCCGGCAGAGGCGATTGCGTTCGAGGACGGCTGCCACCTGCACGCTCAGCGTCTGCATGAGCGAGAGCTCGTCGGCGTTCATGTGCGAGCGTTTGCTGGTGGCGAAGGCCAGGGTCCCGAGCAGTCGGTCATGCGAGATGAGCGGATATCCCGCATAGGCCTGCACGCCCGCCTTTTTCAGCTCCGACCCGCATTCCAGGCTGGAGCGCTGGAGATCGAAGGCGATGAGGGGCATCCGGGTCGCCGCCACCGTCCCGCACATGAACTGGCCGAACCTGATCGTCCGATATCGCCGCTCGTCCTCGGGCGAGATGCCCGCGGCCGACTCGAGGACGAGGGTATTCGGCTCGTCGCCGATCATGTAATTGAAGTAGAGCTCGACGCCGAGGTCGTTTGCCAGCTCCTCGAAGAGGGATCCGAGGAGAGCCGAAGGCTCGTCGCAGAGGACGAGCCGACTCGCGGCTTTTGCCAGGATCCTCAGGTGCGCGTGTCCGGCTCGCGCCTGCCCGGGCGTCTCGGCCGCAAGAGCGAATTTCGGGTTGGGCGGCACGTGTACCCATCGGGCGGCACCGAGGGCTTCCCCGAGCCAACCCCCTTTGCCTTCACCGTGCAGTGTACTGCGCGGCAGGCACGGCGCCACGGCGACGCCCGCCGGGTCCGAGCGCCCGCATTTCGCAGAATTTCCAGCGCCGGGGCGCCGCACCGCGTCCCGCGCGCGGGGTCTCAGCGGCTGGCCGCCGCCCAGCTGGCCAGCGGGTGCGCCTCGAACCAGCGCCGGGTGGCCCCCTGAAGGAGGAGGTAGGACGTCAAATGCCCCTTCCCCGCTCCCGCCCCCGCCGCGCGCGGATCGAGGCCCATTGAGGGCGGCGATCTCCTCGGGGTCACCGGCCACGCGGGTGCAGGCGACGTGGCCGGCGCGGTGGAACCCCAGCACGATCAGGCTGTAGAGCAGCAGCGCGATCAGGGACGCGCGCAGCACGCCGCAGAGGCTTCAACCCTGGGGTTGCGCGAAACCGCCTCGAGCCCCCGGAGAAGATGCGCGGGGTGATGCGCCGCGGCCGCAGCCTCCCGTCATCACCTGCGGCCCCGGCGAGGCAGGCGCGGCCCCGAAGGGGCACCCATCAACGCAGCCGTCGGCACACCCGTAACCCATGTTTCCCGCAGCCAAACAGATGCGACGAGCATGGCACATGGTTCGCTTGGCCCCTCTGCGTCATCTGGTCCTCGTGAGGGCGCCACATTCCTGACGAACACGACGCCCTGGCTAGGTTCAACCTGGAGGATTCTTTCATGGTAAGGATGCAGAAAGTGTGGCTGGCCATCCTGGTGGCGGCCGTGGCCGGGGGCGCCGGTGCCGCTGCGCTCCCGAGCGCAGCGATCGCCGCGGGGAAGTGCGATGGCAAGGCGAAGCCCTGTCCGCTCCAGCAGTGGATGCGCGACAATGCAGGTACGCCCATGGCATCTGGCGACGTCCTCGCGGTCGCGAAGGCGATGGAGAAGGTAGCCAAGTTCGGCGGTCCCAACATGTCGGACTGGGCCAAGATGGCCAAGAAGACAGCCGACGACGCCAAGGCCCTCAGGACGGACGACGTGAAGGCCGACTGCAAAGCGTGCCACGACGCCTACAAGGCTGCCTATATCAACAACGAGGCTCTCCGGAACAAGCCGCTCCCGTAGCAAGTGCAGGCGGAGCTCAGCTGCCGTGTGGTCGACCTCGCGGCAGGGGTTCGATGTCGCGATCCGGGGACGACGGTACCACCGCGCTCTTGCGGCGGGCGCTCCCGCTCGATATTCAAGCTGGACGATGTATCGTGCATCCGACGATGCGGCCCTCGTGCGAACGGCCGAGGCGCAGGTGCTCGAGAGCTACGCCGCGCTCGTGCAGGTCGTGGCGCGTGTCGCGGCCCTCAATGCGCGCCTCGTGCAAGGCGGGGTCGCTCCGATTCCGCTCGCCACGTACACGCCGCCGCCCGCCGCGGCGGGGGCGCCGGCCTCGGTGGAGCTCCTCCAGGGCCAGCGCGCGTACTACGCCGGAGAAGCAGCTCGCCTCGGCGAGGCCCTCCGCGCGATGGAATCGGCGCTTGCCCAGCGCGCTCGCCCTGTCGCGCCGCTCCGGCCGGGGCCGCGCGCCGTGCCTGCCGCGTACGTCTTCGCGGAGCTGTCCCGCGGGGCATGGTCCTTCTTCAGGATCGCCCTGTTTCCCCCCTTCACGATGCTGATCGCGCCGGCCCTGCTCGCCCCGTGGTTCGCTGGGCCGCTCGCGGGCGCCGCGGCGATGGCTGCGTTCCTCGTCGTGCTCTGGGGCGTGTCGCTGGCGGGCGCGAGGAAGCGCTTGCGGCTCCTCGCGCGCGGCGAGGTCGGCACGGTGCTCCAGAAGAGCCAGGCGTACTCGGGCGTGCGGCTCAGGAACTGGCCCATGCTCTGGACGAACGGCTGGGAGATCGCGCTGCGCCTGTACTCGGGCCTCGGCTCGGTGACGACGCTCACGGTGCAGACCCCGCGCGGACGCATCGCGCAAGTCACGGTGCGTACGGGGCCATCGTTCCACGGCGTCGTGCTCGCCGATCCCGAGACGGGCGACGGCCTGGCGAACTGCGACTTCGCCTCCGCCCCGCGGCCGGATGCGCGGGGCGAATGGGACCCAGCTCTCCCGGGGCGCGTCTGGGCGGCGGGCTGTTTCTCGGTCATCGCGTCGCTCGCGCTCGCCACCGCCACGACCGTCGCCGCGCTCGCCTCTCTGGACCTCCGGGCGTTTTAGCTCGACGCGGTGACCGATGGTCGAGCGTCTCGCTAACCGATGTTGCTGGGCCGGTACCAGTCGAAGTTGTTGTGGAACGGAAAGCTGTTGATCCCCAGGCTGATGCTGGCGTCGAGCGCGCGGACATGATGCCACCAGCCCACCGGGATGAAGAGCGCCTCGCCCGGCTCGAGCACGACGTCCTTCATGAGCGCCGGGGCCATCGGGTCCTTCTCCGGATCCCGATCGGCGTACATCGCGCGTGCGCCGTCGAACAGCGACGTCTCGAACGGCGCGATCATGCGGTAACGCTTCCTGCCGTACACCTGAGCGAACAGGATGTTGGACGTGTCGTAGTGCAGCGGCGTGACGGTCCCGGCAGGGCCGAGCCAGAGCGCCGAGGCGCCCAGCAGCCGCTGCGCGGCGCAGTACCCGTCCGGGAGCACCACGTCGTCCAGCAGCGCGCCGAGCCTCGTCCGCTCGAGGACGCGGTTGTTGGCGACCATGTAGAAGTCGTTCGTCCCCTCGCGCGCGGCGCCGGCGATGCGCGCGACGAAGTCGCGCAGCGGCGTGCTCTCCGTGTGCCGCGCCGCGTGCATGTCGTAGTCGGGATCGCTCTGGCGTCCTGTCGTGACGTCGACAACGACATCGCCGAAGCGCTCGGAGAGGTAGGCCGGGGTCCACCGGCCGAAGGCGGGCCAGCGGGTCACGACGTCGGTCAGGACGACCGGGATGTTGCCGGCGACATAGACGTCGCGGAGCTCCTCGCCGGACACGCCGGAGCGCCGCGGGATCCCCGTCGGATCGCAGGCGACTGACGCCATTCTCTGCTGGAGCCGCGCCAGCATCTCGTGCCGCCGCGCCGACCTGGCGAAGGGCCGAGCGGCGACGAAGATGGGCGAACGGACGATGGCCGAGAGCAGCTCTCCGGCCTGCGCGCTGCTGACGCCGGCCGCCTGGAGCTGCTCCGAGATCTGGCCCTCGGGCACGCCGCGCAGCAGGTTCTCCGTGGCCCAGCGCCACCACTCGGGCGCAACTTCCAGCTCGCGTTCCTGTTCGCCCATCTTCGACCTCACGATGTTGGGGAGCGCAACGGTGCGACGATCGAACGCCTCACTTACACGGGGGAGGCGGCGGCATCGGCGGGATGATCTCCCCCTCTTCCCCATCCGGCGGCGGCGGCATCGGCGGGATGATCTCCTCGTCCGGAGGCGGCGGCGGCATCGGCGGGATGATCTCCCCCTCTTCCCCGTCCGGCGGCGGCGGCATCGGCGGGATGATCTCCCCCTCTTCCCCGCCCGGCGGCGGCATCGGCGGCACAATCTCGCCGCCCTCGCAGTCCGGAGGAGGCGGCATCGGCGGGATGACCTCCTCGTCCGGAGGCGGCGGCGGCATCGGCGGGATGACCTCCTCGTCCGGAGGCGGCGGGGGCATCGGCGGGATGATCTCGCCTTGATCGACCGGATCCTGTCCCTCGTCGACGCCCGGAGGACCACAGGCGACCACGAACACGGCAGCCGCCGCTGCGGCCGCTCGAGACACCCGCTGCACCAGGGCCGCCGTCCGAGGCGGCGGCGTGGGCAGCGGCGCTAACAAGGCTGCATCGTCCGAAAGAAAGTTACGTGACATGAACACCTCCGCTGACGGCAGCTTGCAGGACATGTGCCATCTCGCCACTGCCGGATATCCCTGAAGATCTCGCCTTCTACAGCGCCGCCCGACGCACCCCGTCGCGCGTGGCCCAGAGTGGCTCAGCGGCGTGCGGCTCACCGCAAGGCCCGTGCGAGCGCCGCCTCGTCGACCTCCTCCTCGGCGGCGTGCTCGAGCGCCGCGCGCAGCGCATCGTCTGCGGTGGCCCCGGCGGCGACGCGGATGCGCTCCTGCGCCTCGGGGTAGCCGGCGACGCGCAGCAGCAGGGCGGCGCCCACCCGGCGATCCCGCGGGGCGGTCACGTCGTCGAGGGCGAGGAGCGCGTCCTCGGGGGTCAGGCCGGCGGCGCGGTAGTCGCCGGCGGCGAGCAGCTTGCGGAGGTCCTCGCGCCAGGCCGCGAGCTCGCGGCCGCCCCGCTCCAGCGCCTCGGCGCCGCGCGGCGCTGCGCCGGCGGCGGCCCCCTCGTGCGCATCGCGGATGCGCTGCGCGAGCGCCTCGGTCAGGGCTTCCCCCGTCCGGAGCACGAGAGGGATGCCGCCGCCTCGGCGAGAGAGAACGAGCCGATCACCGCGCCTCCCGACCGAGTTGAGCTCGGCGTAAGGGACCCAGACGGACGAGAAGGGCCGATCGATGCGCACACCGTCGGTGCCCACCACGACCTGGGTGCGGCGCGCGGCGCGGCGGAGGAGCCACGTCGACGCCAGGGCGAGGGCAAACCACGCCACGACCGGCCCGGCGCTGCGAGAGGCCGGCTGCGGCAGGGCGATCGCTGCGATCACGATGAGCCAGAGGATCATGAAGAGCGGCAGACCGACGCAGCCGGCCGCGAGCTCGCGGTGGACGCTGCCGAGCGAGACCGCGACGCGCCGCTCCGTCGGGCCCATCCCGAGGGCCGCGAGCAGGCGCGCGCCCTCCTCTTCCCGCGCGATCTGCACCTCGATCACCCGCCCGCGGCTCAGGCGGAGCTCGACGCGGACGCGCAGATCCGACAGGACCATGCCGGAGAGGATCTCGGCGCGCGGGATCGAGCGCTCCACGGCGCCGAAGGCGAAGCGCAGCCCGGCCGCGTCGGCGGTCACGCGGACCGGCCCCTTCCGGCGAATGCCGGTGGTGATGGCCAGGGCGCTCGCGAGGGAGAGACCCAGGGCGGCGACCACGCCGGGCACGGTCAGGGCGAGGGCGCTGAGCGCGAACCCGCGGAGGCTCGGCTCGCCCAGCGCGGTTGCGAGGATCATGGCGAGCACGCTGGCAAGGAAAGGCCCCGCGATCGCGAGCAGCGCGAGGCCCGCGAAGATGCGGCCGAGGCCCTCGTGGCGCGCGGCGAGCCGGTAGCTCGTGAGCTCGAAAGCAGGTCCGGAGGTCGCCCGCATCGCTTGGGCCATTCTGCGCCCTTTGTCGGGGAGATCTCCAGCGCGTACTTCTCGGCTCGTCCGTTGGCCTCATGGGCCGTGCTCCCCTTGCGTCCGGGGCCCGCTCCCAGCACCGAGATTCCGCTGTTCATGAGCGACGCGAACTGGCCGCTCGGTAGGGGCTGATCCCCAGCGCCGGCGCTCTCAGGCAGGAGGGCGGGGCAGCCCGATCGGACGCGGGCGAGGGGGCCTCACAGCATCCCGCTCAGACCCGCGCGATCGCGGCCTGCAAACCCGATTGGAGGGTCCCGCTGGTCCGCAGGGACGACCAGTCGACGTCGAGAGCGACGAGCGATCGCGCGACCTCCGCCGATATCCCGGTGAGCGAGCAGGTCGCGCCGAGGAGCCTCGCTGCCCCGATGGTCTGGAGCAGGTAACGGGAGACCTCGTCGCTCACCGAGGGCACGCCGGTGATATCGATGATCAACTCCCGCGCCGAGGTCCTGACGATGCTCGACAGCACGCTCTCCATGATCTGCTGCGAGCGCCTGCTGTCGACCGTGCCGACGAGCGGCAGGACGAGGATGCCCTTCCAGACCTGGATCACCGGGGTAGACAGCGCGAACAGCGCCTCCTGCTGCTCCTCGATCAGCCGGATCTTCTCCTGCAGCGCCGCCGTGCGGCTCAGGACCAGCTGCTCGAGCTGTCGCTTGCTCTCCCGCAAAGCCTCCTCGGCTCGCCGTCTCCGCGCCGCGTCGTGGATATCGACGAGGATCGCCTGGCCCGACGCGAGATCCACCTTGCGAGCGTAGCACTCCACGTGGAGCAGGCTGCCATCCTGGAGCGTACGGGGACGGCACTCGAAGCTCTTGTGGACGTCGCTCAGCAGCTCGGGCCAGAGCTTGCGCAGCGGATCGAGCGGATGAGCGACGCCGGCGCTGCCCTCGACGACCTCGAAGAGGCGCACGCCCTCGTGCCCGACCTCGAACATCTCCAGCAGGCGGGCGTTGTAATCAGCGACGGAGCCGTCGAGTCGATAGACGATGACGGCGTCGCGAAGCTGATCGAATATCTCGCCCAGCCTCGCCAGTGAGCGGTCCGGCTGCCCGTGCCCAGGAGCGGCCTCGCTGCGTGCTATGTCGTGGTGCTCCTGCATCCCGGCGCCCCTCGCTCGGCGTTCATCGCGCTGCTCAACCGCGCGTCCTCAGCCATTGCAGGGCAGCCTGCTCGGAGGAGAACGAGGCGTTCACGTTGTCGATCTCGTTCGCGAATCGCTCCAGCGCGAATCGATTGGCGTCGTCCTCCATGCTCTCGTCTCGCTTGACGAACACGGCCAGGTGCCGCAGGCCGGCTGCGAAGAGCCGCGGCATCACGTCGTCTCGCAGGTGATCGTTGACGCCGTCCCAGCTCGCGGCCCACTGGCTCAGGTCAGCGAGGATCTTTGTGCACTTGCTCTCGACGAAGGCTTCCACGAAGTGCCCTCCGAGAATCTCCTTGATCTCCTCATCGAAGACCTCACCGAACCACCGGTGGATGAGGATGCGCTGATCGCGATAGGTGCTCTCGATCGTATGGATGCGGCGGCCGAGGATGTTGAACGTATCGATGGCCCCCGCGGTCTTCACGACGGAGATGCCGGTTCGTGTCTCGGTCGATTGCTTGATAACGACACTCATGGATCCCCCCTGATACCCCCGGTCAGAAAGCCGGCCCTCGACGACGCCTGCCCCTGGGACAGGACACCTCATTCCATCTGGCCTGTCAAGATCAGCCCGGACTGACATCTCAGCGGACGTGTACCACGTCACAGGTGAGCCCCTCCAGGCGACATGTCGTGACTTGGCTCATAGGGCGACGCCCGGCGGCCCCGGCGACCCGACCTTCACCCGCCTATGTGAGGACGCCGCCGCGGCGAAATCGCCGTTCCCGGGTATCCCCACGTGCTCTCGGTGGACAGCCGCTCACCCCGCCGTGGTCCTTCGTCCTTGAGCGACCGGGCGCTACCCGTGGATCCAGTACCGGTAGCCGTTGGTGCGGAAGGGCACGTCGAGCTCGCGGCAGATCTCGGCGATCACATCGGGGGTGAAGAAGTAGTTGCGGATGCGGGCGATGTGCTCGCCGTCGGTCTCGACGGTCCAGACGGTGCGCACCGCGGGTCCTGTGTCGTGATCGAACCAGAAGAGCAGCAGGAGCTCGCCGCGGTGCTCGCGCACCTCGCAGCGGGGCGGGCCGCCGAGGTAGCCGACCAGGTGACGGGCGTCGACCCCGCCGGCGTCGGTGGTCGTGATCGGCGAGAGGCTGCCGACGAACGACCCGGTGCGCGGATCGGCCGGGGGCTCGCGCCCGTACTCGGTCACCACGCCCACGATCTCGGTGATCGAGCTGTCGAGGAGCAGCGAGGTCAGGGCCGGCAGGTCGCGGGCGTTGAAGGCGGCGCAGAAGGCGTCGAGCACGCCCGGCGCGGGCGCCCGGGGCTCGTCGGCCTCGGGCGCCACCAGCTTGCCGCGGCCGCGGTGCAGCGCCGCCTTGACGGCGCCGACCGAGGTCGAGAGCGACGCGGCCACCTCCTCGAGCGAGAGCTCGAACACGTCCTTGAGCACGACCGCCGCGCGCTCCTGGGGCGACAGGTGCGCGACCAGGGTGCCGGCGGCCTCGCGCGACGCCCGCTCGTCGGGCGCGTGCCCTGAGGCTGGGTGTGCTGCCGCGGGCTCGCCGATCGCGTCGCGCTCGAGCCGCTGCCGCCGGGCGCGGTCGATCCACAGGTTCGACGCCACCCGGAACAGCCAGGCGCGCGGGTTGGGCAGCTCGTGGAACAGGGTGCCGAGCGTGACGAAGCCGCGGGCCATGGTGTCCTGCACCAGGTCCTCGGCGTCCCACGGGCTCCGGGTCAGGTAGCGGCAGTAACGGTACAGCTCGGGCCGGAGCGGCTCGAACACGTCGAGGAACCGCTGCCATGACGCCTTCACGTCATTGCTCAGCTCGCCGAGGTCGGGCGGCTCGTGGCTCATCACCAGACCGGCTCGTAGCACAGGACCGAGAGCCCGCCGCCCAGGTTCTGGGTCCGGATCTGCCGCAGCGAGAGGCGCTGGTCGCGGCGCGCGAACAGCGGCGTGCCGCCCCCGAGCACCACCGGGTGAACGATCAGGCGGAATTCGTCGACGAGGCGGTGCTCGATCAGCGTCGACACGAGCGCGGCGCCGGCCCAGGCGACGATCGGCTTGCCGGGCTGCCGCTTGAGCGCGGCGATCTCCTCGGGGTCGCGGGCCACGCGGGTGTTGGCCCACGCGGCGTGCGCCAGGGTCCGGGACAGCACGACCTTGGGCAGGGCGTTCATCTTGCGCGCGAACGCGAGGTCCTGCGGCGAGCGCGGGTGGGCCTCGGCGTCGGGCCAGTACTGGAGCATGAGCTCGTAGGAGGTGCGCCCGTAGACGGCGAGGCCGACGGAGTCGACCATCTCGTCGCAGTACCGCTCGAACTGCGGGTTGCCGTCCTGGAACCAGTCGAGCTCGCGGCCCGGGCCCTCGATGTAGCCGTCGAGGGAGGTGATCATGGAGACGTAGAGGCGTCGTTCGGTCGGGGTCGTCGTCGTCATGGCCCACCGACGAACGGCGCGGCCGGAAGGATACGGGGGGCGAAAAAAAAATTGTTGGGAGGAGAGGAAGAAGGAGAGATTCACAGGGAGACGGGGAGGCGGGGAGGTGAGAGATGGGGATCAGTCGTTCGAACCCGCAGGCTCGGCGCCGGCGGCTTCGGACGGCATCGATACGGGGCGGCGAGCAGGCTCGAAGGAGGATCCCCACCTCTCGCCTCTCCACCTTGCTCTGTCTATCTCTCTCTCCTCCCCGTCTCCCCGTCTCCCTGTGAACTCTCTCTTGCTCTGTTGCCTGCCCCTGAGCGGCTCAGACGGAGCCTGAAGTGGCCCAGCACGGTCCAGGCGTCGAGCGCATCATCCTCGCTCGGCGTCGGGCCGATGTTGTGGAGGACGAGCGGGATGCCGCGCGGGCCCTTGCGATCGCTGACGATGCCCACGTGGTCCGGCGTGCACGAACGGCACGACTTGAGCCCCCACGCTCTCGATCTCCTCCCCACCCTGCCCTGGCGGCGCGCCGCCCTCCGCGCGACCTGCCCGACGGCGCTGGGCAGACGCCGTCGGTGCTGTACAACCAAGGCTCACCCCTTGCCGAGGAGCTGCCGCATGACGCGCCGTCTTCAGGAACGCCTGCTCGCGATCATGGACCGCAAGAACCACTGGGCCTGGGCGCACCTCACCGGCCCAGGCCTCACGCGAGACCAGCTCGCGGTTCACTTCAGGCACGAATACCGGGTCTACGTGCGCGACTTCCCGGTGCTGCTCGCGCGCGTGCTCGGCCAGTCGCCGCCGGCCGCGGTGCGCAGCGCCCTCGCCGAGAACCTCTTCGAAGAGCAGACGGGCAAGCTCTCGCTGGGCGTGTCGCACCCGGCGCTCTTCCTGGAGATGATCGACGGCCTGGGCATCCCGCGTGCGGCCATCGAGGACGAGTCGCTCCCGCTCGAGCCCGAGGCCAACGCCTACCGGGCGCTGCTCGACCACGCGAGCGCGGCGCCGCCGTGGGTCGTGGGCGCGGCGGTGCTGACGATCTTCGTGGAGGGCAGCGTGCACGAGCGCGCGGAGCTCCTCGGGCAGCGCGAGGCGCCGCCGATCGAGGAGGCGCTGCGCGCGCACCCGATGGTGCGGCACTACGGGTGTCCGCCCGAGCGCATGCGCCTGGCGAGGGCGCACCGGGCTGTCGAAGGGGGGCACCGGCGGGACGCGTGGGAGATGGTGCTGGGGCACGTGCCGGACGAGGGCCCGACGGCGGACGCTGTCGCGTCGGCGGTGGCCGCAGCGCACGCGGCCTGGCTGGCGTACCGGGATGGAGTCGCGCGCGCCATGGGGCTCCGGCAGGCCTGAGCTGGCCTCGGCGCACTCCTCCGGTTCTGCCTGACACGCGCAGGGTTCACTGATAGAATCGCGCGCATCGCTTGGGCCGTTCTGCGCCCGTTCTTGAGGAGATCTCCCAGTATGTCCTTCTCGGCTCGTTCCTTTGCCTTCTTTGCCATGTACACGCTCGCGTCCGTGGCCGCGTGCGGCGGTGAATCCAGCTCCGGGGCCGGCGGCGCCGGCGGGTCGGGCGACGACGCCGCGGGCCCGGGCCCCGGGAGCACCTCCGCCGGCCCCGGCGCGACGAGCGGCGGCGCCACGAGCGGCGGCGGCGCCACGAGCGGCAGCGCCACAACGAGCAGCGGCTCGGGCGGCGCCACGAGCGGCAGCGCCACGAGCAGCGGCTCAGGCGACGTCACCACGACCGCCACGAGCACCGGAGCCGGCGACACAACGACCAGCACGGCGGCGACCGGCGGCACGGATCCCGGCGGGTGCAGCATCTTCTGCTCCGACTTCGAGGGCGGCTCGCTGCCTTCCGAGGTCCAGTTCTTCCCCGAGTACCTGCGCGCGAGGATGGGCGAGTTCGTGACGCTGGACAGCACCGGTCACAGCGGCTCGCGCTCCGTCAAGGTCACGGGCACGGACTTCAGCCAGATGCTCGGCGTGGCCGTGCCGAGCAATTTCTGGGGCAGGATCTACCTCAAGAGCGCCACCGACATCCAGATGGGCCACAACACGTATGTCGCGGCCGCGGAAGGCAACGGGGATCCCAACAACGGGGAGCAGATCCGCATCGGCGAGCACCAGTGTCAGCTCGAGCTGAACCGCAGGAGCGACGACAAAGAGATGCTCTCGAACGGCGGAATGTACATGTGCAGCGGCGGCGTGAAGCTCGTCGCGAACACCTGGTACTGCCTCGAGTTCCACTACGACGGGCCGGGCCGCTCGGTGAGCGTGTTCGTGGACGGCACCGAGGTCAACGCGATGCACGTCACGGACTGGGGCCCGTACGACTACAAGCTCTTCAAGTTCGGGTTCGAGAAGTACCACGGCGGGGCCAAGACGATGTGGTACGACGACCTCGCGCTCCACTCCGAGCGCGTCGGCTGCGGCAAGTGAGGCCGCGCCGCGCGGCGCTCGGGTGAGCCGGAGGGGCCGCGGGGACGCCGCGGAGACGACATGAAGGCGATTGTCTACGACCGATACGGCTCACCCGACGTCCTGCGGCTCGAGGAGATCCCGAAACCCGAGCTCGGCGACGACGACGTCCTCGTGAGGGTCCACGCGGCCTCCGTGAACTCGTGGGACTGGGATCTCGTGACCGGGACGCCTGTGCTGTTTCGCTTCTGGGGGCTGCTCAGGCCCAAGCACAGGGTCCCGGGCGCGGACATCGCGGGTCGGGTGGAGGCGGTCGGCAAGAACGTGACCCGGTTCCGGCCCGGGGACGAAGTGTTCGGGGATCTCTGCCAGTGTGGCTGGGGCGGCTTCGCCGAGTACGCGCGCGCCCGCGAGAGCGCGCTGACGCCCAAGCCGGCCGGGATGACGTTCGAGCAAGCCGCGGCCCTCCCTCAGGCAGGCGCGATGGCCCTTCAGGGGCTCCGCGACGAGGGAGGGCTCCGGCCCGCGCAGAAGGTCTTGATCAACGGCGCTGGCGGCGGCGTCGGCACCTTCGCCATCCAGATCGCCGCTTCGCTCGGCGCCGAGGTCACCGGCGTGGACCGGACGGAGAAGCTGGAGACGATGCGCTCGGCCGGCGCGGCCGAGGTCATCGACTACACGCAAGAGGACTTCACGGCCGGCGGGAAGACCTACGATCTGATCCTCGACGTCGCGGCCCACCGCTCGATGTTCGACTACGCGCGCGCGCTGAACCGAGGGGGGACCTACGTGATGCTCGGGGGCTCCATCGGTCGAATCTTGCAGGTCTTGCTCGTCGGGCCCTGGATAGCGAGGAGCGAGCAAAAGAAGATGCGCCTCATGCCAGCGAAGGCGAACCACGACCTCGCTGCCCTGGGGGAGCTGTTCCATGCGGGCAAGCTGAGCCCCGTCATCGATCGCTGTTTTCCGCTCAGCGAGGTCCCCGACGCGTTCCGTTACTTCGGCGAGGGCAGAGCGCGCGGGAAGATCGTCATCACCGTGTGACGGCGCCCCCCGTACCCACCGGCGCCGGGCTCAGTCGTCGAGGACGGCGTTGACGATCCCGTCGAAGAACTCCCCGTTCCCGACCGCGTCGAGCATCCGGTTCCAGCCGATCTCATCGAACGGCGTCGGCACGCCGTGGTTCGTCAAGATGACCCCGATCAGCTCGCGGCGGCGATCGATCCACAGGAAGCACCCGGTGCCGCCCGCCTTGCCGTAAGAGCCGTTCGAGAGGCGCGAGCCGCCGCTGGAGAAGCGGCGGGTCGCGAGCTCCCAGCCATAACCCTTGGGCGTCATCAGGAGGTTCGTTATCGGCGACACGTCGGTCTCCGACGCCTTCACCTCGGGCGTCTGGTTGCTCACCATCGCGGCGGCGGCCTGGCGGCTCAGGACGCGGACGCCGCCGTACCTGCCGCCGTTCAGGATCATCTGGCAGAACACCGCGATGTCCCGCGCCGTCGAGAAGACGCCGTCACAGCCGGCGATCCCGCCAAGCGCGTGATCCTGCTCGTCCTGCAGCTCGCCGCGCAGCACCCTCCCCCGGAGCTCGGAGTAGCCCGTGGCCGCGGTCCGCGAGATGAGCGCCGCCGACGGGTTGAAGGTCGTGTCGCTCATGCCGAGCGGGCCCCAGATGCGCGCCTTCGCGAAGGCGTCGAGATCCATGCCCGAGGCGACCTCGATCACCCGCCCGAGGAGGCGGTAGGTGAGATCGCTGTAGAGCACCTGCGTGCCAGGGACGTACTCGAGCGGCGCCTCCGCCATGCGCTGCCAGACGCGCTCGGTGTCCGGATCGTCCAGGAACTGGCTGTCCAGCGGCAAGCCGGCCGTGTACCGGAGCATGTCGCGCACGGTGATGGCCTCCTTGCCGTTGGCCGCGAACTCGGGGATGAAATCGGCCACGCGATCGTTCAGCCGCAGCACGCCGTCCTCCACGAGGATCACCGCCGACGTCGACGTCGCGAGGACCTTGGTGATGGAGAGCAGGTCGAACAGGGTGTCGAGCGTCATCGGCTCGTCCGCGCCGCGGACCCGGGAGCCGAACGCCCGGTGCCCGACGATCTTGCCCCGCCGCGCCACCAGGGCGACAGCGCCCGGGAACAGGCCGTCGGTCACCCGTCGCTGAATGCGCGCGAAGACGTCCTCGATGCGCTCCGAGCACAGGCCGACGCGCTCGGGCAGCGCCGGGACGAGCTGCTCGTACGTCGTCTGGATGTGCGCCTCAGCCACCTTGGCCGACAGGACCGCCGGCGCGAACGCGGCCATCGCCGCCGTACGGCCCAGCCCCTGGAGAAGGCGCCTGCGATTCAAAAATCCATGCTCGGTGCACATGCTCGCTCCTGATCCGTGATCCGTGGGGGGCCGGGTCGCGCCGCTGCAGAGCCCGCTCGGGCGCGCTTTCCGCGCCGTCGCCGAGGTCGCCATCGACGCTCGCGAGCGCCCGAATTCCTGGACAGCAGGAGGCGTGCCGGACAGCGGACCCAGCGATTCGCGGCGCCGCCGCGCGACAGCGCCGGCGGACCGGTGCGCCGATCGTGCACCCGCCTGCACGATCGGCCGCGCCATCGCCCGCGCGGTCCCTGCGCTCTGCACGGGTTTGCATGATTCGTGCAAATCAACGCCAAACCAGCGCACGGCGGCGCGCGGCGCCGCGTAGGATGTGCTCGTGGACGAAGGCTTTCCCGGCAGCGATGTGCGGGGTTCCTGCGCGACGGTGCTCCGGCTCGCGATCGTGGCCGGCAACACGATCACCTTCGCCCCGCTGCCGCCCCACGGCCGCGTCGTCCTCGGGCGCGACGAGGGGTGCGACGTGCGGATCGACGATCGCTCGGTGTCGCGCCGGCACGCGGCCCTCCACGTCGGCCCGCCGCTCCGGATCGAGGACCTCGGGAGCGCCAACGGCACCTTCGTCGGCGAGCCGCAGGCCCGCGCGCTGACGGCGCGCACGCACCGCCTGCGGCGCCTCTCGCGGGAGAGCGCCGAGGTCGGCGTCGGCGAGCGCTTCAACCTCGGCGCGACCACCGTCGTCGTCGGCCGCGCGCCCGGCGGGGCGGCCGAGGAGCCCGACCGCGGAAAGCCGCCCGCGGACATCGTGCTGCTGGCCCCGTCGATGCTGGCGCTCTACGAGCAGGCCGCCCGCGCCGCGCGGAGCCCCATCAGCGTGCTCATCCTCGGCGAGACGGGGGTGGGCAAGGAGGTGCTCGCCCGGACCCTCCACGCGCGCTCGCCGCGGTCGAGCGGGCCTTACGTCGAGCTGAACTGCGCCGCGCTGCCGCCGTCGCTCCTCGAGGGCGAGCTCTTCGGCCACGAGAAGAGCGCCTTCACGGGCGCCAGCCACGCGCGCCCCGGCCTGCTCGAGGCGGCCCACGGCGGCACGCTGTTCCTCGACGAGATCGGCGAGCTGCCCCTCGCCTTCCAGGCGAAGCTGCTCCGCGTCCTCGAGGACCGGAAGGTGCTCCGCATCGGGGGCCGCACCCCCCGCCGGCTCGACCTCCGCTTCGTGGCGGCGACCAACCGCGATCTCGAGGAGGAGATCGCGCGCGGCGCCTTCCGCCAGGACCTCTACTTCCGGCTGAACGGCATCTCCCTCGTCGTCCCGCCGCTCCGCGAGCGGATCGCCGAGATCGGCCCGCTCGCCGGCAGGTTCCTCGAGGAGGCGTGCCGGCAGCTCGACCAGCGGGGCGCGCCGCGCATCTCGGCGGAGGCGCTCGCCGCCCTCGAGGCGTACGCCTGGCCGGGGAACGTGCGCGAGCTGCGCAACGTGATCGAGCGCGCGGCGGTCCTGTGCGCGGGGGAATGGGTCCTGCCCGCCGATCTGCCGCCGCATCTGATCAACGGCGCCACGCCCCCGTCGAGCCGCGCCGCGTCGCGGCCGAGCGGCACCATCCCCCCGCCGCCGCCATTGCCGCAGAGCGGCGCCGCGCTGCCGCAGAGCGGCGCCGCGCTGCCGCCGAGCGGCGCCGCGCTGCCGCCGAGCGGCGCCGCGCTGCCGCCGAGCGGCGCCGCGCTGCCGCCGAGCGGCGCCGCGCTGCCGCCGGGCGGCGCCGCGCCCCTGTGGAGCGGCGACGCACCCCCGTCGGGCCGCGCCGCGCTGCCGCCGCCTCCGCCCAGCGGCGCCGGGCTGCCGCCGGCCGACGCGCCGCCGCTGAGCGGCGACGCCCTGGCGAGGCTCCGGCTGGAGATGAAGGCCGCCGACCGGCAGCGCGTCGTCGAGGCCCTCGAGCGGTCCGCGGGCAACCAGACGCGCGCCGCCAAGCTCCTCGGGATCTCGCTGCGCACGCTGATCAACCGCATCGACGAGTACGGCATCCCGCGGCCGCGGAAGCGGTCGCCCTGAGCGCTCACGAGCGCGCGTCGTCCCGGACAGCTGAAACTGCTTGTCGAGGGCGAGGACGATCAGGAAGCCCAGCGTGCCCAGGGCGAGCAGGTGGGTGTGCATGAGGGCCAATCGGGTCTCGCCGGTGAAGTGATTGACCTCGGTGAACTCCCGGTAGAACAGCCCGGAGACCACTCCGAGGATCCTGTGGACGTGTGCTGCGCCGTACGACTTCCACATTTCGGCGCTCACTCCCTGTGATCGACCATCGCCCCGATGGGACTCCCTCAAGCACCTGGTAGGGGTCACGCACGCCGGCGGAGCTGCAGCACGCCGAGCGCGATGCAGAGCACGGCGGTGCCCCAGTGCATCGCGAGGTAGCCCGGGTGAGCGCCGCGCCACGCGAGCACGATGGCTCCGTCGACGACGGGGATCACGGAGCCGAGGAGCAGCGCGAGCGCCGCGGCGCGCCGCTCGCCAAGGAGCGTGAAGGCGATGAGCAAGGCGCCGACGGAGAGGTCGCGCGCTCCCTTGGCGACAGCGTACGCGGCGAGGCCAGCGAGCGGCACGCCGAAGGCCGCGGCCGCGGTGCCGGGGACAACCAGGAAACGCGCGCCGATGAAGCACAGCGTGAGACCGGTGAGCAGCGTGGCGATGCCCGCGCCGCCGAGGCGGCGCGACGGGAGGGACGAGGCGGAGGGAGCGATGGTGGCGTCGTTCATGGGCTGGATGTAGCCCTCGGCGGACGCGCCCGCGATGGCCTGCGCGCGCAACGAATGGCCCCAGACGCTCACGTTGCGAGCGCACTGGATCATCGCTAGGCTCGCGCCATGTACCAGGATGACCCGCTGTCGAGCCGATTTTTCCTGGCAAAACTCTCGTCCGAGCTTGTCTGCCGGACCGCTGCGCGAGGGGCCTGGGCGCTCGATCTTCCGGCGCGTCCGATCCTGGTGCTCCACCACGTGACCGAGGGGAGCTGCGTGCTGCGCGCCGGGCGAGAGGCTGTCTCGCTCTACCAGGGCGACGTGGCGCTGGTGCGACCGAACGTGGGGCACCGCGTCGACCACGGCGACGCGAGGGCGAAGCCCGTGCTCCTCGACCGGTGGCTCGAGGTCTCGCGAGAGGAGGACGGCGAGCGCGTGCTCGGCCGCGGCGCCACCACGGCGCGCGCGCTGTGCGGCGTGTTCCGGTTCGAGCACGACGCGCTTGCCCCCTTGCTGCAGGTCCTGCCGACGGTGATCCACGCCGGCGCGCGGGCCATCGAGGCGCGGCCCTCGTTTGCCGACGCGCTGGCGCGCCTGCGGAGCGAGCTGCGCGAGACGCGCCCGGGGGCGGGGCTGGCTCGCCGTCGCTGGCTCGAGCTCATCCTCATCGAGCTCGTGCGGCTGCTCGGCGACCGCGAGCCCGCGAAGCTCGCCGCGCTCGGCGCCACGCAGGACGTCGTCGTCGCCCGCGCGATCGCCGAGCTCGTGCACGACCCGGCGCGCGCGTGGGACGTCGACACCCTGGCGCGAACGGTGGGCGTCTCGCGCGCCACGCTCGCCCGGCGGTTCCTCGAGGCCACGGGCGCGCCGCCCATGGCGTACCGGGCGACGCTGCGCACCGAGCACGCGCGCCGCCTGCTCCGCGAGACGACGCTGTCGAACCAGCAGATCGCCCACGCGGTCGGGTTCGCCACGGTGCAGGCGTTTCAGCGCGCGTTTCGGCGCGAGACCGGGGCGACGCCGTCGGCTGTCCGCGCGCAGCTGCGCGCAGCGCACGGCTGAATCACCGCACAGGAACGTCGATCAGCGCGTGGCGTAGATCGAAATGAGCGGACGTCTCGTTCGCTTGGGGATCGCCAGACCCTCGACGAGAGGATTCTTCTCCGTCACGGAGCCAGGGACGTCAGGGGCATCGAGCTGCGGTGTATTCGCCGTTGGCGTCGATGTCGTGGGTATCGGTGCCGCTCAGCCGGACCACGACCTCCGCGGCGTCGATGCTCACGATCTCTATCGTTCCGGACCTCAAGTCGTCGCCGCCCCACCAGCAGCCGTCGTCGCCCCTGTCACTGCGGCTCACAACGTAGTTCGAGTACAACACCTCCGGCCCGCTCAGATCAAGGATGCCGGGCACCTGCAGCGCAGGGGGAATGGTGATGACCAGCGCCCAGTTGTCGCAGCCGTTGAACCAGGTTGGATCCGCGCAGGAGCTCACCGGGACGCCGAAGATGATGAAGAGATCGTTCGGAGAAGTGCCCGGCCCCGGCCCGCCGCCGGAGGAGCTGCTCCCGGACTCGTTCGACGGTTCGGGGAACTCACTCCTGAGCAGCGCGATCGCGCCGGCCGTCGCCGGCGCGGAGCCGCTCCCGGTCGAGGCGGAACCGCTGGCGCCGACCGACGAACCGCCCCCGGTGCTGGAGTTGCCGCCATTCCCGATCGACGAGCTACTCCCGGTGCTGGAGTTGCCGCCATTCCCGACCGACGAGCCGCCCCCGGCGCTGGAGTTGCCGCCGGCGCCGACGCTGCCGGTCCCATGGGCGTCATCACCGGGCCCGGCCTCTTGACCGCCGCCGTCGCCGCTGTCATCGCCGACCTCCACCAGGGCGGTGCATCCGGCGCCGACGGTCTGGAGCATCATCAGCCCAAAGAACAATGAAATGGATGTGTTCACGAGGCGTCGCATTCGTATCTCCCCGGGCCTGTCAGCGCAGCCCGTTGTCGCTCCATGAATGGCGTCGTTCGTCTTTTTTTATGATCTCCTGATCGATCTTCGTTCGGGTACGAGGGTGAGCCCGAACAAGGCGGTGGCGCAGGATCCCCTCGAGGCCGCGCCGGCGAGAACGGCGAGCCGCGGCGCAGGAGCGGCGAGCGGCGCTCAGGGGCAGCGAAGCGCGTCGTGGACGCCGCTGACGTCGATCTCGAAGGTGCCTGTCTCCTCGAGCTTCACCACGAGCTCCGCGGCATCGATGCCCGCGAGCTCGACCGTGCCGTGGAGGAAGCCGCCTTTGCCGCGAGCAGAGCAGTCGTTCTAACCGGCCTCCGATGTGGCGACGCCGTGAGCCGGGGACCTCGAGAGATCCACCGACCAGCGCCCTGGCCTCGCCGGGGCGACGGCAGCCCGCGGCCTGCTGTCACCGCTGCGCGCCTCTCAGCTCCGGAACGAGGATCTCGAGCCTGCGGCGGTAGGCGGAGCTCGGGTGCGCCGCGACGAAGCGGTTCGCGCGCGCGAGCGCCTCGCCGCCGCGGCCGAGCGCCTTCAGGGCGCCGACCGCGATCACCTCGCGCTCCTGGGCGAGCGCGCCGCCCGGGAAGCGAGCGAGGTGGGCGTCGGCGAGCGCGAGCGCCTCCGCAGGGCGCGCCGCGAGCGCGTCCTGGGCGCGCTGCAGCAGGCCGAGCTCCGTCTCCGCGTCGGGCAGCGCCGCCTGCGCCGAGCCGCCCGCCGCCGGCGCGCCGGTCGTCGCGGCGGACGCGCGCGCGGGCAGCGGCGCGCCGGTCGTCACGGCGGACCCGCGCGGGCGCGGCGGCTCCGGAGCACCCGCGCGCGGCGGTTCCGCAGCGGGGGGCGCCTCCGCGGGCACCTCCGGCGCCCCCGCGGCGGACGCCGCCGCGGCCCCCGCCGTGGCTGCGGCCGCGACCACCGGCGCGCCGGGCGGCGCCAGCGGCGCGCCGGGCGGCGGCTGCGAGCGCGACGGCATGAGCCACACCGCCCCGACGAGGACGACGCCGAGCGCCGCGCCGACCGCCAGGCCGGAGAGCACCGACGGCGGTGCGACAGCCCCCGTCGCGGCGATCCCCGCCGGAGCGTGTGTTGCCGGGGCGCCCGCGCCGCCGCCGGTCGCCGGGGCGCTCGCGCCGCCGCCGGTCGCCGGGGCGCTCGCGCCGCCGCCGGTCGCCGGGGCGCTCGCGCCGCCGCCGGTCGCCGGGGCGCTCGCGCCGCCGCCGGTCGCCGGTCCACCGCCGTCCGCGGGGCCGCCGGGGTCCTTGCCGCCGCCTGGTCCGCCCGGAGGGTGGAGCGGCAGCCGCGCCGCGAGGCGCGCGAGCTGCGCCTTGTCCGGCGCGTCGCGCCGGGCCGCTTCGAGGGCCAGGCGGAGCACGTCCGAGCCGCCCTCCGAGCCGATCTGCTTGCGAGGATCGCCGCTCATACGTTGCTCCCCTCGGTGATCCGCGCGGCCCCGACCCGCGACGCGCCGAGCTCGTACCGGCGCATCGCCGCCTCGATCTGCGCCCGCGCCGCGCGCAGCCGCGAGTACGCCGTCTGCAGCGGGCACCCCACCGCCTTCGCGATCTCCGCCATGGGCACCTGCTCGATCTCGTGCAGGACGAACACCGCGCGCTTGCCGTCGTCGAGCTGATCGAGCGCCGCGTCGAGCCGGTCGAGCGCGCGGCGGCGATCGAGCGCCTCGTCCTGCGGCGCCGCCATGACCGGCTCGGGAACGGCCTCGGCCACCTCCTCGCGCCGCCGGTGCGGCCGCCGCCGGTACTCCGACGCGAGCCGCAGGCAGATGCCGTAGAGCCACGTGCGCAGCGCCGAGCTGCCGTCGAAGGTGTCGAGCTTCCGATGCACCGTGAGGAAGACTTCCTGACAGACGTCCTCGACGTCGGCCTCGCCGACGCCGAGCCTCCGCAGCACGCGCCACACGTACGCCGCGTTCTCTTCGAAAATCTCCTCGAGGGTCATCGCGAGAGGCCGGGGCGCAAGGAAGCCGGGCCCTGACCTGGATGGTCGCGAGCGCGCGGTTTTCTGAAAGAAAAGCGACGCCGGGCTTCGAATCAGCAAAATCAGCGGAAGTCACGGGAACATCACGGGAAATCGACGCCAAGAACGACGTCCGCCACCCCGGCGAGCGGCGCCATCCGGAAGACCTCGCGGTCCCGGCCCTGGGCGTCGATGTAGTAGAAGGTGTCACGCACGATCGGCACGATCAGCCCGAGCCCGCCCCCCACGGTGAGCGGGCCGGCGAGCTGCCGGGTGAGGCGGACGTCGAGCGCGCCGCCCGCGGTCAGGCGCTCGTCGGCGCGGTCGACGCCGAACCCGAGGCCGCCGACCTGGAGCGCGCCGAGGCGGACGCCCGCGCACGCGGAGAGCCGCGTCTCGCCTCCGAGCGAGACGGGGCACGCGGACACGAACCCCTCGCCCCAGGAGAAGCGCGTCGAGGAGGCGCCGGTGGTCGCCTCGTTCGGGAGCCAGATCGCCCCCCCGACCTCGAACGACCAGGACCGCGGGGGCGTGAGGCGCGCGCGGAGCGCGGCGGCGATGCCGGGCGAGGGCAGGAGGCCGAGCCCGAAGAGCGGGCCGGCGCCGACCTCGACGCGCCACGGCGCCGGCGGCGGAGGTGCCGGCGGCGGGACCGGGACCAGGACGCGCTGCACGATGACCTGCGGCGCCGGCGGCGAGGGCGCGGGCGACGGCGCTGGAGGCGGCGCCGGCGCTGCCAGCGGAGGCGGCGCGCCGGGGGACAGCTTCGCGCTGGGGTCGATCATGAGCGCGATGGCCAGGGCGAGCTCGTCGTCGATCGCGCTGCAGCGCGGCGACGCCGTCGCGATCTCGCGCGTCCCGAGCACCGCGCCGCCCGCGTCGGCGACCGCGATCACCGCGCGCCACCCGCCCGTGCCCCCCGGCTCGATGCGCCCTTCGATGGTGAGCTCGGCGCGGGCGGCCGAGACGAGCGCCGCGCGCCCGAGGCGCGCCTCCACCGCCTGCGCGAGCGCGCGCGCCCCGACGCACGCCTCGGCGCCGGCGAGCCGCACCCAGCTCAGCGACGCGCTCTGCTCGCCGGACGACGCGCGCGCGGGGCGCGCCGCAGCGACGAGCGCCGACGCGGCGAGCGCCGCAGCGACGAGCCCGAGGCGCGCTGCGCGGCGCGCGGTCACGGACCCGGCGAGGCCGCGATCCCGACGCAGGTGGGCTCGGGGACGTCGGTGACGCGGCCGGTGGGCCGGAGGGCGCCGGTCGCCTCGTCCACGTGGAACGCGACGATGTTGCTCGAGCCCTGGTTCGCGACGAGCATCAAGAATTTCCCGCCAACGACCGGCAGTCGACATAACGTCCAAACGTACGATCCGCTGATCCGCCTGCAAAAATCAACAGATCCAACGAGTTCACTCGGCTGTGGTGTACTGTCTACACCACGCTGGAGCCGAGGCTGCTCGGCGCGCACGATCTCGTCCTCGTTCTGGACGGCGATCCCTGCGCGCTGTCCGATTCACAGGACTCCGCGACCGTGGACTGCCGCGATCTCGAGGATCGCCGGGACGGCTATCTGATCCTCGTTCACGCGCGCCTTCCGGCGCGGGACCGGCGGGACCCCAGGGGCGTACCAGGGCTGACCCGAAAGCGGAGCGAGGCCGGAAGACGCGCACGGGAAGGAGTCGAGACCGCCATCGTCATGACGATGGTGTTCGAGCCTCCAGCGACCCCGCCCGCCGCGGCGATCCTCACCGAACGGTGAATTTTGGCAAGCGCTGTCGCATCTAGGGTGGGAAGCGACGAGCTCTGGACCGTGCAGCTCGACGGGCGCAGCGCGGCCCGGCGGGTCTCCGGGCAGATCGGATGTGCTCCCTGCCCGTGCGCTCCGGTGCGAGCGCCCCGAAACCGAGGAGGAACGATGCGCCTTCCAGGCAACATTGGCTTTTTGCTATTCCGTACGCTTGGCTCGTTGTTCGGCTTCGTGCTGCTGCCCGATGCGGCGCACGCGGCCACCACCGCGATCACGTACACCATCGGCCACGCCGATTGCGGCGCGGACACCAGCTTCGCGCTGTACATGAACGGCACGCTGCTCGACACCGTGCCAAGCTCGAACGACTGCGTGTGCAACGCCTCGCCGCTCCGGGTGAGCATCACCGCTCCGGCGTTGCTCGCGCTCTACAACCCCACGAGCTGTAACGACTTCCGGGTCGCGTTGGTCGGTGATAAGTACGTTTCGTGGGGCTACGTGCGCGTCGACATCGCGTCGGACGAGGGGGCGGCGTCAGCGTGTCTGTTCGACGCCAACCCGACCCGCTTCGGCGTGAGCTGCGCCGACCGGAATACCTGCGACGGCTCCGTGTCCACCGGCACCTCCAGGGGGAGCGCGGACGGGGATGGCGACGGCGTCACGGCGGGTGCGGGCTCGGGGTGCGACAACTGCTCCGACGCCTACAACCCGGACCAGAGCGACGCCGACGGCGACGGGATTGGTGATGCCTGCGATCGCTGCGTGGGCCCGGGGTCGGACGACAGCGACAGTGATGGCCTCTGCGATGGGGCGGACAACTGCATCGCGACCGTCAACCCGGACCAAAGCGACGCCGACAGCGACGGTGATGGCCTCTGCGATGGGGCGGACAACTGCATCGCGACCGCCAACCCAAACCAAAGCGACGTCGACGGCGACGGGTTCGGCAACGCCTGCGACAACTGCGCGGCCACGCCGAACTCCGGCCAGGAAGACAGCGACGGTGACGGGCTCGGCGACGCCTGCGAGTACTGCGCAGGCTCAGGATCGGACGACTTCGACTGGGATGGGCTCTGCCCGCTCCCTGGGATTGCGTGCCCTGGCGGGCGCCGGCCTCCTCGCGGGGGCAGGCCTGCTGCTTCCCGAGGTAGCCTCGGCGCAGGAGGAGGACCCCGTTCCCTGCCCGTTCGACAGCGTCCTCTGCCTCTTCGAGGAGGAGGACTACGGCGGGGAAATCTTCAACGTCCGGGCGCTGGACCCGCAGGTGGGCACGTGCGTCAACCTTCCGGAGCACGGCTGGGAGGGAAGGGCGCACTCTGCCTACAACACCAACGGCGTCGGCGCCGCGATGTTCCAGAACGAGGATTGCATCGGCTACCCGTACCCCATCTACGCGGAGAGCGGCCTGAGCCCGCTGCCGTTCATCCCCAAGAGCGTCTACGTCTTCTGACGCCATGATCGGGCGAAAGGCGATGGGCATCGCGGCCATCGCCTGACGCGCCCGGGGGGCGGAGGATAGCCCGCGCAAAGCCGTCCGACCTGTCAAGAATTTCCCGCCAACGACGGGCAGTCGACAATGTACAAAAGTACGATCCGCTGATCCGCCTACAAAAATCGACAGATCCAACGAGTTCACTCGGCTGTGGTGTATCGTCTACACCACGCTGGCGCACGGTCTCCCGGAACTCATGGGCGTTGCCGTAGAAGGCGTCGGCGAGCACGATGTCGCTGGGGATCCCGTCGCGCACGGCGCGCTCGATCATGCCGAGCGCCAAGTCGACCTTGCTCTCGTGTACTCTACGGCACACCAGGCAGCATCGCGCCCGCGGGGCGGCAAGCTCCGGTCCGCAGAAAGGCTCCAGACTTCCGGGACATTCCTGGGGGCAACATCGGCTCATCCCGCTCGGTCGCGGCACAGTGGTGTTAGAGTGGTCGCCATGGCAACCGACCTCCTGACCTACACGCTCGAAGGCACTACCGCGGTCGTCCGCATGGACGACGGCAAGGCGAACGCCCTGTCCGAGCCGATGATCGAGGCTCTGCTCGGGGCCCTCTCGAGGGCCGAAGAGGAGGCGAGCGCGATGGTCGTCGCCGGCCGGCCGGATCGGTTCTGCGCCGGCTTCGATCTGCGCGTGATGACGAGCCGTCCGGAGGCCGCGGCGGCGCTGCTCGGGCGCGGCGCCGATCTCCTCATGAAGCTGTACGGGGCGACCCTCCCGCTCGTCATCGCGTGCACCGGCCATGCTCTCGCAGGCGGCGCGCTCCTCCTCCTCACTGGCGACGTTCGGATCGGGGCCGAAGGTGCGTTTCGCATCGGCCTGAACGAGGTCGCGATCGGGATCCCGGTGCCCGTCCTGGCGATGGCTCTCGCGCGTGATCGCCTCGCGCGCACGGAGCTCGCGCGAGCGACGCTGATGGCGCAGATCTACGCTCCAGACGAGGCCGTACGCGTGGGGTATCTCGATGCGTTGGTGCCCCCCGAGGCGGTGCTCGCGCGGGCCAAGGAGGAAGCGGCGAAGCTCTCGAGCCTCGCGCGTCCGGCGTTCGAGGCGACGAAGGCGCGCCTCCGCGGCAAGACGATCGCGCACGTCCACGCGACGCTCCAGGACGATTTGAAACACCTCATTCAAAGGTGAGATGCCCTGCCTGGCGACGCCGACGGTCCATCACGTCAGGCGATCAGGCCCGCCGCCGCCTGACGGTGCCCGTGGAGAAAGTGCGTCGCGCCCTTGAGCTCCACGTAGCCCCTGCCCTCTGCCGCGCTCGCCTCGAAGCTCTCCCGCGCCTGCCGCAGCCCGTGTCCGCCGTCGCGTGCAATCCCGACACACTTGTTACTCCCGCGGCTCGATGCCCGGTCCTACATCTCTCACGACCACCAACCAGCACGTCGTATCGAGAACGGTACGAGCGACGGTTGACGCGCCCACGCCTCCGCGCGCCGCGGAGGTGATCGACCCCGGCTCGGCCGGCGCGCGCATCCTGCTCGTCCTCACGACGGGCATTGCCCTCCTTGCGCTTACGCGCTCACTTCGCGGCGGCCGCGCCCGGCGGATCGGATGCCGGCCCGCAGGGCGCCGCGCGGGCGCCCTACCGGCGCTTCAGGGGCAAGGGCCTTCGTACGGGTAGCCATGCGCCCACCCGCACCAGGCCGCCTTCGACGACGACGTCGCATAAGGATAGTAGGCGGTGCAGTAGGTCGGGTCGCTGTGGTAGACGTACTGCGCGGACGTGCCGCTCGTGGTGATGTTGTAGCCGGGGTAGGCGTTATGCCCGCACAGCTCGGCCTCGCCCAGCGAGTTGGCGAGGTACACCGGGGTCGCAACCAGGCAGCCGACGACTTGTGCGCCGCCCACCGTGTAGACTTCTTCGACGCCCACAGCAAAGTCCTGCGCCCCCGACCCGGCCGTCTGCCCCGAGCACGTCTTCCGAGCGCACGCGCCGCAGTCTTTCGAGCAGCTGTCGCACGTCTCGTTGTTGTCACAGACGCCGTTGCCGCAGCACGAGCCGCAGTCGGTCGAGCACGAGCTGCAACTCTCGCCGAGGCTAGGCTCGCAGGCGTGGTTGCCGCAGCACGAGCCGCAGTCGGTCGCGCAGTTGCCACACCACTCGTTGCCGTTGCAGATCCCGTCGCCGCACTTGCAGTCGGACGGACAGCTCGACGGCGTCTCGCCGTTGTTGCACGCGCCGTCGCCGCAGCCGGCCACCATGCACTCGCCGAACCACTTGCGGCACTTGCCGTACGTGTACCCGGTGCCGTTGTCGAAGCAGACCGCCGGGAGGCCGCTCATGAACATGTCGTCGTCCGTGACCTTGGTCTTCTGCGCGCCGCCGTCCTCGAACAGGCGGCACTCGATCGGGCGCCCGTCGGGCAGCGTTGCGGCGCCGAACCACTTGCGGCAGGTGCCGGTCGGGGTGCCGTCGGGTATGCACGCCTTGAGGTTCGACGTCAGGTACACCGCACCCGACGGGCTCGTCATGTCGGCCCTGCCGTCGTTGAAGACCGAGAAGAGCACCGGCGTGTGGCTCGGGTCGGTGGTGCGGCAGTTGCCGAACCACTTGCGGCAGGTGCCGCCCGGGGTGCCGTCGGGCATGCACACCTTGCCGTCACGCTGGAAGTAGAGCGCCTGCGTCGGCCCGGCCAACTCGGTGGCGCCGTCGTTGAACACGAAGCACTCGACCCCCTGCCCAACCGGCAGCGTCGCGCACTGGCCCGGCACGCCCGACGCGCCGCACGCCTGACCCGCCGGGCACGAGCCGCCGGTGCAGATGCCGCCGCAGCCGTCGGGCGCCCCGCACGTCTTGCCCGAGCACTGGGGCGTGCACCCACACTGGTAGGCCACGCCGCCGCCGCCGCAGGTCGTGCCCGCCGGGCAGGAGCCGGTGCTGCACTTCCAGCCGCAGCCGTCGGACGCCCCGCACACCTTGCCCGCACAGCTGGGCGTGCACTCGGGGGGGGGCGGCGGTTCGCAATCCTCGCATTTGGCTGCAGCGCTATACGGGTCGAGGAATTCGAGCGGTTCGGAGTCGGGCGAAGCGCTGCACGCGACGACGATCGCGGCGCCGCCGATGGCGAAGGCGGGATATTTGCCGAAGGTCTGCATAGGCAAACGCGTCCTTTCGTGCCGGCCCGGTCGGTGCCGGCGAGGCGGCTGCGCGCGCATCCCCAAGGGCCCGCCGCGCGGCCGCGCGCTGGCCGCATATCAACCGGCGTGCCAGCGGGATGAGCCAGGCTTTTCCGCCAAACGCGGGATCAGGTTGAGGTGGTCTTGCGCAAGTTGCGCCGGGTTCGCTCGAACCGGACCCGTCGTGCGCACGACGGCAGCGGGCGGCGAGCCATCGCAGCCTGACCGCAGCGAGGACAGATGGACAGGTCGATCCCCGTGAGCGCGGCGAGCAGCGTGCGCCAGGCAGGCACAGGAGCTTCCGCGAAGCGGCTTGGTCCAACTGTCAAGCCCCGGTCCTGGGGAGCTCGCGCGAGGTCTTCCTCGTGCTACGGCACCGCTACTGAGTCACGCCGATCGAATCGAGGAAGGCGTTGTACTCGTCGATCTTGTCCCACGGAACCACGTCGAGGCCGACGTTGAGCCGGCTCTCGTCGACCATCCGAGGGGCGAGCATCGCCTTGGTCGCGTCGAGACCGACGATCTTGATGCCGTAGAGGATGTAGGGAACGAGGTACCCCGCATAATACTGCCGCTGGGCGTGAGTCGCCTTGATGAGCCCCTGGCGCATGTACTCGACGGTCTTCGGCTCGAAGTCGAAGGCGACGACGGGGAGCTCCGTCGCGCCCGCGGCCTCCGTGGCCATCGCGCACCGGTACGAGACGTTGTGCAGGCCGAGCAACCCCACGACGGGCGGGTCCGCGGTCTCGATCTGGGCTTTCATCGCTTCGACGTCAGCGACATCCCCCTCCGGGGACCAGGTGATCGGACGCACCACGACCGTGTAATCGGCGCCCTCGAGGACGCGCCGAGCCCCCAGCATTCGATTCATCCCGTCGACCCAGGACGGGTCGTCGGCGCCGTGGATCACCACCGTGCCCGGCGCCGGGGGCAGCAACGCGAGCAGCGTCTTTCCTGCCGTGACGCCGGCGGACTCGCTGATGGTTCCGACATAGATGGAACGCTTCGAGTCCTTGGCGTCGGTGTCGAGCGTCACCACAGGAACCCCGCCGGCGACGGCCTCATCGATGCCGGCCGCGATGGCGTCGCTGAAGGGCGAGACACCGATCCCTTCGGCGCCGTCCACCACCGCCTGTCGAATCTGCTCCCCCTGGGCCTCCGCCCTCTGCTGGTGATCGCTCCCCTGTCCGCCGGGCCCGACCACGTTCCCCGTGGCCCCGAGCTCGCCCATGGCTCGGTTCGCCCCCGTGGTGATCGGCGTGAAGAACCCGCCGAGCGCCTTCAGCAGGATCGCCATCTGCATGGGCTCAATAGCGCCCTTGTTGATCTCGGCGACGAGCGCGTCGAGCGTCGCCTCGATCTCCTTCGCCGTGAACTCGCTCCTGGGCGTCGGCGCGCGCTTGATGGGCGAGGCTTGCTCGCCCTCGCCGGTGGTGTCGCCCGATCCGCATCCCGCCGTCATCAGCGCGAGCCCGAAGGCCGCCGCCCAGCGTCGTCCAATCCTGTTCATGATACCCCCTTATGCTCCGTGGTCCGTCCTATCGTACGCAGCAACCTCGCGTGAAGCTCTATCGCGCGGCGGCCTCATCGCCCGCCGAAGCAGCTGACGGCGACTGGGGCGAGATCGACAAAGTCGTCGCCGTCGACTGTCCACGGCTGCATGAAGTAATGCCTGTTCGCCCCGTAATCATCGAATTCGTACTCGGCGGCCGCGCCGACGTAGCGGAGCGGGATACCCGCGCGAAGCTTGGTCATCGCCGCCGGGAGGTCGCGCCACGAGGCCGCCTCGTGGGCCGGGTCGTTGAGCTCGCGGATGATCTCGTGCAGATCGTGTCCGGAGGTCGGGATCGCCCCGCTCTTCGCCTGGGCGTACGCGAGGCCCATCGCGATGAGGACGACCCCGTCGTAATAGAAGTGCGCCGCGGGCAGCGGCGCCTCGCCGTCCCAGAAGCTGGAGAAGTGCCCGATGAAGGCAGCGGCGTTCCCGGTCGTGCAGCCGACCACCTGCTGGCCCTCGGCCATCGTGCGGCACTCGCTCCGCACGCTGAGCGACGGCGAGACCCCGACGTATCCGTCGAGTGAGCCTGTCGGGATGTTGGCGAGGAGCACCTCGGTGCGCAGCGCAGGGCCGAGGAACCAGGTGCCCGGCCGCCCGGAGACGGCCCATTCGGTCACGATGATCGAGCCGGCGGCGGGATACGAGGCCAGGAGCGTCCGGCCGGCGTTCGCGCCGAAGGCGGACTCGATCTTGCTCGCATACGTTTGCTGGCCTGACGTGAACGTCACCGAGGGGAGGATCCTCCCCCCGAGCGCCGCGAAGTGGGTCGTGAACTCGCTGCTGACGGCGGTGTTGTAGTCGTCCCCCGCGGCCAGGCTGTTCACGGTCTCGATGCCCTCGTCGAAGGCGATGCGCGCCAGCGTGCAACCGACGTCGAACGAGGAGGGGGCGAGCCGCATCCAGCCTCCCATCGCGTCGCTGCGCGCGACGGTGGGCGCGGCATAGCCCGGCAGCATGTGGAACACGTCGAGCGCCTTCACCTCCCGCGCGATCTCGCGGGCGAGCCCGTTCTCTTCCGGCCCGATCAGGTAGCGGACCTGATCCGTGTAGAGCAGCTTGAGCAGCTCCTCGAGCCCGCGCTCCGAGCTGGAGTGGCTGTCTCGGCTCCGGAGGTGGAACGGTCTCCCGTCGAGCCCCCCCGCGGCGTTCAGATCCTGGACCGCGAGCAACATCGCTTGCTCGAGGTTGCGGCCGATGGCCGACTCGCTGCCGGAGAAGGGGAGGAGCGCCCCGAGGACGATCGCATTCTCGGGGTGATGGGGTTCTTCCGGCGCGCATGAGGCGGAGAAGAGGGACGCGAGCCCCAGGACCAGCCCGGTCTCCAGCCAGCGCATGCGCCGCCGGCGAGGCGCGGAGCACACGCCCGCTCGACGGCTGCAATGCGGCGCGGCAAGCATCCGAAAGTACATTCTTCCCCCGCGGGATACGCCATCATATCGAGCTTCGTTCTGTCAAGGGCACATGAGCGCAAGCGACGAATCTTGGAGCGGAGACTCACACGTCGACGCAATACAGAACACACCGGCCAATGCCGGTTCTCATGCATCGCGATGTTTGTCCGTGGATCGCGGCTGTCAGGCCGAGAGGTGAGCGCATGCGCGAGGACGGAGGGACACTGAGCGCGGCGAGGGAGAGGAGCGCTGTATCGGGCAGGCGAGGTGAGCACCAAAACCGGATGCGATCCGCCGGACGGCCCTGCCCGCCCGGCTCACCGACCCGGCGCGCCGCAGATGCGGTGGACCAGCCACGGAGCTAGATCCACGCCTCGCCCAGCCGCGGCAGCACGCCCATCCTCACGTCGCGCGCCGCCCGGCCGAGCCGCTCTGCCAGGCGCTCTCCCTGCATCGCGGGGAGCGCGACGGCGGGGCGATCGAGGGGCAGAAAGAAGTTGTCCCAGCGCGAGAAGAGCACCGCGCGCGGCGACAGGGCGCGCGCGACACGCTCGGGGAAGCCGCGCGAGGAGGTCCAGCCGGCGACGCAGAGCAGGAGCAGGTCGGGCTACCTGCAATCGAGGCCCGCCTCGACGAGCTCCGCGGAGGATAGCCCGCGCAAAGCCATTCCAACCTGTCAAGAATCTCCCGTCAGCGACCTGCAGTCGACATCATGCACAAAAGTACGAGCCGCTGATCCGCCTACAAAAACCAACAGATCCAACGAGTTCACTCGGCTGTGGTATGTTGTCTACATCACGCTGAGCTCATCCGTTCTTCCCAGGCACGAAGCGGAGCGACGCGAGGCGCAGCAGCTCACCAGAGCCGCCCTTTGCCCTCAGGTAGACCTCGTGGGAGCCGGCGGCGCTCACCTTGCATGTCACGGTCGTCCAGGTCTCCCAGCCGCTGGTGGCGGGGACATCGCAGGTCGCGACGCGGCGGCCGCCCGCCAGCGGGTCGAGCCATACCTCGACGGCGCCGCCCTCCGCGCTGGAGGCCTGCAGCTCGATCTCGACCGACGCCACGCCGCCGCTGCCCAGATCGACGCTGCCGTACATGGCCCAGTCGCCGTCCTCCAGGCCGCCCAGCACCGGCCCTGCCGACTGGCTCGACACAACCTCGGTGCCGGACTCCTGGTCCGGCTCCGCGGCCGCGATCGCGGTGAAGCCGTCGCGGTACGTGAACAGGTCGAAGTCAGCGCTCGCGTTGCTGGCGAAGACGCCGGCCTGGCTGCCGACCCAGCCCATGTTGACTGTATCGTAGTCCTCGAGCGCGCTGATTTCGATCGGCTCGCCCACCTGGGTCCAGGTCAGGCGGTCCGTGCTGAACCAGCCGGTGGCCTCGTGGTCCTTGCCGTGCACCAGCTTCAGCCAGAGGGTGCGCTCGGCCGGCGCCGGGGCATCGAAGCTGATCTCGGTCGCGTCCACCGCTTCATAGGCGCTCTCGTCGGCGTTGAGGACGGGGACGACCGACCGGAACGAGAAGCGGACCCGGTCTTCTGCGTCCGCCCGGACGCGCGCCACCGACACCTCCTGGCTGATGGGGTGCACCCACGTCGGGAACGCCGTGAGATCCTGCTCCGGGACGGCGTTGCCCAGGCGAACGCCAGCCGCGTCGCCCTCCGCCTCGGGGGCGAAGTCCATCCTCACGATCATCGCCTTGGCGTGCAGCGCGTCCTTCTGGATCACCCACCGCGTCTCGTCCTCCGCCGGCTTGAGCCGGAGCCACCCGGCGCGGTCGGTGACCGAGTAGCGATCGGACGGCATGTTGCCGTAGAAAGTCCAGGCCGGTGCGAGCTTGTCCCCGGTGAACTCGTCGTTGACGGGCAGCAGGAACGGGATGTCGCTGGGCGGCAGCGCCGGCGCCGGCGCCGGCTCGCCCAGGCGAGCGTTCACGACCGGGACCCCGGCGCCGCTCTCGTCGTCGATCCAGGTCACCCGGCTGAGCAACCCCTGCCGACCCAGGCCACGCCAGTTGCTGTCGCACTCGTACGAGTGGGAGAAGACCCACCACGTGCCGTCGCCGATCTGGAACGGCGCTGTGCTGTGCTGCGCGCCGCTGAACGGGGCCTCTCCCGTGAGGACGCTGCCCAGCGGCGTCCAGTCCTCGGGGTTGCTGCTCAGCGTGGCCGAGCGCCACCCGTACTGCTCGCCGCCGCACCCCGTGTGGGTCGAGTCGAAGTAATAGTAGAAGCCGTTTCGCTTCGTCATGGTGGGCCCCTCGGCCCAATTGGCCTCGACCGCGCTGTCGGGGTTGGCCGCGGGATCACCGCACCCCCCGTTCTCCACGTCCCAGTTGACGAAGCTGAGATCGATCGACTCGCCGCTGAGCTGCCCGGTTTCGGGATCGATCTTCTGGAGCAGGTTGACGCCGAAGTTGTTCTCCTCGCCGCCCGTCCCTCCATTCCATTTGCACTGCCCCGCCTTCACGACGAGGTACGTGGTCCCGTCGTCGTCGACGAACACCGAGTCGTCATAGCCGGTCCCGCGGTCGAACGATACGAGCTCCGGGTCCTCTCCGGGCGGCGTGTAGGGGCCCACAGGCTCCACGTGGACGGGCTCTCCCCAGGGCCCTGCCAGGCTCTCGGCCTCCGCGAAGTACTGGTTGAAGTTGACGGCGAAGTAGACCCTGTAGCCGGCGGCGACCTTGACGATGAAGCCGCCCCACGTCCCGCCCCCCGCCGAGGTCGAGGCCTCCAGGCCGGACCATGCCGGATCGACGACGCGCGACACGCGCTCCCAGCGGATGAGGTCCCGCGAGTGCAGGATCTCGACGTTGGGTGAGATGTTGAAGCTGGAGCCGGTGATGTAGAAATCGTCCCCCTCGATGTAGATGTTCATGTCCGGGTGATCGCCGGGCAGGATCGGGTTGAGGTAGGTGGAATGGGGCTCGCCCGGCCAGCTCGCTGTCTCGAAGGCGGCGGTCAGCGTCTTGTTCCCGTCCACCGTGACCTCCACGACGGCGTCCGCCTCGCTCGCGGCCCCGCTCCATCCCGTGAAGTCGGCGCTCGGCGCGGGTCTGGCGGTCACGGTCACGACTGTGCCGGCCCTGCGCAGGTAGGTTCCAGGCGGAGGATCAGTCGTCCCGTCCCCCTTCGCCTCGATGGTCAGGGGATATTCCACGGGCGCTATCTGCTCGTCCCCTCCGCAGGACATGGGCAGGGACCCGATCAGGATCATCGCCGTGATGCAAGCACTGTGGTTTCTCATGGTCATGTCCTGAGTCGTTCTGGCCGCCAATCCCGGCTACAAGGATCTCTGGCGGGTGCGCATGACGACCCGTGCAGTCTTCCGATCGAAAGGACGAGCGCGGGCCCACTGTGAACGCTCACACGACGGGTGTCAATTTCCCTCGTGACGGGCGCGAGGTCGTCCGGCTGGCCGGTGCGGCGGAGCGGCCTCTGCTCGATAAGTGGTTATCGAAGCCGCTGCCACCTGGCCAGTGCTCCACCCCCTCCACGCCCGACGGTCTCCACGAGCCGGATTGGCCCCGACCAGCGCTGATGTGGGCGAACGCGGTGACGCACGGAATCTGGGATGAAGGGCAGCGCAGCTCGCGGTGCGACCACGAGTGGGCTGAAGCGGCAGCGCGAGGCGCGTCGAGCGGCGGCCGCCCGTGGGCAGCGCAGGCGCCGCGCCGTCTCCTGACCCCGGCCGCTTCCGCCGCGTCGCGGGCCCGCCGGGTGAATGGGGCGAGCCGCGGCGGCATCAGAGCCGCGTGCTAGCCCCGGAGGCCCCATGCGTTTCCCTCGGACGGTCGTCGGTTGCGCGGTCGCATCGTGGATGTCCCTCTCGACCACCTCCGCGCTGGCACAGGTGGTCCTGGACCAGATTCAGTTCTTCGGGCGAACCACCTGGAGAAAAGATTACAAGAGCGCGATATCCGACTTCAACAACATCCAGGTCAGCATCGCCGCAATACCCTACGAAGATGTCTACTCCGTCGAAGCGGAATACGCAGGGGTGACGACCCCGCTCACCTTCAACGACTACAACGATCGCTACTACGCGACGATCGACACGAGCACGGTGCCCTACGGCCCTCACACCTTGACGTTCACCGCGTACGACAAGCTCGGAAGAGCGTCGACGAGGCAGTATACCGTGCACAAGTACGCGCCGCCCAGCGTCTGGGTGGCGAGCCCGCGGCCAAACCGCACGCTCACCGGGGACACCCGCATCGCTGCGACCTGCGTGGGGACGCCTCCCTATTCCTGCACGCAGTTCAAGGCGCGCGTCCGGAGCCAGGTGCGCGATGAGGTGCTGGTGGGCGTCCCGTCGTCCGTGCCAGGGAGGATGGACGTGCTGCACTACCTGTCATCGCCGCTCCAGTCGGGCGAGGTGCTCACGATCAGGCTCGCGGCGATGGACGGCGTGGGCCCCGTCTGGTACGGGCCGACCCTCGGCGGGGGACTCGGCTTCTACGACTGGGCGCTCCCGCGCGTCTACGTCGAGCGGAGCCCGAAGCTCACCGCCGTCCAGCGCGCCCCCGGCGCCATCCTCGATTTCGACGCGACGCGCGTCCTGTTCATCGATCACGCGCTCCAGATCGGCGTCGTCGATCGCATGACGCAGCAGGTGACGTGGCTCGGGGAGCTCCGGATGCACCATGATTGGATGCACAAACCTGGTTACGGGGCGCTCACGCCGTCCGGCGTCGCCATGCAAGCGTGGTACGGATACGTCTTCCTGTGGAAGGACGGCGCCCTGGACCGGTCGCCCAGGCAGGGCCGCCTCGACGCGGTGAACGGCGATACGCTCCTGTGGACGAGGGCCGACGACGACGAGGCCATCGTGCACACGTTCTCGACAGGCATCGAGACGAGCTTGTGGCTCGACCCTGGCAGCGCGTCGCCGTTCCAGGCGGACATCACGGCGTCAGGCGACGCCTACTACAGCACGCACGAAGAGCCGTGGATCCGCGGGCCGGGTGAGATCCGCCTCGGGAACCACCCCGGCTACTTGCAACGGCCGATCACCGACGGGACGAACGTCGCCGGCCGGTGGTGGAACGGATCCGTGAGCTCGAGCTACCTCTACACGGCCGACGGCGCGGAGGTGTTCCTCGGCGACTCCAGGACCGGCGATGCGGCAGGGCTGCTGCTGCACGCAGGGTATGCGGCCTACCTGAAGAGCGACGGGGCCGTCAACCAGGTATGGCTGCGGACCCCCTCGGGCGACGAGCACCAGCTGAGCAACTTCGCAACGCCGAGCCAGTTCGATCAGCAGGAGCTGCGCATCGGGCACGACGGCATCAGCGACACCGGCGAGGTCATGTTCCTCAACAACAAGAAGCGTTACATCGGGCGGCCTGGTGCCGCCCCGGAGGAGATCAGCAGCGACCTCGGACACGGGCGCTGGTTCGACGGGGACTGGTACGTCACCCTCGGTGACACCTTGTTCAAGGTGGCGAGCACAGAAGCGCCGGCCTTCCTCGTCGCGTCGCCGGGCGAGGCGGCGCCCGTCAACGCCGAGGACGAGGAGCAGCACGACCTCACGCTCACCGCGCCCGCCCCGGGCGAGCCCCTGGATCCATGGACGCGAGCGGGGGACCTGCCCAGGCCTCCCAGCGCCGCGCTCGCGGTCGTCCAGCTCAGCATATCTCGACGTCTCATGCGCACGAGGTGACTCGCGACCCCGCGCTCTCCCATGCGACCCATCGACTCTGCGGCATCTCGTCGCATCAGGGCTGCATGGTCTCACGCGGCGCCGGACGCTGCCTGGATGACCGGCGCAGCGACGCCACGAGCTCGCCGTCCCCGCGGCGTCGATCGCCAAGAGCCATGTGTCCTGTCGTGAGCCGCCGGCACCCCTAGCTCGTGGCACGCGCGCCCACGTGGCACGTGGCACGTGCCACGTGCCATTCGTCCGGTGCCGCCGGCTCGCTCTCGGGCAGGGACCGCCGCGCCGTGAGCCCCGCCCTTCGAGCAGTGCACGCCGCGGACGCCGCCTGCCGCACCACTCGGGGTGGCCCGGGGGCGCGCCCGGCGATCGTTCCGGGCACACCGATTGCCATGAGCCCTTTCGCACGAGCCTGCGCCGAGGGCGACCTCCTGCCTCCGCCACGACAAGGGTCGGCGAGGGCTCCTGCCGCTCTTCTCTCCTAACCTTAACACATCATCCTCGAGGAACCATGTTGCACCAGACGTCCAGAAAACCGGCGGCCGTGAGCTCGCGCGCGAGCCGGGGCCGGAGGCTCGGCTTCTCGCTCGCGCTGGGCGCCTCGGCGCTCGCCATGCTCGGGTGCGCCGGCGAGATGCCGGGCGCGCCCGGCGCCGACGTCGGCGACGAGCTCGCCGCGGTCCCGCAAGCCCTCCGCGACGACGACACGCCGCTCCACGCCGCATTCGACGAGTCGATCGTGAGCGCCGGCCGCGGCCACGCCTGCGCGCTGAGGCCGAACAGCACGATCGATTGCTGGGGTCTCAACGACGAGCACCAGGCCGACGATCCCGCGGGCATCTACCTCCAGGTCAGCGCGGGCGACGCCCATAGCTGCGCGGTCGGCACGGACGGCAGGGTCCACTGCTGGGGCCGCAACACCGATGGTCAGGCCATAGCCCCCGTGGAGCCCCCGGCGGACCCCTGGGATCCCCCGGATCCCGACTACACCTTCGTCCAGGTCAGCGCTGGCCGGGATCACACCTGCGCGCTGCGGACGAGCGGCACGATCGACTGCTGGGGGCGCAACAACCACGGCCAGAGCTTGGATCAGCTGTCGCAGTATACACAGCTCAGCGCAGGCGATTCCCACAACTGCGCGGTGCGGCGGAACGGCACGATCAGGTGCTGGGGCAACAACACCTATGGTCAGGGCACGGACCAGACGGGCGCGTACACCCAGGTCAGCGCGGGCTCGTTTCATAGCTGCGCGCTGAGGACCGACGGGACGGTCTACTGCTGGGGGCGCAGCAATGAAGGTCAGCTCGACGCCCCCCCGAACACCTTCGTCCAGGTCAGCGTGGGCGTCTATCACAGCTGCGGGCTGAAGCCGGACGGCACCGTCGACTGCTGGGGAGACAACGCTCATGGCGGGGCGATCGATCCTCCGGGCTTCTTCTCCCAGATCAGCACGCAACGCGGGCTCACCTGCGGACTGAGGCTGGACGGCACGGTCGACTGCTGGGGCACCGACGAGGTGGATCCGGCGATCGGGAGCGTCTTCGGGCACGTCACGGTCGCGGCGGGCGCCTTGCACACATGCGCGCTCCGGGCGAACGGCACGATGATCTGCTGGGGGGACAACGCGTACGGCCAGTCCACGGCGCAGGCCGGCGCCTACCGGCAGCTGAGCGCGGGCACCCGTCATTCCTGCGGGGTGACGGCGACCGGCGCGGTCAACTGCTGGGGAGACAACAGCCATGGACAGGACGCGGATCCGCCGGGCAGCTACACCCACGTCGCCTCGGGCCACGACCACAACTGCGGGATCAGGACGGACGGCACCGTCCACTGCTGGGGGAACGACGAATACGACAAGGCGACGGATCCGTCGGGGACCTTCACCCAGGTCGCCGCGGGCGATTTCCACACGTGCGGGGTGATGACGAGCGGCAGCGTCCACTGCTGGGGTCTCGACGCCCAGGGACAGAGCACGGACCCCCCGTACGTTTACACCCAGGTCAGCGTGGGCGATCACCACAGCTGCGGGGTGCGGACGAACGGCGCTGTCCACTGCTGGGGGAGCAACACCTACGGCGAGGCCACGGATCCGGCCGGCACCTTCACCCAGGTCACCCTGGGCCACGACTTCAGCTGCGGCCTGCGGACGGCCGGCGTGGTCCACTGCTGGGGGAGGAACACCGAGGATCAGGCCTCGCCGCCCTACGCCGACTTCACCCAGATCAACGCGATGAGAGACCACACCTGCGGCGTGACGGCGACCGGCCGTGTGGGCTGCTGGGGATATCCCGAGTCAGGGCGGACCGCGCCGCCGACGATGGCGTTCTCTCACGTCGCCGCGGGCGACGATCACAGCTGCGGCATCAGGGCGGACGGCACGGAGGAGTGCTGGGGAAACACGACTTCTTCCTGGGGCGTGGCGCCCGCTGGCACCTTCACCCAGGTGAGCGCGGGCTTCCAACACACCTGCTGGCTGAAGGCGGACGGCACGACGGACTGCAGGGGGGACAACACGTACGATCAGAGCACCGATCCCGCTGGCCCCTTCGTTCAGATCGATGCGGGCTCCTACCACAACTGCGGGGTGACGACGCTCGGCGATGTGGACTGCTGGGGCCGGAATCTCAATGGCAGGGCCGAGGATCAGGACGGCGACTTCCTCAGCGTCAGCGCGGGCGAAAGTCACAGCTGTGCGGTGAGAACGAACGGCACCGTGCACTGCTGGGGATACAACGAATACGGCAAGACCGACACTCCTCCTGGTCTTTACCAGCAGGTCAGCGCGGGCGCGAATCACAACTGCGGGGTGAAGACCGATGACACCGTCTACTGCTGGGGATACAACAACCTCGGCCAGGCCACCGCTCCGGCGGGGACGTACACCGAGGTCGGCGCTGGCTCTTCCCACAGCTGCGGGTTGAAGACGGACGGCACGATCCACTGCTGGGGGTTTGATTTCCGCGACAAGGCGACCGACCCCGCGGGGACCTTCGTGGAGCTCCGCGTGGGCAGGAACCATAACTGCGGGGTGAAGGCCGACGGCACCGTCTATTGCTGGGGGAACAGCGACGACGGCCAGCTCTGGCTCCCCTTGCCGAACTGACGGCGCTCGGCTCAATCGCGCCCGGCGGCGTGAGCCTGTGGATCTTCGCTTTCGCAGCGCGGCGGGCCTGCGGGTCGACGGCGAGCGCGCCGGCAACGGCGTCGCTCCCGCTGCGGGTCCACGTTACACTCGTCGGCAACGTGGCGCCCACTACATTCACGACGACCCTGGACGACGCTCTCGGAGCGGCTTCGGACCCCTTGTGTTCCACGAAGCCGACACCGGGGCTGGTGCTCGTCTTCTCCGTGGACAGCCCTCGCTGCGATGTCCTCCCGCTCAAGGACGGCGAGCTCGCTCTCGGGCGCGGCGAGGTCGGGGGCGTCCCCCTGGACGACCTGCGGATGTCGCGCAAACACGCGCGCGTGCGCTGGGCCCAGGGCCAGTGGGAGGTCGAAGACCTCAATAGCCGAAACGGAACGTCGCTCGACGGCGTTCCGTTGACCGGCGCGCGCGCGGGCGGTGAGCTGCGCATCGTGCGCACGGGCTCATCGGTGTTCGTGATCCGGGCCGACGTGGCGCCGTTCCGGGCGGGGATCTCCACGGCCGGGGCCACGATCCTCGGGGCGACCCTTGCCCGTGCGTGGCACGCGATCGATCGCGCGGCGCACCTGGGAGCGACGCTCCACATCACCGGCGAGAGCGGGACCGGCAAGGAGCACGCGGCGCGGGCCTTCCACGCCCTCGGCCCGCGGCGCGGGGGACCGTTCGTCGCCGTGAACTGCGCCGCCATCCCCAACGGACTCGCCGAGCGGCTGCTCTTCGGCGCGCGCAAGGGGGCCTATTCGGGCGCCGTGGCCGACTCCGAGGGGTACGTGCAAGCCGCCCACGCCGGGGTCCTCTTCCTCGACGAGGTGGCCGAGCTCGACCTCGGGGTGCAGGCGAAGCTCCTCCGCGCGCTCGAGGCGAAGGAGGTGATCCCGCTCGGGGCCGCGCGGCCCGTGCAGGTGGACTTCGCGCTCGTGTCGGCGAGCCACAAGGACCTGCGCGCGCAGGTGGCCGCAGGGAAGGTCCGCGAGGATCTCTACTTCCGCATCGCGCAGCCGGCGGTCCGCATTCCGCGGCTCCACGAGCGGCCCGAGGAGGTGCCGTGGCTCGTGGACGCGGCGCTGCGGAGCGCCGTCGCTGCTGTCGAGCGCGGCCAGGAGAGCGCGCCGCTGGTGGCCCACGCGTCGCTCATCGAGGCGTGCCTCGTGCGGGCGTGGCCCGGCAACGTGCGGGAGATGATGGCGGAGATCCGCGCAGCGGCGCACGCGGCGCAGCTCGAGGAGAGCCCCGTGGTCCAGGCGCGGCACCTGTCGCCCTCGGCGGGGCAAGCCTTCGTCGCGCCACAGGCGAGCGCGCCGGAGCAATCCGCGGGGAGGAGCCAGCCATCGTCGCTGCCCCCGCCCGGCGAGCGGCAGACGCGGCGGGCGGCGTCGCTGCCCGCCGACGAGGTCATCGAGGCGGTGCTGCGCCGCGAAGGGGGGAACGTGGCGCGCACGGCCCGCGAGCTCGGCGTGCACCGGACCCAGCTCCGCCGCTGGCTCGGGCGGCGCACGGCGACCGACGAGGCCGGCGGCGGCGACGACGACGACGACGCGGAGGGGTGACCCCTGAGGGAGCCGCCGGGGCGCCGCCCTGGCCGGCGTCGCACGGGTGCCTCGGAGGTGACGCGGCTCGCCGGACCTCACCGGATAACGCGGCACGCGGCGGGCGGCGCCAGGCTTCATCGGATAACGCGGTACGCGGCGGGCGCGACGCCCTGCCTTCAGGGCGACCGAGCTGCCATGTCTGCAAGCCCCGATCTCACGAATGAAAGGCGTCGGGCGTTTGCCTCAGGGGAAACCCGGGGAAAGCCTGAAGGATGACCCTGGCCCGCATCCTGCTAAGTACGTACCAGAGCGCCCGTGACGGCTTCCCCCCCCCGCCGTCGAATGGGCGCTCTTTTTTTGTGCCCTTGCAGGGGGCGCAGGCGGCTCCGCCCCATGCGGGCAGGACTCGCGCGCTCGGCTCCCGGGCGTCCGTCGGTCAGGGCGCGCTAAGGAACTCCCGGATCGTTGCGAGCGCCTCGTCGCGCGCGTCGTCGAGCACCGCGTGCCCGGCGCGGGGGAAGCTCCGCGCCTGGACGAGCTCCCGGGGCAAGGCGGCGACGAGATCGCGCGCATCCGCGGTCGTCGCGAACGGGTCGAGATCGCCGGACAGCACGAGGGTGGGGCACCGGACGCGCGCGAGGTCCGCGCGCAGGTCGTAGGTCTGCATCTCACCCGCCACGAAATAGCCGCCCACGTCGAGGTGGAGGACCGCGCGGCGGAGCGCGTTTTCCTCCGGCGGCGACTGGCGGTAGAGCGGGAGGCAGACACGGATGTAGTCGTGGAAATTGGGCATCGGATCCGCGAAGAACCGGCGCGCGATGTCGGCCGCCTGCGCGCCCCCGAGCCGCTCGAAGACGGGCAGCATGCGATCGAGGCGGAGCTTCGCGGTCGTGCTCGTCAGGATCAGCTTCCCGGGGTGATCGGGGTATCGCGCCGCGTACGCCTGCGCCACCATGCCTCCGAACGAGTTTCCGAGCACGACGGGCCGCTCGATCTCGAGCGCGTCGCAGAACGCCCGCACGTCGTCCGCCCACGTCTCGAGGTTCCACCGCTCGGGCCCGCTGCGATCGCTGCGCCCGCAGCCGCGGTGATCCAGATAGACGACCTGCGCCACCTCGGCGAGCGCCGAGCCGAACGGCACGAACTCGGTATGATCGCCTCCCGGCCCGCCGTGCAGCAGGATCACGGTAGGTCGCTCCCGCATCGCGGGCCCCTCGGGGACGAGCTTCGCCCCTTCCACATCGAAGAACAGCCGGACATCACCTGTCTGCGCTCTCATCGTGATCGAGTGAAATCACGGACCGCGGCGCGACGCCAGACCCCGCGCCGACGGCAGAACGCACCATGTGTGGCAGATCGCCGCGCGACGCTCCGGCGGCGGCCGCTGCACGTGCCGACTGGGAGCGGACGCCTCCGTTGAAGAGGACGGTCGGCGATCGGAGGGGATCTGTCTTGACACTACGTTCCATAGAAGCCCGCGCAAAACCATCCCGACCTGTCGAGAATTCCCCGCCAACGACCGGCACGCAGGCTCCTCGGATACGGAACGTCACGGCGCGGGCATGACCAGGGTCAGCCCATCGTGCGCGCCGAGCTGCGACGTGATGATGGTCTGCATATAGTCATACGTCGGGTCGTAGGTGTACAGGAACCCGTCCTGATCGATCTCCCAGAACTGGTCGGCGATCGGATCGTACGCGAGGCCGCCGGCGTTGGTGGGCTCTTGATATGCCAGCAACGACCCGGCGCCGTTCGCGACGTCGATGGCGAAGAGGGGTCCATAACCGGCGACGAACCCGACCAGCTGGTCGCGGGTGGTGTCGTAGGCCATGCCGTCGTAGTTTCTGGGGGGCGTCCCGAGGAGGGTCGCGGCCCCGGTCGCCCTGTCCAGCTGGTAGAACCCGGGTTGGCTCCCGCGCGCGCTCCCGTACAGGTTGCCAGTCCTCGGATCGAGGCCGAGCCCGAACATTTTGTCGACGCCGTGGATGCCCACCAGGATGGCGGCTCCGGTGGCGATGTCCACCGTGTAGAGTCCTTTGTTGGCGCGCCCGTCGATCATCCACAGGGTGCCGGTCACCTCCTCCCAGGCGAGCTCGCCGATGTCGAAGCTCACGCCGAGCGGACCGACGTCCTCGAATTTCCGCGTCCGCAGGTCGAACCGGCGAAGCATGTCGTCCTCCTCGCGCACGGTGTAGAGGAACCGGCGCGTGCCCTCGATCTGGCAGGTCGCCGAGCAGCCGTCGCCGTTGACATGGCCGCCATCGTCGCACTCCTCGCCCGGACCGACCCTGCCGTTGCCGCAGGGGGACTCGGGGACGCACGCGCCGCTGATGCATATCGACTCCGCGGTGGTCGGGTCGCCGTCGTCGCACGCCGAGTCGTCGGGCGCGTTCGGGTTCGTGCAGAGCCCCGTCCTTGGGTCGCACACGCCCGCGACGTGGCACGCGTCCAGCGGCGCGCAGGTCACGTCGGCGCAGAGGCTCGGCTCGCAGCTGTAGACGACCGTGACGCGAGCGAACGCCCCGCCGAGCTCCGCGCTCCGGCTCAACCCGTCGCAGCTCGGCGCGGAAATATTCACGGAGTTCACCCCGCCGAGCACGTACGAGCTGGAGTTCACGTCGGGGAACGAGGCGAGCCCGTGATCCGAGTCACAAGTGCACGATCCGATAGGGTCGAAGTTGCCAATCGCGGCGCCATTGAGCGACACGGCGCGGACGCCGGCCTCGAAGGAGCAGTCGATGCCGCTCTCGAGCGCGACGTCGACCCGGCGCACGGAGGAGAACCCGCGCCCGAGATCGTGCCACTGGAACCCGTAGTCGCCGCACCCGTAGCGGTGGGTGTCCGTGTCATCGCAGCGCTCCTCCTGGTTGATGAGGCGGTCCGCATCGATGTCGTAGCTCGTCGCGCATTCCCCGTCGGGGAGCTGGATGAAGCCGTCGGGGCAGGTGCAGTCGCAGCGCTCGGCCGACACGTGGATGTAAAAGTACAGCCATGTCGACGCGCCGTGCACGTCGGTGGCCTTGACCTGAATGGTGTAGACGCCCGGCGTGTCCGTCGAGAACGTGCCGACGGGCCCAGGAAGGCCGAGGACCGGGGAGGACCCGCTCACCTTCGAGCCGAGCTGCCAGGTGATCGAGATCGCGTCGCCATCGGGATCGTCTGCCTCCACGGTGATCGTGGCCGTCTCGCACAGGGTGATGAACTTGCTGGGCGCGATGTCGAGGCTGTTGATCTTTGGCGGGGAGTTCAGAGCGACCACCGTGTCGAGGAGACCGTCGGTATCCCCGCGGCACTGGGACACGAGCATGACTTCCCTCGTCCACTGCCCAGGGACATCCACCACCGTCTCGGCGGGAGCGCACTCTTCCGACGGCGAAGCGTCGTGCATCGGCGTCGCGCAGACGCGGTAATTGCCGCGAGGCAGCACGAACGTGCCCTCCGCGGCCGCGTGCGTCCCGGAGCCCGTGACGAGGTGATCGTCGTAGGGCACATCGCCGGCGAGGGGCACATCGATATCGAGGGCGCTTGTCGCCTCCGCGATCGCCGTGTCCCTGCAGGTGCTGCTGGCGCCGACGACCTTGTAGTGAACCGCCGTCACGTCGTGCCGATCGCCCCGGATCGCGAGGGCGGCACGGATAACCCCGGTCTCCGCGGCGTCACCTCCGTCGATCCCCTGTTGGCCGCACGCCGGCAACGCGAGCGCGAGCGCGATGGCCGTCGCTCCTTGCACGAAGTCTCTTCGTCCCCTTCTCATCCTATCACCTTCCTGGGTTCTTCTCTTGGGTGGTGTGGTCTCGATGCTCGAGCGTCGGCGATCCGGAGATCGAGGTCGCTCCGCAGAGGATTCCGCCGTTCATGCACGTCATGCCGGCGATGTCAGCGCCTGGGTCGCCTTCATCGTCGTCGTTCCCTGCAGGGACAGGAGCCCCGCCGAAACGTAAGTCCTTACGGGGGCTGAGATGCTCGCAGGTCTGCTCGCATTCAACCTCGCGCACGTGCCGTGGCCCGCGGCCGTGGATGTGGGGCGGCGCGGTCGCCTCCGCCGATCCCGGCCGCGTGCCGCGCCTCGAGAGGATAGCCCGCGCAAAGCCATTCCGACCTGTCAAGAATTCCCGCGGTCGACAGAAGCGTTTGAGGCGAGCGTCGCGGCAGCGGCGCGAGGGCGAGCTCCGCGTGTCAGAAATCCCGCCAGAACTACCGGTTGATGACGAGCGGTCGCCGAAGTACCCTCCGCCGCCGTTCCCGCTGCCGGCGGAGAAGCTGAAGAGCGGCCTGCGAACCCAGAGCTCGCCCGGCGCAGGCGGGGCCAACGGTGGTCCCCGGCTGGGAGAGCGTGCTGGAACATCGGTCGGCTCGCCGAGCGCGCAGAGGAAGCGGACGATGTTCCGGGGCTCAGTGACCATGGCGACGAGCTTCATCCGCCCCTTGCAAGTTGGGCACTCGAGGACATCGATCGCAAATGTGCGGCGCAAGAGCTGGCCGCGAGGCGGCACAAGAGCGAGAGCGGATCCATGTCCACCGCGACAGTCCCGTCGGCGAAGGCGCGCTTGAGCGAGAGCCGCACCAGGCCGTCCTGCTGCGGCTCGACGCGCTCCTTTGCGATCGGGGGTCGCAGCACGTAACGCAGCAGCGCCTCCCTCGCCGCGGCATGGTGCGCACCGGCGCGCGTCGCTGCGTGCAAGGTGAAGCCATCGAGCGCAGCGCACAGCGGCTTGTCGTACGCGAGCGCGCTCGGAGAAGACGGCGAGAGCCCGCGGAGCCATTGCGGGCCGGCGGGCGGCTCTCGTCCCGAGACGGCGGAGGCACAGAGCGCTGCCTCGGGCTCGTCGTCCTCCTCGACGTCGTGCTCGATCTCGAGATGCCCGTGCCGCCGAAGGTAACGGAGCATCCGCCCGACGGCGTGCTCTATGACCTGACCGATCTCGCGCGTTCGCAGGTGACCGAGCTCGTTCCACACGAGCTCGGTGCCGTCTTCGTGATAAGCCCCGTCGAGGAAGACCACGTGCAGATGCGGATTGAGCCGCATGTCGCCGGACGTGCGTTGCACGACGGTCACCGCGCCGCTCTTGACCGCGCCGCACGCGCCTCGGCGCGCGGCGCGCTCTTCGTAGAACCGCTCCACGCTCTCGACGAAGATGCGGGTCAGCACGCCGAACAACGCCCCGTCCTGGGCGAGCCTGCGCCGCCACGGAAACGGAAACGTCAACACCCACGGACGGTGCGCCACCTCGGGCAGGACGTCCTCGATCAGGTTCGCCGCCGTGGCACACATGCTAGCGCAATCGCCCGCAGCGCCGATCCTGCTGGTTCGGTTCAGCGGTCGTGGAAGGTCACGGCCCGGAGCGCGTCGACGATGCCATGGCCAAAAAAGTTATTGTATCGCGCGCTGCCCATGCACGTGGCGGTAGGGAACTCGAAATCGGGGTTCTGTGTCACCGTGTTCGGCGTCGGGCACGCCTGGTTGTTCGCCGTGATCTCCAGGATGGACTCGACCTGCGTCGGCCACATGTGTACCTCGTTCCTGCGATGCGAGAAGTCGCCGTACTGGCTGATGATCAGGGCCGCGACCCCAGCGGCGTTCGGCGTTGCCATCGACGTTCCTTCCAGGTAGGCGTAGAGATAACACGGCGGCGTCTCGCCCGGGCCCGTGCACTGCTCGACGTCATTTTCGGAAATGTCGCTGCTCGTCGATGACCACGCGCCGATGATGTTACAACCGCCCCTGTGCTCGCCACACTCGGCACTGTCCGGCACCCCGCTGTAGTCGCGGTTCGAGCCCCCGGGCGCCGCCACGTCGACCACGCCAGTCCCATAGTTTGAATAGTACGCCTTGCCGTCGTCGTACCCAGTCGCCGAGACGCCGACCCAGCCCTCCAGGCCGGCAAGAGTCACGAGCCTGTCGCCGAAGATCCGCCTGTTCGCGAGGTCGAAGCCCTCGTTCCCCAGGGCGCCGACCAGCAACACGCCGTTCGCGCGCGCGAACTGCGTCGCGCGATCGAGCAGGATGTAGTCCGGACTGTCGCAGTCCTGCGTCGTGGTCCTCCGTGTCTTGCATTTCGGGATGTCGGTGGCCAGGCTGGCCGAGACGATGTCGAAGCGCTCGCGGCCTGCGTACATGAGCGACTGCACGATACCCAGCGTTGTGCCTGAACCCGTGCTATCGAGCACTTTGCCCGCGACGAGGGTGACGTTCGGCGCGACGCCCGAGATGCCGACGCCGTTGATCGGGGCCCCGACGGCGCTGATAGTCCAGGTGCCGTGGCCGTTGTAGTCCTGGATCGTCGGCTCGTGGGGGACGAACGAGATGCTCGCGGCGAGGTCGAGGTTGGGAGCGACGTCGATGTGATTCGCGTCGGCGCCCGTGTCGATGACGAAGACGCGCACTTTCTTGCGCCCCCGCTGCACGGCATACGAGCCGTCGAGCGAGGCATTCATGCGCTTCTTGTCCCACTGCTCGAACCCGAGCGGGTCGGGCATCCTCTGGTCGTCGCTGCCGGTCGACATCGTGTCGCCGCCGTGGTTGCCATTGCCGTGGTTGCCGGCGCCGGCGGCGCGCCGCTCGGTCAGCGTCACCTCCACGGCGACGTCGGCAACCATGACGCTCGAGTTCAGCATGACGTCGTTCGCGAAGCTCAAATTGCTGGACTCGACGCCGATGCCGCCGATCTCGGGCAAGCGGACGACGATCGTCCCGCCTGCGCGCGCGACCATCCGATCGACGTTGGCTGGCAGGCCGCTGCTTTGCTTGAACGCGACAGCCCATAACTTTGTCGTCCCGTTCGCAGCGCCAGCCTCCGTGGCAGACAGGGCGCATGCCGCCGCGAGGGCGGGCGCAACGATGGCACGGAGCAACGGCTTGGACGGTGTGGACATGGCTCCTCCTTGAACGCTTTCCGGGCGTCCGCCGGAAGCTGCTTGCGCGTCACCGCCTGGGCGGCGTCACCGCAGTCCATCGCTGGCAGGATCACCTGCTGTCGCGGGCCGATTTTTCCCGAAAGCGAGCAGCTCAGATTACAGTGGTTCGCCGAAATGTCAATGAGCCACAGATTCATGACCTCAGCCCTCCAGTTCGTCCGTGCGAGCCCTAGGTTGAAATGGCGCATCGCACCGGCCACGACGGAGCCGGCGGCCATGGGCACGAGTGCCCGGCGGCGCCCGGGACGACGAGATGGGACGCGGCGGCGCGCGAGATGGGGCTCGCGCGGGTGAGGACAGGGGAGTTAGGATCGCCGTGGAGGCGGCGATCACAGGAAGGGACGGGTGGTCTGGGCAAGGCTCATAGGGAATCGCTCCGCGATGACATGCGCCATGTCGAGGCGCCGGGCGCCGGGTCGCGGCGTCAAGGCCGCCAGGCGATGGGTGATCGGATAGCAGGTGCGCTGTCACGCAGTGTGTCCCGTTTGGCGCCGCGGCTCGGGCGGCGCCGTCGGCCCTTGAATTCGATCTAGAGCAATTTGCTGTTGAGCTTGGTACAAGTTGAGCATGGTCGGGCGGGACGGTGGCATCGCTGATGCTGCTGCCTACCGCATGGGCCCGTACAGCATCGATCTGCGGCAGCGGATCATCGACGCCTACCAGAACTGTGAAGGAAGTATCCGAGAGCTGGCCGAGCGGTTCGAGGTCGCCCCGAACACGGTGCAGAACTATCTCACGCAGCTGCGCGCCACGGGCGACCTCGCGCCGAGTCCGCACGGCGGCGGCATGCCACGGAAGTTCGACGAGACGGACGAGCGGGCACTGATCTCGCTGCTGGAAGAGAAGAACGACCAGACGTTGGCGGAACTGGTCGAGCAGATGGAGCAGCGTCACCATGTGCACGTCAGCGTCTCGACGATGAGCCGCACGTTGCACCGGATGGGGATCACCCGAAAAAAAGGACGTTGGGTGCCAGCGAGCAAGACCGCCCGGACGTTCAACAGGCCCGCGCGAGTTTTCAAGATTGGGCGGGGACCGCAGATGCGCGCCGCTTGATCTTCGTCGACGAGTTCGGCGCCAACCTGGGCATGACCCGGCTCTATGGCTACGCCCCCAGCGGGCAGCGGGCCTACGGCAAGGCGCCGGAGAACGCGGACCCGAACCTGACGCTGGTGCTCGGGCTGGGGCTGCAGGGGGTGGTGGCGCCGGTGGTCTTCGAAGGCGCCATAAATCGTCCTCGATTTGAGACGTACGCCCAGGAGTATCTGGCTCCGGTGCTGCGGCCTGGCGACATCGTGCTCGTGGATCGACTCAAGCCACATCTGTACCCCGAGGTCCGCGCGGCCATCGAGGCGACGGGTGCCGACTACCACCCGCTTCCGCCTTACTCGCCGGATTTCTCGCCGGTGGAAGAGTGCGGCAGCAAGCTCAAGCAGACCCTCCGCACCGCTGTGCAGCGGACCGTGGTGGGCGTGCTCGAGGCGATGGACAGGGCCCTCCACCAGGTGACGCCGAAGGACGCCGAAGGCTGGTTCCGCCATGCGGGCTACCTCGACCGACCCCCTCGTCCCAGACCGCAGCGCAGGGGCACGCCTCGGAGCCGTGCGCCGCGGGCTCGCACGCCTCGCACGCGTCGCGCTCGGGATCCGCCAACGCCCAGCCCGAGGGGCGCGGTCTGTACCAAACCCAATCGCGAACCGCTCTAGAGCGGTTTTCAGCCGGGCTTGGTACACGGCGATAGCTCGGGCTCATTGGGCGCCCACTCTGCTGTGGACGTGCACTCTGCTGGCGGAGCGCGAGAGCGCTCGCTGGGCGGCATCCTGCGGGTTCTGCCTGCACGCGAAAGAGGTGGACGGCGCGGAGGACGGATGTAGCCGGCGTGCTGGAACCAACCCTTGGCGTCGCGATCGCTTACCCGACCGATGGCTCGCCCCATGGCCTGGTAAACTTGCGGGACCGAGCGCGGGGCGGCAGCACGGATGATCTCCTTGACCTTGCTACCGCAGCCCTCCACCGGTGACAGGTCAGGCGAATAAGGCGGCAAGATCCAGAAACTTGCCCCGCGCTCCTCCACGGCAGCGCGAGCACCGGGGGAACGGTGTGCACCCAGCCCGTCGACAACGATCACATCGCCGGGCTGCACTCGAGGCGCGATCCGGTCGCGGATGTACGCCTCGAAGATGGCGCCGTTCATGGACCCCTCGAAGGCCATCGGCTCTACAGCGCCGCCGAGGTTCAGCCCCATGATCAGCGTGATCTTCGGGTCGGTATTGCATGGCACCCGGCCATACGCTCGGCGCCCGCGGCGTGCACGACCGTATCGCCGCACCATGCCTCGATGGACGCCGAACTCATCGAAGAACGTGATCCGGCGTGCGCCTACTTTTCGTGTTTGCCGCCGGAACTGAGCGCGGCGCTTGCGGACGGCGGGCCGATACTGCTCGCTCGCTCGAAGCGTTTTTTTTCTCGTGATGCCCAGCCGCTGCAGCGCCCGATGCATCGTCGGGATGCTGTTACTGAGCACCGTCGTTGATGCCGATGGTGCGCCTGTCGATCCAGCTCTTTGATGGCAGGGTGCTCGACCCACCGAAGAACACCATCACCGAGGCGGATCAGGTGCGATGACGGGGGTGTCCGAGGGCAGCAAGCTGCCAGGGGGCTCCCCGGCCATGCATTGCGCCGAGTCCGATAGAATTCTCAGCGTAACTACTCCTGAGCATGTTCGCGTTGGTCGAATCCAGGAGCACAGGAAAAGAGGGAGCGTTCATTCCGTTCGCCTCTCGAAAATTACCAGCACGACTCCTCGCCCGTCGGCGCAACGAACGGAGTAGGTCAGCGGCAGGAGCGGAGCATCGGCACGGCGCCGGCCACAAAATAGGCGACGGGAGGAGCTCGTTTGGCCGCGTGCCCCCTCCCGTCGTGCTCCGAATAGCTTGAAAGAGCGGAGCCCTCAACAGATCGTCCATTTGGACCTCGATGTCAAAGGCTGGCTCGGTTCCCCGCCCACCGTAGAGCGGGCGCGGCCAGCCCGCTGCCCCCGTTGCGGCGCGGCGGGGTGCCCGCTGGGGGGCGGGTTGGGGCTGTGGGGTCACGGAACGCGGTCGCGGCAGGTGCGCGGGCCGCTGGCTGCCGGCGAGCGCGGCGGGCTCGTCACGATCGAGGCGCGCCGCTACCGATGCCGCCACTGCGGCGCCGCGATCACGGTCGTTCCGCGGGGCGTCGCGCCGCGACGGCACTTCGCCGCGACGGCGATCGGTCTGGCCCTGCTGCTCGTCGGCGTCGCCGGTGCAGCGCTCGTCGAGGTGCGGCGGCGCGTCAGCCCTTGGTCTGCCAGCTTCGATGCTGACAGCTGGGTGACCGTGCGGCGCTGGCTACGCGCCATCGACCAGGAGCGCCTCTTTGCGGCGGTCCGCCCCAGTCCCCTCGCTGCATCGCTGCGGCAGCGGGCCGAGCGGGCCGCGATGACGCTCGTCGCGATGGCGCCTTTTGCGGCCGAGGTCCCCGAGGCCGCCGTCATGGCGGGCGCCGTGCGGGCTGCGTGATGGCAAGCGGCCCGCTCGCCGAGCTCATGCCGGACCCCACCCGGTTGGATCCTCGGTCGGCGAAGCGCATTGCGCTTGGATGGCTGTGCGGCCGGTGCGGTGTCACCGGCGCGGAAAGGACACGACGTGCAAGACCCCCTCCAGCCGAAGGACCACGCCGAAGCGGTGGCGCTCTATCGCAGCGAGATCATTGGCTCGCTCATGCACCGCGAGCTCGACCGCGGAGAGCTCGCCGAAGCGCTCGCCGACCTGAGCAAGCAGCGGTTTCGCCCACCGCGCGCCCATTCTCCGTGCACTTACTCCGTCCCCACGCTCGAGCGCTGGTACTACGCGTACAAGACCGAAGGTCTCGAGGGCTTACGCCCCAAGCCCCGCAAGGACAAGGGGCGGGCGCGCGAGCTCACCCCCGAGCAACGGCAGATGCTGCTCGAGATCCGAGAGGAGCACCCGAGCGCCTCGGTCTCGCTCATCCTCGACACCTTGATCGCGGCGGGCCGCATCGACAAGGGTGCCATCTCCGCCACCACGGTGCGACGGCTGTACGCCGAGCACCACCTCGATCGCGTCGCGCTGCGCGATCGCACGGGCGGCAAGGTGCGGCTGCGCTGGCAGGCCGAGCATCCCGGCGCCCTGTGGCACGGCGATGTGTGTCACGCGTCGCCGATCCTCGTCAACGGCAGCCCGGCGCCGGTGCGCATTCACGCGCTGCTCGACGACGCCTCGCGGTACATCCTCGCGCTCGAGGCGATGAGCGCCGAGCGGGAGGTCGACATGCTGGCGCTCTTCATCCGGGCGCTGCGCAAGCACGGCGCTCCCGACGCCCTCTACCTGGACAACGGCTCGACCTACCGCGGGCACACCTTGCACCTTGCGTGCGAGCGACTCGGCACCACCCTGATCCACGCCCGCCCGTACGACGCCCCCGCGCGCGGCAAAATGGAGCGCTTCTGGAGGACGTTGCGCGAGAGGTGCCTGGACTTTACCGGCGCGCTCGGGTCACTCCACGACCTCAACGTCCGGCTCTACGCATGGGTCGACGAGCACTATCACCGCACACCGCACGCGGCGCTCTTCGGCAAGTCCCCCGCGCAGGTGTACGAGGAGTATCCCCACGTCACCGACGACCTCGACGAGCGGAAGCTGCGCGACGCGCTCACGGCCCAGGCCCGCCGGCGCGTGCGGCGTGACAGCACGCTCTCGATGGATGGGGAGGACTGGGAGACCGATCTCGGCTTCCTCGCCGGCCGCCTCGTCACGGTGTCGAGGTGCCTCGTCACGCCGAACGAGCCGCCCTGGATCGAACACGAGGGCAAACGCTTCGCCCTGCACCGGATCGATCCGGTGAAGAACGCCCAGCGGCCGCGACCGACCTGCAACCTCGATGTCGCTCACGAGGCGCGCGTCCCCTTCGACCCGCCGAAAACGCTCCTGGACAAGGCTCTCGGGCGGACGCCTCGCGGTGACGAGGAGGGATGACCATGGACTTCTGCAGCCACTTCAGCTTCACGGCAGAGCCATTTTCCAAGGAGGTCGAAGACGGCGAGCTCTGGCTCCCCCCGTCCAAGCAGATGCTCCTCGAGATGCTCATCGAGGCGGTGCACGCCAGAAAGAGCGTGCTGCTCGCCGGTGACCCCGGTGTCGGCAAGACGTGTCTGCTCCGCGCGCTCCGTCATGCCCTTTCGCCGCAGACGTTTCGCTTGACCTACTGCGCCAACGTGACGCTTGGACGCCGGGACTTCTATCGCCAGCTCTGTCTGGCCCTCGGTCTCGCGCGCTGCAGCACCGCTGGAGACGTCTTCTACGCGGTCAGCACGCACGTCGAGGAGCTCGCGAAGGAGCGCGTATTTCCGGTCTTCGTCCTCGATGAGGCCCATCTACTTCATCAGGACACACTCGATCATCTTCACATACTCCTTAATTGCGCCTGGGATAGCCGCGCTTTGCTTTCGCTCGTGTTGCTTGGCTTGCCCGAGCTCGGCGAGCGGCTCCGCGTGCGCCGCAATCGCTCCCTGTATTCACGCCTCCATTACCGATTGACCATTGACCCGCTCACGCCGGACGATACGGCCGACTATCTGCGTGTACGTCTCGGCCGAGTCGGCTGCACGAAAGAGCTCTTCACCTCGGACGCGATCGCGATGCTGCACGAGGCGGCCGCTGGCAGCCTGCGCGACACCGATCGACTCGCCACCGCCGCGCTCCGCGCCGCTGCGCGCAAGAAGCGCAAGCTCGTCGAGCGCGACGTCCTGATCCGCATCCTGCAGCTGGACGCAGAGGAGGCCGGATGAACCCCGTCCCCCTGGCCGAGGGGGACACGCGGCGCGGCCACGCCGCGGGCAGCGCAGCCGCCGCCCTCGTCGCGGCCCTCGCGCTCGCCCGCGACGCGCTCACCGCGCGCTACCCGGGCGACCCGGATCCGCTTTGCCCTCGCCTCTACGCCGTCGACGTCGTGCTCCACTACCTCGATCGGCTCGACGACGCTCTCGCTCGCTATCACGCCGTCCTCGACGGCGATGACCGCCTCCCCCTCCGCATCGACTGAGAGCGCCGGCGCTCTGCGATCGCCGCAGTCACCCGACGCATCGCCTCGCTGCAATCGCGGTAAGCGGAGATCCAGCTCGATGATGGCCATCACAGAGCCGGATCTTCCGGCCATCAAACAGCCTGCTCGGTAACACTCATACGTGAACGTCGCCCTCGCGTCGGCCCACATGCCGTTCAGCGCATCGAAATCGTCGAAGCCGACGAAGCAGCTCGCAGCCGCCCTGGCAGGGCTGGCCGACAGCATCGCGCCGAGCGCCATGGAGGCGGCCACCGCGCCGCGCAGCAACGTTCGAACCGTGGTGTTCATGGGTCTCTCCGGTCTCTCTTGTTCGGGTTGGTTTCTCACGGCGCGGCCATGAGCTCGTCGAGCTCGCGCAGGGCCGGCGAAAGGAAAGGCGTTCGCTCCCGCCGTTATCCCGGCTGAGGCGGCGCGACTCTGGTGCCCCGCACCGTCCGGGAGCCCCGTAGAGCAACGCGCATAACAGGAAGAAGCGCGCCAAGTCGAGGTCCACGATGCGATGCTTGCGACGGAGCAGTCAGAACTCTCCGCGCCCTGCGGCCTCGATCGACAAGAACGTGTGCCTCGCGTGCCGCCCATGCAACGAGTTCGAGGCAGGCGCCACAAGAACTTCCATGTCGATGAAGCTGCCATCCGAGATGGATGAAAGATTCCAGGCACATGCGAGCCCGCGTGGTTCTTATGCTAAATCATGTTAACAACAGTCGAAGACGGGGATGCGTGAATAGCCTCCGGTGCTAGGTCCCTCCGGAGTACCTGCCCATGGGTGGGCAGGAGGAGGAAACCACATGCACTTGCTCCAGCACGTTCAGAAGCTCCGTCGTTTCACTCCGTCCCGCTCCCTGGGCTTGCGTGCCCTGGTGGGCGTCGGCCTCCTCGCGGGGGCAGGCCTGCTGCTCCCCGAGGTGGCCTCGGCGCAGGAGGACCCCATTCCCTGCCCGTTCGACAACGTCCTCTGCCTGTTCGAGGAGGAGGGCTACGGCGGGGAAATCTTCAACGTCCGGGCGCTGAACCCGCAGGTGGGCACGTGCGTCAACCTTCCGGAGCACGGCTGGGAGGGAAGGGCACATTCTGCCTACAACACCAACGGCGCCGGCGCCGCGATCTTCCAGAACGAGAACTGCATCGGCTACCCGTACCCCGTCTACGGGGAGAGCGGCCTGAGCCCGCTGCCGTTCGTTCCCAAGAGCGTCTACGTCTTCTGACGCGATGATCGGGCGAAAGGCGATGGGCAGCGCGGCCATCGCCTGGAGGCCAGGACGAGCCGGCCGAATCACGAAAAGCAGAACCGCGCGGGCCACCAACGCGGGCTGGCGCTCGGGGATGCGCGGGGCACGAAAAGGCCCAAGAACGAGGGCGCCGCTCGAATGGGGTCGAGCTGCGGCCAGAGGTTGGCCAACGGCCACGCGCGAGCGGCACGCGGAGGGACGAGGCCGAGAGGCTCACGCCGCGTCGAACGACGGGTCTCTGGCCCTCGCGATGGGCGGCGGCTCGGTGGGGATGCCGAGATGGGTCAGGAGCGCCACGATGGCTTCGCGCTGCGCACGTTGACCGATGTCGGCGACGAGCCGCCGGCGCCCACCGCACGGACACGCGAGCACATCCTCCAAATAGACGCGGCGGATGAGGGAAGCCCAGTCGATGCGCGCTTAGACCGGCGGGACGATGCCGTCGCCGAGGCTCGTCCTCATCGAGGCGCACAACGGTGCCGCCGAAGAGCGACAGTTGCGTGCACGCTTCGAGCGTCCTCGCAACCGGCGTGATCGCCGCGCCGGTGCTGCGACTCGCGGCCGTCACCCGCACCAGAACTGGTATCGCTCATCCTGCACAGCTGAAACCTGAGCCCTTCGCAGAGCCATCCGCTGTCCTGCGGGACATGCCCGATCAGCCCTCGCCGCGCGGCAGCGCCGACCGTGGGGCGGGCAGGCTGCCGAACACCGCCTGCGTGCGCAGGTTGGCGTCGACGTCGGCGAGCAGCGTCTCGAGGTTCTCCTGCGCCATTCGCCGATAGTAGGCGTAGGCGACGTGGTTGAGCTTGTGGAGGCCGCCGTACGTCGTGGCGACGACGCCGAGGGTCGCGAGCGCCGCGAAGATCGGGAGCACCAGCGGGAACATCGCGGCGCCGACGGCGGCGCCGGTGACCGCGGTCAGACCGCCCACCCATGGGTAATACAACTTGCGGCCGAACGCGATCGCCTCGTGCAACTCGGCCGTCGCCGTGCACTCGATCGCGTCGCGGCCGCGATGCTGCATCGTCAGGCGGAGCTGGCGAATACTCAGCACGTACATGTAATAGAGGAAGCCGACGGGGCCGGTGCCGTCGACGCCGTGGGTGAACTTCGGCACGCGGAAGATCACCGCGCCGCCGTCGAGCGGGTGCGGGCCGACGGCGTCGAGCAGGCGCAGGTTGTACGGGCTCGCCTGCCACACGTGCACGAGCGCGTCGATCACGGCCTTCGCCGGAGCCCGGAACACCCGCGAGGCGACGATCTGGCGGACGTCCGTGCCGAACAGACGCACCGACCAGCGGGCCTCAGCAGCCGCCGAGACCACCGGGATCGCAAGCGGGCTGCCGGCGGGCAGCTCGGCTGCGGCCATCGCCACGAACTCGGGGGCGATGCCCGCCTCGGCCGCGGCGGCCCGGACCTCCGACACGCGCAGCCCGCTCGTGCTCGTCGGTCCCGGCGAGGGCGCGGTCCGCGAGCGCTCCTCGACGCGGCGGGCGGCGTCCGCCTGGAGCTGCGCGGCGCGCTGGAGCACCGCGGAGACCTCGCGTTCGTCGAGCAGGCGATCGCCGCCGATGTGCGCGGGGACGCCAGCGAGCTCGCCCTCGACGGCGACGAGCGCTTCGGCGAGCGCTTCGCCGGTCGACCAGCGCTCGTCGGGCTCCTTGGCCAGGCAACGATCGATCGCGGCGGCGAGGCCCGCGGAGACCTCGGGCGCGAGCGTACGCAGCGGCGGGGCCGGCTCGGTCGCGTGCTTGACGAGCATCGTCGGCGTCGCCGCGCCCTCGAATGGGTGCTGGCCGGCGAGCAGCCAGTAGCCGACGACGCCGAGCGAGTAGAGATCGCTGCGCCCGTCGACCTCGCGCCCGAGGATCTGTTCCGGACTCATGAACATCGCGGTACCGACCATGTGATCGTCGCCGGTCAACCGCGACGTGTGAGCCTCAAACGCGATCCCGAAGTCGCTGACGAGCACGCGGCCGGTCGTGCGCTCGACGAGGATGTTCTCGGGCTTGACGTCGCGGTGCACGACGCCCCGCGCGTGCGCGTATGCCAGCGCCCACGCGACCTCGCGGAGCAGCCGCACGACCTCGCGTGCCGACGGTCGGCCGCGACTCTGCACCCGTTCGGCCAGCGTCTCACCGTCGACGTACGGCATCGTGAAGTAGGCGAACGCGCCGGCCTCATCGGCGTGGAGGATCGGGACGATGTTCGGGTGCGACAGCCTCGCCGCCGTCCTCGCCTCGCGGAGGAACCGCTGGCGGTGCGCGGCGTCGGCGGCCCGCTCGCGCGGCTGCACCTTGATCGCTACCGGCCGCTCGAGGCGGAGGTCGCGCGCGAGCAGCACGACGCCCATGCCACCGCGCCCGAGCTCTCGCTCGACCGCGTACTCACGCCCGAGGGCCGTCGCCAGCTCGGCGAGCTCCACACCGTCGAAACGTGCGCCGGGCTGGGTCGGGGCGCTGCCGAGGCTCATCGCCCAGGATGCTACCAGATCGGCGCTGCCGGCCCCCACCCGCGGTCCGACCGGACCGGTCAACCCGACGCGCCCAACTTCCGCGATAGCATCGTCCGGGACGCACACGCTTCGACCTGCCCGACCGGCGCGTCACGCCCGGCGTGTCGCCTGCAGCTTCTGAACGATGTCCTCGCGCCTCGGTCGGCGGCCTCGGAAGCGGCCTCCCTGAGCGCTCACGGCCGCGACGAGCGCGCGGCGCGCTCGTCCGCCTCGCCCAGCGCGCGGGACGCCCCTTCCCGGATCCCGCGGAGCACCGCCTCGACGTCCCGCTCCGCGCCCAGGGCGAGCCCCCGGTCCGCGAGCGCGCGCGCGGCAGCCGGATCGCTCCCGGCGAGCGCCTGCTCCGCCGCGTGCAGGTAGAACTCCACCGCGAGCCGCGGCTCGCCTCCCCGCTCGAAATGCTCGGCGAGCACCTTGGCGTCGTGCTCTCCCGCCTGCAGGAGCCACTCGGCGGCGAGCCGGTGCCCGAGCGCGCGATCGTGGTCCGGGAGCATCGCGTAGCAGCCGTCGCGGATGAGCGCGTGCCGGAACGCGTACTCCTCCTCGTCCGAGAAGCGGCTCTGCTCGCGGCGCTCGAGCAGCTCGCGCTGGAGCATCCAGGGCAGCCAGTCCACCGCGAGCGTCGACCCGCCGGCGTCGCCGAGCAGGGCGAGCGCCCCGGTCTTCCAGAACGCCTCGCCGAAGACGCTCGCCGCCCGCAGCAGCCGCCGCGCCTCCGCGGGGATGGCCTCGAGCCGCGCCTCGACCATGCCCAGGATCGTCTCCGGCAGCCTGTCCGCGCGCCCCTCCGCGACCGCCCGGATGAGCTCCTCCAGGTAGAAGGCGTTGCCGCTCGCGCGCTCGACGAGGCGCGCGACCTCGGAGGGCGGGAGCCCGTCGCCGAGCATCTGCCGCACGAGCTCCTCGGCCGCGCGGCGCGGCAGCGCGCCGAGCGTGATCTCGTGGACCTCGCTGCCCTCCCAGAGGACGGGGAAGACCTTCCGCACCTCGACCCGCGCCAGGTAGAGCACCGCGAAGGGCCGGTCGCGGAGCTCCCGGAGGGCCCGCGCGATGAGCTTGAGCGACGCCGCGTCGCCCCACTGGATGTCCTCGAGCACGAGCAGGTAGGGCCCCGCCGCGCACGCCGCCTCCATGAAGTCGAGGTAAGCGAGCGGGATCTGGTCGGCCATCAGGGCCGGGCTCTGCCGCGCCGCGAGGAAGCTCGGATCGGCCTCGCCCGGGAACGGCGTGCCGACGATCTCGCCGAGGAACGCGGCGATCCTCGTCCTCTCGCCCGGCGTCAGCGCCTGGGCGCGGGCGACCAGCGAGAGGAGCCGCTCGCGCTGCGCCGGGGCGGGCTCGCCGCCGGTGATCCCGGCCGCGCCCCGGAGCGCGGAGCCGAGGAGCGAGAACGGCGAGCCCGCGCTCAGCGAGTCGCCGCGGCCGACCGCGACGGTGAGCTCGGGGTGCCGCTCCCGCAGGATCTCGATGAGCTCGTACCGCAGGCGGGATTTGCCGATCCCGGGCGGCCCGGTGATCAGGATGGCGCGGGGCTCGGGCCCGCCGAAGCTGTCCTCCAGGAGCTCGCGCAGGTTCCGGAGCTCCCTGTCGCGGCCGACGTAAGGGCTCGGCTTGCCGAGGAGCGTCCGCGCCGACCGGCCGACCTCGCGCTCATGCAGCAGGAAGAACGTGCCGTGCCGCGCCGGCTCGATCTCGAACCGCGCGTCGAGCAGCGCCCGCGTCACGTCGTCGATCCACACGGGCGCGGGCCTCCGCTCCGGGCGCGCGTCGCGCTCCGCGAGGGCGAGGAGCGCGGCCGCGCGGTCCATGACCGGGCCGACAGGGAGGCTGCCGGTGTGCTCGGCGCGGCCGGTCGTGAGCACGACGGAGGCCTCCGGCACGAGCTCGACGAGCTTCAGGGCGCACCGCGCCGCGCGCGCGGCCTGCAGGGCGGCGTCGCCCACGCCGGCGATCGAGAGCACGATCGTCCCGTCGGCGAGCGCGTCCACGCGGGCCCCGAACGGCTGCGCGCTCGTGTAGAGTTTCCTCGTGAGGTCGCTCGGCTCCGCGGCGACGAGCGTGCTCGCCGCGCTGTCGCAGGCCGAGAAGCGCGGCTCCCGCGCGGCCACCAGCGAGAGCAGCCGGAGCTCGCACGCCGTGATCGCCTCGTACAGGACGGGGGGCGCGGCCAGGCCGCTCGTCGGATCGCGCTCGAGGGCGTCGAGCGCCTCGACGACGGCCGAGCCGTCGCGCGGCCGCTGCTCCGGGTCCTTCGCGAGCATGCGGGCGACGAACTCGTCGAGCTCCTGCGGCACCTCGGGCCGGAGGTTCCGCACGCGCGGCGGGTCTTCCATGAGGAGCTTCGCGAGGAGGGCCATCACGTGCTGGCCCTGGAACGCGGGCCTGCCCGTGAGGCACTCGAAGAGCACGGCGCCGAGCGAGAAGATGTCGGCCCGCGCGTCGAGGCGCTCGCGCTCGCCGGTGGCCTGCTCCGGGGCCATGTAGCCCGGGGTCCCCATCACCGAGCCGGTCTGCGTGAGCGCGCCGATGGTGCGCTTCATCCGGGCGATGCCGAAATCGAGCACCTTCAGGCCGACGACCTCGCCGCCGACGAGCAGCAGGTTGCTCGGCTTGACGTCGCGGTGGACGATGCCCCGCGCGTGCGCCGCCCCGAGCGCCTCGGCGGCCGCGCGGAGCAGGGCGAGGCTCTCCTCGAGATCGAGCTTCTGCCGGGCGAGGCGCTGCGCCAGGCTCTCCCCTTCGAGCCATTCCATGGCGAGGTAGGGCACCCCGTCGGGGGTGATGCCGTGGGCCACGTGCCGGACGATCCGCGGGTGATCGAGCTCGGCGAGGATCCGCGCCTCGTGCTCGAAGCGGTGCGCGGCGCTCCGGTCGGGCTGGCCGAGGAGCTTGAGCGCGACCTGCGCCCCCGTGGCCCGGTCGACGGCGCGGTAGACCGTCCCCATCCCACCGGAGGCCGCGACGCGCTCGAGCTGGAAGCGGCTGTCGATGACCTCTCCCGGGCGCATAAGGCGGAGGATGCACCGGCGTCGAGCCGTCTTCAACGGTCCGGCGGGCACCCGCCGGTCGGTGTGCGGCTATACGCTCGCGCGGCGCGCCAGGCGGTGAGTCGCGCTTCAGCTCTTCGGGATGCGCCATGTCACGCCGGCGCGGAAGAAGAGCACGTTCGGGATGCTCTGCCCGCCTCCGGGGATGGCATCGTCCTCGTCGTTCATCGGCTCGTAGCGACGGAACAGGCTGTGTCCCGCCTGGGCGGTCACCCACACCGACGAGAAGGCGCGCACGCCGAGGGTCACGCCCGCGGTCACGACCGAGTAGGCGACGTGATCGAGGCACTCCTCGGGCCGCGCCGCGCGCTCGTCCTGCTCGGTCGCCGGGTCGTCGGCCGGCTGGGCCGCGCACGGCCACGCCCCGGTGACGCGCGGGTCGCGCACGGCGTAGGCGTTCCCCGCCAGGTCCGCGCGCAGGCCGACCTCGACGCGATCCGAGAAGAGGAGCTTCACGGCCGCGAAGCCCGGCAGGAAGGCCTCGACGCGGAAGAGGGGGCTCGGCGTCCAGTCGACGTACGCCGCCGGCAGCGGGAGGAACGAGCCGAAGCTGTACGACGCGAGCGCGCCGCCGCCGAGGACGAGCTTCTCCGAGAGCGTGCGGGTCACGAGCCCGAGCGCGCTGACGCGGACGAGCCCGCCGTCGAAGGCCTCGAAGTCGCCCGCGAGCCCCGGCGCGACGCGCAGCGAGAGCGACCAGTCGTCGGGGAGCAGCTGGACGAACAGCACCGGGACGTCGACGGCGTGGAAGGCCCGGAGCTCGTCGAAGCCGGGCGGGGCGCCGGCGTACGAGATCGCCTCGACGTGGTACGTCGCCCCCGGGATCAGGAACGTCTTCTCCCCGAGGGGGATCGGCACGTTGGCGTTGACCTCGTACGACGAGATCTGCGCCCGCACGGGGCGCGGGTCCTCGATCGCCGCGCCCGGCATGTACTGCGCGCTCAGGTCCACGAGATCGGGGAGCTGGGCCCACGCGGCGCCCGGCGCGAGGACCGCGAGGACCGCGAGCAGCGGCGCCAGGGCGAGGAGCCGCGGGGGGCGCGCGCTCCGGCGGGAGGGGCCCCCGCCTCGGCGCTCGTCCGTGGAGCGCGCGGCGGCGCGATCGGCGGACCTCATCGCGCCACCCGCTCGTCGAGCCAGTCGAACAGCCGCGCCTGGGCGAGGAGCTGGTTGCCGCCCTGGCAGTGGACCTGCGACGCCGTGCCCGCGTCGAACACCATCATGTGCTTCGGGCACGTGAGCGCGCCGTAGAGGCGCTCCGACTCGCCTGGAGACGCGTCCTCCGCGCTACCCTCCATGATCAGCGTCTCGCAGCGGATGCCCGCGACGCCATCGGCGTTGTCGTACTTGCGGAGCTCGTCGATCACCTCGTGCGGCGTCGAGACGCCGTGCTTCCATGTCACGTCGTCGAAGTACCAGCGCGCGTCGGGCAGCACAACCGAGGCGGCGTCGATGGCGCGGTCGAAGGCCGCGGGGCCGCGCGCGTGCAGCTCGAGCAGGCCGGGCATCGACGCGAAGTGGCGCAGCATCGCGTCGCGCCAGCTGACGACGCCCGGGTTGGCGACGAGGGCGCGCAGGCGGCGCTCGCGCGAGGCCGCCCGCGGCGCGAGGTAGCCGCCGAACGAGAGGCCCATCAGGACGAACTTGCCGGCGTCGAGCCGCTCGTCGCGCTCGGCGAAGTCGAGAACGCGCCCCACGGGGACCTCCCAGTCGGGCCGGAAGGGGTGCCCGTGGAGGCGCAGCGAGGCGCCCTGGCCCGGGCCGTGGAACGAGAGGACGTGGTAGCCCCGCTCGAGCGCGCCGTCGACGACCCACATGGTGTCCTCGGGCCACGCGTGGAGGCCCTGCTGCAGCACGATCGTGGGCGCGCGCGCCACCCCGGGCGCGTAATGGATGCGGCCGTGGAGCACGCCGTTCTCGTAGGGGATATCGACCTGCCGGGAGTCGTAGCCCCGCATGCGGAGCGCCCGCCCGTGCAGGTCGAGCCCCGCGATCGTCGCCTCGACAAGGCGCGGGTCGGAGCGATCCGCGTAGCGCATCAGCCCGGCGCGATAGTAGGCGCCCGCGCGCAGGAAGTGCGACGCGGCGCTCCGGGCGTGGCCGCGGGCCTCCGCCTCCTCGCCGTAGCCCCGCACCCGCTTCGCGGTGGCCAGCCACTGGTCGAACCACGAGCGCTCGTCGCCAGGGAGGATGCGGGTCGCGGTGTCGAGCACCTCGCCGACGTCGGTCAGCCCCATCGACGCGAGGCCGAGCCAGAACACGATCTGCGCGTCCATCACCGGCTGGCCGATGAACTTGAACCGGTGCCAGACGGGCGCCGCCTGGCCCCGCCCGAGCGTGTCGTCGCCGTGGAACCGCGCGGACGCGACCTCCTGATCGACCCCGCGGCGGCCCGCCGCGAACCCGAGCGCCGCCGCGCCCCCCGCGACCGCCGTGTGGGTGAGAAACCGCCGCCGATCGAGCATCGGTGCACCTCCAGCGCCTGACGAAACAAGTGATTGAAACATGTGTTTTAAGAATTGACGCCTGCCAGGTGCATCGTCAAGGTATGTTTCAAACAATCGTATGAACGACCGTGACCCCCTCGCCCCTGCGGACGATCTCGATCCACGGCAGCGGCTCGTGGTCGCTGCGATCGATCAGATCGAGAAGCACGGCATCGGGCAGCTGACGGTGCGGAAGCTCGCGGCGGCGGCCGGCGTCAACATCGCCGCGGTGAACTACTATTTCCGGTCGAAGGAGGCGCTCGTCGCGGCGGCGCTCGAGGGGTCGATCGGGAACATGCTGTCGGACACCGAGGACTTCCTCTCCCGGATGCCGGGCGATCCCCTGGAGGCGCTGAGCGGGCTGCTCGGCTACTACCTCGAGGGCGGGATGCGGTACCCGAACGTGGGCAGGGCGCTCCTGCACGACGCGTTTCACGAGGACGACTACAGCGGTCCTTTCCCGAAGCTCTTCGCGCCGGTGATGGAGCGCCTGCGCGATCTCGTCCGGGCGGCGGTGCCCGGCCTCGAGGAGCGGGCGGCGGCGCGCCGGGTGGTGGCGGCGCTCTCGGCGGTCTTCTTCCCGACGTTCTTCGCGGGGCTTTACGAGGGGCTGAGCGCGCTCGGCTCGCCGGCAGACCGCCTCGCCTATGCGCGAGAGCTGGCGCGGCAGACGCTGGCGCCCGTCGCGGTCCCGGAGGCGGCGGCGCCCGCGCCCCAGGGCAAGCGGTCGAAGCGCGGGTGATCCGCGGGGGATCGCGCGCTCCCGCCAGAGCGGCGGCTAGTCTCTCCCGCGCCCTTGCTCCTTCACTCGCACTGGGGCGGCGACGGCGCAAAGCACTCCCCCGCCGCGTTGCAGTACGTCCTGCCACACTTGAGCTTCGGCTTCGCATCGGGCAGCGGGCCGCGCGCGCCCGGCGAGGGCTTCCTGATCCCCGCGGCGCTCATGGACGGCGCAGCGCTCGCGGGCTGCGCGGGCGGCGCAGCGCTCACGGACTGCGCGGGAGCGGGTGCAGTGCCCGGCGGCGCGGCGGTCCCGGGCGCGGTCGCCCCCTCGGGCGCCTCCGTGACGGCCCCGGGCGCCGTCGCGGAGGCCCCGGGCGCCGCCGCGGCGCTGGACGCATCCGGCGCCGCGCGGTCGGGCGACGGCGCCTGGGAGCGACCGCAACCGGAGCTCGAGAACGCCGCGAGCCCCAGGGCCACGGCAACGACGCACGCTCGCGGGCTCGTCCTGTTCATCACCGATGGCTCCGTGCCCACGCGATCTCGCTCTGCCCGGCCGCGATCGCGTCCATCCACGCCGCGAGCCCTGGATACGCCGCCTTCACCTGCTGCGCGTACCCGGCGAACGTCCCGGGATCTCGCGCGGCCTGGAGCTCCGCGGCGAGCCCGCACGCCTCGGGCGCGAACACGCCGCCGAGCACGCGGAGCCGCGCCGGGTCGACGGCGTCGAGCTCCTCCGGGCCGTGGATCAGGTACTTCATGAGCCTCGGATACCGCAGAGGATCGCCCGGATCGGCGGGCGGCGCGAGCCGGGTCGGATCGGACGGCGGCCGGCGGAGCCACCGCCCGAACGAGCCGGCCGCCTCGACCTCGGGCCGGAGCTCGTCGAGCGACGCGCGCTCCGCGCCCGTGGGCTCCCGGAAGCGCAGCCTTCCGCGGCCGCTCGCGGCGACGTGCGGCGGGGCTCCGTAGAGCAGCACGCCGTCGACCTCCCCCGCCGCCAGATCGTCCGGCAGGAGCTCGGCGATCTCCACGAGGAGCCGGCGGACCTCGCCGGCCCGCAGGCGGAAGCTCGGCGCCGAGAGATCGGCGTCCACCACGGCCGTGGGCGCCTCCTCGAAGAACGGCTCCGCCTCGCCCGGCCGCCACAGCCTGATGCCTATCGCGCCCCGCAGCGCCGCGGGCGACGGCAGCGGCAGCCGCATGAGCGACGCGCCCGGGGGCACGCTGCCGATCGTGATGCCCACGAACATCGGAAAGCCGAGCACATACTGCGGCTCGACATCGATGCCCACGAGGGCCGGGCCCGGAGGTGTGATGTCCGGAGCGCTCACTTCCACGCGAGCCCCTTGTTGTCCTCGAGGTGGACCCGCCTCACCTCCTTGAGGTGCCTGCCGCAGACGTCGCTGCCGGTCTTCCCCGACGTCCCCCGGATGAGGTTGCGCTTGTCGTCCAGCATCCAGTTGGGCCTGTAGTTCATGCAGCACGTCTTGTCCCGCGGCGCGCGGAAGTCGAAGTACCCGCACTTGTGCGGCATACCGAACGCGTGGACGAGCTCATGAACGATGGTCCCGACGATGCGGCCGCGGTACGTCGGCTTTGGCAGGCCGGTGCCCGCGTCGCGGTAGGCGTTGTGGTGCGTGAACATGATGGTCCGGCCAGCGAAGTACTCCTTGCCCTTGGCCGTCACCGTGGGGCTGATGCCGGCGGTGTAGAAGGCGCCCGGGTTGAACAGCTTGGCCTTCACCTTTGCGGCCATCCCGTAGCCGCCGGGGGTCACGGCGCCGCCCTTCTTCCGGAACCTGGGCGAGTAGTTGAACCGCACCTTGTACGCATGCGCGAGCGACCCGTCGCCCGCCGTGAAGTCCGGCTGGGCGTCGTGCTCCACGATCCAGCAGCGCGTGATGGGGCCGGCCGCCGTCGTCTCGGTCTGAACGCTGAACAGGTTGAAGCCGACCGTCTCCGAGCCGGAGGTCAGCTCGGCGAAATCCACGTCGGGGAACGTCCCTGGAACCTCGAAGAATTCGAAGAGGTTGGCGCCCGCGCCGGCGCTCTTCAGCTCGACGTCCCCCTCGAAGACCTTGTCGCCCTTCTTGATCGGCAGAGGGTGCGGCTCCATCGCGGAGATGACGCAGAACCAGCCGGGGTTCGACCTGTTCGAGAACACCTTGTTCACGTAGGCCACGCACTCGGTCTCGAGGTCGTCGTCCTTGGGCGCCATGTGCGGCTGGTCCGGCACCTCCTTCTCCGGCTCGCAATCGAGCTGGACGCAGCACGGCTCGAACGGCACGGGCACCTCGTCCATGGGCAGGGCGAACGCGCTCTTCATGCGGACGGACTCGACCCGGATCCGGTGCCACATCGTCATGATGCCGGTCTCGGCGCCGAACCCCTCCACGTGTGTTGCAGCGTCGATGTCCGCCCGGAGGATGAAGTTGTCCCCGGCCGTGTCCGGGCAGTGGAAGACGACCTTGCTCTCGTCGCCGACGATCGTCGTCTTCGCCTCGGTCGCGGCCGCGGACGCGAGCGCGAAGCCGGCGACCGCCTCCCAGGGCGGGCTCTTCGCTGGCTTGCCCTCGTTATCGGCCGCGCGCGAGCCCTTGTGATCCCCGGCGGCGTCATAGTCCTTCTTGTCGACGTACGCCCCCCACGCGGCGTGAAAGCCGGGATCGTCGTTGGTCGGGTCGTCCGGCTCGACGACCGTCCACCGGATCTTCGCGTCCGCGGGGAGCTTCCCCCGCTGGATCGTCACCTTGGCGGTGAGCTGGATGAGCTGCTTGTCCTTGGCCCAGCTCCCGGCGAGGTCGCTGTTGAGGTACACCCGGCCGAGGTGGTCCTGGCTCGTGTACCCGGGCCTCGCCTCGGCGCGCTTCACCCCCGGCGCCCCCGGCGAGACGGGCGCGTGAAGCCCCAGGATCTCCGTGATGGAGACGAGCACGGTGTTCGGCACGCGCAGCGTCGCGCGCGTCTTCTCCCCTTCGGCGACGCGGGGCACGAGCGCCGCGCCCGGCGCGGCGGGCACCTCGCGCGTGAGCACGTCGCAGCGCAGGAGCGGACCTCCGCCGAGCTCGTGGACCCGGGTCGCGTAGGGGCTGCTCAGGCTGCCCGTCACGGCGCCGAGGCGCTTCGGGCCGGCGTCGCCCTGATCGTCCCAGATCTCGACGGCGATCGGGATCGCCCCGTTCGCGGCGACCTCGAGCTTCCACGGGATCGCCTCCGCCGTCAGATCGACCTCCCTGGCGCCAGCCGGGATCGGCTTGCTGCGCCCGAAGCGCCGCCCGGCGATGAACCCCAGCGCATACGGCTTCTTCGCGCCGGCGAGCAGCCCGTCGACGCCGAGGACCTTCTGGAGGGTGATCGTGACCGCGGCCGTCTGTGCCATTCGTTCCTTCTCGTCACGCGCCGTCGTGGCGTTTCAGGAGCTTCGCCCGCGTCGCGTCGTCGAGGACCCCGGTCGGCGTCAGCCCCGACACCGACTGGTACCACGCCACCGCATTGGCCAGCTCGGGCCCGTCCTTGCCGTCCACCGCGCGGGAGAAATAGCCGAGGTTCTTGAGGCGCCCCTGGACGCCGCTCGGGACCTCGATGGGATCGAGGTGCCCGAGCTTCAGCGCCCAGGTGACCCCGCCTGCGCGCGCCGTCTCGTTGCCCGGCGTGTCCGGCCAGGCCGCGAGCTCGGCGTCCTCCAGGTCGGCGGGGATGGGGTGCTCGATGGGGCTCTTGCCGTCCGTCGTGCCGGCGACGACGACGTCGCGGTACGTCAGCTCGTACGCGAACGGCTCCTCGACCTCGAGGAGGAGGCGGAGCATCGTCTTCGGGACCTTGACCGTGAAGACGTGCTTCCCGCCCGTCGGGACCTCGACCTCCTTTGGCGCCGCGTCCGGGATGACGAGGACGTCGCCCGGATAGATGAGGTTCGGGTTGGGACGCTTCTTCTTGAACTCGGCGTTGTCAGGATGGTTATAGATGACGCGCCAGTCGGAGAAGCCGTACTTCGGGGCGATGCTCGAGAGGCACTCTCCCTGTCGGACAACATGCTGGTGTGGCATCGTTCATCCCATGATCCCATCCCATGATCCCGGAGCGAGCATCCGCGAGCAGGCGATGCGTCGAGCACCGTAACGCGCCCGAGCGGCGCCCTCAAGCGCCGCGAACGGGCCCGCGCGCACGGCCGTGAGGAGCGGGGGCGACCGGGGGGGGCGCGACGGCCGGGCCCCCGCATCGATGCCTGACCCGCTCCTGGCCCGCGCTTGACTCTCCCCCGCGCGGCGTGATGGCATGGGCCAGGGGCGAATCGAGAACGCGATGCGCGACCGCTGGGGTTTCGGCTGCTTCCCTGACAAGGTGTGGATCGCCCGGCGGGTTGATGCGCCGTTGCCGGACGGGGCCAAGGCCCTTCCTGCGCTGGAAGCGACGTGGCGGCTGGAGGCGTGGCTCGCCGACGGCGTCCACGGCAGGGTGCTCCTCGCCGAGATCGGCGAGGCGCTCGGCATTCCGGTGTCGACGGGGCCTTCGTTCGATCCGAGGGCGCTCGGAGCGCGGCTGCGGGAGGCGCTGCTCGACGGCCGCCTCCACGCCTACCGGATGCCGTACGTCGCTTCCGGCGCGCGCTTCGCGCCGCCCGAACCGCTCGAGCCCGACGCGCCAGCGCCTGCGCCCAGGGAGGACAAGACATGGGTCGGGATTCAGCTCATGGACGACGCGGACCCGCCGCAACCTGTCCCGTTCAAGAGATACCGTATCGAGCTGCCGGACCGCTCCGTTCGCGAGGGATTGCTCGATCAAAACGGCCAAGCCGTGATCGTCGGCATCGATGCCGGGACATGTAAGATATCGTTCCCTCAGCTCCACGCGGACGACTGGCGGCCCGCGTAGGCCCGCGTCGCCCTCCGGGCATGGGTCTGGCCTCGGATGCTCTTGCGGCTGCGCTCAGCAATCGAAGAAGCGGCGAAGCCCGGGGCGGATGACCTCGTCGATGGTCTCATCGAGCAACACCCGGGCTTTCAGGCCGCTGCACAGGCCGAGCTGCTCCCCGTCCGGCGGGGCGTCGTGGGCCGGCAAGTGCGCGTGCTCGTGCTCCACGAGGTGCCGGAACGCGACGGGCAGGTAGCGCTCGACCGCTTGCCGCTCCGCCGAGGAGAGATCCGGCGCGACCTGCTCGAGGAGGCGCCAGCCGAAGCGGGCGTGTCCGACCTCGTCGGCGTAGATGCGCGTCAGCAGATCGAGCAGCGGCCCGGGCGGCATCTCCAGCCGCTCCGCGCCGATGAGGGCCACGGCCACCGTCTCGCTCATGCAGCAGATGTGGATGACGTTGCGGAGCGCGGCGGCGCGGGGGGGCGCGTCGCGGTGCAGGGGGAACTCCGGGCGCTCCGGGACGCTCGCGGTCGCCGTCCCGCCGAGGGCCTCCACCACCGCGCCGCAGAGGATCCCGTGACGGCGCTCCTCGTCGGCGAAGCCCCGGCACGCCTCGGCGAGCTCCGGCGGGAAGCCCGCCTCGGCGAGCTGGCCTGCGAGCGCCTCGAACACGGCCGACGATCCGTGCTCGTTCACCATCCGCGCGTGCCAGGTGCTAATCGCCGACGGGAACAGCGCCGCGGGATACCCGCTCACGTCGAAGGCACGCGCGCGCGCCTCGCCGCGGAGATCGAGCGTCGCGGCGTTCATGCGACCTCCGGCCGGGCATCATAGGCGTCGAGCGCCGGCGGGACCGGGGGGCCCCAGGGCGTGCAGAACTTCTCGTTGTAGAGCTCCGCCTCGGGAGCGACCACGTTGCCGAAACAGCAGACGTGCCGGATGGGCTCGGCGTCTCTGTAAGAGATCGCGTCGGCGCCCACGCCCACGATCAGGGCCGTGCAGCAGTTCACGAAGGAGGCGTCTCCGGCGAGGGCCGCCCGCTGCTCCTCGGAGATCCCCGTCCCGGGGGCGGGCAGGCGCTGCACGCCATAGTCGACGCAGCACTCGAGCTCCGCGCGAGGGCGAGCCTCCGTGTCGTCGAGGCTCACCTGCTCGGCGCACGCGAGCCCGGTCGGCATGGACGGCGCGCCGCCCGCACCGCCCGCGCCCCCTGCGCCGCCCTCATCGGGCGCCGGAACGACCCCACTTCCCGTCGAAGGTTCCCCACCGCCGCCGGTCGTCGCGCCGACTCCGCTCGTCGCGCCGACTCCGCTCGTCGCGCCGACTCCGGCCGAAGCCGGGCCGTCCGGCTCCCCCGCCGGGATCTCCTCGTCGGGATCCAGCGGTGACGACTGCCCGCCAGAGACGTAACGTCCGCTGCAGCCCGCCAGGGCGCCACAGGCCAGCGCTCCCAGCGCGACCCTCGCTGCTGCACGCAATGCTGCCCGTCTCGTCTCCTCACGCATAAGCTCTCCTCCAGTAAAATAGGCTGTTTGCCGCAGGGCGCGGCACGGGCCGAGCACTCGGCCCATGTGGACCAGTGTAGGCGCGCAGCACAGCGAAGAGAATCTGCATTTTCCGCACACCATTGAACTGAAATTCAGAACAATGGCGCCGCGGGATCCTCCGGCGAGCTACGCGAGCAAGCGCGTCTGGATCCACGCGCGCGCCTCCGTCTCCGCCCGGGACGGTGCGATGCGCGCTGCGAGGCAGAGAACCTCGGGGCTCGGGTCGCGCTCGCGCCCCTCGGCGGCGAGCTTCGTGGCCGCCGGCTGGCCCAGGACGAGAGGTCCGAACACCTCGGGATACTCCCTGCACGATGCTCAGTTCGGAAGGGGTTGACACGCAGCGACACCTACAGTTCGCTCTACGCTCGGTAGAGGAAGCGCGTGGACCCCCCTAGCATTGTCGACCTCCATCCGGGCGCCTTGTTTCACCGGCGCTACCGCGTCATCCGCCGCATCAAGGCCGGGAACATGGGCGCAGTCTACGAGGTCACGGACGAGAAGACTCGGAGCCGCCGCGCTCTCAAGGTCATGCTTCCGGACCTGGTCGAGCATCCTGATCTCCGGAGCCGTTTCGAGCTCGAGGCGCAGGTCACGGGTGACATCGAGAGCGAGCACATCGTTCGCATCTCCGATGCGGGGATCGACGAGGCCACCGGGACGCCTTTCCTGGTGATGGACCTGCTTCGAGGCGAGGAGCTCGGAGCGCTTGTTCGCAAGCAGAAGGCGCTGCCGCCGGGTGAGGTCGTGATTTACCTGCAGCAGGTGGCGCGCGCGCTCGACAAGACGCACGCCGCGGGCATCATCCATCGCGATCTCAAGCCCGAGAACATGTTCGTCACCCGCCGTGACGACGATTCGCCGTGCGTGAAGATCCTTGATTTTGGCATTGCCAAGGTGGTGGAGCAAAGCCAGAAGGCTCGGACCACCCAGGCGCTCGGCACGCCGCTGTACATGTCGCCCGAGCAGATCCGGGGTGACCGCGAGATCGACCCCCGCGCCGATCTCTACGCGCTGGGCCACATCGCCTATGCGCTCCTCACCGGAGAGCCGTACTGGGCCGAGGAGGCAAACCTTCACGAGGCTATCTTTCCATTTCTGTCGACGGTCCTCGGGGGTGTGGTCGAATCGCCCAGCCACCGCGCCCAGCGCCGGCGCGGCGCGGCGCTGCCGCCTGCATTCGATGCGTGGTTTCAAAAAGCCACGGCGCCGCGTGCCGAGCACCGCTTTGACCGAGCGAGCACCGCGGTCGCCGCGCTGGCGACGGTGCTCGGCGTGAGGACATCGAAGCGGCCGGCATCGTCGCCTGGCGTGTACGAGGCTCCGCGCTCATCGCCATCCTCGCATGCGCTCGACGATACCGTCCCTGTGGAAGACGCCGTCCAGCGTCCGCCGGAGCAGAGCAGCAAGCGACCGCTTCCAACGTTGGTCAACGCCGCGCAAAGTGCGCAGGAGCAGAACGGCACGGTGCCGCTCCCCACGCTGGTCGGCGCCGCGCAGCGTGCGGCGGAGCAGCACAGCACGGTGGCTCTCCCGACATTGCGCCGAGCGACGCACCGGCGTAGTCAGGACGGAAGCACCGTCCTTGCGCCCGTCAACACGGCTGCGGTTCGATCGAGGACGTCGAGGACGCTCCCACCCGTGCTGGGTGCGTTGCTGGTTGGGGGCGCTCTATGGTTTGGCGTCGCCATGCTCCGCGATCAGGCTTCGACGAGCCAGGCGGAGGAATCCGGCCTGCTCGCAACGACGACGCTCGCCGCAACTGGAGCGCCCAGCGCGTCGGCGGTCTCCTCGGTGGCGCGACTGGCGGACGAGAGCGTGTCGCTTGGCTCCTCACAACCCTCTGCGACCGCCGAGCCACCCTCTGCGACCGCCGAGCCGTCCGCAACGCCTCCCATGAAGGCGCAAGCTCCTGCTGCACAGCCCTCCGCCAAGCCTATATCCATCGCCGAGCGTGCTTTGCCGCCGAACGTACCTGCGAGCACTCCTACCGCGAATCCGAACCCACCAACGACGAATGTGCCTCAAAACCAGCAACCGGCCGCAGCCGGCGTGAATGTCGCGGCGCCGCAGACCAGCGTGGCGACGCTCAGGGTTGTCATACCGAACCCGGTGGCGGCATTGCCCGGACTGAAGGTCACACGCGACGGACAGCAGCTAGGACAGGAAGAGTGGAACACGCCGCGGCCGATCGACAAGGGGACGCACGTGCTCATGGTGACGGCCCACGGGAAACAGCCATGGATCAAGCAGGTCCATATCCATGCCGACGGTTTTGACGCATCCTTTACGGTCCCTATGCTGCGTGATGCCGAACCTGCCGCGCCAAAGCCACCTACCTCGCCCTAGCGAGGGCGATGGCGGCCGCGCCGTGACACCGTGGATTCAGGGGTCGCCCCCTCGCCCCGGTAGCGCGGTCGTCCGAGAGACGACGCGCTCGCGCAAGCTCAGGAGCGCGGCTCTCCGCCTCCGGCTCGGTACGCCCCAGGCGGGACCCCGACCTCTCGGCGAAATGCGACGTTGAAGGCCGCCTCGTCCTGGTAACCCACGGACGACGCCACCTCGGCGAGCGCGAGCCCGGGGCGCTCTCGCAGCGTCTCCTTCGCCAGCTCCATGCGCCAGCGCGTCAGGTGGTGGAGGGGGCCCTCTCCCACGTGCTCGCGGAAAGCGAGGGCGAAGCCCGAGCGGCTCATGCCGGCCTCCCGCGCGAGCGAGGCCACGGTCCACGCGCGGGCCGGGGCCTTGTAGAGCGCGTCCAGGGCGCGGGCGACGCGCTCGTCCGCGAGCGCCGCGCGAAAGGAGCCGGGAGGCGCGGGGCGCTCGAGCTCCGCGCGGATGGCCTGCAGGAGGAGCAGCTCCGCGAAGCGCGCGGCCATGACCGGCGCGCCCGGCCGCCGGCCGCTGACCTCGTCGCGGATGCCGTCCAGGAGCCGGCCGAGACCGGGCACCGGCTCACCGGCCCCGCCGTCGAGGAGCACCACGGAGGGCAGCGCGCGGAGCAGCAGCGACCGCCCGGCGCCCGCGACGTGCATGGCAGCGCAGAGCACCACCGTCCTCGCGCCGTCGCCGCCCAGCCGGCGCCGCACCGTCTGCGCGCCCGGCCGAGGCGGCGAGAGCCAGCGCTCCTCGTCGACGACGGCCGCCCCCGGCCGGTGCCTCAGGCAATGGGGGACGCCGTGGGGCAACAGCAGCAGATCGCCCTGGCCGGCGCGGATCTCTCGGCCGTCGAGCTCCAGCCACATCTCGCCTTCGAGGAGGTGGTGGAGCAGGACGACCTCTCGGGGGCCGATACGGGCCCCCCACGGCGCGCCGAGCTCGACGCGGCCGAAGAGGCTGGTCTCGATGCGCACGTGGCGGAGAAGCGCTGTCAGGACATCGGGCATTGGACGATCACAAAAGAGCGCTGGACGCTATCACATGGAGGGTCCCCCGGTCCGTCGCCATGGTTCAGCCACCGATTCACGAGGAGGCAACCATGGACGTTTTCATCACCGGCGCGAGCGGCTTCATCGGATCTGCGGTCGCCCGCGCCCTGGTCGCGCGCGGCCACCGGGTGCGCGGGCTCGCGCGCAGCGACGCGTCGGCAGCGAAGGTGCGGGCCGCTGGCGCGGAGCCGATCTGGGGCAGTTTATCGCAGGTCGACACGCTCGCGCGCGCGGCGGCGGCCGGCGACGGGGTTGTGCACACCGCGGCGACGACAGGAGAGGATCGCCCGGCGACCGACGAGGCGGCGGTCACGGCGATGCTCTCGGCCATGAGCGGCGGGGTCTTCATCACGACGACCGGGGCGCCGCGCGCGCGCTCCTCGCGGGTGCCGGTGTCGGAGGAGGAGAGCGTCAACCCCGGCGGAGCGCTCGAGTGGCTCGTCGCGGCCGAGTCGCGCGTGCTCGGCGCGAAGGGCGTCCGCGGCCTGGTCGTGCGGCCGCCGATCGTCTATGGCGACGGCGGAGGTCCGGTCGCGGGCCTGGTGCAGGGCGCGCGCGCCGCGGGGGTGGCGCGTACTATCGACGATGGCGAGAACCGCTGGTCCACCGTCCACGTGCGGGACCTGGCGGTAGCCTACGCGATGCTGCTGGAGTCGGACGCGAGGGGCGTATTCCACGCCGCCGAGGCGGCGCCCGAGCGCATGGCGGCGCTCTTCGCGGCGATAGGCGACGCCGCCGGGGTCCCCGTGGGCTCGTGGAGCCTCGCGGAAGCCCTCGCAGCGCACGGCCCCATCGCCGGCTTCCTGGCCATGGACGCCGCCCTCGACGCGACAAGGCTGCGCGGCCTGGGCTGGTCCCCGGAGGTCGGAGAGGCGCTCGGAGGCATCTGCGGCGCCCTGCGCGACCCGGCGCAGGGGTACCGCGCGCCATGAGCGGCGCCGCAGGCTTCAGGGCGAAGCGCCGTCGCGCGCGGCGCTCGCCTCCTCCCCTCCTCGCTTGTTGTCGAGGGCGAGCAGCACGAGATAAGAAAGCGCACAGACAACGAGGCTGCCGAACACGAGCATCGGCAGCGAGTAGGCCAGCCGCTCCAGACCCGCCCCCTCGATCAGCTTGCCTGTGAGGGCCGGGAGGACCATGCCGCCGAGGCTGTCGCCGACCAGCACGAGCCCGGTCACGAACGCCGTCATGGGCACGATCTGCCCCGCGAGCGTGAAGCCGCTGGGCCAGAGCGGCGCCATGAAGAGCCCGAGCCCGAGCGCGACACCCCACAGGAGCGCGCTCGAGGGCGGCAGGAGCAGCATGATCGCGGACAGCACGAGACAGCCGCCCAGCCCCACAGGGATGACCTGGCGCGGCGTGAAGCGGATCGCCACCGGGATCGAGAGAAGCCTCCCGATCGTGAACGAGAGCCAGAACCCCGAGGTGAGGTACGCGGCCCCGGTCGCCGAGACGACGCCCAGCGTGAGGGCATAGGTGTAGATCCAGCTCCCGAACGAGATCTCCCCGCCGACGTAGGCGAACAGGTACAGCACCGCGACGAGCACCGGAAGGACGGGCAGCGCGCGATCCGCGCCCTTCGCCGCGGCGTCCTTCCCAGCCTTTTCCTGAGGCTCGGGACAGTGTCGCATCGAGAGCATGCCCAGGGCGACGAGCGCCGAGAAGGCGGCCACGGCCCAGTACGCCGCGTGGTAACCGCCCCAGGCGCCCGGGACGCGCGCGACAAGGAGCGGCGACAGGAACGCGCCCAGCCCGAAGCAGAAATGAAGCCCGTTCATGTAAGGGCTGACCTTCTCCCCGTGCGTCCAGAGGAGCAGCGCGTTCGCGCCCGTGTTGACAAGCCCCTCCGCGAGACCCCGGCAGAACGCCACGACCACGAGCAGCCATAACCACGGGACGGCCGGGATGACAGCGAGGCACGCCGCGGCGATCAGGTGGGCTCCCCCGAGCAGGTTGTGCCCGTGCACGCGATCGAACAGCTTGCCTCCCCAGAGCGTACCGAGCGTGTAACCAACCCCCCCGCCGAGGAACAGCGAGCCCATGTCCCCGACGCTGGAGCCCGTCTGTCGCGCCAGGTCCGGCAGGGTCGGCCCGGTGATCGCCGTGATGAGGCCCAGGCAGATGAAGAGCCCGTAGTAACCGGCCGTCTGGCGCAGCGCCCTGTCGCTCCACCGGCTCGAGACCGGACGCTCCTCCACGGCTGCAGTGCTCATCGCTTCGCTCCTTTTACCCGATGCGGGGACTCATGTGCCGGCCCCGGCGCGGCAGGGGATCCGGGGGGATCGTCGGCGCGCGAGGCGCTGGCCGCGCGCTCCCGCTCGTGCTCGATGCGCCACGACTCGAAGGCCAGCGCCTGGAGCGCGGAGAGGACAAGGACGGAGACGTCGGTGTTGACGTAGAGCCAGATGAACCCGAGCCCCAGGCCGCGCACGAGCAGGGCCACCGCCGCCCCGACGGCGACGTTGCCGCCCCAGAACAGGAGGCACACGCCCACGCAGCGGATCGCGCGCCGGAGCGCGGGCGGGAGGAGCCCGGCGCGCATCCCCCGGCGGCGCCCCGCCGCGTAGACCACGCAGGACGTGGCGGCGACGACGCCCAGGATGTAGAGCGCGTCCGGCACCGCTACACCTCCCCGCGGAGCCGCGACAGCGCGCGCGCCGCGAGTTCCTGGAGCAGCCGGCCGATCGCCGAGAGGCGCTCCCCCGGCAAGCTCGACGCCGGCGACCCCTCCTGGACGGGCGCGGCGAGGACCTCGAAGCCCGCGCGCTCGAAGAGCCGGCGCGCGCGGGCGATGCGGTGCGCGCCGGTGACGAGCAGGATCCTCCTTGCGCCCCTGGGCAGCAGGAGCTCCGCGCTGCGCTCGGCTTCCACCGCGGTCGTCAGCCCGCGCGGCTCCGTGAGCAGGGCCGACGCGGGGACGCCGAGGCCCTGCGCGAGGCGAGCGCGCGACTCGGCCTCGCTGGCCGGCCCGTTGCGGCTGCCGAGCATCAGCACGAGCGGCGCTCGCCCCTCACGGTACAGCGCGACGGCCTCGACGGCGCGCCGGAGCGAATCCTCCGGGAGCCGCCCGTCCGGATCGACGTCCGCGCCGAGGGCGACCACCGCGTCGGCCTGCCCCGCGTCGGGCGCCGACGCCATCCAGCGATCGAGCGGCGCCGCGGCCGGGGTGAACGCGGCGACGGCGAAGGCCACGAGCCCGATCACGCCGGCCGCGGTGCTCAGGCGGTCCCACGCTCCTTCCATGCGCATGCGTCGGATCCCTGGAGCCGCCCCTACGTGGCGCCCAGGAGCGCGGGCCCCGAGGAGCGCGCGGACAGCCGCCGCGCCTCCAGCTCCTCCGCGACGCCGTGGATGGCGGCCTCGACGCGCTCGAGCGTCTCCTCGCTCATCCGGCCGTGCAGGGGCAGGCAGACCTGGCCCGCGCAGAGCCGGTCCGTGTTCGGGAGGGCGACGCCCGTGGGGAAGCCGTCCAGCGCGTGCAGGGGCGGGTAGAAGTAGCGGCGCGCCTCGACGCCGCGCCGCGCGAAGGCCGCGATGACGTCGTCGATCGGGGCGTCGATCAACCCGACGCCGAGGTTCTGCCCGTTGGGGTTCACGCCCGGCGGGATGCGCTGGGTGCGGTACACCTGCGGGTGCCGGGACAGGGCCGCGCGCAGCCGCTCGAGGTACGTCCGCCTGCGGGCCAGCGCCTCCGGGAGCCGGCGGAGCGACGAGAGCGCCAGGGCGGCGCGCAGCTCGTCCAGCTTGGCGTTCATCCCCGGGACCGACGCCGAGAGCGGCTGCGCGAGCCCGTGGTTGCGCAGCCGGCGCATCGCCGCGCTGACCTCCCGGTCCGGGGAGACGACAACGCCGCCCTCCGCGGCCACGAGGACCTTGGTGGCGTGCAGCGAGTAGGTCGTCGCGGTGAGGAGCGCCTCGGCCTCGCGGCTCGCCGCCTCGGTGCCCATGCCGTGCGCGTTGTCGTAGATCACGGCCGCGCCCGCGCCGCGGGCCTCGCGCGCGATGGCGGCCAGATCGGGCGGGACGCCGAACACGTTGACCGGGAGGACCAGCGTCGCGCCGCGCTCCGCGAGCAGGCGGCGCAGGTGCCCCGGATCCAGCGTCCAGGTCTCCGGGTCGACGTCGCAGAAGACCGGCTCGAAGCCCGCGTGCACCGCGGCGTTGAGCGTCGCGATGAAGGTGAAGGCCGGGAGGATCGCCTTGCCCCGCCGCACCGCCGCGGCCTCGATGGCGAGGCTGATCGCGACGGCGCCGTTCGAGACGGCCACGGCCTCCTCGACCCCGAGGAACGCCGCGATCGCCCGCTCGAAGCCCTCGGCGAGCGGGCCGCCGTTGCTGAGCCGCCCCGAGCGCAGGACGTCGGCGATCTGCGCCGCGATCGCGTCCGGCTCGTCCACCTGCGGCGAGACCATGGGGATGAAGGGTCGCTGGTCGCTCATACTTGTCTCTCCGGACGAAGGCGCTGGTGGACGACGCGGCCGATGAACTCCGGGATGCCGAGCAGGTACCGCCGCCAGAGCCGCCGCGGCTCGACCGCCAGGCGGTAGAGCCACTGGACGTGGCTCCGGCGCACCCACTCGGGCGGGTACGCGACGGCGCCCGCCACCTGATCCAGCAGCCCCCCCATACACCAGGTGGCGCGCACCTGGAGCGCCCCGAGGTGCTGGCTCACCCAGAGCTCCTGCTTGGGCGGGCCGAGGCCGACGATGAGCAACGCGGCGCCCGACCCGTTGATCTCCCGGACCACCGCCGCCTCCTCCTCGGGGGCGAAGTACCCGTGGTGAACGCCGGCGATCCGGAGCCCCGGGCGCTCCGCGACCAGGCGGCGCGCCACCTCGTCGGCGATCCCGGGCGCGCCGCCGAGCAGGAAGACCGAGGCCCCACGCTCGGCGCAGAGGTCGACGATCCGGCCCAGCTCGACCGGGCCCACGTTGATCCGCTCCGGGCACGGCCCGCCCAGCAGGCGCGCCGCCCAGACCACCCCGATGCCGTCGGCGTACACGACGTCGGCCCGGGAAACGGAGGCGCGGTACGGCGACTCGCGCGCCGCCAGCGTGGCGCAGTACGCGTTGACGTAGGTGTAGTAGTCGGGCCTTTCGCGCTCCGCCTGCAAGGCCTCGTCCAGGCGGCGCAGCAGCTGCTCGAAGGAGAGCCGCGTGACGGGGACGCCGAGGACGTCGACCCGGGACGCGATCGAGGGCGGAGCGACGGTCATGCCTCTCCCCTCGCCGGCTCCACCTTGTCCTGCGCGCTGATGAACGCGCGGGGATCGCTGACCGGGGCGCGATCGAGGACGGGCCGCGCCTCGTCGGTGCCGAACATCGCGACGTAGTCGCCGTGAAACCCGTCGCAGATGTCGCGGAGCGCGCAGCGCTGGCACCCCGCGCCCTTCTGGTAGCCGTTGTGCTCGACGCGGTTCAGCGCGTCGTGGCGGTAGGCCGCGTCGCGATCCCCGCGGCGGCGGAGGAGCCGGTAGGACAGCCCTTCCAGCTTCCTCATCACAGGGCCGAGCCGCGGGTCCGTGTCGGCGCGGAGCATCCGGCCCCGGAGGTCGATCGCGTCCGCCAGGCGGAGGAGCGGCTGCCGGAGCCGGCCGAGGCGGGGCCGCGCGCCGAGCGGGACGGGCGGCGACACCGCGCCGGGCCGCATCCGCTGCGGGCCCTTGTTGGTCCAGGTCCAGCTCGCGAAATCCCACTCGTGCGGGTCGTACGAGAGCTGCTGGTAGTTGTACACCGACGGCCAGTGGCGCTCGGGGACGATGCAGTGGGGCAGGTACCGGACGTTCGCCTCCACGCCGGCCTGCGCGAGCACGTCCAGGGCCTCGTCGAGCGGGCCCCGCAGGTCGCCATAACGAGGCACGTTCTCCGCGGTGCGGGCGCCCTCCTTGCGCTGATCCGCGAACGGGTTGAAGGCGAGGAAGTTGACGGCGCGCGCCCCCAGCTCCACCGAGAGCCTCGCGATCGCCGGGAGCTGCGGCACCGCGAGCTTCGACATCACGCAGTTCACGCGGAACGGCACGTCGAGCGCGATGAGGTGGTTCAGCGCGCGCATCTGGCGCACGTGCGCGCCGCTCACGCCCACGGCCACGTCGTGCGCCTTCCCGAGCCCCTGGACGCTGACAAGGAAGTCGGCGACGCCGGAGTCCTTGAACTGCTGCGCCTTGTCCCGCTTGTCGAGCACCAGCGCGTTCGTGATGAGCGTCGGCGCGAGGCCGATCCCGGCGCAGTACCGGATGAGCGCATGGATGTCGCGCCAGATGGTCGGCTCGCCGCCCTGGATGTCGATCGCGTCGTTCCCGTAGAAATCGACGAGGGTCCGGCAGATCTCCTGCGCCTTCTCCAGCGACATGAACGGGTGCTCGGGGTGCTCCTTGTCCTCGATCCGGTCGAGGAAGTAGCAGAAGTGGCAGCGCAGGTTGCACGTCTGCCCGAGCCACAGCACGCCGCGGCGCGTGAGCTCCCGGGTCTGGCCGTGGGGCCGCGGCGCGGCGGCCGGGCGCGTCGCCGGCACCGCCAGGGCGCGGGCCCGCTCGAGCAGGATCTCCGGCGGCTCGATGTCCGCCGAGACCAGCGACTCCTTTCGCCTGAGCTGCACCAACGAAACGTTGCTATCCGTGCTGGTCTTCACGTGGTCCTCTCCTGGATTGGATCCTTCACGCGCGGCGCGGCGCCCTGCCGCTCCACGTGACCGCTGACGGGAAGTTGAACCGCACCGCGATCGGGGCGATAGGGGAGCGGCATGCGCGCGCGGCGACCTCCGGTCAGGGATCTCCTCCATCCATGACGTCGTCGGCGCTCCGCGAGGACGCCCCGCCGCCGGCGAGGCGAAGCGTCTCGGGCAGCATGGCGCTGAAGACCGCGAGCGATCTCGTCTCGCGCGGCGTCCGCATGCTCCTCGCCGTCGTCGCCGCGCGGCTCCTGGGGCCCGCGGGCTTCGGCGACTACAGCTACGCCTTCGCCGTGGGCTTCCTGCTCGGCGAGCTCGCGGACCTCGGCCTGCACCTGTTCATCGCGCGGGAGGTGGCCCGCGATCCCGGCGCTCCCATCGGCCCGCTCGTGCGCCTCAAGCTCGCCGTGACGGTGGCCGCCGGCGCCGCCGGCCTCGTGGTCGGCCTCCTCGCGGGCGCGGCCTCGCCACGCCGGACGCTCGTGTGGCTGCTGACGGCCGCCTGGCTGATGGCCTCGTTCGTCGAGATGCTCAACCAGGTGTTCCGCGGGCACCAGCGGATGGAGCGCGAGGTGCTGGTGGCGGTCACCATGGCGGTCACGTCCTTCGGGCTGGGGACGGGCGCGCTGCTCTCGGGGCTCGGCGCGCTCGGCCTGGCGTGGGGCCTCGTCGCGGGCCACCTGGTCGCCCTCGCGCTGGCCCTGGCCCTCGCCGCCCAGCTCCTCGATCGCCGGCAGTGGTCCAGCGAGGGCGCGGCGCTGCCGCAGGGCTTCCTCCGTGAGGCCGGGCCGCTCGCGGTGGTGATGGTCGCCAGCCCCCTCTACTTCCAGCTCGATCTCCTGATGCTGGGCTGGATGAGCACCCCCCACGCGGTCGGCGACATGAGCGCGGTCCAGCGCATGATCGGCGGCGCCATGATGCTGCCGGGCGTCGTGCGCGCGGCGGTCTTCCCCGCCTTCGTCGCCAGCCGCTCCGCGAGCGCCCGCAGGCGCCTCGCCACGCTCACCTTCGTCGGGCTCATGGCCGCGGGCGCGCTCATGAGCGCCGTTGTGTGGTGGATGGGCGGGCCGCTCGTCCGGCTCGTGTTCGGCCCCGACTACGCGAGCGCCGTGCTGCCGCTGCAGCTCCTGACCACGGCGCTCGTGTGGATGGTGCCGGAGCTCGCCATCGGCCCGATGCTCTTCGCCGCGGGCCAGCAGCGCCCGTACGCGGCCCTCTGGACGGTCACCGTGCTCCTCATCGCGGCCGGGGACCTGTGGGCGGTGCCCGCGCACGGCGCCGCCGGCGCGGCCGCGGTGAAGCTCGTCGTCACGCTCGGCCTGGTGGCCGGCGAGGTGATCGTCCTCTTTCGCGTCAGGGACCACCTCGGGGCCTCCTGAGCGGCCGGGGAGCGGTCCTTTCGCGGCGTCGTCGATCGCCCGGCGCACGGCGTCAGTAGCTCCCCACGCCGAAGAGCATGCGCAGCGGCGTGATCGCCATGATCTTCAGGTCGCCCCAGAAGCTGGCGTTGGTCAGGTAGTAGATGTCGAGGATGACGCTCTGGTCGAAGGTCACCTGGTTGCGCGCCACGACCTGCCACAGGCCGGTGATCCCGGGCCGGCCTTCGGTCCGGAGGCGGTGCCACGGCTTGAGCGCGTCGAACTCCGCCATCGGATAGGGCCTCGGCCCCACAAGGGCCATGTCGCCCGTGAGGACGTGGAGGAGCTGGGGGATCTCGTCGAGGCACAGCCAGCGCAGGACGCCGCCCAGCCGCGTGACGCGCGGATCCCTCGGGTCCTTGGGGATGACGACCCCGTCGTCGCGCACGAAGCCGGGGATCTCGCCGCGGATGACCGAGAGCCGCGCGGCGTCGCCCCTGTCCTCGCCGTCCCGGCGCTGCGTCCGCATCGTCCGGTACTTGAAGAACCGGAACGGCTTCCCGCGCAGCCCCGCGCGCGGGGCGATGTGGAACGGCCCGCCCGGGGACTCGAGGTGGATCAGCAGCGCGATCGTCAGCCACAGCGGCGCGCCCCCGAGCAGCACCGACAGGGCCACGAGCTTCTCGACGGCCCGGCTGGCCGCGGCGTCGAGGCCGCCCCGCTCGCCCGAGCCGAACCGGACCACCGGGAGCCCCTCCGCGGTCCGCTCGGACAGGCCGAGGCGCGCCGCGAGCCACTCGAGGTCCCGCGAGGCGATCGCGACGGCCTGCGCCCGCCCGCGCGCCCGCCGCAGCACCTCCCCCACCGCGTCGAGGCCCTCGACGACGACGGGGGCGCCCGGATCCAGCGGAGCAGGCGGCGCGGTTGCACCTTGAGGGAAGGACGTCGTTGCACAGGTCAAGAAAACCTCCTGGTGGTCTCCGGTCCGGCGTCGCGGCGGTTCCCCCGCCCTGCCGTCTCGCCTCAGCCCTCTCTCAGCTGCTCCCCGAACGCCCGGCGCGTCCGCCACCGCGCCCACGCCGGAAAGAGCTCTCCCACCACGCTGCGGAGGCGGAGCCGCAGCGGAGCGCCGCCCTGCGCCCGCGGCGCGCGCCAGAGCGCGGCCACGCTCTCGGCGACCCGCTCCACCGGGACGCCGCCGTCGTGCGGCCGGGCCACCGAGCCCCGGCGCCGCCGCTCGTCCTCGTGCAGGCCCGTGTCCACCCAGCCGGGGTGCACCTGGGAGACCCGGATCCCGCGGGGCGCGAGCTCGAGCTCGAGCGCGTCGCTCAGCCCGCGGACGGCGAACTTCGTGGCGCAGTAGACGCTCTTCATGGGCACGGCGCGGAACGAGACCTCCGAGCCGACGTTGATGATGTGGCCTCCGCCGTCCCCCATCGCCTGCGCCGCGTGCCGGCATCCGAGGATGACGCCGAGGAGGTTGGTGCGGACGATCGCCTCGACCTCTTCGAGCGCCATCTCGTCGAGGCGCCCGTAGCCCTCCCGGGCGGCGTTGTTGACGACGACGTCGATCCTGCCGAGGAACGCGCGCGCCGCGCCGAAGAAGGCGCGCAGGGAGGCGTCGTCGCCGACGTCCACCGCGCCCGTGCCGAGCCGGCGGCCGGCGCCCTCGGGCGCGGCGCTCTGCTGCAACGCGAGGAGCGCGCGCTCGTCCCGCGCGCCGGCGAACACCCGGTGCCCCTCCGCGAGCGCGCGCGCGACGATGGCCCGCCCGATCCCGCGCGAGCCGCCGAGCACGACGATGGCGAGCGTCCGCTCAGGCACGCGCGACCCGCGCCAGCAGATCGCGCCCCAGGCTGCGCGCGAGGAGCTGCTCGCTGCTCACGAGGTGCTGCTGGTTGAGCCACGGCGCCGCGCAGGCGAAGCAGCCGTGATCGCGCAGGTGCTCCCACGCGGCCCGGACGCCGACCTCGAGCACGCTTTTGGCGGGGAAGTCCGCGAGCCGCTGGTTGCACGGATACATGCGGCCGTCGCCGTCGATGAAGGCGTAGTACCGGCCCGCGCTGCACGGCAGGTACTCGAAATGCTCCCGCCGCTCCTCCCGGGTGACGCGATCCCCCTCGTGGTGTTTCCACCAGCGCGCCATGTTCTCCCAGACGCGCTCGCGGAAGACCATCGGCGCCCCCCGGCGCTTGTGATCGAGCAGCGCGTCCGCCAGGGCCTGCCGCTCGCCCGCGTCGAGGGAGTTGTCGCCGTGCATGCGCAGCTGCCGATCGGACTGCGGGGCGTAGGTCATGACGACCTCGAGCCGCGCGCCGAAGCGGCCCGCCAGCTCGAGGAGCCAGGGCACCTGGTCCTTGTTCCGGCGGTTCAGCACCGCCTTCACGATGCGCGGAATGCCCCGCGCCTGGCACGCCTCGAGCGCCGTCATGGTCACGGCGAAGGTCCCCTGACCGCGGTTCAGATCGTTAATCGGCTCCGGACCGTCGACGCTCACGACGATCGAGCTCAGGCTGGCGAGCTCATCCACGCGCTCCTTGACGCGGAATCCGCTGGTGACCATTCCCACCGAGATCCCTCGGCTCACCGCCCGCTCGACGATGCGGCCGATGGATTTATGCAGCATCGGCTCACCGCCCGTGAGCGTCAGGACCGCCGTCCCCAGCGCCGCCGCCTCGTCCACGATCGCGAACAGCTGCTCGACCTTGAGCTGTCCGATGTCGTCGTGCCGGTGGTGGTAGTCGCCGTAGCAGTACTCGCAGCTCAGATGACATCGATTGGTAACACACACATCCACCCAGATTGGACGCGCTTCGCGGGCGAGCTTTGCGCGGACGAGCGAGCCCAGGTAACGAGGTGAGCGGTGCACGCGCTGCATGATAAGGAACTCGCCTCCAGATGTCATCCGGTCTTTGTAATATCTATTTCCTATGGTAAGGAGATTTCGACCAATCACGGCGCCACGGCCCAGAGCTTTACCGAACAGCGCGTCAAGGAGGTATTTTTCCGATGAGTGCGAGCAAGCGAATCCTGGTCACGGGTGGGGCTGGTTTCCTCGGGTCGCACCTCTGCGCGCGGCTCCTGGCCGACGGGCACCACGTGATCTGCGTCGACAGCATGGTGACGGGGCGTGACGAGAACCTCGGGCCGCTGCTGAAGAACCCGCGGTTCGAGCTGCACCGCTGCGACGTGAGCGAGCCGCTCCGCTTCGAGGTCGACCAGATCTACAACATGGCCTGCGCGGCGTCGCCCGTGAAGTACCGGGCTGATCCGGTGCACACGCTCAACACGAACGTGTTCGGCGCGATCAACGTCCTCCGCCTGGCGCAGGAGCTGGGGGCCCGGGTCCTGCAGGCCTCCACCTCCGAGGTCTATGGCGACGCGCTCGTCCACCCTCAGCACGAGGACTACTGGGGGAACGTCAACCCGATCGGGCCTCGGGCCTGTTACGACGAGAGCAAGCGGGTCGCGGAGACGTACTTCTGGGAGTACCGCCAGACCCGCAACGTCGATACCGTCATCGTGCGCATTTTCAATACCTACGGCCCGAACATGGACCGGAACGACGGCCGGGTCATCGCCAACTTCGTCGTGAAGGCGCTGCGCGGCGAGGCGCTGGAGCTGTACGGCGGAGGCCACCGCACGCGCTCGTTCTGCTTCGTCAGCGACCTCATCGAGGGGCTGGTTCGCGTGATGAACGCCAAGGACCTGACCGGGCCGGTCAACCTCGGGAATCCGGCCGAGACGAGGATGCAGGACCTCGCCGAGCTCATCATCCGCAAGACCGGCGGGCGCGCGAAGCTGACGATGACCGATGCCCTCATCGACGATCCCCATCGGCGCAGGCCCGACATCTCCCGGGCCACCGAGCTGCTCGGCTGGCGTCCTCTGGTGGACCTCGACTCGGGCCTCGATCGGACGATCGACTGGTTTCGCCCGCGCGTTTGACGCCTGGTGGTGCTGGCGCGTCCCCTCGAATTTTCCGGAGGGAAAGTTCACAGGGAGGCGGGGAGGCGGGGAGATGAGAAGGGGATTAAAATCCCATCAATCTCCCCGTCTCCCCGTTCAATTTTCCGCTTGACTGCCAACGGATTGAGGGAATCTGTCAGCCAGCGATGAGCAGAGTCGCCCTGCCGGGACGGGCGCTCAGCCGCCCTTCGACGGGAGGCGGCCGGAGGTGGCCATGACGCGCCCGCCGCGGCCGGCGCTGACGTCTGCCAGGATGCGATCGCGCTGCGCCCGGATCCGCTCTCCGAGCACGCGGTGGATCGCAGCCCTGAGGGCCATCCCTCCGAGCCCGCGCGTGACCGCGAAAGGCCCCGGCGCGGATCTCAGCCGGTCCAGGAGGATCCTTGGCGCCGACTGCGCCGAGAGCAGGCGGGCGCCGTCGCGCCGGTAGAGCTCCGGGTAGCTCGAGCGGAGCTGCTCTCTCGCGGCGGCATTGCGCGCCAGCGCGCGGACCACGTCGGCCATGCTGTCCACCTCGAAGTGGATGGGCGCCTCGGGGACAACGACCAGCGCGTCGCCGGCGACGAGCGCCGTGAGCCACGAGTCCTCGGTCACGAGGTCGACGGGCAGCCGAGGGAGCGCCCCGGCAGCCAGGAGCCCACGATCGGCCATCACCGCGCCCAGCCGATCGCGATCGATGGCATAGAGGCGACCGGAGATGTAGTCCTGACCGAGGCTGGTCGTCAGCAGGCGGAGGACGGTGCCGAGCGGCGGCGGCGGCGTCCCGCGCGGCTGCTCGAAGGCCGCGGCGACGGCGGCGTGCGGAGAGCGCTCCAGGGCGCGCAGCAGGGCCGAGATGGATCCCTCGGCGGGGCGCACGTCCGCGTCCGTGAACACGAGGCGACGGTTGCGCGCCCGGGCCACGAGGGCGTTCCATGCGTTGTTCTTTCCGAGCTCGCTCTCGATGACGGCGAGCCGCGGCTCCCGCCCCCGGAACGCCTCGACGACACGCTCGGTGCCGTCCGTGCACCCGTTGAGACAGACGAGGATCTCGTCCACCTCGGGGCCGAGCCGCGACAGCTCGGTGAGGGTCGCCTCGATGGTGCGGACTTCGTTGTACGCCGGCAGGCAGATGCTGGCAGCCATCGACTCCGACGCATACCACCACGCCGGCTCGGGTGTCACGCGGCGCGCGCCGCGCGGGATGGCCACCCAGGAACGGACGATGCCGGCGATGCCGACGATGCCGGCGACGCTGACACCCCCGCATCCATTGCACGAATTTTATGCTTGGGTAAGGCTCCTGATTATGTTAGCGTCGAAACAACCCCGCGTGACCACAAAGTCCGCCGGAGGTTCGCGCCGTCGCGCTGGTTTCGCGCCTGACGTCATCGTGATCCTTGGGTGTGCCGGTCCAGGTGCGGCGCTGAAGGAGAGCTTATGCACAGGCTTTTTGCGTTCGGGCTCGCTGGCACGGTGCTTCTGGGAGCCTCGCCGCCGGCGCATGCGAAGCGGCCGGTCCTCGCCGAGGGGTCGCCCATGCACGGCACCAATGGGATGAATGTGGGGCCGGATGGTCGGCTGTACGTCGCGAGCTTCCTTGGCAATGAGATCGCCATCGTGAACCGCAAGAGCGGCGTCATCGTGGATCGGCTCGACGCGTCGGACGGGATCGATGGCCCGGACGACCTCACGTTCGGCCCGGATGGCTCGCTCTACTGGACCTCGCTCATCCCTGGCAATGTCGTGCGGCACGCGCCGTCCGGGGAGATCACCCAGCAGTTCGTCGCGCCGGGCGTCAACCCCATCACGTTCTCCGATACGGGGCGGCTCTTCGTGGCGCTCGACTTCTTCGGTGACGGGCTCTACGAGGTCGATCCGGAGCTGTCGGCTCCGCCGCGCCACATCGCGAGCAACCTCGGCTTCCTGAACGGCATGGACTGGGGGCCCGACGGCAGGTTGTACGGGCCGATCTGGACGCAAGGCAGGGTGATCAGTATCGATGTCGACTCCTGCACCGGCGCGGTCGACCCGGAGGTGGAGTGCGATCTCCAGACGGTCGCGGACGGCTTCTTCATCCCCGCGGCCGCCAAGTTCGACGGGCTCGGTCGGCTCCACGTGGTCGATCAGAACGGCGAGGTGGTGCGGATCGACATCGAGACGGGCGAGAAGGAGGTCATCGCGGAGCTCACGCCGGGGCTCGACAACCTCGCCTTCGACCCGCAGGGCAATCTCTACGTGTCGAGCGCCAGCGACGGCTTCATCGTCCGGATCAGGCCGAACGGCCAGGAGCGCACGATCATGCCGGGCGGCATGATCATGCCCGGCGGCGTGGCCGTGACGACCGAAGGATGCGCCGAGTCGGTCTATGTGGCCGATCTGTCGTCGCTGCGGAAGTTCGATGGAGACACGGGCGCTCCGCTGGGCGTCGAGCGGTCGTTCCTCGGCCAATCGGAGTTTCACGCGCCTGCCACGGTGTCGGCGGACGGCTCGAATTTGATCTTGACAGCGTGGTTCAGCAGCGTGGTTCAAACCTACGACCCGGCGACGGCGACGGTCCTCGAGACGTACAGCAACTTCGTCTCGCCGCTCAACGCGGTCCGGTTCCAGGGAGATCTCGTGGTGGCCGAGCTCGGCGCGGGCCCTGGCGCGGCGCGCGTCGCCCGCCAGACGGCCGGCGGCCCCGTGACGCTCGCGCCGATGACCGTGCCCTCGGGCCTCGCGGTCTCGGGAGGCGACCTCTGGGCCGCCGACTGGGCCACGGGCCAGATCCTCCATGTGGCGGGGGGGGGCGTGACGCTCTCTCCGCCGCTCGTGGTGGCCGACGGCCTGGATCAGCCGGAAGGGATGGCGGTCGATCTGGACGGCACCCTGCTCGTCGTGGAGGTCGGGAAGCGCCGCCTGCTGCGCGTCGACCCGTCGACGGGGGACACGTGGGTCGTGAAGAAGCACCTCAAGGTGGGGCTCGAGGCGGTCACGGGGACGGTGCCGACCTATGCGTTGAGCAGCGTCGCCGTGGGCCCGTCAGGGACGATCTATGTCTCTGGCGACAAGGACAACGTGCTCTATCGATTCTGACCCAATCGCGACGAGGCGGCGCTGTTCTCGCTCGTCCTCGCCCCTGAATCCAGACGTGAGGCGCGCGACCTGCGGCTCTGGCCAGGAGCAGCGGGCGATCGATAGAGGAAGAGCCTCGTTTCGAGTAAGCTCGCGGGCTGCATGCCTGCCCCGACGCTGACACGAAGAGACCTCAACCGGGCCACGCTCGCGCGGCAGATGCTGCTCGCGCGGGAGCAGACCTCGGCCGTCCACGGGATCGAGCGGCTGATCGCGCTCCAGGCCCAGCTGGCGCGGCCGCCGTTCATCGGGCTGTGGTCCCGGCTCGCGGCGTTCCGGCGCGAGCAGCTCGTCCAGCTCGTCGTGCGCCGCGAGGTCGTCCGGGCGCCGTTCCTGCGCGGCACGCTGCACCTCGTGAGCGCAAGGGACTATCTGGATCTTCACCCGGTCATCGCGCCGGTGCTCCACGCCGGGATGCGGTCGGTCCTCCGCGAGCGCGCGGACACCCTCGACGTCGCTCGGCTGGTCGCCGAGGCGCGCGCGTACTTCGACGCGGAGCCGCGGACCATGGACGAGCTGCGCGATCACCTGGCCGAGCTCTACGCCGACGGCGACGTGCGGGCCATGGCCCTCGCGGTTCGCATGCACCTGCCCGTCGTCCAGGTGCCCGGCGAGACCCCGTGGGGATACCCGGGAACGGCGGACTTCGCCCCGGCGGCGTCCTGGCTCGGCAAACCGCTCCGCGACGGCGGCGCGCCGCAGGCGCTCGTGCTCCGTTACCTCGCGTCGTTCGGCCCGGCGACAGCGGCCGACGTGCAGACGTGGTCCGGCCTGACCCGCGTCAAGGAGGTGCTTCACGCCTTGCGAGAGCAGCTCTGCGTATTCCGCGACGAGCGAGGCCGGGAGCTCTTCGATCTGCCCGACGCGCCGCGGCCGCCCGCGGACACCGCCGCGCCGGCCCGGTTTCTACCCGATTACGACAACCTCCTGCTCGCGCACGACGACCGCACGCGGGTCATCGCGGACGAGCATCGCCCGCGGATCGTCCTGTCCGCCAACCTGCGCATCCTGCCGACGTTCCTCGTGGACGGCTTCGTGGCCGGCACATGGACGATCGAGCGGAAGAAGGCCACCGCCGCGCTCGTGCTCGAGCCGTTCGAGGCGCTTGGCAAGGCGGCGCGCGAGCAGCTCGCCGAGGAAGGGGAGGCGCTCCTCCGATTCATGGAGGAGGACGCCGGCACGTTCGAGGTGCGCTTCGGGAAGGCGGGGTCCGCGAAGGCGCCGGCGGCACGGGCGAAGGCGAAAGGCGGGGGAGCCGCGAAGGCGCCGGCGGCGCGGGCGAAGGCCGGGAGATGAGGTCGCCAGCAGACGAATCCCTCACGTTATTGGCATTTACGAGAAATTGAACAGTGAGGCGGGGAGACAGGGAGATCCGGAGGTCTCGCGCTGGATGCACGTCATTGCCGCCCGCAGGGCATCCATCGCTTCGTCATCGTGCACGTGAGGAGTGAAGCAGCAAACGGTGCGTTCGACCTACGGCGCCAGCTTCACGAGGAAAGCGTCTTCCGTGCCGTCCGCGGCGAGCGCTCCCCCGCCGAGGTCGACCTCCCCCACCGTGCTGCCAGCGACGAACACGTGACCCGCGCTGTCCGCGGCGACCGACAAGCCCCGCTGGACGTCGGGACCAGAGAGCTGAGCGACCGACAGCAGGTCGCCCGCGCCGCTCAACGTGGCCGTGAAGGCATCGTAGTCGCTCTCGCTCCCGGTGGAGAAGGGGCTCCCGGCGAAGTCGCCCGACCCATAGAAGCTGCCGCCGAGCAGCAAATTCGCCCCGTCGCTCGCGATGCTCGATACCCACACATGCAGCCCGAGACCTTTGCTCCAGAGGTGGTTGCCGAGCGGATCGAGCTTCGCCAGGAAGGACTCGTTGGCCTCTGGCAAGCTCGACAGCGGCCCGCCGCCGAGATCCAGGGTCGACCCGAACTTGCCCATCACGAAGAGGTTGTCGTCCGCGTCCACCGCGACGGCCCGGCCGGACTGCCACGCGTCGTCGCCGAAGTTCTTGCTCCACAGGTGATTGCCGAGCGCGTCGTACTTCGCGATCAAGACGTCGTCCGAGCGCCGCGTGGCCTTCGACAGCGGCCCACCGCCGAAATCGGCGGTCCCCCGCAGCGCGCCCACCACGATCACGTTGCCGGCCCCGTCAGCGGCCGCGCTCCACGGACGCATGTAGTCCGTCCCCACGAAGCCCCTGCTCCAGAGGTGCTCGCCGCCCGGAGAGAGCTTCACGAGGAACGCATAGCGGCCGACCGTGTTCGTAGGAGGGACGCGGCCGCCGCCGAAATCGATGCCCGAGTCGGAGCTGCCGGACAGGAAGATGTTCCCCGCGCCGTCGACCGCCAGCGCATCGAGCGACCTGACGCCGCCGGTGCTCAAGCGCTTGCTCCAGAGGTGGGCGCCGGACGGGTCGTATTTCGCCATGGCGACCGTCGGGATGCCGCGGCCGACCGGCCCGCCGCCGAGGTCGATGTCGAGCGTTCCCTCGGCGCCCACGAGGACGACGATGTTGCCAGCGCTGTCCACGACCATGCGCCGGATCGGGTTTGGCGAGAGCGGCGGGCCGACGTCGAAGGCCCGGCTCCATAGATGCTCGCCGGCCGGAGAGAGCTTTCCCAGGAAGATCGCGGGCCCCCCCGGCGCGAGCTCTCCGCCGCCGAGATCCACGGCGCCGCCGAGCGCGCCCAGGAAGACCGCGTTGCCGTCGCCGTCGGCTGCCACCTCCAGGATGGAGTGCTGTACGCCGTCGTCCTGCCTCCCTTCGCCGAGGTGGCACTGCCGCGCATCGCCGCCGGTCGATGGCGCGAACTCCACCACGAAGCCGTCATCCCAGCCGGGGGCGCAGCCGAGGAAGTTGTAGTCGCGGCACTCGATGAGATCGCCTGGCTGGAACTGGCCGTCGTAGCGGCCCGCGAGCATCCCCCGCGGACCTTGTCCGGTGACCTTCCAGGCGAGCCCCGCTGCGCGCTGGTCCTGGGCGTCGCCCGCGCGGCGGCTCCAGAGAGGCGCGCCGCTCTCGTTGAGCGCGGCGTAGAAGAGGTCGTCGCCGCCGGCGCTCGTGAGCGGCCCCGCGCCGAGAGCGATCTGGCCCTGGAACTCGCCCGCGAGCAGGGTCACGTCCCCCTCCGCAGCAGCGATGGCCTTGCCGCGCTGATCGGCCTCGTCTCCGAAGCGCGCGCTGTGGAGGTGGTCCCCGGTCACGCTCAGCCAGGCCACGAAGACGTCGCGGCCGCCCGCGCTCACCAGCGGCCCCCCGCCGAAATCCGCCTGTCCCTCCAGGTCGCCTGTCAGCAGCACCTCGCCCGTCTCGCGCGCGTCGAGGTCCCCGACATGCTGGTCCTGAGCGTCGCCGAAGCGCTCGCTCCAGAGGTGCTCGCCGTGGGCATCGAACCTGGCCACGAACACGTCATCGCCGCCCGCGCTCACGAGCGGGCCGCCCCCGAACTCCGCCTGTCCCTGGAGATCGCCGGCCACGATGACGTCGTCCGCGCTGTCCACCGCGATCGCCTCGCCGCGCTGGTCCGCGGCGTCGCCGAACCGCTGGCTCCAGACGGCATTGCCGTCAGGATCGAGCTTGGCGACGAACGCGTCGTCGCCTCCGGCGCTCACGAGGGGGCCGCTGCCGAGGTCCACAGTCCCCTGGAACCGGCCGGTAATGAGGATATTTCCTTCGCTGTCCGCCGCGACCGCCTCGCCGCGCTGATCTGCGGCGTCGCCGAAGCGCCGGCTCCAGACGTGCTGTCCGCCGGCGTCGAGCTTGACGACGAAGATATCGTCGCCGCCGGCGCTCGTGAGCGGGGCGCCGCCGACATCCACGGTTCCCTGGAACACGCCGACCACGACGACGTTCCGGGCGGCGTCTACGGTGACGGCGCGCGCCCGCTGTCCGCCGGGGCCGCCGAGCCGCCGGGACCAGAGGGGGATGTACGCCCAGTGGGGATCTTCGCTGTCGCGCACGAGCTTCATCACGAAGGCATCATCGCCGCCGGCGCTGTACATCGAGCGCCAGCCGTTGCGATCCATGGCTCCCGCGAAGTGGCCGGTGACGATCATGCCGCCGTCCGGATCGATGGCGACGTCGGCGGCGACCTGCGCGTGGGCGCCGCCGAAGCGCTTGCTCCAGACATGGCCTCCTGTTCCGTCAGCGCCTCCGGTGCCGCCGGCGCCGCCTGTTCCCCCGACACCGCCTGTTCCGGCAGCGCCTCCGGTGCCCCCGACACCGTCCGTTCCGCCAGCGCCTCCGGTGCCCCCGACACCGTCCGTTCCGCCAGCGCCTCCGGTGCCCCCGACACCGTTCGTTCCGCCAGCGCCGCCGGTGCCGGCAGTGCCGCCTGTTCCCCCGACACCGTCCGTTCCGCCCGCACCGCCGGCGCCGCCCGTGCCCCCGACTCCACCGGTGCCGCCCGTACCCCCGGCTCCGCCGCCGCCCGTGCCCCCGGCTCCGCCGTCTCCGCCCGTGCCCCCGGCTCCGCCGCCGCCCGTGCCTCCGGCTCCACCGGTGCCGCCCGTACCCCCGGCTCCGCCGCCGCCCGTGCCCCCGGCTCCGCCGTCTCCGCCCACTCCCCCTGCGCTCGCCTCGCTGGTAGCCGGAGATGATCCCGCTCCGCTGCTGGAGCCCTCCTGCTCACCGACGTCGCAGGCCAGCGCGGGCACGGTGATGGCCAGCAGGACAGCTGTCCTTGTCAGCCCTCGCGCCCCGCGGACCGATCGCCACCGCCCTCGCGACTCATCCTTCGCGCACATGCATCCTCCACCCGGCTCGCTATGTTGCGCCAGCTCGACAGGACATTCACGAGAAAGCTGGATCCCGTCCGGGTTCACCCGCGTGCGGAAGGAGAAAAGAACACCTACACCGAAACACTTTGCAAGTAACCTTGCCAAACAAACGGTGCTGGAACGCTCTGACTCGCTGTCGCCGGCGCTTCTCGGGTATGGTCCGTGTCCGAGGGATCGCACCGATGCGCAAGAATTTGATTTCGATTGGGTTGCTCAGCTGCCTGCTCTGGTCCTGCACCTCGTCCACGTCAGCTCCGGACGATGCGGCAACGAGCACGACCACCAGCAGCACCGCGAGCACGGCTCAAACGAGCGGAACATCGGCGAGCGCCGGGGGCGGCGCGGGCGGCAGCAACGCGGGAGGCAGCGGCAGCACGTCGGCCGGTGGGGGTGAGACGAACGAGGGTGGAGGCGGCGGCACGGACAGCGCTACGTCCGGAGGCACGGGCGGCGCGGGGACAGGCGGCGCGGACACGGGCACGGGCGGCATGCCCGATGAAGGCCCCAAGAACCTCGCGGAGAAGTACGCGAGCCTCTTCCCGATCGGGGCAGCGGTGGATTCGCAGTCGTACATGACGCACGCCGCGCTGCTGAAGACGCACTTCAACAGCATCACCGCCGAGAACGAGATGAAGTTCGAGTCGCTCCAGAGGAACGAGAACAGCTTCACCTACGACGCGGCGGATCGCATCGTGAGCTTCGCGGTCACGAACAAGATGAAGGTCCGCGGGCACGCCCTCGTCTGGCACAGCCAGAACCCGGCATGGCTGTTCTCGAACGGCTCGGGCGGCACGGTGTCGAGGCAGACCTTGCTGACACGCATGAAAAACCACATCAGCAACGTCGTGCGCCACTTCCGGGGCAAGGTCTACGCGTGGGACGTCGTGAACGAGGCCATGATGGAGGACGGCTCGTACCGCACGGGCAACCTGGCAGATGGCCAGAAGAGCCGCTGGCACGAGATCCTCGGCGAGAGCTACATCGCGGAGGCCTTCAAGGCCGCGCACGAGGCCGATCCGGACGCCAAGCTGTTCTACAACGACTTCTACAACTACATCCCCGCGAAGCAGCAGGGCATCTACAACATGCTCAAGGGCCTGCTCGATCAGGGCGTGCCGGTCCACGGCGTCGGGCTGCAGGCCCACCTCAACATCGAGCCTTCCGCGGTGACCACGAACCAGGCGTATCACCAGAACGTGGCCAACATGGAGGAGGCGATCAAGCTCTATTCGTCGCTCGGCCTGGATGTGCAGGTCACGGAGCTCGACATCTCGCTGTACATCCCCGGGGTGACGTACAACCAGAGCACGTTCTACACGACCGCGACCTTCACCGACGCGCTGAAGGCCAAGCAGGCCGCGCGCTACCGGGAGTTCTTCGAGCTGTTCCGGAAGTACAAGTCCGTGATCACGGGCGTCACCTTCTGGGGCATCGCGGACGACAACACCTGGCTGTCGGAGTTCAGCTCGGGGCGCAAGGACTTCCCCCTGCTCTTCGATCTCAACCACAACCCCAAGCCCGCCTACGACGCCGTGGTACGCTTCTGAGGGGTCATGACAGCCAGACGAGCCGGCGTGGCCCGGCTCGCGCTCGCGCTCGCCGAAGCGCGCCCGCACAGCGGGCGATGACCTGAGCCTCCGGCCTCCCACGGGCGTGGCCGTTTCCGGCCACCCCATGGCCACTCATGGCCATTGTGCACGTGATTCCCGTGCTTTATCCCTCTGCCATGAGCTCCGAACGCGCGCCATCCTCCACGGCGTGGGCCGTGGGCAAGGCCCTCTGCATCCTGGCGGCCGTCGCTTACGGCCTGTTGACCGGGCTGATCGATATCCTCGATCCGCATCACCTCCGGAACCCTGACTGGCCCGGACACGCGAGGTTCCACCTGCTCTGGCAGATCAGCGCCGGCGCCCTCGGCGCGCTCGCTTCCATCTACCTCTTCTGGACGGCCACGCCGCGCACCGTGGAGCGTGTCCGGACAGGCGCCTTCCTGGGCGCCCTCCAACTCGGCGGATTCATCCTGGCCGCCGTCTTCACGAGCGCCGCCGGCGCCGAGTTCGACGCCGGTGGCCGGGTCCTGCTCGGCTTCCTCCCGCCGAACATGCTGCACCTGGGCACCTCCGCCGCCCTGCTCTTCGCCGGCGTCTCCCTGTGTCACAAGAGAGGGGCTGCCACATGAGCCATCGCACTATCTCTGCTCCTGTCCTCATCATCGGCGCTGGCCCCTCGGGGATGGTGAGCGCGCTGTGCCTCGCCAGGCGCGGCGTCGACTGTGTGCTCATCGAGCGCCGGCCGGGCCTGGAGAATCACCCCAAGGCCCACGAGCTCTCGGCGCGCTCGATCGAGATCCTCCACGAGCTGGGGCTCGGCCATGGCGAGCTGTCCGCGGAGGCGTCGCCGGAGGAGGACGCCGCCAAGATCCTGTTCTGCGGCACGATCGGCGAGGAGTTCGGCTGCATCGATCTGCGAGCCAACGGCGTCGGGCGCAAGTACCGAGAGCACCTCGAGGCGCCCATGCCTTACCTCAACCTCTCGCAGGTCGAGCTGGAGAAGCTCCTCCGCGAGCGCGTCTCGGCGTCGCCGCGCATCCAGGCGCTCCATCACCATCAGTGGGAGTCCTTCGAGCAGGACGCGGAGGGCGTCACGAGCCGGATCACGGACCGGACGACGGGCGAGACCTTCTCGGTCCGGAGCCAGTACGTCATCTGCTCCGACGGCGCCGGGAGCCGGAGCCGCAAGGCCCTCGGGATCGAGATGAAGGGCCCGGACAAGCTGCTCGACGTCGTCAACGCCTATTTTCAGGCGGATCTGCGCCACGTGGTCCGCACCCGGGGCAAGCTCTACTTCATCTTCTCCCCCAAGGCGCCGGGCAGCGTGTTCATCGCCCACCACATCGAGAAGCGCTGGGTCTTTCACCTCCCCGTGGCGACGCCGCACGAGAAGATCGAGGAGTACACGCCCGAGGTGATGCAGAAGAAGATCAAGGCGGCGCTCGGGCGGGACGACATCGATATCGAGATCACCTCGATGAGCCACTGGCGCATGACAGCGCAGGTGGCGGAGCGCTTCCGCAGCGGGCGCGTCTTCCTGGTCGGCGACGCTGCCCATCGCTTCCCGCCCACGGGCGGGCTCGGCATGAACTCCGGCATCGGCGACGCGCACAACCTGGCCTGGAAGCTCGCCATGGTGATCGAGCGGCGGGCCGCGCCCGGCCTGCTCGACAGCTACGAGGCCGAGCGCCGCCCGGTCATCGAGACGAACTGCGACGAGAGCCGGCTCAACTTCGAGAGGATGAGCGAGGTCGCGGAGGCCTTCGGGATCGAGGTCGAGGAAGCGCAGTGGGTCAACGAGAAGCTGGCGAGCTCCACGATGCGCGCGCTGCCTGCCCCGCTCCGCGCCTGGACCGAGCGGCAGGTCCAGCACTACGGCGAGAGCATCCTCTCGCGGTACCATCGCGATCCCTCGGTGCGAGAGCGCGTCCTCGCGGCCATCGCGCAGCAAAGGTCGCATTTCGACAGGATAGGGCTCGACCTCGGCTACACGTACGAAGAGGGCGCGCTCCTCGGCGACGGCACGAGGCCGCCGGAGGTCGACGATCGGGTGTCCTCGTACCTCCCGTCGACGCGGCCGGGCGCGCGATTCCCGCATTTCTGGCTGGATGGCAACAGGAGACAGCGCGGCAGCCGCTCCATGATCGACTACGGCGCGTCGATCCTGCTGCTCGGCGCGGCCGTCGAGGCGCTGCCCGCGGACATCGAGGCGCTGGAGACTGTCGAGGCGCGCCACGGCGTCCGGCTGTTCAGGCTCGGCGCGGCCGACATCCCTGCCTGTCACCAGGCCGCGGTGCACGCGCTCTCACAGATCGAGCAGGACGGCGCGCTCCTGATCCGGCCGGACGGGCATGTCGCGTGGCGCCAGCAGCGCGGCGTGACGCTCTCCGTGGAGCTGATCGCGTCGATCGTGGAGCAAGTCTACGGGGTGTAGCCGCCCGGTCAGGCGGCGGCTCAAGCCGTGTCCGGCGGCGCGCCGACGAACGCGCTCTCGTCGTAGTGGCTGCGGGGGTTCCACGCCGCGTAGCCCGCGCAGCCGGCGTCGTCGTTCGCGCGGATCTGCTCCCGGATGTGCCACGGCGTGTACTCGTACCGCTGCATGGGGCGCGAGCTGTCCAGATCGAACGCCTGGATCCAGCTGCGCAGCAGCCCGATGCGCCCCGGGAGCGCTGCCACCCTGCGCCAGCCGGCCGAGAGCGAGGCATACAGGGTCTCGTAGGGGTGATGCGCAGGGTTCGCGAACCCGAAGCTGCCAGGACCCCAGTGCGATGGGTACGGCATCGGCATCACGTAGTCGAAGAGCTCCACGGCGTCCTCCAGCCGCTGGCCTATCCCGTCCTGCGGCCCGAGCAGCGTGAACCCGAAGACATCCGCGGAGATCGGGCGAGACGCGGCATTGCCGACCTCCGCGCGGAGGAACTCGAAGAAAGCGCGGATCGTCGGCGCCCTCTCCTCGATCGGCGTCCGCGACCGCGGCTCCCGCGCCGCGCCATAACGCACATAATCGTAGTTCACCTCGTCGAAGCCGGCGTCGTACGCCCGGAGCGAGATCTCCGCGATCTCGTGCCATCGCGGCTGCGAGGCCGGGTCGTACCAGCCCCGCGGGCCGCCCTTGAACGCGACGAGCCGGGCGATGAGGTAGATGCCGGCCTCGCGCAGGGCGCCCAGCTGGGCCCTTGTCACCTCGTCCCGCTCGAAGAGGAGCGCGCCCCCCTCCGACCGGATATCGATCACCAGGGAGTTCAGCTCTGTCCGCTGGACCAGGGAGGAGAGCCGATTCAGCCGCTCCACGTTCCTCCCCGCCGCGAAGTTCACGTAAATCGCCTTGGTGATCGTGGGCATGCTGTTCCCCCCGCCGAGGGGAGAGCACGTCCCTGGCCAAGGGAGCGCCGCGCGCGCCGGAACACCTTTCGCGGCCCTTTTCAGCTGGGAAATTGAACAGGGAGGCGGGGAGACAGGGAGTATTTGAGGATTTACCTCCCCGTCTCCCCGCCACCCTGTGAATTTTCCGAAGAGTTTGTGGGGGATGCCTCAGGCGCCGCCCCCCGCGCCCCGGGTCACCCCCGCATCGCCTGGATCGGGCTGATCCGCGCAGCGCGGAGCGCCGGGAAAAACCCGCCGAGCAGGCCCATCACCGCCGCGATCGCCACCGACGTCAGCAGGATCCCGGGCGTCGGCTCGAACGTGAACACGACCTCCGACCAGCTCGCGAAATTGACGGTCGAGAAGCGCACGAACCTCATCCCGAGCGCGGCGAGCACGCCGAGCGCCCCGCCCGCCAGCGCGAGGAGGACCGACTCGATGAGGAACGACACGAGGATGCTGAACCGCGAGAAGCCGAGCGCCCGCAGCGTGCCTATCTCGCGCTGCCGGTTGGCGATCGACGAGTGCATCGTGATCATCGCGCCGATCATCGCGCCGATCGAGAAGAACACCGCGATGAGCACGCCCATCACCTTGATGAACATGCTCGTCCCCTCGGACTGCTTCTCGTAATAGACGCTCTCGCGCATCACCTCGAGCCCGAGGTTCCGGTTCTGCTCGATCGACGCCTCGAACGCGTCGAACTTGCTGGCCGAGGCGAGCCGCGCCCGCACCGCAGAGACGCCCCCCTCGCGGCCGAACGCCGAGCGCGTCGTGTGCAGGTCGGCCCAGACCTCGGACTCCAACGAGGAGCCGCCGTCGTCGAACACCCCCACGACCTTCACCGGCCGGTTCTTTCGCAGCTCGAACGACTCGCCGATCGACAGGCCCTTGAAGCGGCCGCTGATCGCCTTGCCCACGATCACCTCGTCCGTGCCCGGCTGCGCCGGCCGGCCCTCGATGATCTTCACCTGCGAGCGGAACGCGAGCACGTCGTCGGGCACCCCGCGCACCTGCACGTTGGAGATGCCTTCCGTGCCGAGCTTCTCGAGGAGGATGACCGCGATCACCTCCCCCACCCCGTCCGGCTTGCCGTCCTGCCGCTTCGCGACCTCGGCGCTCGCGAGGATCACGCCGATCTGCTGCTCCTCGATGCTGCTCACCATCTCGGCGTCGGAGCCCTTCCGCATCACGATCGCGACGTCGTCCCGCGCGGTGCGCCCGAGGGTGCGCTCCACGCTGTTCGCGAGCATCAGCACCGACGCGAACACGAACACCACGAGGCCGAGACCGGACGCCGTCGCGAGGGTCGTCGTCTTGCGCACCACCAGATTTCGAACGTTGTAAGCGACGGGGATCATGAGCGCTCTCTCCCGCTTTCAGGGTGTCGAAGACAGGCTGCGTGGGTCGCTCACGCCACGCGCCGGAGCGCGTCGGTGACCGAGAGTTTCGAGGCGTTGTACGCCGGGATGAGCGACGCGATGAGCGACAGCCCCATCGAGAGCAGCACCGCCATGACCATCGTCGAAGGCTCGATCCGGAAATATGGGAACCAGGCGCCCATGTCCTCCTCCAGCCACCGGCCCAGCCCGAGCTCGACGATCGGATACGAGACCACGAGCCCGAGGAACCCGGCCAGGAGCCCGATGGTCGCCGCCTCCCCGATGATGAAGATCCTCACGTGCTTCGGCTCGAACCCGAGCGCGCGCAGCACGCCGTACTCCCGCGTCCGCTCCCGGACGCCCATGGCGATCGTGTTGCCGAGGATCATCATCATGATGAGAAGGATGATGACGGACACGACGTTGAGGGCCGTCAGCACGGCCGACATCATCGCCATGAACGACAGGTTCATCGCCCGCTCGCTCATCGTCGCCGTCTGGACGTCCTTCTCGTCGAAGATCTTGTCGATCGCCGCGCTGATGTCCGCGCTCCGCGACGGGTCGTCGATCCGGGCGGCCATCCAGCCGATCTGGTCGCGCTGCCGCTCGGGGAGCGACTCGTTCAGGTAGTCGTAGTGAAAGATGAACTGCGACCTGTCGATCGACTTGCGCGTCGCCGTGTAGATCCCCGAGACGTTGAACTGCCAGTTTCCGGGGTAGATCGTCCCCTCCAGCGTCACCGTGTCGCCCGGCTTCACCTTGAGCCGGCCCGCGAGGACGTCGCCGAGGATGGCGCCCTTCCTGTCGCCCTGCCACCGCTCCATGTCCTCCGGCGAGACGACCATCTCGTCGTAGACCTTGAAGAAGGTCTTCGACTCGACGGCCATCGAGGCGAAGAAATTGTTGGCGTCGCGCGGGTCCTTGGCGCCGAACCAGCTCATGAAGGACCCCTCCGTCACGCCGGGGACCTCGCGGACCGTGTCCATGTAGCGCTTCGGCAAGGGGAGGATGAACGAGATCTTGTGCCGCGTCGCGATCCGGTCCTTCGCGGCGTGGTCGGCGGCGACGTTCCACGCCGAGAGCACCGTCCGGAGGAGCACGAACGCGAGCACCGCCACCACCGCGCCGATCACGGTCAGCAGCGTCCTGAACTTGTTGCGAAGGACGTTCCTGGCGGCGACGGAGACGAGGTTCATGACAGGTTCCCCTTGTCGAGCCGGCGCGTCACCGTCGCGCGCTCGGCGGCCTGCGGATCGTGCGTGACCATCAGGATGGTCTTCTTGAACTCCTTGTTGAGCTTCTCCAGGAGCGCGAGGATCTCGTCGGCGCTCTTGCGATCGAGATCGCCGGTCGGCTCGTCCGCGACGATGATCGTCGGGTCGTTCACGATCGCCCGCGCGATCGCGACCCGCTGCTCCTGGCCGCCGGAGAGCTGCCGGGGATAGTGGCCCATCCGCTCCTCGAGCCCGACGACGCGCAGGGCCGTCTGCGCGCGCTTCCGCCGCTCGGACGACGACAGGTTCGTGAGCAGGAGCGGCAGCTCGACGTTCTCGACCGCGGTGAGCACCGGCATCAGGTTGTAGGCCTGGAAGATGAAGCCCATCGTCCTGGAGCGGAAGCGCGCCAGCTCGCCGTCGCTCATCCGCGTGAGGTCCTGCCCCGCCACGCGCGCCGAGCCGCGCGTCGGGCGATCGAGCCCGGCGATCAGGTTCAGCAGCGTCGACTTGCCCGAGCCCGAGGGCCCCATCAGCGCCTCGTACGACCCCTCCGGGACGTCGAGCGTGATGTTGTCGAGCACCACGATCGGCTCCTTGTCGCGGAAATAGCTCTTGCCGACCCCCTGCAGCTCGACAATGGGCTTCGGCTTCCCGTCGCGATACCCCTCGGTCATTCGCTCCCCTTTTCCTTCTCTTTGATCTTCTGACCGTCCGCGAGCTCGGCGGACGGCCTCGCCACGAGGCGCGCCCCCGGGGTCGGGCCGTCGAGCAGCTCCAGCCCGCCGGGCGCGGGGCCGCCCACCTTGATGGGCACCATCTTCACCTGGCCCTCGTTGACCACGAACACCACCTTGGCGCCGCCCCGCTCGACCACCGCGGCCTCCGGGACGACCCGCTTCGGCGGCTCCTTCATCGCCTCCTCGGACAGCGCCTCGGCGAGGAAGCTCACCCGCGCGCTCATCTCCGGCAGCGCCTCCTTCGGCTCTCCGACGAACTTCACCTTCACCGGGATGGTCGCCTTGGCGCGGTTCACCCGCTTGCCGATCTCGAGCGTCGTGCAGCGGTGCCGCTTCGAGGGGTACGCGTCGAGGACCACCTCGCACGGCTTGCCGGGCTCGACGAGGTAGAGGCGCGTCTCCGGGACATCGGTCTCGACGACGAGCGACGTGAAGTCGGCGATCTCGACGAGGTGCGGCAGCTCGAGGCCGACGACCTCCCCGATTTCCGGCGGCTTCGACATGATCGTGCCGCTGATCGGCGCGACGATCTTCCGGTCGGCCAGCGTGACCCGGAGGCTCTCGACGTCGGCCGCAGCGGCCTTGACCTCGGCGTCGGCCGCCGCCGCCGACTGGGTGAGCGAGTGCATGCGCGCGGTGAGGTCATCCATCGAGGCGCGGCCGGTCACCTGGCGCTCGACGAGCAGCCGCTCCCGCGCGAGCTGCTGCTCCACCTCGCCGATGCTCGCCCGGGAGGCCGTGGCGCGCGCCCGCGCCGCCGCCACCTTGGCCTGGGCCGCGGCCACGAGGCTCTTCTGGTCGGCGTCGTCGAGCTCCACGAGCAGGTCGCCCTGCTTCACCACGTCGCCTTCCTTGACGTGCACCCGCGCGATGCGGCCGGGGAACTTGGCCCCGACCTTGGACACGACCTGCGGGACCACATACCCGGTCGACGTCACGGAGATCGACGCCTGCGCCGGCGAGACCAGCGCGACCTCCGTGGTGGTGACCTCGGTCTTGAAGAGCGCGCTCTGCGCCTTCGGCACGGCGAACGCGGCGGCGCCGGCGACCGCCGCGAGCACGACCACGGCGACGAGGGCGGTGCGGAGCGGGCTCCGCCGATCGGGATCGACGTCCCGCTGGATCCGCAGCGAGGCGAGATCCGAGCTGAGCTGATCGGACACGGCCCCTCCTTAACACGCTTCGGGCGTCGCGTTGAACTTCTATCGCCCATTTCTGACGCGCGGCGCCACCCGCGCCCGACACGCAGGATGCGGCCTCGCGCCCGGCCCTGGAGCGGCGCTTGCTTCGTATCGAAATCGCCTCCCGCCGTGACAATCCGCCCGTCCAGACCGCAATGCGCCGCGCGGCTGTGCCCGCCGCGCCTCACCCGTGGCTGTGCGCTCCCCGGCGCGCAGCGGCGCGCGGACCTTCGCGCGAAGCGCGGCGGGCCTCACGTCCGTTGGCTGGCGCACCGGCGCATCGCTCCAGCGATGGAGCCGGAGCGGAGCGAGAGGAGGGAAACCGCCACAAGTAATCGAAAGTATAAGCATTTATCGAACCAACGTTCCCGAACGACGGCGCAGCACGACGGCGGAAGTGCCAATCACCGATCCACGCGGCGGAGCAGGCGGAAGGCGCGCTGCGCGCCCCACACGGGGTGGGATGGGTGCCTGCGGCGCTGTGCGGCGCTGTCTGTGTCGACGCGGGGCGCGGGGCCGCGGAGCGGCGATGGTGCGAGATGCGCGCCTCACGCTCGCGGGCTCCCGAGACCAACACCCTGTCTCGACGCCCCGACGCCGCACGTCTACGCTGTCACGATGGGTTTTGTCGCGAGCCTTTTCATCGTCTACGGGGTCGCCGGGGTGGTGCTGGGTGTCGCGGTCGCCATCGCGATCGGGCGCTGCCACCACCACCGGCGGCGCTCGCAGATCGCCGCGTATGCGCGGAGCCCTTCGGCGTCACCCGGCGCGATACGCGAGGGGTTTGCGCTCCTGCGCGGCGAGGTGAGCGCGGAGGACGCCGCGCCGGGAGACGCGGTGATCGCGGTCGAGATCCCGTGCGGCGGCCAGGCCGGCGCCGCGCCGAGCGCGTGGCAGACGCGGGCGCGCGCGTTCTCGCTCCGGCTCGCCTCGGGCGCCACCGTGCGGGTCGAGCCGGCGAGCGGCAGGCTGAGCCTCGACACCACCTTCGTCCCGACGAGACGAGGCGGCGCGCCCGCCTACGTGTCCGAGGTCCGCCCCGGCGACACGATCTACATCGCGGGCTCAGTGCGCCGCGAGATCGACGCGAGCGCCGCCGGCAAGGGGTACCGCGACGCCGCGCGGGCCTGGGTGCTCCGGGCGCCCGCGCACGGCAGCCTCTGCGTCGCTTCCGAGACGGTCATCGCCCACCACGCCCAGCGCGCGCGGTTCCACCGCTCCTGGGCGCTCGCGCTCGGCGGGGCGCTCGCCGCGCTTCACCTCGGCCTGTTCCGCGCGTTCCACGCGAGCATGCTCGGCGCCGTCGATTCGGCAGGGAGCATCGACATCGGCCCGGCCGCGCTCGCGCTCTTCTTCGTCGGCGCCGCGGCGCTCACCTACCGCACCCTGGCCGAGCAGACCTCTCCCTGGATCGAGCTCCGCGTGGATCGCTCCAGGACGGCCTAGATCAGGCTGCGCGTTTCGTCCCGTAGCGGCGTCTTGCCCACGGCAGCGACGAAGTTGCCGGTGCCGCACGAGGCGACCCGCTCGCCGCAGGCTCGAACGAGACCCGGACGGCCGTCACGCAGCTCTCTCGGCTTTCCACCAGCGCACGCCGCACCGCGCGCTGAAATGAGGACACAGGAGACGCGCCGATGGAGAAGCTCATTTCCTACATCGAGCAGCACGACCCCGGATTTGCTCCACGCATCCGTGGCGCAACGCCAGACGAGATCGATTCCCTGGAGCAGACCGCCGGCCATCCGCTGCCTCCCGATTACAGGTATTTTCTCTCCGTCATGGGCCACGACGACGGTCAACTCTTCAGCCAGGAGGGCATCAGCACAGACGTCCCGAGTCTCCTCTCATTCTATCGAGAGAGCGTGGCGACTGGAGAGAACGCAGTACCGGAGGACTGCATCGTCATCGCGGTAGGCTGCGCCGCCATTGAACAGGTCTATCTCGAGCATGACGGGCTCGGCCGCGTCTTCGAAGGGGGCGAGGGCGAGAAGTTCTCGCTCTGGGCAAAATCCTTCAGGAACCACCTTTATCAAAACGCCTACATGGCGCATCGCCAGCGCTGGCTACCGCACGCGGTCATGTACAACAGCACCGATCAAACGAACCTGTCAGAGGATGTTCGTGCGGTGGTGCGTTCGGCCGGGCTCCTCGAGCTCGATTTCTCTGAATCCGTGACGATCTGCGCGGAATCTTCTTCAGCGACGCTCGCCTTCCGTCAGATCACCGGCGAGACAGCCTGGGTGCGTGTGGCTGGCATGGACAAGGCTGCCGTGAACGATGTTTCCAGACGACTGATGAATATCAGAGTAGAGAGACAATTCGACGCTCATGGATCTTACCCATTTTCAAGGTTCCGCTGAGCGGGACATTCATATATTCCGCGATGGCGTACGGCTCGAGGACGTGGAGGCAGCACTGCGGCAGGTCGCGCGCGATCTAGCGTATCATTTCATCGCGCTTCGCGGCGATCGAATGACGAATGAAGCGGAAGCATTGACAGAGATCGCTCGAGCGTTCGAGCTGCCTCACCATGACGACCCGGGTTACAGGCGGAACTGGGATGGCACCGCAGATCATATCATGAACATGCGTTGGCGGCATCGGCCGCAGTCGCCGAGCCAATTCCAATGTGGTCATCTCGTGTTATACTGCGAGCCGGCGCATCTCATTGCCGGCGATGCGCTCTCGTTCGCAACGTTGCTCGATCTCCTTGGGACGCGACCCGAGTCCTCCGAAGGCCGCGAGGTGCCGCTTCATATCGCTATCGGCCCGATGAGCTTCCGCCATGAATTCTTTGCGACCCTCCTCAAGGTGGAACGACACTTCTGCCATGACTGCCAGCTTCTGGGCCGAGCCGAGGCGGACGAACAGGATCTTCGCGTCGAGGCCAGGGACTGACGGCGAAGGAGTGAAGGAGTCCGTTGTCCACGCCGAGCAAAGAATCCGAACCATGTCCATGCGCCTCGTGAAGACGCCGATGCCAGATAGATTGTTGCATGGCAAAGGGAGCGCAAACGATCATGAGGCGGCTGGTGAAGTCGTGGGCGGCCTCCTATCCCGAGGCGCGCCGAAACCCGCCAGCGCGGTGGGTGCAGAGATCGGGACGATCGTGATAGCCAAAGATGAGCCAGCAAGAATACGCATCCAGAGAGTTCCGCCGTAGGATCGGCGCTTCCCAGGTGGTCGTCCGCTGTGGCGCCGATCTCGAATTGCAAGCTGAGATGCTTCTCGATGTCGTGGCCAGGTACCACGAGGGAGGCAATGAACTGAACGATGGAGCGACCGTAGAACTCGAGGACATTTCCTTCACGCTTCGCCACGTGGGTGGCGAGATTGTCGTGCACGAGCCAGATTTCAAGGGCAGCCCACCACGCGATGCTGTTCCTGGGGCGGACCAAGCCCTGCGAATTCTGTACGAGCAAGAGGCGGTCGTGAGGCGTGTCGGTGGTCACGGTAGGGACGGCCCTTTCGGGCCGCCCCCCGTACAGAACCCGGCGTGCGGTTTTCCCGCACCGGGCTCCCACCTCCGGTCTACGGATGAGAAGCGCACGGTGGGATAGGGGTGTGTGATGCGCGGCGGAGGAAGCGGGAAACGCTCGTCGAAACGGGTCCGTTGGTCGTTCGTCCAACGAGCCCGCTGGCTGCGACGTTGCATGCCCCTGTGCCACGCCTCGCGCACTTGGTGGCGAAACGAGCCCAGGGCTCGCGCGTTTCCAGGTACCCCGTAGTAGTTGTAGTGCCCTCGGAGCACGGCGCTCAGCCATCGGTGTTGCTCCCTGGCTGGGTCGTGCGCCTTGCGCCTCATTTTCCTACGGAGATCCCGCAGCTTTGCTGCCCTCTTCTTCCGGGAGGTCCGGCGCACGAGCGCGAAACGTCCATCCACGCGCTTCGCGCTGATGTGCGTAAAGCCGAGGAAATCAAACGTCTCTGGCCGCTCGTGTCCTTCCTTGCCGCAGTGCTCCGATGCGTACCGCCCAAACCGGAGCACCCGCGTCTTCTCAGAATGCAACTCCAGTCCGAACTGAGCGAGGCGCTCCGCAAGCGCTTCCTGCATCGCCCGTGCGTCCCGCTCGTACTGGAAGGTCATCACGACATCGTCGGCGTAGCGCACGATGTACATCTCCCCGCGCGCGTGCCGCTTCCGCCATCGATGCGCCCACAGATCGAGCACGAAGTGGAGGTAGATGTTTGCCAGCAGGGGGCTGATGATCCCCCCCTGCGGCGTTCCCTCCTCCACGTCGTGGAGCTGGCCGTCCTCCATGACGCCCGCGTGCAGCCACTTCATCAGCAGCCGCACCATGCGTCGATCCACGATCCGGTGCTCGACGAACTTCTGCATCCACCCGTGATCGATGGTGTCGAAGAACGCCCGGATGTCTGCGTCGAGCACCCAGTTCGTCTTTCTGCTGACGATCGCTACGCTCAGCGCGTCCAGAGCCCCGTGCGCCGACCGGCCTGGCCGATAGCCGTACGAGAACCCCAGGAACTCGCTTCGCTCGTAGATCGGTTCCAGGAGCATCCGCGCCGCCAGCTGGACGATCTTGTCTTCCAGCGCGGGGATCCCGAGCGGCCTCGTGCGGCCATCGCCTTTCGGGATGTGCACGCGCCGTACCGGTTGCGGATGGTAGCTTCCGCGTTGTACGCGGTCCTGAAGGTCGAGCAGCCGTGCGTCCAGCCTCTCGCCGTAGCTGCTCCACGTCTCACCGTCGACGCCAGGTGCCGCGTCTTTCCGCAGGCGCTCGTACGCCTCCTTCAGCAGCGGCGCCTTGATGTAGCTCAGCAGGTTATCGAACCGCGTCCCTTTCTCCTTCGTCGCTCGCTTTCCGACTCGATCCAGGTGCGTGAGCGCGTCTTGCCGATCCTGAGCCCGGGACGCGTTTCGCTGGTCGAGATTCCCGTTGGCCTCGCCCCTTCCCTCCATCGACTCCTCGGGCGTTACCCGCGAGTTCGCCGACTTCTTCGGTACTATGGGCTCGTCCGACTCCATCGGGGCATGCGGCTCCGGGGCTTTCGCCCTTGCGGCTTGCGGCTTGTCGCCTTCCCGCGCCTGCCTCCCGCCCACCACTGGCGAAGAGGCGCCTCCGAGGCCTCCCGGTTCCCGTTCATCAGGCAAGTGCTGACGTGCCGAACTCTCCGACCCCGAGGGGAGTGCAGTGCCATCGCCCACCGCTGTCTTTGCGGCCGCTGCACCGTGGCCTTCCGCGGTCTTGGAACGCGTCGGCTCCCACTGACTGACTTGTTTTCGAGGCTCCATCGCCCGGCCCGTCCGCTCGTCTTCCTACGCTTCGCCGTCGTGGTCGCCCACGCCGCCGCAAGGTTGACTTCCCGGGGGTGGGCACCTCCCGGGGTAGGACTTGCTTCTGTACTGCTGCATGCTCACCTACTTCCTGATGCCGGTTTTACCGGCGCACCCAAGCGGTCAAGCGCGCCACTCCGTGCCCTGGTAAGGATGGAGCAGAGTAGTCTGAGGTCACTCCGCGTCTGTCTACGTCGAATGGTCCCGAGCGATCCCCAGGATTCCGGCTGGACCATTGGTGCGTTGCGCGATCCCGCCGGACCGGAGGAAGATATCGTCACGACGACGGTTTCAGAGATACTCCGCGTGCGCCCCTGGTTGGGAAAGGTCCTGACGCTGCCAACTGGATACCGCGCGGCGGCGAACTTCCACAACATCGAGTCTATCGAGACCGACACCGGCGAGCACGCCTGGATAGTCGATCCATTGATGCTGGCGCACCTCTCGCGATCGGCGCTGAAGGAGAGGAGGCTCGCCGATCTCGATCGGACGGTGAACGCACTGCTCGAGTGCACAACAACGGAGATCGAGAGCCTTCGCCCGCTTCGCCAGCTCGCGCGGCGATGGGGAGGTGGCCCCTGGATGGCGTACGCCAACGCCCTCACCACGCTAACCCGCCTGAGGCATGACGAGGACAAGGCCGTGGAGGTCCGCTCTCTCGTAGAAGACCTTTGTACTGCGCTCTCACCGGGTGGAGGGCTCGCTGGGGAAGAGGCACCGTTCGCGATCACCGAGAATTTCACCACGCTCTATCGCCACTATTGGCGGGTTGAAGCAGCGGAAGTGCTCGAGGGCTTGCTCGCTCCAGGCTCGGCCCAGCAAGCAGCGCTTCTCTTCCAGCGCGCCGCGCTTGCCAGGGACGCGGGTGATTATGCGGGCACCGTCGAGGCGCTGCGACGCTCGGTCGCGATCGAGCCACGCTCGCCCACCTTGTGGTTCCTTCTCGGGACAGTTCTGCTCGAAGCCTCGACGCTCGAGGAGACTCCCACCGTCCTTCTCGATCCAGCGGGTGAAATGGTCGAGGCTTTCGACCGCGCGCTCACGCTCCTCGATGTCAGGGACACGTTGACGGTGGATCACTGCGTCCGCGCCCTCGATCACCGATATCTGAGGGCAGACTGAACGCTGGTGGATCTTCTCTGCAAGCGCACCGTAGCGCTCCGCGATGTGGGTCGACTCGACGAAGCACTGGCGTCGGCTAACCGCCTCGTTGCCGCCGCCCCGGATGAACCGCGATCATGGGAAATCCTGGGCACTGTGCTGATCTACCTCAGTCGTCACGACGACGCGATCAACGCTTATAGCGCGGCCATCCGATGCAGCGCGCAGGCGCCTCCAGAGCACTCGATATTGGCACACCATTTCGCGAGCCCATGGTATAACCGCGCCGCGATGCACGCTCTGCTGGGCCAGCGCGCTGAGGCTTTTGCCGATCTTAGGCAAGCCCTCGCTGTTGCGCCGAGTTGGGCCGAAGCCGTGCCGTTCGACGAGCGCTTCAAGGGGCTCACTGCGGACGGTGAGTTCCAGCGCCTCGTTGAGGAAGGGCGTGCGGCGGCTCGGACGTGCCAACAGCAGAATCTCGACGATGGGACAGCTGAACCGGGCACAGGTGTCTGCGTTCCGCCTTCGTCCTCCGAGACATCAAAAAGCTGAATCGCGAAGCGAAATCGAACTCGTTATTGTATACAGCAACTGATGAAACAGACCTCGGAGCGTGAAACGATAGGCCACAAGCCATGAGCGAACAGAAAATGGCGAAGCAATACATCAATGCATTGATCCATGGAGATTTTCAGAACGCGGAGCGCATCTTCGAGCGGCTCCCACACAAGGGGCGCCAGCGCTCGTTTGATCCGGGACAGGTTCTAGTTGAGCACAGGGCCACCTATGGCGATCGTGCACTTACCTGGCTTGGAGCAGAGGGAATGAAAGGTGCTTGGCGCGCTGCGGTGAACGGGAGGTGGGTGCTCTACGGCTTCGACGAAAATATCGTCTTAAGTCCACTCATATCCGCTGATGACCAGCAGGCGCTGGCGCGCCATGGGTTTGTGGACTAACGAAGCCAGGAACGTCTTCCCGTGCGGCAGTTGTTATCCCGACCCGCTTCAGGTCATAGATTTCCTCACCGCGAACCACGCGGTCTGCAGAGCGGCTGCGTAACGTTTGCGGCGGGCCATAAGACGCCCCACTCAGGCCATGGCCGAGGCGGCTGAGCGCCGGATGCCCAAGTCCAGCGGCGGAAGGCGGCCGTACAGCGTGACAATCGACAAGCGTTTGCCCGAGTTTGGGGACATGCTAGAATACGCGCCATGGCCGCGCCTCAGCCAACAGTGACACCGCGGCGCATCTTCGTGATGGGCGACCCGCAGGCGCCGATGGCCAAGGTGATGGCCGTGCTCGCGTCGCACGCGTTGCTCGGCGCGGACGGCCGGCTGGTCGACGACGTCGTGCTCGTGTCGATCGGCGATCACTTCGACTATGACCTCGATGATCCGGTGGGCGCTGGCGCGGAGGGGCTCCGCACGCTGCACTGGCTGGCCGGCCACGATCCCGCGCAGGTGCGGCTCCTGTTCGGCAACCATGACGCGGCGCGGGTCATGGAGCTCGCCGGCCTCGACGACGTGCGGTTCGCTGCGGCGCGCGCGCTCGGGCGCTCGATCAAGGAGACCAGGCGGCGTGAAGGCGCCGAGGCCGCCATGCGGCGCGAACACGACGAGTTCGCAGCGCAGTTTCCCGATGTGGCGACCCCGGGGCTCGCGGCGCGCGATTACGCGTCGTTCAGCGAGTCCCAGCGCGAGCTCGTCATCGAGCTGCTGCTCTGCGGCCGTTTTCATCTCGCGCTCTCAGGCGTGCTGCCCGACGGCCGCGCTGTGTTGCTGACCCACGCGGGCGTGACCACGCGCGAGCTCGCGATGCTGGGCATGCCGGACGAGCGCGACCCGCACCGGCTGGCGGCGGCCCTCGAGCGGCAGTTGCGCGCCGCGGTCGACGCGCGGCGCACGGAATGGCAGGGCGGCGCACGCACGCCACTTTCGCTCGATCCTCTCCACATCGCCGGCGCCGCGGGCAACGAAGGCGGCGGCCTCCTCTATCATCGACCTGCGTGCGTCGATCGCGTTGGTGGCGATCCGGCATGGGAGCTCGATCCGGCGCGGCCGCGGCGCTTCGAGCCGCGTTCGCTCCCGCGCGGCCTGCGGCAGGTCGCCGGTCACACCGGTCACAGGAAGTGCAAGGCGGAGCTCGGTCACGACTGGCTCACGGCGGCAGCGCACCAGAAGGAGATCGGAGGAATCCGCACGCTGCGCGTCGACGGCGACGTCGTCACGTACGACCTCGGGATCCTGGACGATCGACCCGGAGCGGCCGACCTCTACCTGATCGACGGGGAGATGCGGTTTACCGCGGCCGCCGATTACGCTTTGCTCCCGCTCGCCGAGCTGATCGTCCCCGCGTGAAGCCCGCCCCGCGGAGCTCCGGAAGCAGCGACGGCCGGCAGGGCGCGCGGCGAGCGCGCCAGTCCACCTACATCGCCGCCCGCGCCCTCACCGAATAACTCACGCGCTCACCCGCGACCACGGATTGCCACCCTCGCGGCAAATCGCGCAGGACGCTGGCCGTGTTCGCTCGATCGGACGACCACAAGAGCTCATCCACCAACTGACGTGGCCTCACTGGGGTGGTGTTTTCATGTCCATTCAGGATCCCTCGCGATCCACGCCAGTCGCGCAAACATCATATCGGATTGGATCACGGGCCGTCCTCACGTGATTGTTTCACTCAGAGAGGCGCGCTGCCCGTGTCAAGCCGATAGCACGACTGTGGCCGCGGATTTGCTCTGAAGGCAAAGACACTCGAGAGGGTGCGTGGACGGCGGCACGGCGCGGCGATCGCGAGCGATCGTCGCCCGGATCCGCGAGCGGATTGGCCGTCAAGTTACATCAGCAGCGGAGAGGCTGGCGGCGCTTGCGGCCTCTCCTTGACAGCGCTCCGTCTCGCCGCGCCCTGGCTCCTGAGGGGGGTGGTGCGGCGCTCTCCGACATCGGGGGAGATGGGCGCATCGGACCGAGCCAGGAAAGGAAGATCCAATGAAGCGCTTCAAGTCACACCTCACCGCGGCTGCCCTCACCGCAGCGTGCGCGTTCGCGCCCGGCTGTCTGAGCCTCGACGCCGGTGACGAAGCGGGGCCGACCCCGACCGCCTCGGGGACGCTGACCGTCGCCGTCGCCAATGGCGAGGCGCGGTACATGCTGGAGCGGGAAGATGGGGTGTTCGTGCGCCTCGACCTGGGCTCGATGACGGACGCGGCGCCGGGCGCCGAGCCGTCGACCGACTGGCGCACGGCGAGCGGCTCCCCGGTGGACGTGTTCGGCACCGTGACCGACGACGGCATGATCGTGGTCGACATGATGCGGCCGGCGGAGGGCATCGGCGAGCTGACGAACGCGCTCGTCACGACCGGGACCAAGCGCGTCCTGGTGCTGCGCGTGCAGTTCAACGGCGGCCAGACGATGGGCACGGAGCAGGACGTGCGCAACATGATGGCCGGAGCGGCGACCCACCTGGCGGGCTCGTCGTTCGGCAAGATGCAGCTCGAGTACGACGTCGCCGGCCCGTTCAACATCACCTTCGGCAAGTGCGACGACTACGACCGATGGCAGAACGAGGCCAGGACCGCGGCGAAGAACGCCGGCTTCAATCTGAGCGCGTACCAGCACTACATGGTCATGGGGAACATGGATTGCGGGTACGCCGGCATGGGCGCGCAGCCCGGCAACGCCACCTGGATGGCCGGCCTCTGGCCCGAGGTCGTCGTGCACGAGCTCGGCCACAACTTCGGCCTGTGGCACGCCTCCTCGCGGACGTGCCGCAACGGCGGGGCGACGGTGACGATGAGCAACGACTGCACCTTCGACGAGTACGGCGATATTTTCGACCCGATGGGCGACGGCATGAAGCAGCACTACAACGCCAACTACAAGGTGAACCTCGGGTGGATCCCGTCGTCGCAGGCCCAGACGGTCACCGCGGACGGGACGTATACGCTCGCCCCCTTGACCGAGGCGAGCACCGGGATCCAGCTGCTCCGCGTCAAGGGCCCGAACGACATCATGTACCAGATCGAGTTCCGCCAGCCGGCGGCGACGAACGTCGTCGACTCGCGCAACCTCTCCACGAAGGGCGTGCTCATCCATGCGTTCTTCACGCAGTCGCGGGAGAGCGGCCGGGCGCACCTGCTCGACATGGTCCCCGGCGGGAACTTCAGGGACGCGCCGCTCGTCGTCGGCGCTTCCCATCAGCTCTTCGGGACGAACGCGACGCTGAAGGTCCTCTCCGTGTCGGCAACCGGCGCGCAGGTCCAGATCTCCGGCCTGGGCGGCGGCACGACCGATCCCGGCGGCGGCACGACCGACCCCGGCGGCGGCACCGGCGGCACGACCGGCCAGAGCCTGACGGCCCTCCATTCCGGCAAATGCATGAGCGTCAACGCGGCGAGCCTGGACAGCGGCGCCACCGTCGTCCAGCGGCCGTGCACGGGGGCGAGCGACCAGCAGTGGCAAGTCGAGATCATCAGCGGCACCACGGCGACCGTGAAGAACGTCAACAGCGGAAAGTGCGCCGACGTGCAGGGGTCCAGCCGGAACAACGGGGCGAACATCACGCAGGCGGACTGCAACAGCAGCAGGAACAGCCAGAAGTGGGATCTCATCGATCGCGGCAACGGCGTCGTCTCGCTGCGCTCGGTCAACAGCGGAAAGTGCGTGGACGTCTACGGGGCCAGCACCGCCGACGGCGCCAGGCTCGCCCAGTACACGTGCAACAACGGGACGAACCAGCAGTTCCGGCGGCAGTAGCGCACCTCGCTTCGATGAACCGTATCGCCCTCGGGCTCGCCGCCGCCGCGGCGGGCCTCGCCCTCTCCGCCGCCCCGCCCGCGCGCGCCAACGGCCGATACCCCACCGCCGGCCAGATCCTCGTCGATCCCGCCGATCCCCAGCACATCGTCGTCCGCGCGACCTACGGCGTCCTCACCACCCACGACGGCGGCGAGCGCTGGTCGTGGATCTGTGAAGCGGCCATCGGCTACAGCGGCTTCGAGGACCCCATGCTCGTCGTCACCGCCGACGGCTCGATCCTCGCCGGGCTCTTCGACGGGCTCAGCGCGACGCACGACCGCGGCTGCGACTGGCGCATCGCCGAGGGCGCGCTCGCCCAGCGCAACATCGTCGATCTGTCGATCGATCGCGCGGATCCCGCGAGCGTCCTCCTGCTCGGCTCCAGCGTCATGGCCAGCGACGCGATCTTGACGCAGGTCTGGGAATCGAAGGACGACGGACGGACCTGGACGCAGGCCGGGGTCGATTTCCCGAGCACGTTCCTCGGCGTGACCCTGGACAGCGCGCCCAGCGATCCGCGGCGCATCTACGTGAGCGGGCGGCGCAATGGCCCCACGTTCGAGGGGATCGTGCGGCGCTCGGACGATCGGGGCGCGACCTGGGAGGAGTTCGACGTCCCTGGCAGCGACGATCGCAACCTGCCGTACCTCGGCGCCGTGGACCCGAAAGACCCTGACGTGGTGTACGTGCGCCGCGACGGCGACGGCGCGGACGCGCTGCTGGTCTCGCGGGACGGGGGCGCCACGTGGCGCGAGGTGTTCCAGGCGGCGAGCCTCCTCGGCCTCGCCCTCTCGCCCGACGGGACCGAGATCGCGGCCGGCAGCGATCTGGACGGCCTGTGGGTCGCGCCGACGGATACCCTGGAGTTCACCCAGGTTGGGCAGCTCGGCGTCCGCTGCCTCACCTGGACGGCGCGGGGCCTCTTCGCCTGCGCCGACGAGCCCGTGGATGGCTTCTCCGCCGGCGTTTCCACGGACGGGGGCAGGACGTTCTCGCCGCTCATGACGCTCGACCGGCTCTGCGGCTCGCCGGAGGCCTGCGGGGGCGACAGCTCGACCGGCCGGACCTGCCCCGGGCTCTGGCGGGCGACAGCGCGCTTCGTCGGCGCCGGGGCCTCGTGCGAGGCCGGCGGCGCCGCGGGCGCGGGCGGAAGCGATGCGAGCGCCGGCGGCGAGGCCGGCGCGGGCGCAGCCGAGCCGAGCGCCGGCGGCGGCTGCTCCTGCGGGGCGTCGGGCGGGGGGCGCGCCGGGGCGCTCCTGAGCTGCCTCGCCGCGGCCGGCGGCGCGCTCCTGCGCGCGCGGCGACACGGACGCCGCCGCGCTCAGGCGCCAGGAGCGCGGTGACGGCCCGGGCCGTTCCCGCGTCGGGCGCTCGCGTTTGGAGCCCCTAACGCGCCTGCACGTAGAGCGAGAACGGGATATTGCCCTCTCCGCCGGCGAAGGTCGCGTCAGGGACGTCGATCACGAACTCGTGCGTGCCGGCGCTCGCGGCGCCCCACGGGACGATCCGGGTGTCGATCACGTCGCCGGGGCACCAGTTGCTGAACGACTGCCACTTTTTGTCCGACTGCGGGGACGCCCCGTAGATGCCGTTGCCCTGGGTGTTGTACTTGCGAAACGGCTCGCACGACGTGCGCCCGGGCTTGTACTGCAAGGCCAGCTCGCCGTCGACGTACACGTAATGCTCGCGGCGAATGTACTCCTCGCCGCCCTGGTTGGCGCCGTGATTCGACGTGATCAACACGAGCTGTGCATTCTGTGTATCCGCCGGCAGTTCGAAGCTGACGGTCTTGCGGGTCGTGCCGACCTTGTCGCTGGCGCCCGTGGCGTAGTTGTTGAATTCTTCGCTGATCGCCAGCGGCAACAGGACGCTGAAGTCCTGGGCCTCCTGCGTGCTGTCGGTGTACAACAGCAGCGATCCGAGCTGCGTGTCATTGCGACCAGCGCACCCGGGGATCTCGTCGTTCGCGGCATAAGGCACGCCGAAGATGCCCAGTTCGAACCAGAAATCGTGTTCGGCCAGGAGGTCGGGGTCATTCAAGATCGGCACGAGGTTGCTGGCCTCCCATTCGTAGGGGACCGTCTTCGGCTGCTTGTTCATGTCCATGAACGGCGTGACGAACCGTGCGATCTCGATCCGGTCGACCTCGTCGGGAACGTAGGTCTGAGCGCCCTTGGGGACCAGCGCCAGGTTGACCGAGCCGAGTCGGTCGTAGTTATCGCACAGCGCTCCCACGACCACGCGGACCTTCAGGGTGGTCTGGATCCTGGCGAGCAGCTCGTCGGTCAACCTGGTCGCAACCAGCGAGTTGTTGTGGCGGATCACGCCGTCCGGGATCGGCTCGTCGACGGTCTCGGCGTAGCCGTCGTAGAACGTGATGTTCTCCAGCACCGGGACCTCCTCGGGCTCCTGGAGCGGCTCGTCGCCGCTGCCGCTGCTGCCGCCGCTGCCGCCGCTGCCGCCGCTGGCCGCAACGCCACCCGTGCCGCCACTGCCTGCGCTGGTCCCGGTCTCTGCGCTCGTGCTCCCGTTGCTCTCGGAGGTCCCGGTGCCTCCGCCAGTGCCCGCGTCAGAGCGCTGCTCGTCCGTGCACGCGGCGAGCAGGGCCAACGGACAGAGGTAGGGGAGCGCGCGACGCAGGTTCATTCGTCGAACTTATCAGATCGCCGGCTCGATGTCGTGCTGGAGCGGCGGCGGAGGTTGAGAGATCCGGGGGCGCGTACCAGGCCGAGCGTCTCCCTCCGGGGCTGGATTTATCCAGCGCAACAAGCGCCGTACTCACGTCGAGATCGTCCCGGCGAAACCGATGCTTGTGGATAAATAGGTAATACAATGGACGCGATGAACGAGTTGCTCTCCTTCCTGCAGCGGTTGCATGCTGGCCATCTTAGCTACACCCTCGCGCACAACCGAGATGAGTCGATCATGGTGCTCGTGGCGGTGCCGGGCGAACGGTGGGAGGTCGAGTTCTTTTCCGACGGAAGTGTGGAGGTCGAGGTCTTCACGAGCAACGGTAAAATCCTCGCCGGCGATGCGCTCGCGGGACTCTTTGCGAGGCATTCGAGCGCTGAGCATGAATGAAAAATTTCGAATCAAATAAAAGCTGAATCGAACCCAGGTTTGTGCTGGCTACCTCCCACGCCGGCCGGCCACCCGGCGCGTCGCGTGTGATGGTCCGGTGTCGGTGCTCATCGCGTCCCGCGTCGGGTCGGTGAAGAAGCCGGTCACGTGATGGCCGGTATTCACCCTTCACTGCCGGCACCCCCGCCGTTCTGGGTTGCGCTCGCCGGCGCGGGAGCGCCCGACGGCGCGGAGCCAGGCGGCGGCGCCGATCGCGACGGCGGCCAGCGGGGCGCTCCACCCTGGGCCGCCGGCGGCGGGCGGCGCCGCGCTGCAGCGGACCATCTGATCGTCGGCGCACTCGGGCGAGAACCCGTGCGGAGGGATGGGGTTGCAGGTCGACGTGGAGAGATCCCGAGGGGGGTAGATCTGGCAGATGCCCGCGATGTCGTCGTCGTGCAGCGTCCTGAAGTTCATCGGGTCCGCCCTGTCGTACCTCGAGTGCATGGTCGCCTCGGGGCCGGCCATGCTGTGGTCGAGGCCCAGGAAATGCCCTGCCTCGTGCGTGACGATGGCGAGCAGATCTTCCCTCGGCGCGGCGGAGTCGTCCCCGACGGTGAAATCGTAGAGATCGGTGTTGATCTCCATGTCGGCCCCCCAGAGATTACCGGTCTTCCTGTCGAACTGCACCGTCGTGAGCGCGAGCATCTCGCTGTTGTGCCCCGAGCTCGCGAGCCACTCCAGATCGCGGAAGACGACCACGTTGGTGTTGCCCGGCACGAGGCCATCGACGATCCTTGTCTTGCCGTCCCTCGCGTTGAGCTCCACCGCTCCGCAGGCGACGGGCCCGAGGTTCTGGACGCGGAGCCCCGGCGTTCCCCCGTCGCACGGCGCCTGCATCCACGTGTCGAACGCGGCCTCGAGCACGTCGGAGATCTCCTGGTAGGAGATCTCGCTGGACGCGTCTTCCTGGATGCTGAAGCCGATGCAATCGCCCGCCCAGCGGAGAGGCTTGCATTCGCCGACCGGCTGGTCGTCCTGCAGGCAGAGCTCCGACCTTTTGCAGGTGTTCGAGCGGCAGTAGGCCGACGCCTGCTGCGCGCTCGCCAGCACGGCGAGGGCGGCCGCCACGCAGGAGCACCATGCACGCTTCATCGACATCGACTCCTCCACGATCGGTTGACCCTACGCCGACGGTAGCAGCGCGCGGCGGGCGCGTGGGGATTTCGCCGGGGGCGCCCTTGCCGCCCGCTGGCCTTCCGCCATCCTGAGGTGATGGGGCATGCTCGTGGGTGAGGCGGGCGGCGGAGCCGATCCAGCGCAGGGCGGCGCGGCCCCGGCGCAGGACGGCGCGGCCCCGGCGCAGGGCGGCGCGGCGGCGCAGGACAGCGCGGCCCCGGCGCAGGGCGGCGCGGCGGCGCCGAGCTTCCTGTGCGACGCGATGCTGGGCGGCCTGTCGCGCTGGCTGCGCGGCGCGGGCTACGACGCCATGTTCGAGCACGGCATCGACGACGGCGATCTCGTGCGCCTCGCGCAGCAGACCGGCCGGGTGCTGTTGAGCTCCGACGCCGGCGTGTTCGAGCGGCGCTCCCTGCGCACCGCGGCCGTGCGCGGGCTCTACGTGCCGCGCGGGCTGCGGCCGACGGAGCAGGCCGGCTTCGTGCTGCGGGAGCTCGGGCTGCCCGTGCGGGATCCCCGCTGCATGGCGTGCGGCGGCGCGCTCACGGCCGCCCCGAAGGAGAGCGTCCGGGATGCGGTGCCGGCGGCGGTGGCGGATCGCCACGACGAGTTCTGGCGGTGCGATCGATGCGGCAAGGTCCTGTGGAAAGGCAGCCACTGGGGCGGCATCGTCGCCGGCGTGTCCGCCGCGGCCGGGGTGGCTGCCGCGACCGAGGCCCCTGCACCGCCGGCGGGCGGCCGAAAGCCTCCGCCGTGACGCGCCGCCGGGCACGCCTTCCCACCCGGCCTCGGTGAGGCGTCCGCCCTGACCGTCGGCGCCGGCGCGCCCGGCGCGCCGTCTTCGCCATTGCGGCCGTGCTCGCCCCCGGCGCCGTCCTTCGCGCCTGCGCCGGCCAGGCCTGCGTTGCTGGGTTCGGGTCGGCAGCGGCTCCTCGTCCTCTCCATCCCCGCGATTCGGGGTCCCGTCACCGCCTTTGCCGCCCGTCGATACTTGGTCGCTACACACGCTCGTCACGGCGGGCGCGCCGGTCACGGGGACTGCCGAGCAGGCGTCCTTCCCGATCCCGCCGATCTCCCTTTGCAATGGCAGTGCGAGCAAGTCGTCGCCGTCCCCCTTTCTCCACATTCAGAACCGAACAGCGTGTTCCGCCCGTGTGGCCCTCGGCCACACGGCGCTGCGCCGCTTGCCGGCAGTTCATCCGCCGCTCGCTTGTGGTGGGAGAGCGCGCATGCTACGCGGCTGGAAGCTTGGCAGTGTGGCCGAATGCGACCCGCTATATTTCAGAGCGGGTGCGACGGACGTGCCCGGACTTCGTGAACGAGCTCCTGCAGAACATCATGATACGAGCGTGGTGCTCCTATGTTTGCGTCAAGACCGGGACCTCGCCGCCCGAGGTCGTCGCCGTCGGTGCCGGCGCCATCTCGGCACTCAGGAACATCTACTTCGGACCCGTCTGTGTGCCGTATCCGTGAGCAGGAGCGACGATACCGTGAAGCCTACCCAACCGCGAGAGCCGCGCACCATCCGTCGAAGATCGGACCCTGACGACAAGGAGGGCGAGGCCCTCAACAACGCCTTCGACCTGTTGCGTGAGATGACCTCGGCCCGCAGGCTGTCGACCCTCGTGAGACGACCGACGCGCGCGGAAGTCCTCCTGGCGGCCGACGACTACATCGCGTATTTCCCGCTCGATGAGCCCCGCGAGCGAGCGCGAGAGCTCCGTGAAGCGGTTCTTACCTGGAGAGAGGGCGAGGAGGTCCCGCAGGCAGTGTACGAGGCGGCCCGGCGTTTCTGTCTTTCGCTCGGCATAAGGGTGCCCGCCTGCGGCTGGGAGAACGACGACGGCTACCAGGTCCGGGCGACGGATCGCGACACAGACGACGCGGAGCCGCCGCCCGAAGCGGAGGCCGTGGGCGCGCCGCGGGGTTACGGCGATGCGTCGAAGAAGGCGGCCCAGCTGGCCCAGGCACTCGCGGGCGCAGTGAACGTCGCCGAGCTGCTCGCCTCGCCGTTGCTCTGGGCCAAGGCGACGTCGTGGCCGTCGCGAGAGCATCTGGTCGAGCATATGGACCAGCTCCTGTCCGCATTCGGAACGGAGCTCGATCAACAGAAATTCGCCGCGCCCGCTCGGAGGCTTCGCGCGCTGCTCTCGGCCTGGGAACCGGGGCCCGAGATCCCCAAAGGCATCTCGAAGGCCGCCCGCGAGCTCCTCGCCGCACTGGGAATTGAAGAGCCTCCCGGCGGGTGGGACGCGCCCGAGGGGCCGCTGGAAGGACCAAGCAACGACAACGCATAAGGCCTGCTCGCCGGCAGCGCTGCACGTGACGGGAGCAGACGAGGCGCGATGGAAGTTCCCGGCGCAGACGGCGAGATGGGAGCGGCCGTCAACACAGCGGCTGGTCCTGGGGCGAGGCGATCGTCCTACCCTGTTCCCGACCGGTCAGGGGAACCGGTCGCGGCGCTCCCGCGCGCGCACCTACCGCGCGAAGCGCATCGTCTCGGCGGCGAAGCCGTCGCTGCCTCGGTTCGCCTTGTCGCGCGTCTCGTCCTCCACATCCGCGATGCCGCCCGGGCCCCCTTCGCCGATCTCGAACGTGACGCGATCCAGGGTGAGCTGCTCGTCGTCGGCATAGGCGATGCCGATCGAGGGCCCGCCGGCGCCGCCGCCGCCGTAGCCGCCCGTACCGCCCCAGCCGCCGTAGCCGCCTCGGCAGGCGTGTTCGCCGCCCTGGTCCGGCGGCTGCCCCGGCGGGCCTCCTTGCACGCCTTGCCCGCCCATCTGGCCTTCGCCTCCCCGGCCGCCGTAGCCGCCCTGGCCCGTGATGACCCGGGTCTCCCTCAGTGTCAGCTTGCTGCCCGCATGGGCGAAGATCGCGATGCTCGCGCCGCCCGCGCCGCCGCCACGGCCGCCCGAGCCGCCACAGCCGCCGCCGCCGCCCGAGCCGCCCGACGCGCCGCCCAGCGCCGCGTTGCCGCAGGCGCTCCGGCCGCCCGGCGCGCCGCCGCCGCCGCCGCCCCCCTGACCGGGCGCTCCCGTGCCGCCCTGGCGGCCGGGCACGCCTTCCCACCCGGCCTCGGTGAGGCGTCCACCATAACCGGCTGCGCCGGGCTCGCCCGGCGCGCCGTCATCCCCACGACGGCCGTCCGCGCACGGGGCGCCATCCTTCGCGCCCGCGCCGCCCAGGCCCGCTTCCCTGGGATTCGGGGCCGTCAGCGGCTTGCCGTCCTCGGCATCGCCACCGCGGTCCGGGGCCCCGTCGCCCCCTTTGCCGCCCGTCGACACCATGTCGCCGCATACGGTCGTCACCGCGGGCGCGCCGGCCACGGTCGCTGCCGAGCAAGCGTCCCTGCCGATCGCTCCGATCTCCCCGTACGCTGGCTGCGGATCAACGTAGACCGCATCCTGGCCGGCCTCGCCCGACCCGCCCCTGTCCGCCTCAATCACGCTCCGAAGCACCTCCACGACCGCGCCCGGCTGGAGCCTCATCGCGATGGAAGAGCGATCCGAATGCAGTCTGCGCTCGTGCTGCACATGCATGTCCACGATCGTGGATACGCCGTCGGTGGCCCCTTCGCCGTCGCCCAGTGCTGCCACCACGGTGATCGGGGGACCTCCAGCGTCCGGTGAAGCGAGGTTCGCCGGCTTGTTGGTCGCCCCTTCCGTGTAGTGTCTCCATCTCGACCAGCAAACGAAGCCGCCCCACAGATCGATGCCGGAGGGCAACGTGATGGCCTCGGTGTAAGCGTCGGTGCAGGCGAACACCCGCCCGCGCGCGTGCGGCGCGAGCGCGAGCGCCCGGGTGAGCGTCTTCACCGGCTTGTCCATCGTGCCAGGATTGCTGTCGTCTCCCCACGCCCGGCTGGCGAACACCCCGCAACCGGCTTGCACGCGCAGCGCGGCGAGGCCCTCGAGACATTCCTCCTCCGAGGGCGCGGCCGAGGGCTCTGGGTCGCAGGTGCCCCCCTCGGCGCACGGTGGGGCGAACGGCTCCGCTCCGCACCCCAGGGCGGCCGGAGAAGACAGCACGAGGACCCATGCAACGGCTGTGATCTTCATGATCTTCTCTCTGCCCATCCCCGTGCGAAATCCATCATCCGGGCGGCACGATCAGCTCGGGGAAATCCCAGAGCGTTGCGGCCTTGCCGCTCTCCCCGCTGGCTGTGTCCTCGGTTGGGTTGCCTCCGAGTCCCCCGGTGCCGGGGGCTCCGGTGCGCCCGAAAGCGCTCTCCGTGAGGTGAACGCTGCTGTCCACGCGCGCGACGGCTATGGAGACGCCCCCGAGCCCTCCGCCGCCATCGCCGCCTTTGCCGCCATCGCCACCCATCCCACCCTCGCATGCACGGTAGCCCGTGCCTGGGATAGTTCCACGGGCACCTTCCCCCCCGCCCCAACCACCCTCTTGCCCCTGCCCTCCGTTGCCGCCGCGACCGCCGTCCCCCGTGATGATGTCGGTCTTGTCCACCATGACGTGCGCATGCAGCGCGATGATCCCGAAGCTGCCACCCCCGTAGCCGCCGCCTCGGCCACCGCGTCCCCCGCAGCCGCCGCCCCCGCCCGAGCCGCCGGACGGTCCGCCTTGCGGATCCACCGGGCGGCACTTCCCGTTCGGCCCGACGCCACCACCGCCGCCGCCCCCCTGGCCGATCCCCCCGTTCTGGCCGTCCTTTCCCGAGAAACCCTGCCAGCCGCGCGCGCTAATGCTTCCGTACTTGAGCGGGTCGTCTACGCCCGTCCCGCCGCCGACCCCGTGCGCGCCGGCCTCCCCAGCGCCGCCATTCTTGCCGGGCGTGCAGGTCATCGGCCCGCCCGTTCCCCCTTCGCCGTTGTCGACCGAGCCAGGCGCTGGTGCCGGTGCGCCCGGCCCGCCGTCGCCGCCCGCAGCGACATCGCCGTCACCACCCGTGCCGCCGATGGATGTCGTGCCGTCCTCGCATACGGTGACCGCCGACGGAGCGCCCTCCGTCCAGTCCTCTAGGCACCCGTCCCCCCCCTTTTGGCCACCCGCCCCATCCGGCGCCCGCCATCCTTGCGGAGCGCTCTCCCCGTCCGCCCCATTCGCGCCGTTCCCCGCCAGGATCTCGCTCGACACCACGTCCACCGCGGCGCCCTCGCGCACGATCATCGCGATAGACGACCCGCTCAGGCGGATCGCGTCCGCCGCCACCAGCCGCACGCCGAACACGGCCGACGTCATGCTCGCCTCTCGCGCCTCCACGATGAGCGGCACCCGCTCCGGCCCCGGCGCGACCTCGGTGAAGTGGTCCTTGCCGCCCCAGGTCCACGCCGCCGTGGAGCAGTCCCGGCCGCCCCAGATCGCGACGCCCGACGGCAGCGTGACCGCCTCCTCGAAGTCCTCCGCGCACGCGTACACCCGCCGCGTCCCCCCAGGTTCCGACGCCTTCTCCACCGCGCGCTGCAGCGTCCGGACGGGCGCTTGCCTCGTCCCGTCGCTCGCGTCGTCCCCGCGCCGCGCGACGAACACCCCGCACCCGTCCTTCGCCGGGCTCGTCGCGGGATCGCCTTCACACGGAGACGCCGGCAGCGCCGGCGGCGTCTCGCCAGGGAGCGGCTCGCAGCTGTACGTCGTCGTGCAGTCCTCGGCATAGGAGCACCCTGCGCTCCCCGCGGCGCTCCCGCATCCGAGCGCGATCGCCGCGGCCGAACGCAGCATTCCTCGACCCTGCCTCCCGCGCGTCCCCATCACCCCTCGTCGTCTCACCACACGCCCCGAAGAACGAGCCCGGCCTGCGTTCCCGTCGCGCTCGGGACCACGTGAACGCCTGCACGGGCCGGCGTGCCGTCGAGGAGCCATCCCTCCACAAGGAACGATGCCGCCGTCGCGATCCCGAACACGGCCCCCGCTGCCAGCGCCACGTTGCCGAGCGTGGCGAACCGACCCCGCTCGGTCGCCTCTTTGCGGATCTCCGCGCACGCCGAGGGCGCGTTCGGCCCAAAACACGTCGTCGACGTCCATCCGCGCTGGCGGAGCACCACGTCCCGCTCGGCCAGGTTGCCGTCGATCACATCGGCCCGCAGCAGGAACACCGTGCCGGCCGCCAGCGCGGCCGTCACCAGCGCCGCGCCCCCGATCCGCAGCTCCGTCAGGGGAAGCGCCCGCCGCGCCGCTGGAGGAGGCGACGGCGCTGCCGGCCGCGCCGGACCGGCGCCGGCCGCCGTGAGCGCGCCGCGCTCCTGTGCGCTGCGCTCCGGCGCGCGAGGCAGCTTCAGGGTCAGCGAGCTGGCCTTGCCCGCCTGCCCGTCGAACGCGCCCACCGCCTCGCTGTGGCCATCCAGCCGCGCCCGCACGGTGTGCTGCCCCGGCTCCAGGAACAGCTCGTACGTCGGCGCCCGGCGACCCAGCGCTCTGCCGTCGACGAAGACCTCGGCGTCCGGTGGACTCACACCCAGATAGAGCGTCACCACCCGGCTCTCGGCCTTCAACAATCCTTCTTCGGCCCGCTCCGCCAACGGGCTGCGGAGCACGCCGCGGTGTCTCAAGCTCTGCGCCAGGTGGTCCGCCGCGTCTCGATAGCTGCCCAGCGCCAGCTCGCACAGGCCGAGCTCCGCGGCGATCTCGGCGCGCGCCGCGTCGGTCGTCCACGCCACGTCGGCCGCCTTCAGCGCCGCCTCGTACGCCGCCTCGGCCTCGGCCCATCGCCTGGCATCGCGCGCCTGCCGAGCACGGCGCAGCAGATCCTCCGCGGTCGATGTCTCCTGCGGCCCCGCAAGCCCATGGGCATCCTGCGCGCTCGCCACGCCCTCTAGCGCCACGACGACGCCGAGAAAGACGCACGGCAGGACGGAGAGGAGCGCATGGCGCACGCCGCCCCGGAATACTCCTGTGCGCGGGCCCATGTCAACGAGCAGGGACCCGCGAGCGCCGAGCCTCCTCGTATTTCGGCCTCGTGGTCCAGTGAGCTCACGATGGTCAGAAATCGTCCGTAAGCCACCGGATACACGAGAATTTCAGCAATGATGATACAATGCACGACTCCGCTCCGGAGGGCCTTTGAGGACGGAAAGAGCACCGCCCCCACGACGGCCGCTGGGCACGCGTTGAGACCCGCAGCCGGCGGAGGAGGAAACCTCACCGAGCCGCTCGGTCCTCTCTTCGGGCTCGCCCACCGTGGAGCCAGTCGCCGCGCTCCTTGCGAGGACTCGGTCGATTCTTTCGATTTTTTGACCGTCGAGCCGGGGCCGGATCGTCTGCTGGATCGTGGACCGACCAACGCCGACCTGCCCTGTACCCACCCGCGTGAGAGCGCTCATCAGCTACGCTGGCGTGCCCGAGCGGGACCGCGACGACGTCGCGCAAGACGCGATGGTGCGGCTCTGGGAGCGGCGGGAGCAGGCCCGATTGGCCAAGAACCCGAGCGCGTGGTGCGACAGCGTCGTCCTGAACACGGCCCGCGATCACCGGCGAGCGTCGCGCAGGCGCGAGGAGGCGCTCACGGGCCTCGACGAGGCGGCGCTCTGCGATGAGCGAGAGAGCCCCGAGGAGCACGCCATCGCTCGCCAGGAGGCGGAGCTGGTGCGGCAGTTCATCGAGGAGATCGGCGAGCGGCGCCGCGGGGTGTTCATCGCGTGCGAGCTGCTCGAGCGGCCGATCGCCGACGTCGCTCGAGAGCAGGAGATCCCGCTGGAAACGGCACGAAGTCGGCTGCGCCGGGCCTGGGAGGAGTTCGAAGAGGCGGCGGCCCGCTGGGAAGCGAGGCAACGACGCCGCGGCGCTCGCCGGCTGCGCGCCGCGCTGTTCCCGCCCTGGCTCCTGGAGCGGTGTTCCTGGCGGCCAGGTAGTCCCGCGCGCTGGATGGCGCGAGGGTTCGCCATCGCCTGCGCGGCGGCGCTCGGTGTGCTTGCCGTGGGCCCGGTGGAGCCCGTCGAGCTTCTCCGCCCCTGCATGGCTCCCCTGCTCTCCAGGAGGACGACCGGGCCGGCGACCGAAAAGACCGCGCGTAACCCCGCCGGGCCGGCGCGCGCGAGCGGCGCGCTGGGCGGGGCGATGATGGCCCCTCCGGCGCTGGATGGGGCGATGGCGGCCCCTGCCGTCCCCGCCATGCCGACAGGCTGGCCAGCGGCGCAGCGCCCGCGGATCAGCTCCCGCGAGCAGGAATTGATCGCCCGCGCACGGACGGCCATGGCGGCCGGTGATGCCGTGTCGCTCGTCGAGGCGCGACGCCTGCTGGAGGAGCACGGGCGGCGATTCCCGCGCGGTCGCCTGGCGGGTGAACGCGAGGCGCAGCTGGCCGGGCTCAGGTGATGACGGCGCCATAGGCATCGCTGCGCACACGGCGTGCCCTTTCGTCACGGAGGCGGTGCTGGACCACCGTGGTTCGCGGCCTTCGTCGCAGGGGATTGAGCACCTCCTGAGAGCGCGTCGCGCGCCGAGCGACGCCCGCAGAGGAGCGATCGTGTCCGCGCGCGGACGAGCGTTCGCGCGGAGCATTCACGTTTCACCTGGAGGCGAGCCATGGAGCTCCTGGCGCTGCCCCCGCGAGGGGTGATGATGCATTCCATCAGAACACACGTCTTCGCCAAGGAGGCGGCTCCTCCGGCGCGACACAACAGGACGGTTCTTTCGAGCGCATCCGGCGCGCCTCGCGCCGCGCAGCGGACGACGGCGCAGCCGGGACCTCGGAAGAACGAGGTGAAGCCTGCCGCGAGCCCGTCTCGGGCTCATGCGTTCCAATGCCTCTTTCAAGCAGAGACGATTCGGCGCGTTCGCCGGTGGCTCGCGCGGCTCCGTGTGCCCGAGCGCGATCGGCACGACCTGAGCCAGGACGTCTTCCTGGCGGCTATCATGAGCTTCGGCAACTATGACCCCTCGCGCGGCCCGAGCGCGCGGTGGCTGAACGGCCTCGCGGTGAACCTGGCTGCGCGTTACCACGCGAAGGCTCCTCGGCGGAACGAGGTCATCACGGATCCCGTGGAGCTGAGCGAGGGCGGCGGGGGTGCGACTGCCATCGAGTTCCTGCTCGCAGCGGAGCGGCGGCGCCTGATGAGATCACTCCTCCGGGAGCTGCCGTTCGAGCTGCGTTCCGTGCTGGTCCAGCGCGACCTCCACGAGATCTCCATGAGAGACATCGCCGAGACGAGAGCGATGCCCCTCAGCACGGCGTACAAGCGGCGCACGAGAGCGCTCCGGGGCGCGCAGGAAGCGCTCGCGAGGCGCCTCGCTGCGGAGGAGGAGCGCACAACAAAGCCCCGGGTTCACATGCCACCGGGGGCATGGTGAAGCAGCGAAAGAAAGAGCAGCCTCGCGAAACCGGACCCGATCACGGGCAGGCAGCCCGGCAGCCTCGCGACCGGATCCGGTCGCCGGCAAGCAGCTGGCTACAGGCACGTGTTGTCGACGACCACGCCGGTCTCCTGGAAGCGCACGGTCCCCGGCTCCCCGTCGAGCGTGACGGTGATATCCATGTCGATGATGCACGGGATGCCGGTGTTCGGCTCAGCCTCCCACGACATCGTCCCGGTGGCGCCGGTCACGGCATGCGTGCGCTCGTCGTCGGGCGGCATGCCCGGCTCGGTGCAATCGCCCATCTGGTCGGTGAGCGCCACGTCCAGCACGCCCCAGAAGTCCTCCAGCTCGACCCCGGCATAGAGCGGATCGCTGTCGGCGAACGCCGCGATCGAGATCGCCAGACACCGATCTTCTCGCAGGTCGGCGTGGTGCACATAGACACGGTCGTGATCGGCGATCACGTAATCTGCGCTTGCGCAAACCGTGTCCCTCGACGCGTTCACTCCGGCCGCGTGCGCCATGCACTCATTGCAATAGGTGCGCTGATCGCACCCGCAGACCCCCTGACATTCGTCCGGACATTCCCCGACCCTCGGCCTCGGCGTGCATTCGCCCTGCGCCTCTGCGGCGCACGCCAGGTCGGGCGTCGCGCAGTACTCCGTCTCGCCGCAGGTCGCTCCCGCGCTCCCTCCGCAGGCGACCGGCGCAGCGCCTCCGCTTCCGCCTCCGCCGTCGCCGGTCGCACCGCCGCCAGCGCTGCTGCTCGTGCTGCCGCCCGCGCCGCCCATGCCGCCCGCTCCGATCGGGGACACGTTTTCATCATCGCCGCAGGCGGCGAGGAGCAGTCCGCACAGCACGGAGCCAAGGAGTTCACGTCTCATGAACGGACTATGCCATGACCGCTCGCCGGAGAGGAGCGGCCACGGCGCTGTCATGGCCCTGCCTATCCCCGAGGCGCCTGGCCCTCCGCGGAGGCGCTGCCGCGCCGCCGCCGGCGGAGCGCGCCGGCCAGCGCCAGCGCGATGGCCGCGAGCGGCGCTCCGAGCGAGCCGTGCGCGCCGGCCACGGTGCAGCCGCACCCGCTGTCCGCGCCGGAGCCGCCCGCGGCGGCCCCGCCCGAGCCGCCGCCGCCCGAGCCGCCGACACCGCCGCTGCTGCTAGCCGTGGCGCCGCTGCCGGCCGGATCGGTGAGGCCGCCGCCCGCGCCGGAGTCCAGGCCCGCGCCCGTCGAGCCGCCGGTCCCGCTCGCCGCTGTCGTGCTCGTGTCCTCCACGCAAGCGCCGCCGGCGCAGGTCTGCCCGCTCGGGCACACCGCTCCAGCGCACGCGTCCACGCACGTGCCCGCGTCGCAGCGCTGGCCAGGCGGGCACTCGACGCCAACGCAGGCCGACTCTCTGCAAAGCCCGCTCGCCTCCTCACACGCGCGCCCGCTCGGGCACGGCGTGCACGGGCACTCCGGCTTGCACACGCCGCCGTCACAGACCGTGCCCTCCTCGCAAGTCACGGTGCTGCACGGGTCGACGCACACCCCGACCCGGCACACCGTCGGCGAGGGGCACTGCACTCCATCACAAGGCGCGCGGCACTGCCCGCCGACGCACACCTGGCCCGCGTCGCAGGCGACCTCGGCGCAGGCCGGCTCGACACAGAACCCCGCGGCATTACATGCCTTGTCCGAGGGGCACACGAACTCGCCCCTGCCGCACGCCTGCACGCACACGCCCCGGTCGCAGACGTGCTCCGGCGGGCAGAGGTCGCCTTCGTCGGCGGTGCCGTTGCAATCGTTGTCGAGCCCGTCGCAGGTCTCCTGCGACGACGGCACGAGCCCCTGGCAGGTGAGCCCATCCGCCGCGCACTGGGTCACCCCTGGCGCGCACACGCCGGGCAGCCCGGTGTCGCACGGCTCGCCGCCGCCGGTGCAGGTGAGGCCGCTGAAGAAGTAGACATAATCGTTGTAGTCGCCATCGTTGTTGAAGTCGCCAGGCTTCGGGCCGACGTTGCCATCCTCGAACGCGACGTAAAACGCGTTCGGCGTCACCGTCGAGGCATAGATGACGGCGGTGACCCAGGGCCCGGGCGTGGCGCAGCCCGTGCACACCTGATTCCAGCGCTGCTCGGAGTAGTGGGTCTGCGCGCCGATGAGGGCGAAGCCGATCTGCCCGCCCGCATAGGCTGGATTGCTCCGGATATCCGCGGCGGTGATGATGGTGCCGACCGAGGAGCCGGCGGGGACGATCTCGTGGATGTCGTCGATCGCCGGCGGCGCCGTGGCAGCGGGGTCGACGTTGTACCAGCCGACCCCGAGGCGAGAGCCTGTCTGCCGGAGCACCAGCTCCGCCGTGAAGCCGCAGAGCGGCGAGAACGTGGACGGCTCGGTGTTCCCATCGGCCTGGTAATCGAGCGCCTCCTCCCGGTTGGCGAACAGGGTGTAGAGCTGGACCTCGTTGTTCATCGAGTCCTGCGGCATGACGCTGCCGTTCGGCTGCGTGACCAGCGCGCTCGCGGGGAGCGACGAGAGGCCGATAAAGAGCGCTCCCGAAAGGCTCAAAGCGTATTTCATCACCTGGTGATACAGAGACGCGCGCCCCAGCGTCAACGGAAACATTCCGTGACAGCAGACAGGCGAAATGTCGGGCGCCCGCCTACAACACCGCTCCGGCCGGCCCGGGCGCTCAGGCGACGCTGCGCGCGGGCCCGGACGCGGGCGCGGCGCCGTACGTGGCGCGATAGCGCTCGTACCGATCGAGGAGCTCGCCCGTGGTCTTGGGCATCGGCACGCGCGCGCGCGTGATGTACGAGATCACGTTCTTGCCACGGACGATCAGCTCGACGCCCCGGGCCGCCTGCTCCCGCTCGTGAGGCGAGGCGTCCGCGCCGAGCAGCGGCTGGAAGCCGGCGAGCTTCTCCGCCGACACGACGAACGACGTCCAGACCTCGAAGATGTCGTCGTCGGTGCGCAGCGTCTCGCACTTGATCTTGGCCGCGTGCGCGAACTCGCGGGCCAGGCGGTCCAGCCCGGCGAACATCGGCGAGCCCGCGAAGGTGGCGATCATCGCGTCGCGAATGCCGTCGATCGCCCTCATGCTCTGGGCGATCTTGACATACCGGCTGTTGTAGAACGCCTCGATCGGGAACGAGAACGCCTTGAAGGGCTCGCCCCAGAGCTCGTCGAGCCCCTCCTCGCCGCTGCGGTGGAGCACCATCTTCCCGAGCGTCAGCGCCTCGAGGAGGTGCTCTCCACACTCGCGCATCAGGGCGTTGTCGGGCTCGATGGTGACCCCGAGCGCCTGGATCTCGACGAGCTTGGTGAAGATATCCGTCGCTCGATTGAAGATCGCGCCGGCGAGCATGGCGCCCTTGACGCGCTTCCGCTGCGGATCGGTCTCCGACTCGAAGGCGAGCCGCGCCTCGTCCAGCCGCTTCCCTGGGACGTTGATGCCGTGCTCGACGTGGTTGAACAGGCGCCGCGTCAGCGCCTCGATGAGGCGCTTCTTCGCGAGCAGCGTGTCGGCCGGCGCCTCGTAGGCCTTGATCCAGTAACCGTAGTAGTAGACCCGCAGCTGGCCGTCGATGATCTGCTTCTTCCCGAGCGGTATCGCGCTTTCCATGGCCCGCCTCCGATCGGCTGCCAGGCGGCGCCCCTGCGCGGGAGGCGCGCGGGGGAGCATGCCCGTGCGAAAGCCGAGTAGCATGGGCGCAAGGCGGCCCGCAAGACGTGAGCGACGCGATCCGGCGGAGTTCTCCGCCGGAAACCGGGACTTAACCGACAGGAAAGACAGCGGCTCGCGGCGTCGCCGCGGCCGAGCGCCGGCCCGCGCGCCCGCCGACCTCGGGGGCTACTGCGCGCACCCCTCGAGCTCGGCCATCATGCGCCAGAACGCCATGGCCTTGTTCTCGCAGGCGCCCTGGGTCGTGTGGGTGTGCTCGTATTCCGCGTTGCCGGAAGTCTCCACGTCGTAACGCGGGTGCTGCATCGGGATCTCGACGCCGTCCACCGTGATGGTGTGCCGCTCGCCGTCCGCGTGGACGTCGAGGTCCTCGAAGTCATAGAGGATCTTCCCATGCTCCCGGCAGAAATCGCGGATCTGCTGGTTGCGCTCCGTGCGGTTCACGCCGTTGTACTCCTCGTCACCGGGCCCCGTCATGTAGATGAAGGTCACCTCCGGGAACTCCTGCCCGAGCGCGTCGAGCACGTCGAGGTACCGCTGCACGTCCTCCTCGGTCTGCTCGGAGATCTCCGAGGACCACGCCCACATCGAGTACCGGATCTCCGGGTGCCCTCCGAGGATGGTGCGCACGTCGTCGATCCCGGCCTCGGTCGCCCAGTACTGCTCGCCCGGGATGAGGTCGGTGTCGATCATCCCGTCCCACATCAGGAAGGCGCCTTCCTGCTGCGGGACGTCGCAATACTCCGTCTCGAAGGCGTAGGTAGGGGTCTTCGCCTCGATGCTCTCGGCGCCGACGATGATCTGGAAGCCGTGCGAGCGGTGGGCGTAGTGGAAGACGAAGTCCCCCGACTTGAGCGCCTCGGCGCAGCTCGCCGGGATACCGTCCAGGCTCGCGTGCCGGTGGTCGAAGGTCCGCGCGTTCGCGGGATCGGGATTGGGATCGCCGCCGGACGCCGTCGTCACCCCGCCGCTCGAAGCCGACGCCGACGTCGACGCGCCGCCCGACCCGCTGGTCGCCCCGCCGCCCGACCCGCTGGTCGCCCCGCCGCCCGACCCCGCCGTGGTCGCCCCGCCGCCCGACCCGCTCGTCGCCCCGCCGCCCGTTCCAGTCGGGTCTGCCGGGCTGTCGTCTTCTCCACAGGCCAGCGCGCCGAGAGCGAGGGAGAGACCAGCTGCGATGATAGTTGAATTGCGAAATAATTTGTTCATTGCAGTGTGGATTCTAGACGGAGGCAAGGGGATCGCAATAGCTCTCGCGGGCGGTCTCGTGCTGCCGCGCGGGGGTTCGGAGGTCGGGGTGTCGTGGCTTTTTGGCGACGCCGACGCCGACGCCGACGCCGGCGCCGGCGCGGGCTCCGGCGGACCGCCGCGGAGGCCCGGCGTGCTGCGCTGCGCAAGCATGGCCCCCGGTGCTCCGCTCACGAACGCGCGCCGACGTTGCGCGCGCAGCGTCCGCGCTCGCCGTCATCCCGAGCACATCCCCCTCGCCGAACACCGCCGCTGTCAGGAACGTCACGCACCGGCGGCGCTCTCGACGCCCGCGTCGGACCCGGACCTGCCACGACGATCCGGGGAGCCATCTCGCGGCCGTGTCGAGCCCGAGGCGCCCGGAACGTGGCGCACAGAAGGATAATCCATCTGACATCTCCCGCCTCGTCGTGGCCGGCGCCTTTCCTATCCTGTACGCTCCCCTCGCCTCCCTCGGCTATCAGGAGGAAGCCATCACCATGCAGTTCGCTCCGGATTCCGTCGTAGGTGGGAAGTATCGTCTCGAACGACCTCTCTCGCACGGCGGGATGGGCTCGGTGTGGGTGGCGCGACACGTCAACTTGGGCTCTCTCGTCGCGGTCAAGTTCATGGACCCGACCTATGCTGCGTCGTCGACGTTCCTCGCTCGCTTCGAGCGTGAAGCCAGGATAGCGGCGAGCCTCCAGAGCCCACACGTCGTCTACGTCCAGGACTTTGGCGTCGACGACGACACTCCGTACCTCGTGATGGAGCTGCTTCAGGGCGAGGACCTGGGCACGCGCCTCTTGCGCGTCGGCCGGCTCTCTCTCGTGGACGCCACCCTGATCCTTGTGCAGGCCGGCAAGGCCATCCGTCGCGCGCACGACGCCGGCCTCGTCCATCGCGATCTCAAGCCTGCCAACCTGTTCCTCGTGCGCGTGGAGGGAGAGCAGGACGAGGTCGTCAAGATCCTCGACTTCGGCATCGTCAAGGACACCGGCGCAGCGCTGACGGAAGAGGTGACCCGCACCGGGGAGCTGCTCGGCTCGCCCCATTACATGAGCCCGGAGCAGGTCCGGGGCGAAAAGGACATCGATCAGCGCAGCGATCTCTGGTCGCTCGGGGTCATCCTCTTCTATGGCGTCACCGGCGAGCTGCCCTTTCAGGGGGCCCAGCTCGGCGCGGTGATCGCCAACATCCTGGTCGGTCAGGTGCCCAGCGCGTCCCTGATCGCGCCCGACCTGCCGCCGGAGATCGATGCCTTCTTCGCGCGGGCGCTGGCCCGCGAGCGGGCGGAGCGCTTCCAGTCGGTCGGAGAGATGATGGGCGAGCTCCGCCGTGTCGCGGGCATGGCGTCTCCATCGATTCCGGATCTACAATCCCCGTGCTCCGGCGTGCCGAGCACGGCTCGGCCGAGGCTCAGCGGGACGATAGCGCTCGACGTCGCCAAGCTCGACGAGCCGGCGGCCGCGCCCCGCTCGGCGAGGCCTGGCACCCTGACCGGCGCCGGATCGACGGCGCAGGAGGCCCGACTTCAGGGGCCTCAGCGCGCGAGGCTGGCGATCGGCATCGCGATGGCGATGCTCGTCGGCGCAAGCGTCACCATCGTGCTGCGTCGGGGCGGATCGAGCGCCGGGGGCGAGGCGGGCGCGAAGGTCGCCTCGGCCGGCGCGACGGCGTCGGAGGAGGTCGCCGCCAGCGCGTCGGCAGAGGTCGAGCGCTCCTCGGAGCCGCTGGAGAGCGTGACGCCCGCGGCGCCCCTTGCAGAGGCGACGGGCTCTGCAGCGGACGCCGCCGGCGAGACCGCGGCGCCACCGGCGCCCTCGACGTCCGCCACGGCAGCTCGGCCACCGTCGAGCCCCACGCCCAGGACACCGCACACGGGTGTCCCCGCTCCTTCCAGGAGGCCGCCGAACCCGCCGACGACCGCGCCGGGGCATGACCGCGCGCCCATTCCGGAGGTGCCCTTCTAGCGCGGAGACCCCTTGTTGGCATTTTTAGGAGAAGAAGAAATTGAACAGGGAGGCGAGGAGACGGGGAGAGTGATGGGATTTCGCTCCCCGTCTCCCCGACTCCCTGTGAATCCTCTCGAAAAAACCGAGGGGTCGCGTCAGCTCACCGGCAAGACACGTGTCAGCTCCGGGCGTTTCGCTGCCGGCGACGGAGCGTCAACAGCGCAAGGCCCATGGCGACGACCGCTGCGTACGAGCTCTTCGGCTTGGCATCGCCGGCGGTGACGGCGCACCCGCCCGTTTCACCCGATTCACCTGCAGACTCCGAGCCCGCGCCGGTGGTGGCGCTGTCCGCAGCGCCGCTCGTGCCGCTCGTGCTGCTCGGATCGCTGCCGCCCGTCGTGGTGACCTCGCCGCCGCCAGCGGGCTGCCCGCCAGAGCCGACGGTCACGCCCTCACCGGTGCTTCCGCCGTCCCCCGATGCGCCGCCGCTCCCCGCAGCAGGCCCGGCGCCGCCGACGTTCTGATCACCCCCGGAGCCGTCGCCCGAGCCACCCGTGCCGCCGCTGCCGGCAGCCTCGGAACAGTCGGTCTCCGGATCGGCGCCACCGGCCTTGTCGAGCCCGAAGAAGGCGAGGATGGCATCGGCCTCGTACGGCATGGAGTGCGCGCCGTTTCTTCCTGACCAGGCCTCGAACACCGTCTGGCCACACTCGTTCTTCCAGAACTGGCGATCGTAGGTGGTCCCGCTCGCGGTGATCATGTCGGTCGAGGACGGGGTCTCGCTCAGCTCGAGGACGTTCGTCCATTCCTTGATCGCCTCGGCCTGGTTCTTGTAGTTGATCGTCGCGTCCGCCGTGCCGTGGAAGATCTGGAGGCGCGGGCGATGCCCCGTGTACCCAGGAAACATCCCGCGGACCTGGTCTCCCCATTGCTGCGCCGACTTGCTCGTCCTGCCCCCCGCGCAGTTGTTGCTCCATTGCTGGCCCCCGTCGAAGCCGTCCGCCCAGCACCCGGCCGCCACCCCCGCCCTCGCCGCGCCGGCCCGGAAGATGTCCGGGTACACCGCCAGCATGGCTTGCGTCATCATCGCTCCGGACGAGCCGCCCATCACGTAGACGCGCTTCGGGTCGCCTTTGTACTTCTCGAGCGTGTACTTCACCATCTGAGCGACGGCCTGCGTGTCGCCGCCGCCGTCGTGGGTCAGCGATTTCGTCGTGCCCACGTCCCAGCAGTTCCGGCCGGTGGCCTCCGGAAGGATGATGATGAAGCCGTTCTTGTCGGCGCCCGCTTTGACACCCGAGATGCTGTTGAAGAACGAGCTCACCGGCGTGCTGCACGAGTGGCAGCCCACCACGATGGGCGGATTCTCGGCCAGCTTGTCGGGCACGTAGATGTTCATGTTGACGTAGCTCGGGACGCCGTTCGCTCCCCACGTCGCCCGGCTCACCGCCTGCACTGACGCCGCGTACACCGGCATGGCCGCGAACAGTCCCAGAGAGAACGACGCGACCACGAAAACGCGATTCTGAAATCGACGCATGTTCGATTACCTCTAAAGCTGACGTCACCGACGATGGCGCGCGATCGGTGCGCGATCGGCGCGCGGATGCTATCGACACAGGAACTTGGGCGCAAGCCGCTTTGGGTTCTTCCAGTCCGCGAAAATTGAACCAAGACCTTGCGCATCATGGCGCCTTCTCGCGCTGTGAATGGCCGTAAGCCCGCAGCTCACCCCTTCACGCCGGGCGGGCCGCCTTTCGACCTCGCTGCCGCGCACCGCTCTGCATAGACGGCCGGTGTGAAGCCGACCTGGGCCTTGAATTCCCGGATCAGGTGCGCTTGATCATGATACCCGAGCTCTTGCGCGAGCGCCGCCCACGCGACGGACGCGCCCGTGGCCACGCGCTCCGCGGCCTCCTGCACGCGTGACCGCCGGATGATCCACTTGGGCCCGACGCCGATGTACCGCTCGAACGCGCGGTGCAGCGTGCGCACGGAGACGCCCGCGATCCGGGCGAGATCCTCGGCGCGGTGGATGTCGCGGTCTTCCTGCGCGCGGACGGCGAGCGCCATCGCCTCGTCGAGCCCGGCGTCCTCCGGGCCCTTGCGCGCGCGCAGGAGCTCCTCCACCGCGCGGATCGCGACGGCGTCGTCCGGCTGGTCGAGCGCGGCGCGCTCGAGCGGCCCGGCTGCGCCGCCGAAGATCTCGGCGAGGGGGACGACGCTGTCGACCAGGCGGCGCATGGGGAGGGGCGCGAACGGGAAGAAACCGCCTGGCTTGAACTTCGTCGCGACGACGCGCCCCGTGCCCTCGAGCCGGACGACCTCGCGGCGGGTTCCGATGCCGTGCACCGCCGAGCCCGGCGCCTCGATGGCCAGGTTGACGCAGGGGTGCGGCAAGAGCTCCTGCTCGAACGGCCCGGTGAGCGACCAGCGGACGACCCAGTGCCAGTCGACGAGCCTGGCCAGGTCCGGCGCGGGCGCGTGGCGGTGCAGCTCGAAGCGCTGGAGACCTGCGGCCGGGTTCAGGATGCCGCGGGTGGGGTCCTCGGGGGTGATGCTCGGGCTCATGATCGCGCGTGGCGCTGTTTTACAATACCGCGCCTGGCCCGGGCAGTAGCGTCCGCCCCGGAGGCAACAACATGGCTGATTCGACCACGACCCCGAGGGGCAACCTCGTCTTGTTCCATTCACCGAACTCGCGCTCGGTGGGCACGCGCATCCTGCTCGAGGAGCTGGGCGCGCCCCACGAGCTCCGCGTGCTGAACATGAAGGCCGGGGAGCAGCGCAAGGCCCCTTACCTCGCCGTGAACCCGCTCGGCAAGGTGCCCGCGATCCTGCACGACGGCGCGCTCGTCACCGAGCAGGTCGCGATCGTCATTTACCTCGCCGATCTGTTCCCGGAGGCCGGCCTGACCCCGGCCATCGGGGATCCGCTGCGCGGGCCGTACCTCCGGTGGATCGCGTACTACGGGTCGTGCTTCGAGCCGGCCGTCGTCGATCGGGCGATGAAGCGCGATCCGGCCCCGGCCGCGACGTCTCCGTACGGAGATTTCGATACGATGTTCGGCGTGGTGGCGGAGGCGCTCCGGAAGGGGCCGTACCTGCTCGGCGATCGATTCTCGGCGGCCGACGTCCTCTGGGGCAAGGCGCTGGAGTGGATGGTGAAGTTCAAGCTCGTGCCCGAGCTGCCGGAGGTGACGGACTACGTCGCGCGGGTGTGCAGCCGGCCGGCGTTCGCGCGGATCGCGGCGAAGGACGCAGAGCTCGCCGCGGCGCACGAGGCCGCGGCCGCAGCGGAGGCGCGGGCGAGCTGATCGCCGCCCTGGCTGCCGTCTACTCCGGCTGCCCCCCCAGCTGCTTCACCGCCCTCGATCCCGCCTCGATCCCGCGCCGCAGGCACTCCGCCTCGCGCGCGCCCTGGAGCTCCGCGGTGATGAACCCGGCCGCGAACGCGTCGCCGGCCCCGGTCGAGTCCACCACCTCGACCCGAGGCGCCGGCTCGTCGAGGCGCACGCCCTGCCGTCCGCCCACCGCCGCGCCCCGCGCGCCACGCTTGATGATCACCCGCTCGAAATAGGCGCCCAGCGCGATCATCTGCGCTGTGAGGTCCCCCGTGCCCGAGAGCGCCTCTGCCTCGTCGGCGTTGGCGAGCAGCGTCGACATCCCTCGTGTCCACTCAAGGAAGCTCCCGACCCCCACCTCCCGCAGAAAGCCCACGGACGCGGCGTCGAGGGCGATCGGGACGCCGCGGCGCCGCGCCTCTTCGGCGAGCCGCAGCACGGCCTGCCGAGGCCCTTCGGCAAAGAGCGAGTACCCCGAGAGGAGCACCAGCCGCGTCTCGTCCAGGAGCCCCACCGGCATGTCCGAAGGCTCGAGCGCGAGGTTCGCCCCACGGTCGGTAAGGAAGCTCCGCTCCCCGTCGGCGTCGACGAGGATGACCAGCACGCCCGACGGACTCTGCGGGTCGGCCGCGAGGATCGGATCGACATGAAAGCCCTTGAAATAGGCTTCGAGATGCGGCTTGTCCCTGGCTCCGACCCGGGCGACGAACGACACCTTCGCTCCCATCGAGCCGAGCCACACCGCCTGGTTGGCCCCCGAGCCTCCGGGGCGGCTCTCGATCTTGGCGCGCCGGTCCGAGCCGCGCACCAGCGGCCCCTCGGGGCGGACGATCACGTCCGTCATCACGTCGCCCACCACGAGCACGCGGCCGGCCTCGCTCATGCCTTCGACTTCGACTTCGACTTCGACTTGGGCCTGGCCCCGAGCTCGCTCATCGCCACCGCGATCTCCGCCGCCACCGCCGCGTTGTTCTCGACCAGCGCGATGTTCGCGATGAGGCTCTTGCCCTCGGTGAGCTCGAAGATGCGCTTCAAGAGGAACGGCGTCAGGTCCTTGCGGCTCACCCCCTCTGCCTCGGCGCACCGGATCGCCTCCTCGATCCGCGCCTCGATCGCCCTGGCGTCCATCGCATGGCTCTCGGGGATCGGGTTGGCCACCAGGACGCCGCCCATGCCGAGCTCGAACTGCAGCGCGATGACCCTGGCCGCCTGCTCGGCGCTCTCGATCCTGTGGTCCACCTTCTGCCCGCTCTGCCGCGCCCAGAAGGCCGGGAAATCCTCCGTCCTGTAGCCCAGGACCGGCACGCCATGGGTCTCCAGTGTCTCCAGCGTCTTGGGGATATCGAGGATCGACTTGGCCCCCGCGCAGACCACCGCCACCTGCGTCTGACTCAGCTCCTCGAGGTCGGCGGAGATGTCGAAGGTCGTCTCCGCCCCGCGATGCACGCCGCCGATGCCCCCGGTGGCGAACACCTGGATACCGGCCCAGGCCGCCGCCATCATCGTGGTCGCCACGGTCGTTCCGGCCAGCCCGCCAAGGACGAGGAGCGCCGCCACGTCGCGCCGTGAGGCCTTGGCCGCCTTGCCGCCCCCCCTGGCCAGCCGCTCGAGATCTTCTCCCTTCACCCCCACCCTGAGCTTGCCGTCCATGATGGCGATCGTCGCCGGCACGGCGCCGTTCCGGCGGACTACCGCCTCCACGCGCTGCACCATCTCGAGGTTCTGCGGATACGGCATGCCGTGCGTGATGATGGTCGACTCCAGCGCGACCACCGGCCGGCCGTCAGCGAGCGCTTTCCTGATCTCGGGTGAGATGGAGAGATAGTCCTTGATCGACACGCGGAGATCCTTGGGCGGCGAGGGTTTGGCGGCTATAGAGGCACCGGGCACGAGCGTCAAATTCTGCCGTGTTCAGGAGGTTTCAGTCCGTTTATCGCTCTAGGACCCGGTGGACTGGTACCGCCGCTCCCCGAACCGCCAGATGCGCAGCGACACGAGCAGGAACGCCACCCCCACGAGCGGCGACGCCCAGCGCGCCGCCTCGGGCAGCGCGGGGACCGTGGGGCGATCGAGCAGCGCGCCCGCGGGGATGTAGCTCACGAACGCGAGTGGCACGACGAACGTGAAGAAGCGCCGGAACCAGTCGCGGTACAGGGTCAGCGGGTACTGCGCCGCCTCCGTGCCGCCATAGGTCAACGCGTTCATGATCTCCAGCGACTCGACCGTCCAGAAGCACAGCGTGGCCTGGAGCACGAGGAGCCCGTAAAACACGCAGGCCCCGCCGACGATCGCGCCGGCGAGCAGCGCCAGCCTGGCCGCTGTCCACCCCACGCTCAGCGCGCTGCCGGCCCACACGAGCATCACGAGGCCGACCGCGAGCCGCCCTGCGCGCAGGAACTGGAACTCCCCGGTGGCGACCTGGAACGCCGTGGAGCGCGGGCGCAGGAGGAGCCGGTCGAAATCGCCCGATTTCACCATCGCGGAGAAGGTGTCGAACCCGCGGCCGAACGACTCGGCGAGCGCGAACGAGACGTTGACGAGGCCGAACAGCAGCGCCACCTCCGCGAAGCGCCACCCTCGGACCGCGCCGAACCGGTCGAACAGCGCCCACGCCCCGAGCAGCTCGATGCCCACCGTGATGAACTGCCCGACAGACCACATCACGAACGACGCGCGATACTGCATCTGCGCCCGCAGCGACGCGGCGGCGAGCCGGAGGTAAAGCCTCGTTGCATCGAGCGACATCTCGTCTGTTCCTCGCCCTCGCCCTCGCCCCTCAACCGCCCTGCACCACGAGCCGGCGCAGGCCGCGCGCGACCATCGCCCTGCCGAGCGCCACGAACGCGGCGGTCCACAGCGCCTGGTGCAGCAGCACGCCGGGGAGCGCCCCCGCGGGCAGGTGCCCGAGGTAGAGCCGGAACGGCGCGTCGACCATGCCCCGGAACGGCAGCGCGTCGAACCACGGCAGCATCCACGCCGGAAACAGCGGCAGCGGCACGATCATGCCGGAGGCGACGAGGACGAGCGACGGCACGATCCGCGCGATGCCGTCACCGGACGTCGTCCACAGCATCGTCGACGTCACCGCCGTCGCGAACGCGCCCACGAGCGCCGCCGCGCCGACCATCGCCGCCGCCCACGCGCCCGCGGCGGCCAGCGACGGCGGCAGCCCCATCCCGAGGAGCGGCACCGCGACCGCGAACATGGGGACCGCGCGCAGCAGCGTCGGCGCGACGCGCGCGGCGAGCGCGCGGGCGAGCCAGAGCGCGTGAAGATCGAGCGGGCGCGCCAGCTCGTAGCCCACCGCGCCGGTGCGGATCAGCTCGCGCACCTCGGGGTCGGGGTTCGTCGAGAACGGCAGCAGCTGGAAGAACGCCTGTCCGAGCCACGTGTACGTGATCGCCTGTCCGAGCTCCATCGGCGGCGGCGCGCCCGAGACGGCGTTCCCGTAGAACGCCTCGAGCACCATGACCTTGATGAACCCCCAGAACAGCTGCGTGCCGAACCCGGCCGCGGCGGCGGCGCGGTACTGCAGGAGCGCGCGGCAGCGCGCCCGGAACACGGCGGCACAGGCGGCGAAATTGGCCGCAAAGCGCTCGAACGGCGCGCTCACGGCGGCGCCCCCGCCTCGCCGCCCTCGCCGTAGAGCCGCGCCACGATCTCGTCGATGGGCGGGTTCTGCACCAGGAGGTCGCGCACCGGAGTGCGGGCCGTGACGCGCCCGACCAGCTCCGCCGTCGAGATCGCGGCGGGGTCGAAGCGCAGCGTCACGCGGGCGCCCTCCCGGCGGATCACCTCGGCGCCCGGCTCGGCGATCTCCGCGGCGGGGTCCGCCAGGTCCACGATGAGCCAGCGCTCGGCGGTGACCTGCGCGCGCAGCGCCTCGAGCGAGCCGTCCGAGAGCACCCGCCCCCCGGCGATGAGGATGACCCGCGAGCAGAGGGCCTCGATGTCATCCATGTCGTGCGTCGTCAGGATCACCGTGACGCCGCGCTCGCGGTTGAGCCGCTGCACGAAGCGCCGCACCGCGAGCTTCGAGACGGCGTCGAGGCCAATCGTGGGCTCGTCGAGGAAGAGCAGGTCGGGCGCGTGGAGCAGCGCGGCCGCGAGATCGCACCGCATGCGCTGGCCGAGGCTGAGCTGCCGCACCGGCGTGTCGAGCAGCGGCCCGAGATCGAGCATCGCGACGAGCTCGTCGCGCGCGCGGGCGTGATCGGCCGCGCCGACGCGGTAGATGTCCCGGAGGAGCTCGAACGAGTCGATCACCGGCAGATCCCACAGGAGCTGGGTGCGCTGGCCGAACACGACGCCGAGGCGCCCCACGTGCGCGATGCGCTCGCGCCACGGGACGCGGCCGGCCACCTCGCATCGCCCCGAGTCCGGCACGAGGATGCCCGCCAGGATCTTGACCGTCGTCGACTTGCCGGCGCCGTTCGGCCCGATGTACCCGACGAGCTCGCCCCGCTCGAGCGAGAACGAGACGCCCGCGAGCGCTTCGACGGCGCGGTAGCGCGGGCGCACGAGCCCGGCGAGCGCGCCCAGGGCGCCCGGCCGGCGCTCGGCCACCCGGTACGCCTTGCGCAGGTCCTCGACGACGATCAGCGGCATGACGGCGGCAAGGGTCTCACGGGCGGCCCGGGAGCATACTTGACCTCGGCCGGGCGGCCAGCGCCGCGGGCCCCGATCTCGATCGAGCCGCCAGCGCCGCGAACGCGGCCTACGTGCTGAGCCTGCCCGCTTACGATCCCTGCCGCGCCCTCACTCCGGCTTCGCGAGCGGCGAATAGCGGCTGTAGCGGTAGTCGTTCGAGGTCGCGTAGAGCACGCCCGGGGGATTGCGCGAGTTCCCCGCGGCGATGCAGGTCCGGTACCAGGGGTAGCAAGCCTGGAGCGTGTCGTAGACGAACGACGGCACGGCCGGCGCGCCGCCCCGTTGCACCCAGCACGCGACGGCCGCGCCGGTCTGCGGCTCGACGAGGCAATAGCGCTGCATGTCGGAGGCGCAGCCCGTGCAGTCGGTCTGGATCGCGTTGATCGCGTGTCCGACGTTCGTGCAGCCGAAGCTGAAGATCGCTGCATTGAGCCCGTTTTGCTGCGCTTGCCACCAGAAGCCGTTCGCGAAGTTCGAGCACACGTACGAGCCAGGGGTATACGTGCATTGCTGCACCGTGATGTTGCCCATCGCCGTCGCCAGCGGAGTGCCGCCCCACGTACCGAGGTTGGGTGCCGGTGGGCACGCGGTGCCGGGCGGAACGGCCGACGGCGCGGTCTCGTCGGGCACAATCCCGGTCGGCTCCGCCACGACCCCACCGAGGTCGGTGGGATCTGGGGCCTCGTCGCGCGGAACGCACGCGGATCCCGAGCTGTCATCACACAGCGCCACGTCGCTGGTCATGGCGTAGGCCGCAGGCTCCAGGTCGAGGTCGTCGAGATCGCCGCTCGCGCTCGAGCACCCGCTCAGGGCGCCGAGCAGGCTCACTGACGCGACGAAACCCGCAGCGAAAACCATCGCATGACGATTCATAAGAACGCCTTTCTCGCGGTGAAATGCAACGCGCCGCGCCTGTGGCGCGCACGGATTGGCGGCGCAGCGCGCCTCCGCGTGGGTTACGCGCGAAGTCCGGCGCCGGTTCCGTTTTCGGGTGGCCTTGGTCAGCGGGCCTCCCGCCCTCCGCCACCCACCATCGGTCACCAACGTTTACGTTTACGTTTACGTGGTCGTGAACGTTTACGTGGTCGTGGTCGTGGTCGTGGTCGTTCACGGCCTATCGTCGACGACCACGACCACGACCACGACCACGTAAACGTCAACGTAAACGTTCGGAGGCAGGAGAACGCGACACGCGGCTCGATTCCGCGATGGCCGCGCGGGCGCGCGCGGGGTACGGTACCCTCCGCCTCGATGCCGCCCGACCCCAGCGCGCCCCCCGGCGATCGATCCCTGTTCCCATCGTTCGACGGCCCCGGCGGCTTCGACCGGATCCGCGCCGACCTCCCGGCCTTTCTCCCGGCGATCCGCGCGGTGTGCGAGCGCCACGGGCTCTCGTCGGGCGGGCTCTCCGCCTTCGCGCACGGGACCAACGTGGTCGTCTCGAACGACGCAGGCCAGATCATCAAGCTGTTCCCGCCCTTCCTCCGGCACCAGTTCGAGGCCGAGCGCCTCTCGCTGGGGCGCTTCCACGGGAACGTCCCCGTGGCCACGCCTGAGCTCCTCTGGCAAGCGGAGCTCGAAGGCTGGCCCTATCTCGTGATCTCGCGCCTCCCGGGGCGCACGCTCGAAGAGGCCTGGTCCGCGATGAGCGGCGCGGAGCGCGCCGAGGCGCTCGCCCGCGTCGGCGAGATCATGAGGGCCGCCCACGCGCTGCCCACCTCTGGACTGGAGAGCATCGATCTCGGCTGGGATGCGTTCCTGGAGCGCCAGATCGCCGGATGCGAGGGCCGGCACCGGCGGATGGGCTTGCCCGAGCGCCTTGTCTCGCAGATCCCGGCTTACCTCGAGTCTGCCCGCGCTCTGCTGCCGACGTCGGTGGTCCCGGTCCTGCTGACCGGTGAATACACGCCGGAGAACCTCCTCGTGACCCGAGCGGGCGGGAGGTGGAGCGTCACCGGCATGATCGACTTCGCGGACGCGTGCCTCGGAGCACCCGAGTACGATCTCCTGGGCCCGTGCCTCTTCCTGTCGGCCGGCAACGCAGGCCTCCAGCGCGCATTTCTGGGCGCCTACGGCTACACGCCTGCCGACCTGGGCCCAGCGCTGAGCCGCAGGCTGATGGCCCTGGCGCTGCTGCACCGGTACAGCAATCTCAGGTTCCAGCTCAGGCTCGAAGGCTGGGAGTCCCAGGTCTCCTCGCTGCCCGAGCTGGAACAGACGATCTGGCCGTTCTGACGGGAGATCTGGCCGAGCTCAGTGGCTCGCGGCCGGCGCGCCCCGCCGCGCTCACCCGGCCGCGAGCAGGGCGGCGACGTCCTCGCAGGAGTGCTCCTCGACGGCCCGGCAGTTCGCCACGTCAGCCCACGGCCACCAGCCGCACCCCTCGGCGTCCTCCTCGCACGCCGCTTCGAGGTCCGGAGAGACGACGAGGTCGCAGATCTGATGCGGCGACGGCCCCTCCCACACCAGCGTCGGCCCGCACTCCATCCCTTCGCGCCCGCAGTGCCTCTCGCGCGTCTGCACCAGCGCGGTGCCGTCGCCCAGCACGAAGATCAGCGATTCGGTCTCGTCGACGTACGGGCCAGGCGCGAGCATCGAGCTGAGGACGCCCGTGCCGCCTCCAGTCACCAGCTTGGCCGCGCACGAGAGCGCCTCTGGCGGGCTCGGATAGGCGTGCATCGTGACCGGCTGACAGCTCGGCTCGAAGCTGCAAGCGAACAGATCGAGAGCCGGATCGGGCGCGTCCGCGCCGCCGCCCGACGTGGTGTCGGACGACTCCGGCCCGGGATCCGCGTCGTCGCCCCTGTCCGGCTCCGCCTCGGCCTCGGCGCCGTCCGAGCCCTCGACGACGCGAGCGCAAGCGATGACGAATGGAAGCTGCGCCGCTGCCAGCAGGAGCGCTCCTTGAATGACGCGATGTGCTCTCATGGTATTGCCCTTTCCCAACGAGCCTGTGGAGGTTGTGCCAGGCATGGCGCAACGCAAGCGGCGCGCCACACCGTCCTCGCATCGCGGCGGCGCCGTTGCGCTCCGCGGCTCCAGCTCTCACCCGCAGGCGGACAGCGGCGGGGCGACGTCGACCCCCGAAGCGCCACGAAAATGACGCGCCGCCCACAGGGCTTGCCGCTGACCCACGATGGCACAAACGGGCCATCAGACCCACCACCCGGCACATAATGGCGCAGCCCCGCGCCTCGAAGCCCTGTTGGAGCGCCCCAAAGCCTCCTCTTGCAATGGCGCTGTTCTCGAAGCAGTATCGCGGCGGAACGGGCCAGCCTGCCTGTGCCCCTCCCTTGGTTTTATTTGTAATGAGTCTTACTTATCCTTGTCCACTTCGAGGCAGCGTGACGGACGCAGCATCTTGGCGTTTTGAATGTCGTTACGGCGTCGCTCTCGACGGTTGCAGATGCCCAGGGAAACATCGTTTACCAGAACAACGCCTTCTTCCCCGTCGACGAGCGGAGCTTCATAAACACCGTCACTCATCACCGCTGCCGTGAGTCAGGAAACGCGCGCACCAGGCCACAGCCACCTCGACGCATGGCGGCGTCCCCCCGTGCGCCACGATCACGAAAACGGATGCCAACCCGAAAAATCGAGGCGATTGCGTGATCAGATCGGCGTGCTGCGGGAATTCCCCCGGGCCACACCAGCGAGGTGCAACCTGGGTGACACCCAGCCAACTCGTGCAGAGTAGGCGAACTCTGCCTCCGAGCTTCATCTGTCAACAACTATCGACCACGGAACCCAGCCCGACCGCAGGCGACGCGGCGTGCAGCGAGGGGCCTTCCGCGCCGGACCGTGTCCGCGCGTCAGGGGCGCCTCGCTCCCACGCGCCTCCGGCGGCCCGGAGCGGGCGCGTCCTGACCGGCGCTGCCGGTGCAGGCCGAGCCTGCGGGGGCCTCGGGACCGTCGGTGTGCATGTCGCGCCGTGGTGATCACCGGGATCGCCACGGCGTGATCGCTCGGAACAGCGCCTCGTGATCACCGGGATCGCGATCACGATCGCGCGGATCGCCGCAGGGATTTGGACGATTGCATAGGAGCGCCCGGCCTCAGCGCCGGAGGTCACGGCCCGTGTCCAGCGCGGGCGCGTCGACGACGCCGGTCAGCCGCATCAACGAGGGAAACACCGTTATGAGTTACGCACGCATGGTCATCAGGAAGGGTCGAATCGGATCCTCGCTACTCTGCTTGCTGCTCCCCATGTCGCTCGCTTCGTTGACCGCCTGCGGGTCGGATGGAGCGAAGGGCGATCCGGGAGAGCCGGGCGCGCCCGGCACGCCCGGCGCGCCCGGCGAGCCGGGGCCCGAGGGTCCGCCCGGCGAGACGCCTGTGTCGCCGGTCGACCCGGTGACGGGCTCCCTGGAGAAGTACGTTTCAACCGAAGGCGGAGCGGATCGCTTCCCCCTCGCCGTGAGCGGCAAGGTCGCTCCGCTGGTCGTCAGCGAGAGCGATTATGCGGGCGTGAACCGCGTCGTGGGCGACCTCGCGACGGACATCCAGCGGGTGACCGGCACTGCCGCGGCCGTCAACAAAGAGATCCCGGCGTCGGCGAAGGAAGTGGTCCTGGTCGGGACGGTGGGCAAGAGCCCGATCATCGATCAGCTGGTGGCGGACGAGCGGCTCGACGTCTCCGGCTTGACGGGCAAGTGGGAGACGTTCGTCACGCAGATCGTCGAGCAGCCGGTGGAGGGCGTGGACCGAGCGCTCGTCATCGCGGGCAGCGACCAGCGCGGCACCATCTTCGGCGCGTACGACCTCTCCTCGCAGATCGGCGTGTCGCCCCTGTACTGGTGGGATGACGTCCCGGCCCAGAAGAAGCAGGCGCTCTTCGTGCTCCCCGGGCAGCACACCCAGGGCGAGCCGAAGGTGAAGTACCGCGGGTTCTTCATCAACGACGAGAACCCCGCGACGGGCAACTGGGCGGCCAAGATGTTCGGGCCGGGCAAGGCGGAGGGCTTCCCCGGAGGCCTCAACCACCTTTACTGGGAGAAGATCTTCGAGGTCGCGCTCCGCATGAAGGCGAACTACATCTGGCCGGCCGTCTGGGGCCGCGCGTTCGCCGAGGACGACCCGGAGAACCACGCGACGGCCACGCGGTACGGCGTCGTGATGGGGACCTCGCACGAGGCCCCCATGATGATGGGTATCGAGGAGTGGAATCGCCACGTGGTCCCCGAGGTGAAGGACGCGGCCGGCACCGTCACCAAGCCGAAGACCGATCCGTACGGCGGCACGGGCGACTGGCGCTTCTCGGTGAACGCCGAGGCGCTGAAGAAGCACTGGACCAAGGGCATCCAGCGGATGGTCGACGAGAACATCGAGGGCGTCGTCACGCTCGGCATGCGCGGCCCCGGCGACGTCAGCCTGCCCCCGGCGGACGGCATCCCGCTGATGAAAAACATCGTCGACTCCCAGCGGAAGATCCTCGCCGACGTGACGGGGCGGGACGTGACGACCATCCCCCAGGTCTGGACGCTGTACAAGGAGATCCAGGGTTACTGGGACGCCGGCATCACCGTGCCGGACGACGTCACGGTGGTCTATTGCGACGACAACTGGTCCAACATGAAGCGCCTGCCGGAGCTCGGCAAGGAGCGGGCCGGCGGCTTCGGCCTCTACTACCACTTCGATTACGTCGGCGGCGGCCGTAACTACAAGTGGGTCGACACGATCCTCCTGCCCAACGTCTGGGAGCAGCTCCACCTCGCCTACAACTACGGCGTGGATCGGCTCTGGGTCGTCAACGTCGGAGACTTCAAGAACGAGGAGCTCCCGCTCCAGTTCTTCCTCGATTACGCGTGGAACCCGGACCGCTGGCCGGTCGAGCGCATCGGCGAATGGGAGCGGCGGTGGACCGAGCTGCAGTTCGGCTCCGAGCACGCGGACATCATCGCCGACATCCTGCACAGCTACGCGCTGCTGCAGTCGGATCGGAAGCCGGAGCTCACCAACCGGAAGATCACCGTCGATTACGATCTCATGGTCAGCGCGCCCACGACCGACGTCCCGGATCCCGACACGGCCGCGATCACGTACGACGACGGCGCGAGCCCGTTCAGCCTCACGAACTACCGTGAGCTCGAGAGCGTCACGGAGGAGTGGGAGGCGCTGGCGTCGCAGGCGGAGTTCGTGGAGAGGCTCCTGCCGGAGGAGGCGCACGACGCCTACTTCCAGCTCGTGCTCTACCAGGTGAAGGCGACCGCCAACCTGTATGCGCTGCGCCTGGCAGGGTTCAAGAACAAGCTCTACGCGGCGCAGGGGCGCGCGGCCACGAACGACATGGCGGCCGTCGCGGAGGCGCGGCTCCAGGACGATCTGGCGCTCGCCTCGTACTACAATCACGATCTCGCCAACGGGAAGTGGGAAGGTTTCCAGACGCAGCCGCACATCGGCTACGGCGCGCCGGGGAACCCGTCCTGGCAGCAGCCCGAGCACCAGTACAACAACATCCAGGAGTTCATCTGGCCTGAGCTCGTCTCGATCGATGTCCCCGCGGGGGCGGAGCTCGGCGTGGCGATCGACGGATCGAGCAACTTCTGGACGGGCGAAGGCGCGGGCGACGGGACCACGGTGACCCCCGAGCTGCCCGCGTTCAGCCGGTATCAGACGCAGCCCGAGCAGTACATCGAGGTGTTCAACCGCGGCAGCGGGCCGCTCGAGTACGCGATCGACGTCGCTCTCCCGGTCGAGTGCCCCACCGGTTGGGCCGCGAACACGCCGTGCCCGCCGTGGCTGAACGTCTATCCGAGCCACGGTGTCGTCGACAAGGAGGTGCGCGCGACGGTGAGGGTGGACTGGGTCATGATCCCCACGAACCAGACCTTCCCGGTCGATGTCCCGATCACGGTCACGGGCTCGGACGGGAGCTCGGTGCTGGTCACGGCCCGCGTCGAGGACCCGCGGCAGGTCGCGTGGAAGCCGAACCGCTTCATCGAGGCGAACGGCTATGTCTCGATGGAAGCGGACCACTTCAGCCGCGCGATCAGCACGGAGGACGTCGAGTGGAAGCTGCTCCCGGACATCGGGCGCACCGGGTCGGGCGTGACGCCGTTCCCTGTGACGGCCGAGACCCAGGAGCCCGGCGGCGCGTCGCCTCGCCTCGAGTACGACATGCACCTGACGAGCAGCGGCCCGGTGAATGTCTATGTCTACGTGTCGCCCAGGAACAACTTCCAGAACTGGAAAGAAGGCCTGCAGTACGCCGTGTCGTTCGACGACGGCCCGGTCCAGAAGGTCAACACGAGCCACGCCGTCGAGCTCAACGGCAACGGCAACAAGATCTGGGAGCGGCACACCTCGGACAACGCCAACATCATGCGCACCAAGCACACGATCGCCGCGGCGGGTGACCACACGCTGAAGGTGTGGATGGTCCATCCGGGCGTGATCGTCCAGAAGATCGTGGTGGACGCCGGGGGCGTGAAGGAGAGCCTCCTGGGCCCGCCCGAGAGCTACTGGATGGGCAAGGGGCCGGAGCAGCAGTAAACCATCGTCTGTGAGCAGTCCGAGGGCCCGCCGCGCACACGCTGTGCGGCGGGCTCTCGTCATTTCTGCGCCCTGCCACCTATCGACAGCGGATCTTTCTACCGGCGGCGCCGCGATCGTGGACGCGCCCTCTTCGTGCGCGGTGATCGCGCGAATGGCCGATGGTAGGATCCTCGCCGGGATCAGGGATGCTGCGACAGAAGCTGGGATGGATGGGTGTGGTGACGCTGCTTCCGGCGCTCGCCGCGTGCGGTGAGAGCTCGGGGGCCGGGGCGGCCGGCGGGGGCGGCGCCGGTCAGGCCGCATCGACGGGCGCCGAGGCGTCCACGGGGAGCGGAGCGGGCGGCGCGAGCGCCAGCACGAGCGGCAGCGGAGCCGGCGCGGGCGGGACGTCCGCGAGCACCGGCGGCGCGGGTGGAACCTCCGCGAGCGCCGGCGGCGCGGGCACGGGCGGGAGCGGAGGCGACGGGACGCCGGGCGCGCCCCAGGGCTTCATCCTCGGCGCGGACATCTCCTGGGTGCAGGAGCGCGAGGCCGGAGGCAAGGTGTTCCGCGACATCGATCCGCGGACGGGTGAGCTCGTCGAGAAGGACATCCTCGAGATCTTGAAGGCGCACGGGTTCAACTGGATCCGCTTGCGCCTGTTCAACGACCCGACCGCGGTGTACGCCGACGCGGCCGTCGACGACGACCCCTACTCGCGCGAGGGCTTCTGCGATCTCGAGCACACGATCGAGATGGCGCGGCGCGTGAAGCGAGCGAACATGGGGTTCCTGCTCGACTTTCACTACAGCGACGTATGGGCCGACCCCGACGATCAACACAAGCCCGTCGCCTGGACCGATCTCGAGGGCGACGCGCTGGCGAGCGCCATGCGCGAGTTCACGCGGGACGCGATCGAGCAGCTGAGCGCCGCCGGCGCGCGCCCGGACATGGTGCAGATCGGCAACGAGACCCCGCAGGGGCTGCTGTGGCCTGACGGCTTCGTCACCGGGCAGGCGTTCCAGGGGCTGGGCTCGCTCCTGAAGGCCGGGATCCAGGGCGTCAAGGACGCCGACGACACGATCACCGTCATGCTGCACCTCGACCGCTGCGACGACAACGCGGCGACGCGCTGGTGGGTCGACGGGGTGCTCGGGCAGGGCGTCAAGTTCGATGTGCTCGGCCAGTCCTGTTACACCGAGTACCAGGGGCCGCCCTCGGGGTGGAAGGCGAACTTCGATGATCTCGTGAAGCGCTATCCCGACCTGAAGTTCGTGGTGGCGGAGTACTCGTGGGAGAAGCGCGCGGCCAACGACCTGATGTTCAACCTCCCGGACAAGCGCGGGCTCGGCACCTTCATCTGGGAGCCGACCGAGTGGCACGAGCGCATCTTCGCGCCTAACGGTGATGTCATCGAGAGCATGATCGCTCCCTACGATCAGATGAAGGTCGACTACCGGAACTTCTAGAGCGACAAACGGATTGAAAAGGCGAAGAAGGCGCGAGAATTCAACGCAAAGGCGCAAAGGCGCAAAGGCGCAACGAGAAGATCTCTTTTTTTGCGCCTTTGCGCCTTTGCGTTGATCTCCCGGCTGCCTCATCGTCGGTGCTCCAGAGCGAGCCGATGTCGGCCGCCGCACCCTCGCCGAGGCTGCCGAGTTCGGGCCTGCCGATGATCGCCGCGGGGTAGAGGGCGCGGCGGGCGGCGAGCAGCGCGCAGGGTGCGCCGCGCCCGAGCGCACGGCAGGCACGAGCTCCCGCAGGCTGCGGCGTGACGGCGGCGTCCTTCGACGCATGGGGCAAGTCGTTGATATAGCGTTGCTTTTTCTCATGATGGTGCGCCAGATCGCAGCGACGGATGGGCCGCCGACCGGGGCGAGGTTCCGCAGTTGGCGCTTGACGTTTCGGAAGGCTTTGGATTTCCTTCTCCCTGCGTTGGTTCGTCGAGTTCTCGTCGTCATGCAGAGCACGCCGCCGACCCTTCTCCCTCGGGAGGCGCCAGGAGGAGAGCGGAGGCGACGGGGGCGCAGCGGGGGAGCGGCTCCCGGCAGGGGGGTCGCGAAGCGCTGTGTGTCCTTCAGCCATCAGGGGGAACGCAACTCTCGAGCACACGGCAGAACCAGCGTCGGCCGACGAAAGCGAGCGAGACGCAGATCAATGAACCGAAACAGTCAAGCGCACCTCGGTGAGGACGCCTATCAGATCACGGAAACCGTGGCCGTACTGCCGCGCAGCATCTGGCGGCGCGCGCGCCGCGCGACGTCCGGCGCGAGCGTCCTTTTGCACTCGCTCCGGGACGAAGTCGCTCAGCCGCGCCGGGCCCTGGAGCTCGAGCTGCAGATGTGGCGTCGAATCGGCACGCTCGCGATCGACGGCGGCGTGCGCGAGGTGGACGGCGAGCTCTCGCTCATCATGGAGGACTTCGGAGGCGCGCCGCTCGAGATTCCCGCGAAGGGTCTGGAGGTCGGAACGTGCCTGGAGCTCGCGCTCGGCATGTCTCGCTTGCTGCATCGCTTGCACGAGCAGGGGCTGCTTCATGACGACGTGAGCCATGGCAGCTTCCTGGTCAATCTCGAGACTCGACGTGTCGAGTTTGCTGATCTCCTGGCAGTCTCCGGAGACGCGGCGAGCGGCGCCGCTTTCGAATCCTCGCCCTCGCTCGCCCACGTCGCGCCGGAGCGGACGGGCCGCCTCAACCGTCGCCCTGATCATCGAGCAGACTACTATTCTCTTGGCGTCACGCTCTTCCAGATGCTGACGGGCCAGCTGCCGTTCGCGGCGAGCGACGCCATCGGCTGGGCTCATGCGCACGTGTCCAAGCGCGCTCCGCTCGTCACGGAGCTGTCGCCCGACATGCCGCCAGTCCTCGCACAGCTCGTGTCCAAGCTGCTCGCGAAGAACCCTGACGAGCGCTACCAGAGCGATCACGGGCTGCTGAGCGACCTGACCACGCTCTGTGAGAGCTTCCGGCGAACGCAGACCCTCCCTGCCGTGGTCCTGGGGGTGAACGACGTTTCCAGTCAATTCATGGTCAGTCGAGACGTCCAGGGACGCGACGCCGAGCTGTCGGCGCTGGGAGGCGCCCTCCACGACGTGTGCTCCGGCAAGAGGCTGCTCGTGCTCATGCCAGGAGCCGCGGGCATCGGCAAGTCAGCCGTCGTCGCGGAGTTCCTGCAACAGCACGGCGGGGCGCCGGCGCGCCTGCTGTCGACGGCGTTCGAAGAGCGATCTCAGGCAGTGCCGCTGTCTGGATTGGCGCAGGTGCTACGAAACCTGGCAGGGGACCTGCTGTCGCTCTCCGAAGCCGAGCTGACGGAGCTGCGGCAGCGCGTGACCGCGGCGCTGGGGCACAACGCAAGCATGATGACCGAGCTGGTGCCGGCGCTCTCCTGCGTCACCGGTCCCTCCACGGCCATCGTCGCGTTGAACCCCATCGAGGCGCAGCGCCGGTTGCAGCATGTCTTCCTCTCCTTCATCCGTATCTTCGCCACGCCGGAGCGTCCGCTCGCCTTCGTGCTCGACGACGCTCAGTGGCTCGACGCCGCCTCCGCCGAGGTGCTGGCTGCCATTCTGACGAATCCCGACTCGAGTCACGTGATGGCGCTGGCCGCGTTCCGCGGCGGTGACGTCAGTGACGTACCGACGCTCCTGAACCTGCAGAGAGCGTTGCACCGGGCGAACAAGGTCGTGCTGACGTTGCCGCTCGGGCCGCTGTCCTCCGAGGCGGTCGCGGAGATCGTGGCTCGCTCGCTGCGCGCGCCTGTCGCCGAAGCCCGTGGGCTCGCGGAGATCGTCAGGCGCAAGACCGACGGTAACCCGTTCTTCATCGGTCAGCTGCTCGTCTCCTTGCATCGACAGGGCATCCTGCGCCTGGAGGTCGAGCGCGGCCGATGGTCCGCTGACGTGCAGCGCGCGGAGGCGCACCCCGCTTGCGACAATGTCGGCGCGTTGATGGCGGATCGCCTCGAGAACCTCGGTCCCGAGGCGGCGAGGCTGCTGTCTACCGCAGCGTGCTTCGGCATGCGCTTCGATCTGCAGACCCTGTCGGAGGCCGTGGACAGACCGCTCGCGGCCTGTCTCGAGCTCGTTCGGGAGGGGCTGGCCCATCATCTCCTGTCCGAGGTCTCCGTCGAGGCTCGAGAGGAGCCGTCTGCGCCTGGCCGGAGCCACGAGCCTGCATCGTACGCCTTCGAACACTCGCGCGTGCAGCAGGCGGCGCTCTCACGCGCCAGCGACGCGGAGCGCGTGGCAGCTCATGGTCGCATCGGACGGATCCTGCGCGAGCGCCTGCGGGGCGATCGCGCGCCGAGTCGAATCTTCGAGGTCCTTCATCATTTAAACGCCGCTCGCCGCGTGATCCATGACCGGGAAGAGCACCTCGACCTCGCGGAGCTCAACCTGACCGCGAGTCACCAGGCGCTCCAGAGCGGCGCGTGGAGCATCGCGGGGACCCACGCCGAGATCGCCGTCGAGCTGCTGGCCAGCTGGGAGAGCGAATGTTCGCCGGATCTGGCCTTTCGAGCGATCTTCGCGCGCGCCGAGACGGCGTTCGTGCTGGCGGATCCGCAGGTCGAAGCGCTCTGCGAGGAAGCGTTCAGGCTCGCCCCCGACCGCCTGGCCCGCGGCCGAGTTCATGTCTTGAAGACCCGGATCCTCGAGCACGGCGGGCGAATGCTGGACGCCGTGGCCCAGGTGCGCGCAGCGCTGGCCGAGTTCGGCGTGCGCTTGCCGGAGGCGCCCGACGAGATCAACCAGGGCATCGGTGAGGGTATCGGCAAGCTGCAAGCGCACTTGGCACGCGTGACGATCGAGGGCCTGCCGGCTCTTCCGACGGCAGAGGACGCAGAGTCGCGCCTGGTCCTCGAGCTGCTGGCCCAGGTGATCCCTCCGGCGTTTCAGACCTATCCGCCCTTGTTCTTCCTGGCGGAGCTCATCATGTTCGACCTGGCGCTATGCCGCGGCGTCAACGCGGTCTCGTGCAAGAACTTCGCTGACTGCGGCATCATCCTCCTCGCGATGCTGGGCGACTACGATGCCGCCTATCGCATCGGCCTGGCTGCCTTCGAGCTCTTGAAGCGCTTCTCGCCGACCCCGGTCGAGTCGGGCGTGTGCTTCGTGTTCGCGGGCTTCCTCGCGCACTGGAAGGCGCCTTACCGGGATCTGTTCGCGGTCTACGACCGAGGCGAGAAGAGCGGGCTCATGCTCGGCGACCTGCAGCACGTCGCCTACGCCAAGAACGATCGCGCCCAGCGCTCGTTCCTGGTTGGCGCGCGGCTGCGGGCCTGCCGCGAGCAGGTGGCGGAGCTGCGGCGGTACCTGACGCACATTTCGGCGGCAGGTCAGCTGGTCGATGCGCTGGTCGTCGAGCGAGCCGTCGCTCGATTGACGGCGCGCGAATCGGAGAAGCAGGCCGTCGCCGCGGCCGACGGCGAAGCGACCGCCGTGGTGGTTGCCGAGAAGAGCACCCAGTACTCCTACGCCTACGGGCAAGCCCAGATGATGACGAGCTTCATCCTGGGCGACTTCGCTTCGGCGCGTCAGTGGATGGAGTTCACCCGGGAGTTCTTGATCATCGCGTCGGGGCAGTTCTCGCTCCCCGATTACAAGCTCCTGGAAGGGCTGCTGGCGGCGAGGGCGTGCCGCGAAGGAGGCCCGGAGGCGCGGGAGGCCCTGCTCGCTGTCGTCGAGGAGAACCTGAAGCAGCTCGAGGCCTGGTCCCGTCTGTGCTCGGAGAACTTCGCTCACAAGGCTCACTTCCTGGCCGCCGAGCACGCGCGCGTGACGGGGCAGCCGCTGGAAGTCGTGCTCGCCCGCTACCGCGACGCGATCAGAACGGCCGGAGACGGGTTCATCCACTTGCGGGCGCTCGTCCACGAGCACCAGGCCCAGATGTGGCTATCGCTGGACGAGCCCCTTCACGCCAGGGCATGCCTCGAGACGGCTTACCGGCTCTACGCGGACTGGGGCGCCACGGCGAAGCTCGAATCGCTGGCGCGTGAGCACCCCGCTTTGCTCGCGGATGCCGTCAGAGGAGACATCGCGACACCACGCGGCGCGATGGTGGCCGGCCAGGGTTTCGACAGCGCGTCCCTGCTCAAGGCGACGCAGAGCATCTTCGTCGAGGTCGAGACCGAGCGGCTGTTCGCCGCGCTGATGGCCACGTTGATCGAGAACGCCGGGGCAGAGCACGGCTGCCTCGTCTTGCGAGACGACGCCGATCGCGCGTACTACGTGGAGGCGCGCGCCCACGTGGAGCGCCCGATCACGAACCTCTCGCAGCGCGTGGAGTACTCGGAGGCCGATTTCTTGTGCCCCACCGTCGTCAGCTACGTGCTGCGCACGGGAGAGGCCGTCACGCTGGACGACGCATCGAAGGCCGGCGCCTTCCAGGCGGACCCGCAAGTTCGAAAGCGGGGCGTGCGTTCGGTGTTGTGCGCTCCCATCATGCGCAAGGGCGACGTCCTGGGCGCGCTGTACGTGGAGAACAACCTGAGCGCGTATGCCTTCACGCTCGATCGATTGGCTGCGTTGCAGGTGATCGCCAGCCAGGCGGCGATCTCGATCTACAACGCCCAGCTCTACGAGAGCCTGGAGCGACGCGTGGCCCAGCGCACCGAGGAGCTGGCGCTCAAGAACGGTCAGATCGCTTCGATGCTCGACAATCTGGACGAGGGCGTCTTCACCATCGACCGGAACCGGCGCGTCGAACCGGGATACTCTCGACGATTGGCGGAGATCCTCGGCGATGCCGAGCTGGCCGGTCGCGACTGCCTCGCGCTGCTGTTCGGTGGCTCCAACGTGCGACCGGACGCGTGGAGCGCGGCAGAGGCAGCGCTCACCTGCGCCTTCGGTCAAGAGCAATGGCTGGCGGCGCTGAACACCCATCACCTGCTCCGTGACGTGGAGCGCACGGGTCCCGGCGGCAAACCTCAGTTCCTGGAGATCTCTTGGAACTTCATCGAGTCGGAAGCGGGCCAGGTGGAGCGCATGTTGGTCACGGTTCGCGACGTGACCTTGCTGCGTAGCTTGAGGCAAGCGGCGCACAACAAGGAGCGCGAGGTCGACATCATCGTGCAGGCGCTCGATTGCGGCGTCGAGACCACACGGGCGTTCTGCGTCGACTGTCGCGAGCTGCTCGCCGCAAATCGCGCGGCGCTCGGGCCGAACGTCGAGAGCTCCGAGCAGCTCTGTGATGCCGCCTTGCGCGACCTGCACACCCTGAAAGGCAACGCCCGCCTGCACGGCTTCACGCACCTCGTGGACTGCCTGCACGCTGCGGAGCACGCCTGCCAGGCGTTGCGCCGGGAGCCAGAGCGGCCGATCGACAGGCACGAGCTGCTGCAGCAACTGGATGCCGTCGAGCGAGCGGTCGCGGAGTACGAGTCGGTTTGCCAGCAACGGCTGACGGCCGTGATCCAGAGGCTGGATGAACGGAGCGAGGGTGTCCTTCACGACATCCGGGGCCTGGTCGCGACGGCCGCTCCCACCGACGCGGCCGAGGAGCTGGTGCGCAAGCTGCGTGGAGCCCTCGCGCGCCTCGACCCTACGTCGGTGGCGCGCTTGGTCGACGAGACGCGCGAAATGCTGCCGGGCTTGGCCGCCGAGCTCGGGAAGCCCGCGCCCGCGGTGCTCACGGAGCAGGCCGAGGCGCAGCTGGCCAGCGACTGGACGGGACTCGTGAAAAACATCCTGGTTCAGTGCTTTCGCAACTCCCTCTATCACGGCATCGAGATGCCTGACGTGCGAGAGCTCGCCGGCAAGCCGGCGCAGGGCCGCATCGATGTTCGCGTGCGGAGCGGAACGCGCGCGCTCGAGCTGCAGATCTTCGACGATGGCAGCGGACTTTCACTCGAGAAGCTGCGCCGGCGGGAGAGCGTTCATGGGCTGCCCGATGAAGCCCTGGCCGACCAGATCTTCCTGTCCGGCGTCTCGACCGCGGAGACGATCGGTCAAGTAGCCGGTCGAGGTGTCGGGCTCGACATCGTGCGCGCGAGCCTCCGGGCTCGCGGCGGTGACGCCCTTGTGCGCTTCACCGGGGAGGAGCGCGATGGCCACCGGCCGTTCATGCTGGTCCTCCTCATGCCGAAGAGCGCGCTCGCCTCCCGCTCCTTCGAGCCCCCGGTCGTTCGGCCCTCTCCCTCGCAGGCCTCCTGACGCGCGCCTGGGCCGTCACGTCGACCCGCGGCGCCCGGCGCCCTCGGTCACGGCGGCTCGTGTCTGCATCTGCATCTGTCGCGCGCGCCCGCGAGGGGTATGCTGGCGGGCGTCGTGGACTGGGATGACGTGCGCCATTTTCTCGCGCTCGCTCGAACGGGCTCCGTCCGCGCGGCGGGCGCGATGCTCGGCGTGAGCCACTCGACCGTGGCGCGGCGGGTCGAGGCCCTCGAGGCGCGGCTCTGCGTGAAGCTGTTCGACCGGCACCGCGACGGGTACCAGCTGACGGACGCGGGCAACGAGATGGTCGCGGGGGCGGAGCGCGTCGAGCGGGAGATGGCCGCGCTGGAGCGCGGCCTCGCCGGGCAAGACGCGCGGCTCGAGGGGCCCGTGCGGGTGACCTGCACCGACCCGTTCATCGCGAAGCTCCTCCTCCGCGCCCTGGCCGGCCTCTGCGAGCAGCATCCTGGCATCGAGCTCGAGCTGGATGCCGACGCCAAGAACCTGGATCTGTCGAAGCGCGAGGCCGACGTCGCGGTGCGCGCGCTCTTGCCCGGCGCGTCCCCGCCGGAGCACCTGATCGGACGGCGGCTCGTCCCCATCACCCTCTGCAACTACGTCGCGACCGCGCACGCTGCCCAGCTCGACCCCGAGCGCGGCGCGCGCCCCGCGCGCTGGCTCGGATCCACCGTGAACAGGATCGTCAAGGAGCTCGTCGCGTCGTCGAGCTATCCCGAGGTTCCCCTCTGGGGCACGTTCGAGTCGATGGCGATCATGATGGAGGCCGCACACGCGGGCCTCGGCTTCGTGATGTTACCCACGTACGCCGGCGATCCGGAGCCCGGGCTGCAGCGCCTCGCGAGGCCGGACCTGCGCCACGTCGCCGATTTCTGGCTCCTCAGCCACCGCGACCTCCGGGACAACGCGCGCCTTCGGGCCGCGCGCGAGGGCATCACCGCGGCGCTGACAGCGCGCGCGGCGCTGTTTCGCGGCGAGGCCGAGGGTTGGCGCGAAACTGCGCCCCTGCGTCACGAACTTGAACCGGGCGCGGGCGCGCCGCGTGCGTAGATTCGTCGACCATGACGACCGCCGACGCCAAGTTCTGGGACGACCTCGCCGAGAAGTACGCCGCCAAGCCGGTGGCGAACGTTACCGCCTTCGAGCGCAAGAAGGCCATCACCCGCGAGCACCTGCGCCCGGGCTCGACGGTCCTCGAGATCGGCTGCGGCACCGGCTCGCTCGCCCTGGAGATGTCGCCGTGCGCCGGCCACATCCACGCGATGGACGTCTCGGGCGAGATGATCCGCATCGCCGACCAGAAGAAGCAGGCCCAGGGCGCGACCAACGTCACCTTTCGCCAGGGCACGCTGGACGGACCTACCCCGTACGAGCCCGAGCACTTCGACAGCGCCTGGGCCTACTCCATCCTCCACCTCGTCCCCGATCGGCGGCGCACCCTCAAGACAATCTTCGACCTCCTCAAGCCCGGCGGCTCGTTCATCTCGTCCAACGTCTGCCTCGGCGGCACCTGGGTACCTTACGGCGCGATCATCACGGTGATGCGCTGGTTCGGGAAGGCGCCGGTCGTCCACAGCTACGATCGCGAGACGATCCTCCGCGAGATGCGCGAGGCAGGGTTCGTCGACATCGAGGAGCGGGAGGTTGGCGGCGGGAGGATGGTTGCGTTCGTCGTGGCGAAGAAGCCGAGGTAGCGCGCAGCTCGCCACGACCGACCCTCATGCGACCAGCCAACCCTGGTTCCGATCGGAGATCGGATGCTCCCCGCGGCGCTCGCGGACGGCGCATGGGGGCACGGGGATGCGCGAGCAACAATAACGGCAAAATCCGAGTCAGAACTGCGGCCGGGAACCGTGGCGGGGAACCGCGCGATCCCGTGCCAGCATAGTTCGTCAAGCTCTCCGTAAGCACCGATGAGCTTGGGGGACAGTCCCCTACAATCCACGTTACTTCAGGTCGATTTCGCGACGCCTCGTTGCTCGTCGAATTCTTGCTCCGACCAGCTTTTCACTCGGCAGGTCTGCTAGCACACTGCATTCATTCGTTGGAGGCGATCGTCTCCGGGCGAAGCACGGCGAGCAGGTGGCAGGGCGGCAGGGGCGTACCGCGCTCGCGACAGCTCGCCCCCTCGACGCGTGGAAGCCCATGAAGGCGCCTCGAGCCTGCGGACCGGCCGAGGCGCTCGCATCCACGTTGACCTGTGTCCGCTCCTGGAGAACACCCATGTTCAACCTCACCCATCATCGCCTCTCGCTGCTCTCCCTGCTCGGCGTGCTGGCCGCGCCAGCGCTCGCCTGCGAAGCCCCGCGCGAGGGCGGCGTCGCGGGGGACCTCGCCCAGGCCGAGCTCGACGTCGAGGACGATGTCGGCGCGCTGGCCGCGGCCGAGGTCGCCGTGGCGGACTATTTCATCGCGACCCGTCCTGATTACCGCAGATGCGCCGCGCCGATGTGCGGCGGCCATTTTGTCGCCCGCGTCAACACCAGCGTGACCCGCTGCGCCGATGGAACTTGGCAAGAAGAATGCCACATGTTCGAGCTGGATCTGTCCGGGCTCGGGCTCGACCGCTCGACCGAGGCCAAAGCCAGAGCGGCGTTCGGCGCCGGGCAGGCGCTGGTCCGCGGCGGCCTGAAGCAGGTCCAGCTCGGCGACCTGCAGTCGCCGCCGGCTGACGTCCTCATCGCCAGCGAAATCTGGCTCGGGGTGACGGGCAATGCGCCGAAGGGCCACTTCTCTCGGGTCGACAGCAGCGGGATCGTGTGCGTGACGTACCCCTGTCCCTCCTTCTCCGAGCACAGCCTGAACACCAACCTGAGCGGTTCACTCGACGGCCTCGATCTTCTGTCCGCGTCCGGGGCCACGGAAAAGCAGGTCGACGGCGGCATGAAGGCGCTGTCCGGGCCCGGTCTGCTGGTCGCCGGTCAACATGCGATCACCGCCGGTCCGGCCGGCTCGATGAACCGCCTCGGCGTGGCGGAGTTCTACCTGCGCCTGAAGTGACGCCGGCTGGGCGGCTCGTGCTCCTTGCGCGCCGCGTTCACAACGAACCAGATCATGGCCAGCGCCGCGAAGGCGATGACGCCCGTGGCAAGCGCCTTTGCCCCGCTGGTGAGCTCGCGGAGCCGAGTCCGACCGGTTCGTTCCATGTTGAACGAGAGCCTCCGCGACCCAGAACGGGCTCGCCCGCACGGCCGGGAGCTGAACGAGCGCAACGACTTATCCATGGCTCGAAGATGCCGTGTTCGCCCGACAGCCAGCGAGCGAGATCCTTCACCGACCGCCAGGGCAGCGTGACATGTCACGTGACATGTCACGATCGCGGCGTGACATGTCACGTGGAGGCCCTGGAGGCGGCAGCGCCGGCCCGAGGGGGCGGCGCTGCGCGGGGGCGCGCGCCAGCCACGTGACGGCAGCGGGCAGCAGCCTGCGACGGGCCAGACGACGGCGCCGACGAGCATCGTAGAGCGGGGTAGCGAGAGAGCGGCGCGCCTCTCCACGTGCATGGGCAGGTACGCCTTCTGCATGCGCGTACGCGCACATGGGGGCCTGCCGTCTCCAGGCGCCGGTGGTTCAAGAGGAGATCCGTGATGCATTTTCATTCACCATTACAACGGTGGCTATTCATCTTATCGACATGGCTGTTCGGTGGGGCGCTGCTGGCCTGCGGCGCCGGCTGCGGCGTTGAAGCGCCCGCAGGCGTCAAGCTGCGGCAGCAGTTCCCCGATCAGGCAGCGCAGGTCCTCGAGGCCAGCGAGGCGTTCGTCGCTATCAACGACGGTTTCTCGCTCGCCTCGCTCGGCGATCCGAGCCGCGAGCTCGACATCGAGGCAGCGTTGCTGCGCCGCGGCGGGCTGCACGCCGCCCTGCCGGCCCGCGGCGAGGGCGAGATCCGGTTTCATCTGCCCGGCGGGTTCGAGGCGCGCGTGCGCGAGCTCGACGCCGAGGGCGAGGGCGAGCTCGCCGAGCGCGCGGTGGCGTATCCGCGCAAGGGCGGCACGTCGTTCTGGTCGGCGATCGACGCGGGCTACGAGGAGTGGCTGCTGCTCGACGCGGGCGTGGCGCGCGCGGATGCGCCCGCGGCGGTGTGGCAGGTCGAGGGCGCGACGCTCCGGCAGCAGCGCGACGCGGTCGAGGTGGTCGACGAGGCCGGCGCGGCGCGGCTGCGCGTGACGGCGCCGGCGGCGTACGCGCGCGGCGGGCGGCCGATCGCCGTGCGCCTCGAGGTGCGCGGGGCGACGATCGAGCTGTGGGCCGACGCGGGTGGAGAGCCGGCGCTTGTCGACCCGGTCTGGACGTGGGCGCCCGCGATGAGCACGGCGCGCAGCGGGCATACCGCGACGGTGCTCTCGAGCGGCGACGTGCTCATCGTGGGCGGCTACAACGGCGCTGTGGTTGCGAGCGCGGAGCTCTATGACCGGGACACGAATACCTGGTCGCCGGCCGGTTCGCTGACCACCGCCCGCCGCTACCACACGGCGACGCGGCTGAGCAACGGCTGGGTGCTCATCGCGGGCGGCAGCAACGCCTCCAACGTGTCCCTCGCGAGCGCGGAGCTCTATGACCCGAACACGAACAGCTGGTCATCGGCCGGGAGCCTGACCGTGGAGCGCTCCGGGCACACCGCGACGTCGGTCGAGGACGGCAAGGTGCTCGTGACCGGCGGCCAGAGTGACAGCTCCACCTACTTGGCGAGCACCGAGCTCTACACTCCCGGGTCCAATAGCTGGTCGCCGGCCGCGCCCATGACCACGAGCCGCAGCGGGCACACGGCGACGCGGCTCCTCGACGGCAAGGTGCTCGTCGCGGGCGGGCGCAATGGCGCCTACCTGACGAGCGCGGCGCTCTACGACCCGAGCAACAACACATGGTCGACGGCGGGATCGATGGGCGTCGCCCGCAACAAGCACACGGCGACACTGCTTCCGGACGGCAGGGTGCTGATGGTGGGCGGCGCCGACTCGAACTCTCACGAGCTCTCGAGCGCCGAGCTCTACACCCCGGGGACGTCGCCCACCTGGACCCCGGCCGCGTCGATGACCACCCCCCGCATGTCCCACACGGCGACTCGATTCCTGAGCGGCAAGGTGCTCGTCACGGGCGGAACCACCGCGAGTAGCACGGAGACCGACAGCGCGCAGATGTACGACCCGGCGACCAACACCTGGATCGCCATCAAGCCAATGGGCAGCAAGCGCACCCAGCACACCGCGACGCTGCTGGGCTTGAGCAAGGTGCTCATCACGGGCGGCTTCAGGCACGACGGCCTGACGACCGGGTACCTGGCGAGCGCCGAGCTCTACGACCTCGACGCCGAGACATGGAAGTTCGTCGCGCCGATGGCCATGGCCCACCCCGCCGGTGCCGCGGTGCGGCTCCAGGACGGCAGGGTGCTCGTGACGGGCGGATACGACGACGATGACGACGAGGACCCCGAGAATACTGCCGAGCTGTACAACCCGACGACCAACACCTGGACGTCCGCGCCCGACATGCCAGTGGACCGAACATGGCACACGATGACGCTGCTCGGGAACGGCAAGGTGCTGGTTGTGGGGGGCTTTGAGGACGTCTCTGCGCTGGAGAGCGCCGCGCTCTACACGCCCGCCACCAACACGTGGTCGTCGATGGGACCCACGGGCTTCGATTTCGCCCGGACCTCCCATACCGCGACGTTGCTTCAGAGCGGCAAGGTGCTCGTCGCCGGGGGAGATCCCAATAGTGTCAACGGTCAGGCGCCCACGGCGCTCTTCAACCCGTCGACCAACATCTGGTCGACGGCCGCGCCCATGGTCGTTTCCCGTCGGGGTCACACCGCGACGCTGCTCCAGAACGGCAAGGTGCTGGTCACCGGAGGCCGGCGCAATAGCAACGATAGCTATACCAGGACCGCCGAAATTTACGATCCGACGACCGACGCGTGGACGGCTGCGAGCGACATGGTTGCCGCTCGCGGAGCACATAGCGCCACGCTGCTCGCCAGCGGTGACGTGCTGGTCGTCGGAGGGCGCGATGCCTCGAGTTATCTGTCGACCACCGAGATATATCATCCGGCGTCGAACGCCTGGTCAGCCGGTCCTGCGATCATCGCCCGTTCCATGCACGGCGCGACGCGGCTCAACGACGGCAGGGTGCTCATCGCGGGGGGGCGAAACGGCGCCGGCATGCTCCGGAGCACCCAGGTCTACAGCCCGGTGTCGAACACGTGGACCACGACGGGGCCGATAGACCAGCCCTATACGTTGGACAGCATGATGCTCCTGCTCGCGGACGGCAGGGTGATCAACGTGGGCAATTACGACGGGAGCGTCGAGATCTACACCCCCTGACGCCCGCGGGGCTATCGCGCCCGGATCGCGACGGTTCGCCACGGCAATTTCGTCCCTGGGCAACGCTGTACTGGCTAGTCTCTACGCACGTCCCGCCCGCCCAGGCACACGCCCACGTAATCGGCGACCATCCTCTCCAGCGAGAACCGCTCCTGCGCGCGCTCCCACCCCGCCGCGCCCATGCGCCCCCGCCGCGCCGGATCGGCGCCGAGCTCCACGAGCGCCCCGGCGAGCGCCTCGGCGTCGCCCGGCGGCACCAGGCGGCCCGTCACGCCGTCGTCCACCTGCTCGGACATGCCGCCGACCGCCGTGGCCACCACCGGCAGCCCCTCGGCCATCGCCTCCAGCGACGCGTTCGGGCACCCGGCGGGCTCGGCGATCAGCGCGAACACGTCGAGCTCGCGCAGGAACGCGCGCGTATCGGCGAGCTCGCCTACCCACTCGACCGACAGCCCCGCCGCCATCCGCCGCAGCTCCTCGGCGTGCGCCTCGGCGCCGCGCTCCACGCCGCCTGCGATGCGCAGCACGTGCGGCGGCAAGCGCGGCGCCGCGAGGCGCAGCGCGGCGAGGAGCTCGTCGAGCTTCTTGTGCGGGTGGATGCGCGCCGCCGTCCCGATCGCGAGCCGCCCGTGCCCGCCGCCGGACGCGCGCTGCTCGGGCGCCGGCGCGCGCAGCGCCGCAGACGGGCGCGGGCCGAGCGCCACGCCGTTCGGCACCACATGCGCCGGCGCCCCGAGCACCTCGGCGGCGAGCGCCGCCTCGGCCCCGTACTTGACGATCACCCCCGCAAGACGAGCTCCATAGTCACGCGGCGCGCGGTACGGCAGCCCGCGGCGCGGCGACGCGAAATACCGGCGCAGCGAGGCGAAGTACATCTCGCCCGGGCTGATGTCGAAGAGCGGGACGTCGAGCAGCCCGTCGGCCAGGAGCACCTTGTGCTCGGCGATCACGTTCCACATCAGCACGGCCTCCGGCGGGTCCTCCTCTATCGCGCGCAGCAGGCGCTCCACCGCCTCTGCAGGCTCGATGTCGGCCGGCGGCGGTACCGCCAGCACCGGGATGCCCGCGGCCTCGAGCGCGCGCCGCCCCGGCGTCGGGTACTCCGGCTGCTCCTCGATCACGGACGCCCGGCCACGGACGCCGGCCGCCGCGAGGCCGAGCAGCAGCCGGCGCGCGCTCGACTGGGCCCCGCCCATCGAGAAGTTGTTCGTGACGAGGAGCAGCCCGTCGCCCCGCCGCACGCCGCGGTTCCGCGCGATCGCCCGCGGGTAGAGCCGCGCATACCCCTCGGCCATCCGCGCGAGGCTGAAGTGCCGCACCACGACCTCCCGGCCGCTCGTCGACCCGTCGCGCGCGTCGCCCGCGCCGCCCGCGGCGCCCGCGCGCGCCGCCGCCACGATCGCCCCGGCGAACCGCTCGGGCGCGGCGTCGAGCGGCAGGTGGACCATCGCCGGCGTCTCGGCCGCGATCTCCGCGGTGCCGCCAGCGCCGGTCGCGACGACCGGGAGGCCCGCCGCGAGCGCCTCCAGGTGCGCGAGGCTCAGCCCCTCGTGGGCGCTCGGCGACACGAGGACGTCGGCCGCCGCGAGCAGCCCGGCGACGTCGCCGACCGCGCCCGCGAAGCGCACCTCGGCGCGCAGGCCGAGCCGGTCGACCTCGCGCCGGATCTCCGCCTCCGCGGCCAGCGCCTGCTCGCTGCCCGGCGAGGCGCTCCCGGCGATGACGAGCCGAGCCGCCCGCGGATCGCCGGCCGCCGCCAGCGCGGCCCGCGTGGCTTCGAGGATTCCAGGCAGCAGGTGCAGCCGCTTCTGCGGCCGCGGGTTCGCCACGGCGAGCAAGACGAGGTCGTCCGGCGCGATCTCGAGGCGCCTCCGCCACGCCGCGGCCTCCGCCGACCGGGATCGGCGCACCGCCTCCGCCCCGCTGGACCGGCGCACCGCCTCCCCCGACCCGGATCCGGACCGATGCGCCTCCGCCGCCTCAGCCCGGCGCGCCGCCTCCGCAGGAGCGAGGTCGATGCCGTTCCAGACCGTGCGCGCCGGGATCGGCAGCGCGCGCTCCGCGAGCTCCGCCTCGACCGCGCGCGCGCACGCAACGAGCAGCGTGGCGCCCTCCGGAGCGAGGCGATCGAGCCCCGCCGGCCAGCCTGCAGCCACGTTGTGCACCGTGACGAGCGGGCGGTACCCGCGCGCGGACAGGCGCGCGAGATCCTCGGCGTCGAACAGGTGCGCGTGCGCGAGATCCGCGCCCCACGCGGCGAGCCCGCGGGCGAGCGCGTCGAAGCGCGCCTCCCGGTCTCCGCGCGCATCGGACAGATCGAGCGCCCCCGGCGGCGCGGCGAACGTGGCGCGGGTCGGCCGGTACACCGCGCAGACGAGCGAGCGCACGCCGCGCCGCGGCAGCTCCCTCGCGAGGTCGATCGCGATCCGCTCGGCGCCCCCCTGCTGCAGGCTGGTCACCACCTGCGCGACCCGCGGCGCCGCGTCGTCGCACACGTCGAGCGGCGCGTGCCGCACCACGCGCGCCCGCCGCGCCCCGAGCTGGCCCTGAAGCGCGGCGTCGAGCGGCTCGCCCGCGCCGAGCCGCGCCGCGACGCCCGCGGCGAGCGCCCCGTCGAGGTACACGCTCGCCGCGCGGGGCAGCCCCGGAGCGCGGCGGGCGCGCGCGGCGCGGCTCAGCTCGCCGCCCGTGGCGCGCAGAAGCTCGGCCCACGCCGTGACGTCCGGCTCGGGCACGGAGGGCGCGGCGAGGTCGATCGGCGCGAGGACGGCGCCGAGCGCGCAGAGCGGCAGCCCGGTGTCGCTCGGCGGCGGGAACGGGTCCGGCTCGATCGCCGCGGAGGGCGCAGGCCAGGCGCCCCCGCGCACGAGCCACACCGGCCCCGCCGCGAGCGCCTCCGCCGCGGCCGCGAGCGGCGCCGCCGTGAGATCGACCGGCGCGAGCCCGGCGAGCCGGAGCGCGCGCAGCGTGCGGCCGGCGCGGGCGCGGTGCGCGGGCGCCTCGGCGAAGACGGCGCAGAGGGGGCGGCGCATGCGGGAGCTGCGGAACATGCGAAGCATGCGAGAGAGAGCGGCGCGGCTCAGTAGGCCGACGGATAGCCGCGGAACGGCGCGGCGACGGCCACGTCCGGCGCGCTCGAGATCCGGTCCCTCGACCGGTGCCCCGCGGCGGCCGCGCGCGGCGCGGCGGACGGCGCCGCGGCCCACCCGGCCGCGCGCGGAGCGGCCCACCCGGCCGCGCCGATCTGCTCCACCTCCACGCCGGAAGGGACGCCGCCCGTGTAGACGAACTGCCCGCGCGGCCCCGGCTCGATCGGGACCGACGCGCGCCGGATCGCGCCCTTCACGAGGCAGCGGTAGTGGAGCATCGACCCGTGCAGGTGCGGGGGCGCGTGCAGCCAGAAGCCGTCGCCCTGCGGCCGGAACGTCACGCCGGGCGGCGCCCCGGCCATGGGCCTGCGTCCGACCGCGCGGTGCACGAGCAGGCCGATGAGGCCGATGACGGCGCTGGCCAGGACGAGGCCGCCGCCGACGAACCCCACCGTCGCCGCGGTCGACCAGGAGCTCGAGCGCGGCGCCTGCGCGGTCGCCGCCGGCGGCGGGGTCGGCCCAGGCGCCGCGGCAGGGGCGCTCGCCGAGAGCGCGGCGACCACGCGGAAGCCGTTGTCCGCGTTGCGGCTGCCGGGGTCGTTGCGGTACCGCGCCGCGGCGCGCAGGTGCTTCGCGTCCTTGAGCCACGACCCGCCGCGCAGCACGCGCCGGGGCTTGTCGCCGGCCGGGGGCGCCGTCTGCTCGGGGTCGGCCGCCGGGCCGGGCGCATAGGGCCCGTACCAGTCGCGGCACCACTCGTAGACATTGCCGCTCATGTCGTGCAGTCCGAAGGCGTTCGGCTGCTTCTGCCCGACAGGCCTCGTCCCGCTCCCCGCGTTGCCCTTGAACCACCCGATGGCGGCCGCGGCGCCGTCGGCATCACCCGCGTAGAACCGCGTCTGGGTCCCCGCGCGGTCGGCGTACTCCCATTGCGCCTCGGTCGGCAGGTCGAAGGCGCGGCCGGTCTTCTGCGTCAGCCAGCGCGTGAACTCGCCCGCGTCCTTGAAGGTCACCAGCGTCACCGGGTGCAGATCGGTCTGCGGGAAACCGGGAGTCCTCCAGGTGAACTCCTTGCGCTGCGAGAGGCCCTTGCCGTCGAACCCGAACCCGCCGGAGGCGCCGACCTCGGCCTCCGTGCGGTAGCCAGTCTCCGCGGCGAAGCGCCCGAACTGCCCGACCGTGACCGGAAACTTCCCCAGGTAGAAGTCGCGGCCGAGGGTCACGTCCCGGACCGCCTCGTCGTCGCCGCGCCCGGCCTCCGCGGGCGGCGAGCCCTGACGGAAGCGCCCACCCTTCACCAGCACGAGCTCGAGCTGCACCCCCCCGAGGTCGATCGCGACGGCAGGCGCCGGATCCGCGGCCTGCGCCGAGTCCGGGGCGAGGAGGGCGACGGCCGCCCCCAGGACGATCGCAGGAAGGACGCGGCATGCGGTGGCGCGAGGCTGCACGGGCCCACGCTACCAGAGAGCGCGGCCGAGGTGCGCTCGCAGCGGCCCGAGCGGCGCAGCCGACCGAGCGGCGGAGGGCGCCCGGAGCGCCCTCGCCCCGCCGGAAGAGCGGGCGCGCCGGCGCGCGCCCCTACCTCGCTACCTCGCGCCATGCCCGCGACATCACGCTTATCAAAGTGTCTTTACAGTTCTTCACTCAACACATGATCTGACCGGCACCAGCGCGAAAACAAGCACAAAACAGCCTGCCAATGCCACTCCGGGTGACCCATCGGCGCCGGGATCGAGGCTCGACAGGCGCTCGTCCGCATGGCATCCAGCGATGCTCGACGCCGGGCTCAACCGCGGTCGCCCGCGCCCTGGTCACAACTCACAGCGAAGCGAAAGGATGTACGCACTGTCGGCCGAGGTGTTCAATGGGCCATGGCACGCGGACGAGCGCGGGGCGCGCGGCTCGTCCTCCGGCGCAGAGGACGTCGTATCCTTGCTGCGCGATGGCCGCCTGACGACCGATCGTTCAGCGTGGGAGCTCACGGCGAACGACCCGCAGCTCGCCCTGAACAGAACAGCGAGCTGCGAGCGGCTGCACGAGCACAGCCTGTCCGCGCTCTCGCGGCAGATCCACGTGTGCGTGGTGGGGGGATTCCCTCATCCCGCCGGCACGAAGGAACCGCCAAGTCGCCCCATGCGCCCCTCGCCGCGGCGCGTGGCAGCGAGGACAGTGGGGAGTTCGGCGCGGCGCCGAGCGTACGTGTCGACATGGTGAGCGGTGCGATCATCGACCCCCGCGCGTCCGCGTTTGATCTGCGGCGGGGCGCCGACAAGGACATTGCTTTTGGCGGCGGCAATCACTATTGCATCGGGGCGACGCTGGCTCGCCTCGAGGTGCGGCTCGCCATCGACACGCTGCTCGACCGCTCTCCGAGATGGGGCTCGCGGGACCGGCCGAGCGGGCGCGGCCGCCCTCGATCCTGGAGATGACTTCATTATCCGTCCGCCTCCGCCCTCGATGGGATGAGGTCGGCCGCGGACATGCCGGCGCGGACCAGCCGGCGTCGATCGATTTCCCCGGGTGCGCGCCCCTCCGCGAGCCCCCGGGACCCATGTGCGCGCGACACGACCGGAGCGCGCGAGATGCGATACCAACACACGGCAGGGATCAACGCATGCGAACAACGAACTCACTCATTGCTCTCCTCGGCGCAGTCGCGCTCTTCGGCTGTTCTTCCTCGGACACCAACCCTCAACCCTCCGAGGACGAGCTGCTGGCGCCGCCGGCCGAGGGCACCGGCGTGCAGTATCGGATGGTCTCCACGCTCGATCCGGCGCAGGAGATCGAGCGCTGCCAGCTCTTCGTCGCGCCGCCGGAGGGGCTCAACGTCAACCGGGAGATGGTGCGGTTCTCCGGCGGGAGCCACCACGTGCTCCTGTACACGACGCCCTACACGTCGATCCCGACCGAGACGCGCCGCGGCGTCGCCCTGGACGCGACCCAGGTGCACGACTGCAACGACGGCCCCCAGGCCGACTGGGAGGTCGACGGCGTGGTCGCGGGCTCCCAGTCGCCCAGCGGCAACTCCTTCCTCGGCGAGCTCCCGGAGGGCGTGGCGCTCAAGGTCCCGCCGGGCACGGTGCTCCTCATGAACACCCATTACCTGAACTCGTCGTCCAAGCCCGTCGAGACCGACGCGCGCATCAACCTCTATACGATCGCGGATGACGAGGTGAAGGTCGAGGCGGGCATGCTCTTCCATTACAACCCCTTCATCAGCGTGCCGGCGCACGGACGCTCCACGGCGCGGATGCGCTGTGTCGCCGAGAACGACATCTCGGTCGTGAGGATCCAGTCGCACATGCACCGGCGCGGCGTCGGCTACGCCGCGAACAAGGTCGATCTCGACGGCAAGATGACGGAGCTCTATACCCACGACCGGTGGGAAGGGGTCCCGTCGCAGGAGTTCTCGCCGTTCCTCGAGGTCAAGGCGGGAGAGTCCCTGGACTACCGCTGCGATTTCAACAACGTCGAGGATCGCGCCATCGCGCAGGGCCTGACCACCCGCGACGAGATGTGCATGCTGATCGGGCCGTACTTCCCGCGCTCCCCGGCCTACGAGAACTGCCAGACCGAGGAGGGCCTGGTCGCGGCGACGTGGTACGGCAACGGGACGACCACGTGCGTCGAGGCGTTCGAGTGCCTCGGCAACGCCCAGGATGACGCCGCGGCCTACGGCTGCGTGGTGAACAGCTGCGAGAGCGTCGGGCCCCAGCTCTCGGCGGCGCTCGCCTGCCAGATGACGGGAGGGAACGGCGCCTGCAACGAGGCGTGCAGCGGCGAGGACGCCGAGGCCTGCAATGCGTGCGTGGGCGAGGCGTGCGCCGCGGAGATGGAGGTCTGCCAGACCGCGACGTGCAACTGACGTCGCGATGACAGGCGCCGCGGGGCGGCCCTGCGCCACCCCGCGGCGATCCTCCCGCTCCCGGAGGCGATCCTCCCGCTCCCGGAGGCGATCCTCCCGCTCCCGGAGGCGATCCTCCCGCTCCCGGAGGCGATCTTCCCGCTCCCGGGGGCGATCCTCCCGCTCCCGTGGCGCTAGCTCAGGGAGCCGCGAGGAGCTGGGCCGCGAGCTGGATCCCCAGCTCCTCGGCCTTCGCGTGATCCTCGACAGGATCCACGACCGCCCGCGGCCCCGCGAACGCGATGTAGGTGACGCCGCTCTCCACCCCGGCGCCAGGCTGCTCGATGCCTATGGCCTGCGCCATCGCGTACGATCCCATCCCGATCGTGTCGCACTCCCCTGTATCGCCGAGGATGCCATAGGCGACCGTGTCGCCGCGGATGACCGCCACCACGGCCCCCAGCGCGACACCGGCGTCCTTGTGATTCCACGCCACAGCGTCGCATTCGTCGGGCCAGCTGTTGGGGGCGACGACGAACGGGAGATGGACCGAGTCGAGCGCGTTTCCCTGCGAGTCGGCCAGCGCCGTGTGAGCAGTCGACGAGGGACACTCGGAGGACTCATGGGATAGACCGTCGCAGTCGATCCCCATCCCGGCTTGCCAGAAGAACGCCCCGTTCAGCCCGCAGACAGGGATGCCGGGCTCCGCGTTGCCGTCAAACGCGTTCCTGAAGAGCCCCGACGAGGCCGGGCGGCACGACGCCGTGAGCGCGAGCAGCTCCGCCGCCGTCGGAGGGCCCGGCGCCTGACCCCCGCCGGCTCCGCCCTCACCGGCGCCCCCCTCGCCGGCGCCGCCGCCGCTGCCGCCGGCTCCTCCCCCGCCTGTGCCGCCCTCGCCAGCACCCCCCTCGCCGGCGCCAGCGCCTCCCTCGCCGGCGCCGCTCCCGCCTGTGCCGCCGCCGGCGCCGCTCCCGCCTGCGCCTCCCTGGCCGACGCCTCCCTGACCTGCGCCTCCCCCGCCCTGGCCGGCGCCAAACTCGAGATCGCCGACCCCGGAGAGGCTCGTACACGCGCCGCCGCCGGAGAGCGCCAGGGCCGCGAGCGCTCCCCCCATCCACGCCCTCCTCGCGCGTGGCGCCGGCGCTCGCATCAGAACTTCCCCTGGAGCTCGATCCGCCCGAGGCCCACCCCGGCGCTCCAGACCACGCCGCGCGGCGCTCGCGGCGGCGCGCCCGCAGCCACAGGCGCGCCAGCGGCCTCGGACGCGCTGCCGCCGCCGGGCCGGACCACGAGCAGCACGACGCCCGCCGCGGCCGCCGCCGCGCCCACGACGAAGCTCACGGTGGACACATGGCCCAGCGTGGCCGCTGCATCGGCGTCGGCCTGGAGCTCGGCCGGGCAGCGCCGGCCCTCGCAGCGCGACCTGATGTCCGAGACCTGCGACAGCGACATGAGGCCGGTCACGGCGCCGACGCCGATGCCCACCGCCCCGAGCCCGAACGCGACGCCGGCGGGGACCAGCGAGCCGCCGCCCTCCGCCCCGGCCGGCGCCGCGGGCTCGGCTCGAGGGGGCGCCTTCGCCGCGGCCGCGTCCAGCGCGGCGCGCACGCCCGCGAGCTCGGTCTCGGCGTCCTTCCGCGCCTCGAGGAACGCCGTCGGGGGATCCTCCGGGAGCGGCTCGCCGAGGACCTGCTCGTACAGGTCGCGCGCGGCCTCCAGGCGGCCGAGCTTGCGCTGGCACCGCGCCATGTAGAGCACCAGCGTCGGCGCATGAAAGAGGCGATCCGCCTCCTGGAAGACGTCGAACGCCTCCTGCCAGCGGTCCGCGCCGTACAGCTTGAGCCCCTCGTGCGCCTTGGTCCGGGCCGCCTGCTGCGCCTCGGCCGAGGCGCCGTCCGGCGGAGGCGCCCCGAGCGCCGGCACGGCAGCCAGCAACGTCACGACGAACGCACACCGGCGAAGACAGTTCGAGAGCATCATCATCCTTGTCCGTCAGAAGCCGTCAGAAGCGGTGAGAAGCTGGAGCAGAAGCCGGAGAGGGCGCCGCGGCCGTCGCCTGCTTCACGGCCTCGCGCGCGCGCGCACGCCGCCTCGCCGCGGCGGCCGACACCTTAAGGGGAAGAGCGCACCACCGTCCAGCGACGACTCGGACGACTCGGATGGCGAGCGCCGTGCTCTCCCAGGATCCCCGGCGCGCCCGCCGCCCGCCCGGCGAGGTCACCGCGGCGCCGCGGCGCTGGCCGGCGACCGCGCGCGCCGCTCCGGGCAACGGCAAACGAGCGAAACGAGCGGACAGACGACGACGCCGCGTCGAAACGGATTCGATACATGGCGCATGTTACGGCTTCATGCATGACTTGCCCCCTCAAACGCTCGGATGAACTGGCGGCGCGAGCTCGATTGAGGCTCGACAATGTCCTGACGGATGAGCGGTCGCTCGTGGACCTGCTCCGGGTGGTCACCGTCGACGTCCACGAGGCTGCGAGCGTCGAAGAGGCGCTGCATCGTACCATCACGCACATCTGCAATCACCTCGGCTGGCCGGTCGGGCATGCGTACGTGCCGGCCGCGGACGATCCGTCTCTGCTCCTTCCCACGGCGCTCTGGCACCTGAACGATGAAGCAAAGTTCGCGACGTTCAAGGCTGTCACGGAAGCGACACAGTTCACCGCGGGGCTCGGTCTTCCCGGGAGGGTGCTCGCCTCGAAGCAGCCGGCGTGGGTGCGCAACGTCACGGTGGACGCCAATTTCCCGCGCGCCCGGCTCGCGAGGAACCTGGGCGTGAAGGCGGGGTTCGCGTTCCCCGTGGTCGTCGGCGCGGACGTCGTGGCCGTGCTGGAGTTCTTCTCCGACGCCGAGCACGCGGACGACGGGAAGTTCACGGCGACCATCGGCCGCATCGCGCAGCAGCTCGGCCGCATCTTCGAGCGCAAGCACGGGCAAGAGATGCTGAGCAGGGAGCGGGACTTCATGGCGGCCGTCATGGATCTCGTCGACGGCCTCATCGTGGTGCTCGACGCGCGCGGCCGCATCGTCCGCATGAACAGCGCCGCCGAGCAGGCGCTGGGGAGCGCGCGGGGGCTCCGGGAGGCCCGGTTCCTCTGGGATCTCACGCCCGATCCGCGCGCGTCGGCGCAGCTCAAAGGCCTCTTCGAGCAGCTCGGCGCGGGCGGGTCGACGAAGCAGGTGGAGGTGCCGTGGACGGCTGCAGACGGCGCTCGCCGGGTGACGGCGTGGTCGGGCGCCGTCCTGCGCGGCAGGGACGAGAGGGTCCGGTTCGTCATCATGACCGGCATCGATCTGACGGAGCGCAAGCGCGCCGAGGAGGAGCGCGCGCGGCTGCAGGAGGAGGTCATCAAGGCCCAGGACGCCGCGCTGGCGAAGCTGTCCGTGCCGCTCATCCCCATCCGCGACGACGTGGTGGTCGTGCCGCTCATCGGCCCGCTCGAGGCCGGGCGGGCGCGCCGCATGATCGAGGCGCTGTCGCGCGGCATCGCGGACCGCCGCACGCGGATCGCCATCATCGACCTGACCGGCGTGGACGAGATCGATCCGCCGGCGATGGAGGCGCTGCTCGACGCGGTGCGGGTCGCGGGCCTCCTCGGCGCGCGGGTGGTCCTCACGGGGATCCGCCCCGAGGTCGCCCAGCGCCTCGCCGAGCGCGGCGCCGACATGGGCCGCTGCGCGGTGAAGAGCTCCCTCCAGAGCGGGATCGCGTTCGCGATGGCGAGCCGCTGAGCCGCCGAGGCGACCAGCGCGCCCGACGTCGGGTGTCGTCCGTCCGTGACCGGAACGGCATCATCACTGCATGGAACAGGGACGAACGCGACACCGCCGCGCCCTCGTTCCGTGCTGTAATGAGACGCTCCTGACAAACCCCTGGTTTTGCTCGCATTTTCGGAGAAGGATTCAACAGGGAGGCGGGGAGACGGGGAGATCAGCGGTATTTCACTCCCCGCCTCCCCGACTCCCTGTGAATCTTCCCGGGAAATTCGAGGGGATGCTTCAGGAGACGATCCCCAGAAAGGTCCGGTGCAGCGCTATGCGATCGACGTCTTCCCTCTTGAAGCGATGCTTATGGGTTCGGCTGCCTCTGCTCGCCTCGGCGCTCGCCATGGCCGCGTGCGCGGCCTATCCGCCGCTCGACGTGGACGAGGGCGCGGAGGCGGAGCTCCTCGGCGAGCACAGCGACGCGCTGTCGACGCGCGTCCGGCTCATGGCCGCCAACATCACGAGCGGCAACAACCAGAGCTACGATCCCGGGCACGGCAAGCGCATCCTGCAGGGAATCAAGCCAGATATCGCCCTGCTGCAAGAGTTCAACTACGGCGGCAACACCACCTCCGAGCTCCGCTCCTTCGTGGACGCGACGTTCGGCGCCGGGTTCAGCTACTACCGCGAGAGCGGGGCGCAGATCCCGAACGGGATCGTGAGCCGGTGGCCGATCGTGGCGTCCGGCGAGTGGGACGACACGTCGGTCAGCAACCGGGACTTCGCGTGGGCGCGCATCGATATCCCCGGCCCCGGCCACGTGTTCGCGATCAGCGTCCACCTCCTGACGTCCAGCGCGGGGGCGCGCGACACGGAGGCGCAGAACCTCGTCTCGTTCATCGAGGCGAACGTGGCCCAGGGCGACTACCTGGTGATCGGCGGTGACTTCAACACGGGGAGCCGGACCGAGGCGTGCGTCTCGAGCCTCTCGGACGTCGTCGTCACGGCCGGGCCCTATCCCGCCGACGGGAACGGGAACGCGAACACCAACGCCGGCAGGACGAAGCCCTACGACTGGGTGCTCGTCGACGGCGACCTGGAGGCGTACGAGACAGCCGTCGTGATCGGCGGGAGCAGCTTCGCGAACGGCCTGGTGGCGGACACGCGCGTCTACTCGCCGCTCTCCGAGATCAGCCCCGCGCTCTCGTCGGACAGCGGCGCCTCGAACATGCAGCACATGGGCGTCGTGCGCGACTTCCTGGTCCCCGACGGCGGCGGCGGGGCCGGCGGAAGCGGCGGGGCCGGCGGCAGCGGCGGAGCCGGCGGAAGCGGCGGGGGCACGGGCACCGCCGTCGTGATCATCAACGAGGTCCTCGCGAACGAGCCGGGCAGCAACACGGCCGGCGAGTTCGTGGAGATCGTCAATGTCGGCACGGCCACGACGGCCCTCGCCGGCTGGACGCTCTCCGACGGCACGTCGACGCGGCACACCTTCCCGACCGGCGCGTCGCTCGCGCCCTCGACGGCCATCGTGGTGTATGGCGGCGCCTCCGCCGTGCCCAGCGGCAGCGGGGCCGTCGCGGCGTCCACGGGGTCGTTGAACTTCGGCAACAGCGGGGACACGGTCACGCTGCGAACCGCCTCGGGCGCGACCGTGGACACCGTCACCTACGCGAGCGGGCTCGCTGCGCAGGACGGCGTCTCGATGAACCGCAGCCCCGACGCCTCCCCGGGAGCGCCCTTCGCCCTGCACAGCACCCTTGGCGCGAGCGCCTCTCCGGGCCGTCGCGCGAACGGCTCGGCGTTCTGAGGCGCCGCCCGGACACAACCCATCGAGGTCGAGGCCGAGCGCTGAAGCGCCAAGTGCGCCTCTAGCACGAGCCTGCTCGCGGCCGCGCAAGGGCTACGCCAGAGGCCGGTACACAGGGTTGACGGGAACCATCAGGGCTCTAGATGGTGGAGCGCGTCAAGGCCGTAGGAGAACCTGACGCCCAGCCGATCGTTCGAGGCGAGCATCGTTCTCTCAATGGCAGGAGGGGTGATCCATGAGCAGGCTACGCCGCGGTCTCGCTACCCTGGCCGTCGTGTCGCTCACGTCGACGGCCGCCTATGCGCAGATGATGATCTATGCGCACTCCGGGCCCGTCACGAGGGCCGGAGGGGTCACCGGGACAACCCATCAAACGTTCACCTATGTGTCGATGGGCAGATGGGAGGCACGAACGAAAAATATCTGGAGTGATGGGATACAGGACCCCGAACTGGTGGATTACTATCTCGAGTACGACAGAGGGCCCGGGAAGGTCTGCTTGAGGCACGAGCGCCTGGACCCGATCTGTCTCCTGGATGACGGGATCTTCACGTATCGCGCGGGGCCGGGGGCCCCCTACCCGCAGAGCGCCGAGGTGAAGTGGTGGAAGCAGCAGGGGAACGGATACTGGCAGTCCGGGAGGCCGTGATCGGCGGGCCGCGCTACGGCCGCTCCTCGCCTCGCCCGGCGCGCGCGACGCGCGCCTCGAGCGCCGCCGGAGCGCCGCGCCGCAGCGCCGGGAGCCGCCAGAGCGACTCGACGACGCCGAGAAGGACATAGACGCCGAGCCCCCAGGCGAGGACGAGCGCGGGCCCCCAGCGGACGGAGAGGAGCGCGCTCGATCCGAGCGCAAGCGCGATGGCCAGCAGCGTGCGGGGGCCCGGCCGGAGATCCTTGAACGAGCGGAACCGGAGGGTCGACACCATCAGCATCGAGACGAGCAGCGTTGTCGCGAGGACCGCCGGCGCGACGCCGGCGCCGCCGAGCTGCCCGCCCGCGCCGCGGCGGGTCATGACGATCGCTATCAGGATCCCCGCCGCGCCCGTGACAGGGAGGCCCACGATGTACCTCGCGGGCGACGGCGGCCCGCCCGCCTCGCCCATGGAGAGGACGTTGAAGCGGGCGAGCCGGATCGCGCCGCACGCGGCGAACACGGACCCGCCGAGCACGCCGGCGAGACCGAGGCGGTGGAGCGACCACTGATACACGAGCAGCGCCGGGGCCACGCCGAAGGAGACGAGATCGGCCAGCGAGTCGAGCTGGACCCCGAACGCGCTCTCGGTCCGGGTCATCCGCGCGACGCGGCCATCGAGCGTGTCGGCGATCATCGCGACGAGGATGAGGAGCGCGGCGCGCCGGAGGTCGTCGTCGGACCGCGCGGAGGCCGAGAGCCGTATCGCGTCGAAGCCGCAGAAGACCGAGGACAGCGTGATCAGGTTGGGAAGGAGGTACAGGGCCCGCCTTGGCGCGGGCCGCGGCCGCTCCGGCGCCACCTCGCCGCGCGGGCGCTCGGGGCGCGCGCTCGTCGCCTGCCCCGGGCCCGCGGGACACCACGGCCCGACGCCGGTGTCCCACGCTGCTGGATGATGTTCTGACATGGTGGCGATCCCGCGGGACATCGGCGCAGCGCGGCTGAAGGCCGCGGCCCGACGAGCACGCCCGGCCGGCCTCGTAGTACACGAGGCGGCTCGCGTTCAAGCGGCAGGCCGATCGGCGGCGGCGGCGCGGAGGCGCGCAGGCGGGCCGCCGTCGACCCTCGGGGTGTCGAGGTGGGTGGGGGCGAGCTCGGGAGCCAGGCCGTCGCCCCGTCGCCCGTCACGACGGCCTGGACGTCAGAGCAGCACCGCGATGACGCCGGCCCCGATGAGCGCGACGGCCCAGGCCCGATCGAGGTTGAACCAGGCGGTGCGAAGGATGGCGACGCCGAGCTTGTGATAGACAACGAGCGCGACCGCGGCGGCCGCCGCCATCATGGCGGCCGTGTGGACGAGGACGGCGGCGAGGTAGCCCAGCGGGCTCGCGAGCGACAGGCCAGCCGCGTTGTGGCACCCGCCGCCGTGGCACGGAGCGGGGCTCTCGGCGCCGAGCAGGAAGACCGGGAGCAGCATGAGCCCCGCGCCGTGCGCGGTGGCCATCAGGAAAGACCACCAGGTCAGGTCGAGGAAGCCAACGCGCATCCCGACCCACCTCGGGTGGCGCGGCCTCACCAGCTTGAGCACGCCGAACGCGACGAGCGCGGCCGCCGTGAGCCACCGCAGCGCCGCGGCGGGGACGCTCGCGAGCCCGACCCCGAGCAGCGCGACCGTGAGGCCGATCGACGCCGCGTGGCCGAGCGCGATCGGGACGAGCGCCCGCCGCACCGCGCCGCTGCTCTTCTCCTGCAGGCCCAGGGCGACCGCGAACAGCCAGCCCATGCCAGGGTTGATGCCGTGATAGGCGCCGAGGAGCGCCAGCGTGAGCCAGGGCATCATGGCCGGTTAGGGGTAGCAGAACGAGTCGGACGACGCGTCGCCCCCCTCGAGACGCACCTGGTGAGGGCGCAGCGAGCCAAAATCGACGAAGAAGTCGGGATCGACCGAGAGGCCCCCGCCCGCCGCCACATCGACCTTGGCCATCCAGCCGCCGACGCCCTCGGGATAGAACTGCTCGTCCCACGACGCGTAAAGCGAGTTGGTGAAGTAGACGCGCCTGCCGTCGCGGCTCACCTCGACCATCTGCGGCGCGCCCCGCAGCGGTCCGGAGCGGGGATGCGCCGCCCGGCGCACGATGCCGCCGAGGTGCACCGAGCCAACCAGCTTCGGGTGGAACGGGTCCGATACATCGTACTGGCGGAGCTCGCCTGTGCCCCAGCACGACACGTAGAGGAACCGGTCGTCGAGGGAAAGATTGATGTCGGTGATCAGCGGCGGCACCGCCTTGAAGCCCTTGAGCAGCGGCGGCAAGAGGTCGGGATCCGCGGGCTCGGCCGGCACCTCGATCACCTTGCGGATCGCCCACCGGTCGCCGTCGCGATGCCAGAGCCAGATCGAGGCGGAGAGGTCCTTGACGCTCACGACGACGCCGACGAAGCCATAGGCCTTGGTCGGGTCGTGGGCGGGGCGGAGCTCCAGCGCCATCTGGTGCTCATCGCCGAGATCCAGCGCCTGGAGGTGCTTGCGCTTCCGCAGGTCCCATACATGAACGCGGTGACCGTACTTCTTGCCGAGCAGGAGCTCCGGATTCACGCCGTCCTCGATCATCTTCGGCGTCCCCCACTCGCTCGTGAGGAGGGTGTCGTGGCCGAGGTGCCACCAGAAGTCGTAGTGGAGGAACTGGGGCCCGCGATCGATCTCCCATCGGCCGAGCACATCGAAGCTCTCGCAGTCGAGCACGAAGATGCCCCCGGGCCCGTCGCCGTCCGGGCCGCCGAGCGCGCTCACGTAGATGCCGTCGGGGCCGCAGTGCAGCGTGTGCGGGCGAGAGTAGCCGGCCCGCTTCGCGATCTCCTCGGCGCGCACCGTGTGGACGAGCTCGGGGCGGCGCGGGTCCGGCTTCACGTCGAAGACGAAGATGTTCGACGAGCGGAGCGCCGGGAGCAGGAGAAAGCGGCGCTCGACGTGGGGGTGCGGCGCGTAGGGGCACAGGGCGGCGCTGCACGCGTTCCAGCCGGAATGGTGCAGCTCGTCGCCGTAGGTCGGCAGCTCGTTGACCGAGACCAGGGTGCCATACGCCGGCGACCTCGGATCGAGATCGACGACCGTGAGCGCGTCATGGCGCAGCTCGCCCGGGCGCTTCAGAGCGGCGCCCGCGTCGAGCGCGGTCACGTAGGCCAGCCGCTCGGGCGGCGCCTCCATCGCCAGGCGCGGCGACGGGTAAAAGGTGGGATCCGGACGAAACCGCATGCGCTGCGTCTCCTTGGTTCTGGGCGTTCGCGTGTTCTTCCAGGCGCCGCCGGCGAGGACTGCGCGCCCTGCCCGCGGCGCGAGGCCGTGAAGGGCGGCAGGCGACCTCGCCGATGCGCCTCCTCCCCGGGCGGCTCCGCGCGTCGGGCCGGATTCAATCAGACCGTCGACGTGGATCCGTTATAACAGAGGTCTCGGACCGGGTCTACCGTCCCGGCAGGCGCCGCGCTCGATCGCCGGCGCGCTCCCTACCCCTTCAGATCGGTGCTGAGGAACACCTCGTGGATATCGAGCTTGCTCGGGCCCGCGAACATCTCCTTCGGCGCGCGGTTCCGGTGCGCCTCCGCGAACGCGGGGCTCCTCGTCCAGGCGATGAAATCGTCCATGGACCGCCACCAGGTCTTCACCTCGTAGAACCCCTGGGCGTCCGGGTCCGGGCTCCACGCGCCGGTCGCGTGGTCCAGCTTCATCGGCTTCGGCCTGTGGACCTCGTTCCGGATGAAGCCGGGCGCCTGATCGACCAGGTGGACCCTGTTCTTGAAGCGATCCTCGAAATCGGCCTCGTGGCCCTCGGCGACGGGAATGCGGTTGGTGACGACGATCATCGCTCCTCTCCTTCTTGCTTCCTTCTTGCTTCTTGCTCGTACGGGAGGCCCGCGCGCTGCGGGCGGCGGCAAGCTTAGCAGCGCCCGTGCCCGGCCGGGGCCGCGCGGCGCCGGCGCCGCCCGCGCGCTCCCGCGCTGGCGCCGCTCGCACGCCGGCAGAATGCCTGGGAATCCCTCGGAGCTCAACGCAATGCCGCTGGCGACACGCAACCGTTCAGAACCATCGCTACGGGTTCACCCTAACCGCTCCGACGTCAGCGGATCTCGCGCGCTCGAACGGTACAGACTGGCCTGGTAGACAGACGGGAAAGCCCCTATGGGCTCGCCAGACTCGAGCATTCGTCAGCGGAGCACGGAAAATCGCACGGAGCAGGCCTTTGTTGAATACCTCACAAACCATGTTGCGTGATCGTGAGTCGCATGATACTCGGATGGCGTCCGGGGCAACGATCATGCCCTGTTTGCAACGAACGGAGCCGAACACGACGCGCAGCGATCCGCCGGGGCACGATGTCATCACAAGGGAACCTCGTCCTCCGGCCTCCTCTGGCCTCGCTCGCCTCGCCTGTTCCGCCTGGGCTCGCGGCGCCTCCGCCGCGCGCTGATCATCGAACCAGAGGGATATGACGAGTCACGTCCTCATCACCGGTGGAGCGGGGTTCATCGGATCTCACGTGGCCGACGAGCTCCTGCGCCAGGGGGTCCGCGTCCGGGCGCTCGACAGCCTGGTCCCTCAGGTGCACGGCCCCGACCGCGGCCGCCCGGCGTACCTCGACCCGGAGGTCGAGCTCATCGTGGGTGATGTCCGCGACCGGGACGCGGTGAAATCGGCGCTCCGCGGCGTGGACGCGGTCGTCCACTTCGCGTCCGCGGTCGGGGTCGGACAGAGCATGTACAAGATCGCGGAGTACACCTCGATCAACAACCTCGGCACCGCCGTGCTCCTCGAGGAGCTCGCCGAGAAGCCGGTCTCGAGGCTGCTCGTCGCCTCCAGCATGAGCGTGTATGGCGAGGGGCTCTACCGGGCGGCCTCCGGCGCGGTGATCCCCGGCGCGGGCCGGCCGCTCGAGCAGCTCAAGCGCGGCGACTGGGAGGTCCGGAGCGAGGCCGGCGAGGCGCTCGTGCCCATCCCGACGCCCGAGTCCAAGCCCCCGTCGCTCGAGTCGGTGTATGCGCTCTCCAAGTACGACCAGGAGCGGCTCTGCCTGATGATCGGGCGCGCGTACCAGATCCCGACCGTCGCCCTCCGCTTCTTCAACGTCTACGGCCGCCGTCAGGCCCTCTCCAACCCGTACACCGGCGTCCTCGCCATCTTCGCCGCGAGGCTCCTCAACGACCGTCCGCCCGTGATCTTCGAGGACGGGCTGCAGCGGCGCGATCTCGTGAGCGTCACCGACGTCGCCCGCGCCTGTGTCCGGGCCCTCGGCGCCGACGCCGCGGTGGGCCAGGTGCTCAACATCGGCAGCGGACGGTCGTACACCGTGCGCGAGGTCGCCGAGCGCGTCCGCGACGTGATGGGGAAGAGCGGTATCGAGCCCGAGATCGTCGGGAAATCCCGGCTGGGCGACGTCCGGCACTGCTTCGCCGACATCGGCGCGGCGCAGCGGGAGATCGGGTATGCGCCCCGGGTCTCGCTCGAGGAGGGGCTCCGCGATCTCGCCGACTGGCTCGAGGGGCAGGTGGCGAAGGACGCTGTCGCCCAGGCCCGCGCCGAGCTGGAATCCAGGGGGCTGACGGTATGAGCGCCGCGGCGGATGGCCCGGGCGGCCCGACCGCTGCCCCGGGGCGCCCGGCGCTGATCACCGGCGGCGCCGGCTTCATCGGCGCCAACCTGGCCCACCGCCTGCTCCAGGCGGGAGAGACGGTGATCCTCTTCGACAACCTCTCCCGCCCCTCGGTGGCGCGCAACGTCGAGTGGTTGAGGCGCACCCACGGCGACCGCGTCACGCTGATCACCGGCGACGTGAGGGACGCCCGCGCGGTCGCGGCCGCGGTCCGGCGCGCCTCCAGCGTCTTCCACTTCGCCGCCCAGGTGGCCGTGACGACGAGCCTCGTCCAGCCGGTGGAAGACTTCGAGATCAACGCCCGCGGGACGCTCAATGTGCTCGAGGCGATCCGCGCCGAGAGCGCGCCGCCGCCGCTCCTCCTCACGTCCACCAACAAGGTGTACGGCGGCCTCCCCGACGTCCCGCTCTCGTGCGGCGGCCGGCGCTACGAGCCCGCGGATCCGGAGCTCCGGGCCTCCGGCGTCTCCGAGGCCCGCCCGCTCGATTTCCACAGCCCCTACGGCTGCTCCAAGGGCGCGGCGGACCAGTACGTCATCGATTATGCCCGCACCTTCGGGCTCCCCGCGGCGGTGTTCCGGATGAGCTGTATCTACGGTCCTCGCCAGTTCGGGACCGAGGACCAGGGGTGGGTGGCGCATTTCCTCCTCCAGGCGCTCCGGCGCGAGCCGATCACCCTTTACGGCGACGGGATGCAGGTGCGGGACGTGCTCTTCATCGACGACCTCGTCGACGCGCTCCTCCTCGCCCGCAGGGACATCCGGCAGATCTCGGCGTCGGCGTTCAACGTCGGCGGGGGCCCGGAGAACACCCTCAGCCTGCTCGATCTGCTCGACCTCATCGAGGAGCTCGACGGCAAGCGCCCCCTGATCGGCTTCGAGGGGTGGCGGCCGGGTGATCAGCGGTACTACGTCTCCGACTGCCGCCGGCTCTCCGCGGCCACGGGGTGGCGGCCGCGCGTCCGGGTCCGCGAGGGGGTGCGCAGGCTGCACGGCTGGCTGCGGGAGATGACGGAGGCGACCGGCGCCGCGAAGGCCGCCGCCGGCGTCGGCCAGCCCGCGAAGGAGCCGTGCGCGGGGGGCGTCCGGTGAGGTTCGCGCTCGTCAACCCGGCCTGGAGCTTCGAGGGGAGCATCTATTTCGGCTGCCGCGAGCCTCACCTGCCCCTCGAATACGGCTACGCCAGGGCGCTGCTCGAGGCCGCGGGGCACGAGGCGACCGTCGTCGACGCCCAGGCCCGGGGCCTCGCCGACGGCGCCCTCCGCGACGAGGTGGCCGCGCTCCGCGGCGACGCCATCGTGGTGACCACCGCGCCGAGCTACCTCTTCTGGCGCTGCGCCCCGCCCGAGCTCCGCGTCCCGCAGCAGGCGCTCCACGCGCTCCACGGACTGCCAGGGCTCCGGCTCGCGGTGGGCCCCCACGCCTCCACCACCCCCCGCGCCACCCTGCGCAAGCTCGGCGTCGACGCCGTGGTGATGGGCGAGTGCGAGGACGTGCTTGTGGAGCTCGCCGATCGCCCGCGATCGCGCTGGAGCGAGATCGACGCGATCGCCTGGCTGGAAGGCGACGAGGCGCGCGTGCAGGGCGGCCCGCGCGCGTCGGACATGGCCCGGCTGCCGGCCCTCCGCTGGGACGAGGCCACGGTGGCGCGCCACGCCCACCACCACCACCGCTTCGACACCGCGCCGGTCGGCCCCGGCGCCGAGGTCGAGGCGTCGAGAGGGTGCCCCTACCACTGCACCTTCTGCGCGAAGGACAACTTCCGCGACGGCTACCGCAAGCGCCCGCTCGAGGTGCTCCTCGACGAGCTCGACGGGCTCGTCGCCCAGGGGGTCCGTTACGTCTATTTCATCGACGAGATCTTCCTGCCGGATCGCCCGCTGCTCGAGGCGCTCGTCGATCGCCCGGTGTCGTTCGGCGTCCAGATGCGCGTCGACAGCTGGAGCCGGGAGATGCTCGACCTGCCTGCGCGAGGTGAGGGAGGTCTACCCGCGCCTCGATCCGATCCGGTACGACCTTGCCTCGCTCGACCTGGACGAGGCGCTCGAGGGCGCCTCGCTCGTCCTCGTCCACGAGTGGAGCGAGCCCGAGCTGGTCGCCCGCATCGGCGCGCATCGGGCACGCGCGTCGCGCGCGCCGTACCGGCTGCTCTTCCACGACACACACCACCGGTCGGTCACGGATCCCGGGGCCATGGCCCGCTACGACCTCGCCCACTACGACGGCGTCCTCGCCTTCGGCCGGGTGATCCGCGATCTCTACCTCGAGCGCCGCTGGGCCCGCCGGGCCTTCGTCTGGCACGAGGCCGCGGACGTCCGCGTGTTCCGCCCGCGCCGCGGGGCCCGGCCGGAGCGCGATCTCGTGTGGATCGGCAACTGGGGCGACGAGGAGCGCACCCGCGAGCTCGACGCGTTCCTGATCGACCCGGCGCGCGATCTCGGCCTGTCCGCCCGGGTGCACGGGGTGCGTTACCCCGACCACGCCCGCGCCGCGCTCGACGCGGCCGGGATCGAGCACCGGGGCTGGCTCCCCAACTACCGCGCTCCCGAGGCGTTCGCGCGGGCCAGGGTGACCGTCCACGTCCCGAGGAGGCCCTACGTCGCCTCGCTCCCGGGGATCCCGACCATCCGGCCGTTCGAGGCCATGGCCTGCGCCATCCCGCTCGTCTGCTCGCCGTGGAGCGACGCGGAGGGGCTGTTCTCGCCCGGCCGCGACTACCTCGTCGCCCGGGACGGCGACGAGATGAAGCGGTGCCTCGCGGCCCTCCTCGCCGAGCCCGCCCTGGCCGCCGAGCTGGCGGAGCGGGGGCGCGTGCCTCGTCACGGACGCGTGGGAGGGCATCGAGCTCTTCCTCGAGCCCGGGCGCGAGGTGCTTGTCGCGAGGAGCGGCGACGACGTCGCGGAGATCCTGCGGGCGCTCACGCCCGAGCGGGCCCGCGCCATCGGCAGGGCGGCGAAGCAGCGCGTGCTCGCGGGGCACACCTACGCCGAGCGCGCGAGGCAGGTCGAGGCCCTGCTGGCCCGCCCCGACGGCGCAACCCTCACCGCGATCGCGCCGCCGTGAAGCCCATCTCCTTCGTCTTCCTGGGCCTGTCGATCACCTCGTCGTGGGGCAACGGCCACGCGACGACGTACCGCGGGCTGCTCAAGCGGCTGGCCCAGCGGGGGCACAGCGTGCTCTTCCTGGAGCGGGACCTCTCGTTCTACGCCGAGAACCGCGACCTCCCGAGCCCGCCCTACGGCCGGACCGAGCTCTACCGGGGGCTCGACGATCTCCGCGCGCGCTTCGGGGGCGCGGTGCGCGACGCGGACCTGGTGGGATCTCGGCTACCTCGGCACGTACAGCGCCGATCGCCAGCCCACGCTGGACCGGCTCCTTGTCGCGCCGGCGCGCCGCTGGGGGCGAGGCCGCTTCGTTGTCGCCGGCCCGCAGTACCCGGCGGACATCGGCTGGCCCACCAACGTCGAGCGCACGGATCACGTCCCGCCGGGCGAGCACCGCGGCTTTTACGGCGCGCAGCGCTTCACGCTCAACGTCACCCGCCGGGACATGATCGAGGCGGGGTACTCGCCGAGCGTGCGCCTCTTCGAGGCCGCGGCCTGCGGCGTGCCGGTGATCAGCGACGACTGGCCGGGCCTCGACGAGCTCTTCGAGCCGGGCAAGGAGATCCTGGTCGCCCGCTCCCCGGAGGAGGTGCTCCACCTGATCCGCGAGCTCCCCGAGCGGGAGCGGATCGCGATCGGCCAGCGGGCACGCGAGCGCGTGCTCGCCCGACACACAGCGGCGCACCGCGCCGAGGCGCTGGAGAGATACACCCGGGAGCTGCTCGACGGGCAGGACGCGCCGGAGCGCCCGGGAGACCGGGGACGAGGACGTCGACGTGGGCAGTCGACCTGGAGAGGAGGTCAGAGAGACATGAGCGCAGCGCTCCGCATCCTGGTGACCGGGGGCGCCGGATTCGTCGGCTCCCACCTGTGTGATCGGCTGATCCGGGAGGGCCACGAGGTCGTCGCGCTCGACGATCTCTCGACGGGCTCCCGGGACAACGTCGCCCATCTCCTCTCTCACCGGCGCTTCCGGCTGGTGGAGCACGACGTGATGCAGCCGTACCAGCGAGAGGTCGACCGCATCTACAACCTCGCCTCGCCGGCGAGCCCGCCGCATTACCAGCGCGATCCGGTCCGGACCACGCTTGTCAACGTGCTCGGCGCGCTCCACGCGCTGAAGCTCGCCGAGGGCCGCGGGGCGCGGGTCTTCCAGGCGTCGACCAGCGAGGTCTACGGCGATCCCGAGGTCCACCCGCAGCCGGAGGGCTACCGGGGCGCGGTGAACCCGATCGGGATCCGCTCCTGTTATGACGAGGGGAAGCGGTGCGCCGAGTCGCTGATGATGGACTTCCACCGCCGCGGCGTCGCGGTGCGCCTGGCGCGGATCTTCAACACGTACGGTCCGCGGATGGCGCTCGATGACGGTCGGGTGGTGTCGAACTTCATCGTGCAGGCGCTCCGGGGTGAAGACCTCACAGTGTACGGCGATGGCTCCCAGACACGGAGCTTCTGCTACGTGGAGGACCTCATCGACGGGATCGTCCGGCTGATGGAGCACCCGACCGAGACGGGCCCGGTGAACCTGGGCAATCCCGAGGAGTTCACGGTGCTCGAGCTCGCCGAGGAGGTGCTTCACCTGACCGGGAGCCGGGGTCGGGTCGTGTTCCGTCCGCTGCCCGAGGACGATCCGAGGCAGCGGCAGCCGGTGATCGACCGCGCGCGGCGGGTGCTCGGGTTCGAGCCGAAGGTGCCGTTGCGCACGGGTCTGCGCCGCACGATCGAGGGTTTCCGGAGCGCGCTCGGGCTGGGTCATCGCGCACCTGGGCTCCCGGTGTCGGACGAAGACGCACCGTTACCCCATGCGGCGAACGGCTGAACCGCGCCGACCGTAGAGTCGCTGCGGCGCCCATGATACCGTCAGCTCTCTGACGCCCGATTGCCGCACAGGGCCGTGCGGCGAAGGGCAGGGGCACTGCGCCCTTAACTTAGAGCGAAGGAGAGCGGCATGGATCTCAGGGCATGGTGCGCGGCGCTCTGCGCGGCGACGGTGGGTCTCGTGGGCTGCGGCGGGGATTCGGGCACGAGTGATACCGGCGGTTCGCCGGGCGGCTCGAGCTCGGGCGGTGAGCCGGCGGGGGGTACCAGCGGCCAAGGGGGTTCCTTCGGCGAGGGGGTCGGCTCCGGGATCGGGTCCGGCAGCGGGACCAGCGGGGGAGGAGGCAGCGGCGCGGGCTCGTCGGGGTGCGAGCACGTCGATGTCGTGTTCGCGCTCGACAACTCCTCGAGCATGGATGAGGAGAAGGCAACGATGCGCGACGTCGTGTTCCCGGCGTTCGCGCAGGCGTTGCTCAATATCGATAGCATCCTCGACTTCCGCGCGGCCGTGATGGACGCCTGCCCCCTTCCCGCCAACTTCCACACGCGCGGCGCCGCGGGCGAGTGCTCGTTCCAGAGCGGCAAGGCGTGGATGGAGAGCTCGAGCACCGCCCTCACCAGCGAGTTCCAGTGCGCTGCAGATCTCTATGGGGACGACGTCGAGTGCACAGGTGACAGCGACGACGAGCAGCCCGCGTCCTCCGTCGCCGCCGCGCTGGAGCCGCCGTTCTCGACCGCCGAGAACGCGGGGTTCCTCCGCGACGACGCCCTGCTCGTGGTGGTGACGATCAGCGACGAGGACGAGCAGCCCGTCCCGCGCCAGACGCCGCAGCAGATCCACGATCGGCTGGTCGCCGCGAAGGGCGACGCGAAGAACGTGGTGTTCCTCGGCATCGCCGGGAGGCGGCAGTGCGAGGGCGTATATGGGAGCGCGGAAGCGGCCGAGGACATGCAGGAGCTCGTGGACCTGTTCGCCGCCGACGGCCGTGGGTTCTTCTGGGATCTGTGCGAAGGGAACCTCGAGGACGGCCTCACGAACGCCTTCGCGGCCATCGAAGAGGCGTGTGTGGAGTTCGTGCCCATCAACTGACCGCACCGGCGAGGCGCGCTGACGAAGGGCGGCGCCGTGAGGCGCCGCCGGCAGGCTACCGCGGCAAGCTCTCCTGGTCTTCCTCCGGCGCTTCGCCCTCCTCGGCGCCGAGCAAATCGACTTCCCCCCACAGCGCATCGAGATCCAGCCGGAGCCCTTCGCATCCAGGCACATCGATGCTCCCATCGGTCGCGTCGAGCGCGTGCGCGTAGCGCCCATCCGCCCCGAGCTCGAGGACCTCGATGCTCCGGAGCTGCGGATCGACGATCCAGTACCAGCGCACCCCGAAGGCGGCATATTCGCGGAGCTTCTCGACACGATCGCGGCGCCCGTCGCTCGGCGTGGGAGAGACGACCTCGACGGCGATATCGGGCGGGATACGCACGAGCCCCCGCGCCGGCGGCCTCCGGTTCCCGGGGAAAAAGACGGTCACGTCGGGCTTCCGGCCCCGCTGCGGCTTCACCGCGAATTTCGCGTCCGAGCCGCCCACCAGCCCGCCGCGGGGGGTGATCCAGGCGCGGAGCATGTGGATCAGCCAGCCGACCACGACCTCGTGAACGTAGCCGGACACCTCTTCCTCCACGAGCAACCCGTCCACGAGCTCGCCCGGCTCATCCTCGGGCAGGCCCGCCCACTCGACGAGCGACATCCGCCGGCCTGACGCGGGTGCGGGTGAACGAGCCGCAGCCTGGACCATGAACAGAGCCTATCACGCCTGCCGCAAGGGGTGTACCGCGAGGGCGGCCCGCCACTTGCTCCCACCAGGCGCGCGCAAGCATCCGCCGCGTGTCGGCGAGGCGCGAGGCGCGAGGCGTGAGGGCTGGCAGGGGGTGACGGCGGGCCCGAGAGACCGCCGCAACGCGCTCGATAAGGAGATCCTTGACGGCAGACGATGCTGTCGTTATAAAAAGTAACACTGTTACGAACGACGACGGGGGCGGCGGCTGCGCCGCCCGGAGGCCAGGCGACACGGACATGGCGAGCGCGCGCCCGAAGACCACGAAGACCAGCGGCACGACCCAGGCGGAGCGCCTGCAGGCGTCGAGCCAGCAGCGCCGCGAGCAGCAGAAGGAGAACCTGCGGGGCGCGATCCTGGCGGCGGCGGGCGAGCTGTTTCTGGAGCAGGGCTACGAGGCGTTCTCGATGCGCCAGGTGGCCGAGCGCATCGGCTACTCGGCGACGACGATCTACCGCTATTACGAGGACAAGGACGATCTCCTGTTCGCCATCGTCCACGACGGCTTCACCGAGTTCCAGCGGGCGCTCGTCGCGGCCGCCGAGAGCACGGCGGACCCGATCGAGCGGCTCGTGGCGCTCGGCGCCGCGTACGTGCGCTTCGGCATGGACAACCCGGTGCACTACCGGCTGATGTTCATGCAGCGCTTCGATTTCGTCTTCGACCAGCGGAAAGCGCGGCAACAGCCGATGATCGATTCGTTCAACGTGCTGCAAGACGCGGTCGCGTCCGCGATGGACGCCGGCGCCATGCAGCGCGGCGACGTGGAGCGCCACAGCCAGGTGGTCTGGGCCCTGGTCCACGGGATCACCGCCCTCGGCCTGGCCGATCGCGGCCGCTTCACGGCCGACGACGTCGACCGGACCCTGGAGATCGCCATGAAGATGATGGTCCGAGGCCTGCGCCCCTGATCGCTCTCTTTTTTTCCCGCAAAGTTAACACTGTTACGAATAGTTTCATCGTTACAACCAGCAGCCGGTGGAGGGTATGATGGATAGGGTCTTTGGACTGAGCGGGCTCCTCGTGATGCCGTTCTGGTTCCTGATGATTTTTCTGCCCCGCTTTCGGTGGACGCGGCGGATCATGGAGTCGCCGCTCGTGGTCATCGCGCCCGCGCTGCTCTACGCGGCGCTCGTCCTCCCGGTCATCCGCGAGGTGTTCCCGATCGTCAACCAGCCGAGCCTCGCCACGGTCGCCCCGCTGCTCGGCTCGCCCGCGGGCGCCACGATCGCCTGGGTCCACTTCCTCGCCTTCGATCTCTTCGTGGGCCGGTGGGTGTACCTCGACAGCCGCGATCGCGACATCTCGCCGTGGCTGATGGCCCCGGTGCTCTATCTGACGCTGATGCTCGGGCCGCTGGGGTTCTCGCTCTACCTCGCCGTCCGCGCGATCGCCGCTCGATCGCCGCGCGCCGTCGTCACGACCGCGGCGCCGCGCCGCGCCGGGGAGGCCTGACATGAGCGCGCGCTCACTGAGCCCCTCGCTCTCGCTCCCTCGCTCGATCGAGGAGCTGCTCCGGCGAAGCCCCGTCCTGTTCATGGCGGCGGCCGCCCACGTCGCGCTGCTCGTCGTGCTGCTCGCCGTCGCCCCGCTCGACGCGCGCCTCGTGATGGGGGTGAACCCGTGGATCAAGCCGGCGAAGTTCGCCGCCTCGATCGCCATCTACCTCCTGACGATCAACTGGCTCGTCGGCGATGTCGCGCTCCCGCCGAGAGGCCGCCGGGCCGTCGTCTGGGGCACGGTGGCGATGGTGAGCTTCGAGATGATCGCGATCACCGCGCAGGCGGCGCGGGGCGTGGCGTCGCATTTCAATCAATCGACGCTGTTCGACGGGGCGGTGTTCGCGCTCATGGGCATCGCCATCCTCGTGAACACGGCGCTCGCGGCGTACCTCGCGTACAGGTTCTGGGCGACGCGACCCCCGCTGCCGGCCCCGTATCTCTGGGGCATCCGGCTGGGTCTCCTCCTGTTCCTGCTGGCCTGCGCGGAAGGCGGCTTCATGTCGGCGCACAACGCGCACAGCGTCGGCGTCGCCGACGGCGGGCCCGGGCTCCCCGCCGTCAACTGGAGCACGCGAGGAGGCGACCTGCGCATAGCCCACTTCTTCGGGATGCACGCGCTGCAAGCCGTCCCGCTGGTCGGCTACTGGCTGTCGGCGCGGGCGCCGGGGTCGGGGCCGCGCACGCGGCGGGCCGTGGGATGGGTGTTCGCGTTCGGCGTCGGCTACGGCGCCGTCGCGCTGGCGCTCTTCCTGACGGCCCTCGCAGGGCGACCGCTGATTCGGATGTAGCGCGCCGAGAGGACGGCGGTCCTGCGCCGGTGGCGGCGAAGCGGCGAGCCGGCGCAGAGCGCCGCCGCGTGACGATGGGCGCGAGCGGGATGTCATCAACAGGACGACGGCGCCTGCAATGAATCCGTCACTTCATCGTCGCCGACAGACAACAACAAGCAGGCGCCACGCCACACAACTGACACAAATTCCGTCTAGGCTCTCCAGCGCGTCTGCGCCTGCCGCTGTTTCCCACCCGCGAGGCTCGCCATGCCTGACAATTTCGTCGTCCAATCAAGCGCCCTGCCCTCTTCCACCAAGCTCGTAGCTTTTCATGGAACCGAGGGCATCTCGAAGCCCTATCGCTTCGAGCTCTTCCTGGTGATGACGAACGACGTCGGCCAGAGCTTTGATATGGCGGCGGCCGTGGGGCAGCCGGTGAGCATCTCCCTGGAGCGGAGCGACGGCGGCGAGCCCTTCCTTCGGAGCGGCGTCCTCGGCAGCATCGAGCTCATCAACGAATTCGCCGGCCGGTCCGTCTTCCGGGCCACCATGGTCCCGCGCCTCGCCTTGCTCGCCATGTCGTTTCACAGCCGTGTCTTCACCGCGCAGGCCATCCCGGCGATCCTTCAAGCCGTCCTTCAGAAGGGCGGCGTCACGGACTGCTCCCTCCAGCTCCAGGGCTCCTACACCGCCGAAGAGCATGTCTGCCAGTACCGCGAGACCGACTATGCCTTCGTCGCCCGGTGGATGGAGCGCGAAGGCATCTATTATCACTTCGAGCACGGGGAGGGCGGCGAGACGCTGGTGCTGGTGGATGACAAGTCGGCCCATCAGCCCCATGGCGGCAAGCCCATTCGTTATTACCCGCAGCCAGGCGGCGCCAACACCGCGAAGGACACGTTCCACGCCTTCACCTGCCGGCATGACGCCATGCCCGGCACGGTCCGCCTCAAGGACTACAACTACGCCACGCCGGCCGTACCGGTCACCGGGCAGGCGTCGGTCAGCCCCAATGGCTTCGGCGAGGTCAGCCTGTACGGCGCGCGGTTCTTCTCGTCGGGCGACGGGGCGCGGCTGGCGCGGATCAAGGCCGAGAGCCTCTCCGCGACCGGCGTCGTCTACCAGGCGATGGGCAAGGCGGCGACGGTGGTCCCCGGGTTCACCTTCGAGATCGAGGACCACCCGCGGGCCGCGTTCAACACGAAGTACCTGACCACCGAGGTCGAGCACTGGTCCAACCAGGCCCCGGACATGCCCGAGCTCCGCGACTTCGCGACGTGGACCGAGAACTACCGCATGGAGGCCAAGGCCATCCCCGTGACGACGCAGTTCCGCGCGCCGCAGGTCACCGAGTGGCCGCGCATCTACGGCACCGAGATCGCGGTCGTCGAGGGCGCGGCGGTCAGCGAGTACGCGCAGATCGACACGCATGGTCGCTACCGGATCAAGTTCCTCTTCGACGAGAGCGACCTGAGCGGGGGGAAGGCGTCGACCTGGGTCCGGATGCTGCAGCCCCATGGCGGCGGGATCGAGGGCTTCCACTTCCCGCTGCGCGCCGGCGTCGAGGTCATGTGCGCCTTCGAGGGGGGCGATCCCGACCGGCCGGCCATCGTCGGCGTCGCGCCCAACGCGCTGACGCCGAGCCCGGTCACGTCGGGGAACAACACGCGGAACGTGATCCAGACGGGCGGGCGGAACCGGCTCGAGCTGGAAGACCAGGCCGGGCAAGAGCGGGTCACGCTGTCGACACCTTATGACAACACCTACCTCCGGATGGGGGCGCCCAACGGCGGCGCGTCGTACGAGGTCAAGTCGCAAGGCCACGCTTATGTGTGGATCGGAGGCAGCTCCGAGAACATCGTGACCGGCAACCGAACGGCGATCACCGTGGGCATCTCCGAGAGCGTGATCGGGGGCTTCAGCTTGAGCGCCGTCGGGGGATACGCCGGGAGCTTCATCGCCGGATACTCACAGAACGTCATCTTGGGCTATCGCCACACGACCATCCTCGGCAATGAAAAGACGATCCTCCGCGGCAACCGAAAGACCACCATCACGAAGGATCGTACCACGAGGATCGGGGGCGACGACACGTTCATGCTCGTGGGCGATCGCGTCGCCACCATCAGGGGCAACAGCAGCTTGCGCGTCTTTGGGAGGCGCAACACCCACATCCAGGGCCGCGACAAGAGCACTTTCTTCAACGGGCGAGAGACGACGATCCACGTGTCGAACCAGACGACGGTCAACGGCACCAGCGAGGTCGACATCAACGGCACGCGGCGCGCGGACGTCCGCGGTCACGCCACCAGCAACTTTTACGCAGGGCGAACGACCACCGTTCACGCGGGGGGAAGCAAAAAGACGATCAGGGGTGGTAACACCGCCGAGGTCTTCGGCCCAGTCAAATTCACGCTTCACGGGCCGAAGCAAAGCACTGTCAATGGCCCTGCCGAGAGCACCATCACCGGGCTCTACAAGACCACGATCGGGTCGCGCATCGAGATCATCAAGGGAACCAAGACCGAGAGGATCAACGGGCTGGCATACAAATATGCCCCCAAAGAGATAAAGAAAGTGACGTTCGCCGAGGTCAACGCGAAGGGGCTCAAGCATAGCGTCGAGCTGTATCGCATTCAATACCAGCTCGGCTTCCACAAGGGGCAGCTGCACCTCATCCAGTAAACTCACCTGCTGCTTGTGGAGCAGGCTCGCGCTGAGCGCCGAGTCGAACGACCCATCGAGCCCGCCACCCTGGAGTCCGTCGGATGAAAATCGTCAAGCCCATGCGCCTCGGGGTGGTGCCGAGGGTCTTCATGCACCAGCGCGCCCCGCACCTCGTGGTCACCACCTTCGTCGGCTTCTCCTACGACAGGCCGGCCCGGCTGCTCTATGAGCCCACGGTCTGGAAGATGGCCATGGAGGAGCTCGGCGACGACGGCCTCCTCGACGAGTTCAACCCCAAGACCCGGGGCGAGCTCCTCGTCACGGGCCGCTGCTATCCGCCGGGGCGCGTCGCCCGCCCCGCGAGCTCGGTCCGCGTCCAGCTCGGACCCATCAACAAGAGCCTCTACGTCATCGGCGACCGGACGTGGGGGATGCTCGGCATGTCGGACCCGGCGCCCTTCACCGAGATGCCCGTCACCTGGCGAAACGCCTTTGGCGGGAAGGATTTCGCCAGGAACCCGCGGGGCAAAGGCCACGGCGACAAGAGCGCGGCGCTCCCGAACATCGAGTCGCCCAGGCACCTCATCCACGCGCGCAGCGACTGCCCGACGCCCGCCGGCCTCGACGGCTACGACCTGACGTGGCCCCAGCGGTTCTCCAAGATCGGCACCTACGATGCGGCGTGGCGCGACGAGTGCTTCCCTGGTCTCGCGCGGGATCTGGACCCGACGATGTTCAACATGGCCCCGGAAGACCAGCAGATCGACGGGTTTTTCCGGGGCGACGAGGCCTTCGTTGTCGAGAACATGCACCCTGACAAGCCCCGGATCGAAGGCGTCCTCCCCGGGGTTGTAAGTCGATGCTTCGTCGTCCTCAAGGCGAGCGACGGTGTGGAGATCCACGAGCCCGCGATGAAGCTCGACACGGTGCGTCTGTTCCCGCACCGCGAGCGGGGGGTCGCCCTCTTCCGCGGCGGCATCGAGATCTCCGAGGACGACGCGGACGACGTGGTGGCCGTGCTGGTCGCCTGCGAAGCCATGGGCGCTCCCAGGCCCGTCGCGTATTACCACGACTACCTGATCCCCCGGCTTGGCCTTCCGAGCAACGATCTCCCGGATGACCAGGACGACGTGCTCATGCCCGAGCCCGAAGATCCGGAGGCGCCGCCGCTGCCCGACGACACGCTCTCGGGGCTCGCGTCGAAGCTCAGGCGAGAGGGGTTTCTGGGAGGCACTCCGGCTCGATCCGTCAAGCGCGCGGCTGGAGCCGCGGCCGCCGCCGGTGTCGTCACCACCGGTGTCCACGAAGCGGGAGCAGAGGAGGACCCCGACGTCGAAGCGGCCGAGGCCGAGCTCGAGGGGGACCAGGACGTCGAGGCGACCGAGGCCGAGCTCGCCGAGGTGGGGACCGACTCCGAGCACCTCGCCGCCGCAGCCGACGAGGACGAGGACGAGGCGGAGCCAGCCACGGGCCTCCCGGAGGGCACGGAGACGGAGGAAGAGGAGAGCCCCGCGTGGTCCCAGGCGGACACGGGGGTGGACAACGAGGCGGACCCGGAGGCGCTCGCGTTTGCAGCCTCGGCGACGACGCCCGCCCTGGAAGACGACCCCGAGGAGGCTGAAGCGCTTCGCGCGCAGGAAGCGCTCACCGAATGGGGCAAGAAGCAGCTGCGAGACCATGGCATCGATCCAGAGGCGCACCTCGCCCAGGAAGAGCCCTCCGACGACCTCGCGTCCCTCGATGACCCGGAAGCATCCGAAGAGGCCGTGGTCCGCCTGGTCCAGGGCCGGCTCGGCAGCGGGCTGACGGCGCACGGGGTCGACGTCGGTGCCTTGCTGGCGAGGGCGCCTCAGAATGCCGCCGAGCATCCGAGCGAGATCAGGATGTCGGAGGTCCGCGAGCGCATGCGGCAGTCGCTGACGAGCGAGGGCTTCACGCCGGAGAAGACCGAAGAGCTGGTGTCGTCGCTGGATTGGCAAGCCTTCGAGGACGAGACCCAGGCCGCCGCTGACGAGGACCTCGACGACACATTCCACCTCCCCGACGAGGCGCCCGAAGCTGCCCACGCGCTGCCCGAGGACGAGGCCTGGGGCGGTGAAGCCGCGGACGATGAGGGCTTCGCGTCCGCGGAGGATCTGGACGACAGGGCTTCGTCTTTCGCCGAGCTGGGCGAAGACGGGCCGCGGCTCGCGCACCTCCTGGCGGCCGCCGCGCCCCTCGACAGCGAAGAATCCCTGCGACTTCGCCGCGAAGTGGAGGCAGGGCACAAGGAGGGGCGGAGCTTCGCGGGGTGCGACCTCACGGGCGCCGACCTCTCTCACCTCGACCTCGAGGGGATCGACCTCGAGGGCGCGATGCTCGAGTCGGCCTTTCTCACCGGGAGCGTCCTGCGAAAGGCGAAGCTCACAGGCGCCGTCCTGGCGCGAGCCAACCTGGAGGCCGCGGATCTCTCGGAGGCCAGGCTCAACGGAGCCAATTTTGGCTCGGCGTGCCTGCGGGACGTGAAGGCCACGGGAGGCGTCGATTTCGGCGAGGCCGTGCTCGTCAAGGCGGACCTCTGGGGAGCGGATCTGTCCGGCGCCAATCTCTCGCGCGCCGACCTCTCCGAGGCCAATTTCTGCGACACCAACCTGGAGAACGTCGTCGCGGAAGAGGCGATGTTCCAGCAGGTGGACCTCACGGGAGCGCGCCTCGTGGGCGCGCGGCTCACGGGGTGCACCTTCAACGAGGTGAATGTGACCGAGGTCGATTTCACCGGCGTCGACCTGAGCTCCGCCACCTTCATCGCCGCCCAGGGCGACGGCGCCGTCTTCCGGAACGTGATGGCAAAGGACCTCACGAGCGTGATGGGCTCGTCCTTCGCCGGCGCAGACTTCTCCGGCGCGACGCTCACCGGCGCGAACCTGATGGGGACGAGCCTTGCCGGCAGCGACCTCTCCGACGCCGACCTGCGCGGCGCGCTGCTCAACGAGGCCGACCTGACGGAGGCGAGCCTCGATCGCGCGAACCTCGCCGAAGCCATGCTGACCCGCGCCAACCTCACCAGGGCGTCGCTCTACGCGGCTGACCTGAGGCAGAGCATCATGAACCATGCGTGCGTCCAGGGAGCCAACTTCGAGAAAGCCAACCTGTTCAGCGCATGCGCCGATCGAATGGTTGGAGATGACGACACGAGCTTTGCCGGCGCCAACCTCAAGCGACTCAGGGTAATACCGGCCTAGAGGGAGCATGGACAGGGAAGCGCTGTGCAAGCTGATCGAACAAGAAGAGGTCGTTTCGGAGCTGGACCTGTCGGGCTTCGACCTGTCCGGGCTCGACCTCTCCGGCGGGATCTTCGAAGATGTCCGCTTCACCAACGCCAATCTGACCGGCGTCAAGGTGCGCGAGGCGATCTTTCACCGCTGTGACCTCGCGGGAGCCAACCTGAAGGGGCTGGATTTTCACCTTGGCACCGCCATGGACTGCACGCTCGCGGGGGCCGTGCTCACCGGCGCCTCGCTGGTTGGAGCGAGCGTCTCGGCCGTGGACCTCGAATCGGCCGATCTGACCGGAGCCGACCTCTCGTCGACCACCATCGATTATGCCCAGCTCAAGAACGCCCGACTGGTCCGTGCCAACCTGACCGACGGCACCCTGTTCGGCGTCACGCTCGAGGGCACGGACTTCTCTCAGGCCAACCTGACCAGGGCGGTCCTGTTCCGTCAGGACCTGTCCCAGGCCATTCTCACGGGGATCACCCTCGTGGAAGCGATCCTCGTCGAGGTGCGGATGGGGCCCAAGGACTTCCGGCGGATGGACCTCAGCAGAACGCAATTTACCAGCGCCGACCTGCGTGGTTGCGACTTTTCAGGGGCCACGCTGACGCAATGCGGCTTCAAGGGCGCCGACTTGACCGGGGCTCGGCTGGACGGCGCCGTCGCCCAGCTTGCCGACTTCGTCGAAGCGACCCTGATGAACGCGAGCCTCACCCAGGCCGATCTGAGCCAGGCGCTCTTCGTCGACGCGCGCGCGGGCGCCACGAACCTCTCGGGCGCGCGGCTCGAGATGAGCGTCTGGCACCGGGCGAGCTGCCCGGGTGCCCGCTTCTGCCGGGCAGACCTGAGCTACGCAGATTTCTCCCACGCCGACGTGTCCTTCGCCGACTTTTCCGACGCGACGCTGTCGCGCGCGCGGCTGCACCGCGTGACGGACAAGGGCACGATCTGGCCGCCGGGCAAGGCGCTGGCGCACGGAGACGACCAGGAGCTCAAGGAAGCAGAAGAATGGCAGGCCAACGTCCTTGGGAGGCCTGCCGGCAGTCAACGCACCCCTCACTCATGAGGAAACCATGCAGAGCGCAGCAAGAGCGAGACAAATCCAGCGGGAAGCCCACGGCGAACACGGCGCCGTGCTCCGCGTCGATGGCTCCGCGTACATCGTCGAGATCGAGAGCGGCGAGGTCCGCGCGAAGCGCGCGACGAGCTGTCTGCTGGAGCCCGCCGCCGGCGACCTGGTGCTCCTCACCGCCGTGAACGGCGCGCATTACATCCTCGCCGTTCTCGAGCGGGAGGAAGGCGCGCCCTTACACCTCGTCTCCGAAGGAGATCTCCAGATTCGCCTGCGGCGCGGCTCGCTGGGCATCGCGGCGCCCGACGGTGTCCACGTGGCCGCCGGCAAGGACCTCTCGATGGCCGCGTCGACCTTCCGTGTCCAGGCCAAGGAGGGGCACGTCGCGCTGGAGCTGTTCACGCTCCTCAGCAAGATGGCCCGCGGGGAGGTCGACCGGGCCAAGCTGATCGGCCGGAGCCTCGACTCGACGCTCGAACGGCTGTCGCAGAGGGTGAAGCGCTCCTACCGCATCGTGGAAGAGGCTGACCATGTGCGCGCCGAGCGCATCGACTACGCGGCCAAGGGCAACCTCGCCATCCACAGCGAGAACGCCAAGATCACCGCGTGCCACGTCGTGAAGATCGACGCCGATCAGATCCAGGTAGGGTGACCGAACATGTTTGCAATCACATCGCGCGGCGGAATGGACTTTGGCATCCCGGACGTCTGCCGTCTTCCGACGACCATCCCCGTCCCGTTTCCAAACTTCGCGGCGAAGCCCATGGGGACGTCCCCCGCGTACAAAGTGCGCATCGGGCCCGCTCCCGCCCATACGCTGGCGACCACCATTCCGATCACCTCCGGCGACAACCCTGGGCTCCTTGGCGGCGTGATCTCCGGCCGCAACATGGGCCCCGCGAGGCGTCTCCGATTCTCTCGCAACACGTTGTGGCAGGGAAAACCGGCGGTGGTGCTCAGCGCGAACGGCCTCGGGAACCAGATCAACACGAACTCGACGACCATTGTCCCGAGCCAGACCAAGGTCCTGATCCTCAAGTGACGTCCGCTCGGTCATCCGCGAGAGCCGCCAGCGAGAGCGCCCGAGATCCCGCCCTGTTCTGACCGCCGAGGGACACCCACGTGGCCATCGATGAAACTACCCGCATCCGCCTGGGGATCATTCAAAAGAAATACGGCGATCGCCTTGCCCGGAGCACGAACGGCTCCAACCCGCCGGACCGGCGCCAGGTGTTCATCGATGAATTCCGGCGGATCCTGGCCGACATCTTCGTTCCCACGTTCGAGACCATCGGCCGTGAGCTCGCCTCGTCAGGCCACGCTTACCGGATCGAGCAGGACGTGGGCGAGAAGACCCCCAGCATCGAGTTTCACCTCCTGCTCCGGGGCGTTCCAGCGAACGCGAACAACCTGATCCGCCTCTTCTACAGCGCCGAGGCCGCGGGCGACGGAGAGGTGATCGCCGAGGTCAACGTCTACCAGACCCTGACCGAGCTCACGCGGTTCCGGGTGCTGGCTCGGGTCACCCGGGAGGTCGCGGAGCAGATGTGCGTGGACGCCATCGAGCACGTCTTCGCCTGCAACGCTCGCTGAGGAGTGCTGCACGAGCTCCGGAAGCGCCGGCGCCGCGCAGCGCGATCACCGGCGTGCCCGCGGCCAGCGCCTCGAGTGCGACGAGCGAGCTGGTCTCCTGCGCCGGGCTGGGGATAACCGACGAGCAGGACCGTCAGAGGCACAGCTCGCGCTCGAGGCCGAGCAGCGTGAGCGTCTTCGCCGCGAGCCGCCGCCAGCGCGCGCCGTCGATCGGGAAGCCGAGGCGCTCGTAGTGGAGCGGGCCTTCGTGCGGGGGCCTGCGGAAATCGTACGCGGGCGCCGGCCGGAAGCGCTCGACCTCCGCGCCGAACGGGGCGAGCACCTCCCGCTGGCTGGCGAAGCAGGCCAGCATGGCGCGCTTCCGCGACGCCTCGATGTCCGAGAGCCGGAGCGCGATCTCGGGGACGCCGGGGTGCGCGATGAACTCGCCGGTGAGGAGGCGGCCGCGCGCGGCGTGGTACGACGCCGCCTCGAAGATCAGCGGCGCGGTGACGCCGTTCCAGAGGGCGAGCACCGCCGCCGCGTGGACGATGAGCGCCGCCGCGTCGTGATCGGGGTGGCCGCCCTCGTAGGGGTGGGTGAACACCACCTCGGGCCGCGTCCGGGCGAACAGCTCGACGAGCCGCCGGGCGAGGCTCGGCGCCTCCTCGATCGCCTCCTGGTCGACCGCGCCGAGGCACCTGAGCCGCCCCGCGGGCACGTTGCCGGCCGACAGGGCGCGGGTCACCTCCTCGCGCCGGAGCGCGGCGTAGCGCTCGCGCCCGATGCCGGCGAGGCCCGCCGGCACGAAGCGCTCGTCGCGGGGCGCCCCGTCGGTCACGTGGACCACCTCGATCGGGCTGAGCCGGCCGATCCGCGCGCCGAGCCCGATGGTCTCGTCGTCCGGATGGGCGAGCACGACGAGACAGCGCGGCGCCCGGCCCGACGAGAGCCACGAGAACGGCGGCCACGCGAGCTCCTGGGCGGAGGGGCCCTGACGGCGGAGCACGGCGAGGTTCACGACGGCACCTCCACGCGCCCGCGGCGCAGCTCGGCCCGCGGCTCCGGTCGCCTCCCCGGGATGCCGCGGTGCTCCTCGGGTCTCTTCTTTCGCTTCGGCGTGCTCGCGACGTGGGACATGAGCCACCTGGAGCGCATGCGGCCAGGTCGTCCTGGCGCAAAACGCAGCGATCCCCACACTACCAAACGGCGACGCGGCGCGCCAGACGGCGCGCAAAGCGCGGACAGACGGGCAGACGCGTACCCGCCCCTCGCCTCTTCGCGCTCTTTGCGCGCTTTGCGCTCTCTGCGCATGTTACGCACGGCGTCGTCTCATGCGTAGCGCCGCGTCATCCGGGCGCAGAAGTCGGCGAACTCCTCGATCCGCTGCGGAGGGCTCGTGTGGTGGGGCCGGAGGCCGGCGTGCTCCGGGGTGAAGCAGTAGGTCAGGGTCACCTCGAACGGCTCGAGCGCCTTCATCTGCCGGTCGAACCAGGCCTCCGCGCCGGGGCGGAAGCTGTCGGCCCAGCTGAGGCCCGTGCGGAGGTGGCGCACCCCGAGCTCCTTCAGCCACGCCACCGCGTCGTCGAGCCGGTGGTCCTCGAAGTGGAACCACTGGCACAGACCGAACTCAGGGGTGTACTCCGGGAAGAGCCGGAGCGCGCGCTTGGGCGTCCCGTCCTCGCGGAGCAGGCCCATGTAGAAATGCCGGTAATACGACGAGCCCTCGGCCTCCCGGTGCCGGGTCGTCGCCGGCCACGCGCGCGGCAGATCATAGAGGCTGTACCAGTGGATCCGCTCGACCTTGCCCCGGAGCAGCTCGGCGCTCCGCCGGAGACCGAACTCCTGCACCTCCTCGGCGCCGAACGTGGAGACGCCGATCTCGGTGATCCAGAGCGGCCTGTCGGTCACCACGCGGATCTCCTCGAGCCTGGCGGGCCACTCGTGGATCTGCCAGTGATTCCAGTCGAGAGGGAAGCCGTGCACCGCGACCACGTCGACGTGCTCGAGCACGCCCTGCCGCCCCATGTTGGCGATGAACCCCGGATCGATCGGCGAGATGCCGCCCAGCACGCGCAGCAGCCAGTGGCGCTCGCTCCGGATCGCGTCCGCGGCGAGCTTCACCATGGTTCCGTACGTCGTCCACTCGGGATCGATCTCGAAATCCCAGTGCGACCTGTTGTTGGGCTCGTTCCAGAGCATCACCGCCTCGATCACGCCTGCTCTCCCTTCACGAAAGCTCGCCTCGCCGAGTAGACGGCGCCAGGCGGACGACCGGCGGCCCTCTCGCGCCAGCGGCAGAGGTAGACCTCGGGCTCGGGGTGGTTCACGATCTCGAAGCCGGCGCTCCGCAGCATCGCCTCCGCGCAAGCCCGGTTGGGCACCCACCAGTTGGTCGGGTCGTGCGCGTAGCTGTGCTCCACGAAATGGAGCCTGGGATAACCGGCCTCGTCGAAGATCTCCTCCTCGGAGAAGGGGAAATCTTCCTCCAGCGGCGCCACCTCCGCGCTGCCGCGCTGCATGCTCTGGAAGATCAGCGTGTGTCCGACCACGTGCTCGTGGAGCAGATCGAGCGCCAGGAGCGGGTGGCGGAGGTGGTAGAGGACGCCCAGGAAGAGCACGGGATCGAAGCGCTCTCCGAGGCTGCCCACGTCGTACACGGAGAGGTTCCGGAGCTCGATGTCCGCTCCGGAGACCTCCGCGGCGAAGCGCGCCTGCGCCAGGTAGTCCTCGTCGCTGTCGATCCCGAGGACGCGCGCCGCCCCGCGCCGCTTCATCTCGAGCGAGTAGAAGCCGGCGTTGCAGCCGATGTCGAGGACCGTCTTGCCCGTGAGATCCGTCGGGACGGCTTCGGCGAAGCCCCTCCATTTGAACGCGGGGTAGTCGCCGAGGAAATGGTCGGGCGCCGTCTTCACCCCGCGGAGATCGAGGTTGTGGAACCACGGCCCGAGCCCGCGCACGCGCTCCTGGATCTGCTCCCGCGTCCGCTTCGCCGCTCCCTCGACGCACCTCTCCATGGCTCCTCCCTTCACGCGGCGGCGCGGCTGAGGAGCTGGATGGCCTCGTGGTAGCCGTGCAGCGTCCCCACGTCGACAGAGGCCTCTCCGGCCCGCACGGCGCGCGCGGTGCCGCCGCGGGCGAGGTACTCGTTCACGAGCGTCCCGATGTACGGGTCCTCCCGCCCGCGCTCGCGCCAGAGGTCGTGGAGCTCCTGCATCACCGCCCCCGTGAGCCTGAAGGCGCCCCAGACCCACCGCGAGCGCGCGTTGCGCTGCTTGACCTGGATCTCGAGCACCCGGCCCTCCTCGTCGGTGACGACCGCGTCGAAGAACTCCGGATGCTCGACCGGAAAGAGCAGGAACGAGAGCGCCCCGCCGCCGAGCGAGCAGAGCCCGTGCTCCGGGAACCACACCGTGTCGGGGAGCCCCACGAGCACGTCCTCCTCCGGCCGGATCCAGGGGAGCGACCGGAAGATGGCGTCGCAGAGCCCGGCGGCGGCCGGCTGCACCACATAACAGATGTGCGCCGGGCCGACGCTCGCGCCGTAGTACTCGACGATATCGGACTTGCCCGGCGAGATCACCATGCAGAGCCGGGTCGCGCCGGCGAGCACCATCCGGTCGATGAGGTACTCGCTGACCGCGCGCGGCCGCTCCACGTCGCCGTCCCTGCGCGTCCCCACCGGGAGCAGCTCCTTCGAGAACGCGAGCGGCTGGATCCTGCTGCCCAGGCCCGCCGCCGGAATCACTCCCCACATCGCGCCGTCCCTCCGTTCGATGAGCCGACCTCGGCTCCGTTCAATGAGCCGAGACCGACTCGAGAATGGCCACGAGCTCCGCCGCGCGGCGCGCGGCGCTGTGCTCCGCGAGCACCCGCTCCCGCGCCGCGCTGGCGATGGCCGCGAGCTCGCCCTCCGGGAGCGAGAGCGCCGCGACCGCGTCGTCCGTGGTCGCCGCCACGAGGATCTCCCTCCCCGGCGTGAAGAACCGGTCGAGCCCCTCCCACGCGTCGCTCAGGATGGGTGTCCCGCAGGCGGCGGCCTCGAAGAGCCGGCCGGAAGGACAGTAGCCCATCGCCGCCATCGCCCCCCGCGTCACGTTGAGCGTCATCCGCGAGGAGCAATAGAACGCCGGGTGATCCGGCGGGGCCACGTGGCGCAGGTAATGGACGTTGTCGCCGTTCTGCGCCCACGGGAAGTCCTCGGGGTAGAGCGAGCCCCCGATGACGAACCGCTTCTCGGGCAGCCTCCTCGCCGCCTCGAGGAAGAGGCGGGAGAGCGCCGCCTGCCGGTCGGCGGCGTACGTGCCGAGGTACGAGAGATCCCCGCGGAAGCCGTCCCGCGGCGGGACCGGGCGGTGCACCGCCGGGTCCGCGCTGCCGTAGAGCGGGAACACCCGCCGGGCGCCGAGCTGCGCCTGGAGCCGATCGAGCGCCGCGCCGCCCGTGTAGCTGAGCACGCAATCGAAATCGACGAGGCCTCGCGGGCCGATGTAGCCGACCGGCAGTCCGGCCTGGATGCGATCCAGCGTCACCGGCGTGTCGAGATCGTAGAAGACCTTGAGCGCGCCGGACTCGAGGACAACGTCGGTCGCAGGGCCGCCGTCGGGGCAGTACGACGTGACCATCGCCGCGTCGGCCTCGCGGACGGCGCGCCTGGCCTCGGGAAGGACGTCCTCGAACGAGGTGTAGAGCCGGAGCGTGTTGCCGTGCGAGAGCGCTGTCAGATCCCGGTGCGCGGCGTAATACGGGACGTCGCGCTCGAAGAAGGTGACACTGTGCCCGGCCCGCCCGAGGGCGGAGACGACGCCGCGCCACAGCGTGGCGTGGCCGTTGCCCCAGGACGAGCTGATCGTCAGACCGAAGATGACGAGCCTCATGGCGGAGCGGACCTCCTCGATGCCTGCGTCTCCGGCGCCGGCGGCCTGCCCGGCTCGCCGGGGATCATCGCTGCCACCTCGGGGCGGCAGCGGATCCGCAGCAAGAGCGCCCTTGCCTCGGGCCGGAGTCGGCGGAGCGTGTACGCCACCTTGGCCCGGGTGTGCTCGGGCCCGTAGCAGTCGAGGAACCCGGCGCTGTTCAGCGAGAAGAACGAGAGCGCGTCAGCGTCGTTGAGCAGGGCGAGCTCGGCGTCGTCCCCCGGCCGCTCGTGCGACGCCACCAGGGCGCCGATCCGGTCGAGGACCTCCGGCGCGAGCCCGACGCCGGCGAGCGCGGCGCGCGTCAGGGCGGCCCCGCGCCGCGCGTGCTCGTCCTTGAACGCCTGGTAGTCCGGGGCGCGGTGCTCCATCCGGACGTCCGCCTCGGAGACGAGCCGCTCCACGTCGTGGAAGAGCGCCGCCACCTGGACGGCGACGCCGGCGCGCGGCTCGAGGCGGAGCATCCATTGCCAGACGTCGATCGCATGATCGTGGTCGGCGCGGACGAGCGGCCTGTCGAGATCGTGGAGCTCCCGGTGCCGCCCGAGGACCCGGGCGAAGACCGCCGTCGCGGAGGCGAGGTTCCTCCTGCGGATGAAGCGCTGGCACCGTGTGAGCACCTCGTAGGCGGCGCGCGCGGCGCCCGCTCGCTCGAGCCCCTCGATACGGAGGTCGAAGAGGCCGCCGGCGTCGAGCGCGTGCAGGCGGGTGTCGAGCGCCCACAGGTCGAGCGCCGACGCGCGCCACGCGCGGGCGTCGACGACAGCGTGGAGCGCCCCCCCGGACGGGCCGGGCGCGCCGCTCTCCACTTCCACGCCAGGGAACTCCCTGGAGAGCGCCGCCCTGTCGGACGGGGAGAGGAGCGGCGTCCCGCGGATCGAGCGTCCATCGCTGCTCGAAGAGGGGCCGTCGATGAGGATGAGGCGCTTGAGCATGAGCGTGCGCTCTCCGGTCAGCCACCAGGATGGAGCTCGACACAGCTGCCGCGCACGGCTGCCGCGGACGAACCGGGATCGCAGGTGGGGAACCTATCGCCGTGGTCCTCACCGCACCATCGCGGAAATTCCGTAGAGCAACGTCGGGAAAGAAATGAGCGCGAGACATGGGATCGCCGTAGCCGCGCCGGCCGCGGCCAGCTCTCCTCGACGGGCCGCCGCGAGCTCCGGCGTCCGCTCCGCGGCCGCCCTGCCACGACGGCCGTACCTGGTCCGCCTGGGCTGCGCGCGCGCCGCCTCGGGTCGCCCGGGCGTGGCCCACCGCCCCTGATACCGCATCTCCCGCTCACTGCGGAGTCTCGGGAGGGATGACGACGGGGTTGATCGCTCGAACGCTCGCGCCGGCCGGGTAAGCGTAGCTGTTGTGGTGGAAAGGCACCTCCGACCCCCAGCCCCACACGGTCACGCTGAACGGGCCATCGCTGTACGCCTCGTGTTTGCCGTTGCTGCACCCCTCCTGGCTCTGAAAGTTGTTCCGCACGAGATCGCGCCAGGTCACCTCGACCTGCCCTCCGCTGTCCACGGGCGTCCACCCCGAGAGCGCCCCGGCGCAGTCGAGCACGACGTCGTGGAATACGCCGTCAGCCCCCTTCTTGCGCACGAACACGAGGTTCGTCTCCGGGTAGGTCGGGTCCGTGAAGAAGATATACCGCGACAGGTACTGCCCCGCCGGAACCACGTTGACGAACTCGGGGTCCCCGGCATTCTGGAACGCCGCGCCGCCCGTCATGTACGTCGAGACGTAGAACGGGTGCTCGTCATCCTGGCTCTTGACGACGAACGGCGTGCTGGACCGGACAACGAAGCTCTTCCCCTTGTCCACCGTGGCCTGGGCGCCAGGCGGCGGCGCTGGATCCCACGAGAGGGTCGTGCCGTCGACGGCCCCGGTGATGCGCGTCGGAGGCGTCTCGTCCTGACCCTGCACGCGGTTTCTGTAACGCGCATAGACGTACTCGCTGCCGAGCGCGCGCACCGGCGGGATCTGCTCGTGCGCGCTGTCGGCATACCCCTGATCGATGTTGATGCCGGTCTGCTCCGCCCACACGCCGATCGGCTTGTTCGCGCTGATGATGCTGCCGAGCAGGTCCTCCTGCTGCTCGAGCCTGAGGACTTGCCCCTTGCGGAGCGCGAAGTGCGCCGGCTGGCCCTTCGGCGCGGCGGGGACGCCCTTCCCTGCCTGGATGTCCACGGTCGGGTTGATGACGACGTCCGTGTCGTCGGACGAGGCCACGATCGACAGCCCCGGTGGCCCCTCGTTCTCGCCGAAGGGCCACGGCGTGATGGCGATGTAATTGGTGTCCCATGTCGATGTGGGCAGGAGCATCGTGGCGTCGGCGATCGCGGAGGAGCCGCCGCTGAACGGCATGATGTCGTAGACGACGATCGGGACCGACGCGACGAGGCGGAGCGCCGTGGCGGTGTTGTCGGTAGTCCACGCCGGGTCGGTCCACGCCGAGGCGGCCGGATCCATCTCGGCCACCTCGACGGGGTAGCCGCAGCCGGAGACGTCGCCGCGCATGAAGGGGTCACCTCGCAGAAACACGATCCCCACCTCGCCCGGCTGGATCGTCCCCCCTGCGCCGATGGGCGTCAGGGTGAGGCCCGGCCCGCTGCCCTCGGGTGTATACGTGTACTTCGAGAGATCGATCGTCTCGCCGCCGACGTCGCCCTCGAGGGAGACCGGCCCGCTCCACGTGTTGGCGACGAAGAGGGCAAAACATTCTCCCGACGCCGCCGGGACGTGGGCGAAGAACTCGCACCCGACGGAGCTCTTGGCGGCGGCCGCCGCGTCGCACGCGGCGATGCACGCGCCGTTCGAACATCCCTCCGAGGGCCCGCACGCCTTCACCGGATTGCCGTTGCAGTCCACGATGGAGTGCATGTCCGCCGAGCACACCGGCGGCGCGCTGCCGCAGCTCGAGCCCGCCCCTGCCGAGTCGACGAGGGAGCCGAAGCCGCCGATCCCCGAGTCAGGCCCTCTCCCACCGCTCCCAGCGCTCCTGCCGCCGCCACCCCCGCCACCGCCGCCGGTCCCTCCTGTGTGGGTCGTCGCGGCGACTTGCTCGCGCTGGCTGCAGCCAGCGACCATGGTGACCGCGGCGACGCACAGCGCTGCACCGCAGATCCCTCCACGCCGAAGCGCCCGGGTTGCTCCAGCTCTCGCGGCTGCCCGGATGACGATCGCTCGGCGTCGCAAGGCTGCTCGCCTCTGGACTTCTACTGGGCAAGAAACTTCTTTTCGCAGGGAGAGAGAGGACAGGTCCATCCACCAGCTATGCGAAATCGCGACGTATGCAACGACAGAGAGCAGCCTCCTCATCGGAGCTCTTCCGCATGGCGGCGGATCGAGGAGGGCAAGGCGGCATGTTTCCGCGCGGCGCGGGAGCTGGCCCAGGAGGATGGCAGCGCGGCCAGGTGGTCCTGCCGCCGCTCTAGGCCGAATTTATGAGAAGCATCACACGGCGGACCGGCGCCCATTGCGCGCCGCAGCCCGGTAAGCGAGTGTGATGCCGATGCACCTTGCGCAGCGCCTGGCCGGGCTTGAGCTGTCGGCCATCCCCGTGTGGGTCCTCGACGTGGACAGCTCGCGGGTCTGCTGGGTGAACGAGGCCGGCCTGGACCTGTGGCGGGCGCAGGATCGCGACGAGCTGTTCGCGCGCGATTACTCGACGGTGCCGGCGCCGATCCGGACGCGCTTCCAGGCCCTCGCCGCGCAGCTGCGCGAGGGGGGCGTCGTGCGCCAGAGCTGGACCTTCTACCCGCGCGGGGTGCCCGTGACGGTGACGCTCCACTCCTCGGGCGTCGCGCTCGACGATGGGCGATTCGCGATCTTGAGCCAGGCGCTTCCCATGGAGGGAGCGCCTGAGCCGGAGCTCGTCCGAGGCATCGAGGCGCTGCGCCACACCTCCGTGATGATCGCGTTCGTCGACCCGAGCGGAGACCTCCTGATGCAGAACCCAGCGGCGCTGCGGGCGTTCGGCCGCACCGGGACGTGGAGCGCCTGGCTGGGTGAGCCCGGCGAGGCGGTCGCGATGCTCCGGGCGGCGCTGGACGGCGACATCGTGGCGCGAGAGACGCTCGTCCGCACCGTGGATGGGGAGCGCCTGCACGTGATCGAGGGGCGAGCGGTGCGTGATCCCGTGACGGGCGTCCTGGGGGTCTTGTTCCACCACACGGACGAGACGGCGCGGATAGGCGCCGAGCGCTCCGCCGAGGAGCGCGGCCGCCTGCTGGACGAGCTGAACGCGACGCTGGCGCTCGTCGAGCGGCAGCGCGGTGAGATACTCGCCCTCTCCGCGCCCATCCTGGACGTGGGCGAGCGCGCGCTGGCGCTGCCGATCATCGGGGCGCTGAACCGAGAGCGGAGCGCGGAGATCGCGGCGCGGCTCCTGCCGGCGATCGCCGGCAGCGGGGTCGACCGCGTGATACTCGACATGACCGGCGCCGCGGCGCTCGACGACGCCGGCGCCAGGCACCTCATCGACATGGTACGCACCATCCGGCTGCTCGGCGCGTCCGCCATGATCACGGGCATCCAGCCCGCGCTGGCCCGCACCCTGGTGGCATCGGGCTTCGACGGGACCGGCATCACCCTCGTGGGCTCCATCGCCCAGGGCCTCTCGCGCTCCAGGAAGCGCTGAGCCGGAGCTCCCGTCGTGCTCCGCCAGGCGGCCGGCGTCTCCTGGCGCATGCCTTCGGCCAACTGGCACACACGGGTCGAACTCCTGGCACAAAGTGCCACAACAAGCTCGTAACATATCAAAATTTCATCACATTCAGGACGGCACAAAGCATGCTCATCCTGGCCATCATGAACATCGAGATGGCAAGGCGAGCGGTTGGGGTCGGGGTGCTGGCGGCGTGTACGGCCTTCGTGGGGGGATGCATGGCCGAGGTGGTGGACGGAACCGATGAAGCGCAGGATGAAGTGAAAGAAGAGGAGACCTCCTGCTGGGCTGACTTCGGCCCCGAGGCGCCCGGCGAATGCGCCATCGGCGAGGAGCGGGAATGTACGGACGATGATCCCAATACGCTGACCGGGTTTTGCCGTGAAAAGTGCGTGAACATCGACGGCAAGGCGGTCTGGGGGCTCAGGACCAACGACTTCCAGTGCCCCTATTATGAATCAGCCTGGCACATCGGCACATCGGTTGAATGTGACTGTTTCACGCCGCTCGTGCTCTCCTTCGACAATCGCGCGGTGGAGTTCACCGCCGAGGCGGGCGCCGCCTTCGATCTGACCGGCACCGGCGTGTGCCACGCGAGCGATTGGCCCACCTCGGCGACGCCCTGGCTCGCGCTCGATCGCGACGGCGACGGCGTCATCCAGGATGGAGGCGAGCTGTTCGGCTCGGCCACGCGGCTGGGGAGCGGGGGGTTCGCGAAGAACGGCTTCGAGGCGCTGCGCGAGCTCGACGCGGACAACAACGGCGTCTTCGACAGGCAGGATCCGGCGTTCGCCAGGGTGGTCGTCTGGTCGGATAAAAACCTCGACCGGAACAGCGCGCCGAGCGAGATCACGCCCCTCGAGGCGCTCGGCGTGACGTCGATCGATCTCCGCGACTTCCGCGACATGCGCTGCGACGCGCGCGGCAATTGCGAGGGCGAGCGGAGCGCCTTTGCCTTCACGGACGCCACAGGGACGGCGCGCCGGGGGACGGTGATCGACGTGTACATGTCTCGTCGATGAGCGCTGCGCGGTGCTCACCCGGGCAGCGAGCGACGAAAAGACGAAGTCGGCGCCTTCGCGATTGAACCACATCTCGCCGGGTCCCACAAGCCGTACCAAGGTACGGATGGTCGATCCCACCTCGTATCGCTAGCTTGCGCGCGGCACCTTTCCGGAAAAGGAGTATCGCTGATGAAGCGCAAGACACCGCTCGTCCTCGTGTCCCTCTTCACGCTCCTGGGCGCGCAGTCCGTCACCGTGCTCAACCGGTGTACCCCCACGCCGGCGGAGGACGACCACCTGGGGAGCGGCCGGAGAACTCGGCCTGCCACTCAGCCCCTGGGCAGCGTCACGGGTCGTCGCGCCGAGGAGACGTAGGTGTGAAGCTATTCACGTGCCTTTTGCAGCAGGATCCCGAGCTCCACCGCGGACCTCGCCCCCAGCTTGGCCATCACGCGCGCACGGTGCTCCTTGACCGTCCGCTCGGTGATCCCGAGCGCGTCCGCGATCTGCTTGTTGAGCAGCCCCCGCGCGACGGCCTCGCAGACCTCGCGCTCTCGCGCGGAGAGGAGCGCCATCCGCGCCGCGAGGGTGGCAGGCTCGATGGCGGCGGAAGGCGCCGCGCACCGGCTCGGCTCGGCCTCGCGAGGCGCCGTTCCGGCGGCGAGGAGACCGCGCCGGCGAGTCTCTTCCGGGCGCTCTCCGAACGCGCGCACGTACGCCGACTCGAAGACCTCGCGCCGGGCGAAGCCGGCGGCGCGCGCGACGTGCAGCACGGCGAGGTGCGGCTCGGCGAGCAGCGCCCGCTGCGCGCGGACCAGGCGCCGATCGCGAAGGAACGTTCCGAGCGAGGTCCCGCGGTGCGCGCGGAACGCCGCCTCGACCGAGCGGGCGCTCGTCCCGGCAACGGCGGCGAGATCGATCGCGCTGATCGGCCCGGCGGCGTGCGCGTCCACGTATTCTTCGACCCGCCGGAGCACCGTCCGGCTCGACGGCGGCGTGGGTCGCTCCAACAGGTAAGCGAGGTTGTGAGGCTGCCCCATCAGCAGGGCGCGCGAGAGCGACTCGGTCAGCCCGGCGAACACCTGGGGGTGATCGATGTCCGTGCCGGCGTTGATCTCGGCGGCCATGAAGCGGCAGAGTCGCTCGACGTAGGATCCGCTTCCGGCGCGGGAGTCCAGCGAGAGCTGGAACTGGAAGTCCTCGCGGACGACCTCGCCGGTGATCGACTCGAGCTGGGAGCAGAGATACCCTCGGTCGAAGCGCACCGTGATGTCGTCCATCGCGCTGTCGTAGCGCACGTTCGAGCGGCCGTGAGCCGAGAAGATAGCTGGGCCGCCGCCGTGTCCCAGGGTCGCGCTGTCGCGTCCCAGCGCCGCGCGTCCGCTGCCGCGGAGGGGCATGACGAGCAGCGGCGCGTCCAGCTGGGCGTCCAGGGAGATCGCGTCGCTGGTATGGTCCTGGACGAAGAGGACGGGGCCGAAGTGCACGGCGTGGGCGCGCCACTCGAAACCGCGCGGGAGCGCGGCGTCCAGTTCCCCGTAAAGCCCCTCCCATATGGATACGGCGGTGTGGTGGTCGCGGGTGTGGATCTCGAACCGGCGGGGCACGTCCTCGTGAGTCGCGCGGGGCATGGGGGTTCGCCTCCAGAATCGATCGCGGATCGAACGGCATGAAACGTCAGCGCTGTCAGGAAAGCAAGCGCGCCCTAACGACGCAATCGTGGGATGACCTGCGGCGGGTACTCGGACTGCGGGCCGGTCTGTCATTGCCAGGGCGGCGCGTGGTCCTGCACGACGCCGGCCGCGTGTCAGCCCCTCGTGTGCCCCACGGACAGCGACGCGCGGTCGCCGCTGAAGGCCCTGATGCGCCGCCTTTGGTGGGCGTCTCGGACGTATCGTGCTCCTGAAATCACCGAGCTATTTCCCAAGCGCTCCCAGAGCCTCATCCAGTACTATCTATATTTTCCAATGATCGTGCATATTCCTTAGCAACTTCCCATCGAAAGGAGTCACCCATGCCGTTGGATCGAGACCTTCTCAAGCGCGAAATCCTGCCGATTCCGGACCGGCCCTATGTCGGCCCGGTGATGTACAATGCCCAGGACCCAGCTTCCCACTTCCCTCCCATCGAGCCGATCAAACCGCCCTCGAAGGCCCCCAATGTGCTCCTCATCCTGCTCGACGATGTGGGCTTCGGCGCCGCGGAGCCCTTCGGAGGGGTCATTCGTACCCCGACAGCCAAGCGGCTCGCCGAAGGCGGACTCAGATTCACCCGTTTCCACACGACAGCCCTGTGCAGCCCGACGCGCGCCGCCTTGCTGACTGGCCGCAACCCCCACTCCGTCGGCATGGGTTGCATCACCGAGCTGTATACCGGCGCGCCTGGCTACACCTCGATGATCCCCAACACCGCCGCCTCGATCGCCAAGATCCTCAGGTACAACGGCTACTCGACGGCTCACTTCGGCAAGTGCCACGAGGTGCCCGTCTGGGAAACGGGCCCATCGGGGCCCTTCGACCACTGGCCCACCTACATGGGCTTCGAGAAGTTCTATGGCTTCGTGGCAGGCGAAACCAACCAGTTCTACCCTACCCTCTACGATGGAACGACCTACATCGAAACGCCTCACGACGGGGACTACCACCTGACCACAGATCTGACAAACCAGACCATCAAGTGGATCGAGCAGCAGAAGGCCATGGCGCCGGACAAGCCATTCTTCATCTATTTCGCTCCCGGCGCGACCCATGCGCCCCACCAGATCCCGGACGACTGGCTTGACAGGTACAAGGACAACGAGGACTTCGCCAAGGGCTGGGACGAGCTGCGCGAGACGATTTGCAAGAAACAAAAATCGCTTGGCGTCATTCCAGAGGACGCGGAGGCGGCGGTCAACGAAGACGTTCCAAAGTGGGACGATGAGATGTTCGACGGCATAAGGGATTCCCTTCGCCGCGAGATGGAGCTCTACGCCTCTTTCCTCCAACAGACCGACGAAGAGGTCGGCAGGGTGATCAAGACGCTCGAGGACCTCCACCTCATGGATAACACGCTGATCATTTACATCCTCGGCGACAACGGCGCTTCCGCCGAAGGCACCTTCATGGGCACCTTCAACGAGATGATCGGCTTCAACGGCATTCAGAAGTCGCTCGATGAACAAAAGACGCTCATCAAGGACAACATAGACAAGTTCGGTACCAAGGAAGCGTACAATCACTATGCCATCGGCTGGGCCCAGGCCATGTGCACGCCGTACAAGTGGACCAAGCAAGTTGCCAGCTTCTTCGGCGGCACGCGCAACGGCATGATCGTCCATTGGCCAGGCCACATCGACCGGGGCGACAGGGGGCTGCGACACCAATTCACTTACGTGATCGATGTGCTTCCGACGATCCTCGAAGCGGCCGGATTGCCGGAGCCGTTGAGCGTCGACGGAGTGCTGCAGATGCCCATCGAGGGTACGAGCTTCCTCCGGACGTTCGGAGAGCAGAATGCTCCCGAGTTCCGCACGACCCAGTACTTCGAGATGTTTGGCAACCGTGGCATCTACCATAACGGCTGGACCGCCGTCACCCTCCACTCGAAGCCCTGGGACTGGGAATCCAATCCGGACTACGAAAAGGACACGTGGGAGCTCTACTACACGTACCCATGGGGCGAGAAGTCGCCGCATACGGTGGACTGGACCCAGGCAAACAACCTCGCCCAAAGGGAGCCCGAAAGGCTAGCGCAGCTGAAGAACCTTTTTGAAATCACTGCGGCCCGATATAACGTCTTTCCCCTCAACGACGAAAAGACAGAGCGCCTAGAACAGTCGCCCCCCCCGGTCGGCGCGAAGCAGAGGTACGTCGACGGCAGTTTCGTCTCCGACCCGTGCGTGATCAACAACTTCAACCGCTCATTCATGATCACGGCAAAGATCGAGGGCCCCCACGGGGAAGCGCCGAACGGCGTGATCCTCGCCCGGGGCAACGATTTCGGCGGCTTTGGCCTCTATGTCAAAAACGCAAGGCTTACTTACGTCTACAACTACCTTGGGCTCGAACGGTACTACGCCCAAGCCGAATCTCTGCTGCTGCCTCTGTCCGAAGCGTACGAGGTCCGCATGAAGTTTACCTACACAGGCGCGGATACGGGCGAGGGCGGCAGGGTGGAGCTCCTCATAAAATGGCCCAGGGAGAACGACTTCAAGCCTCTCACGCTCGTCGCGTCCCCGGCCATCGGTGAGGATCCGCTCGACTATACACCGAAGGATATGCCGCCGGGCCATATCCTTAAGACCAATCCGATTATCTTCAACGTGGACGCCTTCCTGATGGTCGGCAAGAAGACTGGCGGCCCGTTGTGCCCCGACTTCGCAGGTAGCGGGAACAACCGCTTCCCCGGCAAGGTGCACTGGGCGGAGATCGAGCTAACGGGCGAACCCGCCAAGGTGAGCCCCGAACACAAATTGCACGCGCTGGAGGCGATCCAGTGACACGTTGACCCGGCCGCGGGCCAGCCGCCCGCAGCTCCCCATGGCGAACCCGTCGTCGGGCTCGACCTCGACGTATCGCGCAGATCGCCATCGTTCGCGCGCGCGAACGATGGCGCCTGTCCAGAAACCGGGAACCGGCGGCGCGCACACGGCAATGGCACCGGCGGTATGGGCACCGGCGTCGCCGGCGGCGATGGCACCGGCGGTACGGGCACAGGCGGCGACACGACATCCGCGAGCACGGCCGCCACGACCGGTACCGGCGGCGCGGCCGGCAGCGAGGATGACGGCGGTTGCGGCTGCCGCATGACCGGCGACGAGTCGCCGCGGAACGCGTCCTACGCTTCGCTCTTCACGATCGCAACGGCCGCGCTCGGGGTGCGGCGCCGGCGCTCGCGATCCCGCTAGACCGACAGCAGCTGGAGGAGACCTTTCAGAAGATCTCCCCGCCGCACCGCCTGGAGAGCTTCAAAAAATGCGGGGCGGCCCCAGCGTCCGTCGGATCACATGCGACATGCAGGGATGCGGCGCCCGCGACTGCACGAGCAGCGGTGGCCGCATCCGCCGATCGGGTGGGATTGGTCATCCGAACGTTCTGGCTACGACGTTTTCAGCGCGCGGGTCGAGGCAAACACGAGCGCCCGGCCGAGGTCCGGCAGCGCGAGCACGTCATCGAGCGGCCGCTCGGGCAGCGCCCTGCGGACCCGCGCCGGATCGGCGCAGGCCGCCGCGACGCCCTGCTTCACGTTGGCGAAGGCGATCCGGACGTCGGCGCGACAGAGCTCGACGTCGCGGTCCAGAAGCGCGAGGGCCTCCGCGACGAAGCGCTGAAGGCCGCCTGGGCCGTTCACGAGGCGATCGGTCGGCAGCTCGGGCTGGGGGAAGAGGCCGCGCGCTGGAGCGAGCACCACCGGCCATACGGGGGGCGCCGAGACGGACGTACCGGGTGGGCCGGACCGGCGCCATCGAGGTGGCGGGGGCGTACGCGGCTCCTCGCCTCGCCTTCGCGGCCCCGTCGGCATCTCACGAAACTGACCGCGGCAGTGCTAGGGTGCCCCGCGTGCCGACGATCTTCACCAAGGGCGATCTCCTCAACACCCCGGATCTTCACGCGTACGCGCACGGCGTGAGCTGCGCGGGCAACATGGACACGGGGATCTCCGTGACGTTCAAGAAGCGCTGGCCGGGCCTGCTCCCGGCGTTCGAGCAGCGGAGCGCCGAGCGGAAGCTCCAGCTCGGGGAGGCCTTCATCTGGAGCGAGGGCGGCGACACGGTGTACACCCTCGCGATCCAGGAGAACGCGACGAAGAGGCCCTCGCTCGCCGCGCTCGAGCGCTCGCTCGCCGCGATGGTGGCGCACGCCGCCGGGGCGGGGATCGCGCGGATCGGCGTGCCGCGCGTGGGCGCCGGCAAGACCGGCCTCGAATGGCTGCGCGTCAAGAGCATCCTCGTCAAGGTCGCCAACGACAAGCCGGTCACGCTCGTCGTCTACGAGCAGTTCGTGCGCGCCCCGGGCGCCTGACGAGACCGCGCCGCTCCCGGCTCCCGGTGCTCGGCGTGCGATCGAGCGGGCCGGTCACGGGCTGGGCTTGGCTTTGTCCCGCACGTAGAGAGCCTCCACCTGCTGCCGGGCCCACGGGGTCCGTCGCAGGAAGTGCAGGCTCGATTTGATGCTGGGATCGTACTTGAAGCAGCGAATGTCGATCATGCGTCCGAGCTGCTCCCAGCCATGCTGCGCGACCAGGTGCTCGAGGATCATCTGGAGCGTGACACCGTGAAGAGGATTGGCGGGCTGGGGCTGAGTCATATCGATGCTCGGGGGGCGATCGCCCCGGAGGGCCAGCGTGAGCCCGCGGTGTAGCACGTCGCGCGGCGGCCGCCGCACCCACGCCGCCCACGCGGCCCCCACGCGGCCAAAGACTGGTGGATGAGAAGATTTTACTTCTTCACCCAGGTCTGGGTCCTGCCGAGGAGGGAGATGCCCAAGAAGCCGCGCACCTTCAGCTTCTTCCCGCCCTCGATCGCCTCGAGCTTGCAGCTATAGGTCTCGCCGTTGTTCGGATCCAGGATCGTACCGTCATCGTACTCGTCGTCATCGCGGACCATGTTCCAGATGATGACGAGCCCCAGAATGGGCTTGTTCTTGTAGGCGCCCTCACAGGCGGTGCAGATCTTCGGCTTCCCTTTCTCGTCGAGCGGCTGCTTCAGGCTCACGATCTTGCCGAAGATCTTCCCGCCCCTCTCGTAAATCTCGACCACCGACTGCTCGACCCCCTGCTCATCGATCGTCCGCCACTGGCCGGTCACAGGGAGAGGATCCGCGAGCGCGAGCGAAGTGGCGAGGGAACAACCCAGGGCGGCAAAAAGAGCCAAGAACCTCTTCATGTCGTCAGAACTCCTTTCATCGGTCTGCGAAGCCACGGCGTTCGGCCCTGGCGTGGTGCTTGATTCGCATGTCGGTGCGCGCCGCTGAGCGCGACATGCCTCGGAGGGGGGACGGGGCGCCGCGCCGTTTGTTCATCGGACCGGAGGGAGCGGCGGCGGGAGGCAGGGCTCTGGTCAGAGGGGGAGCCGAACTGTCGACATGGCTCCTCTCGCGGCAGCCCTGCGGCGCGGTGGACGTCATTTTTCCCCCGAGGGTACCGAGCGGGTTCGTGGAGCGCAACGGCGCCGTTCGGCGAAGCGCCGGGAGGTCTGGTGGCCAGAGAACGGTTGATTCCACGGGGCTGGATCCCGCCGCGGCCAAGCTACCCACGGCCCGCGCCTCGTCCGCGCGCGTCCGTCCGTGCTGGGCCGGTGCGATTCCGCCGACCGAGGCGGTCATGTAAGGTTCTCTAGGTCAACCAGCGCGTGCAGCGTGGCCGTACGTGATGAAGGGATGGTTCGGGGAGGAGTGAGCCATCTCACCCCGAGGATCATCCGCTCGGCGCCGATCCAGGGCCGGGACATCGAGGCTGCGCGCTTCGCCAGCAGGCAGGGCGTGCTGGTCGGTCGGGTCGTGGGCCTGAACAACAACGAGCGCCCACCCCGGAGAAACCCGCTTGACCCTCTCGCGACGGGAGGGTCTAGGATCCCTTCAACTCGAGAGGAAAGGCATGTTGCTGAAGATTGGCGAGCTTGCCCGCCGCACCGGGCTGACCGTTCGCGCCTTGCGGCACTACGACGAGATTGGCCTGCTGGTGCCGTCCGGAAGGTCCATGGGTGGCTATCGCCTGTACGACCGGAAAGACGTCGCCAGGCTGTACCGCATCCAGGCGCTGCAGCGCCTGAATCTGTCGCTGGCTGACATCCAGGACGTGCTCGACAAGGCGGCCGGCGGGCTCTCGGAGGTGGTGGCCCGGCAGGTGGCGCAGCTCGACCGCGAAATCCTGCAAGCGTCCGCGTTGCGCACCCACCTGCTCGCCGTGCAGGGTCAACTGCAGGCCAACGAAGAGCCCGGCGTCGACGACTGGCTCGTGGCGCTCGAAAGCATGGTCGCGGGCTCGAAGTACTTCAGCGAGGACGAGCAGCGCACGCTCAAAGCGCAGCGCGACGGTCTCACCAGCGCTGTGGCGCCCGAGCGCGCCGGATTGTCGGCGAGGCTGCACAAGCTGGTCGCGGCCGGCGCATCGCCCGAGAGCTCGCAGGCACAGGCTCTTGCGCGACGCTGGATCGAACTGCTGCTCGAAGAGGCCGGCGGCGACGAAGGCCTGCTGATGAAGCTCTACGCCATGCACTGGAACGAGCCGGCGCTCCACGCGCTGACCGGCGTGGACCGCGCCGGCATCCGGTACATCTCGCATGCGATGGCCTTCGCGCGTCTCCAGCTCTACGCGCCCTACTGCAGCGCCGGCGACATGGCCACGCTACGCCGGCACTACGTTGCGCAGACCGACGCATGGCCGCCGCTCATCGCCGAGCTTCGGCGACAGATGGCGGCAGACGCGCCCGCCGATGGCGCAGCCGTGCGCGCTCTCGCGCTGCGCTGGCAGGCGCTGTCGCTGGCCAAGGCCGGCGGCGACGCCGCGCTGGACGCGAAGTTGCAAGCCGCATTCCGCCACGACCCGGCCCTGCGCGCAGGCTCGGGCATCGACGCGGCGCTGGCCGACTATGTCGGGCGAGCCATCGCACGGCTCGGCGCCACATCGACTTCCTGAACGAATTGAATCCCGAAGGCCTCACGTGAACGCAAGAACGCAGAAGAATCCTTATTTCTTTACCGGCAACCACGCGCCGCTCCGCGAGGAGCACGACATCGCGGCGCTCGAGATCGAGGGGACCCTGCCGCCCGAGCTGGAAGGAAGCCTGTACCGTGTCGGCCCGAACCCGCAGTACACGCCGCGCGACGACGACTATCACTGGTTCTCCGGCGACGGCATGGTGCATGCGTTCCACATCGGCGCCGGCAAGGTGTCGTACCGCAACCGCTGGGCGCGCACGCCGAAGTGGCAGCTCGAGCACGAAGCAGGGCGCGCGCTCTTCGGCACCTTCGGAAACCCCGCCACGAGCGACCCGATGGCGCGGGGCAGCAACGGCGGCACGGCCAACACCAGCATGCTCTGGCACGGCGATCGGCTGTTCGCGCTCGAAGAGTCGCATCAGCCCTTCGAGCTCGACCCCGGCACGCTGGCTTCCAAGGGGCACCAGAGCTTCGGCGGCCGCGTGACCTCGCGCTGCACCGCGCACCCCAAGATCGACCCCGAGAGCGGCGAGCTGCACTTCTTCGCGTACTCGCCCGACGGCCCTTGCTCGCCGAGCATGCTCTACGGCGTGATGGACACGCGCTGCGAGGTCACGCAGCTTCAGTCGTTCACAGCGCCGTATGCCAGCATGGTGCACGACTTCATGGTGACGCGCGGGCATGTGCTCTTTCCCGTCACGCCGCTGACGCTCAGCGTGGCGCGCGCCATGCGCGGCAAGCCGCTGCTGGCCTGGGATGCAGGCTTGCGGACCCACGTCGGCGTGATGAAGCGCGGGAGCGCGGCCGACACGCTGCGCTGGTTCCAGACCGACGCCTGCCACATGTTCCATGTGATGAACGCCTGGGACGACGGCGACACCATCGTGGCCTACGTCATGCAGTCGGAGACCGCGCCCGGCCTGCCCGACGCCGAGGGCCGCCCCGGCGACCCCGAGGCGATGGCCGCGCGCCTGTGCCGCTGGACCTTCGATCTGGCGGACGCAGGCACCGGGTTCCGGCGTGACTACCTCGACGATCTCGTGGCGGAGTTTCCACGGATCGACGAGCGCTACACGGGGCGGCGCAACCGCTACGGCTTCACCACCTGCCATGCGACCTCACGCGCACGAGACGACTCGGAGAGCGTGCTTTACAACAGCGTTGCCCGATTCGACTTCGACACCGGCGAACGCAGCCTTCACACGCTGCCGCACGGCGACGTGGTGTCCGAACCGGTGTTCGTGCCGCGCGCGGAGGACGCGGCCGAGGGCGACGGCTGGCTGCTCGCCGTGGCCTGGCGAGAACAGGAGAAGCGCAGCGACTTGCTGGTGTTCGATGCCATGCGCCTTTCCGCTGGCCCCGTCGCGGTCGCCCGCTTGCCGCACCGCGTGCCATTCGGGTTCCACGGCACCTGGCGGCCCAGCGTGTAACTCGGTTCGGGATGCCCTTCGCGGACCTACGTGCTCTCTCAGCCGGCGTGAAGGATCCGAAAGCGATCGGGGTCCGCCGGATCTCGATCAACGACCTGGACTGGCGGCCAGGCCCACTGCCAGACGCTGATGCCTGGCGTGCGGGAGAGCCGGATCTGCCCGCGGGTGCCTTCGACGGCGACGCGCGCCCAGGCTCCGGCCGTGCGCGCCCGGCCCGCGCCGTGAGAACGCAGCACATCGGCGAGGACGGCGACCGTGTCGTAGCCCTCGAAGGCGACGAAGGAGGGCGCTTCGGCCAGCCGCTCGCGCAGAGCCGTCTCGACCCGGGCGCCGAGCGGGCTGAGGCGCTCGGGCAGGTAGCGCAAGAACGGGATCGCGGCGCCGTCGCCGCCCAGCAACGTCGCCCATCCGGCGAACTCCGGTTGCCCGGCCGGAGCACCCATCATGATCTCGGCGAGGCGCTTGTCGCGGCGGACAGACTTGACGATCGACACCGCCGGCTCAGGGTAGCCGACCAGAAGAAGGAGGGCTGTCGCGCGATTGTCGACGAGCTCGTCGCACACGGCCGCGGGGGCGAGCGCGCGCATGTCGAGCTCGATGACGGCGCCGCCGCGTGGAGCGAGGTAGTCCCGCAGAATGCGGGCCCCAGACGCCCAGTAGACGCTTGAATCGGCCGCCACGGCGATGCGCCTGTGGCCCGCGCGGAGGAGGAAGTCCGCGTAGATCCGCCAGCCGTGGGACTGCGCCGGGGCGAGGCGCGCGACCCATTCCGCTGGCTGTTCGGTGAGCGCGTCAAGGACCGCTGACGAGCAGAGGAACGGCAGGCCGAGGGCGTCGGCCCTGCCGGCAGCGGCGCGAGCGACGACGCTGTGATACTCCCCCGCCAAGGCAGCCACGCCCAGGCGAGCCAGCTCATCGACGGCCGCCGCGGCCCTCTGTGGATCAGCCGCGGTGTCTCGGACCACCAGCTCGAGGGGTCTTCCGACGATCCCGCCGGCGTCATTGACCTCGCGAACGGCCAGCTCGAGTCCAGCGAGCAAGTGCCGGCCTGCCTCGACCCAGCCGGGCCGAGTCAGCGGAACGAGAGCGCCGATCTGGACGGAGGATCCGTCGGGCCGCTCCGCTCCAGGTAGCGGCGGTGGCGTACTCATGGGTTGGCGTCACGCATGCAACGATTCGTTGCACTATGCCCGGAAGGGGCCCACTGAGCAAGGCTCGCGAGAGCGCGCTGTCCTGGCCTCGCGCGGCCGGCGTGGGGATGACTCGGCGCTCGCGTCGCCTCGCCTCGCGACGCGACGCGACGCGAGGAGCGCTGGCCGCTCCGCGCGCTCGCTCGCTCCTACAAGCGCTCGATAAGGAAGCTCCGGGTCTGGTTGTCGAAGGTGTGGGAGGCGAGGTTCGCGTCTGCCGTGAGGACGCGCCACTCGGCCGAGTAGCGCCAGAGCCCGTTGTAGAGCGTCAGCTGGAAGCCGGAGGGGACGCGGACGGAGCTGACCCTCTGGTCCCATGGGGTGCTTATAAAGTAGCTGGAGCCGACGCCGTAGATGACCGATTGGCCCGAGTAGCCGGCGTGCTCGTAGAAGGTGACCACGTCGAGCTGCGGGTCCGAGGCGTTCGAGACGATGATGCCCGAGATCGTGTCGTTGAAGCCCGCGGCCACGAGATCCGTGTCCGAGGTGAAAACGCGCGCCTCGCCCCCGAAGCTGCCGTGCATGAAGGCCGTGACCCGGAGCCCGGCGGGGACCCTGATGGCGCTCGCGCGGTTGTCTCCGATGATCGTCAGGTTCGGGAGGTCGTAGCGGCCGATCCCGAAGCCCTGCGAGACGCCGGAGAAGTTCGAGAGATCGTGGAGCACCACCTTGTTGCTGGGGTGGACGGTGGGGCCGGCGGCGATCGTGGCGTCGATCCAGGCGCGGTGGCGCGCGACGTCGACGCCGAGCTGCTTCGCGTGCAGGTTCGTGCCGTTCTGCCCGTTCGAGGCCGAGAACACGGCGACCTGACGCCCATCGACGAACCACGGGCCGCCGGAGTCGCCGCTCCAGCCCGCGCCCGTCACGCCCGTCGCCAGGAGCTCCTCGACGGAGTACCAGCCGTCGATGTGGATGCTCGCCTTCTTGAGCGACGGCGCCATCACCAGCGGCGTGCCCTCGCTCCCCCAGCCGTAGGCCGTCGCGTCGCTGCCGACCGCGACCGACGTCGACTCGGCCAGCTGGACGAACGGTCCATTGGCGTCCGCGGTCAGGTGGAGCAGCACGATGTCGGCGGCGGCCGAGGGCACCTCGACGGCGTCGACCGCGATGCGCTGGCCGGCGCCGTACGTGTTGCTGCCGACGCGCACCGCCGACGTCTCGCCCTCGTCCGCGATGCAGTGCTGCGCGGTGAGCACCCAGCGCGCCGCGACGAGGGTGCCGGTGCACTGGTAGAAGTCGCCGGTGCTCCCGCGCACGTCGAAGACCTGGACGGCCCAGGGGCTCGCCTCGGCGAGCTCGCCGCCGACGATCGCGGACGAATGCGACCCGAGCGCCTCGATCGGCTCGTCCGATGCGCCTTCAATCGAGCAGCCCGTGAAGAGGCCGAGCGCGGCGCCCGCGCACGCCGCGAGACCAAGCTGATGACCAAGTTCTCTCGTCTTCATTCTGCCTCCACATCATGATTCTGTTCAGACGATCGCTCGCGCCGGCGGAGTCCGCCTCCGCCAGGAGCCAGCGTTCGTCAGCAATCCAAGAGACGGGGCCTGTGATTGCGGCGTGCCAGGCTCGGCGACGGCGTCTCCGAGCAGACTCATGGGGGCACCGGGCTGAAGCCGGTAATAGGGACAGCCGGAGCGGCAGGCCCGGAGGCGGGCGTACGAAATCCGCCCGCGACGCTCAAGAATGACGTCGAGAGTATGCTGCGCTACCCGGAGCGGCGCCAGGCGGCGATCTGGAACGGCCGCGTTCGAGGCGTGGAACGAGGCGGCATCCCGCCGCACCTCGCCCGCGCCGGCAGCCTCCCCATGACCCTGAAAACGAGTGGCCCATGAGGGTGAGGACCAGCGTACAAAAGACCGCGGACTGCTCGGGCTGCAACTCCGATCACGAGCGACGCGACGTCCCCGAAAGCCGAGGAGATCTCATGAAGAGAGCGACCCATCGTCCAACAGCAGGCCTCGGACCGGGCTTGCCGGGGGTGGTCTTGCTGAGCGCCCTCCTCGCAGGGTGCGGTGACGGCGAGATGAAGCCGAGCGCCTCATCCATGTCGTCAGGCACCGGAGGCAGCGGCGGCGGAGGCACGAGCGGCGGCGGAGCAGGAGGCGGCGACGCGCCAAGCAGCAGGGCCTACCCCGATCGCTTCACCGTCGGCGCCCCCGGCGTGGGCACCTACGCCCAATCCGATCCCCAGCTCCCTGTGCCGCCCGGGTACACGGAAGTGTGGCCCAGCGACGACGAAAGCAAAGAGTGGGATCTGTACGATTGCAACGGCACTGTCAATCTGGACCGCATGTACTTCCACGCGTTCATTTACATCGGCACCGGCTGCCACGGCACGGTCAACATCACGAACTCGATCATCGCGCCGCCGCCCGGCTCCACGAACCGCAGCATCCTGGTCAACGCCGACGAGTCCGCGCCGCTCACGTTGAACATCAGCGACACCACCATTCGCCCCGAGCCGGTCGGTCTCGGAGGTACGAACGCCGCCCTTACCGAGCATGCCGTGAACGCCTGCGCGACGTGCACCATCCGGTTGACCCGGGTGGACGTGGCCAACACCGGTGGCATGTGTCTTTGCGGCCAGAACACCATCATCGAGCAGAGCTGGTTGCACGACAACTACATCGCGCACCTGGCGGACCCCTCTCTCGCGCATACGGGCGGTGTCTTCCCGTACGGGGGCAGCGGCCCGCTCGAAATCAGCCGCAACCGACTCGAGCCGGGCGTCGACGCCGCCACGGGCAACGAAGTGCCGAACTATTGGCAAGCCATCACCGCCGTGCTCTTCACCCAGAGCGTCGACGGATCGACGCTGCAGGACTACGACGTCCACGACAACTTCGTCTCGCTCGGCGCCTATGACTTCTACCCCGAGAACGGCAAGGACATGATCCTGCGCAACAACGTCTTCGGCCCGAGCCACTGGGGTTACACGACGTCGTGCGCGACGTGTACGTACGCCGATTGGTCCAACAACGTGGTCGGCGACATCGACGGCAACCCCACGAGCGAGGTCGTCCCCCAGCCATGAGGTCGTTCGGTATCAACGTGGATGGCTTCCTTGGCGCTCGTGTGGAGGAGCCGAGCTTGCCCTCTCAATCTACGGTGTCCTCGCGCACCGGGCCGTGATGCCGCGCCTGCGGAGCGCCGGGTCGAAGTCGTCGCGGAAGGAGGAGACCAGCTCCGACGCATCCACGTAGAAGCTCCCGCCGCGGATCACCCGGTCCGAGGAGGGGGCTAGATTTGCACAATCATCGCACGACGGGTCGTACGGGTTCTCGTACCAATCCAAGACCCACTCCCACAGGCTCCCGCCCATGTCCGCCTGACCCCACTTTCCATCCCCCTTCGGCGACTTCGACCCGACCGCCTGAACATCGCTGAACGCGCACGAACCGTCGGGCCCGCAGTCATACACCGCGTACGTGCTGTCGATCGTCGTCGAGCTCGGCGGGTTCGACCACGGATACACCCGCTGCCCGTCCGCTCCGCCGCCTCCCGCCGCCGCGTAGTTCCACTCCGCCTCCGTCGGCAGCCGGCCTCCGTCCCACGCGCAGAACGCGAACGCGACGTACCAGTCCAGGCAGTTCATCGGAAGGTGCTCGTTCGCGCCGGGGCCATCCGTCCATGTATTGAAGGTCGACTCGCACTTCACAGCGGTCTTCAATGCCTCCGCACCGGCGGGCAGGCGGCTGTCCCACGTCGCGTCCCACCCGCTCCCCGGGATCTTCGGGTGCTCTCCTGCTCGTGCCCTGGGCTTGCTCCCTGGATATGCATCCACGAACTTCCGGAACCGTCCCACGGTCACTTCGTACCTATCCAGCAAGAAGCCGCTCACCGTCGCCGGATACGCCGCGCCGTTGCTCCGGTTGAACGTTCCCCCGGGTATGGCCGCGCCCGTCGCGCAGCAGCTCTCGTTGCGCCCAGGACCGCACGTCTCCGTCAGCCCGACACAGCTCCGCGGCACGCACTTCCCTCGGTCGCACGCCGGCGCTGCCCCTCCACACGGCGCCGCATCCTCCCATTCCCCGCGCTCATCGCAGCGCTGCGGCCGGTTGTCCGTCGCCGTACACCGCACCAGCTCCGGTCTGCACTCCCCACGACACTTCCCCTCCACGCACGCCTGGTCCACGCACTCCTTCCCCCCGGGCGTACACGCCACGTCTCCGCCGCTCCCGCCGTCTCCGCCGCTCCCGCCGTCTCCGCCGCTCCCGCCGTCTCCGCCGCTCCCGCCGTCTCCGCCGCTCCCGCCGTCTCCGCCGCTCAGGCCATCTCCGCCGCTCCCGCCATCTCCGCCGCTGCCGCCAGGCCCCGCGCCGCCTGCCTCGCCGCCTGCGCCTGTGGCTCCTCCGCTCCCGCCGCTCGCCTCGCCGCCGGTCCCGGCAGCTCCACCGCTCCCGCTCCGGCCGCCTCCCTCGCCGCCTGCGCCTCCTCCGCTCCCGCCGCTGCCCGCCGCCACCACGTAGTAGCTGGGCTCCAGCCCCGTCAGCCACCCGCACCCGCCCGCCGTGAGCGCCCACCCCGCCCACAGCCATGTCGCGCCCTTCCGCTTCGCCATACCTTGTCCTACTGCCGCACCGCTCTCGCTGTCCACCGGCGCTCGCCTTCCGCCTCGTGCTCGGCCGCGCCGCCGAGGAGCGACCTCACGGTCGATGCCAGCACGGTCCTCGGGGCCAAGGGCGTGGACCGGCCGCCGGCGAGAGCAAGAAAGCAGAGCAGGCATCCTCGGCAGGAAGGCTCCGCACCTCTCAGATCAGGCGTGCAGGTTCACCAGCACCCCGCGCTGTGAACGCGTTGAATCACGTCGTGTCATTTCGAGTGCTCTACTGTAAACGTCCAGGCACACGTCGTGTCATTTCGGATGCTCTCCTGTAAACGTCCGGACACACGTCAGGGCCGGACGGACACCAGCACGGACAGCCGGCGAGCGACGGGACGCAGCGTTCCATCAGGGCCATCCGGCGGTGCGCCACGATCTCGGCGAGCGCTGCGAGGCCGAAGGCTGGGGTGAGGCCGCGACGAACGCCGGCCTGCCGACCGGGGTGTACGTGCCCCTCCGCGCGGGCGGAGAGGCGCTCGGGGTGCTGGGCGTCGGCAGCTCGGACGAGCGCATGACCGAGGACGAGGTCGTGCGCGAGCTCTCGACGCCGGCGGGAATCGCCCACGCCCTGCGGCGGCGGGGCCTGGAGATCCGCCCGCTCCAGGCCGCCGCGGCGGCGCCGCCCGGCGCCGGCGGAGACAGGCTCCGCAAGGTCCGGTGAAGCGCTCGCGAGAGGAAAGACGCCCCCAAAAACCATCAAATCTTGGCGTCTTCTGGCGTCTCTAGGCGTCCTCTGGCGTCTCAACTTCTCGCTGCTTGCGTGCGGCTTCAACCCGTTTGTCGCTCTAGAGCGGTTTTCAGCTGAGCCTAGTACGAGCCTCGCAGAGCGGCGGTCACCCGCACAGGAGACGGGTCCAGATCGGCGTTTTCGGCGCGGAAGCGCACTCCAGTGCGCTGAGCACCGAAAACGTCGAGATGGGCCCGTGTCCGAAGCGGGTGACCGCCGCTCTAGCGTTGCAGGAAGACGAAAGCACCCTTCTTGTTCGAGATGACGATGTCCGGCCGGCCGTCTCCGTTGCCGTCCGCGACCGTGAGCTGGGTGCCTACCCCCGAATCGTCGTCGATGAGAACGGGCTGGAAGTCGATGCGTTCCGCCGCTCGCGCCTGCTCGAACCAGTAGAGCCGGGCCGGCGCGTCGAAGTCTGGCATGCCGGCAGGCACATGACCCCAGAAGCGCTCGCCGCTCACGAGGTCCTGGAGCCGGTCACCGTCGATGTCGGCGTGAGCGAGCGCGTGCGGCTCGTGCATGAACACGCTCGACGCGGCATCGGGTGGGGTCCTTGGAACGACGACATGCTCCACGAACGCGGTGCCGGCCGCGTTCGGAACCTGCTCGAACCAGGAGAGCCCGTAGCCGTGAGCGGCGAGCGTGGTCGCTATGTCCGCGTCCCCGTCGCCGTCCACGTCGATCACCGGCATCTGCGCTCCCCCGGCACCGAACGGCTGCTCGACGCGCGTGAGCGGCAAGCCGTCGGGCGACCCTGGGCTCCGCGTGAAGTAGCCGCTCGCCTCGACCAAGTCGCTTGCGCCGTCCCCGTTGACGTCGCCTGCGCCGAGGCCGTGCGTGAAGGCGCCGTACCCCCGATTCTCGGTGAGCGCCCGGAAGACCCACGGCTCGGTCGGGTCCACGCCGGGCGACGACGTTCCGAGCATGCCCCCCGACATGTGCACGAGCTCGGGCACGCCGTCGCCGGTGATGTCGGCGAACAGGGGCGACTCGTTGTCGATCGGCCACGGCAGCGTGTCGTGACGAGCCCAGAGCGCGTCGCCGCCGCGCGGGTTCTGGTACCAAGCCGCGGGCACACCCGGAAAGCCGACGACGAGGACGTCGATGAACCCGTCGTGGTCGAAGTCGTAGGGGAACTCGAAAAAGCAATCCGAGTAGCCGTGCGGATCGAAGGCTTCCCTCGGCCACACGGGATGGCTCGTGCCATATCCTGGACCCTCGTACCAATCCGGGCCCGCGATGACATCCGTCACCCCGTCGCGATTGAAGTCCGCAAAGCTCGCCCCCTCGCAGTAGAACTCGCGGTGCAGGGTGATCTTCACGAAGCGCGCGTCGAGGGCGGCCTCACGCGGGAGCGGTGGGGGCGCGGTGACGGTGCCCGGGGGCGGCGCGTCGGTGCCCGCGTCGACGGGCGCGCGCGAGGATTCGTCCGCGCAGCCGATGACCAAGGCGAGCGGTGTGCAGCGCAATAACCCCATTCCCGAAGCCATCTCCGAGCGCTTAGCACGTCGTGGTAGAATTGACGACGGATCGCACCCCCTCGGGAGGCATGGGCCCAACCCGGGCCCAATGGTCTGTTGACGCTCGCGATGGTTGATGCTCGATCGCCCAGGCTGTTCGATGGCCATCGCGGGGGTGAGCGCTCCCGGTCACGGCCGTGATGGTCGGCCCATGACGAGGTCGCGTTCGAGGCGTGGCGTCGCCACGAATCACGCGCGGGAGACGGCGCTGTGGCTGCGTCTCCTTATCCCTCGGCCCCCCGCACGCGCGTCGTCGCTCGCTCGCGGCATGAATGCGGCGTCTGCGTCGAGCATCAGAGGCGGCATGGCAAGACCGTTCGAGTCCATCGGTTCGACTTCCGGGCTTCACCGGCGTGCCTCCGCCGCCCTGCTCCTCGCCGCCTTCGGCCCCACGAATGAATGCGGTCCGAGCGCGCCCGGCAGCAGCAGCAGCGGCGGCGCCGCGGGCGGCGGCGGGTACAGCTCCGCAACCACAGGAGACGGCGGCGGCTCCGCTGCCACGGGCAGCGGCGGCTCCGCAGACCACGGCGGCGGCGGCTCCGCTGCCACGGGCAGCGGCGGCTCCGCAGGCCACGGCGGCGGCGACGAGAGCACCTCGACCGGGAGCGGCGGCTCGCCGGCAGCATGCGTGCCGGGATCCATCGTCGCGTGCTACTCCGGCCCCGAGGGGACCAACGGCGTCGGGCGCTGTACGGCCGGGACGCAGACCTGTCGTCCTGACGGCTTCGGCTACGGGCCCTGCACGGGTGAGATCACCCCTGCTGCGGAGGTCTGCGCCACGCCGCAGGACGAGAGCTGCGACGGCGACCCCCATTGCCCGCAACCGGCCGCCTGGGCGCGCGGGTTCGGCATCGAGCCCACCTATCCCACATCGACCATCGCCGTCGACGCCATGGGGAATTACTACATCCTCGGCGCCTTCAAAGGAACGGTCGACTTCGGCGCCGGCCCTCTGATCAGCGCCGGTGGCAGCGACATCTTCCTTCTCAAGCTCGACCCCTCGGGCGCGCCGCTCTGGAGCAAGCGCTTCGGCACCCCCTTGCGCGAGACAGGAGATGCCCTGGCCATCGACGGAAACGGCAACGTCCTGATCGTCGGCAACTACGAGGACGACTTCTCTGGCATTGTCATGGACCTCGGCTTCGGCGGGTGCGCCCTGCCGGCTCCGCCCGATCGTTCCGGGCAATTCATGGCCAAGCTCGACCCCGACGGCAATCACATCTGGAGCGATGGATTCCGCTTCTACCCTTCGCATCCTACCTGGGCGACGAAGGTGGCCATCGATGCTCTCGACGACGTGTACGTCGCCATCGGGCTGGAGGACGCGACAGCGGTGGTGAAGCTGGACGCGATGGGCAATGTCCTCTGGAGGCGTAGCACTCCGGGCAGCCCGAGCTTCCACATGAACCTCGCGCTCGACAGCGCCGGCAACGTGGTGACAGTGAATGAAGCAGGCATCGATGGCGACTACATCGCCCTCTACACGTACGTCTCAAAGCTCTCTCCGGATGGAGATTTGCTCTGGTCCCGGAGATTGGACGACTACGGCTTCCGTGGCAAGGTGGCGGTCGACTCGGCGGGCGAGATCTTCGTGTTGGTCGAGGGAGCTCTCATCAAGCTGGATCAGGACGGCGAGGAAGTGTTCACCCAGCCCGTCCGCCACACCGGCGACATCGCGGTCGACCCTGCGGACAACATCTTCCTCGGCGGGGGTGGGCTCACGATGCTCGACCCGAGCGGCACCGAGCTCTGGACGCGCGACTTCGCGGCCTCTGTAGCGGACATAGCCATCTCCCCGAACGGCGCGGTCGCCGTCACCGGCGTCGTGAGCAGCCCTGTGGACTTCGGGACCGGCCCGATCGCGTATACAGAAGGCTGGGATATCTATGCTGCCACATTCAATCCGCCGGCGAGCGGCGACAGCGGCGAGGGAGGAGGCAGCGGCGGCAGCGACGGCGGAGGCGGCGGAGACCCGTCCGAGACGTGCGTGCCGGGCTCGGTCATCGCGTGCTACTCCGGCCCTGCCGGGACCAGGGGCGTCGGACCCTGCGCTGCGGGGACGCAGACCTGCCGGCCCAGCGGCCTTGGCTTCGGCGCCTGCGTGGGCGAGGTGACGCCTGCCGAGGAGTTCTGCTCCACGCCGGAGGACGAGAACTGCGACGGCGACCCCCATTGCCCCATGCTGTCGTGGGCGCGCGGGTTCGGCAGCACCGGCGCCGACGAGGGCCTGAACATCGCGAGCGATGCCGCAGGCAACTACTATGTCACCGGCAGCTTCACAGGAACCGTCGACTTCGGCGCGGGCCCTCTGACCTCCCCGCCCGGACGCCACTTCCTGCTCAAGCTCGATCCATCGGGCGCACCGCTCTGGAGCGAGCGCCTGACGAGCGGCCACCCGCTCGTCATGGCCGTCGATGGCAACGGCGACCTCCTGCTCGCCGGCACATACTCGGGTGGCGGCGCCAGGGTGTTGAACCAGTGCCTCCCCCCCTTCGAGCCGTCCCACAATACCGTAGCCTTCGTGGCCAAGCTCGACCGCGATGGCAAGGCCATCTGGAGTCAAGCGCCCATCTACACGTCGGACGCGATCGAGAGCTACAGCGTTCCCGAGCGGATCGCCGTCGATGCGCTGGGCAACACCTACCTGGTCTACGTCGACCTTTGGGCGAACGGCGCCTACCTGTCAAAGTTGAGCCCTGGCGGCGACGTCCTCTGGAAACACAGGATCACGCCCCCTCCCGGCCCGGAGGACTATTTCAGGTCCCTGGACTACAACGCCGATCTCGCGATCGACAGCGCGGGCAACGCGCTGACCGTGACCGCACCGCAGGCCGACGCAGGGTATCTCACGGTCAGCAAGTTCGACCCGACCGGCGCCGCGCTCTGGAGCCGCCCGTTCGCGCCGGATCCGTCGATCCCCCCTGGCGGCGCGTGGAAGGCGGCTTGGTCGGTGGCCGTCAATGCGGCTGACGAGGTCCTCGTGACCGGCATCACGGACGGGACCGTCGATCTCGGCGGCGGGGTGCTGCCCGCCGGCCCCGTGCTCCTCAAGCTGGACGCCGCGGGTACCCACGTGTTCAGCGACTCGATCCCCTTCGGCGACGCGCTCGCGCTCGATTCCGCTGGTAACATCGTCGTCGCCGGAGACGGGCTCGCCAAGCTCGACCCGAGCGGCGCCGAGCTCTGGACCCTCGGCTTCGGCGCCCGCGCACATGGCATCACGATCTCGCCGAGCGGCGTGATCGCCCTCACAGGGGCTGCGAGCGCGGCGGTCGACTTCGGGACCGGCCCCATCCCCCACGCCGGCGGCTCCGACATCTTCGTCGCGACGTTCAATCCCTGAAACCCATGGGGGGAAGGGCGCCATGGGCCGATCAGCTGCCCTTGCAGACGTCGGCGCAGGTGCCCGTCGCGCTCGGAGGCGGCCCCTGTTCCCCTGCAGGCGAGACGCCCCGAGCGCGGCGCTACGCGCGGGCGAGGGTCCCGCCCGCGGCGAGGACGTCGGTCAAAACTGCTTGAAGAACTTCCACGACTCGATGGGAATCCAGTTCGGATTGCCGTCGATGTTCGTGTGCCCGCCGCCGAAGGTGCACACCCGCGTCGGATGCTCCGGATCGCAATCCTGGAAATCGAAGCAGCTGTACTTGCCGTTCGAAGTCGGGATGTCGTTCGGGATCGTGCAGCCGTTGTCCTCGGCCTTTTCGAGGGCGATGAACTTGGCCCCTCGCTTTTGACCTTCGTTGTTCACCCAGGGGCACGTCCCGTCGCTCATGCCCGTCGTGTGCATCCAAGCGATGGGCTTACGTGTCTTCTGAGGCAACCAGATATTGTAGTTGGCCGGGGCGATGCCCACGGCCGCGCGGATCTCCGCTTGATGGTTCGTCGACAGCGAATAGGTGATCATCCCTCCGAAACTGAAGCCGGTCGCGAACACGCGGGTCGTGTCGTAGCAGACGCTTTCATTCATGAGCTCCATGATGTCGTCGAACAGCGCGTGATCCTTCTCTTGCCACGTTGCACCGTCCGAGGAGGGTGCCACGAAAATGGCCTGCTCTCCGTCGGCCTCCAGCTGCGGTTTGAGAAAGTAGAAGTCTTGCCCCTTGACGTCTTGGTAGCGGCTGCCGATCCAATGCGAGGTGTAGAACAGCCGGTAGGGCTTGTTCATGTCGTAGTTCTTGGGCATATCGACGTAGTACACGCGATTTTGGCCCGAGCTCGAGATCGTATACTCCTTGCTCGTCAGCGTGGTTGCCTTGCCGCACCCCGCGCTCTTCACAGGCGCGTTCCCCATGGGAATGGCTCCTTCGGGCCAGCCACCCGTGCCAGCACCGCCGCTGCCGGTCGGCTCAGCCCCGCCACTCCCGCCGCTGCTGTCACCGCCGGTCCCAGCCGCGGTGGTGCCGCTGGAGGTCGCAACGCCGCTGCTGCTCGTGCTGCCGCTCGCGCTGCCGCTCGCGCTGCCGCTCGAGGTCGCAACGCCGCTGCCGCTCGTGCTACCAACGGAAGCGGCCGCCGTCGCTCCGCCCCCTCCGTCGTTGTTCGAGTCGGACTCGGCGGGGGCGCACGAAATCGCGACCCAACTCGCAAGGGTGACACCAAAGGCGAGTCGGCTGAATGTTTGATATTGCATCACAGGTCTCCTACGTACCGGAATCAGGTGAAAAGGAAACAAAACGATTCGAGCGTATCAAGGGCGACTCGCCACACTCACCTCAGGTGACAGAGCGTTCCTCACGGGATCCGCCTCCCTGGCAAAGTGCCTCCCACCCGGCTCAGACGAGCTCCCGGACGGGGCCGATGTGATGACGCCGGTGCGCCCGAGGAGCGTCTCAGCACGGCCCGCCGCACCATAGGTTCCCTCGTTCCCGAGCTTGCCATCCGGCCGCTTCGCCAGCATCGCCGGATTCTTGACGAAATCATCTCCGGTGGACAGCACGCAGGATTTCACGACCGCCGTCGAACAAGCGAGGGTTGTCGCGCCCTCTATTGGATCGCTCTTGGCAAAACGCCGATCACCATCGATCAGCAATCGCTTCCGCGACGACCGAGCGAACAGGATCGGTGTAAAAATCGACCGAATGGATCAGATTGACGAAGAGCTCGGTACTCAGGACGACCCGAGCAAACCGAAACAAAGGGATAGCCCTCGGCTGGAATGTGAACGCTCACACTGCCGGTGTCAATTCCAATCGACCTGCCCGCGGGTAACTTCGGGCCCGAGGGAGGACATGGCTGGCAGGGCTCCTTCGGAGCGCCGCGTTAAGAGGGGTGGGCGCCGGACCGCGGCCATCGCCGGACTGCCCGACCACAATCGTACTGCCAGCGTGTCATGTTGCCCGCGCGGGCGAGCTCGCCCTATCACGGATCAGCCCGCCCGTGCGCTCCGAGGCGCCCGATGGTGCGGCGACCTTGCAGGAAGGCTCCAGTCTTACAGCGTGAGAGACGCTCGAGTCTCCCGGTATCGGTTCCGCTCGGGGTCGCATCAGCGCTGAAGATTTCCTGCGTGACTGCGTGCTTCTCCTGTGTTCGCCGTCCTCGCGCTCATCGGCGGCTCCACGCGGCCGCAAACCGCACGAGACGACGTCGCTTCGCTCACCTGGGCCCTCGACCCGACGCCCATGGGTGCCTGGAAGATCCGCGACCGTGCCGATGTCTCCTTCGAGGATCACGCTCGCTTCGTCTACCACGCGGGCATGGAGAGGGTGCTGCTCGTCAGCGCTGGCCACAGCCGGAGTGCGCCCATGCGTGCAGGCAAGAATCTCAGATCAGGCCAAGGCTTCAATCATGGCCGCAACGTAAAGAACGTGTTTCCAGCCAACGTACGAAATCTCGCGAACCTGGGCCCTGGACTTCCAGTCCCTGCGGCTCTCCACCCGAACAAGCCTGTTGAACTTGGGTCCCGGACGGCGACCCGCGACCGAGCCACATCAATAGCATTCTGTATAAAAACCTGAAAATCCGGCTGCATTCGATCATTGTCATTGTTCGCGACATTGACCATCTGCTGCAGCCGACGACGAACCGCCTGATCGTAGTTCGGATAATCGGAGAACCCATCAAACTGATCGGCGGCGCGAATGATGTCGATCAAATTTCTCGCCCCGCGCGCCCCGAATTGAGAAGGATCGTTCGCCAGTCGATTCTCCAGGACCCGTTGCATCCACCCCATGCTATCCAATGTGTCTGCTGCCAGGTAGTCTGCGTGGGAAGGACCGCGGGCCTCCGACATCAACAATCTGGCGACAGCTCCAGCTTCAGTAGCAGGGTCCGGCAACTCTATCGCAACTTCAACCGCAACCCTCAGCGTCGCCTGGATCCCGGACCGTGTCGCCGCGGTCACCGTTACAGCGCCGCTACCTGATGTCGTGGCGAGCGCGCTGAGGTAAAACGAGAAATTACCAACGGCGCGTACGCGAGGTATGCCATCGACGCCAACCACATCAGGATCACTGCTCGTTATTTGGGGCAAACAATCCGAGCGTGGAACATCGGCGAGCTGGATGCTGGCCGAAGAGTTCCCTTCGGTGCTCGATATGTGAATCGTCACATCCGTAACATCTGTTCCATGTCGCCGAAAACGCATATATCACCCTCAACTAGCGCAAGGCCCAGATCGACGCTTTACTCCTGCATCACTCTCCAGACCCGTGCAAGGCCAGGGTCTCTCCCAGCGACTCGCGATCCCGCGGCGACGAGTCGACCCACTTCTTCGTCACGAGATAACTGCTACCTCTCAAAGCGGCTTCGTCGGGTGAGCGAACCTGGGGTTCTGTGTACGGATACGCGAGTTTATCGTAGGACAGCGGCAGGGGGAAGGCAGGAGCTCCGACGGTCTCGATGCTGGCGGATCATCGGAAACATGACCGTCCGTAGCGCAAGCGCCCGACCCACGCCAGCGTGTTCGTCGGCGCAGCGCCGGTCACCTGTCCCCCTTCGCGACGAAGGAGGAGGCGGCTGGCAATCCTTCAGGGGGCTCTAAGCCCCAGGCATCTTGAGGCCGCGCTCGTCCATCACGGCTTTGTTGCGCGCCTCGCTCTTCGCGTACGCCGGGCGGGCTTTGACCCGCTCGGCATATCCGGTGAAGCTCGGGCGCGGCTCGAGCATCTTGAAGTCGAGCATGTACGCGATTGTGCCGCCGAAGATGACGTCGGCCATCGAGAACTCCTTGCCGAGGACGAAGTCACGGCCAGAGATGGCCGATTCCATCGTCGCGATCATGTCGTCGTAGTTGCCCCAACCGGCGGAGCCGGCGCGGAACTCCCAGTTGCCGGCCCTGGCCATCGAGCCGGGCTCGATGACCGAGGGGGCGAAGAGCGCCCAGCGAAAATAGGTGCCGCGCGCCGCGTCGTCGAGCTTCGGCGCGAGGCGGCCCGAGGCATAACGATCCGCGAGATAGAGGCCGATCGCCGCGGATTCGGTGACGACGGTGCCGCCGTCGACGAGCACGGGCAGCTTGCCCATCGGATTGAGCTTCGTGACGTCCTCCTTCTTCTGGTCGCCGGCCATGATGTCGACGAACTTGAGCTCGTACTCGACGCCGACTTCCTCGAGCATCCACACAGTGTTGGCGGCGCGCGAAAACGGGTGGTGGTAAAGAACGATGGCCATGGTGGTGTCTCTTTCTCCGTTCGTCTCCGCCGGTCGGTCGGCGGCGCGGTGGAGGGTACCAGAGGCCGGCCCCGTTGGGCGCGGCGCCAGGTGCGGCAGGCTTGAATTCCTCTGCCCGCCGCGTTCCTGGCTCCCGCCTCGGCGCGTGGCGACCTCGACCGCTACCCGGCGAGGATCACCGGCGCGAGCCGCGGCCACACGAGGTGATGCGGAGGTCCTCGATCAGGGCGGCGCGATAGCGGTGTCGCGCGGCGGAGAGGCGCGGCGCCTCGCCCTCGTCCGCGAGCGACGCCGCGGCCATCGCGGCGTGACCCAGACGCAGGAGCGTGTAGGCGAGGAGATACGCCGGCAGGCGCCGCTCGGGATCATCGCCGGAGCGGCGCCGATACCGCTCCAGGAAGGCGCGCCGGGCGCCTCGCGGCATCCGCCACTCGACGATGGCGCCGGCGAGATCCCAGGCGATGTCCGTGGGGCCAGGGAGGAAGTGATCGTCGCCGTGCCCGCAGGCGTCCACCTTGACCAGCTCGCCCGAGGAGGACCTGCGCCACTCGTGGGGATCCATCCTGCCATCGACGATCACCGGACGCGCGAGCTCCAGGTGGAGCTCACCCGGGAGCTCGCTCCGCATCTCCAGCGAGAAATTGGTGCGTGCCATCGCAATGAGCTCGTCGGCCGCAGCGCCCGGCGCAGGGAAGGCCGAGGCGCGAAAGGCGCAGTAGTCGGCGAGGCGCTCGAGCTCCGCGGCGGACAGGTCATCTGCCTGGAGCGGGCGGCCAGGGAGCCATGGATACGAGCAGAATCCCTGGCCCTCGTCGCGCGGCTCCGGCCCGAAGCCGGCCCGGAAGACGCCGTGTGCCCGCTCCAGACACTCCGCCCCGTAGCGGCCCATCCCTTCGAACTTGAGGATCCGGCGTTCGTCCCGGGAAAGGTATTTGAGGCGCTCCATGGACGTCCAGGAGGGCGGCCAGCGCGATTCGTCCTCATAGCAGCGGCGGCGCCACGCCCCGGCGCCGATGGGCTCGCCCGCGTCGCCGGGGAGCTGCGCCCCGCCCTCGGCGCGCTCCGAGCGGAAGGACCGCCAGCGGCGGGCGCCGTCCGGCGCGACGAGCGCGTCGGGATCGGGCGCGCGGGAGCCGAGGAAAACGAGGCTGGCGCGCGGGACGCCCGCGCGGACCAGGGCGTCGCCGGCGGCGAGGAACGAGGAGCCGCGCCTCCGGGGCCGGCGATCGCCCGGAGGTCGCCCGCGAGCTCGTCGACGAGCCGCCGCCCCGGGACGTCGCGGCGGCCGCTGCGGAACACGTACATGCGGTATCCGGAGCTGTCGTCCATGGCGGGCTCCGCGCCTCACCGCTGCGCGACGCGCGACCCGCGCCGCTCGCAGGCCTTCCCAGCGGTAACGTCATGGAACGCGGTAACGTCATGGAACCGGCTCGTCAAGCCATCGGCCTCGTGCGTGGAGGGGAGCGAACGGCCTGACTCGGTCGTGGCGGGGGGCGGGCAGAAAGAGCAGCGCGAGCGGCTGCGGCGCCATCACCCGTCGATGACTTCGCTCAGCGCGGGCCGCCGGCCGCGAGCGCAAAATCGATGTGCACGTGCTCGTCGTGCCGCCACCACACAGGGCCGCGGGGGATCACCCCTGCGAGCGAGCCCAGCTTGCGGCCCGCGGGGCTCGCGAGCAGCAACGGCACGTACTCCGGCGCGAGGATGATCCGCTGGATCCGGAGCTTCCCTGTCCTGGCCTTCTCGTCCAGCGCCGACAGGAGCCGCGCGAGATCGTCGAAATCGATCGTCAGCTCGCCCCAGCGGCCCTGCGCGTCGAACTCGAGGCCATAACCGAGCTTGTTCCAGGGATAGGTCGACACCTCCGCGGGCCGCCCCGCGCCGTCGCGCAGCGGGACGAAGATATCGACGCTGAGCCCGTTCTGGTGCGTGCGGTGCGGCCAGAACGGGCCGCCATCGCGGTGGCCCGTCTCCCCCACGACGAAGCGCCGCCCTGGCCTGGCGGCCGCGCACGCGGCGAACGCCTCTTCCAGCGCGTCGCGAACCGCGCCGTGCACGTACTGGCGTCCGAGGCTGGCGCCCAGGTAGGAGTAGGTCACATAGCCTGGCCCCGAGGGGCGGAGCGGGTGCCCGTGCAGCAGCCGGCCGCGCGCGGGACTGCCAGCGCTCTCGGACGGCTCCGCGCCGTCGAGCCAGACGCGGCCGTGCGCCACGACGATAGGCGCGGCGAGCAGGAGACCGGCGGCGACAGCGAGTCGCTTCCACGCCCGACGGGGCGCGCTCGTCGCTCGCGGAGCCACAGGGGGCGGCGCGCCCCGAAGGACCTGGAGGAGCTTCACCCCGTTCGGCTTCCTGGACGATCGATCACGTCGTTCAAGCGAGAAACGAACCATCAAGCGCGCCAAGAGGAGTTCCAACTCCTGACGTTCTGGCGCCTCGGCAGCTCACCATTCGTCGTCTTTCAGGCAGTTTCAACTGATTTGTGGGATCGGAGGTCATCGCGCCAAAAGAGACGCGACCGGCCGACCGCGCGCCCCCGCCCTGTGCAAGACTGCGCGCCGATGCCGTACGACCATCTCCTCGGGCGCGTGGTGACCCTGCCGGTGCGGCGGTTCGGCCCGCCGGGCGCCTTCCTCTCGGCCGATCCAGACGACCTTCGCCCGGACGCGCCGGTGCTCCTCTTGCCGCGCAGCGAGGTGCCCGAGGGCGCCAGGGAGGGGGACGAGCTCGAGGTCTTCGTGTACCTCGACTCGGAGGATCGCCCCATCGCCACCACGCGCCGGCCGAAGGTCACGCTCGGCGAGGTCGCCTTTATGGCGGTCACCGACGTCGCGCCCTTCGGCGCCTTCGTCGACTGGGGCCTGCTCAAGGAGCTGCTCGTCCCCCGCGCGGAGCAGACCCGCGACCCGCGGGTCGGCGAGCGGCACCCGGTGGGGCTGCTCGTGGACAGGACCGGACGCCTCGCGGGGACGATGCGCGTGAGCGAGATGCTGCGCGACCAGGGCGAGTTCGATCTCGACGAGTGGGTCGAGGGTGAGGCGTGGCGCAACGAGCCGGGGATCGGCCTCTTCGTCATCGTCGAGCGCAGGTTCGTCGGCCTGCTCCCCGCCGACGAGCCGCACGCGCTCTCCCGCGGCCAGGCCGGGCGGTTCCGCGTGGCGAGCGTGCTGCCCGACGGGAGGATCGATCTCTCGCTCCGCGGTCACGCGCACGAGGAGGTCGAGAGCGACGCGCAGGAGATCCTCGCGCGGCTCTCGCGCCCGGGCGCGCCGAGGATCGGCGATCGATCGAGCCCGGAGGAGATCCGGGCGCTCTTCGGCCTGAGCAAGAAGGCGTTCAAGCGGGCCGTCGGCCGCCTGCTGAAGGAGCGCGCGGTGGCGATCGACGGCGAGGGGTTCCTCATCAAGAACGCGCGCTGAGCCGGGCGGAACGGGCGGAACGGGCGGAATGGAGGCGCGACGCCCCGCGGCGGACGCCGCGTCCGGAGCGCCGCGCGGGCGACGGCTACCTGTCCCTCGCGCACCGGGCGCCGATGCCGTAGTAGCGCTCGGCGGGTTTGCTAGGGAGGCGATGGGATGTCGTGAGGTTCTCGATATCGTCGTCGAAGCACCCGCCGCGCATGACGCGCTCGGAGCCGGCGGTCAGGTTCGCGCAGTTGTCGCAGAGTTCGCAGCGCTGCGATGAGATCGGATACTCGTCGCTGTACCCGTCCAGCGTCCACTCCCACAGGCTCCCTGCCAGGTCCGCCTGCCCCCACTTTCCATCCCCGGAGGTCGCCTCGTCACCGCTCGATCTGGACCCGACCGGCAGGAGATCGGCGATCGTGCATGGGCGGCCCGACGCTTCCGTGTACCCGTAGCAGCCGAAGACCGCGCGGTCCTCGTCGGCCGTATCGCCCCACGGATAGCTTCGCTCCTCGTCGCCGCCCGCCGCTGCGTAGCTCCACTCGGCCTCTGTCGGCAATCGCCCGCCGTCCCACGCACAGAAGGCCATCGCCTCGTGCCAGGTGATGCAGTTCATGGGGCGGCGCTCGTCGTCGTCCGATTCAACCGTGTCGCTCCACGTCGAGCAGCGCGCCCCGATAGCGCTGCACGTGTCGCGATCGGGAGGGGTGCACTTCCTCAGCTCCACCATCAGCGTCGCCGTGTCCGGCTGGAGGAACTGCACGAAGCTGTCCTTCCACCCGCTGCCAGGAAGCGCCGGGTGCTCCCCGGCGCCGGCCTCGGGAGGGCTCTCCCGCGTTCCTTTCCCCGCCTCGACGAACTCACGGAACCGGCCGACCGTGATCTCGTAGGTATCCAGCCAGAAGTCGTTCACGATCGCCCGCCTCTGCTCGGCGGAGCCCGTCGCGTCTTCATAGCTCCTCGTGTACGCGCCGCCGTCCACCAGCCGGCTGTCGCAGCAGCTGATCCCGTCCGGTCCGCACCGCGTCGTCAGGGTCAGGCAGCTCGGGGTCATCGACGAGATTGGGCCGCCCCCTGCGCCCGCGCCGCTGCCGCCGTCACCGTTCACCCCGCATCCCCCCGCCTGACCGCCGCTCCCGACCGCCGCGCCCTCTCCGCCGCTCCCGGCTGCCGCGCCCTCTCCGCCGCTCCCGGATGCCGCGCCCTCTCCGCCGCTCCCGGATGCCGCGCCCTCACCGCCGCTCCCGGATGCCGCGCCCTCACCGCCGCTCCCGGCCGCCGCGCCCTCACCGTTGCCCGGCTTGTACCGCTCCCAGTCCGCGCCGATGAGGTCCGAGCATCCGGCGGCGACGAGCGCTCCCACCCCGCCGATCCAACCAGCTTTCGCCCAGGTTCCACCCATGACCCGACAGCGTCACCCCCTTCGTTCACCGCTGTCAAGCCGCTCCAGTCCGGCCGGCTGCCTCGAGGGCTCCCCTCTCCGCAGCTCGGCCGGCGGCCGCGACGCGGGGGCTACTCGAGCAGGCTGCGCAGCATCCAGGCGGTCTTCTCGTGGACCTGCAGGCGCTGGGTGATCAGATCGCAGGTGGGCTGATCGTTGGCGTTCTCGGCCACGGGGAAGAGCTCACGCGCCGTGCGCGCGACCGTCTCGTGGCCCTCGACGAGGCGCTTGATCATGTCCGTGGCCTTGGGGATGCCGTCGTCTTCCTTGATGGTCGAGAGCGCGACGAACTGCTTGTAGGTCCCAGGAGCGGGGAGGCCGAGGGCCCGGATGCGCTCGGCGACCAGGTCCACGGCGAGCGCCAGCTCGTTGTACTGCTGCTCGAACATGAGGTGGAGCGTCTGGAACATGGGCCCCGTGACGTTCCAGTGGAAGTTGTGGGTCTTCAGATAGAGCGTGTACGTGTCAGCGAGGACGCGTCCCAGCCCCGCGCCGATCAGCTCGCGGTTCTTGGGGTCGATTCCGATATTGATCTCCATAGGACTCCTCTCGTGTCGTGTGCTCTCAGGCTTCTCCGATGCTGCGCATCGACATCACTTCGATCGGGCGCAGGCCGAGCAGCGCATACGCCTGCTCCCAGCGCTGGTCCGCCGCCACGTCGAACAGGATCCCCTCGTCGAGGGCCACGGGCAGCCACGCGCCCCCGGCGATCTCTCGCTCGAGCTGGCCGGGCCCCCAGCCGCTGTAGCCGAGGAGCACCGTCCTGCGCCGCGGGTCCGCGGCGGCCGTGCCACGCACCGCGTCGGCCGCGAGCGTGTCGAACGCGCTCCGGGACGACGTGACACGCACCCGGGAGCCCACCGGGATCACGCCCGTCTCCTCGGCTCCGAGCGCCGGATCGAGGCACAGGATCCACCCCGAGCTCGGCTGGACCGGGCCGCCGAGGTAAACCGGCGCCGGGTCCTTCAGGTCGTTGCCATAACCCGCGAACGACAGGAGCTCCCCAAGCGTCATCGGCGCCGGCCTGTTCACCACGAACCCCAGCGCCCCGCCCTCGCTGTGCACAGCGAGGAGCACGACCGTCCGGTCGAAGTTCGGATCGCCGAGCGGCGGCGACGCGATGAGGAACCCTGGGGCCAGCACGCTCGCTTCGCTGTTCATCGGCGATCCTCCCTCGCAACGGTCAACCGGTCACTGCGTCCCGCACGAACCCGTCCGCCGCGGCGGGGGCCGGACGGGGAATCGCCCCCACCTTACTCCGGCGTGCCGCGACAGGCGATTGGGATCTCCCTCCAGCGCCGGCGCGGCGGGTATAGTGGAGCCATGTACACCGTCGGCGTCCGCGATCACATCATGGTGGCCCACAGCCTCAAGGGCGTGCAGTTCGGCCCTGCGCAGCGCCTGCACGGCGCGACGTACACGGTCAGCGTGGAGGTGGAGCGCGAGGAGCTCTCGCCCCTCGGCCAGGTGGTCGAGACGAGCGCGCTGCGGGATAGCCTGCGCGCCGTGCTCGCCGAGATCGACTACCGGAACCTCGACGAGCACCCCGCGTTCGAGGGCAAGCGCTCGACGCCCGAGCTCATCGCGCGCTACATCCACCGCGAGCTCGGCCGCAAGCTCCCGGTGAGCGCCGGCAGCGCCCTCACGATCACGCTGAACGAGTCCCCCCTCGTCTGGGTGCGCTACCGCGCGCCGCTCCGGGGCGCCTCGGTCATGCCGACCGAGCTGGCCTGAGCGCCGGGCGTCTCCGCTTGGCACGCGGCCCTGACCGCGGCAAAAGAGCGCGCCGATGACCGAGCCGGTCCGCACAGCGCCGATCGTCCTGAGCTTTCAGGGCGGCACCCTCCGCATCGAAGGCCTCGCCCCGCGCCCGGCGCTCGCGCCTTCGCCCGCGCTCGACAGCAGCGCGCTGCCATCGAACGCAGACGAGCGCGCGGACGAGCCCGACGGCGGCGACGCCGGCGATCCCGCCGAGGGCGCGCCGCTCGACCCCGCGTGCCTGCCCGCGTCCTGCCGCTGGGACGCGCGGGAGCGCGTCTACCGCGTGCCGGCGATCGACTATGCCGAGCTCGTCCTGAGGCTCCGCGCCCGCGGCGTCCCGTTCACCGACGCCGCCCGCAAGTACGAGGCGCTCCCGCTCGCGCCGCTCGCCAAGCACGACCCGTTCCCCTACCAGCGCGAGGCGCTCGACGCCTGGGCCGGGCGGCGCAGCCGGGGCGTCGTCGTGCTCCCGACGGGCGCGGGCAAGACGTTCGTCGCGACGCTCGCGATCGCCGCGCGGCAGCGCAGCGCGCTCGTGGTCGTCCCTACCCTGGATCTCCTGAACCAGTGGTACGACGGGCTCTCCGCCGCGTTCGGCGTCCCGATCGGCCTGCTCGGCGGCGGTTACCACGACGTCCTCGACCTGACGGTGACCACGTACGACTCCGCGCACGCCCACATGGACAGGCTCGGCGCCCGGTTCGGCCTCGTGATCTTCGACGAGTGCCACCACCTGCCGAGCCCGTCGTACGCGCTCGCCGCGAAGATGTGCCTCGCGCCCTTCCGCCTCGGCCTCACCGCCACGCCCGAGCGCGCCGACGGCCGGGGCTACGACGACCTCATCGGCCCGATCGTCTTCCGCCGGGAGATCACCGAGCTCTCCGGGCAGTACCTCGCGGCCTACGACGTCGTCCGGCTCGAGGTGCCGCTCTCGGACGACGAGCGCGCCGCGTACGAGGCGGCCCGCGCCGTGTACATCGGCTTCCTGCGCGCGAACGGCATCCGCATGCCCGAGGGGTGGGGCCAGTTCATCCTGCTGAGCTCGCAGTCCGACGCCGGCCGCCGCGCCTTCGAGGCGTACCGCCGCCAGCGCAGCCTCGCGCTGTGCGCGCCCGGCAAGATCGACGTCCTCGCCCGGCTGCTCCACGCCCACCGCGCCGACCGGACGCTGGTCTTCACCGAGGACAACGCCACGGTCTACCAGATCTCGCGGCAGTTCCTGCTGCCGGCCATCACCCACCAGACCAAGGTGAAGGAGCGCAGCGCCATCCTCGACGCCTTCAACCGCGGCGCGCTGTCGGCGGTGGTCACCTCGAAGGTGCTGAACGAGGGGGTCAACGTGCCCGAGGCCAACGTGGCGATCGTCCTGTCGGGCAGCGGCTCGGTGCGGGAGCACGTCCAGCGGCTCGGCCGCATCCTGCGCCGGAGCGAGAACAAGACGGCGATCCTCTACGAGCTCGTGGCCCTCGGCACGAGCGAGCAGCGGGTGAGCGACAAGCGCCGGGAGCACATTGCTTACCAGTGACCTCGTCCGCGTCCGCCGCCGGGGCGGGCTCGTCGTGCCGCAGTACCTCCGCGGGGCGGCCGCCGAGCGCCTGCTGCCGGTCGCGCGGGCGTACCTCGACATCCTCTCGCAGCGCGTCGGCGAGCGCCGCGACGACGTCGAGGCCGCGCTCGACGCCATCGAGGTGCCCGCGCGGGATCGCGTGGCCTCGCTCGGCCTGAGGAAGGTGCTCGAGGACGGCTCCGAGTACGAGGTGCAGGAGGGCGTCGATCCCGAGGCGCTCCGGCGCGAGCTGTTCCACGCGGCGGCGGCGGCGCACCGCGCCCTCGACGTCCGCGCCCGCTTCGACCGGGCCGCCGTGCTCGACGAGGTGGCCGCCCGGCTCGGCACGACGCCCGCCGCGATCGAGGCGGGCCTCTACGCCGACCTGCGCGGCGCCGAGATCCTCCGGCGCGCGGCCGCGGACGCGCCCGAGATCCTGCTGGATCGGTACAACCTGGCGCTGGCGCAGTCGATCCTCCTCCGGGCGACGCAGGTGACGATCCGCATCGAGGGGGAGAGCGCCCAGCGCTACCGGCGGATCTTCCGGGCGGCGCGCTTTCACGGGCTCATCCACGTGGTCCAGGGCGATCCGGTCTCCGGCTACACGATCGCGCTCGACGGCCCGTTCAGCCTGTTCGACGCGGTGCAGCGGTATGGCCTGCGGCTCGCGATGTTCCTGCCGTCGGTGCTCGCGTGCGCCTCGTTCCGGCTGCGCGCCGACCTGCGCTGGGGGCGCGACAAGGAGCCGCTCGCCGTCGAGATCGGCCCGGCGGACGGCCTCCTGTATCACGGGCGCGAGCTCGCGGAGACGACGCCCGAGCTGGACGCGTTCTGCGAGGGGTTCAGGAAGCTCGGGTCGCCCTGGACCGTGTCGCCGAACGAGCGGCTGTTCGCGCTGCCCGGAGAGGTGGTGTGCGTCCCTGATCTGGTGTTCCTGAACGCGGAGACCGGGGAGGAGGTGTACCTCGAGGCGTTCGGGTTCTGGAGCCGAGACGCGGTGTGGCGGCGCGTCGAGCTGATCCGGAAGGGGTTTCCGGCGAGGATCCTGCTCGCGGTCGGCAAGCAGCTCCGCGTGAGCGAGGAGGTGCTGGGCGACGACGAGGCCGGGGAGATCTATGTCTACCGGGCGACGATGTCGCCGCGGGCGGTGCTGGCGCGGCTGGACGGGAAGCGCGGGGGGGCGTGAGCCGCTGCGGAGAGCAATCCGGCGCCGCGACGCCCTCGCCCGCCCCTACTCCACGGTCGCGTACGCCGGCGTCCACGCCCGCTTGCCGTCCGGCCGCGTGACCCGCGCCCGCACGTACCGCTCCCCGCCGCGGAGCCGGTACGTCGCCCGCCCCTCCGCGGGCTGCTGCCGCTCCAGCACGAGCCCGCCGCGCCCGACGAACTCGACGACCGCGCCCGCCGCCACCGGCCAGACCGAGAACGCGTCCCCGGCGATCGCGATCCTCCGCAGCCTGGCCCCGGACGACGCGTAGAGCCGTCCCCCGGCGAGCGCGCTGCAGATCGCGGCGCGCGACGCCTCCCGCGAGAACACCTCGATGAACCCGCGGCCGGGCCCCGCGGGCGGCGCGCCCGAGCCGGCCGTGAGCTGGTGCAGATCGTCCACCGCGACGCCGACGATCCCCCCTCCCGCGGCGCCGCGCATTGTCAGCACCGCATCCCATAGCGCCTCGTGCGACGGGCGCGTGGCGTCGCCGTCCGTGTACACGTACGGGTGCCCGCTGTGGATCTCGAGGAGCTCCGCCGCGGGCGCCGCCAGGAGGTCGCCGGCGGATAACGACCAGTCGAAATTCGGATGGTTGATGAGCGCCACGCCCCCCTCCGCCCACACACGCCCGATCGCCCACTTCAGCGCCTCCCCCTTGGTCAGGAAGGCGCCCCCGCCGATCGTCGCCCGCGTGCAGAGCGCGTTCACGTGCACGGCCTTCCCCTCGGCCCACATCGTGACCTCCTCGCCGGGGATCACGGCGAAATTGGACGTCGACGACGGTTCCTGGAACATCGCGGGATCGACGCGCTGGTTGTGCTCTGTCAGCGCCACGAAGGAATACCCGTTCTCGCGGTACCAGCGGACGACGTCGCGCGGCTCGCTGTCCCCATCGCTCAGGGACGTGTGCGTGTGGATGTTCCCGCGCTGGAACACCTCCACGTCGAGCGCCTTCTCGAAGCGCGGGCGGCCCGGCGGTCCGTGCCCTCCGGGAGCAGAGCCCGAATCGGGCGAGGCGCGCTCCGCCCTGCCGGCGAGCGCGAGGAGCGCCGCTGCGCCGATGAACAGGAGAGCGCTCCAGCGTCCGCGCATGTTCATTGCAATGACATGGAGAGTATACAGAACGCCAGGGCCGCGACCAATTCGCGGAGAGCGCGCCCACACCTCCGCCGCCGCGCGTTACCTCTCCCGCTCTCCGGCGCGCGCGAGGTGGCGCACGCATGCGCGCGCCGCCTCTTCTTCAATTTTTAATGACCCCGGTCCACCGGCGTCCGGCGGCATACTGCTCCCGTGACGCTCCCCCTCCTCGCGCTCGTCATGATCGTCAAGGACGAGGCCCCCTCCATCCGCGAGACCCTCGCCTCGGCCAGGCCCCACGTCGACCGGTTCACCCTCCTCGACACCGGCTCCACCGACGGCACACAGGCCCTCGCGCGCGCCGCCATGGCGGGCGTCCCCGGCGATCTCGTCGAGGAGCCCTTCGTCGACTTCGGCGCGACGCGCAGCCGCGCCCTCGACCTCGCGGGCGACGCGGCCGTGTTCACCCTCATGCTGAGCGGCGACGAGCGCCTCGTCGCGGGCGGCGCGCTCCGTCGCTTCTGCGAGGAGCGCCGCGACGCGTCGGGCCCGGGGCACGGCGCCTACCACGTCCGCGTGCACTACGGCGATTCCGTCTACGACTCCGCCCGGCTCGCCCGCGCCTCGGCCGGGTGGCGCTACGTCGGCGCCACCCACGAGGTGCTCTCCAGGGAAGGCGAGCCGCCCCCCTCGATCCGCGTCCCCGACGCCCACATCGTCCACGACCTCTCTCGCCGCGACGCCGCCGCCCAGACCCGGAGGTGGCAGCGCGACCTGGAGCTGCTCTCCGCCGCGCTGGCCCGATCCCCCGGCGACGGCCGCGCCGCCTTCTACCTCGCGCAGACGCTGGAGTGCCTCGGCCGGCACGCGGAGGCGTTCGAGGCCTACAGGCGGCGCGCCGCGCTCGGCGGCTGGCAGGAGGAGGTCTACGAATCGCTGTTCCGCATGGCGCGCGCCGCCGCCGCGCTCGGGCGCTCCTGGCCCGAGGTGCAGCAGCGCTACCTCGACGCCCACGCCCACAGCCCGCACCGCGCCGAGCCGCTCTTCGCCGTCGCCTGGCACTGGTACGGACAGCGGTGCTGGCCGCTCACCTACCTCTTCGCCTCCCGCGGCGCCGCCCTCCCCTTCCCCGCCGAGGCCACCCTCTTCGTGGACGCCGAGGTCTACGAGCACAAGCTGCTCGACCTCGTCGCCACCAGCGCGTTCCACGTCGGCGAGCTCGCCGCCGGCGAGGCGGCGCTGCGCAAGGCCCTCGCCCGCCGCCCCGGCGATCCGCGCCTGCTCGGGAACCTCGCGTTCTACGCGCCCGCGAAGGAGCGCTGACGCGCCGCGCTCGCCGCCGCTCAGGCGCCGTCGTTGTCCTTCCTGATCCAGCCCTTGCGGCGATAGTACATGAGCAGCCCGACGACGCTCGCCAGCATCAGGCACCATACGAACGGATAGCCGTAATACCAGTCGAGCTCCGGCATGTTGTACGGCGAGCTCTCGTGGTGAAAGTTCATCCCGTAGATGCCCGCAATGGCGGTGACCGGGAGGAAGATCGTCGAGATGATCGTGAGCACCTTCATGATCTCGTTCATCCGGTTCGACATCCCGGAGAGGTGGAGATCCATGAGGCCCGAGCTGAGCTCGCGGTAGGTCTCGACCATATCCATCAGCTGCACCGCGTGATCGTACGTGTCGCGCAGGTAGAGCCGTGTGTCCTTTGCGATGAGCGGGTTGTCCTCGCGGAGCAGCGCGTTGACGAGATCGCGCTGCGGCCAGATGGCGCGACGCAGCGTGAGCAGATCCCGCTTCAGATCGTGGATCGGCTTCGACATCCGGCGCTTCGCGTCGATGACCTCGACCTCCAGGTCCTCGATGTGCTCGCCCATCCGCTCGAGCACCGGGAAGAAGCCGTCGACCACCGCGTCGAGCAGCGCGTACGCCAGGTAATCGGCGCCCCGCTCCCGGATCGAGCCCCGACCGGTGCGGATTCGCTCCCGCACGGCCTCCATGACGTCCCAGTCGGCCTCTTCCTGCACCGTCAGGACGAAGCTCTTGCCGACAAGGATGGCCAGCTGCTCGGTGCGCAGCACGCAGCGCTCGTTGACCTGCGCCATCCGCGCGATGATGAGGACGTGCTCGCCGCCGTAGACGTCGGCCTTCGGCCGCTGGGGCACGTTGACCATGTCCTCCAGCGCGAGCGGGTGGACACGGAAGATCTCGCCCAGCCGCTCGAAGGTCCCCTTGTGCCCGAGCCCCCGGACATCGACCCACGTGATGGAGGGCCGGTCGTCCGTGAGGTAGGGGATGCACTCGTCGACGCTCTGGATCTCCTTCTCGGACACGACCTCGGCGTCGTAGTCGATGACGAAGATCTTCGGCCGCTGCGTCTCCTCGATGACGAGCGTCCCGGGCGGCGACGCCGGCGGGGGCTCGTGCACGAGCCGGGCGCGCCTGGGCCGCAGCGTCGTCCGGTCGAGGTCGGCCCTCTCCTGGACCCAGGCGGCGTGCGGTTGCGGCACGCTGCTGCGCCGCGACTCGGGGGGTAGGGTGGTGCTCGTCACGGGGGCGTGATGGTAGACCAAGATCGCGCGGCATCGAGCACGGGATGACGCGCAGGATGACGTGCGCTCTCGCGCTCGCTCCGCGGCGCCGGGTGGCGTATGCTGATCGGGCCGCGGAGGGGAGTTGCTGGTCGGGCCGCGGCGGGGAACGGGCGCTCGCAGGGCCGCCTCTTCCTCCCTGTCCCTGCTGGCCGGGGGAGCGCGCGACGCGCGCCGGCCTGCGCCTCGCGCCGCCGCGCGCCCTGCCCTTCCGGATGCCCATGGGAACGACCCTCGACATCGCGATCGGCCTCGTCAGCGTCTTCTTCCTGCTCAGCGTCCTCTGCTCGGCCATCCACGAGGCGCTCGCCGGCGTGCTCCGGCTGCGCGCGATCAACCTGGCGCAGAGCATCGAGATCATGCTGGCCGACAGCGAGCTCGACGCGCACGTGAAGCAATCGCCCAGCGCCGCCGACACCGCCGCCCCCAAGAGCTCCCCGCTGGAGCAGGCCATGAAGCGCGCGGCGCGGCGCGCTCTCGAGCTCGTGCGCACCCGGGTGATGCCAGGGCCGCTCCCGAGCCCGCTCGCGGCGAAGCTCCGCGAGCACCCGCTGATCAAGGATCTCAAGTACGGCTGGGTAGGTCCGTCCTACATCCCGTCGCACGCGTTCGTGGCCGCGCTCATCGACACCCTGCGGCACGTCCCCTGGCCCGACAGCGCCGCGGCGCCGCCCCCGCAGGCCGGCGCCACGCCTTCGCAGACCGGCGCCGCGCCTGCGCCGGCGGGCGACGCCGCTTCCGCGCCCCTGCAGCAGGCGAGCGACGGCGTCCCTGCGCCGCAGGCGAGCGCCGCCGCGCCGGCGCAGGGCGAGATCGCGGCGGCGCCGAGCCGCGACGAGGACCCGCTCGATGAGCTCAAGCAGATCATCCGGAGCATGCCGCCGAAGAGCGACCTCCGGCGCGCGCTCACCACGATCGTCGACTCCACGGTCAAGGACATGCGCGAGGCCAACATCCGGCTGGAGCGCTGGTTCAATGACGCCATGGACCGGGCCGCCGGCCGGTACAAGCGCCGCGCGCAGCTGATCATCAGCGCGACGGCGCTCGTCCTCTGCGTCGGGTTCAACGCCGACAGCATCCGCCTCGCGGGCGCCCTCTCGCGCGACGCGGTGGTGCGCGCCCGGCTGATCGCGGCGGCGCAGGAGATCGCGAAGTCGCCGCCCCGCGCCGCGCCCCAGGCCGGCGGCACCAACCAGAACGAGGACATCATGGCCGCGATCGCCGAGGGAAGCAGCGCTCGCTCCCGGCTCGCCGGGCTCGACATCGAGATCACCTGGGGCGTGAAGGCCCCCGAGCACACGAGCGTCCCGAAGCTCTGGAGCGCGATCGCTGCGATCCTCGGCCAGGGCATCGTCGGCTGGATCCGCGGGGTGCTCGACAGGCTCCTGACCCCCGGCATCCTCATGACCGCGGCCGCCGCCTCCCTCGGCGCGCCGTTCTGGTTCGACCTGCTCAACAAGCTCGTGAACCTCAGGACCGTCGGCAAGAGCCCCGAGCCTTACGAGCCCCCCAAGGGCGCCGGGCCGGACAGCAGCGTGACCCGCTGACCATGCACCGCGCTCAAGGGGACGACACGCCCGGTCGTCCTACCACGACGCCGGGTACTCATCGTGGGTTGGAAGCCCTCCGCTTTCGCACCCCCACGGCGCTCTGGATCCCCAGAAGATGTGATCCGTCGGAGAGATGGGCGGCGCTGTATCCAGCGAACCGGCCGGGACGACCACGATGTTGCCGGCGCGCCTCAGGCGCGGGACGGGACACCCGCAGTGACTGCAAAACCACTTCCCGAAGCTCTTCGCCGTGGGCAGCTCATAACGCGTGATGGCCTCTTCCCCTGACAGCCATCGGAGCTGGCTTGGATCGACCGCCAGATTCGTGGCGTGGCCCGTGCCCGTGCCTTTGCGACACCGCGAGCAATGGCAATGGACCATCAACTTGAACGGCGGATCGACGTCGAATGTCACCGCCCCGCAAAGGCAACCCCCGTGAATGCTGGACTCGCTCATCTGCTCTCTCCAGGCGCCTGACGCCGCGATGGAATGGGATGCTCAGCCTACCCGATCTGGCCGGCGAGGATCGAGCTCGGCCCGCCCGACGCGCCCGGAACACGACGCCGTGGCCGCCCCGACACGCGCCGCGGCCGCTCCTTGGACCGGCAGCGACGGGCAGCGGCATTTCGCCCGTGCCTCCGACCTGGTACGCAGGCTGCTTGGATCGAGGGGACCGGACCATGAAGACCTTGAGCGCTTGCTTTCTGCTGGGGATTCTCGCTGGCTGTCAGAAATCCGAGGAGGCCGGCCTGCCGGCGGCGAGCTCGGGGCCGAGCGCCGGCTCGAGCGCACCGGCGGCGGCCGCCGCGGAGACAGCGTCGCCGGCCGCCGCGGAGGCGGCCTCGTCGGCCCCCGCGCCCGCGACCGCGGCGCCCACCGAGCCGACTCCGTCGTCGACCGCGCCGGCGTCTCCTGGTGCGCCGGCGTCCTTCAAGGACGGCCGGAGCGAGTCGATCGCAGCGGCCGTCGGCCTCGGTTGCGAGGCGAAGAGCCTCGACGGCTGGCTCGAGCTGCTTTGCCGGAAGAAGAACGGGACCGGCGGGCACCCTGTGCGCGCGGTGATCCACGATCCGAGCGCGGAGGCCGCGGCCGAGAAGCCGAGCGAGCCGGTGGCGGCCGACGACGCCGGCGAGGCGCCCGACGCGGGCCCGTCGAACGAGGTCCTCGCCGACGAGCGCGGCGAGCTCCGGCTCGTCGCGCCGTTCCGGGCCGAGGCCAAGCAGAGCGTCACGCTGGAGTGGACCGACACGCGCTACGAGCTCCAGATCGACGGGACGAGCGCGAAGCTCGACTGGGCCGGCTCCGTGGTGTCGCACCGGCGCGCCTGCCAGGAGCTCCTCGATCAGAACCGAGCGCGCATCTCCGGCGCGCAGAAGCTCGAAGGGCCCGAGAAGGTCTCGGCGGCCGAGGCGACGCGCCTGCCGAAGTTCGGGGTCTGCCAGCCGGCGGGGCTCGGCTCCTGGGCGCTGTCGCTGACGCGCTTCGCGGGCGCCGGCGAGGGCGCGGCGCGGGCGCTCGCCTTCGACATCGAGGTCGTGCGGATCGACCTTGAAGGCAAGCGCTTCGCGGCGCCGCTCGGAACGATCGAGGTCGCGCCCGGCGGACTCGCGATCTCCGCGTTGAACGTCTATGACTTCGACGACGACGGCAACGACGAGCTCATCGTCCCCTACGAGCTCAACGCGCTTGCCGCGGGCGCGAAGCCGGCGGCGCCGAGCCCGATCTGGACGTTCTCGAACGGAGCGGTGTCCGCCTATGCGAAGGCCCCGAGCGTCTCCGGCGGCCTCGGCATCGAGCACCTCGACCACGACATGCGGCCGGACTTTGGGACCTACGGTCCCTTCGTCGCGTGGCTCGGCGCGGACTGCGGCGTGAAGAGCTGCCCGCCGCGTGTGACCGGGCCGAAGTTCTATTTCCACTCGGTGCAGGACGGCTCGTTCTCAGCGACGGACGCCGGCGCGACCGGGGCGCTCGGCCGCGCGTGCGGCAAGAAGCCCGCGGCGATCGTCGTGACGGCCGGCAGCGGCGTGAACGTCGCTCAGACGGCGAAGAACCTCGTCTGCGCGCGCGTGCTGGGCGTCACGCGGGAGGCGCTCGAGGGCGAGCTCACCGCGAAGCGCGCGGATCTCTGCGGCGGCGCGGCGACCTGCGCGCTGTCGAGCACGTTCGAGGCCTGGCTCGACGCGGCGCTCCCGGCGGAGCTGGGGAGCGCCGCGAAGCCGTGAAGGCTGCAGGTATTTCGAGGCCTCAGCGCACGGAGACTCGGGCCGTCATTTGCCGTCCTTCTCCGTGAATCCGAGCACGTGCATGCCGAACGAGGCCGCGAGGAGGATCGCTGCCTCGAGCGGGATGCGGGCGCCCTTCACGTTGTTCTTCGCCGGATCGATGAACAGATCCTGGGCTCGAGAGAACTGCGCGTTTCTAAGGTCGCAGTCCTCGAAGCGCGTCCCCGCGAATCGGCACTCCTCGAACACCGCACCGGCGAGGTCCGTCGCGGCGAAGACCGATTCGGTGATCGCGCACCGCTCGAAGCGCGTCTTGCGCAGCGCGAGCGAATCCATGATGACATACCGCAAGTCACAATCCTCGAACGACACGTCGGGGAATTTCGCGATGTTCGTCCAGTCGACGCCCATCAGCTTGCAGGAGTTGAACGCCACGCCGCGCAGCGACAGCATGGTGAGGTCGGCCTTGGTCAAGTCGCAGCTCTCGAAGACACAGTTCTCGAGCCGAGCGCGCGTCCAGCGGCTCTCACCGAGCTTCGAACGCCGGAACACGCAACCGCAAAAATCTCGGTCGCTCAGGTCCGCTCGTTCCAGGGTGAGCCCATCGAACGTCTCGCCGTCGAACGAGTCCTTCCCTTCGAACGGATCCAGCTTCCCTGGAGCGATTTCTCCACCGCCGCCAGCGCCGGGCCTGGGCTTGTCTCCGCTGCTCGATCGTCCTCGTCCGGCCATTCCCTGCTCCAGTCCACCCCACGATTTCAGACAGGGTGTCATCGTCGGGTGGTGGGCGTCAAGGCGCTCACCCGGAGCGTGACTCGGTCGTACGGTGGTTGAACGGCCGCGGCCGCCGAGCGCGTCGCCTGTGGACACGCGCGCTCGGCGGGGACCCCGCGCGGCTCAGGAGAAGCCGTCGATGGCCGCGTTCAGCGTGGCGCTGGGCCGCAGCGCGGCGAACGTCTTCTTGTCGTCGAAGTGGTAGTAGCCGCCGAGGTCGACGGGCTTACCCTGCGCGCCGATCAGCTCGCCGTCGATCTTGGACTCGTTGTCCGTCAGGGTCTGGGCGAGCTTGCCGAACTTGGCCGCCAGCTCCTTGTCCTCGGTCTGCTTGGCGAGGGACTGCGCCCAGTAGAGCGCCAGGTAGAAGTGGCTGCCGCGGTTGTCGATCTCGCCGACCTTGCGCGCCGGGCTCTTGTTGTTCTCGAGGAACAGGCCGACCGCCGTGTCCAGCGCCTTGGCGAGCACCTTGGCCTTGGCGTTGCTGGTCTTGTTGGCGAGGTCCTCGATCGAGACCTGCAGCGCCAGGAACTCACCGAGCGAGTCCCAGCGCAGGTAGTTCTCTTTCTGCAGCTGCTGGACGTGCTTCGGCGCCGAGCCGCCGGCGCCGGTCTCGTACAGGCCGCCACCGGCCAGCAGCGGCACGATGGAGAGCATCTTGGCGCTGGTGCCCAGCTCCAGGATCGGGAACAGGTCCGTCAGGTAGTCGCGCAGCACGTTGCCGGTGACGCTGATGGTGTCCTTGCCCTCCTTCATGCGGCCGAGCGTGAACTCGATCGCCTCCACAGGGCTCTTGATCGGGAGCTCCAGGCCCTTGGTGTCGTGCTCGGACAGGTAGCCCTTGACCTTGGCGATCAGGTTCTTGTCGTGGGCGCGGTTCTCGTCGAGCCAGAACACCGCCGGGACGCCCGTGGCGCGCGCGCGGGAGACGGCCAGCTTGACCCAGTCCTTGATCGCGATGTCCTTCGTCTGGCAAGCGCGGAAGACGTCGCCGGCCTCGACCTTCTGCTCCAGCAGGGCGTTGCCGGCGGCGTCGACGACGCGCACCGTGCCGCTCTCGGCGATCTTGAAGGTCTTGTCGTGTGAGCCGTACTCCTCCGCGGCCTGCGCCATGAGCCCCACGTTCGGCGAGGTGCCCATCGTGCGCGGGTCGAACGCCCCGTGCTGCTTGTGGAACTCGATCGTGGCCTTGTAGATGCCGGCGTAGGAGCGATCGGGGATCGTGAACTTGGTGTCGTAGAGCTTGCCATCCGTGCCATACATCTTGCCGCTGGAGCGGATGGCCGCCGGCATCGAGGCGTCGATGATCACGTCCGAGGGCACGTGCAGGTTGGTGACGCCGCGGTCGGAGTCGACCATGGCCAGCGTCGGGCGTTGCTCGTAGACGGCCTTGATGTCCGCCTCGATCGCCGCCTTCTCGTCTGCCGGCAAGCTCTGGATCTTCGTGTACAGGTCGCCGATGCCGTTGTTCGGGTCGAAGCCGACCTTGGCCAGCGTGGCCGCGTGCTTCTCGAGCGCCTCGGCATAAAACACGCTGACGGCGTGCCCGAAGAGGATCGGGTCGCTGACCTTCATCATCGTGGCCTTGAGGTGCAGGGAGAACAGCACTCCCTGCTTCTTCGCGTCCGCCACCTGCTCGGCGTAGAACGCGCGCAGGGCCTTGGCGCTCATCACGCTGGCGTCGACGACCTCGCCCGCCTGCACCTTGACGCTCGCCTTGAGCACGGTCGTCTTGCCGCCGGCCACAAGCTCGATCTTCAGCTCCTGCGCCTTGTCGACAACGACCGACTTCTCGCTGCCGTAGAAGTCACCGCCCGACATATGAGCGACGTGGCTCTTCGAGTCGCGGCTCCACGCGCCCATCGAGTGCGGGTGCTTCTTGGCGTAGTCCTTGACGGCGGGCGAGGCGCGACGATCGCTGTTGCCCTCGCGCAGGACGGGGTTCACGGCGCTGCCGAGCACCTTGGCGTAACGCGCCTTGACCGCCTTCTCCTCCTCCGTCTTCGGATCGGAGGGATAGTCCGGCACGGCATAGCCCTGCTGCTGCAGCTCCTTGATGGCGGCCACGAGCTGCGGGATGGAGGCGCTGATGTTCGGTAGCTTGATGATGTTGGCGTTCGGCGTCTTGGCCAGCTCACCGAGCTCCGCCAGGTGGTCGCCTAGCTTCTGGCTGTCCGTCAGGCGCTCGGGGAAGTTGGCGAGGATGCGGCCCGCCAGGGAGATGTCGCGGGTCTCGACTCGAACCCCGGCGGCCTTCGTGAACGCCTCGACGATCGGGAGGAGCGAATAGGTGGCCAAGGCCGGCGCCTCGTCCGTCTTCGTGTAGATGATGGTAGAATTTTGCGTTTCCACTGTTTTCTCGAGGGTTGAACGGGTCGGGATTGTTGGAAAGGTTTCGCCCGGTGCCAAGGGCCCGTCGCACCGGCACAATGCCTGGCACCGAAATTTGCGCAAGCCCCTGGCTCCGGGCCGCGGCGCCGCCGACCTGGCCCGCCGGATGCACGAGCGGCGGGCCGTGGCGGAGCCGCAGCCGGAGCGCGGCGCAGCGCGTAAGCAAAAGAAGCCGGCTCGCTGCGCGATGAGGTGTGCGCGACGAGCGGCTCGGGCGGCGTCGCGGGCGTCAGATGGCGAGGTCGTGGGAGCTATGGCGCGCATTCGGGCGCGGCGCAGAGCGCAAAACGCGGCGCGTCATAGGCCGGCAGCAGGCACACGTCGCCCTTGACAGGCGCTCAGCTGTAGACCCCCTGCACGTACTCGGTCAGCATCTTGATCTCGGCCTCTTGCTCAGGGCTCACCCAGTGCACGAGATCGCCGATCGAGATCATCCCGACCACCCGCCCATCCTGGACCACGGGCAGGTGGCGGCAGCGTCGCTCGGTCATGACTGCCATGGCCTGCCGCGCCGGAGTGCTCAGCTCGACGCAGACGACGCCGAAAGTCATCACCTCCGCGACCGGGGTCTCCGCCGGATCGCGCCGAGCCAAGATCACCCGCGTCATCACGTCCCGCTCGCTGATCGTGCGTCAGGTCTGCCGGGCAGTCGACGTGCTCCAGGTCATCGAGGATGTCGCCGAGCTCGAGCGCGTGAACAAAAGAAGCCGGCTTGCTGCGCGAAGAGTCCGCCGTTCATTCAGGAGGAGTGGGTGTCCACTCCACATGGGTTTGGACCCGCAGGCTTGCGCGCAGGTAGTCGTCGCAGCTGTCGGCGAGGGCGCAATGGTAGGCCCGCGCAGCGACTCGAACCTTGTAGTTACCGGCAAAGTCGAAGTTGGGCGGCAGCGTAGAGTTGGGCCAGTCCACGTCGCCGACGCAGCTGTTTCCATCCCAGTGACCATCAATAACCTGCTTGTAGACATAGGGTAAGCCGTTGACGCTGTTGGGCCAGACGTAGAACCCTGTCAGCAAATGAGATCTCTCACAGTCCGACTCGTTCGTGATGTCCTCGAACTCCGTACCGTTCAAGAAGGTCGTTCGGATGTTGAGATACTCGGCTGACCTCGTGGCCGGTATATTCTTGTACTCCACGACGTACTGATGAGGACAATCCGAGCCTGCGTTGTAAGTCCAGTCCGGGCTCGCTTGCGTACCAATGGTCGTACGCACGATCCCGTTCCGATCGCCCGTGGGCACCAGCGCGACGGTCGCGCAGGTCAACTCGCCGAGCGCCTGCTGGTTCTCGCCGACAATCTCGTCCGCATTGCCTGACGGCCCCGGCCCGTAGGCCTGGCCTTCGCAGCCGACCGAGAGCGCGCCCAAAGTTGCTGCAACGACAAGAAATGTAGTTTTCATGAGTCCTTCGAAGGATGGATATGTGTTGTCATCACCGCGATAGAGCTCCTCGGGAGCCTGACCGCGGTGTCACGCAATGCAGGGGCCGTGCCCGGCATCCGGGCTCAGGAGCGTCGCCCCTTCGAGGGCGGCGAGGCCGTCGAGCCGTTGAACCGTCAGTCTCCGACCCTGCCGAGGAAGCCTTCTTCGCGCGCGCGATTGTTGATGCTCACGCGGGGCGGCCGGCGGCCGCGCGGCGAACCGTGCGACGAGGCCGCCTCTCCAACGCTCCCGGAGCACCGTCTCAACGTGTCCACGCCGCCGGTCGAGAGCGTGACATGTCACGGTCGAGGGCGTGACATGTCACGGTCGAGAGCGTGACATGTCACGCGGGACGCCACGGGGGGCCGCCGCGTCAGGTACACACACTCATCCCCAACACACTCTGGTCGCAGCCGCTGGCGAAGCGCGTGCGCCGCGCGGCTGCCGGCGGCCGGAGGCATGACAGGCCTCCACGGTGCGGGATGACTGGATTGCGCCCTGCCTGTCGCCCGCGCGTCGTCCAGTCATGCCCGTCCCTGGTTCTCTGGGAGGACCGAGCGTGTCGACGGCTGCCGCGAGCACGATTCTGACGTGATGCGCTGGAAGCTACCGCGAAGGTGGGGAAGAGGACCAACTCAGCGTGAGACGGAAGCCGGATTTGTCTATCGGCCCACAAGAGCAGGCGCGAGGTCGGGATCCCGGAATCCAGACAAGGTTCATCAATCACCAGCACCCGCATGCTCCCAAATACAAACTGGCGTCGTGGTGTCCATACTTCATACTGCGTAGCGTGTGCATCGCGCCCCCTCGCGATGCGGCCGACATCGATTTATCATTTTTCTGCATTTTACAAGCTTTGGCCCCGCTTGGCGCCTGCTCCTCGTGCCCAGGTGACCAGGCGGCCCTGATGTCTGAAGAGCGTACGACAGATCAGCAAGCACGGTGTGCGCGCAGGTGTGCGCGCGTCGAACGTCCGACGCGGCGCGCGGTTGCTCCACGCGCATCGATGCAACCGACCCCTACCAGCAACAAGGAGGTCATCCGCGATGAACGAAATTTCCTATTCCCCGCTCTCTCTGGAGCAAGAACGTATTTGGCTGCTAACCCGGGGCCGAGGCGCCGCGCCGGGCTTGAACGAAGGGGGCGCGGCGTGGCTGGACGGCGAGCTGGATGTGCCCAGGCTGGTCCATGCCATCGAGAAGCTCACGGCGCGTCAGGCGATCCTGAGGACATCCTTCGCAGAGCACGAGGGGAAGCCGGTGCAGGTCGTCTCGCCGCGGGCAGACATCGCCTTCCTGGAGGTGGATCTCGGCGCCGAGGGGCAGTCCGCCTCGGATGGAGCCGCGCTCGAGATGGCTCGCCGGGAGCTCTCTCTGCCCCTCGATCCGGAGCGCGGCCCCCTCTGGCGCGTGAGCCTCATCCGGGTGCATCCAGGGCGCCACCTCATCGCGCTCGCCATGCACCCCCTCCTCTCGGATGGCAAACCGAGCGTGGCGCTGTTCTTTTCGGAGCTATTCGACGGCTATCATGGCGTCGAGCGGCAGGCGCCGCCGCTACGCTACCAGGACCACGCACTGCGGCAGCGGGAGCACAGGACCACCGAGCTCCTCGACCAGCAGCTCGCGCACTGGCGTCGCGAGCTCTCGGGAGCACCCGAAGCGCTGGAGATCCGGACGGATCGGCCGCGGCCCGCGGTGCGGACCTTCGCCGGAGGTTCGGTGGAGTGCGCGCTCGATCAGGAGCTCGTGCGAGAGCTCCGCGCGCTGGCCCGGGAGGAGGACGTGGCGCTGTCCGCCGTCCTGCTCGCGGGAATGCACGCCGTGCTCCACCGCCATACCGGCCAGGACGACGTCCTCATCGGCGTTCCGCTGTCCGGACGAGACGAGGAGACCCAGGGCCTCATCGGGGCATTCGGCAATCTCGTGACCGTACGGGGCAGGCTGGGCGCGGATCCGAGCTTTCGCGCGCTCCTGCGTCAAGTGCGCCGATCCCTGCAGGAGGGGAGCGAGAACGGGGATCTCTCCTTCACCTCTCTTGTCGAGCAGCTCTCGCTGCCGCGGGATCCAAGCCGCGCACCGCTCGTCCAGGCCACCTTCTCCAGCGAGCCGAGCCCGCTGGAGCCGAAGCGAGGCCCTCTGCTCACGCTGACGGAGGTGGCGCTCGAGGCGACCGAGGTGGCCTTCGAGCTCGCCGTCCGTGTCGAGGAGACCGACGCGGGCCTCTTCGCGCGCGTCGATTACAATCGAGACCTCTTCGATCGCGCGACGGTCGAGCGGCTGCTCGGGCACTGGGCGGCGCTGCTGCGCGGGGCGGCGGGCGACCCGGAGCAGCGCGTCTCGGAGCTGCCGGTCCTGACCGAGGAGGAGCGCCGCGCGCTGCTGGCGTGGAACCGCGGCGAGGTGTTCGATCCGCCGCGCGATCGGCTGCACGAGCGGGTCGAGGCGCACGCCCGGCGCGCCCCGTCCGCGGTGGCGGTGGTGTTCGAGGGACAGCGTCTCACCTATGCCGAGCTGGATCGAAGGAGCAACCAGATAGCCCACCTCCTCCGGGAGAGCGGCGCGGGGCCCGAGGTCCCGATCGGCGTCTGCCTGGAACGATCACTCGAGATGATCGTGGCGCTGCTCGGCGTCCTCAAGTCCGGCGGCGCCTATGTCCCGCTCGATCCCTCTTATCCGGCGGACCGGCTCGCCTTCCTGCTGGAAGATGCCGGCGTCCCCGTGATCCTCACCGAGGAGCGCTTCGCCTCCCGGCTCCGGAGCGGGAGCGGGAGGGTTGTGTGCCTCGACGCGGATCGGGCCATGATCGAGCGGCAGCCCGAGGACAAGGTAGGGCCCGCGCCGAACGAGGGCCCGGACGACCTCGCGTACGTCATCTACACCTCGGGATCGACCGGGAAGCCCAAGGGGGTGATGGTCAGCCACGCCAACGTGGTTCGCCTCTTCGACCACACCGCCAGCGCGTTTCGCTACAGCGACCGCGACGTCTGGACGCTGTTCCACTCGTATGCCTTCGATTTCTCGGTTCTGGAGATCTTCGGCGCGCTCTGCCACGGCGGACGGCTTGTCGTGGTCCCGTTCGTCACGAGCCGGACGCCGGACGCGTTCTACAGGCTCCTCGGTGATGAAGGGGTGACCGTCGTCTGCCAGACGCCCTCGGCGCTCCGCCAGCTCATCCACGCCGATGCGGCGGCCGAGCCAGCGCTCCGCGACCGCCTGCGGCTGCGTCTCGTGATCTACGGCGGCGAGGCGTCCGACGTGGCGATGCTCGAGCCGTGGTGGGACCGCCACGGGGACGAGCACCCCAGGCTCGTCCACGTCTATGGCCCCACCGAGACGACCGTGATCGCCACCCACCGCGCGATGGGAAAGCCCGATCTGGAGCGGCCGTGGTCGAGCTCGATCGGCGTCGCGTTCCCCGACGTCCGGGTGCTCGTCCTCGATCGCAACCGCGCGCCCGTCCCCGTCGGCGTCGCCGGCGAGATCTACATCGGCGGCCCCGGCGTTGCGCGCGGCTACCTGAACCGCCCCGAGCTCACGCAGGAGCGCTTCCTCCAGGATCCGTTCGGCGACTCCCCGGATTCACGCCTGTACAGGACTGGCGATCTCGCGCGCTATCTCGCCTCGGGTGAGATCGAGTTCCTCGGCCGCATCGACGATCAGGTGAAGATCCACGGCCACCGCATCGAGCTCGGCGAGATCGCGGCGGCGCTGTGCCAGCACCCCGGGGTGCGCGAGGTCGCGGTGGTGGTGCGCGAGGACGCGCCGGGCGACAAGCGGCTCGTGGCGTACGTCGTCCCCCGCGCGGTCCAGGGCGCCTCCGCCAGCGACGAGCAGGCGCTCCTCCCCGCGCTGCGCGCCGTCGCGCAGGGCCAACTGCCAAGCTTCATGGTCCCCTCCGCCTTCGTGGCGCTCGACGCGCTCCCCACGTCGCCGAACGGCAAGGTCGACCGCAGGGCGCTCCCTGCGCCCGGGGGCGCGCGCCAGGAGCTCGCGCGCGCCTTCGTGGCGCCGCGCTCCGAGCTGGAGGAGGCGCTCGCCGGCCTCTGGAAGGAGCTCCTGCGCGTGGAGCGCGTGGGCGTACACGACAGCTTCTTCGAGCTGGGCGGCAGCTCGCTGCACGCCGTCCAGCTGTTCTCCCGCCTCCGCGGGGCCTTCGGGATCGATGTCGGGTTCCAGGAGCTCTTCGAGCATCCGACCGTCGCCGGGCTCGCCGCGCTGGCGACGGCGGGCGGCCGCGCAGCCCCCCGGGGGGAGCATGCCATTCCGAGAGGCGCCCGGACAGGGCCGGTCCCCCTGTCGTTCGCGCAGGAGCGCATGTGGTTCCTCTACCGGCTAGCGCCGGAGAGCAGGGCCTACAACTGCCTCTGTCCCTTCCGCCTCACCGGAGAGATCCACATCGCGGCGCTCGACAGGAGCCTGCGTGAGCTCGTCCGCCGCCATGAGATCCTGCGCACCGTCTACACGGAGATCGACGGCCTGCCCGTCCAGATCGTCGTCGAGGACGCCTCTTTCCGGCTCGAGGTCGCGGATCTCCAGCACCTCTCCGAGGACGAGCGCGAGGCCGAGGCGGAGCAGCTCCTCGCGGGGGAAGCCCGGAGGATCTTCGATCTGAAGCGCGGCCCCGTGTTCCGGGCAGGGCTGCTCCGGCTCGGGCAGCGCGATCACCTCCTCTGGCTGCATATCCATCACATCGCCGTCGACGGCTGGTCGCTCGAGGTGGCCTACCGCGAGATCGCGGCGCTCTACGAGGCCTTCCGTCGGGACGCTCCCCCTCCCCTGCCGCACGCGCCGCTCCAGTATGCCGATTTCGCGTCGTGGCAGCGCGAGCAGATGACCGAAGAGGCCCTGTCGGAGCTGCTCGCCGGCTGGAAGCAGAGGCTCGTCGACGTGCCGCCCTTGCTCGAGCTGCCGAGCGATCACGTCCGGCCGCCGGTCCAGACCTTCCGCGGCGCGACCCTCCCCTTCCAGCTCGATCCGGAGGTCGGAAGGGCCGTCCGGGACCTCAGCGCGCGAAACAATGTGACCGTGAACATGGTCCTCCTGGCCGTGTTCGCCGTCCTGCTCCACCGCACCACGCAGCGCGACGACCTGCTGATCGGTCTGCCGAGCGCTGGCCGGGATCACGCCGATCTCGAGGCGGCGATCGGGTTCTTCGTCAATGTGGTCCCCGTCCGGATCGACGTCTCCGGAGAGCCGTCGTTCGAGGAGCTGCTCCGCCGCGTGAGGGACGTGTGCCTGGACGCTTATGCGCACGACAGGCTCCCGTTCGAGCGGCTCGTGCAGGAGCTCCAGCCGGTGCGCGACCCGAGCTACAGCCCGCTCGTGCAGATCGTGTTCGCGCCGCAGCCGCCTGCAGAGCGCGATCTCCACCTCAGCGGGGTCGAGGCGCGCGCCATCGACACGGACACGCAGAAGACGATCTTCGACGTGTCGCTCTATGCCTGGGAGAGCGCCGGCGGCGTGGCCGGGATGCTGGAGTACAGCACAGACCTCTTCGAGCGGGCGACGATGGCGCGGATGCTGGAGCACCTCTTCATGCTCCTCGCGGCCGCCACCTCGGATCCTGCGCGATCCGTCTCGTCGATGCCGCTGCTCCCGGAGCGCGAGCGGCGCCAGCTGCTCGTCGAATGGAACGACACCGCCGCTGATTTCCCGCGCGACCTGAGCGTCCTGGATCGGTTCGAGGAGCAGGCGGCGCGCGCGCCGAACGCCGCCGCGGTCGTGTCGGATCGCGGATCGCTCACGTACGGAGAGCTCGATCGCCGGGCGAACCAGCTCGCGCACCGCCTGCGCGCGCTGGGCGTCGAGGCCGATACCCTGGTCGCGATCTGCGCGGAGCGCTCGCTGGAGATGGTGGTCGGGATCGTCGGAGTCCTGAAGGCGGGCGCGGCGTATCTCCCGGTGGACGCGGAGATCGCGAGAGAGCGGCTGGCGTTCCTCCTCGAGGACTCCGGAGCGCCGGTGCTCCTCACGCAGGCGCACCTCGCCGATCGCCTCCCGCCGTTCGCGGGCGCGGTGATCCACCTCGACGCCGGCGGGCCGGAGCTGGCGGCGCGGGACCGGTCGCCCCCTCCGGCGTGCGCAGGCCCCCGGGACCTGGCCTATGCCATCTACACCTCGGGCTCGACCGGCCGCCCCAAGGGCGTGCTCGTGGAGCACCGGAGCCTCATGAACCTGGTGGCGTGGCACGCGCGGCGCTTCGCCGTCTCCAGCGCGGATCGCGCGACCCTCGTCGCGAGCCCCGGCTTCGACGCGTCGGTATGGGAGCTCTGGCCGTACCTATGCACGGGAGCGTGCCTGTTCATCCCCGGAGAGCCGCTCCGCCGCTCCCCGGAAGAGCTTCGAGCGTGGCTCCTCGCGCGAGAGATCACCGTCTCGTTCCTGCCCACGCCGATGGCGGAAGAGCTCCTGCGCCTCGACTGGCCTGCTTCCGCGGCGCTCCGGTGCCTGCTCACGGGAGGAGACAAGCTCCGCGTCTGGCCTGCCGCGGCGCTCCCCTTCGACGTCGTGAACAACTATGGCCCGACCGAGGGGACCGTGGTCGCGACCTCGTGCCCGGTGCCGAAGGCGCGGCCGAGCGGCGAGACAGCGACGGTCGACCCCTCGATCGGCCGTCCCATCGACAACATGCGGGTCTACCTCCTCGATGCGCGCGGGGAGCTCGTGCCGGTGGGCGTCCCGGGCGAGCTCACCCTCGGGGGCGCCGGCATCGCCCGCGGGTACCTGCGCCGGCCCGAGCTCGACGCCGCGCGGTTTCTGCCCGATCGGTTCTCGGACGAGCCGGGCGCGCGCATGTACCGCACCGGCGACCGCGCCCGGTGGCTCCCCGACGGGAACATCGAGTTCCTGGGGCGGATCGACAACCAGGTGAAGATCCGTGGTTATCGCATCGAGCTCGGCGAGATCGAGGCCGTGCTGCGGGAACACCCCGCCGTGGAAGAGGCCGTCGTGGTGGCGCGGGAAGACACGAAAGGCAACAAGCGGCTCGTCGCCTACGTCATCCCTCGCCTCGATGACGGCGGCGCCGCGGAGCAGACCCCGGCCGTGCAAGCGGAGCACGTCTCGGCGTGGCAGGCGCTGTACGACGGCACCTACGGGGAGGGCGGCGGCGGCGTGGATCCGGGCTTCAACATCACGGGCTGGAACAGCAGCTACACCGGAGATCCCATCGACGCCGGAGCGATGCGCGCCTGGCGGGACCACACGGTCGAGCGGATCCTCTCGTTCCAGCCGCGCCGGGCGTGGGAGATCGGCTGTGGGACCGGACTCTTGCTCTTGCAGCTGGCCCCGCAGTGCGCCGGCTACCTCGGGACGGATTTCTCGGAGAAGGCGATCTCGCTCCTCCGACCCGCGCTCGCGCGCGGCACGCTCTCGCATGTGTCGCTTCAGCGCCGGGAAGCGAACGATTTCAGCGGGGTCGCTCCGGGCAGCTTCGATGTGATCCTCCTGAACTCGATCGTCCAGTACTTCCCCAGCGCCGATTACCTGCGCTCGGTGATCGAGGGCGCCGCGCGCGCGGTGGCGCCGGGTGGCGTCGTGTTCCTGGGCGACATCAGGAGCCTTCCCCTGCTCGAGGCGTTTCACACCTCGGTGCAGCTCCACCGCGCGCCAGCGGGCGTGGCCCCGGCCGAGCTCTGGGCCCGGGTGCGGCGGGCGGCCCTCGCCGAGAAAGAGCTCGTCCTCGCGCCCGAGTTCTTTCACGCGCTGCGTGGCCAGATCCCGGGCGTGGAGCACGTGGAGTGCTGGCTCAAGCGGGGTTCGGGCTCCGACGAGATGACGCGCTTCCGTTACGACGTGGTCCTGCACGTGGGAATGGCGCCCGAGCCCGTCGCCATCGGCCGATCCATCGAGTGGGCTGCCTCGGAGGGCCTCGCGGGCGTCGAGCGCGCGCTGCGCGAGGCGGGAGCCGGCGGGCTGGAGGTCCTGGGGATCCCGAACGGGCGCGTGTACGCCGACGCGATCGCCGCGAGCCGGCTGCGGGAAGGGGGCGGCGCCGAGGTGGACCGCGCCGCGATCGCCGCGATCGAGCCGGAGGCGCTATGGGCGCTCGGCGCGCGCCTCGGCTGCTCGGTCCGGATCACCGGATCGAGGACCTCGGGCCCGGGCTGCATGGATGTGCTGTTCGAGCGCTCGGTCGAACGTTCGGGCGGCGCGCCGCGACCGCGCGCCTGGATCCAGGCGCGACCCGTGGAGACCCCGCCGGCGCGGGCGCTCGCGAACAGCCCTCTCCGGCGGCAGAAGACGCGCGCGATGCCCGCAGGTCTGCGCGATCTCGCGGCGGCCAAGCTCCCCGACTACATGGTTCCGGCCGCCTTCGTGAAGCTCGACGCGCTGCCGCTCACCGCGAACGGGAAGGTCGACATGGCGGCTCTTCCGGCGGACGACCGCGCGAAGCCCGAGCCGCGGGCGGCCGAGCCGCGGGCGGCGGCGCCGGCCCCCGCCGGGGCCATCGAGGTGATCCTGGGCGAGATCTGGCGCGAGGTGCTCGGGCTCGCCGAGGTCGGCCTCGATGACCCGTTCTTCGAGCTCGGCGGCCACTCGCTGCTCCTCACCCGGGTCCGCGCCGGCATCCGGGCGCGGCTCGGCGAGGACGTGCCTATCATGGATCTGTTCCAGTACCCGACGATCCGCACCCTCTCTGCCCACCTAAGGAGGGGCCCTCTGGCGGCCGCCCCGGGAGAGAGCGTGGTCTCCGCGCGTGGACCCGGCGCCGCGGCCCCCGCGACCGAGGCTCAGGCGCGGGAGCCGATCCCCGACAGCGCCATCGCCATCATCGGAATGGCCGGTCGCTTCCCGAAGGCGCGCAGCGTCGAGGCGCTGTGGTCGATGCTCAAGGATGGAGTCGAGGGGATCGCCTTCTATTCGTCCGACGAGCTGAAGGCGCTCGGCGTGGAGTCGGAGCTCATCGGGTCGCCCAAGTTCATCCCGGCGGCCGGCCTGCTCGAGGACGTCATGTGCTTCGACGCGGCGTTCTTCGGCTACAGCCCGCAGGAGGCCGTGCTCATGGACCCGCAGCAGCGGGTCTTCCTCGAGTGCGCCTGGGAAGCCATGGAGAGCGCCGGGTACAACCCGCTCGCCTACCCGAAGCCGATCGGCGTGTTCGCCGGGAGCGACGCCCCGAGCTACTGGATCGAGCGCGTCGGGCCGCCTCCGGCCGCGCCGAACTCGGAGCACTACCGGATCTACACCGGGAACGTGACCGACTCCCTGACCACGCGCGTGGCCTACAAGCTGGGGCTCCGGGGGCCCGCCGTGAGCGTCATGACGGCGTGCTCGACGTCGCTCGTCGCGGTGCACCTCGGCTGCCAGAGCCTCCTCACCAGGGAGAGCGACATGGTCCTCGCGGGGGGTGTCGGCATCCTCTCGCCGCGGAGGATCGGTTATCTCCACGAGGAAGGCGCGGTCACGTCGCCCGACGGCCATTGCCGGCCCTTCGACGCCGAGCCGAGCGGCATCGTGGCCAGCAACGGTGTTGGCCTCGTCGTCCTCAAGCGGCTGAAGGACGCGCTGGACGACGGCGACACGATCCACGCCGTGATCCGCGGCTCCGCCGTCACCAACGACGGCGCGCTCAAGGTGGGTTACACGGCGCCGAGCCTGGAGGGGCAGATCGAGACCATCACCCGGGCCCACGCCGCTTCCGGCGTGAGCCCGGAGAGCATCACGTACGTGGAGGCGCACGCCCCGGGCACGCGGCTCGGCGACTCGATCGAGGTGGCCGCGCTGTCGCGGGTGTTCCGGAAGGCGACCGACCAGGTCGGCTTCTGCGCGCTCGGCTCGGTGAAGAGCAACCTCGGCCACCTCCGCGCGGCCGCCGGGGTGACCGGCCTCATCAAGGCGGCGCTGGCGCTGGAGCACGAGCTCATCCCCGCGACGCTCCATTTCCGTCGTCCCAGCCCCGAGATCGACCTCGCGAGCAGCCCGTTCGTCGTCAACTCCAGGCCGCGCGCGTGGAAGCGCGGCGGAGCCCCGCGCCGCGCCGCGGTGAGCGCCTTCGGCATCGGCGGCACGAACGCGCACGCCGTGGTCGAGGAGGCGCCGGAGCGGGCGCCGTCCGGCCCGTCCAGGCGCTGCCAGCTGCTCGTCGTCTCGGCGAAGACAAGCGCCGCGCTCGAGCGGAGCACCGATCGGCTGGCCGAGCACCTGCGGCGCGCGCCGGAGAGCTCGCTCGCCGACGTCGCGTTCACCCTGCAGCGCGGCAGGGTGCCTTTCGCGCACCGCCGCGCGGTGGTGTGTGCGGATCCGGCCTCGGGAGCGGCCTGCCTCGATCGGCGCGACCCCGCCCGCGTCTTCACGCAGGTCGCCGGCAAGCGGCCGCCGGAGGTCGTCTTCATGTTCCCCGGCGCGGGCGCGGAGCATGTCGGCATGGGGCGCGAGCTCTACCTGCACGAGCGCGCCTACCGCGAGAGCATGGACCAGTGCGCCGAGCTCTTCCGCCGCGAGCTGTCGGTGGACATCCGCCACCAGCTCTTTCCCGAGGAGCAGGAGCGCGCCCGCGGCGACGCGGAGATCGGCTCTCCGCGCTTCAGCGCGGCCGCGGCCGCCCTGTTCTCGACCGAGTACGCCCTGGCGCAGCTCCTGATGTCGTGGGGGATCCGCCCGGCCGCGCTGTTCGGGCACGGCGTGGGCGAGGTCGCCGCCGCGTGCGTGGGCGGCGCGCTCTCGCTCGACGACGCGGTCGCGCGGGTCGCGCTGCGCGGGCGCGCGGAGGAGGAGGCCACGGGATCGGCTCGCCCCGAGGATCGCATCGCCATGCTGCTGGCCTCGGCCGATCGCGCCCTCCTCGAGGTCGGGCCCGGCTCCGCCCTGGCAGCCGTGGCGTCGCGGCACCCGGACGCGGAGCGACGGGTCGCGACCACCCTGGCGGGCCCGGGCGAGGGCCCCGGCGACCTCGAGGCGTTGCTCGCCGCGGTGGGCCGGCTCTGGTGTGCCGGCGTGGACGTGGACTGGGCCGCGTTCTCCCGGGACGAGCGCCGGAGGCGCGTGCCGCTCCCCACGTACCCGTTCGAGCGCACCGCTCACGTGCTCGACACCACATGCACCGTGGGCCCGGCCACGGTGCGATCCCTGCCGCCGAAGATCTGGAGTCCGCCGGCGTCGTCCGGTCCTCCCTCGGTCGCAGCGCTCACCGAACGCGTCCGGGAAGCGCTGCCTCCGAGCTCGAAGGCGCCCCTGAGCCCCGCGATGACGCAGCGGAGCGGGAGCGCCGCGGTCCTCACGGCCAGGCGCGCTGCCGGACAGCTCCTCGTCTCGCTGCAGGCGGGGGCGCCGGACGCCACGCCGCTGTTCCTGATCCCGCCGCTCGGCGGCACAGTCCACCTCTATCGCCCCCTGGTGCAGCGCCTGGGCGGCGAGCTGCCCGTCTGCGGGATTCAACCCACCGGGGCGGAGGCGAGCGAGCCGAGCTTCACGAGCGCCATGTCCGCCATGTCCATTCCCGCGATCGCCACCCGGTACGTGGAGGAGATCCTGAGCGTCAGGCCCGAGGGTCCGTATCTCCTGGGCGGGCATTCGGCCGGCGGCGTCGTCGCGTACGAGATGGCGCAGCAGCTGCTCGCGCAGGGGCGCAAGGTGGCTTTGCTGCTGCTGCTGGACACGGGCAGCGTACAGGGAGCGAGCGACCGCTCTCCGGCGAGCGCCCTGGGCCACGAGATGGCGAAGATCCAGGCGATCGCGTCGCAGAGATACCGCAGCTTCGTGGCTGCCATGGAGGACGACGCGCGGCTCCGCGCCGAGGTCACGAGCACGTGGCAGGCGCTCGCGAGCTACGTGCCGCAGCCGACGGACGCCAGCGTCCTGTTCCTGCGCGCGCGAGAGCAGGTCAGCCCGGACGACGCGCGCGCCGTCAATGCCTGGATGGACCTCGCGCGAGGGGAGTTCGCGCTCCAGGTGGTGCCTGGCAACCATTTCACGATGATGGATCCACCCCACGTCGCGCACGTCGCCCGCGCGATCCAGCAGCGCATCGCGGCCGCGGCGAGGCCTGCATTCGTCGACCCGCTGGAGGGGCGGGCGCTCCGGAGGTCGAGGGCCAGGCCGCTCGGCGCGGAGAGCGGGCCCGAGAGCGGCCCGCCGTCGCACTGAGCGAGGCGCCCCGGCCGCACCTCATCGCGCGCGCGCTCCGAGGGGCGCGCCGCGGCCCCCCACCCGCTGCAAGGCGTAGGCGATGCCGCTCTGGAGCGTCCCCTGCGTGACCACCGCGCCCAGGTCGATCTGCAGCCGGATGAGCGTCTGTGCGACGTCCGGGCGGATGCCCGTGATCACCGCCTGCGCCCCGAGCAGCCGGAGGGCGAGGGCGGCGTTCATCAGGGTGCTCGCGACGTCGCCGTCGACCGTCCTCACGCCGGTGATATCGATGATCACGACCTCGGCGCCGCTCGATTCGACCCCCTGGAGCGCCGTGCTCAGGACCTGCTCCGCCCGCTGCCGATCCATCATCCCGATGAGCGGCATGACCATGATCCGGTCGGTGATCGGGATGATGGGCGTGGAGAGCTCCGCCAGGCGGGCGCTCTGCACGCGGATGATCTCCTCCTGGAGCTCGGCGCGCGCGTGCTCGCTCCGCTCCCGCGCCGAGAACTCGACCCTGAGCTGCTCCTCGGCGAGGCGCAGCGACTCCGTGCGCCTGTGCAGGTTCGCGTAGAGCACGGCGTTCTCCACCGCGGTCGCCGCCTGCGCCAGGAGGAGCTTCGAGAGCTCCAGTCGGGCCGGCGTGAACACGTTGGTCGCCGTGTCGTTCTCCAGATAAAGAACGCCGTTCGTGCGCCCCTGGTGCACCATCGCCAGGCAGAGGATCGATCTCGGGTTGTTCGCGGCGACGTACGCGTCCGCGGCGAAGCGAGGCTCATGGCTCGCGTCCGCGAGGACCACCGGCTGCATCGTCCTCGCGACGTACTGCACGATCGAGGCGGGGACCTCGGCGCTGCCCTCGACGGGGAGCAGCAGGCCGACCCTCACAACGTTCGGATCCACGGTGATGGACGCCTCGATCATCAGGTGATGATCGCGCTCCAAGACGAGGACCCCCTTCTTCGCGCCGGCGTTCTGGATCGCGATGTCGAGCAGCCGGCTGACCACGCTCTCGAGGACGACCTCGCCGGCGATGGCCTGAGCGGCCCGGATGACCGCCTCGACGTCGAGCACGCTGGTGCTGAGCCTCGTCGTCGAGGTGGTCTGGACCGCGGCCCGGGCGTGCTCCAGCATGCCAGGCGGCGCCGACGTGAGCGCGATCTTCTGCACGAGCTGCGGCACCTCGGCCGCCAGTCGGTCCGCCTTGGCAGTCGCCCCCCACTGCATGTAGCCGTGGTGGGCGTCGGTCATGTGGGCGCGCGCGCTCCGGGTGAGGCCGTTCGCGTGGTGGAACTTCCCGGCGAGCTCGCTCGCCAGCGCCTGGTCGCGCGTGAACCCGGCCTCCTCGGCGCCCTCGATCGCCCTGTCATAGAGCTGCGCCACGGCGTGCCGATCGCCGCCCGAAATGCGCGCGATCTCCGCCTCGGCGAGGAGATGTTTGTGCGCGTAGCTCCGGGGGCAGAGCTCGGCCCAGCGGGCGAGCTTCTCCCGGTGCGCCGACAGCGCCGCCACGAGCCGCTCCTTCTCGGAGGCCGAAGCGCCGTCGCACGAGGCGGCGAGGGTCAGGCACGAATAGAAGACGAGCTCGGTCGCCCAGAAGTTGTTCACGCAGCCGGCGGTCATCTTCTCCGCGGCGGCCATGAGCGAGCGCGCGGCGCCGTAATCGCCGTGGAGATAGGCCAGCTGGACCTTTTGCGTGTGGTACCACGCGGCCACATAGGTGAGCTCCGGGACCGAGACCATGCTGGCGAACGCGGCCTCGTCGAAGGTGCCGTCGCTGAGGGTGTGTGTCCCGGCGGTGCCCCCCGTGAGGTTCGCGACGACCTGCCTTGCGCACGTGAGGATGAGCGTCGTGAGCTTGTCGTTCGTCCGCCGCATGAGCGCGAGATCCTGCTCGATCTCCGTGGCCACCGCGCCGAGATCGTCGCCGAGGCTCAGGCTCGCCGAGACCATGTGGATGCAGCAGTACGACGAGTACGCCAGATCTCCCGACTCCAGGCCGGCCTGCCGCGAGCGGGCCAGGAGCTTGATCGTGTCCCGGAGCGGCTCGAAGAAATGAAGGATGGCCCCGAAGGTCGTGAGGAGCATGCACGTGATGCGCGGGTTGGGGATCCGCTCGTTCAGCTCGATACCGACCTTGGCGAACTCGTAGGCTTCCTTGTACCGGTCCTCCGTCGTCCGCGGCTCGAAGACGCCGTCGATCAGCAGCACCGCATAGAGCACGTACGCGTACGCGGAGGTGCTCGAGTTGCCGCACTCCACCGCGAGGTTGATCTGCATGATGAGCGTGAGCGGCCCGAGGACCGGCAGCCCGAGCGCGGAGGCGGGCTGCGTCATGTCGGCGAGGAGACGGTGGACGGTCTGCTTCTCTGGATCGGCGACGGTGGGCAGCCCCAGGAGAGCGGAGATCGGGCGGCTCGCGAGGTGGGCCTGCATCGCCTCGAGCTCTCTGCCGAGCAGCGCGCGCTGCTCCTCGGCCCCCGCGGGGATGTCGACCCCGAGCAGCGCGAGGGCCTCGAGGCCGCACCGCACGACCTCGGAGAGGTCGCCGCGCATCAGGTGGAACGACATACGCAGGTTGCGGACCTGCGCGCCGTCCAGCGGGGATCTCGCGTGTTCGAGGAGCGCGTCGAACAGCCGCTCGCCGACGTCGAACTGGCCTGTCAGGCAAAGGCTCTCCGCGAGCCCGGTGGTCAGCGCGAAGGTGAGATCGTGCCGCTCGTCCCAGCGCTTCGGGCCGAGCGCGCTCGTGCCGGCCTCGAAGTAGCTCGCGGCCGCCTCGTACGCCGCGCCGGCCTTCGCCCTCCTGCCCGCCTCGAGGTTCAGGCGCGCCAGCGCGACGCGCTCTTCCGGATCGGTGATCCGCGGCATGCCGAGGTTCATGTGGGTCGCGACCTCGAAGACCTCACCCTCCATGCCGCCAGGGTCGCTGTCCGCGAGCATGAGCCGCCCGATCTGGAGGTGGATCTCCTGCTTGCGGGCCTCGTCGAGGAGCCGGTAGGCCGCTTGCTGGACCCGGTCGTGCAAGAACCGGTAGGCGGCGTCGAGCGCGAGTTCCGGCTCGTCCGCCTCGCCGGTCATCGCGCCGCTCAGGGCCGCGTCGAAGAACCTGGAGTCCGCGCCGACGGCGAGGATCAGCCCCTCGCGGAGCGCCGCCGACAGCTCGCCTGCCACCTCGCGGCGCGGCCTGTCGGCCACCCTCGCCAGCGTCTTCAGGTCGAAGCGATAACCGATGCACGCGGCGAGCATGAGGGTGCGCTGCGCGCGTCCGTCGAGCTCCAAGAGCCTGCCCGCCATGAAGTCGACGACGTTGTCCGTGACCTTCATCCGCTGGATGCGCGGCAGATCCCAGGTCCACTCGCGCCGGGCCGGATCGAAGGAGACGAGCTTCTCGGCGTGCAGCGCCCTCATGAACTGGTTCATGAAGAACGGGTTGCCGTGCGTCTTGCTCATCACATGGCGCGCGAGCGGCTCGGCCCGCTCGGGGTCGCAGGAGAGCGTGTCGGCGAGGAGCCGCGTCACGACGGGGAGATCGAGCGGCTTGAGGTCAATGTCGCCGACGGCGACCCCGGCCTTGCGCAGCTCCCCCAGGGTGATCGAAAACAGGTGGCTCTCGTCGACCTCGTTGTGGCGGTACGCGCCGATGACGAGGAAATGCTTGATCTCCGGTTCGGTCAGGAGCTGCTCGAGGAGCTTGAGCGAGGCCGGATCCGCCCATTGCAGGTCATCGAGGAAGACGACGAGGGGGTGCTCCTGGGCGGGGATGGCGCTGCAGAACTTCCGGAACGCGAGGTGGAAGCGGACCTGCGCCTCGGTCGGTCCGAGCAGCTCGACGCCGGGCTGGGGGCCGAGGAGGAGCTCGAGTTCGGGGATGAGGTCGACGAGGTGCTGGCCGTTCTGCCCGACGGCGTTCGCGATTCGCTCCTTCCACAGCGCGAGCGCCTCCGCGGGCTCGGTCAAGAGGGCTCGGACGAGCTCCCGGAAGACATGCGCCACGGCCGCGTAGGGGACGGTCCGGTTGATCTGGTCGAACTTGCCTGCGACGATGTACCCCTTGCCCTGCGCGATGGATTTCTGGATCTCGCCGACGAGGAGCGACTTGCCGATACCGGCGTGGCCGGACACGAGCAGCAGCTCGCTCGCGCCCTGGCTGACGCGCCGCCACGCGCCTTCGAGGACCGCGAGCTCCGCCTCGCGGCCGTAGGCCTTCTGCGGGATCCGGAGCGCGTCCACGTAATCGTGGCGCCCGAGCACGAACGGCTCGATCGCCGACGCCGCCTCGAGCTGCGCGAGGCACTCGGCGAGATCCATCCGGAGCCCGTAGGCGCCCTGGTACCGATCATCGGGGCTCTTCGCCAGGAGCTTCATGATGATGTCAGAGACGGAGCGCGGTACGTCGGGCGAGACCCGCGCCGGCGGCGGCGGGAGCCTGGCGATGTGGCAGTGCACGAGCTCCAGGAGGTCCTTCGTCGGGAAAGGGAGCTTGCCCGTCACCATCTCGTACAGGGTGACCCCGAGGGAGTAGAGGTCCGTGCGCAGGTCGATAACGCGATTCATCCGCCCGGTCTGCTCCGGGGACATATACGCCAGGGTGCCCTCGAAGGCGGCGGGGCTCCTCGGCCGCTGTGCCTCCTGGGAGAGGCGGGTGGCGCTGCCGAAGTCCATGATCTTGGCGTTCCACGTGGACGGTTCGACGATGATGTTCTGCGGCTTGATGTCCATGTGAACGGCCCCGCCCCGATGAATGGATTCGAGCGTGCTCGCGATGGATATCGCGATCCGGAGCGCGTCTTTGAGCGTGAGGGAGCGCGCCGTGATGAGCTCATGGAGCGTGCAGCCCCCGGCGTCTTCCATGATGAGCGCCAGGCTCGCCCCGATCTTCACGATGCCCAGGACGTGAACCACGCCGGGCAGCGCGAGCTCCTTGGCGATGGCGTACTCGTAGCGAAGCCTCGCGACCTCGGCCGCCGCCGGGCGCTCGTTCCTGAGGCGCTTGACCGCGACAGGGGCCCGGTCCTCGTTGCGGTATCCTCGGTATACGGTTGACGCAGCGGATTCGTGGATGAGGCCTGTCAGGGTGTACCCGGGGATACCGATCATGGACTACTTGTAGAGCGCTTCTGTGCGCTGCATCAAGCGGGTCGGCGCCGCCATTCGAGGGAAATCCGCCCCGGCGCCGCCGTGCTCTCCAACCCAGGTGCAGCCGGTCCACAATGTGCGGGCATGAAGTCGATCTCGGAGCGCGCCGGGCCCAGCGTGCGCGGCGAACGGATCGGAGCAGGTGGCGTCGATCCTCACCTCGCCCCGCCATGGATTCGCCCGGCCAAGGTCGCCACGTGCGCCACCAGATCCGGTGGCTTCACCGGCTTGGCCAGGTGCATCTGGTATCCGGCCATGAGCGCCCGCGCGCGATCCTCGGCGCGCGCGAATGCGGTCAACGCCAGCGCCGGCACGCTCCCCCCACGCTCTTCCGGCAACTGCCGCACCTTCTGGATCAGCTCATACCCGCCCTCGTGCGGCATACCGATGTCGCTCACCAGGACCGTCGGCTGGTCCCGCTCCAGCTCCGCCAGCGCCTCCACGACGGAGCCCGCCGTCCGCACCTCCGCCTGGCACTCCGCCAGTATCCGGAGGAGCAGCTCTCGCGTGTCCGGCTCGTCGTCCACCACCAGCACCCGCACCCCCTTCAGGCTCAAGAGCTCCCCGGCGCGGTGCCATGACGGCCGGCGCTGCGGCGTCGGCGGCGGCTCTCCTCCGGCCAGCGCCTCGGCGTGCTTCGCCGAGAGCGGCAGCTTCACCGTGAAGCTCGCCCCCTGATCCTTGCCCGCGCTTGTCGCCTCCACCGTCCCCCCGTGCAGCTCCACCAGGTGATGCACGATCGAGAGACCCAGACCCAGCCCGCCGTACTCGCGCGTGGTCGAGGCGTCTGCTTGCCGGAATTGCTCGAATACGTACGGCAAGAACTCGGGCGCGATGCCGATCCCCGTGTCGCTCACCGCGAGGCGCGCGTACGTCCCCTCGCGGCGCAGCGATACCTTCACCTGCCCGCCTTGCCGCGTGAACTTCATCGCGTTGCTGACCAGATTCCACACGATCTGCTGGAGGCGATTCGGATCCCCCATGACCTGTTCTCCGGCCGACTCGACGCTGAGCTCCAGGCGGATCCCCTTCGCCTTCGCGGCCGGCTCCGCCGATTCCAGCAGCGTTTCGAGCATCTCGGCCAGATCGATCACCTCCACGTCGAGGCTCAGCCGCCCGCCGACGATGCGCGACATGTCCAGGAGATCGTCGACGAGCTTGGATTGCGCCCGCGCGTTCCGCTCGATCGTCCCGAGCGCCCGGACCAGGATCTCGTCCGACGGGCCGCGCATGCGGAGCAGCTGCGACCAGCCGAGGATCGCGGTGAGCGGCGTCCGCAGCTCGTGGCTCAAGAGCGCCAGGAACTCATCCTTCAGCCGCCCCGTACGCTCGAGCTCCGCCCGCGCCGCCTGCTCGCGAGAGAGGAGCATCTCCCGCTCCGCCTCGGTCCGCTTTCGATCGCTGATGTCCGTGGAGATCCCGCAAACCGCATACGCCCGGCCCGACGCGTCGAAGAGCGGACACTTGATCGAGATGTACGTGTGGAGCCCATCGTCCTGGGGCACGATCTCTTCCATCTCCAGCGGCCCCCCGGCCGCCGCCACCTGCTTGTCGACAGCGCGAAATGCGTCGGCGCGCTCCGCGGGGAACAGGTCATGGTCGGTCTTGCCGGCGATCGACCGCGTGGTCACATGAAACAACTCTTCGTAGCGGCGGTTGACCATCAAATAGCGGCCGTCGATGTCCTTGACGTAGATGACCGCCGTGGAGTTGTCGATGATGGCCTGAAGCAGGTGCTGGCTCTCGCGCAAAGCAAGCTCCGCGCGCCGGCGCTCGGCGTTCTCCGCCTCGAGAGCGGCGTTCGAGCTCGCCAGCTCGGCCGTGCGCTCTCGCACCCGTTGTTCGAGCTCCTGGTGGGCACGCAGGAGCTGCGCGTTCTTCGCTTCGAGCTCCTTCTGCGCCTCGCGCAAGCTCAGGTGCGTCCTGATCCGCGCGAGCACCTCTTCAATCTCGAACGGTTTGGTGATGTAATCGACGCCCCCCGCCTCGAACCCAACGAGCTTGTCCGCCACTTCTCCGAGGCAGGTCATGAAGATCACCGGGATGTCCCGGGTGCCCTCGGCCGCCTTCAGGCGCCGACAGGTCTCGAACCCGTCGATCCCAGGCATCACCACGTCCAGCAGGATCAGGTCGGGTTTCATGAGGCTGGCTCGCTTCAGGGCCGCCTCCGCGTCCTCGGCGGCGAGCGCCTGATGACCCGCGGATTCCAGATGATCCACGAGCAGGGCCAGGTTGGCGGGCATGTCGTCCACGATGAGGATCGTGGGCTCACGAGCGCCGGGCGCGGAGGCTCTGCTCATGATCGCCGACCGTCGGCCACCACGTGGCCTACCGCGGCGTGCTCCTCGACGAACTCCTGCAGCTTCCGCATCTGGTACGTTCGCGCCAGCGTCTGGAGCTGATCGAGCCAGGGGCCGAGTCGCGGCTCATCTTGCTGCATCCGCTCCGCCTCGGCCAGCACCTTCCGGATACGGCCCGACGCCACAAGCCGCGACAGCAGCGACAGCTGTTCGGCCGAGGGCGGCACAAGCACGTCATCCCCCTTCACCGCCGTGGGGGCGGCGGCGTTCACCGGTTCATGCGTCCATTCCACGCGCAGGAAACGCGCGATCTTCTCGAAGAGCACGCTGGCATGCACCGGCTTCGGCAAGAAGTCGTCCCAGCCGGCGTGGGCCCCCTTCGGCTGTTCGGCGGCGGTGACGTTCGCCGACGAGGCCAGGATCACCACCCCGTCGAGCTCGGGCATCTGCCGGAGGCGGCGCGTGGTCTCATAGCCGTCCAGGCCTGGCATGGCCAGGTCCATCAAGATCAGCGCCGGCCTGTGCTGCAGGGCGAGCCGCAGCGCGGATTCGCCGCCGTCAGCCTCGACGAGGTCGAAGCCGATGGGGACCAGCAGATCGCAGAACAGGGCGCGGTTGCCGAGGTTGTCGTCCACGACGAGGATCGTGCGGCGCTCGCCGCGATACCCGGTGATCGTGGCCCACGCCGGGGCCTCGTCGACGGCCGCGGAAGAGAGCGCCTCGGCGAGCGTGAGCGTCACGGTGAACGCGCTGCCTTTGCCGAGCTCGCTCTCGACATGGATGGTCCCGCCCAGCTGCTCGATGATCCTCTTGCTGATGGCGAGGCCGAGCCCGGTGCCCTCGCTCTTCGCGCGCAGGTCTCCCACCTGCTCGAAGGGCTCGAAGATGCGCGCGAGGTGCTCCGGGGCGATGCCGGTGCCCGTGTCCTCGATCCGGAAGCGCACCTCGCGCTGCCCATCTCCTCCCTCATCAAGAACGTCGACGAGCAGGGTGACCGCGCCGCGCTCGGTGAACTTGATGGCGTTGCCGAGCAGGTTCAGGAGCACCTGCGTCAAGCGCTTCTCGTCCGCGTGCACGGCGGCGAGCGCCGGGCCCCGCACCTCGTGGGTGAAGGCGATGCCCCTCTGTTCGGCGCGCACGCCGCAGAGATCCACGACGTTGTGCACGAAGGAGGGAAAGTCGAACCTCCGGGGGACGAGCTCCATCTTGCCGGCCTCGATCTTCGCCAGGTCCAAAAGGTCGTTGAGCAACGCCAGCAGGTGCTCGCCCGATTTCTTCACGATCTGCACCCCTTCGCGGCTCTTTGGCGAGAGCTCGGGCGCTCGCATGAGGAACTGAGCGTACCCCAGGATGCCATTGAGGGGCGTGCGCAGCTCATGGCTCATGCTGGAGAGAAAATCGCTCTTCGCGCGATTGGCGCGGTCGGCCGCCTCCTTGGCGATCCGCAGCTCCGCCGTCCGCTCCTGGATCTTGACCTCCTGGTCCCGGTACAGCACGGCGTTCTCGACGGCGATCGCCGCCTGCGAGGCGAGCACCGACAGGAGCTCCACGCGCGCCGGAGGGAACGCCGACGGCACGTCCCGGTGCTCCAGGTACAGCACGCCCACCACGTGGCCCCGATGCGTCAAGGGCAGCGCCAGCAGCGAGAGCACCGCGTGCAATGCCAGGTACGGGTCGCCGGCGAAGCGCGCGTCGGACCTCGCGTCGCCCGTCACCACCGGCTCGCCTGTGCGGGCCGCATATTGCACCACCGCCACCGGCACGTCGTGGCTCTGCCCGAGAGGCTCCGACAGGCCCGCCTCGATGCGGGTCCCCTCCACCCATAAACGAGCCACGACCGAGAGCGCCTCCCGTTCGCTGAGCACCAGGGCGCCGCGCTGCGCCCCCGCGTTCTCCAGCGTGAGCTCCATCAGCCGGCCCACAACGCGCCCCGGGTCGAGCTCACCCGCGAGCGCCTGCGCCGCGCGCACCGCGGTCTTCACGTCGAAATGCGCGCCCGTGGACCCGCCCGTTGTCGTGGTGGTCGCCGTCACGGTCGTTCGGTCGGAGGCCGACTCGTGCATGGGCGCCTTGAGCACGGCAGGGTACCTCGCGTTCAGATAGGCGACCACCGCGTCAGCACCCCAGCGCGCGTAGGCGTCGCGCGCCTCGCGCAGGTACATCACCCCGACATGGCTCATGCCCGCCTCCAGCCGAGACTCGGCGGCGAGCTGGGCTGCCAGGGCCTCGATGTGCAGGAAGCGGTGCTCGCGGGCCAGCTCGATGGCCTCGTCGTATCTGGCCGCTGCCTCCTCGGGCTTGCCCAGGACGCGGGCGTACTCCGCCTCGCCGAGGCGCAGCTTGTGGAGGAAATTGGCCTCGCAGCCCTCGGTGAAGTAGCGCAATCGCGCGAGGCTGTGCTCGATGTTCTGCCGCAGCCGCGCCCGCTCCTCGTCGGTGACGGCGTGGGGCCAGCGCTTCGCTGCTGCGAGCGCGAGAAAGAGCGCGATGTCCGTCACCATCGGGATCCCGAGGAGATCCGCCTGGAACTGCTCCGCCTCCCGCATCCTCGACAGCGCCCGCTCCCACTTGCCGACGGCGCAGAACAGATACCCTTCCAGGGCACGAGCGAACCCTCCGGTGTACCTGTCCCCGTCGGCGAGGAGGGAGCGAGAACCTCGCGGCAACGGCTCCTCCTCCAGGAGGCGCCTTTCGCCGTCAGGAGACATCAAGACCTCGCAGAACGACGCGACCAGCTCGAAATGGTGTCGCCCGACGGCGTCCCCTGCGCGCTGCACCAGCTCCCAGCGCGCCTTGTGCTGCGCATCGACCTGGCCGAGCGGCAGGCCGCGCCACAGCCGGTAATAGAGCAAGTCGCACAGGAGCCCCCAGCTCGTGCCTTGAAACGACCCGATCTTCAGGCCGGCCGCGATGGCTTGCTCATAGACGGGAGACGCTTCATCGATGGGCCTCGAGTGGCCCAGGTAGATCCCCTTGAGCGCGAGGCACTCGGGGAGCATCGGGGAGCCCACGCGCTCTGCGGCGCGCACCCCGGGCGTGAGCCAGCGCATGGTGCGGCGATACATGCCCGTCGCCACCGACCACGCGTTGGCGAAGCTGCAGATCATGAGGGTGGCGGCGGGCGTGAGCGCGTCCCGCCGTATCGCCTCGGACACGATGCGGGCGATGACGAGCGAATACAGCATCGGCCGGCCACCGTAGATCGCGCAGAGCTGCGCCTGCGTCATCAGGGCATCGATGAGCCGGTGCTCCAGCGACGGATCGACCTGCATTCGATCGAACCCGTCCGGCTCGTGATCGAGCCATTGATCCAGCGCGGTGGACTCTCGCAGGAGCGCGACCTGGCACGCCTCATCCGTGTCCGGGAACGTGATGCCCTGCTTCGCGAGCGCGGCCATCCCGAGCCCGATTCCCCGCGTGTACTGGCCCGTGGCGACGCAGCAGCGCGTGCGGATCTCCTGCGCCGAGAGCCAGGCGACCTCCGGCAGGGGCCTGTCCAGCAAGGCGAGCGCCCGCGCCTCGACGTCGTCGAACTCCCGCAGCAGGTAGGCGGCCTCCAGGCGCTCGAGCCCGATCTCCACCGACAGCGCGCGCTCCTGCTCCCAGGCCCGCTCGCCGAGGAGCCCCTGGGCGCTGTCCAGCAGGTTGGCCATCAACCGGTACGAGCTCGCCGCCATCGCGGCGCGCGCGGCCTCCAGGTTCAGCCGCGAGAGCTCCTTGCGCTCCTTTACGGACTCGAGCCGCGCCGCGCCCAGGTTCAGGTGCCGCACGAGCTCCAGGAACTGCTGGGCCGTCCCCCCCTCGGCGCGATGACGCGCCTGGAGCCGGCGGCCGATCTCGAGGTGCGCGAGCACCCGCTGCTCCGGCGAGATCCGCTCATAACTCGCCTGCTGCACGCGGTCGTGCAGGAACCGGTAGGCCGCGTCCATCGCCGCCGCGCCGATGACCCCGAGCGCCTGCGCTGGGCGGTAGGCCCCATCGACCGGCACCACAAGCTCGGCGTCCAGCGCCGGCCATAACGCCCCCGTCACGCGGGCGCGCTCCCACCCGCTGAGCCGCTCCAGGTCCTGCAGGTGGAACGTGTGGCCTGCGCAGGCCGCGAGCCCCAGGAGCTGCTGCGTCGGCTCGGGCATCTCACGGACCTTGCCGGTCAGGAGCGCCACCACGTTATCGGTGACGCCCGCCTTCTCCAGCGACGATTGCTCCCACCGCCACGCCCCGGTCTCCGGGTCCCTCACCACCTGCTTCTGCCGGTGCAGGGAGAGCAGCAGCTGCTCCAGGAAGAAGGGGTTTCCGCGGGTCTTGCGCGAGAGCACGCGCGCCAGCGGCTCCACCCGCGCGGGCTCGCTCTCCAGCGTCCGCGAGCACCACTTTTGCACCTGCTCTGCCGACAGCGGGCCCACCGTCATCCGCGAGACGTTGGCCTCGCTCTTTTCCACCGCCTCAACGAGCTTCCACAGCGGGTGCTCGGGCGGCGTCTCGTTGTCGCGGTACGCCGCGATCACCAGCAGCGATTTGCGCTCCACGTCCGTCAGCAAGGTCTGCAGGATGATCAGCGTGGCGCTGTCGGCCCATTGCATGTCGTCAAGGAACATCACGAGCGGCGGGTTCGGCGCCGTGACGGCTCGCACGAAATTCAGCCACGTGAGCTTCTGCCGGTTGAGCACCTGCTCGCCCTCCACCGGCGGCACCGGCGGCAGCTTGCCCATGACCAGGTCGAGCTCCGGCACCACGTCCGCGATGAGCCGCGCGTTGTCCCCGACCTCGCGCCGGATCCGCTCCTGCCAGGCCTCGAGCACCACCTCCGAGCTGGAGAGCCACTGGCGCATCAGCGCCCCGAACGCTTGCGCCAGCGCCGCGTAAGGCGTCGACCGCGCGAGCTGATCGTGCTTTCCCGCGATCAGGAGCCCGCGCCCCGCCTGCGCGATACCCCTGTAGACGGTCCGCACCAGCGCCGTCTTGCCGATGCCCGACGGGCCGCCGACGAGCAGGAGCTCCGTCATGCCCTGCGCGGCGCGCGCAAAGGACTCGCCCACTCGCTCGACATCGCGCTCCCGCCCCACGAGCACCTGCGGCAACCGGAGCTTGCGCGAGAAGTCCTTTCTTCCCAGGTCGAACGGCGCGACCGTGCCCCGCTCGTCCCATTGACGGAGGGCCTCCTCCAGATCCTCCGCCGCGCCGCGGGCCGTCTGGTAGCGCCGCTCGGGATCCTTGGCCAGGAGCTTCGCAATGATGGCTGCCACGGCGCTCGGCACCTCCGGGGCGACGGCGTCGAGCGGAGGCGGGTCCTTGGCCAGGTGCGCGTGCACCAGCGAGAGCGGATCGCGCTCCGTGAACGGCAGCCGCCCCGACATGACCTCGAAGAGCGTCACCCCCAGCGAGTACAGGTCCGTGCGCGTATCGAGCGCGCGCGCCGTGCGCCCCGTCTGCTCCGGGGAAATATAGACGAGCGTCCCCTCCAGCGCCTCCGGAATGCTCGCCTCGGTCGCCTCCTGGGACAGCAGCGAGGCGATGCCGAAGTCGAGCAGCGTGACCCTCTCACACGCCTCGTCCACCAGCACGTTTTGCGGCTTGATGTCCTTGTGCATCACGCCGGCGGCGTGCACGCCCTCGAGCACCCGTGACAGGAGCCGGCCGAGCCGCAGCGCGGCCCCGACCGGCACGCGCCCCTGCTTGGCGAGCAGGCGATCGAGCGAGCCGAGGCCGGGATCCTCCAGCACAAGCGCCGCGGAGCCGCCGCGCTGCTCCAGCGCCCGTGCGCGCGCCACCCCGGGCACCTCTGCGAGCTGCATCAGCACCTGGTGCTCGTGGATCAGCCGCCCCATCACGCGCGGACTGGCCACCTCGGCCACCGGGATCTTGATCGCCACGCGCGCCCCCGAGGGGACATGGACCGCGCGCCATACCCGTGTCTCGGTGCCGTCGTAGATTACCTTGTTCAGCGTGTAATCCCGCAGCTCCATCATTGCCCCCCTCACATCCTTCAGGGGCGCTGCTGTCGGGGCCTCATCGTAGTGTCGAGCAGGACGGAATGCGACCAGCGATCCTCCCTGTGGGGATTTTTTCGGGCGACCTCTGCTTCACGACAAGGCCGTGGTCGTCTCCGCGCTGATCGGCGACCGAGCGGGTTCCTGCTCAGACTGGCCCCCCGCACCAGTCAGCTTGTCAAGCGCTCCAGTACTACAGTTGCACTTGGTCCGACAGCTCGCCGCGCCGGCGGAGCACGCGCTCAATAGAGTTCGGAACCGGTAGGGAGAATTCGAGACGTGCGCAGGTAATTGAGCGGCATATGATCGTACAAGGACACCTGCGGGAAGTATCGCCTCCAGACATCCTTCGGAAGCAGCGGCAGCAGCGGGCGCAAGGGTCGCAGCGGTGAGAGGAGCGGCAGGGTCCAGAAGTCGGGCAGCTGCTCCGCGAGGAAGGCCGCCGTGCCGGAGATGACGGTGGTCAAGAACGAGCGCGCTTGCGCTACGCCGGTGGCCTGGGGCAACCAGCCCTGCTCCGTCGAGCGAAGCTCCGCGCCGATGTGCTGGAAGGACCCCGCCGTCCTCGATGGCAACATCGGGACGAAATCGTCACCATAAACGTGACGGAAGAGCCTGCCTCCGATGATGTCCTTGAATTTCTCCGCGAAGTCCTCGCTCCCGACCATCGGCTGTCCATAGGTGTAGATCGCGCGGAGGCCATTCCATATAGGCTCGGCGTGTCGGTCTCGATAGATGAGGGCTGCGGTGAGCACCGCGAGCGCGCCGCCCAGGCTGTGGCCGGTGATGTAGACCGCCGGCGGCGACTCCTCATCATCCTCGCTGGACGACACGCTGGGTTCGTCCTGCGCCACGCCGGCGCGGAGCTTGCACTCGTCTCGCGTCCTGCTTCGCTCCGACTCGGCGCCACTGCAGAGCGAGCGCCCGCCCAGGGCGAAGAGGAGCAGCTTCTTCACCGTGGGCCACAGCGCCAGGGCGGCGCGGAAGAAGCTCCCGTGGACACTGCCCAAGGTCCAGAACGTGTCCCTTTTCGGGGTCGCGTCCAGCAGCAGCTGGATCAAATTCACAGGATTTGTCCCGCCAAAGGCGAGGATCACAAGCTTCTTGTCCTTGCTCTGACAGACGAAAGCCTCTGAGTCTACCAGGAGCGCATTGTTCGTGAAGCGCACGCTGACCGTCTCGTTGTATGGAATTCCACCCCTACGATGCATCATCCTCGCGAAGGTATCCGCGTCCGAGTAGGCCCATGCCGATGCGTTCCCGAGGCACCTGGCAACAACATTGTCGTGTATTTCGCCTCTTGCTACCTTCATCCTTTCAACGTAATTTGGTTCGGTGTCATCTTCCACTTCGAACGGGCTGATTCCCTCTCCAACCTCACCCACGGTAGCCGTACTGATCCTCATGACTAGCTCTGCTTTCTCCGATTTGGCGTGATCGAGCTCAGAAGCGAGAGGACGGACAGCTATGTCCCTCCGTGGAGCGACTGGACTAACTTCGGCCCATCGCGTTCTGCTCTGTCATATCGTCGGCTCAGTCGCACTCTCCGTAGTCCCGCTGACAGCCTGCTCCACAGTAGTACTTCGTCGTGCCGCAAAATCCGGCTCTGCTGCAGCAAAATCCACGGCGGCACTTCTTTCCCCCATGCTGCTTGCCGCATTTTCCTGCATCTGCTACCGGCGTGAACGATGGCTCCGCGGGAAGGGTCATGCCGGCATCGCGGGCAGGGGGCGTCCCTTCGAGCTCCTGCGCGCGCGGGCTGACTGACGGCAATGCCACCTCCGAGGTCGGACTCGAGGTCAGTGAACCGCCGCACGCGGTAGGAGCGACGATGAGAGCAAATCTGATCCATTGGACGACGGACTTCATGACTCATGCACCTCCACACGTCGATCCGGCATCTTCGGCGATTCAATGCCGAGGATGTCGTCGGTCACTGTCGCCGAGGCGGATGATGAACTACGCCCCATGCAGACGACATGCCGATCCGGTCGGGAAGGTACGGCGCACGCCGGACGTGCAGAGTCTCTCGTGACAGCGCGCAGCCGGCAAAGAACGAGAAATCGGAAGGCGCTCGAAATGGCGTGCTCGAGACCTGCGCCAGAGCGTCAGTCTCCGCTCGGCACCTCTCGCCGCGCTCCTCTCTTCGTCGTTCGCCTTGCGCTTCGCTTGTCGCTGGCAGGAAGCTCGGCGGTCGCCGCCTCGCGCTTGCGGAACTCGGCGACGAGCATGTCGACGAACAGGCGGACGCGCGGCGAGAGGTGGCGGTTGCTGGGGTAGACGACGCGCAGATCCTTGCGATCGATCGACCAGTCCGCGAGCACGCGGGCGAGGCGCCCCCTGCGCACGTCCTCGGCGCAGAGGATGCTGGGCACGGGCGCGATCCCGGCGCCGGCGCGAACGGCCTCGTGCAGCATCACAAACGAGTTCATCGAGAGCACCCCGCGGACGTCGACGCGACGCGCCTCGCGCCCGCGCTCGAACGTCCAGCGCGTCACGCGCGATTCGCCGTAGACGATGCACGCGTGTTCGTCGAGATCGGCAGGCGACTCCGGCCTGCCGCGCGCCTCGAGGTACGACGGCGTCGCGCACAGCCACAGGTCACCTCCCTTCAGGCGCTGCGCGATCAGGCTCGAGTCGTCGTCGGAAGCGAAGAGCATGATGGCCACGTCAAAGCCGTCGCTCGAGGAGTCGCACGCCGAGCGACGCCTCGAGGCGGGCCACACGCTGGCTGACCGTCGAACGCGGCAGCCGCAGCGCCTTCGCCGCCGCGCTGAAGCTCCCGAGCTGCACCACCTCCACGAACGTCGCCATCGCGTCGAAATCGAACATTGTGCAGCCTGGTCGAACAGGCTATTCGCCCGCCGCTACCTGGTCAAGCGCAGCGGGAGAAGCTACCGTCGTTCTCGACACTGCCACGACTGGCAGCGAAGGACTGGAGAACTCCGAGCTCGGCTGAGAGATTCTCTACCAGCAATTGCCATCCACGAGGTACCGCGATGCAAGACGAAATGCAGGTCGAGGAGTGGGGGGAGCTATTCGTTACGCGCAAGTGCTGCGGCGCCGGCACGTGCCGGAACTACGCGCCGGAGCTCCTGGGCGAGGTGGTGCCGGCCAGCGACCTCCGGGGAGGCCGTCGCCTCTCGGTGCTGCCGGGCTCCTACGAGGAGGGCGCCTTCACGGGTGTGCTGCGGCAGCCGCGGAGCAAGGAAGAGCTGATGGCGGCGCGGACGGCGGTCGCGGCGTGCCCGTTCGGCGCCATCACGCTCAAGCCGGGCGCGGCGAAGGTGCGCCGGGGCGATCTTGGGTCACCTTGGCGCGGTTTTCCGCGGCCCATCGAGGATCATGTCTGGGTCATCGGACAGCCATCCATCAAGAACTTCGGCGCCGTGTCCTATTTCATCGAGCGCGACGGAGGCGGGGTGCTGATCGATCCCCCGAAGCCGAGCGAGGAGGTCTTCCGCTGGCTCGCGGAGCACGGCGGCGTGCGATGGCTCTTTCTGACGCACCGGGACCATACGAACCACCACGCCGAGTTCGCCAGCCGCTTCCCGGGTTGCCGCCGCATCCTCGGCGCCGCGGACGTGAACCTCCGTGAGACCAAGTACATGCCCTCGACCGGCGACGTGGAGATCAAGCCCGGGAACGAGCTCGGCCCGCTCTCGCTCGAGGGGGAGCCGCTCTCGAGAGAGGCGGCCAGAGAGGCCGAGTTCATGCTATTGCCGCAGCCCGGGCACACGCCGGGCTCGTTATGCCTCCTCTATCGAGGCCGCTTCCTGTTCACCGGCGATCACCTGAGCTACTCGCGCTTCCTGGGTCAACTCGTGGCGCACCGATTGCAATGCTGGGAGGATTGGGAGCGCCAGATCCGCTCGGTGCGGTATCTGCTCGCGGCGGCGGAGGCCGGCTGGCTGAGGTTCGCGTGGGTGTTGCCGGGTCACGGGGAATGGGCCCGCCTGCCGGGCGAGGGGAGCGCGGCCGAGACGGCCGCCGAGCTCCGCCGCGTCATCACGTCGATGGAGCAGAAGCCGAAGGGGCATACCCCGCTGGGCCGCTGGATCATGTACGTTCAGAGCCGGATGGCGCCCGAGAAGACGCTCGGGCGCGCCATGCGCGCGATCGGCGGCGGGAGCGACGCGTGGGTCTTGCCGCGCGGCTCGCGGAGCTCGCTCACCGACTTCGATCCCGACAAGACGGGGGCCGCCCTGCGCCGGCTCTATGTCCTCGGCGCCGCCGCGCTCCTGGCCGCCGCCGGGACGGCATGGCTCACCGGGCGCCGAGACATCGGTGCCCCTTCTGGTCGCTCCTAGCGACCCCGAGCACCTCCGCGATCTCGACCTGTCGCTCCTCGACGGCGGACCGCCGGAAATCCAGCGTGTCGAACACCGAGCTCGCCGCCCGGCCGATCAGCTCACCTGGGTCACGCGCGTCGCCGCGCTGGCCCGCTGCACGGCGGGAGAGAGGACGGCGATCACGGCGCTCGCGAGGACGACCCACACGAGCGCGCCGCGCAGCGACACGTACGACGCGGTGAGGCCGATGAGCGGCGGACCCATCAGGAAGCCGAGGAAGCCTGCGGTCGAGACCGCAGCCATGGCCGCATCGGCCCCGGGGCCGCCGTCGCGGCTCGCAGCGCGCAGCGCAATCGGGAACACCACCGACGACCCCGCGCCGACGCCTGCGAAGCCGACCGATGAGCACCGTCCAGAAGCCCGGGGCCGCGAGCGCCAGGCCGAGCCCGAGCGCCGAGGCGAGGCCGCCGAGGTACACGAGCCGGCGCGGCCCGAGCGCGGCGTCGAGCCGGTCGCGGTATGGCGCCGCGATCAGCCGAACCCCGCGGTCGAGGCGTTCCGGGCGCTCATCGAGGCGGATCTCGCCCGCCGCCCGGCCCGGGCGCGATGAGCTGGTGACCGCGGGCCGAACCGCCCGCGACGGGATCGCCTCAGCGCGCCCGGGCTCTGCGGCGTGTCGCGGCCCGGGATCTGAGCCAGCGCCCTGCGGGCGAAGCCGGCGGTCGGCGAGACGCGACGTGGTTACGCCTCGGCCCGGCGAGCGCGATTGAGGTAGTGTGGATGGCCGCCGTGTCGAGCTAAAAGCCCATGTCGGCCACGGGGAGGGATCATGGATCGTTCCGTCTACATCACCAGCACTGGCGCCTTCTTGCCTGGCAAGCCGGTCCCCAACGAGGAGATGGAGCAGTACATCGGCACGATCAACGACAGGCGCTCCAGGCTCGGGCGCTTCGTCCTCCGGCAGAACGGCATCAAGACACGTCACTATGCGTTGACGCCGGACGGCGTGTACCTTCACAGCAGCGCAGACATGGCGGCTCGCGCGATCCGGGACGCGCTTTCCCGCAGCGAGATCGCCGCGGAGCGGCTCTCCTTCCTGGCGGCGGCGACCACCCAGGGCGACCTCCTCGTCCCCGGTTTTGCCAGCGCGGTCCACGGCGAGCTCGGCCTGCGGCCCATGGAGATCGCGAGCTTTCAGAGCGTCTGTGCCAGCAGCATGATGGCGTTCAAGTCCGTCTACCTCCAGCTGAAGGCGGGCGAGCACGACTGCGGCGTGGCCTGCGCGGCCGAGCTCTCCAGCCGCTTCTTCCGACCTGGCTTCTATGCCGGTCGGGAGCAGGAAGGCGAGGACTCCTCCGCCTTGATGGAGACCGAGTTCCTCCGCTGGACCCTCTCCGACGGGGCCGGCGCCTGGCTCCTGGAGACCCGGCCGAACGAGGGGCGCCGCTCCCTGAGGGTGGAATGGATCGAGCTCTGCTCCTACGCCGACCGCTTCGACCCCTGCATGTACGCGGGCACCTCCAGGAACCGGGCGGGTGAGATGAAGCCCTGGAGCCACTACGAAAGCCCTGCCCTCGCAGCGCAGCAGGGCGCCATCGTCCTCAAGCAGGACTTCGATCTGCTCTACCGCATGTTCCCCGTGTGGGCGAAGCACTACCTCGATCTCGTGGATCGGCGGCAGCTGCGGCCCGGAGCCATCGACCACTTCATCGCGCACTACTCGTCCCACTCTCTCCGCGGAGAGATGGTCAAGCTGCTCGCGAAGACCGGCGCGATGGTGCCCGAAGCTCGCTGGTTCACGAACCTCTATTCCCAGGGGAACACGGGGGCCGCATCCATTCTCCTCATGCTGCACCAGCTGATCGAGGAGCGGGATCTGCAGCCGGGCCAGCAGGTCCTCGGCTTCGTCCCGGAGAGCGGCCGCTGCGTCATCGCCTTCATGCTGCTCACGGTCGTGTGACCCGCCGTCATCACCAGGGAGGTTCAGGATGCTTCCGGAACGCACATCGCCTCGAGACGAAGATTCACCGCAGGCCGTCCTGCGCGGGCTGTCGTCCATCTGGCTGGATTTCGAGTCCCAGGTGCATCACATCCCGATCGTGCGGCGCGTGATCGAGCGTCGTATTCGCCTGGCCGATTACCACGAGCTCCTGCTGAACCACCGGGCGCAGGTCATGAACGGGGCGCTCTGGATCGCGCGCGCCGCCTCCAACGTCGGCCACGAGTTCGCCGAGCTGCGCTCGCGCTTCATCCGCCACGCGGCCGCTGAGCACCGCGATTACCTGATGCTGGAGCAGGACTACCTGAAGAGCGGCGGCGACCCGGCCGGGCTCGCGCGGCGCGAGCTGAACATCGGCAGCGAGGCCCTGTCTGCCTGGATCTTCCATCGAGCCGATCAGCCGAACCCCTTCGATCTCCTCGGCGCCATGTACATCATCGAAGGCCTCGGCAAGCGGGTCGCGGCCCAATGGGCCGAGCACGTGCGGTCCGCCCTTCACCTGGAGGCGCAGGCCGTCAGCTTTTATCTCTATCACGCGAAGGCCGACGAAGATCACCTGGGCGAGCTGGAAGAGGCGCTCCGCTGTGGTATCTTGAATCTCCCGCAGATGGCGCCGCGGATCCTCAAGACCGCCCGGGTCACCGCGCGGCTCTACCGCCTCCAGCTCGAGGAGATCGGGAGCTACTGACATGGATTTTCAGGACTCTTTCAGGAAGATGAAGCACGACCCCAGGGATCCCGATCCGTGGCTGGCCTTGTACCTGGACCGGTCCTTGCCGATCGACGAGAGGGCCAAGGCCGCCCTCCTGAAGAGCCAGCGCAGCTATACGCGCAGGGTCGTGATGCCGATCATCAAGCCGTTCGCCCGCCTGTCGATCTCCGGCATCAAGCTCATGAAGATTCTCGTCCCGACGAGCTGGCAATCTCCGTGGTTGTTGCACCGGTCCATTTACTGGGGTCTGAGGCTCTTCGTCGCCCCGGAGGCCAATTACCTCATCCTGCGCCACTTCACCATCGGCACGGAGATCTTGAGGTTCATCGAGGACAACATCCCGGGCATCGAGCTCGAGACGACCACGCCGCTGAGGACCAGGAGGCTGGAGGATCTGCTGGACGACACGTTCACGATCCACGATCTGACCTTCTACAACTTCATCATCGAGCTGAACGAGAAGCTTCGCGCAGAGGGGCGTGAGATCGAGCCCCGGAGAGCGATCGATTTCTCTGCCATCACCGATGACGACGCGAGCATCGACGACCTCCCGAACACCTGGCTGAACGTCGTCGACCTGCAGACCGCCATCGAGATCTACACGCCGCTCTATGCGCTGTTCCTGTCCGATCACCATTTCTGGCGGGCGAGCAATTCGCTGCAGCTGGACGAGATCATCGCGCTCTATGTCGGCAAGATCCTGAACGATCCGCTGCCTGTCGCCCTGGTGCACAACCATCATCCAATGGTGCCCAGATCGACGCTCGAGGCCGGCTTCCGGTTGACGCTGCACGGCCTCGACTCCGAGACCCTGCACGGACACCTGAGGAAGCTGAAGGCAGAAGCGAAGGGAGCGGCGGCCCCGGGAGCCATCACGCCGGGACGGTCTCCTGAATCCTGAACTTGCTCCTCTCGCGGGCGGACGTAACGTCACGTGAACGGAGATGATCGAGGCAATCCAATGAGCGACATGAAGGGCTGGGCGACCGCAGCGGCGCTGGCTGCTGGTCAGCGGGACCAGGCGAGCGAGCCGACAGGGACCCGCGTGGAGAAGCGACCCCGGCGTGCTGGTGGGCTCCGATGAGCGGCGCCAGCGCGATCCAACCTGCCCGGGGGTTCCACAAGAGCCTGCGCGCGACCCTGTTCATGGCCATCGCGGCGGCGCTGCTCACGTGGTCGCAGGTCGCGCTGCGGTTCCTCTCGGAAGCTCAGCCGGGCGCCGACGACATCACCCTGGTGATGCTGGTCAATTTCTGGACGAACGTCGCGATCTTCGTGGCCGTCGCCCTCCTCCTCTCGCGAAGCAGCCGCCGTGTCCCGGTGGCCGCCCTCCTGGAGCGGCGCCTACCGCTTGGCGCCTACGCCCTCTGCGACCTGCTCGGCATCACCTTCTTCCTCATGGGAAGCCTGTTCCTCCCCCTCGCCACCAACTCGCTCCTCTATTCGCTTCACGTGATGTTCACGCCCTTCCTCCTCTGGGTCGCGCTGCGAGAGGCGCCCGGCACGAGGCGAGGTCTCATCACGATCTGGGCCTTCATCGGCGTGGCGATCTACTTCCACGAGGGGCTGCTGACCTACCAGGATCTCCACGGGTACCGCTGGCTGGCCCTGATCTTACCGCTCACGGCGGCGCTCTTCATGTCCCTCGTCAACCTGAGCGGAGATCGCCTCCAGGACATCCCGTTCGAGTACACCCTCCTCGTCACCGCCCTGGTCGGCATCGTGGCCAGCCTCCTGGCGCTCGTGACGACGGCCTCCGGCTCGATGATCCTCGGAGGCAGCATCTGGTCGTCCTGGGATCAGCTCGTCGTCTCGGCCGGCGCCGGGGCCGCCGCCCAGTTCTGTGTCGTGCTGGGCCTCACCTCGGGCAGCCTGCTCGCGGCGGTGATCACCGAGGCGCTGACGGTGGTGCTCACCGGGATCGCCGGGCTCTTGTTACTCCGGGAGTCGATCAGCCCTGCGCAGGGCCTCGGCATGGCCATCATCCTGTCGGCGATCGTCCTCATCAACCTGTCGAACCGGAGCCCCCGGGCCGGCGAGCCGGCGTGACGACTCCCCTCTGCGGCGGTACGTTGCACCGCCGTTACGGGGCCAGTCTCGGCGACTCCGCGCGCGCCGCGGCGCACGGCGTGCTCGCTGTAGAACCGCTCTACGGGGTCCACAACGATGCGCGCCAGCGCGCCGAACAGCGCACCATCCTGGACGAGCCTCCGCCTCCTCAGCGGTTGTCCGCGCGCGCCTCCCACTTCACCGAGCCGGCGATCTGCCTCGTTGTCACGTTGACCCGATTGAAGAGGTTGGTCAGCCCGATGTGCAGGGTCAGCGCCGCGAGCGCCGGCTCGTCGTAATGCCGCGCGGCCTCCTCCCAGACGGCGTCGGGCACAGGATCCGCGCGATCGTTGAGCCTCGTCGCGGCCTCGGCGAGCGCCAGCGCGGCGCGCTCCGCGTCGGTGAAATAGGGCGCCTCGCGCCACGCCGCCACGGCGAACATGCGCTCGTCGGTCTCGCCCGTCTTCTTCATCTCGCGCGCGCCCATGTCGACGCAGAAGCCGCACCCGTTGATCTGGCTCACCCGCAGGTGGACGAGCTCGAGCGTCCGCGCCGGCACGCCGCTCTTCTTCACCGCGCCGATCAGGGCGTAGATCGGCTGCATGACGTCGGGGATGACCATCGCGGGGTTCTTCATCCGTGCTTTCAGCATGTTCGTGCTCCTTCCGAGGCGTTCGGGTGTGCTCGCCAACGGTGACGGGGCGCTGAACGTCCGTTCGCGTCGTCACATCGGCTAGGGTTCGTCCGTCACAGCCATGACGAAGCACGACGAGGGAGTGTGACCGATGGATGAAAATAGTTGGCTGGCGGAGCGGTTCGAGGCCCACCGGGCCCATCTGCGGGCCGTGGCGTACCGGATGCTCGGCTCCCTGAGCGAGGCGGAGGACGCCGTGCAGGAGTCCTGGCTGCACCTGAGCCGCGCCGACACGAGCGGCGTCGAGAACCTGGGCGGGTGGCTGACGACGGTCGTGGCGCGGGTGTGCCTCGACATGCTGCGCTCCAGAAAGGCGCGGCGCGAGGACCCGATGGCCGCGCCCGACCCCGCCGCGGACCGCGAGGCCGGGACCGACCCCGAGCGCGAGGCGGTGCTGGCCGACTCGGTCGGCCTCGCGCTGCTCGTGGTGCTCGACACGCTGACCCCCGCCGAGCGGCTCGCCTTCGTGCTGCACGACCTGTTCGCGGTGCCCTTCGAGGAGATCGCCGCCATCGTGGGCCGCTCCCCGGCCGCGGCGAGACAGCTCGCGAGCCGCGCCCGCCGCCGCGTGCAGGGCGCGCCCCCGTCCCCGGACGCCGACGTCGGCCGCCAGCGCGAGGTCGTCGACGCCTTCATCGCGGCCATGCGCGGCGGCGACTTCGACGCGCTCGTGGCGATCCTCGATCCGGACGTCGTGATCCACGCCGACGCGACGGCCGAGCCCCCGGCCGGGGGCGAGATCCGCGGCGCGCGCGCCTGGGCCAAACAGGCGATCCCCGCCGCGCGCGGCGCCAAATTCGCCCGCCCCGCCCTCGTGGACGGCACGGTGGGCATCGTCGTGGCCCCGCAAGGGCGGCTCTTCCGGGTGCTCCGCTTCACGCTCGAGCAGGGGAAAATCGCCCGGATCGACGTCATGGGCGACCCCGAGCAGCTCCGCGATCTCGACCTGTCGGTCCTCGACGGCGGACCGCAGCCGGAAATCTGAACAAGCCCTGTGGGAAGCGCGCTTCACGGAGGCGTGCTCGCCCGCAGCCTGCTCCTGATCGGAGCGCTCGCGCGCCTCGGCTGCGGCGGCTCGACGCCGCAGCCCCACGCCGCGCCGAGGTCGCCGCCCGCCCGATCAGCTCACCTGGGCCACGCGCGTCGCCGTGCGTGACGTGGTTTACACGGCTTCCTCACTCGGCATACCTTTTTTAAATGCATTCTCTTACCGTTCTGCGGCCTCGTGGAGGGTGGTTCCGCGGCGTCTTCGCCGCTGCCATGGCCGTCGTGGCGGCGTCGTGCGCCACGGACGGCCTCCCCGGGAGCCCTCCCGAGGCATCGGAGCGGGCGGGGCTCGAAGCGAAGGAGGCGCCGGCAGCGGGGTTATCGTCGGCCACGACGCCCGAGGACCTGCGCGCGGCGTACATCGCCGCGGTGCAGGGAGCGGCGTCGGAAGCGTACGCCGCGATGGTCCTGCAGCCGGGACGCCTTCTGGTGGAGAACGAGGCGCAGCGGTTCGCGACGACGCTCGACCGCTCAGGGGTGTGGGTCGCGTCGGACGATGCGCCGTGGTCGCTGTCGATGCGCGCGGCGGGGCTCGGGTGCGAGGGGGCGGTGTCCGCGGTCTCCGAGGCCGAGCCCGAGGCGGAGGGCAACCGGGTCCTGTATCGTCACGAAGGGCTCCTGGCGTGGTATCTCAACGGCCCGCTGGGGCTCGAGCAGGGCTTCGTGATCGCCGAGACCCCCGCGTGCGCCGGGACGAAGGTCGTGACGATCGAGCTCGGCGGGGATCTCCTGGCGGAGCTCGACGACGCAGACGGTGACGGCCGCGGGGAGGCGATCCGGCTGGTCGACGCCGAGGGCCGGGCGGCGCTCTCGTATGCGGATCTGCTCGTGAAGGACGCGCAGGGAGACGCGCTGCAAGCGTGGCTCTCGGTGGAGGCGGGGCAGATATCGATTCACGTGGACGACGCGGGGGCGGCATATCCGGTGGAGATCGATCCGCTGATCACGACGCAGCAGGCGAAGCTCCTGGCGAGCGATGGCGCAGAGATGGACCGTTTCGGCGATTCGGTCGCGCTCTCGGGCGATACGGCGCTCGTGGGGGCGGAAGGAGACGACGACGCTGGGCACATCGCCGGCGCGGCCTACGTGTTCGTGCGCAGCGCCGGCGTCTGGACCCAGCAGGCGAAGCTCCTGGCGAGCGACGGGGCGGAGAGCGACTATTTCGGCGGCTCGGTCGCGCTCTCGGGCGACACGGCGCTCGTGGGGGCGAGCGGAGACTCCGACGACGGCTTGAGCTCCGGTTCGGCCTACGTGTTCGTGCGCAGCGCCGGCGTCTGGACCCAGCAGGCGAAGCTCGTGGCGGCCGACGGGGCGGAGCGCGACTATTTCGGCGGCTCGGTCGCGCTCTCGGGCGACACGGCGCTCGTGGGGGCGCAAGGAGACGACGACAAGGGCTCGAGCTCCGGTGCGGCCTACGCGTTCGTGCGCAGCGCCGGCGTCTGGATCCAGCAGGCGAAGCTCGTGGCGACCGACGGCGCGGCGCTCGATAGTCTCGGCAGCGCGGTCGCGCTCTCGGGCGACACGGCGCTCGTGGCGTCGCCCGGCGGCCATGGCTTTCAACCCGGCTCGGCCTACGTGTTCGTGCGCAGCGCCGGCGTCTGGACCCAGCAGGCGAGCCTCCATGCGCGCGACGCGGGGCGGGATGACCATTTCGGCAGCGCGGTCGCGCTCTCGGGCGACACAGCGCTCGTGGGGGCGCAAGCAGACGACGACGACGTCTTCGTGGACACCGGCTCGGCCTACGTGTTCGTGCGCAGACTCGGCGTCTGGACCCAGCAGGCGAAGCTCGTGGCGACCGACCGCGAGACGTGGGACTATTTCGGCATCTCGGTCGCGCTGTCGGGCGACACGGCGCTCGTGGGGGCGTTCGTGTCCGACAGCGCCACTTGGGACGCCGGCGCGGCCTACGTGTTCCGGCGCAGCGCTGGCGTCTGGACCCAACAGGCGAAGCTCGTGGCGACCGACGGGAGGAAGGACGACGATTTCGGTTTTTCGGTCGCGCTCTCGGACGGCACGGCGCTCGTGGGGGCGAAGGGAGACAACGACAAGGGCAACTCCTCCGGCTCCGCTTATGTATACGTGATGCAGAAGACAAGCGGCGAGCCGTGCGCCACCAGGGCCGAGTGCGCGAGCGGGTTCTGCGTCGATGGCGTGTGCTGCGACACGGCCTGCGGCGGGGGCGTGCCAAACGACTGCCAGGCGTGCAGCGCGGCCGCGGGCGCCGCGGTGAACGGGACATGCGGTGCGCTGGAGGCGAACACCCAATGCCGAGCGGCCGCGGGGGGCTGCGACGCGGCCGAGGTATGCGATGGGACGAGCGTTGAGTGCCCCGCGGACGCCAAGCTCGCGGCGGGGACGCAATGCCGCGCGTCGGCTGGCGTGTGTGACGTCGCGGAGGTCTGCGACGGCAGCACCGGCGCTTGCCCGGCAGACACCAAGGTCGCGGCGGGGACACAATGCCGCGCGTCGGCTGGCGTGTGTGACGTCGCGGAGGTCTGCGACGGCAGCGCGGGCGCTTGCCCGGCAGACACCAAGGTCGCGGCGGGGACGCAATGCCGCGCGTCGGCCGGCGCGTGTGACGTCGCCGAGGCCTGCGACGGCAGCGCGGGCGCTTGCCCGCCGGACGCCTTGGCCGCCGCGGGCACGCAATGCCGCGCCGCCACGGGGCCCTGTGACATCGCGGAGAGCTGCAACGGCACCGACTTGGCGTGCCCGGCGGACGCCGTCGCCGGCGTGACGACGGATTGCCGACCTGCGGCGGGCCCCTGTGATATCCCGGAGAAGTGCGACGGCGCCGACAAGACCTGCACGCCCGATGTGCTGGCGCCGGCGGGGTGGGTCTGCCGTGCCGCCGTCGGCGAATGCGATGTCGCCGAGACGTGCAAGGGCATTTCAGTGAATTGCCCCGCGGACGACAGCGCCCCCGATGGCGCGATGTGCACCGGCGGTCTGTGCGTCGGCGGCGCGTGCATGAGCGGCAGCGGCGGCTCCGGCGGCGCTTCTACCACCAGCAGCGGCTCCGGCGGCTCTGACGGATCGAGCGGCGATTCCACCATCAGCAGCAGCTCGAGCAGCGGCTCCGGCGGCTCCGGCGGCGGCGGTGGCTCCGGCGGCGGCGATTCCACCAGTAACAGCAGCTCGAGCGGCAGCTCCGCCGGCGGGGAATCCGGGGACGACGGCGGTTGCGCGTGCCGCGCCGCGGGAGCTACATCGAGCGATCCGCGCCGGGGCGCCGGCGGGGCCGCGCTCGCCTTGCTCGGCCTCATGGCCCTCCGGCGCCGGCGCGCGGCGGACCTGCTCTGCTCTGCGCTGCGTCCCGGCGCCGCGTGGACACGAGCCCACCTCTCGCGGCGGTCATTCACCAACTCATCCACTCAGCGTGGATTTCGCGCCTACGAAACCGATCCGAGGCGTGAGAAATCCGCCGTCGTAAACGGAAGTCCTTGAAAGAAAGGCTCGGCGTGGCGACCCGTCCGGGTTGCTATGACCAAACGAAGGCACACGCCGAGCACCTCCAAGGTGCGTCGACGCGAGCTCGGGTTCAAGAGGAAAGGCGACGGACGGCACCAAGAGCGAATCCGGCGGCCAGACCCTCGCAGCATTCACGTCGAGCCCACGGAGAAGAACCTGACGGGCGTCGCAGGGCTCGCCCCGTTCGGCGCCTTCATCCGCGAGCTCGGCATCGACGCGGCCCTGAGCCGCTGGTTCTCCCGGCTGAAGACCGGCCGCACGGTCATCTACCCGATGGCTGCGCAGATGCGCCTGCTGATGGACAGCGCGCTCGCCGGCGAGGAGCGCGTCTTCGGCATCGAGGCGCTCGCCGTCGATCCGCTCTTCGTGCGTCTCGCCGGCGGCGTCGTCCCGAGCATCGACACCGTCTACCGGGACCTGTGCCGGTTCGATGAGGAGGCGCTCGAAGCGCTGCACAGCATGGTCGTCGACCACGGGCTCGCCCTCGTTGCTCGCCGAAAGCACCGTTTCGTGCACATCGACGTCGACACGACCGTGGAGCCGCTCTTCGGGATGCAAGAGGGGGCACTTCCGGGCCCGAACCCACGCTACCGTGGCCGGCCGAGCTATCATCCGATCCTGGCGCGCATCGCCGAGGTCGAGGCCATTGTCGGGGCCAAGCTGCGACCGGGCGACACGAGCTTCGGCGAAGCCGATGTGCCCTTCGTCGAGGAGTGCATCGACCGGGCGCGCGCCGCAGCGCCGAGCGCGGCCATCTACGTGCGGATCGACGGCGCGGGGGATTGCAGCGCCTTGATGCACGCCGTCGCCACGAAGGAATGCTTTTTCCTGACCAAGGCGCGGATGAGCCCTGATCTGGTCGGCAGGGTCGCGTACGCCACCGGATGGCGTACCATCGACCGGGATGCCGACGGTCGTCCTCGACGGCAGGTGACCGAGGTCCCCTTCCGGCGCAGCGGTTGGCCGAATGGAGTCCGCGTGATCGCCGTACGCACACGCGATCGGGAGAACGGCAAGCAGATCTACCTCTGGGAGGGCCTCGACTACACGGTGCAGGTCTTCTTGACCAACGAGCCGGTCGAAGCGCCGGAAGACGTCGCGGCGCGGTATGACCTGCGCGCGGGCATCGAGCCACTCATCGGCGATCTCAAGCACGGATGGGGATGCGGTCGCGTGCCGAGCCATAGCTTCAACGCCAATCATGCCGCGCTGCTGCTGAAGTTGCTGACCGCCAACCTGATGCGCCGGTATGTCCTCGACCATGTTCCGCACCTCGCGACCTGGCGAACGCCGTGGTTGCGGCGCGCGCTGATCCTCGTCCCTGGAAGGTTGGCCCGCTCGAGTCGGTGCACGAAGCTGCACGTGCCGGAGCGCTCGCAGCTCGCTCGCCGGCTCAATTGAGCCCAGAACCAGCCGAAATCATGGTGGGGGGTAAGGGGGGCGTGTGCCTTTGCGCCGCGCTGAGCGCACCCGATTGTAATCGACGTCGCATTCGTCGGCGGAACGCCACTCGCGCGTCGCCGTCGGCCCACTCGTGCCCCGTAGGCGCGAAATCCACGCTCAGTAGGGTGTTCCGTCCTTGTGCGTGAAGGCGTACTCGCCGCCCACCTTGCGGAAGGCGAGATCCTCGTCGGGATACTCGACACTGTCTTCGGGATCGCGGTTGCTGATCTCGAGGTAACGCGCTGGCGCGGCGCTGCGGTTGACGAAGTGATGCCCGTCGCGCGCGCCGGCCGGAAAACCCGCGCACTGACCCGCCGTGAGCACCTGCTCGCCGTCGTCCGTGCGCAGCACCACCTCGCCCTCCAGCACGAAGACGAGCTCGTCCTCGTGAGAGTGGTAGTGCCGCAGCGCCGACTCCTTGCCCGGGAAGAGCGTGGTGAGGTTGACGCCGATCTTCGTCAGGCCGAGCGCATCGCCGAGCGCGCGCTTCTCGCGCGGCGTGACGCGCGCGCGAAGCGGCTCGGGGTACGCCGAGCTGCTGCGGGGCTCGAGATCGCTGGGGTTCAGGGCAGGGCGTTCGAGGGGCATGTTCATCTCCGAGCAAAGCGGCTGCGCTCAGCGGCCGCGGTGTGGGCATGAGCGTGGAGGCGAGCGTCGCCGGGCTCAAGGGGATCGCGGGGGCTCACGACCAGCCCCGCACCCCGATCCTCTTTCGGAGGGAGAGGGAGGAGGCTCCCGGGAGCGCAGTCACACCGGTCGGGCGAGCGCGGCGCGCGCGGCCAGCAGGGCGGCGCGGCGCTCGGGAAGCTGGAGCAGGGCGCGCTCGCGGACGCGCGTGAGCACCTCGGCGGGCGCGGTCTCGGGGGAGCCTGCGTCAAAAGGAGGCTGCGGATCGTACTCGATGCTGAGCTGGATGGAACGAGCGACGTCCGCGCCGGCGATCTCCTCCACCAGGGTGAGCGCGAAGTCGATGCCGGCGGTGACGCCGCCGCCCGTGATCACGTTGCCGTCGCGCACGACGCGCGCCGCTTCGGTCTGGATGCCGACCTCGGCGAGCAGCGGCCGGAACGCCCAGTGGCAGGTGGCGCGTTTGCCGTCGAGCAGGCCCGCGGCGGCGAGCAGCAACGAGCCCGTGCACACCGAGGTGACGTAGCGCGCAGCGCGGCCGAGGCGCTGGACATGCGCGACGAGCTCCCGATCACCGAGGGCCGCCGTGAGGCCGTAGCCCCCGGGCACGCAGATGGCGTCCGCTTCGGTGATGTCGGACAGGCGGGCGAGCCCGCTGAAGGTGAGGCCGCTGTCGGCGGACAGCGAGCCGCCCTCGCGGGAGGCCGCCACGAGGCGCGCGCCGGGCAGGCGCTGCAACACCTCGAACGGGCCCGTGAAGTCGAGCTGCGTGAGCTGGGGGAACAGGATGAAGACGATAGTAAACGGCCTTTCCATGGCGCGCCTCTCTGCCGGAGTTGACCTGACCATCCCACGATGGCACCTTGGCAGAAAGGACAAATAGTCCTCCTTTCCTGCCAAGCCATGCCCCACGCGATCAGCGTCGTCATCTTTCCGGGGTTTCAGCTGCTCGACGCGGCGGGCCCGATCGCTGCGTTCGAGATCGCGGCGGCCTTCGTCCCCGGCGCGTACGTGCTCGGGCTCTGCGCGGTAGAGCCAGGACTCGTGCGTTCGTCCTCGGGCGTGGCGTTCGAGACGCAGCGGCTGCCGCGCTTGCCGCAGGTCGACACCCTGCTGATCGCCGGAGGGGACGGGGTGCGGGAGGCGCAGCGAGACACGCGGCTGCTCTCGTTCCTGCGTCGCGCCGGCGCGCGCGTCCCCCGCATCGCGAGCGTCTGCTCCGGGGCGCTGCTGCTCGCTCGCGCCGGCTTGCTCGACGGCAAGCGCGCCACCACGCACTGGTGCCGTGTCGCCGAGCTGCGGAGAGAGTTTCCGAACGTCAGCGTCGAGGGCGACCGCATCTGGGTGCGGGACGGTGAGTTCTGGACCTCGGCGGGCATCTCCGCCGGCATCGATCTCGCGCTGGCGATGATCGCGGAAGACCTGGGCGCCTCGGTCGCCCGCGACGTGGCGCGCCAGCTGGTCGTGTACGCGCAGCGGCCCGGCGGGCAGACGCAGCACTCGGATCTGCTGGAGCTCGGGCCTGCCGGAGGTCGCTTCGCCGAGCTGCATGGCTGGATCCGGCAGCGGCTCGGCAGCAAGCTCGGCGTCTCGGAGCTGGCCGCCCGCGTGAGCATGAGCCCCCGGACCTTCGCTCGCGCCTACGTGGCGGAGACCGGCGTCACCCCCGCCAAGGCCGTCGAGCGCCTCCGGGTGGAAGCGGCGCGCTCGTTGCTCGACGCGGGGGCGCTGTCGCTGCAAGACATCGCCGACCGCACCGGCTTTGGCGACATCGAGCGCATGCGCCGCGCCTTCATCCGGCTCTTCGGAGCACCGCCGTCGGCGCTGCGCCGGACGGGGCGGGCACCAGCATCCGGGCCCGCCCGCGCCCCCGCCCCCTCCCCGAGGCGCCCCCCTGCCCCGCTCGCCCCGATCGAATCAGCACGCGTCCGCGCTGAATTGCCCCACCCCCGCTCCAGCGGCGTCGTCAGGAGCCGCTGAGACGCTCCTTGGCGCGCGCCCTCACGAACATCGCTCCGTCGCGCGCAAGCCCCGACAGCACGGCGGCTGTGGCTCGCGGGTGGTCCGCGACGGCGTAGCGGACATGCTTGTTCTCGTCGGCGGCGCGCCGCTCCAGGATCTCGAGCGGGCAGTCGGCGCGCCACACGATGTGACGGCGCACGACGAAGTCCGGGTCGTGTTCGAGGTCGAGCAGCAGGGACAGTGGACATGTCTCGTTTCTGCCAACCTGCAAGCGCACATAGGAGTCGGCGTCCCGCGCGAGCTGCGACAGCATGCGCTCGGTCGTGCTCGGATTCTGCGCGACGGCGCCACGGACGAAGAGGTCGGCGGAGTCGGCCAGCTGGACGAGGATATGCTCCGGTGTGAGCGGGTGCTTTCCGATCTCGCAGTGGTTGTCGCGCAGGGCGCTCGCGGTGACAAGGATGTCCGGCGTCACGCCTGGATGCGCGAACACGGCGCGACGCAACAACTCGCTCGAGGCACGGCTCCATTGGCGCAGGTACGCTTCGGGACAATCGGGGCGCTTCACGAGCTCGAGCTTCACCCAGGTGTCGTCGTCGCTCGCAAGCACTTCGAACTGCTCGGCGCTCAGCGCGCGGCGCCGCGCCAGACGTCGACGAACACCCGCGAGCGGGTCGCGCAGCAGGCCCTGCAGGTGCGCGGCATCGAGCGCTTCGTGGGTTGCGAGCAGCAGACGCACGGCGGGCGGCGGACTGTCTGTGATCTGGGGGTAAAACGCGGCGGGGAAGTCCGGCCGTCGCAAGAGCGCGAGCAAGACGCGTTCATTCCGATCAGCGAGCAGCTCGGGCATCCTCGCGTCGTCCCACGGCAGCGACGCGGCGGCGATGGCGCGATAAGAAGCCAGTCGGTGTCGCGCGAAGGCACGCAGTGTGTCGAGCGAGAGACCCATGCGCGTCTCGGCGACGAGCCGCACGGCTGCGTCGGCGTCGTGACGGAAGCGTTCGAGCCAGTCGCGCGGACACTCGCGATGCGAAGCGACGGCGCGGCGTGCCTGGCCTCCGAGCTCGGCGAACTCGGCGAGCACGGAAGCGGGCACCGGCTCGTTGCGCGAGATTCGCGCGAGGTCTTCGCCAAAGTGATGCGGAATCGCCGCGGCGTGTCTTGCGACCGCGCGCACATTACCGTCGCTGTCGGTCCAGAGCCGGCGGCGAAGCGGCTCGTCACAACCTGGATGGGCGGCGACAGCGCACCGGACGGGGCGCGTGGGGTCACGCGCGAGCTGCGCGAGGACCTCGCGAGGAGCGCCCATGCGGCGGGCGAGGGCGCGACGAACGCCGATGGCCTTGTCGGTGGCGAGGGAGAGCAGCGTCGCGAGCGGCGTGTGCGGGTGCAGCGCCGCCTTCACGCGCAGACCTTCGTCGGGGGAGCGCGCGAGCGTTTGCAGATCATCGGCGCTGAGCTCTGCTGTCCGTCGCTTCATTCACAGGGATATTTAGCAGACCCCCCGTGCCAGCACAGGTCCCTCCCGCAGGCCCTGTCCCTTCGCGCCACGCGGCCGCAGCCAGCTCAGAATCTGGCCCCCACCGCGAGACGGAGCGTCGCGAGCTTGCCCTGCTCCAGGCCGAACCCGAGCGGCTCGTCCAGCGCCACGAGCAGCCCGGCCCGGAAGTACAGGCCCGACGCGGGTGGCTCCACCCCGACGAAGGGCTCGGCCGCGAGCTGCATCTTGTCGGCCTGAGTGAGCGGGAACGCGGCCTGGAGGCGCGCGCCGACCCCGAACCCACCCACGCTGCGCAGCTCCGCCTCGTTGCTCTGCTCGATGAAGAACTCCGTGTCGCCGCCGCCCGTGGGGATGGCGAACATCGCCACGAGATCGCTCCGCACATAGAGCGCCTCGATCGGGCGCAGCTCGATGCCACCGCGGGCCCGCAGCGGGACGTGCTCCAGGAGCGCCCGCTGCGTGTCGAAATACCCCCGCACGGCCAGCGCCGCCGCCGCGGCCGCCTTCGTGTCGTCGGACGGATCCTGCGTGATGGGGATGGAGGCCGAGAGCCCGCCGACGAGCATCATCATGGTGGAAATGTTCCCGGCGTAGTGAAGTCCTATCGAGGGATTGCCGAAGAAGAACCCCTCGAGCTCCGGCGCGACCGTCGCCGCGTCGTGCTCCCCCGTGCCTGGCTCGCTCGCCTTGCTGCTCCCGTACGCAAACGGCAGCTCGGCGTCGAGGTGGAGCCCCCCGATCAGCTTGATCTGGGCGACCGCCGCGAAGGACGCCACGAAGGAGTTCCCCTCCCACGCGCCGCTCGGCCCGTCGCTGCTCACGGTTTCCCAGTCGGGGAGGTTCGCCTCGATGGTGCTGGTGAGCACGTCCGCCTCCACGCCGAGACGGAAGCCGTGGGACTTGGCCCACTGCGCATCCGTGACGGTCTCCTCGGCGAGCGCTGGCGGGGTGAATGAGAGCAGGAGGGAGAGGGCGGCGAGGGACGAAGCAAGCTGGCGCATGCGGACAGCGTATCTTTTTTTCCGTCCGGGGCCATCCGGCGGGACGATGGCACAGGCAGCCCGGAGGAGAGGTGGCCGCCCGCCGGGCGCTCAGCTGTAGACCCCCTGCACGTACTCGGTCAGCATCTTGATCTCGGCCTCTTGCTCGCGGCTCACCCAGTGGACGAGGTCGCCGATCGAGATCATCCCGACCACCCGCCCGTCCTGGACCACGGGCAGGTGACGGCAGCGTCGCTCGGTCATGACCGCCATGGCCTGCCGCGCCGACGTGCTCGGCTCGACGCAGACGACGCCGCACGTCATCACCTCTGCGACGGGCGTGTCCGCCGGATCGCGTCGGGCCAGGATCACCCGCGTCATCACGTCCCGCTCGCTGATGATCCCGCTCGGGGACCCGTCGATGCTCACGAGCAGCGCGCCCACGCGCCGCACGCACATCGACTGCACAGCCTCGAAGACGGTTGCATCCGGCGAGATGGTGTAGACGTTCCGGCCCTTCCTGTTGAGGATTTCGCCAATGCTATCCATGGTCATCCCCTTCCTGAGGGAATCATGACAAAAAAATCGCGCGTGCAGCGTGCTCATGCGCAATTTTTTGGCGGCTTTTCACCTGGACGTCTGGCTTCCGGCGCTTCACGGCCGGGCTCGCCTTGGCGTCGAGAATGCGGCCGGGCTGAGGCGGCCGCCCTTTGTTGCATGGATATTTCAGACCGAGGGCATCGCTCTTTTCGACGGATCGGAATCGATGAGGCCCTCTCCGGCCTACCAGCCGGGGGGAGCTCTCAGTAAGCGAGCGTGCAGGTGTTGCCGGCTCCGCACTCCTTGGAGGTGACCGCCGCGACGACCTGGGACGCCGGCATCGGCGTGTAGCGGTACGGGATCTCGAAGACGGTGCCCCTCGAGTCGTTCAAGTCGTCGCCGGTCCCCTGATTGCCGATCCCCTTCCAGCCTCTTGGACTGCCCATGTCCGTCCAGATCGACCTGTTCTCATCATAGACACAGTTCTCGGCGATGAGCGCCATGTCCTTGCCCACGCCGTGGATCTGGCTGCCGCCGGTCTTGTGGTAGTTGTTGAGCATGTGGACGTTGCCGTACCGCCCGCGAGGCTGACGTGAATCGACGCGCTCGCCCCAGTGGCTGTTCATGTACGTGATGTGCAGCTTGCCCTGGCTCGCCGGCTCGTCGTCGCTGCCGGCGATCAGGTTCGAGAACCGGTGCTCCTTGTCGTATGTATAGTAGAAGCGCGACCAGGAAACGGTGACGTAGTCGGCTCCCTGGGTGATGTCGCAGTTGCCGTCCTGGCCGTCGGAGATGTCCAGATGGTCCAGCCAGACGTGGTGGGCGCCGTTCCCCGTGTAGACGGCGTCTGCGCCGGCCTTGCACTCGTCGTAGCTGGCGCAACGCGCGCCCCGCACGGCGAGGTTGCGGAGGATGATGTTGTGCACCTCGGCGCCGCTCATCCGGATGTTGCCCGTGATGGTCACCCCCGGGCCGATGCCGATGATCGTCTTGTTGGCGCCTGGCGCGAGCGTCCCGCTGTAGTTCCCGGGCTTCACGAGGATGATCGCCGGGGTCGAGCCCTTCGCCGCGTTCTGGAGCTCGCTCATCGAGTCCACCGTGATGGCCGAGCTCAGATCCGTGCCGCCGCCGGTCGTGCCGCCAGCGACGCTCGCGAAGCCCGGAACGGGATCCGTGATGTGGAGGTCCCCAACCGGGGTCGACCCGCCGGTGCCCTCACCACCGACGCCCGCTCCACCTGTGTCCGCTCCACCCGTGTCCCCTCCACCAGCGCCCGCTCCACCCGTGCCGGCCGCGCCCCCGGTGACGCCGCCCGTTGCGCCGGTTGTGGCTCCGGTGCCGCCTGTTCCGGCCGTGGTGGTACCGGAACCGCCCGTCGCCGTCCCCCCACCGCCGCTGGTCGTCGCCCCCGCGCCGGAGGTTCCTCCAGAGCTCGCGCCGGGGCCGGGCGTGACATCGGGATCCGTCGAGCTACAAGCGATCAGCAAGCCGAGAAGCGAGAAGGAGGCGAGTCGATACGACTGGGGCATGGTTCCTCTGCGGGTGATGGAAGCCAAGCTTCTTTCCCTCAGGTTGCGCTGCCCCCCCGCCAGCCGTCACAAATCGCAGGGGCGCTCCCGAACGGCGATCCGCGTCGGATCCTTAAGAGCGCCGAACAAAACCGGACCGAGCCAGGCGGATGAGGGCATCGGTATTCACCAAGCTCGTTCAGTCGCGCTCAGGGCACACCGCGCCCCCACCATCGCCCACCGTCGTGGTCGTGGTCGTGGTCGTGGTCGTGGTCGTCAACGGCCCATTCGTGAACGTGAACGTCCTCCGGAAGTCGCCTCTCTCCCTCCGCGATGTTGAGCGGAACGGAAAGCGCCGCTCGATGTAGCCAGTCAGCCGGAGGCGGCGACAAGCGCCCACCGAGGATTCGGCAGAACGTTCACGTCCACGATCGTGTCGTCGACGACCACGACCACGACCACGACCACGACCACGACCACGACCACGACCACGACCACGACCACGACCACGACCACGACCACGACCACGATTACGACCGCGTTGGTGTCCGAGGGGGTGGGGGCGGGCCTTGTGCCCTCCCGCGCCCCCGCCTCCCCTCACCGGTCCACGCGGTCGAGCCACGCGCGCGCGTCCTTCTCCAGCAGCGGATCCCCGAGCCGCACCGACAGCTCCAAGAGATCCTCGAACTCCCGCCGCGCCAGCGCGTCATTGCGCGCGTTCTTCAGCAGCATCGCCGCCGCCCAGCGGCCCCGCAGCACGTCGTGCCAGTAGCCCTGCTCCTCCGCCCGCGCGATGAGCGCCTGCAGCCGCTCCCGCGCGTCCCCCGCCCCGGCCACCCCGTCCAGGTACGCGAGGTACATCCGGTTCGCCGCAGCCACCCGGTCGTACCCCGCCTCGTCGGCCCGCTCCAGCGACTCGGCGAAGAGCGACCGCGCCCGCTCGTGCTCGCCCAGCCGCACGCACGCGTACGCCAGGTTGTGAAGGTTCACAACCCCGTCGAACCGCAGCCCGAGCGCCCGGTCCAGCGCGATCGCGCGCTCGCACGCCCCCGCCGCGGCCCGGAAATCCCCCGCGTAGAGCTCGATCGCCACGAGCAGCTTCGCCCGCACCGCCTCCGCGACCCGATCGCCCGGGGCGGCCGCCTCCCAGCGCGACAGCGCCTCCAGCGCCCCGGCCCTGTCGCCCGAGGTCGCCCGCGCCAGCGCGATCGACTGGAGCGCCCGCGGATCGTCCGTCGGCCCGAGCGCGGCGAGGTCGAGCGCGGCCCGCCGCGCGCGCGCGAGCTGCCCCTGAAGGCACGAGACCTCCACGTCGACCGTCAGCGCCTCCTGCAGGAGCTCGCGGCGACCTACCGCCATCTCGACAACGTCGTCGAGCAGGTCGTGCGACAGCCGGAACAGGTTGGTCGCCCCGAGCGCGCGCGCGAGCTCGATGCGCAGCTTCACCCGGAGCTCCAGCGAGCCGACCGCATCGACGCGCGCAAGGATGCGGTCCGACGCCGCCGGCAGCGACGGCGCGCGGCGCGCGTGGCCGACCGCCTTCGAGAGGATCGCCACCCACCGGGCGAGCTCGTCGGGATCGCGCCGCGCGACGTCCGAGAGCTCGAACGCCCGCGTCATCGCCGCGATCGCCGCGTCGAACTCGCCGCGGCGCACGCGGACGCCCGCCGTGCGCGCCAGGTGCCCCGCCGCGCCGTCCGCGTTCCCGAGCGAGAGCGCCCCGTCCACGGCGCGGCCGAGGTGGCAGTCGACGAGCGCGAGCACCGCCGGATCGTCCCCGCCCACGCGCTCCAGCCACTCGGCCGCAAGCCAGTGGCCGAGCGCCCGATCCGCGTCCGTCAGCATCTCGTAGGCCGCGTCCCGCACGAGCGGGTGGCGGAACGCGAACTCCGGCTCCCCGCGGAACATCGACTCCGGCCGCGGCTCCAGGAGCTCCCGCTTCTCGAGCGTCAAGAGCCACGACTCGAGCTGCGGCACCTGCCCGCCCCCGCCGAGCATCGCCTCCAGACCGCCCCGCCAGAACACCTCGCCCATCACCGCCCCGGCCCGGAGCACCCGGCGCGCCTCGGGCTCGAGCGCCGCGATCCGCGACTGCATCATCGCGAGCACCGTCTCCGGCACCTCCCCCGCCCGCCTGTCCGCCGTCGCGCGCACGAGCTCCTCGAGGAAGAACGCGTTCCCCGCCGACCGGTCGACGAGCGCCGCGAGCTCGGCCTCCTGCGGCGCGTCGCCGAGGACCTCCCGCACGATCCGCTCGCACGCGCGGCGCGACAGCTCCCCGAGCCGCATCTCCGTCGCCTCGCGATCCTCCCACAGGCCCGGGAACGCCTCGCGCACCCCGGGGCGCGCCAGCGCCAGCACCATGAGCGGCTGGTGCCGCAGGAACCGGAGCGCCGCGTCGAGCGTGTCCACCGTGGCGCGATCGCAGAAGTGCAGGTCGTCCAGCACGATCAGCACCGGCCGCGCGTCGCACTCGGCCCGCAGGAAATCGAGCCACGCCCGCCGCGCCTGCTCCTCCATCACCGCGCGGTCCTGCCGCGCCGCGCGCAGCGCCGGGCTCTCCGGGAACGGCACCCCGACCAGCTCGCCCAGCAGCTCCGTCACCCGCTCCCGCGCGGCCTCGCCGACGTGCCGCGCGACCCGCGCCGCGAGCTTCTCCCGCCGCGCCTCCGCGGGCTCGTCGTCGAGCAGGCCCGCCGCGCGCCGCACCGTCTGCGCGAGCAGCCCGAGCGGCGCCGCGCCGCACATCGGATCGCCGTGCGCGCGCCACACCGTGACCGGCTCGCTGCGCGCCTCGACCCGCCGGAGCAGCTCGTGCGCGAGGCGCGACTTGCCGACGCCCGCCCCCGCCGTGACCAGCACCACGCGCGCCACCCCCTCGGTCGCGCACTCGTCGAGCACGTCCTCCAGCGCCCGGAGCTCCCGCTCGCGCCCCACGCACGTCGTGAGCTTGCCGAGCACCTTGCGCCCGCCGTCCTGCGGCTCGCGCGCGCCGAGCAGCGTGGGGCCCTGGCTGCCCGCCGCGATCTCGAAGCGATCGCCGAGCAGCGCGGCCGTCATCTGATCGATGAGCACCGGCCGGCCCGAGGACGGATCCTCCGCGGCGTGGCGGACCCGCGCGTCGAGCAGCGCGCCCGTGCGGTCGATGACCTGCCCCACCGCCTGCGTCCCGGCGATGACGTCCCAGCCCGTCGCCAGCGCCACCCACGCCCCGGGCAGCAGCGCGTGGATCGAGAGCGCGCAGCGGGCGGCCTTGCCGGCGAGATCGGTCGGCGAGCCCGCGCCGGCGACGACCGCGGCGACCGAGCCGTCGGCGAGCACCTCCAGGACCGCGCCGTGCGCCTGCGCGGCCTGCCGGACCTCGTGGAACGGCGTGGTCGGCGGCGGGGCGGGCCGGGGCTTCACCGGCGGCGCCGGCGCGAGCAGGCCCTCGGGCAGCGCCTCCTTGCTGCCGGAGACGACGGTCGCGTGGTGCCCCGACAGCATCGTGTCGCTCGCCCGCTGGGGGCCCGCGATCGCCTGCGGGCGGGCCGACGGGGGGCCGCGCCTGCCGGCGCTCATCTCGGCGGCGAGGACGACGCTGACGAGCCGCCGCTCGCTCTTCGTCAGCGCGGGCGTCGGCAGGCCGTTGCCCGTCGACATGTTGCCCTCCACGACGCTCAGCATCCGGAGCTCGGCGGCGACCTCGCCCGCGTCCGCGGGGCGCTCCGCGGGGTTCTTCGCGAGCAGCCGGGCCACGAGCAGATCGAGCGACGGCGGGATGTTCGGGCAGAAGGTGCTCGGGCGCGGCGCGGCCTCGAAGAGCACCTTGGCGAGGACGGACAGCGGGTGCTGGGCGACGAACGGCGACCGCCCCGTGAGGCACTCGAACAGGAGGCACCCGATCGAGTAGAGGTCGGCGCGCGCGTCGACGTCTACGTCGCCGCGGACGCGCTCCGGCGCCATGTAGGCCGGCGTGCCGATCGCCGATCCGGTGAGGGTGAGCTCGTACGTCGCGTCGGCCTGGCGCGCGATGCCGAAGTCGATGAGCTTCGCGCTCCCGATGTCGCCGCCGGGCAGGAACACGTTGGTCGGCTTGAGGTCGCGGTGCACGATGCCGCGCGCGTGGACGGCGGCGAGCGCCTCGGCGACGCGGCCGACGAGCAGCAGGCTGTGCTCGATTCCGAGCGGCCCGCGCGACAGCCGCGCGCCGAGGTCCTCGCCCTCGAGCCACTCCATGGCGAGGTAGTAGAGGCCGTCCGCCGTGACGCCGTGGTCGATGTAGCGGGCGACGACGGGGTGCTCGAGCTCGGCGAGCAGGCGCGCCTCGCGCTGGAAGCGCACGACGTGCTCCCTGCCCTGGTTGAAGATCACCTTGAGCGCGACCGCCTGGCCGCTCTGCCGGTCGAGCGCCCGCCACACCGCGCCCATCCCGCCGGAGCCCGCGAGGCGTTCCAGCTGGAAGCGGTTGGCGAGGACGTGACCTGAATGCATGGCGCAAGTATCGGTGTGCAGACCTCCGCGGTCCAGGCGGCCGGGGCGCGCGTGGACCGCGAACCGTGGGCCCACCGCCCACGCGGAGCGCGAGGATACTCATCTCGCGGCGCGGCTACGAGCCTCGAGGGCCCCCGGGCGCAGCCGCCGGGCCGGCGGGAGCGCGGCCTCGACCCGCCCTCGCCGGCCGACGGGGCCGCTCACGCCCGCGCGAGCGCGCCTGTCGGGCTCGCAGGGGCGCGCTCGCAGGGGCACGCGGCCTCGCGCCGCCCGCGCCGCCGCGGCGGAGCCCTCAGCTGGCGAGGCGCTCGAGCCGCGCGTCGACCTCGCGCTCGGCGTTCAGCCAGTCTTCAACGGGGTTGTTCCGGAAGCCGGCCCTCTCGGCATATCCATAGGCCAGCTTGGCGATCAGGCCGTGGCGCTCCTCGCGCGACAGCCGCGGGCGCGGCAGCGCGGCCTTCGGGGCGCCGGCGCTCGCGCGCTCGGCGGCGCGCTGCACGGCCGCAGAGGGCGTCTCGACGGCGGCGGGGGCAGAGACCGCGCTCTCGGGCTGCGCCGAGGCGACCGGGCTCGTGGCCCGGGTGGTCTTCGTGCGGGCCGGGGTCTTGCGCTTCGAGCTCATCTCGTCGTCTCTCCTTTCGGGTACACGGGTCGACTAACCCAGGTCCGCGCGTACGCACAAATTTTGAGCACGTAGTTTCTCGGCGCCCCCCCCGCCGCCGGTCGGGATCTCCCTTCCAAGAGACCGTGATTCGCGGTAGGGTCGATGTCGCTGACCGGGTGAGATCACCCGGCATGTGTCAGCCATCATCCCTCGTTGTTCGTCGCCGCCTCGTGGCCGACGTTCATCCGCCATCGTCCGTCTATCGTTCCCACCGTCGTTCCCGTTTTCGCTCACGGCGGCCCATCCCTGGTCGCCGCCTGCGCTGAGGACAGCTCGGTAATCCAGAAAACGGCAGGCGCGTCGCTCGCCGTCTGCCCACGAATCGAGGAGATGCGATGTGGAAGAAAGCGCGGCCCCTTCCCGGCGCACGGAACACCTCTGCTCGTCCGGCAGCGGGATGACGCGCGTCGTCTGGGTCGAGGACGACAGCGAGGTGCGGCTCATCGGCGCCTCGGAGCGCTGGGCGCGCGCGATGGAGCAGCTGCGCCGGCTGGCGGAGCACGAGCGCGCGCCGCTGCTCATCACGGGCGAGCCTGGCACGGGCAAGGAGCTCTGCGCGCGGCGCCTTCACGCGGCGAGCCCGCGCGCGGGCGGCCCCTTCGTCGCGGTGAGCGCGGCGCGGCTACCGGCCGAGCGCCTCCGGGAGGAGCTCTTCGGCGTGGCGGCCGGGGCGGACGGGCGGCCCGCGGCGCGCCCCGGGCTGCTCGAGCTGGCGCGGGGGGGCACGCTGTTCCTCGCCGAGATCGGCGCGCTCCCGCTCGAGCTCCAGCCGCGGCTCCTGGCCGTGCTCGACGGGGAGCCGCTCTGCCGGATCGGCGGCGGGGAGGCGCTGGTCGCGGACGTGCGGGTCATCGCCGCGACGAGCCAGGATCTCGCGGCGCGCGTCCTCGGGCGGTCGTTCCACGAGGCGCTCCACCGGCGCGTCGGCGGGCTCGCGCTCTCGCTCCCCCCGCTGCGCGAGCGCGACGGCGACGTGCGCAGGCTGGTCGAGCACTTCCTCCAGCGCCAGAGCGGCGCGACGGGGCTCGCGAGCGCCGGGGTCACCCCGCGCGCGCTCGCGCAGCTCGAGGCGTACCCCTGGCCGGGGAACGTCCGCGAGCTCCGGGGCGTCGTCGAGCGCGCGTTCCTCCGGGCCCACGGCGCGCCGCTCGATCTGGAGCACCTGCCGCCGGAGATCGGCGCGGCTGCGCGTCCGCCCGCGCCGCCGCGATCGGGCCCGCCGGGCGCGCCGCGCTCGTCGCCGCCCGCGCGCGGCAGCGCGTCGCTCGGGGAGGCCGTGCGCCGCCACATCCTCGCGGTCTACGCGGCCCAGAACGGCAACGTGACCCGCACGGCGAGCGCGCTCGGGATCACGCGGGTCTCCCTCCGCCGACACCTGCGCCAGTACCTCGCCGCGGACGCGCGCGACAAGGAGCCGCTGAGCGATCGCTAGGGCCGCGCGTCAGGGATCCCGCCTGGACCGTCCCTGAACGCTTCACCGCCCGGCGCGCAGGAGCGCTCACAGACCGGGGCGAGCTGATCCTCGCAAGAGCACGACGGCCCCCGGCGCCGCTCCGCCAGTGAGGCCAGCGACCTGGTGAACGCTCACACGACGCCAGCTGGCGTGCCCTCGCGCCCCTAGAGCGACAAACGGGTTGAAACCCCGAGAAAAACAGGAATTTCACAGGGAGGCGGGGAGGCGGGGAGCGAGAGACGGCAAGAGGGAGAAATTCATTTTTTTCTTCCTCCCCGCCTCCTCGCCTCCCTGTGAAAATTCTCCGGGTTTCAACATGATTGGTGTTCTAGACCACGTTCGTGCCGCGCGCCGCGCTGCATGCGTCGGCGCCGAGCATGGCGTCAGCCTTCTGTCACATAACGGATAACGGCGCTGGAAGAGCCGCCTCTGGGATCGAAGCCAGACCACACGGAGCCCCACGCGTAGTGCTCCCCGGGCGTGAGGCCGTGAGCCAGCAACCACTGATCATTCGCCGCTTTCCGCTGCAACTCTTTCTCCTGGCTCCAGTCGTCCCAGCCGGTGCCAAACGTTGGATCGACCACGGTGATGTGCACCGACTCGAGCACCTCGGCCTTGAAGAACACAGCGAGCACGACGCTCTCCGCTCCCTCTTCGAAACGAAACGAGCACCATGGCTCGTTTCTGACCAGGACGGCGCTCCCCATGCCCACCGATGACGCAAGGAACTCGGAGCGACTCAGCGCCGGCGACAACACAAGACCACTTTCCAGCTCAAGCGTGCCTTCAAACGAGTCGATCTTCATGCCCGACAGCTACCCCTTGCTCGCCCCGTGTCAGGTCCAGCGGCCCGTCATGCGGGCCCATCCATCCTCTTCAAGTACGAGTCAAGTACGAGTCCACCGCGCGCCTGTAGTCGGCCTCGGAGACCAACGGTTCGACATCTTGCGGGAATCGATAGGGCGCACCGGAGCTCCCGCCCTTGACCTTGAGCGCTTTGCAGAGGCGCTCCACCCTCTTCAGGTGGCCGCCCGATTGCGGCAGATTTCGGGCCAACTCGGTGGGCACGACCCCATCGACATCCGAGACCAGACGGTGCTGCCGGAGCCGCATCAGCGCACCGTTGAGCTCATCCCAGGTCACGATCGCGTGATTGACCATATCGGCAGCAGCAATCACGTTGGCCAGCTCTGCCCTGCCGTCGCCCGCGACCAGCAGCATCGCGTACAGCACCCAGATATCGCTCGAAAGCAGCTGTTCCACGCCGTCTCCAACCTCCCCACAAAACGTCTCACGACCCGGCTCCGCGCCGCAAGGCCCAGCCGGCACCGGGCGGCCTGCGCGCCCCCTCAGGACGGCTGCGCGAGGCCGAGCTCTCCCTTCGGCTCGACGGGCAGCTCGACGACGAACGTGGTCCCCGAGCCCAGCTGACTGCGCAGATCCACGCGCCCTCCGTGCGCTCGCACGATCTCCCGGACAAGGTACAGCCCGAGCCCGAGGCTCTGCGCTTGATGAAGCCCCGTCGCGCGCTCGAACGCCTCGAACACGCGCCGCTGGTCGGCCTCGGAGATCCCGATGCCCTGATCGGAGACCGAGAGGCGAGCCACGGCCCCGTCCCCGTCGGTGACGATCCGGACCGGCTTTCCGGCGCCGTACTTCATGGCGTTCGTGAGCAGGTTCGTCACGACCTGCTCGAGCCGCAGCCGATCCCACTGGCCCACGACGGCGCGCTCCGCCTGCACGTGGAGCGCACATCCAGCCAGCTCGGCCTGCTCGCTCAGCCGCCCGACGACGTCCCGCACGAGGGCCGCCAGGTCCACCGGCTCACGCGTCAGGGCGAGCCGCCCCTTCTGGACGCGCGAGAGGTCGAGCAGGCTGTCGATCAGCAGGTTGAGCCGGCCGAGCTGGCGCTTGAACGACGTGAGGGACGACGATAGCCAGGACGAGGAGACCGTCTCCTGCTGCTTGATCGATCGCGCGAGCGCGTCGAGCTTCAGATGGAGGCCTGTCACCGGCGTCTTCAGCTCGTGGGCGAGGAACGCCGTGCGCCGCTCCGCGGCCTCCGCCGCCGCCCGCGCCTCGCGCTCCCTGGCGAGCAAGAGCGCGTTCTCGAGCGAGATGGCCGCCTGCGTGGCGAGCAGCTCGAGGGCGAGGAGCCGCTCTGGCGTGAACGCGTGCGTGGTGACGTTGTTCTCGAGGTACAGCAGACCGAGCACCTCGGCCTGCCGCAAGATGGGGACGCAGAGGACCGACCTCGGGTTGTGCCGGACGATGTACTCGTCCCCCGAGAACCTGCCCGCCTTCGCGGCGGCGTCATCGAGGAGCACGCGCTCCTTGGTGAGCCGCACGTAGTGGAGGAGCGAGGCAGGGAGGAGCGGAGAGGACGACACCGGCAACGACTGGAGAACCCTGGTCACGGTCCCCTGTCGCTCCTCGATCGCGGCCTCCGCCTCGATCGTCAGGCCGCCGTCCCGCACCAGGATGAGGCAGCCCTTCTGCGCACCTCCCTGCTCGAGGACGAACTCGAGCAAGGTCCGCAGGAGCTTCTCGAGGAGGATCTCGCCCGAGATCGCCTGCGATGCCTTGACGACAGCGAGCACGTCGAGCTGCTCCGCGCGGGCCGCGAAGGTGGCGGTCGGCTCGATCGGCCGCCGCTCGAGGAGCTGCGAATAACGCTGCTCGAGCTGCTTCACCTTGCCGTCGGCCCCCCAGCGCACATAACACGAGCGGGCCTCGCGCAGGTACGTATCGGAGAAGCGCTCGAACCCCCGCGCTCGATAGAACCGAGACGCGAGCTCGTAGGCGAGCGCTTCGATGTGGACGAAGCCGCTCTCGCGCGCCGCGCGGATGGCCTCTTCATAGAGGCGCATCGCGTCGAGGTCCCGGCCCTCGACGCGGGCGACCTCGGCGGACACCAGGGCGTAGCGGCTCCGGAAGTTCTCGGGGCAGCTTTCGGCCCAGCGCCTCAGCTTCTGGAGCGCGCTCTCGAGCGCCTGAGCGAATCGCTGCCGCTGCTCGGCCGGCGCCTCCGCGTGGAGGGCAGTCACCGTGAGCGCGTGGTAGAAGTGGTGCGTCGCTTCCATGGCCAGAGACGCCGCCTGCCCCTGCATCAGCGCGGCGGTGGCCGCGGACTCCAGCGCTTCGGCGTGACGCTCGTGCGTGAACGCGGCGATCTGCTTCATGATATGAAACATCGCGATCCCAAGGCCGAAGCCCGCCTTCTGGAGGATCGCGAGGGAGCTCGCCTCGTCGAAGTCGCCGCCGTCGAAGCTCGTGGGCCCCCGCGTCGCTCCCTTCAGGCTCGCCGCGAGCTGCTCTTCAAACCGGACCACGTTGTACACAACGTCGTTGTGGGTCTGCCGGGCGAAGGCGGTGTATCTCCGCGCGACCTCGATGACGCGGTCGAGCGGATCGCCGTTCTCGAGGACGATCCACACCATGTTGTACGTCAAGTAGCCGGCGAAGATGAAGTCTCCGACGTCGAGGCAATCGAAGAATGCCTTGTCCATGAGCGGGATGCTCGTCGCGTAGTGCCTGTGCCAGATGCTGATGACGCCCGCGTGGTGGAAGAGCAGCCTCCCCTTCAGCATGGCCGTGATGCTCTTGAATTTCTCGTTGAGCCTGATCGCCATCTCGGAGAACTGGAACGCGCAGGGGACGTCGCCGAGGAGGGACACCATGACCGCGGCGTAACAGCTATAAACGAAAGAGGACTCCTCGGCGTGTCCGTGCTGCAGGGACGCGTTCACCCCCTTGGCGGCGAGCAGCGGCCAGAGCGCCGGTCGCACGGAGAACATGAGGGGCGCCGACTCGGCGACCAGGCTGATGAACGCCCGCACGTCCTCGTCGGTCGCCACGGGCGCATCGACGAGATCGGCGACGCGACGGCCCCGCAAGGCGATCGGGACCTGCCGTATCTCGGCCTCCACGGCGGCGTGGATCTCCTCGTCGGCCTCCGGGAGCGTCGCCCCGTAGAGCCGCAGGGCCTCGATCATGACCGTCATGGCGTCGCGGTGCCGCCCGGCGATCTGGTAGAGCCGCATGCGCAGCCGGTGGGCCCTGGCTCGGTCGGGCCTGGAGCGGGCGTTCTGGAGGATCAGATCGAACAGCTCGTCGGCCGGCTGGAAATTGCCGGTGATGGACTCGCATTCGGCGAGCTCCAGGTGGAGCCTGAACGTGTCCTCGTACCGCGCGCTCCAGGCGTCCTGCGGCAAGAGGGACGTCGCCTGCGCCAGGTAGCTGCGCGCGGAGGCGTAGGCGACAGAGGCCTTCGCCTTGATCCCCGCCAGGAGGTTGAGCCGGCAGAGCGCCTCCCTCTCGCGTGGATCGGTGATGAGGTGGGCGCCGTGATTGAGCTGGGTCGCGACGTCGAAGGCCCGCTCCTCGACCGCCCCGCCGGGCAGACGGGACACGAGGCGCCGGCCGATCTCGAGGTGCACAGCCGCCCGCCGGGCCGCCGGGATGAGCGAATAGGCCGCCTCCTGGACGCGGTCGTGGAGGAACTTGTAGGTGCCTTCGTGGCAGAGGACGAGCCCCGCGAGGATGGCCTGCCAGACCTCCGCGTGAAGCGCCTCCTCCGAGCGATCGCACGCTATCGTCAAGACGCCGACCTCCGCGGCGTTCCCGAGACAGGCGAGCTGCTTCAGCGCCTCCTGGGTGCCAGCGGGGAGCCGCGCGAGCTTGTCGACCATCAGATCGACCACGTTGTCGGTGAAGCCTTTGGCGCGGATCTTCGCCATGTCCCACCGGAAGGCGCCCGCCTGCGGGTCGAGCTCGATCAGCTGCTCTTCGTGGAGGGCGAGGAGGAACTGGATAGCAAAGAAGGGGTTGCCGGCCGTCTTCTCGTGGACCAAGGCCGAGAGCGGCGCGGCGTCCTCGGGGCGGCACTGAAGCATATCGCTGACGAGCATGGACAGGTGCTCGCGGGAGAGCGGGCCGAGCACGATATTCCGGACGTGCGCGCCCTCCCTCCTCACGCCGTCCAGCGCCGCCATGAGCGGGTGCGAGGGGGTCACCTCGTTGTCGCGGTACGCGCCGATGACGAGGAGGTGGCCCGTGTCGAGGTGCGTCACCAGATCCTGCAAGAGCGCGAGGCTCGCCGAGTCGGCCCACTGGAGATCGTCGAGGAAGAGGACGAGGGGGTGCTCCTTCCGGGCGAACACCCCGATGAAGTGCCGGAAGACGGTGCGGAACCGGTTCTGCGCCTCGACCGGCGGCAGCTCGGGAGCCGGCGGCTGCGGGCCGATGACGAGCTCGAGCTGCGGGATCAAGTCCACGATGAGCTGCGCGTTGACCGTGAGGACCTCGAGCAACCGCTGCTTCCAGGCCGCGATCCTCTCGCTGTCGGCGAGGAGCTCGAGCACGATCTCCTGAACGGCCTGCACGATGGTGGAGTAAGGGATCTCGCGCTTGTGCTGATCGAATTTTCCCGAGGCGGAGAACCCCCGCTCGCCCGCGACGGCCCTGTCCAGCTCGTGGACCAGCGTCGACTTGCCGATGCCGGAGTAGCCCGAGAGGAGCACGAGCTGTGGAGAGCCGGTGTCGACCACGCGCTCGAAGGCGCGCAGCAGCGCCGCGATCGCCTCGTCGCGCCCATAGAGCTTCTGCGGGATGCACAGGCGGCCCGACGCGTCCTGTTCGCCCAGCGGGAACGGCGCGACGCTGCCGTCGCAGCGCCATGAGTCGAAGCACCGCTTCAGGTCATGGCCAAGGCCGCGGGCCGTCTGGTAGCGCTCCTCGGGCATCTTCGCGAGGAGCTTGATCACGATGCGCTCGACCGCCTCCGGCACGTCGGGGACCATCTCGGACGGCGCCGCGAACGCGCGGGCGACGTGACAATGGATCCATTCGAGCGGGTCGCGGGCGTCGAAGGGGAGCTTCCCCGTGAGCATCTGGTAGAACGTGACCCCCAGGGAGTACAGATCGCTGCGGCTGTCGACCCCACGGTTCATCCGCCCTGTCTGCTCGGGCGACATGTAAGGGAGGGACCCCTCGATGACGCGGGCTGGTTCCAGGGCGTGCTGTTCGCGGGAGAGCCGTGAGGCGAGCGCGAGATCGGCGATCTTGACCTCGCCCGTGGCGGGAATGACGAGGATATTTGCGGGCTTGAGGTCTCTGTGAACGACGTTTCGCTGATGGATGTCGGAGACGGCATCCGCGATGCGGACGGCGAGCTCCAGGAACCTGCCAATCGCCATCGGCGCGCCGAGCAGCCGATCGAGCGGCTCAGCGCCCGAGTCTTCCATGACGAGGGCGAGCGCCCCGTCGTACATCTCGAGGGCGAGGGGCCTGACGACGGCTGCCGCGTCGAGCATCTTGCCCATCTCGTACTCCCTCTTGAGCCGGGCGAGGTCCTTCGGCCGGCAGCTCCTCGGGTCGAGCACCTTGAGGACGACCGGATGGCCGTCGGCGTTTCGAACAGCGCGGTACACGGCAGTACCGCGGCCCTCGCGAATGGTCTCGGAGATCGTGTACGGGAAGGGAGGGGACGGGCTCGTCATGCAGGCGATGGGCAAGGCAGCCTCGGCAGTGGCAGCAGGAGCCCCTCCCCGACAACGTATACCATTCCCCGCCCCCGCATCATGGCCAGCGTTGCGGGCGATCCGGCGCGGATTCGCGTCGGCCGGCGGGCTCGGCCGCGCGCGCGGCGCCCGAGGGCGCCGTCGCCAGGCTGCCTCGGCCGAGAGCCGCTGCGTTCAACGCGCCTCAGGCGATCGAGGACGGCACGCTCGACGCCCCGGGCGTGCGGGCTACCGGGCGCACGTCGTCCAGGAGAACCTGCCGGCACCTGCCTGGCGAGCGATGGAGTCCGCCAGGTCACCGGATATCACGGTTACCCTCCGTGCATCGGCGCGGTCATTTCGGTCAGCGCCGCGCGCTGGCCGCCGAAATAGCCCTGGGGCGCGCAGCCGAGGGCGCGCGTGAAGACGCGGTGGCATTGCGCATAACTCCCGAACCCGACGGCGTACGCCGCGCGCGCGAAGCTCGCGCCGCGATCCACCTCGGCGATGAACTGCATCAGCTTGAGCCGCGCACGGTACTCGACGACATTCACGCCCACGTCCTTGCGAAAACGCCGGCTGATCCCGCTCTCGCCCGTGCGCAGGCGCGCCGCGAGGGCTGCCCCGGGGAGATTCGGGTCGAGCCGCAAGAGCTCGAAGATGCGGCGGCTCACCACGTGGGGGAGCGGCACGTTCGACAGCGACCGCTCGAAGAGCTCCGCGAGGCGATGCTCCACGACCGAGACGTCGCGGGCTCGGTCGAGCGCGCCGAGGAGCGCGAGTTCGTCGGCGAGCACGGCCGGCGTGAGCTGCACAGCGTCGAGCGCGACCTTCGACGCGGCCCCCGCGACGCGAGCCCCCAGCTCGGGGCGGAGCGCCGCGACGTACAGAACGAAATCGCTGCTCTCCTCGAGGAGCGCGTGATCTTGCCCCGGCGCGAAATAGAGCAGCGTGCCCGCCACGAGCGGCACCACGCGCTTTCCCACGCCCATGATGCCCGTGCCGCGGGCGACGAGGTTGATCTCCGGCTCCTCGTGGAAATGCCGGGGACGACGGTACTGCGGCTGGTGACGAAAGACCTGGGCGCGCCGGCCGGCGAGCATCGGAAAGGGCTGGAACAACGCGGGCCGAGCGCTCAAGGCCAGGTCAGTGTGCGGCAGCGGGGACGCGGACAGAAAGCAAAAAATGCGAAGCGCTCTCGCCCCCGGCGCGCCACGTGGAGCTCATGATGTCTTCGACGCGCTGCACGGTCGCTTCGCTTCTGTTCTCCGCATTCACCGCGCTGGCCTGTGACGACTCCAGCCAGCCCCCGGGCTCGGCGACGGGGGCTGGCGGGGACGGCACCGGCGCGGGGGCTGGTGGTGGTTCCAGCGCCGGAACGGGTAGCTCCGTGGCGGGGGCTGGGGCTGCGGATGGCGCCTCCAGCGCCGGAGCCGGCGCAGGCGGCGCGGGAGGCGCAGGCGGCGCAGGCGGCGCAGGCGGCGCAGGCGGAACGGCGGGTGGCACAGCAGCGGCGGGCGCCACGGGTAACGGCGGCTCAGCGGGCGGCCCTCCCCCGGCCGAAGAGGCCTTCACGCTGCTCTTCCGCGACGATTTCGATCGGCTGGACGCAGCTCGCTGGCAGCTGATGACACATTCCTGGACCGAGAATCTGGCGCTGTTCTCGCGATCCGCCGCGACCGTCGAACGTGGCCAGCTGGTGCTCCGGCTCACGCCGGCTCCCCAGGGCACCACCGACAGCTCCGGAGCCGCCAAGACCTTCCTGGGTGCCGAGGTTCGCTCCGTCGACTCGCTCACGTACGGGCGCGTGCGCGCTCGCGTCAAGCTGGCCCGAGGGTCGGCGGTCATCTCGTCCCTGGTCACGATCTACACCCCCTGGCCAGCGGACAACTGGAACGAGCTCGACATCGAGTGCCTGGGGGCCGCGCCGAAGGACGTGCAGTTCAACGCCATGGTGTACACCGGCGCTCCGGTACGGCCGCCGGTGACGCAATCCGTCAGTCCGACTCAGTATCCGCGGAAGGTGGACCTCGGCTTCGATCCGAGCGAAGACTTTCACACGTACCAGATCGAATGGACACCGTCCGGCGCCCGCTTTTCCGTCGACGACGTGCTCCGACACGAATGGACGGAGCGCATCGATCTCATGGTGCTGCCGCAGAACGTGCTCATGACCATCTGGGCGTCGTCGAGCGCGGCCTGGGCCGGGGCCGTGACGGCCGAGACGGGCAGGGCGAGCGCGACCTACGATTGGATCGAGCTCTATCGGTACACGCCTTGATCGGGTCGCGAGACCAGGCCGCTCCGAGCGCGTGAGCTCACGCGGTTCGGCCCGACGAAGCGCGAAGCGAACGCCCGGGTGCGGGGCGGAGCCCCGACGGAACCTGCGCGCGCCTGTTAGCGACACGACAGCATGGGCGGAGCATCGCTGTTCTCCACAGCGGCTGCGGTGATTCAGGGCGACGCGCGCGCTGACATGCCTCTCGCGATCGGATACTGCTCGAGGCCATGTCGCGCCGCCGTTCTGCCGTCATGATCGCCGCTGTCTCCGCCGTCATGCTCCCTGCCGTCCCGCTCGCGTGTGGGGGCGATCGCGAGCTCGACGCGGGCCAGGGGCAGGGCACGAGCGGCGCCGGGACGGCAGGCGCCGGTGCTGCTGGCGGCGAGGCGGCTGGCGTGGGCGGCGCAGGCGGCGAGGCCGCGGGCGCCGGCGGGGCAGGCGCCGGCGGGGCGGGCGGAGGTGCGCAGTACGGGAACGTGCTCTGTCCGACCTCGTTCACGTTCAACGCGCCTCCCGGGGCCACGGATGTCCGCGTCGCCGGCGAGTGGAACGGCTTCGATCTCGGCGCCGCCCCGCAGCTGCAGGGCGGTACGCAGGGCCGGCTCACGGCCACCGTCGACCTGCCGCCGGGGCTTCACGGCTACAAGATCGCCTATCGGTCCGGCGGCGAGGTCTCGTGGGTGCTCGACCCGGCGGAGGGGCGCCGCAAGTACGTCGACGGGGTCGAGAACTCGGCCGTCAAGGTCCCTGACTGCCGCCTCCCGTCGTTCTCGGTCGCGTCCAGCCAGGCGACGCGGCCTGCCGCCGGACAGGGCGCCTTCGAGGCCCGGCTCGTGTACCGGGACGGCATCGAGGGCGCGGGCCCCGAGGCGGCCGCGTTCGAGGCGGTTCTACAGGACCAGGACGGCGAGGCGCGCCCGCTCGCGGATCAGGAGCTCTCGGTCGACGCGCGCGGCGACGTGCGGATCCAGCTCGGAGGCCTCGGCGACGGCAAATACCGCGTCACCCTCCGCGGGGCGACACGGAGCGGCCGCGCCGGTGAGCCGCTCCGGCTGGTGTTCTGGGTCGAGGCCGAGGCGTTCTCCTGGGAGGACGCGCTCATCTACATGGTCGTCACCGATCGTTACCGCGACGGCGATCCCGCCTTGAACCCGCCCGCCACGCCGGGCGCCGATCCGCGGGGCGACTGGGCCGGCGGGGACCTCGAGGGGCTGCGGCAGGCGATCGAGGACGGCACGCTCGACGCGCTGGGCGTCCGGGCCATCTGGCTCACGCCGTTCCAGGAGAACCCCGCCGGGGCCTACCTGGCGAGCGATGGAGTCCACCAGGTCGCCGGATATCACGGTTACTGGCCCATCAAGGCGCGCGAGGTGGAGCCGCGGCTCGGCGGCGCCGGGGCGCTCCGGGCGGTGGTGGCCGAGGCGCACCGCCATGGGATCCGCGTCCTCCAGGACTTCGTGGTGAACCACGTCCACGAAGATCACGAGTACGTCTCGTCTCACCCGGAGTGGTTCAGGACGGGGTGCGTCTGCGGGACGGACGGGTGCGACTGGACGTCGCACGCGCTCGATTGCATGTTCGCGAGCTACCTCCCCGACGTGGACCACACGGTGCCCGAGGCCAACGCCGCGTTCGTGGCGGACGCGATCCACTGGCTCGACGCGTTCGATCTCGACGGGCTCCGCGTGGACGCCGTGAAGCACGTGGAGGAGATCGCCACGCGCAACCTCGCCGCGGAGGTGCGGGAGGCGTTCGAGCCGGCCGGCACACGTTATTTCCTGATGGGCGAGACGGCGATGGGCTGGAGCGACTGCGCCGACCCGTGCAACGACGAGAACTACGGGACGATCGCGAGGTACATCGGCCCTCATGGGCTCGACGGCCAGCTCGATTTCGTCCTCTATCACGGGGTCTCGTACCGGACGTTCGGCTGGGGCGAGGAGGGCATGCTGCACGCCGCGTACTGGGTCGAGCACGGGCAGCGGCGGTGGCCGGAGGGCGCGATCATGACGCCGTACATCGGCAGCCACGACACGGCCCGGTTCGCGACGCTCGCCGACTACCGCGACGAGGCGGGGCCTCGCGGCCGGGAGGTCCCGGGCCGCCAGTGGTCGGACACCGCGGGAGCGCCCGAGTCGCCCGAGGTGTACGCGCGGGCGCGCCTCGCGATGGCGTGGCTCCTGGGCCTCCCGGGCGCGCCGCTGCTCTATTACGGCGACGAGTACGGCGAGTGGGGCGGCGCCGACCCGAACAACCGCGGCGTGTGGCGTCCGGAGGAGGATCTCACGGCGGACGAGCTGGAGACGCTCGATTTCGTGCGCGCGCTCGGGACCGCGCGCCGGGGCATCCCCGCGCTCCGCCGCGGCGCCTACGTGAACCTCACCGCCACGGAGGACACGCTGGTCTTCGGCCGCCGGCACGGCCGGGGGGAGTCCGCCGTGGTGGCGCTGACGCGCGCGGGGACGGAGCAGCGCATCTCGGTCGAGGTCGCTCAGGCGCTCGGCCTCCCGCCCGGCGCCGGGCTCAGGGACGCGCTCGGCGGCGCGAGCGAGGTCGTCTCCGCGGCCGGCGTGCTCTCGATGAGCGTCCCGCCGGGCGGGGCGGTGATCTTCGCGCCGTGATCGCTGGCAGGCCGGCGGGAGCGGGCTCCGGCGGCGAGCGCAGGCGCAGCGGGAGCGGCCAGGCGCCTGGACGAGCGCGGGATGACGCGGCGACGCGCGCGCTGTCCGATTGAGCTCCGCGGCCGCCCCGGGTATGTCGGAGCGGAACGACATGCAGCCGCCCGACGCGAGCCAGTTGCCCGAGGAGCTCCGCGCGCCGCCCCCGCGCCCCTGGGCGGCCTTGCGGCACGTCCGGCACCAGCTGTCTGGCGTGGGGTACTCGCTGCTCTTCTGGGCGGGGCTGGTCGGTGTCTGCTGGTTCTTCCGGCACATCGATTTCGTCGCGATGATCCTCGCCTTCTCGTACGCCGTCATGCCGGTCGTGCTCCTGTATCAGCTGCTGGGCAGCTATGCCGCGTGCCGCCTGGCGCTCCGCGGCGCGCCGTCGGCGGCGCACGTCTACGAGGGAGCCGTCGTGACGAGGTACGGGACGGTGAATATCTGGCACGTCGTCGTCGCCGGCCAGCACGTGCGGATTCGCGCGAACGCGCCGCTCGACAAGAGCGTTGTGGTCCTCGTGACGCCCGAGACGCGGAGCGGCAAGCGCCGAGTCGGGGTCTATCATCCCCGGCTCGGGATCTGCACATCGCTCGTGTGAGCCGCGCTCGCGGCGCTGTTGTTGCGGACGTAACCGCGTGAGACATTCGCCAGCATGCGAGCTGCGTCGGGTCTTCGCGTGCTGGTCATGGCCGTCCTGGTGCTGGCCGTGGTGGGGTGGATGGGCGCGCTCGGGTGCGCGGCGGGGCACGACGGCGCGGCGGCGGCGGCGCTCGTGCAGCGCCGGTTCCCGGCGCAGGCCGCCGAGGTGCTGGGCAGCGGCGCTCCCGGCGCGCCAGTGGCGATCGGCGGCGGCTTCGCGCTGGGCGCGCCTGGCCTTTCGGGGCGCGGGCCGCGGCTCCAGGCCGAGCTGCCGCGCGACGGCGGCGGCTGGATGCGGCTCTCGGGCGCGGGCGGCTTCGAGGTCCGGGTGCGCGAGGCCGGCGCGTCCGGCCAGGGGGCGGTGGTCGACGGCGCGGTGATCTACGGCCGCGCGGGCGGCGCATCGTTCTGGCGGGCGGTCGCCGGGGGCATCGAGGAATGGCTCACGGTGGAGCCGGGCGCCGTGCCGGCGGGTGAGCCCGCCGCCGTCTGGGAGGTGGACGGCGCGGCGTTGCGGCAGCGCGGCGAGGCCGTCGAGGTGCTGGACGCCGCGGGGACGCCGCGGCTGCGCGTCACCGCGCCGCGAGCGTTCGCGGAAGGCGGGCGGCCGATCGCGGCGCGCCTCGAGGCGCGCGGGGCGGAGATCGCGCTGCTTGTCGAGGCGTCGGGGGAGCTGCTGCTCGTGGATCCGCTGTGGCGCCCCGTCGGGGCGATGGCCACGAGGCGGGACGCCGGGCACACGGCCACGCTGCTCGGCGGCGACGACGGGCGGGTCCTGGTCGCCGGCGGCTGGGGTGGCGAAAGCTATCTCGCGAGCGCGGAGCTGTACAACCCAGCGGACGACAGCTGGGCGCCGGCTCAGCCGATGAGCGCACCGCGCCAAGATCACGCCGCCTTGCTGATGGACAGCGGGCAGATCCTCGTGGTGGGCGGCTCCGACGGCTCGCGTGCGGTGGCGAGCGCGGAGCTGTACGACCCGGCGGAGGACCGCTGGACGCCGGCGCGGTCGATGAACGCCGCGCGCCAGGGCCCCACGGCGACCCGGCTGGACAGCGGGCTGATCCTCGTCGTGGGCGGCTGGAGCGACGGCACCTATGACGCGAGCGCGGAGCTGTTCGACCCGCGGGAGGGCATCTGGATCGCGGCCGCGCCGATGAGCGCCGGGCGTTACGGGCACACGGCGACGCTGCTGGCCGACGGGCGGGTCCTGGTCGCCGGCGGCTTCGGGGGGGAGAGCGACGTCTCGACCGTGGAGGTGTACGATCCGTCGACGAACGCCTGGACCCCGGTGCGGCCGATGAGCACCCCGCGCCGAGGGCACACGGCCACGCTGCTCGACGACGGGCAGGTCCTCGTCACCGGCGGCTTGTTGAGCGACGGCACGTTCCTCGCGAGCGCGGAGCTGTTCGATCCGGCGAATGGCAGCTGGACACCGGCCAAGTCGATGAGCTTCACGCGCTTTGATCACACCGCGACGCTGCTCGACGACGGGCGGGTCCTCGTCGCGGGCGGCCTCCAATCGTACCTCTGCCTGGCGGACGCGGAGATCTACGATCCGAGGGAGGGCGCCTGGTCGAACGCGCCCGCGATGGCCGTCGGCCGCAACGGTCATACGGCGACGCTGCTCCCGCGCGGCGGCGTGCTCGTGACGGGCGGCAATCAAGGCGTCGAAACGAACGCCGAGGTCTACGACCCGCCGGGCACGAGCCCGTGGGCGGAGACAGCGCCGATGCGCCACCCGCGCTACGTGCACACGGCGACGCTGCTCGACGACGGCCGGGTCCTCGTCGCGGGCGGCTACGGGGCCGACTCTACCGGCTTCAGGAGCGCGGAGATCTACGACCCGGCCGACGGCGCCTGGACCGGGGCGATGGAGATGCGCGACGCGCGCTATGCGCATACGGCGACGCTGCTGGACGACGGGCGGGTCCTGGTCGCAGGCGGCTACGGGATCGACGAGGAGCGCCCGGTCGCGACCGTGGAGCTCTTCGACCCCGCGACGCGCAGCTGGACACCGGCAGCGCAGATGCTCGCCGCGCGCCAGGGGCACACGGCGACGCTGCTGGCCGGCGGCCGGGTCCTGGTCACGGGCGGCGTCGGGGACGACTACGTGAACCTCGCGAGCGCGGAGATCTACGACCCGCGGGAGGACACCTGGACCGCGGCGTTGGCGATGATCGCCGCGCGCCAGGGGCACACGGCGACGCTGCTGGCCGACGGCCGGGTCCTGGTCACAGGCGGCTACGGGCCCCGCGGTGACGCCCCGAGCGCGGAGCTCTGGAGCCCCAGCGAGCGCGGCTGGACAGCGGCAGCACCGATGATCGCCGCGCGCCGGGCGCACGCGGCGACCCTGCTGGACGATGGGCGGGTCCTGGTCACGGGCGGCTCCCCGGATTCGGAGGGGATCAGCGGGCTCGCGAGCGCGGAGCTGTACGACCCTGCGACCGGTCGCTGGGCGACGCGGGCTCCCATGAGCGCCGCGCGCCAGAACCACACGGCGACGCGGCTCCTGGACGGGCGGGTCCTTGTCGCGGGCAATGCCTCTGTCAACGGCCATGGCAGCGCGAGCGCCGAGGTGTACGACCTGGCCGCGGACAGCTGGTCTCCGGCAGGGACGATGTACTCCGAGCGATCTCATCACGTGGCGACCCTGCTGCGCGGTGGCAAGGTCCTGGTCACCGGCGGCGTGGGCCCCGGCATGTACATCTCCAGCGCCGAGCTCTACACCGCGGCTTTCCCCGGCGACCCTTGCGACACCGACGCGGACTGCGCCGGCACCTCCTGCGTCGACGACGTCTGCTGCGACGTCCCTTGCGCGGGCGCGTGCATGGCGTGCTCCGCCGCGAAGAAGGGCGCCGGCCCCGACGGCGCATGCGGGCCCATCCAGGCCGGCGCCGATCCGGACGACGACTGCGCCGCGGAGCCTGCCTCCTCCTGTGGCACCACCGGCCTCTGCGACGGCCGCGGCGCCTGCCAGCTGCGGGCGCAGGGCGCCCCCTGCGGCGCGGCCTCGTGCAAGGGCGCCTCCGAGCTCGTTGAGGCCCCCCTCTGCGACGGGCGCGGGGTCTGCGCCGAGGGCGACACCCGATCTTGCGCCGAGTACCGCTGCGTCGCGGGCGCCTGCCTCACGGGCTGCACCTTCGACACCCAGTGCGCCGACTCGGCCTACTGCGCGGCGACCGGCGGCGACTGCCTGCCGAAGAAGCCCGTCGGCGCCCCGTGCTCGCTCCCGAAGGAGTGCCTCAGCGGGCAGTGCAGGGCCGGAGCCTGCGCGCTCGACACCGACGAGGACGGCATCCCCGACAGCGAGGACAACTGCCCTGCGGTCCCCAACACGCTCCAGGCCAACACCGATGCTGGCCTGCCTTCGGGCGATCTCCTCGGCGACGCCTGCGACGAGGACGACGACGCCGACGGCGACGTCGATACGGTGGACAACTGCCCCCTCGTCGCGAACCCCGACCAGGCCGACGTCAACGGCGATGGAGTCGGCGACGCGTGCGATTGCGACAACCCGCGCAAGCCCGACGGCAGCCCCTGCGACGACGGCAACGCCTGCACGCAGACCGATACTTGCCAGAACGGCGCCTGCGTCGGCGGCGATCCCTTCGTGTGCCCGCAGCCCGACACGTCCACCTGCCGGCGCGCCGTCTGCGCGCCGGCCACCGGCACCTGCCAGAGGCGCTACAAGCTCGACGGGGCGCCCTGTCCAGGCGGCGAGTGCATCGCCGGGGGCTGCTTGCTCGCGGAGGCGGCCAGCGGCTCCGGAGGCGGCGCGGGGGGCGAGGGCCAGGGCGGAAAGGGCGACGGCGGCGGAGGCCAGGGCGGCGAGGAGCACGGCGGCGGGGGTCACGGCGGCGACGCCGCCACGAATGGCTCCGGCGGGTCCGGCGGCTCCGGCGGCGACGCCGGCGGCGCGCCTCCGGCGCCGGCTCCGGAGGGGAGCGCCCCGCCGCGCGCGCACGGAAACGGCTGCGCCGTGGCGCGTGGCGCTGGCCCTGACCAGGGCGGCTCGCCCGCGCCCTGGCTCCTCCTCCTCGCCGCGCTGCTCGCCGCGCGGTCCAGGGGGTTTCGCAAGGCAGGCTGATTTACCGCCGTTCGCCGGGTTCTCGCTGGTCGTGCCCTTCCGACAGGCTCCCGGGCGGTTCGGTCATGCCTCGCTCACGCGCAACCAGGGAAGTCCTTGGGCTTCTTCCCTGGTTCCGGCGAACGTCCGGAAGAAACAATAACGATTTCAACTGGTTCCGGCTTGCGGCCGACCAGGTCCTCTTCCGGCTTGGCCCAACGCGGGCCCAACCGGCCGTCTTCGGGTGCGTCCACGGTCACCGCGAGGGCGTCGGCAACGTCGCTCCGGGTCGCCACGTCGCACGGGGGCGCGGCGGCGAGGGAGCCCTCGTCGCTCGCTGCTCCCGCCCCGTGTTCGCCGGACGCCGGACCACATCCTGCTGCCGAGCCGCCCTTGCCGCTCAGCTCGGGGAGCGCCTCGTCCAAGGGGGCGAAGTCGCCCAGGGCGAGCTCCGCGACCTTGCGCGCAGCGCGCTTGTAGTTGTGGATCTGGTCGCTCGAGCTGTGTCCCGTCCGATCGGAGATCCACGTCTCCGTGCGGCCGACCGCGAGCTTGACCGTGATGAAGGTCGCGCGCGTGTCGTGCAAACGGATATTCAGCCTTGCATCCGTGGTCTCGAAGAGCTCAGGCCGATCGATTCCTGCGCGTCGGAGGTGATCTCTGAAGTTTTTCGCCCCGTTGTGCCCCGGCAAGGCGTTGCCCCACTTCCCCACGAAAACACGTGCATTGTCCGGGCAGAGCTCGCGCCACTTCCGGAGCGCGCGCACTACGTCGGGCGAGAGGGCCCACGCGCGGGGATCGTCCGTCTTGTTCTCGTCGAGAACCACTGCGCCGCGCTCCAGATCGACATCCGACCATTCCAGCCTTCCGGCCTCGTCGGCTCGCATGCCTTCCCGGTCGAGGAAGCCGTAGTAGATCCGGAAGCAGAGAGGGATCGCCTGGCACTGCATAAGGCGGTTGTCCTCGTCGGGGTAGAGGTAGCCCTTTGCCTTCTCATCACCGGCCTTGGGGATCCACCCGCGTGGTAATGGGTTGCTCCCGATGATCCGCGCCGGGTAGGTCGCGAGCGCTAATATACGATGGATGAGCTGCGCGATCTTTTGGCGCGTTCCTGGCTGCAAGTGCCCTGGGAGCGACGACATCGCGTGATCGGCATGATCGAGTGTGAAGCGCGCGAGAGGGACAGGGCTAAGCACCTCAAGAATGTGAGCCAGTCTCGTCCTATAGTTATTCGCGCTGCGAATCGCCTTCACATGATCCGGGTACTGCTCGGCGAGCTGCCCGGACAGAACCCGCTCAGCGAACTCCGCGAAGGTCGTCTCTCCGGTGGCACGGGCGCGCGCTTCTCCCTTGCACAGCTGGTCGATGGCGAGCCGGACATCACGGAGCGCGTTGCCATCGCGCGCGCCAGCCTGCTCCAGCAGCGGCATGCCGAGCACGATCTGCCCGGCCGCGAGCAGACGCCCCGCAAGCTCCGCCAGCACCTCCAGGCGCGCGTTGGCTTCTTGCTCGGTCCGGCACGTCGGCAACTTGAACGTGGCTCGACCGGCCTCGCCGAGGCTAAGGCGCGCGGTCCACGTCTTGCCGCGCAGCCGGACGGACCCGGAGCCGTTGGTGCGCTTGTCTCCTGCTGGCCTGCCAGGCGCGCGAGCAGCCAGCTTCGGGCGCTCGATCTTGCCCGCGGAGCCCGGCGAGTCTGCGACGGGCGCAGCTGGCTCCGCCACCGGTGAGGAGCGCCCGCTAGACCGGCTCGAGCGCAAACGCCGGTCGGTCGGTGCCTGTGCAGGGAGGGATGAGGCGGGGGAGGAAGGCGAGCGCTTGGCGCGCGCCCGTCGCTGGGGTACGTCGGTCATGGGTCGGTCTCCGGTGAAAGCGGGGCTCGATCAAGGGCCCGTCCGGCGTTGGTAGCGCCGAGCGGGCCCGCTCTACTTCGGCGGCAGCCTAGCACGGCGTGTTCCTGTGGGAGGAGCGCTCGCCCGGTCGGTTTTCGGGCATGGGACCGATTCAAGGCCGACAGAGGCCAGCACAGCGGCAACCCGTGTGCGCTCATCCACCTCTGCGGTACGACGCGAGGCCGGCTCACCGGCCAGGGCGCGCAGGTACGCCACGAACGCCTCGCGCTCGACCAGACGCAGCTTGCCGAGCTTCGTGACCGGCAGGGGAAAGCCCGGCGCGCGGATCGTGTCGAGGAAGACGCGCGCCGGGATGCCGGTGACTGCCTCGACGTTCTTCTGCGAGAGCATCTCCGGCTGCGGCGCCGTGATCGTCAGCCCATCCAGCGGGATCGCGAGCGTTGCGGTTGCCGTCGTCATGGCTGACTGATCGATCACCTTCGGGCTGGACCATCCGCCGGTGGGCGTCTCCAGGCTCTCTCTGTCGATGGCGCGCGTGCCGTTACCAGCCTGACGAAGAGAAAGCGGTGCCGATACACGCGCGAGAGCCGCTCGTGTCATGCCATACCTCCATCCGTGTTGGGTTCCTGAATAGGATCGGCGAGCGGCCACGATGGGCACGCACGGAAGACGCAAGCGGCGAAAGTCCAACTCGACGCCGTTTCATGTGCTCGACTGGCGCGCTTCCCGCCGCGCAGCGCTGCACCGCAGACGAGCATGCCGATCGCCCGGACGTGGGCTTGGCACCGCGCGCGTCCCGCGCTCCGCCGCCTCCCACGCGGCTCGCAGGCTGCTTGCAAGTTTTCCTCCCCCCTCCATCGGCGGTCCCATTCGCTTCAGCGCCTCCAGGCGCACAGCCTCCAGCCTCGACCGGCGCGGCGCCGTCGCCTGGCGCTTCTCCACGAGCTCACCGAGCACCTGCGCCGCGCGCTCCCACTGCGCCGCCGCCCCCGGCGCGTGCGCGATCCTTCGCACGGCGTTCCAGGGCGCTTCAAGCTGATCACACAGGTTGCCGATCTCGGGGTGCAGCCGTGCGATCGCGCGCAGGTGGCACCGGGTCTGCTTGTTCATCTGGAAACACTCTTCCAGGACGTGGCTCGGCGCGCGGACAACTCCGCACGCGAGCTCGTACCAGCGACGCGAGCTCATGCGTCTACAAAAGCACCGAACCACAAACCTGCCAGAGCGAAGCCTTCATTTTCCGTTCAACTTTAAAGAGCGTTAAAGCACAGTACAAGAGTCGGCTCCTGGCGAGGGCGACGGCATTAAAGTCTGATGTAGCGTGCGACCAAGAGAACGCCGGTCCTCACGTGGCACCGTGCCCTGACTGGCGTTCGCTGGGACCCGATCACGTGAGCTCGGTCTGCGGGGTGACCCCTCCCGGCGATCCCACGGCCCGGCCATCGAGCGGGGCCAGCTCGCCCGGCGCCGCGGCCGCGAGCCGCGCTGGCGTCCACCTGGGCGAGCTCCGCCTTGCGCCAGCCTCCCGCCTGGACGAGCTCCGCGGCCCCGTGCGCCGAGTTCGCGTTCGCGGCGTGTTCGGCTCCAGGCCCAGGCCGCTCCGGCGTCCGCCGGGAAGAGCTCACGCTGCACCCTTCGGGCCGCCGCCCCGAGGTCGTGCTCGCCGCGTGCCGCCCTTATGCGACAAAACAGAGGTCGGCGGCTCGCCGGAGCCCCTCAGCCGACCCCGCGCAAAATTACCAAATCGACCCCCTTCGCGCCCCCCCAAATCGGCCCCTCGGACGCTCCCTCGAAGCCGTCTAACTGCGCGTCACCAGAGCGGTTTCCACACCTGACCAGATCCCGGTAACTCGCGACGAGATACCGGGTCGTCAGAATTACCATTTCGGGCCTCCTCACGGGCTCTCGTTCAGGCTCCGCCCCGAACCCGAAACACCGCAACAACGGAGGTTCGGATGTGGCAGGAGCAGCTACCCTCGCGCCGTCGGCGGCTCCAGACGCGCGGTCGTCAGGCCGCACTGGCGGGCAACGCTGCTACACGTGCGGCATCGTGCACAGCCCTAGGCGTTCGCCCGCCAGTGGAAATCGAACACGCCCCTCGTCGTGGTCCCGACCACATACCCTTCGGTTCGTCTGGATCATCTCATGTCCGAGGGGATCTGGAACTTCATCTTTGCCAATCAGTCCATCCGGACGGTGGTCTCCGCCTTGAAAGAGAACCTGCGCACCCTGCGCGCCAGCGCCGATCTCATGTCCGTGGAGGGGCGGATCTCCTCGGTGGAGGAGATCTTTCGCCTCCAAGGCGCCGACGAGCTCTGCCGGGCGGAGCGAAAGGATTTCGACCCGACGCGTCGATGACACCGGCGCCTGTGCTAGGCTCCGGCCGAATTGAAGGCGCGAGGGTCGAGGGCGGCGTGAACGACTTGGTGGACACGAGGCGAACCGCTCTCGACGTCGAGGACTTCCTTCACGGGCTCCGGGGCGCTGCAAGGAGCGATGTGAAGACGTCCAACCCCGAGCTGCGCGCCTGGTTTGTCGACCTGGGGGGACGATCTTTCTTCGTGAAGTGGGCGAAGCGCGAAATCTTCGACGAGACGCTCCGCAAAGACGCGGAGATCTGCTCGCTCGGCCTTCACCCAGCGATCGTCCGTCTGTACAATGTGCTCGAAGCGCGGGACGGGACGGCGCTCGTCTTCGAGAAGATAGAGGGGACGCCGCTCATCGAGAGACAGAGCCGCGGCCGGTTCAACGCGCTCCCGGTGGCCGAGAAGATGCGCGCGCTGCGCCTCATCTTCGGCGCCATCGACGCCATCGCCGGATCAGGCTACGTCGTCGTCGACTTCTATGAAGGCAATGTGATCTACGATTTCGCCCACAGAACGGTCAAGATCCACGATTTCGAGCTGTTCGAGCGGGGCGAGGGCTTCACGCTGAAGGTCCAGCGCAACTACGGCTCCACCCGGCTCATGGCCCCTGAAGAGTTCATCCAGGGATCGTGGATCGACGGCCGGACGAACGTCTTTCAACTCGGGCGTTATGCCATCTGCGCACTGAGCGACCGCGTCGGCGAGGACTGGCGCGAAGGGTTCCGGTGCTCTTCCGAGCTGGCAAACATCCTCCTCCGGGCGACCAGACCGGATCCGGCGGAGCGACACCCATCCGTCAAGCGGTTCTGGGAAGAGTTCGACGCGGCGACGGTCGATGTCGCCGCCGGATCCACCGACTAAACAATTTCTCAACGCGGGGCGCGCGGCCCAGACGACGATCGCGGCCAGCGCGGCGTGAGCGATCTCCTCCTGGACGTCGGCGGCATGCCCGCCGATGTGCGGCGCCGAAAGGACGCGCGGGTTCTGGAGGAGCTCCCCGTCCAGCGCCGGATCGAGCACGTCGGAGCCGTACCCGTCGAGCAGCCCCTCGTCGAGGTAGCGCCGGACGGCGTCGTGATCGACGACCTCGCGTCTGGACATGTTGACCAGCCCCCCGCCACGGCGCGCTCGCGCCAGGATCGCGGATCCGATCAGGTGCCGCGTCTCGGGCGTCAGCCCTCGGGCCTTCGACTTTTCGGCGGGCGCAACGTCTACGCCGGCGAGGCGAACGCGGCCCAGATCGGCGTAGGTGCCGTGGGTGAACGGTGAACGCCGGCGATCTCGTGGCCGCGATCTTCACCGACCCGACGCGGGACGCGATGATCACCGACAGGCGCGCCGTCAACGGCGGCGGCGGCCCGCCCAGGGCGTCGCGGCGGGTCGCGCTCGCTCGTGGCGCTGGCATACGGGCGACGTCGTGCAGCACAGGCGCACGCCGTCCGTGCGCTCTCACGGCCACGTGGACAGACCGCCAGTGACAGCAGCCTGACGAACGCTGGCGCCGCGGACAGCTGCGCAGTGGCCCACGCTCTGGACGGTATGACCCATGTCCATTGGGATACCCTCCTCCAGGTTGCATTTGACGCCCAATCCTGCCATCAGAAGAATTGGTTGCATCGCCAGGTTCTCCGGGCGGTACCAAAGGGGGAAGTAACCGATGAGAACGGAATGCGGACGGGTCGCATCGGCGGCGATGTTCGCTCTCGTGCTCGGTGTCGCTTCGACGCAGGCAGAGGCATCAGAGCTGAGCGCCGGTGTAAGTCTCGGCTGGATCCAGGCTGGCACTGCGCCGCGCTTCGCGGTAGGCCCGCATGCTGGGATATCGTGGCACCTTCAAAAGAACCTCCTGTTGAAGGTTCATGATCTGTGCAGCGTCGTGCCTCCAATCCAGATAGGCGGACCCGGCGTTTACAATCACACCTCCGTTGCCCTTGGATATAGCTGGAGGGATGGCGACATTGGCTTGGGCCCATCGGTTGCGCTCTACTTCATGCCAGCGTGCGGAAGCACCTTGTGTGGACAGGTTGCCGGGATGGCGGTAGGCGGACATGCGCAAGCAAGCGCGTACATTGCGGGGCCGCTGGGCATATCAGCGAGCGCCAATCTGGACTGGATCGACGGAAGAAGTCTTGTTCTACCAGGCTACGCATCCGTCGTTGTCGTTGCCGGTCCCGTGATGCGATGGAGTTCCAGATGAGCTCAAGAACGAGCCTGTTTCTCATCGTCGCTGTCGCAATCTGGGTGTTGGCGGCATGCAACTGGACGGTGGGAGACTGCTACCCTCGCGAGGAATGGACCTCGGGCGCAGGTGCGGGGCCAGGTTCGGAGCCCGTTCCGGTCTTCAGCTCCAGCGCAGCCGGTGACTTCGGTGATGCGCCATCGGGAGAACGGCAAGGCGCCGGAGAGCAAGAGATCCAGTGCAACAAGACGGATAGCTCAGACGAAGAGGAAGAAGAGCGCCCGAGAGATAGCTCGGAGAGTCCGACAAATGGCACATGCTCAGGCCCCGGTGACACCGTCGGAGACGGCCAGACTTACGTATTCTGTAGCGACATCTGCAGTTCGAAGTGTCCGCCGGCCGGAGTGAACGGCTTCTCGCCAGCCATCTTCAGTTTCGTTACAACGATCCCCGACGACGGAACAGGCGAATCGGGAGGCTGGCAAAAAGCCACCGTCAGTCTGAAGGTCAAGCGGTGGGTCGAGATATATCCGGAGTTCTGGGAATGTCCACAGATGACGTTCGGGATGCCGCTGCGAAACAAAGATCAGGGGCAGATTCCAGCGGGCGAGGCCGCGCGCATCAGTGCCGACGTGGCGACCAGAGCTTCGCGTAAAATAATGAGGGCAAACCCCACTATTCCGCGAGGAATCTACTGTACCATGTTAAAGGACGAGATGGACATCAGCCTCCGCAAGCGCGTGGCCGGGTCCAGAGTCACACAGCCATGAAGCACGGGGTCGAGGAGTTGTTCGACGTCGTATATCGCTACTATCCTCGGCGAGTTCCGTACGAGGATCTTGGTCGCGTGCGAACAGAAGAGGATCGGCGGCTGGTGGACGCCCGTCGCCGAGCCAGCGCCGATTGCGAACGGTGGCTTGGCATGTTGCGGCGCCTGCGTGAGCAGTTCCCCGAGAACGAGGTCGACAATTTTTCAGCTCATCTCGCGATGGGAAGCCACGACGGCTGTTATTCCGGTTCTCTCTATCTTCCGAAGGTCACCGGAGAACACCGACATGCAATCGAATTGAGGGTAAGCTTCCTGGTCCCTTATTACACCGTCTACAGCTCGCGCCTCGTTGATGATCTCGAGGGGATCGAGAGCCAGAAGTCGCTCCGCGCGACGCCACCTCGTGCCGTCACGATCTTCGTCCATGATACGGCCTACATCCTGCCCGCCTGGATTGGCAAGCTGATCAAGCTGATCAAGCCCGAACTTGTTGAACCACCTTCGATGGAAGATAAACCCACGCGGCAGGTCATCTCCTTTGAGCTATCGCCCGATGAGCAGCCGTACGCTGCAGGGATCGCCCAAGAGATCGAAGCGACATGGGGATACGAGCGCATGCCGCCGGAGGTCGGCAACGTGGTCGTGCCGGACGTGGCGACCAATCTACGACGTTTGGGAGAGGCCAGGCTATACGATTGCCTTTTTTCAGACGCATGGTAAGCGGGTGATTCTCTCAACCTCGACATTCACCGACACCCCAAGCGATCTGGCAGAGCATGAAGCGCAGCGGACCGGGCTCGAACCGTCCAGAGCGGGCCGAGCTCGCCGACGTGACCTTCGACCTTCGCGCCCGGTTCTATCGAGCCGGATAGCTCGCTTCGGTAAGCTTCAATCCGGTTATTCAGGAAAACGCAGCGTCCCGACCTGAATGCCGTCCTCCCCCGTGATCGTCTCACCCGACCAGTCCCAGCTGATGCCGCCCTTGCCCGGCGGACCGAGCTCGTAGGTGACGCCCTCCAGCGTGAGCTGGTCCTCGTCGAGGTAGGCGATGCCGATCGAGTCGCCGCCGCGCCCGGGGCCGCCGTAGCCGCCGTCGCCCCCTCGGCCGCCGTCGCCACCGTCGCAGGACCACGTGCCGTCCCCCACGGCGCCGCCGAGCTCGCCTCGCCCGCCTTTGCCACCTTCCTCGGGCTCCCCGCCGTCGCCGCCTGGACCCGCGTCGATGGTCGTGATGACGCTATCGCGCAGCGTCACCTTGGCATGAAGCGCGACGATGCCGATGGTCGGGTGCCCGTTTTCGCCCCCTCGGCCACCCCTGCCACCGCAGCCGCCTGCGCCGCCGGAGCCGCCGCCGGCGCCTCCCCTGGTGGCCACGCCGCACACCGCGAGCTCGCCTCGACGGCCGCCGCCCCCGCCGCCGCCTTGACCCGGCATCCCCCTGCCGCCGTCACTTGCCCACTCGCTCACCCAGCCTGTCTCGGTGATGCGTCCGATGCCTTGACCCGCGGCGCCGACGGCGCCGATCATGCCGGAGAGCCCGGGGGAGCCATTGCTGCACTGGGCGCCTGGCACGTCCCCGCGTCCTCCCCAGCCACCCTGCCTGGAGTTTGGGTCTGGCGTCGGCTCCCCGTCGTTCCCGTCCTCCGCGCCGTCGGGGAGCCCGTCGCCTCCCTTGCCGCCAACGCTCGGGATTCCACCGTCGCACGGATTCACCACCGCCGGGCCGCCGGGAACGGTATCCGCCGAGCACGCATCGTCACCATACAGGCCATCCGGTCCGTCCGCTGCACGATGTGGCCCGCGCCCCCCATCATGGCCTGCCCAGCCGTACGACGTGCGAACCTCGCTCCGTATGAGCTCCACGGCCGTGCCGGATTGCACGAGCATTCCGATCGGGCCGCCCGACTGGAACCGCATGTCGACGATCGTCGATACCGCGTCCGCGGCTCCCGTATCTCCGGCGCTCGCCGGTACGACGGTCAGAGCGATGCCATCGGTAGCTGCAATCTGAATCAGCGAGCGCGTGTCGAGCATGCGATCCCAGTCGATGCAGCTGAAGCCGCCGATGAGATCCACGCCGGAAGGCAGCGCGAGGGGCCCGAAGAAGCCGTCGGCGCACGCGAACACGCGCCCTCGTGCGGTGCGTGCGAGCTCCACGGCACGCTGCAACGTACGCACGGGCCGCTCCTTCGTTCCCGGGTTCGCGTCGTCGCCGTCGCCCCAGACGCCGGCCACGAACACCCCGCAGCCATCCTCCCACACGTCCGCGGCGAGGCGCTCGAGACAGAACGACTCTGGCGGGGCGTCACCCTGACACGACGAGGTGCCGTCGCACCCCGTTCCGCCCGGCTCGTTGGGACCCGGTGCGGTGCCGCAGCCGGCTGCGACGAGGAGCAGCGCGGGGGACAGATAGATCACTCTTGTGGTTCGCATCGTTCTCCCTCGATGTCGTGTCGTGCATGGGGGACATTCACTGGGGCGGTGGGGGATCGGGGACGTCGAATTGACGGTAAGACATGGAGTCGCCTTGCAGACCCCTGCCGACATGGTCATCAGGCGCGGCATTGCCGGCCAGTCCGCCGTCCCCACCTCTTCCGGCCTTCGCGGGCGCGTCCGGCCCGAAGCTCACGGAGGCAGCGATGGACGCCACGCCGTACGAAGGGCCGCCGAGGCCACCCCCGGCATCACCTCCGCGACCGCCGTTGCCCCCACGGCCGCCGCTGCACGCTCTCCACATGTTGTTATAGCCGACCCCACCGTCACCGCCCTGAAGCCCCAGGCCGCCTGGTTGACCCGTCCCGCCAACGCCACCGCCGCCGCCGTTGCCTGCAAACACCTCCGTGCGCTCGAGCGTCAGCGCGCTCCCGTGTAACGCAATGATGCCGATGCTCGCCCCGCCATAGCCGCCGCCCTTGCCTCCCTGGCCGCCGCAGCCCCCACTTCCTCCCGAGCCGCCGGCCGCCCCGGCTTGCGGTCGGCCCGCCGGGCACGCCGTCATCTCGCCTCGCGATTTGCTGCCGCCACCGCCGCCGCCCCCCTGGCCGACGCCGCCCTTCTTCCCGTCCTCACCACGGACACCGATCCATCCATCCTCGCTGAGGAATCCTGGACCCGAGGCGCCACCCGCGCGATCGGCGGGGGCGCCGTGTGCGCCATCGCCTCCGTCGGTGCATCTCGTGAGATCCGGGCCGAGCCCCGCATGGCCGTCGAGTTCCGAAGTCTCCGCAGGTGCGGGCTGTCCCGCAGCGCCATCGCCCCCCGATTCAAGGTCGCCGTAGCCCCCAGATCCGCCCGTCGACTCGATGCCGTCGTCGCACACCGTCACGACGGGGAGCGCGCCTTTCGCGAAGTCCGCGGTGCAGGCGTCCGCGCCGTCGTTCCCCTGCACGCCGTCGCTGGTCGGTTCGCTGCGCGCGTCCTCTCCCGGCTCCCCGTCCTTGCCGTTGCCCGCGATGATCTGGCTGTCCCGCACGATCGCCCGGGCCCCCGAGCTCAAGATCATCGCGATCGACGACTTTCCATCGATCGCGGAAGCGTCGGCCGCCACGGCGCGCACGCCGACGATCAACGACGTCGCGTTGCCCCCCGCGATGCCTGCATCTTCACCCCCGAGGACCCGCACCGGGATCCTCGCAGGCGGTGCGATGACGGTCGACGCCTTCGGTCCGATGGCCGACCATTCATACGACCAATCGCCGCCGCCCTCACAGAGGCGGCTGCCCCAGAGGTCGACCCCGGAAGGCAGCGTGACCTCCTCCTCGAACAACCCGCCGCACGCATACACGCGCCGGGTCGCTGCCTCGCCGTTGCCTCGTCCGCTCGCGGCGAGCCCGATCGCGTGTTGCAGGGTCTTCACCGGTGCGTCCTTCGTGCCAGGGCTCCTGTCGTCACCCGACAACGGGCTGACGAATACGCCGCACTCGTCGAGCGCCATTGTCGTCGCCGGGTCGCCGTCACAGAGAGTCGGCTCAGGCGCAGGGGCGCACTCCATCACTTCCCAACAATCGTCGCGGTACGAAGTGCAAGCCAGCAGCGTGCTGCTCGCTCCCCACGCACAGACCACGACAGCAACGGCGGCGGCCAACGCTCTTCGGTTTTCCCGTTGCCGCATCCCCTCGGTACCCGGCATGGTCACCACACCCCCTCGATGCTCACGCCCGTCTCGTGCCCGGTCACGACGGGCGATACATTGACCCTATCCTGAGCTGGCGTGCGTCCCAGGAAGGAGAAGTCGGTGAGGAAGGACGCGGCGGTGGCCGCGCCGATCACACCGCCTGTGATGACGAGGGCCGTACCCACCCGATCGGACAGGTTGCGCGCGTCGCGCAGGCGCCGCAGCTCGCCGCACGGCGAGCGCTCTGGCGCTTGCCAGCACATGGACGAACTCGCGCTTGGGTCGCTCTTGAGCTGGTCCCGCCGAGCGCTCATATCCTGGTCGAGCTTGCTGGCGCTGATCATGAGGATGGCGCCTGTCGATACGGTGCCCGTCGCGAGCGTGATTCCCACGACACGCAGCGTCCCCGGCCAGGATGCCCACGGGCTGGGGGCCTGCGCGCGCGGAGCGGGCAAAGCGCGCACGGGGGTCGGCGTCGCGGTCGCGGTCCCCTTGGCGCCGCTCGCCTCCTTGGTGCCGCTCGCCGCCGCACACAGCAGCGGCATCGTGAACTCGTGCTCCGCGCCCGCCACGGCGCGCAAGTAATGAAGCGCGTCCTTGCAGCCCGGTGCACGGCCTCGCACCATGTGTTGGCCCGGCTCGAAGAACAGCGTGTAGGTCCGCGCGGTCCGGCCGATGCGCTTGCCGTCGATGAGCACCTCGGCGTCGGGCGGATCGACGCCGAGCACGAGCCGCGCGACGTGCGGCGCTGCGTTGCGCTGCCCTGCCTCGAATCGCTGCTGGAGCGCTTCTGGCAACGCTTCGCGCTGTTCGAGGCTCCTGGCCAGGTGCTCGGCCGCATCACGGTACTTGTGCAGCGCAAGCTCGCAAAGGCCGAGCTCGCCCGCGAGCTCCGCGCGCTCCACCTCGGTGCTGGTCGCCGCGTCAGCGGCCTCGAAAGCCGCCTTGTAGGCAGCATATGCCTCGATCCACAGCCCGGCCTTGCGCGCTCTCCGACCACGGCGAACATGCTCTTTCACCGTCGACCCGTCGCTCGGTCCCGCCTTCGGATGGATATCGTCCGCGCTGGACGAGTTCGTGAAGGCTGTTGCGGTCCCGAGCATGAGAAGAATCGAGAGCGAATGCGCAGTGGAACGCATCCAGCGACGGTACTGACGCCGGCTGCTCGGCGTCAACCGGCAGGAAACCGCCACGTCTCGGCGGTTTTGGAGAGAATTGGCGGTCGGATGACGGAATGCGTTCATCCATCCGCCAGGTCGGGCCAGATGTGGTCCATGTGGCCACAAATGGGTACACTATCCGACCGAAGTCGCTCCTCCACTCAATTTTCTGAACCCTTTTGGCCGCCTCGGGTGTGCTGCTTACTGTGGCCAAGCCAGCGACCGCCTCCCTCGGCTTCGAGCTCTTCCGGCGCCTGGCCAGGCGCCACGGTGTCCCGGCGCGAGACGCCGAGGATGTCGCCCAGGAAGCGCTGCTGCGGGGGTTGGACGCTGACAAGCGGATCGAACCGGGCGGCGACCCGGGGCCGTACCGCGTCACGATCGCCGTCAACCATGCGCGCAATCACGTCCGTGACGCGCGCTGCCGCGGCGAGGTACTGACGTCGTTCGATGAGTGCGAGATCCGAGATGAGTGCCTCACGCCGGAAGAGTTGCTCCGGAGACGGCAGCGGGAAAAGCTCGCCCGGGAGCTGATCGACCAACTCGATCCCAAGTACCGGGATCTCGTGATCAAGCACGACCTCGAGGACATCCCGCTCGCCCAGATCGCCGCCGAGCAGGGGATCCCGCTTGACACGGTGAAGACGCGACACCGGCGGGCGCTCGAGGAACTCGAGGTGCAGGGCGGACGGCGGCGGGCGCGGCAGCGCTCTCGTGGATGGGACGACAGCGCGTGCGTGCCGGTCGCGTTGGGGTTCGGCCGCCGCGCGTCGTGGGTGGCCTCCCTGCGCCGTTTCGGCATGAGGATCCTCGTTCAGGCCGCGCTCGTCCTGGTGACGGGCGCGCTCGTCTCCGCGGTGCCGCCCTTGCCCGGCCTGGAATCGTGGACCAGGGCGGCGGCGCTCCGCGCCCCTGCCACCGCGCCCGCGGAGCGGGACGCCGTGGCGCTCCCTGCGCGAGGTGGCGCCCACAGCGCCGCGGGTCCCGCCGGCGGAGACGGGGCGCCCGACGCAGCGGCGCCCGCCGCGGCGATCGCCCACGAGATCTCGTCGCGCACGGAACACGGAAGCGCGCACGGCGAAGCGATGGCGATCGGCACGCCCGCTCCCTCGAACGCGCAGACGACAAGTCACCGGGCCGCGCCTCCGGCGAGCGCCGTTCGACCGACCGCCAGCGAGGTCGAGAGGAGCCTGGTCGACCAGGCGCGGAGGGCCATCGAGGCCAACGACGTCATGGCCGACGTCGAGGCTCGCCGGCTGCTCGAGGCCCACGCGCGGCAGTTCCCGCGAGGGCGGCTCGCCGCCGAGCGCGAAGCGCTGTTCAGGCAGCTTCGCTGAATCGTCGGCTACCCATCAATAGCTAGCAGGCGGGGATAGCGGTGCTGCTTTCGCGCAGCTCAAGGCCGAGATCCGCCTTGTGTCGGACAAGAATGCTCAAGTCCAGGAGGCGAAAGATCATGGAAGACATGCTGGGTGCGATGTGGCTCGTGTCGCCGCTCGGGCTCGCGATGATCGCGTGCGTCGCGATCGGCTTCGCGGTCACCGCGCGCGAAGCGCTGGGACGAGAGCGCGGGCTTCGCGAGGCGCGCGAGCACGCGCATGATGACGAGGAGGCAGCCCTCACCGATGCGAAGGAGCAGGTCGCGCGGGAGAGGGATCGATACCGGCGCCTTCTGGACTGTCACGTCGATGCGGCGCTTGCAGAGCTGACAGACGCCCGGGCGCGCCCCGTCCCTTGGCCAGGGAGGGTCCTCGAGTCGTTCTGCGCGACGACGCCTTCGTGGAGGAGGAAGCTGGCCGAGAGCACGGGGTTGGAGCCGAGGGAGGTGGAGCGGCTGCTGAGGAGTGACCTCCCCATGACGCCCGGCCTCGCGCGGCAGCTGGAAGCCTTCACCGGCACCCCGGCGCGGTACTGGGAGCGCCTGTGGCGGCTGCACGACGACTACCGAACGGACGCAGAGGAGACCGTGGTGATTTCGCTCGGCGAGCCCGTGACCAAGCGCGAGAGCTCGGCGCCGCCGACTCCGCCCACGATACCTGCCCGCGCGCTCGACGTTCCTCCGCCTGTGGTGCCGTCTCCCGAGCTTGCGGCCACGAGCCCGCGCGCGAAGCTCCCGCCGCCTCCACAGCCGCGCCTCAGGTTGCCGCTTCCTGTCCGCGCCGCCACGGGGAGAGAGTTCGTCCGGCGCGCTGCCACGCTGACGAGCTTCCCGGTACAGCGCGACGAAGGGGGGACGAGCTCCCCCAACGGGGCCGATTGGGAGGAAGCAGAGCGATCTCCGCTGAACACGACACTTCCGGGAGTAGGGAGCCATGGATGAGCGCCGTCGCGCCTCGCAGCTACACGCCATCACGAGCCTGCTGGCAACCATGCCACCGCTCCGGGAACTGAGCAGCTACGGCTGACGTCTTCCTTTGGTCGCGGACGCCTACGGGGAAGTCTGCGAGCCTGCGCCGCATGCGTGCGGAGACGCGGCATCATCAGATTACGAGCGATCGCCCGCAGGGGACGGTGAAGCCATGGGTCGTCCGTCGAATGAAGACGAGCGCGCCGCCGCGTGCGCGCGCCTGTTTTGCCCGGCGGTGGTACGCGCGGTGCTGCGCTGGCTGGGGAGGCTGGGGGTCCCACCGTGCCATCGTACCGACGTCGCAGGCCAAGTCTGGCTCAACGCCTGGGAGAGCTGGCCCAGGTTCGATCCGAAGCGTGGAAGACCGGAACGCTGGTTGAACGCAATCACCGTACACATTGCCTCGCACTATCACGAGCGTATGCAGCAACGAAGGGAGGAGCTCGTCGATTTCATCGATGTGGCCGATCCAGTACCGGATGCCGCTGCTGCGATGGAATCCGACAGCGTCAGATCGGACTTCATCGATGCGGTGAACGAGCTCGATCCGCAGCTGCGCTTTGTTCTCGTGGCACACGATCTGGATGGGATCCCGATGGCCCGGGTGGCAGAAGACGCGGGGCTACCTCTCTCTACGCTCTACAAGCGACGTACAAAGGCCATCGGTGCGCTGCGCGACATTATTGGGCTCCGGGTAACCATGGAGGATTTCGCCCGGAGAGTGGGTCGGAATGAGCATCAAAGACCTGCTTGTGCACCGTCGGCGCGACTTGGACGACCATGAGACCGAACGAACCATCGACGCTCTCATGATGATCCAAGGGGGCATCAAGGTGTCCCCTGTCGCAGCCGGTTACGAGGACGACCTGAACCGGCAGCGGGTCAAGCGCGAGCTGCGCGACAAGATCCTCGCGCTTCTGGGTGAAGAATAGGCGTCGGGCTCGGCTCGAGCGCCGCCCAGCCGAGCTCGTTCGGCCTCGGACGGCAGCGGGAAGAAGTCGCCGGCGACGCGGCGCAGCACCAGGCTCTCGAGCCGAGCCATGTCGTCGAGCCCAGAGTGCGCCGCGATCCGCACCGCGGCGAGCAGCGGCTCTCAGGGGCAATCACGCATTATGATGACCGTCAGCCTGCGCAGGGTGCGCAGCGACCGGCCGCGCCGCTTGAGCAGCGCGACCTACCGATCCACCTCGTCGCCGCCGCGCGAAACCTCGCGCTCCTCGGGAGGTGGCGCGTCGCGCGCGAAGACCTTCTCGCTGCGCGGCGGGCGGTGCTTGGGCACGGTCACCCGCGCGTCGAGAGCTTCGCACCGTCGATCCATCGCGTTCTGAGCGTGCCGGGGTGCTCGGACGCGTCAAGGGTTCCCTCGCAGGGCTCGGCGGCTGCGCCGCCCTTGACGCGCCCTGCGCGCCACGGCGACCGCGCCGCGCGGGCGATGGGCGGACGGAGCCTCCGCGGGGGGCTCCGGCCACCGGATGGGCAGGCGATGGCCATCGCGCGCGTGAGCAAGCCATTGTCCTGCGTGAGCGAAAAGCGGCCACCACCCATCATCTACCGGGAGCGTCAACAACTGGCCCCTCGACGGCCCCTTCGGTCCGAGGTTGTCAACGGACCGGTAGGTGTCCGGCAACCTCCCGATGAGGTGGCCCGCGGCGTGTCGCCCACGCGCGACGCCTCCGGTTGCGCGTCCGCCGCGCCTCCAGCCCCCGGAACGGCGGCAACTGCCGCCGGTGTCAGACTGACCTACCCCACGGTACTGGAAACCATTTGGACCTTGCGGCGCAGACCCGATTTGTGAGATTTTCCGTGGGGGGAGGTTACAGAAGGCGACGATTTAGAGAGACCTGGTCCGGCGGCTTCGGTTGACCAATCGGCTGATAGTTGGGTGGAGAGAGCCCTGTTACCGACAATTTCTGAAATACTGGAGCTATTATGAGTAGCGGGAACATCCGGAACGTAGTCGTCATGGCGCTCAATGCTGCGCGCCATATCCGCGACGCCGTTTACCTCGACACCAACGCGTGGAGCATGCTCGCCAAGGGCGACATGCCCATCGAGCCTCTCGCCGCATGGGTACAACAGAGCAACTGCGTGCTCTGGATGGCAAGAATGCAGCTCGCTGAACTCGCCGCACGGCCCGATATCATCAAGGGCGTCGCAGATACAATTGAGAAGATTCCTGTTGTCATCATTGATCGTGGCGTAAATGATCTGCATGGCCTACCCTGGCACAGCGTGCCCGTCAATCTTCGCCAGCCGCTTCATCTTACGACACCCGCCCTCAAGGCTGAGTTCATCGACCAGTTCTCCGGATCGCTCATGATAGAGGCACGCGATCATCTGGCCACCGACCGGGACCGCTTCAGAGCTTGGCTTCAGCAAGCACTTCTCGTCGCCGCGCAGAGCAGCCCCAAGGGCTGGTCTGCATTCCCCGAGCGAGTAAAGAACTGGATCCGGCAGATGTGCACGAAGAACGGGTGCAATGTTGTCGAGGACGCGCTTGAGAATCCTGAATGCTACGCTGGAGCGCGACTGTCCTTTGCGGTGCTCTTCAGCCGATACCTGGTTAACGGCCAGGGATGGAGAGAAAGCGACTATCTCGACTACCTGCACGCTGCCGATATGGCATACGCCAAGATCGTGGTTACGGAACGCAACATGGCGGAGTGCATTCGACAGGCCCTGCGCAGACCGGAAGTAAGCGGTCCGGAGCTGACGGTCGAGACTGATTGGTTGCGTGCTCCGCATGGGCCCCCGTGAGCACACCATGCTCCGGCCGCCGCTCCCGCCGAACAAGCCGCTGCCTGCCGACGGACCGCGCAGCCTCACTCCGTTCGGCAGCGCGGCCCCCGGCAGAGCGGCTACTCGTTGGGCGGAAGAGTATCAGGTCGATGGCATCGGGATCGGCGACGTTGCATGAACATGACCGAACTGGACAAGCTCGTTCAAACATGGCCCACCGATTGGTCGGAGCCGGCTGGTGCGCTTGTCTCACAACGGCACCGCATCGGACTCAATCAGGACGCATTCAAAGTTCTATGCGGACAAATCGAAGACGCGCTCATGTCAAGCCTAGGCGCGAGGGCACGCAATTGGACGATCCTAGGTCTCGCCGCGTCAGGAGGCTCACTCTTTTCGAATGCTCGGTTTTCCGAAATCTTCAAACCTGGACGCCGCCCCGCTGAGTATCTTCGCAAGGCGGAGTGGGTGCTTCGGCATGTCGAAGAGTGGACAGCCCGATTTCTACCAAGTTGCGCTACAAGGGCGCGGTCGTGGCTGGAGTTCCTGCGCCTCGCTGTTCGGGTGAAGAGAGACGAGCATCTGTTGATTCGTCACGTCAGGGCCACCCCCGGCGTCATACCGATAGTTCTTGGCTTCGTGGAGGAGGCATTTGGGAATTACCCGAACCAACCAAACAGCCCGCTGATCCCAGATAAGCTGAGTAGCCTGAGCTGCGAGGACCTCGCGTCAGCCGCATCCTTTCTCCTCGCAAGGAGCAACGATGAAGCGCCGCTGACCGAACGGGACCTCTTCTACCAGGATCTGTCTCATGCGTTCCGAACGCAATGCGCTGATTATCTGATTACCGCTCACTGTCTCCGCCAAGTGCGCGATCTCGAAGTCAGCGTCTTCCGACTCGGGTACGAGGTGACGCAGGTATCACCCTCGCTCTGGCGCATTGCGCCACCCACGCCACAGTTTGGAATGGCGCTGGAGTTCGGCTATGTGCGCACTAAGGCACTGAATTTATCACATCAGATTGACGACACAATTTCGCTAAATGACGTGCCGAGCTTCTTCGAATTCTGCGAGCGATTCGACCAAGATGCAAAGACCCTTCCGGGCCCACCACTTTACCGCCTCCATGGACTGCCAGCACCTAGACTCCAGTTGCTCATACGAGACGATGTCGCAAAGATGCTAGCTGAACATGTGCTCGCCAAAAAGTCAATGTTCCGCGAAGAGATCGTCCATGCGCTGAATGCATGCTACGAATTGTTCGCAGAGCCTAAAGAGCTTTGGGAGTTTGAGATCGAGCCGGGATTTACGATTGGTCGCTTTTTTACGCTCTGCCGAATACTGCGTTTCTATGCAGTATTGTGTCGAATTGAGCTCTCCCGTCTCCGAGATCAAGACGAGGCCGCATACATTCGGTCTTTGGTTGGCGGTGGTCACACTACAGATATTACGACATTACTGACCGCGCATGGAGCTACCTCCTTTGAAATCGACGCCTTCATGCGGCTCTCTTCGTGGAGCTCGGCTTCAGATAGCCACGTCGACATTCAGTACTCTCCAATTCTTCGAGCGGGCAAAAATGCCGCATTCCTGCGGATGACTCATGTTCATTCAAACATGATTCGCAATGTTTTTGCTCGCGCAAAAAAGCGGATATTTTCCGACGGGACTCGTGATCCCCTGTCCGAAGAGATTTTTCATTCGCTCCAAGACCAGGTCCTCGCGGCTCAAGATGTAGAATACACCTATGCCGGACTGCGTGGGCAACTCGATGTCGTTGCCGCTTCTGACGACACGATATTTGTGTTCGAGTGCAAGAACACGCTGTTGCCGTGTAGTAGTTTCGAGCAGCGCACCTTGCTTGATCATTTGGACAAGGCCGTGGACCAACTAGACCGCCTGAGACTCCTTTGGGCCGACGACGGGTTTCGCAGATATCTCGCTAGCAAGCTCCGCTGGGATCTCTCGCGGGTTGTGACCCTTCAAACCGTAATTGTACCGAGCGTCCGACTGTTCTCGGGGATTCAATATCGCGGCCATCCCGTGCGACACGCGCGAGAACTCCAGAACTTTGTGCGGACTGGCACGGCTATATTGCGTAGTCCGGACGGCCACTTTCAGTTTGACATGTGGGAAGGGTCTCCCTTCAGTGGAGCGGTTCTGAGTACCTATCTCGGCGAGTCACCTGGTCTGTACGAGGCCATCTGGGATTCCGCTCATGAGGCAGTCGAAAACCTGCAATCGGTACGGTGGGGAGTGGACCGAGTGTATTACAATTTCGACGTCGAACGCCATTTCGCTACGCTAAGCAAGATCTACAAGATCGTCCCGGTACCAGATGTTGAGGCGGTTACCTCCGAGTCAACCTCTACCTCTGATAGTAGTCTATCCGCCCAACCAGAACTTGCGGCCGATGACGCTATACACCGTGGCTGAATCTACGTTAGCGGGACCGGGAGTGCAGGAGCACCGGATGAGGCGGGCAAAATGCGAGTCTATCAACGAATTGCTGACTGGACTGATCTTCCGAAACAACCACCCATTCTCGCGCGCGAGACCTATGAGCTTGACTACAAATCTGAGCACACATCGGACGCCAGTGAACACGCCAAGGATATTGCTTCGTTCGCCAACGGACTCGGAGGCGTCATTCTGATTGGTGTAGCCGAGAAAGCGGATAATTTCAGCCGAAAGGCTATGCCGTTAATTGATGCACGCGCGGTCGCACGTGCATACGAGGACGCAGCACGAGATCTTCTCTCACCGCGCCCGCGCGTCGATCCTATCGTTGTTCCTCTTCCGGAGGATGGCGGTCGAGCTCTTGTGGCTGTCAACGTGGATCCGTTTCCAGGACAACTTGTAGCGGCGCGCTTAGCAAACACCGATGCATGGCGCTTTCCGGTTCGCGTTGCCGCAAGACACACCACTTACCTCAATCCGGAGGAAGCCATGATTCACAGCATTCCCAAGGTGCGCAAAGCGGCGATTCTCCTAATGTCGATCCCAGAGACTGAGCGTGCCGGCGTCTCCGTTCAGCTCATGGAGCGCACAGAGGGCAACGACAGTCCTTCGAACACAGAGGAGGTATTTGGAGCCAAATTGGAGGCAGTGGACGTTACCAACAATGTCGTTCACTTTGTTGTTAAGTTGACCCATGAGATGAGCATATCTGTATTTGCCCCTCTCGAAGACGTGGCAGCCGTATGGAAGTCTGTGCACAAATGGACTGTCCGACTGGACGGCTCCGTTCGACATAAATTCTGGGGGAAAGGCTCCCGCAGTACAGGGTACATGTCCGGACGCGGTCCCTATAATTGGGAATAGCCATATGGTCGATGCATAGACTCAAATGGACTCTGACGAGATCGCGGAAACCGTGCTAACTCACGGCTGCATCCGACGGCCAGCTCCGTGGCGCCTGACGTCGCTTCTCGGTCCCCCACTGGTGAACCGAGCGTTGGGCAGGCTAAAGGCTCTGGGTGCTGACGCGCAGAGGGAATCCGGACGGTCTACCCCCGACATCTCCTGCGTGGAGTTCAACTCTCCTATTGTCCGCCGAAAGGCTACCTGCAAGTGAACGGCCACGATCCGTCCATTTTGAACCATCGTGCGGTCGCGGACAAATGGCCGCCTCACAGTTATAGAGTTTCCCATGCCCAAACGGTCCCCTCCACGCGGCATTGTTCTGGACACTTCGTGCGTACGAGGAACGCCACGGCCGGCGCTAACAGCCCTGGCCCGCCGAGGATTCAGTATTCACATCAGCGCGTTGGCGCTCGATGAGTTTGCTGTTCATTTCGCAAATTCATTACCAGACACCGACGTGCTCCGAAAACGGATGCGCTTCATTTCTAGCTTGTTCGAAGGGCCTCCTCGGCTATCGCCAACGCACGGTCCTTTGGTGGACAAGCTTGGAGGACACGCCGAGGGTATTCCGAGGGGGTCGTATGTCGAGTGGCTCCGACTTGCGCAATTGGCTTGGTCGGAGATCTGTTCCGGCAAACCACTATCGAGCGATGCTCGTGGATACGTTGATCGCATCGCCGCCTACGTAGACGACATTGGTTCCCATTTTATCGAAACATCCGCCATGGCGGCATCGCTTGGTGAACTCACCGAAGGCGAGTTGGCTCTCGCTAGGTACTTCGGGCGGTTCATGGATGACATAGTGAACCGGATTCGAATTCCGGGGCATATTTCGGCCGCGGACCGCTTCGACGCTCACTACCGACTTCGCGAACTTCATGGACAACGAGCCCACGCGCGCGCGACGGGCCATCGGTCTGCACACACTGAGAACCACGCGATCGACCTTAACCTGATGCAGCACCTTGCCGAGGGGCTCATCGTCGTCACGCGCGACTACGAGATCATTGAAGAGGTCGATGCTTGCGGCACAGTTCAAGCGCCGTGGGTTCGTACCGTCGGTGAGCTACTTGAAGACCGCGTCCCGGCTGGTCCTCCGTTCGCATACAATGCGAGGAGACGCGCAGCGAAACACGGCGCGCGTCGGCGCGCTGACCTACACATCATTGATCAACGGGCCGAGAAGGTGGCTCGTGAAGAACAAGCATCAAAATGAAGTCCGCTCCTATCCGGGCGCCTCGTCAATGCGGCCTGCTACCATCGGCGCGCCCCTGCGCGCCCTCCGGTGCTGGCGCCAGGTCGAGCAGCCGACCGATCGCCTCGAGGACGACACGAGCCGCCATGTGGTCCCCGAGGGCGACGGTACGGCTGAGGACGTTGGCGAGCGCTGCGAGCACGGCGGTGCGAGGCGACGGGTCGGCCGTCGCGATCTCTCCGGCCTCGGGGCTTGCCGGCTGGGCCCGCGTTGGGCCCACGCCTTCCGAGGGGCTGCGATCCGTCGCCACGCCCCTCCCAAATCCCGGAGGATCCAACGGCTCGCGACGGTTCGCCGCCGCCAATTCGTCCTTGGGCAACGATTTTGTGGTGGCGAACCGGTGCCATTCGTCGCTTTCGCCGCGATTTGGGGCGCACCAGACCACCGATCGACCCCGTTCGGAGGGCATGGACCCAACCCGGGCCCAGCCGCCGACACCCGGGCTTGGAGAGCCGGCGCCGACCGACCCGTCGCCTCGGTCCGCCGTCGTTGCCTCGCTCGCTGGCACCCTGAGCCGTGCCGTCGCGCTCGGGGATGTAGAGGCGGCCCGTGTAGTTCACGAGGCGATCGGGCGGCTGCTCGGGCCGCCGATGGCGCCGGAGAGACGCCTAAGCTCGCACCGACAGTAACCTGCCGTATCGAGACGGCCTGCCTCCGCCCGCAGGCAGAAGGCGGCTGTCTGGCCGCCGTGCTCCCGCGCAGGGGACAACGGCGCCGGTTGTGCGCCGCCGGACAGGGGCAGCTTTCCGTCGCAGATCGGCTGGCCCACATCGCCGGTAGGGAGCGAGTGCCATAAGGACGACTTGCGGTGGCGAACCGACGCGATCCGTTGGAACGACGTTGTGGTGGTGACCGGCGCGATCCGTCGCGTTGCCTTGATTTGAGGGGCACCAAACCGCCGATCGCACCCCGGGCCCAACCAGCTGGACCTAAGCCAGGCGAGCTCGCGACGGTCGAGCCGTCGCCTCGGGCCGCCGTAGTCGCTTCGTTCGCCCGCACCCTGACCCTCACCGTCACGCTCGGCGATGCGGAGGCCGCCCGGGTCGTTTACGAGGGGATCGGCCGACTGCGCGGGGTTCGGGGGCGCTGGAGGGGCGAGCCTGCTCGCGCCGGCGGGTAGCAATCTCTACCGCCGCCGGGAGGTGGCCTTCGCGGATCCGCACCGCCTGCCGAGCGTCCCTGCCGCGACCCGTCTTCTCGACGGCGCCGAGCCTCCGCTCGGTCGTGCCCGCCCCGAGCAGAGCCAACAAATCTATTCATCGATAGTCTGCACCCGCCCCGGATGAATAAATCTGCAGATTGAGCAAGCGACACCCCCGTAGCGAAGCTTTCGCATCATAAAGTCAGCCAGCGAAAGATCGTGAGTCGAAACCACTACCTGATAACCTTCTTCCAGAACCAAATTTCGAACAACATCGATAAAAGCCGCCGCATGAATTATATCATTCTGCTGAAGCGGATCATCCATCAGCAGAGCGCGCCAGCGAGACCACCTGTACACGGCACTCATGGCGAGCAGCAGACTGATCGCCACCTCAGATAATTGCCCCTCGCTCAATAGGTGCGAAGCAGACAGGCCCTCATCGTCCCTCCCAGAAGCATCACGACGCAGCCGGACCCCCATATACAACGAGGTCCCATCACGACGGTTTGTTTTAGGAAGCAACTCAACACGACGAAGAGGAAACGTCGATAGCGCAACATGAAACCGATCGCTGATCGCATTAAACGGAGCAATAACTCGCCTAATATACTGCTCCGTCTCGTCCTTGATCCGCACAGCGACCGTTGCAGCCAGACTCTTAGCGCGCCCGATGCGCTGAACGCGCGCGGCTTCCTGTTCAACCGAAGATCCAAGTCGATGAGTGAGCTCAGATTCACTCATGGCCACATCGAGTCGGCGACACATCTCGGTCAGATACTCATCGACAGATTGTTCAGTCCATCGCGCCTGTTCCCATCGGTCCATCGCGCTGCGAATGTTCTCAAATCTTACCTTAAGCACATTTGACGATTGACTGACTTGGCGAAGAGCCTCGACAGCCACCTGTAGCACGTCGAAGGACGGAGAACCTTGTAGTCCAGAGTTGGACCAACGACGCAACAAGCCATCAAGACGACCTTCAGATTCGATTCTAACATTATCGAGGTCTCTCTGCTCACGGAGCCTCCCCCTGCGATCTTCGAGCTTCTCAGCCAGAGCGGCCTTGGCCCTCTCGCAAACTTCGACTGCGTTACTTACCGCAATGTGCGATTCGTCCAGCTGGCGCTTCAGCACGGGGAGAGCCAACTCCACATCGCCATAAACTTCTCGAATGTGAGCCAGATACTCGCGCTGAAGTTCGATCGTTCGCTCAATCTCATTCACACGCTCGTCAGCGGCACCCGCGCTTCTCCGAGCTCGGCCCAAGGCGTCCGCTGCGGCGCCATGGCTTCGCTGTGCAGCGACCCATCTAGACTCGAGATCTATCACATTCGATCTACGGGCAACTCTATCACCCACGACACCCAATCGTTCGCGAGCATCAGCGTATTGCTTGGCGAGATACGACACAACATTCTCTTCGGGAACGCCTTGTAGGACTCGCATGGCAAGCACAGATTGCCGTTGCGCTTCGACACCTTGGAGAAACCTGCTTGCCACCTCAATCGCCGAAGTCGTAAGTTTGCGCTGGTTGACAAGTTGCTGCAGTTCCAACTTCAAACCAGCAACCGCATTCCTCGTATCGCTAAGACTCTTCTGCACGCTAAGTAGGACCTCGCTGTCAGTGTCCAATACAGCAAGAGCCCGCCTCAGAAGTTCGGCACTTTCATCGAACTTCGTCATGCATACAGGACACGCCGCGGTATGCTCATCGATTCCGGAAACGACAACAGACAGAGCTCTCTTAGTGGCATCATTGCGACTACGAACCTCGTCATATTTGCTAAACAGCGATCGCTCTAACGTCATCTTTTCACGTAGCGCCTCCTCTACAGCAGCGATCTTGCCCGCCAGCTCCTCGTGCTCTCGTTGTGCGTCCCGAAGCTTACGCTCTTGCTCATCCTTAGCAGCAACCGCTGTATGCCAATTCTCAATTTCAGTCGTAGCATATTCGACGTCTCTGACAAAATCCAGAGTCGCTTGATAGACACGCTCGTCGTCTCGCGCTAAAGCGACAGCCGCTTCAGCTTCCATCAAAGACTTAGCGGCTTCCGACGCAACAGACTCACATTGACTCAAATTGTTCCTGAGTTGCTGAAGCTCCTCGCGCGCACTCGTCAAGCTCCGGGCGGCCGATACCGCACGATTTGCAGATTCGAACTCACGCTCCGCTCGTGAATGCCCAGCACGAATCTCTTCGCGTGCCGCGGTTGCTTTCTCGAGATCTGCCTGCAGATGCCGGATCTCTCCATCTGCTGATGCAATTCGCGCTCGCAGCTCGTTCAGCTTCCCAACAACCTCGTCCTTGAGCGCGGATTGCTGACGCCACGCCAGAGGGACATCGTCGATCGACTTGAATCCAAGGTTACGCCGAACGAGCTCTTCCTCTACTTCGTTGATCAAGTTCTCAGTGGATTGGAGGCTGTTGAGCACAGCGTCAAGCGCAAGAGGTCGCAGCCCAAGTCGTTCTCTAATATTTGAAAGTTCCCTGAGCAGCTCGCGCAACTGCTCGCTTGCGGCACTTGGATCGAGTGCACCGAGCGCGCTTACCGAAGCACGATACTCATCTCGCTTGCGCAGCCGCGCGATCCATTGCTCTTGATCCACTCTTGCGCGTCGAAGGTTTCCCTCGGCCTCGGCGAGTAATGTCGATAAGGCCCTAGTTGTTCCTGGTCCAAGGCGATCCCCCGCCCTGGCAAGTCGTTCGAAACCAGCAGGACCTTGAAAGCGAGCCCATCGCTCTTTTGGATCTAAGGTGGTGAAGCGTCCGCCTGTTGGTTGCCCCAGGAAATGAGTCTCCATGAGGTAGTGGCTGAGATCGGTGATCGGGAGGTTCCAGCCTGGGTCTCGAAGCAATTCAATTATTTCTCCCGTCGGCGATGCGCGGACCTCATCGAACTTATCACCTGTTCTACGAACCCATTCACGACACACTTCCTGCGCTTCGCCACCCGGAGCAACAAATCTTCCAACTACGCTGATATTGGATTCGATTCGTCTACCGGTCCTGCGAACGTAGTACGTTCGCGTAGCAGACTGACGTTCTACCTCTGATCTAAGGTCCTCCAGCCTCGCCACCTTGCCGGTCAAAAGCCACTCTATTGCTTCAAATATGGAACTCTTCCCGAGCCCGTTCTGCCCAACTAGAATTGTAACGCCAGGCGCCACCAGGGGGATCGCGAAACCAGGGGAGAAGGTCCGGAAGTTCGATATCTCGATTCGATCCAGATAAATCATATAATTTCATTTACGTTCGCTAGTCACGTCGTCTGGAAGCCCGCGAATCAGCAGCTCGGCAATGTCCTTATCTGAAATTGTTCTGGACTCGAGAACCTCATACCATGTCGCAGGCAGTTGAGCGGCAGCCAATACAACGCGTAATGGATCAAGTTCCTCGGCGTTGCGGGATGCTTCCAACCACGGGCGCGCCATGAATGTTCTGTTGCAGAAGCGAACAGACTCGCGCTTGAGTAGCGAGTCGTCTCCCGGAGGAAGCCATACGAGTTTTCGGCAGATACGCTCGTCACGCTCGAATCGATACTGATTATCTCTCCACTCCTTAATCTCCGCAGAGCCGAGTGGGCCTACAAGAAACAAGTAGAAGTTCTCTTTCTTTGCACTATCAAGCCAGGTTCTGACCTTTGCGGCCTTCTCAAGACAATGAATCAATTGTTGCCCGACAGTATCAGGAGAATCGACATCCTCGCCTAGTGAGGCAATTAATACGGCATACACGTCAACAAAAATGCCGATAGTCTTCAGTGTATCAGTTGGCTCGGCGTGCTTCTGAATTGTTTCGATTGTCCCGCTTCGGTAGTCCCGATGACGCAACGGCTTCGGATCGACTGTATAGGCCCATTTCCGGCTTTCGGCATCCGTGCGTATCGTATCTACTAAAACTTGTACACCTACGTCGGACATGGCATTACCTTTCACGCTAATACTTGGATAGACTGCATGACCCGACGCCTCACCGCTTCGTCTTGAGCTACGATTACTCTTAAAATATGCTTTGCCAGTGCCTCCGGCCCGTTTCGGAGTCCATCCAAAAAGCCCCCATCACGTGGAATGATTGTCACATGAGTGTCATCGCTCCGGCCAAGCGTCAGGTTAATCTCATCGGGTTCGCTAAATCGCCGACTGAGCGCACGAAGTTCACCAGCCGGTCTGCGCGCATGCGCAAGGAATGCGTAACCCGGGGCCCAGATCAAGTGCCCGAAGTGAGAGTCGAGTTCAAATCTTTCGATCAGGCGAAGGCCGAAGAGTTGCGCGTTTTGGCTGGCATGCTTTAGGTTGATGCGATCTCCGCTGCAAGGTATTGTCCCGCGCCTAGTAGCAATCTCAACAGCCATGGCGAACACAACGGCTTCCAGCACGCATGACTTCACTGTTCGTGGACCAAGCCGGATCAGAGCTGCACCTCCATCATGCGAATTCTGAACGTCTGACACTGCAAGCATCGTCGAAAGGAAATGCCTGCGGAACTCGGAGGATTGCTCAAGAGCGGATTTCCAGCTTTGCCACAGTACCTCGACTTCAGGAAGAAAATCGCCATGGATCGGGTATGGAAGTGTTTGGATGCCATTTACGAGACGGGACATAAGATCGTCCAGGCGAGTTGCGATCCACGCATCCATGGCATTATGAATCTCTGTGGCGAGTGCGTCTGCCGCATGAACTTCATCACAAGCAAAGAGATCGTTATTCCACTGTGGTGCATTGTCTAAATCTGACACGCACCATTGCTGTGATGAACCCAGAAGCCCTTCGCGTGGCTCCCACGATTGTTCAGGAGTCCCGATGCAACCGGGCAACCTTCTCGTGATTGCTTCCAGCCAAAGCTTAGGATTCGGTGCATACAGAATACCAATTCCACCGTGTACACCAAGTCGAATGACGGCCTGGCTCAGAGCCTTATGCCTACGCCACGCCGGCTCAAAAACAAGCTCACCCGGCTGCGGCGAAGCTTCGCCTTCAGGCGAGCCCCAGCAAGTTGATATATACACTGTTGGGCTGTGGCTACCGATCCACCTAAGTTGATTGGGCGCGGCCGAGTCGATGCGGATCTTGGGCTTCGGCGCGATATGTACCGCGCCGCGCATAATTGCCGGACCTGGTGTCGCCGTAACGGATGGCGAGGTTGAGTTCAGTTCAGACGAGGACCCGCCATCGGCGGAATCAGTGGGCTGACGTCCACTTTTGGCACTGCCAGAGCGAGGCTTGACATAGCCAGACCGGACAAACGCATAAGCAAAAGCTGCCGCCGAAAAGCACGCGTAGCGCGTCCATGACTCATCTCTCCTCAGACCAACGATGTCACTGATTCCACGAATTGACATGGCTGGATATGGGTGACGCGTCACACGCCCTTTGGCCGCCAGATAAACTCCAGAACTCTCCATTTCAACGGCGCGAATTTGACGAAACAAACGCATCCAGGTCGCGAGGACATCATCGTCCTTTATGAGACGATCACTGGAAGCAACCATGGCTGCGCGCGCGATTGGATTTGTTCTAGGGTTTGTGGCGTGCCACTTGAGTGATTCCCGTACGGAAGCTCTCCATTCCTTGCTGCCATACAGCTTAGTTGTCCTTGGATTGACCGGTGGTTTAGTTAGGGCTATTCGGCTATCGCCTGATGCGCTCCGTATGGTGAGGTGATTCCAGTTGCCCCAGGTTGCCGAATGAACCTGAACCATGCTCGCGAAGTTCTCAACCTCCGGGTGGACTAAGCGGCCTTCCGCTGCGAATTCTGGCGGTCTTCCTTCTTTGACCGCCTCAACGGTAGTATCAACAAGACTTGATGCGAGAACCACGTCACCCAGCGTGAATTCATTCGTCGGAGCGCCCCCGGCGATACCCACCAAAAGTAGCCATTGAGGATCTAGGTCACTGATTATGTCTCTAGCCAAATCTTGAGAGATTCCGTTTCCTTGAGAAGGGCACTTTGTCACGGCCACAACAGCAGCGCTCGACTCAGCCTCGGGCCGGGTCGGAACGCGAATGATTGCATAGTCGCGATTCGCTTTGACGGTCTCACATACGGCTGGGAATTGCTCCAAGACTGCGGCCAACTCCTCATCCTTGATGGTGATGATCGCAAAGTCTACGTTGCCTTTTAGATTTTCGATCGAGGCGAAGGAATCCTCGACCTTCGACGCCCGCAGGGGCGCTTGGTGCATCGGGTCTTGAGAGGGCAAGTGCATCGTTCGCACAGTACCACACTCTGATCTCCAGGGCACGACCAGCCGCAAGCGCTTGTGCGGCTGGGCGGGAGAGGTGGCACACAATGGGCTGTGGTGCACGCACGTGGGTGGCCACAGCATCCGGAGACACTGATCTAATGATCAGTTCCCTGGGAGGATCGAGAATCCTAACGCGCGACAAGCGATCTTGCGTCACCGCTCACACCTTCCTCGGCGTTGCTGTGACCCGAGAGCCGTCGTCTGGGCCGGCGAATGTCGAGTGTTGGCGCTCAGGCTGGTTGATGGTCCGCCGACCAATTCCCTTGATGGTCGTCGCGGCCGCGCTCGGTTGTGATGAAATTGAGCAGATCGGCAAGGGCGGCCGGCAGCGTCGTGTAGCGCACGGTGTAGCCGCTCGAGCGCGAGCATGCCGAGGTTCTGGGCGAGCATGGTCTTGCCGTCGCCGCTCGGACCTCGGAGCAGGACGTTGTGCCCCTTAGCGCCGATGTCGAGGGTCATGAGCTCCTCCCCCCCCCCCGCGCAGGGCCACGGACTGGCCGCGAGCCGCTGACGAGCATCGGCGTGCTCGATGGTCTGCTTCCAGGACTTGGGACCAAGCTCGATGAGACGCTCGGGCGGCCAGGTGGGCAGCAGGATGAGCACGTCGCGCAAGTAAGCCCAGGGCTCGATGCCGTGCAGGGCACAGGAGGCGATGAGCGAGACGATGGTGGCGTTCCACTCGGCGCCGTCATTGCTGCCGACGAAGATCCAGTTCTTACGGTTATGTCGAGCTCCACATAACGGGCCTCATGGGCGAGGCGGTTCTCGCCGCGGGGATCGGGGCCGGTGAGGAGCTTGAGGGCGACCGGGGCGCCACGCTGGGCGAGGTAGACGGCCCGGTACACTGTCCCCATGCCGCCGGCGCCGGCCGGGCGCTCGATGACGAAGCGGTTCGCGAGGACATCGCCGGGCTGCACGGCGTCAGCATGCCTGAAAGAGGCGGAGGGAGGGAGAGCCCTCGTAGTTCGAGATCGTGGGTCTCAGACCGGACGGTGATCCTCGGCGAGCATCTGCGTTATCCACGCCTGGTCGAAGACGGTGGCGAAGATCCGGTTGCGAACCCGGACCAGATCGCCCTCCATCTTGCAGAGACCGATGGAGAGCAGCGTTCGGTAGACCTCGCGATCGGGGAGCCAGTAGGCGTGCGCTCCGCGGAGTATGCCGGCGTAGACCTCCAGCAGAAGGCGCCGATTCTCATACGTACGCACGAGGTGCTCAATCTGCGAGAACGTGGAGACCTCCGCCCGCTCGGCATCGAGCAACTTGTGTCGCACGAGCGACGCGACGCGTTCCGCTCCGTCGACTGCCCCGTGCTGTGACTCGCGCTGGAGCTCGGAGCAAAGAAACCTGGTGAGGTAGGGGTGCCCGTCAGTCCAGGCGAACACGGCTTCCAGGAGCTGTTCCGTCCAATTCGAGCCGATATCCATCACCTCGAACATCTGCGCGACGTCCTCGAACTGAAAATCGCCGACTTGGATCACCTGCAGCGAGGTCGGGTCATCCGGGAGCAGATCCTCTGGCCACATGAAGCTCACCAGGCAGGGAATCAAGGCCGTCTGTTCATCGCCGTTGACGAGGCTCCTGAGGGCAAAGAGAAACTCGTTCTTGAACGACAAGAAACGAATACGGTCGATCTCGTCAAGGACGAGCACGGTGGGGCCGCTGATCGAGCGGCGTAGCGTGTCCACGAGGTTGCGCGCCCAGATTCTCGATAATGAGACGCCCAGTTTGAACACCCTCGGCCGAGCCGCTGGCAGCCTGAGATCCTTCAGGATGGCGCTCGTGAGCGCGCTCAACCATGCGCCCGTGTCCTCGACCTCGGCGAGGAAGGAGAGATCGACCACCGCACATCGGATCCCACGGCGTTCGAGCTTTCGAGCAGCGTGGCGTACCAGGCTGCTCTTGCCGCTCTGACGAGGCGCGATGACGTAGCAAGCCCGGAGCGAGGACAACGTCACCAGGAGTTCCTGATCGGCGCCGCGTTCGATGTAGAAGGATTCCGTCTCGCCCGGGCCGCGCACCTCGACAGGCGTGAGCAGATCGCGCACATTGCCGCCGAAGCAAGCGTGGAGGTGGAGGAACTCGGGGTTGTCGGGCGCCGGTCCGACGTACCCGGTGAGGTGCCCGACCACCCGTCCGTTCACCTCCACGGGTGCTCCGGCAAGGCCTCCGGCAAGGGCTCGGGAGAAGAAGGGGCACTCCAGCAGCAGGAACACGGAGGCGCCGGGCTTCACGTCGCCTACCACCCTCCCTTCGAGCCGAAGGCCACCGTCGCTGGGCCAGCGCGCCATCCATCGCTCGCCCGTGTTCGCGCCTGGGGCGAGGTCGACGACCTCGACCGGAGCGGGTTCATCGAGGCGGAGGAGCGCGACCCCACGTTGCGGATCCAGCTCGGAGAGCTGGGCAGATCGGGTCCCGTGGCGGAAGGCCAGGGTGGTTCGCTCGCCGGCTTCGTGGAAGAGGGACGCGGAGGTCGCAGCCAGCGTCGGCGTCACCAGGTACGCAGTGCCCGTCACGCCGCCCTGCACGATGGACGCGCACGCGGGCAGGAAGTCGCTCTGCTGCGGCCCGAGGAGGTCGCGCACGGCACCGGCGGGGCACGCGAAGAGATCGCGCTCCCCTCCGTGCGCGACGAGGTGACCGACGACCGCGTCGCCCAAGAACACGGGCGCTCCGGTCATGCTCTGCAGAGAATGAACGAAATCGTCCGTTTGGAGGAGTTTCAGGACAGGCGACCCGGATCGATCCGCGTTCCCGATGAATGTGCCGAAGAGCGAGACTCCATCCGCGCGGTTTGAAGCAAAGCCGAAGAGCGTCAGCCCATCTTGGGGCGCAACGCCGCGCGCGAGCGAAACGGGCTCGACGCCATCGGGTGGATGGGCAAGGCGGAGCACCGCGCAGTCCGTGCCAGGGTCGACGCGGAGCACACGGGCATCGATGGCGAAGTCCATCCCGGCCCCAAACCGGAGCTGGACATCGGAGAGCCGTCGCTCGGGACCGACGCCATCTGCCACGACGTGCGCGGCGGTTACGGCGAGCTCCGTATCGACGAGGTACGCCGTGCCAGTCCACCAGTGCTCACCGGGCCTGAAGAGGCGCGCGCATGCACGCGATACCTTCGCGAGGTCCGTCGGGCTCTGCACTGTCGGGGCCGGCGGCGGCGGTTCCGCCATGACCAAACGCAGCAGTGCAGCAACGGCGTCGACGTCGGATACGAATATGCGGGTGACCGTGAATCCGGGGGCGACAAGGCTGGACCCCTCGGCATGCCGGATGTGACCCACGACATTCCCCCGGACGAAGACAGGAGCGCCAGCGAGGCCGTCGCGGACCGGGCGCGAGGCGAGCTCGGTGAGCAGCCCTCTCTTCGCGTCTACCGTCGGGAGCTCGAAGATGCCGCTCGCGTGCGCGATCTTCGTTGCGTCGAGCGGCCCCTCCAGCAATATCGGCTCGCCCTCCCGGCTGAGGCCCCGCGCGCGCCACCAATCCTCGCTCTTGATGACCCCGGTGAGATCGTAAGGACGGACGTGGTCAATGGGCGCGTCGAGACGGAGGAGCGCGGCATCCACCTCGCGATGCATCGCTACGACCCTGGCCTGGCGATCGACACCGCTCACGACGACCCACGCGGACTCCTCCGTCCCTCGGAGCGCTTCCGGGGTAATGTGTTCGCGCTCCTCCTCGAACGGATAACTGCACGTTGCCACGAGATCCGGCGCCACCAAGTAGCCACCGATGCGCCTCCGGCCGCGGACAACGACGCGCGCGCAGCCCTGGAACAGCTCGTGATTAGGCTCAGGCGTGTGCTCGGCGTCGGGCGCGGGCGCCTCCTCGCCGGCAGGCGGTGATTCCACGAGGTAAGCCCGGCCATCCAGGGTATCCAGGCGCACCGTGGCTCCTGTGACCTGCACCTCGGTCCACCCCTTGGGCGCCAGAGCCACGCTGATCGGCGCGCCGGTTGAGGTCACCTCCAGCACGACCGGCCGTGTAGCTGGCACCTCGATCGTCCCCGGGCCCGCCGCCGTCGCCGGACGGAGGCGCAGCGTGTCGGCTTCGCGTTCAAGCGCCAAATGGGCCGCACCGAGGCCCTTGAGCACGCTCGGCGAGATGCCACGCAGCGCCGCGGGCGGCGGTGTGATGGCCGGCACCGAGGTGGCCCTCAGGGTCGCGCTCGCGACGAACAGCAACATCCAGAAGGCGGGGCTCTTACGGGCCGCAGGCGGGAGCCGCGGCAGCGCTCGAAGCGCCCACGCCGAGAGGTCCTGGCACCGGCTCGCATCGGTGAGCATCGCCGCCAGCACCTGCTGGAGCTTTTCGGTGATCTGATCGTGTCCGCCTGCTGACAGCGCCAGCCAGGTGATCTCCTCCTCCAAGCGCACGATCTGCGGCAGCACGCGGTGGACGCCGCGAACGACCGCCCAGGCACGGTAGACGCCGCCCGGGATCTCGGTCCTCAGCAGCGCCGCGACTTCGGGGAACAGCACGATGGCGCCGGGGCTGCGGATCTCGACGATCTCGCTGAACCAGAGATCCGACTCCGCGGACACGTCTGCCCCCGGGAGCAGTTCCAACCGGAGCGCGCGTAGGAGCTCGGGCTCGATCTTCACCGCCACCGACGCGAGGCGCGCAAGATCGGCAGCGTCGCGGTTCCTCTGCTCGAGAAGCTCCACGAACTCGCGGGCGACCTGTACGTCCATCACCGCGCCCCGCCGGTGTGGCCGAGCGCGCGCCGCGCCGCCGCCAGGGTGGTCGAGCGATCCCAGGATATCAGCGGGAACACCGAGGCCAGCGCGTGCGGGAAGCGGTGCGGCGGCGCCGGGACGAGGGCCACAAGCCGGCAGCCCGCCTGGCGGTTCAGGCGCGCGAACAGGTGCCACTGCTCGACGAGGGCAGCGGGGGTCGTGTCCGGTGCGTGGATGCCGATGTCCGTGAGCGCCACGACCGTGGTGCCCGGCGCCGGCGGGTGATACCGGCGCCACTTCCGCCGGGCGCCAGGGCCTGCCTCGAACGGCACCTCGGCGAAGTAGAGGAGCGTCGTCACGCTCGCGCCCGCGAGCGCGCGAATACCCGCCGCCAGCTCGGCGGCGTCGCGCGTGAAAGGCATCATGCCGGTCCCGCGGTCTACGAGGATTTGCACGCCGGCGCGCAGCGTGGGGCGCGGGCGCCGAGGCACGGTGTCCACGGGCCGGCCGCGCGAGATGCGCTCGACCAGGCGCTCGCTTTCCACCTCGCCCTCCGGGTGCAACGTGGAAATGAGGGCGGACACGAGGCTCCGCGACCCGGCCGGCTCGAACAGCGGCTGGAGCGCGGGGCGCGCAGGGGCAGCCTCGTCCGCTGAGGGGGACGAGAGCGGCCGCGAGAGCCACGGCGGATCGAGCTCGGGCGTGGCAGGCGCCGGGAGCGGGACGATTGTCAGCGACCTGCGTTCCACAGACGGCAGCGGCTCCACAGCGGGCGGGTGCTCGTCATCCGGCGCGCGCGGGAACGGAGGGAGCGGCTGCTCGACCGGAGGCGATAGGGGAGGCGTCGCGCCCGCCTCGGCCGACGCCGACTCGCGCGGTCGGATCATGATCTCCAGGAGGGCAGCGATTGACTTGGCGGTCGTCGCGTCAGCATGGAGGCGACCCACCGCGCGCACGAGATCGCCGAAGCCAACCGGAGCGCTGCGCGTCACGCAGCACCCCGCGCGCGCGACGCGTGCTTCCACATCGCTGCTTCCACCACGGTCCGCCACTCGGCGGCTTGTGTATCCGTGATCCCGAGCGCTAGGCACGAGCGCACGGCGTCGATGGTCTCGGCCGTGCTGGGCGGCCGCAGCTGCGCGCCTTTTGCGTCGCGGGTGAGCTCCTCGTGCACGTCGAGGATCCCCTCGAGCAGGGCTTCGGGCGCTCCGGGGAAGTGCGCCTGCGCGATCTTCTTCATGCGCGGCCGATCCGGTGCATGAATCTCGAAGACGACGCAGCGGCGGACGAACGCGGACGGCAGATCGCGCTCGCCGTTCGTCGTGATGATCAGGAAGAGATCGATCCCGGGCTGCGCCTCGACGCGACGGCCCAGCTCGCGCACGAAGAACCAGCGCTGGTCGAGGACGACGAGCAGGTCGTTGGGCACGTCGGGGTCGGCTTTATCGATCTCATCGAGCAGCACGACGAGCCCCTGGTCCGGCGCGGGCTGGGCAGGGACACCCGTGCCCAACTGCTGTGCGCTGGAGGCGTTGAGCGCCCGCCACAGGATGCCCGGCTCGACGTAGTGGGCGTCGTCCCGCCTCGCGCCCGCCTGTACGTCGGCGAGGCGGCGTACGACGTCGAACCGATAGAGCAGATCCTGCGCCTGCGTGCGGGAGGTGATGACCTCCTCGTCGTAGTTGCGCTCGAGGCAGAGCGCGACGTTAAGCGCCAGCGAGGATTTGCCCGCTCCGGGGGCGCCCCGCAGCAGCAGCGGTCGCCTGGCGGCCAGCGCGACGTTCACGGCGAGCTCGAGACCGGGCTCGTAGACGTAGGGCGAGGCGCCTTCCGGCCGCGCGCTGGCCTGGGTGGCAGGGTTGAAGATGGGTGTGTAACTCATGGCGGCTGTCCTCCGAGGGCACGGTAGGCGTCATCAAGTCGCTTCTGGGCGCGGAGAAAGGCGCGTTCCTGCGCGGCTTCGTGCTCGGCCACGAGGAGCGGCTCGACGACCACCACCGTGGGGTACTCGGCCGGGAACTCGGAGGCGACGGTCTCGCCGGCAAGGAACACGAAGCGCGCCGTGGCGAACCGGGCCCGCAGCGCCGCTGAGACAGCCGGCGCCGGCAGCGGCGGGGGCACCACGACCACGAGCGGCGGGTCGTCGTGTCCGTAGTCGTCGAGCTCGCTGTCCAGTTCGTCCTCGGGACAGTTGAGCGCGTCGGCGAGCACCGCCTTGACCTGCGCGATGATCGCCGCGGGCTGCCCCTCGGCCCCGATGTTGTTGACCGTGCGCAGGTACTTCTTCCAGCCCGGGTACGAGGCGCCGGCCCGGAGGACGTAGCGCTCGCCCGTCGCCGGCCGCGTTGCGTTCACGCAGACCGCCCGCCTGTCCACCTTCTCCGAGAACGCCTGCCGGAGCCGGTCCGCCGCGTGGCGGTGTACAGAGCAGGCGGCGATGATCTCGAGGATCCGCAGCGCGTTCGGCTTCGGCACACCTGCGACGATCTTCTCCAAGGCGGCACACGCCTCCTTCACGCCGAGCTCGAGGAGCTGATGCGCCACCTCGCGCACCAGCTGATCTGGAGAAAGCGCGCCGGACGGGATGCCGAGCGCCCCGACCAGCTCCGGCAGGAGGTGCGGGGCGGCCGGCTGGAGAAACTGCGCCACGTAGGGCGCGAGCTGGGGCCTCTCGGCGGGCAGCGTGAGCTCGCAGCAGCGCGCCGCGATCTGGGCGATCGACCTCGCGTAAAGCGTCCCCTCGCGGGCCGTCTTCAGCTCTGGCGCGTCCTCTTTCATGTTGGCGTTCAACACGATGCCGACAGCGCGCCCGTGCACGATGCACGGGCTCCCCGACAGCCCCCTCACGCGGCTCGACTCACCCGCAGAGGCTTCCTCGCTGAAGAGCTGGATCCTGCTGCCCAACGAGCGGACCACCCCGCCGTAAACCTGGCCGCGGACGGGTGCGGCGTCCGGGAACCCGTAGGTCTCCCAGCGCAGCTCGTACCCCGGCTCGAGGCGCGCGAGCTGGAACGCGGCGGCTCCTTCTGGGACAGCCTTGCACCTGAGCAGCGCCCAGTCCTCCGCGGCGCTGAACCTGTCAGCCACCAGCTCCGCGGTCGTGACGAACGGCTCCTGATCGCCAGGATCGCCGAATGCGAGCCGGATCGTTTTGGAATACAGCTCGCCGGTCTTGCGATCACCGATGGCGTGGAACGCAGTCAGCAACCCCCCTCCCTCCGCGACGAGGAACCCGGTCCCGCGACTGGTGCCTGCACTGGAGGTGACGGACACGCACGCAATGGCTCGCTTCTGAACTGTGTCGAGGGGCATGACGCGATCGGCCTGGGCGTGGATGCGTGGGAGGTAGGGTTATACCACGTTGCGGCGTTCCCTTGACATGTGGCAGCATCGCCCGGTGAGTCACGCGAGGCGAGCTGCGGCGAGGTGGCGCGTCAGCGCGCTCGGGGTCGCGGCGGCGCTCGCGGCCGGTAGCTGGCCGCGCGCCGCCCTGGGCGACGAGCCGCTGGTGAAGGCGGTCGCCGTGTCCGAGCAGGAGATCTACGACGATGGTCGGCAGGGCGAGCACCGCTTCCCGTTCACGCCCGCGGACGGCGTCGATCCGTCCGCGCTCACCGCCCACGTCACACGCGTGCTCGTCGGGCAGCGGCCCGATCTGCAGCGCATCCAGGTATTCCTAGTCAGCGCGAAGGTGCTACCCGAGGCGGGGCCGACGATCCTGGTGAAGATCCAGAAGCCGGAGCTCGTGGCCAAGCCGGCCAGCTACGAGCTGGGGCTCGTCCTCAAGGGCAAAGCCAGGGACAGCGAGGTCACGCAGACGGTGTCCCTGAAGCTCGTCCACCCCGCGGCGCAGCTTCGCCTGCCGCCCACGCTGGTCATCTCTCGCTCTCAGCTTCCGCTGCTCGACCTGAGCTGGGGGGATTACCCGAGCACGCTCGAGCTCACGGAGATCTCGCAGCGATCCAGGCTCTCGGGGGTCACGCTCCGTCAAGTCGACGAGCCCCTGCACCAGGGCGAGCCGGTCCACGGGAGAGTGCAGCGCCAGACGATCGCCGCCATCGGCGCCGGGTGGACCGAGCCGGCTCCGATCGCGCTGAGTGGCTCCTTCCCGATGGGCACGACGAAGGGGCGCCTCGAGGTGAGCGCGCCGCAGCTCGAGGCCCCCGTGCTGTTCGACTACGAAGTGCGCGCCCGCGCGCCCACGATCCTGGTTCCCCTCGTCTTCCTCGCCGGCGTGGGGCTCGGGCAGCTGCTCCGAGGACGCCTCCTGAAGAGAGAGGAAAAGCTCGCGCGGGAACTGCGCGCCAGCGACATCCGCGACAAGCTCAAGCGGCTGGCGCAAAGATCTGAACGAGACGCCAAAGTCGCGCTGCAACAGCAGCTTCAAGCGCTGGACGACGCGGGTGGCGACGAGGAGAAGCTCGACGCGGAGATCGTCAAGGCGGACAAGCTGCTCGAGGCCACGCGCCTGGCCCGCGCGGAAGCTCGGCAAAAGCTGCTGCAGAAGCTCGCCCGCGAGGCCGCCGTCCTCGACCGGGGGTGGATGCTATCCCCGGTCATGGAGCTTGCGCCGGTCGCGGACGCGCTCGCGGAGGCGCAGCGGCGTGCAGCTGAAGATGACCTCGTGGAGGCCAGGAATGCGGAACGCAGGGCCGAGGAGGCGACCTACGCGCTCGCGCGCTCGGCGCGCGATTGGGCCGGCAAGCTGGTCATCCGGCTGGAGGAGATAGAGCGGCTGTTCCAGCCTGCGCGATCCACGTTCTCGGCCATGATCCAGGCGGTCCGCAGCTCCTGCGCCGCCGTCAAGGCGGAACCTGGATCCGTCGCCCTAGAGCCGCTGCTCACCGCGGCGCACGCCGCGAACGACGCGGCGCTCCAGCTGGCGCAGCAGCTCGACAGAGCCCTCTCGGCGCTGGCGGACGAGGCGGCATCGGCGGCCCGGCCCGAGCAGGCGGATCGCATCCGCGTCTCGATCAAGCCGGCGATCCCAAGCGCCGATCGAGCGGACGCCGAGCGCGCGCTGGGCCACCTCGGAGAGGACGCCGAGCGCATGCTGGGCCACCTCACCACGGCGCTCAGGGCCCTGAACAAGGAGGTGCGGGCGGCGGTCGATGAGCTCCTCCCCCCGGAATCTACCGGCCAGGACGAGGTGAAGCAGCACCTCCAGGCGCGCCGTTATCCCGAGGCCCTGAAGCTGGCCGCGCAGCTGGCGCAGGCCGTCGAACCCGAGGACATATCGAGCTTCGAAAGCTTCTCAGCGCCAGCTTCCGGAGGCGTGCAGCCGATGGAGGAGAGTCCGACGCCGCTGCGCGGACCCCGACCGTCACCGAGCGGAGGCACCCACCTGATCGTGGTATCGAACGGCGACCCGGCGACGCGCGAGCGCGCCGCCCTGGAGCGGCAGCTCCGCGGTACGCAGGCGATCCGCACCTGGGCGACCGCTGCGGTACTGGCCCTGTTCACCTGGGCCCTGTACCATCTCGAGTTCATTGGCACGACCCGGGAACTCCTGACCTTGTTCGGACTGGGCTTTACCTCGGATCTCACGGCCGCCAGGCTCTCCGCCGCGTTCGAAACGGTCAAGAAGGCCTGAAGAGGGCGTCGCCCCGGTGCAGGTGGTCCATGACGAGGCGACCGCTCGTCACGCCACGGCACGGTTCTGGTTGGCGGGCGCCCGGCGAGATCGTCGCTGGATGCTCCGAGCGCCGGCGACGCCGACGCGACCTGAAACAACCTAGGCTTCGGTCTGGGCAGGCGGCGACCGCCTCGCCGGGCATCAATCCAGGCCTGCCCCGCCCGTGCCGCGCCCCGTACCGCGGGCCGACGCCGCCCCGCGCCCAGCATCGTCGACCCCGGCGAGCGCCGCAAGGGGCCGTGCCCATGGCGATGGCCGGGCGCTTACCCCGCGGCGGCGCGGCCAGGCAGCTGGCGCCAGCACGTCGACACGCGCTAGAGCCGCGCGGGTAGCTGCCCGCTGGCGCACGCTGTGGACGGTACGACCCCTGGCCAGTGTAATGTGCTCGCCTAGATTCCGTTTGACGCCGATCCTCTGATCAGAAGAATGGCCCGCGTCGGCACGTTGCTCACGAGTTGCGGAAGACGGGAACGGGACGATGAGGATGACAGGTCGGCAGATCCCATCGGGGACAGTGCTCGCTCTCGTCCTCAGTGTCGTCCCGACGCAGGCAGACGCTTCGGAGGTGAGCGCCGGAATTAACTTCGGGTGGCTCCAGGCTGGCACCACGACGCGCCTCGCGGTGAGCCCGCATGCGGGAATATCGTGGCGCATCAAGAGCGATCTCCTGTTTAGTCTTCGCGATCTGTTCAGTGTCGTGCCCCCAATCCAGATAGGTGGAGCTGGTGTCTACAACAGCACCATCGTTGCCCTCGGATATAGTTGGGAGAACGGCGACTTGAGTGCGGGGCCATCGGTTGCGGTCTACTTCATGCCGGCTTGCGGACGTACAATGTGTGGGCGTGTTGCCGGGATGGCGGCAGGCGCCCATGCGCAAACCAACGCGTACGTTGCCGGACCGCTCGGCGTGTCGGTGAGCGCGAACGTGGATTGGGTCGGCGGGAGCAGTCTTGTGCTTCCAGGTTATGTGTCGGTGCTTGTTGTCGCCGGTCCGGTGCTTCGATGGAGTGTAAAATGAACACAAAAGGAGTTCTGCTGCCGATCGTGGCCGTCCTCATCTGCATGCTAGCGGCATGCAACTGGACGGTAGGAGACTGCTATCCCCTCGAGGAGTGGGAGAGGGGTGCAGGTGCAGGTGGACCAGTCGGGCCGTCTGTTCCCGTCATCACCTCCGTCTCGTCAGGCGACTTCGGGGATGCGCCTCCGAGCGGATCGCAGTACCGTAACGAGCGCAAGCTGCAGTGCAACAAGACGGACGACGAAGACGAAGACGAGGAGGAGAGCCCGAGCGACAGCTCGGAGAGGCCGACAGATAGCCCGGAGAGCCCGCCAGACCCGTGCCCTGGATTCGGCGACATATCCGGAGATGGAGCAACCTTCTTGAGCTGTAGCGATGCGTGCAGCTCGAAGTGCCCGCCGCCTGGAATGGCCCCGTGGGTATATGTAGATTTCGATCCTTCGATATTCAAGTTTGTTACCATTGTCGAGGACGATGGCGAGGACAACGGCGGAGGGTGGCAAGAGGCCAGGGCCAAATTGAACTTCAAGAGACTCACGATTCCGCATAAGATCAAGGAGTGGTCCTGCTCTTTTACCATCGGCATGCCGCTCCGGACTGAGATTTATGGACAAATCGATCCAGACCGTGCGGCCAGCCTCAGCGAGGAGATCACGGAGGAGGTCGCAAACCGCATTGATTACCATCTCCCGCAGGAGACGTTCTGCGACACGTTTCGCAAAGAGGCGGACGCTGCGTTCAAGTCTAAGTATAAGCGACTCGGTGCCAGGGTGACGAAATGATGGTGACAACTCGTTCCGAGCTGCTCGACGTCGTTTATCGTTTCTACCCACGGGGCGTACGTTGCACCGAACGCAGCAACGCACCTCCCAATGAGCCCTTCTACGACGACACGGAGGAGCACCGCCGCCTGGTGGAAGCCGCAAACCGAGGACGAGCGGAGTACCCAACGTGGAAAGCGATGATCCGCCGCCTGGGGGATCGATACGGCCTTCAGAACGAGTCGCTCCACCTGTTGGCGGGAGGGGGCGACCCGGCGTACTCGGCCCGCATCTGGCTCACCGACGAAATGGCGCTCAGCTTCCACGTGTCCCTGCTCGGGCCATACTACGGGATCCACCTCCCCGGCATCCCCGAGGAGGAGCCGGTGGCGCGCGAGATCGCTCGGGAGATCGAGGCCACGTACCCCGGTTACCGACCGATCCCGGCGGAGCTCGGGAACGAGGTGGTGCCGGATGTGGCGATGGACACGGTGTTGATGGGCGAGGCGACGATCTACATGTGCCTCTTCTCGGTCGTGTGGACTTGGGTGGATCCGGAATAGACCTTCCCTGGCGTCCGCCGTCCACGTGGTCGGGCTCGTGCCGGGCCGCGGGCGAGGAGCTCGAGGTGAGCTCGGCGGCTTCGGCGCGCGGCGGCGCGGGCGCTGGGGTCGAGGCGCACGTCGGCGAGCTCGGGAGCTATGGCCGTCCACCTGGGCGAGCTCGGCCATGTCGCGGCGGACGCCGGCGACCTCGCGATCGCGCTAACGTACACGGCGCCCGAGCAGATAGCGGGGCCGCGGCGTCGAGGAGCACCGCGGCGGGGTCCGCACCTTCCGGCGGACTGAAGGGAGCGGTTTATGAGAGGATGGGCTGTCCGATGAAAAGAAGAGCGTGGTCTCCCGGGTGCGGCGCGGTGGCCGTCTCCTTTAGCTCGGATCCCTGGGATTGGGCGTGGTTCGCCGTGGCACTGCTCGTGCTCGTCGGCATGGGCGCCGCGGTCGTCCTCGGCATCCGGCGCCGTCGCTGACATGGCTGACATGGTAGAGCGGCTGTACCCCGCAAGGGCGGCGCCGCTCGGGCGTCCGCCGTTCGCGTGGCCGGCGAGGAGATCGAAGCGAGTTCGGTGGCGCTCCCCGGGGCGGCGCGACTCCGTGGAGGTCGAGGCGCACGTTGGCCAGCAGCTTGCCGACAAAGTGGGGGATGGGTTCAGATACGAGCCCGTCCTCCGCCGAAGTGATGCGGCTAGTCAGGAAACCGAAACGTCTCGTGACGCTCGCCGCTCGGCCCTGTCGTCATCGTGCCATCGTGGTGCCAGCTGGTGCCGCCCGAGCCCGGCTGTCCGATCTCGAAGGTGACGCCCTCAAGCGTGAGCTGATCCTCGTCGAGGTAAGCGACGCCGATCGAGTCACCGCCGCGCCCCGGTCCGCCATAGCCGCCAGGCCCTCCCTGGCCGCCACGGCCGCCCATGCAGCCCTGAAAGACGTCCGCTTGTGCGGCGCCGAATGCGCCTCTGCCGCCTCTGCCGCCCTCCTGGGACGGCCCGCCGTCGCCGCCCGGACCGCCGTCACCCGTCGTGATCGTGCTGTCACGCACGGTCAAGCGAGCGTGAAGTGCGACGACGCCAATCGCCGGCTGTCCATTCGCTCCCCCGCGGCCCCCTCGGCCACCACAGCCTCCGGCGCCGCCCGAGCCCCCTCCCGCGCCTCCCTTGGAGGCGACGCCGCACATGGCGAGCCCGCCCCGACGACCGCCGCCGCCGCCGCCGCCTTGGCCCGGCGTGCCCCAACTCCCCTCGGCCCCCGTGTCACCCTCCCATCCTGTCTCGGTGAGGCGTCCGATGCCCTCGCCGGGCGCTCCCTGCGTTCCCGGAGCCCCGGGGCCCCCGTCGGACCCGGCGTAGCACCGGACATTGTCCTGCTCCGCGGTACCACCGATGCCCGAGGGCGACGGTTGTCGCTCTGAGGCGGGCTCACCGTCGCCTCCATCCCCGGCGCTGTCGGGCAGCCCGTCCCCTCCCTTGCCGCCGATGCTCGTGAGCCCGCTCTCGCACCGGTTCGCGGCTGCAGCCCCGCCGGCGACGATGGCCGCCGAGCACGCCTCCGCAGCGAACGTGCCGTCCGGTCCGTCGGGTGGGCTGTACAGGGGCCACTTCTCGCCATCGCTGCCCGGCTTTCCGCTGCGCACGCGGATCTCGCTGCGCAGGATCTCCACCACCGTGTTGGACTGAGCGACCACGCCGAGCGCGCTAGACGCATGGAAGTTGAGATCGGCGAGCGTCGAGACGCCGTCCGCGGCCCCCTGGTCCTCGTGGCGCGCGGGCTCGATCGTCACCAGGGCATCGTCGAACAGCCGGTACTTAAGCGTGGACCGCGGGAGCAGGGAGTCGGGCACCCATTTCCGGCAGTTGAAGCCGCCGAGGATGTCCACCCCAGAAGGGAGTGTGATCGGATCCACCTCGAAGTAGTCGTTGCAGAGGAACACGCGCCCTCGTCCAGCGCGCGCGAGCTCGATGGAATGCGCGACGGTGTACACCGGCTTCGCCTTCGTGCCGGGGTTCCTGTCGTCGCCGCCACCGAAGTTTCCGGCGACGAACACGCCGCAGCCATCGTCGAGGATACCGGCGGCGACGTGCTCGATGCAGACCGACTCCGGGGGCGGCTCGTCATCGCACGAGGTGCCCTCGCAAGGCGCGCCAGGATCGTTCACGTCGGGCACAGTTCCACAGCCGGTCGCCCACGGTGACAACAGAAGGCACAGGGTAGCGGCGGTGGTCTTTCTCATGTGCGTCTCCTGCGGTGTGCCGCCAGCAGAGGGCGGCTCATTGGGGCGGTTCCGGATCTGGCGCATCGAACCTGTACCAGAACAGCGCAGGCCCCTCTCGCCCCTGGCCTGGCGCGTTGTCGGTGACTGCACTGTCAGGGCGGCCGCCCTGGCCAGGTTGTCCTGGCAAGACGATCGCATCCTCCAGAAGGTTCACGGAGGCGCTCATGGAGGCGATGCCGAAGGACGCACCCCCGAGACCGCCGCCGCCGTCGCCGCCGCGGCCGCCCTTGCCTCCGGTTCCACCGCTGCACGCGGGCAACATGTCACCTAAACCCGCAGGGCGCCTTCCACCGTAACCGCCCATTGACCCGCCGCCGCCGGGTTGGCCCGTTCCGCCGACGCCGCCATTGCCGCCCGTGCCTCCTAGGACCTGGCTGGCCTCGACCGTGAGAGCGCTCCCCTGCAACGCCACGATCGCGATGCTCGCGCCGCCGTAGTCGCCCCCCTGGCCTCCCTTGCCACCGCAGCCGCCGCTGCCCCCTGATCCTCCGGCCGCGCCGCCCTGGGGCCGACCGGTCGGACACGCGAACGTGAGGGTGCGCGAGCTGCTGCCGCCACCCCCGCCACCGCCCTGGCCGACGCCGCCTCTCTTACCCCCCTCCCCGCGGACGCCGATCCATCCGTCAAGGTCCAGGCGGCCAACGCCAATCGCTCCGGCAGCGTGTCCCGCGTCGGCGCCGTCTGCTCCGCGGCCCCCAGTCGTACACGGCATGCTGGACGCGCCGCTCCCAGCCAGGCCGCGGTTATCCGGACTGCCGACCGGCTCCGGCAGCCCTGAAGCACCATCGCCGCCCGTGTCCATCCCGCCGTCTCCGCCGTACCCGCCCGTCGACTCGATGCCATCGCCGCACACGGTCACGACCGGAAGGCCGCCCATCGCTGCGTCCGCGGTGCAGGCGTCCGCGCCGTCGTTCCCCACCACGCCGGAGTTCGCGCGTACGATCGGCCCGTCCTCGCCCGGCTCTCCATCCTTGCCATCGCCTGCGAGGATCTTGCTCTGGCGCACGATTGCCCTGGCTCCAGGGCTCAAGATCATCGCGATCGACGACTTGCCGTCGTCCGCGGACGCATCCGCCGCCTCGACGCGCACGCCGAAGACCGTTGACGTCGCGTGCTCTTTGTCATCCGCGATCACCCTCAGCGGGATACCCACCTGCGGAGCGATGATCGTCGGGTGATTCGGTCCGCCGAACGACCCGTCATACGACCAATCGCCGCCGTCACACAGGCGCCCGCCCCAGAGGTCGACCCCCGAGGGCAGCGTGATCTTCTCCGCGAACGACCCGCCGCACGCGTACACGCGCCGGGTCGCTGCCTCGCCGTGGCCTCGCCCGTACGCGGCGAGCCCGATCGCGTGCTGGAGCGTCTTGACCGGCGCTCCCTTCGTTCCGGGGCTGTTGTCGTCGCCCTGCTCGCTGACGAACACGCCGCACTTGTCGAGCGCTGGCGCTGTGCCGGGCGCTCCCGCGCATGGGTCTGGCGTGTGCTCCGGATCGGGAGCACACGCCAGCTTTTCCGAGCAATCCTCGGAATAGGCAGTGCAAGCTGTCAGCGTGCTAGCTCCCCACACGCAGAGTGCGAGAGCGACGAACGCCGTCGCAGCGCCTCGGTGTGCCAGCGATCCCGTTCTCTCGGCCCCCCGCGTGCTCACCATACCCCCTCGATTCGCGCGCCGATTTCGTTCCCATTCGCCACGGGCGATACGTTGACCCGATCCTGAGACGGCTTGAATCTCAGGAAAGAGAAGTCCGTGAAGAAGGACGCGGCGGTCACGGCACCGACGACACCGCCCGTGATCACCGTGGCCAGACCGGCGCGGCCGAACATGTTTCGCGCGTCCTGCAGGCGGGCCAGCTCGCCACACGGCGAGTTCCGAGGCGCTTGCCAGCACATCGACGCGCTCGCTGACGGCTCGTCTTGGAGCAGATGTCGCCGGGCGCTCAGATCGTCATCGAGCTTGCCCGCCCGAACCATGAGGATGGTGCCCACCGTCACGCCAGCCGTCGCGACGGCGATCCCCGTGATGCGCAGCGTCCCCGGCCAGGAGGCCCACGGGCTGGGAGCCTGCGCGCGCGCAGCGGGCAACGTGCGCAAGGGGGTCGGCGTCGCTGGCGCGGTGTCCTTGGCGCTGCTCGCCTCCTTGGCGCTGCTCGCCGCCGCACGGGGCAGCTCCATCGTCATCTCGTGCTCCACGCCCGCCACGCCAAGGAACCCCTGAAACGCGTCCGCGTGGCCGGGTGCACGGCTCCGCACCATGTGTTTGCCCCCCGGCTCGAAGAAGAGCGTGTAAGTGCGCGCGGTCCGCCCGATGCGCTCACCGTCTATCAGCACCTCGGCGTCGGGCGGATCCACCGAAAGCACGAGCGTAGCGACGCGCTTTACAGCCTCGCGCTGGCCTGCCTGGAATCGCCGCTCGAGCGCGTCCGGCAGCGCTTCGCGCTGTTCGAGGCTCTTGGCAAGGTGCTCGGCCGCATCGCGATACTTGTGCAACGCGACCTCGCAAAGGCCGAGCTCGCCGGCGATCTCCGCCCGCTCTCGCTCGGTGCTGGTCGTCGGGTCCGCGGCGTCGAAAGCAGCCTTGTAGGCAGCAAATGCCTCGCTCCACCGCCCGGCATTGCGCGCTCTCTGACCACGGCGAACATGGTCCTTCACCGATGAGCTGTCGTTCGGTCCCGCCTTCGGGGGGGACATCGGCGGCGCTGGCAGACTTCGTGAAGTCTGTTGCGCCTTCGGGGGGGCATCATCCGCGCTGGCCGAGTTCGGGATGCCTGTTGCGACCCCGAGCGTGAGAAATATCGAGAGCGAATGCGCAATGCAACGCATCCAGGGACGGTACTGACGCCGGCCGTTCGGCGTCAACCGCCAGAAATTGGCGGCGCCTCGGCCGTTTGGGCGAGAATTGGCGGTCGTATGACGGAATGTGCTCAGTCGTCCTCTAGACCCGCTGCCGCGTGGTTGAAGATGACACCTTGGCTTACATTGTCCGACCAATATTGCTCGCTGGTTCTCTTTTTTGAAGCGTTTGGGCCCGCTCAAGTGTGCTGCTTACCGTGGGCAAGCCACCGACCGTCTTCCCCGGCTTCGAGCTCTTCCGGCGCCTCGCCAGGCGCCACGGCGTGCCAGAGCGAAACGCCGAGGATATCGCTCAGGAAGCGCTGCTGCGCGGGCTGGAAGCCGACAAGCGGCTCGACCCGGGGGGAGACCCAGCGCCGTACCGCGTCACGATCGCCATCAACCAGGCGCGCAATCACGTCCGTGACGCACGCTGCCGCGGCGAGGTGCTGACGTCGTTCGATGAGTGCGAGATCCGAGACGAGTACCCCACGCCGGAGGAGCTGCTCCGGAGACGGCAGCGGGAAAAGTTCACGCGGGAGCTGATAGACCAACTTGATCCCAAGTACCGGGATCTCGTGATCAAGCACGACCTCCAAGAGGTTCCGCTCGCCGAGATCGCGGCCGAGCAGGGACTTCCGCTGGACACGGTGAGGACGCGACACTGGCGGGCGCACCAGGAGCTCCGGGTGCAGCGGGAGCGGTGGCAGGCGCAGGAGCGCTCGCAGGGAAGAGACGATCGCCTCTGCGTGCCGCTCGCGCTGGGCTTCGGCCGTCGCGCGTCGTGGGTGGCCTCGCTACGCCGCCTGGGCGTGAGGATCCTCGTTCAGGGTGCGCTCGCCGTGCTGACCGGCGCGCTCGTCTCCTCGATGTCGTCCCTGCCCGACCTGGAATCGTGGTACGGGGCGGCGGTGGTCCCTGCCACCCCGCCCGCCGCGCAGGAGGCTGCGGCGTCGCCTGCGCGAGACGGCGCGCACAGCGCCGAAGCGCCCGCCGGTGGAGAACGCGCGCACAGCGCCGCAGCACCGGCCGCGCGCGGGATGTCGTCGCCGAGGGCGCAAGGAAGCGCGCGCGTGCAGGCGGTGGCGAGCAGCACGCCCGTTCCTTCAACGACGACAGATCGCCGGCCCGCGCCTCCGGCGAGCGCCGTTCGACCGACCGGCAGCGAGCGCGAGCGGAGCCTGATCAACCAGGCTCGGAGGGCCATCGAGGCCCGCAATGTCACGGCGAACGTCGAGGCTCTCCGGCTGCTGAACATCCACGCGCGGGAGTTCCCCCGTGGGCGGTTCGTCGCCGAGCGCGAAGCACTCCTCCGGCAGCTTCGCTGAATCCTCGACTGTCCTTCGGCAGCTCACAGGCGGTGACCTTGGTGATGTCAGCGGACGGCACAAGGCGAAGATCCGCCTTGCATCCCGACATGAGCGATCACGTCTAGGAGACGAAACGCGATGAATACCATGGAGGATTTACTTGGTGCGATGTGGCTCATTTCGCCGCTCGGGCTCGCGATGATAGCCTGTGTCGCGATCGGCTTCGCGGTCACCGCGCGCGAAGCCCTGGGACGGGAGCGGGGGCTTCGCGAGGCGCGCGAGCACGCGCATGACGACGAGGAGGCAGTCCTCACCGATGCGAAGGAGCAGGCAGCGGCCGAGCGAGACCGATACCGGCGCCTTCTGGACTGTCATGTCGACGCGGCGCTCGCAGAGCTGACGGAGGCCCGCACGCGCCCCGTCCCCTGGCCAGGAAGGGTCCTCGAGTCGTTCTGCGCGACGACGCCTTCGTGGAGGAGAAAGCTGGCCGAGAGCACGGGGTTGGAGCCGAGGGAGGTGGAGCGGTTGCTGAGGAGCGACCTGCCGATGACGCCCGGCCTTGCCCGGCAGCTGCAGGCCTTCACCGGCACGCCGGCGCGGTACTGGGAGCGCCTCTGGCAGCTGCACGACGACCACCGGACGGACGCCGAGGAGACCGTGGTGATCCAGGTCGGCGAGCCCATCACCAAGCGCGAGAGCTCCGCGCGTCCCGCGTCGTCGCCGGCGCAGAGCTCGACAGCGCCGACGCTACCTCCCCGCGCGCTCGATGTTCCTCCGCCTGTGGTGCTGCCTCCCGAGCTTGCGGCCAGGAGCCCGCGGGCGAAGCTCCCGCCGCCTCCACAGCCGCGGCTTCGGTCGCCGCTCCCTGCCCGCGCCGCCACGGGGACCGAGCTCGCCCGACGCGCTGCGACGCTGACGAGCTTCCCGGTACAGCATGACGAAGGCGGGCCGGGTTCCGCAACGGCTGCCGATTGGGAGGACATAGAGCGCTCTCCGCTGAACACGACACTTCCGGGAGTAGGGAGCCATGGGTGAATTGCGTAATATCATTATGCTTCGGGAAGCCAGCGAGATCTCTGTGCGGGGAGTGGGATTGCAATGAGCGTCAAGGGCCTGGTTGTCCACTTTCGGCGCGACTTGGATGACGATGAGGCGCAGCGAACGATCGACGCTCTGATGATGATCAAGGGCGTTGTCAAGGTGGCATCTGTCAAGGCCGGTTACGAAGACGAACTGAACCGGCAGCGGGTCAAGCGAGATTTGCTAAGCAAGATTGACGGGCTTTTGAGGGATGACGAGGCCACGATCTAGCTGCCGACGAACCCGCGTCATCGTGGCGTCGACGCAACCGGCCCGCCGCGCCGCAATTGGGATGCGCTCGAAGGCGACGCTGGCGCACGGACGACGTCGTGCCGCTCCAGGCGTGCGCCCCTGAGCGCGCCGTTAAGAGCCGGCCGCCGGTGCCGCGACGGGCAGCGTTCGAGGTCGCACCCGCGCCGCTCTCACCGGTGGGCGAAGCCAGCCGGATCTCAGGCGACCGTCGCCTTTGACCATCCGCCTCGAGAACCCTGCGGCGGTGCGACGCCGCGCTGAGGGCATCGCTGCCCGCGCCGGCGGGGGCGCTGCGGCGCCCGTCAGGGCGGGTTGCGCCGATCGACGCAACGAGACCCGCTGCGGTGGCGGGTGCTGGATCGTGGGCGGTGCTACGGTGGCGTGCGCCGGTCGGTCCAGAAGATCGCGCCCGTGCGGCGAATGCTGCGTGAGCGCCGTCACGACGGCGTGCGCCGGTCGGTCCGGAGGGACCCACTGGAAAAGTGACGCTGTATCAGCAACTTATCCATGCATGCACTCGGGGCCACCTTCCTCTTCAGCCCGCGGGAGGAAGGGTGCTGATTTGGGAGCATCTAAGGTAATTGATGGGGGAGTGGTCGGCCCACGAGAGAACGAACCATCGAGTGAAGGGGAGATGCTCGGTCACGAACGAGAGGACCGGATTAACCCATTTCGTGGCAGTGAAGAGCCTGAGCGCGAAGGGGAATACCCCTAACAGGTTGGCCAGGATCGCGGTGTATGCCTGCCTGACGGTTTCCCCACGCACCCAGCCTTCGGCCGTGCTATGGTACGTCGTCCCGAAGTGCTGGAAGTTCCCCGTCGACAAGGGCGGCATACGCGGCACGATGTCGTTCTCGTAGACGTGCATGTAGGTTCGGGCCACGAGCTTAGGCGAAAGTGCATCCACCATGGTGGGATCTCCGACCGCCGGCGCTCCGAATGTATACAAGCCGCGGAACTTACCCTGAAACGCTTGGCGGAGCTTCTCATCCTCTCGATCGGCCCACAGCATCACCGTCGCCACGGCAGCCATGGCGCCCCCGAGGCTGTGCCCGGTTACGTAGAGCACGTCGATCGCCTGCTGCGCCTTCAGCAGTTCATTGCGGAGCGTTTTGCGGATCTCACCTCCGAGCCGCCAGACATTTCGCATAAAGCCGCTGTGCACATGGCCGTAGTCCCCGAACTGCGTGGTCTCGACGCTCGCGTCGATCACCCAGTCGAGAGCGTTCCCCCAGGACGTCCCCCGGAAGACGAGGACGCCGATGTGCTTCGGTGGCTCCGATTCCTTGACCGTGACCTCGATCACAATTAAGTAGGCATGCGCGTTGACGAGGAGCGCGTCGTTGGTGAGGGAGAAGGAGTGAAGCCTGGCCGCGTCTCCGAACATCTGGACCAACACACGGTCGAAATCTTTTCGCTCTGCATACGACCACGCGGAGAGTTGTGCGAGGACGTATGTCGCCATCGCGAGATGTTCCGAGTCGTCGCCAGGGCCCAGAAGCGACGCGAATTTCCGCGATGCGGTGACGTCCGGAAAATAGGGCGATTGATCCGGAAAATAGCGCGATTGTCTGAACTCCGGACAACGGGGCCCCGCGGCCTGAGCGGTGGGGGCCTGGAGATCCCCGTGCTCCATCTTCACTCTCCTCCTGCCTTGTTTGCTCATCTTCCTTCTCCTCTGGGAGCGAGCCAACGGCACGAAGGTCCGCGCCGTGCCCTTCCCAACGTCTCCACGAGACCGGTTTGCGACTCCCTGCAGCGGACTGGAGGGCCTCCAGCCGAGGCTCGCCGCTGCGGGTTCTCGTGTTGCCGTGGACGGGCGAGCGCAAGGTGAGGCGCTCCCTATACGTGACGTCCGACGGTGCCCATGGCCGCGCCGAGGCCACGACTTGCTTCCTCAGCGGATAGGGAGCCCTACCGACTTCCCGAAGTGAAGAGGAAATTTGCCCCGCCCATCCAGTTAACCTAACGCCACAACCACGATGTGGTCGTGTCATCCAGAAAAACCGAGTAATTTAGCAGGTAAGCGTGTCCCGTTGGGCTCAGCGGTTACCACTCTACTGTACGCGCCGTCCAGATTGAGCTCGTCCAAACGGGGGCGCCTGCGTGCCACGCGCCCACACGTTCGCCTCGTCCCGGCGTCTGGTCGGGTGACATTCGGCGGTCTCGTGGCGGCTCGCCACTTTGCGGCGCCGTCCATCCAGGAGGCCGGGTCGCGGGTCCGGGATCGCGGCAAGTTCGGATCGGCGGGCAGACCGAGGTGTTCCAGGATCTTCCTGGCGGTCGCCTTCTCGGTGATGGCGGAGAGAAGGCGCAGGCGGCCGGCGCAATGCGCGCAATGGAGGGCGTCGAGCCCGAACGTTCGACGGATGAGCTTGGCCCAGTCGATGCGCGGCGACGTCGCGAGCAGCAGGCCGCCGAGCAGCCAGTCGAGGTGGCGGACGGAGATGCCGAAGTCCGTGATCACGACGTCGCCGGCAACAGCGGCCACCGCGCAGCAAGCCGCGGGCATCACGGCGGACCCGGCGGGTGCTGCTGCGAGCGGCGGTGAGGAGAACGTTTGCGGGCTGAAGGGTACGGCGGCGCCCCCCGGCGCGGATGTCCGCTCCGCGCGAGGTGGCACGGGGCCGGGCGAGGCGCGCTTCGGCGTTGGCGGCTGCTCCTGGCACATCCGAACCTCCGTTGTTGCGGTGTTTCGGGTTCGGGGCGGAGCCTGAACGAGAGCCCGTGAGGAGGCCCGAAATGGTAATTCTGACGACCCGGTATCTCGTCGCGAGTTACCGGGATCTGGTCAAGTGTGGAAACCGCTCTGGTGACGCGCAGTTGGACCGCTTCGAGGGGGCGCCCGAGGGGCCGATTTGGGGGGACGCGAAGGGGGTCGATTTGGTAATTTTGCGCGGGGTCGGCTGAGGGGCTCCGGCGAGCCGCCGACCTCCGTCTTGTCGCATACCTATGCAAGGGCGGCGCGCGGCGGGCACGACCGCGGGGCGGCCCGAAGGGCGCGGCGTGAGCTCTTCCCGGCGGACGCCGCGCTGGCCTGGGCCTGGAGCCGAGCACGCAGCAGGGCGCGAACTCGGCGCACGGGGCCGCGGAGCTCGTCCAGGCGAGAGGCTGGCGCAAGGCGGAGCTCGCCCAGGTGGACGCCCAGCGCGGCTCGCGGCCGCAACGCCGAGCGAGCTGGCCCCGCTCGACGGCCGGGCCGTGGGATCGCCGGAGGGGTCACCTCGCACACCGAGGTCACGTGATCGGGCCCCTGCGAATGCCAGTCAGGTCACGGTGCCACGTGAGAACCGGCGTCCGCTTGGTCGCACGCTACATCAGACTTTAATACCGTCGCCCTCGCCAGGAGCCGACTCTTGTACTGTGCTTTAACGCTCTTTAAAGTTGAACGGAAAATGAACGCTTCGCTCTGGCAGGTTTGTGTTTCGGTGCTTTTCTAGGCGCATGAGCTCGCGGCGCTGGTACGAGCTCGCGTGCGGAGTTGTCCGCGCGCCGAGCCACGTCCTGGAAGAGTGTTTCCAGATGAACAAGCAGACCCGGTGCCACCTGCGCGCGATCGCACGGCTGCACCCCGAGATCGGCAACCTGTGTGATCAGCTTGAAGCGCCCTGGAACGCCGTGCGAAGGATCGTGCACGCGCCGGGGGCGGCGGAGCAGTGGGAGCGCGCGGCGCAGGTGCTCGGTGAGCTCGTGGAGAAGCGCCGGGCGACGGCGCCGCGCCGGTCGAAGCTGGAGGCTGTGCGCCTGGAGGCGCTGAAGCGAATGGGACCGCCGATGGAGGGGGGAGGAAAACTTGCAAGCAGCATGCGAGCCGCGTGGGAGGCGGCGGAGCGCGGGACGCCCGCGGTCTCAAGCCCACATCCGAGCGATCGGCATGCTGGTCTGCGGTGCAGCGCTGCCCGGCGGGAAGCGCGCGAGTCGAGCACATGAAGCGGCATCGCGTTGGACTTTCGCCGCGCACCTCTCCCGTGCGTGCCTATCGCGCCCGCTCGCCGATCCCAATTCAGGGAGCAGACGACGCTGGCGCATGCGCGACGTCGTGCAGCTCCAGGCGCGTCAAGGTGCAGCCACGGTGCGGGTACGGCGCCGCGCTCGGCCCGATGGACGAGGCCGACGGCGCAACGTTCGCCGACGTCCGCCTCGATCTCTGCGACGGCGTCGCGCTCGCCCGGGGTGGACAAGGCCCGATGGGTGGCTCTACGTCGCCTCCACGCGCGGCGTCGCTGGAGCGCGCGAAATTACCAAATCGAGCCCTTCGCACCTCCCATTTCGGCCCCTCGGCAGGGCTTTCCAGAACACCCAACCCCGCGATGCGACAGGGTGTTTTCCCCAGGCAGGTCTCAGGGAAAGTCGTGTCGAATTACCGGCGACACAGAATTACCGCTTCGGGCTCCTTCCAGAAGCGGCGGTCACGGTTGCGCACGAACCCAACACAGATGGAGGTATGGCATGACACGAGCGGCTCTCGCGCGTGTATCGACACTGCTTGCTCTTCGTCAGGCTGGTGACGGCACGCTCGCCATCGACAGAGAGAGCCTGGAGACGCCCACCGGCGGATGGTCCAGCCCGAAGGTGATCGACCAGTCAGCGATGGCGACGGCAACCGCAACCCTCGCGATCCCGCTGGATGGGCTGACGATCGCGGCGCCGCAGCCGGAGATGCTCTCGCAGAAGAACGTCGAGTCGGTCACCGGCATCCCGGCGCGTGTCTTCCTCGACACGATCCGCGCGCCGGGCTTTCCCCTGCTGATCACGAAACTCGGCAAGCTTCGCCTCGTCCAGCGCGAGGCGTTCGTTGCCTACCTGCGGGCGCTGGCCAGTGAGCCGGCCTCGCGTCGTGCCTCGGACGCGGACGAGCGCACGCGGGTTGCCGCGGTGCTGGCTTCTGCTGGCCTCGAATCTGTCCCATGTCCACGCACCGGCCGGGCGAGCGCTCCTCCCGCCGGAACACGCCGTGCTAAGCTGCCGCTGAAGTAGAGCGGGCTCGCTCGGCGCTTGCAACACCGGACGAGCCCTTGATCGACCCCCGCATCACCGGAGACCGATCCATGACCGACGTACCCCAGCGGCGGGCGCGTGCCAAGCGCTCGCCGGTCCTCCCTTCATCATCCCTTCCCGCATCCACATCGCCCGACCGGCGTCCGCGTTCGGGCCGCTCCGGCGGGCGCCCCTCGTTGCCGGGGGAGGCCGGTGCGCCCGACGCGGCCCCGCCTGGTACGGCCAGTTCGACGGAGAACCCGAAGCCGACCGCCCGCACCACCGGCAGGTCCGCAGGAGAGAAGCGCGCCAATGGCTCCGGCTCCGTCCGGCTGCGCGGGAAGGCGTGGACCGCACGACTCAGCCTCGGCGAGGCCGGTCGACCCACGTTCACCCTGCCGACGTGCCGTACGGAGCAAGAAGCCAATGCGCGGCTGCAGGTGCTGTCGGAACTTGCGGGGCGACTGCTCGCCGCCGGGCAAATCGTGCTCGGCGTGCCGCTGCTGGAGCAGGCTGCCGCACGCGAGGGAAGCGCTCTTCGGGATATCCGGCTTGCCATCGACCAGCTGTGCAAGGGAGAAGCGCGCGCCCGCGCAACCGGGGAAACCACCTTTGCCGAGTTTGCTGAGCGGGTGCTTTCCGGAAAGCTGGCCGAGCAGTACCCGGATCATGTGAAGGCGATTCGCAGTGCGGATGATTACAGATCGAGGTTGGCGCACGTACTCGACGTGCTCGGTCCCGTTCCTCTCGTGCGCCTCACGATCGATCATGCCGATCGCGCGATGTCATTGTTGCCGGGGCACCTGGAGCCTAGCACGCGCCGAAATGTTGCGATGGTCGTTCACCGCATACTGTCGTTGGCTGTGTATCCAGCGCGCCTCATAGGCGGCAATCCGTTGCCGCGCGGATGGGTTCCCAAGGCAGACCACGACAAGGCAAAAGGGTACCTGTACCCGGACGAGGATCAGCTCCTCATGGGGAGCAAGGTGATTCCCTTATGCTTCCGGATCTACTACGGCTTCCTCATTCGCGAGGGAATGCGAGCCGACGAGGCCGGACAGCTGGAGTGGTCGGATGTGGATCTCGACCGGGGAGCCGTTGTTCTCGATGAGAACAAGACGGACGAGCCCCGGGCATGGGCGCTTTCGTCCGACGTCGTGCGCGCGCTCCGGAAGTGGCGCGAGATCTGCCCGGACCAGGTACGCGTCTTCGTAGGAAAGTGGGGCTGCAACTCTTTACCGGGTCGCAACGGGGCGGAGCGCTTCAGAGACCACCTCCGACGCGCGGGCATTACTCGGCCTGAGCTGTTCGAGACCACGGATTCAAGGCTGAACATCCGCTTGCACGACACCCGCGCGACCTTCATCACGATCAAGCTCTCGAACGGCCGCACGGAGACGTGGATCTCCGATCGGACCGGGCACAAGTCGAGCGGCCAGATCCATCACTACAAGCGCGCCGCGCGCAAGGTCGCGGAACTCGGCCTAGGCGACTTCGCCCCCCTTGATGAGGCGATCCCCGAGTTGACGGGCAAGGAGCGTTCCGAGGGCACTCCCGCGCCGGCTGGCCCAGCTACGCGAGCGGCGAGCGCGGAGGCCGCCATCGCCCCCGCACAGACCGTCCAGGTGCCGGCGCGGGCCGACCTCTCCGTCCCCGTCGCGGCGGAGGCCGAGGCCCCCGAACGGGCCCGGTTGGGCCCGCGTTGGGCCAAGCCGACCGCGAGGGTGTCCGAGCCCCAAGTTGAACCCATCGAAATCATTGATCTTATCCCCGATCGCTCCTCCGTACCAGGGAAGTCCTTGGGCCTCGTCGCTGACGCGGCGGAGCGAGCGACGGAAAGGCCAACAATTCTCAATACCTTTACGGGACACGGGCGGCTGGATCCTCCTCGGGTGTGGCCCAACGCGGAGCCAACCGGCCGACGTCGGATGCTTCAGCGTCCACCACGGCGGGGACGGCAGCGTCGCTCGGGGACGGCGCCAGACGGGAGGTTGCCGAGGCGAGGGGAAGAGCGAAGCGCGGTTCTCCGGCGCGTTCACGGACAAGCTGCTGGGATGAGGTGCGCGACCCGGGCCAGGTCCCGACTCCCCAGCTCATTGAGCCCGGGCAGTGTCGCGCGGCCGCCTCAGTCGAGCGGATCCCCGTCCTCATCCATGGCGACGGCGAAGGGCCCCTCGCCCGGTCCCGCCGGCATGACCCACCGGCCGGCCACGGCGTCGGGCGCGACACCGGCGAGTTCCGCGATGCGCTCCTGCCAGTGCTCGGACGCCTCGGTCGCGCAGCGAATCACCGAGGACGCCGTCTTCCCCGCCGCCGGCTCGGCCTCCAGCTCCACGGCGACCTCCGTCGCGAGCGCCGTGTCCGTCTCGACGATCACGGCGTCTGGATCGGACCGGCGGATCAGATCCGCTACGCTCGCGGCTCCCGACGAGCCGAGCACGTACGTCCCCACCTGCGCGCGCTGCGCTTCCACGAGCCGGCCCAGCACGTCCTTGTCCGCCTCGCCCAGCGAGGCGAGATCGAGCGGCACCGCCCGCGCGCGGGCCGAGAGCCCTGCCTCGGCGAGCGCCTTGGCGACGGCGCGCTCATCCACGATCTCGCCTCCGAGCACGGCGACGTCGCCAAAGCGGTGCCGGCGGACCACCTCCCTGGCGGCCAGCGAGGCGCCCTCGTGGAGCGCGATTCCTGCCCGCGCGCACGCTATCCGCACGGCCGGGAGCGCCGCGCGGGACGCCGCCGCGCTGGCCAGCAGCACCGCGGAGATGCCGTATCCCCGCACCAGGTCGAGGCACAGGAGCACGAGGCGGGCCGCCGACACCCGCGAAAGCGTGCCGTAGGGGGCGTGGCGCGTGTCGGAGAGGTAGATGATCCGGTACCCCTGCACGAGCGACGCGATCTGCGACGGGAGGCGCGCGGCGGCGCCGCGCTCGTCGAGAATGACGAGGGTTCGCTGGCTGGATGAGCTCATGATTGGCGAGGAGCGAAATGTAGCAGGTGGAGCTGACCGTTAGGAAGGCGCCCGATCGAGTAGGTGACGCGATTCACGCACGCGCGCTGCGCAGGCTGCCCTGACTGGGACTCCAGCCCTTCTAGCGTCTCCCTGGGCGTGTAGGAGCCCGAGTGCACCTGCCCCGGCGCGAGGGAGCGGAGGGCCGCGTCGTCGCGGGTCATGATGTCCCGCAGCGAGCGCAGCGCCTGGTTGCGCGAGCGGAAGACCGTGTTCGTCTGCTTTGTCGGCCGCGAGGTCGCGAGCGCGGACGGATCCTGTCCCGGGCCCGGCACGTGCGCGCGCGCGTGCCCCACGTTGTTCCCGAAGCTGCGATTCTCGGAGTCTTCCAGCAGCCGCTCGGCCTCGCGCAGCGACGCGAGGCCGAAAGGATCGATCCATGCAAACGGGTTGACCGCATAACCGTAGTAACCCGACCCCCCGGCCACGCCGAGCGGATCCGGGGAGACGAACATGCCATCGGCCGGGTCGTAATAGCGATAGCGATTGTAGTAGAGGCCGGTCTCGGCGTCCTCGTACTGCCCCGGGAACCGCAGCGGGGTGCTGGCGTCGCCGTCGCGCGGTGCCTCGAGCCCGAAGGCCTGCCGATCCAGCGAGCCCACGATCTCGCCCGCGTCGTCGAGGAGGTGCTCCGGCGTACCGACAGGATCGTTAACGTAATGAATCCATCGCCCGTCGGCCTCGCGGTGCGCCGCCGGGACGAACGAGTCGTCCATGAAGCAATAGGTCCGCACCGAGGCCGCAGCGCCCCCAGGCGCGGCCGCGCTCTGGCCCGGAGAGCGCGTGATCTCGTGCACCAGGACGTCTCCATCCCACACGAACCGGGTCTCGCGCGCGAGCCGCAGCGCGCCTGCCGCCTCGTCCCACGCGAGGACTCGCTTCCGGACACGCCTCGCCAGCGGATCGTACTCGAACTCGATGCGGGCGCCGTCCGGCGCATCGACGCGCTCGAGCAGCCCTGCGCCGCTCCAGCCGTAGCGGTAGACGCGCGGCTTGTCCCCTCCTGCGTCCTCGCGCCGCTCGACGAGCCGCCCCTCGGCGTCCCAGCGGTACTCCGCGTTCCCCTTCCGGAGGAGCTTCCCGCCCCTGCCGTACCTGCGCTCCGGAGCGCCGTCTCCCTCGTGCAGGTTGCCCGCGGGATCGTAACGGAACACCTCGCGCCGCCCCACCTCGGGCGTCATCGCGAGCAACTGGCCCACGGGATCGTAGCGGAGCTCCGTCACCCCGCGCGCGCCGCCGCTCCGCGCCACGAGCTCGCCGGTCGGATCATGGCGGTAGCTCATCAGCGCCACGACGGCGTCGGGCGGCTCACCCACCCACGCCGGATGGCCCGGCGCGGTCGGCGGGCGCTCCCCAGGGCGCGTGAGGCGCTGCTGCGAGAGGCGGCCCAGCGGGTCGTACGAGGTCCCGATCGCGCCGCCGCCCGGGAGACGCCGGAAGACCTCGCGACCGAAGGGATCCAGCCCGTGCTCGATCAACGCCGCATCGTCCAGCACTGTGCGCACGCGCGAGCCCATCGCGTCGCGCGCGATCGCCTCGCTGTGCCCGAGCGTTGTGCGTCGCGAGATCCGGTTGCCCAGCGCGTCGTACCGCGCCTCGACTGCGTGCGCCTCGCTCCCCAGGACCTGGATCTCCTTGACGATCTGGCCGAGCGGATCCCTCTCGAGCTCGATGCGCCCGCCGGGCCAGCGCGTCTCGACCAGGTTGCCGAGCATGTCGTACTCAAAATGCTCGTCGCCCGCCGGCGTCGTCCGCTGGACGAGGCGCCCCGCCAGATCGTACGCGAGATCGGTATGCACGGCCGGCCCCGCCGCCTCGGCCGCCATCGACTCGCCCGTCGTGACCCGCGTCGGGCGCCCCGCCGCGTCGAGGCGATAGCGCAGTACGCGCCCATCGAACGTGCGCTCCTCGATCAACCGACCATAGATATCGTAAAGGAGCTGGTGCTTCTCCCCGATCTCGTTCACGACCGTGGTGAGCTCGCCCTCGCGGTTGTAGAGCAGGCGGGACACGTGGCCGTTCGCGTCCTTGCGCCAGCAGAGCCGGTGATACCCGCCCCACCCCCACTCGGTGACATGCCCGCTCGGGTTCTGGGCCCGCACGAGGTGCCGCTCCCCGTCGTACTGATACCGCGAGACGCCTCCCTGGGCGTCGATCACCGCGATGAGGTCGCCGCGATCGGAGTAGACGAAGCGCGTCTCGGCGCCCGCCGGATCGGTGCGCCCTGTGACCCGGCCGAGCGCGTCGTACCGGAAGCGCCATACCGCGCCGTTCGGCGACGCGACCGAGATCAGGTTCCCCTGCGCGTCAACCTGGTACGATGTCCTCGCCCCGTTCGGATCAATCCGCTCGCGCAGCAGGCCCCGCTGGTCGGGGCGGTAGGTGGTGGTTTGCCCCAGCGGATTCGCAATGTGCTCCGGGTTCCCCCACGCGTCGCGAAAGATCTGAGTCACCCCTCCATGCGGGTCGGTGATCTTGACGGGGGAGCCCGCCTCATCCCGGACGATCGACGTACGGGCGCCTAGCTGGTTCGTGTAGCCAACCAGGTTCCCGCGCCCGTCGCGCTCGAAGCGCTCGAAGCCGCCGTCCGGATACTCGAGGACGGCGAGGAACCCGCGCGCGTCGTACACGGCGCGCACAGGCGACGGCCCGGCGTCGTGCGCCATGGTGAGCAGGCCGAACGCGTTGTGCGCGAAATGCCCGACATGCGTCGAGTCGATGACGTGCGTGTAGTCCTCGTCGAGGTACTCGAAGACGCAGTGGTGGACGCCCCTGGCGGGGTGGCGGCCCGAGGCGAGCACCGAGGGCACGTCCGGGTCCACGCTCGGATCGGGGCTGGATAGGTAGTCGCCCCAGGACTCGATGCACCGCCCCTGGGCGTCGTACACGAAATGGAAGCAGAGGCCGGTCCGATCGACGTCGGCGGTGAGCCGGGCCTCGTCGTCATACTCGTAGCGCGCGGAGAAGCCGTCGGCGTCGGTCGCCGTGACGAGCCGTCCGCGCGCGTCGTAATCGTATCTCTCCAGGGCGATCCACCGCCCCTGCTCCAGCGCGTTCTTCACCTCGATCGAGGCGATGTGCCCAGCGCCGTCCCTGCGCACGCGGAGCTTCCGGCCGGCGCTGTCCGTCACCTCGACGAGCTGGCCATCCTCGTACACGAGCGCGATGCGGTTCTTGTTCCTGTCCTCGATCGCCGTGAGCAGGTAGAGGTGCTCGCCGAGCTTCTCCGAGAAGGCGTAGAGTCGCCCGTCGTTCGGGTCGACGACATAGCCCCACGGCTCACGGCGGAGGCGGAAGCCGAATGAGGAGACCACGTCATCGCCCGTGCGCAGCGACTTCGGGAAGGAGACGCGCGTGCCCTGGTCCGTCCAGACGTCGATGGAGCGGCGGCGCTCCTCGACGCGCCAGCCGAGGCTGTGGGCCCATCCCCACCCGAGGCCGACGTCGCGGCAGTGCGCCTGGGCGCTGTAGCTGCGCGTCAGTTGGAGCGGCAAGGGTCCGGGCAGCTCGACGATGAGGATGGGATGGGTGAACGCGCGCCCCGTGGCGACGTCGACCGGGTGCGACTTCGTGCCGCAGAGCGGAAAGCGCTGCGGATCCGGGGCGCCCTTGCCGCCACCCTGCGCCTGGTTCCCGCCGCTCCCGCCCCCAGCGCCCTGCCGGCCCGCTCCGGCGCCGCCGCCGGGTCCTCCCGCTCCGGCGCCGCCGCCGCCGCCGCCCATCACGAAGACGCCGGGGTTCATGCCGGGAATGGCCGGGATGTTCGGGACCGGAGCCGTGCGCGCCATACTCTGAGGTTCGCTTGAACGTCCCCCCGGAGACAAGCCAGCAGTTCAGACCCTGCGGAGCTCGACCACCGGCAGCCCGAGCAGCCGAGCGATCGCCTCGTGAACGACCCGGGCTGCCGCGACGTCCCCGAGGGCGACGGCGCGGCTCAGGGAGCTGGCGAGCGATGCGACGACGGCGGCCCGAGGCGACATCTCGGTCATCCCGAGTTCGCCAGGCGCCAAGCTCGGTGATTGGGCCCGCGTTGGGCCCACACCTTCCGAGGGGCTCCGATCCGTCGCCATGCCCCGCCGAAATGCCGTCGATAACGACGGATCGCCCCGGTTCGGCACCGCAAATTCGTCCTTGGGCCTCGTCACTCGTGCGGAGGAGCGGACGACCGAATTGTCGACAATCTCAGTAGCTTCACGGGACACGGGCGGCTGGATCCTCTTCCCGCGTGGCCCAACGCGGCCCCAACGAAGAGGCCTTTGCGGGGCTGCGCCCGATCATCAGCGGCGGCGAGGTCCCGGCGCAGCCCCGCAACCCCCGCCGGGTCACCGCCCCGCGCCGCCGGCCTCAGGGGCGAGCTGCGGGTCGGGACCCCGAGCTGAAGGTGGTGAACCCCGTCTCCCCGTCGGGGGCGGCGCCCCCGCCCGTGAACGGCGCCGTGCAGAACAGCGCCTCGACATTCGCCTTCTGGCAGTGGCCGTAGGCGCTGGGGGTGCGGTCGCAGCTGAGGGACCGGCACTCCGCAACATCGAAGCAGATGGCGCCTTCGGACTTGCTGCCGGGGGCGACGTCGTTCAGGCCGTCGTGACAGACGCCCTGGTCGCAGTAACCGCTGTACGTGTCGATGCTGACCAGACCGTCGAACGTGTCGGTGTTCGCGCTGGAGCAGTCCTGGTGGCTGCGGCAGGCGGTGCATGTGGCGGCCAGGCTGGCCTGGGAGGTGATCTTCATGAGGCCGCTGGCGCAGTCGCCAGGGTCCAGGGCCTGCTCGCCGTTCTTGTGGAGGGGCTGGCAGGCGTGCTCCTCGGGATAGTCCCCGCCGGCGAAGTAGGCGCGCAGGGCGGCCGTGGTCGGCATGCAGTGGAGCCCGGGCGCGCACAGGTCCGTGTCCGTGTTGCTGTCGCAGGGGCTCCCCTCGGCTGGCAAAGGCGGAGCGGGGCGGCAACGGCGGTCGTCCGACTCGCTGGTGCAGGCCAGCCCGACGGCGCAGAGCAGGTCGGGGCAGAGCTCCCCCTCGGCGGGCAGCACCAGGCATGTCCCGGCGGTCGACTCGGAGCTGGCCGGTTGGCAGATGGTCCCCTTGCAGGGGTTCCCGCCCAGCGCGGCGGCGCCGGCCAGGTCGCAGGCGCTGCCCGGCTCCAGGGCCGGCTTCAGCAGGGCGGTGATGTCCAGGCCTCCGTCGGGCTCGCGGCAGCCGTCGCCGGACCGGCGCAGGCGGGCAATGAGGTCGCCGCCGGCCTGCTCGTCGTAGATGTACTGGGGGTTGCCGAGGGCGGGCAGCATCGTCGCCTCGCACAGGGCGGTCTCGCCGGCGCCGCAGGCGGCGTCGTCCGCGTACTTGCCGGTCGTCTGCGTGCAGCAGCCCTGCACCCCGGCGCAGCGGGCGGCGGACCATTTGGCGCAGAACGCGGTCAGGGGCACGGGATCGGCGGGCGCCGGCGAGTTACCACCCGAGTCGCCGCCCGACGAGCAACCGGCCAGGGTCAGGGCGGCGGCGAGGGCCAGGGCGGTGCGTCGCAGCCACGGGGCGGTAGAGCGGAAGCAAGTCGATGTCATGGGCTCAGCTTCTATCATGTTAGGTAGCGGAGTTGACGGGCGGTGGAGCCCTGGCAACGAGCCGATCGCCTCGTCGACGACACGGCCGCGACATGATCCCCGAGGGCGACGGCGCGGCTGAGGGCGCTGGCCAGCGAGGCGACCACGGCGGCGTGAGGGCCCTCTGGGCCACGCGCCCATGCGCTCCGACACCGGCGTCATCCCTCCCCCGGAGCCGGACGCTCTTGCGGCTCGCGACTTCGACGAGAACATCCGGCTCGATCTGCTCAATTGCTCGAAGGACGACCTGCGGGACGACTTCGCATCCGCGAGTGCGACCGACACGAGCGGGCTTCACGCCATCGTCTATGCGCGCGCCATCGGGCGCGGGCACGAGCCGTACGGCGCCATCCTCGCGAACCTCGAGTTCGGCCCGGCGCCGGAGGACGTCACCCTGCTCCAGCGATGCGCGACGGTGGCGCTCCTGGCCCAGGCGCCCTTCGTTGCGGGCGCCTCGCCGCGCCTCCTCGGGGTGGAGAGCTACCACGCCCTCGGGGCAGCGGGCCTGGCCCAGGGCTCCGAGGCGCTGCAGCAGCTGCGCGCGGAGGAGTGCTCACGCGCGATCGGGCTGGCGCTGCCGCGGTTTCTGCTGCGCGCGCCGTTCGGTCGCGGCGAGCCCGCCGAGGCGAGCTTCGCCTACGAGGAGAGCACCGAAGACCACGAGAGCTACTGCTGGGGCAACGCGAGCTTCGCCTTCGCGAGATGAATTACAGGCTTGGGACCCAGCTTCCCTGGCTCTTCGTCCTCGCCCGCATCGTTCATTATCTCAAGGTCATCTACCGCTCTTACCAGCACGCCTTCGAGACGCCGCAAGAAGCCGAGAAAGAGCTGAACGACTGGGTGTCTCAGTACGTCGCGGACCGGGAGGTGGTGGCCGCGGCGTCGCGCGCCCGGAGACCGCTGCGCAAAGTGAAAGTGCTCGTCCTGGACACCGAGCACGAGGGCGATTGGTACAGGCTCGGGGTGCAGCTCAGGCCTCACTTCAAGTACATGGGCGCGTTCTTCACGCTGAGCGTGCCCAGCCGGATCGAGAAGAGATGATCGCGCTCGACACGGACGATCCGATCCTCGCCCGCTTCGCTCGCGATCTCGACGCCCAGACATCATTCGGCGTCGACGATGGGCTCGGCGTGAGGCCCGATCTCGGGCGCTTCTCCGCGGAGGATATCGAGCACGCCCAGCTCGGCTGGAACCACCGTGTCCTGGGCGAGTACCGCGGGGTGGTGATCTACACCGAGCTGCTCGCCGCCCTCGTCGAGGCCGAGGCGCCGTACCCGGCGCTCGCCGCCGTCCACCGGATCATCGGGGACGAGCTCCGCCACAGCCGCCAGTGCGCGGAGGTCGTCGGATGGCTCGGAGGATGGGAGTCGCTCCACCTCGACCTCGGGGGGCAGCGCATGCCCCGCACCGACGATCCTCCGGCGGCCAGGGCGCTCGAGATCGCCGCCCGCGAGCTCGTGCTCGTCGAGGAGGAGTCGGTGAGGACGCTCCGCGCCCACGTTCGCGCGGCCGAGGAGCCGTCGATCCGGCGGGTCTTCGAGTCGTTGCTGCGCGACGAGGTGCGCCACGCCGCCGCCGGGCGCTCCCTCGTGGCGCTGATCGAGCGCTCGTACCCGGAGAGCGAGCTCGCGGGCGTGCAGGCGCGCCTGCACGCCCGCCTGCCCGAGGAGCGACGGCACCTGCGCGAGCAGGCGCTCGCGCGGGCCGTGGGCGGCCCGGGGCGACAGCTCGGAGCGAGGCTCGCACCGGGCGATCTCGAGGCGTGAGCTGAGACATCGACTTCGTCGTGAGACGCGGAGCGGCAAGCGCCGAGTCGGGGTCTATCCTCCCCGGTTCGGGATCTGCACATCGCTCGTGTGAGCCGCGCTCGCGGCGCTGTTGTTGCGGACGTGACCGCGTGAGACATTCGCCAGCATGCGAGCTGGGTCGGGTCTTCGCGTGCTGGTCATGGCCGTCCTGGTGCTGGCCGTTGTGGGGTGGATGGGCGCGCTCGGGTGCGCGGCGGGGCACGACGGTGCGGCGGCGGCGGCGCTCGTGCAGCGCCGGTTTCCCGCGCAAGCCACCGAGGTGCTGGGCAGCGGCGCTCCCGGCGCGCCTGTGGCGACCGGCGGCGGCTTCGCCCTGGGCGCGTCTGGCCTCTCGGGGCGCGGGCCGCGGCTCCAGGCCGAGCTGCCGCACGACGGCGGCGGCTGGATGCGGCTCTCGGGCGCGGGCGGCTTCGAGGTCCGGGTGCGCGAGGCCGGCGCGTCCGGCCAGGGGGCGGTGGTCGACGGCGCGGTGATCTATGGCCGCGCGGGCGGCGCGTCGTTCTGGCGGGCGGTCGCCGGGGGCATCGAGGAATGGCTCACGGTGGAGCCGGGCGCTGTGCCGGCGGGTGAGCCCGCCGCCGTCTGGGAGGTCGACGGCGCGGCGTTGCGGCAGCGCGGCGAGGCCGTCGAGGTGCTGGACGCGGCGGGGACGCCGCGGCTGCGCGTCACCGCGCCGCGAGCGTTCGCGGAAGGCGGGCGGCCGATCGCGGCGCGCCTCGAGGCGCGCGGGGCGGAGATCGCGCTGCTTGTCGAGGCGTCGGGGGAGCTGCTGCTCGTGGATCCGCTGTGGCGCCCCGTCGGAGCGATGGCCACGAGGCGGGACGCCGGGCATACGGCCACGCTGCTCGGCGGCGACGACGGGCGGGTCCTGGTCGCGGGCGGCTATGGCGGCGAAGGCTATCTCGCGAACGCGGAGCTGTACGACCCGGCGGACGACAGCTGGGCGCCGGCGCAGCCGATGAGCGAGGCGCGCGGCCAACACGCCGCCCTGCTGCTGGCCAGCGGGCAGGTGTTGGTCGTGGGTGGCCGGGGCAGCGATGGCTTGTTGATGAGCGCAGAGCTGTACGACCCGGCGGAGGACCGCTGGACGCCGACGCGACCGATGAGTGCCCCGCGCGAAGGGCACACGGCGACGCCGCTCGGCGACGGGCGGGTCCTCGTCACGGGCGGCCTCGACGGTGAGGTCGCGCTGGCCAGCGCCGAGATCTACGACCCGGCCGAGAACATCTGGACCGCCGCGGCGCCGATGAGCGTTCGCCGTTACCAGCACACGGCGACGCCGCTCGGCGACGGGCGGGTCCTCGTCACAGGCGGACTCGAGTGGCAGGGCACGCTGGCCAGCGCGGAGATCTACGACCCGGCCGAGAACATCTGGACCGCCGCGGCGCCGATGCGCATCGCGCGCCAGGAGCACGCGGCGACGCGTCTGAACGACGGACGCGTCCTCGTCACGGGCCTCTCAACGAACGACCGGTACGGCGAGGGCGAAGAGGAGGAAGAGGAAGAGGGAGCGTTCGCGAGCGCGGAGATCTACGACCCGGCGAGCGACAGCTGGGCGCTTACGGCGCCGATGAGCGTCGGGCGCACTCGCCACGCCGCGACGCTGCTGGACGGCGGATCGGTCCTCGTCACGGGCGGGTCCGCGTCGTCCGAGTCCGGGCCCCTGGCGGGCGCGGAGATCTACGATCCGGCGGCAGGCTCGTGGTCGAACGTGCCGGCGATGGTCGCGGGCCGCAGCGCTCACACCGCGACGCTGCTCCCGGGCGGCGAGGTGCTCGTGACGGGCGGCAACCAGGACTCCGAGGTGAGCGCAGAGATCTACGACCTGACGGGCGCGAGCCCGTGGTCGGAAGCAGCACCGATGCTCGACGCGCGCTACGACCACACGGCGACGTTGCTGAGCGACGGGCGGGTCCTCGTCGCGGGCGGCTACGGAACCGCCCATGTCAGCCTCTCGGGCGCGGAGATCTTCGACCCGGCGCAGGGAGCCTGGACCGCGGCGGAGGCGATGAGCGGCTCGCGCAGCGCGCACACGGCGACGCGGCTGAACGATGGGCGGGTCCTCGTCGCGGGCGGCCAAGGGAGTGACTATGTCAGCCTCTCGGGCGCGGAGATCTTCGACCCCGACACGCGCGGCTGGAGAGCGGTAGAGCCGATGATCACGGCGCGCCAGCTCCACACGGCGACGTTACTGAGCGACGGGCGGGTCCTCGTCGCGGGCGGTTATGGGGCCGACTATACCAACATCTCGAACGCGGAGATCTTCGACCCCGACACGGGCACCTGGTCGGCGACGGAGCCGATAAACACCGCGCGCCAGAGTCACACGGCGACGCGGCTCCGCGACGGGCGGGTCCTGGTCACAGGCGGCGTCGGCGCCGACTATTCCAACCTCTCGAGCGCGGAGATCTTCGACCCCGACACGGGCACCTGGTCGGCGACGGAGCCGATGAACGCCGCGCGCCAGAGCCACACGGCCACGCTGCTCGATGACGGCCAGGTCCTCGTCGCAGGCGGTTATGGGGCCGACTACGTCAACATCGCGGCCGCGGAGGCATATGATCCGGCGACCGATCGCTGGACGGCTCGGGCTCCCATGAGCACCGCGCGCCAGAACCACACGGCGACGCGGCTCCAGGACGGGCGGGTTCTCATCGTGGCGGGCATCGCCGGCGCTTACGGCTATGAGGGTAGCGCGACGGCGGAGGTGTACGACCAGACCACCGACAGCTGGTCTCCGGCAGAGACGATGTACTTCCAGCGATCCAACCACGCGGCGACGCTGCTGAGCGATGGCAAGGTGCTGGTCACCGGCGGCGACGGGCCCGGCGGCATCCTCGCCGACGGCGAGCTCTTCATCCCTGCCCTCCCCGGCGATCCTTGCGACACCGACGCGGACTGCGCCGGCGTTTCCTGCGTCGACGGCGTCTGCTGCGACGTCCCTTGCGCGGGCGCGTGCATGGCGTGCTCCGCCGCGAAGAAGGGCGCCGGCCCCGACGGCGCATGCGGGCCCATCCAGGCCGGCGCCGATCCGGACGACGACTGCGCCGCGGAGCCTGCCTCCTCCTGCGGCACCACCGGCCTCTGCGACGGCCGCGGCGCCTGCCAGCTGCGGGCGCAGGGCGCCCCCTGCGGCGCGGCCTCGTGCAAGGGCGCCTCCGAGCTCGTTGAGGCCCCCCTCTGCGACGGCCGCGGGGTCTGCGCCGAGGGCGACACCCGATCTTGCGCCGAGTACCGCTGCGTCGCGGGCGCCTGCCTCACGGGCTGCACCTTCGACACCCAGTGCGCCGACTCGGCCTACTGCGCGGCGACCGGCGGCGACTGCCTGCCGAAGAAGCCCGTCGGCGCCCCGTGCTCGCTCCCGAAGGAGTGCCTCAGCGGGCAGTGCAGGGCCGGAGCCTGCGCGCTCGACACCGACGAGGACGGCATCCCCGACAGCGAGGACAACTGCCCTGCGGTCCCGAACACGCTCCAGGCCAACACCGATGCTGGCCTGTCCGCGGGCGATCTCCTCGGCGACGCCTGCGACGAGGACGACGACGCCGATGGCGACGGCGATACGGTGGACAACTGCCCCCTCGTCGCGAACCCCGACCAGGCCGACGTCAACCGCGATGGGGTCGGCGACGCCTGCGATTGCGACAACCCGCGCAAGCCCGACGGCAGCCCCTGCGACGACGGCAACGCCTGCACGCAGACCGATACCTGCCAGAACGGCGCCTGCGTCGGCGGCGATCCCTTCCTCTGCCCGCAGCCGGACACCTCTACCTGCCGGCGCGCCGTCTGCGCGCCGGCCACCGGCGCCTGCCAGAGGCGCTACAAGCTCGACGGCGCGCCCTGTCCAGGCGGCGAGTGCATCGCCGGGGGCTGCTTGCTCGCGGAGGCGGCCAGCGGCTCCGGAGGCGGCGCGGGGGGCGAGGGTCAGGGCGGCGGGGACCAGGGCGGCGGAGGCCAGGGCGGCGAGGGCCAGGGCGGCGGGGGCCAGGGCGGCGACGCCGCCGCGAACGGCTCCGGCGGGTCCGGCGGCTCCGGCGGCGACGCCGGTGGCGCGTCTCCGGCGCCTGCACCGGAGGGGAGCGCCCCGCCGCGCGCGCACGGAAACGGTTGCGCCGTGGCCCGCGGCGCCGGTCCTGACGCGGGTGGCTCGTCCGTGCCCTGGCTCCTCCTCGCCGCGCTGCTCGCCGCGCGGTCCAGGGGTTTCCGCAAGGCAGGCTGATTTACCGCCGTTCGCCGAGTTCTCTCGGGCCGCCGTGGTCGCACGAGCGCCCGCGCTGGCCGGGCCCGACTCGCCGATTCGGCGCGCCTACTCGTCGACCCCGGCTGAATAGAGGCCAGCCGTCGTACCGGGGAGGTCCGTCGTGAAGGCGAGGCGGCGGCCGCCGTGGCTGCTGAAGTAGGTCAGGTTCGCCCCCGGCGCGATGAGCCGAGGCTTCAGGCGCTTGCGCGACAGGTCGACGACCTTCAGGTCGGCCGTCGACCTCGCGAAGTCTTCCGCGTCGAAGTGGGTGTTGTCGTTGAACGACACGAGGCCGCGAACGGCCGGCAGGTAGCTCCAGCCCCCGTCGTCGCTGAACTGCCGCACGCCGCCCTCGGCCGAGGCGAAGAGGGGGGCGGTGCCGGCCGTCAGGTCGACGATGCGGGCGAACAGAAAGTGCTTCGAGTCGGCGCTGAAGGGCGGGCCGCCGAGCACGTTCCGCGCCTGCGGGTCGACCGACAGGGGCGGGGTACCGTCGCGCGCGTCGGCGAGCGCGACGTCGGAGAGGCCGGTCGCCGGGTCGCGCTGGGTGAAGAAGGGCACCTTGCTGCCGTCCGGCGACGCCCACGCGTCGGTGATGACCTTCGACCCGGCCAGGACGGTGAGAATGCCCCCGACCTCGTCGGCGATGGTCTCGGTCGACGGACAGTCGCCCTGCGTGGCGCGGCGCAGCTCGAGGCCGGCCTCCGTTTGCGCGGTGTACACGACGAAGCTGCCTCTGGTGAAGAAGCCTATTCTCGAGCGCACCTCGTCGAGCGCGCTCACCTCGCCGTCGTCGGAGACGACGACGGGGTGCCCCGAGCCCGCCAGCGTCGTGAAGAACGACCCGCCGTCGGCGTCGGCGCTGAAGAAGGGGGGCGTCGCGACGCCGCTGAACAGGTCGACCCTCTCGCCCCGCTCCCAGCTCGACAAGGTGGCAGAGCTCGTGGCGCCCTCGCAGTGCAGCGCGACAGGGTGCGAGCGGCCGTGGCGGCCCACGAACGCGGCGAAGGGCCGACAATACCCCCGGGGGAAGCCCATCGGCACGGCGCCGAGCAGCGTCGTGCGCTCGCTCATGTCGGTCGAGGCGAGCTCGACGTCGCCGACGCTGCCGTCGGCGTTGCCATGGGTGGGGAAGAGCACCGAGCGGCCGTCGGCGCTCGCCGAGGTCGCGAAGGTCCCGATGGGCGAGGCGGCAGACGCCTCGTGCGGGCCGGATGCCGCGCTCCACACGACAAGGGGGCTGACCCCGAAGCCGGGCAAGGTCCGGTCGGGGTTGGTCCAGCAGAACGCGACCTTGCCGACGGTGTAGACGAACGCCGTGTTCCCGAAGGGCACCTGGGCAACTCGCTGCCTCGTCGCGCCCGGCTTGAGCGCGGTCGCGTACACGTGCTCTCCCTCCTGGTAGAGGGCGTGATTGTCGCTGGTGACGCCGAGCAAGACCAGGCGCGCGCCCGGCTGCACCAGCCATTTCGCGGACGTCGTGAGCGATGCCTGGCTCTCCGATTCCCCCTCCGCGGGGGGCGGGTTCGGCGCCTCGGTCTGGGCGCAGCCGAGCAACGCCGCGCCGAATGTCATGCTGGCGAAGAAAGCTTTGACCATGTTCGGGTCTCCTATTCGGTCAGACCCTAGCCCACGCAGGCACCCTGCGTTGGGGCCAGATCGTCGATGTCGAGTAGTCCAGTCGCCCGCGCGCCGCGGGGAGCGAGGCGCGCGTCAGGGGCGATCACCCGCGGGCCTCGACCGGGCCTTCGGCAAGGTCTGCGCGAGCCGCCGCGCCGCGTCCGCGAGCTGGGCCTCGTCGCACGCGGCGAACCCGAAGCGGGCGAAGTCGAGCGGCCAGCGACCGAGCGCGAAGTGACTCGCGGGCTGGAAGGAGACGCCCGCCGCGTGCGCGCGCCGGGCCCACGCGTCGATGTCGACGCCGGGGGCCCGCGCCCAGAGGGCCATGCCCCCGCTGGGGGGGTCGAACTCGAGCCCGGGCAGGTGGCGCGCGAGCGCCTCGCAGAGCGCGTCGCGGCGGGCGCGGTAGGCGCGCCGGACCCGCTGCGTGTGCCGATCGATCTCGCCGTCTTCGAGCAGCTCGGCGACGGCGCGCTCGATCGCGTGGTCGCCCTGGTGGTCGACGAAGGCCCGGTAGGCCGCGATCCGCTCGGCGACGTCGGGGGTGGAGACGACGAAGCCGAGCCGCAGCCCCGGCGCCAAGATCTTCGACAGGGTGCCCAGGTAGACGACCACCCCGTGGCGGTCGGCGGACGAGAGGGGCAGCACCGGCCGCCCCTCGTAGCGGAACTCGTGGTCGTAATCGTCTTCGAGCACGAGCAGGCGCCGGCGCCGCGCCAGCTCGAGCAGGCGCACGCGCCTCGGCGCGGTCAAGGTGACGGTCGTGGGTAGCTGGTGGTGGGGCGTCGTGTAGACCGCCTTGATCCGCCTGGCCGCGCAGAGGGCCTCGAGCGCGGCGACGTCGAGCCCCTCGCCGTCGAGCGGCACGGGCACGAGCTCCACGCCGGAGAGCTCGAGCGCGCCGCGGGCGGCGGGGTGGCTGTACGCCTCGATCGCCACGCAGTCGCCCGGATCGAGCAGCGCGCGCGCCGCGAGGTAGAGGCCCTGTTGGCTGCCGCGCACGATGTTGACCGACTCGACGCTCGCCCGCACGCCCCTCGCCCGGGTCAGCAACTCGACGACCGCCCGGCGCAGGCGCGGCTCGCCCCGGGGGTCGCCGTAGTCCATCAGCGCGCGCGCCCCGGCGCCGAGCAGCGCGCGGCGGTAGGCGCGGCACAGCTCCAGCCTCGGCACGAAGCCGAGCTCGGGCACCCCGCCGAGCAGGAGCAGGCCGGCGCGCGGGGTCGAGGAGGGGGCCGGCAAGGGGCGTCCGGGCAGGTCGAACCCGGCCCGGTCGGCGAGGGCTCGTCGGCGGAAGGGGGGCAGCTTGGCGGGCAGGTCGCTCGAGACGTAGGTGCCGGAGGCGGGCGCGCTCGTTATCCAACCTTGGCGCGCGAGCTCGAGGAACGCGGCGATCACGGTCTTGCGGTGCACGCCGAGCTGGATGGCGAGCTTGCGGCTGGAGGGCAGCCGCTCGCCGGGGCGCAGGCGGCCCCGTTCGATGTCTTCGACGATGGCCCGCGCGATCTGCAGAAAGAGCGGCCCCTGACCCGCCGCGCCGAGCTGAAGAACGAGTTCTCGGGTCACCGCCACGCCGCCCGTGCCTGCGTCGGAGGGGCGGGGCGCCCTGGCGCCCGCCCCCGAGCTCTCGATGCCCCGCCGCCCGGAATCTGTCAACCGAGGCGCGCCGCGTGCGGCGACCACGCGCTCGACGCTGCGGTGGTGTCCCAACATCATCGGTCCCGGCGGCGGCGGGCTGAGTAAGCTCTTCCAGACGCTCGGTCCACGCAGGATGATGTCCGCTTGCCGAGGCCCCCTCTGCGACGGGCTCGGGGTCTGCATCAAGGGCGACATGCCCCCGCCGGGGAGGATGCGTGCAACTGCGCGCCTGGGCGCGTACCCTCGGCGCATGGCACGTCCTCACCTGCTCCCATTCACCGTGGTGTCGATCGCTGCGCTCGCAGCCTGTGACCGCTCCGAGTCCGCGAGCGCGCCTGCGTCCGCGGGCGCGACCACCGCGGCCGCGCCGGCTGCGCCTGCCCCGAGCGGAGCGTCCGCCGTTGCGCCGGCGTCGAGCTGCCCGACAGGCAAGTGGGAATACGACTATGCCGATATGTTCCTCGAGACGCTGGCGCGCAACTCGTCGGGTGCGCGCGTCGTCAGCGAGCGCGGGAAGTACATCTGCACGTTCAACGGCAACGAGCGTGGCAGCTACGTGTGCGAGACGAGCGAGGGCGGCGTCGAGAACGTGTTCGAGGCGCCCACGGCCGGGATGGCCCTGAGGATCACGCTCAAGATGAACGGCCGCTCCAGCGCCGAATACGAGCCCGCGGGCCCTGGCCGCTGGAAGACGACGCGCGCCGACATGAGCGGACTGCGCGTCGAGACCAAGGCCACGCTCGGCGGCCGCGACATGCCCGTGCCCGCGACCAACGCCTTTTCTGGCATGGACCGCCCCGGAACCCTCTTCGAGTACCGCTGTGAAGGCGACGTGTTCAAGCTCAAGCCCATCGTCGAGGGCATGGCGACCGACTTCATCACGATGAAGCGCGTGCCTTAGCGCCTGTCCCGGGGCAGGGCGGACCGAGCCAGGCGGCCGAGGTCGGGTGCAGCGCCAGACGCGGCGAGGAGTCCTGCTGTAATTGCGGAAATTGAACAGGGAGACGGGGAGATCGGTGGGATTTTACTCCCCGTCTCCTCGCCTCCCTGTGAATTTTCCCGAAAAATTCGAGGGGGCGCTTCAGATCGCCGACTTCACGAGGCGCAGCCGCTTCTCGGCCTGTCCCCGCTCGCTGAGCCGCAGCTCCGAGGCGGCGGGCGCGCGGCGCCGCACCGGCTGGTGCAGCCTGGCGCTCGCCAGGATGGCCTCGCAGAGGTCGCCGAACTCGTAGCCTGCGGCCTCGGCGATCTTCGGCAGGAGGCTTGTCTGGGTCATGCCCGGCAGGGTGTTCACCTCGAGCACGTACTCGTTCTCTCCGCCGGTCACGAGCAGATCCACCCGCACTGCGCCCGTGCATCCGAGCGCCTGGGCCGCCCGCTCCGCCAGGTTCAGGACGCCGCGGTAGCGGGTCGGCGGGAGGCGCGCCGGCATGTGGTACTCGGTCATGCCCGGCGTGTACTTGGCCTCGTAGTCATAGAGCCCCTTCTTCGGGACGATCTCGATCGCGCCAAGGACCTTCCCGTCCAGGATGCCCACGTTGACCTCGGTCCCCGCCACGAACCGCTCCACGATGGCGGCGTCGTCGAACTCGAACGCCAGCGCGAGCGCCGACTTCAGCTCCTCGAGCGACCCGACCTTGGTCACGCCGAGGCTCGACCCCTCGCCGCGCGGCTTGACGATGACGGGGAACCCGAACGAGCCATGGACGGCATCAAGCTCCTCGAGGTCCTGATTCGCACCCACAGTGTAGTAGGGAGGCGTCGGCACGTTGTGCAGCCGGAACATCTCCTTGGCCTTCAGCTTGTCCATCGCAAGGGCGCTCCCGAGCACGCTCGACCCCGTGTACGGGATCTGGGCGAGCTCCAGGACGCCTTGCACGCACCCATCCTCACCGAGACGTCCGTGCAGTGCCAGGAAGGCCGCGTCGAGCTGCGCGCGCTGCAGCGTCGCGCAGAGCTCCGCGCCGAACCTGTCCCCGAGCGTGATCCGCACGACATCGTACCCGCGGGCCTCGAGCGCCTCGGCGACGGCCGCGCCCGAGCGCAGGGACACGTCGCGCTCACCCGACGAGCCGCCCATCACGACGCCCACCCGCTTCCGGACTTGCCGCTCCACCATCGAAGAACCTCCGTCGCCTTCCCGTGCGGACACCAACACCACGTCAGCTCCTTCCAGTACAGTCCAGCTGCCGGAGAGGTGCTGCGCAAAAACCAAGCCAGCTGCTCCCAAGGCCAAAATCCGCGGCCTTGTCAGCGGAGGGCGCTATTCCTGAGCTGTGGTTGAGGAAAACCGCGCCCGCCCGCCGTGTTCACCTGCCCACGGCGTGCCGACCGCCAACCCGGTATCAAGGCCCGCGGCGGAGGTCAACTAAACGGAGCGATCGCGCCGTCGAGGGAGACGGGCGCAGCTGGGGCCATCTCGCGGCGTATTCGGGAGTCTGCGGCCACGGCGGGGCGGCTCCGCGCGCGCTCTCCCCCCCGCGCGGCGGCGCAGGCGCGTCGGGCGCTTCGCACCTGGCAAATCGATGGCGCGGAGCACCCGAGATCCGGCACGTGAGATCCTCTGAAAGGCGATCGCGCTCTCGCCTGCTCGCGGCGCCGGCGGCGACCGAGCGAGGCACTCGCCTGCAGATGACATGATAATTCTTCGCCCCTCCCCGCAAGTGGTTCCAAGCGGGAGTGACCGTCATTCCGGCGCGGGAGAGCGCTTTTCTGCTCCGCGGCCTTACACCCTTTGGTAGGCTCTCTCGGCCCATGCGGAGAACACTTGGCGCCCATGGGCCAGGTTCGATCCTGCGGAGTTCCCCGGCTCGGTTGCGGAGGACACCCTGCAGCGGCCTCGTCAAAAGACCCGTCGAGCGTGAGCTCTCGAGGTGCCAGGGTAGGGTTGCCCGCGTGCTCGTTTCCGACCTTGTCGCCACCTCCGAGCGTGTCGCCGCGCTCTCTCGCCGTGTCGAGAAGATCGGCGCGCTCGCCGCGCTCCTGCGCCGCCTCTCGCCCGCGGAGGTGCAGATCGGCGTCGACTGGCTCACCGGTCGGCTGCGTCAGGGGCGGCTCGGCCTCGGGCCTTCGGTGTTCGCGGAGGCCCGCCGGGCCTCTCCTTCCGTCGCCCAGCCTGCGCTCACCCTGGGGGACGCCGACGCGGTCTTCACGGAGATCGCGCGCGCCTCGGGGCCGGGGGCCGGGGGCGAGCGCCGCGCGGCGCTGGCGGGGCTGTTCGCGCGCGCCACCGATCTCGAGCGGGACTTCTTCGCACGGCTCCTCGCCGGCGAGCTCCGCCAGGAGAGGCTCGAGCCGGTCATGGTCGACGCGGTGGCGCGCGCGGCGCGGGTGCCGCCGGCCTCGCTGCGGCGCGCGGTGATGCTCGCCGGCGACGCGGTGGAGGTGGCCAAGGCCGCGCTCCTCGAGGGGGCGCTCGGCCTCCAGCGCTTCTCGCTGCAGCTGCTCCGCCCCGTGCAGCCGATGCTGGCGCAGTCGGCCGACGACGTGGCGACGGCGCTGAGCGAGCTCCGCGCGATGGCGCTGGAGTGGAAGCTCGACGGCGTGCGCGTGCAGGCGCACAAGGCCGGCGACGAGGTGCGCGTCTTCAGCCGCGGCCTCGGCCCGGTCACGAAGGCGGTCCCCGAGATTGTCGAGATCGTCCGGGCGCTCCCGGTCCGCTCGGTCGTGCTCGACGGCGAGGCGCTCACCTTTCGCCCGGACGGCGCGCCGCACCCGTTCCAGGTCACGATGCGCCGCTTCGGCCGCGCGCACGACGCGGCCGCGCTGCGCGCCGAGCTGCCGCTGCGCGCCCTGTTCTTCGACGTGCTGTACCTCGACGGCGAGGATCTGCTCGACCGGCCCGGCAGCGAGCGCACCGCCGCGCTCCGGCAGGTGCTCGACAGGTCGCTGCGCGTCCCGCGCATCGAGCTGCCGACGGCGGCCGAGGCCGAGGCGTTCTTCGCCGACGCGCTCGCCCGCGGCCATGAGGGCGTGATCGCCAAGTCGCTCGCCGCGCCCTACGAGGCGGGGCGGCGCCGCGGCTCATGGCTCAAGGTGAAGCGGGCGCGCACCCTCGACCTGGTGGTGCTCGCGGCCGACTGGGGGACCGGCCGGCGCCGGGGGCTGCTCAGCAACCTGCACCTCGGGGCGCGCGATCCCGCGGCCGGGGGCTTCGTCCTGCTCGGCAAGACGTTCAAGGGCATGAACGACGAGGTGATCGCGTGGCAGACGCAGCGGCTGCTGGAGCTCGAGATCGGCCGCGACCCAGACACGGTGTACGTGCGGCCGGAGATCGTCGTCGAGGTCGCCTTCGACGGCGTGCAGGCGAGTCCACGGTACCCCGGGGGGGTCGCGCTGCGGTCTGCGCGGGTGAGGAGATACCGGCCTGACAAGACAGCAGAGGAGATCAGCACGATGGATGAGGTACGCGCGATCCATGCCGGTGCACTCGCGCATCACGCGGCCGAGAAAGGGCAGGCGGCGGGAGGAGGAGAGGAGGAGGACGGATGACGCTCTGGACGGCGGCCGGCCGCCGGGCGGGGTCCGCGATACCGGACGGCTTCGCATGTCGCGCGGGTGGCGCATCCCGGGGTGGGATGCGTCACCAGGAGGACGGACAGCCCGTGATGACTTCCGCTCCCCGCGCCAGGAGCGCAGCGATGTTGCTCGCCTGAACGGCGCAGTCGATCGGGTTGCTTACCACGAGCACGGCGCTTCCTTCGCCGAAATCCGGGTTGGCGACGAGGGGCGTCAGATCGGACACCGAGTTGTAGTCGAGATTAAGGAGGAGCGGAGATGAACCGCTCGCGAGCGGAGAGAGGTCGGAGATGCGGTTGATCGCGAGGTCCGCATACCTCAGGTCGGTCAGGGTCGACAGGGGCGAGATGTCGCTGATCCCGGTGGCTCTCGCCTCCAGTTCGTACAGCTCCCGGAGGCCTGACAGCGGCGCGAGCGTCGAAATGGGCGAATCGCTGAGATGGAGCCGACGGAGCCGGATCAGCGAGCCGAGCGGGCCGATGTCGCTGACCGAGGTGTGGGAGAGCCCCAGGTACGACAGGTTCGTCAGCGAGCCGAGGACAGTGACGTCCGAGATGGGGTTGTTGCCCAAGCTCAGCGTCTCCAGCCGGATGAGCGAGGACAGCGGCGCGGCGTTCTCGATCCGGTTGCTCGGCGCGACCAGGATGCGCAGCTCCGTGAGCGAGGACAGCGGCGCGAGATCTGCCACGTGATTGTTCACGATGCTCAGGCTCGTGAGGGAGCGGACGCACTCGATGCCGGAGAGGGATTCGATCCCGCGGGTGGTCGCGCGGAGGGCGTCGAGTGACGCGACGTCGGCCGGAAGGATCGGGCCCTCCGGCTTCGCCACGGCCTCGCGCACCACCGCCTCGAGCGCCGGGTCGGCGAACTCGAGGGGTCCAGCGCACGCCGCGGTGGCGCTGCCGCCTGTTCCGCCGCCTCCGGCGCCACCGATGCCGCTGCCACCACCTCCGGCGCCACCGCCGCCGCTACCACCGCTGCCTGGGCCGCCGCCGCTGCCACCGCCGCCGCTGCCGCCAGTGCCACCGCTACCTGTGCTGCCGACGCCGCCGCCGCCGGCCTGCGGATCCTCTCCGGGGTCCCTCCACCCGCCCACGCCGCCCCCTGATGTGGAGCCAGAGGGGTCCACCCCACCTGAGGCTCCGGTCGAAGCGACGACGCCCTCGGTCTCACGGCCCTTACCGCATCCGGCGAGGGTGATGGCAGGGACAAGGATCAGCAGAACAGAAGCGATGTTGCGCATGGCGTGACCTCCGCCGAACAGGCTAGGTCCCCGCCAGAGGACCGCGCCTTAATCCCCTCTTAAACCGATTCGTGCGCGCCCTCCGCGGCGCCATCGCCCTTACCCTCCCGTCCATTCCGCAGGCCCCCGGAGAGGGTGTTCTTCGGGCGGGGTGGGGGATGGGCCGATGTTTGAGGCGGAGACATGGCTCATCCGGTTGCCGGATGAGCCATGTCTCCGCCGAGTTCGGCGGGGCCCCCACCCCGCCCGAAGAACACCCTCTCCGGGGGCCGGGCCACCGGCAGCCCCCCTCCCCCTACCGCCGCTTCCCCGCGCCCCCGCCCTCGTCCGTCTCCCCCCCGCGCGACTCGCCCCCTCCCCCCGCGGCCGGCTCCACCGCGACGTAGTGGACCGGCAGCGCCGGATCCAGCGAGTACCCCTCTGCGTCTCTCCGGAGCCACGGCTTCATCCCGAGCTTCCGCAGCTGGTTCATCGCCACGTAGATCCGGTTCGCCGCCGCCTCCGGCAAGATCCGCTCGCCGGGCCACCCCGCCTCCTTCAGCGCGGCCAGGGAGAGCCCTCGGCCGGGCGCAGACCGCTGCTGCTCGGCCAGCGCGTGCAGCAGGCGCCGCGCCGCGTGGCGCTCGCGCAGGTCGTGCCAGCCGCCGCCCGGCGGGCGGACGAAGCGCGCCCCCTCGGTCAGGAGGAGCTCGCCCTCCGCCCGCGCCTCGGGCAGGCCGCCCAGCGCCGCCAGGCTGCGCTCCAGGATCCGGAGCAGCAGCCGCACGTCGTCGGATCGGCTCGCGCTCGACGGCGATCCCTCCCGGGCGCGCGCGATCCTGCGCCGCGCCTCGCCCGCGTGCGCCGCCGCCTCCTCCCCCCGCCCGGCGCGGCGCGCCGCCTGGGCGAGCGCGAGGTCGACGAAGCCGGACGCCACCCGCGCGAGCTCCACGTCGGGCTCGTCCCCGAGCTGCGCGAGCAGCCGCGCCGCGGGCTCGACCGCGCGCCGCGCCTCCTCCACCTCGCCGACCGACGCGAGCGCCGCCCCGAGGCGGCAGAGGGCGATCCCCTCGGAGCGGCGGTCCCCGACCTCGCGGAGCAGCCCCACCGCGCGGCCGTGGCACGCGCGCGCATCGGCGAGGCGCCCCTCCTCGTGGTGGAGCGCGCCGAGGTTGCCGAGCGTGATCGCGAGCAGCCGGAGATCGCCCACCTCGCCGAGGATCGCGGCGGCGCGCTCGTAGCGCCGCCGCGCCTGCGCGGGCGCCCCGCGCTCCTGCTCGAGCAGGCCGGCGTTCGTCGAGAAGATGCCCTCCATCCGGCCGTCGCCGATCTCCGCCGCGATCGAGATCGCCTGCTCGTAGTAGGCGGCGGCCTCTCCCTCGCGGCGCTCGTCGTGGTGGAGCGCGCCGAGGTTGCCGAGCACCCGCCCCTCGGCGCGGCGGTCGCCGAGGGCGCGGTGGAGCGCGAGCGCCTGCGCGTAGTGCTCGCGCGCGCGCTCCATGTCGCGCCGGCCGTGGTGGAGCACGCCGAGGTCCGCGAGGATCCCCGAGAGGAGCGCCTCTGCGCCGAGCGCCGCCGCCTGCGCCCGGGCGCGCTCGAGGTCCTCGAGCGCCGCCTCCGCCTGCCCTCGGAGCCGCCGCGCGCGCCCCCGCGCCCCGAGCGCGCGGGCCACGACGCGCGGATCGGCCGCGAGCGCCTCGGCCGCCGCGAGCGCGCGGTCGAGCAGCTCGAGCTGCGCCCCGAACGGGCCGCGGGTGCTGAGCACGGGCTCGATGGCGCAGAGGGCCCGCAGCGCGCGCTCGGCCGCCGCCTCGGAGCCGGCGCGAGGCATCGTCGCCAGGGCGAGCGCGCCCTCGGCGACGGCGAGCAGCTCCTCCAGATCGCCGGCGATGCGGTTGAGCGCGTCGAGCGCGCCGCGCCGCTCGAAGTCCGCGGCCGCCGCCTCGCCGGCGGCCAGGTAGAACGCCGCGTGCCGCTCGATCGCGGCCTCGCGCTCCCCGCGCTCGGCGAGCTTCTCGGCGGCGAGCTCTCGCACCACCTCGTAGAGCGCGAAGCGCGTCGCCCCGTCGCTCCTCGGGGGCGCCGCGCGGAGCAGCGACTTGTCGCGCAGCGCCTCGATCCGGTCGATCGCGGCGGCGTCGGGCTCCGCGAGGACGGCGGCGGCCGCCGCGAGCGTGAACGGCCCGTGGAAGGCGGAGCAGCAGGCGAGCGCCCGTCGCTCGCGGTCGTCGAGGAGGTCCCACGACCACTCGATCGCGCTGCGCAGCGTCGCCTGCCGCGCCTCCCTGCCGCGCGCCGCCCCCGCGAGCAGGTCGAGCCGGCTCCCCAGCCGCGCGAGCAGGCCGCGCACGCCGAGCACGCCCTCGCGCGCCGCCGCGAGCTCGATCGCGAGCGGGATGCCCTCGAGCCGCCGCACCAGCGCGGCGACGTCGGCGAGGTGCTCGTCGCCGGGCGGCGGCGGCGGAGCGGAAGCGCAGTGGGCCGCGGCGCGATCGAGGAAGAGCGCCACGGCCGCGCTGCGCTCGGTCGAGCCCTCCGCCGGGAGGCCGAGGGGGCCGAGCTCGTAGCTGATCTCCCCTGCCAGGCGGGTGCGCTCGCGCGACGTCGCGAGGAAGCGGAGCTCGGGCGCCGCGCGCACCCACGCGTCGAGGGCCGGCGCGGCCTGCTCGAGCACGTGCTCCAGGTTGTCGAGCACGAGCAGCGCCGGCCCCTCGGTCGCGAGGGCGCGGCCGATCCGCTCGACGAGCGTCGCTTCCCGGCGCCCTGCCGCGACCTGCGCCCCGATCGCGCGCGCGACCGCGCCGCAGACGGCTCGCAGGTCGCGGCAGGCGGTGAGCTCGCAGAGCCACACGGCCTCGCCGGCGTGCGCCTCGGCCCAGCGGCTGGCCAGCTCCAGGGCGAGCCGCGTCTTGCCCATGCCGGCCGGGCCCCAGAGGGTGACGAGCCGTTCGCCGCGCCGGAGCAGCTCGGCGATCGCGACGAGCTCACCCTCCCGGCCGATGAAGCGCGACGCGGGCAGGGCAAGGTGCCGCCTCCGCGGCCGAGCTGCGTCCGCCATGCGCCGACCTTCGATCGGACGGGGGCTGGATTCAACGCCGGAGCGGGCGGACGGCGGGGCGGCGGCGCGACAGGCGCGGTGGGACGACGGCAGAGACGCGGCGGGGCGGCGGAGATGCGGCGCGACGGCAGAGATAGGGCGGGACGGCGGAGATGCGGCGGGGGCTCAGGGTCGCACGAGCGGGGTCACGAGCAGCTTCTTCCGTGCGCCGCTGAGCTCGACCTGCACCTCGATCCCGCGCCGGTCGAGCACCGACAGCGGGCGGATCGGCGTCACCTGGGCATAGAGATCGCCGGCGCCGCACCAGGTGCCCTGGAGCGCTGGCGCGTCGGTGTCGTCGGGCGTGAGGACGACGGCGCCGGTGCGGCAGCCGCCGTCGACCGCCGCGTAGAGGCCCTCGATGCGGTCGAGCGCCGCGGGCCGCGCGCGAAAGGCCAGCTCCGCGCCCTCGGGCGTGCGCAGCCGGCCGGATTCGCCGCCCGGATCGGCGATCGCCGTCCACCCGTCGCTCTCGAGCGAGAACGCGCCGCTCGGGTCCTCGGTTCCCTCGAACCATCGGGTCATGGTCGCGTAGCTGCTCACGCCGCCGCAGACGTAGAGCGTGACCGCGCCCTCGCCGCGCACGAGGGCGAGCACGGCGTCCGTGCCGTCGACCGTGCCGACCGAGATCTCGGGCGGCGGGGCCTCGGGGTCTGCAGCGCACGCCGCGCAGAGCACGGCGCCGAGCACCCCGGCGGCGCGCGCGAGCACGCGAGCGCTCTTCATGGAGAAAACGATCCCACCGGAGCGATGAAAAAAGCGCATGGGGTCTTATTTTAGTCGAGACCCGGGGCGGAGGGAGCGGCGGTTCCGTGCCAAAGGCAAATGGGAGTCCGTGAGCGCTACGCCCCCCCGTCCGGCGGAACATCGCCGGACAGCCCCTTTCGTCGCGCGGCGCGGACCGCCGCGAGCCAGTGCACCTTGGCCGGGTCGCTGTCCCACGGCGGGGCCTCCCGGTAGAGCGAGTCCCAGAATTCGCGCGCTGCCGCCTCGGCGGTCGCGAGCTCGCTCTCGCCTTCGGGCGCGTCCTCGACGGCATCCACGAGAGCGCGCCATGGGTCCGAGTCGTAGCCTCTCAGGTTCGGCCACGGCCTTGCGGGCTCTCCGTCGAAGAGCCCGTCGCTGCTCTGGAGATAGCCCTCGTACGCGCTCTGGGCCACGGCGTCTCGCCGGCGACGGTTGACCTCGTTCACGCAGGAGTGGCGGTAGGACTCGGCCCATTCGCGGTCCTCCTCCGGCACGTCGTCTCGCCAGGCGCTCGCATAGAGATCGCGCAGTTCCTGCTGGAGCGCCCGGTACTCCTTGGTATCCGTGCAGTGAATCGACGCGTCCCAGAGGGCTCGGTTGCGCGCCGCGCTCGGTCCGGGGAGATGGGGCAGCGTACGCATCGGCCAGAACCGCGCAGCCTCCAGCCTCTGAGGGATGGGCCTCGTCATGGAGCTCGGGAGCCCGCGACGCCCACGCCAAAACCCCCTCCGAAAGGCGCGGAGCGCCGAGGGCCGGTCTACCTCGGGGGCGTCATCGACCGTCAGCGCCCGCCAGACGGACGTCCGGTGAAGGCGCGCCGCCGGATCGCCCGTCGCACCCTCGCCCTCGCCCTCGACCGTCTGCCCGAAGTCGACGACAAAGGCAAAAAACGCGCTCTTGACGGCTTCGAGCAGCATCGGCCATGGCGGAGCGGGCTCCTTGCCGAACCTGCCCGTGAGGCTCTCGGGAGAGCCCGCGTCCACCCTCGGGCGGATGGCCTCGGGCCGCGAATCGTCGACCCACCTCCCGAATTTCTCACGATGCGCCTCGGCCCATGCGCGGTCCGCCTCGGGCAGGTCGTCGTGCCATGCTTCGGCGCACAGCCTGCCCAGGGTCTCGAGGTCCATGTTCCGACCCAAGGCATCCTGGGGCGAAAATAGGTGACTCGCCGTGCCCGCCTCGACCTCGTTGCGCCGCATAAGGAACCACACGCGCGACGTTTTCAGCTTCATGGATGATCCCCTGGCTCACCGCCTGTCGGATCGGTGGGTTGCTCGCCCGGAAGGTCCGTTGGCCGAGGTGGGCACCCCCAGCCTGGTCCAGCGCCGAGCGGGCACAGGAGCGGGACGAGCTGAGGGGCAGCAAATCCCGGAGGCGGCGCCGGGAGCGAGATCAGCCAGTCGATCAGCTCGTCGACTGTGATCGATCTGGGGTTCGTCAGGTTGGACGGCACTTTCTCCGGCTCGTAGCGGGAATCCCAAACGAACCTGCACTCGACATTCGTCACCCCCGGCACCTGTTCCTCACGCAAGATCTTGCTCTCCCTGCTTTTGCCGTCCACGGCTTGAAGTTTGTCGGCACACATCGTGTAGGTTACGGCGATATCTCCTGATTCGAGGAGGCAGTCGAGCAAGTCGGCGACGGTATACGTCGGCTCCTGGTCGTTCCAGCCGCTCCAGGTGCCGCCGGCCTTCAACCGGCACTGGAGCTTGCCCACCTGATCATTCGGGTCCTTGTATAGCTTGAGCCACTTCACCGCGTTAACATTCATGTTCCACTTATCCCAGGACGACAGCGTCTCGGGCGGCAGCATCGCGATCTGTTGTCTCAGCTCCTCACGGTCGCTGGGATCCACGATCGAGCAGCCAAGGGCGATCAGTGTGGCCGCAGCGGCCGCCATAGTCTTCAGGAGCAGCTTCATGCGCGCAGCGTCTCATGGGCAGGCGGTGAGCATCAAGCCATCCGCGCTCCCGTCCCCGCGCCGCGCCTTCCCGATGCGCACTGCAGGCGCCGCTGTTCCTGAGCGAGCTCGCATGGGCGCGAGAGAGGACCGCGCTTCACCCCCGCGCCAGAGCACCGCCACCGCCCCAAACCCGACACTGACGCCTGGGACGATATAGCCAGAGGCCGGTGGGATGAAAGATGCCCATGCGATCGTATTTTAGTCGAGCCCCGGGGCGGAGGGAGCCGGAATTCCGCGGTGGACGGCGCCGAGTGCGTGGTGCCCTCTCAACCCAGGTCGAGCGGCGCGAGCGTTCGCGGAGCCGCGCTCGAAGGAGCGGCGCAACTCTGCGCTGCTGGTGAAGGGCGGCTCGGGCGGGCGTCCCCGACCCGGCGATGTTCGGCCAATTGTTCGGCACCGTCACTGTAACCTCTTCGAAGGCGAAGCCCCGGCCAGCGGCGCCGCTTGGGCGCCGGTCACCGTCCTCCAGGTGGTCCGCCGCGGCTTGACCGGCGGCGGCGACCGCTGGTAAGGTCGGCCACCGTCTGCGGGTACGTGGATCGGTGAATCAGGGGAAAACCGATGAACCATCGGCGCGGCGTTCTGCTCGCCGTGTTTGCCTGCGGCTGCTCCATCGCGGATTCCAGCGTTCGCGACGAGCTGAGAGACCGGATCGCGGCAATGCCATTCGATCCGACCGGCGGCCAATCCGGAGATTGGCTGTGAAGTGGTGGTCGAACTTCCCACCGGGAGGGGTTCAACTGCGCGAAGCAGTTTTCGGACACGGCCTCTTTACAACCAAAGACCCCAAGTCATGGAACTGGGACCTCGAGAATCTGGGCAGGCATTGCGCCGAAGCGTGGCGAGCCGACTTGCTGGAGGACGACCGCACATGGGCAGAGCGGCACCGCAAGAAGTTCAGACGGTGGATTGACGATTCGCGCCCCCCGGGCGTTGGCCAAGGGAACGCGGGCGCTCTCCCGAGCCGCCACGGACGCTTCGACGGACAGCCGGCTCCACCTTGGCCGATGCTGCTGGAAGCCGTCCAGAGCGCGTTCTTTTTCATGCTCGAGGCCTTCAAGAACGAGAACGGGGGCACAAGCGAGCTCGCTCCGATTGACCCCACGTCTCGCCTCCACAGGACCTATTTCTGGCGAACGCTGACGTCCGACGATACGGCCGTGGAGATCCGGGCCGAGGCGCTCCGCGCCTTTCGTAGGGGATTTCGGATCGGCCGCCGCGGAAAACCGAGGACGTTGACGCGGCCCATCCCGCCGATGCTGACGTCACCCCGTTACTGCGGGGGACCCGGATATCCTGAGTTCCCCGGACCGAGCGCCGCGCGCGAGCGCGCAATCAAGGCGCTGCCGTTTCCGGCGAATCGAGAGGAGCTTACGGCGCGCGACGAGGAACTGCGCACGCTGTATGCGACCGCATGGCGAGACGATGTGCCGGAGGAGGACCGCATCTGGGCCGCAGAGCTCCGCAACGCGTGCACGATGTCGGTCAACAGTGCCCGGCGAAACGCCCTCGCGCAAAACGCCTACGAAGGCTATCTACAGAGCAGCGATGGACGCTTCGGTGGGGAGCCTGCTCGGCCGTGGCCGAGCCTGTACCACCTCGCCGCGGAACCATGGCGTTCGTTCGTGGACCGCGTCGAGGATGCGCCCGAAGGCGAGAGCGAGCAGGCGACGGCCGAGGCGGCCGTATGGGAATACTGGGACACGCTCTACCAGGAGGCCCCCCCATGGGACAGCGACCCCGACCGGGCGCACTGGCTCACGGCGGTCCGCGCCGCTCGAAGGAAGGCGCAGGCCGACGATGGTCCGCCGGCGATGGACAGGTAGCGCTCGGAGGGGGTCGCGCGCCGGGCTCGTCGCGCTGTCGCTCCTGCCCGCGGTCGCGCGGGCGGAAGAGAGCGCGCCGCCGCGCTGGGAGATCGACGTCAAGGCGACCTACGTCGTGCTGGGGTCGCGTGCCACGCGCGCGACAGGCGGCATCATGCCATCGGTCACCGGCTTGCGCCGATGGCCCGTCCGCGACGCCGTGGACATCGGCATCGGCGCCGACGTGGGCCTCTTCGGCCTGGGCGGCGACGCGCGCTGGCTCGGCGTGCTGACCGGCCCCACGGCGGCCGTCCGGGGCATGCCGTTCCGTGCGCCGGTGTCCTTCGAGCTCGCGGCGCGGCTCGACTTCGGGCGCATCCCCGTGTGCAACGCATGGGGGTTGTGCCTGCGTTATCTTGGATTCTTCCCGGCCATGGAGGCCGGCGCGGCCTATCTATCGACGCAGCATGTGGCGATCGTGGCGACGTGCGGTGTCCGCTTCATCCGCACGCGCGCGTGGTCGGGTGTCAGCGTGGAGCCCGCAGCGGCGGGCCGAATCTTCTGGTAGGTATGACGTTGACGGGCGTAGAGCCCACCGACCCCAGGTGCGGTCGACCCGGAGATTGCTCATGAACCCTTCGCTGGGGGAGACGAAGCCCTTCGTGCCTCGAGTCGTGCGCGAGGCGGCGAGCGCGACAGCCCCAGTAGATCCCGCCCGGCTAGTCGGCCCCGCTGCAGTCCGAGACGTGAAAGACCGCCGTCTCTACGCGCGCCGTTGCCCCGTCGAAGAGCCGGATGATGTCACACGGCCCCGCCGACACGTCGGCCTCGTACGGGTCGGTTGGCTGCTCCTGGACGATAATCTCACACGGGCCCTGGTAGAGATCTCCGTCGATCGTCGCAGATACATGAGGCAGGCCGCCCCCGCGCATGACGTTGATGAAGGAAAGCCGGGCGTTATCCCCCTTTTCGACCACCACGCTGAGGCCACCCGAGTTCCGCACGACGCACAGGCCTGTCGGATCGTCGTCCAGGCCTACACGTTTCGTTCCGTTGCCGCCGGTGTCGATCACCAGCTCTTCGCCAGCGCGCGTCACAACCGCCTTGCCCGAGACCTCGGGCTCGGCTTGAGCGAGGCACCCTCCACCCGAGCTCCACACGACAACCCAGAACAGCGGCGAGAGCGCACGTGCGAGAGAATTTGCCATCGGCTCGCTCATGTCGTGCATTCGCCGAAGCTTAGAGGGATCACCGTCGGCGGGTGCCCCGCGGGCGTGCAGCACATCACGTGCTCTTCACCATTCTCCTCGACATACACCGCGCGATCCTCGTATCCCTCGTAGCAGATCTCCTCGTCCTCGGTCGGGATCACGCAAAGGGTGTACCCGTCCGGGAGGTCATCGCGGACAACGCCCGCGCAAGCACGTGCGAACGACGGCGACTCGGGTGAGGTGGAGGTATCTTCCCGCCAGCCATCCCAGAGGACCTCCGTCTCTTCCGCGCAGTCTTGCACCTCGTTCTGCGTGCCCTTCCAGAGCCACACGGCACGATCCCCCTCGTGGGGCCCTGTGCCAGGGCAGTCGCGGTCGGGGACACAACCTACCGCGGCCGCAGCGCCGATGAACAGAAGAACACATCGCATCGACAGAAGCCCTCCTAGTACATCGCAGGACCACAGCTCACATCGCCGGCCTCGCAGTACGGCAGGCGCAGCTCGGCTCTTGTCGCCACGCTCATTTTCCGCGGGAGCGCTGTGCGCGGCCGATTGTCCGCTTCCCTCAACGCGGTCGGCGCCCAGCCCAGCGTTCGCGTCGAGGGCTGCACCTCTCGTGGCGGAGAGATCATATCCATCAGGGTCGCTGCATGCTTCTCCGCGCGGAGCATGATCCGAGCCGGGTGGATCAGGCAGAGCACCCCGGCGCCTATCGCAGCCAACGCAGCGAGCGAAGCAGCGATGCGTAGAGGGAGTGAACGAGGCGACATTCCGGAAGGCCAGCGCCGGGCGGCCATGAGCTCTCGATCCGGTTGCCGTATCAACGACGGCGGCGGTGGCAAAACCGGCTCCTCCGGAGTGGAGGCCGGCCACGAGGGCACATCAAGCGGGGGAACCTGCGGCAGCGGAGGCTCGTCCTTGTCCGACGGCGCAACCCCCGATGGCACAGCCCCAGGCGCGACCTCGGACGGGCCAGTATTCAGGCCTCCTATCACCGCTGCTGGCGACCGTGGCCCTTCCAGGTGCGAGCTGCGCAGCGTTGACGGCGCCGCGCCAGCGCTCGAAACCCGGTCATCACGGCAGCTCGGCGCCTGGTCCAACGCAGGCCATGCGTCCACGAGGTCTTCGAGTACCGTGATGAAGTGGTTGACGTTCCTGTATCTGCGACGCGGATCCTCGGCCAGGGCCATCTCGATCGCGGCGGCGACAGCGCGTGGGGTATCGTTCGGGATGACCGGGGTGATACGCCGCGCCCCAAGTTCACCGGTCTGGCCGACGTCCAGCGAGCGACGGCACACGAGTTCGTACAGCAGGGCCCCGAGGCCATAGACATCTGCCCGTGGGCCAACACGGTCGCCGCTCAACAGCTCCGGCGCCACCAGCGGCTCTCGTGCGGCTTCGTGCGGCTCGACCCGGAACAACCTGACCAGGCCGAACTGGCGGATGCAGTAGTCGCGCTGCGACGTAATGAACACGCGCTCCGGACTCAGCGCCCCATGGCACCAGCCCAGCGCGTGGCAGCGCTCGATCGTTCGGGCGATCTCGATCACCATCCGCAGCGCGGTCGCCCCGAGATCGGCCCCGGAGATTGCGTCCTTGATGCCGATACCGTCGCTCCGCCGGCATGCGACCCAGGCAGATAGGCCGCTTGCGTCACCGTAGAGAACGGGCTCGATCTGCTGCACCGCTCGCGAGATATCCTGCAGGCGCTTCAGCTCGGACGTGAAGGCCTTCCTGTCCAAGGCCTGGCCCTCACGAACGTGCAACCACACCGTCGCTCCCTCATCGCCTACTTGCCGGGCGAGGAACGTGCGGACCATGCCATCGTGAACCTCGCCGAGGATCCGGTGACCTTCCCAGACGGCACCAGGCTCTACCACGAGAACTGCACCTCCGCGCCAGCCCTACGCGCGCGGATCTGAGCGCCATTCGGCAGCACCGCAACCGCGAGTGTCGCGGCACCGAGCGCGGTCCCGGCAACAAGCGCTGCCGTGCTGAGGTGCTGCTTTACCTCGACGGACTGCTGCTCTTTTCGAAACATGCCCGCAGTCTGGATGTCCGAGTGGGGCTTGCACATCTCGTCCCTCAAGGCGGTGTCCTCGATCGATGCCACGATGTGCAGCACGATTCCTGAGACCAGGAATGCGCCCGACGCTGCGGAGCCCGTATAGAGAAGCCACGGCGCCGGACCGGGTTCCGGCTGCGCCGGCGGGCCCGCCAGCGTCACCTTCAACGGAGCGACCGAGCGCACGCTCGCGGGTTCGGCGCTCAGGAGGACAACGCGCGATTCTCTCGCGGTGACGTGCACCATGGAGCGTGCCTTGCGGCCATCCGGCAACATCGTCGTGACCTCATGCTGCCCAGGCGCGACGTAGATCTGACCGCTCTCGTCCACGAGGCGCCCGTCCACGAGCACGGGCGCCGCCCCCGCGGGCGCGAACACATGGAGCTGCGCCACCTCGAGCCGCGCCGCCGCCAGGTCCGCATGCCGCGTCTCGTAGAGCCGCCGCTCCGTAGGCGTGGCCGGCGGACGCATCTCCTGCACACACCGCGTGAGCTCCACCACGGCGTCCACCCAGCGCCCGAGTCGGCGGTCGAGCTGCCCGAGCTGGCAGATCCCCACCGTAGAACGCTCGATATCGTAGATCTGCGCCCACAGGTCGCGAGCGCGCGCGATGTCGAGCCGCTCCAGGGCGGCCTCTGCCTCCTTGATCAAAGCTGTCACGCGCGGCGACCGTGGCGGCGGCGACGCGGCAAACGCCGACTGGAGCCCGAGGAGGAACATCGCTACGGCGGCCACATGCGACCAACAGACGACCAGCGCAGAACGCAGCAAGGTTCACCTCGGCCCAACGCGGGGGCCTGGATGCCGCGCTGGCCTAGTCCGGCACAGCATCACTCTTCCCGCCCAGCCTCGGCCGGGCGGCATCTATGCCTCGCGCAGAGGTTGACTACCATGGATCTCCTTGCGCTTTGAATCCTCAATGGACCGAATTTCCGCGTGCGCGTGCATTGCAGATCACGGCCAGAAATTCTCATGCCCTATCGCGGTTTGTATGCATTGCAGATCGCGACCAGAAATTCTCATGCCCTGTCGCGATTTCACGGCCAGGTGATGGTGAGCACCTCAGGCCCTTCGCTCGCCGCCGCAAGTCGGTCCGAGCCGACCAGCGCGGTCGCAGACGCGCCGCCGGGCGCGCGGCGCGAGCCGGCGCCGGCCAACGACATGGCGCCGCCCCCGCCGGCGCCAACAACGACGATTCCCTCGACGGCACCGGAGCCTAGCGCTCTTGCGCTCACCGCCCGCAGCCCATCCCCGGCCCCTCGGCCATGCCTGCAGCAGGCGCTCGCGTGGCGCCCCGGCGCCGTGAAGCCGCCGCTCAGCCGAACCGGTAGTGCTTCCGCACCGGCGAGCGCACCTCCCAGGTGCAGCTCAGCCCCGCGGGGAACGTCACCAGATCCCCCGCCTGGATCCGCACCGGCGCGCCGCCTCCCTCCGCGGGCGTCACGATCACGTCGCCCTCGAGCAGGTAGCAGATCTCCCGCTCGTCGTAGTGCCACGAGAAGGTCGACACCTCCTTCGTCCAGATGGGCCAGCCGCGCGCCCCGAGCTTCGCCAGCTGCTCCTCCGACGGACCGTGCTCCAGCTTGATCGACTCCATGGCTCCTCGTCCTCGCTCGATGCGCCGCGCTCGATGCGCCGCCGGGCCCGCCCCCGCGGCGCCCTCCGCGATCGTCGCGCCGGATGTTAGCAGCTCGGCTCGTCCCCTCGGCACAGCTCGCGCACCTCGCGCGCGATCGCCTCCATGCGCCCCAGGCTCGCGAGCAGCGCGTCCGCGCCCTCGCCGGGCGCGGCGAGCGTCGCCTCAACCCTGTCGGCGAAGCCCTGAGGACACCGAGAGAGCGCCCGCGTCCCCTGCAGGGCTCCCTTCTCGTTCGAGAGGTAGCGCTCGTTCAGCGCGAACAGCGCCTGCACCAGGCAGGCCGCGGCGCGGAACAGGCAGCCGCTCACGTAGAACACGTCGCCGCGCCGCCCGGCCTTCTTCGCGGTGTCGATGGCGAACCCGGCCTCCCACAGGAACCTCTCTAGGAGCGCCCTCCGCAGGGCCGGCGGATACGGCGTCACGAGCGCCTTCAGCGGGGCCAGCGCGCCCTCCGGATCGTAGAGCGGCCGGCAGTCGTGGATATCGACCAGGTAGTTGGCGCTGAGGAAGCCGTGCGGGTGACCGGGCTGGTAGTCGCACGTCACCTGCCCCGCCCGGCACTCCCCGATCACGCGCCGCACACGCGCGAGATCCCGGTAGAGCCAGTCGACCCGGTGCCCCTCGATCTCCAGCCACGCGCCCCCGTTGATCCACGGTCCCCAGGCGCCGGGCGGCGTGACGACGTCCTCGGCGGCGCTCGCGTGGAGCTCCCGCGCGAGCGGCGCCACGTCGCCCTCGGCGCCGCCGGCGCAGAGCTCCCGCGCGAGCGCGCGCAGCGCCGCGAGGTCGGGCGGGCTCTCGGGCTCGTAATAGATGCCCAGATCGACGTCCGAGTCCGGGTGGCCCGCGCCACGAGCGCGCGATCCGCCCAGCACGACCGCCACCACGCCCGGGATCGCGCCGAGCCGAACCGCCACGCGCGCCGCCACATCCACTGCCCCGTCCATGCCGCCTCCGCCTCTTGTCGACCCGCCGCGACGCGGCGACCCTAACATCGAGGCGCCCGCGCGGTCCCACCCCGCGCGCTGCGCCCTCGGCGCCTCGCCCGCTGTGCCTGCGCCCGCCGTTCTGCTACACGGCAACCCGTGCCCGACCTCATCGTCCACCCGGCGGAGCGGCCGCTCATCGGGAGCGTGCCGGTCCCTGCGGACAAGAGCATCGCCCACCGAGCGCTCCTCCTCGCCGCGCTCGCCACCGGGCAGAGCCGCATCCGGGGCGGGACGCTCGGCGGCGACGTCCTCTCGACCGTGGGCGCGCTGCGCGCCATGGGCGTCCGCGTCGAGGAGCCGTCGCCGGGCGACCTCGTCGTCCACGGCGCCGGGCTCTCCGGCCTCCGCGCCCCCGGCGGCCCCATCGACTGCGGCAACTCCGGCACCACGATGCGCCTCCTCGCGGGCATCCTCGTCGCCCAGCGCTTCGCCGCGCGGCTCGTCGGCGACCCGTCGCTCTCGCGCCGCCCCATGGATCGCGTCGCGAAGCCGCTCCGGCTCCGCGGCGGGCACATCGAGGGGCAGCTCGATCCGCGCAAGATCGGCGAGATCACGGCGCCGCTCGACGTCGGGCCGCTCCCCGAGCCGCACGTGCTCTCGTCGATCGAGCACGAGATCCCCGTCCCGTGCGACCAGGTGAAGAGCGCCCTCCTCCTGTCCGGCCTCTACGCCGACGGCCCGACGTTCGTGCGTGAGCCGATCGTCTCGCGCGATCACACCGAGCGCATGCTCACCGCGCTCGGCGTGCCGATCGACTCGGTCGGTGCGATGGTCTGCCTCGACGCGGCCCGCTTCTCCGGCGCGCTCCCGGCGTTCGAGCTCGACGTGCCCGGCGACCTCTCCGCGGCCGCGTTCCTCGTCGCCGCCGCGCAGATCGTGCCGGGGAGCCGCGTGACCGCGCGGCGCGTGGGCCTCAACCCGACGCGCACCGGGCTGCTCGAGGTGCTGCGCGACATGGATGGCGGCGTCGCCGTCGAGATCAAGGGAGACGCCCTCGGCGAGCCCACCGGCGACATCCACGTCGCGCCCGCCTCCTCCGGCGCCGGCCTCCGCGCCGGGCGCGCGGGCGGCGAGCTCGCGGCGCGCGCCATCGACGAGCTGCCGATCCTGCTCGGCCTCGGCGCGCGGGCGCGCGGCCTCACCGAGGTGTTCGACGCGCGGGAGCTGCGCGCGCAGGAGACCGACCGCATCGCGGCGATGGCGTCCGTGCTCGGCGCCTTCGGCCTGCGCTGCGAGGAGCGCACCGACGGGCTCCTCGTCGAGGGCAGGCCCGACCGGCCGCTCGACGCGGCCGACGTCGACAGCCGCGGCGATCACCGCATCGCGATGACGGCCGCCGTGCTCGGGCTCGCCGCCGGCGGGCCCACGCGCGTCCGCGACGCGGGCTGCATCGCGACCAGCTTTCCCCTCTTCGTCGGGACGCTGCGCGCCCTGGGCGCGCGCATCGAGGTCGAGGGCGCCCGCGCCGCGTGAGCGCGCGATGGTGAGCGAGAGAGGAGGAGCGCAGGTGACCGAACGACAACGACAGGACGACGCGCACCACCTCCCGGCCCGGGGCGAGCCCCGGCGGCTGCGCGTCGCGATCGACGGACCGGCCGGCGCCGGCAAGGGCACGGTCGCGCGTGGGCTCGCCGAGCGGCTCGGCTACCTGCTCGTCGACACCGGCGCGATCTACCGCGCCGTCGCGCTCGCGGCCCGCCGCGCGAGCCTCACGTGGGAAGAGGAGGGCGAGATCGGCGCGCTCGCCGAGGATCTCGCGCGCGGCGGGCGCATCGCCCTGGAGCGGAGCCCGCACGGCATGCCGCCCGACTCCTCCGCCCCCCCGCCCGCGAACGCCCCGCCCCAGTCGGGCCTTGGCGGCAGCGGCATGCGCGTGCTGCTCGACGGCGAGGACGTCTCCAGCGCGATCCGCGCGCCCGAGATCAGCCTCGGCGCGAGCCGGGTCTCGGCCATCCCCGCCGTGCGCCAGGCGCTGCTCGCGATGCAGCGGCAGGCCGGCGCGGGCGGCGGCGTGGTGCTCGAGGGGCGCGACATCGGCACCGTGGTGTTCCCGGACGCCGAGGTGAAGTTCTTCCTCACGGCGCCGGCCGAGATCCGCGCGAAGCGGCGGTACGACGAGCTCGTCGCACGCGGCATGCCCGTCAGCTTCGAGGCGACGCTCTCCGACGTGCTCCGCCGCGACAAGGCCGACAGCGAGCGCGCGGTCGCGCCGCTCCGCAAGGCCGACGACGCGATCCTCGTCGACTCGGGGCACAGGAGCCCGCAGGAGATCATCGACGAGATGGCGACCCTCGTGGAGATCCGTGCGCGCGGCGGCTGAGGTCCGCGCCGCCGCCGTCGCCGCCGCCCTGATGGCGCTCGGGCTCCCGGCCTGCGGGGACGCCGCGCCGCGGCTCGCGGGCGGCGGCCCCCCCGCGCGCGCGGCGAGCCCGGCCGGCCCGCGCGTCGTCCGGCGCATCGAGCCGGCCGATCTGCTCCCGGCCGATCTCGATCTCGTCGTGCGCGTCGACGTCGCCCGCATGCGCGACGGGCTGGGCCAGGCGGCATCGGACGAGCTCGCCCGGCGCGCGCTCGACGAGGTGCCCGACGAGGCGCTGGAGAGCGCCCTCCAGCGCGCCGACGTCGTCTGGCTCGGCCTGCGGCTCGCCGATCTCGAGGAGGGTGATCGCGTTGTCGTCCTCGAGGGCCGGATGGCCGGGCTCACGCCCGATCCCGGCCGCTGGGAGCCGGCGCCGGCGGCGCAGGACGGCGTCGCCGTCTTCGACCGCCGCGGCGGCGTCGCGGGATCGCGCGCCGACACGGCGCGGATCATCGCGCTCGGCGATCGCGCGGTCGCGCTCGTGTCGGCGGTCGAGGTGAGCAGCGTCGCGCGCCTCCTCCGTGACGGCCCCGACGCGCGCCGCGGCGACCCGGCCGCCGAGGGGCTCGTGAGCCTCGACCTGCGCGCGCGCCGGCTCCCCCCCTACCTCGCGCGGCGCTTCCCGTCGATCGGCGCGCTCGTCGCGGGCGTCGCGCGGGTCCGCGGCGTGGCGTCCCTCCACGACGAAGGGGTGCGCCTCGACGTGGAGCTCGTCGGCGTCGACGCGGCCGGCGCGGCGCGCGCCCGCCGGTTCCTCGAGGTGTTCCGCGACAACGTCGAGGATGCACGTTACGCAGATCTCATGAAGGAGCTCTCGATCGAGCAGGTGGAGAGCACCGTGCGGCTCCGCTGGCTCTTCCCTGCGCCCCTCGTGCTCGCCCTGCTGTCCGGGCGCTCCCCGGGCTAGTGCCTCGGGTGAGAGATCCTGTCAGGGATCGGTGTCGCGAGGGGAGAAAGATTTCAACGCAAAGACGCAAAGACGCAAAGGCGCAAAGGCGCAAACCTGCACAAAATCTGTTCTTTTTTGCGTCTTTGCGCCTTTGCGTCTTTGCGTTGAAATCTCTCCCCATAACGCTGGCCGGACTTCTGGCGGGCGGAACTAGCCGATGCCTGACACCCTGATCGAAGAACCGATCCGACCGACCGTGACCGACGACCTCGCCGCGCCGGCGCCGGCGCCCGAGGGCGACCCCGCGCCGACGCCCGAGGGCGACCCCGCAGACTCGCGCCCCGCACCGCCCGGCGAAGCCACCCCGCAGCGCCCGGGCCGCCCCCGCGGGGCCGCGTGCCTCGTGGTCGCGATCGCGCTCGCCGCGTTGCTCGCCGGCGCGGCGCTCGGCGTCTACCTCTTCTTCTGGCGCTATGTGCCGACGGCCCGGCAGCACATCCCGGGCGACGCGAACATCGTGGTCCGCCTCGAGACCGCCGACCTCGCGCTCTTCGGCCCCGTGCGCCAGCACTTCCTCCCGCTGCTCGACGACGCGCCCCAGACCGCGTCGCGCAGGGCGCGCATCGAGGCGGCCACCGGCCTCGATCTCCCGTCGGATCTGCGCGAGATCGTCGTCGCGTCGACCGACGCCGCGAGCTGGGTCGCGCTCGCGGGCGGGCGCATCCCGAAGGGCCGCTTCGTCTCCGGCATGGAGAAGGTCGCCCGCGACGAGGGCTGGACCGGCGTCCGCCGCGAGGGCGATCTCCTGCTCGTCGGGCCGCGCGCCGTGCTCGGCCAGGCCGACGACGGCACGATCGTCCTCGGCACGGACGTCGAGATCGTGAAGGCCGCGCTGCCCGCGTCGCCCGACGCAGACGAGTGGCGGCGCCTCGATCTGCCCGAGCAGGGCGCCGTCACCTTCGCGCTCACCAGCGCCGCGTGGTCCGGCGCCGCCGCCGCGGTCTCCGGCGCGCTGCCGCGGGCCGGAGCGCTGTTCCGCCGCATCGACCACGCCTCGGGCGCCCTCACGCTCGGCGCGGAGCCCGCGCTCTCGATGCTCCTTGCGCCCGCGTCGGGCGAGGCCGCCGCTGCGCTCGCCCCGGACACCCAGGCGCTCCTCGGCAGCCTCAAGCTCGCCCTCGCGCTGCTCCCCGACATCGCCGGCGCACGCGCCGCGCTCGAGGGAGCCCAGGCCCTCGCGCAGGGAGAGCGCGTCGAGATCCGGACGAAGTGGCCCCACGAGGGCCTCGATCGCGCCTGCGCAGAGCTCGCACACCGCGCCCGCGCCGCGCGCGACGCGCTCGATGCCGGAGGGAGCGCGCCCGGCGCCGCGCCCCCCTGAGATCGCGCTGCTTTGGGCGGGCGGGCACATCCTTCCCACCAAAACGGACCGGACCTACAAAAACCTCCAGTGGCTCGGTCGTTGCATTGACAGAGGCCCCTCCTCAGACTACAGGCTCGCCTCTCCCGAGGGGCCCGGGTGCATCGGTACGCGTGTGCCTGCCCCTCCGCCGCTCGTGCGTGGCACCTAGGGTCCACGCCTGCGCCCGCGCGGCGAATCCCAGGGAAGGAAAGGAAACAAGAACGAACAACATGACTAGTAACATCCATATGGAGGCTGGCTCGTCCGGGGCGAGCATGGAGAGCTTTGCCGCGCTCTTCGAACAGAGCGTGGAGGGGGGCGATTTCGCGCGTGAAGGAGAGATCATCTCCGGCACCGTGGTCGCAGTGAACCGCGACTCCGTCGTGGTCGACATCGGCGGCAAGAGCGAGGGCGTGATCGCGCTCCGCGAGTTCGCGGACGCCGCGGGCCAGAGCGCCGTCAAGGCGGGCGACAAGGTCGACGTCTACATCGAGAGCCGCGAGAACGACGACGGCCTCGTGACCTTGTCGAAGGAGAAGGCCGACAAGATGAAGGTCTGGGATGAGATCTCGAACGCCTGCGAGGCGGACGAGCTCATCGAGGGCACGATCAGCCAGCGCGTGAAGGGCGGCCTCTCGGTCACCATCCGCGGCGGCGTGAAGGCCTTCCTCCCGGGCTCTCAGGTCGACCTCCGCCCGATCCGCAACTTGGACAAGCTGATCGGCCAGACCTACAAGTTCAAGGTCATCAAGTTCAACAAGAAGCGCGGCAACATCGTGCTCTCGCGGCGCGTGCTCCTGGAGCGCGAGCGCGACGAGATGAAGGCCAAGACGCTCGAGACGTTGACGGAAGGGATGACCGTCAAGGGGACCATCAAGAACATCACCGAGTACGGCGCGTTCGTCGACCTCGGCGGGATCGATGGCCTCCTGCACATCACGGACATGTCGTGGGGCCGCGTGAACCACCCGAGCGAGGTGTTCCAGGTCGGCGACGAGGTCCTCGTGAAGGTCCTCAAGTACAACGCCGACACCGAGCGCGTCTCCCTGGGCCTCAAGCAGACCCAGGAGGACCCCTGGAACCACGCCGAGGAGGCGTATCCGGCGGGCAAGAAGGTCCGCGGCAAGGTCATGTCGATCACCGACTACGGCGCGTTCGTCGAGCTGGAGCCGGGCGTCGAGGGCCTCATCCACGTCAGCGAGATGAGCTGGACCAAGAAGGTCAAGCACCCGTCGAAGCTGCTCGAGGTGGGCCAGGAGCTCGAGTGCCAGGTGCTCGAGGTGGACGCGCGCGCGAAGCGCATCAGCCTCGGTCTGAAGCAGCTGGAGCCCGATCCGTGGATGCTGTTCACGGACAAGTACCACCCCGGCGACAAGATCGCGGGCAAGGTCCGGTCGCTCACCGACTACGGCGTCTTCGTCGGGATCGAGGAGGGCGTCGACGGCATGGTCCACAAGAGCGATCTCTCGTGGTCGGTGCGCGTCAACAACCCGAGCGACCTCTACCACAAGGGCGATGACGTCGAGGCGATCATCCTCTCGATCAACCACGACGAGAAGAAGGTCTCCCTCGGCATCAAGCAGCTCTGGGACGACCCGTGGCCGAGCATGCTGACGGAGTACCCGCCCGGCCGCGTCCTCGACGAGGCCCAGGTGGTGAGCATCGTCGACTACGGCGTGTTCGTGCGGCTGCGCGAGGGCGTCGAGGGCCTCATCTCGCAGAGCGACGTGCAGGAGCCCGAGGAAGGCAAGCTGAAGGTCGCCGACAAGGTCAAGGCCGAGATCTCCTCGCTCGACACGGTCGACCGCAGGCTCTTCCTGACGATGAAGAACATCGGCATGGAGCGCCCCGCCCCGGTCCGGCAGCAGCAGCAGAAGCGCAAGGACGACGACGACAAGCCGGCGGCCGGGACGATCGGTGATCTCATCAAGGAGAAGTTCGGCGCCAAGCTGGACCTGAAGTGACGCGGATCGGCGCGCGGCGTCGCTGAGGCGGCCGCGCGCCAGGCGCTCACCCGCCGCACGTCAGGTGCGGCGGGCCGAGGGCGCCCCCGGTGCCCCCGGCTCGCCGTGTGGACCCGATGTCGACGAGAGGCGAGGCCCTCCCCAGGGCCTCGCCTCTTGCTTTTTCCGCGAGGCCGCGGACGATGCCGCGATGAGAGGCCTCCTCGCGCGCTCCGCCCTCGGGGCGCCCATCCTCGCCGCCCTGGTGCTCAGCGCTCTTCCTGCCCGCGCCGACGGCCCCCGCGCCGCGGCCGCCGACCCGTGGTTCGGCGATGACAAGGCGCGCCATTTCTGCGCGTCAATGGCCCTTGCCGGCGGCGGGTACGCGCTCGGTTCGCTCGCGACGAACGACGTTCGGCAGCGGCTCGCGCTGGGGGCCGCGCTCGCGCTCGGCGCTGGCCTGGCGAAGGAGGTCTACGATGCCTCCGGGCACGGCACCCCCTCGGTCCGCGACGTCGTCTGGGATGCGCTCGGCACCTCCGCCGGGCTTGGCCTCTCGCTCTGGTTCGATCTCGCGGCTACGCCGATCCAGTTCTGAGCCCGCATCGGCGACGCGGCGGAACGCGAGGCGCGCCTGAGAGAGAGCGGCGTGACGACGAGCGAGCGGTGGTCCCGCGCGCGTTGCCGCCGTGCTAGCGTCTCCGCGACATGGGTAACCCCCTGTGGGCGCCCTGGCGCATCGATTACATCCTTGCGCCGAAGGGCCAGGCCGACTGCATCTTCTGCGGCATCCCCCGCGCATCCGAGCAAGAACAGCGCGATCGGCTGGTCGTGGCGACGACCCGCCGCGCGTTCGTCATGCTCAACCGCTACCCGTTCGCCTCGGGCCACCTCCTCATCGTCCCGCACGCGCACGTCGCCTCGCTCGACGCGCTCGAGCCGGCCGATCACGAGGCCCTCTTCCGCCTCGTGCGCGAGTCGACGACCCGCCTGCGCGCCGCGCTCAAGTGCGAGGGCATGAACGTCGGGATCAACCTTGGCACCGCGGCGGGCGCCGGCATCGCCGAGCACCTGCACGTCCACATCGTCCCGCGCTGGCCAGGCGACACCAACTTCATGCCGGTGCTCGCCGACGTCCGCGTCGTCCCGCAGGCGCTCGAGGCGACGCGAGACCACCTGCTCGGCTTCTTCGCCGACCTCCCTGCGTCGCTCGTCGACGAGGGCGCCCACGGCCGGGCCGCGCGCGGCGAGGCGCTGTGAGCGAAGGCCCCTCGCAGCGCACCGTGTTCCTGACGGTCAGCGCCGTCCTCACGGCGGCGCTGCTCATCGTCTCCCACGCGGTGCTGCTCCCGTTCGTGCTCGCGCTCGTGGTCGCCTACGTGCTCACGCCGGCGGTCCTCCGGCTCGAGCGCGCGCGCGTCCCGCGGTGGGCGGCGATCCTCGTCGTCTACGCGCTCGTGCTCTCCGGGATCGCGGGCTTCTTCGCCCTCAGCGTCCCCCGCCTCATCGCCGAGGGGAAGGCGCTCACCACCGAGGCCCCGCGCCTCGCCGCGCGCCTGCGCGAGGAGTACCTGCCCGCGCTCGACGCGCGGCTCGACCGCTGGTCGGGCCGCGAGCCCGCGGCGGCGCCGCCGGCGGTCGCGCCCGCCCAGGAGCCCGATCAGGCCGCGCGGCCGCCGGACGCCATCGCGGTCTCTCCTGGAGGAGAGGAAGGCGTCGAGCGCCCGCCGATCCGCATCTTGCCCGGGCCGGACGGCTCGTTCGACGTGCAGATCGCCGACGACGTCGAGGTCCGCGAGACGCGCGACGGCGTCTGGCAGATCGCGCAGGCGCGCCCGAGGCACCGCGGGCTCTCCAGCGCGAACATGCTCCAGGAGGGCTACGAGAAGGGGGCCGCCTACCTGAAGGAGAACTCGCTCGCGGTCCTCCGGATCGGGCAGGCCATCGCGACGGCCATCTCGCGCGGCATCTTCAACCTCTTCATGACGTTGATGCTCGCCGGCTACATCATCCTGACGCACGAGAAGATCCTGCGCTTCTTCCGCGAGCTCTGGCACCCGACCTCGCGCGACTCGTTCGATCGGTTCCTGCGCCGGCTCGACCGGGGGCTCTCCGGCGTCGTCCGCGGGCAGCTCCTCATCTGCCTCGTCAACGGCGTCCTCTCCGCGATCGGCTTCTGGCTCTTCGACCTCAAGTACTGGCCGATCCTCTCCGTCCTCGCGGCGGTGATGTCGCTGATCCCGATCTTCGGCTCGATCCTGAGCTCGATCCCCGCGGTCCTCATCGGCCTCACGCAGTCGTTCGGCACGGCGGTCGGCGTGCTCGTGTGGATCGTGGGCATCCACCAGCTCGAGGCGAACTTCCTGAACCCGAAGATCATCGGCGACGCGGCGAAGATCCACCCGGTCCTCGTGGTGCTCGCGCTGCTCGTCGGCGAGCACTTCTTCCAGATCACCGGCGCGCTCTTCGCGGTGCCCTGCCTCTCGCTCGCGCAGACGATCTTCCTCCACTTCCGCGAGTCGACGCTGGGCCTCGCCGATCCGACGGCCACGATCCCGCCGCAGCGCGGCGTCCCGATCATCGCCCCCACGATCGAGCCGCTGCCGCCGCTGCGCGGCTTCGAGACCGCCCGCCCGGCCTCCACGCCCGTCCCCGCCCCCGAGCCCGAAGGCGAGCCCAGCGCCCGCGGCAACGACCCCGACACGGCCGCGAGCTAGCCGTCCACCGCCCGAGCCCCCTCCCCGGGGCCGATCGGCTCGTCCGTCCGCCTCCGCTGGCCGCTCCCCCGCAAGCCGGCTATGAGACCCCGCGCCCCGCGCAGGAAATCAGCTCCACGACCTCGATGAAGACCCCCGGCAAACCCACCCCGAAGAAGCAGAGCCCCAAGCAGCAGCGCGAGCAGGCCATCGCCGCCCTCCGCAGCGGCGGAAAGCCCCCCGCCGACCCGCTCTCCCAGCTGAACCCGCGCTCGCTCGCCATCCGCGTCGGCATCCCGGCGCTCATCGTCTGGGCCATCGCCCTGGCCATCCCGGGGATCTGGCCGAAGGCGGTCGCCGGCGTCCTGACGGTCATCGTGGGCGGCGTCATCGTGTGGGCGCTGCGCTTCGCGACCCGGACGCGCGCCGTCGCGAAGATCGTGCAGACCGCCGACTCGGCCGAGGCCCGCAAGGACGCGATCGCCAAGCTCGACACGGATTTCAAGAAGGACGACACGGCCGCGACGTTCGCGAAGGCGCAGCTCCAGATGCAGGAGGATCCGCGGGCCGCGCTCCGGACGCTGGAGACCATCAACCTCGACAAGGTGATGGCCCCGATGGCCGACGAGGCGCGCGCCCAGCGCGGCATGATCCACCTCATCCTGAGCGAGACGGACGAGGCGCGGGCGCTCGTCGACAAGATCGACATGACCCGCCACAAGGAGCCGAGGATCCGCGCCATGATGGCCGCCATCGTCGGCGAGGCGTGGGCACGGACCGGCCAGGCCGGGAAGGCGGTCGAGCTGCTCGAGACCTTCGATCCGAACGACGAGGCGTTCGCCGAGCTCAAGCCGCAGCTGCTCCGCTCGCGCGCGTTCGCCTATGCGTGGGCGAACAACACGAAGCAGATGAAGACCACGCTGCGGAGCCTGAGCGCGCTCAACCCGCAGTACCTGAGCGGCTTCGTCACGAAGAAGAAGAGCCCCATGGGCGTCCCGCCGCGCGGCGTCCACCCGATGCTCGAGAAGGAGGCGTTCGAGATGCTGATGCGCTCGGGCGCCATCCCTCGCAAGATGCAGCAGGTACGGCGCGGCTGACGCGCGGCGCGGCTGACGCGCGGCGCGGCTGACGCGCGGTGCGCGGTGCGCGGTCAACCAACGAGCGGCCGAGGCCGACCAGCGCCGCGCCTCGTCGTTGGCGCGCCGAGCCCGTCCGCCGAGAGCGGCCCCTTGACGCGCGGCGCGGCGAGCGGCTCAACTGCGCGCCCCCATGAGAGGAACCGCGCTGCTCTACAGCTCCCATAACCGCTGCAACTTCATCCACGACCACTACATCGCGCAGCGGGCGCTCTCGGGGCGGGACAACAAGCGCATCCTGTTCCTGCCGATGTCGGAGGCGCCCCGCGACGGCAACGAGCGCGAGCGGCAGGAGTTCGCGTACGGCAACTTCAGCTGGTTCTTCCGGTTCTACGAGCGGTTCGGCCTCGAGCACGTGCCGTTCTACTGGAGCAGCGACCTGCGCAGGGAGGACGTCGACGTCCTCTGGCACTACCTCGCGTCGTCCGAGGTGGTGATCCTCGGCGGCGGCTACAGCACGACAGGGCTCTGGCGCTACAAGCAGCTCGGCGCGATGTTCGACGGAGAGCCCGGCAAGTTCGGGCGCCTCCTGCACGAGCGCCGGCAGCGGGGCCTGCTCACCGTCGGGTTCTCCGCCGGGGCCGACCAGCTCTGTCAGCACCTCTTCCGCCGGGTGTGGGACAGCCCCGGCGACAACGACGCGTTCGGCCTCGCGCGCGACACGCTGGTCACGCTCCACCACGAGCCGAGCCGCAACGGCGATCTCTGGCACGCGGCGCGGCGCATGCCCCGCTGCTTCGTCTTCGGGCTCCCGAACGACTCCGGGGTCCAGGTGGACTGGGGCGTGCTCCCGTCCGGCAACATCTGGCAGGTCTACGAGCTCATCATCGACACCTCGTGGGACGATCCCTCCGACGCGCTCCACGTCAAGACGCGGCAGGGCGCGCTCATCGACCACTTCGACCACACGGGCCGCCACTGGGCCTTCCACGGCGGCGACCACGTCGTGCGCGTCACGTCGCAGGACGGCCGCTTCGACCGAGCGTGGATGACGGCCGGCGGCCTTCTCCTCGATTACTGGACGCGCGAGCCTGCCACCTACGGATCGATCGACGACATCCTTGCGAGCCACTGATCGCGCGCCCCCTGCGCAGCCGCGCCCGCCCTGTGTGGCCGCGGTCGCGCGCTCCCAGCGTGACCGCGGACGCGCTCCGCTGCTCGCGCCCCCGGCATTGACGCCAGGCAGGTGGCGCGGCATCGAAGAGCGCGAGGCCCGCCATGCCGCCCCGCCCCTGCGTGTTCTGCAGCATCGCCCGGGGCGAAACGCCGGCCCACGTCGTGCTCGACGAGCCGGAGGCCATGGCGTTCCTGGATCATCGCCCGCTCTTCCCCGGCCACTGTCTGCTCATCCCGCGTGCCCATCACGAGGTGCTCACCGACGTTCCGGCGTCGCTCGTCGGTCCGCTCTTCGCGACCGCGCAGCGCCTCGCGCGCGCTGTAGAGTCCGCATGCTCGGCTGATGGCTTCTTCGTCGCCATCAACAACCGCGTCAGTCAGAGCGTCCCCCACGTGCACATCCACGTGGTCCCGCGCCGTCAGAGGGACGGTCTCAAGGGCTTCTTCTGGCCTCGTTATAAATATGCGGGTGAGCACGAGATGTGCTGCCTTCGCGACGCCATCGTGACGGCATTGGCTGCGGGTTGAATTCTGTCGCAGGTACGGGTATTTGGACGGGCGCCGTGCTGGCTCAGGCGCGAGACGTCCGTCCCAGATCGGGACATTCTGCCACACACGGTCTGCACCTCGTTGTGTCTTGCGATGAACCGAGACCGCTGCCAGGTTAGGGAATAGACAGGGCGCCTCCCTGGTTCCCGGGGCCGACAGCCTCTCACTCCTCGAACGATGCTGGCTCTCCGGTCATTTTTCCCTCGGATCGCGCTGCTCTTCATGCTGATCCTCGCCCCCGCTGCGCTGGGACGGGCGAATATCAGCATCATCGAAGCCGGCAACTCCGATGTTTCGGGATCGTTTCGTACCGGGGCCAGCGAGAACGAGGCGGGGGGCCTCGAGGCCTTGCAGCCGCCCCACCGCGACGGGGCCCATCGTTCGGTCGCCTCGCGACCGGCGCTGCGCGCCGGCGCGGCGCGGCCGCGCGGCGTTCTCGTCGCCGATCTCCGGCCTGTCCGCGTCCCGTCCCCCGTCCCCCACCCTCCCCTCCGTCGTCCTCCACCACGCTTCCTGAACTGACAGGCTAGCTCCGTGGCTGAGGCCGCTCGCGGTCCGGCTCGGAGTCGCTGGAATCGGAGGTGTTCATGACGATCGCCGCGCCCGATGGGCGCGGTCAACGAGAGGGTTTATTCCATGCAGAAGCTCGCGGACGGGTTGCACAAGTTCCATGCCGAGGTGTGCGGTACACATCAAGACCTCTTTCGCAGCCTGGCGAGGGGTCAGCGGCCCGAGGCGCTGTTCATCACGTGCTCGGACAGCCGCATCAACCCGAACCTCATCACGCAGACCCAGCCGGGCGACATCTTCATCGTGCGCAACGTCGGCAACATCGTGCCGCCGTACGGCGCCAGCAACGGCAGCGAGTCCGCCGCGATCGAGTTCGCGGTCGCGCACCTCGGGATCAAGCACATCATCGTCTGCGGCCACACGCACTGCGGCGCGATGCGCGGGCTGCTCGATTCCGCGGGCCTCGACGAGCTGCCGGCGGTCAAAGGGTGGCTCCAGCACGCGGAGCTGACGCGCCGCCTGGTGCAGGAGAACTACCCGCACATCGAGGGGGAGGATCGGCTGACGATCACGGTGGAGGAGAACGTGCTCGCCCAGATCGAGAACCTCCGGACGCACCCGACGATCCGCGCGCGGCTCGCGCGCGGCGATCTCTCTCTCTACGCCTGGGTCTTCAAGATCGAGACCGGACAGGTCTTTCAATTCGAGGCTTCGACCGGCCAGTTCGGGCCGATCGGTGACGCTGCGCCCCCCTCGGCGCTGCCGGAGTCGACGGTCTACCGGCGGGCGATCTGAGCGCCTGTTCGTCGCCGCTCCACGTCTTAACTCGAATCGAGAGGGCCAGTCCGATGCAGCTTCCGAATCCTATCCATGCAGGCGCGGGGGTGAATCCCGCCGGCGCCGTGGCGCTTAGTTCCGAGAGCCCGGGTGCGAGCCGGGAATCGCCGCCCGCGGAGAGCGCGCCGCCGCTCGACCCGCGCCTCACCGCGAACCTCAAGTACGACATCCCCGCCGGCCTCGTCGTCTTCCTCGTCGCCCTGCCGCTCTGCCTGGGCATCGCGCTCGCGTCGGGGGCCCCGCTCCTCTCCGGCATCGTGGCCGGCATCGTGGGCGGGCTCGTCATCCCGCTCGTGAGCCGCGCTCAGCTCAGCGTGAGCGGCCCGGCGGCGGGGCTCGCCGCCATCGTGCTCGCGGGCATCACCAGCCTGCAGAGCTTCCAGGCCTTCGCGATGGCCGTGGTGATCGGCGGCGTCCTTCAGCTCGGGCTCGGCGTGCTGAGGGCCGGCGCGATCAGCCATTTCTTCCCCTCCTCGGTCATCAAGGGGATGCTCGCGGCCATCGGCGTCCTGCTCATCCTGAAGCAGCTCCCCCACGCCGTCGGCTTCGACAAGGACAACTTCGCCTCCGAGTCGTTCAAGGCCGAGGGCGGCAACACCTTCACGGTGATCGGCCAGGCGGCGCAGGCCATCGAGTGGGGCGCGTTCCTCCTCAGCGCCGTCTGCCTCGCCATCCTGGTCGGGTGGGAGAAATCGCGCCTCGCGAAGATCTCCTGGCTCCCCGCGCCCCTCATCGCCGTGCTCGTCGCGACGCTCGGCAACGAGCTGTTCAAGACGGCGATCCCGTCGCTCGCCCTCGAGCAGAAGCACCTCGTGACGCTGCCCACGGGCGACCTGGTCAGCGCGCTCCAGCTCCCCGACTGGTCGGCGATCCTGCGGCCCGAGGTGTGGGTGCTGGGCGTGACGCTCGCGATCGTGGCCAGCCTCGAGACGCTGCTCAACCTGGAGGCCGTGGATCGGATCGATCCGTGGCACCGCAAGTCGCCGCCGAACCGGGAGCTCGTCGCGCAGGGCCTCGCCAACATGCTCTCCGGGTTCGCCGGCGGTCTCCCGGTCACGTCGGTCATCGTCCGCAGCAGCGCCAACACGAACGCCGGCGCGCGGACGCGGGTCTCCGCCTTCGCGCACGGCGCGCTCCTGCTGCTCGCGGTGGTCTTCGCCGCGGGGCTGCTCTCGCGCATCCCGCTCGCGTGCCTCGCGACGATCCTGCTCGCGACCGGCTACAAGCTGGCCAAGCCCAAGATCTTCGCCGAGATGCGCCAGCTCGGCTGGAACCACTTCATCCCGTTCGTGGTGACGATCGTGGCCATCGTGCTGACCGATCTCCTGAAGGGCATCGCCATCGGCCTCGCGGTCGGAGTCCTCTTCGTGCTGAGGACCCATATGTCCCGCGTCTTCGACGTGATCCACGAGGGGGCTCGCGTGACCATCCGGTTCAACAAGGCGGCGTACTTCTTCACCCAGGGCAACCTCGTCGCGCTGCTCGATCGGCTGCCGAGCGACACCCACGTGGTCGTGGACGCCCAGGGGGTTTCGTACATCGACCACGACGTCGCGGAGCTGATCCGGCGCTTCCAGCAGTCGGCGCATCGACGCAACATCCACGTCGAGCTCCGCGGCTTCTAGAGACACTCAGACACCTGCCCGCCCCCACCCCGCGCGACGAGCCCCCTCCCCGGGGGCCTCCTAAGCGTTAACCAAGCTTCACGCCGCGCTCTCCTACATCCGAACGTTTACGTGGACGTTTACGTGAACGTAGTCGTGGACGTTTACGTGGTCGTGGTCGTGGTCGTGGTCGTCAACGATACGCCGTGAACGACCACGACCACGACCACGTAAACGACCACGTAAACGTTCACGTTGGTGATCGATGGTGATCGATGGTGGGGTGAAGGGGGGGCTTCGTGCCCTGAGCGTGACCGAACGAGCTCGGTTAACGCCTGGGCCCCGGCCGCACGCGAAAACAGCGGCCAATTTGGCCCGCTGAGCCGACTCGAGCGAGGCTGGTGGGATGCGCGCTGCTCTCGATCGGGCCAGGACGACGGGCGAGATTCTTACGCCACGGCTCGACGAGATCCGACGGAGACCGCTCTACTCGCTCCAGGGCTACAGCGGGCTGCACCGATCGTGCGGAGACGTGTACTTCCCAGCGTCGGTCGAGGAGCTGAGGGTGCTGTTCCGCATGGCGAGGCGGACAGGGCGCAGGATCACGTTCCGCGCCGGAGGGCAGTCGTTCGACGGCCAGGCGCTGAACGACGACATCGTGATCTCGATGCACCACTTCCGATCCATCGAGATCGACACGCATGGAGCGCGGATGACCGTGGGCGCCGGCGCGACCTGGGGAGCCATCGCCCGCGCGCTCGCCGCCCGCGGCTTCGTGCCCTACACGGTCGTCTCGACGAGCCACGCCACCGCGGGAGGCACGGTCTCGGGGGACTGCCTCTCGCGCTTCTCGGGCATCGCCAGCAAAGAGGGACACTACGTCGAGCGGCTCTCCCTCCTCTCCCTCGACGGACAGCTGCTCTCCCTCAGCCGCGATGAGGCGACGAGCGCGCTGTTCCACGCGGTGATCGGCGGGCTCGGCTACCTCGGCGCGGTGATCGATGTCACCTACCGCATCGCGCGCGTCGCCCCGGAAGGGACGCCGATCCGGGTCGTCACCCAGGCGACGCGCTGCGCCTCGCTCGAGGAGCTCGCGACGGCGCTCCTCCCGCGCGCGGAGCAGCTCCTGCAGTCCGAAGGAGGCACCGCGGACGAGGACGGGTGGATCCCGGAGGCGCTCTTCTCTATCGCCTTCCACACCCTGGAGGGGAGCAGGGGCATGGTCCTCCGGTCGCGGTACGTCCCGGGGACCTCGCACGAGCTCCGCCCGCTGCTGATCCATCGCCCCCGGCACGCGCTCCGCGTCCCGATCGAGTGGCTGATGCGCGCCTCCGTGGTGAGCCGGGGCCTCTGGACGCTCATCGACCGCTTCCTCTTCGATGTCTCACGCCCGTACGTCGATGAGCTGATGGGCTACCTGTTCTTCATGGACGGCAACGTCCGCGCGAAGCGCATCGCGCAGACCTTCGGGATGCCCATGCTCACGGTGCAGCAAGCGTTCATGATCCCCTACGACCCGGGCGCCCAGGAGGACAGCCTGCGCCGGCTCGTGGACTTCCTGGGCAAGGTGGATGAGATCGCTGCCCGAGACGGCATACCGCCGCTCCTCCTCGACGTGCTCCACATCCAGGGCGACCAGTTCCTCCTCTCGGCGAACCACGGGACCGATGGGTTCGCGGTGACGCTCGCGTTCGAGGCCTCGGAGGAAGAGAGCGCCCACCGGATCGGCCTCCGCCTCAGCGAGCTCAGCGCGCGCGCGCTCGAGCTCGGCGGCCGCGTCTACCTGGTGAAGAACGTCCACGCGACAGCGGAGCACCTCCAGGCGATGTACGCGCACGCGCTCCCGGAGTTCGTCCGCCTGAAGCGGCTCGTCGATCCCGACGGGCTCCTGCGCAACGAGTTCCTCGAGCGGGTGTTCCCCGCGCACTTCGGCGCGGCGCCACGGCCCGCCAGCCCGTGAGCACAGCGCGTCGGGGGACGGACACCCTCCCTGCTTTCCGGTGAGTCCAAGGCGCGAGGACGCCGCTCGGGCTCGCGAGAGACGGAGCTGCGAGGGCGCAGCGAGAGAGAGAGAAGAACGCTCTCCGCGCCCGCCTCGCCCCGGTCTTCGCGGCGCGCCGGACAACGGCCCGGACAGCGGCGGGGAATCGATGGTTGGGATCTTGCAGCTCTCGACGTGAGCGACATGAGCTGACGTGAGCGATGTGAGCACGCGTGCGGACGCGTGGTGAACGCGCGGAGGACGCCGAGGCCATGCATGGCAGTCAACAGCGGGATCAGCCCCTCCGTGCGCGCAGCGCGTACGGGTGGGCTCGACGCCTCTCAGGGGTGCTCACGCCGCTCGTCCCGCTGGCGGTCAGCGCGTGCCGCGGCGACTGCCCGCGCGTCGAGGCCTCGCAGCAGCGCGTCGAGGCCTCGCAGCAGCGCCCCGAGGACACGCAGCAACGCGCCGGCGCGCCGGCGAGCCCGGCGGCGACCGCAAGGCCAGAGAAACGCGACAACCGGTCGAGCCGCGCGCCGACAGCCACCTCCGTCCCGGCGCCCTGGCTGCTCACCATCCAGCCGACCACGGGGGAAGGCGCGAGGATCGCGAGCATGGATATCCGCAGCTTCACGTCCCCGCTCCTGGAGCCGGGCGACGTCATCCTCGCGGTCGACGGGCAGCCGGTCCACTCGCTGGCAGGGCTCGAGGGCTACCTGCGCGCCCGCGTGCCCGGCGACATGGTGGTGCTCACCGTGCTCCGCAACGAGACCACGATCAACTATGCGATGCTCCAGGTGCCGGCCGGCGACGCTCCGGCGCCCCCGTCGGCCGCGGCGACCAGGCCGAGAGGCGGCGGCTGACCACCTCGCGTCCGCCCGCGGACCCGGCCCGGCGCGTGTTCGTCAGGGCGGCGGCGCGCGCTCGACGACGAGCGCCTCGATGCGCGCCGCGAGCGCCTCGATGTCCCCGTCCGTCGTCTGCGGGTTCATGATGACGAGGCGCAGCCACGACTCGCCGCGCAGCGTGGTTCGCGTGATGTAGAAGCTCCCCTCCTCCACGATCTGCCGCCGGACGCGATCCTGCGTCGCCGAGTCGCGGCCGATCCGGAAGCAGAGGATATTGGCCTGCGGGGCGCCGAAGCACTCGAACGCCGGCCGGCGCGCGAGGAGGCCGTGGAAGCGCCGGGCGGCGTCGAAGAGGCGCTCGACGTGCGCGGACAGGCCGGCCTCGCCGACGAGGGCGAGGTTGAAGAACAGCTTGAGCGACAGCTGCGCCTTCGTGCACTCGAACGTGAGCTTGGACAGATCGACGCCCTGCCGCTCGTCGTCGCCGTGCAGGTACGGCGCGTACTGCTCGTAGGTGCCGGCGAGCGCGGCGGGATCCCTGACGAGGACCGCGCAGGCCAGCGTCGATGTGCCGAGCATCTTGTGCATGTCGCAGACCAGCGAGTCGGCGAGCTCGACGCCGTCGAGGAGGTCCCGGTAGCGCTCGGTGAAGCGCGCCGCCGCGCCGTGGGCGCCGTCGACGTGGAGCCAGAGCCCCTCCCGCCGGCAGAAGGCGCCGATCTCCCGAAGCGGGTCGAAGGCCCCGTTCGGCGTCGCGCCCGCGTTGGCCACCACGGCGAGCACCCGCTTGCCCGCCCGCTTCACCTCCTCGTACGCCCGCGAGAGCGCCCGCGGGACGATCCGCAGCGCGTCGTCCACGGCGACCTTCACGACGGCATCGACGCCGAGGCCCATGATGGCGGCGGCGCGCGCGACCGAATAATGCGCCGCCTCCGAGGCGAGCAGGACGAGGCCGGGCGGGACGCCCGCCTTGAAGCTCCCCGGGGCGACGCGCTCCCTGCACGCGAGCAGCGCGCTCAGGTTGCCCAGGCTCCCGCCGTGGGTGATGACGCCGTCGCCCTCGGCGCCCCAGCCGATCTTGCCCCGCATCCAGCGGAGGAGCCCGCGCTCGATCGCGGTCCCGGCCGGCCCCATTTCATAGACGGCCATGCCGTTGTTCAGGACGCCGTGCACGAGGTCGGCGAGCGACGACGACAGCATCGGCACGGCCACCTGGTGACCGAAGTAACGGGGGTGGTGCAGCCGGTTGCTGTTGTCGAGGACGGTGGCGACGAGGGCGGCGAGATCCGCGCCGCCGTGCGCGACCGTGCGATCGAAGTCGAGCGCGGCGAGGATCTCTTCGATCGATCGCTGCACGAGCACCGGCCCTTCCCGGCGCTGCGCCCTGCGCACGTGATCCGCGAGCAGCGCGCCCAGGCGGGCCGCCTCGCGCTCGAGGAAATCGGGGGAGAGCGCGATCGTCAGCGCGTCCTTCATCGCGTCCGCGCTCCTCGCCCTCTGCCGGGCGCCTTGTCGCCGCCTCGCCTGCCGCTCAGGAACGCGAACGCCTCGTCGACCTGCTCGTCGGTCATCGCGTGCCCGGCGCGCGGCTTGCCGAGCGACCTCGATGGCCACTTCAGCGTGCGGAGCATCTTCGCGAGCGCCACCTGGTCCTTGTGCGCCGGGTCCTTCCCGCCCCAGCCGACGAACACCGGCGCGCGCAGCTTCGTCTGCGCGCCCGCCCGCTGCAGGTAGCGCGCGCCCGAGCCGCCAGCGAACGCCGCGTAGCCGTCGACCGGCAGCCGCCCGCGCATCGCGAGCGACGTCGCGTAGTACGCGCCGTTCGAGAAGCCGAACACGAGCACCCGCTCGAAGCGCGCGCCCGCGCGCCGCTCGAGCTCCGCGCGCGCCGCGTCCCACTCGGCGAGCAAGGCGTCCTCATGGGCCGTCTGCGCGGCGGAGGCGGTGGGCCAGCACCACCAGTCTTCCATCGAATTTGGACCGATCCCGCGCCGGCCGCGCGGCATCATCACGGCGGCCCCGTGCCGGGCGCCGGCCCGCGCCGCGCCCCGCTGCTGCGCCCACTGCCACCCGGAATCGGGCTGGACGACGCCGTGCAGGAAGATCACGAGCACCCGCGGGCCAGGCGCCGGCCTGGACGGCAGGAAGGCGCACACCTCACCGGGCAGCGACGCGAGCTCGGGCGCACACCAGCGGGCCGCCGCCGGGTCCTGCGGGGATGCGGCCGCGCTCGCCGCGGACGCGGCCGCAGGGGGCGCGCTCGCCGTGGGTGCTGCTGCGGAAGGAGCGCTCGCCGCGGGCGCGGCCCCAGGGCGCGGCGCGCTGGTCCCGTCGCCGTTGGCCGAGGCGGATGCGCCCGCGGCCACGAGCGCGGCCAGGGACAGCACCGTCACGAGCGAGCGCATGGGCGCGCAGTACCATGTCCGCGCTTCCGCCGGGAATACCCCTCGCCGCCTCTCTTTTGCGTCTTTGCCCCGCGTCTTGGCGTCGAGCGCTCGCCGCCCGCCGTGGGTTCAGCGCGGGCCGCGCGGCGTCAGAGCCGCACCTCGATGCCCGCGCCGGACGCGCTCAGCCATGGCGTCACGGAGCCCGCCTTGGTCGTGCTCGGCGCGGGATCCTTCAGCAGCAGGTAGAGCCCGACGCCCACAGTCGCGACGCCGGCGACGCCGAGGACGTCGCCGGCGATCCCCTTGGCCCGCGCGGCGCCCGCGTCCGCGCCCGTGCTCGAGCGCGCATCACCTGCCTGTTTCAGGCCCGAGAGCCCGAGGATGGCTCCGCCGGCGAAGAGCGCGCCGCCCGCGCCCAGGACGACGAGCGGGAGCGTCCGGCTCGATGATGCATCGGCAGCGCCGGCCACGGGAGGCAGAGCGCCCCCGGCAGCCGAGGCTTGCCTCGTCTCGGCCGTGGCTCGCGTCAGGGTGATCGGGACCTCGACCGAGCTGCCCGCGCCGACGCTGAACCGGGCGACCGCGGCGCGGAACCCCGGAGCGCTCGCTGCGATCTCGTGAGCGCCCGGGTCCAGCTCGATGACCTGACCAGGGGCCGCGCTCAGCGGACGCGCGTCCATGGTCAGCGTCAGCCCGCCGATCTCGGCGGGCCTGACGGCGATCGTCGCTCGGCCGATGCGCCCTTCGAGCGCCGCGACCGCCTCGCGCGCCGGCACGACGTAGGGAGAGGTTGTCGGCGTCGGCGGCTCGGCCAGGAATGCGCGAAAGCTGGCGAGCGCTTCGACGAGGTGCCCGGTCTCCTTCTGCGCGACGCCGAGGCTGTAGCGCGTGAGGGGAGCCGCCTTGATCTGGAGCGATCGGGCGTACAGCGCGCGCGCCTCCTCCCAGCGCCCCTGCTTCGCCAGCTTGGCCCCCTGGACGAACAGCACGCGCGCGGACTCCACATCGCCCGCGCCCTGCGCCGTCGCGGGGAGCGGGACCGCGGCCATGAGCAAGGCCGCAGCGAGCGCGACGCCGAGGCGTGCGGGGCGCGCGCTCATGAGCACTCTCCTCGCCGGCACTTCGTACGGGCGGAGCATCGGTTGCCACAGGCGCCGCAATGAGCGTCGTTGTTCCACAGGTTGGTCTCGCAATGATGCGCCGCGTCCCCGTCGCAATCGGCGTAATGGCCATTGCAGGTCGTCTCGGTGCCTGCGCCGCTGCTCGCTGCAGCGCCTCCCGCGCCGCTCCAGCTGCTCGCGCCCTCGCCTCCCGCGCCGCTCCCACCAGCGCCGCCTCCGCCTCCGTCGCCTCCCGCGCCGCTCCCGCCGGCGCCGCTTCCGCTGCCGTCACCTCCCGCGCCGCTCCCACCGGCGCCGCTTCCGCTGCCGTCGCCTCCCGCGCCGCTCCCACCGGCGCCGCTTCCGCTGCCGTCGCCTCCGCCGACGCTCGCGCCAGGACCGCTACCGCCGCTAGCGCCAGCGCCGCTCCCATCGCTCGCACCAGCGCCGCTTCCGCTGCCCTCGCCTGCACTGCTGCTCGCGCCAGGGCCGCTCCCGCTGCTCGGGCCAGGGCCACTCCCGCTGCTCGGGCCAGGGCCACTCCCGCTGCTCGCTCCAGCGCCGCTTCCGCTGCTCGGGCCAGGGCCGCTCCCGCTGCTCGGGTCAGGGCCACTCCCGCTGCTTGGGCCAGCGCCGCTCCCGCTGCTCGCTCCAGCGCCGCTCCCGCTGCTCGCTCCAGCGCCGCTCCCGCTGCTCGCTCCAGCGCCGCTCCCGCTGCTCGCGCTCCCGCTGCCTCCGCTGCTTGTCGCGCTCTCGTCGCCACCGCTGCCCACGGTGGTCCTGCTCGTGCTCGCGCCGCTGCTCCCGATGAGGTCGCCCCCGCCGCGCCCGTCGCCGACCTGGTCCTCGAGCCCTCCAGCGCCCTCTGTTTCGTCGGCCTTGTCGGACAGCTCCTCGCTGATCAGAGCGGAGCAGCCTCCCGGCCCGAGCGCCGCTGCAGCGAGCGTGACCAGGAGGAGCATCAGATCGCCAGATGCACGAAGGGAGCGGTGCTTCACCCCGGGAGTGCGCATGACCACCTCAGAAGTCGGGCGCCGCCGGCAGCGGCATGGACGTGGAGACAGGCCGCGGACGCGGCGACGCAGCTCGCTGAGCGCGCGGCTCGACCACCGGAGCGCGCGGCTCGGCCACCGGAGCGCGCGGCGCCGTCCGTTGGCCAGCCGGCTCGGCCACCGGAGCGCGCGGCTCCGCAGGCGCCGGCAAGAGCTCATCCCATGGATCGCTCGGCTCCTCCCACGGATCGCTCGGCTCGTCCCGCTCGGCAGGCGCGCTGTCCGCCGGCGCACCCCTCACGGCCGTCTCGGAAGCAGCCGCGCGCCGCGCGCCGGCGTCGGGGGGCGCGGCGCCGATGGAGGGCGCAGCGGACGCCGTACCCCGCAGCGCTTCCGACGCGCCCAGGGCGACGGCAGGAGCAGCCGCCAGGACCGCCGGCCGAGCGGTGCCCGCGCTCGCGCTCCCACCCCGCGCGCCCAGCCCCAGGACGACCACCAGAGGCGCGGCGAAGGCGAGGACCCCGGCCACGAGCGCCTTCTGGAGCCACGGCGAGGCCGTGAGCCCGAGCCGAGCTCCGCGCCATGCCTCGGCCATCTTGATGGTGCCGCCCCGGCGCGCGACGGGCGTGGCCGCCGGCGTCGGCAGCGCGCCCGGCGCCTCCCGCGCGCCGGCGGAGAGCTGCGCCGCCACCTCGGCCCCGGAGGGCGCGCCCGCAGGCGCGGCGATCGGAGCCGCCTTCTCCGCTGTTAGCAGCGGCTCGGCCCCTCGCGCGAGCCACTGGTGTGCGAGCGACGTGCCCGCCACATCCGCCGTCACCCCGCGCTCGACCGCCCAGGCAGCAAGCGCGCGGCCGAGCGCGCGCATGCTGGGCCATCGATCGGCCGGCGACTTGGCCAGCCCGCGCTGGAGGATCGCCCACAGCGCCTCGTCGCCGGCGCCGAGCTCTGTCGTCGGCACGGGCTCCTTGCTGAAGATCGCCACGATCACCGCGCTCAGCGTCTCCCCGCTGAACGGCCGCCGCCCGGTGATCATCTCGTACATCACCACGCTGAACGCCCAGACGTCGGTCTGCTCCCCGACGTCCAGCTGGCCGTCGGCCTGCTCCGGCGACATGTACTCCGGGCTGCCGACGATCATCCCTCGCTGCGTGATCGCAGGGCTCGCCGCGTTGGCGAGCTTGGCGATGCCGAAGTCGACGACCTTGGGGACGTGGCCGCCCGCGCCGTCGGGCACGATGAGGATGTTGGCAGGCTTGATGTCGCGATGGACGATGCGCTGCGCGTGGGCCGTCGCGAGCGCACACGCGACCGGCAAGAGCATCTGGACCGCCTGCTCCGCCGGCACCCGGCCCCTCGCCTCCAGCCAGCTCGAGAGCGGCGTGCCCTCGAGCAGCTCCATCACGAGGAACGGCTCGCCCGCGTCGGTCTCGCCGAAATCGAACACGCGCACGATCGCCGGATGGCCGAGCTTCGCCGTCGCGCGCGCCTCCCGGAGCAACCGCTCGGCGGCGTGGCCGTCGAGCTGCTCCTCGTGGAGCACCTTGATCGCCACGTCGACGTCGAGCCAAAGGCTGCGCGCACGCCACACCGTGCCCATGCCCCCCGCGCCCAGCCGGCCCACGATCTGGTACTTGCCCGCGAGGACCTCGCCCACGGCGCGCTCCCTCTGCGGCGATCCACGGACGCTCGACGAGACGCCACCCGTGCTCTCATCGCCTCTCCCGGCGAGCGCGAGCCATCCGCTCTGGCCGGGGACATGGTGCTCGTCCATCATGGGTCGCCCTCCTGGAAAGCAAGCAGCGAACCAGGAGCCGTCTCCTCACCTCCGCCGGCGCCTGCGCGACCCCCCAGCCCGCGTCCCGCCGCGCGCGCAGCGTCCGGCGAGCTCGACGCTCGCCCGCGCGCCCTCGGGGCGAGACGACAAGACGAGCACGGATCCCCCTTTCCGGCCGGGAATCGGCCGCGCGCATCGGCCACGCTGGGGCAATTTGCACCAAGGCATTGCGCGGAGGAGCGAGGCGCCCGCCATGATGCTCGGCAAAGCCTCGCTCCCGGCCTCATCGATTCGATCCGGGGATCGTCGGATCGATCCCAGTGAGCGCGCGCAGCGCCCGGGGCCGCGCAGCTGCGCTCTCACTCGTGCAGATGCACCGCGGTCTGTCTCGTCAGGACGGCGGCCGAGTGTCCCGCATGCAGCGTGTACACGCCGGGCTCCACCTGCCATCGGCCTGCCGCCCAGTGCGCGAACGCCCGCGGCTCGACGGTGACGGCGACGTCGACCGTCTGATCGGGCTCAGCCTCGACGGACGCGAAGCCGGCCAGCCAGAGCGCGGGGCGCTCGACCTCGGAGTCCGGCCGCGACAGGTAGAGCTGGACCACGTGGCGCCCGCGGCGCGTCCCGACGTTGCGCACGCGCACCCGCGCCTCGACCGCCGCGCCGGCGGCGACGCTCGGCGCTTCCACGTCGAGGATCTCCCACCGCGTGTAGCCCAGGCCGTGCCCGAACGGGTAGGCCGGGGTGACGCCGGCACGCGCCCAGGCCCGGTACCCGATGTGCACCCCCTCGGCATAGACCAGCTTGCCGTTCTCGGGCTTCGTCGAGAGCACGGGCACGTCCTCCGCGCGCGCGGGCCAGGTCGTGGGCAGGCGGCCGCCGGGCTCCACGGCGCCGAGCAGCACGTCGGCGACGGCGGCGCCGAACTCCTGGCCCGGGAACCACGTGAGGAGCACCGCGGCCACCTCGTCGCGCCACGGCGTCGTCACCGGCCCGCCGGAGTTCACAAGCACGATCGTCCGGGGGCTCACGGCCGCGACGGCGCGGATCAGCTCGTCCTGGCGGCCGGGGAGCCCGAGCGTGCTCCGGTCGAAGCCCTCGCTCTCGATCGCCTCGGTGGTGCCGACGACCACGATCGCGACGTCGGCGGAGCGCGCGAGCTCCACGGCGCGCGCCAGCTCCTCCTGGTCGGACAGCGCCGGAACCTCGGCGCCCAGGGAGAACGCCACCGCGAGCGTGCCCACGGGGACGGTGTGCGTCAGGGCGAGATCGATCTCCTGGCCGGCGGCCAGGGATAGCTCGGCCGCCCGCTGCGGCGGGGCGAGCAGGGCCGCGGCCATGTCGTCCTTGTCCGGCAAGACCGCCTCGTCGAAGAGGACGTGCCCGCCGGCGGTGAGGCGGTAGACGCCCACGCCGGCCACGCCGATCCGGTGGAGCCCGGCCTCGGCGGCGCGGAACCGCGCCGTCACCTCGATCGTCGCGGCCTCGTTCGCGCGCTGATCCCCGATGAACGTGAGGCGCCCGACGTCGCGGTGCTCCTCGTGCAGGACGCCGCCCTTCGCGTCGAGGAGCCGCACGTGGACGCCGTGCTGGCCGCTCACGGGGTCGACGACCTGGTCCCCGGCCACCGGCACGAGCCCTTCGTGGATGCGGGTGCCGACGGCGTGGAGCACCTCGGCGCGCCGGCCGAGCGCGGCGCGCAGCCCGTCCAGCGGCGAGACCGCGTAGTGCGGGTGGACGCTCGCGCTGCCGCCGCCCTGGATCCGCCCCGCCGCGGCGCTCGGGCCGATCACGGCGATGCGCCGCAGGCTGGCCGCGTCGAGCGGGAGCGCGTCGCCCTGGTTGCGCACGAGCACCATGCCGGCCGCGGCGGCCTCGCGGGCGAGCGTCCCGGCCTCGGCGCTGGAGAGCGGGGCCGGGGCGGGCGCGGCCGGCGCGACGCCGTCGAGGGCGCCGACCCGGGCGGCGAGGCGCAGCAGGCGGCGGACCTTGTCGTCGATGGCCTTCTCGGGCACCGCGCCGCGGCGGACGGCGGCGACGAGCGCCTCGCCCCACGGCCCTCCCGGGCCCGGCATGGCGAGGTCCAGCGCCGCGCGCGCCGCGGCCTCGGTGGAGCGGGTCGCTGTCCAGTCGGAGATCACGACGCCGTCGAAGCCCCACTCGTCCTCGAGCGGCGACGCGAGCAGCGGGCTCTCGGTCAGGGTCACCCCGTTGACGGCGTTGTACGAGGCCATCACGAGCCACGCGCCCGCGCCGGTGATCATCCGCTCGAAGGGCGCGAGGTAGAGCTCGCGCAGCGTGCGCTCATCGACCCGGACGTCGACAGTGAACCGCTCGGTCTCCGAGTCGTTGGCGACGTAGTGCTTGGGCGTGGCGCCGACGCCGTGGGCCTGCAGTCCTCGGACGTAGGCGGCGCCGATCCGGCCGGTCAGCAGGGGATCTTCCGAGAAGCACTCGAAGTGCCTGCCGCCGAGCGGGCTGCGGTGCAGGTTGACGGTCGGCCCCAGGACGACGTCGACGCCCTTGCGCCGCGCCTCCGACGCCAGCGCGGCGCCGACGCGCTCCAGCAAGGCCTCGTCCCATGTGGCCGCGAGGGCGGTGGAGGAAGGGAGGCACACCGAGGGGTCGCGCTCGTCCCAGCGCTCGCCGCGCACGCCGACCGGGCCATCCGAGACGACCATGCGGCGCAGGCCGATCGCAGGCTCGGGGTGCGTGCTCCAGAAGTCGGCGCCCGTGAGCAGGCGGACCTTCTGCTCGAGCGACAGCGCGGCGAGGGCGTCCGCCACCCGCCGTTCGACGGCCTCGGACAGGTGATCGGTCTTCTGGGGACGAGCGGAGCGCGAGTCAGCGACGGCCATGAACCCTCCTGGAAGCGCGGAGGCGCCGCCGGCGAGGCGGCGGCGCGCACGGGACTACCGCGGTCGAGGAAACACCAGGTTCGCAGGAGAGTCACGGTCGCCGAGAGCTCGCGCTCGCCACGAGCCGTGGAAGCTGCCGAGAGGAGCGCCGCGCGCGCCTCGGCGGCGCTCCGGCCGGCGCCCGCTCGCGAGCGGGCGGGCGGGCGTCGCGGTGGTGCGGTGGTAGAGGACGCGCCGCCCGTTGCGCGGGGGTGGGAACGGCGCGATGCTCGCCGTCCCTCGAGCGAGGCCGCTGCCATGAGCCTCTCCACCGTGCTCCGCGTCCTCGGCCGCAAAGACGGCGAGGTCCACAGCGTGTTCCGCGCCGGTTCGCGCGTGTACGGGACCGCGTCCGCGACGTCGGACGAGGATTTCGTCGCCGTCCTCGCGCGGCGCGACGCGCGGCAGGACCTCGCCTTTGCGCCGGGCGTCAACGTCGTCGTCCACGGCCTCGACACCTTCCGCGACGCCATCGCCGAGCACAGCGTCTTCGCGCTCGAGTGCCTGTTCCTGCCGCCCGAGCACCGGCTCAAGGAAGGGAGGCCGCCCTTCCCGTTCAAGCTCGACAGGAAGAAGCTCGCCGCGTCGGCCGCGAGCCGCTCCGCGTCCGACTTCAAGAAGGCCGGCGCCCGCTTCGACGACGAGCCGGAGGCCTCGAAGAAGAAGCTCTTCCACGCCCTCCGGGTGCCGCTCTTCGCCGTGCAGATCGCCGAGTCCGGCGTCCTCCACGATTACGGCGCCGCGAACCCGTACTGGCGCGAGATCGTCGCGGACGAGCGCCTCGACTGGGAGGAGTACCGCAAGGTTTACGGCCCGATCCGCGAGGGCCTCTGCGATCGGCTCGCGGCGCTGGCCTCACGGCGGTGACGCGTCGATCGGCGCCGGCCCCGGGGCGAGGCGCTGAGGCCGGATCTCCTGGTACATCCAGTGCTCGTCCGTCTGCACGTGCCCGCGCCGCACCCACTTGGCGAGCCGCCGCTGGAACGCCGCGTCCGGGAACTCGCCGGCGGCCCGCACAACCACGCCCTCGCGCGGGCCGCCGAACGCGGAGGGCTCGCGCGCGAGCGCGGTCGTCAGCGCCTCGAGCTCGCGCTCGCCCTCGACGGTGCCCCGGAACAGGACAGGCACCGTGGGGAGCCCGAGATCGTTCGCCTGGGCCACGACCATGTCCCACTCCCAGAAGAGGCCCCGCACGTCGTCCCGCACGCCGAAGACCAGCGAATACCCGGGGAGCGCCTCGTACTCGATGGAGTGGATCGCATAGCAATACTCGCAGAAGAGCGACATGCCCTCCGAGAGCAGGTGCGCGATGCTCGCGTGCGTGGCCTTCGCGAGGTCGAAGCTCGGGTGGGACGGAGGGCCCGAGTGCGAGCGGGAGAAGACGCTCGCCCGCGTGTACGTGAGGTTGCTCCCGTCGCACTTCTCGGTGATGACGATCTCGACGCCGAGGAGCCCCGACACGTCTGCCATCCTCTTGTCGTCGGACGTTCCGCCGGGGGACCACGGCAGGTGGAACGAGCGAGGGTATTTGGCGGACATGGCGGTGCCAGGGTAGCACCGGCGTCCTTTCGCGGACATGCTACGGCCCTCACGCGCGCTGCGCGTCGCGCGGCGCGCGGCGTTGACTGCGCGCTCGCCAGGGGTCCTCCGTCATGTCCTCCGCGTCCTCGCTCCTCGACCTGCTCACGCCCGATCCGGGGCGTGTCCCCTGGAACGAGCTCCAGGTCTTCGACTGGGTCCGCGCGCTCGAGGCGTGCCCGCAGGACCCGATCCACCACGCCGAGGGCAACGTCTGGATCCACACCCGGATGGTGCTGGAGACGCTCCTCGGGCTGCCCGAGTGGCAGGCGCTGCCGGCCGAGGAGCAGCGCGTCGTGTACCTCGCGTGCCTCCTCCACGACGTGGCGAAGCCGGCGACCACCCGCGAGGAGGACGGGCGGATCACGGCGAAGGGCCACTCTCGCGCGGGGGAGCTCCTCGCGCGCCGCCTGCTCTGGGAGCTCGGCGCGCCGTTCGCGCTGCGCGAGCAGGTGTGCGCGCTGGTGCGCTATCACCAGATCCCGTTCTATCTCATCGAGCGCGACGACGCGCGGCGCGTCGCCGCCGAGATCAGCCTCCACGCGCGCTGCGACCTGCTCGCGCTCGTGGCCGAGGCCGACATCCGAGGGCGCGTCTGCGCGGACATGGGGCGTGTCGTCGACAGCATCGAGCTCTTCCGCGAGTTCTGTCGCGAGGAGGGGTGTTACACCGCGCCGCGGTCCTTCGCCTCGACGCACACGCGCTTCGTGTACTTCCGCTCCGATCCCGCCGGCGGGCGGCACCCGGACGTCGAGGTCTACGACGACACGCGATCCGAGGTCGTGGTGATGAGCGGGCTCCCGGGCGCCGGGAAGGATACCTATGTTCGCCACCACCTCGCCGACTGGCCGGTCGTCTCCCTGGACGCGCTGCGGAGCGAGCTGGAGATCGATCCGGCGGACACGCAGGGACAGGTGGTCCAGGCCGCGCGCGAGCGGGCGAAGGAATACCTGCGGCGCGGCGAGCGGTTCGTGTGGAACGCGACGAACCTCTCGCGGCAGCGGCGCGGCCCGCTCCTGCAGATGGCGGCCGACTACGGGGCGAGGATCCGCGTCGTCTACGTGGAGGTGCCTGCATCGACGCTGTTCGCGCAGAACCGGGCGCGGGAGGCGGCGGTGCCGGAGGCCGTCATCCGCCGGATGATCGAGCGCTGGGAGATCCCGGCGAAGACCGAGGCCCACGAGGTGGTGCTGGCGGTGCGCTGACGCCTGACGTCCCCTGCCCTCGTGCCGGAGCCCCCGGGCGGAGCGGCACGGAAGAGCAGGCTCGCGCCGCCAGCGATGAGGCGAAGCAGCTCGCCGCCCGGCTCGCGGCGTACGAGAAGCAGTTCGGTCCGCTGCCCGGCGGCGGCTCGAGCTAGCGGCCACCCGGCCGTCGACGCCAGGTTCAGCCCCAGCCGACCCGCTCGCCCCGCCCGAAGCCCGGCGCCAGCATCGCCGCCCACCGCGCCGGGCTCTTGATCCGCTCCCGCGCCATCACAGCGTCCGCCACGAGGAGCCGCTGGAGCCCCTTCTCCCCGCCGAGCAGCTCGCCCGCCTGGCGCCGCGCCGCCGCCGCGTAGAGCGGCATATCCGCCGCGTCGAACCCGGCCGCCGCCGCCTCCAGCTGCGCGATCGCCCCCTCCCTGTCGCCGTGCAGCTCGGCAGCGCCCGCGCGGATCAGCGGCACGAACGGGTCCGACCACGCCGTCTTCTCCCGGGCGAGCGCCGCGGCGTCCCGGAGCGCCGCCTGGATCAGCGGCTCCGGCTCGGGCGCCGCCTCGGCCACGGCGAGCGCCGTGCACGCGCGCTCGACGTGGGCCATCACCCGGCTGTTCTGCATCAGCAGCAGCATCGAGCCCTCGATCCTCGGCCAGGCGTCCGTGAGGCGCTTCATCGCGGCGCCGGCACGGCCCGCGTACCGGTCGACGTAGGTCTCGCCGAGCAGCCCGACGAAATGCTCGAGGTGGAACCCCGACGTCGTCCACCTCGACAGCGCCTCCGCGATCGCGCCGCGCGCGCCCGCCACGTCGTCCGACGCGAGCGCCACCCACGTCGCCTGCACGCTGAAGATCGCCACCGCGTAGAGATCCCCCCGCTGCTCGGCGGCGCGGAGCACCGCCGGCGTCGTCCGCGCGAGCGCGTCGATCTGCCCGCGGTAGTACCGCGCCCACGACGCCATCAGCTGCGTCGTCGCGAGCTCCCAGGACACGCCTGCGCAGCGGTCGCGCAGGAGCTCGTCGGCCACCTCGTACCACGCGGACGCCGCCTTCCAGCGCCCGGCCGTGAACGCCTCGAGCATGCCCGACACCATCATCGACAGGCCGAGCAGGTGCGGGCTGTCGAGCCGCTCCGAGAGCGCCCGCACCGCGGCGACGAGCTCCTCCGCGCGCGCCCGGCCCGGCGCCCCCATCATGCACGCGGACGAGGCCTCGAACGCGAGCGCGCGGCCGACGCGGTACGGCTCACCGGCCCGCAGCGCGAGCAGCAGGGCGCGCGCCGAGAACTCCGCGGAGCGGACCATGTCGACGCCGGACAGCCCCACCGTCACCGTCCAGCAGGCGTCGATGCGCGCGAGGTCCTCCGGCCGCACCTCCGCCTCGGACCGCTCGCGGAACCGGAGGCCCCTGAGGCGCAGCTCCGCCCGGTGCAGGAGCAGCGCCACCAGCGCGCGCCGCGGCGTCTCCGGGAACGACAGGCCGACGGCCCGGAGGACGGCGCGGACGAGCTCGATCCCCTCGTCGATGTGCCCGCTCCGCAGGTAGTGCTCCGCGGCCCGCCGGCGGAGCTCGAGCGAGAGCGCGCCGTCCGCCCCCTCCGCCGCCGCCGCGTAGATCCTCGCCGCCTCGGCGCTCTTGCCCGCGTTGACCAGGGCGTCGGCGCACCGCACGCCGAGCGCGCGCCGCTCGGCCTCGGGGACGTCCGCCTCGCGCGAGCGCAGGCCGAGCGCGAGCTCGTAGAGCCGCGCCGCGCGCTCGAACGCGAGCGCCTCCGCCGCCTCCTCGGCCGCGCGCTCGGCGAGCCGCCCCGCCCGCGCCGCGTCGCCCGCGCCCAGCCAGTGCCGCGAGAGCGCCTCCGCGTCCGCCGTCCCCAGCGCCTCGAGCGCCCGCCCCAGCCTCCGGTGCCGCGCCGCGAGCTGCTCGGGGCCGAGCCGGCCGACCACGGCCGCGCGCACCCTGTCGTGCGACGCCTCGACGAGCTCGCCCTCGCCGGCGCGCCGCGCGGCGATCAGGTCCTCCATGAGCAGCAGCGTCATCGCCGGGGCAAGCTCGTCGTCGCGGAGCTTCGCCGCCCGCGCCACGACCGCCGCGTCGATCGGCTCCCCGGCGACCGCGATCACCTCCAGCAGCCGGAGCGCGTGCTCCGGCAGGCGGCGGAGCCGCGCGTCGAGCGCCCTGCCCCACGCGGCGTCGCCCCGGGCGCCGTCCTCGCCCGAGAGCTCCTGCGCGTCGCGGGCGAGCTCGCCGAGCAGCCGCGGGTTGCCCCGCGAGGCGCGGGCGATGGCGTCCGCCCGCGCGCGGGTCACGTCGTCGCGCGCGAAGAGGAGCGCGAGCGAGAGCTCCTCGGCCTCGAGCGGCGAGAGCGGGCCGACCGCGATCTCGCGCAGCTCGCCGTCCCGGCGCGCCGACTCGATCCGCCCCCGCGCGCCGGCGGTCTCGGCCTCGGCGTCCCGGCGCTCGAGGCCCATCCCGTCGAGCAGCGCGCGGAGCGGCGCGCTCGTGGCGACGTCCTCGTCCCGGAAGCTGCCGAGGAACATCATCGCGGGCGCGTCGGGGGGCCGCGTGAGCTCGAGCAGGAGCGCCACGCTGTCGATGTCGCTCCACTGCAGGTCCTCGATCGCCACGACGAGCGGGCTGCGCTCGGCGATGCGCCAGAGCAGCTGGCGGAGCGCGGCGAAGCTGCGCTGCCGCAGCTCCTGCGCGTCGGGCGACTCGCACGCGCGCGGCGCCGACGCGACGGCCGGCACGCGCGAGAGCACCGGGAACACCCGGGCGAGCGCGCGGACGTCGCGCGGCAGGAGGCGCTCCACATCATCGCGCGAGACCCGCCGGAGGAAGCGGCTCAGCGCCTCCATCACGCCCCCGAACGCCTTGTAGGACTCGGCCGCCGCGAGCGCGCAGCGCCCCCGCAGGATGACCGGCCCCTTGTCGCGGCGGAGCCCCATCAAGAAGTGGTGGATGAGCGCGCTCTTGCCCATGCCCGCGGCGCCGTGAACGAGCACCGCGACGGGCCGCTCCAGCACGAGGGCCTCGGCGGCGCGCTGGAGCGCGCGCAGGTGCGGGCGGCGGCCGATGAAGTGCTCGATCGTCGGCGGCGCCGGCGGGAGCAGCGCGCTCGCAGGCGCGGCCTCGGCGATCGCAGGCGCGAACTCGGCGCTCCCCGGCGCGGGCTCCGCGCCCTCCGGCGGGGGCTCGGCGCCCTCAGGGTACTGCCGCTCCGCGCCCTCCACGCCGCGTCACCGTCACTTCTTGCTCAGGAACGTATCCATCGCACGCCGGTGCTCCGGGCCGTTCCACTGCTCGGCGAACGCCCGTCGCTCGACCTCGGCGGCGGAGGCGCGCAGCGCCTCGCGCACCTTGTGCAGGGACCGCTTCATGGCCGCGACCGACGCGCGCGGGCCCCCGGCGATGCGGCCGACCTGCGCGATCGCCCGGCTCCGCGCCGCGCCGGTGGGGACGACCTCGCTCACGAGGCCGACGCGGAGCGCCTCGGCGGCGTCGATCCTCTCCGCCGTCAGGAGCAGCCGCGCCGCCGCGAGCGGCCCCACCCGCTCGCAGAGCCGCGTCAGCCCGCCCCAGGCCGGGGACAGGCCCATCTTGACGTGCCGGAACGAGAGCGCGGCGTGCTCCTCGACGACGACGAAATCGCAGAGCAGCAAGAGCTCGCAGCCGCCGCCCAGCGCGTCGCCCTGCACGGCGGCGACGATCGGCACCTCGCTCTCCTCGAAGGCCGCGAGGCCCTCGAACAGCCGGAGGACCTCGCCCCCGTCCGCGCCGCCGGCGGCGAGCGCGTGGAGCTCGCGGATGTCGCCGCCCGCCACGAAGACGTCGCTGCTCGTCGCGGTGAGCACGACGCCGCGCACGCGCGGGTCGGCGCTGGCGCGGCGGATCGCCTCGCCGAGGCGGCCCGCGAAGTCGCTGTCGATGGCGTTCCTGCGCTCGGGACGATCGATGGTCAGGACGACCGCATCGCCGGCCGCCTCGACCCGCAGGGTCACGAGAGGACCCTCCGCGCGCCCCTCCCGCCGGTGAGCGCCGCGGCCTTCCGGCGGCTCGCGCCCGCCCCGTTCTCGGCCGCCGCGCGGCTCAGCCGGCGCGGCGCCGGCATGCGCTCGTCGTGGATCACCTCGGCGATCCGCGCCTCGAGCGTGCGGCGGCTGAGGCCGCGCTGCTCCGCCGCGTACCGCTCGGCGTAGCTGATGATCGCGCCCGCGACGTCGACGCCGCTCGCGCGCTCGATCCCCTCCAGGCCGGGCGAGCTGTTGATCTCGAGGATCTTGGGCCCGGAGCGCGCCTCGAGCATGTCGACGCCGGCGACCTCGAGGCCCATCGCCTTCGCGGCGCGGATCGCGACGCTACGGTAGGCGCGCGGCAGCTTCACCCGATCGCCCTTGCCGCCGCGGTGGAGGTTCGAGCGGAACTCCCCCGGCTTGGCGACGCGGCGCATCGAGGCGACCACGCGGCCGCCGACGACGATAACCCGGATGTCGCGCCCCTTCGACTCGCGCACGTACTCCTGGAGCACGATGTCCTGGCCCATGGCCCAGAACGTCTCGAGCAGCGCGTGCACGGCGTGGGGCGTCTCGGCGAGCATGGTGCCGATGCCCTGGGTCCCCTGCTGGAGCTTCACGATCGCGGGGCAGCCGCCGACGAGCGAGAGCGCCGCCTCGACGCCGGCCGGGTTCCGGGCGCACACGGTGATCGGCACGTTGAGCTTGCGGCGCGTGAGCAGCTGGAGCGCGCGCAGCTTGTCGCGGCTCCTCGCGATCGAGACGGCGCCGTTCAGGACGGGGACGCCCATGAGATCGAACTGACGGACGACGGCGAGGCCGTAGTTCGTGATGCTGGCGCCGATGCGCGGGATCACGATGTCGAAGCGGGGCACCGCCGAACCACCGACGAGCAACGACGGGCGGCCGCGCGACACGACGATCTGGAAATCGAGCGGATCGATGACGCTGACGTCGTGACCACGCGCGCGCCCCGCGAGCACGATCCGGCTCGTCGAATAGAGGGACGCGTTGCGGGACAGGACGAGGAGTCGCATGTGGCCCGGAGGCTAGCAGAGCCGGCAGACTGCGTGGATGGATGCGCGTGCCGATTCATTTTTCGCTCTTCGGCGGTTCTTCTGACGCTCGCGCCGCTCGCGCCGCGGCCCGCACGGTCGCGCGCCGCGCCATCGGCCCTCGTTTTCCATGGGGCTCCGCGCGGCCCGTTCGGCGGACCAGGCGCGGCAGAAGCGCGGAGGTGCAGCGCTTGCGCTGGAAAATGTTTCGTGTACGAATCATCTCGGTCGTGCCGGCGAGGAGGGGTTCGCGATGTGGCAGCCGTTCACGGAAGAACATCAGCAGTTCAGGAAGACGGTGCGGGCCTTCGCAGAGAAGGAGCTCGCTCCTCATGTGGAGGAGTGGGAGTCGTCGGAGTGCTTCCCCAGCTGGGTGTTCAAGCGCGCCGGCGAGCTCGGGATCCTGGGCGCGCACTTCCCGGAGGAGCACGGCGGCGCCGGGCTCGACTACTGGTTCTCGGCGGCCAAGGCCGAGGAGCTCGTGCGCTGCACGATGGCGGGGGTCTCGATGGGCCTGCTCGTGCAGAGCGACATGGCGACCCCGGTGATCAGCGACATCGGCACGAAGGAGCAGATCGAGGAGTTCCTCAAGCCGGCGCTCGCGGGCGACAAGATCGCCGCGCTGGGCGTCTCCGAGCCGGCGGCCGGCAGCGACGTGGCCGGGATCCGGACGATCGCGCGCAAGGACGGCGAGGATTACGTGCTGAACGGGCAGAAGACGTTCATCACGAACGGGACGCGCGCCGATTTCGTGACGCTGCTCGCCAAGACGTCGCCGGACAAGGGCGCCCACGGCTGCTCGTTCTTCCTCGTGCCGACGGCGCTCCGCGGCTTCAACGTCGCGAAGAAGCTGAAGAAGATCGGCAACAAGTCCTCGGACACCGCGGAGCTCTTCCTGGAGGACGTGCGGGTGCCGGGGCGCTACCTGCTCGGCGAGCCCGATCAGGGCTTCGCGTACCTGATGCAGAACTTCCAGACCGAGCGGCTGGTCGCTGCGGTGAGCGCGATCGCGAGCTCGTTCATGACGCTCGACGGCACGGTCGAGTACGGGCGCGAGCGGGTGGCGTTCGGCAAGCCGATCATCAAGCGCGAGTCGTGGCAGCACAAGCTCGTGGACCTGTACACGCGCTGCGAGGCGGCGCGCGCGTTCGCCTACAAGTGCGTCGACCACTACAACGACGAGCGCTACGTGCGGAAGGTGCCGATCAGCTTCGAGACGGTGAAGCTCATCTCGATGGCGAAGATCCTGGCCGGCGACGTGGCGAACGACGTCGTGGACACCTGCCTGCAGTTCCACGGAGGCTGGGGCTACATCGAGGACTTCCCGATCGCGCGCGCCTGGCGCGATCAGCGGCTCCTCCGCATCGGCGGCGGGACGACCGAGACGATGAAGTACTACCTGGCAAAGCTGATGAACTTCTGAGCGCCCCTGCGGCCCGGCGGCCGCATCGCCGCCAGGCCGCGCGGAGCTCGCCGCTGGGAGCACCCACCCGGCAACGGGCGCAAACACGCGCAAACGGGAGCAAACACACGCAAACACGCGCAAACAGCCGCGAACCGACGCCCTCGGACACAAAAGCGCGCCGGTCGAAAAAAAGTAGAGACAAGCGGTGCGAGAGGCTGTAGATATCCCGCTCCCAACGACCGGGGCTGTAGCTCAGCTGGGAGAGCGCATGACTGGCAGTCATGAGGTCAGGGGTTCGATCCCCCTCAGCTCCACCGATAGGACCGAAGGACTCCTGTTCCTGTGAAGGAGTCCGCATCGCCGTGCCCGCTCGCCGGCGTGTCGGAGTAGAGAACCCGGACATGGCTCTCTCGCCTCACTGGGTCTTCCCGGAGCTCGACGCGAGCGCGGTGAGCGCGGCGCGGGCGCGGCAAGACACGCTGACCAAGCCGCGCGGCAGCCTCGGCGTGCTCGAGGATCTCGCCGTGGCGCTCGCCGGCATCCAGGGCGGGGCGCCTGCGAGCCGGCCCGCGGCGGCGGTTCTCTTCGCCGCCGATCACCCCGTCGCCCGGCACGGCGTGTCGGCGTACCCGCCAGAGGTCACGGCGGCGATGGTGGCGAACTTCGTGCGCGGCGGCGCCGCCGCCAGCGTCCTCTGCCGGAACCTCGGTGTCGATCTGCGGGTCGTGGACGTCGGGGTCGCCCACCCGTACGAGGGCGTGGACGGCGGCGATGGCGCGCGGCTGCGGCGCGATCCGGTCGCCGACGATCCCATCGGCGACCTGCGGATCGAGGACGCGCTCTCGGAGGCCGTCTACGAGCGCGCGCTCCGCGCGGGCGCCGCGGAGATCGACGCGCTCGGGGGCGACACGCGCGTCGTCCTGCTCGGCGACATGGGCATCGGCAACACAACGGCGGCGGCGGCCATCACGGCGCTGCTCCTCGGGATCGCGCCGGAGGACGTCGTCGGGGCGGGGACCGGCGTCTCCGGCGACGCGCTGTCGCGCAAGATCGAGGTCGTGCGCGACGCGACGCGACGCGCGCAGGAGACCTCGGGCGTCCAGCGCACCGACCCGCACCGCGTCGTGCAGGCGGTCGGCGGGAAGGAGATCGCCGCGCTGGTGGGCGCCATGGCGCGGGCGATCGAGCGGCGCATGGCGGTGCTCGTCGACGGCTTCATCGTCTCGACGGCGGCGCTCGCGCTCGTCCGGATGTGCGCCGAGGCGCGGTCGGGCATGATCTTCGCCCACCGCTCGGCCGAGCGCGGCCACGCCCACGTCCTCGCGGCGCTCGACGCGCGCCCCTTGCTGGACCTCGGGATGCGCCTCGGCGAGGCGAGCGCGGCGCTGGCCGCGCTGCCCCTCCTCGACGCGGCCTGCGCCCTCCACGCCGGCATGGCGACGTTCGCGAGCGCGAGCGTGCCGGATCGCGCGCGGCCCGGGACTCCATGACGACGCCGCCGGTGCTGCGCGGCGCCCGCGCAGCGGCGACCTTCCTCACGCGCGTCCCGGTCGGCGGCTTCCCCTACGCCGAGGCGGACTGGCGCTGGGCCTCTGCCTGGTTCCCGTTCGTGGGCGCCGCGCTCGGCGCCGTCCAGGCCGCGGTGTGGCTGCTCGTCGATCGGAGCGGCGCGCTCGTCGCGGCGAGCGTCACCGTGGCCCTCGGGCTGCTGCTGACCGGGGCGTTCCACGAGGACGGCCTCGCGGACACGGCCGACGCGCTCGGCGGCGCGCTCGATCGCGCGCGGATCTTCGAGATCCTCAAGGACAGCCGCATCGGCGCGTTCGGCGCGGCGGCGCTCGTCGTTGTCCTCGTGCTGCGCGTCGCCCTGCTCGCGCGGCTCGACGCCGCGGCGCCCGTCGCCCTCGTGCTGACGCAGTGCCTCTCGCGCACCCCGCCGATCTGGCTGATGGTCGCGCTGCCCTACGTGACCCAGAGCGGCTCGCGCAGCCGCCCGGTGGCGCAGGCGGCGCTCCCGCAGGCGCTGCTCGGCTCGCTCTGGCCGGCGCTCGCGCTCGCCGCGGCGCACGCCGCCGGGGCCCTCACGGCGGCCGAGGCGGCGGGCATGCTCGTCGCGGCCGCCGCCGCCGCGGCGATCTGCGGCTTCCGCTTCCACGCCCGCGCCGGCGGGCTCACGGGCGACTTCCTGGGCGCGGCGCAGCAGATCGCCGAGTGCGCCGCGCTGCTCGCCCTCGCGCTCGTGCGGGGCGGCTGAGCCGCGGGCGCGCGCGTGGATCCCCTCGCCCACGGCCTCCTCGCCTTCCGCCACGCCCCCGTCGCGCTCTCCGGCGTCTGCTACGGCCGCCTCGACGTCGCCGCGGAGCTCCCCCCCGAGGCTGCAGCGGCCGCGATCGAGCGCGCGCTCCACGAGCTCTGCGTCCGCCCCGGCGTGGTCTTTTCGTCGCCGCTCTCCCGCTGCGCGCTCCCGGCCGCCGAGCTCGCGGCGCGCCTCGGGGTGCCGCGCGCGATCGACGATCGCCTGCTCGAGATCTCCTACGGCGCGTGGGAGGGGCGCGCCTTTGCGGACATCGAGCGCGACGATCCGGCCGCGTACGCCGCGTGGCTCGACGGCTGGGAGCGCGTCGGGCCGCCCGGTGGCGAGTCGGCGCTCGACGTCGAGTCCAGGGTGCGGTCGATCTGGCGCGAGCTCGGCACCCCGCGCGGCGTGAATGGCGTGGACGTCGCGGCCGTCGCGGCCGACGCGGACGTCGCATCCCGCGCGCGCCCGCCGCTCCTTGTCGCGCACGCCGGGGTGCTGCGCGCGCTCCGGGTCGTCGCGTGCGGCGCCAGCTGGCCCGCCGCGATGAGCGCGCCGGTCCCTCACCTCACGGCCGAGCGCTTCCCTCTCCCTCCGTCCGCCCTTTCGCTGGCGGACCTTTGAGGGGCGCGTACCCTCGTCCGGCATGACCCCGCAAGAAGAGCTCGCGCTCCTGCTGCGCCCGGCGGCCGGAGGCCTCTACCTCGTCTCGACCGGCCGCGCGCAGCAGATCGAGGTCCAGCGGCGGCTCTACGGCGCCGCGACCGAGGAGGAGGTCCTCGCGCGGTTCCGCGCGTCGCTCGACCGCATCGCCGGTGCGCGCGCCGTCCTGCTCGGCGTGCCCTCCGACGTCGGCGCGGGGTTCCTCCGCGGCTCCAACATGGGCCCGCAGGCCATCCGGACCGCGCTCCTCGACGCCTTCCCGGACTTCCCCGAGCGGGCGCGCCAGGTCGGGCTCGTCGACATCGGCGACGTGTTCGTCGTGCCGCAGCTCCTGCACGACGACATGCTCTCCGAGGCGCAGAAGGCCGCGTCGCGCCGCGCGCTCTACCCTGGCGTACCCGAGCCCGTGGCGTCGCGGCTGCCGGTCTCGCCGCTCTCCATCGCGGAGCGCGCGCTCGATCTCGTCTTCTCGATCAACCCGGGCGTCGCCCCCATCGTGCTCGGCGGCGATCACTCCACGGCCTTGCCGGTCGCGCGCGCGCTCGCCCGCGCGCGGAAGCGGCCGTGGGGCATCGTCCAGCCGGACGCGCACACCGATCTCCTCGAGGAGCGGCTCGGGATCGCGTACTGCTTCGCCACGTGGTCGTACCACGCGAACGAGCTGGTCGGGCGGGGCGGCCGGCTGACGCAGGTGGGGGTCCGCGCGTCGCAGAAGCCGCGCGAGCACTGGGAGAGCCGCTACGGCGTGCGGCAGTTCTGGGCGGCCGAGTGCCGCGCCGATCCGGCGGCGGCGCTCGACGCCATCGTGGCCCACGTGAAGAGCACCGGCGTCGAGGGCGTGTATTTCTCGAACGACATCGACGGCACGGACGCCGCGTACGCCGACGCCACGGGGACGCCGGAGCCGGACGGCCTGTCGCCCGAGTTCGTCGTGGCCCTCATCCGCCGGCTCGGGCGCGAGGTCGGCCTGATCGGCGGCGACGTCATGGAGGTCGCGCCGGCGCTCCAGCCGACGCCGGAGAGCGCGGCGCGCACGGTCGCGCTCGCCGCGCGCTACCTGCGCGAGACGATCGAGGCCACCGTCGGCCGCGCGCTCGCCTGACGCCGCTCAGGGCTCGGGGCCGCTGGCCGCGGGCAGGGCGGCGTCGCGGGCCCAATCGCTCCAGGACCCTTCGTAGAGGATCGCGTCCTCGCGGCCGAGCGTCGTCAGGGCGAGCAGGTCGTGGCAGGCGGTGACGCCGGAGCCGCAGTAGCAGACCACCGTGGCTGCATCGAGCGCGCCGAGGTCGCGGTAGCGCCGCTCGAGCTCCGCTCGCTCGCGGAAGGCGCCCCCGGGGGCGCTGAGGTTCTCGACGAAGGGGGCGGAGCGGGCGCCGGGGATGTGGCCCGGGCGGGCATCGACGGGCTCGGTCTGCCCCTCGTAGCGCTCGCGGGCGCGCGCATCGAGGATCACCGCCGCGGAATCGCGGCGCAGCCTGTCGACAGCCACCTTGTCGGCGACCGGGGCGCCGCCGGGGGCGAGATCCATGGCGGGCGCTTCTGCGATCGTGGGTGCCGCGGTCGAGAGGCTGTGTCCCGCGGAGGTCCACGCCTGGAGTCCCCCGTCGAGCACGCGCCCGCCTGGATGGCCGAAGTAGCGCAGCAGCCACCAGAGACGGGCGGCGATGGCGCCCCCGGCGTCGTCGTAGCCGACGACCACCGAGCCTGGGACAACCCCGATGCGGGCGAGGACGCGCGCGAACGCCGCCGCATCGGGCAGCGGGTGGCGGCCTGGTCCGCCGTGCGCCGGGCTGGAGAGATCGGCGTCGACGTCGAGGTGGACAGCGCCGGGGATGTGCCCGCGGGCGTACTCGTCGGCGCCGCGGCGACCGCCGAGGTACCAGCGGCAATCGACGACGCGGACGCGGGGATCGCCCGCGTGCGCTGCGAGCCAGGCGACATCGACGAGCGGACCGGGGGGCACGAGGAAGGGATCGCGCATGGGCGAAGGGTACCCACCCTGCTCGCGTCGGGCCACATCGCATCCTCGCCATCCCCGACGTGCTCGGCTGTGCCCGATGGCGCTGCGCGGCCGGACGCGACTCCGGCGCTCGACGGAGCGCCCAAAGCGACGGCATTTGCAAGCACTTTTGACAGTTGAAATAGGGCTTGAGGGCATCAGGCATGAACGTCAATCGGCGCGTGCAGCACGCCTGTATGCGAGGATAGCCGCCACAAACCGCTTGATCTTCAAACGCATTGGCTCGCCTACCCGCCCCGCAGCACCTCCCATCCCGGAAGACACCCCTGGCCTCGCTCAGCGCTTCACCGAGCGGGAGCCGCCGGCGCCACGGGCGACGTGCTCACAAAAGTTCACCAGAGCCATTCATTGATCACGCCTCGTCTTGAAGGTCCGACGGATCGAAGCCTTTCCATTTGTTTCAATCGGAAAGAGGGCTATACTTTGCTCTCTAACCACTTTAATTACGATCCATGAAACTTCGACTCTCAAACTTTGCCGCCGCAGCGATCCTCACCCTCCTGTCAGCTCTTTCAGGCTGCTCCGATGATGGAAGCACCGGCAGCTCGGAAGCCGGCACGACCACTACCTCAAGTGCGTCCGGGTCTGGCGGGCAGGGCTCGGGCGGGGATGGCGCCGGAGGCGCCACGGCCTCGAGCTCGACCTCCGCTGCAACCGGCGGTGGCGGCTCGGCGGTCGACCCGACCTTTGAAACGGTCAGAGCGGTCGTCGCGCAAACCGGCTGCTCCGATGCGAGCTGCCACAACGGCGAGGCGGAACCGAGGCTGCTCGACGACGACACCCTCTACGCGACCCTGACGACGCACATCTCCGAGGCGTGCGGAGACATTCCGCTCGTCACCCCCGGCGCGCCAGAACAGAGCGCCCTCGTCAAGATCCTCAAAGGCCCCTGCGGGGATATCGCCCGCATGCCCAATGGATGCGTCGGCGAGCCCGGCCCAGAATACACGTGCCTGCCCCAGGCATACATCGACGCGATCGAGCAGTGGGTCGCCGACGGCGCGCAGCAGCAGCAGTGAGCGGCCGATGACAACGACGCGGGCTCCGCCCCGGAGCTCCGCGTCGTTGTGTTAATGACACGGGGTCATCTCAGTCTCTGCGACCCGGCGCCAAGCAAAGGCCCCTCCTGAGGGGAGGGGCCTAATCTTCAATTCGCCCAAGCCGGCAGCCCCGGCGCGAGCGACGCTCAGCCGTTCGCGCGAAGCGCCTTGAACTCACCAGCGTCCTTGATGGACACTGGATTGGTCTCGCTGGCGAAGAGCTTCGTGTCGTCGTGCTTGCCGAAGTGAGTCACCTCTGCCGAGCCGCCGATCGCCGGGAAGCCGTCCGCGCCGGCCTTCACCCCGATGGCGTTCAGCAGGTTGCAGAAGTACTTGTTGATCGGCTGCGTGGCGACATCCGGCGGAGTCCCCGTGCCATCGATCTCGCCGAACTCGAGCTTCGTCTGGCCCGGCCCGCAGGCAGCCTCGCTGTTACCGACGGCCAGGTCAGCCTTGCCGCCTTCGACGTTCACGGCCTGACCCGTCTTGAAGTAGCCGCCGCAGCTCCCTGCCTGGAGGATCGGCAGGTTGTTGAGGTTGTGGCTGTTGCCGTCGGAGTCTTCCTGGAACCAGACGGTCGCGGTGTTGTCGAGGAGCTTCCCCTCGCCCTCATCGATGCTGTCGAGCCGACCGACGAGGTAAGCGAACTTCTTCGCGTACCAGTCGTCGATCTGCTGGATCATCTCGATGACACCAGGAACGCAATCACCACCCATGTTGGCGTCGCCAACGCGGTGGGAGATGCCATGGGAGTCCTTCGAGTGATTGATGCCGTCCCACTTGAACGTGAGGGTGCCGGGGAACTTCATGAAGATGACGCGGTTCTGGTCGCAGATGGCCGAAAGCACCGCGAGGTCCATCATGACGTTCGTCGACTTCGACAGGTCGATGCCGAGGCCACCCCCCTGCGAGGCCGCCTGCACGGACTGGGCCGTCAAACCGAGCGCCTCTGCCTGGGCGGCGCTGCACTGGGCCCTGACCGTGTTCGTGGTCTGGTGGAGGAGGTCCTTCCAGTCGGAGAGCCGCTGCTTGTCCGCCTGGCTCATCCTGACCCTCTCGAGGGTCTCCAGGTCCTCCCGCACGACGTCGATCACGCTCTTGCCGCGGACCACCTTGTACGTATCCTGTGACACGGGGCCCTGGCCGAAGAGGCCCGTGAGGTTGTTGTAGATCGTCGTCGGAGACCCGATGCCGGGGAAGATCTGCTTGGGCTTGTCGTACGAGAAATTCGAGAACGAGTCCTGCCGCACCCCGCCGATCTGCATCACGAGCGGAGCGGCGCCGTTGGGGTTGACCTGCTCCGCGGCGATGTGATCGAGCGACCGCCCTGTCGACTTCGCGTTGAACTTGTCGCTCTCGGGCGTCACCGGGTAGCAGGTGAAATACGACCCCATGACCTGACCGTGGGGGTCGTTGTTCTGGCCGTGGGTCCGCCCGAAGCTCCACTCGTTCATCCCCCGGATGCCACGGGGCATCAGGAGCTTCTTTGCGAAGGGCGCGAGGTGCTTGAGCGTCGTCGCCTGGTAATCGGCGGCGGTCAATTCGCCATGGGACTTCTTCGGGAACCACCGGTTCGTCAGGCAGCCATAGTGCGTGAAGAGCACGATCAGCCGCTTCGGAGCGCCGCCGCCGGCCGACTGCGCCTCGGCGTCACGCTCGGCGACAGAGCCCAAGAAAGGTGCAGCGACGACGGCTCCACCCAGGCCTCGGAGGAATACTCTTCGATTAAGGTTCTTCATCATGGTCGTATTCCTTCTCAATCCCCGAGGACGGTGCGCAGGCGGAACGAATCGGCCTGGGTAAGATCCGTGAGCAAATTGATGATGGTATAGCCGTCGCTCGACAGCTTGTCGCTGAGCTCGTTGACGGCGCAGGCGTCGTTCGTGTTCGGCACCCTCCGGCGGGCCCAGGACACCCACTGCTCGGCATAGTGACGCTTGGCGATCGCACCAGCGCCGAGCTCGGCCATCATCTCGAGTGGCGTCGTGATCGTCTTCGTGTTGGTGTCGCTGAAGTAGACGTCGCCCGTCGCGTCGATGTCGCCGCCGAGCGGATCCTTCGTCTGCACCTTGCCGACCGAGTCGAACCTCTCGAGCACGAAGCCCGGCGGGTTGACGAGCTTGCTGTGGCAATCGACGCACCCCGCAGGGGAGGTCAGCGCCTCGATGGCCTCACGCTCCGTGGAGAACGGGCCCGGAGGCCGCGGCGTCTGGTCCGCGCCCGGCGTCGGCTTCAGGGTGAGCCCGAGCAGCCTGTTGGCGACGTACGCGCCCCGGAGGATCGGGCTCGTGGCGCCAAAGGACGAGTAGGAGCTCAGGAACCCGACGCGGGTCAAGAATCCCGGCCGCTCGTTCCGGTCGAGCTCCACCCGCGTCAGCTCCGCGCCATAGTCGGCGGCGTTGAGCCCGTAGATCGGAGCGGTGTCCTTGTTCACGTAAGCTACGTTGCTGAGGAAGATGTCCTTGAACGACCCCCCCTCGAACGCCACCTCCTCGAAGAAGGCGTCGACCTCGGCCAGCATCGGAGCGACGATGTCCGGGGAGTAGTCGGGGAACTTGGTCGTGTCGTGCTCGACCTGTCCCCAGTGCGAACCCTCACGAATGTCCGCATAAGCACGATGGAACAGGGCCACGATCGGCGCCGTCTTGGTGCGGTCCTGAACCATCCGCTCCGCCTGCGCGAGGATCTGCTCCCTGGTGGTGAGCTGCCCTGCGTCTGCGGCGGTGTTCAAGGCGTCATCCGGAATGGATCCCCAGAGCAGGAACGCGAGCCTCGTCGCCACCTCGTGGCTGGAGAGCTTGATGGCGCCGTTCTCCGTGTCGTCCGTCAGCTCGGGGACCGTGATGAACGAGGGCGAAGCGAGCATGGCGAACAGGATGGCCTCGGCGACCTCCGCGGGCGTGCCCTTGGGCTCCAGCGCGTTGAACCGCATGTAGCGCTGCACCTCTTCGTCCGTCACAGGGCGGCGGAAAGCCTTGCGCCCGAAATCGCGGATCGTCGACTCGAGGCACCCGGCCGCCGCCGGATCGCAGGCGATGAACCTGGACTTGTTCGCCCCAGCCATCACCTCGGCGGCGATGCTCTCGGCGGCCACGAGGTAGGAGTTCCAGGCGATGTCCGTCATGCTGCCCTCGAAGTCGGACACGAGGAGCGAGGACGGGTTGCCCGTGGGAGCGTTCGGCACGCTCGTCACACCGAGCAGATCCCTCACCACCGCGTCGTACTCCCGGTTCAAGAGCCGCGGGACCTGGGACGTGGCCCAGATGCCGGGAGTGCAGACATCCGGGTCGCCGGGGTCCGGCTCCACCGGCCCACCCCCCGTACCGGTGCCAGAGGTCTCCCCGCCACCGGAGGAGACCCCAGGTTCACCGGGCGCAATCTCGCCAGTGCAACCAGCGAGAAAAGGTGATGACGTCAAAAATGTTGCCGTACCGATGTACGCTAGTTGCCGCAGCGTTCGCATAATGTGACTATCCCCGCCCTGCGTCGAGCTGATCCCCCTGCGCATGATTCCAACGCTGGCCCAACCGGCGAGCCCCCGACTCGGGGAGCCGGCGCCCGCAAGCGCTGCAAAGGCCGCCCGTGCGGTGGAATCTTCGCGCATGCCTTGACGAGAACGTGTCACGGGCGCGGAGCACCGGGCGCACGCGGCGCATTCATCACCAGAGGGCGCGACAGGCTCGGGAACGAGATCGCTCAGGCGTTCGCTCTGAGCGCGGCGAACTCGCCTGGATCGTGGATGGTGGGAGGATTGGTCCCGCCACCGATGAAGTCTTCCGTCCGGTCGTACCTGCCGAAGTGGGTCACCGGCTCCGAACCGCCCCGTGCCGGGAAACCATCCGTGCCTGCCCTGACGCCGAGCGCGTTCATCAAGTTGCAGAAGTACTTGTTGATCGGCGCGTTGGCGAGCGACGGATCGGTCCCCGTTTCCTGGGAGCCCCCATCGACCTGGTCCGACGTGCCGTCGGCACACGTGATCTCGCTGTTCCCTGTCGTGAGATCGGGCGAGCCGTCCTCGACGTTCACGGCCCAGCCGGTCTTGAAATAGCCGCCGGCGCCGCCGGCCTGGAGGATCGGCAGGTTGTTGAGGTTGCGGGCGCAGCCGTCCGACACGTCCTGGAACCAGACGGCCGCGCAGTTGTCGAGGAGCGTCCCGTCACCCTCGTCGATACCGTTCAACTGCCCGACGAGGTGCGCGAACTTCCTCGCATAGTAGTCGTCGATCGTGAGCAGCATGTCGATCACCCCCGGGACGCAGGTCCCCGTGATGTTCGCATTGTCCAGGCGACCCGAGATGCTGGCGCTCTCGTATTTCAGGCCGAGCCCCCGGAAAAAGAAGGTCCCGGGGTACTTCAGGAAGATGACGGGGTTCGCGTTGCACGCCGCCGCGAGCACGGCGAGGTTCGAACAGAGGTCCGCTCCGTCCAGACCATCCGAGATTCGCCGCGTCAGCACATCGTCGACGCTCGGGGTCGTGCTCGCCAGGTTGACGTTCTCTTGCGTCGCGCCGAGCGCCGTGGCGAGGGACGTGTCGCACTGCGAAGAAGCCACCACGCTTCCTGTCGCGTGGAGGAGCTCCTTCCAGGCTGCGAGTTTCTGCTTGTCGGCGCGGCTCATGTCGAGCCGCTCGAGCCTCTGCAGATCGTCCTTCACGATGTCGAGGATGCTCTTGCCGCGCATCGCCGCGTAGGTGTCCGGAGACGTCGGCTTCCCCGCCTCGAAGACGCCCGTGAGGCTGCTGAAGGCCTGCGACACGTTGAGGCCCTTGAAGGAGGTCTCGGCGGCGGAGTAGGAGATCGCCGAGAAAGCGCCGTCATTCTGACCAGCCGTGTTCAAGAGCAACGGAGTGCCTTGCGGGCTGAGCTGTCGTGCGATGACGTGGTCCAGCGAGGGACCGGTCGGTCGGGCGTTGTACTTCGTCCTTTGGTCGAAGCTGAACGGGTCGTTGCTGTTGGGAGTGACCGGGTGGCAAGTGAAGTACGACCCGTTCACCTGCAAGTGGCGATCGTTGCCCTGCCCCCGCTCCATCCTCACCGTCCACTCGTTCATCGCGCGGATGCCCCGGGGCATGAGGAGCTTGTCGACGTGGGGCGCCAGGTGCTTGAGCGTCGTCGGCTCGAGGTCCGCGGCGGTGAGCGGGCCGTGCGACTTCTTCGGGAACCACCGCGTCGTGATGCAGCCATAGTGCGTGTACATCACGATCAGGCGCTTCGGTGGCGTGACCGGCTGCGCCATCACGGTGCGGTCGGCGAGCGAGCCGAGGAACGGCGCTGCGACGCAAGCCCCGCCGAGCCCGCGGAGGAAGATTCTTCGGTTCACGCGCTTTGCCATGGTCGTATCTTTCCTGCCTCAGTGAAGGCAAACGCCCGGCTGCCCCTCGGAACGCCCTCCGAATGCTCGCGCTTGCCGCGTCTCCATCACCCCTACAATGCCCGCAGGTACGCGAACGTATTTGATTTTCGCTCGGCCGGGCGCGTTCGCCGAGCGGCCTTCGCCTCAGGATCGAGCGCAGAAACGGCGCCAGATGTCGCGGTAGATCGACTCGAGATTGCGGGCGAAGCGCGGGCCGTCCATGAGCGGCGACTGCTTCATGCGATCGCGAAGCGTTCGGCGAAGCTCGTCCAGGTGCTCGAGGTTCTCGGCGAGCGAGCTGGCGACCCGAACGTAGTGTTCCGGCGTCGTCGCGATGAGCTCCGGCAGGCCCAGGTTCATCGCCTGGCAGACGCCGGCGCGGCCGACCACGGTTTCACCTGCGAGGGTCACCACCGGGACGCCCATCCACAGCGCGTCGAGGCTCGTGGTGTGGCCGTTGGAAGGGAACGTATCGAGACAGATGTCGATCTCGCGGTACCGTCGCAGATAGTCGAGCCGCCCGCACCGATCGACGAACTCGATCCGATCGAGCTGGACGCCCCCTTCCTCGAAGATCGAGCGCACCCGGTCCCGCGCCCTTCCCCGAGGCGCCATGAGCGTGAGCCGCGAGCTGGGCACCGCGGCCAGCACCCTCGTCCAGACATGAAGCACCCCTTCATCCACCTTCCTGAAGTGGTTCAGGCAACCGAAGTTGACCCTCCCCTCCGTAAGAGCGGGGAGAGCGCTCACGTCGGGCACGTCGGTGAGCGGGTCGTAGCACCAGAAGGAGTCGGGGAGCCGAAGGGTCTCCTCCGTGTAGACGTCCGTGCTTGCGCCGGGGGGATCGAGGAAGGGATCGGACACGCGATAGTCCATCGATTCGAGGCCCGTCGTCCCGGGGTACGCCAGCCAGCACACCTGAAGGGGAGCGGGCCGGCGGGCAAAGACCAGGACGCGGCGGTCGGTCATATGCATGGTGAGATCGACCAGGATGTCGATCTGATCCCGTCGGATGACCTCGGACAGGGCAGCGTCGTCCAGCGCCGCGACCTCGCGAAAAACATCGGCATAACCGCGAATGCGATCTGTCAGGCTATCCGGCTTGTCCGTGCTCGAGTAGAAGAAGATCTCGAACTGCCGGTGGTCATGGTTCTGGAACAGCGGGATCGTGAAGAGGGACTGGACGTGGGTTCGGAAGTCGGGTGACACGTAACCGATGCGGAGCCGCCGGTCGGACGAGCGATCGGTTGTGTGAGGGGGAGCCTGCGCGGTGAGGGGGCGGGCATGCCGGGCATTCCACGCGCGCGCCTCGGCGAGGATGTCGCTCTCGGTGACGTTCGGCCAGAACGGCATGTTGAAGAGAAGAGCGCTGTGCGCGGCGGGGTCGTCGGGACACAGGGCGACCGCTTCGCGGTACATCGCCTGGGACTCGTCGAGGAGCCCCGACTCGCCGAGCGCGGCGGCGAGGTAATCCCGAGCGACATGGAAATTTCGGTCGATCTCGAGCGCTCGACGCAGATCGTCGATCGCTTCGTCGAAACGGCCGGCGTCCGCGTGAATCGCGCCGAGCGCAGTGTACGCGTTGGCCATCCGCGGATTGAGCTTCAGCGCCACGCGGTACCAGGCCGCGGCGTCGTCCGACCGGCCGCCGAGGCGCAATGTCTCGCCGAGGGCCGCCAGGGCATCGGACGCGCTCAAGCTCGACTCAGGGCTGCGCGTCGCCGCCGGACCGACCCCGGCGGCGGATGCACCCCGCTGGTCTCTCAGGCTCGCGAGGCGCTCGCCAGCCTGCAATAACCCAGGTTCGAGATCGCGGGCGCGCTCGTAGCACGCCGCCGCCGCGTCCAGGTCCCCTTGCTCCTCGAACGTGAGAGCGAGGTTGAACACCGCTTCGGCGAAGTCGGGCTTCCGAGCGACGGCCATGAGCAACACGGCGACCGCCTGGGGTCTCCGGCCGAGGCAGCGATACACGTCGCCGAGATGCGACAGGTAGAGGGCGTTGTTCGGGGCGACGCGGACGGCTCGCTCGAGGAGCGCGGCGGCCTCCGCGAGCCGACCGGATTGGACGGTGATCACGCTGAGAAGAAGCAGCGCGTCGCCATGCCCGGGCGCTTGCTCGAGCGCGCCGCGATAGAGGAGCTCTGCGCGATCGACCTGCCCGGCCCGATGAAACTGCACTGCCAATTCGAAGAGCGAAGCGGCGGTCACGGGGAGTTCCTTGTCGGAAGAGTGCGGGATCTCGCCGAGCAGGATGGCTGCGCCCGGGCGCTGAGCGCAAGCCGGTTTTCAGGTCGACCGGCACGTCCAGCATGGCTGTACGATGGGAGGGCCACTTCTGGAGAACCACTTCGAGGAGCTTGACTTTCGGATCGCGCCCGGAGCTCCTCTCCCCCCGACGTCGATCGTGCCGGACCAACCAAGCAACCGAGCTCGGGCGCAGCGCCTGGCGAGGCGAAGAGCCCTGCTGACATGGTGCGACGAGGAGCAACGACGCGACGCGCCCGCCCCGTCTGCCTGGTGACGGGAGGTTTCGAGAGGCGCTCTTGGGCACGTGAGACCGGCTTGAGCGCACAAGGCACGAGTGTCAATCGACGCGTACAGCATGGCTGTACGCCAGAATGGCCTCCACGAACCGCTTGATTTTCGCGTGGCGTTTGCTCATTCTACCCACACAAGAGGACGTTCTTCGTCTCGCGCAGCTCTTGCCCACGGGCGACGCGGATCGCGCGTCGCCTCTGCAGTCCGAAGCTCGAAGCCCTTTGCTTCGATCCACGGAAACGAGAGCTAAACCTTCTCTCTCACCATCCTCGTCGTGAACCATGAAATTTCGATTCTCAAGCTTCATCGCGGCAGCATTCGTCGCCGTCCTGTCACCGCTTTCAGGCTGCTCCGACGACCCTGACGATACCGGCGCTGGAGGCGCCGGCGGCACGGATGCCGGAAGCACGAGCGCCAGCGTGTCTACCTCGAGCGCGGTCGGGTCCGGCGGCTCGGGCGGGGCTGGCTCGACCAGCGCGAGCACCGGTGGCGACGGCGGCTCGACCGGCAGCGGCAGCGGGGAAGCGCCGACGTTCGAGACGTTGCAGTTCGTCATACAAAACGCTTGTTTCGGGGCGGGTTGCCATAACGACGATATGAACCCCCTGAACTTGATGCTCGACGGAGAGCTTCACATGAGGGTGAGCTCCCACGTAACCGAGCATTGCGGCGATCTCATCAATACCGAAAATCCGGAAGAGAGCGCGCTCATCAAGATCTTGAAGGGGCCGTGCGGCGGAACTCCGCGAATGCCCCTTGAGTGCGTCAACGATGAGGATGCCAAGTGCATCCCCCCCGACTACATCGAAGCGCTCACGCAGTGGATCGCCGACGGCGCGCAGGAGTAGCCGGGCTTCGCGAATAGCCGCCGACGGGTCGCGGCGCCCCACGGGCGCATCGTGTCAGGGGATAGCCTAGCGACCCGTCGGATGGTTCACTTCTTTCCCATCGCGCCTGCCGGATATGCGGCTTGATCAGCGCCGGGCATGTCCACGGTGTTCGTCTCGAAGGCCCAGCTGCCACCCGGCGGAATCTGGACTGTGCCGGTGGCGATCGCGACGCCGAGCGGACGCCCGACGCGATTGACCGAGAAGACCGTGACAGAGGGGTCGCTCACCGCCACGTCGAGTCCGTTGGAGAGCGTGCCCGTGTACACCGTGCCGGCGCCGCCCGTCACGGCCTTCACGTCGCTGACGGTGAGGCCATCGATGGGAACGACGTCGAGAGCAAAGTAGGGGCACCGGTAGACGACGTACCCCACATCTTCGATCGCGATGTCCGAGGGCAGGTCCCTCACCGCGGTCATGGTCACGTCACCTGGACCCACGCACGCAGCGATCGCGTCCGAGCCATCCGTGACTCGATAGAAATGCTGAGTCAACAACCCGTTGATCCCGGATGCCACGGACTGCTGAGCCTTGTTGTAGAGCTCGACGGAGAGGGCCGCGCTGCATGCCGGGGTATCCCCGTCGTTCCTCAAGGCGGCGTAGAGCTCGGTGTTGGTCGGTCCTTTGCGGAGAGTCAGCGCGATCACGTTGAGCACGCCGTTCCCGCCGGGGAGCGCCATGATGGAGAGATCTTCGGGGACGATGATCGCGTCGTCACCAGCGTCCCCGCCCACCCCGGCACCGTCGCTCGCCTCGCTCGAGCAGGCCAGCGGGAGGAGCACAGCAGCAGGGAGGAGGAGACGCTTCGCCAGCATGAACATGAGAAGAGATGCCCAGCCTATCGCTGCCCGCCATCGTTGGACAGCACGGAGTCGCGACGTGAGGCGCACCACGAAGAGCGGCAACCTCGCGATGCCCGCGATCGCCGGCGGCGCACAAACGCAAAGACCCCTTCGGTAGGAAGGGGTCTTTGGACCCGAGCTCGTCGGGGTGTTCAGGACCTGGCTCCGAGAGTGCTCAGGCCTTGAGCTCCGTGAACCCGCCCGGATTCTTGATCGAGGCGCCGGCGACTGCGCCCTTGCCACCGATGAACTCCTCCGTCTTGTCGGAATAGCCGAACTTGGTCACCTCCGCGGAGCCACCCTTCGCAGGGAAGCCGTCCGCGCCCGCCTTCACGCCCATGGCGTTCATGATGTTGCAGAAGTACTTGTTGATCGGCGCGTTGCCGACCTTCGAATCGGTCCCGGTGCCCTGGTTGATACCGTTGACCTGGCCGCTGCCGCTGGCGCACTGCGACTCGCTGTTGCCGTTCGTCGGCGTCGACGAGGGGTCAACGTTGATGATCTGACCGGTCTTGAAGTAACCGCCGCCGCTGCCGGCCTGGATGATCGGAGCGTTGTTGAGGTTGTGCGCGTTGCCGTCCGACATCTCGTTGAACCAGATAGCGACGCTGGTGTCGAGGACCGTCTGCCCATTCCCCTGGGGGATGCTGTCGAGCATTCCGACGAGCTTCGCGAACTTCTGCGCGTAATAGGTGTCCACCTTGACGAGCCACTCGAGCGCGTTGGGCAGGCAGCTGCCGGTCATGCCGGCGTTGTCGAGGCGGTGCGAGAGGGAGTGCGACTCCATCGTGATGCCGAGCCCCTTGAAGTTGTAATTTCCCGGGTACTTCAGGAAAATGACGGGGTTCGCGTTGCAGGCCGCCGCGAGCGCCGCGATGGCCGAGCTGATGTCCGCTCCATCCAGATCGCCGGAGACCTTGGTCGTGAGGACGTCGACGCCCAGGCCGCCCGACGACGCCTTCGAGGCGTTCGCGGAGGTCGCGCCAAGCATCGCGCCGAGCTCCTCGCTGCACTGCGCGGAAGCCACCACGGTCCCTGTCTGGTTGAGGAGCTCCTTCCAGGCTGCGAGCTTGCGCTTGTCGGCCTGGCTCATGTCGAACCGCTCGAGCGTCTGCAGATCATCCTTCACGAGGTCGAGGATGCTCTTGCCGCGGAGCGCCGCATAGGTGTCCGGATTCATCGGCTGCCCCGTCTGGAAGAGGCCCGTGAGGCTGCTGAAGGCCTGCGACGCGTTGAGGCCCCTGAAGATCGTCTCGGCGGCGGAGTAGGAGATCGCCGACTGAGAGTTGTCATTCTGGCCAGCCGTGGCGATGAGCATCGGCGTGCCCTGCGGGCTGAGCTGCTGGGCCATGACGTGATCCAGCGAAGGACCGACAGGCTTCGCGTTGAACTTCGTCGCCTGGTTGAAGCTGAACGGGTCGTTGCTGTTCGGAGTGACCGGCTGGCAGGTGAAGAACGACCCCACGATCTGCGTGTGGGAGTCGTTCCCCTGTCCGCGCTTCATGTTGGAGGTCCACTCGTTCATCGAGCGGATGCCGCGCGGCATGAGGAGCTTCTTCGCGTAGGGAGCGAGGGACGCGAGGCTCGTCGACTGGAGGTCAGCGGCCGTGAGCTCACCCTGGGTCTTCGTGGGGAACCACTTGTTCGTGACGCACCCATAGTGGGTGAACATCACGATGAGCGCTTTCCCACCACCCGAAGCGGACTGGGCCTTTGCGTCGCGCTCCCACACGGAGCTGAGGAACGGGGCAGCCAGGGCGGCTCCGCCCATGCCACGAAGGAAGATTCTGCGGTTCAGTTGCTTGCTCATGGTCAAGATTCCTCAGCTTTCACGGCGTTTCGCGGACGCGCACGCGGAACGAATCCGCTTGAGTGAGATCGGCCAGCAGGTTGAGGATGCTGTAGCCACCCTCGGACAGCTTCATGTCGATCTGATCGACGACGCACTTATCTTTCCCGTTCGGATCCCGCCCAAAGGCATAGGAGACCCACGACTCAGCGTAGAGCTGCTTGGCCTTATGAAGCTGAGCGATCTCCTGCATGAGCGCCAGCGGAGAGGAGATCTCCTTCACGTTACCGTCGCCGAAGTCGATGGTGTTCGTCGTGACGCTCGCGTCGATAGCACCACCAAGAGGATCGGTCGTCTGCAACTTTCCGATACCGTCGAAACCTTCCATCACGAATCCCGGAGGATTGATGACCGAGTGGCAGCCTTTGCAGCTAGCCGGCTCCGTCAGCTTTTCGATCCTTGCGCGTTGCGTTGTGAAGTCGCCGGTAACGGTCTGCATGGTGGCGCCGGGGATGGGCGGACCCGGATTGACACCGAGCAGGTAAACCGAGATGAACGCGCCTCGCAGGATCGGGCTCGTGGCGTCGTAGCCCGCGTAGGAGCTCAAGAACCCGACGCGCGTCAGGAAGCCCGGCCGCGCGTTGGCGTCCAGCTCCACCTTGGTCAGCTCGGTGCCGTAGCTCGCAGGATCGAGCCCATAGATCGCCGCGTTGTCCTTGTTGACGAAGGCGACATTGCTGAGGAGGAGATCGTCGAACGAACCGCCCTCGAACGCGACGTCTTCGAAGAAGGCGTCGAGCTCTGCCTGCCAGCTGGGCTTGGCGGCGTCGGAGTACAACGGATACGTCTCGGTGTCGTGATCCATCTTCCACCAGTGGGCGTTTCCATTGTTCATCTGCGCCCAGTTGCGGTGGAACGCTGTCACGAGCGGCCCGGTCTTCTCGCGCACATCGATCATTCGCTGCGCCTGGGCCAGAATCTGCTCCTTGGTCTGGAGCTCGCCGTTGTCGGCGGCCGCGCTCAGCACCTCATCCGGAGCGGAGCCCCAGAGCAAGTACGAGAGCTTCGTCGCCACCTCGTAGCTGGACAGCTTGATGCCCTGACCCGACGCATCCGCGTCGGTCGCCAGCTCGGGGAGCATGAGGAACGAGGGCGACACGAGGAAGCCGACCAGCGTTGCCTCGGCGACCTCGGCGGGCGTTCCTGCCGGCGTAATCTGGCCCAGCTTCTGGAATCGCGCCACCTCCAGATCGGTCAGTGGGCGACGGAACGCCTTGCGGCCGAAGGTCTTGATGGTCTGCTCCAAGCAGCCGGCCGCCGCAGGGTCGCAGCTGATGAACTTGGACTTGTTCGACCCAGCCATCACCGCCTTGGCGATCTTCTCGGCAACCTCTTGATAGAGCCGCCACGCGTCGGGGGTCATCGGGCCGTCGAAGTCGTCGACGAGCTGCTCGGACGGCAGCTTGCTGTCGACGCTGGTGACGCCAAGGAGATCCCGCACCGTGTTGTCGTACTGCCGGTTCAGCAGCCGAGGGATCTGGCTCGTGATCGGGACGCCGGGGATGCACTTCTCGGGGGGACCGTTGTCGGGTTCGTCCGTGCCCCCCGAACCGGTGCTGCCGCTGCCGCTGCCGCTGCCGGAGGTCTCCCCGCCGCCGGTGATCCCACCCTCGCCGGGCGCTATCTCGCCGGTGCACCCAGCGAGGAAGGTCAATGAGGTGAAAAATGTTGTCGTACCAATGTACGTTAGTTGCCGTAACGTTCGCATGACCTCACTATTCCCGGTCCGCGCCGGAGTGATCATGGGAGCGGATCAAAAGTGATGGATCGGCCCGAGGGTCGCCATCCGCGAGATCACGCGCGTCTTGCCGAACGCTTCCTCTGGAGACGTGATAGTGAAACGCCGGCGTACGAGCGGCGTCCTGATGCTCTCTTCGATCTCGTGAAGCTGCCCGATTGGCGCGCGGACGCCGAGTTCGCTGTGGAACAGCGGCGCGCGGGGGCCACTGCAGGGGCCGCCAAGCGCGTCATTGCGACGCGGCGCGGCGGCGCGGTCAGGGCCATAGAGTGCTCGACGAGAGCTCGCTCGGCCGCGAGAGGCCGGCGTTTCCTGCGCGAGCGCGCGGGCCTCACGAATCCAGTAGGTTCTCAAATGTGCAACCATGGCATTCCAAGCCTCGTGTCATTCGTGGGCAACGCACCGCATCACCCAACGTGAGGGCCATCACGCCAATCGGGTCATGCGCTCAGGGCGGTCATTTCTGGCTCGTAAAGCCGGGTTCGCTCGCGACGTCGTCGACCTGGTTGATTGAGAAGGACGCGGCGTCCCCTTCCTCCGGGGCCTTCGCGAGAGCGGGCGCGGGGCCCCGCTCGACCGAGCGTTGGGTGGATGATGTGCGGGTGTCGACCGGGCGCGCCGAGGCGCCCGTCGAGGAGATTCGCCCGGCGGCCGCTGAGAACGCGGGGGCTACCGCGGATGAAGACTCGGTGTCGTCGTCCTGGAGTCGTGGGCGTGTGGACTTGGACACTCGCTCTCCAAGCGTCAGAAGGTTGACGCTTGCCCGTGAGACGGTGTGACGCTAGCGTGAGCCCCCGGAAGCCAGCTTTCCTGCCCATCGCCCTCTGCACAACGATGCAATCGAAGTCCTTGATCGTCATCGGGGCTGTCGCTCTTGCCCTCCCTCTCGCGTGCTCGGCGAGCCCCCCCGATGATGGGGCGGGCAACGGCGGGAGCGGCCCCGGCGGGGGCGGCGGCGAGGCGGGAGCTGGCTCGAGCGGCTCGGAGACCGGCGGGGGCGGCATGGGCGGGGACCCCGGCGAGGGCCTGCATTTCGTGCCGGAGGGCTTGTCCAGCACCGACACGGACGAGGACGGGGCTGGGCTCAAGCTGGTTGCCTTCACCCTGGTGCAGGGGGCGACGGGCCCAGAGCTCTACGCCGCGGTCAGAAATGACGGGGAGACCCCGTCCTGCGACGCCGGCCTGATGTTTTACTTCATCGACAAGGCCGATCAGCTCGTGACAACCTGGGGCGGTAGCTTGCTCAGCGGCCGGCTCTATCGGCTGGACGACGGCTCTGGCGTGATGATCCCCTGCATCGCCCCGGGCGAGATCGCGATGACCGGCTCAGCGGATCTCCCCGGTGACCTCGTGATCGAGGAGCTCGGGTATCTGAAGCACAGGTTTCCGGCCTTCACCGTGGACGTGGTCCCTGTCGATGCCGTCACCGTCAGCGAGGTGAAGACCGTCGGCGGGGGCGCCGGGAGCGCCTACACGGGCACGCTCGAGAACCGACTCGATGTGGCAGTGAGCGATGCCAAGATAACGGTCTTCCCGGTGAATCGAGTCGGACGGCCGCTCGGCATGGCGACGAGCAGCGCGGCCGCCGACATTCCGCCCGGCGGGTTCTGGACCTTCGAGACGACTACCGTGGACGACGTCGGCGTTGCTCACGTCGCCTATCCGACGGTTTCGGTTCCTCCGTGAAGCGGGGTGCAGGTTCGTGGGATACGGATTTGGCCGGGGCAGGCGAATGATGTGCAGGAAAGTACGCCGCCGGGGCAAGAGCTTCGGCGTCGGGGTCCTCTGCGAGGAGCTGCTCGCCGCCGGCATCCCTGTCGTCGCGATCGATCCCGAGGGGGAGCTCTACACGCTGCGCGAGCGGTTCCGCGTCCTCGTCCTCGTGGGCGCCCACGCGGACCTGCCGCTGCCCTCCGGCTGGGCCGGCGAGCCCGGCGGCGCGCCGCGCGGGCGCCGCCCGAGCTGCGCTAGCAGTAGGAAACGAAGATCAGGCGGATCGTCGCCAGCGTCCCGAGCACGAACAGCCCTGCATAGAAGATCGTCCGCTTGCGCCTCAGCTGCTCGGCGCTGAGCCCGGTAGTCGCGGGCTCCTCACCGGGCGCCACCTCCCCGCCGGCGTGCACCGCCGGCACCGCGATCGGCTCGCTGCCTGCCGGCGGCGCGCTCGCTCCGGACGGCCTGCGCGCGACGGGCGGCGTGCTCGCTCCAGACGGCCTGCCGGCGGCGGGCGGCGTGCTCGCTCCGGATGGCCTGCCCGCGGCGGGCGGCCTGCTCGCCGTGGAAGCAACGCCGTTCGCAGCCTGGGCCGTGGGCAGCCCTCGCTGGAGCTCCCCCTCCGGCGTGCTCGACATCGCGTGCTGGCGCGGGCGCTGCGGAACATCGTCCGGGCCGTCGAAATCGAGGTACTGCACCGAGAGCGAGCCCGTCGCGGCGCCGAGAGGGAGCGGGGCGTCGCTGCGGCCCGCCGCAGGAACGCTGTGCCGTCCATCGGGCGATGAGGGGCGGACCGACCTACGGTCGGCGGACGTGGCCCCGACCGCCGGCGCCTTTCGCCCGAGGCCCGGCGAGCTCTGTCTCGGCGCGCTCTCGGGAGGGAGCGACGGTGAGGCGCGGGAACCGGCGCCGCTCAGCGAGCCCGTCCTCGCGATGCAAGCCTCGACGTGCTCCTTCAGCTCGCTCCGGGCATCTTCCTCGGCGCCGTGGCCCATGTCGCGGAGCACTTGCTCCAGATCGCCGGCCAGCTTGCCCGCGCTGACGGTCCGCTTCTCGATGGAGAACTCGGTCGCCGCGTCGAGCGCAGCCGAGAGCCGCGCGCCCAGGTCGGGCAGGAGCTCGCGCGCGCGAGGGATCGGCAGCGACGCGACGCCCATGATCAGCTGCCTCTGCGTCTCGGCCTTGCGCACCCGGCTGCCGAGCAGCGCCTCCAGGAGCGTGATCCCCAGGGAGAACACGTCCGCGCGCCCGTCGAACGGCTCCCCGCGCGCCTGCTCCGGAGGCATGTACGGGAGCTTCCCCTTGAACACGCTGCTCTCGGACTGCTCGTCCGCGAGGCCCGGTATCCGCGCGACGCCGAAGTCGGTCAGGCAGACGCGGCCGTCCCGCCCGATCAGGATGTTGGACGGCGAGACGTCGCGGTGGACGACCGCGTAGCTCTGCCCTTCGTCCTCGCACAGGCCGTGCACCGCCTCGAGCGCCCTCGCCATCTCCCGGCCGATGTAGGCCACGGCGCGCGGCGAGAACGCGCCCACCTTCCTGAGCACGCGATCGAGGGCGGGGCCGTCGATGTAGTCGAGCGCGAGGTACACCGAGCCCTCGAACTCCCCGAACTCGACGAGCCGGACGACGTTCGGGTGATCGAGCCGCGCGATCACCAGCGCCTCGGCGAAGAACGACTCCCTCGCGCTCTCGCCGAGCCCTGGCCTCGGGACCAGCCGCTTCAGCGCGACGTGGCGCCGGAGGTCGGGAGGCCCCTCCTCGGCGAGCCACACCTCCCCCATCCCGCCCTTGCCCAGCATCCGGATGAGCCGGTACTTGCCGGCGAACAGCTCCGGCGGCGGATCGGACTCGGCGTTCTTGCGACGCGGGCGGGAGGCGGGCATCTCGTTGTGTGCAGCGCTCGATCTCGACTCCGTCGAGGCTAGCCCTCCTGCTCGGGGTGGAGAGGGTGCAAGCAAGGCATGCCCGATCCTACCGCCGCCCGCGCGCCGCAGGAATCACCGCGTCGATGCCCGGCGCAGATCCAGCCTGCGTGGACTGGGTCCCGCCTCACCGAGAGGGCGCCGCTCACGCCTCGCTCACTCCTGCGTGTGCTCCTCGCGGATCGGCTCCCGCATGGTCGTCGCCGGGAACCACTCGAAGAAGCGGTGGATGAGCTGGCGCCGCTCGGGCTCGATGTACTCGAACACGGCGCCCCGGTCGTTGATCTCCCAGAACTCGTTGCTCGTCACGGCCAGGAGCTCCGCGCGGATGGAGCGCAGCCTGTCGGGCCGCTCGTCGCGCATGTCGCGGTAGATCTTCCGCGCGAGCGCCTCCTCACCCTTCTGCAGGTAGTACGTGGCGAGCTTGACCTGCGCCTTGCGGACGCCGCGGAGCGACGGCTCCTGCTGATCGAGCTCCGCCTCCTTGTCCACCTCGAGGAAGAGCTGGAGCAGCTCGTCCCGGGCAGGTGCGTGCAGGTCGTACGCGCGCTCGTTGACCACGCAGAGATCGAACGCGACGGTCTCGGTGAGGAACGCGAGCCCCATCGCGTGCGCCGTCTGCGCGTAGTACTTGAAATGACGCGCGATCTCGAGGACCTGATCCCCCCACCCCGCCTTGAGCAGCTCCTCCGCGAGGTAGCGGTACTGGTTCAGGTTGTTGTAGGCCGCGGCGATGTCCTTCGCGTTGAGCGACCTGCGCATGTAGGTGTTGAAGAACTTCACGACGACCGCGACGGCCGCCCGGTCTCCAGCGGCGATGGCGGTCTGCCCGATGTAGCGCGTGTCGATGGCGATGCGCGTGATGAGGTCGGGCATCGCCGTGAGCGCCTCGCGATAGACCATCAAGAACTGGCGGAGCGCCTTGTACTCAAGCCAGGTCCGCGCGGTCGACAGCTTGCCGAGCGCCTCGGCGTTCATGCTCACGAAGTCGGTGTCCTTCGCGAGGCGATCGCGGATCTGGAACCAGCGCGGATCGAGCGTCGACTTGTGGGGCAGGTACGCGACGACGAGCTCCGACAGCGAGTCGATCGTCTTCGACGCGATCCCCTTGTCCTTCTGGTCGATCGCGTTGAGCGCCACGTCGGCGAGCTGCTCCAGCGACGAGAGCGCCGTCACCCGCCGCTCGTCGACCTCGGCTTCGTCCTCTCCGCCCGCGGGGCGCAGCGCCTGCTCGACGCCGCTCGTCTTGATCCGCCGGACCACGTTGTCGGGCTCGACGAAGTCGAACACGTACCCGAAGTAGGGCGCCATCATGAGCAGGCTCGCGGTGAGCAGCCCCATCGTGACGAGGACGCCGTACGTGGGGACGAAGGCGTCCTCGGTCGAGCCGCCCCCGCCGACGCGGATCGAGAAGTTGACCCACAGCGAGAACACCGCGCTGACGACGAAGAAGCCCATCACGAGCATGTTCGTCCGGTCGCGGAAGAACATCTCGGTGATCCGCGGCGTGTAACGGTTCGCGGCGAGCTGCACGATGATGGACGCGACCGTGATGACGATGCCGAGGATGGCGGCGATGACCTCGCCGATGCCGCCCATGATGTGCTCGGCGTCGCTCGGCGACATGCGCGCGAACACCTCCCAGAGCGAGAGGTGCGCGTTCTCGTGTCGCGCGACGTCGAGCAGGTGGACGACGGCGAGGGTCGCGACGCTGACGCCCAGGAGATACGACATCGGCCGAAGCCAGATGCGGGCCACGGTCGCGCCCCTGCGACGCTGTCGTTCGGCGTCGTCTGCGATCTGATCGGGTCTCACCAGATGACCGCCGCTCGGTCGACCTGCTTGCCGATCCGCCTGCCCACCCGCTCCACGCTGCCCCCCACGCACCTGCTCCACGCGTCCGCCACGCCAGGCGGCGGCCCGGCTATTTCTTCTCCGGGGGGCTGTCGAGATCTTCCGCGAGGTAGCTGAGGATCACCTCGTCGAGCGATTTCTCGCTGATCAGGTCCTCACCGAAGATCGAGGCGCCCTCCGCCGGCCGGTTCGTCGCGAAGATGCTGGCCGGGCGCGAGGCCGCGTAGCGGCCGGAGCCAGGGCCGCCCGAGAAATGCTCGACCGCGACCTGGGGCGCGGGCGGCGCGACGGGCTGCTCGGGGTGGACATTGCTGTAGACCCCGGCGCCGGAGGCCGCGGACTCCGCCCGCCGCCCGATCACCGACGCAGGCGGCGGCGGGAGGTCCTGGATCTGCTGAAAGAACGGCGTCTGTGCCTCGGCTGCGGCGCGCTCCAGCGCGTCGAGATCGAGATCGATGGACGGTTGTTCGTGCTTGATCTCGGCGGGCGACGCCGGGCGTACGGCCCTGCCGGCGAGCGGGCTGGCCGCGCGCCCGCCGCCGAGAGCCTGGAGCGCGACGGGATCGAGCTCGAGCCGGGGGCGCCCGCTGGCCGGAGCGGGCGCCGGCTCGGCCGCTGGGGCGCGCGGCGCCGTGGCGAGGGGCGCGGCCGCTGGCCTCGCGGGCTGCGCGGCGGGCCTGGGCGCCGGCGTCGGCGCGGGTGCCGGCTTCGGGCGCGGCGACGCTTCGGGCATGACGGGCGGCGTGAGGGGCCGGGACGGCGGGGGCGGCTTCGGCGCGCCCGTCACCTCGGGCGACGACGGCGACGACGCCCGCGCGGGCTTGCTCGCCTCCGGATGCGACGGGGCGGGGGCGGGGCCTGCGGACACGGCGCCTGCGGACACGGGCGGGGCGGCGGTGTCGTCGAAGAGGTAGTCGAAGTGGCCGTCGCGCAGGGCGATGAACATCGCCTTGTGCTGCTCCTTCATGAGGCCGCGAACCGTCTCCGCGAGCGAGGCCTGACCGACGTGCTCCGCGTACGAGGTCTTCGTGGTCTTGAGGATGCGCCCGCCGTCGGCGAAGAGGTGCGTGATGATGTGAGGATGGCGAATGCCCGAGTCCTCAGTCTGTATGTGGAACAACCGCCCCTTGTGCCGGACGTTGTTGTTGAAGCCGAGCAAGGGCGACGGGGCTTTCACGACAGGCAATCCGAGGGTGGGGAGGTGAGGAGATCGCGCCAGCGGGGAGCGCTCGCCACGGCCGAGACTATCACAGCGCGGCGCGCCCGGAACGATTCGCAGCGCGCCGGCGTCCCTTCACGTTCCTCCGCCGCTCTTCCGCCTTCCTCCGCCGCGCCTTCACCGTCTCCGCGGTAGGGGAGCATGTCGGGGCTGGTCCTCCGCGGACCGCGCGCGGGTCGCGTCAGGGCAGACAGCGCTCCAGGTCGTCCGCAGTTCCCGCCTGGAGGGCGCACGCCACCTCCGCCTGCGTGAGGTCGGCCTCGCAGCGGACGAAGCCGCGCTCCCCGGCGGCCGCGCGCGCCATCGCGGTCCTCTCGGCCACCTGGGACGCAGCGGGCTCGGGGTTGGCCGCGCGCAGGACGAGCTCGACGTACCGATCGAGGAGCGTGGCGCACTCCTCGGCGGACGGGCGTGGAGCAACGCGGCGGAGCGCGGCGCGCCCCACAAGGATACCGAGCACCAGCAGGACGATCGCCAGGGTTGCCAGGACGTCGGCGCGGGTCGCGGGGCGCGTCACTCCAGACACTTATCGACCTGCTCCGGGGTCGTTGCCTGCCGGACGCACACCATCGCAGCGTCGGTGATGCGGCGCCCGACGCACCTGTCGATGAGCTCCTTGCCGCGGGCGTCCCGCACCGCCGCCGTGCGCTCCTCGACGAGCTTCGGGTCGACGACGTTCTGCGCCCGGAGCTCGATCTCGGCGCTCCTCCGGAAGATGGCCTCGCACTCGTCGCGGCTGGCCGGGTGCCCGCACCCGGCCAGGAGCGGCAGGCCGGCGAGCAAGGCCAAGCATGGCGCGAGCCCGAGGACCCGACCCAGGTTGAGGACCCGACCCAGGTTGAGGACCCGACCCAGGTTGAGGACCCGACCCAGGTTGAGGACCCGACCCAGGTTGAGGACCCGACCCAGGTTGAGGACCCGACCCAGGTTGAGGACCCGACCCAGGTTGAGGACCCGACCCAGGTTGAGGACCCGACCCAGGTTGCCGGAGACCGTGGAGACGGAATACCGCCTCCTTTGAAGGAAAGTTGAGCCAGGACGGCGACGCATGGCCGCGACGATGGCGCCACGCTCGATGGGGCGCAACAAGGTCCAGCCGAAGCCGACAGCCCGTACTGGCGCACGGGCAACCCCAGCCGGCACCCCGCCGTCGTCCACGACCGGCCACCTGCCAGCCATGTGGCCCGAGTCAAGATGGAATCGTCGCGTATTGCTGGAACGCGTGTGCAGGTCTGTTAGGATTGCTTTCTGTGCGCAAGGCGAGCGAGCACGGTGACAGCGTGGGCGGCGCTCGATCCGTCCGTACGGGCCCCGGGGGTACGCGGCGACGCACGAAAGCGACGGCGCAGTCCGTTGCGGGCAGCGGGAATGACGCTGGCCCCAATCCTCCACGAGAGAAACGGCCGAGCAAGGCGCCGCGACGGCGCGCGCCCACGGCGGCGCTGACCGCGGAGGAGATGTTGCGGCGCGCGCTGGGCGCGGCGACCCCGCGGTCGCGCGCCCTCTGGGCGCGGCGGGGCCTGTCGCTCCGGGGGCCGCTCGACAGGACGACGCAGGCCATGCTGCTGCGGCAGCTCTACCTCGCGTATTTCGAGACACGCCGCTTTGAGCGGGCAGCCGAGGTGGCGGAGCAGATCCTGGCGCTCGACGTGCTGAGCGACGTCGCCCACCAGGACGCGGCGCGCGCAAAGCAGGCCCTCGGGGACATCGAGGGGGCCGTCGGGCACCTCCGGCTGGCGGCGCGCACGGGGCCGGCGAGCCGGAGGGCGTTCCACTGGTGGACGCTGGGCAGCGTGTATCACCTGGCACGCCGGTACGACGAGGCGATCGGCGCGCTCACGCGCGCGGCGCGCTGGGGCACGCGGGACAAGCCGCTCTACCAGGGGCACCTCGCCGTCGTGCAGTGCGAGAGCGGCCAGCCGGTGGAGGGGCTCGGCGCGCTGATCGATCGGCTCTCGGAGGTGCCGGCGGGCCAGGGTTACGGCCGGTTCGTGCTCGGGCAGATGGCCTACTTCGACCAGCGCTGGGACGAGGCCAAGAAATACCTGGAAGCCTTCGTCCAGCGGAGCACCTCGGGGAGGGCCGCGGTCGCGATCGCGCTCGGCGCGGAGATCGAGGCGGCGCGCCGGACGCTCGCGTCCCTCGCGGAACGCTGATGCCGGCCTGAACGGACGGCGGCTCGCCGCACGACCCCGATCGCTTTGCTATAGAACCTTCGTGATGACCGCTTCGACTCGTTTCAAGGCAAGCGCCGGCGCCGCGCCGGCGGGTGTCCGACGCGGCGCGCGCGGCGCGCTCGGACGCGCGCTCCCGGCGCTGGCCGCGCTCTCCGCGCTCGCGTCCCCGGCGATCGCGCTGGCCGGCGATGAGCGCGATCTCTTCACCCGCGGTCTGGAGGCCGGCCCGCTCTTCGCCGCGCTCGCCGCGCTCGGGGGCGGGCTGCTCACGTGCCTGACCCCCTGCGTGTACCCGATGATCGCCATCACGGTGAGCATCTTCGGGGCGCGGGAGGCGAAGTCCCGGCGCGAGGCGATGCTGCTCTCGACGAGCTTCGTGCTCGGGATCGTCGTGCTCTTCACGACGATGCTCGTGGCCGCGGCGCTCACGGGCAGCCTGTTCGGCGGCGTGCTCTCGAACAGGTGGGTCATCGTCGGCATCGCGGCGGTGTTCATCGCGCTCTCGCTGTCCATGTTCGGCGCGTTCGAGATGACGCTGCCGGACACCCTGATGCAGCGGCTCTCGCAGGTCGGGGGCATCGGCTACGGCGGCGCCTTCCTGCTCGGTCTGGTGAGCGGCCTCGTCGCCGCGCCGTGCACCGGGCCCGTCCTCACGGGCATCATCCTCTGGATCGGGAAGACGCAGAACGTCGGCCTCGGCGCGCTGGTCGGCGCCACCTTCTCCCTCGGGCTCGGCCTGCCGTTCTGGCTCGTCGGCGCGTTCGCGTTCGCGCTGCCGAAGGGCGGCAAGTGGATGCTGGGGGTGAAGTCGTTCTTCGGGATCGTGATGATGGTCGTCGCGCTCTATTTCCTGAAGACGACCTTCCCGGCGCTGTCGTCGCTCGCGCAGCCCACGCCGCAGTTCATGGCCGTCATGGCGGGCCTCGTCGCGGTCGGCCTCGCGCTCGGCGCGGTGCACCTCTCCTGGGACGACGGCGGCACCGGCGTGAAGGCCCGCAAGGGGATCGGGATCGCGCTCACGGTGGCCAGCAGCTTCCTGCTCGTCGCGAGCCTGGATCTGCCGAAGCTCTCCTCGCCCGTCCCGTCGGCGGTGGCCGGCGAGGCCGTGTCGCCGCAGCTCACGTGGCTGCACGAGGAGCCGGTGGCCGTCTCCAAGGCGAAGGCGGAAGGGCGCCCGCTGCTCGTGGACTTCACCGCGGAGTGGTGCGGCGCCTGCAAGCAGCTCGCGAAGGAGACCTTCTCGGATCCCCGCGTCATGGCCAAGGCGGCGCACTTCGTCGCGGTGAAGGTCGACGCGACGGACGACGAGGATCCGCAGATCGACGCCGTGAAGGGCAAGTACAAGGTCGTCGGCCTGCCCACGGTGGTGCTGTACGACTCCACCGGCGCCGAGCGGAAGCGCTTCAACGACTTCGTCGGCCCGGACGTGTTCCTGGCCGCGCTCGAAGGCATCCAGTAGCGCGCTGCGCCTGGCAGCAGCGCGCCGCACACGCCGCCGGCATGGCTCAGGAGGACCGAACGCCGCGAGGAGGGACCGATGGGCGCCGCGCCCATCGCTGCCAGGCCGCCACGAACATGCGCTCCTTCCTGCTCGCCGCCGTCGCGCTCTGCGCCCTGCTCTTCGTAGGCTGCGGCGCTGCGGGGCCCACCACCGGGACCGTGGTGATCGGGGTGACGAGCGAGCTCCGCGCGGGCGCCGACATCGACCTGCTGCGCGTCGTCCTGCGGGCCGACGGAGACGTGGTCCACGAGGACGCGCTGGCGCAGAAGAACGGCCAGCTGTTCTTCCCGCGGGAGTTCTTCTTCAGCGATCTCGAGGATGGCACGGCCGTGGAGATCTCCCTGGAGGCGTTCGGAGCGGAGGACGCCGAGACGCCGCTGCTCACCCGCACCGCGTCGACCCGGGTGATCGGCGGCCGCACGCTGCTGCTCCGGGTGCGCCTCGAGCGGGAGTGCGTCGTCGCGCCCGGGGCGGCCACTTGCCCGGCGCCGCAGACCTGCGTGGCCGGCGGCTGCAGCGCCCCCGACGTGGATCCCCGGCAGCTCGAGCCCTACAGCACCTCGTGGAACGCGGGCGCGGAGCCGGACGTCTGCAAGCCGGCCGCCGGGGGCGAGCCGGTCGTCATCGTCGGGGAGGGGCAGGCCGACTACTTCCCGCTCGATGACCTCGACGAGGTCCAGGTGGAGGCTGGACCTCAAGGCGGCTACCACATCTTCGTCGCCATCCGGCTCAAGAACCTGCGCCGATCCGGCTCGCTCACCGTGGTGAACGGCATCGTGCCCGAGCTCGGCTATGCGATCGAGCCGCTCGAGGTCATCTTCACCCTGGATCCCGACGAAGGCGGCTTCTGCACGCTCGCCGGGCTGCGGTTCCGGCTGGATGGCGAGCGAAAGATCGAGGAGCTGCTCGGGAAGGTCGTGGAGGTCGAGGTGAGGGTGACCGATCCCGACGGAGACGCCGGCACCGGCAGGCGCGCGGTGACGCTCTCGCAGACCATCCTGTAACCCTGCAGGGCGCGGGCGCCCTGCGCAGGCGGAGGCGCGCGGGCTCACTCGCGCGCAGCGCGCCACCGCGTCATCCAGCCGCCGGTGAGCAGGTCGAGGGACGCCTCCGCTTCGAGCGCGGCGAGCGTCGCGGCGCGGTGCTCCTCGGGGCTCTGGCCCGGATCGGCCGCGAGCGCGACGGCGCGCTGCCACGCGAAGAGCAGCTCGAGGACGCGCGCCGTGAGCTTCGTTTGCAGCTCGGCGCGCTCGCGGCGGAGGCGCTCCAGCGCGATCTCCTCGTCGGCGAAGACGATCCGGTCGAGCCGCCACGTCGCGCGCGCCTCGAGCCACAGGCTCGTGCCGCCGGACGCCGTCCTTCGCGCCGGATCGTACTCCGTGGGGGCCAGGCTCTCCGCTTCATCGACGAGCCGAGAGACGCGGAGCCGGAGCTCCGGGAAGAGCGACGACGTCCGCGCGCGCGACGCGATCGCGTCGATGCGCGCCTCGGGATCGAGGAGGCGCGATCGCCGCAGCGCCGCCTCGACGATCGCGCGGGCCATCGCCGGCGTGACCCGGACGGGCAGCGGGAGCGGAGGCTCGGCCTCGGCTGGCTGCGCGGGCGGAGGTGGCTCCGGGAGCTCGATCTCCGGCGCCGCGCGCGGCGGGCTCGGGGTCGCCGGGGCAGGCTTCAGCCGAGGCGCCGCAGGTTCGGCGACGGCGGACGATGGAGACGGCGCGCCAGGGCGGGCAGATAGCCGCTCGAGAGGGATGCTCGCGAGCAGCATGCCGGTGAGGGAGCGCTCGCCCCCTTCGAGCCGAGCGATCCCGAGCTCCACCGCGAGCCAGAGCGGCTGAGCGCTGCCCGGGGACGCAGCCCAGAGCTCGTGGGGCGCTGTGTCGAGGCGGTCCACGCGCGGGTCGAGCGCCGTGGGCTCGTCGTCGAGGGGGAGCTCGGCGCGCGCCTGCCGGGTGAACAGGGCGCAGGCGAGCGCGCCGAGGAGGAAGAGAGCGGAGCTTGCGATGGATCGGTGGTTCGGGTGCACGCGAGGTGGGTCGACCGCCGCGCGTCGCGAGTTGCGTGCGCCGGGTCGACGCGCGAGTTGCGTGCGCCGGGTCGACGCGCGAGTTGCGTGCGCCGGGTCGACCAGGTCGCTCAGCGGCCCCGGGAAGGCGGGCGCGCCCGGGTGGCGAAGCTCCGCCAGAGCTCCGCTCCACCGCCCAGGGATCGGACCCGATCGGCGCCAAGGCGCGGCCCGCCGCCTGGTGAGAGGCCCCGCTCCGCGCTCGTGCGCCGGAGCGCCTCGCTGGCGTGAGGTCCCGCGCTCCTACCTCCGCCTCGGAGCAGCTCGCTCGAACCGCCGCGGGTCGCCGCGACCGCCTGCGCGATCGCCTCCGGCGTCGGCGCCGTTCCTGACGGGAAGCGGGCTGGCCCCTCGTTCGCCGCGCCGCGGCTCGCCGCGACCGCCTGCGCGATCGCCTCCGGCGTCGGCGCCGTTCCCGAGGAGAAGCGCGCCGGCGCCTGGTCGGGCAACGCGAGCGTCGGCTCCGCGACGAGCGTCGCGCCGCGGCTCGCCGCGACCGCCTCGAGGCCGTGAGGTGCGGCCGCTCGGACGGCCTCGGCGGCCACGTCGCTGATCGCGGCCGGCGCAGCAGGCGCCACGTCGCTGCTCGTGACGACCGCCGCCGCAGCCGCCTCGACCTCTGCGTCACCGCTGGCGACCGGCGCGCTCGACGCCGGAAGCGCCGTGGTCACCGAGCCTCCGCTCACGCCGACCACGACGACAGGCTCGCCGTGCTCTCCCCTGGCATCGGGGATCGACAGTGACGCCGTCCCCGCGGCGATCAGCGCCGATGTCGCATCGCCGGCGCCGCCCTCGAGGTGCCGCTCGGCGACGTTCATCGCCGCAGTGGGGCTGCCCGGCGGGATCTCGCTCGTCAGTTCCGGCGCAAAGGCCGGAGGCTCCTCCGAGGTCTCGCCCGACAGCGCTGGCGCAGAGGCTGGAGGCTCCTCCCAGGTCTCGCTCGTCAGCGCTGGCGCAGAAGCCGGTGGCTCCTCCGCGGACGATCTCGGCGAAGCCGGCAACGCGCGTGGCACAGCGACCTCGAGGCCGACCGCGAAAGGCTCGAACACCTCGCCGGCGAGCCAGCCCGTGCACATACGGAGGTTCGCGCCAGACGGGATGTCGCGCACGAACATGTCCCCGAAGAGCGCGTCGATGGCGAGATCCCGCTGCTCGACCACGGGCCGCTCCCAGCTCGGGAGCACCGCGACGACGCGGATCGCGAGCTGCCCTTCCGGGCGACGCGCCCGCGCTCGCGCGAGCGTCCTGGGACGCACTTCCCAGTAGAGGTAGATCGTCTCGTGATCGACCGCGATGCCGACGATCTCGTCGACGTCATACCGCGCCGGGAGCTCCGCCCGCTCGTCGCGCAAGGCCGCCGCAAGACCCAGCACCACCCCAGCGGCGACGGGCGACGCCGTCGCTCCGGCACCTGCGGGCGAAGGATCTCGCGGAGGCTGCACCGGAAAGCCGCCAGGCGCTCCGGCGACAGGCCCGGGCTCCCCCTGATGCTCGCTCGCGATGGCGGCCCCGCGTGGCTCGGTCGCGCCATCGTCTCGCGCGAGCGGAGCAGGGGAAGCCTCCGCGGCGGCGCTCTCCGCATCCTCCGCGTCCGCGCCCGCATCCTCCGCGTCCGCGCCCGCATCCTCCGCGTCCGCGCCCGCATCCTCCGCGTCCGCGCCCGCATCCTCCACGTCCGCGTCCTCCGCGTCCGCGTCCTCCGCGTCCTCGCCCCGCGCTTCCACGCCTGCCCCCTGCCCGCGTGGCGCGTTCTCGATCAGCCTCTCCCGGAGCCGCCGCGCGTCCTCGTCCTCCGGCGCTCGCGCGAGGATCTCGTCGAGCATCGCGATGGCGCGATCCGTGTGCCCCTGGGACGCATAGATCTCGGCGAGCGTCGTGGTGGACCGCGGCGGGGGCGGGGGCGGCGGCCACTGCTCCGGCGGCGCCTCGCCGCGCAGCGCGCGCGCGGTCTCCGGCATGTGCAGGCCCCGCTCGACCACGCGCGAGAGCAGATCGCGCGCCCGCCCGAGGAAGCCGCGGAGGCGGGCCCGCTCCGGCTCGCTCTGCGCGGTGCGCGCCACGATCTCGTCGATGAGCTCGGCCTTCGTGAGCAGGCGCGGTCGGGGCACCCCGAGCCCCTCGGCGCGCGCTATCAGCTCCTCCCGCGTCAGCCCGTCGAGCTCCCGGCGCTCCATCGCCGCCGACGCTACCACATCCGACGCTCGCTCACCCTCGCCGGACCGCTCAGCGAAACGCCCCCTCCGCCGCCGGATCCGCGCTGAGCGACGCGAGCCGCGCGCGCGCCGCCTCGGCGTCTCTGGCGATCTGCGCCTTGAGCTCCGGCAGCCCGGAGAACCGCCGCTCCTCGCGCAGCCGGGCGATCAGGTGCACGCGCAGCGCCGCGCCGTAGAGATCCTCGTCGACGTCGAAGAGGTGCACCTCGAGGTTCGGGCGCGCCTGCCTCGACGCCTCGACCGTCGGGCGGACGCCGAGGTTGGCCACGCCGCGCGCGAGCGCGATCGCGCTGCCCGACGAGGTCACCCGATCGACGAGCGTCGCGTACACGCCGAACGGCGGGAGCGCCTCGTCGATCTCGTCGATGTTGCAGGTGGGGAAGCCGATCGTCCTGCCCCGCTTCGCCCCCTGCGCGACGACGCCGGACAGCATGTGCGGGCGCGACAGCATCCGCTCGGCCGACTCGAGATCCCCGCGCGCGAGGGCCGCTCGGACGCGGGTGCTCGACCACGCCCCCTCGGCGTCGCCGACGAGCGGGTGCGATCGCGTCTCGAAGCCGAGATCCTCGCCGAGGCGCCCGAGCGTCGTGAAGTCGCCGGCGCGCCCGCGGCCGAACCGGAAGTTCGCGCCGACCAGGACGACGCGCGCCGCGAGCCGATCGAGCAGCACGCGCCGCACGAACTCCTCCGGCGTCTGGGCCGCGAACGCGCGGTCGAACGTCACCGCGTCGACCCGGATCGCCGGCTGCACGCGCTGGATGAGCTCGATCTTGCGCGGCAGCGCCGTCAGCGTCGCCGGCGGGGTCCGGCCGAGGACGCTCGCGGGGTGCGGCGCGAACGTGAGCGCCACCGGCTCGAGCCCCCGCCGCTCCGCGTCCAGCGCCGCGTCGGCGAGCAGCGCCTGGTGCCCCAGATGAACGCCGTCGAAATTGCCGATGATCACCAGGCTGCCCCGCGGCCCGGCCGCGGCGCGCCCGCCCTGCCCGGAAGCGGCGGCAGCGAAATACTCCACGGCCGCTACCTAACCCGAAGCAGCGCCGAACGAAATGCGGGTGGACGCAGGCGAGAACGCAGGTGAGCGCAGCGCCGCCCGTCACGATACGCACGTACAGCCAAGCGATCGCTGTACAGAGTCGCTTGACGTGCCCATGTCCGACTGATAGAGCCGCGCTCCCCGAAATGGGCTGGAGGCGCGCCGTGTTCAAGAGAGTCAGTATCTTCTCCGGCAACGCCAATTTCCCGCTTACCCAGGAAATCTGTCAGGTCCTGGAGCAACCGATGGGGAAGTCGCGCGTGTCGCGCTTCTCGGACGGCGAGACGTTCTGCGTCATCCAGGAGAACGTCCGAGGCGTCGACACCTACGTCGTGCAGCCCACCTGCTCGCCGGTCAACGACAGCGTGATGGAGCTCCTGATCATGGTCGACGCGCTCCGCCGCGCCTCGGCCGGCTCCATCACCGCGGTCATCCCCTACTACGGCTATGCCAGGCAGGACCGGAAGGTCGCGCCGCGGACGCCGATCACCTCGAAGCTCGTCGCCGACCTCATCGTCGCCGCCGGGGTGAACCGGATCGTCGCGCTCGACCTGCACGCCGGGCAGATCCAGGGGTTCTTCAACATCCCGTTCGACCACCTGTTCGCGATGCCGGCGCTGCTGGAGCACCACCTCCGCGAGCACTACGGCAAGGACGTGGTCATCGTCTCCCCGGACGCGGGCGGCGTGGAGCGGGCCCGCGCCTACTCGAAGCGCCTCCAGGGCACGCTCGCAATCATCGACAAGCGCCGCGAGCGGGCGAACGAGAGCGAGGTCATGAACATCATCGGCGAGGTGGCCGGCAAGAACTGCCTCATCCTCGACGACCTCATCGACACCGCCGGCACCCTGGTGAACGCGGCCAACGCCCTGATGAAGCAGGGCGCCAGGAGCGTCGCCGCCTGCGCCACGCACCCGGTCCTGTCCGGGCCGGCGGTCGAGCGCATCAAGGACTCGCCCCTCACCGAGGTCGTTGTGACGAACTCGATCCCGCTCTCGGACGAGGCGAGGGCCTCCGGTAAATTCAAGGTCGTCTCGGTGGCGCGGCTGCTCGCCGAGGCGATCCGCCGCATCCATCACTCGGACTCGGTGAGCTCGCTCTTCGTCTGACCGGCCGCGCGCGTTCGGCGGCGGGACGCACCGGCGACGCAGGTCGCCCGCGCCCCCTCGCCAGGACACACCAAAGAACTCACAAAAGACACAAAACGCGCCCTCCGTCGACGAAGGCTCGACTTCCTCTTCTCCGTTCTGCTATAGCGCCGCACCCTACGCCGGGGTGGAACCGCGCACCGCGGACCCCCGGATCACTTCTGGAGCCGTCGTCATGGACATCATCAAGCTCAACGCCACGAGGCGCGAGGATAGCGGCAAGAGCGCGTCGAGCCGCCTGCGCCGCGCCGGACAGATTCCCGCCATCGCCTACGGGCGCGAGCTCGCGCCGCAGTCGGTCGCCATCTCGCCGAAGGCGCTCCTTCAGGTGCTCGGCTCCGATCACGGCAAGAACTCCGTGGTCGAGCTGGCCATCGAGAACGGCCAGACGCTCACCGTCATGGTGCGCGACTACGACTACCACCCCATCTCGAGGGAGCTCGTCCACGCCGACTTCATCCAGGTGAAGCTCGACCAGCCCGTCGACGTGCACATCCCCTTCCGCTGCGTGGGCAAGCCGAAGGGCGTGGTCACCGGCGGCGTGCTCCAGCAGATCTTCCGCACGATCCCCGTGCGCTGCCTGCCGGAGAAGATCCCGTCGTTCGTCGAGATCGACGTGACCGAGCTCGACCTGGGCGACTCGTACAAGGCCAGCGGGCTGAAGCTGCCGGAGGGCGTGAAGGCGCTCCTCGCGGACGACCAGACGATCGCCGTCGTCAACGCGCCCGAGAAGGCTGGCGCCGAGGAAGAGGCGAAGCCCGCCGCTGGCGCGCCTGCCGCTGGCGCGGCCGCTGCGCCTGCCGCTGGCGCGGCCGCTCCCGCGAAGGGCGCGGCGGCCCCCGCGGGCGGCGACAAGAAGGACAAGAAGTAGTCCGGGAGCGGGCCGCCTCGCGCCTCCGCACCGCGAGGCGCGCGCGGCCCGCCCTGCCCCGCTCCTCGCCTGCCCTACCTGCCTCGCCTACCCGATTCCAGGGACTCAGCAGAACCAGCTCGTCATGCTGCTCGTGGTCGGCCTGGGGAACCCCGGCAAGGAATACGCTGCTCACCGGCACAACGTCGGCTTCATGGCCATCGACGCGCTGGCCGACGAGGTCCGGGCCGATCCGTTCCGCGAGAAGTTCTCGGGCGTCCACGCGCGGGCAGAGATCGCCGGACAGCAGGCGATCCTGCTCAAGCCGATGACCTACATGAACGAGTCGGGGCGCAGCGTGCAGCCGGCGATGGCCTTCTTCAAGGTCGCGCCCTCCGAGCTGATCGTGCTCCACGACGAGCTCGACCTGCCGTTCGGCACCGTTCGCCTCAAGGTCGGCGGCGGGCACGCGGGGCACAACGGGCTTCGCTCGATCATCTCGCACGGCGGGACGGGCAACTTCGGGCGCGTCCGCCTGGGGGTAGGACGGCCGCCGGCGGGTTTCCGGGGCGAGGTCGCGGATTACGTCCTGTCGGGGTTCGACGCCGTCGAGCGCGCGAGCCTGCCCGACTGCTTGAAGCAAGCTGTCCAAAGTGTGCTAGAAGTCGCCGCCCGCGGCTTCGAGGCCGCGATGAATGTCCGAAACACCCGGCCCAAGCCGGGCAAGAGGCAGAAGGACGAGGGGGATGGGTCGACGGATCCAGCCCCCGCCGCGAAGGAAGGGAAGGGTCCCCTCCCCCCGACGCAGAAGCCCTGATCCTCTACGGGACAGCCTGCCGAGCTCGCCGGTGCGTCGCTCGACAGGCTGTTCCTTTCCTCGCTCCGGGGCGCCGCCCCGGGGCCATTGGCCGAGAGGGAAGACTGAATGAGCCGACAGGTAACGGCGCCCGGGCGCGCCAGAGAGTACGAAACGATCTACATCCTGCGACCTGACATCGACGCCGACGGCGCCGAGCGGATCGGGTCGCGCCTCGCCGAGGTCGTCGGCCGCGAGTCGGGCCGGCTGACCAAGGTCGAGACCTGGGGGCGCCGCCGCCTCGCGTACGACATCGCCAAGCACCGCCGCGGCGTTTACGTGTACCTGAAGTACCTCGGGGGCGGGAAGGTCGTCTCCGAGATCGAGCGCAACCTGCGCCTCTCCGACGGCGTGCTGAAGTACCAGACGGTGCTCGTGCGCAACGACGTCGAGGTCGAGGGCGTCACGATCGCCGACGAGGACGTGAAGTTCGAGCGCCTCGAGCTCACGCCGCTGGAGGACGACCGCGACGATTCGCGCGAGCGCCAGCTCGGCCTGATCGAGCCGGAGCGCCGCATCGACCGGAGCTCCGAGCAGGCCCCGGCGAGCGATCTCGACGATGCCGAAGAGGCTGAGGCGGAAGGCGCCGCCGACGAGGAGGAGAGCTGAGCTATGAACGGCCGCAACAACGACATGGGCCGCAACGGCGGCGCTGACTACGACGATCGCGACTTCGGGCGCACGCCCGACCTGAACGCCGACGCCCCTGGGCGCCGCCGCACGGGCCGGAAGCGCGTCTGCCGCTACTGCGCGGACAAGGCGCTGGTCATCGACTACAAGGACCCGCAGGCGCTCAAGTACTTCATCTCGGAGCGCGGCAAGGTCGTCCCGCGCCGCATCAGCGGAAACTGCGCGCGCCACCAGCGCAAGGTGACCCTCTCGATCAAGCGCGCGCGCAACATCGCGCTCTTGCCGTTCACCGTCACGGCGTAGGAGGTCGATCATGGCAACCCACATCCATGTGGTCCTCACGGAGGACCTCCACAACGTCGGCAAGAGCGGCGAGCTCGTGAAGGTTCGCCCCGGCTTCGCCCGCAACTACCTCATCCCGCGCGGCCTCGCGGTGGGCGCCACCGCCGAGAACGTGTCCCGCATCGAGCACGAGAAGCGGGTCGCCGAGTCGCGCGCCGCCAAGACGCGCTCCGAGGCGGAGCAGCTCGCGTCCAAGCTCAACCAGGTCAAGATCAGGATCACCCGCCCGGTCGGCGAGGGCGACAAGCTGTACGGCTCGGTCACGGCGCGCGACATCGAAGAGGCGCTCGCCGCGCAGGGCTTCAGCGTCGACCGGCGCCGCATCGAGACCGACGCGATCAAGTCGCTCGGCGCCCACCCCGTCGTGATCCGCCTCGCCCCGTCCATCACGGCGTCGGTCGAGGTCACGGTCGCCGCCAAGTAGCGCAGCGCCAGGGAGCGCGGCTCGACCCGCGCTCCCGCGCTTCCCCTCCCCTCTCCAGCCGCACCCGCGCGCCCCCTTGGGCCGCGCCCCCGCGGCCCCCTTCAGCCGCGCTTCCGCCTCACCCACGCCCGCGCGACGTCGTGCCCCCGCGCCACCGCGCGCAGCATGAGCGCCGCGTCCCCCCACCGCGCTCGCTCCTCCCAGACGAGGCTCGCCAGCATCCCGGCGCAGAAGGCGTCGCCCGCGCCCGTCGGATCGTGCGGCCGCACCGGGCGCGGCGCGACGGCGCGCTCGCCCCCGGGGCCGAGCAGGAGCGTCTCCCGCGCGCCATCGGTGACGACCAGCGTCGCCTCGGGGCGGAGGCGCTCGCGGAGCGCGCGCGCCGTCGTCCCCAGCACGTCGAGATCGCCGGCGCTGCACTTCACGAGGTCCGCCTGCCCGAACAGCCGGAAGCAGCCGCGCACGCCTGCGCCGGCGTCGGAAACCGGCGCGGCGCCGGCCTCCGCGCCGGGAACGGACGCGGCGCGCTCGGCGCGCGGCCACATCCGCGGGCGCGCGTTGACGTCGACCGAGACGGCGCACCCTTCGCGGCGAGCGCTCGCGGCCGCCCGCGCGAGCGCGCCGCTCGCCCCGCGCACCGGCGCGATCCCGGTGAAGTGCACGACCCGGGTCTGCCATCGTTCCGGCAGCGCTGCAGCGAGCGCCTGCGCCTCGCTCTCGCCCTGCCTGTACCCGGCGAAGCGCGCCTCGCCGCGCTCGATCGCCACGAGCATGAGGCCTGTGCGCGCCGCGCTCAGCGAGAGCCGTCCCACGTCGATGCCGGCCGCCGCGACCTCATCCCTCAGCCCGCGCCCCATCGCGTCATCGCCCAGCGCGGCGCACAGCCCCGAGCGTATCCCGAGCCGGACGAGCGCCGTCGCGGTGTTCACCGCCCCGCCCCCCGGCACACGGCGCAGCAATTTCGCTTGCTCGAGCGGAATGCCTTCGGGCGCATAGAGATCCCACAGCGCTTCACCGACGCAGACCACCTCGGCGGGCTCAATCCTTGTATGGCGTGTTTTGTGATCCACAATGGCGGCTCCCCGCGATGGCTCACGCCGAGGCGCGAAGCGTCATCGCAGCTGAGTCAAGCGCGAAAAGAAATGCCGATGAGACCGGGGTTGCTCAATTTCCATACCGCGCCGCCGGCGGCAGCGCCTCGCCGCGAGGCCCCTCGGCAGCGACCGCCGAGGAGGCCTCCGCGAAAGCGTCCGAGCAAGCCGCCGAGCCTGCCTCCGACGATGCCTCCGACGATGGAAAAGCGCCCCCTCGACGTGGAACCTGCATTGGGATGCCGACCGCACGAACGCTCACTGCAATGCAAACAGAAACCCTTCTCAGGGCTGCCCATGTTCTGGTAGACGGAAATCGACCCTGCACCCGACGCCCCGGAGGAACGTTTCCTCTCCGGGGCGTCGCCCATTTCGGCACCTGTGGAAAAGCTCGGGGCGGGATGGGGGGAATCGGTGGGGAGGAGAAGCACGGATGATGAGAATGATGGAGCGCCGGGGCCAGCGGCCTCAGAGGATCGAGCCTCCCATCGTCGCCGGACGCGTGCCGCCGCACGACCTCGACGCCGAAGCGGCGGTGCTCTCCGCCATCCTGCTGCACCGCGACGCGCTCGATCGGGTGCTCGAGATCCTGAAAGCGGACCACTTCTACAGCGAGGCGAACAGCCGGGTCTATGAGGCCGCGCAGGAGCTCGCGGCCGCCGGCACGCCCATCGACATCGTCTCGGTCGCGTCGTGGCTGCGCGACCGGGAGCGCCTTGCGCAGGTGGGCGGCGCGGCGTACCTCGCCCAGCTCGCGGACGCGACGCCCGCGGTCGCGCACGTCGCGGCGCACGCGCGGGTCGTCTACGAGAAATGGCGCGTGCGGCAGCTCATCGCCACGTGCCAGCGCGTCGCGGCCGAGGGGTACGGCGACGTCGGCGTGGTGCAGGAGTACATCGACGGCGCGGAGCAGGCGGTCTACCAGCTCGCGCGCACGCCCCAGGGGACGGCGACCCAGCCGATCGCCCAGGTGCTCAAGGCCGCGTTCGAGCAGATCACCGCCGCCGCCGAGCGCGGCGACCGGATCACCGGCATCTCGACCGGGTACGAGAAGCTCGACGCCAAGACGGCCGGCCTGCACGACGGCGACCTCTCGATCATCGCCGCCCGCCCCGGCATGGGCAAGACGTCCTTCGTCCTCAACCTCGCCGTGAACGTGGCGTCGCCGCGCACCGTGAGCTCCCCGGGGCCCGACCAGTCGGGGCACGGCGTCGAGCGGCACGATCCCGGCTTCGGCGCCGCCGTCTTCTCGCTCGAGATGCCCCGCGAGCAGCTCGCGACACGTATGGTCTGCAGCGAGGGCCGCGTCGACGTCGGCAAGCTCCGCCAGGGCTTCCTGCAGCCCGACGACTGGCGCCGCCTGACGGAGGCCGCCTCGTTCCTGTCCACCCTGCCCATCTGGATCGACGACACGCCGGCCATCTCCCTCCTCGAGCTGCGCGCCAAGGTGCGGCGCATCCAGGCCGAGTACGACCGGCCGCCCAGCGACGGCAATTCGGGGCGGCGCATCGGGCTCATCGTCATCGACTACCTGCAGCTCATGAAGGGGCGGGACGGCGTGAGCAGCCGCGAGCAGGAGATCAGCGAGATCTCCCGCGGGCTCAAGCAGCTCGCGAAGGAGCTCAAGCTGGCGGTCATCGCGCTCTCCCAGCTGAACCGCGCCGTCGAGACCCGGACCACCAAGGACAAGCGCCCTCAGCTGTCGGACCTCCGCGAGTCGGGCGCGATCGAGCAGGACGCCGACAACATCATCTTCATTTACCGCGACGAGTACTACAACCCGGAGACGACCAACCACAAAGGCATCGCCGAGCTCATCGTCGCCAAGCAGCGCAACGGGCCGACGGGCAAGGTGCTCACGCGGTTCACCTCCTCGTGCACCCGGTTCGACAACCTCGCGCCCGGCGACTACCCGGAGATGGCGGACGACGAGTAGGCTGCGACGCACGACATGTCCGCCTGGTATGTCCCTGCCCTCCTCGCCGCGCTCTGCATGGCCGGTCACTACCTGATGCTGCGCGCGGCGGCAGGCCGGATCGGAGACGCCCTTGGCGCGCTGTGCCTCGAGGGCACCGCGGCCGTCGGGATCCTCATCTTCCTCCTCATCCGCCCTGGCACGGAGACGCCGCCGTCGGCCCAGGGGGTGCTCTGGGCCTGCGCCGCCGGCCTGTGCATCAGCGGCGTCGCGACGCTCACCTTCATGGCGCTCCGCATCGGCGGTCCGGTGACCGCGACGGGGCCCATCGTGTTCGCCGGCGGCATCACGATCGCCGCGCTCTTCGCGCCGCTGCTCTTCGGCGAGGTGTTCACCGCGCGCCGGGCGCTCGGCGTCGGCCTGGGGCTCGCCGCCCTCTTCGTCCTCGCCACCGAGCGCACCTGACCCAAGGCGCGCCGCGGCCGCGCATCGGAGTCGGAAGAGGATCGATGACCCGCTCGCCCGAGTGCCCCCGCACTTCCAGAAGCCCCGCGGGGCGCGCGGCGCGCCGCGCCCTCCGCTCGGCGCGCCTCTTCGCGCTCGCGCTCGCTTCCGCGACCTGCGCGCCGCCCGTGCAGGGCGGCAGCGTCGTCGTGTCCTCCGGCGCTGTCGAGCGCCTCGGCATGCTTTGCAGGTGGGGCCGCGGCGGCGCGGAGCAGGGCGATCTCTGCCCGAGGGACGGCGGCGCCGCGCAGCCGGCGCGCGTCCGGCGGATCACGGGGCCCGCGGACGCGCTCTCCGGTCCGCTCGCGGCGGGGCGGCCCGGCGACTACGTGCTCGAGAACGACGAGATCGCCGTGGTCGTCGATCAGCCCGGCCCCGGGGCTGGCCTCGCCGAGAGCGGCGGCAACCTCGTCGACGCGGCGGACGCGCGGGCGCGCCGCGACGAGCTCGGGCAGATCGTCACGCGGCTCGGCGCGCCACCGCGGCAGGTGATCTACCGCGACATCACGACGGGCGGCGGCGAGGACGGCGCCGCCTGGATCGAGGCGCGCGGCGAGGTGCGCGGGCGGGATCTCACCGGCGGCGCGCTCTCCGTCACCACCCGCTACACGCTCGGGCCGCGCGACCGGGCGGTCATGATCACGACGTCGCTCCGGAACGACGGCGACCGCCCGGCCGAGGCGCTCGACCTCGGCGACGTCGTCCACTGGGGCGCTGCGGAGCACGCCGCGCCCGGCGTGGCGCCGGGGCTCCGCGGCGAGCACGAGGCGCCGTACCTGGCGGGCGTCGGGGCCGGCGTCGCGTACGCGCTCGCCCCGGTGGACGGCGCGGCGGTCCGTGCGCGGAGCGGCGAAGGCTTCAGCGACGTGACGTTCGCTCGGCAGGCCGCGCTGCCGCCCGGCGGGCGCGCCGCGTACCAGCGGATCCTCGCGATCGCGCCGCGCGGCGACTCGCTCGCCGTCGAGACGGAGCTCTTCTTTCTGGGCGGCGGCGCGCCCGGCGGCGTCGCGCTCGAGCTCGTGGACGGCCGCGGCGCGCCGCTCCCGCCCCTCGCCGGCAAGGCGACGCTGACGCCGATCGCCGAGGACGGCGCCGCGCCGCCCGCCGCCGCGCTCGATTTGTGGTTGCGGACGGGCGACAGCGCGCCGCTCGCCGCCGAGGTGCCGCCCGGCCTCTACCTCGTCGGCTTCGAAGGGAGCGGCCGCCGCGCGCTGGGGGGCGCGCGGATCCGGATCCGCGCCGGCGAGATCGCCCCCGCGCGGCTCACGCTCTCCGGCGCCGGCCGGCTTTACCTCGGGGTGCACGAGGGCGGCGCCTCCGCGCCCGCCGCGGACCCCGATCCCCTCGGTCCGCTCGCGCCGGCGAAGGTCGGCCTCTTCGACGCCGCGACCGGCGAGGCCCTCTCGCCGCCCCGGCTCGCGCTCATGGGCGAGCTCGATGTCGCCCTTCCCCCTGGGCGAGTCCGGGTCGTCGCCTCGCGCGGGCCCGAGTACGCGCTCGCCGAGGCGACGGTCGACATCGCGGACGGCGGAACGTCGCGGCTCGATCTCACGCTGGAGCGGGTGGTCGACACGTCGGGCTACATCGCCTGCGACCTCCGGCAGCACACGGCGCGGAGCGCCGACGCCGGCGTCTCCTCGGCCGCGCGGCTCGTCTGGAACGCGGCGGAAGGCGTGGAGTGCGCGGTGGCGAGCGAGCACAACCTCGCCTCGGATCTCCAGCGGGACGTCGCTGCCCTGCGGCTCGAGGCGCGGCTGCGCGCGCTCCCGGGCGTGGAGCTCACGAGCGGCCGGAGCGGCGCCGGGCTCGGGAGCCTCAGCGTGTTCCCGCTCGGCGGGGAGGCGGCCGCGCCCCGCGAGGGCGCGCTGCGGTGGGTCGACGAGACCGCGAGCGAGATCCTCCGCGAGGTGCGCGCGCTGCCCGGCGAGCGCGTCGTCCAGGTGAGCCGGCAGCACGGCGGCGGCTCACCGCTGCACGGATCCGGGGCTCCGCAGATCGCGCCGGATCCGGGCCCGAGCCTGCTCGCGCAGATCGTCGGGGCCGGCGCCGATGCCGTCGAGGTCTGGACAGGGCGCGACGCGGCCGCGCGGGACCGCGCGCTCGAGGAGCTCTGGGCGTTGCTCCGCGCGTCCCACCCGGTCACGCCGACGGCGACCAGCGACAGCCACGGGCTGCGCGGCGCGGAGGCGGGTTATCCGCGCACCTACGTCGCCGTGGCCGACGATGATCCGGGCCGGCTCGACGTGGCCGATCTCGTCGCGGGCCTGCGGCGCCGTCGGGACGTCGTGATCACGAACGGCCCGTTCGTGACGATGCGCCTCGGCGACACCCGCCAGGGCGGCGTCACGTCGCCGCGGCGCGGATCCCGCGGTGGGCCGCTGTCGCTCTCGATCCGCGTCGAGCGCGCCCCGTGGGTCGACGCGCGCGAGCTCCACGTGCTCGTCGGCGGCGTCGCGAGCGGCGCGCCGATCCCGCTGGAAGGCGCGCGCACGACGCCCGCGGGCGCGCTCCTCGACGAGATCACGATCCCCATCGTCCTCGGAGCCGGCGGCGGGCGACGACCGCCGCGGCCCGACGCCCGCGCCGGCGCAGCGCGGGTCGACCGCGGGCCCGGGCAGAGCGCGCACGGCGCGATCTCCGTCGCCGAGGACACCTTCGTCGTCGCGATCGTCCGGGGGCGGCGCCCGCTCGAGCCGGTGCTCGCGGGGGACCCGGGCGAGATCCTCCCGTTCGCGATGACGGCGCCGCTCTGGATCGACGCCGACGGCGACGGCCGCTCCCTGGGCCGCGCCGCAGCGCCGTGAGCGCGGCGAGCTCCGTGGCGCGCCGAGCACGGCAGCGCAGCCCCGCATGAAGAGGGCAGCACGTGTTGCCGCAAGCTGGCCGGCGCCTGACCCGGCTGTGCGGCATTACGTGTAGCCGTCGAGCTTTGCTTTTAAATCGTCCTTGGCGCGCGAAAGAAGCGAGCGAAGAGGATTTCAACGCAAAGACGCAAAGGCGCAAAGACGCAAAGACGTATGAAGTTTGTTCTTTTTTGCGGCTTTGCGTCTTTGCGACTTTGCGTTAAATCTCTCGCTGGATCCCTCGCCGGACTCCTGGTGAGTGGAACCAGTACGACCAGAGGACCGGTGGCTGGCGCTCCAGGACGACGCGAGCTGCCCACCCTTCCGATACGAGCGCACCGACGGTGCCATTGGATCTGTACGATTGATACGGCGCCCTTGGTGCGTGCACGTCGAGAAAAGACCTGTACCCAAGGTCACGACCAGCGCCGGCGCTCGTTTGCGGGTGGTGCCCTAATTTGCCCCGAAGTGCCCTAGTTTGATTCCGGACCTTCGATAAGCGGCTAAGTTCGGCCGGAAGTAGTGCAGCCCGCGGCGATTGGCGTCGCCCGGGCTGCGTGGCCGAACCCCGTTACCCGGAGTCCGACGATGCAGTTGTACTTGATCCCGCCCGACGGCGGGCAAGGCGAACGTGCGCCCGCGCGCCGTCGCCGAACCGCCCCCTGTCTCTCACTCACACCTACCCAGCGCAAGCGCCTCCGGGCGGCACTGAAAAACCTCAGGTCCGCCTATGGCAGCTGGGAATGCCTTGCCGAGGTCATGGGCATGTCGCCCGTGACCCTCCAGGGCATCGCTGGCGGTCGCGACGCGGGCTCCCCCGGGACCGTGCAGCGTGCCGCGAAGGCGGCAGGTGTCACCGTCGAGCAGCTCCTCGGCGGGCTCGCTGCGGCGGACCGCTGCCCAATCTGCGGGAGATCCGGGTGAAGCGCCCGCGGAAGGGGGCCGGACGCCCGCCTGCCGCGCGACACCCGAAGAAGAAGCCGAGCGTCGAGGCGATCCTTGCCGAGCGCTCGACCATCATGGCGGTCATCGTCGCCAGCGGCGTGCCCGCTCGCGATCGCGCCGATGTCTTCCAGAACGTCGTCATGGGCGCGTGGAGCTCGATCAAGCGAGGCCTCTACCGCCCGGCGCCCCGGGACGACCCGCGCAAGGCCCTGCGCGGCTACCTCTATGCGGTCGCGAGGCACCTCTCCATGCATCACGTCAACAGCGCGTGGGCGCGGCGCGCCGTGCTGACCGAGCAGCCGCTCGGCATGCTCCGCGAGCTCGTCGGGCCAGACCTGGAGGCTCAGGTCGCCGCGCGCGAGGTGCTGGAGGCCGTGGCCAGCCTGCCGGACTGGCAACGCGAGGCGTTGCTCATCGTCGATGCGCCCGAGGCGCTCACCGCGTGGGCGAAGGCCCGCCGCATGAACCCGAGCACGGCAGCGTCCCGGCTCAGGATCGCCCGCGAGGCGCTGGCGCTGAAGCTGCGCCGGTGGCGCCGGTGAGCGACCTGACCAAGCGGAGGCGCATCCGCTGGCGACGTTGCAACCGGTTACAACATTGACACCTGGAGAAACATGGATCCACCACCAAGTGTGAAGGGACGACGTTGCAGACCTGCAACCAGGCGACCCAGAACAGAAAGCCCCGCCACGAGAACCGTGGCGGGGCTCCTGCCCCCATCCGCGCCCCTGGCGGGGCGTCTTTCAGTCAGGACTCAGCGCGAACCAAGTAGCCCAGCCGGTTACGCCCCGGCGGTCCCTTCGTTTCGCAGCCTCACCCGGAGGACGAAGCACCGCTTGCCGTACTGCCACGCGAAGACCCGGCGACCCAGGCCCTTGTGGAAGTAAGACGCGACGCAAATGTCCTCGTACCCCTCGGGGCACGGCCCGACCGGTTCCTTGTGTGCCATCGTCAGCCACTTCTGACGCCCGACTCAAAGCATTCGGAACCGTTGACGATCGTCCACCCGCATGACACGGTTGGCTTGCATCGCTCGCTAGGGCTCCTTAACGGGCTCGGGCGTCTTGTAAACCCGGGAGACCGGCCGTCGGGGGGTGAGATACCCGGCGGTCCGGCTCCTGCTTTCTTGAGTTTTACTGGATAATTCCGCCCTCCCCGTGCGGAACGGCGCCGTTTGCCACCTTCGCATCGGCACACTGCGCGGACTTGTAGCGCCCGCGTCCAACTCTGACGATCTCGAGGTTGTCCGCCATGCGCGCGAGCGTCGACCTGACCGAGGTCGGCTTGTAGTCGCCGCCGAGGCGCTCGATGATCTCTTCTGCGGAGAACTCGGTCCCTGGCTCCGCGGCCAGGAGGTCAGCGACAGCCTTCGCCATGGAGCCAGCGTGCTGCCTGCCGGAACCTTCGGGCGGGTCGGGCGGACCTTCGCCTCGCAGCAGCGCATCGAGTTCGGCCTCGTTCGCCTTGAGCCGATCGCGGATCTCCCCCTGGAGAACTCGGTCCGCCTGGATCATGGCGCCAAGCTGAATCACGCGGTCGCGACGATTCATGTATTGCACCCTAGCGTCACGCACTTCGTTTCCACGCAACTTTGCTAGCCCGCGGCCGAGCTCGACGCAAGGAACGCGACACCACAAAACGCACGACCTCGGAAATAACACGCAACGTGCAACGTTGCATCGATTGTTATTGACTTTGCTCTCGATCTATGGAAGCCAGCGCCTCTACTCGTCGAAGAGGCTCAGTTGCACCATCCTGCGCGGTGCGGGCGGAGGTTCGGGCTCTGGCTCCGGCGAAGCGCCTGAGGGCGCGATCGGCGCCACGGGAGGCGGCTGAGGGGCGGAGGGGGCTGACGGAGCGGACCCGCCCGGAAGCACCCTGAGCCAGCCACGGCCAGCGGGGAGCTCTCTCGCGGGCCCCGCCGGCTTGGGGATGGCGAGCGGCTGCGGCTCCGGCTTCTCGCCCGCGGGCTCGGTCAGTGCGGCGACCATGAGCTGCTCCAGGGTCCACACGGTGTCCGTGATGCCAGCGGCCATCGCTGGGGTGACCCTCATGTTCCGCGGGATGTGGCAGAGGTTCACGTTGACGTAGTGCAAGGCGACCGCCGCGCGGTGCCGCGTGAGCTTCTTGCTGAACGCGAGCGTCCTGCGCCGGAGCCGCGCGTTCCACTGTCGCGCCGTGAGGTTCGACCTCTCGATCGCGTAGTTCGTGGCCTTCGCGGGGTCGGGCGTCCCGAATACGGCGCGCTTCTGGATGAAGTCGACGCCGCGCTCGACCGCGAACTTCTCCGACGTCCCTGGCCTCCCAGGGCGGGACGAGAAGTTCTTGACGGTCTGCATGTACGGCACGGCGCGCCCGAAGTTCGCGGCGATCGGCTGCGCGTAGAGTCCGAGCCCGTCGGTGGTGATCTGCGGCATGACCGCGAGCCGCGCGCGCACATCCTCGACGAGGGCATCGGCGCTCTCCTGGTCGCGCTTTCCCACGTGCCACGCGACGATGAGCTTGCTGGTGCGGCAGATCGCGGCCCAGGTCCACTGCTCCCCGCTGGTCGCGGGGTCGTGCTTCGTGGGGTCGACGTGGATCTGGCGACGGGAGACCCAGGAGTGCATCTCGTCGAGATCCACGAGCGGGGACGTCAGATCGCGCACCAGCCGGTCATGCAGCCGCGCGCAACCCTCCCCGATCACCTGTCCGAACCGGCCGATGGTGTCCTGATGGACGCCGGTCATGCGCGACGCCGCGCGGATGCTGGTGCCGTTCACGAGCGCGGCGAGCACCTCTAGCCGCCGCTCTGCCTGGAGCACGTTCGCCATGGGCCTTGCACCTCTCCGGACGCGAGCCCATGATCGCAGTGCGTCGTGCGACGGGTGGGCCACCATCCGGCGTTCCGCAGCCCCGCTTCGGGTACCAGCCGAGGCGGGGCGCTTTGCCTGTGCAAGTGAGTATAGCCTCTGTTTCCCGCGTCTCCAGCGCGGTAGGACATACGGTGTCACGGCCTCAGCGCCGGATCCAGCGGCAAACGTAGGCGTTTCGAGTCGGTCAAGTGGAGCGGGTGCGCCGCGTGACGCGCCTCGTCCTATAGGCGACTGGACGCCTTGGCGGGCATCGGAGAGATGCAAGCCCGACGTAGATCGCCTCAACTCGTGGTACAGTTGGCCCCATGAGCCGGGTCGACGCACGCCTTCGAGAGATGCAGTTCCTTGCACGGCTAGAGCGCGACGGGTCGCAACCATATCAGGAGCGATATACTGGGACACCGGAACAACAGATGATCGTGTCGCTGCTTGAAGCTGGTTGCCTAAATGATGGGCTCGAGCACGCGGCGCGAGTAGCGTCTATGGACCCGGCGATGGCGCTGCCATCGAAGCAAGACTATGTCACATGGATAATCACTGATTTTCTGCGTGGGGCAAAGGTCGCTTTGAGCATCGGCCATAAGGGTCGCGTACGCCTGTCCGAGCTCGCGCAGCAGCTCCGAACTGGACGTGACCGCGATGAAACTGGCCTCCTCTGGGCCAAGCGTCACCTCGAGACAGACCTCGCCATTGCACTCCTGTCGGCAAGCAGTGATGCGCCACTGTCGGTCGCCTTCCTCGACATGAACGGGCTGGGATCGATCAACAACACCCACGGGCACGCGGCGGGCGATGAGGCGATCCGCGCGTTCTTTCAGGCCACGGTGTCGACAATCGCGCAGCACGGCGAAGCGTACCGCAATGGCGGAGACGAGGTCGTCGTCATCTTGCCAAGTACCACCGATGAGCAGGCCAGCAAGCTCCTCGACGTGTTTGTGCGGCAACTAGGCAAGGATGTGCTGCGACTCGGCGAAAGCGGGGACGAATTGGCACTGACGGCCTCGTGTGGGAGTGTCAGCGCCACGGACCCAGCCGAGAATGCCGAGGCGCTCCTCAAACGCGCGGACAAGGTGCAGTACCGCTCGAAGCACAAGTCGAAGGAGCAAGACCCGCGCGTGAGCGCCATCGCCGTCGGCGACGGCGACGTGATCACCTACGCGCCCGGCGTGGTGTAAGGTGAGTGGCTGGGGTCGCACCGATGGCGTCGGTCCGGATTGCCCGGGTGCCCCAATTTGAATGGCCGTCTGCCCTAATTAGGGCACCACCCGTTTGCGAGGCCGCCGATAGGTAACGACCTATCGCGGAGGATCTTTTCGGCCCCGGAGACAGGTCCCGATCTCAAGAAATGAATCTTTTCATACAAGTGGCCAGGTCGCGACCAGGCCATGGGCTCGCGAGCAGCCTCCGCGCCAGATCGCGGCCTCGCCGTCGGCTCGCGAGCAGCCTCCGCGCCAGATCGCGGCCTCGCCGTCGGTTCGCAAGCAGCCTCCGCGCCAGATCGCGGCCTCGCCGTCGGCTCGCGAGCAGCCTCCGCGCCAGATCGCGGCCTCGCCCTAGGTTCGCGAGCAGCCTCCGCGCCAGATCGCGACCTCGCGGGGGCATCCAAACGAGCGGCCGGAGGGGATCGCTTTTCGTTTGCCTCCCGCGCGCCCGGGCAACATGGACCGCGGCGCATGCGAACCGAGCGGCTCGCCGCTGACGCGGCATCCATCGCACGGGCCGCCGAGATCCTCCGCCGCGGAGGGCTCGTCGCCTTCCCCACGGAGACCGTGTACGGCCTCGGCGCGCGCGCCGACGACGCGCGCGCGGCGCGGGGCATCTTCGAGGCGAAGGGGAGGCCGCCCGGCAACCCGCTGATCGTCCACGTCCCCGATGTCGCGTCCGCCCGCGCCCTCGCGGACGGCTGGCCGCCGGACGCGGAGCGGCTCGCGCAGGCCATGTGGCCAGGGCCCCTCACCCTGATCGTCGCGCGCCGGCCCGACCGCGTCGCCGACGTGGTCGCCGCCGGCGGGCCGACGGTCGCGATCCGCATCCCCGTCCACCCGGTCGCGCGCGCCCTGCTCGACGCGGTCGGGCTGCCGATCGCCGCGCCGAGCGCCAACCGCTCCACCGAGATCTCGCCGACCACGGCCGAGCACGTCGAGAAGAGCCTCGACGGGCGCATCGACGCGATCCTCGACGGCGGGCCGACCGCCGTCGGCATCGAGTCCACCATCGTCGACGTCACGCACTCGCCGGCGCGGGTGCTCCGCCCGGGGCACGTCACGGCCGAGGCGATCGCCGCGCTCGTGCCGCTCCAGACGGCCGCCGGGCTGATCACCGCCCCGGCCGAGCGCGCCCCGTCCCCGGGGACCCACGCGCGCCATTACGCCCCCCGCGCGCAGGTCGCGCTGGTCCCCGCCCAGGCCGTCCGCGGCGAGCTCGATCGCGCCGCGCAGGCCGGGTCGCGCGCCGGCGCCGTCGAGCACGGCAGCCGCACCGCGACCGGGCCGCACGCCGAGCTCCTTCCAGGAGATCCCGCCGGCTACGCCGCGGCGCTCTACGCCGCATTGCACCGGCTCGAGGACGCCGGCTGCGACGTGATCGTCATCGCCGCCGTCCCCGAGGATCCCGCGTGGGACGCGGTGCGCGACAGGCTGACGCGCGCCTCCGCGACGCCTTAAGCGCACGCCGCCACGCTCAGGGCACGAAGCCCGCCCATCGGGTCACCAACGTGAACGTGAACGTTTACGTGGTCGTGAACGTGGTCGTGGTCGTTCACGGCCTACCGTTGACGACCACGACCACGACCACGACCACGTAAACGACCACGTAAACGTAAACGACCACGTAAACGTAAACGTTCGGATGTAGGAGAACGCGGCGCGAAGCTTGGTTAACGCCTGGGGTCCTCCCCCGGCGGGTGGGTTTTCATCCCCCGAGCTGGCGGTTTGTGGCAAATCAGGGTCGCCCTCCCGCTGGGTGAGCTACCTTCCTCGCTCGACTCGCGTCCCCTCGTCGATCCCATGCCGGCAACGTCCCGCGCCGCCGTCCATACCCTCGCGACCGCCCTCGGCCTCGCTGCGTCGCTCGTCGCCGCCCCCCAGCGCGCCGGCGCCAGCCTGCTCGACGAGCCGCCGAAGCGCGCGAGCTTCAACCTGAACGAGACGGTCGCGCCGGAGCTGCCGCTCCTCCGCGCCTTCCACAACGCCGCCGTCGAGCGCCCCGGACCGTTCCGGCTCTACCTGAACAGCGCCTACGGGAAATGGCGGCAGCAGCCGTGGTGGCAGCTCGCCTGGGGCGGCGCGCGGCCGGACGCCGCGGACGCGCTCGGCGAGCACGCGCTCGCCTCCCCTGCCCTCGGCTCCACGGCGTTCGCGAGCGCCTGGTCCCCCTTCACCCCCTTCGATCCGCCCGGCACCCTCCGCCTCGATCCGGCCGCGCCGGCGTGGTTCCGCCAGCTCGATCCGATCCTCAGCCCTCCGGTGCTCGCGACCACGGGGCCGAGCCTCTCCTCGAACGGCTTCGATCTGCTCTGGGATCCGCCGAAGAAGCAGCCGCTCGACTGGCGTTGCCGCAGGAGCCCTGTCCAGTTCGCCCGGTACGGCGGCCAGCACGACGCCTTCGAGCTCGTGCGCTGCGACGGCTCCGTCGCGCCCGGCGCGCTGGATCGCCTGTCGATCATGGCACGTCCGCCCGACGCGCCCGACCCGGGCGCAGAGCTCCCCGACGAGCCCGACGCCGACACCTGGCAGCGGGCGCTCGAGTGGGTGCCCCAGGTCCGCCTCGTCCACCCGCGCCTGCTCTGGCTGCTCCAGCAGATCGCCGACGCCTTCCCGCGCCGCGGGATCCACATCTTCAGCGGGTACCGGCCGCGGCCGGCGGGCGACGCGCCGGCCACGCGCAGGCCGACCTCCGGCACCCACCACAGCCAGCACGCCGAGGGGCGCGCCATGGACATCCTCGTGATGGGCGTCCCGAACACCGCGCTGTTTCAGTTCTGCCGCACGCTCGACGACGTGGGCTGCGGGTTCTACCCGAACAGCAAGTTCGTCCATGTCGACGTGCGCCGCCCGGGCGCCGGGCACGTCTTCTGGATCGACATCTCCGGCCCCGGCGAGCCGTCGGAATACGTCGACTCCTGGCCCGGCGTCGTCGAGAGCGGCGGGCTCTCCTGGGGAAGCGCGCAGGGAGCGCGCTCCGGCGGGGCCACGCCTCGCTGACGTCGCCTCCCCGCGGTCGCCCTCGCACCTCGCACCTCCACCCGCGCGACCGGCCGCTCCGCCGCGCGCTCCCGTTCCGGATGATGGCGCGCGCCTCGGGGCGCGGTGACTTGCCTCCCCGAGATCGGTGTTAAGCTTGGCGTCTTCCCCCTGGGCGCGCGACGCGAGACGGGGGCGGAGCTCGGCGAGCCGAGATCTGTCCCCCGCACCTCCGGCGGCCAAGGCCGCCCCGCGGTCGCCCTGGAGAAAAAGGGTGCGAAATGGGCGAGTTGCGGACAGGGATGGTTGAGAAGATCGCGGCGATGCAGGACTTCGCGCTCTACCGCGATCTCGCGTGGGAGGGCACGTTCGAAGAGTACCTCCAGATCGTGCGCCAGAACCCGCAGGTGACGCGCAACGCGTTCCAGCGGGCGTACGACATGATCATCCGCTACGGCATCGAGGAGTACACGGACAACAAGAAGAAGCTCATCCGGTACAACTTCTTCAAGGACGAGATGCACGGCGGCGCCGACGCCGTGTACGGGCTCGACATCCCGCTGATGCGGCTCGTCCACGTGCTCCGGGCGGCCTCCGAGGGATACGGCCCGGAGAAGCGCGTCATCCTGCTGCACGGCCCGGTCGGCTCGTCGAAGTCGACGATCGCCCGGCTCCTCAAGAAGGGCATCGAGCACTACTCGACGACCCCCGACGGCGCGCTCTACACGTTCGACTGGGTGAACCTCGACGACGTCGGCATGGCCGGGACGGAGAGCGCCCGCTTCAAGTGCCCGATGCACGAGGAGCCGCTGCGCCTCGTCCCGCCGGCGTGGCGCGACCGCGCGTTCCGCGAGCTCGGCCTCTCGAGCGCGCAGCACCACGTCCGCACCGAGGGCGATCTCGACCCCGCGTGCCGCTTCATCTTCAACCGCCTGATGGACAAGTACGGCGGCGACTGGTCGAAGGTGATGCAGCACGTGCGCGTGCGCCGCCTCGTGCTCAGCGAGAAGGACCGCGTCGGCATCGGCACCTTCCAGCCGAAGGACGAGAAGAACCAGGACTCGACCGAGCTCACCGGCGACATCAACTACCGCAAGATCGCGGAGTACGGCTCGGACTCGGACCCGCGCGCCTTCAACTTCGACGGCGAGTTCAACATCGCGAACCGCGGCATCGTCGAGTTCATCGAGGTGCTGAAGCTCGACGTCGCGTTCCTCTACGACCTGCTCGGCGCGTCGCAGGAGCACAAGATCAAGCCGAAGAAGTTCGCCCAGACGGACGTCGACGAGGTGATCATCGGCCACACCAACGAGGCCGAGTACAAGAAGCTCCTGAACAACGAGTTCATGGAGGCCCTCCGCGACCGCACGATCAAGATCGATATCCCCTACATCACGAAGGTGTCGGAGGAGATCCGGATCTACGAGAAGGACTTCAACAAGGAGAAGATCCGCGGCAAGCACATCGCCCCGCACACGCTCGAGGTCGCCGCGATGTGGGCCGCGCTCACCCGGCTCGAGGACCCGAAGAAGCACAACCTCTCGCTCGTCCAGAAGATGAAGCTCTACGACGGCAAGGTCCTGCCCGGCTACACGCAGGACACCGTGAAGGAGCTCCGCAAGGAGGCGTCGCGCGAGGGCATGGAGGGCATCAGCCCCCGCTACGTGCAGGACAAGATCTCGAACGCGCTCGTCAACGACCTCGGCGAGGGGACGATCAACCCCTTCATGGTCATGAGCGAGCTCGAGAAGGGCCTCCGGCACCACTCGCTCATCACGAACGACGAGCAGCGCAAGCGCTTCACCGAGTGCATCGGCATGGTGAAGCGCGAGTACGAGGAGATCGTCAAGAACGAGGTGCAGCGGGCGATCAGCGCGGACGAGGACGCGATCCAGAAGCTCGCGGCGAACTACATCGACTCGATCAAGGCCTACACCCTGAAGGAGAAGGTGAAGGACCGCTTCACCCGCGAGGACGTCGAGCCCGACGAGCGGCTGATGCGCTCGATCGAGGAGAAGATCGACATCCCCGAGAACCGCAAGGACGACTTCCGCCGCGAGATCATGAACTACATCGGCGCGCTCGCGGTCGACGGCAAGAAGTTCGAGTGGCACACGAACGACCGGCTGCGCCGCGCCCTCGAGCTCAAGCTGTTCGAGGATCAGAAGGACGCGATCAAGCTCCAGACCCTCGTGTCGAGCGTCATCGACAAGGAGACGCAGGAGAAGATCGACATCATCAAGACCCGGATGATCAAGTACTTCGGGTACAACGAGGTCTCGGCGCGCGACGTGCTCGACTACGTCGCCAGCATCTACGCGCGCGGCGACACGAAGTGATCCGGCGCGGGGGCGCGGCGGCGCTGCTGCAGCGCGCGCCGCGCCGCTCGCCCTCGCCCCCCAAGCTCAGCCTTCGCGCCTGACCTTCGCGAGCTCGCGCTCCCCGTCCCGCCGGAGCTTCGCGAGCTCGCGCTCCAGCGTCGCGACCTCGCGCTCCAGCGAGGCGACCGTGCGCTTGAGGTCGCGGACCTCCTCGACAGACGCCAGGCCCATCGCCTTGGCGAACGTCTCCTTCTGCTCCGAGGTGAACGAGGAGACCCGGCCGGGCACGCTCATCGCCGTCATGAACAGCCGCATGAACCGCTCGTCCTGCATCAGCTTCGCCACGTTCGGGTTCGCGGCGAGCTTCATGCCCTCGGTGACCAGTCTGTCCTTCAGCGCCATGCGCGCAGCGTAGCCGACTTTCGCGCGGGCGCGTCAGCCCACCTCGACCAGCACCGCCGTGATGTTGTCCCGCCCCCCGCGCCGATTCGCGAGGTCGATGAAGAGGTCGACCGCCGCGTCGCCGCCCTTCGAGGCGATGCTCGCGACCTCCTCCTCGGCGTGGAGATACCCGTGCAGCCCGTCGGAGCAGAGCAGGTATCGATCGCCCTCCTCCACGGCGACGATCGAGGTGTCGACCTCGACGTAGTCCCGGTTGCCGACCGCGCGCGTGATCACGTTGCGGTGGGGCGAGCTCTTGGCCTCGTCCACGGAGATGAGGCCGTTCTTGATCTGCCACGCGATCAGCGTGTGATCCTCGGTCATCTGCACCGCGGTCCCGTTGCGGACCTGGTAGATGCGGCTGTCGCCCACCTGGCCGGTCACGAGCGCGCCGCCGACGATGAGCGCCGCGCTGATCGTCGTGCCCATGCCGCTCTTGTCGCGATCGAGCTCGGCGATCGCGAAGACCATGTACGTCGCCGCCTGGATCGCGCCCTCGAGGATGCGCAGCACGGCGCGCGCCTTGGGCTGCGTCAGCGGCTCGTTCGGATCGCCGATGGCGGGCAGGCCCCGCTTCACCATGCCGTAGATCGTCTCGACCGCCTCGGCGCTCGCGACCTCGCCGGCCGCGTGCCCGCCCATGCCGTCCGCGACGATGTAGAGACGGAGCTCGTCGTCCCGGAAGAACGCATCCTCATTGGCGCGCCGGTGGCGCCCGACATCGGTGCGGCCAAATGATTGGATCCTCATCGAGCTTGCCCGGTCCTTCGCTTGCCGTCCCGTGAGGAAATCCCCGAGGCGCTGGCGCGACTGTCGCACGATAAACTTCTTAAGCGGGGCCTGTCGAGTGGTCGGAGGCTCGATTAGGATGGGCGAGCCAGCCATGGCACGAAGCTTCTCCGCGACCTGTGGGCCGGATGGCCTTCTCCAACACCTGGCGGACCTGCGCAGCGCGGTCCCGTCGCCGTCGGGCGGGGTCGTCTTCGTCTCCGGACAGCTCGCCCAGCGCGCCTCGGGCGTCGCCGAGCTCGTCCGTGGCGCCTGGCGCGGCGTCCCCGCCTGCGTCGTGCCGGCCGCGGGCGTGCTCAGCGAGCGCGGCGAGATCGAGGGGGACACCGGCGCGAGCGGGGTGCTGTGGTCCGGCGGGCAGGTCACCCCCTTCGCGCTGCCCGAGCGCGCCGAGGAGCCGGGCCGCCTGCTGCGCGAGGCGCTCGCCCGCGCCGTCGGCCAGCGCCCCGCGACGGCCATCCTCTTCGCCCGGCCCGGGGCGTTCGCGCCCGAGCGGCTCGAGGCGCTCGCCTTGTCCGCGCCGAACACGTGCCTCTTCGGCGCCGGGACGGCCTCCGGCTCCGCCATCGGCGTGACGTCGCAGGGCGAGCTCATCGAGGGCCCGGCGACGGGCCTCGCCATCACCGGGTTCGCCCCGCCGCTCGTCGACGCCTCGCCCGCCGCCAGGCTGCTCTCCGGCTTCCACCGCATCGACGAGGCGAGCGGCGGCGTCGTGCTCCGCGCCGGCGGGCGTCCGGCGCTCGACCTGCTCTCCGCCGCGACCGCCACGCTCGGCGAGCCGCCCAGCGCGCAGCAGCTCATCCTCGCCGCGCTGGCCGACCCGCCGCTCGATCCGTCGGCCGCGCCGGGCGCCGGCCGCGGCGACGCCGAGGCGGAGGCGCTCGATTCCGTGCGTTACGTGCTGCGGCCGGTCCGCGGCATCGATCCGTCGCGGCGGGGGCTCCTGCTCGGCGACGAAGCGAGGCCCGGCGCGCGCCTCGCCTTCGCGGTGCGCGACGCCGCCATCGGCCGCGCCGGGCTCGAGGGGATCGCCCGGCAGGTGTCCCGGAGCGCGCTCGGGTCGGCCCCCCGCTTCGCGCTCTACCTGACCTGCGCCGGGCGCGGCCAGGGCCTGTACGGGACGCCCGACGTCGAGGCGCGCATCCTGCGCCAGCGCTTCGCCGACCTCCCGATCGCCGGCATGCACTCGAGCTTCGAGATCGCCCCCTGGGCCCGGGGCCAGGCCAGGCTCTCCCTCTACACCGGCGTGCTCGCGCTCTTCCGCGCGCCGAGCTGAGCGCCGCGCCTCAGCGCTCGCGGTAGACCGCGACCACCGCGGAGGCCCGCCGCTGCACCGCCGCGTGGACGGCCGCATACCGCGGCTCGTCGCGCAGGGGCGCGAGGACCGGACAGCGCTCGAGCCAGATCAGGTCGAACAGGCCGTCTTCCAGCGAGAGCTCGAGCGCGGCCAGCGCGAGCTCTCGCTGGCCGAGGAAGGCCGCGAACTCCGCCTGGAGCTGCCGGATGAACGACGTGCGCCGCAGCGCCGTGACGGCCGGGCGCTCCCCCTCGACCTGCACGGGCCGGACGTCCGAGAGCCGCCCCTCGATGAGGTCATCGATCACCTGCGCGAACGGCGTGGGGAGGTCCGGGAAGGCCTCGCTCACGCGCCTCTGAGCGAGCTTCTCGACCACCTCCGGGTCGCGCTGCCAGAGCGCGCGGCGCATCCGCAGGACGGTGTAGCCCGAGCCGCTCCCCACCGTCGGATGCGCCCGGATCACGTCGTCGGCCTCCGACCACCTGTCCAGCAGCGTGTACGCGCGCGCCAGCGCCTGCGCCGCCAGCACCACCTCGGGATCGCGCGCCAGCGCGGACCGGGCGCGCCGCGCGCCCTCCTCGAAGGCGCCGCACTCGAGCAGGATGTGGCCGATGAGGCCCTCCGCCTCGGCGTTGCCCGAGCGGGTCGCGAGCGCCGCCTTGAGCTCCCGCATCGCGCCGACCACGTCGAGGCGCTGGAACCGCACCGACGCCATCGCGAGCCGCGCGTCCGGCAGCCCGGGCGCCGCGGCGGCGGCGCGCGACGCCGCCTCCGTGGCGAGCTCCCCGCCGCGGTCCGTGAAGAACCAGAAGCGGGAGCGCGCGAGCGCGTAGGCTGACAGGATCATCGGATCCTCGGGCGCGCGCGAGAGCGCCTGCTCGAACAGCGCGATCGCCCGCTCCTGGTGCTCCGGCCAGAACCTGCGGTACTCGTGGCGCCCGCGCAGGAACAGGTCGAGCGCGACGGGATCGCTCGGCGCCGTGCGGTTCGGCGCGGCCCCGTCGAGCGTCAGCGCCTCCGCGACCGCCTCGGCCACCTCGTCGTTGATCCGCAGCACCTCCGCCTCGGGGCGATCGAAGCGCTTCGCCCACAGCTGGAACCCGTCGGCGACGCTGATGAGCCGCGCGTTGATCCGCACCGTCCCGTCGCGCCGCCGCACCGAGCCCCCGACGACCACCTGCACCCCGAGCTCGCGCCCGACCTCGCGCGGATCGAGCTCGGAGGACGAGCGCCGCCCGAGCGCCCCGCGCGGCCTCACCCGGAGGCCCGGCGTCATGGAGAGCGTGTCGACGAGATCGTCCGTCAGCTCCTCGGCCAGGTACGCGTCCGACGCAGGTCCCTGGTTCGCGAACGGCAGGACAACGACGCTCTTGCCGCCGTGCTCGGCCACCCCGGAGCTCGCCCCCGGGGTCACCCCGGAGACCGCCGTCCGCCCCTGCGGCGGCGTGAACGCCGGCGGCGTCACCGTGGCCGGGCGGGTGAGCGAGGCGAGGTCGTGCACGACGCTCTCGACGGACGGATACCGGTCGCCGCGCTCGCGCGCCATGCAGCGGAGCATCACGCGCGCGAGCGCGTCGGGCAGGTCGGGGCGCCGGAGCCGCGGATCCGGCGGGTCGGCGAAGAGCCGCGCCGCGGCGACGGCGAGCGGCGCGTCGCCCTGCCACGCGCGCTCGCCCGTGAGCATCTCGAAGAGCATCGCCCCGAGGGCGTAGATGTCGGCGCGCGCGTCGACGTCGTCGGCGCCCTGCACCTGCTCGGGCGCCATGTACGCCGGCGTCCCCATGACCGAGCCCAGCGTCTTGCCCGCCTCGCCGCTCGCGACCGCGCGCGCGATCCCGAAGTCGGTCAGGACGACGCGCCCGTCGCGCCCGAGCAGCACGTTGTCCGGCTTGAGGTCACGGTGGATCACGCCGGCCCGGTGCGCGGCGTGGAGGCCCGCGCAGACGCCCTCCACGACGTCCAGCGCGCGGGTCATGCCGAGCCGCCGCTCGCGCGCGAGCAGCGCGGCGAGCGGCTCGCCGTCGACGAACTCCATCGTCAGGAACCGGTCGCCCTCGTGCTCGCCGATGTCGAAGACCCGCGCCACGTTCGGGTGCGTGACCTTGCGCGAGAGCCGCACCTCGCGCCGGAACCGATCGGTCACCTCCGGCGCGACGCTGAGCTCCCGGCGCAGCACCTTGACCGCGACGAGCTCCTCGAGCTCCAGGTCGCGGGCGCGGTACACGCTGCCCATCCCGCCGATGCCGACAAGCCCGAGGAGCTCGTACCGGCCTGCGAGGACCTGCCGCGGGCCGGTCGCGACGGCGTCCGCGGGGTCGGCCGCTTGCCGCGCGCCGCTCGCCGCGAGCGGAAGGTCGTGGATCGTGTCGTCCTTGAAGCTCTGCGGCATAGGGGAATTCCGGCGGCCGTTGCCCCCCGCGTCACGAGATTAGCCCACGGGATCGGCCGGTCGAGCGCCGACCGTCGCGGGAGCTCCAGCACGGAGGTGCTAGTCTCCGCCGCCCATGGCAGAGGCGTCGAGCTCCATCGTGGTGGAGTCGCTCTCCAAGACGTACCAGGTCCACGAGCGCGCCGCCGGCTTCTCGGCCTCCGTGCGCTCGCTCTTCCGGCGCCGCACCAAGATCGTCCACGCCGTCGAGGACCTCTCGTTCTCGATCGCGCCCGGCGAGCGCGTCGGCTTCCTCGGCCCGAACGGCGCCGGGAAGACGACGACGCTGAAGGTGCTCTCCGGGCTCCTCCACCCGTCGGGCGGCAAGGTCGAGGTCGCCGGGTTCGTCCCGCGGCACCGTGAGCCCGATTTCCTCAAGCGGATCACCCTCGTGATGGGGCAAAAGCAGCAGCTGCTCTGGGACCTCCCGCCCGCCGAGACCTTCGCGGTGAACCGAGCGATCTATGGGATCGGCGACGCGGATTTCAAGGAGACCCTCGGTGAGCTGGAAGACCTCCTCGGCATCGCCGAGATCGCGACGAAGCCGACGAGGCAGCTCTCGCTCGGCGAGCGCATGAAGTGCGAGCTGGCGGCGGCCCTGCTGCACCGGCCGGAGATCCTGTTCCTCGACGAGCCGACGATCGGGCTCGACGTGGCGATGCAGCTCGGCGTCCGCGAGTTCATCCGCCGCTACAACGAGCGGCGGCGGGCGACGATCGTGCTCACGTCCCATTACATGGATGACGTGGCGGCGCTCTGTCCGCGGGTCATCGTCATCGACAAGGGCAGGCTGCGCTACGACGGCGACCTCGCGGCGCTCGTCCGCAGCATGCGGCCCCACAAGCGGATCGCGCTGCACTTCAAGACCCCGGTCGATCAGGCGCTCCTCGAGCGGGTGGGCGCCGTCCTCTCGCTCGATCCTGGCCGCGCGGTGCTGCAGGTGCCGCAGGCGGAGCTGCGCGAGGCGATGTCCTGGCTGCTCGGCCACACCGACATCTCGGATCTCACGGTCGAGGATCCTCCCCTGGAGGAGGTGATGCGCGAGCTCTTTTCGGGCGTGGAGCCCTCGGCGGAGCCGGAGAGCGCGCCGGATGGCGAGGCCGCGGGCTCGACGGGCGGGGCGGCGTCGTGAGCGGGCTCGCTCGGGCCGCCCGGGCGTTCCCGACGCTGCTCCGCGTCGGGGTCGCGGCCGCGCTCGCGTACCGGGCCGAGATGCTGATCTGGATGCTCACGACGACGATGCCGCTCGTGAGCCTCGCGCTCTGGTCGGCGGTCGCCGCGAGCGCGCCGGTCGGCCGCTTCGAGGCGCGCGACTTCTCCGCGTACTTCCTGGCCATCCTCATCGTCCGGCAGCTGACCGGCTCGTGGCTCGTCTGGGAGATGAACATGGACATCAAGAGCGGCGCCCTCTCGCAGCGCCTGCTCCGGCCGATCCACCCGCTCTTCTCGTACGCCGCCGAGAACCTCGCCGCGCTGCCGCTCCGGGCGGCGCTCTGCCTGCCCATCGCGGTCATCGCGCTCGTCGCGACGTCGGGCGAGCGGTTCCAGCCGACGGCGCTCGAGCTCGGGCTCTGGGTCGTCTCCCTCGCCGGCGCCTGGGCGATCAACTTCTTCACCATGGCGCTGATCGGCTCGCTGGCGTTCGTGATCGACAGCTCGACCGCGGTGTTCGACGTCTACCTCGCGGCCTTCATGGTCTTCGCCGGCTACCTCGTCCCGATCGAGCTGTTCCCCTCGTGGCTCGCCGATCTCGCGCGGGTCCTGCCGTTCCGTTACAGCCTCGCGTTCCCTGTCGAGCTCATCACCGGCCTGCTCGACCCGGGCCGCGCGCTCACCGAGCTCGCGGTGCAGTGGGCCTTCGCCGCCGCGTCCGCCGCCGCCGCGCTCGTCGCGTGGCGCGCGGGGATCCGGCGGTTCTCGGCGTTCGGCGGGTGAGCGGCGTGCGTTACCTCCGGCTGCTCGCGACGCAGCTGCGCGTGTCGATCGCGCTCGGGATGCAGTACCGGTGGGATTTCCTGCTCGGCGCGGTGATGACCGTCGTGTGGACGGTGGTCGGGCTGGTCCCGCTCCACATCGCGCTCGCGGCCCGGCCGCCGGTGCAGGGCTGGACGTACGAGCGGGCGCTCGTCGTCGTCGGGTGGTTCACGCTGCTCAAGGGCGTCCTCGAGGGGGCCGTGAACCCGTCGCTCATCAGCGTGGTCGACCAGATCCGGAAGGGCACGCTCGACTTCACGCTGCTCAAGCCGGCCGACGCGCAGTTCCTCGTCTCCACGGCCCGGTTCGAGATCCGCAAGGTCGTGGACGCCGCGGCCGCGGTGGCGATCTTCGTCTACGCGTTCGCCCAGATGGGGCGCGCCCCCGCGCCTGCCCACGTCGCGCTCGCGCTCTGCCTGCTCGTGACGGCGACGCTGGTGCTCTACTCCATGTGCATCCTGGTCATCTCCGCCGCGTTCTGGGTCGTGCGCCTCGACAACCTGGCCTACCTCTTCAACTCCATCTTCGATTTCGCGCGCTGGCCGGTCACGATCTTCAGCGGCTTCTGGCGTATCGTCTTCACCGTGATCGTCCCGCTCGGGCTGATGACCACGTACCCGGCGGAGGCGATGCTCGGCACCATCGCACCGCGCACGGCCGCCGCCGCGGCGCTCGGCGCGCTCACATTCGGCGCCGTCGCGCGCGGCGTGTGGAAGCGGGCGATAGGCCGGTATACATCGGCGTCGAGCTGAGCCTCGCGAGGGCTTCCGGCGAGCGGCGCGGTGCGTTAACGTCACACGATTGCCCTCCGGGCGCGAGGAGGGCTAACGGACACCGGGGGGAGAGCGGGATCGGGAAGGAGACGCGGTGAAGGACGGAGGGCTGACGCTCGAGGAGTTGGGTCGGAGCATCGTCGATCTCGCGATGACCGAGGACGTGATACGCCGCCAGGTGATCGCCCTCCTCCCGGTCGGGCGCCGCGCGGAGCGGGAGCTCGATGTCCTCGGCAGGCCGTCGCGGCTCACGGTGGACTTCGAGGTCGGCGAACCGGCGGCGACGCGGAGCATGAGCGGCGCGTTCGACGTCGCGATCCCGCACGCGGTGACTGTGCGGGTCGACGCGGAGGGAGAGGCGAAGGAGCACCGGCTCGACGCGACCCTCGCGCTGCGCATCACGCCGAGGCCCTGCGCGCCGCTCGGGATCTTCCTGGACGTCGCGGAGCTGCCGGCGGAGTCGGTGAGGTTCGCCGAGTCGCGGGCCTCCGCGAAGGACTACCTGCGCGGCCGGATCGAGGAGGAGGTGCGGAAGGAGCTGCTCCGCCTCGTGCGCGCGCGGGTCGCGGAGAGCCGCGCGGAGCGCACGCTCGACCTGGAAGAGCCGCTCCTCCGCGCGCTCGGGGGCGCCTCCTGGGCGGGGCAGGAGGAGGTGGAGGAGCCGGACGGGCGGGACGCGCCGCCGCCGAGCCGGGTGCGCGGGGCCGGCGGCCCCGCGAGCGGGGCCGGGCTGCTGGACGCGCCGCTCAGCGACCTGGACGCGCAGCTCCGGTTCTTCGGGAACGCCATGCCCCTCCAGGTGTGGACCGCGCGCCCGGACGGCCAGCTGAACTTCGTGAACCGGGCGGTCCTCGACTATTTCGACCGCACGGAGGAGCAGATGATCGGCGAGGGCTGGCTCGCGGTGCTGCACCCGGACGACGTCCCGAAGACGGTGGCGGCGTGGACCCGGAGCCTCACGGCGGGCGAGCCGTACAACACGGAGTTCCGCCTGAAGCGGGCGACCGATCAGACGTACCGGGAGCACGTGGTCAGCGCGCTGCCGCAGCGCGACGCCGCGGGGAACATCTTCCGGTGGATCGGCGGCACCACCGACGTGGCCGAGCTGCGCCGCGCCGAGGCCGCCCTCCGGAGGAGCGAGGCGCGCTACCGGCTCTTCGCGGAGGCGTCGAACGAGGGCGTCTGGTTCTGGAACCTCCGCGAGGACACGGTGGAGTGGAGCGATCGCATGCTCCAGATGATCGGCGTCCGCCGCGAGGCGTGGGGCGGGACGTTCGTGAGCTTCTTCGAGCGCGTGCACCCCGACGACCAGGGGGCGGTGCAGGCCGCGCTGAGGGCTCACCTCGAGGAACGGCGGCCGTTCGAGGTGGAGTACCGGCTGCGGCGCGAGGACGGCGAGTACCGCGACGTGTTCGCCCGCGGCATGGCCGAGTGGGACGACAAGGGCGTGCCGTTCCAGATGGCGGGCGGCGCGACGGACATCACCGAGAAGAAGCGCCAGCAGGCCGTGCTGAACGAGCGGCTCGCGATCATCGAGCAGCAGCAGGAGGCGATCCGGGCGCTGTCGACGCCGATCATCGAGGTCTGGAGGGGGGTGCTGACGATGCCGGTGCTCGGCGTCCTCGACGAGGAGCGCGCCCAGCAGATGATGGAGGTGCTGCTCGAGGCCGTGGCGCGGACCCGCTGCCGCCACGCGATCATCGATCTGACCGGGGTGAGCGCCGTGGACGCGGCCACGGCCGATCACGTGCTGAGGCTCATCGACGCCGTGGCGCTGCTCGGGGCGCAGGGCATCGTCGTCGGCATCCGGCCCGAGGTGGCGCAGACGGTGGTGTCGCTGGGGCTCGATCTGTCGAACATCAAGACGCTCTCGAACCTCCGGGAGGCGCTGCTCTTCGCGATGCAGTCGAGCGGGGTGTCGGTCAAGCGGCGGCGCAAGCGCAGGGCGGGGCGCGAGCGCGCGGACGACGCGGAGGGGACGCGCGCCTCGCGCGACGGGTGAGAGGCGCCGGCGTCGCGAGCGCCCTCGACCTCCTCGTAAGGCGCAGGGGTTGAGGTAGAACCTCGCCCATGGCGAAGATCCCCTCCATCAAGTTCGGCCGCTCGAGCGGCGGCGGCGGCGGCGGCGTCGCCGGCGCGGTCCGCGGCGTCGCGCTCGGCCTCGTGCTCCTCGTGGCGATGCTGTTCGTCGCGTGCACCACGGTGACGCGGATCGACGCCGCGCACGTGGGCATCCGGGTCAAGCTCGCCGGCTCGAACCGCGGCGTGAGCGACATCCCGGTCGTGACCGGCTGGGTGTTCTACAACCCGCTCGCGGAGCAGATCGTGCAGTTTCCGACGAGCGTGCAGAACGTGGTCTGGACGGCGTCGGCGCACGAGGGCCGAATGGTCGATGAGTCGATCACGTTCTCGTCCTCCGAGGGCGTCAACGTCGGCGCGGACATCGGGATGTCGTTCCACATCGAGCCGGACAAGGCGCCCCACCTGTACCTGCGCTTCCGCGAGAACGACCTGATGCGGCTCGCCGACCGCTACGTGCGCAACGCGGTGCGCGAGGCGTTCAACTCGGTCGCGTCGAAGATGCCCGTCCAGGAGATCTACGGGTCGGGCAAGACGAAGCTCATCCACGACGTGACGAAGGAGCTCGAGCAGGTGCTCGAGAAGGACGGCATCCGGATCGATCAGCTCACGATCAACGGCGCGCTGAGGCTTCCCGAGAACGTGGCCGCGGCGATCAACCAGGCGATGGAGGCGACGCAGAAGGCGATCCAGGCCGAGAACCGGGTGCGTCAGGTGAGGGCGGAGGCCGACCAGGCGATCGCGACGGCCCGCGGCGCGGCCGAGTCGGCGCGGGAGCGGGCCCGCGGCGAGGCGGACGCGCTGCTCATCCGCGCGCGCTCCGAGGCCAAGGCGAACACGATCATCCGGCTGTCGACGACGCCGGCGGTGCTGCAATACCGGGCGCTCGAGCGGTGGAACGGGCGCCTGCCGGCGATGAACCAGGGCCCGCTGCCGATGCTGACGTTCGACATGAAGAGCGCGCTCGACAAGGACGCCGAGCAGAAGCTGGCCGAGCTGCTCGAGGAGACGGCGCCAGGGGGTGATGCGGCGCCGGCTGCTGGAGCGCCGGCTGGCGGGGCGGCGACGGGCGGGGCGACACCCGGCGCGGGCGGCGGCGAAGGCGACAAGGGCGCGAAGCCCGCGGGGAAGCCGGAAGGGCAGGCGCCGGCCGGCGCGCCCTAAGCAGCTCCGGGCAACCGGGGCGACGACGCCAGCTCCCGGCTTCTATCGCTCGATCTCAGCGCGGCGCTCGCTTCGTGGCCTCCCACCGCTCCAGCGTGACGACGAGCCGCGCCGCCCCGAGGACGCCGGCCGGGAGCACGATGAGCAGCGCGCAAGGCAAGAACGAGAGCAGCGCGAGGCCAAAGCCGAAGCCCATCACCGCGGCGAGGTTCCGGCGCACGAAATCGATCCGCTCTGCCACGGGGACGCCGCGGATCGACAGCGGGCAGTCGCAGAGGTCCCAGGCCCCCGCGAGCGCCGTCACCGCGAGCTGGAGCGGGACGACGACGACGCTCGCCGGCGCGAAGAGGAGACCCACGACGCCGAGGACGATGAGGATCGGGAGCGTGAAGGCGAGCGCCACGAGCGACGACTGCAGCGCGCGCCACATGTCCGCGAGGAAGCCGACCTCCGGCCACGGGGGCGCCCCGAGATCGACCTCGGCCCTGCGCACCATCCGCTCCAGCGCGGTCCCCGAGAGCGGCTTCGCGAGCCCGAACGAGAGGACGAGGGCGGCCACGAGCACCACCGCGAGCGAGAGGATCTGCAGCACGGCCATGAGCACGGTCCAGGGCCACCCCGTCCCCGGCTCCCTCACGATCAGCTCGACGAGCGAAGGCGCGAGCTTCACGCCGACGATGGAGAGCACGACCATGAGCACCAGCGCGATGCCCGTGGGGACGAGCGCGAGCGGCCAGAGGTCCGGCGTGCGAAAGAGGTAACCGTAGCCGCCCAGCACGGCCTTGAGGCCCGCGCCGAAGCCGGGGCGTTCGAGCGGCACGAGCCCCGCGGTCGGGCGCTGCGCGGCCGCTGTGAGAGAGCCGCGGGGAGCATCGGGGGGGATCATTCAACCACGAACGTCCCAGCGGTCGTGCATCCGGTCAACACCTTCCGCGCGCTGGCATCCGCCTCTGGACGAGCTCCCGCCGGCTTTGCAGGGAACGCGACCCCTTCGATGCGTCGATGACCTCCGAGCCTGCCTCGTCAGCCCTCGGAGGGCAGCGGATCGAGCACGCTCCCGCCCGGGGGCGAGGGCCCGAGCGCGCGGCCGAGGTGCTCGCGGATCGCGGCCGCGAGCGACTCGGTGACGCGCCTGCGCAGCTGAGTCCGCGACGTGACGAGCCCGATCTCCCGGAGCGGGATCGGCCGGGCGAGGGGCCGCACGCGGGCGCGGCGCTTCTCGGCGGGCAGCCCTTGCGCCACCAGCGCGGGTAGCACCGTCGCTCCGAGCCCGGTGTCGACAAGGCCGATCAACGTCTCGAAGCTGCCGCTCTCGAGCTGAACGCCGCGCGGGGGCCTCGCCTGACCGCTCCTGCAATACGAGAGCACCTGGCTCCGGAAGCAGTGCCCCTCCGGGAGCACCCACAGCTCGCGATCGCTGAGGTTCGCCTGCGTGACCGTCTTGCGGTCGAGCAGCGGGTCGCCCTCGGGGAGATAGGCGACCATCGCCTCGTGTCCGAGGGGCGTCTCGCTCAGCCCCGGAGCGTGGAGCGGCGTCGCGGCGAGCCCCGCATCGAGGGTGTCGGCGGCGAGCCGCTCGATGATCTCCTCGGTCTTCAGCTCCTCGATGAACAGCTCGACGCGCGGGTGTGCCTTCACGAAGGGATCGAGGAACAGGGGCAGCACGGTGGGAGCGAGGGTCGGGATGATCCCTAGCCGGTAGCGCCCCGCCGGAGCGTCGTCGCCGGCGACGATCTGACCGAGCCGCTCCGTCTCCCGGAGGATCTCGCGCATCTGAGCGATGGCGCGCGCCCCCTCCTCGGTCACCAGGACGGGCTTCTTGCTGCGGTCGAACAGCACGGTGCCCAGGAGCTCCTCGAGCTTCTGGACCTGCATGCTGAGCCCGGACTGCGAGACGTGGCAGCGCTCGGCCGCGGTGCGGAAGCTGCGGGTCTGCTCCACCGCCACGGCGTAGCGGAGCTGCGTGAGCGTCACCTGCTCGAGGTCCATGGCCGGAGGAGTATCACAAAAAGTGAACGATTCATAAAATCGTTCGATTGGCACCGCGAGCGCAGAACGACCACGTTGCCTCTCGCCGGCGCGGAGGCACGAGACGCCCCCGCCCCGAAATGAGGAAGAGAGAATGTCGCTCATCAACACCCGCATCAAACCGTTCAAGGCCACCGCGTTCCACCAGGGGAAGTTCGTGGACGTCTCGCACGAGTCGGTCCTCGGCAAGTGGTCGCTCTTCGTGTTCTACCCGGCGGACTTCACCTTCGTGTGCCCGACCGAGCTCGAGGACCTCGCGGACCTCCACGGCGAGTTCCAGAAGCTGGGCGTCGAGATCTACGGCGTCTCCACGGACACGCACTTCGCGCACAAGGCGTGGCACGACACGTCCGCGGCGATCAAGAAGGTCAAGTACCCGCTCGTCGGCGATCCGACCGCCACCCTCTCGCGCAACTTCGGCGTGCTCATCGAGGAGGAGGGCCTCGCGCTCCGCGGTTCGTTCCTCGTGAACCCCGACGGCGTCATCAAGGTCTACGAGATCCACGACCTCGGCATCGGCCGCAGCGCGGCGGAGATGCTCCGCAAGGTCAAGGCGGCCCAGTACGTCGCCACGCACCCGGGCGAGGTCTGCCCGGCGAAGTGGGACGAGGGCGCGAAGACCCTCAAGCCGTCGCTCGATCTCGTCGGCAAGATCTGAGGTGCTCGGGCGTCGCCGCGCGTGCCGCGGCGACGCCCGTCAGCGCTCGTGACCCGCTCGTACTCGCCGGAAGGAACGCAGCCATGCTCGAAGACTCCATCAAGACCCAGCTCCGCGACGTCCTCGGACGGCTGACCCGTCCCGTCGCGGTCACCGCCTTCGTCGACGACTCGCAGGGGTCGGAGGAGATGCGCGCGCTCCTGCGCGACGTCGCGAGCGCCTCGTCCCTCATCGAGCTCCACGAGCGGCGCGAGGGCGAAGGGCGCACGCCGTCGTTCGGCATCCACTCCCCCGGCGAGGAGCCGCGCGTGATCTTCGCGGGGCTCCCGCTCGGTCACGAGCTCACCTCGCTGATCCTCGCGCTCCTGCACGTCGGCGGCCATCCGCCGCGGGTGAGCGCCGAGGCGCTCGAGCAGATCGCGCGGATCGACGGCGAGCTCCGGTTCGAGACCTACTTCTCTCAATCGTGCCAGAACTGCCCCGACGTCGTGCAGGCGCTGAACCTGATGGCGGCCAAGAACCCGAGGGTTCGCCACGTCGCCGTCGATGGCGCCCTCTTCCAGGGCGAGGTCGAGCAGCGGAAGATCATGGCCGTGCCGACCGTCTTTCTGAACGGCGAGCCCTTCGGCCAGGGTCGGATGGAGATCGAGCAGATCCTCGCCAAGCTCGACGACGGCTCCGCCGTGAAGAATCGCGCCGAGGCGCTCGACCAGCGCAAGCCGTTCGACATGCTCATCGTCGGCGGCGGGCCCGCTGGCGCTTCGGCGGCCATCTACGCGGCGCGCAAGGGCCTCGACACCGGCATCGTCGCCGAGCGCTTCGGCGGGCAGGTGATGGACACCCTCGCCATCGAGAACCTCATCTCGGTCGTGGAGACCGACGGGCCCAAGCTCGCGGCGGCGCTCGAGCAGCACGTGCGCGCGTACCCCGTGGAGCTCCTCAAGCACGAGCGCGTCACGTCGATCACCCCCGGCTCACCGTTCGAGCTGCGCCTGGCGAGCGGCGCCACGCTCCGCGCGAAGAGCGTCGTCCTGGCGACGGGCGCCCGGTGGCGCGACATGAACGTCCCCGGCGAGGCCGAGTACCGGACCAAGGGCGTGACGTACTGCCCGCACTGCGACGGACCGCTGTTCAAGGGCAAGCGGGTGGCCGTCATCGGCGGCGGCAACTCCGGCGTCGAGGCGGCGATCGATCTCGCGGGCGTGGTCGGCCACGTCACCCTGCTCGAGCTCGCCCCCGCCCTCCGCGCCGACGCGGTCCTCGTCCGCAAGCTCAAGAGCATGCCCAACGTCGAGATCGTCACGCGCGCGCGCACGACCGAGGTGGTGGGCGACGGGCAGAAGGTCGTCGGGCTCCGCTGGGAGCACACAGAGACGAAGGAGCAGCACCAGATCGAGATCGCGGGCGTGTTCGTGCAGATCGGCCTGCTCCCCAACACCGGGTTCATCAAGGGGACGGTGGAGCTCAACGGCGTCGGCGAGGTCGTCGTCAACGACCGCGGGCAGACGTCGGTGCCCGGCCTCTTCGCCGCCGGCGACATGACGACAACGCCGTTCAAGCAGATCGTCGTCGCCCTCGGCGACGGCGCGAAGGCCGCCCTCGGGGCCTTCGAGCACCTCATCCGCGCCACCGCGCCGGCGGACTGAGCGCCCGCCGGCCGAGGTTCGACGCGCGAGCCCGCCTGCGATCACGAGCTCAGCCACGCCTCGGACCGGAGCCGTTCGACAAGGAAATCCACGAACGCGCGCACCCTGACCGCCGCCCGCCGGCCCTCCGGGTGGACGACATGGATGGGGACCGGCGGGGGCTCGTGCGCAGCGAGCACGATCGAGAGGCGCCCGGCGCGCAGCTCCGGGTCGATCTGATACGAGAGCACCCGCGCGAGCCCTCGCCCGGCCACGGCCGCTGCAATGGCGACGTCGGCCGTATTGGCGAGGAGCTGCGATGACGGAAAGGCCCTCTCGACCCGCGAGCCCGACCCGAACGACCATTCCACCGGGGAGCCTGTCGAAGAAAAAGCAATGGTGTCGTGACGCGCCAGATCGGCCGGCGCCTTGGGCTCGCCCCGCGCGGCGAGGTACTCCGCCGAAGCGCAGACCACCCACCGCACCGAGCCGACACGGATCGCGCTGAGCGACGAGTCCGGCAGATGGGCAATCCGGACGGCGACGTCGAGCCCCTCGTCGACCATGTCGACAATGCGGTCGACGAGCAGCGTCCACGCCGACACGCGCGGATGGAGAGCCAGGAAATCGAAGAGGGCGGGCGCGACGAACATGCGCCCGAACAGGACCGGCGCCGTGACGCCGATCTGCCCCCGGAGCGCGGCGTGGGACCCGGCCGCCGACGCCTCGGCCTCCTCGATCTCACCGAGGATCCGCTTGCAGTCCGCGAGGTACCGGGCGCCCGCCTCGGTCAGGCGGACGACGCGCGTGGTGCGGTGCAGGAGCCGCGTGCCGATGCGCTCCTCGAGCGCAGAGATGGCCCGGGTCACCGCCGGCGGCGACATGGACAGCCGCCGCGCGGCCGGCGCGAAGCCCTCCTCCTCGGCGACGGCGACGAACACGCGCATGGAGTCGAGGCGGTCCATCGGATTATTCCAGTTTCCGGAATGGTCCCTTGTCAAGGACGAGCATTACCCTTGGCCACGGGAATGAGCATCCTGGATCGGCGAGCGCGGGAGCCCCACGCGGCTGTGCCGCTCCCCGCTGACATCCACAGCCGAAAGGACACCTCGATGACCCTCCCTGCCAGCCCCATCCGCCTCTACCGCCATCCGCTCTCGGGACACGCGCACCGCGTGGAGCTGTTCCTGTCGCTGCTGAGGCTGCCGTTCGAGAGGATCGACGTCGACCTGAAGGGCGGCGCTCAGAAGACGCCCGAGTTCCTGAGCAAGAACGCGTTCGGTCAGGTGCCCGTGATCGAGGACGGCGACGTGACGCTGGCCGACAGCAACGCGATCCTCGTGTACCTGGCCGCGCGGTACGACCCGTCGGGGCGCTGGCTCCCGCGCGATCCGGTGGCGGCTGCGCACGTGCAGCGGTGGCTCTCCGTGGCCGCCGGGCAGCTCGCGGCGGGGCCCGCGGCGGCGCGCATCGCGAGCGTGTTCGGCCGCAAGCTGGATGTCGAGCAGGCCAGGGGGATCGCCGCCCAGCTCTTCGCGGTGATCGACCAGCACCTCGCGGACCAGCGGTTCCTGGCCGGCGACGAGCCGACCCTCGCGGACGTCGCGATCTACACCTACACGGCGCACGCGCCGGAGGGCGGCGTGTCGCTCGATCCGTATGCGAACCTGCGCGCGTGGCTCGCCCGGGTGGAGGCGCTGCCCGGCTTCGTGCCGATGAAGAAGGCGCTGTCGTGACCTCCCTGCCCGGGTGGACCAGGGAGGGCTCGCCCTATCACCCGGGCGAGATGGCCGTGCAGGCGCGGGCCGGGGCGCGCGAGCGCGCCGAGAAGGCCGGGCGCCGGATCATCCGGGACTTCATGCCCGACCAGCACCGCGAGCTGTTCGCGCGGCTGCCGTTCCTGCTCGTCGGGGCCCTCGACGCAGAGCGCCGGCCGTGGGCCTCGATCGTCGTGGGGCCGCCGGGGTTCATCTCGTCCCCGGATCCGCGGACGCTCGCGGTGAACGCTCGCCCGGGGGCCGGCGACGCGCTCGGCCCGCACCTCGTGGCCGGCGCGCCCGTCGGCCTCCTCGGCATCCAGCTGGAGACCCGCCGCCGAAACCGGATGAACGGGACGATCACGGCGGCGGACGAGCGAGGCTTCGTTGTCGAGGTCGGGCAGAGCTTCGGCAACTGCCCGCAGTACATCCAGGCGCGAGAGCCCGAGTTCGTGAGGGCGCCGGAGGCCGCTGCCGCGCCCCCGGCGCAGGCGGAAGGGCCGGCGCTGTCCGCCGGCGCGGCGGCGCTCATCCGCCGCGCGGACACGTTCTTCATCGCGACCGCGGCGCCGGCCGCGCGGGGAGGCGACGCGATCGAGGGCGCCGACGTGTCCCATCGGGGCGGCAAGCCGGGCTTCGTGCGCGTGACCGAGGAGGACGGCCACACCGTCCTGACCTCGCCGGATTTCACGGGTAATTTCGCGTTCAACACGCTCGGCAACCTGGCGCTCTGGCCGCGCGCCGGGGTGCTCTTCGTCGACTTCGCCTCCGGCGGGGTGCTGTCGCTGACCGGCGAGGCCGAGGTGCTCTGGGACGGGCCGGAGCTCTCGGCCTTCGCCGGCGCCCAGCGGCTCCTGCGGTTCCACGTGGCCGAGGGCGCCTGGCGAGAGGACGCGCTGCCGCTGCGCTGGTCGGCGCCGGTGCCCGCGCCGCAGCTCGCGGCGACCGGCTCGTGGGAGGACGTGGCGCGCAGGTGACGCCGCGGCCCGCGGGGGCCCGTCCAGGGGAGTTTTGCCCCATCGGGGCGATCCGGGGCGGGCCCGGGCGGGTCAACGTGCGGACGGGCACCTTGAGAACGCGTACGCGTCCTGCATCCTACCGGCGACCTCATGCGACTCGCCAGCAAGCTCACCCTCGCCCTCGTCCTCGTCATGTGCGCGGCGCTCAGCCTGTACGGCTACCTCTCCGTCCGGCGCGAGCGGGCGCTCTTCGAGGCGGACATGCGGCGCGACGAGCACCTCATCGGCATCGCGCTCCGCGCGGCGGTGGTCGAGACGTGGCGCCGGGACGGGATGGGGGAGGCGCTCGAGCTGCTCGCCGAGATGAGCGAGCGCGAGGACGGCGTGCGGTTCCGCTGGGTGTGGCTCGACGCGCCGGCCGGGGATCGCTTCGCGCCCGCGCTGCCCGCCGCCGAGATCGAGGAGCTCTCGCGGGGCACCGAGGTGTTCCGGATCGAGCGCAAGGGCGACAGGAGCGGGCGCTTCTACACGTACGCGCCCGTCGGGGTGGAGCCCGAGCGCGTCGGCGCCATCGAGATCTCCGAGTCGCTCGAGGAGGAAGAAGCGTACGTCCAGGCGAGCGTGGTCAACACCGTGGCCACCATCATCACCCTCGCGGCGCTGAGCGGGCTCCTGGCGATGACCTTCGGGCAGGTCCTCGTCGGGCGCCCGACGCGGCGGCTCGTCGACAAGGCGCGGCGGATCGGGGAGGGCGACCTCGGCGGGCCGCTGCTCCTGCCGCAGCGCGACGAGCTCGGGCGGATCGCCCACGAGATCAACGCGATGTGCGAGCACCTGGCCGAGGCGCGCGAGCGCGCGGGCCGCGAGACGACCGCGCGCATCGCGGCGCTGGAGCAGCTCCGGCACGCGGATCGGCTCACCACCGTGGGCAAGCTGGCGTCGGGGCTCGCGCACGAGCTCGGCACGCCGCTCAACGTGGTGGGCGGCCGCGCCAAGATGATCGCGCGCGGCCTGCCGCAGGAGGAGGCGGCGGAGAGCGCGCGCATCATCGCCGAGCAGGCGGACCGGATGACGAAGATCATCCGGCAGCTGCTGGACTTCGCGCGCCGCCGGGTGGCGCAGAAGGCGCCGGCCGATCTCGCGCACATCGCGCGCCAGACGCTGGCGCTGCTGGAGCCCCTCGCCCGGAAGCGCGGCGTGACGCTCCACCTCGACGAGGCGGGCGGCGGGGCGGCGCGCGCCGAGGTGGACTCGGGGCAGATGCAGCAGGTGCTCACGAACCTCATCATGAACGGCATGCAGTCGATGAAGCGAGGCGGCGAGCTCACCGTGCGGGTGGAGCGCGCCCGCGCGCGCCCGCCGGCCGACCACGGCGGCGCCGAGGGCGAGCACGTCGCCGTCCGGGTGACCGACGGCGGGGAGGGGGTCGCGCCCGAGAACATCCTCCGCATCTTCGAGCCGTTCTTCACCACGAAGGACGTCGGCGAGGGCACGGGCCTCGGGCTGAGCGTGTCCTACGGGATCGTGCGCGAGCACGGGGGCTGGATCGACGTGGAGAGCGAGCTCGGCAAGGGCTCGACGTTCACGGTGTACCTCCCCCCGAGCGGCCAGAATGACGCAGGATGACGCGAGCCCGGCGGCCGCGGGCCGAGGGCGAAGGCGCGCTCGGCGAGGCGGCCGCCGCGCCGCGGCTGGCCGCGGGCGGGGCGCTGTACTACGCGAGTTATCGAGGAGAGATGGCGGGCGAGCCATCGAGGTGACGATGGGCAGACGAGCGCTGATCATCGACGACGACGAGGCGATGTGCGCGTGGCTCTCGGCGGACCTGCAGTCGCGCGGCGTCGAGGCGACGACGCGGACCTCACCGGCGGAGGCGCTCGCGCTGCTCGAGGCGGACGAGGGCTTCGACGTCATCCTGACCGATCTGAACATGCGGGGGATGGACGGGATCGCGGTCTGCGGACGGGCTGCCGAGATCCGGCCGGACGTGCCGGTCGTGGTGATCACCGCGTTCGGCAGCATCGAGACCGCGGTGCAGGCGATCCGCGCGGGCGCGTACGACTACGTGACCAAGCCGGTCGACATCGAGGCGCTGGCGCTGGCGCTGGAGCGGGCGATCGCGCACCACGCGCTCAAGGCCGAGGTGCGGCGGCTGCGCCGCGCCGTGGCCGGGCCCGGCGGGTTCCCGGACCTCATCGGCCGGAGCGCGGCGATGCGGGGCGTGCAGGACCTGATCGAGCGCATCGCCGACGCGGACGCGACGGTGCTCATCACCGGCGAGAGCGGGACGGGCAAGGAGGTCGTCGCGAAGGCGATGCACGCGCGGAGCCGCCGCAAGGAGGGGCCGTTCGTGGCGATCAACTGCGCGGCGGTGCCGGAGTCGCTGATCGAGAGCGAGCTGTTCGGGCACGTGAAGGGGGCGTTCACCGACGCGCGCGCGGCGCGCTCCGGGCTGTTCGTCGAGGCGAACGGCGGGACGCTGCTGCTCGACGAGATCGGGGAGCTGCCGCTCGCGGTGCAGCCGAAGCTGCTCCGCGCCCTCCAGGAGCGCCGGGTGCGCCCGGTGGGCGGGAACGCGGAGGTGCCGTTCGACGCGCGCATCGTGGCCGCGACGAACCGCGACCTGGACGAGGCCGTCGAGGCGCGCCGCTTCCGGGAGGACCTGTACTACCGGATCAACGTGCTCCACGTGGAGCTGCCGCCCGTGCGGGCGCGGGGCAGCGACGTGCTGCTGCTCGCGCAGCGCTTCATCGAGGACTTCGCGACGCGCTGGGGCAAGGAGGTGATCGGCCTGTCACCGGCGGCCGCCGAGCGGCTTCTCGCGTACACGTGGCCGGGCAACGTGCGGGAGATCCAGAACTGCATGGAGCGGGCGGTGGCGCTCACGGGGTACCCGGAGATCACGGTGGAGGACCTGCCGGCGAAGATCCGGGAGCACCGGCCGTCGCACGTGCTCGTGGCGGGGGACGACCCGTCCGAGCTGGTGCCGCTCGAGGAGGTGGAGCGGCGGTACATCCTGCGGGTGCTCGAGGCGGCGGGCGGGAACAAGACGCTGGCGGCGAGGATCCTGGGGCTGGACCGGAAGACGCTGCACCGGAAGCTGGAGCGGTGGGAGCCGGGCGCCGGAGGGGCGAAGGGGAGCTGAGAGGGTGGGCGGGGTGTGGGGTCGGGCGACCTGGAGCTCGAAGCCCACGCCGAGGCGCGGAGGAATACCCCGGGCGGGGAACGACGCCCCACCCCGGATGGCCACGGGGGGTCGCCGCCAATCCCGCTGCAACCGGCCCGTCCGCCGCAACCTGGGTCGGCGCCTGCGGCCTCAACCTCGGTCGGTTCCGGCCAGCCACCCCAACCCCGGTCGGTTCCGGCCACCCCAACCCCGGTCGGTTCCAGCCACCCCAACCCCGGTCGGTTCCAGCCACCCCAACCCCGGTCGGTTCGGGGCGGCCGCCGGTGGGCGGCACGCGGCCTGCAATACAGGCCTCTCACCAAGGAGAGAGCCCGATGCCCCCCGACTCGATGCGCGGTCTTGCCTCGATCCTGAATACGCCCCCTGAGCCGGTGCCGCGCGTCCACCACGGCCCGATCCCCATCCGCGTGCTGCTCGCCGAAGACGACAGGGAGTTGCGGCTGCTCCTCGCCACCGCCCTCCGCCGCGACGGCTACGAGGTCCTGGAGGCGCATGACGCCAAGCACCTCCTCGAGCTGATGGGCGAAGCGCTCGTCTCCGGGAACGGCGCCCCGATCGATGTCGTGGTGAGCGACATCCGGATGCCAGGCGCGAGCGGGCTCGATCTGCTGGCCGGGCTGCGCCGCGACGACTGGACGACGCCGGTGGTCCTCATCACCGCGTTCGGCGACCCGGAGACGCACGCGGAGGCCTACCGCCTGGGCGCCGACGCGGTGCTCGACAAGCCGCTCGACGTGGACGATCTGCGGCTCGTGGTCCAGACCCTCGTCTCGATGCGCGGCTGACGCACCACGCCGCTGGGGAGCATCTCGCGATCACGGACATCACGAGATGGCGCGTAGGTGGGCCCTTATCGACGAGCAGCTGAGCTACACACGACCCTTGTCGGGAGCGCGCCAGTTGACCGCTGGATAGGCTTTCAACCTCGTCGTGGAGCAGATCCGTGCGATCGTGAGTCGCCCGGCGCCGCCTCACCCCGCCTCGACCGGCAGCCGGCGCGGCTCCCCCGCGCGCTGCGCCTTCAGCCGCGCCCGCCGCATCTTGTGCCACGCGAGGATCCCCGCGTCCGCGCGCACGAAGCGGCACGCGTCGAGATCCGCGTCGCGCGGCTCCGAGGACGCGAGCATCCGCTCGTCGCCCGGCTGGATCAGCCAGAACTCCGCCCGCAACCCGAGCCACGCGAGCAGCCGCCCGATCACCGGGATCGGCATGTAGTACCGCCCCACGATCGCCGTCCGCTCCGCGTCGATCGGCGCGCACCCCGCCACGCCCACCACGCGCTTCCCGAACGAGAGGCGCAGCACGCCCGGGAAGCGCACCTCCATCTCGAACCTCCACCCCCGACGGCCGTCCCAGGGCTCCCCGTCGTCGTGGCGCAGCACCGCCTCGGCGTGGATGACGTCGCCCTCCACGCGGACCTCGCAAGGGTCGAGCATCGCGCCCACGCCGGGGAACCAGGGGCGGTGCGCGAACGGCAGGTGGTGGAAGTCGAGCATGCCCTCCATCGCGCGCGCGAAGGGAACGTCCCAGTCCATCGACGCCGTGTGGGCGTGCCGCTCGTCCGGCGGCAGGCCATCGAACCAGGGCACCGGCGGCAGCTCGGCCGGCCGCTCGCCCCAGAAGAGCCACACGAAGCCCCGGTGCTCCCGCGCCTCGTACCGCGTCAGCGCGAGCGCATCCCCCGCGCCGCGCGCGCTCGCGCCGCGCCCCTCGCACGGGATCGCGATGCAGCGCCCGTCCGAAGCGAACCGGAAGCCGTGGTACGGGCACTCGATCGCCCCGTCCACGACCCGCCCCAGGCCGAGGTCCGCGCCGCGGTGCGGGCAGCGCGCCCGCGCCGCGACCAGGGCGCCGCGCTCGTCCCTGAACAGCACGAGCCGCGTCCCGAAGCGCTCGACGGCGACCGGCCGCTTGCCCACGCAGGCCGCGTCCGCGATGATGTACCAGGCGCCCTCGACGAACGCGCCGCGCCCTTCCTCGATGCCGTGCTTTCGCATGATGCTCCTCCGATCGCCCGGAAGCCTGGGGCCGGACCGGCCGGGGAGCAGTGACAGCGCGCGCCACAAGGGCTGACATGCGGCGCCAGGCCCCGCGGGCGCCCGCCCCGACGATCTGGGCCCGCACCGCCGCGCAGCTCGCGGACCACGCCGCGGAGCGCGGGGCGGATCGGCGGGCGCTGCTCGAGGCCGCGGGGCTCGCCGGCGCGGGGCTCGCCGATCCGGACGCCCGCGTGCCGCTCGCGGCGTTCTATGCGCTCATCGAGGCGGCCGTGGCGGCGACCGCCGATCCGCACCTCGGCCTCGACTTCGCGGCGCGCTTCGAGCCGGAGCACTTCGATGCGCTCGGCTTCCTGGCCATGAGCAGCCCGACGCTCGGCGAGTCGTTCCGCCGGATGCTCCGCTACCAGCAGATCTGGAACGAGGGCGAGCGCTACACGCTGGAGATCCGCGGGCGCCGCGCGCACCTCGGGTTCGTGCCCTTCGGGCCCGACCGGCCGGCCCACGGCCAGCTCGCGGAGATGTTCGCGTTCGACGCGCTCGTGAACGCCGGGCGCATGTGCGGCGCGCCGATCCAGGCGCTCGCGGTGCGATTTCGCCACGCGCCGGAGGGTGATCCGGAGCAGAAGGCGCGGCGGCTCGGCTCGCCGGTGCTGTTCGGGGCGCCGGCGACCGAGCTGGTACTGCCGGTGGAAGAGCTCGCTCGGCCGCTACCGCACGCGAACGAGGCGCTCGCCGCGTTCCTCGATCGCCACATGAGCGCCGCCGCGGCGCGCCTGCCGGGCGCGGCGCCGCCCGCGCTGTCCGACCGCGTGCGTGCGCTCCTCGACGAGCGGCTACGCGAGGGGGCCGACCTGGGCGCGCTCGCGGCGCGCCTGCGGATGAGCCCGCGCACGCTCCAGCGCCGCCTCGGCGACGAGGGGACGTCGGTCCACGCCCTGCTCGACGAGGTCCGGCGCGGCCGCGCTGCGGCGCTCCTGGACGCGGACATGGCGATCGGGGAGGTGGCGTATCTGCTCGGCTATTCCGAGCCGAGCGCGTTCCACCGGGCGTTCCGGCGCTGGACCGGCGTGACGCCGGAGGCGTTCCGCGCCCGGACCAGGGGCGCAGCGCCGCAGTGAGCGGCCTGCGCCACCGGCTGGCCTGACGGGTTCCTTCACGCGCGCCCGGCCGCGGCCTGCGCCGCTGCCGGGCCTGCGCTCACGGGCCCTGCGCTCACGGGCCGGGGGGGGCGATCTCCAGCTTCGCCATCACGCCGGCGCTGCCCGTGAGGCTCGCCTGGATGTTCTCGACCGCCTGCGTGATCGCGTTGGTGGCCGGGATGAGGCACGCCCCCGCCTTCACGCTGCCGGTGGCCGCGCCCTCGAGGTTGCCGCCCGCCTGGACCACCGCCTCGGCGCTGGCGAGGAGCAGCTCGCCGCGCGCGTGCGCGACGACGAGGAGCCTCGGCAGGTTCGCCTTGAGCGTCGCGATCGCCGCCTCGACGTCGGCCCCCCCCTCGATGTTGACCGCGGGCTCCTTGCAGCTGGCCTTCGCGCTCGCGCTCGCCTCGCAGGAGCCGCTGCACTCCGCGGACCCCCGGCACTCGGCGCTCGGCGGCTTGAGCTCGGCCCTGCACTTCGGCGCCTTGAACTGGACGTCGCACGAGCCCGAGCAATCGGCGTTGCACTGCACCTCTGCCTCGGCCGCGAACGAGCACGAGCCACGGCACTCGCCCGTGCAGGTGCCCTGGCACTCGCCGCGGCAGTCGCCGCCGGCGGTCGTCGCGGAGCAATCGCCGTCGCACGTGCCCTCGCACGTCCCCTGGCACGTCCCCTCGCAGTGGACCGCCAGGTTGGCCGAGCCCTCGCACGAGCCTGTGCACTTCCCCTCGCACCGCCCCGAGAGCTGACCGGGATCGCAGCGCGCGACGATCTCCGCCGGGGTCAGCTGGCACTCGACGTTGGCGCTGCACCTCGCCTCGCAGTTCGCCTGTACGCTCGCGTCGACCGTGCAGCTCGGCGGCTGGAAGGTGATCGACAGGTCGGCCGTCGCGTCCCCGAGCGCGTCGACGGCGAGCTCACACCATTGCTCCGCTCGTTCGTTCGGCTTCGTCGCCGTGATCGTCGCCACGTCCGCGCCGAGGTCCAGCGCGATCGCCTGACAGGCGCTCGTCACGTCCGCCACGATGGCGCCCGCGGCGCCCGTGAAGTCCGACACGGACTGCATGAAGGCACCATAATCGAGCTCTGTTTCGCCCTCGAGACCCCATTTCACCGTGGCGAGATCGGCGCCCGGCGTGAAGTCGCGACAGCAGACGTCATTCTGCAGCTCCGAGACCTTGTCACACCCCATCGCCGGGATGACGGAGAGCCCCGCCAGCGCCAGCGGGAATGCCGCGATTCGCCACGTCACACGAATATTCATCAGGAAACTCCTTCGTTCTTTGTCGGGCGTGCCGCTGGTGCGGGACTGCCACGGAGAGCGGTGAAACCCCATGAGGGAGCACGCTCGCCTCCGAGCTCGGCCTGCAGCCGCCTCCGAAGCAGGGCGACAATAGCTCATAGATCGACCCACATGACAAGGCCCATGAGGCGGAATTGTTGCTCGTCTCGACGTCACCCTAGGGCGAAGCCCGTCAGCACGGGAGCCATCCACGACGAGATCTGTTGATGTTCATGTCGACGGCAGACGTTGGAAGAACGCCCGGTCGCGGCCGTCCAGGGAGGGCTGAGGGAAAGGCTGAGGGAAGAGCTGAGGGGACGGCTGAGGGCGCGCCATGACACGGCACGTCGTGGGTTCAACCAGCCTTCATCGAATCGCCGTTGCAGAGCTCGGCCGAGCCGTAGGACAATGGCCCCGTGATGACGCTCGGCCCACGGCTCCCCCGGTTCGTGCAGCTCTCTCTCCTTCTCGCCCTGACGGCCGGTTGCGGCGCCTCGTCCGACGACGAGGGCCCGACGAGCGGCCAGGCCGCCGGCGAGCCGCCCAGGATGACCGGGATGACGGCGGCCCACAATGCCGCGCGCGCGGCCGTCGAGCCGCCCGCCGATCAGCCGGTGCCCCCTCTCGTGTGGTCGCCCGAGATCGCCGCGGTGGCTCAGGCCTATGCCGCCAAGTGCATGTTCGGCCATAGCGCGAGCGATTATGGTGAAAACATCTTCGCATCGACCGGCTCGTCACCCACACCGGAGGATGTTGTCGCCTCGTGGGTCGACGAGGCGGCCAACTACGACCTTGCGAGCAATGCCTGCAGCTCCACCTGCGGCCATTACACTCAGGTGGTATGGGCCGACTCCCTGCGGCTTGGCTGCGGGGTCGCCGATTGCACGACCGGATCGCCGTTCGGCGGTGGCACCTGGCAGATCTGGGTGTGCAACTACGATCCTCCCGGCAATTTCGCCGGAGAGCGCCCCTACTGAGCGCGCGCGCGTGGGCCGACGACGCGCGCGCGCCGTCCTCGTCTCCTCCCCGCCCCTCGCCGGCTCTGGTATCGCAGCGGTGATGGACTTCGGGTGGACCCCTTCCCAGCGCGCCGTCCACGACCGCATGCGCGCCCTCGGCGCCGAGGCCGACGCCGCGGCCCCGGACGATCGCATGCGCGTCCTCGCCCGGGGCGGCGCCCTCGGCCTGCCGATCGCCCGCGATCTCGGCGGCGAGGGCCTCGACCTCGTCACGACGGCGCTCGCCTACGAGGGCCTCGGCGCGACGCTGCGCGACGGCGGCGTCCTGCTCGCCGCGGGGGCGCACCTCTTCGGCGTGGCGCTCCTGCTCGCGCGGGTAGGCACGCCCGCGCAGCAGCGCGCGTGGCTGCCGCGGATGGCGAGCGGCGCGAGCATGGCGACGGTCGCCGCGACCGAGGCCGGCGCGGGCTCGGACGTCGCGTCGGTGCAGGCCAGGGCCGACCGCACGGACGCCGGCTACCGGCTCACCGGCGACAAGCGGTACGTGACCTGGGCCGACCGGGCCGATGTGTACCTCGCGATCGCGCGCGACGGCGGCGGCGGCGCCGGAGGGGCCCCGGCGCGCGGCCTTACCGCGCTGCTCGTCCCCCGCGCCGAGGGCGAGGGCGCGGCGCGCATCCTCCCCGGCGCGCCGCTCGCGACCGCGGGCCTCCGGGGCGCGCGGCTCGCGCCCGTCTCGTTCGCCGGCTGCGAGGTCGGCCACGACGCGCTCCTCGGCCGCGCCGGCGCCGGCCTCGCCGTCTTCCAGATCGCGATGACCTTCGAGCGCGCGCTCATCCTCGCCTTCCGCCTCGGCGCCATGGAGCGCGCCCTCGGCGAGGCCGTCCGCTTCGCCCGCGAGCGCGAGATCGGCGGCCAGGCGATCGCCCGCCACCAGGCCGTCGCGCACCGCCTCGCGCAGATGAAGCTGCGGCTGGAGACGTCGCGGATGCTCATCTACCGTGCCGCGTGGGCGCTGGATCAGGGCGAGCGCGGCCAGGCCGAGGCCGCGCTCGCGAAGTGGCACACGGCGGACTCGGCCGTGGCGTCCGCGCTCGACGACCTCCGGCTCCGCGGCGGCGCTGGCTACCTCGAGGAGAGCGGCCTCCCCTCCGCCATCGATGACGCCCTGGGCGGCAGCATCCATTCGGGGACGTCCGACGTGCTCGCCACGATCGTCGCGCGGTGGCTGGGCGTCTAGCCGCTCGCCGGCGCTTCACCTCGTCTCACCGAGCTCCTCCCTCGCCGTGACGTCAGGCCGCCGGGGAGGGTGCTCGGCCCCCTCCCATCCAGCATGGAAGAACTTGGACGACGAACTACTGGCCAACCCTCGCCGGCGCCTTTACCAAGGTAGGGCTGCGCGGGCCGGCCCAGGGTCGCCGGCCCGCGCCCGTCCGCCGGCCCTTCAAGCCCAACCAGGAACGATATGACCGAAGCGACCGACAATCCCCTGCTCACTCTCGGCTTCGAGATCCCGTTCGATCGCATCCGGAGCGAGCACGTGGAGCCCGCGGTGCGCGCGCTGCTCCAGGACGCCCGCGCCCGGCTCGACGCGCTCGTCGCGGCGCCCGGCCCCCGCACTTACGACAACACCCTCGCCGCGCTCGAGGCCGTCACCGAGCGGCTCGACCGCGCCATGAACGTCGTCTCCCACCTCGAATCGACGTCCACCACCCCCGCGCTGCGCGCCGCGTACAACGCCGTCCAGCCGGAGGTCAGCGAGTTCCTGAGCGGCATCGCCCTTAACGAGGGCGTCTACGGCGCGCTCAAGGCATACGCGGCCACGCCCGAGGCCGCGGCGCTGACGGGCCCGCGGCATCGCTTCCTGAAGAAGACCCTCGACGATTTCCGGAGGAGCGGCGCCGAGCTCGACCCGGCCGGCAAGAAGCGCCTCTCCGAGATCGACGTCGAGCTCGCCACGCTCACCCTGCGCTTCTCGCAGAACGTGCTCGACGCGACGAACGCCTTCGAGTTCGTTGTCGAGGACGCTGCCCGCCTCGCCGGCCTGCCGCCGAGCGCGGTCGAGGCGGCCCGTCAGGGCGCGAAGGACAGGGGCATCGAGGGGTACCGCTTCACGCTGCAGGCGCCGAGCTACATCCCCGTGCTCACGCACCTCGACGACGGCTCTATCCGCGAGCGCTTCTACCGCGCCTTCAACACGCGGGCGACCGAGGGCGACCACGACAACCGGCCGCTCATCCGCCGCATCCTCGAGCTCCGCGGGGAGAAGTCGAGGCTGCTCGGCTACGCGAGCTTCGCCGATCTCGTGCTCGAGGACCGGATGGCGAAGACGGGCGCCGCGGCGCGGCGCTTCGTCGACACGCTGCGGGCGCGCACCGAGCCGGTCTTCGCCCGCGAGAAGGAGGAGCTCGCCGCCTTCCGCCGCGAGATCGAGGGCCCGGACGCGCCGCCGCTCGCGCCGTGGGACGTCGCCTACTACGCCGAGAAGCTCCGCCGCGCCCGCTACGATTTCGACGACGAGGCGCTCCGCCCGTATTTCCCGCTGGATCGCGTCGTCTCCGGCCTGTTCGAGATCGCCCACCGTCTTTACGGCGTGCGCATCGCGCCCTGGCAGTCCGCCCCCACGTGGCACCCGAGCGTCCGCGCCTACCAGCTCGTCGAGCCGGACGGCGCCCAGAGCGCCGCTTTCTATCTCGACTTCGTGCCGCGCGAGCAGAAGCGCGACGGCGCCTGGATGCACGGGCTCGTGACGGGCGCGCCGAGCGAGAATGGGCGCGCGGCCGGCGAGGACGCGCGTCACCTCGAGGTCCTCGCGGGCAGCTTCACCCCGCCGGTCGGCGGCCGCCCCGCGCTGCTCAACCACCGCGAGGTCGAGACGCTGTTCCACGAGTTCGGCCACATGATGCACCACGCCTCGAGCCGGGTGCCGATCCGGAGCCTCGCCGGCACCAACGTCGCCTGGGACTTCGTAGAGCTCCCCTCGCAGATCATGGAGAACTGGTGCTGGGAGCGGGACGCGCTCGACCTCTTCGCGCGCCACCACGAGACGGGCGTGCCGGTCCCGGACGACCTGCTCCAGCGCATGCGCGCGGCCCGCACGTTCCGCGCGGGCGCCGCGACGATGCGCCAGCTCGGCTTCGCCGAGATCGACCTCGCGCTCCACGTGGACTGGACCGGAGAGCAGGGCGATGTCGTCGAGTTCGCGCGCGAGGTCCTCGGGCGTTACTCGCCTGTCCCGCTGCCCGAGGGCTACGCCATGATCGCCGGCTTCTCGCACCTCTTCTCGAGCCCGGTGGGCTACGCAGCGGGCTATTACTCGTACAAATGGGCCGAGGTGCTGGACGCCGACGCGTTCTCCCGCTTCCAGGAAGAGGGCCTGTTCAGCCGGAAGGTGGGCGACGCGTTCCGGAGCCAGATCCTCGCGCTCGGCGACACGCAGGACCCGATGGATCTCTACAGGAGCTTCCGCGGCCGCGAGCCCACCCTCGACGCCCTGCTCCAGCGCAGCGGACTCGCCTGAGCCTCCGGGGCGGCCCGGCGCCTCATCCATCACGGCGACACCCCAGACTCCCTCTCTGGCCATGTGACCGAGCGGCGCTTTCGTGAGGCGTTAAGCAGGCTCGCTCGGTCAGGCTCAGGGCGCGAAGCTTGGTTAGGGCCTACTCCCCATCGACCTCCCTGGGCGCGAGGAGGCCGTGTTCTTCGCGCGGCGCGGGGAGGGCCGATGTCTGAGCCCAAATGACAAAGCTCCTCCGGCTTCGCCGGAGGAGCTTTGTCTCAGGTGAGTCCGGCGGGGTCCCCGCTCCGCGCGAAGAACACGGTCTCCTCGCGCCGGGCCCCGTGGGATCACTGCATCTTGAAGTTGCAGGCCGACAGCGTGGCCGTTCCGATCGTCTGCGTCATCGCCCAGTTCGCGAGCGAAGCGACGCTGGCCTGCTCGGACCTGAACGCGTAGTTGCTCGCGAGCTGCACCTCGGTGCCGTTCTTCGGCCGGATGTACACCGAGTACCGCTTCGCCGCCACGTCGACCACCATCCGGACGGTATAGGTCGTCCCGCCGGTGTACGGGAACACCCGGAGCGCCTGGTACCTCGAGGCGTTCCGGACGCGGACATTGCCTTCCTCGTCGAAGATGACGATCGCGGCGAGCTGGGTCCACTGGCTCGCGGAGCCGCTCGAGAGGCCGACCACAGCGTCGATCTTCGACGCGCTCGGCGTCACGTCCCAGGTCGCCGTGAAGGTGCCCCGCTGGGTCGAAGGCAGCTGCGAATTGGACCATTGGCCAGCGTTGACGACCGAGCACACCGGCGCCGTCGGCGTGGGCGTGGTCGGCGTGGGCGTCGGCGTGGTCGGCGTGGGCGTCGGTGTCGTCGGCGTGGGCGTCGGCGTCGCGGTCGTCGTCCCGAACTCGAACGCGCCGATGTCGACCGCGCCCACGGCCGTCCGCCGCTGCGCGGAGCCGACGGCCGCGAGGGCCGCCTTCGGCGGGTGGTACAGCGGCATCGCGAGCGGCGACGGGAACGTGCGCCCCGAGATCCCCGTCGTCGAGCTGACACCCGCGTTCCGCATCGGGCTCGTCGAGAGCAGCGTCACGTCGCGGTTGCCGATGCTCGTGAAGCCGGGATCACTCACGATCAGCGTCCCCGTGAAGCCGGAAGGCACCGTCGTGCCCGTGGGCACGGCGTTGTTGACGCCCTTGATGAGCGGGCTGCCGGTCGTCCAGCTCGCGTCGTCACGGAAGACCTGAACGCTCCCGCCCCCGACGCGATAGAACATGTTGTTGTGCAGCTCGATGCTCTCGATGCCATCGAACAGGTGAATCGCCGCGCTCGACCCGGCCATCAGCAGGAACGTGTTGTTCACGAACCGATACCGCCCGTTGGTGTCACCCGTGCCGTCGCCGCCGACGCGGATCACGTACTGCGTGTGCGTCTTGCGGAAGACGTTGCCGACCACATCGGAGTCCTCCCGCGCGAGCCCCGGATCCTGCCCGTCGGGGCCGATGAGCTCGAGGTCCTTGTAGAGCCCGCCCTCGATCCAGTTGTAATAGATCTCGTTCCGCTCCGCGCGGGTCTTCACCGCGTTGCCGCCGATTGCATCGTGGACATAGCTGTGCTGCATCCGGAACACGGAGCCCGGGTAGGCGGACTCATCCGTCGCGATGTAGATCGGGTGCTTCTGCGTACCGCTACCGCATTTATAGACCTCCACGTATTCCACCGTCAGCGAACCCGAATCGCTGTCGGCGCCCAGGATCCCGTGCGCTGGGCAATCGTGGATCACGGAGTCACGGATCGTGACATCGTGCCCGTGCTGGAAGATGCACCTCGAGGTGCCGCCCGTCACATCGAACCCCTCGAAGACGATGTGGTTCGCGTTGATCTCGATCGTGTTGGTGCCGCCCTTCAGGACGGGGCGCTTCCCGCCGACGCGCACGCCGCGGATCGTGATCTTCGAGGTGGGCGTGCCCCATTTCGTGAGCCTGATGTCGCCCGAATACGTGGCGTTGCCGTCGACCTCCACCACGTCGCCCGCCTGCAGTCTGCTGGCTACCTCACCGATGGTCTTGTAGGTGCGCGTGGGACCGACTTGATAGGTCGTGCCGGCCGCCTGCTCCTCCGCGTCCAGCTCCTCTGCAGTCACGTCCTCGTCGAGCGGCGCGCAGCCGAAGCCGACGATCGACATCGCCACGAGCGAGGCGATGAACTTACCGGCGGCAAACGACCGCGACCCAAAGCCTTGAGAAATCGAATGCATGGCTTTTTCTCCCCCGGCGTCGTCGAACCCCTGTGGTGAACAGGACCGTAACGGGCGAAAGCATCAGGGGGCAGAAGAGGAGCCTCCCGCTGCGTGCCTTCGCGCCGCGAACCATCGGTGCAGACCATTCAGCACCAGAGGGGCGGATACCGGCGCTCTCGTGAAACAACTTATTCCCGGATTAACACGACGGGTCAAGACGAAATGCTTTCGAAAACGAAACGAACACCCAATTAGGTCGCACACCTCGGCCGCTTTTCACATCACTGTTGCAAATTTTCGATGCAGAACTGCAATGCGCAGTCCGTCCGCTGATGTAAGGAAGGTATAGAGAAGTGGTCGTTCGCTCGCTTGAATGCAGACGAAATCCCCCGAAAATGTGGGTGAACCCCCAATGCGACAGGGTTCTCCATGTCGGCCAACGACCTTCACCTACCTTACCCCCGCATTCGCTATCTCGGCCGCGGCGCCTGTGACCCGAGGGAGGTCGCGCGCTTCCTCGGCGACACCGCTGCACCGCAAGCAAGAAAACAGCTCGCGGCCCTGCTCGATCGCCTGGCGGGGAGGATCCGCTATGCGCGTCGCGGCTGGCCTGCCGCGGTCGACGCGGTCGACGCACGACACGGGCTCGCGGGAGATCGTGGAGAAGGACGACGGGCCGGCGTTCGACGGGGAGATCGGCGGCGTCCGCGCGGCATCGCGCTGCTCGCCGCGCGGGGGAGATCGGCGGGAATCGGCGGGTGCGCGGGCGGGCGAGCGGTCAGCGCCTCCCCTTGAAGCCCATCATCTGCTGCACCACCGCCTCGCTCTCCTCGGCGATCGCGCCCTCCTGCGCCGCGCGGTCGGCGCAGTCCTCACAGACCTTCTTCTTCTTGCTTCCGACCTTGATCGTCTTGAGCTCGTCGACCTCGTTATCGCACTCCCGGCACGTGGGCATCGCCACACCTTCCTTTCGCCGGGCCAGCATATCGCACCGATCCCGCGCGCGCCGAGATCGCGCCCCGGCGCCGCGAGCGGACCGCGCCGAGATCGCGCCCCGGCGCCGCGAGCGGACCGCGCGGCTCGCCCGCCCGATGTTTGGCCCGGACGAGCCCCGCGACCTAGGCTCGCCGCGTCACGAGGACACCAAGGAGGCTCGCATGGATCGGAGGCAGGGCGCGCGCGCGCAGGTCGACTTCCCCGTCTCGGCGCTCGTCGATGGCCACCGGCACCGGTGTCGCGCGATCGATCTCTCCCCCACGGGGATGGTCGTCGAGCGCGCGCCCGCGCTGGCAGGCCGGGCGCTGCCCGCCGTGACCCCGTTCGAGCTCGACCTCGGGGTCGGGCGCCCCATCCGGCTGCGCGCCCGCCCGGTCTGGGACCGCGACAACCTGCTCGCCGTCCGCTTCGTGGTCATGAGCGACGCCGACCGGCTCACCATCGCCGAGCACCTCGACCAGCGCGCCCACCGCCGCGAACCCCTCCATTAGAGCGACGGGCTCCCGCTTCGGATACGGGCCCACCTCGACGTTTTCGGTGCTCAGCGCACCGGAGTGCGCTTGCGCGCCGAAAACGCCGATCTGGGCCCGTCTCCTGTGCGGGAGACCGCCGCTCTGCTGCGGCTGGGCAGAGGGGGGCGGAAACCGGTGGAGATGGGGCAGACGACCGGGGGTGAACGCCTCGAGAGGGACCGGGAGGACGCCCCCGACACGATGCTCGGCTGCAAGGATGAAATCGCAGGATTGCAACGCGGGGAGGATGTGCCCGGGACATCTATGTGAATTTTATATCTATTTCCGTCTTCTCGCGGTGGCATGTGAACTGCTAATTCACGGACGAGCGTTGCTGGTGCGGCCTCTCCCCCCCTAGGCCCCGGCGACGCTTTTTTTTGTCGCTCGCTGGAGCGACGAGCGGTGGGCCACGCGCTACGTGCGGGGCTCTCGTCGCCGGCGCGCAGCGGAGATCGACGCCCGCGGAATGCTGGCGGCAGAGCGGCGAAGCTCGTCGAGCGCGTGCTCGGGTAGGCGCGGCGCGCGCGGCTCGGCGGCGCTTGGCTCGGGAGGGGCGGGCGCGCGGGCGCCCAGGTACGGCCAGAGACTCTCGCGGATGGGCGCCGGCAGGACGTTCTCCAGGTACTCGAGCGCAGTCCCGCGGAGGTGGGCGTCGTCGGCGTGGAGCGCCCTGTAGGCGATCTCGAGCGGCTCGCGCTCCAGGCAGAGCGAGAGGACGCGGAACACGTGCTCCAGGCTGCGGCTCGTCCGCTCGACGAGCAATCGCTCGGCCAGCGGCGCCTCGACCGGAGGCGCGACGTTGGGGGGCTGGGCGTCCCACACCCGGCGACCGATCGCGATCTCCCGCATCGCCGCCTCGATCACGTCGTCGTGCCGCAGGTGGATCGGCGCGCGCTGCTGGAGGAGCCGCGCGAGCGCGACGCCGCACTGAAAACGCACCTCGAAGCGCTCGTCGGCAAGGCCCAGGATCAGGCCGTCGGCGGCGCGCTGGGTGGGACAGGCCTGGAGCACCCGCGGGATGCGGCGCCGGAGGGCGACGCTCACGGACGGATCGAGGAGCGCGTCGGTGAGCTGGCCGGTCGCGCGGGGGGCGACGGCGCGGAGCGCCCGGATCGCCTCGGAGGTGAGCCCCTCGCGCTCGAGGAGCGGGAGGAGGTGCGGCACGAGCGCAGGGTCCGGCTCCCGGACGAGCGCCCGGCGGATCCGCTCGGGATCGCCGGAGCGCAGGTCGGCCGTGACGGCAAGCACCGGATCGGACGCCAGCGCGGCCGACGCGGCGCGCGCGGACAGCGGCCCGTCGGCGCCCCTGCGATCACCCGCCGGAGGCCGCGGCGAGTCCCCAGGGGCAGGGGCGGAGAGCGGTGAACGGCCGGAGAGCGGCGGGCCGGGGTGCGACGTGCGCTCGCCGTCGGCCGAGGCGCGCCCGGCGTGGTGCCGCGCCGCCGCGGCGTTCCGGAGCGCGGCGAGCTCGGCGCGGACCCTGTCGCGGCTGAGCGCGTCGACGGTGCCGCTCAGGGTGCGGCGGGTGGTCGCGTCGACGACGTTCGTCGGGTCGAGCGAGACGGCGCCGGAGCGCAGGCTGCCCTCGAGCGCGGCGACGTAGCCCCGGTGCAGCCGAGGCGTGAAGAGCAACGTGACGCCCGCGGCCGCCGCGCCGAGGCCGAGCAGCAGCGGGAGCGACCCGCCCGGGGCGAGCACGAGCAGGGCCATCGCGAGGCCGCTGCCCGCCGCGGTGCCGATGCGGTCGAAGCCGACGTCGATGAGCGTCTTGATCGACCGCTTCTGGTCCGGAGGCAGGGGCGTATAGAGCAGCTCGTAGCCCGACCGGAACAGCGAGTTCCGGAGCACCGCCTCGGTCGCGCGGACGATGGAGGCGGCCCAGAGCCGCGGCGCGACCACGAGGGAGAGGGTGCTCGCGACGACCGCGGCCGGGAGGATGCCAATGGTGGCGGCAAGCCCGAGCCGGTCGAGCGAGAAGGTGGCGGCGAGCGTCTGCACGAGGAACGAGAGCACGCTCACCGAGAGGTGGAAGAGCGCGAAGAACGAGAGCAGCGCGTTGCGGTCGGTCATCGCGGCGGCCGCCTCGGCGCTGAGAGCCACGTCGAACAGCGCGCCGCTCACGGCGCCGAGCCCGACGAGCAGGCCGAGGTCGCGCAGGTGGCTGTTGTCGCGCAGCGCCGCGAGCCCCGACCCGCCGGCGCCAACCTGGGTGCGTGCCGCCTCAACCTCGGTGCGTGCCGCCTCAACCTCGGTGCGCCCTGCCTCAACCTCGGTGCGCCCCACCTCAACCTCGGTGCGCCCTGCCTCAACCTCGGTGCGCCCCGCCCCGCCGGTGGCGCCGGCCGCGCGCGCGAGGCCGGCGCCCAGGTGGTGGGTGGCCCAGGCGGTGAGCGCGCTCACCGCGGAGAGGGCGAGGAGCATCGTCGGGGCGTCGATGAGGCGGCTGGCGCGCCAGGCGAACAGGCCGCCGATCACGCCGCCGACGGTCCCGCCGCCCGCGATGCGCCCGATGGAGTGGCGGGCGGTGTGGGGGTCGAAGCGCTCGTTGACGAGCGACCAGAAGGCGGAGATGAGCGTCGCGCCGAAGACGGCGATGTGCAGGTAGAAGACGAGGGCGGCGGCGCCGGGTGCGCGCCGGGCGAGGGCCCACTCCAGGGCGAGCAGCACGGAGCTCGCAGCGAACGTGGCCGGGACGACGCGCGCGGGGGAGAGCTGGAGGAGCGCGCGCGAGAGCAGGACGACGGCGGCGAACGACAGGGCCGCGCCGGCGGCCATGACCTTGGGGACGTCGGCCGCGCCGAAGCTGGCGAGGAAGAGGGCGTCCCGGGTCGCCCGGCCGGCGACCTGCTGGGCGATCATCGCGCCCGAGGCGATGGCCGCGAGGAGGACGGGCCTGTCGCTCGCGCTGTCCTCTCCCACCTGCGCCCTGGGCATCCTAGGCGGGTTCGGCGGCGAGCACGCGGGCGTCGGTGACGATGGTCCCGAGCGGGACGTCGCCCGGGGTCGCCGGCACCTCGACGACGAGCTGGAAGTCGAACACGACGCCCACCGCATGCGCCGGGGGGCAGAAGCGCGGCAGGGTGCTGTCGTAGTAGCCGGCGCCATAGCCGATCCGGTGCCCTCGCGGGTCGATCTGCAGGGCCGGCACGACGATGACGTCGAGCGCGGCGGCCTCCTCGTCGGTCGCGTCGGGCTCGCGGAAGCCGAGGCCGCGCTCCTCCATGGCCTCGGGGTCCTCGACGAAGCGGAAGGTCATGGCGCGCGACTCGGGGTCGATGGAGGGGTACGCGACCCGGGCGCCGCGGGCGCGCAGCAGCGGATCGAGCTCCCGGAGGTCGACCTCGTTGCGCCCCTCGATCGGGTAGAAGAGCGCGACCCGCCGGGCCGCGGCGAGGGCCGGCAGCTCCGCGAGCGCGCGCTGGATCCGGCGCGATCGCTCGAGGATGGCGTCGAGGGGGATGGAGCTGCGGACGGCCCGAGCACGCTTCCGCAGCTCGGCTTTGGCGCGGTAGCGCAGGGCGGCCTCGGCGTCGGGGTCCATGGCTCGGTGTTCCTCCGGCGCGCATCCTAGAGAGCCGCCCCGGGCCGGGGAACCGCCATGTGCGAAATCGGTGTGAGGTGGCGCAGTTGGCCCCAGGTGTGGCGCCCTTGCACGGAGGGCGGGCAGCGGCCGCGCTGCGAGCGCGGGAGAGCGGGACGGGCGGGAGGGACCGCGCCGAGGCCGCAGCTGCGAGCGGCTAGCCAGGGTGAGCCCACGGACGAGCCCGGTGGCACCGTTCGTGCTGCTGCCGGCGGCCGCGCGGATGGCGGCGGCGCCGCCGCGCGGTCCGCACAGGCAGCTGGTAGCATCCTGATCGCGGAGAGACGATACCGGAGCGGTGCGATCGCGGGGGCAGGAGCCCCCGGCGCCGGAGGAAGCGATGTTCTGGGAGGATTTCAAGAAGTTCGCGATTCGTGGCAATGTCGTCGACATGGCCGTGGGCGTCGTGATCGGCGCGGCGTTCGGCAACATCGTCAAGACGCTGGTGGATCACCTGATCATGCCGCCGATAGGCCTCCTGACGGGCGGCATCGATTTCAGCCGGCACTACATCGTCCTGAAGTCGCCGAGCGGGCCCGGTCCGTACGCGACCCCCGAGGAGATGGTGAAGGGCGGCGCGGTGCTCCTCCAGTACGGGGTCGTCATCAACAGCCTGGTGAGCTTCGTCATCGTCGCGCTCTGCGTCTTCCTCCTGGTGCGGCTCATGGGGAAGCTTCAGAGGCAGCACGCGGAGGAGGTGACGACGAAGGAGTGCCCCGAGTGCGCGATGAGCATCCCCATCAAGGCGGTGCGCTGCGGGCACTGCACGGCGGCGCTGAAGGGCGCGTAACGCGAAACGGAGAGGTCACCGCGTGGGCGGCGCAGCTGGCGCCGCTCGCCGGCGAGCGGGCGCCCCGTCGAGGCAGCGCGCGTCGACGCCGGGTTCGCTCGGAGGGGCGCGCGGCCGCGGATGGCCGCGCTCTGCCTCAATGGTTCTCGACGGGCACGCCGGCCTCGAGCACGGCCTTCTTCAGCGTCAGAATTTCCTGCTGAGCGTCGGTGAGCTCCATCGAGTGAAAGCCGGACGGGGCGGTCGAGCCCATGTGGATCGGGGCGACCGCGGTCTCCAGGATCGGGATCCCATCGAGCCTGCGCTGGTCGGTGCGTGGCCTCGGCTCGCTGAGCAAGGAGAGCAGGCTCGGAGACGCGGTGACCCGAGGGCTCAGCGCGTTCACGCGATCGGGCGCGAACAGCTCGAGCGCGGTGCGCGCGATGCACGTATGGTCGAGTGTACCGTGGAACGGCACGCCGCGCGGAGCCCACGGCGAGACGACGAGGGCCGGCACGCGAACGCCGAGCGTATCGAACGGCGCCGCCTCGTTCGCGGGCGACGGCGGCGGGCGCACGTGGTCGTAGAACCCGCCATGCTCGTCGTAGGTCACGACCAGCGCCACGTGCGGCCAGGACGGGCTCGCGATCAGGTGGTTGTAGATGCGCGCGATCAGGTTCTGACCGCGCGCCACGTCGGCCGGGGGATGGTCGTCATTCGCCCAGTTCAGCAGCGCGTCCACGTCGACCAGCGTGAAGTTCGGGTCGATCCACGAGACGCTGGGCAGCGTGCCTTCACGGCAGGCCCTGTAGAACGAGGAGATCTTCGCGATCGGCAGCCCGCGGTGGCCCTTGTATTTCTCGACGGTACGCAAGAACGCGATGTCGTGCGAGTAGTAGCGCCACGAGTCGACCGGCAACAAGTCGAAGAACGTCGCGTGGTCGATCCATTGCAGGTTGCCCGTGCGCCCGCCGCTGGTCCCGCAGAGCGCGAAGAACCGGTTCGGCCACGTCGGGCCCGCGAACGAAGCGAACCACCGGTCGCAAACGACGTACTGTCGCGCCAGGCTATCGTACGTCAGCAGATCGCGCTGGTCGTACCAGCCCATGATCTCGGCGACGTGGCTGTTCGTGCTGTAGCCTTTCACGAAGCCGTCCATCGCGCCGCCGTTGATCTGCCCCACGACCTCCTTCCGGTGGTGATGCGGGCGGATCCGGACTCTCGTGCTCTCGAGATGATATCCAGTGATCGGCGTGCCGTTATCGTCCGAGTTCGTCGCGCCGATCACCCCATCGACGTCCATGCCCGTGCCGCCCAGGTAACCCAGCATGTGATCGAAGGAGCGGTTCTCGAGCATCACGATGACCAGATGACGAATGTCTGCCATGTTCCACCGCTCGCTTTCCCATGCGGCTCAGCGCTGTGCCGGCGGACGCGGCCGCGCAGGGCCAGTTTCACTATCGTGAATTCATCTACCGAAATCTGCCAGCGGAGAAGGAGATCCAAGGTCTCCGAAGACGTCAAGCCCCAGCTGCGGGCGCCTGACCCGGGTTGACTGAATATTTTCCATGCGCTCCGACGTCCCCTGAAAAGGGGTGCCAATTCAACAACTTGTCCATGCGCCGGAGGGGCCGCGTTCACGCCGCAGGCCGCGGGAGGCATCTTCGGAGCACGGGTACGTTGCTCCTCTGCTTCCGGTTGGCGCTCCAGGGCGCCTGTGCGACAGGTGCCGCATGACCTTGCGCCCGCTCCGCGCACTCGCGCTCCTGCTCGTCGCCGCGTGCACCGTCAGAGCGCCGCCGCCCGCCGCGCCGGCTCCCCTTCCCTCGCGGATGGAGATCGAGCGGCACCTCGCCACCAACGCCCGCGTGCGGGAGGGACTCGGTGAGCTCTTCCGGAAATACGGCATCAGCGGCCACGAAGAACCGCTGGCCGCGCTGAATCGTCAGCTCGAGGCGTACGACGCGGCGCTGCGCAAGGACGTGCTCCCGAAGGCGCGGACCGACTTCGCGCTGCCGCCGCCGCTCTACGCGTACATGCTCGAGCTGCATGGCGTCGACAGCCCGCCCGCCGAGCTCGCCCAGCTGGCCCACGCCGCCTTCGACGATCTGAAGGCGCAGATGCAGAAGCTCTCGCTGCCCATCGCGAAGGCGCGCAACTTGCCGAGCGCGGACTACCGGGACGTGATCCGCGCCCTGAAGAAAGAGCAGCTCGTGGGCGAGGCGATCTTGCCGCATTACAAGGAGCGCCTCGCCAGATCGAAGAGATCATCCGGAAGGAGCGCCTCGTCACGCTGCCGGAGCGGCCGGCGCGCATCCGGCTCGGCACCGCCGCCGAGAGCGCCGAGATGCCGGCGCCGCGCATGCGGCCGCCGCGGCTGCTCGACAACCAGGGAGAAGCGGGGGAGTTCGTGCTGCCGCTCAGCCTGCCTGGGCCCTCCGACGAGCTGCGGAGGATCGACGATTTCACCTTTGCCGCGGCGTCGTGGACGCTCACCGCCCACGAGGCGCGCCCCGGGCACGAGCTCCAGTTCGCCTCGCTCGTCGAGCGGGGCGTCTCGCTCGCCCGGGCCGTCTTCGCGGAGAACAGCGCCAACATGGAGGGGTGGGCCCTTTACTCGGAGGCCATCCTGCTCCCGTTCATGCCGCCCGAGGGCCAGCTCGTCTCCCTGCAACACCGCCTGGTCCGTGCCGCCCGCGGCTTCCTGGACCCGGAGCTCCAGGCGGGCAAGAGCACGCCGGCCGCCGCGCGGACCTTCCTGGAGAAAGAGGTGGTCCTCTCGCCGCCCCTCGCGCAATCCGAGGTGGAGCGTTACACCTTCCGCGCACCGGGACAGGCGACCTCGTACTTCTACGGGTTCACCCGGCTGATGGAGCTGCGGCGAGAGACGGAGTCCATGATGGGCCCGCGCTTCGACGCGCAGCGATTCCACGACTTCGTGCTCGCCCAGGGCATCCTGCCGCCGAAGCTGCTTCGCAAGGCGGTCATCGAGCGCTTCGTGCCGGCACAGCCGGCGCCCTGAGCGGCGGAGGGCGCGCGGCGCGCTCGTCATACCGCATCTCCCGCGGCCACGGCATCGACTCCGCCACGAGGTGCTCCTCGATGCGTTTCGGCGCGTGCGGCTGCGGGCCCGGGTACCGGTACTCCGACCGGTACGTCTGCTCCCGGATTGCATGATCCTCGCGCCATCCGTCGCCCCCAGCCGGAACCGGCGTGGGGCACGCCTGCGGCACGTACCGGTAGCTCGCCTGGTCCTTCGTCAGGATGTTGCCAATCTCGTCGTACGAGAACGACAGCCGGTACCGGTACTGCCAGTCTCTCCGGTCCTGGTACGTCCCGCGCGCCGAGAGCAGCTGGTACAGATCGTCGTACCCGTACTCCTGCGTCGTCGGCCCCACCAGCACCGAGCCCGGCATGTCCTGCTCGTACGGCACCTCGTTCCTCACGCGCTCCAGGTTGCCCGCCGGGTCGTACGCATACCGCATCCGCTGGAACGCCCTCGCCGGCCGCCCGCGCTCCACGAGGTACCTGTCGCGGTGGTCCGCGTTGATCTCCTGAAGCCGCCGCGACTTCTCGTAATACCGATACGACGTCGCGATCCCGTTGCCGTGCACCACCCTCACCCGCTGCTCGAGCTCGTCGTACCCGATGTGCTGCAGGTACTGCGTCACCGCAGGCTCGTCCGGGTGCTGCGGGTTGATCTGCGTATTCGTTCCCACCGCCGACCGGACCAGGGCGCGCTGCGGACTGAGCGCTGCGAAGTTCGACCGACGCGAAAGGTACAAGCCGAAGCAGCCATACTGGTGGCGCTGGAGGCTGCGCGCTGACCAGCCATCAGCAGCCCTCGCCGTCGTCTTTGACCGAAGTACCGCGCTTTTTGGCGGTCCACGCGGTGACGGACGCATCGGCCGTCGTGCCGGAGCCGATCGAGATCGCGCTGCCCAACGGGCGGGCAGTGCGGGTCCGGCCGGGCTTCGACCCGGCCACGCTCAAGCGGGACCTGGCGTTCGCCACCGAGGAGACGTGATGCTGACGCTGCTGCCACCCGAGCCATACCCGTCTTCACCTCGGTCCCGCCAGCAAGTGAACTTCGCCCCAAGCCCGACCCATACGAAATGCATAAGATGTCCCGAAACGCCCCCTCTCAACACACATCGTCACGATATCGATCTTCTCCTCATCCCCCTGGGACATAGGTGACCCAGTTTAAAACAGGAGCTCTCAGCGGGATCCCTGCGGACATGAGCGCCTCACTGCTCAGTTCTCGAATGCGCTCCCATTCTTGGCTCTCCTGGAGCGCACTCAGTGAATAGAACTCAGGTCGCCCCATCATAATTTCGAAGATTTTCCTTATTTTGTCGACAAGCATTGCCCCAGCATTTCCAAGCCCACGCTTCAGCTCGTCATCGTCGAGTGCGTCGCACTGCTCACCAAATAGAAGAGTCAACTCATCAGAAGCATCCACGAATGGAGGCAGCGCGGAAATTTGTCCCTCAGGACTCATTGCCAACAGCATGAGCACCTCAATCAGCTGCGACGTTTTCACACAAACATCGGACTCCACGCATCGCCTCCATTTAGAATTGAGGTCCCACTCGAACCGGACTGTGACCAGCATTAACCTTCCAATATGGCTGTGGTCCATGATGACCACCACCGGGGTGCCACTGAATCATTCGACCGGTCGGTTTCCCGCCTGAGTTGTACTGACGCAACATAAATCCCTGCCCCGCGTGCTTTCCGTGCGCCAACTTCTCTACTCGCCAGTTTCCAGGTGGCTTTCCCCCGAGCCGAAGCATGAGATCCTGGGGTTTCATACCGTCCAACAGGTTAGGGTTGGCCATCACATCATCAACAGTATCAAGCACCTCGCCGACCCGACGCATGGAAGCCGCTGCTCGTTTTGCGGACGACGACGAACCCGCTCCTCCTCCTTTACTACTGGTAGCAGACGGCTGCGCGGGCGGCACCGCCTGTGACGGCTTCGCCGCCTCCGCCCCCTGGGGCGGCTTCGCCGCCGGCGCCGGCTGCGCCGCTTTCGCCGGCGGTGCGGCCTGCGGCGGTTGCGCCGGCGCGGCTGCTGGCTGCGCCGGCGGCCGAGCAGCCTGCTGCTGCATGACCGCCCTGAACAGCACCCGGCGCATGGTGTCGCCGATACCGCGCGAGGTACGACCAGCTGCCGCCGCAGCGGATCCAGCGTTCATCCGCTGCAGCATCTGCTCCTGGTGGAACTTGCCGCCCTCCGGCCCGTTGAAGCAGCTCGGGTGCCTGCACCCATTGGCCCCAGGCGGGAAGTTCCGGTGTCCCCCTTGCGCCTGCCGCCCATCTGGGTCGACCAGGTTCACCGGGTTGTTCAGCGTGTAGCTGTACAGCCCCAGGTTCCCCGGGTTGAACACTCCCCCGCTCGTCCCCCCCTCCATGTACTCGTCCAGGATCGGATCCGGGCTCAGCCACACATTGCTCCTCGGATCGTAGTACCGCGCCCCGAAGTAGTAGAGCCCCGTCGCCTGGTCGAGCTCCTTCCCCGTGAACACGTACGCTCGCCTCAGCTCGTACCGCGAGTCCGACGCGTCGATCCACAGCTCACCGCTCGGGAAGTACTCGTCCCGCTGCGTCAGCGTCTGCTCGTTGTTCGACGCGAAGCTCGTGCTGCCCAGGTGGTCCGGGTGGTAGTACAGCGTCGGCGGGTCACGGAACCAGTCCGGATCCATCTTGCTCGCGACCCGCGTCTGCCCCGCATAGATGTGCTTCGTGACAAACCGCCCGTCCCGCAGCGTCAGGTGCTGGTCGTGGTACGCCGTCTCCTCCTCACCGCTCACGTGGTGCAGGTGCACCCGCCGCTCCCCGTCGCCGTCGTACAGCATCCGCGACAGCACCTGGCCGTTCTGCGTCACCCGGCTGACGCGGTTCTCCTCGTTCCACTCCGTCGCACGCGTGTCCGAGCCACGGTACGTCCAGCCGGTCTGGTTGCCGCTCGCGTCATACCGCATCTCCCGCGGCCACGGCATCGACTCCGCCACGAGGTGCTCCTCGATGCGTTTCGGCGCGTGCGGCTGCGGGCCCGTGTACTGGTACTCCGACCGGTACGTCTGCTCCCGGATCGCATGATCCTCGCGCCATCCATCGCACCCAGCCGGAACCGGCGTCGGGCACACCTGCGGCACGTACCGGTAGCTCGCCTGGTCCTTCGTCAGGATGTTGCCAATCTCGTCGTACGCGAACGACAGCCGGTACCGGTACTGCCAGTCTCTCCGGTCCTGGTACGTCCCGCGCGCCGAGAGCAGCTGGTACAGATCGTCGTACCCGTACTCCTGCGTCGTCGGCCCCACCAGCACCGACCCCGGCATGTCCTGCTCGTACGGCACCTCGTTCCGCACGCGCTCCAGGTTGCCCGCTGCGTCGTAAGCATACCGCATCCGCTGGAACGCCCTCGCCGGCCGCCTGCGCTCCACGAGGTACCTGTCGCGGTGGTCCGCGTTGATCTCCTGAAGCCGCCGCGACTTCTCGTAATACCTGTACGACGTCGCGATCCCGTTGCCGTGCACCACCCTCACCCGCTGCTCGAGCTCGTCGTACCCGATGTGCTGCAGGTACTGCGTCACCGGCGGCTCGTCCGGGTGCTGCGGGTTGATCTGCGTGTTCGTTCCCACCGCCGACCGGACCAGGCCCCCTCGGTCGTAGCCGTACGTCACCACCTCCGCCCCGGAGCCAGGGAACTTCAGCGACAGCAGCCGCCCGAACGCGTCGAAGTCGTACTCCATCGTCGCCTGGTACGGCCCCCGGTGCGGCTCCCGCAGCCGGGGGAACTCCGTCGACAGCTTCGCCACGTTCCCCTGCCGATCATACCAGAACGTCCTCTTGCCCGCCTCGCTCTGCTCCTCCACAAGCCGCCCGGCCCGGTTGCCATGCTCGTCGCCTGCCTCGCCCGGCGCGCCGTACACATACGTCACGTCCGTCGAGTCCGGGTAGTTCACCCGCCTGAGCCGGTTGAAGTCGTACTCGTACCGGATCAGCTTGCCCGCGCCCTCCGCCAAGAGCTTCGCCGTCTGCCGCGCCCCGACGTTGCCCGACCGGTCGTAACGCCACTCCGTGCGCCCCATGTCCGGGCTCGTCAGCGTCACCATCCGCCCCAGCGTGTCGTACGCCGCCGTCGTCACGTTCCCGCGCGTGTCCGTCACCCGCACCAGCTCGTCGACCGCGCTGTACCCGTACCGCGTCATCAGCGTCGTCCACGCCTCCGAACCGCGCAGCCGATTGCGCTCCTCGACCGCCACGATCGCGTTGTCCACGTCCTGGTACGCCTTGCGCACCTTCCCCTTCGGGTCGACCTCTGTCGCCACGAACATCGCCACGCCATCGAGCTCGTCGATATCATAGCTCGTCGTCGTCACCGCCTCGCCGCCCTCGGCCTCGTCGTCCGGCTCCCTCCGCTCGACGACGCGCGAGAGCACGTCGTACTCGAACGTCGTCGGGTGCTTCAGCGCCACGTCCACGAACGCCGTCGCCCCGCCCGTCGCGAACACCGGCTGCCCCTGCTGCCAGACGCGCCCCCGCTCGTCCAGCACCACCCGGCCACTCACGCTCATACCCACGGTCGGGGCGGCCCCCGTCCCTGGATCCTTCTCCAGGTCCTTCTTCGTCTGGATCACCCGGTCCAGCCCGTCGATGAACGTCACCGTGTCGATCGGATCCCCCGGGTGCTGCACGTCCTTGTGCACGCTCTCCGGCGAGAACGCGTTTCCGCTCGACCGATCCGGGAGCGAGTTCAGCCAGACGCCGTTGCTGCCCACGAAATCCGGGAGCCCGTCGCCGTTGATGTCCGTGAACGCGACGTCCTCGTTGTCCGCCCCGAACGAGACGGATACCCCCACCCCGACGTGCGGATCACACACCGTCGGCCCCGCGCCGACGAACGCGCTGAGCCCCCCTTCGACCGAGCTCGTGGCCCCGAGGCCATCGCGCCCTTCCGCGGAGCGGCTCCACTCCGTCGGCGCCGAGAACACCTGGAGCTCGCCGTCCTGTTGCTCGAGGCCGAAGTACTCGAAGTTGTGCTCGTAGAGCGGCTCCTCACCGCCGCTTCCGTGGACAGCGATGCGCTTCAGCACGGGTCCGATCCATTCTCCGCCCTCTCACCACAGATTTTCAGGTGGAGCCTGTCTCAGCCGGCGTTGGCACAGAGAGCCGATGTGGGCTTGTCGATGGGCTTCGCCATAGCGTCACGATCACAGCCCGCGATCGAAATGTCGATCCCCCGGATGGCCACGGTAAACCGATCGATTTTATTGGCAGAATCGACCGCCCCGCTAACCGTACGCCCACATAGGACCACCAATGCCGTCATGCGACTACTCACCCTTCGACTTCCGAAGCTTCTCCATCTGCTGCTGCAAACCGTCTGCCCATTCAACAAACCAATAGTGACTAGCCAACTTCCCGCAGCAAATTTTGGACACACGAAGAAAGTCGCCCGCAAGACCCACCAGCTCCTTGAGCACCAACTCACACGACACCGAAATGGTGTCCGTATGCGATGTTGGTTTCACGATCAGATCATTGCACTGAATCAAAAATTCTCCACCATGGGGAGTAAGCAAAACCACCCGCTCGACCCCCTGCTCGTAGAATTCCAATTTACCCACCTGCCCCTGAGCCAAGAGCTCGAGCGCGTCTCCGAGTTGCTCGATCACCACCAACAGATCGGTCCTAACCGTGACAGGCCAATACTCATCAGAACAGACACGCACATGAAAGCCCACCCCTGCGGCCTCTAGCGCCTCACATATATCCCGAAGCACGGACCCCAGATCATCGAGCTCTGGATCATATTCCAATTGACCGCTCTCGCTTCGTGGCAGAACACTGGGCACAGTCAGCCTCACTTCAAACATAGATGCTTACTCCACAGGGTATGCGGTTCGGTATCCACCGTTCGGCAGTGGAACGAGTGTGGCCTTCGTTGCCGGAACAATCGAACCATCCGGTCGAATTACCTGACCCATTTTTTCCGGCAGGGCAACTGTCGTGGGCTCGGTAATTCCCGCTCTTTGCTCTGCAAGCCACTTCGCAGCAGATTTATTATCGGTCCATTGCCCTTGAGGGCCGCCCTTGGGACCTCTTGCGCGTCCGAGGAGTGCATTGGTGTTCTTTGCTCCTGCCCCATGAGTGTCAAAGGTGTGACCGTAGGTTGGTTTGCTCGCGGAATTTCCCCATTTCAGGTCCCCCTTTGCGTCTCCTTTCGGTGGTGCTGCCTGCGTCGCAGGCGCCTTCCCCGCTTCTGCCGCCTGCGGCGGCTTCGCCGCCGGAGCTGGCTGCGGGCCTTTCGCCGGCTGCGCGGCCGGCGGCGGTTGTGCCGGCGCGGCCGCAGGCTGCGCCGGCGGCCGAGCAGCCTGCTGCTGCATCACGAACCTGAACAGCAGCCGGCGCATGCCGTCCCCGATACCGCGAGACGTGCGACCCGCCGCCGCAGCGCCAGCGTTCATCCGCTGCAGCATCTGCTCCTGATGGAACTTTTGCCCCGCCGGCCCGTTGAAGCAGCTCGGGTGCCGGCAACCATTGGCCCCAGGCGGGAAGTTCCGGTGCGCCCCTTGCGCGCTCCTCCCATCCGGGTCGACCAGGTTCACCGGGTTGTTCAGCGTGTAGCTGTACAGCCCGAGGTTCCCCGGGTTGAACACCCCTCCGCTCGGCCCTCCGTCCATGTACTCGTCCAGGATCGGATCCGGGCTCAGCCACACACTGCTCCTCGGGTCGTAGTACCGCGCCCCGAAGTAGTAGAGCCCCGTCGCCTGGTCGAGCTCCTTCCCGGTGAACACGTACGCTCGCCTCAGCTCGTACCGCGAGTCCGACGCGTCGATCCACAGCTCTCCGCTCGGGAAGTACTCGTCCCGCTGCGTCAGCGTCTGCTCGTTGTTCGACGCGAAGCTCGTGCTGCCCAGGTGGTCCGGGTGGTAGTACAGCGTCGGCGGGTCACGGAACCAGTCCGGATCCATCTTGCTCGCTATCCGCGTCTGCCCCGCATAGATGTGCTTGGTGACGAACCGCCCGTCCCGCAGCGTCAGGTGCTGGTCGTGGTACGCCGTCTCCTCCTCGCCGCTCACGTGGTGCAGGTGCACCCGCCGCTCCCCGTCGCCGTCGTACAGCATCCGCGACTTCAACTGCTGGTTCTGGCTCACCCGGCTGACGCGGTTCTCCTCGTTCCACTCCGTCACCCAGGTGACCGGCTTCGAGTATGTCTCCAATCCAGGCAGAACGCCTCTCGCTGGCAACTGAGCGAAACAATTCAGCGCCAACCGTCAGAATCTTATTTTCATCCGCAGAACCATCCAATCCTGACACTGCCCTCATCAATCTGCCACTCTACGACGTCACCCATCTGGCCAACACCTCAGTCCGACGGCCCCTGGATAGCCAGTACACCCAGAGCCTTCTGTGCCTCGGCACAAAGCCGCCTCCACGCATCTGTCTGCGTGAATTCTTCCAGCGGAGGAAGCACCTGAGGGGTCTCTTCGGCGATGGCATCGATGATCTTCGAGAACTCTCCGAGCGCACGAATCTCATCAACAGTGAACAGAGCACCAAATTGTGGATTATCTGGCCTGTACCAATCATCCCATTGATTAAACAGCTCTTCTGCCACGTTCACAGCAGGAGCCCGCGTTTGGTATGCACGCTGCAGCTGCAAGCTCGACAGCAGCACCAATACCTCCCGAACACGCTCCCGCACATACTTTCCGTCACTCATTGACACCACCGATCAAGGTGCATTCCAGCTTTTCCACTTCAACCAGTCCGACAGTGGAATATGAGCGTTAGGATGCTCGCTCAAAGGACCAGGAATTGATTTCCCGTCGGGCCCAACAATCCGCCCATTCGAATTAACAACGACATGATCCACCTGCTGCAGCGATTGGCTATTGTTCGGGTTACCGCGATCGATCCGGACTCCGTTCCCCTGGTTCTTCGGATCTTGCCATCTCACGCCTACCCCCTTCTTTGTCGGATTCCCCGCCCCCCACGAGCTTGGGATCTTAGCTGAGGCCTCGGCCGGCGGAGCCCATCCTCCCCCCTTTGGTGCCGCCTGTGGCGGTTTCGCCGCCTCCGCCCCCTGGGGCGGCTTCGCCGCCGGCGCAGGCTGCGCCGCTTTCGCCGGCTGTGCGGCCGGCGGCGGTTGCGCGGGCGCTGCTGCTGGCTGCGCCGGCGGCCGAGCAGCCTGCTGCTGCTGCATCACGAACCTGAACAGCAGCCGGCGCATGCCGTCCCCGATACCGCGAGACGTGCGACCCGCCGCCGCAGCGCCAGCGTTCATCCGCTGCAGCATCTGCTCCTGGTGGTACTTTTGCCCCGCCGGCCCGTTGAAGCAGCTCGGGTGCCTGCACCCATTGGCCCCCGGAGGGAAGTTCCGATGCGCCCCCTGCGCGCTCCGCCCATCCGGGTCGACCAGGTTCACCGGGTTGTTCAGCGTGTAGCTGTACAGCCCGAGGTTCCCCGGGTTGAACACCCCTCCGCTCGGCCCTCCGCCCATGTACTCGTCCAGGATCGGATCCGGGCTCAGCCATACGCTGCTCCGTGGGTCGTAGTACCGCGCCCCGAAGTAGTACAGCCCCGTCGCCTGGTCGAGCTCCTTCCCCGTGAACACGTACGCCCGCCTCAGCTCGTACCGTGAATCCGACGCGTCGATCCACAGCTCCCCGCTCGGGAAGTACTCGTCCCGCTGCGTCAGCGTCTGTTCGTTGTTCGACGCGAAGCTCGTGCTGCCCAGGTGGTCCGGGTGGTAGTACAGCGTCGGCGGGTCACGGAACCAGTCCGGATCCATCTTGCTCGCTATCCGCGTCTGCCCCGCATAGATGTGCTTCGTCACGAACCGCCCGTCCCGCAGCGTCAGGTGCTGGTCGTGGTACGCCGTCTCCTCCTCGCCGCTCACGTGGTGCAGGTGCACCCGCCGCTCCCCGTCGCCGTCGTACAGCATTCGCGACAGCACCTGACCGTTCTGCGTCACCCGCGTGACGCGGTTCTCCTCGTTCCAGTCCGTCGTCCGCGTGTCCGAGCCACGGTACGTCCAGCCGGTCTGGTTGCCGCTCGCGTCATACCGCATCTCCCGCGGCCACGGCATCGACTCCGCCACCAGGTGCTCCTCGATGCGCTTCGGCGCGTGCGGCTGCGGGCCCGGGTACTGGTACTCCGACCGGTACGTCTGCTCCCGGATCGCATGATCCTCGCGCCATCCGTCGCACCCAGCCGGAACCGGCGTGGGACACGCCTGCGGCACGTACCGGTAGCTCGCCTGGTCCTTCGTCAGGAGGTTGCCAATCTCGTCGTACGAGAACGACAGCCGGTACCGGAACTGCCAGTCTCTCCGGTCCTGGTACGTCCCCCTCGCCGAGATCAGCTGGTACAGATCGTCGTACCCGTAGTCCTGCGTCGTCGGCCCCACCAGCACCGAGCCCGGCATGTCCTGCTCGTACGGCACCTCGTTCCTCACGCGCTCCAGGTTGCCCGCTGCGTCGTACTCGTACCGCATCCGCTGGAACGCCCTCGCCGGCTGCCCGCGCTCCACGAGGTACCTGTCGCGGTGGTCCGCGTTGATCTCCTGAAGCCGCCGCGACTTCTCGTAATACCGATACGACGTCGCGATCCCGTTGCCGTGCACCACCCTCACCCGCTGCTCGAACTCGTCGTACCCGATGTGCTGCAGGTACTGCGTCACCGGCGGCTCGTCCGGGTGCTGCGGGTTGATCTGCGTATTCGTTCCCACCGCCGACCGGACCAGGCCCCCTCGGTCGTAGCCGTACGTCACCACCTCCGCCCCGGAGCCAGGGAACTTCAGCGACAGCAGCCGCCCGAACGCGTCGAAGTCGTACTCCATCGTCGCCTGGTACGGCCCCCGGTGCGGCTCCCGCAGCCGGGGGAACTCCGTCGCCAGCTTCGCCACGTTCCCCTGCCGATCATACCAGAACGTCCTCTTGCCCGCCTCGCTCTGCTCCTCCACAAGCCGCCCGGCCCGGTTGCCATGCTCGTCGCCTGCCTCGCCCGGCGCGCCGTACACATACGTCACGTCCGTCGAGTCCGGGTAGTTCACCCGCCTGAGCCGGTTGAAGTCGTACTCGTACCGGATCAGCTTGCCCGCGCCCTCCGCCAAGAGCTTCGCCGTCTGCCGCGCCCCGACGTTGCCCGACCGGTCGTAGCGCCACTCCGTGCGCCCCATGTCCGGGCTCGTCAGCGTCACCATCCGTCCCAGCGTGTCGTACGCGGCCGTCGTCACGTTCCCGCGCGTGTCCGTCACCCGCACGAGCTCGTCGACCGCGCTGTACCCGTACCGCGTCATCAGCGTCGTCCACGCCTCCGACCCGCGCAGCCGATTGCGCTCCTCGACCGCCACGATCGCGTTGTCCACGTCCTGGTACGCCTTGCGCACCTTCCCCTTCGGGTCGACCTCTGTCGCCACGAACATCGCCACGCCATCGAGCTCGTCGATATCGTAGCTCGTCGTGGTCACCGCCTCGCCGGCCTCGGCCTCCTCGTCCGGCTCCCTCCGCTCGACGATGCGCGAGAGCACGTCGTACTCGAACGTCGTCGGGTGCTTCAGCGCCACGTCCACGAACGCCGTCGCCTCTCCCGTCGCGAACACCGGCTGCCCCTGCTGCCAGACGCGCCCCCGCTCGTCCAGCACCACCCGGCCGCTCACGCTCATCCCCACGACCGGCGCGGCCCCCGTCCCTGGATCCTTCTCCAGGTCCTTCTTCGTCTGGATCACCCGGTCCAGCCCGTCGATGAACGTCACCGTGTCGATCGGATCCCCCGGGTGCTGCACGTCCTTGTGCCGCGTCCGCGCCCACGCCGGCAGGGCGACGCTCTCCCCCGGCTGGAGCGCATACTCGAACGCGATCGTCGCCTCCGCCGCCGTCGGCGGGTCGTCCGGACCGAACACCGCCCGCAGCCGCCCGAACGCGTCGAAGTCGTAATGGACCTCATGGCCGTTGACGTCCCGCACCGCGCTCACCGCGCCGTAGCGGTAGTCCGACCACGTCTCCGAGAAGTAACCGAACGAGTCGTCCACCCGGGAGAGGTACGTCTCCGCCACATCGTCGTACTCGTACGTCAGCGTGAAGCGCCGCGGCTCGATCGCCTGCTCCAGGTTGCCGTACACGTCGTGGGTGAACTCCCATGTTGGATTCGTCGACGCGTCTCCCGTGTACGGCGCGCCCGTCGCCGGATCCTTGCCGCCGATCACCGTGCTCGTGATCCACTCGACCGCTCCGGTCACCTCGTTGTACCCCGCGGTGCGCCCGCGCAGCAGCGTCCCCGCGCTGTCGCGCACCTCGACGCTGTCCGCCCGCACGATGTGCGGCCCGTCGTACGTCACGTGATGGATCGTGGTCGTGACGTCGTCCTCCAGCGTGCCTGGCTCGCCGTGCTCGATCACCCCGATGAGGTTGCCGCGGTCGTCCCAGTCCCGCTCCTCGCTCGTCTGCTTGCCGGGCGCGCTCGGGTCCGTCGTCTTGCCCTCATACCACGACATCGTCCGCAGCTCTTCCGCCGGGAAGAACGAGCCCGTCAGCGTCGCCTGCGCCCCGGGCGCCCGGTACACCACCTCTTGCCGGCTGAACAGCCGCCCCTCGGCGTCCTGCTCGATCACCTCGGCCACGAGCCCGCGACGGTAATAGTCCTGGTTGTGGTAACGCGTCACGATCTGCGAGCCGTCCTCGCGCTCCGCCGTCACCTGCGCGAAGCCGTAGTCCTCGCGCTCCGCCCGGTCGTAGAACCCGCTCTGGTGGTAATCGAACGTGTGCACGTAGGCGGGCGTGCCCATGCCGTCGTCCACCTCCACCCGCGACAGCACCCACTTGCTGCCAGGCATGTCCACGCTCAGCTCGTCCGGGCTGCTCGCATACGCCACCTTGTTGCCCTCACGCGCATAGTCCAGCCGGATGCTGCCGCCAAGCGGACGCACCACGCGCGACAGCCGGTTGGTCTTGCCCGTCAGGTTCAGCCGCGCCCGCAGCGCCGGGTCGCTCTCGCGCAGCATCCCCTCGCTCAGCTTCAGCACGTGATCCGCCGTCCCGTCGCCGTCCACGTCCTCCCATCCCAGCTCGCTCCGCCCGTCGCTCAACCCGAGCTGCGCCGCGATCTCGAGCACGATGCACACGTACGGCGTCGGGATCTTGATCGGCACGCCATACCCCGCGTTGAACGCCGTCGTCTCCGAGAACGACAGCGCGTCGTTGCTGCCGTTGATCTCCCTCGTGTACTCCTTCTCCAGCGCGACCCCCCACGGCAGCGCGCCGCTCACCGCCGGCGCGCTCCACCTCTCCTCGGGCCCGAAGCGGTCACCGAGGTTGAGCCGGACCCGGTAGTAGCCCTGTCCAGGCTGCTTGATCACCCGGTCGGGCAGCCTGTCACCGTTCAGGTCCACGAAGTCGACGAGCGTCCGGCTCACCGTGTGCGCGATGCCGCCGCCGATCCCCGCATAACCCACCTGCAGGCTGTTCGTCGTGTTGTCCTGCACCCGCACCGACTCGAGCTTCTCCGGGGACCAGACCCGGCTCAGCGCGGTCAGCGGATCCCCGTCGACCTCCGGCAGCGGCTCGAACGGATCGCCGCTCGGATCGATCGCCGCCCAGGCGCGCTCCTCCCTGAAGCGGTGGCCGAGGTTCAGCGCCACACGGAGCACGCCGCCCGCGCTCCTCACCTTGTCCGGAAGCCCGTCGCCGTTCACGTCGAGCAGGTCGTTCGTCGTCTGCGACGTGCCCCAGCTCTTGCCGAGAGAGGGCAGCACGCTGAGCACCTCCTTGGTCTCGGCGCTCGCCTCGATCTTCTCGGCGACCACCGACGCCGCGGATCCGAAGCCGAACCCGAACCGCGCGCTCATGGTCTCGATGACCCGGATGTCCCCCAGCCCACCGACGGTCGGGGCGTCATAATGCCCCGGCTGCTGGCCGTCGCACCGGCCGCCGCTGCCGCACGTCTGGATGCGCACGCCGCCCTGCGTGACGGCATCGGGCCGCCCATCGCCGTTGACGTCGACGAGCTCCAGCTTCGACTCGGTGGTCCCGGTCGTCACCTGGAACGACCCGATGAGCGCGAGCTCCCCCGAGGACGAGCCGTTGTGGCTCTTCCTCAGCCCGGGGACGTTGGCCACGTCCTCCGGCCGGACGCCGCCGACGCGCGACGGCTTGAGCTCCCCGGCCCGGATGTACATGTCCGCGCCCGAGCCCCGGAACACAGGGCCGCTGACGCTGCCCACGAGAGGAAACCCGGCCTCGCCCGGCGACCAGCCCGCGTGGTACCCCTCCCAGTGCGGCTCGACGCGCGTGAAATAAGGCGGCCTGTTCTCCTCCGGCCTCCGGCGGAGCTGGTTCTCGTCGAACGGGTACTCCGTCGTCCACTCGCCATAGCTGAAGCCGCGGAAGCCGCCCACCATGCGGGCTTCCAGCTTCCCATCCGGGATCGCTCGAGCGTTCACGGCGGGCACGTCCAGCACCGTCCCCGTCTCGTTGAAGACGAGCTGCGGGAGCCACGACACCGACGCTCCGGGATCCGACAGCGATGTGTCCATGTCCGCTGCGCTCTCGAAGAACTTCGTGAAGGCGAGCTCCTCGCCCTCCGTCACCGGGAACACCACCGGATCGCTCGGGCCAGGCACGCTCCTGGCCGGCGAGATCGCCTCCGCTCCGAGCAGCTCCCGGAACAGCCGCTCGCTCTCGCGATCCACCCGCAGGGTCACCGGCCCCTCCGTCGCTTGCTTCGAGGCGGAGCCGAGCAGGCTGACCGTCCCGCTCTCGGGCATGGCCAGCCGGGACAGCGAAAGCGCCGTCCCGCCGGTCGTGCTGTCGCTCAGCTGCACGGGCGCCACGATCGACTCCTCGGGCACCGAGATCGGCCCGCCGTCGCCGGGCAACGCTTCGAGCCCGCACACCCTCTTACCGGACGGAGCACCGGACCTGGGCGCGCACTCCCCTACCGCGCGGCAGCTCCCCGGATCCGCGTCGTGGCCGCACACCTCGGTGTACCGGGCAAACCCCTGGTACTGCACGCGCGACGGGTGGACCACGTTCTCGCCGAGCTCGGCGTACAGGAACAGGAGGTCGCCCTGGAGCACGGACACCGGCCTCGCGATCTCGGTGCTGAGCTGCGCGCCCGACACCCTGGTCCGATCGAGCTCGACGCTCTGCCCCGAGTCGACGTCCTGGCGCACGAGCCGCACCCAGAACGCATCGTTCGCGTTGGTCCGGACGAAGCTCGCCTGCACCGTGACTTGCCCGTCTGCCCCCGCGACCCAGCCCGGCACGCTCCGGTCGAGCACGGAGAAGTCGGCCGCGAAGGTATAGGTATACATCGGACGCCCGAGCGCGTCGGGGCGCCTCATTTCGCGCGGCAGCATCGGCAAGCAGGAGTCCGACACGCAGAGCTCCGTATAGCGAATGCGCGGGTTCCAGCGCGTGATGTCGCCCTCGATGTCCTCCTTCGGGTCCACGCGGAAAAAGAGCGCATCCGTCGGACGGACGCGGACGCGGACGCCGCTCCCGCACCCCCCGTCGCCCTCGGGGACACACGCAGCGTCGCTCGGCCCGATGTCCCTCTGCCAGAGCAGCTGGTGGTCGCGGTGGAACTTGTCATTCGACCGCGGCACCGGCGTCGTCTTCGTGATCGACGCCATCACCCCGTCTCCCGCGCCGCCCCCGGCCAGCGACACGCCGCCGTCGATGACGACGATACCGTCGATCGGCGGCGTCCATTTCACCAGCGCGCTGGTCCGGTAGAACGCGTTGCGAAGCGCCTCGACCTGCTCGCCATCGCTGAAATCCTCGTCGATCGTGAACCCGGCGCCGCGGGCGCCCGGCCCCAGCCGCGCGTTGTTCGGGTTCAGCGTCGCCCCGCTCCCATCGAGCAGCTCCGGGAAGCCATCCCCGTTGATGTCGAGCAGCAGGCTCTGCGCGGTCGCGGTGCTCCAGGCGCGGTTGAGACCATACCCTCCGAGCTCCTGGAACAGGTGCATCGCCCCCTGCAGGCCCGCCGTGATCTGGTGCGTGCTGCCCACGCTCTCCGGCGAGAACGCGTTTCCGCTCGACCGATCCGGGAGCGAGTTCAGCCAGACGCCGTTGCTGCCCACGAAATCCGGGAGCCCGTCGCCGTTGATGTCCGTGAACGCGACGTCCTCGTCGTCCGCCCCGAACGAGACGGAGACCCCCACCCCGGCGTGCGGATCACACACCGTCGGCCCCACGCCGACGAACGCGCTGAGCCCCCCTTCGACCGAGCTCGTGGCCCCGAGGCCATCGCGCCCTTCCGCGGGGCGGCTCCACTCCGTCGGCGCCGAGAACACCTGGAGCTCGCCGTCCTGTTGCTCGAGGCCGAAGTACTCGAAGCTGTGCTCGTAGAGCGGCTCCTCACGGCCGTTTCCGTGGACAGCGATGCTCTTCAGCAACGACTTGTGATGGTGCCGCGGGTCCGGCGTGTCGTACGCGAAATGATAGCTCCGGATGATCTCCTCGGCGCCGGGCACCTGGCCCATGGTCACGTCGACGCGCGTGAGCCTCCGCGTCGTCCGCACCTCGAAGCCAGCGCGCGCCGAGCTCACGATGTCTCTCCGCTGCGCTCCGTCGTCCACGGAGAAGACCACGTGATAGTGCGCTCCAGGGAAGCCGCTCTCGTGCTCCGTGTAATCGATCCGTTGCGGATAGAGCTGCACCCAGTCCTCGCCCTCGGGCGCATCCTTGAAGTACGAGATCCGCATGCGGTTGCCGAACGTGTCTTCCACCAGCTCCAGGTTCCAGCGGAAGATCCCGACCTCGCCGGACCGGTCCGTCAGGCGCGCGCCCGCGCTCTGCCCGTAGGTATACCGGGTGCCGTCCTTGTCGGTGACCACCCAGTGAAAGCTCTTGGGATCGGCCCCGAGGCGCTCGATGCGATCGAAGGCGCCCTCGACGCGCCGCTCGTACCTGCCCGGCTGACCGGGGATGGCCCGCAGCATCTGGCCGTCGAGCGTGTAGAGCTCGTCGCCCGTGTACCGCCACACGCCGAACCGCGTGTCGATCTCGATCGCCGAGACGCGCAGATCCCACCCCACGCCGAGCCAGCCATTGCCCAGCTCGCTCTCGTACGTGACCGCCAGATCCGGCGCGATGCCGTGCCGGCCCGGCGGCACCTCGATCGGGAACGACAGCTGCGCCGTGCCCCGGCCGTTCGCCTCCGGCGGCTCGATGAACGACACGCCCGCAGACGGGCTCGCGAGCTGGATCCCCTTCATCGCGTTGGGATCGAACGACTGCGCGCCCGGCTGATCCGGCATGGAGATCGCCGCGTTGACGAAATCGGTGAAGTGATCCGTCAAGCTCGTGAGCTCCCGGCCCCCGCCCTCCTCGACGCGCCCGAGCTTCGTCCATCGCTGGACCGTCTCGTCGAAGTAGAAACCGAAGATCTCCCTGGCCCTGGCGCCGCTCGGGATCGCCGCGGCGTCGACAGGCAACGTCAGCTTCACCGGCTTCTTGAACTTGAGCCCGTGCGGCCCGAAGCGGAACGCGCGCCCCTCGGGCGTCACATTGCGCATCGCGCGCCCCATCGGCTGCACCTGGACAGGCATCAGCGGGCGGATCGTGATGCGCGTCGTCTCTTCCAGCGCGTCAGGCGGGATATCGAGCGTGGCGCCCGCGAACGAGAGCACCGCGCCCTTGTCCGGGCTCACCACCGCGCCATAGGGCGCGCCGTGGTCCACGACGAGCCCGCTCGGGGCGGCGCCCGCGGCGCACGGACCGAGCTCGAGCTCGCGACCGAGGCGCGTGCCGTCCTCGAGCCGCGCCTCGAGGCGCGCCGTCCACGTCCGGTGACTGGCCCCCTCGGGCTCAGGGAGCGTGAGCTCGAAGCTGCCGTCGTCGCCCAGCGCCACCGGCTCCGGGCCGGCGAACAGCCGTGCTCGCGACGCGTCTTCGCCGGCCAGATCGAGGAACCCGCGCACATGGGCTCTTCCCTCGGCGCACTCGCCATGCAGCGGCGTGCTCAGCGCGATCCTCCGCGCGCGGGAGGGGACGGGGCTCGCCACCACGGCGACGTCCGAAACCTCGGCGCGGCTCCCCTTCGCCCGCGCGATCTGCACGGAGGCCGCCCCCGGCCATGTCGCTGACTCCGGGAGATCGAACCGGTGCCAGCCCGGCGGCAGGTCCTTCAGGTCGAAGCGCAGCCCCTCGGCGCCTTCGCTGGGCGCGATCCGGAGCTCCCCGGCGCCCGCGCTGCTCAGCTGGAAGAGGAGCGCGTGCGGCGCCACGCGCGCGCCGAAATCGAGGCTCAGCGCCTCCGTGCGAGGCGCGCGCTCGCCGCCGGCCGGCCGGGCGCGCGCCTCGGCAGCGGGACGCGCCTCGACCACACCGGCGTGCGGGATCCCGACCACCCGCAGCGCGCTCACGGTGAATCCGTGCTCCTGCTCCGCGGAGGGCCGGAACCGCACCACGTTATCGCCGCGCCTCAGCCACACGGGCGCGATCTCCTCGACTTGCAGGCCTCCGGTCGCGGGCGCTGCCGCCAGGGAGCCGCCGCGCGGCGCTGTGCCGTTGATCTGCCGGTTCACGCCCGACCAGTGCCCGCGGCCCTCCAGCTGGTAGACGAGGAACGCGCGCGCGAGCGCCCGTGGATCGGTGTCCACGTGGAGCGACAGCGATTGCTCGCCGCCCGTGCGCGTCACGGTGGCCCGCTCGGACGTCGCAGCGAACTGGTAAGCCCCGGTGAGCCGCCCCGCGAGCACGCGATCGGCGAGCTCCACCTCCGAGAGACCGCGCGTGGGCGCGCCGGCGCTCCAGAACAGGATCTCCTGCGGCCCGCGCTCGCCCGAAGGAAGCCACTCGATGACGACGTGCTGGGCCGTGACCGCCATGGGAAGGCGCGTCCAGCGCTCGCCCGTGTCGTGGAGCGGCACGTCGACGAGGCCGGAGATGGCCTGAAGCTCGGCGCCGTCCTCCGCACGGACCGTGAGCGCGCCCTCGCTGCGCCCGTACAGCGCGAGCGCCTCGAGCGCGGTGGGCTGCGGAAACGAGACCCGGATCCGCACCTTCTCCCCGGTCTCGCTGCGAAGCCCCGTATCATCGCGGCCGTCGAACAGGACCCACGGGTCCGCCCCCGGGCCGGCGCCATCGGCGCGAACGTCCGCTGGCAAGGCCACCATCGGGACGACGGCGAGGCCGTCGGGGCCGCCGGCGGGGTCTGCCGCGCTCGCGAGCGCGGCGGCGTCCCCGGCGAGCGCCGCCGCGAGCTCGGCGCCGCCGCGAGCTCCGGTGAGCCGCGCGCGCAAGGGATCGCCTATCCGGCGCAACGTCAACGCTTGAGCCCACGCGCCGAGGGGCGCGCTCACCACCATGAGCAAGAGAACGCAACCCGCGCACCGCCGCCACACCTGTCTCATCCACCCGGACGTCATCGCTTGCCTCCGCGGCCGCGAAGGGAGCAAACGGCATCGTAAATAGCAATTACAAGCGATAACAGACGGGGCGTTCTCGCCTCGAAAGGCGCCAGACTCGACCGGTTCCCAGCAAGATTTCAGCGCCCCCGAAGGCGCTGCGCCTCCGAGTTATCGAATTCGGCCTACCGGATGCGGAGAAGTTCATTATCCTGCAACGCTCAAGCAACAATCCTTGGCTCGCCCTCTCGGCCGCCCGTGCGGCCGTGGGGGTGGCCGATCACGCCGTTCACGGAGGTGACCTTGCGCAATCTCACGATCGGGGACCTGAAGCTCGCGCTGCGCGATCTCTTGACCGACAAGGCCGATGAGCTGCGCCTGTCGGCGACAGGCAAGCTGTATGAGCCGCGGCTCAGGGCGAAGCAGAAGGAGATCGACGCGATCCCCGACGCCGCGGGCACGCAGGCGCCGCTCGCCAGGGAGCTCGCCGAGGCGGACGCCCGGCATGACGGCCTCGGGGCGGCGGTCTTCTTCCTGTGCAAGGCCGTCGAGGCGCACCCCGCCTTGCCGGCGGCGCTCAAGGAAGCGGCGGCGAAGGCGCAGCAGGCGTTCGTCCCGAAGCTCGACGTGCTCCGCGCCCCCTACGCGGACGAGGCGTCGGCGGCGCTCGACAACCGGCCCGAGCTGACCCGGCTCAAGGCGGAGCTGAAGGCCGCCGCGACTCCCGGCGGGGGGACCCTGCACGACTGGGTGAAGGCGTTCGTCGCCGCCGGAGACGACATCGATGGCCTGCTGCGCAGGCGCGCCACGCTCCTCGCGACGGGCGAGAACGCCGCGGCCACCGGCCCGCTCCGCGGCGCCGCCGTCGGGCTGCTCGGGCGGTTCCGGGAGGCGCTCCGGGACGAGATCCAGGAAGAGGGCAGCAAGCTGCCGGCCGACCACGAGGCGCGGCTGTTCGCCTACGTCGACAAGCTCAACAGCGACCGCGAGCGGGTCGGGCGCGCGCGCGCGGCGCCCGAGCAGGCCCCGCCCACGCCCCCCAGCCCGCCGACGGTGCCCACCGCGTCAGCTCCGGCCGCGCCCGTGGTAAGCGCCGATCCCGAGCTGTAGCCGGACCGCTCGCGGCGACATGCCGGGGGCGTGAGCGGCGAGGCCCCCGTCCATGTCCGACATACCCGGCAGCCTGCTCGGCGAGGCCCCCGCCCATGTCGCGACATCCCGGGAGCCGTGACGGAGCAGGCGCCCGCCCATGTCGGACCTCCCCGGGCGCATCAGCCAGCAGGCACTTCCCCATGTCGGACCTCCCCGGGCGCATCGGCCAGCAGGCACTTCTCCATGTCCGACATACCGCCGGAAGGCCCAGCAGCGCCCGCGCCGCCTCGCTCACCCCCCGCCAACAGCCGCGCGCGCGCAGCACGTTCACAGATGTGCTGACGCGCACCGCTACGTTCATCACCAATGCCCGCTACATCTTGGCCGTCTACACCGAGGCCCTTCTGGTCTCCTTCAAGGAGCGCTCGAACTTCGACGTCAGGTCGACATGTCGACGCGCTGTCCACCAGAAGCCGACTTTGCTTTGATGAGGGCCTTCATGTTCCGCCTCAGCACCGTTCGCGCCAAGCTCACCGTCCTCGTCGCGCTCTCGTCGCTCGCGACCCTCACGGCCCTCCCCGTGCTCTCCTGGGTGATGCACCGGCAGCTCCTCGCGCAGATCAGCGAGCGCGTCCCGCAGGCGATCCGCAACTTCCGGCTGGAGCTCAGGCAGCAGCAGCGCGCCATCTCGGCGAGCTCACGACAGGCGTCTCGTACGCGCGAGCTGGTCGAGGGGCTCCGGCTGCGGAACGAGACGGCCGCGGGGACGGCGCTCGAGGCCGTCATCGACGCCCATCCCAACGTCGCCATCGTCGCCTTCGACGAGCTCGGCAATCGGGTCGCGGCGAGGGGGCTCGATGCGCCGCCGCCGAGCACAGACGAGGTCCCCGGGCTCACCGAGGGCCTCTCGGGCCTCGCCGAGATGGACGACCTGCGGGACGTGCTCGTCCATGGGTGCGATGGACAGCCAGGCTCGCCGCCCGCGTACATGATCGCCCAGCATGCGAGGAGCGACGCCGGGTCGCTGCTCGCCTGCATCCCCATCGATCACACCTACTTCGACGAAGCGGCGACGAGGCTCGGCGTGGAGATCGCGCTCGTCGATCCGTCGGGCAAGAGGATCACGGGCACGGCGCGCTTCCCGACCGAGCTGCTCCAGGGCGCCGTCATCGGCGACGAGACCCACCCCACGATCGTCGAGCACGCGAGCTCGCTGTGGGCCCTCTCCCGCTTCGCGCCCCGATCGCTCCGGGGCAAGGCCGGCGATTTTTCGATCGTCATGGCGCTCGACGTGAGCGATGTCCGGAACATCGTGCGCCAGAACCTGATGTTCGCGGCCGGCGTGCTCACCGTGGCGGCGCTCTTCTCGCTGGTCCTCGGCGCGCGCCTCGCAAGCACGATGTCGCGCGCGCTCTCCCGCGTGAACGTCGCCCTCAAGCACCTCGAGCAACAGCAGTACGTCCATGTGGAGGCGGTGAAGACCGGCGACGAGCTGGAGGATCTCGCGACCGGCTTCAACTCGATGGTGGACGGCCTCAAGGAGCGCGACAAGCTCCGCAGCACCTTCGGCAAGTACATGACCGAATCCGTGCTCGAGCACCTGCTCGCCGGCAAGGTGCAGCTCGGCGGCGAGACGCTCACCGTCTCGATCCTCTTCTGCGATATCCGGAGCTTCACGACCATCAGCGAGCGGATGAACGCCCATGAGCTCGTGGGGCTCCTCAACGAGTATTTCACCGAGATGGTGGCCATCATCCTCGACGAGGGCGGGGTCGTCGACAAGTACATCGGCGACGCGATCATGGCCGTGTTCGGCGCGCCCGTCCCCAGGCCGAACGACGCCGTGCGCGCCGTGCGCGCTGCCGTCCGCATGCGCGCCGCGCTCGAGCGCTTCAACGAGCGACTCGCCAGACGGGGGATCCCGGCGCTGAAGACCGGTGTCGGGATCCACACCGGCGAGGTCGTCGCGGGCAACATCGGCAGTGAAGCGCGGATGGAGTACACCGTCATCGGCGACGCCGTGAACCTCGCCTCGCGCCTGGAGAGCGCGACCAAGGAGCTCGGCGTGAGCGTGCTCCTCAGCGAGGACACGCACCTCCTCGTGAAGGACGTCTTCAACACACGTCCGGTCAGCGAGATCACGGTCAAAGGCCGAGTGCAGCCGGTGATGACCTACGCGGTGGCGGATCTGTGACGAGCGCCTGGGGCGATAGCGCATCAAGGCGCTCGGCGCGGCGGGGGTGCGCGTGACCGCGGGCTAGCACCAAACGCATCCGAGCCCTTCGGAGCGTTCAGCGACGACTTTCGTCTCAATGCATGTTGGGCGGAGAGGAAGAAGGAAAGATTCACAGGGAGGCGGGGAGGCGAGAGATGGGGATCAGTCGTTCGAACCGTCAGGCTCGACGCCGACTGCTTCGGGCGGCATCGATGCGGGGCGGCCGGTGGTGCCGGGGTGGCCGTCTTCGGTGCGACATCGGGAGAACTGGACAGCCTCCGCACCGCGGCGTACCAGGCGTCGGATCCGGCGGCGGAGCACCGGCGTGCTGAAGTTGACGAGCAATCCGACGTCACCTCTCGCCTCTCCACCTTGGTCTGTATATCTCTCTCTCCTCCCCGTCTCCCCGTCTCCCTGTGAACTCTCTCTTTCCCTGTCTCCCGCCCAACGAACCGCTGGTGCCGACCGCGCTTCGCGCGGTGCCTCGTCGACCATCCACGACGCACTCAGCCCGAGGTGGTCGCGTTCATCGAGCGCGAGTTCGGTCCGGCGGTGGCTCAGGCACATTCGGCCAGGCACGGCCCATCTCCCGATATGCCCGCCCGCTCCCGCGCCGCGCTCGTCAGCCCCCCGCGAGCAGCCGCGCGATCTCCCCGCGCTGGCGCCGCGCCGAGCGCGCCAGGGAGAGCTGACCCGCCGCCCGGTACAGGTTGTGCGCGACCCGCGTCGGGAAGCGCGACGGGTCCCAGCCGAAGTACCGGTCCTCGAACGCATCCCGGCAGAACCTCGCCGCGAGCTCCAGCGCGATCCGCTCCGCCGCGTCCACGAGCGCCTCCCGCTCCTCCGCCCCGAACGGCCTCGCCTCGCGGTAGCCCGCCACCGCGGCGGCGAAGACCTCGAGATCGAAGCGCGTCTCGGTCGAGTCCTCCCCGACCGGGTTGCACCACGACCGCCACGCGTCGCCGAGCTCCACGTCGATCGACTGCAGCGCCAGCGTGTCGAGATCGAGCAGGCAGATCCCCTCCCCCGCCTCGGAGAAGCGCAGGTTCGAGATCTTGAGGTCGCCGTGGCAGTGCCGGACCGGCAGGTCGAGCCGCCCCCGCCACGTGCGAAACGCGTCGAGGACGGCGTCCGCCAGCCGCCGCCCCTCCCCCCCGGTGGCCGCGCCGTCCAGCCGCTCCATGTGGAGCGCCGTGTCGTGCGCGCCCACGCGGACGTGGCGGTACACATGCTCGAGATCGTCCACCGCCCGGTGAAACCGGGCCGCGAGCTCCCCGGCGGCGCGCGCCAGCACAGGAGAGCCGACCCGGTGGTGCGTCCGGCCAGGGACGAAGTCCATCACCCGCCATACCGCGCCCTCCGCGTCGCGCGCGCACAGGGCGCCGTCACCGGCGCGCAGCAACCGCGGCGTCGCGAGGCCGCGGGCTGCCAGGTGAGCCGTCACCGCCTCGATGTCGTCGTGGACCTCCGGGGCGAAGATGGGGCTCACCCGCTGGACCACGTACCGCGGAGGGTCGCCGGCCAGCCAGGTGCCGTTGATGAGGCCCTCGTCCTCGCAGCGGCGCACGGAGAGGCCGCTCAGGGGCGCCCACACGTCCGGGATCATCGGGGCGGGAGGCTAGCTGCGCTCGGTCTCGGGGGGCAAGGGAGGCGGCGCCGAGACCGCCGAGACCGCCGGCACCGCCGTGACCGCCGTGACCGCCGGGACCGCCGCGGCCCGCCGGCGCAGCATCCACTGCGCCCCGAGCCACGTGACGACGCCGGCGCCGAGGCCGAGCCAGGCGGAAGCCGAGGGCGCGCCGGCGCGCTCCACCAGGAAGGCCCCGCCCAGCAACGTCCCGCACAGGCCCAACGTGAGGGCCAGGTTGTCGACCGCCGAGAGCCGGCCGACGAAACGATCCGGCGAGAGCCGCTGGATCTCCGTGCTCGACAGCACCCAGTTCGCCCCGCTGCCCAGGCCCCACACGAGCACGACCGCGAGCAGCGCCGCCGGGTGGCGGGTCACCGCGAACACCGCGATCGCCCCGAACGTGACCCAGACGGCCCCGGTCGCCGCGCGCTCGCCCCGCAGGCCGCGGCGGACCAGCGCGACGCCGACCAGCGGGCCAACCCCGGTGCCCGCGCCGCGCACGCACTGGAGGACACCCAGCGTGAGCGCGCCCGTGCCCGCGAAGGGGAGCTGCGTCGCGACCAGGTTGAGCAAGAGGAGCGCCCCGCCGTTCGCCATGTGGACCGGCGTCTTCGCGAGCACCGCGGCGAGCAGCGGAGGCCGCTCCCACGCGTGCCGCCACGCGAGGACCATGTCGCGGCGCACCGACGCGAGCGCCGACAGCATGCCGCCCTCCGACGGCCGCCCCTCCGCCACCATCGGGGGGAGCCCCCGGAGGAACAGCGCCGCCAGGCCGAACGACGCCGCGTCCAGGGCGAGCGCCGTCGCAGGGCCGAGCCCCGCGATCAGGCCGCCGAACGCCATCCCGACCGCGAACATGACGCTCCACGTCGCCGACGCGATCGCGTTCGCCTCGAGCAGCTCGTCCTCCTCGACCACATGGCGCAGCACCGCGCTCTGCGCCGGCAAGCGCAGCGCGCCCACCGACGCACGCACGAAGACGAGGACCTGCACCCCGACCACGCTGCCGGCGACCGCAGCCCCCAGCATCCCGACCGTGAGCGCGCTCTGCACCACGCTCGTCGCGACGAGCAGCCACCGCCGATCCAGCCGGTCCGCGAGCACCCCCGCCACCGGCGCGAACAGCGCGATCGGGAGGTGATGCCCCACCATCACCAGCGCGAGCGCAACGACCCCGCCCCCCTCGCCGCCCAGCGCGAGCAGGCTCACGGCGACGAAGCTCATCCAGTCGCCCAGCAGCGAGACGACCTCGCTCATCCAGACGCGACGGAACGCAGGGCGGCGGCGGAGCAGGCCAGGACGGCGCTCCGGGCGCCTGCCGCTGTTCATCCAGGGCACACCATGGTAATCGCGCTCTGTCTCATGCGGATCTGCGCCATCATTCCCGCCTACCAGGCCGAGCGCAACGTGGGGGACGTCACACGGGGGGCGCTCCGGGTCCACGGCCTGGCCGGCACCGTCATCGTGGTGGACGACGGGTCGAGCGACAGGACGGCCGAGCGGGCGCGCGCGGCCGGCGCCACGGTGCTGAGCCACCCGGAGAACCTGGGCAAGGGCGCCGCCCTGCGCACCGGGATGGAGTTCGCCCTCGCCGCAGGCTTCGACGTCGCGGTCACGATCGACGCGGACGGACAGCACCCGCCGGAGGAGGCGCGGCGCCTCATCGAGGCCGACGCCGACCCCGAGGCGCTGGTGCTCGGCATCCGGGATCTCGCGGGCGCGGGCGCGCCGCGCGCGAACCAGATCTCGAACCGGATCTCGAACTTCTTCCTCTCTCTCTTCGCCGGCCGTCCCTTCGCGGACACCCAGTGCGGCCTGCGCCGCTACCCGCTCCGGACGACGCTGTCGCTCGGCGCCCGCGACGAGGGGTACGCCTTCGAGGCGGAGATCCTCCTGCGCGCGGTGGCCGCCGGCGTCCGCCTGGTCGAGGCGCCGATCCGGGTCATCTACCCGCCCGAGGGCGAGCGGCTCACCCACTTCGACAGCGTGCGCGATCCGGCGCGGATCATCCGCCGGGTCGTGGCGACGCTCGCGCTCACGCGCGGGCTCCGCCACGTGCCGGCCGAGCCGGTGCTGGCCCCCGACCCGGTCCGCCCGGCCGCGGCGAGCGCGCTCGCCACGGAGCTCGACCCCCACCCGCGGCAGCCGGCGACGGCGCCTCCCTGATTTGCGGCCGCCGCGCCTCGCACGCCACCGCCGCAAGCTCCTCGCGGCCGCCGCGCTCCTCGCCGCGCCGGTCCTCGCGCACCTCGGCATCGCCGCCGCGACGCGGATCGAGCCGCCCCCGATCCGCGCGGCCGCCGGCGAGCCCGAGGCGAGGCCGGGGGGGCTGCGCGTGCTCGGCCCGGCCTACGTGCGTCGCCGCGGGCGGATCCTCGAGGCGCGCCTCTCCGGGTCGCCGGAGGAGATCGGGCACCAGCACGGGCGGCTCTTCTACCCGGAGATGGTCAAGAACGAGGGGACCCTCTACGAGCAGTTCCACCACTACGTGCCGGTCGCCCCGCTCCGGTGGCTCATCATGGACCTGTCGCGCCTGGAGTTCCGCGGCGTCGACGAGGGCATGACCGACGGCGTGCGGCGCGAGATCGCCGCGCAGGCCCGCGCCTTCTCGCCCGACCCGTTCGACGGCGTCCTCCCCACGTACCACCGCTTCGTCTTCCTCCAGTCGCTCTACGACATCGCGCTCTCGTTCGAGCACTCGCCGCTCATCGGCTGCACGAGCTTCGCGCTCACCGGGACGGCGTCGGCGGGCGGGCACGCGGTGCTCGCCCGTAACTTCGACTTCGAGGCCGGGCCCGTCTTCGACGAGGGCAAGGCGGTGTTCCTCGTCCACGAGCAGGGGAAGATCCCGTACGCCTCGGTGTCCTGGCCCGGCCTGATCGGCGCGGTGACGGGGATGAACGCCGAGGGCCTCGCGCTCGTCGTCCACGGCGGGCGAGCCGGCGAGCCGCGGGCGGCAGGCGAGCCGGTCGTCCACACGATGCGCGAGGTGCTCGGCCGCGCGCGGAGCGTCGACGAGGCGCTCGCGATCCTCGAGGCGCGCGCGCCGATGGTCTCCCACCTCGTGATGCTCGTCGACGCGGGCGGCGAGACGGCGATCGCCGAGCGGGCGCCCGGCGCGCCGCTGCACGCGCGCCGGGGCCGCGGCAAGATCCCGCTCACCAACCACTTCGAGGGGCCGCTCGCGGGCGATCCGCGCAACCTCCGCGTCCAGGCCGAGACCTCGACCCGCCCGCGGCGCGACCGCCTCGACGAGCGGCTCGCGGCGCTGCCCGAGGGCGCGACGATCGAGGCGGCGATCGACGTCCTGCGCGACCGGCGCGGGCGCGGCGGCGCGGCCCTGCCGCTCGGCGACCGGCGCGCGATCGACGCGCTCATCGCCACCCACGGGGTCGTCATGGACGCCACGGCGCGCGTCCTCTGGGTCAGCGAAGGCCCCCACCTCGCGGGCCGCTTCCTGCGCTTCGACCTCACCCGGCTGCTCAGCCCCACGTTCGACCCGGCGCTCGACACGGCCGAGCCCGACGCCCTGCCCGAGGATCCGCTGCTCACGAGCGGCGACTACGCCGCCTGGGAGCGCGCGGGCTCACCCCACGAAGGCGGGGAGCGCGGCAACGACAATCCTTAAATAAGCAACGACAATCCTTAAATAAACAGACGCAACCAAATAACCGCTCCGTCCCTCGCGCAAGCGCGGCGGCGCCGTCTCCATGCCGTGACGTCGAGGTGGCGAGCGTGGCGAGCGTGGCGAGCGAGCGCGACAGCCCCGCGCCCGGGATGCGCCTCATCCCACAGCGAGCACGAAAGCGCCGCGCCCACGAGGATCCTCCCCGCAGCGCAGCGGCGACACACCCGGCGCGAAATCGCAAGTTTTCGGCGTGGTTTCGGGGTGCCCTCTCTCCCACGCCCATACACCGGAGGTGGGACACCTCTCGTCCGGCGTGGCCTTACCGCAAGATTGCCTAGCGCGACCTTCCGTCCGACAATGCGATTCGGGGCGCCAAGGTCGCGGCATCGGAGCGGCGACCGGGTCGACCAGACCATGACGGACATCAACCTGATCAACACGACCCTCGATCAACGGTACGTCATCCTCGGGCTGCTCGGGGAAGGCGGGATGGGGGCGGTCTACGAGGCACGGCACCTGGGCACCGGCCGCCGCGTCGCCGTCAAGGTGATCACGAGCAAGCTCGCGCAGGACGAGGCGGTGATGGCCCGCTTCGAGCGCGAGGCCAGGGCGGCCGGCGCGATCGACAGCGAGCACATCGCGAGCGTGCTCGACAGCGGCAGGGACCGCGCGACCGGCCTGCCCTTCCTCGTGATGGAGCTGCTCAACGGCGAGGACGTCGACCAGATGCTCCGGCGGCTCGGCCCCCTGCCGCCCGAGCTCGCGCTCTGCATCGTGGCCCAGGCGTGCATGGGCCTCATCAAGGCGCACGACGCGCGCGTCCTCCACCGCGACATCAAGCCCGCCAACCTGTTCCTGGCGCGGCGCGACGGGGGCGAGTACGCGGTCAAGCTCCTCGACTTCGGCGTCGCCAAGATCCAGGACGACACCTTCGAGCAGCAGAAGGAGCTCACGGCCACGAGCAACCTGATCGGCTCGCCCATCTACATGTCGCCCGAGCAGGCGCGCAACATGCGGGACGTCGACGGCCGGACCGACGTCTGGTCGCTCGGCATCGTCCTCTTCAAGATGCTCGCCGGGCGCACTCCCTACAGGAACTCGCGGGGGCTCGGCGAGCTCATCGTCGCGATCTGCTCGACCCCGGCGCCGCCCATCCAGACGCTGGCGCCCTGGGTGCCGTACGAGGTCTCCGAGATCGTCCAGCGCGCGCTCCAGATCGACCGGAACGTGCGCTTCCAGAGCGCGGCGGAGATGCTCGACGAGTGCCGGATGCTCCTGCAGCACGGCATCTCGATCCACGAGAGCATGCTGCGGCCCCTCCCCGACTCGGTGCAGGCCGACATCCCGCCGCCCTCGCAGGGGCCGCCGCACCCCGACATGCCGACGCGGCGCCCGCCCACGCCCGTGGGGACGCCCCGCAGCCGCACGCCGACGCCCGGGAGCACGTCCCGCAGCTGGCCGGACCCCGGCGACTTCTCGACGCGGCGCCCGCCCACGCCCGTGGGGACGCCCCGCAGCTGGCCCGAGCACGTCACGCACAGCGGGGCCCTCGGCCAGAGCGGTCACCACTCGACCCAGAGCGGCCACCACCACACGACCCAGGGCGGTCACCACCACACGACCCAGAGCGGCCACCACGTGACCCCGCACGGCCTCCTGATCCGCGGGCTCCCGGACGGCCCGCCGCCATCGAGGACGGTCTCGGGCACCTCCGTGCCCTTCCACAAGACGATCATCGTGGCGGGCGACCAGCCCACCGCTCACGTGCGCCCCCGCAGCAGGGCGGCCCCGCTCGTTGTGGCGGCGGCGCTTGTCGCGGCGACGGGCGCCGGCGTCGGCGCCTGGCTGGTGCAGAAGACGACGGCGTCCGCGTCCGCCCCGGCGACCGGCGGGACGCAGCCCGCGCCGGCGGCCGCCGCACCGGCCGCGCCCACCGCGGCGCCGGGCGCGTCCGCCGCGGCCGCGGCCGAGCCGGCCGTGCAGATCGATCCGGAGCGGCTCGGGAGCTTCAACCCGCTGCCGGCGGTCATCACGTCCTCGAGCAACCCGCTCACGGACGAGAAGATCAACCTCGGCCGGATGCTCTACTACGAGACGCGGATCTCGAAGAACCACGACCTCTCGTGCAACTCGTGCCACCCGCTCGACCGCTACGGAGCGGACGGCGCCAAGGTGTCGATCGGGCACGCGCACCAGAGCGGCCGCCGCAACACGCCGAGCGTGTACAACTCCGCGGGGTTCTTCTCGCTCATGTGGGACGGGCGCTTCGACAACGTCGAGGCCCAGGCCAACGGGCCGATGATGAACCCGAGCGAGATGGCGATGACGCCGGTGCGGCTGGAGGCGACGCTGCGCTCCATCCCGGAGTACGTGAAGGCGTTCGGCAGGGCGTTCCCGAGCGATCCGTGGCCCGTCAACGCCAACAACACCGCGAAGGCGCTCGGCGCGTTCGAGCGCAAGCTGATCACGCGCGGGCGGTGGGACCTGTTCCTGGAAGGGGAGCCCGAGGCCCTGACCAACGCGGAGAAGGAAGGGTTCAACACGTTCGTCGAGGTCGGCTGCGTGACGTGCCACTTCGGCCCGCACGTCGGGGCGACGATGTTCCAGAAGCTCGGCCTCGTGCGGTCGTGGCCCGACACGATGGACCGCGGCGTCTTCGAGATCACGAAGAAGCAGGCCGATTTCATGGTCTTCCGGGTGCCGACGCTCCGCAACGTGGCCATGACGGCGCCGTACTTCCACGACGGGTCCGTCTCGTCGCTGCAGGAGGCGGTGCGGCTCATGGGCAAGCACCAGCTCGGCAAGGACCTGTCCCATGCGCAGGTCGAGCAGATCGTTGTGTGGCTCAAGTCCCTGACGGGCGATCTCCCGAAGGAATACATCGCGAAGCCGAACCTGCCGGAGAGCGGGCCCAACACGCCGAAGCCCATTGCGGATTGAGCGCGGCTCGCTCGTCTGACATGACCATGTCAGAGGACGAGGCGAGGATGCAGCGACGATCTTTCCTGATGGGGCTCGCGGCGTGCGGCGGGGCGCTGTCGATCGGCAGCCACGCGCGCCGCGCGCGCGCGGACGAGGTGGGCGACGCGCTCGCCGAGATCACGCGGGCGCGCGCGTCGGTGAAGACGCTGGTCGCGCCGTTCACGCAGGAGCGGAGCATCGGCCTGCTGGCGACGGCGGTGAAGAGCGACGGCGAGATGACGCTGGTGCTGCCCGACCGGCTCCGGTGGGAGCTGAAGCCGCCGGACGCGATCACCTACTGGATCACGCCCGAGGGGTTCGGCTTCGCGACGCCGAAGGGCGCGGCGGGCGCGGGGCGCGGCGCGGCGGGGCGCTTCGGGTCGGTGCTGTCGGACCTGCTGGTGCTGCTCGGCGGCGATCTCGGGAAGCTGCGGGCGCGCTACGATCTGTCGATCCCGAGCCGCGCGGACGGGATCACGCTGGCGGCGCGGCCGCGGGCCGAGGAGGTCGCGAAGCACGTGCGCAGCCTCGAGATGACCTCGGGGCCGGAGCTGTGGTCGGTGCGGCGCGTGGTCATCGAGGAGCGGAACGGCGACCGGAGCGTCATCGCGTTCGGCAAGGTGGCGCGGGACGTCGCCGTGGATCCGGCGCGGATGAAGGCGCCGAAGCAGGGCTGAGCGGGCGCCGAGCTCGTGCCCGGCGGCGCGCGAGGCAGCGCCGGGCCGCCCGGTCCCCCGGGACACGGAAGCAGAGAAGAGCGCGGGCGTCGCGGCGCTAGAACACCTATCACGTCAAAACCCGGAGAATTTTCACAGGGAGGCGGGGAGGCGGGGAGGAAGAAGAAATGAATTTCTCCCTCTTGCTGTCTCTCGCTCCCCGCCTCCCCGTCTCCCTGTGAAATTCCTGCTTTTTCTCGTGGTTTCAACCCGTTTGTCGCTCTAGGCGAAGATCAGCACTCGCACTCGTCCTCCCCTTCATAGGACTTGGCGACGAAGCTCATGTCGTACGGGTAGTTCGCCTCGGGCGGCCCATAGACGCGGAGCAGCAGATCGTTCGCCGAACCCGCGCCCCCTCCGTCGAGCCATACCCGTCCATGATCGCTCTCCTCAGCCCCGAGGAGCTCCATCGTGGCAGCGCTGTAGACCTCCACGATCAATGTGTTCTCTGGACCGGGGGGCGGAGTATACTGCGCACAACCCGCGCCGCACAGCTCTGCCCCGGAGGCCAGGACGCGAAGGCTCCAGTTGACCTCCTCGATCCCGAGAGAGGTGGTGTCAAGCAGGTACCAGTCCTCGTCGCCCTGGCAGAGGACGAAGTCGATCTTCGAAAACCACGCGCTGGGACCAAGGCTGTCGTCGGTATGGTCATACGCGAGCGGAGCCGCAGAGGCGGACGCGTCGTTCGCCTCGTAAGCGTCGTCTGCGCAAACAGACGCTCCGCCGCCCCCGGTCGCGGCCCCGCCTGTACCAGCCCCGCCAACGCCGCTGCCGCCGCTGCCGCCGCTGCCGCCGCTGCCGCCGCTGCCGCCGCTGCCGCCGCTGCCGCTGATGGCGCTACCGCTACCACCGCTGCCGCTGACGGCGCTACCGCTGATGCCGGTACCGCCGCTGGCGCTGGCACCGCTGCCGCTGGCACCGCCGCCGCCTCCTTCGGCGCCTGAGCCCGCGCCATCGTCGAGCCAGGGCGAGCAAGCTGTCGTTCCAAACAAAGACGCGCAGAGCGCTGCGAACCCCATGAGACGAACCGAGCTAGGAATGAGCGACATAGATAACTCCACTGGGCACAAATGAACAACGACCTCCAGGGCGAAGCTTCGCCCTCGAGGCGCGAACATCGAGCGTTCGCACAAAGCAGGCTCACAATCGAATCATCAGCTCACACCAGTTGTCATATTTCATATTTCATTCCTCCCTCCTTTCTCATGGCGCCATGCCTGCCGCGGCGTATCCTTGTCGGCGATGGATCCGCATCGTTCAATCGTCGCTCATCGCCCTCGTGATCGCCGCCGCCCTCATTGCCCTCCTTCGATGAGCTCGCGCACCGATCGCGGCGCTCGCTTCCGGAGCATCGCGTGGGGCGCGGCGCTCGCGGCCGTCCTGGGGTGCCGTTCGTCGCCACCTCCGCCGGCCCGTCAGGAGGTCATCGACATCCATGTGCACCTGACGGAGGCCAGCGCGGTGGCACCATTGCTCGCGCACATGGCCAAGCATCACGTCGATCGCGCCGTCATCCTGGCGAGCCCGGATCTGACGAGCGGCCGCGGTGGCGCTGGCCTCTCCGGCTACCGCGCAGGCAATGACATCGTCCTCGACGCCGCAGCGGCTCACCGTGGAAAGCTCATTCCCTTCGTCACCCTGGATCTGGGTCACGACGACCTCGCGTACCTCGCCGAGCTGCGCAGTCGAGGCGCCTGCGGCGTGAAGCTTTATCAGGGGCACAACCTCTTCCACGAGCGTCCGCTCGACGACCCCTCGCACCAGGCGATGTGGCAGGCGCTCGCGGATCAGGCGGTTCCGGTTCTGCTTCATGCCAACACCGTCCGTTACAGGAGCGAGCTCGAGGCGGTCCTGCGCGCCTTCCCCGACCTGCAGCTCGTGTGCGCGCACCTCTGCGGCAGCCGCACCGACCTCGCGCGCATGGAGTCCCTGATGGAGGCGTTTCCGCGCCTCCTCGTCGATACGAGCCATGGCTCCGCCGGCCCGGCGACAGAGGGCTTCGCGAGCCTCGAGCGGGAGCGCGCCCAGCTCCTCAGGCTGTTCTCTCGCTGGCCCGAGCGCTTCCTGTTCGGGACCGATCTCGTGACCAGCGGGCTGGACCCGATGTCCATGGAGCTGTGGGACCTGCAGGTGGAGTCGAACATGGGTCTCTTGAAAGAGGACAAGTTTCGCTTCTTCCGTCAAACCGCCGATCAGCCGGCCCGCACCATCGGCACCTATCAGGGCCTTCACCTGCCCCCCGAGCTCCTCGGCCCCGCCCTCGGGCAGAACGCCGCGCGATGGCTCGGCGCCTGCGTGCGCTGAGGGCCACCTCGCGGATCGCCGCCCGCGGCCTCAGGGGCCGAACTTCGCGAGGAAGATCGCCCGGGTAGGCGTCGGGGTCACCAGCGGCCCCATGCCAAAGTCGATGGTGCCGAGGAACGGCCCGGCGGCGTACACGTCGCCGGTCGCGTCCATGGCCGTGGAATAGCCGTACTGTTGCCCCCTGCCGCCGGTGTGCTTCACCCAGCGGACCGTGCCCGCCGCATCGAGCTTCGCGACGAAGGCATCGCCATAGGTGCAGTCCATCAGGCCCGTGCCGAAGTCGACGTCGCCGTAGATCAAACCGGTGATCGCGAGCTCGCCGTCCACGGTCGCCGCGACGTCCAGCGCCGTCTGCGGCCCATACTGCCCGAGACGCCTGGCCCAGAGGAGCTCGCCTGCCGGGTTCAGCTTGGTCACGAAGGCGTTGCCGCCCCACGTGACAGAGCCGGGCTCGAGAGGACCGTACCCTCCCTCGCTCACCAGCGGACCTGCGCCGAAATCCACGCTCCCGAGGAACGTCCCGCTGATGACGACGTTTCCAGCGCCGTCGACCGCGACGCCGTACGCCCTCTGGAGCGCCTCGTCGCCGAACCGCTTGCTCCAGACGTGCTCACCGGCAGCGTCGAGCTTCGCCACGAAGATATCCTCGCTGCCCGCGGTGATCAGCGGCTCGCCGCCGAGGTCGATCGCCTCGGCGAAATAGTCGCCGAAGCTGCCGGCGAGGACGACGCTGCCCGACGCGTCGAGAGCGACGTTGTGGATCTCCGTGTAGCCGAGCTGCTTACTCCAGAGGCAATTCCCCGCAGGGTCGAATTTCGCGATGAACGAGTCCATGTCACCGACGCTCGTCAGCGAGGCGCCGCAGACGCTGATCTGGCCCATGAACGTCCCTGCCACGACGACGTTCCCGGCTGCATCCATGGCGAGGCTGTCCGCCCATTGATCACCATCGACGCCGATCCGAGCCGACCAGACGTGATCTCCGCCTTGTGTGAAGACGGCCACGAAGGCGTCGCCACCCGACTCCTGCCCCACGAGCAAACCACCTCCGAAGTCGACGCCGGTCCCGTAAACCACCCCCGTCGTGGCAATGAGCCCCGCCTGGTTGACGGCGACGTCATTCGGGTAAGCCGAACCGGTGAATTCCTTGTGCCAGAGGGGTTCTCCTTCGCCGTCGAATTTCGCGAGGGAGAAGGCCAGGGCGCCCCCGGTCGAGAGCGGACCGTCGCCGAAGTCGACGCCATCGGCAACCGTCGTCGCGACGACGAGGTTGCCGGGTTCGTCCACGGCGATGCGGCTGCCCACCCACACCTGGGGTTGGCGTGGGTTCGAGGCGAAGTGCCGGCTCCACAGAGGATCGCCATTGCCGACGGCGCCGCCGGCGCCCGCGCCGCCGCTGCCGACGACGGCGCCGCTGCCGCCCGCGCCGCCGCTGCCGCCTGCGCCACCGGCGCCTGCGGCGTCGCTGCCGCTGCCGCCTGCGCCGCCGCTGCCGCCTGCGCCGCCGCTGCCGGCCCCGCCCGCTCCGGTCGCGCCACCCCCGGCGCCCTCATCGCGTATGGGATCGAGCGGGATTCTGTCGCATGCGGCGACAAGCGTCATGAGCACGGTGCATCCAGGTACGAGGAGCTGTTTCAAGGAGGCCTCTCCGATCTCGATTGAAGAAGTGCGCGTGGCTTGCTCCTATGAATGGCCGCCTGTCGTGGCGGCGGCTCACCGCTGGACGACGACACCCAGCGAGAACGACGCGAGCGGGCTGAATGTCGAGATCACCCGTCCTGCAAACCGGATGTCGACAGGCGGGATCGCCGCGCCGCCGAGCGCACCCGCCGTGAGAACCACGGAGTCGACGAGCCGGAGACGCGCCTCGCCTCGCCCGTACACGAAGGCGGTGAACGTGGACTCGTCGCTGTCGATATAGGGCGGTCTCGCATCGCCGGACGCGCTCACGTAACCGAGACCCACGCCGGGGGAGAGGACGAGTCCGAACCGACGGCTCCTCTCGATGGGCGCGAGGGTGAGCTCGGCGCCGAAGAGCGAGCGGCGAAAGCGAACCTTGCCTTCCGCCGCCTCGATGTCCGGACCGACGATCGACAGGTCCGCCAGGAGCCCGACACCGATCCGGGCCGAGGGCCAGATCCGGAGCGAGGCATCGAGCGCCAGCGAGGCGCCAGGCGCCTGCCATCCCGCGGCGATCGCGACGCCGACCTCGACGAGCGGGGCCCTGGGCGCCGCAGGCACCGCGAACGGCGGCGAGGACGGCGCCCAGGCGCGGAGCGGCGGGCTCCGCCACGCCTCACCGGGCAACGCGGCTGGAGGCGCGGCGGGAGAGGGCTGGACCAGGGCCGGCGCGACGGCCGCCGGCTCCGGTGCGACGGCTCCGGCGGGGGCCCCGGCCGTCGACGCCGTCGACCGGAGCGCCCGCACCAGCTCGGCCGCGCGGAGCACCCGGGTGTCGAGCGGGCCGTCGGGCGCCACGCTCGCGACCAGGTCCGCGCGCCCGCTCGAGTCCGACCAGATCTCGATGGCTCCCCCCTCGCCTTCGGGGATGACGATGAGCAGCCCGCCGGCACCGGCCGCCGCCGGGCCCGCCTGGACGTGGACCTGCAGGCCCGCCGCTTCGAGCTCCTGCGAGAGCCGGTACGCCAGCGCCCCGCGCGCGCCGGCGACGACCGTGATCGGCGGCGCCTCGTCGGCGGAGCACGGCGCTGCGAACGCCGCGAACGCCAGCAACGCGACGAGCGCGCAGCCGATCGAGCTCGCCACGGCGCGCGCTCCCCGCGAGCGCAGGCGGCGCCGGCGCGGCGGCCGCGATCTCCGCGGGAGGAGGCTCGCTCCAGCGTGCAAGGTGCCGAACGGAACCCTCAATCGGCCTCATGAGCGAGCGTCGCCGCGAGCCCGGCGTGGGCGCCGTTCGGGTACGCCGCGAGGTAGCGCGCGGCGAGCTCGCGGGCGCGCGCGCGGAGCTGGAGGTTCCTCGCGCACTCTATCGAGCGGCCGAGCGCCTCCGGCGCGAGCGCGCCGCGCGGCCTCTCCGCGAGGTACACGGCGAACCAGCGCTCGGCCTCCGCCCACGCGCCGCGCCCGTCGAACGCCATGCGGCCGAGGTGGTACGCCGCGGCGGCCGCGGCGTCGCTCCCGGCAAACCGCCGGCGCGCCGCCTCGTAGAACCTGGCCGCGACGTCCGGCTTGCGGGAGAGCCGCGCCGCGGAGCCGAGATCGACGAGCTCCGCGCCGCCGGCGCGCCCGAGCACCGTGTCGATGCCCAGGAGCTCCACGTCCGCGAGCGCCTCGCCGAGCTTGCCCGCGGCGAGGTGCGCGCGCCAGCGCTCGGCGGGGGCGTCGGCCAGGGGCTCACCCGCGCGGGGCCGCGGCGCGCCAAGGGTGGGTGGCGCGGGGGCGGGCGCGGGCGCGGATGCGGCGGCGCTCGCGCCCGGGAGGAGCGCGGGAGGCTGCGCGGAGGGGATGGCCTCCGGCTCAGGCGCTGGCGACGGCGCCTGCGGCGCGACGGACGACGCCCGCGGCGCGGCGGATCGAGGAGCCGCGCACGCCAGCCGCGTCGCTTCGGGGGCGGCGAGGGCGCGCCCCGAGGGGTCGACGCAGGGGCCCAGGATGCGCACGCGGCCGGTGATCATCGAGACCGTGAGCTCCTCGGCTTCCGTGTTCCACGTGATGTCGAACTCGGTGCCGATCACGTGGACCTCGAAAGGCCCCCCGGCCACCACCCACCGGGTGTCGTCGCGATGCACGACGCGCACGCGCAGCGAGCCGCGCTCGAGGAGGACGCTCGCGCCCCGGGGGCCGACCTCGGTCACACGGGCGCGCGTCCCGGGCGCGAGGTCCACGCGCGACCCGTCCGAGAAGTCGAGCCCGACCTGCGACGCGTCCGCCGCCACCCACCGGCCGACGGCGCCCGGCGCCCCCGCGACCCGGTAGGTCAACGGGTCGCCCGGCCGGAACAGCACGAACCAGAGGACCGATGCGGCAAAGCACGCCGCAGCGAGCGCGACGCCGAGCCGCCGCGAGCGGGGAGCCGCCCTGGCGCTCAGCGAGAGCGCGGCCTCCTTGCGGTAAATCGCCTCGAGTCGATCCGTGGTCGACGGCCGCACCCGCCGCTCGAGCGCGGCATCCTGGTGCGCGGCGACCCGGCGCCCCACGGCCGCGACGTCTTTGGTCCTCAGGTCCATCGGTCGCCCTCCGCGAGCCAGGAAGACAGCACTTCGTCCTTCTTGCAGCGCTCGACGAACGCGAGCTCCGCGCGCTGGATCCGGCGCTTGACGGTGGCGAGCGACACCTTGCACGCAGCGGCCACCTCCGCGAGCTCCTGGCCCTCGACGATGCGCAGCGTGAAGGCCAGCCGATCGTCGGCGTCGAGCGTCTCCAGGGCGCGGTAGAAGGCACGCACGCCCTGCCGGGCCTCCGGATCGGCGCTGGCCGCGACCTCCGGCAGCTCGTCGCTCGCGAAGAACGCGAGCCAGCGGTGCCTGCGCCTCTTGCGGAGCGCCTCGCGCGCGACGAACACGGTGACGCTTGTGATGAAGGGCTTCAGCGCCTCGGGCTCGCGCACGTCGTCGATGCGGGAGAACACCCGGGCGAACACGTCCTGGACCAGATCCTCGAGGCTCCGGACGTCGCCCAGGATGCGAAACAGCATCCGCTCGACGAGGCCCGCATAGGTGTCGAGCAGGCGGCGCTCCGCCGCGGGGTTCCGAGCGTGCAGGCCGCGCAGGATGTCGGGTGAGGTGACCTGCGCGCCGGCAGGGCGGTCCGGCGGACGGGGCTTTCCAACGACGCGGAGGTGCACGGACATGGGGGGCAGCCTCTAAGATGGCCGGCCCCCGCCGCAACGGCTCAGGGCGGGCGTGCGGCGACGCCCTGCGCCCCCGCCCGGCGAGCTGATGCGTGAGCGCTGGCGCGCGAGTACCCATTCGCCAGTTTGCGACAGCGCGAGCTCGGGATCTCTTCATGCGACCGAGCCCGTCGCCCGGCGTCGTTTTAAACAATAAATAACATTATTTAACAATCGCATCCCTGCGAGGCGATCATGGAGTGAGCGCGCGCCGCATATCACCGCGCTACAGGCTTCTTCCGCATCATCAGGGGACGGCATGCTCCGCCGATTGGTGGGCTAGACAGGGCTTCTTCTTCGTGTCATGACCTGCGCCCGTTGCTCGAGCGTTCCCCGTAACCCACGATCCTCTCGGGCTCGCAGCTGAGCGAGCGCCGAGCCCGGTGGATCACCTCGACCGTTGGCGCCCCCTGCATCCCCCGCGAAGCCTTCGATGCGCTGCGGGAAGCATGCATCGACTCAATAGGTGAAGCCCCTGGGCGCGCGCAGGTGGTCTTGCGTGCTTGAATCGAAAGGAACCGTTCGTGACACTTGGCATGACTTTTTTTGGGCATGCGCCCAGCGCCGCACAGGATGATCTGTCTGGATCTCGGAGCGCCATAACGTCACTGCCTGAGCTGCTCGCTCGCCGCGCGGAAGAGCTCGGCGACGCGCCCGCGTACGTCCATCTCCACGAAGGCGAGGAGGAGACGGCGGCGCTCTCGTTCGCCGCGCTCCACGCCCGTGCTCGAACAATCGCCGCCTTCCTCCGCGCGCGCTATCCGCCGAAGAGCCGAGTCCTCCTCCTGTTCGCCCCCGGGCTCGAGTTCATCGAGGCGTTCTTCGGCTGCCTGCTGGCGGACATGGTGGCTGTCCCCACGTCACTCCCGCGGCCGAATCGAGCGGAGTCTCGGTTCGACGCCATCACGGCCGACTGTGCCCCTGCGTGCGCGCTCGCCGCGGGTCCCACGCCGCGGGAGCGGGGCGCGTCGGCCTCGCGCTCCGGGCTCGCCGTTCACACGCTGGAGGAGTGCTCCTCGGACGCCGGTGCCGGACGCGCGGGCGGCGCGCGTGGCGTCGAGGACGCGCGGGGCACGACAGACGACGTCGCGTACCTGCAATATACCTCCGGCTCGACCTCCAGCCCCAAGGGCGTGATGGTCAGCCATCGCAACGTCCTGCAGAACTGCCGCATGCTCGCCGACGGGTTCGGGATCGAGCGCGGCGACACCTTCATCAGCTGGCTGCCCCACTTCCACGATCTGGGGCTGATTCACGGGATCCTGCTGCCGCTCTTCGTGGGCGGCAGATGCACCAGCATGCCTCCGGCGTCGTTCATCTCCCGGCCCATGCGCTGGCTCGAGGCGCTGTCGCGCCACCGCGGCCACCACAGCGCGGCTCCGAACTTCGCCTTCGATCTCTGCGTGACGAGCTCGACCGCCGAGCAGCGCGCCCGGCTCGATCTGTCGGCGTGGAAGACGGTGATCAACGGGGCCGAGCCCGTCCGCGCGGGGACCCTCGCGCGCTTCCTCGAGGCCTTCGCGCCGAGCGGATTCCGGCCCGATGCGCTGCGCCCCTCCTATGGCCTGGCCGAGGCGACGCTGGGGGTCAGCGTCTCGCCGAGGCGCCCGCCGCGCGTCGTCACGGTGAGCTCCACGGAGCTGCAACAGGGGCGAGCGCGCGCCTGCTCCGCCGCGGAGTCCGACGCTCGGGAGCTCGTGAGCTGCGGCCGGCCCCTGCCCGGAACGCGCGTCGCGATCGTCGATCCAGCCAGCGGAGCGCCCGCGCCGGATCTGCAGGTAGGCGAGGTGTGGGTCGAAGGCAGCGCGGTGGTGAGCGGCTACTGGAGGAACCCGGAGGCGACCAGCGCCTCGTTCGGCGCGCGGCTGCGCGGGGCAGGCGATCTGCGCTTCCTGCGGACCGGCGATCTCGGGTTCTTGCAGGACGGGGAGCTGTTCATCACAGGGCGGCTCAAGGACGTCATCATCGTCCGGGGACGCAATTACTATCCGCAGGACATCGAGCTCGCGGTGTGCTCCGCCCACGAGGCCTTTGCGCCCGACGGGGGAGCAGCCTTCTCCGTGGGCGTCGAGGAGGGGTTGAGCCTCCCTGCCGAGGAGCCGGAGGCGATCGTCGTCTGCCAGGAGATCAAGCGCGGGCAGCGCGGGCTCGATCTCGAGGCGCTCGCGCGCGCCGCTCGGCGCGCCGTGGCGCAGCAGTTCGGGCTGCCGGTGCACGCGGTCGTGCTCCTCCCCCCGCGCCGCATCCCCAAGACCACGAGCGGGAAAGTGCAGCGGAGGGCGTGCAAGGCGGCCTTTCTGCGCGGCGAGCTGGAGCCCCTCGGCGTGTTCCACGGCGGGCCGACGGGCGATGGAGCGCCCGTCGCGGCCCAGGACGGGGCGTCCGCAGCAGCCAGCGCGCAGCCCGATGGATCGAGCTGTACCGCGCGCCTCGGGGCGCTCGTGGGAGACCTCCTTCAGGTGGACGCCGCGCAGCTGCGCTGGGACGTGCCGCTCGTCGAGATCGGGCTCGAGTCGGTCAAGGCGATCCAGCTCGCGGAGCGCATCGCGGGGCTCAGCGGCAGGCAGATCTCGCCGGTGAGCTTGATCGAGGGAATGACGTTGACCGAGCTGTCGCTCCTGCTCGCCGGGCCGCTCTCGCCCGGCGGCCCCGAGGGAGAGGCCCCCATCGTCAGCCCAGGCGACGACGACCCGGGAGCGCCCTTTCCCCAGACCGACGTTCAACGGGCGTATCTGGTCGGGCGCGAGAGCGCCTTCGACCTCGGGGGCGTCGGCTGTCACGGCTACCTCGAGCGAGAGTGCGATGGGCTGGATCTCGAGCGCTTCGAGCAAGCGTGGAATCGGGTCATCGCACGCCACGCGATGCTCAGGGCCGTGTTCACCGGAGACGGGCTCCAGCGGGTGCAGCGGACGGTGCCCCGCTTCGAGCCGAAGATCTGGGATCTCCGCGCGATGACGCCGGCCGACGCCAGCCGGGCGCTCGATGACATCCGTCATCGGCTGTCCCACCGCGTGTTCGCGCCCACGGAATGGCCCCTGTTCGACGCCGGCGTGTCGCTCCTTCCAGACGGCCGGCGCCGCGTGCACATCAACCTGGATCTCCTCGCGCTCGACGCCTGGAGCTGCGGGATCGTCTCGCGCGATCTGGAGCGCTTCTACGAGCAGCCCGAGCTCGAGCTGCCGCCGCTCGGCGTGACCTTCCGGGACTGCATCGTGGATGCGGAGCGCCATCGACAGACACCGGATCACGAGCGCTCGCTCGCGTTCTGGCGCGAGCGCGTGGCGAGCCTCCCCCCCGCGCCCGACCTGCCGCTCGCCAGGAAGCCTCGAGAGGTCACGCCGCCCCGGTTCGTGCGGCACAGGGGGCGCATCGACCGGTCCGCGTGGGAATCGCTGAAGAGCCGGGCGAAATCGAGCCGCCTCACGCCGTCGGCCGTCGTCCTCGCGGCGTTCGCCCAGGTGCTCGGGAAGTGGAGCGCCCGCCCGGAGCTCTCGCTCACGCTGACGTCGTTCGAGCGCCCGCGGCTGCACGAGGACGTCGCGGAGATCGTCGGCGACTTCACCACCGTGGTGCTCGTGGGCTTCGACGTGGGCGGGCGCAAAGCGGTCTCCGAGCTGGCGCGCGCCACCCAGGACCAGATCTGGAGGGCGATCGAGCACCGGCGCGCGGGGGCGATCCCGGCGCTCCGCCAGGCGCGCGCGCCGAGCGTCCCCGTGGTGTTCACGAGCCTGCTCGGCCAGGGAGGGGCCGAGCCGCAATCGCTGTTCTCCTGGCTCGGCAAGGAGGTCTTCATGGTCACCCAGACGCCGCAGGTGTGGCTCGATCATCAGGTGACCGAGGACCAGGGGGAGCTCGCGTTCTCCTGGGATGTCGTCGACGGGCTCTTCCCCGAGGGGATGGTCGGAGCGATGCTCGAGTCCTATCTGGATCTGCTCGCGCGGCTGGCGCGCGGCGACGAGGCGCTCCAGCGGGCGAGGGTCGCGCTCCCGATCGCGCAGCAGGAGGCGCGCGCCCGGATGAACCGGACGCAGCAAGCCGCGCCGGAGGAGCTGCTCCACGCGGCGTTCCTCCGGAGCGCGGCGGCCCGCGGCGGGTCGCCCGCGGTGATCGCGCCCGGGGGGAGCATCACCTACGGGGAGCTCGACCGGCAGAGCAACGCCCTCGGCCGAGCCTTGCGGGCCCGCGGCGCGCGCCCCAACACCCTCGTCGCCATCGCCTGCGAGAAGGGCATCACGCAGGCGCTCGGGGCGCTCGGCGTCCTCAAGTCCGGGGCTGCCTACCTTCCCGTCGATCCGGCGTGGCCCCGAGAGCGGCTCTGGGGGATCCTGGCGCAGGGCGAGGCGCGGCTCGTCCTCACCCAGGCGCGGTTCGCGGAGCCGGCCCGGTGGCCCGCGGGGACGATCGTCGTGCCCCTGGACGCGCCGGGCGGGCTGTCAGAGGACGAGTCGCCCCTCGAGGCCGCTCAGCGGCCCGACGATCTGGCCTACGTCATCTTCACCTCGGGCTCGACGGGGAGGCCGAAGGGCGTGGCGATCGATCACCGCGGCGCCGTGAACACCCTCGCGGACGTGAACGCGCGCCTCGGCGTGAACGCGTCCGATCGTGTCCTGTCGCTCTCGTCGCTCGCCTTCGATCTGTCGGTCTACGACCTCTTCGGCCTGTGGGCGGCGGGGGGCGCGGTGGTGCTGCCCGAGCCGGCCCGGCTGCGCGATCCCGGCCACTGGGAGGAGCTGATGTCCCGGCACGGCGTGACGTTGTGGAACACCGTCCCGGCGCTCATGCAGATGCTCGTCGAGCACCGGGCGGAGCGCCCGGGCGCCCCCGCGCCCCTGCGCGCCGCGCTCCTCAGCGGGGACTGGATCCCCGTGACCCTGCCCGATCGCATCCGCGAGGCGTTCCCGGGCGCGTCGGTGCTGAGCCTCGGCGGGGCGACGGAGGCGTCGATCTGGTCCATCGCCTATCCGATCACCCGCGTGGATCCGAGCTGGAAGAGCATCCCTTACGGCAAGCCGCTCGCGAACCAGCGGTTTTACGTGCTCGACGGGGCGATGGAGCCGTGTCCCGACGGGGTGCCCGGGCGCCTCTACATCGGCGGCGTGGGCCTCGCGCGCGGCTACTGGCGAGACGAGGAGAGGACGCGCGAGCGCTTCGTGACACACCCGGAGACCGGAGAGCGGCTGTACTGGACCGGCGACCTGGGACGCTGTTTGCCGGACGGGAACATCGAGTTCCTGGGACGCGAAGACTTCCAGGTGAAGATTCAAGGGCACAGGATCGAGCTCGAGGAGATCGAGGCCGCGCTGCTCCAGCACCCCGACGTGGCGAGCGCCGCGGTCTCGGTGGGGAGCACGGCGAGCGGTGGAAAGCGGCTCATCGCCCATGTCGTTCCGGCCCAGGGCAGGGCGCTCGAGGCGCCCGCGCTGCGGGCGTTCATCGCCTCGAAGCTCCCGGACTACATGGTGCCGGGCGCCTTCGTGGAGACGTCCCGCCTCCCCCTCACCAGCAACGGCAAGGTCGATCGCAGCGCCCTTCCGGATCCAGCGCGCGAGTCCGGCGTGGAAGCGCCGGCCGGCGCGCCGCCGCGGAGCACCGCGGCGGATCCGGCGCTCGCGCCCGGGGTCGAGGCGCTGCTCCGCGAGCACCCGAGCGTCGCGGCAGCGAGGGTGGAGCGCGCCGCGGGGGAGCGCGCCGGGAGGGTCGCGTACGTGACGGCCCGGGAGGGCGCGGCGGACCCGGAGGTCCCCTTGCTGCAGGATCCGATCGCGAGGCTGAAGTTCAAGCTGAGCAAGCCGGCGCAGCGCGATGATCTCTCCGGGGCCGCCATCCCCCTGATCGCACGCGCGCGCACGGACGAGGATCTCTCGGCGTTCGCGCGGCGGCGCAGCTATCGCCAGTTCCGGAGCGAGCCCATCCCCTTCGAACGCCTGGCGCGCTTCCTGAGGCAGCTGTCTCCGGTGAGGTTGCCAGGTTATCCGCTCGCCAAGCAGCTCTACGCCTCGGCGGGCAACCTGTATCCGGTGCACGTGTATCTGTATGTGAAGCCGGATCGGATCGAGCGGGTCCCCGGAGGCACGTACTACTTCCACCCCGAGCGGGAGCAGCTGGTCACGATCCAGCCCGGCGCGCACATCGACCGGTCGGTCCACGGGGGCCCCAACGGGCAGGCGTTCGACAGCTCGGCGTTCAGCGTGTATCTGGTGGCGGATCTCGGCGCCATCGAGCCGGTGTACGGCAGCCGGGCGCGGGATCTGTGCCTCATGGAGGCCGGCGTCATCGCCCACCTGCTCGAGTCGACGGCGCCGGATCACCACATCGGCCTCTGCCAGACGGGCGGATTCGACTTCGCGCAGGTCGCCCACCTCTTCCAGGTCGGCCCCCGCCACGAATACCTCCACGGCCTCGTCGGGGGGGCCATCTCGGACTCCGACACCACCCTCGAGGCGCTGGCCCGCGAGTCGGCGGCGCTGGCGGCCATGGTCGACGCCGCGACGCGCGCCGCGTCGCCGCAGGTCCGGGAGGACGCGCCGCCGCCCGCGGAGCGAGCCAGGGCGAGGCCCGCCGCGGTGGCGAGCGACGGCCTGGAGAGCGCCATCGCCCGCATCTGGGCCGAGGTGCTGAGACGCCCGCGCGTCGGTCACGACGACAACTTCTTCGATCTCGGGGGCGATTCGCTCCTGCTCGTCAGCATGGCGCGCAGCCTCCGCGAGCGCTTCAGCCGCGATGTTCCGCTTGTGCACCTGTTCGAGCATCCGACGGTGTCCCAGCAGGCGGCGTACCTGAGGACGCTCGGGGTGAACGCGCCCCCCTCGGCGAACGGCGAGGATGCGGCGGCGGTCGGGGCCGCGCCGCGCGCGGCGGAGGGCGGCCGGTTCGACGCCATCACCGCGCGCGCCCAGCGGCAGCGCGAGCGAGGCCTGGAGCGGCGCGCGCTCGCGTCGTTCACGCCGGAGCAGGCCTCGCGCCGGAACAAGCCGGAGGAGTGAGCGATGCAGGACCTCGAAGATCTGCGCGATGCCATCGCGATCGTCGGGCTGAGCGGGCGGTTCCCGCAGGCGAACGATCCGGAGGCGTTCTGGAGGAACCTGCGCGATGGCAGGGAGTCCATCGCCCGCTTCACGGAAGAGGAGCTGATCGCCGCCGGGGTCCCTCGCGCCCAGGTGAGGGATCCGGGCTACGTCAAGGCGCGACCTGGCCTCGACAGGCCGGAGTGGTTCGACGCCGACTTCTTCGGATACAGCGAGCGGGAGGCGCAGTGGATCGATCCGCAGCAGCGGCTGTTCCTCGAGTGCGCGTACGAGGCGCTCGAGGACGCAGGCCACGACGCCGAGCGGTTCCCCGGCTGGATAGGCGTCTTCGCCGGCGCCAAGATGAACTCGTATCTCCTCTCGCACCACCGCGCGCTGCTCCAGAAGTTCGAGTCCTCCGAGGCGATGCAGCTCCTGATCGCGAGCGACAAGGACTATCTGACGACGCGCGTCGCGTACAAACTCAACCTCAAGGGCCCGAGCATCAGCGTCCAGACGGCCTGCTCCACCGGGCTCGCGGCGGTCCACCAAGCATGCCAGAGCCTGCGGGCCGTCGAGTGCGACATGGCGATCGCGGGCGCGGCGTCGGTGATGTTCCCGGAGCGGCGCGGGTACTTCCACGAGAAGGGCGGGCCCACGTCTCCCGACGGCCACTGCCGTCCTTTCGACGCCGACGCCGCGGGGACCGTGTTCGGCGACGCGGTCGGGGTCGTCGTGCTGAGGCGGCTCGAGGACGCGATAGAGCAAGGGGATTTCATCCACGCGATCGTCCTCGGATCCGCGACGAACAACGACGGCTCCGCCAAGGTCGGGTACACCGCCCCGAGCGTCGACGGGCAAGCCTCGGTGATCGTGATGGCGCACGAGGTGGCCGGCGTCCGAGCGGACACCATCGATTATGTCGAGGCGCACGGGACCGGCACGGCGCTGGGCGACCCCATCGAGGTACGCGCCCTGGAGCAGGCCTTCCGGCGCGCCGCCGCCCCGCTCCGCCGGTGCGCCCTCGGATCGGTGAAAGGGAACGTGGGCCACTCGAACACGGCGGCCGGCATCGTCGGGCTCATCAAGACGGTGCTGGCGCTCCGGCACGCGCAGATCCCGGCCACGCTCCACTACCAGCGGCCCAACGCGGAGATCGACTTCGACAGCTCTCCTTTTTATGTGAACACGGAGCTCCGCGCCTGGCCGAGGGACAACGGCCCTCGGCGAGCCGGCGTGAGCTCGTTCGGGATCGGGGGGGCGAACGTGCACGCGGTCCTCCAGGAAGGGCCGGCCTATCACCCGACCCCCGGCGGAGAGAGCGAGATCCTGGCGCTGTCGGCCCGGAGCGAGGCGGCCCTGGCAGCGATGCGATCGCGCCTCGCGGAGCACCTCGAGGGGCACCCGGAGATCTCCTTGCGAGACGCGGCGTTCACGCTGCTCGAGGGGAGGCGGAGGTTCTCGCACCGCGATTTCGTCGTCGCGTCGTCGTCGCCCGACGCCGTCGCGCGGCTGCGCGAGGCCAGGCCGGGGCGAGGGGCGCGGACGGGCGCCGCCGGCGTGGTGATGCTGTTCACCGGCCAGGGGAGCCAGCACCCCGGAATGGGCCGGTCGCTGTACGAGGAGCACGCCGTCGTCCGGGAGACCCTGGACGAGTGCGCGGAGCGGCTCCGGCCGCTCCTTGGCCGCGACCTGCGAGCGCTGCTGTTCAACGGCACGGCCGACGAGCTCCGGGAGACGGAGGTCGCTCAGCCGGCGTTGTTCGCCGTCGAGTACGCCGCGGCGCGGCTGCTCGAATCGTGGGGAGTGCGCGCCGAGGCGCTCCTCGGGCACAGCGTCGGCGAGCTCGTGGCGGCCTGCGTCGCGGGGGTGTTCTCGCTCGAGGACGGGCTCCGGGCGGTCGCGGTGCGAGCGAGGTTGATGCAGTCGCTGCCGCGCGGGGCGATGCTCGCGGTGCCGCTGTCCGAGGGGGCGGCGCTCGAGAGCCTGCCGCCCGCGCTGTCGCTCGCCGCGGTGAACGGGCCCGAGCTGTGCGTCGTCTCCGGCCCCGAGGCGGCCATCGCGAGGTACGAGGCGCAGCTCGGCGCGCGCGGGATCCAGGGCCGCCGGCTCCAGACCTCCCACGCCTTCCACTCCGCCGCGACCGAGCCGATCCTGGACGAGTTCCGCAGGGTCATGGCGGCGATCACGCTGCGCGAGCCCCGGATTCCGCTCCTCTCCAACGTCACCGGCGGGTGGATGACGGGCTCGATGGCGCGGAGCGCCCAGTACTGGGCCGACCACCTGCGGCGCGCGGTCCGCTTCGGCGACGGCGCCAAGGCGGCGCTCGAGGGCGAGGGACCGCATCTGTTCGTGGAGGTCGGGCCCGGCTCGACGTTGTGCTCGCTCGTGCGCGCGCAGCTCGGGGGGAGCGGGCAGAGCGCGGCCGTTCCGCTGCTGCCCGGGCCGGGCGACGCCGGGAAGGGCCGGCGCGTGCTGCTCGAGGCGGCCGGCGAGCTGTGGGCGCGCGGCGCCGACCTGCGCTGGCAGGCGGTATTCCCGGACGCCCGGGCGCGCCGCGTCCCGTTGCCGACCTACCCCTTCGAGCGGAGGCGCCACGCGGTCGAGGACGGCCTGCCAGAGCCGTCCGCGAGCGCGACGGAGACCGCGGCTCCCGAGGGCGCGGAGGGCACCGGCGGAGCGCGGCTGTTCCGGCTCCGCTGGTCTCGTCTCCACGAGGCCGCCTCGGTATCCCGGCTCGAGAACGAGGCGCCGTGGCTGCTCCTCACCGACGCAGACGAGGGCGCGGGCGCGCTCGAGGCGCACATCCGCGGCTCGGGCGCTCGCGTGATCACCGCCCGCCCCGGGCCGGCGTTCGCCGCGTCGGGCGACCTCGGTTTCGTCCTGCGCCCTGACAGCGAGGAGGATCTCCAGGCGCTGCTCTCGACCCTCGACGGGCAAGGCGTCTTTCCCCGGCGCATCGTCCACCTGTGGAGCGCGCTGGGGAGGCCGGGCGAGGGCGCTGAAGAGCTCCTGCGGCGGGGCTTGCTCAGCGTGTGCGCCGTCTCGCGGAGCCTCGGCGCCGCGCCGCCAGCGGCGGGGCTCGAGCTCGCGATCGTGACCCGGGGAGCCCACGCGATCGCCGGCGAGACGACCCCTTCGCCGGACCATGCCGCGCTCGTCGGCCTCTGCCGCAGCCTGGGCAACGAGCTGGCCGGCGTCCGCTGTCGCGCCGTCGATGTGATCCCGCCGCGGGACGGGGAGACCACCACGTCGTGGGCGCGGGCCGTCTTCCGGGAGCTCGCGGGCGAGCCGGAGCACGACCTCGTGCTCCTGCGCGCGCAGCAGCGCTGGGTGCCCGCGTTCCAGGCGATCCTCCCTCCATCGCCGGCCGCGGAAGCATCGCGCCTGCGGCGCGGGGGCGTCTACCTGATCACGGGCGCCTTCGGCGGGATCGGGCTGCGCCTTGCCGAGCACCTCGCGCGCGCCTGGTCGGCGAAGCTCGTGCTGATGGGGAGGACGCCGCTCCCGCCGCGATCGGAGTGGCCGAGCTACCGGGAGCGCGACGGGGCGCTGGCCGCGACCGCCGAGATCCTCGAGGCGCTCGGGCGGATGGAGGCGCAGGGGGCGGAGCTCGTCGTCACCGCCGGGGACGTAGCCGAACCGCAGGACGTGGCGCGCGCTTTCGCCGAGGCGAGGGCCCGCTTCGGGCGCGTCGACGGGGTATTCCACGGCGCCGGGATCCCGGGCGCCGGCCCGCTCGAGGCGCGGACGGACGAGGAGATCTGCCGGGTGCTGTCGCCGAAGACCACCGGGACACGGAACCTCGCCGACCAGCTCGGGCAGGAGCGAGAGCAGCCGTTCCTCGTGCTGTTCTCATCGACGTTCTCCCATCTCGGGGCGACGGGACAGGCGGATTACGCCGCCGCGAATGCGTACCTCGACGCCTTCGCCGGGGCGTACCAGAGCGCGACCGGCAACCCGAGCTTCGCCGTCGCCTGGGACGGCTGGGAGCAGATCGGGATGGCGGCGCGGGCCAGGATCACCCGGCCAGGGCCATTGCCGCCTGGGCCGAGGTCGAGCCTCCGGGGGCACCACCCGCTGATCGACCGGGTCGACGACGCGGCGACCGGGCCGCGGGTGTTCCACAAGCGGTTCAGCCTGGCGCGCGACTGGCCTGTCGCGGAGCACCGGACGCAGCGCGCCGGGCTGGTTTCCGGCACGACCCTGCTCGAGATGGCGCGGGCCGCGGCCACGCTCGCGGGGATGGGCGCCGTGGAGCTGCATGAGGTCCGCTTCCACGCGCCCTGCCGCGTGGAGGACGGGGCGCCGCAGGACGTCTGTCTCGAGAGCGAGCGGAGCGGGGCGCGGACCGACTTCTCGATCTTCGCTCCGGGCCCCGCCGGGGCCAGGGAGCGGCTCGCGTCAGGCACCTGGACGCCCGCGCTCGACGAGACGCGCGAGCACGCGCCGGTCGAGTCGATCCGGCGGCGCGGCCGCCCGGCGGCCACGCGGCAGCTCTTCGAGGCCGTCAACGCGAGCGGCTTGCTCCGGTGGGGACCTCGCTGGGACTGCATCGAATCGCTCCATGTCGGGGAGGACGAGGCGCTCGCCGAGCTCCGTCTTCGCCCGGAGTTCGCGGAGGACCTGTCCGTGTACGGTCTGCATCCGGCGCTGCTCGACGTGGCCACCTCGGTGACCGCCGTGCTCGACCCTCGAGGGATCTACCTCCCCGTGGGGTACGGCCGCGTGGTCTGCCTGGCGCCGACGCCATCGAGGCTGTTCAGCCATGTTCGCCTGCGCCGGGAGGAGACCGAGCCTGGCCGTGTTCTCTCCGCGGACGTGACCCTGCTCGACGAGCAGGGGCGGGTCATCGCCGACGTCACCCGCTTCGTCCTCCAGCGCGTCCACGGTGGCGCTGGCGCCGCCCTCGCCGCGCCGTCGCGGAGAGCGTCGCGCGGCATCGACCCGGAGGACGGGATGAAGGCCATCGAGCAGATCCTCGCGCTCACCGGGCCCGAGCAGATCGTGGTCTCGCCGCGCGACTTCCCGGCCCTCGCCGAGCAGCAGCGCCGCGCCCGGCGGGAGCCCTCGGCGAGCCCGCGGCTGCCCCTCGGCGACGACGAGCGGCCTCGCGACGAGATCGAGCGCGTCGTGTGCTCGCAGTGGGAGGAGCTGCTCGGCCGGCGGCCGATCGGCATCCACGACGAGTTCTTCAGCCTTGGCGGCCACTCGCTCCTGGCGATCCAGATCCTCTCGCGGATCAACGACGCATTCGACGTCGATCTGCCGAAACAGGACATGTTCGAGGGGGCGACCGTCGCCCGGCTCGCCGAGAAGATCACGAGCGCGCTCGCCGAGCGCCTCGCGATGCTCGAGTCGATGACAGACGCGGACGCGCCCGGCGAGCCGTCCTGAGCCGTGAACGCGCCGGAACCCGGGAGAGGAGCGTCGAGGTGAGCGAGCTAGAGCAGCGGATCAAAGGCCTGTCGTCCCAGGAGCTCAAGGCGCTCGTCGCGAAGCTGAAGGGACAACGCCCGTCCGGAGGCGGCGCGGCGGCGGGGCCGCAGCGGACCGGGACGCGGTCGAGGTTCCCCCTGTCGTTCGCGCAGCAGCGGCTCTGGTTCCTGTACCGGTACGCGCCCGACAGCCCTGCCTACAACCTCCACGGGGCCGCGCGGCTCCGGGGCTCGCTCGACGCGGCGGCGCTCGAGCGGGCGATCGCGCTCCTCGTGGAGCGGCACGAGATCTTGCGGACGCGCTTCGGCGAGGACGCCGAGGAGGCCTACCAGGAGGTGCTGCCGCCGTCCGGCGTCGCCGTGGCGGTCACGGATCTCTCCTCGATGGATCCGGCGGCGCGCGAGCGCGAGCTCGCCCTCCGGTGCGCAGAGATCGCCCATGCGCCCTTCGTCCTGGAGCGAGGCGACCTCCTCCGGACAGCCCTCTTTCGCCTGACCGCAGAGGAGCACGTCCTGCTCATGGCGACTCACCACATCGCCAGCGATCACTGGAGCTGGGGCGTGCTGCTCCGGGACCTCGCCGCGCTCTACAACGAGCTCGTCGCGGGGCGCGCCCCGCGGCTGGCCGAGCTGCCCGTCCGGTACGGCGATCACGCCGTCTGGCAGCGGAGCCAGTGGAGCCAGGAGCGCCTTCAACGGGCGCTCGCGTACTGGAAGGAGCGGCTGCGCGGCGCGCCGGCGCTCCTCGAGCTTCCGCTGGACCGGCCGCGCCCGGCCTCGCAGGCGCACCGGGGGGCGAAGGCGTCGCTCGCGCTGTCACCGCGGCTCAGCGCGGCGGTGAAGGCGCTGTGCCAGCGGGAGGGCGTCACCCTCTTCATGGCGCTCCTCGCCGCGTACCAGATCCTCCTCTGTCGCGTCACGCAGAAGCTCGACGTCGTCGTCGGGTCGCCCGTCGCCGGGCGGACGCGGCGGGAGATCGAGCCGCTCGCCGGGATGTTCGTCAACAACCTCGCGCTCCGCGCCGACCTCTCGGACGACCCCAGCTTCGTCGAGCTGCTCCGCCGCACGAAGCGCGGCGTGCTCGACGCCTTCGCGCACGACGATCTGCCGTTCGAGCTGCTCGTGGAGGCGCTGCAACCCGAGCGGAGCACGTCCCACGCGGCGCTGTTCCAGACCCTGTTCATCCTGCAGACCGCGGCGGCCGATCTGCCGGCCTTCACGGGGCTCACGCTCGAGCCGATCGAGGTGCCGGTGACGACGTCGAAGTTCGACTGGACCGTCGAGGCCTGGGACCGCCCGCAGGGCCTCCGGCTCGATCTGGAGTACGACACCGACCTGTTCCGCGGCGACACGGCCGAGCGGATGCTCAGGAGCTATGAAGCGCTCCTGCGCGCGGCGGCCGCGCGCCCCGACACGCGCGTGCTCCACCTGCCGGTCGTGCACGAGGACGACGCGCTGCGCCTCGAGCAATGGAACCGGACAGAGCGACCTTTTCCCGAGGAGCTCTGCGTCCACGAGCTCTTCGAGCGGCAGGCGCGGCGCCACCCGGAGCGCGTCGCGCTCTCGTTCGGTGAGGGCGAGATCACGTACGGAGAGCTCGACGGCGCCTCGGCCCGCCTCGCGCGCCGGCTGCGCGCGATGGGCGTCGGCCCGGACGTCCCAGTGGCGATCTGCATGGAGCGATCGATCGCTCTCGTCATCGGGTTGCTCGCGATCCTGAGATCGGGCGGCGCCTACGTACCCCTGGATCCCGCGCTGCCGGGCGAGCGCATCGCCTATATCCTGCGCGACGTCGGGGCCGCCGTCCTGCTCACGCAGCGCGCGCTGCGGCTCCCGCTCGCCGGCGAGCCGCAGAGGACGGCGTTCTTCGAGGATCTCGCCGCGGATTCCGGCCTGGCCGAGGAGCCGCTCCCGGCGCCGCCCTGCAGCCGGAACCTCGCCTACATCATCTATACGTCAGGCTCGACCGGGCACCCCAAAGGGGTGCAAGTCGAGCACCGCAGCGTCGTGAACTTCCTTGAGGCGATGCGGGAAAGCCCCGGCCTCGACGCCGGCGACGTGCTGCTGTCGGTGACCACGGCGTCCTTCGATATCTCCGTCCTGGAGCTGTTTCTGCCGCTGAGCATCGGCGGAAGGACGGTCCTCGTGACCGCCGCCGAAGCGCGGGACGGCGCCACGCTCCTGCGAGCGCTGGAAAGTTGGGGGGCGACGGTCATGCAAGCGACGCCGAGCACGTGGCGCCTCCTGCTCGCGGCGGGGTGGACGGGCAGCCCGCAGCTCCGCGCGCTGGCAGGCGGGGAGGCGCTGCCGCCGGACCTCGCCCGGGAGATCGGCGCGCGCGCCGGCTGCCTCTGGAACCTGTATGGCCCGACGGAGACGACCGTGTGGTCCGCCGCGGCGCGCGTCGACGATCCGGACAGGATCACCCTGGGATCCCCGATCGTCAACACGCGCATCTACCTCCTGGACGAGCGGCGCGAGCGGCTCCCGATCGGCGTGGCCGGGGAGCTGTACATCGGCGGAGCGGGCCTGGCCCGCGGGTATCACGGCCGGCCTGACCTGACCCGGGAGCGGTTCGTGGAAGACCCGTTCTCGCCGGCGCCGGGCGCGCGGATGTACCGCACCGGCGACCTGGCGCGCATCACGCACGACGGGCGGATCGAGTTCCTCGGCCGGATCGATCATCAGGTGAAGATCCGCGGCTTCCGCGTCGAGCTCGGCGAGATCGAGGCGACCGTGGCGCGCCACCCCGGCGTCAGCGAGTGCGTCTGCGCCGCGCACCGGGACGCGGTGGGCGAGGCGGTGCTCGTGGCCTATTACGTGCCCGCGGCGCAGCCGGTGAGCCCCGAGGCGCTCAGGGCGCACGCGCGCGCGTTCTTGCCCGAAGCCATGCTCCCGGCGCGCTTCGTCGAGCTGCCCCGGCTGCCGCAGACGCCGAACGGCAAGATCGACCGCAAGGCGCTCCCGGGCCTGGACGCGCTGGAGCGCGCGCCGGCGCGCGATCGGCAGGAGCCGGCGACCGAGATGGAGAGGCTCGTGGCCGCTGTCTGGGAAGAGCTCCTCGGGCGCGCGCCGGGCAGGACCGACCATTTCTTCGAGCTCGGGGGCCATTCGCTGCTCGCGATGCGCGCCGTCTCCCGCATCCGCGAGCGCGCCGGCGCCGAGGTGCCGCTCCGGTGGCTGTTCGACACGCCGGCGCTCGCCGATCTGGCGCAGCGGATCGAGCAGCTCGCGCGCCCGTCGGCGCGTCCGGCGCTGCGCCGGCGTGACCCGGGCGGGGTGATCCCGCTGTCCTACGCGCAGACGCGGCTCTGGTTTTTGGACCGGCTGGCGCCCGGGACAGGGGCCTACAACGTCGGTGGTGCGGCCGAGATCGCGGGGCCTTTGTGCGTGCGCTCCCTGGAGCGCGCGATCCACGCCGTCATCGAGCGGCACGAGGCCCTCCGCACCGTGTTCCGCGTCGTGGACGGGGCTCCCGTCCAGATCGTCCAGCCGTCAGCGCGGCTCGACTTCGAGGAGATCGATCACCGGGCGCTCGCTCGGGACGCGCGCGAGGCGACGGCGCTCGCGCGGCTGCGGCGGATGGCCGGGCGCCCGTTCGACCTGGCCAGAGGCCCCCTGGTGCGGGCCGAGCTCGCGCAGATCGACGGCGAGCGGTACCTGTTCGCGTTCGCGATGCACCACATCGTGACGGACGGCTGGTCGCACGAGATCTTCGTGCGCGAGCTCGCCGCCGCCTATGAAGCGATCTCGGCGGGCGAGCGCCCGCGCTGGGAGCCGCTCCCGGTCCAGCACGGCGACCACGCGGTCCACGAGCGGCAGCGCTGGGACGAGGCGGCGCGGGGCGAGGAGATCGCCTTCTGGAAGGCCGAGCTCGCGGGGGCCAGTCAAACGCTCGATCTCCCGACGGATCACCCTCGCCCCGCGGAGAAGCGGTATCAGGGGGCGCGGCGCCACTTCCGCTTCTCGCGAGCGCTGACCGAGGCCGTCGAGGACCTCGGCCGCAAGCACGGCGTGACGCCGTTCATGACCTTGATGGCCGGGTTCCTCGCGCTGCTCCACCGGCTCAGCGGGCAGGCGGACCTGCTCGTCGGGACGCCGATCGCGGGGCGTGATCACCGCGAGCTCGAGGGCGTCATCGGGTGCTTCGTCAACACCCTTGTCTTCCGCGGCGACCTCGGGGACGACCCGCCCTTCGGCGCGCTCCTCGCGCGGGTGCGCGGCACGGCGGTGCGCGTGTTCGCGCACGCCGACATCCCCTTCGAGCGGCTCGTCAACGCCGTTCGACCGGAGCGAGACCTCGGCCGGACTCCGCTGTTCCAGGTGATGTTCGCCTTCCAGCCCAAGGTGCCCGCGCCGGTCGCGCTGGGGCGGGCGCGGGTGACGCCGATCGACCTCGATCCGGGGACGTCGCAGTACGACATCACCCTGTCGATGCAGCACGACGGGGCGACCCTGAGCGGCCATATCGAGTACGACACGGCGCTGTTCGGCGAGGCGACGATCGCGCGCCACGCCGAGCTCCTCCAGCGCCTCCTCGCCGAGGCGGCGCGTGAGCCCGACACGAGGGTCTCGGCGCTCCTCCGCGGCGAGGCGCTCGGACCCGCGACGGCCGCGGCCGCGCGCCGGGCGCTCTCGGCGCCCGCGCTCCCGTTCGTGCGGAGCGACCTGGCAGGGGAGGCTCCTCGGCTCGTCCGCCGCGCCCGGCGCGTCGACGCCGGGCTCCTCCCCGGGCTCGAGGCGCGCGCCGCGCTCCTCGGCGTGGCCCCGGGCGCGGCCGTCGCCGCCGCCTTCGCGCAGGCGGTCGCCGCGTGGAGCACGTCGCCGCTGGCCGTCGTGGTCGGCGCGCCGGGCGAGCCGGCGAACGGAACGCTGTCCGTCTCCATCGGCGCGGGGAGCGGGCAGCTCGAGGTGAGCCGCGGCGGCGAGGCGCCGTTCGTCGACCTCGCCCGGGCCTTCAACGAGGCCATCGCGCTCGCCGCGCCCGGGACACGAGCGCCGGACGAAGCCGTGCGTCACCCCGGCGCGACGGCCGTCAGGCTGCACGTCTCTGGGCCCTTCCGACCCGAGGGAGGAGGACCAGGCACGCAGGCTCCCTGCATCGAGCACGCGATCCAGCAGGACGAGGGGGGCTTCGTGCTGAGCTTCGGCGCCGCCGACGATCTGTTCCCTGAAGGCCTCGCGGCGGATCTCCTGGAGGCGTACGAGGCGCTCCTGAGCCGCCTCTCCCGGGACGGCGCGCCCTGGACCAGCGCGGCGGCCATCGAGCTCCCGGAGCGGCAGCGCGCCGTCCGCGCCGGCGTCAACAGCGCCACCCGTGAGGTCTCGAGCGATCTCCTGCACAGCGGGTTCATGCGGCAAGCGGCGCTGCGGCCCGCTGCGCCGGCGGTCATCAGCCCCGAGCGGACGCTCACCTACGGAGAGCTCGATCGGAAGAGCAGCGCGCTCGCCCGGCGCCTTCGCGCGCTCGGAGCCCGACCGAACGCGCTCGTCGCGGTGGCCGCGGCGAAGGGGTGGGCGCAGATCGTGGCGATCCTGGCGGCCCTCAAATCGGGGGCGGCGTACCTGCCCGTCGATCCGGAGTGGCCCATCGAGCGTATCCGCGCGGTCCTGGAGCAGGGACAGGTGGAGATCGTCCTCACGCAGGAGCGCCTGGCCTCGTCGCTGGCCTGGCCCGAGGCCCCGCGCCTGATCGCGGTCGACGACGACGGCGCGTCCGCGCCGGAGGACGACAGCCCGGTCGCGGCGGTCCAGGGGCCGGACGATCTCGCCTATGTGCTGTTCACGTCGGGCTCGACGGGGAAGCCCAAGGGCGTGGCGCTCGATCACCGCGGCCCGCTGAACACGATCCTCGAGATCAACGAGCGCTTCCAGGTCTCTCCCTCCGATCGCGCCCTCGCGCTCTCCGCCGCTCACTTCGATCTCTCGGTGTACGACGTGTTCGGCCTGCTCGGCGCGGGAGGCGCCCTGGTGCTCCCCTCGCCCGAGGCGGCGCGGGATCCGGCGCACTGGCGGCAGCTCATCGAGACCCACCGGGTCACGGTCTGGAACTCGGTGCCCGCGCTGATGCAGATGTTCGTCGAGCACCTCGGCGGCGGTCCGCTGGCGTCCCCCTCGCTGCGCTGGGTCATCCTGAGCGGCGACTGGATCCCCGTGCCCCTGCCCGATCAGATCCGCCGCGCTTGCCCGGGGGCGCGGGTCATCGGGGCGGGGGGGCCGACGGAGACGTCGATCTGGTCGATCTTCTATCCCGTCGGAGAGGTGGACTCGGCCTGGAGGAGCATCCCTTACGGCAAGCCCCTCCCGAACCAGCGTGTCCACGTGCTCGACGAGCGCATGCGGCCGTGTCCCGACTGGGTCGCCGGCCGCATGTACGTCGGTGGGATCTGCCTCGCCCGCGGCTACTACAGGGATCCTGCGCAGACCGCGGAGCGCTTCCTCGAGCACCCGGAGACGGGCGAGCGGCTCTACTGGACAGGCGATCTCGGGCGATTCCTTCCGGACGGGAACATCGAGTTCATCGGACGGGAAGACTTCCAGGTGAAGATCCAGGGAAACCGCATCGAGCTCGGGGAGATCGAGGCCGCGCTGGCGCAGCATCCCGAGGTCGAGCAAGCCGTGGTGTGCGTGGAGTCGACCCCGGGCGGGGCCAGGCGCCTCGTCGCCTGCTACGTGGCGGAGCGGGGCGCCGCGCTCGAGCCTCGCGTCCTGGAGGAGGCCGTCGCCGCGAGGCTGCCGCAGTACATGGTGCCCAGCGCGTGGATCGCGCTGGAGCGCCTGCCGCTGACGGCCAACGGCAAGGTCGATCGGAGGGCGCTCCTCGAGCTCGCCGCGCAGCACCAGCAGGGGGCCAGCGCGGCCTACCGGGCGCCGTCGTCGGAGGCAGAGCGCCGGATGGCCGTGCTCTGGGCCGGCGTCCTCAAGCTGGATCGGGTGGGCGTGGACGACAATTTCTTCGCGCTCGGAGGGGATTCGCTCCTTGGCATTGCGCTGGTCGAGCGGGCGCGGGAGGCGGGGCTCGACGTCACGCCGAGGCAGCTCTTCCAGCACCAGACGATCGCGCGCCTGGCGGCCGCTTGCGCCTCCCCGGACCGCCCGGCGGTGGACGTGGAACCGGAGAATGGGGAGCGGCCGCTCACCGTCCTCCAGCGCTGGTATCTGGAGGAGGCCCGCGAGCGCACCCGCCCGGCGCGCTGGAACGTGAACCTGCTGCTGGAGGCCGTGGCGCCGCTCGATCTCGACAGGCTCGCGCGCGCTTCGCTGATCCTCGCAAACCGTCATGAGGCGCTCCGCGCGCGCTTCGAGGGCGCCCCGAGCGGCTTTCGCCAGGTGATCGACGCGCCGTGGGCCGAGGCGCCGTTCGCCTGCGTGGATCTGTCCGGGATCCCGGAGGATCGGCGCCCGGCCGAGCTCGAGCGGCATTGCGATCGCATGCAGGACGCGTACGAGCTCGAGCGCGGGCGGCTGTTCCGGATCGTCTTTTTCCGGTGGGACGAGCAGGGGCGAGGCCGGTTGTGGCTCAACGCGCACCACCTCGTCGTCGACTGGATGTCGATGATGATCGCCGCGCTCGATCTGCAATCCATCTACGATCAGCTCGCGACGACGGCCACGCCCCGCCTGCCGCCCACGGGCGTTTCGTCCGGCCGCTGGACGCGCGCGCTGGAGCGGTGGGTGAGCGATGAGATCCTGCCGAACGAGCGCGCCTACTGGCTCTCGCTGCCCTGGGACGAGATCGACCTCCTCCCGGCGGACCACCCGGCGACCCGCCATCTCTACACGGTGGAGTCGGTCCGCGATCACTGGGCGTCGCTCCCCGAGCAGGAGTCTCAGGTCATCTTGCGGGACTTGCCGGCGCGCTTCGGGGTGAGCACGGAGCACGCGCTCATCGCCGCGGTCCTCCGCGGCGTGACCGCCTGGACGGGCCGCGATTGGCAGGACATCATGGTCCTCTACTCGGGGCGTGATCTGATGCCCCATCACCCGGAGCTCGACGCGTCTCGCACGGTGGGCTGGCTGAGCGCCGAGCGGGTGCTCGTGCTCCGGCGCCCGATCCAGCAAGAGCCCCTCGCGGCGCTGCTCGATACGAGCCGGCAGATCGATCGCATCCCGAGCGGGGGCCATGGCTACAACCTCCTCAAGTACCTGGGAGGCGACGCCCGGCTCAGCGCGGAGCTCGGGCGGCTCCGGAAGCGACCGGGGATCCTGTTCAATTACCAGGGGCGCGTCGAGCCGCCTGCGCAGGGCTCGATCCTCCGCATGGCGAGCGAGTCCACGGGCTACGACGAGGCGGCGACGAACCTGCGGTTCAACCTGTTCGAGTGCCACGTCCTCGTCCGCGGAGGGGCCCTGACGTTCCGGTGGCGCTACAGCGCGAACGTGCACGCGCCAGCGACCGCGCAGCGGGTCGCCGGCGACGTCATCGACGATCTGCGGGCGATCGCGCGCGCGTGCGGGTGAGCGGAGCCCGCGCACATGCGCGCGGCGGCGCGAGGGATGGATGGACACACCACGTTTGGATGAGCCCCTATGAAGACGTTCGCAATCCAGTTACCGGATCAGAGGGTCGTTCACGATCGCGTCCCCGACATGGCGAGGACGCTGCATCTCCAGGTGCAGGGCTACTTCAGGCCTCGCGTGCAGAGCCTCCTGGCCAGCGGGGAGGTGACCGTGATCGACGTCGGCGCGAACATCGGCCTCTTCGCGCTCGAGGTGCTGAAGCGGACCGACGGGCGGGCGCGGATCCACTGCTTCGAGCCGATCCCCGAGACCTTCGAGCTCCTCCGGATGAACCTGGGATCGTCTGCATCAGAGCGCGTGCGCCTGCACCGCGCGGGTCTGGGCCGGGCCGCGGGCACAGCGACGTTCCACTACGCGCCACGCCAGGGCGCCATCTCGAGCATGTACGACATGATGGCGAGCGACGACAAGCAGGCCACGCTCGCGGCTATCTACGACGAACGGATCCGGGAGAAGCACCACGCGGATCTGCCGGCCTACATGAAGCACCTCCCGCGCGCGGTGAACTCGCTGCTCATCGACGGTCATGCCTGGTGGATGAGGCGCGGCATGAGGCGAGTGGAGTGCGAGCTCGCGACGCTGTCCGAGCTCATCGAACGGGAGGAGATCGGGCAGATCGACCTGCTCAAGATCGACGCCGAGAAGGCCGAGATCGACGTGCTGGAGGGAATTCGCCCCGGCGACTGGGGGAGGATCCGGGCGGTCGTCCTCGAGCTGCACGACTTCGGCGGGAGAGGCGAGCGCGTCCGGCGGATGCTGCGCGATCACGGGTTCGAGGTGGAGACCGACCAGATCTGCCCCGAGGACGTGATCATCACCATGGCGGGATACCGTTAGAATGCAGGGGAGCGCCGTCCGCGGGGCGCTCGGCGGCGCCCCCCCTCCTCCGCCGTCAATCGCCGGTGGCAGGCAGCAGCCGCACCACGCGCTGCGACCACAGCTCGATCAGCTCGGCGATCACCGCCTCCCGATCCTCCACCCCGTCGAGCAGCTCGCGGAGCCGCTTCCGGCCGTCGGCCCGCCACAGGACCTCGAACGTCTCGGCGGAGACCGGGGTTCGGGCGTCATTGTAGGTCGTGACGATCGCGCGCTCGACCTCGTAGCCGCCCGGCGTGGGCCCTCGCAGCGAGAGCAGCTTCACGAAGGTCGGAAACGAGGGCACGAGCTCCGCATAAGCCGACAGCGGCGCGGGCTTCTTGTGGACGAGGTGGTCGCCGACGACGAGCTTGTCGAGCCGCGTCGTCAGAAAACAGGTCACGCAGTCGTCGACCGAATCGACGATCGGCTCGGCGTTGTTGTTGAACGACGTGTTGAGCACCACCGGCACGCCGGTGAGGTCGCCGAAGGCCCGGATGAGCTGCCAGAAGCGCGGGTTCGTGCGCCTGGAGACCGTCTGAACCCGCGCGGTCCCGTCCACGTGCGTGACAGCGCCGAGCTGCTGTCGCTTCTGTTCGTGGACTGGCATGGTGAAGATCATGAAAGGCATGGCCTCCGCGCCGCCGAGATCGAAATAGTCGCGCGCGTCCTCCTCCGTCACCGCGGGCGCGAAGGGCCGGAACTCCTCGCGCTTCTTCACCATGGCGTTGATGATGTCCTTGTTCGCCGCCGGCCTGGGATCCGCCAGGATGCTGCGGTTGCCGAGCGCGCGGGGGCCGAACTCGGACCGGCCCTGCGCCCACCCGATCACGCTGCCCGCCGCGAGCAGCTCGGCGGCGGCCTTCGGCGCGTCGGCGAGCTCCTCGACACGGATGAAATCGCGCCACGCGTCGAGCGCTCTCCGGACCTCGCCCCGCTCGCCGATGTGCCTTCCCCAGTACAGGTGGTTCATCGCGGGCGGCCGCCGCGCCGGGGCCTTTCGCGCGTGCACGGCCATGGCGGAGCCGAGCGCACAGCCGGCGTCGTGCGCGGCCGGCTGGACGAACACCCGCTCGAACAGCCCGGAGCGGAGGATCTTCCCGTTCAAGGTGCAGTTGTGCGCGACGCCGCCCGCGAAGCAGAGGCTCACCTGCCCGGTCTCGCGCTGGAAGTGCCGCAGGCAATGGAAGACGATGGTCTCGAGCGCCTCCTGGAGCGAGGCGGCGATGTCCTTGTGGTCCTGCGTGATCGGCTCCCGCGGCGCGCGCGGCCGGATCGCGTCGTGGAGATCGACGACCTTGTCGAAGTCGATGGCCCATGCGCCCTCCGGGAGCAGCGTGAACATCGCCTGGAACTGCGCCCGGTACCTGCGCGGATCGCCGTACGGGGCGAGCCCCATCACCTTGTACTCGTCGAACAGCGAGAATCCGAGGAACCGTATCACCTCGACGTAGAAATTGCCCAGCGAGTCCCGCTCCGGGATGTCTCTCAACGAGTGAAGCTCTCCGCCGGAGCCGACGGAGACGGATCCCGACTCGCCGTCGCCACAGCCGTCGAGCGTCAGGACGAGGCTGCTCTCGTACCCCGAGCCGATCAGGGCGCTCATCGCGTGGGCCGTGTGATGCTTCACGAACTGGATGCGCTCGGGCTCCACGTCGACGCCGAACTCCGCGAGCACAAGGCGCCTCATGACGTCTTTCGCCGTGCGCAGCTCGGGGCCTCTGGAGAAGAGCCCGCGCTTCACCTGGGCGTTGCACCAGTCTTCGCTGATGTAAAAGCAGAGGTAGTCGACCTCGTCGACGCGGAGCCCCCGGCTCTCCAGGCAGAAGCGGGCCGCCTGGAAGGGCGCCTTGTTCGAGTGCTTGAGGCGATTCAGCCGCTCCTGCTCGATCGCCGCGACGACCTCGCCGTCCTCGAGGAGGACGGCGGCGCCGTCATGCGACGTCGCCGCATTGAATGCTGGTCTCGGATAACCGATATGGTCCGGCTCGTGGCCTCCGCTGATTCCAAGGATTCGCATGAATGGAGGGTAGCCTTCGAATGCGATAAGTAAAGCTCGCTCACCGGCAAATTGACGCGCTGACGGGGCGTTCAATGCGAGATTCGAGCGGCGCGATCGACGCGTCGAACGGGGCTGCTTTCATTTTGTAGGAAGCAATCTGTACGACGAGGTCGCAGGCTGGCGTCGATGTCGCCGAACCACGATTGTTCGACGTTCGGTCGTTTCGATTCGGCTATCTTCGGGCTGCTCGCCGCGCGTCAGGGGCGACGAGAAGGGAGCCGAGCTCGATGATCATCCGAAACATGTGGAGCGCGCTTTTCGCCGTGTCGCTCGCGGCCGCGAGCGCCGTGGGCTGTGAGGGGGACGACTCGCCGATCTCCCCGGAAGGGGCGTCCGGAGCCGGGGGCGGCGCGGGCAGCGAGAGCACTTCGGCCGGCAGTTCGAGCGGCGGCGGCGCTACGAGCGGCAGCGGCGCTACGAGCGGCGGCGGCGCGGGCTCGTCGGGCGTGACGGGCGGCGGCTCGGACGGCGCGGGCGGCGGCGGGGGCGGGAGCGCGACGCCGAGCGCGGGCTGCGGAAACGCGCCGAGCCAGGCGCTCAACGAGTGGGTCGAGCAGCCCGCGAAGAGCATCGCGTCGGTCGAGCGACATTGGTGGGTGCGATTGCCCGTGGGCTACGAGCCGACGCGCGCGTATCCCGTCGTCTTCATGTTCCACGGCTGCTCGAGCGAGACGAACAATGTCCCGATGCAGAACGTGACCGGCGACGACGCGATCCTGGTGCGCGGCGCCGGCGTCTCCGACGGCGTTTGCTGGGACGCCTCGTCGAACGGACCGGATCTGACCTTCTTCGATGAGATGCTGGCGGACGTGCTCGCGAACACCTGCGCGGACACGTCGCGCGTGTTCGCGGCGGGCTACAGCAGCGGCTCCTGGCTCATCAACATGCTCGAGTGCAAGCGCGGCGACAAACTCCGCGCGACCGGCACGGTCTCGGGCGGCACGCCGGGCACGCCGCGCGATTGCGTCGGGCGGGTGGCGCGCATCTTCATCCATGACGCGGACGACAAGGACAACACGATCGACCGCAATCACGCCGAGCGCGATCGCCTCCTCGAGCTGAACCATTGCGACGCCGCGACCGCGCCGGTGCCGGAGGACCCCGCGCCTTGCGCTCGTTATCAGGGCTGCGACGCGGGCTATCCGGTGATCTGGTGCGAGACGAGCGGCAAGGGCCACGACCGGCAAGACGCGCTCGCGCCCGGCGCCTTCTGGGGCCTGTTCTCGGAGCTCTGACGGGCGCGCCCGGCGCGCGGAGGCGAACTCCCGATCATGCTTTGACCGGCGCCTCGGGATCCCTCACGCGCCTGCCGCCGCCGCGGCCTCGATCAGCGCTGGCTCCAGCACACCCGCTCGGTGGCCGAGGCCTCTCGCCCCGGAGGGCTCGTGCGCCCGCCAGAGATCCATCATCCGGCGATACGCCCCGCCGCGGCGGAGGAGCGCCGCGGGCGGGCCCTGCTCGACGACGCGCCCGCCCTCGATGACGACGACGCGGTCGGCGCGCAGGGTGGTGGAGAGCCGGTGCGCGATGAGCAGCGTGGTACGGCCCCGCGAGAGCCCCTCGATGGCCCGCTGCACCGCGGTCTCGCTCTCGATATCGAGGCTGCTCGTGGGCTCGTCGAGGATCACGACCGACGGGTCCTTGAGCAGCGTGCGCGCGATCGCGAGGCGCTGCCGCTCCCCGCCGGAGAGCGCCACGCCGCCGCGGCCGACGAGGGTCTGGTACCCGAGGGGGAGCCGCTCGATGAACTCCTCGGCGCAGGCGGCGCGCGCCGCGGCGTGGAGCGCCTCGCTCGTCGCGTCGGGCGAGCCATAGCGGAGGTTCGCCTCGATGGTGTCCTCGAAGAGGAACGGCTCCTGCGTGACGATGCCGAGCTTCCGCCGGAGCGCGCGCTGCGACAGCGCCCGGAGATCGAGCCCGTCGATGCGGATCGCCCCGGAGGTCGGATCGTGCAGCCGCAGGAGCAGATCGGCGAGCGTGCTCTTCCCGGCGCCGCTCGGGCCCACGACCGCCACGAACTCGCCGGCCCGGATCGAGAGCGAGACCCCGTCGATGACCGCCCGCCCGGCGGCGTGCTGGTAGCGGAAGCTCACCTGGTCGAGCTCGAGGTCGCCGCGGATGTGCTCCGGGCTCACGGCGCGCTCCGGATCGGCGACCGCGACCTCGGCGTCGAGCACGCCGAAGATCGCCGCCAGGCCGACCTCGGCGCGGCGCGCCGTCTCGTAGACGCCGAGGAGCGTCTGCGCAGGGCCATAGAGGCCGCCGACATAGCCGAGGAACGCGACGAGCGTTCCCACGCCGAGCTCCCCGCGGAGGACAAGGAGGCCCCCCACGCCGAGCAGCGCCACACGGCCGATGTTGACGCAGACGCTCCGGCCCGCGGAGAGCCGCGTCTGGAGGCGGATGCTCTGGAGCACCTCGCCCTGCGCCTCCTCGACGGAACGGATGAACCGGGCGTGCTCGTCCGCCTCGCGCGCGAACGCCTTGACCGTCTTGATGCCCGAGAGCACCTGCTGAAAGCGGTTGTAGATCCCGCACCAGCGGTCGAGCACCTCGCGCTCGCGCTCCACGAGGCGCGCGGTCGTCGCCCTGCCGAGAAGGAGCGGAGGCACGATGAACCCGACCGCGACCAGCGCGAGCAGCGGGCTCAGCCGGAGCATGATCCCGAGCGAGACCACGAGGTAGACGAGCGCGGGGAAGAGCTGGAACGCGACCGAAGCAAGGCAGTCCATGAGCGACGTGATGCCGCGATCGACCCGCGTCATCGTCTCTCCGACGCCCCTCTCCTGATGGTACGAGAGGGTCGAGCGCGGGCAGGCCGCCCGAGAGGAGCGTGAGCGCGAGGCACACGGAAAGTCGCGCGCGATGGGGGGATAGGTAATTCAGACTCCGGCGCAGGTCACGAATCAGGGATCGCTTCGCGGCCAATGCTCATTCTCGCCTCATCGCAGCGCAGGAGAAGGCGCCAGGCGCGGCCGGATACGAGCAGGGGATAGCCCTAGGCGCAACGGTCTTCTCTGCGCGTTCGAATGGAATCGTCGGTGTCCCAGGAGCCCACGGAGCCGAGGGATCACGGGAGTCCGGATCACACGCCGGCGCCGGGTCAGCGCGCCGGCGAGATGTCCACCACGCTCGCCGGATCCGTCACCGCGCCCGGCCCGAAGTGGAACTCGAGCGGCTCGTTGTCGAGCCATTGCGGAAGCAGGTTGTTGTAGAACGCGCTCTCGCGGTGGAGGTCCGACCCGCCGGGGAGCCCGAAGCGCATCTTCGGGCCCGCTGGATCCGCGTCGATGACGAGGCGGATCGACGGCCCGTTGGCGAAGGCGAAGCTGGGCTTCTTGCCGTCCGCCGGGAGCGCGCGCGATCTCGGGTTGGCGACATTGACGGTGAAGAGCCCGCCCGGCGCGGCATAAGGCCCGTCGTTGTACACGGCGAGGCCGAAGTTATCGAAGATGCTGCGGAGCGTGAGCGTGTGGACGCGGCCCCAGCGCCAGTCGTCCGCCGGGCCGATGACCGCGAGCGAGGCGGCCGCCTTCGCGAGCGCCCGGAGCAAGATGTCGTCCTGCGTCTCCGCCATGCCGTCGGTGGTCACGTCGTCCCAGAGCAGAGGGCCCGAGCTCAGGCGCGCCGGATCGCGCAGCGCGCGCGCCACGACGGTCAGCCCGAACCCGGGCGCATCGAGGCCCGCGGCCGCCGCCTCGTCGCCCAGCGCCTCGCTCACGATCGCATAGAACGTCGCGTGGAACGCCGTGCAGCCGATCGACTCGGCGGCGAGCGTCGCGTCGTCCACCTTCCCCGCGTCCACCGGATCGTGCCCGTCGAGCCCTGTCGGACACGTGTAATCCCAGGCGGCGAGCGCGTCGACGACCGCCTGCTCCTCGTCCGTCAACGTCGCCAGCTCCGCCGCCGAGAGCACGGCTGGCACGACGAAGCTGCCATAGAGCGAGTACGTGTCGCCTTGCATCGCCGTCATGGTGTCGGGCGAATGCGCGTCGCCGCCTGCGTCGAGCCGATCGAGGATCCGCTGCTGGCGCGTCCCGTCGGCCTTGCCCCACGCCTGGAGCGCGCCTTGCCCGTCGTTCGTGGGATCGCCGTCGGCTGTCGCGCCCGTCATGTCGCCGTTCGCCGTCGCGATCGCGGCCGCAGGCGGGTTGAGGAGCTGCGGCAGCTCGGCGAACGGGATCGGGTCGCCCCACTCGGCGCTTCCGTCACCCGGGAGCGGCAGCCACGCGGGCACCTCGGGCGACGCCCAGGGCCGCGCCGGCACCTTGCTGTACGGGAACCAGCCGATGTTGCCCTGGGTGTCGACGACGACGAAATTCTGGCTGACGAAGCTCGCCGCCTCGAGCCCCGTCCTGGCTTCGGCGACGCTTCCAGCGCGCCCGAGGGCGAAGAGCGCGTCGAGGTCCGTCCCGCCGTCGTGCCCGCGCCACCGGATGGTCACGGCGGTGCCGGCGTCCGCGTCCTCGCTCACGATGGGCCCGTGGTGCGGGACCCAGCGGAAGGTCTTCTCGATCGTCTCGCCGGAAGCCGCGTCCTTGAACGAGAACTTCTTCTCGACGATCGCCACGTCTTCCCCCTTGAAAGCGACCGACGCGCCGTCCCCGGTGAGCGTCTCCAGGTAAACGTCGGCCAGGTCGTAGTACGCGGTGGTCACGCCCCAGCCGATGGACTCGTTCTGTCCGATGATCACGCTCGGCATGCCCGGAATCGTGGCGCCGGCGACGTGGTATTCGCCGTCGCCCCGGCTCTTGGCGTCGATCTCGACGGGGAACCAGGTGCTGGGATTGCCGAGCAACAGGTGCGGATCGTTCGCCAGGATGGCGTGGCCGCTCTCGGTGCGGCTCGGACCGACAACCCAGTTGTTCGACCCGGCGTCGCCCGCCATCTTGCGCCGGCCGTCGCCGACCTTCGCCGCGCGCTCCGCCGCGCCCGTGAGGAGCGCCCGGTGCGGCGAGAGCCGCGACACGGCCACCGGCGCGAAGGGCCGCACGAGGTCCGCCGTCTGCGCGGCGGGCACGGTGGACGCGTCGAACACCGGCGCGGGCGAGAACAGATCGGCGGCGAGCGCCGCGTCGAACAGCGGTATCTGCGCCGCGAGCTCGAGCTCTCCCCCGCTGTTGTTCGAGAGGTCGTTGAGCACGTAGAGGCCGACGGCGGTGCTGTCTTCCGGCGTCCAGTCGCGGATCGCGTCCTTCACCATGAGCGCGAGGTTGTACTCGACGGTCAGCGTCGCGCCGTTCCTCTTGCTCCGCATGTCGGCGAGCCAGGCGTTCACGCCGCGCGCATACGCGTCCAGATGCCCTTTCACCTCCGGGCTCGCCTGCTCGTAGAGCACCCTCTCGAGCGGCTCGCCGTCGCGCGTCGTGAAGAAATGGCGGTTCCGATAGTCCTGCTCGAGCACCTGCGCGCCCGCCTTCACAAGCCCGCCGAGCGACCCCTCGACGAGGTTGCGGATGAAATCCATGAAGAAGAAGCGGTTCTGAGCGTGGAAGTAACCGAGCGCGGCGAAGCAGTCGTCGTCGGACGCGCACTCGAGGTGAAGGACCCCGAGCTCGTCGGTCACCGCCCGGACATCCCCGTCGAGATCGGGAATCGCCACGCCGCCGGGGTCCGATCCCCCTGCGCCGCCGCCCGCTGCTCCCCCGCCCCCCGCTGCTCCCCCGCCGCCTTCACCGCCATTGCCACTTGCCGCGCTGGACGGGGCTTCGCCGTCGTCGCCGCACGAAACGGCGGCCGCCGAAGCGGCAAAGACGAGCCCGAGAGCCAGCGAACCTAAACGAGCCGTACGCATCATCAGCGATACTCCTCCTGCCTTCGGGCGCACGATATCACGCGCCTCCGGCGGGAACGGCGAACAGTGCGCGTCGATGGCCTGCCGGAGCAGAGGGCGAGATCCAGCAGCGTCGACTCGGGAAGCGGGGCCCCCGGACCGCACCCGCGCGCCTCCGCCCGGAGGGAGCGCGCCCCCGCCGGAACGCCCCCGGCCCGGCCGGGGCGCGCGGCGTCGATCCGGGGGCGCGACGCCTGGTTCCCCTCGCCGCGATCTCGACTATGACGCCGGGCATGCGACGCCTCCTGCTCCCGCTCTCCCTCCCCGCCCTGACGCTCGCCGCCGCTTGCTCCGGCGCGCCCCCGGAGCCCGCCCAGCCGTTGCCTTCCCCGCGCGCGCACGACGGCCGCCCGCCCGCGGCCGCGGCGTCCCCCGCCGAGGCCGGAGCCGCGGCGCCCGCCGCCCCGGAGGCCGGCGCGCCCGCCGCCCAGACGGGGACGGCCGGCGGGGAGAGCGCCGCCGCCGAGGAGCAGGCGTGCCCGGCCGACATGAAGCTCGTCGAGGGCGAGTACTGCAGCGAGGTCGAGCACAGCTGCCTCCGCAGCTGGTACGACAAGTCGAACAAGAAGACGATCTGCGAGGAGTTCGCCCCCGCCCCGGCCCGCTGCACAGGCGACAAGACGAAGAAGCGCTATTGCATCGACACGTACGAGTGGCCGAACAAGAAGGGGGAGCGGCCCGAGGTGATGAACCGCTTCCACCAGGCGCAGGTCAAGTGCGCCGCCGTCGGCAAGCGCCTCTGCACCGAGTCGGAGTGGACGCTCGCCTGCGAGGGCCCCGAGATGAAGCCGTTCCCTTACGGGTACTCGCGCGACGCGACGAAGTGCAACGGCGACCACCTCTGGGACGATCCCGACATGAAGAAGGTCGCGAAGCGCGACCCGGGCGAGCTGGCCCGCCTCTGGAAAGGGGTGCGGAGCGGGTCACAGCCCGAGTGCATCAGCGACTATGGCGTCGCCGACCTGCCCGCGAACACCGACGAGGTGGTCGCGAGCGAGACGAGCGGCGGCTGGCGCGGCAAGTTCGACAGCGTCCACACCGGCGGCCCCTGGTACAAGGGCGTGCGCAACCAGTGCCGGCCGAAGATCTACACCCATGACGAGGGGTTCTATTATTACTTCCTGAGCTTCCGCTGCTGCGCCGAGCCCGACGGCAAGGCCACCGAGCCTCGGACGCCCCGGCAAGTCCAGGAGGGGTGGGACATGGCTCGCGTCGAGCGGATGGCGCAGTTCACGGTCGAGGAGATGCGCGGGAAGCTCGAGCTCAAGCAGCAGGGCAAGTGCGAGTGCAGGCCGACCGACATCCTGTGCAAGACGATGTGCGGCACGCTGCTCGGGCCGGGCGCGGTGGACGCGACACCGGGGGGCGGCGCGCCCGCTGCGCCAGCGGGCGGCGAGAAGAAGCGGTGAGCGGCGAGGCGCATGCCGGGCCTGCGATGCAGCGCGAAGGGGGCCGCCTCCACGCCGCTGCCCGCGGGCTCCGCTACATGCTGGCTTCCGTCAGCATCGCCACGACGCGCTCGATCGACCAGTAGCCTGCCATTGCGCCCATCGCATACACCACGCCGCGCCTCACGGTCGCTGGTTGCGTGGGGACGCGCGCGGCAAGGAGGCGCAGCGCGACCACCAGCGCGATCACGCCGAGCTGACCGAGCTCCACGCCCACGTTGAAGAACAGGAGCGCAATCGGCACATGCCTCTCCGGCAGCCCGATGTCGAGCAGCGACGACGCGAACCCGAGCCCGTGAAGCAGCCCGAAGGCGAACGTGACGGCCCATGGGGCCCGGCGGGTGAGCGAGTCGGTCGGCCGTATGCACTCGCCGCAGATCAGCACGATCGAGAGCGCGATGGCCGCTTCGACCGGCGGGGCCGGCAGCGTCAACCAGCCGAACACGGCGCAGGCCAGCGTCAGGCTGTGCGCGACCGTGAAGGCCGTGACGGCGCCGAGCAGCTTCCGGCCGCCGCGCACGAGCAGCGTGAGCGCGATGACGAAGAGGAGATGGTCGAACCCGGTCAGGATGTGCTCGACGCCGAGCCACGTGTAATCGACCATGATCGGCCGGAGCGCGCCGAGCCCGGCGGAGGCGGGAATACCGTAGACCGCCAGGCTCGGGTCGTTGCCGGTCAACACCCGGACAAGCCGGCTTCCATTCCGCCACTCGACAACCACCATCACGTTGGTCTCGGTCCCCTCGAGCCAGGGGAGCTCGATGGTGCCGACCAGGCCGTCGCGACCGCAGTCGAGAGCTGCTCCGTCGAGCTTGCAGGCCGGGGGGAACACGGCGGGCGTCGCGAGGTCGGCCTTCAGCGCGGACGAGCTCGCCTGCCAGCGCACGAGGAACCGCCCGTCGTGACCTTCGACCTCCGTCAGCGAAAGAAGCGCTGAGTTGAGCGCGTGGCCGGCCGCGGGGGCTGGCGCCAGAAGCAGGGCCAGCAAGAACGGCAGGAAACGAGCCAGCCGGAGCAGACGCGAACGATTCAAGGGCTCTCCTTGAACCTGTACTGCGCAAGGAGGGTTTTGACGAACTCGTCGACGGCTTCCTTCTTCCGTGCGGCGGTCCAGTCGAGGGTGAGGGTCGCGCGGATCGCCTCGCGGCTGGGCAGCCCCCCGCTTGTCTGGTTGACCCGCACGAGCAGCAGGCTGTCCTGGGTCTCCAGGGCCTGCCACGTGGCGAGCGGCGAGCTGCCGATGCTCTCGGAGACCGCGGGTCCGAACTTGGCTGCGAGTGAATCGCGGGTGAGGTTGCCACCCTCGATCGGACGACCGAGCGTTCGTGGGTCCGCGCCGTCGGCCAGCGCACGTCGATACGTCGACCGCTGCTCCTCTGCGGCCGGATCGCTCCTGGAGAAGGCCACGATCTCGAAATCGTACCGGAGCGGCGTTTCGTACTGGCTCCGGTGAGAAGCCAGCCACGCGTCCAGCTCTGCATCCGTCGGCTCCCGCGCCGCCATCGGCTGAGCCGCCCGTGTCCGCAGCCTCTCGGCCAGCGCGACCCGCACCGTCGCATCCTGCCGATCGAGCCCCTCCCTCAGCGCCTCACGGTAGAGCACCTCGTCCCGCTTCCACCCGTCGAGCGCCTCCGCCAGCTCAGCCGCCGTCGGCGCTCGCCCCATGGTGTCGCGGAACTGCCGTTCCAGGTCCGCCTTCAGCCCCGTGCTGACGACGATCTCCCTGGGATCGCCGGCGACGAGCCGGTGGCCGAGGAACAACAGCGCGCCGATGAAGAGGAAATGAAGGACCGGTTCGCGGAGCAACCGAGCGAAGCTCCCCATGGTTCTACCGCTGATGTCAGGCATGAGACGCGCTCTGGCTGGGGGAGAGGAGACCCAAACGCTCCGGAGACGTCAAGCCCCAGCTGCGGGGCCTGCCCCGGGTGAGATCGGCTCCGCCCGGAGCCGCGCCGGTGAACGGCGCGGGCTTCGGGCGGCTCGCGTCACGGCGAGAGCGTGACGGACTTCGCGTCGAGCGCCACTTCGTAGTAGCCCTGCGGATGCCACTTGAGCGCGGTGCCGTTCTGCTTGAGCGTGCCGCCGGTGACCGTCACGCGCACGTACTTGCCCGGCGGGAAGTTCTGGGGGAGCGTCCAGTTGTAGGTCGTGTCGTTCCCGTTCTTGGTGTTGGTGCCGTCGGTGATCGCCTTCTGGCCGCGCCAGTAGGCGCCGATGGTCTCCATGGTGCCGATCCACACGTCGCCGTAAGCCTTGACGGCCTTGACGTGATCGACCCAGGCCTGGAACGGGATGGGCTGATAGGCGCTGTCGTTGCCGCCGGTGAAGCCGTGGATGCAGAAGGTGCGCCACTTCTTGCCGCTTCGCGCGCTCGCGACCTCCGAGTCCATCTGCGCCTTGGAGGCGTTGGTCGGGGGAATGTAGGTGGGCAGCTGGAACGCATTGCTGTTGTCGTTCGGGCCGATCAGGGCGTTGGACACGCCGCGATTGATGAGGAAGCGCGACTGGGCGATGCTCGTGTACCCATTCGCGCCGTACGGAGCCGCCATCGTGTACGCGGTGATGCCGAACTTTTGCTTGATCCATTGCTGCGCGGAGTCCGTCGCGGAGCCGCCGGGGTCGTCCATCGCGTGGCTGGACGTGTGGTTGCCGATCTCGTGCCCGTCCATCTGCGCCTTTTGCCACACCGCGTTGTTCGCTTCGCTCTTGCCGGTCCAGACGTAGAAGGTGAACGGCACGCCGAGCGCGTTCATCGCATCGTAGTTCTGGATCTGCGTCTGGTTCGAGTCGTCGAAGCTGTACGTCACGGCGCCCGCGAAGCCGGCCCAGTCGATGACCTTGAACCCGCCGGCCGCGCCGCCCGGCTTCGGCACGTTGCCAGCGCCGGGCCCCGGCGGAAGGCCGGATTCGGGCGCCTCTCCTCCATCACCGCTACCGCCCGTTCCTGCTCCACCCGTTCCGCCCGTGCCGCCGGCGGGGTCCGAGCCGCCGCCACCGGCAGGGTCCGCGCCGCCCGTGCCGGCGGGGTTCGAGCCGCCGTCGCCCCCCCCGGCCGACGCCGAGGTCGCGCCGGGATCCCCGCCGCTGGAGGAGGAGCTTCCCGGCGTGCCGCCGCTGCTGCTGCTGCTCGTCGTCTGCTGGCCACCGGTGGTGCCGCCGCTGGTGGTGTCCTCCCCGTCATCGCCGCAGCCGCTGACGTGCAGCGTGCCCAGCAACAACATCGCACCGAGCGCCAAGGATGATGACGCAGGAAAATTCTCGAAGTGGAAGAATCGCGATGATTTGAGCATGGGGTGAGGATACAAAACCCCCGGAAGGCGCTCAAAGGATTATGCACGACGCACGCGCATCGACGCATCGCACGAATGGCTCACATGTTACCAAAAGTAGCGAGCGGCTCACACGTTACCAAAAGTAGCGAGCGGCTCACACGTTACCAAAAGTAGCGAGCGCCGCGTCAGCGAAGCGCTCCGCCGTATCTTTCTAGCCGCGCGGCGACCGCCGGAGCGTACCGGGCTTCGCGTCGGCCTCATGCGCAGCGCCGTCACCCTGACTCGCCGGGTGGTTTCCACCCCCGCCTGGACGATCGGCAAAGCAGGCGGGCGACCCCGAGTAGGCGGCCGGAGGAACCGCCCGCCGCGTGGGTCCAAGGGTCCGCTTCACGGATCCCCCTGGTGTCCGAGCAGCACGCGTCGACACCATCGATGCAAGCGCACGTCGTCGGTCGCGAACGACCAGCGGGCGGCGAGCCATCGCTCTGCAGGCTCGAACAGCGCGTCGAGGTGCTGGGCCAGCAGCCACTCCCGGGCGAGGCGTCGGTCGCGATCCGTGGCGGTCGTGGTGATGAACGGCGTGAGGTAGATGACGGCAGAGAGCGGATCGAGCCGAGCATCTCCCACGATGGGTAGGCCCCCGAAGTCGATCACGGCGCTGACCTCCTGGCCTTCGACCAGCACATTGCCTGGATAGAAGTCCATGTGCACGAAGCTCGGTCGCTCCGGCTCGGGCAGCGCGGCGGCCAGAGGCGCCGGATCGATGCCGTCGAACGCGCTCCCGGCGCAGGTCAGGCTCTTCCTTGCGCGCAGCTCGAGGTAAGAGCGGTAAGAGGGCGTCCGGATCGGCTCGGCTTCGCAGAGATCGCCGTACCAGGCAGCGCTCACGCGCAGGGCTCGCAGGCGCGTCGAGGCCTCGAGAAAGCGAATGATGAGCTGTTCCCGCTCGGCGCCGGCCGCCTCGCCGAGCACCTGCAAGAGGGGCCGCCCGGGCAACCGCGGCTCGAAGGTGATGAGGCGGCCGTGCAGCTCGGTCATCTCCAGGACACGCGGGATCGAGAATGGCACCGCGCTCGCGCCCTCGTGGAAGCCCTCGAGCAGCTGGGCTCGTCGAACGACCGTCTCCCGGACGGTCCCGGGATGGTGGACGCGCACGACCCGCTCGCTGCCCAGCGCGAACACGCAGGCTTCACCGCCGATGCCGAGCAGCGCATCCCGGGTCAGGCCGAGATGGCTCATCACCTGCAGCAGGGGGGCGTCGTCGTCGATGCTCATTCCGGGGTCCGCTGCGGGTGACTCGTGAGGAGGATATCGCTCTCCCCGGGGCCGCGCGCCCCTTAGAAGAAGGCTTTCAACAGGCCGATCGCGCCCTGTTTCCAGGGCACGCGATGGGTCACGCCCGAACGGCTCTCGAACTCGCTCCTGTGCGCCCGGTACCACTCGAGGTTGCGCACCAGCGCGTCCTTGTTCGAGTACTTCGGCGCGAAGCCGAGCACCCGCTCGGCCTTCTCGATCGACACGAACGAGTCCTTCGACGCCGTCTCGTAGACCCACTTGTAGAGCGGCGACACGCCCATCGCCTCGAGCGCGCGCAGGCCGAGCACCGCCGGCGCCGCCGGGAAGGGCACGATCTTCTTGCCCTTGCCCACCGCGTCGAGCACCGCCTGGTAGTCCTCACCCATGGTGGTGAAGTCCTTCGCGCCGATGTTGAAGGTGTCGTTGGCGATCGACGCGTCCTTCGTCATGCACAGATAGATCGCCTCGCAGAGATCGGCCACGTCGAGGAGCTGGTAGCGGTTCTTGCCGTCGCCGATCATGGGGAAGCCCTTGCCGTCGAGCGCCCAGTCATAGAGAAGGGCGAAGACCCCGAGCCGCTCCGGTCCGATGAAGGACTTGGGCCGGATGATGGGCACCACGAGCCCCCGGCCACGCTCCTCCAGGCACACGACCTCGGCCTGGATCTTGGCCTGCCCGTACGGGCCCACGCCGTCGAGCCGGTCGTCCTCGCAGAGCGGGTGGTGGTCGGGGATGCCGTACACGGCCGTCGAGGAGATATGAACCGCGCGCTCGGCGCCGTGGCGGCGCGCGGCGCTCATGACCACGCGCGTGCCGATCACGTCGGTCGTGTAGATCTCCTCCGCCGTGTACAGGGGCAGCGCGGCCGCTGTGTGCACGACAAAGTCATGCCCCTTCACCGCCTCGTCGACGACCGCCGCGTCACGGATATCCCCGCGCACCTCGCGGATGCTCGACCGCTCGGGGTAGTCGAAGTCCAGGAGGTCGAGCGACGTGACTTCATAACCGCGCTCGAGCAGGTGCCGTACCAGATTGATCCCGAGGAAGCCCGCGCCGCCCGTGACCAGGACCTTCTTCTTGCTCATCGTCTCACAACCTCGCTTCTGGGACAGGAATAAGGAGAGCCGCCGATGCTCACGCGCCGCGCGCCTCGATGATGGCCCGAGCCTCGGCCGGGTAGCGCTTGCACTCGAGCAGCGCCCCGAGCAGGAGCGGCGCCACGATGGTCGCGTCCGACTCGATCACGAACATGGGCGTGTCCTCGGTCAGCTTGTCCCAGGTGATCTTCTCGTTGGGCGTGGCGCCGGAGTACGAGCCGTAGGACGTCGTCGAGTCGGAGATCTGGCAGAAGTAGGCCCAGGGCCGGGCCGGCTCCTCGAGATCGTACTTGAGCGATGGCACCACGCAGATGGGGAAGTCCCCTGCGATGCCCCCGCCGATCTGGAAGAACCCCACGCCCGCGCCTGCGCTGAGCTCACGGTACTGGTCGTAGAGCTCGGCCATGTACTCGATGCCCGACTTCACGATGCTCGCGCTGCACTCGCCCCGCTTCACGTAGGACGCGAAGATGTTGCCGAAGGTCGAGTCCTCGTGGCCCGGGACGACCAGCGGCAGCCCGGCCTCCGCGGCGGCGAGCAACCAGCACTCCTCGGGCGGTCCGCGGTGGAGCGCGGGCTCGACCGCCCGGACCAGCTTGTAGAAGTACTCGTGCCAGAAATGGCGCTCGCCGCTCGCCGTCGCCCGCTCCCACATGGGGACGATGTGCTTCTCCACCGCGCGGAAGGCCTCGTCCTCGGGGATGCTTGTGTCGGTCACGCGCCGCATCCGGTTCTCGAGGATGCGCGTGTCGTCCTGCTTGGTGAAGTAACGGTAGTCGGGGAAGTCACGGTAGCCGTCGTGCGCCACGAGGCGAAACAGCGACTCCTCCAGGTTGGCGCCGGTCACGGACATGCCGTGGATCAGGCCGGCGCGGATGGCCGGCGCCAGCGTGATGCCGAGCTGGGCCGAAGACATCGCTCCGGCCACGGCCCAGAACATCTTCCCGCCGCGCTCGATGTGCTCCCAGTAGGCGAGGAGCGCGTCGCGCGTCGCGCGGGCGTTGAAATTCTTGTAGTTGCGAAGGACAAACGTGAGAAGGGGCAGCGTCGTGGCCCCCGACTTCGTCTCAACCATGTTTCGCCGAGCCTCAGCGACCACGAAGGTCGTCCCGGTGGTCTCGGGTCGCGCAGGCCACCAGGGACGCGCTACGGACCGGCGCAGGCCGGGCCGCCATCGCAACGTCGGGTGGCTTCGGGGGCACCGTAGCACGAGTCGCGTGGATGGTGTCAAGCCGGGCGGGAATCATGCAGGAGACTGGAGCGACAAACGGGTTGAAACCCCGAGAAAAAGCAGGAATTTCACAGGGAGGTGAGGAGGCGGGGAGCAAGAGACGGAGAGAAGGAGAGATTCTTTTTTTCTTCCTCCCCGCCTCCTCGCCTCCCTGTGAAAATTCTCCGGGTTTCAACATGATTGGTGTTCTGGCCGTTCTCGAGACAGCTGTTCAAGGAGCCGGAGCTCGCACTGGCGATCGTCGTTCTGGCGGGCAATAAGGAACATCCTTACCCCGGGTTGCCTTTCCTTCTCCCGCCGGCCTGCTGGCGCGGCTCCACGCCAGCGGCGCGCCGCCCTGTCCGGGCCGCCGGTTTCGCCGGGTCGACCTTGCCCATCGCTGCGCATGCGAGCTCGGGCAGGGTCGCCTTCATCCACGCGGGGTCCACGGCGCCGGGCGCGGAGAGGTAGGCGCGGCAGGCCTGGTGCGCCGGCCCGAGGAGCACGACGTCGACCATCACCTCGGACGAGCGCGCCCCGGAGAAGACGCCGAGCTCGGAGAGGTGCGCGATCGTCTCTGCCTTGAGCCGCGCCTTGGTCTCCCGGAGCGCGGCGCGGTGATGCCCGTCGAGCTCCAGCGCGAGCGCCTGATACATGAAGCGCGCCTCGCCCTCGTGGTCGAACACCCAGGTCAAGTGCGCCTCCACCAGCGCCCGCACCGCCGAGCGCGCCGTCCTCGCGGCGAGCACGCGCGCGGTCACGTGCCCCACCAGCCGCTCGAAGGTCCGCTCCAGCAGCGCGGCCACGAGCGCCGGGAAGTCCTCGAAGAGGTGGTACACGCTCGAAGGGCTCGCGCCCGCCTCCTTGCGCACGTCCTCGATGCCCGTGCGCAAGAGGCCTCGCTGCTCGAAGCAGCGGAGCGCCGCGTCCAGGAGCGCCTCCCGGCGGGCCACGCCGTTCTGTCGAGCCACGGCCATGGCCCCTCCCCTACCCCAGCCGCGCACCGCTGGCCAGCAGGCCCAACTGGAGGATTCTTCCAATTTCATCTTGGAAGTTTCTTCCATTTTGTTTACCTTCCAGTCGAAAGCGAGGTGTCGCATGGAGCTGGGGCTGGAGAAGAGGGCCGCGCTGGTGACCGGTGGCTCGCAGGGGATCGGCAAGGAGGTGGCGTTGCAGCTCGCGGCCGAGGGGGCCCGCGTGGCGCTCACCTACCGGAGCGAGCGGGAGAAGGCCCGAGAGGTCGTCCGGGAGATCGAGGGGCGAGGCGGCGAGGCGGTCGCGCTGGAGCTCGACCTCGGGTCGGTCGATTCCGTCAAGGCGGCGGTCGCGGCCACCGTGGCGCGCTTCGGGCAGATCGATGTGCTCGTCAACAACGCGGTCCGCTGGAGCGAGCGCTTGCCCTGGGACGCGCCGCGCTTCGAGGACATCCCGCTCGCGGAATGGCAGGGCGTCATCCACGACAACATCGACGGTGCCTTTGCCGCCATCCAGGCCGCGGTGCCCTCGATGCGGGCCCGCGGATGGGGGCGGATCGTCAACATCTCGTCGGGCGTGGCGCTCGACGGGGTGGTGGGCGCAGGGCCTTACGCCGCCGCCAAGGCGGCGCTCCACGGGCTCACGTCCGTGCTCGCGCGCGAGCTCGGGCCGCACGGGATCCTGACCAACGTGGTGGTGCCGGGGTTGACGCTGACCGACAGGGTGAGCGCGCAGGCATCACCGGAGCTCGTCGCGCAGCGCGGGAAGGCGTATCCCGTGGGGCGGCTGCTGCGGCCCGAGGAGGTGGCGCCGACGATCGTCTTCCTGTGCTCGGCGGCGAACACCGCGGTCACGGGGGAGATCGTCCGCGCGAGCGGGGGCCGGCCGATGTAACCGAGGGAACTGACACCCACCGGTCACGGCGCCTGCGCGCCGTCCACCACGGCCGCGAACTCCGGATCGGTCAAGCTCTTCATGAAGGCCACGACATCCGCCTTCTCCTCCGGCGTGATGGTGAACGCCCTGACGAGCGTGCTCTTGTTCGGGTTCTCGCTGCCCACGCCCGCGAACGGCCCGTCGTCGATGGTCCTGCCTCCCGCGGCGTAGTGGTCGACGACCTCCTCCAGGGTGGCCACGCTCCCGTCGTGCATATAGGGCGCCGTCAGCTCGACGTTGCGCAGCGAAGGAACGCGGAATTTCCCCTTGTCGGCCGGGTCGCCGGTGAACTCGAACAGCCCCTCTCCGCCGGATGGATAGTCCCCGTCCGGGCCGAGGTTGTAGAGGCCGGTGTTGTGAAAATCCATCTCCGCCTGCTTCGTCTCGGCGCTCCGGAAGGCGGTCGTGAAGTTGATCCCGCTGTGGCAGTGATAACACTCGAGCCGCTCGGAGAAGAAGAGGTCCATGCCGCGCAACGCCGCATCGGACATCGCGCCCGCCTCTCCGCCATAGGTGGTACGATCGTACGCGGAGCGCCCGGAGATAAGCGTCCTCTCGAACGTCGCGATCGCCTTCACGACGGTATCGAACGTGATCGGCTCGCTCTCGCCGGGGAAGGCCGCGACGAACGCGGCCTTGTACGCCTCGTCGCCGCGCAGCCGGCCGAGCACGACGTCCTCGGCGCCGGTGATCCCGAGCTCGACCGGGCTCTCGCCGAACATCGGGACGAGCGCCTGCTCCTCGAGCGACGACAGCGTGGGGTTGCCCCACGTGAGCAGCGGGAAATAGGCGACATTGGCCAGCCCCATCGCATTGCGCGGGATCGTGTCCCCTGTCGAGCCGGTCGGGGTAGGCTTGCCGTCGGCAAACCCCCTGTCGCGCTCGTGACACGAGGCGCACGCCATGGTCCCGTTGCCCGACAAGCGCTCGTCGAAGAACAGGGCGCGCCCGAGCGCGACCTTCGCCTCGGTCATCGGGTTGTCGGGCGGCACCCACGGCCTCGGGAAGCCGAGGGGCAGGGCGAGCTCATAGCCGTTGACCGGCAAGGTCGCTTCCGTCTCGCCCCCACACGACGCCGCCGCGAGCGCGACGAGCCCCGCCGATGCGATTGCGCGGATCACTCCAGCAAAATGCGACGCTGTTCGTTGTGACACAGATTACACGCTCCGGAGATGGTTGGAAACGGCATCTCGCTCGTCCCCTCGCCGTCCTGTGACCGCAGGAAGAAGAACAGCGCCTGGTCCGGGAAGGGCAGCGGCTCGGTCGTGAAGAAGTTCCCGTTCCCATCGATGGCAACGGAGAGCACGAGATCTCCCTCGCCTCCGCCTGCCGTGCGGAGCTCGACCGTTCCGCCTGCCACCGGCGTGCCCGACGGCGCGTACACCGTGCCGGCCGTGGTGAAGAGCCCTTTGCCAGGCCCGTGGGGCTGATGGCAACCGATGCAGTTCTGCCCCATGTTGTGGCTGCGCTTCTCCGCAGCGGCGCTGATGTTCTCCACGTTGAGCGCTGGATCGCGCTCGAAGCGAGGGTCGCCCGGGAGGATCTCCGCGTCGCTCGGCTCGTCCATGTCCTCGTCGGAGGCACCGCAGCCGGCAAGCCCACAGACCCATAGCGAGGCGAGCAGGCAGGTCGCCGTTCTGAGGATGTACATCTCACTCCACCCGGAAGGCGGTCTGCGCAGCGGACGGGTTCACGCCATCGAAGCCCATGCCAAGCGCGTTGAAGACGGGCGGGCACTCTGGATCGCCCTCGAAGGACATGCAACCGGAGGTGCGATCCGTCTCGCCGTCGACCTGGTGGTCGAGGTCGGACCCGGCATAGAATCTGGCGATATCGAAGACGATGGTGCTCGACTCCGGGTCGACCCCGTCGATGCGTAGTTCGGCGAGGTTGTCAGCGGCGCACGAGTACCCCTCGCTCACGGTGCCCTCGCACTTCGTACTCCCGAGGTGGAAGAAATAGGTCGGGTTCATCGTCGAGACGAGGTCGAGGCGCACGAACTTGTAGCCGCCCTTCCACGACCACCACATACCGGGAATGTTCAGGGGCGCCGGGGCCGTCGCCGCGTCCAGGTGGTTCATCTCCGGGGGCAAACCCACGTTGAACCTGACACCGGCGTAATCGCCGGCGGGTGCGGTGCCAACAACCTCGGTCCTCGTCTCCGGGCTGCCGGTCTCACAGGAGCCCGTGCCGTCCTCGAAGTCGAGGAACGCGATCTTGTCGCGCTGCCACTGGCCATCCTGCTCGAGCGCGAGGGGCTCCTCGGACCCGTCGCCGCGAACGAGCCGCACGTCGTAGACGTACATGCGAAAATCGAGCGCATTGACCGACGATCCGGTCGTTCCGACTCCATCGAAGGTGTCAGTGCAGGAGAACGGCCTGTCGCCGACCTTGGCGGCGAAGCTCAGCGCGAACGTCTTCGAGACGACGTCCTCATCGCTCCCGCCGCATCCGCTCAGAGCCGCGAGACAGGCCACACCGAGGCACGTGACACGAGCCATTGAACCAATCATCAGGCAACCTTTCAAGCTACGAAGCCACAACGTCGTCACCACCGCACCGGAGCGGAGCGGAGCCTACTCGAAGCTCGGCTCTCCTGCGTGCAGCAAGTTGTCGCACCCTGCGGCCATCCTTCAAGGAGAGTCGACGGCATCCGGGCGAAGAGGTTTCCGCCGCGGCCACTGCGCCGAGGTCATAATGAGATGTCCCTGCTGAGCCTCCTCTCCGATCAACCGGGAAGACGGGTGCGCTCATGCGTCGCGCTCCCGGAGCTCGTCGTCGAGGCGCTCGTCGTACTCGTCGCGAGCAGCCACGAGCGTGCCTCCGGACGGAGCGGCCTGCGCAGCGTTGCTCCGCCACGAGCGCAGCAGGGCGAAGATCCCGAGGAAGGTCGCTGCGATGCCCAGCATCAATCCCAGCGCGACCTTGCCGAGCGCGCCTGACGAGGGCGCCGCGCGGAGGCGTTCGCCGTATCGCGCCACGAGGTCCTGCTCGATGGCGTCGGCCACCTCGCCCCGACGGAGACGCGCATGGATCTCGCGACGAAGCTCGCGCGCCAGCTCCGATTCGTGGACATCCAGCGTCTGATCCCAGCAACAAGGCGCGAGCAGACGCGCCGCGAGCGCCCTCTCGCCAGGCGCTGGGGTCGAGTCGACGAGCTCCGAGGCGGCCTGGCTGGGCGGCGCGGGTTCGGCGCTGCCGGTGAGCGCCACGCCAGCGAGGGCGACGGCCAGCGCTGCCACGCGGTGCCAGCGCGAGCTCTGCAGCGATCGGAGACGCACCGGTCCGCTTACCTGCCGCGCGCCGTGAGGGAAGCGGGCCGGGTCACTGGCAGGCCCCTGGTCTCGCTGGATCATGGCGAAACAGGCTAGCGTAACCCGCCGCCAGGGTCGTGCGACACGATGTCGCGCTTGTCGCCCCGCAGCGATGTGCGCGCCGAGGGCCGTACAGCACGGTTCGATGAGATGCGACACCTTGACGCATTGCCCACCGGCACCACGAGCCCCCGGCCACGCTCCTCCAGGCACACGAGCTCGGCCTGGATCTTGGCCTGCCCGTACGGGCCCACGCCGTCGAGCCGCGCGTCCGGCATCATGCACCGCCCTTTGTGCTAGGCCATTTGTCGGCTACACAAGCTACCCGACATGACGACACGCCCCAAGTCGGAACACCGTGACTATCGCTGGAGGAGCCTTCTGGGCGACCAGTCGGAACAGCCTACCATCGACGAGCGTCTCGAGGCCGTTCATCACGCGTGGGAGTCGGCCGACATGACCATGACCGATGTACACGATCTGAATTTTGACGTGGCAGTTCACGACGGTATCGATGAGACGCTCAACAAGTTGGAAGAGCCGTGGCGTACGGCACTGCTCGAACAGCTCAAAGGCTGCGCCCTGACGGACCCAGCAGAGAAGCCAATTCGGATCTTCGGCGGGATCTACGGGTGCGAGCGAGAGCGCGATCCCGGCAAGGCGGCGCAGATGAGACGCGAAGTCGAAGCGCAGCGCGCGACAGAGGATGATTACTTCATGAACGTCACGCGGCCCAGGATTCGGGAGTGGTGGACCAGACGCAAGGGCGGCGAATAGCGAGTTGCTGCTTGAACGCGCAGCGGCGCCCATGCATGGCGCGTCGCGGACGTCGTCGGCGCCCAGACTGCCCCGTACGGTCGTCGGGGATGCCCAAATCCTGCTACACTCCCGAGATGTCGTCCAGGAATGCCGTGCTTGCCAAGGCTCTGCGACTTCCGCCGGAGGAGCGAGCAGACGTCGCGAAGCGCTTGATCGCGAGCCTCGACGGACCAGAGGACGAGGACGTTGAGGCTGCCTGGCTCGCCGAGGTTGAGCGACGTCTGCAGGACGTCGACCGTGGCACGGCGAGCGCCGAGCCCTGGGACGTTGTTCGAGAACGGCTCGCCGCACGTCTCCGCACGAATCGCAAATGAAGGTCGTCGTTCTCGACGAGGCAGATGCCGAGCTTACCGCCGCCGCGGACTGGTATGAGCAGGAGCGAGAGGGCCTCGGTGGGGATTTGCTGTCCGAAGCCGATCGCGTACTCAATGCAATCGCGGCGAGCCCAACCACATGGCCGCTCGTTGCGGGCAGCAAGATCGTCCGCCGGTTCCTGTTCACACGGTTCCCGTAGGTGGCCTACTTCGTCATCCGGGACGAGCATGTCCTCGTACTGGCGTTTGGCCACACGGGTCGAATGCCTGGCTATTGGTGGAACCGACTTAAATAGCGAGCGAGAGAGACTACGCCTGCCCGACAAGACGCGAGGCCGCTCCCCTCACCGCCCCTCCGCCACCACGAGCGCGCTCTTCCGCCCCACCCGATACGTCCTCACCGGCTCTCCCCGGACGATCCGGTCGTGCTCGCTCCAGCGCGCGGCCTCCCCTTCCGCGACGCGCCGGGCGGCGCGCTCCGCGAGCCGCTCGGCGATGCGCTCCACCCCGCGGCGGACGTTCGCGCGCTGCGAGCGCTCATCGGCGACACGCACCGTGATCCCGCTCGGCCGGTGGTGGATCCGGACCGCCGACAGGGTCTTGTTCACGTGCTGCCCTCCCGGCCCGCTCGCACGACAGGCCGAGATCTCGAGCTCGCCGAGATCCACGCCCACGCCCTCGCCCTCACCCGCCCCCGCGTCCGCCCCCGCGGCGTGGACCGCCACCCCCGCGAACCACCGCTTGCGCGCCGCCTTCCCCCGCCCCGCGCTCCGCTCGACCAGCGCGTGTGTCCCGAGCTCGCCCTCCAGGCAGCTCCGCGCGTCGCCCTCCACCAGGATCTCGACCGAGGCCGGCGCGTTTTCGTCGCCGTGCAGCGTGACGTCGACCACCGCGAGCCCGCGCTCCTCGCAGAGCGCCTCCATGCGCTCGGCGAGGCGCGCCACGAAGCGCCGCACCTCGATAGGCCCCCTCCCCGCGCTGATCTGCACCCACGACCGGCTCATCGCTTCACCGTGAGCACCGGCACGAGCGGCGCGACCGCCGTCGCCAGGCCGGCCTCGACAAGGCTCTCGATCACCGGCTCGATCGGCTTGTACGCGTCCGGGTGCTCCTCGAGCAGCAGCGCCGGATCGTCGCACACGACGCGGCCGCCGAGCTCCGTGCGGGTGAGCTCGCGCCGCCGGTACCTGGCCGCGATCTTCTCGCGCGCCTCGCTGCGCCCCATCTTGCGGCCCGCGCCGTGCGCGACGGAGCGCAGCCCCGCCTCGGCGTCGCACGAGCGCATCACCCACGACGGCGCGCCGCGCGATCCGAGCACCACGGTGAAGTCGCTGCCCCGGGCGGGCGCCGCGCCCTTGCGGTGCACCCAGGCCAGCTCACCGCCCACGTCCTCGCGCGCGACGTCGTTGTGGGTGAGGTCGAGCCCGCCCGTGATCGTCGACGCCCGCGAGGCCCCGAGCGCGCGCAGCATCCGGTAGGCGAGCAGGAGCCGGTTCGCCCGCGCGAAGCGGCACGCGCCGGCGAGCTCGCCGAGGTACGGCTCGGCCGCGTCCCCCTCGAGCACCGCGCCGCCCCAGCGCTGCCCGAGCGCGCCGCCGAGCCCGCGCGAGCCGGAGTGCGCCAGGACGACGAGCTCCCCCGCGGAGAGGCCGAGGGCCTCCGCCGCCGCAGGGTCCCGCAGCGCGCCGACCCGGGCGACCTCGAGGAAGTGGTTCCCCCCGCCGACCGAGCCGAGCGCGCCCTCGTAGCCTGCGCGGTACGGCGAGGCGTCCCCGCTCGGGCGAAGGCCGTCCTCCGGCTCCGCCGCCGCGAGCCGCGCGAGCGCCTCGGGCACGCCGTCGACCTCGGCAAAGCCGCGCGCGCCGCGCTCCCAGACCCGCTCGAACACCGCCCGCGGGTCGCACTCGGCGAGCGGCTCGTCGTCCATCGCCTGCCGGGCGCGCCGCTCGAGGACGTCCGGCGCCATGCGGCCGATCGACGTCGCGACGAGCCGCACGCCGCAGCCGGCGTCGCCGCCGATGAGCTCCGGGACGACCCGGTCCGCGAAGGCGAAGGCCGCGCCGATGGGGATGCCCCGCCCGGCGTGAAGGTCCGGCATGCCCACGGCGCGGACGCAGCCCGGCAGCGCGGCGACGCGCGCGAGCTGCTGAACGGCGTTGCCCTCGAGCCAGACGTCGTCGCGGGCGACCAGGCGGGCGTGGGCAGGAAGGACTGCGCTGTCGGCGGGGGCTTTCATCGAGATCTCCGGGGCGGGCGGCAAAGGCAGGCGCAAACGCGGATGAGAGTGGGAATGCCCATGGGAATGCCGAGGAGACTTGCGGCTTCCGTGCCATCGCGCGGCCCGCGGCGACGCCGGCAGAACGCCTCAACGTGGTGCGCCACGCACCAGATAAAGTGGTACATCGTGCACCACACATGGTGTACGGTGCACCAGTGAATCGCCTCCTCCTCACCTGGTCGGACGCGGGCACGCTCGGGCCGGCGCCGGCGCACCACAGCCGCCGGCCCGAGGGCGATCGCGGGCCGGTGCTGCGGCTCCTCGACCAGGAAGAGAGCCGCTACGACGCCATCGTGGTCCTCACCATCCCGGCGGGCGAGGCGCCGTCGCGGGCGCTCGTCGAGCGGGCGCGGGCCCGCGCGCCGCGGATCGAGCTCCGGGTCGTGGACGTCGACGATCCGTCGGACCACGCGAAGCTCTTCCGGGCGCTCGGCAAGCTCTCGGCGCAGCTCAAGCGCGCCTTTCCGCCGGCGGCGTGGGCGACGGACGTCCTGCTCTCGGCCGGCACGCCGCAGGCGCAGACGCTCTGGGTCATCCTGGTGCAGGCGGGGATCCTGCCGGCGCGCATGCTCCAGGTGATCCCGGCGGCGTTCGTGCCGCACCCGCACCCGCGGCCGGTGCGCGAGGTCCGGCTCGATATCGAGGGTTTCCCCGAGATCCGCGCGCTGCGCGAGGAGGTCGTGCGCCTGCGGGCCGAGGCGCGCACGCGCGACACGGTGCTCGTGGGCGAGAGCGAGCCGATGCGCTTCCTCCGCGCCCGCATCGCCCGGGTCGCCGCGACCGACGTGCCCGTGCTGATCGTCGGCGAGACCGGGACCGGAAAGGAGCTCGCGGCCAGGGCGATCCACGAGCACAGCCCGCGCGCGAGAGGGCCGTTCATCGCGGAGAACTGCAGCGTCTTCGCCGAGGGCGTGCTCGCGAGCGAGCTGTTCGGCCACGAGGCGGGGGCCTTCACCGGGGCCGCGGGGCGGCGGCGCGGCGTCTTCGAGCAGGCGCACGGCGGGACGCTGTTCCTCGACGAGATAGGCGAGCTGTCGCCGCGGGTGCAGGCGTCGCTGCTGCGCGTGCTCCAGGACGGGACGCTGCGGCGGGTGGGCGGCGAGGCCAAGATCGAGCTGGATGTCCGCGTCCTCGCCGCCACCCACCGCGATCTCGCGGCGATGGTCGAGGAAGGGACGTTCCGCGAGGATCTGTATTACCGCCTGCGCGGCGCGATCATCGAGGTTCCCCCGCTGCGCGCGCGGGGTGGAGACATCGAGGTGCTCGTCAGCGCGTTCCTCGACGAGGTGCAGTCGCGGCGCAAGGGGCGCGGGCTCGAGGTGACACGCGAGGCGCTGAGGAGCCTTTACCAGCACGCCTGGCCAGGCAACGTGCGCGAGCTGCGCGCGGAGGTGCAGCGGTGGGGCGTGTTCTGCGAGCACACGGTCGACGTGGGCGATCTCGCGCCGGAGATCGCGTCGCCGGCGGCGCGGCCGGCGAGCGACGGCGCAGGCGGGATCGCGCGAGCGACGGAGTCGGAGGCAGGCGGCGAGGAGGTCGCGCCGCTCGCGGAGGCCGTGGCGTCGGCCGAGCGCGCCGCGATCGGGCGCGCGCTCGAGGTGCACGAGGGCAATCTCTCGCGCGCGGCGCGCGCGCTCGCCATCGACAGGAACACCCTGAAGCGCAAGATGGCGGCCTATCGCCTCGGCAAGGGCGCGCCTGCGCGCTCGACGATCCGAAGAAGCTGAAGCTGCCGCCGCTGCCGAAGAAAGAGAAGAAGAAGACGAACGATCGCGGATAGCGCAAATGGCGCCCGGGCCGCCGGCGCCAGCAGCGATGTCCTCGATACCCCGAGGCTGGGCGCCCGAAGGCGCTCGAAGCCCGGAGAGCCGATGCCTACGCCAGGTGCACCCACGAGCGCGCGCGCCTGGTTCACCGCTTGCATTGCTCCGTCGAGCAAGCTGGGAGGTCGTGCGAATGCTGGCGCTCACATACCATGGGCCGAAGAACGTCCGCGTCGAGGAAAACCCGGAGCCTCGGGTTCAACATCCGAACGACGTGGTCCTGCGCGTGAGTCGCGCCACGATCTGCGGCTCGGATCTGCACCTCTATCATGGCTACGTGCCTGACACGCGCGTGGGGACCATTTTCGGCCATGAGTTCACCGGCGTCGTGGAGGAGCTCGGGGCCTCTGTGCAAACGCTGAAGCGCGGCGACCGCGTCGTGGTGCCCTTCAACATCGCCTGCGGGACGTGCTTCTTCTGCCAGCGAGAGCGCACCTCCGCGTGCGAGAACACGAACCCGCTCACCACGCTCGCCAGCGGGATCTTCGGTTATTCACACACGACCGGCGGCTACCAGGGCGGCCAGGCCGAGCGCGTCCGCGTCCCCTTCGCCGACGTCGGCCCCATGAAGATCCCCGACGACCTCTCGGACGAGGACGCGCTCTTTCTCTCGGATATCATCCCCACGGGGTACCAGGCCGCGGAGATGGGGGACATCGACCCCGCGGACACCGTGGCCGTCTTCGGCTGCGGGCCCGTGGGCCTCGTGGCCCAGCGGTGCGCATGGATCCTCGGCGCGCGCCGGGTCATCGCCGTCGATTCGGTCGGTTACCGCCTTGATTTCGCGCGCCGGCACAACAAGGCAGAGACGCTCGATTTCAGCGAGACCCCGGATGTCGTGTCCGCGCTCCGGGACATGACCGACGGCCGCGGGCCGGACGTCTGCATCGAGGCGGTCGGCCTCGAGGCGAACGGCTCGGCGCTGCACGACGTGCTGGGCAAGGCGCTCAAGCTCGAGGCCGGATCGCCCGTCGCGCTCAACTGGGCTATCCAGTCGGTCCGCCGCGGCGGGAGGGTCTCGATCGTCGGCGTCTACGGGCCGCCGTGGAACCTCATCGACGTGGGCGCGGCCATGAACAAGGGCCTGACGATCAAGACCGGGCAGTGCGACGTGAAGCGGTACATGCCCCGCCTTCTCGAGCACATCCGCAGCGGGAACATCGACCCGAGGGCGCTCATCACCCACCGCGCCCCGCTCGAGGCGGCCGCGGAGATGTACCGGGTGTTCGCGGCGAGGACCGACGGGATCCTCAAATGCGTGCTCGTTCCGCGGGGGGCCAAGTGAGCTCCGCCATCGAGGAGGAGGCGATCATGGAAGCCGAGAGCGTGCTGCCGAGGGAGCTGCCGTACTGGGGAGTCGACATTTGCCTCGAGGACAGGCCCGGCGTCCCGAGGGAGGTGCCGCCGCGCCTCCTGGAGAGCGCGCACTGGCTCGAGCCCGAGCAGCAGCCGATCGAGGGGCCGCTGCTCAGGCACCCCGGGCGCGCCCGCCCGACGCCGGTGTTCAGCACGGCATTGCCGCCGAGAGGAGCGAGCGGCGCGCTGCGCCGCATCGCCTACAAGGTCCCGGACCACCGGCTCGCCCACTGGGTCGCCCTGTTCATCGCGGATCGGGTCGACGTGATCGAGAGCCTCCCTCTCCTGTTGAAGAGGCGGGCCGTCAGGGCAGGCAAGCCCAGGCGCACGGCGTCACAGCGCGCGTGACGAAAGGCGTGCTCGCGCCGATCCAGCGTGGCACAGGCGATGCCGGATCGGGACCAGGGCCCCCGGGGCCATGGCGAGACGCGAGGAGCCGAGCGCATGCGCACTGGATGGATGGAAGCTGAAGGCCAGGGGAGCTCGGGCATGCGGCGCGTGATGTCCGGCGCCGCCGAGCAGGCGGCATGAACGCCGCCGACGCGCTCGTGCTCTTCGGAGCGACAGGCGACCTGGCCTTCAAGAAGATCTTCCCGGCGCTGGCCGGGCTGATCCGCCGCCGCAAGCTGGAGCTGCCGATCGTCGGCGTGGCCAAGAGCCCGTGGAGCCTCGATCAGCTCTGCGCCCGCGTCCGCGAGAGCCTCGAGCGGGCGGGCGCGTTCGAGGCGGGCGTGTATCGCGAGCTGTGCGCGCGGCTCTCGTACGTGAGCGGGGATTACGCCGATCCGGCGACGTTCCACCGCCTCCGCGAGCGGCTCGGCACCTCCCAGCGGCCGCTCCACTACATGGCCGTGCCGCCCGACCTGTTCGAAGAGGTCGTCAAGGCGCTCGACCGCTCCGGGTGCGTGCGGCGAGGGCGGCTCGTCGTCGAGAAGCCGTTCGGCCACGATCTGGAGTCCGCTCGGGCGCTCTACCGCACGCTCGCGAGCGTCTTTCCGGAAGAGGAGATCTTCCGGATCGACCACTTCCTCGGCAAAGAGCCTGTCCAGAACATCGTTTACTTCCGCTTCGCGAACGCGCTGCTCGAGCCGGTCTGGAACTCCCACCATGTCGAGAGCGTCCAGATCACCATGGCCGAGCGGTTCGGCATCGAGGGCCGCGGCCGGTTCTACGACGCCACCGGGTGCATCCGCGACGTCCTGCAAAACCATCTCCTGCAGGTGCTCGCGTGCCTGGCCATGGATCCACCTCCGTCCGGGGACGCCGACGCCGTGCGCGCGGAGCGCGTCCGGCTGCTGCGGGCCATCACGCCGCTCGATCCGGCGCACGTCGTCCGCGGTCAATACGACGGGTACCGCGGCGAGCCGGGCGTCGCGCCGGGGTCGCAGGTCGAGACGTTCTGCGCCGCGCGGCTCCGCATCCACACCTGGCGCTGGGCGGGCGTGCCGTTCTGCATCCGCGCCGGCAAGCGCCTCGCGGTCACGGCGACCGAGGTGCTCGTCCTGCTGCGGCGGCCTCCGCACGCCGTGTTCGAGGATGTCGGGCGCGGGGCTCCAGACTACGTGCGCATCCGGCTCGCCCCGGCGCCGGAGCTCGCCGTCGGCGTGCGGATCAAGGCGCCCGGCGAGCTGATGGCCGGACAGCCGACCGAGCTGCTCGTGGCGAGCGACCTGTCCGAGGCGCTGGGGCCTTACGAGCGGCTCCTCGGCGATGCGCTCGCCGGCGATCCGACCCTGTTCGCGAGCCAGGCCGAAGTGGAGGCGCAATGGGCCGTTGTCGATCCGGTGCTGGACCAGGCGACTCTGCTCTCGCCCTATGAGCCGGGCAGCTGGGGCCCAGCCGAAGCCGACCGCCTCGTCGCCGACCTCGGCGGGTGGCGTACACCCACCGTGGCCACCCCGCTGGCGAGGAGAGCCGCATGACCGGGATTCGCGTGCTGCTCGCCGATGTGGACGGCGCGCTCCTCACGCCCGATGGCGTGCTCACCCCCAGGGCGGAGCAGGCGGTGAGTCGGCTCCGCGACGCCGGCATCGACCTCGCGCTGATCAGCAGGCGTTCGCCGCGCGGCCTGCGCGTCCTGCTCGGGCGGCTGAGGATCACGACGCCGGTCGCCGCGTTCGGCGGCGCCATGCTGGTGCGGCCGGATCTCTCCGTCATCGAGCAGCACCCGCTGGACAACGGCGCGGCCGCGGTCGTCATCGCGACCCTGGAGCGACACGGCGCCGAGGTCTGGGTCTACCAGGGCGACGACTGGCTGGTTCGCCGCGCCGACGCGCCGCACGTCGCGCGCGAGCGGGCGCTCGTGCAGTGTGTCCCCAGGGTCGTCGAGCGCTGGGCAGGCGTCGTGGACAGCGCGGTCAAGATCGTCGGTGTCAGCGACGACGCCGAGGTGCTGGAGCGCGGCGAGTCGGACCTCCGGGGGGCCTGCGCGTTCTTCTCTGCGTCACGCCCCGTGCCTCATTGCATCGAGGTGATGCACCCGCGGGCCAACTCCGGAGAGGTCGCGAGGGCCCTCTCGGCGCGCCTCGGCCTCTCCGGCGCGGCCATGGCCGCGATCGGCGAGCTGCCCGATCATGTGCTCATGTTCAGGGAGAGCGGGCTCAGCATCGCCATGGGGCAGGCGCGCGCCGTCGTGCAGCGGCAAGCCGACTTCATCACGCTGTCGAACGCCGACGAGGGCTTCGCGCACGCCGTGGAGACCTGGCTGCTCACCACGAGCGGTGGTGGCCAGTGAGGGACGGGCGTTAAGCGCGGCCTTCGGCCCGGGGCGCCTGTCACATGCTGGCCACCGGCCGCTGTCGCGCGGCGGTGCCGATCAGCAGCATCGACGTGCCGCTGACGAGGACGTTGACGCCCACGAGCAGCCCGATCGCCCACGCCGCGGTGCTCGGCCAGCGCCACCAGATCAGGACCCCGAGCGCCAGCGCGAGCAGCCCGTCGAACAGGAGCCAGCCCCAGGCGGGCATCTCGCGATGCTGGAGCGCGCGGACGATCTTGAGGAAGCCTTCCGCGAAGAAGAAGGCCGCGAGGATCAAGGTCAGCGTGACCGTGCCCGTCAGCGGGAAGGCCACGATCAGGACACCCGCGGCGATCTGGAGCAGGGCGCTCGCGAGCGACCAGCCGGAGTTGGCCCATTGCCGGTGCTGGATGGCGTGGAGGCCCTGGAAGAGGCCGCTCGCCACCAGCACGGCCCCGATGGCGACCACCGTGACCAGCGAGGCGATCACGGGCATGAGGATCGCGAGAGCCCCAAGCACCAGAAGGGCGATGCCGAGCCCGATGAACGAGCCGCGGTTCTCTCGCAAGGTATGAGGCTCGACCAGTTGCAATCCGAAGCTCGTCGTATGAACAGGGTCCTCCCAGCGATCAGCCATGTGTGCACCCTCCTCTTCCCGGAGCTGGAGTTTCGCCGTAACCACAACCGCTATTCGAAGCCCAGCGCCTCACCGGCGTGCCCGCTCGCCGCAACGAGCGCCACGCGCTCCGCCGAGAGCGCATGAGCCGGGCGGGGCATGGCAGGGGTCGGGCCACGGCGAACAAGGTGCCGCCCCCGAGCGGTGTCAAGTGACTCCAGAGCGGCCGGCCTCGCGCGTCCGTGATCGGGTTGCTCACCCCCTCACGCCCGGGGGATGGTCGGCGGCCCTCTCCGCGGCGCGGTTCTACCAGCGATCCGCGCGGCCGGGCCGCTCAGCCGGCGAGCCAGCGCAGGAGCGCCCGCCCGCGCTCACTCGTACCACGTCGGCACGATCTCCCGCACCTCGGGCAGCGCGGCGATACGACAGACCTGGTCCCATGCCGCGTCCTCGAGCGCGCCATGGCGCGCCGTGCACTCGGCGTCTCCCGTGGGGAAGAAGTACAGGGTCTCTGCGGGCACATCGCACCTGGCGCGCCCCCTCGACGAGCCGGCCTGGATCGCGGGCGCGATGCCCCGCACGCGCGCGAGGAGCGCCGCGTCGTCCGACGGCAGGCAAAACTCCAGGGATCCATCGTTCACGCACCCCGTTTCCCGGGTGAACGCGAGCTTCTGGGTCGGGCACGTCGGCGCAGGGGGCGGAGGCCCCTCGACGACCCCGTCCCCCGGCGTGGACGGCGGCGCCGACGTACAGCTCGCCAAGCACGCTATCAGCCAATGAGAGATCGCGAATCGTCGCATGGATCCACTCCCCGTGTGCTCCGGCGGCGCACCTGCAGCCGATATCGCATGGACGCTGGACCTGTCAACCCGGAGGTCCTGCAGTTTGGGCTTGACGTCTCCAGGACGCTTGGGTGTGCTTTCCCCGGGCCTCGGCGGGCTTCAACCTCGACGACCTCGGGCTGGTGCAAAAATGAACGTGCGACTCCTTCTCTCGCTGTCCGCGCTGGGCGCGCCGCTGCTCGTCGCGACGAGCGGCTGGGCCAAGGACTACTACGTGGCGCCGGCGCCCGCCGGCGACGACGCGAACGCCGGCACCGAAGGCGCGCCGTTCGCGTCGATGGCCAAAGCGCAAAGCGTGGCCATGGCCGGCGACGTCGTCTACTTCAAAGGCGGCACGTACACGTACACGAAGGGCACCACGACCTGCTCGAGCGGGACGGCGATCATCAGCGGCGTGGTGCTGAACAAGAGCGGGAGCGCCGGCAACCTGATCAAGTACTGGGCGGCGCCCGGCGAGAAGCCCGTCTTCGATTTCGACGGCATCAAGGATTCCTGCCGTATCAAGGGCATCCTCGTCTCCGGGAATTACATTCACCTCAAGGGACTCGAGATCAAGGGCGTTCGCCAGAACAACAACCTGAACCACGAGTCCTGGGGCGTGTGGAATCAGGGCAGCAACAACATCTTCGAAGCGCTCGACGTCCACCACATCATGGGGGCCGGCATCTTCATCCAGCGCGGCAGCAACAACCTCGTGCTCAACTGCGACTCGCACGACAACTTCGACGAGCTCACGTCGAACGGCGCAGGCGAGAGCGCGGACGGCTTCGGCTGTCACGTCGGCGCCCGGGAGACCGGCAATGTATTCCGAGGCTGCCGCGCCTGGTGGAACGCCGACGACGGCTACGATTTCATCAACTCCGGCGCCGCCTGCCTCGTCGAGCGCTCGTGGGCCTGGTACAACGGCTACAAGCCGGGGACGCAGACCGGCATCGGCAACGGCAACGGCTTCAAGGGCGGCGGCTACGGCGCCGATCCGGCGAGGTTTCCGGCCGAACCCGCCGCGCACACGGTGCAGAACTGCCTCGCCGCCTTCAACAGGGCGGCAGGGTTTTACGCGAACCACCACCCGAGCACGCTCTACTTCTACAACAACACGTCGTACGGCAATCGCCCCGACTTCAACATGCTCGGGATGGATTCGAACGGGAACGACATCACCGTCGGGGTTTACCGGAACAATCTGGCGTTCGGCGGGACGCTGTTCTCGAACCGCAACGGCGCCGACGACGCGAACAACTCCTGGACGGCGGGGGGTGTCACGGTCTCGGACGCGGACTTTCAGAATCCGTCCGAAATGGGGCTGGACGCTCCGCGACAGGCGGACGGCAGCTTGCCGGTGCTCACGAATTTCCGCCTCGCGGCGGACAGCGACGCCATCGACAAGGGCGTCGACGTGGGGCTGCCCTACGCAGGCTCCGCTCCGGATTTCGGCTGCTTCGAGGCGGGGTTGGCCGAGACCGAGACCGCCGGGGCTTCCGGCACCGGCGGAGCGGGGAGCGCTGGCTCGGGCGGCGGCGGTACCGCGGATACGGGGTCGGGCGGCGCCAGCGCAGGCGGAGGAGCGGCAAGCGGAGGAGAGGCAAGCGGCGGCGCAACCAGCGGCGGCACGACGAGCGTCGGTAGCGGTGGACCCGTGGGCACGGGCGGCGATGGCGCCGATCCGAGCACGAGCAGCGCCGACGACTCGGCCGGCTGCGCGTGCACCACGCCTGGCGGCCACCGGCCGGATGCAGCGGGCTTTGCGCTCCTCAACCTCGTGCTCTGGTGCTTCAGGGCGCGCCGGAAGCGCCGAGTCCCTGCAAGTGGGTGAGCGCCGGGAGACGGATCGGGGTGGCGCGCCCACGTGGAGGCGCGCCGGCGGGACGGCGCTCAGCCAAAGACAGCGACGTTGTTCTTTACCATCAGGGCCTGGACGCAGGGTCCGAGGTACTGCTCGGGGATCTGCCACGATTGGACGATCTGGTTGAGCATCTGCTGCTCGGCGGGGGCGAGGTGCCCGTCTCCCATCGCGAGGTCGGCCGCGTTGGAGCCGCGTGCCCTGGCGTCGGGGCACACGGAGGGCGCACGGAGACGAGAGAGCTCAGGTCGATGCCCGTAAGGGCGGCGTAGGCGGTCTCGCTTGGCCGCACAGGTCGCGCGCGGTCGGTAGGTGGGGGGCGACGACGCCGAGTTTGCCGACGCGATCCTCGACCCAGCGACGCACCGGACGCGACTTGAGTCGCAGGCTCGATCGCAGCACGGACATAACCACGGCTCAGATCACCGTTGACGCCGCCCTTCCGGTGCGAGAACGGATGCGCCAATTTAGAAAAGGGAGGAAGCATGGGAGACGGCTTGAAGAAGGCGAGCGCACTCGTGCTGTGCGGCGGATTCGTGATGGTGCTCGCGTCGGCATGCGACTTGTCCTACACCTGCGACACAGTGGAGCCGGGAAGCGCGGGTGCTGGATACCCGACAGAATCCGCAGGGGCGGGAGACTACCCCAGCAACGGCGAAGAAGACGAGCCGGAAGACGACGATGTGGGCAGCGCACAGCTTGCGATGGCGGGGGGGTGCTCGCCGAGCAAGTCATGTACCGACATGTACGACGCTTGCTGGGATAAGGGTAGACCTTGCACGCGAGAAATCGAGTTCGGCAGGACTCTATGCGACATCTGTCGTGACGACTGTTACGACAAACGAGACTACTCCTGGGGCGAGTGTTATAAGTGCGGGTTTTATTGAACATGACGGACCTCACCTCCCTTCACAGAGCGACGCACGTCGCCTTCGATGCACGGACGACAGAACGCCTACTGCAGCTCGGAGCTACCAACGTCGTGCGTGCGGCCGATCGTCTTATCGTCGGACCTAACCGGCGGGATACCCTTGAACACGCTCGGGTGCGTGAAGAGTTGTGGAACTCTGATGAGAAGTGGGACCGGCTCTATTCGCCGGAAGTCCGTTGGAAGCCGCCCGTTATCCTGTGGGTGTCAGTGAGCTTACACGAGCGGGTGAACTTATGGAGGACTTGTAGCTGGTTGCGGCACCTGGGGGTCCAGTGCAGTGACGTTCTCATCGCCGAGTTCGAGTTTGTGTCAAGTACAATAGAAAGCTCTCCAGAACCATCAAGCGTTCCGCCCTTCAACTGCTCCGCGTCGGTCGCTCACTACCCTGATGAGGTGCTCCTGGATCGTCTCGACAAGGCGTGCCCTTGGCCAGCGGAACGCTACGATTGTGCCATTCACCTCTGGGAAAGCTACGCCGGTGAGAACCCGATGCCCTTCGTCGACAGCTGCATCGCCGGTGGCGAAGGCTTCCCAGAACTTGCTCCTCTGTGGGCGTTTCTCTCTTGCTTCTTTCCAAGGAAGACCACTGAAGGAGCCCTGCTCCTCAGCCGATTCGACGAACTGCTTCTCACTCTTTTGTCGGCGGAGTGGCAGACTCCGGTGGCCGTGGCCGTCCACAAATCACAAACGGGTATGAATTTGTGGCGGCTTCTCTCCTGTACAGGTGACCTGTTCTTAGGACGCCGATTGGAGCACTGGGCAGGCCACGAGTCGAGCGCGTTCGTAGAGCGCGCACCCGGCCCGAGGCCCGACATCCCAATGAAGTCGTTCGTCTATCGCCTCACCGAACGCGGGGTGCGGCTCCGAGACAAGGGGCTCGATCAGCTCTCGGACGCGCCACGCCTGCCCGTCGCCGGGACCGATGCGTACTCGCCTTCGGCCCCCTGGGTGCTGCTTGAAGACGGTCGGCTCGCTTGGCTGTGAGGGATAGCAGCGGCTCCGGCCAGAGCCTCCTCACCGGCTGCGCGGAGCGGGGCAACGTCGAGGGAAGCTCCGCCGGCTGCTTCTCCTCGGCGTCGGGTTCGGGCGCTTCGACAGATGGTTAGTTCCGCCAAGCCGACCCATCGCCGCATTTACGCTCGATCCGCTGCATGAGCCACGCGCGCAGCTATTACCGCGCGGTCTCGTTGATACCGAAGCTCCTCTTATCGAGCAGGCTTCTTGATGGCGAGGCGCCCTGCCCGGCGAAGCTGGCCATCATGGAGCGTGCTCGCTCCGCACGGGCAACGAGGGCGATGGCGTCCGGAGAGTGGCGGCGCCGTGCCGTCCGGTCAGCTGCTCGAAATTCTCACCACGGACCCCTCCCAGCACATTCGCGTCGGCCGAAGACGCCGCTGATGCCCGATCGCGGCCCCTTCCGTTCAGCCATCGAAGATTTCCAGCTATCGCTGCTCGCACGCCCAACTCACGACGGGGTAGGTCCACCCGAGGAGCGGAGCAGCGGCGCGGGGCCGGCCACAAAATAAGCGCCGAGGAGACCTGATCTTGGCCGACAGTCTCCTCGTCGTCCTCCGGTTCCAGTGCCCAGGAATCGAAGCGGTCGCAGTGTCGTCCAGAGCGCCATCGACAGCGCGCTCGACGGGACCACCGTCAGCCGGGGGGTGGACCATTTTTCGCGAGCAGAGGTGGGTCAATTCTCGCGAGCGCTGAAGCCCGACGCCTCCACTCAGAAGACACGGCGAGAGCCGTGTCTTTCTTCTTTTGTGTGCCCTGCGTGTGGCCTGGCAGATTTTGGGCAGCGCTGGATTTGGGGGGGACCGGTGTGAGCAGGGCCACCGAGAGCGGACACCGCGGGTGACGCCAGGGTATGGGGCTCCACGGCGGACACCCAGCCGGCGGGGCCGACCCCGGGTCCGAGGTCTGCGACCGGCCCCTCCAGCGCGGTCGGGCAAGCGGACGGACGCGGACCCCTTGACAAAGCAAGCACACTGCACAGTTTGAGCGTCCCTGGTGGGCTCAGACCGCAAGGGGTCGTCAGCGGTGGCTCAACTCCACCGGCGTGCGTCTGGTTCTTCGTCGTCCTCCTCGTGATCGTTCACGTTGCTGTTAGCTGGCCAACCCAGGAAGCTGCAAAGGAGGCAGGTATGACCAAGAATCGAATTGCTGCTAACTCGTTTAAAGTAGTTGCTCTTTCCACTTTCCACACATTGTGGGCGATGGGAACCAGCTACGCGGCGGGTGCCCTGGCGATCTGAGCCCACCAGACGTCCAACTTCCTTTCAACGGTCCACACCTATACGGCGCATCGAACGCCGCACCGGGGTGCTGGTTTGCTGGCGCAGCCGGGGGCCAGGCGAGCGAACACGAGGGTGCAAGCGTATAGGTGTAGGTGGGCCATAGCCGGCCGTCCCCCTCCGCTCTGCCGGCGGGCCCCCCTACCGACCGCATGCCCCGTCTTGACACGGGGCGGCATCTCCGCTGGCCTTAGATCGGGGTAGTTATGGGGGTAGCAGGAGCAGTAACTAGGACGGGAGAGACATCTCCAGGCGCGTGCGCGAAGCAGCGTGTACGGCATAGCAGCCTCCGCTGCCTTCAACGCTTTCACCACATCCGACTCCGCAGAGGCTGAAGTGAAGCAGTGAGACCCCTCCAGGAGCGCGATCAATATGACCTCGGGTATTCACGCGTTTGCTGACGAGTACGGCGATACAAACCTCGCAACCGAAAAGTCCGGCGTAACAGACTTCTTCATTGTTACGGCGATTTTGATCGAGGATCATAGCGTTGAAACGCTGAGAACTGCCGTCAACGAGATCCGCCGATCGAAGTTCGGCAATGGCGAGATGAAATCGAGTTCGATTGGATCTGACGACGTCCGACGCATCAAGGTGCTCGAGGCAGCCACCGCGTTACCCTACAAGTCATATAGCCTGGCGGTGGACAAGCGAGAACTAGATCGAGAAAGCGGGCTCGCATACAAGCGCTCCTTCTTCAAGCATCTAAACAAGCGCCTGCACGAGAGAATATACAGAATCTTCGACAACGTTACCACCATCGCAGACGAACATGGAACCGAAGATTTCATGGATGGATTCAAGAGGTACATAGATCGAGAGCTATCACCAACTCTATTTTCACGCCGACACTTCGAATTCAGAAACAGTCATTCGGAACCATTCTTGCAGCTCGCCGATCTAATCTCAGGGAGCATCGCCCGGGGGGTAGATCCCAAGAAGAAGTCGCCAAGGTCAAAGGAAATACTTGACCTGGTCGCCAAGCGATCCATCGGAATAGAATTCTGGCCGCCGATGTCGCTGCCAGAACCGGAGCAAGTCCTAGACGACCCACATCAGAGCAAGCATGACGAATTAGTGCGGCGACATGGCTTGCGTCAAGCGAGGCTATTCTTGCAAAAGCTCGCAGGAACGGGCGAACTGTCTGAAGCTCTCCAGGTGCAATCAGAAATACTTCATTTTCTTTTATTCAACGTTCAATTTGTAAGCGACTCGGACTTCGTCGCTACCGGCGCGATTGCTGATTGGCTCAAGACTAGCATCGGCCTCACGGTGCCCCACCAGCAGCTAAGGTACTATGTAGCATGCCTTCGGGACGCAGACGTGATCGTCGCAAGCAGCCCCAAGGGGTACAAAATACCTGTTTCGGTTGCGGACATGGCATCTTTCGTCGCTCACGCAAACACAATTATCCCGCCGATGCTTAAACGACTCGCTCGAGCCCGAAGCGAACTTCTCCTTGCCAGCTTGGGCGAGTTGGACATATTGCGAAACGACCACTTCGAAACATTGCGTCAACTCCTGGAGGCTGCCGACAAGGACCCGGCGTAAAATCACGTATGGTCGATACCGGCAGCCATGGTTACGCCAAGCAGGTTCATCCTATCACTCCGTCCGATCACCTGGACACCAAAACCGAATGAACCGTCGGCGACCCGGCGCACCGGTTGCACCCGGACGCAGGTTCGACAACGTCGCTTGAGGCCGCAACCGCCGCGCCGAGTTCGCCGCGCAACGGCTGCCCCCGGCGCTCGGCCTCCTCGGCACGGCCGCATAGGACAACTCACTGACCTCACCGACGTGGGCATCACCCTCGCTGGGCCCGCCGGACCCCTCTCCTTGCGCGCCTCCCCGGCCTTGGGCTGGAGCTCGGCTACGACGGCTGCGGCCTGTTCGCTGCGATCGGGCCGGCCGGGTCATGGTGGCGGGCGGCCGAGATCGGGGTGGAAGAGTAGCTGCGGCGTGCTCGCCCGACACTTCCTCGTACACCGTCCGCCCCACGGTGCACCGGCAAGTTACTCCGTACGCGTTCTGCGGACCACATCCTGTCTTCGAGCCTCTGCGCTGCGTAGAAATCCGCGCCGGAGGTGCCGATGGGCGAGAGCACACGCATCTGGCGCGACCACGTGGCGCGCTGGCACACGGGCGGGCACTACGCTCGCGTGTTCGCGGAGCAGGAGGGGGTCAATGCAGGCACGCTGTACTCCTGGAGCCGACGCCTGGGGATGAAGCGGAGATTGGAATGGCCCAACGATTACATCAAGCCGGCTTGTTGCGGAGCGCGAGCCCGATCCCGACCGCGGCCGCGCCGATCACGAACGGCAGGACGCCCATCGAGGCGCCGATGTTCACGCACTGATTGGCCTCCTCCGTGCCGGCGCGCCGGATCAACTCGCGCTGCGTGGCGTCGATCTCGACGCCGGGATAACCAAGCGCCGCTTCCACGCGGGCGATTCCGATGGATCGGCCGAGCAGCCCCACCGAGACGGCGCTGAGCCCCAGCAGCACGGCGATGGCGCCCGGGATCCAGGCCATGCCCCGCGCCTTCGTCGCCAGCATCCCCGCCCCCGCAAGGCCGATCGCGATGCCGGCTATCCCGGCCAGGAGGGCGAGCCACGCCGCCCACCCGCACGCCGTGAACGCTTCCAACACGCTCTGCATGCTGCCCCATTAACGCAGCGCCGACGCAGAGGGAAGCGTCGGGTTCACCGCATGGAACGCCTCGCTCACCCTACCGGCATCGGTTCATCGGCGGAGTCGGGCCCGCCAAGCTCTACGCGCGCACAGTGAGCGCGACGATCATCCCCGATTCATGCCGGGAGTCCACGCCGACCCAGATATCGAAGGCGGCTCAGGTCTGCGTGGAAGAACACCCGCTGGATCTTCCCGTCGGCCACCGCGAGCAGCAGCGCTGCGAAGGGTCGATCCCCGGCCCAGAACACGACTGCCGGTTGCCCGTTGAGCTCGTGCTCTTCGACCTGAAGCTCGCCTTCCCGCGCCGCCGTCGTCGCGGCCACGAACGCCGCGATGCGCGCCGCTCCGTACAGCGGCCGCGGCAGGTTGCGCTGCCGCCCGACGGCGCGGCCCTCCGCCCCTCCGTCGGTGATCATGGTCGCGTCCTCCGCAAGGAGCTCCACGAGCGCCCGCGTGTCCCCGGCCGAAGCGGCGTTCAAGAACGCTCGGAGCAGCCGCCGGTGCTCGTCGGGCCGCGCCATCAGGACGCGCCGCTCCATCGCGATGTGCTGGCGCGCGCGCTCGAGCAGTTTGCGGCACGCCGCCGCGTTGTTGCCGACCAGCGCTGCGATCTCCTGGTGCTCGAAGTCGAACACGTCGTGGAGCAGGAGCACGGCGCGCTCCGCAGGCGTCAAGCGCTGGAGCATCACCAGGAATGCCATGGACACCTCCTCGATCCGCTCGACGCGCGATATACCTCCTTCGTCGAGGTCCACGGGCTCTGGCAGCCTGTCGGCGCGGCTCTCTTCGCGCCGCGCCCTGGCGGAGTCGAGCTCGCTCAGGCACAGGCGTGTGACCACCGTCGTCAGGTACGCCTTCGGAGAGCTCGCCTCGACCTCGTGGCCTTCCCAGCGAAGCCAGGCCTCCTGCACCATGTCCTCGGCGCGCCCCATGTCGCCGAGCATGCGGTACGCGAGCACGACGAGGTCCCGACGACACGATTCGAACGCGGCGAGCCGGCGCGCTGAGGAGCTGGTCGTCATCGGAAGGATCTCGCATCCATGAGCGCGGTGTTCAAGGTGACCGCCGCCTGGCGAGCCCAACGACCTCTCGCGCGTGGGTGCGTTGCTCGACACAATCCAGCAAGAACGCCGCGACCGCGCGGAACGACATGACGGCGGCGCCCGCCGGGAGCGCCTCAGCCTCACTCCGGTAGCCCTCGTCATGCGCGTCGACCAGCCGAGGCGGCCTCGCGATCGTGAAGTTGCAGCCGCTCGCCCGGACGACGGTCTCCATCGCGACGAGATCGCGCAGGTGGTGCGTGAGGAGCCGGCGGAACAGGGCGAAGCGGAGACCTTTCACCGGAAACAGGAGCGCAGCCGACACGACGGCGATGCGCTCCACACCCGCCGTCGTCATCGCGGCCACCGTGCTGGCGGCGCACTCCGCGAGCAACGTGCTCGGCCGAAACGCCTCGCGCGCGGGCGGGCCGAGCGCCGAGAGGACGGCGTCGTGCCCGTCGAGGGCGCGCGCGAGCTGCTCGACCTGTAGCGGGTCGCCTTGGACGACGGTCAGCGCGCCGTCGCGGCGCGCGATCTTCTGCGGAGATCGAACGAAGGCGGTCAGACGATGGCCTCTCGCGAGGCCAAGGTCGAGGATGTGTTTGCCGGTCCGGCCGGTCGCGCCGAGAAGGAGGAGTCGCATGGCATCCTGAAGACCGGACGGGGGGCGAAGATGTGACGAGGATCGTGCAATTTTTCGGAGAGGGGGCGCCCCTTCGGTACCTCGGCTTCCTTCGGCCTGCCCATCCTCCACGCCGACATCGCCACCGGCCGAGCGGCGACAGCGCGGAAGGTCGCCTCTCATGTCGTGAGCGGCGTCCCCCTGACGTGGAGCAGAGCCCCCCACCCTGCGAGCCTTCGCCTCCAGCTGACCACAGGAGGCGCTGGCGCCAGCGCCGGGCACGCGACATCTGCGATTCCGCCCCGATTCCCACGAGGCAGCGCTCCGGCTACGCTCCGCGCTCCGAGGTGCACCCGATGAAGGTTTGGCGAATCGAACGCATGATCGTGATTCCAGCAGCGTTCTGCGCTGCGGCGTGCGCCGCTCCAGGCCCGAACGAAGGACCGCTCACGGCCGCGCGCGCGGCGCTCACCGTCACCGAGGGCCAGAAGCTGACCGAGGAGACTCCGGCCCTCCAGCGCGTGTTCGGGTTCGCGGTCGCGGGCAGCGGCGACACGGCGCTGATCGGAGCGCCGGACGAGAACAGCCTGACCCGCGGCGCTGCGCACGTCTACACCGTGAACGGCGGGGCCGCGACGCTCGACGCCACGCTCGTGCCCAGCGACGGCGAAAACGGCATGGTGTTCGGCCGTCAGGTGGCCCTCGACGGCAATACCGCTGCCGTCATGGCCAGCGCCAATTACGAGGTGCGGCCGTACGAAGAGCGCGTTTATGTGTTTGTCCGGAGCGACGGCGCCTGGTCGGAGCAAGCGAAGCTGACCGTCCCCGAGGATCCGGCGTTGAGCTTCTCGAGGATGGCGGTCGACGTCGGTGGGGACACGCTCGTCGCGAGCACGGTGGGAGAGGACATCGACATCGTGCTGGGCAAGGCATTTGCGTTCACGAGGACGGGCGACGCGTGGTCTCCGCGGGTGGAGCTCGTGCCTCAGGACAGCCCTCGGGGATTCGGCTGGTCGGTCGCTGTGTCGGGCGACACGGCGATCGTGGGCGCGGCGGCGGATTCGCCCGAAGGCAGCGAGTTCGCCGGCTCGGCCTACGTGTTCGTGCGGGATGGGGGCAGCTGGACGCAACAGGCGAAGCTCCTGCCGCATGACATGAGCGCCCGCGCGTCCTTCGGCTTCTCGGTCGATCTCGCCGGGGACACCGCGGCGATCGGAGCCAAGAGCGCGGTGTACATCTATACGCGGAGCGGCGGCGCCTGGACCGAGCAGGCGAAGCTCGTGCCCGCCTTGAGAGGGAGCGAGGCGACAGGGGTGCAGCTCCTGGGCAACGCCGTGGTCGCCGGGTTCGTCGGCGTGGCTGACAACAAGGGGATCGTGTCCGTGTTTCACGGAGGAGAAGGAACATGGACGGAGGCGCGGACGCTCGCGCCGTCGGATGGGCAAACGCTGGACTTTTTCGGGTGGAGCACGGGATACGCTGGCGGGGGCGTGGTCGTCGGGGCGCCGTACCACAGCGCCCCTCTGGACCGAAGCGGCGCGGCCTATGTGTACGCGCTGCCGTCCCTGGACGGCGCGGCGTGCGTGGCCGACACCGATTGCCTGAGCGGCTCCTGCGAGGCCGGCCAGTGCGCGCCCGGGGGCAGCAGCGGCGCGGGCGGCGGCGGTGATGCCGGCGGCGGCGGCTCTGGCGGTGATGCCGGCGGCGACGCGAGCAGCACTGTTGCGGGCGGCGGCGGCGCGAGCAGCAGTGTTGCCGGCGGCGGCGGCACTGGCGGTGAGGCGGGCAGCGGCGGCGCTGGCGGTGATGCCGGCGGCGGTGGCGCGAGCAGCACTGTTGCGGGCGGCGGCGGTGCTGGCGGTGATGCCGGCGGCGGCGGCGCAAGCAGCAGTGTTGCGGGCAGCGGCGGCTCTGGCGGTGATCCGGGCAGCGGCGGCTCTGGCGGTGATCCGGGCAGCGGCGGCGCGAGCAGCAGTGTTGCGGGCGGCGGCGGGAACGCGGGCAGTAGCACGGCGTCGGCCGGTACAGGCAATCCTGGAACCGACGTCGGCGGGGGTGGCGGCTGCCGCATTGGCGGTCCAGGTCAGCCGACGCGCAGCGCTTCCGCGCTCATGGCCTTCGCGCTCGCGCTGGCCGTCTTGCCGGCAAGGCGCCTCAGCGATGCGCGCCGCCGGCGGCAGGCGGCCCGGGATACGGCCCTCCCGGCCTGACACCGCAGCTCGCCCGCTGCGGGCCCTTGCCGGTCGGGATCGCCTCGCCCATGTTCCCGGCCACAAGGCCGTGTCGCGCCGCCGAGCCCGGGCGGCCGGTCCTGCCTCTCCGCGTCGCCAGCTCGTCGAGAGACAATGGACGCCTCTATCCCTGGAATCCCAGCACCGGGCGAGATCCTCGCAGAGAGGTATCGGGTCGAGCGTGTGCTCGGGCGCGGCGGGATGGGCGTGGTCCTCGCCGCGGAGCACGTGGCGCTGAGACAGCCGGTCGCGCTGAAGCTGCTGCTCCCCGGCTGCATGCGCACGGCCGACGCCGTGGAGCGCTTCCTGCGTGAGGCCCGCGCCGCCGCGTCGCTCCAGGACAGGCACGTGGTGCGCGTGCTCGACGCCGGCCTGCTCGACGCAGGCACGCCGTACCTGGTCATGGAGCGCCTGACGGGGCTGGACCTCCGGGAGGTGCTCGGCGCGCGCGATCACCTCCCCGTCGCCGAAGCGGTCGACCTCGTCTTGCAGGCGTGCGAGGCGATCGCCGAGGCCCACGCGCACGGCATCGTCCACCGCGATCTGAAGCCGGCCAATCTGTTCCTGGCGAGGGATGAGCACGGGTCGGCGCTCCTCAAGGTGCTCGATTTCGGCCTGTCGAAATCCACCGTGGATGACGGGACCGGGAGCCTCACGACCTCGAACGTGATCGCGGGCTCGATGCCGTACATGGCACCCGAGCAGGCGCTCAGCTTGAAGTGGGCAGACGAGCGCGCCGACATCTGGGCGCTCGGCGTGATCCTTTATGAGCTCATCACCGGGCACCGCCCCTTCGAGGTCGGGTGGACGCCGGAGAGCCTGCTCGCGGGCGTCGAGGCCCCGCCCGCGGCCATCCGCGCGTGGGGAGTCGACGTGCCGGCGGCGCTCGAGAGCGCGATCCTGCGCTGCCTGGAGAAGGATCGACGCCTGCGCCCACAGACGATCGTCGAGCTGGCCCAGGCGATTGAGCCGTTCGGCACGCCGGCATCCAGCGCCTCTGTCGAGCACATCCGCAGCTACCGCGCGCCGGGTGACGCCTGCGAGCGGCCTGACCGCTGCGATCCATCCCTCGCGGCCACCGAGCAGCTCTCACCCGCGCGAGGAGACAGCGGCAGCACCGGTGAGAGATCGCCCCATGGCGCCAGCAGCGCGCAGCGGCCGTCGGCCGGCGCGCAGCCGCGCTCGCACCGGTCCGTGAGCCCGCTCGTCACGTCCACCCTCCCCGAGGGAGCGGCGGACCTGCAGCACAACGCGGCCGCCAGCCCGGCCGCACCGGCGCGGCCCTGGCGGGGCTTCACCGTGATCCTGGGCGGCGCCGTCGCGGCCGCCGCGCTGCTCGCCTTCGGGCTCACCCGCATGGCGCCGACGGCGCCCTCGGCGATCGCGCCGGAGCGGCTCGCCAGCTTCGCGCCCCTGCCCGCCGGCCCGGCGAAGCCGCCGGACCCGGCCGCCGCGGCGCAGATCAGGCTGGGCCGGATGCTCTTCCACGATCCGCGCCTGTCCAGGAACCACGACCTCACCTGCGCCTCGTGCCACCCGCTCGACGCCTGGGGCGTGGATCACAGGAAGTTATCGCGCGGGAGCGGGGGTCTCGAGCCCCCGCGGAACACGCTGAGCGTCTACAACGTCGCCGGCTACTCCGCGCTGCTGTGGGATGGCCGGCAGAACAACCTCGTGGATCAGGCCAAGGAAGAGCTCCAGTCCCGGAGCGCGATGGCGTCGACGCCCGAGGGCATCGAGGCGGCGCTGCGCTCGTCCAGGGGGTACAGGCAGGCGTTCGCGCTGGCGTTTCCCGGGCAGCCGCAGGCCGTGACGTTCGACAACGTCGCGCGGGCGCTCGCGGCGTTCGAGGCCACGCTGTTCACGCGGAGCCGCTGGGACGTGTTCCTCGAGGGGGACAAGACCGCGCTGAGCGCCGAGGAGAGGGCGGGCTTCAACGTGTTCGTCGAGCTCGGCTGCGTCTCGTGCCACTTCGGGCCCGACCTCGGCGCGACGATGTACCAGAAGACCGGGCTCGTGAAGCCGTGGCCCGACACGAAGGACAGGGGCCGCTACGAGATCACGCGGCGGGACGTCGACTGGATGGTCTTCCGGGTGCCCAGCCTGCGCAACGTCGCCAAGACAGGCCCCTACTTCCATGACGGCTCGGTCTCTTCGCTGGAGGAGGCCGTGAGGATGATGGCGAGACACCAGCTCGGGAAGGAGCTCTCCGACAAGGAGGTGCACCTGATCACCCGCTGGCTCGACAGCCTGACGGGCGAGATCCCCCGCGCCGACATCGAGCTCGACGAGGCGTCGCGCGCGATCGTGCTGGAGCCCGGATACCCAGGAAAATTGTGATCCACCTTAGCCCGTGGCTGGGATAACATCGCCCTGGAAGGGTGATGGACGCGCAGAAGACCATGGCGCTCGAGGCGGAGCTGGACGCGTTGCAGAAGGAAGTGCAGCGCCTGCGCTCCCGCGTCGCCGAGCTGGAGGAGGCCGGCCGCGGCTTCCCGGAGCGCTTGCTCGACGCGCTGCCCAGCCTCGTTTACGTGCTCGATCTCGATGAGGGGCGGTACGTCTACCGGAACCGGGAGCTCGCCGATCTCGTCGGAGAGGGCGGCGGAGCCGCGGCAGGCTCGCCCCGCGGCGACGGCCTGTCCCCGAGAGTCCATCCGGACGATATCGGCCGCATCGAGGAGTACCGGGCTCGCGTGGCCGCCTCGGAGAGCGGGGAGCAGGCGACGGTGGAGTACCGCGTGCGCGGTCGCGACGGCGGCTGGCGATGGTTCGTCGAGCGAGGCGTCGCGCTCGGCCGCGATCCGGAGGGACCGGGGCGGCGGATGCTGGGGTCGGCGCACGACATCACCGCGCGCAAACATACGGAGCAGATGCTCGAGCGGAGCGAGAGCCTGCTCCATGGGTTCCTCGAATACACGCCGTCCATGATGGTCGCGGTGGACGCCGCGGGCCGGCTCCTCCTCGTGAACCGCGAAATCGAGTCGTATTACAAGATGAGCCGCGAGGAATTGCTGGGGCGGGTCGTCTACGACCTTCTCCCGCCGCCGGCGGCCGCCTCGATACGAAAGGCCAATGAAGAGGTGGCGGCCGCCGGACGCCCGGCCGCCTCCGAGCATGTGCTCGTCTTCCCGAGCGGTCCGCGCACCTACCTGTCGACCAAGTTCCCCATCCGCGACGCCGAGGGGGAGATCTACGCGGTCGGGACGATCTCGGTGGACATCAGCCGAGCCAAGCAGGCCGAGGCCGAGCGCGCGGAGATGCAGCGGCAGCTCATCGAGATGCAGCAGGCGACGATCCAGGAGCTCATCACGCCGCTCCTGCCGCTGGCGCCCGGCGTCGTCGCGATGCCGATCGTCGGGAGCGTCGACCCGGCGCGCGCCGAGCAGATCCTGACGACGTTGCTTGAAGGGATCGCCGCCCAGCAGGCCAGGATCGCCATCCTCGACATCACCGGGGTGAAGGTCGTCGACGAGCGGGTGGCGCAATCCTTCGTCGACGCGGCCCGGGCCGCGGGATTGCTCGGCACCCGGGTCGTGCTCACCGGGATCAAGCCGCAGATCGCGCAGACGCTCACGACGATGGGCGCCGATCTGAGCGGCATCGTCACCAAAGGGACCCTGGAGAGCGGCATCGCCTACGCACTGGGACGCCAGCTCCGCTGGTGACCGAGCGCGCTCCCACCGAGCGACCGGGTGTACGCGGATACGCACAAGGCCTTCACGGCATTGGCGAAGCCCGCGAGGACCTCGGGAGAGCAGGTTCCTGGCGCCCCTGACGGTGTACTCTATGGATGACATGCGCCCGCGCCCATAACGGAGCGCGGGGCGCTGTCGATACAACGTGCGATGTGACCCAGGAGGTTGCCTATGAAGCCTGGAGTGATGCCGTTGCGTGGCGCGATCGTGGTGACCATGGCCGTCAGCCTGGTCGCGGGGGCAGCGCTGGCCCGCGGCGTGCCGATGCTGGAGAGTTACGATCCAATGCCCGGTCCCTCGCCGTGGGGCCCTGACGACGAGGCGGGCGCCTCCAACACGCAGACGCCGGACAAGGTCCTCAAGGGAAAGCGCCTGATCAAGGAGGGCAAGGTCTATCGTCTGGGTCACGTCTACGAGCCCGGTATGCCGACGTTCCCGGGCAACCAGGGGCTCTCCGTGGAGGCCGGGCCGACCGCGGTCATCCAGCAGCAGGTCACGAACTCCGAGGTGATGCACGGGGAGTTCGGCCAGATGGGGACGGAGTTCGACGCGCTGGGCCATTTCGGCTACATCCCGCCCGGGAGCACGGACCCCGCCGACGCGCTCTTCTACAATCAGTTCACCGGCGCCGAGATCCTCACGGAGGACGGGCTCGCGCACCTCGGCGTCGAGCACGTGAAGCCGCTCGTCACGCGCGGCGTGCTCCTCGACGTCAAGCGCTACGCGAACGGCGGGCAGACGCTCGCGTTCGGCCAGGAGATCACGCTGGCCATGGTGAAGAAGACGCTGCGCGCGCAGAAGATGGATGAGCGCGACATCGGCGTCGGCGACGTCGTGCTGATCTTCACGGGCTGGGAGGAGAACTGGGAGCTCGGCACCGAGGGGTATTACACGCAGCCAGGCGTGGGGCTGGCCCAGCCGGGGATCGGGCTCGAGGTCGCGAAGTGGCTCGCATCGAAGGGCATCGCCTGCGTCGGGTCGGACAACTTCGGCATCGAGGTCACCCCGCCGAAGCCTCCGGTGGCGCCGGGGGTGGTCTTCCCGGTGCACCATCACCTGCTGGTGAAGAGCGGAATCTTCATGCACGAGGTGATGGTGCTCTCGGAGCTGGCCGCGGATCTGGCCGCGGAGCTCCAGGAGCGGCCCCACGGCCACAAGAGCCCCTACGAGTTCTTCTACGTCTACAGCCCGCTGCCCCTCCGGGGCGCGTCCGGATCACCGGGCATCCCGCTCGCGATCCGGTGAGCGGCTCGGCGCGCCGGCGCCGCGCGCGCCCGCGTCACCCGGCGAAGCGTTGATGCCCCTGGACCATTCTGCCAGCCGAGCGCATCCCTCGCCCCTCCTGTCCAGGGTTTGCCACTGCGCGTCAGAGCGATTCACGCTGTGGGGCTCGCCGGGCTGGTTTCCAGGACGTGTCCGAGGCGTCTCTTCCCGCGGCGTCGAAGGAACAATCAGGCCACGCCGGCGAACTCGGCAGCTCCACCCGGGGTGCCAGGCCTGCTCGCTCCGCTGCTCTGGGTCTGATAGAATGGTCGTTGGCCATGCTCGAGCTCCTCCACAACGCGCACCACACGGTGACGATCGACCCGGTTTCGCAGATCGCCCGGGTCACGAGGAGCGCGCTGCCGTCCGAGTCTGTCGCGCAGTTCGAGGAGCTGTGGATGGAGGTGAGCCGCGCGCTCGACCGGGTCGACCGCCATCGGCTGTGTCTGCTCATCGATCTGCGCGCCGCGGTGGGGCGGAACGACCCGCAGTTCGAGGCGGCGATGCAGCGGATTCGGCCGCCCGTGATGGGCCGCTTCCGGCGCGTCGCCATCCTCGTGCGGACGACCGCGGGGGCGCTGCAGATCCAGCGCCATTTCCGCGAGGACGGCATCGATCGGATGATCGGCAGCGAAGAGGCCCGGCTGCTCGACTACCTCCGAGAAGCACCGGCGCGCGTCCGTTGATGCGGGTCGCGATCGGCGCAGCCCCCCAGACGCGCGCAGCTGCGCCGTCTGCGATCCGCGTCGAGGTGTCCTCCGTCCGGCGATATCCATCGCGGTGTCCCATGCTCCGTGAGGAGACGATGATCCGGAGTCACCCCCGGCGCCGCCGCAGGGGGAACCGCCGCCAACCACGCTCCATCCCAGACCGCCCCCCGGCCTGCCCTCTACAGTGCCCAGGCGAGCCAGACGCGGCTCACCTTTCGTGACCGGCCGGCGACGATTTTTGTAACCTGGCGAAAATAAACGAATTTATGGGCCAGCGACCGCGCCGTCCGCGCGGGCTCTCGGCGAGCTCCTGGGCCGGCGAGAGCCCGCGAGAGACGTGGCCAGTCGAAGACTGGGACGGATCACCACGCCTGGGCCGCTGCCCATGTCCTTATCGAGCTTTGCGGCCCCCTTACTCCGGTCTTCCCGTTTGTTGTGCGATGTGCTTGTCAGTTCACGAATTCGCCGTATAGTGGATTCGAGTCGCGCCCTGCCGTCCGCAATCTGGTCCTGCGGCGTGTCGCAGCGCTCGTGTCGATCCGTCAGGTCCGTCCCGGTTTCGCGCTGGCGATGCCCTGGACGATGTGTTCCGTACCGGAGAAACACGGCGCGACGGGAGGACAGCGAGGCATGCCTGGCGCTCGATGAGCGGTCGAGTCGAGAGATCGACAGTCTACTCGATGGGGGAGAGGGGTATGGTGGTACAGACCGATTGCGGTATCGAGGCTCGTGATCTCAAGGATTCACGGGCCTCCCGGCGGCTCGCCATCGCGCACGTGGTGAGCAGCTTCCAGACCGGCGGCGCCGAGCAGGTGGTCGTCGATCTCGCCGCGTCCCAGCGCGCCGCGGGTCATGACGTGCTGGCGGTCGCGATCGCCGAGGATCCGGACGGCCCGCGCGCCGAGCAGCTCCGGCGGCGCGGGGTCGAGGTGCACCTCGCGCCGAAATGCCCGGGGTTCGACGCGACGCTCACCGCCCGCCTCGCCGCGCTGTTCGCGACGAAGGGCGTCACGCTCGTCCACGTGCACAACCACCTTTCGCTCATCTACGCGGCGCCCGCCGGATGGCTGCACCGGGTCCCCGTCATCCACACGAAGCATGGCGTATCTCAGGACATGCAAGGACGGAGCTGGCTGCGCCGCGCCGCGTCCGCGTTCGTCGATGCTCATGTCGCGGTGTCGCAGCCGACCGCGACGGTCGTCCTCGGCCGGCGCGAGGTCGACCCGCCGAAGCTGCATGTCGTCGTGAACGGCATCAATCTATCGCGGTTCGCGCCGGATCCGGCGGCGAGGGCGCGGGTGCGGGCCGAGCTCGCGATTCCACGAGACGCCTGGGTCGTCGGGAGCGTGGGGCGCCTATCTCCCGTGAAGAACCACGCGTTGCTCGTGCGCGCCGCCGCGACGTCGCTGCCCCGGGACGGGCGGGTGCTCCTCGTCGGCGAGGGCGCCGAGCGCGGGCGGCTCGACGCCCTCGCGCGCGAGCTCGGGGTGTCCGAGCGCGTGCTGTTCGCCGGGGAGCGCCACGACGTGCCGGCGCTCCTCGCCGCGCTCGACGTGTTCGCGCTGCCGTCCCTCTCCGAGGGCCTGCCGCTCGCGCTCCTCGAGGCGATGGCCGCTGGGCTTCCGGTCGTTGCGACCGACGTGGGCGGCGTGTCCACCGTGCTCGTCCACGGGGAGACAGGCTTCCTCGTGCCGTCCGACGAGGCAGCGCCGCTCGCCGCGAGGCTCTCGGAGCTCCACGCCAATCCCGCCCGCGCCGCGCAGATGGGCCGGAGCGGCCGGATGCTCGCGCTCCGGCGCTGCTCCGCGCTCCGGATGGCCGAGCGTTACATGGAGCTGTACGCGCTGCTGCTCCTGCGGCATTCGCGGCGCGCCGCCGCTGTCCGCCCGAGCGCCCTGCTCGCCCGGATCTGGGGCGCGGACCCGGCGCCGCGCGCAACCGCCGCCGCCCCGCACCGCGACGGCGGGCGAGCTCTCGGCGATCACCCGTCGTCGCGCTCGCCGGCGCCGCTCGCGAGCTGATCGGGCGGCGGAGCGCCGCCGTCGCCGAACGCTGCTGCTTTCAAACGCTCTCGAGGGGGGACGACTCATGTCGAACGCAATGCGATGGCTCTCCGATCTCCTGGCCTCGCCCTGGGCGACCCGGCCATTCACACCGATGATGCACGGCCATTCGACCATCATCGTGATGCATCGGCTCGCCGACCCGGATCGCGGGATCGAGGGCCTCGATCCGCGCGCCCTCCGGCGCGCGCTGCAGTTCCTGCGACGCGAGCGGTATCCGCTCGTGTCGCTCGAGCGGGTGTTCCGGGGCCTCGCGGGCGAGGAGCCGCCCATCGACCGGGCTGTCGCGTTCACGATGGATGACGGCACGATCGACCAGGCGACGGTCGCCGCGCCGATCTTCGCGGAGTTCGATTGCCCGGCCACCATCTTCGTGGTGAGCGGCTATCTGGACGGCCATCTGTGGTGCTGGTGGCACCGCGTGGAGCACGTGTTCGAGACGACGCGGCGCCGCGAGCTCAGCGTGATGGTGGGCGGCCTCCGCCACGTCATCCGCCTGCACGACGGCGTCCCGCGGGCGCAGCTCGCGCGGCGCTTCATGGAGCGCTGCAAGCGCGTGCCCGAGACCGAGAAGCTCCGCGCCATCCAGCGGCTCGCCGACGCGGCCGAGGTCGATCTCCCGGCGCGCCCTCCCGCGCGGTACGCGCCCATGTCATGGGATGACGTCCGCGCGTGCGAGGCGCGCGGCATCACGTTCGGTCCGCACACGGTCACCCATCCGGTGCTCTCCAGGACGAGCGACGCGCAATCGAGGCACGAGATCCACGTGTCCTGGGCGCGCCTGCGCGCCGAGGCCAGGCGCCCGGTCCCCATCTTCGGTTATCCGAACGGGCACGTGGGGACGGACTTCGGTCCTCGCGAGTGCGCGACGCTTCGCCGGCTCGGCTTCCTGGGCGCCGTGACCAACTGGCCTGGCGACCATGCGACGGTCAGCGGATTCCGTAGCTCCGCGGACGCGCCGTTCTCTGTGCCGCGGATCGACTTCGGCGCGGATCACCGGAGCCTCATCCGCTCGGTGTCGGGCGTCCTGCGGACCAAGCAGCTGCTGCAGCGGCAGCTCGCCCTGCGAAGCCCGGTGGCGCCTGTCGATCCGGGCCTGACGCCCGATGGATCCCAGGAAGAAGGCGAGGGCCCGCCGGCCCCGCTGGTCCAGTGATCGCGGAGCCCGCGCGCGGCCGCTCATGCAGGTCGCGGACGGCGCGGCCCCCCGGCGCGCGCCGGAGCGCCGGGCCCTGCTCGGCGCGAGGGGATCGCCTGCGCCCGAGGAGCGCGGCCGGGCGCTCACTTCTTCCGATAGGCGCCCGGCGTCGTCCCCGTGCGGCGCTTGAACGCCGTCGTGAGGTGCCCTTGATTGGAGAAGCCACACTCCAGCGCGATCTCCGCGATGGACAGCCGCTCGTCCTGGAGCATGGTCATCGCCTTCTCGATGCGGCGCGAAATGACGTACTGGTGGGGAGTCTGGTGAAAGGCGCTCTTGAACAGGCGCGAGAAATGGTCCGGCGAGTAGCCCACCAGCCCCGCCAGGTCGACGAGCCCGAAGTTCGAGGAGAGCTCGCTGTCCACGAATTTTTCGATCTGAGTTCGCTGGCTCCTCGAGAGGCTCGCGTTGCGCAGCGAGATCTCCGCCCCGGAGCCCGCTCCGTACCGCGCCGATAGGTAGGAAGCCAGCGCCAGGCAGAGCGACTGCACGTAGACGGCCCCGAAGTACTCCTGCCCCTCGGCCTGCGCCTGCAGGCGACGGACCAGGTCGACGACATGGGCGTCGACCAGACCGAACCGCGGCTCCCGCTCCGGGACCAGCACGGCGGACGGAGACGCGCAGAGCGCCAACATGGATGCTTCGGGGAAGTTCACCGACGTGCACACGGAGGGCCGCCCCCGCCACGCGACGCTGTACAGCCTGGTCCTCCGCGGCAAGAGGTCCATCATTCCCGAGAGCCGCTCGAAGCAATGCTCCCGGACCTCGCCCGAGGTCGGCTCCGCGAAGCGAATGTCGACCTGCGAGGGGCCTCCCGTCCACACCAGGACCGCATCGCTCGCCGCCTCGAGCCCCTCGAGCCGGCCGCTCTCGGGCACATACCCGATCCGGAGGGGCACCCCCACCCAGTCCGATCCGGTGAGCGCCGCGCCGTACTTTGCTGAAAACTCCGCGGTCATGCCTGGGGTCGCCCCGGAGCATCGTCGGCGTCGCGGAACACGGGGGTCAAGCCCCTCGTGCGCCAGGCATGTGAGCGCACACACACCTCTGATCGCTGGCGCCGGGTGGATCGGGTCCCGCGCGTCGGGATCCTGAAAACCTTCGCCGGGAATTTGAACGACCTCTCTGCGAGCGCCACGTACCCTTCCCTTCACTTCCTCGCAGAGGCTGTGCGGGTGGTGTGGCATTGCGCCGAGCGCCCGCCCTCTCTGCTTACAACACAATTTTCTTCGGTCGCTGACCGGGAGCGGGGCTCACATGTCTACCTCGACCTCTTCGCTGCTCGTCCGCCGTGGCGCATTCGGCACCTTTGCCCGCGGGATTCCGCTCGTGGGACTTCTCTTGGTCGGTTCCATGGCCTGCTCCAGCGCTTCCGATGGGTCGTCCGACGGCTCGGGCGGCTCCGGAGGAGGGGCTTCTTCCTCCGGCGACGCCCAGACGACGAGCGCGGGTGAGGGCTCGGCAGTCTCCTCGACGACGAGCGGAGCGAGCAGCACGACGGCGACCAGCGGCTCGGGCGGTGGCGCTTCTTCCAGCAGCTCGAGCAGCGCCGGAGGGGATGGGGGCGCGAGCAGCAGCAGCAGCGCAGCGGAAGCATCGAGCGGCAGTGGCGGCTCTCCCGACACAGGGTTCCAGCCTTGCCCTGCGACGGGCGCCTGCAAGATCCTGCCCCTCGGGGACTCGATCACCTTCGGTCTCGGCTTCGACGGCGGCTACCGGGTCGAGCTCTTCCACCTTGCCACGCAGGACGGCCACGAGGTCACCTTCACGGGCACGCAGCAGGCGAACGGCCCCGCGATGGTCGATGGCAAGCCATTCCCCCGCAATCACGAGGGCATCAGCGGAGAGACCATCCAGCAGATCGCCAATCGTATACCGACCCCGGGGCTCCGGGAGATGCCGCACATCGTGCTGCTCCACGCCGGCACCAACGACATGTATCGAGAGCCGAACGGCGCCGACACCCGCCTGGGCGCGCTCATCGACGAGCTGATCGCCGAGGCGCCCGACGCGCTGATCGTCGTGAGCAACATCATTCCTTTCCCGAGCGGCGCGAACGCGGTGAGCACGTACAACGCGAAGATCTCCGCGCTGGTCGAGGCGCGCGCCAGCAAGGGCGCGCACGTCCTCTTCGTCGATCAGTTCAAGGATTTCCCCACGTCCGAGCTCGGCGACGGGGTCCATCCCAACAAGGCCGGCTACGCCCGGATGGCGGGCCGCTGGTACGACGCGATCTCCGACTACCTGAGGTGATCCGGGCGCCAGCCCGATCGAGAGACCGCCGCCCGGTCGGGGCGCGCGGGGCGCGATTGCCCGACATCATGAGCGTTCCGTCCCCGCGCGCGGACCACGGCGCAGCAGCGGCCGATTGACGGCCACGCTTGCGTGCGCCGGCGCGCGATGTGTACGCTCGCCCGGTGCGCGCCTCGGTCGGTGAGATGCAGGAGCACGGCGGGGCCGGCCATCTCGGCGCGTCCGTGCGCGTGTTCTTTCGCGAATTCCTGACGGACACGGGCGCGCAGCGCGCCACGCGCCTGCGGATCCGGACCGCCGCTTTCGTGAAGTTCCTCGTCGCTGCACCCATCCTGGTGCCGGCGGGACTGGCGTTATCGACATTCGCGGAGCGCGCGCCTCACCCGGCGCACGCACGCTTCGTGGTGGCCGCCTGGCTCGCCATGCTGGCGGTCTCCATCGTCGCGAACGGGGCCTTGCTGGCGGTCACGCGGGGCGGAGGGCGGGACGCCTCGATCATCGCTCGCGCGCTGACGTATGTCACGCTGACCGCCGAGCTCGCATCGAATCAGCTGGCCATGCATGCCACCGGAACGCTGGTGTCGCCGTCGGCCCTGTACATCGTCATGTTCGTCGCGCTGTACCGGATCTTCCTCGACTTTCGGTTCGGCCTCTTCGCTGCGATCCTCGGCTCCTGTCTGTACTGTGGCGTGGGCACCCTCGAGCTCACCGGCGTGATCCGGCCGCATCCATTGTTCAGCCCACCTTCTCCACACCTCTTCTATGCTGAGCCCGCGGCCGCGGCGACCGTGATGGCCAACATGGCTGCCGGCATCTTCCTGGTCTTCTTTGCGTCGAACTACGCAGTGAACCAAACCGCCAAGCTCCACCGCTACCTCACGGAGTCCGTCCTCCGACGCTACCTGCCGCCGTCGCTCGTCGAGCGCGCCGCGCACGGAGAGCTGCGGATGGACGCCGAGCCCGAGCGGCGGGTGGTGACCGTGATGTTCACCGACCTCGTGGGGTTCACGTCGCTGTCGGAGAGGCTCGGCGCCGAGGCCGTCGGGCGGCTGCTCAACCGATACCTGTCGACGGCGGCCGACGTGGCGCACGCGCACGGAGCCACGGTCGACAAGTTCGTCGGGGACGCCGTCATGATCGTGTTCGGAGCCCCCGATGCCCTCGACCCGGCCGAGCAGGCGCGTCGCTGCGTCGCGCTCGCGCGCGACCTTCAGGCCACGCTGCCGAGCGTGGGTGACGGTGTTCGCCTCGTCGCACGCGCCGGCATCAACACGGGTGAGGCTGTCGTGGGCAATTTCGGGTCGCTGGCGCGCTCGGACTACACCGTCATCGGACCTGCCGTGAACATCGCCGCGCGGCTCGAGACGGCGAGTGAGCCGGGCCGTATCCTCCTTGGCGAGAGCACGGCGAAGCTGCTGGACGGCGCCGTACCGCTGGAGTCGGCCGGCGAGCTCCGGCTGAAGGGCGTGGCTGAGCCGGTGCGAGCCTTCTACGTCAAGTGAGCGGTTGCCCGTCTGCGTGCCCGGTCCTCCGGATCAATCGATCGTGAGCAGCATCGTCGGTCGACCTGGCTGGCGATGACCGCCTACGTGAGGGCGGCCAGCTCGCCGGTGCGGCGCGCGGCGGACGACACCCGCCCGAGGGCATCGGCGAGCGCGCCGCGCGGATCCGCCGGCAGATCGAGCGAGCGCCACGCCACGTAGCCGTCCGGGCGGACCAGCGACGCTCCCCCGGCCCCGAGGCCAAACGCTTTGCAGAACGCTCCTTCCTCGGATGGCCGCACCTCCGCGCCGATGCAGATGCATTCGAGCTCGATGCCCAGCTGCTCGCCCACCTGCGCTGCGGCGGGGCACCACCGCGCGTCCTCGGTGAGCAGCACCCAGCGTCGCTGGAACAGATCGAGCGTCGACAGCCGCTCTCCGCCCCTCACCACCCACGCGTGCTGCGCGCGCGTGCCGGGCTGACCCGCCCATTGCTCGGGCCGCAATGCCGGCGGGAGCCCGTCGCCGGCGCCGAGCACCGCCGTCGATCGGACCAGCTGCCCGAGCTCCATGGCGTCGTCGTCGAGGATCGGCGCGCCTCCGGCGGTCCCGCCCGCGTGCGCCTTGTAGTCTTCCCGGGTGAAGATCTGGTGATGCCGGAGCCACGCGATCGGGCGCCGCTCGGCGTCATACGTGTCGAGCAGATCCGGCGCCGACGCGCCGGAGAGGACGGCAGAGAGCTTCCACGCGAGGTTGTGAGCGTCCTCGATGCCGGTGTTCGCGCCGTAACCGCCCCGGTTGGGCGGCAGCGTGTGGGCGGCATCCCCGGCGAGGAACACCCTGCCGGACGTGAATCGATCGGCGACGAGGGCGCTGATCTCCCAGCGCCCGGTGGTGACGATCTCGATCTCCAGATCCGTCCTGCCGATCGCCCTGGAGATCAGCGCTCTCAACGTCGCCGCGTCGCGCTCCTCGTCATCCCAGAAGATCAGCACCCAGCGGCCATCGCCGTACGTGGTGAGGAATGCGCTGAAGCCCGGCTGCTCGATCGCGAACTGCGTGACCCCCGTTCGAAGGTACTCCTCGAGCGGAGCCCGGAAGAGGACGCTGCGCACCGTCCGGATGTGCCCTCTGCCGCCGCGCCCGATCCCGAGCGCCTCGCGGATCGCGCTGCGGTGGCCGTCCGCCGCCACCAGGTAGGAAGCGCGCAGCGCCACCTCTCGCCCGTCGCGCTCGCGCAGCCAGGCGGTCACGCCGCTCGGGTCCTGCTCGAAGCGGGTCAGCTCGGTCCCGAGCCTCACGTCGGCGCCGAGCTCGACCGCCCTGTCTCGAAGCCTGGGCTCGAGACGATCCTGGGCGATCGCGGCGCCCGAGCACGGCGAGCGCTCGATCGCGGGCGCCGCCTGCTCCCCGGGCGTCCACGGGACCTCCTCGAACCACGCCCCGGCCAGGCTCTCGACCCGAGCCCGGCGCAGCCGGAAGCCGGGCGGCACCTGCGGGATCTGCTGGCCCAGCCCGACCGCGCGGTAGAGCTCCAGCGTCCTCGGCGTGTAGCCGATCGCGCGTGGATGCGGCGAGCTGCCAGCGTGCCGTTCGACAAGCACCGTGCGCACACCTCGCCAGGCCAGGAACACCGCGGCCGACAGGCCGACCAGGCTGCCCCCGACCACGAGCACCGACGTCGATTCTACGTGCATGAGAACCATCCTTTGATACAGTGTATCACTACGATACAGTGTATCGAGTCGGATTTGTTGTCAACCGGCTGCCGATGCGAACAAGACGAGCGATGACCGCACGGCAGAAAAAACCGCACGCGACCGGCGCCTCCCTCATCTGGGACCGCCCGGAGCCGGCGCTCCGTCCCGCTCCTGGGCCGCTGAGCAGAGACCGGATCGTGCGCGCGGCCATCGCGCTCGCCGACGCGGAAGGCCTCGCCGCGGTGTCCCTGCGCAAGATCGGGGCATCGCTCGACGCCGGCCCGATGCGCCTCTACGGCTACCTGGACACCAAGGAGGAGCTGCTCGAGCTCATGGTGGACGCGGTGTACGGGGAGATGGCGTCCGCGGCGCCGATCCCCGGCGGCTGGCGCGAGGCCCTCCGGACGATCGCCCACCGCACCCGTCGGGCCGCCAGGGAGCACGGGTGGTTCATCGATCTGCTGGGCGGCCGTCCCCATCTGGGCCCGAACGCCCTCGCGCACCTCGAGGCCTCGCTCGCCGCGCTGAGCGGCGCTCCGGGCTTCGAGGACATCGATGCCGTCATGATGGCGGTCGGGACCGTCAACGCGTACGTGATCGGCGCCATGCGCAGCGAGGCGAACGAGCTACGCGCCGAGGTCGCGAGTGGCATGGATAAGACCGAATGGCAGCGGGCGTCGGAGGCGTACATCCGCCGGATGATCGCCACCGGCCGCTTCCCGACGCTCGCCAAGGTGGTCAAGGACGCCACCCACCCGCCGGCCGACGCCGTGTTCGACAGGGGTCTCGACTGCGTGCTCGACGGCATCGCGGCGCGCCTCTCCTGCGGCGCGGCGGCGGGAAAAGGCCCCCGCGAGCGGCGGTAGCCGCAGCCTTTCTAGAGGACCCGCAGGAACGCCGTGAGATCGGCCTTCTCCTGCGCCGTCAGCTTCGTGCCGAGCACGAGGTTGAAGAACTCCACGGTGTCCTCCAGCGTGAGCAGGCGCCCGTCGTGCAGGTACGGAGGGCTGTCCTTGATGCCGCGCAGCGGGAACGTCTTGATGGGGCCGTCCGCCGTCGCCATCCGTCCGTTGATGAGCACGGGCTTGAAGAAGCGCTCCGCCCGCAGGTTGTGCATCAGGTTATCGGTGTAGTACGGCGCGGCATGGCACGTCGCGCACTGGCCCTTGCCGTTGAAGATCTGCTCTCCGCGGAGCTCCTCCGGCGTGGCCTTCGCGGGGTCGAGGCGCCCGTTCAGCGCGAGCTTCGGCGCCGGGGGGAAGTCGAGGATCTCCTGAAACTCGGCCATCGGGTGCACCTGGTGCCCCCGGTCCAGGATGTTGATCCCCTTCTTCACGGCTATAACGATGTCGCCGTCGAAGTACGCCGCTCGCTGCTCGAACTCGGTGAAGTCCTCGACGGTCTTGAGCGCGCGCTGCGAGCCGAAGAGGCGCTGGATGTTCACGCCGCGCAGCGTCGGGGTGTCGACCCGGTGACGGAACTCCTGCGGCCTTATGTCGCCCACGAGGTGGGTCGCGTTGTTCGTGTGCCCGTTCGCGTGGCAATCGAAGCACGAAACGCCGAGGCTCGCCTTCTCCGAGCGCCGGTCCGCGGTCGCGTTGAACTGCATCTGCGGGAACGGCGTGACGAGGAGGCGGAGCCCCTCGAGCTGCTTCGGGTTCAGGATACCGTTGAAGAGCTCGTAGAAGTTGTCGATCGTGACGAGCTGCCCCTTGGAGACGTCGCCCAGGTCAGGCCGCGTCGTGAGGTAGATCGGCGGCGGGAACTCGGAGATCAGATGATCCGGGATATCGAAGTCGAGATCGAAGCGCGTGAGATCCCTCCCCGTCTGGCGCTTCAGCTCCTCGATCTGGAGCTTCGGGAAGAGCATCCCGCCTTCCGGCTGGTTCGGGTGGGGCAGCGGCAGGAAGCCCTGCGGCCAGAGGCCCTGGTCCCGGATGGCGTCGGGCGTGAGCGCGGCCAGCGATTCCCACGTCGTCCCCTTCTCGAGCTTCACACGGACGCCCCCCTGGACGGGCTTTCCGCGCGACATGGTGACCCCGGGCGCCGGGCGGTTCGCGAGGTCGTACCGCGCGTCGAGCAGCGTCTGGTGGCGCTTCATCACGGCGGGTTTGTCGGCCTTCATCCGGGCGAGCAGCGCGGCGAACGGCTCCTTGTCGTCGACCGGCAGGTAGCTCGTGCGCGGCGTGGCGGGGCCGGGCGGCGGATACGCGTTCATGGGCGCCCTCGGGCCCGTGGGCGCGACCGCCTCTGCCGTCCCCGGCGGCGTGCCGCGCGTGCTGTCAGGCTCCAGAGGTACCGCCCCCGGCGTCGAGGCGCAGTTCACGAGGCCGAGCGAGAGCGCGGCAGTGCACGCGACCACGCACGTGATATCCATTCTCTTCACAGGCATACGAGCGGCTCCTTCACGAGGGGTACGTCGTCAGAAATGGCTGGCCGAGCGCCCCGCCTCCCGGCGCGCGGAGCTCCCGCCCGGCGCACACGAATGGCGGCTCGCCGGGCATACAGCCGAGGCGCCATGGGCAGCTCCGCCCGCAGGCGACTCCTGTGCCAGGGGCGCGCCCGCTGTGCGCTCCGTTCCTGATCAGGCGCGGAGCGGGGCAATTTGCGCGGGAGATCGTGCCTCCTCGCTCGGATCGGCGAACGAGCACGCCTCGCGCCATCGCGGGTCACCGTGCCCACGGAGCTCACGAGCGCGCTCCGTCCAGCCGATGTGCGGGCGGCGCGAGGCAAACTGCCACGATCCGTGGCATCATGGCCCGCGTCGCGCCGCGTGCGCGACCGGGGCGCGAGCGCGCCCCACGGCGGTCCGTTCAGCCGCCCTGATCGCCCCGCTCCGGCCTGACGCGGAAGAACGGCGCCCTGACGTCCTTCGCCTCGAAGAAGAACACCCGATCCCAGACGGGGATCCGCTCCCGCTCCGTCAGATCGACCACCTCGCCTCGGGACAGGCTGCCGACGAGCTTCGCGCTCGACTGGCCTCGCATCCTCCACCGGAACTCGTACGGGAGCAGGACGCTGGCGTCGCCGAACATGCCGCGGCGCTCGCCGAAGCTCCGCCGCGCGGCCTCGGAGAGCTCCCGGGCATACCGGAGGTTCGGGGCGACGATGTAGGTCGTCGCAAGGCCCTCCTCCAGCATCTGCCGGTTGATGAGCCGACCGCGCGACAGGACGTATCCGAGGACGCGACCGTAGGCGTCGAACGGCTGTTCGTCCGTCTGGATCTCGACCTCGGCGCCGTCGGGGAGCAGCTCGGAGAGCCGCTCGGCGGCCAGCTCGGCCCAGTAACCTTGCGAGGCGCCGAGGAAGTGCGTCTCCGGCGTATCGATGGAGAGCATACGGACAGGATGGATCACGCCGTTCTCGTCGCGCACGCGGAGCGTGTCGCCGTCGACCGTCCTCACCACCTCGGCGAGGAACCTGTCGCTCGGCAGCTCCCGGCGCGGCCCCCGCCTCCAGGCGACAAGAGACACGTAGTCGATGAACCTCCGGAACTCCGGAAGCAATCCTGCCATCGCCCCCTCCTATGATGGATAGCCCCACAGAGACCGCCGCTCGCGCATCGTAGGGACTTTCGCCCTGCCCAGGCGGCCTGTTCCATGAAGATATAGAGAGGGCCCTGGCCCTAGGAAAGCGCTCGCCGCGCCTGACCCGGGGAGCGCGAGGTGGCCTGAAGCGCCGGTGGGATGGAGCGGGAGATTTGAACGCAAAGACGCAAAGGCGCAAAGACGCAAAGACGCAAAAAGACAAGAGGGAATACTTCCGCCTTCGCTCCCTTGGCACGCTGGCGTTCAAATCTTCTCCTGGCGCCTTCACGAGCTTTTCTCTCTTCTCTTGGCGTCTTTGCGCCTTTGCGCCTTTGCGTTCAAATCTTCTTCTCTTGGCGTCTGGACGCCTCGCAGCTCGCCCCGACACCAGACCGCAGCCGGATGAGCGCTGCTCGCCGTCCCGCTCCGGCTTGGGGCTACGCTTCCTCCGCGCTTTCCCGTTACGACGACCGACGCGATCGCTTCGGTAGATCGCTGGACGGGACCATGCATGTCTGCGACATCACGCCGCCCAGGACGCCTGCGTTGTCACCCGACGACAGAGGGATGGATCTGGTCGCCCTCGACCTTCGCGAGGTTCTCCGCGGTGACGACGTCGACTGAGCTCAGCAGCGCCCGTGCCGTGACGGTCATGGACTTCGTGAGAGATCCGGCACGAGCGTCAGCAGCTCGGTCAGCGTCGCAATCGAATAGCGCGGCTCCGGTGCAGCGCTCGGCCAGTCGTGCACGCCGCGCAGCCACACGGGCGTGAGGCCTGCGGCCGCGGCGCCAAGGATGTCGTTGTGCGGGTGGTCGCCCACGAACCATGCCTCGCTGGCGAGGCAGCCGAGCTCGCGCAGCGCCTGCTGAAAGATGCTGGGATGCGGCTTCTTCACGCCGAACGACTCGGAGATCACCACGCTCTGAAACATCGAGCGGATGCCGAGCCGCTCGAGCTTGCGACGCTGTCTCTGATCGTCGCCGTTGCTGACGACACCGAGCAAGAAGCCGCGTGCGCCGAGCGCCTCGAGCATGCTACGGAAGCCCGCATTGCCGACCGTGGCTAGCGGGTAGTGGGCGTCCCAATGGCCCGCGAGTCGTTCGAGCTCGGGCGCGCGCGTCCAGGCGAGCTCACGCTGGAGCGCTGCAAAGACGCTGCCGCGCGGGGCGTAACCCTTGCCGTCGGCCTCCACGATCAGCGCGCTCAGGCGCTCGGGAGCAACATCCGAGGGCACCTCGAAATCGAGCGCGAACTGTTCGGCGTAGCGCTGGATCGAAGCCACTCGATCCGTGAGCGTGTGATCCAGGTCGAACAAGATGGCGTGCGGCATGCGGTTGGCCGACTGTATATCATAGTAGACGCGCGGCGCACAGGAAGTGCGCGAGGCGCCTCGGATCGAGCTCGGGATGCTGCGCGGCGCGTGCTCCGACGCCCAGCACGCGGATCATCGCTTCGATGCGATACGGCCCCCTGGAAGACCGACGCTATATCAATCAATTTATCCATGCATCTAAGGGGCCGCCTGAACGAAGCGGCCTGCGGGGCGGCTGACGACCAGGCGCAGCGAGCCGTCGAAGCTCGGCTGGCTGCGCAGGGCTCCGTAGCGCCGGTCCCACTCGCCCGATGCGAGCTCGGCTCGCAGCGCATCGACGGCGCGGGCCTGCACGTCCGCGCCGATGAAGCCCCAGGCCGACTGGGCGCGGCGCACCACCGGATCGAGCAAGCGCTCCGGGCGCGCGTAGAAGGCTTCGATGAAGCCGTCCACGCAGTCGTTCGGGATCGGCACCGGCCGCACCTCCGCGTCTCCTCCGAGCAGCTCGGCGATCTGGCTGAGCGGCGGGTAGCGCGGGCGCTCCGCGGCGAGCAGCTCCGGTGCGTAGCGGGTCAGCCAGAAGCGCTCGATCCCCTCCTCGTCGAAGCTCATCACCACCACCGGCCCCTGCGTCACGCGCCGCAGCTCGCGCAGGCCTTGCGCGGCGTTCGACCATTGATGGACGGTGATCATGGCCATAGCGGCGTCGAAGGCTCCGTCGTCAAAGGGCAGCTGCTCCGCGGTGGCGATGACGGCGGGCGCCAGTTCGCGCGGGCGCTGCGCGCGCATCGCGGCGGACGGCTCGACCGCGACGACATGTCGATCGAGCGGCTCGTAGGAGCCCGCGCCGGCCCCCACGTTCAGCACGGTCCGTGCGGGACCGAGCGCGGCGTGCACGACGGCGGCGATGCGCGGATCGGTGCGGCGCTGCAGCGCGTAGCCGCTGCCGTGACATTCGTAGTCGTAGTCGCCGTGACGGGCGTTCATGTGATCTGGCTCCCTTGGTAGGTGGGTGATGTGTCTCCCGCTGTAGTGGACTGTTCGACGAGCCTTTCAACATGATCTTCGCACGGAATCTTCACATCCGCGGGCGAGATCGGCCACGGACCCAGAGCCCGTGCACCGCATCCTCGTTCATCTCACCGGCGTCGCCGCGAGCCGGTCAGATAGCACCGCTCATCCCGTCGCCTTCCGGGCCTCGCCGGCGCCGATCTCCTCCAGCAAATCATCCTCGTCCTCCCCCGCGGACACCTTCTCCAGCGCCAGCCTCAGCTTCGGCTCGGCGCTCGCCTCGGCGGCGACGCGGATCCGTCTCTCCACCGCTTCGCCCCCGTGCGGGCGCGCCGCGAGCGCCGCAGCGACGCGCTGCTCCGGCGGCGCAGAACCGTCCTCGACGATGCGCAGCACCTCTTCGAGGTCGCTCCCCGCCGTCCGGTATCCGATCCTGGCCACGAGCGACTCCAGCGCTTTCTTCCACTCGGCCAGCGGCCGGCCATTGCGCGCGATGACCTCCAGCAGCCGCGCCCGATCCTGCGTCGCGACGGCGGCCTGAGCGGCCTGAATACGCTCGATCAGCGCCGTGGCCTCGGCGGGGCTGGCCGCCGGGACGGTGATCGACCTGCCGTCCCGCAGGCCGATCTCCACAAAATAGTAGGCGCCGCCAACTCCCCCATGGGTGAGAGTGACCTGAACGATGGCCCTGTGCGGGAAGAACCGCCGCCGGAACGCGCCCTTGACCATCACCCCGTCGGTGCCGATATGCACCCAGGTCGGCGTCACCTTGGACCAGAGCCAGGCCGCGACGCCCAGCAGCGGCACGAGCCCGCCCGCTGCCGCCATCGGACCGAGGGGCGCGGTTGACCACTCCGCGATGGCCATGAACAGCAGGATCAGCAGCGCCAGCACACCCGGGGCGAGGATCAGGACGAAGATGGCCAGGAGACAGCCCGCGATCTTGCGACCGCTGGAGTCCTCGCGGTACGTGCGCATCCGCACCGCGCGCGCCTGCGCCCCCGCCCCGGCCCGCGACAAGAGGTCGATCGCCTCCTCCTCGGAGGCTTGCTCGACGGCGGCGACGCGCCCATCCGAGAACGAGAGCACCGCGGCGTGGCCGTTCGGCGTCCGCTCCGTCCAGCCGCCGGCGAGGCGCGCGAGCGGCAGGCTGCTCTCCTTCGCTCCCTCCGCGATCAGCAGCCGCTCGCCCTCGATCTTGACGCTGCCGTCGCGGAGGCGGCGCTCGCCCGGTCCGCGGTCCGCGCCGGCGAACGACAGGGCGCTGACGAAGTAGCTGCCAAGGCCGATCAGCGCGGCGAAGAGCGAGGCCTTCTCCATCCCGAGCGCGGCCAGCCCCCACGGAGCGGCGAACGTGCCGACGAGCGATGCGACGACCACGGACCCGAGGAGGCGCTTGTCGCGGCGGGCGTCCTGCACCTCGACCTTGCAGAGTCGCTCGGGCGAAGCCGCGCCGGGAGCGTCCTCGCTCATTGCTGCGGCCGCATCGCCAGGACGTGCTCCCCGTGGTCCGCGGTGGTCATCGGTCGAGGTTAACCCGGGGTCAAAGAGATCAGAGAGCGAATCGGGGGCGCAGCAGGCGCGGAGAGCGGGGGAGGCCTGCGCGCAAGGGCTGCGCCGTCACGAGCGACGGTGGCACACCCGCCCACCGGGCGAGCGTCGCCACCGCGGCTTCCCTGTCGGCCGGGGCGAGGCCGCCGATGTGCGCGCCGTGGTTGGCGCCCGGCGCGAAATAGCGATACGAGTCCACCGCCGCGCCGAGATCGAGGGCCCCGGCAGACCAGGGGTCGTTCTCGCCGTAGATGAACAGGAGCTCGCTGCCTTCTGTAGCGACCCAGCGCGCGACGTCCTCCATCGCGGCAGGCGAGAACTCCGGCTCGATGGGGATGCTCGGCAGGCGGTCGACCGACCCCCAGTCGAACGTGAGCAGGTCAGCGATATCAGCGGTGTCGGGCAGGGGGGCGCCGAGCTCTGTGTAGGATTGCCAGTAGTACGGCTCGAAGGCGAGGTACGCAGCATCGGCGCCGGCGCTCACGGGAGAGATCTGGCCGAGGGCGAGCCACAGGTCGTCGTCGGACGCCGACACATCCGGGATCTGGCCGCAGGTGGCCTCGTGCGAGTAGAGCCAGAAGTAGGATGGGAGCCATATCACAGCGCTCTCGAGCTGCGCCTCCACGCCGAACAGGTCGTAGGTCAAGCCCAGCGCGTCCGCTTCCGTCTCCGCGCGCTCGAGCATGGCCGGGCGCCGGAGCAGCACCTCGCGCCGGAACGCGGCGATGCGCTCGCGGCAGTCGGCCTCACCGACCTGGTTCAGGAAATCGATGTAGCGTGGATCCTCCACGCCGTAGCTGAGCGGAGTCACGTACGCCACCGTGCCGTCGACGTCATCGGGGTAGAAACGACGATGGTAGACGGAGGTCATTCCCCCCTTGCTGGCACCCGTGGAGATCCATCTCCCGGTGTAGATCGTGCGGAACGCTTCGACGACGCGGTGGTGATCGGCGGCCGCCGCTTCGATCGTCATCTTGGTCCAATCCGCCGGCTCCGGGCGTGACGGCGTGAAGAACCGGTGCTCGACGTAGATCTGGTTTGCGTTCAAGAGCTCAGTGGGCTCTTCGATGTACTGGTCGGGGAGAACCAGCGAGTAGCCGGTCGCGGCGAGCACGAGCGGCGCGCTCGAGTCGCGGTGGTGCAGCGCGAGCCGCTGCCGGAAGCGCTCGCCGCCCGGGGCATCGTGATCGACAGGCTGTTCGAGCTCGATGACGAAGAACCGATAGCCGGGGATCCTGGAGGCCTCTTCCGTGACCTCGGCGACGTCGAGCGCGCGCAGCTGATCCAGGATATCCACTGCGGCGCCGCCGCCGCCGGCCGACCCGCCCACGCCGCCAGCGCCGCCAGCGCCGCCAGCGCCGCCGCCCGTCGCGCCGCCGCTGCCGTCCGTTGCGCCACCGCCGCCTGTCGCGCCGCCGCTAGCACCGCCCTCGGCGGTCGAGCCGCCGCCGGTCCCGGCGGAAGATGTCGTCGAGGCGCTCACCTCTCCGCTGCCGTCGTCTCCGCAAGCGGCGACGGCCGCCAGCGCGAGCGATATCAAGAAGGCCGCGCTGCTGTTCTGCATCGTCCGGTCGGCCATCGTGGCGGCAGCGTGCCCGATCCGCGTTCGGAGCGGCGTGGCGCAGCAAGATTTCCACGTCGCGGGTGAGCCATCCCGGATCATGCGCCCCGATCACCGTGGCGGATCGACTTGCTTGACCCCACTCTTGGGCGTTGGCGGCCCTGGGTGGCGTGTCGAGGCGAGCGCCGGTTATTCACAGGTCCATGCGCCCGCGCGCACGATCATGCCCGTGGCGCAAGCCCATCGCTCCGCCGTGACGGCCTCGATGACGCAGGACATTGCTCTCGCGTCGATGTCAGGATCCTGTATCCCGACGGCGCAGCCCATCTCATCGAACTTGGCCGCTAACCCAGCGCCGCACGGAAAGTTCGTGGCGATGACGCAATCCTCGCCGATCTCCAGCAGGTGCTCCGTCGCAACATCGGCGGAGGTGTCTCCAGCTTCGCAGAACACCGGGCGCTCTGCGCAGGGCGTGAGGCCCTCGTGCGGGATGGGATCGAACTCTCCCTCCGAAGCGATGATCCCACCGAAGTCCGGGTCCCGGGCGTCATCCCAGCCTCCAGCGCCGCCCGAGACGTCCGGAATACCCGTGCCGCCGGCGCTGACGGCTTCCTCGGGGTCGATCGCTTCACAGCCGAGACAGCCCACGACGAGAATTACAAGCAATCGATGTGTCCATTGCATGGACAGAGCATAGAGAGCTTCCAGGCGGAGCACAACGCGACCCGCCGCGCAGGCCCCCCCGCCCCAACCCAGGTTGGGGCGACCCGGACACGCGGTTGGGCGAGGCGAGTCACGTCGCGGATTTTCACGCTGCCCAGGCGACCTGTTTCATGAAGATAGAGAGAGAGCCCTGGCCCTCTGAAAGCGCTCGCCGCGCCTGACCCGCGGGGCGCGAGGTGACCTGAAGCGCCGGTCGGATGGAGAGGAAGAGTTGAACACAAAGGCGCAAAGACGCAAAGGCCCCAAAAGACAAGAGAGAACATTCTCCTCCTTCGCTCCCTTGGAGCGCCGGCGTTGCAATCTTATCCTGGCGCCCTCACGAGCTTTTCTCTCTTCTCTTGGCGTCTTTGCGCCTTTGCGCCTTTGCGTTCAATTCTTCTTCTCTTGGCGTCTGGGCGGCTCGCAGCTCGTCCCCACACCAGGCGGCAGCCAGATGCGCGCCCCTCGCCGTCCCGCTCCGGCTTGGGGCTACGCTTCCTCCGCGCTTTCCCGTTACGATGACCAGCGCGATCGCTTCGTAGATCGCCGGGGGGCATGAGACGTCTGCATGCGGCCCCGCGCAGGGCTCCCGGGGGCGAGGGCCACCGCGGCGAGGAGGTCTTGGATGTCGTCGCACGAACAGGTAGAGCCGGCCGAGACGCCGGCAGAAGAGGGCGCAGCAAGGGCGGGGGCCGAGCTTGCGCGGCGCAGGCGCGGCCTGCGCTTCCGGCTCGCGCTCGGGGCGCTCGCGCTCGCCGCCAGCGTGACCGCGCTCGTCTTGACCCACGAGACGAAGCCCGAGAAGACCAGCGCCATCGGCGCGCGGCTCGAGCTGTCCTCGGGGGAGGTCACGCTCGCGGCGAACGCTCAGGGCGAAAGGAAGTCGACGGTGGTGTCCGGGATCCCGGTCCCGGTCGGGGCGAAGCTCGCGACCGGAAAGGGCGCGCGGGCGCTCGTCCGGCTCGCCGACGGCTCGGCGGTGTTCCTCCGCGCCGACTCGGAGATCGCGCTCCGCGCAGAGGGGCTCTCGATCGCCCAGGGCGAGGTCTGGCTCGACGCGCCGCCCGAAGGGCGCAGCGGGCTCACGCACGCGCTCGGGGACGTCAACGTCTCGGCGGCCGACGCCGGCCTGTCGATGAGGCGCTCGGGCGACGCCGTGAGCGTGTACGTGGCGCGCGGGCTCGCCGTCGTCGCGGCCCCCGGCGGGCGCGTCGAGGTGCACGCAGGGGAGCAGGCGACGGTCGCCGGCGGCGCCGCGCCCAAGGTCGCGCCGCTCGCCTACTGGGAGGACTGGACCGGAGGCATGGGCGACCACCGGCCGCTCGCAGGCGAAGGCAGCGGAGCCGGCCGGATCTACGGCGTCGACCTGCAGGGCGCCCCCGGGACGCAGGCGCGCACGCTCGAGATCAGCCGGCAAGCCGTGCGGGCCGTCCTGCGCGACGGCATCGCCGAGACCGAGGTGGACCAGACCTTCTCGAACCCGGGCGGACGCCAGGTCGAGGGCTGGTACTGGTTCACCGTGCCCGAGCGAGCGATCGTGAGCTCGTTCGCCGTGGAGACCAACGGCGTGCTCGTCGAGGGCGAGGTCATCGAGCGGAAGGAAGCGGCGCAGCGGTACCAGACCGCCGTGCAGACCGGCCACGAGCCGGCCCTGCTCGAGTGGGTCGACGGGCACAGCTACCGCGCCCGCATCTTCCCCGTGCCCGCCAGCGGCTCCCGGCGCGTCGTGCTGCGCTACGTGGAGATGCTCAGCGCGCCATCAGGTAAGCTTGCTTACGTTTACCCGATGCGCGCGAGCGATCCCGTGCAGATCGGCGAGTTCTCCCTCTCCGTGGATCTCGGCCAGGCCGGCCAGGGGCTGCAGATCGCGACGCTGGCCGACGCGGTGATCGAGGACGGCGGGCGGCGGGTGAGCATGCGGCGGAGCGGCTACGAGCCGCGCGCGGACTTCCAGCTCGAGGCCTCCGTCAAGACCAAGGCGTCGCCGCTGAGGGTGTCGCGCTTCGCCGCGGGCGAGGACCGCGCGGACTACGTGATGGCCAGGTACGTGCCCGACGTGGACTGGGCCGAGCTCAAGGAGCTGCCCGCCGACCTGGTCGTCGTGGTGGACACGTCGGCGTCGGCCGACGAGTCGGCGCGGCAGCAGAAGGCGGCGGCCGCCGAGGCGATCCTGCGGGCGATGTCGCCGTCGGACCACTTCGCGCTGATCGCGCTCGACTCGGCGCCGGCGGTCCTTCACCCGAAGGACGGGCTGGCCGAGGCGTCGGACAAGGAGATCTCCGCCGCGCTCACGCGGCTGGCCGAGCACGCGACGGGGGGCGCGACCGACCTCGGCGCGCTGTTCGAGTCGGCGCTCGGGCGGGTGCACGGCAAGGAGCAGCCGGCGGTCATCTACATCGGCGACGGGCTCGCGACGAGCGGCGAGGTGACGGGCGCGCGCCTCGCGGAGCGGCTCCGGCGCTCGCTCACGGGCTCGCGCGCGCGCTTCTTCACCGTCGGCGTCGGCGAGAACTCGAACCACGCGCTGCTCCGCGAGCTCGCGCGCGCCGGGGGAGGACAGGCGTTCCGGATCGACGAGGCCGAGGGCTCGACGTCCGAGGTGCTGCGCCTCGCCGGCGCGATCAAGACGCCGACCATCACCGATCTCGCGATCGACCTCGGCGCAGGGCTCGACGAGCCGATGCTCACCGCGAGCGGCAAGGTGTCGCGCGGCGAGGAGGTGGTGCTGCTCGCGCGCACGCACCACGCGCTGCCCACGAAGGCGATCGTGAAGGGGCGGCTCGCGGGGAAGGAGTACACCCGCGAGCACCCCATCGAGCTCGATCGGGGCGTCAGCGCGGCGCTGGTGCCGCGCTTCTGGGCGGCCGAGAAGATGCGGCGGCTGCTCGCGGACGGCGACGACATCGAGGCGCACCGGGGCAAGGTGGTCGAGCTCGGGCTCGACTACGGGCTGATCACGCCGTTCACGAGCACGCTGGCGCTCGAGAGCGAGCAGGCCTACGTGAACCAGGGGATCCGGCGGCGGCGCTCGCCGCTCCGGGGCGAGCGGCTGACGGCGCTCACGCCCCAGCGAGAGCGCGAGCTCGCGGCGCTGCTCGCGCCACCCTCCGCGGCCGTCGCCGCCGGGTGCTCGCGGAGCGAGCCGAGCGCGGCCTACGAGGAGAGCTCGGCGAAAGAAGGCGGCCACGGCGCGAGGGCGCAGGCCGCGGCGCCAGCGCCCGTGATGGCGCCGGCGATCGCGGAGCAGGGCAACGAGCGGGACCAGGGCCTCAAGGGAGATGTCGCCGCGCCCGGCGCCACGCTGGCGGCCCCGCCCCCCGCGCCCGAGGCGGCGCGCCCGGCCGAGGAGGCGGAGCAAGAGCCCCTGCAGCAGAAGCAGGAGGCCGCGGCGAACCAGCCGGCCGCCCCCCACCGGCTGGCTGCGCCCATGAGCCCACCGGCGGCCGACAAGCTGTCCGAGCTCGCCGCGATCAACTCGACCGGCCTCAAGCGCGCGACGGGCGGCGGCGGTACGCTCGCGTCGTCCGACGCCATCCCGCGCCTGGAGAAGGCCCGCAACACAGCGCCCGCGGCGGCGCGCCCCGCTTCCCGGACCTCCCCGCCGCCGAGGCGCCCGCAGGTCGCGATGGCGCCGTGCAGCGACACCGCGCGGCGGCCGCTCGCCGAGCGCATCGTCGTCTGGTCGAAGCGCCTCGCCCGCGCCACGACGGCGGAGCAGCTCATCGCGCGCTACGAGGGCGCGCTCACGACCTGCGAGCTGCCGGACTGGCGATCGAGGGCCGCGCTCCTCTCGCTCCTCCAGGCGAGGGTGTCCACCGAGGGCGGCGCCGAGGCGCTGCTCGCCCGGTTCGCCGGCGAGCCCGAGGCGCAGCGGTTCATCGCGCACGCGCTCCTCAGGCGGAGCGTGGACCCCGCGATCTCGGCGGCTGTGCGGCGCACGCTCTTCGGGGGCGTCGATCCCAGGGCGAGCTGGGCGCTCCTCGACGAGCGGCTCGCGGCGATCCCGGCGGTGGACGATCGGCTCGCGCTGGTGCGGCAGGCGCTCACCGACCGGCCCGACGATCCGGAGGGGGAGATCCGGCGGGTGCGCCTGCTCGCGGAGGCGGGCCGGAAGGACGAGGCGCTCGCCTACGGGCGGCGGCTGCGCGACCGCGGCTTCATGAGCCCGGCGCTCGCGCTCGATCTCGGCGACGTGCTCGCGTCGAGCGGCTTCGAGGCGGACGCGCTGCGCACGTACTCGGAGGTCGTCGAGTTCGATCCGACGAGCCCCGCGTCGCGCGCGATGCTCGGCGACGTCTACCTCCGGCACGGCTGGTACGCGGCGGCGTACCGCCAGTACACGACGCTCACGGACCTCGCGCCGGCCGAGCCCCAGGGCTGGCTGCGGCTCGCCGCGGCGGCCGCGGGCAGCGGGCGCGTCGACGAGGCGCTCCGCATCCAGCGCAAGGTCGCCGGCGCGGAGGGCACGCCGGGGCCCGACGATCCGCGCGCGTGGGCGCGGCTCCTGTCGGCGGCGCGCATCGGCCGGCTGCTCGCCGGGGGCGGCGGCGCGGCCCCCGCGGCCGGCGCCGAGGCCGAGAGCCTCGCCCGCAAGCTGAAGGAGCTCCAGCTCTTCAGCGGCCCCGGGGCGCTGCGCGTCGTGCTCTGGGAGGACTACGCCGCGGAGCTCGCCCTCGCGGCGCGGGACGGCCAGGTGGACGCGGCGCTCGGCGACGGCACCTTCGCGCCGGCGGTCGGGCTCGCGGCGGTGCAGCTGCCTGCCCCGGAGCTCGCGCGCCTCGAGTGGCGCGTCCGGTTCCGCAGCGATCCGCCGGGGAGGGACGTGCGCTTCGTTGTGACGACGATCGTGTGGGATGGGGCGTCGTTCCAGGTGACGAGCGCGCCGGGGTCGATCGGCGCGAAGGACCGGGAGGTCGCGCTGGCGAGCGGCGCGCTGCCATGATCGACGTCTCGCTGCTCGGCTGGCTCCTCGTCACGCTGACGTCGCCGCTGGCGCTCGTCCTGCTGCTCGTGGCGCTCGGCTCGGTGGCCTACCTGGGCGTGACGGCGCTCGAGGCCGCGCCGCGCCGGCGCGGCGCGCGCGCGGTCGGCACGGGCGCGGCGGCCTGCGCGCTCGCGGCCGGGATGGTCGGGCTGCGCGTGGGCGCGGGCGCGGGCGCGACCGTCCCGACGGCCGCCGTGGGGATCGCCGCCGCTGCCGCGATCGGGGCGACCGCGGCGTGCGCGTGGACCTTCGGCGCGCGCGCCGCGGCGGCGCTCGGGGCGGCGCGGGCCCGCCGGAGCGCCGCGGCGCTGCGGGCCGGCGACGAGCGGCGCCGGCTGCTCGCGGCGAGCCAGCGCGCGTACGCCGAGGGAGACGACCTCGCCGCCGAGACGGCGGCGGCCGACGACGCCGTCGCGCGGCTGCGCGCCGCGGTGGGCTCGCTGGCCGGCGCGCACGCCGCGCTCGAGGCGAAGCGCGCCGGCGCGCAGGACGCGCCGCCATCAGAGGAGCGACCGGAGGCGAGCGGGCTCGCCGAGGACCTCGCGCGCGCGTGCGACGAGGCCGCGCTGAAGCTGTCGATGGGCCAGCGGGTGCTCGCCGCCGCGGAGGCCGCGGCGCTGCGGATCGCGTGCAACGCGCCGCTCCGGCGGCTGCTGCGGCGGCGACCGCGCGAGGCCACGCAGGCGCTCGCGACCCTGGGCGCGGGCGCGCTCGCGCCGGCAGCGGCGTCGATCGAGGCGTTCCTCGGCGAGGTGCGGGCGGCGCGCGCCGAGGTCGTGGAGATCGCGGAGCGGCGCGCGCCGGGCGCGCCCGGCGCCGTCGATGGTGCGACCGGTCCAGAGGGAGCGGAGGGCCCGGCGGCGCTCGCGTTGCGCGAGCTCACCGCGATGGAGTCGGCCTACGGCGCGCTGCTCGAGCGGCTGCGCCTGGCGGAGCTCCACGCTTCGGCGCGCGCCTCAGTCGAGCAGGTCGAGAGCGCCGCGGGCGCGCTCTCCGCGACGGCGAGGGCGGCGGCGATCGACCCGGCGGCGATCGGCGCGCTCGTGACGGAGATAGCGCGCGCCGAGTCGGCCGTCGCCGCCGCCGCGCCGGAGGCCGGGGGCTCGCGCGCGCTCGCCGAGACGCTCGCCGCGGGCTCGGTGGCGCTCGATCGGAGCGACACGACGTCGCTGGCGGAGCTCATCGCAGCGCTGCGCGAGCTCCGCTGAGGCGAGGAGCGACGGCCGCCCCTGAAAATCACACGCAAAACGATGCCTGGCCGTAAGGGGTGCCCTTGGCGCGCGGCGCCCTGGGAGCCTCCCCGAGCGAGGTCGGTTGAGCTAGGCTTTGCATGTGGTTCGGGCCCTCCCTGCCGGTTATCTCTTCGACCCTGCCGACCCGCGCGCGCCGACGAGCGAGCAGTGGGCGCGGATGACCCCGGCCGAGCGCGCGCGCGTCGTCGACATGCTCCCTGCCGAGGTCCCGCTGGAGCTCATGCCTCCCGAGGGAGACGCGCACCGCAAGGCGAAGCGCGACGCGCTCGACGCCCTGGACGGCTTCTTTCGCCGCACCGCCCGCAAGATCTACCTCTCTTCCGAGCTCGCCGTCTTCTACCCCGGCGAGCCGCGGTTCGCGCCCGATCTTCTCGCCGTGGTCGACGTCGAGCCCCACGAGCGCATGCGTTGGGTGGTCGACCACGAGGGCAAGGGGCTCGATCTCGTGATCGAGGTCCACGTCGCCGGCAGCCGCACGAAGGATCACAAGCTCAACGTCGACCGCTACGCCCGGCTCGGCATCCACGAGTACTTCCTCTTCGACCGCGCCCGCCTGCGCCTGCACGCCTACAGGCTGCCCGCGGCCCAGGAGAGCGACCCGTCACGCCCGCGCGCCTACCAGCGCATCGTGCCTCAGGCTGGCCGGTTCGCCTCCGAGGTGCTCGGCCTCGATCTGCTGCTCGACGGCCCTCGCCTCCGCTTCTTCGCGGGCAACGCCCCTCTCGAGGACGCGGACGAGATGATCACCCGCCTTGGCGGGATGCTTGATCAGGTCATCTCCCACCAGGAGGACGCGCAGCGCATCGCCGAGGAGCTGGCCGCGGAGCTCGACAGGGAGCGGCGCCTGCGCGAGGAGGAGCAGCGCCTGCGCGAGGAGGAGCAGCGCCTGCGCGAGGGGGAGCAGCGCCTGCGCGAGGGGGAGCAGCGCCTGCGCGAGGAGACAGAGAGGCAGCTGGCGCAGGCGCGCGCGGAGATCGAGCGGCTCAAGTCCCGCTGAGCGCCTGGCCGGCGAGGAGGATGGCCGCCTGAGCCCTCCTCGCCAGCCACGCCGCTCATCACCCCTTCAGCTTCGCCGCCAGGAACCGCCGCGCCTTCTCCCACGCGTCCGCCGCGGCCTTCGTGTTGTACCGCTCTCCCGACGGGTTCGCGAAGGCGTGATCGGCGTCGTACCGGAGCACCTCGTGCTCGATGCCCGCGTCGTGGAGCGCCTTGTCGAAGTCGTTGACGACCTCGGGCGGGATGCCCTTGTCCTGGTTGCCGAAGATGCCGAGCACGGGCGCCTTGATCGCCTTGAGCTGCGCGGGGTCGGTGACGAGCCGGCCGTAGTAGATCACGGCCGCGTCGAGCTCGGGCTCGTTCAGCGCGAGCTTGAGCGACCACGCGCCGCCGAAGCACCACCCGATCGAGGCCGTGCGCGGCGCGAGGACGCGCGCGTCCGTCGTGAGGAAGCGGTGCGCCGCGCGCACGACCTCGATCCCCTTCGCCTCGTCGACCGCCTTCATCGCCGCCATCGCGTCGTCCGGCGTGGTCGCGACCTTGCCGCCGTAGAGGTCCACGGCGAGCGCCGCATACCCGTCCTCCGCGAGGCGATCGGTCCAGTGCTTGATGTGCTCGTTCAGGCCCCACCACTCGTGGATGACGACGACGCCCGCGATCGGCGGCTTCGCGTCCCGCGGCAGGCTCAGGTACGCCTTCGTGCCAGCCACCTCGACCGTCTGTCCTCGCGCGGGCGGGGCCTTGTCCGCCCTGAGCTCGTGGAGGGCCTTGAAGTCCTCCTCCGAGAGCAGCCCGGTCGGGCCGACTTCACCGGGCGCGCCGGACGACGCCGGCGCGGCGGCTGCGGGCGGCGGCTCGACGCGTGGCGCGGGAGACGAGGCAGAGCAGGCGGTCGCGGCGAGCAGCGCCAGCGACGCAGCCACGCGGAAGCGGCGCATGTGGGACAGGAGCGTCATGGCCCGCACCCTACCAGCTCGGAGCGGTGCGCCGGAAGCCTCGCCGCGAGGCGTCGCGCCCGCCTACGTCGCGACGCGCAGGCCCAGCTGGCTCGACGCGACCCCCCGCCGGACGGCGGCCGCCAGCGTATCCGGGGCGAACGGCTTGGCGACGAACGCATGGGCGCCGAGCCGGAACGCCCGCTCCCGCTCGCGCGGCGAGGACATCGACGACACGATGACGACCGCGACGTCGCGATGGTGCCGGCTCTGCCGGATGAAACGGATGAGCTCCAGGCCGTCGATGTCCGGCAGGTGGATGTCGATGATCACCGCGTCGTAGGCGCCCCCGTGCATCCGCCGGAGCGCCTCGAACCCGCTCGCCGCCTCGGCGACCTCGACCGCCGGCCCGAGCTCTGGCGCCCCCTCCAGCGCGGCTCGCATGTACGTCCGCATCGCGGCGGAGTCGTCGATGAGGAGGATGCGGGTCATGCGGCGGGTCCGGATCGAGCTCTCGAGGGGGCGCCTAGTACACCACAAACGGCAAAATCGGAAGCGTTTGTCGGCCCTCCGACAGGAAAGCGCGTCCCCGGCGGCGCCCCTGGGCCCTCCAGGCCCGGCTGCGCGCTGGTCAGGTGCCCCGCGGCGGCCTCCAAGGACCGGCCTGGCCCCTCCTCGAGCCCGTGCCGTGATCACATCGGCGCGTTCCGGGAATTCGTCTGAGTCACACAGGAAACCTTGTGCGCACCGCGCGCACTGCACTTCTTCACCAGAGCTGCTTCGATGAGAGCCCTGGCTCTGCCACGATAGAGCTGGACGGGGCGAGAGCTTCTCATTCGCGGTACGTCGCTCCGCTACCGCGCACCTCGGCGCGTCGCCCGGATCTTACTTAGGAGGGCCAAGCCCGTATGTCCTTGAAGCACTGCCTCACCGTGAACAGCGGGTGGGGCAGCCTGTCCTCGGGCAGCTTCGGTACCCGTGCTCCCCGACCCCTCCTCGGCGCGCTCATCCCGTCGCTCGTCATGGTGGCGTGCCAGTCCGAGACCGGGAACAGCGATGACGCGCCCGATGACGATGACGCGGCGTCGACGAGCGCCTCCTCGGCGACCAGCGGCGCTGGCGGCGTCGACCACGGCCCCACCGTCAGCCACGGCGCCGGCATGGGCAGCGCCGGGGCGGGACGCCGCTCCCTGTCCGGTCAAGCCAGGGTGGTTGCACGGGTCAGATCAGCGACTCATCGAAGGAGACCGTTGTATGCGCAATAGCCAAGGAGCCGTGCCGCGAGAGCTGCTCGACTGGGTCTTCAACCGTCGGCAGCCTCTCGTCAAGCTCGGGGCGTTCGCCATCACCAGGCCCGTACTCGTGTCCTGCAGGGAGGACGACGAGAGGGGCGGCGACCTGAGCGGGAGCGGCACCGGCGGCGGCGGGGGCACGGGGAGCGGCCCTGGTAGCAAGGGCAGCTGCGCCGCCGGCCCCTTCGCCACCAGCTCGAGCAGCGCCGGCGGCGGCGCGGGCGCAGGCGGCGCCGACGCGCTGGATCCGTCGATCTTCGAGGGCGCCGGCAGCTGCCGACTGACCGCCAAGGACATCGGGGGTCCGTTCTTCATCGACAACAGCGAGATCCCGAACGACATCAGCCTGTTTCGCAGCGACATCCGGGACGACCACCCCGGCTGCGAGCTCCGGCTCCATGTCCGCCTGCTCGACGCCCGGAACAACAACGAGCCCATCCCCGACGCCGAGGTCTACCTCTGGCACTGTGACGCGGATGGACAAACCAGCGGCTCCGAGCATCAGAGCCCCTCCACGCCGTCCACGGGCGCGGCCGAGCACACGCCGGAGAGCCAGGATCGGTTCTGCCGCGGCGTGCAGCTCTCCGATCGCAACGGGATCGTGGGCTTCAAGTCGATCTATCCCGGGTCGGACGCGGGGCGGCCGGTCCACGTCCACATGGTCGCTCGCATCAACGGAGCCACGACCAGGCTGATCACGACGCAGCTCTATTTCGACGCGGACCTCAGCGCGGAGGTCTTCGAGAAGGAGGCGGCCTACGCGGCTCGCTCGGCGAACCTCCCGGCATCCAGCCTCGATCCGCCGCCAGGCAACGTGATCATGCCGACCACGTACACCTCGGGGCTGGTCACCAGCATTCTCAACATCATCGTCGATGCCTGAGCGCACGGGTGTCCCGCCCAGGGGGCCGTGCGTCACGCCCCGGCTCGACCCGGGCCACCCCTCGGTGAGCCGGGACGGCGCCTGCCCGCTGCCCGCCGAGCGTCACGAAAATTCGAGGAAACAGGGCACCTCTTCCGTTCGCCGCGCCGGCGCGGGGCGGACAATCGCCCTCCGGGGCGCCAGACTGCGGCAGGGAGGTTCCATGAGCGACACGGATCGGCTGGATCCCGGGAGCATGGCGCGCGCGTTCCGCGAGGCGCGGCGCCGCGGGATGGATGTGGAGCCGGCGGTCCTGTTCCACGATCTGGGGCGCATGCGGGCGCGCATCGGACGGATCGGCGCGGCGTTTCCGCCGGGCGCCCTCCACACCGTCGCGATCAAGGCGAACCCCCTCGTCGAGGTCCTGCGGGCGGCTGTCGACTGCGGCGCGGGGCTCGAGGCGGCCTCCCTCGAGGAGGTGAAGCTCGCGCTCGCCGCCGGCTGCCCACCCGACCGCATCGTCTACGACTCTCCCGCGAAGTCCCGCGCCGACATCGCGGAGGCGCTCCGCCTGGGCGTGCGGCTCAACGCCGACAACCTCGACGAGCTCGGACGCATCGACGAGCTCGTCCGTCACGGGGGGGTGGCCAGCCGCATCGGATTGCGCATCAACCCGCAGGTCGGGGCCTCGAGCATCGCCCTGACCAGCGTCGCGGATCGGCGCTCCAAGTTCGGGGTCCCCCTCGAACAGGCGGACGCGGTGCGCGCCGCCTTTGCGCGGTACCCGTGGCTCGCCGGGCTGCACGTGCACGTCGGCTCGCAGGGGTGCGCGCTCTCGCAGCTCATCGACGGGATCGGCCGCGTCGAGGCGCTGCGCCAGGAGCTCCGGCGCGCGATGGGCCCGCTCGCCGCCGGCACCATGGATATCGGCGGCGGCCTGCCGGTCGCCTACCGGAGCACGGACCGCCCCCCGGCGCTCGAGGACTACGCGGCCGCGCTGCGGCGCGAGGTGCCGACGCTCTTCGAGGAGGGGACCACGCTGATCACCGAGTTCGGGCGCTGGATCCAGGCGGGCTGCGGCTTCGCGGTCTCGCGGGTGGAGTATGTGAAGAAGGACTCGGCCGGGCGCACCGCGATCCTTCACCTCGGCGCCGACTTCCTGCTGCGCCGCGCGTATCACCCGGAGGACTGGCACCATGACTTCATGGCGCTCGATCCCGAGGCCGAACCCAAGGGGGGGCCGCTCTCGCCGTGCACCCTCGGCGGCCCGCTCTGTTTCGGCGGCGACGTGCTCGCCCGCGAGCTCGCGTTTCCGGAGCTGTGGCCCGGAGATCTCGTGCTCATCCGCGACACGGGGGCTTACACGCTGAGCATGTGGTCCCGCCACTGCAGCCGCGGCATCCCTGCTGTGCTCGGCGTCGACGCCGACGACCTCCGGGTCCTGCGCGAGCGCGAGCTGCCAGAGGACGTCGTAGCGTTCTGGAGCCGCGGCCGCGGCCGGCCATGAGCCCGCCGCGCGGCGTTCACATGACCGTTTCCAGGGGAATCCAGCATGTGGCACCATGGAGCGGCGAGCGCTGCGGCGTGGAGGAGCAGAGATGAGATCGAGTGGAGCTTCGTGGGTCCCCGGGCGATGCGCACAAGCGTGGCGGGTCACGCTCCTCGGAGCCGCGCTGTGCGTGCCGCCGGTCGCCAGCGCGGGCTGCGGCGATGACGGGGCGACGACCACCGCGTCGGTGTCCAGCGGCAGCGGCGGCGGCGGCGCGACGGGTACCGGCTCGGGCGGCGGCGCTGCCGGCTCGGGCGGCTCCGGCGGCTCCGGCGGCGACGCAACCGGCTCAGGTGGCTCCGGCGGCAGCGGCGCTGCCGGCTCCGGCGGCTCCGGTGGCACCGGCGCTGCCGGCTCGGGCGGCTCCGGTGGCACCGGCGCTGCCGGCTCCGGTGGTTCCGGCGGCTCGGGCGGCAGCGGCGCTGCCGGCTCGGGCGGCGCTGCCGGCTCGGGCGGCTCCGGTGGCACCGGCGCTGCCGGCTCCGGCGGCGCTGGCGGTTCCGGTGGAACCGGCGCTGCCGGCTCCGGTGGTTCCGGTGGTTCCGGTGGCACCGGCGGCTCGGATGGCACCGGCGGCACTGGCGGCTCCGGCGGCGCTGGCGGCTCCGGCGGCGACACCGTGAGCGTGCAGATCATCGCCTTCAACGACTTCCACGGCAACCTGGAGCCCCCCACGGGCAGCAGCGGCAGGATCACCGTACCTGCCACACCCACCAACACCACCGTGGACGCCGGCGGCGTCATTTACCTGGCGTCCCGCGTCGCCGCGCTCCGCGCCACGAACCCGAACACCGTGGTGGTCTCGGCCGGCGATCTCATCGGCGCGAGCCCGCTCGTGTCGGCGCTGTTCCACGATGAGCCGACGATCGAGGCCATGAACCTCCTCGGCCTCGACATCAACGGTGTCGGCAACCACGAGTTCGACAAGGGCACAGCGGAGCTCCTCCGGATGCAGTACGGCGGGTGCAGCCCGGCCGACGGCTGCACGGACGGCACCTTCTTCCCGGGCGCGAACTTCAAGTTCCTCGCCGCCAACGTCGTCGTGGACACGACGAGCGGCAGGACGCTCTTCCCGCGCTACGACATCCGCGAGTTCGACGGCGTGAAGGTCGCTTTCATCGGCATGACGCTCGAGGACACGCCGTCCATCGTGACGCCGATCGGCGTCGCGGGGCTGTCGTTCATGGATGAGGTCGACACGGTGAACGACATCGTGCCGGAGCTCCAGGCGCAGGGCATCGAGGCGATCGTCGTGTTGCTCCACGAGGGAGGGCTCCCCACCGGCCTCTTCAACGAGTGCCCGGGCCTCTCTGGCCCCATCGTCGACATCGCCACGAACATCGACCCCGCCGTGGACGTGATCGTCTCAGGGCACACCCATCAGGCGTACAACTGCATCCTCGGCGACAAGATCGTGACGAGCGCGGCGTCGTTCGGCCGTCTGGTGACGGACATCGATCTGGAGATCAGCAAGAGCACGGGCGACGTGACGGCGAAGACGGCGAACAACGTCATCGTGACTCGCGAAGCGCCCGACGCGGGCGTGAGCACCCTGGTGACGCGCTACAAGGACCTCGCGGCGCCGCTGGCCAACGTGCAGATCGGCACCATCACCGCGACGCTCGACCGCACGGTCCCGGCCATGGGCGCCGGGCTGTTCACGATGGGCACGGTGATCGCCGACGCCCAGCTCGCCGCCACGCGCGACCCGAGGACCGGCGGTGCCGAGATCGCGTTCATGAACCCGGGCGGCGTCCGCACGGACCTCACCTATGCGGCCTCGTCCACCGAGGTCAGCGACGGGGTGGTCACGTTCAGCGAGGTGTTCGCGGTGCAGCCCTTCGGCAACAGCCTTGTCGTGATGACCCTCAAGGGGGCGGAGATCGACACGCTGCTGGAGCAGCAGTTCCGGGTGGATGCGGGGGGCGTGCTGCGGAGCGTGATCCTGCAGGTCTCGAACGGCTTCACGTACACCTACAGCCAGAGCGCGCCCGTCGGCGCGAAGGTCGACAACGCCTCGATCCGGATCAACGGCGTACCGATCGAGGCGGAGCGGACCTACCGGGTGACGGTGAACAGCTTCCTGGCGACGGGCGGAGACGGCTTCACCGTGCTCAACGACGGCACCGATCGGCTCGGCGGCGCGCTGGATCTGGACGCGCTGCGGGACTACTTCGCGGCGAACTCGCCCATCTCCCCGCCCGCGCTCGACCGGATCACGATCGTGCCCTGATCGGGCCTCCTGGAGCCGAGCAAGCTCGCCCCCTAGCTGCGCGGCCTTCGTGCGTAGAGGAAGCGTGCATAGCCGATCTCGGCGGCGTTCTTGGTGAGCTCGACGTTGGCCCACGCGACGACGTCACCGAACGGGCGGTCCTGGAAAGGCCATCGCGTCCGTCGTGTCGAGCGCAGATCGTCGTCGGTAGCCTGCTCGAGCACCGCTCGCCACTGGCCCTGAAGCCCTCCGAGCCACGCGCGCACGTCGCCGGCGTCGCCAGGCCACGTCACGTCCTCGCGCGTGAGCGCGCCGTCGCCGAAGGCGTGGTCGAGCGCCATGGACCACCAGAAGCCGAGATGCCACGTCAGCCACGCGATGCTCGGCGGGCCGAGATCGTAGCCCTCGTGCTCCGGCCAGTCGGCGCGCCACTGGCCATCGGGGGTTTGACGAACGTGCAATCCCTGGTCAGCAGGGCGCCACAAGCACTCTTCGGTGGAGAGCCCGTCGAGGTGGAAGCTGGTGAGCTGCCAGGCTATCTCGAACTGCCGTAGCAAGTAGCCGCCGACCTCGCCGGGCATCGACCGGGGAGCGGCGTCAGGGCCATCATGTCTCATGGCCCCGACCCTAGCATGCCCGCTGTCCCTCATCCTGCCCGCGCCGCGCACCGAGATACGACCGCGCGGCCGAGCAGGCCCTTCCGTACTGTTCTTTGAGGGAGCGAGCCCGCCCTGCCTAGCCCGGATTCACCGCGATCTGCATCTGGGCGATCACGATGTCCCCTTCCATCACGGCCTTGGCACGAAGGCCGCTGTTGCCCGCCTCGTCGGCCTTGATGGCGCCCTGGTAGTAATTCGCCAGGTTGCCGGTGGTGCGCGCCTTGTACGGCTCGTACTTGGTATGGACGGAGTCGGTGAAGGCGGGATCGAAGTAGAACTGCGTCGTGAAGATGTGGTCTCCACCCTGGTACGTGGTGCGACCCTTCGACATCGACCCCTTCTTGAAGCAGACGAAGTGGATGTGAACGTCGCGGCCGTTGTACCAGCCGGGGAAGATGCTGCGGAACGAGACGACGCCGTTTGCGTCCGTGGTCTGCACGCCGCGGCAGAAACGGTCCGTGTTGTTGAGATCGTTCTGCCCCGGCCTACCCGCATAGGGCGAGTCGGGCTTCTGCTCGCTGGCAGCACCCCTCGTCCCGAAGCCGCTGTAGAACCCCTGCCCGTCCGTGTGCCAGATGTAGACGTCCACATCGGCCAGACCGACGCCCTTGCCATCGCAGCTGGGCGCGCTCAGGTCGATCACGCGCAGGTGGAGATGCATCTCCACACCCTCCGGGGCGCTCTCATTGTAGCGACCACGAATGTCCTGCCGGATCAGGGAGATGTCGTCGTTCTTCTCGAGCTCGTGAATGAAGAAGGGGCCCTGACCGGCGCCGTCCGTCTTGTTGATCGCCCTGCACGTCGGCACATCGTCGAACGGCGGTGCCTGGAGGCCGTCGCCGCCGCCGCTGCCGCCACTACCTCCCGCGCCTCCCGTGCCCGGCTCGGAGCCGCCCTCGCCCGAGCCGCCCGTACCTGCCGTGGTGGAGGTGGCCGGTCCCGCGCCGCTCGAGCTCGACGTGGCGGTGCCGGGGTCGGACCCGCCGCCTCCGGTACCCGAGGCCGTGGTCCCATTGCCCCCGGAGCTCGCAGAGCCCCCGCCGGCGCCGCTGGGGTCCTCCGACTCGCTGCCATCTCCGCACGACACGGTGACGGCAATCACGCCCAACCCCAGGAGCGCCTGCCGCCGGTCAACGACCTTGAACAACGGGCCCTGGGTCTCGGTATCTCGTTCCTTGCTCATAAAGCAGCTCTCCTCAGGTGGTCGATGACCTGTCCGTCCGGCGGACAAGGCGCCGAAAAGGCGGCAACATCTTCCCAAGAACGGCGACAGTAAAGCATGGCGGCGCGGGGCGTGGAAGATGGGACCCGAGCTGATCCCATATTCCCGCCTTCATGTAGTTATCCTCTGCTGTTTCACGCGCATCGGCGCGTCAGGTATCGAGGGTGACGAGGGCCTGCGCGCCACCCTGGATCCACGTGCGAAGAACCTCGATCAACGCCGGGAATCCCATGGCTCAGGCCGGCATCGGTCGCTTGTTGCACGTCGCCTTGTAGAAGGCCCCGCAGGCAGCGGCTGTTGAGTAAGACGAGGCATCCTTCGATGCATGAGTGCGCTGTGGATACAGCGCACTTTTCCAGGAGGGATGTGAATCGCGCAAGCGACCTTTCACCGCACCATCGCGGGCAGCGGTGGCCACGCCATCCGCTGCTCGGCCGCGGGCGCGGGCGAACGATGGATGGCGGGCGGCGCCGCGAACGACGCCTCCGGCGTGCCGCCGCCGGCCGCGGTCTTCTTCGGCCACCAGTCCATGCTGAGGTGGATGTGGTGGTGGTGATACGGCCACCCCTCGCCATACGCCATCCGGTCCGAGAAGCTCGCGAGCTCGTCGTCGGTGATCTTCCGCCGATCCCGGGCCGGAAGGGCGTTCAGCCTGGCCGCGGTCCTCGACAGGAATGGCGCGATGACCTTGTCCACGCCGATGACGCGCGTGCGGGGCGAGCGGAACAGCCTGGCCATGAAGAACGCCTCCCGCTCGAGGTCGACGATGTGCTTCCGCTTCGCCGCCGAAGAGCAGTACCCGTCCTCGTGCTTCGACCCGTCTCCGCAGATGATCTCCCCATCGTTCGATCCGTCCGTCTGGAAATAGGCGATGTCGATGTTGCCACCCTGGTCGTGCGTCGACTCGGGGTGACGGGGGCTGTCGATGTCGTAGCCGGGCGTGACGCCGTTGATCTGGCAGACGTCGATCAGCGAGAGCGGCGTCGTGCCCGGGAATGCATGCAGCGTCTCCGCGAGGGCGTCCCGGACGAGCATGATGAGCTCGCGCCGGGCAAAGCGGTAATTGCTGAACGTCTCCCAGATGTAACCGCCGCCGACCACCGAGTCGTCGAGGTCGGGGAACGGGAACGGCAAGAGCCCGCCGCCGCGCTCGCCGAAGCCGGCGCACTCGTCGAACGAGAAGCCGGCGTCCACGCAGCTCGGGCCGTCGACATACGGAGTCGACGTCACGTCCAGGCCATAGACGTTCTGCGCGCCGTCGTGGCCGACGACCCGGACGAAGTACTCGGCGCCACCCCGCTCGGAGTAGAACCCGTAGAACTCGGTGTCCGTCTCCTGATCGCGGTACGAGTACGGGTACTGCGCGCCGTCGCGGGCGCCGAGCAGGCGGCCCACGCCGTCATAGACCACCAGATCGATGTCCCCGGCGGCCTGACGGAACCGGATGCCCACGCGGACGATGGTCCGCTCCGGCACCACGATCTTGAACCAGTCCTCGTCCCCCTCGCAGAGGGTGATGTCCTTCGTGACGCCCATGGGCGCTGTCACCGCGGCTCCCAGGTCGTCGTTGGGCTCGAGGGCGTCGCCCTCGGCGCCGCAGGCGGAGGGGCCCTTGCGGCACGCGCCGCCATCGCAGGAGCTGCCCTCCGGACACCAGCCGGACGGGACGTCAAGCGAGCACGCGACATCGTCCGATACGCAGAGCTCCCCGAGGCAGGTCGTGCCCTCCGGGCAGGTCGACGCGCCGTCGCAGCCGGCGTAGCAGGCCGACCTGCCCTCGCCGTCGACGGTGTGACACACGTAGCCAGGCCGGCAGTCGAGATCGCTGCCGCAGGTGTTCATGCACACGGACGAGCCGCCCTCCGCCGCGGGGAAGCAGCCCGCGCCTGGCCCGCACTCGTCGTCGCTCTCGCAGTCGAAGGCGAGGCAGTACCCCTCCACCCAGCCGTTCGGCGCCGAGGGATCCTCGTCACGATAGCAGGTCGCGCCGCGCAGCGAGCACGCCTCGTCGGCGTCGCAGGCCGCGCCGATCTCCCCCGCGCCGACCGTGTCCTCCGCGCACGCCGCGCCGCAGGCCGCGTTGCACCCGTCGCCGCGCCGGGGAGAGCACAGGCCATGACGGCTCTGCACGCCATCGCAGGTCTCTGGATCATAGAGGGGATAACACACCCCCGAGTCGGTCAGGATGTCCGTGTCGAAGCAGCGAGAGCCGGGCGCGCAGCCCTCCTCGCTGTTCGGCCCCGTACACAGCCCCTCCGCGCGCTGCATGCAGATGCCGAGCATGCAGACGGCCGCCTCGCCGTCGCAGTCCGCATCGCAGCTGCAGCTCGCGCCGGCGGGGAGGCGCTTCTGGCTCGCCCCGCCGCTCTGCACCTCGCTGTCGACCGTCAACTCCGACTCCCATGGGTCCACATCACACGCTTCCAGAGAACCCATGAGCGCCGGCACCACCACGAAGAGCCATCGCCAATGTAGATCCATGACACCCTGCCTAGTGAGGAGTGCGAGACCGCACCTGCCGAGCGTTCTAGTCACAGGCGAGGGGTAAGTGGTTATTGAAAAGAGCGTATGAGTCACGCGGGATACCCCGCGCGAAGATATTCCCATCTTCGCAGCGGCGTTGTTCTCCCCGCGCGTGGGGGCGCCCACGCGACGAGCGGCTGGCGCGCGTCCGCCGCGGTGGGCTCGCGGTCATCCGACGCGCCGGCCGCGCCGCGCGTACGTCCGATGACCGCGCGGCTCGGCGATCGTCATCGGGTCGGCCCGGGGCGCCTACTCGTACTTCTGGCTGACGCGGAACGAGCCGAGCGAGCGTACGCCCGTCGCGTGCTGCTCGAGCAACGCGAGGGCTTCCTTGAACGCAGGCTCCTCCGTGCTGCCCTCGCACTCGACGAGGAAGAGGTACTCTTCAGGGCTGTCCGGCAGCGCGCGAGAGACGATGCGCGTGAGGTTGATGTGGTGTCTCCCGAGCGCGGAGAGCGCCGCGACCAGGGCGCCCGGGCGGTGGTCCAGCCCGAACAGGAGCAGCGTCCGCCCCCCCGAGGCCGGCGGCTCCGCGGCCCTCCCGACGATGAAGAAGCGCGTGATGTTCTCGCCCTTCGCGCCGAGCTTCGGCACGAGGATCTCCAGCTTGTAGATGGCCGCCGCGCCCTTGTTGCCGATCGCGCAGGCCTCGCCGTCCTGCGCCGCGCGCTCGACCGCCTCGGCGGTGCTCTCGGCCTCGAGGATCTGCGCGTCAGGGTAGGTCTCGCGCAGCCAGTCGCCGCAGTGCTTGAGCGGGACGAAGTGCGAATAGATGCGCTTCGGCGCCACGCCCGCCCTGCCGAGGAGCGACAGCGTGACGTGCAGCGAGAGCTCCTCGCACACGGCGAGCGCGGCGCCCGTGCCCTCGCGGCGGATCAGCTGATCGACGGTGTCGTAGATCGGGCCGCCCAACGCGTTCTCGATCGGCACGACGCCGTAAGTCGCCGCGCCGCCGGCCACGGCGTCGAACACCTCCGAGATGGTGCGCCGGGGCGTGAGGTCCGCGCTCGCGCCGAAGCGCCGGGACGCGACCTCGTGGCTGAACGTCCCGGGCCGCCCGAAGTAGGCGACCCGCCGGCGCGGCGCCGGGGCCCCTGCCGCGTCGCTCTCCGCGGGCGCCGCGTCGTCGCCGCGCGCCGTCCCTGGCTTCCCCGCGTCAGCCGACATGAGCGATGGGCGCCTCGCCGGCGCCCGCGCGGACGGTCGCGATGCGCCCCCCGCAGGGCGCGCCGCTCCGCCGTGGGGCCGGCATCCTTCGATGGAAGCTGTGCATCGAGCGCCGCCTGTCTACCGGCGCGATGCGGCGGCGTCCAGCGAGGAAAGCGGCGGCGTCTCGCCTGTCTCGCTTGCCTACCCGCGCGATGCGGCGCCCGCCGCCGCGGTGCACCAGGCAGCCGCCGAGCCCACCCGTGCGTCGATCGCGCCCCAGCAGCCGGGCGGGAGCACCATCGTTGCCGACGATGCCGGAAGGCCCCCTGACGCGGTTCAGGTGAGGAACGATCGTTACATCCCGAGAACCATCGTCAAGCGGCGCTTTCCCGAGCGATTCGGCCTGCATGCGCGCAATTGCGCAGGCGGCGGGTGGCGCAGGAGATAACCACACGTACACACACTCAACCACTTTTTCGATCGAATTTCGCCTGTGATCGCCCCGACCAGTTTTTGCAAGTTCCGTTTCTTGTGATAACGATCGTTACGCGATGTCGGGAACGGGGCGTGGAGGCCACGGTTCAGGGCCGCCGAACGACAGAGAAGGCGCCTACTGGCGGATCTTCAACAAGAAAACGATCGTGCTCGTGCGCCGATGGCTTCGCCTTCTGGGGGTCCCGCGGCGGGATCGCTGGGACATCGCCCAGAACGTGATGCTCGCGGCGCATGAGAGCTTCGGGAACTACGATCCGGAGCTCGGGCCGTCCGACCGCTGGCTGAACAAGATCGCTGTCCACGCCGCGTCCCACTACGGGCTGCGCGAGCGGCGCCGGAGGGAGGACCCGTTGCCTGACGACTTCGACGCAGAGCTCGACGAGCCCTCGGCCGAGGAGCAGATCATCTCGGCGTGCGACCGCCTGTTCGCGCGCGCGGTCCTGCGCGAGCTCGACGCCGAGTTCGGCGCGATCCTCACGGCCCACGACATCGAGGGCGTGCCCATGGCGGACTTCGCGAGCCGGGCGGGAATCCCCCTCTCGACGGCGTACAAGCGGCGGAGCCGAGCGCTCGCCGCGTTTCAGCAGCTGGCCCTGCGGCGCCTCGCGTCGATGCCCGGAGCAGAGGCGCCGGACGGCGGCCGGCCGGAGTCCGGCGCCGGGCCGCCTCGCGTCGCGGGCTGGTCCGCGCGGACGTGACGGCTCAGGGGCTCATCGCCCGCGGCGGTTCGACGACGAGGGGGCGGAGCCGCGCGACCCGCGCTCCTCGGGTCGAGGCCGCGAGCGGGGACGCGCGCGCTCCGGATCCTCGTTGATGAGCGCGAGGATGGCCTGCTTCTTCGGCGAGTCGTCGGGCTCGATCAACAGGAAGAGGAGCGCCTCCTGGAGCGCCTCGGGCGCGCGATCGAAGCGATCGGCGACGACCGCGGAGACCGGGCTCCTCCCGTCGCCGGGCAGGAGGAGCCGAGCATCGCAGTTGAGCCCCTGTGCGATGAGCGCCAGCGCGCCGAGCCCGAGATCGCGCTCGCCGCGCTCGACCTGTCGCAGGTAGGTCGCCGAGAGGCGCGCTTTCTCGGCGAACTCGGCGTAAGTGAGCCCGTGCAGCTGCCGGAGCACGCGAATGGCTCGACCGACCTCCTTGGGAAGCGCATCGCTCATGGCCGGCGCAGCCTATCAACTCCCGCCGCGGCCGGAAAAGGACGATCGCACGCTTCACCCTGCATTCGCGGGGGCGCACGTCGATGTCCGTTACTTACTTTAACTGATTCAGCTCCTCCAAGAGCGCCCGGGAGTGCGAGTTCTCGCGCTTCTCGATCGCTATGCCAGTGAGGAGGGGCGCTTGGCCGCCGCTCGGGTCGACGCGGGGTCAGCGTCGGTTGCGTCGGTTGCAGCCGCGGGGCGCTTCTGTCATTCCTGGCGCGTTCGCTGGCAGGATGTGCGCTGGTTCGAGCGCGTGTCTCGACCCCTCCGGGGGACGGCAAGGGGTTCGATGATCCGTCTGGAGCTTTCAGGAGAGCACACCCGGCTGCACTCGACGCTGTGCGCCCAGTGCCCGCAGGGCCCCGCGGGGTGCTGCGTCAGCCCGCCCGAGCTCGACTGGACGGACATCGGGCGCATCGTCTCGCTCGACGGCCGCGGCTGGCTGCTCGAGCAGATCGCCGCAGGCAACCTGCTCCCCGTGAGCCGCGGACTCGAGCTCCGGCGCGTGCGGAAGCGGGAGGAGCGCACGGCCCCGCGGCGATCGAAGTGCGTCTATCACGGCGCGCGCGGCTGCTCCGTCCCCGCCGAGCGGCGGGCCGCGACATGCAATTACTTCCTCTGCGAGGACGCCTTCGCCGAGCGCACGGACGGCCAGGCGGATCCTGCGTCCGCCGAGAGCCGCCGGGCGCACGCGCTCCTCCGGGACGTCTACGGCCGCTGGGACCGTGAGCTCGCCGAGGCGGTCGCGTCCCGCCCGGAAGGGCCGACGTGGGACGCGGCGTTCCTCGACTGGCTGGGCGCGGAGTTCGAGCGGCTCTCGCGCGCGTCGCGCGACGCGCTCGGGGAGCTCACCGCGCGTGGCTCTGGATAGAGAGCGCCGCTGGCGCAGCGAGCGCGCCCGTCTCCCGGGGATCGCCCGTCACAGCATGGCGACCGGATCCACGTCGATGATCACCCGGGCGTTCCGGTCAAGGCCATCCCTTATCAGCCCGGTCAGCGCCGCGAGCGCCCCCCGGAGCGGACCGCGATCGCGCGCCCGGAGGAGCACCCGGAACCGGTAGCGCCCGCGCAGCCGCGCGATCGGCGCCGCCGACGGGCCGAGCACCTCGACGCGCCGGGCGGCCCCCTCGGGGCAGGTGCGGGCGTGGGCCGCGAGCTTCGCCGCGGCGCCGCGCCCCACGCTCTCGTCGACAGCGTCGATCCGGAGCAGCGCGAGGCGCGTGGCGGGCGGATAACCCACCTCCTCGCGTTCGCGGATCTCCCGCTCGAGAAAGCCAGGCACGTCGTGCGCCGCGGCGAACGCGATGGCCGGGTGCTCGGGGTTGCGCGTCTGGATGAGCACGCGGCCGGGGCGGTCGCGCCGCCCCGCGCGCCCGGCCACCTGCACGAGCAGCTGGAAGCCGCGCTCGGCCGCGCGGAAGTCGGGCAGCCCGAGCGCGGCGTCGGCGTTCACAACGCCGACCAGGGTCACGTTGGGCAGGTCATGGCCCTTCGTGACCATCTGCGTGCCGACAAGGATGTCGATCTTGCCCTCGCGCATCCTCGCGAGGATCGCCTGCGAGCGATCCTTGCCGGCGACGTCGCGATCGAGGCGCGCCACGCGCGCCTCCGGGAACGAGCCGGCGATCGTGGCCTCGAGCCGCTCGGTGCCGAGCCCCTCGAGCAGCAGGTTCCGCGCGCCGCACGCGCCGCAGCGGTCCGGCAGCGGCCCCGCATAGTCGCAGTAGTGGCAGCGCAGCCGCCCCCCCTCCGGCCGCTCGTCGAGCGGCGCCGCGGGCGCGGGCTCGCCGCCCGGCGAAGGCGGGCGCATGTCGCGGCGCCGCCCGCGGTGGTACGTCAGCGCGACCGAGCAGGCGTCGCACGTGGTCAGCGTCCCGCACGAGCCGCAGACGACGCTCGGCGCGAAGCCGCGGCGGTTCAGGAAGAGGATCGCCTGCTCCTTCGCCGCGAGCGTCTTCTCGAGCGCGCGGTGCAGCGGCAAGGAGATCAGCGGATCGCCCGAGGGGCCGGCGCGGAAGCGGCGGAGATCGACGAGCGAGACCTCGGGGAGGCTGGCCTCGCGGTGCGCGCGGTCCGGCAGGCGCAGCTCGGCGAGCTTGCCGCGGCGCACCAGCGCGACGGACTCGATGGAAGGGGTCGCGGAGCCGAGCACGCACACCGCCCCCGCGCGGTGGGCGCGGAGCAGCGCCATGTCGCGCGCGTGGTAACGCACGCCCTCCTCCTGCTTGAACGAGCCGTCGTGCTCCTCGTCGACGAGGATGAGGCCGAGGTCCGGCACCGGCGCGAACAGCGCGGAGCGCGCCCCGATGGCGACGCGCACCTTGCCGACGTGGAGGCTCGCCCACATCGCGTGGCGATCGGCGTCGCTCAGCCCGCTGTGCAGCACGGCGAGCTCGTCGCCGAAGCGGGCGCGGAAGCGCGCGACGAGCTGCGGGGTGAGGGCGATCTCCGGCACCATGACGAGCGCGCCGCGGCCCCGGTCGAGGCAGCTCTTGATGGCGCGCAGGTACACCTCGGTCTTGCCGGAGCCGGTCACGCCGAAGAGGAGGAACGCGCTCGGCCGCGGCTCCTGCCCGGCGGGCCGCGGCTCCTGGTGGGTGCTCGCGGGGTGCTCCCCTCCCCCGGACGGCGCGAGCGCCGCGAGCGCCGCGTCGATGCGCGCCGCGGCCTCGGCCTGCGCCGCGTTGAGCTCGGGGGGCACGTCGCGCTCCTCGGCGCGGCGGAAGAACGGGTCGCGCGGCGGCTCGCGCTCGTCCAGGGCGACGAGGTTGCGCTCGGCGAGCTTCTTCAGGGCGCTGCGCGCGTTGCCGAAGCGCTCCTCGATCCGCGCGACCGGCTGCTCGCCGTTCGCCCGGAGCAGCGCGAGCACCGCCGCGGCCTGCCCGCGGAGCGTGCCGGGCTCCTCGACGACGTCGGTCGCGCTCGCGTACGCGACCTTGCGGCCGCCGACCTGCTTGGCGCGGCCGAGGTCGAGGACGCCGCCGAGCTCCCCCTGGGCCTTGAGCGCGCGCACCTGCTCGCGCTCGATCGCCGGCAGCGCGAGGCGGAGCACCTCGCCGATCGGCGCGAAGTAGTAGGCGGCGAGCTCCTGCAGGAAGGCGAGCAGCTCCGCTGGCAGCGCCGGGCGCGCGTCGACGAGCGCCGCGAGCGGCTTGATCTTGGACGGGTCGATGGCCGCGGTGCGCTCGCTGACGGCGAGCACCACGCCGAGCAGCTTGCGCCGATGGAACTCGCAGAGGACGCGCGCCCCCGGTCGGACCTCGCCGGCGAGCGCGGCGGGGACCTCGTAGGTGAAGGCCTGCGAGAGCGGGACGGGCACCGCGACGTCGGCGAGGAGGGGCATCGCTCCGGGAAGGCCGCGCGCAGCGCGGCACGGGCGAGATACCAGAGAACGCCGCCCGGGACGAGGGACGCAGGGCGTGCGCGCGGGCGCCGCGCCGGGCCCGAAAGGAAAGACTCCAAAAAAAAAAGCGCCGCCGGGGCCTCGGGGGGGGGAAGGCCGCGCCGGCAGCGCTGGCCGGACATAGAGCACCGTCCATGCCATCCGTGGGATTCGCGATTCGAACGTATTTCACTTCAGATGGGGCGCTCGCTGATTTCGAACCTGAAATTTCGGCAAAACACCATTGCAGAAGCGCACTGCGCGGCCTGCTCGAGCGTCGCAGAGGCACGCGCCGCGGGAAGGCATGGGAACGCCCGACCCGCTCCCGCGGGGTCCGCCGATTGCCCCGGATCCGGTCAGGGGTTCACCGCTGGACGGTCGGCGGGGCGGGCGCCATGCGCTGGAAATCCGCGCAGCCACGCGCCTCGGAGGAGGGGAACATGATCGGAACCGCAGTCTTGGGGGGAATCGAGGAGCAGGACTGGATCGACCGGATCGCGGACCCGCTTCAGCGCGGCATCCAGTCCGTCCTGAGGCGAGCGCCGACGGTCGCCAAGGTGCTGCATGGCAAGTTCCTCGGGCACCCCTTGCACCCGGTGCTGGTGACCATCCCCATCGGTGCCTGGTCCTGCGCGCTGGTGCTCGATCTCGCCGGCGTCGGCCGCAGGCGGCGTCGTCTCCACCGGGGAGCGGACGCGACCGCGGCCATCGGCCTCGGCGGGGCGCTCGTGGCCACCTTCGCCGGGCTCGCCGACTGGAGCACCACCCTCGGCCCCGCGAAGCGGATCGGCTTCGTCCACGGCGCCGTGAACCTCGCGATCGCCGGCCTGTACGGCGCCTCGCTCGCCTCCCGGGCGATCGGGCTGCGGCCGCTCGGGATCGCGCTCTCGACCGCGGGGTTCGGCCTCGCGGGAGCGAGCGGCTGGCTCGGCGGAGAGCTCATCTACCGCTACGGCGTCGGCATCGGCACCGACGCGTGCGAACGGAGGCCGGAGATGCAGGTGCCCGTGCCCGAAGCGCCGATCGCCGACGCGGGCTGACGGCGAGGGGCGCCGGCGCGCCGGACGGGAGCGAGATACGACGTTCTCCTCGCCCGAGCGGGCGCTAGCGCGCCGCGAGATAGCAGCCCGCGATGACGAGCGCGGCGAGGGCGAACAGCAGCGCGCAGTGCACGAGCCATGGCACGAGCCTGCGCTGCTGCGGTCGAGCGAGCGGAGGCTGCGCCCTGGCCCAGGGCGGGGGCTCGGCCAGGGCCAGCGCGGCGGGCTCTGCGCCCTGCGCGCCGATGTCCATCGCGCTCGGCGTGTCGGCCTCCCTCGCGCTCGGCGCGATGGCCGCGGCCGCGATCGGCTCGATCACCGCAGGCGGACCGAGCTCCAGCGCGCGCACCGCGCGCTCGCGCGCCCGGCGGGGCGCGACCAGCTCCGCGCCGAAGTTGTCGCGCAGCCACGCCCCGAAGCGCAGCGGGCTCGCCGTCAGCTCGGCCGCCGCCGCGTAGGCGGCGATGTCCTGGAGCATCGCCGCCGCGCTCGGGTAGCGCTCGTCGGGCGCGACCGCGAGCGCCCGCGCCACGATCGCATGGAGCGCCGCCTCGTCGGGGAGCCCGCGCTCCACGAGCGGCGGGATCGACGCGCGCCGCGCGAGCTCGAGCAGATCGCCCCGCGCCGCTTCCTTGGAGAGCGCGGCGCCGGGGCTCGCGCTGTACATCCGCCGGCCGGCGAGCAGCTCCCAGAGCAGGATGCCCGCCGCGAAGACGTCGGATCGCGCGTCGAGCGCCTCGCCCCGGGCCTGCTCGGGGCTCATGTAGCCGGCCTTGCCCTGCAGCGCCTCGTCCATGGCTCCGCAGCGCTCGTGCGCGCGGGCGATGCCGAAGTCGCAGAGCTTGATCTCGCCCTCGAAGCTCAGGAGCACGTTCGACGGCGAGACGTCGCGGTGCACGACGCCCTTCCGGTGGGCGTACGCGAGCGCCTGGAGCGCCTCGGCGATGATCAGCAGCGAGAACGCGACCGGGAACTTCACCTTCTGGCGCGCGCAGCGGCGGAGCAGCTCGCGCAGGTCGAGGCCCTCGACGTACTCCATCGCGATGAAGAGCGAGCCGTCCTCGCGGCAGAGGTCCTCGACCTGCACGATGGACGCGTGGCGCAGCCCCGCCGCGAGCCTGGCCTCGCTCGCGAGCATCTCGACGAAGCGCGGGTCGTGCGCGAACCTCGGGGCGACCTCCTTGATGGCGACGAGGCGCGCGGCGCCGAGGTCCGTGCGCACCCGGGCCAGGTAGAGATCGGCCATCCCTCCCTGGCCGATGTGATCGAACAGCGTGTAGCGGCCGATCTGGCACGGCAGCAGCCGCCCCCCGCGGGGCGCCGCCCGGCGGCGGGGTGTCTCCTCGCGCGCGGCGCCGAGGGGGAGAGCGGGCAGGCCGGAAGGCGGGTACGGGAGCGTGCCTCCGCGACGCACATCGAGGCGATCGATCTGCACGAGCCGTCGTCGCAGACTTCGCCCGGGCGGGCCAACTAAGTGGACGCGGCGCTGTTCAGGCCCCGGGGCGCGCAGCTCAGGCGCGGCGCAGTCCACGTCAGTTCAGGTCAGTTCACGTGCAGCGCGCGCGGCGGCGGGCTACATCCGGCGCATGGCGTTCAGCGCAGGCTGGGGACCGGCCTTTGCCGGGTCGTTCATCCGCATCGTCGACGACCGGGGGCGCAAGCACGAGTGGCGCTCCCCTCCGCGGCGCATCGTCTCGCTCGTGCCAAGCGACACCTACTCGCTCCTCCGGCTCGGCGCCCGGGATCGGCTCGTCGGCCGCACCCGCTACTGCGTCGCGCCCGCCGAGGACGTCGAGGGCATCGAGCTCGTCGGCGGCACGAAGGACGCCGACGTCGACCGGATCGCCGCGCTCGAGCCCGACGTCGTCGTCGCGAACCAGGAGGAGAACAGCAAGCGCGACATCGAGCGCCTCGACGCCGCGGGGCTCCGGGTGCTCGTCTCGTTCCCCAAGCGGGTCGCCGACGGCGTGGCGCACCTCGCCCGGCTGGCGCGCCTGCTCGGGCACGCCGCGGCGAAGCCCGGCGCGCCCGCCACCTCAGCGAACGTGGAGCACGGCGCCCCGGGCCAGCCGCCGCAGGCCGCGGCGCGCGAGCTGGTGGCGGCCGCCTACCGCGCCCACGCCGCGGCCGAGGCGCGGCGCCGCGAGCGCCCGCCGATCCGCGCGTTCGTCCCGATCTGGATGGACCCGCTGATGACCGTCCACGGCGACACGTTCCTCTCCGACATGCTCGATCTCGTGGGCGCGCAGAACGTCTTCGAGGATCGGCCCCGGCGCTACCCGCTCGCGGCCGACCTGGGCAAGGCGCCGCCGCTGCCCCCCGAGCGCGTCGAGGGCCGCGACCTCCGCTACCCCCGCGTGACCCTCGACGAGGTGATCGCCCGCGCCCCGGAGCTCGTCCTGCTGCCCGATGAGCCGCACGCCTTCACCGACGCCGACGCGGCAATATTTCGCTCCCTCGACATCCCCGCTGCCCGCCGGGGCCACGTGATCAGGTGCGACGGCAAGGACCTCATGTGGTACGGCGCGAGGGCGCTCGAGGGGCTCAGTCGGCTGCGCGAGATCGTCGACGCCGCCCGTCCCTGATGCACGCGCCAGCGTCGGGTCAGGGGGTGCGACGCCGAATTCCCGCGTCCTTGCGGCCGAGCAAGCCCCTCCTCGCCACGCCGCAGTTGGGGTAGGAACGTAGGATGACGTGGACACGGGAGACGTTGCGGGCAGAGATCATCCAGCTCCTGGAAGGACACACGGCCGGCGAGGTAAAGATCGAGGAGTCGAGCCACCTCGTCGCCGACCTCAGCCTCGACTCGCTGGGAGTGATGGAGATCGTCGCGGATATGGAGGATAAGTTCGACCTCTCGATCCCCGACGACATGTTGCGCGAGGTCGACACGGTCGCCGACGTCGTCAAGGCCATCGAGCTCCGGCTCAAGAACGAAGGAAGGCTCTCGGGATGACGGCTGTTTGGAAACCGCGGACGGTCGCGCAGGCGATCGAGGACGCAGCGGCGAGCACGAAGACGGGCTATCGCTTCATCGAGGAGTCCAGCGAGAACGAGCCGTTCTTCACGCACGGGGGCATCGAGCGGGCCAGCGCGCGCTTCGGCGGCGCGCTCCAGGCGCTCGGGCTCCAGAAGGGCGATCGCGTCGCGTTGATCCTGCCGGACAACGCCGACTTCATCTTCGCCTTCCTGGGCGCGATCCGCGCGGGCGTCATCCCGGTGCCCATCTACCCGCCGACCGGCCTCGGCAAGCTGACCGGCTACCTCGAGAACACGCTGCACATCGTCGCGAAGAGCGGCGCCAAGGTGCTGCTCACGAGCGCCGAGATCAAGCGGATGCTCGGCACGATCCAGGCGCAGGCGCCGGAGCTCGAGCAGATCGTGGCGGTGGAGGGCCTCCGGGGCGCCCGCGAGGAGCTCAAGCCCGTCAAGGTCGAGCTCGACGACGTGTGCTTCCTCCAGTTCACGAGCGGCTCGACGTCGCGCCCGAAGGGCGTGGTGCTCACGCACGCGAACCTGGCGGCGAACGTGCGGGCGATCGTGGATCTCGGCCTGGCGGTGCGCGAGTCGGTCGACACGGGCGTGTCGTGGCTGCCGCTCTACCACGACATGGGGCTCATCGGCTTCGTGATCGCCCCGCTCTACTACGTCAACACGATCACGTTCCTGCCGCCGCTCCTGTTCCTGAAGCGCCCGGTGCGCTGGCTGGAGACGATCACGCGCCACCGGGGCAACGTGTCGTTCGGCCCGAACTTCGCCTATGCGCTCTGCGTGAAGCGGATCCGAGAGCAGGAGATGGCGGGGCTCGATCTCTCGACGTGGCGGGTCGCCGGGTGCGGCGCCGAGCCGATCCGGGCCGACAACCTGCGCGCGTTCGCCGAGAAGTTCGCGCCGGTCGGCTTCGACGAGAAGGCGTTCGTCTGCTCGTACGGGATGGCCGAGAGCACGCTGGCGGTGTCGTTCAGCGCGCTCGGGGCCGGGCTGCAGATCGACGCGGTGGACGGCGAGACGCTCTGGAAGGAGGGCAAGGCGACGCCCGTCCCGGCCGACAGCGAGGGCGCCTCGTCGCTCGTGCAGTGCGGGTCGGCGTTCGAGGGGCACGAGATCGCGGCCTTCGCGTCGGACGACGCGGAGAGCGCCCGCCCGCTCGGCGATCGCGAGGTCGGGGAGCTCCGGCTGCGGGGCCCGAGCGTGATGCCCGGCTATTTCAACGATCCGGATCTCACGAAGGAGGCGTTCGCGGGCGGCTGGCTGCGGACCGGCGATCTCGGGTACCTCGCGGAGGGCAAGGTCTATATCTGCGGGCGCTCGAAGGAGGTCATCATCGTCAACGGGCGCAACTACTACCCGCAGGATCTCGAGTGGGAGGCGAGCCGCGTCTCCGGGGTCCGGAAGGGCAACGTGATCGCGTTCGGGACGATGAAGCCGCACAACGACCGCGAGCGCGTGGTCATCGTCTTCGAGACCCCGGCGTCGGACGAGCAGGAGAAGCAGGCGCTGAAGGGCGAGGTGCGCCGCGTCGTCCAGCAGGCCATGGGGCTCACCGTCGATGACGTGGTGGCGGTCGGATCGGGCATCCTGCCGAAGACCTCGAGCGGGAAGCTCCAGCGGAGCAAGACGCGGGAGCTCTACGAGAACGGGGAGCTCTTGATCCGCAGCTCGTCGCGCGAAGGGGACCGGCTGGACGCGGCGAAGGAGTTCGCCAAGAGCCAGATCAACTTCTTCCGCCACGCGATCTTCCGCGGGCGCGGAGGATGATCCTGGAGGGGGCTCGGAAGGGCCCCCTGGAGATCTCCGGGTCTGCCTTACGGCAGCTGACCGCGGCTCTCGCTGGTAGCTCTCAGGACAGCAACACGTCACTGCGCGCGCTTCGACCTCACGGACGGAGTTCGAGCGAGCGGGCGCGCGGGGGAAGCGCGAAGGCATGGCCGCTCGCGCGGGGGGCCATTATCGTCGAAGGGCGTCCATGCCCGTGTGGCTCAATCAGCTGCTGCCGATCGTGCTGCTGCTCGCGGCCATCGCGGTCGTCATGCGGCGGCTGCCGAAGATCGATCTAGGGCACTCGGAGGAGTTCCGGCGCCGGCGGTTCTTCAACTGGTTTCCGCTCGGGCTCACGTACGCCTTCCTCTACATGGGGCGGTACAACCTCTCCGCCAACGCGCCGGAGCTCGACGCGCTGCACCTCGTCAGCAAGCACGAGTTCGGGAACATCGACGGCTGGGGCTCGGCCGTTTATGGGGTCGCCTTCCTGCTGAACGGGCCGCTCACCGACCGGTGGGGCGGGCGCGCCACCATCCTGATCGCCGCGGGCGGATCCGCGCTCATGAACGTCCTGCTGGGCGTGGCCGTCCGTCTCGCCCAGGAAGGGCGGCTCGACCACGGCGCCGCCATCACCGCGATGACGGTGCTCTTCTCCGCCAACATGTACTTCCAGAGCTTCGGCGCCGTATCCATCGTCAAGGTCAACGCGCCCTGGTTCCACGTCCGCGAGCGCGGGATGCTCGGCGGCGTCTTTGGTATCCTGATCTCGCTCGGGCTCTACTTCGCCTACGACTGGAGTCGATTCATCGCCAAGCACCTGCCGATGCCGTGGGTGTTCCACGTCCCCGCCCTGCTGCTGCTCGGTTTTCTGGCGCTCGACGTCTTTCTCATCCGCGACACGCCGGGCCAGGCGGGGTTCCGGGACTTCGATACAGCTGACGCGTCCTCGGGCGACACCGGCGAGCGCTCGGGGGCGATCGCGGTCGCACGGCGCATGTTCTCGCAGCGGGTCATCTGGATCATCGTCGCGATCGAGTTCTGCAGCGGCTTCCTCCGCAACGCCGTCATGAAGTGGTACCTCATCTTCGCCGACAAGACCGGGCTCGCGGGCTTCGTGTCGGCGCACTGGGGCGTGCTCCTCTGCATCGCCGGCATCCTGGGCGGCGTGTTCGCCGGCTTCATCTCCGATCATGTCTTCGATTCGCGCCGGGGCCCGGTGGCCTCGGTGCTGTATGCAGGCCTCGTGCTCGGCGCGGTCGTCGTCCTCTTCACGCTGAGCTTCCCCATCGCCGGGTGGACCGTCGTGTTCATGTCCCTCTGCGTGATCGGCGTCCACGGCATGCTGTCCGGGACCGCGAGCATGGATTTCGGCGGGAGGAAGAACGCCGGCGTCGCGACTGGCATCATCGACGGCTTCGTCTACCTGGGCACCGCGGCGCAATCGTTCCTCTACGCGAGCATCCTGCCCTCGGGCGACGCGGCGAAGCACCCGGGGAACTGGATGCCTTGGCCCGCGGCCATGCTCCCGGTCGCGCTCGTCGGCTTCGCGCTGGCGACGCGGGTGTGGAACGCGCGGCCGCAGAGGCAAGCGGCGGCCCACTGACGCGCGGCCTCCACGCGCGCCAGGCGAGGTATCCCCCGCCGGCCCGCTCCGCCCCGCTCACCCACGCTCGGCGGCGAGCGCCCGGGGATCGACGAAGACCCACGGCATGCCCGCCGCCTGCGCGGACTGGATCCCCAGCGCGGCGTCCTCGAAGACCAGGCACCGCGCGGGCTCGACGCCCAGGCGCCTCGCCGCCTCGAGGAACGGGTCGGGCGCCGGCTTGGGCCGCGCGTAATCCTCCGCCGCGACGACCACGTCGATGTACCCGCGGAGGCCCAGGAACTCGAGCGTCTGTTCCACCGACGCCCGTGGGCTCCCCGAGACGACGGCGCGCTTCACGCCCGGAGGAGCGTCGCGCAGCGCGGCCACGACCTCAGGCACGCCTCGCACCGTCGGTATCAGGCGGTGGTACGCCGCCTCCTTCGTCGCGAAGACCTCGGCCACCGGCATCCGCAGCCCGTACTTCCCGTTCAGGCGCTCGACGATCCGGTCGGTCGGCATACCCGCCCAGCCGTAGAAATCTTCGCCGGAGAACTCGCACCCATGCGGGGCGAGCGCCTCGAGCCAAGCCTGATAATGGAGCGGCATGGAGTCCGCGATCGTCCCGTCGCAATCAAAGAGATAGGCGACAAACGAGCCCGAGGGGAATACGAGTCCTGGCATGGGCCGCACCTGTTAGCATATCGGCAGGCCTCCCGCCGGTGCACCGGCCATCCCGAAGAGCTCGCGGCTCAAAACCGCATGCCCCCGCGCCGTCGACCCGTGCTTCATGGCGTAATACGCGCTCTCGTGCGTGATCGGCGCCCGCAGCACGGTGGAACGCGCCCGTCTGCGCCGCCTCCCGCACGAGCGCCAGCGAGCGGCGGAGCAGGGCATCTCCGAGCCAGCCGGAAACGAGCCTCGCCGGGCACCAAGAAGCGTTCCGGCGGTCGGACCGGGTAGGCGCCAGTGACGCGCCCTCCGTCCGCAGCCCGATCCACGCACCGCCGTACTTCCGGTCCGCACAGCACGGTCGAGCCGAGTCGCCGGGCCTCCGCTCAGCCCGCCTCGCCCTGTGCGAAGACGTCCCGATATACCTCGTCGAGCGGGAGACGGCACCCGATCGACGACAGCTCCGCGACGCCGCTCTCCCGCACGTCATGGAGCGTCCAGGTGCCATCGTCATTGCGGCGCAACACCTCGACGCGCCTCCTCTGGTACGAGACGAGCACGTACTCGCGCAGCGAGGGGACGGCCTGGTAATGAGCGAACTTGTCGCCACGGTCGTAGGCCTCGGTGTTCGGCGATAACACCTCCACCAGCACGACTGGGTTCAGAATGCTGTTCTCGTCCTGAGGATCGCGCTCCAGCCCCCCGCACACCACGCTGACGTCCGGGTACGTCGCGAGCCCTGTCGCCGGGATACGCACCCGTACATCGGAGTTGTACACACGGCAGCGTCGCTCGAGCAGCTGGCTGCGGAGCACGCTGGCCACGTTGACCGCCATGAGCCCGTGCTCCGGCGTGCCCCCGGCCATCGCGAAGATCTCGCCGTTCACATGCTCGTGCTTCGCCTCGCTCGCCTGCTCGCGGGCGAGGTACTCGGCGAACGTGAACGTCAGCTTTCGCGCGGGCTCGGCCATGGTCGACCTCCTTCCTCGTAGTCTAACGCGCTGTCACGCGGCGAGCGAGCCGCCCTTCCCGCCGGCTCGGACGACGATGCGCCAGCAACAGCGGAGGGAGCGGCTGCCGTCACCACCTGTCCTCGACCGCCTCCACCCGCACCTCGCACGCGCCATCCCCCCTGAGGGGCGACTTCGTCTCTTGCACGCGGAACCGCGTCCCCATCTTGAACAGCCCACCGTACGTCTCGGCGTCGATCGGCCGCACCGTCCCGAAATCGACGCGGTGCAGGAGCTGCATGATGGCCAGCGCCGTCCCCTGCTGGAACAGGAGCCGCCCCCGCGCCGTCGACCCGTGCTTCATGGCGTAATACGCGCTCTCGTGCGTGATCGGCGCCCGCAGCACCAGAACCCGGCCCGGCTGGAACTCCGGCGCGGAGAGCGCCCCCCAGCCGAGCGCGCGGGCGAGCCCGAGCAGCTGCTCCAGGCGCTCGTGCTGATCCCTGCCCACCGGACCGCACGCCGCCTCGAACGACGAGGACGAGAGCATCCCCCCGAGCAGGTGGAACGCGCCCGTCTGCGCCGCCTCCCGCACGAGCGCCTCGAACACCGGGACTAGCTCGGGAGACCGCCGCTCGATGAGGTGCACCGTGTCGAACGTCTTCTGATCGATGTACCCCACCGGCAAGAGCGCCACGTTCACCCCGTACGCCGAGATGAGCCCGCGCTCGTCGGACCGCAGCGCCCCGAGCTCCTCGAGCATCGCGCCCTCGACGCGCTGCGCCCGCGAGAGCGGCCCGCCCTCGGGCTCCCAGCGCACCCGCGCCGCCTCGATCTGCTTGCGCGTCAGCGCCTCGCCGAAGCGCGGCCGCTCCGACCGCCGCGTCAGCAGGAAGGTGCAGGCCGCGTCGCCCCGCGCGACGCACGTCACCTCGTCGGCGTCGAGCCGCCCCCAGTCGGACGGGAACGCGAGGCTCGCCGCAGCCGCGCAGTAACCCGAGGCGAACGCGTCCACCGCCAGGCGGTTCTGGATCCGACCGCCGTACTTCGCGAGGAAGCTCGTCCCGTGGAAGAGCGAGTCCGCATGCACCGCGCCGCCCTCCGCGCTCACCTCGAACCGCAGACGCCCCTGCCCCATCGCGGCGAACAGCTCGCCCGCGAGCTCGAGCTTCTCCCGCGGCGACGCCCCGTGGCGGTCCTCGTACAGCGGCCCGAGCAGCGCGTGCGCCGCCTCGAACGCCGCCTGCCGGCGCACGCCGCGGCTCTCCCCGCCGAGCGCGTCGAAGATCGTCTGCTCCAGGAAGAGCGCGAAGTGGTGGGAGTGCGCGATCACCAGCTGATCGGCCACGTGGAGCAGCCCGTGCGGGACGATCGGGCCGACCAGATCGCCGAGCGGGCCGTCGATGCGGCCCCGCAGGCCGTGCCGGAGCGCCGTCACAGGAGCCTCCGCAGCGCGGCGCGCTCCAGGCCGAGGATGTCCGCGACCGCCGTCTCGACGAGCACCATCGCCTCCGCGCCGAGCCCGTCGGGGTGCTCGAGCGCGAGCGGCGTCAGCCCGGCGCGCAGGGCGAGCCGGAGCCGCGCCACGTGAGGCTCGGGCGCGCGCGCCTCGAGCAGCGCGAGCAGCCGCTGGATCCGCGCGACCTCGGCCGACGGCGGATCGACGGGCGGCGGCGTCCCGCTGGTCCGGCGCGACGGGATGCTGGACGAGCCCCTCGGCGGCGCCGATCGCGCGACGCCCCGCACGAGATCGTCCACCGTGTCCGCGCTGAGCGGCTCCTCGAAGAGCCCCGACGGGTCGCTCAGCATCTCCTCGGGCGGCTCCTCGAGCGGCAGCTCGGGCGCGAGCGTCGCGGCGAGCCGCTGCGCCACGAGCCGCGCCATGCCGAGCGGCATCGTGCCGTCGAACAGGCTCGCGACGACGCACGCGCGGACGCGGCGCAGGAGGACGGTCCGGCCGCTCAGCTCCAGCGTGACCACGGGGTCCGGGAGCTCCTCGGCGCGGCCCTGCGAGCGCGGCGGCTTGCTCGACGACCGCGCGCCGCGGCTGCGGGCGGGGCGGATCGAGCCCTCCCGCTCCGGGACGAGCCGCTGCGCGGCGAGCTGGCTCCCGAGGTACGCGTCGCGCAGCCCCGCGGCCACGTCGCTCGGAGACAGGGCCGCGCCCTCGCGGACGAACACGGCGTGGACGCGCGCGTCGCCGAGGTGGAACACGACGATGGCGTCGAGGCCGCCGACGCCGTAGCCGATGCCGTCGAGCGCGATCGGCGCGAGCGGGTCGTCGTCGTCCAGCGCGCCCGCGCCGGCCGCGACGCCACGACCGAACGAGGGCTCGCCGTGCTCCGCGCTCACCCGACGACCCCGACCGCGGCGTCGATCGCGTGCCGGCACGCGATCCGGACGGCGTGCGCCTCGCGCGGCGTGAGCGGGCCCGGGCGCATCAGGCCGACGATGTACGCGGCGGAGCGCACCTGGAACCCGATGAGCTGGAAGAACGGCCCGTCGCCGACGCAGAGCTCGAAGCGCTGCGACGGGGCGCCGGGCAGCGCCGCGACGAGCGAGCCGATCGCCGATGCGATGAGGCCCGAGGCGGCGAGCCTCGCCTCCGTGTCGCGGATCGCGCCGGCGAACGGGAGCCCGGCCGCGTCCGCGAGGAACACGTCCGTGGCGCCCGTCGCTTCGGCGATCCACTCGATCACCCGCTCGCAGCGCGCGACCGGCCCGCCCGCGGCGGCGAGGTCCGGGAAGCGCGGCGCGCGGCCCGCCGAGAGCGCCTCGATGGCGCCGTCGAGCCGCTCCTCGAGGGGCTCGCGCGCCGCCGCGAACGAGGGCGGCGAGCCCAGGGGCCGCAGGTCGAGCGGCGACCCGCGCCGCGAGTCGACGTCGTCGGCCGACGAGGGCAGCGCGCCCCGGAGCCCGAGCTCGCCGCCCACGCCCGCGCTCGACAGGGGCAGGAGATCGCTCGAGGGCGCGAGCTCCTCGAACGACGGCGAGAGCGGCGACGAGGACATCGGCTCCGGCTCCGCCCGCGAGGACGGCGGCCGGGACTCGAACGACACGAGCGGCTCGGCCGCGGGCGCGACCGACGTCGCCCGCGGCCTCCGCGACTTCGACCGCTTGACCAGCGCCGCCGCGGTGACGACGGCGCCGTCGACATCAAAGGAGGAGCGAGATCGGGCCATCGTCATCGTCCGGCGAGGTGGGGTCCAGGCGAACCAGCACGTCGTTCGCGAGCTGATCGAAGACGCGCGCGAGCGGCGGAGGGCGCTTCTGCATGAGCAGGAGCGGCGCCCCGCGGAGAGACGCCTCGAGGAACGCCTCGTCGCGCGGGATGACCGTGTCGAGGATGATCCCGTCGGGGAACTTCGTCCAGAGCGTCTCGGCGACGTCGAGCGACGCGGACGCCTGCCGGTCGAACATCGACAGCACCATGCCGAGCAGCGACAGGTGCGGGTTCTTCTCGGCGCGGACGCGATCGATCACCGCGAGCAGCTGGCCGATCGAGCGGAGCGCGAGCGGCTCGGCCTGGAGCGGCAGGAGCGCGTGCGTCGCGACCTCGAGCGCCCGCGTCGTGACCTTGCCGAGCCCCGCGGGGCAATCGACGACCACGATGTCGAAGTCCGGCGAGAGCCGCGCGAGCACGCTCGGGAGCACGGGCCCGCGGGCGAGCGCGTCCTCGAAGCCCGCGACGGTCGTGGGATCGACCCGGCCGACGGTGAGCACCTGGAGCTGCGGCTCGCGCGTCCGGAGCAGCACCGACTCGAGCCGCTCGGCGCCCGTAAGCAGCTCCGCGACGCCCGGCCGCGCGCGATCCGCGAGGCCCAGCGACAGCCCGAGGCTCCCCTGCGCGTCGAGCTCCAGGATCAACGCGCGGTTGCCCGCGCGCCCGAGGGCGAGCCCCAGGTTGAGGGAAATCGTGGTCTTTCCGACGCCGCCCTTCTGGCTCGCGACCGCGATGACGTGCATGGACTCCCTGACGGCGCGCAGTCATGGCGCCCGGGGGCCATCCTACCAGGACAGGTGCGGCTGAGAACTAGTCCCGTCCCCGACGAGCGCGAACTAGAGCAGCGAGATCCGCTTCATCAGCGTGCCGCACAGATCGCTCTGGGGGTTGCGCTCGCGCTCGATCTTGAGACCCGCGCGGAAGATCTTGTCGGCGCTCTCGACGTTGCCGAGCACGACGTGGCAGAGCCCGAGGAGCTCGTGGTCGCCGGGATCGCCGTGGATCGACACGAGCTCGGTCAGCGCGGGGACCGCCGCGCGGTGGGCGTCGGTCATCGCCTCGGTCGGCGTCGACGGGACGCCCTTGGCGAGGATCATGAGCCGCAGCACCTGGCGCTGATCCTCGGGGCGCTGCTTGAGGAACTCCGGCTTCTGGAAGAGGTCGCGGTATCCCTTGTAGGCCGCGTCGAGGTCGCCACCGCGCGCGAGGGCGACGATGGTCTTGACCGCCTGGACGAGCGTCTCATTCGGCATGACGAGACGATACACGGCCCCGCGCCCCGCGGCGAGACCGCCGCTGCACCGGCGCGACTTGTCGCCGGAAAGCCGCGCGCATGAACGCCGCGCGCTTCCGTCACCGTCGTCGGCGCGCGCTGCGCGGCGGTGCGGCGCTTGCGGCGCCGCTGTGCGGCGTGGTAGTCGCGTTGAGCTCGGTTGCTCATGCGCAGGCTGTCCTTCTTCTGCTGCCTCTCCGCGGCCGCCCTCGCCGCGCCTCTAGCGCTCGGGCAGCCTGAAGCGCCCGTGGCGCCGCAGATCCTCGAGCACGTGGATCCGGAGTACCCGCCCGAGCGGCTCGCGGAGGGCATCGACACGACGGTCACGCTGTTCGTCACGGTCGAGAAGGACGGCACGGTCAGCGACGCGGTCGTGGCCGAGTCCGGGGGCGCGGCGTTCGATGACGCGGCCATGAAGGCCGTGCGGCGGTGGCGTTTCTCGCCGGCGATGCGCGGCGGCGCGCCGCTGCGGGCGCGGATCCGCGTGCCGTTCCACTTCGCGCCCGGCCCCCACGAGGAGCAGCCCGCGCCGGCGCCGGCCGAGCCCGCGCCGTCCGCGTCCGCGCCGGCGCCGCCGCCGAAGGCCCCGCCGGCGCCGGTGGAGGAGTTCGCCGGCGGCGTCGCCGGCCCACACGCCGTCGCCGAGCCCGGCAAGCCGATCGAGATCCACGTGCAGGGCCGGCCGACCCCGCCGCGGCGCGCGTCGAGCGACTTCCGGATCGGCCGCGCGGCGCTGTCCGCCGCGCCCCACGCGACCGCCGCCGACCTGCTCCGCACCGCGCCCGGCGTCCACATCGCGCACCCCGAGGGAGACGCGGTCGCGCAGCGCATCTTCCTGCGCGGCTTCGAGGCCGAGCACGGCCAGGACATCGAGCTCCGGGTCGGGCCGATCCCGCTGAACCAGCGCTCGCACGTGCACGGCCAGGGCTACGCCGACCTCGGCGTGATCATCCCGGAGGTGGTGCGCTCGCTGCGCGTCGTCGAGGGCGTCTACGATCCGCAGCAGGGCGACTTCGCGATCGCGGGCAGCGCGTACTTCGACCTCGGCGTCGAGGAGCGCGGGCTCCTGCTGAAGGGCACGCTCGGCTCGTTCGGCACCCGACGGCTGCTCGCGATCTGGGCGCCCGAGACGCAGTCCGAGGACACGTTCGGGGCCGCGGCGGTGCGCGCCACCGACGGCTTCGGCGACGGCACGCGCGGGGCGGTCTCGGGCGGCGCGATCGGCCAGTACCGCGTGCCGCTGCCGGACGAGTACTCGGCGCTGCTCCACGTGGCGGCGCACGGCGCACGCGCGAACCTCGCGGGCGTGCTCCGGCGGGACGACATCGAGGCGGGGCGCGTCGACTTCCACGGCGCCTACCCCGACGTCTCGGCGCGCTCGCAGTCGGCCGCGGCGACCCGGCTCCAGCTCGCGCTCCTCGTCGAGCGGGCGGACGACGACGGCTCCCGGAAGAGCGCGTGGCTCTGGACGATGGCGTCCGGGTACCGGAGCCGGATGAACTTCACCGGCTTCATGCAGCGCTCGCGCGAGCGCCCCGCGTGGACCGGCCGCGGCGACCTCTTCGAGCAGTCGAACCACGACGCCGCGCTCGGCGGGGGCTTCACCTACAGCACGCCCGAGGCCCCGGTGACCTCCTGGCTCACCGGCCAGGCCGCGCTCGGCGCCGAGGTGCAGACCGACTGGATCGATCAGGCGCAGAACCTCGTCCAGCAACCCCAGAACGAGACGTGGGATCGGCGCATCGACGCCTCGATCCAGCTGACCGGCATCGGCGTGCACGGCGACGTGCTGCTCGAGCCGGCGCGCTGGGCGCGCCTGCGCGGCGGCCTCCGCGCCGATCTGCTCGTGTTCGACGTGGACGACCGCCTCGGCAACTTCATCCCGGCGGCCCAGAAGGAGACGCACATCGTGGGGTTCCGGCGCACGGCGGCGGGCGTGGCCTTCGGTCCGCGGGCGACGCTGGAGGTCGATCCGCTGCCCCGGCTGCGCCTCTCGGCTTCCTACGGCCACGGCTACCGCTCGCCGCAGGCGCTGTGGCTCGAGGACGGAGAGAACGCGCCGTTCACGGCCGTGAGGAGCTACGAGGTCGGCGCGACGTGGCGCCCCGGCGGGGGCCTCAGCGCGACCGCGGCCGCTTACGAGACGCGCCTCTCCGAGGACGTCGAGGCCGACCCGACCGAGGGCGGGAGGATGCGCCTCATCGGGCCGACGACCCGCCGCGGGGTCGTCCTGTACTTTCAGGCGGCGCCGAGCCCCCTGCTGGTCTCGACCGTCAGCGCGACGTTCACCCACGCCACGAAGGACGCGCCGCCCGCGCCGACGCCCGAGGACCCGAGCCCGTCGTACGTCCCGGGGGAGCCGCTGCCGTTCGTGCCGCCCGTGGTGGTGCGCGCGGACCTCTCGCTCCGGCGGGAGCTCGTCGCGATCGCCGGCGCGCCCGTCGAGGGGCGGCTCGGCTACGGAGCGACGTTCCTCTCGCCGCAGCCGCTGCCGAGGGCGCAGCGCGCCGCGCCGGTCTTCGTGATGGACGCGTCCCTCGCCTTCCGGCGGCGCCTCGGCGCGGGGGGCGGCGACGCGCCGTCCCGGCCCTGGGTCGAGGTCGGGGTCGAGGCGCAGAACCTGCTCGACGCCGAGTACGCCGACGCCGAGTACTCGTTCGTCTCCAGCTGGCCGACCACGCCGGTCCCGTCGCGGCTGCCCGCGCGACACATCAGCGCCGGGCCGCCGCTGACGATCCTCGGCAACGTGACGCTCTCCCTATGAACGACCGCCTGGCAGCGCCGAGCGCCCTCCTCCTGCTCCTCGCGGCGCCCGCGATCGGCTGCGCCGACACGAGCCAGCCCGAGGTCTCCTACGACGCGATCGCCGAGGCCGCGCCGCCCGGCGCGATCGCCGCGCGCGCGTGGACGGTCGAGCTCGAGGAGGCGACGGTCGCCTTCGGGCCTGTGTACTTCTGCGCCGCGTCCGGCGGTGCGGCGACGCTCTGCGACGCCGCCGTCGCCGAGATGATCTCGATCGCGCGCGTCGACCTGCTCGATCCCGCCCCCCAGCCGCTCGGCCGGGTCCACGGGTTCGAGGGGCGGATCCAGAGCGCGTCGTTCGATTACGGCGTCCACTGGTTCCTGACCGAGGCAAAGCCCACGCCGGCGCCCGAGGCCCCCGGCGGCCACTCCGCTCGCCTGCGCGGGCGCGCGACGCGGGGCGCGCGGGTGCTCGACTTCGTGGCCGAGGTCGACGCCGTCCCGCAGAACCCGGGGCAGAACGCCGTGCCGAGCATCGGGCTCGATGCGCGCGTCGGCGCCGAGCCGGTCCGCCTGGTGGTCCGCTTCGACGTGGCCGCGTGGATCGCGCGCGTCGACTTCGACGAGCTGGCCGCGGGCGGCGCGGCCGAGGTCGCGATCGCGCCGGGCTCGCCGGCGCACAACGTGCTGGTCAAGGCCATGACCGCGCAGCGCCTGCCGGAGCTCCGCTGGATCGACGCGGCGGTCGCGCCATGAGGCGCCGTCGCGGCGGCGCCGCCGCCGGCCCGGCGCGGGCGCTCCCCCGCGCCGGCTGGGGCGCCCGCTGGCTCGTGGCGCTCGCGTTGCTCGCGCAGCTGTGCGGCCTCTCGCACGCGCTGCTCGTCCGCCACGCGCGCTGCGAGCACGGCGAGCTCGTGCACGTCGCCGCCGCCGCGCTGCACGAGACCGCGCGCCGCCCGCCCGGAGCGGAGGTCGCCGAGCGCCGTTCGCCCGGAGCGGAGGTCGCCGAGCGTGCCGCGGAGGGCCACCTCGACGACGACCACTGCGATGTGTTCACCCTGCGCGGCCAGCTCGGCGCGCCCGTGCACCCCGTGGCCGAGGCCACGCTGCTCGAGGTGCTCTGTCCGGCCTCGCTCCGGTCCTCGTCCGAGGTCCGGCCCATCCCGCTGCTGATCCTGGCGCCGAAGAGCTCCCCGCCCGCCGCCTGATCCCCCTCGGCCTCATCACAAGAGACGACGCGGGCGCAGGGCGCGCGACGCAGCGCGGGCCTGTGCTCGCCGGGCGTGCCCGTGCGCGCTCGCTCGGATCACGGCGGATTCCGGACGATTCAGGAGCTCGATCATGCAGAGAATGAGAGAAACAGGGTTCGTGGTGGCGGCCTGCGCGCTCGCGCTCGTCGCCGGGTGCGGCGACGACGGCGCGACGTCGGAGACCGGCACGGTGCAGGTGTTCGTGGAGCCGGAGGACACGATCCCGGAGGGCCTCGAGCCGGGCACGGGAGAGGAGAACATCGCCGACGGCTGGAAGGTCACGTACACGCAGTTCCTCGTGACGGTGGGCAACGTGCGCGCGGGGCGCACGGACGCGGGCGAGACGCTCGTCGACCCCTCGGTGTTCGTCCTCGACCTCAAGAACGCCCCGGCCACGCGGTACGTGATCGCGGAGTTCCAGGACGTGAGCGCGGTGCGCTGGAACCACTTCGGCTTCGACCTCCCGAACGCGCGTGAGGGGGTGAAGACGTTGCCTCCGACCAAGGAGGACGACGTGGCCCTGATGGTGGAGAACGGCTATTCCGTGTTCTTCGAGGGCGTCATCGAGAAGGAGGGCGGCGAGTCGTGCCCGCCGCCCGGGGACACGTGTGTCCCCGCGGAGGAGGTGCGCTTCCGCTGGGGTTTCTCGGCCGGGACGTCGTTCGACGACTGCGCGACCGAGGACGGGATAACGGGCTTCGGCGTGCCGACCAGCGGCACGGTCGCCGTGAAGCCGACCATCCACGGCGATCACTGGTTCTTCGACAACATCACCACCGGCGTGGAGCTGACGAAGCGCTACGCGCAGTACATCGCCGACAGCGATCTCGACGGGGACGGCGAGACGACGATCGAGGAGCTCAAGCAGGTGAGCGCCACCGACGTGTTCGGCGACGAGTACAACATCACCGTGCCCGGGGACCCGATCGAGACGGCGTACGACTACGTCGTCGCGCAGGCGCGTACGCTCGGCGATTTCCAGGGAGACGGCGAGTGCCCGACGCGCACGGTGCTGCCGTGATCGGCTGAAGGCGGCGGGCCACGCCGCCCCACGATGCTCACGGCGTTATGCCGGGCCGATCTGACAATCGCTCGTACACCCGTCCCCATCCGCCGTGTTGCCGTCGTCGCATTGCTCCCGCGGCGGCTCCACCACGCCGTCTCCGCACACCGCGCCCGCGCTCCCCGCTGCGCGGAGCTGGCAGTCGCTCGAGCAGGCGTCTCCGTCAGCCGTGTTGCCGTCGTCGCACAGCTCCCACTCCGGGTCCACAACGCCGTCTCCGCACACGGCGCCAGTCCCCGCCCCGCCCGCGCCCCCCGCTCCGAGGAGCTGGCAGTCGCTCGAGCAGGCGTCTCCATCCGCCGTGTTTCCGTCGTCGCACTGCTCCCACTCCGGGTCCACAACGCCGTCTCCGCACACCGCGCCGGCGCTCGCCCCGCCCACGGCGCTCGACCCGCCCACGCCCGCTGCGCGGAGCTGACAGTCGCTCGAGCACGCGTCTCCATCCACCGTATTGCCGTCGTCGCACTGCTCCCACTCCGGGTCCACAACGCCGTCTCCGCACACCGCGCCGGCGCTCGCCCCGCCCACAGCGCTCGACCCGCCCACGGCGCTACCTCCGGTCGTGCAGTCCGTCGAGGAAGAACAACATTCGACACACGCCCCCGTGCCCGAGCTCTCCTCTGGCGAGTCGACCCCTTCGATGAAGCGCACCTCGCACGCGGCCTGCATCAAGAACAGCCCTGCGACGGCGAGCAGCGGACGGCGTGAAAGAAGATGATGACGCATGACTCTCCCTCTCGAAGCGAAGCCGGGATGTGCCTCGCTCTGGTAAGTGGGCGCGAGCTCCTCTCCGTGGCTCACCAAAATCAACGATTCAGAAGGATCCGGCGACTCAGAAGCTCACCTGCAGGCCGAGGCTCGGGAGCAGCGCCGGGCGCCCCATGCGGCCCACCTCCACACCGGCGATGGTGAAGACAGGCTCTCTTGCGAGCACGAAGACGTCGAGCGCCGCGTGGACGGCGAGGTAGGGTAAGACGCGGACGCCGACGCCGCCCCCTGCGGAGACGCCGGCGGCGAACCAGCTCTGACGCCGGTCGTGATAAGGAGGGTTCGCCCGGCCGGCGACCGTCACATGGTAGACGCCCGCGCCGAGCGAGATCACCGGATGGATCCGCCACGCCTCGGGGCCGGCGGCGTACGCCAGGCCGATCATGGCCGCGGTCTGCCGCAGCGCCACGCGCCCGCCGGGAGCGTCGAGGTTCCTGGCCACGACGGCCGGCACGAGGGTCCCGCGCAGCGAGACGCTCGCCGTCAGATCGTGCCCGACGCGGAAGTAGGGCCCGGGGACGATCCCGACGTCGCCGGCGAGCGCCGCGAGCCCCGCCTCGACGTTCAACCGGCGTTCGTCGGACGTGGGCGCCGTGGGCGCCCGGGGCGCGGCGCTCCCGGGGTCGGGTCGCCCGGGCGCGGGCGACCCGCGCGCCACCCGGGATCCGCCCGCGGGCGCGGCCGGCACGCGCGCCGCCGTGGATCGCTCGGCGGGCGCGACCGCCGCTCGCGGCTGCAGCGGCGCCGCGTCGAGCGCGATGGCCTCGCGCCCCGCCGGCGCGGCCGCATCGGCGATCCATTGCGCCACCCGCTCGGGCAGCTCGCGCCGCTGCTCGCCGCTCAGCTCGAGCAGGCTGGCCCGGAGCAGCTCCGCCGACCGCACGGCGAGATCGCTCGCCGCGTTGCTGGCGCCGGGGACGCCGAGCTCCACGCGGCGGACCAGCGTCTCCTTCGTCGCGTGATCCGCGATCCACGCGTCGGCGACGGCGCCGCCGTCGGTCTCGAGGATGGCGATGGCCGCGAACACGCCGCCCGCGCCCTCGATCTGCGCGCGCCCGTCGACGCCCGGCGCGCCCTCCAGGGAGCGGACCGAGAAGCCCACGGCGCGCAGCTCGCCCTCGAGGCGCACCGTGGCCTCCTCGACGACCTTCCCGGCGTGCGGCGCGCGCACCACGATCACGCCGATCTCCTCCGCGGCGCTCGCCCCCCGGGACACGAAGAGCGCGGCGCACAGCGCAAGGACGACCCCGAACCCGCTGCGCCTCATGGGCGGCGGAGGATCTCCGCCGCGGCGGCCGCGAACGCCCCGTGCGGGTGGCGCGCGAGGTACTGCTCGGCGATCGGCTGGGCCGCGCCGTCGCCCTGGGAGGCGCGCAGCACGATCATCTTCCGCCCGAGCGCCTCGGCGGCCAGCGAGCCGGCCGGCGACTCGGCGAGGTACCGATCGTACCAGTCGATGGCCGCCGCGGGCGAGCCCGCCTCCGCCATGCGACCGAGGAGGAACGCCGCCGAGCGCGCCTCGGGCGAGCCTGGGAAGCGCGAGCGCTCGGCGAGCAGCGCGCGCCGCGCGAGGTCGTTCCGCCCCGTGTAGCGCGCGGCGTCGGCCAGCGCGGCGATCTCGGGGAGCGGGCTCGCGGCGATCGTCGCGTCGATGCCCCGCGCCTCCGCCACCGCGATCGCCCCGGCGAAGTCGCCACGGGCCACATGCTCGCTGCAGCTCCCCGAGGCGGGCGCAGGCGCCGCGGGCGCAGCGACCGCAGCCGAAGCTGGCGCGAGCGCCACCATCGGATCGGTCGTGACCGGCGCTCCCGCCGCAGCCGGCGCTCCCGCAGTGACCGGCGCTCCCGCCGCGGCCGTCGCTCCCGCCGCAGCCGGCGCTCCCGCCGCGGTCATTGCTCCCGCCGCGGCCGCCCCGCCCGTCTCTACCGGCGCCCCGACGTCCTCCAGCATGCCCATCTCGGCCGGCGCCCCGGCGTCCTCCAGCACGTCGGGGCTCGCCGGCGCGCCGGCTTCGTGCAGCGCGCCGCCTCCTGGCGCGCGCGCGCCGGCGGCGCTCAGGTCCGCGATCGTGAGCTCGCCGCGGACCACGTCGGCGACCAGGCGCTGGCCGCCCTGGAGCGCGACGCCGCCCGCGACGAGCGGGCCGCGGACCACGACCGAGCCGCTCTGCATGGTCAGCTCGAGCCGCTCGCGCTCCCAGCTCAGGTCGAACTCCGTGCCCGTCACCCTGACGGTGAACGGCCCTGCCGCCGCGACCCACTCGGCCTCGGGCAGGTGCGCGACCCGGAAGCGCGCGGCGCCGCCCTCGATGTGGATCTGCGCGCCGCGCGCCGTCACGGCGGCGATGCGCCCGCGCGCCCCCGGGGCGAAGCGGACGGTCGTCCCCTCGCTGAAGCGCGCCGTCGCCCCGCTGGTCCCCCCGCGCACGTAGGTGTCCGCGAGCGCGGCGCCGTCGGCGCGGTCTCCCGGCGCGACGCCGTCGACCTGGTACGACAGGCGCGCCGCCGGCCGCAGCGCCCAGAGGCCCAGGATCACGAGCAGCGGCGCCAGCGCCGCCGGCAGGAGCCAGCGCCGCCGCGGCGCGAGCGGCAACACGGGGCGCTCGACCTCGTCGATCAGCCGCGCGCGGCCGCGGGCGAGAGCGCGGCCCGTCGGCGAGGCCGCCCCCGCCTCGCGCGCCAGCGCCGCGAGCCGCCGCAGGGCGACCTCCGGGGGAACGCCGGGCCTCGGATCAGCCATCGCTCGCCTCCTCCACGGGCTCGACGTACGCCGCGAGGAGCGGATCCCGCTCGGCCATCGCGTGGACGCGCGCGGTCACCTTGGCCAGGTGGCGCTTGGCCGTGGCGAGGGACATCCCGCTCGCCTGCGCGGTCTCCGCGAGCTCCAGCCCCTCGATGTGGCGCAGCACGAAGAGGAGCCGCGCCCTGTCGTCCAGCCTGTCGAGCAGCGCGTAGAGCCGCGCGACCGCCTCGCGCGCGCCCTCGTCGACGCCCTCGGCCGGCTCGTCCGGCAGCGCGCCGCTGTCGGTGAGCGAGAACCAGCGCCGGAGCCGCCGGCGCCGCAGCGCCGACCGCGCGACGCGCACGGCGATGCCGAGGAGGAACGGCCGCAGCGCCGCGGGATCCCGCAAGTTCTTCACCTCGCGGAAGAACTGCAGGAACGTCTCCTGGGCGTGGTCCTCGACGTCGCCGCCCGGCCCGAGCACGCGGCGGAGCAGGCCGTGCACCACAGCGCCGTAGCGGTCCCAGACGGCGCCGGCGGCGCCTGGCTGGCCCTCGGCGGCCGCGCGCGCGAGGCCGGCGTCGTCCAGACCGGCCAGGGGGCTAGCGCGGACGAGGGTGAGCCGGGGGGCGAGGGCTGCGCTGGGCAAGACCACGGGATCTGGAATAGGTGGTCGCGAGGGGGTCCCGGTGGCTCACAAAAGCGACGGGGGCGAACGCCGCGCGCACCTCGCGAAGGGCGCTCCGGATCTCTCGACGGGAACGGGACAGGCGGCATCGAGGGGGGAGGCTGACGCCGGAGCGCCGGCGAGAAGGACCGGCCAGGGATCGCGGGGTCGGAGAGCGGCGTCTCTCCGGCGCGGAGACGGGTGCCACTCGTCTTTTCTTGGAGGAACGAATTTGCGGTAGCGAACCGTCGCGATCCGCCCCTTCTCCAGGGATTTGGGGGGCACCAGACCACCGATCTCACCCGTTGGAAGGCATGGGCCCAACCCGAACAAGACCGACGAGGGGCGCGAGCGGCTCGTCCGGTATTGCGCGCGTCCCTGCTTCGCTGTGGAGCGGCTCAGCATCCTCCGCGACGCTCGGGTGGCCTATCAGGTGAAGTACCCGCGGAGAAAAGGAACGCATTGGATGATGACGCCGATTGTGTTTCTCGCGAGGCTCGCCGCGCTGGTGCCGCCGCCGCGCCATCCGCTGGTGCGCTACCACGGTGTGCTCGCGCCGCATGTGAAGCAACGCAGCGTCGTGGTACCGAAGGCGACGGCAAAGGCGTGTAATGGCGATCAGCGCGCCGGAGCTGATAGCGCGGGCAGCGATGACAAGAAGACGACGAACACGCCCATGCCGACGAGGCCGGCGCCGAAGCGGCGGGCGAGAGCCATGGCGAAGCTGTCGCGCAGAGGAGACGAGCGAAGCGAGGCGGCGCCGTCGGCAGTGTCGGAGCGAGGCGCTCGGCACGTGGCGGTTGGGGCGCTCCTGACGATGGTGCATGGCGAGGTCGAGCGCGAGCGGGTGTCGACTGCGCTGGGCGCTGTGCTGCCCTGGGCTGATGTTGGATTCGTGTCGGAGGGGATCTGGAATGCCGCGCGCGGTACCCGGCGGACCCCGCGTGACGAAACCGACAGAGAGGGACGCTGCTCGACGACGTGGCCGGGGGGAAGTCTGCCCTGAGGTGCGTGCGCCGGCCATCATGACGCGCCGCGAACCGCGACGGCGGCCGTTTGGACGAGCTCAGTAGGGTACAGCTATACGGTAGGATGCCTTCCGCTTGGTGCTACGTCGCGGTAATCCCGCACGTTTCAGGCATGGAAGACCTGCCTGAGCGCATTGTCCTGGACCACGTTGTGTTCTACACGTTTGTATCAGCTGCCAGATGCTGGCTACTCGTACAGCAATTCTGTGCAACTTCTCTTTCTCTTTTCTTTGACGACGGAGCCATCCTGTGGTCGCACACCTCGAATCCTTGTGCCCTCATGCCTCATCGAGCGCATCCATCGACGCGGCCTCGCCCGTGAGCGCGCCGTGCTCCGCGCGCTCGCCGTTGCCGCCGCGAACCGTCGATGTCCTTGCCGGTATCCTCGCCGACATGGGCGTACGGACCGTCTTCGGCCTGCCCGGCGGCACGATCGCCCCCGTCTATGACGCGCTCCTCGACCGGCCCGAAATCCAGATCGTCACCACGCGCCACGAATCGAGCGCGGTCTTCGCCGCCGCCGGCCAGGCCCGCGTGACCGGGAAGCTCGGCGTCGTGCTCGTCACGTCGGGGCCGGGCATCACCAACGCGATGACCGGGATCGCCGCGGCCCATTGCGAGGGGCTCCCCGTGCTCATCCTCGTCGGCGAGGTGTCGCGGCGGGCCGTCGGGCGGCGCGCGCTGCAGGAGGGCTCGCCGCATCACCTCGACGTCGTGGCCATGACCCGCAGCATCAGCAAGAGGTCCATGGAGATCCCGAGCCCGAGCGCGGCGCCGGGAATGCTGTGCGAGGCGATCGCCGCGGCGCGCTCGGGCCGACCGGGACCGGTGGTGCTGACGCTCCCGCTCGACGTGGCCGCCGCCCCCGCGCCGCCGGCCCCGGTTCGTGCCGCGGAGCCGACCTCGTTTCAGGTGCCGCCGGAGGCGATCGAGGAGGTGGCCTCGCTCGTGCGCCATGGATATCGCGCTGTCCTGCTGGCGGGCTCGGGCGTGCGTGGCGGCAGGGGAGCACAGCGGCTCCTCGCGTTCGCCGAGCGCGCGCAGATCCCCGTCATCACCACGCCGAAGGGCAAGGGGGTCTTCCCGGAGGATCACCCGCTCAGCGCGGGCGTCTTCGGGCTGGGTGGCCACCCCTCCGCGACGGCGTTGCTGGAGTCCGGCGTCGACGTGCTGCTGGCGATCGGCACCAGCCTCGGCGACCTCGCGACCAACGACTGGAGCAAGCTCCTCGAGCCGCGAAGGGCGCTGGTTCACGTCGACGTGGACCCGAGCCGGATCGGCCGCGCTTATGCGACGCACGTCGGCGTCGTTGCCCCGGCCGCAGCGTTCCTGGAGCAGCTCGCGGAGCGGATCCCACAGGCGGCGGAGCGGCGCACCTTCGGGATCCGCCGCCATCCAGAGCCCGTCCTCGGCGCGGCGGGCGCGGAGGACCGGATCGCGCCGCACCGGGCCTTGCGGGAGCTGCAAAGGGCGCTGCCCGCGGACACGATCTACACGGTGGATATCGGCGAGCACCTCGTTCACGCCGTCCACCACCTCGAGATCACGCGCCCGGATGCGTTCGTCGTTTTCCTGGGGCTGGGATCCATGGGCTCGGGGATGGGCGCTGCGCTGGGGATCAAGCTGGCGAGCCCGGATCGCGCGGTCGTCGCCGTCTGCGGCGACGGCGGCTTCGCCATGGCTGGCACCGAGGTGTCGACCGCCGCCGCGCTGGGGCTACCCCTGATCTACGCCGTCATGAACGACGAGCGGCTGGGCATGGTGGAGCTGGGGAACGAGGCCATCTACGGCCGCACCCCGCGGTTCTCGACGGGACCCCTCGACGTCGTCGCGATTGCGCGCGGGCTGGGCGCGGAGGCGCTCACGATCCGGCGTCCCGGTCAGCTGCTCGCGTGCGCCTCCACCCTCGCCGCGCTGCGCGGGCCGATGGTGCTCGACGTGCGCATCGATCCGACCGCACGTTTGCCGGTGAGCGGCCGATTCGCGGCGCTCGGCAACGTCGCGCGGAGGGGAATCCCAGGAAGGAACGGGGACGGCGGGCCCCATGTCCTGTCCGCGTCCCGTTCGGAATGATGGTGGCGCTCCTTGCAGCGTGAACCCCAATCTCAACGTCTCGGTGGACATTCATGCATGAACAAGAAGGTCCTGGCCACGGGGGTGGTTCCGCGTCCTCTCCTCTTCGCCGGGAGGGGCGGCCGGTGAACCGCGTCCCATCGGTTGGCATCCTCGGAATCGGCGTCTTCCTGCCCGAGGAGGTGCGGACGAACGACTGGTGGCCCGAGCCTGTCGTCGAGCGCTGGCGGGCGCAGGCGCGCGAGAGCTTGCTGCGCCCGGAGCGCGAGCCGGAGCTCCCGGACCTCGGGCCCGGCGCCCGGGCGATCCTCGCGGGCATGGCCTCGGTGGAAGCCGACCCGTTCCGCGGCGTACGCGAGCGACGCGTCAAGGCCCCCGGCACGGAGGCGTCCGACATGGAGGCGGCCGCCGCGCGGCGGGCGCTCGCCGCGGCCGGGGTGTCGCCGGGCGAGGTGGATCTCCTGCTCTCCAATAGCCAGCTACCGGACTACCTCGGGCAGCCGACGGCCGCCCGAGTGCACCACCTGCTCGGACTCTCCCCGCGCTGCTTCACCTTCGGCGTGGACGCCTCCAGCAACGGCTTCCTCTCGCAGCTCAGTGTGGCCGAGCAGCTCGTCCGCAGCGGACGGGCCCGCTGCGCGCTGCTCGTGCAGTCCTCCGGCTGGCAACACCTCGTCCCGAGAGAGCTGGCCCATTCCGCCTGGTTCGGCGACGCTGCCACGGCCGTCGTGGTGGGGCCTGTCCGCGACGGCCTGGGGTTGCTGGGTCAGGCCCACGGCACGGACGGCACCCTCTTCGAGGCGATGGTGGTGGGCACGCCCGGGGGACGCTGGTACGAGGGCAAGCCGGTGACGCTTTACCCGGCCGAGCTCCGGCAGGCGCGCGAGATGCTGATCGGCATCGCGGATCGCGGAAAGTGGGTGCTGGACGCCGCGCTGACGGAGGCGGCCCTGGGGCCCGAGGACGTCGGGTTCTATGCCTGCCACCAGAGCACCGCGTGGTTCAGGGCGGTCACCCAGGCGTTCTTCGGGCTCACGAACGCGGCCTCGTACGATTTTTTCCCACGGACGGGCAGCCTCTCGGCCTGCAACATCCCCTTCGCTCTGGCCATGGCCGAACGCGAAGGCCACCTTCAGGAGGGGGACGTGGTGGCGACCCACGCCGGCGGAAGCGGCATTTGCTTTTCCTCCGTCGTGCTGCGCTGGGGTCGATGAGCCATTCACGCCGGCTCGGCATACGCGCCGCGCGGGCGCGATGACGGAATCCCGCAAGGCGCCTGGAACCACGACAACGCGACGAAGCCAGTAGGGTACAGCGATACGGCAGGATGCCTTCCGGCGGCGCGCGCGGTGCTCCTGTTCGCCAGGCTTACGAGCGCTCTCACCGAACGGCGCGCGCCTCCGCTTGGGCACAGGCCGCGCGTCTTGCACGAGCTGGTCTATTTTGTCGTCACACAGGACACGTCGTCCGCCGGAGAAGTCCAGTCCCCCACCTTTGACTCTAGCTCTTGAGACGGGTAGTACATCACGAAATTATAACACATCTCATCCAGCGTCCGGTCCCCGAATTCCACGGCACTGTTGCCCGGGTTGTCCCACGCGCAACGCGTCCTCACGGTGTCGCCGCCTCGAAGGATGGTATCGTTATCGTACCAGATCTGGTTGTCGAAGTTCCACGGATCGGCGAGCCCCAGGTTGCTCGGCTCGCTACCGTCCGTGGGCACCGTGTTGCTCGACAGGTGCTTGCCGAGGATGTGCATGTGCGGCATGACACCGATTACCGAAAGCGCCCCCATATCCGGCGGGAACTGGTAATCGCAGCTCACGTCGAGCGAGCCGTGAGGCGGGATGTTGATGTCTTCTGTGCCGAACATGAAGATGCCGGCGTCGTTGGGGCGGAGCTCCGTCGTCGTGCAGACGTCGAAGCCGGTGCTGTCTTGCTGCCCGTCGAGGCCCTTGATGTTGCTGTAGTGCACCTGGATTGTGAAGTGTGCCGTGCCTTCCAGCGGGAAGCCCGCCTCTAGCGGCAGCTCCGTGGCCTCGCCGCCGGGCGCCCAGACGGCCAAAAGAGGCCCCATGATGTCGCCCCCATCGCACGGCGTGGGCGTCGAGGGAGACGCCTCATCCGCCTTGAAGAGCAGGATATGGTGTACAATGGTGCTGTTGTCGATGCGGGGCGCGACCCCGACGAGGTGTCGTTTCTGGCCGATCTCTACATCGACCCCATAACACATATACTGGTCCTGGACGTCCTTCGGCATGACGTAAGGCGCGGACGGCGCTAGCAGGACATCCGGTGTGCAGCTCAGGGTCGGAGGGTTGATGGTTCCGCCGCCGCCCGGGTCGACGCACGTGTCTTTACCGGCCGGCATGCCGGCGGCGATCCATTGATCGAAGATCGCGAGCTCCGCGGCGGTCAGGGGCTCGGTTGGGGGCGGAGGCATGGGGCGCGCGGTGTCGCGGGCGCGTGCGGCGACGAGCTCGTAGACCTTCTTGTTGGGATCGCTCACCGCGGGCGCGACCAGATCGCTCCGGTCGACCAGCGGGAACGGCGCGCCGAACTTCGGGGACGCCCCGTGACAGGTCTGGCACTTCGTGGAGAGGATCTTGTCGACGTCGCACGGCAGCGCTTCCGCGTTGCCGTTCCCCGGACCGGAGCCGGATGAGCCGCTGCTGCCCTTCTCGGCGTCGCTGCACGCGACGACCACGAGAGCGGATAGGAAGGACAGCACCGAGAACAAATAACGACTACGATTCATGCGAGCTCCTCGGGAAGGGCGGTCGAAGACCGAGATTCCGAAAAACGCCGTCGAATTGGGTGGAAGAAGAACGCGCGCCGCGAGCTCCCGAGAACAGCGGGAGACTTGGCGCGTGAGAGCACCGGCGACCCAGGTCTACGGACGGGCCGGCGACCTGGCGCCGGTGCTACTTCGGTGAGTGCCCGCCCGCTCTGAGATCGTTCAACGGTGCGCTCACGCGGAAGGTATCGAGGCGCTCGCGCGCCAGGAGGCGCGGTGCCGTCTGGTCAAAGCTCGGCTGCGGACCAGGGTCGCGCGCGGGGAGTCAATGAGGGGCAGGGGCATCCCGGTCGGCGGCCAGCAGTGCCGTGATCCGGTCGATCCCCGCACGGACGCCGGCGCCATGGTCGGAGGCCAGGTAGCCGAGGCCGGCGACGTTCAGCGCCAGCGTCAGCCAGAACACGACGCGGAAGGAGCGCTTGCTGGATTTGTGGCGCAGCAACTGCTGCGCATACAGCGCGCCTGGCCAACCGCCGACCAGCGCCAGCAGGTGCAGGGTCTGCTCCGGCGTGCGCCAGGCGCCGCGCTCGGCGGCGCGCTTGTCCTTGTAATAGACCAGCAGCGTCACCAGGCTGGCGCCGAGGTAGAGCCAGGGCAGCACACGCGGCACCCGCCCCAGGGCGGCCAGCGCTGTCACCAGCGCGAGGAAGGGCAGCGCCACCAGCAGGGCGCGGCTCGCCGGGCCCAGGCTGACGCTGGCGCCGGCCAGTTCGACGTCCTCGGCGCGGACGCGGCCCTGCGCGTCGCGAGCCGCACGATAGCGGACCGTGGCGCCCACCGCGGGGCGCTGGCCGCGCGGCAGCGACTTGATGTGCACAAAGGCCTCGGGGCCGCCGTCGGCCGGCGCGATAAAGCCAAAGCCCTTGTCGTCCAGCCAGCGGACGACTTTTCCGGTGTTGCGCATGGGGTCTCCTTGAAGTACGGGCGCCGGGTCAGCTCGGTGCGACGAGGCCGTCAGCGGCCCCACCGGGGTCACCGGATGGGGCCGTGTTCCGTACACCATCATAACGCGGCCAGCGGGGGCGGCGGCACATCAAGCGGAAGCACGTCGCGGTGATCCCAGGGGTTTCAGGCGTGGAAGACGTGCACCATCGCATAAGGCCCGTTCTGTCAATGGGCTCGTACCATCGGACTGCACGAGTCAGGAACGGCTCCGAGAATCTTGACGTTGCGGAACGCGTTTGCGTGTCCTGTCCGCCCCGAGCTCCGTCTGCTTGGCGCATCCGCGCCAACCCACGACGTCGATACCCTTCGACATGGGCCGACGGCCTTGGAACGCGCGTTCCACCTCAAGGCCGGTCGCGCCGCCAAACGTGCGAGCCCCGACGGCCGGCCCGCGGGGGGCCCAGCGCAGAAGAATTCAGCGCCGCAATTCATCGAGGAAACGGGCGGCCACCGCGGCCGGCGAGCCCTTCTTCTCGTCCACGGCCGCGTTCATCTGGCGCATCTTCTGCGCGTCGATCGTCCCCGACAGCCCGCGCAGCGCCTCCAGCACCTCCGGGCGGGTGCGCGCGAGCCGATCGCTCACCAGCACGAGCGCGTCGTACGGCGGGATGGCCTGGCGATCGTCCTCCAGCAGCACCAGATCGTCGACGATGATCCGCCCGTCGGTCGAGAAGGCGGTGATCACGTCCACCTGCTCCGCCCGCAGCGCCTCGTAGAGCAGCGATGGATCCATGCTCCGCGCCTCGCGGAACGCGAGGCCGTACACGCGCTCGATGGCGCGCCACTCCGGCCGCTGGAAGATCTCGTAGTCGCCCCCCACCCGCAGCGATCGCGCGCGCGCCCCGAGATCGCTGATGCGCCGGATCCCCAGCCGCTCGGCCTCGGCCCGCCGCATGGCGAGCGCGTAGGTGTTCTCGAACCCGAGCGCGGCGGCGACGTGGACGTTGTACCGATCGAGCAGCTCCCTCTCCACCGTGGCCAGTACCGACGCGCGGTCCGCGCTCTCCGTGCTCCGTCTCAGGACGTTCGCCCAGAGGGTGCCCGAGTAGTCGACGTAGACGTCGATCTCGCCGTTCTTCAGCGCGTCGAACACCACCGTCGATCCGAGCGATCCCAGCGTCCGCGCCGGCACGCCGGCGACGCGCTCGATCCTCCCGGCGACGATGGCGGCGAGGATGTACTGCTCGGTGAAGGTCTTGGCGCCGACGGTGATGGACTCCTGATCGCGCGCGAGGAGGGCGCGCACGACCGGGGTGGCCGCGAAGACCGCGAGCCCGGCGAAGCCGCCGAGACACAGCAGCACGAGGCGCCGGCTGTGGCGCGTGACGCCGGCGAGCAGGCCACGCACAAGGCCGTCCAGCACCAGCGCGAGCCCGGCCGAGGCCACACAGCCGATCAGCACGGCCGTGGTGTTGCGCGTCTGCAGCCCGCTGAAGATGTAGTCACCAAGGCTCGGCGCCCCGACCGGCGTGGAGAGCGTGGCGGTGCCCACCGCCAGCACCGCCGCCGTGCGCACGCCGGCCACGATCACCGGGAGCGCCAGCGGCAGCTCGACGCGGCGGAGCTGCTCGCGGGGCGTCATCCCCACGCCGCGCGCGGCCTCGATCACCGCCGGATCGAGGCCCGAGAGGCCGGCCGCCGTGTTCCTGAGGACCGGCAAGAGGCTGTAGAGGAAGAGGCCTATCAGCGCCGGCAGGTAACCGATGCTGCGCGCGCCCAGGGCTGCGAGCACGGGCACCATGAAGGCCAGGAGCGCCAGGCTCGGGATGGTCTGGACGACGCTCGCCACGCCCAGCACCGGCCCCTCCAGGCGGCGCGATCGCGTGACCAGCACACCCAGCGGGACGCTCACGGCCACGCCCAGCGCCAGGGCGACCAGCGTGAGCCCAAGGTGGGCGGCGAGGTAGCCCGGGAGGAGGGCGAGCTGCTCCTTCACGAAGCGTCGCCTCCCGCGATCGTTCGCGCGGGCGCGCCCGCGATCAGCGACTCGACGGCGCGCGCCTGCTCGAGCGGGCCGCGCACCAGATCGGCCACGTAGTCGTCGGCCGGCGCGCGCACCAGCTCGCGGCCGGGCGCGAGCTGCAGGAGGCGCCCGCCGCGCATGACGCCCACGCGATCGCCGAGGAGCAGCGCCTCGACGACGTCGTGCGTGACGAAGATCGCCGAGAACCCCAGGCTCCGGCGCACCCGCGCGAACGATCGCTGGAGGCGCTCGCGCGTGATCGGATCGAGCGCGCCGAACGGCTCGTCGAGCAGCAGCACGCCCGGCTCGGCCGCCAGCGCCCGCGCCACGGCCACGCGCTGCGCCTGGCCGCCGGAGAGCGCGTCGGGCCGCCGATCGCGGACCTCGGCTGGATCCAGCTCGACAAGCTCCAGCAGCGTGTCCACCCGACCACGGATGCGCCTCGCGTCCCAGCCGAGGAGCGCCGGCGTGATGCCCACGTTCTCGGCGACCGTCAGGTGCGGGAAGAGCCCGAGCCGCTGGAACACATAGCCGATGCGGCGCCGGAGCGCGTGCGGCGGCACGGTGGTCACGTCCTCGCCCTCGACGCGGATGCGACCCGAGCTCGGCTCGATGAGCCGGTTCGTCATCTTCAGCGTCGTGGTCTTCCCCGATCCCGACCCGCCCAGCAGGACCACCAGCTCGCCCGGCCCGACGCGCAGAGAGACGCTGTCGACAGCGGCGATTCCATTGTAGCGCTTGGTCACCTGCTCGAGCTCGATCATCGCCGCCGAGAGCGTGGCTCCTCGCGTACGACCCGGAAGCTCGAAAAGACATAGGGATAGTCCCGGCGATACCAGTTGCGAAAGCTCGGCCGGAGGAACCCCTCGTCGGTCGCCCACGAGGCGCCGAAGACGACGTCGTGCTCCCCGTCGAAGAAATCCGCCGAGTACCCGGGGTACGTGCGGGCGTACGCGACGAAGCCGGGCAAGGGCGCGAAGGGCGTGGACGTCCACTCCCAGCCATTGCCCACCAGCTCCTCGACGCCGAACGCGCTGGCGCCGTCCGGGTGGCTGCCCGTCGGCACCGGCGACCATCCGCGAAAGCCGAACTGGCCATGACGCGGCTCGCCCGGCGCGTGCCCCCACGGACGCGCGCGCACACCGCCGCTCGGCTCGCCGAACGCGGCGCGGCGCAGCTCGGCCTCGGTCGCCAGGCGCCCACCGCGCCAGACTGCATAGGCGCGCGCCTGCTCGCCCGAGACCTGCGCCGGCCAGCCCGACGCGACCTCGAAGGAGACCGGCCCGAAGATCGTCTTCACCGCCAGCCCGCCTCCGCGGCGCACGAACGTGCGGGGCGTGAGCGCGGCCCGCGCGCCGTCTTCCATCGCCTCGAGGAAGGCCAGGTAATCGCCGTTCCGCACCGGCAACGAGTCGATGGTGAAGCCCGGGACATCGATCTCCGCGCGCCCGAACTCGTTGTCCCAGCCGAACGGGATCGCCTCGAAGTCCACGCCGATCACCACGCGGCCCGCCGGGACGTGCCGGGGCTCGGCCGCGCGCCCCCCGCCGCCCACGAACGCGGGCGCGCCGTCGGGGCGCCGCGCGACGCCGCGCTCCTGGAGCATGTACATCAGGGTCTCGTGGTGCATCCGCTCGTGCTCGATCACGAGCTGGAGGATCCGCCCCCGCGCGCCGAGCACGTCCTCTGCGCGCGCCAGCACGTCGGGGATGCGCGCCAGCACGGCGCGGCGGACCTCGTCGCGGTACGCGATCACCTCGGCGATCGCCGGCCACGCGTCCCTCGACGCGGCGCGGGCGCCGCCCTCGTCGGCCGGATCGATCCCGCGCTCGAACAGCACCTCGAAATCGCTCCGCATGGGCCCGAGCCCGAGGACGCCTCGGCCGATCTGGTTCCACGCGAAGGCGGGGAGGTGCCCCAGGTAGAACGAGAAGGGGTGTCGCAGCGCGATGGGCCGACGCCCCATCGACGCCTCCGGGACGAGCGCGAACAGATCGTCGCTGCGGCGCCACGCGGCGGCGAGGAGCGCCTCGAACGAGGCCTCCGTCACGCGTCGTTCCGCCGGAGCAGGGCCAGCGCGAAGAGCTGCTCGGGATCGGTGTGCCACGAAGACATCACGAGCCCTCCGGCCCGGGCCGAGGCCTGGAGCGAGTCGCGCGTGAACTTGCAGCTCACCTCGGTGCGGATCTCGGCGCCGCGCTCGAGATCGAGCCGCAGATCGAGCGCCGGGATCTGCACGCGCATCCGCCGCGTGGCCACGAGGCGCATCTCGATCCACGCCCGCGCCGCGTCGTAGAAGGCGCGGTGCACGAACGCGTCGGGCGCGAAATTCGCCCCGAAGCGCCGGTTGATCACGCGGAGCGCGTTGCGGTTGAAGGCCGCCGTCACGCCCTCCGGATCGTCATACGCGGCCTCCAGCCGGGCCGTGTCCTTGACCAGATCGGCGCCGACGAGGAACGCGTCCGACGGCTCCATGACGCGCGCGACCTCGCGGAAGAAGGCGCGCCGCTCGTCGGGGTAGAGGTTGCCGATGGTGCCCGCGAGGAAGACCACGAGGCGCCCCCCGCCCCGGCCGAGCCGCGGCAAGTCGGTGGTGAAATCACCGATCACGCCGCGGAACGTGTACTCCGGGTAGTCGATGCGGAGGCGGCTGATCGACGTCTCCAGGAAGAGCCCGTTCACGTCCAGCATCGTGCACGTCTCGCCGCCGCCCACCCACCGCCAGGCGTCGAGCAGGATGCGGATCTTGCGGCCCGCGCCGCTGCCCAGCTCGACGATGCGCCGCGGCCGGACGGCGCGCAGGATGTCTCCGGCGCGCTGCTCGAGGATGCCGATCTCCGTGCGCGTCGGGTAGTAGACCCCGAGGTGGGTGATCTGCTCGAACAGCTCGCTCCCGAGATCGTCGTAGAAGTAGACGGGCGGGATCTCGGGCAGCGATCGTGTGAGGCTCTCGCGCAACCGAGCGCGCTCATCGGGTGAAGGGTACGCGTCCTCCGCGAATGTGGAGCTCAACAGGACCTCCTTGAGGGAGCGCTGGGCAGGGCGTCCATTGGGAGGAGAGCGGCGGACGTCAAGCATGGATCCCCGGCGTGCCGCCGTGGACGATGCTCGGTGAAACCCGGGCAGCGCGGGCGTACTCAAGGGGTGTGCAGAAAACGGGGGCCGGACAGGTAGAGCCAGTAGGGTACAGCTCTACGGTAGGATGCCTTCCGCCTGGTGCTACGTCGCGGTAATCCCAGGCGTTTCAGGCGTGGAAAACCTGCCTGATCGCGTGAGGCGCGTTCTGTCAATGAGCTCATACAGTCGAACTAGCAGCATTTGCGGGTTCGATTTCGCTTTGCGATTCAGCTTTTTGATGCCTCGGAGGACGAAGCCGGAACGCAGACATCTGTGCCCGTTTCAGCTTTCCCATCGTCGAGATTCTGCTGTTGGCACGCCTGAGCCGCCGCACGCCCTTCCTCGACGAGGCGCTGGAGCTCACCGTCCGCAGTGAGCCCCTTGAAGCGCTCGTCGAAGAGCACGGCTTCGGCCCAACTGGGCGCAACAGCGAGGGCTTGCCTGAGATCGGCAACAGCCTCAGCGCGCTGGCCCAGCAGAGCGTACACCGCGGCGCGGTTATACCATGGGCTCGCGAAAAGGCCTGCCAATATCGAGTGCTCTGGAGGCGCCTGCACGCTGCATTCGATGGCCGCGGTATAAGCGTTGATCACGTCGTCGTGACGACTGAGCTCGAACAGCACAGTGCCCAGGATTTCCCATGATCGCGGTTCGTCCGGGGCGGCGGCGACGAGGCGGTCAGCCGACGCCAGTGCTTCGTCGAGTCGACCCACATCGCGGAGCGCTACGGTGCGCTTGCGGAGAAGATCCACCAGCGTCCAGTCTGCTCTCAGATATCGGTGATCGAGGGCGCGGACGCAGTGATCCACCGTCAGCGTGTCCCTGACATCGAGGAGCGTGAGCGCGCGGTCGAAAGCCTCGACTATTTCACCCGCTGGATCGAGGAGGACGGTGGGAGTCTCCTCGAGCGTCGAGGCTTCGAGCAGGGCTGTCCCGAGAAGGAACCACAAGGTGGGCGAGCGTGGCTCGATCGCGACCGAGCGTCGCAGCGCCTCGACGGTGCCCGCATAATCACCCGCGTCACTGGCAAGCACGGCGCGCTGGAAGAGAAGCGCTGCATGCTGGCCCGAGCCTGGAGCGAGCAAGCCCTCGAGCACTTCCGCCGCTTCGACCCGCCAATAGTGGCGATAGAGCGTGGTGAAATTCTCGGTGATCGCGGACGGTGCCTCTTCCCCAGCGAGCCCTCCACCCGGTGAGAGCGCAGTACAAAGGTCTTCTACGAGAGAGCGGACCTCCACGGCCTTGTCGTCGTCATGCTTCAGGCGGGTCAGCGTGGTGAGCGCGTTGGCGTACGCCATCCAGGGGCCACCTCCCCATCGCCGCGCGAGCTGGCGAAGCGGGCGGAGGCTCTCGATCTCCGTTGTGGTGGACTCGAGCAGTGCGTTCACCGTCCGGTCGAGATCGGCGAGCCTCCTCTCCTTCAGCGCCGATCGCGAGAGGTGCGCAAGCATCAACGGATCGATTATCCAGACGTGCTCGCCGGTGTCGTCCTCGATAGACTCGATGCTATGGAAGTCCAGCACCGCGCGGTATCCAGCTGGCAGCGTCAGGACCTTTCCCAGCCAGGGGCGCACGCGGAATATCTCTGAAACCGTCGTCATGACGATAGCCTCCTCCGTTCCGGCGAGATCGCGCAACGCACCGATGGTCCAGCCGGAATCCTGGGGATCGCTCGGAACCATGCGACGTAGACAGACGCGGAGTGACCTCAGACCACTCTTCTCCATCCTTACCAGGGCACGGAGCGGCGCGCTTGACCGCTTGGCACCGACACGCTTCACGACCGCCTCTTGCTCGTTGAGAATTCGCAGGGCTTGGTCCGCCCCAGGAACGGCATCGCGTGGTGGGCTGCCCTTGAAATCCGGCTCGTGCACGACGAGCTCGCCACCCACGTGGCGCAGCGTGAAGGGAATATCTCCGAGCTCCACGGTTGCCCCATCGTTCAGCGCAGTACCTCCCTCGTGGCACCTGGCCACGACATCGAGAAGCATCTCAGCTTGCAATTCGAGATCGGCGCCACAGCGGACGACCACCTGGGAAGCGCCGATCCTACGTCGGAACTCTCTGGATGCGTATTCTTGCTGGCTCATCTTTGGCTTCCCTCAGCTGTGCTCGCCGAAGCGCAGAAATCGAATACCCGTAGGGTACAGCGATACGGTAGGATGCCTTCCGCTTGGTGCTACGTCGCGGCAATCCCAGGCGTTTCAGGCATGGAAGACTCCGCGAGGGGGGCGAGGCGGGGCACGGGGAGTCGGGGGAGCCTCACGCCTGAACGGGTGACACCTGGGTGATCGGGAAGCGGGCAAGCCGTGCTGCTCGCGAAATCCGCCGCGGTTGAGGCACCGTGAAGCCGCGTCAGCGCGGAGTCCGCCGCGCGCGCCGGCGGCGGGTCGCGGCGGCCAGCGCAAGGAGCGCGGCGCCCGCGATCGACGCGCTGGCGCGCCCGCTCTGCCCGGGCGTCGCGCAACCGCAGCCGCCGTCCGAGCCCGCGTCCTTGGAGTCGCCCGGGGGCGCCGCGCCCGCGCCCCCCTCGCCCGCGCTGCCCGCCTCGCCGCCCGTGCCCGAGGACACACCCTCGCCGCCGCCCCCGCCGGAGGACACGCCCTCGCCGCCGCCCCCGCCGCCCCCGCCGGGCTCTCCCTCGAAGCGGACGGTCGCGAAGTTGCCGTAGCTCTCGCCGAGCGGCGGCTCGCCCTGGCAGGAGACGAACTCGTAGCCCCATGTTGGGTGGAGCGAGAACGCGCTCCCCTGCGGCGGGCCCACCACGTCGAGCTCGAGGACGACCGTGCGCTGCTCGCCCGGCGCGAGGTCCCCCGCGTCGACGCCCGCCATCAGATCGCCCGCCGCGACCGGCGCGCCCTGCGCGTCGCCCGCGACCCCGTCGGTCGTGAAGCTCTGGAGCGCGAGCCCACCCTGGAGCGGGACCTTGAAACGCACGTTCGTCGCCGCGGCCTGCCCCTGGTTGTCGAGCGTCACGGTCACGGTGAGCGCGTCACCGACCTCGACGACATCCGCGCTCGTGCGGAGCGACGAGGCCCCGCCGGTGAAGCTCGGCGCGTTGACGTCGATCTGGAACGCGGCGAGCGTCGGCATGAACGAGTCGCCCGTCGTGATCGTCCGTATCACCGCCGACCGCTGCCCCGCGACGAGCTGCCCGCCCGCCGAGCTCACGGGCACCGTGGTGACGTCCCACCCCTGGCGCCCGCCGGAGACGTTGACCCCGGCGATCGCGTCCTGGTTCGCGCTGCCGAACGTGCCCCGCGTGTCGAGCCTGCCGTCCGCGTCGTTGAGCTGCGAGCAGAAGAAGTTGTCGGCGGGGTTGTTGCCGCCCGACAGGCTCACGAACACGTCGGCCGCCGTCGGCGCGAGCAGGAGCTGATCGCCGGTGAGGTCCGCGTCCCCCTCGATCGCGCTGATCGCGACCTTCCCCTCGATCGGCCCCGAGGGCGGCGCGCAGAAGCCGCTCACCACGTAGTCCTGCTGGGTGTCCTCACCGACGAACGATCCGCCGACGAGCACCGACAGGTTGCGCACGGGCTGCGTACCGTCGCGGTACGCCACGACGAGCGTCCACCCGGCGGCGTTCAGCGAGTTGTTCGTCTCGTTTTGCGTGCCCGGCACGCCGCGCACCTCGTACGCCCCGGCGCCGTGGGCCTGCACGAACGCTGTCACGTTCGCCGACCGCAGGTAGTAGTTCATGGAGAACCCGCTCGCGCTCACCCCGGCGAGCGTCACCGAAGTCACCTCGTCCGGCGACGCGGCCATCGACGCGCCGCCCGTGCTCAGCGTCACGGGGGTGCCCAGGAACGCGGTGACATCGTCGCCGTATTTGTAGCTGCCGCCCCAGATGAGCTCCGCGTAGAGAACGTCGAGCTCGTCCGGCAGGACCAGCTCCGCCGCCGACCCGTTCTGCCTCCAGTCCGCGGTGGTCCCCGCGGGCCATGGGTTCGCGGCGTTCGGCGGCGTGTCGTCGACGCTGCCGTCGAGCGAGAGGAACGTCCCGATCGAGCCCTCCGCGCCAGGCCCGTTCGCATCGAGTTGCTTGCTGAGCCCCAGCGTGTTCCCGGTGGCGACGATGCCGCCCGGCGCCGTCGTCGTGAAGCGGAGCTGGGTCGCCGAGGCGGGCTGGGCGTGCCCGAGGCCCAGGGCGGCAAGCCCGGCGAGGGCCGCCGTGCGGGGGCGCAGGCGACGCATCGTTGCCTTCGTCTCCAGCAGCCGCGCGGCCCACCGATTCCATCGCGCTCGATTCGTCATGGCTCCTGCCGCCCTGGATCGGGCCCACCGCGCAGAGGCCACGCCCTCCGCGCTCCGGGTGTGCTGCCGGCCCCGCGTCCGCGCGCAGGATACCCGCGCGACGCCGGGCGCTCCAGGGCGTCCACGCGAAGGGTGGGTGTCGTACCTACGAACACGCGGAGACTGCCCTCTACCACGCGCTCGGGAGCCTGCCGGAGCCCGAATGGCTCACCCACAAGTGCTCCTGAGGAGGCAGAATAACTAGAGCGACAAACGGGTTGAACCCACGAGAAAAAGCAGGAATTTCACAGGGAGACGGGGAGGCGGGGAGCGAGAGACGGCAAGAGACAGAAACTCATTTTCTCTTCCTCCCCGCCTCCCTGTGAGCTCGGAGAGCGGAGGCTGCATAAGCGCCGAGGATCAATGACGGTGCAACCTATTCCGCGCTCTAGCGGCAGAGCGCCCCGGGTCCTTCGCGGTCGCCCGCACGCGCTGCAACGCCGGCACGCCGGCACGCCCGTCCTACTTGACACAGTGTAAACTGTGCCCCATGCTTGACACCATGTCAAGCAAGGACGGGGAAACCCGCGCTGTGATCCTCGAGGCCGCGCGCCGGCTGGTGACCGAGCCGGGGCGTCGCGGCGTCTCGATGGCGGAGATCGCGTCGGCGGCCGGGGTGTCGCGCCAGGCGGTCTATCTGCACTTCGAGACAAGGACCCAGCTCCTGGTCGCGCTGGTGCGCCACGTCGACGAGGTGCATGGGTTCGCCGACCTGGTCCGAAAGTGCGAGCGCGCCCCCGACGCGCGCGCGATCCTCTCCGAGTTCATCGGTGCGTGGGCGGGCTACGTCGCCCACATCACCGACGTGGCGCGGGCGATGCGGGCGGCACAGGCCACGGACGAGGACGCGGAGCTCGCGTGGCGCGACCGCATGCGCGGTTTCACGGGCGTCTGCGCGGGCTTCGTGGCGCGGCTTCAGGCCGAAGGTGCGCTGGCCGAGGAATGGCCGGCGTCGGATGCGGCGGACTTCCTGGCCACCCTCCTGTCGATCGGGAACTGGCAGGAGCTCATCGAGGAGCGGAGCTGGTCCCGGCCGCGCTACGTCCGCGCGATGCGTCGGATCGTGGAGCAGAGCCTGCTCAGGCCGATGGAGATCAAGACGGCACCGAGGAGGCGCTCGTGAGCGGCGCGCAGCCGGAGCTCCTGGCGCAGGGCTCGGTGGAGATCGGCCGGCCCCTGCGCGAAACGTTCGCGTACGTGTCCAACATGGAGAACTTCCCGGCTTGGTTCCCGGGCGTCGCAGCCATGCGCGAGCTCGACACGCTGGAGCACGGGCAGGTCGGCAAGCGCTACCAGGAGACCGTGCGCATGCCCTTCGGGCGCACCGGCACGATCGACATCGAGGTGAAGGAGGCGCGGGTCGGGGAGCGTCTGGTGACCGAAGGCGAGGGCTTCCTCCTGCCCCGCATGAGCGTGGACTTCGCGGCGCTCTCCGACGACGAGACGCGCGTCGCGTGGCGCATGGTCAGCCGCAATCAGCGGTGGTGGTTTCGCTGGATCGTGGTCCCCCTCCTGCGCCGCGTGATGCGCGGCCGGGCGCGCGACGGGCTGCGTAAGCTCCGCGAGAACCTGGAGCGCGCGCGGTCGTGAAGGGTGCCAACGTTCGAGCGCACCTCGGCGCAGCCCTGCGCGCCGAGGCCTGGCCCGTGCCGGTTCCTACTCCGCCAGCACCGGCGCCATCCACGGCACATCGGTCGGCGGATCCTGATACAGCTTCTGAGCCCATTCCTGGTCGGTGAGTCGGGTGAAGCCCTCTGCCAGGTGCTCGTGGTAGGCGAACACCGCGCCCGCGTACGCGCGAGGACCCTGACAGGTATCGACCGTCATGACCATCATGCGTGGATTTCCGGTGCCCACGTGCAACACCGACGGAGATCGCGGGACCGGCAGGTCGCCTCCGATGTCCGTGTGCACATCGGCGATGGTCGGGTCGCTCTTCAAGCCGTCGACGGGATCGAAGAACAGATCTTTGTACCAGCCCGTTTGCCAGGGGTCACCGCTGCCACCGCCCTCGATGTGAATTGCCTGCTTGATGAAGGTCAGGTGCTCTTCCGAGTGCGGCATGCCCGTCCGCTGCGCTTCCGCCATTTCACTCAAGGTGGTCGCGATACGTGACAGGGTGCCGAAGTAGGCGCTCACCTGGTTCGCCAACGCGTCGTTCCCGTTCAAGCTGAAATCGAGGGTATCGACCAGGGCCTGGCCCTGGCCGGCGAACCTGGCGATCCGTTGAAACAGCTCGGGGTAGGGCTCGACGTACGCATCCGGAAAGTCGCAGCCCTGGCTGCCGGTATACGACTGCTTGGCATACAAGATCGTGTCGTGCCTGAGCTGCGCCCACGATCCGAGCTGAGTGTTCAGCAAACGGCGCCCCCACGCCTCGCTGCGCGCCACGCTGGGTAGGCCCTCCGCGGCTGGCCCCAGGGTCGTGGCGTTCGCCGAGAGCGTCTGCAGCGCCCCAAGCCAGGACGTGTACAGGCTGCCTTCCCAGTACGATGGAGGGTGGGCGTCGGCGATGACGCGAACGGCCGCCAGATCGCCGGCGTAGTTCCATTCTTCGAGCTCACGCGCGAGCAGGCTCACCGCGTGATCGTTCTTCAGGGCGGCGAACGCGGCGTCGAGCGGGTTCGGGACCACGCGCGTCGCTGTCCGGTCGTACACAACGTTGGAGAACACGTGGCTGTCGATCACGTAGCGCTGCCCGAAGAACGCGAAGCTCGCGTTGAGCGGGAACGTGGAATCGCCGCCGTTCTTTCGCATGATGTGACTCGCGATGCGCTGCTCGCCGTAGCGCCCGTCGATGATCGCCTGAGCGATCGTCGAGTCATCGAGGGCAGCAAGCCCGCTCGCATCGGACACCCCCAGGCCTTGCAACAGCCCGTCCAGCTCGGGCACGATCATGTAGTCGTGCTCACCCACGAACGCGGTGACGGTCCGATCGATGCCAGACCAGTCTTCCAGCGCCGCGGCATCCATCAAGTCACGCAGCGCCAGCGCTGCCTCGAGCTGACGGCGCCAGAAGACGCGCGAGCCGTCGGGCATGGTCTCGATGAGCCGAAAATCGATGCGTCCCATCCACATCATGGCGCGGAAATAGCGCTCGAGCGCCACCGTGTCCGTGTAGTGGCCCCGAGGCTTGAACTGGGAGAAGTCGAAGCGGCGCGGAACGCCGAACATGGACTTTTGCTGTTCTCCGTCGGCCGCTTCGGCGTGCGTCAGGAAGGACGCGATCTCAGCGTTGCTGGCTCCCGCCACGGGGGCGCTCGGCGCTCCCATCAGCAGGCTGCGCGCGACGGTCAGGTAGAAGTCCGCGTCGGCTGCCGCCTGCTGCGAGAGCCCGGAATCTCCGGCCGCCAGGCGAGCACGCATCGTGTCGAGCAAGCGGGTGACACGCGGGATCAAGACGGCCTGTTCCAGGGCCTGCAAGATGTCGTCGTACGAACGGTGCATGGCCTCGAGCACCATGTCGCCGCTCACGAAGACCGGCAAATCGTGCACGTAGATGGCAGCGTAGGCGTAGGGAAAGCTGGGATAGGCAAGTCGACTGGAAACCACGAAGCCGTTCGCGGCCAGGACCTCGAGCTCCGCGTCATTCAGGCCCAGCTCTGATCTCTGGATCAGATCGAGGTTCTGAACGTCCGTGAGACCGTAGCCCAGATCGTTCGAAAACGAGACCGCGTAGGCCTCCTGGAGGGATGCCGCGTCGTGTTGTTTGGCGGTGGCCACCTGGGCTTCGACTTCGGTCGCGGCGACCGAGCTGAGCTCGAGCTGCACCTGGGTTCCGACGTCTGCAGGACGCTCGTCGCCGGGACCGGCAGGGCCTGGTCCCCCCGGTTCGGTGGAACCGGAACACGCCGCCAGCAATCCAACGCTGACCAGGGTGGAGAGAATTCGTTGGGTGTGCACGGATTTTCCTGCTCCTTTCGCGACACGGGGGCTGGTGTGCCAGTGTGCCAAACCCGGATCGTCGTGCCGCGGCCCCAGGCCAAACGACGCTCGAATTGCGGGTTTCATCCACTCCATGTGTGCCAACGCCACAGACAGGCAACCGGCGTGCCAGCCCTCCGAGTCGACAAGCAGCTTCCGGGCTTCCTGCTGGCCACTTCAGTGCCGCGGGTGTGGGTGTTGTACGGCGCCAACGGTTGCACGGGAACGCTCACCGCGGAGCTCGCCCTGGCGCGGAGCCTCGCTCCGGTCCTTGCTGGGCGTGGAGGGCTCGGCGGCGGGGTCCTTCCGTCGTTGGCGCGAGGGGGAGGCGCGCTCGGCGAGGTCGGGCGCGCAGGATCGGCCTTGCTCGTCTTATCGTGCTTGACACGGGTTGACGAAGCCGTCGTAATTGCGGCGTGCTGACCATCCGGCGCGAGCAAATGAAGCTCCTGGCCCGGCGCTCGGACGCCGAGCTCATGCCGCGCCTGCTCGAACGCGTGCGGGTGATGTATCCGGAACAGGTCTGGAGCACGAACGACGAGACGCTGATTGAGCGCCTGAAGGCGCAGCTCCAGCGGGCGGCGGGCCACGGGCTTCACCTCGAGGCCCACGTGACCAGCTATGTGGATCTGTGCTTCGAGCTCGGCGACACGTTCGAGGAACAGCCGGAGTACGCGGCGCTCGTCGCCACGCTCCGCGCCCCGAATGTGACCAGCGAGGCCAAGGCGCAGGCCATCGCAGACGAGCTGGTGATCGGGTAAGCGATGCGACGACGCCCGATCGCGGCTGCGTGGGCAAGTGTCGCTGCGGTTCGGGTGCGCGCGTGCCGTTGAGCGTGGCGGTATTGGTGCGGGCAGCCGCGCGCTGCCAGCGGCGCATCGACCGGATCGACCAGGAGCTCGTCCGTCTCGACCACACGACGGCCCCGCCCGGCAACACCGACTGGCCCGCCGAGCGCCAGCACATCCGCCGTGTGCTCAACAAGGCGCGAAGGAGCCAGAACGAGCGGCGCACCCTGCTCCGGCGCCTGATCAAGGTCGAGCAAGGTGAAATCGCGCCCCAGTACGCAGACCGGGCCTGGCTGTATCGCCGCAAGTTGCTCATGGGCTTGGCCAGAAACCACGCCCGCTCGAAGCCCATGCAAGGCCGGGCACGCGACCTGCTCGACATCGTCCGCACCTGCGTGGTCGAGCACCGAGAGGCTCTGTTCGGCCAATGGATGATCGCCAACCTCCGCGAGCTCAACACCGCGCGACGTCTGGGCCAGGATCGACGCTTCATCTACGCCAACGAATGGGATCGCGGTGTCTATCGCTTCCCGGAGCGGTCGTGGATGGCGGACGCGCCTGTCGACGACGACCACCCCGCCCACTCGATCACCATGAACTTCGCCAACACCGAGGACTTCAGCCCGTCCGCCGCCCTCGAGGATCTGTTCACCTGGGACGCCCATCCCATCGCCATCGAGTGCATGAGCGCGCTGCACATCTGCTTCTTGCGCGCCTTCATGAAGACGGTCGGCACGGCGGCGCTCGACGAGGTCACCGAGGATATCGTGCAGGTCGCCCCGGGAAACGAGGGCAGCGTGAGCAAGCTGCGGGTGGCGCTGGCCGTGGACTCCGTCGACCAGCTGCGCCCCGGCGATTGGGTGTATTTCTACAATCATCCGGACTACGTCAAGCGCCACTTCGACAGCTCCTTCGCCACCTGGCAGGGTGCCAATGCCGTCTACCTCGGCAACGTCAGCGGCGAGCCGCGCTTCACCACGTTCGATTCGGAAGACCCGGCGTGGACCGAAGCCGAGTTCGTGACGTTCCTGCGGAAGGAATACAACCGCAAACCGGACGGCCCGAACAGGGGACAGCTGGCAAACAGGTTCCCCCAGCTGGATTCGTCCGACGACATCCCCGGTCTGCGTTGCCCGAATCCCGAGCAGCAGGGCCGGATCAGCCCGGTCTATCGCATCGACGTCAAAGAGCTGGCGCGCTGGCGCTGAGGCGACGTCGAGCTACCCAGGGAGCTTGGCAGCATTCGTCAGTCATGAGCTGCCCTTATGACCAACGCCTCCAGAGCCCGCCGCATGGGCTCACGCAACCCGCTCCAGATGACCTGAAAATAGAGCATCGCGTGCTCCTGGTCGAGCCGGCCACGCGCAACGAGCGCGGCCTTGAGGACGGTGATCCCGTTCGGCCCATTGCCGTGCGCCACCGCCGAGAGCACGGCCAGCTCGGCGTCCTTCTGCCTTCAAGCTTCGTCCGCCTTCCGCATTGCAGCCCGCACCGCTGCCGCCGCCTTCTTGTCTTTCACGATCCTCTCCAGCCACACCCGCCGGATCCGCATCATCGACTCATCCGGCAGGCCCAGCTCGGCCAGTGCCGCCTGGCCCTGCCCCTGCTCGGCCGAGATCACAAGCTGTGCGTACTCGCCCGCTGTGATCGGCCCGCGCTCCTTCTCGAGTGCCGCCACGTAAGCCGCGTCGTACGCTGACAGGAGCTTCTTCTTCCGGCGCGCGATCTCGTCCTGGATCTCGTCAAGCCGCTGTTCGTGCAGCGACTGCCAATTCTTCGGCGTGAGCTTCTCCGCTTTGAGGATGGTGTCGCAGTCCGCCGGCCGCTGCGCGAGCTTGGCCGCAATGACTGCGCAACGCTCGATGGGGTAGGCCGCGAGAGGCGGTGCGGGCTCCTCCGGCGCGGGGAGCGGACCAGGCTTTTCCGCCTGGGTGTCAGGCTCGGGCGCCTCCTCTGCCGAGGGCTCCATCGCCCCCATGTCTGGCATCGCCAGTGGGCCGAGCATGGCAGGAGGGGCGGGTTCCTTTGCCGTCAGGGGCGGAGACCTCGCATCGCGCTCAGGCGCAGGCGGCGCGTGCAGCGCAGGCGACAGCGCTGGAGGGATCGCGACAAGCGGCGGACGCAGCACCTCGTCAGGAGCCTCTGCTGGCTCCGCCCCTCGCGGCGAAGACTCTGCTTGGTGACGTAGCGCAGGCTCAGCTCGCTCGCCCTGCACGAATGGCAACGCGGGTTTCGCGGCGATAAGTGAAGCCGCGCTGGTGGCAGTGGGCGCATCGGCGGGCGGCTGCGCCGGGCTCGACGGGGGAGCAGGTTGGCCCGCGGGCACTGAGGGGAACGGTAGGGCCGGCCGGGAGACGGCGAGATCCTGATTCACGTCCAACGGCAGGGTGCAGGCCTCAGGGTCATCCTCGTTGTGCACGGCGCTATCGCCATCGTGCGCCTGGTCGTAGGGCGCTTGGAGCCCGATCTCGCTCATCGCGCCGCCGCCGGCCCGGCCGCTCGCGAGCCCCACTCCAGAACTGCTGGCCACGCCCTCGCTGTCGTTACTTACGAGGGTCTGATAAGGCTCCTCCAGCGCGACCAGGATCAGCCCGGCCTCTTGCGGCTCTCGGAGCGGGACCTGGCCGCGCCAGGTCACCGTGCAGATGCAGCGGTCGGTGTTGATCCAGAGCAGATCGGGCCACATGGCGACGCCCTGCAAGGGCTCGCCGGGGCGGTCGACGTAGGCGCGGGGGTGGAGCCCCGGGAGGCTCGTGACGAGGTGCGGGTGCTCGGGGTGGAGATGCTCGAGGATGAGCCGCTCGTCATTGCGGAGCGCGGTGGTCTGCTGGTCGACCGGCGCGGCGTTGAAGTAGCTGACGTCGAGGTCCGGGGGCAGGGGCTGACGGTGCCAGTCGTTGCCGGGGAACGTGGCCGCGTAGCGCCCCAGCTTCTGCCGGCGGGTGGGCCATCCGGAGGCAACGGGTCCAAATCCCACGGGCTCGATGACGTCGTCCGGCCCGATGACGACAACGCCTGGACGCTGGAGGTTGGGGAGGTTGCGTCGCCCGTGGATGTCGCGAGCATGGGGGGGCATGCCGACGGGGTTGGAGGTGTCGGGGCCGCCGCCCGCGTACTCCCAGAGCAGCGGCATCCTGGTGAAGCGCGAGCTCTGATCGAGGACGCCGTGCTGCGTGAAGCTGCGAGCTCCGTAGACCTCGATGGCCTTGTCGATGTCATTCACGATCACGCGGGCAGTGAGGGATCGGACTGCCGTGCCGTTGGGCGAGAAGGCGTGGCCAACGAGGACGACGTCCGCCCGGGCGCGGTGGGGGACGAAGTCGGAGGCCGCATAGAGACTCCAGCACGCGTCGTCGCGCCAGTGGCGGTCGGATAGGTGGAGCGGCTCCTGCTCGGCCGCGAGGGCACACACACCGGGGTACAGCTTGAACGTGCTTTTACAGACGAACGTCTGCATCCAGGCGCCTGGATGGGGTTGCCACACGACCAGGCCAACGGGGAGCTGCGAAAGGGAGACGACCTTCACTCCGCCGGCGATACTGCAACCATCAACACGAGGCGTCAATGTGTGGGCGTTCGACCGTCTGAACGGCCGCACCGGCGGAGCCCTGAGCGTACAATGCGCGCGGGCCCCTCTTGCGGACAGGGATGGCTGCCGGATAGCATCGGCTGTCCGCTCTACAAGCGCAGGGTAGACCGGGCTAGGAATGCCCATGGCCGACACGCACCCGAGCATGCGAAACAAGGGAACCGGACTGAGCTCGGGGGTCTACCGAGTCGAGGCGCAGATCGCGTCGGGCGACATGCTCGATGTGCGTCGCTTCCAGGTCAACGAGCGGATGTCCTCGCTCTTCGAGGTCCAGATCGTCGCCGTATCGGACAACCCGGATATCGACTTCGAAGCCGTCATCGGCCAGCCCATGACCTTCACCGCGCACGCGAATCAGACCCGCGTCTGGTCCGGACTGTGCAGTCACCTCCAGCAGGTGGCCGTCGAGGAGCGCTACCTCTCCACCTACGAGCTGACCCTGGTCCCGCCGCTCTGGCTCGCCACCCAGCGCCGCAACTACCGCATGTTCCAGCACAAGTCGGAGGTCGACATCGTGCTGCAGCTCCTCGGCGAGTGGGGCATCTCCCCCACGCGGCGGCTTGCCGGCGAGTACAAGAAGCGCAAGTACCGCGTCCAGTACGGCGAGAGCGACTACACCTTCATCAGCCGCATGCTGGAGGACGCCGGGGTGAGCTTCTACTTCGACAACGACGGAGAGAGCCGGCTCGTCCTCGACGACCGCCCCCAGGCGAACGTCGCCCGCGTGCCCATCACTTACCGCGATCACCCGACCGACGCCGACCGCGAGCACGTCACCAAGGTCGTCGTCGGCCGCCGCCTGCGACCCGGCAAGTACACGGTGCGCGACCACGACCACCGGAGGCCCGCGAACTACAAGCTCCTGGCCACCGCCTCCGGCGCCGGCCCCGTGGAAGATCAGCTGGAGCGCTTCCATTATGTGCCTGGCGCGTTCCTGTTCGAAAGTCAAAAGGGTGAGAGTTCGCCGACAGCCGACGATCAGGGCAAGTACCGCGCGGACGAGTCCGAGGGCGAGGCGCTCGCTCAGCGTCGGCTGGAGGCGAAGCGCGCCTCGGCACGGGAGATCGTGTTCAAGACCAACGTCATCGATCCCGCACCGGGCGCCGTCCTCTCGTTCCTCGAGCACCCGAAGAGCGAGCTCGGTCCCGACAAGAAGCTGCTCGTCCTCGAGTCCCAGCTCTCCGGCGAGGTACCGGCCGAGTGGGAGCACTCCTGCGTCGCCGTGAGCGCCGACGCGCCCTACCGACCGCCGCTGCGCACGCGCAAGCCCCGCGCGCAGGGCGTCGAGAGCGCCACGGTGGTCGGTCCGCCCGGCGAGGAGATCCACGTCGACGAGTTCGGCCGCGTGCGCGCCCACTTCCACTGGGACCGCGAGAGCAAGATGAACAACGACTCGTCGTGCTGGATCCACGTCAGCCAGCCCTGGGGCGGCGCCGGCTTCGGCGGGACCAACCTGCCGCGCATCGGACAGGAGGTCATCGTGGACTTCCTCGGCGGCGATCCCGACCGGCCCATCATCGTCGGCCGCGTGTACACCAACCTCCAGAAGTCGCCCTACTCGCTGCCCATGAACAAGACGCAGAGCGGCTGGAAGAGCAACTCGAGCCCGTCCACGTACGGCTACAACGAGATCATGTTCGAGGACAAGGCCGGTAGCGAGCTCGTCAGGATGCAAGCCGAGAAGGACCTCCACAAGCTGGTCAAGAACGATCAGGAGACGACGATCGGCCGCGACCGGACGACGGGGATCGGCCACAACGAGGACGTCACGGTCGGCAACAACGCCACGAAGAGCGTGCTGAATAGCCTGCGCGAAGCGGTGGGGATGATCCGCGCCCGCGCCGTGGGTGTCGACGAGGTAGTGCAGATTGGCCGGAATCAGACCATCGACGTCGGGGAGAAGATCGAAATCACGTGCGGCAAATCGAAGTTCGTGATGGACAAGGACGGCAACATCACGCTCAAGGGCGTTAGGATCCTGGTCGATGGGAGCGAGCATGTCCAGGTCTTCGGCGATCCGATCGATCTCAACTAGCCCTGAATGCGGTCGCAGAGAGCGGTTCGAGCCCGGAGCTTCATGCCGAGCCACATCCCGCGGCGTCCCGTCCGGTGTCGTCCTTCTTGGTGTCCATGCAGGGACCAAGATCGAGTTCGTCATCGATCCTACCTGAGCAGTGCCATGCTGGCCGTGAATCGAACCGCCTTTGCTGCGACGCACCTCATCGACGGCACCCGCGTCGCCGTCCACCGCCGCTAGCCATGTTGGCCGCCAACGCGACCCCCTTCGCCGCGCTAGGGTTCGAGCAGAAGCACCGTGACGGCGCAGCCATGGCCGTCGTCGCGGTAAGGGGCACGCTTCTACTCTCGCCCGAAGGCCGGCTGTCGATCGCCCCCGATCAATCCTTGATCCTCGCCGACGAGTACGAGGGTGATCCGCATGCGACACCGATGCTCCGGGTCGGCCTGCTCATCCCTTTCAAGCCCGCGGCCGACGTCACCCTCCTCGCTGATGGCCACGCCCCCGGGGGCGTGGCCGCGCACGTCTGGCAGGTGGGCGCGCGCGTCGGGGAATACACGCGCTTCCTGAGGGCGTATGCGCCGCGCGCGTTCGAGCCGGACGCCGGCGGGTTTCGGCTTTCCACGGGAGAGCCGGCGGCCCGCGCGTCCATCGACTACCGATCGGCCGCCGGCGGCGTCGTCATCGGCGATCCCGAGGGCAACGTCGACGCGCGCAACCCCATCGGCCGGGGCGTCCTCGATCGCCGCCACACGCCGGCCGATCGCGCCTACCCCGCGCCCACCATCGACAGCGAGGCCGAGCCTGTGGGCGACCCGGCGGCGCGGCCAGAACCGCAGGGCTTCGGGCCCGTGCCGCCCTGGTGGCAGTTTCGCAGCCGCTTCGCCGGCACCTACGACGACGCCTGGCTGGCGACTCGCCACCCTCAGCTCCCCGCCGATTTCGACTATCGCTTCTACCAGACCGCGCACCCCGGCCTGGTCTTGCCCGGCCATCTCCGCGGCGACGAGCGCGTCGAGTTCCAGGGCCTCACGCCGGGGGGCGGCGCGCTCGCGTTCACGCTGCCCGGCCACTCGCTCTGGGCCTGGTTCAAGTGGGAGCGGGGGCGCCGCGTCCCGGTGCGCCTCCACCTCGATGGCATGCACATCGATGTCCGCGGCGAGCCGCCTTGGTCTGTCCAGCTCACCTGGCGCGCCTGGGTGGCCATGTCGCAGGGCTTCGATCGTATCGATCTCGCTGCCGCGAGCCTCGAAGAGGCCGCGGCGCTGCCGTGGTGTGACGAGCGAGGGCTCGTGAGCCCGGGGAGCGACGCATGAGCATCCCGCGCGAGGGCAGCCGCGACATAGGCGAAGGCATCATCGTCTCGACCTGCCCGGATGTCTGCAAGACGCCGGTCGGCCCGGCGCTCGTCCCCATCCCTTATTCGATCTACGCAAGGCAGAACCAGGCGGCCGTGGACACCGCGACCACCGTGCTGCAGACCGGCGATCGGTCGCACAACATGGGATCGAAGGTGACGACGTGCCAGGGTGATGAGCCGGGCAGCGGGCTCGGGGTCAAATCGGGCACGGTGGGCAGCGTCTGCGAGCCCAAGACCTACTCGCCCACCGTGCGCATCGAGGGCAGAAACGCGATCCGCCACGACGACGCCTGGTGGATGAACGACCGCAACACCGAGGGGAAGCTCATCTTCGTGCGGGACACGCGGGTGATGAGCACCAGCGACCGCCCGGTCCAGGTCGCCTTTCTCGACACGACGGGGGCCTACACGGGCACGGGCACGGCCACGACGCCGGGGAGCGCGCCCGCCGCGGGGCCCATGGGGGCGGCCGCCAGGCTCAACGCGCTGCTCGGCCTCGGTGCGCTGGGAGCAGGCCTCGGGGAGATGGCCGGTCAGTATTACATCGGCAATGAAGGCATGTTCGCCCGGAGCATCGATCAGCACCTTTATGGCCAGATGAGCGCCGACCAGCGGAGTGCCGCGTATGGATCGAGCGGCTGGTACTGGAACCAGGTAGATAGCACCAACAATCAGCTCTCGCTCAAGGCGGGCACCCTCGTCGACTTCCGCCAGATGACGCCCGAGCAGCTCGAGCAGCTCGTGAGGCAGCCGTGGCCCTCGGCCGAGAAGATCCGGCAGAACGCCGAGCGCCTGCGGGCGCAGCGCGCGCGACAGGAGGAAAATGCGCGGCTCGCCGCCGCAGCGGGCAACGTGCGCGTGACGCGCGAGCGAGACCGGCCTTGCAACGTCGGCCCATACAGGACTATCCGCGGCACGTGCGAACCCGGCTACCAGGCGCACCACATCGTGCCCGACTACACCCTTCGTTATGGCACGAGGGCCGAGGGCGAGGCGGGGATGAAGCGCATCCCCAACTTCCCGTCATTCGGCGACGGGCCCGCCATCTGCCTCCAGGGCAACGCCGGCGACGACGGATCGGAGCACTGGGAGGCGCACGGCGTGGACGCAAGCATCGCCCAGCTGGGCGTGAACGGCACGCCGCCGGGGACGACCGCCATCGGCAGCATCATCGACGTCTCGGAGAATCAGGTCGTCAACCTCCGCCGGGAGTGCGAGGCGCAGATCCGCGCCGCGGTGCAGGCGGGCTTCGCCGGGGTTGACCGCGCGCAGCTCGGCCGCACCACCCTCATGCCGACCGTGGCCGGGAGCCCGCAGTACGAGGCGCTCAGCACCGGCATGCGCCCGGGCGGTCGCTACTGAGGTCGAGGGAGACATCACCATGACGACGCCGCTCACCTTTACCCGCGCCAAGGCCGCTGCCGCGGACTTCCTCTGTGTCGCCGGCGTGCCAGACGGCCAGGAGCCCTTCACGCCGTTCACCCGGCTCTGCCGTTACGATGCCGGCGATGCGGGGCCGGTGAAGTGGTTCTACGACGACCTCCAGGTCGCGGTCACCTCGATCGCCCGCTTCACCCCCGCGCCCGGCGCGCCGACCTCGTTCTGCGTGCTCTCCGCCGAGGGAGACGTCGTGCTCGCGCGGCCACCGTTCCCGCGCGAGAAGATCCCCGGCGCCGGCATCACCTCGCCCGACGCCGAGCGCTGGGGGCGCCTCGCGCGCCTCCGCCCTGTCGGCGACCACCTCTACGCCTGCGGCGACGGGGGGCAGGTCTATCGCCGTGTCGGCGGAGACTTCGGCGCCGGCCGCTGGGAGCACCTCGATCGCTCGCTCTTGCAAGATCCCGAGGAGCGGGCCCGGGCGCTCCTGCGCGCGCCGAGCTCGGCGGCCGCGGAGCACAAGGTCTTTTACTGCGTCGACGGTCCACGCGAGGACGAGATCTACGTCACCGGGACGCGCGGCACGATCCTCGTCTGGGACGGCGCCACGTTCACCGCTCTCCCGCCCGTCACGGCCGCGGCGCTGGTGAGCATCTTCGTCGAGGACGAGAAGCGCATCTGGATCTGCGGGCGCGAAGGCACGCTCCTCCGCGGCAACCGGCGCGAAGGCTTCCGCGCGGTCGCGGTCTCGGGCCGGCGCCAGATGTTCACGTCGATCACCAGGCACGACGGCCGGATCTACCTGGCAAGCGGCGCCAATCCGCGCGGCCTCTTCACCTACGAGCGCGGCAGCCTCCGGCGCGTCTCGACCGGGCTCGTGCCCGAGATCGAGGACGCGCACACGGTCGACAGCGTCGGCGGCGCGCTCTGGGTCGTCGGCTCGAAGGACATCGTGCGCCTCGAGGGCAGCCGCTGGGAGCGGATCGACCACGTCGACAACGCTCCCATCCGTTGACACTTGACGGTCATCGTCATCGGATGATGTGCGCGTGGTTAGCGCGGGATGCCCCGCGAGCGCTGACGTCTCGGCGCCGGAAAGGTCCTCGCGGAACATCTCGACGAGGGCGTTGTGCTCGAGCGTCGGCATGACGCTCGACCTCGAGCACACCCCATGCCGGCGCGAAACGACTGGAGAACCCGAGGAGAGCTCAACCTCAGGGGGTGGCGGCGCCATGGCGGAAAGTAGTAGTCGCCCCCATCAGAGCTCACGGCACCTCCGCGCCAAGGCCGCCAGCTCAAAGCGGCGCCGCGGCGGGGTTCTCCGCTGCGGCGCCGCGCCCTCGACCTCGCTGCACCCCTGCCCCATCCTCTCGCCATGCTGCCCCCAGCCAGCGCACGGCCGGGCGACCTCCTCGCCCAGCGCTTCGTGATCGAGCGCCAGGCTGGCCGGGGCGGCATGGGCTTCGTCTACCGCGCCCTCGATCGCGCCCGCGGCGAGCCGGTCGCGCTCAAGCTCCTGGCGGGCGAGGGCGACCGCCAGGAAGAGCGCTTTGCCGCGGAGTGCGGCATCCTCGCCGGCCTGAGCCACGCTGGCATCGTGCGCTTCGTCGCCCAGGGGGTGACCGACGCGGGGCAGCGCTGGCTGGCCATGGAGTGGCTCGATGGCGAGGACCTCGCCGCGCGGCTCGCGCGCGCGGACCTCGGCGTGGACGACAGCGTGGCCCTCGCCCTCGCCGCGGCCGAGGCGCTCGCCGCGGCGCACGCGCGCGGCGTGATCCACCGCGACATCAAGCCCTCGAACATCTTCCTTGTCGGCGGCGACCCGCGCCGCATCAAGCTCATCGACTTCGGCATCGCGCGCCTCAGCGGCGCGACGAGCCTGCACACCCGGACCGGCGTGGTGATGGGCACCCCGGGCTACCTGGCCCCGGAGCAGGCCCGCGGCGAGCGCGCCGACGCGCGCGCCGACGTCTTCGCGCTGGGGGCCGTGCTCTTCGAGTGCCTCACCGGCCAGCCGGCCTTCGCGGGGGCGAACGTCCTCGCGGTGCTGGCGCGGCTGCTGCTCGAGCCCGCGCCGCGGGTGCGCGAGCTCCGGCCCGACGTGCCGCCGGCGCTCGATGCGCTGGTCGCGCGCATGCTCGCCAAGGATTCGGCGGCCCGGCCAGCGAGCGCCGCCGAGGTCGCCGCGGCCCTGCGCGCGCTCGGGGCGCAGGGCGGCGAGCCGGCGCCGGTGCCCGGCGCGGCGCTCACCGCGGGGGAGCAGCGCGTGCTCTCGCTGGTCATGGCGGCGCCAGCTGGCGCCGCCGGCGCGGACGGCGACGAGACGCTGCCCTCCAAAGTGCCGGCGGGCGCCGCCGGCGCGGCCGGCGAGACGCTGCCCTCCGAGGTGCCGGCGGCGCGGCAGCGGCGCCTCGAGGCCGCGATCTCCCGCCTCGGCGGCCGGGTGGACCAGCTCGCCGGCGGCGGGGTGCTGGTGAGCCTCCAGAGCAAGGGGAGCGCGACCGATCAGGCCGCGCGCGCGGCCCGGTGCGCGATGGTGCTGGGGCCGCTGCTCGATGACAGCGGGGGCGCGGCGCGGATCGCGGTCGTCACCGGGCGCGCGGAGCTCACCGGGCAGACGCCGGTCGGGGATCTCATCGATCGCGCCGCCACCATGGTGGCCAGCGCGCCGCCCGCGGCAGGCGTCGCGATGCTCGACGAGGTGACCCGGGCGCTGCTCGACCCCCGCTTCGAGGTGCGGCGCGGCCCGGCCGGCTTCGAGCTCCACGGCGAGCGGGAGGCGGGCGGGGGCGCGCGCACGCTGCTCGGGCGAAAGAGCCCGTGCGTCGGCCGCGACCGCGAGATCCGCGCGCTCGTGGACCTCTTCGAGGAGTGCGCCGGCGAGGGGCTCGCCCGGGCGGCGCTGGTGACCGGGCCGCCGGGCATCGGCAAGTCGCGCCTCTGCGACGAGGCGCTCCAGCGCATGCGCGCGCTCCGACCCGACGTGGAGATCTGGACGGGCCGCGCCGACGTGGTGGGCGAGGGCGCGCCCTTCGGGGTGCTGGGCGAGGCCATCCGCTGCGCGACCGGCGCGCTGGCCGGCGCGCCGCTCGGCGAGCGGCAGGCGCGGATCCGCGCACGCGTCGCGCGGCGCGTGCCCGAGGCCGAGCAGCGCCGCGTCGCCGAGATGCTCGGCGAGATCGCGGGCGCGCCATTCCCCGACGAGGAGAGCCCCGCCCTCCGCGCGGCGCGCCAGCACCCGGCGGCGATGGCGGAGCATATCGGCCGCGCCTTCGAGGACTTCGTGGCCGCCGAGGTCGAGGCCCGGCCGATCCTGCTGGCGCTCGACGACCTGCACTGGGGCGACCTGCCCTCGGTGCGGCTCGTGGGTGAGGCGCTGCGCCGGCTCGAGGATCGGCCGCTCTTCGTGCTGGCGCTCGGGCGCCCCGAGGTGCATGAGCGCTTCCCCGGGCTGTGGGCCGAGCGCAGCGTCCAGGAGATCCGGCTCGCCCCGCTGCCGCGCCGCGCGGCCGAGCGGCTCGCCCTGCACGCGCTCGGCGACGCCGTGGGCGCGACCAGGATCGCCGAGCTGGTCGAGCGCGCGGCCGGCAACCCGTTCTATCTGGAGGAGCTCATCCGCGCGGTCAGCGAGGGGCGCGGCGAGGCGCTGCCCGAGACCGTGCTGGCCATGGTGCACGCGCGGATCGGCGCGCTCGATCCGGCGGAGCGGCGGGTGCTGCGCGCGGCCAGCGTCTTCGGCGAGGTGTTCTGGGCCGGCGGGGCGCGATGCCTGCTCGGCGGCGATCTCGCTCCTCAGGCCCAGGGCGGTCCCCCGCCCGGGGGCGATGACGTGACCCTGCCCCTGCCCGCGACCGGCGCGGCGACCTGGGTTGGCGAGGCGCCGCACCTGCCCTGCGGCGAGCCCGCCTCGCCGGTGAGCGGAGCGCTCGCGTCGCTCGTCGCGCGGGAGGTGGTCGAGCGCCGCGCCGAGAGCCGCTTTCCGGGCGAGGAGGAGCTCGCGTTCCGCCACGCGCTGCTGCGCGAGGGCGCGTACGCGACCCTGACCGACGCCGATCGCGCGCTCGGGCACAAGCTGGCCGCGGCGTGGCTCACGGCGGCGGGCGAGAGCGATCCCGGGGTGCTCGCCGAGCACCTGGAGCGCGGCGGCGAGCGCGCCCAGGCGGCGGCTCGCTACCTGGAGGCGGCGGAGCTGCTCCTGCGCGGGGGCGACACAGCGGGGGCGATCGAGCGCGCGGAGCGCGGCGTGCAGTGCGGCGCCGAGGGCGAGCTCCACGGGGCGCTGAGGCTCGTGCAGTGCGAGGCGCTCCGCTGGTTAGGGGAGAAGGATCGGGCTGGCGCTCTGGCAAAGCAGGTGCAGCGCCTCACCCGACCGGGGAGCCGGAACTGGTGCCTGGTGACGGCCGAGTTGCTATGGCAGGCGTTGGAGGAGCGCTCGGCGGAGCGCATCGAGCTGGTCGCTGGAGATCTCCTCGCGATCGACCCTGACCCCGAGGCGGCCGCAGCCTTCGCGCAAGCGCTGTGGTTCGCCTGGTCGTGGCTGATGCTCATGGAGCAACGTGAGCTGGCCGAGGCCTACGGCGCGCGGCTCGATCGCCTCGACGAATCGCTCGGCTGCCGAGATCTGCTTGTGTCCGGCCAGCGGCGCATGAGACAGGCGGATGAGGCGCGCCTCCTTCACGGCGACGCCTGGGCGGCGCTCCAGCTCCTCCGCCAGGCCGAGGCCGCGTTCGACGCGGCAGGGATGCGGCTGCCGGCGGAGGCCGCGCGCGTGAGCATCGCCCGGGCCTATGTCGAGCTCGGGGTCCACGACCGCGCCGAGGAGATGCTGCGCGCCCTCCTGCCCGAGGGGAGCTCCCGGGCCGACCTGAGCGGACGCACGGCCCGGTGGTGGCGCGCGGCCCTGCTCTACGCGCGCGGCCTGCTCGACGAGGCGATCACGGATATCGCCGACCTCGCCAGCGCCGGCGCGGCACAGCAGGGTCGGTTCCTGCAGAAACAGACGCGCCTGCTGCACGCGGGCCTGCTCTACCGGCGCGGCGACCTCGCTGCGGCCGAGCGCGAGGCGCTCGCGGGGCTCGAAGGGCTCCCAATGCCCTCGATGGCCCATGACTGGGCGAGAACGGTGCTCGCGCAGGTGAGGCTCGCCCAAGGCCGCGCCGCGGAGGCCGCGGCGCTCGCTGAGGACGTCGTGGCGCGCCTGCAAGCGCTCGGGCTCAGGCTCCCGGAGGGGATCGGGCTCACGCTGGTGCACGCCGAGGCGCTCCACGCGGCGGGGTCGACCGACGCGGCGCGCGCGGCCCTGGCGGCGGCACGCGCGGACCTGCTCGCGCGCGCGGACCGGATCCCGGACGTGGAGATCCGGCGGTGCTTCCTCGAGAACGTCCCCGGGAATGCTCGGCTGCTGGCGCTCGCGGAGGCGTGGCTCGGCTGAGGCCTCAAGCGCCGTGCGACCTCCGCGCCTCCGCGACGGTCGCCGACACCGAGCACGAGACGAGCAAGCCTCTCCTCATCACCTGACGTCGATCCCTTTTTCTCTCAGGCGCCGGAGGATGTCCTGACCGTTCATCTCCCAGAGATCACCCGGGTCGATCTCTCGCGTTTGGCCGTCCCTCCCCTTCACAATCCACACCTCGATCTCGCGATTCTTTCTATCCCTGGCGGTGCCAATCGCGACGGACTCGACCTCGGCGAGACGAAATCCCTTCACGCTCGGCGCGAACCAGAACCCCGTGGTCTGCTCCAGCTTCTCGTCGTCGAGGACGACCCGATCCATCGCCAGCATCGGCGCGAAGAGGCCACCCGCTACCGCAGAAACCCCGAATGCGATCAAGGCAACCACCAGCGGCTGACGCCTCCACAGGAGGAGCACGCCGATCGACGCGGCAATCACCGCGACGGCGATCGCGATGCCGGGCACATAGCTTGGGAAGCTGTAGATCATGCTGTCTTACCTGACGGCGTTCTACCGCGAGACCCGAGCGAATGTAAGAACGCCGAGCGCGCCATCCCACGGAAGCCCCCGTGGAGGCTACGTCGGAGCGCGCAAGAGCTCTTTCGCGGACGCAGCGCCGAGGACCAGGCCGGCGCCTGCGCCGAGGAGACCCGAGATGCCGAGGCCCGCGCGTGAGCGAGCCCGCGGCGTCTCCTGCTCGCCGGTGCAAAGGAGATGCGTCTTTCAGGTGCACAGAGCGGCGTGGCGCGCCGCACCCGCCGGGGGAGCGCCGCGAGGGTGCGGCGCGCCGCGTCGCTCCTCACGCTGTTCGCCCGCGCTCGTGACCGTGGAGGATCGCTCCACCGCACGGGTCGTGATAGATCCGAGAGGCAAGGGGAACTCCAGGGGCCCGTCTGTCTGGCGTGCGTGGCGCTGGGCGCATGCTCTCTACCTCGCGCTGCTCCCCTCGGCTTTCCCGCTCCGGGAGTCACCGGTCACGATCCTTCAGCTTGCGGGTGGTTGGCATGAACAAGAACCGTTCTTCTCGATGGCTGTGCGGCACGACCTCGATCGCACTCGGGATCGCGGCCCTCTCCGGCTGCTCTGGCAAGGTGGACAAGGCTGACGATGGCCCGAGCGGCTCGTCGAGCGCTGGCGGCACGACGGGAGCGGGGGGCCATGGCGCCAGCGCCGGCGCAACGGGCGCCGGCGGAGCCGGCACGGGCAGCACGGGCGCTCTGGGCTCTGGTACGGGCGGCTCCGGCGACGGCGGCAACGGAGGCGCCGGAGCCGCCGGTGGCGCTGGACCGAGCAGCTCCGGGGCCGGCGGTTCCAGCGACGGGTCGGGTGGATCGAGCGGCAGCACCGGCAAGTTCGTCGGCAACATCACGACGAAGGGCCAGGTGCGCGACGGCTTCATCCAGCACTGGAACCAGATCACGCCCGAGGTTGAGGGCAAGTGGCCCTCTGTCGAGAGGAGCCGCGGCGTTCGAGACTGGAGGGGGCTCGACGCAATCTACGAGTACGCGCAGGACAACGACATCCCCTTCATGCAGCACAGCTTCGTGTGGGGTGCCACGCAGGCGGCCTGGCTCACGAGCCTCCCCGCGGAGGAGCAGCGGCAGGCCGTGAGGGACTGGATGCAGGCGTTCTGCGAGCGGTACCCCGACACGAAGTACATCATCGTCGTCAACGAGCCGCCGCCCCACACCACGCCTACCTTCATGAACGCCATCGGAGGCGGCGGCGAGAGCGGCTATGACTGGATCGTCAACTCCTTCAAGTGGGCTCGCGAGTTCTGCCCGGACGCGACCTTGATCCTCAACGACTACAACAACATCGAGTACGAGAGCGATCACAACCACTTCATCGAGATCGTGAAGGCGGCGCTGGAGGCGGGCGCCCCGATCGACGGCCTCGGCGCGGAGGCCCACGACGCGTACAAGATCAACACCAGCACCGTGAAGGGCTACATCGACAGGCTCGCCGCCACGGGCCTGCCCGTGTACATCACCGAGTACGACATCAACCTCGCGGACGACGACGAGCAGCGCAGGGTGATGGAGGAGCAGTTCACGATGTTCTACAACCACAGCGCCGTGAAGGGCATCACCCTCTGGGGCTACGTCGTCGGCTCCACCTGGAGGGACAGCACGGGCCTCCTGCACCCGGACGGCACGATGCGGCCGGCAATGACCTGGCTGATGGACTTCCTCGGTCGCGGCGAGTGATCTCCCTCGCACGACCGTGCCGCGGCGCTCCTTGGCGCGCACGAGCGTGACATACGTCTCGGGGTCAGAGACGGCATCGCCGGAGCGCCTCTATGGCGGGCTGTCGTGGGGCGAGGACACGCTCGGTATCTAGTTCTGACCCGCGGAATCAGCGCGCCTCGTGCTCTCGCCAGAAGGCGAACGCCTCGTCCAGGTACACCTCCTTCGCGCCGTGGCCGAACGGGTGCTCGGCGACACGCACGGGCCAGCCCGCGCCGCGCAGGACGCCCGCGAGGGCGCGGGCCGAGGCGCCCACCGTGTCGTGGGCGCCGAAGCCGATGTAGAACGGCCTCGGCGCGAGCATCGCGAGCTCGGGCGTCGCGCGGCCTCCCCCGCCGGACATTGCGCCGAACCCGTCGGCGTCGATCCCGCCGCGCAGCGCGAGCGCCGCGGCGAAGTACGCGCCCGACGACGAGCCGGCGACGTACACCCGCAAGAACGAGGCGCCGGCGCTCTCCTCGAGCCTCCTCCGCTTCTCCGCGAACAACGCGACGAACGAAGCTGCGTGCTCGTCGTACGCCCGCCCGCCCGTCGGCCAGCCCCACCAGCTCGCGTAGCCCTTCGGCGCGAGGCCGACCTTGCCGCGCGGCATCAGCGCGGCGACGCCCGCGCGCCGTGCGGCGCGGGACACGACCGTCTCGAAGTTGGTCTTCTGCTGGCTCTCCTTCCCCGGCGGGACAATGCCGTGGAGATAGAGCAGCAGCGTCCGGGTCGGCGCGTCGGGCAGGACGTAGCAGGTCTCCTCGTCGAGCGCGTCGACGCCGTCGATGCACCAGTCCGTCTCGACGCGAGGCGGGCGCGCTCGGGGCCACGGCGCCGGCTCAGGCGGCGCGGTCGCGGCGGCAGCGACGGTCGGGGTCGGCGCTGCCGGCACAGGGTCGGGCTCCACTGGACCGAGCGCGGCCCCGTCGCCCGCCGGCGCGCGCGCGCTCCTCGGAGCGTCTGCCGTGTTGCTGCACGCGCAGAGCGCGACCGCGAGCGCGCCGAGCAACGCCGCGATCCACCGCGCCGCACCTCGCGACCACGAGCCGCTGGCGCTGCGACCAGCGCTCGCCAGCGCGCCGCTCGCCGACCGCCGCCCCATCACCCCGCGCGCGCGTCGCTCACCGCGATCAGCGCCCCGAGCGCCGCCGCGCACACGGTCTCCGTGCGCAGCGTCAGCGCGCCGAGGCGCACCCGCTCGAACCCGAGCGCCGCGCACATGCCGAGCTCCTCCGGCGTGAACCCGCCCTCCGGCCCGACCGCGAACGCCGCCTCCATGCCCGGCGACAGCGCGGCCAGCCGCGCGCCGAGCGGCGTCTCCGCGTAGGGATCCAGGCACATCCCCAGCGCGCCGCCCTCGGTCGACGGCGCCGCCTGCGCCTCGGCGAGCGCCGCCGCGAGGCTCATCGGCGCCTCCACCCGGGGCGCGTCCCCGCGGCCGCACTGCCGCGCCGCCTCGACCGCGATCCGGCGCCAGCGCTGGCTCTTTTCCTCCGCGGGCCGCGCCACGCTCCGCGCCGAGATCGCCGGGATGATCCGCGTCGCCCCGAGCTCGGTCGCGTCGCGCACCACCGCGTCCATCTTGTCGCCCTTGCCCACGGCCTGGATCCACGTCACGCGCCGGCCTGGCCGCAGCGCGGCCGGGCGGGGCGCGTCGATGCGCGCCTCCGCCCCGCGGCGGCCGATCGACTCGAGCGTGGCCTCCGCCTCGACCCCGAGCTCCGGATCGAACACGACGAACCGATCCCCCTCGCGGAGGCGGTGCACCCGCACGACGTAGCTCGCCGCCTCGGGCGGCAGCGCGATCACGCCGGCCGCGATGGCGCCGAGCGGCACCCGCAAGAGCCCCGGGCCGCTCATCCGGGCGAGGACGCCGCGCCGCCCGGCGCGCGGAACAGGAGCGCCACCCAGCCCTCGCCGCCCGCGTCGCCCCGCCCCGCCCTGCGATCGCCGCCCGGCGACGCGGGATCCGGCCGGGTCGCGACGTGCTCGAGCGGGCGCGGCAGCGACGTGTACCGCGCGATCAGATCGTCGCGCTCGCTCTCGAGGATGCCCGACAGGATCAGCCAGCCGCCCGGCTCGAGCACGCGCGCGAGCTCCGGCGCCAGCGGCCGCAGCACCCGCGCCTCGATGTTCGCGACGACCCACGGGAACCGCCGCGTCACCCCCTCGACAACGCCGGCGCTCGCCTCGATGCGGCCCTCGAGGCCGTTGCGCGCCGCGTTCTCGAGCACCACCTCGATCACGTCCTCGTCGTTGTCGATCGCGACCGCCCGCTCCGCGCCGAGCAGCAGCGCGACGAGCGCGAGGATGCCGCTTCCCGTGCCCACGTCGAGGATCTCGCGGCCGCGGAGCTCCGCCGCGTGCTCGTCGAGCAGCTCCGCCACGAGCGCCGTCGTCGCGTGGAGCCCCGTGCCGAACGCCCTGCCCGGCTCGAGCAGGAGCACCCGCTCGCCCTCGCGCTCGGGCGCGCGCTCCTCCCACGGCGGCACGACCGTGATCGTGGGCGTCAGCGCGAACGGCGCGAAGTGCTCTTTCCACGCGTCGCGCCAGGCGTCGCCCACCACCTCCTCGAGCCGCGCGGCGAGCGGCGGCGACAGCTCCCCGAGCGCCGTGATGGCCTCCATCGCCTCGCCGTGCGCCTCGAAGCTGGCGACGAGCGTCACCTGGCCCGAGCGCGCGCCGCGGACGAGGGTCTGCTCGTCGCGCTGCTCGACGCCGCTGGCACCCAGCTCGAAGAGCAGGGCGCCGATCTCGTCGGCCTCCGGCTCGGGGACATCCACTGCAACGAACGGGTATCGAGGCTCCACCTGGCTTGCTCCGTGACGGGCCGCCGGCCTGGAGAGCGGCCGCGGCGCGGACGGGAGCCTAACGAAATTCCCGCAGAGAGGCGCGGCCGATCGCGCGGAACCGCTGGAAGACGCGGAGCATTTTTAACGTCCCACGTAACGGCGCCGCGCCGGGACCGAGACCAGAACCTCGTTGCGCGCCGGCGGCGGCGGGACACGCTCGCCGTCGTGGAGCACCATCGCGGTCAAGCGCCCCCCGTAGACCGCGCCGGTGTCGATCCCGGTCGCCCACGCGTGCATCTGCGGCTCGCTCCGCGCGTTGTGGCCGAACACCACGTGCGGCGGGCCCTGGTACGTCTGGCCCCACAGCGTCTTGCCCCCGCGGCGCTCGACCGGCTCGCCGTAGCGGCCGAGGCAGCGCACGTACATCAACGTGTGCGGATCCTGTCGCTCGATCGGCAGCCCGGGGATCAACCCTGCATGGACCACACGCAGCCCGTGCTCCGGCAGATCCAGCCAGTACGGCAGCGTCTCGAGCCACGCCCAGTCCCGCTTGCGCAGCTGCTGCGCTGTCTCCTTCGAGAGCTCCCCCAGCGGCTCGCCGCGAGGATCGCTCCGCCCGGCACGCCAGCGGAGCAGTCGATCCTCGTGGTTGCCCCGCACGGAGATCGCGCCGACCTCCCGGAGCAGATCGAGCGTTCCGCACGGATCAGGTCCGCGCACGATCAGATCGCCGACCATGACGACCCGATCGCCCGATACGAGGCCCACGTGCTCGATCAGCCGCGCCAGCTCATCCCGGCAGCCGTGAACGTCACCGATGATGATCGTGCGCGGCATCGCACACCCAACGTAGCAGGGACGCCCGTTCCATGGGGGGCGCCCAGGCCCGTCCCCGCGGACGCGGCAGGACCGCGCGGCCCGGCCGGCGAGCGCGCCGCGATCGCCACGCGCCGCCGCGCGCCGCCGCGCGCCGCGATCGGAATTTTACATGCAATTCAGGAGAGTTACGCGCCGGCCACCCGGACGGCGCCGCGCTGGGCCCTGGTCAGGCGCATTACGGGGAGTCGATCTTGGCGCGCTTCGGGATCACGACGATCCCGCCCTCGCTGACGAACCACTTCTTGCGGTCCTCCTCGAGGTTGAAGCCGATCTCGGCGCCGGCGGGGATCTCGACGTCCTTGTCGATGATGCAGCGGCGGAGCTTGACGTGGCGCCCGATCTTGACGTCCTCGAACAGCACGCACTCCTCGATGTGGCTGAAGGAGTTCACGCGGACCCGGTTCGAGAGCACGCTCCGGTGGATCCTGCCGCCGGAGATGATGCACCCGAGCGAGACCAGGCTGTCCGTTGCGATGCCGACGCGCGCGTTCGCCTCGTCGCGGAAGACGAACTTGGCGGGCGGGTCGTGGCTGATCCCGGTCCGGATCGGCCAGCGCGGGTTGTAGAAATTGAACGCCGGCTGGATGCTGACGAGATCCATCTGGGCCGCCCAGTACGCGTCGATCGTCCCGATGTCGCGCCAGTACCCCGCGCCCTCGTCCTCGCCGGGGACGAGGTTCTCGTGGAAATCGTAGACGTAGACGCGGCTGCCGCTCTGGACCATGCGCGGGATGATGTCGCGCCCGAAATCGTGCGCGCTGTCCTCGGTCGCCGCGTCGTGCTCGAGGACGTCGAGCAGCGCCTTCGTCTTGAAGATGTAGTTGCCCATCGAGGCGAGGCACATGCCCGGCCTGCCGGGCATGCTCGGCGGATCCTGCACCTTCTCGTGGAAGGCGAGGATGCGCCCCGACTCGTCGCACTCGATGACGCCGAAGGACCGAGCCTCCTCCTTCGTCACCGGGATGGCGGCGACGGTCACCTCCGCGTCGCGCGACAGGTGATCGTGCAGCATCTGGCGCACGTCCATCTTGTAGACGTGGTCGCCGCCGAAGATGCAGAGGTGCTCGGGCGACTCGTCCGTGATGACGTGCTGGGTCTGGTAGACGGCGTCCGCCGACCCCTTGAACCAGCTCTTGCCCGTGCGCTGCTGCGCAGGGACGGTCTCGATGAAGCTGTCGAGCATCGGCGAGAGGCGCCAAGCTCGGGCGATGTGCTCGTCTAGCGACGCGCTCTTGTACTGCGTCAGGATCTTGATGCGGTGCAGCCCGGAGTTGACGAAGTTCGAGAGGACGATGTCGATGATCCGGTACCGGCCGCCGAACGGCACGGCGGGCTTCGCCCGGTCGTGCGTCAACGGGCCGAGCCGGCGGCCCTCGCCGCCAGCAAGGATCATCACCAAAACCTTCGAGGCTTCGAAAGCGGTGCGCAGGGTCGTCTCGCGCATGGGACGGAGAGGGTACTCGATCGATGTTGCCATCGCGAAGAGCGGAAACACGTCCTTCGCGTATTCGAGGCAACCCCGGGACCGGGAGAACGCCGCGGAGGCCCGCGCAACCCGGCCTGGCGGCGCCGGGCGGAGCCCGGGCGGGTCGCGCGGCGCGCCTCGCCGAGCCCGCCTCTCGCGCCCTCCCGCCCCGCGATCGGGCGGCGCCGGCAGCGGCCCGTCGCGCTCTACCGTCCTCCGCCCGCCCTCCGCCGCGGCGCGCTGCCGCGCGACGAGGATCGATGAAGAGAGGGGGACGTCTCCGTTTCTCTTTACGATCGACTCGCGGCCGTGTTAGCCGTTTCCGCCGTCGCGCGCGCATGCGAGAGGCGCCTGACCCGCACGCGGCGCACCGCTGTCCGAGGGCTATTCCAGCGCTGGATCTTTCCTGCTGGAGGTGCCCGTCACGCTGACCTTGGAGATGCCATGAACGCCCGATTCGGTCGAACCCTCCTCGCCGCTATCCTCCTCGTCGCGGGCACTTCAGGGTGCGGAACGGACGAGCAGCCCTACACGGCAAAGCCCGCCTTCAGCGGCCGCAAAGCGACCCTGCCCGCGGTGCCGACGCTGCCCGCGAAGAACAAGAAGCAGGGTGACGCTTACACGGTCTGGGGCGTCACGCACGACCTCCGGAGCCGCGTCCACTTCGAGGAAGTGAACGGCAAGAAGCTCTCGATCGTCGGCTACATCGTCAAGACGAACCTCGCGGAGGCCCCCACCTGTGCCGTGCACAAGACGGGCAAGGGTGACCCGCCGGACTGCAAGGCGCCGGTCCCCAGCTTCGCGATCGCCGACGAGAAGGGCGAGACGAAGGACATGATCGACGTCATGGGCTGGGCGTCGAACTTCGCGCAGATCTACAGCATGATCGAGGCGATCGACAAAGCGCCGCGCGGCAAGGAGGGCGAGGCGAAGCTCACGGACGAGTTCTGGGGCCAGGAGCTGCCGAACCCGATCCCGGCCGTCGGCGCGAAGGTCAAGGTCACCGGCACCTACGGCGTGACGTTCACGAAGTCGACAGGCGGCGCGGCGGCCAACCCGAAGTACGGCATCCTGTCCGCGGAGCAGATCGAGTACCTCGAGCCGCCGCCCGAGAAGGCCACCCTCCCCGGCATGAAGCGCAAGCCCTGACGCGGCCGCTGGCGGCGGCGGCGCGCCGTCGCGCCGCGCCGCTTCACGTCAGGATGGACCGGATCCCGCTGCTCGGCTCGGTCGCCGCCGACTCGAAGACGGCATCGACGAGCAGCCGCCGCGCCGACGCGTCGTCCGCTTCCCGGCGATCGACGCGCACCAGCGACGCCGGCGCCTGACGGGTGATCGCGTCGAACACCTCCCGATCGAACCGGTACAGCTCCTCCCCCACGATCACGGCGTACAGCTGCGACGCCGCGCTCGTCGCCCGGAGCGAGCGCAGATCGCACTCGCGCACCGTCACCCCGAGCCGGGCCCCCACTTCCCGGCACACGGCGACGAGCTCGGCAGGACAACCGGCCACGATCACGAGCGGAGCGGGCGGAGCGCTCGGGACCACAGCCTTGCGCGGCTTCGTACCGTCCTCCATAGGCGCCTCAGCGTAGGCCACGAGTCGAGTACGCCGGCAAGGGAATTGTTTCGTCAGGCACCACCGGCGAGCCCGCCTTTTTGCGCGAGACAGCGGCGATCAACGCACCCCCGCTCCCTGCTGGATGTGCCACCCCCGGCCCTCTGCCACGCCGATGAAACGGATCCGCCCCGACCGCTCCATGTCGTCGACCAGCTCCTCCGCCTCGAGCTGCGAGATGTCGATCCGGTCGCAGAGCACGTCCCGGAACCGGGTCTTGCCCTGCACGTAATCCTCGTCGATCAGCGGCCCGAGCGAGCCCGCCAGGATCTCGGCGGCCAGCTCGAGCGCCACGACGGGCGTCACCACGGTCTCGGCGGTCGTGCGGACGCTCTCGTCCGTCGTCTGGACGGCCGCGTCGCCCATCGTGACGCTCGCGTCTCCGGTGATGAGGGTGTCGTACTCGACGGTGCTCCGATCGGTCGTCATGACTCCACCTCGTCCGGGCTCGGGCGGGTCCGGATGCCGCGCCCGCGCCAGGCTTCCTTCCTCGCTCATGGAGCGCGGGAGGCCCGAGCGGAAGCCGCGCGGAGGCCGAACGGAGGCCGAGCGGAGGCCGACGCCGCGAGGGCGCCTCCAGGGACGGCGATCCTGGCGGCGATTTCAGGCGGCAACCCGCCGAAGATCAGGGAAGCTACCGCTCCTGCCAGGCCCATCGCTCGACGGGGGAGGCCCTGGGCCACGAGATCATGATGTCGTCCCGCGAGCACTCCCCGTCACGCCCCAGCCGCACGGGGGCAGCGCGCACGCCGCTCCCCCGCGCGCAGGGGCTGATCCCGTTCCAGCTCGTCGGTCGGGTGCTGCTCCACGCGATCCTCGTCGGCGTGACGGCCGGCATCGCCGGCTCGCTGTTCTTCGCCGCCCTCGAGCTCGCCGAGCACGAGCTCTTCATCGCGGTCACCGGCTACGAGCCGCTCCGCGCCAAGGGCGAGGCGGTGCTCTCGAGCGCGCGCATCGGGGCGTTCCGGCCCTGGCTCGTCCTCGTCCTGCCGGCGTTCGGCGCCCTCGTCGGCGGGGTGCTCACGGCGAAGCTCGCGCCCGAGACCCGCGGCGGCGGCGGCGACGCGTTCATCCGGGCGTTCCACCACATGGGCGGCCACGTCCGCAGCCGCGTCCCGGTGGTGAAGGCGCTCGCCTCCATCTTCACGCTCGGCTGCGGCGGGTCCGGCGGGCGCGAGGGGCCGACGATGCAGATCGGCGGCGCGCTCGGCTCGATCATCGGGCGCGCCCTCCGGGTGGACACGCGCGAGCGGCGGATCCTGCTCATCGCCGGCGCGGCCGCGGGCATGGCGGCCGTGTTCCGGACGCCGCTCGGGGCCGCGCTCCTCGCCGTCGAGGTGCTGCACCGCGACGACTTCGAGGCCGACGCGCTCATCCCCTCCATCCTCGCGAGCGTCGTCTCGTACTCCGTCTTCATTTACTTCTTCGGCGAGTCGACCCTCTTCGCGCACGCGCCCCGCTACCCGTTCATCCCGAGCCACCTCCCCCTCTACGCCGCGCTCGCGCTCGTCGTCTCGCTCGTGGCCACGCTCTTCCTCCGGACGCTGCACGCCGTGGAGCACACGGTGCACCGGATCCCGCTGCCGCCCTGGGCAAAGCCCGCGCTCGGCGGCCTCGCGCTCGGCGCGCTCGTGACCCCCCTGCTCATGCTCCTCGGGCCGCGCTTCGCCAGGCCGGGGGAGGGGTTCGGGATGCTGGGCGCGGGGTATGGCGCGGCCCAGATCGCTATCACGGGGGCTTCGTGGCTGCCCGGCGGGTGGACCGCGGTGCAGCTCCTGCTCGTGCTGCTCGCCACGAAGATCGTCGCGACCTCGCTCACCGTCGGCTCGGGCGGCAGCGCGGGGGACTTCGGCCCCTCGCTCGTGCTCGGCGCGCTCACGGGCGGGGCCTTCGGGCGCGCGGCGGAGCTCCTGCTCGGCGACCCGCGCATCGACCCCGGCGCGTTCGCGCTCGTCGGGATGGGCACGTTCTACGGCGGGATCGCGCACGTGCCGATCGCCTCGCTCGTCATGGTCTGCGAGCTCGCCGGCAGCTACGACCTGCTCGTGCCGCTCATGCTCTGCGAGGGCATCGCCTTCGTGGCGCTCCGGCACAGCACCCTGTACCGCGCGCAGGTCGCGACCAAGCGCGAGTCCCCGGCGCACCGGGGTGAGCTCATCGTCGACGTGCTCCGCAGCATCCGCGTCGCCGACATCGTCATCCGCAGCCGCCCGTTCGTGTCGTTCGAGGCGCGGACCCCCGCCTCGATCGTCGTCGAGCGCATCGCGGCGTGCGAGTGGCAGGACACCTTCCCCGTGCTCTCCGAGGACGGCAAGGTCGTCGGCACCATCGACGCCGAGATCCTGCGCGCCACCGCGACGAGCCCCGAGCTCTCGGGGCTCGCGATCGCGCACGATATGATGGCGAGCCCCGCCTCGGTCAGCGAAGCGGAGGACCTGCACCACGCGCTCCAGGTGCTGCTGGAGCTGCGCGTGCGAGAGCTCCTGGTCACCGACGCCGAGGGCAAGATCGTCGGCATCCTGGACGAATCCGACGTCACGCGCGCCTACCACGACGCGACGGCGGAGCTGGAGAGCGCGGGACAGTAGGAATCTCGGGACAGGCGAGCGACGACGACGCACGACGCACGACGCACGGCGGACGCAGGACGCGCTCGTCCTGGAAATTCGGGAATGGCCAGCTTTCGCGCGTTCGCGCGGCCCCGCGGCGAACGCGCGCGTGTCATGGGCGTGCGCGCGCGGATGTCCTGGTCGCGCCGCGCGCCCGATCGTGGTTCGGGCGTAATGACGCAAGCGTGCGGCCCCCACCGCTTTCGGGAGTCTCCTGAGCTTTCAATCTTGGATTCCACGCAGCGACGGAACGGAGCGCGTGGGGAATACTCTCGTTCATCCGGAGAATTCGCGGTCCGGAGAGCGCAGGGGAGAACGGCATGCTTGTCGATACGCTCGGAGGTCGGACGGTGCGGCGCAACGCAGAAGTACGAACACGATCGAGCGCGCCGAACAGCCGCGCCAAGCTCGTGGTCGTCGTGGACGACGAGCCGAACATCCAGGAGGTCGTGAGCATGATCTTGGAGAGCGAGGGCGGCTACGAGGTGCGCTGCGCCTCGAACGGCGAGGAGGCGCTGGCGTTGCTCGACCAGATCGCGCCGCCGGATCTGCTCGTCGTCGACATCATGATGCCGGTGATGGACGGCTGGGGCCTGCTCACGGCGCTCCGGCACAACGAGAAGACGGCCCGTATACCAGTCATTGTTTCATCCGCGTCTTCAAAACATGACGCGACGAGCCTCGGTGTCGCTCGGGTGCTGCCCAAGCCCATCGACTACGACGCCTTCCTCGCCGCGGTCGACGAGCTCACGCGCTCCAGAGAGCGGCAAATCCTCGACGCCGAGTAGGCCGAGTCGATCAGCCGACGGCGCCACTGCCTCCATCGCGGCAAAAACCGCAAATGGCCCATGGACCTCCAGGGCCGTCCGGCGGTAGCTTCACTCCAGTGTTGTTAGAGAACCCGGGTGCCGGCCTCTTCGCCGGCTACACTCCCCTCCCCGGCGCCTACGACGAGCTGTTTGGTCGAGACGGCGCTCCTCGCCCCGAGTTCCTGCGCACTGCCACGCTCCTCGGCGCGCTCGCGCCGAACGAGTTCGCGCGCGCGCAGCACCTCGCGGAGCTCGCCCTGCTCAACCAGGGCGTCACGTTCTCCGTCTACGCGGATCAGCGCGGCGCGGAGAAGATCTTCCCGCTCTGCCTCGTCCCCCGGATGCTCTCCGCGGCGGACTGGGCCCACATGGAGCGGGGCCTCGAGCAGCGCGTCCGCGCGCTCGGCCTCTTCCTCGACGACGTCTACGGGGACCAGCGCATCCTCAAGGAGGAGCGCGTCCCCCGGGACCTCGTGCTTGGCTCCGGGCAGTACCTGAAGCAGGTCCACGGCCTGCGGCCCCCGGGCGGGGTGCGCATCCACATCGCGGGCGTCGACATCATCCGCGATCCGGCCGGGACCTTCCGGGTCCTCGAGGACAACCTCCGCACGCCGTCCGGCGTCTCCTACGTCCTGGAGAACCGGCTCATCAGCAAGCGCGTCCTGCCGCACCTGCTGGACAAGGCGCGCGTGCAGCGGGTCGACCATTACCCGGCCCGGCTCGCCGAGACGCTGCGCTCGGTGTCGCCCGCGAGCCCGAGCGGCACGAGCGCCGTCGTGCTCACGCCGGGGCCCTACAACTCGGCCTATTTCGAGCACAGCTTCCTCGCGCGCACGATGGGGCTCGAGCTCGTGCAGGCCCCCGACCTGTTCGTCGATCAGGACGAGGTCTTCGTCCGGACGACGCGCGGCCCCCGCCGGGTCCACGTCATCTACCGCCGCATCGACGAGGCGTTCCTCGACCCCGAGGCCTTCCGCCCCGACAGCATGCTCGGCGTGCGCGGCCTGATGCGCGCCTACGCCGCCGGCAACGTCGCGCTCGCGAACGCGCCCGGCAACGGCGTGGCCGACGACAAGGCCGTGTACCCCTTCGTGCCGGAGATGATCCGCTACTACCTCGGCGAGGAGCCGGTCCTCGAGCAGGTCCCCACCTACCTCTGCATGCGCGACGACGACCGGCGCTATGTGCTCGACCACCTCGATCAGCTGGTCGTCAAGGCGGTCGACGAGGCCGGCGGCTACGGCATGCTGATGGGGCCGCAGTCGACCGCCGCGCAGCGGGACGAGTTCCGGGCGCGCATCCAGGCGACGCCGCGCCGCTACATCGCCCAGCACCGGATCGAGCTCTCGACGAGCCCCACCTGGGACCCGACCACGAAGACCGCGGTCCCGAGGAGGCTCGACCTGCGCCCCTACGTGCTGACGGGCCGCGACGGCTCGTGGGTGCTGCCCGGCGGGCTCACGCGCGTCGCGCTGGTGGCCGGCTCCTACGTCGTCAACTCGAGCCAGGGCGGGGGCTCGAAGGACACCTGGGTCCTCAAGGGCCCAGGGGAGAACGGGCAGCGCACGCCCTCGGTCGGCGGCTCCGACGCGAGCCCCGCCGCCGCGAACAACGACCCTCCCGGCGCAGCGCCGGGACCTGCCCCCCCGGAGGCCCCGTGATCTCCCGCGTCGCCGATCACTGCTTCTGGTTCGGCCGCTACCTCGAGCGGACCGAGAACATGGCCCGCATCCTCGCCGTCACGCAGAACCTCGCGCTCGACGCCGAGATCCCGACGCAGCAGTGCTGGCTGCCGGTCATCATCGTGGCCGGGCAGAAGGAGCACTTCGGGGCCGAGCACGGCGAGGAGGCCGCGGCCGACGGCGAGCTCGTGCAGCGCTACATGAGCTTCGACGAGGACAACCCGACGAGCCTCCGCAGCTCGATCTCGGCCGCGCGCTGGAACACGCGGTCGATCCGGGAGGTCGTCAGCCTCGAGGTGTGGGAGACCGTCAACGAGCTCCACCTCTGGGTGAACAGCGACGAGGCGCGGGAGGAGTTCAGGTCGAGCCGCTACGCCTTCTACCGGCGCGTACGCCAGCTCACACAGCTCTGCCTCGGGCTCACGCAGAGCACGATGCTCAACGACACGCCGCTGGATTTCATCTGGCTCGGCGTGCTGCTCGAGCGCGTCGGGCAGACCGCGCGCACGCTCGACGTGCACCACCACGCCCTGACCAACCTGCCGCCGCCGCCGCCGTCGGAGATGAGCGCGCAGGCGCAGGGCGCGCTGCGCAGGCAGCACCGGGTCGTGGAGACGGCGCTCTGGCTCTCGCTCCTCCGCGCCTGCTCCGGGTTCGAGCCGTTCATGAAGCTCAACCAGGGTCAGGTGAGCGAGCAGGCTGTCGCCCAGTTCCTCCTGTACGAGCCGCGCTTCCCGCGCTCGATCCGGCACTGCGTCCACGCGGCGTTCGCGCGCCTCTGCGAGATCCGGCCGCCGGACAGCGTGGCGCTCCCCGGCGGCGAGAGCCTCGAGCGGCTCCAGCTCCTGCACCAGTGGGTGGCCGACAGGGCCACCGAGCCGTTCGACCCGATGGCGGTCCACGCGGCGCTCACCCATGTGGTCGACGAGACGGCGATGATCTGCGACGGTATCGGTCGTGAGCTGCTCGGTTACGGGCCGCCCGACAGCAACCCCACGGTCACGAGCCAGTAGCCGCCAGAGTCGCCGACGTACCCATGCCGAATCTCCTCGCGATGTCGTTCGAGGGCGAGCTCGCCCCATGTTTCGATCTCACCTGCCTGCAGCCCGGACGCAAACTGCCTGACGGCTGGGGCATCGGTTACTACCCCGGCGGCGAGCCGAGCGCCTCGGTGCTCAAGGAGCCGGCGCCGCCGCAGGGGAGCATCCGCAGCGAGCTCGTGAAGGCGTGGGAGCACCTCGAGTCGTCGCTGCTCGTGCTGCACATCCGCACGGCGACGTGGGGCAGCGTCAACGACGCCAACACGCAGCCGTTCAGCCGGAGCTGGGGCGGGCGTGACTGGCTGTTCGCGCACAGCGGCAGCCTCGTCGACCGGATCGAGGTCGATCCGAAATCGCTCTTCCAGCCGGTCGGCTCGACGGACACGGAGCTCATCCTGTGCGAGCTCATGCGCTGGATGGCGTCGGAGAACCTCCGGAGCATCGGCGACATCGATCCGGCGGTGCTGCGCGACTGGTTCGACGAGATGAACGAGCACGGCCCCCTCACGACGGTCCTGGCCGACGGCCGCGATCTGGTGGTCTACGCGGATCGCGATCGCGAGGGGGACGCGTTCCTGTGGGAGGTGCTGCCGCCGTACGAGCGCCTCGCGTTCGGGGACGACGATCTGGAGGTCGACCTGACGCGCCGTGGGGTCAAGAGCCGCAAGGGCGTCATCGTCTCGTCGGAAGAGCTCAAGGTCCACGCGGGCGGGCGGGCGGCGTCCTGGAAGCGCGTGCCGCCGGGGCACCTCGTGGTGCTGCGGCAGGGGGCGCTCCGGGCCACGGCGTCCCCGCGCACCGACCGGCGCAAGCCGTCGTCGTCCACGCCGCCGCTCTCGTCGCGCCCGGTCCGGCGCCCCGTGCACGCGGCGATCCGGCGCTTCCAGGTGGTGCACCGCACGTCGTACCACTACGCGACAGCGGTGGAGCGCAGCACGCACCTCCTGCGGCTGACTCCTGCGCACGACCGGCTCCAGTCGCTGCTGCACAACGAGATCGAGGTGTCGGTCGAGGGCCAGCAGCGCGAGTACGACGACGTCTTCGGCAACCGCGCGCGGCGGGTGCTGCTCGACACGCCGTTCCATGATCTCGTCATCGAGTCGAGGTCGCGGGTGGAGCTGCTCGACACCGATCCGCTGAGCTTCCGCCCGCTGCGCGCGCGGTCGACGATCCCGCTCGTGTGGATGCCGTGGCAGCGCCAGATCCTGCAGCCGTTCCTCCTGCCGCCGGAGCTGGCCGAGAGCGAGCTCTCGGAGCTCATCGAGTACGCGATGACCTTCGTGGAGCGGAACGGCTACGATCTGCTCGACACGCTGCTCGACCTGAACGCGTCGATCTTCGAGGAGTACGAGTACAAGCAGGGGTCGACCAACCTGTTCACGACGGCGTTCGACGTGTACGCGAACCGCCGCGGCGTGTGCCAGGACTTCACGAACCTGTTCATCTGCCTGACGCGGCTGCTCGGCGTGCCGTCGCGCTACGTGTGCGGGTACATCTACACGGGGCCGAAGCACGAGAACCAGCGGCAGAGCGAGGCGTCGCACGCCTGGGTCCAGGTGTACCTGCCGGAGATCGGGTGGAAGGGCTTCGACCCGACGAACGGGATCCTGACGCAGACCGATCACATCCGCGTCGCGGTCGGGCGCAACTACGTGGACGCGACGCCGACCTCGGGCACGATCTACGTGGGTGGCGGCGCCGAGCGCCTCGCGGTCGACGTGCGGGTCGAGCCGATCGATTGAGGGGCGGCCGGCTCAGGGACGCGGGTGGTAGGGTACTTTGGCTGAAGGTGGGGGCTTTTGAACCGCTAAGACGCCGAGGACGCCAAGAAAATAAGATTCTTGGCGTCTTATGGCGCCTTGGCGGTTCCATCATGCCGGCCCGGTCGGGGTAAACTGTGCTGTCCGCGGTGATCTGCCAGTAGGTCTGCGCAGAGGCCGTCTCCATGGCGAGGAGCACCCGGCCGAGGTTGTCCACGTCCTTGTTCTCGAGCGCCTCGCCGAGGAGCTGCATGCTGTACCACGCGTTGACGGCCTCGGAGGTCGACTCCTGGTTGCGGCCGTCCGCGAACGGGAACAGCCCCGACGCCCACGAGCGGCCCCTGAACCAATCCATGCTCCGGAACGGCGTGAAGAACGTGCCCTTGGTGCTCGGGTTCGCGATGTCCCGGACGAGCCAGAGCGCCTTGTCCCCGTACTCCTCGCGCCACGCCTCATCGCTCTTCGCCAGCACGGCCGCGGCATAGAGGAAGTAGCCGTAATGGAAGTGGTGATCGTTGTAGTAGCCCTGTCCGAAATCGGCGGAGTCGCTCTCCAGGCCCTTGGTCGTCACGAGGCCGCCCCAGGTCGTGTCGTAGACGAGGGGGTTGTCGTTCTCACCCTTGAGCCACGGGTTGATGCGGGACTTGAGCCGCGCCGTGAGCTCCTCGGCGAGATCCGTCTTGCCGACCACCTCGGCGTTCTGCGCGAGGCGCGCGAGCTTCGCGATCTCCTTGCCCCCGAAATAGGGGTCTTCCCCGGCGATCGTCTCGTCGGGCATGAACCCCTTGTCCTCCTCGAGGGCCGCGATGATGTCCTGGCCCCACTCGTCACCAAGATCTTGGCCCACCTCGGGCTGCCGACCGCGCCGCCCCCGCGCGCCGCTGCGCGTGACCCAACCGACGGGCAGATGACGTTCGACTTCGACGCCGCGTAGCCGCGGCGAGCCACAACGTGCTCCGCTACGATGGCGTGGTGGCCGCGGTGCGTCCACGGCTCGGCGTCGCGGTTCATCCGGAGCGCGATGACCGTTGCTCTACCCGACGGCGTCACGCCCTCTACCCTGGTTGCGTCGACGCTCCACGTGAAGTGATCGCTCCAGCGATGGAGGCGCGGATTGAAGAGCGGCACGATCTCTCCCGTCAGCGGGTCGACCGATTCCGTGGCGCCTGCCTTGAACTCGTTGCATGGGCGGCATGCGAGGCATACGTTCTCGAACGAGGTCGGCCCGCCCTTCGAGACCGGCGTGATGATCGTAAGTCAGGGGAATTCCGTTATTGGCCTCGCTTGTCAGGCAGTATTGACAGCGGCGCCGATCGGCCTCCTCGATACGAGAGCGGAGCAGTTCGGAGACGTAGGTTGACACCGCAGTCCGTCTTCCATCTCGTGGAGGGCGCGCGCTACGGCGAAGCGACGGCGTGCCCGCGCCATCGCAGGAGCGCCGCAGCGTGGGCCTTGCGGAGCATGAACAGGTCGCTCTCGTGCCGGAGACGCTCGAGCTCGATGCGCTCCGCCGGCGTGAGGAGCCCCTGGGTGTTCCGGTCGAGCAGCTCGTCGTAACGCGCGAGCTCTGCTTCGGACCTGTGGTTCTTCGCGATTTGCCAGAGCGCCTGGTCGTCCATCTTGTCGAGGCAGGCGAGGTCGACCTGGAACTCCGGGGGCGCGTCGTCCCAGGCGGGAGGGCTGCCGAGGCTCAGCGCGCGTAGCATCACGGCTTCGAGCGGCTGTCGGGTCGCGAGCGCAGTCCCCCTCAGCCGCTGGTAGAGCGCTTCGGGGAGAGCGAGGGTGACGGTGGCGGTCGACATCGCGCTGGGACGCGGGAGGCAAGCTCGCCTCGCCGTCGAGCCTAGCACCAGGAGCACCCCGGCTCCTCCCCGGCCAGCCGCGATGAGGAGAGCGAACGCGCGGCGGGGCTGCCGGCCGGGGCGATGCGCCGGAGGCTTTCGGCTGGATGCGCGGGGGCGGGGGGCGCCCCACCGCAGCGGCGCTGCGCGCCGGCGGCGGGGCGGGGCGCTGCGCGTGGCGAGGCCCTACTCGTGGACGGCGGCGTAGCGGCCGCTGGGCGTGACGATGACGTGGGCGGTGAGCGGGACGTGCAGCTCTGCCGAGAGGTGGCGCAGCTCCAGGGTCATGTCTTCGTCCTCGCGGGTGGGCGTCGGGTCGCCGCTGGGGTGGTTGTGGGCCAGGACGAAGCTCTGGGCCGCCATGTCCAGCGCCGTGCGCAGGACGGTCGCGCGGTCGATGGTGAGCACGTCGGCGCCACCGCGGGCGAGCAGGCGCGTCTCGCGGACGCGGCCGTGGCCGTCGAGCGCCGCGATCCAGAGCTCCTCTTGGACCAGGGAGGCGAGCCTCGGGCCGAAGTACCGCGCCACGCGGGCGGCGTCGTTGAGGAGCGCGCCCCGGCGCGCGCGGGCGGCGTGGTAGCGGCGGCCGAGCTCGAAGGCGGCGGCGAGCCGGGTCGCGTCGAAGAGGGCGATCTGGGTGCGCTCGGCCAGCGCCGCGGGCGAGAGGCGACCGAGCGAGGGGAGAGCGGCCGTGCCGAGGATGCGCGGGCCGACGCCGGGCAGGCCGAGCACCATCTCGAGCAGGGCGGCCTCGGTCGCGGTCGGCAGCTCGGCCGCCGTCTCGGCGGGGGCGTCGACGGGGGCGCGGCTCATCGGGCTCATCGGGGCCACCTCCGAGAGCGGGTGAGGGCGCGGGCGAAGAGGCGGCGCGCGAGGCGCAGGCGCGTGGCGACCGTGGGGCGCGGGAGCGAGAGGGAGGCGGCGATCTCGAGCGAGGAAAGGCCGGTGGCGGCGAGCGACAGGATCTCGCGCAGCTCGGGGCGGAGACGGTGGAAGGCGCGGAGCAGGCCGCGGGCGACGAGGCGGGCCTCGGGCGAGGGGGCGGCGAAGGCGGAGAGGCGGTCCGGGTCGACCGCGGGGAGCTCGTGGCGGCGGTGGGCCTTGTCGCGGTAGTGCGAGGCCTGCCGCGAGGCGATACCGGCGAGCCAGCGGCGGAGGGCGTCGGCGGGAGGAAGCGCGGGGGACGGGCGGAAGCGGCCGGCGCGCAGGCTGCGCCAGGCGCCGAGGAGGGTGTCCTGGGTGAGGTCGTCGAGATCGGCGGGGAGAACGCCGCGGGCGCGGAGGGTGCTGCGGATGAGCGGGCGCTGTTCGAGGAGCGCAGTGGGGTCGAGGTAGACGGCGGGGTAAGAGGGCTGCTGACGAAGGGGTTTGGGCGGACGGGCGAGCCGGTTGAGGGCAGCGTGGCGGGGACGGCGACGGGAGGGCGGATCGATCTCTTGGCCCTGGTCAGGGCGTAGACGTACGGTTTCCATGTCGGACCTCGTGTATGCGGGGTTCGGCCACGCCTCCGGACGGTGCCAGCCGTCGCGGGGGCACTTTGTGTTTTGTTCAGGGTACGTGCGAGGCGCGATCCGAGTCAAGGAAAGTCGCAATCCACGACTACTTTTGGCCCTCCCAGGTTCAGCCCGTGGCGATGGAACCCATCGAGACTGATACGGTTTTTCGGTACATCGCGGCGAACGTGCAGCGGCTTCGGGTCAGGCGAGGGCTGACCCAAGACGAGCTGGCGGCAGCGGCGGACGTGAGCCCTGGCCTTCTCCATCGCCTCGAACGCGCCAAGACCAACGTCAGCGTCGCGGCTCTTGTAGCGATCGCCAATGCCCTCGGCGTGACACCAGCAGCACTGTTCCGGCCGGCCGCGATGCCGGAGACGACGCGCGGTAGGCCGCGCAAGCGTCCTGCCGGCCCTTGACGGCCATCCCTCGCTGCCCGCAGTCGACCGCCTGCGGCTATCTCCGGTGCTCCTCACCGTGACGCAGAACTGGCGCATGCTTTGCGCAGACGCTGCACCGCGCCGCGGCGAACTCTACAGGCCGTAGCAACTTGAGGGCCCCAGCCGATGACTGGCCGGGCCATTGCAGGGCCACTTCTTCGCTTCGGAGGGGTAGGGCATCGAGGAACCGCTCGCGCCTTCGTCCATTGGAGAGCCCGCTCGGTCCTGCGCTGGCCTCCTTGACAAGGTGGGCCAGCCGTCGGCTAGGCTACTTTTCCACGATGCATGGGGGCGGCACGAGGGGGTGGGGGCGGAGTTCAAGGCGCTCCACGCGGAAGCGGCGGTCAGCGGTCGAGAGGACTGATTACGCCGAGAGGGCCGCGGTCGACGATGTGGGTGTAGATCATCGTGGTCCGCACATCCTTGTGGCCGAGCAATGTCTGGATCGTCCGGATGTCGGTGCCCGCCTCGAGCAGGTGGGTCGCGAAGCTGTGGCGGAGGGTATGGCACGTCGCGCGCTTGGTGAGCCCCGACGCCCGTCCGGCATTGTTCACGGCCCTTTGCACCGCCGATTCGTGCAGGTGGTAGAGGACCTGTCGACCCGTCGCTGGATCGGTGCAAGGGCGAGAGGCGGGGAAGAGGTACTGCCAGGGGAGGCTCGTGGCTGCTCCCGGCATCTTCGCTCGCAGCGCGTGGGGCAGGTCGACCTCGCCGCGGCCAGCCGCGAGCTCCTTCTTGTGCCGTTGCGCCACGGCGTCGAGCTGGACCTGCAGCTCGTCGCGCGCCCGAGCGGGGAGCAAGGCCGGCCGGTCGTGCTGTCCTTTCCCGCGGCGCACCATGATTTGCCGTCGATCAAGGTCGACGTCTTTGACGCGAATCGAAAGCGCTTCGAGGAGGCGGAGGCCGCTTCCGTAGAGGAGCTCGCCGATGAGTCGAAAAGGTGGGATCAGGTGCTCGAGCAAGGTGAGCGCGTCCTTTCGCGAGAGGACCGTGGGGAGGTGCTCCGGCCGGCGGGCACGCTCGAGCGCTTCGAGCCGGGGTATCTGCAGGTCGAGGACCCGCTTGTAAAGGAAGAGGAGCGCACACAGCGCTTGGTTTTGCGTGGACGCCGCGCTGCGGCGCGCGACCGCAAGATCGTTGAGGAAGGCCGTGACCTCTTCCGCGCCCATCTGCCGTGGGTGCTTGCCGTGATGAAAGCGAATAAATGCCCGGATCCAGTGGACATACGCCTCTTCGGTACGCGGCGAGTAATGCAGGCGCCGGATGGTGGCGCGCACGGCTTCGATGAGGGTCATGGGGGTGGTTCCCAGTGGTTAGGGCCGGTTCGTCGGACCCGCATTGACCCTCATCGGCGCAGGGCGGGCGCGAGTTGCGGAGGCCAGCGGATATTTAGGCCGCACATCCGTTGCCCGAGGCAATCAATCGCAGGCACGCATCTTGCTTCGCGGCACGCCGTCGCCGTCCGAAGCCCCTCAACGGTGATATGTAGTTGTGCAGCGGCGGCCTATCTCCGGAGATGCGCAGATAGCCTGCGGAAGCTCGCGACCTATCCGCGGGGATATCTAGATATGCTGCGGGGTGCCGCGACTCATCCGCGAGAACGTGGTGATCGGGCACCGCGGTTCGCAGCCTACATGTAAAAAATGCGAAGATATGTCGCGCGGCACAGATGATTGCGACGTTCGGCGGACGAGGGACCGCCATTTGCTGCTCGGCGTGGGGCGGCTCACACATACCGGTGACCTGAGGCGACGGCTCGCGCTGGTGCTCAGCATGGCGCTTTCTCTGGTCCCGAGGTTCGACGACGGAAGAAGCGTGACGCCCAGGGCGACACGGGTGTAAGACAAGCAGAGATGGGATCACCCGCTGATACGCTGCGCAAGTACGACGCTGTTGAGTCGGCCCTCACCGCACCGGTCAGCGAACGTATGCTCGACCTAGCGAACCTGCGATCCGGAATGCGGCTGATCGATCTCGCGAGCGGCTGCGGGGAGCCGGCCCTGCGGGCTGCGCATCGCGTTGGAGTGCACGGCTCGGTGCTGGGCGTAGACGTCTCGGAAGCGCTCCTCGCCTATGCCCGAGAGAAGGCGCAACGCAGCGCCCTTTCGAACCTCGAGCTCCGCCTTGCGAACGCCGAATCACTCGACGGTCTGCCCGGCGAAGCGTTCGATGCTGCCACCGCGCGATGGGGATTGATGTACATGCGCGCTCCAGCAAAGGCCTTGATCAATGTCCGTCGCGTCCTCAGGCAGGGCGCCCCCTTCGTGGCCGCGTTCTGGGCGGAGCCCGAGCGCGTCCCCTGGGCGGTGCTCGCTCGAGGCGTGCTCGCTCGATATCGGGATGTCCCGTCGATCAATCCGGAAGTCCCCGGCCCATTTCGCTACTCAAACCTCTCGTTCATCGAGCGCGATCTCAATCATGCCCGCTTCACACTGGAGCACGTCGAAGAAATCGACGTCCCGGTCATCGAAGCGCCGACCGGCGCTGGCATCGTGAAGTGGGTGCGTGACTTTGGTCTCACACCGCTCGCCGCCGAGCTGCCCGAAAGCGAACATGCCCGCTACGAATCGGACCTTGCTCGCGAGGCCGAACAGCTTTGCTTGAATGGCGTGATCCGACTCGGAGGTATTACGCGCCTGGTGGTCGCGCGTTGAGCTTGGAACATACTCCCACCATTCTTTGGCAGGTGCGTAGTGCCGCGCGCGAGGTGATCGCGTTGGGCGCCTGGCTAGTCGAGCCGGAGCGGAGCACGCGCCGTTGAGTACTGGGGCTCACGGCGGTGCTCGACGCATCGATACCCCAGGAACTCAAGAGACTTACCGCCGGATGACGAGGCAAGCAACGCCGCCGAACTCGGACGTTGAAGCTGACGTGGCCCTCAGTCGCTGCGCTCCTTCGGGTCCACGCAGCTTAACGCCAGTCGTTCGGCAGATGAGCGTCGGCGCAGGCCATGCTCGGGCAGCGCGACCGTAACGAGGAGGAGAACATGGCGAAGCTCACTTGGGAGTGGATCGACGACGAGTGGCCGCACGGAGGGAACCCCGACGGTTTTACCTACCGCGCGAAGGTAAGAGGTGGTTGGCTGGTTTCGGTGTGGGCCGGAACGCCGTCCGAGCACGAATCCGGTGGTGGCCTGGCGTTCGTTCCAGACCCCGATCACGCATGGGTGGTCGATACAAGAAAGGCGTGACAGCAACGCGGTTCTCGCAAGGGAGTGGCGTGCCGATGACGACTCTCGATCCCCTCGAAAGGCTCCGACCCAGCGCCAAGCCGCGCATGATGGACCTCGTCCAAGAGGCAGGAATCGATGTCGCGCCATGGGCGTTTCGAGCAGATGGGAGGCCCGTTAAGGCTCCGGCCGCGAACCCCGCCTACTGCTACGAGTGGTGCATCGTCGATAACGACCGTGTTGTGGTCAGCCTGTGGTTCGAACTCATGAGTCTTGAGGACGGCCGCGTGGTGCAGCGAGTGAACATGCGTGATCTTCGGCGACGTGTCGAGCGAGCGAAGCACCTTGATGCAGGCACTCGCACTGCGAATGTGCGTCGTGCCATGGCGGTTGACTCGGCCGTCTTCCGAGCGTTCCGCGAAAGGCTGCCGGTGCACGTCGTCGTGTGCGACGGCGACAGACGCGACCTCGACGACGTTGCCAGACGAGATCCATCGAAAGTCGAACGACGATTGCTGGACGATTCTCCCTGGCACGTCACGGCATACGACATCCCCAGCGGTGACACCGTAATTTCGCGGGATCAACCGCTTCTGATCGGGAAGCCATCCTGATGAACCTGCCGAACAAGCGGCTGCTGCCGGCGGTGCACCTGGGCCGCGCTCCGCGCGGCCCGGCGCCCCGCGCCAGAGCCGCAGTCGTTGGGCAGCCTGACCCTGGTGCATCGGCGAACAGTCCGGCGGCATGTCGGTGGGCAACAAGCACGATCAATCAGAGGCAAATTCAAATGACGACCAAGATCCTCGGCATCAACTGTACCTCGGCGGCGGTCTTCTTCGCCGAGACGACGAATCGAGAAGCAGACTTTCGGGTCCTCGACTGCAACCGCCTCAACTTCTCGCTCGACACGGTGACGGACATGCTGGCCCTGGAGCACGCGACCCGGACCGTGCTCGAGACGGCCAAGAACAACGGTACCGCCAAGATCGCCATCTTGAAGTGCTTTTCTGGGCCTCACGGATCGTCTGTCGAGGCAATCAAGGCTGAAGGCGTGGTAGAGCTGATTGCGTCTCAGCTTGAGATCGAGTTTATGAGGGTCGCTCCCCAGTCGCTTCCCAGTGCACTCGGCTGTGCCAAAGGCGAGAAGTGGCAGCAAAAGGCCAAGGATCTGTTCAATCCGGATAAGGTGTGGAAACACTGGGCAGGAACCGACGGCGCGGTCTCGGCTGCATATAAGGCTGCCCTGTAATGCAACTGCCGGCCAAGTTCGAGAACGTCGAGCCGCTGTCGCCGGGTCAGAATGCGCTCGTATTTCGTGCAACCAACGCCTTGCTGAACCGCGTTGTGTTCCTGAAGATTTACGCGCTTCCCAGCGACGATCCGCTCTCCGCGCTCCGCGAGCCGCGCCTCCTTCAGACGCTGAATCACGACCACCTCGCGAAAATCTACGGTGCGGACACCATCGATGCAGACGAACGGAGCCACATCTGCCTTGAGATGGAGCTCGTAAGGGGTGGATCCCTAAAGGACCTGATCGACGCGGCGCAATCCTCCGGGGAATGGCTCAATGTCCACGATGCCATCCGGTTGGTCGCAGATGCTGCCGCCGGGCTAGGACACCTTCACGACAACGGATTCGTTCACCGCGACGTGAAGCCGGCGAACATCATGGCCAGGGACAGGGGAAAACGCCGATCCGGCGTCATCACCGACCTCGGGCTCGCGAGCCGCCTGAATGCGAGTGGGCGGGCATTTGCGAGCAGGCACGCACGCGTGTACCGGCCGCCCGAAGTTTGGAATGGCATGGGCTACACCGTGAAGAGCGATATCTATCAGTTGGGAATCGTTCTCTTTCAGGTGCTCGGAGGCGATGTTGCCTATGACCTCGGCAAGCTGGACGATCCGGCTCTTGCCACGGCAATCTCAACTGGCCGCTTCATGGTGTGGGACTCCCTGCCGCCGCACATCTCGCGGCCGCTCCAATCGGTGATCAAGACGGCTACGGCCGCAGATGACAGGGAGCGCTATGGGAGCATGTCGCACTTCTGTGTCGCGTTGAACAACGTCTGCGCCAAGCAACACAACTGGGCGTATGTTCGCGAATCCGATGGCGGATTCCTGCTTCGCCGCCCTGATGGCGCAAAGGAACTCAAACTTGTGGTTCGCAGGACTGCTCCAAACCTGTTTGAGGTTCAGCGTTTCAAGAGCGCTTCTGCAGCATTTCGCCGTATCGGCAAAGCGGAATACTTCCAACACCCCAACCTGTCGCATTGCCAAGACTTCCTTGCCGTTCTACGTGAATCATGGTGATGAATCATGGTAACGCCAGGAGTGGTCGCGTGCGATTCTGGGGGGCTGCCCAACAAGGCGGTGGATCCGACGGTTCGGGCAGCCTCGCTTCGCTTCAGCAGCCCGGCCCGCGGCTCACCGCCAAAGCGTTGGGCAGACCCGCCCCCTGACAGACGCGTTAGGCACTTGCCAACACTCTGGATGGGCATCCCGCTACATCGTATCCGGCTGTTCCTGTCGCTCAAAATCGACGAAGTGTATAAGGTGCTATGCCCGGATTTCAGGAATCAAACGCTATCGGCCTCGCAGGTGAGTATCTGGTCGGAGCAGTGGTAGCGCGTGCCTTGCGATGGCCCTACCGTATGCAACCGATCGCCGACATGGGCGTTGACGGCGAGATCGAGGTGATTGACCCGCAGGGGCGATCTACAGGACGTCTTATCAAGGTTCAGGCCAAGTCGACTGAACGGGTCGGCGAGAGAACCCGATACGTGAAGCGAGAGCACTTTGAGTACTGGCGCGACCTCGCAGTGCCTGTTGTCGTTGCGCATCCAATTGTCGAGGAAATGAGAGTCCTTTGGTTCGAACTCAAGCATGGTCGATATACAGAGCAAGCCGTCGCCTTCGACCTAGATTCGGCAAACGAACTCTCCGCACAGAGTGCGCACAGGCTATCCGAGCTTGCAGTCGAGCGACATCACCTCTTTGATCCTTCTCTCGGACTAATTCGGAAGGTGCTGGAAGACACCATTCTTCACGACGCGATCTACGATGAAGCGGGCCAGCTCGACTACACGCCGCACGAGGACCTCGACACGGTTGAGAATCTCCAAAAGTACGGAAAGGTAATGGAGCGCTGGGCGGAACTGGAGAAGCTCGACTCACTTGGATCTTGGCTCTCTCCCAGAGCAAAATCACAACTTACGCGCCTTCGTGGACTCGTAGACCACACGACCCGGCGATTGGAACAGCGCCTTGGGATTCGCTGACTAACGCTTGTGCATGCTCCCCTTGGTGCAACGCTGGCAAGCCCGGCCCTGCCCGAGAGCTGGGCGTCGCTCAGCCGCCGGATTGCACGAGCACTCTACACGGGGCTGCCCAACTGGGTGTTGAACGCCGACGAAGCCCTCGCTGCGCTCGGGCTTTCGCGGGTTAACACTGCTACGTTAGGCACACGGACGACAACGGAACGAGGACGCGACTGAGGACGCACATGTGGAGATGTCGGTGTTCATCCCGTCCCGCGCAGGATCGGTGAAGACCGCGGCCACCTGATCGCCGGCGTCCAGCGGGTCTTCACCGGCATCGGACGCGGATTTCACCGGTGAACTTCACCTACTTCCCGCCGGTTGCCCAGATCATCGACAGCTCTCGGATGTGACGCGCTCCTCGACGACGTACGCCCAGTACCGCGACCGATCGAGGAACTTCTCCTCGTCCGCGACGACCCGCTCGCGGGTGCCTGGCTCGAAGATCTTCCCGAGCCACGCCTGCAAGGCGGCCCTGTCCGGAAACACGGTCTCCGTCACGACGTCGAAGCCGATCGCGGCATCCTCCATGTTCAGCGCGTCGCCTCGCTTCAGGTAGCTGCGTTTGTACACCGCGGGAACGGGCGCCAGGCTGCAGATGAACGGCACGTGCTTGTTCTCGTAGTAGTCGACGAAGTCGCGCACATCCATGCCTTCCCTCCTGGTGAGAAAGGCGAATAGCTTCACCATGTCGTTCCTCCTCTTCGCCCTCTTCGCCGGATCGAGCCCCGGCGAAGAGGGCTCTCCGGCCGAGCTCATCGGCACCCGGGCCAGGTGAAGACGTGGCCAGCTCAGGCCTCCGGCCGCGCGGCTCCGGGAGCGACCGGATGGTTTTACGATACAGAGTGTATCCAGTCAATCCAGTTCGCCTCGATCCGGCCGTCTCGGTGTAGGATGCGGGCGATGCCGAAGCTCTGGAACGACACCCTCGAGTCGCACCGCCGGGAGGTCCGCGACGCCATCCTCGATGCGGCCGCAGCCATCGCGACCGAGCGCGGGGTGCCCGCGGTCACGATGTCGGAGGTCGCGGAGCGCACGGGCATCGGACGCGCGACGCTCTACAAGTACTTCCCCGACGTGCAGGCGATCCTCGTCGCGTGGCACGAGCGGCAAGTCGGCCGCCATCTCGCAGAGCTCCTCGCCGCGCGCGACAAGGCGGGCAATCCGGAACGCCGGCTCGAGATCGCCCTGGGCACCTACGCCCGCATCACCCACGAGGAGCACGGGACCGAGCTCGTCGCCCTGCTGCGCCACGGTGAGCACGTCACCAGGGGCTATCAACAGCTCAGCGAGTTCCTCCGCGACCTGATCGCGGAGGGCGCGAAGCGCGGAAGGCTCCGCGATGACGTCCCCCCCGCCGAGCTCGCGAGCTTCTGCCTGCACGCGCTCTCGGCGGCCAGCAGCATGCCTTCCCTGGCGGCGGTCCGCCGGCTCGTGTCCGTCACCATGGCCGGCCTTCAACCTCCGAAGCGCTGAGCCGCCGCCTCGTCGTACCCGCCCGCCAGCGGCCACCGCCGCGCCCCCCGCGCCCGGCGAGAGGACACCGAACGGATCGCGGCCGCGTCACCCTCGGCGCCCTCTTGGACGCCGCGCCGCCCTTGCCACCGACGCTCGGCATCCCGCCCTCGCACGGGTTCACCACGGCAGGCCCACCCCTGCGACAGGACGACACGCCGCCCCGCAGCCCGCACGGCCGCGATGACGATGCGGCCGGTCTGCTGGTCCGCAGGCATGCTGCCGACGCCGACGTAGACGGGCGGCTCGACGGCGGCGAGGAATGCTCCCAGCTCGGTTACGAGCGGGCCTGCCCCGCGGCTGGGCTGCACGGCCACAGGGCCGTGGCGGACCTTGAACCGACGGCCGGGCTCGGCGCGGTGCACTCCACCGACGCGCCGCGGCTCGTAGTGCGCGTGGGCGATCCGCAGGATCGCGCGGCGGCGTCGGCCGAGTTCCTCGTCGAGGAGGACTACGAGGAGCCATTCACGACGACGGACGACGCCGTGCTCGATCGTGCGCTGTTCACCATCACGTTCGAGCGCGACGGCGACCGCGTTCACCTGACATTCGAGGACTCGGGCGGGCAGGACTGGGCGTTCGTCGCGATGCTGCCCCAGCTCTCGGGCGACGATCCCACGCTGCGCCCCTCGTCTTGAACCGCGAGCAGGCTGCTGGGGATGATGCCCCGGTGCTCTTCCTGGACGCCGGAGCTCAGGCACCGCGGCGGGCGGGCCGGCGCGGCGGCGTGATGGGGGCGAGGGGGTGTCCGCCGGGGAAGAGCACGGCGGCGGCCGAACGCGAAATGCGGGCCGCGACCGAGATGCTGTGGCATGCCACGTCGCGGTGAGCAGCAGGTCCACGCTGCGACGGAAAAACTTCGCTCCGGCAATGTCTGCTCTCGTGGTGAGCCGGTCCGAAGGCAATCTGCTACTGCCATTGGTGAAACCGATGATTCGTTAGAACGATGCTGGAGTTCTCTGCGCTGCCGGAAGCTCCGTTCGTGGCCTTCGCGATAACCTCGAACTCTTCATAAAGAATGCCCGGTGCGCCAGTGGGTGCTGTCCGTCCCCTTCGACCTGCGTGCCCTCGTCGCCACCAAACCCGACGTGCGGACGGCCGTGGGGCGCATCTTCGCGGAGGAGATTGCGCGCGCCAAAAAGCGCCTCTCGAACGTCGCGCGCAAGGGCAAGGACGACGACGAGCCGTTCGCCGACAAGCCGAGCCGCTTCGCCGCGTCGTACGACGGCTTCGACGTGCACTGTGCCGTGCGCATCGCCGTGAACGACGACGCGGGACGGGAGCGTCTGCTCCGGTATTGCGCGCGCCCGCCCTTCGCGACCGGCCGCATCGAGGTGCTGAAGGACGGGCGCGTGGCCTACCTCATGAAGACCGCGCGTCGCGGCAGCACGCACCGCGTGATGACGCCCATCGAGCTCATGGCCCGGCTCGCGGCCTTGGTACCCCCACCCTTCTACCCGACCATCACCTACCACCGCGTCTTCGCTGCCCGCTCGACGTGGCGCCCCCTCGGGACGCCGAAGCCGCCCGCGGGCGGCTCGCGGCCCGCGAAGAAAACAAGATCTTGGCCTACCTCGGGCTGCCGACCGCGCCGCCCCCGCGCGCCGCTGCGCGTGACCCAACCGACGGGCAGATGACGTTCGACTTCGACGCCGCGTAGCCGCGGCGGGCCACGACGTGCTCCGCTACGAGGGCGTGGTGGCCGCGGTGCGTCCACGGCTCGGCGTCGTGGTGGCGATCGGGGGTTCTACGCCACCGTCGACGCCCTCAGCACCGCGGAGGACGGGCCCCGGGCACGGCCTGGCCGGCAGCGACGCCCTCTCGCTTCCTACCCGCCGCCGCCCCGATCATCGGCGCGCAGGGCCACCTCGAGGAGGGCGAGTCGCAGATCTACCTGGTGCGCGCGGAGGCCCTCGAGGCGTACGGCGCGCGCGAGGAGGCCCACGCCACCATCGGAGGTCCGGACTCGGTCAGGGAGAGGGCTGAACCGGGGTGAGCTGCTCCCCGCGCGCCGCGAACGCTGCCGCGTGCTCCGCCGCCCACTGCGCGAACGTGCGGGCGGGCCGCCCGGTCACCTGCTCGATGGTCGGGACGACGGTGGTGCCGATTTCCGGCGTGTTCCCGTAGATCTCCACGAAGAACTCGATGGCTTCGGGCGGGAACCCCGCCGCCGCCCACCGTTCGCGCGCCTGCTGCTCCGTCAGCTCGACGAGCTTGATCTCGCGCCCGGCGGCGGCGGCGAGGAGGTCGATCTTCTGGCGCAGGCTGAGCACCTCCGGCCCGGTGAGGGTGTACGTCTTGCCGGCGTGGCCCTCCTGGGTCAGCGCCGCGACCGCGACGGCGGCGATGTCGGCCTCGTGGACCACCGCGCTCAGCCGGTCGCAGAACGGCTCGCGCACCAGCCCCTCGCTGCGGATCGACGCCGCCCATTCGAGGTGGTTCGCCATGAACTCCACCGGCTGGAGGAACGTCGAGGCGATTCCGCCGGCGGCGACCGCCGCGTCGAGCGGGGTGGGCGAGCCGCCGAGCAGCACCGTGATCCGCCGCACCCCGCCCTGCCTGGCGAGCGCGACGATCTGTTCCCCGGTCTGCAGCGGCGCGTAATCGTCGCCGCCGAAGTTGATCAGGTGCAGCGCCTCGACGCCCTCGAAGGCGGCCGCGAACGTCTCCGGCGCGGCCAGGTCGCCGGCCACGGCCTCGACGCCGGCGGGGAGCTTCGCCTTGCCCGGGTTGCGGCTCAGCGCGCGGACGTGGTGACCGCCCTCGGCGAGCTGCTTGACGATCTCGCGGCCGACGGTGCCGGTCGCGCCTGTGACGAAGATGTTCATGAATTTTTCCTGTACCAGTGTAAACGTCGCCGGTGTGCCGGCGGCCCCGGCGGTTGTGCTCGAGGTCTCGAGCTGGGGTTCCGTGCCTGGGGGGAGGGTGAACGACGTCTGGATCGCCGCGGGCTCCCTCTCGGCGGTTGCACCCGAGAGCCTGCGCCACCCCTCCTGACAACCCGTGGCAGCAGCGAGCGGACGCGATCGCGCCGCGTCCTCGCCGGCCTCACGCCGGCGCGCTGCCCTCGCGCTCCCAGGCCTCACGCCACTCCTTCGTCAGCGTCCGGCGCGGCTTGCCGTAAGGCTGCGCGGTGAGCGCGAGGCTTCTGATGCGATCGGCGCGGAAGTGCCGGAACGACGCGCGCAGGCAGCACCACGCCGCGATGATCTGCTTGCCGTCGTAGTACGCGATCTGCACCGGCCAGACGTCGCGCTCGGAGCTGTGCCCCGACTCGCTCTGGTAGCGCATCGCGAGCGCGCGCTCCTTGCGCATCGCCTGCCGCACGAGGCCGAGCACGGGCTGCGGCGCGGCGCCGGGCCCGTGGAGCACGACGGGCCAGAGCCCCGTGTCGTCGATGCGACCGCGGAGGTCGTCGGGAGAGGCGGCCGCGATCTTGGCCACCGCGTTCACCGCGGCGCCCGCGAGGCCCTCGTCGGCCTGCGAGCCGACCCAGCGCGCGCCGAGGACGAGCGCCTCGAGCTCCTCCGCGGTGAACATCAGCGGAGGCAGGAAGAAGCCGGGCCGCAGCACGTAGCCGACGCCCGCCTCGCCGTCGATCGGCGCGCCGAGCCTGATCAGCGTCTGTACGTCGCGGTAAATCGTGCGCACCGAGACGCCCTGCTCCTCCGCGAGCTGCGCCGCGGTGATCGGACACCGATGGCGCCGGAGCGCGTCCATGAGCGCGAAGAGGCGCTCGGTCCTGTCCATCGCCGACGACGATCGCAGGACGAGCAGCCCGTGTCGAGCGCCCGCGCGCCGCTGCGCGTGACCCAACCGACGGGCAGGTGACGTTCGACTTCGACGCCGCGTAGCCGCGGCGAGCCACGACGTGCTCCGCTACGAGGGCGTGGGTTTGCCCTCGGGCGCCTCGATCGGGGTAAAGTGCAGGGGTCCGTCGAGGAGCGCTCGAGCGCCCTGCGCGCCTCGTCGGGATTGCTCCCCATCAGGCTGCGGAAGTCCTGTTGTCGCATCCGTAGAACGAGGCGCGCGCTGCCCTTCAGAGCTGCTGCACCCAGGTGTTGCAGGAGGAGAAGCCGACCTCGATCGGGAGCACGCCCGCGCTCAGCGAGATGTTGTTCGCGGTGCCCACGAACTGCCCGCTGGTGGTGAGGATCTCCGAGGTCTGAAAGCCCACGATCTCCCCGGCGGCCACGCTGACGACGAGCGACTGCCCCTGGACACCGCTGAACGGCACGTCCAAGAGGGAGAAGCCGCCCCACGCGCCGATGCTGATGTTGGTCGCCACGCCGGCGCAGGTCGTGAGATAGCAGCCAAACTCTCCGTCACGGCCATAGACGACGCCGGTCTCGGCTCCCAGCGTCGCGCCGGCCTCGATCCCCACGCCGAAGCCGTAGGTCATCGTCGTCCCGCTCGACCAGGCGGCGCCTGCCAGCGTGGCGTCATAGAGCTCCTGGCAGCTGTTGACGTCGAGGTTCTGCAGCCAGCACACCGGCCCCACTCCCTCGTAGCCCGTCTCGCACTTCGGATAGCAGAGCGCGCCGTTCTGGTCTTGGTCAGCGCGGCAATGGGGCGTGACGCCCGCGCCCCGCCCATAGGAGCTCTTCCCGAAGATGTGCGCGTTGATCCGGCAGGTGCAACCGTCGTTGGTGTAGCCGGGCGGGCACACGGAGCACCCCTTCGCGAGGGTGACACCACACTTATCGTACCAGGGGCACGACGAATTGTTGGCGCTGATGATCCGCGCGTCGCGACGGCAGGTCGCGCCGTCGTCGGAATAACCGGCAGGGCAGACCTGCCAGCAGACGGGGCCGACGCCCACATAGCCGCTGTTGCACTTGGGGTAGCACAGCGAGCCCTGCTGCTCGAAGCCTGGATCGCACGTATTCAGCGGCACCCCAGCGCCGCGCCCGTACGACGTCGCCGGAATGGCGACGCCGCTGGCAGTGACGCCGCCGGCGACTTGACTCTCGGAGCGGAAGAACTTCGCGATCCGGCCCTGCGGGGCGGTGAGGGCTTCGCGCGACTCGCCGATCTCCCCGGCCTCGCCGGCCTCGCCGTCAGTGGCCGTGTCCTCGTCGGTCACGTCTGCGCCGGCGACGCAGCCGGCGAGCGCAGAAGCGATGAAGGAGATCGAAGCAACGTGCGAGAGATTCATAAGCCTACGCTTGGTCATGTGGCCTCCTCGTGGTTGACGTGACCTGCGGGGCCATGGCGCGCTGCGAGGCGTCGCCGGCCTTCATCGAAGCGTGGAGCTATCGCCGCGCCGCCTCTCGGCGAGGCACGGCCCCGCGGTCCACATCCGTGTTTACGGATCGCCGACGGCGTGCGTTTCAAGAAAAGCGACGAGCTGGCCGAGGAGGCGCCGATCCTGCGAGTCGCCCTGTACGTGCCTCGCGACGCGCCGCCCACGACGGAGTCACCCGACCTGGCGGCGCGATGATGGTGGCCCGCCGCCCGTGGTGCCCGAGCCGAAAGGTGAGCGCCCCGGGAGGATGCTGGCGGGCGCGAGGGCGGCTACGCTGCCGCGATCATGCCCGCGGCGGGCGGCTCGGCGGCGGCATCAGCCACCATCCCACGACGGCGCCCACCGCAGTGACCACGAGCACCGGCAGGAGGTGGCCGAGCAGGAGGTGACGAGGCCCCGTGACCGGGCACCACAGATCGGTGAGCCCCCAGGCGAGAGCCCCCACCGCGGCGCCGAGCGCAGCGCCCGTGACCGCGGGGTGTCGTGGATCGGTGCCGCGGCGCGCGAGCAGGAGCAAGGTGAGGGGGAGCGCGGAGGTGATCAGGCACAAGAGGAGGCAGCGCAGCCCGAGCCTCGCCGGCGCTTCGGCGACGGCGCCGAGGGCGCCGCTCCAGCCGAGCTTCCAGCCGAGCAGCAGGGCCGGCGCCGAGGCGGCGGAGGCGATCAGCGCGCCGCGCGGGCGGCCGAGCGTCGAGCGCCCGCGGGCGAGCGAGATCCAGAGCGCAGAGGCCGCGATCGACAGCGCGCCGGCGAACGCGCCGAGAGAGAGAACGCCGGGGCGCTCGAACGGCGCGTCGATGACGGAGACGACGAGCAAGTAGGCGGCCACCATGCCGATCGCCGCGCCCGCGATGAGCCAGGCAGCGCGCCGCTGCGCCTCGCCCCGGGTCGGGGAGGGCTCGGCCTGTGCGGCTGCGAGGACGCGCCGCTTCAGATCGGGCTTGAGATCGGGAGGCGTCATCGCACGAACTCCACGAGATCGTCGCCGAGCATCTCGCGAAGCGCGGTCATGGCGTAAAACTTCCGCATCTTGACGGTGTTGACGGTCGTGTCGAGCACCTGCGCGGCTTCTTCCAGCGACAGCCCGTCGAGGGCGACCATCTCGAAGGCCACGCGGTTTTTGGCGGGCAAGGTCTGGAGCGCGCGGTCCAGGCGGCGCAGCAGCTCTCGGGGCGCCAGCTGCTCGTCGAGCGCTCCGCCCGGGCTCGGGACCTGCTCGGAGCCGTCGTCGGCGCCCTGGAGCGCGTCGAGATGGGCGCGCCGCGCATGATCGACGGCCAGGCGCCGTGCGATCGCGAACGCCCACGGCGCCACCTTGGACCCGCGCACGAAGCAACCGCGAGCGCGGTGGATCTGAAGGAAGCACTGCTGCAGCAGATCCTCGGCGTGCGCGAGGTCGCGCGTCCGGCGCCGCAGGTAGGCGAGCAGCCGCGGGGCGAGCGCGTCATAGAGCCGTTCGAAGGCCGTGGCGGCGCCGGTCACGGCGTACTCTTCCATTGCATCGTCGGCCGACATGCGCGCCTGGACGACAGGAGACGCCAGCGTTTTGGTCTTGTCAAGCTGGGGTCCTGGCGGCAGCCGAGCGGAAATTGGCCCTCCTCAGAACAATTTGCGGGTGAGCCCTTCGGGCTCCGGCAGGTTCCCGAGCGCGTTGTAGAGGGCGATCTCCGCGTGTTCGTGGGTGAAGTCACGTGGACGGAGGGCGTCAAACCGCAGCTCGTCAGATGGCTGGGGGCATCATCGCGCCTGCGGCCGGCGTCGTCGAGAATCTCGGATTTTAACGCCAGGCGCCGAGGCCGCCAAGAGAAGAAGGGGAGGGCCGTCCCGGCATTCCCCCTCTTATTTCCCTGGTTTCTTGGCGCGGCCCGCACCCGGCGATCCGCAAGATGGATTCGTTCAAGGTCCGCATCGGCGCCTGATCGCCCGTTTTGCTGGGAGTGGAGGATCCGGGGGGGCTCGCCACGCTCGCCGAGCTCTCGGCTGTCAGCGTGGGAGGCGACGGGGAGGATGCCTGTATGTTACAGCGGGTATCATGATACAGTCGAGGAGCCTGTTCACCACCGTGGTGATCGCGGCAGCGAGCGCCGGGCTGAGCGCCTGCTTCCGGGCGAGCCCGCCGTCCGCGTGGGCCCGCGGCGGAGCCTTCGTGGAGGTCTCCCAGGCGGAGTGGATGGACGGGAGCTCCAGCGTCCAGATCTCGATGAACGGCGAGGTCACGGCCAACGGCGCGCACCTCTTCACCATCGATCGTGCCGGCCGCGTGACGCGCTCGGCCAGCTCCAGCATCACGGGCGACGAGCAGCCCTACGCGCTGCTCGATCCGAGCGGTTACCTCATCGGGCCGAACGACGAGCGCTGGGGGTTCGTGGGCGTCGAGCACGCGTACCTGCCCGGGAAGACGACGCCCTGGATCGTCATCAATCCAGCAGGGTACGTCATTCACTACGACGAGGATGGGGCCGAGATGGCGCACGGCGGGGGGAGGTGGTACGGCTGCCGCGTCAACCCGCGGACGCAGCAGTCCTGCACCCTCGTTACGTACCTGATCCGCCTCGAGAAGAGGCTGGCAGACGATCGCGAGCGGATGCGCTCGAGCATGCCGCGCTCCGGGGACAGGCCCTGAGGCGCTCCGCGTCGGACGTCGTCGAGCGCACCGTCACCCTCCGCCGTCAGGAGGTCACGGGGATGCCTCCGAAGTAGAGACTCCGAGCGTCGCCCGGGGGCTTGTCGCACGCACGCCGCGCGCCGGCCGGGCCCAGAGCGAGCCGGTCGGAGGGGGATGCGCCCCTGGAGGCCCGGACGGAAGCGCTGCGCGGAGGGTTACTCCAGCTCGATGAGCCCGCAGGCGATGCGGCCGCCAGCTTGCGGGTCTGCCGCGGCGTGCACCACGATCGCGTACTTCGTCACGTCGGTGGCCTCATCGCCACCGACGGTCCAGATATCGGTACCGCGCTTGACCAACTGCGTGCCCTGGCCAGCCTCATCGCACATGAAGCTGCCGAGCCCTTCGCCGTTGGGGATCCAGTGGGCGCCCGCAGCGTCACCGTTGTTCTCGCAACTCTTGTTCTGGTGGATGTGAGCGGAGTGCTCGCCGGCAGGGCAGCCGGACACCGTGATGGTGAGCGTCACCTCCTCTCCGGCCTGCGTGAACGTCGCAGTTCCGGTCAGACCGCTCGAGTTCAACCCCTGGAGCTCCGCCTCGGCCCGCAGGGACTCGCCGCCGCCGCTCCCGCCGTCGCCGCCGCCGCTCCCGCCGTCGCCGTCGCCGCCGCCGCTTCCGGACGCAGAGGTGCTCGTCGAGGCGTCACCGCCGCCCGAGCCGCTCGCGGCCGACGTGCTCGCGCCGCTGCCGGAGCCAGCGGACGACTCACCGTCATCCCCGCACGCGGCCAAGAGGGCACTGGCACCAAGGGCGAACAACGAGAGCTTCAACCATCGTGACATAAGTCTCCTTTCCTCAGCGCGACCCGAGCGGGCAGGCAATTGCCCCGGATGCGGCCAGGCCATCGAGGGGGGCCAGTATGTCTCAACATGGCGAGCGTCCAAGCAGCTTTGCTACAAAAATCACGCACCGATCGACTTTTTCGCGGGGAATTGCGCTACTGGTAGAAGGATAGGGTCCTGCTTCCCGAGCTCGGCGCTTGAGCTCGCCGTGAGCTCGGCGCTTGAGCTCGCCGTGAGCGCTATCCAGCCTTGAGCGCCCCGGTGAAGAAGGCTGTCCTGGCAGCGAGGCGTCTCGGTCATTTTCGTGCCGCCGTAGGCATCTCGTGAGGGCGTGTGACCGGCCCCCCCGATCGTAGGAAACGGACGCGGGCGGCATCTTCATGGCCGAGGCCGGTATCCTACCCGACCATCACCAACCACGGCGTCTTCGCTGCCCGCTCGACGTGGCGCCCCCTCGTGACGCCGAAGCCGCCCGCGGGCGGCCCGCGGCCCGCGAAGAAAACAAGATCTTGGCCCACCTCGGGCTGCCGACCGCGCCGCCCCCGCGCGCCGCTGCGCGTAACCCAACCGACGGGCAGATGACGTTCGACTTCGACGCCGCGTAGCCGCGGCGAGCCACGACGTGCTCCGCTACGAGGGCGTGGTGGCCGCGGTGCGTCCACGGTTCGGCGTCGTGGTGGCGCTCGGGGGTTCTACGCCACCGTCAACGCCCTCAGCACCGCGGAGGACGGGCCACGGGCACGGCGTGGCCGGCAGCAACGCCCTCTCGCTTCCTACCCGCCGAGGTGGGCGAGGACCTCGGGCGCGTCCTTCCTGCGGAGCCACAAGGAACCGTCGACCGCCTTCGTGCCGTTCGCCAGCTCGACCACGTGAGGCTCTTTGCGAGCGACGGGCGGCGCGGGCGTGGAGGGCGCCTCGGCGGCGGGGGCGGCGGATCCGACGCGGCCGCGGGCGGCGCGACGCCGCAGCCGGCGAGCAGGGCTACGAGGAGATGCTGGAGGTGCAAGGACCGGATCGAGATGCGGAAGACCCTACCGGTGTGGCGCTCAAAAGTCCTGCCAGCCGCGCGCGGCGCGCTTGTTCCTTCGGGACTCCGTGGCATCCTTGAGGCACCCGATGCGCCACTCTTCGAACAGTCCGCGCGACGCCGTCCGAAGGGCCATGGGGAAGCTACACGTGTCGAGCGATGGGGCTCCAAGAGCCCACGCGACGTCCCCCGACGTCCATGCACGGGCAGCCAAGCGCGGCGACCCGCTACACGCCGGGAGGTCCATCAACGCGATCCGAATCTCCCCCTTCGTGCGGTACGCCTTGCGCACCGGCTGGTCCGAGGACGCGCTCGTCGACCTGTGTACGCGCCACGGCGTCAGTCGCGCCGCGGTCGACAGCATCACGGCCCGGGTCCCGCGGGACGGCGCCTTCGCGCTCGTCCAGGAGATCTGCGCCGCCAGCGACGACGACAACCTTGGCCTCCACCTCGCGCTCGAGGCGAACTGGAGCATTGGCATCCTCGGCGTCCTCGGCATGAGCCTCACGAACGTCCGCGAAGCGCTCGAGATCTGCACCGACTATCTTGGCCGCTTCAACGCGAATCCGTCGACCACCACCACCTTTTACGTGGACGAGAAAGGTCTGCCCCACATCCGCCTCGGCCCCGCGCCGCCGGAGCCGGCACCGCCGCGCCATTTCGTCGAGACAATCATGGCTGCCGGCCTCCTGTTGCTGCGCCGCTTCACGGGTGCGCAGATCAAGGCCCTGTGGGTGAGCTTCCGCCACGCGGCGCCCGCCGACGTTACCGAGCACGCAGCGCTCTTCGGGACGACCGATCTGCGCTTCCGAGCGCCAGCGAACGAGTTCGTCCTCCCGACGTACGCGCTCGATCTCCCGCACCGCACCGCGGATCCAGCCCTGGCGGCGTACATGCGAAGCCAGGTGGATGCGATGCTCGAGGCGATGGGAGGAGTCGATCTCGCTGGCGCGGTCCGAGGCTGCCTGCGCGAGGCGCTCGAGCAGGGCGCCAAGCCGTCGATCGGCCACGTGGCGCGCAGCTTCAAGACGACGGGCCGCACGCTGCAGCGGCGCCTCGCCGAGGCTAGCGTCCAGTTCACCACGCTCCTCGATGAGGTCCGCTGCGCGTGGGCCATGACGCTTCTCCGGCATCCTGACGCCTCCCTCAAGGAGGTCGCCGCGCGCGTCGGCTTCTCTGACGTGCGCTCGCTGCGCCGCGCGTTGAAGCGGCGAACCGGCCGGACCCTCACGGAGCTCCTGGGGCACGATCACGAGGACGCCAGCTCGTGAGCGCCGCTCTCGTCGTCGCCTGTTCGGCGTTCTAGACGGCTCCCGGATCGAACGGCGCATTCGGTCCGCATTTTGACGTATCGTGTCCTGGCACGGCGTTCCCGTCGAGCCCACCTTCAGCGCATGAGACCTAGCCATCCGACGCTGGTCGCCACGTCGGTCGTGCTCACCGCGCTGTTCAGCATCGGTGATGCGTCCGCCCGGCCTCCAGCGCCTCAACTGTTCTGTGAAAATTATCCCAACGACCTGCTCTGCGCGGCCAGCGGTGTCAGTTGCACCTTGTGCCATACCCGCACTGAACCGCCTGTCGCCTGGAACTCCTACGGCGACGATGTGCGGTCGGCCTTCTCGAAGTCATCGACGTCGGACGAGACGTTCGCGGCGGCGTTGCCCTTGGCGCTCGCTGCCGTGGAGAACCGCGACTCCGACAAGGACGGCGCATCCAACCGCGACGAGATCGCGGCGGGCACGCTTCCAGGAGACGCGGCCAGCGCCCCGCAGGGCGAGGCGACCTGCAGCCCCGCGCAGGTCCCCATGACGTACGACGTGTGCCGCTATGACGGCCGGTATGCGCTGCGAAAGGTGATGCTCGATGCGTGCGGTCGATCGCCGACGCCCGCGGAGCTCGAGGCCGTGGCCGGCACCCCGCCTGAGCTGCAGCCGGATGCCGTCGCGGACGCGCTCACCGCCTGCATGCAGAGCGAGTTCTGGCGAGGGCGCGAGGGCGTGGTGTGGAACATCGCTCACGCCAAGATCCGGCCCACCATCTTCGTCGATGAGCCAGTAGAGAACACCGACGGCAGCTACACCGGCGAGGAGGACTTCGACTACTTCCCCGATTATGCCCTCTTCGTGTATACGCAGATCGATGGCCACGATAGCCGTGATCTGCTGAATGCCCGCTACTATGTCCAGCGTTTGATTGTCGACGGGCGCTCCGTGTACAAGCCGGTCGACGAGCTGCCGGGGAGGCAGAAAATGCCGACCGAGCGCCGCGCCGGCATGCTGACCACACGCTGGTTTCTGCTGTTCAACAACATGTTCACCGCGCTGCCGCGCACCGCCGCCGCCCAGGCCTACCGGGTCTACCTCGGCCTCGACATCGCGCTGGGCGAAGGCCTCCACCCCGTGCCCGGCGAGCCCGCTGACTACGACGACAAGGGCGTCGCCGCCCCGACCTGCGCCGGCTGCCACTCGACCCTCGATCCGCTCAGCTATCCGTTCAGCCGCTACGACGGCGTGACCGCCGCCGATTTGTCCGAAAAAGGCCGTTACCTGCCGACCCGACTCGAGGACTTCTATGACCCCTTGCTTCCGGGCGTCAGCGCGATGCCAGAGGCAGGGATGCTGCTCGGGAAACCCGTGAGCTCGCTGATCGAGTGGGCCGAAGTCGCGACGAGCAGCTGGGAGTTCGCGGCCTCCCGCGTCGCCGACTACTGGCAGGTGTTCTTCCACGCCGAGCCGTCCGGCGCGGAGCTCGCCACATTCGACGCGCTGGTCGAGGCATTCCGTACCGAGCACGGCTTCGCAATCGAACCCATGTTGCGCGACCTCGTTCGCACGGAGGCCTTCGGTGTACCGTAATCATTCGACGCTCTTCCGCGCCGCGGCGCCGTCGCTCTCGCTCGCCCTCGCCGTCTCTGCAGCGTCGTGCGCCGGCGACGAGCCCGAGCGCGGTCCAGCTCCCGCGGCGCAGCCCGCCGCACGGCACGCCCGCGTGCACTTCAAGGGCGGGACGCGCCTGCGCAACGATCTCGCGCAGCTGCTCCAGCTCGACCCGGATGAGGTGTGCAACGAGTTCGGCACGAAGTCGTGCTCGGAGAGCGTGCACACGGTGGCGCTCGGCGGCCTCGACCCCTATCGGAACCAGATCTTCCAATCGTCCCCGACGACCGGGCTGGGCACGACGCTCATCGTCGAGCGCACGGCCCTTCAAGCCTGCCGGCAACGCGCCGAGCGGGATATCGCCCGAGGAGAGGAGAATCCTCTGGTGTGGCGCGACGTGACGACCGCTCTGGGCCGAGCGTCGAGCGTCGATGCCCTCTATGCCTCGGCGCTCGGCCGACCGCCGACGGCGCGTGAGCGCGACGGCTTCGAGTCGCTCTACGCGCTCGCCCTGGCGGAGGGGCCCGACGTCGCCGAGGCGGAGACGGGCTGGGCGACGCTCTCCTGCTTCGCCGTCGTGACGAGCATCGAGTTTCTTTTCTACTGAGGAACGCTATGAAACAAGTCCAATCGAAGATCGGGCGGCGGCAGCTTCTCCGGTGGGGCGTCGCGGCAGGCGGGGCGTTCGGACTCGCGAGCCTCGTCTCCTCACGCGGGCGCGGGGCGGGCATACCGCCGCGTTATCTGCTCGTCATCGGCGCTCATGGCGGCGCCTCCATCATCGACAGCATGCTCGCCGTACGCCACAGCGAGTCGGCGCGCTGGGAGACGATCAACACGTTTCCGGACAACGAGGTGAAGGGGTTCGACGGCTCGCCGCTGCGAGCGGTCGACATCGAGCGCCCGACGTCGGGTCCGTTCCCCTTTCCGCTGCGGGCGAAGCAGTCGCCGTTCGTACAGGCCCATCGCGAGCAGATGCTCGTGGCGACGCTGACCGGATCGAGCGTCAATCACTTCGTCGGTCAGCGCCGCTCGATCACGGGCAACGAAGCGTGGCGTGGGCGCACCCTGCAGGAGTGCGTGGCGATGGAGTACGGCGATGACTTCGCAATTCCTAACATCAACATGTCCTCCGGAGGCTTCGTGGACCGCGGACACGACGAGACGCTGCCGCCGCACTGCTTCTCGGAGCTGATCGCCCAGCCCTCGACCTGGTTCCTCGGGCTCGACGCGCGCAAGGGCATCAAGACGGCTCCGGCGTCGGCGCTGCTCGACGAGGCCCGGCGGCTGCGCGACGAGCAAATCGAGCCGCAGAGCCCGTTCCTCCAGGCGTTTGGCCAGGCCGAGCCGCTCCGGCTGTGGGCGCAGCAGCGCGCAAAAGCGCGGACGAACCTCGAGGCGCGCGGTCTGCTCGAGAAGCTGTGCCTCTTGCAAGACTCGAAAGACTACCCGCTTTCGGACTACAACGTCGAAGCATCCCCTGAAGCAGCGATGCTGCGAGAGACGTTCCCGCTGCTCGACACCGATCCTTTCGAGGCGCAGGCGGCCTTGGCCTACCTGCTGTTCAAGAACCAGGTCTGCGTGACGGCGACGATATGGCCGACCACCCGCGTCCTCGTCGACGAGGCCACCGACACCCTCCTCAATGCGCCGGTCGCCTTCGATTTCGCTCACAACTATCATCGCTCGATGCAAGCCGTGATGTGGAGCCGGGTCCTGAATGTCACCGACGCGCTCATCCGGCTCCTCAAGCAGACGCCGGCCGACGACAGCGGCGCGTCGCTGTGGGACCGCACGCTGATCTACGTCGCGACCGAGTTCGGGCGCACGAAGACCCGGGTCGGCGGTCAGGACGATTTCGGCACCTCGCACGATCTGAACAACGGCGTTCTACTGGTGTCGCCGATGCTCAAGGGGAATCGCGTCCTCGGCGGCGTCGATCCCGATACGGGCCTGACCTATGGGTTCGATCCGACGACGGGCGCGCCGGAGGAGGGGCGGCAGACCAGCGAGGCGGAGATCTTCAGCGGGATCCTCGACGTGATGCGCGTCGACACCTCCGGCAGCGGGCTGCCCGCGGTGACGGCGTTGCGAGGCTGAGCTCGCGTCACGCGGGAGCGCGTGAGGCAATCTAGGTTGCGGGCGGACAGTGCTCTGGTAGCCCCCGCGCCACATCGAGAACGCGTTGCGGGTAAACGCAGCCCACGGCGCTTGGGCGCTTGGAAAAGCGGGAATACCAGCCGCCGTGCAGCCGCCGCTGACGCCGATGCCAGAGGCCACGGCGCTGGAGCTGGAGCTGCTGCTGGCGCGCCGGCGCCAGTTGATCACCATGCTAGTGGCCGAGAAGAATCGGCTCTCGGGCTTGGTTGGGCCCCGCCGCGTCGCACGCGTCGTCAGCAGCATCACCCGCATTATCGAGACGCTCGAGAAGGAGCTGAAAAAGCTCGACGACGAGCTCAAGGACAAGATCGAGCAGAGCCCGCTCTGGCGCGCGAAGGACGAGCTGCTGCGCTCGGTCCCCGGCGTCGGGCCCGGCGCCTCGCAAAGAACACGGCTGCTTGGCGGTTCCATCATGTCAGCCCGGTGGGGGAATTCCCCCACCACCGGGCTGCGGGGCGATCGATTGCGAGGGCGGCTAACTCAGGGCCGCGTGGCGATCCAGTAGAGGAGCGCGGTCCGGCTGAGGCCGTCGTCGAGCGCGGTGAGCGCCTGCGCGTCCTCCCAGGCCGCCTCCTTGTCGACGGTCGCGTGCGCCGCGATCAGGAACGCCTTCCAGGGGTCCTCCGCGTCCGCGGTGGTCTCCGAGATCACGGGCCACGCGTCCTGGACCCAGTCCTTGGAGATGAGCGACTCCGAGATCGGCGTGATCGGGAGCAGCTGGATCCCATAGACGTACTCGGGGTTGGGACCGAACCACGTCCCGAAGTCGGCCTTCGTGGACCAGAGCACGCCGACGGCGCCGTTGTTCTTGAACGGCTCGGGGTAGACGGTGCTGTCCGCGGTCACCTGCCAGTACGTCTGCGCCGAGGCCGTCTCCAGGGCGAGGAGCACCCGGCCGAGGTTCTCCACATCCTTGTTCTCGAGCGCCTCACCGAGGAGCTGCATGCTGTACCAGGCGTTGACGGCCTCGGAGGTCGACTCCTGGTTGCGGCCGTCCGCGAACGGGAACAGCCCTGACGCCCACGAGTGGCCCCTGAACCAATCCATGCTGCGGAACGGCGTGAAGAACGTGTCCTTGGCGCTCGGGTTGGCGATGTCCCGGACGAGCCAGAGCGCCTTGTCCCCGTACTCCTCGCGCCACGCCTCATCGCTCTTCGCGAGCACGGCCGCCGCGTAGAGGAAGTAGCCGTAGTGGAAGTGATGATCGTTGTAATACCCCTGGCCGAAGTCGGCGGCCTCGTCCGTCAGGCCCTTGGTCGTCACGAGGCCGCCCCAGGTCGTGTCGTAGACGAGGGGGTTGTCGTTCTGGCCGTTGAGCCACGGGTTGAGGCGCGACTTGAGCCGCGCCCTGAGCTCCTCCGCGAGATCCGCCTTGCCGACCACCTCGGCGATCTGCGCGAGGCGCGCGAGCTTCGCGAGCTGCTTGCCCCCGAAATAGGGGTCTGTCCCGGCGACCGCCTCCTCGGGCATGAAGCCCTTGTCCTCTTCGAGGGCCGCGATGATGGCCTCGCCCCACTCGTCCGAGGCGCGGCGCGGGGCGTCCCAGCCGATCGTGCTGAGCGGGTACTCGAGCTCCCAGCTCGCGCCGGAGATGCCCTTCATCTGGCCGATCACGGTCGGGTACGAGACGTCCGCCGCCTTGAACATATCGAGGTGATCCAGATGGTGCGGCAGCGCCATGGTCAGGAGATCGCCCTCGCCCTCGGTCTTCCAGACGAAGCGCACTCTGGCCTCGTCCTCGGTGACCGAGGCCTCGATGTCGCCGCCGACGGGGATGACGGCGGCGTGGTCGTCGAGCACGGCCGCGGCGTTCGGCCCGGGGACGAGCGCGAGGCGGAGCGAGCCCTCGTACGGCTCGTCCGCCGTCATGGAGAGGGCGTCCCACTCGAGGCTGATCTCGGGGAACGCATAGAGCACCCACGTCTGGCCGTTGTTGAGCGAGATCTCGAATCGGTCGCCCGTGACCGTGGTGGGGCTCGTCGACCCGCCGTTGACCTCGGTGATCGCCACGCCGTCGCCGGCGCGGACGGAGGGGGCGAGCCCGTCGTACGTGGCCGTCACGTACGGCATCCCGTACACGATGGGCGCCGTCATCGTGCCGCCCTGCGCCGCCCACTCCACGGTGACCGAGAGGAGATCGGCCGACTTGACGGTGTGGCCGGAGAAGGCCTGGCGCGCGCTGAGCGCGAGCTGCGTCAGGTCCGCCGAGGTGACGGCCGTGCTCTCCACCACGACGCTGGGCCGGGAGATCGACAGCGCCTGTCCGACCGCCTTGAGGTCGTACGGCGCGGCGTTGATCCGCTGATCACCCTGGCCGAGCGCGAAGTTCATCCAGGTGGCGTTCGTGGGGAGCGGGGCCTTGAGATCGGCCAGCACGGCGCCCGGCGCGAGCGGGTGCTCCGCCTCCGTGAACTCCGGAGCGACGTCCGACAGCGGCTTGCTGCGGTCGAGATCCCACGTCTCGACCGGCACGCCGCCGGTGCCGCCGGTGCCGCCGCCGCCGTCCCCCCCGCTGCCTCCGCCGCCGTCGCCCTCGGTCACCTTGGGCGGCGGCTCATCGTCGCCGCACGCGGCGATCGCGGAGAGGCAGCTCAGCAAAGCAAAAGTCCGTAGCATCGGATGCTTCAACATCATAATCCAGCTCCCTCGCTCCCTCGCTCCAGCGCTCATCGCTCCACCTGCCCCGAAGCGGATCGAGAGATGAGCCCTGGTGTCGTGGTAGTTTCATCGATTTGCAAGCAACGGTACAGATTCTTTCATGAAGCGCCGGGCCCGTCCAGCTTGGCGAGCCCGCCGTCCCCGCGCCGGAGGCCCTCGCGATGCCATCCATCAGGCGATCGACAGCCCGCACGCCGCGAGTCGGCTATGTCGTTGTCCGACGGTTCCTGGGGTCCTTTATCGCGTCTTCGCAGGCGCCTTGGCCGCGCTCTTCGCAGGCGCCTTGGCCGCGCTCTTCGCAGGCGCCTTGGCCGCGCTCTTCGCGGGCGCCTTGGCCGCGCTCTTCGCAGGCGCCCGTGCTCCAGGCGCGGGCGGCGCCTCGCCTCTGCCGCCTCCGCGCACGAGCGCGAGCACCTCGTCCGCGTGTCCGTCGACCTTCACGGCGCTGAAGGCGTGCTTCACCGCGCGGTCGGGGCCGATGATGAAGGTGCTCCGGATGGTACCCATCACCTTCTTGCCGTACATCGACTTCTCGCCGTAGACCCCGTAGGCGTTGTGCGCGGCGAGATCCGGATCGCTGAGGAGCGTCACCCCGAGATCGTATTTGTCCCTGAACTTCCGGTGGCGTTCGACGGAGTCGCGGGAGACGCCGAGCACGACGGCGCCGGCCTCGGCGAAGGCGCGCAGGGCCGCGGAGAAGGCCTGGGCCTCCCGCGTGCAGCCGGGGGTGTCGTCCTTTGGATAGAAGTAGAGGACGACCGTCTTGCCCGGGAAATCCGCGAGGCCCACCGTCTTGCCGCTGTCGCTTTCGAGAGAGAAATCGGGGGCACGATCGCCTGCATTCACCATCGCTCGTTCGCTCCTTGTCCGCCCGGGCGCAGGGAGGACAGCCCCCCTTCCCCATCGGCGCGCACGATATCACGCGACGTCCCCGGCGTACCACATAGCGCCCCCCGGCCCGCGCCAGCGTCGCCGCGCGCCGCGCCCAGTCGGCGGGGCCTCGGCCCGGAGGGCGCGGGCGCTCAGGGCCAGCCTGGATCCGGCTCGGGCGGAGCTTGGATTCCGTCCGAGAGCGGCCGCACGACGACGGCGCTCTCCACTCCCCGTTTCCCGCGCCTGCGCGCGGCCGCGGCGCCCTTCCCGCGAGGCGCGGCGCGCGGGGGCGACGGACGACTGCGTGGTGACATACGATCTCGGGGGGATCGCGAAGAGCCCGGTCGCGAAGAGCCCGGCCGGCGGAGCGACGGAGGGGGCGCTCGATGATGATGTGAACCCGCGAACCGCGCGAACCGAACGAACCGCGCAGGCAACCGCGCGCGCGACCGCGCAGGCAGCGGAGCGTCGCCGGGGCCGGCTTGCCCCCCCAGGGCAACCGAGGTACCCAAGGCACATTCGCAAGGCGCATGGCTGGCGTCATCGAATGAAATGGCATCAGCGCTGCTGGAGGAGATCATGACCCTGCCCGTCCCCGTGTACATCGTCGCAGCGGCCCGGACGCCGATCGGCGCGTTCCAGGGCGCACTCTCGCCCTTGCCCGCCCCCCACCTGGGTGAGGTCGCCATCCGGGCGGCGCTCGAGCGGGCAAAGCTGTCTCCGGAGGCGGTCGAGGAGGTGTTCCTCGGCAATGTCCTGTCCGCCGGTATCGGGCAGGCTCCGGCCCGGCAGGCCGCCATCTTCGCCGGCATCCCGAGCAAGGTGCCGGCCACCACCGTGAGCAAGGTCTGCGGCTCGGGCCTCCAGGCCGTGATCTTCGGCGCGAAGACGGTGGCGCTCGGCGACGCGGACGTCGTCGTCGCCGGCGGCATGGAGTCGATGTCGAACGTGCCCTACTACCTCCCGCAGGCGCGCTCGGGCTACCGCATGGGCGACGGCAAGCTCGTGGACGGCATGATCCACGATGGCCTGTGGGATCCGTACGGCAACTTCCACATGGGCACCGCGGGCGACGCGTGCGCCAGGGAGCACGGCTTCTCGCGGGAGGCGCAGGACGAGTACGCGAAGGAGAGCTTCCGCCGCGCGGTCGCGGCCCAGCGCGAGGGGCTCTTCGCCGCGGAGATCGCGCCCGTCTCCGTCCCGCAGAAGAAGGGCGACGCGGTGGTCGTGAAGGAGGACGAGGGCCCGCCCGCCGGCAAGCCCGAGAAGTTCGCGTCCCTGAAGCCCGCGTTCCAGAAGGACGGGACGATCACCGCGGCCAACGCGTCGTCGATCAACGACGGCGCGAGCGCGCTCGTCCTGGCGAGCGAGCGGGCCGTCAAGGAGCACAAGCTCACGCCGCTCGCGCGGATCGTCGGCTATGGCGGCGCCGCGCAGGCGCCCGAGTGGTTCACGACGGCGCCGGCCGCGGCCATCGCGAACACGACGAAGAAGCTCGGCATCCCGACGGACCAGATCGACCTCTTCGAGGTGAACGAGGCGTTCGCGGTGGTGGCGCTCGCGGTGAACAAGCTCTCCGGGCTCGACGCCCAGAAGGTCAACGTCCGCGGCGGCGCGGTCGCGCTCGGCCACCCGATCGGCGCGAGCGGGGCGCGCATCCTGACGACGCTGCTCTTCGCCATGAAGGACCGGAACGCGAAGCGCGGCCTGGCCACGCTCTGCATCGGCGGCGGCGAGGCGCTCGCGGTCGTCGTGGAGCGGTGATCCGCCCGCAGCCCGTCGGGCCCGGCGTGCGCGGCGTGGAGGCCTTCCCCGCGCGCACGCCGACCCTGCCGCCCGCGACCCACACGAACAGCTACGCGCTCGGCGGCGGCGAGGTGCTGCTCGTCGAGCCGGCCACGCCGTACGAGGACGAGCGCCGCGAGTGGCTCGCCTGGGCGCGCGGCTTCGCCTCCCAGGGGCGGTCGCTCGTGGCGATCGCGGTGACCCACCACCACGCCGACCACGTCGGGGGCGCGCGCTTCTTCGCGGCCGAGCTCGGCTTGCCGGTCTGGGGGCACGCCGAGGCGGCCCCGCGCCTCCCGGGCGTCCCGCTCGCGCGCCGCCTCGCGGACGGGGAGGTGGTGCGGCTCGGCGGGCCGGAGCCGACGGCGCTGCGGGTGCTCCACACGCCGGGGCACGCGCCCGACCACCTCTGCTTCCTCGACGAGGCGCAGGGCGCCCTGGTCTGCGGCGACATGGTCGCCGGCGAGGGGACCATCCTGATCGATCCCCGGGAGGGCGACATGGCCGAGTACCTCGCGCAGCTCGATCGGCTCGCGGGGCTCGGGGCGCGGGTCGCGCTGCCGGCGCACGGCGGGCCGATCGGCGCGCCGGAGGCGCTGTTCCGGCGCTACATCGCGCACCGGCTGGGGCGGGAGCGGCTGGTGGTCGCGGCGCTCGAGGCGGCCAGCGAGGCCGGCGCGGGCGGCGCAGGCGGCACGTCGATCGAGGCGCTCTTGCCGGTCGTCTATGCGGACACGGCGCCGCTCGTCTGGCCGCTCGCGCGGCTGAGCCTCGAGGCTCACCTGATCAAGCTGGAGCGCGAGGGGCGGGTGGTGCGCCGCGAGGATCGATGGCGGCGCGCGGCGGGGACGGGCGCCTGACCGCACGGCCGGGCGGAGCGGGGTCACTTCGTGGAGGCGTCGCCCTTCGCGCGCCGCGCGTCGCGGCCTCGTGCACCGCCTCCCCCATCAGGACGCGCGCGGCAGCTCGACCCGGAACACCGAGCCGGCGCCCGGCTCGCTCTCGACGAGGAGGCGGCCGCCGTGCGCCTCGACGATGCGCTTCGCCACGGCGAGCCCGAGGCCCGTCCCCGGGATCGCGCCCGCCGACGCCTTGAGGCGCTGGAACGGCTCGAAGAGGTGCGCCAGATCCGCCGGATCGATCCCGACCCCGCGGTCGCGAACCGCGATCTCGGCGCGGCCGCCGCCGCCGTGGACCGCCACATCGACCTGGCCGCCGGCGGGAGAGTACTTGAGCGCGTTCGACAGGAGGTTGTTGAGCACCTGCTGGATCCGCGTCGCGTCGCAGCGGACGAGCACCGGCGCCTCGGGGAGCGAGAGCTCGATCGGGTGCTGCGGCGAGACCGGGCGGTAGAGCTCGGCCGCCTCCTGCACGAGCTCGCGCAGGTCGCGCTCCTCGACCCGGAGGTCGAGCTTGCACGCCTCGATCTGCGACGCGTCAAGGAGGTCCCCGACCATGCGCTCGAGGCGATCGACCTGCCGTCCGACGAGCGCCATGGTCCGCTGCACGCGCGGCTCCGACGGGGGGCCTCCGTCGCTGAGGAAGCCGACCGACAGCCGCAGCGCCGAGAGCGGGTTCCTGAGGTCGTGCGCCACGCCGCCGAGGAACGCGAACTGCGCCTCACGCTGGCGCTCCAGCGACTCCGCCGTGCTGTTGAAGGCCCGCGCGATGTCCCCGAGCTCGCGCGGCCCGACGAGCGGCGCGCGCGCGGCGCGGTCCCCCGCGCCGTAGCGGCCGATCGCCTCCTGGATCACGACGACAGGGCCGTAGACGAGCCGCCGCGCGCTGATGAGGACCAAGGACGCGCCGGCCATGAAGAAGATGACGGCCGCGACGCCGGCGGTGGTCGCGCGCCGGCCCAGACGCTCTATGAGCGCCTGGGACGCGCGGGCCTGCTGGAGGTTGATCTCGACCAGGCGGTCGAGGGCCTTGAACGCGTCGTCGAAAGCGAGCGAATCGGTGGCCAGCGCCGGCGCGTCCGGCGCAGGGGGCGAGCCGCCGGCATCGCCGGCTCGACGCCCGACGAGGTATTCGTCGACGCGCCGCTCTGCGTCGACGAGCGCGCCGCTCTCGTCCTGGCTGCTCACGTAACGGTGAGCCTCCGCAAGGCCCTCCCTTAGCTCGATCTCCCACTCGTGGAAGGTGGAGATCGGCCCGCCGCTGGCGGCGCCGCCGCCGCGGTGGATCTGATGGGCATCGCGGAGGAGGTCGATCTGCAGGCTGTGCACCAGGCGGACGCTCTCGATCGCGTCGCCGAGGATCCCGGTGGCCTGCTGCATGGTCGCCGCGGCGGCCATGAGCGCGGCGACCACGGCGATCGCCGCGCCCGTGAGGAGAAATGTCGCGATCCCGAGGAGCGCGCTCAGGCTCGGCTGCCTCGAGGAGCCGAGCTCTGGCGCGCGCCGCGCCGCTGCTGATTCCATGGCGTCGATTGATCCGATTTCGCGTCCGAGGCAACTCGTACGCACCGCCGCCCCCGAGCGGCGCGGCCCTCCACGCTCGCCCGCGGGCGCGGCGCGTCTCCGCGGCGGCTGGTGACGGCGCCATGGCGGAGGGTGGAGGCCGGCCAGGCGGCAGCGCCGGCGAGCTCGGCTCAACAGCGCTGGCCGAGGATGGGCGGCGTCACGGCGCGGGTGTCACTGGCACGCCTGGGCGGCCGTGTTCCGGCGGAGCCCGCAGGCGAAGGTGCCGCCGCCGCAGCTGAAGACGCTGCAGTACTCGTGCACCTCCCTGTACCCGTTGGGGTAGGTCTTTACCTCGCAGTCCGCAGGGCTGTAGTCGCACACCTCCTGGCAGCGGATCGGGCCGGTCGTGCCGTCGTTCGCGTCCGTGCACGGCCGCTCGTCGAGCTGGGTGCTCGCCGTGAACCCCACGTCCGCCTGATCATCGAAGTGCCCCGTGCAGAAGTGCGTGTCGGTGACGGTGCCCTCGAGGTAGCTCCGGAGGTCCGGCGAGAAGAAGGGCACCGGGTTCGGCGCCCTGTTGTCGGCGACGCGGCGGACCTCGAAGTGCAGGTGATCGTTGCCTGGCCAGTCCGACGATTCGCCGATCTCCTGCCCCGGGACGACGAGATCGCCCTCGGCGACCAGGCTCGACGCGGCGTGCCCGTAGATGACGTACACCGAGCCATAGCGGATCGTGAGATCGATCTGGGAAGGCGCGCCCTGGGCAGTGGGGTACCTGCCTGTGCAGGCGTTTCGCCCGGCGCACATGACCATTCCATAGCCGACCGAGTACAAGGGGCTGCGCGCCGGGACGAAGAAATCGAGCCCGCTGTGGTTGCCGGAGGTGTGCGTGTAATAGACGGTCTGGAGCACGACCGAAGTGCACGTATGGCCGAAGTACTGCCCCATGGGCGGCGCATCCCCGTTCGGCATCGTGGTGGGGTGATTGCAGAACGTGGGCACCTTCGTGCCGCTGAGCTCGTCGCCGGGCCCCACCTCGCCGCAGCCGGTTGTCGGGTCCCCCCCGCCGCCGGCGCCCGAGACCGACGCGTTCGTGATGGTCGCGCCGTCGTCGTACAGGCTGGTATCCAGCTCGAGCGGGTACGTGGGCGCCGCGCTGCTCGTGTGGAACACGGCCCCGTTCTTCAGGTAGCGGACCTGGCCGCTCTGCACCTCGACGCGGAAGACGTCGCCGGCCTGGTAGGTCCCGAAGTAGCCCTGTCCAACCCCTTGCTCCACGACCTCCAGCCCCCCGTCGCCGCGCAGGTAGATCGCGTAATCGATGTCTCCGTACCCCTGATCGGCGTCGCCGTGGCCAAGGCCCGCCATCTTGTACCGGTTCGTCTCGTTCGTGGAGAACTCCACGTACCCGTCGCCCGACGCGATCTGCTGGACCGACGAGGCCCCTGCGTGCCAGCCCCAGCCGGCGGCGCGCGTCAGCGAGCCCCCGCTCGCCGGCGCATGGCGGACGTTCTTCCAGAACCCCGGCGGCATGCAGCTCGTGTCCCCGGTCGCGCAGCTCACGACCTGGGCGCCGGCGATGGTCGCGCTCTCGTGGTTCAGGCTGGTGTCGAGCCTGAGCGGATAGGTGGGCGCCGTCAGGCTCGTATGGAACGCCAGCCCGTTCTTGCGGTACCGCACCTGGCCATTGAACACCTCGACACGGAAGACGTCGCCGGCCTGGTAGGTCCCGAAGTACCCCTGTCCAACCCCTTGCTCGTAGATCTCCAGGCCTCCATCGGCGCGCAGGTAGATCGCATAGTCGATGTCCCCGAAGCCCTGATCGGCGTCGCCGTGGCCGAGGCCCGCCATCTTCTCGAGGTTCGCCTCGTTCGTGGAGAACTCAGCATAGCCGTCGCCCGCCTCGATCTGCTCGGCCGACGAGGCCCCGGCGTGCCAGCCCCAGCCGGCGGTGCGCGTCAGCACGCCTCCGTTGGCGGTGGCATAGCGGACGTTCTGCCATAGCCCGGGGGGCATGCAGCTCGTGTCCCCGGCCGCGCAGCTCATGACCTGGGCGCCGGCGACGGTCGCGCCTTCGTGGTTCAGGCTGGTGTCGAGCCCGAGCGGGTAGGTGGGCGCCGTGGTGCTCGTGTGGAACACCATCCCGTTCTTGCGGTAGCGCACCTGGCCATTGAACACCTCGACGCGGAAGACGTCCCCGACCTCGTAGGTCCCGAAGTATCCCTGTCCAACGCCCTGCTCGTAGACCTCCAGGCCCCCGTCGTCGCGCACGTAGATCGCGTAATCGATGTCCCCGAAGCCCTGATCGGCGTCGCCGTTGCCGAGGCCCGCCATCTTCTGGAGGTCTGCCTCGTTCGTGGAGAACTCCACGTAGCCGTCGCCCGCCTCGATCTGCTCGGCCGACGAGGCCCCGGCGTGCCAGCCCCAGCCGGCGTCGCGGGTCAGCAGGCTTCCGTTCGCCGTGGCGTAGCGGACGTTCTTCCATTCCTGCGGCGGCATGCAGCCCTCGTCCCCGGCCGCGCAGCTCATGATCTGGGCGCCGGTGACGGTCGCGCCCTCGTGGTTCAGGCTGGTGTCGAGCCCGAGCGGATAGGTGGGCGCCGTGTTGCTCGTGTGGAACACCATCCCGTTCTGCCGGTAACGCACCTGGCCATTGAACACCTCGACGCGGAAGATGTCGCCCGGCTGGTACGTCCCGAAGTACCCCTGTCCAACCCCCTGTTCGACGATCTCCAGGCCTCCATCGGCGCGCAGGTAGATCGCGTAATCGATGTCCCCGAAGCCCTGATCGGCGTCGCCGTTGCCGAGGCCCGCCATCTTCTCGAGGCTCGCCTCGTTCGTGGAGAACTCGACGAACCCGTCGCCCGCCTCGATCTGCTCGGCAGACGAGGCCCCGGCGTGCCAGCCCCAACCGGCGCTTCGCGTCAGCACGCCTCCGTTGGCGGTGACGTAGCGGACGTTCCGCCACAGCCCCGGCGGCATGCAGCTCGTGTCCCCGGCCGCGCAGCTCGCGACCTGGGCGCTGGTGAGGGTCGCGCCCTCGTGGTTCAGGCTGGTGTCGAGCCCGAGCGGGTAGGTGGGCGCCGTGGCGCTCGTGTAGAACACGAGCCCGTTCTTGCGGTAACGCACCTGGCCGCTGAACGCCTCCACGCGGAAGACGTCGCCGGCCTGGTACGTCCCGAAGTAGCCCTTCCCGTACCCCTGCTCGACGATCTCCAGGCCTCCATCGGCGCGCAGAAAGACCGCATAGTCGATGTCTCCGAAGCCCTGATCGGCGTCGCCGTTGCCGAGGCCCGCCATCTTCTCGAGGCTCGCCTCGTTCGTGGAGAACTCCACGAACCCATCGCCGGCCTCGATCTGCTGGACCGACGAGGCCCCGGCGTGCCAGCCCCAGCCGGGGCTACGCGTCAGCAAGGTCCCGTTCGCCGGGGCGTAGCGGACGTTCTTCCAGAACCCCGGCGGCATGCAGCTCTCGTCGCCGGCCGTGCAGTTCGTGACCTGGGCGCTGGTGACGGTCGCGCCCTCGTCGTGCAGGCTGGCGTCGAGCGCGAGCGGGTAGGTGGGCTCCGTGTCGCTCGTATAGAATACGACCCCGTTCTTGCGATAACGCACCTGGCCATCGAACACCTCGACGCGGAAGACGTCGCCGGCCTGGTAGGTCCCGAAGTAGCCCTTCCCGTACCCCTGCTCGAGGATCTCCACGCCCCCGTCGGCGCGAAGGAGCACCCCGTGCTCGATGTCCCAGAACGATGGACTCTCATCGCCGTGGCTCAACCCGGCGATCTTGGTCCGGTTCGCCTCGTTCGTGGAGAACTCGACGAACCCGTCGCCGGCCTCGATCTGCTGGACCGACGAGGCGCCGGCGCTCCAGCCCCAGCCCGGGCCGCGGGTCAGGGCGCCGCCCGACACCTCGACCTCGACGGCGTTGTTCCAGAAGGCGGTGGCGCCCTCTGCAGCCCGCGCGTCTCTCGCGCTCGCGATGGTGCTCCCGACGGCGAGCGCCGCGAGGAGCGCGCCTTTGCAGAGCCTCCTCATGATGCGCCCGTCCTCCCGCGGCCCGCGACGAGCGCGGCGGCGAGGCATGGCGCAGGGTACCGGATGGATCTGTCGAATGCGTGTTGAAGCACGGTGTTGATCTCCTCTGGACATGGATCGTTGATGAGAAGCCGGGCAGACAAAGCCCTCTGGCCAGCGCGCCGCTGCCGGTAGCGCGTCGCGCGTCGCGCGGCCGTCGCGCGTGCGTCTCCGTTCACCAGCGCGCGACGGCGGCTGGCCCTGGCGCGCAGGAGGGCGCGGATCGGGTGTGGCTCGACGGCCACCCCCGTTCCTACGCCGCGGCCGTCCGGCTTCTGACAGGCACCGATCCTCTTTTCCCGCACGCGCCGCCGGCCATGCCCGGCGAGGGGCGTCGCCGGGCGTGGCGGGCATGGCCGGCGAGGGGCGTCGCGGGCATGGCCGGCGAGGGGCGTCGCCGGGCGTGGCGGGGAGCGCGGGGGGCTGGGGAGGCGGGCGTGCTCCGGCCGGGGGGCGGCCAGGAGGCGCCCGCGCGGCGCGGCGCCGCCGTGCTATGTCGAGCGGCATGGCAGCGCCGCGCATCGCCGTCGTGGGTCACGTCGAGCACGTGACGCTCGGCCGCACCGAGGGTGTCCCCCAGCCGGGCGACATCGTTCACCTGCTCGACGCGCGCTTCCTGCCCGGCGGGGGCGGCGGCCTCGCCTTCGCGCAGCTCTGCCGGAGCGACGCCGAGATCCACCTCTTCACCGCGCTCGGGCACGACGCGGCGGCGCGCGCCGTCGAGGAGCGCATCCGCGTCGCGCCGGGGCACGTGCACGTGCACGCGGCGGTGCGCGCCGTGGACCACCCGCGCGTGGTCGTCGTCGTGGACGCCGAGGGCCGTCGCACCATCATCGTCACCGGGGCCCCGCTCCAGCCCGCCGCGAGCGACCTGCTCCCGTGGTCGATCCTCGCGGGCTGCGACGCCGTGTACTTCACCGGCGCCGACCCCGACAGCCTGCGCCTCGCGCGCGCCGCGCGTCGCCTCGTGGTGACCGCCCGCAGGGGCGCGGCGCTCCGGGCGGCGGCGATCGCCGCCGACGTGGTCATCGGCAGCGCCTCCGATCCGCGCGAGAACGCCCCGCTCGACGCGTACGACCCCTGCCCCGGCGCGCTGGTGCTCACCGACGGGCCGCGGCCCGTCCGCGTCCTCCGCCCGGGGAGCGCCGCGCTGGTCGACGCGCCGCCCGCGCCGGACCGCGTCCTCGGCGAGTACGGCGCCGGCGACAGCTTCGCTGGGGCGCTCACCTTCTATCTCGCCCACGGCCTCCCCGTCGAGGAAGCCTGTCGCCTCGCTGGACCGCACGGCGCCGCCGTGCTGCGCGGGATCGATCCGCTCGAGACGCAGACGGCGCTTCTCGCGCCGTGACTCGGGTCCACCTCCGCGGGGCGGGATCGCGGCGCTCGTTACCTAGAGCGGTTTTCAGCTGAGCCTGGTACGAGCGTCGCAGAGCGGCGGTCACCCGCACAGGAGACGGGTCCAGATCGGCGTTTTCGGCGCGGAAGCGCACTCCAGTGCGCTGAGCACCGAAAACGTCGAGATGGGCCCGTATCCGAAGCGGGTGACCGCCGCTCTAGATGCAGCACCAGGGGTAGAGCGTTGATATAACCCATGTCTTGTCGTGCTTGCAGCGCATCGCCCCACCACAGTTGCCGCCCCCGGCGTCGTTCTCGCAAGCATAGCCGACAGCATCGCACGGTTCGCCTGGGCTGGCGCCCTCGCACGGAACGCAGCTCACGCTGGCCCCAGAGCATCCGCCGCACGCCGATTGCTCCGTCTTGAGCCAGGCTGCCGGCCGCGCTGCGCAGCTGCTCTGAGTATCGTCGGGATCACCTTCATTGAGTTTGCATTCGAACACGAGGACGCAATCGCCCGTCGTGTACGTGCAGATCTTCCCGATCTCAGGACACGCTGTCGACTCGACAAGCACCTCGCTCGGGCACCCGGGCGAAACCGTCGTCTCCCCGGTCGGCGCGCCGCCTTCCCCAGCCGGCGCGCCGCCTTCCCCAGCCGGCGCGCCGCCTTCCCCAGCCGGCGCGCCGCCTTCCCCAGCCGACGTGCCGCCTTCCCCGCTCGGCGCGCCTCCGGACCCACCCGCTGAAGCGCTCTCAGCGTCGATGTCCACGTGCGGAGAACAGCCGATGAACAGGGGCACGACGAGGGCAACACCGACGAGAGAGAGATGACGCATCCGCTCCTCCGGGTCTGCCCTCAGCAATTGCCGTTCCGCGGCGATCCTTGCCTTGTTTCATGCAGCTACGTCGAGCGTGGGAGTTCCCCTCTGGCCCAGGTTGGCACGCTTCGGCAGGCCCCCATGGCGCACGGACCTCCGTCCAGCCAGCGTGCTCCTGATCCAGCCTGCCCGGTCCAGCCTGACCAGGCTACCGGGCGGACGGCGCGGACTCCGCTTTCAGGGCCACGTCGCCCCTGTCATCGCCGCCATCCTCGCCTCATGGCGGCGTCAGGAGAGCCACTCCGCGCGCGCTCGGGCGACCTCCGCCGGGGCGCATCCCTCCTCCGGGGCGCGCAGGCGCTCCCATGCCTGCTCGATGTAAGCGAGGCACTCCATGATGGAGCCCTGCTTGCCGGCCTCCCGCGACCCGCTCGGGATCGCGCGCTCGACAGGGAAGACGGTGTACTGCTTCTCGTGATCGACGACGACGCGATAGGTGGCTGCGTCCTGCTGCTCTTCCTGGTTCATCTTCCCCTCCGCGGGTCGGGCCGATTGCGCTGCGGGGTCGCACCATAACCTCGGTCCCCGCGCCGTCGAGCCGGAATCTCCGAGCACGGATCGCAGGATCAGGCCGTCTCCGCCCGAGACGGCATCACGCCGGGATCGATGCCCGTGTCACGACATCGCGCCAGCGAGACCGATGGCCCACGGATCCGCTCCACCATCGATCGACGACTCACGCCGCGGGAACAGGCAAGGAGCCTCAGCTCATGTCTTGTCGTGCTGGCATCGCAGCAGGCCGGAGCGGGAAGGGTGGGCGCGGCGGGCGCGGCGGGGGAAGGAGGGTGGCGAACGGCAGGTCACCCCGTGGACCTGTCCGAGCTTGGCGAGCCTCGCGTCGCTCTCGTCCTCGACGCCATCGTCGAACAGCCAGTCGAGCGTCGCTGTGATCTCGTCGAGGACGAGCTACCCGCGCTCGAACGGGCTCGCCTTCCTCGGGTCCACGGCGAGCATGTAACGCGTGCCCGCCTCCACGACGACGCGCTGGAGCGAGAGGATCTCCTCGCCTGTCTTCGCCATCGGCGCGCTCCAGTCAGGAGAGCACGTCGGTCGCAGTCTTCGCCCCGAGGACGTTATCGATCCAGCGATCGAGGACCGCGATGTCCGCGCATGCGTGGATACGCGCGCTCTCGTTCGCGGTCAGCGCGATCCCTGCACGCGCAAGCAGCCGCAGCAGAGTGTCCCTCTTGCCCTTGAGCTCGCCTTCACGTAGGCCCTTGAGCTCGCCCTCACGTAGGCCCTTGAGTTCGCCCTCGCGTAGGCCCTTGAGCTCGCCCTCACGTAGGCCCGCGAGCTTGCTGCGATCCATCAGCTCTCGCACGAACGGAAACCTCTCCTCGCCTTCGATCTGCCGTTCCATGACCAACGCCTCCAGAGCCCGCCGCATGGGCTCACGCAACCCGCTCCAGATGACCTGAAAGTAGACCATCGCGTGCTCCTGGTCGAGCCGGCCAAGCGCAACGAGCGCGGCCTTGACCACGGTGAGCCCGTTCGGCCCATTGCCGTGCGCCACCGCCGAGAGCACGGCCAGCTCGGCGTCCTTCTCCGCCTCGGCTGGGTCGGTGATCTCGGGGACGACGGCCGGGCCGAGCACCAGCGGTTCGACGTGGCCGAGGCCCAGGCCGAGGTCGATGCTCTCCGCCGCCCAGGAGGCCACGCCGACGTCCGGTGCGACCACGAGGACGACGGTGCCGCAGCGCTTCCTGGCGCGCACGACCGTGACATACGTCGGCCACGAGAACTTCTTGTCTGGATCCATGTCGCGCTGGACCTCGACGACGATCGCAAGCACCAGCGCGCCGCTCGCGTCTCGAAGCTCGAGCACCAGGTCAGCGCGGAACTCCACCGGGATGAGCTGGTCGAGCGACGATTCGACGACCCCGACCGAGGTGTGTGGCGGCACATCGAGGTGGAAGAGCGTCGCGAGCCAGTGGGGCGCGAGCTCGGGGTGCTCGCGGAACATCTCGACGAGGGCGTTGTGCTCGAGCGTCGGCATGACGCTCGACCTCGAGCACACCCCATGCCGGCGCGAAAACACGGCAGAACCCGAGGGGCGCTCCACCTCAGGGGGTGGCGCCGCCATGGCGGAGGGTCGCGGCCATCCCTCCGGTGAAGCGCCCATCCACGGCGCTGATGGATCCATCCAGAACATCGAATGGTCGGCCGGACGCCGATCGTTACAACTCTCTTCACCGAAACGCGGCGCGCCGTGCGCCGCCGAAGAGGAGGATCTCATGACCGCTGCTTCCCCGACCGCCGTGACGCTCTCCCTCCTGGCCCGCATCGAGGCCAAGCCCGGCAAGGAGGCCGAGGTCGAGGCGCTCCTCCGCTCCGCCGTCGGCCTCGCCGCCGAGGAGCCGCGGACGATTCACTGGTTCGCGCTGCGCATCGGGCCGTCGACGTTCGGCATTTTCGATACCTTCGCGGACGAGGTGGGGCGCAAGGAGCACCTCGCAGGCCGCATCGCGGCAGCGCTCATGGCCAAGGCGCCGGAGCTGCTCGCCGCGCCGCCCGTCATCGAGCACGTGGACATCATCGCCGCGAAGGGTTGACCGGCCGCGCCCGGGCAGCGCGCGAGAGCAGCGCGTCCCAGAAGAGCTGCAAGCCCGGCGCCGGCGTGCGATCGCCCGAGCGCACCAGCGCGACGGTGCGACGGAGGGCCGGGTCGACGAGCGGGCGCTGAGACGCGCCCGTCAGGAGCACCGAGTGCTCGGGCATGAAGGCAAAACCCAGCCCCGCGTGGACCAGGCTCTGGACCCAGTCCTCCCGATCGGTCCGGTACGCCGCGTACAGGTCCACGCGCCGCGCGGCGCACACGCCCGTCACCTGCTCGCGCATCTCGCAGGCGAGCCGATCGAGGTAGGGCTCGCCGTCCAGATCCTCGAGCCGCAGGCCCTCGCGCCCGGCCAGGTGGTGGCCGGGCGGGAGGACCACGACGTAGCGCTCCTCGTAGAGGGGCGCCACAACGCACCAGTCCGGGACAGCGTCGCCGAGGTTCGAGACGATGACGTCGACCTCGGCCTCCTCCAGCCGCCGCAGGAGCTCACCCTGCACGGCCACCACGATCTCCAGCTCCACCCCCGGCGCCTCCGCGCGGAACGCCGCCAGCGAGCCCGCGAGCCGCGCGGGCCCGATGGTGCAGAGGATGCCCACACGGAGCGGCACCTGCTTGAGCCGCCGGTGGTTGTCCGCGATCACTTGGACGGCCTGCATCTCGTCCCGCAGCCGCTGGAGCCGCGGCAGCACGCGCTGCCCCAGCGCCGTGAGCTTGGCGCCGCCGCGCTCGCGCAGGACGAGCGGCCCGCCGAGCTCCTCCTCGAGCTTCTTGATGGCGGCCGTGAGCGCGGGCTGCGAGACCGCGCACCGCTCGGCCGCGCGCGTGAAGCTGCGGGTCTCGGTCACCGCAAGGAAATACCGGACCTGATGCATCTCCATGGCCGCGCATCTTCGCCCGGCGACGCCGCCCGCGCCAGGGAGGGCGGCGCGTTCGCTCGGCTCCGATCAGGGCTGCCGAGGTAGAAGACGACCGGCGGCCCCCCCTCGGGAGGGCAAGGGTCACCGCAGCGCGGTGGTGATCACATAGCGCGTCTCGCCGAACTCCGGATCATCGCATTCCTTGTAATACTCCCCGGAGCGGTTGAGCTTGCCGCAGTACTCCTTGCAGCGCCCGACGATCTCGATCATCCCGCAGCCATCGAGATCGCCGTCGGCGCCGAGCTGGCCCGCGGCGCAGTCGCGCTTCGCCGCGCGCGCGACATCGACGTTCGCCGGGTTGTAACAGGCGCGCAGGTACGGCGTCTCCGTGAAGAGGTTCCCCCAGAAGGCCCCTTCGACATGAGGGTAATCGTCGAGCTCGTCGCACCCGACCTCGTGATGCAGCGGGTTCTGTCGGGAGCGCATCGAGATGCTGACCGAGACTCCATAACGGTTCGTGTGGGCGGCGAGGCACGCGGAGACCATCCGCTTGCCCTCGTCGTCGAGCGGGCGCCGGTCCCACCGGGGCGCGAGGCCGAGGTGTCCGGGATAGACCTCCTTGTGGGTCGCGCCCGCGCGGTCGGTCCAGGAGAAACGGAACGACTGCGACTCCTTGAGCGCGCAGCTGACCGTGTACTTCACGAGCGACCGGAAGAGATCGCCCCTCGCGCCAGGATCCCTGAGAGCGGAGGCCGCCACCGGGCTCAGCGCGTTCACGCTGAGCGCGTTGACGCTCAACGCATTCGCGCTCAGCGCATTCGCGCTCAGCGCATTCGCGCTCAGCGCATTGCCGGTCGCGAGCTCGTCAGCGCTCGATCCGAGCTCCTCTGTTTCATCCGCCGCTTCGAGCGCCTGCTCGGGCGCGACGCAGCCGGTAGCCACGAAGAGGATGCCTGCGCACCCAAGTACAGCCCTGGTTTTCACGTGATGAGACCTCAGGTAGCGAGCCAAGGGGAGCGCCCACGCTCCCCGATCACAGCACGCCCTCCGGCGCGTCGCTCAACACAACGACAGCCGGGAACTCTCCACGTCAACGATCAGGGTACGGCAAACCACTTCGACTGTCAGCCATTAAATTGCACGTCCTCCGCGGATTCCTCCGTGGGACAGCAACAATTAGTCACGTTCCGTCACGTTCCGTCACGTTCAGTCACGTTCGGCCACGTTCGGCCACGTTCAGTCACGTTCAGTCACGTTCGGCCACATTCAGTTCCGGCGGTTCCGCCCAGCTCCGACCCACTGCGATGCGAGCTCCAGGGTGCGGGCGTTGTCCGGAACGTGTGAGAGAAAGCGCCCGCGCCACTCGGGATCGCGGACGCCGGCGGCCCGGTCGAGCAGCTTGTCGCGCGCCGAGGAGATGGCGACCGCCGCGCTGGCCGCGTCGCCGACCGCGGAGAACGCCTCCGCGTGGACCAGCCGGATCATCGACTCGCCCTCTTCGATCCCGCCGAGCGACTCGAGCGCTGCCAGGGCCTCGCCGGCGGCCGCGAGCGCCTCGGCGGCGCGCCCCAGCCCGATCAGCGCCCGGGCGCGGATCGCCATGGCCGTGACGCGGAACGGCGACGCGCTCTCCAGCGCCTCGGCGAGGCGCGCCTCGCGCTCCGCGCCCGCGAGGTCGCCGGCGAGCAGGGCTATCTTTGCGAGGTACGAGCGCGACACCACCTCGGCGCGCGGGTCGCCCAGCCGCTGGCTCGAGGCGAGGGCCGCCTCCTCGACGGCCCGCGCCTCGGTGAGCCTGCCGCGGTAGGCGAGGACCTGCCCGAGGCTGGCCTGCGCCGCCGCCGCCACCTCGTGCAGACCCATCCGCTCCGTGGCCTCCAGCACGGAGCGGAGCGCCGCCTCGGCGCCGCCGAAGTCGCCGAGCTCGCCGTAGGAATAGCCCAGGTTCGCGCGGGTGATGCACGCGTTGCGCCGGTCGCCGACCTGCTCGAATGCCACGAGCGCGGCCTCCAGGCCGGTGACGCAGGCGCCGGGATCGCCCCCGCTCATCGCGCGGAAAGCGCGCGCCTGGTGCAGCCCCGCGGCCACCTCGGCCCCCGTGCCGGCGCCGGTCGACGCCCCGTCGCCCATGGCGCGCTCCACCTCCGCGATGAGCCCGTCGACGATCGCAGGCCGTCCGGCGAAGGCCAGGGTCGAGGCGCCCATGCAGAGACAGGTGCTCCTCGCGCTCTCCGCGCCCTGCGAGGCGGTGACGACGACCGCCGCGCCCATCCACCGCTCCACGCGGTCGAAGCCGCCCAGCTTGCTCGCGGCCGCGACGGCCTGCGTGACGGCCGCGAACCACGGCGCCGAGCCGGGCGCGAGGTGCCGCGCCGCGTCCGTCCCCCGCTCCTCGGCCAGCGCGAGGTCGCCCCGCCATATGTGCGCCTCGGCCTGGACCAGCCGGAGCGCCCCCACCACCGCGGGCTCCGGCGCGCACTCGAGCCCGCGCTCGGCCCGCGCGATCGCGGCGCCGAGATCGTTGCCCTCCAGGGCGTGCTGCGCCGCGCGCAGGTACGCCGCCGCGGCCCGCGCGGGCACGGCGCCGCGCTCGAAGTGCTCCGCGAGCGCCATCGCGTCGGGCTCGCCCGCGCCCTCCAGCCAGGCGCCCGCCAGCGCGTGGCCCAGCCGCCGGTCGGCCTCCGTCAGCATCCCGTACGCCGCCTCGCGCACCAGCGCGTGCCGGAAGCGGTACTCGACCTCTCCCCGCAGCCGCCCGGGGCCGCGCCGGTGGACCACCTCACGGCGCTCCAGCTCCGAGAGCCAGCGCGTCACCACCGCGCCCCCGAGCAGCGCGCTCACCGCGCTCGGCCAGAACGCCTGGCCGAACACGCTCGCGGCCCGCAGCACGCGCCGCGCCTCGGCGTCGAGCGCCTCGATGCGCGCCTGCACCATCGCCAGCACCGTCTCCGGCAGGTCCGCGCCGTGGCCGGCCGCCACCGCGCGGACCTGCTCCTCCAGGTAGAACGGGTTGCCGTCCGCCCGGTCCACCAGCGTGGCCACGAGCTCCGCGCTCGCCTCGTCGCCCAGCGCGGCCCGCACCAGCCGCTCGCTCGCCCGGCGCGTGAGCGGCGGCAGCATCATCTGGTTGCCGAAGCGCCCCTGAGACAGCCCCGGGAAGGCCTCGTGCACCTCGGGCCGGGCCAGCCCCAGCACCAGGAACGGCAGATCCCGCAGGCTCCGGAGCGCCGCCTCCACCATCGTCAGGGTGGGCAGGTCGCCCCACTGCAGGTCCTCGAGGATCAGCAGCACGGGCTGCCTCGCGCACTCGGCCCGGATGAACTCCTCCCACGACAGCCGCAGCTGATCGCCCATCAGCTGCCGGTTGCGCCGCGCCGCGCCGACCCGGATGTCGTCGTCCGGGAACGGCGCGCCCAGGAGCTCGCCAAGGAAGGCGCTGACGCGCCCGACGTCGAGCTCCGGGTGCCGCTCGACCCGCGCCCTCACCTTGCGCCGCCGCTCCTCCAGCGGCTCGCCGTCGACGATGCCCATCGCGCTCCGCAGCGCGCGCGACAGGAGGCCGAACGCCGAGCCCGAGCTCATCGGGTCCCCCTGGCCGATCCACACCTCCACGGGGGCGCCGTCCGCCAGGTCGGCGCCGCCCCCGCCGCGCGCGCGGTCGGCCGCTCGCGTATTGCGCGCCGACACCGTCTCGAGGAACTCCTGCCGCAGCCGCGATTTGCCCATGCCGGCCGCCGCGACCACCAGCAGCGCGCCGGAGGTCGACTCCTCGGTGCTCCGATCGAGCTCCGCGGTCAGCACCGCGAGCTCCCGCTCCCGCCCGAAGCACGCCACCGGCTTGCCGAGCAGCGCCGGCGCCGACGTCACCCTGAGGTCGTCCCGCGCCCCGTGGAGGAAGCGCGCGCCGCCCTCGCAGCTCGTCTCGAACCGGCCGCCCAGCAGCCCCGCCGTCACCTCGTCGATGCGCACCGCGGCGACCGCGCCCGGCTCGCCGCGCGACGGCAGGAGCTGGACCGCCCGGTCGATGAGCTCGCCCATCGGGATGCGCGACGTCAGCTCGGCCCGGCCGGTCACGAGCGAGACCTGCGCGCCGCCGAGCAACGCGCGCAGCGAGAGCGCGCAGCGCGCGGCCTGCGCGGCGAGATCGGTGGCCGCCTCGGCGCTCGTCAGCACCAGCAGCGGCGATCTCGCGTCGATGAGCTCGATCTGACCCTGGTAGCGCTCGGCGAGCGCGTAGAGCTCGTCGGCGCGGCCCGTCGCCCGCGCCTGCTCCTCCTCCTGCGAGCGCGTCACGTCCTCGGGCGCCGAGCGCTCGTGCGCGAGCACGAGGCACGTGACGCGCCGCTCGCTGCTCGTGAGCTCCAGGACGGGCGCCAGCGCGGCAGGGTGGGCGCCGTCCGCGGCGCCGGCGCGGCTGAGGTCGATCGCGCGGAGCTCCTCGGCGACGACCGCGCCGTCGCGGGGACGCCCGTCTGGCTGCTTCGCGAGCATCCTGGTGACGAGGGCGTCGAGGTCGTCCGGCAGGTCGGGGCGGACCTCGCGGAGGCGCGGCGGCTCGTCGAGCAGCACCTTGACCATCACGGCGAGCGCCCCGGCGCCCTGGAAGGCGGCGCGCCCGGTGAGGCACTTGAAGAGCACGCAGCCGAGCGCGAACACGTCGGCGCGGGCGTCGACGCGCCGCTCGCCGCGCGCCTGCTCGGGCGCCATGTACTCCGGGGTCCCGAGGACGGTGCCCGGCAGGGTGAGCTGCTGATCGATCCGGAAGCGCGCGATCCCGAAGTCGAGCACCATCGCGCGATCGAGCCGCCCCTCGACGAGGACCAGGTTGCTCGGCTTGAGGTCGCGGTGCACGACGCCCTGCCCGTGGAGGGCGCCGAGCGTCTCCGCGATCCGCGCGACGACGTCGACGCTCTCGGCGGGGGTGAGCCCTCGCCGCGCGATGCGCTCGGCGAGCGTCTCCCCGGCGAGCCACTCCATCACCAGATACGGCTTGCCACCCGCCGCGACGCCGTGGGCGATGTACCGGACGACGCCGGGGACGCGCAGCGCCGAGAGCGCCTCCACCTCGCAGGAGAAGCGGCTGAGCTCACCCTTGTCGGCGCGGCGAAGCACCTTGAGAGCCACCGTGTCGCCGCTTCGCCGGTCGCGCGCCCGGTAGACGTGCCCCATCCCGCCCGAGCCCGCGAGGCCCTCGATCTGGAACCGCTCGTCGACGATCTCTCCGACGCGCATCAACGGCCGTGAATCCAGCGATATCACGCGCGCCGCCCTCCTGGTCTGGATACAGGCCCGGGATGGTATGGCGACTCACCTCCGCGGCGGTCGCGACCGGATCGACCGCGCGATGCGGCGCGTCAGCGCTGGAGTCTCACGAAGAACACGCCGGGGCGCCCTGGGAGGACCGGCTCCGCGGACGCGCTGGCCGACCGGCGGCGCGAACGAGGGGTTCTCGACGGATACGCGCGTGTGCCCAGGCCGTCCGGGTGGTGCGCCGAGCGCAGGTAAGCCATCGACGACGAGGGCGCCCGTGATGGGCGAACGGCTCCCCGGCGCCGGAGAGGGCGCCCCGGGTGCCGTGTTCTGCGGGCTCGGTTCAAGGCACCTGAAAGGCATCCAAGGGCGCATCGCGCCCTGTCGATAAGCTACGTAGTCGCGTCGTGTCGATGGGTCGGTCTGGCGCATCGCGGACCTCGTCATCGCGCCGGCGAAGAGACCTGCCTGCGCCATCGACGAAGGCGAGACCCCGCCCACGGCGCCCAGGGTGGGCGCGCTCGAGCGGCAAGGAGGCGGCGCGCGCCCGGAGGGCGGCCCAGAGGCGCGCTCGCCGGCGGCCCGGCACCTCCGGCCGCTGCGTGGCGTCAGGACGTCTGCGCGGTGCGAGCGAGGACGGAGACGGCGCTGGGCGGACATCATGAATGAAGTTTTTCTCTCCTGACGTTATCTTCGCCTCCGCGGCGTTTGTGATGAAGATCTTGTCCCCCGACGCCGTCTCCGCCTGGGTGGCGTTCGCGAGCTGGCTCGGCGACCAAGGTGGGCTGTTGACTTCCACCCGCGGAGCTGCAATGTCTCTCGCTGCGCTTGCCCTTACCCACAGGAGACGTCGGATGTCGATGAGCAAGAAGCTGATGAGTGCCGTGTTGATGACCGTCGGCATTGGCTTTGCTGGAGCCGCGTGGGCCGCTGGCGGGACCGCGGACCTCCCCGCATCCGTCGCCGAGAAGAAGGATTTCGGCTGCGGTGCAAAAGGACAGAAGGCCTGTCCGATGCAGGGCTGGATGAAGTCGGTGATGCAATCGGCGACCACGAGCGGCGACGCCGCGAAGATCGCGGAGGCGCTGGAGTACGTGGCGAAGCGGCCGCCGAAGGGCATGGACAAGTGGGTCGCGATCTCGAACGACGGCATCGCGAAGGCCAAGAAGGGCGACATCGACGGTGCCAAGGCGAGCTGCAAGGCCTGCCACGATCTGTACAAGGCGGAGTACAAAGAGAAGCTCCGCGACGCCGCTTTCTGAGGCGCTTCTCTCCTCTCCCGCCCTCTTCCCTCCCTCCACTCTTCCTTGCGCGCGCCGAGAGCGCGCCTTCTTGCGGCAGCCCTGGCCGGTCGCGCCGGGGCTCGCCTGCCGCTGTGCGGCGCCGGCCATGAAGCCGGCCCGCGGCGGCGGCCATGAGCCGACCCGCGGGCCAGAGCCCCCGTCGGGCGCGCGCCGGACGGCGCAGATCAGCAGCCGCCGCCGGCAGCCGCGCAGATCTCCTGGGGCGTGAGCGTCCGGCCGAAGATGCGGAGGCTGTCGAGCAGCCCGTTGAACTCGTCTTCCCCCGAGGGCTCGTCCGAGCCGATGTGGACGGGCTGTTCGCCGGAGGCGATCACCGGGCCTGAGGGGCTCCGATCGACCTCGACGCCGTTCACGTAGAGGCTCTGCGTCTGGCCGTCGGAGAGACAGGCGACGTGCGTCCACTGCCCGGGAACGATGGGGTAAGCCACGTTCCGCTCGACGCCCATGGTGCAGCGGATCTGTCCGCCCGGCATCAGGAAGAGCGAAGGCTTCCCGCCGCTGTCGATCACGGTGTATCGCCGCTTCTCGGGGAGAGAGGCGGGGTTGATCCAGACATCGATGGTCATCGCGGAGGCGGTCCATGCGGCGTCGTGGCGGAAGTAGAGTTTGCTCCCCATCGTCACCGAGAGCGCCTGCCCGGCCCGGCCAGGCGCGTAGTGCAGGCTGCGCACCCGCTCGGGCGTGAAGTGATGCTGCGAGGCGTCGTCGGGGTTCCCCTCGAACGCGAAGCACGCGATCAGCGATGGAGCCGCCGCCCCGCACAGCGGCTTGGGAGCGCCGCCGGGCTCTTCGACCTGAGCGCCGCCGGGTTCTTCGACCGGATCCCCGCCGGGCTGTTCGACCTGATCGCCGCCGGGTTCTTCCGTCGGCGTTCCGCCGGGTTCTTCCGCCGGCCCGCCGCCCGGCTCTTCGACGGGAGCGCCGCCAGGCTCTTCGACGGGAGCGCCGTCAGGCTGTCCGGCGATGGCTCCGCCGGGTTCTCCAGCGGGAGCGCCGCCAGGTCCTCCGGGTTGAGCTTCGGATTCACCTGAGCCGCCTGTGCCTCTCGTGTCGAGGGCGCAGCCAGGCAGCGACAGAAGAAGCACGGCGACGCCGGCCAGGCGATGTGCAGAGTGATAAGATTTGCAAAGCATGCTGCGTTTCCTGCGGGGCGCTCAGCGTAGCTCAGAACGCCGCTCCCTGTCACCGTGCCTCGCACAAAGGCTCGACTCACGCCGCACGACGATGCAGTGAGAAGAAAAATGCACCACAGCGGCGCAGAAGAAGAGGCGCGGAGTGCATGGCGGTCGCTCGCTGCTCTCTCCTGTGAAGCCTCCGCGTCTCCTGGTCGCGTTCGAGCAAAGAGAAGACCGTGAGCGCGGACGGGTCGGCGTTTTTTACGGTGGTGGACGACAAGTAGACTGTTGCTCGACGTCGTGCTCCGGTTCATGGACGGATTCATGGACCGACACAGGGCTCCGCTCCTGCTGCTCACGGCGACGTGGCTCCTGGCTGGCTGCGACAGGGAGGCCCCCCCACCTCGGCCGGACGCGACGCCTGACGGCGGCGGAGGAGGAGGGGCGGCCGCGCCGGGGTGCGCGGCCGGCGAGCGCACGACCGATTCTGGGTGCGAGCCCGCGGGCATCCCGCCCGAGGCCTGCGGCGCCGGCTTCACGCCGGGCGACCGAGCGTGCGCGCCTGTCCTGCCGGATGCCCCCTGCCCTGCGGGGACGATGGCCGTGCCGGGGGAGACCGCCTGTCGCGAGGTCGCGCCGTGCGGTGAGGCGCCATGGGGCGACATCGCCCTGGACGAGGAGACCCAGCACGTCGACGGCGCCTATGCAGGGGGCGACTCCGATGGCACGCCGGAGAGGCCGTGGACGACCGTCGGCGAGGGCCTCCGCGCGGCCGCGCCCGGAGCGGTCGTCGCGATCGCCGCGGGTACGTATCCAGAGGACGTGATCGTCGACAAGCCAGTACGGCTGTGGGGGAGGTGCCCGGCGCTCGTCGAGATCGCCGGGGCGGGGCCGGACACGGCCGCGGCCATCGACGTCGGCGCGGGCGCCGACGCGGCCGAGATACGGGGCGTCGCGATCCGCAGCGCGGGGCAAGGTATCCTGGTCTCGGGCTCGATCGGCGTCGTGATCGACGAGGTCTGGGTGGCCGGCGCGGGCGCCCAGGGCATCAAGGTGGACAACGAGCAAGGCCCGGCGGCGCTCACCGTCCGTGGCTCGCTCGTCGAAGGGGCCCATCGGGTCGGCGTGCACAGCGCGGGCGCCGAGCTCGCCCTCGAGTCGTCCGTCGTGCGAGGAACCCTCGAGTCCGGCGAGGTCGAGGGGACGGGCGTCGGCGCGAACAGGGGAGAGGGCAACACGGCCGCCTCGATCACGATACGCGCATCCCTCATCGAGCAGAGCCACGGAGTCGGCCTGTACCTCATCGCCTCCGTGGCGCTCGTCGAGGAGAGCGTGATCCGCGACAGCACCGGAATCGACACCAACGCCGCCGGGATGGGCGTGCTGGCCATCCGGAACAGCCGGGGCCAGCCGAGCCAGGTGACCTTCAGGCGCAGCGTCCTCGAGGCCAATGAGGAGGCGGGGATCTGGGTCCAGGGCTCGTCCGCCGTCGTCGAGGATACGGTCGTGCGCGACACGCGGCCTTACCCGGACAAGCTGGCGACGGGGTGGGGCATCTACATCGCCGCCGACCTCGAGGAGGGCCTGCGCTCCGAGGCGACCCTGCAACGCGTGGTCGTCGAGCAGAGCCGCTACGTGGGCGTCGCCATCCTGAGCTCCGACGCCTCGCTCGACGGCGTGCTCGTGCGCGACACCCTGCCGCGCGACGGGGACGGGAAACACGGCGTCGGGCTCGCGGTGGCCTCCCGCGGCGCGCGGCGCGGCGACGTCACGGCGCGCGGCTCGGTGATCGAGGGGAGCCGCACCGCGGGTGTCTTCATCGAGGGCGCCGACGCGACGCTGGAGCGGGTCGCGGTCCGCCGCACGCTCCCGCAGGCGTCGGACGGGCGTTTCGGCCGGGGGATCGAGGTCCACGCGCTCGACGCGCCGGACGGGCGGAGCGGCCTCGTGCTCCGGTCGTCGCTCGTCGAGGAGAGCGTCGATTCGGGGCTCGCCCTCTTCGGATCTGTGGCCACCCTGGAGGAGACGACGATCCGCGGTACGCGGAGCTCAGCCGATGGGCTCCAGGGAAACGGCGTCACGATCGTCAAGGACCCCGGCGACTCGGAGGCCACGTTGACCGGCGTGCGCATCGAGGCGAGCGACGGCGCCGCCGTCGCGAGCTTCGGCGCCTCGGTGGCGCTCGCGCGCAGCACCATCGAGTGCAACTTCATCGATCTCAACGTCGAGGCGGAGAGCGGCACGGCGGGCAAGATCACCGACGGCGGCCAGAACCAGTGCGGCTGTCAGGGCGTCAGCGTCCCGTGCAGGGCGAAGAGCGCGGGGCTCGCGCCGCCGGAGCCGCTGCCGGAAGCGCTGTGACGCCAGCCTCGCCTCAGCCCGGCTCCCGGCGGGCGCGGCGCGGATCCCCCACTGCGCTCCTCCGCGCCTCGGGCTGGCAGGCCGGGCAGAAGATCGCGTCGTGCCCGTGGACGCTCGCGCGACGGAGCTTGTCGCCGCAGCGCGGGCACGGCTGGCCCGGGCGCCCGCGGACCTTCAGGAAGTCGCGCAGCCGCTCGTCCAGCGCCGGCGCGCGCCGGGCGATCGTCCGGGTCGCGTCGCCGAGGACACGGGCGATCGCCACGTGCAGGCGGTCGGTCTCCTCCTCGGAGAGGCTCTGGACCGTCGCCTTCGGGTGGATCCTTGCCTCGAAGAGCACCTCGTCGGCGTACGAGTCTCCCATCGAGTCGAGCGCCGTCCCGTCCATCAGGAAATCCTTGGCGAGGTCGCGCCGCCCGCGCGCGGCGGCGCGGAACGCCTCCTGCGTGAACACCCGGGGATCGAGGACGTCGAGGCCGACGCGCTGGAGCCCGGGGATCCTGTCGAAATCGCCCCGCGCGAGCACGTAGACCTTGCTCATCTGCACGTCGTCTCGGACCCTGAGTTCGCGGCCGTCCCCGAGGGTCAGCGAGAAGGCGAGATCGGTCGGAATTCGCGTCTCTCCTGGCCGCGTGATCGAGAACCGCCCTGCCAGCATCGGGGAGATCACGAGATCGAACGCACGCGCCCCGTCGAGCTCGAAGACCACGGCGTGCGCCCGCCGCGCCACGCGCCGGATCGCCGCGCCCGGCAAGAGCGCGTCGAGGCGCTCCGGGAGCAGGACGTGCAGCACCACCGAGTTCTCGGCCCGCGCCGCGGCCACGGCCGCGCCCGCGAGCTCGCGCGCGAGGATCGGAACGACGTACTCCAGGTCCGGGCGCTCGGGCACGCCTCCAGGATACAGATCTCGCCGCGAAGATCGCGCGACTTCGGGCGAGGCGCGAAAAAGAGGCGCGGCGGCGCGCTGATCACGCGCTGATCACGCGCTGATCCGCGGGGACTCCTCGCCGAGCGCGGGCTCGCCGGCGTCGCCCCGCCTCGGCCGCTGCGCCCCCTGGATCACGAGATCCTGGCGCCGTGCGAGCGCGTACACGACGCGGATGAGCGCCGTCTTGAAGGCCTTCTCCGGCGGCGGGTTCAGGTGCACGACCCTGCGCTCGCCCGGCGGCGCGACATGGCTCGCGCCCCGGGGCTCGCCCCGCTGCGCGACGGGGCTCGCGCCGCCGGGCTGGTCCTCCTTCGGCTCCTCGACCTCCAGCGCGATGGGGATGGCGCCCCGGGGCTCGAGCGCCGACCGGATGTCGTCGAAGCGGAGCTCGCCGCCCGCCTGCCCCGCCGCGTCGGGCGGCGGCGCCTCGATGCGGACGAGGTCCTGCCCGCCCTCGCCGAGGAGCTCATCGTAAAGAGCCGTTACTCCCGGCACGAAGGCGCTGTGGACCATGAAATAGTTCTTGATGCGCTCGGTGCTGACGAGGCTGACCCGCACGGCCAGGCCGCACTTGTCGGGGGCAAGGAGGCTCCGGACGTGCTCGCCCTTCGCCACCGAGGAGAACTCCGCGAGCACATGCAGCGCCCCGCCGTGGGCGAGCTCCCGGCTCGCCAGCGCCCGCGCGAAGCGGATGACCCGCATCGCCGTGCGGGCGTCGCGATCGAGCCCCTCGGGCTCGCTCAGGAACACCGCCGCGGAGAGCGGCGCGCCGCGCGCCACGCAGCGCACCGCGAGCGAGGCGAGGTCGTGCCCGTGCTGCGTGTACACCGTCGCGCTGCCCCCGCGCGGGAGCGAGAGCATCGCCCCGTCCGAGCCCGGCGGCGCGCCGCCCGGGCCGGGCGTCACGCCGAGCGAGGCGAGCCGATCGGGGAGCGGCATCCGCTCGTCCCCGCGCTCCCCGAGGACCAGCGTCACCTCGACGCCCGGCACGAACCGCGCGAGCGCGTGCAGCAGCGAGGGCAGCGCGGCGCTGTACCCGACGATCAACACCCGCTCGATCTCGCCGAGGTGCAGCGAGAGCTTCGCCGCCCACGCGTGCGCCGCCGTCGCGCCGTCCGGCGCCGCGGCGCGCTCGATCCCCCGCCCCCTGTAGAGCTCTCCCCCGTAGTCCAGGAGCGGCGCATACGTCGCCGATACGCCGATGAGCCCCCTGAGCCGCTGCGCCGGCACCCGGCCCGCCCGCGCGCCGAGGGCCCACGCCGGCGACCCCTCGGGCGGATCGAGCAGCGGATTCAGCCACGGCACGAGCCCCTCGACCGACACGAGCTTGCCCTCCTCGCGCTTCGGCACCGCCGCCTCGTCCCCGAGGAACACCCCGGCGAGGATCACCTGCTTCTCGTAGGCAGCGCGCGCCATGTCCGAGAACGAGAGCTCGTGCTTCGGCGCCTTGCCGAGCTTGCCGACGGCTCCGGCCGCCTCCTCACCCAGGAAGATGTGCGTGTAGAACTCGGAGCCGTCCGCGGTCATGAGGTCGGTGTAGAGGGACTCCACGCCTGGCGTGAGCAGGTGCTGGCAGAGGAAGAAGCCGAGGAACCGCTGCATGTCGAGCGGATGTGTCCCGGGCCCGCCCACCTCCTGGATGAGATCGCGGTTCTTGCTCTCCTGCACCTCGACGAACACGTGGCCGTGCGGGTTCTGCGCCCGGAACGAGGAGAGCGTCATCGCCGTCAGGGCGTCGGCGTCGGGCCCCGCGTCGGGCCGCGCGAGGATCAGCGCCCGCTTCGCCTCGGCGGCGCCCACGAGCTCGAGCGCCTCCGGCTGCGCGCTGTCCCCTTGGCGGTAGCTCACCCAGCGCATCCCCGGCGCGTAGAGGTAGGCGGGCGGGTCGTCCTCGGTGCCGAGGAGCGCCATCCGCGGCAGGGCGTGGCGGGTCGGCGGGGGCCCGCGGCGGATGAGCCACAGCCAGAGCTCCGCGAGCCGGATGCTCCGGAGCGCGCGGTGGCGCTCGTACAGCCGGACGAACTCCTGCACCAGCATCTCGGCCTCGTGCACCGGGCCGATCACGAGCGCGTGCCCCGCGTAGCGGACCGGCCGCCGCCGCGCCGCGCGCACGACCTGGTCGACCACGTTGGCGCCGATGCCGATGATGAACGACGTGATGAAGACGCCCACCATGGTGAGGCCGAGCGAGACGACGGCCACGATGGGGTGGACCCGGAGGTTCTCGACGAGGTTGTCGGCGCTCTCGATCTGCCGGAAAGACCACCAGATCCGGTCGATGAAGTCGGTGTCCGGGGTCGGGCCGCGGCCATCGTAGTCGTGCGTGATCGCGAGGTGGCTGAGCAGCACGGAGGAGCCGAACGCGAGCCCCCAGACGGCCAGCGTGACGAGCCCGAACTGCTCGAGCAGCTCGCGCCGCGTCATGATCGCGTAGAGGTCGATCGCGATCTCGCGCGTGAAGCGCAGGAGCAGGAAGAGCCGCGAGAGCCGCAGCATGGGGAGGGCGTGGGCGGCGTGCGCGTCGAGGAGCCGCTCGAGCGGCAGGAAGCTGACCCAGGCGATGATGTCGAAGGCGAAGAGGAGCACGTCGAGGCGCGACCGCCCGTCCCCGCGCTGGTGGAGGAGGACGGCCCGGAAGAGGAGCTCGACGCCGAAGATCGCCAGGAAATACGGGCGGAGCTGCTCGTCGAGGCCCTGGATGGGCAGGACCGAGACGAGGATCAGGAGCGAGATCGCGGCCTTGACGGGGCGGGTCTCCAGCCCGCCGGCGAGGCGGTGGAGCAGGGGCAGGCGGGGCGCCATGGGCGGCAAGGATAGGCGACCTCGCGCGCGGCTGCTGTAAGCTCGCCGGGTGCCTGCTCGCCGATCGCGCGCCGGTCACGCGCGCGGAGGCCGCGGCGGCGCTCGCGAGGTCGGGTCCGGGCTCAGAAGATCAGAAGAACGCCCAGCCCGCGGTGGCGCTCAGGCGCAGCGGATCGATGGACGGCGAGAGGGCGGGCGCCGCGGTCGCCGGGCGACGGACGACCGCACCTCAGATCGCCGGCGGCGTCCACTGACGCACGGTCGGACGAGCGAAGGTGTAGAGGGCGTCGATCGTGCGACGTGGAGGAGCCCGAAGGTACGTTGCGCGGTGAATCGACCACGCGTGGAAGATACACGCGTCTCCGGCGCGCAAGGCGACGCGCGCGGCGTTCGGCATGTCCGGCGTGGTCCGGTCGGCGCCCCTGCGGATCCGGAGCTCGTCCGGGGTGTCCCAGCGGGCGTGGGAGCCGGGGACGATCTCGAGCCGATCGTCGTCTTCCAGCGCCACCCGGAAGTGGACCGATGTCGTCGTCGCGACGATCGCGCGCTCGATTTCTGGATCGGATTGGCCGAACTGGCTGTCTCGGTGCCAGTCCCCGTCCCAGTCGCGCCTCGTCTGCTCGTGGTAGTAATGCGCGTCCTTCAGGCGCGGGGCGTCTTCCTCTCCCGAGCGCGACAGGCCGGCGAGCAGCTCGCAGACGCGCCGGGAGCCGACGAACGCGGAGATGAGCTCCAGCGCGAAAGGATCGTCCTGAAAGCAGGTCGCGCCGTCCGTGAGGAGCGAGATCCTGGGGGTCGAGTGACCCGTCTCCCGAGAGAGCGCTCGTGTGCGGAGGAGCGCGGCGTCGCACGCGCGACGGAGCTCGGCGCGCTCGGCGATGTCGAGGAAAGCGCGCATGATAAAGAAGCCTTGCGCGCGAAAGGCGTCGATTCGATCTCTCGTTGATGTGCTCATCATGACCTCGCGACACGGGGGATCGCGGAGATCACTCAATGGATGGCCCGAGGCCCACGCATCGCCAGGGCGACGAGGGGGCTTTGAGGGAACGGCCGCGGGCGATGGCGGCTCGAGACGACGAGACACGCGAGCCGGCCCGCGATCTCGAAGGTCGCGAGCGCGGCCGGCGCGCCGAAGTAATCGATCGGCACGAGATCGATGTTTCGCGCCGCCTTCGGCGTGGAACGCTCGTCGAGGATCTGCGCGAGCGCCTTCTGGTAGCTCTCGCCGGTCCGGGCCATCCTGGCGCGGACGTCGGCGCGCAGCTTCTTGTGGTGGTGGCGGTTCCCCATCGGCCCTGTCCAGGTGATCTGCCGAGATCGGTCCTTGTCGGCCGGCACCGACGGAAGAGCGGCAGCATCACGAGCGAAGACCGCCGAAGGGCAGCGCCCTCTTCGCCCCTCGCGGAGCCGTGCCGGCGGCGAGCGAGGAGCCGGGCTCGGAGCAGCCCGTGAGACGAAGTGTTCGCGGGAGCACGGCCGCTGTCAAGCAGGCGCCGGAGGCCCTCGCGCCGGGTGGGCCGTCCACGCGGCGCGAGGGCCTCAGCGCTGCGTCTCGCTGACGGGGTGCTCGGGGCCGGGGCGCCCGTCAGCCAGCGTCTCTCGGAGGCGCTCCTGCGTCAGCCCCGGGCTGCTCGACAGCTTCGTATCCGCGTGGGGATCGTCCGATCGGGCGACCGACTGCGCATGGGCCGTCTCGGGACGCGCCTCGCTCAAGGGGTGGCGGCTTCCAGGCCGGCCCGTTGCGAGCGTCGAGCCCTGGCCGGTCTCGGGCGGAGACACGGCGTGCGCCGGCCGCGGCGGGGGCGCTCCGGCCGAGCGCGGCGCGAAGAGGTCCGCCCAGTCGGGCAGGTGCCGCTGGAGCCGCACGCGCTCGGCCTCGGGCAGAGCCTCGCCGATGACCTGGCACACGGCCTGGGCGTGCTCCATGCCAAAGCCGCGCGGCGCGCCCTCGCGGCGGGCGATGCGGTCGTAGAGCTCGTCGCGATCGAAGTCGCCCTGGTACGTGGCGCCGCGCACCACGGCGGCGACCGGACCCGGCAGCCCACCGGCGACCGCGGCCGCCTCCTCCACGAGCAGCCGCTCACCGAGCGTCCGTGCTGTCACCGCGATCGCACGCTCGGCGTCATCGCGGCCCTCGAAGCCGGCGCGGCGCTGCACCTCCTCGACGAAGCGGTCGTAATCCATGAGGGGCCTCCTTCGGGAGAGGATCCTTGCGAGGCCCGTGCCAGGCGCGTGCCCGGGGAGGAGGGTCCGGCCGGCAGCAACCTGGCAACCTCAACCTGGGTCCGGCCGGCGACCTCAACCTGGGTCGGTCGTCCCACCCCAACCTGGGTCGGCGACCTCGGCCGGCGACCTCAACCTGGGTCGGTCGTCCCACCCCAACCTGGGTCGGCGACCTCGGCCGGCGACCTCAACCTGGGTCGGGTCGTCCCAACCTGGGTCGGTGACCTGGTGGTGGCCTTCTTTGCAGAAGACTGGCCTCGTTTGAGTCCGGGCCTCGCGTGAGCGGCTAAGTTCGGCGCAAGTGACCCCCGCGAGCGCGCCAACGCTCCGGGGGTCGTGGCCGAAACCTCACACAGCGAGGTCCCGACAGTGCAACTGTACTTGATCCCCCCGGACGGTGGGCAAGGGACCGGTGCGTCCAAGCGCCGCGGTCCCCGTTCCACGTCCTTGACCGATGCGGAGGCGATGCGCCTCCGTGCCGCCCTGCGCAACTTGCGCGGGCTGTTCGGCAGCTGGCCATGCCTCGCCGCCGCCATGGGCGTCCCGAAGACGACCATCACCAACTTCGTGTACGGCTCGAACCCGGGCACGACGCACGGGCTCGCCGCGAAGGCTGCGCGCGCCGCCGGAACCACGGTCGAGCGGCTCTTGGGCCGTCCAGCGGCAGCCGATCGCTGCCCGTACTGCGGCCGGGGTGCCCCATGAGCGCGTGGGGCCCGCACGCTGGCCCCGCTCGCGTCCTGACCATCACCGAGATCGCCGCGCAGGAGCCGCTCATCCGCAGCGCCCTGCGTGGTCTCGGTGTACGCGCCGTCGATCTCGACGACGTGTGCCAGGACGTCGTGCTCGGGGCGTGGATGAGCGCGCAGGCCGGGCGCTACAGGCCCGACCGCACGCGCGAACCTCTGGACGCGCTCAAGCGCTGGCTGTTCGGAGTGTGCCGTTTCCACTGCACGCACTACCACGAGCGCGCCTTCCGACGTCGAGAGGTGCCGGTCGAAGACCCGTGGGCGACCACGGGCGAGGAGCGCGTGGAACCCGGGCACGTCGGCGAGCGCATCGACGCTGCCGAGGCGCTCATGGCGATCGCCGGGATGCCGCTCTGGGCTCGCGAGGTGCTCGTCCTGGCCGCTCTCGGCCACGGCGGCACCGAGATCGCCGATCTGCTCCGCATCCCGCTCGGCACGGCGGGCAGTCGCCTGCGGCTCGCGCGGGCCCGCCTCGCTCGGAAGCTCAGACGGCAGCGCTGAACGCGCCCCACCCCAGCCGAAGCCGTCGCCGATGCATGCGGCGCCCTCGCAGCGCAAGCGCCTCACACAAGGCCGGCCTTTTCAAAGAAGACCTTGTTGCGACGCTCCGCGTCCTGCTGAAGCTTCCGATAGGAGATAACCTCGATGTACAGCTTATAATTTTCGTTGTGCATGTACCCAAAAAAGCCTAGGCGATCCGGCGTTGGACGCAGTTGATGCAAATCCGCATACCCCCTCACCTTCTCAGTGAGATCACACAAGACGTAAGCGTACATTGGCACATCGGATGCCCAATCGATCGGTCGCCCGCGCGGGTCCTTCACGGTGCCCGACCTCAGCAGCTTAGCGTAGTCCATGACCTGCTGGATCGGGTTCTCATTGTCAGTGTACTCGGTACGGCACGGCTTCTTAAATTCAATCAAGACTATCGATGAGGCGGCACGATCAGGAAGCTCGTCCGAAAATGCCGCCATCTTTACAAACACGTCTGGCAGCCTTTTGTTGGCCCGCTTCGTCTTGGGGTCCCTCCATGTAAACTCCTTGTCGGACACCAAGAACTCATGAAAAACTAGCCTCTCGTCGACAAGCCATAGATTCTGGCCAATAAAGCCAGGCTCTTCGGACGTTGTCCGGCGAGGCATGATGAGGTCATGCACGCGCTCTTCGTTCTGGTACGCGCCGTCCTTAATGGACAGACACTCGCCTAAGAAGTCGAGCACCACTTTCCTGTATGCGACATACTGTGCAAGCGCTGCTTTGCCAAAGTGGTTAACGTTCGCCAGGTATTCCTGATGCGCCACCAGTCTCTTGTCGATGTCGTCGCCGTTCTTGGCTGCGCCGCGAAGCTTTCGTCCAGCCTCGCGGATGCGCGCCTCTTCTGCGTAGTATACCCCGCTTAACGCCTCATCAAGCTCGCGGTCAGTTATGTTCGGCTTCATGTCTTCGACATGCCGATCTAAGAAGGGCACCAGGGCGAGGAACCTGGGAGCGCACTGATGAATGTAGTCGATGGCGCGCTTCTTCTTCGCTTCATTGAGGGCCGCAGTGAACGGGCGAAGGCGTTCGCGCACCTTTGCCACCGTGGCGTCCTGAATCTGCTCCCAGTTCAGAGATGCGGACGGGAGGTGCCCGCTCTCGTTTTCGCCCTCTCGGTCAATGTTGAAACGGTGGCGCACATAGTCGACGCTATTGTCGAGGTACTTGCCTTCGGCATACGTAGACCACACAAATTCGCCCCGCTCATCGCTCAGGCGCGCAGGCAATCCAAGCCGCTTTCGCAAATCGTCAGACGTCACCTGGCGATCGTGCGCGCAATACCGGATCCTGTGTGCAGGAGCGCGACCAGAGTACAGGCGCACATGGTGGAGCGTAAACGACTGCCCACTCACAGCAAGCGTGTCCGCCGTAGAGAGTGGCTTGTACTCGGCTTCAAAAATACTTTGCAGATCGTGCGTTGTTGTGCCGTCAGTGATCTCGATCCGTGGCGCGCTGCCATTCAGCAGAAGCAGCATGAAGTGCTCTATCGTGGCGATGGCCACATCGTACACCTCGATGGGGAACGCCTCCGCATATTCCTTCTTCTGCTGGATCAACTGAACAGACGTCTCGAACGTGGCCCCATCGGACTGGGACTCTATTTCTCCGCCAGCAATTCCGGTCTTTGGCGCGAAGGAGAACGAGCGCTCCACCCATTTCCCATCGGCAGCGATGTATCTGCTGCTGATGCGCGCCGATGAGTACGCCTTAAGCCACAAGAATCGGCCAACGCCCTTCCCCCCAATGGCGGCCTTGTGCAGGCTCTCAGATCTGTTGAAAGAGCGGAAATTGACCGATGTGAAGCCAGCGCCGTTGTCGACAATGGTGACCCCTGTTATCTTCGCTGGCGTGCCGTCGGTTTTGTCGAGAGCGATTTGTGTCGCCTCTCTCTGCAATAGCACTCTTATTCGCCCTTGTGACGGAGCGATGGCATCATTGAACTTGATCGACTGCACCGAGTTCATGACGGCCTCGAATATAGGCATAAGCACGCGGCTGGTGGGCAGTTGCAGACGCTCAAGCTTGCCTTCAAGGTCCAGGGCGAGATCCATGTCCGATGCCTCCGCGCACGTCGCGCGCGGGCCATGATTCACAGATCTTCGACGTGGGGCAAGATGGCGGCTCATCGGCACACCTCCGACGCGGAGGAACGCGCGCCGTCGGCTGTGACATACCCCGTCCTGTCGGCATCTGCCGCGCACTGAACCGAGCGGTTTTCCTCGGCAAAACCGCTATAATCAGAGGACCTTAGACGAAAACGCCCCGCCTCCGGATGGTACCCGGAAGCGAGGCGGCAGAAGCCGAGCGGTGCGACCCGTCCGACGTCCTGGCAGACCGGATCGTGGGCCCTCCGCCGGGGAAAGGCAAGGGTCCCGTGGCGAACGTGCTCCCACGCGAGCGGCAGCTTGCCGTGCTCGCGGCCTTGGTAGACGGCAACAGCGAGCGCGCGGTCAGCCGGATGACCGACGTCAGCCGGGCGGCGATCAGCCGCTTCGGCCTCGCTCTCGGCGCCGGTGCGCAGCGCCTGCATGACCGGCTCGTGCGCGGGCTCCGCTGCGAGCTGATCCAGGCCGATGAGGTGTTCTCCTACGTCGGCAAGAAGCAGGCCCGCGTGACCGAGAAGGACGCGCCCGGCATCGGGGAGACGTACTCCTTCGCGGCCATGGATACGGCATCTCGCCTCGTCATCGCCTGGCGCGTCGGCAAGCGCGACATGGAGACGTGCAGCGCCTTCATCAAGGACCTTCGGTCGCGACTCCTGATGATGCCTCAGTTCACCACGGACGGATTCGCGCCGTACATCGCCACCGTCGCGGAGCACTTCGGGCTCAGCGTTGACTTCATGCAGACTGTCAAAAACTACCGCACTGGCTCCTACCGCGGACCGGACCACCGGTACGAGCCACCGCGCGAGCCGTTCATCACGAAGCACACGATCTACGGCGCGCCGGACGCGAAGAAGGCGTCGACAGCCTACGTGGAGCGGCTGAATGGCACCACGCGCCACCTGCTGGGCCGCATGAGAAGGCTCTGCTACGCCTTCAGCAAGGCGCCAGAGCACCACCGGGCCGCCGTCGCCCTGCACTACACCTACTTCAACCTGTGCTGGACCGTGCGCACGCTGCGTGTGACCCCCGCGATGGAGGCGGGTCTCACCGGGCACGTGTGGGACCTGGAAGAGCTCCTGGACGCCATCCTGTCCGAGCCCGCGGGCGAGAAGCCGCAGGCTCAGCCCCTGGAGCACCGGCAGCCGGAAGCGCCTGCCAGGCCGTTGCCCGGCGGCCGCGGCTTCCTGCGGCTCGTCACCGCGCCGACGCCCGCACTCCGCCGTCCGACCGTCCAGCCGGATCCGCCGCCCCTCGCACCGGTCACGCCCGTTCATGACGCACCTCCGCCCGGCCCGGTGCAGCTCGATCTGCTGTCCTGGCGACCGAAGCCCCGAGCCCCCGAGCAGCTCTCCCTCTTCCCGGAACCCCCGCGCGAATGAAGGCCACTTTTGAAGACTGGCCTTTGAAGGCCACCACCCCGGTGACCTCGGGGTCGGCGACCTCAACCTGGGTCGGGTCGTCCCGCCCCAACCTGGGTCGGCGACCCCGGGGGTCGGCAACCCCTACCTCAACCTGGGTCGGCGACCCCGGGGGTCGGCAACCCCTACCTCAACCTGGGTCGGCGACCCCGGGGGTCGGCGACCCCGACCTCAACCTGGGTCGGCGACCCCGGGGTCGGCGACCCCGACCTCAACCTGGGTCGGCGCCCCCCCAACCGGCGAGCTTAGCCCCAACCTGGGTCGGCGACCTCAACCTGGGTCGGGGCGCCCGCCTCGGGTCGCCTCGCGCAGCGTGAGCCCGATGCAATGCTTCAGACCCGCCTGGAGGTCGGAAAGCGTCGTGATCTCGGCAAGATCGATCCCGAGCGAGACGATCGTCTGGGCGACGCTCGGCCGGATCCCGGTGACGACGCCCTCCGCGCCGAGGAGCCGGATCGCGCGGACGAGATCGACGAGGTAGCTCGCGGTCTTCGTGTCCACGGCCTCGACCCCGGTCAGGTCCAGCAGCGCATAGCGGGCCCCGGTGCGCACCACCGCCTGGAGCAGGCTGTCCATCACCTCGGCCGTCCTCGCGCTGTCGACCACGCCGATCATCGGGAGCGCCAGCACGCCCTTCCAGACCTGCAGGATGGGTGTCGAGAGCTGGCGGATGACCTGCTGCTGACGCTCGATGATCGCCAGCCGCTCCCGGAGCTCCCTCTCCGCGCGCCGCGCCTCGGTGAGATCGAGAGTGATGCCGACCACCGAGTCCACCTCGCCCCCCTCCCCCCGGACCGGGACGAACCAGTTCTCGATGGGCTTTCCGTCCGCTTCCATGACGTTGTGCATCGGCTCCCCTCGAAGCGCCCTGCGCAACCCCCCGGTCTCGTGCTCCTTGTAGATGTCGAAATTGTTCAGCCCCACGAGCTGTCCTGGCTTCATGCCGGCCGCCGCGAGCGCCTTGCCGTCGTAGTAGGTGAACACGCCGCTGGCATCGCAGGCCCAGACGACGACATCGAGGTTCTCGACGAGGGCACGGAGGATGTGCTGGTGCTCCGCCTGACGCCTGGACGCCTCGAGCTCGGCCGTCACATCGCGGCCGACGCACACCACGCCAACCGCCTCGCCCCGCGCATCGAGCACGCGGTGATGAACCCACACGACGGCCACGTCGCGCCCGTCCCTCCGGGTGTGACGCAGGCGCTGCTCCCCGCTGTCCTCGTCGAGCAGCCGCCGCCACAACCCCGCGCCCTCGGGGACAGCGAGCAGCTCGGCGATGGATCGACCCATCGCCTCCTGCCTCGAGAACCCGAGCTGTCGCCCGGCGCTCTCGTTCCACGCCGTGATCGCCAGATCCAGCCCGTATTCGACCGCCGCGAGCGGCGATCGCGCGAGAGTGTCCACGTGTGCGCTCATGTTCAGGTGCCCCGCCCGCGATGCGCCGGCGGCCTCGGCTGTGCAGCCTAACCTCACGACCTGTCGGCAAATCAAGCCTTAAGGGGCGCCCGCGGGCAGGCGCGGATCACATCTCGTCGCGGCGCCGCCGTGGGTCCAACACGTGTGTAATGTTCGCGACAACCCGATGCCGCGCTAGCCCTCACCGGCGCGGCCCGCGCGCGCCTTGAGCTGCACCCGCAGCGCCTCGACCACGTGATCGCGCAGCGCGACGGTCTTCCTCGGCAAGTGCTGGCCGCTCGGGAACACGAGGAAGACCCCGCCCGTCGGCGCCGTCCAGCGCGGGAGCACGCGGACGAGCGCTCCGGCGAGCACGTCCTGCTGGACGAGGAAGGTCGGGAGCAGGCCGATCCCACCGCCGTTGCGCACCACCTCGCGCGCGAAGAACCCGTCGTTCACGAGCCACCGGACGCGGAGCCGCGCGCGGGCGCGCGACACCTCGTCTCGCCCGAACGGGCTCGTCTTGATCAGCGACACGCCATCGTGCCCCGCGAGATCCTCCAGCGTCCTCGGCGTCCCGCGCGCGGCCAGGTACGCGGGCGAGGCGTAGAATTGCAGGTGCAGCTCGCCCACCTTGCGCGCGACCAGCGTCGAGTCTCGCGGCTGCTTCGCGAGGAACCGGAACGCAGCGTCGTACCCCTCTTTCACCAGATCCACGGGCTGCGTCGACAGGTCCATCTCGACCGTGATGCGCGGGTAGCGGCGGCAGAAGGCAGCGAGGATCTCCGCCAGCACCTCGGTGGCGAAGTCCGCCGTCGCGGTGAGGCGCAGCGTGCCCGACGGCTCGTCCTCGAGCTCCGGGAGCCCCTCGATCGCCTCCGTCAGCGCCTTGAGCCGCGAGCCGAGGCGGTCCACCAGCGCGTGCCCGGCCGTCGTCAGCGCCACGCTGCGCGTCGTCCGCTGCAAGAGCCGCACGCCGAGCGACGCCTCCAGCGACGCGACGCCCCGGCTGACCGTCGACTTGGGCACCCCCAGCCGGCGCGCCGCCTCCGTGAAGCTCGCCGTCTCGGCGACCGCCGCGAAGAGGGAGAGGTGGTTCAGATCCATTGTTCCCATTCCGGCACACAGTAGCCAGTTTCTGCGTGTTGCACCAGATTCGAGACAGAGGCAAACATCCGCTCCACCTCGTCACAAGGAGCTCTCACCATGTCTCAGCCTCTCCTCGTCACCGGCGCGAACGGCCAGCTCGGGCGGCGCGTCGTCGATCTCTTGCTCGCGCAGGGCGCAGGGCCGCTCATCGTCACGACCCGGCACCCGGAGAAGCTCGGCGAGCTCCGCGCCCGCGGCGTCGAGGTGCGGCGCGCAGACTTCGATGCTCCCGCCTCGCTCGCGGAGGCGTTCGCCGGCGCGGCGCGCCTCCTGCTCATCAGCACCGACGCGCTGGACCGCCCGGGCCGGCGCATCGCGCAGCACCGGAGCGCGCTCGAGGCCGCGGTGAAGGCGGGCGTGCGGCACGTGGTCTACACGTCGCTGACCAACCCCGGGCCGGGCTCGCCGGTCACGATCGCGCCCGACCACCAGGCCACCGAGGACGCCCTCGCGGAGAGCGGGCTCGGCGCGACCGTCCTGCGCAACAACCTCTATACGGACTTCCTCGTGCCCTCGCTGCGGCGCGCGCTGGCGACGGGCCAGCTGGTCGCAGCGGCCGGCGACGGCAAGGCCGGGTATGTCACGCGCGAGGACTGCGCCCGCGCCGCGGCCGCGGCGCTGGCGGCCGATTTCGACGGCAAGCGCGTGCTCGATATCACCGGGCCGGCGGCCGTGTCCCAGCGCGAGCTCGCGCAGATCGCCTCGGCCGTCACAGGCAAGTCGATCGACTACGTCCCCGTGCCGCGTGATGCGCTGGAGCAAGGCATGCAGAAGGCCGGGATGCCCGCGGCGATCGCCGGGCTGCTCGCCTCCTTCGACGAGGCGATCGCCCGCGGAACGCTCGATGTGGCGACGAGGGCGGTGGAGGAGCTCACCGGCAAGCCCGCGGAGGACGTGCGGAGCTACCTTGCGCGCCACCGGGCAGCGCTGCTCGCGCCGGTCGAGGCCTGATCAGGCGGGAACGCCGATGGCGAGCGTGTAGACGACAGACTCGTTCACCCCATCCATGCCGAGGAGATCGTCGATCCCGCGGTCATAGTAGCCGCCCAGCGGAACGCCGCCGAGCTGAAGCGACTGGGAGGCCAGCAGCACGTTCTGCGCAAGATGCCCGGCCTCGATCAGCGCGAACCGGTACCCTCGGAGGCCGTACTTGAACCGGTTTCGCCTGAACATCGCCGCGATCAGCAGGACCACGCTCGCGCCCATCACGATCCCGGGAGCGACCATGGAGCCGCCTATCTCCTCCCGACAGTCGCCAGCCCGCACCTGCTCCAGGGCGTGCTGGAAGGGGTCGTAGTGGTACACGCCAGAGGCAACACCGTCGACCCCGAGGACGGCGCAGTAGAGATCCAGGGGGTAAAGCGCGCCTCCGGAGGGGACGGTCCGCATCGTCATCGGGCTCGCGGGGATCGTGTGGGTGATGCCGTACCCGGCGTACACGAGGCTCGAGAGCGCCTGCGCGTCGATTCGCGCGCCGCTGAACTGGCGGATCGATCTGCGCTCCCGCAGGAGCGCCGTCAGGCCCACATCGGGCAGCGCCGGTCCTGGCAGTCGAATCGCCTCGCCGAGCACATACCGCTTGGTTGACCTCGCCGTCGAGCGCTGGAGCTGCGCGCTCGTCTCCAGGAGCGCCCTACCAGCAGCCTCCTCGCCGAGGATGCCCGGATGGAGCTTGGAAGCCTCATGGTATGTCTCCGCCGGATCATCGAGCTCCACCTGGTCTCCATAGACCAGCTCCGCGACATTGACCGTGGCCGCATCGGCTTGACTCAATTTCATCATGTCCCCCAGTTGACCCAGTCAGCGCGCCACGGCGCCGTGCCGCCGTCCAGCGCGATCCGTCTCTTCAGCTCGTTCAACGACGGGCGCCTCGGAAGACGCCCGCTCGTCCTTCTCTCGCATGAGCTCACGGGAACGGGTGCGGATGGACGTTGATGTCTGCAAACGAGAGCGGCCGGTCGCGGAGCCCCGCCTCGTACGCCGCATGATAGAGCCGCTTGCCGCCGAGGAACCGCGCGGTGTGCGGCGCGTCGAGCCGGCAGAGCTCCGGGCAGATCACGCGCACCACCCACAGCCCGGCGTCGCGCACGTCCGGCGAGGTGATGTCGACGAGGTACGCACCGACGCCTCGCCGCGCGAGCGCTCGCACGGCCGAAGCGGTCTGACCGAGCACGTCCGTACCCTCCAGGGGGGGCACGTCGCCGAGGTAGCGCCGCTCTCTGCTTCGATCGAGGAACGCGGAAGACGCGGAGTTCTCTCGCAGCGCATGGTAGAACGCATGGTCGTCGAACGTGCGGACTTGATGCGCCTCCAGCGCGCACCGTCCCCTGGGCAGAGCGCTCAGGAGCTCCTTCGCCAGCACCCTGGTCTGGAAGGCCTCGCGCAGCGCCTTCCGCGCAGCCTCCTGACCGGTCGCCGCGCTGGCAGCGCCGACGGTCAGCGCGGGCTGCCCGGCCAGGGTGCATCGCGTCACGCCGATGGCGGTCGGCACGCGGAAGAAGACGCTCGCGTCGAGCGCGGCATAGTGAATGCCCGCTGGGACCGGAACCACGCGCTCGTCATGACGAAGCGAGTCGTCTCCCTGCCAATCCAGGAGCGGCAGCTCCAATCGGTTGTTCCATGCGAGCATGAACGCGTCGCGCTCGATGACCTCCATCAGCGCGCTGAACGCCGCCTCTTCCAGCGTACCGCCCAGCGCGGTCCCGCTGCTCGTCGCATAGGCGATCTGCGGCTCGCCGCGCGCGAGGTGTGAGCCCATGAACGTCAGCTGGGCCGGCAGCCACGCGGGCATCCCATCCTGGATGGACCAGCCACGCGCCCACCGGACCCGGGTGCCGGAGGTGAAGGGCACATAGGGGAAGTCGCTCGACGCGTACTGCGATGGATGAAACAGGGCGAAGCTCTCCGGCTCCGGCGCTGCTCCGTCCAGCTCCTCATACGAAGAGAGCACAAGATCCCCCGCAGGCACGTAAAACGACGAATATCGCTCGACGGCTTCGGCGACCGCCGCCACCCAGGCCGCCTCTCGATCGGGATGCACGGCGCTGGACATGACCTCGCTCGGCGCGCCGACCAGATCCGACATGTCGCCCGTGCGGGCGCCAACGTTGAAGAAGCGGCAGTCATCCGGAGCGCGGAGCAGCTCCACGGTGTCGCGCACGACGCCCGTATAGGGAGACACGAGGGTGCGCAGCCTGCGGGCGATCTCGGCGAGCGGCGTGCATTGCGCACGCCTCGGCGTGACGTGACCACGCGCCAGCTCGTCGCCTGGGGAGCGGAGCGGAGCAAACATGTTCATGGCTCGGCTCCTGCCTGCAGGGCGTACCAGGGGCTGGGGGCGCTCGCGGCGACGGCGGCGCTGCATGCCGAGCACCGGGGTACGCGGTACGCCATGTGCGTGTCGCTGCGGACGGTTTGACCTGGGTTGACCGCGTAAAACCGCCCTGGCAAGAGCGGGTCCCGCGAGACGATCCAGCGGGCCACGAGCAATGCGGCGAGGCCGCTCACGATCGCCAGCATGGCGCAGGGCAGCGGGAAGCTGGGCGTGCTGCGCTCCAGGGCCCAGTATTGTCCGCGATACGCGACGTTCGAAGCGAGGCGCAGCCGGTAGCACTCGTAGCAGCAGGTTGCGTGCGGAAGGTAGAGCGGGCCTACCGCGTAGAACCGGCTGTCATACGCGAGCACTTGCATCCAGGGGAACCGCCGGCGCAGCGCTTCCGCGTTCCAGCGCGCCACCCAATCGAGCTCGCCTCGATCCGGAGCGACCACGACGAGGTCCGCCGAGGCCAGGTCGCCCGCGTCGGCATCGAACGACCTCCGCTGCACGCCCCTGATCCCGGAGAGGCTCACCTGGCGCGCGATCTCGTCGGCGAGAACGCCGGCACCGACGACCGCCACGCTGGCGTCGCTCAACCTTTGCTGCGTGAGGGATTCCGGCTCGTCATCGCGGTATGCCGCGTGGAAGCGGGCCGATTCCCGGACGGGCCGCGGCGCCGAGGCCCCGACGGGAGAACCGCTCGTGAGCACCCCTTTCTCGGCCAGCAACCGCAAGGCGTTCACCGTGGCGGGCTCGATGGATTTTCCCATGTACTCGATCACTTGCTCGACCGTACGCGTTCCATCGAGGATCGGAAGCAGCACCGGCAGCAGCTCGCTCGCGGCTTTGCCTTGAAAGCAGAGCGCCCTCTCTCCGTGCTGGAAGATCACCGCATCATCCGTGATCGCGACCCGATACCAGGTCTTGACACAGGGGAACTCGGGGACGTCGTCTAGCTTGTTCATACTCGCTCGTCAGCTTCTTCGCGCTGCGGAGCTGGCGGCGAGGCCTCACGCCGCCAGCGCTGGCACGCACGACGATGACCGGGGCAGAGCCCGTCAGGAATCAATGGAGCGCCGAAGGAGGCTCCTTATCTGACGAGGAGCCCCAGATTTCAGCCGCCGATCGCTCGACACACCTTCGTCAACGACGGCTCGGCCGACAGCCTCGACATCGAGGACGCCTGCGCCGAGCTGGCTCTCGGCGAGGCCCTCTCCCAACGCGAGGTCCTGGAATCGTTCGATCAGCTGTCGGTCATGTTCGATTCCTATCTTCCGTCGGTTACATCTGGGCACCGTCGCAAGCGATGTGCCAGCCGCGAGGGTATGCCCGATCTCGCCTCGAGACCCATGAACCGCAGAGAAGAGCGGGCATTCTCGCTCGGCCACCGCAGGGCCGGCCGAGCGAGCTGGAAGACAAGCACGCGCAACCTCCTGCGCGATCGAGCAATGCCCCACCGGCGCGCTGCGCGCCCGGTGGGAGACGCGCTTGTGTCAGCCAGGATCGCCAACCTGCGCGGCGGCGCGAGCCAGACGGGCGAGCGCCTCGCGCTCCTGCACCTCGCCCACGGAGACCGGCAGCGAGAGCGCCTCCTCGACCTCGGCGTGCCCGCCGCTGTAGAGCGGGCGAACGGCCCCTGGGAGAGCGCGGTGCAATCTGCTTCGCAGATTTCCTGAAATTGGACGCGAAACTCCCTTACGCTGGCCTCCCGGGATCTGCCTGGAGGAGGAATGTTCATGCGTCGATGGTCCGTTCTGCTGTGCGCTTCAGCTGTCGTTGCATGTGGTTCGGGGGACGACTCGCCGGGGAACGATGCGTCGGGCGGCGGCGACATCAGCTCCGGGGGAGGCGGAAGCGCGGGAGACGGGGGAAGCGGCGGGGACGGGGGAAGCGGCGGGGACGGCGGGCTCCCTCACGCGTTTCGCTATGGCGCCAACCTCGGCCACCGCAACGTGGACTGGGGCGACGACAAGGAGGCCACGCTCGCGGCGCGAGCGGGCGTCCGCAGCCTCCGCATCAAGCTGCCAGCGGCCCATTTCGCGAGGTGGGGATACGAGATCGAGGTCGGGGACATTCAATCGTACGCGTCCCTGGGCATGGCGGACCATATCGGATTTCTCATCGGCTCCGAGTCGGTCGATCTGACGGTGGCGCCGGCCGGCGCGGAGGACTGGCAGAACGAGTACTATATCCCGAAGAGCCTTTACGAGCCGATCTTCTCGGCCGATGGAACGGTGAATCCGGGCAATGCGTGGGCCTCCTACGTGTATCGCACCGTCGACGCCTACAAGCCCTGGGTCAAGCTGTGGCACGTGTGGAACGAGCCCGATTGGGTAGCCGACTGGCGCGTCACCGAGACGTGGAGGACCGAACCGCCGAAGGCCGCCGATCTCCCCCGGTTCAACGGATCGATATTTGACTATATACGAATGCTGCGCGTCACGAAGGAGGCCGCGCGCAAGGCCGATCCGAACGCGCGGATCGCGACGGGGGGGATCGGATACCCCTCGTTCCTCTCGGCGATCCTGCGCTACACCGACAACCCCGACGGGGGGGCGGTCACGCCAGATTACCCGGAGAAGGGCGGCGCCTACATCGACGTGCTCGATTTTCACTATTACCCGATCTTCAGCCCGAAGAGCTCGGATGCGTCCGTCGACGATTTCCTCGCGTCGAAGGACGCTTTCGCCGCGACGCTCGCCGACGCCGGAGCGGAGGTGCAGGGGTGGAATGTCTCGGAGAACGGCGCGCCGCTCGCGCGGACGCCGGAGTACCCGGAGGTGGGGAGCCCGGAGTACGCGCGAAACTACCTCATCAAGATGATGACGATGGCGCAGGCGCACGGCATCGGCGGCGTCGACTGGTTCATTCTATCGAACGGCGAGGACGGGAGCGACGACGTGTTCGCGCACATGGGGCTCTACAACGATGTCGGCGCCCTCGCCAGCGTGGATGAGGCGACGAAGACCGACCTCGGCAAGGCGTATACCACTCTCAACGAGGTCCTCTTCGGCACGTCCTACGATGACAGCGCGACCAGGGAGCTCGCGCTGCCGGGGGGCGCTCGGGGCGCCGTGTTCACGAAGGACGGCAAGCGCCGGCTCGCCCTCTGGGCCGTGACCGCGAGCAGCACGGAGGACGCGTCCGCGAGCGTCGAGCTCGCGACGGCAACGGGGTTCGAGGTCCACGCGTGGGACGGCGCGAAGACCTCCGCCGACGCGATCGGCGGCAAGGTGACGCTCGCCCTCTCGGGCAGCCCGGTGCTGCTGATCGAGCGGTGACGGCTGACGGCGGCGACCTGACCCAGGTTGCGGCAACCCACTCCGGCGGCGACCCGACCCAGGTTGGGCCCGACCCGACCCAGGTTGGGCCCGACCCGACCCAGGTTGCGCGCCTACCCGCCGGCCCCTGGTTGAGCTGCGGCAACGCAGTAATTCAGCCCAGCTGAACTCTACTCATGACACGATCGGACCCCGGCCAGGCGAGCTTAAAGCCAAGCTGGGCTAATTGTTCGTTTTCCGGCACGAAACTCCCCGTTCGATCACGCAGAGCCGATCGCAACCCGTCCGTCCCCACTCCTACGCATTCGGAACGGCATCGTCCCTGCACGTCCCATTGCGTACAGTGCCGCACGACGATCTGCCGCCTACACCGCCGGTCCCAGACGGAAACGCCCCACGACAAGGCACGGATGCCCTCGCCCGTCCCGCCCGCCTTCCTGCAGCGCCGCCGCTGTGGCTCTACATCGTGAGCACGACGTCGGCCACGCTGGCCCCGTGAAACGTGCACATCCACCACGTCCCCGCGGGGAATACGGCGTCGCGTAGGCCAGCACGCCATCGCTCGAGTGCCGCACGGTACAACGTTCGAAACGCACGCACAGCGGCACCAGCGATTCGCCACGCATCTCCCTGCTCGCGACCCACCGCGAACGTCGGATTGCCGTCGCGCAGCGGCTCGAAGCTCGTCACGCGCTCGTAAGGGGACACCTTGCTGACTCTCTCGGCGCCCAAGAAGTGACGTCCTTGCCGCTGCACCTCCGCGCGGGCCCGGGCTTCCTGTCGCTCGAGCTCGGCAGAGACGTCCTGGCGAAAGCCCTCCGCGCTGTCCTCCTCGATGGCCGGCGGCAGCGCGAGCGAGACCGTCACCTCCTCGGGCCACTGGGGGTTTTCCGGGTCGAGATACACCGAAGGCCGTGCCGCGCGCAGCACGCCGCGACCGAGCTCGTCCACATCGACCTTGGCGCCCGGCCACTCGCGAGCATGCTGCACCAGGCCAGCGGCGACGGGATTCGCCATGACATAAGCGATCTTCTCCACCACCGCCGCGCGCGTCAGCAGCCGCACCACGCTCGTGGCCTCGTGGTCCCATACCGGGCCTTCCCACCCGCGAAGCACCTTCGTGCCGAGCGCGACGATGCGATGGAAGAATTGCAAGAACCGCGGCAGGACGCCCCTCGAGTCGGTCACGACCAGGTGCAGATGCGTTGACATGGCGCAGAGCGCATGGACCTCGATGTCGTAACGGCGGGTCGACACGGCGAGGACGTAGACCAGGAGCTGGGTGATTGCCGCATCCGGGCGGAAGAGCAGGTGCCGGCGCAGGACGCGACGGGTGATGAGGTAGGTGGCTCCGGCAGCGATCTCGCGGGGCTGGCTCATGACAGGCGCAATAAGACAAGCGCCGTGCCAGAGATTTTCATCAATCATTTCGCTGCTCGACCAAGCTTCATGGGTGGCGGCCGCCTGGCGGGCCGCCACCCGAGCTGGAGCCGACTACTCCTAGCCCGACCAGGGTTGCGGTTAGTCCGACCCAGGTCGGGACGCCAACCTCGGTCTGCCAACCTGGCCCACCGCCAACCTGGGTCGGACCCGGCGCGCCACCAACCTCGGCGCGCCACCAACCTGGGTCGGCCCCGCCGGTACCCCAACCTGGGTCGGATCCGGGTCGGTCGGTCGCCCCCAACCTGGGTCGGGTCGTCATGGTAGCGTCCGTTCATGGAGCTCCGCCTGCGCGGCCTCACCCACCTCGATCCGCTCGCCGTCCCGCTGCCCCACGGCACCGAGGTGACAACCCGGGTCGACCGCGTCCTCGGCGAGCGCCGCGTCCCGCAGGGCGCCATCGGGCGCGTCGTCGGCTCGGCGGGCGCCGAGCTCGACGTGATGCTCGTCGGCGTGGGCGTCGTCCGCTACCGCCGCGACGAGCTCGTCCCGCGCAAGACCGGCCAGGTGCGGCACGCGGAGCGGCGCAGCGCCGCCTGGGACGCGCTCCTGCCCGCCGTCGTCCTCGAGGCCGTCGTGGGGTCGCGCGCGTGGGGGCTCGCGAACGAGGGGTCCGACACCGACCGGCGCGGCGTCTTCGCCCTCCCCTTCCCCTGGACCACGGGCCTCGCCGAGCCCCCGCGGGACCTCGTGAGCGCCGACGGCAGCGCCTCGTACTGGGAGGTCGAGAAGGCCATCCGGCAGGCCCTGCGCGCCGACCCGAACACCCTCGAGCTGCTCTTCGTCCGCACCGCCGAGGCGCGCGACGAGATCGGCGCCTGGATCCTCGAGGCGCGCGACGCGTTCGTCTCCTCGGCCATCTACGGCAGCTTCGGCCGCTACGCGCTCTCCCAGCTCAAGCGGCTCTCGCAGGCGCATCGCCTCGCCGAGCACCGGGAGCGCGTGCTCGACTGGCTCGCGAACGACCCCGCGATGTCGCTCGACGACGTCGCCCGGAAGCTCGCCGCCATCAACCCGCGCGCCGCGCCGACCCAGGTTGACCGGGAGCTCCAGGCGAAGGAGTACATCAAGCAGCTCTACCGCTCGCTCCACGACCAGGGCTTGCTGCCCGCGCGCGACTTCGCCTCGCTCGCGGCCTTCGCCCGGGCCGACAGGACGTCGCTCGACCTCTCCCGCGACCTCCGCCCCAAGAACGCCTACAACCTGGTTCGCCTCATCGCCACCGCCATCCGCTGGCTGCGCGACGGCGAGGTCGACCTGGTCGTGCAGGGCGATCTCCGCGACACGCTCCTCGCCATCAAGAGCGGCGCCTGGCCGCTCGATCGCACCATCGAGCTCGCCGAGTCGATGACGCCCGAGCTGGAGGCCGCGCGGCTCGCAACCAGGTTGCCGCCGCACCCCGACGTGCCCCGCGCCGACGTGCTCCTCCGGCGGGTCCGCGAGGAGATCGCCCGCCGGCACCTCGCGGCGGAGCCCGGCCCCCTTGGCAAGGACGCTCCCCCCGCGCCGGTCGCAACCTGGGACGACGGAGACGCTGCCCCCACGCCCGGCAACGACCCCACGCCCGGCGACGACCCCGCGCCCGGCAACGAGGAGAGAAAGGACGACGGATGACTCCCCAGGTGCTCGAAGCAAAGCAGCAGGAGGTCGCGGCGCGCGTCATCGCCGAGGAGGAGGCCAAGCGTTCGCACCTCGTCATCGCCCTGAGCGGCGCGCACGCGTACGGCTTCCCCTCGCCGGACAGCGATCTCGACCTCAAGGCGGTTCACGTCGAGCCGACCGAGAAGCTACTCGGCCTCCACCGCGGCAACGCGAGCCCCGAGCGGATGCAGGTCATCGACGGCGTCGAGATCGACTACACGTCGAACGAGCTCCACCCCGTCCTCATCGGCGTCCTCCAGGGCAACGGCAACTACATCGAGCGGATCCTCGGCCCCCTCCAGCTCCACGTCGATCCCGACCTCGCCTCGCTCCGCCCGCTCGTCGCCGCCGCGCTCTCGCGCCGGATCTTCCGCCACTACGTCGGCTTCGCCACGAGCCAGCTCCGGGCCTGGGAGGCGGGAGGCCGCTCGTCGGCGAAGAAGCTCCTCTACGTCCTCAGGACCACGTTGACCGGCGCCCACGCCCTCCGGACGGGCGAGATCGTCACCGACGTCACCGCGCTCCTCGACCTCTACGGCTTCGGCGCCGCGCGCGAGCTGGTCGAGGCCAAGCGCGCCGGAGAGCAGGCGCCGCTCGCTCTCGACGTCGCCGAGCGCTGGGCCGAGCAGATCGCCCGCGCCTTCACGACCCTCGAGGCGGCCCGCGACCACGCCGTGCTGCCGGAGGAGCCGCCCAACCAGGGAGAGCTCAACGACTGGCTGCTCGCGCTGCGCAAGGCGCGGCTCTGAAGCGCGGCGAGGGCTCGCGGGCACGCCAGCCCGGTCTCACCGCGGCAGCGAGCAGCCGTCCCCGCACGCGTTGCGGCCGTCGCCGCACTTCACTGAGCGCCCCTGCCCCACGCAGGTCACCTGGCATCCTCCCCCGGCGTTGGAGCACGCCACCGCGCACGAGCCCATGCACATCACCTGGCACCCTCCGACCCGATTGCACCTCACGACGCTCCCGTCGCCCACGACGTGGGCGCACTTGTTCACGTCCTCGCAGGTGATCGAGCACCCTGCGCCGCAGGTGACCTGGCACGTCTCCGCGTTGCGGCAGTCGGTGGAGCAGCCGTCAGCGCACGTCGTGTTGCACCCCTTGCTCCTCGCGCAGGAAGACTGGCAGTCACCGGCGCAGTGGCTCGCGCAGCTCTCTCGATCGGAGCAGCTCGGCCTGCAGCCGGGCGCGTCGCCGCACGTCAGCAGGCAGCTCACCGGCACGTTTCCCGGACTGCCGCCCGGGCAAGTGCAAGGCACGCCCGGCGGGCAGCCGGCGGGGTCGACAGCGAGCGCCGCAGCGCTCCGGGCCCGCGCGGCATCCGGGAGGGACACCGGCGCGCCGCTGTCGCCAGCGTCGCCGGCGCCCTTGTCGCGGGAGGGCCAGAGCAGCAGCACCATCCCGACTCCCACGCAGAAGAGGAGCACCCCCACCCCGCCGACGACGGCGATCTGCGTCGCTCCCGGCGCGCGCGGCCTCAGCCCCAGGGGCGCGGCCACCGCCGCCACCGGATGATAAGGCTGGCCCGGAGGAGCCCCCGTCGACGCGGCCACCGCCGCCGGCATCACCCCCCCCGGCGGGCTCGCGCTCGGGAACTGCGCCCCCACCGGCGGCCCGTCGGGGATGGCCCGGCCGTACGCGCGCGTGCGCTCGTCCATCTTGGCCAGCTCCCCCGTCGCGAAGGGCGGCTCCTCGCCCCGTCGCAGCGCGCGCACGTCGGCGAGCATCGTTTGCGCGTCCGGGTAGCGACGCTCGACCTGGAAGGCGAGCGCGCGGTCCACGACGCGCGCGACCCGCGGATCCACGCCCGGCGCCACCGTCGACAGCGGAGGAGCCGGCGTCGTGCTCCTCCTCACGAGGAGCTCTCCCTCGGTGAGCCCATCGTCGTCGTGGACTCGACGGTTCGCGAGGACGGTGAACATCGTCGCGCCCACCGCGTAGAGGTCGGCCCGCCCGTCCACGTTCCTCCCCAGGATCTGCTCGGGCGCCATGTAGCTCGTCGTGCCCAGCACCGCGCCCGTCCGCGTCTTCAGCCCCGAGCCGCCCTGCTTCATGCGCGCGATCCCGAAATCGAGCACCTTGAGCCGCCCATCGCGGGTCACGAAGAGGTTGTCGGGCTTGATGTCCCGGTGGACGATCCCGGCGTCGTGCGCTGCCTTGATGACCTCGAGGAGCGTGTCCATGTGGGCGAGGAGCTCGATCGAATCGATCGTACCGAGCCGCAACACGCGCTCGCGGAGGCTCTCTCCGTCGAGCAGCTCCATGACAAGGAACGGCTCTCCTCGCTCGGTCACGTCGATGTCGTGGACCTGCACCGCGGCCGGGTGCCCGAGCCGCGCGGCGGCGAGCGCCTCCTGCTCGAAGCGGGCGCGGAGCTCCCGGGACACGGCGCCCTCCGGGTGCAGGATCTTGATGGCCACGCGGTGCCCCACGTGATGGGTGGCCGCGTAGACGGCCGCCATTCCCCCCGCCCCGATCAGCGCGTCAATCCGCCATTTTCCGTGGAGGATCGTCCCGACGCGGGCTCTCAGCCGCTGGATCTCGTCCTCTTCCGCTTCCGACATCGGCGCGGAGGCTAGCACGGGCTGCCGCGCGGCCGGCTCGCGCGGAGGCCGCGCCGCGCGCGCGGCGCCCTGTCACGCCCCCCGGCCGCGGCCGCGGCCCGCCGTCTCCCACGCCGTCGCCACCGCCTCTTCCGCGCTCGCGACCGACACGATCCGATCCGAGCGCCGGTCGTCCACGCGCCCTCCGGCGAGCTGCCTCGCCCAGCCCCCGCTCGCCGCGAGCGCGAGCACCGGCTTGCCGAGCTGCCAGGCGACGGCGATCTCGCTCAGCGTGCCCGCGCCGCCGCCGACGACGACCACCACGTCGGCCATGGCGACGACCAGGATGTTACGCCCGATCTGCATGCCGGTCGGGATGACGATGTCCACGTACGGGTTGGCCGTGGACGCCTCGTACCCTGGCAGGATCCCCAGGATATCGCCGTCGCGCCACGTCGTCGCCTCGCGCCCGCCGCGCGACACGGCGGCCATGACGCCCCCCAGCCCCCCGGTGACCAGCCGGAACCCCGCCTCCACGGCGCGCCGCCCGAGCTCGACGCACACAACCTCGGTCGCCGCGTCCACCGCGAGGCCATTGCCGATCACCGCCATCACGGGGCGGCGCGGCACGTAGGGAGCGATGTCCCGCTTCGTGTCCTCCTCTTCTCGCTCGTCCCGATCGTCGTCCATCACGGCTCCCGCTCCGGCGCCCGCTATTTCTTCAGCCGGCCGAGGAGCTGATCACCCAGCTTGGGCTGTTCGATCTTCCCGAACCAGATGCTCCACCCTGGAGGGCGCGGGCCGGCCGAGCTCACCCGAGGGCAGTGCTCCCCGGGTCGCCGTTCGTGCGCCAGATCGAGCTAGCCCCCGCGGCCGCGTGGAGTCAAGGCTCGCGCCGGCGCCGCGAGGACGCTCGATCGCGTGGCCGCGTGGTCGCGTGGTCGCGTGTCGCCCGGCGTGCGGTCGCGCTACCGCTGGGCCGGGTAGAGGCCGTCCACGGCGTCGGCCCAGAGCTTGTTCATGGCCACCCGTCCGGCGAGATCCGGGTGCACCTTGTCGGTGAACCGGTCGGGGTGGTCCTTGAACCACGTATACAGGTCCGGCCCAGGAGGGAGGCCGTTCTCCTCCGTCAGCGCGTCGATCGCCTCGTTGAACACAGGGACCGCGTCGTGGTTGCCGTCCGGCGAGAACGGGATGTGCGCGAGCACCGGGACGCGGCCCGCGGCCTCGATCTTGTCGATGATCTGCTGCAGGTTCGCCTTGAAGGTGCTCGGGTCGGTCTGGCCCCAGGAGTCGTTGGTGCCGTAACCGATGGCGAAGTAGTGGAAGTCGGGGTTCAGCTCCAGGACATCATCGATGCGATCGAGCGCGCTGGGCTTGTCGCTGCTCTTCGTGAGCTCGCTCCCGATGCCGCCGTTGATCATCGCCGGATAGTGGGCCGGGTGCGCCGCGTGCACGTTCTCGGCGAAGCTCGGCTGCGTGGCCGGGGTGTCGCGGTCGTAGGCGTACGCCGTGATGCTGTCGCCGAGGAAGAACCACGTGTCCTCCGCGCCCTTCGAGATGTCGTGCACGTCGATCTCGTCGAGCTGCACGCCGGTGTCGTCGGTCGTCGCGGGGGCCGCGGTCACGACGAGCCGGACCCAGCTCTTGCCGCCGAAATCGAAGCTGTGGGCGCGCGTGCGGACCGGGTTCTCGGTCACCTCCGCGACCTTCGTCCAGGTGCCGTCCGAGCCGTTCGTGGAGTCGCTCGACGTCTCCACGCGGTAAGCGCCCGGCGCCCCGTATTGCACGTCCGTGTAGTTGTAGTTGTACGAGGCCGTCCAGCTCAGGAGCAGCCGCTCGTACCCGGCGCCGACCTGGATGGCGACCCAGGCGGGCGCGGCCGAGGTGGGCTTGCCCGCGATCCAGGTCCCCGCCGACCTGTACTTGCCGTCGTTGATCACCGACGCCGTCCCCGCCGAGGCGAAGGCCGGCCTGCCGCGGGAGATGATGGGATTGGGCACGATCCCCTGCGCGTCCGCACCGCCACCGGTGCCGCCGCCGCCGCCGGTGCCGCCACCGCCGCCGGTGCCGCCGCCACCCGTGTCCCCGGCGCCGCCCGTACCACCGCCCGCGCCGCCCGTGCCCTGCGCGGTGGTGCTCCCGGAGCCCCCGGAGCTCGCCGACGATCCGCCCGTGCCCCCGGAGCTCGCTGACGAGCCGCCGCCGTCGTCATCCGAGCAGGCCGACAGGAGGACTACCGCCCCCAGCGTAAGGGCCAGGAGAGGTGACTGGTGAAATGAACGAAAAGCCATCGAAACTGACCTCCAGCGCCGGGCACTCTGGGGCAGTTCGGCGCCACGATCAACCACCTCCGTCATCGATCCACGCCGACACAATGAACCGGTAAAGTCCAGTTCGCTGCGCCACACATCGCGGCAGCCCACGAAAGTGCCTCGGCGAGCGAAACTGTAAACTGAAACGGTAAATATCCAGAGATGTTACCCGTCGCGACGGGGCACGGCAGGTCCTCGCGACGGATCGCCCGATGAGGCCCTCCGCCACGAGGCGCCCGGCGGCCGGGCCTTACTTGATGGTCCGGACGAGACGGAAGCCGACGCCTCGGTGCACCGCGTCCGACGCGGGGTAATTCTGGCTGGCCGCTCGCAGCTGAAAACGCGAGCCCGCGGCGTTGCTGCCTCGGGTCACGCGGAGATCTGTCCCGTCGGTCCTCAGGGTGATCTCCGTGGCAGGGTTCGTCACTGGCCCCTCGGCATCGTGAAAGACGGGTCGATCGCTGGTCCACTCGACGACGTTGCCGAGCATGTCGAACAAGAGCCAGCGGTTGGGCCGCTTCGTCCCCACGGGGTGCGTACGCGCTCCCGAGTTCACGTCATACCATGCGATGGGCTCGAGGTTCGGCTCGGGGTCGTAGCGCGCGTCCGGATTCGCTCCGGTGATGTCACCTCCGTAGTAGGCCGTCCTCGTCCCCGCGCGCGCGGCGTACTCCCATTCTGCCTCCGTTGGCAGGCGATAGCCCTCGCACTCGTAGACGCTCGCCGCGTCGCCCGCGAGGCCCACGCGGCCGCAGATCACGCCGCGGCCCAGCTCGCCTTGACATTCGGAGAGCTCGAAGCAGGGCGCGAGGGGCGGCTCGTGACGTGCGGAGAGCAGGTTCGCGAAGAGCAGGGCTTCGAACCACGTCGCATACCGGAGCGGACACGCGTCGTCCTCGCAGGTCGCCGTACCATCCTGGACCTTCACCGGCTTCTCCGGCATGAGCTCGACGAGCTCCGACCACTGCTTGCGCGTCAGCTCGAACTGCCCGATCTCGAACCCGCGCTCGAGCGTGACCGCCCTTGGAACCTCGGTGTACTCACCACGCCAGAGCTCGCTCTCCGGCGAGCCCATGATGAAGCAGCCCGGCGGAACGCGACACCAACCATTCGCGCATTCAGCCACCACCGCTGGATGCCGGCACACGGATCCATCGGCGGAGGCGACCTCCCAGCCGGTCACCTCCGGACCGACCGGATCCATGTTGCTGGCAGGCACGACGGGCGGCTCCTGGTGCTCCGTCCCAGGCTGGCAGCCGAGGGGTACGACCAGGAGAGCCCAGAGAGCGACGCCGATCGCGCACGTCATCGGACCGTTCGTATTCATGGCACGTTGCTGACCCCGAACTCGTCACCCAGGTTTTCGAAGTTCTGCGCTGCCGCCGGCGTCTTGAGCCCTACGGTCACCAGCAAGGCGACGCCGTCGACCAGGCTGTCGTGACCCAGTCCGCCATTCCAGCTGACGCGCTTGCCGGTGCAAGGTTCGACGTTCTCTTCCGATTCACTGCACGCGGCGAGGTAGGCGTTGAAGAGATCCTTCATCTTCCAGCGCAACTCCGGCGTCGGATGGTTGTCGACCCCGTAGAGGAACTCCAGCCAGTCGTACTCGGTGCCGAACGAGAGGAGGTCGGGGGACGAGCTCCCGTCGACGCAGTGCGTGTTGCGCCACCGGACCGCCTGCTTGCAGCTCACCGGGATCGGCGGCTGATTGATGTAGAGGCCGGTGTCCTCATCGAGCGCGCAATCGGTCACTCCCGGCACGCACTCCGTGTTCGAGATCGGCTTGTAGTAGACGAACGTGCAGTCGGATTCCATGTCGGCGTTGAAGGCCTTGGCCGCGAAGTACTGAGCAAATCCCTCGACCTGCGCGGCGTTCGGCTCCTCCAGCGATTGCAGGCAGTGGAGCCGCTGATCGGGGGGGACGCCATCGCAGCGGCAGAGCGCCAGCTGATCGGCTTCGCCCGTGCCGCAGCCGTACTCCGGATTCATCAGCCCTTGACCACTGCCCTGAATGAAATGACCGAACTCGTGCGCGACGACGTACTTGAAGCGGGTCGACGAAGCGGCGAGTCCATCTGGCTCGAGAAACAGCGTGTCGCCGCTCCTGCAGCTCGTCTGGAGCTGCTCCCCCGTGCAGGGATCGTTGATCTCGCAATATTCGTCGACGACGATCTCGATTCGACCATTGCCCTCGTAGCGATGATCGATCATCGCACGCACGATGCCGAGCTCCCCATCGCTCTCGTGTTCACGTTTGAGCATCTGGCTGATCGCCGCGCCGGCTCGGGTGATCGAGTTGTGCTCGACGAAGGCCGGGCGGAGGGGCGCCGGGGGCATCGTGGGCCAATCGATCTGGCGGGCCGAGCACGTCGCGTCGGTGACGCTCCCGAGGTCCTCCGCGTAGATCGCGCACATGGAGGCCGGCCCGCTCTGCCCGGTTTGCCGCACGACGACGTTGGCCCCGGTGAACGCTGAGCCGTTCATGGCGCAGTGGGTCCCCGAAGGGTCCAGGCAGTGCTGGCTGATGACGCGGGTCGCGATCTGGAGGTCGGTGCCCAGCTGCCAGTGCGAGCGGACGGGGAGCTTCTGCCTCGGAACGCAGCCGTCGCCGTCGAGCACGCCGCCGCGGTCGAAGAGCACGCCGGTCGAGTTCGACATCGTGATCTGGTAGCGCGCAAAGCTCGCCGGGACCGGCTGCATCTCCTTGCCGGGAAGGTAGTCCTCGCTGCCGATGCCAGCCCAGGGGCCAGAGTCGACGAACTGCGCGTTCCAGTCGAAGCAGATGTCCGGGCTCACGATCGGCGTCGCGGTGAAGCACATGCGGCCGCCGTCGATGCACGTCTCGTTCGCGCCGGTAGCGCCGGTATACAGGTCGACGTCGAGCTCGTAGTCCCGGAGGTCGTCGTCCCCCAGGCAGAACCATGCGTCGTCGTCGTCCACGTCGACCGAGACGTGGACGGTGGCCCGCTCGCGGGCGACCTGCACCGTGCCGCTGCTCGTCTGCCCCTTGTCCTGGCCGTCGATGACGAGCTTGGCGACGAACGGATCGACCGTACCACACAGCCCCTCGCCCTCATCGAAGTTGAGCGAGGTGACCGTGAACGTGAAGGCGGCGGGGCCGGCCTCCTCGTTGCTCGTGTTGCCCACCTGCGGGCCCACGAAGTCGCCGTACACCTCCGAAGCCAGGTGGGACGTGGCAGACGTCGTCACCTCCGGCGCGAGCTGCACGCTCAAGGACGCGAGCGACACGCCCGGGCGCTCGATGGGGACGAGGGCGAGCGGCGGGGCGGGCTCTGGCTCCGGGGGGACATCTCCCAGATCGCAAGCGGGGCTGGACGAGCTCGCGGTCGCCGTCTCTCCGGCGAGCTGCCACGAGAGGCTGCCGCTCAGGTCGAAGGGCGCAAAGAACACCTTGTCGTGCACCCCGGGCAAGAGCGTCGTGGGGGGCGCCACGCCTCCCGCGGGGACGAGCTGGTTCTGGGGGCCGAGCGGCACCGTGACCGGGAAGTCGCTCTCGTTCTCGTAGCCGAAGAGCGCGGCCCCCGCAGGGTGCTTGAAGCGTCGCACGCACTCGACAACCGGGTGGATGTTCAGGACATCGTACCAGTGGTCAAAGGGATCGAACGTGATGGTGGAGCCCGCCTCGGCGGCCTCGACCGTTTGCCCGAAGAACGACCCTCGATGTCCGGGCGACCCGACCGGCGCGAGGCGCAGGGTCGCGCTGGGCGCCACGAGGGTCCCGTTGAACGCGGCCTCGAGCGAGACGGTCCCGGTCCCGAGGTAGGCCAGGAAGAAGCTGCTGTCCGGGCCGACGAACTGAACTCTACCCTTGAAATCGAGCAGCTGGCGTACATAGACGATCACCGGGCCGGCCGACGTGTCGAGGCGGGCGATCGACTGAGGCTGCATCTGGAGCTGATCGAGATAGTACGTGCCCGAGCTGAGATCCAGCGTGCTCCGAGAGCCGACGGAGACGCTCGCGTAACCTCCCGGCGCCAGCGACGAGGTCGTGTCCGGTCCGACGGGCGGTACGCTGACGAGCGACGGGAAGTCGACAGTGAAGCGCAGGTTCCCGAGGGGGCCGAGGGGCGTGGCTGCCAGCTCGGTCCCGACGATCGCTGCGCCGGCTTGCTTGGTGATGGTGCCTGCCGCCTGGACCGTGCCGGTGGCCTCCGTCTGACTCCCGAGCCAGACATTGCCTCCGCTGACGAGCGACCCTGTCTTCGTCGCGGCGTTGACCTCGAGGAGGCCGGTGCCGACGTTCACCGCCGGCGCTGGCGCGCCGCTCACGTCGCGCAGCGTGACCCCGCCGGCGATGCGCAGCGACTGCGATGCATGGAGGGCGACGTTGCTCTGGGAAAAGCCTGCTGGGAACCCGAGCGCTATCTCGAACTGGTTCAAGAGCGCCTGCCTGGCCGTGGAGATCGCGGCCTGCTCGGGGGCCTCCCCCTCGGGCGTACCACAGCCCACCACGCTCACGCTCGCCGCCAGCGCCAGGGCCCGTGAGAGCCGCGCCTGGATCCTTGAACCGTCGTTCGTCGTGCTCCTTCCTCTGCCACCGGCAGAAGGACACAACCCGGTGCGCTCCGGTAGATTGATGTTCTCGTGTTTTGCCATTGTCGTCCCGTGAGCACAGGCCGCTGTGGAAAACTCTGTTTCTCGGCCGCTCGGACTGGCACGTAGCACTCCATGTGCCAGGCGCAGAGGGCGCGAGAAGTCTCGATCCGTCGCGTTCCACGCGCTGGACGACGGGCCGCCCGCCGCGCTGTGAGGCCCATTCTCCATGACATGTCACGGGCCGCAACGTGACATGTCACGGCTCGCGGCGTGACATGTCACGGCCCGCGGCGTGGCACGGCCCGCGGGAGCGTCGCGCATCGGTCGCGCGCGGCTCTCGACGGTTCGGCGCCGCGACGTCGTTGCCCGGGCTCGGTCCTGGCCCCGTGAGAGGGAGAGCCCTCTTACCCGCCCTCCGCCACCACCTCGCTCCAGTCGATGTCGAACCGCGCCAGGTACTTCCGCAGCCGGTCCGCGTCGTTGACGCTCTTCTTCTTCGCCCGCGACGCCGCGAACAGCACCCGTCCCGCCTCCGACAGCGACCGCGCGCCCTTCAGCACCCGCAGCACCTCGGCCAGCTGCACCCGGTCGAACGGGTCGAGCGCCGCCGCCCGGCGCACGCCGAGCGCCGCGACAACGAGCTCGTCCCCTTCGCTCCCCTCCCCCGCCGCGCCGCCCGCCGCGGGCGCTCGCCGCCAGGCCTCCACCAGCCGCCCGATCTCCTCCTCCACGATCGGCCCCCCGATCCTCCCCCCGGGCGCGAGCGTCGCCATCCGCGTCACGGCCGCGTTGAAGTCCCGGAAGTTGCCCGGCCACAGCGCCTCTCGCGACGTCGCGAACCCGAGGAACCGCGCGCGCGCGTCGCGGCTCATCGTGATCCGCACGCCGAGCAGCCGCGCCGAGGCGTCGAGCTCGTACTCGAGGTTCGGCTCGATGTCCTCGACCCGCTCCCTGAGGCCCGGGAGCCGGAAGGTCCACAGGTTGATCCTCGCCAGGAGATCCTCGCGGAAGCGCCCCGCCAGAACCTCCAGCGCGAGATCCCGGTTCGTGCCGGCGAGCAGCTGGAACTCGCTCTTCACCTCCCTGTCCGAGCCGACCGGCAAGAACGCCTTCTCCTCGATCGCCCGCAGCAGCATCGCCTGCTCGTCCGCGCCCAGCTCGCCGATCTCGTCGAGGAACAGCACCCCCTCGTGCGCCTTGCGCAGGAGCCCCGGGCGGTCCTGGAGCGCCCCCGTGAACGATCCCTTCGTGTGCCCGAACAGCGCCGACATCGCCCCATCGCCCCGGATCGTCGCGCAGTTCAGATCCACGAAGTCGCCGCTCACCTGCCGGCGCCCCTTCTTGAGGTCGTAGATCTTCCGCGCGAGCTGCGATTTCCCCGCCCCCGTCGGGCCCATCAGCAGGATGGGCGCGCGCGACGCGATCGCCACGTGCTCGATCCGCTCGATCAGCTTGTTGTACGCCGCGTTGCGCGTCTCGATACCGCTCTTCAGGAACGACACCCCCTCGCGCTGCTCCTTCTGGAAGCGCGACGCGATGCGGTCGTACTTCGAGAGGTCGAGATCGATGATCGTGAACGACCCGGCCGCGAGCTCCTCACGGTCGCGCTTCGGCGGCGACGTCTGGATGAGCCGACCCGGGAAGTACCGCGACTCCGTGAGCAAGAACAGGCAGATCTGCGCGACGTGCGTGCCCGTCGTGATGTGGACGAGGTAGTCCTCCCGGTCCGGCGCGAACGGGTACCCCCTCGCGAAGTCGTGGAGCGCGCCGTACACCGCCTCGAAGTCCCACGGATCGTCCACCTCGACCACGTGACCGCGGATGTCCGTCTCCGGCGAGGCGCGCCGCACGTCGCCCATCACCGTCTCGGCCAGGCCCTCGAAGCGGCGCTGGTAGAGCAGCTCGAACCGGTCGACGATCAGGTCCTCGTGCTGGCACAGCGCCACGCTGGGGCGCCAGCGCGACCAGCGCTCCGCCGTCTTCCCGGTGTCCAGCGTCGGGCCCAGCATGCCGAGGACCACGGTCGTCTTGCGCGTCATAGAATGTTCTCTAACCGTTTTATACACAGGTCTAATCCGCAGGGCCAGCGGCCCGTGATCGCCTGGATCTCGAGTGGCACGCGCCGTGCGATACGCAGGAACGCCGAACCGACGGAACGACCGACGGAAACGACAGAGACCGACGGACCCCGCCGCGAACGCGCGTCGCGGCGCGCGCCGGACGGCTCGACCCCTCACCGGAGATCTTGCCATGGAGCGAAGCTACAACGTCATCCCCACGGACTCGGGCGTGCCCATCAAGGCGTGGACGGTCGGCGTGCCGTTCGAGACCGCCGCGGAGGCGCAGCTCAAGAACCTCGCCGCGCTGCCGTTCATCCACAAGTGGATCGCCGTGATGCCCGACGCGCACCAGGGCATCGGCGCGACCGTGGGGAGCGTGGTCGCGACGAGCGGCGCGGTCATCCCGGCGGCGGTGGGCGTGGACATCGGCTGCGGGATGATGGCGGCGCGCACGAGCCTCTCCGCGTCGCAGCTGCCGGACGCGCTGCGCGGGCTCCGGTCGGCCATCGAGGGCGCCGTGCCGCACGGCCGCACCGACAACGGCGGGAAGAACGACCGCGGCGCGTGGCGCTCGCCGCCCCCCGCCCAGGTCGCGGCGTGGGCCGAGCTCGAGCCGCGGTACCGGCAGATCGTCGAGAAGCACCCGCGCATCGGGCGCGGCTACGCCATCGAGCACCTCGGCACGCTCGGGACCGGCAACCACTTCATCGAGCTCTGCCTCGACGAGGAGGAACGCGTCTGGGTCATGCTGCACAGCGGGTCGCGCGGCGTCGGCAACCGGGTCGGTAGCTACTTCATCGAGCTCGCCAAGCAGGAGATGAGGCGCTTCTTCATCAACCTGCCCGACGCCGACCTCGCGTACCTGCCGGACGGGACGAGGCACTTCCACGACTACATGCAGGCCGTGTCGTGGGCGCAGGACTTCGCGGCGGTGAACCGCGAGCTGATGATGGCGCAGGTGATCGAGGCGCTCCGCGGCTCGGGCGAGCTGCCGCCCTTCGACGCGACCGTGGAGGCGGTGAACTGCCACCACAACTACGTGGCGCGCGAGCACCACTACGGGAAGGACGTGCTCGTGACCCGCAAGGGCGCCGTCCGCGCGCAGGCGGGTGATCTCGGGATCATCCCGGGCAGCATGGGCGCGCGCTCGTTCATCGTCCGCGGGCTCGGCAACGCGGAGAGCTTCTGCAGCTCGAGCCACGGCGCGGGCCGCGTCATGTCGCGGGGCGAGGCGCGCCGCCGCTTCTCCGTCGCGGACCACGAGGCCGCGACCGCGGGCGTCGAGTGCCGCAAGGACGAGGACGTGATCGACGAGACGCCGGCGGCCTACAAGCCGATCGACGACGTGATGCGGGCGCAGAAGGATCTCGTCGAGATCGTCCACACCCTGCGGCAGGTCGTCTGCGTGAAGGGGTGAGCCGCGCGCCGCGGGGCCGTGATATCGCTGATCCGGGAGAGAGCCGATCGCCATGCTGACCATCGATGGATCCATCGGAGAGGGAGGGGGCCAGATCCTCCGCACGACGCTCGGCCTCTCGCTGATCACGCAGACGCCCGTCCGTATCACCTCGATCCGCAAGGGCCGCGCGCGCCCGGGCCTGATGCGGCAACACCTGACCTCGGTCCGGGCCGCGGCCCAGATCGGCCGCGCCGAGGTGTCGGGCGCGTCGCTCGGGTCGCAGGAGATCGTGTTTCGACCGGCCGCGATCGTCCCCGGCGAGCACACGTTCCAGGTCGGGAGCGCGGGGAGCACGACGCTCGTGCTGCAGACCGTCCTGCCGGCGCTGCTCCGCGCGCCCGCGCCGTCGTCGCTCACGCTCGAGGGCGGCACGCACAACCCCCTGGCGCCGCCGTTCGACTTCCTGGACCTCGCCTACCTGCCGCTCGTGCGGAGGATGGGGCCGGACGTCACCGCGACGCTCGTGACGCCCGGCTTCTACCCGGCCGGCGGCGGGGTGGCCCGCGTCTCGATCGCGCCGGCGCCGGCGCTCGCGCCGCTCGAGCTCCTCGAGCGCGGGGAGATCCGCGGCCGGCGGGCGGTCGCGACGGTGTCGAACCTCCCGGGCGCCATCGCGGTGCGCGAGCTCGACGCGGCGGCGGCGGTGCTCGGCTGGGAGCCGGACTGCTTCAAGCCCAGCGTGCTGAAGGGCGGGAACGGCCCGGGCAACGTGCTCACCATCGCCGTCGAGAGCGAGCACGTGACCGAGGTCTTCACCGGGTTCGGGGTGAAGGGCGTGCGCGCGGAGTCCGTCGCCACGAAGGCGGCCGAGGAGGCGCGCGACTACCTCGCGGCGGGCGTCCCCGTGGGTGAGCACCTGGCCGATCAGCTGCTCTTGCCGATCGCCCTCGCGGGCCGCGGCGCCTTCCGGACCGTGCGCCCGTCATCCCACACGACAACCCACCTCGGGCTGCTCCGAGATCTCCTCGGGATCCGCGCGTCGGTCGCGCAGATCTCGGACGCGGCGTGGCAGATCGAGATCTGGCGCTGAGCGCGGTCCACGGCGGATCCACGGCCGATTGACGTCGGCGTCCCGGTTGTGCCACATCACGACGGGCGTACGGCGCGCCCTGCGTCGCGGGCTGCCCGCGGCGCGGCGGCGCGCCCGGACGGCGGCGACGCGGAAGGCGGGACAATGGCGAAGCGCGATTACCTCAAGATCACGGACACGACCCTGGCCGAAGCGCACCGCGTGCTCAGGCTGGCCGCTCGCCTGAAGGAGGAGCCGAAAGGGCGGCGCACGACGATGCTCGCCGGCCGGGCCATCGCGGTCGTCCTGGAGAAGGCGAGCACGCGCACGCGCGTGTCGTTCGAGGTCGGCATCGCGCAGCTCGGCGCCCAGCCGGTCGTGCTGAGCACCCAGGGCAGCCAGCTCGCCCGCGGCGAGCCGATCCGCGACACGGCGCGCGTGCTCGCCCGGTACTGCGACGCGATCGCGTTCCGCACGTCGTCGACCGCGCGCCTGCTCGAGATGGCGGAGGCGAGCGTGCCGGTGATCAACGCGCTCTCGGACGACGGCCACCCGGTGCAGGTGCTCAGCGACGTCTTCACGATCCAGGAGGCGCTCGCGGCGAACGGGGACAGGAGCGGCATCGCCGGCCGGCGCATCGCGTTCCTCGGCGACTGCGCGAGCAACATGGCGCGCTCGTGGCTCGAGGCGGCGCAGCTCTTCGATTTCCACCTCGTGCTCGCGGGGCCCGAGGGGTACATGCCGCCCGCCGACGAGGTCGAGCGCGCGCGGAAGACAGGCCACGTCACGATCACCCACGACCCGCGCGAGGGCGCGGCGGGCGCGGACGTTGTGAACACGGACGTGTGGGCGAGCATGGGACACGAGGCCGAGGCCGAGAAGCGCCGCGCCGCGTTCGCCGGCTGGACCGTGGACGCCAAGGTGATGGCGAAGGCCGCGCAGCACTCCATCGTTCTGCACTGCCTGCCGGCGCACCGCGGCGAGGAGATCGACGACGAGACGCTCGAAGGGCCGCGCTCGCGCGTGTGGGATCAGGCCGAGAACCGGCTGCACGTGCAGAAGGCGCTGATGCTGTGGCTGCTCGGCGTCGAGCTGGCCTAGAGCGGGCGCGCGCCGCGCGGGGTCAACCGAGGAGGGCGCCGCGCCGGGAGCGGGCGGGGACCCCGTCGCCGCCCGAGCGGCCCGTGAGGTCCGCGACGACCTGCACCAGGTCGGCAGGGTCGATCGGCTTGGCGACGTGCTTCTGGAAGCCGGCCGCCAGCGCCCTCCTCCGGTCCTCGATCCGGGCATAGGCGGTCAGGGCCACGGCGGGGATACGCCGGATCTCGTCCCGGCCCGCCGCGCGGAGCTGGTGGATCAGCGCATAACCGCTCTCGCCCGGCATACCGATGTCGCTGAGCAGCACATCGGGCCTCAGCCGCTCCAGGACGCTCATGGCCTCGCTCGCCGAGCCGGCCGTTGTGACCCGCGCGCCCGCTCCCTCCAGCAAGAACGCGATCATCTCCCGGGCGTCCGGCTCATCCTCGACGACGAGGACGTGAACGCCGAAGAGCGGCGGCGGCTCCCCGCTCCGCAGCGGGGCGCGCCCCGGCGCGGACGGCGTCCCCTCGTGCGCGGCGGAGGGCGCCGCGGGCAGGGGGAGCGTCACCGTGAACGTCGCTCCTCCCCCCTCGCCCGGGCTCTCCGCCTCCACCGTGCCGCCGTGCAGCTCGACGAGGTGGCGGACGATCGCGAGCCCCAGGCCGAGCCCGCCGTGAGCCCTCGTCGGGGAGGAGTCGCCCTGGCGGAAGCGGTCGAACACATACGGCAGGAACGACGTGGCGATGCCCTTGCCGTTGTCCGTGACCGAGATCGCGACCTGGGAGTCGCTCCGCCCCACCCGGACGGTGACAAGCCCTCGCTTCGGGGTGAATTTCACCGCGTTGGAGAGCAGGTTCCACATGACCTGCTGGAGGCGATCCGGGTCGCCGCACACGTGGCTGAGCCCCTCGCCCGGCTCGACGCGGATCTCGATCTCCTTCGCCTTCGCCGTCGGCGTGATGGTGTCCACGGCGGCCTCGATGACCGCCGCGAGATCCACGGCGATCGTGCGGAGCCGCAGCTTGCCCGTGATGATCCGGGAGACCGTCAGGATATCGTCGACGATCTGCGCCTGCGCGTGGGCGTTGCGCTCGATCGACGCCATGCCCTGCTTGACGCGCTCCGGGGCGAGGCCCTTGTCCTTGATCAGCCGCGCCCAGCCCAGGATCGCCGTGAGCGGCGTCCGCAGCTCGTGGGAGACCGTCGCGAGGAACTCGTCCTTCATGCGGTTCGCGTCCTCGGCCCGGATGCGGTCCTTCTCCGACTGGGCGAGCGCCTGCTGCTCGCGGCCGAGCAGCTCCGTGCGCTCGCGCTCGAGCTGCTTCAGCTCGGTGATGTCGACGACGGCGCCCGTCAGGAACAGCGGGGAGCCGTCCCGAGCGGCGACGATGCGCCCGCGATCGTGGACCCACCGGATCGACCCGTCGGCGCGGACGATGCGGTGGATGATGTCGTAGATGCACCGCTCGCGGACGCTCCGCTCGTGCATGGCGATCACCGCGTCGAGATCGTCCGGGTGGACGCGGGTCAACCAGTCGCCCATGGGCTGCGTCGTCTCGCGCTCGTCCAGGCCCAGGATGCGGTTCAGGCTCGCGTCCCTCGTGTCGTACCGCGTCTCCAGGTCGACTCGCCACGTGCCGACGTCCGCCGCCCACGTGGCCAGCCGGAGCCGATCCTCCCGGTCCTGGAGCGCGCTCTCGATCCGGAACCGCTCGGTCAGGTCGACCGTCGAGCCGACCATGCGGATCACCTTGCCGTCCGCATCGCGCAGCATCGCGCTGCGATCGAACACCCGGGCGACGGAGCCGTCGCCGCGGTACACGCGGTACTGCGCCGACCAGCTGTCGGCATCGCCGTGGGCGAGCTCCTCGAAGTCGCGCGCCACGCGGTCGCGATCCTCGGGCAGCAAGCGGCCCATCCACCAGGCGGCGGTCGGCTCCGCCTGCTCGCGAGTGTAGCGGAAGACCTCGTAAAACGTCTCGTTGCGCGCGACCCGGTCCGTCCGGATATCCCAGTCCCAGATCGGGTCCTTGATCGCTCGAGCGAGGAGGCGATAGCGCTCGTCCTGTACGTCCGCCTCCAGGCGCGCGCGCGGCTCCCTGGCGCCTGCGCGCGCGGCGCCATCGGCGGGGCCTGCGAGCGCGACCGCGGCCTGATCGGCGAGCGCCTCGATCAGCCAGGTATCCTCGCCGGAGGCCGGGGCGGCGCGCTCGACCGCGAGCACGCCAGAGACACGGCCGCTGACGATCAGCGGCGCGGCGACGACATGGGCCGCCCCGTCCAGCGCTCGCGCCATCCCGTCGTCGGCGCTCGGGAGCGGGCGGCCGCAGAGCTCGGCGAGCAGCGCCGGATCGAGCCCCAGCGCCGCTCGCACGACCGGACGGCCGTCCTCGTCGTTCAGTATCAGGACGGCCCTGCCAGAGCCGCTCAGGCGCGCCGCCGCGGAGAGGACGATCTCTTGAATCGCGGGCGCCGAACACGCGGACGCGAGCGCGCGGCTGGCCTCGGTCAGCGCGCGGATCTGCGAACGGTGCCTCTCCTCGTGTTCGATCACAGGCAGACAACCCTCGGATCCAGCAGGAGGGTGCTCTCGCGGACGATGGGTGTGCATCCCTGACCAGATCAGCCGGGCACGCTCTTGGAACACGGCGCCACCACACCAGAGCACGAGCAGGCGGTATGCCTCTTGCGGCCCAGTCATAGGAGCGCGTGGACATGCGCGCCAGCCAAGCCGCAGGCGATCCGGCGCAGAAAACTTGGCCCGGTATCCCGATTCCTGAGCAAACCCGCGCAGCGTGGATTTCCGCGACATGCCGCCCGAGCTCCTCCTGGCCGTGGCCGGCGCGGCGCTCGCCTTCGGGCTGGTCCAGACGCTCCGGCTCGCGTGGAGGCGCGCATGGCAGCGGCGCCGGCTCTCGCGGTGCCGGGAGCAGGGCGCCGCGGGAGAGGCCCGCGCCGAGGCGCTCCTCCGCGAGCTCGGCTACACCATCGTCGGCCGGCAGGTCGCGATCTCGTACGGAGTCCAGATCGACGGCGAGCCGGTCAGCGTCGGTCTCCGCGCCGACTACCTCGTGGCGCACGGTCCCAGGCGGTATGTCGCCGAGGTGAAGACGGGCCGGCTCGCGCCGCGCATCGACACGCCCGCGACGCGGCGGCAGCTGCTCGAGTACCGCGTCGCGTTCGACGTCGACGGCGTGCTCCTCGTCGACGCGGAGTCCCGGCGGGTGCGCTCGGTGGTGTTCCCGCTCCCCGCCGGCGCCGCGGCCGCGTCACCGTTCGGCGCGCGCCTCGCGTGGGTCCTGGCGGCCGTCGTGGGGGGCCTCGTCGCGGCGATGGCCGCGCGCTCCGCGGGGTGACGCGGGCGCGCGGCGGGCCAGGGCGCGGCTCGCGGAGGGCCCGCGGCGCGCGCCAGGGCGAGGCCTACGGGCGGCTCGCGGCGCGGCGCGCGCGGCGCCTGCGGCCGGCGAGCAGCAGGAGACCGAGCCCGAGCAGGCCGACCCTGGCCGGCGAGGCGTCCGAGGTCGCGCCCGCGCGGCACGCGCAGGACGTGTCGGGCTTGTTGCCGCCCGTGCCGCCGCTCGCGCCGCCGGAGCCGGAGCCGGAGCCGGAGCCGGAACCGGTCGTCAGATCCACCGGATCGTCGAGCCCCACGTCGGGTCCGCTCGACCCGCTCGCGGCGGAGGCGGCGCCGCCGTGGACGACCGGCTCGCCGCAGGCCCCGTTGACGCACGGCGCGTTGCCGGGACAGACGGCGCCCGCGCACGCGTCGGCGCAGCTCCCGGCGACGCAAACCTGCCCGTCGGCGCACGTCTTTCCCTCGCAGCCGGCGTCGACGCAGCGACCGTCTTGCGCCGCGCACACCTTGCCGGCGGGGCAGGTGCGGCACCCGCAGTTGGACTGGCAGATGCCGCGCTCGCAGACCGCGCCCTCCTCGCACTCGATGTGGGCGCAGAGATCCACGCACCGCCCGAGCTGGCACTCCTGGTTCGCGGGGCAGACGACGCCGTCACACCCGCCCACGCAGTTGCCGCCGACGCAGATCTGGCCGCCTGTGCACTCCTTGTCGACGCACGCCGGCTCCACGCAGAAGCCGTCGTCGTTGCAGACGAGGCCGACGTCGCAGACCACCTCGCCGCGCCCGCAGTACGGCACGCACGACCCGCGGTTGCACACGAAGCCCTCGTTGCAGAGCCCATCGCCGTTATCGACCTCGCCGTCGCAGTCGTTGTCGATGTTGTCGCAGGTCTCTTTCTGCTCGCCGGGCTCGAGCACGGGCAGGCACTCGACCTCGCCCTCGGTCGCGCAGCCCGTCCTGCCCACGGCGCACGCGCCCTGCAGGCCCGTGTCGCAGACCTCGCCGCCGCCTTTGCAGGTCACGCCCGTGATGTAGTAGACGAAGTCGTTGAAATCGCCGTCGTTCTCGTACCCGCCCTGGTTCCCCTTCCAGCTCGTCGCGGTCACGGGCAGGTCCTCGAAGGCGACATAGAACGCGTCGGGCTCGGCGGTCGACGTGTAGATCAGCGTTGTCACCCACGGCGCGTTCGGCGTGCAGCTCGTGCAGACGGTGTTCAGCTCGCGCTGCGAGAACTTCGTCTGGGTGCAGTAGGTGCCCGCCTTGCCGATCAGCGCGAAGCCGACCAGGCCGCCCTGGTACCGCCGATCGTTCCGGATGTCCGCCGCCGAGAACTGCCTCGGCGTCCAGCCGTGCTGCCCCGTCTGGGTGGTCTCCATCGTGGCCAGCGGGCAGAAATCGTCGTCGTCGCAGTCGAACGCCGTTGAGGTGTCCGCGGGGATCAGCTCGTAGATCTGGTTGTCCGGCGGGCGCGCGCCGCTCGCGGTCGCGTTGTACCAGCCGAACGCGACCTTGCACCCGCCCCCGCGCAGCACGAGCTCTCCCGAGAACCCGCAGAGCGGCGAGAAGACACCTGGCTCCGTGCTCGCGTCGGCCACCGGATCGATGTCTTCGTCCCGGTGCATGAAGAGCCCGTCAAGCGTGACGGCATCCTCCTCGAAGCCCCGGCTCGTCACGAGGTCAAGCTCGGCCTTCTTGACCGCCGTGGGCAGGCGCGTGCCGTCCAGCTGCGTCACAGCAGCGCTCGCGGGCACGGCCCCCGCAAGCGGGGCAAGCGACAGGAACAAGGAAAAGGCGGCTCGAGCCGCGCGGCGGCGAGACGTCATGAAATAAGGCGTTTGCGGCATGAACACCACTCTACACCTCCCGAGGAGACCAGGGTGGATGAGATTACACATCTCCACACCGCGAGAATTATGCAGCACGGTTGTTCCTGCGTCGCGGCACGCGGCCGTTTTGACGCACGCCGTCACCTCGACGCATGGAGTTGATCTGACGTTGAGTTGACCGTCAGCGTATTCCGGCGCCGCTCCACTTCGCGCCGGGACAGGCCTCCTCGGGCGCTGCGCGAACGACTGCGGCGGAATCGCCACAATGGCGCAATGAAAGAGCGGAGCAATGAAACGACGGCGCGCGCAACGAAACAACCAACAGCGCGGCCGAGCAACGCAGCGACGCTCCCGGCGCGGGGTGTTGCCCGGGTGTGGTAGGCTCGCGCGGTCAGGCTGCGCGTTTCCACCGCCACCGTATGACCAAGAAATCGCTCCGCGTCTATTTCATCGCCCACCACGACGGCCGCTTCACCGGCATCCTCCTGCGCACGTGGGCATTCCTCTTCGATCGGCCGGCGCCGTCCGCCTATGGCGCCTCCGAGGACGAGGTGCTGCGCGCGATCGAGGTCGAGCTCCACGCGAGGCTCGCCACGGACGAGGACGATCTCGATCGCTACCTGTGGGACGAGTCGTTCGAGGTCCGCTCGCTGGACGTCGACGTCCACCCGCAGACCACGGTCAAGCGGACCGCCGTCGTCGGCCGGCGCCAGATCCCGCTGCGGCTCACGTACCTCGCGAGCAAGCTCGCCGAGGGCGGCGTCCGCGTGATGCTCCCCCGCTTCGGCTGGTCCGTGGTCCTCGAGGATCTCTCGATCGCGCCCGACGTGCTCCGCCAGCTCGTCACGAGCGCGCTGCTCGGCGAGTCCCCGCGGTCGCTCTTCGATTTTCGCCGGGAGGGAGACGAGTACGTGCGCCCGTGGTCGCCGCGCCGGATGGAGCGCGCCGGGCGGAGCGCTCGGCGCCCGGAGGACGAGCGCCCCACGCTGCACGCCGTCTCCGAGGATCTCGTCGAGAAGGCCGCGCGCCAGCGGCTGCCGCTCGCGGTGGGCGAGTCCGAGGAGCTGGAGCAGGCGCTGCCGCTGTTCGACGCGGCGCGCGCCGCGTCGATGCCGTCGATCCTGCTGGTGGGCGGCCCGGGCGTCGGCAAGACGACCTGGGTCCACCGGCTGGCGCGGCGGTTCGCGGCCTGGCGAAGGGACAAGGCGCGCGCGAGCTCGCCGGGCCTGTTCAGCACGTCGGCCGACAGGCTGCTCGCCGGGATGAAGTACCTCGGCATGTGGCAGGCGAGGTGCCTGAGGCTCGTGGGCGAGCTGTCGCACGAGGGGGATCTGCTCCACGTCGGCGCGCTCCTGCCCCTGCTGCGGCCGCAGCCGGACGGCGCGTCGATCGGCGACGTGTTCCTGCCGGCGCTCCGGACGGGAGAGGTGAGCCTCATCGCGGAGTGCACAGAGCCGGAGCTCGAGGCGTGCCAGCGCCGCGCGGCCTCGCTCGTGGCGTGCTTCCAGATCGTCCGGCTGCGCGAGCCGGATGCGGCCGCGGTGCCGGCGCTGCTCGCGGAGTACGAGGCGCGGAAGGACACGCGCGTCCGGCTGCACCCGGCGGGCAAGAAGCGGCTTGTGCAGCACCTCGCGATGTTCCGGCGCGACGTGCTCTTCCCCGGCAAGGCGTTCCGCTTCTTCGACTGGCTCGCGCAGGAGGCCGGCGCCCGGGCCCGCGGGGAGGCGGAGGCGGCCGGAGCGGCGCCTTCGCGCGTGCTCTACCCGCGGGACGTGTCCGAGGCTTACGCGCGCCACTCGGGGCTGCCGATCGAGCTCATCGCCGACGAGATCCCCGCGAGCGCCGAGACGATCGCGCGCGGGCTGAAGCGGCGCGTGATCGGGCAGGACGAGGCGTGCGACACGGCGGCGCGGGTGCTGGCGCGCTTCAAGGCCGGGATGAACGACCCCGAGCGCCCGTGCGGCACGCTGCTGTTCGTCGGCCCGACCGGCGTGGGCAAGACGGAGCTCGCGAAGGAGCTCACGCGGTCGATGTTCGGCGACGAGGGGCGGATGATCCGGCTCGACATGAGCGAGTACAGGCTCCCGGGCTCGTCGGCGCGCCTGCTCGCGGCGGGGCCGGACGCGACGACGCTGGCGCAGCGCGTGCGGCAGGAGCCGCTGTCGCTCGTGCTCCTCGACGAGATCGAGAAGGCGCACCGCGAGGTGTTCGACCTCTTGCTCGCGATCCTGGGCGAGGGGCGGCTGACGGACGAGGACGGGCGCCACGTGGATTTCCGGATGGTGCTCATCGTGATGACCTCGAACCTCGGCGTCGCCGATCGGGCGCCGGTCGGCTTCGGCGGCGACGACGAGCGCGCCCTGCCCCCGGGCGCGCGGCGCGGGGCGCCGGCGGGCGTGCGCGAGCACTTCCGGCCGGAGTTCGTGAACCGCATCGACCACGTCGTGCAGTTCCGGGGCCTCGGGCGGGACAGCGTGCTCAGGATCGTCGATCTCGAGCTCGCCAAGGCCGAGGCGCGCACAGGGCTCGTGCGGCGCAACCTGAGGCTCCGTGTGCTGCCCGAGGCGCGATCCTTTCTGGCCGAGGCGGGGTTCGATCCGAGGCGCGGGGCGCGGCCGCTGAAGCGGGTGATCGAGGAGCGGGTGATCACGCCGATCGCGGCGCGCATGGCGGAGGATCCGGGGTGCCGTGACAGGGAGATCGTGGTGGCCGGCGGGGGCGCGGGGCTCGAGGTGCGGTTCGGGTAGACGAAGGGGGGAGCGGCGGTCGGCCGGCGCTCAGCCCGCTTCGATGGGCTCATCGGGCGCGGCCCCGGGCTCCTCGTGCAAAATGGCCCAGACGAACTCCGGGATGAGCGCGAGCGAGTGCGGGTCCTGTGTGACGCCGATGAGCCCGCTGATGAGCTCCAGGGAGTGCTCCTGGCGGTGCGCGTCGACGAGCCGCAGCGGCGCGCTCGCCAGCGCCGGCGGGAGCCGAGCGAACCCCGGCCCCTGCGGATCCGCCAGCGCCACGAGCGGGTTGCGCCGAGCATCCGCCGCCTTCCACCGCTCGAGCCAGTCGTCGAGGTGCGTATTCGGGAGGAAGTGATCTGCAGGCCACGCGCGGAGGTAGGGGAAGAGCACGTGAATCCAGCCGGTGAGCTCGTCCGCCGCGTTCTCGTACCGGAAGAAGGCGCGCCAGAACGCCGGATCCGGAGGCTGGCGCCCCTCCGCCGAGGCGACGATCTGGTCCAGCACGGGCAGGAGCGCGCGGGTCCAGCCCTCCGCGCCGAGCGGTCCGAACGCCTCCGCGCGCAGCCGCACCGAGCGCCAGTCATCCGCCGTACCCATCAGGTAGATGCGCGGGATTCCGGGTGTCGGAAACACCATGTCGGCCGGGAACGGCGGCTCCCACTCGAAGTGCGGCGCGAGCGGGGTTGTCACCGTGAGCTCCGAGGCCACCCGCTCGACCGGCCCTGTCGTCGAGAAGTCGGCTGCCAGGAGCTCCCTTAGCTCGCCGACCTGCGCTTCGGTCTGGGCGGAGAGCTCCGAGAACGTGATCGGCCACGGGTTCACCTGGCCGAGCGTGAAATCAGGCCGATCGAGCGTCAGCTCGAAATCGCGGTCCTCCCGGATGAACTTGCGCCGCTGCGCCTCGTTCGAGGCGATGTGGAGCGTGAGCCCCCGCGCCAGGCACAGCCATATCACGTCGGGCGAGAGCACAAGCGGATAGCGCCGGGTGAAAGCCATATACGCTGCCTGGACGAGCGGATGCACGTCCGTGCGCCCGACGAGCGGCAAGCGATGGCGGTAGGCGGCCTCGATGGGCGAGACGAGCAGGCTCTGCACCGAAGCTTCTTCGTCGAACGCGGGCAGGAGCGCCGTCGAAGGCGCGATCCCGGCAACGTCGATCGTCGTAACGCTCATGGCTCCTCGTCCTCCTGGCCCTGCGCGACGGCTTCATGGGCCAGCGCTGCCGTAGATAGAACCTCGTACACAAGCGCGCCGCGCGAGACAACTCGCGCCGGCGGCAGCCGCGCAGCGGGCTCAACCTTGGAATCGCCTCGGCAGCACCTCGACCTCGTCGGGCGCGCCGACGCACGGCCGTGCGTCAGACGCGTGAGCGGAGAGGCAGCAAGCGCTCAACCACAGCGAAACATTCCAGTAAAACTGACACATTCGTGCGTGCAATTAGAGCGCCAGGTTACCTGCTCGGCGGACCGACCGCAATCGCGATGCTTGTCGCCGCGTGGCCCTGGATGCATGCGCGGATTCGGTCCCGGGGGACCGCCACGATGGCGCAAAGGTGCGGGCATCTCCCGGTCCACAAGGCGGATCCGGAGAGATCGCTGCTGGCCGAGCAGGGTGACATGGCACGGCATATCCCGCCTCCAGGCGAGGAGCGAGGCGCTTGGCAGCGCATGAGTTTCGCGTCATTCATGGCGCATGCCCTCCTCGCGCAGCTCCTCGCGCAGCCGTTCGCCTTCGCCGTCGAAAGCCACAGGTGTCCGCTCGGGGCTGCGCGCCCAGGTAAAGAGCGCAGGTAATTTCGCGCATCCGCTGACCGACGGCGGCAGCACGTCCAGCAGCGCGGCCACGCCCAGCGCCGTGAACCAGGCCGCGGCTCCCAGCCCGACCCCGAAGCCAGACCCCTTCTCCGGCTGGGATCCCGTCACGCGGAAGAGCACCAGCAAACCGAGCTCGCCCGGCCCGACGACCACGACGGCGGCCGCGCCGCACAGTCCATCAGGGAGCCATGTCGGGAGCACGACGACCGGCAACAACAGCGCCAATGTCGGTCGAGCACCCACCAGCGCACCAAGCTCACCCACCGCGACGCCAAGGCCAACGCCCTCCAACGCCGGGAACCTGCAGGATCCGGTCAGGCCTCGATCCGCTGCTTCCGACGGCGGCCTCCCCAGGGGCTCCACCCAGCCTACCAACCAGCCATTTCAGGGCCAGGGCAGCTCGACCACACAGCCTCGGACCACCGAGGCCACCGTCAGGCCTCAATCCGCTCCTACCGATGGCAGCCTCCCCAGGGGCCCCACCCAGCCTACCAACCAGCCATTTCAGGGCCAGGGCAGCTCGACCACACAGCCTCGGACCACCGAGGCCACCGTCAGGCCTCAATCCGCTCCTACCGACGGCGGCCTCCCCAAGGGCCCCACCCAGCCTACCAACCAGCCATTTCAGGGCCAGGGCAGCTCGACCACATCGCCTCGGACCACCGAGGCCACCGTCAGGCCTCAATCCGCTCCTACCGACGGCAGCCTCCCCAGGGGCCCCACCCAGCCTACCACCCAGCCATCTCAGGGCCAGGGCAGCTCGACCACACAGCCTCGGACCACCGAGGCCACCGTCAGGCCTCAATCCGCTCCTACCGACGGCAGCCTCCCCAAGGGCCCCACACAGCCTACCAACCAGCCATTTCAGGGCCAGGGCAGCTCGACCACACAGCCCAGGACCACCGAGGCCACCGTCAGGCCTCAATCCGCTCCTACCGATGGCAGCCTCCCCAGGGGCCCCACACAGCCTACCAACCAGCCATCTCAGGGCCAGGGCAGCTCGACCACACAGCCCAGGACCACCGAGGCCACCGTCAGGCCTCAATCCGCTCCTACCGACGGCAGCCTCCCCAAGGGCCCCACACAGCCTACCAACCAGCCATCTCAGGGCCAGGGCAGCTCGACCACACAGCCCAGGACCACCGAGGCCACCGTCAGGCCTCAATCCGCTCCCACCGACGGCAGCCTCCCCAAGGGCTCCACGCAGCCTACCAACCAGCCAATTCAGGACCTCGGCAAGGGTCCCCAAGGGAGCACCAAGGCGACGGCGCCAGGAAGCACGGCTCCCAAGGGGGGCGAGGTGCCCGGAGGGACGTCCGCGAACGAGACCGTCGCAAAGGACAGCACGTCAGCTCAGACCTCCCCCAAGACGGGCGAGACCGGCGCGAAGAGCACCCCCGCCGGAAAACCCGCTTCCACCGCGGAGCCCACGCCCACCGATCCCTCTACCTCGAAGTCACCGCCCGCCGAGCAGGGCTCCCGGCAGCCGGGGTCTGGACGCTCGGGACCGCCGCCGGGAGGCTCGTCCACCACGGCTGACCCTGCGCAGGGCGGCAAGGTGACGTGGATTGCGGACAAGGCCGTCACGAAGTCCGCATGGCGGACTCCGACGGGCAGAGTCAGCCGCAAGAAGGCGAAGCGTGCCATCCCGAGCATCGCCGACCAGCTGACCAGCGGCGGCTTCCCCACCGATCCCGCGCAGGCGAAGAAGCAGATCGGGAAGCGCTTCCCCAAGGGACCGCTGTTCAGTGATGCCGAGTGGGACGCCTTCCAGCAGATCTCCTCGACCCCTCAGGGACAGCGCTGGCTCAAGGCCTCCGGCATGCTCCCGCTCGACCAGATCGAGCAGTACCTTTCGAACGACAACGCCGAGAAGTTCCGCGGCTTCCACCTGCTCCACAAGCCGAGCAAGGTCGTCCTCGCGAGCTACGTCTCGCGCCAGATGAAGGGCGGCGATGACGGCAAGCGCTTCGAGGGCACGCCTCCGGCGGCGGTGGCCCTGTCCATGGAGGCGCGGCACACGACCGACCCGGCGAGGAGGGACGAGCTCAAGAAGCAGATCGACCAGGGCATCGCCAACGAATGGGCCAAGACGCTCGAGCATACCGAGCCCAACGACGCCGCGATCGAGGCCATGGACAAGGGCGCCGTGCTGGCTCCGAGGACGCTCAAGGACAGCTTGACGTTCGCAGAGACCAAGTCGCTCCCGACGGACGAGGCCCTCGACCGGTACCGGCAGTCGATCGAGGTGCTCAAGAACACCTTCCACCTGCTCCAGGCCGGCGCCGCGATCTACGACGCCGGCTCGAAGAGCCATGTCCCGCTCCAGGGCGTGCCGGTCGCCAAGCTCCTGTCTCACGGCGGCCGCGTCAACATCCAGATCCCCAAGGGCACCCCGCCCTACGCGCTGACAGAGTTCCTCGGCATCACCGACGGGAACGGTCAACCCAAGGCCGGCGTGTTCAAGCGCGACTTCGGGACGCACCACATCTCGCTCGGCAAGGACAAGTTCAAGGAGCAGGGCGGGCAGTACGCCGCGATCAGGTCCAAGCTGGACGACACAGAGCTCTACGGCATCAACCTCGCTATCGGCGGGCTCGGCCTCAAGGACTTCAACGGCGACGTGATCCTGAACGACGGCGCCCACGGGCACGTGTTCATCGGCTACCGCCCGCCCAAGCCGGGGAGGCGGGGCGCGCTCCAGATCGGCATCGAGACCACCGGCCCAGGCGCGCCCAGCACCGTCGGCTACATCCACAACTGGCGCTCCACCGAGAAGACCGCAAACCCCATCTCCAGCGTCGGCGGTCTCAAGCAAGACAAGATCGGCGACGAGAAGGGCAAGAACGCCCGCACCGTCGACCTGGGCAAGCTCGGGGACGATTGGAAAGGGCCCCTCGAGGAACGAGCGGACCAGTTCGCGCGAGACGTGAAGGAGAACCCGACAGAGGCGATCAAGAACCTCGTCGGCCCGCGCGATATTTCGCAGCAGGCCACCCACGATACCGTGACGCGCGCCGCCGTCGAGTCGTCCGACGAGTCGCCCGACGAGTTGCCTGACGAGTCGTCCGACGAATCGTCCGATGGGTCGTCCGACGGGTCGGATCGCCCCGAGCGAGGTTCGCTGGGCGGCGATCGCCGCGATCCGCCGGGGGACGCCGCGTCCGACCCGAAGCGAGGCGCACAGGATCCCGGGCAGGGCGGCTCGGATCAGGGGCCGCGAGGGGTCGAGCAAGCCCCCAAGGGCAACGAGCCCCGCGAGATGCCCGGCGACGCGCCGGAGCAGATGACGGCCAAGACGCCAGAGGCCTCGAGTCCTGGCCCGGAAGCTGAAACGACGCAAAGCGCTCCGGGAAAGGCCCCGGAGAGCCCCGGCCCGCGCCTGCCGGAGACGACATCGCGGTCGCCCGAGCGCGGCCCCGGGAGCCTGGCCACGCCCATCACCGCCGGGACGAAGGCGCCGGCCGGGCCGCCCGCGGCCCCCGCAGAGGGCTCCGCGGCAGCCTCCGCGACCCCGAGCCCGGGGACGCTGCCGTCGCGCGAAGACGGCAGCGTCGAGAAAGTCGACGCGGAGCTCTTCCGGGACAAGGCGCAGGACGCGGGCGACGAGGACGAGAGCAGTGACGACGGCGACGAGGACCACCGCGATGCGGACTCGGACCACGACGACTCCGAGGACGACGACTCCGAGGACGAGGACGACGACTCCGAGGACGAAGACGACGACTCCGAGGACGAGGACGACGACTCCGAGGACGAGGACGACGACTCCGAGGACGAAGACGACGACTCCGAGGACGAAGACGACGACTCCGAGGACGAGGACGACGACGAGGACGAGGACGAGGACGACGAGGACGACGACTCCGAGGACGAAGACGACGACTCCGAGGACGAAGACGACGACGAGGACGACGAGGACGACGACTCCGAAGACGAGGACGACGACTCCGAAGACGAGGACGAGGACGACGACGAGGACGAGGACGACGACGACGACGACGACGACGACTCCGAGGATGAAGACGACGACTCCGAGGATGAAGACGACGACTCCGAGGACGGGGAGACTTCGCGAGACATCGCGCCTCGAGTTCCACCCCAGGATGACCCGGCGGACATGCTGGCAGGGTACAACCCCGCTCTGGACAGCGGGGATGACGCAGCCGACCCGCAAGCGCAGCTCGACGAGATCGAGGAAGAGCAGGAGCCGCCGTCGGAGCGAGCGCCGGATCCGGAGACATCCACACCCGTCGAGCAGGTGACCTGGATCGTCGACAAGGCCGTCAAGAACACCCTCTGGCGGACCGACACCGGCTTCATGAACCGTGACCAGGCCAAGCAAGGTCTCTCCGCGATCCAAGGCCCGCTGAGCGCCGGCGGCTTCCCCCCCGATCCCACGACGGCCAAGGAGCAGCTCGGAGGGCGCTTCCCCAGAGGACCGCTGCTCAGCGACGCCGAGTGGAGCGCCTTCCAGCAGCTCTCCTCGACACCCCAGGGGCAGAGCTGGCTCAACGCCTCGGGCATGCTCACCCACGACCAGGTCGAGAAGTACCTATCGAGCGACCCGAGCGACAACCCCGAGCGCTTCCGCGGCTTCCACAAGCTCCACAAGGCGAGCAAGGTCGTGCTCGCCAGCTACGTCTCACGCCAGATGAACAGCGGCGAGCCCGGCAAGCGCTTCGAGGGCACCCCGCCTGCGGCGTTGGCCCTGTCCATGGAGGCCAGGCACACGACCGACTCGGCCAGGCGAGACGAGCTCAAGAGCCTCATCGACCGGGGCATCATCGACGAATGGTCGAAGACCCTCGAGCACATCGAGCCCAACGACGATGCGACCACGGCCATCAACAAGGGCGCTGTGCCGGCTCCGAAGACGCTCTTCAATACCCTTACCTTCACGCAGGGCAAGAAGCTCTCGAAGGACGAGGTCGTCAAGCGCCACGGGCAGTCGCTCGAGGTGCTCAAGAACATCTTCCACCTGCTCCAGGAAGGCGCCGAGATCTACGACGGCACCGCCAAGAGCCATGTCCCGCTAGAGGACGTGCCCGTCGCCAAGCTCCTGTCCCACGGCGGCCGCGTCAACGTCCAGATCCCCGCCGGCAACGCTCCGTACGCGCTCACAGAGCACCTCGGCATCACCGACAAGAACGGCAAGCCCAAGGCCGGCGTGTTCAAGCGCTTCGTCGGCACCCACCACGTCTCGCTCGGGGATGGCAAGTTCAAGGAGCAGGGCGGCCAGCTCGCCGCCCTCCGGACCAAGTTCGACGACACCGAGCTTTACGGCATCAACCTCGCCGTCGGCGGCCTCGGCCTCAAGGACTTCAACGGCGACGTCATCCTGCCCGACGGCGCCCACGGCCACATGTTCATCGGCTACCGCCCGCCCAAGCCGGGCAGGCCCGGCGCGCTCCAGATCGGCATGGAGACAACCGGCCCTGGGGCGCCCAGCACCGTCGCCTACCCCCACAACTGGCGCTCCACAGAGAAGACCGCCAACCCCATCTCCAGCGTCGGTGGCCTCAAGCAGGACAAGATCGGCGACGAGAGCACCAAGAACGCACGCACCGTCGACCTCGGCAAGCTCGGCGGCAACTGGGCCAAGACCCTCAAGGACCGCGCCGACAGCTTCGAGCAAGAGCTGGCGGAAAGAGGCAAAGACGCGCTCCACGAGCTCCTCGGTCCCCGCACCCAGCCGCCTCGAGAGCTCCAGGACGCCCAGCAGCGGTCGGGAGGACTCGAGCAGGAACCGCGGGACGACGAGCGACATGATCCGCCCGGTGATGCCCCGGCGAACACGCTGGCAGGGTACAACCCCGCTCTGGACAGCGGGGATGACGCAGCCGACCCGCAAGCGCAGCTCGACGAGATCGAGGAAGAGCAGGAGCCGCCGTCGGAGCGGGCGCCGGATCCGGAGACATCCACACCCGTCGAGCAGGTGACCTGGATCGTCGACAAGGCCGTCAAGAACACCCTCTGGCGGACCGACACCGGCTTCATGAGCCGCGAGGCGGCCAAGCGCGGTGTCCCCGCGATCACCGGGCCGCTGACCAGCGGCGGCTTCCCGCGCGATCCTGCGCAGGCCAAGGAGCAGCTCGGAGGCCGCTTCCCCAAAGGGCCGCTGCTCAGCGACGCCGAGTGGAGCGCCTTCCAGCAGCTCTCCTCCACCCCCCAGGGACAGGCGTGGCTCAACGCCTCCGGCATGCTCACGCACGCCGACGTCGAGAAGTACCTGTCGAGCGACGCAAACGATAACCCCGAGCGCTTCCGCGGCTTCCACCAGCTCCACAAGGCCAGCAAGGTCGTCCTCGCAAGCTACGTCTCGCGCCAGATGAACAGCGGCGACGGCGGCAAGCGCTTCGAGGGCACCCCGCCCGCTGCGCTGGCCCTGTCCATGGAGGCGCGGCACTCGACCGACCCGACGAGGAAAGCACAGCTCCAGCAGCTCATCGACCAGGGCATCGTCGACGAGTGGTCCAGGACCCTCGAGCACACAGACCCCAACGACGACGCGGACACCGCCATCGACCAGGGCGCCGTCCCGGAACCGAACAAGAAGCTCTTCCGGCCGCAAGGGACGCTCTCCAAGGAAGAGGTCGTCGGCAGGCATCGCCAGTCCCTCGAGGTCCTCAAGAACGTCTTCCACCTCCTCCAGGAAGGCGCCGAGATCTACGACGACAGCGCAAAGAACCATGTCCCCCTCCAGGACGTGCCCGTCGCAAAGCTCCTCTCCCACGGCGGCCGCGTCAACGTCCAGATCCCCGCCGGCAGCGCTCCTTACGCCCTCACCGAGCTGCTCGGCATCACCGACAGCAACGGAAACCCCGCCAGGGGCGTCTTCAAGCGCGCCTTCGGCACCCACCACATCGCCCTCGGCGACGGCAAGTTCAAGGAGCAGGGCGGACACGCCGCCGCCATCCTGGCCAAGCTCGACGACACGGAGCTCTACGGCATCAACCTCGCCGTCGGCGGCCTCGGACTCAAGGACTTCAACGGCGACGTCATCCTGCCCGACGGCGCCCATGGCCACATGTTCATCGGCTATCGGCCGCCCAAGCCCGGCAGGCAGGGCGCACTCCAGATCGGCATCGAGACCACGGGGCCCAACGCCCCAAGCACCGTCGGCTACGTCCACAACTGGCGCTCCACCGAGAAGACCGCAAACCCCATCTCCAGCGTCGGCGGCCTCAAGCAGGACAAGATCGGCGACGAGAGCACCAAGAACGCACGCACCGTCGACCTCGCCAAGCTCGGCAGCGACTGGGCCAGCACCCTCAAGAGCCGCGCAGACAGCTTCGAGCGGGACCTCGCGAACAAGGGCAAAGACGCCCTCGACGAGCTCGTCGGGCCCCGCAGCCAGCCGCCGCAAAGCGGCACGGGCAGCTCCGGCGAACTCCTCACCGGCGCCGCCGCGCCCAGCGGCGCCCCCTCCCCCGCCCCGACCAACGCCGCAGCCACTGCCCAGGTCGAGCCGAGCGCCCAGAACCAGGGAAAGACGCTCGACGATCTGCTCGACTCGCTCGATCAACAGAGCCGCGCATGGTCGCGCCCGCCCAGCACGGAGAACAAGAAGGAAGCCCTGCAGCTCTTGACCGGGCTGCTCCAGCAACAGAACGTGAATCCCTCGGTCATCGGCAGGCTGGGGGAGCTCATCAACAATCCCGCCTCGCTCTCGCAATCTGCCTTCACCTACTGCGCGCCCAACAGCGTCCTCTACACGACGCTGAAGAACGATCTCGCCACCACCTCCCACCTGGTCGCCGCGCTCTTCACGGGCAAGCGGCTCGGCCGTTTCGCGAGCACCCCAGGGGCAAAGACCTTCGCGCAGCAGGGCTCGGGCAAAGGGACGCTCAGCGACGACCTGGACCTCGTCCGGCGCGTGATGACCGGGGATGTCCCCCAGGCCCTCGGCCCGACGCCCACGAGGCCCCTCGTCAACGGCCTCAAAACCGCCAAGGCCAAGGGCGACAGCCTGAAGAAGGTCGAGGACCGAGAGGCGCTGGATCGCCGCCTCCTCGATCACCTGCTCACCCGCGGCCTCCTCGAGATGCTCGGACAGGACGCGCTCGCGGAGCTCGAGGAGCGATCCGACGCCGCCCATCAGCCCGGCGTCTCCACGGCGCAGGGCGACCTGCTGGCCTCGGCGAACTCGGTCGCGAGCATCTTCAGCTCGGCGCTCGGCGCGAACGCCACCGTCATGACCCGCAAATCGCCTGGCGGTTACGATATCGCGCGCGTCAACGAGGCGCTCGAGCAGCCCGATCGCGCCGGCTTCGCCCTGGCCACCGTGGTGGACGGGGAAGCGCTCTGGAACGAGGCCCGGAAGCGCCCGCCCGGCACCACGACGCCCCACGATCCTGCGAAGGCCGCGGCCTTGAAGCGCTCCAAGGTGGAGAAGCCGCATCAGGTCGCGATCGACGGCCCGATCACCGAGCAGGGCGACTCCTTCATCGTACCCCTCCAGTCCTGGGGGCGGGCCTTCTCCATCCGGGTGAAAAAAGACGAGATGTCCGAGCTCTTCTCGGTCATCACCTACGGGGCCTACCCCAAAGCGCCAGGCTCGATCCCGGGCGGATCCGCGCAGGAGCAGGCGCTCGCTCCGAGCCCATCCGAACAAGCGCAATCGCCCGCGTCGCACACGCCAAGCGACGATCCAGCCGAGATCCTCACCGGAGCCGAGCCGCCGGAGGACGCCGACATCGCCGCGGGGACGCCATCGCGAGAGCAGGTCTCATCCAGGACCGACAAGCACGGCGACACGGCAGCCGACCCGCAAGCGCAGCTCGACGAGATCGAGGAAGAGCAGGAGCCGCCGTCGGAGCGGGCGCCGGATCCGGAGACATCCACACCCGTCGAGCAGGTGACCTGGATCGTCGACAAGGCCGTCAAGAACACCCTCTGGCGGACCGACACCGGCTTCATGAGCCGCGAGGCGGCCAAGCGCGGCGTCCCCGCGATCACCGGGCCGCTGACCAGCGGCGGCTTCCCGCGCGATCCTGCGCAGGCCAAGGAGCAGCTCGGAGGCCGCTTCCCCAAAGGGTCGCTGCTCAGCGACGCCGAGTGGAGCGCCTTCCAGCAGCTCTCCTCCACCCCCCAGGGACAGGCGTGGCTCAACGCCTCCGGCATGCTCACGCACGCCGACGTCGAGAAGTACCTGTCGAGCGACGCAAACGATAACCCCGAGCGCTTCCGCGGCTTCCACCAGCTCCACAAGGCCAGCAAGGTCGTCCTCGCAAGCTACGTCTCGCGCCAGATGAACAGCGGCGACGGCGGCAAGCGCTTCGAGGGCACCCCGCCCGCTGCGCTGGCCCTGTCCATGGAGGCGCGGCACTCGACCGACCCGACGAGGAAAGCACAGCTCCAGCAGCTCATCGACCAGGGCATCGTCGACGAGTGGTCCAGGACCCTCGAGCACACAGACCCCAACGACGACGCGGACACCGCCATCGACCAGGGCGCCGTCCCGGAACCGAGCAAGAAGCTCTTCCGGCCGCAAGGGACGCTCTCCAAGGAAGAGGTCGTCGGCAGGCATCGCCAGTCCCTCGAGGTCCTCAAGAACGTCTTCCACCTCCTCCAGGAAGGCGCCGAGATCTACGACGACAGCGCAAAGAGCCATGTCCCCCTCCAGGACGTGCCCGTCGCAAAGCTCCTCTCCCACGGCGGCCGCGTCAACGTCCAGATCCCCGCCGGCAGCGCTCCTTACGCCCTCACCGAGCTGCTCGGCATCACCGACAGCAACGGAAACCCCGCAAAGGGCGTGTTCAAGCGCGCCTTCGGCACCCACCACATCGCCCTCGGCGACGGCAAGTTCAAGGAGCAGGGCGGACACGCCGCCGCCATCCTGGCCAAGCTCGACGACACGGAGCTCTACGGCATCAACCTCGCCGTCGGCGGCCTCGGACTCAAGGACTTCAATGGCGACGTCATCCTGCCCGACGGCGCCCATGGCCACATGTTCATCGGCTATCGGCCGCCCAAGCCCGGCAGGCAGGGCGCACTCCAGATCGGCATCGAGACCACGGGGCCCAACGCCCCAAGCACCGTCGGCTACGTCCACAACTGGCGCTCCACCGAGAAGACCGCAAACCCCATCTCCAGCGTCGGCGGCCTCAAGCAGGACAAGATCGGCGACGAGAGCACCAAGAACGCACGCACCGTCGACCTCGCCAAGCTCGGCAGCGACTGGGCCAAGACCTTCAAGGACCGCGCCGAACGGTTCGAGCAAGAGCTGGCGGAGAAGGGCAAAGACGCCCTCGACGAGCTCGTCGGGCCCCGCAGCCAGCCGCCGCAAGAGCTCCAGGCACCCGAGCAGAGCGGGTTCTTCGCCACCTCGACAGAGACCAGCGCCACCGGCGCCGACGACGCGAGCACCACGGATCTCGAGGCCGAGGCCATGGAGGTGCTGAAGCAGCAGACGACGCTCAGGATCTTCATCCCGAAGGCGCCCGGCAACGGCCATCAATCCGCCTCGGTGCAGCTCATGAAGCGGCTCGTCCATCTCGGCTTCACCGGCGAGTTCGACGTCGTCTACGACGACTCCAACGAGAGCGACGACGACCCGACGCAAGAGCACGTAAAGGAGGGCAGCAAGAAATACGGCCTGAACCGGGCGAAGCTCACGAGCCTCTTGCCGGGCTTCAAGGAGAACGGCGACCCCATCCAGAGCTTCGAGACCGGGGGGCTCCGGGTCAACGTCATGGGCCTCAAGACGTTCCGGGGCATGAGCGACCGGAAGCCAGCGAAGTACGGGCTCACCGGCGCATTGGACAACCACGAGAAGCCGGAGGGCATCCTGGCCCTGCTCGACGTCGGCTCGTTCGTCCAGCTCCAGCCCATGGATTGGAATCGCGAGAGCGGCTTGCGGGGCGTCACCTACCGGGACACCGAGAATAAAGAACTATTCCACGAGGTCGCGGCGCTCGCCGGGCTCGGCTACATCTACGACACCACGGAGCCCGGTGATCCGAAGGCCATGATCGAGGAGGAGCTCGAGAAGAGCAACGCCGCGGCCAAGACCCCCGGCGTGCTCGCCTTCCTCGACCAGACCGCGAAGAGCGAGGACGGGAAGCCCACGACCCACACCATGGTCGCCTACGGGCTCGGCACCGGCGAGGCTACGGACTCGAAAGCCCCGATCTTCGAGATGTTCAACCTCATCACCGGCGTCCTGTACGCCCAGGATGACGAGAGCGCGGGGACCGACCTCAAGGACAAGGGCGTCATCCTCGGCGCCGCGGGCTGGGTCAACGAGAAAGGCGAGCTGAATCAGGACGAGTTCGACGCGCTCAACAAGATGCTCAAGGGAGAGTGGGAGGGCGGGCTCCAGCTCCTCGTCGACACGGAGGGCAACGCGACGAGAGAGAACTGGCGAGCGCTCGCCGAGCGCCTCGAGCAGAGGCTCTTCAAGGACGGCAAGCCGCGCGTCACCTTGCTCAACATCGAGGACGCGGAGGCGCCGGCGCGCATCGCCGACGTCAAGGCCGGCGAGGTCCTCGTCGTCGAGTTCTCCCCCAAGCGCCTCCCCATGCCCGTCTTCGAGCTCATCCGCGCGAGGACATCCCTGCCCAACGGCTTCGAGAGCGTCAACGGCATGGACAAGGAGCGGCAGAACAAGCCGTACTTCCATGTCGGAAAGGAGCTGAGCAACAAGTTCCCGGGCAAGGAGCTGCTCCCCGACATGCCCAAAGCAGACGTCATGGCGAATCGCGCCAAGCTCATCGGCAAACAGCTCCAGGGGCGCGACGGTCTCGCGAACTGGGCGCTGAACTACAACGACACCAGGTTACCCGCGATCTTCACGGAGATCGCGAGCAGGAAGCCGGCCATCAAGCTGAAGGCCCCTCGGACGAACGCCGTGGTCACGGTCACGCAGGTCGCCGGCAAAGACGTGTTCGTCAAGGACGAAGCCACAAGGCGTACCAGGATTTACACTCCGAACGAGCTTGGAAAACTCTACGAGAAGAACGAGGCGCTCATCACCGAGAAGCTCCGGGAGAAGGACCCCGATCGGCTCATCGGCCGCTACCTCAACGACACACAGAAGCCCGATTCGGATCTGAGCAAGTACTTCGACGCGCTCAAGGAGCGGTCCGCGACCAAGGATCAGGCGAAGATCGCCTTCACCGAGCTCATCAGGGTCGAGAAGACCCCTCCCCCGCCCGCCGACGCCTCTGCCTTGCCGACCGCGCCGGAGGCCGACACCTCCGGCGAAGCTCAATCGTTCGCGCCCAGCAAGGGCGGTCCCCTCGTCGCGCCCGGCGGCGCCGCCGCTCAGACCGCGCCGGGCGATCCCTCGGCGCCGGCCCCGTCGCTCGCCGAGCTGACCGACATGGGGATGAAGCGCGGGCTGCGAGGGAGCGCCCTCGACGAGTATACGAGCCGCGCGCTCGAGACCGGCGACACCGATCCGACGAGCTACCTGAAGTCGCTGGTGGACGACATCGCCGGCATGCCCCGCGAGTTCAAGGAGCGGGCCAAGACGCTTCTCGAGCAGCCGGGGCGCATCGAGCAGCGGGACTTCGCCTTCTGCGGGCTCACGGCCATCGCCGAGGCGGTCTTGCACAACAACCCCATGAAGGCCATCGACGTCTTCAGGTCGCTGTTCGACACCACGCCCTACCCGCTGGCGTCAGGCGGTTCGATCCCGGTCACCCCCAGCCAGGAGGAGATCGCCCGGGGCAAGGACCCGAATCGCAACGTCCTGCTCGGCGGCAGGGTCAGGCAGATCGAGCGCATGTCCAGCCACACGGGCAAGGACTACGGCGACAAGCGCCTCGACATCATGCTCGCCCGGGCGCTGCCCAAGCTCTGGAAGACGCGCTCCAGGGACGAGTACGACGCGTGGATCAAGCAGGTCGAGGGGGGCCTCGACAAGCGCTTCGCCCAGAAGCAGGACCAGCTCGCGGGCGACGGCGTGCGCCTGAAGCGCGGCGACTTCCCCATGAGCGAGGAGGCGTATACCGGCATCCTCGGCGACGTCCTCGAGGCGAACGACGTCAACGTCATGTCGTCGAAGGACGGCGAGTACGACATCGACGCGATCAACAGGCTGTTCGACGACGGCGGCAGCGGGCCGTTCGTCCACGGGATCGTCCTCGCCGCGCCGGTGGGCGCCGAGGCCAAGAAGTACGCGCCTGGCTCTGACAACCTCGGATCGGACCAGGACCTCAGCGCCTGGAGCGATCCGGCCAGCTCGTTCGGGAACCAGGGGCTGCACCAGGTCAGGATCGTCGGCCCCATCGAGACGACCACGACCCCCGACGGCGCGGACGCCTACGTCGTTCCGATCTCGAGCTACGGCAAGACCTTCCCGTTCGTGGTGCGCAAAGACAGGATGGGGGAGTACTTCCCCAACATCCTCACCGGCAGCTGGCACCCGCCGGCGCCGACGCTCGCGGCGGAGCAGCCCACGGCGGCAGCGCCCACGAGCGCCGCGCCCGCCGCCGACAAGAGCGGCTTCTTGGCCACCATGCTGGAGCCCAGCGCCGCCGACGCCGGCACGGCTTCCTTGGACCCGCAGGACACGCCGCCCGACGCGGAGACAACCGGGGAGGAGGACCCGCTCGACGCCGCGCAGCGAGCCTGGGCCAGCGCACAGCTCAGGCGGACCCTGCAGACCGTTGCGCGCGTCAGCGTGCAGCTCAGCAGCGACAGAACGACGCCTTACACGGCGACACGGCGAGGCGAGCTGGAGAGCGTCGACAATCACCCGCTGGCGACGCTTTACGGCATGCGCGTGATCTCGAGCTGGACTCCGCGGCGCTGGCAGCCCGGTATCGCCGTCGAGCATAACCTCAGCACCTCGTATCTGCGGGACGCCTATGACGACCCCAAGAAGGCAGGGGCGCTCGGCGTCTTCAATCTTGCCACGAAGCAGATCCTCGAGGCCAATGGCCAGCCGCAGGACGCGGGCAAGACCCGTTTCCTTGTCAACGCCACGAACACCGTCGAACGCCTCCAGCCTCTCCGCGATCGAGGATACCTGACGTCGGCCAAGATCATCCCCGGCGTGCCGGGGATTCATGTCCTCGAGGTCGATCTCGCGAACGTGCACAGCGATGACGGCGAACCGCCGGTGGAGAAGGTGCGAAACTACCTGAAGCACGTCGGAGCAACGCCGTCGACCTACCAGGTCTACAGGTACGTGACGCCTGAGGCCGGCGAGCCCGCCCGCGACAGCAGCATCGACAACCTCGACAGGCTCCAGAGGATCCTGCGAAGCGCAGATTTCGGGCGACTGAAGGTGATCGCCGACTCCGATTCGTCGATGCGGTTCATCCACAAGACCGCGGTGTCGCTGCTCGAGGGGCTTCGCGACGTCGTCGAGAAGCCGTCCGACGACGCGTTCCGTCACGGGAAGCTGGTGCAGGAGGCGTTGAAGAACATCGAGGGCCTCCTCCCGATCTTCTACGTGTTCAGGGACAGCAGCGCGCGTGTCATGCCCTACTACGACCTGCTGGTCGACGAGCTCTTCCTCGCGCTCGCCGCGGCACATCCATACACGCCGGACGATCTCCTCGCGGGCGAGGAATTGGTCCAAGACCAGCGCAATCCGATGGTGAAGGCGCTGGCCGACCAGGAGGGCGTGGCTCGCCTTATCCACCCTGCCTGGAGCGGGATGGATGCGCTGGTGACCGCGCTCGATGCCGCGCGGCGGAGCAGCGGCGAGATGGTCCATTTGATGCACCACGCCGAGCGGGACCAGGCGAATTACTTCGAGATCCCCGAGGTCCTCGCCGCGAGAGCCCACCTCGCCGAGCCCGGCACGGAGGGAGACGCCGGCATCGTGTACGCTACCCTGGACCCGAGCTCACCCCTCACCGAGCCCACCTCGCCGGCTGACGTCATCGACGCCGTGCGCGAGCGGGTCGATCGCTTCACGGCGCAGAAGCCGGACGGCGTGAGCGTGGTCTCGCTGGTCCTCGATACGACAATCCAGACGGAGCCGCAGGCCCCCGGCGAGCTCACCCACGTCGATCAGGTGGTCGAGGGGCTCGCCGACCTGGTGGAGGCGGGAGAGCTCCAGATCTTCCTGGCGAGGAGCTACCAGAAGTACCAGGGCCTCGGCAGCGCGAAGGTGATGGGAGGCGCGGTCACGCTCCTCCGCTCGAAGGACGGCGCTCAGGAGAGCAGCGACTTCCTCGAGAGCATCGATACGAACGGCAACACGTCGCGCGACGAGTGGCAGTTCTTCACCCACGTCCTGAAGCACGCCAGCGCCCACGAGCTCGGGATGATCGGCGTCGCGACCGAGAACGCCGCGTTCGTCGCGGAGCATCTCTTCCCGAGGGGCGGCGGCGCCCAGCACATCGAGGGGCTGCCGTTCCTGATGAAGGACGCCTCGATCGAGCCGCACTTGAAGAACCTGGACGTCCTGCAGCTCGACAGTTTCGGGCTCGTGACCAGCACGTTCCTCGGCATCTCCGGCGTCGGCACGCGCGTGACGATCGGTCAGGAGCCCAAGGAGCGCCTCGTCGAGAAGTTCTTCGCCGCGGGGCACCTGATACCGGAGAATCTCAAAACGCCCAGATTCCCCACCCTCAACGACGTGCTCTCCCACATGCACGCCATCCTGACCGAGGTGGGGGCCCGTTACGAAGGACAACACGAGGCCCCCGAGCAACTCCCGTTCGCCCCTTACGGTTCAAGCGACTCGAAGCCTAAGGCGTCGGATATCCCGTCGGATATCATCTCGCGGTACCGTTCCATCGTCGACGGGCGCGCTCAGCAGGACGCGCGAGGCGACGCGCACCTCGATCACGTGCTCGCTTCGTATCTCTGGTTGAGCTTCCTGGCCCTCCGATCCGAAAAGGACGGGTACATGACGAGCACGCTCGTCACGTTCAGGGCGGGGAGAAACCCCAATGGCGTCCGAAAGGCGTTCCTCCAGATGAGCCGCGAGCTGTTCGGCGCGGGGTTGCTCCATCGCGTGACGCCGGAGATGCGCAGGCAGCTCAGCGCGGCCTGGATCGAGGCCCTCGCCGATCTCCGGCGCGGGGCGACGGGCTCGTCCGCCTCATCGAGCGCCGGCGCGACGGGCGCGCGAGAAGACCTCCCGGGTCAGGACCAGCTCAAGAAGGATATCAGGAAATTCAGCGCCTTCGCGCCGAAGGGCGACCGCAATCAGCTGACCGAGGAGTTCGTCGAAGAGGTCTCCAGGCTGCTGCTGGAGAGCGAAGCGCCGGCGTCGCAGCGGAATCCGAGCGTACAGCTGCCCGGACCTGGCCTGCAGAGGTTGTCGGCCCTGCCCTGGGCATCGACGCAGACCTCTGGGACCTTGTCCGGATCCATCCCGCTTCCGCCACCGCCCCCGCAAGGCCAGCCGCAGAATCCGGCGGACCGCCTGGGCGCGTACAACCCGTTTGCGAACACAGGCTCCGAGACAGCTGGCCCGCCGTTGCAGCCCGGGAACGCGGCGCCCCTCGCCGCGCAGGGCGCGAACGGCACCCCTGCCCCGACCACCGGCGGCACGGCCGAGGCCAAGCAAGGCACGCAGGCCCACGACAGCACGATCGAGGATCAGATCCGCGCGATCGACAAGCAGAGCAGGGCGTGGTCCGGCCCGGCGAACGACGGCGTCAGGCAACAGGCCGCGGACAGCCTGGCAGGCCTGCTCGAGTCGTTGAACGTCGACAGCGCGATCGTCGGCAGGCTGCGCGAGCTCATCGAGGGCCCCGCGTCGCTCTCGCAATCCGCCTTCAGCAACTGCGGCCTCCAGAGCGCCCTCTACACGGTGCTGAAGGGCGATCTCGCCACCGCCTCGCACCTGGTCGTCGCGCTGTTCACCGGCCGGCGGCTCGGCCGGCTCGCGCAGGCGCCCGGGACCAGCGACCTCGACGCGCGGCAGGACCCTGGCAAGGCGGCGCTCAGCGAAGATCTCGACATCCTCCGGCGCGTGATGACCGGAGAGATCCCGCGCGCCCGCGGCCCGGTTCCGACCAGGCCGCTCGTCAACGGGCTCAAGAGGGCCGGGGCGAAGCGCAGCGGCCTGACGAGCGCGCAGGACCGGCAACAGCTGGATCGCCACCTGCTCGACCACCTGCTCGCCCGAGGCCTTGTCGAGCTCCTCGGACAGGACGCCGTCGCGCTGCACGAGAAGCGAACCGACGACGCCAAGCAGGCCAATGTCGTGGCGGCGGAAGGCGACATGCTGCTCTCGGCGAACTCGATCGCGACGCTCATGAGCGACGCGCTCGGGGCCGACGTCGAGGTCAGGAGCAAGGACCTCTCGGAGGACGACATCGAGCGCATCAACGAGACGCTCAAGCGCACGGATCGTGCGGGGTTTGCCGTCGTGACCGTCTCGAACGGCGCTGCGCTGTGGGAGGCGGCGGAGAGATACCGCAACGGCGCCACGACACCTCGCGATCCCGCGAGCATCGCGCCGCTCGGCGAGGGCGAAGCCGAGAGCCGGCACCACCTCGCCATCGACGGCGAGATCACGGTCGACGGCGACGCCTTCATCGTGCCTGTCCAGTCCTGGGGGCAGGCGTTCCCCATCCGGGTGCTGAAGGCAGAGATGCCGAAGCTCTTCGAGGTGATCACCCACGGGACCTACCCCCCGCCGCACGCGCCGGCCAACGGCGCCTCCACCCAGCAGCGCGCTCCGGCGCGCCTCGGAGACGGCGGGCCGTCCAGCGCCACACAGGACGCCATGGACCCGAGCGACCAGCTCGCGGGAGCGCCCACGCCCACGAGCTCAGGTCAACGGATCGCGCCCCAGCCACCCCAGCAGATCGGCGTGAACACCTTCGGGAGTCCCGCGGAGTGGCGCCGATACGACAGGGGGGTCCGCAGCTGGGTTCGCGACGTTTTCCAGCTCTCTCCAGCAGAAACAGGCGCTCTGATTCGCACGGTCTCCCCGGCGGCCGCGCGGCTCATGCTCGCGCTGCACGATCACCCCCGGAGGGACCAGCTGACGTTCCGCCCGATGGATCGCTTCCGGATGACGGACGCGACGTTCTTGCGACAGAAGCTCCAGCAGCTCAACCAGCCCGCGGCGGCGCCCGAGGTCGGGGGCCACGCGCCGGCGCAGGCGCAGGACAGCCCCGCGCAGGACCGGCCCACCAGCCCTCGCAGGGCCGGCGAGGCGCCGGGGCGAATCGATCCCGCGACGGTCCAGCTCACGCCGTCAGGGCTGTACGACGCCCTCCTGGAGCGCGTCCCGAACGAGCGGCTGGACGAGGTGGCGGGCCTCGTCGTCGAGACCATCGACACCCAGCTCCTCCCGTCGATCCTGGATCTCTTGCCCATCGGCCTGCAGCCTGCCGCGCGGCTGGCCGAGGAGATCATCGAGAAGTGGCTGGCGTTCAACCCCGACTTGCTCGACCTGCCCGCCAGCGAGCTGACGAGGCGCCTCGCAGCGCACGCCGAGCTCGTGCTGGGCACGTTCGAGCGCGACCGCGGTCGCTCGACGATCGGCCGAAAACCCGGCTCCTCCGCCGCGGCGGCTGCCGCCTCCGCGGCGTCGAGCGTTCCGCAGCCCCCCGAGGGGACACCTGCCCATCAGCAGGAGCTCGAGGGCAAAGCGCAAGAGTCCTTCTCCAGCGCGAGCAGCGATGCAGGCACGAGCAGCGACGCCGGCGCGCAGGGGACGACGACCGAACCCGAGGGCTATGAGCCCCTGTTCGCCGACCTTGACGACGCCGACTTCGGCCTCAGCGCCGAGGAGCACAAGGAGAAGGAGCGCGCGGCGCGGAACCAGGAGAAGCTCGAGAAGCCGCCTCGCAACAACGATCGGGAGCGCGCCATCCCCGAGTGGATCTGGGGTGTGCCGCACTACGCAGGACTGCAGACCGCGCTGCTCGAGCACTTCGACGACGGCGCGGTGCGACGCGCGATCGCCGAGCTCCTGACGACCACCGATGATCCGGAGACTCCGCCGAGCGGCGCGGGACGTTTCGCAGAGTTCGTCATCGTCGCGCTCAAGGAACCCCACGATGCGGAGAGCCTGAAGCAGGAATCCGCGAAGGTGTTCGGTACCTACGAAGGCGAGATGCGCAAGCTCGCCTACGACGCCTCCGAGGCGCTGGGGGCCCTCGACTGGGCCGATGACGTGCCGGACTTCGATATCGAGGCGCTGCGCGACCCGCCGCCGCCCCCGCCGGCGCGCGAGGTGGAGCCACCGCGCGTGGTCCTCAAGAGGGGCCAGGAGGGACGCTGGGTCACCCGCGAAGAGCTCGAGATCATCAATCGATCCATCGGCGAGCACGCGTTCGCCGGCATGCTCGCGGGCGCCATGAACCGGGGCAAGATCTCGGGCATCCGCGCGACCATCGAGCAGCTGGTCCGCCAGGCCGAGCGCGTGGCGGCCCCGGCGCTGTCGCCGCCGCTCACGTCCACCTCGCTGGTGGTCGACACCAACCTGGTCGTGGCGCTCTTGACGCCGCCCGGAGAGCTGACGCTCGCCAAGCGTGCCCTCCGCGAGCAGCTGGACGTGTTGATCCGCGAGCACGGGATAACCGACCTGCGCCTCGCCAACGTCAACATCGGAGAGCTGTTCCAGCACGACGACATCGTCGGACGCACCTTCACCACCAGCGATGGGCGAGAGATCCCCTGGTACGGCGTCCCGGTCCGCGACGACCGGCGCGACGACACGACCGATTACGCGCTGGGGTTCGAGCAGCTCGTTAGCCGGTCGGTCGGCGAGAAGAAGGGCAGCGCCGACCGCAGCATGGTCGCCGACGCCTTCTTCTCCGACCGCGCCAGCGACGACGACGGCGCGCCCGAGGTGCCTCATTTCGCCACCGCCGATCACGGCATCCTGACGCCGCTCTTGAGCTTCGCCGGCATCGACGCGAAGCAGCGCGGCGAGAAGGCTTTCATCGACTTCGTCAAGGAGAACACCGAAAGCGGAACTCCTTATTTCGAGCCGGAGCTCGAGGGCCGCAAGCTCAAGGCACATACGATCCTCACGCTGGAGATGGCGACGGCCGGGCACGCCGCGACCAATGACGCGCCGCCACCTGCCCAGAGCGCGCCCGTCGGCGTCGCGCTCCTCGACAGCCCCGTCGGCGCCACCCACCGGGTCCATGACCTCATCTCGCTCATCCGCGCCTTCGGGTTCGACGCCTACATCGTCGGCGGCGCGGTGCGCGACGCCCTCAGCGGCAAGAGGCCCAAGGACGTCGATCTCAAGACGAACATGCCCATGTCGCGGCTCGAGGAGGTGCTGGGCAGCGACCCAGCGTTCGAATCCCTCCCCGTCACCGTCGTCCCCGAACAGCGCCTTCTCCAGGTCGGAGGCGTCAACACCATGGTGGACATCACCACCGGCGACGACACCAGCGTGCAGGGCCCGCTCGACGTCATCGCCGACGCGCAGAAGCGCGACTTCCGCATGAACGCGCTCTACCTCGACGAGAACGGCTTCGTGGTCGATCCGCTCGACGGCGCCATCGAGGATCAGCTCGTTGGCAGGCTGCGCTTCGTGGCCGACCCCGGCCCGACCGCGCCCGTCGAGGAGCGGCAGAACGCGGTCGTCGAGCACCTGCGCCGCTCGCCGTGGCACCTCGGCCGCGCGCTCAAGTTCTATCAGCGCGGCTACGAGCTCGAGCCCGAGATCCTCCACGCCGTGCTCGACAACGCCGAGAGCATCCTCGCGTCGATGAAGGAGCGCGAGGCGCCGATCCACGCCAGGTCGCTGGTCCTGCACACCGCGCAGGTCGACTCGCCCACGGATCTTGCCGAGATCATGCAAGTGCTCGGCTTCTCCCCGCAAGCGATCCGCGAGCTCATCCCCGATGACGTGGCCGGTCGCTTCGACGACGAGAGCCTCGCGTACGAGCACGACGTCCTGCCGCGCTGGCGCGACACCCCCGACGACGACGGCGCGGGGTATCCGCTGGCCGCGCCGGAGATGAAGATCGACCTCGCCACCGGGCGGATCTATCAATATCGCTTCCACGCCATCGCGCCGCAGCAGGAGGGGCAACCGGGGGAGCGCGTCATCGTCGATGTGGACCTGAGCGACCACAACCAGCCAGGCCACAACGCGCCGCACTACCACGTTTACCGCTGGCGCAAGCGCGACGGCCAGTTCAAGTGGGACAAGAAGAAGAACGGCCTGTCCGACACCGGCCAGCCGGGCCTGCCGGAGATCGCTGACGGCCGCTACCTCGGCCCCCAGCCGTGGCGGTTCGAGGAGGGGCTCGACAGCGACAGCGGCGACTTCCTCGACATCGCCACGACGCGCATCGAGGAGGCGGGCATCGAGCTCGGGAACGACGGCGCCCTCCTCGACCTGGGCGGGCAGGTCAAGCTCCACCCGGAGCGGCTGCGAGAGCTCGTCGATCGCGGGCAGTTCGGCAAGCTGCTCATGCTGGTCAAGAACCTGAACGACGGCATCCCCTGGTCCTCCAGGGATCAGGCCACCGTCGATCTGTCCGGCTCGCACCGCGGCCAGGAGCGGCTGCGCTTCACGCCGCAGCTGGACCTGGTCGTGCCCTTCCTGAGCGAGAGCGGCATCGAGGACCCCACCTCGATGGCGATCTTCGCCGAGAACGGCGAGATGCGGCACGACGCGCTGCTGCGGCTCTATGACCTGGTGAGCGGCGAAGAGCGCCCGGATCTGCGCCGCCCGGCGGCCGCGTTCGCGCAGGAGGGTGCCGGGAGCGTGAGCGAGTTCGTCGAGCGCTTCGAGTTCTATGTGACCTCGATGAAGGGCAACCTGAGCGGCGCTGACGTCGAGGCGCTCTGGCAAGCGCAGATCGAGGCGGCGCAGGACGCCGACGCCGTGGGCGACGTCACGCTCCGCGAGGGCGGCGATCTGGCGGAGCGGCTCGCGGCGGCGGCCAGCGAGCTGCGCTTCGAGTCGGCGGGCGCCGCCGCCTACCACGCCGCCAAACACGGCGACGAGTTCCTGACGCCGGAGGAGCGGGCTGCCAGCGTGCCGCCGGAGGACGCCGTTCGACGTTACCTCGACGCCGCGCGCGAGGCCGTCCGCAAGGCCGCCCAGGCCGACGCCTTCGAGACGAGGATCGACGAGACCGGCGCGACCAACGTCGTGCTCTGGGATGGCGCGACCAAGGCCATCGTCCGGGTCGCGCCCGACGGCACGGCGCACATCCTCAGCAGCTACGTCCGAGAGCGCCGCAACACCGCGCCTGCGGCGGCGCAGGCGCCTCTCCCGAGCGCGCCGTCCAGCTCCGCCGTGGTCAACAGTGATGTCGAGTCCGATAGCGAGGACGAGGAGGAGTCCGATAGCGAAGACGAGGACGATAGTGAAGACGAAGACGAGTCCGATAGCGAAGACGAGGACGAGTCCGATAGCGAGGAGGAGGACGAGGACGATAGCGAAGACGAAGACGAGTCCGATAGCGAGGAGGAGGACGAGGACGATAGCGAAGACGAGGACGACGACGACGACGACGACGACGATGAGTCCGATAGCGAGGATGACGATCCGGCCGACAGGCTCGGCGCGTACCGCCCCGTAGGTGGCGCCTCCGACGGGACACAGGGCTCGCGAGCCCCGCAAGCGACCGGCGCGCCGGCTGCTCTCGATACCATCCCCCCGCCGATCGACGCCCTGGTGAAGACCCTCGTCGCGAAGAGCGCCACGTGGTCCTCCCCGCGCACGCAGGCGGACAAGCAGGAGGCCATCGCGCTCGTGACCGAGCTCCTGCAACAGCTCGGCATGGACGCCCGGGTCGTCGACAGGGCGGGCGAACAGGGCAAGGACACGCCTGATTCCGAGCACTCCGCCTGCACGTGCGTCCGTTAGGTCAGCGCCCGCGTCAGCCGCCCTCCGCGGGCGCGCTCCACCGGCCTCCTCGCCGGGGCGCGGCTCGGCCGCTTCAGGCGAGCGCGATCCTCATCGGATGAGCAGCGCTCCCGGCGCCGAGCGGCTAAGCTCGGGCCGCGCCAGCTCATGAAGTTCGTCCACGCCGCCGACCTCCACATCGACAGCCCCCTCCGCGGGCTCGACCGTTACCCGGGCGCCCCCGTCGAGCAGATCCGCGGGGCGACCCGGCGCGCGCTCGAGAACCTCGTGAACCTCTGCCTCGCCGAGGAGGTCGATCTCCTGCTCCTCGCGGGCGACATCTACGACGGCGACTGGAAGGACTACAGCACGGGCCTGTTCTTCGCCGCGCAGCTCTCCCGCCTGCGCGCCGCCCGAGTGGACGTCGTGCTCCTCTATGGCAATCACGACGCCGAGAGCAACATCACGCGTCACCTGGAGCTCCCCGAGAACGCCCGGCGGCTCGATCCCCGCCGCCCCGAGTCCATCGTCTTCGATCGGCTCGGGGTCGCCGTCCACGGACAGAGCTTCGCGACCAAGGCCGTCACCGACGATCTCGCCGCGGGTTATCCGGACGCGCGGGCAGGCCTCTTCAACATCGGCATGCTCCACACCTGCCTGGGCGGCCGCGAGGGCCACGACAACTACGCTCCTTGCAGCCTGAACACCCTCATCGGGAAGCGATACGATTACTGGGCGCTCGGCCACGTGCACACCCGGGAGGTGCTCTCGCGCGATCCGTACATCGCGTTCCCCGGCAACCTCCAGGGCCGCCACGCCCGCGAGACCGGCGAGAAGGGCGCCCTCCTCGTCGCGGTGGACGAGGGCCGCATCACCTCGGTCGAGCACCGCCCCCTCGACGTCGTGCGCTGGAGCGCGTGCGAGGTCGATCTCTCCCCGGCCGCGAGCGCGGACGACATCGTGGATCTGACGCGGGAGGAGCTCGAGCGGCGCCTCGCCGAGGCGGACGGGCGCACGCTGGCCGCGCGGGTCTTCCTGTGCGGCGCGACGAAGGCGCACGCCGCGCTCCGCGCCGATTTCGAGCGCTGGACGGGGCAGATCCGCGCGATCGCCAACGATCTCGGCGGCGCGCTGTGGATCGAGCGCGTGCTCTCCCGGACGATCTCGCCGCTCCAGGTGGGCGCGCTCGAGGAGCGGGACGACGCGATCGGCCAGCTCACGAGGTCGCTGCGCGCGCTGCGCGACGACGAGGCGGGCCTGTCCTCGCTGCTGCGCGAGTTCGCGAGCCTCAGGAACAAGCTGCCCGTCGAGGCGCGCGAGGGGGACGACGCGATCCGCCTCGACGACCCGGCGTTCCTGCGCGAGACGCTCGACGACGTGGAGCACACGCTGATCTCGCGGCTGCTCGGCACGAGCGACGCGCCCTGAAGGTCGGGCGCGCTCCCGCGGCGCGCCCGAGATCCGACGCCGCGGCTTGACGGTTGACGGCGCGCAGCCCTCCGGCCGCCGCTTGACGGAGCGCTGTTCTCCACCATGCACACCTCGCGATCCGGCGTGACGCGAGCATCACCTCGAACGTCCGGACGCCATGGAACGGGGGAATCATGGTCGACCAGGACGCTTTTCCGGAGCTGTTCCATCCGAGCAGCCGCGCCGAGCCGCACGCGATCTACGCGCGCATGCGGGCCGCGGGGCGCCTGCATCGCCTCATTCACCCCCGCCTCGACGTGCCCATCTGGGTGGCCGTGCGTTACGACGACTGCGTGGAGCTCCTCAAGGATCCGCGCCTGATCCGCGACTTCCGCAAGCTCCCCGACGAGGTGCGCCGGCGTTACTTCCCGCTCAGCGACCGCACGACCTTCATGGATCAGCACATGCTCGACGCCGATCCGCCGGATCACACGCGGCTCAGGGCCATCGTCCAGCGGGCCTTCTCGCCGCGGATGATGGAAGGGCTGCGCCCGCGCATCCAGGCGATCGCGGACGGGCTCATCGACGCGGCGATCGACCGGCGCCGGATGGAGCTCGTGGCAGACTTCGCGTTTCCGCTCCCCACCGCGGTGATCGCCGAGCTGCTCGGCCTCCCCCTCGAGGATCGCGACCGGTTCCGCCGGTGGACCAAGGTCCTCCTCGCGCCCGCGAAAGGTCGCGAGTTCGTGGAGCGCGCGCAGCGGGTGGTGGAGGAGTTCGCCGCGTACTTCCGGGCGCTCGCCGACGCGCGCCGCAAGGCCCCGCGCGACGACCTGATCAGCGGCCTCTTGCTGGCCGAGGAGCAGGAGCACAAGCTGAGCCCGGCGGAGCTCTCGAGCATGGTGTTCCTGCTGATCGTCGCGGGCCACGAGACCACCGTGCACCTCATCGCGAGCGGCATGTTCCTCCTGCTCTCGCACCCCGCGGAGCGGCGCCGGCTGGACGAGGACCCCGGGCTCGTCGGCTCCGCGGTGGAGGAGGTGCTGCGCTGCGAGGGGCCGGCGGAGCTCTCGACGATCCGCTGGTCGCTCGAGGACATCGAGCTGTTCGGCGCCCGCGTGCCGGCGGGAGAAGGCGTCGCGGCGGGGCTCATGGCCGCGAACCGGGATCCGGAGCACTTTCCGGATCCGGACCGCTTCGACATCGGCCGCTCGCCGAACCGGCACATCGGCTTCGGGGGCGGGATCCACTTCTGCCTGGGCGCGATGCTCGCGCGGATCGAGGCGGCGATCGCCTTCTCGACGCTCCTCCGGAGGCTGCCGCGCATCGCGCTCGCCGTCCCGCCCCGCGACATCGTATGGAGCGAATGGCCCATGATCCGCGGCCCGGCGGCGGTGCCTGTGGTATTCTGAGGCTGACAACACCTCGTTTTGTCGGTGTTTTTCAACGAGATATTGAACAGGGAGGCGGGGAGACGGGGAGATTTCTGGGATTTGACTCCCCGTCTCCCCGCCTCCCTGTGAACTTTTTCCAGAACGATTCGATGGAATGCTCAGCCCCCCGAGGGGGCCGTCCTGGCGTAGGCGCGCAGCACCTCGGCCACGCTCCACGCCTGGGCGACGCACCCGCGGGGCGTGAACGGCGGCTCTGCGTCGAAGATCTCGCTGATCGAGCCGGCGCAGGCCTCGTCGAGGTGCGGCGCGAAGCCCTCGAGCAGGCGCCGCGCCCCGGCGAGATCGGTGGGATACACCTTCAGCCAGGCGTCGATGAACGGGCCCATGAGCCACCCCCACACGGTGCCCTGGTGATAGGCCATGTCCCGCGCGCGGAGGTCGCCGAAGTACTTCGGTTTGTAGTCCGGGTGCCCCGGCGCGAGCGACCTGAGGCCCACGGGCGTCCAGAGCCGCTCCTTCACCTGATCGACGATCCCCTTCCAGCGCGCGGGCTCGAGGACGGGGTGAGGCAGCGAGATCGCGAGGAGCTGGTTCGGCCGGAAGGCGTCGTCGGCGCCCTGCTCGCCGTCGATCACGTCGTAGAGATAGCCGTGCTTCTCGGACCAGAAGCGCCGGTTGAAGGAGGCCTTGACCTGCTCGGCGGCCGCGCCGTAGCGCTTCGCCGCGCCGTCGCCGTCGGACTCGCGCGCCCAGCGCTCGATGAGGCGCAGGGCGTTGTACCAGAGCGCGTTGATCTCCACGGGCTTCCCCCGGCGTGGCGTGACCACGTAGTCGCCGACCTTCGCGTCCATCCAGGTCAGCTGAACCCCCTCTTCCCCCTGGCGGATCAGGCCGTCCTGCGGGTCGGCGCGGATGCCGAAGCGCGTCCCGCGGGTGTGGTGCTCGACGATGTCGATCAGCGTGGGGAGGATGAGCCGGAGCGTCTCGCGATCGCCGGTGGTCGCCAGGTAGCGATCGAGCGCGTGGAAGAACCAGAGGGTGGCGTCGGCTGTGTGGTAGAGCCCGTCGTTCTTGCCCTCCGGGAACATGTTGGGGATGAGCCCGTCCTTCACGTAATGGGCGAACGTGCGGAGGATGTAGCCCGCCTCGGTGTGGCGCCCGGTGACGAGCGTCAGCCCCTCGAGGCTGATCATGGTGTCCCGGCCCCAGTCGGTGAACCAGTGATAGCCCGCGATGACGGTGCGCACCTCGTCCCCGGCGGCCCGGGCGCGGGCGGCGTCCTCGACGCGGCCCGCGGGGCTGATGAGGAACTGATCGGCGCCGAGGACGAGCTCCGCCGCCGGCCCGGTGCGGACCTCGGGCGCCGCGGCGAGCAGGAGCCGCGTCCGGCGCTTGCGCTCCGCGCGCTGCACCTCGTCCGTGGAGAGGGCGTTGAGCGTCTCCCAGGCCTCCGTGGACGCGATCAGGGTCACGCTGCCGGAGACCGGGAGCTCGAGGCTGAAGCGGCCAGGGCTGTAGAACTCGCCGACGGCGTCGTATCCACGGCTCTGCTCGATCCGGTAGCGCACGTTGCGCAGGCGGGCGCTCTCGATCCTGAACTCGGCCCGAGCGCCCTGGACCTTCAGCCGGAGCGGCGGCAGGTCGCCCGGCGACGCGAGCTCGTAGCGATCCTCGACCACGGTGAGCGCGTAGGGGCCCGCCACCGGCCGATCGAGCGCGCCCTCGTGCGGCCGGAAATTCACCCACGGCTGGAGCTCGATCCGCACCGGGCCCGTCCCCTCGACGAGGGTGTACGTGACATGGACCGTGTTCTGCGCGTGGGGCATGAGGAGGCGCCGCTCGATCGCCATCCCCGCGCCCTCGTAGCGCCAGACGGGGAGCCCGGCCTCGAGGCGGAACTCGGCGAGATCGATGACCTGCGCGGCGCCGTCGTCGAGCCAGGGCTCCTGGCCGCCCACCTGGTACACCCTGTCCTCCGCGGTGAAGATCCGGGTGGAGAGATCGCTGAGCATCATCGTGCGGCCCAAGGGAGCCGGCAGCGCGGAGATCAGCAGTCCATGGAAGCGGCGGGTCACCGCGCCGGAGACGGTGCCCGACGCGTAACCGCCGAGTCCGTTCGTGACGAGCCATTCCCGCGTGAGCGGGTCCGAGCCGCGCTCGGCGTCGTCCTGCGAGGTGGGGGCGGCGCCCCGGGACCAGACCATCCTCCGGCAGATCTCGTCAGCGTACATGCTTCTTAGGCTCCTCCGGGCGCGGGTTGGCGCTCGTCTTCTCGGGCACCGGCGTCCCGACCACGGGGAGGAGGAGGATCGCCGCCTCGCCCGGAATGTGGACGCCCTCCTCGGTGATGACAGGTGGACTGCCTTGGCCCCCGTAGCGGGGGGACTCGCTGGACCACGACGTCTCCCAGCGGCGCCCCGGCGGCGGGGCGAAGAGCGGCTCCGGCAACGACCCTCGATGGATGTCCCGCCCGAGGTTGACGAGGAGCAGCCGGTCGTCGCCGTCGTCGCCGAAGTAGCGCAGGAGGAAGGCGTGGGCCGAGAGGACGGCCCCATCGACGCCGCGCGGGCGCTGGGCCCGGATCACCGGGTCGCGCCGGCGGAGCGCGATGAGGTCCTCGTGGAGGGCGTAGAGGGCGGCGTTCCGCTCGCGCTCGGAGAAATCGAGCTTGCAGCGCTCGAACGTCCGCGGGTCGCTCGGATCGTCGAGCTGAGCGCGGACCTCCGGCGCCGAGCAGGACGGGAACTGCTCGAGGAACTCCGCCCTGCCCTTGCGCACGAGCGGGGCGAGATCGGGGTTGTGGTCGGCGAAGAAGAGGAACGGCGCCGAGGACCCGAACTCCTGCCCTTGAAAGAGCATGGGTGTCCCAGGGGCGAGGAGCAGGGCCGCCGACATCGCCCGGAGCTTGCCCGGGCTCACGATGCGACAGAGCCGCTCGCCCCGCGCGGTGTTGGCGACCTGATCGTGGTTCTCCAGGAAGAGGACGAAGCGGGCCGGATCGACGCCGAGCGCCGGCGTCCCTCGCCGCTGCTTCTGCCAGTGATAGCGCTGCCCCTGGAAGAGGAACCCGTGCTTCAGGGCGGAGAGGAGCTCCTGGGGCGAGCCCTCGTGATCGCTGTAATAGGCCTCGTTCCGGCCGGTGAGCGCCACCTTGGCGCTGTGGTGAAAATCGTCGTTCCAGATCGCGTCGAGCCCGTAGCCGCCCCGCTCGGCGGCGCGGATCAGCCACTCTTCCTGCGACTCGTTCTCGGCCACGAGGAACGTCTCCTTGCCCTTCGCCGCCTCCCGCACGCGGCGCGTGATGGCGGCGAGGATGTGGTCCTTCGAGCCATCGTAGATGTTCTGCGTCGCGTCGAGCCGGAGCCCGTCGAGGTGGAACTCGTCGATCCAGTAGCCGGCGTTGGCGATGAAGTACTCCCTCACCGCCTCGGATCGCGGGCCGTCGAAGTTGATGGCCGCTCCCCAGTCCGTCTTGTGACGATCGGTGAAGTAGTCCTTGGAGAACTGGCCGATGTAGTTGCCGTCCGGGCCGAGGTGGTTGTAGACGACATCGAGGATCACCGCGATCCCGGCGCGGTGCGCCGCGTCCACGAAGCGCCGGAGATCGTCCGGGCTGCCGTAGAGGCGCGTCGGCGCGAAGAGGTTCACGCCGTCGTACCCCCAGTTGAAGCGGCCGGGGACCTCGGCGATGGGGAGCAGCTCGATCAGGGAGATGCCGAGCCGCGCGAGCTCCGGCAGCTCGCGGGCGGCGGACTCCCATGTGCCCTCCCGGGTGAACGTCCCGATGTGCATCTCGTAGACGACTTGCCCCTTCAGCGGGGCACCCCGGAATGCCGCGTCGCTCCATGAGAACGCGCCGGGATCGATCACCTCGGAGGGCCCGTGCGGCCCCTCCGGCTGCGACCGCGAGGCGGGATCGGGAGTGAGCGCCTCGCCGTCGTCGAGCCGGAACCTGTAGCGGGTGCCGCTCGCCGCGGACGCGACGAGCCCCGCGAAATAACCGCCCTCCTCGGGCCGCAGCGGGGCGGCCCCGCCGCTCCCCGGCCCGGCCTCCAGGACGACCTCGACCTTGCGCCTGGCCGGCGCCCAGACACGGAAGTGGACTCCTTTCCCGACGAGCACCTCTGCGCCAACGGGCAACCGCCTCTCCGTCTTGAATTCCGGCATTGAAATGAATTCTAGGCGCAACACAGATGACGTCCAGCGCCGATCTGCACATGACGACGCTACCGCTGTCACTGCTCAGCTGTCGAGCGCAACGTGCCTTACGGAGCTACCTGAGAGCGTTCAGGGGCAAACCGACATCGAGGTCAGCGCTGTCTGTGTGGCGAAATTGCGCGAGGTGAGGTCGCTCTGAACCTCGCGCGCCGCTGGGCTCCCTCCTTGCCCACGACGCGTGTTCGAGAACACGAAAGAGATAGAGCGAGACAGGAGTCGACCCATCGAGATGGGGAGAGGCCATGAAGTGGGCTTGACGACCGTGCGATGGAAGGCAATGAAGCGCGCTCTCCGCGGCTACGGGTGGGCGATGACGACGAGGGTGCGCGCGCGCCGGAGCACGCAGCGCAACGCGCGCTCCAGCGTCTCCGGGTCGAGCGCCGCGAAGCTCTCGTCGAGCACGACGACCTCGGCGCCCTGCAGCAGCGCGCGCGCCATGTAGAGCCGGCTCCGCTCGCCGTGCGAGAGCTGCCAGCCCGTCTCGCCCACCACCTGCTCCAGCCCCCCCGGCATCCGGCCGAGCAGCTCGCCGAGGCCGAGCTCGCGGCAGATCTCCTCGGCCTCCGCGAGGTCGTCGGGCCTCGGCGGCCAGCGCCTGCCCATCAGCAGGTTGTACGCGAACGTCCCGGCGAGGACGTGGTTCTCGTGGAACTGCGGCGCCGCCGCCACGCGGCGCCGCCACGCGCCGGCGCCCAGCATGTGGCGGTCGAGCCCGTTCAGCAGCAGCAGCCCCGCGTCGGGCGCGCGCAGCCCCGAGAGCAGCGCGCTCAGCGTCGACTTCCCGCCGCCCGAGGGCCCCTCGAGCAGGATGCGGTCGCCCGCCGCGATCCGCACCGAGACGTCGACGACCGCGGGGCGCGCCCGTCCCTTGTGCCGGAACGACAGCTCGTGCGCCTCCAGGACCACAGCGCGGGCCTCGGCGTCGCCCCCGCGCGCGAGGGCCGGCGATCGCCCCGCGTCGGGGGGCAGCGGCGGCGGCGGCGGCCCGCCGCGGGCGGCCGCCTGGAACAGCGTGGAGACCTGCTCCCACGCGATCACCGCGCTGGCGAGGCTCGACAGGCCGCCCGACAGGCCCTGGAGCGCGCGGCTCGCGAGCAGGACGCCCCCCAGCGCCACCGCGTACGCCCCGGCGGAGCCGGTGCCCGCGAGGAACGGCGGCAGGAGGCCGATGATGCCCGCGATGAGCCAGCCGCGCGGCATCAGCGCGCCGATCTCGATCTGGCTCCGGTCGATGTCGCGCGACCGCAGCAGGTACTGGGCGAGCGCCTCGTCCTCGCCGTGGTGCCAGCGGCCGTGGCGCTCCTGGGCGAGGCGGGTCCGGTGGCCGACCAGGCGCTCGATGAGGTCGTGCGTCATCGCGAGCCGCGCGGCCGTCCAGCGCGCGCGCCGCCGGTAGAACCTCACGCAGAGCGCGACGACCAGCGCCGCCCAGGCGACGAGCAGCAGCGCATGGATCGCGCCCGCCGCGCCCTGGGCGAGCACGGCCGCCGCCGCCGCGAGCTCGAACGCCGACGCGACCGCCGCGACGCCGCCGCCCATCGCGAGCCCCTCGATCGCCTCGGACTCGATCACGCGGCCGAGGAAGCGGCCCGCGCCCTCGCTGCGCACCTCCTCGGCGTCGAGCGCGAGCGCGCCCGAGAGCAGGCGCTGCTTGACCAGCGCGCTCGAGTCGATCGCGACGAGGCCGGACAGCCACGCCATGAGCTGGCGCAGCGGCACGACCGTCGCGAGCAGCAGCGCGCCGGCGACGAGCCACCCCTCGTCGAGGTGGTCATCGAGGATGCTGCGCCCCACGGTCATCCACACCAGGATCCAGAGCGTGTAGCCCGCCGCGTGGGCCGCGAGCAGGCCGAGGAGGCGGCGCGGGATCCGCGCGGCCATGGCCTGCCGCACGAGCGGCGCGCCCGGCGGCAGGCGCAGGCTCCAGATGCCGTCGACGATCACCGGCCCGAGGCGCTCGTCGAGCAGGGCCCGCCGCGCGCGCGCGCGCCGCCGTGGCCGCACGGCTGCGCGCGCGAGGACGCGCTCGATCTCCGGGAGCACCTGCGCCTCGATCGGGCGGCAGATGCGGCCGGCGATCGCCTCGACCGGGACGCGCGCCGTGGAGCGGTCGGCGCGGAGCGCAGCGAGGTCGCGCCCCCTGCGCCCCACGACGGCGAGGAAGCGGGGCGCCCCGCCGTCGCGCAGCCACACGAGCGCGGGCGCGACGCGGAGGAGCGCCTCGCCGATCTCGTCGTAGCGCGCCGCGATCGGCTCCGCCTCGACGCCGAGGTACGCCGCGGCCTGATCGATCCACGCCCCGAGCGCGTCCGCGCTGCGGAGGTGCCCGGCGGCCGGGACGGGCGCCGCGACCGCGCGCGGGCCGAGGCCGCTCTGCATCGCGAGCGCCTCGAGCGCGTCGCCGAGGCGCTCCGCCGGCCACTCGAGGGCGCCGAGCGAATCGACCGCCTGGTCCGGCCGCGCTCCCCACCCAGGTTGCGGCCTCGCCCCCCACCCAGGTTGCGCCTCCGCCCCGTCCGGCCGGGCTTCCCACCCGGGTTGCGCCTCGGCGGTCACCTCCGCTGGCCCTCCGCTGGCGCTCCGCCGCCCTCCGCTGGCGCTCCGCCGCCCTCCCCCGCCGCCTCGGCGCCCTCCCCCGCCGCCTCGGCGATGCGCCCGCGCGCGACCTTCAGCCGGCGCCACCCGCCGCTCGACCAGAGCCCTCGCTGCACCGCTGCCTCGGCCTCGAGCAGCGCGCGGTAGCGCGAGCCGGGGCGCGCCGCGAGCTCGGACGGCGCCCCGTCCTCGACCACGCGCCCGCCGTCCACGACGAGCACCCGCTCGAACGATCGCGTCTCGCCGACGTCGTGGGTGACGCACAGGAGCGTCGCGCGCCGGAAGCGCCGCCGCGCCCGGGCGAGCAGCGCCCGGCGGCGCTCCCGGTCGAGGCCGCGGAACGGCTCGTCGAGGATCGCGAGCCGCGCCTCGCTCCGCAGCATCGCCCGGCCCAGGCGCAACCGCTGCCCCTCGCCGCCGGAGACGAGCCCTCCGCCCTCGCCGAGCAGGGTCTTCTGCCCCTCCGGCAGCCGCTCCAGCACCTCGCGCAGCTCGGCCTCCTCGACGACGGCGCCGAAGTCGGCCGCGTCGTCGGGCGCGCCGTAGCGGAGGTTGTCGAGGAACGATCGGTTCCAGATCTGGACCGCCGGGTCGACCCACGCGGTCTCCTCGCGCAGCGCGCGCACCCGCTCGCCGTCGAGGGGGCGGCCGTCGACGAGCACCCGGCCCTCGCTCGCCCGGTGCCAGCCGAGCAGCACCCCGACGAGGCTCGACTTCCCCGCGCCCGAGGAGCCCACGATCGCCACGTGGCTGCCCGCCGCGATCTTCAGATCCACCCCGTCGAGGATCACGTGGCCGGCCGCCTGGATGCGCACGCGCTCGAAGGTGATCGCGCAGCCCGCGCCGCCGGCGGCCCCTTGCGCAGGCGGCGCCGCTGCCGCGGGCGCGCGCGCGGGGGCGCCGGCGCGCAGCTCCTCCGGCGCGCCGAGCGGCTCGAGCAAGCGCAGCGCCGTGTTGCGGTGCCCTGGGTACTGGAGCAGCGTGCTCGCGAGCGCCTGCCCGATGGAGGGCAGCGCGAGCGCCCAGTAAAAGAGCAGGAGCGCGCGCGAGAGGGCGCCCCCGCGGGCGAGGAAATCGCCGAGGATCCACGCGGCGAGCGAGAAGCCGATCAGCGCCTGCGCCCCGTCGACGGCGAGCGCGGCGCGGAGGAGCGCGCGGCCGGCGAGCGCCCACTCCCCGAGCAGCCCCGCGTGCTCGCGCCGCACGGCCCGCTCCGCCGCGTGCGCCCGGATCGGCACGAGGCCGAGGAGCGCGTCGAGGTAGAAGCTCGTGAGCGCGCCGGCGTGGGTGCGGACGCGCAGGTCTCGCTCGACGAGGACGCGGTTCCCCGCGAACGGCAGCGCCAGCGCGAGCGCGGCGCCCGGCACGGCGAGGCGCGCGCTCCCGGGATCGATCCAGACGATCGCGGCCGTGGTCACCGCGAGGTCGAGCGCCGAGCGCGCGATCTGGCCGCCGAACGCGGGCAGGCCGCGGAGCACGTGCAAGCTGTGGCCGCGCTGCGCCATGTCCGAGGCCGGGCGGCTCTGGAAGTAGCGATCGCCGATGCGCGGGATCTTCGCGAGGAACGCCATCCGCAGCCGGACCTCGAGGTGGCGCCCGAGCCGGATCATCCCCGAGGTCAGCGAGAGATCGAGGGCGAGCTCCACCGCGAGGAACGCCGCGAGGGCGATGAGGGCGGCGAGGCGCTGCTCGAACAGCGCGAGATCGTTCGAGATCTGGAGCAGGCCCCGGAAGAGGAGGCTCTCCAGCACCACCGTCGCGACGCTGAGCAAGAGCGCGCCGGCGAGCACGGCGGGCGTCAGCAGGCCGTCCTCGCGGATCATCCGGAGGAGCGCGCGCGCAGGCGGGATCTCGCGCTCCGCGAGGGCGGCTGCGAGGTCGGGGGGGAGGCGCGCCTCGCCGCGAGCCGCCTCGCCGCCGCCGCGAGCAGCCGCCTCGGCGTGCACCGGGGGCTCGGGGGCGGAGGCGCCCGGCGCGCCGTCGCGGCCTGCCGGCGCGCGGGCGAAGCTGAGCGGCCGCCGCCCGCGGATCCGCACGAGCACGGCGCCCCGCGTGAGGACCATCTCCTCCCCGGACGGGTCGGCCGGCCCCGGACGCGCCGTCCAGAAGCCGGGCGGGATCATCTCCTCCCGGGAGGCCTCGGCGTCTCGGTCGAGCAGCGCGCCCAGCACGCGCGCTGCCTCGCGCCCGCGCCCGAGGCCGCCGGAGCGCACGAGCGACGTGACCAGGCGCGCGCCGGCGTCGAGCGCGGCGATCGCTCGCCAGTCCCGGTCCGACAGCGCCGCCTCGATCGACCGCGTCCCTGCGCCGAGCCACGCGAGCCGGCGCCCGAGCGGCCGCGTGAACCCGTCGCTCGCGGCCCACGCGCGGAAGTCCGCCGCGGACAGGGGCAGCTCGTGCTGGTAGAGCTCGGCCTCGAGCTGCCGTCGCGTGACCCAGCGCCGCCCCGTGCCCGGGTCCATGATCTGCGCGAGGCCCCCGTGCCGGCGCCAGATCACGACAATGTGGAGCGGCCCGGTCGACTGCCGCACGATCGCCAGGGCGGGCAGCGCCTGCGCCTCGTCGAGGAGCACGTGCTCCGGCGGCACGAGGATCTGCTGGGCCACGAGCCCGAGCTGCTCCGCGAGGTCTTCGAGGGTGTCGATGGAGGTGCCGTCGACGTCGGTCTGGCAGGCCTCGCGCAGGCGCCCGTAGCTCACGCCGACGCCGAAGCCCTCGAGCACGCACTTGAGCGTGGCGGGCCCGCAATCCATCGCCGACGTCTGCACGACCTCCGGCGCGAGGAGCCTCCGCCTCGGGCTCGGCGGCCGGCGGCGGGGATCGGCGCTCGCTGCGCGCTCCGGCGCGGATCGTGGCGAAGATCGTCGATCGGCGCCCGCCGTCCCCTGGCTCACCCGTCCGCTCCGCCGCGGACCCGCACGATCTGCCCTGCTGCCCGCAGCACGAGCGACGCCGGCGAGACGCGCTCCATCTCGATGACGACGTTGCCGGGCAGCCCGTGCTGCATGGGGATCGGCGACGCGGGATCGGGGCGCACGCCGAGCTCCACGCGGATGCGGCCCTCCTGCGCCTCGCTGGCGACGCGCTCGACGGTGGTGGCCAGCGTGCCGTATTCGGTCCAGGGGAACGCGTCGAGGCGCAGGCGCCCCGCCTGCCCCGCGCGGATCCGCCCGACGGAGGAGGGCGGGAACTCCGCGATCACCCTGAGCTCGCCGGGCGGGACGACGGCGGCCACGACGTCCCCTTCGCGCACGAAGGAGCCGGCCCGCAGCACCGTGATTTCACCGACCCGCCCGGCGATCGGGGAGCGGATCTTGCGCCGCTCGATCTCGGCGAGCAGCCCCGCGATCGTCGCCTCCAGCACGAGCCGCTCCCCCTCCAGCGAGGCCGCCTCGCGGTCGAGCCGCGCGAGCTCGGCCTGCTGCTCGCTCTGCCCCGTGCGTCGCTCGACGCCGGCCCGCGCGGCGGCGCGGTCGAGCGCCTCGGTCGCCGAGCGCCGCGACAGCGCCTCGGCCGCGAGCCGCGCCGCCTCGGCCTCGGACACGAGCCCGTCCTGCCGCAGGCGCACGGCCCGCGCCGCCTCGAGCTCCTGGAAGCGCGCGCCCGCCTCCGCCTCCTTGAGCCGCGCCTTCGCCTCGTCGATGCGCGCACGCGCCGCCTCCGCCCCGTCGCGCAGCGCCCGCGAGCGCGCCGCGATCTCGGCCCGGAGCGGCCCCATCTGCCCCGCGATGGCCGAGAGCCGGGCCTGCTTGTCGTCCATGTCGCGGCGGAGCGGCTCCACGTCGAGCTCGACGAGGACGTCGCCCGCGGCGACCTCGGCCCCGAGGAGGTCGAGGCGGACCGCGGCGACCCTCCCGCCGAGGGGGGCCTCGACGCGGTGGGCCGCCTGCCCCACCTCGAGGCGCGCGCTCACGCTCGCCTCGTACTGCCCGACGCGCGCGAGGAAGAACCACGCGAGCCAGCCTCCGAGCAGGAGCGCGCCGATCGCGGCGCCGACGATCGAGCCGCGATGGCCGTCGGTCGCGATCGCGTGGATCGAGCGTGAGAACCCGGCGGGCATGAGGGGTCGCGCCAAGGTACACGAGCGAAGGATGCGCAGGAAGTCGCACCCATCGCCCGGGTAAAGGCGATGAGCCTCGCAAAACTTCACGTGCGGCGCGGACCGATTGAATGAATGCTCTCCTCCGCGGCTCTGCCGCGAGATAGTCATTCCATTCCATCTGGAGGTCCCCCATGGCTGATATCGATCGTGATGGCGAGCAGAACGAGCAAACGGAGCAGGCGGAGACGGTGCCCTTCTTCGCTCGCTACCTGGAAGATCAGAAGCGCATCCGGACCGGCGTCAAAGCCGGCGGCATCTACCAGACCCTCAAGTACCCGTCGGACAGGGATGAGAACGTCACCATGAAGTACCCCTCCGACGGCGACGAAGATCTGGCCCTGAAGTGAACCGCGAACGCCGCGCGGCGGGGAACCGCCCGCGGCCGAGCGGAACCCACCGAAATCGCCCGCAACATCCCGTAGCCGCGTAACCCCGTAACAACACGCGACCCCGCGACCACGCGTAATCAAGCTCAACACGATTCAACACCTTTAAGCGCCCGAGATTGAAAGATCGCCGCAACAGCGGAATCGCAGCATCACGGGATGGCGGAATTGCGACGTCGAGCCGCTGCAATTGTGCTGGAAAGCGTTGAAGATCGCGCCCGGGCTTGCGCCCCCGCCTGGCTGCTCGCTATGTTAGCCCTCTTGCCCTCGGCGGCTCCGTCGCCGCGGCAACGCAACCATCTGGAGGTATCCCATGGCCGATATCGACAACCGTGAGCCCGAGCAGCAGGAGCAGAAGGACGACGCCGAGGCGGTGCCGTTCTTCGCTCGCTTCCTGGAGGATCAGAAGCGCGTCCGTACCGGCGTCAAGGCCGGCAGGCCGCCCTTCCAGACGCTGAAGTACCCGTCGGACCAGGAGGACGGCGGGGGCGGCGGGAAGGACCCCATCTTCACCACGCTGAAGTACCCTTCGGACGGCGACGAGACCTGAGCACCGCATGGACCGCCCGCGCCCGTGCGAGAGAGGCACCCTGACGTGACGATGGCGAGCGCGAGCGTCCTCCTGGTCTCGCACTCACAGGACGACTTCGGGATCGGGCGCGTGGCGGAGGCGCTGCGAAGGCGCGGCGCTCGCCCCGTCCGCCTGGACGTCGACCGGTTCCCTCGCGACATCACGCTCTCGACGGCGCTCGGGCCGGGCGGCGTGCGCCGCCGCTTGGAGGACGCCGGGGCCGAGATCGGCGGAGACGAGATCTCCGCGGTCTGGCTCCGGCGCCTCTGGGCGCCGAACCTCGGCGAGGGCATCCCCGAGGAGTACCGCGGCGCGTGCGTGCGCGAGTCGATGGCGGCGCTGACCGGCTGGCTGCGCGGGCTCCCCGCGCGGCGCTGGATCAACGAGCCCGCGGCCGAGGAGCGCGCCCAGGACAAGCTGCGCCAGCTCGCGGCGGCGGCGTCGGTTGGCCTTCGCATCCCCGACACGGTGGTGACGAACGACCCGGCCGAGGTCCGCGGCCTCTTCGCGCGCCTCGGGGGGAACGTGGTCGCCAAGATGCTCACGCCCTTCTCGACAAGCCTCTCCGGCGGCGCGCCGTTCGTCTTCACGCACGCCGTCGCGGAGGCCGACCTCGACGCCCTCTCCGGGCTGCGCCAGAGCCCCATGATCTTCCAGGAGCGCATCCCCAAGGCGCGCGAGCTGCGCGTCGCCTGCGTCGACGGCCGGTGCTTCCCGGGCGCGCTCGACGCGACCCGCTACGAGTCGGTCGCTGTCGACTGGCGCCACCCGGACGTGAGCGAGATCGGCATCGGGTGGGAGCCGGACGCCCTCCCGCGCGACGTCGAAGCGCAGCTCGGCGCGCTCCTTCGCGCCCTCGGGCTGGTCTTCGGGGCCGTCGACCTCATCCGGACGCCGGACGGAGAGCACGTCTTTCTCGAAGTGAACCCCGCCGGCGAGTGGGGCATGCTGGAGCGGGATCTCGGGCTGCCGATCGCCGACGCGCTGGCGGAGGCGCTGCTCGCTCCGACGGAGAACCGGTGACAGTCCTCATCATCACGCACAGCGAAGACAACGAGTGCATCGACCGCGTCGCCGCCGCGATCGCCAGGCTGGGCGGCCAGGCCTTCCGCTTCGACACCGACGCCTACCCGGCGGGAGCGCGGCTCTCGCTCTCGTCGGGGGACGGCGCGGGCCGCTCCACGCTGACCACCCGGGACGGCGCGCTCGACCTCGGCGACGTGACCGCCGTCTGGTATCGCCGGGTCGCCTACGGCGCCAGGCTGCCCTCGTCGATGGATCCGCAGCTCCGGAGCGCGTCGATTCAGGAGGCGAAGCAGACCGCGGAGGGCATGCTCGCGGCGTTCCGCGTCCCGCAGGTCGACCCCTTGCCGGCGGTGCGCTTCGCGTCGAACAAGCAGGTGCAGCTCGACATCGCGCGCGAGGTCGGCCTCGACACGCCGCGCACGCTCACGACCAACGACGCGGACGCGGCGCGGGCCTTCGCCGCGACCTGCCCGGGCGGGGTGATCGCCAAGATGCTCTCGTCGTTCGCCGTCTACCGCGACGGCGAGGAGCACGTGGTCTTCACGAACGCCCTCGAGGCCAAGGACCTCGCGGACATGCGGGGGCTCTCGCTCTGCCCGATGACCTTCCAGGAGAACATCCCGAAGGCGCGCGAGCTGCGGGTCACGGTCGTGGGCGAGCGCGTCTTCACGGCCTCGGTCGACTCGCAGGCGGCGCCCGGCGCCGAGGTCGACTGGCGCCGGCAGGGGATCGAGCTCATCGACGCCTGGCGCAAGGACACGCTCCCGCCCGACGTCGAGACGGGCGTGCTCCGGCTGATGGATCAGCTCGGCCTCAACTACGGCGCGATCGACATCCTCCGCACGCCGGACGGCCGGCACGTCTTCCTCGAGGTCAACCCGTCCGGCGAGTTCTTCTGGCTGGAGCGGAACCCGGGGCTCCCGATCAGCGAGGCGCTCGCCGAGGTCCTGCTCGGCAGGGCGCCGCGGCGCGGCTCGTGGAGCGCCTTCCTCCACACGCCCGCGACGCAGCCCCGCTGAGGCGGTGGCGCAGCGCCGCCTCAGCGGACGCACGGTGCCGTCCGCCCGCCGCTTCCAGCACGACACGACCTGCGCAACGCGCCCCTGCGCCGCGCGGTGCGGCTTGACAACGCCCGGAGGTTCCGCACTTGCTATCCGTTCAGGGGAGGGCACCGCCCCCTGCGCCCGGCAAGCGATCTCGTGAAGATCCTAGAGCTCCACCTCCTCGCGTTCGGCCCCTTCACGGATCTCCGGCTCGACTTCTCCTCGCCGTCGCCGGGCCTCCACGTCGTCTACGGCCCCAACGAGGCCGGGAAGAGCACCGCGCTCCGGGCGATCCGCGGCCTGCTCTACGGCATCCCGCACATCACGCCCGACGCCCACCTGCACCACAACACCGATCTCCGCGTCGGCGGCCGGCTCGCGGGCAGGGGCGACGCCGCGCTCGCGCTCGTCCGCCGCAAGGGGCGCGTGAAGACGCTGCGCGACCCGGACGACACCCCCCTCGACGACGCCGCGCTCGCGCCGGTGCTCGGCGGCGTGACGGAGGAGCTCTTCCGGACCTCCTTCGGGCTCACCCACGAGACGCTCCGCCAGGGCGCCGAGGCCCTGCTCCAGGGCAAGGGCGACGTCGGTCAGAGCCTGTTCGGCGCGGGGCTCGGCGGGCCGGGGCTGCATCAGCTGCTCGCCACGCTGCGCCAGGAGGCGGACGAGATCTTCACGCCCCAGGCGAGGACCCGCCCCCTCAACGAGGCGATCAAGGCCTTCGAGGCGGCCCGCAACGGGGCAAGGAGCGCCGCTCACCCGCCCGCGGACTGGACGCGCAAGCGGCAGGAGATCGACGAGCAGCGGGCCGAGCAGGAGCGCGTCGACGCGGAGCTGCGCGCGCTCCGGTCGACCGACAAGCGGCTCCGGCGCGCGCTCCGGGTGCTCCCGCTGCTGGAGGCGCGGCGCGCGATCCTGGGCCGGCGCGCCGCCCTCGGCCACGTCGTCCTGCTGCCCGAGAGCGCGCAGCGCGACCGCGAGGACGCCCAGGATCGCGCCGCCGACGCGAGCGCCCAGGCCTCGCGGCTCCGCGCCGACATCGCGGAGCTCGAGGCCCGCCACGCCGCGCTGGAGGTCCCCGCGTCGCTCGCGGACCTCGACGCGGGCGCGATCGACGGCCTCGTGACCCGGCTCGGCAGCCACCGCAAGGCCGCCGTCGACCTGCCGCGCGTCCGGGCGGAGCTCCACGGCGTCGAGGAGGACGCGCGCGCGATCCTCCGCAGGCTCGGGCGGGACGCCTCGCTCGCCGGCGGCGACGACCCCGAGCGGCTGGAGGCGATGCGCGTCGACGTCGCGACCGAGGCGCGCATCAAGAAGCTCGCCCGCGAGCGCGGCGCCGCCGAGGCCAAGCCGCGCGAGGTGGAGCGGCTGCTCTCGGCGCACCGCGCGCGGCGCGACGCCTGCGCGCGCAGGCTGGCCGAGCTGCCGCCGGGCGAGGACCCCGCCCCGCTCCGAGGCGCGCTCTCTCGCGCGCAGAAGCAGGGCGACCTCGAGCACCGCCTCCGCGAGGCCGCCGCCGCGGCGGCGCAGCTCGCCCGCGACGCCGACGCGCAGCGCGATCGGCTCGGCCTCGCGGCAGCGCGGCGGGCGCGCCTCGACGTCGACGATGCAGCGCGGCGGGCGGGCCTCGACGCGGGCGGCGCGCCCGAAGGCCGGCCGCTCTCCGCGGCCGAGGCGAGCGCCCTGCCCGTCCCGCTCCCCGAGACGGTCGACCAGGCGGCCGCGCAGTGGGGCGCGCTCGCCCGGGAACGCGAGCGGCTCGGCGAGCGCGCCGCCGAGATCGAGGCGCGCCTCCGCGAGAGCGCCCGCGAGATCGACGCGCTCCAGCGCGCCGGCGCCGTCCCCACGGAGGCCGACCTCGCGGAGGCGCGCGAGCGCCGGGACGCCGCCTTCAAGGCGCTGGTGCGCGCCCTCCAGGCGAAGGCGGGCGCCCGCGCGGCGGCCGCGTCGATCCACACCGCCTCGCTCTTCGACCTCGGCGCGGACGCGCCCGCCTCGCCCGGGGGGCGGCGCAGGCCGTCGCTCGCCGCGCGCGACGAGCCGCCGGCCGCCCGGGGGAAGCCCGACGACTACGCCGACCTGGTCCGCGCCGCCGACGCCCTCGCCGATCGGCTGCGCCGCGAGGCCGACCGGGTCGCCCGCCTGGCGCGGCTGCTCGCGGACGAGGCGCGGGCCCAGGCGGACCAGGCGCAGCTCGCCGCGGAGCGCGCCGCGCTGGCGCGCCGGGCCGAGGAGGCCGAGGCCGCGTGGCTCGAGCTGTGGCGGCCCGCGGGCGTCGCCCCGCGCTCCCCCGAGGAGATGCGCGGCTGGCTCGGCCGCTACGCGGCCTTGACCGCCACGGTCGACCGGCTGCGCGCCGCGGAGGCCGAGGCCGAGGCGCTGCGGGCCCGGATGCAGGCGCACGCCGCCGAGCTCCACGCGGCGCTCCAGGGCGCCCGCGCCGCGCCGGGCGCCTCGCGCGGCGACGCGGCCGGAGCGGGCTCGCGCGGCGACGCGGCCGGAGCGCCGGAGGACGCGCCGGCGCGCCTCCCGGCGCTCGTCGAGGCCGCGGAGCAGGAGCTCGCGGCCATCGAGGGCGCGGCCCGGGAGCGCAAGGAGCTCCTGCGGGAGCGCAAGGAGCTCGAGCGCGAGATCGAGGACCTCGAGCGCGAGCAGGCGCAGCACACGCGCGCGCTCGAGGCGTGGCGGGCCGAGTGGGCCGAGGGCGTGCGGCCGCTCGGCCTGCCCGGCGACGCCTCCGCGGACGAGGCCACGGCGATCCTCGACGAGCTCGGCGCGCTGTTCCGCAAGGCGGACAGCGCCGCCCACGAGCGCCGCCGGGTGCGCGGCATGGAGCGCGACGCCCGGGCCTTCGGGGCCGACGTCGCGGAGCTCGCGTCCCGGCACGCGCCGGATCTCGCCCCGCTGCCGGCGGATCAGGCCGCCGATCAGCTGATCAAGCGCCACCACAAGGCGCGCGCCGACCTCCGCGAGCGCGGCGAGATCGCGCGGAGCCTGGCCGACAAGCGCCGCGAGCTGGATCAGCAGGACGCGCGCCGCGCGGCCGCCGAGGCGCGCCTCGCCAAGCTCTTCGAGGCGGCGGGCGTCCCGCGCGGCGGTGACGACGCCGACGACGTCGCCGCGCTCTCCCTGGCGGAGGAGCGCTCGCGCGAGGCGCGCCGGCTCGACCGCGAGCTCGTCGAGAACGAGGGCAAGCTCCTCGAGGCGGGCGAGGGCGCGGGCATCGCCGCGCTCGAGCAGGAGACCGCCGGGGTGGAGCGGGACGCGCTCGCGCTCGAGCTCGACCGGGCGGAGGAGCGCCTCGCGGCGCTCGAGGACGAGCGGCGCCGGATCGACAGGGCGCTCGGGAGCCTGGAGCAGGAGCGCGAGCACCTCCGGGCGACGGTGGGCGCCGCGGAGGCCGCCGCGGAGGCGCAGATCTGCCTCTCGCACCTGCGCGGCGAGGTGCGCCGCTACGTGCGGGCGCGCCTCGCCGCGGTGCTGCTCGAGCGCGAGATCGAGCGCTACCGCGAGCGCAACCAGGGCCCGATCCTGGCGCGCGCGAGCGCGCTCTTCCACCGCCTGACGCTGGGCGCCTTCGCCGGCCTCCGGGTGGGGTACGACGAGAGCGAGCAGGCGATCCTCCGCTGCGTCCGCGCGGCGGCGTCCGGCGCGGGGGTCGGCGGGGCAGCGGCCGCGAGGGCGCCCGCGCCGGACGGCGCGGCGGAGCTCGCCAAGGTGCCCGCGGACGCCGCGGTAGAGCCCGCGAACCCGTCGGCGGACGCAGCGCCAGAGCCCGCGAAGGCGCCCGCGGACGCAGCGCCAGAGCCCGCGAGGGCGCCGGTGCAGCGCGAGGTCGACGTGACGGGCCTGAGCGACGGCACGCGCGACCAGCTCTACCTCGCGCTGCGCCTCGCGAGCCTCGAGCACCACGCGCGGACGGGCGAGCCGATGCCGCTCATCCTGGACGACATCCTGATCCACTTCGACGACGACCGCGCCCGGGCTGCCCTCGCGGTGCTCGGCGAGCTCGCGGGGACGACGCAGGTGCTGTTCTTCACGCACCACGCGCGGCTCTGCGAGCTCGCGCGCGAGGCGGTGCCGGCCGACGTGCTCCGCGAGCACCGCTTGCGGTAGCAAGGCCGGTCACCGCGATAGGCTATCCTGGGCGGGATGACGGTCCAGGAGCTCCACGTCGCGGGATACCGCTCGATCCGCGAGCTGACCCTCCCCCTCGCGCAGGTCAACGTCATCGTCGGACCGAACGGCGTCGGCAAGACCAACCTCTATCGCACCATGGTGCTGCTCGGCTCCGCGGCGAGCGGGACCTTTGCGCGCACGCTGGCCGAGGAGGGGGGGATGCCCTCGGTGCTCTGGGCCGGCCAGCGCAGCAAAGGCCCGGTGCGGATGACGCTGCGGGTGCGGCTGGATCAGCTCGTCTACGAGCTCCAGTGCGGGCTGACGCCGCCGCCGGGAGGGCCGTTCGAGCTGGACCCGGACATCAAGGAAGAGAACCTCTGGTTGCTCGACAAGCGCCGCCGCCTGCCGATGCTGGAGCGGGCCGCGGGCTCGGCCTTCGCGCGCGACGCGGACGGCCACCGCGTGACCTTTCCCTTCTCGCTCTGGGGCTCGGAGTCGGTGCTGGCGCAGGTGGTGGAGCCGCACCGCTTTCCGTTGCTCTCGGTGGTGCGGCAACAGCTGATGAACTTCCGGTTCTATCACCACTTCCGCACCGACGCCGGCGCGCCGTTGCGGGTCGAGCAGGTCGGGGTGCGGACGCCTGTGCTCAGCGCCGATGGCCACGATCTCGCCGCGGCGCTGGCGACGATCCTCGATATCGGCGACAGGGTCGCCTTGAAGGACGCCGTCTCCAGCGCGTTCCCTGGCGCGTCCATCGAGGTCTCCTCGACGCAGGGGCGGTTCCGCGTCGAGCTCCGGTTGCCAGGGATGTCGCGGCCGCTCGACGCCCGCGAGTTCTCGGACGGCACGGCGCGCTATCTCTGCCTCCTGGCGGCGCTGCTGAGCCCGAGGCCTCCGCTGCTGATGGCGCTGAACGAGCCGGAGACGAGCCTGCATCCGGATCTGCTCGGGCCGCTCGGGGATCTCCTTGTGCACGCGGCATCCCGGAGCCAGCTGTGGATCACGACGCACTCCCGCCCGCTGGCGGAGCGGATCCGGAAGGCGACGCCCTGCCGGCTCATCGAGCTTGGCAAGGATGGTGGAGAGACGGTGCTGGCGAGCGGCGCGGCGGAGGAGGAATGACGTCCGCCATCAACGACACAGCTCTCCTCGTGTTCATTTGAGGATCCATCGAAGCACGGGACCAGCGACGACGACGAAGGCCGCCTGGCCCGGAAGCACAGGACTCTCCCCGCCGAGCCACTGCACATGGGCGCTCGTCGACCAGCCCAGCGGCCCTGCGAAGTACGAGTTGACCTGCGCATGCCCGCCTATCGCCACCCCGGCGACGCGCCCGCACAAGGCGGCGCCACACGACGGCATGTCGTAGAGCCCGACCGATGGCCCCAGACTGAAATTGCCTTCGTCCCACGCAACGCCGACCTCGAGTGACGTCTGATTGTAGACACCGAGCCCGCCGTGCTGGGGCCCCAGGTGGATGGTGCACAGGTCGTGGACCGTGAACACGAAGTCTCGCTCGAAGGGCCACGATATCGCCGCTTGTGGACCCACCGAGGGGCGATAATCGTCGCCGATCTCAATCCACCCGATGCTCGCACCGGCGCTGATCTCGGCCGCTCCTGCGCGCGCCGGCGCGGCGAGGAGCGGGAGGACGACCACGACCGCCCATGGGATCTCCTGCCAGCCTCTTGTGCCCATGGTACCTCCCCTTTCCCCCAGCGGACGAGCGACGTGACGACGCGAGCCGTCCTACTGACGGTGAAATTGGACGTCAACCGGGATTCCCGCGGGTGAACGCTCACGGCTCAGGGCGTGATCCGGGAAGCCCCGGCGTCGCCGTCTCCGAGGTGGCCGCCGACGACACGCTCACTCCGGACACGGCGCGACGCACCCCTCACCGCCGCAGTCGACGCCGGCCTCGTCGCCGTTCTTCACGCCGTCCGTGCAGGTGGGCGCCTCGCAGGCGCCGGCCCAGCACACGCCGCTCTTGCAGTCCGCGCCGGTCTGGCAGCCCCGGCCCGGCTCGCAGCGCGGGCAATACAGCTTGCCGCAGTCGACGCCGGACTCGCGGCCGTTCTTCACCCCGTCGCTGCAGTTCGGGATCATGCAGCTCCCGCTCGTGCACACGCCGCTCATGCAGTCCGCGGCGGCGCGACAGCGGTCGCCCGCCTGACAAGGGCGGCACGGGCCACCGCAGTTGAAACCGGTCTCTCCGAGGCCCACGTCTTGCTCGTCGTTCACGCAGTGCCCCGGAACGCACCAGACGCCATCACACGCGAGCCCGCCGGGACAGGCCAGCGCGGGATCTTCATCGAAGCACTGCACGCAGGCGCCTTCGTGGCACCGCCCCTCGCCCGACGCGGGGCAGGTGACATCGTTCAACAGGAGATGCTGCGGCGCATCGACCTCGCAGACGTCGAGGGTGCATTGGTTGCCATCATCGTAGACGTCGTGAGCCGACGCGCTGACCACACGGCCATCGGTCGTGCACTGCTCTACCTTGCAGTCGCCCCGGATCTGCGACGCCAGCGGCCCGTCGTGGATCTCCACCGCGCACGCGCCGTCCACGCACCTCCCCGCGCCGCATCGCGGGTCCGGCGGGCCGGGGCACTCGTCGTCGCCCTCGCAGCGGCCGGGCGGCACCACCCCGGAGCACTCTGCAGTGCCCTCCGCGCACTCGTCGCAGGTGCGGCACTCTTCGAAGCAACCCGGCTTCTCCTCGCCGAGCGCACAGCAGATGACCTTACCCGGTTCGCCGCAGACACAGTGTTCATCGACGCAGATCGTGCCTGGCACGTTCTGTAGGTCCGACTGGCAGTGATCCGTCGTCGCGCATTTTCCGCCTATATAAGGCCCATCGCCACATGCAAAGAACGTCGCTGGGCCGATGAGAAGAATGGAACCAACAAACCAAGGCGCGATGGGCCTACCCATGCTCCAGTCCTCCGGCACGAGGCTGAGGCGCGGCACCCTGGCGGCCCCAATCCGCCGGGGTGTCGTTTGCCTGTCATCCGAGGCGCGCACTATGCCGCGTCGGGCCCACGGGCGTCACGCAAGTTTTCGCCAGAATGCGCCGCTGGCGAGGCGGCCTTCCAGCAGGGCAGGCCACTGCCTCCGGTTCACGAGGCGAACAGCCAGGCGATGCTCGCTGCGCCGGCCAGGAAGAGCGCCGCCGTGAAGATCAGGATCGCCGTCCGGTCGGGGCGGTACTCCCCGCGATCGATGGCGCGAGCGACGCGCAGGTAACGCACCGCCGCCCACGCGATGAGCGCCATCCCGAGCACGACCATCCCCGCGCCGAGGCCCACGACCTCGCGCAGCAACGACCGCGGCCCTCCCGGCGCGGCCGGCGGCCCCGCCTCCAGGAAGTAGAGGCTGACCCGGTTGAGCGTGATGCCGAAGCTGAGCAGCGCGATCGCCGTGCGCACGTAGGCGAGGTGCGTCCGCTCGTTGGCCAGGTGCTCCCTCGCGTAGGCCTCCGTGCGCTTCACGCTCTCCTCGCCGGGCATGCTGGCTCGCCCTCCTCGTCGCGCGGCGCCCGCTTCAGCGGCGGCCGTACCGATCGTCGAACCACGGGTACGCCGTGTTCGAGTAGCCGCGGACCTCCCAGAACCCCGGCTGATCCGCCGCGGTGAACGTGATCCGCCGGATCCACTTCGCGCCCTTCCAGGAGTAGAGCTGCGGCGTGATCATCCGCACCGGGCCCCCGTGCTCGCGCGGCAGCGGCTTGCCCTCCCAGGTGTGGACGAGCAGCACGTCGGGCAGCATGGCCTCCTCGAGCGGCAGGTTCGTCGTGTAGGGGGTCTGCGTGCCGGGCGCGATGTCGCTCGCCTCGATCAGCACGAAGCGCGCGTCCGCGAGCGGGCGCGCGCGCTCCGCGAGGGCGGCGAACCGGACGCCGATCCAGTGGTTGTCCAGGCGGCTCCAGGTGGTCACGCAGTGGAAGTCGGACACGTCGAGCGTCTGCGGCAGCGCCATGAACTCTTCCCAGGAGTAGGTCCGCGGCGCCTCGCAGAGCCCGTCGATCTCGAGCTGCCAGCGGTCGGCCGGGATGTCCGGCGTATCGCCGAGATCGAGCACCGGCCAGCTCGTCACCTCGCGCTGCCCGACCGGCAGCCTCGGCATCCCGTGCCGGTTCGGCGGCCCGCTGCCCATCGGCGCGAACCCGTCGAAGGCGCCCTTGCCGCGCGCCGCCTGCCGCGCGGCGAACGCCTGCTTGCGCTCGATCAACGACCTCGCCCGCCGCCCCGCGTCGTCCCCCATCACGTGACCATGGCGAGAGCTCCAGACGCCTGCAAGAGCGAGCTCATCCGACCTTGCGGCCCGAGAGCTCCACGGAGGCGGCATCCACCGACACCGACGTCGGGGGGCCGAACTTCTTGACCTGAACGGTCACGAGGAGGGCCGGCGTGTCGTCGAGCACCCGCTCGATGATGCGCTCGGCGAGCGTCTCGAGCAGCTTGTACGACGCGCTCGTGCCCGATTCGACGACGAGGTTCGCGAGCCTGTCGTAATCGAAGACGCGCGCGCGCGTGTCCGCTCGAGGCAACAGCGAGACCGGGAGCTCCACCTCCAGGCACACGACGAAATCCTGGGGCAGGTCGCGCTCGGCGCGAGACACGCCGTGCTTGGCGCGAAAGCGGATGCCGTCAAGGCGGATCCGGTACGTCTTGATCGCGGACTCCATCGGCGCCCCCTAGCACGCCTTCCGGCCGGCTTCCGCCGCAAGAATGCCAGGCGTCAGGCTCGCCCGCTCGCCGCGGCCTTCCCGTCGCGCGGCGGCCGCCTCGGCGGCGCGGGCGGCCTTCCCGTCGCGCGGCGGCCGCCTCGGCGTGTCCCGGCGCGGGCGGCCTTCCCGGCGCGACCGCCCCCGAGGCGCGCGGCGCCTGCGCGCCTCGTGCCTGCGCGCCTCGTGCGCGACGTCAGAGGAGAGGCCGCTTGAAGCACACGGCTTCGATCTTCGCGGTCATCTCGCTGCGCAGGAACTGCACCGGCTCCCAGCCTTCCTGCCCGAACCGCTTGAGGACCGGGTTCCATCCGGCCGTGGTGGTCACCTCGAACACCTGACTGTCGCTGACGCGCGCCGTCTCCACGTCCACGCACCGAACCTCCCACCGGGGCGGATCGGTCCCCGCCTGCACCGGCGGCACCAGGAAGCGCGGCGCGACGTACGACGCGGAGCAACCGAAAAGAAATGCGACGGCGATGGCTGTCCCGGAGCTGAGCTTCGGCATGAGCGGTCCTTTCCTGCGGGGTCGACTCGCGAAGGCGTATCGACGCTTCGTGCGCCACGTCAACTGGGAACGGCGCGCGCGCCGGCGCGGAGCGCGCCGGCTCCTCGGCCGTCACCGGCGCGTGTCCGGGGCGCCCAGCCACGTCCGCTGGAACCGCTCCCCCTTCCCCCGCGTACTCATCCAGGGGCACAACCTCGCCTCGAAGGAGCGGCGCCGATGATGCTCGCTGGACACCTCGATGATCCGTTGGAGGACGCGCTCCTCGCCCGCGCGGGACGGGCGCGCGGCGCCGAGGTCGAAGCGCACCTCGGCGCCTGCGGCGACTGCGCGCGCCGGCTCGCCGACGCGGAGGCCGCCGTCGCGGCCGTCGCCCTGGCGCTGCCGCCGGTCCCGCCGGAGGGCCGCCTGCGCGCGCGGCTCTTCGCCTCGGTGGATCGCCTGGAGCGGTTCACCCCGATGGCGCCGCGCCTCGCCGCCCTCACCGACGTCGCGCCGGACGACGCCCGGCGCGCCCTCCACGCGCTGTCCGAGCCGGAGGCGATGAACGCCGTGCTGCCGGGCATGCGCGTCCTGCCGCTCGCGACCGGCCCGCGCCGCGCGACCACGAGCGCGATCCTCGTCTGCCTCGAGCCGGGCGGGAGCATCCCGCGCCACCGCCACCTGGGCGACGAGCGCATCCTTGTCTTCGAGGGTGCCTTCGCCGTGGACGACGGGCGCGTCGTCCGCGCCGGGGAGGAGCTCCACAGCCCCGCCGGCTCGATCCACTCCATCCCGACCGTCGTCGGCGACGCGCCGTGCCTGTGCGCGATCGTCGGCGAGGGCGGCATCGAGGTGGCGCCTTGATCGCCGCGAGCACCGGGCCCGCGCCCGCGCCCGCTCACGAGGCGCCGCCGGCTCACGTCGCGGCCCCGCCCGCGCCGATGGCGGCGCCTGGCAGCGACGAGGAGCTCGTCGCCCGCATCGCCGGCGGCGACCGGGAGGCCCTCGCCGCCCTCTACGACCGGTACGCGCCCGCGCTCCTCGCGCTCGCCCAGCGGGTGCTCGGGAGCCCCGCCGAAGCCGAGGATCTCGTCCACGACTGCTGCCTGGAGGTCTGGCGAAAGGCCCACACCTACGAGCCGCTCCGCGGGTCGGCCCGCACCTGGCTCACGATGCGGCTGCGCAGCCGCGCGCTCGACCGGCTCCGATCGGCGAGGCAGCTCCGCCTGGTCGCGGACGGCGAGGAGAACGACGCCCCGGCCGAGCTCGGCGGCCCCGACCCGGCGCTCGGCTCCGACTGCGCCCGCGTGAGGCGCGTCGTGGCCGCGCTCCAGGAGGACCAGCGCACGGTGCTCGAGCTCGCCTATTTCGAGGGGCTCTCCCTCGTGGAGATCGGCGAGCGCCTCGCGGTGCCGGTGGGCACCGTCAAATCCCGCCTCTCGCGCGCGCTGGACAAGCTGCGCGCCACGCTCCAGGAGCCGCCGCGCGCTGCCGCGGGCTGACGCCGCACCTAGCGTTTACGCGCGAGCGCCTCGCGGTCCTTGACGATGAGGCGCCTCCCCGCCGCGTCGAGCACCCCCTCCTTCCGGAACGCCCCGAGCGTCAGCGTCACCGTCTCGCGCGTCGACCCGATCACCTGGGCGATCTCCGCGTGCGTGATCGGCGCCGAGATCAGCGTCCCGCGCGGCGTCGGCACGCCCCACCGCTCCGCCGCGTGCAGGAGGAACTCGGCGAGGCGCCCTCCCACGTTCTTGAAGAGCATCGACTCGATCCGGTCCTCGGTCTCCCGCTGCCGCGCGACGAGCAGCGCGAACACCGCGCCACCGAGCCCCGGGTGCTGGGCGCAGAGCTCGCGGACGAGCGCGAGCGGCACCCGGACCACCTCGGCCTCATCCATCGCGATCGCCCGCTCCGTCCGCGTCTCCAGCCCGCCGAGGCACGACTCGCCGAGCACGTCACCCGTGCCGCGGTAGCTGAGCGGGAACGCGGCCCCCGCCTCGTTGACGCGCTCGACGCGCGCGCGCCCCCGGCCGAGCACCACCAGCGTGTCCGCAGGGGCCCCCTGCTCGAAGATCGCCGCATCGGACGCCACCACCTCGAGCACCGCGGCGTCCGTGACCGCCTCCCGTACCTCGCGATCCACCTGCGCGAACAGCGAGCAGAGCCGGAAGGCGCGCGCCACCCGGGCCTTCACGGGATCCGTGGGCTGGCGGCCAGCATCCTGCGCGTACTGGGAATCCAGATCGCTCACGGTAGGGAACAAAAGAGTAATCCATACCGCGTGGGTTGACACACAGGAATCCCTGCGACCGAGGCCCGGCGCAGGGTTGACGGAGCGCCGCGCTCAGCGTCCGTCGCGGTCGAGCTGCACGACGATGTCCCGGTCGAGCGCGCTGTCCGCCGCGCGGGCGAACTGCTGGAACTTCGTATAGGCATCGGGCTGCACGCGGCCCGCGGGCAGCTCGAGGAAGCGATCGAGGACCAGCGCGCCCCCGTCCATGCGATCGTTCACACGCACGGCGCGCCCCTCGTCGTCCGCCTTCGACGGAGCGAGCTTCGTGACCAAGCGCGCGCCCGCGGGGAGCTTGACGCGGAGCCGCACCTCCGAGCGCGTCGCGATCTGCTCGGACAGGTAGAGCGGCGTCTCGCGGACCGGCAGGCTGGCGAGGCTGGCCACGCGCACGCCAAAGGGCGGCGTGATGACCAGCTCCCCTCCCTGCGCGCGCGCGAAGCTCGCGGCGGCGATCTTCATCTTCAGCGTGAGCGGCCGATCGATCTCGCTCAGCTCCTTGATCTCGATCGCCTGGAGCCGCGCCCCCGGCACCATCTGCGGCAGGAGGCGCGACTCGACGGCGTCCCTGAGCTGGGCGTCGGGGAGCGACTCCAGCGCCGAGCGCAGCGCGATCGCGAGCTTGCCCTCGTAGCGCTGCTCGATCGTCAGCGAGGCCGAGCCGTCCCTCGCCACCTCGGCGACGCCCTCCGTGACCACGCCGTCGTGCGCGCCGGACGAGGGCGTCACCTCGCGCGGCGTCCCAGGCTTCAGCACGATCGCCGGCTGCCCGCGGAGGGAGCTCGGCAGGTAGCCGTACGGCGCGAACTTGTCGCGCACGAACATCCAGCGGACCGCGCCCGCGCCGGGCTTGTCCCCGGTGTCGAGGCGGACGGCGAGCGCGTTGAACGTCTCGGCCTCGCTCATGGGCCCGCGCGGCGGCGCGGTGAGCCGGTCGCTCACGACGCCGTAGCCGGCGTCGATGCCGACGAGGCGGCACAGGTAGAGGAACGCCTCGGTTCGGTTGCCGCTCTTGCCGATGACGACGCGGCGGCCGTCGTCCTCGCGCCCCGGCTCCACGTTGGCGAGCACCCACCGGTAGATCCGGCGCGCCTGCTCGTCCTTCGACGGCGCCGCTCCCTCGCCCTCGCCGCGCGCGCCCTGCGCAGCGGCGGCTTTCCCCTCCTCGCCGCCGCCCGCGGCCGGCGAGCGCGGCGCGAGCGGCGTGCGCGCGATTGCCCGCGCGATGCGCACGAGCCGCGGATCGCGCGGCGTCTCGTCGGCGGCCGCGTCGACCATGCGCGCGATCGTGCTGTCCAGGCGGATGCCCCAGCCGATGCGGATGTTCGGAAGGAACTCCGAGATCGGCGCGCTCGCCGGCTCCTCCGGGAGCGCGGGGCTCTTGTCGACCCGGTAGCGGCGGGTGACGAGCGCGCCGGACTCCACGATCTCGGGCGCCGGGACGGGGCCGGAGGCCTCCACGTCGAGCGGCCGGCTCTTCGGCGACACGACGATGAACTCGCTCCGCCAGTAGGGGACCTTCTCCTCGCGGAAGAACCAGCGCGGGCCCTGGAACGTGAGTCCCCCCTGCCCGTCGCCGCGCAGCACGAACAGGTTCTCCACCTCGATGTAGTCGCCCACCTCGAGGTGGGGCATCGTCACGGTCGGCTTGTCCTCGATGAACTCCGGCTCGTGGATCGACCCGTCACGCTTGACCGTGCGGAGCTTGAGCACGAGCCCCTCGGGCATGCGCTGCTCGGCGTGCTCCTGGATGGCCTCCCGCGACTGGATCCGGATGATCTCGTGCTGGAGCATCCGCGCCGAGCCGTCCTCGTGGACCCACATGGCCGCATAGTCGAGCACGCGCGCCGCCGTGCCCGGCATGACCTCGCCCGAGGCCTCGTGTTCGGCGATCACCTTCTTCGAGTCGAGCCGGTACGGGCTGAGCTCCGTCGTGCCGTCGAGCAGCTCGATCGCGTCGCGCAGGCCCGAGGTGTCGGCGCCGGTGCGGATCGCCTCGATGAGCGCCTTCTGGAGCGCGTCGCGCTCGCCACGCGCGAAGCGCGCGTCCGCGAGCGCCAGGCGCGCGTCGGCGTCGTCCGGCGACTTCGCGAGCGCGCGCTCGAGCTGCTCGAACGACTCGGCGCGCTTGCCGGCGCGGGTCAGGAGATCGGCGATGCGCGCGGCGATGTCCTTGCGGTCCTTGCGGGCGGAGCCGAGGCGCTGGAGCTCCTTGATCGCCGCCGCGTAGTCGCGGCGATCGATCGCCCTCTCCAGCTCGATCTCCGCGTCGGGATCGAGCTCCCGGATGCGCGCGGCGAGGGCGTCGGCCTGCGCGATGTGCCCGTCGCCGTCGTGGATCCGGAGGAGCGCGCCCAGCACCTCGATGTCGTCCGGGAAGCGCGCGGCGGCCTCCTTCACGGTGCGCACGTGCTCGACGCGCCAGCCGAGGCGCGAGTACATCCCGGCGAGCGTCTTCAGGAGGTCGGGCACCTCCCGGAAGCGGTCGGCGAGGGCCTCGATCGTGCGGGTCATCTCGGACAGGCCGACCTTGTCGGCCTCCTCGAGCGCGAGCCAGAGGCGGGGGTACCAGAGCTCCGGGTCCTTCTCCGCGGCGCGCGCGCGCACGTCCTTCACGAGGTCTTGCCCGTCGGACGCCGGGAAGATCGGGTCCTTCTCGAGGAAGACCGCCTGGGCCGCGAGCGCGGGGCCGGTGGCGCGCGCAGGATCGGCCACGAGCGGCTCGATCAGCACGGCGCTCACGTCGTCCTGGCCCTCGAGGTGCGCGATGGTCGCCGCGAGGTACCGGGCGATCGGATCGCCCACGTCGCGCTCGGCGGGGGGCGCGCCGCGCAGGCCGAGCGCGCGCGCCACCTTCGGCGCGGGCTGCGGCGGCACGCCGAGCGCCGTGAGGAACGGCTCGATGGGGTTGGGATCCGGCAGGACCTCGGGCGCGACGAGCGAATAGGGCGGCGTCGGATCGGCGGACGTGGCCACGCCGAGGGGCGTGCCGTCGGGCGCGAGCAGGCGGATGGAGGTGTCGCGGCCCCCGACGCGGGCGAGGATGCGGTGCCGGCCGGGGCCGAGGCGCAGGCGGACGCCGAAGCGGGGCCAGATCCCCCACTGCTTCGTGTCGCGCGTCAGCACCTCGACGTCGTCGACGAGGATGGCGTAGGCCCCCTGGACGGCGATGAGCATCTCGCGCTCGGCGGGCAGGTCGATGAAGGTCTCGACGTAGAAGATGCCTCCCCCGGCCCCGCCCTCGCCGGGCCCCTCCGGCGCGACGGCCGAGAGCTGGCAGCCGCGGCGCTCGGCGCCGAGCACGCGCGGCGGGCCTCTGCGGTGGGGATCGCGCGGGAACACGGGCGGCCAGGGGCCGGCGCGCTCCGCCTCGTGGTGGACGCGGTGGTCGCTCGCGGCCAGGTGGCCGAACGGGCCGGCGAAGCGGGCGTTCTCGATGCACCCGTAGCGGCGCGCCGCGTGGTCGATGAGCGGCACGGCGGGCGCCGCGCGGCTGACGTCGCCGGCGTCGCCGGCGGTCCCGGCGGCGCCGTCCGGGCGCGCCGCGGCGGCCTCGTCGGGCAGCCCGTCGAGGCTCCACCACTCGACGAGCTCTCCGCGCGCGCGCCAGCCCAGCTTGCCCGGGTGGTCGATGGCGCGCAGGACGACCTCGCGGGACTTCTTCCAGAGGCCCGCGACGCTGGAGCGCAGGCCGAGCAGGCGGTTCGCGGCGAACCAGCCCACGAGCGGGGCGTCGGGGTGCGCGCTCACCCGGGCCGCGTCCAGCGCATCGAGGTAGGCCGCCGCCGCGCGCGCGTTACGGCCGTGCCCCTCGTCGTCGATCGCGCGCCCGAGCGACGCGAGCATCGATTTCGCGCCGATCCCCTCGAGGCGCTTGCGCGCCTCCCTGGCGCCGGCGGGCGTGCCGCCCGGGACCAGGAGCTCTCCGAGGAGCCAGCGGCCGACGACCTCGCCGTCGGCCGAATGCGCGCCGGCGTCGCGGAGCGAGGCGATGGGGTCTTTCGCGCCGGGCGCGGTGACCGCGCCGCAAGCGCCGAGCGCGAGGGCCAGGGCGGCGGCGCCGGCGAGCCGGGCGAGCGTGGAGAGGGGGCGAGGAGCGCGCATCGGCCCGGTCCTTAGCGCGAGCGACCGCGTGCGCACAGAGACGCCGCGCGGCGCAGCGCTCCTGACCCGCCCGGCCCGTGAGCGCCCCGCCCGGCCCGCCGTCGCCGCCCGACCCGCGGCATGCGGTCTCCACGGCGTGTGGCCAGCGGCTCCACGGGCATCGTCAAGGAGCGCCGTCGCCCCTAGAGGACGACGCGCCACGAGATCGTGCGCGGCAACGTGGACGGCCCCATGGGTCGATGCTGATCTTGATTATCATTTGCATGATTGCTATGTGAAGCGGCGAACTCATGGAAGACGACCTTGCGGTAGAGCTCGGCGCGCTCGCGCACCGCGGCGCCGCCCCGCTGTCTTGATCGGGGAGCGCGCTCTTTCGAACCACCTCGCCGCGATGCTTTCGCACCGACAAGGATGAACGACATGGTACCCGGTTACACAGAAGAGACGGTGCTTGAGGTCCACCACTGGACGGACAAGCTCTTTACGCTCAAGACCACCCGCTCGCCGAGCTTCCGCTTCGCGAACGGGCAGTTCTGCATGATGGGGCTCCTGGTCGCGGGCAAGCCGCTCGTCCGCGCGTACTCCCTCGCGAGCGCAAACCACGAGGAGACGCTCGAGTTCTTCTCGATCAAGGTGCCGAACGGCCCGCTGACCTCGCGCCTGCAGCACATCGCCGTCGGCGAGACGATCCTCGTCGGCAAGCGCGCGACGGGCACGCTCACGATCGGCAACCTGCGGCCGGGCCGGACCCTGTGGCTCCTCGCGACCGGGACCGGCCTCGCGCCGTTCCTCAGCGTCGTCAAGGACCCCGAGACGTACGAGCGCTTCGAGCGCGTGGTCATCACGCACACGTGCCGCCGCGAGCAGGACCTCGCCTATGCGCGCTACCTCGATCACGAGCTCGCGGCGGACGAGCTGCTCGGCGAGATCGTGCGGCCCAAGCTCCGCTACTACCCGTCCGTCACCCGCGAGGCGTTCAAGACCGAGGGCCGGATCACGGCGCTCATCGAGTCCGGCCGCATCTTCGCCGATCTGGCGCTGCCCGCGCTCGACCCCGCGCACGACCGGCTGATGCTCTGCGGCAGCTCGGAGATGCTCGCCGACACCGCCGCGCTCCTGGAGTCGCGCGGCTTCGAGGAGGGCAACAGCGGCGAGCCGGGCGACTACCTCGTGGAGAAGGCCTTCGCGGGCGAGAAGCGCTCCCCGCTCGCCAGCGCGTCGCCGGCCGGGAGCACGAACGTGTCCGGCCCGGCGTGACGTCGCGCGCCGCGCGTCGGGCTGCGCCCGGGACCCCGCGTCGGCGTCACGGCTGACGCGCGGGTCGATGCGGCCCGCAGGCCACGGTTTCGGATCCGGACCGGGGCCACCGCCCGCCTCGGTCCAGACCGCGGCTCACACAATCGCTTCGACAGCGCTGGCGACCTGCTGGAGGAGCACGGTCTGCTCGATCACCTCGGGCGGCACGCCGACATCGTCGCGCACGACGGCCACATCCCCGCGCGCGCCAGCCACGTCCTCGCGCACGACCGCCACGTCCTCGTCCTCGCGCGCCACCGCCACGTCCTCGTCCTCGCGCGCCACCGCCACGTCCTCGCGCGCCACCGCCACGTCCTCGCGGGCTACCGCCACGTCGTCCCGCTCCGCCGCCCGGCGCAGCGCCGCGATCTCCGCCTGCGCGGCGACGAGCGCCTGCTCGAGCTCCTCGTGGAGCGCCGGCGGAGAGCCGGCCGTGCCACGCGCCTCGGTCAGCTCCCGCTCGAGCTGCGCGATCTTCCATCCCGCGGCGCGCAGATCGGCCTCGCTCGCAGCGGCGCTCCGCGCCAGCGCGTCGAGCTGCTGCCGCAGCGCCTCCACCGCGCCGCCCGGCCCGCCCTGCCCCCCGAGCGCTCCGCCCTGCCCGCCGTCCGCCGCCTCGCCCGGCCCGCCGTCGTCGGCCGGCGCCGACGCGAAGACCGTCCCGAGCTCGTCGACGAGCTCCTTGCCCACCCGCTCGCTCTCGCGCAGCTGCGCCATGAGCGACGCGATGACGTGGCCCCGGTCGCGCAGCGCCTCCTCGAGGCCCGCGATCTCCGCGGCCGCCGCCTCGCCTGCGTCGCGCTTCTCGAGCTCCGACGCCCGCTGCTCCAGCGCGACGACGGTCTGCTCGAGCTCCACGATCCGCGCCTCGAGCAGCAGCCTGCGCGCGTCGAGGGCGCTCCGCTGGTCCTCCAGCGCGCGGCTCTCGCGCTCGTTCCGGTCGGCCCGCTCCTTCTGCCGGTCGCGGTCGCGCGCGAGCTCGGCGCGGGCGGCCTCCAGCTCCTCGACCCTGCCCCCCGCGCGCCGCGCCTCCTCCAGCGCGCGCTCGCTCTCCTGCGCGCGCCTGCGCGCCGTGTCTCGCTCCGACGTGAGCTTCGAGAGCTCCCGCCGCGCCCCCGCGGCGGCGGCCTCGAGCTCCTCCACGCGCGCCGCGAGCGCCGGGTCGGGCGCCGCCACGGCGGGCCGCGCCTCGAGCTCGGCGATCCGGGCGCGCGCGGCCTCGAGGTCGGCGGTCACGGCGTCGAGGCGGTCGCGGGCGCCGGCGATTTCCGGCTTGTTGCGGATCATGCCGAGCTCGAGCTCGACCTTGGTCCGCACCCGCTTCTCGTCGTCGAGCTGCTTGCTGAGCCGGGTCGCGCGATCGCGCTGGCTGCGGAGCTCCTCCTCCATGTCGCGGATCTGGTGCGACAGGCGCTCGGCCCGGACGTGGGCGTCGCCCGCCCTGGCCTCGACGTCGCGGAGGCGCGCCGCCCTGGACTCGATCTCGGCCTCCGCCTCGGCGAGGCGCGCGGCCGTGGCGACCGCGCTCTCGGCGCGGACCCCGGCGTCCTCGCGGTCGCGCTGGTGCCGGGTGCGCAGCTCCGCGAGCTCGCCCCCGAGCCGCTGCGCGCGGCCCTCGGCCTCGCTGAGCGCCTCGGGCGACGCGCCGGCGTTCGCGCCCGGGAAATCGGCGAACGGCAGCTCGATCACGGCGAACGCGTCGAGCCTGGGCAAGCGCTCGCCGGCCACGGCGATGAACCACTCGGGCTCCTCGGACGCGTCGAGGATCGACGTGTCCACGCTGACCTCGGGCTCGCCCTTCGGCGCGAACTCCGCGACCGTGTAGCCGACGAACGGCGCCTGGCCGACCATCCGCACCTGCTTGAACTGGAGCGCCACGAGGTCGTAGAGCGCGTAGTAACCGGGCGCCGCGCCGCGGCGCGCGCCCGCGGGGAGCAGGCCCCGCGCGGCCTCCGGGTTCGGCGACGCGATGACGGCGACGCCGCTCGCGGCGGTGAGGCGTCGGGCGCGCCGGACGACCTCGGCGGGATCGCCGAAGAGGGAGAGATCGGGGATGACGAGGGTGTCGAAGGCGCCGTCGCGCACGCCGAGGTCGCCTTCGAACACGGCGACGTTCGGGTGCGGCTGCCGGGTGGGCGCCGTCCGCGCGAGCTTCTCGGCGACGCGCGCGGCGTCCGGGTCGTAGGCGTGGACGAGGCGGGCTCCGCGCTGGAGCAGCCGATCGGCGAGGCCGATGGTGGCGTCACCCACCACCGCGACCCGCCGGCCGCGCACGAGCGGCTCGAGGTAAGCGCTCAGCACCAGGGCGGGATGGAGCGCGGCGGGGGCGGCGTGCCGCGGCGAGCCTGCGGCGGCGAGGGAGGACTCCTTCGTCATGGTTCCGTCCTCTTACGGCTCTGGGGGCCCGGAGTCCACAAAGCGCAGTGCAGAGTTGCAAGGCGGCGCTCACCGCGCTGGGCGCCGCCGGGCGCCGCCCGCGCGCGCCGGTCCGACGCCTTCGTGCCGGCCCCACGATCCGCGCCTCCACGCCGTCAGCGTGGTGAGCCGCCTCACTCATGACGCTTCGCGTCTGCGCCGCAGGTTCCTGGGCCTCGCTGTCGCTCCCGCCGTCCTCTCCACGACACCGGCGGCTCGCCCTCTCTCCTTCGGGAGCGCGCGGCCCTTCGGCTGCGCTCGGTCAGAGGATCACGGTCTCGCAGCCGAGGAGGATCTGGATCTTCGCGATGGAAGCGCCCCTGGCGGCCTCGCAGGTATCGGGGCACAGCACGAGGGCCGCGGGAGAGGCCGGGTCGTCGTAGCGCCAGCCTGGGCCGTCGCAGCCGGGGCGCTGCGGCAGGATCTCCTGCGATGCGCCGTCGAGCCCGAAGAGGACGTTGACGTCGTCGAACGCGACCTGTCCGCCGGCCACCTGGGAAGGGACCTCGAACTCGCACGGGAGCGCCTGCCCCGTGACCTTCGCGAGCGCGTTCTGGAACTCGACCGCGATGTTGGTCGCCCCGACGAGGACGGCGGCGTCGGCGGCAAAGGTGGTACTGGTGGCGACGGCGGCCCTGGCGCGGGCGGGGGCGGTGGCCCGAGCGCCTGCCTGGCGCGATCCGGGAGCGTCACCTTCACGTTCGGAGACAACAGCTGCTCGACCGGCGCCCCCGGGTACGGCGGCGCCGGCGGCACGACCCCGAGCGGCGGCGCCGCGGGCGCGGAACAGGACGGCAAGGCGGCCGCGAACCTGCAGATCAACTGACTAGCTCCGCTGAGTTCGAGGAGCTATTTCCCGACCCGCCCCAGGTCGATCTTCGTCACGACAGCGCTGAACTCGCCCGTAGCCACGGCCTTCATCTCATCGCCAAAATCCAGCGTTCCGTCGTTGAGCGCGACGGCCACGTTCAGTCGCCAGGGTCGACGAACCCAAGCTTACCTCGCGGCTGAAAGAGCCGGCCAGGATCACGTCACCGTCGGGCGTAGCCGCCGAATCCAGGATAGCGAGGCTACCCGTGCCCGTGAACAAGTTGCGCCGCCAGATCAACTTGTTGTCGAACGAGAACCTGGCCACGAAGAAACCCCACTCATCGAGAGTGGGCGCCGAGATGGAATCGCCAGTGTCGAACTCGATCGCTTCATCGTACAGCCCCGACAAGACGACGCTATCGTCAGGCAGTACCGCAAGACGCGAGGCAAAGGCTCCATCCAGCTCCTTCACCCAAAGCCACCGACTGAATACATGGCCACCATCCGGCTTCAGCTTGGCGAGAAAGAAAGCGAAGTGAGACGATATCAGGGGCGGGCCGCCGAAATCAGTGGTACCTCGAAAGACTCCTGAGAGGAGAATGTTCCCCTTCGAGTCGAGCCGAGCGCTCTCTGGAAAGACCAACTCATGGCTTTCGAAGCTCTTCGCCCAGAGCACTCCTGAGCAAGAATCTTCATCGCAGTCCTCGAACTCGTCGAGGCCCAGGACCTGGGCGCACGACGCGGTGCCCAGGAGGGCACCGAGGGCGAGCACGCGCGTGGCGTGGGCGACGGGCAGAGAAGGCGGAGGGCGGCGCATGGTACGTATGAGGCATCAGAGCGTCACGCCCGTCAAGGGTGAAGCAAGATGCACAAATGCGCTGCCCGCTCGCGCCGGAGGGCACCGCGGCTCTGCATGGGCCGACATGACTCCGCATCACGTCAGGCTCTGCTTCAGCAGCGAGTCGACATACGAGACAGCATCATGGTCGGTGGAGCCGGCCGAGCCCATCCTGCTCGCGCTCGCACGACCCCGCTGGTCGCCACCTCGACCCTCGTGACCGCTGCACACCCGGCCTCGCCTGGACGCCGCTCCAGCGCGCTCCTGGCGGAGCGGCCGTCGCTATCGTGGATACTCGTCCGCCCAGGGCGCCGGCGCCTCCAACGCCGTGGAGGCGCCTCCGCTAGACTGGAGCAAAGCGACAGGCGCCCGTGTCAACGCGTTGCGACGGCACGCCGACCGGCTAGAACGGCTCCCCGGAAGCAACGAGCGCTGACGACAGGAGCCCCCATGACCAATGCAATGCAGATGCCCATGATGCCGCAGACGATGTACCCCATGATGTCGATGCCGGAGATGGCCGCTGGCGCATCCATGATGCCCGGCATGATGGGCATGCCAATGATGCCCGGCATGATGGGCATGGGCATGCCCATGATGCCCGGCATGATGGGCATGAGCATGCCGATGATGCCCGGCATGATGGGCATGGGCATGCCGATGATGGGCATGATGCCCGGCATGATGGGCATGGGCATGCCCATGATGTGCAAGATGTCGTGTGAGATGACCAAGGACGGAATGATCTGCAAGATGATGCCGCCCGAGGGCATGTCGATGGACATGCTGAAGGAGCGCTGCGAGGCCATGACGAAGATGATGTCGGCCGGGATGCCCATGATGATGATGTGCGGCGGGATGCCCATGATGATGTGCACCCCCGCCATGACCAAGTAGCGCGGCCGCAAACCTCCTCGGAGCAGCGGAGCGTCGGCGCTCACCGGCGTCCTCGCGCGGCTCCGCCCCTCCCCCGTTCCTCGGCGAGGAGCGCGCCCCGCCTCAGGGCGCCGGCAGCGAATACGTCATCACCAGGTACATCAGCGAGTCGACGTTCGCCGGGTTGCGGTAGACGTGCGGGACATCCGCCTGGAACACGAGCGCGTCGCCCGTCGCGAGCAGAAACCGCTGTCCGTCGACGCTGATTTCAACGGTCCCCTGACAGACCACGATGTTCTCGGTCGTCCCGGGCGGGTGGGGATCGGCATTCTCGACGCCGAGCGGGGCCAGGCAGAGCTCGTAAAACTCGACCGTTCGCGGCGCATCGAACGGGAAGAGCGCGCGCGAGGTGAACTTGCCGTCGTGCGATGTCAGCCGCTTCGCGCGATCCCCGCGCAGCAGCATGGGGCCGCCCGCCGAGCGAGCGCTGACGAGCGCCGAGAACGGCACGCCGAGCGCGCGGGCGATCTTCCAGACGACGTTGATCGTGGGCGCGCTGCGGCCGAGCTCGACCTGGCCGAGCATCGCGCGGCTCACGCCGGAGATCTTCGAGAGCCGCTCCAGCGAGAGGCCGCGCCGCGTCCTTAAACGGCGAAGGTTCTCCCCGACAACATGCGTGAGATCCGGCGGCGAGTCGTGGTGAGCGACCTCATAGGTCCACTCCTCCTCCAGCTCCTGCTCCTGCGCGCCGGGCCTGGCCGGCTGCACGTCGAGCGCGACCGGCAGCGCGCCGTTCACCCGGGGAAGGTCGCTGTTCTGTCGGACGGCTCTCATAGGAGGATGGGCGCCACTCTACACGGGATCTCAGGGTCGGCAAACCAACCAAATTCGTCGCTGTGTCATGATGAGTGAGATCCATCATCAGGCAATTTCCGTCACTCCTAGGATATCGCCTGAACCCGATCCGTGACGTCCCTGTCGCATTCACTTCCCCTCGGCGCGTTCGCCCTCTCGCGCAGGGTCGCGCTTCCTCCAAGCGCGCTTCGCCGCACGCTCGCTCCCCGCAGGCTCGCTCGCCGCAGGCCTCTTCCCCCCGCAGGCGCCTACCCGCGGACCGCGTCCCCCGGCGCCCGCGCTTCCCCGCCCCTCTCCGCCTCCGGTCCGCCCCCGGCCGGCGAGTCAGGTCGGCGCCCAACCGTCCCTACCGCCAGCGCGCCGAAGCGGCTACAACCTGGGCTCGCTGTGCGGCACGCTGACGCAGCGCGCTCAAGCACCGAGGGCTTGCCGATGGACCACGACATCGACGACGTGATCGACGGCCGGTACACGCTGATCGAGGTGGTCGGCCAGGGAGGCCACGGCGTGGTCTACCGCGCCCTGGACCAGGAAACCGGCGCGCACGTCGCCGTCAAGTACCTGCGGCCCGAGTTCGCCAGCGATCCCGCCCTGAAAGCCCGCCTGCGGCGCGAGGCCCGCGCCATGGGGGAGCTGGCCGGCACCAGCGCGACGCACGTCTTCGCGTTCAGCGAGGCGCCCGACGGCACCCTCTACATCGTCATGGAGTTCCTGAAGGGCAGCGATCTCGAGACGGCGCTGCGCCAGCTGGAGGCGCGGAACCAGCGGCTCCCGCTCGACGAGATCCGCGAGCTGTTCCGCCCGATCGTCGACACCCTCGACGCCGCGCACGCGCGCGGCATCGTCCACCGCGATCTGAAGCCGGCGAACATCTTCGTCCTCGACCACGACACGGGCGTTCCTTCCTCCACCTCCCCTCACCGCGGGAGCGCGCCGGCCCGCGCCGGCACCGCGGCGCGGGGGCGCGTGCGCTTGCTCGATTTCGGTCTTGTCAAGGTCATGCAGGCCGACCCCCTCACCCGCGAGGGCGCGATCCCCGGCTCGCCCAGCTACATCGCGCCCGAGGTATGGAAGGGCAGGCCCCAGGAGATCGACCACCGGATCGACATCTATTCGCTCGGCGCGGTGCTCTTCCGCGCGCTCGCGGGGCGCGTGCCGTTCGCCGGCGCGAGCCGGGTCGACATCCTGCTCGCCGCCGCCCGCGGCCCGCGGCCGAGCTTGCACGCCTTCCGTCCCGACCTGCTCCCCGAGGTGGACGCGTGGGTCGCGCGGGCGCTCGCCGTGGCCCCCGAGGAGCGCTTCCAGGACGTCCGCTCGCTCTGGAGCGCGCTCGAGCCGCACCTCGACCACGCCGCTCGATCCGGGGGTGAGCCTGCCGCCGGAGGCGCGATCCCGCGCTGAGCACGTTCCTCACCCGACCGCCTTGCGACGCGGGAAGCGGCGCTGGTAGCGTGGTGCAAACCATGCCTGAACCGAGGGCCGCAGGATGAGCTCCTCGCCCGGCCTGTTGCAGCCGAATACGCGGTTTCGCAACCGTTACCAGGTGCTGCGCGTCATCAAGGCGGGCGGCATGGGCGCCGTCTACGAGGTGATGGACGACGTCACCGCGACGCGCCGCGCGCTCAAGGTGATGCTGCCCAGCCTGCTCGACAGCGAGGAGCTGCGCGCCCGCTTCTCCCTCGAGGCCCGCATCACCGGCGTCATCGAGAGCGACCACATCGTCAGGACCTCGGACGCCGGGGTCGACGAGGAGACCGGCACCCCGTTCCTCGTCATGGAGCTGCTCCGCGGCGAGGAGCTCGGCAGCCTCGTCAAGAAGCGCGGCGCCCTCCCCGCCGAGGACGTCGCGCTCTACCTGTTCCAGGCCGCGCTCGCGCTCGACAAGACGCACGCGGCGAGCATCGTCCACCGCGACCTCAAGCCGGACAACCTGTTCGTCACCGTCCGCGACGACGGCTCGCCGTGCGTGAAGATCCTCGACTTCGGGATCGCCAAGGTCATCGAGCAGCACAACGCCTCCACGCTGACGCGGCAGATGCTCGGCACGCCCGTGTACATGGCGCCGGAGCAGATCCGCGCCGAGCGCAACGTCGGCCCGCGCGCCGACATCTACGCGCTCGGGCACGTCGCGTACGCGCTCCTCGTCGGCGAGTCGTACTGGGCCCAGGAGGCCGAGGCGACCGCGTCCCCGTACATGCTCGCGGGGGAGCTCCTGCGCGGCGCGATGGAGGCGCCCAGCGCCCGCGCGGCGCGGCGGTCCTCGGCGGCGGTGCCGAAGGAGTTCGACGGCTGGTTCCTCAAGGCGACGGCGCTCAAGGCCGAGGACCGCTTCGAGCGCGCGTCGGTCGCGGTCAGCGCGCTCGCCGCCGCGCTCGACGTCGCCATCCCGCGGGCCTCGCGCGTCATCCTCCTGCCGGAGCCGGCGGCGCCCGCGCCGAGCGCGAACCCGAGCCCGACCGACCCGACGCTGCCCTCGAAGCCGGGCACGGCGAAGGGCTTCGCCGAGGTGGCGACCGTCACGGTGCCGGAGCTGTCGTCGAAGACGCCTCCCTCACGCCCCGGTCCGGCCTCCTACCCCAGCACGCCCTCGCGCTCCGTCACGCCGTCGGCGCCCAATCCGCCCTCGCGCTCCGTCCCTCCCTCGTTTTCTTCCGCGCCGCCCGCGCCGTCGGCCGCCTCGAAGTCCGCGGAGACTCGACCCCGGACGCCGCCCCCCCTGGACCCGCCGGGCCGGACGGGCCTCTCCGGGAGCGAGCCGTCGAGGAGGTCCGAGCTCACGTCGAGGCGCGATCGCGCCCCGCAGCGGCGCTTCAACATCAGGCCCGACACGTCGACGGGGGTCCTCCACGTGAAGGTGTGGGGGTTCTGGGACATCGACGAGGGCAAGGCGTACCTCGACGAGTTCCGCCAGAAGGCAGCGACGCTGCTCAACCTCGGGAAGCCCTGGTACGTGCTCGCCGACATCGCGGACTTCCCCCCGCAGAAGCCCGAGGTGAGCCCGTACGTCGAGCAGACCATGGCCTACGCCGTCGAGCACGGCATGCGCAAGGCGGCGAACCTCGTGAACAGCGCGCTCTCGAAGATGCAGATCTCCCGCCTGTCGGCCGCCATGGGGCTGCCCGAGTACTCGTTCTTCACCGCGGAGGCCGACGCCGTCGCGTGGCTCCTGAAGGGCTGAGCGCGAGGGGGGCCGAGCGACGCCGGCCGGCCACGAAGGGCCGAGCGCGAGGCCGGCCACGAAGGGCCGAGCGCGCTCAGCCGAGGACGAACCGCCGGATGCGCCCGGCGAGGCTCCGCACCTTCTCCTCGGCCTCGAGGTAGCGCTCGGCCGCGTCGCGCAGGTGGGCCTGGCGCGACGCCATGAGCAAGCTCAGCTCGATCACGAGCTGCGGGCGCGCCTCGATGATCGGCTGCAGGGCCTCCTTCGTGATCTGGTAGAGCACCACCTCGTCGACGGCGCGCACCGTCGCGGTGCGCTCCTCGCCCGTGAGCAGCGCGAACTCCCCGAAGACGGCGCCCTTCTCGAGCGCGGCGACCGTCGCGTCCTGCCCGTCGGAGTGCCGCACCAGGACCTCGACGGCGCCGGACGCGACGACGAACATCGACGAGTCCCGCTGCCCCTGCAGCACGATCCGGTCGAGCGGCCCGTACTCGATCCGGCGCGCCTTCGTGGCGAGCTTGCGGAGCTCGCGATCGAGCAGCGGCTTGAAGACCGGCGTCCGCCGGAGCAGCATCATGAGGTCCTCGGCGCTCGCCTCCCGCGTCGCCTTGCTCGGCTCCTCGAGCTCGATCGACGGCGCGGCCCCGTGGCCGTCGCGCCGCTGCAGCGCGGCGAGGTGCGACGGGTTCTTCTCCATGTACGCCTCGAGCAGGCTCGCGTTCCGCGGGATGCACTCGTCGCCCGTGTAATCCATGAGGTTCCGCTCGGCGGCCCACCGGGCGACGTCGTTCATCGACTTCCGGTACTGCCGGCAGGCCGCGGGGAAGATGCCGTCCTGGTCGCCGAAGAGCCCCGTCAGCGCCTCGGGCATCAGGTTGAGCCCGAACAGCCGCATGTCCCCCCGCTGGTGCCAGAGCGCGAAGTCGCGCCACCGCGGATCGATGTGCGCGAGCTCCGGGAACGCGAGCACGTTGTTCTTGAGCACGGCCCGCTCCGCGTCGCGGAACACCCGGTGCCACGTCTCCTGCGCGTTCCACAGGTTGGGGCCGGCGAGCTCGATCGCCTTCTGCAGGTCCGCGTGGTGGGCGTGCAGGAAGGCGAGCGTGGCCTTCTGCTTGCGCATCAGGTTCGTCAGGCTCACGGGCCCTGCCGCGAAGAAGCCGGCCGCGCGCGGCGCGATGTGCCGCATGTCCCAGACCTGCGCCCACGCCGCGACGTCGATCGACGCGCGGATCGGCGCGAACGCCGCGCCCTCCTCGAAGGCCTCGCGCTCCCCCGGCGAGAGCACGTCCGGGTAGTCGTGCTTCACGGCCTCGAAGATGCCGAGGCACGTGAGCAGCTCGAGGTAGAGGCCCACCCGGAGCAGCCAGCGGGGGTCGGGGAGGTTGCGCCGGTGCTGCTCGAGGTCCTGATGGATGGCCCGCAGGTACAGGAGCGCCTTGTCCATGCCGATGGTCAGCACGGGGAACCACGGGTGATAGCCGACGTGGAGCTCGTCGGCCCCGAGCGCCCGCTGCTGGATCTCCGTGTCCGCCTTGACGAGCCGGTCGAGCAGGCGCGCGTAGAGCGAGCCGAAGCGGCCGGTGTCGAAGATCTCGATGTCCGTCGACTCGGAGGCGACCGTCCTGCCCGCCTCGCTGAGCTTGATCTCGACGCGGAGCTGCTGCCGGAACAGGCTCGCGAACGTGAACGGCTCGAAGCCGTCGGTGACGCGCCGCCGGAACGACTCGGGCAGGTCGCCCCAGAAATAGCCGCCGCCGGTCTCCTCGCCGGGGGGGTGCGGCACGAGCTGCCGCGCCGGCACGATGGTGGCCACGTAGACCGTCTGATGGAACGAGTTCCACGGGGCGGGCTCGAGCTTCGGGACGGGGTAGGACGAGGTCGAGACGATCTGCGGGCTGAGCGGCACGTCCATGAGGCCGGGCACCGGGCACGGCTCGCCGCCGTCGGGGCTCGCGGGGAGGAACCACGCCGACATGGTCACCTCGAACGGGCGCTCGAAGGGGGCGACGAACGCGTAGATATCGCGCAGCCGGTAGAGCAGCCACACCTCGTCGCCGAGCTCCGACGGGTCGCCGGAGGTGTTGATGCAGCCGACGCGCTCGCTGCAGCCGTGCCCCGGATAGAGCGCCTCGTCGACAGGCCGCTTGCCGGGCTCGAACGGGATGAGCTCCAGCGACGGCGAGAGCTCGGCCGACTCCTCCTCCGGGCTCTGGCGCGCCTCGAGCTGGCGCAGGTACTGGCGGACCCGGGCGAGCTTGTCTTCCCAGTCCATGCCCTCCACACGGCTCATCAGCAGCCGCTTGAACTGCCTCTGGAACTCCTTCGGGGTCATCATGCTGCGTCCACCTGAGTTGCCGGGGGCCGGACAGGCCCTCCGCGAGAGCTTACCGGCTTCGCGCGCGCGGCGTCGTGCGATCAGCGCGGCGCGCGCCGCCGAGGGTTCGGCGCGGCGCTCCGCGATCGGGCCGAGACCACGTCGATGCGAGCCCCTTGCAGCGCCGCGTCTCGGAAGGTACGGGCTCAAGCCCTATGGCTATCGAGATCCGCGAGCTCCGGAAGGGCGACAAGAAGGTCCTGAAGGACTTCCTGAACGTGGTCGACACCGTCTACGAGGGTGAGCCCAACTATATCCGCCCGCTCGACTTGGACATCTCCGATCGGCTCGACAAGAAGAAGAACCCGTTCTTCGAGCACGCCGAGGGGACGGCGTGGGTGGCGTACAAGGACGGCCGGCCAGCGGGCCGGATCACCGCGCAGGTCGATCACGAGCACCTCCGGGTCCACCGCGACGAGACCGGCTCGTTCGGGTTCATCGATACGATCGACGACGCCGAGACGGCCGGGGCGCTGCTCGCCGAGGCCGCGGGCTGGCTGCGCGCGCGCGGCATGAAGCGCATGCGGGGCCCCTACTCGCTCTCGACCAACGAGGAGATCGGCTGTCTCATCGAGGGCTTCGAGCTCCCGCCGGTGATGATGATGCCCTACCACCGGCCGCACCAGGGCCGGCTCATCGAGCAGGCGGGGCTCGAGAAGGTGAAGGACCTCTACGCGTGGGGCTACGAGGTCGGCAACGTCCCCGCCCGGGCGCAGAGGGCCCACGCCGAGGTCCTGGCGATGCCGGAGGTGCACACGCGCTGCGGCGATCCGAAGAACCTGCTCCGCGACATCCGGATCCTCATGGACGTCTACAACGACGCCTGGAGCGACAACTGGGGCTTCGTCCCGATGACCGAGAAGGAGCTCGTCAAGTGGGCGAAGGACGTGCGGCTCATCCTGATGCCCGAGCTCACCAAGATCACGTTCATCGACGGCGAGCCGGCCGCCGTGTCGCTCGGGCTGCCCGACCTCAACCAGCTGATCAAGGACTTCCACGGCAAGCTCCTCCCGGGCGGCATCTTCAAGCTGCTGTGGCGGCTGCGCGTGCGCGGCCCGAAGCGCGGGCGCCTCGTCGTGCTCGGCATCCGCAAGAAGTGGCGCCACGTGCGGCGCTACGCCGGGCTCAGCGCCTTCCTCTACGTCGAGATGAACCGCGCGGCGCATCTGCTCGGCATGGAGGGCGGCGAGCTGGGGTGGACGCTGGAGGACAACGCCGCCATCAACGCGGGCATCCGGCTGATGGGCGGCCGGGTCCACAAGAAATACCGCGTCTACGAGCGGGCGCTGTGATGGACGCGCGCGCCAGCGCCGAGCGGCGCGGGCGGCTCGACGCGCGCGCCGGCGGCTCGACGTGGGCGCCACGTCGAGCCGCCGGCGCGCGCCGGGACCGGAAAGGAGGAGCGGATCGATGAGGGTGCTGGTCACGGGCGCGAGCGGGTTCCTCGGCTCGCACGTCGCCGAGCAGCTCGTGCAACAGGGGCACAGCGTCGTCGCCCTGGTGCGGCGCTCGTCGGACACGAGGTTCCTGTCGTCGCTGCGCGGGGTCGAGCTCGCGTACGGCGCCGTCGAGGATGCGGAGAGCGTCCGCCGCGCGGTCGTCGGCCCGCCGGGCGTCGACGCGATCGTGCACTCGGCCGGGCTGGTCAAGGCGCGCGACGAGGCGGAGTTCTTCCGGATCAACGTCGACGGCACGCGGAACCTGCTCGACGCGGCGAAGGCAGCGCCGGCGGGGGCGATACGGCGGTTCGTGTTCGTCTCGAGCCTCGCCGCCATCGGCCCGAGCCTGGACGGGCGCCCCATCGCCGCCGACGCGCGCCCGGCCCCGGTGACGCGCTACGGGCGCTCGAAGCTCGAGGCCGAGCGGCTCGTCCTCGCCGAGAAGGGCGCGTTGCCCGTGGTCGTCGTGCGCCCCCCGATGATCTACGGCCCGCGCGACCAGGAGTCGTTCGCGTTCTTCCAGAGCGTCTCGCGCCGCTTCCTCCCGATGCTCGGGGACGGCAGGAACACGCTCAGCGTCATCTACGCCTCCGACGCGGCCGCCGCGTGCATCCGGGCGATCGAGAGCGACGTGCCGAGCGGCCGCGCTTACTTCATCGACGACGGAAGCGTGTATGTGTGGCGCGACATGCTGGCGGACGTGGAGGCGGCGCTCGGCGCGCGGGCGCTCGTCCGTCTCGGCGTCCCGTTCTCGCTCGTGCGCGGCGCAGCGCTCGCGAGCGAAGGGCTCGGCCGCCTCACCGGCAAGGCCGTGATGCTCACGCGCGACAAGCTGAACGAGCTCTCCGCGTCGCACTGGGTCTGCGACTCGAGCGACGCCCGCAGGGAGCTCGGCTGGGCGCCCGAGGTGAGCTGGGCGGAGGGGACGCGCCGCGCGGTCGCCTGGTACCGCGAGCACGGCTGGCTGTGACGTGACGCCGCGCCGCGCGCCGTTTGACGCTCGCCCGCGGCCTCCGTACCGTAAATACATGTCCCGCTGTCCGCCGGTTGCCCCGGGCCTCGTCGCGATGGCGCTCGGCCTCACGGCGGCGCCCGCGCAGGCCCAGGAGCCGCCTCGAGACGGAGCGGCAGCGGCGGCTCCGGACGCGGGCAGCGCGGCGGCGCCGGCTGCGCGCAGCGCGCCGGAGGCGCCCGCCGCACGGTCGGCCCTGCGCGGCGCCGTCGTGGTGGCGGTGGACGACGCGAGCGCCGAGGCGGCTCGCTCGCTCGCCCGCGCGATCTACGGCGACCCCGCGCTCCGCCCGCCCATCGACGAGGCGACAGCGCAGGTGCTCGCCGGCGATCCGCCGCGCCCGGACGCGCCGGCCGCCGTGAAGGAGCTCGCGGAGGTGCGCCGCTCCGCCGGGCGCGCCGAGTCCGAGCCGGTCGCGCGCGGGCTGCTCGCGTCGCTCGGCGCGGGCGCGGGCGCGGCGCTCGTCGTGGCGGTGAGCACGGCGCACGGCCACCCCGTGGCGCGCGTGCTCCGGGTCGCGGGCGCGAGTTACGCGCCGCTCGAGCTCGGCGCGACGGTCCAGCGGACCGCCGACGGCGCGGCCGCCCCCGCCGGGGCGATCTTCGGCTGGCCGGGCGCGGGCGCGGCCGTGCGCGCGCTGCTCGCGGGAGACGAACGGCGCGGAGGCGCGGCGGGTCCCGCTGCGACGCCGCCCGCGCCCGCCTCATCGCCGCGCGGCGCCTCGGGACCTCGCGGGCCTCGCGCCGACGTCGCCCAGGCGGCGCCGAGGTCCGCGGGCGGCGGCGCCAGCTCGTCGGGGCCGTCGGAGCGGCGCTCGACGTGGAGCTCCCCCTGGTTCTGGGGGCCGCTCGCGGGCGTCGTCGCGACCGGGATCGTCGTGCTGGTGCTGGCCCAGACGGGCGGCGATGACGCCGACACCGTGCACCTCCGGGGCCGGATCGCGCCATGACGCGCTCCTCCCGGCGCAGCCCAGCGGGGTTGGGGCTGAGGCTCGCCGCGCTCCTCTGCGTCGCGATCATCGCCGCGCCCGCGCGGCTCGCTGGCGCCGCACCCCGCGTCTACGACGCGCCCGCCGCGCCGCGCGACGGCGGCGCCGATCTTCCCGTGCCGCCGCCGCCGCCGGCGTATCACACCGAGGATCTCGGCTGGATCGAGCTCGCCTATCACCCGTCCACCCGCGACCGTGTCCGCCCGCTGATCGCCCGCGCCGGCGACCTTCGCGCCGAGCTCGGCGCCCTGCTCGGCCGCGACGTGCTGACCGCGCCGGTGAAGGTCCGGATCGCGGATGTGCCCGCCGAGCTCGACGATCTCGTCCCCGGGGGCGTCGCTGGCCGCGTGACGGCGATCTCGTTCGGCGCGCTGCGGCTCGCGGTCCTGAGCGCCTCTCCGCGGCTCGGCGCCGAGGCGCCCGATCTCGAGGGATCCTTCCGTCACGCGCTCGCGCATCTCGCCCTGGATGAGGTGACGGGCGGCGCCGTCGTCCCGCGCTGGTTCCACGAGGGGTTCGCCGCCCACGTGGCCGGAGACCGCGGCGCTCGTCGCGCGCAGGAGCTCTCGGTCGCCGCGCTCCGGGGGCGCCTCCTCCCGCTCGACGAGCTCGAGGCGAACATGACGGGCGCCGAGGACACGGCCGGCTCGCTGCCCTACGCGCAGGCGGCCGACGTCGTCCGCTTCCTCGTCGAGGACGAGCGGCGGCAGAGCTTCGTGCGCGCGCTGGCTCAGGTGCGCGGCGGCGTGCCGCTCGAGGCCGCGCTCGGGGCCGCCTATGTCTCGACGGGCCGCGAGATCGAGCTCGCGTGGCGCGCCAACGTCGCGCGCCGCTACGGCTTCGTCCCGGTGCTGGCCGGCTCGCTGCTGGCGATCGGGCTGCTGGTCTCCGGCCGGCTGGCCGTGCAGCGGCTCCGCAGCCGGAGGTCGCCGCCGCCTCCCGCGCCGCGCCGCCGGCTCCGCGCGGCGTCGGAGGTGCGCCACCGGCCCGCGCGCCCGTCCACGGTCCAGCTCGTCGCAACACTGGGCGCGCGTCACCGCAACGAGGTCGACGGCGACGCGGACGTCCCGAAGGTGGAGCACAACGGCCAGTGGCACACGCTCCACTGAACGCCACGGAGCAGGCCCCTCCTCGGCGCGATCCCCCCGGACCGCAGCGCCGCCTGACGGAGCTCGCGCTCGGCGCGGCCTGGCTCATCGGCCTCGCCGCGGCCCTGCAGATCGTGTCCGTGCTCCTGTCGTCGAGCCCGCTCGCGGCGGCGCTCGCCGGCGCGGTCGTCGCCGACGTCGTCGCGGCGCGGGCCGGCGTGCAGTGGACCGACCCGCTGGAGCCGGAGGGCCCAGGCCGCCGCGCGCGCGTCGCCCGTCGCGTCGGGCTCGGCGCTGCGCTGGGCGCGCTCGCCGTACTGATCACGCTCGGCGTCTCCGCGGTGCTGGGGTGGGTGACCGTCGAGGCCGGGGCGCCCTCGGCGAGCCTCGGCTTCGCCCTGGCGCGCGCCATCGCCCTCGCTGTCCGCGACGAGCTCCTGCTCACCGGCATCCCGTTCGCCGCCGCGGCGCGCGCCGGCCTCTCGCCCCGCCCCGCGCTGGTCTTCTCCGCCCTCGCGCACGGCGCCGCGCTCGGGCTCGCGCCGGGCGCGTCCCCGTCGAGCTTCGCCCTCGCGACCGCGCTCGGCGCGCTCGCCGCGGCGCTCTTCCTGCGCGGCCGCGGCGTGTTCGCGGCCATCGCCGTCCACGCGAGCTTCACCGCGCTCGCGGGCGCAGGTCTGCGCGGCGCCCTGCTCGACGCCACGTGGCTCGACGGCGCCCTCGCCGCGGGGACGCAGGCCCACGGCCCGCCTGCCTGGCTCGGCGCGACCGTGCTCGCCATCCTCGCCGCGCTCACCCTGCGCGCCGGCGCCCCGCAGCCTGACCGTCCAGCGCGGTGAGCGCCCCCGCCCCGCGCGGCCGCCACGGAGCTCTCGCGCCGCGCCGGCATGAAGCGCGCTGCACCCGCGTTGTAGTTCCGGACATCGGCGCAGGCGGCGCCGCGTCCATCGCAGCTGCGCACTCGGCCTCTCCCCTTCCACCGCCGGCGTCCGATTTCCAGCGCTCGGCGCGTCACATCCACCGGACCGACACCGACATTTCACAGCGCCGTGAGAGCACGTGCCGCGCAAGCGCATCCCGGGCGAACGCGCGCGATGTCCCACAGCGCCTCACCCCTCGGACACGGCTATGTCATATTTCAGCGCACCGCGTCAAGCACACATTGACGCGCCGCCTTCGAGGAACCAACGATCAGGTATGCACTGCGGAAGGATCCTTCGGATTGCGCCGATGATGCTGCTCGCGCTCGTGTCGACGGGCTGCGGCATGGCGACGATGATCGACACGAACACGCGCTCCATCCAGGCAACGACGGAGGAGATGCGGCGGACCCGCGCGACGATCGAGGATTCGAATCAGACGCTGCGGAGCTCGCAGGAGAGCATCGATCAGCTCGCCGAGCTGCGTCAGCCGATGGAGAAGCTCGCGGAGATGCAGGCGGCGATGGAGCGGCTGGCCGAGCTCAAGGGGTCGATGGACGCAATGCAGCAGAGCATGCGGGAGACCGCGCGCCTCAAGGAGTCGATGGATCGGCTGAGCCAGATGGAGGCCACCATCGCCGCGATGAACGAGAGCCTCGTGGGCATCCGCGGCCCGCTCACGGACGTCGCCGCCCTGAACGCACCGATGCGCGACGTCGCCGCCCTGGACGCGCCGATGCGCGACGTCGCCGGGCTGAAGCAGCCGATGGAGCAGGTCGCGACGCTGCGCGAGCCGATGAAGGAGGTGAGCAAGCTGTCGGCGCCGATGGAGGAGATCAGCCAGCTCGGGGGCGATGCGTCGCGCCAGACCGGCCTCATCGCCATCGGCCTGCTCGGCTGGGGCGTCGTGACGTTCCTCGGCGTGTACTTCGGCGTACAGGCCGGCACCCGCCGCCAGCAGCGCCTGGCGCAGGGAGACAGGGACTCGAGCGCGGGGCCGGCGCCTGCCGAGCCCGCGCCGCGCGTCCTCACCGAGAGCCGGAGCTTCGAGCGCCGGGCCCAGATCAAGTCGATGTGATCGAGCTCTGCCGGACGCCTTGTCCGGCCGGCGAGCGGCGGAGTCGCCCGCCGCCCGCCGTCACATCACCCACCGATTAACGATACGTATCCCAGTGAGCCGACATGCGATCGGCCTGCCCTGCAGTGAACCCATCCATGCAGGAGTCGTCGGTGTAATCCATGAAGTTCTGGACCGGGTCGAGCCCACCTCCCCGGCAGCTGTCCCTGTTCAGCGGGCAGCCATACGCGGCGCTGCGCTCGGACGACGTGTCCGCCACGCCATCACCGCTCTTGTGGCAGCCGCCTTCGAACGTGTGGAAGAGGCCGAGCCAGTGACCGACCTCATGTGTACCCGTATCTCCCTCGTTGTACGGCGCCGCATTGCCGCCGGGTAACGTGGAATGGAGCAGGACGACGCCGTCGTCGGTCGGACGGGCCGCGTAGCTCGAGGGGAACGTCGCCCAGCCCAGCAGACCGCCGCCCGGATTGGCCGTGTAGAGATTGAGGTGGTCTGGCCCACCAATGCGGAGCGCGGCCTTGGCCTGCCGCTCGGCCGAAGAGCCCGACGACATGGTGTACCAGGTCGCGTTCCTCGTCCGATCGACGGAGGCCAGCGTGAAGCTGAAGCGGGTGTTCGCGTACGCCTCGTTGAGCACCTCGATCTGCTCCGCGATCATCCCGTCCGTCACGTCGCCGTTCGAAACGCCGATGCCCTTGTTGATGACGTGGACGTGCACGGGGATCTCGACCGCCGCGCCCACCGAGAACCCGAGCGCCATCTGTCTGCGGACGGACTGCTCGACGGCTTCCTTCTCAACGTCGCTCAGCTCGACGGTCGCGCAGCCGCGCCGCAGGGGCGCTGGCCCCGCCTCGACCTGCTCGGGCTCGACGTCGACGACGGCCGGCGCATCCTCCGCGGGGGTCGAGGGGTCGGCGCCGCACGCGACGCCCAAGGCAGCGATCAAGACTAAGGCAAATACTTCCGCGCACGTCCGAGCTCGCATGGACACTCTCCTTGGTTCATTTCCCCGCAAAGGAAGCATGAATATATATCCGCGATCACAATCGGTTCAATTCCAAAAGGGCTGATTCCACTCGCGACGACCAAGGAAGATTCCATGTCTTGGTCGTTCTGGTCGTTCTGGTCGTTCTGGTCGTCTTACGAGTCTTGCGCTCTCTCGCCGAACGCCGACAGGCCCCCGGACACGCAGAGCGATGACGAGGCGCAGCGGCCCGTGTGGAACGGACACGCCGATTGCTCCAACGTGGATCGATCGCTCCATGATGGAGCACACGTCGAGAGCGGCGCGGACCGAGGGAGCGCCCCTCGACTCGAGATCAGGCGACGACGGGGACCTGGCTGTTCCGCCTGTTCCATGTCCTCCGCGCCTTCGGGATCAGTGCCCGCGGAGCTCACCCCGATTTCGAGGCGCTTTCCCGAGGAGCGCCGCGCCGCGCGCCCATCCGCCTGGTCTGTGCAGCTCGAGCGACGCTCGAAGCCAGGTGCACGGCGTTATCCAAACTCTCCGCCTGCCACATCCTCTCGGAGCCGGGTGGCGCTCGCCGCCGCCGGCCCTCTCGTCGGGGCCGCGCCGGACACGCGCACACGCGGCCCGCGCGAGGGCAGACGCTGCGTTCTCGCGGGCGGTGGCGCGGCGGGCTCGGCGGCGCCCCTGCGATCTCGCTCACACTGGCACGCGGCCGACCCGGGCGCTGCGCGGCCGACGGGCGCGCTGCATCGTGATTGCAGTACTCTCCTGGCGACGGTAGATGTCTGGCATGGCGCGTACGAAAGCAGGTCAGTCCGCGGAGGAGCTCCGTGAGCAGATCCGGGCGGCCGGCCTGCGGGCCACCTCGCCGCGCATCGCGGTGCTGCATAGCCTCGGCCGCTCGCGGACGCCCGTCAGCCACGCGGAGCTCGCTGCTGAGCTCGCCCCGAAAGGGTGGGATCGCGCCACCATCTACCGGAACCTGATCGACTTGACCAACGCCGGGCTCGTGCGCCGCACCGACATGGGCGACCACCTCTGGCGGTTCGAGCTGCGGGAGTCCACCGGAACCCACGCGGCGGACGAGCACCCGCACTTCATGTGCGACACATGCGGCGATGTGCTCTGCCTCCCTGACGAGAGCATCGAAATCAAGGCGGCGCGCGGCGCGCCGCGCGCGTTGCGGCGCAAGGGACTCCAGATCCAGATCAAGGGCCGCTGCGATCGGTGCGTGCAGGCCTGAGCGGCGGAGCAGCCCCGGGCCACCGGCGGCCCCGTGCCGCGTGAATGACGCGGCGCTCGGCGGCGCTCAGCGACCACAGGCGGCTGTCCGCATCCTGGTTGCAACACCAATTTGATATTGATTAGGCTACGCGGCTCGGGCATAGCCCACCGCGCCCATGCTCGCGCTCGTCGTCGTCCTGTCGATCGCCGGCCTCGCCGCGGGGCCGCTCCTCGTGGCGCTCGGCCGGCGCCAGGCGCTGCCGACGTCGGCGCTCGACGGGCTGACGCTCGGCCTCGTGCCCGCGCTCATCCTCACGCGCCACCTGCCGCACGTCGTCGAGGAGATCGGGGCGCAGGCGCTCCTCTGGGCGGCGCTCGGGTACGCCGCGCTCGGGCTCACGGAGCACCGGCGGCGTGACACCGGCGAGGTGCTGGGGCGGGAGATCGCGTTCTCGGCGCTCGCCGTGCACGGGCTGCTCGACGGCGCCGGGCTCGCGCTGGCCGTGGCCGCGGCCGACAGCGGCGCGGACGGGGTGCTCTTCGCGAGCGCCGTCCTCGTGCACCGGCTGCCCGAGGGGCTGTCGCTCGCGGCGCGCTTCCTGCCCGCCTGGGGCTGGCGGCAGCTCGCCGCGCGCCTCGGGCTCCTCGGGCTGCTCACCGTCCTCGGCGCCCTCCTCGGCCAGGGCGCCGTGGAGAGCCTCCCCCACGAGTCGTTCGAGGTGTTCATCGCGTTCGGCCTCGGCGTCCTCCTGCGGCTCGTCGTCCACACGCACGAGGCGCCGCCCCGGGGGGCGCGCGCGCGGACGGCGAGCGCGATCGCCTTCGCCTCGGGGCTCTGCGTCGCGCTCGCGCTCCCCAGCCCGGAGAGCTCCTTCACGAGCGCGCACGCGTCCGAGCTGTCGTTCGCCGAGTCGCTCGGCCCGCTGTTCATCGAGACGGCGCCCGCCGTGCTCGCCGGGCTCGCCGTGGCGGGGCTCCTGCGCGCGCTCTCTCCGATCGTCCTGCATCGCTCGACCGGCTCGCTGCGCGGCGGCGCGGCGCTGCCCCGGGCCGCCCGCAGCCTGGCGTCCGGGCCGCCGCTGCCCCTCTGCGCCTGCGGCGTTGCGCCGCGCATGCAGCGGCTCCCTCGCGCGAGCGCGCCGGTCGCCGCGGTCGTCGCCGTCGTCCTCTGCGCGCCGGCGCTCGATCCTGCCGGCGCGCTGCTCTCGCTGCGGATGCTCGGCCTGCCGTTCACCGCGGCGCGCGTCGCGGGCGGCGCGCTCCTCGCCGTGCTGGTCGCGCTCCTCGTCGCCAGGGTGGCCAGGACGCCTGGCTCGAGCGCTGCGCCCTCCGGCGGCGCGCCGCCCGTCGTCGCCCGGACCGTGGCGTCGCCGGGCGCGCGGCTCCGCGCCGCCGTCGCCGAGGCCGTCGGTCCAGCGCTCGATCACATGGCCGCCTGGTACGTCGCGGGCCTCCTGCTCGCCGCCGTCCTCGAGGCGGCCATCGCGCCGGCCGCAGCGCGCGCGCTCGGCGCGCCGGACGACGTCCTCGTGAGCGCGCTCCTCGCGGTGCCCGCTCACGTGTGCGCGCACGGCGCGGCGCCGCTCGCCGCGGTGATGATCCACAAGGGGCTCCCGGTCGGCGCCGCGCTCGCGTTCCTCGTGGCGGGGCCGGCGACCCACATCGCGGCGCTCGGCGGCCTGCATCGGGCGTTCGGAGCGCGCGCCGCCGCGGCCGCCGCGCTCTTCAGCGTCGCCTTCGCCGTCGCGCTCGGCCTCGTCGTGAACGCCTTCGTCCCCCTCGCGGCGATCCCGGACCTCCACGACCTCGCGCCCCAGGAGCACTCCACCATCGCGTGGGTCTGCGCGGCCGCGCTCGGCGCGCTCCTGCTCTCGAGCTTCATGAGGCTCGGCCCTCGCGCATGGCTCGGCGGCATGCGCGGCGCCGGCGACGTCGGTGCGTCCGGGCCGGAGGAGCCGCATGCGCCCTGCGCACGCGCACATCGCTGCAGCGCGAGCGGCGCACCGGACGACAACAGCGCGCCGCCCGCGTGACGCCGGGCTCCCCGGAACGTCGTTCCAGGAGCTCACGCTCGCCGCTCTCCTTCGCGCGCCGCTCGCCGGTCTCCCTCGCGCGTCGTCCCGCGGCCTCCACCTCACGCGCCGGAGCTCCGGCGCGGGGCGGCGCGGCGATCACCCTAGCTGGACCGAGCCGTGGTGATCGCAGTGATCGCCGTGCGGATGGTGCAGGTGCGCCCCGACGAGGTAATCGAAATGATCGCCGTGGGGCACGGCCTGATGGCCGCAGCCTGCCCCGTGCGTGTGCGCCTTCTCGTGATCGGCGCAGGCATGGCTCGGCGTGCACGCGTCAGGGTTCTCCTTGCCGACCGAGAGCACGTGCTCATCGAAGTGATCGCCGTGCGGGTGATGCAGGTGTCCGTCATGCAGGTAATCGACGTGGTCCTCATGCCGCAACGCCTGATGTCCACATCCCTGCCCATGAACATGGGCGTGCGCTTCATGCGTCTGGTGGTCGTCCATCGACTTGCATCCTTTCCATCAATGCTCGCTTCGAGCTCGGGTGACGGCTCGACGTGGGGCCAACATGGGGCCCCGACGCGCACTGTCGCAAGGAGCAACCTGGCGCGCATGCCGTGGGCGAGCCGACCACGCTCGCTCGCCCTGCGTCGCCGCGGCGCTCAGCGGATCCAGTACTTGCCGATGAGCACGAGCGCCATTGCCCAGAGCACCGCCCCGATGCCCGCCGCGACGAGCATGGCCGGCGGCAGGCGCCTGCCGTGCTGCACGAGCCGTCCCAGCGTCCCGGCGGCGTCGCCGCCCCGCGCCGCCGCGCTCTCCGGCGCGAGGCCGACGTCGCCGCCGAGGCCGATGTCCGAGGCGCGCCGCCCCTTCTGTCCCCGGAAGCGCTCGGCGCGCAGCTCGCGGAGAACGGCCTCGAGCTCCTTCGCGAGCGTGTCCGCCGAGGGGATCCGCTCGTCGCGCTCGCGGCGGAGGCATGCTTCGACGAGCTGGCAGAGGGGCTGCGGGAGCCCTGGCCTGCGCGCGGCGATCGGATCGCAGTCCTTGCTCAGGATCCGGACCATCAGCGCGTTGTAGTTCGGCGCCTGATGCGGGGTCGTCCCGGTCAACGCCTCGTACATGACGACGCCCAGCGACCAGATGTCGGCGCGGGCGTCCACGTCCTCGCGCCCCGCGGCCTGCTCGGGCGACATGTACGCCGGCGAGCCGACGACGCAGCCCGTGCGGGTCAGCGAGAAGTTGTGCTCCTTCTCAAGGACCTTGCTGATCCCGAAGTCAAGGATCTTCCCCACGAGCTCGCCCAGGTGGTTGCGATGCACATAGATGTTCGCGGGCTTCAGATCGCGGTGGATGATCCCCTGCTGATGGGCCATGTCGAGCGCCCGCGCGAGGCCGAGGAAGAGCTCGACCAGCACCTCCGGCTCGATGGTGCCCTCGCGCCGCAGCCACTCGTCGAGCCCCTCGCCGACGAGCAGCTCGAACACGAGGAACGGAGAGCCGTCCTCGGCCTGACCGAGGTCGAGGATCTCGACGATGCTCGGGCTCCGCAGGCGCCCGCTCGCCTTCGCCTCGTTGAAGAAGCGCTGGAGCGCGACGGCGTCCCCGGCCACCTCGGGGCTCATCACCTTGAGCGCCACGTCGCGGTCGATGAGCACGTTCTTCGCGGCCCACACCGACCCGCTGGCGCCTTGGCCCAGGAGCTTCACGAGCCGGTAGCGAGACTGGATGAGATCGCCGGGGTTCACTGCTGCGCCGAGGTGTCGCTGGGGAGCTGAAGGAACTGAGGGAACCGAGGATACGGACGAACCGGCGGGCCAGAGGACCGCGGAACCGAGGAACCGAGGAGGAGCTGGCTTTACGCCGCTCCCGTCGGATCCGGACCACAGGATAACCCGAGCCATGGACGAGCGGTACCGCGGTGCGGCGCGCTCCAGCAGGAAGCAAAAGTTCGCGGCGCGAGGGGGCGACAACCCGCCTCGCCGCCCCCGCGGGCGCAGAGATCCGTGGATTTCCCGATACCGCGACGCTTCGACTCGGCGTCATCGGCGCTCGCCGAGCACGACGGCGAGCGATGAAGAGGCTGGACAGCGAGGGGCACAGCGCAATTTTCTTGTGCGCCGGCCCCTGCGCTGCCCTCGGGGGTGGGGGCGATCAGACGTCGTAGTAGAGGAAGAACTCGTGCGGGACCGGGCGGAGCCGGACCGCGTCGACCTCGCGCTCGCGCTTGTAGTCGATCCAGGTCTTGAGGATGTCGCGGGTGAAGACGTCGCCGCGGAGCAGGAACTCGTGGTCGCGCTCGAGGGCGCCGAGGGCCTCGTCGAGCGAGCCCGGCATGTGCGGCACTTCCTTGAGCTCCTCGGGCGAGAGCGCGTAGATGTCCTTGTCGAGCGGGTCGCCCGGATCGATCCGGTTCTGGACGCCGTCGAGGCCGGCCATCATCATGGCGGCGAAGGCGAGGTACGGATTGCAGCTCGCGTCCGGGAAGCGGACCTCGATGCGGCGGCCCTTCGGGCTGTTGCCCGGGGCCAGCGGGATGCGGATCGACGCCGAGCGGTTGCGGCTCGAGTACGCGAGGTTCACGGGCGCCTCATAACCCGGGACGAGCCGGCGATAGCTGTTCGTCGTCGGGTTGGTGAGCGCGGCGAGCGCCTTCGCGTGCTTCAGGATGCCGCCGATGTACCAGAGGCCCGTGTCGGACATCCCGGCGTAGCCGTCGCCGGCGAAGAGCGGCTTGCCCTCCTTCCAGAGCGACTGGTGGCAGTGCATGCCGCTGCCGTTGTCGCCGAAGAGCGGCTTCGGCATGAACGTCACCGACTTGCCGTTCTTGCGGCCGACGTTCTTGATGACGTACTTGAACCACATGAGGTTGTCGGCCATCGCCGTCAGCGTCGAGAACTTGATGCCGATCTCGCACTGCCCGGCCGACGCCACCTCATGGTGGCCGACCTCGACCCCGATGCCGGTCTCGATCAGCGTGGACATCATCTGCCCGCGCAGATCGCCGAGCGTGTCGGTCGGCGCGACGGGGAAGTAGCCCTCCTTCGACCGGATCTTGTGCCCGAGGTTCGGGCCGGCCTTGCCGGAGTTCCAGACCGCTTCGTCGCTGTCGATCTCGTAAAAGGCGCCGCGCTGCGAGCTCTCGTAGCGGACCGAGTCGAAGACGAAGAACTCGGCCTCGGGCCCGAAGTAGGAGGTGTCGGCGATGCCGCTCGCGCGGAGGTGGTTCTCGGCCTTCTGGGCGATGTAGCGCGGGTCGCGGCCGTAGGGCTGGCCGGTCACCGGATCGCTGATCTTACAGATCATGCTCAGCGTCTTCTGGGCATGGAACGGGTCGAGCTTCGCCGTCGACGGCTCGGGCGTCATCAGCATGTCGCTCGCGTTGATCGGCTGCCATCCGCGCACCGACGAGCCGTCGAAGCCGATTCCCTCCTCGAAGAGATCCTCGTTCAGGCGGGACGCCGGGATGGTCGTGTGCTGCCAGATGCCGGGCAGATCGATGAACTTGAGATCGACAAATTTTACGTCGTTTTCCTTCGCAAACGCGACGACATCTTTCGCCTTCATGATCTTCTCTACCTCGCTGACTCGCTGCTCTCGCTGTATGTGACTCGACGGTGCGCGGGCTCGTGCTCGCTTCTCGGTTGTCGGCTGCCGATCTGTCGATCCTCGAGCCTGTGACCCGCCGCGAATGCCCTGTGACGCTCTGCCGGCGGCGCGCCTCCTAGATGGCGTCCTCGCCGCGCTCCCCCGTGCGGATCCGCACGGCTTCCTCGACGGGGACGACGAAGATCTTGCCGTCGCCGATCCGACCCGTCTTGGCGCTCTTCTCGATGGCGTCGATCACATCGCTGACCATGCTGTCCGGCACGACGATGTCGACCTTCACCTTCGGCACGAAGTCGACGACATACGCCGACCCTCGATAGACCTCTTTCTTGCCGCCGGTCCGACCGAAGCCCTTTACCTCGGTCACCGTCATGCCCTGAATCCCGACCTCGGCGAGGGCGTCCTTGACCTCGTCGAGCTTGAACGGCTTGATGATCGCCTCGACCTTTTTCATTGCGCACGCCTGTGGTGACCGGGTGCGCGCCAGGGTAGAAGACCCGGGCGCTCACCCGAAAGGCCCCGCCGGAGCAGAGCTGGTAAAGGGGGGACACCTCCGCCGGCGGCCTCCCATCGATGTGCCGGGCGCCGCCCGGCTTCCGATCCGTGACGGGGGCGGCTCGGTCCACCGAGCCTTGCCCGACACTGTCAACGACTCAGGGACCCATCCAGCGGAGCCGGATCGGCGACCCTTCACCCCGGACGCTGGCGCGCGACCGAAGGTCCAGGCTGGTGTACCCAAGCTCATGTTTCCGGAATGTTTCGCGCACCGTGCGAGCGTGAGAAAAGTGCATCGGACGTCAGAAAATCGGAGCCCGCTTACTTTTTTCACAGCTCCACCTGGGCAAGGCAGAGCTCGCTTGCGCGGCGGCGCGCCGGGGGGTGAGAATTCGCTTACGCACCGCGACGCCGGAGGTGGGCTCCGCCTTATGAATTACGCCGGCCCGGGGTGGAATCCGTTTTCACGGTGCCGTTCTGGAACCGCTGAGCTCGCTCGCGCGGCGCCAGGGAGAGGATCGGGCCCCTCCCCGACGGGTCATGCTGCGCTCGCCATTGTTCTTATGACGCGGCTCGAATAGGCTGCGCTGGCGAATCCAGTCGCGCGACAGCCCTGCCTGATGGCTTTGCCGAACAAAGCGAAGATCCCGGTAGGCACGGTCCTCGCCGGAAAATACCGCATCACACGCGAGATCGGGCGCGGCGGCATGGCCGCCGTGTACGAGGCCGAGCACATCGACATCGGCAAACGCGTGGCGATCAAGGTGCTCGCCCAGGAGCTGACGACCTCAGCCGTCGTGGTCGAGCGCTTTCTCCGAGAGGCCCGGGCCGCCGCGTCGATCCGCAGCCCCTTCATCTGCGACGTCTACGACTCGGGCAAGCTCGACGACGGGCGGCCCTTCCTGGTGCTCGAGCTCCTCGAAGGCGAGTCGCTGTACGAGCGGATGACCGTCATCAGGTACCTCGACCCCGAGACCACCGTGACGGTGGTGTCCCAGGTGTGTCGAGGGCTCACCAAGGCGCACGCCGCCTCCATCGTCCACCGCGACCTCAAGCCGGAGAACATCTTCCTCACGAAGGATGAGGAGGGCCGGCTCTGCGCGAAGATCCTCGATTTCGGCCTCGCGAAGTTCTACGCGCCGGTCGACGGCGGCGACGCGCAGGCGCGCCTCACCCGCGAGGGCGCGGTCTTCGGAACGCCGGCGTACATGAGCCCGGAGCAGGTGCGCGGCCAGGGAGCGGTCGACCACCGCGCGGATCTCTGGGCGCTCGGCTGCATCACCTACGAGTGCCTCACCGGCCGCACCGTCTGGCAGACCGAGCAGGGCGTCGCGATGACGTTCGCGCAGATCGCCAACGCGCCCCTGCCGCAGCCGGCGGCGCTCCGCCCCGACCTCCCGGCGAGCTTCACCACGTGGTTCGAGAAGGCGCTCGACCGCTCCATCGATCGCCGGTTCCAGACCGCGAAGGAGTTCGCCGACGAGCTGTCGGTCGCGCTCGGCGTCGCGCAGCCGCCGCGCGGCGCGGAGCCGTCCCAGGCGGGGCTCGTCATGCCGGGCGGCGAGGCGCCGGCCGACCTGTCCTTCGACCCGCCGGGGGTCGTCCGTGTGACCCCCAACGAATCGCGGCGGACCGTCCCGTCGGGCCCGGCGGAGCGCGGGGGAGATCCGTTCGCCGGGCTGGACACCTCGGGCGCGCCCGGCGCCGCGATCGCCGGGCGCATGAGCCAGGGCGCGGGGCAGCAGATCACGTTCTCCGGGGGCTCGGGCGAGACCTCGGTCCCCGATCCGCTGGCGCACGCATCAACGCCGAAGCGAGGCGGCGCGGGACGCGCGCTCGTCGTGTTCGGCGTGCTCGCGCTCGTCGCGGGCGGCGCCTACGCGGGTTACCGCCAGTTCCTCAAGCCGACGGCCCTGCCGCCCGTCTCGTCGAGCAGCGCGGCGCCGCCGGCCATCAGCGCCCCCTCGGCGTCCGCCGGGGCCAACGTGCCGGCGCGCACCGACGCCCGCGTCGAGCCGTCCGCCCTGGCGTGGCCGCCGCTCGTCGCGCAGGCGCAGGAGGCGGTCGCCGCCGGCGATCTCAAGGCCGCGCTCAGGCTGCTGAAGGACGCTCAGGACAAGGGCAACCACCCCGTGCCGCGGACCCTGATCGAGCACGTGCAGGTCGCCCTGAAAGACGCGAGCGGCAAGGCGCCTTGCGCGCTCACCGGCCTCGCGAGGCCGCGCACGCACGATCTGGTGCGCGAGGGCGGCCGCGCCGTCGGGGCCAGCCGGCCCTCGATCGCGCTCGGGCCGCGCGGCGCGGTGGTCACCTGGACGGACTCGCACGAGGGCACCGAGCACGCCTACACGACGACGCTGGACGGCGCGCTGCGGCCGTCGTCGCCGGCGCTCGACGTGACGCCCGAGGGCCGCGCCATCGGGCGCCCCGAGCTGACCTCCGCAGGCGATCGGCTGGTGCTCACCTACTGGGACGGCAAGGGGCCGGAGGCCGGCGTGCACGTGCGCTGGCTCGACGCCAACGGGCGGATCGACGGCCCCGCCGTGATGGTCGCGCCCTTCCCTCGCGGAGGGAACTCGTGGCCCTCGCTCGCGCGCGCCGCCGAGGGGTTCCTGATCACGTGGTCGGACGACGGCGACACCGCCTCCGAGGACCTCTTCATGCGCCGCCTCTCGCCGAACCTCGATCCGGCGGGCGAGATCATCCGGCTGACCGACGTCACCCCGACGGGCCCCTCGAAGCCGCGCGTCCGCTTCCCCTCGGTGGCCGTGGTGAACGACGTGATGCACCTCGCCTTCCGCTTCGATCGCGAGCCGACGCGGGTCATCCAGTACATGCGCCTCCCGCTCGCGAACGCCGGCAAGGGGCTCCCGCCGGCCAGCCCTGGCAAGCGCGCCGACCGCGCGCTCGGCGACCTGTCGCTCGTGAACAGCGATCGGGTCCGGAGCGACAGCCCCTCGCTCGCCTGCGGCGCGGGCGGCTGCTTCGTCGTCTGGCACGGCGAGGCGCCGCTCGGGGGCGCGTCGGCCGCCTACATCGATCCGGCCAAGGGCCAGCCGCTCTGGCGCAAGCGGTTCTCGAAGTCGGGCGCGCGCCCGTCGATCGCGATCGCGCCGAGCGGGCAGGCCCAGCTGGTCTGGTTCGAGGGGGGCCGCATGCTCACCGCGTCGATCAACCGCGACGGCATCGGCGCACCCACGAAGTTCGCCCGCATCAGCGGGGATCAGCCGGCGCCCTCGATCAGCCCCGGCGCGAAGCCTGGAGAGTGGTATGTCGCCTGGCTTGACTACGAGGCGGGTCATCTCGAGCCCTACGCCGCCCGCATCCAGTGCCGGTGACCCCATGCTCATCCTCCCACCTCGAAGCGAGGTCCGCGCCCGTCCCATCGAGACCGAGCGGCTGATCCTCGTGCCGATCGATCCGTCCGACGGGCCCGAGCTCTGGCTCGCGGTCAACGGCTCGCGCGCGACCCTCCAGCGCTGGCTTCCCTGGGTGCAGTTCCACACGGATCCGGCCGCGAGCGTGCGCTTCGCCGAGGCGTGCGCCGCCGACTGGGATCACGGCAGGGCGCTGCGCTTCGTCATCCGCGAGCGCGCGCACCGCTCGCTCGCCGGGGTGGTCGGGCTCGAGGCGTGCGTACACCTGCACCGCTCTTGCGAGCTCGGCTACTGGCTCCGCAAGGAGGCGACCGGGCGCGGGCTCATGACCGAGGCCGCGAGGGCCGCGCTCGGGTTCGCGTTCGGCCACATGGGCGCGCACCGCGTGCGGGTTGCGGCCGCGACGGACAACCATCCTTCCCTCGCGGTCATCGGCCGGCTCGGCTTCCGCTTCGAGGGGATCGCCCGGCAGGCCGAGTGGTGCGACGGCCGCTGGCTCGACCATTCCGTCTTCGCGCTCCTGGCGACCGATCCCAGGTAAAGCCGCCCACGAGGGCGCTCGCTCGCTAGTTCCCTCCGCGCGCCCGAGGTGGCCCGTGCGCCGCCCGAAGCGCGCTAGCATCCTGACTCCGCCGTGGCCCGCCGTCGTCGCCTCATCCGCTGGCCCCGCGGCACGACACCGCTCGTGCCGCTCGCGCCCGCGATCGTGATCGTCGTGGGGATCGCCACGGCGGTGGCGATCGCGCTGATCGGCATCGGCCAGCTCGCGAAGATGAGCGATCAGGCCGCGAGCCTGCGCGCCGAGGTGATGGCCGCGACGCTCTCGGCGCGGCTCCGCGGGACCATCGAGGGGGAGCGGGCGGCGCTCCTGCGGGAGGCGGCGCGGCGGGCTGGGTCGGAGATCCTGCTCGTCGATCAGGGCGGCCACGTGCTGATCAACGAGAGCTTCAGCGCGCCGGCCAGGGCCGGCATCGTCCAGATGCTCACCCTGGGCAAGGGCGAGACGACGACCTCGCTCGGCCGCGTCCGGTTCGCGGCGCGCCCGCTGCACCCGCCGCTCTCTCACCTCTCGGTGCTCACCTTCGTCTCGGCGCCGAGCCCGCCGCCCGACTCGATCGCGCTCGGCAACGCCGTCGCGGCGCTCACGGTGCTGCTGCTCGGCGTGGCTGTCGCGGTCGCGCTCTCGTTCACCAAGTCGGCGCGCGACGATGTCGACTACCTGCGCGAGCGCATCACGGCGATGGCGCGCGGACAGGTCCAGAGCGCGCTGCCCACGGACGTGATCCAGGCCGAGCCCGTGCCGATCAGGTCGCTCGACCAGGTCGGCCTCCTGACGGCGGCCTTCAACCTCCTGATCACCCGCTTCGCCGCGGCGGAGCGCACCTACCGGGCGGACCTCCAGCAGGCCTCCGCGATGGACCGCGAGCGCTCGGCGTTCCTCGCGGGGCTGAGCCACGAGCTGCGCACGCCGCTCAACGCCATCCTCGGGTTCGCGCACGTCCTCGAGAGCGAGGTCGACGGCCCGCTCAGCCAGGACGCGCGCGAGGCGCTGTCGGTCATCCGGCAGAGCGGCGAGCACCTGCGCACGCTCATCGACGACATCCTCGACCTCTCGGCGCTCGAGACGGGCAAGCTCCAGCTCTCCCGCCGCGCCGTCAACCTCCGCGCCCTCGTCGATCAGGTGATGCGGGAGGCGTCCGCGGCGGCGCGCGACAAGCCCCTCCAGCTGCGCGTCACCGGGGACCACGCCCTCGTCGCGCACGCCGATCCGCGGAGGGTGCGGCAGATCCTGACCAACCTCGTCTCGAACGCCGTCAAGTTCACGGCGCGCGGCTCGGTGACGGTCAACATCACGGGGCGCGGCCGCTATGCGGCGATCGTCGTCCAGGACACCGGCCCCGGCATCCCGCCGGAGGAGACGTCGGCGGTCTTCGAGGAGTACCGGCAGACCGGCGACGTGCGCTCGCGCCGGGCCGGGACGGGGCTCGGGCTCTCGATCGCGCGGCGCCTCGTGCTGATGCACGGCGGGACGATCCAGCTGGAGAGCGAGCTCGGTCGGGGCTCGACCTTCACGATCACCCTGCCGATGTGGATCGTGCAGCAGCCCCTGTTCTCGCCGACCCCGCCCACGCCCGACGTGGCGGCGCCGCCCGGGAACGACCCCGGCGCCGGCGGCCCCCAGGGGAGGATCGCATGACCGAGGAGCGCATGAGGGACGACGCGATCCACTTCGCGAGGCGCGTGCTCGTCCGCCAGGCGCTGGTCGGCGTCGCCGCGTTCGGGGCGATCGCGGCGCTCGCGCCGAAGCTGCTCATCCTCGAGCAGCGCGTCGCCGCCAGCGTGCTCTCGGTCGGCGCCAAGATCGCGCTCGCCGCGATCTGCGCGACCACGCTGCTGACGCTGCTCCGGCTGCGCACCCACGAGAACCTGCTGCGCTCGCTCGTGATCGGCTCGCGCGACATCGATCACGAGGAGCTCGAGCGGTTCGCCGGGCTCCCGACCTCGCTGGCGCTGCGCTTCGTGCTGGCGAGCTCGACGATCTCGGGCCTCATGATGATCCCCGGGATCAGGCCAGAGAAGCTCGACGACGGCCGCGCGGTCAGCCTGCTCATCCTCGCGATCACGATCCTCAGCGCGTCCGCGATCCCGCACTACGTGCTGACGCGCGCCGCGGCGTTCAGCCTCTTCGAGATCAGCCCGGCCGAGGCGATCGGCGCCTTGCTCGAGACCGCCGAGCTTTACCAGACGCCGCGCCGGCGGGTCACCTCCAAGCTGCTCCTGGCCGTCGCCACGCCGGTGCTGCTCGTCGGCGTCGGGGCGGTGCTCATCGCGAACGCGCACCTCCAGACGTTCATCGAGCGCAGCCGGCGCTCGACCGCGGGGCTCATCGCGCGCACGGCGCTCGACCCGTCGCTCGGGGCCATCGACGCGGCCGGCCGCAACGACGTCGTGGCCTCGGCGGCGGAGTTCGGGTTCCTCGCGCGCCTGGAGCACGACTGCGTGGGCTCGGAGCCCTCCTTCGGCCGCGAGGCCGACGGGCAGATCGCCGTGATCACGCCGCTCGACTACGGCTGCGTCAACACCCGGTTCTCCGCCGACCTCGAGCCCTCTGCCGCGATCTGGGGCGCGCTCGTCGCGCTGCTCGCGGTGCTGGTCGCCGGCGCGCTCGGCAACCTGTTCGGCCGCGTCCTCGCGGCCGATCTCGTGCACGCCACGAAGCAGGTGCGCCTGCTCGGCACGGACAGCGTGCTGCGCGGCGCCACCCAGATCGCGCGCCCCGCCCGGTTCGCCGTCGTCGCCCGGCTCGGGCACGCCATCGAGGACCTCGCCGAGCGCTTCCGCGTCTTCGCCGCGGCGCAGGAGCGCGCGCTCGAGTCCCGCGAGGCGGCGCAGCGCATGCGCGGCCTCCTGTTCGCGAGCGTGAGCCACGATCTCAAGAGCCCGCTGAACGCCATCCTCGGGTTCGCCGAGCTGGTGGGCCAGGAGGATCTGACCCCCGCGCAGCGCGAGAGCCTGGAGCTCATCGCGACGCGCGGCCGGGAGCTCCTTGGCCTCATCGAGTCGATCCTCGACGCCGCCCGCGTCGAGGCCGGGCAGCTCACGCTCGAGCCTCAGCCGACGTCCGTCGGCTGGCTCATCGCGGGCGCGCTCCGCAAGGCGCGCGAGCTCGCGAGCGACGCCGGCGGCGAGGTCGTCATCGAGGTCGGCGACACCCTGCCGCTGATCCCCGTCGATCAAGCCTACGCGACGCGCGCGATCGCGGTCATCGTCGCGCACGCGCTCCGGACGGGCGCGGCCGACCCGTCGGCGCGCCTCGTGCGCCTCACGGCGACGATGGCCGGCGAGTTCAACAACGAGGTCCGCATCGACATCGAGTACGGCAGCCGCGACGTGCCGCCGGACGAGCTCGAGGCCCTGTTCAGCCGGCAGACCACGGCGCGCGGGCGCGGCCTGACGCTGGGCCTCAGCCACGCGCGCTCGGTGATCGAGCTCCACGGCGGCTCTCTCGAGGTGGACGGCGCCCCCGACGGGCGGCCGCTCTGCCGCGCTCGTCTGCCGCGCATCCCGCCCCCCCGTCGTCCCCGCCTGTCCTCTGTCCCTGCGCTCGGCTGACCTCGACCAGCGCCCCGCGGCGACCCACGCCGCCGCGCGGATCGCTTCCCTTCGCTGCTTGCACGCGGTACGCCCGTGGCATGCCTGAACGGGCGCTCTCTCCTGCCGAGGCAGGCGACGACGATCGCTTCGACCGCCTCTTCCGGCCTGCCTCGCTCGCCGAGTACGTCGGCCAGGCCAAGCACACGGAGAACCTCAAGGTCTTCGTCGAGGCCGCGCGCCGGCGGCGCGAGCCGCTGGATCACATGCTGTTCTGTGGCCCGCCCGGCCTGGGAAAGACCACGCTCGCCCACATCATCGCCCGCGAGATGGGCGTCGCCCTCCATGTCACGAGCGGACCGGCGATCGAGCACAAGGGCGCGCTGGCCGGCCTGCTGACGAAGCTGGAGCGCAACGACGTGCTGTTCATCGACGAGATCCACCGGCTCACGCCGGCGGTCGAGGAGAGCCTCTACCCCGCGATCGAGTCGTTCAACATCGACATCATGACCGGTGACGGCCCCTACGCGACGACGATCCAGCTCGCGCTGAAGCCCTTCACGCTCGTGGGCGCGACGACCCGCACCGGGCTGCTCACCGCGCCGCTGCTGTCGCGCTTCGGCCACGTCGTCCGCCTCGACTTCTACCCCGTCGAGGAGCTCGAGCGCATCGTGCAGCGCAGCGCCGGCCTGATCGACGTGCCGATCGACGCCGGCGGAGCGCGCGAGATCGCGGCGCGCGCGCGGGGGACGCCGCGCGTCGCCAACCGCCTCCTGCGCCGCGTCCGCGACTTCGCCGAGGTGCTGGGCGACGGCTCGATCACGATGGAGATCGCGCGGAAGACCGCGGAGCGGCTCGAGATCGACGCGGCCGGCCTCGACGAGATGGATCGCCGGCTGCTGCGCGTCATCGTCGATCACTACGACGGCGGCCCTGTGGGCATCGACACCCTGGCCGCGGCGCTCAGTGAGCCGCGCGACACGATCGAGGACGTGTACGAGCCGTTCCTGCTCCAGCAGGGCTTCGTCGGCCGCACGCCGCGCGGCAGGGTCGCGACCCGCCGCGCCTACGAGCACCTCGGCCTCGCGGCTCCTGCGACGAAGCAGGGAGATCTCTTCTCCTGATCCCGGCGCCGCGCGGGCAGCGCAATGCAGTGCGCAACGCCGCGCCAACGCCGCGCCGAGGCCCGGAATTCTCTCATCGCTCCAGCCTGGAGTCGCTAAGCTTGGCGTGTGCCTCGCCGTGATCCTGTGCTCGTCGTGGACGACGACGCCGTCAGCCGGCAGATGCTGCTGCACGCGCTGGCCGACGCGGGCATCGAGGCCGTCGCGGTCACCTCGGGCGCGGACGCGCTCGCCTGGCTCAAGGCGAGCGTGCCCGCGCTCGTGCTGCTCGACCTCGTGATGCCGCCCCCTGACGGCTACGTGGTCCTCAGCGCCGTGCGGGACGCCCCCCGGACGCAGGACGTCCCCGTCGTCGTGCTGACCGCGCTCGACGCGGACGAGGAGGTCGCCCGCGCCTTCGAGCTCGGCGCGGACGATTTCATCCGCAAGCCGTTCCGCCCTGCCGAGCTCATCGCGCGCATCCGCGGTCAGCTCCGGCTCCGGGACTACGTCGACGCGCTCGCGCGCAAAGAGCACGACGCGAAGGTGGTCCTCGAGCTCACGCAGGCGCTCTCCTCGACGCTCGACTTCCGGAACATCCTCTTCACGGTCGTGCGGCGCATCGCCGAGGTGGCGCGCGTCGACCGCTGCAGCATCGTCCTCGTGCGCGACGCGGGCGACGTCGGCTACGTGGTCGCCGCGAGCGACGACAAGGAGCTGCGGGATCTGCCGATCGATCTCGGCAAGTACCCCGAGATCCAGCGCGTCATGCGCACGGGCGACGTGCTCGTGATCGACGACGCGAAGGCGCACCCGCTGTTCGACCTCGTGCGCGCGGAGCTCCCGGAGAACGCGTTCCGCTCGCTGGCGCTCCTGCCGATCTTGTTCGAGGACAAGCCGCTCGGCGTGCTCTTCTTGCGCGGCCGGCAGCCGGTGGCGCCTCACGCGCACGAGCTCTCGCTGGCCCGCACGGTCGCGAGCGCCACCGCGATCGCCCTGCGCAACGCGCGCATCCTGCAGTCGCTCCGCGACCAGACGCAGCAGAGCACCTTCGCCCGGTTCGAGGCGGAGCGCCGGCTGAAGACGCTCCAGCGCTACGCCGACTTCTTCTATTCGACGGCCGACGGCATCGTCGTCGTCGATCCTGACGGCCATATCCTCTTCTCCAACCCGCGCGCGCAGGCGATCACCGGCCGCACGGCGGAGGACCTCGAGAGGGCGAACCTGGCCGATCTCATCGACGCGCGCGAGCACCCTCTCCTCGAGGAGATCCGGGCCGGCTTCGCCAAGGGATCGTTCCCGCACATGGTGGACTTCACCGTGCGGCGGGGCGAGCACGAGCGGCTCATCCTCAGCTTCAGCTTCAGCAGCGTCCTTCGCGAGGAGAGCGGCGCCGTCCTGGTCAGCTTCCGCGACGTCACAACGGAGCGCGCCACCGAGGCGGAGCTCACCAAGACGAAGGAGTTCCTGGAGCGCGTCATCGACAGCTCGGTCGACGCGATCGTCTCGGCCAACATGGAGGGCGTCGTCCTGCTCTTCAACCGCGCCGCCGAGCGGATCTACGGGTATGACGCGAAGGAGGTCGTCGGCGCGATGAACGCCCGCGCGCTCTACCCCGACCACAACGCCGAGCACATCATGAGGCTCATCCACGCGAAGGAGCACGGCGGTCCCGGCCGGCTCGAGGGCTACCGGACCGAGGTCCTGGCCAGGGACGGGTCGCGGATCCCGGTGCACCTCTCCGCGGCGCTGATCTTCGAGAACGGCGTCCCGGTCGGCTCCGTCGGCATCTTCACGGACCTGCGGGAGCGGATGCGGATGGAGGCCCGCCTCACCGAGGCGCAGGAGGAGCTCCGCGCGCGCGAGAAGCAGGCCATCATCGCCGAGCTCGCGGGCGCGGCCGCGCACGAGCTGAACCAGCCGCTCACCAGCGTGCTCGGCTACGCCGAGCTGATCTGCCGCCGGATCGACGACGCGTCCCCCATCAAGGGGGCCGCGACCACGATCCGCAGCGAAGCCGAGCGGATGGCGGAGATCGTCCGCAAGATCGGCAAGATCACCCGCTATGAGACGAAATCCTATGTCGGCGCCGCGAAGATCATCGATCTCGACCGATCGAGCGGCGACGACCCGAACAGGGTGATCGGGTGAGCGGAAAGACCGCGGAGCGCCTGGGGGAGCAGCCATTGTCCGACGCTCCCGTCACGCTCCGGAAGCCCCTCACCCGGGACATCCCGCTCGAGTGGGTGGACAGCCTGCTCATCGCGTCGAGCGAGCTGGATCCGTCGGCCTCCATCGAGCAGCGCGCCTCGACGCTGCTCGGCGCGGCCGCGAAGGTGCTCACGGCCTGCGGGCTCGGCGTCTACATCCCCGGCGCGACGGGGACGCAGGTGGCCGTCCGGGTCTCGCCGCGCGCTCGCCGCGACGACGGCCGCGATCCGGCGCGGCTCCTCCCGGAGTTCGCCTTCGAGCGCGTCGTGGCGATCGAGCCCGGAGGTCGCTCGACGATGCACATCGCGGCCGACGACGCCGCGTACCTCGACAGCGCGCCTGTACAGGCGCTGGTCGACCGGCTCGTGCTCACCCTGGGCGCGTCGCTCCGCGAGGCGCGCGCGCACGAGTCGCTGCGCGCTCAGGTCATGCAGGCCGAGAAGCTGGCCTCGCTCGGGAAGATGGCCGCAGGCGTCGTGCACGAGCTCAACAACCCGCTCACCTCGATCCTCGCCTACTCCGAGTACCTGCGCCGCAAGGGCGAGCGCGGCGGCTTCGACCCCTCGGACATCGAGCGGCTCGCGAGGATCAACGACGCGGCGGATCGCATCCGCCGGTTCTCGCGCGACCTGATCGCCTACGCGCGGCCGTCCACGGAGAAGCCGGGCGCCGTCTCGCTCCACGACATCATCGAGCGCGCGCTCGTCTTCTGCGAGCACCTCCTCGACCAGACGGGCGTCACCGTCGAGCGGCGCTTCGACGAGATCCCTCCGGTTTGCGGCGTCATCGATCCGCTGACGCAGGTGTTCGTGAACCTGTTCACGAACGCCGCGCACGCGATGAACGAGCGCGGCGGTTGCCTCGGCATCTCCACCGCGATGTCGCCGGAGGACGGCTACATCACGGTGACGATCCGCGACGACGGGCACGGGATCGAGCCCGAGCACCTGCCGAGGATCTTCGACCCCTTCTTCACGACGAAGACCGACGGGACCGGCACCGGGCTCGGCCTGAGCATCGTAAGGAACATCGTTGCCTCACACGGCGGCAGCATCCGCGCGGAGGCGCGCGCCCCGCGCGGGACGGTCTTCTCTCTGGATCTGCCGATCGCGCTGCCGTCCTCGGCCCGCCGCTGAGCAGGGGCGAGCTCCCCTCGACTCAGGGCGCGACCTTGATGCCCAGCACGAGCACGCCGCCCATGTGCTGCTGACCCGCGACGAAGAAGCTCTCGCCGGCCTTGGCGTTCACCTCGAGCAGGGGCAGAAACGAGTTGCCGCCGGGCTTCTGGATGCTCGCGCTGACGACGAAGCGCCTCGGCTCGTCCTTCTTCTTCGCGGCGACCACGTCCTTCAGCGACACCATGAGGACGCTGCCGTTCGGCAGCTTCGTCGTGGTCGGCTTCCCCTTCTGCAGGGTGACCTTCAGCCGTTCGAGGAGCTTGTAGCTGTTGTACGACGAGAACGGCGGCTTCCCGAGCTCGGGCATCTTGCCGATCTTCGGGTCGATGCCTTTCCCATCGTTCGTCGCGTGGAGGATCACGATCTCGGACGTGACCTCGGCGTCCGACGGCGCCGCTTGCGGGGGGGCCGGCGCCTGCTCTTGCGCGACGGCAGGGGAAGGGCTCACGCCGAGCGCCAGGACCATGGTCGCGGTGATCGCACTCGCAAGAAATCTCATCACTGTCCTCCCGGACCGTCATCGGAGAGCCAGACCACCGTGGTCGTCGGGCCTGAAGCCACGGCCTCCTGTGGGACGTAAAAGATGGTGCCCACGCGTGCCCCGAAGTCGACCGCGGCGATCTCGACGCCCGGCTCGATCTCCCCCTCGGAGCTCGGCGCGGCGTCCGGCTCCTTCGCCGGCGCCGCGAGCAACGCGGAGGGCGCCTCGGGCGGCGGGGCGAGCAACGCGGAGGGCGCCTGCGCCGTCAGCTCCGCGGTGGGCGTCTCCACGCCCATCTTGCCCCAGACCATCAAGGCGGCGGCCGCCGCCACGGCGAGCGCCGTCAGCGCGAAGATCCCGCGCGCGTTGTCGTTCGCCGGCGATCCCTGGAGCCGCGCCCGAGCGCGGGGCGGCTCGCCCGACGGCGGCGCCGCGAGCGGCCGCGCGGCGCCGACCCCGTCGACCCGCGCGGCGCCCGCCTGCCCTTCGACGATCTTCGCCATCACCCCATCGGCGATGCCGTCGGCCGCGCTGGAGGCCAGCACGCTGTCCCGGACCATGTCGGCCGCGGTGACGAGCGCTGCGACCTTCGCCCGGCAGCGCGGGTCGTGGAGCACGTACTCCTCCACCTGCCGGTGACGAGCTTCATCGAGCTCACCGTCGGCATAGAGCATCAGCTCCAGATCCGTCGGCGGGGCGCTCGCTTCCCCGTGATTCGCCTTGCTGCTGTTGGCGGTGCTCACGCGATCTCCTCCGGGTCCTCTGCTGGGGCCTTGCCCTCTTCCTCCGCGTAACAGTCGGCGAGGGCGCGCTGAAGCTTCTGACGGGCGTGGAACAGGCGGCTCATGATCGTCCCCTTCGAGACCCCCATGGCCTGAGCCATCTCCTCGTACGACATGCCCTCCACCTCCCGCATCAGGATCACGCCTCGGTGGTAGGGCGGCAGCGCGTCGAGCGCGGCCTGGATGCGCCCGGCGATCTCCCGCCGCCGGACGACGTTGAGGGGGTCCGCGCCGTCGATCCGAGCGACGAGCGGGAAGTCAGACTGCTCGTCCGCCGCCTGGTTCTCCTGGAGCTCGAGGTCGCGGCGTCCCGGCTTCCGCATGAGGTCGATCGCCAGGTTCGTGACGATCCTGTAGAGCCAGGTGAAGAACGAGGAGCCCCCCTGAAAGGAGCCGAGGCCCTTGTAGACCCGGAGGAAGGCGTCCTGCACGAGCTCGCGCGCGTCGTTCTCGTCGCGGACGAGCCCCATCGCGATCGCGAACGCCCGGCGCTGGTGCCGTTCCACGAGCGAGCGGAAAGCCGCCTGGTCCCCCTTCTGCGCTCGCTCGATGAGCTCACGATCTTCCTCCGCTTCCCGCCGTCGCGCCTCGCGATTGGACGCACGGGCGGGAGCGCTATTCAGGCGCGGGTGGAGCTGCTTCGTTTCGGGGTGGTCGCCCTCCGCGGACAGGTCGTCGCCTTCCGCATCGCCCTCGCCGGGATCACCGGGAGGTGCGACCGGCTCGAGCTCGTCCGGGTGAGAAGGTGCAATGGCCACGGGGTCAGCTTACCTGAGGAGGCTGGTGGACGAGGGAGGTCGCGGAGCAGGCGGCCACGCACGGCGCGCGGCGGCCGGCGGACGTGCCGGGCGGCAGACGGCGGCCGTTCGGCTCACGGCTCATCGGCCTCGTCGCTGAGCTCGGGCAGCTCGCCCAGCGTGAGGCGGACATCGAAGACCCGCTCCAGCCGCGCGACGCGGAGCGTAACGACCTTGTTCACCCCGGCGATGCTCGCCATCCACCGGAGCTCGTTCGGGTCGGAAATCGTCTTTCCTTCGAAGCCGAGGATCACATCGTCCGGCGCGATGCCAGCCCGGTCCGCGGGTCCCCCCGCCACCACGGTCTTCACCCACGCCCCCTTTCGATCGGGGCGCTTGAGCCGCCCCGCCTCGATCGAGTTGAGGACGTCGACGATCACCCCGACCTGGCTGCGCCGGATCTTGCCGTCGCGCAGCAGCATCGGGAGCAGCTGCCGGACCATGTTGATCGGGATCGCAAACCCGATGTTGTTCGCGTTGGCGCGCACGGCCGCGTTGATGCCGACCACCTCGCCCTTGAGGTTCAGGAGCGGGCCGCCGGAGTTGCCGGGGTTGATGCTCGCGTCCGTCTGGAGGAAGTTGAAGTAGCCGCTCGGGTCGAGCCCCTTCACGTCGTCCCGGGTGCGGCCCTTGGCGGAGAGGATGCCCGCCGAGACCGTGTGGGAGAGGCCGAAGGGGTTGCCGATCGCGACCACCCAGTCGCCGACCTCGATGGTGTCCGAGTCGCCCAGGGGGAGCGACGGGAGCCCCTTCTCGTCGACCTTCAGCACGGCGACGTCCGTGTGCTTGTCGCGGCCTATGACGGTCGCCTTGATGTCGCGTCCGTCGACGAAGCTCACGAGGATGTCGGTCGCACCCTCGATCACGTGGTTGTTCGTCAGCAGGAAGCCCTCTGGATCATAGACGAAGGCGGTCCCGAGCCCCTCGGCGACCGTGCGGCGGCGGCCGCCCGGTTGCTGCTGCCGCTCGACGCGCGCCTTGACCGTCGCGACCGCTGGATCGGCCCTGCGCGCGAGCGGCGCGAAGGAGCCGGGCATGCCCTCGGAGCGGACGATCGGAGGAGGAGGCGGCGCGGACGGAGGCGGCGCGATCGCAACCGGCACGGCGCCCGAGGGGACGGTGGAGCTGCTTGCGCTGGAAGAGTGGCCAGGAGAGGCCTTGCTGCACGAGGCGACCAGCGAGGCGAGGAGGACCCCCAAGAGAGCCCTGGCGCCAACGGTCACGATCGTTTCGAGACCTCGAGGTAGCGCATCCGCAGATCGTAGAGCGCCTGCTCGAGCAACCTCTCCTCGTCGCCCGAGAGGTTCCCCTTCGTTTTCTCCTGGAGGAGCGACAGCAAATCGATGTCCTGATGCGCGAGGATCAGGTTCTGCTCTTCCCTGCCGTCGGGGCTCGGCGCGTCGCCGAGGTGCACGTACGCGGAGCCGATGATCGACAGCACGAAGGTCGAGAAGTCGAGCGTCGGCAGCTCCGGGGGGCTCCCTGGCGGAGGGAGATCTTCCCGATTCTCCGCGTCGCTCACTCTGCCCCTTCGTCGTCGAGCTCGGGCTCGATCCGCGACCCCTGCGCTGACGCGCCGAGCGCCGGCTGATCGACGGCGATCCCCTCGGCGTGCTCCTCCTGGTCCGGCAAGCCCGCGAGGTGCGCCTCGATGGTCCCCGCGCTGAGCGTCCCGCTCGCCAGGAGGCGCTCGCGCACCCGGCGATCGAGCTGCAGCTCCGTCAGCTTGCCCTTCTCACCTACGGTCATGATGTGATCTCCTCGGACAACCCACCAGTTGGCGGTGGGCTTATGACGACTTCTTCGAGAGCGTCACGAGCACCCCACCATCGCCGTGCTCGTGATGGTGGCTGTGATCGTGGTCGTGGTCGTGGTCGTGGTCGTGGTCGTGACCGCAGCAGCCCTCGCCCTCGGAATCCTCGATGCGCTCCTCCAGTTCGGCCTGAGCCTGCGCGATCTCCTCCTCGCTGGCGGCGCGCACGTCCTTGACCTGAACCTGAAAGCGCACCTTCTGGCCTGCCAGAGGGTGATTCGTATCCACCCGGAAGCCCTCGGGGAGGATCTCGATGACCCGGAGCGCGATCGGCGAACCGTCCGGGCCCTGGGCGACGAACTCGTCGCCGACCTCGACAGCGCCCCCATCGGGGAAATCCGCCTTGTCCACCTCGAAGACGCCGGCGTCATCGCGCTCGCCGAACGCATCTTCCGGCTCGACGGTGATCTCGCGCTGCTCGCCTGCGCGCAGCCCTTCGAGCGCGCGCTCCAGGCCAGGCACGATCTGAGCATAGCCGTGCGTGTAGACGAGCGGCTCCGCGGTCGATGCCTCATCCACAGTCTCTCCGCTTTCGTTGAAGAGGACGTAGGACAGCGTGACGACCGTATCCGTTGCGATGGGCAGCGACTCCATGGGCGGCGGTTGGTCTGCCACGGCGGTTCCGCGGTTTCAAGCGAGGCGCGCTCGCGCGGCAGCATGCTATGAGGACGTCCGATGGCCGACTCCATGGCTCGGGCGACCGGTCGCGACCCCCTCGACGCGTCGCCCCCGGCTGCGCAGGCCACCACGGAAACGGAGCGCCTCCGTCCCGGAGAGGCGGCGCCGGGCGAGACGCGACCGGCCTCGACCGCGCCGGCGCCCCCCGGCGGCGCGGCAGCCCGGGGCCTGCGCGAGGGCGGACCGCTTCCTCGACGTGGGGGAGAGAGCCTGGAGCAGGAGCTCTCCCGGGTAGGCACGAAGCGCTGGCTCGCTCGCCTCGGCGTCCTCGCGACGATCGCAGCGCTCGTCGCGGGGCTCGTCGTCTGGAGGATCCGGACGAGGCCCCCGCCGCCGCCGCGCTACGTCACGGGCGACATCACCACGGGCGACGTGCTCGAAGTGGTCCAGTCGACGGGGCAGGTCAAGCCGCTCACCGAGGTGCAGATCGGCGCCCAGGTCTCGGGGCGAATCACCAAGGTCTACGTGGACTTCAACAGCATCGTGAAGGCCGGCGACGTGCTGGCCGAGATCGATCCGACGCTCTTCGGGGCGCAGATCGACTCGAACCAGGCGCAGATCGCGGCGGCCAACGCGAGCGTCGTGCGCTCGGAGGCGTCGCTGGGGACCGCCAAGCAGCGGCTCGAGCGCGCGAGGAAGATGGTCGCGGAGGGGGTGGGCTCGCAGGCCGATCTGGACACGGCCCAGGGCGCGTACGACGTCGCGCTCGCCGACCTCGCGGCCTCGAAGGCGCAGGTGGCGCAGCTCAGGGCGGTGCTCCGCTCCTCCACGACGAACCTCCAGTACACGCGCATCTTCTCGCCCATCGACGGGGTCGTCATCAGCCGCGCGATCGACCCCGGGCAGACCGTGGCGGCGAGCTTCCAGGCGCCGACCCTCTTCGTGATCGCCCAGGATCTTCGCAAGATGCGCGTGCTCGCCGACATCGACGAGGCGGACGTCGGGCGGCTCCGCGAGGGCATGACGGCGGACGTGAGCGTCGATGCGTTCCCGGGCGAGACGTTCCGAGGGACGGTGAGCCAGGTGCGCTACAGCCCGTTGAGCCAGTCCGGCGTCGTGACGTACGCGGCGGTCGTCGAGGTCGACAACCCCGAGGTCAAGCTCCGGCCGGGGATGACGGCGACGGTGAGCGTCCGGTCCGCCGAGGCCAAGGGGGTGCGGCGGCTGCCGAACGCGGCGCTCCGGTTCAAGCCCGCCCCGGCGCGGGACAAGGACGGCAAGGAGATCAAGGCGCCGCCCCTCGAGCCGCTCCCGCCGAAGAAGGGCCGAGTCTACGTGCTGACCGACGCGACCCCCGGGGCGGAGAAGATCGAGCCGCGCGTCGTCGACGTCGGGATCACCGACGGCATCTTCACCGCGCTCGGGTCCGATCTCGGGCCGCTCAAGGTCGTCACCGACGAGAACGACGATCCGTCAGCGAGCGGCAGGGGGCGCGGCCCTCGGCTGTTCTGAGGCGTGATGCTGCCCCAGAGCCAAGACGTCGCCGCGGCGCCCCGAGACGAGCCGCTCATCGAGCTCTCGGGCGTCGGTAAGGACTACACGACCGAGGCCGTCATCGTGAGGGCGCTCCGGCACGTGGATCTGACCATCCAGCACGGCGATTTCGTCGCGATCGTCGGGCAGAGCGGCTCGGGCAAGAGCACCCTGATGAACATCATCGGGTGCCTGGACCGGCCGACGCACGGCACGTACCGGCTCGACGGCCTCGACGTCACCCGGCGCAGCAACGACGCGCGCGCGATCGTCAGGAACCGCCTTATCGGGTTCGTCTTCCAGGGCTTCAACCTGCTGCCGCGCACCACGGCGCTCGAGAACGTCGAGCTGCCGCTGGTCTACCGGGGCGTCGGCGCGGCGGAGCGGCGCGAGCGGGCGCTCGACGCGCTCGGCGCGGTGGGGCTGGCCGAGCGCCTGCACCACACGCCGAACCAGCTCTCGGGCGGGCAGCAGCAGCGCGTCGCCATCGCGCGGGCGCTCGTCACCTCGCCGCCGCTGCTCCTCGCCGACGAGCCCACGGGCAACCTCGACACGCGCACGAGCTACGAGGTGCTCGGGCTGCTGCAGCGGCTCAACCGGGGCGGGATCACGATCGTCCTCGTGACGCACGAGCCGGACATCGCCGCCTGCGCGAGCCGCGTGATCACGATGCGCGACGGCGAGATCCGCAGCGATCTCAGGAACGATCGCCCCGTCGACGCGGCCGCGGCGCTGGCCGCGCTGCCGCTCTCCGCGGCGGAGAGCGACGAGCTCTCGCCATGAGCGGCTACCTCGCCGCCATCCGGATCGCGCTGCGCGCCATCGTCCGCTCGAAGCTCCGCGCCGCCCTGACGGTGCTCGGCATCCTGATCGGGGTCTCGGCCGTGGTGATCGTCGTGGCGCTCGGGACGGGCGTGCGCAACCGCGTCCTGGGCGAGATCTCGGGCATGGGGGCGAGCTCGATCTACATCTTCCCGCAGTCGACGCAGGCGTCGGGGCTGAAGCGCCGCGAGAACGCGAGGATGTCGGAGGCCGACGGGATCGCGATCCTGAAGGAGTCGACGAGCGTGGCCGCGCTGAGCCCGTTCAGCTCGACGTCGACGCAGATCGTGGCTGGAGAGGCCAACGTCGCGACCCAGGTCATGGGCGTGACCCGGAGCTACCTCTCGATCCTCTCGTACAGCGTCGGGATGGGCGAGGGCTGGACCGAGGCCGACGAGCAGCTCAAGGCGAAGGTCTGCCTGATCGGCGAGACCGTCCGGGAGAACCTGTTCGGCTCGGGCGAGGCCGTGGGCCGGTACATCCGGATCGGCAAGCACCCGTTCCGGGTGATCGGGGTGCTCGCGAAGAAGGGGCAATCGCCCTTCGGCGAGGACCAGGATGACCGGCTGCTCATGCCGATCGGCAGCTTCCGATCGCGGATCGTGCCGAGCGCGCCGGGCAGGGTGCAGATGCTCGTCGCCGCCGCCACGAGCGAGCGGACCGTCGATCGCGCGGTGGAGCAGATCGACAGGATCCTCCGGCAGCGCCACGAGATCGCGCCGGACGACGAGCCGAATTTCGTGATCCGCACGCAGGCGGAGTTCCGCGCGTCCCAGGAGCGGATCCTGGACACCTTGACGATGCTCCTGTCCTCGATCGCCGCGGTGTCGCTCCTCGTCGGCGGGATCGGCGTCATGAACATCATGCTGGTCAGCGTCACCGAGCGGACGCGCGAGATCGGCATCCGCATGGCGATCGGCGCCTCCGAGGGCGACATCCTCGTCCAGTTCCTCGTCGAGGCCATCACCCTGTCGCTCATCGGCGGCGTGCTCGGGCTCGGCGCGGGGCTCGGCGTCATCAAGGCCCTCGCCGCAGCGCTCGGCTGGAACATGACGTTGCCAGCCAGCGCGGTCGTCGTCGCGGTGGGGACGAGCGCGACGATCGGGATCGTCTTCGGGTTCTTCCCGGCCCGCCGCGCGGCCCGTCAGGATCCGATCGCCGCTCTGAGGCACGAATGAGCGCCACGCTCACCCGGGTGTTCTCGGCGGTCGTGATCGCGCTGCGCGCCGTCCGCCGGAACAAGCTCCGTGCCGGGCTCACGATCCTGGGGATCACGATCGGCGTCGCGGCCGTCGTCACCGTCACGGCGCTGGCGAGCGGCGCGCGCGCCAACGTCAACGCGCAGATCTCGAACCTCGGCTCCAACTCGCTCATCGTCTTCGCCCGCTCCGCCCGTGCCTCGGGCGTCCGCAGCACCGCGGGCGCCAAGCTCTCCGAGCTCGACGGCCAGGCGCTCGCGCGCGAGTCGACGAGCATCCGGCTCGTGGCGCCGTTCCTTAGGTCGAGCGCCCAGGTCATCCACGAGGGCCAGAACGCGAGCCCGACGCTCGTCGGGACGCGCCTGAACTACTTCGATATCCGGAGCTGGAAGGTCGCGCAGGGAGAGCCGTGGAGCCCCGCCTCGGAGAACCTCTCCGAGAAGGTCGTCGTGATCGGGGCTCAAACCGCGCGCGATCTGTTCGGATCGCTCGATCCTGTCGGCCGGATGGTGCGGATCGGCCGCCAGATGTACCGCGTGCTCGGCGTGCTGGAGGAGAAGGGGGCGTCGCCCTTCGGGCAGAGCCAGGACGAGATCGTGCTGATGCCCATCACCACGATGCGGTCGCACGTCATCGCCACGCGGCCCGGCGAGGTTCACGCCATCTTGCTGAGCTCGACGTCGGCCGAGACGTCGGAGCGCGCCAGGCAGCAGGCCGAGGCGATCCTCCGCCAGCGGCACCGCATCGGCGAGAACGACGAGGACGACTTCGCCGTCCGGAGCCAGGCGGAGTTCCAGGCCATGCAGGACGCGATCTTCGCGGCGCTCTCGGCGTTGCTCGTCAGCATCGCGGCGGTGTCGCTCGTCGTGGGCGGCATCGGCGTCATGAACATCATGCTGGTCAGCGTCACCGAGCGCACCCGGGAGATCGGCATCCGGATGGCCATCGGCGCCCGGGAGATCGACATCCTGCTGCAGTTCCTGCTCGAGGCGCTCGTGCTCGCCACGCTGGGCGGCGTCGTCGGCAGCGCGCTCGGGTACGGCGTCATCCTCGGGTTCTCGCGCGCGTTCGACTGGCCGATGAGGCTCGAGCCGGGTGCGCTCGCGGTCGCGCTCGGGGTGAGCACGGCGATCGGGATCGTCTTCGGGTTCTTCCCGGCGCGGCGGGCCGCGCGCATGGATCCCGTGAACGCGCTGGGGCGCGAGTAGCGCGAAGCGCGCCGGACCGCGGGCGGTGGCTGGAGGAGAAGGGAGGCGGAGGCGCCGCCGCACGGGCGGCGCGCGCCTCCCCGGGATCAGCTCTTCTTCATCAGGTCGGCGAACGTGCCGAACTTGGCCTCGCGCGCGACCCCCGCGCGGTACTGCTGGTACGCCTGCTTCTCGGCGTCTTCCTTGAGGGCGCGGATCGACAGCTTGGCCTCGCCCCGGCGCGGATCCACCTCGATGACCTTCGCGTCGAGCTGGGTCCCGATGGGGAACTCCTTCCGGAGGTCGGTGCCACGCTGGGTACCGGTGTGGCCGGCCGGGATGAAGCCGCGAGCCGCTCGCCCCGTGGTGCCGAGCACCCGGACGACGAGCCCCCCTTCGGTCACCTGCGTGACGGACACCTTCACCGCCTTGCCCTGCTGAACGCGCTGGCGCGGCTCGCTCTCCTCGCCCTCGGGCGGAGCGGGGTGGAGCCCGATGCGCCGGCCCGCGGCGTCGCAGGTCGCGACGACAACGTCGACGTCGTCACCGACCTTCACGACCTCGTCCGGGTGCTGGATCGGCTTCATCGAGAGGTCGGCCGTGTGGATGAGCCCATCGATGCCCGGCTCGAGCTCGATGAACGCGCCGAACGGCTGCAGGCGAGCGACCTTGCCCTTGTGGCGCGTGCCGACCGCGTACTTCTCCTTCACCGCGTCCCACGGGTCGACCGTGGCGGCCTTGCGGCTGAGCCAGAGCTTGCCCTTGTCGTCGACGCGGAGGACCTTCACGTCGATCTCCGCGCCCGGCTTGAACAGGTCGGCCAGCTTGGCGCCGCGGTCGTGGCTCGCCTCGCTCATGTGGACCAGCCCCTCGACGCCGCCGGCGTCGGGGAGCGCAACGAACACGCCCCACGCGACGACCTTGCGCACGATGCCCTTGTGCAGCGAGCCGGGCTCGATCGACGTGAGCGCCTCGGTGCGCGCCTTCCGGCTCTCCTCTTCGAGCATCTTGCGGCGGGACACGACGATGTCGCGCCCCTTCTTCGCGAACTGGGTCACGCCGAAGTCGAGCCGCTGGCCCACGAGGTAGTTGAGGTCGGCGCCGTGGCGCAGATCGACGTGCGACGCCGGCGCGAAGGCGCGGAGGCCGCCGAGGTCGACCTCGAGCCCGCCCTTCACCGCCCCGGTCACGAACCCCTCGATCGACTCGCCGCTCTGGAGCGCAGCCTCGGCGCGCGCGCGCGCCTGATCGAGCTGCACCGGCGCCCTCGACAGGAGGAGCATGCCTCCGCGCACGCCGGTGCTCGCCACCGTCGCGATGAACTGATCACCCTCGACGGGCGGCTCCTCCTCGTGGATCTCGCGACGGTCGAACAGCCCCGTCGCCTTCCCGGCGATGTCGATCCAGATGGCATGGTCGGTGATCTTGCTGACCTTGCCGAACACTTCCTCGCCGATGCTGAAGGCCGGGCGCTCGCGCGGCGGCGGCGCGCCTTGCCCCTTGCGCCGCTTGCGCTTCTCGCCACCAGGCTGCGGCTGCCCGCCTGCCTCGTCGGCCGCCTGCTCCTCCTCGCCCTCGTCTTCTTCTGCGGCGTCGGCCGCCTCCGCGCCGCTGGCCTCGGCCGCCTCAGCTGCCTCGCCCTCGGGCTGGCCGGCCTCCTCCGCGCCCTTGCGGCGACGGCGGCGACGGCGCTTTTTTCCAGCGCCACCCTCGGTCTGCGCGGCCGCACCGGCCTCTCCGGCCGGCGCGGGCTTCGCGGCCGGCGCGGGCTTCGCGGCCGGCGCCGGCTTCGCGGCCGCCGGAGGGGTCCGCTTGCCAGGCGAGAACCCCGGCTTGCGGTTGCCGATATCATCCCGCGGCAGGCCTGGAACGCGGTTGCCGATGTTGTCGCCCGGCTGCTCTTCCCAATCGTCGTCGGCAGCGCTCGCCGGGGCGGCGGTCGCCGCCGCGGCTGGTGTCGCCTCGGACTGGGTCGAGCTCGCCTGCGGCGACGCTTCTTCGCCGGGGTCGTGGCTCGCTTCGGTCGGGGGGGTGGACCCCGCTTCATGGGCTTGGGCTGCTTGCTCGGGCGCAGCGTTCGACGACTCGAGCGGGCCGCCCTGGTCGGCCGGAGCTCCCGGCGCGTCCGCCGGCGTAGTGGTATTTTCGTGGGTATTCATCCGCGCCTCGCGCGACAGCGCATGCCGATGGGGGCGAAACGTGCTCGCGTTCTCTCCAGCGGCCCCCTGGGTTCAATGTGGGGAAGGGGCCGGAACCATAACGTACCCGGGACGTTTACGCGAGAGCCTACCGCATGATGGGCAGGTGCTTGTTGGTCCCCCCGCTCCGATCGATGCGGAGGCCGCCCCCGCTCGCGAGGTTGTGGGCGCTGACCTGGCCGGCCAGCCGCTCCGCCACATCCACGAAAGCGCGCGCGATCGGGCTGCTCGGGGCAGCCTGTACGACCGGCGTGCCGGCGTCGCCCCACTCCCGGATGGCCGGATCCATCGGGATCTGGCCGAGCAGCGGCGCCTCGGCGAACTCGGCGATCTTCTGCCCGCCGCCGGCCCCGAAGAGCTCGTGCCGCTTGCTGCACCCGTCGCACACGAAGTAGCTCTCGTTCTCGACCACGCCGAGCAGGGCGATCCCGACTTTCTGGGCCATCGAGACCGATTTGTACACGTCCTGGAGGGCCACCTCCTGCGGCGTGGTCACGACGATCGCGCCCGTGGTCCTCATCTTCTGGGAAATCGTCAGCGCGATGTCGCCGGTACCGGGCGGAAGATCCAGCACGAGGTAGTCGAGCTCACCCCATTCCACGTCGCGCATGAACTGGATCAGGGCGTTCTGGAGCATCGGCCCGCGCCAGACGACCGCCGATCTCGGATCTTCCAGCAGGAAGCCGATCGACATGAGCTTCACGCCGAAGCGCTCGAGCGGCAGGAACTTCTGCCCATCGGCCGACGTCGGGCGACCCATCACGCCGAGCATGGTCGGGACGCTCGGCCCGTACATGTCCGCGTCGAGGAGGCCGACCTTGGCCCCCTCGCGGCTGAGCGCCAGGGTGAGGTTCGCGGCGACCGTGCTCTTGCCGACGCCGCCCTTGCCGCTCATCACGAGGACGATGTTCCGCACGCCCGGGGACGGGTCGTCCTGAAGGATGGTGCGCGTGGGGATGCCGACGTCCCACGCGATCCGGACGCCCTTCGCGCCGGCGCCCTTCAGAGCCGCCTCGATGTCCGCCGCGAGCCGCTGCTTGAAGTAGCTGGTCAGCTCGACGGTGAGCGAGACGGCCTCGCCCTCGACCGAGAGCTCCCGGACGCGACCGAGGTCGGTGATGGGGCGCTGGAGGTCCGGCGCGATGACCTTTGCCAGCGCGGCGAGCGCGGCGTCCTTCGTGATGGGCATGGGGCGAAGGAGTTAGGACTGCTCGGGATTCCCGTCAACCGGCGAGCGCGGCGTCGCCGCGGGCGCGCGCGACACAGGCCGTTCGTGCGCCCGGCCGGCGCCGTTACCAGCAGGTGGCGACGCTGGAATCGGGGTCGCCGGGATCGAGCCGGCGCGACGGCAGGTAGCACCGCGAGTCCACGCAGTCCCCGCTCGAGTTCTGCTCGACGCACACGCACCCGCCGACGAGCCCGCTGGGCGACTTCGGGCAGACCTCAGCCGCGTTCTCCGCGGTGCACCGGATGGGGAGCGCCGCGTCCAGGCACGCCCGCTCGCCGCGCAGCGTGGTGGTGCACTCCATCGTGGAGTCCGCGTCGCCGCAGTCGATGTCGTTGCGGCACGGCTCGCAGAAGTTGCCCTTGCCGGTGCAGGCGCCGAACCGCGGGATGCACGCGCCCTCGCCCTCGTCGCACCGGTAGTCCAGGTCGCAGTCGGAATCCGCGCTGCAGGACCTGGCGCACCGGCGCTCGCCGTCGATCGCGACGCAGCGCTGCTCTGCGGCGAACGAGCAGTCGAAATCGGTGCTGCACGGCGCGCACTGGGTGCGCTTGACGCAGGTGCTGCGCAGCAGGCACACCGGGCCCTCGACATAGGTGTTGCCGTCCCCGAACGTGGACGGGTCGATGCACTCCTCGTCGGTCTCACCGCAGAAGCCGTCATCCCCCTTGTCCGTGCCGCAGATCGCGTGAGGATCGCGGGACACGGCGCACTCGAAGCCGCCGGGGCAGTCCGCATCGCCCATGCAGTGCGGCATCGTGCAGTAGGCCTCGGCGTCGCCCTGTCCCTTGCCAAGACACTCCAGCGGGGTGCACTGGTCGGGAGAGCAGGCCGGGACGACGCAGGCGCTGCCGTCGCTGCACTTGCCGGCGGAGCAGGCGGGGTCGTCGCCGCACCGCTCCGTGTCGCGCTCGCACTCGCCTGGGTTCCCGTTGCATTGGATCGGGTTGCACGGCGTCTCGTCGGGGCAGAGCCCGAACTGGCCGCACTCGGTGCCGAATGGACAGGGCGCACCGAAGCCCACCATCTTCTCCTTCTGCGTGCAGACCAGGATCTCGGCCCTCGTGTCGTCCTCCTCGGCCGGCGCACAGTCCTGGATGCCTGGAATACATTCGCGGTGGCTGCTGCACCTGAGCACGCAGCGGTTGCCGACGCAGGTGTTGCCCTCCAGGCAGAGCTCTGGCTCGCATTTGCCCTCGCAGTTGCCGTCGACGATGACCCCCCCGAAGCATCTGTCCTGTGGCGTGGGCCGCGAGCATGCGCCGCTCGCGATGGCCGCCCCGCTCGCCAGGCAGCACAGCATCAGGAAGGCGTGGATACTACGGAGACGGGGCCGACGGGCGCTGTGAGAAGCGACAACCTGCTGCATAGGACCTCAGCGCGGGAAACACCCGCGGATCGGGGCAGGCACGGCGGGCCTGGCCGGAGATTGCGGAAACGCGCTCCCGAGCGAAGCGGCGACGCCAAGGTTGCCCTTGACGCCCCCCGTGCCGCCCAGAAGAATGAGCACTCCTACACCATACTTCAGGCGGTGGCATCATGCGAATCGACGCGGTTCTCGGTGGGATGGGCCTTTTCGTCGTGGCGGCTCTAGGGCTCGCCGGCTGCGCAGAAGAGGATCCGATTCCTGCTCCTCCTTTTCCCGAGGGGACGGGTCAAGCTGCGAACGCTCGATATCCGGCTGGGCCGTATGGGGTGAGCCTCAACCGGGTGATCGCGAACTATCAGTTCGTCGGGTACGCCAACGCCGCCGAACACAACGACACGATGCAGCCGATTCAGCTCGCCGATTTCTACAACCCGACCGGGACGGAGGTCTTTCCGGAAGGCTCGCTTTACGGCGCGGGAGAGCCGAAGCCGAAGGTGTTGCTGATCGACGTCTCGTCCGTATGGTGCGGCCCCTGCAAAATCGAGGCAGAGTCCGTCCTGCCCGAGCTCTACAAGAAGTATCAACCCCAGGGCGGCGAGTTCCTTGTTCAGCTCGCAGACGGAAGGACCCCGGGCGAGGCGGCGGTCCCGAACGACCTGTACCGCTGGACGACCCGATACGACGTGCAGTACCCGTCGGCGATCGACCCTTCGTACAAGCTCGGCGCGCTTTTCCAGGCCGACGCGTTCCCGGCGAACATGATCGTCAGGACGCAGGACATGACGATCATGGAGATCGTCGCTGGCGTGCCCGAGGAAAACAGCAATTTCTGGCGAACCTTTGAGAAGATCATGAACGGCGAGCTCTGAACGAGCTTCGCCGTGGGCGCGTCGTCGAGCCACCGGTCGGCGCGCGCGTGTAGGGAGAATCTGCCAGGGCGCCGCAGAGGGCGCCTGCGACGTTGAGCCCTCATGCCGGTCGGCCGCTCAGGCCGGCCCCTTCGCGACGGAAATCCAATGAACCGAAAAACCCGCTGCGCGCTCTCGCTGGCCTTCATTGTCCTCGGCCTCGCCGCCGCCTCGTGCGGAGCGGCCTCCGGCGGCTCATCGGCGAGCCCGGCCCCGGATTTCTCGCTCCCCGCCCTCGACGGCAAGACGGTCAGGCTCTCGGACTATGCCGGCAAGAGCGTGGTGCTCATCGACTTCTGGTCGACCACCTGCGATCCGTGCCTGGCGGAGATGCCCCACCTCGTCGAGCTCTACAAGAAGCACAGGGACAAGGGGTTCGTCGTGCTCGCCGTGTCGCTCGACGGACCGGAGTCGCGGGCGCAGGTGAGCAGCACGGTCCACGACAGGGAGATGATCTTCCCTGTGCTGCTCGACGAGGAGACGACCGTGGCCGCCAAGTACAATCCGAAGCGCGAGCTTCCGTTCTCCGTGCTCATCGGCCGAGACGGCTCGATTCTTCAGAAGCGCGGCGGGTACCAGCCCGGCGACGAGGCGGCGCTCACCGAGCAGGTCGAGAAGGCGCTTGGCCTGTAGCGCCGGGGCGGCCGTCCGGCGCGCCTTCTCGGCGCGATCGGCGGCTCGCTCGCTCCACGGCGCCGAGGTCCATGGTAGAGATCGGGCGGTGCGCAGCCCGCTCCGCCTCGTCCGTTCCTGCCTGACAGCGACGCTCCTCCTCGCGGCCTCGCCGGCGGCGGCGGTCGATCTCCCGAACGTCGGCGGCGAACCGCTCTCGCTCGACGTCGTGAACACCGCGGCCGTCAGCTACCACTTCGACAATCGCAACGACGATAGCCGCTATCCTTCGCGCTATCTCGACGACAACTACGGAGAGTTCGTCGATCGGCTCGACGCCCAGCTCAACTGGTGGCGCCTGCAGCTCGGTATGCGGCTCAACGGCTCTTTCTACGTGCCCAGGCCCTCGGCGACCGACATCGATCTGCAGCGGAAGGTCCTGAACAAAGAGGTCTCGTTCAAGCTGGACGACGCCGCGCGGGAGCTCCACTCCCGGTATTTGACGACGGTTTACCCGGCGAAGCTCTGGCTCACCTACACACAGCCGGGCATCGAGGCCACGGTCGGCGACTTCTACGCGCAGCTCGGACGCGGCCTCGTCTTCAGCGTGCGGAAGATGGACGAGCTCGCCATCGACACGACCGTGAGGGGCGGCAGGCTCGTGCTCGACAAGGATTTCCAGCTGTTCAGGCTGGAGGCCACCGCCTTCGCCGGGCAAATGAACCCTCTGCGCGTCGATGACGCGAGCGGCAGGCGGCTCCACGGGGACGGGTCGCCGCTCTTCTTCGCCTTCCCTGGCGCGAGCGACCTGGCCATAATCGACTTCAACCAAAGCAACCGGCCTTACGATGCGATCGAGGGGGCCCGGGCGAACTACCTGGAGGACACCGTGCTCGGCGGACGCCTGGAGGCAAGCGTGAAGGGCGTCGAGCTCGCAGGGAACGGCGCGCTGCTGCTGCGCAGGTCATATACCGAGGAGTTCAACCCATGCATGGCCGCGGCCCAGCTCATTGAGGACGTCGATGTGCGCAGGGAGCAGGAACGCCTGTGCGCCAGTGAGTTCCCGGAGTTCGTCAGCACCCCCCCCGAGCGGCAGCGCAACACGATCCGCACCTTCAGCGGCTCGGTGAGCATTCCGTCCATCGCGGAGCGCGGGGACGTCTATGTCGAGGTGGCCGGTCAGCAGCTCCGCAGCGGTCGCCCCGACCGGTATGGCGAACCGGCAAAGGACGTATCCGGCTACGCCGTCTATCTGGCGGCGAACGGGCGCGGAGGTCCGCTCGCCGTCGCCCTCGAAGGGAAGCACTACCGGCGATTCTTCCCGCTCTCGGCCAACATCGACATCTCCCCGCTGTCGAACCCGGGGTTCAATGCGCCGGAGTTCGCAAGCGTGGCGTACAACCAGCCTCCGACTGCGGAGCCCATCTACGTCGAGCCGATCGGGAGCCCCAATGTCTGCGTGACCGGCGGTCGCGCCCGCGTGGACTACCGCTTCAACCGGAGCGCGGCCATTTACGCCTGGCTCGGGCGCTATGTGAGCTTCTCGGAACGGCGGGACAACATCGACTGCGACACGGCGGATATCCTTCGGACCGATACCTGGGATACCGCGGCAGGCACCGAGATCGACTTCGATCGCCGCCGCTCGCACGTGCGCGCCTGGGTTGGAGCTCGGCAATCCGATGCGGCCGACACCGGCGACGTCTTCTACAGCGAAGGCTACGTCCGGTACGACATCGTGAAGCACCTCGCCGGCGCGTTCTCCCTCCAGGTACAGGGCAACAGCCGCCGCCGTTACAGGCCAGAGAATTTCGAATCGTCCTGGGTCGAAGGGGACAATTACCTCGCGCTCCAGTGGTCGCCCCATCTCGCGGCGATGTTCGGCTACGAGTACACCTCACAGCTTGGGTGTGCGCCCGGCAAGGGCAACGAGCTCTGCCATTACTTCAACGGGGGACTTCAGTGGAAAGCCGGGTCGAGGGAGACAGTGCTCGACCAGGTCATCGACACCGTGCAGCTCTTCGTCGGGCAGCGGCGCGCGGGCCTGCGTTGCATTTCGGGCGTGTGCCGGTCCTTCCCACCGTTCGAGGGCGCACGGCTCGAGCTCGTCTCCAGGTTCTGAGCGACCGGACCGCCTCGGGCGCCGTTTCGGCAACGCTCAGAACGCCTCGAGGATGGCGCAGGCCACCGAGGTCCTGACCTGGGGCTCTGCGTCGGCGAGGAGCGATGCGGCGCGCGGGATCTCGCCGAGCGCGACCAGGCCCGCCCCCGCCGCCTCGCGCACCGGGATCTCGCGGGATCGGACGTCGCGCTCCAGCAGCGGCACGACCGCGCGGATCCCTGCACGTGCGAGGACTCCCCGCGCGAGCACCGCGCGCGTCGACGTCCCCGCGGCGAGCTTCATCAGCCAAGCGACGGCCGCGGAGCGCTCGCGCGGCGCGACGTCCCGCGGCGCGGCGTCGACGTGGCGGCGATGGACGGCGAAGACCACGGCCTCATCCGGATCGCCCTGCGCCTCGATGAGCGCAGATCGCACCGCCGGGTCGTGGAGCGGCGCCGAGAGGATGGCGTAGACGCGATCCCGGCTCTGGCTGGAGCGGATGGAGCCGATGAGGACGGAGATCGCTTCGCCGGCGCCCTCGCCTCCCGCGCGGACCAGCGCGCGCGCGGCGGCGATCGCGGGCGCGCCGCGCTGGGTGGAGATCGCCCAGCGCAGCTGGGCGCGTCCGCCGCCGTCCAGCGCGCGCGGCGTCGCCCACGCTTCGGCGATCGCCTCGCGCCCGGGTTCATCCGAGAGGGTCCAGACATCGCGCAGCGCCAGCACGATGTCCTGACCGCCGAGCGCCCCGGCGGCGCGGATCGCCAGCGTCCGCGCGAGCGGGTAAGGATCGAGCCGCGCCGCCTCGAGCAGCGCTTCCCGATCGCTCGGGTCCGCTGCCGCGGCGGCGGCGCGAAGCGCCGAGACGCGGACCTCCTGATCTCCGTCGAGCATCCGCGAGCGGCGCACCGCCCCGTCCTCGGCTGTGACGAGCGCCCGCGTCTCCAGCGCGCGGAGCGCCGTGTCCTTGCCGGGATATCGCCCCGCCGCCGCGTCGCTCGCGTACCGCTTCACGCTCTCCGGGTCGGTGAGCCCCGCCTCGAGGAGGATCATCGCCGCGGCGGTCGCGATCGCGTCCGAGCCCGCGGCGCGCTCGGCGAGCGCGTCCTCCAGCGCGCGCGCACACGTCCGAAGCTCGCGCAGCCGATCGGCCCCCGAGGGCGGCGTCGCGCGCGCGATCTCCCCCTGCGCGACCGCGCGGGCGATCGCTCGCGCTTCCTCGGCGTCCAGCGTGCCGCGGCGGAGCTCGTCGCTCAACGTGCGGCGCAGCTCGTCGAACCTGCCCGCCTCGGCTGCGCGTAGGGAGGCCGAGCTCGCGCAGCCGGTGACGGCGGCGAACGAGAGGAGGCCGGCGAGGATCGACCGGGAGAGCACGCGGCGCATGACGCGCCTCTTACCGCGCCGAAGTTCGCGTTCGAAGCCCCTTCGGCTCGACCACCCGGGGAATCCGTTTTATAGGGCGGTCACGTTCCGGCACCATGCGTATCGACGTCATCGTCAACACCACGGCGCGCCGGTACCGGGCGAGGCCGTCGCTCATCGACCGCATGGCGGCCGCGTGCGCTGGCGCGGCGGAGCTCCACCCGACCTCGAACGTCACGGAGCTCGCGGAGGTCTGCGAGCGGCTCGCCCGGCGAGGCACGGATCTCGTCGCGCTCTCGGGCGGCGACGGCAGCTTCATGGCCGGCGTCACGGCCCTCGCGCGCGCCTTCGGCGATCGCTCGCTGCCGTCTCTCGTCCTGCTGCCAGGCGGCACCGTGGCGACCGTCGCGCGGAACTGGGGCATGACCGGCGATCCGGCTGCGCTCCTCGCGCGGACGGTCAGCGAGGTTCGCGGCCTCCCGAGCGGCGCGGCCATCCCGAGCGCCGTCCGCCGGCCCACCTTGCGCGTCCGCGCGACGACCCGCAGCGGCGTCGAGGAGCGCATCGGCTTCATCTTCGGCACCGGGCTCGTGGCCAGCTTCTTCGATGTCTACTACGAGCGCGGAGGCGACGGCTACGGCGCCGCTGCGCGCATCATGGCGCGGGTGTTCATCGAGTCCTTCTACGGCGGCGCCTACGCGCGCCGCGTCCTCGACCCGCTGCCCTGCACGATCGAGGTGGGGGGGCGGCAGCTCGCCCCACGCGCCTGGTCGCTCATCTGCTCGTCTGCAGTGCGTGACCTCGGGATCCACATGCTGGTCACCTACCGAGCAGGGGAGGATCTCGATCGCCCTCACCTCGTCGCCAGCGCCCTGCCCCCTCGAGAGCTCGGGCCGCGCGCTCCGCTCGTCCTCGCGGGCCGCCGGATCGGCGGCAAGGACCACTTCGACGACCTCGTCCAAGATTTCACGGTCCGGTTCGGCGCCGAGGCCCGCGCGACCTCGATCGGCGACGGCCCCTACATCCTCGACGGCGATCCCCTCCGAGCGAGCGAGATCCGGGTCTCCGCCGGGCCAGCCATCGACGTCCTCTCCCTGCGCCCCTGAGATCGCGCGCTCGTCGACGCCCTGCGCCGATCCGTCGGCGAGCCGGCTGCTGCATCGCATGACGGAATCATGACCAGCGTCGTGAGCCCCAGTGACGGGCGTGCTCGATGCTGCATCCACTTTGGAACCCATGACGCAAGCGCCTGCATCGAGCCCTACACGGGTCGTCGTACCGAAACCTGGACCCAGCCTCGGCCAGATCTTCAACGTGCTGGGGATCACTGCGATCCACGTGGGCACCGTGATCGCCATCCTCCGAGGTGCCACGTGGAAGCTCGCGGCGCTCGCCGCGGCCACGTACGTCGTCCGGATGTTCGCGATCACGGCGGTCTACCACCGGTACTTCTCGCACCGTAGCTACAAGACGAGCCGCGGCCTGCAATTCCTGCTCGCGCTGCTCGGCACCACGGCGACCCAGAAGGGCCCGCTGTGGTGGGGGGGGACGCACCGCGTCCACCACAAGTACTCGGACACCGAGCGCGACGTCCACAGCCCGCTCCGCAGGGGGTTCTGGTACGCGCACATGGGTTGGTGGCTCGGCCGCGAGCACGAGGAGCTGGACCTGAAGCGCATCCCTGACTTCGCGGGTTTCCCTGAGCTCCGCTGGCTGGACCGCTACCACGTGGTCGGGCCGCTCGGCATGATGGCGCTGCTCTTCGCGGTGGGCGGCTACGACGCGTTCCTGTGGGGCTATGTCGTGTCGACGTGCGCGCTCATGCACGGCACGTTCACGATCAACTCCCTCGCGCACGTGTTTGGCTCGCGGCGCTACGCAACGACCGACACGAGCCGCAACAACTTCTGGCTCGCGCTGATCACCCTCGGCGAGGGCTGGCACAACAACCACCACCACTACATGAGCAGCGCGAACCAGGGCTTCTTCTGGTGGGAGATCGACGTCAGCTTCTACGTCCTGCGCGCGATGGAGAAGCTCGGCCTGATCTGGGAGCTCAGGACCGCGCCGGCGCACGTGCTGCAGCGGAACCTGATCAAGGAGGTCGGCGAGCGTTCGCCGCTCCTCGCCCCTCAGGCCACGAACGCCGAGCCCCTTGACGCCCCGCCGCTGGGACGGCCGAGCCTCGGCGACGTCTGATCGCGCGCAGCGTTCGTCATCGATGATCTGCGGGCGGAGGCAGCAGGGCCGCCTTCGTCCGCAAGAGCTCGCGACGCACGAACCTGTGCACCCCGCTCTAGTTGACGGACGAGGCAGCTTGCTGGGTGTGCGCGGCGGCAGAATCGCCGGGCTTCGGCTTCTCGGCCTTGTTGCGCTCGCGTTGGCGCTCCAGACCGGCGCGCACGAAGCGCGCGAAGAGCGGGTGCGCGCTATGGGGGCGGCTCTTGAACTCGGGATGGAACTGACAGCCCACGAAGTACGGGTGCTCGCGCAGCTCGATCATCTCGACGAGGCGCTGGTCGGGCGACGTCCCGGAGAGCACGAGCCCCTTCTGCACCATCGCCTCGCGGTACTTGTTCGACACCTCGTACCGATGCCGGTGCCGCTCGCTGATGCTCGTCTGCCCGTACGCCTCCGCGGCGATCGACCCCTTGTCCAGGACGCACGGGTACGCGCCGAGGCGCATCGTCCCGCCCTTCTCGACGACCCCCTTCTGGTCGGGCATCAGATCGATCACCGGGTCGGCCGCGTTGCGATCGAACTCCACGGAGTTGGCTCCCGTCATGCCGCAGACGTGGCGCGCGTACTCGACGACCGCGAGCTGCATGCCGAGACAGATCCCGAAGAACGGGATCTTCTCCTCGCGCGCGTAGCGGATGGCTTCGATCTTCCCCTCGGTCCCGCGATCGCCGAAGCCGCCGGGCACGAGGATGGCGTCCAGGTTCGACAGCAGCTCGGGCGCGCCGCGCGCCTCGATCTGCTCGGAGTCGATGTACTCGAGCTCGACCCGCACGTCGTTGTGGAGCCCGCCGTGGACGAGCGCCTCGTGCAGCGACTTGTAGGAGTCGCGCAGGTGCACGTACTTGCCGACGACGCCGATCTTCACGATGCCGCGGGACGGCTTCTTGAATCGCTCGACGATGCGCTGCCACGGCGACAGGTCCGGCTGCCTCGCCCAGATGTTGAGCAGCTCCGTGATCTTCTCGTCGATCCCCTCGGCGTGGAGCACGAGGGGGAGCTCGTAGATGCAGTCGACGTCGACGGCCGCGATCACGCAGTCGACGGCGACGTTCGAGAAGAGGGAGATCTTCTCCTTCATGCTGCGCGGAAGCGGCCGATCGCAGCGACAGAGGAGGATGTCCGGCTGAATGCCGATCTCGCGCATCTCCTTCACCGAGTGCTGGGTGGGCTTCGTCTTCAGCTCGCCCGCCGTCGCGATGAACGGCACCAGCGTGACGTGCACCGAGATCGCGTTCTGCGCGCCCGACTCCACCTTGAGCTGGCGGATCGCCTCGATGAACGGAAGCGACTCGATGTCACCCACGGTGCCGCCGACCTCGACAATCGCGACGTCAGCCCCGTCCGCAGCAGAACGGATGCGCAGCTTGATCTCGTCCGTGACGTGCGGGATCACCTGCACCGTCGCCCCGAGGTACTCGCCGCGGCGCTCCTTCGAGATGACCGCCTCGTAGACGCGGCCGGTGGTGAAGTTGTTCTGGCGGCTCATCCGGGCGAGCGTGAAGCGCTCGTAGTGCCCGAGATCGAGATCGGTCTCCGCTCCATCGTCTGTGACGAAGACCTCGCCGTGCTGGTAGGGGGACATCGTGCCGGGATCGACATTGATGTACGGGTCCAGCTTGAGGTGGGTGACCTTCAACCCACGGGACTCCATCAGCGCCCCGATCGAGGCCGCAGCGAGTCCCTTGCCGATCGACGATACGACTCCGCCTGTGACGAAGACGAACTTGGTCCGCTTGCTCATGACCCATCGCTCCGCTGCGCCGTGTGCGCGCCTGTAACCAGTCCCTCGAGCGGCGCTCCAAGATGAGCGCCGCCAAGGGTCGGCTGTCCACGGCAAATACCTTGCCCGGCTTACAAGCCGCACGGCCCCGTCAGCAGGACCGAAGCCGGAGGAAACCCCGCGACGGGGAACCCCGCGCCGGCAACAGAACCTAACCTGCCGTACGAGCCCATCTGCAACCGGCAGGGACCCACGGCAAGCCTGCGCGACGTGATGCCGCTCTGAATCCGCCGGCATTCTAGGCCGCTCTCCCAGCGCGTCAATGCAAAGGACAATCCGATGTCCCAAGAAGGGTCGAGCCCCTCGGGATCGGGCGCCGACCGCCGGCCGCAGGCGTAGGCGCTGGGGGCTCCGCCGGCCTGAGAGCGTCGGCGGACCGGGATGGTACGCTCCGCCGGCGCCCGGCGGGCCTGGTCACGCCATGAGAATCGCGCACGTGCTCCAGCTCGCGACGTCCACCCCGATCGTAGCGCTCGAACGGGACGGAGCTCTCTACGACGTCGCGGAGCTAGATCGCCACTTCGGGACGAAGCTCGCGGACATCCGCGGCGTGTCGGACTTTCACACGCGCGTGGTGGCGCTCCGTTGCGCCGGCCTTCACGCGCTGGATGATCGGCTGCTCAGCGGAGATCGTCCCGCGTCGACGCATCTGCACCCAGCCACGATCTTGTGGCTGCCTCCGTGCGCCACCGATCGCGCGGCGTACATCCAGCTCGGCCCCTACGCGCACGGCGCCGAGCGCCCCTGGTATCGATTCGGCAACAGCCGCGCGCTGCTCGGACACGCTGCCGAGATCCCCTTCCCCCCGCTCGAGGACAGGCCCGACTACGAGCTGAACCTCGCGGTGGTCCTCGGCGAGGATCTGCGGCGCGCCACCCCGGAGGAGGTGGAGCGCGCGATCGCTGGCTACACGGTGCTGAACGACTGGACCGCGCGCAGCCTGGAGGCGCGGTCGCTGGTGCGCGGGCTCCCGCCGTCGGAGGCGAAGGACTTTGCAACGCAGCTCGGCCCGGTGCTCGTCACGCCCGACGAGCTCGGCTCGGTCGAGGCGCTGCGGACCCAGGTCCGCGTCGACGCCGAGACGCGTTCCTGTTCGCGCGTTGGCGAGTGGACCTTCTCGCTGGCGGAGTCCGTCGCGTACATCAGCAACCACGTCGAGTTGCGCGCGGGCGACGTGATCGGAGCAGGCCGCGTCTTCGGTGGGAGCGCGGATCAGCGCGTACCGTACGGCGCCAGCGTCGAGCTGATGATCGAGCGCATCGGACGGATGAGCGGCAAGCCCGTCTGCGGCCCCGCGCTGTTGCCATGGCGCCGCCGGTGAGCGGGCGCCGGCGCATCACCGCGCGGTTCTCGGTAGCTCAGAACGTGCCGACGACGCCGATGCCCATGCCGGTCGCGGTGATCACCGGGGCCGGCCGCACCGTCAGCGCCGCAGGGGTCGAAGGCTGCGCCGAGCGCGCCTCCGTGGTCATGAAGATCCCTTCGCCGACGAGACCCAGACCGGCGAGCTGCGCGAGCCCACCGATGGCGGTGAGAGCCCCGCGAACGTACAGCGTCGCTCCGCAGTCCGGATCGTCCGCGGCGCAGCCGTTCTTGGCGAGCGCGAGCCATGGACCGGCGATCGGGATCTTCAGCTCGCTCGCCCCAGGGACCTCTGGCCATGACGATGCGGCGAGGAACGCCGCACCGTAGGCGAGCGCCGTCACGGCCACCCCGCCGACGATGACCTTCACGCGTGCCGAGGACGGCGGGTACCGCGGAGGCGCCGCCGGCTCCTCTGCGCCGGCGGAGGCGGCGACCAACCCCAGCGCGGCGACGACTGCGATTGAGGCGAGCTTCATGGCGTCTTCGTTCCGGAAGCTCCCGCGCCCGACTTCTTGGACGGCAGCTTGACGGTGTACGGGACCTCGAGCGGATCGCCATCGAACGGCAGCACGATCTCTCCGACGAAGGCGCGCTTCACGCAGGATTCGGCGGGCGTCCCTGCGAAGGGCGGCCCGACCAACACGTCGGTCACGCGTCCCTTCTGGCCGTCGAAGACGACCTTGACCTCTCCCTCGCCCGTCGGCGCGTTGGACACCACCTCGGCGCAGTTCGCCGCCTTGTCCCCTCCGCGTCGCAGCGCGATCTCCATCTGCTTCTTCTGATCGGGGTTGAGCCCGCCCCCGCTGTCCGCCGACGCGCCCGCCTCGGAGCCGGAGCTCCCCGCCTCGGCGCCCGAGCTCCCCGTCTCGGCGCCCGAGCTCCCCGTCTCGGCGGGTGCGGCAACATCAGACGGTGCCTGATCGAAGTTGTAGTCTTCCCCTGCCTGCTTGGGCTTGGCGCCGGAGCATGCTGCAGCCGCGAGGATGATGAGCGGCAAGAGCGCGCGGGTCGAATGCTGCTGGGACACGGTGTCCTCCCTTCGAACAGAGCGTGAAGGAGCGTCTGCGCGCACCCTAGCAAGCTCTCCTTTCCGAGGACAACCCCGAGCGCACACGCGCGCACCGATGAGCGACGCCGGGCTGCGACGACCGGTCGACCGGAGGAGGCGTCCGCGGTGGAGGCGTTGTAGAGGCGGAGAGATCTCATGCCTCGACATCCCCGCCGTACAGTCTCCGCGGTCGCGCTCGTGCTCTCGTCCCTTTTCGCCCGCCCCGGCGGCTCCCAGCCGCTCGACAGCGGCGCCGCTCCCGCTGACCGCTCGACCCCCACAGCGAGGCCGACCCAGGGAGCCTCCGTCTCGCCGAGCGCGCCCCCAGCGCCCCTGGCGTCGCACGGACCTCGAAAAATCGACCCTGAGCGCGCTCGAGCGCAGGTCGATACGCTCGTTACCGACGTGCGCCGCCTGGGGGGACGGGTCGGCGTGCTCGCCCTCGACGTCGCCAACGGTGCGACGCTCGCGGCCTTCGATCAGCGCGGCCTGTACAACCCTGCATCCAACGCGAAGCTCTTCACGGCAGCCGCCGCGCTTCGCCTGCTCGGACCGAGCTACCGCTACCTGACCGGCCTCTACGGGGACGCGTCGAACGGAGCCATCGCCGAGCTCGTGCTCCGGGGTTCGGGCGATCCCTCCCTCAGGACGCGCGATCTTTGGGAGATGGCGCGCGCCCTGAGGGCGTCCGGCGTCCGGAAGGTCGCCGCGATCGCGATCGACCAGGGCTACTTCGACACGCGCTACGTGCCGCCGGCCTTCGAACAGCAGCCGGAGGAGTGGGCGGCCTTTCGCGCCCCGATCGCGGCAGCATCGCTGAACGCGAACGCCTTGCTCTTCACGGTGCGCCCGTCGAAGGCAGGGCAGGCTGCCTCCGTCGCGATCGAGCCCCCGGGCTTCACGGTGCTCCAGGGCACGGTGACCACCGCGAGGCGCGGCACACCAGAGAAGCTCGGGGTCCGGCTCGAACCGAACGGCCAGCGCCTCGTCGCGCACCTCAGCGGGCACATCCCAGAGGGCGGCCGCGCGGTGAGCCTGGCGAGGCGCGTCGACGATCCCCGCCTGGTCGTAGCGTATGCGCTCAAGGAGATGCTGCTGGAGGTGGGCGTCGACGTCTCCGGCGAGGTGCGGCTCGGCGGTGAGCGCCAGAAGCGGCTCCTCGTGGCTCACCGCTCGGCGCCGCTCGGCGAGCTCCTCTCCGCCCTCGGGAAGGACAGCGATAACTTCTACGCGGAGACGATCTTCAAGACGCTCGCCGCAGAGAAGCGCGGGCGCCCCGGCACAGCCGAGGGTGCCGCGGAGGTGGTCGGCGAGACCCTCAGGGAGCTCGATGCGTTCGGACAAGACGTCGTCTTGAGGAACGGCTCGGGCTTGTTCGACGCCGCTCGCGCATCGCCGGAGGCCATCGTCCGGCTGCTGCGCGCCGCGCTTCTCGATCCGGCGCTCGGCGCAGACTTCACCGCGCAGCTCGCGATCGGCGGTGTCGACGGCACCTTGCGCAGCCGCTTCCGCGGGTGGTCGAAGGAGCGCGCCATCCGTGCCAAAACGGGAACGCTCGCCTCGGTGGTGGCCCTGTCTGGCTACATCCTCGCGCCCCCTGGTGGTTCCCCGATCGCCTTCGCCGTGCTCGCCTCCGACGTCCCAGGGAAGATCGACCCCGCACGAAGGGCCATCGACCACTTCGTCGAGTCACTCGCCGACGAGCTCTGGAAGGACGCACGCACGCCGTGAGAGCGCGGGTTGTCTCGTGTCGGCCCGCTGCGCTGCGCTCCGGCCCCGCTCACCTCTGCGCGCCCCCACGCAGCTGCGTGCTCGGGCGGCTCAAGCAAAGCGGCCGCGCAGCATGACGCCGCGCGGCCGCTTCACCGACTCGTGCTGAGCTCGTCGCTCAGTAGTCGCGCATCTGCTTGCGGATCTTCCCGAGCGCCTGCTCCTGGAGCTGACGGATGCGCTCGCGCGACAGGTTGTACTTGTCGCCGATCTCCTTGAGCGTGAGCTCGTCCTCGTCGTCGAGGCCGAAGCGCCAGCGGATGATCCGCGACTCGATCGGCGTGAGCGTGGTCAGGAGACGCCGGACCTCGTCGCTCCACTTCCTGTTGGCCAGGTGATCGAACGGCGACAGCGCGTTCTCCTCCTGGAGGAAGTCGATGAACTTGCGTCCATCCTCGTCACCGACCGGACGATCGAGCGAGAAGGGCGTCTCCGCGTAAAAGTCCTTCACCTTGTCGAGCTTCTCGCGCGGAACCCCCGTCTCCTTCTCGAGCTCCTCGATGGTCGGCTCATGCCCCGTGCGCGCGATGATCGCCTGCGTCGCCCGCGCCACGCGGTTGTACGTATCGAGCATGTGGACCGGGATGCGGACCGCGCGGCCCTTGTCGGCCAAGGCGCGGCTGATCGCATGCCTGATCCACCACGATGCATACGTCGAGAAGCGGTAGCCACGGCTGTGGTCGAAGCGCTCCACCGCCTTCATCAGGCCGATGTTGCCTTCCTGGATCAGATCGATGAGCGGCAGGCGCCCGCGGTTGTAGCGCCGCGCGATCGACACGACGAGCCGCAGGTTGGCCTTCACGAAGCGGTTCTTCGCGTCGTGCTGCGCCTGGAAGGATCGCTCGACCCGATCGAGGTAACGCCGGTAGGAGCCAGACATCGGGAGCCTCGGCCGCGTGGGGCGGGTCTCCTCGGGATCGCTCACGTCGTCCTCGAAGTCGGGCTCGCGCACGAGATCGCGCGCGATGGTGAAGGCACGCGCCATCCAGAGGCGATCCGAGTCAGGCAGGCGGACAGCCGCCGCGAGCTCCTCGGAGAGCTGGGTCCACGGCTTCTCTTGCTCGGCGAGCAGCTTTCCCTTCTGCTTCTTCGCCAGGCGAACGAGCTTCTGCAGCTCCGCGATCTGCGGAGCCTTCACCTCATCCTCACCCGCCTTGGCGACATCCTCCTCGAGCGCGGTGAGGATGTACTCGGCCGCAGGCAGGTAGGAGAGGAGAGCCACCCAGTGCTCCACCTCCGTGCGCTCGACCGCCCGCGCGGTGTCGAGCTCCTCGTCCGGCCCCATGACGGGGTGGAGCGCCATGTCGCGGAAATAGCGGGCGAGCATCGAGTCACCGCCCCCGTCCTCGACATCCTTCAGCTCCCGATCCTGGTTCCTCGCGCGCTCGGGCTGAGGCAGCCGATCGAGCGGCCCGAGGTCCAGATCGATGAAGTCAGCCGCCCGCTCCTCATCGAGGATCTCGGCCGGGCGGGGTCGCACAGCCGTCTCCTCCGTCTGGTCATCTTCCAGAAGGCCGAGCGCTGCGATTTCCGGCGTGGCCGTCCCACCCTGAGCGAGCGGGTCGCCCTTCACTACAGTGGCGTTGCTCTTTGTCGACCTCATGGCGGCTCCCTCCACGGTGGTAGCTCCTTGAAAGTGCGAGCGCGGCGACTGGTTGTCCCCGAAATCTTCGACCTCGGAGACCTCCACCTCGGTGGTCTGCGATGCCCCCCGCCGGGGAGCCGATGCGGTCTCGGCCCCCTGCGAGCTCTTGGATGCCGCGAGCCGCGCAGAGGCACCTACAGCAGAGGACTTGGCGTTTCTCCGCGCAGTTTCTGGACGGCGGGCGGTCGACGTGCTCATCTTGGTCTTTGTGTCGGCGTTCACTTCTAAACGGCTGACCTTGCGAGATTGAAATGTCTCGCCACCTTTTGACGGCGGGCGAGACGATTTCGTGCCAAACAGAGGGGAGGAGCTGACCGAAGGAGCCCCTGTTGAAACTGGCAACCGCTGGTGCTTTCTTTTGATTCCGGTCGAACTCTTCTCACCTGAGGCAGGTCTGCTCTTGCAGAATGATGCTCCTGCACCAGTCCCCGGTAGCAGCTCAGCTCCCGAAGCAAAAACAGTGCCTTTTTTAGCGTGCGTTCCCGCTTCTCCTGTTTGAGAGCTCGACCTGGGTGCGCTATGTAGAGCGGAAGGCGCTGTCCATGTCCTGTCGAGCGAGACGTTTCGCTGCGACCGAGCCGAACGGCATGGCTGGGTACGCTTTCGGGGACGCAACAACATCGGCGACCTGTTCTCCTTGGGCACACCTCGAGTTCACCAGCGTTCCGCGGCTCGGTGGGTCCGCCCTCGCAGCGTAGGCAAGGGAATTTCGCTGTATTTTCCAGCGTGTAGGAGCCCGTACCTAGCCGCTGAGGCCGTTCTCTCAGTGAGCTTCGATGTTTCCTGAACCTGGGCCTCCCGATGGCAATGTCGAGCCCTCACCCGACGGACGAAGGCGGAGAAGGTTATTTTTCGCGACAGACCGCCTGGAAAGTTGGAAATTCCTGCAACTATTTCATCCTTAGCGTAATTAGTCGCTAAGTCTATCCCCGGGGAGGGGACCGGGATCACGCCCTAGGTTGGTCAGGCCTCGGCTGGGGACGCAGGGCCCCTTGAAAGACAACGATCGGTCGGCCAGTCGCCAGCGGACTGGGCTGGGTCGGAGTTTACCCTGACCACGCGATCATAGAGTGCCATCGGCGGTGCATAGCAGGTGCGCACGAAATGCACGCTGCGCATCTGCTCGGTGCCTAATCGCCTCACACTGACGATGCTGATCAGCGTCAGCGACGGCAGCCGCACGTCCCCGCCTGAGGGATGCGCCCGAACTCTACGTCTGCGATGCAACCCGTCGGATCGCTCGCAGCGGAGACGAGTCAAAAATACGAAATAGTACGATAATCGGGCACTTGCGAGGGAAGGGGACGGCCTTGGCCAATTTCGGCCGTTCCGCATCGGGGTGGTCGAACGGCGGGCTGAAGACCACCCCGCGGAGCCGTCACTTCGCCGCTGCGGGCGAAGCGAGCTTCGCCACGGCGCCGAACGACGCAGGATCGTGGATCGCGATCTCCGAGAGGATCTTCCGATCGAGGGCGATGCCTGCCTTCTTGAGCCCGCTGACGAGGCGGGAGTAAGTCGTGCCGTTGAGGCGCGCGGCAGCGTTGATCCTGGTGATCCAGAGGCGACGGAAATCCCGCTTCTTGAGCTTGCGGCTGATGTAGCCGTACTCCCAGGCGTGGCGGAGCACCTCGACCGCCTGGCGGAAGCGGTTCTTTCGGCCGAGGAAGTAGCCCTCGGTCTGGTTGAGGACACGGTTGCGACGGCGACGGGCCTTGAAGCCTCTCTTTACACGCGGCATCGGTAATTTACCTCACTGCTCCAGGGTCAGCCGTAGGGAAGAAGCAGCTTGACGCGCTTCTCCATCGCCGAGTCGACCATGTCGTTCTTGCGGAGACGACGCAGACGCTTCTTGCTCTTCTCCTGCATGCAGTGGTTGAGCCCGCCCTTGCTGCGGCGAATGCGGCCGGAGCCGGTCACCTTGAAGCGCTTGGCCGCGGCGCGGTTGGTCTTCATCTTCGGCATGATGCCCTCGATCCGAATGCCTATCGCTCCCGGCGGCCACCGCTCCGAACCACCGGAGAGGCTGTTCTGCGCCGCAGGGATGCGTAGAAGGGGCGCTTTATGGCGATCCGGCGTGGGGTTGTCAAGTGTCCAGGCAGCGGCTAGGGGCCGGTCGGCGCGCCGGAGGGCCTGGGGTCAGGGCGTCGCTCCGTCGCTCACTCAGACGCTCATTTTCCGAGCACCACCCGCTGACCGAAGACGCGGTCCGCCGTCTCGCAGAACGTTCGGAAGGCCATGTACTCGGACGGCTTGATCCGGGACTTCGTGAGGGAGATCTGACTGCGGACGACGATCTTCCCCGCGGACTGCTCGACCGAGAGCGAGAACTTGCCGAAGGGGGTGTCCACGTCCTGGGGCAGCGGCGCCCTTGTGATACGCCACCCGGCAGGGATCCGGATGGTCCATTCATCCCGGCGCGTGGTCAGCGCGGGGATGATCACGTCGCGGGTGCGCGCCGAGAGGGACGCGAACTCGGTGGCGAGGCGCTGCGTCGGGACAGCCGGGACCGACAGGCTGTCCCCCTCCCTTCGAGCGAGCGCGACGGCTCTTCCCCGAGCCCGCAGCTTCGCCGGCTGCTCGATGTCCTCGAGATCGTTCACCTCGACCCCGGCCTTCCCAGGGGCCAGCTCGACCGCCCCGAAGTCCGTGGCGAGGTCACGAGCTGCGCGGTCGCGGCGCGTCCCCTCGGCCATGTAGCGGGTCCGCCACTCCGGCGCGGACGCGCCGGACACCTGGATGTCGACCCCGAGCTGAGCCGATCCGTCAGCGCTGACGGCGATGTCGACGGTCCGGTGCACGACCGAGGCCTCGGGAGCAGGCTCCGGGAGGCGAACGAGCTTCGGCTTGCCCTCGTTGATCTGAAGCGCCATCGCTCCGCGATCCATGATCGGAAGCTCGGTCGAGCCCGAGTGCTCCGCCGTTCCGTCGAGGTAAAGGTCGAGCGACGGCACGTACGCGATCGCGTGGTCGAACGGCGCGAGGCTCGCGGGCTCCGGCCCGATGTCGCCTCGCATGCGGGTGCGCACGAGCACGATCGTCGCTGGGATGCCGATCTCGCGGAGCATCGTGACGATCAGCGTCGCCTTGTCCTTGCAGTCGCCCCACCCACGAGCGAGCGTCTGCGCACACCTCCTCGGGCGAATCCCCTCGATGCCGAACTCGAGCGCCACGTAGCGCGTCTCGGTCGCGTACTTGTAAATCGCGCGGACCTTGCTCCGATCGTCGGCAAGGTTCTTCGTGATCTCGCGCACCCGCTTGCGCACCTCATCATCCACATCGAACTGCTCACGCGCGAGGCCCCAGTACCAGGAGCCGACCTCGTCCCAGGTCTTGAAGGTCGAGACGTGGACGTGCGCGAGGATCTCGGACCACGCGGGCATCGCCGGCTCGGGCGCCACCGGCGGCACCGAGGCGGCAGAGAAGCGGAAGATGCGCCGCTCGGCGTCCTCCTTGGTCTCGCGCACGAGGCCAGGGAGGTCGGACGCGAAGAGGTGGAACTGCCTCGTCTTCGGGGTGATCAGCACGTACTCGCTGCTGGCGATCGGCTCATCCCCCTGGAGGAACTCGATCTCGCCGAAGTGATCGGCGATCTCGTTGCGAGGGCTGACGTCATCGACGCGGTAGCGCAGCTCGACGACGTCGCCGGCGTTGAGCCGCGGGAAGCTGACGTAGAACGTGCGCGCCGATGTGTACATCGCGAGCGCCGGGTTGTTCGCCCCTGATTCGCCGCTCTCGATCGCCCCGTCGACCTTGCCGTCTGCTCGGTAAACCTTCGCGGCACGGAGGCTCACGGTCTGGCGATCGGCCTGGTACTCGAACGCGTACTGCCGGGCGCTCGCCGCAGCCTCGTCCGTCAGCGGCTGGAAGACGACCTGCCGGAACCGGCTCGCCAGGCCGTTCGGGAAGACGGTGGTGACCGTCAGGTTGCGCAGCGTGCGCTTGGGATACTGCCGGTCAGCATTGCGCCGCATCGGGAGGAAGCGGTCGGGAGCCCAGGCGTAAGCCTCGTCGGCGCGCGGCCTCGGCGGCTCGATGTGCTCGATGTACTCGCGCACATCCTTCGCCTGAGGGCTGATCGCCAGGATCTGCTGCAGCATCTCCAGCTGCGCTTCTCGGTTTCCCTCCTCGCCGTAGAGGTCCGAGAGCGCACGCAGCGTTCCGATGTCTTCCGGCGCCATGGCGAGCGCGCGCTGATGGGCCGCGAGGGCGCGATCGCCCTGGCCGAGCGCGCGGTACGTGCGCGCCGCGACCGTGCGGGCCCAGACGGAGTCGGGCTCGCTGCGGAGGAAGCGCTCGATCCAGCGCTCCGCGCCGGCAGGATCGCGGCGCGCCACCGCGAGCTCGACCTGCTGGTGAAGGAAGCTCGAGTCGTCGAACCGCAGCGCGGCGTAGCGCGCCTCCATCTCGGCGGCCTCCGTGTCGCGCCCGAGCGCGCGCAGCTGCGCCGCCGAGGCGCGGAGGAGCGAGACGCTGCTCGGCTGGCGCGCGAGCGCCCGCTCCAGCGTGGCGAGCGCGGTGCGCTTCAGCCCAGCCTCCACGTAGAGGTCCACGAGCCCGAGGACGGCCACGACATGATCGGGATCGGAGGCCAGGATGCGCTCGTAGATCGGAGCCGCCTCCCGCCAGTTCGGGCTCGTCTGCGCGAGCCGAGCCTGCGAGAGCAGGACGTCGATGTCCTCACGACCGCCCGCGAGCGCGGCGGCGCGCTCGATCCACGCGCGCTGCTGGTTCCTGTCCTCGGAGAGCTGACCGGCGAGAAGGTAGCGACGCACGCTCGGCTCGGCCTCGGCGGAGCGCCGCGCGAGATCGCGCGCTCTGTGCTCCCCCTCGGCGTCGCCGCCGGTGAGCATGAGGTACCGCGCGAACGCCTCCAGCACGGCGGGCGAAGGCCGAGCGGCGCTCGCGGCTCGCTCGAACGCCTGCATCGGCCCCTCGATCGCAGCCGCGCGCGCGGCGAGCTTCGCGCCGGAGGTTGGCCCTCCAGCCTGCGCCCGCGCCCCGCCCGCGCGCCTCGCGTCAGCGGCTTCCCCCTGAGGCGCCGTGACCTGGGTTCCGATGTCAGAGGTCACATCCAGATCAAGATCCGGCGCCCCCTTCTCGTTGCCGATGCGCAGCGCGAACTTGGGCGCCGACGCGCCTCCGCAGACCTTGACCGTCAGGCGGTTGTAGCCGGGCCGCAGCGTCACAGGCGCGGCGAACCGATCGATGTCGAGCTCGCGGTACCCTGGATCGGCCAGGACCTTCGCGCCGTTCCAGAACAGCTTGAACGCCCCGTCTGCCCCGACCCAGATCGAGATCGGCCGGGGAGCGCGCGTCCCGGCCTTCGCGCGGACGAACGTCGTCGCGTAGCCGCAGACGCTCTCCACCGGACGAATGAAGTCGCCGAAATCAAACCACCCGTACTGCGGCGCCTCGGGGGGCACGCGCCAGCGGACCGCGCGCGCCTTGCCGTCGTACGTCCTGCCCGCAGCCACCGGCTGCTCGAGATCTTCCTCGGGCCCGAACGCCCGCTCGAAGCCCCCCTTGTTCTCGTTGTCGAACGGTCCGATCGTCGCCCAGCGTCCGATGAACCCGAGCTTCTGGATCCTCGCGACCGCTCCGTCGAGATCACCTCGACGCCTGCGCGCGTACGCCGAGAGGAGCTCCGCATAGACCTGGGTGGGCGCGCTGGTCGCGCCGGCCTCAGCGATCGACGCGATCGCCTCCTCGACCTGGGTCGGGTCCGCGCGGTCCCACGTGCGCCAGAGCTCACGTAACTCGGCGTAGACCTCGGGGCCCCTCGCCGCGCGGACAGCCGCGTGCGCGGAGAGCACCTCAGGGTGAACCGCGCCGAGCTCCGCGCGCGCGTCGGCGCCGAGCGACATGGCGCACGCCAAGGCCGCCGTCCCCACGGTGAGCGCGCAGAAGGAGCGCCCCCTCGTCGTCCCCGGGTTGAGCTCGATCTCACGGGGCTCGGCCCGGCTGAGCACGTCACGCATCCGAGGCGCTATCCCGTGGCCGAAGCCATCGGTCAAGCACAAGCCATGGCTGCAGAGGCGTCGCACCGGCCGAGGTCAAGAGGGAGCTGCCCACGAGCCGGCGGAACGCACGCCGGCAGGAGGTCGTCCCCCGGGCCGCGTTCATCGGGCCGCACCTTCATGAGCTCGCCCCGCCGCGCGCGCCGATCCCGCGAATTTTGTCGATCTTCTGCCGGGTACAGAGCGATGACACGCAGCGCGCCCCACACCGGCGCCCCCGGAGGAGGGCGCAGCGCCGTCCGACCGCATTCAACAAAGGAAACAATAGCAATCTTCGATATTTATCATGCAGGCCTTCTGGGAGATCCGGGCGGACAGGCGCCTGGAAAAGGTCCGGAACCAAGCCTCCCCTGGGGGCAGGGGGAGCGAGCTCCGTCGGGGTCCGGCAAGGCTCGGCGAGGTTCGGCCGTGCGATCCTCCAACTTCCAGAAAGGGCCGCCTTGCTCCGCCGCACCTGCTTCGGATAGAAACGTCCCAAGATGTACGGGTGCACGGTCGAGGAGCAGCCGCACTGCGCGCTGCGAACCAGCCATGCAAGTCCCAAGGCAGCGAGCGTCACGCCGCGAACGTGGTACCGGTGGTAAGGCAAGCCCGCGCAGCGGGAAGCCAGTTGGATGACGATGGTCGGGGACCGCACGTGCGGCGCCCGGTGATGACAAGGGCGACAGAGCCCGCAATGCCCAGGGCCCCATCGCGAGAGCGCTGGCGGAGGAACGATGGTCAACCCTCAGATGGTGATGTACGAGGAGGAATTCAATCAGATCCAGAGCGTGGTGGATCGCCTCGTCAAGGACGCCAATGCGAAGGTCGTCTTCATCGTTGACAAAAACGGGCAACTGATCGCCGCGAGCGGAGACGTCGACAACCTCGACACCACGTCGCTCGCATCGCTGACGGCGGGGAACATCGCCGCTACGGGCGGGATGGCGAAGCTCCTCAAGGAGAACGAGTTCGCCACTCAGTTCCACGAGGGTGAAAAGGCGAACATCCACATCCAGCTGGTCGGGAACCGCGTCATCCTCGTGGTGATCTTCGACTCAAAGTCGAGCCTCGGGTTGGTGAGGCTCCGGGTGCGAAAGGCGAGCGAGGAGCTCAACCACATCTTCGAAGCGCTGCTCAAGAAGGTGCAGGAGCCGGGCGCCGACTCGCCGTTCGCCGAGATCACCGACGAGGACATCGACAACCTCTTCAACGACTAGGAGCGCGGTCGATGAGCTTCATCAATTACATGGCGCGCGAGATCAACTGCAAGATCGTCTATTACGGCCCGGGTCTCTGCGGCAAGACGACGAACCTGCAGTACATCTATGAGCGCACCAACCCGGACGCGAAGGGGAAGATGATCTCCCTCGCCACGGAGACCGACCGGACACTCTTCTTCGACTTCCTCCCGCTCGCGCTGGGCGAGATCCGCGGCTTCAAGACGCGGTTCCACCTGTACACGGTGCCGGGGCAGGTCTTCTACGACGCGAGCCGCAAGCTCATCCTGAAAGGCGTCGACGGCGTGGTCTTCGTGGCAGACTCTCAGCTCGGCCGCATCGAGGCGAACCAGGAGTCGGTGGAGAACCTCCGCACGAACCTGGGCGAGCAGGGCTACTCGCTCGACAAGATCCCGTACGTCATCCAGTACAACAAGCGGGACCTGCCGGAGATCGGAACCGTCGAGGAGCTCCGCTCGCTACTCAACCCGACGAACGTCCCCGATTTCGAGGGGGTCGCGCGGACCGGCGTCGGAGTGTTCGACACGCTCAAGGCGGTCGCCAAGCTGGTGCTGACCGAGCTGAAGAAGGGCGGCCCCTAGGTTCCAAGGGCCGGCCCCAGAGATTGGATCGAAGAACGCGCAGCGAGCGAGTCCGTGGACTCGCTCGCGCTCGGTACAACGATCAGGCGCGCTGGTAGATGCGGTTGCGCCGGTTGCGGTTCTTCGCCTTCAGCTTGGACCGGTGGCGCTTCGACTTGGAGCGCGTGGTCTTCCGAGGACCTTTCGACAGCATGAGGAACATGAACAGGCTCCGTTGAGGCGCCCGGCGCGGGGGCGTTGTGCCGCCGCCGCCGGTGCGAAGGGGCGGCAACGTACGGCATCACAGGACAAAGTTCAACCGGAGAGCACCTCGACCGGGCGACCGGCTGGTTCGCGGCGGATAGGACGGGCCCCGGCACCAGGGCCGAGCTTTTCTGCTATCGGTGTTCTACGACGTGCGGTTCAGGACCCTCCTCTGCCTAGCCGCCGCCTCGGTGACCGCATGCGGCGCGAGCATCAACGCGGTCTACGAGGGGGACGTACGCTTCGAGCACTGCATGGCGCTTGACTCGCTGGCCGACGTCAAGCCGACCCTGCGGCGCGCGTGCTGGGACGAGTGGCTTCAGTTCTGTACGTTCGGCCAGACGCGCGACCGTGTGGAGTACGCCACGCTGCGGGCCGGGCAGCTCAGCCACGCCAGTGATTTTGACGAAGGCGAGTGGACTCCGCCGAGCAGCCGAGCCCCTGCCGTGCCTGAGCCGACCAGCGCGCTCGCTCCGCCGCCCAGGCTCCTGACCGCCGACGTGGCCGCGCCGGCGGCCATGGAAGAGGCCCGCGCAGACCCAGACGCGAACGACGGCGGCGCTGCGGCCTCGGCGTCGAACACCGCGGAGGAGGTTGCACCGCCGGGAGCGAAGTGCAGCGCGTCGTGCCAGACGGACTGGAAGGAATGCCAGGACGACTGCAAATCCGCCGCCTGCGAAAAAGGATGCTCCGGCAAGTACACGCGGTGCATGCGTCGATGCTTCTGATCGACGTCGTCTGCTCTCCGCGCAGATGCCTCACCTTGTCACACCAAGATGGCCTGGAATCTTGACCCGCGATCGAGCGTAGAGCTATCGGCGTACACGATGTCCGCTTCGCACGCGCCCAAAGAGCTCAGCAGCACGACTCCTGATCGCAACGGCGCGGCGTCGCCCCTCGAGGGGCTCGGTGCAAGCGCAGGCCCCATGCGGGTGCTGCGGCCACGGCGAGCGGCGCCCGCGGACGCCGTGCGGCCGACCCGCGCCGAGGTGAACCTCGCGCACCTGCGGCACAACCTGCGCGTCCTCGAGCGAGGGCTGACCGGCGCGACGAAGCCGCAGATCTGGGGGGTGCTCAAGGCCGATGCGTACGGCCACGGCGCGCCTGCGGTCGCACGGACGCTCGAGCGCGCAGGGATCCCCGGCCTGTGCGTCGCGTTGCTCGAGGAGGCCATCGAGCTGCGAGACGCCGGCATCCGGCTGCCCATCCTCGTCATGGGCGGCTACTACGGCCCGCGGCGCGACGGGTTCGAGGAGATCATCGCGCGCGATCTCGTGCCCGTCGTCTACGACGCCGGCCAGATCGAGCGCCTCGCGAGCGTGGTGCGGATCGAGCAGCGCGGTCGCGTGGGCGTCCATCTCAAGGTCGACACCGGCATGGGACGGCTCGGGGCCGCGAGCTCGGAGATCGAGGCGGTGCTCGCGACGCTCGCCAAGCACCCGGAGGTGAAGCTCGACGGGCTCATGACCCACCTCGCGTGCGCGGACGCCGACGATCTCGGCGTGACGATCGAGCAGATGCGCCTCTTCGGGGAGATCGAGCAGCGAGCGAAGAGCTTCGGCCTCACGCCGCGGGTGCGGCACGCCTCGAACAGCGCGGCGATGCTGCGCCTCCCTGCGGCGTGGCTCGACATCGTCCGTCCGGGGCTCGCGCTCTTCGGAATATCGCCGTGCGCGGGGCTCGCGCCCGACCTCAAGCCGGTCATCCGGGTGCGCAGCGAGATCGTCGCGCTGCGCACGATCGCGAAGGGCGACAGGATCGGCTACGGCCACACCTGGCAAGCTTCCCGGGAGTGCGTCGTGGCCACGGTGCCGATGGGGTACGCCGACGGCCTGAGCCGCCAGCTCTCGAACCGCGGGGCCGCCCTCGTGCGCGGTCAACGCGCGCCGATCGCGGGCGCCGTGTCGATGGATCTCACGATGCTCGACGTGACGGATGTACCGGGAGCACGCCTGGGAGATGAGGTGGTGTTCCTCGGAACGCAGGACGGGCCGCTCGGGCGTGGCACGATCAGCGCCGAAGAGATCGCGGGGCTCACGGGGACGATCGCCTGGGAGGTGCTGACCAGCATCTCGCGCCGCGTGCCCAGGTTCTACCGCGAGCCCTGAACGCGCGCGGCGGCGCCCGCGCTGGCGCTGCCGGCTCGAACGGGCGTGATACGCTGCTCGCCATGAAGACGGCCGTGAAGCAGCGAGCCGGCGCCAGCGGCGTGCTCTTCTGCATCGGAGCCGCGCTCGCGCTCGGCGGCGCGGCGATGACCGCATGCGAGGACGAGGTCGCGAAGCAGCGTCCGCGCAGCGGCACCGGTCAGGAGGCGCAAGAGCCGGAGGACGGGTTCGATCCGGACACCGAAGACCCGAGCGGACCACCGGCCGCGGATGCGGGTGGGCTCTGCGGCAACCGGATCCACCAGGTCGAGATCACCGAAGCGCCGAACATCTACTTCGTCCTCGATGCGTCGGGCAGCATGCTCAGCCCCGCCTCCTCGAGCTCGAACGCGACCCGATACGACCGGGTCCGTGACGCCGCGGTCGACCTCGTGCGCAACCTGGGCCCGCTGATCAACGTCGGCGCCGCCGTGTTCCCCCTGGACGCGACCGACGAGGCGCCGTGCAGGCCAGGCGGCGAGGTGTTCGCCGTCACGCCGGGGGCTCCCTTCGCAGAGGGACAGGAGGGCTCGACGACGACATCGCGGTTCCGCGCGGCGACGCGGGCCGCGCCCCTCGGCGGCACGCCTACCGCGGCGACGCTCGCGGCGCTGACGCCGAAGCTCGTCGAGCTCCCCGGCAAGACCATCGTCGTGCTCGCGACCGACGGCGGTCCGAACTGCAACAGCTCGGCGAGTTGCGAGGCCGACGGGTGCATCGCCAACATCGAACAGCAGTGCCCCGACCCCGAGGAGAACTGCTGCTCGCCCTTGGGCCCCTCGGGCCCCGAAGGGTGCCTCGATCGCGACGATACGGTCGCCGCGATCGAGCGGCTCGCGGCGAGCGGGATCGAGGTCTATGTCGTCGGCATCCCGGGGAGCGAGTTCTACGGCGATGTCCTCGACCAGATGGCGCTCGCCGGCGGCGCGGCGCAGTTCGTGAGCCCGTTCTACTTCAAGGTGGACAACCTCGATACGCTGGGGAACGTCCTCTCGAAGATCGCCAGCATCGTCGTCTCCTGCGAGTTCGACCTGGTCGATCCGCCTCCCGAGACGGGACAGACGAACGTCTACCTGGACGACGAGCTGGTCGCCTACGACCCGGAGAACGGCTGGCGCTGGAAGTCGCCCGCGCTCGTCGAGCTCCTCGGGGAAGCATGCACGAAGCTCAAGAGCGGGCGGGTGGGGCAAGTCCAGATCGTCTCCGGCTGTCCCACGGAGGTGGCGAGGTGAAGCGCGACGCGACGAGGCCCTCGGCCTCGCTGAGCCAGCTGACGGCCGACGCTGCGGACGACGCTGCGCTCGACGAGATCGACGCGGTCGCGTCCGCGGCCTTCGACGTGCCGCAATTCTCCGCGCGAGAAGAGCTGCGCCGCCCCTGGACGCGCTGCTGGGTCGCGCGCGAAGAGCGGCGCGCGCTCGCCTTCCTCATCGCGTGGCACGTCGCCGACGAGCTCCACGTGCTGAACGTGGCCACCTGCCCGGCCGCGCGGCGGCGCGGGCTCGCTACGGCGTTGATGAATCGATCGCTCGAGTATGCACGGCAGCAGCAAGTGCGGCTGATCCTGCTCGAGGTGCGCCGCTCGAACCGGGCAGCGATCCGGCTCTACCGGAAGCTCGGCTTCACCGCGATGGGGGTGCGCCCTCGGTACTACAGCGACAATGGCGAGGACGCGATCGAGATGGTGCTCACGCTCGATCCAGCGACCGGCGCGGTGCAACCAGGCCGGGACGAGATCCGCATCGAGCTCTGAACCGCGCCGCGTGGCTCAGCGCGGGCCCGCAGCAGGCGCCGCCGCGGGAAAGCGCGACACCGCGGCGAGCGGCGGCAGCCGCGCCGCCACCACCTGCATCGGGGTGAGCAACAGCGGCCGGAGCAACGTCTTGGCCCGCTCGTCGAAGGGCTGGAGGAGCGCGTCGGCCTGTCGCGTCGCCTCGACCAAACGATCGGCCATGAGGCGCGCGTCGACGTTGGGGTTCAGATCCTCGAGGCGCTGGATCTCGTCGCGAAGAGCGCTGAGCAACGAGATGTACCTCGCCAGGGGCGTGTCCGTGATCGGCGCCGAGCCGCTCGGCGCGGCAGGCACGCCGAACTCGACGGTCCGCTTGAACTCATCCGGCACCGAGCTCGCCCGGTTTCTTATGAGCTTCACGTTGACGGGGACCTTCAGCCTCGTCTTCTGCTCGATCTTTCGATCGAGGTACTCCTTCCCCCGCTTGGCCAGGGCCGAGTCCTCGATCGCGCTGCGATCCCGCTTCCACTGCGTGTTGTCCTCGAGAGCGCGGAGGATGCGGAGGTAGGGGTAATCCGCCTGGGTGAGCGCCTGGTACGTCTCCTTTGCCTCCTTCAGGTTGGCCGGGACCCGCACGGTGAGGTCCGCCATCCAGTCGGTCCACTGGGCGATGTAGCTGACGTCGTAGTCGGCCGCGAGGCCGTCCAGGTTCTTGTTGATCGAGGCTTCCTCGCCGGGCGCGAGGTCCACGACCCACCGCTCAGCCATCAAGCTGTCGGCGCCGCTCTCGAGCCTCTCGAGCACCGCGAAGTGCCCCCTCTCGGTGTACGGACCGTCCACCTCCTTCCAGCGCTTCTCCTTCGCGTACAGCTTGCTGCCGATGATCTTCAGCACGGCGGGACGGTCGGCGAACATGTCGCCGAGCGTGTGCGGAGGGTACTTGCGGTTGGCGCGGCTGTTGTCACCCGTCTCGTCGTACTTCTCCTCGATGATCGCGTTGACGAAGAAGTCGTAGTACCGCTTCCGCGGCGGCACGGCTTGGAGCGTCGCGCGCACGCTCGCGACCAGATCCTCCTTGCGCGCGATCGGCGTGACCCGCTTCTCCTTGATGAGCGTCAGGTAGTACTCGACGTGCCGCTCGAGCTGCTTCTTCAGCTCGGTCTCGGTGAGGTTCGAGGTCGCCCGCAGCACCTCGGCCCAGAGCGAGGTGAACCTGTCCTTCGCCCACGGAACGTCGAGGTGCTCGACGTCGCTCAGCATCAGGTACAGCTTGAGGTCGTTCCGCTCGCGGAGGTAGTGGTCGCCCTTCGCGAGCTTGAGGCGATCCTCGAGCCGCTGCTTGCACGGGATCACGAAGCCGTTCTGGAGGCTGGCGACGTAGACGTGCACGAGCGGCGGGTACACCGTCTCGCCCTGGAACATCGTCCACCCCTTCCCGTCCGGCGGCCCCTCCTCGCGCGCCTTGTCGATCTCCTTCAGCCGATCCAGCGCAGGCCGCAGCGCGGCGAGCTTCTCCGAGAGGGGTCGCGTGTCCTCCCATCGGAGCGCGCTGACGGTGCGCGCGTCCGCCTCCACGTCGCGCAGGAACGCGCGGTTGTTGGCGAACGACACCACGCTGGGGATCGCGAGGATGACCCCGAGCGCCGCGGCCGCCGCGCTGATCGCGCCGCGAACGAGCCGCTGACGCCGGATCTCGCTCGCGCTCCTGGCGGCGATGTCCCCGTCCGGGAAGACGACGTTCATGAAGACGTCGTGGAGGAAGTAGCTCTTCGACTCCACGTTCTGCTGCGCCGCGGCCTCGTGCGTGCGGATCCCCATCGCCTGGCCCATGCGCTGGAGGACCCGGTCGAGCGGCCTGCCCTCCTGCGTGCCGCTCGTGAAGTAGAAGCCGCGAAAGATGGGCGTCCCCTGGAACGCGTTGACCATGAAGACGGTCGAGACCAGATCGGAGAGGTTCCGCCGGATACCCGAGAACTCGAGCGGGAACTGGTAGACGCGCTCGCGCGCCTCGCGGCTGCGCTCCATCACGAGCCGCTTCAGCGAGCGGGCGTGGATCTGCTTCGCCAGGGCGTCGAACTCGGCGTCGAAGAGCCTCCCCGGGTCGGCCTTGTCCGCGCTCAGCTTGAGCGTCGCTCCCCACGCCTGCGCGCGGTCGCTCTTGCGCATGTCGCCGAAGAACTCCGAGAAGCCCGCGATGAGGTCGCACTTCGTGAACAGGAGGTAGACGGGCAGCACCATGTGGAGCTGCGTCATCACCTCGTCGATGCGCGCGCGGAGCTTCTTCCCCATCAGCTCGACTTGCTGCTCGCTCGCGTCGATGAGATCCGCCACGCTCACGGCGACCAGGATGCCGTTGAGCGGGCGGCGAGCGCGGTGCTTGAGGAGCATCTGCAGGAACGCGATCCACTCCTCGTGGTCGTCCTGCTCCGTCGTGTAGCGCCCCGCGGTGTCGAGGAGGATCGCCTCGTTGGTGAACCACCAGTCGCAGTTGCGGGTGCCGCCGACGCCGCGCACGCCGCCGCCGTTGCTCGGGTGCGCGTACGGGAAGACGAGGCCGGAGTGCTTCAGCGCCGTCGTCTTCCCCGCTCCGGGCGGGCCGATGATGACGTACCAGGGCAGCGAGTAGAGCGCGGCGTTGCCGTGCTCCTTCCCCTTGCCGAGCTTCGAGCTCTTCAGGGCGCTGATGCCGCCCTGGACCTGCCGCTGGAGCTCCTGGATCTCGGCGCGGCGCTCGGGCCGCGCGTTGAGCGCCTGCTGCGCTCCCTGCTGGACGATGGCCCGCTCAAGCGCAGACGCTGCGCGGCGCGCGTTGATCCGGCGGTACACGAAGAGCGCGATCGCGGCGAGCGCGATGACGACGCTCGTCGCGATCGGGATCGCGGTGGGCAGGTCGAACGTGAAGTACGCCGCCCACGAGATGAGGAACAACAGCCCGAAGAGGACCCACAACACGGAAGCGACGATACCACCGGTCGCCGCTTCCGGAGCACGTCCACGCGGCGCCTCCGAGCGAGCGTGGGCGGACCGCGCGCCGCGATACCCGCGTCAGTCGCCGCTGCGCTCGTAGTCGCCCGGATCGAGCGCGGTGTCGGTCTCCTCGCCGGCCGCGAGCCGACGCGAACGGATCGCGTCCACGGCGATGTCGATCACCTCGAGCCGCGTCGAGGGGGCGTAGTACTCGTTTTCCGAGACCGACGGCAGCTCCGCGAGCCTGGCCGCGACCGCCTCGCGATCGTCGTCCTCCAGCTCCAGCGCCGCCGGATCGCCGCTCAGGGAGTCCTCTGCAAGGTCCAGCGCGGCGTCGGCCCGATCTCCGCGTGTGAGCGCCTCGCGCACGAAGAGGACGGGGCTGAACGCGAGGTAAACCGACCCGAACTGCACCTGCCAGTAGGTCGGATCTTCGCCATCCAGGCGCCACCACGACGCGTGCCGACGCCGGATCACCTCGCCGAAGTAAGCGCCCGCCATGTGCGCGATCATCGGCAAGGTCTCGACCCGCTCCGACGTCGCACCACGCGCCTGCTCGAGGTAGTGGTCGAGCACGGGCAAGGTCTCCGGCCGATAGTCAAGCCGTACGCCGAGGGCGCGCTCCACAAACCGCACGCACCCCTCGGCGAGATCCTCCACGGTGGACGGCGGCGGCGCGACAGGTTCGACAGCTGCAGCGGACAGCGCAGACTCGGCCGGCCGCTCCTCAGAAATCGGAGACGTCCCTGCACCGTTCTGTTTGGTATTCATGGGCTCCACGCTATTCTTCTCCGGTGCGGGTGGCCGCTCGTCAACGTGGTCGTGCTGGGAGCGCCTCGGCAAGCTCCGCAAGGACCGTGTCCGGCCCTCGATCTTCCTCTGCAGATCCCCGGGCGCAGCGGAAGCACGCTCCGTCGGAGCGGACAAAGCTGACGAGACCGACGGAACTTACGGAACTTACGGAACTGACGGACCCGATGGATCCGCCGGAGCCAATGGAACCGACGAGCCAGCCGACACAACGCCAGCGAGCCGACAAAGCTCGGTGCCGGTCCGACCGGCCCATCCGTGGATCCAGGTTTGAATTCCTAACGGAAGTCGAGGCCTTCGTGCTAAGCTCCGCCCTCGCGTCGAAATGAGACTCGGGATTTTCAGCGATACGCACGCCAACTACGAGGCGCTCAGCGCTGTGCTCGAGTCCTACCGCCACGAACGTATCGACGTTTACTACTGCCTCGGGGATACGGTCGGCTACGGCGGCTCGCCGAACGAGTGCGCCGATCTCGTCCGTAAGGTGGCCAAGAAGACGATCCTCGGCAACCACGACGCGGCCGTCGCGGGTCGGATGGATTACTCGTATTACTACGAGGCCGCCCGGCAAGCGCTCGACACCCACGCTGCGATGCTGTCCTCCGAGAACGCAGCCTGGCTCCGGAGCCTGACGTACCAGGAGAAGTTGACGGACATCAACGTCGACCTCTGCCATGGCTCGCCCGTCCGGCTCGAAGAGTTCGAGTACATCTTCGCCCCCGAGCAGGCGCGCGAATGCCTCCCGATGTGGAACGAGCTCGGTCACATCACGCTGATCGGCCACTCCCACCTCTGCAAGGTGTTCGCGCTCACGCCGAACAGCGTCGAGGAGCTCCCTGCGGTCGACTTCCAGCTTGAGCAGGGTCGCAAGTACATCGTGAGCGTCGGCTCGGTGGGACAGCCGCGGGACTACGACAACCGCGCGAGCTACACGGTCTACGACAGCGACACGAAGCGCTTCGAGTTCAAGCGCGTCGAGTACGATATCGAGACAGCGGCGGAGAAGGTGCTGCGCGCCAAACTTGAGCGCAACTTCGCCCACCGCCTCTACATCGGCGTCTGAGACTCCAGGCAACGGCGGCACTGGCGCACGCTCGGTGCGGCAGGACGATGGGGCACACGCGCGCTCGTGCACGGACACGTCCCGCATGGCCTGATGCCGACCGGGCGCCGCCACAGGGCGGCGCGAGGCTCAGCAGGCGCCGGGCGTTTGCGCGCCGGTGCCGCGCCCCTTCAGCGGCCCCCGTCATGTCCAGGGCGGCGAGCCTTGGCAGAACGGCGTGGCCGGCAATGATAGAGCAGCATGCTCGTCTGGTTGTCGGGCGGCTCCGCGGAGAAATCGCTGCGGAGCTCCGTGACCTCGAAGCCGTTGTAGTGGAGCAAGGCTTCGAGCTCCTGCGGGTAGAACTGACGATGGGCGAGCGGCGTCATCCAGCGCTCGCCGCCGTCGACGGGCGAGAACTCCATGGAGACGAACAGGATCTGCCGGACCTTGTCGTAGTCGAACCGCTCCGTGTACCGGACGAACTCGCCAGGGCCATCCTTTGTGGGGTACCGGAACCGCGGCGTGGCATAGGCGCGATCCGGATCTCGCGCGAGCTCTGCCGGCTCGGGCATGGAAACATCGAAGACGAGCTCGCCCTTCGGCGTCAGATGCTCGCGCGCTCGCGCGAGGAACCGCTCCACATCGACGCGCGTGTACAGGTGCAAGAAGGCGTTGAACGGGCAGATCACGAGCGGAAAGCGGCGCCCCAGCCGCAGCGCCCGCATGTCGCCCCGCCGGAGGCTCACGCGAGAGGAGACACCGCGCGGCTCGTGTCCAAGCTGCGCGCGCAGATCGCCGAGCATCGGCGCCGACAGGTCCACGCCGGTGATCTGGACCCCCGCCCTCGCGACAGGCAGCGTGATCCGCCCGTTACCGCAGCCGTACTCGAGCACCGGCCCCGCAGACGCGACGGCGAGGTCGACGTAGTAGCGGACGTCATCCTTACGGCGCGCGTACGTCTTCGCGTAGTACGCCGGATCCTCGTAGTGAGCCGACGTCCCTGCTTCGAGCTCCGGATCGCGACGCTGGCCGGAGCCCGAAACGCGCGCCGGCCGCCTCGTGGCCATCCCGCTCATGCGAGGCAACAGATCAAGCGCAGCGCTGGCACGGTGACAGGAGCGAGCTGCGGAACCGTGCCCCTACGGAGGCGCGCATCACCGGACGCGCGCCCTTCCGATGCGGCATCAGCGCTGGCCGCCAGCGTTCATCTGCTGGAGCCACTCGGATACGACCTCGTGGGAGCTCCGGTGGAAGTGCACCTTGCCTGCCGCGATCTCTCGGAGGCTGGTCACGGCAGGCTTGTTCTTCGTCTTCACGAGAGCGTCCGAGCCCTTCATGAGCTGCCGCGTCCGGTTGGCCGCGAGCACGACGAGAGCGAAACGGTTTTCCTCGCGCTCGAGGCAGTCTTCCACAGTCACACGCGCCATAGGGGGCCCGAGACTAGCTCCCCGCCCCGGCGAGCGCAAGGTGCATGCCGCCCCGGCGGGTCTTCCTGCGCTGTTGCCTCTATTTCCTCTGCTTCCTGTGCTGCCTCTGCTGCCTCTGCTTGATCTGGTTCTGCCTCCCGCTCTTCCTCCTTTGCGGCGCGCGCTGCCGCTTCGCCGGGGCGATGGTTCACGTTGTTCGTTGCCCTCCACGCAGGTCCCGGCTACGAGGTCGCACCGTGGCCGCTGACCAGGACTCTCTCCTTCCCCCTCCCCCTCGTCCGGCCCCCGGGCTGAAGTACCGCCGCATCGTGCTCAAGCTGAGCGGCGAGGCGCTCTGCGGCGAGGAAGGGGGGTTCGGCATTCGTCCCGAGACGCTCCACCACGTGGCCGGCGAGGTCGCCGAGCTCCAGCGGATGGGGGTGCAGATCGGGGTCGTCGTGGGCGGCGGCAACATCTTCCGCGGGCTGAAGGGCGCTAGCGCGGGGATGGACCGCTCCCAGAGCGACTACATGGGCATGCTCGCCACCGTCATCAACGCGCTCGCCCTCCAGGACGCGCTCGAGAAGACGGGCGTGCCGACGCGCGTGATGACCGCGATCGAGATCCGGCAGGTCGCCGAGCCGTACATCCGCCGCAGGGCGATGCGGCACCTGGAGAAGGGCAGCATCGTCATCTTCGCCGCGGGCACGGGCAACCCGTTCTTCTCGACCGATACGGCGGCGGCGCTGCGGGCCATGGAGATCCAGGCGCAGGCGCTGTTCAAGGCGACCAAGGTCGAAGGCATCTACGACCGCGATCCCGTGCGCCACGAAGGCGCGCAGATGTTCGCGCACCTGAGCTACGACCGCTTCCTCGCCGACAGGATCGGGGTCATGGACTCGACGGCGGTCACGCTCTGCCGCGAGAACAAGATGCCCATCCGGGTGTTCAAGCTCATGACCCGCGGCAACATCCTCCGCGTCTGCAGGGGCGAAGAGATCGGCACGATCGTCGACTGAGCGCGCGTTCGAGCGCTCAGCGCGCGCGACGACCCGAGGCGTCCGCCGACGCGCCAGCCCGAACGAGGCGCTGCGACCTCGAGACACGCGGAAACCGTGCTAGACCCCGAGCCAGCAATGACCCGAGCTCCGGTGCGCCGACCCCTGCTCGCCATCTCGCTCGTCGCGCTCGTCGCGGGCTGCGATGAGCCCGCCCTCCAGGTCCCCTCGGACGCGGGAGATCCGGTCTTCGGCCTCACGGCCGAGCAGTCGGCGCGCGTGCTCGCGAAGGTCGGGGACAGGGTGATCACGCTGGGCGACTTCGGCAGGACGCTGGAGCGAATGGACCAGTTCGATCGGCTCCGGTACCAGACGAAGGAGCGGCGCCGGGAGCTGCTCAGCGAGCTCATCGACGCGGAGCTGCTCGCGCTGGAAGCCCGGCGCCGAGGCCTCGACAAGGACCCCGCGGTCGAGGACACGATCCGGCAGATCCTCCGCGAGGCGATGATCGCCCGGGCGCGAAAGGGCCTGCCCGCGCCGGCCGACATCCCCGCGTCCGAGGTGCGCGCGTACTACGAGGCGAACGCCGACAAGTTCAGCGAGCCCGAGCGCAGGCGCGTCGCCGCCATCGTCGTCGGCGACCGAGCGCTCGGGGAGAAGGTCCTCAAGGAGGCGCAGAAGGCCGGGAGCAGCGGCGCGTGGGGTGAGCTCTTCCTCAAGCACTCGCTCACGGCGCCGAAGGACAAGAGCGCGGCCCCGCCGCTCGATCTCGCCGGAGAGCTCGGCATCGTTAGCCCGCCCGGCGATCCGCGCGGCGCCCACCCCCGCGTCCCAGAGCCGGTCCGCGCGGCCGCCTTTCGCATCGGCGGCGTGGGTGCGGTCGGCGAGGAGGTCGTCGAGGCCGACGGACGGTTCTTCATCGTCCGCCTGAACGGGCTCACCAGCGGGCACCGGCGCGAGTTCGCGGAGGCCGAACGCTCGATCCGGGTCGCGCTCCTCCAGCAAAAGATGCAGGACCAGGAGCGCGCCCTCGAGGACGAGCTGCGGAAGAAGTTCCCCGTCGAGATCAACGAGGCGGCGCTCTCCTCGGTCAAGCTGCCGGAGCAGCTCAGGGAGACCGGGAGCGCGGCGCAGCCCGATCCCGCGAAGCCCCGCACGCCACAGCCGGAGCAGTCCGGCGCTGTCGCGGCGCCGTCGAGCGATGCGGGCAAGTAGCGAGCTCGTCGCCGCCGCGCGGCTCGCCCGGCGACCCGGCGAGGAAGGCGCGAACGCCCGCGCCGTCGCGCTGCCGGAGCGACCGGGGCCGCTCGCCGCGAGCGAACAGCAGGGAGCGCGACCAGCCCGCGTGAAGACGCGGAAGAGCGACTGGACATGGCAGCTGCGTCACGCGCTCTCGAGCGCCGACGAGCTCCACCGGGCGCTGTCGCTGACGCCGGAGGAGCTCGCTGGCGCCAGGCGCGCCGAAAAGGCGGGGCTGCCCATCCGCGTCACCCCCTATTACCTGAGCCTCTGCGACAACGGCGATCCGGCGTGCCCGATCCGCCGGCAGTGCGTGCCGCTCGCCGACGAGGCCACCGAGGTGCCCGGCGATCTGGTCGACCCCCTCGGCGAGGTCGCGCACGAGGTCGCGCCCCACCTCGTGCAGCGGTACCCGGATCGCGCGCTGCTCCTCGCGACCGACCGCTGCGCCGTCTACTGCCGCTTCTGCACCCGATCACGCATGGTCGGCGACGGCGGCGGCGCGGTGGCGCTCGAGCGCCTCGCGCCGGCGATGGCGTACCTCGAGGCGCACCCGGAAGTGCGCGATGTCATCGTGAGCGGCGGCGATCCCCTCGCCGTCTCGACGGACCGCGTGGTGCGGCTCATCGCTCGGCTGCGGCAGATCCAGAGCGTGGAGACGATCCGGATCGCGACGCGCGTGCCGGTCACGCTGCCGCAGCGGATCACCGCAGAGCTCGTGCGCGCGCTCAAGCCGTACCACCCGCTCTGGGTGATGACGCACTTCAACCACCCGAAGGAGCTCACGCCCGCCGCCGAGCGCGCGTGCAAGCGCCTCGCGGATCACGGCTTCCCCGTCATGAACCAGACCGTGCTGCTGCGCGGCATCAACGACGACGCGACGACGCTGGCCACGCTCTTCCGGGGTCTCGTGCGCTGGCGGGTGCGCCCCTATTACCTGCTCCAGATGGACCCCGTGCGCGGCACGGCGCACCTGCGCACGCCGCTCGCGACCGGCGTCTCCCTCATGGAGCAGCTCCAGGGCCGGCTCACCGGCATCGCGCTGCCGAAGCTGATCGTGGATACGCCCGGCGGGATGGGCAAGGTGCCCATCGGGCCCGACTACGTCGTCGACCGTCGGCCGGGGCGCACCGTCCTCCGCACGCACCGCGGCGTCGAGGTCGAGTACGTCGACCCCCCGGCGGGGCCTGGCGGCTGAGCCGCCCGCTCAGCGACCCGGGCCCCGCGAGAGCGGCTTCGCGACCCGGAACGACAGGTTCAGCGCCCGTGCGATCCCGAAGAAGCGGGTGCGCGACGCGCTCCTGCACTGCTGCGAGTCCGCGGCCCAGCTCCCGGAGCGGGCGATGCGCCACGGCGGCGCGTCTCCGCCGGCGTCGGCGACCGATTCGAGCTCACCCGACGTCTCCGCCCACGATCTCTCGCCGTTCACGTCGGCGACCCACTCGCGCACGCCGCCCGCCATGTCGCGCACGCCGTAGGGCGAGGTGTCGATGGGAAAGGTCCCTACCGGCTCTGGCTGCGCCAGGAACGGCCGCGACGAGCGCATCAGACAGAACGTCGGGTCGAAGTGATCTCCCCACGGGTAGAACCGGCCGTCGGTCCCGCGCGCCGCCTTCTCCCACTCCAGCTCGGTGGGCAGCCGGATCTCGATCCCGTCGCGCTCGCTCCGGAAACGGCAGTAGGCCACGGCGTCGAACCAGTCGATGAGGATGACCGGCAGGTTCCAGAGGTGCCCCTCCTCCGCCGGGAACCGCTTCTGCGCGTCGCCCTCGACCACGCTGGGCAACGGCTCCCAGCCGCCGCTGCTGGCGGGCCGCGCGACGTAGCCCTCGGAGCCGCGCGTCCCGTGCGGCGCGCGCTTGAGGGCGAGATCGAGATCGCGCGCCTCGAGCTCGTTCAGGAACTCGCAATACTCGCGGAAGGTGACGGGGAACTTCGCGATCGCGACGTCGGGGACGTGGAGCTCGGCGCGGCGGAGCGGATCGTAGGCGTGCGCGTCGCCGCCGGCGATGAAGGTCCCCCCCGGGATGTACACGAACCCCTCGCCGATCTCCGCGTCGGTGTAGAGGTTCACCTCGACGCGGTGGTGGGTGCCCCGCTTGAGCAGCAGCGGGTAGCGCACGTCCCGGCAGCCGGCGCGCTTCAGGATGAAGAGGTAGCTGCCCGGTTTGAGGTGCACCTCGCGGAGCGGGGTGCGGCCGAGCGAGCGCTCGTCGCTCGCCACGAGGATGCGATCCTTCTCGACGTAACGGTACGCGACGACGCTCGCGCCGGGCGGCGACGAGTCGAACGAGAGGACCGAATCGGCGGTGAGCAGCGCGGCGTAGCGGCCCACGTCGAACTCCGCCACGAGCGCCTCGTGGTAGATGCGCGCCGCGTGCTGGTGCTCCTGGTCCGCCCGCACCGCGCGCGACCAGTAGAGGTCCGCGAGCCCGGCGCGCGCCTCGACCAGGTCCGGATCGTACGCCAGCGCCTTCGTATAGAGATCGATCGCCTCCGCCGCGGCGCGCGCCTGCTCGCGCTCGACCCCGGCGGCCCTGTCCTCGAGCTGCCACCCCGCCCGCTTGCGCTCGATCGCCTCGTACTCCTTCACGTCCTTGAGCAGCCGCCGCGCCTCCTCGACGAGCCGCTCGCGCTCGCCGTCGAGCCGCCGGTCACGCTCGAGCGGGGCCTTGGCGAGCTCACAGAGCTTGATGGCCTCCTCGCGGCGGCGCATCCGCTCCTTGGCGCCCTCGAGGAACGCCTCCGCCTCCGCCGCGACGCGGTCGGCGGTCGGCGGCCGCTGATCAGGATCCTTCGCGAGCATCGCCAGGCAGAGGTCCTCGAGCAGCAGCGGGCAGCTCGGCGCGATCGAGCGCGGCGGCCTGGGGTCGCGCGTCTGCGTCGCGAGGATCACGGCGAGGACGGTCTGCGCGTCGAACGGGTGCTCGCCGGTGAGGATCTCGTAGAGCACCACGCCGAGCGCAAAGATGTCCGCGCGGTGATCGATCCGCGCGTGGTCCCCTCGGATCTGCTCGGGCGCGATGTAGCCGGGCGTGCCCGAGAGCGCGCTCGCGAGCGCCTCGTGCCGCTTCCGGCCGAAGTCCTGCCCGCCCGGGTCGACGGAGATCGGCTCGCTCACCTCCGCCCTCGAGAGCAGCTTCGCGTTGCCCCAGTCGCCCAGGTAGACCTCGCCGTAGTCGCCGAGCAGCACGTTCTCCGGCTTGATGTCGCGGTGGGCGACGCCTCGCCGGTGCGCGTAGGCCAGCGCCCGGGAGATCTGCACGAACGCGCCGATGAGCCGGACGAGCGGCCATTGCCTGCGGAGCTCGGGGTTCGTCAGCACGTTCTGCAGGCTCTGCCGCTTGACGACCCGCATGGAGTAGTACGGCTGGCCGTTCGGCAGCGTGCCGAGGTCGTAGACCGGGATGATGTTCGGGTGCTCGAGCTGGGCCGTGATCCGCGCCTCGGTCCGGAAGCGGTTGCCTACCGCGGAGTCCTCCTCGGCCCCCGGCTTCAAGGTCTTCAGCGCGACCACGCGCCCGATCTCCCGATCGCGCGCCTTCACCACCTTCCCGGCGCCCCCGGCCCCGAGCGCCTCGCCCACCTCGTACCGGGTCCCGCCGGAGTTCACGGCGCGCGTGGCGGAGGTCGCGAGCGTCGGGAAATCGGCCCCGACGTCCTCTCCAGGCAGGTCGATCTCCCGCTGCGTGTCGAAGCGCAGCGCGTCCACGTCCTCGCTCTGCGGCGAGAGGGCGCGCGCGACGGGCGGGCTGCGGCCCTCCTGCGCGAGCAGCTCCGGCAGCGCCGCCAGCTGCTCGGGCGTCAGGATCCCCTCGAAGAGCTCCTGGGGCGTCGACGCGCCGCCGAGGGTCCATCGGCAAGCCATATCCCAAAGGGCGTTGGGCTCGATGAGCCCTCGCGCCACGGCGGCGACGGCCAGGGCACGAGCCTCACGAGTCTGAGCGAGCTTCACTCGAGCGACCTCTCGTCCGAAACGATCTCACTCCGCGACGCGAGGCGGAAGGCCACGCTGAGGCCGTCGAGCGCAAGGCGCCGCGAGCCAGGAGCGCGTGGCGCTCCCGCGAACGATCGAGGGCTGCCGGTGACGCTGTTCCGTGCGCATCTCACGAGGCGCCGCACGTCAGTTGCCGTGGCAGGCGACCGCTCTGCTGCCACGCCGGCCCGAGCTGCCCCGTTCGAAGTCGCGGCGCGGCGGGTGCGCAGCGGCGATGGCGGCCCCCGCGTCCCGGTCTTCAGATGGTCTACGTATCGGGAATTCCTGCATTTACCATCGGCAGCTGAGGGCCGCTCAGCGTACGAGGTGTCCCCTCGCCCGCGCAAGAGAGTAGGGCGGAGCCGCTCGAGGACTGCGGTCATTTTTCGTCGCAGGTCCCGCGCGCCTCGCACGTCCCCAGGTCTCCACGTCGCGCGCGTTTCGCATGTTTCGCATGTTTCGCACGGTTCCGCCGGCCTCGCTCCCTTGTCGTACAGGCTGAAAGGGGTCGTCGCCCTGCCATGGCCTCGCGCGGTCGCGCGCGGCAGGATCTCGATCCCTCCGGGGGGGCATGGTGGGGCGCCGGGGTCGACGACGGCCGCCGCCTCGAGATCCACGAGCGCTTTGCGCAGAACATCGTGGTCGAGCTCGCCCGGATCGGGGACGCGCCCATCGGGGTGGTCGCGAACCAGCCCCAGGTGCTCGCCGGCTGCCTCGACATCAAGGCGGCGCGCTTCGTCCGCTCCTGCGACTGCTTCATTATCCTGCTCGTCACGTTCGACGTGCCCGGCTTCCTCCCGGGGCTCGACCAGGAATAGGGCGGGATCATCGCTCATGGAGCGAAGCTCCTCTATGCGTTCGCCGGAGCCACCGTGCCCGAGGCGACGGTGATCACCCGCAAGGCCTGCGGCGGCGCTTACGACGCCATGGCCTCCAAGCACATCAAACATCCCGCTTTAGCAGAATTTTGCGGCAGCTGGGGGCCCGCGAGAGCCGTGCTCTGGGAGAGATCAGCGAGCAAACCGCTTAGAGCGCCACGGCAGGTGGGTGCTGGGGCGAGCGACGCCGTTGCGCGGCCGATCCCGAGCGTGTAGAAACGACTTGCGTGGCTGTTTCTCTTTGAACTCCACGCGCGATGCTTCTCTCTGACCGACGATCTGCACAGGTGCACCCGGGGGCCGGTCGCAGGAAACGGGTGGTTTGGCAGGCATGCCGAGCGTTGGGGGGGCGCCGAGTACACGAATGAAGGGTCGGTTGGGTTCTGTGGAGGTATTGAGCATGAAATCTTGGGTATTCGCTGCGGTTTTGATTTCCGGCTGCGCCCTCGTGGCCTGCGGTGACGACGGCACCACGTCGTCGGGCTCCAGCACCACCACCAGCAGCAGCGGGAGCAGCAGCTCTGGCGGCGGTGGTGGCGGCGGCGGCAATGGCGGCAACGGCGGCAACGGCGGCAGCGGCGGCGCCGGCGGAGAAGGAGGCGCGAGCGCCACGAGCACTTCCTCGACGGGTACCCCGACCTGTGATGACACGGAGGACACGTGCGGCCGCGACACGAATGATGGCTGCTACAAGTGCGCCGTCGATGGGCCGTGCAAAGAGGTCCACACGGGCTGCGCGGACAGCGACGATTGTATTGACCTGGTGGTGTGTATCGCTGAGTGCGCCGACAAGGAAGACCCGGCCACATGCATCGAGACGTGCCGCACGGACAACGCGGCCGGGGTCGCGGCCTACGACGCCCTCCTCACGTGCACTGTTTGCGAGGAGTGCGCCAAGAGCTGCGATGCCGCCGGAGAGCCGGTATGTGGCCTGTGAGCTTCTGACAACAGCAGCGCATCTCCGAAGGGGGCGCCAGATGGCCGCCCCCTTCGGCCTTTATGCGGGCCGAGCCGCGGCGGACGGCTCGCCCGCGGCAGCCGTCGCGGCTTGACAGCCGGCGCAGGGCGGCGCAGGGCCGACACCGGCGGCTCCGGAGCAGCATGGAAGCGGCGGCGTGCCAGCGGGGGCGAGGGAACGGGGCGGTTCGGGTCCCGAGCGATGGCGGGGAGCGCCTCCTGAGGGACGTCGCCCCAGCTCGCGCGCCCTCGCTGCCGTGCGGGCGCCTCGACCCGGCGCTCACGGCCAGGGCCTTCGCCCAGCGGCAGGCGCCGCCGGTCCGCGGGCCAGGCGGCAGGCGCCGTCGAGGCAGAGCGGCGTAGACGCGAGGTAGCTCACGCGCTGGCGGCCGGCCTGCCTCGGCGACCTCCGGCCCGGGCCCCCAATCGCGCAGCATACTCCGGGTTGCGCCTTCATGGGCCGGGCAACCCGTGGTAACGCTTGGCGGCGCCGCCGATGTGCGGCATCCGACATGGGAAAGAACCTTCTCGTCATCAATGTGGACATCCGCGAGACACGCGTCGCGCTGATCGAAAACGGGATCATCGCTGAGCTGCATCTCGAGCGGGAGAGCTCCAAGGGGACGCTCGGAAACATCTACCTCGGCAAAGTCAGCCGCGTTTTGCCCGGAATGCAGGCCGCGTTCATCGACGTGGGGCTCGAGCGAGCAGCCTTCCTGCACGTCGAGGACCTCATCCGGCCCGACGATTTCGAGGCGTACCTGGCTGGGCACCGCCGGACTGTCGAGGAAGAGCGCGCCTCCTCGCGAGGCCGCGCCGCGCGTGGCAGCGAGGCGCCTAAACCTGACGAAAGCGAGGTGCATGAGCTATCGGGCGCAGAAGCCGCGCCCGAGAGCCCCGACCTGACGCCCGGGCGACACGAGCTGCGGGAAGGAGGGGACTTCGGGGCGGAAGAAGGGTTCGAGGCGGGCGGCTCCGTCGATGCCGGCGGCTCGCTCGACGAAGGGAGCGACGTGCCGATCGAGCTGCCCACGGCGCTCGATGTGCTCGGAAGCCCCTCCGGCCAGGCGTTCGCCGGCGTGGGGACGATGGTGGCGCTCGACGAGGCCGACGACCCGGAGCCGGAGATCGACGACGGGCACGAGCTCGACGGCGCGGACGACGACGACGAGGAGCTTGTCGCGCCAGGCGGAGACAGCGACGCCGACGAGGCCAGCGACGAGGAATCCGGCCCCGACGAGGCGAGCATCGAGGACGACGACGAGCTCGACGCGCCCGGCTACGACGTCGAGCCTGCCTCCCCGCCACCGGAAGATGGCGCGGACGCGTGGAGCGCGGCCGAGGAACATCCGGAAGCGCTGAGCAACACCGCGGACAGCGGCGAGACGGGAGCGCACGAGGCGAGCGCGTCGGACGAGCCCGCCGCGCACGGCGCCGCCGACGACTGGCCGGCCGGACAGGAGGCGAGCGCGCCGCCGGTCCCGGAGGCCGCGGCGGCGGCCGAGGGCGATGACGTCCCGCCGGCAGCGCGTGCGCGCAGCGGGCGCACGCGCGGACGACGCGAGGCGCGCGTGCGCCGATCGGGACGGACGCGCGACCGGCGCGCCAACCTCGAGGGCGGCGCCGCGCTCGCGGAGGCGGCCCCGGCGGAAGCACGCGAGGCGCCGCGCGAAGGCCGCGAGGCGCCGCGCGAAGGCCGCGAGGCGCCGCGCGAAGGCCGCGAGGCGCCGCGCGAGGGACGCCAGGCCCCGCGCGAAGGCCGCGAGGCGCCGCGCGAGGGACGCCAGGCTCCGCGCGAAGGCCGCGAGGCGCCGCGCGAGGGACGCCAGGCCCCGCGCGAAGGCCGCGAGGCGCCGCGCGAAGGGCGCGACCGGGGCGGCAAAGGACAGGGCGGACGCGAGGGGCGCGATCGCGAGCAACGCGGGCGCGAGCAGCGGACGCGAGAGCGCGGGCGCGAGCAGTCGCGGGACGGCAAGGGCAAGAGCGCAGCGCGGGGCCAGCAGAGCTCACGCAGCTGGCAGAACGAGCCGCCGCGGATCTCGAAGTCGACGCCGATCCGCGAGGTCGTCCGCGAAGGGCAGGAGGTCATCGTCCAGGTCTCGAAGGAGCCGATCGGGACGAAGGGCGCCCGGGTCACGAGCCACATCTCGCTGCCCGGCCGCTATGTCGTGTACCTGCCGACGGTCGATCACATCGGGATCTCCAAGCGCATCGGCTCGGAGAAGGAGCGATCCCGGCTGCGGGACGCCATCGAGGCGATGAAGCCTCCGCAGGGCGGGCTCATCGTGCGCACGCTCGCCGAAGGCCTCACGAAGAAGCAGCTCAAGGCCGACGTCGGCTACCTCGTCCGCCTCTGGGGCGAGGTGGCGAAGAAGCGGGAGAGCGGCGTGAGGGCGCCCGCGGTGCTCTACACCGAGCTCGACCTCGTGCTGAAGACCGCCCGCGACCTCTTCACCGACGACATCGAGAAGATCGTGATCGACGACCGCGAGGAGTACATCCGGCTCCGGCGCTTCGTCGAGATGTTCATGCCCGAGCGCGCCGACGCGGTGGAGCTCTACGAGGGGACGGAGCCGATCTTCGACGCGTACGGGATCGAGGACGAGATCCAGCGCGCGCTGTCGCGGAAGGTCCCGCTGCCCTCGGGCGGGCACCTGATCATCGACCAGGCCGAGGCGCTCACCGCGATCGACGTGAACACAGGGCGGTTCGTCGGCAAGGGGTCGAAGGATCTCGAGGAGACGATCCTGACCACGAACCTGGAGGCGGTCGAAGAGATCGCCTACCAGCTCCGGTTCCGCAACATCGGCGGGCTCATCATCCTCGACCTCATCGACATGGAGCGCGCCCAGAACCGGGAGAAGGTGCGGCGCCGCCTCGAGGAGCTGCTCTCCAGGGACAAGGCGAAGACCACGCTGAACCGGATCTCCGATCTGGGCCTCATCGAGATGACCCGGAAGCGGACGCGCGAGAGCCTCGGGCGGACGATCCTCGAGCCGTGCTTCTACTGCGACGGGACGGGCCAGCTGCAATCCAAGCAGACCGTCGCCTACGAGATCCTGCGGCAGATACGGCGCGAGCGGATGAACCTGCCCGGCTACTCGGTCGTGGTCAACGCGCACCCGGCCGTGATCGACCTGCTGAAGAACGACGAGCGCATCGCCGTGCAAGAGGCGGAGCGGCTGTTCCAGCGCCGGATCGATCTCGTGCCCCGGAAGGAGTACCACCTCGAGCAGTTCGATCTGCAAGGCAGGTAAGGCGTCATGGTGGACGATCAGGGTTCTCCGGAGAGCAGCGACGCGAAGACGGGACGCAAGGAAGAGCGCGTCACCATCAACAAGGAGTTCGAGTCCTACGACGCGTTCATCAACGAGTACGTGACGAACATCTCGCGGACTGGCGTGTTCGTGCGCTCGAAGACGCCGCTCTCCGTCGGGACGAAGGTGAACCTGCGGTTCACCGTGATCATGGACGACATTGAGACGATCGAGGGCGTCGGCGAGGTCGTGCGCGTGCACGACGATCCGCAGGGGATGGGCGTCGTCTTCACCGAGCTGTCGGGCTACTCGCAGGGGCTCATCGACAAGCTCCTGACCAGCCAGGGGCACCGCACCTCGAAGGGCTAGGCAGAGGGCGTCGGCGATGTTCACCGGGCTTGTCGAGACGATCGGGGTCCTCCGCCGCCGGAGCGGCGGCGCCGTGGCCCGCGCGCTCGTCGAGGCGAGCCTCGGGCCGCTGACGCTCGGCGAGTCCGTGAGCGTGAACGGCGCCTGCCTCACGGTCGATCGCATCGCGCCCGGCGGCTTCGAGTGCGACATGTCCGCCGAGACCCTCGGCCGCACCACGCTCGGCGCGCTGCCGGTCGGCGCGCGCGTCCACCTCGAGCGCGCGACGCCGCTCGGCGCGCGGATGGGGGGGCACGTGGTGCTGGGACACGTCGACGGGCTCGGCCGCGTCGTCGAGCACGCGCGGGCCGGCGACGCGATCCGCCTCCGGGTGAGCGCCCCGCCCGAGCTCGCGCCGTACCTCGCTCCCAAGGGCTCGATCGCCGTCGACGGCGCGAGCCTCACGCTCAACGCCGTGTCCAAGCCGGGCGCCGCCGAGATCTGGTTCGAGGTGATGCTGGTGCCGCACACCATCGGCCGGACTCTCCTCGGCGAGCTCCGCCCCGGCGCGGCCGTCAACCTTGAAGTTGACGTGCTCGCGCGCTACGTGGCGCGGGCGCTCGAGGTCGCATCGCTCGCCAGCGTGAAGGGCCGGTCGAGCCAAGACGCGCTCGGCGGCGATGCCTCCACCGAGCGCGACGAAGAGCGCGGAAATACGGGAGAGCATGCGGATCACGACGAACGACTCCTCGCAAAGCTGCGCGCGGGGGGATTCTGGTGAGGCTGTGTCAGCCTCGAGCGGCAGGCTCGACCAGGACATGACCTCCGGGGGCCCGATGCCTCATCGGCTGACCATCGACAAAGCGGTCCTCGACCGGGTGAACACCGCGCTCGATCACATCCGCGCGGGCAAGATGGTGATCCTCGTCGACGACGAGGATCGCGAGAACGAGGGGGATCTCTGCATGGCTGCGGAGGCGGTCACCCCCGAGGCGATCAACTTCATGGCGATGCACGGGCGCGGGCTCATCTGCCTCGCCCTCGACGAGGAGCAGGTCGCGCGCCTCGAGCTGCCGATGATGTCCGCGCCAGGGCGGAGCGGACCGCCGCTCGGCACCGCCTTCACCGTCAGCATCGAGGCGCGCACCGGGGTCACGACGGGGATCAGCGCCGCCGATCGGGCGCACACGATCCGGGTCGCGATCGCGCGCGACGCCGCGCCCGAGGATCTCGTCACGCCGGGGCACGTGTTTCCGCTGAAGGCGCGCCGCGGGGGCGTGCTCGTGCGGACAGGGCAGACCGAGGGGTCCGTGGACCTCGCGCGCCTCGCCGGGCTCCGGCCGGCGGGCGTGATCTGCGAGATCATGAACGACGACGGCAGCATGGCCCGCATGCGGGATCTCGAGGTGTTCGCCGCGAAGCACGGCCTGCTGATCGTGACGGTGGCGGACCTCATCCAGTACCGGCTCCAGACCGAGCGGCTGGTCCGCTGCGTGGGCGAGCGGACGCTGCGGCTCGACCTGACGGGCACGGAGTGGACCGTGTACGTCTACGAGGTGATCAACGAGCAGCGGCAGTTCCTCGCGCTGACCAAGGGCGCGGTGGCGACGCCGGACCCCATCCTGTGCCGCGTGCACTCCGGGTCGACCATCGCGGACCTCTTCAGCTCGACGCCCCTCGACGGCGGATCGAACCTGCGCGAGGCGCTCCTCGCGATCGAGAGCGCCGGCGTCGGGGTGGTCGTCTACATCCCGTCGCGAGGGGACCTGGGCCGCGAGCTGGAGCTGCTGAAGGGCTCGGGCTCCGACGAGACGCTCCCCGTCGTGAAGACGCAGCAGCCGTGGACGCTGCGGGAGTTCGGCCTCGGCGCGCAGGTCCTCGCGGACCTCGGGGTGCACCAGATCCGGCTCCTCACGAACAGCCAGCCGAAGATCGCAGGGATCACCGGGTACGGGCTCACCGTGATCGAGCGGGTGCCGCTCGTCTCGATGAAGGGCGAAGCCTGACAGACGGGCGCGCTCGTTCGCTGGTAGAAGGACGCTCGGACAGGATCGCGATCGCGGCGATCGCGCATCCCGCGCGGCAGGAGAGAGGAACGGCGGATGGCAGAGCAAGCGGTCGGGCAGGCACAGGCGAAGGTGATCGAAGGGAACCTGGTGGTCCCGCCGGGGGCGCGCTTCGCGCTCGTGGCGAGCCGCTTCAACCACTTCATCGTCGACCGCCTGGTCGAGGGCGCGCTCGACGCCATCGCGCGGCACGGCGGCGCGCTCGGCCGGACGTCGATCGTGCGCGTCCCGGGCGCGTGGGAGATGCCCACCATCGTGGGGAGGCTCGCGCACAAGAAGAGCGTCGACGCGATCATCACGCTGGGCGCGGTGATCCGGGGCTCGACGCCGCATTTCGACTACGTGGCGGCCGAGGTCACGAAGGGGATCGCGACCGTGTCGCTCCAGACCGGGGTGCCGGTCACGTTCGGGGTGCTCACGACCGACTCGATCGAGCAAGCGGTCGAGCGGGCAGGCACGAAGCATGGCAATAAGGGGTGGGAGGCCGCCGTCAGCGCGATCGAGATGCTCGCGCTCGGCGCCGCGCTGGACACCGCTGGCCTGTAAACGAAGGTTCTGAGAGATGGGTGCGCGCTCTACCGGCCGCGAAGCGGCCTTGCAGATGCTGTTCGCAGTGGAAGCTGGCGGGAGCTCGGCGCCCCGCGTCGTCGCGACCTTCTGGCGCGAGACGCCGGGCGATCCCGAGGGACGCGCCTACGCGGACGAGGTGGTGGTCGGGGTCGCCGAGGATCTCGCGGCCGTGGACGAGGCGATCCGGAAGGCGAGCACGAACTGGCGCCTCGAGCGGATGGCGCGCGTCGATCGGAACGTCCTCCGGCTCGGCGCGTGGGAGCTCATGAACCGCCCGGAGGTGCCGCGCGCGGTCATCCTCGACGAGGCGGTCGAGCTCGCCAAGCGCTACGGCAGCGAGGAGAGCGGCGCCTTCGTGAACGGCGTGCTCGACCGGATCGCCGAGAACCTCGGCCGCGTCGACCGGGATCGCTGAGCGTCACGGCGCGCCGTCGCCCGGGCGCGCGCCTCGCTCACCACTTCAGCCAGGCGACCGTCACGCCGTCGCCGCCCTCGCTCGGGCCGCCCGGGCGGAGGCGCGCCACGTAAGGGCTCCCGCGCAGCGCCTCGCGGACGGCGTCGCGCAGGGCGCCCGTGCCGTGCCCGTGGACGAAGAACGTGACCTTGCGGCCCGCGCCGAGCGAGCGGTCGAGGAACTGCTCGGCCATGGCGACCGCCTCGTGCGCGCGCAGGCCGCGGAGATCCACGGTGTTGTCCGCCGTCTGGATCGGGACGTCGGGGTCGGCGGCGGCGTCCAGATCGACGCGGCGCTGGGGGGGCGCCGCGGCGGCCGGCGGCGCGCCGGTGCCGCGCAGCTCGGCGATCGAGGTCGTGAGCTTGAGCGAGCCGGCGGTGACCCGCAGCTGGCCGCCCGAGAGGACCTCCACCACCTCGGCCTCGGCCCGCAAGCGAGGCACGTAGACGCGGGCGCCGACGCGGATGGTAGCCGGATCGATCGCCGGCCGCGCCTGCGGTTCGTCCTTCGGGCGCAGCTCGAGCTCGCCGCCGATCGACGTCTTCTGCCCCACCGCGTCCATGGCGCGAGCGGCCGCGCGCACGTCCTCCTCGGTGGGCTTGCCGCGCAGGCGCGCCTGCGCCGCCTTCAGGTCCTCGCGCGCGCGCCGCAGGCTGGCGAGCAGCGCCTCCCCCTCCCGCGTGATCACGCCGCGCTCCTTGTCCCGGAGCCGCTCGATCTCTGCCTCGAGCTCCCGCCGCTTCGCGCGGGAGGCGGCGGCCTCCCGCTCGGCGTCCTCGCGCGCGAGCTCGAGCGCGCGGCGCTCGGCGGAGAGCTTCTCGACCATCTGCTCGAAGGTGACCGTCTCCTTCGTGAGGAAGCGCTCGGCCCGCTCCAGCACGGCGCCCGGGATGCCGAACCGCCGCGCGACCGCGAGCGCGCTCGAGGCGCCGGGCACGCCGATGACGAGCCGGAAGGTCGGGCTCATGGTGGCGAGATCGAAGCCGACCGAGGCGTTCTCGAAGCGCTGATCCCCGAGCGCGAGCGCCTTGAGGCCCTCGTAGTGCGTGGTGCTGGCGACGGTGCCCCCGCGCGCGCACAGCGCGTCGAGCACGGCCGCGGCGAGCGCCTCGCCCTCGCGTGGATCGGTGCCGCCGGCGAGCTCGTCGAGCAGGACGAGCGCGCCGGGGCGCGTCTCGCCGAGGATCCGCCCCAGGTTCTTCACGTGGGCGCTGAAGGTCGACAGGTTCTTGTGGAGGTTCTGCTCGTCGCCGACGTCGGTCAGCACGACGTCGAAGAGCGCGACGCGAGAGCCGTCCCTGGCCGCGACCGGCAGGCCCGCGCGCACCATCAGCGCCGCGAGCCCGAGCGTCTTCAGAGCCACGGTCTTGCCGCCGGCGTTCGGTCCGGAGACGATCATCGCGCGCCCCGCGCTCATCGCGAGGTCGCTCGCGACCACCTTCACGCCGTCGAGCGCGAGGAGCGGGTGGCGGCCCCCGATGAGCTCGATGGAGGTCGGCCTGGATCCGCCCTCCGAGGCGCCCCGCCCGGCCTCGAAGGCGTCCTCCGGGACGTCCGGGAAGGTGAGGTCGAGGTCCTCCGCGAGCCGCGCAGCCGCGGCCCGCACGTCGGCGTGGGCCAGCGCGCGGGCGGCGGCCGCGACGCTCTCGACGTCCTCGGCCACGCGGGCGGTGAGCGCCGCGTAGATCGCCAGCTCCTCCCGCGCGACCTCGGCGTCGACCATCTTCATCCGGTTGCCCGTCTCGACGAGCACCCGGGGCTCCACGAACACGGTGGCGCCGCTCGCGCTCGTCGCGTGGACGATGCCGGGGAAGCGCTCGTGCGCGTCGGATCGCACCGGCAGCACGTAGCGCCCGTCGCGCTCCGTCCAGTAGCGGTCCTGGAGGATGTCCTCGTGCTTCTGGATGAGGTCCTCGAGGCGCCGGACGAGCCGCTCGCGCACCGCGCGCCGCTCCGCGCGCAGCGCCTCCAGGCGAGGCGACGCGCGATCGGCGAGCGTGCCGTCCGGATCGAACGCCGCCGCGAGCTCGCGCGCGACGGCGTCGAGCTCGGGGTTGGTCGCGCACGCGGCGTGGAGCGCGGGCGCGATCTGACGCCGGCTCTGCAGGTACTGCCGCGACGTCCGCGCGGCCTCGAGGAGGCCGAGCACGGCGCGCAGCTCCTCGTTCGCGAGCGCCGCGCCGATGCGGGCCCGATCGAGCGCGTCCTCGAGCTCCGCGACGTCGCGCGCCGGCACCGGCTCGCCGGCCCGGGCGAGCTCCACCGCCTCGCGCACCTCCGCGAGCGCGGTGAGGGCCTCGGCGCGCGTCGACGCGAACGGCAGGGCCCGGGCCAGCCGCTTCCCGCCCCGGGACGCGCATCGCTCCGCGAGCGCCTCGAGGACGCGATCCCACTCCAGATCGGCGCGGGTCTTGGCGGGACAGGGATCTGCGAAGGGCCCTTCGGGGTTGTAGTCCATCACGCTTCGGTCGGATCGCGGGCCACGCCGCCGGCCCCGCTCGGCATCGGGTTCTGCTCCTTCTCGAGGTAGCGGAAGATGGTTCGCGGGTCGACGCCGAGGTCGCGGGCCGTCTGCGTGCGGTTGCCGTTGTTGCGCTCGAGCGCCTCCAGCACGTACCGCCGCTGGAACTCCTCCTTGGCCTTCTCCAGCGGCATGACGGCCGTCTCGGCGCCCGGGCCGAGATCGAGGTCCTCCACGGAGAGGAGCGCCTGGTCGCAGAGGACGAGCGCCTTCTTGATGCGGTTCTCGAGCTGCCGGATGTTGCCCGGCCAGGGGTACTTCTTGATCGCGGAGAGCGCGGCCGGGCTGAAGCCTCGCACGGCGCTGCCGAGCTCGTCGGCGTACTTCGAGAGCAGGACCTTGGCGATGATGAGCACGTCGTCGCCGCGCTCGCGGAGCGGCGGGAGCCACAGGTTCACGACGTTGAGCCGGTAGTAGAGATCCTCCCGGAAATTGCCGGCGCGGATCTCCTCCTCGAGGTTCCTGTTCGTGGCGGCGACGATGCGGATGTCGACCTTCTCGGGCTTCGAGTCGCCGACGCGGAAGACGACCCGCTCCTGGAGCGCGCGGAGGAGCTTCACCTGGAGGTTCAGCGGCAGCTCGCCGATCTCGTCGAGGAACAGCGTGCCCTTGTCGGCGACCTGGAACTTGCCCGGGCGGCTGGCGATGGCGCCGGTGAAGGCGCCCTTCACGTGGCCGAAGAGCTCGCTCTCGATGAGGTTCTCGGGGATCGCGCCGCAGTTGATGGTGACGAAGGGGCCGCCGTCGCGCGGGCTGCGCCGGTGCAGCTCCCGCGCGATGAGCTCCTTCCCGGTCCCCGTCTCGCCCGTGATGAGCACGCTGATGTCCGTCGCCGCGACCTTCTGCAGCTTGCGGAACACCTCGAGCATCGACGGGCAGGCGCCGATGATCTCGCCGAACTTCTTGTCGTGCAGCTCGGCGACGAGCTTGGCCTTGTCGGCCCTGAGGGCGTTCAGGAGCATCGCGTTCTGGAGGATGAGCGAGGCCTGGGACGCGAAGATGCTGAGCAGGTCGAGCTGGGCGCGGTCGAAGAGGTGCTTGATCTTGTCGTTGCCGACGTAGAGCGCGCCGATGATCTGGCCCTGCGACAGGAGCGGCGCGCACATCACGCTCGAGAGCTTCATCGCGATGACGCTGTCGCTCCGGCCGAACTGCGTGTCGGCGAGCGCGTCGGAGACGATCACCGGGCGGCCCGAGACGATGACCTGACGCACGATGCTGTCCGAGATCCCCCCGGCCGCGTCGGTGATGGCCTCCTTGCGGATGTTGCGCGACGCGCGCACCGCCAGCTTGCGATCGCCGCCCGCGGACGGCGCGGCCGGAGCGCCGCCGCAGACCGCGGTGTCGGCCGCCGCCTCCGCCCCCTCGAGGAGCAGGAGGAAGCCCTTGTCGGCGTGCGTCAGCTCGATGACGTCGTCGAGCATCGCCTCGAGGAGCTCGTCGACGCTGCGCCGGTTGATGAGCTTCTCGCTGAAGGCGAACAGCTTGCGGACGCCGGCGAGCTCCGACGAGCCCTGCAGCGGCGCGTGCCGCTCCGCCCCGCCGTCGCTCGCCGGGAGCCGCTCCTGGACGGTCGGCGCCTCGGCGAACATCGAGAAGCCGACCTCGACCGTGCCGAGCTGGAGCCGGTCGCCGTGCACCAGGCGGGCGCGCCGCTTCTTCTTGCCGTTGATCGCGATCTCCCCGTCGCGCTCGCACTCCTCCAGCACGAAATCGCGTCCGTCGAACACGATCTGCGCGTGATGGTCCAGCACCCCTGCTCCCGCGACCGCGACGTCGTTTCCGAGCGCCTTGCCGATCGTCGTGACCGGTTTGTGGACGCTGTACAGGCGTGGCGCGCCCTCGGAGGGGAAATACTTCAGGGTCGGCATCGAGGGCAGCATAGCAGGCGTGCCGCGGCCTCATGCAGCCGTGTTGGACGGCACACCGCGGCTTACCAGAGCTCTCCGACGACGACGGCGCCGAGCCCGCCTCGATGGGGCGTGAGGCTGCCGCCGAGCACGCGCGCGAACGGGGGACGGCCACGATCTTCCTGGTCGTCCAGGGCGACGGAGGCGCTCGAGTCCGGCCTCCCGAGGAACAAGGCGCCCGCGACGAGGCCGAGGGTGCCCGCCGCGCCCTGGGCGATGAGGCCGCGGCGGGGGTCGTGATCGCTCCCGATGTACGCGAGGTAGATGGGCAACGACACCACCGTGCCAATGCCGAGCCCGCCCCACATCCACGCGAGCTGGTTCCACGAGGGCGTCCACGCGACGGACAGGCCCACGGCGCCCGCGGTCGCGACGTTGAACCCGATGAGGCCCCCGAGCGAGATGCTGTCGTTCGACTCGCTCCAGTCGCCGTTGCTGGCGGCGGCCCCGAACGCGCTGCCGATGAGCGAGCCCCAGACGGCGCCCGAGGCGAGGAACATGTTGGTCTGCGGCTTGGGCCGGAGGAGGTAGTAGAAACCCCAGCCCGCCGCGCCGCCGACGGTGGAGCCGATCACCTCGGCGGTCGCGAGCCCGAGGAAGCCCCACTCCTTGCCCTTCCGCGCGCTGACGTACTGGTAGGACGCGATGCCGAGCCCCTCGCCCGCGCCGATCACCATGCCCGTGGCGATCGCGGACGGCATGCCGCGCGGCATCGGCGGCGAGTCGAGGAAGTAGACGCCGACCGGCGCCGCGACGCCGAGGAGCGCGGGCGCGATGAACTGCGCGCCGGGATCGTCGATGCCGGCGAGCGCGTCGATCCAGATGCCGGTCCCCACGCCGTAGGCCACGGAGGTGGCGTAGAGGTAGCCGACCTCGAGCGGCGTCGATTTGGGCTCGCTCTTCTTCTGCGGGGCGTACCCGTAGCCGCCGTACTGGCCTCCGTACCCGCCGCCGTACTGACCGCCGTACGCGCCGCCCTGCTGACCACCGTAGGGCGGCGCGCCGTACTGGGCAGCGGCCGTCGAGCTGACGCTCGACAGGAGGAGCGCGGAGAGGAGACTCATGAGAGGTCGCGTGTGCATCGCGCCGCCACTTTACACGCTCGCGAGAGGCGAGGCGCGCGGCGGCGCGAGAAAGTGCCTTCCCGCGAGCCGGCCCCGCGTCTCACTCTCTCGTGAGAGCGCGGGTCATGAGGTCCACGACGGCCTGCTGAGGCGGCTTTCCCTCGTACAGCATCCGGTACACCTCGACCGTGATCGGCGCGCTCACGCCCAGCTTGTCCGCGAGGTCGTGCGCGCTCTTTGCGGTCTTCACGCCCTCGGCGACATGGCCGAGGCCGGCGAGGATCTCGTCGAGCTTCCGTCCCCTGCCCATCTCGATCCCGACGGTGCGGTTGCGCGACAGCTCGCCCGTGCACGTGAGCACAAGGTCGCCCATCCCGGAGAGGCCGGCGAGGGTGAGCGGGTTCGCCCCCTTCGCCGCGGCCACGCGGCCGATCTCCGCGAGGCCGCGCGTGATGAGGCCGGCGCGCGCGTTGTGGCCGAAGCCGAGGCCGTCGCAGATGCCGGCGGCGATGGCGATGACGTTCTTGAGGGCGCCGCCGACCTCGACGCCCACGACGTCATCGGACGAGTAGACCCGGAACCTGTCGGTCGCGAACATGCGCTGCACCGCGTGCGTCTCCCGCTCGCTCCTGCCAGCGACCACGACCGTGGTCGGCTGGCCGGCCGCGACCTCGCGCGCGAAGCTCGGGCCCGACAGGTACGAGAGCCGCGGCTCGGCCTCGCGCCCGAGCTCGTCGACCAGCACCTCGCTCATCAGCATCAGCGAGTCGTTCTCGATGCCCTTCGTCGCGCTGCACACGAGCGCGTCGCGGGGGATGTGGCGCCCTGCCTCCCGGACGACCTCGCGCAGCGCGTGCGACGGGACGACCACGACCGCGAGCTCCGCGCCGCGGAGCGCGTCCTCGAGATCGCCCGTCGCCCGCAGGCTCGCGGGCAGCTCCACGCCCGGCAGGTACCGGTCGTTCTGGCGCTCGCGGCCGATGCGCTCGGCGAGCTCGCCGTGGTGCGCCCAGAGCGCGGTGGGGTTGCCCTTGTCCGCCAGCAACTTCGCCAGCGCCGTCCCCCACGCGCCGGCCCCGATGACTGCGACGTTCGCCATGGCAGTGACCCTATCACCACCGGCGCGCGGGGGCCGACAGCGGCGCGCCGCTCGACCCGCCGGCGCGCCGCTCGACCCGCCGGTGTTTCGACTATGCTGCGCCCATGCTCTTCCGCACCGCCGCGCTGCGCGCGCTCGGCCTCGCGCTCTGCCTCTCGCTGCTCGGAACGGTGTGCGGCGCGTGCGGCCAAGGCGCGCTCGGCGTGATGCCCGGCGTCGTGAACGATCCGGGAAACCTGTCCCTCCGCAGGGCCATCCTCGCCTTCGCGACGAGCCAGCTCTGCACCGAGATGCGGAAGCGGAGCGTGCCGCTGCGCCTCCGCGACGAGGATCCGGTGACGGGCCGGTTCTACCCGGGCTCGTGCGTCGCCCAGGAGCTCGCGAACGGGCACCTGTTCCTCCAGTTCGGGGGGAGCGGCGTCGTCTGGACGAACCTGACGAAGCGCATGAGCTTCGATGCGAGCGCGGCCGTCGAGTACGACCACGACTTCCTGATGGATGGCGACACGATGTACGTGTACTTCCGCCAGCGCTCGACGACGGCGGCGAGCTTCACGACAAAGCTCATCGAGCAGCCCGCCGCGATCTCGCTCGGCGGCGTGTCGCTCGCCCAGGGCAGCGCGTACGCGAACGCGCTCGGCGCCCAGCTCCTGAAGACCGAGATCGCCCGGGGGTTCACCGTCATCCGCGACGACGACGGCGCCGTGCAGTTCGGGCTCGGCATCATCGAGAAGGGGCGGCGGCCCGACGCTCCGTACGAGCGCCGCGACAACGGCAAGCTGCTCCTGGCGAACGAGCGCACCGAGGTGCACCAGGAGCAGCGCGATTACATCGGCCCGCTGGAGATCGCGGGCAGCGACGAGGCCCTGACGCTCACGGTCGCCGTCGAGGGCGCGCCCGGCGTGGACGTCATCCTCGTGCCTCAAGGCGCCGGGGAGCCGTGGCTCCAGGCGTACCTGACGCAGCCCGCGCCGGCGCCCCTGACCGCGGCGGCCCTGCTCGACGAGCCTGTGTACTCCGGCGCCCCCTGGCGGCGAACGGTGCCGCTGCCCAAGGGGCAATACTACCTGGTCATCGACAACACGAGCGCCGCGGGGCGGACGCAGCCAACGACGTACGCCCGCGACGACCGCGCGGCCCTCGTGAGCTACGCCGTCGAGGTCGGAGACGCGCCCTGACGAGGGCGAACGAGGGGCGACCGAGGGCAACGAAGGCGAACGAGGACACGCGGGCGACGACGCCGACGGACCGCGCGTCGCCCGCCACGCCTGCGCACTTGCCGCGGCGAGGGGCGGCGTATACATAAGCTCTCTCTTGCCGCCGCGCCCCGATGATCAACCCCAGAGCGTCCCGTCGGTCGCGGCCAGTCGGCCCGCAAGCTCGGAGTTCAGACCCTCGATGAGGGGCAGCGCGAGCTCGGAGCCCCGCGCCAGCGCGGCCAAGGCGACAGGCGGCGCAGACCCGCGCTCGACGGGCAGCTCTCCTCCGCCAGGGGGCAGGGACGGCCGGGCGCCGCTGCGCTTCCTGTTCCACCTCGTGTGGATCTGCATCGTTCCCTTCGCACTCGCGGTCCTGAACGTCTGGCTGCTCACCCCGCCGGCCCAGGGAGGGAGCTCCCAGCCGCTCCGGGTCTTCGTCGGCGAGCAGCAGATCCCGGCGGGCATCGTGCTCTTCACGATCTTCGCGATGATCCTCTGGCGGTTCCGCCACGAGCTGCCGTTCGCGTCGGCGATCGGCGTCGGCGGCCGCCGGGACATCCCGCCGAAGGCGCGCGCTCGCTTCGAGGACGCCGCGGCCCTCCTCGAGGAGGCCCACCGGATCCTGCGCGGCCGCAAGCGTGACGTCGAGCGCGAGCTGACGAGCGGCGAGCGCGAGCAGGTGACGCAGGCGATCGCGGCCCTCGAGCGCGCGATGAGCGCCGACACGTTCGACGCCGACGAGTTCGACGCCGCCCACAGCCGCGCCGATCGCGCGGTCGGCGAGCACCTCGGCCGCTGGCGCAAGGGCGAGATGCGCGAGTACGCGGAGTCGATCGGCATCGCCGTGGCCGTCGCGCTCCTCCTGCGCGCCTTCGTCGTCGAGGCGTTCAAGATCCCGAGCGGCTCGATGATCCCGACCCTCATGGTCGGCGACCACATCTTCGTCAACAAGTTCACCTACGGCCCGCTCATCCCCTGGACCGACCAGCGCCTCTTCCCTCGCCTGCCGCCGTCGCGCGGCGACGTGATGGTGTTCAAGTTCCCGGAGAACAAGGAGCAGGACTTCATCAAGCGGACGATCGCCATCCCCGGCGACACGCTGGAGGCGATCAACGGCCGCCCCGTCATCAACGGCTGGCTCGTCCCTCACTGTCACGTCGGCCCCTACCACTACGAGGGCCGGCAAGCGGAGCTGTTCGTCGAGTACCTCGGAGACAAGTCGTACTTCTCGCTCTACGAAAAGAACCCCGACGGCATGATGTGCGTGGAGAGCGACGACTGCACGCCGGGCTCCACGTGCCGGGGCGGCATCTGCGGCGATCTCCAGGGCCCCTTCAAGGTGGCCGCCAACGAGGCGTGGGTGATGGGCGACAACCGCAACAACAGCCACGACTCGCGCAGCTGGCGCGGCGGGCTCGGCGCGGGCGTGCCCTTCGATCACATCAAGGGACGCGCGATGTTCGTGTGGATGAGCTTCGGCCCCGGCGGCGGCATCGCGCAGGATCGCCTCTTCGTGAACGTCATGGGGCGCCCGAAGCTCCCCGGCGCCCACGAGGCGACCCTGCACGACGGCCTCGAGAAATGCCTCCGCGAGCGGCCCCCCGTCTCCGAGACGACCCCGCCGCCCCCGTCCGCGCGCCCTCCGTCGAAGCGCCGCTGAAGCCGCGCCGGCAGCGCGTGGGAGCGCAGTTTCCCGACAGCGTGTGGGCGGTCTTGTCCCCCTCGATCTCGACGCGGCGAGTCATCGTCATCATCCGGTCCAGGGCGACGGAGCAGACGGTACGCCCGGGGCGCCACGGGATCGAGCCAAAGAGGCCGAGGGGAGACGCCGGTAGACGTGAGCAGCCCGAGCGCAATTTTCTGATGGGCGCTCGGTCGTTCACGCGCCACGCTTCCCATGCCCGAGGCGCCCGTGCGCCAGCTGCGTGCGCCTCGAACCCCGAACAGGAGCCAGGTGCATGAGCGACGCGATGTGGGCGCTGACGTACAACCGCGAGAAGCAGCCGTGGGAGTCCACCGTCGGGCTGTCCAAGGATCAGGTCGAGCGCCCGGCGATCGACGAGGCCAGGGACTACCACGACCGCGCGAGCGTCCTCGTCAAGCCGATCATGACGGGCTTCTGCGGCTCGGATCGCGGCATCTGGTTCCGCAGCGCCTTCAAGGACATGATCCTCTCGTCGCTCGATCGCGATCGGAAGGCGACGCGCACGATCGGCCACGAGCTGCTCGGCCGCGTGGTCGACCTCGGGACCGACGCGCGCCGGTCATTCGGGCTTCAGATCGGCGACATCGTGTCGACCGAGAGCCACATCGCCTGCGGCGCTTGCTACCAGTGCCGCGTCGGCGACACCCACGTGTGCGCGGACGACAAGATCATCGGGATCAGCGAGGACGGCTGCTTCGCCGAGCTCGTCAAGCTGCCGGCGAAGAACCTCTGGCGCACCGACATCGCGAAGATCCGGCCCGAGGTCGCCGCGGTGCAGGAGCCGTTCGGCAACGCCGTGCACGCGTGCACCAAGGTGAACCTCCGCGGCAAGCGCGTGGCGATCTTCGGCTGCGGCACCATCGGCCTGTTCGCGATCGCGATCGCCCGCGCGATGGGGGCGATCTACGTCATCGGCGTGGAGCCGGCGGAGCGGAACGCCGAGATGGCCCGCCGCCTGGGCGCCGACGCGGTCCTGCGCCCGCACCGCGCGAGCCCCGAGCGGCCCCACGCGAGCGATCCCGAGCTGACGGAGCGGGTCCGGAAGCTCACGGACGGCGTCGGCGTCGACGTCGTGCTCGAGATGAGCGGCGTGAACAGCAGCGTCAACAACGCCATCCACGCGGCGCGGCGCGGGGGCGACGTGATCCTCTTCGGCCTGAAGAGCGGTGACGCGGTGATCGAGAACTTCGACCGCCTCATCGTGGACGGCATCAGCCTCCACAGCGTGATCGGCCGGCGCATCTTCGAGACGTGGCACATCACGCGCCACCTGCTCGAGTCGCGCGATCCGAACATCCACGACCTCATCTGGGAGGTCATCCTGAACCGGGGCGAGGGGACGGTGTTCGACTTCGAGGACTACGACGCGGCGGCCTTCCAGGAGGCGATCTCGAGCCACCCGAAGGTGATCCTCCGCTACTGAGCCGCTCAGGCGACGACGCCGAGGCGCCGGCCGACCCGCCGGAAGGCGTCGATCGCCTGATCGACGTGCTCGGGCTCGTGCGCGGCGGAGAGCTGCACCCGGATGCGGGCCTCGCCCTTCGGCACGACGGGGTACGAGAAGCCGATGACATAGATGCCCTCGGCGAGCAGCGCCCTCGCCATCTCGTTCGCGAGCTGCGCGTCGCCCAGCATGATGGGCACGATCGGGTGGATGCCGGCCTTGATGGTGAAGCCGGCCTGCGTCATCCCCTGCCGGAACCGGCGCGCGTTCTCCATCACCCGCAGGCGCAGCGAGGGCTCCGCGTCGATGAGGTCGAACACGGCGATCGAGGCCCCGGCGATCGCCGGGGCGAGCGTGTTGGAGAACAGGTACGGCCGCGATCGCTGCCGGAGCAGGTCGACGATCGGCTGCCGGCCGGTCGTGAAGCCGCCGCTCGCCCCGCCCAGCGCCTTGCCCAGCGTGGAGGTGATCACGTCAACGCGGTGCATGACCCCGCAGAGCTCCGCGGTCCCGCGCCCCGTCGGCCCCATGAACCCGGTCGCGTGCGAGTCGTCGACCATCACCATCGCGCGGTACTTGTCGGCGAGATCGCAGATGGTATCGAGCTTCGCCAGGTACCCGTCCATCGAGAACACGCCGTCGGTGGCGATGAGCCGGAGCCGCTTGCCCGCCGTCGCGCGGAGGATGTCCTCGAGGGCGGCCATGTCCCCGTTCGGGTAGCGGTGCCGCTCGGCCTTGCAGAGGCGGACGCCGTCGATGATCGACGCGTGGTTCAGTGCGTCCGAGATGACGGCGTCCTCCTCGCCGAGGAGCGTCTCGAAGAGGCCGCCGTTCGCGTCGAAGCACGACGAGTAGAGGATGGCGTCCTCGGCGCCGAAGAAGCGGGCGATCCTGGACTCCAGCCGCCGGTGAAGGTCCTGCGTGCCGCAGATGAAGCGCACGCTGGAGAGGCCGAAGCCGTGCGTGTCGATTGCCTCCTTCGCCGCCGCGATGACCGCCGGGTGCGACGACAGGCCAAGGTAGTTGTTCGCGCAGAAGTTGAGGACCCCGGCGCCGCCTTCGGTCCGGATCACCGGCCCCTGCGGCGTCGCGAGGATCCGCTCTTCCTTGTAGAGACCCGCCGCACGGATGTCCTCCAACGCCCGTACGTACAGTGACCGAGCGACATCGAACATGACGTCGTTATAAAACGGGGCTGTCAGCCGGTCGACGGGGGAACGCCGTCCGGACCCCCAGGGCGGCGCTGCTCATGGGCCTGAGCGCCAGCAGGCGACCCCGGACACGAGAGGCAGGGTGCACGCGGCTTTGTCGCGCGCGGCGCGGCCGCGGCCTACTCGATCCGGGAGGCGCGTGGCAGAACGGGCAGCGTCCAGCGCCGCGCGATCGCCGTGCGGCTCGCGTCGCGTGCGCCACCGCGCGCCGCGCGGGCCGAGCGCACGAACGGCGCCCTCGGGAGGAGCAGGCATGACGGAAGCCAGGGGGGACTTCCGGCGAAGCGCCGGTGTGCTGTGCGCTGTCGCGTCGCTCGCGGCCGCCGCGAGCAACCCGGGCTGCAGCCGCGCGGAGGATCCGCCCGGACGGACCAGCGCGGGCTCCACCGGCGGAGCGCCAGGCACGACCGCGGCGAGCGGAACGGGAGGCGGGGGCGGCGCGGGGGGTGATGCTCCCTATGCGGCTTTGCCGCTCGTCCCGGCGATCGCGTTCGACGCGACGCCGGATGTCGTCGGGGCTTACGTGTACTTCACCGCTCTTGGCGCGGACGGCAGGGCCGGGGTCTTCAGGATCGGCGCGCAAGGCGGCGGTGGCGCCGCCGAGATCGCGGCCGGTCCGCCGCTCGTGGCGCCGCTCGGGATCGCGACGAGCGCGGACGGCGGTCGCGTCTTCGTGGCCGACCCAGGCGCGGGCAACCCAGCGCTCGACGACGCGGGCGCCCTCTTCTCGATCGACCTGCCCGGCGGCGCCGTCGCCCCGATCGACGGCGGCGAGGGGCTGCGCGCGCGTGGCCTCGAGGTCGCCCGCGGCGCGGACAACGAGGAGCGGATCATCTTCTCGGGGCGCGATCGCGACGATGGCCAGCCCGGCGTGTTCTCGCTGCCGGCGCGCGGCGGCGAGGCGTCGGCGCTCGCCAAGGGGAGCCCGCTCGTCGACCCGAGCGGGATCGCGGTCGCCGGCCGGGGCGACGTCTTCGTGTGCGACACCCTCGCGAGCCCCGACAAGACGGCGACCATCTTCAGGATCGAGGACGGCTTCGTGAGCCCGTTCGCGACCGGGCTCCACGTCGGTTATCCGTGCGGCATCGCGCTGACGCGCGACGACGCGGCGCTGCTCGTGCTCACGCGCGACCCGACCCGAGGCGCCGACGAGGTCGTGTGGATCGAGGTGGCGTCCGGAGCGCGCTCGGCGACGGCCGCCGGCGCGCCTGGCCACGACGAGCCCGGGGGGCTGCACCGGGCGAGGGGCGCCGACGTCTTCGCGTTCGTCGATCACGGGGCCCAGGAGCAAGGCTCGGTGTTCCTGCTCAGGCAATGAGCCGCAGAGGAGCGATGGAAGGACCCGCACGCATGATCCACCGACCGTCGCGCGCCGTCGCCGTCTTGACGGCGTCCGTCGCGCTCAGCGCGCCCAGCCTCGCCGCAGCGTCGAGCCACCGCGAGGCGCCGGCCATCGCGAGGGATCCGGCCGCCGACAACACCGACCTGTACGCGTGGGTGGAAGGCGGCAACCTCGTGATCCTCGCGAGCTACATTCCGCTCGAGGAGCCCGCCAGCGGGCCGAACTTCCACGGCTTCTCGGACGACGTGCTCTACGAGGTGCACATCGCGCGCGGGCCGTCGAGCCTCGAGGACGCGCTGACCTACCAGTTCCGGTTCTCGACCAGGCCGTACGTGGCGGCGGATCCGGCGGGGCTCACGCCGGCGCCGAGCGGCGGCAACGAGTTCTTCTCGCAGCTCGCCGGCGGGGAGCAGACGTACACCGTGACGAAGATCGAGGGCGGCGCGTCGACCGTGCTCCTGAGGGACGCCGCGGTCGCGCCGCCGAACATCGGGAGGAGGACGAACCAGCTCGCCTACCGGATCACCGGCGGCGGCTACCCGGCCTTCGCGACGTCCTCGAAGTTCCTCAAGCAGATGGCGGGCGGCGCGGGGCGCGCCTGGGCCGGGCCGCGCGACGACGGGTTCTACGCGGATCTCGGCCGCGCGTCCGATCTGGCGGGGCTGTGCCCGCTCCTCGCGGCGCCGAACCCGTCGTGCACCGCGCGGGACAACCTCGCCGGCTTCAACGTCCACACGCTCGCGCTCGAGCTCCCGCTCGCCGCGGTCAACGGCGGCGCGGAGCCGACGCCGGGGCCGAGCGACCGGCAGACGCTCGGCGTCTGGGCCTCCGCGAGCCGCCGCAAGGTGCGGATCCTGCGCGCGAACGGCAAGGAAGATGGCCTCGGTCCCTGGGTCCAGGTGTCGCGTGTCGGCCTGCCGCTGATCAACACCTGGATCATCGGCCTGCAGGACAAGGACAAGTACAACCGCGCGCACCCGCGCGACGATCTCGCCAACTTCGGAGCCTACTTCCTGAACCCGATCCTGGTGCGGGACGCCGAGTTCGCCGGGCTCTACCAGGCAGGCCAGCCGCTCGCGGCCTTCGATCCCGAGGCGCTGAAGCAGAGCCGGACCGACCTCATCGACGCCTTCAACCTGAAGCCCGCGAGCCTCGGAGGGCACAGCCTGGAGACCGTCGGCGACGTGCTCCGGATCGATCTGGGCATGCCGTCGGGCTTCCCGAACGGCCGCGCGCTGGTCCCCGGCGCGGATCACGAGCAGACCGACGTCACCGACGCGCTGCTCACGCTCGTCCTGACCGGCGCGCTCGGCGCGACGGCGGGCGACGGCGTGGGCGCGAACGACGCGCGGTTCCTCCCCGCCTTCCCTTACCTCGCGACGGCCTGGGAGGGCGCGACCCAGGGCCACTTCCGGCCCTGAGCCGCCCGGCGTGGCGCAGCGCGCAGCTCGCCTGTCACGGCGCAGCGCACCGCATCCCGCACACGCCGCGCGCGGCGCCCCCGCGCGCTCGTCGAACACACGCGGCGCGGCACTCGCCGTCGCGCGTGCAGGCCTCGCCCTCGGCCTTCGGCGCCGCGCAGCGCCCGTCAACGCAGCGCGCGCCGGCCGCGCAGAGCCCGCCGAGGCAGGCAGCGCCGGCGGAGGGCAGCGCCACCTCGCTGCAGCGCGCGTCGACGCAGCGGCGGCCCCGACCGCAGGCCGCGTGGGCCTCGCAGCGGCCGCCGAGCGGGACATCGTCCGCGCACGCGCGCCCGGCGCAGTGGCCGCGGCACTCGGGGTGCGCCTCGGCGTAGCGCGTCTGCCGGGTGACCGCGGCCAGCGCGTCGACCGAGAGGCCGCAGGGCCCCGCGGGGCGCGGGGCGCGGCAGGTGCCCGCGTCGGTGGGGCCGGCGCCTTCGCAGCGCAGCCCGCCCGCGCACTCGAGCGACGATCGGCACCGGGCCCCCTCGTCGAGCGCGCCCAGCACGATCCCCTCGCATGCTGGCGGGACCGGGGCGGCGAGCGGAGAGACCCAGTCGCATCCATCGAGCGACCGCTCCATCACCTCGACACAGCGGCCCACCTCGTCGGTCGATAGCGTCACCGCCCGCGCGCGCACCGCGACGCTCAGGGCGCGCGCGCACTCGGCGGCGGCCTGGAAGCCCGCGGCGCCGCCGCAGCACGCCGCCTTGCGCCGCGCGGGCAACGCATGAAGCGCGTCGCACAGCCGGGCCGCGAGCGGCTCCGGCGCGCCCTCGGCCTTCCCGTAGACGGGGGTGATCTCGTCGCCCGGCAGGTTCTCCGCGGGCCCTGTCGGCGAGGGCGCCGCGGTCGCGCCCGCCTCCGGCGAGGGCGCCGCGTCCGCATCCGCCCCTGGCGAGGGCGTCGCGGTCGCGCCCGCCTCCGGCGAGGTGCGGCGAGCACACGCGGCGCAGAGGTGCACGATCAACGCCGCGGCGCAGAGCCGCTGCAGGCGGTCGCCATCCGTCTGGACAGGCAATGCGATCTCCTCCGCGCTGCGCGCTGCTGGTCGATCGAACGATGCGCTGGAGCGGCGAGCTTGCCGGCGCAGGCCGGCGAGGCAAGCTCTTTCGCGCTCGGATCGAGCCTGTGACGCCCCCGGGAGAACCACGGCGCGCCCAGGGCGGAGCTCCGGCGCGAGGGGAGGTCAGCGCTCCGATGCTGCGACGAACGGGTTGCCTCTTCGCCTGCGCTGCCCTGAGCGGAAGCCTCGGTTGCACCGAGCGCCCGCGCGCAGAGGCCGTCCCGGCCGCGACGGTGTCGACCGGGCGCGCCGCCGAGGCGCCGGCGCCCTCGAGCCTCGACGCGGCGCGCGCGCTCGCGCTCGCGGCCCCGGCGGGCGCGAGCGCCGTCGATCGCGAGATCGAGGCGCTGTCCCGACGTATCGCGACGGCGCCCGGCGGCGCGGATCTCTGGAGCGCGCTCGGCCACGCGTGGCTCCGAAAGGCGCGCGCCTCGGGCGATCCGTCGCTCTACGGCCGGGCTCACGCGTGCGCGGAGGTCGGGCTCGCGCTGGCCGCAGGGGATCGCGCGTCGCTCAACCTGCTCGGCCTCGCGCTGATCCACGAGCGCAGGTTCACCGAGGCGCGCGACGCGGCGGAGCGGGTCCTCTCGCGGGACGAGGGCGACGCGCTCGCGCTCGGGACGCTCAGCGACGCCGCCCTCGCGCTCGGCGCCTTCCAGGTCGCGGCGCACGCGGCGCAGCGGATGGTCGACCAGCGGCCCGGCCTGCCGTCCTACGCGCGGGCCGCACACCTCCGGTGGCTCCAGGGCGACGCGGCGACGGCGAAGCGGATCATCCGCCTCGCGATCGACGCCGGCGACCCGGGCGAACCCGAGGCGCTCGCGTGGACCCTGACCGAGGCGGCCATGATGTTCTGGCACGAGGGCGATCACGAGGGCGCAGACCTGGGCTTCGAGCGGGCGCTCGCCGCGCAGGCCGCGTATCCGCCGGCGCTCGCCGGCAGGGCGCGCGTCGCGCTGGCCCGCGGCGCGTGGGGCCGCGCCGTAGAGCTCCTCGAGCGGGCCCACCAGCAGCGCCCGGACGCGGAGACCGCGTGGCTGCTCGGCGACGCCAGGATGGCTGCAGGCGACCACGCCGGCGCAGCGCGGGCCTACGCCGGCGCGGTCGACGCGGGGCAGCGGTCGGACCGGCGGACCCTCGCGCTGTACTACGCGACCAAGGGCCTGGAGCGCGACGAGGCGCTCCGCCTCGCCGACGCAGAGCGCGCCGTCCGCGCAGACATCTACACCGAGGACATTCACGCCTGGGCGCTGTACCGCGCGGGCAAGCTGGCCGAAGCGCGCGCGGCCAGCGACAGGGCGCTGGCGCTCAGCACGAGGGACGCGCGCTTGCTCTACCACGCCGGGGCGATCCGGATCGCCCTGGGGGACCTGGCGCGAGGCGAGCGGCTCGTGCGGGACGCGCTCGATCTGAACCCCAGGTTCGACATGACAGGGGCCGCCGAGGCCGAGCAGCTCCTCGCGCGTCGCAAGGCCCCTCGCGGCACGGCGCGCTGACGGCCTGATCGAGGAGCAGCGCGCGAGGCGCGCTGAGGGTGAGCACGCGAGGCGTGTCTTGTTGTGAAAGCTCGGGAGTCCGGCCGAGGAGGGACTCGACCTCAGGTGTCGTATTTCACGGTCGACGGGACCACCAGCGGTGGAGGAGCGATCGCGGGTTGCGACGGCGCCGGGGCGGGCTCATCGGTGGGGTCCGAGCCTGGCTGGCTCTTGGGTGGCTGGCCATGGAGCTCCCGCAACCGGGCGGGCGCGGGCTCGATCGCTGTCGGGGCCTCATCTCCTCCCGTCTCCCCCGCCGCGACGGGGGGCACGCTCACCGCGGGCGGCGGCGGGACGAACATCCTCGGCACCTGGATGGAGCGGGCGATCGACGCGACCTCCGGGAAGCTCATGGCCATCCGCTCGACAAACGCCGCACGGGCCGCATCATCGGGGGCGCTCGCCGAGGCCTTCGCGACCCGCAGGGCCGACCAGAGCTCGTAATACCAGGCGGAGAGGGAGGCATGCGCTTCCAGCAGGTCACGAATGGTATCCTCGGAAACGATGATGTTCTTGCCCATGGGCGAGAGGATACATGACCGAGCGACGCCTCCCACCTCGTTCGAGCGGCACAACACCTGAGGAGCGGGTACCGGACCCGACCTCGACGCGCGCGGCGCCCGGCGCTCTCCGCGGCCCCGGGACACCGCGCGACGACGCCACGTCGCTCAGGATCGTCACCTATAACGTCCGCTACTTCGGGCACGGCACGCGGGGCATCGCCTCGACCAGCGCCGCCATCACCCGGATCGCGACGACGCTCGCGCGGATGTCCCCGCTGCCCGATCTCGTGTGCCTCCAGGAGGTCGAGACCCAGTCGCTGAGGTCCTCGACGATGAACCCGCGCTGGCACCCGGAGGAGACCCAGCTCGATCGCCTGATGACGGAGCTGCACGCGGCGCTGGCGCAGGCAGAGCGGCGCGAGCGCTACGTCGCCTACTACTTCCCCGCGCACACCTACAAGCTTACCTCGCGGACGAACATCTACACGACCGGGCTCGCGGTGCTCGCGCGCGACACATTCCACATCGGACACCACAACGCGGAGCGCCCGCACGACATCACCCATCGGCGGGGGGTCAAGAGCCTGAAGCAGACGCGCATCTGCGCGCACGTGTCGTTCGAGCACGAGAGCGGGCAGAGCTTCGATGTGTTCAACACCCACCTCAGCCTGCCGAGCGTGTTCTCGCGGGAGTTCTGGACAGGCGAGGCGCGGATGGGGTTCGGGCCCAATCAGATCGAGGAGGCGAGGGTGCTCGCCGATTTCGTCCGCCGCGAGCGCCGGAGCGACAATTTCGTGGTGGTCGGCGATTTCAACTCGCTACCAGGCTCGCCGGTCGATCGCTTCCTGCGCGAGGAGATCGGCTTCGTGGACGCGTTCGCGAAGGTCCGCTGCCTCTCCGAGACCGAGGCGCGCGCCTTCCCGACGGCCGGCTTCATGAACCTCCGCATGCACCTCGACCACGTCTACTCGTCCGAGCTCCTCCAGTGGCTGGACTTCACGGGCACGCATCCGTTCGGGCACAAGGGCGCGTTCGCGGGGCTGTCCGATCATGTCCCTCTGATCGCGCGCTGCCGCCTGCCGGGCTCCCCCGGCTGACCGCCGCGCGGCGCCGCCGCTCTGGGCGCGGCGGAGCGCGGCGCGGCGGAGCGCGGCGCGGCGGCCCTTCACCCCGGCAGCCAGAGCAGGTCGTCCATGATGGGCTCGAGGCACGCGGAGATCTGGGGGCCGAGATCGGCGCCGCACGCGAGCTTGCCGAAGCAGGCGCGGACCTCGTGCCGGCCGCGGCTGTTCATCGCGCCGATGGCTCGCTCGAGCTGCGGGCCGAGGCCGTCCTCCAGGCTCTGCCGGCAGGTGTCGTAATCGAGGTCTCCGCACCCCGCGAGGCGGCCGCAGAGGACGGCCATGTACGGCGCCAGGTCGGCGCGCGGGAGCGTGGTGGCCGTCATGGCCTCGGAGCCGCAGCGGCTCACCTCCTCCGCATAGGCGGCGGTGAAGGGATCGCCCTCGAAGCGCCGCAGCGCTGCCAGCGAGCACTCCGAGGTCGCCTGGAGCATCTTCGGCGAGGCCATCGTCGTCATCTGCGTGCACTGGTCGAACTTCGGCCAGCCCTTCGCCTGCTCGGTGGCCCGCTGGTAGAGCGCCTCGAGGTACACGCACCAGGCGCGCTGGGCCTCGCGCTGCTCGCGCTGCTCGACGCTCGCCCCCCGCGCGCCCTGCCCGTCGGGCGATGCCTGCGCGGGTCGCGCGGGCGCCTTCGCGGAGGCGGCGGGCGCCGACGCGCCGCCGCATCCCGACGCGAGGGCCGCGGAGATCAGCGAGGCCGCGCCGAGCATGGATACGGCGGCGCGGAAGCTGCGTTCATGGATTGTGCCTTTCACGGGAGCCCCCCTTCGTCGAACAGGCTGCGCAGCAGCTTTCCTGGCCCATCGAGGCCACGCGCGTGCAGAACCGGCCCAGCGACGTGCACGTGCACAGCCCAGGCCACACGCGCGCCGGCCGAGGCGGCGTCGGGCGAGCGGAGGCGCTCGGGGCGCGCGGCGGCGGAGCGGCGCGCGGTCTTTGCTCGATCAGCGGCCGGACCGGGAGCCGGGCCGCTGGCCGATGAGCAGCTTGAGCTTGAAGAGCGCGCCGATCTGCCCGCGGTCCATGGCGATGCGCGGGAAATTCAGGGGGTCGAAGGACGAGAGCATGCAAAGGCCGGAGTTGTTGGTGAAGCCGATCTCGAAGCCGGCCTCCTTCACGGCGCGATGGAACGCGCCGCACAGGCTGTATCCGACGGGGTACGCGACCGCGTACACGGCCTCGTTCAGCGCGTCGGAGAGCACGCGCCGGGAGCGCGCAAGATCGCGAGTGGCCTCTTCCGGCGAGAGCGTCTGGAGGACACGATGGCTGTGCGAGTGCGACTGCACGTCCATGCCCGCCCGGCGCAGCGCCCCGATGTGGTTCCAGTCCATGATCGTCCTGGTCGCGAGCGCGCGCTCCTCGCCGAGGTCGATCGACACCCCCGTGGCGCGCTCGATCTCGTCCCAGAGGCGCCCGATGTCGACCCCGGAGGTGCGCTTGATGGTCTGGCAGACGAGCATCGCCGCCGCGATCGGGTCGCGCAGCGGCTCGAGCACGAGGGTCGCTGGGTAGGCGATCTCGACGCGCGCCCGACGGCACCGGTGCATGAGGAGCGCAACGCGATCCCACCAGAAGAGGCGGCCCCTGTCGGGGTACCCGGTGGCGATGAAGAACGTGGCCGTGACCCCCGCGCGCTCGAGGAGGGGCAACGCGACGTCGTGGTTGTCACGGTAGCCGTCGTCGAACGCGACCATGACGGGGTTCGGCGGGAGCTTCCGCCCCTTCGCGAGGAGCCGCACGTCCCGGAGGGACACCACGGTGCCGTGCGTCTTGATGACCGCGAGCTGCTCCTCGAACTCGCGCGCGCTCACCTCGGCGACCCCCGGATCGAGCTCGTCCACCTCCGAGACTTCCGCGATGCGGTGGTAGGTGAACACGGAGAGCACGGGCAGCCGAAGCTTCGCGCGCAGCCAGAGGAAGCGATCCAGGAGCCCGAGGGTGTCGAGCACCCCGGCGGCGAGCACACGACGACCGCGCGGCAACCTCCTGCGGATCCACGTCAGTGGATGTGCGACGACGTACACGGGTGTATTCCAGCACACATCCGACGTTCGTGCTTGCTCTCGAGAGCGGGTCCGACGGCGAAGCTCCTGCGCTTCCGGCGGGTGGGCCGCCGACCGGGGAATCCGGGGCGGCAGCGATCCCGCTAAAGTGGCGCCCGATGTTCTCGACGGACGCCCCCCAACCTGGGTCGGACGCACCTCAACCTGGGTCGACAGGCGTGGACGTACCTCAACCTGGGTCGGACGATGGCCCCCCGTCGAAGCCGCCCTCGCCCCAGCCTGGTTCGGTCTCGCCTCAACCTGAGTCAGTCGCGGCGCCTCTGTCGAAGCCGCTCTCGCCGCTCGGCACCGCCGGAGTTGCGCTGGCGACAGCAACCATCCTGTTTGCGCTGGGGGTGTACACCGTCGAGACGAGCCTGCCCGAACTGGCGGCACGCAGCCGAGCGCCTCGACCGGCGATCGTGACCACCGGCGGTCTTGTAAGCATCACCGCTGTGGCTTCAAAGCAAGCAGCCGTCCCCGTGCAGCTGGCGAGCGCGACCGACACCACTGCACAGCCGACGCCGACCGCATCCCCGACGCCACGTGCTGAGGCTGCGCCACCGCCAGTCCCGCCAAGCACCGAGACGGCGGCACCTCCAGCACCATCAGCCACCGAGGCCGCGGCACCTCCAGCACCATCAGCCACCGAGGCCGCGGCACCTCCAGCACCATCGGCCGCCGAGACGGCAGCCCTTCAACAACAGACATCCGTCGACGCTGCAGCGACGACTCCGCCGACCCCGCGAAAGGGCCACGGCCTGCTCAAGCTCAACTCCTCCCGGAATGCGACCGTCTACGTGACGGGCGTGCCAGTGGGGCCCAGCGAGCGACCCGTCGAGGTGCGTTGCGGACGCTTTTTCGTTCGACTCGGCGAGCCGACGCGCGACGGCACGCGATGGCTCACCGAGGGCAGGACCGTCCGCGTCAAGTGCGGTGTGCTGACGGAGGTGAGCTTCTGAGCTCGTCCGCCCCGCTCTCGGCCGTCGCGAGGACGAGGTAGATCACCGAAACGGCGCCCGCGCCGAGGAGCGCATCTCGACACGCCTCGAGCGTGGCCCCCGTGGTCGCCACGTCGTCGATGAGCGCGACCCTCCGGCGCTGGACGCGCTCGGGCGCGTGCACGCGAAACGCACCTGCCACATTCTGCAGGCGGAGATCGCGCGGGAGCTGCGCCTGCTGCGCGGTGGGACGGACACGGCAGAGGGCCCGTGGGGCGAAGGACACCGCGAGTCCGTCAGCGACGTGCGCGGCCAGCAGGGCGGCCTGGTTGTACCCGCGCTCGGCGAGACGACGCGGATGCAGCGGCACGGGGACAACGAGGTCGACGCGCACCTCCGCATCGCGCGCCGCGCAGAGCATCAACCGGCCGAGCGGGCGCGCGAGATCCGGACGATCTCCGTACTTGAAGCGCCGGATACCTTCCGCAACCGCCCCGCCAAACGGAGCGAACGCGACGAGAGGTGCTCCCGCCGCGGCGCGCGCGCCCGCGCCTCCTCGCGGCGCCCCCCCTGCGTAAGGCACGGAGGTCCGCGCGCAATCGGCGCAGAACACCGAGGCATCGGCGATCGGGGTGTCACAGCCCGCACAGGCCGGCGGGCTGAGCGTGCGCGCAGCGGCGGCGACCACGGAGCGGACTGCGGCGACGAGGGCGCTGGAAAGGCTCATGAGCTACCAGCGCGATCTTCGTCGTGAGTGGACGTGCGGTTGCGTGGGCGCACGAAAGAAGATCTCTTTGCAAACGACGCGCGGTACGATCGCGATCATCGTGGTTCACGTCCTGAAATTCCGGCGCTCTACCAGCTGGCGGAGGGGCCCCCGTTGAGCGCGTGGAGATGGACGGATGAGCGTGGCGTCCAGCGGAGCCTGGGCACCGCCGAGCTGCGCAGCGCGCTGGCTGCTGGGATCATTCCAGGCTCCACGCTCGTCTGGCGCAAGGGCATGGACGCCTGGGCGCCCGCGTCCAGGCAGCCGGAGCTCGCCGACGCCGCCCAGCTCCGGCGCAAGCCCGAGGCGCGCACCGCTGCGCCCGAGGGGCCGGCCGCCGGGGTGGAAGAGGCCGCTCGCGAGGACGGCGCGGCGCTGGAGCTCGAGCTCATCGAGGATCTGGGTGCGGCGCCCGCCCGCAGCGGGCAGCCCGTCGGCCCGGCGCCCGCGGAGAGGTCCTCGAACGGGCGGAGGCCCGCGGCGCCGCACGCGAGCCGGGCGACCACGCGACCGAAGCCGCCTCCCCTGCCGCCGCGCAAGCGAGAGTCCATGAGGACGCTCACGGGCGTCGAGGCGCCGGCAGACGCGCCGGCCAGCGGACAGAACGCGCCGATCGTCGTGCCAGCCGCGGGCGGAACGTTCGATGCGGGGGTCGCCCGCGCGATCACCCAGCTCCCCCGTTACGACGGCCCCTCGCCCGGCGACCAGGGACCGACCGAGATCCCGCGCGCGCCGAAGCTCCCCTCGGGGGCGGAGGAACCCGAGGAGACCTCCGCGGGTCAGCGCCCTGCCGCAGACGCAGGCAGCGCCGCGGGAGGCGCCGGCGCGACGACGGACGGCGATGAGCCGGCGCCGCCGAGGCGCGCGGCGGGCGCGGCCGCGCCCAGCAGCCCGGGAACGGCGCCGAGAGCCGCGGGCGGTACGACGTCGCGCGCGGAGGCGAGACCACCCCGGCCGCCGCCTCTCCCCGTCGATCGCGACGCGGCGCCGGCGGGCGCTGCACCGCAGAACGATGGGCGCGGCGGAGCGACGACCGGCGCGGATCAGGGCGCCGGCAAGCCTCTTTCACCGGCGCCGTCGAGCCCCGGTCGCGCCACGAAGCGCCCCGCGCTCACGGGGAAGCGTTCCGTGCCGCCACCTCCAGTTCCGGTCCGGTTCCCCGCGGTCGCCGGGAAGCGGCCTGCAGGCCCGCGCGCGCCCGACGCGTCGGATCAGACGGCGGCCGGCGCAAAGGCCCTCGTCCGTCTCGGAGCGCTCCCCGCGCCGCCGCCGCGCCCCCCTGCGGACGCGCCCCGCGCCACGCCCTTGATCGCAGCGCCCCCCGCGCCGTCGGCCCCGCTGGCGACGCAGACCTTGCCCCTCGCTGCGCCGGCCCCGCCGGCCGAAGCGGCGCCTGTCACGGGCGCCGGCCCCGCGGCGATGGCGTCGCCTGGCTCTCGCCCTGCGAGCCCAGCGACGTCCGCCGACGGTCCCTCGCCCCGCAGCGCCGAGGACACGCCGGCCGCCGACGGCCGCGATCCCGCGGTGAGCCGCGATCGCGGCGACGCCCCGGAGCCCTCCACCACGGTGCTGCGCCGCGAGAGCCCGGAGCTCCCCACGCCGCCCGTGCCCAGCGAGACGAAGCGCTCTCCTCTGGCCGCCGAGGCGCCGATGGGGCGCCGCGAGTATGCGACGATCCCGTCGGTCGGCGTCGGATCGAGCGCGTCGCAGGGGCACCCGGCGATGCGCTCGTGGCCGGGGCTGCCGGGGCTGCCGAACCCGCAGCGCAGCGCGACGGCTGCCGACGCGCTCCAGGCCTCGGGCCAGCGCTCGGATCGGGGCTCTGTCCCCGGATCGGGCAACGGCCCGCAAGCGCTCAACCCGCGCGCGCTCGCGGCGCGACGCGGCGACGGCAAGGGGCTCTCTGCAGCGGTGACCGTGCCGGTCTCGTCGCTCATCGGCCTCTGCGGGGCGGCGCTGCTCATGAGCGTCGTCGCCTTCTTCGCGGGCCGCCGCTCCGTCACGACCGCGCGCCAGTCGCCGGTCGGGACGGCGCGCACGACGCTCGGCGCAGCGCAGGACGCCGCGCGCTCGGCGATCCCCGTCCCGCCGAAGCCTTGCTGGGTGGCGCGTCAGCCCCAGCCCTGGGCGCCGCTCGTTGCGAAGAGCATCCCCTTCGAGGTCACGGCGACGAAGGGCGGCAAGCTCGTGGTGGGGTACGCGAAGAGCCCCATGGAGGCCGTGGGCCTCGAGATCGATCCCGCGACCGGGGAGCGGAGCGAGCGGTTCTCGAACCGAGAGGCCGCCGACATCGTGAGCATCTCGCCGGTCGAGGAGCGCTTCACCGTCCTCACGGCAGCGCAGCAGGCCATCCGCTCTCCCGTCAGCGTGCCGGGGCCGAGATCGTTCGTCGTCGGTCTGGCGGACGGCGCTCTGGTGGCGGCCGATGCTCCCGACGCCGCCCCCTCCCCGCTCTGGCCGGTGCAAGGGGATGAGCCGCTCGAGGCGCCGCGCGCGCTCGCGGCCGGCGCCAGCGGCTACGCCGTCGCATTCCGCCGCGAGAAGGCCGTGTGGGCAGGCTGGCTCGACGCCGAGCGCAAGCCCGTCGGCGAGCTCACCCGGGTGATCGGCTCCGGAGGCTCGATCGGCAAGCCATCGCTCGGATGGAACGAGCGCGCGCTCGCCGTCGTCTTTGCCGATCGGCCAGCGGACGGGCGATGGGAGATCCGCGCCGGGCAGGCCGCTCCGGGCACCATCCCCAGGTCGACCCAGGTGATCCCGCTCCCTTCCGGCGGCCCCGGGGGAGACGCCTTCGCGCCGGATATCGCGGGGCTCGGCGATGGACGCTGGCTCCTCGTGTGGACCGAGGGCCCGCCGGGGAGCCGCGCCATGCGCGCGCAGACCCTGGCCGCCAACTTCTCCCCCATCGGGGATCCGATCGCGCTCTCGCCGCCGGCTGGGAACTTCGGGCAAGGCGTGCTCGGCGTATCGTCGCGCTCGGGTTACGTGGGCGTGGTGTTCCTCTCGAAGCCTGCCGCGAGCTACGAGCTCTGGGGGGTCATCCTCCAATGCGGGTGACGAGGCCGCCGGGCCGCGCGAGCCGGCTCCGCGTGGCGGCGCTCGCGCTGCTGCTCGTCGCGCCGCACGCACCCCTGCTCGCCGCGTGCACCGCGCAGGTCTCGCTGCTCGATCAGGGACAGGCCCTGCGCACGGGCAAGCAGCCCTACGACGAGTTCTTCGAGGCCACCCGGGCGCTCCGCGACGAGTCGCTGAAGGCCGAGGAGCTCTCGAGCGCGGCGCCGGCCGAGCTGTCGCGCGCGCTCGGGCTCGATCCGAAATCGGACCGCAAGGCGGCGCTCGAAGCGGCGCGCGCGCGCGCGGCGGAGCTCCGCGCGGCGGGCGTGCTGCTCCAGGTCGAGCTCGTGCCAGAGGCGCGGATCGTGAGCGCCCGAGGCGGGCGCTCGCTGGACGCGGAGGACAGGGACACCATCGCGGCGTTCGAGGCGTCCTTGAAGAGCTCCCTCGCGACGTCGAAGCAGCTCGGCGAGCTGTCAAACCGCGCCGCGGAGCTCGAGAAGAAGCGGGCGTCGCTTTCGGCCACGTGGGCAGAGGCGCTCGCGGACGATCCGCAGCGTCGCGAGGTGAAGCACGAGCTCGAGGCGGCCGAGCGGGTGATCGCGGAGGCGGGCGCGGCCGCGGATCGACACGCCGGCAGGGCGTCGAAGCTCGCGCTCGATCTGGTGCTCGCCGTCGATTCGGGCGACGCTCCGGCGCGGCGGAGCGCGGCGAGCCGACCGCCGACGAGGCAACCCGCCGCGGGCGTGAAGGCGCCGCCCCGGCGCGGGAGCAGCACGGGGGCCGCCCCGAAGCCGCCGAAACCACCGACGTCGCACGGCGAGGACGATTTCGATCCCTGACGTCGTCGGCACCGCGCGCCGCGCACGCCGCACGGCGCGCGCGCTGGCCCCGCTGGACGCCGGGGAGGAGCGGAGCCGCTTCCCCACTTGTCCGACGCGCATCGAGACGCCTATCCTCGCGCGAGCGATCCAGGAGCGCGGCCCGCCTGAACGCCGCGGCCCTGGCCGCACATCTGCAGTTCGACGCCCCCGCGCTCCGGCCCTCCTCGCTGATGATCCGATCCCTGCCGTTCGCCTCCATCGCTCTGGGATCGGCGCTCCTCGCGCTCACGTTCGCGCCCAGGAGGGCGGCGGCGCAGGCGTCGCCGCAGTCGGAGGGCTTGGCCGTCGGCGGGTTCACGTTCCGCCCCTCGGTGGAGCTCCGGCTCCGCGGAGAGTTCCGCCGGTACCCGGTCGACACGGGCGGCGACGTCTACAGCTCGAACGCGGTGCTCGCCGAGGGCTTCGGAGGCGCGCTGCCGCCGCTCAGCGACACGGGCAACGTCGTCAAGACGCAGTGGTTCTTCGCCCAGCGCGCGCGCCTCGGGCTGAGCGTCGAGCGCGGCCCCGTCACGGGCGTCGTCACGCTGCAGGACGCGCGCCTCTGGGGGAACGACGACGCGATCTTCGTCGGGCCGGGCGAGCCGGCCCTCCCGGAGACGGCGCCGTACGAGGCGTACATCGATCTCCGCGCGCGCTCGGGACGCCGCGCCTTCATCCGGGTGGGCCGGCAGCGGATCGCGTGGGGAGATGGCCGCCTCGTCGGAGCGGACGACGAGACGCTCACGGGGCGATCGCTCGACGCGGTGCGCGCAGGGCTGCAGCTCGGCAACGTCGACCTCGAGGCGATGGCCGTGCTCCTCGCCGCGCCGGGAGGCGCCCCGCCCGAGGTGGCGGGGACGCGCAAGCCCATCGCCGCCGGGACAGGGGCCCAGCTCTACGGCCTGAACGCGATCTGGCGGCTCGCTCCCCTGCTCCACCTCGAGGCCACGGCGCTCGCGCGCATCACCCGGGAGCCGCGCCCGACCTGGCTCACTCCCGGTGACACCGTCGTCCTCGACGCGCGCGTCTCCGGCGACCGCCGGGGCTTTCGCTACGCGATCGAGGGGGCGTACGAGCTCGGTCGTGTGGCCACGTTCGCGGCCGACCGCGCTCTCGGCGCCTTCGCGGCCGCAGCGCGGGCAGAGCTCGAGACAGCGCTCCCCGCCCACCTCACCTTCAGCGCCCGCGGCGCTTACGCGACGGGCGACGATGGCGCGCTCGCGGTGGGCGAGACGCAGCGCCGCTTCGATCCGATCCTGCCCGACGCGCAGAACAACCACGGCCCCATGGGGCTCTACGCGTGGTCCAACGTGATCGAGGGGGGCGGAAGCGTCCGCGCCTCGCCCTTCGACCCGCTGACCGTCTCCGCCGGATACACGTTCGTCGGCCTCGCCTCTCCAACAGGCAGGTGGGTGACAGCGCGCCTCCTCCCTGTCGGCGCCGCCAGCGACAACGAGAGCCGAACGCTGGGCCACGAGATCGACGTCTCGCTCGCCTTGCAGGCGTGGGAGCCGCTGCGCCTCGCGCTCGGCTACGGCCTGTTCATCTTCGGTGACGGCGCCCAGGCGATCTTCACGAAGGCGAACCGCGCGCACGACGACGGCCGCCCGGCGGATCTGCAGCAGTGGGCATTCCTGCAGGCAACGCTGACCGCCCCCTGAGGCGATCCCGGGAGCGCGCGCCGCTTTTCTGCTGGGGAAGGGAATCGAGGGGGCTCGAGGCGCCGCGCCGTCCCGCGTGGCGCCGCAGGTACGCGGGGGGCCGCCCGAGGCATCGGGCGCCGCCCCGCGCTTCGGGATCAGGTGCTCGGGGCGGGCTTCGGGGTGCCGAAGATGCTCGCCGCGCGGCGCTTCTCCTTGGCGGCGCGATCCCGGTCGCTGTAGCTCGGGATCACGACGCGCTGGCGCTGCGGCAGCTCGCGGCCCCCGACGATGGCGTCGACCTCCTCGGCGTCCAGCGTCTCGCGCTCGAGGAGCGCAATGGCGAGCCGCTCGAGGATCTCGCGGTTGTCCGTGAGGAGCTGCCGCGCCTCGGCGTGGGAGTCGAGGATGAACCGGCGCACCTCGTCGTCGATCTGGTTGGCGATCGTCTCCGAGTAGTCGCGGCGCCGGCTCGTGAAATCGCGCCCGAGGAACACGCTCTCCTCGTCAGAGCCGTACGAGATCGGCCCGATCACGTCGCTCATGCCGAACTCGGTCACCATGCGCCGCGCGAGGTTCGACGCCTGCTTGATGTCGTTGCCCGCGCCCGTCGTGAACTGGCCGAACACGATCTCCTCCGCCACGCGGCCGCCCATCAGCACCGACAGCCGCGCCTTGGCGAAGTCGCGCGACATGCTGAGCCGGTCCTCTTTCGGCAGCTGCTGCGTGAGGCCGAGCGCCGGGCCGCGCGGGATGATCGTCACCTTGTGGACCGGATCCGAGAACTTCTCCAGGAGCTTCGCGACGAGCGCGTGCCCGGCCTCGTGGTAGGCCGTGGTCCGCTTCTCCTCGTCGCTGATGACCATGCTGCGGCGCTCGGCGCCCATCAGCACCTTGTCCTTGGCCATCTCGAAGTCGGCCATCGAGACGACGTCCTTGTCCTGACGCGCCGCGAGGAGGGCCGCTTCGTTGACCAGGTTCTCGATGTCGGCGCCGACGAACCCGGGCGTGCCCCGCGCCAGGATCTCCATGTCGACGTCCGGACCGAGCGGGACCTTCTTCGTGTGGACCCGGAGGATGCCCTCGCGGCCGCGCACGTCGGGGCGGTTCACGACGATGCGCCGGTCGAAGCGGCCAGGCCGCAGGATCGCCGGGTCGAGGACGTCGGGGCGGTTCGTCGCGGCGACGATGATCACGCCCTCGTTCGACTCGAAGCCGTCCATCTCGACGAGCAGCTGGTTCAACGTCTGCTCGCGCTCGTCATGACCGCCGCCGAGCCCCGCGCCGCGGTGGCGGCCGACCGCGTCGATCTCATCGATGAAGATGATGCACGGCGCGTGCTTCTTGCCCTGCTCGAACAGGTCGCGCACCCGGCTCGCGCCGACGCCGACGAACATCTCGACGAAATCCGAGCCGGAGATCGAGAAGAACGGCACACCCGCCTCGCCGGCGATCGCGCGCGCGAGCAGCGTCTTGCCCGTCCCGGGGGGGCCCATCATCAGGACGCCCTTCGGGATCCGGCCGCCGAGCTTCTGGAACTTCTTCGGGTCCTTGAGGAACGCGATGATCTCCTCGAGCTCGTCCTTCGCCTCGTCGATGCCCGCGACGTCGGCGAACGTCACCTTGTTCTGCGCCTCGCTGAGCAGCCGGGCGCGCGACTTGCCGAAGCTCATCGCCTTGCCGCCGCCGGCCTGGAGCTGACGCATGAACAGATAGAACATCACGAGCAGGAAGACCGTCGGCAGGAGGTACATGATCGCCCCCGGCCAGAACGGCGACGTCTCCTCCTTCTCGAAGAACACCGCGACCTTGTTGTCGACGATCGTCTTCGTGATCTCGTCGGCGTTGTCAGGCCCGATCGTGACCTTCTTCGTCTTCGTCCCGCTCTTCGGATCCTTGACCCAGAAGGTGTACTCGCGGTCCTTGATCGTGACCGACTCGACGTGCGGATCCTTGTCCTTGGCCTCGACCTGGACCTGGGCCATGAACTCGCTGAACGCGACTTGTGTGGCGGGCCGGGAATCCGGGCTCAAGAACTGCCAGATCGCCAAGAACATCATGATCAGCAGAACCCAGAGCAGCAGCGTCTTGTGCGATTGCTTCACGAGGACCCTCTAAGCTCGCGCGGCGAGCCGGCGTGTACTGAAATTGTACGCGTGTTCCAGTCAGCATGCCACCCGTCAGCTCGGTCGTCGACCGCGGGTCTCCACCGTGGTGACACGGCGAAAAAAGGGGGCTCGACAGGGGCCGCGGGTGGGGTGCATGCGGTCAGGTCCCGCGACGCGCAGACCCATCCTCGATAAGCACGCTGGACTCCTCTGGAAAGCCCACGGCGATCTCTTCGCCGCCGCGAACCCGGACGCGCAGCGGCCGCCCCAGCTTGCGAGCCCGCTCGATCGCGAATCGCTGCGCCCGACCGAGCGGAATCGACAGCGACTCGCTGCCGTCGAGGACGTCTGGATCGTCGCCAGGCGGCCGATCTCGCCCGGCGACAAGCATGTCCGAGAGCGCGCAGAGGTGCTCGACGATCGCCGGTGATAGGTCCTCGAGGAGCGGGAGGAGCTCGCGGCGGACGCGAACGCGGGTGAAACGGGGATCCCGGTTGCTGGGATCCTCGGCGAACGCCAGTCGATGTCGGCCGAGGTGAGCCAGGATATCGGCGCGGCGGGCCTGGAGTAAGGGGCGGATGAGCTCGATGCTCGCCGCCGAGCCCGGCTCCACGTCGCCGCACGCCGCGCCGGCGACGTCGGACGGGAGCGGAGCGCGCGGCGGCAGGACGGCGAGCCCACGCGGCCCCGCGCCCCGCAGCAGGCGCAAGAGCACCGTCTCGGCCCGGTCGTCCGCGGTATGGCCGGTCGCGATCGCGCGGGCGCCGTGCGCCGCCGCGGCGGCTGCCAGCGCTGCAAACCGGGCGGCGCGCGCCCTGGCCTGGAGGTTCGCGCCGGGCGCCACGTTCACGCGGGTCTCGGCGTAAGGGACCCCGAGCTGCTCGGACAGGTCGCGCGCGATCGCGAGCTCGGCCGCGGCCGCGGCGCGGAGGCCGTGGTCGACGCCATGCGCGACCACCTCGTGGCCGATGCGCCGCCGGAGCAGCGAAAGGACGTGCAGCAGGGCGGTCGAGTCGGGGCCTCCGGAGCAGGCGCAGAGCACGACGTCGCCGCGAGCGAGCAGCCGCTCGTCCCGGATCAGCCGCTCGGCGAGGCGGATCAGCGACGGGGGGTGCGACCGGCCCCGCCTGGGCGGCGGGGGAGGTCCAGCAGGAGGGCTCATCGCAGCTCGAACGCTTTGCAGAAGATGATCTCGTCGCGATCCTCGAGCGAGGTGCTCAGGTGCGGCGCGACCGGGTAGCCAAGCGAGCAACGAGGCCCGCGGCCAGGCGACCCGGAGCCCCCCTCGTCGGGATCGGGGACCACCGGCTCGAACGAGGCGCAATCGGGGCAGGCGAACACGAGGCGATAGCGCCGCGCCTCTTCGCGGAGTCGATCGTCGAGGTGGTGAATCATCCCTGGCAGCGTAGCGCAAGCCGCCGGGCGACGGCGCCACGCGGCCGCGCGCGGCCCTCCGGCCGAGCTCGGCGGAGCAGCGCTCGGCGCGGCGAGCAGGCCGGCATGCCCGCGCGGATCAGCGCGCTGATCTGCGGGCGCGGGAGAGCCGCACGATCGACTCGATATGGCTCGTCTGGGGAAAGAGCTCGACCGCCTCGATGTCCGTGATCTCGAAGCCGCCGCGGAGGATCCCGCCGAGATCGCGCGCGAGGGTGGCCGGATCGCAGGAGACGTAGACGACCACACGCGCGCTCGAGGCGGCGATCGCGCGCGCCGCGCCGGGGGCCCCGCTGCGCGGCGGATCCAGCACCACGACGTCGGTGCGCGCCGGGATCGGGTACTGATCGGCGTCCGCCTCGATCGCCTTGCCGGCGAGGCCCCGAGCGGCGAGGTTCTGCCGCAGGCAAGCGACCGCTGCGGACGAGAGCTCGACGGCCGTGAAGGACGCGGGCCCCGGCGGGCCCGAGGCCGCGGCCCCGGCGGGCTCGGCGGCCGGGGACGGGGAGGGTCGCAGCGCGCCGCGCGCGAGCAGCACGGAGAGCGTCCCGCTCCCGGCGAACAGCTCCAGGACGTGCGGCGGCCGGGTGGAGTCGAGGTGGGCAAGCTCGGCGGCGCGGCGGGCGAGGACGGCTGCCCCCTCCTCGGACGGCTGACCGAAGCCGCCCGGCGCGAGGAACAGCGGCAGGCCGTCCGCTCCCAGGATCGCGGGCCGCGGATCGCCGAACGACGCGGCCTCGCGCGCGCCGTCGAGCGTGACGCGGGCGCCGGCCCACTCCCCGCGCGCCGTGCGCTCGTCCAGCCGCTGCCAAACGGCCGGCGGCAGCTGCCCACGCCACATGATCTCGACCACCGGGCGGCTCGAGGCGCCCAGCGAGATCAGGACATCGCCCTCCCCCACGGCTCCATGGAGGACGCCGGGCAGCTCGCCGGCGAGCGGCGCGATCGCGTCGACAAGCACCACGCAGCGATCGACCGCCGCCACCGCGTGCGTCCTCGGCGCGCGATACCCCACGCGCACCTCGCCGCGCTCCGCGCGCGCGAACAACCTCGCCCGCGACCGGTAGCCGAGCGAAAGGGGGGCCGGATGGACGCGGATCGGCGGCAGATCGGCCTCGGCGAGCGACGTCGCCCGCGCGATGGCTTGCCGGACGATCTGCTCGTGCGCGGCCTGCTGCGCCTCGATACGGACGTGCATCCAGTCGCAGCCGCCGCAGGCGTCAGCGAAGCGGCACGGCGGAGCGACGCGGTCGGCGCTCGGCTCGACGACACCGAGGAGCCTGCCCCTCGCCGGGCGTGCGCTCCTGTCGAGCTCGACCTCGACAAGATCACCCGGAGCGGTCCCAGGGACGAAGACGACCTCGCCCGCGAGCCGACCGACCCCCGCGCCTCCGGCGGCCAGCGCCTCGATACGCAGCTGAGCTCGCTCGCCGGGGCGGTGCCGCGCCCTGGCGCCGTTCGAGCGGCGGTGGACAGACTTCATCCCTTCATCGTAAGGCGCTGCAGGCGGATCCGGCCGGAGTAGACGAAGGACGCTCGGTCGCGGACAGCGAGGCCGCGCGCGCGCCCGTCCCCCGCGGCGCTCCCCGGCACGCAGGAGCTCGACTGGCCCGTGGTGGTCGCGTCCGTCGAGGCGGGCGACGCAGGGACAGCGTCCACGCCCCCGGAGGGCGAGGGCTGCACGGCGCTCGTCTTCATGTAGATCAGCGCGCCGATGCCGAGCACGCACAGCACGGTGAGGGTGATGACGGCGACGAGCACGAGCGTGTTCCTGCCGTTCCCCTTGGACGCCGCGTCCTGCGTGGCGGCCCAGATGGCCGCCGGATCCGGGCGCGGCAGGGAGAGCGCGGTCTCGATCTGCGACTGTGGAGGCTGCGCTGTCGCCGCGGACGCGAACAGCTGGGCCTGCCCCACGGTCATCGGCGCCTGGGCCGCCTGCACCGGCGAGCTGACAGGGGGCGCATGGGCTGCGGCATGGCCCTGGCCATTGAAGGGGAGCGCGTACGGGACTGCAGCGTGCGCCGGCGACGGCGCGGCGACGGCCGGGGTCCTTGTCATCCGCGCGTGACGCGCAGGCTCGCTCACGCCCTGCAAAACCGGCGGTGGATCCTGCGACGGGAGCGCGAGCGTGGACGCGAGCGGGTTGCCCAGATCGCTGTCGAGGAGGCCTCCCTTGGGGAGGGGCGCGAGCGCGCCTGTGTCGAAGTCGCGCGGAGCGTACGGGCTCGCGGAGAGCGGAGGCGGAGCAGGATCGTGGCCGCCGGGCACGCGCGGTGGGCTCGGGTAGGCGGGCGAAAAGCCGGGGCGCGCCGTCGGCATACCAGGGCGCACCGTGGCAATGCCGGACTGGACGCCGGCCTGGCGAGGCTGCGCTGGCGCCGGCTCGGGCACCATGCCGGCCGCCGGGCGCACCATCGGGCGCTCCCCATGCGGAAGGGAGCGCACCGGCTCGGCTTGCTCGCGCGTCGCGACCGTCGTCGGGACATCCTCATCGTCATCCATCAGCGATGAGGCGACCATCTGCCGGTCGTCCACGTCCCTCGGCTGCGGGCGCCCGACCGGCGCGATCCCGCTCGCCGGCGGAGCGTTGTGCCGCAGGATCTGCGGCGGCGTGAGGCGCTGCTGCGGCTCAGGCTCCCGACCGCGGCTGCGCAGCCCGACGCTGTCCGTGGCCGTCGTCGAGCTGCGCGCGCGCACCTGCTCGACGTTGATGGTGGACGTCACCTCGGCCGCCCACGCGAGGTGCGCCTCGCGCTTCTGGATGCGATCGACGAACACCTGCTGCACGAAGTGCGCGACCTCTTCGGAGCCAACGAAGACCCCGCTCCTCATCAGGAAATTCTGCAGGGCTCGCGAGAACTCACGCGCGGTCTGAAAGCGGTCTTGCTTGTGCTTGGCGAGCGCCTTCATGACCACGCTCTCCAGCTCGATCGGATAGTCGGGCACGATCGTGGACGGCGGCGGGACCACGCAGGCCTGCACCTTCTCGAGCGTGTCGAGATCCGTATCCATCCGGAAGAGGCGCTGGTTCGTCGTGAGCTCCCAGAGGACGACCCCGAGCGCAAACACGTCCGTCGTGCGATCGATCTCGTTGCCGCGCACCTGCTCGGGAGACATGTAGGCCAATTTGCCTTTGAGTGTTCCCGCGCGGGTGGACGACAGCCGGTCGGCCACCTTGGCGATCCCGAAATCCACGACCTTGGTGTAGCCGTCGTAGGTGAGGAACAGGTTGTGCGGCGTGACGTCTCGGTGCACCAGGCCGAGCAGCTGGCCGTTCTTTCCGCGCAGCTCGTGAGCGGCGTGGAGCCCCTCCGCGGCGTCGGAGCAGATGCGCGCGGCGAGCTCGGGCGAGATGCGCAGCCGGCGCTCCTCCGCGCGGCGCATCACCTCCCGGAGCGGCTCGCCGTGGAGGTACTCCATGGCGATCCAGTAGGTGTTGTCGTCCTTCCCGAGGTCGAAGACCTGCGCGACGTTGGCGTGGTTGATGCCAGCCGCGATGCGCGCCTCATCCAGGAACATGTCGACGAACTGATCGTCCTCGACCAGATGAGGGTGGATCCGCTTGATCGCGACCCACTTCTGGAAGCCGCCCGGGCCATCCATGCGAGCCAGGTGAACGCTCGCCATTCCGCCCACCCCGATCTCGTCGACCACACGGTAACGGCCCAGGAAGTAGGTCCCCTGCTGCTTCTCGGACTCCTTCGCGCGCGCTTCGAGCGATGAATGGGTCGACCCGGGGCTTGGAGGTCCGCCCATTCGCGATGCGGGTCGAGGCGGGGGTTGGGGCATGAGCGGTCACTACTTTACCGCGAGTTCGCGGCGCTTTGCCATGTCGTCTCGGCCAGGACACCTTCCAGATGGTCAGCTTCAATCCACCGGGGCGCTGAAGGCGCCTGTCCCGACAGGTAGGACACCACCTGAAACCCAGGACGGAGTCGTGACGGGCTCAGGGGAACGGTTGCCCAGGTTGACCCCGCTCGAAGTAGAAGCGGAACCCCCCGGTGACCCGCGAGAGGAGCTCCCGAGGGATGGCGTCGGCCGGATGACCGAGCCCTGCGTCGCGCGGATCGCCGACCCAGACGTCGAACGTCGCGTCGGTGTACTTGTCGACCGCGTCCGTCTCGTTGGGATCGCCGCTGAACAGCGCCTGGAACTTGATGGTCCCATCGACGGCGTAGAGCACCATGTTCTGGTTGTGGCAGGACCGCTGGAGGTACAGCGCCATGTGCACGAGCGGCGCGAGCCCCTCCGGCTTCGGCGTCGGTGGAGGCGAGCCCGGCAGCTCGACGCCAGGCGGGAGCCCGACGCTCAGGTCGACGTCGAGCTTGTTCACGGTCCCGTCCCCGCGGATGAGGTCGACGTCGTCGATCAGGACCGCGAGCCCGTCCGAGATCTCCTGCAGGTCGCTGCCCCGCTGCACCCGGACCTGCAAGGTGGAGCGGTAGGGGACCGCAGCGAAGAAGTCCGGGTTCATGTCGTAGCTGTCGTCCCAGCAGCCGGCCGCGCGCAGCCGTTCGCTGACGACCTCGCCTTCCCCCTGCCCGAGCGAGCACCCGAGCGAGAGCGCGCAGGCGAGGGGCGCGAGCGCACGGGCCCTCATGACGCCGCCTGCGAGCGAAGGGCCGCCTTGATGCGGCCTCCCCCGAGGACGCGATCGCCCCGGTAGACCACGGCCATCTGCCCGGGGGAGACGGACCGCACCGGGCTCGCGAACCGCGCCACGAAGCTCTCCACGCCCGTCGCGGGGTCGCGGCGCCGCTCGATGATGCCAGGCGCCGCCTCGTGCCGCGCGCGCACCCGCACCTCGGCCTCCAGGGGGAAGACCGCGTCGTCGCACCACACCGCGTCGGCGATCTCGGCGCCCGTGGCGTACAGATCGCCCTCGTCGCCGAGGTGCACCGCGCCGGACGCGGCGTCGAGGCCCACGACGAACGCGGGCCGGCCGAGCGAGACGCCGATGCCCTTGCGCTGCCCCACCGTGAAGCCGTGCACGCCGCCGTGCGACCCGACCACGCGGCCGTCCCGATCGACGATGGGGCCGGGCCGGAGCCTGTCCGCGGCGCGGTCGGCCACGAACGGCGCGTAACGGCCGGCGGGGATGAAGCAGAGCTCCTGGCTCTCTCCCTTCTCGGCGCCCGGGAGCCCGCGGGCGATCGCCTCGGCGCGCACCTCGTCCTTGGTCGAGTCGCCGAGCGGGAAGAGGAGCCGCGACAGCTCGTCCGACCGGAGCATGTGCAGGAAATAGCTCTGATCCTTGTGCCGATCGCGGCCGCGGTAGAGGCGAGCGCCGCCCTCCTCCAGGACGACCCGCGCATAGTGGCCCGTCGCGACCCACGAGACCCCAAGCCGCTCCGCCAGCGGGAACAGCTCCCGGAGCTTGACCGAGCGGTTGCAGGCCACGCACGGGCTCGGCGTCTCACCCGCGAGGTAGGCCTCGACGAAGGGGTCGACGACGTGCTCGCGGAACAGGGCGCGGCGGTCGAACGTGTAGTGCGGGATCCCGAGGTGGTCGGCGACCCGGCGGGCGTCGTGCTGATCCTCGGGCGCGCAGCAGCGGCTCTTCACGCTGCCGTCGTCGGGGTAGTCCCAGAGGTGCAGCGTCACGCCGACGACCTCGTATCCAGCGTCGCAGAGGCGCGCCGCCGCGACGGACGAGTCGACTCCGCCGCTCATCGCGATGAAGACGCGTGCCCCCGAGGAGGCCCGCTCGCCGGGCCTCGCCGTACCGTCGGCCTCTCGGACCAGAGTTGCCATTTCCGTTCTTATAGCGTGGATTCCTCGCCGCGGCCGGACGCCGCGGGCGAACCCGCGCGGGGTGGCGCGGCGAGCTCGCGCGGGATGCTGCAGCGAGGGCTCGCGCGAGGAGCCGGGACGGCGGCGCGCCGGCGAATGAATGTTCAGGCTGGCTCGCCGCCATTCACCCTTGGCCACCCCCGCAGGGCGCGTGTACCGTCTGCCAGATGCCGAGCGGGGTCGTGCTCGTGATCGAGGACGAGGAGTACATCGCGGACCTGCTCGCCACCGCGATCCGGGAGGCAGGTTACGAGGTCATCTTCTGCGCCACCGCGGAGGCCGGGCTCTCCACCGCCTGCACCCTGGAGCCCGAGTGCATCGTCTGCGACATCGGGCTGCCCGACCACGACGGCTACTGGGTCGCGCGCAACGTGCGCACCCAGCCTTCCCGGGTATCGGTCACCCCCTTCCTGTTCCTCTCCGCGCTCGACGACCAGGAGGCCCGCCTCGAAGGGTTCCACGTGGGCGCCGACGTCTACATGACCAAGCCGTTCCGGGTCGGCGAGGTCGTCGCGCAGATCGGGGCGCTCGTGCAGATGGCGTCACGCCTGCGCCAGCGGCGGGACAGCCTCATGTCCATCCCGACCTCCGTCGATCAGACCGCGATCGAGGGCGATCTCAGCCAGATGTCCATCGCGACCGTCCTCACGGTCCTCGAGATGGAGCGGCGGTCGGGCGTGTTCGAGGTGAGCAGCAAGAAACGTCGGGCTCAGCTGGACATCGCCGAAGGGTGCATCGTCGAGGGGACCGTGGGAGGCACGCGCGCCTCGGCGCTCGCCGCGCTCCGCACCATGCTCAGCTGGAAGGTCGGACGGTTCGCGTTCGTGCCAGGCGTCCGCCCCCTGCCGGCGGAGCGGACATCCATCGCTGCGTACCTGCTCGAGGCGACCCGGCTCGAGGACGAGAGCGCCCGCGTCGAGCTGCCATTCCCGCCGTCGCGACGCCGTCCGGAGCCCCGGAGCGCGACGACGGCGCTCGGCGGGCCGTCGTCCATCCTGGACGACGTCGCGCCGCCGTCGTCGCGGGTCGTGTCCGAGGAGCGCCTGCGCCGCGGGCCCACCCCTCTGCCACAGAGGGGCTCCGATCCCGCCGTGGCGATCGCCGATGGGCCGCCGTCGCTCGAGCTGAACTTCGAGTTCGAGCTGGCGACCCCGGCGGCGCCGCCGACGCTGCCCTCGCTGGCCCGCAGGACGGCGAAGCCGTCGAGCCAGCGCGGCATGCGCGTGGAGGAGAGCGAGCCTCCGACGCTCCCGCGAAGCGGGAGCCGACCGCCGCCCTCGCGACCGTCCCCGCCGGGGCGCGAGCGGCAGAGCGCCGTGGACACGGGCGAGCTCTCCCGCGGGACGCTCACTCCCCCGGAGACCCAGCCGGCAAGCCACGAAGGCCCGCCGCGCGCGACCCCGATCCCCCCGAGACCGGCGCCGGCCAGGCCCCCCCGCCCTGACGCGAAGAAGCGCTGACGGCAGGAAACGGGGACAGCGAGGAAACGGAAGCGCCGATCTAGAGCGTCGGCTGCTGCTCCGCCTCGCCCGGATCGTGATCGCGCAGGTAGCTCAGGTTGACCGCGTTCACGACGGCGTGCGCCAGGATCGGCCCGACGAGCGACCCGGTCGCCGCGAAGATGGCGCCGAGCCCCGCGCCCACGCCCACCGCCCAGCCGATCCACACCCAGCGGCTCGGACCGCGCATCTGGTGCATCAGACCGAAGAGGATCGCGCTCAGCAGCACGCCGAGGAGCGGCGTCAGCAGCCCGCGGAAGAGCAGCTCCTCCCCCAGGCTCGAGAGGCCCGCGAGGAGCAGGATCTGGCCGAGCGAGAAGTCGCGCGCGACCGGGCGGAGCTCCGCGTGCAGGCGCCGGGCCCAGCTGAACCGGGCCACGGCGACGCGCGTCGTCGCGATGACGCCGGCCGCCAGCGCGAGGCCGAGCGCGGCGCTCATCAGCAGCGCGGCCAGCGGAGGCAGCGCGAGCCACGGGCTCGGGTGGATCCACGGCCATCCATCCCGCAGCACCAGGCCCAGCGAGATCGCCAGCGCGGCGAGGACGAGATAGCCGGACGCCGCCTGCACCGTCGCGTCGGTTCGACCGGTCCGCGCCCATCGCGACGCCATGTCCCATCATGGCACGCCGAAAGAAGCCGGTGAAGCCGCGCGCGCCGTCAGGACCCCTGGCCGAGCGCCGGCAACCGGAGTACGTCGACGCCCATGCACGCGACCGTGGTCATCTTCCCGGGCTCCAACGCCGATGCCGAAATGATCCATACGCTCCGCGACGTGCTCCAGGTCCGCACGTCGACCGCATGGCACCGCGACGCCGAGCTCCCCGCAGGCACCGATCTCGTCGCGATCCCCGGCGGGTTCTCCTACGGGGATTACCTGCGCTGCGGCGCCATCGCGCGCACGAGCCAGATCGTCCCCGCCATCCGGCGGCACGCGGAGCGCGGCGGCCTGGTGATCGGCGTCTGCAACGGGTTCCAGATCCTCACCGAGGCGGGGCTGCTCCCGGGCGCCCTCACCCGCAACGCGCACCTCCGCTTCGAGTGCCGCGACGTCTTCGTGACGCCGCGCGCGGAAGGGCCGTTCACGACCGGCCTGCCGCGGGTGCTCCGCCTGCCGATCGCCCACGCCGAAGGGCGCTACCAGGCTGATCCGGAGACGCTCCGCAAGCTCGTCGACGAGCGCGCCATCGCGCTGCAGTACTGCGACCGGGAGGGGCTGGTCGGCGGCGACGCGAACCCCAACGGATCGGCGATGGACATCGCCGGCATCTACGGCGGGCCCCGGCGGAACGTGCTCGGGCTGATGCCGCACCCCGAACGGATGAGCGAGCCCTTCCAGGGCCACGGCAGCGCGGACGGGCGCGCCCTGTTCGACGCCGTGCTGCGCAGCGTGGGCGGCGCCCGCTCGGCCCCCTCCGCGAGCGCGCCGTGAGCGACGCGTCGCCCGGCGCCGCCCGCTGCCGCGTGTGCGACGCGGCGCTCGCGCCGGAGGGCGATCGCTGCCCGCAGTGCGGCGCGGCCGCGCGCGCCGAGGCCTGCCCGCACTGCGGCGGCGTGACCGGCGTCTCGGCGCACCCCGAGCTGCGCTTCGCGTGCGACGCCTGCGGCGGCCCGCGCGTCCCCGTCGCCGACGACCGCGTCGAGCGATCCGGCCGCGAGGTGCCGCTGCTCCAGAAGGCGCGCGCGGCGGCCTCGGCGCGCTCGGTCTGGCGCGCCGCGGCCGTCGCGGCCAGCGCGCTGCTCGGCTTCGAGCTGTTCCTGTTCGCCGTGCTGCTGCTCGTCCTCGGCGCGAGCGTCGGGCTCTTCACCGCCGGCCTCCTCACCATGGCGCCCGTCGGCGCCTTCGCCCTCTGGGCGCTCCGGCGGGCGAAGTCGCGGAGCCGGGACATCGCGCCCTCGCTCGACGCCGCCTGGGTCTCCGTCGCCTCCGACGTCGCCAGCCAGGCCGAGGGCCCGCTCACCGCCGGCGGGCTCGCCTCGACCCTCCGCATCGCCGAGTCCCAGGCCGAGGAGCTCCTCGCCCTGCTGGAGGTCAACGACGTCGTGCGCGGCGCGGTGAGCCCCGCGGGCGAGTTCGGCTATGCGCCGAAGCTGCGCGTCGGCGCGGCGCGCGACGAAGACCGGGGCGAGGCGGGGGCCGAGAGCGTGGCGCACGCCCTCGCCGCCGAAGAAGAAGCCTTCGCCGCCGAGCCCCTGACGCAACGGACCGCCCATGTCGACCCCGCGAAGCGCTGATCCCAAGCCGAAGCCGGGCCCGCCGCAGCAGAAGGCCCGCGCGGGCCGGCCCGCGCCCCAGGAGCGCCGCGCCCTGACCCACATCGGCGGCGCGACGGTGCTCGAGGGCGACCCCGAAAGCGCCGCGAAGCTCGCCCACGCGCTCGACGTGGCCAGCTCGAGCACGGCGGAGGAAGCTGCGCGCGCGCACGTGCACGGGTTCCACAGCTACCCGGCCCGGATGCACCCGGACACCGCCCGCCGGCTGATCGAGGGCCTCTCGAGGCCGGGCGAGCGGGTGCTCGACCCCTTCTGCGGCAGCGGCACCGTCCTCGTCGAGGCCCGGCTCGCGGGCCGGGCGGCGATCGGCGTCGACGCGAACCCGCTGGCCGTGCGCCTCGCCCGCCTCAAGGTGCAGGACAGCACCCCCGGCGAGCGCGAGCGGCTCGTCGCCGCCGCCCGCGAGGTCGCGGCCGCGGCCGATGAGCGCCGCAAGGCGCGCGCCGGTCCGAGCCGCCGGTACGGCCCCGAGGACGTCGCCCTGTTCGAGCCGCACGTGCTCCTCGAGCTCGACGGGCTCCGCGTCGGCCTCGACCGCCTCGCGGGCCACGGCGCCGACGCGCTCCGCGCCGATCTCGAGCTCGTCCTCTCCGCCATCCTGACGAAGCTCAGCCGCCGCACGTCCGACACGTCGGAGCACGAGCTGCCGCGGCGGATCGCCGCCGGCTATCCGGCGCGGCTCTTCATCCGCAAGGCGGAGGAGCTCGCCCAGCGCCTCGCCGAGGTCGCCGCGCCGCTCGCAGCGAGCCCGCCCGCGCTCGTCGAGGAGGGAGACGCGCGCGTGCTCCGCGGCGTCGAGGCCGGCTCCGTCCATCTCGCGATCACGTCGCCGCCCTACCCGGGCGTGTACGACTACCTCGCCCACCACGAGGCGAGGCTGCGCTGGCTCCGGCTCCGCAGCGCCCGCTTCGAGCAGGACGAGATCGGGGCCCGCCGGCACCTCGACCCGCTCGGCCCCGAGGCCGGCCGCGCGCGCTGGCGCGACGAGCTCGGCGGCGTGCTCACCGCGCTCGCGCGCGTCCTCCGGAGCGGCGCGCCGCTCGTGCTGCTGATCGCCGACAGCGTGGTCGCCGGCGCGCCGGTCTACGCGGTCGACGTGGTCAGGGCCGCCGCGTCCGGCGCGCGCTTCGCGGTCCGCGCGGTCGCGTCGCAGCCGCGCCCCCACTTCCACCGCCCCACGGCGCGCGCCTTCCAGCGCCGCCCGCGCCACGAGCACGCCATCCTGCTGATCCGCGCCTGACCCGCCAGGCTCTCCCCGCGGCGCAGGCGCATGGCAGGGCGCCCCGCCGCGCATGAGCGACCGAAAATTGCCCCGCGGCGCGGGCTCATGGCAGGGTGCGCCGGCGTCGGGCAGCGCGTGAGGCGGCCAGCACCGGCCTCCTGCGGCACTCCGGCGCGCGCGACGATGGCGAGAGCTCACCTGGCACTTCTCCTCTGGGGCACCTTCGCCCTCGGCTGCGGCAAGGCAGGCGGCGATCCGGGGAAGGCCGACCTCGACAGCACGGGGGTCGACGCCTGCGACAGCTACCTGGCCGCGATGACCACCTGCGCCGGCAAGCTGCCCGCGGAGAGCAGGAAGAGCCACGAGGCCGCGATCCGGATCACGCGCGACGTGCTCGAGGCCAAGGCGGAGGCCGACGATGAAGCGCTGAAGGGCGACGCGAGGGCGGAGGCGCGCGTCGCGCTCGCGGCCGCCTGCAAGCAGATGAGCGACGCGGTCCTGGACCGCGACGCGTGCGGCCGCTGAGCGCCGGACAGCCGAGCGTGCACGCGGCGAGGCACGCGCGGCCGCCCGCCGCGCTTCACGCGAAGGCGGGCACCTCCGCCGGATACTGCTGCCGGAGGAACGAGGCCCACTGCGGCCGCCGCTCGGCGTGGAACACGTCGCCCGCGAGCATGCTGGTGATGAGCTTGCGCATCGTGGGCCGCTGGTTCGGCTCGAACAGCGTCTCCCGGAACTGGCCTTTGTAAAAGCCCTGAACGACCCCCAGGAAGAGATCGACGGCGTAGCGGATCTCCGCCTCGTAGGCCGAGAACGCGGCGCGCGAGGTGTCCCCGGCGTCGAGCGCGCGGTGGATGGCCGTGGCGGCCAGATCGGCGCCCTTGATGGCGAGGTGCGCGCCCGTCGAGAAGAGCGGGTCGAGGAACCCGCCCGCGTCGCCCACGAAGAGCCATCCGTCTCCGGCGAGCTGGTCGATCCGGTACGAGAAATCGGCGAGCGCCCCCACCGGCCTGATGCGCCGCGCGCTCGCGAGGAACTCCCGCGCCCAGCCGCTCTGCGCGACGGTGCGATCGAAGAGCTCGTCGAGCCCCTCCCCCTTCGCCCGGCTGCGGATCCAGCTCGACGACACCACCGCGCCGACGCTCGTCACCTCGCCGCGGAACGGGATGAACCAGAACCACCCGTGCTCGAAGAGGACGATCTGGATGTCGCCCTGGTGGATCCCCGCCTCGCGGGGCACGCCCTCGTAGTGGGTGAACAGCGCGGTCTTGTCGAGCTCGGCCAGCTGCGCCTTCCGCCGCATCCTCGACGCGAGCAGCGTGTCCCGCCCCGTCGCGTCCACGATCACCGGCGCCCGGAGCTCGACGACGTCGCTCGAGTCGGCGCGCGCGGCCGCGGCCTCCTCCGGCCCGGCGCCGTCGGGTCGAGCGCGGGGCCGCGCGCGCACCCCGACGGCGCGGGGGCCCTCGAACACCACCTCGACGGCCTCCCACGACTCGCGCACCTCCGCCCCGAGCTCCGCGGCGTGGCGGAGCAGCAGCTGGTCGAACGCGTCGCGCTGCACCTGGTAGGCGAACTCGAACCTCGGATCGAACGCGTCGGCGAAGCTGTACGTCCGCGTCCGCCCCGTCGACGAGCACAGGAACCGGGCGCCGTATTTGCGGAGGAAGCGCGCGTCCAGCTCCTCGTCAAGCCCGAGCCGCTCGAAGACCTCGCGGGACAGCGGCAGCAGCGACTCGCCGATGTGAAAGCGAGGGAACCTCTCCCGCTCGAGCACGAGGGCCCGGCGCCCGAGGCGGGCCAGCGATGCGGCGAGCGTCGACCCACCCGGCCCTCCGCCGAGGATGATTGCGTCCCAGCGATCCGTCATCGCTCGTCGTATAGTGCGTGCCGACGCCCGAGAAAATGCGCTCTCGGCGTCGCGCGCCAGGTAGGGAGGAGGGATCGGCGGTGCCCACGGTCGTGTTCGAGGACGGCGCGCTCGGCCCCGCCGTCACCGCGGAGGCGGGAGCCGGCAGGCTCATCGATGTCTGCGACGACGCGCGCGCTCCGATCGTGTTCTCGTGCCGCGACGCGCGCTGCGCCACGTGCCGCGTCGAGGTCGTCGAAGGGGAGCAGCTCCTCGAACCGCCCGCGCGCGGCGAGCGCGATCTGCTCGATCGCTTCGGCGCCCCGCCGCGGCTCCGGCTCGCGTGCCAGGCGGTGCTCCGCGCGGGCCCCGGGCTGGTCCGCTTGCGCGGGGTCGTCGGCCGCGAGGGCTGAGCGGCAGGGGGCCCGCGGCGAGCATCGCGCGCGCCCTCCGTCAGGCACCGCCGCAGCGCGCACGTCCCGACGCGGCGGAGCGCGCTCCGCCGCCCTCGCGATCGTCTGCCCCGGTCGTGCCCTTCCATTGGCGGCACAGGCGAACGGTGTTAAGGCAGGCCCCGTTCTGAGGCCCGGCTCCTCGGGGAGGAGAGCGAGATCAGGCGCACCCCGGAGCTGCCCGCGCGCGGTGACGACGGGACGCCGCTCGCCTGGGACGCGCACCGCGGCACCTGCAGCCGCGGTCGCCCGTCGGGCGGAGATGGCAACACCGCGCGGAGGAGTGGACGAGACGTGACCAAAGCCAGGAAGCTGCGCGAACTCATGGCCCGCCCCGGGCCGATCGTCATCATCGGCGCGCACAATGGGCTCTCGGCAAAGATCGGTGAAGAGGCAGGGTTCGACGGGCTCTGGGCTTCCGGCTTCGAGATCTCCGCGAGCTACGCGGTGCCGGACGCAAACATCCTCACGATGGCGGAGAACCTCCAGGCCGCCAAGATGATGAACAGCACGTCGATCCCGGTCATCGCGGACTGCGACAACGGCTACGGCAACGCCGTCAACGTCGTCCGCTGCGTCGAGGAGTACGAGGCGGCGGGCATCGCGGCGATCTGCATGGAAGACAACATCTTCCCGAAGCGCTGCAGCTTCTACGCCGGCGTGAAGCGCGAGCTCGCGGACGTCGAGGAGCACGCGCTCAAGGTCCGCGCGGCGAAGGCGACGCAGAAGGATCGCGACTTCGTGGTCATCGCGCGGACCGAGGCGCTCATCGCCGGCTGGGGGATGGAGGAGGCGCTCCGCCGCGGCCGCGCCTACGCGGACGCGGGCGCCGACATGGTCCTCATCCACTCGAAGAGCAAGGACCCGGACGAGGTGCTCTCCTTCGCCCGCGCGTGGGACCGCCCGAACACCCCGCTCGTCTGCGTGCCGACGATCTACCGCACGACGAGCGTCGACACGCTGCACAAGGCCGGCTTCAAGCTGATCATCTTCGCGAACCACGCGATCCGCTCGTCGATCAAGGCGATGACGGAGACGCTCCAGACGCTGAAGCGCGAGCTGTACACCGGCAGCGTCGACGACAAGGTCGTGCCGCTCGAGCGCGTCTACCAGCTCGTGGGCGTCGACAAGATGAAGCAGGAGGAGTCGAGCTTCCTGCCCTCCGGCAGCCCGGGCGTCACCGCCGTCATCCTCGCCGCCGGCCAGAGCCAGGGGCTCCTGCCGCTCACGGAGGAGCTGCCGAAGCCGATGCTCGACCTGAAGGGCAAGAGCATCCTCGAGCGGCAGATCGACGTGCTCAACGCGTGCGGCGTCAAGGACGTCGCCGTCGTGCGCGGGTACAAGAAGGAGGCGATCAAGGTCCCGAACGCCCGCTTCTACGACAACGACGAGTACGCGACGACGAACGAGGTGTCCTCGCTCTTCCGCGCCTCCAAGGAGCTGAGCGGGCCGTTCCTCTTCCTCTACGGCGACATCGTGTTCGAGCGCGGCCACCTCGAGAAGCTCCTCAAGAGCCCGGCGGACATCTCGATCGTCGTCGACCGCGCGTACGCCGAGGGCCAGCGGCCCAAGGACGCGCGCGGCGTGCCCGACCTCGTGGCCCTGAAGGACGCGCAGGAGGCCGGCTACCGCTTCGTCGGCGCCGAGGCGCCGCACCGGGTGGCCCGCGTCGGCCGCGCGATCCCCGCGGGCGAGGCGCACGGCGAGTTCGTGGGCATGGCCATGTTCACCGCGAAGGGCGCGCGCCTGCTCACCGACTGCTACCACCAGCTGCAGGAGAGCCGCGCGAAGGGCGGCTTCCACGAGGCCGAGTCGCTCCGCAACGCGAGCTTCACCGACCTGCTCCAGGAGCTCATCGACCGCGGCGCCGACGTGCAGGCGATCGACGTTTACAAGGGGTGGCTCGAGATCGACACGTTCGAGGACTACCGTCGCGCCTGGGCGCTCATCAAGGAGTGATGCGATGTCCCACGGTTCCGGCAAATCGTACGCGCCCGAGTTCGTCGCCGCGCTCAAGGAGGCGGGGTTCGACTTCTTCGCGGGCGTGCCCTGCTCGCTGTTGAAGGGCCTTGTCTCGCTGCTCGACGCCGACGCGAGCGCCCGTTACATCTCTGCGACCCGCGAGGACAGCGCCATCGGGATGGCCTTCGGCGCCTGGCTCGGCGGCAGGCTGCCGATGGTCCTGATGCAGAACTCCGGGCTCGGCGTCTCCGTGAACGCGCTGGCCTCGCTCAGCACGATGTACGAGGTGCCCGCGCTGCTCGTCATCTCCTGGCGCGGCGAGGGCGGCAACGACGCCCCGGAGCACATCATGATGGGCGAGATCATGCTCCCCATCCTCGATCTGATGAAGATCCAGCACCGCGTCCTCCGCGCCGCCGAGCCGATGGGGCCCCAGGTGCAGTGGGCGAAGGACGTCATGCTCTCCACCAGGCAGCCGGCGGCGCTCATCGTGCCCGCGGGGGTGCTCGAATGAACAAGCTCGAAGCGCTGAAGGTGTTCACCGCGGCGGTCGGCAAGGACGACCTCGTGGTCTGCTGCAACGGCATGATCGGCCGCGAGCTCTACACGACGCAGGACCGGCCCTCGAACTTCTACATGATCGGCTCGATGGGGCTCGGCCTGTCGATCGGCCTGGGGCTCTCGCTCGCGCAGCCGCGCAAGCGGATCTTCGTGCTCGACGGCGACGGCAACGTCCTCATGGGCATGAACGCGCTCGCCAGCGTCGGCAGCGAGCGACCGGCGAACCTCGTGCACGTCGTCCTCGACAACCGCTCCCACGCCTCGACGGGCGGGCAGCGGACGATCTCGGGCGACGTGAAGCTCGAGTCGGTCGCCAGCGCGGTCGGCTACCGCGCCACGCACCGCGCCGACTCCGTCGATTCCTTCGAGGCGTCGCTGCGCGTCGCGCTCGTGCAGCCGGGCCCGGTCATGGTCCTCGCCCTCGTCGACGGCGGCACCGTGAAGGGCATCGGCCGCGTCGCGGAGACGCCGCAGGAGCTCGCCGCCCGCTTCGCGGCCGAGGCGCGCCGATGAGGGCGATCCTGCTCGCCGCCGGCCGCGGCCGGCGCATCGGCCGGGACGCGCCCAAGTGCCTCATCTCGATCGAAGGCAAGACGCTGCTCGAGCGCCACCTCGTGAACCTCACCGAGAGCGGCGTCACCGATCTGACGATCGTCGTCGGCTTCCGGCACGAGATGATCGAGGACGCGCTCGCCTCGCTCCGCCCTTCGCTGAAGATCGAGCTCGTCAAGAACCCGCGGTTCACCCACGGCAGCATCGTCTCGCTCCACGTCGCGGCCGACCGCCTGTCAGGCGGCGGGCTGTGGATGGACGCCGACGTGCTGTACCCCGCCGCGCTGCTGCGGCGCCTCGTGAGCTCGCCCCACGAGAACTGCCTGCTGGTCGACGCGAGCTCGGAGGAGAGCGGCGAAGAGATGATGGTCGGCGTCCGCGCCGGCCGCGTCCTCAAGATCGCGCGCCGCGTGGGCAAGGACTGGGACCTCGCCGGGGAGACCGTCGGCTTCGCCAAGGTCGGCCCGCAGGGCGGTCGCACGATGCAGCGCCTCCTGGAGGAGGAGGTCTCCGCCGGCCGCCTCGACCAGGAGTACGAGGCGGCGATGGACCGCGCTTTCCAGGAGGTACCGTTCGGCATCGAGCGCGTCGACGACCTGCCCTGGACCGAGATCGACTTCGAAGAGGACGTGGAAAAGGCTCGCCGCCTGGCGAGCTCCCTCTAGAGCGACGGTCACCCGCTTCGGATACGAGCCCACCTCGACGTTTTCGGTGCTCAGCGCACCGGAGTGCGCTTGCGCGCCGAAAACGCCGATCTGGGCCCGTCTCCTGTGCGGGTGACCGCCGCTCTGCTCCGCACGTAGCAGAGGAGCTCAGGCGACGGCCAGCTTCGCGCGGCGGGATGCGCCGCGGAGGAACCAGCCGTTCAGCCCGATGACCGCGACGATCCAGACGACCCCGCCCGTCGCGAAGAAGACCTGACCCAGCCAGAGCTGGTTCACGAGGAGTGTCAGCACCACCATCGACAGGAACGCGTCGCCGTTCGATATCGCCCAGAGCGCGCCGATGAGGCGCGTGAGCGGCGACGCCTCCTCCCGGATCAGCTGCTTTACCTGATCCGCGCTGGTCGAAGACCGGCTCCGCCGCGGGTCGAACCACTCGTGCTCGAACGCGAGGTGCCCCATGCGCCCGATGAAGACATCGAAATGGGCAAAGAACGAGGAGGAGGGGCCGAGCGCCTGGATCTTCCGGCGCAGCACGTCCGCCGTCTCGTCGGTGCCCGTCTCGAAGATCGAGCAGTACTTGAGCTTGAAGTAGTCCGCGGAGAAAGAGCGCAGCGCCCCCTGGAGCAGCGCGATCAGCAGGAGTGCGTTCGTGGACACGGTCGCGCTCCACGGGCCCTCCGGCGGCGGGTGAAGGTGAATGTGCCAGAAGATGCCGGCATAAAGGAAGACGACGCCCAGCCAGTCGGCCAGGCCGTCAATGGCGTGACCGGCGGGGCTCACCATCCTCTTCGCCCGCGCCAGCGCGCCGTCCACGCAGTCCAGGATGGAGCGGAGCTCGAAGACGAGCGCCCCGGCGATGAGGTGCCTCGGATCATCGAACGTCACCAGGTAACCGGCCAGCGCGGCGAAGAGCGGCTGAACCAGCGTCACCTGGTTCGGCGTGACCGGCGTCCTCATCAGCGCCCGCACGATCCAGCGCGCGATCGGGTACCGATAGTAGCGATTGAGCGGGTCCTCCATCCGCATCTTCCAGCCGCCGGGCACACCGCCGGACTGGGCGGCAGGTGTCGAGCTCTCGGCAGCAGCGCGCGGTTCAGGCATCGGCGATCCCGGCCCGGACTCTAGGGCAGCCGCCCCCGGGGACCAACTGGATTGCGACCTCTCGATGGACATGGCGTGACAGATCGCTGCAAGCCCGCGTCCCGGCGCCACGCCGCGTTTTCCAGGGCGTATCCCGCGCCTCCGGCGACCAGCCGCGTAGTCGTTTGCGCTCCTGAAGCCCCACCGAGAACCGCGCTTCGCACCTCGCGTGCGGACGCGACAGGCACACTCGGGCGCTCCCTTCCTGTAAAATCACATTCTCTCGCCTGCGGCGCAGTGACGTTCGACGAGCGCGCGCGCCCGCTGGAGCCGATCTGACATGGCTGCCGCGCCCCGCCGCGCGCTCCGGGGGGCGCCCTGCGAGAATGGCGGCGCGCCGGGGCTCCTCGGCGCTATGGTGCCGCGGTGGCAAGCAGGTGCTGGAGCGCGGCGCTCCTGCTCGTGGCCGCGGGGTGCACCGCGAGCGTGGGATCCATCGGGGCTGTCCTTGGGCGAGATAACGAGTCGCTGGCGCTCTACGTGCGCGACGTGCCGCCGGGCCTCGCCGCCGAGCGAGCGGGGCTGATCCCGGGCGACGAGATCATGATGATTGATGGCGTGTATGTCCGGGATCTCTCGTCGGCAGCGGTGCGCGATCGGCTCCGCGGCGCCGTCGGGAGCGCCGTCGAGCTCACCGTCGTCCGCGGGCGCGACGTGCGGCGCGTCCGGATCGTGCGCACCGAGCTAAGGGCGCACGAGGGGCTCAAGCCCAGAGAGGAGCAGATCCTGCCTTGAAGCGGGGCCGGTGACCGCTCATTGCGCGGCGAGCGCCACGAGCTCGGCATAGTGCTTGTTCGCGTAGAAGGAGAGCACATCGACGGCGTCGCGCACCTCGCTCGGATCGAGGTCCTCGAGGCGGTACTCGACGCTGAGAATCACGTCGCCCTCCTCGTCGGCCGAGAGCTTGGCCATGTTGATCTCGCGGTTCAGCTGGAGCAGGCGCCGCACGATCGCGTCGCCCTCTTCGAGCTCCATCGGGAGCCGCACGAACGGGATCACCGCGAAGACGACGAAGGGGGGCGCGAGCCGCACGAACAGCGGGAAGAGCCGCTCGGCCCCCTGGAAGTCGCTGCGCATGGTGTCGTTGGATACGACCTCCACAGCCCAGCCCTCGCGCTCGAGGCACGCCTTGATCTCGTCGAACATCATGCGCGGCATCATAGCCTCTGACGGCGCGCCTCCGGGAGCGCGCCGGATCGGCGGCCCGACGCCCCCCGCTCGCCCGGTCTCGCGGGCCCGCCGGCGAGCTCTCCGCAGGCAGCGCAGCGCCTTCACCGGGGAGCGCGGATGCACCGGCAAGCAGGGAAGCCGCGAAGCCGAGTGAGAGTGCTGCCCAGGCAGCAGCCTGCGCGAAACGTGGGTACGGCTCGAGCTCGAGCTCGACAACGACAGGCGCCCGGCACCGTCCACACCGACAGCCCACACCGACAGCCCGGAGGCAGCTCGTCCGGCCGGCGCTTTTGTCCGCGGAAGGCCGCGGCTCGCGTTGACGGTGCCCCGCGCTCGAACTATGCGTAGAGGTCCGATTTCGAGTCCGCCGAAGGAGCGATTCATGCGCCGTTACCAGTTCACATCCGAGTCCGTCACCGAAGGACACCCCGACAAGGTGTGCGACCAGATCTCCGACGCCATTCTCGACGGGATCCTCGAGAAGGATCCGACGGCCCGCGTCGCGTGCGAGACCCTGGTGAAGACGGGGATGGCCGTCGTGGCCGGCGAGATCACCACCTCGGCGTGGGTCGACATGCCGGTCGTCGTGCGCAACACCATCAAGGACATCGGCTACACCGACGCCGCGATGGGCTTCGACTACGAGACGTGCGCGGTGCTCACGGCGATCGAGAAGCAGTCGCCCGACATCTCCCGCGGCGTCACCGAGGGCGAGGGCCTCTTCAAGGAGCAGGGGGCAGGCGACCAGGGGCTCATGTTCGGTTATGCGACGGACGAGACGTCGGAGCTGATGCCCTCCCCCATCAGCTATGCCCACCGCCTCGCCCGGAAGCTCGCCGATCTCCGCAAATCCAAGAAGCTCGACTGGCTGCGCCCCGACGGCAAGACCCAGGTCACGATCGAGTACGAAGACCAGACGCCCGTGCGCGTGAGCGCCGTCGTCGTGTCGACGCAGCACGGCCCCGAGGTCAAGCACAAGACGATCGTGGACGCGGTGCGGAGCCTGATCATCGAGAAGTGCATCCCGGCCAAGCTGATGGATAAGAGCACGAAGATCTACGTGAACCCCACCGGCCGCTTCGTGGTCGGCGGCCCCTTCGGCGACGCCGGCCTCACCGGCCGCAAGATCATCGTCGACACCTACGGCGGCATGGGCCGGCACGGCGGCGGCGCCTTCAGCGGCAAGGACCCGACGAAGGTCGACCGCTCCGCCTGCTACTACGCGCGCTACGTCGCGAAGAACGTCGTCGCGTCCAAGCTCGCGGCGCGCTGCGAGGTGCAGATCGCCTACGCCATCGGCGTCGCCCAGCCGGTCGGCGTCCACGTGAACACCTTCGGCACGGGCCGCGTAGGTGAGGACGTGCTCGAGAAGTACATCATGCAGAACTTCGACATGCGGCCGAAGGCGATCATCGAGCAGCTCGATCTGCTGAAGCCCATCTACCGAAAGACGGCCGCGTACGGCCACTTCGGGCGTGACGAGTTCACCTGGGAGAAGACGGACCGCGCGGCCAAGCTGGCCGAGGACCTGCTGCGCCCGACGCTCGCCGCTGTCCCCGCGGCCACGAACGGCTCCGGGAGCAAGAAGGAGCCGAAGCGCAAGGGCAAGAAGGAAGTGGGCGCCCAGGCCTGATCGTTCAGAGCGCTCCGCCCGCTGCGTGTGAGCGGGGCGAACCGTGGACGGCCCCTCGGAGAGGCCGAGAGCGCCGGCGCTGTGAAAGCGCCGGCGCTCTGCGTTTTGTCACCACGACCCGCGTCTCCTGGAGCGCGTGTGACCATGGCGCCTGGGTCGGAGGGAGGGGCCACGATGTGGGCATTCACCTCACAAAAAAGCACCGGCATTTGCCGGGATGGGCTGACTGCTGCGGCCGCTTCTGCTGATAAAATCATCGACGACTCCCGTATCGCCGGATCGACCGAACCTCCCTGGTTCCATGCGACCTCGAGGAGCACCGATGAAACCTTGGTTGAATTTCTTGAGCTTCATCACTGCGGCCGGGTGTCTGGGCACGGCCTGCACCGGGAACATCGGACCGGCAGGCGGCCTTGATGTCGGAGAGGGCGGCGCGGCGAGCGCCTCCAGCACCTCCAGCACCGGCGGGATACCGACCACGACAGCCGAAACGACGGCCGACGCGACGACCGTCGCCACGTCCGCGGGGGTGGGCGCGGGGGGCGCGGGCTGCAGCGGCTCGCCGGACGCCGACGACGACCGCGACGGCTTCACGGAGCTCGACGGCGACTGCGACGATTGCAACGCGCTGATCAACCCGCGAGCGCTCGAGCTCCCGACGGTCGGAGGAGAAGGGGGAGCCTCGCCGGAGCCCGTGGACGACGACTGCGACGGCATCGCCGACAACGTGCCCGAGCCGTGCGACGACGGGATCCCGCTCGACGACCTGGATCCGCTCAACGCCGCGAGGGCGGTCGAGCTGTGCAAGATGTCGTCCGGGCCCGACGACTGGGGCGTTGTCTCCGCCGCCTGGGTCATGGTCGACGGCGCGCCGCCGCCGCAGGAAGCCGAGCTGCTCGCCAACTTCCATCTCGGGCACGGCATCCTCCCCAAGTTCGGCCCCAACGTCCCGCCGAGGGCGGGCACGCGGCTGCTCGCCCTCTCGAGCGGCACGGCGCGGACGCAGAACGACGAGGGGTTCGAGAGCCCGCAAGGCTTCGACAAGAAGTACGAAGGCGATTTCCCCGAAGACTTCCCGAAGGACCCCCGCGGCTGTGACGATCTGGTGCTCGCGAAGCCGTCCGACCCGACCGCCGTCGAGATCACCCTCCGGGTCCCGTCGAACGTCCGCGGCTTCGCGTTCAACGTCAATTACGTCACGTTCGACTGGCCCGTCGTCTGCGACAGCTTCAACGACTACTTCGTCGCGTTCCTCTCACCGCGGCCGGCCAACCTCATCGATGGCCACATCCTGTTCGACAGCGAGCGGAACGCCATGAGCGTCAACAGCACCTTCATCGACGTCTGCGCCTGCGAGAGCGGCCCTCCCTGCGATCTCGACGGCAGGGTGTACGCGTGCACCCGCGGGATCCGGGAGCTGCTCGGGACGGGGTTCGAGGGCCGCGCGGGGACGAGCTGGCTGGTCACGTCGGCGCCCGTGGAGCCCAACACGGAGATCAAGATCCGGTGGGGCGCATACGACGCCGGAGACCATCAGCTCGATTCGACCGGGCTCGTCGACAACTGGCGGTGGCTCACCGACAAGGACGAGAGCGTGATCACGCTGCCCGATCCCCCTGCGCCGGAGCCGTAGGGCGCGTCGCGGCAGCGGCGGCGCGCCGGCGCGCGTGGGAGGCGATGGCCCGCGCGCCGGGTGATCAGGCCGCGATCGGCGCGTCCGAGGTCGCCGCGCCGATGCCGGCGAGCAGCTCCTTGTACCAGGCGGCCGCTCCCGCCGCGCGGCCCGGAAGCGCGCGGCTGCCCCAGAGGACCGAGAGCGTGCGCGTCGTCCCCGCGTGCGTCTTCGTCCGCTGCGCGTCCTTCACGGCGTTCGCGCACGGGCCGTCCGCGTCGAAGACGCAGAGGAGCCCCTCGAGGTCGATCTCCTGCCCCGAGGCGTTGAACACATAGCGGGAGCCAGCGGGCGCGACCTCGATGCGGAGCGGCGGGCGGGCGCGATCGAGATCGATCACGCTGATGGGCAGGCCCGTGTGCAGCGACACGGCGTTGCACGCGTCCACGGCCGCGTTGATGGGCGCGAGCGATCCCCCCTCGGCGGCGCGGATGAGGTACTCGGAGGCCGGCTTGCCCCGGCCTGTCGGCTTGTAGCCGCCGTGCCGGAGCAGATCGCGGACCGCCGACCGCACGGCGTCGTCCGAGCGGAACGGGGCCGAGGCCTTGTCGGACAGGAGGCCGCGGAGCGCGTCGCTCCCCTGCAGCTCGCCGAGCGGCGCGGGGAACGTCGTGACGAAGGCGGCGACTTCGAGCAGAGGATGCGCCGAGAGCGTGAGCACGCGGCGCACTCTACACGACGACAGCGCTCCTGGATGGATGCTCGTCATCTCACACTCTCTCGGTCAATCCCGGGAGTGCGCAGGTCGACTCGATGGTGCCGTGAGCGACCCCGTCCCTCTGCGGCGCAGATCGACTACCCTGGCCGGCCGTGACGACGGACTCGACACGCCCGAAGCTGAGGTCGCCCGCCGAGCTCCGGCGCTCGATGGGCGCCGCGGCGCGGAGCCGCCCAGGAGGCGCCGCACCACCGCTCGCCGAGCGCGTGATCCCGTGGCTGCTCGGGGCCATCGTCGCCGGGTCCGTGCTCGCCATCGGCGCTGTCCATACGCCGACGCTGGCCCTGGTGTCCGCGGCCGTGGCGATCGCCGCCGCGCTCTCGCTCCGCGCCAGCGCGCTCGCCGGCGAGCCGTCTCCCGTGAAGACGCTTCCGGCGCTCACGCTGCTCGGCTTGACCGCGTATACGCTGCTGCAGGCCGCGCCGCTGCCGCTCGCGTGGCTCGAGCGGCTCTCGCCGGCGAGCGCCGACATCTGGTCGCGCTCCCTGATGCCGCTCGGAGAGGCGGCGCCGCGGTACGCCAGCGTCTCGCTCGACCCCGGCGCCACGCTGGTGGAGGCCCTGAAATGGCTGACCTATACCGGCGTCTTCCTCACGGCCGCGTTCGTCGGCGCGCGGCGCGGCGCGAAGCTCGGGATCACCCTGGTCTTCGGCAGCGCGTTCCTCGCCGCGCTCACGACGATCGCCCACGGGCTGCTCGGCGCGACGACCGTCTTCGGCCTGTATCAACCGCGGTTCTCGGTGGCGTCATGGCACGTCGGGCCGCTGCTCAACCCGAACAACCTCGCCGGTTACCTGAACCTCGGCATCCTCTCGGGGGTCGGGCTGCTGCTCACGAGCAGGCCGCTCCTGCCGCCCTGGGTCGCCGGCGTCGGGCTCACCACGATCGTCGGGGTCGGCATCATCGCCTCGTCTCGCGGAGGGCTGCTCGTGCTGCCGCTCGGCCTCGCCCTCTTCGCGTTGCTCTCGCGGCGGCGGCGCGGCAGGCACCGCTCCGGCCCCCGCGGCCGGGGCGCGGCGGCCTGGCTGTTGAGCGTGGCCATCGGCGGCGGCGCGCTGCTGGCCGCGCTCGCCGCGACGAACCGCACGCTCGCGGAGATGGCGGACGACAACCTCGACAAGCTGTCGCTCTTTCGCTCGACGCTCCCGCTGCTCGCGGATCACTGGCTTTTCGGCATCGGGCGCGGCGCGTTCGAGACGGTGTTCCCGGCGTACCGACAGTCGCCAGGGAACATCGTGTTCACGCACGCCGAGAACGTCGTGATCCAGTGGGCGGCCGAGTGGGGCGCTCCGGTCGCGGCGGCCTCGCTCGTCGCGCTCGGCGTCGCGTTTCGCCCGGGCAAGATCGCCTTGCGCGCGAGCACGGCGGCGCTGGGCGCCTGGGTCGGCTGCGCGGTGCTCGTCCTCCAGAACCTGTTCGACCTCGGGCTCGAGGTGCCAGGCGTCAGCATCGCGCTCGCGGCGACCCTGGGCTCGCTCTGGGGTGAGGCCCACGGCGAGCGGCCGCGGCACGAGGCCCCGGCAGGCGAGCCCGGCCCGGCGCGGTGGCGGCCGTGGCAGGCGGCGGCTTGCGCCGTGGCCTCCGCGCTCGCGCTCGTCTCCCTGATGGTGCGCTTCGGCTGGCGCGACGTCGACCACGACCGCCGGTCGCTGCGCGCGCAGAGCGACGCGGGCGCGGCGAGCGGCGCCGGCTGGCCACGCTTCCGCGAGGAGCTCCGCGCGGCGATCCTCCGCCACCCCGCGGAGCCGTACTTCCCGCTGCTCGGCGCGGTCGCCGCGCTCCGGGGCAGCGGCGAGAGCCCCATCCCATGGCTCCAGCGCACGCTCGAGCGCTCACGCCGCCACGGGCGCGCCCACCTCCTGCTCGCGGAGGTGCTCGCGTCGCGCGGCGCCAGGGAGCAGGCGCTCCTGAGCCTGCGGCTCGCCGTGGAGGACGACCCCGGCGTGACCGACACGGCCGCGGTGCTCGCCCGGCAGTGGACCCACACGTGGGAGGAGCTGCTGCGGGCCGTGCCGGAAGGCAAGGCCGGGGTCGAGGTGCTCGAGCGCATGGCCACCGCGGGCGACCGCCGGGAAGAGGTCGACCTGCGCCTGCGCTGCGCGGAGGAGGCGATCGCGCGCGACCGCGCGCGGGTCGGAGCGCACTGGGCCGCCGGCGATGCGCTGCTCGCGATGCTGGAGGTCCCAGGCTCCGCCCGCTGCGGCGGTGACGACGGGCGGAGGGCCGCCTGCGAGCGGGAGATCGAGGCGCACGCGGCGGCGGTGCAGGGCCTCGACGACGACTCGTTCTTCGCGGTCCAGCTGAGGGCGCGGCTCCTCCTCCTGGGCAAGAAGAGCGCGGAGGCGGAGCAGCTGCTCTCGGGGAGCTGCGAGCGGCTGGACAACCGGGCCGGCTGTCTTCGCCTGCGGGTCGTCGCGGCGGCGCAGATGGCCTCGTCCGAGAAGCTCCTCCCCGCGCTCCGCGAGCTGCTCTCCGCGTCGTGCACCACGCTCGCGGCGTGCGCGGCGACGTCGACCTGGGCCGGCGACCTGCTCGCGGCGCGGGAAGACCATCCGTCGGCCGTGACCTACTACGCGCGCGCAGCGCAGGACGAGCCGACCGAGGAGCGCCTCCTCAAGCTGGCCGACGCCGCCAGCCGCGCGGGCGCGCACATCGAGGCGTCGAAGGCGCTCGAGCGCCTGCTGCAACGGCGCGGGGGGCAGGACCCTGCGCTGCGCAAGCGGGTCCTCGAGGAGAAGGCGAAGGCGCTGGCGCCTTCGCTCATCCCGTAGGTAGATTGCGCACGATCGTGGCCATCTTCGCCTTCCTCCCTCTCCCTCGAATCGCCCTGTGAAGCTGTCGTCGTTGATGCGCGCTGGGATGCACGGCGGCGCCGGGGTCGCCTTCGCGGTCATCCTGCCTCGCGCCGTCTCGCTCGCGGCCCAGTGGGTGCTTGCGCTGTCGGCCGACCCCGCGGCGCTCGCCGCGCTCGCCAACTACACGTCGCGCGGGATGGTCGTCGTCGCGCTGGTCTCCGCCGGCCTCGCGCCGACCCTTGCGCGCCGGGCGCGCGCCTTCGCGACCAGGGGGGGCCGCGCGCTCGTGGGCGGCGCCCTCGCGCTCGTCGCCGTGTTCGCCTTCAGCTGCACGCTCGCCCATGAGCTGACCACCGGGCTGGGCGGGACGGCGGGGTTGGTCACCGCGCTCTTCAGCGCGTGCTCGCTGCTCGCCGCCGCCTCGCCGAGCATCTGGCCGAGCTGGCAGCTCCAGGGGCGGTACCTGCACGCGCTCGCGGTGCTCCTCGTCTTCTCCCCCGGCGCGTCCATGCTGGCCGCGCTCGCGGGGCGCCCCGATGCCGTCGCCGTCGCGATCGGGATCGCCGGCGCCTCGCCTGCGCTGCTCCTCCTGCGCCCGACCCGGCTCCGGCGCGCCGCGCGTTACGCGATGCTCGTCGTCCGGCGCGCGGTCCCGTACTCCATCGCGAACTTCGCGACCGTCATCGTTTACCCGATCTCGCTCAGCGCCAACCTGAAGCTCGTCGGCGATCATCGCGTGGGGCAGCAGGTGCTCTACTGGTCGTTCGCCGCGGTGCTGTCCCAGGCGTCGCAGGCGTTCGCCGCGCGCGCGGTCGCGGGCGCGAGCAGGTCGGGAGACGAGGCGTCCTGGCAGGCGCGCGCCGTGCGCGCCTGGCTGCCTCCGGCCGCCCTGCTCTCGCTCCTCGGCGCGGCCATCTATGTGATCTTCACGGTCCGGATCCCCGGGCTGCCGCACTCGGGCGCCGCGCGCGACGCGATGACCATGACGATGCTGGTCTCTGCGGTGGCTCCGCTCGTCACGGACGCCATGTGCATTTACTTCTCCGGCCCAGGCTCGCGCCGCGTGCTCGCGGCGGGCAGCGTGCTGAGCAGCGCGTGCGTGGCCGGATGGCTCCTGCTGGCGCCGGCGCCTCTGGTCCGCCATTTCGGTGTGTTCGGCCCTTCGGTGCTTGTCGGCGTGGCGCGCCTCGCTTTCGTGCTCGACGCGCCTGTGCGGCGGTACACGCTCGGCGCGATGCTCCTGCTGATCGCGGCGTTCGCGCTCACGCTGGCGCTCGGCGGAGGCGTGAGCTTCTAGCGCGCCGGCCGCACGTCGCGCGGCCAGCGCCCGCGAGGTGCCCTGATCGCGCGGCGGCCCGGCGGCGCGCTCGCCGTCCCGCGGGCCCTGCCGAGGGCGACGAGCGCCAGGGCGATAGCGCCGAGGCCGGCCGCCCACGAGGCCGGGCGCTGCCCCGGCGCCTCGGTGCACACGCAACCACGGCCGTACAGGAGCGTGTCGTCCCATCCGGCCGCGCCGGCTCCGCCAGGACCTGCGCTGCCGGTGCCCCCTGCCCCGCCATCGCCGCCACCCCCTGCTCCGCCACCGGCGCCTCCTGCTCCACCGCCGCCAGCGCCTCCGGCTCCGCCGCCGCCGGCGCCTCCGGCTCCACCGCCGCCTCCCCCTTCGCCCTGCGGCATCCTCACGATCACGCCGTCCGACCCCCGGTCCGGCGAGAGCCCGGCGGCAGAGAGCGCGCGCACGCCGACGTAGTACTTCGCCCCGTCGAGGAGCGGCAGCCCGCCGACCGAGGCTTCGACGACGTCGCCCACGTCCTGCCAAGCAGGCGAGCTCAGGTAATCGCCTTGCCCGCCCACGACCGTCACCTGATACGACGTCGCGCCCTCGACCTTCGACCACCTCATGTGGAGCGTGTCCCTGGTCTCGATCTCGTCGATGTCCTCGCCTTGCTCGCCGCTGCCCGGATCGACATCCCAGACGAACTCGGGCGCCGGCAGGATCTCGTGCCGCATGTTGTAGAGGTAGCCGTCTGCCACGCTCACGAGGATGTCGTCGTGGCCGTCACCGTCGGTGTCCGCGAGGCTCGGTGAGCCGACGGGGCTGCCGAAAGCATAAGACCACACGAGGCGCGCCGAGCACGCGTCGACCGCATAGAGGAAGCCGTTGGTGGAGCCGACGATGGCGGTCGGACCGGCGGACGCGCGCCCGGTCAGGTTCCCCGAGATCGCCACATCTCCGAGCTGGCCCATCGGGGCGCCCGCCTGTGCTGCGGCGTCCTCCGCGTCGAACGCGCCGTCGCCCGCGAGGACGATGAAGCGCGATTGCCCCCCGCTGGCGGCGTCCAGCACGGAGAACGTCAGCCGCGCCGGATTCATGAACGACCCCTCGACGAGGACGGTCTTGCCGTCGCAGCGCGCGATCGCGCCGTGCGGGTAGGGACGGATGTCCTGCGCGCCCTTCCACAGCGCGGCGCTCAGGTCGTGCGGCAGCGCCCGCGCCGGGGCATACCCCCCCTGCAGGGTCATCTCGAGCCGATGATCTCCCGACACATCGGCGAGGATGGGCATGAAATAGAGCAGCGTCTCCGGGTTCTCGCCGAGGGGGCTGCCGTTCCGACCCGAGAGCACCTTGGCCCTGTTGATCGCGACCGCCACGTCCTCCGCGCCGTCTCCGTTCCAGTCGGCGATCGCGACGGCCTGGGTGCCGGCGGAGGCGTCGATACGGTGTTTCCACCGCTCTCCGCCGCCCCCATCGATCGCGACGACCTCGGTGCGCAGGTTCGGATCCACCGTGACCGCCACGAGCTCGCGCGCGCCGTCTCCGTCGAGATCTCCGTGCAGCACGTCCCACGCGGGGGGCTTCTCGAGCGGAGTCTCGCTCGTTTGCCTGCCGTTCGCGTCGAGCGTCGCGACGGCGTACTTCACCGGGTCAGTGAGCGGGTGCAGCCGCCTGAAGCACGCGAGCGTCGCGGGCGAGCTCCCCTCGGCGGGGGCGATGGACGCGCCGAACGCGTCCCTCACGCGCCAGGCAGGCTTGGCCGGCGCCACATTGCTCGCGCCGTCGGACGCGACCCGGACGAGGTCGCCCCGGCTGTCGACGACCACGACGCTGGCGGCGGCGTCCTCCGGAGAGAACCTCGCGGCGAGCGGGGCGCGGCCGAAATTGACGAAGGCGCCCGGGCCTGTGTAGAAGCCGCCGACGCGCATCCCGGGCAGGACGTCGCGCCCCTCCCGCACGAGGTTCAAGGGCTCGAACGACGCGTCGAGCAGCGTGAGGAACCCATCGGCCCGGGAGACCACCAGCCGCGGCCACGACGGAGCGCTCGCGACGGGCAGCTCGAGCGCCGCGATGCCGCTTCCGGGCCCGACGGAGTAGACGGCCGCGACCGTCGCCCCGCCCCCCTGCATATCCACCGCGGTGAGCGCCACGGGCTCCGACGTCGACTCGAGCACGAGCTCGCCGCGTCCGTCGCCCGTGAGATCCGGAGTCACAAGCGAGAAGGCGAGGTTCGTCCTGCGGGATCTCGCCCAGTCGACCCGCGTGCGCACCCGCTCGCCGTCCAGCGACCAGAGCCGCTCCAGCGAGCCTCCGGCGGCGCGGCTGAACCGGTACGCCGACACGCGCTCTTCGCGCGACGTGACGATCCATTGCTCGGAGCCCGCGTCTCCCTGGACCGCGCCCTGCGCTATCGCGTCGGGAATGGTGGCGAGCACGGCGCCCGTGGCGGCATCGAGCACGAAGGACGTCCAGGCTTCGCCCACCTTGCCGCTCGCCAGCACCTCGAGCGCGCCGTCGCCGTCGAGATCCCACGCGAGGCGCGTCGGGGCGCGGGCGTCGCCGCCGTCATTGGGGCTGAGGGTCTTTCGCCAGACCACAGCGAGCGACGGGCTCTCGTCCGGCCTGTACGCGAGCAGGGTGACCTCGCGCGCGCCCTGGTTGCCGCGGACCCGATTCTGGAAGCAGAGCGCGTGCTGACCGGGGCTCGCCCGATCGCCCATGGTCACCGCCTCGCAGACGGCCCCGCCGAGATGGACGCCGATGCTGGCCGACTCCGCAAAGACGTCCCCCGATCCCGAGACGAGGAATAGCTGGTCATAGGAGGACACGAGGAGATCGTCCGCGCCGTCTCCGTTCCAGTCGCCCACCGTGTCGATCGTCGCGTTGCAATGCACGCGCCGCGGAGGAGGAGGCAACCGCTCGACAGCGCCGAACCCCCCCGCGAAGCTGTAGATGACACCCGGGCTGTCCGTGCGCACGGTGCAACAGCCACACTCGTCCAGGAAGAGATCGAGATGACCGTCGCCGTTGAAATCGGCGAGGCGCGCGGCCCCGAGCGTTCCGAGCTCCGAGGCGTCCTCGCGCCACAGGATGGCTCCGCTCGATCCATCGATGACCGCCGCGCCCGCGCCGCTCAGCGCGACGATCTCGAGCCGCCCGTCTCCGTCGAGATCGTCGACGGAGTGCAGCGTCTGCAATCCCAGCGATGGGGTGCTCCAGCGGACGAATCCCAGCGGATCGGAGAGGACGACGCGGCCGCCGGACACAAAGAGCAGGTCGATATCGCCGTCCTGGTTCGTATCCCCTGCGAGCACCCGGCCTGTCCCGAGGACACCGCCGAGATACGCCCGCCAGTAGGGCGCCGGCTTCACGATATTGCTCGTGGACGACGTGGCGCCCGTGCGCTGCGCGTCGTGACGGGCAGATGGCCAGTCGGCGAAGGCCGAGGCCCCCTCGAGGAGGAGCGCAGAGCAAACCGCGCTCGCGACCGCGCCGCGCGCCATGAAGGACGATCGTTCCATTCTGACTGCCCGAGCGCGTTTTTCGCTTCCAGACGCGCGGCCGAAGTGTACTCCATCGGCGCGAGCGTCGCACCGCGCGAGAACGTGCCGCACCTCGCCTCCCCGACGCCAGGCCGCGCATTGTCGCGATGCGCACCTTGTACCACATCGTCCCCCTGTTGAGAACCCCAGCTTGAATTTTGGAGACGCCGCGGGCACCTTACCCCTCCGCGCGGACCTCTACCCTCCACGAAGGCGCTTCGAGCGCATGACTTATGGCCGACGATTCCAGAGCCCCCTCCACGACCGCTCTCCGCGACGACATCTCAGGCGAGCGCGCGTTCGACCTCGTCGTCACCTGGCGAACGGTCAGCAAGCACTGGGCCATCGCGCTGACCACCCTGCTCCTGGTCGCCCTCAGCGTCACGTTCTATACGCTCGGCCAGAAGAAGATCTATCAATCCGCGGCGACGGTGCAGTTCGATCCGAACCCTCCTCGGCCGCTCGGCCGCGGGGTCGACACTGTGGTCGACATGGGCGCCGGCTCGTACTGGAATAACCGCGAGTACTATGAAACCCAGTACAAGGTCATCCGGTCCATCCGGGTGGCGCTGGCGGTCGTCGCCCAGCTCAACCTGCAGAACGATGCCTATTTTCTGAAGGACCTCCCGAAGGACGCGGCCTCGCCCGGGCCGATGTCCGTGACCCCGGAGGAGGCCGCGGAGATCCTGCGCGAGCGGCTCGTCGTCGAGCCGGTGAAGGACAGCCGCCTCGCGGTGATCCGCTACAACGACGCGGATCGCGAGCGGGCTCAGCGCATCCTCACCACGTTGATGGACATCTACATCGAGCAGAACCTCGATGACGCGCTCGCCTCGACGAACTCAGCGGTCGATTGGCTCCGGGCGCAGCTCGACAAGCTGAAGTACGATCTCGAGGCGAGCGAGACGTCGCTCCACGAATACAAGCTCAGCAAGAACATCCTCGACGTCGATTTCGAGGACAAGACGAACCTGCTGCGCGAGGAGATGAAGCAGATCAACGACGCTCTCACGTCCGTGCGCACGAAGCGTGAGGAGTTCGCGGCCCGGAGCTACGAGCTGTCGAAGCTCGATCCGAACACCCCGCTCGACCTCCCCGCCTCCGAGCTCATCCAGAGCCCGGTCCTCCAGATGCTGCGCGCGCGCCAGGAGGAGTGCGTCCGTGAGCGCGACGCGCTCATCGGCTCCGGCAAGGGTGAAAACCACCCTGACGTCCGCGCCGCGACCGAGCGGGTCGCGGCCAACAGGAGCGCGCTGGTCGCCGAGATCAAGAACGTTCAGGGCGCGGTGAACCGCGATCTCGCCATCGTGAAGCGCCAGGAGGGGGGCCTCGTGGGGCTGCTCGAGGACGCGAAGAAGCAGGCGTTCGAGCTGAACTCCCTCAAGATCGAGTACGATCGACTCCGCAGGACGAAGGACAACACAGAGAAGCTGTACCAGCTCGTCCTGGAGCGCACGAAGGAGAGCGATCTCCAGCGAATGCTGCGGGTGAACAACATCCACGTCCTCGATCGGCCGAACTTCCCGCTCACCGCGCTGCGGCCGCGCGTCGGCGTCAACATCGGGATAGGCATCCTCGCCGGGCTGCTCCTCGGGATCGGCGCTGCGCTGGGGCGGGCGATGCTCGATCGCACGCTGCGGACGCCGGATGAGGTCGAGCGGGAGCTCGGGCTGCCCTTCCTCGGGCTCCTCCCGGAGTTCGACAAGCGGGACCAGAAGGAAGCCCAGCGCCGCAGGGCGCGCCACCGCGGCAAGGCCGCGCCCCAGCTGGGCCGGCGCGAGCTCGTCGTGCACGATCAGCCGACGAGCGGGATCGCCGAGGCGGCGCGCGCGATCCGGACCAACCTGCTCTTCATGTCGCCCGACCGGCCTTACAAGACGCTCCTCATCGCCAGCGCCGGCCCCAGCGAGGGCAAGACGACCGTGTGCTGCTGCATCGCCGTCGCCATGGCGCAGGCCGGACAGAAGGTCGTCCTCATCGATTGCGACCTCCGCAAGCCGCGCATCCACCAGATCTTCGGCAAGAGCCCGGAGCTCGGCGTCACCAGCGCGCTGCTCGACGACTCCGTGGTGGACGACGAGAGCGCGCTCAAGACCGAGGTGGAGAACCTCTACGTCATCCCGGCAGGCCCGATCCCGCCGAACCCGGCGGAGCTCTTGCACAGCGAACGCTTCCAGGCGCTGCTCCAGAAGCTCCAGAGCCGCTTCGACCGGGTCATCATCGACAGCCCGCCCATCGTCGCGGTCACCGACGGCGCCGTGCTGTCGACGCTGGTCGACGGCACGGTGCTCGTCGTGCGCGCCTCCGCGACGAGGCACGACTTCGCGCGCCATGGGATCCGCGCGCTGCTCGACGTCGGCGGCAAGACCGTGGGCGTCGTGCTGAACGCCGTCGATCTGAAGCGCCAAGAGTACGGAATTTACCACTACTATGGCGACAGGAAGGACGGCTATTACCACGCGCCCTCCGAGCCGGCGCCCGCGGCCCCGACGGACGCTCCTGCCCCCCCCTCCCCGCCCCCCTCTCCACCCTCCTTGCCGAACTGAGGAGCGCCGCCGTTGCCCTCGCTGAGACTCCCCCGCGCGCGCGGCGCTGCGCGCGCCGCCGGCGCGCCGCCGGCGCGGCGGACGAAGACGCCCCTCGGCCGGGTCACCGCGACGCTCCTCGTCGGGACGCTGGCGGCCCTCGGCCCGATCCTCGAGGGAGCGCTCGGCGACGGCCGCGGATGGACGATCGGCCTCGTGCTCTTGCTGGCCGCCCCGTCGCTCGCCCGCGCCAGCGGCCCCCGGTTCCATCCGCTGGATCCGGAGACCTACATACCAGCCGCCTATTTCCTCAGCGTCGCCTACTCACCTATCCTGCGCCTCCTCATCTCCCGCGAGTTCTCCCTGTCGAGCCATGAGACGGCAGCCATGGAGGTGGCCTATGCCGGCGCGGTCGGCTGCGCCCTCGCCTGCACCGCGCTGAGCCGCCCCAAGGAAGCGCCCGACCTGCAGCGCCTTGTCCCGGCGCACAGGCCCAAGGCGACGCTGGACCAGGACTGGGCCACGATCCTCGTCGGCATGGTGGGCCTGGGGCTCGTGGCCACATGGATCGCCACGATCGGCGTGGGGCGGTTCTTCTCGATGAACTACGCCTCCAATCACCTCGAGGCAGATGGCAAAGGGCTGCTCACCGGCGGCTGGCACCTCATCGGGGTGGCCGTCGTTTACCTCTTCCTCCGGGTCGTATCGCTCCGCAAGGCGGGGCTGACCGTGCCGAGGGTGGTCTCGCTCGCGGGGTTCTGCTTCTTCGTGAGCTTCCTGCTCAACACGATCATGGGCCGGCGGGGCCCCCTCGTCTGGACGGTCCTCTCCGTCGCGCTCGCCGCGCATGCCTTCGGCATCCAGATCCGGCGCGTATGGCTGGCCATCGGCATGGTGGGCGTCCTCTTCTACGGCATCGTCGTGGAAGGCGCCCGCGCCGAGCAGGGCAGCGGGCTCGACGCGCAGATATCGTCGGCCAGCGCGTACCTCGATCGGATAGAGAACCCGCTGGAGATCGGAGAGCTCCAGCGGGTCTACGCCAACCTCGTCAGCGTCGTGAACGAGCAGCCGCCCATCATCAGCTACCCAGGCGAGAGCTGGGTGAACGCGTTCCTCATCCTGGTGCCCAAGCCGCTCTGGAGCGAGCGACCGCTCGGCCTCGCGCAGCGATATGCCATGTGGACGGCCCCCGACCTCGCGCGCCGCGGCGCCGGCTTCGCGATGGGCGCCGCCGCCGAAGGGTACCTGAACTTCGGGCTCGCCGGCACGGCCATCGAGATCGCGGTCTTCAGCGGGCTCTTCTTCATGATGCCGCTCCTCGTGGCCGGCGCGCGCGGCTCGCCCCTGCTCGCCCGCGCCGCGGCGGTGAACCTCGCCTCGTTCGCGTACAACCAGTTTCGCGGCGAGCTGACCGCGCTGCTCAAGATCACGGTGTCGCTGGGGATCGCGCTGCTCGCGGCGGTCGTGCTCACCTCGGTGGTCGCGCACCTGCGGAGCGGGCTGGCCGCCCTCGGCCCGACACGCCGGAGATCCAGGCAGCGCCTGCGCGATACGCGCCTCGGGCCCTCGTCGGCGCTGGGGCGGTAGCCGCGCCGACCGGGGTTGGCCGGCGCGAGGACAACGCGGGAGCGCGCGCCCGCAAGCCGCAGGATGGACCGCGCGGCGCGCGGCGTCGGAACATGAAGAGCGGAGAAGCCAGGTCCCTATCGTCATGAGATTTCCCTTTCGTTTGAACCGTTCAGGCTGGCCGGCGCGCATGCTGCCTCGCAGGGTCTGCTTCCCGGACCCGCGGGTCCTCCTCCGGCCCGAGGAGATCACGTCGCCCGAGGTGTTCTCGGAGCGGATCTCCGTCCTCTTGCTGGGCGGCACCTACAAGACGACGCGGCCGGGCAGGCACCGGCAGAGCGACGCCCTCCTCGTGGGAGCGCTCCGCCAGAAGAGCCCCGTCGTCCTCGATGTCGGTGCCTCCGACGGGAGCACGGCGCTCGATCTGATCACCGCGCTCGGCGACGCCTTCGAGGCGTACTACGTGACGGACAGGGCGCTCTCGCTCCGGGTGCGCGCCGACGATCGCGGGCGCGCGTTCTTCTATGATGCGGACGGCGCCTGCGTCCTCGCCGCCACCCCGCGCTTGCTGTTCTATCCCGCAGCGGCGGGCTCGCGCCGCTGGCCGCGCTGGGTGCTCCCCGGGTGGCGCGGCGCCATCCCGCCGTTCGACCCGGCCTATCCGGAGGTATCGCTCGTCCAGCCGCGGCTCCGCGAGATCGCGCGCCGTGACGCGCGCGTGCGCCTCAGGCCCCACGACATCTTCCAGCCGTGGGACGGCCCCGCGCCGACGGTCGTCAAGGCAGCGAACATCCTGAACCGCGCCTATTTCTCCGACGATCAGATCCGCCGAGCCGCGCGCAATTTCTGGCGCGCGCTCGCGCCTGACGGGCTGCTCCTTGTGATCGACAACCGCGACGCCGAGAAGGCCTCGCTGTTCGCGCGAACGGAGGGCGGCTTCGGGCACATCGACAGCATCCATGGCGGAACCGAGATCAAGGAGCTCATCCTGAGCTGCTGAAGCCCCTCGTTCATCGGCAGCAAAGCTCGCTTCCCACGCACGGACCTCCCTGAAGCCCTCATGCGCATCCTCTACGTCTCTCCCTACTTTCCCCCCGAGTCCGGGGCCCCCGCCGCGCGTGTCTCCGAGCTCGCCCGGGCCTGGCGGCGTGCCGGACACGAGGTCACGGTCCTGACGGGCATGCCGAACCACCCGACAGGGGTGATCCCGGCTGCCTATCGAGGTCGGCTCCGCGTGGAAGAGGACTTCCACGGGGTCCGGGTCCTCCGCACCTGGATCTACGCCGCCGCCAACCGGGGCAAGGTGCGCCGCTCGCTCGCGTATGGGTCCTTCGCCCTGTCTGCGCTCTCGCTCGCGCAGATCGGTTTACCGCAGGCCGACGTCCTCATCGCGACGAGCCCCCAGTTCCTCGCGGCCGTGGCCGGCTACGGGCTCGCCAGGCTCCGCGGGATGCCGTTCGTGTTCGAGGTGCGCGACCTCTGGCCCGAGTCGATCGTGGCCGTGGGCGCGCTGTCGGCCGGGCACGCGGTCGTGCGCGGGCTCACGCGCGTCGAGGAGCACCTCTACGAGGTGTCCGACGGGATCGTGGTCGTCACGCAGAGCTTCCGGGAGCGGCTCATCCAGCGGGGAATCCCCGCCGACAAGATCGACGTCATCAGGAACGGCGCGGACCTCGGGCGCTTCACCCCCGCCTCGCGCGACACGCCGCTCCGTGAGAAGCTCGGCTTCGGCGACCGCCTCGTCGTGGCGTACGTCGGAACGCACGGCATGGCGCACGGCCTCTCCGCCGTGCTCGATGTGGCCAGCGGCCTGCGCGCCCGCGACGACATTCGCTTCCTGTTCGTCGGCGACGGGGCGGAGCGGGCCAGCCTGGAGGCGCGCGCCCGGGAGCTCGGGCTCTCCAACGTGACGTTCCTCGGCGCCCTCCCGCGCGATGCGGTCACCGAGGTGTATGCGACCGCCGATATCTGCCTCGTTCCCCTGCGCAAGACCGAGCTCTTTCAGACGGTCATCCCGTCCAAGATCTTCGAGATCCTCGCCATGGAGCGGCCCATCGTGATCTCGGTCGACGGCGAAGCGCGGTCCATCGTCGAGGAGGCGAGCGCCGGCGTCTTCGCTCCCCCGGAAGACGTACCGGCCATGACCCGGGCGATCGTCGAGCTCGCCTCCGATCCAGAGCGGCGAAGGCGCATGGGGTCGGCAGGGCGGGCCTACGTGATGCGCTCGTTCGAGCGCGAGATGCTCGCGCGCGAGTATGTCGATGTGCTGGAGCGCGTGCTCTGCCGCTCGCGCTCTCGTGAAGGCCAGAGCAGGAGCGAGCGATGAACCTCCCGCGGATCGCCCGCACCCTCGTCCAGCTCCACCCGCTGCAGGTCCTCGCCCGCCCGATCGCCCTCGGCCACCGCGCGCTCGGCGGGGGGCCGAGCGCGGCGCTGGCGCCTCGCCTCCGGCCGGGCTTTGCCCCGTCGAGCCCGCGGTTCGCGGCCTTCGCCGACGCCGAGAAGGAGCGCGGGCGCGCGCGGCTGGCCGCCATTCCCGAAGGGTCGCTCCTGCACGCCTACGAGCGCGCCTATGGCTATGAGCTCGGGGCCGAGCCGACCCTCCCCGCCCCGAGCGCGTGGGACGACCCGATCGCGTCGCACCCGTTTCCCGCGTCGGTGCGCGCCCGCCGGCTCGCGGCGGCGGCGCGCCTCGGCCGCCCCGGGCTCTCTGCCGAGCTGGCGCGCGCGTGTCGGGCCATCGCGCTCGGCCTCGAGCTTCACCTGCTCGCCAATCACCTCCTGGAGAACGCGATAGGGCTCGTGTGCGGCGGCGCCGTGGCCCACGGGCCCGAGGCCGAGGCGTGGTGGCGGCTCGGCTCCGCGATCCTGGCGTGGCAGCTGCCGGAGCAGTTCCTCGCGGACGGCGGCCATTTCGAGCTCTCCGCGTCGTACCACCTCGCGCTGACGGCCGGGCTGCTCGAGGCCATCGAGCTCGCGCAGGCGGCCGGCCGCGAGGTACCCGAGCGCTGGAGGATCACGGCGGAGAGGGCCCTCGAGTGGGCCGCCGCCGTGCGCGCGCCGGACGGCTCGTACCCGCTCTTCAACGATGCGTCGCTCGACGCCGCGCCGGAGCTCGACCACGTCCTCGCCCTCGGCGAGGACCTCGGCCTCTTCACGCCGGGCAGGGCCTCCGGTGGCGGGCGGGCAGCCCCCGGCGCGCCGCCGGACGACACGCCGTCGCTCGACCACCTCGCGGCCACCGGCTGGGTGATCCTGCGGTTCGGCGACCGGGCCTGGCTCGCGCTCGACGCGGGGATGGATGGAGCCTCCTATCAGCCCGGGCACGTGCACGCGGACGCGCTCACCTTCGAGCTATGGCTCCGCGGAGAGCGCGCTGTCGTCGACTACGGGGTCTCCAGCTACAAGACCGACGGCGACCGGCAGACCACCCGCTCCACGCGCGCCCACAACACGGTGGAGCTCGGCGACGTCGATTCGAGCGAGGTGTGGAGCGCCTTCCGCGTCGGCCGCCGGGCGCGCGCCGGGGTGCGCAGGCTCGAGCGCGCCTCGGCGCACGTCGCCGTCGAGGCTGAACACGACGGGTATCGCGCTCTCCCCGGAGCCCCCCGGCATCGCCGGACGGTGGAGCTGTCCGCTCGGGAGCTCGTGGTCCTCGACGACATCCTCGGCGGCAGGACGAGCGCCTGCTCCCGGCTCAGGGTCGACGAGGCCGTCTTGCGACGCCAGCCCATCGAGATCGAGGGCATCCAGCTCACGCCCGAGCGGAGCCCGGGCGTATGGCACCCCTGCTTCCGGAAGCCCCAGGCAGCCACGGTGTTCTCCGGGCGCGGAGACGTGCGCGACGCCTGGCGCGCCGGCTTTCGAATTCGCTTTTAGAGCGGGGCGCGTCTCCGTGCGCTACTCGCGGACGAGGCTGCCTGTGAGCGTGATGCGGAAAGGCGCGAGCGCCTCGACCTTGTCGAGCACGAGGTGAAGCGCCAGCGCGGCCTGGTGGAGCCCGGGGATCAACACCGTATAGCTCGGGTGGTCGACCCCGGTGGCGAGCTTGTCGACGCGGAAGCCCGCGGCCTTCGCGAGGCGCTTCACGGCCCAGACCGTGTTCATGCGGAAGTACGTCGGGTACGGCTTGGCATTGTCGCTGCCGCTCGTCCCGCGCAGGAGCCCGACGTAGAGCGTATGAAACCAGTGCGGCGTGAGGTGGGTCGCGAGGCCCGAATAGGAGAGGAGGTTCGGCGCCGTGAACACGAATCGCCCCCCCGGCCGCAGCAGGCGGTGGGCCTCGCGCAGCACCGCCTCGGGCCGCTCGAGGTGCTCGAGCAGGTGGTCCGCGGCGATCACGTCCGCGCAGCCGTCCGGCAGCGGGATCGACTCGCCGTACGCGCAGATATGCCGCTGCGCCGGGTTGCGCGCGAGCGCCTCCTCATCCGGATCGACCGCGTAGATGGTCTTGCCGTCGAGAGGCACCGTCGCGACCTTGCCGAACCACAGCGGCCCGCAGCCGAGGTGGATGATGTCCGTCGCCGGCGCGACCGCCTCGTCCACGATGCCCTGGTAGACCTTCCAGTAATGCGCATGATCGCTGAAACGATAATAGAGCTCGTTCGTCTTGCAGTTGAGACCAACGATCTTGCGGGCAATATCCACGATATCTCCTCAATCAGTCCGGCGGCACGAACACATCAGCGCGGGATAGCGGCCCCTCACACCACCGAGAAGCGCCCATGCGGGCGCGAATCCCGAGCGCGCGGCGGCGGACGGCGCAGCAGCAGGCGCTCTGCAGAGTCCACGACGAGCTGCAGCAGCATGTCGGCCTGCGGATTGACCGCGCACTCCTCGCTGTCCCAGCGGAAGCGCAGCTCGACGGTCTCGCCCTCGAGTTTGATCGGGAACACCGCGACCACCGCCTCGCGGAGCTGCTGCGGCGTCGCCGCGTCCTGCGCCCAGCTCCAGGGCTTCACGCGCGCGCTGCCGTTGGCCCCGGCGGAGCTCACCTCGAGCGCGACGAGCTTCGCCTCCTCGGCGAAGCGCTCGAGCACCGGGCGCAGCTTGTCCACGCCGCTCGCGGCCTCGATCTCCATCAGCGCCCACGGCACAGCGCGGCGCAGCGCCTCCACGGCGGCCTCGCGGGGGCGCCGGGGGTCCTGCGGCTGCGCCCCGAAGAGCGGGAGCGAGCCCGCCGTGCGCACCACGATGAAGAGCACCACGCTGCAGGCGACGAGGGCGAACCCGATCTCGAGCGAGCGGCCGACATACGCCACCAGCGCGACCACGGTGAACAGCAGGCTGAGCCCATACAGGATCAGCACCGCGCTGCGATGCGAGTGGCCCTTGTCGAGCAGCTTGTGGTGGATGTGCGAACGATCGGCGGCGAAGATCGGCCGGCGAGCGACATAACGCCGCACCATCGCCGAGATCATGTCGAAGATCGGCAGGCCCAGCGCGAGCAGCGGCACCATGACGGCGAGCGCGGTGCCGCCCTTGTGCGTGCCCACGCCGAAGAGAGGGATCGCGGCCAGCATGAACCCAAGGAACATGCTCCCGGTGTCCCCCATGAAGATCGTCGCGGGGTGAAAGTTGTGAAACAGGAACCCCACGATCGCGCCCGCGAGCGTCGCCGCGAGCAGGCAGATCACCATGTTGCCGGGGTAGCCGCCGAGGTACGCGGTGATGAAGTTCGCGACGCAGGCGAAGAAGCCGACGCCCGCCGCGAGCCCGTCGAGCCCGTCGATCAGGTTGACCGCGTTGATGATGGCGACGAACCACGGAATCGTCACCAGGAACGAGAGCGGCCAGAACGATACATGCCCGAAGTACGGCAGCGTCACGCACTCGAGGCGGAGCCCGAAGGCCCAGGCGATCGACGCGACGAGGACCTGCGCGGCCAGCTTGTGCCGCGCGCGCATTCCCTTCGTATCGTCCCAGGCGCCGACCGCGGCGATCGCCAGCCCTCCAGCCAGCAGCCCCACCACCAGCGAGTGCTGCGAGAACCACATCAGCCCGATCTGCGTCCCCAGCGCGGCCAGGATGAACAGCGGCAGCACGAAACCCGCCACGATCGCGAGCCCGCCCAGGCGCGGGACGCACCGCGTGTGTACGCGCCGCGCGGTCGGTTCATCCACTGCCCCCACCGTCACCGCCAAACGGCGCGCGAGCGGCGTCGCTGCCCACGAGAGCACCAGCGCCAGAATAACCGCCGTGAGCGTACTTACCATCGCTCGCTCCTCTGGAAATCCCGCATCCCTAAGGTGCGGCGCGGCGGGCGACATTCATAGCTCATCACCATGGCGGACAGCCCGTTGTTGGTGCGCACCTAGTACCCCAAGTCAGCACACGGAACAACCCAGGAGCAGGCTTTGGAATCCGGCGAGGGCCTGGAACTTTCCTCCGCCGCTTACATTTTACAGTCACATTGTACAATTTTACCTGTGAGTGTTTACTGTGGTGCGTCGCCCTGATGACAATGTCGTTATGCCGGCCTCGGCCGTAGCGGGGTTTGCCGTGCAAGCGGAAACGCCTTCACCGAAACAGAGACGTGGCCTCGGCGGGCCCTCCTCGTCCCCGCTGGGCTTGAAGCCCCTCGCGAGGCGCGTGGCGCTCCGTAGCAGCGATGGATCCCGCGCCTGGTGTGCGCTTTCTGGCCCGAGACTCCATGGTGTGATGGAGTCGGGCCATCAGCTCTTTTCGGCGACGCAGAAGATGTACGGGGACGTGACGGCGTTCGGTCGGGGAGCCAGGCCGCGCGCGTCGAGCGCCCAGACGAGCTCAGCAACGGCAGAGGCAGCGCCGACCGCCGGTAGGCGGAGCCAGCGCGACCCGATGCTGCCCACGCCGAAGAGGCTGACGTCCAGCGGAAGGATGTAGTCGCTCCGCAGCACATGGAGGCCCGCGTCGCGATGCGCCTTCACCAGCGCCTCGCGGTCCAGCGGAACATGAACGTCGTAGGTGGGCCTGTCGGTGACCTTGGCCACCCACCCCACGAGCCCGCGCATGTTCGGGATCTCCGTGACGATGCGCCCGCCTGGGCGCAGGTAGCGCGCGCATGCGCGGAGGCAGCCCGCCGTGTCCTCGAAGTGCTCGACCACGCCGAGCGACACCACCGCGTCGAAGGCGCCCACGAAGCGCTCCGGCGGCTCGAACAGATCGGCGCACACGATCTCTCCAGGGATGCCGGCGCTCGCGAGGATGTCCCGCTCCTGCGCGCAGCCAATCTCGGTATAGTCGAGCCCGCTGACCTGAAAGCCAAACTCACGCGCGAGGTAGGGGAGCCAGGCGGAACGACCACAGCCGATCTCCAGCAGGCGTTGCCCCTTCGTCTCCATGCCCTCGAACGCGCGAACGAACTCCCGATGAAATGCCTGGCGCACGTATTGCCGAAACCCACGCGCATGCGGATCCACCGGCTTTGGGAGCGACCGGTTCGACCACACTTGATTCCAATGCGCTTTTCCTGCCTTGTCTCCGGCCGACGACGCCGCGTTGCTCATCACGTCCTCGCTAGGGCAGGGCCGCCGGCGGGGCGGATGCCTCGCGAAAGGAATCACGGTTTCCCAGCTCGGTCCAGGACAAATCTGGACGAATTGTCGCAGCGCGGCACCCCGGGCGCTCCCCGGCCGGGCGAAGCCAGCGCGCCCATGGCCATGCGGGCCCGCACGGGCCACGCGCGCCATGGACGCGCGCCATGGAACAGAGCGCGCATGGAGATGCGCCCGGTCACGCGGTCGGGTCGACCCGATCCCGCGGATCAGGCGCTCGGGTTATCCAGCTCGTAGTACTTGAGCTTCCTGTCGGACGCGATGATCCTGAACGGGTTCCCGGCGACGACGGAGTTGGACGGCACGTCCTTGTTCACGACGCTGTTGGCTCCGATGATCACGTTATCCCCGATGACGATGTCGCCGAAGATGGCGCTCCCCGCTCCGACATAGACGTCGTTGCCCAGCCGTGGGACGCCCTGGCTGCCGAAGTTTCTCCCTATCGTGACGTTCTGGCAGACGAGGCAGTTGTCGCCGATGACCGTCCTCGTGTGGAGCACGACCCCCAGCCCCCAGTAAGCGAGCCTGAAATTCGCCCCGATCGTGGCCGAGGAGGGGACGAAGACCGCGAACACGAACCTGTTCAACCACGTGATGAGCGTGGCGACGAAGGTCAGGTTGTTCCGATAAAAGAAGTTTCCCAGCCGATACAGCAGCACAGAAGGATTCTTCATAGCGTCGACAACAGGTCTCTGAACTTGGTCACGGCATGACCCATCCTGTTGGTCTGCCTCACCCTCTCGAGCGAGCGCCGCGAGAACTCCTCCAGCAGCGCCGGCTCGCGGAGGACGGTCAGGACCGCCTCGGCGATCTGGCCCGGGCTCCCGACGTCCACCAGGAGCCCATTTCTCCCGGACACGACGAGATCGTTCACTGCGCCCACCCTGCTGGACACGACGGGGACCCCGAGGGCCATGACCTCCAGCAAGGCGTTCGGGAACCCTTCGCTGTGCGAGGTGAACACGCACAGATCGAAGGACGAGATGACCTCGTTCTTGTCCGTCGAGAGCCAGCCCATGTACTCGGTGTTCTCGAGCTGGTTCTCGGAGATGAACCTGCGCACGTCGTCCAGCTCGCTTCCGTCTCCGTAGATCTTGGCGCTGACCGAGGCGTTCGCCCGCTGCAAGAGGAGCATGGCCTCGAGGAAATCGTAAATACCCTTCTGCCGCTCGATCCGGTTGAAATAGAGCAGCCTCAAGGGCCTGTCCATGGCTCGAGGGTATGCCTTGTGTTCCACGTCGCCGAAGCTGGAGTCGGGCAGCCAGTTCTCGATGACGACGAGTTTTTCCCCATATTTCTCGGGGACCAGGCTCTGGAAGAAGCTCCGCCAGGTTTCGCTCTGGCATATCACGACATCGCAGGATCTCACGACGGCGCTCAGGTACGACCTGTACAGCCTGCTCCTGGCGACGTTGTCGACGATCGGCCCCGAGCGAGGGAAGATGGCGACCTTCTTGCCGAGCAGCTTGCCGAGGAGCCCGATCGACCCCTTTTCGACGAAGCTCAGCCCCGAGCTCGAGAACAAGAGGACCGCATCCACCCTCGAGAAGAGCAGCGCCCTGACGCACCTCAGCACCCTCGGCGCGATCCTGTGCAGCCTGCGGCGCACCGATTGCACCCGGATGCTGTCGAGGGTGGAGTCGACGAGGAGGAAATCGAAATCATCTTTCAGATCGCTCTCGATCAGAGAGCGACAAGCAAAGTACTGCCCACCCATCTTCCCGTCAGCCGGGGGATTGAACGAGCCCACGAACAGGATTCGTTTCTTGTCTGCCATCGCGTCGCTATCGTCGCGGAGGTGATACCATACCTGTGCGGCGATGGATGGCGGGAACGCCCGCTCGTCGAGCCCCGCGCCGACAGCGCCGGATCGTCACCGAACGGCCCGCGATCCCAGGAAAGCAGTCAGCCTGCCTCGGCACAGGGCGGTGGAGGCGGGCTCTGCAGGCGCGCCCTCCCGCCGCCCCGACCCGCCGCAGCGCGGCCGTCTCTCGCGGCCGCGGCCGGCGGCCCGGGAGGTTGCTCCTCCGGCACCTCGAGCGGCCGCCGATTCCGCCTCCTTCCGCTGTTTCACGCTGGCCCCGTACGACCCGGTTGACAGTCTTGGCGCTCCGACCTACAAGGTCCCCAACCCTCACGCGTACGTAAGGGTCATGGTTTCAACCGAGCACGGTTTCGAGCGCGACGGGCCGATGACCACCCGATGACCACCCGCCACCACCTTCCGCTAGCCCACGAGCAAAGCATCGTGGGGCCCGTCACGTCCAGCACGTCCCGAACGGACGATCTGATGGGGGCTCTCGGTGAAGCCGAGGACGAGGAGCGCCTCCTTCAGGTGGGGGACATCGCCAAGGCAACCGGGAAAACCGTGCGGGCGATCCACCACTACGAAGAGGTGGGGTTGCTCACGCCGCACGCCCGCTCCAAGGGGCGCTACCGGCTCTACGATCACGCGGCCCTGACCCGCGTCCGGTGGATCGGCAAGCTCCACGACCTCGGCCTGTCGCTGAGCCAGATCCAGCAGATCGTCTCGACCTGGGAGTCGTCCCCCTCGGCCCCCGGCGCGATGGCGCAGATCCGCCACGTCTACCAGCAGAAGCTCGAAGAGGTGCGGGAGCAGGTCGCGCACCTCAAGACCCTCGAGCACGAGCTCGTGGCGAGCCTCGCCTACCTCGACACCTGCGAGGCGTGCGACCCGGCAGAGCTCGTCGCCGCCTGTACGAACTGTAACCTCCACGACAAGAGCACGGCTGAGCCCGAGCTCGTCGCCGGGATCCGCGGCAATGGGCATTGCCGCCACGGCTCGAATCACCGCTGAGCGAGAAACACCATGGCTATCCAGCTTCCGATCTACATGGATTACCACGCGACGACGCCCGTCGATCAGCGTGTCCTCGACGTGATGCTGCCGTATTTCAACGGCAAATTCGGCAACGCCGCGAGCCGGAGCCACGTCTTCGGCTGGACGGCCGAGGAGGCGGTCGGCCACGCTCGCGAGACGCTCGCCAGGTTCATCGGCGCCTCGAATCCGAAGGAGATCGTCTTCACCTCCGGCGCGACCGAGAGCGACAACATCGCCATCAAGGGGGTCGCCGAGTTCTACAAGGACAAGGGCAACCACATCATCACGAGCGTCATCGAGCACAAGGCGGTGCTCGACACCTGCAAGCGGCTCGAGAAGCAGGGCTACGAGGTCACCTACCTCAAGGTCGACAAGTACGGGATGGTCGACCCGGACGACGTCGCCCGGGCGATCACCGACAAGACGATCCTTGTCTCGATCATGCTGGCCAACAACGAGGTCGGCACGGTCCAGCCCATCGCCGAGATCGGAAAGATCACGAAATCGAAGGGTATCCTCCTCCACTCCGACGCGGTGCAGGGGGTCGGGAAGGTCCCGTTCAACGTCGAGCAGATGGGGGTCGACCTCGCGTCGGTGACGGCCCACAAGATCTACGGCCCGAAGGGCATCGGCTTCCTGTACGTGCGGAGGTCGAAGCCGCGCGTCCGGATCACCGCCCAGATGGACGGCGGCGGCCACGAGTTCGGCATGCGGTCCGGCACGCTCAACGTGCCCGGCATCGTCGGGTTCGCCAGGGCAGCCGAGATCCTCATGGAGGAGGGCGAGGCGGAGTCGGCGCGCGTCCTGTCGCTGCGCGAGCGGCTGAGGAACCGGCTCTGGAAGGAGCTCGACGCCATCCAGCTGAACGGCTCGCCCGATCGGCGGCTGCCGGGCAACCTCAACGTGTCGTTCAGCTTCGTCGAGGGCGAGGCCATGATGATGGCGATCAAGGACGTGGCGGTCTCGAGCGGCTCGGCGTGCACGAGCGCCAGCCTGGAGCCCTCCTACGTCCTCCATGCGATGGGCATCGGCGACGACCTCGCCCACTCGTCCATCCGGTTCGGGCTCGGGCGCTTCACCACCGAGGAGGAGGTCGACTACGTGGCTGACCTCGTGATCCGGAAGGTGAACAAGCTGCGCGACATGTCGCCCCTCTACGAGATGCACAAAGAGGGGATCGACCTGAACACCGTGCAGTGGGCGGCCCACTGACGAGCGGCGCGAGCGCCGCCGGCCCGACAGAGCAAGGTTTCGAGACGAAAGGAAACGGTCGAGGAGAGAGCCATGGCATACAGCGATAAGGTCATCGAGCACTACGAGAACCCCCACAACGTCGGCACGCTCGACAAGAATGACGAGCACGTCGGCACCGGGCTCGTCGGCGCTCCGGCCTGCGGCGACGTCATGCGCTTGCAGATCAAGGTCGGCGAGGGCGGCGTCATCGAGGACGCGAAGTTCAAGACGTTCGGCTGCGGGTCGGCCATCGCGTCGTCGTCGCTCGCCACCGAGTGGCTGAAGGGCAAGACGATCGACGAGGCCGAGACGATCAAGAACAGCATGATCGCCGAGGAGCTCCACCTGCCTCCGGTGAAGATCCATTGCTCGGTCCTCGCCGAGGACGCGATCAAGAGCGCCATCGCCGATTTCCGCGCCAAGCAGCAGGCGAAGAAGGAGCTCGCGGGCGCGGCGCCTTCGGTCCCCGCCGCGGCCGCCGCGACGGCGAGCGCGGAGTAACAGCGCCGGGGCTTCGGGGCGGAGGCGGCCCGCAGCACCGGAACCGGAACCGGAACCGGAGAAGGAACGACGCATGCAGAGCAGTGAGCAGACCACGACCAAGGCGGCGGACACCGGGCCGCACGCCGCGCACGCCACAACGGCGGACGGCGCGCCCGCGCGCAGCGACGGGGCCTCGGGCGAGGCGGAGGCAAAGCCGAAGCGGACGCTCTCGGTGAGCGACGCCGCGGTGCAGGCCATCCGGGCGCAGCTCGACAAGCGCGGCACGCCCGAGGGCGCCATCCGGGTCGGGATCCGCGGCGGCGGCTGCTCCGGGTTCTCCTACGTCATCGAGTTCGATGACAAGCCGCCCCGGTCCGGCGACCTCGTCCTGGAGTTCGCCGAGCCGGACAAGGCGACCGTGCGCGTCTTCTGCGACAAGAAGAGCATCCTTTACCTGGGCGGCTCGGTGCTCGACTGGGAGAAGACGCTCATGTACCAGGGCTTCAAGTTCAAGAACCCGCACGAGGCGACGCGCTGCGGCTGCGGGCACTCGTTCACGGTGGCCTGAGCCGCCGCAGGGAGCGCCCGCCCCGTCTCCGAGGCGCCTCCCCCAGAGCACGCCATGACCGATCCCTTCGATACCCTGGGCGTCGAGCCGCGGTTCGACCTCGACCTGCGCGCCCTCGAGCAGCGCCACCGCGATCTCTCGCGCGCGCTCCACCCCGATCGCTACGCGGGCGCCCCCGCGGCCGAGCGCCGGCTCGCGCTCGGCCGCGCGATCGAGGCGAACGACGCCCTGCGCGTCCTCAAGGATCCGATCCGCCGGGCCGAGGCGCTGCTCCAGCGCGCCGGGGTCGCGCGGGGCGAGGAGGGCGAGCAGAAGGCCTCCCCCGCCCTGCTCATGGAGATGATGGAGTCGCGCGAAGAGCTCGCCGAGGCGGCGAAGGGGCGCGACCCCGCACGGATCGCGCGGCTCGGCGAGGCGATGCTCGCGCGCGAGCAGGCGACCCTCACGGCGATCCAGGGCGCCTTCGCCGCCGCAGGGAATGATCCGGAGCAGCTGCATGGCGTGCTCGCCTTGCTCAGCGAGCTCCGCTACATCCGGCGATTCCTCGAAGAAGTGAGCGCCATCGAAGAAGAGCTCGCAGATTTGAAATGACCCTCCTCGAAATTTTCGACCCCAAGGCAAGGCCCAGCCCGATCGGCATCGATCTCGGGACGACGAACTCGCTCGTCGCCCGCGTGCGCGACGGCCGCCCGGTGGTCATCGACGACTGCAATGGAGAGCGGCTCGTGCCGTCGGTCGTGCACTACGACGAGCGCGGCCGCGCGGTCGTGGGCGACAGCGCACGGCGGCTCGCGCAGAGCCACCCCCGCGAGACCATCGTCAGCGTGAAGCGCTTCATGGGCCGCGGCGCGGACGATCCGGAGACGCGGCGGCTCGGGCCGTACGAGTTCGCGGAGCCGAAGGGCCCCGAGGACGCGAAGAGCGTGCGCTTCAAGGTGCGGGACGCGGTCGTGACGCCCGTCGAGGTGTCGGCGGAGATCTTGAGGGAGCTCCGCACCTCGGCGGAGCGCGAGCTCCGCTCCGTGGGCGGCGCGGTGATCACGGTGCCGGCGTACTTCGACGACGCCCAGCGGCAGGCGACCAAGGACGCCGGCCGGCTGGCCGGGCTGGAGGTGCTGCGCCTGCTCAACGAGCCGACCGCCGCGGCGCTCGCGTACGGGCTCGACAAGCAGCAGAACGGCCTGTTCGCCGTGTACGACCTGGGCGGCGGGACGTTCGACGTCACCGTCCTCCTGCTCGACAACGGGGTCTTCCAGGTGAAGTCCACGGGGGGCGACAGCTCGCTCGGCGGCGACGACATGGACAGGGCGCTCGCGGAGCGGCTGCTCGAGGAGATGGGCGCGACGCGGCGCACGCCCGAGGTGGTGCGGCTCGCGCTCGACACCGCCCGCAGCATCAAGCACGCGCTGACCGACGCGACGCAGATCGAGATCGAGCTGCCCGTGCAGGCGGCCGAGGCGACGGGCGGCCCGGCGTCGAAGCTGGTCACCGTGACCCGCGACGAGCTGAACGCGCTCATCACGCCGCTCCTGGAGCGCACGGGCGTCGCGTGCCGCCGCGCGCTCCGCGACGCGGGCGTCCAGGTCGCGGACCTCGACGGCGTGATCCTCGTGGGCGGCGCGACGCGCGTGCCCCACGTGCGCGACTACGTGGCGCGCCTCTTCGGCAAGGAGCCGCTCAAGGACATCGATCCGGAGGAGGTCGTCGCGCTGGGCGCGGCCATCCAGGCCGACATCCTGGCCGGCTCGATGGATCGCGCGGACGAGGTGCTCCTGCTCGACGTGCTGCCGCTGTCGCTCGGCATCGAGACGATGGGCGGCGTCGCCGAGAAGATCCTGCCGAGGAACACGACGATCCCGGCGGGGGCGCGGCAGACCTTCACGACCTACGCGGACAACCAGACGGGGTTCGATCTGCACATCGTGCAGGGCGAGCGGGAGCTCGCCGCCGACTGCCGTTCGCTCGCGCGCTTCGTGCTGAAGGGGATCCCGCCGATGCCCGCGGGCATGGCGCGGCTCGAGGTGACGTTCCGCGTGGACGCCGACGGCCTACTCGGCGTGACCGCGCGCGAGCAGACGACGGGGGTCGAGCAGAAGGTCGAGGTCAAGCCGAGCTACGGGCTGACCGACGAGGAGGTCGAGAACATGCTCCTCGCGGCGCTGGACCACGGCGAGGAGGACCTTCTCAAGCGCCGGCTCGTCGAGGCGCGGGTCGAGGGCGAGCGCGTGGCGATGGCGACGCGCAAGGCGCTCTCTGCGGACGCCGATCTGCTCGAGCCAGGTGAGCGCGAGGCGATCGAGGGCGCGCTGAAGGGCCTCGACGCGGCGATCCGCGGCGACAAGCCGGGGCTGATCCTCGCGCGCACGGAGGCGCTCGACGAGGCGACGCACGGGTGGGCGGGGCGGCGGATGGACCGCGCCGTAGCCAGGGCGATCGCGGGCAAGCAGGTCGAGGACGTCGAGGCGAAGGTCGCCGCGGCGAAGGGCGTGGACGCGCACCTGGCCGAGCACGGCGGGGACGACGCGAGCCACGCGCAGGTCGAGGCGGGCGGCGCTGGCGCGGCGAAGGCCGGCGTCGAGGCGAGGAGGAGCTGATGGCCAAGGTCCGATTTCTGGCGCACGGACGCGCGTGGGAGGTCGAGGCCCCGGTGGGCTCGTCCGTCCTCCAGGCGTCGAAGTCCGTGGGCGCGCCCGAGGGCGACGCGTGCGGCGGCGTCTGCGCGTGCTCCACCTGCCACGTCTACGTCACGAAGGGGCGCGAGTTCCTCAGCGAGGCCGAGGAGGACGAGGAGGACATCCTCGACAAGGCCTTCGACGTCCGGTCGACGAGCCGCCTCGGCTGTCAGGCGAAGATCTTGAAAGACGGCGATATCGAGGCGGAGATCTCCCGCGAGAGCCTCGACGCTTTCTACAACGAGCACCCGAACGTGAAGGATCCGCGCAAGGGCTGAGCCCCCGGCGCGCGCTGAACAGCGCGGGCCGACCAGCGCGATCAACCCGCAACGACGGCAGGGACGGCTACGGCGGCGGCCTCACCTTCGCGGTCGCCGGCTTCGGCTCGCGCTGCGCGGGCGGCGGGCGGCGGAGCTTGTCCAGCTCGGTGCTCGCCTCGGTGGCGATGCGCCGAGCGATGTGGGCGAAGGCCGAGGCGGCCTCCCTGGCCGGCGGCGTCGAGACGATCGCGACGAGGTGCTGCGCGGCCGTCTTCCTGCCGATGGGGACGAGGAAGAAGGTCAGGGCGGCGAGGAGGAAGACGACGCCGTTCGTGAGGCGCTTGAAGAACTCGCCGACCACAGGCGCCAACCGTAGATGGAGCGATCGGCCGGGGCCCAGTTCTCGGGAGCCTTTCGCCCTGCCAGCCGGAGGCGCTCACCTGCTCGCCCATGCTCGCGACCACGAGGACGACGTCGAGGAGTTCGAGGAGGCCGCGAAGGAGGCGAAGGACGCCGGCGTGAAGCGCTTCGCCGCCACGGGGCTGGCGCTGCTCCGGGAGCACCTCACGATGGTGAGGCAGGTCTATGACAAGGTGAAGTAGACGTGGCGGCGCGAGCGCGCCGGCCCTGCGCGGCGTGGCCGGCGCACGGCGGCCGGCGCGCTCAGACGACGACGCGCGCCGCGCGCTCGGGCCTCTCCGCTGGCGGCGGGGTCGTCCTCGACCTCGCCGCGCCGCGGACGGGCGCGAGCTTGCCACGGAGCTTCTGGTACGCGGCCGTGTCGACGGGCTCGCCCCGGACCCAGGTGCGGATGAACGGCGCCACCCCGGACTCCCAGGCAGCGCCGAGGCGGAGCGCGAGGAACTCGCCGTAGAGCGCTGTGAAGAGCGTCTCGAGCTCCTCGATGAGGTACATGCGCTCGTAGAACTGCTCGTCCGCGGCGTCCTTGACGACGCTCGGGATCTTCACGCCCGAGAGCGAGAACGCGTCGGCGTTGAACAGGAAGGCATACTCGAGCTCTCCGCGCGTGACGCGGACGCGCGCGTGCGACGGGAGCTTGCCCTGGCGCAGCGCCTCGTGGGCCTCGGGGGCGCTGCTCGGCGCCGCGCCCTTGAGCCGGCTCTGCTCCTTCTCCTGGACGAGCGTGATCTGCCCCTCGAGCCAGAGCTCGCAGACGCCGAGGGCGTCCAGGGAGAAGCGGCCCTCGAAGAGCTCGCTCTCGAACCAGAGCCAGACAAGGAATTCGCGGCCGACGAAACGGCGCTGCTCGATCAGCTCAGCGAGGCTCACAGGGCACCTCGAAGGGTGGATTCAGCGTGGAAGACCGTGGGCTTGAGCAGCTCGAACGCGGCCAGCTGCTCGGCCGACAAGCCGAGCTCACGGGCGGCGGTGTACGGGCTCTCCGGCACGAGATCGAGCTCGAAGGTCTCTTCGAAGAGCTCCGAGAGCCCCTCGTGCGCGCGCGGCGACTGGTTCCAGAACCGGACGACGCCGGCCTCCAGGTTCCAGGACAGATCCACGACCTTCATCACCGGCATGAGCTGCGCGCGGAGCTTCCTCGACACGACGGCCCGGAGCTCCTCCTTCTCGCGCCGCCCGAGCTTCTCGCGCCCGCGCTTCGCGAGGTGCTCCCGCTCCGCCTCGGCGAAATGCGCCTTGAAGAGCGCCGAGGGCACCTGCCAGCGATCGGTCCTGAGGCCGAGGTTGATGTACGAGTTGAAGAAGATCTTGCCGTGATCGAGCTCGCAATCGAGCGGATTCTCGATGGAGCACCACCCGGCGCGCTGCTCCGCGTCCTCTTCGACCGTGAGTGGCCGGAACGCGCGGAGCTGGATTCGCTCGACGAACCTGTCGCGGAACCCCTCGGTGAGCTCGCCGCGGACATAGAACTTCGAGAATGAGATGGATCCTTTGAGTGCGCCCAAATGATCGTCCTTTCGTCTCGTGAAGGCGCAGGAGGTAGCCGAGCGGATCCAGGGGGTCAAAAAACCGGACGGGGCGCCGCGGCCATCGGGCGGAGAACGACGACGAACGGCGACGAACAGCGATCGCCCCGGCCGCCAGGCGGGCTGGGCAGTGAGGCGCCGTCAGAGCGGCTGGACCAGCGGCGGGCGCAGCCAGCGGCCCGAGAACGGGCCCGTGAGGTAGAAGCGATAGTGAAGGAAATACGGCTCTTCGTCGGAACCACAGAAGACGACGGTGGATCGCAGGAAGCGGCCGAAGACGTCGTCGCCGGGCTCCGCAGATGGCCTGTGGCCGATGGCCGGCGCGGGCACCGCTGGAAAGCGGGGCGGCGCGCCCTCCGAGAACCCGCGCGGCACATCGCACGGCGCGGGCGGAAGAGGCACGCGCGCCGCGCCGCCGCCCGGGTCCGGGGCGCCCGCCTCCTCGGGCGGGACGTCGGTGGCAGCCGCGACGCAGCCCGCCGCGGCGCTCCCCCACGAGGAGAGGAGAACCAGCACACACCACGCGCCGACGCTCGCCCTGGGCACCGTCCTGCCTCCGTCCGAGAAGCGCGAGGTCCGCGGAGCGCCGGCGGTCGTGGCCGGCACACCGCGCCTGCGCGAACGCAGGAGGAGCAACGGCGGTGCCGCGCCGCCCGCGAAGCAGGGGCGCACCGGGCGCGCTCAGGGAGAACGACGGCGGCGGGCGCGCTCGTAGGACGGACGGTCAGACGTTGAAGAGGAAGTGCGCGACGTCGGCGTCCTGGAAGACGTACGTCTTGCCCTCGACGCGCAGCTTGCCTGCGGCGCGGATGGCGGCCTCGGTCCTGTGCTCGACGAGGTCGTCCACCTTGTAGACCTCCGCCCGGATGAAGCCCTTCTCGAAATCGGTGTGGATGACCCCCGCGGCCTGCGGCGCCGTGCACCCGATCGGGATCGTCCAGGCGCGGATCTCCTTGGGACCGGCCGTGTAGTAGCTCTGGAGGCCGAGCAGCCGGTAGGCCTCGCGCGCGAGCGTCGAGAGCGCCGGCTCCTTCATGCCGAGGCTCTCGAGCATCTCCTTGCGCTCGTCGGGCGCGAGCTCGTTCAGCTCCGCCTCGAGCTTGCTGCAGACCGGCACGACGCCGCTGCCCTCGGAGGCGGCGCGCTCGCGCACCTTCGCCGCGAGCGGGCCCGTGCCGGAGACGTCGGACTCGTCGACGTTCGCCACGTAGAGGACCTTCTTCGCCGTGATCAGGCCGAATGTCTTCACGACCTTCCGCTGCTCGTCGTCGAAGGAGAGCCCGCGGACGGGCTTGCCGGCCTGGAGCGCCTCGAGGCACTTCTCCATGAGCGCGATCTTCGGGAGAAGCTCCTTGTCACCCTTGGCCTGCTTCCGCGAGCGCTCCAGCATCCCCTCGAGGGAGCCGAGGTCGGCGAGCATCAGCTCCGTCTCGATCGTGTCGATGTCGCGGAGCGGGTCGACCCCGCCGTCGACGTGCACGACGTCCGCGAGCGTGAAGCAGCGGACGACGTGGAGGATGGCGTCTACCTCACGGATATGACTCAGGAATTTGTTCCCGAGCCCCTCGCCCGTGCTCGCGCCGCGCACGAGCCCGGCGATGTCGACCACCTGCACCATGGCGGGGATGATCTTCTCGCTCTTGATGAACTTCGCGAGCGTCGTGAGCCGGTCGTCAGGGACAGGAACGGCGCCGACGTTGGGCTCGATCGTGCAGAAGGGGTAATTCTGCGCCTCGGCCTTGGCGGCCGTCAGCGCGTTGAACAGGGTGCTCTTGCCCACGTTGGGCAGTCCGACGATGCCAACCTCGACGCTCATGGCGCGCACGTCTAGCACAGGCAGGGTCGCGCGGCCCGGCCCCGTGGGCAGCACCGCGGCAGCGAGATTCCCGGTTTGCCCGCGCCGCCGCCCGCCTTCAGCGCCGCGCGCGGCCGGGCGCGCGGAGGGCGCCGGCGAGGTGGTCGACGAACGCGCGCACCCGCGCGGGCAGGAAGCGCGACGGGAGGTACACCGCGACGACCTGGCGGCGCACCGGGAGCCACCCGGCGAGCACCTCGCGCAGCCTGCCCGCGGCGACGTCGGGCGCGGCGAGGTACGCGGGCAGCTCGGCCAGGCCGAGGCCGGCGCGCGTCGCCTCGAGCACGGCGAGGATGCTGTCGCTGGAGAAGACCGCGGGCAAGCGCGCCGTCGCCGCGGCACCGCCGGGCTCGACGAGGCGGAAGGCGACGTGCGACGCGCCGCCCGCGCCGTAGCGGAGCCCGGCGTGTGATCCGAGCTCCGCCGCGCCGCGCGGCGCGCGGTGGCGGCGGAGGTAGCCAGGGCTCGCGTAGAGCCCGCGCCGATCGTCCTCGAGCGGCCGCGCGACGAGCTCGGCCGGGAGCGCCGAGAGCATGCGCACCGCGACGTCGATGCGCTCCTCGACCAGATCGGCGAGCCGATCGCCGCAGCGGAGATCCACGGTGACGCCCGGGTGCTCGGCCTGGAAGCGCGCGCAGAGCGGGGCGACGCGGCACGCGCCGTAGACCGCGGGCGCCGCGACGCGCAGCGGACCGCGCACCGCCTGGTCGCGCGCGGCGATGTCGCGCTCGAGCGACTCGACGTCGGCGAGGAGCTGCCGGCCGCGCGCGACGTACGCTTCGCCGAGATCGGTCAGCGAGACCCGGCGCGTCGTGCGCTGCACGAGCTGCACGCCGAGCCGAGCCTCGGCGCGGGAGACGGCCTTGCTCACCGCCGAGGGCGTGAGACCCAGCCGCTCGGCCGCCGCGGAGAACGAGCGCAGATCCGCGATCGCGACCAGGAGCCGCAGCGCGTGCGCGGCCTCGGAGGGGTCGATTGATGAACCGATCTCATGAATCGTCGCCTTCACGCGCCGATTGTACGCTCCGGAGATCGGGTTCAGCGCGCGTGCGATGCGGGGGCGTGATCAGCGGGCGAGCGCCCGGAGCCGCCGCGCCGCGATCGCCGCGATCGCAGGGTGCAGCACGAAATGCTGTCGCCCCGCGTCGGCGGCCTGGGGGGCAGGCGTCAGGGTCCCGTCGCGCAAGCCGCGCACCGCGCGACACATGAGCTCGAGCCCGACGCGCTCGACGCGCCTCATCACGGCCGGGTGGTCGTCTCCGGGCTCGAGCGCGAACCGCTCGACCAGCACGACGGGCCCGGTGTCGACGCCCGTGTCGATGAGGTGCACGGTGACCCCGAGCTCGGGCGGGCCGTCCTCGAGGAAGGGCCACAGCGCGACGTCCATGCCACGGTACCTGGGCAAGACGCCCGCATGGGCGTTGAGGACACCGATCCTGGGAATCGCCAGCAGCGGGGCGCGAAGCAGGCCGCCGCCCGCGAACACGATCAGGTCGGGCGCGGCGGCCCGGAGCGCGGCGAGCGACCGCTCGTCGTTGTGGTTCTGGACCACGTGGAACCGCGCGCCGATCGCCGCAGCGACGTCTCGCAGGGACGCCCCGGGGAGCCCCTCCTCGGCGGCGATGTCCCGCACCGATCGCTCCCCCTCGCGGGGGGACGAGAGGCTGCCGACCAGGACCTTGCCGGTGACCTTGGCGAGCACGCGGCCGGGCGTGGTGAGGCGAAGCTCGTCGCGGAGCCGGTCGAGCTGGTAAGGCGCTCGCAGCAGGACGTCGGTCAGCTCGATGCCGTCGGTGCGACCGAGCCGCCACGCGAGCAGCCGCGCGTACATGCTTGTATGCACGGGCGCTAGGAGCGCGATGCGCATTGCAACTCCAGCTCCGCAAGGGCGGATTCGACGTCGCGGAGCGCCGCGGCCCAGTCCGCGGCGACCTCGGGTCCGACCCGCCGCGACATCCCCGGCGCGAACCGATCCGCGAGCTTGAGGGCGGCGTTGAGCAGCCGCCAGTCGCGGCGCGCTGGCGCCTGCCGCGCGAGCAGCGAGCAGACCGCGGCGCGCTCACGCGCGACGCCGGCGCGATCCTGCGGCGGCTCGATCTCCGCCAAGGCGTCGCCGCGACGCAGCTCGACATGACGAAGCAACCGCTCGAGCTCCTCGGCTCCCCGAGCGTCGCCCGCGGCGAGCGCCGCCTCGATGTCGGCGCACGCGCCAGCGCGCCACCGGCGCTGCTCCAGCGCCGGGCGGAGGGCGCCCTCGGCGCGCGCCGGCGCGGCGCGGGTCACCCCGGACGCAGCCCGTCGCAGCGCGGCCTCGAGGCGGCTCCGGCGCTCGCGCCCCCGGGCGGGATCATCGAGCCACACCGCGGCGGCGCGGACGCCCGCCAGCACGCGATCGCGCAGGGTCACGGCAAGCCTCCGTCGATCGCGATACGCACGCTGCTCCCGTCCAGGCCCACGAGCGCCTCGCCGCTCAACCAGAGATCGTCCTGACGCAGATGCCCAGACGGCAGCGTGAGGACACCGTTCTTGAACAACCAGTAGGGACTCCATCGATCCTTGCGGAAGCAGGCGAGCTCCCGCCAGGTGATCCCGTCGCGGCTCGCGAGGACAGCCGCCGTGTCGCGGTGAACCCCGGCGCCGCGCTCGACGACCGTGAGCGCGATGAGCACCGGACCTGGGAGCTGGGCCCCGTGCCACGCCGAGGCGGGGATCGCACAGCCCACCTCGAGGGCGAGCGTGCGTCGATCGGCGCGGCATGCATGGTTCTGCGTCACCTCGGAGTCGGTCAACCAGCACACGTGGTCCGCGGTGAAGAACAGCTGTACGGCGCGCCAGCGCTGCGTGCCGTCCCCGAACCTCTCGATCGTGCGGAACCAGTCGCGCGTTCGCCACAGGTAGCACTCGCCGTCGAGATCACCGGTGGTCACCCACGCCGCTCCGACGTCGAACGGGTCGGCGAAGATGCCATGAACATGCCGCACCGACCCCGCGGAGAACTCGTGGGCTACCTCGACGCGGTCGCCGTCAGGAGCGACCCGGTGAACGCGCACCGAGCCACGGCGCTCGTTCCTCGTGTACTCGCCGAGGTACGCGGCGCCGAGAGGGTCCTCCGCGATCCCGCGGTGCAGGACGCAGTCGCCAGCGATCGCGCCCAGCGGCGCCGGATCGCGCCCCTCCCCGAGCCGGTAGATCGTCCCCGCGCGAACCCCGATGACGACTCCGCGCGACGTGCGGTACACATTGCACTTGTCGGCGCGCGCCGCCCGGACGAGCAGGCGCTGGAAGGCCATGGCGTCACGCGGCATCGCCGCGGGAAACCGGCAAAACGGCTCGAACGCGCCGACGCCGCGGGCGCGGCGCAGCACGACGCGCCCCTGGCTCGCCCAGACCGTGCCGTCGGCGTCGAGGTGGTGCACGGTCGAGATCGCCGGAGCCCGCTCCCGTACTGAGACCCCCAGCGCGAGGTGGTCGCTGGAAGGGATCGGGGTGATGGCGCGAGCCGGCAACATCGTCAGCGCGGCGCACGCTAGCACCCGCTCGCGCGATCCGGCAAGCCGAAGCCCGGCGCCATGGCGCACGCGCGCCGCGCTCGACGCGAGGTGCAGCCGAGGTGCCTTGACGCCGCCGCGCCGAGGCGCCCGGCTCAACCGAAGAACGAGGCGATAGCGGTCGCCACGCGCGCGACCTCGTCGCCTGTGAGCTCGGGAAAGATGGGGAGCGCGAGCGTGTCGCGCGCCGCCGCCTCCGCGACCGGAAGGGAGCCCTCCGGCGGGCCAAGGCGCGCGAAGCAGGGCTGGAGGTGGAGCGGCGCGGGATAATAGATCTCGGTGCCGATGCCTTGCTCCGCAAGCGAGCTCCGCAGAGGATCGCGCAGAGAGGGATCGTTCAGGCGAATCACATACTGATTGAACGTGTGCCCGACAGCGCCGGCGTCCGGCAGCGCGAGGGGCAGTTCTCGCCCGCCGAGGAGCGCCGCATACCGCGCGGCGTGCTCGCGCCGCCGCTCGAGGAGCGCGTCGAGCCGCGGGAGCTTGCGCCGGAGGAGCGCCGCCTGGAGCGCGTCGAGCCGGAAGTTGCCGCCGACGCAGGTGTGATGGTGCTTCCTCCGAGCGCCCTGCGCCCTGAGCGTCCGGACGCGCTCCGCGAGCTCGTCGTGATCGGTGGTCACGAGCCCGCCATCGCCGAAGCCGCCGAGGTTCTTGGTCGGGAAGAACGAGAAGCACCCCATGAGCCCGAGCGCCCCCGCGCGGCGGCCGCCGCGCTCGGCGCCGAACGCCTGGGCCGCGTCCTCGATGACCGGCAGGCCGCGGCCGCCCGCGATCGCGAGGAGCTCGTCCATGGGCGCGCAGGCGCCGAAGAGGTGGACGGCGAGGATCGCCCGGGTGCGCGCCGTCAGGGCGCGCGCCGCGGAGGCGGGGTCGAGGTTCAACGAGCCAGGGAGCACGTCCGCGAAGACGGGCGTGGCGCCGGTGCGATGGATGGCGCCCGCGGTCGCGAAGAACGTGTAGGCGGGGCACACGACCTCGTCGCCCGCGCCGACGCCGAGCGCCATCAGCGCGACGAGCAACGCGTCGGTGCCGGAAGAGACGCCGATCGCGTGCCGGACGCCGAGGTACGCGGCGCACTCCGACTCGAAGGCCTCGACCTCCGGACCGAGGATGTAGTGGCCGCTCCGGAGGACCGACTGGAACACGGCGGAGAGCTCGTCCTGCATGGCGAGATCGCCGCGGGCGCGATCGAAGAAGGGAATAGGCGCGGTCATCCGTCGGTGTCCTCCGCGGAGAGGGGATCGCGGTAATGGCGCGTGGCCGCGGCGCGGGGCCGGGCGAGCGGCGCGTCCTCGTCGAGGTCGAGACAACGGACGATGTCGCCGTGACGCTCGTAGCGAAAGCCGCTCTCGGGGCAGCGCAGGTGGCCGTCGCGCGAGGCGACGAGCTTGTGACCGTGGCGGCTCATCCAGCCGGTGCGCCGGGCCGGCACGCCGGTGACGAGCGCATAGTCGGGCACGTCGCGCGTGACGACCGCGCCGGCGCCGACGAACGCATGGCGCCCTATCGTGACGCCGCAGACGATGGTGGCATTGGCGCCCACGGTGGCGCCGCGACGGATGCGCGTCGTGTCCAGGAACGCGCGGCGGTCGATCGGGGCACGCGGGTTGACGACGTTGGTGAGCACCGCGGACGGGCCGAGGAACACGTCGTCCTCGACCAGCGTGCCGTCATAAAGAGACACGTTGTTCTGGATCCGGACGCCATCGCCGACGACGGCGGTGCCCGCGACGAAGACGTTCTGGCCGAGGACGCAGGCGCGGCCGATCCGCGCCCCGGCCGAGACATGGCAGAAGTGCCACACCTTCGTCCCCTCGCCGATGTCGCAGGGCTCGTCGATGCACGCAGACGGGTGCGCGAAGAAGGGCATTGCGGGCTCGCTCATGGCGCCACCTCCACGGGGTGCGCGGGGCCCCTGGAGCTCCCCTCCGGCAAGGCCCCCAGCGCGCCGCCTGCCGGAGGCACCGGCCAGATCCCCCAGGCACCGCGCGTCGCGAGCGGCGGGCCGGCGAAATCGATGACCGGTGGCCTGACGCGCCCGATGAGGTAGGCGGCGCCCAGGCCGGCGGCGCGGCGCGCGAGCGAGGCAGGGTCCTCGAAGCTCGAGCGGACAGGCGGATCTCGGGGATCGATCGAGCGATCGGGGTACACCCCCTCGGGACGCCCCAGGGCGGCGAGCGCCGCGAGGTGGCCATAGTCGGCGACCTCGAGGAGGAGGGGCGCGGAAGGAGGCGTGAGCTCCGCGGCGGCGTGGCCGATGGCGACCTCGTCCCTCCGCGGATTGAAGTGCTCGCGGCGCAGGTGCGGGCGAAAGAAGGCGCCGAGGGCCAGCACCACCAGCAGCGCGCCGCCGAGGGCGCGCCGCGCGCCGGCCAAGGCGCCCCGGAAGGCGCGCGCCGAGAGATCTCCGACGGCGAGCGCGAGCAGGAGCAACGCGAGGAGGGTCGCTCGCTCGGGGTGGTGGGTGGGCGCGCCGTCGCGCACGAGGGCGAGCGAGAGCGCCGCGATCTGGAAGGCGGCGACGGCGCCGGGGAGCGCGTACGGACGGGCCGCACGAAGGAGCGATGGAAGCGATCGGGCCGCCCCCGGCGCAGCGCCGCGGCGGGCGCGCCATGCGACGAGGGCGATGGCGATGGGCCACACGAAGAGCTCCGGCTCCTCGCGGACCATCGCGGCAGGGTACGCGAAGAGCCGCAGCAGGGAGCCGTCGCCGCCCGGGCCGATCGCGTTGCGGTAGGAGGCGACGCGGGCCAGGAAATGCAGCGCGTCGCCGTGAGCGACGCGGTTCCACGCGATCCACGCGGCGGGCCCGGCGAGCGCGACGAGCGCGGCGAGCGCGAGCTTCGCCTGCGCGCCGCGGCTCTGGCCGAGGCGGGCGGCGGCGAGCAGCGCCATCGCCGCGAAGGCGACGGCGACGGACCAGGGTTCGTAGCGGGAGAGCGTCGCGAGCACGAGCGCGACCGCGCCAAAGAGGGCGCGCCCAGCCGGGGGCGCAGGCCCGGCCGGCGGCGCGACGAGCGACGCCACAGCGAACAGCGAGAGGGCGGCGGTCGGCAGCTCGGGGACCGTCGCCACGCCGAGGCAAGCGCTCCAGGGGAAGGCACCGGCGAGCAGCGCCCCGGCGAGCGCGGCGCGGCGATCCCCGGTGATCCAGCGGGCGGCGAGGTGGACGAGCGCGGCCGAAGCGAGGCCGAGGGCGAACGCGACGGCGCGGGCGACCTCGAGGGTCGGCGCGAAGACGCGGAAGAGCGCGCCGATGAGCCAGAAAGGGACAGGCAGCCAGCTCGTCCCCGTCGGGTCGAGCCGGGGCGCGTGGGCCCACGCCTGCGCGAGGACCACGCGCGCGAAATCGTCATCGCTCACCGCCCGGAAGCCGAGCGCGAGGACCAGAGCAGAGACGACCGCCTTGGCGAGGGCGACGAGGGCAAGGTCGCGCGCGAAAGGGATGGAGACGGCCGACGCCGCCTCCACGGACGACCCCGCGTCGAGCGCCCTACCCGCTTCCCTCCCCGGCGCGGGGGCGGGCCCTAGCACGCGAGCCTACTTTTCCTGGGATTTCTCGAACTCGCGCAGCTCGCGGTCGCCTGCCGACGAGAGGTAGGCGAGCGACACGCTCGTCGCCATGAAGACGGCGGCGCAGACGGCCGTGAGGCGGGTCATGAAGTTGCCAGCGCCGCGGCCGCCGAACACCTGCGCCGTCGCGCCGCCCATGGCCGAGCCCATCCCGCCCCCGCGGCCCTGCTGGAGGAGCACGACGAGGATCAGGAACAGACAGACGAACACGTGCACGATGTTGAGGAACGTGTGAAGCATCGGCGTCTTTCAGCTGGGTGAGTCTGGACCGCGCGAGGGGCCCAAGGGGCAAGTGGGCGAGAGGGCAGGCCGGCGCTCCCGTGGCGAGAAGGGAGCGGCCTGCGATCTACCCCTGTTCCGCGCGCTCCGCCAGTCGGTGAGCGGCATCGACGATCTTGGCGAAGCCAGCGGCGTCGAGCGAAGCCCCGCCGACCAGCGCGCCGTCGATATCGTCCTGGGCGAGCAGCGCCTCGGCGTTGTCGGCCTTGACGCTGCCGCCGTAGAGGATGCGCGTGACGCCCGCGAGGTCCTCCGAGGCCTTCGCGAGCAGGCCGCGGATGAACGCGTGCACCTCCTGGGCGTCCTCGGCGCGCGCGACCTTGCCGGTCCCGATCGCCCAGACCGGCTCGTAGGCGATGACGCCGAAGCCGGGCTGCTTCGCGAGCTCGTCGAGGACGGCGCGGACCTGCCGCTCGACCACGGCGAGCGTCTCACCCGCCTCGCGCTGCTCGAGCGTCTCGCCGACGCAGACGATGGGGCGCAGCTCGGCGGCCATCGCCGAGGCGACCTTCCGGGCGACCGACTCGTCGGTCTCGGCGAACAGCTGCCGCCGCTCGCTGTGCCCGAGGATCACCCAGGTCGCGCCCGCGTCCTTGAGCATGCCCGACGAGACCTCGCCGGTGAACGCCCCGGAGACCTCGGCGCTCATGTTCTGCGCGGCGATGCCGACCTCGCTCTTCGCCTCCGCGAGCTCGTGGGCCACGGCGGCGATCGCCGTGAACGGCGGAGCGACCACCACCTCGGCCCGGGTGAGCTCGCGCGTCGCCTTGGCGACGGCCGCCGAGAGAGGACATGCGTCCTGGCCCCCGGCGTTCATCTTCCAGTTGCCGGCGATGAGCGGACGACGCGAGGCCGCCCGCGGGGCGGCGCCCGCCTCCGCGGACGTGCCCCCATCGTTCACGGGCTTCACTCGCTCACCTCGGCCGACCGGAGCGCCTCGACGCCCGGGAGACGCTTGCCCTCGATGAGCTCGAGCGAAGCGCCGCCGCCGGTCGAGATGTGATCGAAGCCCTTGGCGATGTGCTCGCCGGCCTGCTTGACCGCCGCCGCGCTGTCGCCGCCACCGACCACCGTGAAGCCGGAGGCGCCGCTCATGATGCGCGCGACGTCGAACGTGCCCTTGGAGAAGGCCGGCGTCTCGAAGAGGCCCATCGGGCCGTTCCAGAACACCGTCTTCGCCCGCTCGATCGCCTGGCCGAACTGCTCGATCGAGCGGGGGCCGATGTCGAGCGCCATCGTGCCCTCGGGGATCGCGTCGACGGACGCGGGCGCGCCCTGCGTCGCATCGATGCTCGAGGCGACGACGGCGTCGACGGGCAGGAGGAGCTGGATGCCCCGATCGCGCGCCTTGCTCATGATCGTGCGCGCCAGCGGGAGCTTGTCCTCCTCGATCCGGCTCTTCTGCAGGTTCTTGCCCTGCGCGGCGAGGAAGGTGTTCGCCATCGCGCCGCCGATGCACAGGGTGTCGACCACGTTGAGGAGCGCCTCGACGACGTCGATCTTGTCGGAGACCTTGGCGCCGCCGAGGACGGCGACGTAAGGCTTCTCCGGGCGATCGACGAGCCGGGTCAGCGCCTTGAGCTCCTTCTGGAGGAGGAGGCCGGCGGCGCGCTCGCGCATGAGGCGCGGCAGCGCGTGCACCGACGCGTGGGCGCGGTGCACGGCGCCGAAGGCGTCGTCGACGTAGACGTCGCAGAGCTCGGCGAGCTGGCGCGCGAACCCCTCGTCGTCCTTCTCTTCCTCCTCGTGGAAGCGGAGGTTCTCGAGGAGGCAGATCTGGCCCGCCCGGAGGTCGTAGATGACCTTCTTGGGCGAGTCGCCGACACAGTCGTCCGGCAGGTGGACCTCGTAGCCCGTGAGCTCACTGAGCCGCCCCCCGCACGGCTCCAGCGAGAGCCCCTCGGTCTTGCCCGGCTTCGGGCGGCCGAGGTGCGACGCGAGGATCACCTTCGCGCCCGCCTCCATGACGAGCTTGATCGTCGGGATCGCCTCGCGGATGCGCGAGTCGTCCGTGATCTTGCCCGTCTTCTTGTCGAGCGGGACGTTGAAGTCGACGCGGATGAAGACGCGCTTGCCGCTGAGGCCGGCGGCGTCCCCTGCGGCGGCGAGGTCTTCGACGGAGCGGATTCCGGTGAGCTTCACGGCGCTAGACGCCCTTCCTCGCCACGAGCTGCGCGAGGTCGATCATGCGGTTCGAGAAGCCCCACTCGTTGTCGTACCAGGAGAAGATCTTCGCGAAGCGATCGCCGAGGACCGACGTCATGGTCGAGTCGAAGGTGCTGGACGCGGGCGAGCCGATGAAGTCGCCCGAGACGAGCTCCCGATCGGTGTAGTTGAGGACGTCCTTCATCGGCCCCTGCTCGGCGGCCTGCTTCATCGCGGCGTGGATGCTCTCCTTCGTGATCGGCTTCTCGGTCTCGAGGGTGAGGTCCACGAGCGAGACGTCGACCGTGGGGACGCGGATCGCGAGCCCGTCGAACTTGCCCTTGAGCGCCGGGATGACCTCGGACAGCGCCTTCGCGGCGCCGGTGCTCGAGGGGATCATGTTGACCGCGGCGGCGCGCGCGCGGCGCAGGTCGCCCTTGCGGTGCGGGATGTCGAGCAGGTGCTGGTCGTTCGTGTACGAGTGGACCGTCGTCATCAGGCCGCGGACGATGCCGAAGTTGTCGAGCATCACCTTGGCGATGGGGGCGAGGCAGTTCGTCGTGCAGGAGCCGCACGAGATGACCGTGTGCTTCTGCGCGTCGTAGAGCTCGTCGTTCACGCCCATCACGACCGTGAGGTCGTGGCCCTTGGCCGGCGCGCTGATGATCACGCGCTTGGCGCCCGCGTTGATGTGGCCGGCGGCCTTCGCCTTGTCCGTGAAGATGCCCGTGCACTCGAGGACGATGTCGACGCCGAGGCTCTTCCACGGCAGCTCGGCCGGATCCTTCAGCGCGAGGACCTCGATCTTCCGATCGCCGATGCTGATGTGCTTGTCGCCGTGACCGACCTTCGCCGCCTTGAACTCGCGGTGGATCGAGTCGTACTGGAAGAGGTGGGCGAGCGTCGCCGGATCCGTCAGGTCGTTGATGGCGACCAGCTCGATATCCTTCACGCCGCGCTCGTAAAGCGCGCGGACAATGCAGCGTCCGATGCGCCCAAAACCGTTAATTGCGATCTTCGTCGCCATCACGAACTCCTGGGAAAGTGGCCGGCGCGAGTCGTAGTCACCTCGCGCGCGACGGTCAAGCAAAGCCTCAGCCGCGGGGCGCCGGCGATGTGGAGCGCCGGCGGCGGCGGGGCCGCGGCCGGCTGGCCGGAGCAGCGCCTCGCCGGGAGGGCTTTCGGTCGGTATTTGGGGTGGTTTCGGCCTGTGGGAAGGGGAGCGCCGGCGCGCTCGGGCGCTGTCGCGCCGGGATCTGTCACGCCGGCGTCACGCGCGGCCGCGGATCAGACGCCGAGCTCCCGGAGGAGCTTCTCCTTGCTCGCGACGCCGGTGTACGAGCCCGCCTTCTCGCCGCCCCGGAACAGGATGCACGTCGGAACGGCGCGGACGTTGTATTTCTGGGCGAGCTTGGGCGCCGCGTCGATGTCGAGCTTGCCGACCTTCAGCGTGCCCTGGGACTCCGCGGCGATCGTGGCGACGATCGGCGCGAGCTGCTTGCAGGGCCCGCACCAGGTGGCCGTGAAGTCCACGAGCACGGGGATCGGGGAGTTGATGACCTCGGACTCGAAATTCTCGTTGGTGAGGGTGACGACGTGCTCGCCTGCCATGATTGTCTCCGTCGGTGCCGCGCTGTTCATGTTCGGGGCCGCGCCTGTGCTGCGCGGGGCGCGCCCCGTGAGTTGACCGAGGCCGCGCCAGCCTATCGGCCCGATGCAGAGCGGACCGCCCTGTCGGGAAAGGAAAGTACCCGGCGCGCACGCCTCCGGCAACCCACAAGGCGCTCGCGGCGCACCCGCGGAACCTTCCGCCTGCGCCGTCGTTTTGGTAGATCGCCCGGCGCCGGAGCGCCCGTGCTGGCCGACGCAGCGGAGGCCTGAGCGCGAGCGGACGCCCGCGGACCTGGCGCGCGACGCTGCACGGCGCGCACGACCCCGCGAGCGGGCGCCCGCTCGCGCGGCGCCGAGCCAGGATGGCCCCCCGAACCCTCATCATCACGCCGACGTACAACGAGCGAGACAACCTCGCCGAGTTCGTGAGCTCCGTCCTCGGGGCGGCCCCGGACGCGCACGTGCTCGTCGTCGACGACGCGTCGCCCGACGGGACAGGCGCCCTCGGCGACGAGCTCGCCGCGCGCGACGGGCGCGTCCGCGTGCTCCACCGGGCGGCGAAGCGCGGGCTCGGCACGGCCTACCTGGAGGGCTTCCAGCGCGCGCTGGACGGCGGCTACGACGTCGCGTTCGAGATGGACGCCGACCTCTCGCACGACCCGCGCCACCTGCCGGCGTTCCTCGACGCGATCGCGCAAGGCGCCGACGTCGTGCTCGGCTCGCGCAACATGCCGGGCGGCGGCGTCGAGGGCTGGGGCCTCGGGCGGCACGTGCTCTCGAAGGGCGGCTCCCTCTACGCGCGGACCATCCTGGGCGTCGGCATCCGCGACCTCACGACCGGCTACAAGGCGTTCACGCGGCGCGCGCTCCTCTCGCTCGATCTCGGCAGCGTGCGCTCGAACGGCTACGCGTTCCAGATCGAGACGACCTACCGCGCGCTGCGCAAAGGGCTGCGCGTGGTCGAGGTGCCGATCGTGTTCGTCGACCGCCGCGCAGGCCGCTCGAAGATGAGCCGCCGGATCTTCGCCGAGGCGATCGTCGAGGTCTTCCGCCTGAAGCTCGACGCCGCGCGCGGTCGCATCTGATCGCGCGGCCCCGCCTCGCGCGAGCGTGCGCTGCGCTCAGCGCTCCCCCCGGCGAGGCGGCCGCGAGGCGGCGTGCGTGCGGCCCGGCTCGTCCAGCTCCTCGTCGAGCTCCTCGTCCAGCGCGACGTCGCCGTCGTGGATGCGCGATCGACCGGGGGCCTCCTGCTCCTCGAAGCGCACGCGCGCCGCCGCGGCCTGGCCGCGCTGGGCCGCGTCGTCCGGCGCCGGGTGCCCGCGGACGACGCGCGTGGCGCGGCGCAGCGCGAGATCGGCGACCCGCCCGGCCCTGCGCACGTTCGGCGCGGCCTTCTCGCGCAGCACGCGGCCGAACACCAGGGACAGCAGCGTCAGCACCGTCGGGACGATCACCCCGAGCGCGACGCCGACGGCGATGCGCGCGACGGTGAGGCCGAACAGCGCGGCGACGAGCGGCAGGCCCACAAGGCCGCGATCGAGCGACGGGCGCCCCTCGTGCCGGCGCGCGCGCCGCTCCTCCTTGCGCGCGCGCTTCTCTTCCTTGCGCTCGTCCTTGCGCGCGCGCTTCTCTTCCTTGCGCGGCCCGCGCTCCGCGGGCTCGCCAGCGCGCGCCGTCTCGGGGCGCGCGCCGCCCGCTTCGAGCCCCGAAAGGAGCGGAGCGATGCGCGCGGCGCGGCGGTCCGGGTCAGGCTCCAGCATCGCGGAGAGCGCCCGGACGAGGCGAGGATCGGCTCGACCGCCGAGGGCAGCGGGCACGTCGATCGCGAGCCCTCGGTGCGGCAGGTTCTCCGGCTCCTCGCCGGTGAGCAGGCAGAGCGCGGTCGCGCCGACCGCATAGACGTCCGACGCAGGCAGCGCGCGGCCCTGGAACTGCTCCGGCGCCATGTACCCGAACGTGCCGACCACGGTGCTCCCGCCCTCGGGACGCATGCGATCGCGGACCGCGCCGAAGTCGACGATCGCGAAGGAGCCGTCGGGCCGGCGGATCACGTTGTTCGGCTTGATGTCGCGGTGGATGACCGGCGGCGCGCGGCCGTGCAGGTAGTCGAGCACGCCCGAGGCGTCCCGCAGGAAGCGGAGGATGTCGTCCCGCCCGAGCACCGCGCGGCGACGGCGCATCGCGCCCAGGCTCTCGCCCTCGATCTTCTCCATCACCAGGAAGAGCGCTCCGTCCTCCTCGAAATGATCGAGGTAGCCTGGCAGGCTCGGGTGCGAGAGCGACGCGAGCACCCGGGCCTCGCGCTCGGCGAGCTCCACGCTCTTCCAGCTCGATGCGCCGCGGATCTGGAACCGCTTGATCGCGACGAGCTTGCCGAGCCGCTTGTCGACCGCCTCGAGCGTGTGCCCCTGAGCCCCTTCGCCGAGGGCGCGCGTGGTCACGTAGCGCCCGTCGCGCAACGCCTGGCTCGGCTCGGCACCCATCGAGGGGGCAGAGAGTACACCGCCCGGGCAACGACACCAGGTCGAAGCCGCGCCTGGGCGCCCGCGAGCGCGCGCTCGCGGGCGAACGTCCGGACGCCCGCCGACGCGCACCGCTCGCGCGGCCCGCGCCATCCGCTCTGCTAGAGTCGCGAGCGATGTCGCTGATCCTCACCGTGCTCGGGCTGTTTGCCGTGCTCTACCTGCTGTCGGGGCTGCGGCAGATCAACCAATGGGAAGCCGCGCTGCGCTTCACGCTCGGCAAGCTGACCGGCCGCGTATCCCCCGGCGTGACCCTGTTCCTCCCGGGCATCCAGGAGCTGCGGCGCATCGACACGCGGATGAAGAACCGCGATCTCCTCCAGCAGATGGTGATCACCCGCGACAACGTGACCACGATGGTCGACGCGGTCGTCTATTACCGCGTCGTCGATCCGGAGAAGGCCACGCTGGCCGTCGAGAACTACGAGAACGCGATGAAGGATCGCGCGAAGGTCGTGCTGCGCGACGTGGTGGGCGAGACGCGGCTCGACGAGCTGCTCGCGCACCGCGAGGAGGTCGCCGCCAAGGTGCGCGCGCAGGTCGAGGCGGTGGCGGCCGCGTGGGGCCTGCACGTGGAGATGATCGGCCTCCAGGACATCGCGCTGCCGCCCCAGATGCAGGAGGTGCTCGCGAAGGGCGCGATCGCCGAGCGCGATCGGCGCTACGTGGTCATCAAGAGCGAGGCCGACGTGGAGAGCGCGAAGAACTTCGCGGAGGCGGCGGGCATCCTCGCGCGCTCGCCCGGGGCGATGGAGCTGCGCCGCTTCGAGGCGCTGGCGAACCTGAGCCAGGGCAACACCAAGGTGATCTTCGACCTCGCGAAGCCGTACGACGACGTGCGGCACACGGCGGTCGCGATGGCCGAGGCGGCGTCCACCGAGGCGAAGCCCGTGCGGGTCCAGCAGGGGCAACGCGCGGTCGACGCCGAGGCGCAGCGTGAGGCCGAGGCCGCCCACGAAGAGGAGGCGGCGCTCGAGGAGCAGCGGACGGCGCGGCGCGGGCGCATGGGCGGGGCGTGATCCCGGCGCTGACCGCGCTCAAGGCCGCGGTCGCGGCGCTGCTCGAGGCGCGCGGCGAGCGCGGGCTCTCCGCCCTCGTCGCCGGCGGGGAGCTCGCGCTCGCCGCCCCGCCCCAGCGGTGGACGCTGGGGTCGCGCGAGGTGAGCGCGTCGCGCCTCTCGCTGGCCGTCGACGCGCCCGAGTTCGCGGCGCTCACCGCGGATCCGAGCCGCCTCGCGGCGGTGAAGGAGGCGTTCGCGAGCGCGGTCCGCACGCCGGAGACGGAGCTCGCCGATCTGTCGCTGGTGCTGCGCCTGCCCGGCGTCGGGCGCGGGTGGAGCCAGATCTACCGGGAGGCCGCCCTCCCGGCGGCGCCGGAGCGGCCGGCTCCGGACGCGGTGCTCGGCGGCGCGGCGGCCCTGCTCGAGGCGTCGGGCGACGCGCGGGGCGCGGCGATGCTCCGCCGCGCGCGGCTCGAGGCGGCGCAGGTCGCGAGCGGGGGCGCCGCGCTGGTGCGCTGCGTGGTGCGGCTCGAGCCAGCGGATCGCGCGGCGCTCGACCGCGACGGCGAGCGCGCGGAGCGGCTGCGGCGGGCGGTGCGCGACGCGGGGACGCGCGCCTCCGAGGCGATCGCGTCCGTGGAGCTCGCCACGGCGCTCTACCCGCTCGGCGGAGCGGCGGAGCCGGAGGCCCGGCTCGCGCGGGCGCTCGCGGCGCGCGGCGCGGTGGCGGTGACCATCCGCCGCGGTGACGGGCCGGAGGGCGAGGGCGTGGAGCTCGCGGTCGTGGCGTCCGGCGAGCTCATGCGCGTCCGGATCACGGCGGCCCCGGAGCGCGAGCAAGGCGGCTGGAGAGCCGAGGGGATCCGCGCGATCACCGTCACAGCCGGGGACCTCGCGACGCCGGAGCGGACGGAGGAGCTCGCCGCGCTGCTCTGCGGCGGCGGCGAGCCGTGACGCGCGGTCAGCCCGGCGCCAGCAGGCCGGGCGCCGCAGCGCCCGCGCCGGCCGTCGCGGCGCCGTTGCGCGGGGGGTTCTCCGGGCGGGTCATGCTCCGGATCGCATGCTGGAGCGCCGCGCGGAGGTTACGTTGCGTGGTGAGCTGCGAGAGGTCGAGCCCGAGCGCGACCATCGTCTGGGCGACGTTCGGCTTGATACCTGCGACGATCCCGTCGGCCCCGAGCAGCCGGATGGCGGTGACGAGCTCGATCAGGTGACTCGCGACCTTCGTGTCGACCACCTCGACGCCCGTCAGGTCGAGGATCGCGAAGCGCGCCTGCTTCTCCACGATCTTCGACAGCAGGCTGTCCATTACATCGGCGGTCCGCACGCTGTCCACCGTCCCCACCATCGGCAGCGTGAGCACTCCATCCCACACCTCGATGATCGGCGTCGAGAGATCGCGAATGACCTTCTGCTGCGCCTCGATCTGCTGCAGCTGGGCGCGCAGCTCCTTCTCCGTGCTCCTGGACTCCGAGATGTCGAACGACAGCCCCAGCAAGCCGCCCCCGGGCTCGCCGTCCTCGCCACGGAGCGGGGTGATCCAGTTGTCCCAGTAGACGCCGAGCATGTCGCTGCGAAAGCGGCGCACCTTCCCGTCGAACCATTCGCGCGTGCCGTCGACGGGCGCGTCGTCGACGGCCGCGTCTGGCTGGTTCCCATACAGCTCGAACCAGTTCGCCCCGACGAGCTGCCCGCGCTTGAACCCGGCGGTCCCGAGCGCCTTGCCGTCGTGATAGAAACAGGTTCCTTCGCTGTCGAGCGCCCAGAACGCCATGTTGTCCACGTGCTCGACGATGCTGTCCAGGATGCGCGCCTTGTTGCGGAGGGTCGTCAGCTCCTTGTCATCGATCTCGGATGCCGGCCGGAGCGACCCGAAGACCGCGCTGCGATCGGGCGATCGCCTGACGTTGCACGATAACGGCCGGTACGCCCCGCGCGCGTCGCGGACGCGGAGGCGGATAGAGATGGGCTCGCCTGTCTGCTCGAGCTTCGCCCACGCGTCCAGGAGCGCTGCGCGATCCTCGGGATGAGCGAGCTCTGCGAGGGTCGCACCCCCCTCGCTCACGGGGCCAAGGATCTCCCGCAAGGCTTCATTCTCGTGCAGCAGTCCGCCTGCGGCCGAGGCGACGAAGAGCAGCTCAGGACAGCTGGAGAAAAATTCAGCAAATAACCCATTTGAAGCAACGCTCATCACGCGGGCCCTCTCCCCTGGATATCAGAATGGGAGGAAGGTATCCCACGCGAGGCCCTCGCAGGAATGTCTCTCGTGGCGATGCCATTTCCGGTGCGGGCGCTTGCGAGCAGGCGCTCGCGACGGCGGGCCATGGCCGACGGCGTACATTCATGGCGTATGGAAGAGATAGACGAGACGCTCGACGCAGGCGACTGGGGAGTGAGAACACCCTGTCGACTTCCGCGATCAGCAGGCTGCTGCACGGCGAGCCCCTGCGCTCACCGCTCGGCGAGCCACGCCGGATACCCCTTCGATTCAACGGACGTAAGGCCGAGGTCGGGCATCTCCACGAACACCGCGCGGCCCACGGCGTAGAGCGCTTCGAGCAGGATCGCTGGCGGACCGAACGCTTCGAGGCCCAGCGACCACGCCGCCGGAGCAGCCGCGCCCTCGCCTTCCGCGACGGCGACGCGCGTCAGTTCGACAGCACACCCGGCTCCGGGGTGCGCGCCGTCCATCACCTCGACGGCGCGTCCGTCCACCAGCCCGAACACCCTCACGCGGCGCTCCTTCGTGAGGGTCGTCCACCCGCTGTCATCGGCGTCCATCGATGAGAGGGAGAGCTTCGTCCACCGCTCCAGCTCACCCAGCACCGTGGGAGAGAGATGGACGGATCCGAGGGCGCAGACCCGAAACTTGACCTCCAGGCCCTTCGGCCGACCGCCGCGCTTCTTGATCCCGAGATCGGCGCGCCGGAGGCACCGGTAGCGGTCGTGCCGAGGCGCCTCGGAGAACGCACGCGAGAACCACGACATGAGGCGCGCCACCCGAGCATCGTCCGCAGGCAGGAACCAGCGCACTTCGATGCTCTCCCGGATGTCCATGGCGTCCTCCCGTCCGCGCGCTGGCGGCGCGTCCGCACCACCGCCTCCATGATGACAGAATTGGGGGGGCGTGTGCCGCCGACGCGGCGGAGGTAGGATTTCAGGTCAGGCTGCCTTCCGCCGGAGCTTGCACGGCTGCATGCGGGCGAGCGCCCTTGCGCGCGCCGCAGCGCGTCCCCGGCTCAGGCCCTCGACGACGCTCGGTACGAGTCGGACACGACCTTCTTCGCAAAGTCGACGATCGGCTCCCTGGGGACGTTCTGGATCGCGTACTTGACCACGTAGCCGCCGGCGAGGAGGGTGAGCTGGCGCAGGATCTTCGAGCTGGCGAGCACCCCAATCGCAAATGCCGCCCCGCCAATCGCGATCGGGACGATGTATGGGACGTCCTTGACCTTGGCCTGGATGTCCTTGGCAAATTTCAGCAGCATATCGAGGCTCACCGCGCCCTCGCCGCCCTGCGTCGGCTGCACGCCAGGCTCGTGCGAGCCGGACTCCTGCGAGCCGCCCTCATAAATCCCGTTCTTGTACCCGCCCGACGTGTACTGGTCGTTACTGATGCTCATAGCGCTCTACCTCGTCCAGAGATGATGAGCCACTGACGTGGCGATAGCCCCCGGCTCTATGCGAAGCACATACCAGCAGGGAGCGCCGTCGCGGCCGACGCGCAGTAACGGGGAGCCCGCGCGGCTGGCGCCAGCAGCAGGCGAGCCGCTTGCGCCAGCGGCAGGGGGCTCGCGGGCGAGGGCGCCCGCCCGCGATGAGGCAACTTGGCCGGGCGTGGCAAATGATCCCACCTCGATCGGCTCACACGATATCGGCTCGCATCGGAGGAGAGGCTGGCCGTGCAAACCTCGAATGCGGCGGGCCGCACCCGCGCTCATGCGGGCGACGCTCGTGCTCGATCAGCACCGCTGACGAGCGCTCGGCGCGAGCTTGGAGCACCAGTTGCACGCTGCGGCTCCGACCGACGCGCGCGCGACGGAGCTCGCTCCCGGCACACGCCTTGCGTGAGTTGCCTCACACATGTCGCTCGTGACGGTGCTGTTCGGCCGGCGGCTGGCCTCCGATGAAATGAAGAGGAGAAGGAACAGATCGGCCCGCTCTCCGGCATCCCGGTCCTGGGCCTCGACGCGCTCGCTTCCGCGTCGTACGGCCCCGAGGCCGCGCTCACCGTGCTCCTCCCCCTCGGCGCGCTCGGCGTCCACTACATCGTGCCGCTCAGCGCCTTGGTCATCGGGTTGCTCGCGATCGTCTACATCTCGTACCGCCAGACGATCGCCGCGTACCCGAGCGGCGGCGGCTCGTACATCGTCGCGAAGGAGAACCTCGGCACGCGCGCCGGCCTCGTCGCGGCGGCGGCGCTGCTCATCGACTACGTGCTCAACGTGGCGGTCGCCGTCTCCGCGGGGGTGGGCGCGCTGGTCTCCGCGGTGCCCGCGCTCCTGCCCCACACCCTGGGCCTCTGCCTTGCCGTCCTCGTCGTGCTCACCGCGGCCAACCTGCGCGGGCTCCGCACCGCAGGCCTCGTGTTCCTGGTGCCGACGTACGCGTTCCTCGGCTGTCTCTTCGCGGTGATCGGGATCGGGATCGGGAAGACGATCCTCCACGGAGGGCACCCGCCGCCCGTGCTCGCGCCGCCCTCGCTGCCGGTCGCGCTCGGGACCGCGAGCCTGGCGCTCCTCTGCCACTCTTTCGCGAGCGGGTGCACCGCGATGACCGGCGTGGAAGCGGTGAGCAACGGCGTCCCTACCTTTCGCAAGCCGAGCAGCGAGCTGGCGCGCCGGACGCTCTCGTACATCGTCGCGTCGCTCGGCATCCTGCTCGCCGGGATCGCGATCCTCGCGCGGGCGTACGGCATCACCGCCACCGAGCCCGGCAAGAGCGGCTATCAGAGCATCGTCTCGCAGCTCGTGGGCGCGGTCGTGGGGCGCGGCCCGTTCTACTACGTGACCCTGGCCGCCGTGGTGACGGTGCTCATGCTCTCGGCCAACACCAGCTTCGCCGACTTCCCCCGCCTCTGTCAGCTCCTCGCGCTCGATCGCTTCCTGCCTGAGCCCTTCATCCACCGCGGCAGGCGCCTCGCCTTCTCCTACGGCATCGGCGTCCTGGCCGGGCTCTCGGCCCTCCTGCTCGTGGTCTTCCAGGGCATCACCGACGCCCTCATCCCGCTCTTCGCGGTGGGCGCGTTCCTCGCCTTCACGATGTCGCAGGCGGGGATGACCGCGCACTGGCGCAGGGTCGGCGGCGCGCGCTCCCGGCTCCACCTCGCGGTCAACGCGACCGGCGCCACGGCCACGGCCGCCACGCTCGTCGTCATCATCGTCTCGAAGTTCACCGAGGGGGCGTGGATCTCGACCCTGCTCGTGCTCGGGGCCTTTCTCATCTTCTGCAATGTGCGACGCCACTACAAGCACATCGACGAGGTGGTTCGCGCCCGCGCGCCGCTCGACCTCACCCCACCTCCGCCGCCGATCGTGGTGGTCCCGATCAGGCGCTGGGATCTCGTGGCGCAGAAGGGGCTCCGCTTCGCGCTGCGCCTCTCGCCTGAGGTCTACGCGCTCCAGGTGCTCCTCGACGATCCTCGCGTCGAGGACCTGAGCGGCGAATGGCACGATCTGGTGGAGGAGCCCGCGAAGGCGAAGGGGGTACCGGCGCCGCGGCTTTCGGTGGTGCGGTCCCGCTACCGGCGGCTCTTCAGGCCGCTGCTCCGCTTCGTCACCACCCTCGCGCGCGCCCACCCCGACCGGCAGGTAGCGGTCGTCGTGCCAGAGGTGGTCGAGTCACGCTGGTACCATTACCTGCTGCACAACCACACGGCATCGGTCCTCAAATGGCTCCTTCTCTTCCGGGGCGGGAAGGGCATCGTGATCGTCAACACGCCTTTTTATCTGCCCGATGCACCGGAGGCCGCCTGATCGTCGTGCGCGGCCGCGCCGGCCCGAGGCCGCCCGGCCGACGCGGCAGCGCCGCGTCCCGGAAGCGCGCCGCGGGTGGCCGTCGAGCGTAGGGCCAGGCGCAGCGGAGCCGGGCCCTCACCACCACGAGCGCTGGCGGGCGAGCGAGACGATCGCGGCCGAGAGCTTGCGCGGGTCGTGGCGAATCAGCTTGCCGCCGAACAGCAGGTCGGCAGGGACGAGGAGGTCGGAGGCGAGCGGTTTGTCCGGCGAGGTCACGACCGGCTCGGAGCCGGCGGAGGCGTAGTCCTCGAGGCCTTCGGAGGGCCAGACGTCGTTGACAAGCACCGCGTCGAGCCGGGCCTCGCCGAGGTACATGGCGATGGTCCCCACGAAGTCCTCGACCGTGTAGCCGGGGGTCTCGTTGGGCTTCGTCATCAGGTTGCACACGAACATCGCGCGGGCGCGGCTCGCCGCGATGGCCTCGCGCACGCCCTTGACCAGGAGGTTCGGCACGAGGCTCGTGTAAAGATCTCCCGGCCCGAGGATGATGAGATCGGCCTCCGCGATCGCGTCGAGCGCCGCTGGATACGCCTGGGCCTCGGGATCCAGATAGACCGAGAGCACCGGCGCATCGAGCATGTCGGAGAGGTTGTCAATCGACGCTTCGCCGCGGATGGTGCGGTCGTTCTCGAGGTGCATCACGAGATCGACGTGATCCATCGTGACCGGGAGGACGCGGTTCTTGACGGAAAAGATCTCGTGCAGGCGCTCGACCGTGAGGGGGAGCGAGCCTGTGATCTCTTGCACCGCGGTGAATATCAGGTTGCGCAGGGTGTGCCCGCCGAGGCTCCCCGAGCGGAAGCGGTGGCCGAGCAGCTCCTTCAGCGCTTCCGGGTGCTCGGACAGGGCGACGAGGCAACGCGTGAAGTCGCCCGGCGGCAGGAGGCCGTACTCGTCCCGGAGCCTCCCGGAGCTCCCGCCCGAATCCATCATGGTCACGATCGCGGTGATGCGGACGCTCAGGTCACGCAGGCCGGTGAGGAGCGTGTAATGGCCCGTCCCCCCTCCCACGGTCACGATCTTCGGCGTCGCCATGGGGGAGCAGGCTACCATGCGGACGAGCGGGGCCGATACCGACCGTCAGGCCGCCGAGATCTCGACGCGCGGCTGCGGCGCGCACTTCGCGAGGCGGCGCGACGCGACGGCGTGGTACGTGGGCGCGATCTCGGCGCTGTAGCAGCGCCTCCCTGCGGTGAAGGCCGCCACCGCGACCGAGCAGAGCCCCCCGAATGGCTCCCAGACGACATCGCCTGGATCGGACGATGCGCGGATGATGCGATCGAGCAGCTTGAGGGGCTTCTGGTTGCCGTGGATCGACCGGGTGTCCTCCTTGAAGCGTTCGGGGCCGCGGACCGCCGGCTCGTGCCAGACGTTAGTCACGCCGACCTCGCAATGGAATTTGGCTCTCAGGGTAGCCCACTCCTCGCCCGTCAACGGCCGCTTGCCATCGACCGAGAAGTAGGGTCGCCCCTCGGGGCGGCCGTGCGCGTTCGCGAAGGCGGCGATCTGCTCGAACGCCGAGGCCGGGGGGTAATACCAGAGGTGGCAGCGGGTGAAGTACTTCCTCGTGGCCGCGTTCTTCACGCCGCACGCCTCGTTCGTCTGGCGCAGGGGGAGGCCCGAGCGCTCCCATTCATGCCGCAGCCAGGTCTTGAGGGGCAGCCGCACGCCGGCGCTCTCCAGGAGGACCTTGCGCACGTATTGCACGCACACCTCGCTCACCACGGGGAACTTGCGCAGCGTCCGGGTGTTCGCGTTGCCCGCGATGTGGGCGATTCCCTTGTCCCAGACGTGGCAGGTCCGGTACTCCCAGCCGTGCTGCTCGAGCAGCGGGTGCACCGTCGCCCAGCCGACCTCCGTCGCCCAGAACCAGAGGGTGGCGGACGGCAAGGCGCGCTCCGACCAGACGGCGACGTGGGGCGCGTACCACGCGGCGAGCCCGTCGTGCGTCGGGGGATCGCCCGGAAAACCGGAGACCCCATAAGCACCGTCGGAGACAATCACGGTGGGTCTCGGCCAGGAGGCGTAGTGCTCCAGCGCGTCGCCGAGCGTCAGGGTGGGGTGGAGGGTGGTCGATGCGCGCTTCACGGGGGACACGCGGCCATCCAATCGAACTGCGCGGATCTGTCAACAAAACGGCGGAGCTCGGCCCCGGCGAGCCGCCTGGACCCGCGCGCGACGCGCCGCGGGCGGGGCGCGCTCCGTCAGCGCCTCGGGCACTCGCCGAGCGCGAGCCCCAAGCGCCCGGGATCGGCCGATCCGTACGACATCGCCGCCCTCCAGTCGACGTCGGGCGACGTCGGGCGCAACGTCGGTCGCTTCGGCCGCCGGGGACAACGTCGGTCGCCGGGGGCAACGTCGGTCGCGTCGGCCGTCGTCGGAAGCAACGTCGGTCGCGACGGCCGGCCTCGCCCTCTCCGTACCGGCCGTGATCCCCGCGCCACCGCCGCGCCGCCCCTGCGGTGGGCATCGACGCGCGGATCTACGAAGACGTGCACGGAGGTCGCCGCGAGGAGACAGCCTGTGGAAATGAGGGGAACACTATCCGCGCAGGATCGCGCACGGCCCGTGTGCCGCCTTCGTGCCGGTGATTGAAGAGATCGTTCGTTCGGCGTATGTTCGGTGGCTTGGTGCGCAACTTCGCTTTGCCGGCGCTCCGCGGCGATGCCCGCGACGAGGCCGACACCGGTGTGACCAGCCTACGCGGGGCCATCGATTCCACACGGGAGGAAATCATGAATGCATTGAAGCGCATGAGCTCGAGAGCCGCTGTTCGCGCGCTCCCGGGCGTCGTTCTGGCCGGGGTGAGCCTGCTCGCGCCGCGCCCGGCAGAGGGCCAGACTGCCGGAGAGCCGGGCCATTTGTACTGGGCCGACACACTCGTGACCCACATCGCACCGGTGAACAACGAATATGGAAGCGGCACGACCTATGTTTATTGGGCCGGCGTCGCAGGAGCCCCCGATTATCGGAGCCGCAGCCTGTGCGCGTCGTTCGTCACGAACGTCCTCAAGCAGGCGTATCAGCTGTCCGTCTACGACATCAACACATGGTTCGGCAGCATGAGCCCGAACGCCTCGCTGTACCACGACAGGATCATCGAGGAGGTCGGGTTCGAGCAGATCGTGACGGTGAGCGAGATCGAGGCCGGCGATATCGTCGCGATCGAGTATCCGGCGGGGAGCACGGCGAGCGGGCACGTCGCCATCGCGGCAGGCGCTGCAGTGCCACGCGTGGCGACCTATCCGTTCGTCACGGGGACGATACAGTACTCGCTCCTCGTCCTCGACTCGAGCACCACGGGCCACGGGACAACCGACACCCGGCGCAACGCGGACGGCTCCTGGCACGCGGGTGTTGGCAGGGGTGTCATGCGCCTCTATGCCAACAGCAACGGGACGATCGTGGGACACGCGTGGAGCACGCAATCGGGATCGACCTACTATGGGACGCAGGTGCGCGATATCGCCGTCGGCCGGATCACGGACCCGTATATCGAGCTTCCCCTACCGTTGTAGCGACGCGCACGGAACGCCCGCGCTTCCTCGACCATCAGGCCGGCTCACGCAATTCCGGCGCCCTTGACGTGTAGCTTCACACGAAAACCAGGTACGCGTTCATGCGCGCGAACGGAGGGCGTCTGCCGCTTACTCGCCCTCGTCGAGCAGCCCAGGTGGCGCGTCGGCATTTCGATCGTTCCTTTTACGACACGAGTGGATCATCGTTCACGGTCACGCCATGGAATACGCGCATCCACCACGTCTCTGCCGGAAACACCGCGCTGCGCAGCCCTGCACGCCATCGTTGAAGCGCCTCGCGGTACGCTGCGCGAAATGCCCGGACAGCGGCAACCGCGGTCCTTCGTGCGTCTGCATGTCCCCTCCCCACCGCAAACGTTGGATTGAGGCCGCGGGGCGCCTCGAAGCTCGTCGCGCGAGCGTCGGGCGACACCGCGCATGCGCGCTCGGGGCCGAGGAAACTGCGGCCAGTTCGATGCATCGCGGCGTGCGCCTCGGCTTCCTTCCGCTCCAGCTCCGCCGCCACCTCGCGCCGGAAGGCGTCGGCGTCATCATCCGCCACAGCTGGCGGAAGCGAGATCGCAATGGCGGCGTCCTCGGGCCATGCGGGATTGCTCGAAGCAAAGTAGACGTCAGGACGCCTCGCCCGCAGCTCGCCGCGGCCGATTTCGTTGACGAGCACCTTCGCTCCCGGCCATTCCTTCGCACGTCGCACCAACCCCGCCTCCACCGGGTTCGCCAGTGAATATGAAATCTTTTCCACCACAGCCATCCGCGTCAAGAGGCGAACAACGCTGGTCGCTTCGTGGCCCCAGACCGGCCCCTCCCAGGTTCGGAGCACCTGGGTCCCCAGCGCCACGAGGCGATGAAACAGCTGCAGGAATCGCGGAAGCACGCCTTCGACGTCAGTGACGACGATGTGCAGGTGCGTGGACATGGCACACAACGCATGCAGGCGAACGCCGTAGCGCCTGGCCGAAACCGCGAGTGCATAGGTGATCAGCTGAGTAATCGCGGCGTCCGGTCGGAAGAGGAGGTGTCGCCGCAACGCGCGTCGCGTGAGGAGATAGGTGGCGCCTGCAACGATAGCGCGAGGCTGGCTCATGGCTGCCGACTATGCCAAACGCGTGCCGGGGCTTGTGGTCAATGATTTCGCATACTTGAATCTTCGAGATCCTGGCGGCTCCTGTTTTCCGCCGGCGCCCGCCATGGCCTTTGCCTGGGACCGCCTCGTAGACAACACGTATCGGGTCTTACCACCAAGGCAATGTCGGTCAGACAGGCAGGCCGGGCCGGCAGACCGGCAACGTCGGTCAGGTCGACAGTCAACGGCAACGTCGGTCAGCGCCGCAGCCCCGCAGTCAGCCCGGCACGGGCCCAACAGGGGCCTCCGTTTCCGGTTGACATCTGGCACGGCGCATGGATCAACCACATTGCGCGCGTTCATGGTTGTCGACCTCGTGCGATGCTCTCGCCCGCCATGCTGCTGGAGAACTCCCATGCACCGACCCCTCCTCGCCCAAGGCCTCGTGCTGTCGCTCTCGCCGTTCGGGTGCTCTACTAGCCCGGAAATTCCTGAAGCGTACGGCATGGCGGTCATGACCGTGAACGGGGAGAGCTTGGTGCTTGACACGGGGGATAGCGGCAAGCTGCCTGTCGCCGGATTCGACGACAGCTGGGACGTTGACTGCTCCCGCCTCAATGGCGAAACCAATCTGGAGCTGGTGGATCACTCGAAGGACAGGAGGGGCTTCTACTACCTCGATCTCCATCTGCTCGGCAGCAAGCGCAAGGGCGGCGACGCTGCTGTCGTGAACATGCGAATGTACGTCGACGATGCGCTTTTCTATGGCTCTTGCCACGCGACGCTCCGGACATCGTCCGAGGACTCGCACGAATGCAAGTTCTCTTTCGCTGACTGTGGCCTGAACTTGCTCGGCGCTGCCCAGGACGTTGTCCCAGCGCGCCTCGAGTTCGCGTCATTCCACTTGAAATGGTGCTTCGTCCCCTGAGGGGGCGGGGCGCGATATGTCCGAGGACAGCTCCTCCGCGGCGCGTCGTGGCGCAAAATGACCGACGCCGCTCCACAGGGCGTCCCCACAGCGCGCGAGGCGCTCGCACCGGGCGCGACGTCGGGCACGGCGTGCCGCAATGAGGCTTGGAGGAGCGCCCCGAAGCAGCTCTGGCCGGCGCGTCGGCCCGCAGGTACACCTCGATCCATGGTCGATGCGTCTCCCCGGCGGAGGTTCAGCGCCGCGTTCGCTCGGTGGTCTCGCCGCGTCCGGCGGCGGCTCGCGCTCGATCTGGTCCTCACCGGCGCCGCCGCTGGGATGATGCTCGGCGCGGTAGGCGCGGCGGTCGCCTGGCACATGCGGCAAGGCGCGCTGCGCCCCTGGATGGCCGCGGGCGGCCTGCTCGGCGCCGTGGCCGGCGCAGCGGTGGCACGCCGGCGCCGGTGGAATGACCCGAACGTCGCGTTGTTTCTCGACGGCAAGCTCGGCTCCGCCGAGTCGGTCTCCACGGCCGTTGAGCTCGCAGCAGCCGAGGACGCGGTGGACGGCGCGCCCGGTGCCAGCGCATCCGCGGCCCGCGAGGTGGTGTTCGCCCATGCGACCGCGGCCCTCGATGCCGCCACCGCTCGGCAGGTCCGCACGCCCCTGGGGCGACGCTGGCATGCCGGAGCGCCCCTCGCGGCAGCGGCCATTGGTTATCTCAGCTGGCTTCCCCTGCCGCCAGCGCCCGCGGCAGCAGCGCCCCCACCCGGGGCCGAGCAGGTGCGCCTCGCCGAGATCGCCGGCCTCGGACGGGTGGTCCAGCTTTCCGAGATCGACGCTCGGGACGCAGAGCAACACGATCGGCTGAAAAAGCTCTCGGACGACGCGAAGAGGCTCCGCGAAAAGCTAAAGAGCGGCGTCGAGCGCCGCGAAGCGCAGGCCGAGCTCGGCAGGCTCCGCGACGCGATCACGGCCGAGCGGCTATCGCTCGGCGAGGGCGAGCAGCGTCATGGTATGGAGTCGGCGCTCGGCAAGCTCGGAGACGACCCCCAGCTGAAGCGGGCTGCGAAGGCGCTCGGCGATCGCGACCTCGTGGCGTTCGACGAGGAGATGGCGCGGCTCGCGAACAAGCTCGAACGGGACGACCGCGAACGGGCCAGGAAGGTGCTCGAGGAGGCCGCCGAAGCCGCCAAGACGGCCGGCGCCCCCGGCGTGGCGAAGGCGCTCGAGGAACAGCGCAAGCTGCTGGATCAGCGCGGCGAGCAGGCCGACGCGTTGAGGGAGCTGGCAGAGGCGCTCGGCGACGGGCTCGGCGACGAGGGGCGCGACGCGCTCCGCGAGCTCGCCCGGACCGGCAGCGACCGCGACGCGCGGCGGCTTGCTGGCAGCCTCGAGAAGGCGCTCGAAAAATTGAGCCCCGAGGAGCGCAAGCGGCTCGCCGACCTCTTGAAGCAGCGGGTGGCGCAGTCCCCCGAGAGCGCGCTCGGAGAGCCCATGTCGAAGGAGCAGATGCGCGAGCTCGCACGGCAGATCGAGACGCCGGACGGACAGCAGCAGCTCGAGGAACAGCTGCGCCAGATGGCCCAGGAGGGGAGCCCGAGCAGCGAGGAATCGAAGCGCCAACGAGCGCTCGACGATGCACAGCGCGGGGCGGGCGAGGCCGAGGGGCAACTCGGGGGGACGCCGCTCCCGGTGCCGATCGCAGGCGGGTCAGGCCAACCGGGGTTGGGCGGCCAGGAGCGCGGACAGGGCGGGCAGCAGGGCTCGTCGGGGGGCGGGGCCGGCAAGCAGGGGTCGGCGCAGCCAGGTCACTCGGAGGGCGGCGGCTCGGGCAGCCACGAAGGGCAGACCGGCGCGATCGCCGGGGGTGAGCTGCGCTCACAGGCCAGCGCGAGGCTCAACCCGGGTAGGCCGATGCCGGGGATCGTGACGGGCCGAGCAGCCGGGCGCGCCGGAGACACCGCCAACGTGCGCGGCGAGAGCGCGCTCGGTGTCGTGGGTCCCCAGGAGGTCGGCGGTGTCGAGCGCAGCGATGTCCCCGAGGAGTACCGGGAGCAGGTAGGCCGTTACTTCCAGCCGCGCTGAGTCCGGGGACGAGACGTGGAGCGCGCAGCGCCCACCGGCCTAGAAGCTCGCGCCCAGCAGCAGGCCGTTCGCCTCCGCGCTCACGAACGGCGCGGCATACAGCCGGGGGAGCCCGGCCTTCGTGACCGGCGTGCGGCTCGACGTGGAGAACGCGTACAAGGCCGTCCCCGCGAGCACCACGCCGCCGCCGAGGAAGCTCCAGAACGAGACGTTGGCGAGCGTGGTCTGGGCGTCGCGCAGGTCGGTGCGCCTCGCGCTGCCGAACGGCTCCGTCGCTGCGGACTCGCCCTTTGCCGTGGAGAGGATCGCGAAGGTCACGCCCGACGCGAGCCCGAGCAGCCCGACGGCCCCGCCCGCGACCACCAGCGGAATGTTCGGGCCCGAATCGAGGCTGAGGGCGATGCTCTGGTCCGAGCCCCTCGCCACGAGCAGCGACGTCGACGTCCTGGCGCCAGCGCGGCGTGCCTCGATCCTGCGCTTGCCGGGATCGACGAACACCTGGGTGTCGAGGGGCGAATGCCCGACGATCTTGCCGTCGACGAGCACCTCGGCGTCGTCGACGTTCACGTTGATACGAAGCGCGCCGACCTGCGACCTGGCGACGGCGAGGCGCTTCTGCAGAAAGCTCTTCTTCTCGGCCTTCTCGCCGAGCGGAAAGGTGTTGAGCGCGTACAGGAGGTGCTCGGCCGCCTCGCGGGGCTGGTTCACCTCCAGCTCGACGTTCCCGAGGTTGCCGGCCACGTCAAAGCTCTGCTGGAGATCCCACGCCGCCTGATAACGCGCCTCGGCCTCGGCGAATCGCGCTTCATCGTAGAACCTGTTCCCCTCCCGGTAGAGCTGCGCGGCGCGCTCGCCCGCGCGCGACGTCGCAGGCGGGGCGTCGGTCGGAGAGTTCGGCATCAGCCGAGCCTCGCCGGTCGCGCTCGCGACGCTCGGCCCCAGAAGAACCGCCGCGCACGGGAGGAGTAGAGACAGGTATTTCAAGAATGGCTTTCGCATGATGGCTGGCGGGAGGAATGCAATCCGGAGAGGCGACGCCTCAGGGGAACGGACGCGGGGGAGCGGTCGTCCCCGGGGGCGTTGTGGGCGACGCGGAGGGCGCGGACGGCGGGGCCGAGGGTGGGATCGGAGGGCTCACAGCCGAGTCGTAGAAGTCGTCCACCGCCGTCGAAGGCTTGACCGGGCGCCTCACCTGCACAGCAGGGCGCGGTGATGACGGACGGGCGGCGACCGTGGCCGCGGAGTGAGCGGGCGGCGAGCTCGGCTCCGCCGTGGGCGACGCTGTCGGAACCTCGGGCGCGGCGGGAACGGGTCGCTCTGCGGTGGGCGGCGGCTCGAGCGCCACCGGGGGCGGAGGTTCGGGCTGCGCGCTCGGGGTGGGCGTCGCGAGGCCAGCGGGATCGGGCGTGGGAGCGCGGCCGCCCTCGGCCAGCGCCGGATCCTGCTCGCTCGTCGGGTTGGCGGCGCGCCACAGCACCCAGAAGCCTGCGACCGTCGCGCTCCCCAGAAACACGAGCAACGCGAAGAGCGCCAGCGGGGCCCGGCGGCGGCGCGCCGCGAGCACCGCCGCGGCGGCCGCTGCGGTCACCGCGGTGTCATCGGTCCGCGCCGCGGTCGACTGCAGCCCCGCTCGAGGCGCGCCAGCTGGCGGGGGAGCGGCCGCTGCAATCGGCCGCTGCTTCCGGGACGACTGCCCGCGCGAGCCGGACGACTCGTCTTCCGGCGGCGGCCAGACGCCGCTGCCCACACCGACGCGGGCCGTGCGGACGCCACCGGGACGCGCGCCGCCTTGCCCATCGGGAGTCGGGGGGCCCGGCAACCCCTGCACAGGGATCCTGCGCATCGTCGGCCGGTTCCGTTCGTCGACGCCCTTCAACAGCGACGGCGCTACCTGGATCTTCTGCAGATCCATCGCCTGGTGCTCTCGGTTCGGAGGCAGCGTGACCGGAGGAACATACACCTGCTTGTCGCTCGGCCCCGCCTCGCGATCCTGGCGACGCCGCGGCCTGGGCTCGCCCCACTGCACCATCCGCTCCGCGGGCGGCGCTGCGGGGCCGGTGTTCCCTTCTTCAGGTCTGCGGCGCGGCTCCTGCGTAAGCGCTCGCTGTTGCGCCGGTGAGGGGTGCTCTTGCGATGCAAAATTCGGCGTGTCGTACCCGCGCGGCGGCTGCTGCGGCAGCGTCGGTTGCTGCGGCGCGGCGTCGCCCGCAGCGCCCTGAGCCGCCGGCTGCCCTGGCGAGCTCTTGTTCGCGTTCCTGTTGGTCATGCCTGCCCCTCTCGCCACGCGCAAAAGGCGCGCTGCTGCCCCACGTGAGCAGCAGCGCATCGAGCCCCCGGTACAAGACGCCGCGCTGTCATGGGCGCGCTCCCGAGGTGATCTGCCTCGACCGCTGCACCGCAGACGGTGTGGCGGGTGCCGCGGCAGCGCTCCGACGAGCCCAGGGGCGGCGGAGGCCAGCGTCGAACATGCGCTGGTCCGCGCACGGTACCTCGGAGCTCGCTCGGGGACAGGGCCACGGCATGGACCCGAAGATACTCCACCCGGCCGCCACCACCACGCACCCAAGCGTCACCACCCCCTCCGGAGCGATGCCAAGGCCGCTCCATGGCAGGGCTCGGGCATCGGGAGCCGCCGCCGTCACGGACGTGACCGCGGCGGCTCCCGATGCTCGAAGGCGCCGGTGTCGCGGACCATGACGTCGCGCGAGGCGCGGCTCCGCGGGTCGACGGCGCGCAAAGTTGACCCTGGCCACCTTCTTGCTTCCACACCGAACCACGCGCGTGTTGTCCACTACTGCGTTGCCCAAATTCCCGCGTGCCACGACATCGATTTTTTGCACCCATCCAGCATCCACGGTCCGCGACGGTCCACGACGGTCCGCACCCGGGTTGAGCTGCCGAGCTGCCTTCTGGCCCGCACCCTGCCTCGTGGCCCGCACCCAGGTTGAGCTGCCTCGTGGCCCGCACCCAGGTTGACCTCGACCGCGCCTGAGGTTGACCAGGTTGACCCCTCCGAGGTTGACGCTTCCGACCCAGGTTGCCCCTCTCAGCGCCGGCGCTCCCATTCTGCAGCCCGCATCGTAGCGGGTTCGTCACACCGGGTGACGTTCCTGGCATCCGCGGCGACGACGCCGTACCCGCCTGTCAGCCCACGAAGCTCACCAGCAGCGCCAGGGTGAAGCCGAAGAGCACCACGCTCACCACCAGCAATCCCATGGCCGCCCAGCTGGCCTGAGGGCGCGCGGGCCGGCGCGCGCGCCGCGGCCTGCTTCTGTGCGCCTCCGAGGCCCGCTGCAGCGCAGCCCCTGGGGCGGGCCGCGCTGCCATATCCGCCGCCGTGAGGCCGAACGCCTTCACGGTCGCGCTCAACGTCGGTGGGAGCGCCGGCGCCCGGACCGGCGGCAGCGTCAGCGGCGCCGTGCGCTGCCAGTACGACCCGGACGGCACGACCGACCCACCATCCACCCCTCCCGAAAGCCCTGCGGCGATGCGCGACAGCTCCGCCGCGAACGCCGCTGCGTCAGGGAAACGGAGCTCCGGGCTCTTCTCCAGCGCCCTCATGATCGCGCGGTCGAGCTCCGGCGGCACCGGTCGTGGCGCGTGGCTCGACGGCGGCGCGGGGACCTCGCTCGCATGGGCGCGCACGAGCTCGTGGACGCGCCTCACATGCTCGAACGGATCGCGACCGGCGACCAGCGTGTAGAGCACCACGCCGGCCGCATACACGTCGGCGCGCGCATCGACGGCGAGCCCGCAAGCCTGCTCGGGCGAGAGATAGCGCGGCGTACCGACGAGCACCCCCTCCTCCGTCTGATAGAGCGACGGCGCCGGCGCGCGCCCATCGCCGCGCGGAGCGACCACCTTGGCGATGCCGAAGTCGAGCACCTTCACCACGCGCCGACCCTGCGCATCCGCGTCGCACACGAAGAGGTTCTCGAGCTTCACGTCGCGGTGAACGATGCCCGCGCCGTGCGCCGCGGCGAGGCCCGCCAGCGTCTGCGTCACGAGCTCGAGCGCCTCCATCGCAGGCAGCGCGCCGCGCGCCGCGAGCTCCTCGCGCATCGTCCGGCCGTAGAGCCGCTCCATGACGAGGAACGTCCTCCCCTCGGCGGTCCGCCCGAAATCGGTGACGGTCACCAGGTTCGGGTGGGCGAGCCACGCCAGCGACTGCGCCTCGACGCGCATCCGCTCCACGAGCCGCGGCTCGCGGTTCAGGTCGCGGTGCAAGAGCTTCACCACCACCGGCTTGTCGAGGCCCACGTGCGCCGCCTCGATCACCTCGCCCATTCCCCCTCGCCCGAGCCGGCGCACAGGCCGGTACGGCGTTCCATCCAGCAAGGTATCGCTCAGCTCAGGCGCCGCGCATCGGCAGTCTTCGTGCGAAGGCAAGGCCATCCTCTGCGGGTCGAGGTGGTGCCGCCATCGTCACACGACGCGAGGAATCGAGATCCCCTCTCGCTCCCGGACCTCGAGCGCGCGAGCGCTCTTCTCACACGCTCACCACGGGACGCCCAAGATTTCGACAGATCTGCGCCAGCGCATCCTGCTGCATTCCCCGGACGCGTTTCAAATTTCCACACAAAGAGACGCGCACGTACAATTTCGGAGCGCGCCGCGATCACGCCCCGTGATCAGGCGGCGGTGCCCGCGGCGCTCCCTGGCTCCGCGTGCTCGGGCGTGGCCGCGTGCGGCGGCGCTGCCTGCTCCGCCGCGAGCGCCGCCTCGTCTTCCCGGGCGAGGAGCGCGTCCGTCTCGGCGAAGGCCGCCTCGCGTTGCGCGACCACGGCGGCGCAGCGCGCGCGGGCCGCGGAGAGCAGGCCGAGCCCGACGGCGACCCAGCCAGCTGCGGCCATGTACCCGGCGGCCATGACCGACCCTGCGTCGCCCTGATCGGCCTTGGAGAGCATCACGAACGCATAGAACGGCGACGGGGCCGCGACGAGGAGAGCGCTCTCGCTCGTGTCGAGCTCCGCGACGAGGCCGGCGATGGCGGCGACGATCCATGGGCCGACCGCGATCGTGAAGAGCAGCGTCAGGAGGAGCGCCCGCGTGACCAGGGGCGAGGCGATCCGCGCGCGAAGGAACGCGCCGAGCCCGACGAGGAACACGTAGACGGCGAGCGCGTAGACGGCGACGTGCTGGACCTGCTGCGCCTGGATCTCCGGCGTCGGGACGGGCACGCCGAGGCTCAGCCGGTGCCCGACGACCCAGAGCGCGGTGATGGCGGGGACCCCCACCGCGAGGAGGAGGTACGCCGAGCGCATCACACCGGGGCCGAAGAAGCGACGCAGCCGGCTGGCGCGGCTCCGAGCCCAGTGCACCTCGACGCGGCGCGATGGGCCGATCGGCTCTCCGGCAAAGAGGAACACGCAGAAGATCAGAAACGAGAGCGCCACGCACACGCCCGCGACGATCGCGGGCAGGCGATCGGAGGCGTCCACCGCGAACGCCGGCACCGCGACGGCGGCGGTCGTCACGGGGGCGCAGACCGCGAACCACGTCTTCAGCCCGGAGGAGCGATCGTCGCTCTCGCTCGTGAGGTTCGCGACGGTCACCTGGTACAGGAACCACGCGGGCATGCCGACCGCCGCGATCGGAAGGAGGATCAGGAAGAGCACGTAATCGAGGCCGAGCGGCGCGCGCTGGTAGGCGATCGGGAGCCAGATGGGCAGCCCCTCGGGAACCTCCGGCCAGGCCAGGTGAGCCACGTACGAGAGCCCCGAGCCGCCCGCCGAGAACAGGCCGATCGACAGCGGGAACGCGAGCAGCAGCGTGACGAGGATCGCCGCGCGCAAGCTCCCCATCTTCGAGCTGATCGCCAGGCCGAAGGCCACGCTGAGCAGCGCGATCAAGAAGAGGAACAGGAAGGCGATCACCACCTCCATCGCCGTGATCCCGCCGAACAGGAACGGCAGCGCCCCGACCGGCGCGAGCATCACCACGTACATCGAGATCGCCGTGTAAGCGGCGAGGAACTTGCCTCGCGCGATCTCGCCGGGCGGGATGCCCGTCAGGAGCACCGCCTCCCAGGTGCGCCCCTCGCGCTCCGAGGCGATGCTGTTCGCGGCGACCGCCGGCCCGACCAGCGCCACCACGAAGTACGCGAGCGAGAAGAAGACCTGGAACAGGATCACGCCCGTCTTCGCAGGCGCGATTTCCTTGGCCGCGATGCCGCCGATGGTCGCCACGAGCAGCGCCATCAGCACGGCCAGCACCAGCAGGATGATCGGCGTGCGGGCGAGGCGCGCCGCCTGCTTGAGCTCACGGATCCAGATCGGGTTCGGCTCGCCCAGGATGCGCCCCACGCGATGCCGCGCCCGATCGACGAGCCGCTGCGACGCCGGACCGGCGGGCGGCAATGTGCCAGTCTGCACGCTCACTGCACCTCTCCTTGCGTGACCTCCAGGAAGATCCTCTCGAGCTCATTGCGCTCCGGCTCGACGCCGATCACGCCGACGCCGCTGCGCACGAGGTGCTGGACGATCTCGGCGATCTTCACGTCGGTGCCGACGTAACCGACGTGCACGGCTCCGGCGACGATGTCGACGTCGGTGATCCCGGGCCCGCCCCTGACCAGCAAGGCCGCTGCCTCGGGATCGCCGAGGACCCGCACCTTGACCCTGCGCCGGGAGATCTGCGAGAGCGCCGGATAGGCCGCCTGCCCCGCGCTCGCCGGCGCAGCGGCGTGCGGCGGGTGCGGGCCGTATCCGGGCGGCGGACCGCCGGCCTGCGCGCGATCGACGGCGGCCGGATCCACCGGCGCGCCGTCGGGCGTGGCCGCCTCGGGTCCGTGCCGCGGCGGCGCGTGCCCGTGCGCCTGCGGCCCGTACGCGCCCGGCGCGGCGCCATGACGCGGCGGCGCATGCCCGTGCGCCTGCGCCGCGCGCACCGCCTCGAGGCGCGCGGCGATCTCCCCTATCGGCCCGGCGACGACGAGGCGGCCCTTCTCGAGGATGCCGATCGACGTGCACACGTCGGAGAGCTCCGTGAGGATGTGCGACGAGAGGAAGATCGTCTTCCCCAGGCTCCGGAGCTCGAGCAAGAGATCGCGGATCTCGATGCGCGCGCGCGGATCGAGATCGCTCGCCGGCTCATCCAGGATAAGGACCTTCGGATCGTGCAGCAGGATCCTCCCGAGCTGGAGGCGCTGCTTCATCCCCTTCGACATCGTGGCGACGATCCGGTCCTGGATCTTGCCGAGGTCGGTCAGCTCCAGGACGGCGTCGACCACGTCGAGCGACGGAACCCTGAAGGCGTCCGCGAAGAACTCGAGGTACTCGCGCACCGTGATCCTGTCGTAGACGCCGGCGTGATCCGGCATGTACCCGATGCTGCGGCGGACAGCCGCGGGGTCGATCGTCACGTCGACGCCGTCGATCTCGACCCGCCCTGCCATGGGCTCGAGCAAGGTCGCCATGACCCGGATCGTCGTCGTCTTGCCCGCGCCGTTCGGCCCGATGAAGCCGAAGATCTCGCCGGGGCCCACGTCGAAGGTGACGTCCTTCAGCACGTCGAGCGCGCCGAAGCGGTGCGAGAGGTGCCGGACGCGGATCGTCGGCCGAGGCCGCTCGATCTGCGCCCCGGAGGGCAGAGCGCCGCCGAGCGCCGCGCTCACGGCCGGCCTCCGTAGCCCAGGACCCGCACGAGCACGCGGTCGCTGTCGATCCGCAACCCGGAGTCGCTCACGCGCCCCTCGCCGCCGTCGAGCTGGCCGAACAGCACGGGCACGCCGGCCGGGAACCAGTCGACCGATCCACCGGCCGCCACCTCGATGGCCAGCCACGCAGCGCCTAGCCCCGGCGCGTCGGGCTCGAGGAGCGGAGCCAGCAGCCTCCCGCCGAGGTCGTGGACGTCCATGCCGCCGACCCGCCGCCCGAAGCCCGCGTGCGAGAGCCAGCCCTGCCCCTCGCTCCGCGCCGCGAGATCGACCCCCGCGCGCGACGAGACCCTCTCCCCGTCGCCGATGCGGGCGAAGTAGCGGGCCGCGCCCTCCGGTAGCCACAGGACGCCGGCCCGGAGGTCGCGGCCGCTCCGGTTGATCACGACGACATCGCCGCTCGGATCGGCGACGATCGCGATGCCGTCGCCGAGCGACGCGGCCCCGTCCTCACGCACGATCACCGTCTGCCAGGGGAGCGCCGCGACCTTCGTCAGCCGGGCCCCGTCGCGATCCACGAGCAACCGGTCGCGCCGCTCCGAGAGCTCGGCGACCACCGCCGTGCTGATCACGCCGCTCGCGTCGGTCGTGCGGACCGTGAGCTCCTCCGCGCTGGCGACGAAGAAGCCCCGGAACCGGCGCACCGCCCCCTTCGTCATGCCGGCCCCCGCCTCGATCAGCGTGAGGTGGCGCGCCCGGCCGCGCACCCCCTTCGCGAGCAGGCCCACGCCGACGATCACCGCGAACGTGACCGCCGCGGCCACCGGCAGGTACCAGAGCGCGCGGAGCGGCCTCCCCTGCCGCGCGGCGCGCGAGAAATTGATCGGACCGGCGAGCACCGCGTAAATGCAGAGCAGCAGCGCGGAGACCCCGATCGCCCAGCGGGAGCTCTCGTTCGGATCGAGCTCCCGCCGCACCGGATCGAGGTCGACGCCCATCGCATCCTCCCCCGGGCGGAAGGCCACGGTGGAGCGACGGTCGTAGGCTCGGCGAGCGAGATCGGCCACCCGGATCTTCACCCACGGGTCGCTGGCCGCGGGCGCGCGCGTGGGGTCGAACGCGAGCAGGTGCACTTCGCCGAGGCCGTAGAACGCCGAGCTGCCATACGCGCTCCCGCGCAGGTTGCCGCCCGACCAGCCGCAGAGCGACTCGGCCACCGCGGGGGCCGCGCTCGGCGCGGGCAGGAGCACGTTGCCCTGCTTGCCAAAGCCGCTGGAGCCGCCGGGCGGCGCGATCTCCGCGAGGGTGGGCGGCGCGATGGCCGCCCTCGCGACCTCACCGCCGACGAACGCCGCGAGCGTCGGGTGCCGCAGATCCTCGGGGCGGGCGACGGACAGCGCCAGCGTGCCGCCGGAGAGGACGAAGCCGGCGAGCGCCTCGAGCTCGGAGCCGCTCAGCCTGGACAACGTGTCGGTGCGCATGAGCACGGCGTCCGCCGCGTTGTACAGGGCCGCCCGGTCGGGCAGCAGCGGGTCGCCGGTCGCGCTGTCGAAGCGAGGCTGCCCGACCCAGAGGACAGGGCTCGGCGTCCCCCCGGGCGCGCGGCTGGTCGATATGTACAGCGGCGCGATCGGCGCGTCGTGGAGGCCCCCGCGGAGCAGCGACCTCTCGCTGACGTCGAAGAGCACCACCGCGTGTTGCGAGGTCGACGAGAGCCCCTGCGACGACACCTGCGCTCCGCCCTCATCGAGCGCCCGCACCTGCACGTCGCCGAAAGGGGACACGTGCACCGGAACGCGCACGTCGACGGACGCGCCCGCCCCGACCGCGTACGGCGCCGACGCGACGAAGACGCGCTCATCGGAGTAGCGCTTCGACTCGACCTCGACCTCGCCCCTGGCCGCCCGGCCGCCGTTGTTCTGGATGCGCACGACGACCTGGTTCCAGCCCCAGGGCACCCCGCCGCTCGTCCCGAGCACGGGCGCCACGTCGACGGCGAGCGCCGTCGCGGTCGACACCGGCGGCGCCTGCCCGGACGCGGGCCCCGCCGAGAAGAGCGCGGCGAGCGACGCCGCCCCCGCAAGGCCCTTCGCGCCTCTCCTCGGCGACCCGCTCCGGATCGCCTGCCCCCGCGGCTCTTCCGCGCGCCTCATCGCCGGATCGCCTGCGCCACGGGCTCGGGCCGCGCCTCGATCGCGGAGAGGAGCGCCGCGATCACCTGATCCGTCGTGATCCCCTCCGCCTCGCCCTCGAAGGACCGGATCATCCGGTGGCGGAGCACCGGCTTCGCGACCCGCTGCACGTCGGCGAAGGCGACGTGCGCCCTTCCCTGGAGCAGCGCCACGGCCTTCGCGGCCAGCACCAGCGACTGCGCGCCGCGCACGCCGGCGCCGAACCGGAGCGACCTCCGCACGATCTCGAGCGCCCCCTCGGCGGCCGGATCGCTCGCGCGGGTGAGCCGCGACGCGTACCGCATGACCGGCTCGGCGACCGCGATGTCGCGGCAGAGCGATCGCAGCGAGAGCACGTCGTCGCGGGTGAGCACCCGCGGCGGCGGCCCGCGATCGTGGCCCGTGGTCCGGGCGATGATCTCGGTCATTTCATCCTCGGTCGGGCTCGGCACGAGCACCTTGAGCAGGAACCGATCGAGCTGCGCCTCCGGCAGCGGGTAGGTCCCTTCCATCTCGATCGGGTTCTCGGTGGCCAGCACGAAGAACGGCTCCTCCATCGCGTACCGCGTGCCCGCGATGGTGCACGCGTGCTCCTGCATGGCCTCGAGCAGCGCGCTCTGCGTCTTCGGCGTCGCCCGGTTGATCTCGTCGGCCAGGATCACCTGCCCGAAGATCGGCCCCTTGTGCAGCGAGAAGTGGCGCGAGCCGTCCGCCGCCGCGACGAGCACGTTCGTGCCCGTCACGTCGCTCGGCATGAGATCCGGGGTGAACTGGATGCGCGAGAACGCGAGATCCAGGCAGCCGGCGATGGTCCTGACGAGGAGCGTCTTGCCCAGCCCGGGCGCCCCCTCGAGGAGGACGTGCCCTCCCGCGAGGATCCCCCAGAGCGTCTGCTCGATGACATCGTCCTGCCCGACCACGGCCTGCCCGATCGCCTCTCGCAGCCGCGTGCTCGTCCGCTGGGCGAGCGCGAGCCTCGCCTCGAAAGGCGCAGGGGCCGTGCCCTGCCCGCCGTCAATACCCGCGCCTGATTCCGCCGCCATCTGGTCGCCCTCGGCCGACGACGATAGCCGGCCGCGCCCCGCGCGTCGATCGGACCTCGCCACATGCTATGTCTTGCGAATGAGGATGCTTATGTTGACCTGTCGCCGTGAGCTCGCGTCGTTCTGCCTTGCCGCGCGCAGCGGCGCGGCGCTCACCGTGGCGCTGTCGCTCGGCGCGAGCGCCTGTGCCTCGGTCGTCGGCGAGCATGAGGTGGAGACCAAGTTCCTCGTGAAGCCCACCTCGCAGTCGACCTTCTCCGGATGGAGCGAGCTCTCCGTCTCGGAGGACCCGAACTCCGTCGACAGGGCCGAGCTCATGTACATCCGGCTGGAAGCACGCGACGACAACGTGCCTGACCTCACCTTCCTCAAGAGCGTCTCCGCCTCGGCCGTCGTCGACGGCAAGTCGACCGTCGTCGCCAAAAAGGCGCCGATGCCTGCCGGGGAGCGCATCGTCCCGCTCGATCGGGTCTATCACGACGACATCCGGCCCTTCTTCTACAAGGACGACGAGAGCGGCGATTACACGGTGCACGTCGACTGGGAAGGCAAGGTCGATCTGACGAAGACGATCCCGCCCGAAGGGGTGTGGATGAAGGTCCTCGTCGCCGTCCGCATCGAGTGATCGCGCCGCTCGCGGCGCCCCTCATCACTCCATACCCCTCGCGGCGCTTCCCCCGCGCCCGTCCCGTTCGGCTCCTCAGCCATCCAAGCTTCCATCTCGTCGCTCGGTCCAACGGGCGAACCGAGAGCACACCGCGCGTGAGAGCGAGGCCGGAGAAGCGGAGTTCATCCGCTGGAGCCGCGCTCGTCGGCGTGCGCCGTGCGCTCCGCACCCCGGCGCGGGCAAGGAGGTCGATCCGTCATGGCCGAGATCCAGGAGAGCTCTGTTCTGTTCTCGCTCAAGCAGCTCATGAGCCTCGAGAAGCAGCGGCTGCGCGAGGAGGAGGAGACCGCACGACAGCGCGCGCTCGCAGAGCAAGAGGCGCGGCGCGCCCTTGAGCGGCGCGCTCGGGCGGAGGAGGCGGCGCGCATCCGGGCCGAGGAGGAGCGGACCCGCCGCGAGGAGGAGCAGGCGCGCGAGGAGGCCGCGCGGCTCGAGGGGATCCGGGCTGCGGCCGTCGAGAAGGCCCGCCTCGAGGCCGAGCAGCGCGCGCGCATCGAGGCCATGGAGAGGCAGCAGGAGCACGAGCGGAGGCTCGCCGCCCTCGCGGGGGACGCCCAGAAGCGGCGGCTCAAGCAGCTCGTCACGGGGGGGAGCGCGCTCTTCGTCGTCGTGCTCGCCGCGACGCTCGGCGTGTTCTTCGGCAAGCTCAAGCCGGAGGCCGAGCAGACGCTGGCCGAGCAGACGGCTGCGCGCGCCGCCCACGAGCAGCGGCTCGCGACGCTCCAGAGCGATCTCGCGTCGAGCGAGAGGAAGATCGGCGAGCTCACGCTCGCGTACCAGACGGTGCGGAGCCAGGCCGAGAAGGCGGAGCTCGAGCGCAAGCTCCTCGCGGCGAAGCGCGACCGGGAGGCCCTCCAGGTCAAGGCCGCGAGGCCGGCGGCGCCGCAGGCGCCCAGGAAGACGGAGTGCGTCTGCAGGGAAGGCGACCCGATGTGCGGCTGCCTTCCCTAGCGGTTCAGCGGGGCACGGCCGCGCGAGCGCAGCCGACGAGCTCCTTGAAGAGCGGCGAGGTGACGTACCGCTCCCCGCCGTCGGGAAGGATCACCACGATCCTCTTTCCCTGCATCTCGTCGCGCGCCGCGATCGACAGCGCCGCCGCCATCGCCGCGCCGCCGGAGATGCCGACGAGGATGCCCTCGGTCTTGGCGAGCCGGCGCGCGGCGTCGAACGACTCGTCCTCGGACACGGGCACCACCTCGTCGATGAGCTCGCGCCGGAGGATCTTCGGGACGAAGCCCGCGCCGATGCCCTGGATCAGGTGCGCGCCCACGCGGCCGCCGCTCAGCACGGCCGCGTTTTTGGGCTCGACCGCGATCATCTTCACGCCCGGCTTCTTCTGCTTGAGCACCTCGCCCACGCCGGTGATCGTCCCGCCGGTCCCCACGCCGGCGACCACGACGTCGACCGTCCCGTCCGTGTCCTCCCAGATCTCACGCGCGGTCGTCACGCGGTGCGCGGCGGGGTTCGCCGGGTTCTCGAACTGCTGGAGCATCACCGCGCCGGGCGTCTCTTCCACGATCTGCCGCGCCCGCGCGACGGCCTGCACCATGAGCGACCCGGGCGTCAGCAGCACATCGACCCCGAACGCCCTGAGCAGCGCGATCCGCTCCGGGCTCATCGACTCGGGCATCGTGAGGATCAGCCGGTAGCCCTTGGCCGCGGCGATCATCGCCAGCGCGAGGCCCGTGTTGCCGCTCGTCGGCTCGACGAGGACGCTCCCGGACTTCAGCTTGCCCTGCCGCTCCGCGTCCTCGACCATCGCGAGGCCGATGCGATCCTTGACGCTGCCGCCTGGGTTCCGGCTCTCGACCTTGCCGATCAGCTCGGCGCGCAGACCCTTGCCCGCAGAGCTCAGGCGGACGAGGGGGGTGCGCCCGATCGTCGCCGCGATGTCGTCGAAGATTGAAGCCACGTGCCGCCTCCCGTGATGGCCGTTGGCCAGACGGGAGCGCCGGCCAGCGGGCTAGATGGAGTAATCTTGCACGAAGATCTTGGCGTCTCGGAGATTTACCAGCACCCTGTCCCCCTCGGACAGGCCGAGCTCGGCGACGCGATCCTTGGTCAGCTCGACGGAGAGCGGCTGGCCGTCGGAGAGGCGGAGCTCCGCCTTGACCATCCACCCGACCCGCGACAGCCGCTCGACGCGCGCGACGCTGGCGTCGTCGGCGGCGGGCGTCTTCGAGGAGTCGATCCGGGTGTGGACCTCGATGTCGTGCGGACGCACGAAGGCGTGCACGCTCGCGCCGTCGCCGGTGCCGGGGGGAGCGTGCACCGCGAGGGTACCGAGCGCCGCCTGGCCGTCGCGCACCTCCCCCTTGAGCACGTTGATCGACCCGACGAAGCTCGCGACGAACTCGGTCGCCGGCCGGTCGTAGATTTCCTCCGGGGTGCCGATCTGCTCGACCCGCCCCTTGTGCAGCACGATGACCCGATCGGCGAGGTCCATCGCTTCTTCCTGATCGTGGGTCACGAAGACGCTCGTGATCCCTCGCTCCTTGTGGAGCCTCCGGATCCACTCGCGCAGCTCGAGGCGGACCTTGGCGTCGAGCGCCCCGAACGGCTCGTCGAGCAGGAGCAGCGACGAGCCTGGCGCGAGCGCGCGCGCCAGCGCGACGCGCTGCCGCTGGCCGCCGGACAGCTCGTGCGGGAACCTGCCGCCGAGCCCGTCGAGCTGCACGAGGCTGAGGAGCTCGTCGACGGTGGTCGCGATCTCCTTCCGCGGCCGCTTCCGGATGCTGAGGCCGAAGCCGATGTTGTCGCGCACGCTCATGTGCCTGAACAGCGCGTAGTTCTGGAAGACGAAGCCGATGTTCCGGTCCTGGACGCGGGTGGTGGTCGCGTTCTTGCCGTTCAGGACGACCTCGCCGGAGTCGGGGCTCTCGAGCCCGGCGATGATGCGCAGGACGGTGCTCTTGCCACCTCCGCTCGGCCCGAGGAGCGCGACCAGCGCGCCGCTCTCGATCTCGAACGAGACGTCATCGACCACCTTGTTCGGACCGAACCGCTTCGTGAGCCGCTCGACAACAATTCCCATAAGCAACAGCTAGCCTTCCGACCCGTCTCGATCGCGCCTCGGACAGAAAAAGCGAGGGCCCGAGCGCGCACCAGCGTCGCCTGCCGGGCGGGTAGGCGCAACCAGATTCAGAAATGCACATCGGAAAGGTGGGTGTATTTGCAAGAAAGGGTGGGGGCGAACTGATGCAAAAAGGCTGACAGAGGACAGGAAGCGCGGAGCCCGTGCTCAGGCCGTCCCCCTCCCGGGTCGGTCAGTCCCCAACCTCGGTCAGTCCTCAATCTCGGTCCCGGTCCCACGGTCCCAACCTCGGTCGGTCTCAACCTACGGTCCCAACCTCGGTCAGTCCCCGCTCCCCAACCTCGGTCGGTCCCGGTCCCCAACCTCGGTCGGTCCGATGTCGGTCCGCAACCCGGTCCCCAACCTCGGTCGGTCCGATGTCGGTCCGCAACCCGGTCCCCAACCTCGGTCGGTCCACTATCTCCAACCTCGGTCGGTTCCCAGTCGATTCCCGAACCCCGGAACGAACTCAGCGGTGCGGCGGGCTTCGCGCGGACGGCTGCTGCCCGACTCAACGGACGGTCCGAGGTGCTAGCATTGCCGCGCCGCGACGCGGCAGGCCCGGGACCGGAGCCCGCGGCGCGGCTGGATAGGACGCGAAGCCGCGACGCGGCAGGACCAGGACGGAAGGCGGATGCGTTGTCTGGTGACGGGGGTGGCCGGATTCATCGGCTCCCACCTGGCGGAGCGGTTGATCGAGCTCGGGCACGAGGTGCTCGGGGTAGACCGCTTCACCGACTACTACGCCCGCGAGCTCAAGGAGGGGAACCTGGCACGGCTGCGCGGCGAACCGCGCTTCTCGCTCTCGACGGCCGACCTCGCGACAGACGATCTCCGCCCGCTGCTCTCGGGCCGCGAGGTCGTCTTCCACCAGGCGGCGCAGGCGGGCGTGCGCCCGAGCTGGGGACAGAGCTTCGAGGTCTACCTGCGCGACAACGTGCTCGCGACCCAGCGGCTGCTGGAGGCATCCAGGGCGCACGGCCAGGTGCGCAAGCTCGTCTATGCCTCGTCCTCCTCCGTCTACGGCGACCCCTCCGGCGACACGGGGGACGTGCCCATGCACGAATCCAGCCGGACCGCCCCCCACTCCCCCTACGGGGTGACGAAGCTCGCCGCCGAGCAGCTCTGCGAGCTGTACCGGCGCAACTTCGGCCTGCCCACGATCTCGCTCCGGTACTTCACGGTGTACGGCCCCAGGCAGCGCCCCGACATGGCGTTTCACCGGTTCATCGCCGCCGTGCTGAAGGGCGAGCCGGTCCGCGTGTACGGCGACGGCGAGCAGACGCGCGATTTCACGTACGTGAGCGACGCGGTGCAGGCCAACGTCGACGCCATGGAGGGCGGCGCGGTCGGCGTGTTCAACATCGGCGGCGGCTCGCGGGTGAGCCTCAACGACGCGCTCGGGCTGCTGGGGGAGCTCGCAGGACCCGTGCGCGTCGAGCGGGGAGAGCCGCAGCCCGGCGACGTCCGGCGCACCTGGGCGGACACCGCGGCGGCGCAGGCGGCGCTCCGGTACGTGCCCCGGGTGCCCCTGCGCGAGGGGCTCGCGGCGCAGGTCGCCTGGCAAACGAGGCGGCTCGGGCTCTGCCGGTGACGGGCGCTCCGCGCCCTCACGCGCCGGCATCCACTCCGCGAGGGACGAGCTCGACCACGCGCGCCGCCGGCACGCGCGCGCCCACGATCTCGTCCGCGAGGTTGACCCAGCGCACGCAGCGATCGAGGACGACGCTGTCGGACGAGATCACGCCCGCCGCCCCCGCGAGGAGGCGGTCGGGATCGGGGACGAGCGTCGCCTCGATCGAGAGGGGCGCGCCCCCGAGCCGCTCCAGGATCCGCGCGCGCAGCCGCCCGGAGCTGGGGATGGCCGCGTCGAGGAGGAAGCGCGCGCGCGCCGCGCCGGCGCCGGACAGCGCGTCGCCGATCCGATCGAGGGCTGCGTCGGTCTCCGCGATCGGCGCGTAGCTGCCGCGCAGCCCCGCGAGATCGCGCAGCGCCCCCTCCGGCCCGCGCACGAGCAGCCCGCCCGCGAGCGCCACCTCCAGGGTGATGATCAGGTTGAAGCCGTCGATGTTCGCCTCCGCGCCCTGGAGCGACGAGCACGGCACGCAGCGCGCGAGACGCGACACCCGCTGCGCGTCCGAGCACGCGGCCCGCTGCAGCGCGAGGCGCTGGCGTGCGGCCAGCTGGTGGTGGTCGCCGGCGGTCCGGATCGCGGTGCGCAGCGGATAGCCGCGGCCGAGGAGCCACGTCACCTCCTCGAAGGCCACGCGCAGCGTCCGGACGGCATCGGGGCCGAACAGCCGCTCATCGTCCGGGTGTCCGCCGCGCGGCGCGCCGCTGTGTTCGCCCGCCACGTCACCCTCCTCCTTGGCGCATCAGCACGCTGTCACGCCGTCGGCTCCCCACGCGACTCGATTACCACACCCGGGTCGCCTCCGAGCGCTCGTGTCGCGGAGGTCGCCTGGTCGCTCCGCGCCTCGATCGGCGCGAGCAGCCTCCACCCCAGGAGCCGCTGCTCCAGCGGCGCGTGCTCCTGCACGGGACGCGCCTCGGCGCCCCGCTCGCCCGGCGCGCACCGAGCAAGGCCCCGACCGGGCGCCTGGAGGAAAGCGCTTGCGGCAGAGCGCGCGCGCCTCGCTAAAATGCGCGGTTTCTGGGGGAGGAGCGGAGAGCGAACGATGGCAGCCCACGGATACAGCTTCGTCACGGACAAGGCGTTCAGCGCGTTCGCGCGGGATCTCGAGCACGGCGCGTGGAAGGGCGTCTTGATCGGCAGGTACGACGTCCCGAGCCGGGTCCCGACGGCGTTGCTCTTCGAGGCGCCGAGGCCGGTGGTCTGGAAGCTGCGCGCGCTCTGGAGCATCGCGGCGCTCGACGAGGCGCTCGGGGTGGCGTCGGCCGCGGCGCTCACCGAGCTCGACGCGGCGTGGGACGCTGCCCAGCGAGCGCTGCACCTGTTCCTCGCGTCGGCGGCCGAGGGCAGGGATCCGGCCCACCGCGACGCGGCGATCCGGCTGCGCGGCGCGCTGCTCGCGGGGGCTGGCACCGAGCAGACCCAGTACGGGTACGACGCCGAGGTCGACTTCGGCTGGCGCCAGGTCGCCATCGCGAGCAAGGCGCCGCGCTCCGCCGACGTGAAGAAGATCGGCGCCGGCGCGTACCTGAAGCGCATCGAGGAGGCGACAACGGCGCTCGCCAGGGGGCTCGGCCGGAGCTCCGGCCAGACGCGCGCGATCGCGCGCTCGAAGCGCATCCTCGAGGCGATGACCGCGTGTGCGTCGGCGTTCAACGCCATCCACGACGAGATCAGCTGGCTGCTCGAGCACACGCCGAGCGGCAAGCAGCGCGAGCTCCTCGAGGCGCTCCACGCGCCCTTCCTGGCGCTGCTCGAGCGGAGCCCACAGCGCGCCCTCACGGCCGACGAGAAGGGCGACACGGCCACCGCGGAACCACCGTTGCCACGGCTCGACGGGCCGGAGAGCACCCCCGCCTGAGGCGTCCGACACCTGAAGACGCGCCTCGCCCCGCGCCAGCCCCCGGCAGCGCTTCCCTCTCCCCCTGCCAGCCCCCGGCAGCGCTTCCCTCTCCCCTGACGGTGACCGGCAGCACGTCCTGCCCCTGTTCCCGTCGCGCTTGCAGCGCGTTCTCGGACGGAACCGCGCCTTCTCGTGACGTTCTGCTATCCTCCGCCGCCGTGATTGTGGACCAGCCCCCCACACCTGCCCCTCACGAGGCTCCGGAGGACCGCGCGACGTTCGGCCTCTCCGCCTTCGATCCTCGCCCGAGCCTCATGGCGCCTTCCATCGCGCCGGCCGCATCGGCGGCGCCGCACGTCTCGGTGGTCGTCCCGGGGCTGAACGAGGCGGAGAGCCTGATGGAGCTCGCGCAGCGGGTGGATCAGGCCTTGAAAGGGCGCTTCTCCTACGAGCTCATCTTCGTGGACGACGGCAGCACGGACGACAGCTGGGGCGTCATCTCCAGGATCCGCGCGGAGAACCCGGTCGTGAAGGGGATCCGGCTGCGGAAGAACTTCGGCAAGGCGACGGCGCTCACGGCCGGGTTCCGCAAGGCGAGGGGCACCGTGGTCGTCACGATGGACGCCGATCTCCAGGACGACCCGGCCGATCTGCCGAGCTTCATCGCCAAGGTCGAGGAGGGCCTCGACGTCGTGGTGGGCTGGAAGGTCAACCGCCTCGACCCCGCCAATCGCCTCGTCCTGTCCCGGATCTTCAACGGGACCGTCCGCGCGGTCACGGGCGTGAAGCTCCATGACATGAACTGTGGCTTCAAGGCCTACCGTCGCGAGGTGCTGCGCACCATCCCGATCTACGGAGATCTCTTCCGGTACATCCCGGCGCTCGCCGCCTGGCAAGGCTTCCGCGTCACGGAGATCCCGGTGCGCCACCACGCCCGCAAGTACGGCGCCTCGCGCTACGGACTGGAGCGCATCCTGCGCGGCTTCTTCGACCTGCTCAGCGTCATGTTCCTCACGCGCTACTCGAAGAAGCCGATGCACCTCTTCGGCCTCATCGGCCTGGTCTTCGCGGCGACCGGCGTGACCATCAACGCGTATTTGACGTTCCTCTGGCTGCTCGGTCACAAGATCGGGGACCGGCCGCTGCTCCTCCTCGGCGTGCTGATGATCCTCCTCGGCATCCAGTTCTTCTCGATGGGCTTCATCGGCGAGTTCCTCACCTTCCAGATGCAGCAGCGCCACCTGGCAGACGAGCCGCCCATCCGCGAGGAGTTCGAGTGATCGCCGAGCCTCGCCTCGAGCGGTCCTGGGTCCCCGCGTCCGGGCGCCTCCCCTCGCTTCAGGCCCTCTGCTCCGCGGCGCCGCGCTGAGCGCGCGGCCGGGGTTCGCCGTCGTGACCCGCACCGCCCTGCGCGCCCTCGTCCGCCTGATTGGCCCGCTGTTGCTCGTCCTCGTGGTCGTGCGCATGGACGACCGGGACGCGGTGCTCGGCGCGGTCGTATCGGCCTCGGCTGGCCCGCTCGCGCTCGCGGCGGCGCTGAACGTCCTCAACATCCACCTCAAGGTGGTCCGCTGGGACGCGCTGCTGCGTGCCCGGGGCATCGTCTATCCGCTTCGGCGTGCGTGGAGCGCCTACGCGACGTCGCTCTACGTTGGCATGCTGACCCCCGGGCGGGTCGGCGACCTGCTCCGGATCCGCTACCTGCGCCACGACCTCGGCGTGCCTTACGCGGAGGGGCTGGCCACCGTCGTGATGGACAGGCTGTGTGATCTCTACGTGCTCGCCGCGTTCGTCGCGGTCGGCGTCGCCCGTTACAGCGCGGTGATCGCCGGCCGCCTGGCCTGGCTGACGTGGGGTGGAATCGCGCTCACGGTCCTGGCGCCCCTCGTGTTGCTCATCCCCGGGCTGGCCGAGCGGCTGCTGCTCGCCTTCTCGCGCAAGCTCGCGAAGGATCCGTCGGAGAGCGCGGAGCCCGGCGCGGCGAGCCGCTTCCTGGTCGCGCTGCGCGCTCATGTCGGGCGCGGGCTCCTCTTCACGCTCCCGGTCACGGTGGCGACGTTCGTCGTCAACTTCGCGCAGGGCTACCTCATCGCGCGCGCCCTCGGCGTACCGCTCTCGCTCTTCGACGTCACCTGCCTGCTCGCCATCGCGAACCTGCTCGGTCTCTTGCCGATCTCGATCGCCGGCGTAGGTGTCCGAGAGTTCTTCTTCTCCCTCGTATTCCCTTCGCTCGGCTTCACCGCCGAGCACGGCGTCAGCTTCGGCCTGCTGGTCTTCGCCGTCATCTACCTCATCGTCGTCGCCGTCGGCTTCGTGAGCTGGCAGCTCGCCCCCCCGCCCACCTCCCCGGCCCCTTCCACCCCCGGATCCGGCTAGCGCCCCGAGCTCCTCCGTCGCCCGCAGGGGCGAGCGCGAGCGACGAGCTCCTTCGATGGACTCAGAGCGAGATCGGGGTCGTGAGCCGAAGAGGCTCCCCCTCGAAGGCCGGCACCCGCGCCGCGGCGGCTCGGAATGCGTCGACCACGCACGCGCCGACCTCGGTCCCGGTGAAGGGCGCCCCGTCCAGCGCCACGTGGGCCTCACCGCTCGGCGCGAAGGTCACGGTCACGCTCCCCTCCCCGCTCGGCCCGTCCGGCTGCCAGCAGCGCTTCGCCCGGACACGGCCGTGCTCGAGCGCCGCGCCCGCGGCCTTGCCCACCCGGACGCGCGCCCCATCGACCCGGCTCGACAAGGCGTCGTACCCCTCGTGAGAGCGCAGCGACACCTCGGCAGAGGGAGGGTACGCCCCGCCGCGCTGCAGGCAGTGCGAGGGGCGCACCATCGCATAGCCCGTCGCGGTGGCGAAGCTGCACACCGCGAGCGCCACCAGCAGGGCCCGCTGCCCGCCGCCCCGGCCGAGCGGCCCGTCGGGCGGCCCATCATCGTCCGATCCGTCACGCAACCGCTCGACCTCCGCACGGATCTCCGCGATCTCCGCGTCCCGGGCGGCGAGCGCCGCATCCCGCTCCTTCAGCTTGGCTTCGAGGGTTTCGATGCGCGCGCGAGCCGCATCGAGATGATCCCGGTAGTGCGACATGGCGCCATTCTACCGCGGGCCGCGCGTGGCGCCCTGCCCTTCCCGCGCCCTCGCGTCGTTACACGTCCTTCCGCGTCCTTTCGCGATGTTCCCCCCGCTCCTTGACAGCGGGGGGTAGGGTCAAGTAGCCGAGGACCCGCCTCACCTATGCTAGAGAACCACCGCACCAGGCTGAACAGCGCGCTCGCCAAGCTCGACGGCGCCCTCGAGCGGCTCGCGCGCGCCGCCTTGACCCTGGCGCCGTGGCCGATCCTCTACGGCATGAGCATCGCCGTGACGGCCTGGGTCTTCATCCACCCGAGCCGGCACGCGCAGCTCGACACGAACAAGCTGACCGAGGTGGAGCGCCGCTGGATGGCCGGCGGCGCCGTCGCCGCCATCGTGGGGGTCGCGCTCGCCTACTTCCTCGTGATGCTGGCGCGGCGGGCCCGCACCCGCTCGTGGGACTTCGTGAGCACCGTGGGCCGCCTCAACCGCGCCCTGATCCCCCTGCTCGCGCTCCCGTTCGTCGCCGCGCTCAAGCTCCCGAACATCGAGAAGGACAGCCCGAAGAGCACGATCTTCTTCGCCGCCCTCGCCGCCATCGCCACGGGCGCCGGCGCCTACGCCTGGGGCCGCCGCGCGCGGCTCTCGCCCGGGCTCGACGATGCGTCCGAGCTCGATGGCGCGCCCGCCCGCGGAAGCCGCGCGCTCGCGACGGTCGCGCGGTGGCTCCCGTCGCTGGCCCTGCTCGCGATGTGGACGGGTTACACGCTCTTCTTCTCCCGGCTCGCGATCACCAACCATCGCGCGCTGCACACGAGGACGCCCGACCTCGGGTACTACGACAACATCTTCTACCAGACGATCCACGGACGGCCGCTCGGCTGCTCCTGGCTCAAGGCCGGTTACCACGGCTCCGCGCACTTCGACCCGATCCTCATCCTGCTCTCGCCGCTCTACCTGATCTATCCGAGGGCGGAGTTCCTCCTCATCCTCCAGTCCGCGTGGCTCGGCGCCGGCGTCGTCCCCGTGTACCTGCTCGCGCGCGACAAGCTCGCTCACCGCGGCAAGGCGCTCCTGCTCGCCGCCGTGTGGGCCATCTATCCGGCCCTGCACGGCGCGAACATGTACGAGTTCCACTCGCTCGCGCTGATCTCGCCGCTCGTCGTCTGGCTCCTCTACTTCTACGAGACCGGCAGGGACAGGCTGTACTGGGTCACCCTCGCCGTGCTGCTGCTCTGCCGGGAGGACGTCTCCCTGCTGATGTGCTTCATCGGGCTCTACGCCATCTTCGACCGGCGCCCGGGCAGGACACGCCTCGGCTGGGTGACCATCGCGACGAGCCTCGTCTACTTCGTCATCGTGAAGCTGTTCTTCATGACGTCGGCGGGCATCATCATGTCCGGCAAGGACGCTTATTCGTTCGCCTATTACTACGAGGAGCTCATGCCGAACCGGAGCGGGCTCGGCGGCATGCTCGTCTCCCTCCTCACGAACCCTGTCTTCGCGCTCAAGGTCCTGCTGGAGGAGCCGAAGATCATCTTCCTGCTCCAGATCTTCGTCCCCCTCTGCTTCCTGCCCTTCCTCGCCAAGCCCGGGCGCTGGATGCTCGCCTACGGGCTCCTGTTCTGCCTGCTCGCCTCGCGCGACGCGGTGTTCTCGATCCACTTCCAGTACTCGTCGATCCTCTTCCCCATCGCGTTCGTGCTGACGCCGATCGCGCTCAAGCGGCTCGAGGGCTCCGGGCCGACCGCGTACTACGGGCTCGACGGGCGGCGCCTGTCGCGCGCGCTGCTCGCCGCCATGGTGGTGGCGGCCGCGCTGATGTCGTGGAAGTTCGGCGGCCTCGTCGAGAACGCGTCGTTCAGGGGAGGCTTCTCCCGCGTGGCGCGCAAGCTGACGCCCGACCAGGAGGCGACCTACGCCTGGGTCCGGCAGCAGGTGGAGGCGATCCCGAAGAGCGCCATCGTCGGCGCGACGAGCAAGATGGGACCGCACGTGTCGAACCGGAAGGAGGCCTATTTCTATCCGGGCGACCGCGGCGCGACCGTCCAGTACGTGCTGCTCGACGAGGGGGAGCTCAAGGGCAAGGACCTGGAGCGCCACAACGCGGCGGTGAAGCGCGGCGAGCTCGAGGAGCTCAGCCGGCTGAAGAAGATGGCGCTGTTCAAGCGGGTGAAGCCGCCGTCGAAGGCGCAGCCGCCGGCGCCGGCGGCCTCCGACGAGCCCCCTACCGGAGACCCGCCTCCGGAGCTACGAAAGCTGGACCGAAAGGACGGCGGCGCGCCGCCTGCGCCCTCCACCACCGCGGAGCAAGATGAAGACCCTCCTCCTGGCCCATGACTTCAACGCGACCTCCGAGATCGCCCTCGACACGGCGATCGAGCTCGCCCGCAAGCTGTCCGCGAAGATCGTCGTCGCGCACGTCTACAGCGTGCCCGTCTACAGCTTCCCGGAAGGCTCGTCCCTGATCCCCTCGGCCGAGGACGCCGCGCGCATCGCCGATGCGGCGCAGCGGAGCCTCGATCAGGTGCTCGAGCGCCGGCGCGCCACGCCCGGCGTCGAGATCTCGGGCGTGCTGCGCGCCGGCGTCCCCGACGAGGAGATCTGCCGCCTCGCGGACGAGATCGGCGCCGAGATGATCGTGATCGGGACGCACGCGCGCGGGGCGGTCGCGCGGGCGCTGCTCGGCAGCGTGGCGCAGCGGGTGGTGAGATCGGCAAAGGTCCCGGTCCTGTCGATACGGGGACCCCAACCGGCCTGATGTAGGTGACATCACGAAACGATCGGATTCGGTGTCCGGCGCCGCCAGATCGGGCGTTAGAAATTTCCCGACTTCCTGTCAAATGCGTCCTGCCGCGACGACGAAACCTCGTTGAAACATTGGGCACGTTACCCCGGTGCCATGAAGATCGACACTGGGGATACGGCCTGGCTCCTCGCATCGACAGCCCTCGTCCTTTTCATGACGCCGGGCCTCGCCCTGTTCTACGGCGGCATGGTGCGCCGCAAGAACGTGCTCGCGACGCTCATGCACTCGTTCGCCGCGCTCGCGGTGATCTCGGTGCAGTGGGTGGCCGTCGGGTACTCGCTCGCGTTCGGGACCTCGCACGGTGGGCTCATCGGCGGGTTCGACTTTGTCGGTCTGCACGGGATCGCGACGGTGGAGCGCGGCACGGTGCCGCACATCGCGTTCGCTGCGTTCCAGATGATGTTCGCGGTGATCACGCCCGCGCTCATCGCGGGGGCGTTCGCCGAGCGGATGCGGTTCTCTGCGTACCTGGTCTTCATCCTGCTCTGGTCCACGCTCGTCTATGACCCGGTGGCGCACTGGGTGTGGGCGGAGAAGGGCTGGCTCTTCGAGATGGGCGCGCTCGACTTCGCGGGCGGCACCGTGGTTCACCTCGCGGCGGGCGTCTCGGCGCTGATCTGTGCGCTCGTGCTGGGCAAGCGCACGGGATATCCGCACGAGCGGCACGTGCCGCACAACCTGACGATGACGCTGACGGGCACGGGCATCCTGTGGTTCGGATGGTTCGGCTTCAACGCCGGCAGCGCGCTGACGTCGGGCGGGCTCGCCGCGCTGGCGCTGCTCGACACGCACCTCGCGGCGGCGGCGGGCGGCGCGGCGTGGCTCCTCGTCGAGTGGGCGCAGCGAGGCAAGCCGACCGCGCTCGGCGTGGCGTCCGGCATCGTGGCCGGGCTCGTCGGGATCACGCCCGCGGCCGGGTTCGTGGCGCCGTGGGCCGCCGTCGTGATCGGCCTGCTCGCGGGCGTGGTGTGTTATGCGGCGGTCGTCTCGAAGGAGCGCCTGCGCTACGACGACTCGCTCGACGCGTTCGGCGTCCACGGCGTGGGCGGCCTCCTCGGCGCGGTCCTCACCGGCGTCTTCGCCGAGAAGGCCCTGAACGAGGCCGGCCGCGACGGCGTGATCGCCGGCAACCCGGGGCAGATGGTCCCGCAGCTGGTCGGCATCGCGGCCGTCGGGCTGTACGCCGCGATCGTGACCTTCGTGCTCCTCAAGCTTGTCGACAAGCTGATCGGCCTGCGCGTGCCCGAGAGCGACGAGCGCGAGGGCCTCGACGCCACCGAGCACGGCGAGACCGGCTACGCGCTGTAGCGACACAGAGGGGGGCAGCCACAGACCCAGGTCGACAAGGGCTCCCGGCCGCGCTCGTCCTCCCGGTGAGGAGGGATACGCGCGGCCGGGGGTGCCGTCGTTGTTGCCTCCCCCCGGGCGCACCGCTAGAGCGACGGACGGTTCGAACCGAAAGGCGCCGAGAGCGCCAAGAGAGCTCGACAATCTCTTGGCGCTCCCGGCGCCCTGACGGTTTCTACGCTCGAACCGAACGGTGCTCCATCTTGCGCCGAACCTTCCCCCTGGGCGCGCGCCGCGAGCGAGCGCCCCGTCATCACGGAGCAGACAGGCATGAGCGGCCATTCGAAGTGGGCCACCATCAAGCGCAAGAAGGGCGCGCTCGACGCGAAGCGCGGCAAGCTCTTCACGAAGCTCATCAAGGAGATCACCGTCGCCTCGCGCATGGGCGGCGGAGACCCGAACGGCAACCCGCGCCTCCGCAAGGCGATCAACGACGCCAAGGGCCAGGCGATGCCCGCCGACACGATCAAGCGCGCCATCCAGCGCGGCACCGGCGAGATCGAGGGCGCGAACTACGAGGAGATCCTCTACGAAGGGACGGGGCCCGGCGGGACGCTGTTCCTCTGCGAGGCGATGACCGACAACCGGAACCGCACCGTCGCCGAGATCCGGAAGATCTTCGAGAAGAACAACGGGCAGCTCGGCGCCGGCGGCTCCGCGCAGTGGGCCTTCGAGAGGAAGGGGATCATCCTCCTCGCGAAGGACGCGGCGACGGAGGATCAGCTGATGGACACCGCCGTGGGCGCGGGCGCCGACGACTACAGCGACCAGGGAGAGGAGTGGCAGGTGCTCTCCAGCGTCGACGTGATGGACACCGTCGTGAAGGCCCTCGAGGACGCGAAGATCGCGGTGAAGTCGAACTCCGCGGGCTACGTCCCCAAGACCAAGAAAGAGGTCGCGGGCCGCGACGCCGAGGTCTGCCTGAACCTCGTCGACTCGCTCGACGACCACGACGACGTGCAGAACGTCTACGCCGACTTCGACGTCCCCGAAGAGGAGCTCGCGAAGCTCGAGGGCTGATCCCGCGGCAGGCGCGAGCCCGTCACGGCCGCCAGATCGGGAAGCTCACGATCGCCCACGAGAAGAACGCGTGGGCGAAGACCGCCGGCGCCAGGCGCCCGGTCCGGTGCACCACGCGACCCCACACGATCGAGCAGCCGAAGCCCGCCGCGACGAGCAGCGGGTTCGGCCCGGCCACCGGATCGCCGAGCAGGAAGAGCGTGGGGGCGTGCGCGACGGCGAACAGCGCGCTCGACAGCAGCCACGCGGCGCCCCGGCCGAGCGGCCCCTCCAGGGCGCGCAGGACGAGCCCGCGCCAGACGATCTCCTCCAGCGCGGCGATGACGAAGACGAGCGCGCCGACGAACACGCGCGCGTCGGCCGAGGGATCGCCGAGCTGGAGGTACAGGCGAAGGACCCACGCCTCGCGAGGCGAGCCCCGCGGGGCGAGCAGCAGCTGCACCGCCATGGCGAGCCCGTAGAGCCCCGCCGCGACCAGGGCGCCGCGCGCCAGATCGCCGGACAGGGGGCGGAGCGCGGCGCGGAGCTCGCCGCGCCGGCGGAGCCACATCACGGTGATCGCCGTGAGGACGGCGTAGAGCGCGCCGAGCGCCGCGAGCATGGTAGGCGCGCCCGCGCGACCGGGATCGAACGCGAACGAGACGGCGAGCGCCACGCCGACGGTGACGGACGCGGCGATGAGCGCGGCCTCGCGGCGCGAAGAGCGCGGCGGCTCGCGCGGATCGATCGCCCGCGGATCGCGCGACGAGGCCGGGGCGGCCGAGCCAGAGGCAGCCTGAGGAGCCACGGCGGAAGGAGCCGCGGCGCGGTCTTCACCCGGGCTCATCGCGCGCTCGCCTGACCCGTCCGACTCGTCTGACTCGTTCGACTCGTCTGACTTAATTGCAAGACCCGGTCGAGGATGCGGTCCGCGAGCGCCGGCTTGGGCAACACGCCGAGCGCGTCGGCGGCGTCGCCGGTCACGATCGTGGCGCGGTTGTCGTCCCGGCCGAACGAGTCCGCCGCGTGGTTGGCGACGATCATGTCGACGCGCTTGCTCGCGAGCTTGTGCCGGGCGTAGGCGATGACCCCCTCGTCCGTGGCGGTCTCGACCGCGAACCCGACGAGCACCGGCGAGCGCGCTCCGTCGTCGCCGGCAGCGTCCGCCAGCCCGCCGCGCGCCGCGCCGATCTCCGCGAGCAAATCAGGGTTCGGCACGAGCGGGAGCGACGCGAGGTCGGGCGTCCGCTTCAGCTTGGTCGCGTGCAGCTCGGCCGGACGGTAGTCGGACACGGCGGCCGTCATGATGAGCGCGTCGGCGCCGCGCAGGTCCTCGCCGAGCGCCTGCCAGAGCGCGCCGCGCATCGAGAGCGCGCCGCGCACGTCGACCCGGCGCGCGCCCGGCGGCGTGGAGAGCGACACGGGGCCGGCGATGAGCGTGACCTGCGCGCCCCGCGCCGCGGCCCGCTCCGCCACGGCGAAGCCCATCTTGCCGGTCGACCGGTTGCCGAGGAAGCGCACGGGATCGAGGTCCTCGAGCGTCGGGCCCGCGGTGACGACGACGCGGAGCCCCGCGAGGTCGCGCGGGGCGAGCCGCGAGAACGCCGCGGCCGCGATCGCCGCCGGCTCGGCCATGCGCCCGAGACCGCGCTCGCCCGAGGCGACCTCGCCGAAGACCGGGCCGACGAGCTGCACGCGCCCGTCGGCCTCGAGCGTGGCGACGTTCCGCGCCGTCGCGGGGTGAGCCCACATGCGGGGGTGCATCGCCGGCGCGGCGAGCACCGGCCCCCGCGCGCACAGGGCGAGCGCCGTCACGAGGTCGTCGGCGCGCCCCGCGGCGAGGCGGGCGATCACGTCGGCGGTCGCGGGCGCGAGCAGCACGAGATCGGCCTCGGCGGCGAGCGCGACGTGCAGCTCGCCCGCGAAGCCGGGATCCCACATGGTGTCGCGCACGGGCTCGCCGCAAAGCCCGCTCAGCGTCATGGGCCCGAGGAACTGCTGCGCCGCGCGCGTCATGATCGGGAGCACGCGCGCGCCGCCCTGGATCAACAGCCGGGCCACCTCGGCGGCCTTGTACGCGGCGATGCTGCCCGAGACGGCGAGCGCGACGGTCGGCCGCGCGCCTTCGGGGGCTTGGCCAGCGGGCGGCGGGGCGGAGGCCTCGGGGCGAGGTGCGGGAGATGACGGCGTTCGGCCAGACATGGCGCAGGTGCCAGCGTGGGTCGTGGGGTCGGTCCGGCGTCCACCGTGGCACGAAAATCGCCGATCGTACACGGCCACGACACGGTACACGCTGCGCCGCGGGCGGACGATCCGGGGCCGCGCCGCGGGCAGAGAGCTCGTGCTGGCGCGCACGCGCGCATCACCGCGCGTCGACACGCGCCAACGCGCCCGCGCAGCAAGAAACCCGGCTGATTTTTGGGGCGTGGCAGTGGCATCACCTGCCGGGAGCGCGTAATGGGATGAGCTCCTCAGAGGAACACGACAACGATGGCAAGCACCGTCCTCACCGGCATCAAGCCCACCGGAACGCCGCACCTCGGCAACTTCGTAGGGGCGATCAAGCCGGCGCTCGCGCTCGCAGGGACCGCGTCGAACGCGCTCTACTTCGTCGCGGACTATCACGCGCTCAACATCATCCACGACGCGCAGAAGCTCCGGAGCCTGGTCCACGAGGTCGCCGCGACGTGGCTCGCGCTCGGCCTCGATCCCGAGAAGGTCATCTTCTACAGGCAATCCGACGTTCCGGAGATCTTCGAGCTCAGCTGGATCCTCTCCTGCTTCACGGCGAAGGGGCTCATGAACCGCGCCCACGCCTACAAGGCCGCTGTCGCCAAGAACATGGAGTCCCGGGCCGGGGCGTCGAGCGCCGCGGGCGCCGAGGACAGCGACGACCTCGACGCCGGGATCAACATGGGCCTCTATGGCTATCCGGTGCTGATGGCGGCCGACATCCTCCTGTTCAAGACGAATGTCGTGCCGGTAGGCAAGGACCAGGTCCAGCACATCGAGATCGCCCGCGATATCGCGCAGCGCTTCAACGCGATCTACGGCCCGACCCTCGTCCTGCCCGAGGCGCGCATCAGCGCGGAGACGGCGGTGATCCCGGGCCTCGACGGCCGCAAGATGAGCAAGAGCTACGACAACACCATCGCGCTCTTCCTGCCGCCGGAGAAGCTGCGCAAGACGATCTTCAAGTACAAGACGGACTCGTCCCCCCCGAGCGAGCCGAAGGATCCGAACACCTCGCCGCTCTTCCACCTCTACCGGGAGTTCTCCACGCCCGAAGAGGCGGAGGCGCTCCGCGGCCGCTACCAGAGCGGCATCGGCTGGGGCGAGGCGAAAGAGGCCGTGTTCGAGGTGCTGAACCGCGCGCTCGAGGAGCCGCGGCGCCGCTACGCCGATTTCATGGCCAACCCGGCGCGCGTCGACGCCCTGCTCCTGGAAGGCGCCCAGCGCGCGCGGGCGCTCGCGGGCCCGACGCTCCACGAGGTGCGCCGGGCGATCGGCGCTCGCTGAAAGCCGCGGCGGCGGAGGACGAGCGCAGCTCTCCGAGGCCAGCGCGCGGCGAGCGCCGCCGAGCAGCCGCCGCCGGCTCCGTTCGAGGCCGCCCGCTCAGCCGCCGTCGCTCGTCGTCGTCTTCTTCTTCTGGTTCTGGCGTCGCTTCTTGCCCTTGCCGCCCTTCGCCTCGTCCCCCGCGGGGTCCCGCTGGCCACGGGCCTCCGGCGCCGCCGCCCCCGGGGCGTGCGCGACGGCGATCCCCTCTGCGGGCGGCGCGTCCTCGCCGCGCGCGCGGCCGCCGTCCCCTTCGGCGCGCTCCTCCCCCTTCGCGCGGAACGTGCCGAACCCCGCGCGCTCGGTCCAGCCGCGCTCGCCCGTGAGCCCGGGCTCGCGGCTCTCGACGGTGCCGCCGCCCGGCTCCGGGCCGGTCGCGCCTGGCGTGCGGACGTCCGGCCCCTGCGTCACGACGAGGTACTCGTCCGCCACGTACTCGGGGTGATTGTCGTCGGCCGTCTTGGCCTCGGGGTCGCGCGGACCGCTCCCGACATGGACGATCTGCGCCGTCGGCGGGTAGCTGTCGCTCCACTTCTCCCGCACCGCGTAGGCGCCGTCGCGGACGACCCGCGAGCTCGTCGTCTTGAAGCCGGGGATGCCGCGCTGAGCGAGCGACCGCGTCCCTTCGGGCAGCTTCGGCGTCGGGCGCTCCAGCTCCTCGAACGGGATGACCTCGTCGATGCGGCGGAAGTACGTGACCGTGAGCTTGCGCGAGGGCCCGAGGATCTCGGCGCGCACGACGCCGCCGGCCACCGTCTCGTGGAGCACGATCGGGAAGTCGAACGGGTTCCTGAAGCGGTAGTTGATCGTCGGGTAGACGACGGTCGCGTCGAGGCCGAGCTTGATGTAGTAGCTCGGGCGGGAGTGCGGGTAGCGCTCGACGATCTCGAGCCCCGCGAAGAACGCGGCGCCGTGGAGCGTGCCCGAGATCTGGCAGGTCCCGCCGCCGAGCCCGTCGACGAGCTCTCCCTGGGCGATGACCGGAGCGACGCGGTACCCGTGCGCCTCGTCGCGCGGGCCGACCGTCCCGTTGAAGTCGAAGATCTCGCCCGGCATGACGACCACGCCGTCGAGCTTGGAGGCCGCGAGCCTGAGGTTGTACGTCCTCTCCTTGGATCGCGCGCCGGTCGCGTAGCGCGTCTCGAAGTAGCCGAGCACCTGATCGAACTTGACGTTGCCGAGCTGCTCGGCGACGAGCTTCGGCGCGATCGTCTCGACGCTGGCCTGCGCGGTGTCCTCGCCCGCCCGGAGGGCGGCGTCGATGCGCGCGAGCGTGCCGTAGACGTCCAGCCGATACCCGATCTTCTCGGGCTTGAGCTGCTTCGCCTCGAGGTCGACATACGCGTCGACCGCGGGCGCGTCGAGCTCGACCTTCAGGTCGAGCAGCTTGCTGATCGCCCGCTCGGAGTCGAGGAGGAGCGGGATCGGGATGTCGAGCGGCGCGTCCTCGTCGCTCTTGTCGCCATCGCCGGCCCGCTCGTGCGCGCGACGGAGCGCGCTCTCGGGGCGGAGCGCCTCGCGCACGAACTCGGCGAGGCGGACCCGGTTGATCTCGACGCCGAGATCGTTGCGGCGGAGCGCGCGCGCGGAGCCGTCGGGGAGCACGATCCGGATCTCCCCGGTGGCGTAGCGGCGCACGAGGTCGAGCGCGTTCGCCACCACGTCGCCGCCCGTCGGCACCGGCACCTGCGCCACGCGGAGGACCGGCGGAGGCTTGGGGCCGTCGTCCGGCGGGGGCGGCAGCACGAGGTAGGTGATGACCAGGCCGCTCGTGACGAAGATCGCCACCAGCGCGGCGAACCGCCAGAGCTCCGGCGAGCGGCGAAGATCCATGCGAGGGCGGCCATCTTGAAAAGCGTTGCCCGAACCGTCAAGCGAACGCGGGCGCGCGGCGCGGCTACGGTGCGGTCCGCGTCACATCGGAGCCGCCGCGCGGCGCCTTCGAGGCGGCGCGCGCGGCCCTGAGGAGCGGCTCCTTGATCGAGCCCGCCCCGGGCACGAGCAGAGAGCCCCGCTGCCGCGGCGGGCCGCCGTGCGGCGAGGAGCGCAGGAGGAGCGCGCCCGCGAGCACCACGAGGACCACGAGGCCGACGGTCGCGGGGACGAGCCAGCGCCGCGCGTGGCCCTCGTCGGACGTCGACGGCGCCGGCGGAGCGCCCTGCGGTGGGCCGGCGCCGCGCTCCGCGCTCGCGCGCCCGGGCTGAGCGGCGGCTTGCGGCGAGCTCTGCTGTGGCTGCGGATAGTCGGAGTCGATCGCGCGCTCGCGCGCGATCTGCATGGCCTCCTGGATCGCGGCGCGCCGCCGCTCGCCGCGCGGGCCGAGCATCTGCTGCATCAGCGCGGCGAGCTCATCCGAGGTGGCGATGGGCGTCGCTGGCGACAGCTGCTCGATGGCCTGGCGCAGCTCGGCCATCGTGGCGAAGCGCTCGTCCCTCGGCTTCGCGAGCATCCTCATGATGATGCGCCCGACGTCCTCCGGGAGCGACGGGACGAGGGTCCGCGGCGGCTCGGCCGCCGCCTTGTCGCAGATGCGGCGCACCGTCGCAGGATCGTTCTCGGCGTGGAAGGGGTGCCTGCCCGTCACGAGCTGATAGAAGACGATGCCGAGCGTGAACACGTCGGTGCGCCGATCGATGGGCTCGCTGCCCGCCTGCTCCGGCGACATGTACGCGTACTTGCCCTTCACCTGGCCGACCTGGGTCCGCTGCAGGTTCGAGGCGGCTTTGGCGACGCCGAAGTCGAGGATCTTCACCGACCCGTCGTATCCGACCAGGATGTTTTGCGGCGAGACGTCGCGGTGGACGAGGCCGACGGGCTTGCCGTCGCCGCCGCGCAGCTCGTGCGCGGCGTGCAGGCCGAGGGCCGCCTCGGCCACGATGCGGAGCGCGAAGCGGAGCGGCAGGCCGCCGCGCGCCTTGCTCTCGCGGAGAACCAGGTTGAGCGGCTCACCGTCGATGAGCTCCATCACCTGGTAGAGGACGCCGTCCTCCTCGCCCGCATCGATGGTCTCCGCGACGTTCGCGTGATGGATCTGCGAGACCAGGGTGGCCTCGTCGAGGAACATCGCCTCGAAGTCGGGATCGTCGCTCAGCTCGGCGCGCAGCAGCTTGACGGCGACGATCCTGGGGAGCTGGCCGCCCGTTCGAGCGGCCCACACCGAGGCCATGCCCCCGAGCGCGATGGGGACGAGGAGCTCATAGCGACCGAGCGTGTGGCCAGCGCGTACTTCTCCCATGGTGCTCACGTGCCGCGTAACCCCGGAGCGAGGCAGTGCCCGCCGGGAATCGAGCCCGCCGAGCGCGGCCCGCCGCGGCCCGCCCACTACGTCGGGTCCGCAAGAAGCGCTCGGTGTGCCAGGTGGTGCTCTTGATCGAAAAATGACCGCGTGCGCCCGGAATGCGACCGGGCGCCTGGTGTTCGGATCGTCGCAGAGAACGCCTTGGCGCTCAACCCGGAACGCCGTTCAGGTCGCAGCGTGATCTTTCACTGATCCACCGCGGAACGGGCCCGGTCGCGCTCAGCGCGTGAGCCCCCGTGCCTTGGAGAGATCGCCGGTGTCCTCGGCCGGCGCGTCTGGCTGCAAGGACTCGGGAGACGGGATGACCTTGCGCAGCGCTGACAGGTGTCGCTTGGTGACCCCTGTCACCGCCAGGATCTGAGCGTCGGTCGCGCGACGCACTCCTTCCATGGAACCGAGCTCCCGGAGGAGCGCCGTCCTCACCGCGCTGCCAAGCCCTGGGATGTCCTCGATCTCGGACCGGAGGCGCCGCGCCTTGCCGAGCCGCTTGCGTGCGTGGTTTGCGAAGCGGTGCGCCTCGTCGCGCGCGCGCGCAAGGAAGAAGAGGGCGGAGCTCGTGGATCGGAGCGGGATACCGTTCTTCTGGCCAGGCAGGTAAACGCGGTCGACGAGCTTCTCTCCGGTCTGCGTCTCCCGCTCCTTCGCCAGACCGACGATCGGGAGGCCGTGCAGGCCGAGATCGCGCGCCGCCGACAGCGCCACCTGAAGCTGGCCGCGCCCACCATCGACGACGAACAGATCTGGAAGATCCCACTCGCCTCCGCCGGCCTCGGCGCGCCTCGACACATCACCCCCCGAGCCGGCGCTCTCTCGCTCCGCGGCAGCGGACACCGGCGTCCCTTCCGTCTCCGGCGGAGCGTCGCTCGCTGTTGCCAAGGCGATGTCCTCGTCAGCCAGGTCGCCCTCCGTCGCATCGCTCTCGAGCGCGTCGCTCTCCGCCGGATCGCTCTCCATCATGTCGCTCTCGGTGACGCCCTCCATCACGTCGCTCTCGGGCGCGCCTTCGGCGCCGAGGGCGGCCTCGCTCTCTGCGGTGGACGCGGGGCTCGCCTGCCGGGCGGCCTTTCCGCGGCGGAAGCGCCGTGAGAGCACCTCGTACATCGCGGCGTAGTCGTCGCCGTCGGCCACGCTCTTCACGTTGAAGCTGCGGTAGCGCTTCTTGTCGGGCTGACCATCGAGGAGCGCCACGATCGATCCCACCGTGTCGCCGCCGCCGAGATGCGAGATGTCGCAACACTCGATGCGACGCGGGAGCGTCGGGAGACGAAGGCGCTCCCTGATCTCCTCGAGCCGGGCCTCGAGATCGTCGGAGCTCCGCTGCTTCTCCCGGAACGCGTGAGCCGCGTTCTCGTTCGCCATCTTGAGCAGATCGACGCGGGGCCCGCGCTGAGGCACGAAGAGCGCGACCTTGCGGCCGCGCCGATCGCCGAGCCACTCCGCAACGCCCTCCGCGCCGTCCGGCAACACCGGCACGAGGACCTCATCGGGGATCGTGGTGGACGCGACGCCATAGTACTCGTTCAAGAAGCCGCCGAGCACCTCGTCGTCCGGCAGCTCCATGTTGCGGAGCGAGAAGGACAGCGTGTCTGTCACGCGCCCCCTCCGCACCAAGATCACTTCGACCTCCACGAGCGTCCCCTCGCGGTAGATGCCCACCACGTCTTGATCGACGTCCTTCACGTAGACGACGCGCTGGGCCTCGCGCACGGCCTCGACCGCCCGGAGCTGATCGCGGTAGATGGCGGCGCGCTCGAACTCGAGCTCCCGCGACGCGTCCCGCATTCGCGTGGTGAGCTCCCCCGTGAGCTCGTCGTGGCGCCCTTCGAGGAAGAGCGCGACCGAGCGGACCATCTCCGTATAGAGCTCCCGGTCCACATCCATCACGCAGGGCGCGAGGCAACGCTTGATCTGGTACTGCAGGCAGGGGCGCCGGCGCGACGCCATCTCGGTATCGGAGCAGGTGCGGAGCTGGAAGTGCTTGTTGACCAGGTGGAGCGTCCGCCGCGCGCTCGTCGCCGAGTGGTAGGGCCCGAAATAGCGCGCCTTGTCCGGGGCGGGACGGCGGACCGTCTCGAGCATCGGCCACGCCTTCTGCGTGTCGAGCTTGAGGCAGAGGAAGTCCTTGTCGTCACGCAGCTTGACGTTGAACCGCGGCTTGTGCTGCTTGACGAGCTCGTTCTCGAGTACGGCCGCTTCCTTCTCGGTGGCGGTCACCACCGTCTCCAGATCGGCCACGATCTTCCGGAGTATCGGGATGAAGTACCTGGCGTCGCTCCCGCTCTCCTGAAAGTAGCTGCGGACGCGCGAGCGCAGGCTCTTCGCCTTGCCGACGTAGACGACGGCGCCGGCCTTGTCGATGAACAGATAGCAGCCCGGCGTCGTCGGGAGCGACGCGAGCTTGGCGGCGAGGAGGGCTTCGGGATCCTGCTTGGCGCTCGGGTTGACCACAGCCGGAACGATCTAGAAGTCGCGCGCGCCGGCAGCAAGCGCCGCGATCACGGCTCCTCCCGTGGAGAGCGGCCGACGCGGCCCGCGCCGGTTCTCCTTTACATCTAGAAAAACGCTGTCATGTGACGCGGCGCCGCTCGCCTCGGCGCGACGAGGCAGAACGCCCAGGTCGAGATGTCGGGCGGCGAGCGCCCTGATCACGAGAGCCGCGCAGCGCGCGCGAGCGCCCTGATCACGAGAGCCGCGCGCGCCGCGTGTCGACGCGCGGCTCTCGTGAGGCCACCCGATCACGGTGCGCCACCGTCACGCGTCGCGCGATCGCCCGTGTAGGAGGCGGCGCTGGCGACTGCGGTGATGGCGCGCCGCGCCCACGTCGACGCGAGACACGCCCTCGATCAGGCAGTAGGCTCGACGGCAGGATCTTCGCGGGAGGAGGTCTCGGGTGTCGAGCGCTCCTGCTTCGTGGCCTGGCGGACGCCGGCGTCTTCGCCTCGGTCGCAATCCGACGCGACTCCCGGTCGCTCCATCGCGCCCAGTCCGTCTGGAGCTTCCTGGCCTTGAGAGAGGTCGCCCGCTGGAGAGCGAGGTTGCCCGTACCGGCCATCGGTGCCCGCTTGTCCCCGCCGTAGCTGCGCTTCGGGCTCTCCCCGCAAGCCACTTTCAGCCCGCCGGGCGCCACGGTGGCGAGCGTCTGGGAAGCATCTGGCAGGAATCAGGGAGGAACCAGGGAGGGCCGATGGGACGGCTGATGCCCGGTCGGAGCTCCATCGTTACCGCGCACCCTCTAATCAGGTTGCCTGAACCCGAAAGGACTTGTATGGTCGTAACACCACCAGCGACTGCCCGTTCGATACCCGGGTCCTGGGGCCAGATGGCATCGGCGAACTGAGCCTGCGGCGCCACCGGCCCCATGTCTGGTTCCCGTTCGCTGCCGTCCAGGTGCGCCGCCGCGCCTGGCGTCGGGCGGCCCCCGAGGTGGGAGTGCGCGTCGAACAGCCGAGGAGTGACGAACTGTCCACCAGCGTCCATCACCGCCGCCCCGCTCGGGGGATCGATGTCGCCCTCGGCGGCGACGGTGAGCTTTGCCCCCTCGCACGGGAGCGAGCCGCGGGCGAGCGTCACCCTGGTGCCCAGCACGAGTGTCACCCCCTGAATCAGGATGAGCGGCTGAGCAGGAGCGGCGGCCTCGTGGCCTCCCGCGGGGCGACTTCCGGCTTGCCGGGGCGGCCGTCGGAGCTCGGGCACGGCGAGCGGTTTGGGAGACTCGGCCGGAGGCTGGGCAGCTCCAGCACAGCCGCAAAAAGACGCAGCCAGACCGGAGGCGACATGGCCTGGGGGCTGCAACGTGGGTGGGAGCAACCGCGTCGGGCCGCCGCGCCGATCAGCCAGGGGGATGTCCTGGCAGGTGGGTGGGGTAGCCCTCATGACGTCGAAACCGCCGGAGGGCGTCTCGACGGCCGACACGTTGCGGTCGATCCCGGAGAGCGGCTCGGTCGGGAGACGAGAGCTCGGGCATACGGTTACGCCGCCGGAGCAGGGTGGAGTGCAGAAGTGAAAGGCTGCCGCTCCAGCTCACCGGGGGTCGCCTGGAACGGCGACCTCGGCCATGACACCTTTCCTCATCGCGGTCGCTCCACCCGGGGGGTCGGGCTCCTCCACGGTCCCTCGGTCAGGCGCCCGCTTCGGCCACTGCGCGGTGGGGCGCGTGTGTCCGGAGCACAGGAAAGCAGATCTTCATGGGAATGTCGCTGGCTCCCCTCGGTTACGGGGCTGCCCACGGCACGCGCGCCGCGGCATCCAAAGCGGGAGCGCGGTGTAGAGAGGAGCACGGCGCTGTCCATCGCACCCTCTTGGGTTGGGGCGGAGCCTGGCTTCGCAGCGCGACGTCTCCAGGGAGACGAGGTGGCTGGAGTCCGGCTCGACCGGTCGCCCCAGCACCCCATGACCCGACGGGGAGGTGGCGAGCGCGGGTTCTTGACGCGCGTTGAGCGGAGAGGGGGACACCTCTCGAATTATTTTCAAGCAAGGTGCTGTTCAGCAGTTGACAACTCTAGCTATTCATGGGACGCGAGATCCAATGAACAACGTCGAAACCGAGATCAAAAGCCACGTTGATGCATTCGTCTCTCAGCTGAGCGGACTTGTCCGCAAAGCGGCTCTCGAGGCTGTCGCCAACGCCCTGCGAGGCGAGGGCCAGCCGGCCGCTGCCGCCGCCGCGCCGCGCAAGGTGGGTCGGGCCAAGGCCGCTCCCCAGCAGCCTGCGGAGGTCAAGAAGGCGGTCGGTCGCCCCGCTCGCGCTGCGAAGCCCACCCGCAAGAAGGGCGAGAAGCGCTCGAAGGAAGAGCTCGCCGCGATGACGCAGAAGGTCCTGGAGCACATCCGGAGCAACAGCGGCCAGGGCGTCGAGCAGATCGCCAAGGATCTGGGCACCACCACGAAGGAGCTGACCCTCCCGATTCGGAAGCTGCTCGTCGAGAAGAAGATCACGTCGAAAGGAGAGAAGCGGGCGACCAAGTACTTTTCCCGCTGAAGCCAGCATCGACGCTCTCCCGAAGCGTCCGGCCAAACCGACCGAGGTCGACGTCCCGCCTTCCCGCAAGCCCAGCAGGGGAAATCGCGGCGAGCCGGGAGCTGTCCCGGCAGGCGCGGAGACGTCGTACCTCGGAGCGGAGCAAGCTCCGCAGCCGTACACGCCGCTGGATGCCCCGCAGGAAGTCCCGCCAAGCCACGTCGTCTCCTCGTAGGACGACGGAGAAATCCGCGCGTGAGGCGCGTCAACTGCCGCCCGATCGCTGCTGAGCGGATCCGCCTGGTGACACGACACAGGCGGCGGCGCCGCTCCGCGATCGCGTCTGTGCACACATGTCCGCTCTGGTGCCCAGGACGCTGGGTTACCGAGCCGCCATGCCCGTGCTCTTGTCGACGTCGGATCGGGAGAGATCACCACGTCATGACCGCTGAGACCCCAACCTATCGTGGGGCACCATCGATGGACCACCACATCTAGTTTCGTGCATCCGTGATCTCGTCGGGTCTCCTGCTCACGCGGCGCTGACGCGGCCTCGAAACGGACGCTGGAGCGTGAGGCGGGGCGGAGCTCCAAAGGAAACGAAAGGGAGCGTCGCCGGCGCGACGCGGCGCAGGAGTCCGGTCATCCGGGGCCGGACTCCCGCCGGGCGGTGCTCGCTCCGTCGGACCGTGAGCGTGGCCGGGACTGCCGACATGGCAGAGCACGATCGGCGCCGCGCAAGCGTCGTTGCTGTGAACGCCTGACCCGCTCCGCCCATCCGGCGCTTTCTCGACGATGACGCGGCGCCCTCGGAGCCGCACTGGACCTGGCCGGCCCGGAGCTCAACGCACCTTCACGGACACCTGGACAGGACGCCCCAGGCGGATATCGCGGGCTTGCGATGTGGGCGAGCCTGACGCCCGACAAGGAGGAGCCACCGGAGGCCTATCGGCCTCCAGCGATAAAGATAGGGACATGGGCAGCGCGCTCCGCCGCCAGGCCCATAGGACAAGCATGGTCTATGCCATCAGGGCGGTCGCTCCACCCGATAGCGCGGCTCGTGGTCCGAAAGGAGCCGCGAGACCAACGCGTCAACGAACTGGACAGGTTCTAACCATCCGCGGAGATCGAGCAACCGGGCGATTCACAAGAGGCCGCACGTCGGATCGGAGACCCCGGCAACGACCGCTGGCGCCGAGGGCGCGGCGACGGCGGTCGGAGGATGAGAGCTCGCGGGGAAGGGCGACTCGGGCTCAGGGCTGGGCTCGGCTCCCGACGATGAGGACATTCGAAAAGGGCGTTTTCCCCCAGGCGGGCATCGTCTCGCAGGAGAAGCCGAGCTGCTCGAGGAGCGCCACGATCTCTCGGGCAGGACGGAAGCGCACACGCTCGCCCCGGTTGAATCGAAGCGCGGTGAAGATGCGCTCCTCAAGGAGCGTGATCGAGCTCCTCAAGCCGCGCTCGGTGTCCGCCTCGCGGACGAGCAGGCGCCCGCCCGGACGAACCGCGGCCGCCGCCCGCCGCACGATCGCGTCCTGCTCTTCCACGCGGAAGTAGTGGAGCAAGTCGATGAGCAGCACGGTGTCTGCAGCTCCGAGCTCGGCCTCGCGCGCATCTGCGCACCAGAACTCGACGTCCAGCGGAGGGGCGGCGTGGGCCGCGCGCTGCGCGCCGGGCGGACCGGACGACTCGGACGAGCGCGGGAGAGATGCGCCGGAGCCCTCGCCGGCCGCGCGCCGAGCGTCCTCTATCTTGGCTCGGTCCCAGTCGAACCCACGCGCGCGCTCGGCCCTCCCCAGCTCGAGCAGGAGAATCGGCAGCTGGCCAGCCCCGGTCCCGATATCGAGGACCTCTCCGAGCGCGCCGGGGCGGTCGCCGGCGATGTCGGCAATCAACCGGGCGATGGGGTCGCCGAGCAGCTTGAAGCGGACATAGTGAAAGCGGGTACGCTGCGCCGGCGTGGCGCCCTCAGGCGGGCTGTACCTTCCGGCGACGCGCTCGACCGCGTGAACCCACGGCGGCGCATCCCCGGGGAGCCGATACGGCTCCATCTTGCTGCTCTGCTGCGAGGGAGCGCGGCGCCGCTTCAGCGTGACGAGGACGAAGATCAGGCCGCCGCCGAGCGCCGCGAGCGCGAGCCCGACCACCGGGGCACCGAGGAACATGTACTCGGGGAAATCCGAAAGCGCTTGCGCCCAGCTCATCTTTTCGTAGAGGCGCAGCCAGCGACCCGTGCGGAGGTACGCTCCGACCTGGACCTCGGCCGTGAGCAGCGCTGGCGCGAACAAGGGGTTGGAGATGTTCGCAGCGACCCAGGCAATCGCTGCATCCAGGCGGAACCACAGACAGAGGAGGAGCACGAGCGGCGTGTGGCAGCCGAAGATCGGCTGCGATCCGATGAACAGGCCGATCGCGACCGCCACGGCGGTCCGGCCAGCGGACAGCTCGCTGCCACGGAGCTCACGCCACGCGCGGCGCGCCTCCTCTCGGAGGAGAGAGTATTTCGCCAACGTTCAGGGTTTGCTTTCCCGTGCAGCACGATCCGCCTCACCTGCTGCATCGGCCGTCGTCTTGGAGAGGATGTCGCTCACGGTCGTGGGTGTCGCCTCGTCGAGCGCGTCCCACGTACCGCCCGCGGCGGCCGGCGCCGGCTCGCCTGACACAGCGCCCCCGGCGCGCCCGCTCCGCCGCGTCTCCAGCGTGCGAAGGTACATCTTCGCCGTCCTGTTGTCGGGATCGATCGCGAGCGCCTCGCGCCACTCGGCGCTCGCCTGATCGGGCTCGCCAAGAGAGAGCAGCGCGACCCCGAGCAGCACGCGCGCTGGTGCGTACTTCGGGTTCGCGTCGCGCGCGGCGGCGTAATGCTCGCGAGCGAGCGCCAGATTCCCGGCGTCGCGGTACATCGTCCCGAGGCGCAGCTGAAGATCCACGAACGTCGGACACAGCGCCACAGCCCGCGTGAGCTCGGCGATCGCCTCCTGCGCGCAACCGGCGTCGGCGTAGGCCTGCGCGAGATCGGCGTGCATGTTGGCGATCTTGCCGCGCGCGAACGGGTCGAGGACGCCGCCTCCCCCCTCGCCGCGGCGGATGCGAGAGTAGACATGCCGCGCGGCCTCGTATTTGCCGAGGTCGTTGTAGGTGACCGCGAGGTTCAGCAGCGCTTCTGTGTAGTGCTCGTTGAGCTGCACCGCGCGCTCGAAGTGGGCCTCGGCCGCGAGGAAATCACCGCGTTCGTGGAGAATGACGCCGAGCATGTTGTAGACGTCCGCGAAGCGGTCGGTTTTCTCGATGATCTGCCGCAGGGCGTGCTCCGCGAGATCGTACTCGCGCCGCTCGTAGTGCTCCCTGCCGAGAACCAGAAGTTGCTTCAGCCGGTCGTCCATCAGGCCCGTCAGCTTACGCGACCGGCGTACGATGGGATCCGCCTTCCGCGCAACCCTTGCGTCGGCCAGGGAGTCGCGCGGTTGCAACCCCGTCGATGCCTTGGTACGCACGTCGGCGTGCCGAGTGCAGTACCCCAGAACCCGCTCGAGGCCTCCGGAGCGCCGGACGCCGAGGACCGCGCCAGGGAGCGGAGCGGAGAGGCCGGCAGCGCGGCGGAGGCTGGCGCCGCAGTCCCTCAAGACGCGCCCGCGCCGCGCGTGGAGCCCGGCGCAGCGGTCCCGCAGGACGCGCCGCGCGCGGAGATCGTGCGCATCGGCGCGGCCGAGGACGTCGCGGACGACGCGCTCGACGCCCCCAGCAGACCGGCCTCGCCGCCGCTGACCGCGCCGCTGCAGGGCAGTCGCCGGGGCGAGGGCGCTCCGGCCGCTCCCTGGTCGCGCAGCAGCGAGCTGCGCGCGCGCGCGGCGTCGTCAACGTGGCCGCCGCAGCTTCCTCCTCCTTCTTCTCGCGGGCGCGCATCGGCGCCCTGGTCGCGCGGCAGCGATCCGCGCGTGCAGCCCCTGCGGTCGCCGTCGCTCATGGACGGCGGTCCCCACGCGGGCCCCGGTTCGACGGACGGCCCGCGGCTTCCTCCCGGCCTCAGCCGGCCCCCTCCAGGACCGCACCTGTCGCCGCGCATGACCGCGGTCTTCGGCGGCATCTTCGGCCTCGCGACGCTCACCTCGCTCATCGCGCTGCTGATCCAGGGCGTCCCGGTCCGCGACGAGCGCGCGCTGGTCGCGGCGAGCCCGGCGACCTCGGCAGCAAGTAAGGACGAGGCCGCCAGGCCGTCCGCCATGCCCGAGGTGAAGACCAAGCAGCGCACCCCGCTGCCCGGCCCATGGCGGATCTCCGAGCTCGGGAAGGATCCTTCCGTGCTCCTGGTGAGCGACGTGATGGACCGCCGGTCGTTCATCGCAGCCCTCGACGAGAAGGGCGTACCGAAGGCGCAGATCTACCGGATCATGAAGGCCTTCGACGGGCTGCGGAAGTTCGACAAGTGCGGCCGCAAGGACCGGTTCACGGTCGCGATGGATCGCTCCACGCGCCGCGTCCGCGCCTTCGAGTACGAGGTCTCGGCGAGCGAGATCTACCAGGCGAGGGACGACGCGGCCGGGCTGCTCACGGGCGCCACGCTCGACATGAAGATCGCCGAGGAGGAGGTCGTCGCCTCCTTCTACGTGGGGAAGGATCTCGCCAACGCGATCCGGGCGGGGGGCCTGGAGCCCGGCGTGCTCGACGTGATCGACGAGGCGCTGAACGGGCGCCTCTCGACGGAGAGCTTCGAGGAGGGGAGCACGGTCCGGCTGATCGCCGTCGAGGAGACGGCGCTCGGGATGTTCTCCCGGTACAAGAAGGTCATCGCGCTCGAGTACCGGCCCGCGGATCCCGCGGAGAAGCCGGTGCGCATCTACGACTTCAAGGGGCAAGAGGCCCGCGGCACGTTCGATGAGCGCGGCCGGCAGCCGCACGCCGGCGGCTGGCGCGCGCCGGTCCCGGGCGCGCCCGTGACGTCGAGGTTCAACCCGCAGCGGATGCACCCGGTGCTGAAGAAGAAGATGCCCCACAACGGGACGGACTTCGGCGCGCCGATGGGAACGCCGGTGTACTCGGCGTATCGCGGCCTCGTCGACTGGGTCGGTCCGGCGGGCCCGAGCGGCAACCTCGTCACGGTGACGCACGCGAACGGCGTCACCACCGGCTATGCGCACCTGTCGAGGTATGCCCCTGGCATCAAGGCCGGCATGAAGGTGGGTACCCACCAGCTCGTCGGCTACGTCGGATCGACGGGCCGCTCGACGGGCCCTCACCTTCACTTCAGCGCCAAGAGGGACGGCAAGTACTTCGATGCCGAGACGCTCCAGCTCGATGGTGAGCGCGTGATGCCCGGCGTCGATCGCGCGGCGTTCGCCGCGACGAAGGAAGCGCTGGACAAGCGGCTCGACGCCATTCCGCTGCCCGAACCGCCGCCCGAACCGGCGAAGCCGGAGGCGGCAGAGCCTCCCTCGCCGCCGCCCGCGGCCACCGGCAGCGAGGCCGCGGCCGCCGCGGCCGCCGCGGCACCGGACGTCGGACCGAGCGGACCGAACGAGCAAGAAGCGCAGCCGCCGGAAGGCGCCGGGGACGACGAGGGCGAGCTCATCGAAGGCGCCGATCTCAAGAGCCCGCCGGAAGCGATGTGACGCCGAGCGGGCCGAGAGGTCCGCTCGATGAAGCCAGAGGAAGCCGACCGGACCGAGAGGTCCGCTCGATGAGAACAGACGCCGAGGGACAAGCTGTCCCGTCCTCGGCGCCTTCGCGGCATCGAGCAGACAAAACGCACCGAGGACGCGGAAGGGAAAACCCTCGCGTCCTCGATGTCTTTGCCATGCCGTCCATCTCGATGGGCGGCGGCCCAGGCCTGCTACCGCTTCGAGTACTGGAAGCGCTTGCGGGCGCCGGGCTGGCCGTACTTCTTGCGCTCCTTCTTGCGCGCGTCGCGCGTGAGGAAGCCCGCGCGCTTGAGCGACGGCCTGCGCTCCGGATCGAGCTCGCAGAGGGCGCGCGCGATGCCGTGCCGCATCGCCTCGGCCTGCGCGCTGTGGCCGCCACCGACCACGGTCGCGTTCACGTCGAACTGCTCGAGCAGCTCGAGCAGCTCCAGCGATTGACGCATCACCATGCGCGAGGTCTCGCGGACGAAGTAATCGTCAGCGGGCCTCTTGTTCACCTTGATGTTGCCGGTGCCCGGCGAGAGGAAGACGCGCGCAACGGCGGTCTTACGCTTACCAGTGGCGTACATTCTCGTTTCCGTCATGGCTTTGCTCAGCTGTAGCTAAGGGGCTGCGGCTTCTGCGCCGCGTGGGGGTGATCGGGACCGGCGTAGACCTTGAGCTTGGTGAGGAGCTCGCGCCCGAGCACGTTCTTCGGGAGCATGCCCTTCACGGCCTTCTGGATCGGGAGCTCCGGCTTGCGCTCGAGCAGGTGACCGTACGACTCGGAACGGAAGCCGCCCGGCTCGCCGCTGTGCCGCACGTAGTTCTTCTGCTGGAGCTTGCGGCCCGTCAGAAGGATCTTCTTGGCGTTCACGACGATCACGAAGTCGCCGGTGTCGACGTGCGGCGTGAACGTGGGCTTGTTCTTGCCGCGGAGCACCGTGGCGATGCGGCTGGCAAGGCGGCCGAGGGGCTTGCCTTCCGCGTCGATCACCCACCACGTACGCTCGTTGCGGGCCTCCGCAGGCTTGGCGGAAAAGGACTTGGGCTGAGGATTCATTGGGCGAAAAACTCCGGAAGGGCGCCTGCCAAAAAGGGGCGCCACTTCTACAAGGCGGCCCTTCGCCTGTCAAGCGTCTGAGGCTTCTGCGGGAGCATCCTCATCGTCCGGCGAGGGTTGGTCAAGCGGGGTTTGTCGACAAGCCGTCGGCGTCCGTAGGAGGTCCCGTTCGTTCCGTCGGTCCCGTCGGTCCCGTCGGTCCCGTCCGTCCCGCCTCGCACCGCTGGCTTGTCTCGGGCTCCCATATTTCTCTTATTTGCCCGACCATCCAGCTCGCCAAGGCGTTGAGCCAGGCAGCACCTTGGCCGCATCGACGGCGAGCGAGCCCAACGCTCCCCCACGAACGCCGCGCCAGGCACACTGCGACGAGCGGACGCAGCGGACGAGCGATCTCATCGCTCGTCGTTCACGTCACATCGCTCGCCGACGTCCCGCTGGCTCGCTTGAAGGAGCTCATCACGGCAAGGAGTCGATCGACGGTTCAGCTCAGCGGAGAGGGCGGGATTCGAACCCGCGGTACGTTGCCGTACACACGATTTCCAGTCGTGCACCTTCGACCACTCGGTCACCTCTCCCGATACAACTTCAACACGCCCCGCTTCTGCCGGACCGGCGCCGCTCGCGAGAGAGCGGGCGGTCAGAGCCCACCTGCTTCAACGGGGGCAAGCAGCCAAGCGTAGCGGAGAGAGCGGGATTCGAACCCGCGGTACCCTTGCGGGTACACCTGATTTCGAATCAGGCACCTTCGGCCTCTCGGTCACCTCTCCGCCGGCGAACATGGCAAAGCGGGGCCGGCTGGTCAAGCATCTCCTGACCACCGACCGGTCCGGAGGTGCGCTTTCAGTGCCGAGGCCCCCCGCCAGCAGCCCGGAGCGCGCTCCCGGGCAGCGCTCGTCGTCCAGCATGCGGCTCTCTGGCGCTGCCGGATCCGCGAGGATCCGCGGCGCCGCACCGGCCGGCGCGGCCCTACCCCGCCCCGCGCGGCGCCTGCCCTCCGCGAGCGGCTGGCCGCGTCGGAGCGGCGCCCTCGGAAGCAGGCGCGCGATCGCCGTCGGAGAAGGCCTCGGCCCCGAGCGCGGCGCGCGCCGCCGGCGTGCCTGCACGCGGGAGCCGGATGACGAAGCGCGCGCCTCCGAGCGGGGACTCGAGCACGTCGATGGTGCCGCCGTGATCGACCACGATCTTCTTCACGATGCTCAGGCCGAGCCCCGTGCCGTCGTACCGCGTCGTGACGTACGGATCGAACACCGAGTCCCGCACGGCGGGATCGATGCCCGGGCCGTCGTCGTCGATCGCGATGAGGTGGCTCTGCCCCTCGCTCCGCGCCGAGACGCGAACGCTGCCCCACACGGCGGCGCCCGGGCGCTCTCGGGCTCCTGCGCCGGGCGCCGCTCGCTGCGCGTCGCGCAGCGCCTGCGCGGCGTTGCGCACGATGTTGCCGAGGGCGCGCCGGAGCATCTCGCGATCGAGCGCGGCCGGCATCGGGACATCCGGCACGTCGAACTCGAGATCGACGCGCCCGAGCAGCGCCTCGTCCGAGGCGTGCTCGCGCCCCGCCTCTTCGATCGCGGCGAAGCGCTCGCCCTGCTCGCGCAGGAACTCCGCGAGATCCGATGGCTCGAGCTCTGCCCGCGGGAGCCGCGCGAAATTGGAGAACTCGCCGACGAGGCGGCGCAAGGTGCCGACCTCCTCCTCGACGACCTCCAGCGTCGTCTGGAGCAAGCGCTGGTACGCCGGGTCGCTGCCTGCATAGCGCCGGTGGCACTCCTCGACGGCGAGCTGGATCGGGGTCAGCGGGTTCTTGATCTCGTGCGCGAGGTGCCGCGCCATCTTCTGCCACTCGCCCATGCGCTTGAGGAACTCGATCCGCGCGCGGCTGCCCTCGAGCTCCTCGAGCATGCGATCGAAGGCGCGGCCGAGATCGGCGACCTCGTCGTCGCCCTGCAGCCCCACGCGCACCGAGAGGTCGCCCTCCGCGACGGGCCGGGTCGCCGCGGCGAGCCGCGCGATGCGATCGACCACGGGGCGCGCCACGAGCACGCCGGCGAGGATCGCGAGCAGGATCGTCGCGCCGAGCAGGGCGGCGAAGGCGTCGCCGTAGCTCTCGTCGAGGTACTCCTTCCGGTGCTCCCGCTCGAGGGCGTGGTACGCCTGCGCGAACGCCTGCGCCGCGTCGAGCTCGTCGAAGCGCGCGCTCGGCGCGGCGAACGTCGCGACGAGGGTCCGCGCGTCGCCGTCGCAGCCGCCGTCGTCTGGCGCGCGATCACCAGGCTCGGCGGCGTGGCCGGGCGCGCGCGCGATCGCCTTCCGGACCGTGAGCGTCTTCTCGTGCGCCGGATCCACCGGGCGGCCGCGCTCGCGCGCTCCGACGAGATCGCCGCCGCAGCGCTCGACGCGGAGGGAGACCAGCGCGGGGTGAGCCGCGATGATGCGCGCCAGCTCGGCGTCGATGCGCTGCGCGTCGCCGCTGAAGGCGGCCTCGCGCAGCGGGTCCGCCGCGATGATCGCGTCGGCCTCGGAGCGCATGCCCTGCTTGATGGCGGCGGCCAGCTCGGCGTACACGCCGAGCGCGCTGTCCAGGTGGACGCCGAACTCGGGCTGGAACGCCGTCGCCGACACCCGCGCGATCACCGTCCTGGCGACGACGATGCTGGCGACGAGCGGGATCAGGGCGGTCACGAGGATGGCCGCGACGACCCGCCGCTCCGTCCTGCCGGGGATGCGCATGCGCGCAGCATAGCCGCGGCCCCGCGCGGGCGCGCAGGCGCGGCGGTGGAGCGCCCGCGCTGAAGGAGGAGGGGCGCGCACCGCAGAGGAGCGCTGCGCGCGGCAGAGGAGACCGCTCGCCGCGGCGGGGATGCCCCGCCGCGAGAGCGACGTTGCTCGTTACTCGACGGTGACCGTCTTCGCGAGGTTGCGCGGCTGATCGACGTCGTTGCCCTTCAGGTTGGCGACGTAATAGGCGATGAGCTGGAGCGGGAGCACGGTAAGGAGCGGCCCGACCTCGTCCGGCACCTTGGGGATCCAGACGTGGTGCTGAGCGATCTCGAGGATCGACTCGTCGCCCTTCGTGGCGATCGCGACGACCTGCCCCTCGCGCGCCCGGACCTCCTGCAGGTTGGAGAACGTCTTGTCGTAGTGCGCGTCGCGCGGGCAGACGACGATGACGGGGAGCGCCTCGTCGATGAGGGCGATCGGCCCGTGCTTCATCTCGCCGGCCGCGTAGCCCTCGGCGTGCGCGTACGAGATCTCCTTCAGCTTGAGCGCGCCCTCGAGCGCGATGGGGAAGCCGAGGCCGCGCCCGAGGAACAGGACGTCCTTCGCGTGGACGAGGCGCTTCGCGATCGCGTGCACGTAGTCGGCGTCGCCGAGCACCTCGCGCATGTGGCTCGGGATCTCCCAGAGCGCCTGGAGGATCTCGCGCCCGCGCTCCGCCCGCAGCGAGTCGCGGCGGCGGCCGAGGTAGACGGCGAGCAGGAGCAGCGCGGCGAGCTGCGTGGTGAAGGCCTTGGTCGAGGCGACGCCGATCTCCGGGCCCGCGTGCGTGTAGAGCGCGCCGTCGGAGAGGCGCGGGATCGCGCTGTCGAGCACGTTGCAGAGCGCCAGCACCTTGGCGCCCTGCGCCTTCGCCGCCTTGAGCGCCGCGATCGTGTCGGCGGTCTCGCCCGACTGGCTGATGGCGATCACGAGATCGTCCGGGAAGAAGATCGGCTCGCGGTAGCGGACCTCGCTCGCGAGCTCGACGACCGTGGGGACCCTGGCGAGCTGCTCGATCCAGTAGCGCCCGGCGATGCCGGCGTGGTGGCTCGTGCCGCACGCGACGATGTAGACCCGGCGCAGCTCCTTCGCGAACTCGGGCGTGACCCCCATCTCGGTCGCGTGCACGTCGCCGGCGGCGAGATCGATCCTGCCGCGCAGCGTGGCCTCGACGACGTCGGGCTGCTCGTGGATCTCCTTCAGCATGAAGTGCTTGTAGCCGCCGCGCTCCGCCTGGACGGGGCTCCAGTCGATGCGCTTCACGCGGCGCTCGACCTTCTCGCCGCCGGTCACGGTCTCGATGCGGACGCCGCTCGCGCGCAGCTCGACGATGTCGCCGTCCTCGAGGAAGATCATGTCGCGGGTGTGCGCGAGCAGCGCCGGGATGTCGCTGCCGCACAGCATCTCGTTCTCGCCGGCGCCGACGACGAGCGGCGAGCCGTACCGGGCGGCGACGATGACGTCGGGCTCATCGCGCGAGAGGACCGCGATCGCGTAGGCGCCATGGACCTGCCGGAGCGCGCCGCGCACGGCCTCGAAGAGCGACTTCGCGCCCTTCTGGAGCTCGCGGTGGACGAGGTGAGCGACGATCTCGGTGTCCGTGTCGGAGAGGAACTTGACCCCCTGGCCCTCCAGCTGCTGCCGGACCGCCACGTGGTTCTCGATGATGCCGTTGTGCACGACGGCCACCGGGCCCGCGGAGTGCGGGTGGGCGTTCACCTCGCTCGGGCGGCCGTGCGTCGCCCACCGCGTGTGGCCGATGCCGGTCGTGCCGTCGAGGGTCCGCTTCTCGAGCGCCTCGCTGAGCTTGATCAGCTTGCCGAGCGTCCGGACGATCTCGATGCCCTTGCCGTCATGAATGGCGATGCCGGCCGAGTCGTAGCCTCGATACTCGAGCTTCCGTAGCCCTTCGACGATGATCGGCGCCGCCTTTTTTGACCCAACGTATCCGACGATCCCGCACATGCTCGCCTCGTTCAGGTAGTGCCCGCGCGCGCCTACGCGTGCGGCGGAAAATGGAACGTTACTCCTGGCACCGGGAGCTGACAGAGAAAATTGAGCCCCCTGACGGTGAACGCCGCGTCGGTCGCGTTGGCCGCGTGGATCGCGCGAAGGTCACAGCCAGGACGAATGCTATCAACGCCGTGATCGAGGCGACCCCGAAAGTGAGGGCGCCGCCCCCGCGCTTGTAGAGCTCACCCCACACGAGCATCCCGACGACGGATCCGGCGCCAGCGCTCGCCGAAAAGAGCCCCTGCGCCGTGGCGAGGATCTCAGGCGGAGATCGATCCCGCGTGTAGGCGAGCGAGGCGACCCACATCATGCCGAACGAGACCGCGTGGAGCGGCTGGATCGCCAGCAGGGCGGGCCAGAAGCGCACATACGAGAGCAGCGCCCAGCGGAGCGAGGCGCCCGCGAAGGCGAACGCGAGCACCGTGGGCGGAGCAAACCGCTTGAGAAGGGGGCCGGAGAACGCCATGAGCGCGATCTCGCCGGCGACGCCGACGGCCCACGCGACCCCCACCAGCGACTCGGGGAAACCGATGTCGCGGAGGTGCAGCGTGTAACAGAGATCGTACGAAGAGGTGGCGCTCTGGGCCAGGAACGATGCCGCGAGGAACAGGCGGAAATCGTGGCTCTGGAGGAGCGCACGGGCGCGCTGCCGCACGGAGCCTTCGGCCGCCGGAGCGCGCGCAGCGCCGGCGGCGCCTTCGCCTTCGGTGGCCGGAGAGCGCGCAGCGCCGGCGGCGCCGGCCGCTCCGTCGCGCAGGCCAGAGCGACGGAAGGGCGCCTCGCCGCGCGCCGGGAGGGCCCACGAGATGGCGAACGCGATCAGCAGGGAGGCAGCGATCGTGGCGGGGAACGCGGCCGGTCGCGCCGGATCGACGAGGGCTCCGCTGGCGATCGCCATCAGCGCGAAGCTGATCGAGCCCCAGAGCCTGAGCCGGCCGTAGGCGATGCCGGAGCTCGCCGACGCCTCCACCGCGACCACGTCGGCCATCATGAACATCGGCGATCGAAAGAAAGCGAACGCGAGCGCCGCGACGAAGAGGCCGCCGAAGCCGAGCGATACGCCGAGCGCCGACGACAGCGCGAGCAGCGCGAACACGACGAAGGCGCCGGCGCAGGCCGCCCGGATCAGCCACACCCGCACGCCGAGCGAGTCGGCGATCAAGCCGAACACCGGCGGCGCGACGAGGCCCATCGCAGGGAGCGTCGCCGCGATCGCCCCCATCGCGAGCCCCTGCATCCCCCGCGCCTCCAGCCAGCTCGGGAACAGCGGCAGGTACACGCCGAGGACGGCGAAGATACCGAAGTAGTAAAGCGAGATCGCCCGCGGCGACGGCCTGTGCTCTGAAGGGATGGAAGGAGGCATCGGCTGTGAGCGGCCCGCCCCGAGCGCGAGGGGCGTTCAGCGTGCCGCTCTCTGACGCCCGCCAGGCAAAGGAGCAAGCTCCGCGCCCCGGAAGCGCGGAGCTCGGTCATTGCCGCTTCTCGATCGCCGTGGGGCGCCCTGCCGCACGCGCGGGATGGGCACCTCGGACCTCCTCAACGCTCCGCCCGGCGTCGCTATCTGGGCCGGCCTGCTGAGCGCCGGCATCGACGGAGGATCGACCGGGGCCTCGGCGCGCGTGACGGCGGTCGCCGCACAGGGCAGCGCACAAACGAAAACGGCGGCGCCTCTGGGGAGAGGCGCCGCCGCTGGAACGTCGGCCTAGCTCGGCTAGTACCGATCGCCGCCGCGACCGCCACGGCCGCCGCGGCCGCCACCACCGCCGCCGCCGCCGCCGTAACCGCCGCCGCCACCGCCACGGCCGCCGCGGCCACCACCGCCGCCGCCGCCGCCGTAACCGCCGCCGCCGCCGCCGCCGTAGCCGCCGCCGCCGCCGCCACCACGCTGGACCCGCTCCTCCGCCTCGTTCACGCGAAGCGGACGGCCGTCCATCATGGCGCCGTTCATGTTCTCGATCGCCTGCTGGGCCTGCTCAGGCGTGCCCATCGTGACGAACCCGAAGCCACGCGACTGCCCACTTTCGCGGTCGGTCACGATGTGTACATCCGTCACCTCGCCGCTCTGAGCGAACGCGGCCTGCACGGAGGCCTTGGTGGCGGAGAAGGGGAGATTACCAACGTAGAGGCGAGTACCCATGACACTGATTCACTTCACGGCTCTGCGAGATGCGTCAGCTTCGGTGCCGAACAGTGCCCTGCCGCCCCGATGGAGCCGTGGGGGATCGAGGGGGGGCGGCGCTGGGGAGGAGCCCCCGGTGCGCCACACGTTGCGTCGTCCAGTCCGCGATCAATCCGCGATCCCCGAGAAGAGAAGCGTCGTGTCGAGTGCCAGTGACGTTCGTGACCAGCCGATAGTAACCAAATGTCCCCACCGCGCAAGCACTCGCAGCGGCCCCCATCGCCGCGACCCTCGCCCGGACGTCCCGAACAGCCGCCGCGCGGTCGCGCTCGCTTCCGCGCGGGGGTAGGCACACATCAGCGCCTCGCTGGGCGGCGGAAGGTGGCGCCGAGATCCCAGCCCTCGCCGCTGGCGGCGCGCGCGAGCGCGACGTCCGGCAGCACGCCGCCCGCGATCCGGACCTCGGCGATCACGCCGAGGCGGAGCGTGGAGGTGAGCGAGCGGGGGGCGGCGCCGGGCACGAGGCGGGGCGGGTGACGGGCGAGGTCGAGGGCGCGGCTGCGATCGTCGGCGGTCGCCAGGGCGAGCAGCGCGCCGAGGGGCCCGGGGCCGAGCGGGCGCACCAGCTCGATCGCGAGCGTCGCCTTCCCGCGGGCGCGGCGGCGCCCGAGCTCCGCCCGCGCCACCGGCTCCGCGGTGACCTCGTGCCCAGGCCGCGAGAGGATCGGCGCGACCGCCTCGGCGACCTCGACGAGGTGGGCGGCCGACTCGTCCACGAGCAGCGACGCCGGGGGCCCTCCCCACGCGGGATCGCCGTGCGCCCTCGGGAGGCCGACGAGGCCGAGGTGCGCGAGACGCTCGGGCGGCAGAGCGTCGACCAGCCGCTGCGCGACGCCAGGCTGACCGAAGAGCCCGGCGTCGGGGCCCGTCGTGAGCACGATCCACCCGGCGACGCCCAGATCGAAGCGGACGGCGCCGCGGCGGTTCGTGTGGAGGCCGGCGCCGAGCCAGCCGAGGTCGTCGCGCTCGGTCTCGAACGCGCGCAGCGAGGTCGTCAGGTCCTCGGAGCGGATCACCTCGATCGCGTCGAGGAAGGCGGCGCCGCGCGCGGCGACGTCGTTGCGCGTCAGCGTGATCTGCCCCGGGCCGACGTCGGCCCGGAACGCGCCGGTGCCATCCGGCGCCGCGGGGTCGAAGCTGCGCGGCAGGAGCGCGACCATCGGCGACGCGAGCGCGCGGGCGACGCGGGCGGGATCGGCGCGCGGGAACACCGCGGCGAGCGGATCCCTCGGGTGCCGCTCGGGCCTCGGGATGTCGGCGAGCGCCGCGGCGGCGCCGCGAGCGCGGGCGCGCTCGACGGAGCTCACGATGTCGCGGCCGTCGAGCTTGAGCAGGCGCGCGGTGCGCAGCCCCTCGCGGAGGCGCACGACCGCGCCATCCGCCTCGCGCGACGGCAGCGCGGACGAGAGCGTCGGGTACGGGTTCCCGGACGCATCGAGCCCGTAGAGGCTGTCGGCGATCGCCGGCGCGAACAGCGCCGCGGCGGGATCGCTCAGCTCGTGCGGATCGAGCGAGCCCGTCGGCCACGGGAGGTGCATCGAGAGGCGGCCGCCGAGCGGGGTGCGCCCCATCGCGCGCGCGGCCTCCGGGAGGGCGGCGGCGCCGAGCAGCGCGCCGGCGCCGCCGAGGAAGGCGCGGCGCGGGAGGCTCACCGCACCACCCAGATCTCGTCCGCCGTCGCGACGGCGAACGGGGCGCGCCCGGCCCCGTCGGGCGGACAGACCGCGAGGGCGCGCACCCCCGCCGGCGCCGGCAAGCGCAGGATCTCCTCGGGCGCCGCGCGGACCGGGCCGCCCTCCCGGCGCCGCCACGACCAGACGACGACGGCATCCTCGAGCGGATCGAGGACGTCGAGGCTGGCGAGCAGCTCGGGCTCTCCATCCTGATCGAGATCGCCGACCGCGAGCTGCGCCCCGGCGCTGCCCACGACCTTGCGGCGGCCGGCGCTGTCCCGGAGCTCGACCGCGCCGCGCTCGCGCGTCGCCCAGACCGCGAAGGGCTCGCCCTGCGCGGACAGGAGCTGCGCCGACGCGAGCGCGTCGTACCGGCCGGAGAGCGACGCGGTCGCCGGCGGGGGATCGGCCGGGGCGCACGGCCCGAGCGGGCCCGTGAGGAGCGGCCCCCACGCCGTCGTGCAGGCCGAGCCGCCCGCGTCCGGGATCGCCAGCCCCGGCAGCTCGGCGAGCGCCTTCAGCTCGCCGTCGAAGCGGACGCTGCGCGCGCGGTCGGTGAGCCCGACGTCGGCGAACGGCGGCAGGCGCTCGCCGTCCCTCGCGCGCTCGACGAGCGTGGCGAACGCGAGCGGCTCACGGAGCGGCGCCGGGTGCACGGCGACCACGTCCGGCCACGGGCGCGACGCGAGCGGCACGACCCGGCCGCCGCGGAGGCGGAGCGTCGTCACGCGCCGGCGGCTCACGCTCAGGAGCTCGAGCGCCCCGTCGGCGTCGAGATCGCCGCACGCGAGCGCGACCACGTCGCCCTCGAAGTTCTTCGCGCGGTCGACCCTGGCGGCGACGAGCGGGATCGGCGCGAGGAAGCTGCGGATCTCCGCGTCGAGGGGCGCCTCGGCGTAGGCGTGGGCGATGGGCCCCGGCTCCGGGTCGCGGATGCGCGCCCAGACGGTGCGCGGCACCGGGTACACGTCCGCGGTCACGAGCAGCCGCCCCGCCGCGATCTCGACGACGAGGTGGACGAGCGCCGCGTCGTCGCGCGCCGCCTCGCGCGCGAGCGGCAGCGGGATCGGGTCCTTCTGCGCGCGCACGCCGGCGCCGAGCTTGCCGGCGACGTGGGCGGCGAGCGTGGCCACGAGCTGGGCGCCGCGCGGCGCGGGCGCGTCGGAGACCAGCGGCGCGGCGGCCACGAGCGCGCGGCCGTCCACCGCGTCGAGCGAGCGCACGAGCGCGTCGACGGCGCGGGCCACGGCCGAGCGCGGCGGCCTCGGCGCCGGCGACGCAGGAGGCGGCGCCGCAGCGGACGGAGGAGAGGGCTGCGCCGCGGCGGGACGCGCGAGCGCGAGGAGAGCGACAAGGAGGAGGCCCCGGGGCGACAACGGCAACATGTTATGCGCGTCCGTGGGCCCGGGGCCAGAGCCGCAGCCCCGCCGGCACCACGAGGAGCGCGACGACGAGGCCGACCGCGCTGCCCAGCGCTCCGACCCGGCCCAGATCGCGGAGGCCGTCGAAGCCGCAGAACGCGAGCGCGGAGAAGCCCGCGGCCGTGGTCAGCGCCGTGGCGGCGATCGCCGGCCCCTCGCGGCGCAGCGTCTCGCGGATCACGGCGTCGCCGCCGCCCGCCGCCTCGATGTCGCGGGCGCGGTGGAGCAGGAACATGCCCTCGTCCACCGTGATCCCGAGCAGCACCGGGATGACGAGCGCGTCGTACGCGTGCAGGGGGATGCCGAGCACCCGGATCAGCAGGAGGACGAGGGAGATCTCCGAGGCGACGACGAGCGCCGCCAGCGCGATGTCGCGCGCGCTGCGGAGGGAAGCGGAGAGCGCCAGCAGCACGAGCGCGCCCGCGACGAGCGCGATCCTCGGCATGTCGTGCGCGAGCGTCTCGCGCAGCGACGCCTCGAGCCGGCTGTAGCCGGTGAGCATGGCGCCCGGATCCTCCTCGCGGATCGCGCGCTCGATCTGCGCGACCGAGCCGGTCTCGCGGGGCCGCACGTACAGCGCGACGAGCGCCTCGCCCCCGTCCGCCCCGAGGTAGCGCGACAGCAGGATGGACGCGGGGCCGCGCTCGAGATCGGAGAGCGCCACCTCCTGCCGGGGCGGCGCGCGCATCCCGTCGAGCACCGCCGAGAAGCGCTCGGGCGCGAAGCCCGTGTCGCGGAGCGCGCGCGCGAGCTCGTCGGCCTTGGCGGGCAGGTCGAGCGCGTCGCGCGCGGCGAAGCGCTCGGCCTGCGTCGGGGCGGCGGGGGCGAGCGCGGTGAGCGCGTCGACGGCCTCCACGTCGGCCTTCATCGAGGCGAGGCGCTCCGCGATCCGGTCGCCGCGCGCGCGGGCGCGCTCCTGGTCGCCGTCCGCGAGGAGCACCACCCATTGCCCTCGCCGCCCGCCGAACGCGTCGAAGATCTCCTGCTGTACCTTGAGGGGCTCGAGCTCGGCCGGCCTGATCGCGACGATGGCCTCCGCGAGCGGCGGCGAGGCGCCGAGGGCGACCGCCGCGATGGGGAGCGCCGCGAGCCCCGCGAGCGCGAGCGCGCGGCCCCGCGTACGGGTGAGCCGGTAAAGGACGTCGGTCCAGCGCGCGGGCGCCTCGGTCGGCGGGGTCCCCCGCTCGAGCCACGCGCCCACGGCCGGCGTCACGAGGACGATGGCGATCGCCGTCAGGACCTCGCCCGCGGCGCACAGGAGCCCGAGCTGCCGGAGCGCGTTGATGTCCGACAGCGCGAGCGCCCCGAACGCCGCCCCCGCGGTGACGGCAGCGATGAGCACCGCGCGGGAGGTCCGCGCCCTCGCCGCGCGCGCGGCCGCCTCCGGATCGAGGCCCTCGCGCCGCGCCTCGAGCAGCGCGGCGTAGACGTGGACGCCGGTGTCGACGCCGACGCCGACGACCACCGACATGAAGGCGACGGCGATCGCGCTGAGCCCGCCCGGGAGCGCCGTGGCGAGCCCCGCGGTCCAGAGGGTCCCGAGCACGAGCGGCGGCATCACCGCGGCGAGGGCGCGCAGGCGGCGGAAGAGCAGCGCGAAGACGACGGAGGCGAGCAGCATCGAGAGCGACCCCGAGATCGCGAGATCGCGCGTGAGCATCGCCTCGGTCGCCGCGGCGATGGCGTGCCCGCCGGTGAGCCCGAGCGTGAGCCCGGGGTGCGCCGCGCGGATCGGGCCGAGTACGGCGTTCGCGTCCGCGACGAACGCCCGCGCGTCGGCGCCGCGGAGCGCCTGCCCCGCCGGCTGCACAAGGACGAGGTGCACCTTGCCGTCGTCCGTGGCGAAGGCGCCGTCGGCCTGCGTGCGCACCCCGGATCCGATGTCCGCGGACTCGAAGACGAGCTGCGAGAGGCGCAGCGGGTCGGCCGCGATCGTCTCCGCCGCGGCGCCGCCGCCCGGCGCGAGCAGCATGGCGCGCGTCTCGGCGAGGCGCTCTCGCATCCCCTCGGGCGAGAGCGCGGCGGCGAGGCGCTCTCGCACGCGCGCGTCCGCGTGCCGGAACGCGACCCACGGATCGAGCGAGCGCGAGACGTCGATCCGATCGGCAGCGCGCTGCACGGTCGGGCGCGCCGCGAGGGCCCGCGCGATCTCCGCGGCCACGGTGGCGTTCTCGTCGGGGTCGTCGCCCTTGACCATCACGACGCCGAGGTCGCCGCCCCCGAACCCGCGCACGTACCGGCGAAGCGCCGCGGCGTCGCCGCGCTCCGGCAGGAGCGAGGCGACGTTCGGCTCGAGCTGTAGCCGCAGCGTCACGGCGGCGAAGGCGGCGAGCGTCAGCGCCGCGAGGGCGGCGACGACGACGAGGCGGAGCGGCCGGCGGGGGGCGTCCGCGCGAGCCGACGGAGGCGGAAGAGGTGCTGCCATGGAAACGCCGGGCCGTGCCCGGCGCCGCTCCTCTACCCTCACGCCCGCCTCGCCGCGAGGACATCCACCCTCACGCCCGCCTCGCCGCGAGGCCCCCCACACGGACCCTGCTCCCGAGCTCACGACGCTTGCGCTCGCGAGGGCGCCGATTCATCCCGGCAACATGGAGCTCCCCCCGATCGTCCTCGCAGGCAGAGCCGTCCTGCGGAAGCCCGCCGCGCCCATCCCGCCCGAGGAGATCGGGACGAAGCGGCTCAAGCACCTCGTCTCGACGATGGTCTCCGTCATGCGCAAGGCGCCCGGCGTGGGGCTCGCGGCGCCGCAGATCGGCGTCGACCAGCAGGTGATCGTGCTCGAAGACAGCGAGGAGCTCATGTCCCGCCTCACGCCGGACCAGCGCGCCGAGCGCGGCCGCGTGCCCTTCCCGCTCAGGGTGATCATCAACCCGACGCTGAGGGTCCTCGCGCCGTCGCTCCCGGACGCGGCAGGCGCGGGGCGGGCGACGTTCTTCGAGGGCTGCCTGAGCGTCCCGGGTTACATGGCGCTGGTCGAGCGAGATCTGTCGGTCGAGGTGAGCGGCGTGGACGAGGACGGCAAGGAGGTCCGGTGGGAAGCGACGGGCTGGCCCGCGCGGATCCTCCAGCACGAGGTCGATCATCTCCGCGGCACGCTGTACGTCGATCGCATGGTCACGCGCTCCTTCTGCAGCAACGAGGAGGCGAAGCTCTTGCTCAGCCTGTCCGTCACCGAGGCGCGGGCTGCGCTCGGCGCATGACCGCGGCCCGTCGCGCCGGGAGGCGAGCGCGCTCGACCGGCGGACGCGCGCTCACGGCTAGGGCAACGGGCCGGCGCCGCGCCCGGCGCCGGCTACGAGGGCATTCACGATCCGCTCCATCCTGATCCCGCGGGAGCCCTTCACGAGCACCAGATCGCCGCGCTCGACGATCTCCTGCGCTCGGGCCGCCGCGGCGTCCGCGTCTCCGGCGAACCACACCCGCACGCCGGCAGCCTCGGCGGCGCGCGCGATCCGCGCCGCCTCGCCGCCGACGGCGATCAGCGCGGCGGGGCGCGCGGCGCCGACCTGCTCGCCGAGCGCGTCGTGCTCCGCCGCCGCGAGCGCGCCGAGCTCGCGCATCTCGCCGAGCAGCAGGACCAGCCGCTTCCCGAGCGCCTCGGCGACCTCGACGGCCGTCCTGAGGGACGAGCGCATCGACAGCGGGTTGGCGTTGTAGCTGTCGTCGATGACCACGGTGCCGTCCGGCAGCTCGCGGACGGACAGGCGTCCATCACCAGGCGGCGCGAGCCCTGCGGCGGCGCGTGCCGCTCGCTCGGTCGAGAGCCGCTCGCCGACCGCCTCTTCCACGACGGCGACGGCCGCGGCCGCCGCCAGCGCCCCCGCCTCGCCGAGCAGCGGGACGACGAGCTCCAGCGCCTCGCCTCCGCGCTCGATCCGCACCGAGGTGCCGCGCACCCCGACCGGCCGCCTCCCCGCGATCCGGATCCGCGCGCGCTCCCCGAAGCCGTAGGTGATCCGCCGCGCGGCGCCCGCGCGCTCGAGCTGCTCGACCACCTTCGCGTCGTCGCCGTTGCCGAGGGCCACGCCCTCGGCCGGCAAGGCGGCGAGCAGATCACCTTCCTCGGCGGCGACGTCTTCCAGCGTGCCGAGCCCCTCGGTGTGCTCGACGCCGATGGACGTCAGCACGGCGAGGTCCGGCCCCGCGATCCGCGCGAGGGCCGCGACCTCGCCGCGCTGGTTCGTGCCGATCTCGACGACCGCGAAGCGATGGCGGTCCTCGAGCCCGAGCAGCGTCATCGGCAGCCCGATGGCGTTGTTCAGGTTGCCCGCCGTCGCGTGCACCTCGCCGCGGCCCACCCCCGCGAGCAGCGCCGCGATGGTCCGCGTCGTCGTCGTCTTGCCGGCCGAGCCGCCGATCGCGACGATCGCCCGCGGCCCGTCGGGGTGGGCGCCCGCCCGCCATCGCTCGCGGTGCGCTCTGGCCAGCGCCCCGAGCGCCGCGAGGCCGTCGTTCACGAGCACCGCGCCTCCTCCGGGCGGCAGGGCAACCTCCCGCGAGACGATGAACGCGGCCGCCCCGCGCTGCGCGGCGGCGTCGAGGAACCTGTGGCCATCGAAGCTCTCGCCGGCGAGCGCGACGAACGCCGCTCCTGGCGCGATCGTCCGGCTGTCGGTCGAGACGCCCCGCGCGTCCGGCCCGCTCCTCAGCACGCGCCCGCCGGTCGCGCGCGCCAGCTCGTCGAGGGAGAAGGGGGCAAGGTTGTGCGGGATCGGCGTCGCCATCGCGGGCGATCACCAGCACGGAACGGGGCGCGGGGCCAACGAATCGCCTGCGGCGCGCCCCGTCCGTGCGGCGTCGCGCCGCCTCAGCGCCGGCTCTTTTCCTTCTCGACCTCGTCGTAGATGTCGTCGCTCTTCGGCCGTGGGCGCGCGGCTGGGCGGGGCGCGGCGGGCGCGCTGGGAGCCGCCGTCACGCTCACGGTGGGCTCTGGCGATGCCTCGGCGGCCGTGGGCGGCGGCTCCTTGTAGTCGATCGCGATCGGTCCTCCGCCGCCCATGCTCTGCCACAGCGTGATCCCGATGAGCGCCAGCAAGGCCACCGCCAGGATCACGCTGAGCACGATGATGAGCGTCCTGCCGCCCTCCCGCCGCCGCGGCGCACCGGCGGCGGGTGGCTTCTGCGGCTCCGGGCGCTCCTGGACGAAGGTCGACGGGAGCACCGGCATCTCGAGGCGCGCCGACGTGGTGGCCCACGGGCTCTCGGCCGGGGGCATGGCCGCTCCGTCCCACCCGCCGGCCGCCTGGGGCGCGCCGTGCGCCGCCGCGCCGGGAGCTGCGCTCATCGCCGGCGCGGGCGCAGCGGCCGGGGGCGGCCCGGCCTGAGCCGACATCCCCGCCTGCAGCGAGGGCATCGGCGTGCGCGCGGCCTCTGATACGGCGGGCGCGGCGGCACCGAAGCCAGGGCTCCCGAACCCGGGCGGCGCCGCCGGCGCAGGCGGCTGGCCGGCGTGCAGCGAGGGCATCGGCGCGCGCGCGGCCTCTGGCGCGCCGGGCGCGGCCGCACCGAAGCCGGGGCTCGCGAACCCGGGCGGCGCTGCCGGCGCAGGCGGCTGGCCGGCGTGCAGCGAGGGCATCGGCGCGCGCGCGGCCTCTGGCGCAGCGGGCGCGGCGGCACCGAAGCCGGGGCTCGCGAACCCGGGCGGCGCTGCCGGCGCAGGCGGCTGCGTCGCGCTCGCGCCCATCCGGTCCGTGATCGGCGCCGGCTGGAAGGCCGGCTGGCTCGGAGGCACCGGATCCGACTGCGGCGGCGCCGAGATGAACGGGAGCGCGCTCGGAGAAAAGACGCCGCTGGCCGAGAGCACGTCCTGCTGCGAGACGATCCCGGGCGGAAGGGTCCCTCCGCGCGCCGAGACGCTCGCCGTGGGCGGCTGGGTGTACCCGGCGGGAGCTGGCCCTGAGAACGCCGGCGCCGGCATGGCGCCCGAGAACGCGGGCGCCGGTGACGCCGGCCCCGAAAACGCGGGCGCCGACGCCATCGGCCCTGAGAACCCGGGCGGGCTCTGCTGCTGAAGATGAGGGCTGAGCGCGTACTGCGCGGAGAGCGGGCGCAGAGCGCCGGGCGCCATCAGCGGCGGCACGGGCAGCGGCCGGAAAGGGATCCCCGAGCCGTGCGCCGACGGGAGCGGCCGGCCTGGCTGCGCCGTCCTCTCACTCTCGGGGGCTCCCCATGGAACGTGTTTGTCGGTCATCCGCGCGCCTCGGAGGGACCGCCCACGCGACCCCTCCGCCTCACACTGAAGCGGAACAGCGCTCTCAATCTACCCCCAAGTCTCGGCGTGCGGCCATCCTTCTGACGCGTCGCCCCGCCCCGCGAGGCGCTGCCGCTCGTCGGCGCTGGCGCCGCGCAGCGCCGCCCCGTGACGACACCGCCCGTCGCGGACGCAGGATAGCGACGCCGGGGGTGCGCTCCTCGGGTCGGCGCGATGAAGAGCGAGCTCGTCCCGCCACCGAGGCGCTCACGAGGCGCGCGCTTTCGCCAGCTCCACGGCGCGCAGGGGGCGCGCACGACGCTCCGGCGCGCGCGGGTGGTTCCAGAGCGCGAGGCGGCGCGCGAGGTCAGCCCTCTCGGGCGCGGGCGTCTCCGACGGCAGAGCTCGAACCGAGGCGCTGTCCACGCTTGTCGGGAACTCTCGACATGGCCGCGGCGCGCTGTGGACGGGCGTGGCGCTCCCGCTGGGGCGCGGGCGTCTGCCGCTGCGGGGCGGCTGTCGACCGCGGCAGCACAGTGCTATGGCACGTCGCGATATGGCCGCCGAGACGATGGACCCCCGCGCCTCCACCGAACCTTCTCCCAACGAGCCGCGTGAGCCCGCGCGCTACGATCATGCCACCGTCGAGCCGCGCTGGCAGCGCGCGTGGGAGGAAGGCGAGACCTTCCGCGCCGTCCGCAGCGCGGACTCCGCCCGCGCGAAGCGCTACGTGCTCGACATGTTCCCCTATCCGTCGGGGTCGGGGCTGCACGTCGGCCACCCCGAGGGGTACACGGCGACCGACATCATGTCCCGCTACTTCCGCATGCGCGGGATCGACGTGCTGCACGTCATGGGCTGGGACGCCTTCGGGCTGCCGGCGGAGCAGCACGCCCTCGAGACCGGCACGCACCCGGCCGACACGACGGCGCGGAACATCGCGACCTTCAAGCGCCAGCTCAAGATGCTGGGCTTCAGCTACGACTGGTCGCGAGAGCTCTCCACGACCGATCCGCGCTACGTGCGCTGGACGCAGTGGATCTTCCTCCAGCTCTTCAAGAAGGGGCTCGCGTACCAGGACGAGGTGAGCGTCAACTGGTGCCCGGCGCTCGGGACCGTCCTTGCGAACGAGGAGGTGATCGACGGCAAGAGCGAGCGCGGCTCGCACCCGGTCTACCGGACGCCGCTCAGGCAATGGATGCTCCGCATCACCGCCTACGCCGACCGCCTGGCGGAGGATCTCCGCCTCCTCGACTGGCCTGAAGGGACGGTGGCGATGCAGCGCGCCTGGATCGGCCGATCGGAGGGGGCGCTCATCACGTTCGAGGTCAAGGGATGGGGCAAGGGCGCGCTGAGCGTATTCACGACCCGCCCCGACACGCTGATGGGCGTCACCTACGTCGTGCTCGCGCCCGAGCACCCGCTCACGACATGGCTCACGAGCGCGGAGAGCGGCGCGTCCGAGGCGCGCCGCGAGGCGGTGCGCGCGTACGTCGCGGCCGCGGCGGGCAAGAGCGATCGCGAGCGGCTCGCCGCGGCGGCGAGGGAGAAGACCGGCGTCGACACCGGCCTCGTCGCCGTCCACCCCATCACGGGCGTGGAGGTGCCGATCTGGGTCGCCGACTACGTGCTCGGCGGCTACGGCACCGGCGCCGTGATGGCGGTGCCAGGGCACGACGAGCGCGACTTCTCCTTCGCCCGCACCTACGGGCTGCCCATCGTCGAGGTCGTGAGCCCCGACGGCACCCTGCGCGACCAGCTCGAGGCCGCCTACGTCGACCCGGGCGTCGCGGTCCGGAGCGGCGAGTTCGACGGGCTCTCGACGGAGGAGTGCAAGCGCGCGGTCATCGCGCGCCTCGAGGCGCTCGGGCGAGGCAAGCGCGAGGTGAACTACAAGCTGCGCGACTGGGTCTTCTCCCGCCAGCGCTACTGGGGCGAGCCGATCCCCATCTACTTCCCCGTCGAGCTCGCCGATCCGCAGGGCGATCCCAGGAAGGGCGCCGCGCACACGATCCGCTACGATCAGCCGATCGCGGTCGACGAAGCCAGCCTCCCGATCGAGCTGCCGCCGCTCGCCGACTTCCGCCCTGGCGACGACCCTGCGGGCCCGCTGGCGCGCGCCGTCGACTGGCGCTTCTTCCAGCGGGACGGCAAGTGGTACGCGCGCGAGACCAACACGATGCCGCAGTGGGCGGGCTCGTGCTGGTACTACCTTCGCTTCCTCGATCCGCAGAACGACGCGGAGCCGTTCTCGGAGGCCGCGTACGACGCGTGGATGCCCGTCGACCTCTACGTCGGCGGCGCGGAGCACGGCGTGCTGCACCTCCTCTACGCGCGCTTCTGGCACAAGGTGCTCTACGACCTCGGCCATGTGAAGCACCCCGAGCCCTTCGCGAAGCTCGTCCATCAGGGGATGATCCTGGGCGAGGACAACGAGAAGATGTCGAAGTCGCGGGGCAACGTGATCAACCCCGACGACATCGTGCGGGTCCACGGCGCCGACGTGCTGCGGATGTACGAGATGTTCATGGGCCCGCTCGAGGCGGTGAAGCCCTGGCAATCAGGGCAGATCCAGGGGGTGGTCCGGTTCCGGGACCGCGTGTTCGCGACGTGCACGCGACCGCTCTCGGACGCGATGGACGACGCGACGAGCCGGCAGCTCCACAGGACGATCAAGAAGGTGACCGGCGACATCGAGGGGATGGCGTTCAACACCGCCATCTCCGCGATGATGGTCTTCGTGAATCACCTGAGCTCGCTGCCTTCGCCGCCGCGTGAGGCGGTCCTGCGGCTGATCCTCCTCGTCTCCCCCTTCGCGCCGCACCTCGCGGAGGAGCTGTGGCGGCTCACCGGCCACGAGCGTTCGCTCAGCTACGAGCCGTGGCCCACCTACGACGAGGCCTTCTGCGTCGACGACGTCCTGGAGATCCCGGTGCAGGTGAACGGCAAGGTCCGCGGTCGCGTGATGCTGGCGAAGGCGGCATCGGAGGAGGAGGCGCGAGCCGCCGCGCTCGGCCTGGAGCCCGTGGCCACCCTCGCCGCGGGCAAGCAGCTGAAGAAGTTCATCTACGTCGCGGGGAAGATCGTGAACATCGTGGTCGGCTGACGCTCCGGCGCCGCCTGGAGAGCTCCGGCGCTGCCAGGAGAAAACGAGCGCTCGCAGCGCCGCGACGTCGTGAACGGACGCGCGGGATAGCAGCGCGAGGGAGATGCTCCCGGAGCGCGAGGCCCCGCGCCCGCGCCGCCTCCTTGCCGGAGTCTTGCGCTCCAGCGCCTTGCGCTCGGTTGACGACAGGGTCGGGAGCTCAGGTGTACATGAGCCCGATCGGCGCGCTGACCGCATCCCACACCACAGCGCAGCGGGTGGCTCCGCCGGCGCGTGAGCTTCCCCGGAAGCAATCCTCTCCTCCCTCGGGGAGCGCGGCGGTGCACAGCCCAGGCTGGCAGGTGCCGTGCAAAGGCGGCTGGCCGTGTGCCGGAACAGCACCGCATGGTGTACCCGAGCTGGCTGCCTCCTCGCCGCCGCGCTGGCCGGCTGCGCTGGAGACGCGGACGAAGCGGACCTGCACGAGGAGGACGCGGCCGAGGCCGCGCTGGAGATCAAGGGAGGGTATCTAGATGCTGGAGACCGCGCGGTCGCCGGGCTCCTCATCACCGATCGCCGAGGGCGCGTCGCGCGGACCTGCTCGAGCACCGTGATCGCGCCCAACCTGGTGCTCACCGCGCAGCACTGCATCGCGGAAGCTCCCAAGCTCATCGCCTGCAAGACGGCGACGTTCGGTGAGCCGGTCGATGCCTCGCAGGTCTACGCCACGCTCGGCGGGGCCCTGTGGGCCGCGGACACGCCGTGGATCGGCGCGCGCGCCGTGCTCAGCCCGCCCGACGGCAACGCCGTCTGCGGGCGCGACGTCGCGCTCGTCGTGCTGTCCTCCCCGCTCGGCGGCAGCGAGGTCACGCCGCTCGCGCCCCGCCTCGATCGGCCGCCCGAGGAGAGCGAGGTCTACTCGGCGGTAGGCTTCGGCGACACCGAGGGCAGATCGCGCGGCGGCGGCGTCCGCAGGCGCCGCGATGGGCTCCACGTCGAGTGCGTCGGGTACGGGTGCGGAACGCAGGAGCGCGTCACAGGAGGCGAGTGGCGCGGAGAGAACGGCATCTGCAGCGGCGACTCGGGCGGACCGGCGCTCGACGTCGCGGGGCGGATCATCGGCGTGACGTCGCGCGGGCCGGCCGGCTGCGCCGACCCCATCTATGGTGGGCTCATCGCCCATCGCGACTGGCTCGTCACCGAGGCGAGGCGCGCCGCCGACGTCGGCGACTACGACCCGCCCTGGTGGGCCACGGCGTCGGACCCCGCGGAGCGCTTGCCTTCGCGCCGGCCGCTCGACGAGCGCTGGCTCTCGTGCGCGCACGGCCCACTCGGCGGCGGCGACAGCGGGGCCGCGGCGGCGCGCGCGCTGCTCGCGCTGCTCGCGCTGCTCGCGCTGAAGCGAGCCAGGGCGTCCGCGCTGCCGACATGCCGCGCGCAGCGCGCACGCCGCGCGCGCGCAGCGTCGCAGAGCACGATTTCCGCCTGATCGAAGCTCCAGCGCACACCTCGCCTGCTAGGATGCGGGCGTCCTGCCCTGCGGAGTGTCCATGCCCATTTCGCCCAGCATCCGTCCGGCCGCGCTGCTCGCGGCGCTCGCGCTCGCCTCGCTTCCCATCGGCTGCGGCCCCACCTACGTGCGCGGCAATCAGGTCGAGGGGCTCGACGACGCGGCGATGAGCACGGGGATCGACAGGCGCGACATCGAGCAGCTCCTCCACGAGAACCTGACGTCGCTGATGGCCTCTCCGGTGGCCAAGGCGTGGGCGCACGACGGCTCGCGGCCCACGCTCGCCATCTATCCGCTGTCGAACCAGACGAGCGAGCACATCGACAGCCAGCTTCAGGCGCTCCTGTCCGATATCGAGACGTACCTGTCCAAGGCGAGCCTCGTCACCTTGGTGAGCGTCGAGCGCCAGCAGCAGATGGTCGCGGAGGTCGAGAAGCAGCACGGCGGCGGGTTCGATCCGAACCACATCGCCGAGTACAACCGCCAGCTCGGCGCGAAGTACTACCTCACCGGCAAGGTCTTCACCGCCGATGAGCGCACCGAGGACGAGCGCCGCGTCCAGTACTTCATGTTCATGCAGCTCATCGAGGTCGCCACGAGCGCGGTGGCCTGGCAGAACAGGGCGGCCTTCACGAAGGCGCTCATCCAGGAGTGATGCGCCGGCGGCACGCGAGCCTCGCGGGGCGCAAGCGTGCGGCCCTGGCTCCTCTCGCGCTGCTCCTCGGCCTCTGGCAGGCCGCCTGCGGCGGCCATGAAGATCGCGTGCGCACCGCGCTCCAGGCGCTCGATCGCGGCGCTCCCGCCGAGGCGGTGGCCGCGCTGAACGAGCAGCTCGAGGTCGAGACCGCGGCCCAGCTCCCGGCGCTCCGGGGCGACAACGCGCTCCTCCTGCTCGACCGCGGCAACATCCTCCTCAGCATGGACAGCTACCGGCTGTCCGCGCGCGATCTCGGTGCCGCGGACAAGTCGATCGACCTGCTCGACATGTCCCGCGGGGCCGCCCACGATCTCGGCAAGTACCTCTTCTCGGACGACGTGGGCCCGTACAAGGCGCCTGCCTACGAGAAGCTGCTCATCAACACCATCAACATGATGAACTACCTGGCCCAGCGCGACCTCAGCGGGGCCAGGGTCGAGGCTCGCCGCCTCGCGATCATGCAGAGATACCTTCGCGATCACGAGGGCGAGACGGCGCTCCTCGGCCTCGGCAGCTACCTTGCGGGCCTCGCCTTCGAGAAGAGCGGCCAGGCTGACGAGGCGCTCCTCCACTACGACGACGCCCTCCGCCACGGGTCGTATCCGTCGCTCCGCCGCCCGCTCCGCGCGCTCACGCGCGGCGAGCCCAGGTCGCCCCGCATCGCCGCGTTGATCGAAGGCGAGGCCCCGCCGCCGCCCCTCGACGAGACCGGCGAGGCCGAGCTCATCGTCGTCGTCGGGTTCGGGCGCGTCCCGCAGAAGGTGCCGCAGCGCCTTCCGATCGGCCTCGCGCTCACGCTCGTGGCCAACGACATCAGCCCGGCGGATCGCGCGCGGGCGAGCGAGCTCGCGGCGAAGGGGCTCGTGACCTGGGTCAACTACCCGACGCTCGCCCGGGGCAAGGGCGGCTATTCGATTCCGACGCTGAAGCTCGACGGGCGCTCCCAGCCGATGGAGCAGGCGCTCGACATCGAGGCGCAGGTGCGCGCGGCCTGGAAGAAGAGCGAGGGGACCGTCATCCTGTCGGCCATCACGAGGACCGTCGCCCGCATCGCGGCCGGCGAAGCCGCGCAGGGCGCCACCGAGGCGGCAGCGGAGGACTCCGGGCCGCTGGGCCTGCTCGTCGGCCTGCTGACGAGCGCGACGCTGACCGCGCTCGACACGCCGGACACGCGCGGATGGTCGACGCTCCCCGCGCGCATCGCGATCGCGCGGACCCGCGTCCGCGCGGGCACGCACGACGTGGTCGTCGGCGTCCGCGGCGAGTCGAGGCGCGCCCGGGTGAGCGTCGCCGCTGGCGGGTGGGCCTTCGTCCCGGTGATGGTCCTCCGCTGAGCGGCGCGCGCGGACGGGAGGGTTGCGGGCGCACTCTTCCCGCGGCAGTCTCCGCGCCGATGCGTAGCCCTCATCTCCGCGCCGTGCTGGTTCACGCGCTCTCGGCGTGCTCGCCCCTCGCGCTCCTCTGCGCGACCGCCTGCGGGGCGCTCGCCACCTCGCCGTCGTGGGTCGGCGGCGGCCTCGCTGTCTCCGCGCCGATCCGGGCGGCCGAGGAGGACGCCGCGATCGAGCGGGAGCGCTCGGTGATCGCGAGTCAGCCCAAGCAGATCGGCGCGCGTCATCTCCTCGTCATGCACGAGGGCTCGAAGAGCAAGCCCGAGGGCCTCCGCCGCACGCGCGCCGAGGCCCGCGCGCGAGCGCAGGAAGCGCTCGTCAAGATCCGCGGCGGGGTGAGCTTCGAGGAGGCGGTCGCGGAGTACAGCGACGAGCCGGGCGCCGCCGAGCGCGGCGGAGATCTCGGGGTGTTCGAGCGCGGCATGATGGTGAAGGGCTTCTCCGACGCCGCCTTCGCCTTGAAGATCGGCGAGGTGAGCGAGATCATCGAGACGCCGTTCGGCTTCCACATCATCAAGCGCACCGAGTAGCGCCCGCTCCAGGTCGTCGCGCGCCGGCCGCGGGCTCGACGCCTCCGTCGGAGTCGCCTAGCGTGGCGCGCATGACGAGGACCGTCCGCGCTGCGCCGACCGCCGAGCACCGCCGCCTCGAGGAAGAGCGCGAGCGCCTCCTGCGCTGGAAGCACTGGGGCCCCTACCTCTCCGAGCGGGCCTGGGGGACGGTGCGCGAGGACTACAGCGCGAACGGGGACGCGTGGGCGCACTTCCCTCACGACCATGCCCGGAGCCGCGCCTATCGCTGGAACGAGGACGGGCTCGGCGGCATCTGTGACCGACACCAGATCTTGTGTCTCGCCGTCGCCGTCTGGAACGAGCGGGATCCGATCCTGAAGGAGCGGGCCTTCGGCCTGACAGGGCCGGAAGGCAACCACGGCGAGGACGTCAAGGAGATCTACTACTACGAAGACGCGACGCCGACCTCCAGCTACCTGCGCTACCTCTACCGGTACCCGCAGCGGCCGTTCCCCTACGAGGCGCTCGTCGCCGCCGCGCGCGACCGCGGCCTCTCGGAGGGCGAGGCAGATCTCCCCGATCTCGGCGCCTTCGACGGGGATCGTTACTTCGACGTCGTCGTCGAGTACGCGAAGCGGAGCCCGAGCGACATCCTGATGGTCATCACCGTGGTGAACCGCGGCCCGGAGGCCGCGCCGATCCACGTGCTCCCTCACCTCTGGTTCCGCAACACATGGTCCTGGACCGAGCCTCTGGGTCCGGTCCCGGAGATCCGGGCCATGGAGACCGACGCCGGTCATGTGATGCTGCGCGCGGCGCACCCCGAGCACGGCGCGCATCACCTGTACATCGAGGGCAGCCCGGAGCTGCTCTTCACCAACAACGAGACGAACCGCGAGCGGCTCTATGGCGCCCCTTCGCGAACACCGTACGTCAAGGACGCGTTCCACCACCGGGTCGTCCACGGCGACGAGGCGCGGGTGAACGCCGAGCGCCGCGGCACGAAGGCCGCGAGCTGGCATCGCTTCGAGGTGCCGGCCGGCGGGAGCCGGCGGATCCTGCTCCGGCTCGCGCCCGAGCCGGTGGAGTGCCCCTTCGACGGCGCGGACGAGCTCCTGGAGGCGCGGCGCAGGGAAGCGGACGAGTACTATCTCGCCGTCCAGGGCCCTGCCCTGTCCGACGATCGCCGCGCCATCCAGCGTCAGGCGGCGGCGGGGCTGTTCTGGACGATGCAGTTCTACCACTACGACGTCGACACCTGGCTCCGCGGCGACGCGCACGCGCCGCCACCCGACCGGCTAAGCGGCCGAAACGCCCACTGGCGGCACGTCTCCGTCGCCGATGTCGTCTCCATGCCCGACGCGTGGGAGTACCCCTGGTTCGCGGCGTGGGATCTTGCCTTCCACGCGGTCGCGCTGGCCTCGCTCGACATCGATCTCGCGAAGGCCCAGCTGAAGATGATGGTCAAGGAGTGGTACCAGCACCCGAACGGGCAGCTGCCTGCCTACGAGTGGGAGTTCTCGGATCTGAACCCTCCGGTGCATGCCTGGGCGACCTACCAGATCTACAAGATCGAGCGGAAGCAGCGGGGCGAGGGCGATCGGGTGTTCCTGGAGCGGGTGTTCCACAAGCTCCTCATCAACTTCGCCTGGTGGGTCAACAAGCGCGACGCCGAGGGGCACAACGTCTTCGAGGGCGGCTTCCTCGGCCTCGACAACATCTCGCTCTTCGATCGCAGCGAGCGGCTCGCGCCGGGGATGCGCCTGGAGCAGGCGGACGCCACGGCGTGGATGGCGATGTACTGCCTCGACCTCATGCGCATCGCGCTGGAGCTCGCGCTCGACAACTCCGCGTACGAGGATCTCGCCAGCAAGTTCTTCGAGCACTTCTTGCGGATAGCGCACGCGCTCCACCACACGGCGGACGGCCGGCTGCCGCTCTGGTCCGAGGAGGACGGCTTCTACTTCGACATCCTCATCGCCGGAGGGAAGCCGCGGCACGTGAAGATCCGATCGGCCGTCGGCCTCATCCCGCTCTGCGCTGTGCACGTGATCACCCCGGAGATCTACGGCAAGCTCGCGAACTTCCGGCGCCGGACCGAGTGGTTCCTCCGCAAAAACCCCGCGCTGGCCGAGGCGATCACCGTACGTCCAGACGGCCGCCAGGTGCTCTCCGCGGTGCCGCCGGGGCGCCTCGAGCGGGTGCTCGCGCACCTGTTCGACGAGGACAAGTTCCTCTCGCCGTTCGGCCCGCGCTCCCTCTCCAAGGAGCACGCGGCCGCGCCCGTCTCGCTCGGGCTCGAGCCCTGCGACGCGCAGTACAGGGTCGGCTACGAGCCGGGCGAGTCGATCACGCGCATGAAGGGCGGCAACTCCAACTGGCGCGGCCCGATCTGGTTCCCGCTCGGCTACCTGCTCTACCGCTCGCTCCTCCGGCTCGACCACGGCTTCGGCGACGTGCTCACGATCCCGTCGCTCGGCGGCCACGGCCCTCGCACGCTCCGCGACGGAGCGCACGAGATCGCGCGCCGGCTGATCGCGATCTTCGAGCGCGACCGCGAGGGCCGCCGCCCCGTCTACGGCGAGCACCCCCTCTTCCAGCGCGATCCTCGGTTCCGAGATCGCCTGTTTTTCTTCGAGTACTTCCACGGCGACACCGGCGCAGGGCTCGGCGCCTCGCACCAGACCGGCTGGACTGCCCTCGTGGGCGACCTGATCCTGCGCACGGAACGGCACAACCACCCACGTTCGTAGCGCACCACACATAGCGTTCGGCTCATCACCGGTTCGTACCGGATCCGTGCTAGGAGGGCGCCTGTGTCGCTGGCGTTCGGCGTCTCGCTCCTCGCGTTGGCCGTCATGCTGGGCGGCATTGCGGCGGTGTTCCGTCATCGGAGCGAGGGCGCGATGTCTGCGTTGCGGACGTTCGCCCTCGTCGGTGCGGCGTCGATCGCGCTGCTTCACCTGCTCCCGGAGGCGATCGGCGAGATCGGCTGGCTCGCGCTGCTCGCGGCGGCGTCTGGCTTCGTGGCGCCGGCGGTGCTGGAGCGCCTCGTGCTCGGGGACGCTGGGGCTCACCGGACGCCGACGACGGCGCTCGCGATGGGGTACGCCGCGGTGCTCGCGCATCAGTTCGGCGAGGGCGCGGCGGTGGCGTCGCTCTCACGGGTTGGCCAGCTCTCGCTCCCTGTCGTGCTCGTGATCGCCGCGCACACGGTGCCGCTCGCCATGGTGGTGGCCATTCAGGTCCTCGAGGTGAAAGCCGATGCCGGCGGCAAGCGCGCCATGAGCGCTGCGCTCGCGGGCATTGCGCTCGCCACGGTGGTTGGCGCCTTCGCGACGCGGCTTGTCGACCTGGAGCACCTCGAGGTGATCGAGCCCTGGTTGCTCTCCGCGGTCGCGGGCCTCCTCTTGCACGCGCTCTCGCACGAGGCGGTCGCAAGCGGCCCAGCGACGTCTCTGAGCCGCGCCGGCGAAGCCATGGGCGGCCTGCTCGGCGTCTTCCTCGCCACGATCGGGATCGACGAGGAGGAATGGGTGCAAAAGATCCCGTTCGCTCTCCAGATCGCCGCCCTGTTCGTCCTTGCGGGGCTCATCCTCCTGCGCAGCTACGGCCCGAGGCGAGCCACCGAGCGCCCGCACTGAGCGTCGCCGCCCTGACGGCACCTCCCGTCCCGACGCCGTGACGGCACGCTCCCGCCCTCGGCGCCGCCCCGAGCGCTGCCTCAACGGCGCCGATCTGACGGCGGCCAGCGCGAGCTCGCTGCAAAGGCGAAGCCTTCAGCGGAGCCGTCCTGCCGAACCGAAGGCCCCCGGCGCATAGGCGTTAACCAAGCTCGTTCGGTCACGCTCAGGGCTCCGCACCCGCCCCCTCACCCCACCATCGGTCACCAACGTGAACGTGAACGTGAACGTGGACGTTTACGTGGTCGTGGTCGTGGTCGTGGTCGTGGTCGTCAACGATAAGCCGTAAACGACCACGACCACGTAAACGTCCACGACCACGTAAACGTTCCGGATGTAGGACGACGCGGCGCGAGGCTTGGTTAACGCCTAGCAAACCCTCGGGAGAGTGGTCCGCAGGGGGCCGGCCAGCCCGGAACGCGCGCCACGCGGGCACCGAGGTCCCCGAGGCGGCCTGAAGGCCGCAACGCGCGCCTGGAGCTCCAAGCACGATGGACAAAAAAAAACCTGCGCACGGCTCTCACCGTGCGCAGGTTCGAAGAAAATCCCGGCGGCGTCCTACTCTCCCACTAGGTTGCCCTAGCAGTACCATCGGCTCCAAGAAGCTTAACTTCCGAGTTCGGTATGGGATCGGGTGTGACCTTCTCGATATCACCACCGGAAACTTGTGGGTGCGTCCAATCGGAACCCAACGGAGCCCGCTGTCGCGGTGCTCTACGCTGGGCCAGCTGTGTCACGCTGCTCGTCACCCGAACTCCGGGCGCGACGCTTCGATGTTTGCCTTAGAAGTATGGTCAAGCCGCACGACCTATTAGTACCGGTTAGCTCCGCCGATTGCTCGGCTTCCACACCCGGCCTATCAACCTCGTGGTCTACGAGGGGTCTTTAGGGGCCTTTCGGCCCGGGACACCTAGTCTTGAGGCCGGCTTCCCGCTTAGATGCTTTCAGCGGTTATCCGTTCCGTACATGGCTACCCGGCTATGCCCTTGGCAGGACAACCGGAACACCAGAGGTACGTCCACCCAGGTCCTCTCGTACTATGGGCAGCTCCTCTCAAGTGTCCTACGCCCACGGCAGATAGGGACCAAACTGTCTCACGACGTTTTAAACCCAGCTCGCGTACCGCTTTAATCGGCGAACAGCCGAACCCTTGGGACCTGCTCCAGCCCCAGGATGCGATGGGCCGACATCGAGGTGCCAAACCGCGCCGCCGATATGAACTCTCAGGCGCGATCAGCCTGTTATCCCCAGAGTACCTTTTATCCGATGAGCGATGGCCCTTCCATACAGAACCACCGGATCACTAACGCCTGCTTTCGCACCTGTTCGACCTGTCGGTCTCACAGTTAAGCTCCCTTGTGCGTTTGCACTCTACGCCTGGTTTCCAATCAGGCTGAGGGAACCTTCGCACGCCTCCGTTACTTTTTAGGAGGCGACCGCCCCAGTCAAACTGCCCACCAGGCAGTGTCCCCGACCCAGTTCATGGGCCCAGGTTAGATTTCCAGAATACCC